>CANNEA010000039.1 GCA_947503525.1 uncultured Carboxylicivirga sp. | reverse complement strand
AGTCCCGTAGCTCAGTTGGTTAGAGCACTACACTGATAATGTAGGGGTCGGCAGTTCAAGTCTGCCCGGGACTACCAAAAACAGATGGTAGGTATTAGGCTATAGGTGTTAGAAAAAACTAAAACCTAAGTACTATAACCTAACAACTAACAATGGGGGATTAGCTCAGCTGGCTAGAGCGCCTGCCTTGCACGCAGGAGGTCATCGGTTCGACTCCGATATTCTCCACAC
>CANNEA010000038.1 GCA_947503525.1 uncultured Carboxylicivirga sp. | reverse complement strand
AAATTGCTATTTAATACCGCTTCCCTAACTCCATAACCTAACCTTAAACTCTGGCCTCAAAAAATCCGCCTCCCCCCGTAAACTCTCGTCTTTAGTTCCCGAAAAACACCATCCGTTTCTCTCAAAGCGGCTGCAAATTAAAGAACTTTATTTCTTAATTGCAAATGCAAACCCAATGTTTTTTGAAGTTATTTTTAAACCACCAGCAAACTTGCTTTATACATGAGTGTTAGAA
>CANNEA010000037.1 GCA_947503525.1 uncultured Carboxylicivirga sp. | reverse complement strand
CCGGTTTAAGTGTTACTTTAACAGGAAGTTCAACCGAAACATCAGAATCTGGTACAACAGATGCCTTTGATGTGGTACTGAACACACAGCCAACATCAGATGTGGTAATCGACATCACAGGCTTAGATGCAACAGAAGGCAGTTTGGATGTAAGCACCTTAACCTTCACATCAGCTAACTGGGATCAGGCACAGACCGTGACTATAACTGGTCAGGACGATGCAGAAGTAGATGGCGATATTGATTATACTTT
>CANNEA010000036.1 GCA_947503525.1 uncultured Carboxylicivirga sp. | reverse complement strand
CTTTCTGGAGAAACGTTTAAATACCTTTGGGTATTTACTTTTACCATTGTACTATTCATAAATACAGCGTCAAGCAAAACCAAAAGCCATTAGGCTTAGGTGTTAGGTATTAAAGGCTAGGTGTTAGTTAAAGCTAAGGCCTGATAACTAAAACCTAAGACCTATCACCTAACAGCTAACTTGGGAAGACACTGCAACAGTCCCGTAGCTCAGTTGGTTAGAGCACTACACTGATAATGTAGGGGTCGGCAGTTCAAGTCTGC
>CANNEA010000035.1 GCA_947503525.1 uncultured Carboxylicivirga sp. | reverse complement strand
AAAGTATAATCAATATCGCCATCTACTTCTGCATCGTCCTGACCAGTTATAGTCACGGTCTGTGCCTGATCCCAGTTGGCTGATGTGAAGGTTAAGGTGCTTACATCTATGCTACCTTCTGTGGCATCTAAGCCTGTAATGTCGATTACCACATCTGATGTTGGCTGTGTGTTCAGCACCACATCAAAGGCATCTGTTGTACCGGCTTCTGATGTTTCGGTTGAACTTCCTGTTAAAGTAACACTTAAACCGGCAGTATCATTATCGATATTGGTGACATCAA
>CANNEA010000034.1 GCA_947503525.1 uncultured Carboxylicivirga sp. | reverse complement strand
TTGGTGACATCAACAGTTGTACTCATGCCATCATAAGTATCGTCGGATGAGCCATCGTTAACGGCTAGTGTTAATGTATAATCAATATCACCATCCACTTCCGCATCGTCTTGTCCGGTTACAGTCACGGTTTGTGCCTGATCCCAGTTGGCTGATGTGAAGGTTAATGATGTTACATCCAAACTACCTTCTGTTTCATCTAAGCCTGTAATGTCGATCACAACATCTGATGCAGGTTGAGTATTCAATACCACATCAAAGGCATCTGTTGTACCAGATTCTGATGTTTCGGTTGAACTTCCTGTTAAAGTAACACTTAAACCGG
>CANNEA010000033.1 GCA_947503525.1 uncultured Carboxylicivirga sp. | reverse complement strand
GCACAGACCGTGACTATAACTGGTCAGGACGATGCAGAAGTAGATGGCGATATTGATTATACTTTAACGCTAGCCGTTAACGATGGCTCATCCGACGATTCTTATGATGGCATGAGCACAACTGTTGATGTCACCAACATGGATAATGATTCTGCCGGTTTAAACGTGACTCTAACAGGAAGTTCAACAGAAACATCAGAAGCCGGAACAAGCGATGCCTTTGATTTGGTATTGAATACACAGCCAACATCAGATGTGGTAATCGACATTACAGGCTTAGATGCAACAGAAGGCAGTTTGGATGTAAGCACCTTAACCTTCACATCAGCCAACTGGGATCAGGCACAAACCGTGACTGTAACCGGACAAGACGATGCGGAAGTGGATGG
>CANNEA010000032.1 GCA_947503525.1 uncultured Carboxylicivirga sp. | reverse complement strand
TCTATTGGGACTTTGTCGAATTACGGAATTACAGGCGGAATTAGAATATATGTCAATTTAGATTTCGAAAATGATATTAAGACACGTCTTACTCTGAAATCAAAACTTAGACCAGAGATTCTCTTGTACTTAGCATCATGTATTGGATTTTTAATTATACAATTAAATGGCAAAGCTGATGTTCCAATTTGGATTAACTTCATAAATGCTTTTGTATTATTATTCGGCTGGACTTTCTATCGAAGACAAGAAATATCATTACTAAAAAAGTCAGAACAAAAAATAAATAACGCCCTACAACACGCTGCATAGTGCATAAGGGATTCGGAGCTATATACAAGGCCACTGCAAAGGCGAACAACGCCAAATCGTTGATTTGACTTTTAAAAATGAAAATAT
>CANNEA010000031.1 GCA_947503525.1 uncultured Carboxylicivirga sp. | reverse complement strand
CTTTCTGGAGAAACGTTTAAATACCTTTGGGTATTTACTTTTACCATTGTACTATTCATAAATACAGCGTCAAGCAATCCGTAATAGATGGCTAGATAGTTAGATAATAGGCCATTAGGAGATACTCTAAACGTCTAGGACTCTAAACGTCTAATAATCTAACGGGGAGACACTGCAACAGTCCCGTAGCTCAGTTGGTTAGAGCACTACACTGATAATGTAGGGGTCGGCAGTTCAAGTCTGCCCGGGACTACCATTAACAAGACGCTAGATAATAGAACACTAGATTACTAGACCATTTACAAACTGTAAATCATCTAAATGTCTAATCGTCTAACATCTAGTATCTCAATTAACGGGGGATTAGCTCAGCTGGCTAGAGCGCCTGCCTTGCACGCAGGAGGTCATCGGTTCGACTCCGATATTCTCCACAC
>CANNEA010000030.1 GCA_947503525.1 uncultured Carboxylicivirga sp. | reverse complement strand
GTAATTGTAAACAATCCGTTTGTTGCATCTTCAGCGGCCTGAGTAGTTGCAACAATAGATAAAGTAGCAACATCGTTATCGGTAATGGTAACAGTGGCTTGATTAGTTGTACCAACGACTACACTTGGGTTACTGGTACTGGCTAAGGTCAAAATAACGGTCTCGTTACCTTCAATCAGCGCATCACTAGTCACGGTCACAGGAATGGTAACTGATGTTGCATTAGCAGGAAGAATAACCGTTGCCGGAATAGCCGTGTAATCCGTGCCAGCCGTTGCTGTACCCGTTCTGTTAAGGTTAATGGTAGTTGCAGTTGGTACAGCCACAGTAGATGTAATTGTAAACAATCCGTTTGTTGCATCTTCAGCGGCCTGAGTAGTTGCAACAATAGATAAAGTAGCAACATCGTTATCGGTAATGGTAACAGTGGCTTGATTAGTTGTACCAACGACTACACTTGGGTTACTGGTACTGGCTAAGGTCAAAATAAC
>CANNEA010000029.1 GCA_947503525.1 uncultured Carboxylicivirga sp. | reverse complement strand
GGATGACTAGCCTTCAACTAGCCGGGTTGCCCCATTCAGAAATCTGCGGATTAATAGTTATTTGCACTTCCCCGCAGCTTATCGCAGCTTATCACGTCTTTCTTCGCCTCTGAGAGCCTAGGCATTCCCCGTACACTCTTATTTACTTTCTCTATACACCGTAGTTGGTGTTTATGATTTTATTTGTGTTGCCAATATGTCAAAGATCGTCTAGCTTTTCGCTTCCTAAGGCTCTAATCTTAGTCCGCTTTTGTCAGCTTAGTGATACATTCAGAATCGAACTGAATTTTAAACCATTATATCTCTCTTCATTAAGATGTTTAGACACATAGAAATTAGATAATAGACTTTTCTTTTATCCGTTTATTTCTTTCATCTGTCTTGTTTGATAGTAGTATAGTCTATTTTTCTTATAGTCCATTTAACTATCGTGTGGAGAATATCGGAGTCGAACCGATGACCTCCTGCGTGCAAGGCAGGCGCTCTAGCCAGCTGAGCTAATCCCCC
>CANNEA010000028.1 GCA_947503525.1 uncultured Carboxylicivirga sp. | reverse complement strand
CGCTTTTTTTATCTATTGAATGTCTAGTCCTGAAATAGCGTTACACAAAAAGTAATGTTATGAATAAAGGAACTAAAGCCAAGTATGTTAAGCGTACTCAAAAAGATTATACAATGGCTTTTAAATTAAAAGTTGTCGAAGAAGTTGAAAAAGGTGAGTTAAGTGTTAATGCTGCAAAAAATAAGTATGGCATACAAGGCGATCGCACAGTAACAAATTGGCTTAGAAAATATGGTAACTTTGACTGGGATAATCAAACGCCATCGCATATGCCTAAATCTAAAGACCAAAAGATATTAGAACTTGAGCAAAAAGTTAAATTATTGGAGAAGCAAAAAGCTTTTCTAGAACATCAAGCGGAGCGCTCAGATAAAAAAGCGATATTCTTTGATATGATGATTGATATGGCTGAGAAAGAGTTTAATATTCCGATACGAAAAAACTCCTTACCCGAGCAGTCGAGCGATTCAGAACAGATCAAGAAGAAACAATAGTTTCCACCTGTAGATTACTCGGGATAAGCA
>CANNEA010000027.1 GCA_947503525.1 uncultured Carboxylicivirga sp. | reverse complement strand
CTCCACTGTGTGTTACCACAGCTTCAACCTGATCATGGGTAGATCACTCGGTTTCGCGTCTACTCCCACTAACTATAACGCCCTATTCAGACTCGCTTTCGCTTCGGCTCCGATCCTTAAAATCTTAACCTTGCTAGTGAGAAGTAACTCGTAGGCTCATTATGCAAAAGGCACGCTGTCACCAGTAAACTGGCTCCAACCGCTTGTAAGTGTACGGTTTCAGGTACTATTTCACTCCCCTGTTCGGGGTGCTTTTCACCTTTCCCTCACGGTACTGGTTCTCTATCGGTCTCTCAGGAGTATTTAGCCTTACCGGATGGTCCCGGCAGATTCATACAGGATTTCTCGTGTCCCGCACTACTCAGGATACCCGCCTCGCCTAAAAAATTACGTGTACCGGACTATCACCGTCTCTGGTTGCTCTTTCCAAAGCATTCCACTTCTTTTTTATTTGATTACGCAGGTCCTACAACCCCAAAAATGCCGAAACATTCTTGGTTTGGGCTGTTCCACGTTCGCTCGCCGCTACTTGCAGAATCACTCTTGTTTTCTCTTCCTCCGGGTACTTAGATGTTTCAGTTCCCCGGGTTTGCTTCCTCGAAAGGATGACTAGCCTTCAACTAGCCGGGTTGCCCCATTCAGAAATCTGCGGATTAATAGTTATTTGCACTTCCCCGCAG
>CANNEA010000026.1 GCA_947503525.1 uncultured Carboxylicivirga sp. | reverse complement strand
CAGATTAACTTATTGCTTAAAGCAACAACTAAGAATCAAGAGACATTTGACAAACAGACACTGGATAGCATTTATATAAAAGCCTTAAACAGTCGGATTGATTTACAAATATCGAGTGGATGGAAATTCATTGAGCCAAACGAGCAAACTGAGAGGATTAAAAATAATTTTAACCAAAATAGTGTTTATAAATTTCTGTCATCCGATGAATTATTTGATTACGCCTATAAACACGAAAAAACATTAAAGTTATATAGAGTTACTCATAAACAGATTTCAAACGATACGATTGATATTAACTTCGGCGATTTAGCATTAAAAGTAAAAAAAGGAATTTTCTTTAAAAATGGATTGCATTTTCGAGAAGCAAATTATTCACTTGCGTGCGGTGGGACAAATGGATACATACCAGATTTCAGATTTGTTTATGACAATCAAACTAAGACTTGGAAAATAATTGGTGGTACTTGCAAATCACCAGGGTGGACTGATAAATAAATGATTAACAACAATAAAAACTGGCTACAACACGCTGCAATAGCGCAAAAGGGGTTCGCATAAATTTGAACCAGCTAGCAATGGCAATCATCGCCAAATCCTTGATTTGGCCTTAAAATGAAAAGTTAAAACAAAATTCAACGCTTTGGCTCAGCTAAATTTGGAAAGAAAGTAAAGTCAATATCCCCTTTCGACGCCATGCAGCGAGACCGTTGGCAAA
>CANNEA010000025.1 GCA_947503525.1 uncultured Carboxylicivirga sp. | reverse complement strand
CAAATATTCCCATTGTCTTGATGTTTGTTGCACTAGATTATTGAATTCTCAACGTGTGGCCTAATTGCACCTAACGGTCTCGCTGCATGGCGCTGTGAGGGATTTTTAACCTTACAATCTTTCCAAATTGAGCGAAGCCAAAGCGTTGTATTTGTTTTAACTTTTCATTTTTAAGCCAAATCGGCCTTTTGGCGCTGTTCGCCGAATCTAAGGACTTTCCAAAATGCTACGAACCCCGAAATGCGCTATGGCAGCGTGTTAGCAAAAGTTATTTATTATTTTCTCCTGTAAGAACTTCTCTTATATTTTTAGAATTTAAAATTTCTTTAATCCAATTTTCAGATGCTTCTTTTGTGTCATTAGTATCGAATCTTTTAATTCCTTTGATTATGTCTCTTTGTAATTCTTCTAGTTCGATTTTCTTACTAGTTGAAATAAAAACTAGCTTTACTTTATATACTCCAGGTAAAAATCTAAATATATTTCTCCAGAAGTTTGTTGGAAGGATTCTGTCAATGATTCTATAAATATTTCCTTTACAATCAGCAAACTCTTTGTACTGATAGTAGTCCTTATAAATTTGATATTTTGAAGAATACATATACCCGTCAAATAGTGGGACTAATTCTTCAGAGTCCAACCAATTTTGTGAGTCAATTCTTATAATTGGAAATTCTATGTTCATAATTTTTGCTAACGGTCTCGTTGCATGGTGTGTAAGGGAATTTTAGCCTTACTAACCTTTCAAAATGCGGAGAGCCGAAGCGTTGGGTTTAGTTTTAATATTTTCATTTTTAAAAGTCAAATCAACGATTTGGCGTTGTTCGCCTTTGCAGTGGCCTTGTATATAGCTCCGAAT
>CANNEA010000024.1 GCA_947503525.1 uncultured Carboxylicivirga sp. | reverse complement strand
ACAATCAGTAAGGTTAGAAACTAATTTAGTGTAAACCCTAATCTATAACTTTTGTAAACGATGTATCTTAACGAACATTGCAAGACTGAGCAATTAAATTTAAATGGACAGAAAAAGTTACTAATAGAATTTTAATAAACGAGTAGATTCATAAAACGCTAAAATCAAGATGACGACCGAAGAAAAATATACAGATTTGCTAAACTTATTGGAAATTTCATTAATTGAGCATAAATATGTTGACTTCGATAATGGAAAAGTTGGAGAACTATCATTTCTGCGAATTTTTAAGACTGAGAGAAAACTAGGCGTTCGAAATTTGTGTGTTGTTTCTATACTACCAGATAATGTATCATCTATTTCAGACTTTTCTAAATATTTTAATTTAGTTAGAAACACGATGACTAAAAAATATGCAAAATTCCCATATTTTAAGGAACTAGGAACGTTTTTAATAGTTATTTGTCCAACGAATATTTACAACGAATTGAAGAAAGAAATAGACTCGTTTAAAGACAAATCGGGTTTTCATATGAATTTAATATTAGGAACTGTTTTAATTGATAAGGACAATTTAGAATATTCAGAGTGTTTGACCTGGGGACTTTTCATTAGTGGAAAACATTTTTACACAATAACTAACACTATTTCAGACTGGATTGAAAACAAAAAAGACCTGAACGAATAATAAGCAACATACCCACAACAAACCGCAATAAAGCATAGCAGGCGGCAGTGGGGTTTTGGTTGGGCAGACTCCCGCAGATTGTCTAGTCGTCCTGCGGACGGACAATCACCGAGACTCTGCTACGCTTCATGCGGCAGGCCGTTGTAGGGCATTCCCCAATTGCACAAAAACATACAAGAATAATTCCATAATTAATG
>CANNEA010000023.1 GCA_947503525.1 uncultured Carboxylicivirga sp. | reverse complement strand
TGACTAGTCCTAAATAACCGTTACAGATTATTGGACTAATATAATAACATTCACGTTAGTCCCCAAGGGTACCCTTGGGGACTAATTTTTTTCGATACTTTCTGATTTTTAATTTTTGCTGCTTATGCGTCTGTTCAGGTGTTAGCATGGAGCATGAAAGATGAGGTCGATATCGATTATATACTTCAATACTTTCAGCGACAAGAGCCTTTAGCACCGGTCTGTTTTGTGCATATTTCTCCAACTCAAATTCACCTTTTATGATTCCATTAACTCTCTCTGCTATAGCATTAGCATATGGATCATACGACTCAGTCATACTAACTATTAATTTATTCTTTTGTAGCACCTTTTGATATTCATCACTACAGTATTGAATGCCTCTATCTGAGTGATGTATGAGTTTTCGTCCTTTATAAGCTCTCTTTTTTATGGCCATTTTAAGAGCTTTTAAAGCGCCTCCTGTTCCTAGATTGTCAGATAGATTATACCCTACAATCTTTTTTGAATATGCATCTGTTACCAATGATAAATAGCTATGATTACCTCTACTACCGATATACGTTATATCAGAAACCCATACTTCCTCTGGCCTGGATATTTCCAGGGTTTCGATTAAGTTCTTATGCTTTTTGAACCTATGGTGTGAATTAGTCGTGGTTCGATAGCTCCTGTGAGGTTTTATTTCTAAATGATTCGCTCTTAGAATAGCAAATAACTTATCTCTACCAACATTCATTTCTCTCAAGGAGTCGTGTAAAATATGATATAGTTTTCGCGTTCCTATTCTAGGCATTTGCATTCTGATGCCTTGTACCAAAGCAACAACTGCCTCTGCTCGCTCTTGTTTCTTTTTCTTGGATGATTTGCTACGATAATAAACCTGT
>CANNEA010000022.1 GCA_947503525.1 uncultured Carboxylicivirga sp. | reverse complement strand
GGTACGTTATACAAACATCCTTTACAAAGTTATATAAACATCGTTTACACTTTTTAGCTTGCAATTTGAACCAAAATCAAATTGCCATGCCTTGGAAAGACACAACGATTATGGAACAGAAAATTGAATTTATTTGTGAATGGCGGACAGGAAAACACACCATTACGGAACTATGTAAAAGGTTTGAAATATCACGACCAACCGCCTACAAAATCATTGCTCGATTTGAGAAAGATGGCTATGAAGGATTAAGAGAACTGTCGAGAAAACCCAGAGGTTTACATCCTCATGCAACCAATGAAAAAGTGGTAAACAGGATTCTTGAGTTGAAAGAAAATCATAAACTGTGGGGAGCAAAAAAGATATGGAAGTTGTTGTATAAGGATTATTCAGATGAAGTTATCCCAACTGTTTTGACAGTACATAATATCCTTAAAAAGCACGGTTTAGTTATCCCTCAAAAACGACTGCGGAGAGTTAAGCCAATTCACCCCATTTTTGACCCAAAAGCATGTAATGAGGTATGGAGTGCCGATTATAAAGGAAAGTTCTTAATGGGCAATAAAAAGTACTGTCATCCCTTAACCATTGCAGACTCAAAAAGCAGGTTTGTATTTACTGCAAAAGGACATTATAAAGAAAATTTACAATCAGCTAAGTCAGAGTTTACAAAGGTTTTTAGAAAGTATGGCATCCCAAAACAAATACATACTGATAACGGAAGCCCGTTTGGATCTGTAGCCGCAATACAACGATTTACCAGGCTATCCTATTGGTTTATTGAGCTAGGAATAATGCCTGTTTTTTCAGACCCTGCTCACCCAGAACAGAATGGGCGACATGAACGTATGCATCGCGATTTGAAGGCTGCTTGTGCTAAGCCTGCGGCTTACAATTTAATTGCGCAGCAAAAGCGCTTAAATCGCTTCGTTCGGGAGTATAATCACGTAAGACCTCATGAAGCATTAGGGATGGAAACTCCAGCATCAAAACATGATTTTTCGACCA
>CANNEA010000021.1 GCA_947503525.1 uncultured Carboxylicivirga sp. | reverse complement strand
CCGTTAGGTGCAATTAGGCCACACGTTGAGAATTCAATAATCTAGTGCAACAAACATCAAGACAATGGGAATATTTGACATATTTAAGAAAAAGAAAACAGACTCTACTTTTCCTGAGAATGAACTAGAACAGAGTTTAAAGCAAGCAGCCTCAAATATATCTGCGCAGAAAGATTTCTATCAGAAGTTATTATGGAATCAACTGTATGTTTTGACAAGTGAACAATCTGTTTCCGAAGAAGGGATTCATACTTTAGAAAAGGATACAACTGTTCAATTTGTAACTTTTGAGGAAGGACAAATTCCTGTTTTTACATCGACAAATAGAATTTTTGATAAAGGAATTATAAAAGAAGAGGTGCCCTATTTAAGCTTAAAAGGACAGGATTTATTCGGAGTCGCTAAAGGAGCAACATTTATTCTAAATCCCTATTCCAATTATGGAAAGGAATTAATCCCAGAAGAAATTGAGAATCTCATGGACGGAACAATTTATGACAAGATTGATGAACACGAAATTGAGAATAAAAAATACCAAGAGTTCAATGAAATATTTGAACGAGCAGGGAAAAGACAAGAGGGCTTGATTTTATTGGATGGTTATCTAAGAAAACAACTTAATTCATCTGAAAAGGTGAGACTAGAAGAATCAATAAAAGATTTTCAAAAATGCCTTGAGATTGCTCCAAACCATTGGCAAACTATGGTATTGATGGCTAAATCATTTCAAAGATTGGAAAGACATGCTGAAGCTCTTGAGCAATTAGAATCAGCATTTAACACTGAAAAAGAGAACCATACTATTCCCATGGAAGCTTCATTAGAGGCAATGCATCTTAAAGACCTTGACAAGGCACTATGTTATTCTGAGGAATCATTAAAAAGAAAGCCAAATGATTTCGCATTAATGGGTAATCATGCAATGAATTTACTTATTGCACAAAAAGACAATGAGGCCAAAAAGATGATTGAAAAAGCAATAACAATGAAACCAAATGATTCCGTGAATAAAAATATTGAATCAATAGTTAAAGGTGTGTTATCAGGAAATCGAAAAAGACCTACTTTTGAGGATGCGATAAAATAATAACTGCACCTAACAATGCGTATAGCAAATAGGGCTATGTTTAGGATGTTTTATATTGTGCAAGTAATATTCACCGCCAAATCTTAGGATTTGGCTATTTAGATAGATACTAATTTAATAACCAAAACCTAAGTTTTGGCTTTAGCAACTTGATATCTTTACGATATCAAGTGCCCTACATGCCATACGCTTACCGTTGGGC
>CANNEA010000020.1 GCA_947503525.1 uncultured Carboxylicivirga sp. | reverse complement strand
TGGCATCATTGATGTATTAAAACTCCGGTGGTAGAAGATGGTCATGCGTGACATTAGATAGTTGGTGAGGTAACGGCTCACCAAGTCAGCGATGTCTAGGGGTTCTGAGAGGAAGGTCCCCCACACTGGTACTGAGACACGGACCAGACTCCTACGGGAGGCAGCAGTGAGGAATATTGGTCAATGGACGCAAGTCTGAACCAGCCATGTCGCGTGCAGGAAGACGGCCCTACGGGTTGTAAACTGCTTTTATATGGGAAGAATGGTCTTTACGTGTAAGGATTCGACGGTACCATATGAATAAGCACCGGCTAACTCCGTGCCAGCAGCCGCGGTAATACGGAGGGTGCAAGCGTTATCCGGATTCATTGGGTTTAAAGGGTGCGTAGGCGGAATAATAAGTCAGGGGTGAAAGTTTGCGGCTCAACCGTAAAATTGCCTTTGATACTGTTATTCTTGAGTACATTTGAGGTAGGCGGAATGTAGTGTGTAGCGGTGAAATGCTTAGATATACTACAGAACACCGATTGCGAAGGCAGCTTACTAAACTGTAACTGACGCTGATGCACGAAAGCGTGGGGATCGAACAGGATTAGATACCCTGGTAGTCCACGCCGTAAACGATGATTACTAGCTGTTTGTGATAAACAATAAGCGGCAAAGCGAAAGCATTAAGTAATCCACCTGGGGAGTACGTTGGCAACAATGAAACTCAAAGGAATTGACGGGGGCCCGCACAAGCGGAGGAACATGTGGTTTAATTCGATGATACGCGAGGAACCTTACCTGGACTTAAATGTAGATTGACAGCTTTAGAGATAGAGTTTTCTTCGGACAATTTACAAGGTGCTGCATGGTTGTCGTCAGCTCGTGCCGTGAGGTGTCGGGTTAAGTCCCATAACGAGCGCAACCCACGTTGTTAGTTACCAGCACATAATGGTGGGCACTCTAACAAGACTGCCGGTGTAAACCGCGAGGAAGGTGTGGATGACGTCAAATCAGCACGGCCCTTACGTCCAGGGCTACACACGTGTTACAATGGCCGGTACAGAGGGCAGCTACTATGCGAATAGATGCGAATCTCAAAAACCGGTCTCAGTTCGGATCGAAGTCTGCAACCCGACTTCGTGAAGCTGGATTCGCTAGTAATCGCGCATCAGCCATGGCGCGGTGAATACGTTCCCGGGCCTTGTACACACCGCCCGTCAAACCATGGAAGCCGGGGGTACCTGAAGTCTGTGACCGCAAGGAGCGGCCTAGGGTAAATCTGGTAACTAGGGTTAAGTCGTAACAAGGTAGCCGTACCGGAAGGTGTGGCTGGAACACCTCCTTTCTGGAGAAACGTTTAAATACCTTTGGGTATTTACTTTTACCATTGTACTATTCATAAATACAGCGTCAAGCAA
>CANNEA010000019.1 GCA_947503525.1 uncultured Carboxylicivirga sp. | reverse complement strand
GCTAGAAAAAAAACTTACTCTGAAAAAGCTTCGGGCAATTAGTACTGCTCGGCTACGTGCGTTACCACACTTACACCTACAGCCTATCAACGTCATCGTCTCTAACGTCCCTTAATGGAAATCTCATCTTGGAGCAGGCTTCGTGCTTAGATGCTTTCAGCACTTATCCCTTCCACACTTAGCTACCCAGCAATGCTCCTGGCGGAACAACTGGTGCACCAGCGGTATGTCCAACGCGGTCCTCTCGTACTAACGTCAGGCCTCCTCAAATTTCCTACGCCCACAACAGATAGGGACCGAACTGTCTCACGACGTTCTGAACCCAGCTCGCGTGCCACTTTAATGGGCGAACAGCCCAACCCTTGGGACCTTCTCCAGCCCCAGGATGTGACGAGCCGACATCGAGGTGCCAAACCGCTCCGTCGATATGAGCTCTTGGGAGCGATCAGCCTGTTATCCCCGGAGTACCTTTTATCCTTTGAGCGATGGCCCTTCCATGCGGAACCACCGGATCACTATGCTCTAGTTTCCTACCTGATCGAGATGTATCTCTCACAGTCAAGCGCGCTTATACCATTATGCTCTACAGACGGTTACCAATCGTCTTGAGCGCACCTTTAGAAGCCTCCGTTACTCTTTTGGAGGCGACCACCCCAGTCAAACTACCCACCAAACGATGTCCTCACATGTGAGTTAGGCTCCAGATAAGCAAAGGGACGTATTTCAAGGGCGACTAAACTACACCTGGCGATGCAGCATCAATGTCTCCGTCCTATCCTACACATTACTTACCCAAAACCAACGTTAAGCTGCAGTAAAGGTTCACGGGGTCTTTCCGTCCCGTTGCGGGTATCCGGCATCTTCACCGGAACTACAATTTCACCGAGCTCATGGCTGAGACAGTGCCCAGATCGTTGCACCATTCGTGCAGGTCGGAACTTACCCGACAAGGAATTTCGCTACCTTAGGACCGTTATAGTTACGGCCGCCGTTTACCGGGGCTTCAATTCAATGCTTCACCGAAGTTAACATCTCCTCTTAACCTTCCGGCACCGGGCAGGTGTCAGGCCTTATACATCATCTTTCGATTTAGCAAAGCCATGTGTTTTTGATAAACAGTCGCCTGGGCCATTTCTCTGCGGCCTACGTATTGCTACGCAGGCACTCCTTCTCCCGAAGTTACGGAGTTAATTTGCCTAGTTCCTTAGCCATGAATCACTCGAGCGCCTTAGTATACTCAACCCAACTACGTGTGTCCGTTTACGGTACGAGCCGTCATACTCGCTTTTCTCGGCACCGGATGCTTACTTTCGCTTCGTCCGAAGACTAGGCTCAACGTACTATTCCGTCAGTACGTAAGCACCTCTCCAATGCGTCACTTTTATTGTATGACAGGTACAGGAATATTAACCTGTTTTCCATCCACTACCCCTTTCGGGTTCGCGTTAGGTCCCGACTAACCCTGATCCGATTAGCGTTGATCAGGAAACCTTGGTCTTTCGGCGAGGGGGTTTCTCACCCCCTTTATCGTTACTTATGCCTACATTTGCTTTTCTAAACAGTCCAGCATACCTCGCAGTACACCTTCAACCCAGTTTAGAATGCTCCCCTACCAGTTGTATAAATACAAATCCACAGCTTCGGTAGTGTGTTTATGCCCGATTATTATCCATGCACCGCCGCTCGACTAGTGAGCTGTTACGCACTCTTTAAATGAATGGCTGCTTCCAAGCCAACATCCTAGCTGTCAAAGCAGCAGCACCGCGTTTGGTCAACTTAACACACATTTGGGGACCTTAGCTGGTGGTCCGGGTTCTTTCCCTCTCGGACATGGACCTTAGCACCCATGCCCTCACTCCTATAAATCATTTTGCAGCATTCGGAGTTTGTCAGGAGTTGATAGGCGATGAAGCCCTCGCGTCCTATCAGTAGCTCTACCTCTGCAAAACTAATATAAGGCTGCACCTAAATGCATTTCGGGGAGTACGAGCTATTTCCGAGTTTGATTGGCCTTTCACCCCTACCCACAATTCATCCAAAGACTTTTCAACGTCAACTGGTTCGGTCCTCCACTGTGTGTTACCACAGCTTCAACCTGATCATGGGTAGATCACTCGGTTTCGCGTCTACTCCCACTAACTATA
>CANNEA010000018.1 GCA_947503525.1 uncultured Carboxylicivirga sp. | reverse complement strand
ATTCGGAGCTATATACAAGGCCACTGCAAAGGCGAACAACGCCAAATCGTTGATTTGACTTTTAAAAATGAAAATATAAAACTAAACCCAACGCTTCGGCTCTCCGCATTTTGAAAGGTTAGTAAGGTAAAAATTCCCTTACACACCATGCAACGAGACCGTTGTGCCCAATATGAGAGCAGAATAATATGAAGAATTTTATAACTTTCTTATTGATACTAATTAGTGGGATTATCTTTGCTAGTCTTTTCGGTATCCTGCATGACCAAATAACTTATACGCTTTCATCAGAATATTACACTAAGTTTAAGTTCCAACAGTTTGGATTAGACTATTTCTATAGTAACACTAGATATGGAGTAGTCTTTGTTGGAATTTTAGCTACTTGGTGGGTGGGAATTCCATTTGGGTTTTTATTCGGAATTATTCTGGCAACTGGCAAACGGACAAGTAATCAGGTTCAAATACTTTTAAAAACATATCTTCATGTTGCAATAATGACCTTGCTGATTGGATTCATTGGACTTCTTTATAGTTTATTATTCATTGGGCAGCACGACTACTGGCATTATTGGATACCTGATACAATAAGTAATAAACGCATGTTTCTTGCAGTAGGACTAATGCATAACTTTAGTTATTTTGGAGGGATTGTTGGTTTAATTTATGGATTAATTAAAATTATTCGATTTAAAAGAAAATTAACAAATAAAATACTGGGCACAACAAACCGCAATAAAGTATAAGGGAGGCAGCACAATTTGGTCGGTTTGTGGCTTCGGCGAACAACGCCAAATCGTTGATTTGACTTTAAAACAAATGAAAATATAAAAACCAACCCAACGCTTCGGCTCAGCACAATTTGAAAAGTTAGTAAGGTCAAATTTCCCTTACACTTCATGCGGCAGGCCGTTGTACGCAAGCAAAACTCACTGCTAATATGTAACTTTTGTGATTACAAAATTCAATGAAGAAAAGTCTTTGGATAATTAGTTTCGCAATATTGTTATCGTGTCAATTTGGACATGTTGATTCCTGGATAACGCATGATCGATTGGTATCATTTGACGTAAAATTTCTGTCTGATATTATGGATGAGACGAATGAATTGTATTATGAGAATTCTGAATTGTTCTTTAAGAAAAACTATGTCGAGACTTATATACATGATACATTGCAGATAAGCTATGTTTTAGATGTTAATGCGTGTAGTGAATTTGTTGGAAATATTGATATTTCAAATGATACCATTCGACTAATGATACAAGATATTTCTGAAGTACAATGTGCTTCTGCTTCAATTGAGAGGTTTACTTTTGTGATTACTAATCCCGAGAATAAAAAGTATATAATACTGAGATGACAAAATATCAACTAACAATTATTGTAGTCTTATATTTCCTTATTAGCGCTTGCGAAAGCTCAAAGCCACAATTCAGGATTGAAGGAGATTTATATTTCGGTTATTTCAGACTTGGTAGTTATTATAACCAGCCCGATTCAATTATTGATAAAGCACGACAATATTTCGATACGGTGAATTATGAGAATGCCTCAGATGGAGATAGGTATTTTATAGACTTGTATAAGATTGTGTCTAGTAATGACCTGATTTATAAGCCTTATGTTGACTTGTTAATACAGCCAGACTCGATTGTGAAACTATATCTTGACATAAGTGATTATGATAAAATAAAGATTTATAAGAGAAAGGATTTGCAGGACAACAATGAAAAGATTGTGATTAATGCATCTGTGATAGATTACTCAAATGGTATATTATATTGTGATACTTTGTTAAATATCCGTAAGGTTAATGGGAAGACTTTTCAGATTCAGAAAAAATTTAGAATAGATGATTATGAATAATGCCAGCGTACAACACACGTTAAAACACATTGCGCGACAAGTTGTTGTGTATAACATAAAACACTTAATCAATGGCAGTAGGAACCCGACAAGAAGGTCACCTTGAAATGCGCAACGATGTTTTACCGCAACCGTTGGCAGTAATGTGACAAAATAGAACTAATGAGGTTAACTTTAATAATTGGACTTTTAATCTGTTTTTCCAACTGCTATTCTCAGAAGGATAGCAAAGGCAGTAGATTTGGGCAGTTTAAATATTATCACAATGATACAATTCAAAATAGATTAAAGGATATCGTACGGACTGACTCTATTAAAAAAACGTGCTACTTGATTTTTAAATCGTATGATAAAAGTGACTCATTGGTATCTGAATTGAAATATTATCAATGCCAAAGCAATACAAAAAATGGATACTTGACTCGTAATATTTATAGTGCAGAAGGAAAAATTATTTTGTACGAGTTATTTAATATGGAAGGAATTGAAATTGAACGATATAAATTTGACTACGATAATCAGGGACAAATTATAATAAAGGAAGGTTTTGGGTCAGGCGAGATTGGAATTACAATAAAATACTATTATTCAGATTCTGGTAAACTAATAGGCAAAAAAGCGTTCAGATTCGGCAATGAAGTGAAGGACTATTTTAAAACAATGAAATAAATCACTACTGCCAACAAACCGCAATAGTGCATAAGGGATGCAGAGTATTTTGGAAGTTTTGCGACTTCGGCGAACAACGCCAAATCGTTGATTTGACTTTAAAACAAAATGAAAATATAAAACCCAACCCAACGCTTCGGCTCACCGCAATTTGAAAGGCTAGTAAGGTCAAATTTCCCTTACGCACCATGCGGCAGGCCGTTAGGTGCAATTAGGCCACACGTTGAGAATTCAATAATCTAGTGCAACAAACATCAAGACAATGGGAATATTTG
>CANNEA010000017.1 GCA_947503525.1 uncultured Carboxylicivirga sp. | reverse complement strand
TTTTGGTTCAAATTGCAAGCTAAAAAGTGTAAACGATGTTTATATAACTTTGTAAAGGATGTTTGTATAACGTACCTAATTGGCCCCAACGGCGAGGCTATGAAGCGTAAGTGAGATTTTAACCCCAACTCACCCTCGAACTTCACGAAGCCAAACGTTGTATTTGTCTTTATCTTATTTGTTTTAAAGCCAAATCAACGATTTGGCGCTGGTTGCCAAAGCTACAGACCGACCAAAATCAGTCGGCTCACTTATGCTTTATAAGCCATTGTTAGCTGCCGTATTTTTTTCTTTTTCAGGCATATTTTGAGATCCAATCATTTTGTTCTTCGTCAAGTCGCTTGTCTCTCCAACCGAAATATAATTCATTTTTAAAGTCAGTCCATTTAAGAATCTGAACGCAGCCTTGATTTATTTCATTGTGTACTTTGAGATTAATGTTCAAGGAGTCGTTAAGTGAATTCGCGTATTCATTTGGATTGATTGGATAAAACAGGATAGCTTGAAGTCGATTATTATAGAATAATGCGTCTAAGGTCCCTGTGTGTCCCAAGTGTTTGTATTCAGGTACGGAAATTTCATAAATGTCGAATTGTGGTCTAGTATCAGTACTGTCTAGCCTTGAGTTTTCCAACACTTTGATTGAGTCGTTGGTTAGCTTTACTATTCTCTCAAACTCTTCTGAAGTCTGGTAACTGTAAAAACTGTCAATGAAATGCGCTGGTTCAGTTCCCGAACAATTGTATGAATCCAATTGGCAGCTTGTTAGGGCTACAAAAACTAGAGAACAAAATATTGTCTGAATAATTCTTTTCATTTTATATGGCAGCTAACGGTAAATTGTATGAGTAGTGGCAGATTTCGTGGTGGTTTCCTGTCAAACCGGTAAGCGGATTGAGCGAGCTACAAACCTTTATACTTAGCACTTTGCCTGCCATTACTTATACAAAATGTTGTAAGCAGTTTTAAATTACGTCACTTAATAATATACAATATTCCTTTCAATTAAATATTTTGCTTTTTTATTTTTATCATAGTGGATGCACGTTATCCAATGTCCTTTTCCATTATAGGTATATACAAGAGCAATGTTTATAACAACCTTATTTCCTTTACGAAACAGATAGTGCGTTAGTTCTCCTGTAGAATTGTATTTGTACTGTATTGTGCGGTTTGGATTCAACCAGTGGTTTGTATACTCTATAAGTGTTGCTTCCGGATTATAAATGAATAGCTCCTCTCGTTCCAGTTTCTTATTAAAATAATGCTTAATCGCATGAGTTAGTCCATCATTTAAATAGGTGTGTTGTTCTGTACGTTCTAATGTATAATTTTTACCAATCGAATTTATATTTCTGTTCACATTTGATACATGACTAATCTTATTGTCTTTATTGTATTGATATTTAGTGTGATGTATCACTGAGTCCTGTTTGTAGGGATAAGGGTTTTTAGTGGTTGTTAAATATTTTTCAGCTATCAACTTGTTCTCGTCATCAAATATTCTGTAGTAATAATTTAACTGAGGCTTTATATTTTCAAATTTCTCGTGTTCCGTTGAATCGCTTTTTGATAGATAATAATTGATATAGGTTTTGTCTGTTATAGATTCGAAGGAATAGTAATAGTTATCTAAACGGTAATTCATTTTTGGGGTAGAGGCCTGCATCTTTTTCATTTTTAAGTTACCCTGCACATCGTAGGTATAGCTTATTGTAATACTATCCTGTGAACTTTGTGGATTGGGAATAATCACCGTTTTAATCTTCATGTTTTCTGAGTTGTAGTAAGTGGTGTCTTTTTGATTAGAATCGTCTCTTTTAATCAAATGGCCATTTCTATTATAGTGAAGAATTGTTGAAGGATATTGTATAGGATAAAATTCAGGGTCAGGAATATTGGTCGGTTTGCCTTTTATGACATTGTCCCCCTTCGTTTTTACTCTGAAAACCCTCCATGATAAACTTTTTATAGAATCGGATTTGCCCACTGCAATGGTTATTTGGGCCGATGTATTCATACTGATGAGCAGAATCAAAACAAGTAATATGAGTTTAGAGATTTTCATTTATCTTCTTTTTGGTCCTGTAGATTAGATTCAAAGCAGAAAATTCGCGATGTATAAGAAATAAAAATTAGCATTCTCGTGAAATTGCTTACAACGGCTCGGCTATGAAGCGTAAGTGAGATTTTAACTGTACTCACTTTCAAGCTTCACAAAGCCAAAGCGTTGTATTTGTTTTTATCTTTTCTTTTCAAAAGCCAAATCAACGATTTGGCGGTGGTTGCCGAAGCTACGAACCTTCCAAAATTACTCGGTTCACTTATGCTTTATGAGCCATTGTTAGCGGGTCGTTATTAATTCTTCCATTCTATTAAAGGGGCATAGTTCAAATATCGTCGATGTCGATTTTCACAATTTAAAGAGTCAGAACTTATAATTTGTCTTTTACGGTTCTTGTCAATTGTATATGCTTCAATTATTTCATTACAGTCTACGCCAGCGAATTCAGTCAATAAATCATTTTCAAGTCTTAGAAACAAAGTACTACTGCCACCATAAACTAGCCATGAATCATAGCATTTTAAGTCTGGGTTAAACCTTAAGTTTGGATATTCATTTGAATTTTTAATTAGATTCAGTTTTTCTCCATTAGAATCAAATAAAAAATGAGTTCTAAGTTCATTTGCACCTCTTGCCGTGACTCCATTCTGAAATGAAAAATCATTATATCCGTCTTCATTAAAATCTGCAATTATTACTTCAAGTCCAGTTATTGGGTCTTTTTCAACGTTAAATTCTTGGACATTATTCCAGATTTGATTTCCCAGTTTATAAAATTTGATATTTACAAAGTACTCATCTTCAAATAGCTGATTAAGTTCAATAGTTAATTTGTATTTATTCCCAAAACTTAAACTGTCAATATACTTTTCTATTAGAGTAGGGACAAAGGAGTTAAGGTCTTCGATATTTTCACTTGCTTTGTTTATAGTTTCTGTAGGTGTAGTCACCGTTGAAGCATTGGTTTGTGATTTTAATTCCTTGCTCGGTTTTTTTTGAATACAGCTTACAAGAATTATAAATGATATGATGACTAAAATCTCTTTCATTAATGTTGGTATTTTTTTAATGCCCGCTAACGGACGAGGCTATGAAGCGGAAGTGAAATTTAACCAGATTCACTCTCGAACTTTACGTAGCCAAAACGTTGTATTTGTTTTTACCTTCTATTTTTCAAAAGCCAAATCAACGATTTGGCGCTGCTCGCCGAAGCTATGAATCTACCAAAATCAGTCGGCTCACTTATGCTTTATTAGCCATTGTTAGGCGCTGGCATTATTCTCATTTTGTTTAATCTTTTCAGCTATTTTATTCGATAAATAATTAAAATTGTCTTCAGACATAGAAATAATTCTTCTAATCGTTTTTCCATTCTCCCGTCTAAGAATAACCCAATAAAGATTCAATGTTATTCTTGCAATTTTGTAATCATATATATTGTCAAGCGCAACACAAAAATCTGATTTCAACAAAGGATGACACCCTTGTTCTTTAAATACAAGTGCATCAATATAAATGTCAATCCAATACATTTTTATTGGCCATGCTAATAATAAAAACACAAGCGCTTGAATGACTATAGATAAAAATGAGTTAATCAGTCCTGATTTAACCCCCCAATAGAGCGAACCAAAATATATAAATGTCCAATAGAATACTACTAGACTGTTTACAATAATATTTTTGATTCTTAAATCTGGTTTTTCCATTTTTAATATTGTGCTTCTATTTTGCTTGCGCCTAACGGCCTACCGTATAAAGCGTAAAGGGTTTTTCCCTTAGATACTTTCCATATTGAGCAGAGCCAAAGCGCTGTATTTTGTTTTAAGCTTTCATTTCAAAAGCCAAATCAGTGATTTGGCGTTGGTGCCAAGGCTCCGAACCAACCAAATTACACTATGCCCTTTATGCTTTATAACGGTTTGTTGGCAAATGTTATTTATTTCTGCTTTTACCATATGTCAATCCAAAACATAACTAATTCTTGGGTCTGATTTATTGCTACACCTTTGGTATAGCCATTAGTCCATGGTCTCGGCATTATATTGTCTGTAAATAAGTCTTGCTTTTCTAAATATTCACCTGCTTTATTTTCAAGTATGTAAAAAACAAAGTCAGAACTTTCAAAAGTCAGATAGTCTGACATTTCAGAAATGTTTGGAATTACTACACTTGAATCATGAAGTCTGCTATTTATATTCGGTTTTCCAATGTCAATGTTTTTAGAATACCTAACTGGGAGAACTATAACACAACTATCATCATATGAAACTTTAGTTTTAGAAGAATTTACTAATGTCTCAACAAAGTATTTTATTGCCCCTTTATATTTATACACTTCTTTCTTGTTTGCGCCATATTGTTTGAATTCATTGGGCAAATTCATTGTATATTCGTAATATACCATCTCAGATTTCATTTTAGGAAAATGGTTAATGAAATCTTCTTCAAATTTAAATTCATTACTGCATCCCATAAGTGCAGCAAAAAAACAAAACAATATTATTTTCTGTAGTATGTTCATCTTAATATTTGCCAACGGTCTCGCTGCATGGCGTCGAAAGGGGATATTGACTTTACTTTCTTTCCAAATTTAGCTGAGCCAAAG
>CANNEA010000016.1 GCA_947503525.1 uncultured Carboxylicivirga sp. | reverse complement strand
AACCTAAGTTTTGGCTTTAGCAACTTGATATCTTTACGATATCAAGTGCCCTACATGCCATACGCTTACCGTTGGGCTTCATGCAAATATGCATGGCTCAAATGAAATATTGAATAGTAAAAAATGCAAATAAAAAAGTTAAGAATTACGATAATTGTCATTCTGTCCATAGTTATCGGTTTTGGTCTTGCTAGAGCTTCAATTTTCGACAACTTTAAAGTTGCTGGCTTATGGGGCTTAATTGCATTTATTACAATCGTTATTGGAATATTTGATGTTATTTATAAAAAAAGAAACTCCAAATTACCAGGCATAGCATTGACTATCTTGACAATTGCATTCATAGTTTCAATACCGATTCGAAAACATTATTGGAATAAAAAAACCAAAACATGTGAAATCGCCATCAATCAATTAGACACCTACAATAAACAAAATGGCAATTATCCTGACTCGCTAAATAGTTTAAAATTAGGAATAGATTTAAGTGAGATTAATTATTCCACAGACTCTTCGAAGCAAACATTCTATATTTCATATAGTGTGGACGGTTGGCATACAGAGCGGTATGATTCTAAAAATAGAGAATGGACTGGAGGAGATTAAATAAATAAAGCACGAAAGCCCAACAAACCGCAATAGTGTATAAGGCGTTCAGCGCATTTTTGAAAGGCTTGTAACTTCGGCAAACACCGCCAAATCGTTGATTTGGCTTTAGAAATGAAAAGATAAAAACAAATACAACGCTTTGGCTCCGCTCCCTTTGGTAAATTAGTTAGGTTAAATCGCCTTACACACCATGCGGCAAGCCGTTAGCGGTTATATAAAAATGAAAAACACACTTTACATATTGACAATTGTATTGACATTAGGGTGTCAGACCAATAATTCAAAAACAGCAAGTTTGAATTCTACAAGTAATGGCACTGAGACCAGTACAAATCGAAAAGCGATTAAAAGTAGCGTTGTGACAAGAACGTATATTTCAGACTCAACATACCTTGACTATGATTTCCAGACAAGTTTGAAATGTGGATTTAAATTAGAATATCGAGTTTATACAGAATCTAATAAAAAAGACACTCTTCAGACTATATTTTTAATTAACGACACTATTGAAATCAAGGATTTGACAGGTGGAAGTAGCTATAGTTTACTTCATAAAAATATCGGATATATCGGAGCCGATTTTGACAGTTCATTTGTATTTGTTCAATCTTTTGGTTCAGGAAATCCTCATATAATTCAGCTTATAGATAAGAAAACTGGCGAAACATTGAGGAACGGAGTATGGGTAGATGCAAATGAGGAAAATCAAGTTCTACTTTACATTGAGAACATCAACGAATCAACAGAACAATTGAAGATATTTGACATTGAAAATAATACAGAGACTATTGTGAATGATTTCCAGGATTGCAAATGTGTTCAATTTGCCATTGCTGGTTTAAGAGACTGTGTTAGCATTGATTCTGTGACACAGCAATACATCATTCTGGAATCAAGTTATGAAGACGATAAAATAGAAAAGAAATACAACCGCTAACAAACCGTAATAGAGCATAAAGGTTATAGTGTATTTTGGTTGGTACGTGGCTTCGGCAACCACCGCCAAATCACTGATTTGGCTTTAAAATGAAAAGTTAATACTAAATACAGCGCTTTGGCTCAGCTCAATTTAGAAAGCATATAAGGATAATTTCCTTTACGCTCTATACGGCAGGCCGTTAGGCTGCATTTTTCCAGTAACTAAAATTGCGAAATACCATTTTAAACAATAAGTGAATGAAAATTACACTAGGCTGAAAAAGGAATAATAGTAATATGAAAATAAGAGGACTAATAATATTAATTGCCCTTCTTCTTGTACTTTCTAGTTGTTGGAATCCTGATTTTAAAAATGCTCATCCAAATGCTCAGAAATTAATGACTGATGAGTTTCTATGGAATTCGCTTGAACCAACAGCTCCATTCGGAAACGACGATGGTGCAGATGCTATTTGGGAGTTTTACAATTGGAGGAAAACTAATAAAAAACAAAAGGCTATTAATTTTATTGACTATCTATTAAAAGAGGAATGGAAGTATGATGTTTATAATTATAGCATAACTGACACAGTCGAGATTGGAGAATTTATAGAAACAAGCTCAATTGGAGATAGACTATTCTTCGGAATTGATGATATTATAATTGCTACTTGTTTTGGACAGTTCATAATTGAAGGTAAAATTGATTCAGACCTCAAACAATTGACTTTGATAGCGTTGGAACGGCAAAAGTTACAATTTTCATTAAAACATATAAATGAAAATTATAGAGAATCGCGTAAAAAGCAATTAGAAAGAATGATTGAAATAATAAACGCAGCCTAACACGCTGCACATAGCGCATTTCGGGGTTCGAGCAATTTGAAATGTCCGTAGCTTCGGCTACCAGCGCCCAATCGATGATTTGACTTTAAAAATGAAAAATTAAAAACAAATACAACGCTTTGGCTCAGCTCAATTTGGAAAGTTTGTAAGGTTAAAATCCCTCACGACGCCATGCAGCGAGACCGTTAGCGCCAATTTGAAATTCAAGCAAGCTACCAAATATATTGTCAACCAAATAACAAACAGAAAACTTGGATAATGTCTGAGAATATTGATTACAATTCAAAAAAGCAAAATATTATCATTAAGGTTATTAGTGTAGGGATACTAATAGCATACTTTGCTTATATATCATTCGACTGGGACTATGTCTCTCTTATGTTTGCAGACTATAAAAATTGGGATTTTAGTGTTATTGAATTCTTGCTCCCAATAATATTAATTCCAATCGGTGTAATAGGACTTTGGAAAATAAAAAAAATCGGTTGGCTGGTAATCACAATAGTGCTGACATATCTCTTATGGACTATAATATTTACAACATTTACAGAACAATTAGGAATACTTATAATAATTGGCGGACTGTTAGCATACATAAATAGCCCTTCAGTTATTAAGACTTTTAAAATTTCAAGAGTTGCTAGAATTCTTGGAATGGGAGTTCCGACAATAATATTGTTCGCTATATGGTTTGCAATATTTGTCTAGAATAAAAAACTGGCGCTAACAAACCGCAATAGTGCATAAGGGATTCGGAGCAATTTGGAAGGTTTCCGGCTTCGGCGAACAACGCCAAATCGTTGATTTGACTTTAAAATAAAATGAAAATATAAAACCCAACCCAACGTTTCGGCTCCGCGCAATTTGAAAGGTAAGTAAGGTTAAAATCCCCTTACGCACCATGCGGCAGGCCGTTGGAACCCATATAGAAAGAGTAACATTGAATAATACTATAACCATTATACTACTGCTTTTTTGTAAGAGTATTCTTGCCCAAGAATATTATAAAGTTGACTCTATAGTAAAAACATATTCTCCTAATATAAAAACAGAAGAACTAGCAAAACAAATATGCAAGGATTTCGAATCGGAAGATTTAAAAGCTAGAGCAATTTTTACATGGGTCTCAAATAATGTTCAATACGATGTAAAGAAGTATCTAAAAGTTAAGAGACAAAAGAAAAAAACAAAAAAGAGCAAATGGATAAACCACTACCAATATGAAAAATCAGTTTCTAAGAAAACATTAAGAAAAGGAAAGGGCATTTGTGGAGATTATGCCGTTTTATATAAACATTTATGTGATTTAACTGGTGTAGACTGCGTAGTTATCAGTGGATATAGTAAAACAGAAAACAAAGATATTGGCAGAAAATTTGGGGAAAAGCACGCCTGGAATGCTGTAATGATTAATGGAGAATGGAATTTGGTGGATGCTACTTGGGGGGCTGGTTATGTCATCAATGAATCTAATAAATTTGTTTTTCAATTTAACGACTATTATTTCTTTACAAATCCGGAATACTTCTTTTTAAGACACTTCCCTAGAAAGACAAATTGGTTATTTACTGAAAAGACAAAAGAGGATTTTAAGAATTTACCATTATATGGCCACAATTATAACCACCTAGACTACGAGACTGATAAATCACATGATGGAGTCATTCTAGTACAAAATGACACAATAAACTTTGAATTCAAGAATGCTAAGTCTGTTTCATCAATATATTATGAATTTAACAACCAAGGATTTGGAGAAAGAATAACACCTAATATTGAAGGTGAAATATTCTCATTTAAAGTTGTGTGCAGAAAAAGAAGAACTGATTACTTGAAAATATTTATCAATAGGCACTTATATGCAACTTACAAAGTTAAAGCAAAATAAAAAATACGGGTTCCAACAAACCGCAATAAAGTATAAGGGAGGCAGAGCAATTTGGTTGGTTCGTAATTTCGGCTAGCAACGCCAAATCGTTGATTTGACTTTTTGAAAAATGAAAATATAAAACTTAACCCAACGCTTCGGCTCCCCGTAATTTGAAAGGTTAGTAAGGTCAAATTTCCCTTACACTTCATGCGGCAGGCCGTTGGCAACAATAAACAATCTGAATAAGTAAAGATGATTTTTTCCATAGTCCAATCTACTAACCTGACAGAACAAGAGAATTCTTGGGTACTTGAACTTTCAGATGATTTAGCCTCATTTTATAAGTCTAAATCCTATGGAAGTGACTTGAACGAATTATATTTTGGACTAATAACTGTAAAACCTGAGTTTGACCAATTCTTTAAAAAACGCAGACCAAGATATAGTCCTGGCACAAAAACAACTACAATTGATGGAATATCTGTAACAAATACAAACTGTGTAGAGATTGATATTAAAATTGAGTTCTCAGAAATATCAGCGCTTCAAAAAAGCAAATTCTTAGAAAAAGTTTGTGAATACATTATAGACGAATTGAACTGTTTGACTAGACTTTCAAAACTTAAAGACTTTGATTATAAATCCTTCAGCTCAAGTTTCATTGAGTATTTAAAAATGAAAAAATATATACAGAAATAAATACTGTTGCCAACACGCTGCAATAGCGCATTTCGGGTTTTGCAATATTTTGGTAAGTCCTTAGCTTCGGCGACCAGCGCCAAATCACCGATTTGGCTTATAAATGAAAAGTTAAAACAAATACAGCGCTTTGGCTCCACTCAATTTGGAACGTTTGTAAGGTTAAAATCCCTCACGACGCCATGCAGCGAGACCGTTGCCAACAATACAAAGAACCTGAGTACAAACCTAATAAATGAAAACAAAATGATTGATTTATTTTCGATTGCCCTTGAAGGGGCTGCTAGTTGGGGAATTGGAAGGTTACTTGATGCAGCTGTAGATTGTCGCTGCGGAAAAAGTACATATGGAGGGGTTGATAATATTGACTATAACCAATTTAAATGTCCAGATTGTCAAAGAGCTTTAAATCAGTATGTGAATGCAACCGACCATACTGTTAATAGAAATGGTTCAATAGTATCTGCAGCTATTAGTGGTATGCATTGGCCAAGTTGGAGGAATAATTTCAAATTATATTATGACCTAGATGTAATAAACAGCAAATATGAAGAGGTTGTCGTGGAACTTGAACTAAGTAAATTTAGAGGCCATGTGTTCGAAAGGTTTGAATCAATTCAAAAACCAAGACATGAATATTCATATTGGGAGGATACTTGGATAAGAATTGGTGGAGGAAGCTTCCCTGATGAAAGCTGTAATGTAGCTATTGATTTGAAAGTTTATAACACGTGGGGTGATTTATTAGATGCAAGGCGAAGATTAATGGAGTATACTGCATAATCAGATAAATTGATATATGGCTAAAAAGAAATCACAAGCGGAATTTATTAAATGGTTTGGACCATTACTTGATGCACTAAGAGACTTGGGAGACTCGGGTAAACCAAAAGAAGTATCTACAAAAATTGCAGAGAATCTAAAGCTTACTGACTCAACTCTTGATGAAACATTAAATTCAGGTACAAATAAGTTTCATAATCAAGTAGCATGGGCAAGACAATATTTAGTTTGGGAAGGATTATTAGATTCTTCAAAACATGGTACATGGAAACTGACTGAAAAAGGGAAAGCCACAAATTTAAGTGCAGAAGAATCAAGAGAACTTTTTCTTAAATGGGTTGATATTCATGCAAAAGCAAGAAAAGAGAAATCAGAGAAAACAATAATTGAAGAACAAACTGAATCAAAACCTGAAGAATTTGAGACTGATAGCAATACAGATTTACTGTCGGTATTGCAAAGTTTATCACCATCGGGATTTGAAAGATTGTGTAGAGAATTATTACGAGAACATGGATTTGAAAATGTAGTTGTTACTGGCGGTTCACATGATGGAGGAATAGACGGATATGGAACTCTTGAAATGAATCCGTTTGTAAGTTTTAAAGTATTGTTTCAAGCAAAACGTTACAAAGGTTCTGTTTCAAGAGCACAAGTCGGAGATTTTAGAAATGCTATGATTGGCAGAGCTGAAAAAGGAATTATTTTGACAACAGGGACTTTTACAAACGAAGCGATTAAAGAAGCAAATCGTGATGGAGCACCACAGATTGAACTTGTTGATGGAGAAAAACTGATAGATATGTTTGAGCGTGTCGAATTGGGATTAACCCCTAAAACGGTTTATGAGATTGATTACAATTACTTTAAGAGATTCATGGACTAAAGGAAGTACTGTTGGCAACACACAATATAAAACAGTGGGGTTTAGTTGGTTACGCAATATTTTTAGCTCTAATTAAACTATGGTGTCGGTTGATAAGAAATCACTTCGAAATCCCCACCGTTTCATATTGTCAAACGTTGTAAACCATAAGTATACTCACAAAAATAAACGAACTCATGTTAGAAGAAAAACTAAAATGTTTTGTTATAATGCCAATTTCAGACCAAGATAGTTATGACAGAGGTCATTTTACGAGAGTCTATGAATATCTTATTAAACCAGCTTGTGAAAGTGCAGGTTTTATTCCTGAGAGAGCAGACGATGATGTGAAAACGAATTATATTGTTCTAGATATTATTAATAAAATCCTTGCAGCAGATATGGTGCTATGTGATTTAAGTGGGAAAAATCCTAATGTTCTTTATGAACTAGGCATTAGACAAGCTTTTAATAAAAAAACCCTATTAATTAAAGATATTAAGACAAGTCGAATCTTTGACATACAAGGGTTAAGAACCATTGATTATGACGAATCATTAAGAGTTGATTCTGTAAAGAAAGATAAGCTTTCCATATCAAAAAGTTTAAAAGACACTTTTGAAGCGAACGAGGACGAAGTCAATTCTCTAATTCAACTCTTAGCTATAAAACCTGCCGTAATCAATGATTCAGTTGAACTTTCGAACGAATCCAGTTTATTGCTAAAAGCAATTAATGATGTACAGGATAGGCTATCAATAATTGAAAAGAATAACACAAATAGCAGTAAATTTAAGGAACATATTATAAATGATATAGAATTTAACTTGGGATGGAAATTGTATTTTGAAAATGAAGAAGATAAATTCGATATTATTGGTACTATTGTGGAAATTCTAAATGATAAAATAATTATTGAAACTGGAAAAGGTGAATTTAAGGTAGTTACACCTAGTTTTCCAAACTTCAAAGAACTAAAAACGATTCCATTTTAAAAATACGGTTTACAACAAACCGCAATAGTGCATAAGGGATGCAGAGTAATTTGGAAAGCCTCTGCAAAATCGAACAACGCCAAATCGTTGATTTGACTTTAAAAAAATGAAAATATAAAACCCAACCCAACGCTTCGGCTCTCCGCAATTTGAAAGGTTAGTGAGGACAAATTCCCCTTACGCACCATGCGGCAGGCCGTTGTGTGCAAGTTCAAATGTATTACCGCAACAAAATCAATATTTAAATTTCTAATCCTAAAAGGAACATAAAATGAAAAAATCAAATCTAAATTTCATGAGTAAAGTAATCTTGTTATTCCTCTTATTAGCTGGAATTTCAAATGGAATAATTTCTCAAACAAAAGAAACTATTAAATCAGATGGTTTTTTAATTTTGATTGAAACAACTAATGAAACGATTAAACTTACTAGCCAAAAGGGTTGTGCCTGGAAAGAACTGTCATTCACATTAAATGTTAATGAAATTAAATCAATAGACCAATTTGGAGTGACACCAATGAAAAACGTTCAAAAGAATAAAGAAAGTACAGGCGACAATAATGGTAATTTTCATTTTACAATTAAGAGAGTAGGTAACGGACTAAGCTTCGAAGGATTAAAAGGAACAACTTGGAAAAAATTAAGCTATAGCTGTACAGTAGCTAAATGCGAACATCTTATTGAAGCACACGGAATATCAAAAGCTGAATAGAATTAGGAATAAAAAACCAGCACACAACACGCTGCAATAGCGCATTTCGGGATTCGTAGCATTTTGGTAAGTCCTTAACTTTGGCTACCAGCGCCAAATCGCTGATTTGGCTTAAAATAAAAAGTTAAAACAAATACAACGCTTTGGCTTCGCTCAATTTGGAAAGTTTGTAAGGTTAAATTCCCTCACGACGCCATGCAGCCAACCGTTAGCATTAATTTAAAATACCCTTCTAAAATGAAACCCAATTAGATGAAGATTTTACTGATCATTTTTTTAGTTTATCTAACCATTTGTAGCAATCTACTTATTGCACAAAACACAGAAACAATTGATTCTCTGTCCCTATCAATTGTGACTCCAATAAAGTTTAAAACAAATAAAAAAGATGATGCCAAGCTAGATGCTCATCTTCAGTTTATGAATACATTAATCAGTATTATGTGCAATCCAAAGGTTAATCCAATTGAATATAAAGACCTTAAAAGTGACAGTACAGACTTAATAGAATTAACTAAAAATCAAACATTTATTTCTATAAAAAATAGTTATACCTGGAACATAGATGAAGAAGTTCCCCAGATACCAAAAACATCAGTCATAAAATCACTATTGAAAAATAAGGACAAAATTAGTAATGATGAATGGAAGGTGCTTAGGTTCATGGAATTTTATACTGACATGTTTAATTACAGACTAATTGAAAGTTTTGTTAATACTCAAGAAATAATAGTAAACAATCAGAATGAGTACAAAATAAGTTACTTGCTTAAATTTAACGAACATGGCAAACTTCTAATAGAAAACAAAAATGTTGAAGAATTATAAAAAACTAATGCTAACACGCTGCAATAGTGCATAAGGGATTCAGAGCTATTTGGAAGGCCTCTGCAAAAACGACCAACGCCAAATCGTTGATTTGACTTTTAAAAAAAATAAAAATGTAAAACCCAACCCAACGCTTCGGCTCCCCAAAATTTGAAAGGTTAGTAAGACCAAAATTCCCTTACGCACCATGCAACGAGACCGTTAGCCCTCATTAGGACGCACCCGTAGCAACCTGACACTTAGATAAAGATGAATGAAAAGAAATTAAATAATGTATTGAGTTTAGAGCCAAAAGAGAGGTATGGATATTTGATTCAAAAAGTAGCTGACTTTGAGGAAATATTTGTAATAACTGATACAGTAGATGCTTTTGTTACGGTTGGAGATTCTGATATGAAATGTATTCCTGTTTGGCCTGAGCATGATTTTGCTAAAGAGTTTCTTACTGACGATTGGGCTGATTTCAAAATCAAGACTCTTAGTCTAAATGAATTTTATGATTGGTTGGATAAACTTGAAATGGAAAACTACCATATTGCAGGTTTTCCAAATAAAGACCTGAATTCAATTGTAGTTAAACCACAAGAGATAAAAAGTCATTTGATATATGAATGTGACCAATACGAATAAAGAAAGCCTAATTCAATGACAAAAGATGATGTTTTAGAAAAAATTTCAAAATCAGCGACAGTTTTCGAAGTTGGAGGATTTAAACCTGACGAAGACATTAAATCTTCTTGGATAGGAAAAGTATTTGTCTGTGAACAAGGTGAGACTTGGCCAGAATCGAAAGGTGAACCAATGATTCCTTTATGTCAGATTAACTTGACAAAATTACCTTATGTGCCAGATGGACTAAAGGATATTCAATTGATAACAGTTTTTATTGATTCAGAAGAAATACCGTCGAATGATGAAAAAAATGGAGATTTATGGTGTTTAAGAGCTTACAAAAGCCTTGATAATTTGATTCAAATTGAAACGCCTGATTACGATTCTCATATAAAACAATTTCAACTTAGACCAAAACTAATTGAGAAAGATTCTCCATGTTGGGAGGACTGCCCAATTGAGATACCTGAAGAATTTGAGGATGATTATTACGATTTATTTGAGAACGCGACAGGAATAAAAATAGGCGGATGGCCTTCATTAGTTCAATCAGAGATATTTTGGGCTCCATTCAATGAGCATCCAGCAAATCCTGAATTTGTATTCCAAATTGACAGTGTTGAGAAAGCTCAATGGTTTTGGGGTGATTCGGGGACTGGATATTTTGGACGAGGAACAACTAAAGGACATGAAGATGAGTGGACTTTTGCTTGGCAATGCTACTAAAACGACTGATAATAAAGGAATAACGAGGGCTAACAATAAATATACGTAATGCGGGTCGAAGTGGTAAATTTAAACTTTAAAGCATTTAATAAACAAAGTAACGGTTTGAAAGTGAAGTGCCTTGAAATCCCGCACTACGCATATTCGAACCGTTAGCTGCAAGTGATAAGAACGAAACTGCAACATTGAAACCTGATTATAAAATTTGAAAAAACGGACAGAAAATATAAGCTCATTGATTGAAGGTTGGTGCAAGAAAAAAATAGTTTTTGCCAGCCCGCTTCTGCCCTTCGGGACAGTTGGGGAAGCCAACGCACATTGCACACATTTGCAAATCGCACACGCCGACCCACAGACCGAAATTTGCAAAAGAGTGCAATTTTCGCCAACGCTCGGAGGTGCATACTATGGCTGATGTGCATGACAAAAAGACTAGGAGCTATAACATGTCAAGGATTAAAGGAAAAAATACAAAACCCGAAATCCAAGTCCGTCAGTTTTTGCATAAAAATGGTTTCCGTTATAGATTGAATTATTCCAAGTTACCAGGGAAACCAGATATAGTTTTGCCAAAATATAAAACTGTAATTTTTATAAATGGTTGCTTTTGGCATGGACACGAAAACTGCAAATATTTTGTTATTCCTAAAACAAAAACACAATGGTGGATTGACAAGATTAATGGAACAAAACAACGAGACTTATTGAAAACAAAGGAGCTTGAATCGCTTGATTGGCGCGTAAAAGTGATTTGGGAATGTGAATTAAAAACAGATAAAAAAGACCAGGTTTTAAACGAATTAATTGTATTTTTGAAAAAATAGAAGATTTTTTTTATGAATTTTATAGATTTATTTTCAGGAGCAGGAGGCTTGTCAGAAGGATTTATTCGGGCAGGATGTAAACCTATTGCTCATGTGGAAATAGATGCGAAAGCTTGTGATACATTAGAAACTAGGTTAGTATATCACAAATTAAGAAACGAAAATAATCTTAATGCTTATTATCAATATATATCTGGAAAACTTAACCGCAATACTTTTATAGAAGATTATTCTAGTGAAGATATTTCAAATTCTGTGATAAATTCTGCAATTGGAGGAAAAAACAACAAGGAAATTTTCTCAATTATTGATAACCTTGCTGGGGATAAATCAATTGATTTAATCATTGGTGGGCCTCCCTGTCAAGCTTATTCATTGGTCGGACGTTCTAGAGATAAAAATGGAATGAAAGACGACCCTAGGAATTTTCTGTATAAGGAATATGCTAAGTTCTTAAAGAGATACGCGCCAAAAGTTTTTGTATTTGAGAATGTAATAGGTTTAGTTTCTGCAGATAAAGGCCGTTATTTCAAAAATATGCAAGCATATTTTAAAAGAGTTGGCTACAATCTTGATTTTACAGTTCAAAGAAGCGAGGATTTTGGAGTTCTGCAAAAAAGACGAAGAATAATCCTTATAGGTTGGAAAAAGGAATTTAATTTTGAATATCCGAATTTTGAAAAGATTGAAGCTAATTTCACAATTAAAAATATTTTTGAGGATTTAAAAAAGATTAAGCCTGGTTTTAAAGAACCTGTATCAAAATATATTGCACCAACAAATGAATATTTAGAGAAATTTGAAATTAGAAATGGAGTTGATTTTGTTACACAACATACAACGAGACCACATAACGAGCAAGACTTGGAAATATATAAATTAGCTATCAAGAAATTATTAAGAAACGGTGAAAGATTAAGGTATCCTGATTTACCTGCAAGATTAAAGACACATAAAAACGAGAATGCATTCATTGATAGATTCAAAGTCGTTGATTTAAATGGACTTTCTCATACAATGGTCGCTCACATATCAAAAGATGGTCACCATTACATTTATCCAGATTTAAAACAGGTTAGGTCTATTTCAATTAGGGAAGCTGCTAGAATACAGTCCTTCCCAGATGATTATTATTTTGAAGGTGGCCAAGGTGCTTCATTTAAACAGATTGGCAACGCTGTTCCTCCTTTAATGGCAGAGTCGATTGCAAATAAAATAAAGGAACTTATCACATATGAGCAACCTACAAAAAACTAACGGTGACAAAGTAATAAAACAACCTTTTAAGGCACGTGCTAGATTACTACCACAGCTAGGTGATATGCTTATTAAAAGTGAAGACGTTGCCTTTCTAGAGTTAATAAAAAACTCTTATGATGCAGATGCTGAAAATGTAACTGTATTAATGGAAAAAGTTACAAATCCAGATGAAGGTACTATCATTATTGAGGATGATGGATTTGGTATGGATTTAGAAATTATTCAAAATGTTTGGCTTGAACTTGCGAGTAATTTTAAAACGGAGAAGGTAAAAAATTCTGAATTAACCCCTAAAGGGAGATTGCCTATTGGTGAAAAAGGTATAGGAAGACTCGGCGTACACAAATTAGCAAATAAGATAGAACTTATTACTAAGAAAGAAAATAAGAATGAAGTCCATGTTAATATTGATTGGAGAGAATTTGATAGAGGAAACTATTTAGAAGATATTCAAGTTCAAATTATTGAAAAGGAATTCCCAGAGTATTTTAAGGATGATAAAAAAGGGACTTATATTGGATTATCTGATTTCAATAAAAAAACAAAATGGACTAGAGGAAAATTTCGTGAGATTCAGCGAGTAATTACGTCATTTACTAGCCCTTTTGAAGAAACAAGCGAAAGCTTTAAACCTATTATTGATATTGATGACCAACCTGAATGGTTAGAGGATATTGTTACTTGGGAAGATATAAAGGATTTAGCAATTATGTCTTTTGATATTGAAATTCAAGGAGAAGAAATAAAGAAATTTCAATATGATTATCACCCATATAGTGTTTTCGAAAAAGCTAAACCTAGGAATGTTAAACATGGATTGTTTAAAACTGATTCAGGTGAAGAACAGCGGTTTCAAGATGATTTAGTTGCAGCAAACAAAACTATGTTAGAAGAAACAAAGAAGTCTGAACCAATTGATATATCAGGTCTAGGTGTTATTAAATTTAAAGGATTTATTTTTAACCTTGAAGCTTTTGTAATCAAAGATACAGTTACAGATAAAAAGGGCCTCAAGAAATATTTAAAAGAAAATAGTGGTATTAAAGTATACAGAGGTACTGAACCAACTGATGAAAACAAAGCTGGCTATGTTAGAGTATATAATTACGGTGAGCCTGGTAATGACTGGTTAGGTCTTAATTTAAAACGTGTTAATTTTCCTTCAAGTATAAGTAATAACCTAATAATTGGAGGTGTATTTCTAGATAGAGAAGCAACTAAGGAACTAAAAGAAAAGACAGATAGACAAGGGTTTATCGAAGATGATAATTATTTGAGATTTAGAGATTCTATAAATCATTGTGTAAGTGTTATTGATATTTTCAGACGGTCTGATGTTAAAGCACTGAGGGATTTATATGGGCCAAAAGGTGGAGAAGAACCAGTCGTTTCATCAATAAATAAACTTCGTTCTTTAGTAAATGAAAAAATAGTTGGTGATAAGCCTCTTAATGTTGCAATTAATAACTATTTAAATGATATAGAATCAAGCTATTCAACTATACAGAATAATTTATTAAAATCAGCCGGTGCTGGTCTAAGTCTAGGTATTGTCCTTCATGAGGTAGAAAAAATAATTCAAGAACTATTACATATTATCAAGAATGATAAAACAAGTAATGTTTCTGAGTTAATTAAGAGGTTGAGTAAATTGGTTAAAGGGTATGCTGAAATTTTCAAATCATCAGCGAGAACTGATATAGAATTGTACAAGGTAATTGACGACGCCCTTTTCTCTGTTGAATTTAGATTGAAGGCTCATGAAATTGAAGTTGTCAAAGAATATAAAAACTCTATATTGAAGGCAAATCTGGCTAAAGGTTTAATTGAGGGGGTTATTATTAACCTAATCGATAATTCGATTTATTGGCTAAATGTAGCAAGAGTTGAACATAAATCTATAACAGATAAGAAACTATATTTTAATGTTATTGAAAGTGAGAAGTTTATAAATATATTAGTTGCTGATAATGGAACAGGATTTCTTTTAAATACAGAAGAGATTATTCAGCCATTTGTTACTGCTAAAAAATCTAGTATGGGGCTTGGTCTTCATATTGCTCATGAAATATTGCTCTCTCATAAAGGAAAGATTAGTTTTCCAGATTTTGGTGATTATGAGATTCCGTCTGAATTTAAACAAGGAGCGTTAGTTTGCTTATCATTTCCTAAATAATATGATACAACAATTTTTCAAGACAGGTAAAACAATTGTTATTGATGACCAATACGAAGAGGCTAGACCATTACTCGACGCATTAAGTAAGAATCATATCCCGTATGTATATTCTCAGGGTAAACCTAATTCTGATTTTCCATTACCTTCATTGTGTGAGTTTTATAACCTAATGTTTCTTGACTTAAACCTAGACTTCAAATTTTCAGCAGGTGGTTTAAGTGAAAATGATGAAAAAACATTTAAATCGACGCATTTAAATTTAATTGAGACTTTACTAAAAAATTCAAATAGGAGTTTTGTGATAATTATTTGGAGCAATGAAGAGGAAAACTACTTAGAAAGTTTCATGAAGATTTTTTCTTCTACTGAAAAGTATCGAACGAATAAGCTTCCATATAAAGTAATATCATTATCTAAGCCTGATTTTTTTGTTAAGGAAGGTGAAAATTATAAATTCCAACCAGGCAAAGAAGATGAACTTAAAGAGCGGATTAATACAGAACTTAAAGACTTAGAAGCCTTTAAGTTATTTTGCGAATGGGACGGCATTATTTCAAATGCAGCAGGAAACCTTGTTGATGATTTTATGGGCTTAATTAATCCAATTAGCGATGGCTCTGATACAGAAGCACATTTGGCTAAAGCATTAACATGTTTAGCTGTTGCATACAATGGTGAAGACCGCTATTTATCATTATCTGATGATAAAGAAAAAACTAAATCGGTATTATATGTACTTTCACAAATGCTTGTTGATGATATTGATAAAAATGTCTATGAAGGTAACCAAACTCACTTTAAGCAATGGGCATCAGTTTCTGATAAAAAGGAAATTGGAGAAATAAAAAAGGAGATTAATTATCCACTACTAAACAGAAAGTTACTTCAATTTAAAACTAATCAGGATTATTTAATTAATGCGGTCTACTTTTCAGGTTCTTCAGCTAACCATAATGCAATCTTTGTTAGTATATTTAAAGGTGAAACAAAGAATACAAAACGTGATGCGTTAGAAATTTATAAGAATGAGAATAATGGTGTAGAACCAGCCAGTTTAGAATCTTTTAATGCTAATTTAAAGAATTATATTATCAGTCGTATTTCTGAGATTGAAATAGATGTTACGCCAGCTTGTGATATATCTAATGATAAAGCTCCAATTCATAGACTAGTTATTGGATTTGCAATTCCAAGTTATCTCATTGATTTTTTCAATTTAAAGCAGGGTAGTTTATTTGTCTCACCTAATTTTGAAGTTGATAAATCAATGATTAACAAAGAACCAGAGGCTTATACACTTGTACTAGACTTTAGATATTTAACTACTAAACAAAAGAAAGATTTAAAACTGACCAATTATTTATTTTCATTAAGGACTAACCTAGTGAATGACATTCAAATACAGCTGGCATCTCATGTATCTCGACTGGGTACGTTAAACTTATAAGTATGCCCACACAGCCAAGCACATTTGCAATTCGCACAAGCCAACGCACGACCAAAAATTACAAAAGAGCTTATCTGCCTGCCACCGCTTTTTTGCCGCCCCTAAAAACTATTTTTTTCGGGAACAGTAGTGCTTCGATTGGGCAGATTAAGGTATGTAATAAATTGATAATTAACTGATAATGAGTGAACACCAGCAGCTAACAAAGTATATAAAACATTTGGCGGATAGTGCTATTATTAAGGCTGTTACATTTAATAAAAATTGTAACGGTTTGATAGGTTTGCTCTCCGAAATGCCAAACGTTTCATATACGTAGCCGTTGTGCGGCATTTAAGACAACCGTCCGAGTTACATTGAAACAATATGATTAAAAACGCTGAAATAGTAAATCAACCATATGCAGGAGAATTTGAGGAAAGAATCTATGATAATGAGAGTCCTTGGAATTCTGCGAGTTGGACTTGGATAAAATTTACTGATTCGGATTATAATGAGTGGATTGGGCAATTTAGAGGTTCACCAAGAGAAGTCGCTGTTTCGGAAATTAAAAGTGAAACTTTAGTTTTAACATCGGATTACTTATTTCGACTTGATAATGCTAATGGCGACCTGATAGAATTTGAAGACCAACCTCAATACCAGAATCTGACAGCTGCACCGACTGGTAGTTTTATTTTATCAGATTATTATAATATTGACAAAATTGAAAATACACTTAATGATAAAATATCCATTTCAAGTCCGATTGAAATGGATATGATTAAATTCAAAAAGTGGAATGATAGGAAACTTGTATTTACTTGTGATGAGTTTACTAATTGGGACAGACATTTAGTTATGGAACTTGATGCGGATAAATTGACAATTGAAATTACGGATGAGCAAAAATAAGTACAATACGCATGTATATTTTTCACTGGTCGGGGATAGTTTTAACCCTGGCAAGATTACGGATAAATTGGCAATCGAACCAACTGAATCTTGGCAGACGGGGGATAAAGGAAAGTACAAAAAGGAGTTGACTCTCTCTTCTTGGAAATTATCAACTGAAAAAGGCAGTGAGTATCTTGATATTGATAAGCTTGTAAACGAGATTATTAGCAAGCTGAAAGATAAGATTAATATAATAAATGAATTGAAGCATAAATATCAACTTGATTCTGTATTACAAATTGTTTTAGATATTGATTTGAATCCTGACCAATCAACTCCTTTTTTAGGACATGATTTGGAAACAATTGATTTCTTATTCAAAACTCAGACGAAAACGGACATTGATATTTATAGATTTGATTCAAGAGACGAATAAAAAACGACCGCACAACAATGTGTCATACGTAATGGCGGGAGAAGTAGTAAATATCAAGGTTTGTGGCTCGCATAAGCACCATCTCGGTATGATAGCGAGGAGCTCCGAAATTCGCCACTACGCATACACTCAACGTTGTGCTTCATGCTGAGAAACCGCAGTGCAAATTATGAATGTATTATTTGAGACAGATAAATTAAAAATTGAACATGAGTTCGAAAATGCGTATTTGATTGAGAAACAATCTGGCAAAGAATTACTATTTGATGATTTTTATGGCGACCCTACTTGTGGATTAATAAGTCTAAATAATGATTGGGCAATTATAGCGGGTGAGCATTTAACGATTTGGCGAGCGGATAAGAGAAAAAACAAACAAATAGAACGTATTGAACATGATGAATTAAAATGGATTCATGACGTTAGATTGAAATCAGAAAACACCATAGAGATTTTAACAGACCCTTGGAGTGAAAAATCGGCAATTTGGGAACTCAACATTAGTTTAATGAAATTTGTAAAGATTAGAGAATTTAAAAAATATCAGGACTCAGAATATGCCGAGACAATAGAATGGTAAACATGACAAGTAAGAATGAATATCAAGGTTACTTTGCAGATTGCTATGTGCTTTCTGATAAACGGACAGTTGAATTTATTAATGATTTCTTAGATAAGTTTGTGCCTAACAGACAAGAATCAGCTGACGAATATGAAGTACCCCAATACTCTGATAATCCAACTGAAATATTTGATAACGCAAATGACACTCTTAAGTTTCTTGTAGATAATCCAGATTTTGAGCATTCAATTTATTGGAGAAATCCTGATAAATCTGATTTGCGAGGAGTTGAATTATTCTTTACTAATGATGGATACGTTGTTATGGGGATTTATTGTGAGACAATGTATCCAAACACAGAAATTGAAGATATATTTTATAAAAAACTAACTGAATATTGTGGGAGTGAGATTGGATATATAACATATGAGGACACTCCTCCGTTTAATAGTGAAGAATTCATAGATAAAGCACGAAAGCACAACAATAGCTAATAAAGCATAAGTGAGCCGACTAATTTTGGTAAGTTCGTAGCTTCGGCTACCAGCACCAAATCGTCGATTTGGCTTTGAAGTGAAAAGATAAAAACAAATACAACGCTTTGGCTTTGTGAATGTTGAAAGTGAGTAGGGTTAAAATCTCACTTACGCTTCATAGCCGAGCCGTTGGGGCCAATTAGGACAAGACACATGAAAAAGATAGTCTTCACATTATTAATAATATTCATTGGAATTTCATCAAATGGACAAGAATCTAATCTAATTGATTTTTATCCATCATTCTGTGATGAGAATGAAGATGTGTTAAGAATAAGAGATAGAGTGTCAGATATCTTTTTCAGAAATGACACCTTATTTGTATCCGTAGGTTTTGTAGCAAATTGTGGTTTTGAGTCAGAACACCTAAATCCTGGTGCTCAACTTTTAAACGACACTCTATACTTGTCTTTTGACCTTGAACCTCTGATTACTAACAGCATTATAGAAGGCGAAAAAATAATAAATTTCACATCACTTAATTTGTTAGATTGTGACTGTTGTTTTGAATTTATGTATTTGCTAAAGAACATACCGCATGACTCAACTCCTATAAAACTCAACAGTAAGAACATATGCTATCATAAGGAGAAATATAAAACGTACCCAATTCAGTTTGAAATCCATAAAGGAGACACAATTAACCTTATAGACAAATATGGATTCCGACAAGGGAAATGGCTTCTTTATAAAGACTCTGAACTATTACTAAGTGAACGGATTTACAAAAATGATTCGATTCTTTTGGGAACAGACTTTAGGTATTATGAAAACAATGCAATAAAGGCAAAACTAGAATGGTTAAATAATGAGCACCAAAACTATTCAGAATATGACGAAAGCGGTAAGTTAACTATTAGAAAAAGCAGCCCTTTCGACAAATAAATAACTGGCCCCAACACGCTAGTATAAAGCAATTGGCGTTCGTCAACACTTGGAAGTGAATTTCGGTAATCGAGCACCGCCAAATCTTTGATTTGACTTTAGAAACGAAAAGATAAAAACAAATAAAAGATTTGGCTCAGAGGAGATTTGGAAGTTTTGGTTCGTTAAATTGCCAATCGCTTCATCTAGCCAACCGTTGTAGCCAATTTTAGGAAGCCGAACTACAAATGAGATACATATTTACAATACTGATTTTTTCAATTTCATTTT
>CANNEA010000015.1 GCA_947503525.1 uncultured Carboxylicivirga sp. | reverse complement strand
CTTTGGCTCAGCTAAATTTGGAAAGAAAGTAAAGTCAATATCCCCTTTCGACGCCATGCAGCGAGACCGTTGGCAAACATTAAGGGATTAACATGACTAAACGAAAAATTTTATGCATCTAAAGTCAAGTTATATAATTTGTGTAACATTAGTTCTTTTTTTAACTTTTGTGACTTCTGAGGCTCAAAATAAAGACTCGTTACTGATTGCTTCGTATGTACATGAGTCAATAAACTACCTTGAGAATGATCAATATGAGAAGAGTCGTGATGCTGCTGAAAAAATTAGTAAAATAGATAAATCATACGGTGAGACTTACCTCTTATTAGGATTAATATATGCATCGTATGCTAATGAATGTGATAGCCTAATTAACCGGATCGAAAAAGACCAAATTTATAGCTTAGCAATTGATATGTTTGAAAAAGCAAAGAAACTTGATGAAAATTGTGAAGCAAGAGCAAACCAATATATTGATATTTATTCAAACTATCTTACTTCACCAGAAATCTTTATCAATGTTTATGAAGGACAAGAAATTTATATTAATGGTTGGATAAAACGTAAGACAAAATTTCGTTTTAGAAAATAAAATAACGTTTGCCAACAAACCGCAATAAAGTATAAGGGATTCAGAGTAATTTGCTTGGTTCGTACCTTCGGCGAACAACGCCAAATCGTTGATTTGATTTTAAAACAAAAATGAAAATATAAAACTAAAACCAACGCTTCGGCTCCGCGCAATTTGAAAGGTTAGTAAGGTCAAATTCCCTTACACTTCATGCGGCAGGCCGTTGTAACGCATTAAACCCGCATAAATCAATTCAAAGTGAAAATTATAATTTACCAACTTCTATTTTGTCTGACATTAACTGCGTGTACAGGCAGTAACCAAAACAGTGAAATGAACATATTTAAGAAGCTTTTCGGAAAAAAAGAAACTCCCAAAGAATTTACAGACGAAGAATATGAAAAAGATTATGAACTAAAAATGTCCGGACTTGAATCTGTTTTGGGAAAGTCTCACAATATAGTTGGTCATGCAATAATACCATTTGATATTGGAGGTGCTATAGATATGTATTACTTCCCCAATGGAGTAAAGGGAACAGGATTTGCTACTATGGAACTTCTTAAACCTGACGGGACAGGTCCCATTCCTAATAGACTTGGCACTTATGAACTTGTTGCATTCACAAAACAAGAATATGTCCAAGACACAATAGAAACACATCCGTTTAATCAAATAGAAAGGCGTATGTGTGGAATTCTAACAGGTTTAGGATTTTATTCATTTGAAGCCAAACTTGAACCACTTGAAACTTGCGAAATGCCACAGGATGAAGGTGAACCTAACCTTTGTTTAATATTTCTTGAATATAAACCCAATGGGCAAGAATTTAAAATTGGTGATAGAAAACATGGACTACTTTTAGTTATGGAAGTTCATAGAGATGAAATGGAGTTTGCTAGGTCAAATGGAACAGGAAAGTTACTTGAAAAACTAAAAGAAAAAGGTTTTTATCCCTATTCAGACCTAGATAGAGAATCTGTAGTAAAATAACGCGTTACAACACGCTGCCATAGCGCATTTCGGGTTATGCAGTATTTTGGTAAGCCCTAAGCTTCGGCTACCAGCGCCAAATCGTCGATTTGGCTTAAAAGAGAAAAGTTAAAACAAATGCAACGCTTTGGCTCAGCTCAATTTGGAAAGATTGTAAGGTTAAAATCCCTCACGACGCCATGCAGCGAGACCGTTATGGTTAATTTGATATAAGCATTCGAGAAACAAATAAATATGAAGAAAGAAACCAAACAAAGAATTCAATCACCTACATCTTCAGTTATAAAAATAATTGGAGTAGGAGGAGGGGGGAGTAATGCCGTTAAGGAGATGTTTAAAGCGGGAATAACAAATGCTGACCTTGTTATCTGTAATACGGACCATGAGGCTTTGTTAAATAATCCTGTTCCAAATAAGATTCAACTTGGAGAAAGTATTACAGAAGGCAGAGGTGCGGGTAATTCCCCTCTAAAAGGGCGTAAATCAGCGATTGAAGATGTTGATAAAATTAGGGAAGTATTAATCGGAAATACTAAAATGGTAATTTTAGTTACTGCAATGGGCGGAGGAACAGGAACTGGTGCTACTCCAATTATTGCAAAAATCGCAAAAGAATTAGGTTTATTAACTGTAGTTATCGTAACAATACCGTTTAGATTTGAGGGAAGTTTACGCATAAATCAGGCTTATTCGGGTATTACGGAAGTTGAAAGAGATGCTGATTCAGTAATAGTTATCAACAATGAAAAACTCAAAGAAAAATTTGGAGATTTAAAACTTTCAAATGCTTTTTCTAAATCTGATTTAATGCTTGAAAGCACAGTAAGAAGTATTGTTGAACTACTATCTAATACTAGTCTCATTAATATTAGTTTTTCAGATTTAAGAACTAGTTTAGAAAACTCTAGGTATGGTTTTTTCGGAAAGGCGTCTTATGGTGGAAAAAATAGAGCTTTAGATGCAATAAAACTTGTAATAGAAGAGCCTTTGTTGAACAATATTAACCTAGAAAATGCAGAAAGTATCATATTGAACATCTCGTCTGGAAAAGTGGAAGTTACAATGGACGAAATAGGAATTATTACAGACTATTTACAAGGTGAGGTTCATAATGATTGCAAAATACTTTGGGGTAATAGTGTTGATGAGAATTTAGGTGAAAAATTAGAAATTTCAATAATTGTCTTAGGTTACAATTCAAGTTCTGTAACTGGTGAAAATAAGGGTTTAAGTAAACAAGAAAGTGTAAATAAGCAGGAACATCAGGCTTCTCAATATCCGGAATCACATACTGAGAAAGATTTATCTCTATTTTTCATTGATGACGAATATTCCTCAAGTGAGATTGCTGAAATAATTTCATTACTTTCTGATTTATACAAGGAAATTGGTGGTGATGAGCTCGTTATTAAAGGAACAAATATTCATGAAAGTTATAAAGTATTAGAACCCCAATTAGTATAAGATGGAATCAGAAATTAGAAAAAATAAAATTACTGAAATATCCTTATCTGGTTCTAATCCTATTCTTTGGGAAAAACTAAGGACGAAATTAATTTCCGTCCTAGATAAATCTTTAGATACGATAATTAACTATGATACTGGAGCTACTATTAAGGAAGAGGCTAAAGAGTTTACTTCTGAGATAATTAAATATGGGAAAGAAAAATTAAAAAAAGTCAGCATAGAAAATGATAAGTTAAATGCTGAGATTGAAGAAATATTTACCAAAATAAAAAAAGAAAAAGCCGAAACAAGAAAAATAAATGCTGAGGCAGACAAAATAAATTTAGATAATCAACTTAGAGCTATTAAAATCTCACTGGGTAGTGCTAAAGCTCTTTTAATAGGTAGTGAAAGCAAGGAAGATATTTTGTTTATAAAAAGAGTTGATGCATTTCTTGCGGTTATAAATGACATAAAATACTCTAATGAAATATAAACTAACCATAACAATAAATATACGTAATGCGGGGCAGTTTAATAAATTAGAGTATTACTGCGTTTAATATACAAAGTAGCGGTTTGATAGTGAAGTGCCTTGAAATCCCGCACTACGCATATTCGTGCCGTTGTGTGCAAGTTCAAATGTATTACCGCAACAAAATCAATATTTAAATTTCTAATCCTAAAAAGAACATAAAATGAAAAAATCAAATCTAAATTTCATGAGTAAAATAATCTTGTTATTCCTCTTATTAGCTGGAATTTCAAATGGAATAATTTCTCAAACAAAAGAAACTATTAAATCAGATGGTTTTTTAATTTTGATTGAAACAACTAATGAAACGATTAAACTTACTAGCCAAAAGGGTTGTGCCTGGAAAGAACTGTCATTCACATTAAATGCTAATGAAATTAAATCAATAGACCAATTTGGAGTGACACCAATGAAAAACGTTCAAAAGAATAAAGAAAGTACAGGCGACAATAATAGTAATTTTCATTTTACAATTAAGAGAGTAGGTAACGGACTAAGCTTCGAAGGATTAAAAGGAACAACTTGGAAAAAATTAAGCTATAGCTGTACAGGAGCTAAATGCGAACATCTTATTGAAGCACACGGAATATCAAAAGCTGAATAGAATTAGGAATAAAAAACCAGCACACAACACGCTGCAATAGCGCATTTCGGGATTCGTAGCATTTTGGTAAGTCCTTAACTTTGGCTACCAGCGCCAAATCGCTGATTTGGCTTAAAATAAAAAGTTAAAACAAATACAACGCTTTGGCTTCGCTCAATTTGGAAAGTTTGTAAGGTTAAATTCCCTCACGACGCCATGCAGCCAACGTTGGTAACAATACGATGAAAGAACTTTACGTCATATTATTAGTAATTCTAGTGAGTTGTAATCAACAACAAAATAGAAAGGCAGACACTCATATAGTTATTCTAGACTCAGTTGAATTTAAGACTTCACTTATAGAAACTGATTCTTTATCTGAGAATAGAAAACTGAAAGTAATTGTATTACCTGCACATGACATAATTTCAAATCGAGGAATTTCACCAAATACACAGAAACTTCTTGAACAAGAATTATTGAAGAGTAGTGAAATAGAATTAATAGAATTTCCTTTAAAGCAATTGATGCATATACCTTATCAGGATATTTTTGACAAGAAGTATTGTAAACCAATCATTGATAATGTAGACTGTGATATAATAGTGATGACTAAACTTGATTTGGTAAGACAGACAGGAAACATGCCTAGGGACGGTTGGAACTTAAGGATTAAAATATTCAATATTCAGACTGGAATTCAGTTAAATTCAGAACTGAAAGTTGATAGTTTATCGCCTCCTGGAATTAAAAAGATTCTTGGCTTGACAGAAGAAGTACTAATCAAAGAAATAAAAAGTACTGTTACCAACAATGGCTGATAAAGCATAAGTGAGCCGACTAATTTTGGTTGGTTCGCAGTTTCGGCGGGCAGCGCCAAATCGTTGATTTGGCTTTTGAAATGAAAAGATAAAAACAAATACAACGCTTTGGCTCCGTGAAGTTCGAAAGTGAATTCGGGTTAAACCTCACTTACGCTTCATAGCCTCGTCCGTTGGCGGTCATGCAAAAATAAAAGCAACTATTGTGATAAAATTACATCTAACTAGAAACCGATAAAATGAAAAAGATTCTAAACACACTAGTCTGGATTCTTATATTTGGACTACCTAGTTGCGAAAAGGATGACAATATTAAACTTTATCTTGATTCAATAGATTCCAATAAATACTATTCAAGTGAAATAATTCCCACAGACTACCTAAATATTTACGGGAAATGGAGACTTTTTCAAGTTTCTGGTGGGTTTTCTGGTACTGGGCATGAACCAGACTATGATTATCTAGAGATTAAGAGCTTTGGCATTTATGGTCTTATTAAAAATGACACTCTATTTGAATATGGTAAAATTGAACTTGCTAATTTTGACACGAAAACGGAGGGTTATTTACAAATAAAGCTTATCCCAGAATTCTTAGATGGGAAAAATCCAAGAATGTCTCCATCAGAAAAATATGTTGAATTAGTTGGCTCTGATTCTTTAAACCTACTTTCACCATGTTGTGATTGGTATAATTATCATTACAAAAAAAAATAAATAAAAGCACGAACCGCCAACACGCTGCAATAGCGCAAAAGGGGTTCGCATCAATTTGAACCAGCCATAGCACTGGCAAACATCGCCAAATCCTTGATTTGGCCTTAAAATGAAAAGTTAAAACAAAATACAACGCTTTGGCTCTGCTCAATTTGGTATGAAAGTACGGTCAATATCCCCTTTCGACGCCATGCAGCCACCGTTGGGCATAATAATGAGAGCGACTGCAAACTCAAAACACATATTGATTAAAATAGCTTATTGATAATAAACTAACTATGAAAACGGAAACATTCTTTTGGATTATTATTGGAATATTTGGACTGATTGCAATTTTGGGTTTAATATTAATATTACAGGATAAAGAGAAAACCGGAAAGAAATTATTAAAACTATCAGGAATATCTATATTTTTTATTTTCTTTTTTATTATTAATGCACCAAGGACTCAAAATTATTCATTGTATCGAGACCAGGAGTTTTGGAAAAAACACGGATTACCTCAGATAGATTCTTGTATGTTTCTTGAATTTAATACAGATAAACTTCTTTCATATTCTAGTTGGAGTAAGGATAGCGTAAACCACATCAGAAAATCGATTAGATTTGACATTTTTGATATTTACTCGGTTAACGATGTATTTATAAATAGAAAAGAGTCTAAAACACTGACTTACTATTTTATTAAACCAAACATACTAAGAGATTCAAGTTTGATAGTGACAATAAATAACGATACAATTTCAAAGACTGAAGGAGATTTGATTCTGAAAGATTGGGGGATTTATAGAAGAGCGTATCATGTATATTTTGATAGATAATAAAAAGATAAAATTACTATGCCCAACACGCTGCAATAGCGCATTTCGGGATTCGCATTACTTTGGTAAGTCCGTAGCTTCTGCAACCAGCGCCAAATCCTTGATTTGGCTTTAAAATGAAAAGATAAAAACAAATATAACGTTTTGGCTCAGCTCAATTTGGAAAGTTTGTAAGGTTAAAATCCCTCACGACGCCATGCAGCGAGACCGTTGTGCCGCATGCAAAAAAACCGTAGTGCAATAAATTAGGATTAAGGATAAGTGAAAAAGAAAAAAAAGATTCATAAAGATAAAAACGGACGTGAATTCATTAAGGAGTCTTACTTTGTTGGTGGAAAAATGAAATTTCGTAGAATTTATGTAATTGATGGTATTCCAGCAGAAGAATTTTATGAGAAAAATGCGACTGACATAGATTTCTATATGAATGGAGATTATCATTTAATGAGTAGTGAGAATGAATCGAATAATCGTGACGATGAGCAAATCGGTGGAAAATCTGATTTGCCCGACAATGAAGACGATGAAGATTTACCATTTTAGTTTTATGAAACAGTAAGCCTCGAACAAAATAACTGACAAGTGAAAAGGATAATAGATTTAAACGAAAATAAAGCCAGAGAATTTCTTCTAAAAGAGGAAAGTTACGTCAATTTTGATTTGCCAGTTTATTTTAAATTCCAAGACTTGATAAACGAGGTAGATAAAAGCTTGACTGGTAAAAGACTTTCTGATTTTAGGAAAACTAATCCAAGAGAATTTGAGGATATTAATTATCGCATTTTGACAAATAAAGATGGGAAATACTCATGGAGACCTTTTCAATTGATAAATCCAGCCTTGTATGTATCTCTTGTTCATAAAATTACTGAGAAAGAAAATTGGGAAACTATAACAGATAGGTTTACTGAATTTCAGCTGAATGACAAAATTGAATGTCATAGTTTACCAATGATTTCAGAAACTGAGAAAAAAACCGATAGGGAATCACAGATTTTTACATGGTGGCAAATGATAGAGCAAAAATCAATAAACCTATCGTTAGACTACCGATACCTTTTACAAACTGATATTACCGATTGCTACGGTTCAATTTATACTCATTCGATACCTTGGTCAATTCACACAAAAGAAATAGCGAAGAAAAATAGAAAAGGCTCATTATTGGGAAATGCCATTGACAACCATCTGCAAGACATGAGTTACGGTCAAACTAATGGAATACCACAAGGGAGTACATTAATGGATTTTATAGCAGAAATTGTACTTGGGTATGTTGATTTACTTTTATCGGAGAAATTAAATGATTTAAAAATTAGTGACTATAAAATCCTCCGATATAGAGATGATTATAGGATTTTCACTAATAATCCTTTTGAGGCTGAACAAATAACCAAAGCCCTATCTGAACTTTTGACCGATATGGGACTAAAATTGAATGCTGGAAAAACTGAAGCTTCTGATGATATTATTAAAAGCTCCTTAAAGCCTGATAAACGATATTGGATAGCTAATCAACGGATTACAGGCAACAAACAAAAATGGTTGATACAGTTACATTTATTATCGGAAAATTTCCCGAATTCTGGAACTCTTGATACTCAAATGCGTGAATTCTTAAATGTTGCGAAAGAGAGCAAACGAAAAGATGGAAACGTAGAAACGTTAATTAGCATCACAACAGAAATAGCATATAGAAATCCAAGAGTTGTTCCAACATCGATAGGAATTATAAGCTATTTATTAAAACAAATTGATTCACGTAAAGAGAAAAAGAAAATAATCAAACGTGTTTATGATAAATTTCAACAGATTCCAAATTCTGACTTGTTACATATTTGGTTACAACGACTGACTGTGAAAATAGACACTTCACTGCAGTATGAAGAATTGATTTGTAAAAAAGTGCTTGATAAGAACGAACAGATTTGGAATGTTGATTGGTTAAATGATACACTAAAAAACATAATTGAAAAAACACCAATAATAAATGAGAGTAAGGTAAAAACGTTGAAAGCTGTAATTTCAAAATCTGAGCTTAAACGAATGACAAGAAAGAAAGCGTATGATTATGAATAAGCACGACGGCACAACAATATGTATAGTGCATAAGGGTTTCAGCGGTTTTCGAGCAGTATCACCCGCATTAATTTTGGGTGGTAACTTGATAGGTTTAAAGCCCGCAATCCCTTACGGCACCATACACTCAACGTTGTGCCCAATTTAGAGAACCAAGCCAAGTTATAATTATGGGACTATTAAATATTTTTAAAAAAGTAAATAAGCCAGAGGGTAATTCAACTAATAATGGAGTCTTAGGACCAACATATCTAGACAGTTTTACTGGTCACATTCAAAACCCTAAAGACTTGCATTCACATGAATGGCGTAGACAAATTAAAACCACTTCTGGACAGACTAAGTTCAAGATCAAATATTATGGACAACTTCATAATGACTACAATAATTTAATCGTTGAAACAGACCTAGCTCCGTCCCTTGTTTTTGCTGTGGACATCATAACAAGACACGAAATATTATTATTTGATGGTTGCAAGCATGGTTACAATTCAATGTTTTGTGACACATTTACTGAAGAGCAAATTGAAAATAGACTAGCTGAAACTTATTACAAAGATCAAAGTGGGAATGACATTTTTGAAATAACCATATCAACTTATAACGGAATTGATTATGATGATGAGTTTTCAGATGAAGTTGATGATAATGGTTTAATAGAACTTGTCAATGGAACAAAAACCGAATTTGAAATTGTAAAGCGAAATGGATTTGATACTTTACAAATTTGGTTAACAAATGACAACGGAGAAACTATCAATATTATTTCAGAAGAACTTGCTTGACAAAAAAACTGGGCACAACACGCTGCAATAGCGCATAAGGGATTCAGAGCAACTAAGAAGATCCGTGACTTCGGCGAACAACGCCAAATCGTTGATTTGACTTTAAAAAATTAAAATATAAAACTAAAACCCAACGCTTTGGCTCCGCGCAATTTAAAAGGTTAGTAAAGCCAAAATTTCCCTTACGCGCCATGCAACGGGACCGTTGGCGGTAATTATAAAACTCTTAGATTTTAGTTATAAATGGAAAATAAACAATGCGTGTAGGAACTGTATTTCACAAAAACAAAGGACTTATTTATACGGTTTTATATTACCTAATAGGACTATTCATTAGCTACATTATTTATTTAATATATGGTTGGGAATATATCCATGCACCTGGTTATCACCACATGACTTTTATTCTATTTTTATTTGGTGGCGTTTTCTGGAGTTTAGTTAACATCATTCAAATTGCAAAGACTAAAAAAAGAATCCATAAACAATCATTACTTATACATGGACTAATAATTGGTGGAATTGTTTCTGTATTAATAACAACCGTAAAATTGTCCAATATTGAGAATCACGAATTGAATACCAATAAAGACAATTCATTTGCAACCATCAGCAAGCAAGACTCTTCAATTATTATAGTGGAAAAGAATGATACAATTTATTGGAAAATAAAAGACAGCGTATTGATTGACAAAATGAAGATAAAATAACATACCGCCAACAAACCGCAATAAAGTATAAGGGAGTCAGCGCATTTTGGAAGGTTCGCAACTTCGGCGACCAACGCCAAATCGTTGATTTGACTTTAAAAAAATGAAAAAATAAAACCCAACCCAACGCTTCGGCTAACCTCATTTTGAAAGATTAGTAAGGTCAAATTCCCTTACACTTCATGCGGCAGGCCGTTAGCAGCCATAAGAAAATGAGAAATATTCTATTCATATTATTGTTATTCCCTTTGAATCTATTTTCACAGGAATATCCCAGAATTGATACTTTGAGTTTTGGTAAAAATGTTAAGGAGGCCTTATTATATCAGCATTATTGTCAAAAAGCCGACACTATTTTAATTGCTAAGTATATATCTGACGATACCGGCAATCATATTTATACATATCAAGGGTACACATCCCCAATGTCAGAAAGAACGACATTTAAGTATGAAAATGGACAATTAACTAATATAATTAAACATAGATATTCTAGTTCATATAACGACAGTATTGAAGACGAAATGTGGAATCGTTATTTTAAAATACTATCAAAAGGTGAAAATGCAGAAACAGAAAAGAAAGCAGATTCATTATATCAAGCGTATAAATTAAAATATATTCTTATTGACCCAGAAAAAGTAAGTTGGGAATCTGAGGGAGTCTTTAAAAATGAAATTAAAATTGAATACGATTCAAAAAACAACCCTAAGGTATATCATATATACACTTCAACAATGAATGGGGCTATTAGACTAGATATGATATTTGAGATAGTGTATAATGACAATGGTGATATAGAAAGTAAAGAATGGACTGACATTGAGCATCCGAATACGATTAAATTAAATGCATTTAAGCCAAACACACTAGAACTTAACGACTCAATTAAGGTTCTTTCAGGCAATATCAGGACAAAGAAATATACCTACAAAACAAACTTAGTCCTTATAGATTATTTTCTTAACAAAAAGAAGACTGGAATGGAAAAACAGATTTATAATCCTGTTAAAAAAAAGAATGATATAATTGTAATGAACCTAATTGGAGATACACTTTCATACCGTACGGAAAGTTTTGACCTAAACGGTAAAATAAATAAAAAAGAAAGCATTATAGAAACGGGGTATGATGGATTTGGTTATGGGTCTGATTCTGTTGAAGCAGAGCGAAAAGACTACCATTATGATTCTTATGGAAGAATCAACCAAATAGTTGATTACCTAAATAAAAAGGAATATAGTGTGTCAATATATAAATATTAATTACGGCTGCTAACACGCTGCAATAGCGCATTTCGGGATTCGCATTACTTTGGTAAGTCCGTAGCTTCTGCAACCAGCGCCAAATCCTTGATTTGGCTTTAAAATGAAAAGATAAAACAAATACAACGTTTTGGCTCAGCTCAATTTGGAAAGTTTGTAAGGTTAAAATCCCTCACGACGCCATGCAGCGAGACCGTTGTGTGCAAGCTAAACCCAGAACGCTAACTTTAAAATGAAAAAAATAATCAGCAATATTCTGAATCCAAATTTGACAGTCATGATTCTTTATGGCTTGGTTTCATTTGTTTTCTTGACAGCATATGTTTGGAGGTTTTCATTTGTTTGGGAATTCCTTTTTAGCGTAACTCATTATATAATTGGACTGCTAGCTATATTAGCTTTTGGTCTTAATTTCACCTACAAAATGGATAAAAAGCATGGCGCAAAACTGAAACGCTATGTTTGGATTTCAATAATGCAATTGATTATTATATGGGTAGTGTCAAACCCAATAAGAACGTGGCAAATTGAAAGTTCAAAAAACAAAGCCGGACAAATAATAGAATCTTTGGAGACATACAAAATGCAAAATGACAGTTACCCTGCATCATTAGCTGAACTTGATAATAAACTTAACCTTGACCTACCAAAACGGACAAATATTGGAACAAAATATTTATACACTCCATATAGTGACGAGAACTACAGTCTAGCCTTCACTTCTTATTATGGATATATGGCTAGCTATTATAATGAACAAGGGGAATGGGGTTTTACGGACTAATAAAAGCCAGCACACAACACACTGCATAGCGCATTAGGGTTAGCATAGGTTCGAAGTGTCTACAAAAAACAACAATCGCCAAATAATTGATTTGGCTCAAAAAGATTAAATTTAAAGTCAAATACAATGTTTTGGCTCAGCGAGGTTCGGAAGTTTTGCGCTTCGAAAATTTCCCTAACACGCCATGCAGCGAGACCGTTAGCTGCAAGTGAAAAGAACGAAACTGCAACATTGAAACCTGATTATAAAATTGAAAAAACAGCTTGATAATATTGGCTCATTGATTGAAGTTCAGTGCAAGAAAAAATTAGTTTTTTGCCCGCGCGCTTCTGCCCTTCGGGACAGTTGGGGTAGCCAACCCACAAACAGCACATTTGCAAATCGCACGAGCCGACGCTAAACCAAAATTTGCAAAAGAGATGTTTTTAGCCATCGCTCAAATTAGCAGTACGTTTATTCTTTACAAAGCTGCAATTTGAGTATTTTTATGACTTTTAAAAATTGACTAGATAAATAAATGGATAATAAAGTTCACAATCAAATAGTAAGTTTCATCTGGGGTATTGCCGACGATGTGCTGAGAGATGTTTTTGTTAGAGGAAAATACCGAGATATTATTTTGCCTTTTACTGTTTTAAGACGATTGGATGCTCTTCTTGTTCCGACGAAGGAAAAGGTGCTTGAAGCAGTAGAGTTTATGAAGCAAAATCAAATAGATGATTTGTCTGCTTTGAAATCACAAACTGGGTATCCATTTTGGAACACTTCAAAGTTTACTTTTGAAAGCTTACTAAACGATTCTGACAATATCGATAGCAACCTTGAAGTATATTTAGACGGTTACAGTCCGAATGTTCAGGAAATAATCAGCAAGTTCAAACTGAGAAATCAGCTTGAAACCATGAAGGAAAATGAAATTACATATTTACTGATTGAAAAATTTGCTTCAAAAGAGATTAATGTAAGCCCAAACGAAGCTTTAAACGGGAAAGGCGATAAAATGCCACCGTTGACCAACTTAGGAATGGGTTATGTTTTTGAAGAACTTATCCGAAAATTCAACGAAGAAAATAACGAAGAAGCAGGAGAACACTTCACGCCGAGAGAAATCATTAAATTAATGACTCACATTTTGTTCTTACCTGTAAAAGACCAAATAAACAAAGGAACTCACCTGATTTACGACCCAGCTTGTGGTAGTGGTGGGATGTTGACAGAAGCAGAACAATTTGCATTAGAAGTAACTAAAAATAAAGCGTCATTTTTATTATATGGACAAGAAGTGAATCCCGAAACTTTTGCAATCTGTACTTCCGACATGCTGATTAAAGGCGAAAAGCCTGAAAACATTGCTTTTGGCTCAACACTCTCAAAAGACGGATTTTCAAATCTGCATTTTGACTTCATGCTTTCAAATCCTCCTTATGGGAAAACTTGGAAGCTTGACGAAAACGCAATTGTTGACAACCGAGGAAAGAAAGGTTCGGGTGAAAATGCAGAGAATATTAAAGACCCTCGTTTTCAGGTTGGTTTGCCAACTATTTCAGACGGACAATTACTGTTCTTGATGAACATGGTTAGCAAAATGAAACACAACACCGAACTGGGAAGCCGAATTGCGACTGTTCATAATGGCTCGGCTTTGTTTACTGGCGATGCTGGCGGTGGAGAAAGCGAAATCCGAAAGCACATTATCGAAAACGATTGGTTAGACTGCATCATTGCTTTACCTAAAAATATCTTTTACAATACAGGGATTCCAACCTATGTGTGGATAGTAAACAACCGAAAACCAGCTAACAGAAAAGGGAAAGTGCAATTAATTAACGCACTTGAATTGTACGTAAAGCTTCGCAAAAACTTGGGCGATAAAAACTGTGAAATGACAGCTGAACACATCGACCAAATTACAAAGCTGTACATGGACTTTGAGGAATCGGACATTTCGAAAATATTCCCGAACGAATATTTTGGCTACAATAAAATTACGGTTGAACGCCCGTTGCGTTTATCGGCACAATTTACTGAAGAAGCCCTTAAAACATTGCGTTTTGATAAAAGTATTGCCGATGAAATGGCTTGGGCTTACGAGAAATTTGGCGATGATGTATACACCAAACTGAAAGATTTAAAACCTGACATTGAAAAGCACCTTGCCAAACACGAGATAAAATTAAAAGCAGCACAAAAGAAGAATCTGTTTAGTCAGGAATTTTGGATAGCACAATTGGAGGTACTCAATAATTCAACCAAACTAATGAACATTATTGGAACCGAGCAACACGATGATTTCAATACGTTCTCAGTATTGTTTACTGATACAATAAAGAACGAAAAACTGAAACTTGACAATAAAGCACAAAAAGCAATTATAAACGCCATTATTTGGAAAAACGAAGATGCCGAAGCGGTAATCAAGAAAACTGAAAAAGATGGCACGATTGTTTACGAAGCCGATGGCGATTTACGTGACACTGAAAATGTACCATTAGACGAAGATATTCAAACCTTTTTTGAGCGTGAAGTATTGCAGCATGTTCCCGATGCTTGGATTGACCACAAGAAAACCGTAAAAGGATATGAAATATCGTTTACCCGTTATTTCTATAACTATGTTCCGCCACGTAGCATTGAAGAAATAACCGCAGAAATTCTGCAATTGGAACAAGAAACCGATGGTATTTTAAACGAAATAGTAAACGACTAACATGGGCAAATTACAAGCATATACAAAATATCAGCCTGTTGAGTACGATTACGTTTCGCAATTGCCCGAAGACTGGCAACTGTTACCAAATATTGCCATTTTTCAGGAACGTATTGAGCGAGGACATGATAATGAGGAACTTCTTTCAGTAACTATCGGTAAAGGAGTAATTAGACAGTCTGATGTTGATATTAAAAAAGACAGCAGTAACGAAGATAAAAGCAAATACAAGCTTATAAAGGTTGGCGACATCGCATATAACCGAATGCGAATGTGGCAAGGAGCATTAGGTTATAGCAACTACCAAGGAATTACAAGCCCTGCGTATGTTGTGTTAAAACCTAAAATGAAAATAAACCAACGGTTTTTCCATTACATGTTACGTGCAAACTTTTATACAAATTACAGCAAGCGTTTTTCTTACGGAATTGTAGATGACCAGTTGAGTTTACGATACGTTGATTTCAAACGGATGTACAGCATTGTACCACCGCTTGAAACTCAAAACGGCATTGTTGCCTACCTCGACCGCAAAACACAACAAATACAAGAGTTTATTGCTAAAAAAGAACGATTGATTGAGTTGTTGGAGGAAGAAATGCATTCACGAATTTCTAAAGTCATTACAAAGGGGACAAGAAAGGTTGCTTTATCTGATAAATTAAGCGAGTGGACAGGTGCAATACCAGAACATTGGACTTTTATTCAATTAGGATATATCTTATCATATATTTCATATGGTTTTACAAATCCAATGACAACCACTGACGAAGGTCCTTATATGCTTACAGCAAATGATGTTGGTGACGGAGAAATATTCTTCGATACTTGTAGGCGTACTTCCCTTAAAGAATTTAATACAAAATTATCACCTAAGAGTATTCCTTATAATGGGGATATATTAGTTACCAAAGATGGTACTCTTGGAAGAACCTCTCTTTTCAATGGTGGGCAAACGTGCATAAATCAATCAGTTGCTTTATTGAGGGTTAATGAAAAGAAAGCTCTTAATACATTTATAGAAAATGTACTTCGAAGCAAATGTTATCTTGATAAGATGGTTTATGATGCTGAAGGAACTACCATAAAGCATATCTATATTACAAAACTAATTAAGATGAAAATTGGTTTGCCTCCAATTGAAGAACAACAGGAGATAAATACAGAAATTGAAAAATTAAGGTTGGAAGCAAATAAAATAATTACCAAAATTGAAATCGAGCTATTAAAAGCCAAAGAATACCAAGAAAGTTTAATTACCCAAATAGTTACAGGACAACTAAAAGTGCCTGAAAATGTAAAATCAAATTTGGGGCAAGATAATGATTTAGGAATGGTAGCCGAACCAAACACCGAATACCGTTCCAACAGTTAAGACATAGTTTATGAGTACATTCACCGATACATCAGAAAAAGGTTTCCAGAAATACATTGTAAAAGAACTTGTAGAACAAAACAAGTTTCACGAAAGTGTTTCAAGTGATTTTGACAAAGAGTTTTGTATAAACCCAAAACAATTGTGGGAATTTATTAAAGAAACCCAGCCCGAGTCTTACGAAATGATTCAACGCAAGGGCGAGCGTTCTTTTCTGGTGCGTTTGGATGAAAAACTCAGAAAATTAGGCGTAATTGAAGTGTTACGAAAAGGTATAAAACACTTCGATAAAACCGTGAACTTGTTTTACCGTCAACCTTCTTCAAATTACAACACCAAAGACCTTGATAAATTCAACGCCAACATTTTTTCGGTTACTCAGGAATTGGTTTATAGTTCCGACAATGCCAACCGATTGGATTTGACCATTTTCTTAAACGGATTGCCAATTATTACATGCGAACTTAAAAATCCGCTAAGCGGTCAAACCGTTCATAACGGTATTCGCCAATACCAAAACGACCGAGACCCAAAGGAAAAGATATTTACGTTTGCCCGTTGCATGGTTCATTTTGCAGCCGATACCGAATTGGTATTTATGACTACGCATCTGAACCACAAAAAAACATTCTTCCTACCATTTAACAAAGGTTTGAATGAAGGGAAACCAACAGGGAATTTTGGTGCAGGAAACCCCTTAAACCCAACAGGTTTAAAAACACATTATTTGTGGGAAGAGGTTTTATCTAAACAATCACTTGCCAATATTATCGACAAATTTGCACAGGTTGTTGAAGAAACCGATGAGGAAACTAAAAAAGTAAAACGCATGATGATTTTTCCTCGTTATCATCAGCTTACCGCAGTTAGGCAAATTTTAGCACATGCAAAAAGCAATGGCGTTGGAAACAAATATCTCATTCAACATTCGGCAGGTTCGGGCAAATCAAAATCAATCGCTTGGTTGGCTCACCAACTACATGGGTTATTTGACACTTCGGGCGAGAATCACCTATTTGATTCGGTTATTGTAATTACCGACCGTATTGTATTAGATAAACAATTAAGCGAAGATATTAAACAGTTTTCGCCAAAACGTGGGATTGTTGAGCACATTACCAATGTTGGCGGAAGCAAAACAAGTCAGCTTAAAGAAGCACTTGCCAACCGTAAAAAAGTAATTGTTTGCACCGTTCAGACTTTTCCGTTTTTATTAGATGAAATGGCAGACATGCCAGCCATGCAATTCGGGATTATCATTGACGAAGCGCACAGCGGGCAAAGTGGTCAAACTTCATCGAAAATGAATGCTGTTTTAGCCGATAAACACAACGATGAAGAACAAGAAGAAAAAACATTAGAGGACAAAATAAACGAACTGATTGAAAGCCGTAAAATGATTACAAACGGCTCTTACTTTGCGTTTACTGCTACACCAAAAAATAAAACCCTTGAAACTTTTGGTGTAAAATCAGAAGAAACTTACACCGATGAAGATGGAGAGCTAAAACATAAATTTTACGCTTTTCATGTGTACAGCATGAAACAAGCAATTGAGGAAGAATTTATTCTGGATGTTTTAAAAAACTACACCACCTACAATTCATTTTATAAACTAATAAAAGCAGTTGAAGAAAATCCTGAGTTTGACACCAAACAAGCACAGAAAAAGCTTCGTGCTTATGTCGAAGGTCATGAATTTGCCATTGCCGAAAAGGCTAAGATAATGATTGACCATTTCCACCGTGATGTTCGTCAATTAATAAATGGTGAAGCAAAATCGATGGTTGTAACAAAAAGTATTGAATCAGCCATAAAATATAAACAGGCTTTTGATACTTATTTGAAAGAAATAAAATCGCCCTACAAAGCCATTGTTGCTTTCTCTGGTTCAAAAACAGTTAAAGGAGTTGATTACAACGAAGTTGAGATGAACAGCTTCAAAACATTTAAAACGAACATTCCAAAGAATTTTAAACGAAGTGAATACCGTTTTTTAATTGTTGCGGAAAAATACCAGACTGGCTTTGATGAGCCAATGTTACATACCATGTATGTTGACAAAAAATTAGCTGATGTTCAGGCAGTACAAACATTATCACGTTTGAACCGAGCTAAGAAACCTTATAAAAAGGACACCTTTGTTCTTGATTTCTTTAACGATGCAGAAGATATTCAAGCAGCATTTAAACCATATTACACCGCAACAATTTTAAGCGAAGAAACCAATCCAAACAAATTAAATGACTTGGTGGATTCAATGGAGGTTTTCGAAGTATATTCGGAATATCAAATTGACGATTTCTTTGAAAAATATATTGCAGGCGAAGACAGAACAAAGCTTGACCCGATAATTGATAAATCATCAGATTTCTTTAAAAATGATTTGTCAAAAGACCAGCAAATTGACTTTAAAGCAAAAGCGAAATCATTCTTGAGAGTTTATAGTTACTTGGGTAAAATACTGGACTTTAATAGTCAGGATTGGGAAAAATTATTTTGGTATTTGAAATACCTTGTTCCAAAATTATACATTGAGCAAACCGATGATTTAGCCGAAGGAATTTTGGAAAGTATTGATATGGATAGTTATCGTCCATCTAAAGAAACGACACAAAATATTGTACTTGAACCTGAGCCTGGGGAAGTTGCCCCAATTCCTGTTCAAGTAACTGGCGGACAATCGGAACCTGAATTAGATACTTTAGAAAATATTTTAAGTGCATTCAATCAACGATTTGGTGATATTGAGTGGTCAGACAAAGACAAAGTAAGACAAATACTTACCAAACAGCTTCCTGACGAAATGAAAGCGAATAAGGAGATTATGGATGCGATTCAACATTCTGACAAGCAAAACGCCAAGATTTCATCGGACAAGAAATTGGAGGAATTAATGCAACAATATCTTTTCAGTCAGACCGAGATTTTCAAGAAGTTTACAACTGATAAAGATTTTCAACGGAGATATAAAGAATTTGTATTTGATACTTTAATAGATGCAAACAAAGAGACAGGAATTAGACCCTAACGCGCACAGCCAAGCACAATTGCAATTCGCACGAGCCAACGCTCAGACCAAAAAATGCAATAGAGCTTGTCTGTTTGCCTCCGCTTTTTTGCCGACCCTAAAAACTAATTTTTTGGGGAACAGCAGAGCTTCGATTGAACGGACTAGTGTTTGTAAACGACTGATAATTAACTAATAACGAATGAACACCAGCAGCTAACAAAGTATATAAAACATTTGGCGGATAGTGCTAATTTTAAGGCTGTTACATTTAATCAAAATTGTAACGGTTTGACAGGTTTGCTCTCCGAAATGCCAAACGTTTCATATACGTGGCCGTTGTATGCAATGTGAAAAGCGCAATAATATGAACAAAGTAACATTCCTTTTTTTATTACTAGTTTTTACATCATGTCGCGATTTTGAACTACCAAAATCAAAGCACAATGACGGATTGTATAATCGCGGTAATATTGACTTTGTTGAACTCGAAATAAAAAATAGCAAAGTCCACTTAAACAAAACAGAAATAGAAAATCTGATTGAAATTCAGAACCATATAAACGTTGCACGGGATACATCAAGGGCAGATGACATTAGTGCTATTCTTTACATTGACAAAGATTGTAATTACTTAAGAGTAGATTCAATTATAAGAAAATTGAGAGAATCAGCTATTCATCGATTTAATTTTAAAACAAATTCCATAAACGATTCATCATATATACATCTAATGTACGGGCCTGTAGGTGGATTTTATGACAGTTTGGATTATCAAATTCTTAACACGTCCAAACTGGAACGTGACTCACTTAATATTTTGATAGTTAATAAACAATCAAAGAAATCTTACAATGTGAATGATTCTATTTTGGACAAAGAAGAACTTAAGCAAAGGCTAAAAAATACGATGCAAAATTCTATCAAATGCATATACATCATCAATCCAGGAATTGAAAATACCATATCGGACGTTATTGAAATGACTGACATATATAATCTCATACTAAATGAAAAAAGAGAACGCTATGCGCTGACTATGTTCGGGCAATCATATAAAGAAATTGAAGACTCAATAAGGTGGGAGATTAATAGAAGAAGATTTACAAAAATTATAAATATACTTCCCCAAAAAATAGAAAACACTGCATACAACAAACCGCAATAAAGCATATGGAGGCCAGCCCATTTTGGAAGTTTTGTGGCTTCGGCAACCACCGCCAAATCGCTGATTTGGCTTAAAAAATGAAAAGTTAAAAACAAATACAACGCTTTGGCTCTGCTCAATTTGGAAAGTTAGTATGATTAAAATTCCATACGCTTCATGCGGCAGGCCGTTAGCAATCATTAAAAAAAGTATACAATCCAATGAATAAGAAGAATAAAGTAATTCTCATTATCTTATCTATAATCCTTATTGAACTGGTTTTAATAAAACCGCTGTCATATGATTTTTATAATTTCAATAATTGGGGAAAATCACTTACAATAATTGGTGTTTATGGAATCCCTATTTACATATTACTTCCAACCTTTTTAATTTCAATGGTCTTACTAGTTTTCAAATTAGGAAAAAAGGACTATTGGACTAAAGTTACAAGTCTTACAAAAAACCTTTATTTAGGACTGTGTATTTTAATATTATCAATTACTTCAATTCTCATATTCTCGAAATTTGGATTAGGTAAAGACATGTATCCTTTGATTCAATATACTTCTATCGAAGGCACAAAAAAAGACTTAACTGACATTAAGGTAGGAACTTTTATTACTGACAATTATATAATTAAAAGAGACAATAAAACCGAATTTATAATTATTAAGAACACGAATGACACACTTGTTTCTGACATCAGGTGGATTTCAAATTATGAATATGAAGCTATCAGTCGAACTAAGAATAATTGGCTAAAAGAAAACAAAACAAGAATAAAAATCACCAACAATACTCCAGACTTTTACGAATGTTACATTAAGTATGGAGATTATGGTGCTTATGAAAAAATAAATAATAAAACGATTGCTAACAAACCGCTATAAAGCATAAAGAGCAAGGTGCATCTTTGTTGGTTTGTAGCTTCGGCTACCACCGCCAAATCGCAGATTTGGCTTTGTAAAATGAAAACTTAAAACAAAATATGCGCTTTGGCTTTGCTCAATTTAGTAAGTTCGTAAGGTTAATATTCTTTACGCTTCATGCGGCAGGCCGTTGTAGGGCATTCCCCAATTGCACAAAAACATACAAGAATAATTCCATAATTAATGTACAACAAACTACTAATTAACAAAGACATATTGATTGACGAGTCTTTAGATAATATTACTAAGAAATTAACCAAACTATCAGAAGACGATAATCATTTGGACAAAATTTCAGACTGGCGATATTATTTTATGGCAAATGAGTCTATTGGGACTTTGTCGAATTACGGAATTACAGGCGGAATTAGAATATATGTCAATTTAGATTTCGAAAATGATAT
>CANNEA010000014.1 GCA_947503525.1 uncultured Carboxylicivirga sp. | reverse complement strand
ATTAAGAAGAGTAATCGAATTTGTTTTCGCTTACTCTTTTTTTGTGCTTAAAATTTAGCGCTGTAAACGCATCAAATCAAAACCCCTTATTCATTGGAGTAAGGGGTTTTTGGGTTTAATGCATTTGTGTTAAAAATATTGGAACTTTCTTATAGTTACATTACATTCAAATATTATACAAGCTTGACTTTCTTTAATGGTTTACCTACTATTGCCTATTAATTATTCATGAAGCAATTTAGTGAGATTAATAACTTCTTTTAATTGAAGTTCTTCAAATAATAAATTATATAATTTTAGCTATTTTTTGTTATTGTTTCATATTAATGGCACTGGTTTTGGTTTGTATTCGACTTAATTTATAAATGATATCTATGGATTTTTTCAAGACTTATAAAAATGATTTGCCAGCTGGCTTAGTTGTTTATTTAGTAGCCTTACCGTTGTGTTTGGGCATTGCACTGGCATCTGGAGCGCCACTATTTTCGGGTGTTATTTCCGGCATAATAGGCGGCTTAGTCATTGGTTTCATGAGCGATTCTCGCTTAAGTGTGAGTGGGCCTGCAGCTGGTTTAACAGTAATTGTATTTTCAGCCATTGCTACTCTTGGTTCTTTTGAAGCATTTTTAGTCGCGGTATTTATTTCAGGTGTTATTCAATTAACGTTAGGTTATGCGCGAGCAGGTATTATAGGTCACTTTTTTCCATCGTCGGTGATAACAGGAATGTTAACTGCAATTGGATTAGGAATAATTCTTAAACAGATACCTCATGCATTTGGTTATGATTTGGCTGCGGTAGATTCTGCAACTTTTGCGGAGCAATATGGTGAGAGTGTTTTTACTGAAATATATGCCATGCTTGGTGCTATTCTTCCAGGGGCAACTATTATTAGTGTATTATCAATGGGTGTGTTATTTCTATGGGATACCAAAATCATTAAAAACAATCCTATTACAAAACTGATACCTGGTCCGTTGATTGTAGTATTATTGGGTGTCGGACTAAATGAATTTTTTAAATCAATGATGCCTTCATTGGCCTTGACTTCGTCACACTTGGTTTCATTACCAGAATTATCTGGATTTGGTTCTTTAGTTGATGAATTTCGATTCCCGGATTTAAAGTCAATTGGTAATCCGGATGTTTGGATTGCTGCTTTTACGATTGCTATTGTTGGTAGCTTAGAATCCTTATTGAGTTTGGATGCAACGGATAAGCTTGATCCTGCAAAACGAATTGCATCACCTAATCAAGAATTAAAGGCTCAGGGTTGGGGAAATATGCTTGCAGGTTTAATTGGTGGTTTGCCGATGACTGCGGTTATTGTACGTAGTTCAGCAAATATCAATGCAGGAGGTAAAGGTAAGTTATCAGCTGTTTTTCATGGTGTTTTGTTGCTGTTAAGCGTGGTGTTTTTTGCACCATATTTAAATTATATTCCATTGGCGGCTTTAGCTGCGGTATTAATTCATGTAGGTCTTAAGCTTAATAAATTATCTATATATAAGAATGCAATTAAATTAGGAGCTAACCAATACATCCCATTTTTTGCAACCATTATTGTTATTCTATTAACTGACCTATTGAAGGGTATTTCTTTTGGAATAGTGGTTGGTCTTATTTTCGTATTAAAGTCCAATTTCCGTTCAGGGTGTATATTATCGAATGTGGGTAATAACTACATGATTCAGATAACAAGGAATTTGTATTTTTTCAATAAAGCTCAATTGCGTCGGACTTTGCAGTATTTGCCAAGTGATATTAATTTAATAATAGATGGTACAAATGTTGACTTTATTGATAATGACATTTTAATAACGTTTAAAGATTTCTGTGAAACTGCAAAAGAAAACAATATATCTGTTACGCTTAAGCAATCCGAAACTGCAGCTATTGACATGTTTAAAAAGCCATTGGCATAATCATTAACCGAATAAAAGAAAGTTGAATATGAAATCATTTGATCAGATATTTTTAGCTAACAGGAGTTGGGTTCAAACAATTAAGAATGTGGATAAGGCCTATTTTGAGAAGTTATCTTTGGGGCAGTCTCCTCGTTATTTTTGGATTGGATGTGCGGATAGCAGAATGGCCGAAACGGTGATTACCCGAAGTCAGCTAGGTGAATTTTTTGTGCATCGAAATGTTGCTAATTTGGTTCATGCAGAAGATGAAAATCTAATGGCTGCGCTCCGTTATGCTGTGGATTATCTAAAAGTAAAGCATGTAGTAGTAGCCGGTCATTACAGTTGTGGAGGAGTCAAAGCAGCTTATGATGGTTTGCAGGATCCATACCTTACAAAATGGGTTAGTGATATAAAGGATACTCTGGATACTAATCAAGATGAGATTAGTGGCATTGATGATGAAAATGCAAAATTAGATCGCTTATCTGAACTCAGCGTGATGAAACAGGCTAATAAACTTGCCGGAATGGACATAATAAAAGAGGCTTGGGCAAGAGGACAGGAAGTGTTTATTCATGCCTGGATGTTTAATATCTCAACCGGAGAATTAAATTCCTTAAAAGAGATTAAGCCGGATTAATAAAATATTTCCATAAAGATTGCAAAGCCATTCCACAAGGGATGGCTTTTTTATCGTTTAGATTTGAAAAAGCGCTGTACAATTTCTCTACATTCCACTTCCATTACGCCACTCAATACTTCTGTTTTTGGATGAAGTAGTGAAGGGGAGCATCTGGCAAATCCTCTTTTTTCGTCACTGGCTCCGTATACAAGGCGTTGTAACTGTGACCAGCTTAAGGCTCCTGCGCACATGACACAAGGTTCAAGAGTTACATATAGTGTTGATTCATTTAAATATTTACCGCCTAAATATTCCGATGCAGCCGTTATAGCCAGCATTTCGGCATGAGCTGTAACATCGTTTAAAGTTTCGGTTAAGTTGTGTGAACGAGATATGATCTGACCTCCGGAAACCACAACTGCACCTACCGGTACTTCGTTTTTATGAAAGGCTTTTTCGGCTTCTATAAAAGCCTGCTTCATAAAGTATTGATCTGAAAAGTTGATTTGACTCATTTTTATAATTAAACCTTTAAGCTACGAGTAGTTAATTCTTTTTTTCTTACTATTTTCGCAAAGTTAAATTTAAACATCAGAATCATTGCGAAATTTTAGAGCTTTCGCAGCGATAAATTTAAGAATACAATGTACAGGACACATACATGCGGTGAATTAAGAATGGAACACCTTGATCAATCGGTTACTTTAAGTGGCTGGGTGCAAAAGGTACGCGATTTAGGTGGGATGACTTTTATTGATCTTAGGGATCGATACGGGATTACTCAGTTGGTTTTTAATGAAGAATCAAAAGATTTATGTGAAAGAGCCAACGAGCTTGGTCGCGAATATGTTATTCAGGTAAAAGGTAAGGTTGCAGAGCGTAGTAGCAAAAATAACAAAATCGAAACTGGTGATATTGAAATATTAGCATCAGAACTTACTGTTTTAAATTCATCTGAATTACCTCCATTTACCATTGAGGAAGATACTGATGGTGGTGACGAACTACGTATGAAATATCGTTACCTGGATTTAAGAAGAAGTTCTGTAAGAGACAACTTGGTTCTTCGTCATAAAATGGCTTTTGAAGTTCGTAACTATTTAAATAGTGAAAATTTCATTGAAACAGAAACGCCAGTATTGATTAAGTCTACACCGGAAGGAGCTCGCGATTTTATTGTGCCATCACGTATGAATGATGGGCAGTTCTATGCTTTGCCACAATCTCCGCAGGTTTTTAAGCAGTTGTTAATGGTTGGAGGTTTTGATCGTTATTTCCAAATTGTGAAATGTTTTCGCGATGAAGATTTGCGTGCTGATAGGCAGCCTGAGTTTACACAGATTGACTGCGAGATGTCCTATGTTGAGCAGGATGATGTTCTAAATGCTTTTGAAGGGATGACGAAACATCTGTTCAATAAGATTAAGGACGTTGATTTAAATTTTGATTTTCCGCGCTTGACTTATGCTGATGCCATTAAATATTATGGATCAGATAAGCCAGACACGCGTTTTGAAATGAAGTTTGTTGATTTAACTGAAGATGTAAAAGATTCGGAATTTAAATTGTTTAACTCAGCTGAATATGTTGGAGGAATCTGTGCAGAGGCTTGCGCAAGTTATTCACGAAAGCAGCTTGATCAGTTAACTGACTTTGTTAAGCGACCTCAAATCGGTGCAGGTGGATTAATATACATCAAATTTAATGCTGATGGAAGTATTAAATCATCAATAGATAAATTCTTCAAGCCGGAAGAACTGATGAAGCTTGGTGAGCATTTTAATGCTAAAGCTGGTGATTTGGTTTTGATTTTAGCTGGTGGTTTGGATAAAACGCTTAATGCTCTAGGTGCATTGCGTCTTGAAATGGGAGAACGTCTGGGATTAAGAGATAATAATACATTCTCTCCGCTATGGGTGGTTGATTTTCCATTGTTGGAATGGGATGAGGATTCTAAGCGCTTCCATGCCATGCATCATCCCTTTACTTCGCCAAAACAAGAAGATTTGGCCTTATTGGAAACTAATCCTGGAGCGGTTAGAGCTAATGCATATGACTTAGTTATAAATGGTGTTGAAATCGGTGGTGGTTCTATCCGTATTTTTAACGACGAGCTTCAGCAAAGAATGTTTAAATTACTTGGATTTACTGAAGAAGAAGCTGAAAGTCAATTCGGATTCCTAATGAATGCATTTAAATATGGTGCTCCACCACATGGCGGTGTTGCATTTGGATTTGATAGATTGGTTGCATTATTTGCCGGGATTGAATCAATTCGCGATGTAATAGCCTTTCCTAAGAATAACTCAGGGCGTGATGTTATGATTGATTCACCTTCGCCAGTAAGTGTGGACCAACTTAATGAGCTAAAAATTACTCTTCAAACAAAGGAGAAAGAGTAATCACAATATAATTATGAATAAAAAAGCAGGAATACATAAGGTATTCCTGCTTTTTTATATTCAGTTTTTGTTTATTTTATTTGTCGTCTGCTGTAAAAAAGTTTTTTACAGGATTGGCGTACATCTCCAATAAAGTACTATGGAGGAAATCTCTGTCTCCATCAATACGAGAAAGATGCTCATCCAGATAGTCAAGGAATATCGATTTATCTTCCTCAGTATATTTATTCGTATGTCTGGTATGATTGGTGAATAAATCATCAGCTATAAAGTTACCCGGAAAAAATTTATAGTTGTTATGGATCTGGGTGTCGATAAGCTCAGCTATGCCTTGTAGCTGATCATTCTTTGAAAGATCAGCAAGCTGACCAAGATCATCTTTCGAAATTGGGGTTCCAAAACCAAAGTGTACTCTACCTTTTCGGCCTCGTAATCCAGCTCCCATGTGCTTTAAATCGTCTGCTTCACTTTTCTTATATTCAGGATTATCACGCTTCATCTGAAACTCTAATGCCTTAAGATAATCACAAGGATCAAATTCATATGAAATGGACACTGGAACAATATTGATGTCAACAAAGTTGTCAATAACAGTACCGTTACCACTCATGTTAATCATCTTTAAAAGACTTACCTGAGTGCGATCATCGCCATCCTTCGAACGCCCTTCGCGTTGTGCTATCCAAATGCTTTGATTTCGTTCAGCAAGCGTTTTGCGAATATAGTGTGATAAACGAATTGAACTTTCCATCATTTGGCGAGCAGGCAAGTTTCTCTCAACAAGAAAAGTTTTATTTAGTTTCACCAGGTCAGTTATCCAGGGATAAATGAGCAAGTTATCACCAATCGCTATTTCGGTAGTGTTAAATCCGTTTTCAACCATAAGGATGTTAAGAATGGCCGAATCCAAAACAATGTCTCTGTGATTAGAGATGAACAAATAATGCTTATTTGGATCTAAGTCTTTTAGACCTGTTGCTGTTATGCCTTTTGTAGTCGTTCGTAAAACTTCTTTAACATAGGGATAAATGACTTCTGTTTGGAATTCATTTACACTTTTGATGTTAAGTAGTTTATGGAGAAATTGTTCAGATGAAAATTGAGGATAAAGGAATTTGATTAATTCCAGGAAATTTGCCTCATTCTTCAAACGTTCAAATACTTCATGTATTTCTTCATCTTTATATGGGCGTATCGAATCAAAATTTAACTCTGTTACCATCGTAGCTATTAAAAAGTTTCGGTGCAAAATTACGTCAATCTATTGTGTTTAGGAAACAACTGAATGGATAATAAATGTTAATGATGGTATTGAAATTGGAAAACGTCCAAAAAATGGAAAATATTCCTTGGTTTGGATTTTTAACAAGATTGAATTAGGTTAAGTGCCACTTAATCAGCGCTAAAGAATTTATGGCATAGCCATTGTTTTATCAAAGGCAAATACCCATAGTTATGATTAAAATAAAAGTATTTAAAAACACCACGTTAGTATCGTTTGACAAGAAAGAAAATTTGGATTTGAATACTTCAAAGGATCTTAAGTCAAGCATGATGGATATATTAAAGCAACCATTCACTAATTTATTAGTGGATTTGGAAAAAGTAGAGAAGGTAGATGACGAAGGATTAAATGCTTTAATGGCAGTTCAGCGCTTATCTGAAATGAATCAGAGTCAGCTGAGTTTGTTTAACGTGAAGGAGGGAGTGCTTAAATCAATGAAAAAGCATGAACTTGATTCATATTTCTTTTTTTGTGACCGTCCAAAGCCCTTTTCTGATGACCTATTAATGGTTTAATTAGTAAAGGAAAACCGGGAGGCTTTGTCTCCCGGTTTATATTTTTTAAAATAAAGATGAGCCATAATGTTAGATTATGGCTTTGTTATTATTTAATTGTTCGTCCTATCAGTGTTGCAGAGCTGGCGCTCAATATTTCCACTTCCGCAAAATCGCCTATCTTAAAATCTTCTTTAGGAAAAATCACCACTTTATTTTGAGAGGTGCGACCGTAAAGTTCTTCCTTTGATTTTTTTGATGTTCCTTCAATTAATACCTCAAATGTTTTACCAATATCTGATTGATTACTTTTATAGGAAATCTCCCTTTGTAAATCTATGATCTCCTGAAGGCGCCTCGATTTATCTTCTTCACTAACATTATCTTCAAGATGTTCGCTGGCGTAGGTTCCGGGACGTTCTGAATATTTAAACATGAATGCTAAATCATAACCAGCCCATTTCATGAGTTCAAGGGTCTGTTTATGATCTTCTTCAGTTTCACTATGAAAGCCACTAAATACATCTGTTGAAATTCCACATTCAGGAATTATGGATTTGATGGCTTTTATACGATCCATGTACCATTCTCTGTCGTATTTGCGATTCATCAATTTCAGTATCCGGCTACTACCCGATTGCAATGGTAAATGTATATGGCGACAAATGTTTGGATGCTTGGCAATCACTTTTAAAGTGTTGTCGCACATGTCTTTTGGGTGAGATGTGCTAAAACGAATTCGCATTTTAGGAAAGGAACCTGCAATATAGTTGAGTAAGGATGGAAAATTTAATTTGTTACAAGCATCACCATCCCAATTGTATGAATTCACATTCTGACCTAATAAAGTAACTTCTTTAAAACCTTTCTTCTGAAGATCATCAATTTCTTTTTTAATACTTTCAGGCTCCCTGCTTCGTTCTCGCCCTCGCGTATAAGGAACAATGCAGTAGGAACAGAAATTATTACAACCACGCATTATTGATACAAAACCTGAGATTCGGTTTTTGCTAATTCTCGATGGTATAATCTCAGAGTATGTCTCACTTGTTGATAATTCGACATTTATGGCTTTATCACCATTTTCTGCCATGCCTATCAAATTAGGTAAATCCATATAGGCGTCTGGTCCAACAACTATATTGGCCCCTTTTTCAAATAATTGTTCCTTCACACGTTCGGCCATGCAGCCAATGATTCCAATGATTAATTGAGGATTCTTTTTGCGCAATAGAATAAGTTGTTTCAACCGTCCCATAACACGTTGTTCGGCATTATCTCTAATCGAACAAGTATTAATAAATATGGCATCGGCTTCCTCCATATCATAGGTTACACCATAACCATCCATTTCCATTACCGAAGCTACCACTTCACTGTCAGCAACATTCATTTGACAGCCGTAAGTTTCAATAAATAATTTGCGACCAGATTTAGCCGATACTAAAGGTTTAATATTGTTGTAATTCATGTTTGTTTCTCCAGGACTATAAAATTCCGTAATAAGCGGGTGCAAAGGTAATATTTACTTAATGAATCAACAATACAAATGCTTGAATTTAGACTCTTTAGGACTATCTTCCATTTTTTGGAAACGTTTCTGGATCTCCTGCGTATCAGTACTACATGTCATAAGAAATGACATCTTTTTTTATTATATTTAACAAGAAAACCTCAAATTCCATTTGTTATGAATAGAGTTCTTATTCCAATTGATTTTTCGGAGGATGCCTTAAATGCAATGAGCTATGGAATTGCAATGGCTAACCAAATTAATGCTAATGTTAGGATAATGCATGTGAAAACCGGCTTATCGTACGCTCCTGCCTTTGCAAAAAATCAAGTTGAGTATAAGATAAATCAAGAGGTCGAGTCGTGGTTGGAAGAATTGATGAAGACCTATGCCGATGAATATGTTGTTCCGGGAGGAAGATTTGATTATAAAATACGCGAAGGTAATGTTGTTAGCGAAATAAGTAATCAAGCCAAGTATGATGATTCAAGCTTAATTGTAGTTGGTTCGCATGGTGCATCTGGTTTTCAAAGTCGATGGATAGGGAGTAATGCTTATAGTTTAGTAGCTCACTCGCCTTGTCCTGTTTTGGTGGTTAATCATACCATGAAATGGACTGGAGGTATTCGTAAAATTGTTGTGCCAATAGATTTTAGTAAAGCAAGCCGTAAAAAAATACCGGTGGTGGCTGGAGTTGCTAAGGCATTTAATTCAAAAATTTATTTAGTCGGATTAAGAGAATCTGCATTTCAGTTTCTTTTGAAGAGGGTAACTTTGTTTAATAAGCAAGTTGAAAGGTATCTGGTTAATAAGGCTGAACTAAGAGTAGAAAAGTCGGTTTTGGTGGGTAAGAAGTTGGTGCATAAAATCATAGATTTTGCTGAAAAAAATGAGGCAGATATGATTACTGTCCACGTTCATCATTCACACAATCCTTTCACTAATTTTTTCCGTCCTTTTGCGAATGACTTAATAAATAATTCAACAAAGCCGGTTTTTGTAGTACCTACAGAGGACTAATGTGGTTTACGCATAGAATGATCTTTCTTCTGTTTCATAAATGGCGAGTTTGATTATCTTTGTGGCTTCAAATGGAATTGTAATGAAACATACCACAGTCCTGTTAATACTATTTGTAATTTTTGCATTTTCTGCGAAAAGCCAAAGTTTGGTTGAAGAGGTTCAGCAAACTAAGGCAGGAGAAGGTGTGGTTACTATTCATCAGGAAGAAGGAATTGATTTTTTGTTGCAAACACAAACGGAAGTTAATAAACGCAAAGGTGGCGTTGACGGTTACCGAATTCAACTCTATTCCGGATCAGGGCCAAAAGGAAAACGGCAGGCTTTAGATGTAAAAACGAAATTCTTGGAAGAATTTCCAGACAGGAATATATCAACAACTTATAATCCACCATTTTGGAGAGTTAGAGTTGGCAATTACCGACATAAACACGAAGCCTTACCTTTACTTAGTGAGTTAAAAACATTATTTCCCAATTGCTATATTGTAAAAGATGGCAATGTGAAGATGGAAAGTTTTAATTAATAAAACCAAAGAAGCCGGATTATTCCGGCTTCTTTTTTTATACACCTTTTTGGGTGAATTAGAAAATAGAATATAAATTTGCGCATCATTTTTTAGAGGAAAAAAACATGAGTGACCAGATTAAGCATGAGTGTGGTATTGTTCTTATCCGATTGCTAAAGCCATTGGAGTATTATCAGGAGAAATACGGCACATGGATGTATGGGTTAAACAAGTTATACTTGTTGATGGAGAAGCAGCATAATCGTGGGCAGGATGGTGCCGGAGCGGTTAATCTGAAGTTGAACCAATGTGCTGGTAAAAAGTATTTCTCAAGGCAGAGATCGAATAAAGCCAATCCTATAAAGGATATCTTTAAGAAGATAAATAAGCCTTTTATTAGAATTCAGGATCATCAACCTGAATTGTTGAAGGATGCTGAATATGCAAAAGCCAATTTGCCATTTGCAGGTGAATTATATCTTGGGCATTTGAGGTATGGAACCTTTGGGAACCATAGTATTGAGTATGTTCATCCGGTAATGCGAGAAAACAATTGGAGATCGCGTAATTTGGTAATGGCAGGAAACTTCAATTTGACTAATGTAGATGAGATTTTTCAATCTTTGTTTGATCTTGGGCAGCATCCTAAAGATTATACAGATACTGTAACAATACTTGAAAATGTTGGGCATTTTCTTGATGAAGAGAATCAGCTTTTATTCAGAAAGTATAAAAATGAAGGAAAGAACAATGTTGAAATTACTGCCAATATTGAGCAGGAATTAAATGTTCGTGAAATTCTGGAAAGATCAAGCCGTCGTTGGGATGGAGGTTATGCTTTGGCAGGAATGATTGGTCATGGTGATGCTTTTGTAGCCAGGGACCCCTGGGGCATTCGTCCAGCTTGTTATTATCAGGATGATGAGATTGTTGTTGTGGCATCTGAGCGTCCGGTCATTCAAACGGCAATGAATGTACGTTCAACTCAGGTCAAGGAAATAAAGCCGGGGCATGCGCTTATTATTAAGAAAGATGGTACAGTCACTGAAGAGTTAGTTCGTGTACCGCAGAAGCGTACTTCTTGTTCATTCGAACGTATTTACTTCTCACGAGGCAGTGATAAAAAGATTTATACCGAGCGTAAAGAGCTTGGTCGTTTATTGGCTAAGACGCTTTTGGAGAAGGTTGATTATGATGTGGAGAATTCTGTATTCTCTTATATCCCTAATACTGCTGAAACTGCCTTTTATGGAATGATGGAAGGTGTTCGTGAGGAATTAGGACAATATAAGAAACAACAGATTCTGGATAAGGGAAAAGATATCACCCCGGAAGAATTAGATAAAATTTTGTCTGTTGAACCACGTGTTGAGAAAATTGCCATTAAAGACGTTAAGATGCGTACTTTTATCGCCGATGATAGCAGTCGTGATGATTTGGTAGCTCACGTTTATGATGTGACTTATGGAATTGTGAAGAATGGTGTGGATACACTTGTTATCATAGATGATTCAATAGTTCGTGGAACAACATTGAAACAAAGTATTCTTAGAATTTTGGATCGTTTGCATCCTAAGAAGATTATTGTAGTTTCTTCTGCTCCACAAATTAGATACCCTGATTGTTATGGAATTGATATGGCCAAGCTCAAAGATTTCTGTGCTTTTTCGGCAGCCATTCAGCTATTAAAAGATCAAGGGAAAGAAAAGGTAATTGAAGAGGTATATCAAAAGTGTAAGGATCAGCAAAACTTACCAAAAGAAGAGATTGTCAACTATGTGAAAGAAATATATAAACCTTTCACGGCTGAGGAGATATCTGCTCAGATTTCGAAAATGTTGACACCTGCGGATCTGGATGCTGAAGTTGAGATTGTTTATCAAAGTATAGAAAATCTACACGCGGCATGTCCTGAAGATAAAGGAGATTGGTATTTTACCGGTGATTATCCAACGCCGGGCGGAAACAAAGTGGTTAATACTTCTTTTATCAATTTTGTTGAAGGTAAAGGCGGCCGGGCATATTAGGCTTGTTCCTTTTATAATATTAGAAAGGCCGGTATGAACCGGCCTTTTTTATTATTGTATTAATTCTAATCCCATGTTAAGGTAAGCATATACATCCGTTGGATGGTGGTTTGTTTTTTGCTTGTTTCTATCATGTCCAAGCCTTACAATTATGGCATTTTTCTCAGGGATGGAAAATATATATTGTCCCAGAATTCCACGTGCATAAGGTATTTGCATCCCTTCATGATCAACAATCCAATATTGGAATCCATAAAAATTTAATGGTAAACCATCTTCATCATTTAAGTACTTAGCTGGTGTGGTTGCTTCATTCAAGTAGGCCTCTGAGATGATTTGCTGTCCGTTCCAAAAGCCTTTGTGATTAATTAGAGCTCCAAATAAAGCAAAATCTCTTGCATTGGAATTAAAACAACAATAGGCTTTTTCATGCCCATCATTTTTATCAAGCGACCAATATGCTTCGTTGCTGGCACCAAGTGGTTTCCATAGCTTTTTTGAAGCATATGAGCCTAGATTTTGGCCTGTAGCAGCTCGTACAATTTCAGCGAGTAATTGTGTGTCTCCACTTTTGTAACTATAGTTAACTCCTGGATCGTCCACGACATGCAAATCTTTAATCAAAGACGCCAAATTATTGCCGTAATAGGCTTTTGTTGTTAATGATAATGGGCTGGAATAACTTTCATCCCAATTAGAACCACTGCTCATTGTTAGTAAATTACGAATTCGGAGATCTGCATTTTTTCCGGTTTTCAAATGAGGAATAAAATCACCGGCAGCCTGATCGACAGAATTAATGAAACCATCATCGATGGCGGCTCCAATTAAAAGTGAAACAATACTTTTTGCGGCAGAGAACGAGTTAGAATGTGAGTTTTCGCTATATCCATCCCAGTATTCTTCATAGATAATACTGTCGTTTTTAATAACTAAATAGGCAATAGTATTATAGTGCTCCAGAGTATCTCTCCATTGAGCCTTAAGTTCTTGTTTATTGTAAATTTTAGCTGTAGGCCAGGTGAATGGTGTGTCAGAGACTTCGATGGTTCTGTTATCAAAGATTTGATAGTCTTCAATGCCAGGATACCAATAGGTAAAAGCCATTCGTAGGTGATGTGGTAACAAAAACCAAATACCTATTAGTAATACAATAATAAATGAGAATCTGAATTTATTCTTTTTAGCCATATTGCTTGGGTTAAGTTGGATTCCATTCCCGAATGTTTATAAGGTCTGGAAATGCTTCGGGTTTATAGATTGATTTATTGTCAATGGTACGCAGGCATTCTTGTATGCCTTCCGGAATGCTAGGGTGTGGATAGAATATTTTTAAAACCTCCTGAAGACTGTTGCCCTGGTTGATTAAGTGTGCGACCGAAACGATAAATGCAGAAGCTTGAGGGCCGGCAGCACGCATGCCTAAAATGCGTTGCTCGTCATCATTGCTTACCAATAACTTGACAAATCCATTGGTGTTGCGCATTGCTATAGCTCGGTTTACCAGCTTATTGGAATAGTAAGCTGCTTTGTATGGTATTTTTTTGTTTTGCAACATCTTTTCATTGGCTCCAACAGCAGCAACTTCCGGTTTAAAAAACATTAAAGTTGACATGTGAGAATAATCCAATGGATATAAAGGTACATCTCCGATTTTCTCGGCAGCCAGCCTTCCCTGGAATTCAGCTACACTATATAATTGTGTATGTCCGGTAATGTCGCCAGCGGCATATATATTGCAATTGCCTTTACCATCCCTAAGAACACAATCGTCTTGAATTGAAATGTTTCCTCTTTCATCCAGATCGACGCCTATATTTTCAAGCCCTAAACCTTCTGTATTTGGGACCCGACCAATTGCAACAAGCGCAATATCTACTTCTATAACTTTACTATGACCATCTTGGTAATCAAGCACAACTTCCAGATGTTCAGGGTGTTTTCTAATGTTTCGAAGAGTGGCAGTGTGATGAATGATCACCCCGTTTTTTTCAAGGTTGGCCGACACAAAATCACTGACATCATCATCTTCGTAGGGTAAAACACGATGCGATCGGTCAAGAAGATGTACTTCTGTTTGTCCAAAATTGGAAAAGATAGTTGCAAATTCACAGCCAATGATACCTGAGCCAATGATGAGCATTCGTTCAGGAAATTTTTTCAGGTCCAGAATGCCATCAGAGGTAAAGATGCGCTCCCCATCAATTTGTAATCCATCGTATTTACGCGGTATTGATCCGGTTGCAATAACAAAGTTTTTTCCATTTATTGCTTTAGATTTCCCTCCATTTTTAATTTCAATGGAGTTTGGTGTGAGGAACTTGGCCCATCCATACTCAATGGAAAGTGAACCGTGTTTGCTTTTATTTGGCGAGAATGTTTCAATTTGGCTAAGCATTTGGTATTGCTTTTCCTTAGCTGCTTGCAATACCGTTTTTTTTACTTCGGAAAAATTGACGCTTAGGGCTCCAACTCTGTATCCTCTATCAATTCGGGCTGCCACTGCATAGTCCATTGATAATTCATACATGGTTTTTGAAGTCAGAGCTCCATTCATAATGCCTGCGCCACCCAGGTGTTTGCCTTCAATAATGCATACATGTAAGCCATAATCTAAGGCACGAATGGCAGCGGAATATCCCGCAGGACCACTGCCAATTACTACTAGGTCAAAAGTATCTGTCATAATCTTTAAGAATCTATATCAATATAAAAAAAAAGAGCTACAATTGTTTGATTGTAGCTCTCTCTTTGTTTATTATTTTCTTAATCATGGGGTTCGTCAGGATTAAATGTCGAGACGTGTCGTCCAATTTTTTGTTTGTATAACTCGTTAATGGTTATAATTATTCCTGTTTCTTCAACATCACCAAAACGATCATTAATGGCTGTTCCAAATGTTCTCATCGAAGGAGATAAGTTCATGTAGGCATTAAATAGAGGCGGAATGTTTTCGCCGAATTCACGTACTTTCTTAGTTAAGATCTTATAGTCATCAACGTAAGTATTGCCGTGAAAGATTTCCTTTAAATCCGTTTGTGTAAGTCCGATATTCACAGGAGAATGCGGATAGATCAGGTTATCAGGATCGTTAAAGTATTTGCCCATGAAGCCCAGGATTAAATCACGAGCCTGTTGATTGAAATGGGTATACATTGTTACTTTTCCAAAGAAATATTTCATCTCAGGATGACTAACGATTAGTGAACCTAAGCCGTCCCATAAGTTGTCAAGTGCAAAAAGACTTTTAGAACCAGCTTTTGAAGATTGATAGGCTGGTTGAACAAATGAACGCCCCAATTCAATAGTCGTTGGCAGGTATTCATTTATAAACTTTTGCGAAAAATGAAATAAACGAGATGTGGCGAGTTTAATATTTCCAGCTTTATCTACAGGTATATCTTTCCCAAGTAAATAGCGATAACCGCCTAGTATTTCTTTGTCCTCAGGATCCCAAACTATAAGTTGGCGATAAGGTACTTCGGCTATGTCATAGTCGTCAATATCAGCATCTTTGCCAGTGCCGCCACCGGCCATTCTGAAAGATATTTCACGCAGACGTCCAACTTCTTTCATTAAGGCTGGAGCCTGGTGAGCAGTAAAATCATATATTTTGTTATTCCCCTTGTTGGTGTTTCTAACAAAAGTATCCTTGTTTAACTCGACTTCAAGTTCTTCACGCGATACAGGAGGAATTATGTCTTTTGCTCTCATTCAATATTTTTCTTAATGCAGAATACAAATTTAGTTTATTTTTTTAAGGCATAAACTTGTTCCTTTATTTTTTGTGCCCATTGTTGGGCGGGCATACCATCTTTAAGATCTTCAGGTGGAATTGGCTTTCCAATCGTTAGCTCTATTTTGCTACCCCTTTGTTTATACATCTCATCTACGAGATAGAGCATTTCAATGTTTGCCTTTATTCCAAATATTTTTCTTCTATTGGCTAAGTTGTAGAAGAAGTTAGTGTTTTTACCTGATATATGAACTGGTATAATTGTTCGCTTATGGTTTATGGCCTTGCGTATAAAATTCTTTTTCCACTCTAAGTCTTGTATGATTTTTCCTTGTCGTCTTGAAACTAATCCTGCAGGAAACATTAGAATTTGATTGTCACTTGCATAAGCTTCATCAATCATCTGAACGGCTTCTTTGCTGTGACTGCCATGTTTATTAACCGGTAAGAAAATGGAATGCAGATTCTTAATGTTCATTAATATATCATTGACCGGGAATTTTAGGTTTTTAAAGTATCGCCCAATAATTGAAACGAAAATCATTCCATCCAGACCTCCCAGAGGATGATTGGCTGCAAAAACAAAACGACCTTCCTTGGGAATGTTTTCTTCACCCTTAATTGTATATTCGCCCGCAAAATTATTGGCAATGGCTTCAGCATACTCAATTCCTTGAAGGTGATTATGTTTAGCCATGAAGTCATTAACCTCATTTTGATGAGTAATGCGTTTTAGGTATTTGATGAGGAATCGGGGTATGAATTTTTTTAACCCTGGATTCTTGTCTTCAAATACTTTGTCAATATCAATAAACTTTTCAGGTAATTTATCTTCACTCATTTTATTCAAAAGAATTTCGTTCCAAGTTTAGAAAAAAATATTAGAATAAGTAAGGTATTCCGATTGTTTTTATTGCAGCGAATAGTTGACGAAAGAAAAAGTTATCAACATGTGTCATAAAGTGGAGTAAAGTGGTTGTAAGTGGTTTCATTTTTCTTTACTTTTACAAAAGCAATTCGAATTAGGTAATGATCACATTTATAGGCGATTTTGTTTGTAAGCCGGATGTTAAAGGGCGCATTGTACTGCCTTCACTCTTCAAAAAAGCGATGAGTGCAGGGGAGCAGCAGTGTTTTGTGGTGCGAAAAGATTTGTTTGATGATTGCTTGGTGATGGTGCCGTATGATCAATGGATGGAGGAAGTGAAGTTGTTTGAGGAAAAATTGAGTTCGTATCGGCAAAAGGACAAGCGCTTAAAAAGGGCTTTGTATCGTTCAGCTGCGGAGGTGGTGTTGGATGCTAATGGTAGGTTCTTGATTCCAAAGCGCTTAATGGAGATGATTGGAGTTGATGGAGAAGTGATTTTGTTAGGTCTGGGTAGTGGAATTGAGCTTTGGAGTAAGGAGAGGTTTGATTCCGATGATTTAGAAGGGGATGAGTTGGGAGAAATGGCAGAAGAGTTATTGGGGAAAGAAGCTGTTGGCAGTGAGTAGGATAAACTTTAAAACATGGAGCAAGAATATCACATACCGGTATTGTTGAATGAGTCAGTTGATGGCTTGTCTATTAAGCCTGATGGAATATATATTGATTTAACTTTTGGTGGCGGCGGTCATAGTCGCGAAATATTGAGTCGACTGGACTCAGGTAAGCTAATTGTTTTTGACCAGGACGGGGATGCTTATAAGAATCGCCCTGATGATGAACGCTTAATTTTTGTTCGTCATAACTTTCGCTATTTATCTCATTTTTTACGTTATCTGAATATTGAAAAGGTAGATGGAATTCTTGGTGATCTTGGAGTGTCGTCGCATCACTTTAATGAAGCGGAACGTGGTTTTTCTTTTCGTTTTGATGCCAAGTTGGATATGCGAATGAGTCAGAATTTAATTCGCACAGCAGCGGATATTGTAAATGAATATTCTGAATTGGAATTAAAACGTCTTTTCTGGCAATATGGAGAGATTAAGCAAAACGGAAAGTTATCAGGTGCTATTATAAGTCAGCGTCAACAAAGGAAGTTTAAAACAACAACAGATCTTAAGCTGGTGGCAGAACAGTGTGGTCCGAAAAAAGAACAATCCAAATTTTTAGCTCAGGTATTTCAGGCTTTGCGAATCGAAGTTAATCAGGAGATGGATGTGCTGAAATCAGTACTTACCCAATCAACTGATGTTATTGCCGAAGGAGGGCGGTTGGTTGTGATATCCTATCATAGTCTTGAAGACAGGTTGGTTAAGAACTTTATCAGGTCGGGAGATTGCAATAAATCACAAGCTAAACAAGATATTTACGGACAAACTAGTGTTCCGTTCAAGGCGGTTAACCGAAAGATTATAGTGCCAAGCGACGAAGAGATTGCTAAGAATGGCAGAGCAAGGAGTGCAAAACTTAGAATTGCTGAAAGAGTATGAATTGGCGTAAAAACAAAATAACCGAGTTTATTCAATCCAAAGAGGAATTTGGGGAGATTCGATCTTTCTCTTTCAGGGAGTTGCTGAACGGACGTTTTTTTACCAAGAGTTTGGTGACCAAACAAATGCCATTTGTTATTTATTTAGCTTTTATGGGATTTCTTTATATCGGAAATCATTATAAGATGGAGGAGTTAATGCGGGAAGTGGCGGTGCTGAATAAAGATCTTAAGGAATTGCGATACGAAGCCATTACAACATCTTCTGAGTTGATGTTCATGAGTAAGCAAAGTGAAGTGCTTAAAAAGATAAGATCAAAAAATCTGGATTTAGTTGAGTTAACAGAGCCGCCACGAATTTTGAAAGTGAAGAATTAAAGCATGCAGATTAAGAAAGGTATCATATTACGATTTGGATTAGTCTACCTTGGTATTGGCTTGCTGGCGATATGGATTTTAGGTAAGGTTCTTTATTTGCAGATTATAGAAGGAGATCGATGGTCGGAGGAAGAAATGAAGTTGAGTAGTAAGGATATTGTCATTGATGCTAATCGTGGTGATATTTTGGCTTCCGACAATCGCAAATTAGCATGTTCTGTTCCTACTTATAGGATTCATATGGACATGCGTGCCAATGGCTTAACTGATGAAATATTCGACAAGAATGTTGACAGTTTGGCCCTCTGTTTATCTAAATTCTTTAGGGATCGTTCAAAAAACTATTATAGAAATAATCTTCGTAAAGCCAGGGCTGATGGCAAACGTTTTTATATGGTTCATCCTAAAAGAATTTCTTTTACGGATTTGAAAAAGGTGAAGGAGTTTCCATTGCTCCGTTTAGGTCCCAATAAAGGCGGTTTTATTGCCAAAAAATATGAGCGTCGCAAATTGCCATTTGGTGATTTAGCCTCCCGAACCATCGGAAGTATGTATGCTGAAAAAGAACTGGGTGGTCGTTTTGGTTTAGAGATGGCCTACAACAATAGCTTAAAAGGTATTACGGGAATTAGTAATAGGACAAGAGTTGCCGGAAATTGGGTGGTGGAAGAGCAAATTGAGCCTACCGATGGTCATGATATTGTTACAACTATAGATATTGGATTGCAGGATGTTGCTGAAAATGCATTGATGCAGCAATTAAGAAAGCATAAGGCTGATCATGGCTGTGCTGTTTTAATGGAGGTGGCAACCGGTAAGGTAAAAGCCATTGCCAATTTAGGTTTGACCTCGTCAGGTAATTATATCGAGAAATATAATTATGCCATAGGAGAAGCCACGGAGCCGGGATCTACTTTTAAATTGGCTTCCATGATTGTGGCTTTGGAAGATGATATGGTTAAGCTGACGGATAGCATAGAAACCGGAAAAGGATATTGTTATTTCTATGATAGGAGAATGACGGATAGTCATCATGGTGGATATGGTACATTAACTGTTCGCGAAGCATTTGAAAAATCATCCAACGTCGCTATTTCTAAAATTATTTTTAAGCACTATAAAGATAATCCTCGGCGATTTGTGGATCGTATTTATTCGATGGGGCTTAAAGAACCTCTTGGAATTGAAATAAAAGGAGAAGGTGTACCTCGTGTAAAGTATCCTGGAGAGAAAGACTGGTGGGGGACTACATTGCCTTGGATGTCGATTGGCTACGAAACTCAATATACTCCGCTTCAAACTTTAGCATTTTATAATGCCGTGGCTAATAATGGAAAAATGGTGAAGCCTCAATTTGTGGAAGCCATTTCTCATCATGGTGATGTGATTAAAAAAGTAAAGACAGAGGTCATTAATCCTTCTATATGTTCTTTGGAAACAATTGAGAAAGTACATGATCTGTTAGTTGGAGTTGTTGATCGTGGAACAGCAAAAAATATCAAAAACAGTAGATACAAAATAGCCGGAAAAACGGGTACTGCTCAAATTGCTGTTGATGGTAAGTACAGGGGAGCTAATGGGGTAAGATATCAGGCATCCTTTGTTGGATATTTTCCAGCGGATAGACCACTTTATAGTTGTATTGTAGTTGTCAATGGCCCTTCAAACAACGTATATTACGGTAACTTGGTAGCAGGATCGGTTTTTGGTGAAATTGCGGATCGTGTTTTTGCTCAAAGTTACAGTAATCCGGATGTGAAAGAGGTGTATGAAATACCGGTAACAGAATACCAACCTTATGCAAAAGGAGGTTCTAAAGATGAATTATTAAGGGTGTTTGATGAAGTTGGCATTGATGTTAAGGGGCAGGAGTTGGAGACGAAATGGGCATCAACGACTGCTCGGGAGCATGATATTCATTTGAAAAGCAAAAGCTTTCCAAAAGGTCTGGTTCCTAATGTAAGAGGAATGGGAGCTAAAGATGCTGTTAATATCCTTGAGAACATGGGCTTAAAAGTTGTGCTAAGAGGTGTTGGTCGGGTGCGTGAGCAATCCATGACAGCTGGTCAGAATTTTCGCAAAGGATCCACTATTTATTTACGAATGGGATAATGGAATGAAAAGACTCTCTGAAATAATAAATGGAATTGATGTTGTTGAGAAAATAAACAACACGAATTGTGAGCTTGAGTCTATTTGTTTTGACTCAAGATTGGCAAAAGAACATACTTTATTTGTCGCCATAAAAGGAACTCAAACCGATGGGCATAAATATTTAGAGCAAGTATTTAATAGTGGATGTAGATGTGTGGTTTGTGAAGATTTACCTGAGAATGCACCAAAAGATGCAACACTTGTCATTGTTGAGAACTCTGCCAAAGCATTAGGAGAGCTGTCGAGTGCATTTTATGATCATCCATCACAACAACTTAAATTAGTTGGTGTAACTGGAACCAATGGTAAGACTACTACAGCCACTTTGCTTTACGATATGGTGTCTGCCCTTGGTTATAAAGCCGGATTGTTTTCCACAGTATCTAATTTTATAGGAAAGACTGAAGTCAAAGCAACTCATACCACACCGGATGCAGTTTCATTAAATCGCATAATGTATGAAATGGTTGAGGCTGGATGTGAGTATTGTTTTATGGAGGTGAGTTCTCATGCTTTGGATCAATATCGTGTTGCTGGATTAGAGTTCGCGGGTGCTTTGTTTACTAACATCACACATGATCATCTGGATTATCATCTAACATTCAAAGCCTATATAGAAGCTAAAAAATCATTCTTTGACAATCTGGGTAAGAGTGCTTTCTGTCTGGTTAATGCAGATGATAAGAATGGTTCTGTAATGATGCAGAATACTTTGGCCTCAAAAAATACCTATTCGCTCAAGGGCATGGGTACTTTTAAGGGGAGAATTATAGAGAGCATGTTTGAGGGGATGCAACTTGAAATCGATGGTCAGGAAATCTGGACTCAGTTTGTTGGGCATTTTAATGCGCAGAATCTTCTAGCTGTATATGGTTCGGCAATATTATTGGGATTTGATAAAATGGAGGTTCAGGTCGCCTTGAGTAAATTAAAGTCTGTTGATGGTCGATTTGAAACCATCCGTTCAAATCAGGGTCAAACGGCAATTGTTGATTACGCGCATACGCCAGACGCCTTGAAAAATGTAATCGAAACGATTAATCTGGTAAGGCAGAACGACCAGCAATTAATAACAGTGGTTGGAGCAGGAGGAGATAGAGATCCTTTGAAACGTCCAGAAATGGCTAAGGAAGCTGTTGCTGGGAGTACAAAGGTTATTCTTACATCCGACAACCCAAGAAGTGAAGATCCTGATGAGATTATTGAACAGATGATGAAAGGCGTAGTCTTTAAAGATCGGATTAAAGTACTTTCTATAGTTAACCGAAAAGAAGCGATCCGAACGGCTTGTATGGTTGCTGGCCCTGGTGATATAATTCTGATTGCCGGAAAAGGTCATGAAACATACCAGGAAATAAAAGGTGTTCGCAATCATTTTGATGATCGTGAAGTCATAAGAGAAATTTTTAACGCAGAATAATACAAAGGAAATGTTGTACTATCTTTTTGAATATCTTGAATCGCTGAATATGCCTGGGGCAGGTATGTTTCAATACATTACTTTTAGAGCAGGTTTGGCGGTTATTATCGCGTTATTATTTGGAGCAATAATTGGCAAACAAGTTATTAAGAAACTTCAAATGCAACAGATTGGCGAGATAGTTCGTGATCTGGGACTTGAAGGACAATATGCTAAAAAAGGTACGCCTACAATGGGAGGCCTTATTATTATTGCAGCCATTTTATTTCCTGTTCTCTTGTTGTCAAAACTTGATAATGTCTATATCATTTTAATGATAATTTCGACTTTATGGTTAGGGACCATTGGATTTATTGATGATTATATAAAAGTTTTTAAAAAGGATAAGGAAGGATTAGCGGGACGATTTAAGATTGCTGGTCAAATTGGTCTGGGATTAATTGTGGCGATTACTTTATTTTCAAGTGATGATGTTTTTGTACGTGAGCGAATTCCGGATGAGATTGTGACGGTGCAACTTGAAGATGGTACGTCAGTTGAGCGTATGGCAACAAAGGATACAAAATCAACCGTCACGAATGTGCCCTTCCTGAAGAACAATCGCTTTAATTATTCTGATTTATTGTGGTTTTTGGGCGATCAAGCTGAAAAGTGGGGATGGTTAATCTTTGTTGTGGCGGTAATTTTTATAATCACAGCGGTGTCGAATGGAGCTAATATTACAGATGGTCTCGATGGCCTGGCAACAGGAACATCAGCTATAATTGGTACAACCTTAGGAGTGTTTGCCTATCTGTCGAGTAATATTATCTATGCCGATTATTTAAACATAATGTACATTCCACATTCCGAGGAATTGGTAGTGTTTATAGCGGCGTTTATTGGGGCCACAGTAGGCTTCTTGTGGTACAATTCTTTCCCTGCTCAGGTTTTTATGGGGGATACGGGTAGTTTAACTTTAGGTGGTATTATTGGTGTGTTTGCCATTTTGCTTCGAATTGAATTGTTGATACCAATTTTGTGTGGAATATTTTTAGTTGAAAATGTGTCAGTTATAATTCAGGTAAGCTGGTTTAAGTATACGAAAAAGAAATATGGCGAAGGACGGCGTGTGTTTAAAATGGCACCTCTTCACCATCACTATCAGAAAAAAGGATATACAGAATCCAAAATTGTGACTCGATTCTGGATTATCGGAATCATATTAGCTGTATTAACGATTGTAACCTTGAAGGTTAGATAAGGATGAAGAAATTAGTTGTATTAGGTGCCGGAGAAAGTGGTGTTGGTGCTGCCTTGCTAGGTAAGCAGGAGGGATATTCTGTATTTGTTTCTGATAAGGGACAGATTTCAGAAAACTATAAATCCGAACTTAATGCAGCAGAAATTGAATGGGAGGAAAAACAACATACTGAAGACCGAATTCTTTTAGCGGATGTAATAATGAAGAGTCCCGGAATTCCGGATTCTGCTCCATTGGTTGCAAATGCTGTTTTAAAAGGAGTACCTGTTGTTTCGGAAATTGAATTTGCAGGAAAGTTTATGCAATCTAAATCAATTTGCATAACCGGAAGTAATGGCAAGACTACAACTACTATGTTGATCTACCATTTACTAAAAAATGCAGGTGTGGATGTTGAATTGGCGGGAAACGTTGGAACAAGTTTAGCGCGCCAGATTGCTGAAGGTAAATCGCCGGAATGGTATGTAATTGAATTGAGTAGTTTTCAGTTGGATGGGATGTATGATTTTAAAGCTGACATTGCCATCCTGCTAAATATCACGCCTGATCATTTGGACAGGTATGATTATAAAATGCAGAATTACATTGAGAGTAAGTTTAGAATAATCCAAAATCAGACAGAAGATGATGTATTCATCTACTGTCAGGATGACGAAGAAATATTAAAGGAATTAGGTCGCCATCTCTTGAAATCAAATTTATTGCCTTTTACCCAAAAAGATATCCTTAAAAGTGGGGCATATGCAACAACTGATGAGGTAATTATAAATTATAACGATAATATTATGAGTATTCTTTCACAGGAATTGTCCTTACAAGGTAAACATAACCTTTACAACTCAATGGCTGCCGGAATTGTAGCTTCAGTTCTTAAGATAAAAAAGAAAATTATTCGCGAAAGCTTAACCAGTTTTAAAGGGGTTGAGCATCGATTGGAAAAAGTTATTTCGGTGAAAGGAATTGAGTTTATTAATGATTCAAAGGCCACCAATGTTAATTCCAGTTGGTACGCATTGGAATGTATGGATAAAAAAGTGATATGGATTGCGGGTGGAGTGGATAAAGGAAATGATTACACGGAGTTGATGCCATTGGCTAAGAAAAAGGTTAAGGCTTTAATTTGTTTAGGGGTAGATAATAGTAAGTTGTTGAATTCTTTTGGTGGTGTTGTTCCTGTTATAAAGGAGACAACTTCTATGAAAGAGGCAGTTCAACTTGCCTATCAATTGGGGAAAAAGCACGATGCGGTTCTCTTATCACCAGCTTGTGCAAGTTTTGATTTGTTTAATAGCTATGTAGATAGAGGGGATCAGTTTAAGGAGAGTGTGCGAAATCTATAAGAATGATTTGAATGAACGAAGCGATTAGAAAATATATTAAGGGCGACAGAATTATTTGGTATGTCATTATTGCTTTGGCGGTATTCTCTAGTCTGGTAGTTTATAGTGCAACCGGTAATTTAGCATATAAACATCATGATGGAAACGCGATTTTCTATCTTTTCAGACACGCTAAGTTTTTAATGGCTGGTATTGCAATTATCATTGCTGTACATCATATGCACTATAAGTGGTTTGCGCGATTTGCAACGGCTTTTTTATATTTTTCTATTGCCCTATTAGTGATAACATTGTTTACGGGGGATAGTCTGAATCAAGCCAGTCGTTGGTTGACTGTGCCGGTTGTTGGAATATCATTTCAGCCATCGGAGTTGGCTAAACTTGCCTTGATGATGTATATAGCCAAAGTGTTGGCGCAGCATCAAAGTGATGATTATTCTGCTGATGAGGCCTTCAAGCCAATTATGATTCATGTGGCCATTGTATGTGGTCTTATATTCAAAGATGATTTTTCAACTGCCGGTTTAATTGGTGCTACAGCGCTGATTGTAATGTTCATCGGACGTGTTTCGCTCAAATATATTTTGGGTACAGTAGGTGCAATCCTATTATTTGTGACAATAGTTATTTTTTCGGCTGAATACTTACCTTTTTTACACAGAGCAGGAACCTGGAAGGCCAGAATAGAGAGGCATTTCCAGGTTGATGAGAGCGATAGCGGAACAAGTACCGCAGACTATCAGGCTGAGCGTTCTAAGATGGCTATTGCAACAGGAGGTTTTATGGGCAAAGGTCCTGGAAATAGTCAACAACGCTATTTTTTGCCTCATCCATATAGTGATTTTGTTTACGCCATTATTACCGAGGAGTTTGGTGTTTTTGGAGCCATAATGGTCATGTTGGCCTATTTAATATTGTTGTTTAGATCTGGAGTTATAGTCAGGGCAAGTACGCGGACCTTTCCGGCATTCTTAGTTGTTGGTCTGGCCACCCTTTTGTCGGTTCAGGCCTTTATCAATATGGGTGTAGCTGTTGGAGTTTTTCCTGTAACAGGACAGCCTTTGCCATTAGTCAGTATGGGAGGTACTTCAACTTTATTTACCTGTCTGGCATTGGGAGCCATTCTAAGTGTTAGCCGGAATAATATTCAGGAAAAAGCTGCACTTGATGCAGAAGAAAGTGAAAAAACAGTAGAAGCATGAGTAATTTGAAAGTAATAATCAGTGGAGGTGGAACAGGAGGACATATCTTCCCGGCCATATCAATAGCTAATGCAGTAAAGAAGTTATTACCTGAAACTGAAATATTATTTGTTGGCGCGGAAGGGAAAATGGAGATGGAAAAAGTGCCCGCTGCCGGATATAAAATTGTAGGCTTACCTGTTGCCGGATTTCAACGGAAGTTGACTTTGCGTAATCTGTCTTTCCCATTTAAGTTAATCAATAGTCTGCAGAAGGCTAAGAAGATAATTAATGACTTTAAACCTGATGTTGTTGTTGGGGTTGGTGGTTATGCCAGCGGACCTGTTCTTCGTATTGCGTCAAGATCAGGTATCCCAACTTTATTGCAAGAGCAAAACTCCTTTCCTGGAGTTACCAATAGAATCCTTGCCAAAAAGGCCAGAAAGATATGTGTTGCCTATGAAAATATGGAGCGCTTTTTTAATAAGAAAAAAATATTAATCACGGGCAATCCTGTTCGGAATAACCTTTTATCAGAAGTTGATAAAAAAGAGGCAGCCGAATTTTGGAATCTGGATGTCAACAAGAAAACAATTCTTGTAATTGGAGGTAGTCTTGGTGCTCGTTCTGTTAATAATGGAATATTAGCTGGTATTGATCAATTACCTGAAGATTGTCAGGTAATTTGGCAAACCGGTAAGTTCTATTTTGAGGAAATGAAGTCTAAACTGCCTGAATTGTTAAAGGCTAGAGTGTTAGTGACGGATTTTATTTCAAGAATGGATATGGCATTTGCTATTTCTGATGTGGTAGTATCAAGGGCTGGTGCAAGTTCAATTTCTGAGTTAGCGCTTCTGGCAAAGCCAAGTATTTTTATTCCGTCGCCTAATGTGTCTGAAGATCATCAAACCAAAAATGCAATGGCTTTGGTGAATAAAGATGCTGCCATGATGATTAAAGATACTGATGTGAATAAGTTGATTGTGGAGGCAACAAGTTTGGCAAAAAATGAAGATAAGTGTCATGCCTTATCAGATAATATTAAAACGATGGCTAAGCCTAATGCTGCCATTGATATTGCGAATGAAGTAATAGACTTGGCTAAAAATAAAAAATAATGATGCACTTAGATGTAGTAAAGAGTGTCTATTTTATTGGTGTTGGAGGAATAGGGATGAGTGCTTTGGCTCGCTTCTTTAAAAGTGAAGGCAAAAGTGTGGCGGGTTATGATCGAACATCTACCGAGCTTACTCAAACTCTCCAAGCCGAAGGGATAGAAGTGCATTATGAGGATTCTGTTGATTTAATACATGATTGTTACAAAGATAAATCAACATGCCTGGTGGTTTATACACCAGCTGTACCTTCAAATCATTCTGAATTAAATTACTTTTTAAAAAATGATTTTGAAGTTAAAAAACGTGCTGAAGTATTGGGTTTGTTGACTCATGGAATGCAAGGTGTTTGTGTTGCAGGGACTCATGGTAAAACCACTATCTCAAGTATGACATCTCACTTATTGACTCAATCAGAAGTTGGTTGTAGTGCCTTTTTGGGTGGGATCACACGTAATTATGCGACCAATTTTCTTCATGATAAAGATTCATCTTTTGTTGTGCTGGAAGCCGATGAATTTGATCGTTCGTTTTTGAATTTAAAGCCACAATTCGCTTTAATATCTGCGATGGATGCTGATCATCTGGATATTTACGGAGATGAGTCAAAGGTTTATGAGGCCTTTAATCAATTTATAGGATTGATAAATGTCGGAGGAGCTCTCCTGTATAAGTGTGGACTAGCTATCGATGAACCGGATGATACAATAGAATTGTTTACTTATTCGGTTGAAGAAGAAGGTGATTTTCATCCTGTTGATTTAAAATTGATCGATGGATTTTATCAATTCAACTTGAATAGTCCATTTGGGTTAATTGAAGGACTAAAAATGGGTGTGCCGGGTTTGGTTAATGTTGAAAATGCCGTTGGAGCACTTGGTTTGGCTTTATTGGCAGGAGCAAGGGAAGAAGAATTGCGGGTGGCATTACCGGAGTTTGCTGGCATTAAAAGGCGTTTTGAGTATCGCATTCAAAACGAATCTTTGGTTTATATCGATGATTACGCGCATCATCCTGAAGAGATTAATGCCACGGTTAATTCAGTAAAAGCCATCTATCCTAATCGTAAGATTACTGTGGTGTTTCAACCGCATTTATATACCAGAACCCGCGATTTTGTTGAGGGTTTTGCTGAGGCATTGGATCAATGTGATAAAGTATACCTTTTTGATATTTATCCTGCCAGAGAGGAAGCAATTGAAGGTGTATCTTCAAGAATTATTCTTGATCGTATGAGTGAAGGTAAGGCTAAGATTGTCTCATATATAGAATTAATTGAGGAATTAAAGAAGGATGTGCCTGAAGTAATTTTAACACTTGGAGCAGGAGATATAGATAAGAAAGTGCCGGAGTTGGAGAGGGAATTAAATCAATTTATCAGCAATTAATACACTTTTGACAAATTGTTAATAAATATTACATATCAGGTTGAAGTTTGGTTATTGAAAAAGTTATATTTAAACGGTATAAATGTGTTTGAATAGCAACATGAAGCGTTGGAAGAACATAGCAATTGTAGCCTTAATCGTGATTTACTTCCCGATTATATTCTCATTTGTTTCTGTGAGTAAGAATCAGGTGCTTTGCGGAGAGATTATTCCGGCTATTCGTGATAGTGTTGCTAATCAGTTCATAAGTCGGGATGAGATAGGTGATTTGACGCTTGAAAAGTACCCTGGTATTCTTGGGCGTAAGGTTTCAGATGTCAATTGCGAAGAAATGGAATTGTTCTACACCAAGCATCCGGCAATTGAGTCGTGTGAAGTGTATTTTACATATGGTGGTGCTTTGCATATAGATATTGCACAGCGCGAACCAATGCTCAGGGTATTTGATGGAAATTCATCCTATTACCTTGATACCAATGGAAAGAAGATGCCTTTGTTTAAAAATCATTCAGCTCACACTTTGGTGGCCAATGGCAATATAAGAAAACTAGCTTCGATAGACGAGTTGGTGCAATTGTCGCAGGTGATTGTTGAAGATGAGTTTTGGAAAGCTCAGATTGAGCAAATTTTTGTGGACAGCAAAGGTGAATTTATCATGGTTCCCAGGGTTGGAGATCATCTGATAGAGTTTGGAGGTTTAGATAGAATGGATGCAAAGTTTCGAAATCTAAGAGCTTTGTATAAAACGGGATGGGAATCGCGTGAGTGGAATATGTATAAAAGAGTCAATTTAAAATATAAAGGGCAAGTCGTTTGCACAAAAGGATAGTTGTATGAATCAAGAACCTAACATTATTGCGGCCATCGATATCGGTACTACAAAAATTGTAGCCATCGTAGGGCGTAAAACCGAAGATGGCAAACTCCGGCTATTGGGAATGGAGCAAGTTCCATCAATAGGTGTTAAGCGCGGTGTGGTATTAAATATTGATGAAACAGTAGCTTCAATTAAACAAGCTGTTTCAAAAATAGAAGAGAAACTAGATATCACTTTAACTGATGTTTATGTTGGAATTGCTGGCCAGCATATCAAAAGCTTGCGTAATAGAGGTTACCGTTTTATTGAAACAGGTTTGGAGATCAATCAAAAAGATGTTGATCAACTGTTTGATGACAACTATAAAATTCCGGTTGAGGCAGGTGAAAAAATAATGCATGTTATACCGCAGGATTATATTGTGGATAATGAAATGGGAGTAAAAAACCCGGTAGGTATGTCAGGTCGTAGATTGGAAGGTAACTTTCATATCGTACTTGGACGTATTGCATCAGTTAAAAACATTGAGAAGTGTATTCATAGAGTGGCATTGCAACTTAACGACTTGATTCTTGAGCCACTTGCATCTTCGAAAAGTGTATTGACTGAGGAAGAAAAAGAAGCTGGAGTTGTTTTGGTTGACATAGGTGGAGGAACCACAGATGTAGCTGTATTCTACGACGGAATCATTCACCATACTGCTGTTATTCCTTTTGGCGGCAATGTTGTGACTTCCGATATTAAAGAAGGATGCTCTGTTCTTTATAAACAAGCTGAATCCTTAAAAATACAGTTTGGCTCTGCCATGGGTGATTTGGCTCGAGAAGACATGGTAGTTACTATTCCGGGTATGTCGGGATGGGAACCTAAAGAGATTTCATTTAAAAGTTTAGCATATATTATCCAGGCTCGAATGGAGGAGATTATCGATTACGTTAATTTCCAGATTGAAAGTTCGGGATGCTACGATAAGGTTGGAGCCGGTATTGTACTGACTGGTGGAGGTGCTCTATTAAAGGATCTGCCGCAGTTAATAAAGTTCCGTACAGGGCTTGATGTGCGTATGGGATTACCGGATAGGTTTATTGTAGGTGATCTTCCTGAAATGGCACATTTGCCTAACTATTCAACAAGTATTGGATTGGTGTTAAGTGCCATGGAACGTCCGAAACGTAAAATTATTGAACCTGAATTGTTTGGAGAGGTTGAACCAACATCTCAAGACCAAAAGGTTAAGGGAAATGCCAGGCGTGAGCGTCCAAAGAAAGAAAAGGCCAATTATATGACAGGCAATTTGTTTAGTGGATTGCAGCGAAAGATCGAGACAATTTTTGATGAGAAAGACGTTGAAATGTAGAGTGTAAAAATTGGACGGATATGAGTGACGATTTGATGAATTTTGACATGCCACTAAGTAATTCTTCTATTATAAAGGTTATTGGTGTTGGAGGTGGAGGTAGCAATGCTGTCAACTACATGTATGGTCTTGGAATAAAAGATGTAAGTTTTGTGGTTTGTAATACTGATTCACAAGCCCTGGAAACGAGTCCTGTTCCTGTGAAAATACAGTTGGGCGAATCTTTAACCGAAGGTAGAGGTGCTGGTAACCGGCCTGATAAAGGACGTGAGTCGGCCATTGAAAACCTGGAGGATGTTGTTTCTGTTTTGGAGCAAAACACTAAAATGGTTTTTGTAACAGCTGGTATGGGCGGAGGAACCGGAACTGGTGCAGCTCCAATTATTGCTCAGAAGGCTAAAGAAATGGGAATACTTACAGTTGGTATCGTAACCATTCCTTTTCGTTTCGAAGGTAAATTAAGAATTAATCAAGCTCTTGATGGTATTGCCGAAATGGAAAAACACGTTGATTCATTATTAATTATTAATAATGAGCGTTTACGTGAAATGTTCGGTGATTTAAAACTTTCCAACGCGTTCTCAAAAGCTGATGATGTTTTAGCAACTGCCGCCAAAGGTATTGCAGAGATTATTACTGTTCATGGTTATATCAACGTGGATTTTGCTGATGTGGAGACGGTGATGAAAGACAGTGGTGTTGCCATTATGGGATCTGCTTATGCTGAAGGTGAAAAGCGTGCCATTGATGCTATTCAGGCTTCATTAGAGTCACCTTTATTAAATAACAATGATATTGTAGGTGCTAAAAATATATTACTGAACATCACATCTGGTGGGGATGAAGTAACCATGGATGAGGTGGGTGAAATTACCGATTACGTTCAGGAAATGGTGGGCGAAAATGCCTCCATCATATGGGGTACAGGTACAGACAGTTCTTTAGAAGGACAGGTCTGTGTTACTATTATTGCAACCGGTTTTGTTTCCGGTCAATTAATTGAACATCAGGAAAAGAAAAGAGAGGAAGCTGTAACACGTTTCTCCTTGGATGAAAATGGAGAAGTCATTGATACTGCCATTGTAGAAAATGTGGCTCCTAACCCATCGGGTGATGATGAAAGCGGTAGGGTTATCGATTTTGAATTGATCGAAAAGGAGAAGCAAAGTAGAATTGATAAGTATTATCAGCCGATAGTGCCGCCTGCTCCTAAAGCTGAACCTGAAACTTTCCATTTGGATGATGCTCCAATGGGAAATGAGTCTGCTGATTTCGGCAGTGCTTCTGGTTATGGAAGCAAGCAGTTGTCGCAGGAGGATATGGAAGATGAGAGGATGATTGAGCAAATGGAAAATGTGCCTGCATATAAGCGGAAGCAAATGCAGATAGAGAATAAGAAACAGCCAACTCAGCAACAAGCAGAAGTTAGTCGTTTCTCGCTTTCTGATGATCCGAAGAATGGACCAAAAATCAGTAGGGATAATCCTTACTTACATGATAATGTTGATTAAAGAGATACAAAGATGAGTTTAGAAATAACGATAAATGATCACATTAAGGAAGCTATGAAGGCGAAGGATAAGATTCGTCTGGAAGCCTTACGTGGTATTAAAAAAGAGATTATTGAAGCTAAATCGGCTTCTGGTGCAGGAGGAAGTGTTACTGATACGGATGTTGTAAAGATCATTCAGAAGATGGTTAAGCAACGCAGAGATGCAGCAGAATTGTTTAAAGGTCAGAATCGTGAGGATTTGGCTGAAAAAGAATTAGCTGAAGTGGAAGCTATATCGGGTTATTTGCCGGCTCAGATGAGTAAAGACGAGTTGGTGCTTGCCGTAAAAGCTATTGTGGATAAAGTGGGTGCCACTTCGATGAAAGATATGGGCAAGGTGATGGGTATGGCCTCTAAAGAATTGGCCGGTAAGGCTGACGGAAAAGATATTTCTGTTGTAGTAAAGGAATTACTGGGATAGAATCCAAAAGGATATAAGAAAAGACCGAGTGTTGTTACATTCGGTCTTTTTTTTGGCCTAAATAATGGGCTATTCAGCTTGTTTTCTATTCGTTTTAGGTGTGAGGTAGCGATTCTTAGTGATATGTCTTTAATTCGCATTCTAAGATGTAAAAGCGGCTTACTGAATAATGATAATGTTTGCTTATTGATGTCTTTAGGAAGTAATAGAGATTAATGATTATATACGAGCTAATCTGTAGTTTATATATTAAAGAGGAATAATCTACATACTAAAAAAGCAATCTAAAATGAAAATGTAGCTGAACAGAAGAAAAACAGAAAGAAGATATAGAGAAAAGAAAAATAGAATTAACAAATAGAATACAAACTATAGAAATTAGACATAAAAGCAAATAAAACAGAACGAGTAATATAATAAATAGAATGTTTCAGTTAGCATATAGAAAGAAGTAGAAATACATTAGAAGACTGTTATTGATTTTTATAAATTGGTCCCTTGTATTATAAAAATGGATATGGCATAAAAAAAGCGCAGAACTTATTAAGTTCTGCGCTTTTTTTATCTATTGAATGTCTAGTCCTGAAATAGCGTTACACAAAAAGTAATGTTATGAATAAAGGAACTAAA
>CANNEA010000013.1 GCA_947503525.1 uncultured Carboxylicivirga sp. | reverse complement strand
ACAATCAGTAAGGTTAGAAACTAATTTAGTGTAAACCCTAATCTATAACTTTTGTAAACGATGTATCTTAACGAACAGTTTGAAATTGCGCAATGAAAACTCAAATTGAAAAATATAAAGTAAATGGCAAGGTTTACGCTTGGACATTTAAAGACAATCAACGGAACTACCCAGGATGGAATTTGACTGTTGACTTAGCGGCTAGCAAAGACCTGACAACTTTACTTGATTTCATGAAAGTTTGCGAATGGACTAGTAAAAAGACTATTGACTTAGAATTGCCAACGAACTTACAAATTGCTATTCCGAACAATCAAAACGGACAAGCTAAATGGAAGACCAAATCTAAATTAACACTAAGTTGCAAGAAAAATGAATCTGATAACCACTGGGTTATAAATGAAACTGAATCTGGAATTGAAATTCAATTTGGTAAAAATAAGTTGACTGAATTGCAGTCCGCAATAATTGGAATTCCAGAAGGTAAAGGTGATTTTGCAATCGCTGACTAACAAGATGAAAATATCTTGAGCATTTGGTGGAATACGAATAAATAAAAACCAGTGCCCAACAAACCGCAATAAAGCATATGGAGTTCAGCTCATTTTGATAGGTTTGTGGCTTCGGCAAACACCGCCAAATCGTCGATTTGGCTTTAAAAATGAAAAGTTAAAAACAAATACAACGCTTTGGCTCTGCTCAACTTGGATAGTATGTATGGTTAAATCTCCATACGCTTCATGCGGCAGGCCGTTAGCCCCCATTAGGTACAATATTAAATTTAAAGTACTAGAATTGAATATAAAAAATAAACCAGAATATGAACAGAAGTAAATTGGGAAAAAGAATAATAATTGTACTTGCATTAATAATCTCTTTTTTCTGTTTTATTTATTTTGGTTGTCATTTTATGCACCAAACAGTCCATAATATGTCGACAATGAAAGAAGGACCAGAATATTATTGCTACTTTCATGAAAATGACACTAATAAAGTGTATGGAATACCTAGCTGGACTGCAACCCGATGGTCAAATAAAATAGACGCAATGTTGAGTTACTATGACTACAAATTCAAAGGTATATCTTATGAATTTTCTGACATCTCATTTATTGCTTCTATCCCTAATAATAAGAAAGTAACTGTTCAAGAATTCATAAGGGATTCTAGCGTTGTTCTTGTCGCTTATCCAGAATTTAGTGAAATGAACCAACGAGAAATGATTAGGAAACTCTATGTCCCAAAATATATTTTGCATGAAACATCATTGCAAACAACAAATAGAGAAAAATAACGGGGGCTAACACGCTGCCATAGCGCATTTCGGGATTCGAGTATTTTGGTAAGTCCGTAGCTTTGGTGACCAGCGCCAAATCGATTTGACTTTAAAACAAATGAAAATATAAAACTAAAACCAACGCTTCGGCTCCCCGTAATTTGAAAGGTTAGTAAGGTCAAATTCCCTTACACTTCATGCGGCAGGCCGTTGGCAGCAAGGCGGAGAAAACTTCCAAACATAGAATAATTTTTGATTGTTTTGATTGATAATAATGCCTGGATTGATTGTATGTTACTCTGTAGCCTTCCCTATATTTTAACTGATCCAATTTTTTTGATATTTAAACTAAATTCCAAATATCTATTGCCGCTAACACCCTACTTAGTGAGTAAGGCATTAAGCACAACTTGCTTGATCTCTATAAATTTCAACAATATCAATCGCCCATTAACCACTTAATTCATTCCTCTTTTATGCTATACCAAGCGACTTTAACATTAACATATGTTGATATAAGGCTTCAACAAAGGTACGATTGACATGGTAAGGGAGATTGTATTTTTTTATGGTTTCCTGAACAATCACGGCCATTCCCTTATAATGAATGTGACTTATATACGGAAAAAGATGATGCACAACCTGATAGTTTAATCCACCTATTAGCCATGAAAAGATCCTACTCTTAGGAGCGAAATCACAAGTAGTATGCAGTTGGTGAACAACCCAATTATTATTCAGCTCATTATTATTATCTGGCAATGGGTAATTAGAAGTTGGTACTACATGTGCTGTTTGAAATATGATGCTTAAAATAAAACCACTGGTAAAATGCATTAGAAAAAATCCCAATAACACCCAATACCAGGCTACTGGAAGTAACACTATTGGTAAAACCAGGAATACTGAGTAGTAAATTATTTTAGAGGCTAGTAATTTGAAAAATAAGGTTTTGTAATTTCCTGTATTGTTTAAGACAGCACCAATCTTTTTATATTTTATCAAGCGTTTAAAATCATTTACCGTGACCCATGAAAAAGTCATTAGTCCATATAAGAACCAAGCATAGATGTATTGGTACTTGTGCACTTTCTTAAGGGGTTTGTGCGGCGAAAAACGTAAAACACCACTATGTGCAATGTCTTCATCATGTCCTTCAACATTGGTGTAACCATGATGAAGTGTATTGTGCTGATACTTCCAATTGGCTGGAAATCCACCCAGCAAATAAAGGCTATTTCCAAAAAAGTAGTTTATCCAGCGATGTTTCGAAAAAGAACTATGGTTAGCATCGTGCATGGTTACCAAACCAAGGCCTGACATTCCTAATCCCATAAACACCCAGCAAATGAGCATCGGTACTATAGAACTTACAACACCCGTTAGCATTAAAGCATAGGGAATAAAGTACAGCAATACCATGAGCAGGGTTTTAATTAAAATCTCTGAGTTACCATGCTTTTCAATTTCCTTGCTTTCGAAGTAAGTCCGCACAGATTGGCGTAGCTCTTTAACAAACTCTTGATTGTCCTTCTTATATTTGATGGTTTCCATTTTTTATAATTTAACACCTAGTTTAACTACACTAGATTTATCCATTCACGCCAAAGGTAAGGCAGCAAATAGGGTAATGAAAACAGAAGGGATTAGTGTTATGGATTTTGGGCTTAAATGCAAAATGAAAAGTGTAGAACACAAATGCAATGCGAGTGTCATTCGCCCCTAGCCCTTTACAGGAGCTCTTTAACAGCCATCAGATACTGGCGAGATACCGGAATAGTTTCTTTGGTTTTATCAAGACTTAACCAATAACTATTGAAGTTTTTATTGAGTTTGTCAATGTATTGTATGTTAACTAAGCTAGTGCGGTGAGTGCGAATGAAATTATTGAAATCAACGAGTTGATGTTCGATATTTCGTAAGGTATTTCTAAGCATTTTCTTTTTAACAAGCCCTTCTTCGTGATAACCAACTTCAACATAATTATCAGCCGATTTTATATACACAATCTCAGACACCTGTATTCTAAAGTTATCCGATTCATTCTCCGAAATAATCTCAATGTGCTTATTGATATAACTTTCCGAAAATTGCTTCAACTTATCCTGCATTGCACGTGTTTCACGTAAAAGCTCATGAATACGCAACTGATCTATACTAAGTCGGTATCTTAAAAACAATGTAACAGGTAGACTAAAGCAGATAATAACTACTTTTACTACCGTATTAAAAGTCATGCTATTTTGTCCAACGTAACGTAAGTAAAAAACAAAAGCCAGACTTGAAGTCACTATCTGAAAGAGGAAATACAAAGGCACCCATATAGAATCACTAAGGTTTTCTTTGTCTGCTTTTACAAGGATGCGGTGAAAGAGTATTTGTGAAATAATTAGCGTTAGCAGCACAATCATTCCAAAGCCAGCGATGAACAGCATATTGTTTTCAAACTCAAACTTATCTACCGTAAATGGTTGGAAGAAAAGGATAAAAAGGAAAATAGAAATAGCTATTCCAAGGTAAGTTCGGAAATTCTTTTTTGTGAGGTTTATATATTGATCCACTTTAGTAATTGTCGACAATAGCTTACCATTTATTAAGGTCAATCTTTAATTTTCGAAAAGTTAATAGTAAGTCCCCTTACATGCTAATTATCTTTCAATAATCACAGATTTGTATGAAGAACATCCAATAATTAACTACTCAAAATTTCAAATTGACTGAGTTTATTTATCTCCTTAAGTTATGCATTCGAATGCTTATATATAACCATTGATGCGCCCTTTCATGAAGCTTATAATCAAAGGTACGCTTTATAAAAATGTAGTCAAAATATTGTTATTCTATTCCAATGAGACCGATCACAAACAAAGATTGACTTTATACGAGAGAAGTTTGGCACCATTACCAGCATGATGGATGCGAAAGAATATAACATTACCGAATTTGATGTAGATGGTAATGGTGAAATAGTGCGATACAAGCGAGCCATGGATGGTGACCATCTACGTTTTATGTCGCTGGCCTATTGCTCAGATCATGGATGCGACAAAACCTCCTACTACTTCTGGGACGAGCAACTGCTATTCGAATACCAAGAAAATTCGCATTGGGTAGGCAATACAGATAAAGTATATGAGAGGAGAAACTACTACTACGACTTAGAGCAGATCAGGTCAATTGAAAGAGAAATGAGCGGAGGAGGTGGATATGACAAAGTTAAAAAACAACTCGCTGCTAAAGCTCAAACCACTCTACCTTTGGGCCAACCATTTGATATGGACGAAATCATTATCTACTTCGACATCTCCCAGGAGCAGGTGCACAGAAATACCGCCATCTTTTTCCCTGACAACAATTGATGGAATCCAAAAAAAGTATTACTACATTTTATAAAAAAAGAGGTGTGATGGTTATAAATGAGAGGACCTTTGCCCACATATTCTTTTGTATAACTTGATTTGAATGTGCAACGCAATCGCCTGCTTTGCACATAATCACCATCAGACTGCTAAAAACCTTAAACATTAGTTCGGTAATAGAGGATCATTTTTAGATCAGACCATAAGCGGGCTAAGTTTGGATTTGATCTATTGATTGGCGAAAACAGATAAGCAAATTACCTAATCATTCAATCCTTTCATCGACAATGCAATCCGCTTTCGTTGAGTATCCACTTGAGTAACCCTTACCTTAACATGTTGCTGCAGTTTGACGATTTGATTTGGATCACTTACATATTGATTAGCCAGTTGAGAGATATGCACTAAACCATCTTGCTTTACGCCAACATCAACAAAAGCGCCAAAATTTGTAATGTTGGTTACAAGGCCGGGCAATTCCATGCCTTCATACAAATCCTCAATGGAATATATGCCTTCAGCAAATTCGAATGTTTTAATCGACTCACGCGGATCGCGGCCCGGCTTGTCCAGTTCCGACATTATATCATTTAAGGTAGGTAGTCCAACCTTACCGCTTACATACCTATTTAAATCAACTTTTTGTCTTAGATTCTTATCATTAACTAGATCAATAACCTTACAACCTAAGTCACTAGCCATTGATTTCACAATCTTATAAGCCTCAGGATGCACAGCCGTATTATCCAATGGATTTTTAGCATCGGCTATTCGTAAAAAACCTGCACTTTGCTCATAGGCGCGTGCTCCCAGTCGTGGTACTTTTTTTAGTTTATCACGTGAATCAAATGCCCCATGTTCCGATCGGTAATCTACGATATTCTGAGCCAACTGTGGACCTAAGCCAGAGACATATGTTAGTAAGTGCTTACTGGCTGTATTCAAATTCACTCCCACTGAATTCACACACGATTCTACAACCACATCAAGTGATTTCTTCAGTTGGCCCTGATCTACATCATGCTGATATTGACCTACACCTATCGACTTAGGATCAATTTTAACCAATTCAGCCAAAGGATCCATCAAGCGACGACCAATGGAAACCGCACCCCGAACTGTAACATCATAATCCGGAAATTCTTCTCGTGCTGCTTTACCAGCCGAATACACCGAAGCACCATCTTCACTAACCACAAATATTTGAACTTCATGATTAAATTTCAATCCTCGTGCAAACGATTCTGTTTCACGAGAAGCAGTTCCATTACCAATGGCAATTGCTTCAATTTTATGTTTCTCAACCAAGCGCATAATCGTTTCGCTCGATTTCTGATATTCATTTTGGGGCTGATGCGGATAAATGTTACAATTCTCGACTAAACTTCCATACTGATCGAGACACACCACTTTACATCCACTTCGATAACCGGGATCAAGAGCTAAGACCCTTTTCTGGCCCAAAGGTGAAGCCAAAAGTAACTGACGCAAATTATCGGTAAAAACACGAATGGCCTCTGTATCCGATTTCTCCTTAAATAAATTCGAAAACTCAGTTTCAATCGAAGTCGACAATAAACGTTTATAGGCATCCTCAACCGCTTCAGCTACCTGATCAGAAGCACTTGTATTTCCTTTGACAAAATAACGATCTAAACGCGACACTGCATTGTCTACATCCGGTGAAATATTAAGTTTTAAGAATCCCTCCTTTTCGCCCCTACGCATGGCTAAATAACGGTGCGACGGACATTTTCGTAATGGTTCACTCCAATCAAAATAATCGCTATACTTCGCAGCCTCTTCTTCTTTTCCTTTTACGAGCTTTGAGCTAATAATGGCTTCCTTTTCAAATACAGACCTTACAATTTCACGACCTACCCGGTGCTCATTCACCCATTCGGCAACAATATCTCTTGCACCTTGCAATGCTTCCTCCACGTCTGCCACCTCATCATTTACAAACGACGATGCCCGACCTTCAACATCACGTTCAAATTGTTTCATGATGATTTTAGCCAATGGCTCCAATCCTTTATCACGAGCCATAACTGCTCTGGTTTTTCGCTTTGGCTTATAAGGAAGATATATATCTTCTAATTCCGTTAAATTGTATGTCGCTTGTATTTTCTTCTTTAACTCATCTGAAAGCACATCCTGGTCTTCCATTGACTTTAAGATGGCCTCCTTTCGCTTCTCTATTTCCTGCAACTTTTCGTAACGTTCCTTAATCGACCCAATGACTACTTCGTCCAGGCTACCCGTCATTTCCTTACGGTAGCGCGAAATAAAAGGAATAGTTGCCCCTTCATCCAGAAGGCTCAATACATTAGAAACACTTCGAGAAACTAAACTTAGTTCTTTCGATATAAGATCAACAAATAAGTTCTGCATTGTTGTAGTATATTAGAAGTCGGCTTATTAGCCCAATTGACAATAAATGAATTAGTGTATTTTATAATCAGATGTAAGAAGAATAAAATGCGGATATGACAAATGGATTATTTGCCCCCATCCTTCTTCTTAAAATTCTTTTTTCTTCCCTGACCACCTTTATTGAAGCCACCTTTTCTTCTTCGGCCTTTTTTCAAATCTTCAGGATTATATTGTGGAGCTTCACCCAAATCAGCAGGCAATGGAATTTTATAAACCACTTTATCAATCAATTGCTCAATCTTGTGAAACTCCATCACTTCTTTATCATTGATTAAGGTGATGGCTACTCCCTGTGTTTGAGCCCTGGCAGTTCGACCTACTCTATGCACATAATCTTCTGCATCACGAGGGACATCAAAATTAATTACCAAATCAATTTTCTCTATATCAATACCACGAGCAATAATATCGGTGGCCACTAATATTTGAACATTTCGATTTCGAAAATCACGCAATACATTTTCACGCTCAGACTGTTCCAGATCGGAATGAATATCCTTTGAGTTAAACCCGTTACTCTTCAGAGAGCGGGCTATTTCTTTTACCTTAAGTTTGGTTGAAGAAAAAATAATAATACTTGGTAAATCTTTATCTTTCAATAAAGAATTAAGCAAGGCTATTTTTTGAGTGTCATAAACCATATAAGCCGCCTGTAAAATACCTTCAGCCGGTTTACTAATCGATATATTAACTTCTTCCTGATCTTCCAGAATATTCTTGGCCAGTTCTCTAATTTTAGGTGGCATTGTAGCCGAGAACATAAGTGTTTGTCGCTCTTTAGGCAAATGAGTAACCACTTGCATAATATCATCGAAGAAACCCATATCCAACATACGATCAGCCTCATCCAAAATAAGGTGTTGCAAAGTAGACATATCAACGTAACCCATAGTAAGATGCTGGATTAATCGACCAGGGGTTGCAATAACAATATCTGCACCGGTGGTTAATGCATTTTTCTGACGGTTCCATTCTTCTTTATCATTACCACCATAAATGGCAGTAGACGATACATCTAAAAAATAACCAAAACCCTCCATTTGCTGGTCAATCTGAATGGCAAGCTCACGCGTTGGCACCAGTACCAAACTATTTACTTTGTTATGGCCGTTTCGCACTAGTTTATCCAAAACCGGCAAAAGGTATGCAGCAGTTTTACCTGTACCTGTCTGGGCGCAAGCAATTAAGTCAGTACCATTTTTTATAACAGGGATGGTTTTCTCCTGAACCGGAGTTGCCTTCTCGAAGCGCATAGCATCAAGTCCATCAAGCAACTCATTAGAAAAATCAAATTCTTTAAACTCCAATATTATCTCTTTACATTATTCTTATTCCACATAGATAACTAATCCTTTCAGGTACTCACCTTCAGGATGATAGATGTCTACCGGATGATCAGCTGGTTGTGTTAGCTGTTGCAATATACGAACTTTACGATTGGCTCGTGCTGCAGCAGAGAAAACCATCGTTCTAAATTGTTCTTTGGTAATAACCTGCGAACATGAAAAGGTAAAAATGATACCTCCCGTCCTTATTTGTTCAATGGCCTTAGCATTTAACCTACGGTATCCCTGCAAAGCATTCTTCACTACATTCTGGTGCTTAGCAAAAGCAGGAGGATCTAATATTATTAAATCATATTGATCTTTAATTCCACTAAGATATTTAAATGCATCTTCGGCATAGGCCTGATGTCGTTCGTCTTCAGGAAAATTAAGATTTACATTATCATTGGTTATCTGTATAGCTCTTTCCGAACTATCAACCGAATGTACTTTATTGGCACCACCGCGCATGGCGTAAAACGAAAAGCCTCCAGTGTAACAAAACATATTTAAAACATCACGTCCTGCACTGTACTGCTCAATCAATGATCTATTCTCACGCTGATCAACAAAAAATCCGGTCTTCTGACCTTTTTCCCAATCTACATGAAATTTCAAGCCATTTTCTAAAGCTACCTTTTCCGGCTTTTTTCCATAAATGTATTCATTAATGGCGTCGACATAGGCTTTATATGGTAAGGTACCTTCCGATTTACTAAATACGGTTTTGAGTTTGTCGCCCAATACCTCTTTTAATATCTCTAATATGGTATTTTGTATGCGATACATACCTACTGTATGCATCTGAACAACTGCAGTACCATTATAAAAATCTATAATTAATCCCGGCAAATAATCACCTTCGCCATGCACCAATCGATAAGCTGTTGTGTTCTTATTTTCGGCTAACCCTATTGACTTGCGTAAATCATAAGCTTTTTGGATTTTTTCTTTCCAAAAATCATAATCAATCTCAACTTGTTCAAAGCTTAAAACCCGAACTGAGATAGAGCCTATTATAGAATGCCCAATGGCCAGAAAATTTTCTTTACTATCCAATACTTCAACCAAATCACCTTCCACCAAATCACCTTTAATTTTCTTGATGGCTCCGGAAAAAACCCAGGGATGAAAGCGATTAAGGCTTTGTTCCTTACCTGGTTTAAGAACTAACTTAGGCAGTTTTGCCACTGTTGACATACTATATAGTTAAAGTTTGTGCTGTACTCTGAGGAAATGTCGTAGTTAACTTATTAAAAAGCTCTATCGCCACCCATGCATCAGTTGCGGCATAAATCACCTGGCTATCTGTTAAGTGTGGAGCTTCCCAGTTGGATAATCGCTGACGTTTACTAACACGAAAATTCAAAACCAAACCAGCTAACTTACGAAGACTGGTATCTTCAATACCTACTTCTTTGACATAGTCCTGTAATTCGATAAAACCACCTTGATTCAATGGAGCCAGACGCTGAAGACCTTTAATATCATCCCGGATACCAACGCCTACCTTTTCAATATTCGGATTCTCCATCAAACGTATAAGCGCTGGATGTAAACCTGTTTTGTTTAATCGGAATAAGTAACCACATTCAGGTGTGGCAAATTGCAAAAGCGATACCTGATTCATTTTCCCCTTCTGAAACGAAGGTTTTGTTTCTGTATCAAAACCAATCACTGAATTTTGCTCGAGTTCGCGCACCAGTTCTTCTACCCTACTTTCATCTTCCACAACAACAACATTACCTTCAAAATGCTGTAATGGCAACTCGCTTATTTCTTCTTTTGATATGGTTTTTTGCATTAAACTGTTGTGTTTTAATTAGATATTTTCATTGTCATCCTGCCAATCCTTCTGCATTCGAAGATACCAATTGTCCTTCTTTCGTTCTTCACGAACGGATTCTTCCCCCTCTTCTTCTTCCAGATCTTCTTCTCCATATAATACCGAATGGAGCGCTCTTAAGGTATTAACAGAACGTTGCCCCCAGTATAATTCAAAATTTTGCTGAACCATAGATAAGGCATCATTCATTATTTCAGTTACACCAATTCGGTAAGCCGAAATAAAATCTTTTAAATCTTGATAGATATCAGTTAAATCTTCAGCTATAAAAGCGATAACGGGAGTATCGCTCCTCTCGATATCAGGAGTAAATACTTCCAGATAATCATTAAACCTACCTAGTCTCGACTCTATACCACCTTGTATGTGGGCGTAAGTCATTTCATCAACTGTTTTCTCAACTTCGTCTTCCAATTCGGCTTCCACCTTTGGAAGAACAACAGCCTTTAAATAAACTAAAGGTAAAATCCGGGTAGCTACCGTCACAAACTCCTTACGGGGATATTGTTCTGCAGACTCTAAAAAATTACAAAATTCCTTGGCTACAGTCACAAATTCAATAACATTCTTAGAATAGACTACATGTTCCAACGGCTCTTCCATATTCATTCTTTAATCACCCTCACAATCACTTTTATTGCTCAAAATTATCGGCCAAAAGTAAGAAAAAAAATGCAGAGTGCCTTTAATTAAAGACCTTTGATTTTTATTCGAGCTGAAGCTCTTACATTCAAAAAACAATTCTTAATCGCGCCACCACTCCAATTGCCCATTCTCGTTTTCACCAATCACCTCGTATTCTTCAAGCCAGCGAACAACTTTTTTTAAGTCATCTTCAGATACGGAAAGTTTAGATTGCAGCTTTTCAAATGTATGTTCAGTAGTCTTTAATTCCTTTTTGATCAGATCCTGTATCTCATCAAAGGTCTTAAGCGACAAATCCGTTTTTTTCATATCCTGACATACATCGCACACACCGCAATTCTCCAGATCCTTTTGTCCAAAGTAACTCAACAACAGCTTGCTTCTACACACATGACCTATAGTCCCATAGTCTATCACACTTTGAACCCGGCTTTCATATTTTTCTTTACGATGTTGGTAGATCTCCTTTCTCAACTCGATGTATTTACTATCCTCGCGGGACGTAGTGTAAGTTATTAAAGGAGTTTTACGTTGAGGAATATATTTTATTACCTTATGCTTGCTAAGTGTAAGTAAATAATCATACACTACCTTCCTGTTCTTATTTATGCGCTTAGCTAATATTTGTTCATTAACAGCTACATATTCGGTAAAGAGTCCGGTATACGAACGCAGCAAAAGTTTTATAAAAGCATCAAACGCTTCATTAGCTACCTGAAACTTATACAATTCGTCCCTTCGCATTATAAAGTGAACCTTTGACGCAAGATTCAATTCTTCAGTAAATTCAACATAACCTGCACGCTGTAAAATCTTAAGGCTATTAAAGACGGTCATTACATTCATCTTGTAAGTACTGCAAAACAAACCCATATCAAAATCATACACCATTCCAAAACCACTTCCCACCGGTAACTGCAGAAAATTACCAAGTGCATCATATACACGAAGTATAGTTTCTCTGTCAGGAAATGAAAGCGATACACTTCGCTTTAAACGCGCTTTATCATTGTTTGACCACAACAATAATGCATATGCTTTCTTCTCATCACGACCCGCACGCCCTGCCTCCTGAAAGTAGGCTTCCAAAGAATCAGGTGCATCCATATGAACAACAAGTCTGACATCCGGCTTATCAATACCCATACCAAAAGCATTGGTCGAAACCATTACCCGAACATCACCATCGGTCCACTTTTTTTGTCTTTCATCTTTTATTTCCTGTGGCATTCCTGCATGAAAAGAGGAAGCTGAAATTCCATTTTTCAGAAGTATGTCCGCATATTCTTTTGTTTTCTTTCGGCTTCGCACGTACACAACAGCGCTCCCTCTAACTTTTTGAAGCACACTCAACAACTGCTCTTCCTTATCCTCAGAGTAACGAACTACATATGACAGATTATCTCGTTTGAAACTTTTTTCAAATAAATTGCCTCCATCAAACCTAAGTTTATCCTGGATATCTTTAACCACCTCTGGCGTGGCTGTTGCAGTTAAAGCTAATACAGGAACATTAGGTAATAAGTCCCTAATCTCAGCCACCTTTAAATACGAGGGCCTGAAATCATATCCCCATTGCGAGATGCAATGCGCTTCATCAATAGCTAATAACGAAACCTGCATCTGACTTAGCTTCCCTTGAAACATCTCAGTTCCGATCCTTTCTGGTGACAGATATAAAAACTTAACTCCACCAAAAATACAATTATCCAAAGTCACGTTTATTTCATCACGAGTCATACCGGAATGGATGGCAGAAGCCTTTACTCCTCTTTCTCGCAAATTAGCCACCTGATCTTTCATTAAAGCAATCAAGGGTGTAATAACCAAACAAACACCTTCCTTTGATAAAGCGGGCACTTGAAATGTTAGCGACTTCCCTCCGCCGGTTGGCATTAGACCCAAGGTATCTTTACCGGAAGCCACAGAACGAATAATATCCTCTTGCAAAGGTCGAAATTCGGAATAGCCCCAATATTGCTTTAATATGTGATGAAATATATCCATTGTTGAGGATAAAGGTATACCAAATTCAAGAATAAATTGGGCAATATTTATCAACACAACACCGGAACATCATTCGAAGCATTGCTACTGATAAATTTTTTTAGCTATTCTTATCGTTCAACAAAATGCCTTTCGAGAATAATTTATATCACAATAACAGCTCATAGTTACCTATCTATCTTTATATTAATTTAACTCATACAATTTCAAAAACCAGTAGACCGATTAGTCTATAAAATAAATATAAACCAATATTAACATTTTCAAAAAGCTACTGTGACTGATTTTTTAGTAGTTTTGCCAAAATTTTTTAATCCCAAAAACAAGGTTCCATGTCATTTATTGAGGATAAAATCGTTACAGAAGGTTTAACCTTTGATGATGTTCTACTCATCCCATCGTACTCACAAGTTCTCCCAAGGGATGTTAAACTTAACGGCCGTTTTTCGAAAAACATTGTTGTTAATACACCAATTGTTTCTGCAGCAATGGATACGGTTACTGAAGCTCGTTTAGCCATAGCCATTGCTCGCGAGGGTGGTATTGGTGTAGTTCATAAAAACATGAGTATTGCCGAACAGGCCAAGCAAGTTACTATAGTTAAAAGAGCTGAAAACGGTATGATCTACGATCCGGTTACCATCCTTGAGGGTAGCTCTGTTGGTCAGGCTCTCGGATTAATGAAAGAATACAAAATTGGTGGTATTCCTGTGGTTAATAAAGATGGATTTCTTGTTGGTATAGTTACCAATCGTGATTTGCGTTTTGAACCAAATATGAATCGTTCGATTGATGAAGTAATGACTACCGAGAATTTGGTCACTACAAACCAAAAGACAGACCTTGAGAAAGCAGCAGCTATTCTTCAACAATATAAGATTGAAAAATTACCTGTTATCGACAACGATAACAAGCTGATTGGACTTGTAACGTATAAAGATATTACAAAAGCTAAAGATAAACCTTTGGCATGTAAGGATGAAAAAGGCAGACTGAGAGTAGCCGCCGGTGTTGGGGTTACTGCAGATACCTTTGAACGTATTGATGCATTGGTTGAGGCAAATGTGGATGCTATCGTAATTGATACTGCTCACGGACACAGCAAAGGCGTATTGGAAACTTTAAAAAAGGCCAAGGATAAATATCCAGACTTAGAAATAGTTGTAGGTAATATTGCCACAGCTGAAGCTGCTTTGGATTTAGTTAAAGCCGGAGCTGATGGTGTAAAAGTAGGTATTGGCCCGGGATCAATTTGTACAACGCGTGTTATTGCAGGTGTTGGAGTCCCTCAATTATCGGCCATCTATGAAGTATCAAAAGCACTTGAAGGAACTGGTGTGCCAGTAATTGCTGATGGTGGTTTAAGATATTCTGGTGACATTGTAAAGGCACTTGCCGCTGGAGCACATGCAGTAATGGCAGGTAGCATGTTCGCAGGAGTTGATGAATCACCGGGAGATACTATTATATATAATGGTCGTAAATTTAAGGCTTACCGGGGAATGGGTTCTGTTGAAGCGATGCAACAAGGATCGAAAGATCGTTATTTCCAGGATGTGGAGGATGATGTTAAAAAGCTGGTTCCGGAAGGCATCTCTGCACGCGTACCTTACAAGGGAACTCTGTATGAAGTAATTTACCAACTTATTGGTGGATTAAGAGCAGGAATGGGCTATTGCGGATCAGCTACAATTGAAGAGCTTCATAAGGCCCGATTTACAAAAATCACTAACGCCGGTATGAATGAAAGTCATCCACATGATGTTTCCATAACGCGTGAAGCTCCAAATTACTCAAGATAAGACTAACTGAAAATACAATTTAACGCCCGATACATATGTATCGGGCGTTATTTTTACTACTATTTTTCACCAAGAACTAATAATACGAATAGACTTATTACATTAGTCAAGTTATTATTGAAACAATTTTATTTAACTAAGCTATAATAAACTATTTTTGCTTGCGTTAAATATGGATAGTTTAATTTCACAATTTAATTAGTAATGAATATTCGGAACATTTATCAATGTGTTGGTTTAATAGCTTTTATTCTATTAAATATTCAACCAAGCTCGGCTCAAGACAATACTCTATTAACAATAGGAGAGCAAAAATACAGTGTTGAAGAATTCAACTACATTTTCAACAAAAACAATTCTCTATCGCAAAACCCATTGAGCAGAACGGAATATGTTCCACTTTTTGTGAATTATAAACTTAAGGTACTTGAGGCCATTGACCAAGGTTACGACACTATTCCATCCTTTAAGCGTGAATTAAATTATTATCGAAATGAATTGTCAAAACCATACCTAACGGACAAGAAGGCCACAGAGGCTGTGCTAACTGAAGCATATGAGCACATGAGTTATGAGGTAGATGCTTCTCATATTTTAATTAAACTACCACAATCACCTACACCGGATGATACTGTAAAAGCTTATAATAAAATAAGTGAGATCAAATTATTGATTTCTGATGAAGATTCATTTGAAAAAGTAGCTAAAGAAAAATCCGAAGGACCTTCTGCACCAAAAGGTGGCAGATTGGGTTACTTCACCGGTTTTATGATGGTCTACCCTTTTGAAAAAGCGGCTTTCAACACAACGGTTGGAGAAGTATCTGATATAGTTAGAACATCATTCGGCTATCACTTAATATTTGTTCATGATAAGCGTGAAAACAGAGGAGAAATGAAAGTGGCCCACATCATGAAAGCCTATCCTCAGAATGCACCAACAGATGTAAAAACTAAAGCTAAAACCGACATTGACTCGGTGTATCAACTATTATTAGCTGGAGCCGATTTTACTGAAATGATTAAAGAACATTCTGATGATAAAAACACGGTAAAAAACAACGGTGAATTACCATGGTTTACAACAGGAAGAATGGTACCTGAATTTGCGGAGGCAGCTTTTGCTTTAAGCGATAGTGGGCAAATTTCTCAACCTATACAAACTCCTTTTGGCTGGCATATCATCAAAAGAATTGACCACAGACCAATAGCCTCACTTGAAGATAGTCGTGAAGACATACTTCAAAAAATTAAAAGAGACGAAAGAGCTTATGCCGGTCAAAAAGCAACTTTAAACCGTTTAAGAAAAGAATATAAATACGCCATTGATCAAGAGGCTTCACAACAACTTTTCAACCTAATAATTGAGAATAAATCCCTGGACGCAGATGCTCTATCCGAACTCCTAACACAAAAGAATATTTCTGCCGCATCGTTTGCTGATATCGAACTTAACTCTGGTGACTTTGGATCTTTTCTAAAAACAAAAAGAATAAATCCAAAGCAATTATCAACACAAAGCATAGCGGAAAATTGGGATAGTTTTGCCGATGATAAAATTATTGAATACGAAAAAGAACACCTCGAAGAAAATTATCCTGATTTTAAGTATTTAATGAATGAATACCATGATGGTTTATTAATATTTGAGATAAGTCAGAAAGAAATTTGGAATAAAGCATCGGAGGATACTTTAGGCTTAGAAAAATTCTTCAACGCAAATAAGAGAAATTATAAACTTGAAGAAAGATTTGAGGGTAATCTCTTCTTTTGTAAAAAGAAAAAAGACCTCAAGAAAGTTAAAGCCCAACTGAATAACACTGAAATGAATGACTCCATTGAGAATATCATTTCTGCATACGCCAAAATTGAAAAGGGAACCTTCTCGAAAGGTCAGCACAAACTATTGGATCAGCAGGTTTGGAAAACAGAAGAAACAAAAACTACATCTGAATATAAATATCTATTAACAGACGGAGAACTATTGCCGGCTGCTGAAAGAGAATTAAATGAGGTAAGAGGACAAGTGTTGTCTGATTATCAAGCAAAATTGGAAGAGGACTGGATTAAGATGCTTCGCGAAAAATTTAAACCCATGGTTAACAAAACGGTTTTAGATAAGGCTGCGCTATAGTTTTTAGAGCAGATTAAGAATTGTATATTTGCAATGATCAAGTCTAAACATAGTTATTCAAATGAGGCAATCCATATATAGCTTAATTTTAATTAGTCTTACTTTAATCGGTTTTATTTCGGGGTGTGAATCGGATACGGACGGCGACAATTCAAATCCCTTGGTAGCAGTGGCAGATAAGGAATTGACCAATGGTATGCTGTATGCAGCTATTCCTAACCACTTATCAAAAGAAGACAGTGTAGTTTTTGCTCAAGACTATATTAACCGTTGGATACGCGCTGAATTGTTATTACGAAAAGCTGAACTTAATCTTACGCCTCAGGAAAAAGATGTTAACAAACTACTTGAAGAATACAGGCGCTCCTTGTTAGTGCATCATTACCAACAAAAGTTATTGGCGCAAAAATTCAGTCCCTTCATTACCGGCTCTGAAGTCAATACATGTTATGAAGAAATGACCGATAATTTCAGGCTTAAAGATCCTATTATTAAAGGATTGTTTGTAATGGTCCCAAAAACTGCGCCTAATATTCGTACTGTAGAACGTTTATACAAATCAGAAAAGCAGGAAGATTTAGTAAAACTGGAAACCTATTGTTTCCAGAATGCAAAGAAATATGAAGTTTTTCTGGACCAGTGGCTACCACTTCAAGACATTAATAATACTTTACCGGAGTCCATTTCAAGACCCGAGCAATTTGTTCGTTACAATAAGCATTATCAAACTTCCGATTCTTTGCATCACTATTTTCTTGCCATAAAAGAATATAAGTTAGGTTCGGAATTAGCACCTATCGAATACGTTGAAGAAAGAATAAAGGCTATTCTTGTGAATAAAAAACGTCTGGAATTCATCAAACAATTGGAGTCAGACTTATACGAGGAAGCCTTGAAAGATAAATCTATAAAGTTCTATTAGCTCACATACTAATTTAAACTCCCTGCAATTCTGTTAATCAGGGTAAAAAAGCTAATCTTTTTTTTATATTTGCATGGGTTGAAAAAGGCTGATACAGGAGAGGACGGCTGCAAACAATATTCAACCTAAACCAATATTGATTAAGAAAATACAAAATCGAAAACATGCGTAGCACGATTATATTAAGCATTTTCATCATAGCTCTTACATCATTTAATTCATTATTTGCCCAAGATGGCGTTATTGACGAAGTAATAGCGGTTGTTGGGGATAATGCAATTTTAAAGTCGGATATAGAACACCAATATGAGCAAGCTCTCATGGAAGGCGCAAACTTTTCCGGCGACTTAAAATGTAACATTTTTGAACAACAATTGATTAGTAAGCTCCTATTGAATCAGGCAAAATTAGATAGTATAGAAGTAAATGAAAATCAAGTTGTAAACGAGGTTGACCGCAGAGTTAATTATTTTATATCTCAAATTGGCGATAAAGAAAAGTTAGAAGAATACTTTAACAAGTCTTTAATGCAGATCAAAAGAGATCAGATGGAAATGGTAAGAACACAAATGCTTACTCAAAGTATGCAAGGCGAAATTACCCAAGACATTAACGTAACTCCGGCTGAAATCAGAGCCTTTTATCGCAATGCGGATAAAGACAGCTTACCGATGATTCCAACTCAATTTGAGCTTCAGCAAATTGTGTTGAATCCTAAAATTGAGCAAAAAGAAATTGACAGAGTTAAAACACAACTTCGCGATTTTCAACGCCAATTAAACGACGGACGTGATTTTGCAACCTTAGCTGTATTGTATTCCGAAGATAAGGGTTCGGCTGCTCGTGGAGGGGAATTAGGATGGATGCCACGTTCAGGTTTAGTTCCTGAATTTGCCAGTGTTGCCTTTAACCTGCAGGATAAAAATAAAGTGTCTAAGATTGTTGAAACAGAATATGGATTTCATATTATTCAATTAATCGACCGTAAAGGTGAGCGAATTAATTGCAGACACATATTAATTAAGCCTAAAATTGGTGAAACTTCGCGTAAAGAAACAAAAGCTAACCTGGACACCATTCGTGGTCTTATAGTGGATAAAACCATGTCGTTTGAGGAAGCAGCACTTCGTTTTTCAATGGATAAAGATTCGCGTACCAGTGGAGGTTTAATGCTTAATCCTGAAACCGGAACTGCTAAGTTTGAACTGTCTCAAATTCCAGTAGCCATTAACAAACAGCTTCAAACCATGAAAGCTGATGATATTTCATCTTCTTTCTACATGATGGATGAACGCAAAGGAAAGGAAACTTATCGCTTAGTTCGATTGAAGAAAAAGACAGATCCGCATAAAGCTAACTTGAGAGATGATTATCAAATGCTTCAAGCTATGCTGGAAAATCAAAAAAGACAGGAAACGCTTGATGACTGGATTAAAGCAAAACAAACAGATACCTATATTACCATTGATAAAAAATGGATCAATTGTGATTTCAATTATGATGGATGGGTAAAAAAATAATCTATCAAGTGTACAACGATATAATACTAAAGGAAGTCAATGCTGGCTTCCTTTTTTAATGTCCTCATTTAATTAATGAACAGATAATATAGACATTTTGGATAAAAATGATTAATTTAATAACTGTAAAAACAGAAAGTGAGAAGACCAGCTTATCAATTTAAAAAACTTCATTTAGAAGCCTACTTTTGGATATTGGCAATGCTCTTTCTGGCTTTTACAAACCCATTAGCTGAAAGCCATTATTCACTCTGCCTTTTTAAGAATTTGGGCATTAGTTTTTGCCCGGGATGTGGTTTAGGTCATTCCATTGCTTTCTTTTTCAAAGGTCGCTTTATCGATTCCTGGCAATCACACCCATTAGGTTTTTTGGCTATTATTGTATTGCTTTACAGATCCTATAGAATACTTAAACCAGATTTGAAATTTTAAACCTTTAATTCACCACATTATGAATAGAATTTTTACATTATTACCTGAAGCAGAAAGTGAAGAAGCCATTTATTTGGAATCACTCCTGAAGGACAGTACTGACGAGCAAGTCCAAAATTTCATTCTGATCTATAGAGGAAGACGAAAAGATCCGCAGACTATTTTATTAACCGCACTAATTGGTTTTCTTGGAGTTTCGGGGATTCACCGTTTCATGATTAACCAAATAGGCATGGGAATACTTTATCTTTTTACGGGTGGTTTATGTTTGATCGGAACAATTGTCGATCTTGTTAATCACAAAAACCTGGCCTTTGAGTACAATCAAAGAGTAGCAAGAGAAATTAAAATATTGATATAAAAAAAGGGGCTTTAGCCCCTTTTTTTATATTTACTATACTATTCTTAAATATGAATAACCTCATCATATGCCGCTGCAGCAGCTTCCATTACTGCTTCCGACATGGTTGGGTGAGGATGAACAGCTTTAATGATTTCGTGCCCCGTAGTCTCTAACTTACGTGCCGTTACCAACTCAGCTATCATTTCAGTTACATTCGCGCCGATCATATGCGCTCCAAGTAACTCACCATACTTCGCATCAAAAATCAATTTCACAAAACCTTCTTTGTGACCTGCTGCACTTGCCTTACCAGATGCCGAGAAAGGAAATTTCCCAACTTTCAATTCATGCCCGGCTTCTTTGGCTGCTTTCTCAGTCATACCAACAGAAGCTACTTCAGGAACCGTATAAGTACATCCCGGGATATTTCCATAGTTTAGTGGCTCTGGATTATGTCCGGCAATTTTCTCAACACAAATGATTCCTTCAGCTGAAGCCACGTGAGCCAAAGCTTGCCCCGGAACAATGTCACCAATGGCAAAAACGCCATCTACCGATGTTTTATAATATTCATCTACCTTAACACGTCCATTCTCAACAAGAACTCCTACTTCCTCCAAACCAATATTTTCAAGATTCGGAGCTATTCCAACCGCTGATAATACAATGTCCGCCTCGTGTTCTTCTTCTCCTTTTTTAGTCTTGATTACGGTCTTAACCTTATCTCCGGAAGTATCTAAGGTAGTTACCTCAGCTCCGGTCATAACTTTAATGCCTGCTTTCTTAAATGAACGACCCAGTTGCTTAGACACCTCTTCATCTTCAACCGGAACCACATTAGGCAGGTATTCAACCAAAGTAACCTTAGTTCCAATAGCATTATAGAAATAAGCGAACTCACTTCCAATGGCACCTGACCCAACTACAATCATCGATTCAGGTTTTTTATCCAAAACTAAAGCTTTACGATAGCCAATTACCTTTTCACCATCCTGCGGTAGGTTAGGTAATTCACGACTTCTTGCACCTGTTGCAAGTATAATATTCTCAGACTGGTATTCTTGCTTCTCTCCAGCTTCAGTAGTCACTTCCACCTTTTTATTACCAAGCAATTTACCCGATCCTTTAATGACTTCAACCTTATTCTTTTTCAATAAAAACTGAACCCCTTTACTCATGCCATCCGCAACTCCTCTACTGCGTTTTACCATGGCCTCGAAATCAGCAGAAGCTTCACCATCAATTTTAATTCCGTATTCTTCGGCGTGTTTCAGGTATTCGAATACACTGGCACTTTTTAATAGTGATTTTGTAGGAATACATCCCCAGTTAAGACAGATCCCACCAAGCTCTGAACGCTCAACAATAGCTACTTTTAAACCTAATTGCGAAGCTCTAATTGCTGCAACATATCCTCCAGGTCCACTGCCTATAACTATAACATCGTAATTCATATGATTATGTTTTTACTTTATTTAGACAAATTTCAAATAACAAATGTAACAAAAATAGAATGCCTCAAAAACAAGACATCTGTTACATAACAAATTTAGGCTGGGGAGGTTTGAAATAAAATGATAAATATTTCAATAAATAAAAAAAGGGGGCTCAAAAGCCCCCTTCTTACTATAATCTTCACCGAAAAATTAATTCAATAATTCGGCAATTTTGTTGTGCAATTCTTCGCCTCTCAAGTTTTTGGCGATAATTTTTCCATCCTTGTCTAGAAGAACAGTGTGTGGAATTCCAGAAACAGCATACAATTGTGCGGCTTCATTACCCCATCCTTTTAAATCTGATACATGATTCCAGGTTAACTGGTCATCTTCAATGGCCTTAAGCCATGCATCCTGCTTTTGATCTAAAGACACACCAAGTATATCAAATCCTTTTTCACTAAATTCATTATAAAGCTTAACTACATTAGGGTTCTCACGACGACAAGGTCCACACCAGCTCGCCCAAAAATCAATTAATACATAGTTCCCTTTTAAAGAAGATAAAGTAACCGGATTTCCATCGCGGTCATTCATCGTGAAGTCTGGAGCCATTTGACCTACCGCTACCTTTTCCAATTTAGCTACTCGCTCTGAAATGGATTGGTAATAAGGTGAAGTTGAAAGAGAAGCATCTAGTTTTGCAACAGCCGCCTTAATTTCGTCCAATGGTTTATGACGGTAAATACTATATACCAAATATGCCGACACAGGTGATGTTGCATTTTCAGAAACATATACCATTTGAGCCTCTTCTACTTCTTTTTCACCAGCTTCATATTCAGCAATAATCTCTTGCTGCTTTTCTTCATCACCAGCTTCTGAGGCCGCCTGAAAGGCCATACGTAATTCTTCCGACTTACTTGCGTTAGCTTTTTGTAATTCCTCAATTGCATTGTATGCAGCAAACAATTCACCTCCGGTAACAGTAGCTTCTGTAATTCGATTGATATCACCATCAATAGTATAAGCTACGTTTTCACCAAAGAATGATTTGCGCTGACGACTTCCTTCCAAGCCAACAACAACCATCACAGGTTGCTCAAGAGTGAATTTATAATCTACAACACCTTCAACTAAAGTTAAAGTATCGATTGTTTTGTACCCGTCCTTTTGAACTACTCCAATAACAAGTGGTGCTTCTGCATCTCCTGCTATCTTTCCTTTAAGTGTAAAAGTTGGTTGGGTATCACAAGAACTTAGCATCAAAGCCAATGCTAAGAACCCAAATAATAATTGTTTCATTGATTTAATTTTATAAGGTTGTTCGTCCCCTATGGAACTAATTTAAAAGCTCAGCTAATTTTGCTTCAAGAGCCTCTCCCCTAAGATTCTTGGCAATAATAACACCTTCCTTATCCAACAATAAAGTTGTAGGAATCTGCTTAACATTATACTGAGTTCCTACAGACTTATCAGTATCTCTTACCTGCGTCCAGCTTAAACCATCAGCTTTAATGGCCTCTAGCCACTTAGCCTCATCGTCATCAACAGATACACTTAGCACTTCAAATCCTTTTGAATTATATTTATTGTAGGCCTTAACTACATTTGGATTTTCTTGACGACAAGGACCACACCAGCTTGCCCAGAAATCAACCAATACATATTTTCCACGAAAACTGCTTAATGCGATTTCTTTTCCATCGGTAGATAAAAGGGTAAAGTCCGGCGCAACATTTCCTTCTTTAGTTGCAGTAGCACCAGCTTCCATTTTCTCACGAGTCTCAATAATCTCATATACTTCAGCCACATATTTATGTCCAGGTAAGCTTGCTTCTAATGTAGCAGCTAATTCTTTTACCTCATCCAAAGGTTTTGATTGAGCCATACTAACAGTCATTAAGGCGCCAACAGCATTAGTTGCATTTGCCTCAAGAAACTTTTCGTAATAGGCCTTTTGATCTTCCATAATAGAATTTGCCTCTTCACTCAACACTTGCATCTTTTCCTGATCCTGTGACATTTGAGCTTGCATAAATTCCTGTTGCATTTGCTTCATACGCTCGTTACCAGGAACTTCTTTGTTTAGCTTGGCGAAAATGTCGTTTGATTCAGACCCAACAACTTCTGCCTCATTCAGTTTAGTCACATCACCTGTAATTGAAATATTTGTATTCTCAACAAAGAAAGCAGCAGGTGCTTGTTGTCCTTCAACAAAAGCAATAAACAACTCAGGTCCTTCAACACTTCCTGTAAAAGTAAACGTACCGTCTACTATCTCAGCTGTATCGATAGGCGTTGGCTGCCCCTTTTTCAGATTATTTAAAAATACTTTACCTGTTGTTGCTCCCTCAAGCGTTCCGGTAATTTGATATCCTTTAGGCTGACATGCAGCCAAAAATGCAACACTTAAGATTGCTAACATCCAATTCTTCATTCTGTCAATTTTATAAAAGCTTATTCAGCTTTAGGTTACTTTATATTATTAAAATACTTATCTAACAATTCTTTGGCAGCCATAAACGAACTTTTCTCATCATTCAAAACAAGTTGTTCACTAAGCACCAAATTATCTTTTATTTCACTATGATGATAAAAGTTACTTCGCAACTGTTCATTGATACTTTCATACATCCAATATTTAGCTTGCGAGCGACGATTGGTATCGAAATATTGATTCTCCTTGGTCAGTTTCACGTAAGCCAAAATCATGTCCCAAATTTCGGTTATTCCTTTATGATATAAAGATGAACATGTTTTTACTTCAGGAGTCCAACCCGATTTAGTTGGAGGAAACAAATGCAAGGCACTTTTATATTCAGTCTGAGCCAACTTTGCCTTAGTCTCATTCGATCCATCCGCTTTATTTATGGTTATAGCATCCGCCATTTCCATAATTCCGCGCTTTATACCTTGTAATTCATCACCTGCTCCTGCCAACATCAATAGCAAAAAGAAATCGACCATTGAATGCACAGCTGTTTCAGATTGACCAACACCGACTGTTTCAATAAATATGGTATCAAAGCCAGCGGCTTCACAAAGTATAATCGTTTCTCGCGTTTTACGTGCAACACCTCCCAAACTACCTGCCGAAGGTGAAGGGCGAATATACGCATCTTTCTCACCAGAAAGCTTCTCCATCCGGGTTTTATCCCCAAGTATACTTCCTTTAGAACGCTCACTGGATGGATCAATTGCCAAAACTGCCAACTTACCTCCAGTATTGATAATATGCATTCCCATCGACTCTATAAAAGTACTCTTGCCAGCACCCGGAACACCGGTTATACCCAATCGGATACTTTTTCCTGCATAAGGCAAGCATTTCTCAATAATTTGTTGAGCTACTTCCTGATGTTCAGGCAATGCACTTTCAACCATTGTAACGGCCTGACTTAAAATAGTCATGTTACCTCCAATGATTCCTTTGAAGTAATCGTCCACAGTCAATTGCGGACGTCGTTTACGCAAAAATCGCTTTGCAGCGTCTGGATTAACAGAAGGGACTGATGCTACTCCTTTATTAACCTTAAGGCCTTTAAAGGCAGGATCATTCTCTATATGTTCATGGTCGTCGAATGTCGCCATTATTTTTTATCAGTATTAAAGTAAAATGGAGAGTTGATTTGAAACAAACTCTCCAATATCACTTTTATCTTATGTTTTAATAATTCCTATTGCACATTTCCTGTAATACGCAATAAGGTTGTTGTACTTTTAGGATCATTGGTCACCACTGTCACTGATTTATTCTGACGACCACTTTTGCCAGCCGAATTAAACTCAGCAATAATTGTTGTTTCCTCTCCAGGCGCTAATATTGTTTTAGCCGGCTTAATAGCCGTACATCCACAAGATGCTTTTACCTTTCGAATTATCAATTGTGACTTTCCATTATTTTGTACTTTAAACTCGTGATTCACCTTATCACCTTGCTTAATCTCTCCAAAATTCCAGGTTTTCTCAGCAATTGAAATTACAGGAGCATTTGCTTTTTTATCTTCACTCCATCCGGCAAAATCCTCTTCAATAGAAGCACTTAGAGTTAATCGATTCTTATAATCTCTAGTATCATTAAAAATCAAAAAAATGTTATCAGTAACAAATCCCCAGTCATTTTTTATTGAAGCATCATAAGTAGCTGTAATAACAGCTGCCTGATTTGGTTGCAAAACTTCCGGAACCGCCTTTATCGTAATGTGTTTAGGAACATTTAAAAAGCTTAGTTTAACAGGTTCCGCAGAAGTACTGATAATTTTAAGTTGTTCTGTTTTCTTTTGCTGAGGGCTCATTTTTGTAAATGCCAAATGAGATGATTCTAAGCGAATAACATCCATATTTCGTGGATAAATATCCTCAACGGTTTTTTCGCGTGCCAATACTTTTCCGGTTATTCGAAGAACAACAGTTCCATTTTGAGCATTTGACTGAACTGTAATACTTTTATTAAAATTACCCGGGCGATTTCTTGGATCAAAAATGGCTTTTACCTGACCTGTTCCTCCAGGAGGAATAGGATTATGTGTCCATTCAGGAGTAGTGCATCCACATGATGCCTTTACATTATGCAATACCATTGGTTGTCCTCCGGTATTTTTAAATTTAAAAACGTAATTCACACGTCCATTTGATTCCTGAAGTTCACCGAAATCATGAATCATTTTGTCAAAGACCAGGTTAGCTTTAGCATGTTGAGCTGAAACTAATGTCACATTGACAGCCAACACCATAATAATAAAAAATAACTTTCTCATAGTTAATTTATATTTCTTTACAAATCAGATATTTCACTTCCTTCAATTAAGGTTTGCATCATTTGTACGCATATAAGGCTAAAGAGTTCAAAAATTGAACCATTTTAACTCTACATTAACATAGGAACACAAAACTAATAACATTTTCAACTCGCGAAGTATTCTGCACCTTATTATTTTCAACATCCACACTCATGCGAGCCACCTACAATGCTTTTATCGTGATCTACATTAAATTCTGCTTGAAATGTACAGTGTCCAATATGGAAATTTGTTTTTAGGTCCATTGCAATCTCTTCGATTAGCTTGTTGGATTCCGATATACATATATCATTCACAAAATCGATATGCCCTTCCAAATGAATCTCATGATCAGTCAATTGCCAAACATGAACGTGGTGCAGATTATTCACTTCTTCTCTTTGCTCCACATAACTGGCTATTTCAGTGATGTCAAGACCGGAAGGTGTAAATTGCATTAACACACGTACTGTTTTAACAAATAAACTCCATGCAGAAACAATAAGATAAACTGCTATGGCAATTGACAATGCCGAATCTATCCAAGTTACGCCCCAGTACTTCATTGCCAAACCAGCCAGGAGAACAGCTACGGACGAAAGCATATCAGAAAACAAATGTAAATAAGCCGATCGCATATTCATGCTGTGCTCCGAATGCTTCTTCACAACAAGAACGCTTATCCCATTGGCCAGAATACTGAATCCCGCAAGTATGGCAACTACTGTTCCGTTAACCATTGCCTGATTACCGGCCACAAAACGCTCAATGGACTCCACAATTAAATAAACCGACAAAGCCAATAATGTGGCCGCATTTATAAAAGCTGCAATAATTTCCGCACGCTTATAACCAAATGATTTATCCTTGGTATATTTTCGCTTTGAGAGTTTATTAGCTATATAACTTATAAGCAAAGCCATGACATCGGAGAAATTATGCAAGGCATCACTCAATAATGATAAGCTATGACTTATTATAGCACCAAATACCTGAGCCACTGTAATGGCTATATTTAGAAAAATAGTAATCACTAAACTTCTGCCTTGTAAATCATGTTGATGATGATGGTGTTCGCCCATTTAAATAAGATTTTTCTTAACTAACCTTCGTTTATCAATTTAGTTTAATGTCATTATGTCTAAATAAACGCTTATTCTTTATAACTGTTATCTTTGTGATACCATAAAAATAAAAACATTGTCGGTTTGAACCACATTTCGATATTTGTTTAAGATTAATTTCAAAAATAATGAAGAAAAAAATACAAGAGCTAACAAAGCAATATCTTGAAGAAATTATTGCTATTCGACGCCACATTCATAACAATCCAGAATTATCATTTGAAGAACACAATACTTCAGCATTCATAAAAACTAAGCTTAGCGAGAAAGGCATTTCGTTTAAAGATGGATTTGTTAAGACTGGTATTCTTGGAGAATTGAAAGGCAAGAATCCGAAGAAAAGAACCATTGCATTGCGTGCCGATATGGATGCCCTCCCGATCAAAGAAGCTACTAATCTTGAATTCTCATCAAGAAATGAAGGTGTGATGCATGCCTGTGGACATGATGCGCATACAGCAGCTTTATTAGGTACGGCTATGGTGTTGAATGAATTGAAAAAAGAATGGGAAGGAACCATTTTATTAATTTTCCAACCGGCCGAAGAAGTTTTTCCAGGTGGAGCCAAGTTAATGATGGAAGAAGGATTGTTTGATGAGAAGGAACCGGAGATAATAATTGGACAACACGTTTTGCCTCATATGAAAGCGGGACATGTTGGCTTTAGGAGTGGTATGTATATGGCTTCGGGTGATGAAGTTTATCTTAAGGTAAGAGGTAAAGGCGGTCATGCGGCTATACCTCATGCTTTAACCGATAATGTTTTAATCGCTTCGCACATCATTATCGCATTACAGCAGGTAGTCAGCAGAATAGTACCTGCTCAGATCCCAACTGTTTTATCCTTTGGAAAGGTCATTGCCAATGGCGCAACTAATATTATTCCTGAAACAGTTGAAATAGCTGGAACGCTTCGAACAATGAACGAAGAATGGAGAGCGAAACTTAAAGAAAAGATTACTGAAATAGCGCAATACACAGCTCGCGCAATGGGTGCTGAATGTGTTGTTGATATCAAGGATGGTTATCCTGTTGTCTATAACAACGAAGGGATAACTGAAAATGCAATTCTTTATTCTGAAGAATATTTGGGCAAAGAAGCCACTGAAAAAATGGATACCAGGATGACTGCAGAAGATTTTGGTTACTTCTCACAAAAATATCCTTGTACATTTTATCGCTTTGGTGTAGCTCAAGAAAATGGTGAAACCGGCACTTTACACACCCCACAATTTAATTTAAATGAGGATTCATTGGAAATTGCAGCCGGAACTATGGCCTATTTGGCATTTAAATTTATGACCAAATAAAAAACAAAAACAACTAAAATCAACACATCTCACTAATACAGTGTGTATTAGTTAATTTAAGACCTCTAAGCCTTATTTATATCCGTTCAAAATAAATTAGTTTAGATCAGTTTTCTTTTAATTCTTAAAAAAAGCAAATAATTTTGCCCGAGTAATAATAACCATTAAAGATAAAATAAAATGGCCTACGTAATTAATGAAGACTGTATTGCTTGCGGTACATGTGTTGATGAATGTCCAGTAGATGCAATCGCTGAAGGTGATATCTATAAAATTGACGGCGAAGCTTGTACAGACTGTGGAACTTGTGCAGATGTTTGCCCAACAGAAGCTATTCATCCAGCGTAAGTAAAGAAATATAAAAGCCCCTTCCGGGGCTTTTTTATTTACTACTTATAATTAAATCCATTGGAACATCATGGGCTTCAACCGGAACACTCTCAACCATTTGAAAGTCGAAAGCCAATGCAATCTTCTTTGCCCGAGGCACACGACTTAAAATTCGGTCGTAATATCCGGCCCCTCTACCCATACGGTTATTTTGTTTATCAAAGGCTACACCGGGAACAATAACTAAATCTATTATACTTTCATCTTCTAGCTTTTTACCCGAAGGTTCCGGAATGCCATATTTCTCTCCAGGAACAAGACAATGTTTACCCGTGTATCGGACAACCTCTAAATCATTTCCTTTAATGACCGGCAGGTAAATATCTTTAGCTTCATAAATTTCTTCTATGAACGCTTGCGTTGGAAGTTCATCGTCCATCGACCAATAAAACAAAATTGATTGCGCCTCTTGAAAAATAGGATTCTCTTCCAATTGTTTGTGTACTGAACTTGCATGGAGTATTTTTTCAGACTCAGTTAATCTGTTTTTTAACAAGCGTATTGTTTTACGCAAATCTTTTTTTTCCTCAATCATCTTCACTCATCATTAAATCGCCATATACATCAGTCCTTCTATCATCAAGCAAATGATTGCGAGGCGTAATGTATTTATCATTTGTCAGGGATAAATCAATCGTCTCATGCAACACCATTGATTGTTTTTCACTTCCCTTAAGTAAAAGCTCACCTTTTGGAGATGCCAAGACGGATTGTCCAGTAAAATGCAAATCCCTTTCTTTTCCAATACGGTTAGCAGTAGCGATATAACATTTGTTTACCAACGCATATGATGGTATTACGCTTTGACAATACGGCAACACTAAATTGGACGGATGGGCAATTATTTGAGCTCCTTTTAATGCTAATACCCGCCATGCTTCAGGAAACATCCAATCGAAACAAACCAACATACCTATCTTACCAACGGGAGTATCAAATACAGGCAAACCTTTGTCTCCAGGTTCAAAAATATCTTTCTCATCCATAAAAAGGTGCAGCTTACGGTATGAGCCCATTATACCCATGGGACCTATTAGAACAGATGAATTATATAGTTTATTTTCCGCTCTCTCGCAAAAACCGGTAATAATATGAGCTCCTCTATCATTTGCTATACTCATAAGAGCATTGAGAAATTCACTGTCATTAATTTCTTCAGAATATTTTAAGGCCTCTTCTTTATTTTTAAACCGATAACCTGAATTGGCTAATTCAGGCAGGATATAAATATCGCACTCAGGTGATGATAAAATTAAATTATTTACCATCTCGATATTAGCTTTCACCTTCCCCAATAATGGGCCAAATTGTACTATTCCGAGCCTGATCATAAAGTGATATTACGGACGGTAACGCGATTCCCTGAAGATTTTATGCCCATCATCATCGAGCATTAAATCCACTAAAGTCAAATCCTGATTATTTTTCATATAGGCATTAACAATCTGATAACCTAGATATATGGCAGCTCTACCAGGCGAATCTTGTCCAAAATAATAGGTAAAAGGGCTATCTCCCGTATATTTTTGAATAACCATCCGATCTGTATTATAAAGATGTTTTCGCTCTACCATTCCAGACCAAATATCAGCTTCATATCTTTCACACCATTTCAATTCCTTCTCTGAAAGATCAAATAACAGTTCCCTTCTAATTTTGGGCACCATGTGATGAACAAAATACAACACCTTCCCCTTTTGAATCATACTATTTAAAACATCTTCATTCTTCATTCCTGAAGGAAAAGTAGTCATCCCAATAGCCTTCATTACATCCGGTACAACTTTAGCCTTTACCATGCGCTTTCGCAGATACTTAGGAATTGTTAACCACTCATAAAACTCACACTCTTCGCCTAAATACTTTTCAACGCTAACCGAAATCCAGGCCGAATCCAGAGCTATTGATTGATTAAATCCAGAAATGTGAAAATAAATATCAGGGTTTACCGAGTTTGGGAAATAGTATTTATAATAGCGAAAAGCCTGTTCCATATCCACCATTAAATCGTCAACTGTTGAATATTGTTCCAGACACTTTGCGTAGACATCCTTGTTGGCATCGTAATCAATAAATGTTTTTAAGTTCACCTCATAATGAGGATCATCGACGCTACCAATATTGATAACTTTTTGACTATAAGCTTCAAGATAAGGTCCATATTTATTATTCAAGGTCTTTACCTTTCCGGCAATATCAGAGCTGCCTCCTTCAAATAATTCCTTATAAAACAAATGTGATTCTAAGTCCACTTCAATATGATCAACATCAGGTGCGTCTGGTCCATTGTTACACGAAACTATCAAAGCCATTAAAACGGCAATCAATAAATGTTTTTTGAAAAAAGCTTGCATTGTTAATTCTTTTATTTGCTGTAAAAATAAGTAAGTTTGTACAGTTTTCAACCTATAATACCAACACAATGCAAAGAGCCTTTTTAATCTTAATAGGATTAATACTTTTTTTTAACCTTAATGCACAAACTGGAAAGCGTACACGCCTTGGCTTTTTACTTAGTCCGCAAATTTCTTGGCTTAATTCAGACCATGAGTCTGTAAATTCTAATGGCAGCAAATTTGGTTATAATTTTGGATTGCTCGTTGATCATTTTTTCGACACGAATTATGCCATTACAACTGGTTTAACAATTAATACATCAGGTGGTAAACTTACTTATGATTTGCAGGATATGGATGGTAATGCCTATACCAGTAATGAAACTTACCAACTTAAATATCTGGAAATTCCTCTTGGTCTGAAACTGTTAACCAATGAATTTCATCGTTCCAGATTCTATGGACAATTTGGCCTTTATGGACAATTTAACATTAAAGCCGTGGATGAAAATGGAAAATCCAGAACAGACCAAATAAAGTCCTTCGACATGGGATATAACCTTGGTGGGGGAATTGAATACTCCATTGGTGGAGACACGTTTTTAACCTTTGGTCTTCTTTACCACAATGGAATTCTTGATGCAACAAATCATTACCTTAGCGATAAAACGCACCTTAACAGGTTGGTATTTCAATTTGGAGTTATTTTTTAGAAGTAATTAATTGCAATTAATATAGGAAGATGAAAGTAATACTGGCGCAGTTAAATTATCACATTGGTAATTTTACTTCCAATGCTGATAAAATCATTAACAGTATTGAGATAGCTAAAGATAAAGGAGCTGATTTAGTCGTTTTTTCTGAGTTGGCTGTATGTGGTTATCCTCCTTATGATTTTCTGGAACGTAAGGAATTTATAGAAAGCTGCAATGAAGCGCTAATTCGAATAGCTGATAAATGTGTAGGTATTGCCGCAATAGTTGGCGCTCCTGAAATCAATCCTGAACCTCAGGGGAAAAATCTTTACAATGCTGCATATGTATTGGCTGATGGTAAAATCCAACAGGTGGTTAGAAAAACGCTACTCCCTAATTACGATGTATTTGATGAGTACCGTTATTTTCAACCTAACAAATCGTTCGATCTTGTAGAGCTAAAAGGTCGAAAAATTGCACTTACCGTATGTGAAGACATATGGGATGACCAGCCGGTGGCCAATGCATTTGCAAGAGATAAATTATATACGCTTTCTCCAATGGAGGAGCTCATGAAATTAAAACCTGATTTTACCATTAACATAGCGGCTTCTCCTTTTTCCTACACACAAGTTGATGTACGTCAAAATATTGTACGCCATAAGGCCAAACAGTTTGGATTACCTTTTATCTACGTCAATCAAATAGGAGCAAACACCGAATTAATATTTGATGGTAACAGCATGGTGGTTAATTCTAAAGGAGAAATAACCCATCAGGCTTCTACTTTTAGTGAAGATCAAATCATGGTTGATCTTGATAAAATAGATGTCGCCACTGTTGAAGAAGAAAAAACGACTGATACTTTAGCATTTATTCATGATGCTCTGGTTTGCGGAATTCGTGATTATTTTACTAAAATGGGCTTTTCAAAAGCCACATTAGGACTATCAGGAGGTATTGATTCAGCAGTAACAGTTGTATTGGCTGCTGAGGCTCTTGGAGCTGAAAATATTCGTGTTCTTTTAATGCCATCACAATACTCATCCGATCACTCCATAAAAGACGCAGTTGATCTGGCTGACAATCTAAATATAGAGTACAACATTGTTCCCATAAAAGAAATCTTTACAACCTACAACATGTTGATGGGACCTTTATTTGAAGGTAAAGATGAAGATGTCACAGAAGAGAATATGCAAGCGCGCATTAGAGGTACTCTGCTTATGGCATTGTCCAATAAGTTTGGGCATATTTTGCTAAACACGTCAAATAAAAGTGAAGCGGCTGTTGGCTACGGTACTTTATATGGTGATATGAATGGGGGGTTGTCGGTATTGGGCGATGTGTACAAAACCGATGTTTTCCGTTTGGCGAGATACATAAATCGTGAGCGAGAAATTATTCCTGAGAATACAATTATCAAACCACCGTCTGCAGAGTTAAGGCCTGATCAGAAAGATTCAGATTCGCTTCCTGATTATGATGTTTTGGATACAATCCTCTTTAAGTACATCGAAAAACATGAGTCGCCATCAGATATTATTAACGACGGATTTGATGAGGCAACTGTAAAAAAAGCAGTTCGCCTAGTAAATATGAATGAATATAAACGCTTTCAAACGGCACCTACCCTCCGCGTTTCAGGCAAGGCCTTTGGTATGGGTAGACGAATGCCTCTTGTTGCAAAATATTAAACTGACTTTTTTAAAACATACACATTTAGTGTTAATCAGGGTGGAAAACCATCTTTTTTTCTAAATTTGTATGTTTTAAAACACTGTTTTATAACATAAATATGCCAGCCAAAAAGAAATCTTCTGATTCAGATCCTACTATAAAAGAGATTACTAAGCTGTATAGCATTCTTAATGAAGAAGAAAAACAGTTTTTACTTAACAACCACAGTACCGTTCATTACAAGAAAGGTGAGATCATCTACCATGAGGGTGATAAACCAAGCGGATTACTATGTCTAGGCGTAGGCAAAGTAAAAATATTTAAAGAAGGTGTTGGGCGTCGCGAACAAATTGTCAGGATGGCAAGTGGTCCGGCTTTCATCGGTTATCGTGCTTTATTTGCCGATGACCTTCACATTGCTTCTTCTGAGGTTATTGAGCCGTGTACCATATTTATAGTGCCTAAAACAGCCGTTTATAAGCTAATGAAGACCAACCCGGCCTTGTCCATGACCTTTGTTAAATCATTTGCCAAGGAGCTTGGATTTGCACGTTACAGAACAGTAACCTTAACGCAAAAACATATTCGCGGACGATTGGCAGAAAGCCTTTGTGTTCTTAAAGATATCTATGGCTACGAAGAAGATGAACAAACTCTTAGCGTTTATCTCTCTCGTGAAGATTTAGCTAATTTTTCGAATATGACAACTTCCAATGCCATTCGAACATTAACCACTTTTGTGAATGAGAAGGTATTGGCTGTTAACGGGCGAATTATTAAAATTTTGGATGGTGAGAGACTGGAACGGATATCAAAACTTGGATAGTCCTGCTATTCCAAATAATAAACACGTTTAACTCTTCTGCTAATACTGGTTAGCACTTCATAAGGAATCGTATTTAATGCTTCAGCTATATCGTTTATGGTATAATTTGAACCAAAAATTTCAACTTCGTCTCCTTCTTTTACACTCAGATTACTAACATCAACCATGCACATATCCATACAAATATTACCGATTATTGGAGCCTGCTGATTATTAATTACCACCCTGCCGACACCATTGCTTAATCGGCGGTTTAGTCCGTCGGCATAGCCTACCGGGACAATCGCAATATTAATATTTGATTGAGCTTGTCCTCGTCGATTGTAGCCAATTGAATCGCCTTTCTTCACTTCTTTTAATTGCGAAACATAGGATTTTAATGTTCCTACATTTTGAAGATCATTATTACTTGCTGAAATCCCATACATTCCTATTCCCAGACGAACCATGTCAAACTGATATTCCGGGAAACGCTCGATACCTGCCGAATTAAGAATGTGCTTAATAAAAGAATAGCCTAAACCCTCCTCTATACGTTCACAACACTTAATAAAAATTTCAGCTTGCATCTTGGTAAAATCATCATGAACGGCGTCATCACTCCCGGCTAAATGTGAAAATACCGAATCTACCTTCAGTCTTGGACTTGAATTTATCATTTTTATAAGTCGATTCATATCCTCAGGTAAAAAACCAAGACGATTCATTCCTGTATCTACTTTAATATGAATTGGCACTTTACTCAGGCCCTCTCTTTCCACAGACCGCAGATAGGACTGTAATACATTGAAACTATAAATCTCCGGCTCTAAATCATACTGAAGCATCAAAGGAAAGCTGCTGACTTCAGGATTCATTACTATGATTGGTAAATTTATTCCGGCTTCACGAAGCTCAATTCCTTCGTCAGCAAATGCAACTCCTAAACAATCCACTTTTTGATGTTGCAATACATTGGCTATTTCAAAGGATCCACTGCCATATGAAAAAGCCTTAACCATTGCCAACAATTTAACCTCTGGCTTTAAATTAGATTTGAAAAACTGCACATTGTTCATCAAGGCATTCAAATTGACTTCCAATACGGTTTTGTGCCTTTGTTTTTCCAGAATATCTGATATACGTTCAAATGAAAAAGAACGGGAGCCTTTGAGCAGAATTGCTTCATTCTTAAAATCACTGATATGTATATGATTTAAAAAATCCTCAGTTGACATATAAGCATCTTTCCCTCCACTTGTTTTATATAACTGAGGTCCAATTCCTATAAAACGATCAACACCTTTTACTTTTGCAATTTCTTTGACTTGTTTGTACAAGCGATCAGCATCCATTCCACTTTGGTATATATCCGAAAGTATCAGGGTTTTACTCAACCCTTTCCTTGACCCCAATTGATTTAGAAAATCTAAAGCCAATTCCAAAGATGTTAAATCAGAATTATAAGCATCATCAATTAGAAGACAATTATTTACACCTTCCTTTTGTTCCAGGCGCATGGCTGCAGGCTGCAAATCTTCTAATCCTGCTTGTATTTCCTTCCAAGGCATATTAAAATGTAGTGCCAATAAAACAGATGCTAAAGCATTTTCGATAGAGGCACTATCCACAAATGGAATAGATAGCGAAACAATTTCATCAGCATACTTAAGCTTAAGAATAGTGCTTGATTGAGAATTCGATTGAGAAATTAATTGTAAATCTGCCGACTCAGATGAGCCATATGACTTAGTCTGTTTATTGGGATATGTACTAGCAAGTGTAATATTAATCAGATGATGATCGAAATTGTATAAAATGACCTCTGCATTCTGAAACAATTCTAATTTCTGCTCCAATTTGCTTTCAAGCGATGTGAAATTTTCTTGATGCGCCTGGCCAATATTTGTGATAACTCCAATTTGTGGCTGAATGCACTTTTCAAGATTCGACATTTCATTCGGCATGGAAATACCTGCCTCAATCAAAGCAACGTCACATTCCTCTTCCAACATCCAAAGAGATAAAGGTACTCCTAGCTGACTATTATAACTTCGAGGAGATCTTCCAACAGTCATTTGCCTTTCGAGCAATCGGCTTGCCCATTCCTTAACTACCGTTTTACCATTACTTCCAGTAATTGCAATAATTGGAAACTTAAACTCCTTTCTTATTTCAGACGCAACATTTTGTAAGGCTATAACTGAATTCGATACTTGAATAAAAGTAGAATCAGGATAAGCAGAATAATCGCATAATGTTTCCACCATGAAGGCACGAATACCTCTCCTATAGAGCTCTTCAATATAAGCATGCCCATCATGACTAACTCCCTTGATGGCAATAAATATTGCATCCTGAGGAATTAAAAGTTTTCTACTATCAAAAGCCAGTCTTTCAACAAATCCTGTGGTGGGGCCAATTAACTCACCCCCTGAAAATTCTGCGAATTGCTGAAGACTTAATCTGGCCATATGCTAATTAACTTTAGTAAAACATGCTCTACAGAGCGGTTCATACTCAGATTTTTCGCCAAGCAATACAAGCTTTTCATTATCGGATAAACGATGTGAAAAATGGGCTAAATCACCACAACGCATGCATATGGCATGAACCTTTGTGACATATTCTGCAGTTGCTAATAATGAAGGTATCGGACCAAAGGGTTTGCCTTTAAAATCCATATCTAATCCTGCTACAATAACGCGAATTCCCTGACTAGCCAGCTGATGACAGACATCGGCAAGCCCTCCATCAAAAAACTGAGCTTCATCTATGCCAACCACGTTAACATTGCTACTAAGTAAAAGTATATTACCCGATGATTCCACAGGTGTTGAAGTAATAGCGTTGGAATCATGAGACACCACTTCTGTATCGCTATAGCGCACATCAACCATAGGTTTAAAAATCTCAACTTTTTGCTTTGCTATTTTAGCCCGCTTTAAACGTCTCAATAACTCCTCGGTTTTACCCGAAAACATTGAACCCACAATAACCTCTATCCAACCTTTTTGAGAATCTCTATTCGCCTTATTTTCAAGAAACATTTAGTGTACGAAGTTTTTTAAATTGCAATCATTACCTTTGCAAAAGTAAGTAAAATGCCACGTATTTCACTATGGAAAAAGAAGCTCTTATCGATATTATACTGAATGACCTAAATGAAATGCAGACTCTTGTCTCAACATTTAAAGGAAAAACAGTCATAAACTCCGCATTTATTAAACTGGCACACACCAAACTTAATAACATTGGTGAAGAATTAAATCTGTTGGATTCATTAAAGCATGAGCAGGAATCTCAAAGCATTTTAACAGAAACGTCCTTAACTTCGAGTTCCTCAATTCCAACTCCTAAGGAAGATGGTAAAAAAATAGCTGAATCTTCAAAGCAATTAATGACTGAAGAAGCTGAGACCGAATTGATTCCTGAACCTGTGAAAGAAACGCCTAAAAAAGAAGAGGCTAAACTCGAAGATGTGAAGGTTGCGAATGAAATACCAAAGCCTGCTGAAGTTGTGGAGCCTCCAAAGGCAAAAAACATTCCTCCACCGAAAAAAGAAACTGTACTGAAATCGGAAGGAACAATTATTGGAGAAAAGATAAATACCGAAAAAAAATCGGTGAATGAACGTATCTCTGTCAATAAAGAGCCAGGTAACTCCGTCACACAAATTGGCAAAGCAGTTGATGATGTTAAAAAGGCGATTGGGCTTAATGATCGTTTTTATTTTCAACGCGAACTATTTCAAGGCAATGCCGATCTCTTTAATCAAACGTTGGATCAGCTAAACCAATTAGAATCCTATGACTCTGCTGTGCAATTTCTGCAATCAAACTATAATTGGGGTGATGAAAATGAAGTTGCCGAATCATTTCTAAAAAATATCAAACGTCGTTTTATATAAAATCAAAAATGGGTAAATTATTTGTTGTCCCTACACCAATAGGAAATCTTGAAGACATTACGCTTCGGGCGATACGAATTTTAAAAGAAGTTGATTTTATACTAGCTGAAGATACCAGAACCACAGGATTTCTTCTTAAACATCTTGAAGTTTCCACCCGCATGTTTTCGCACCACAAGTTTAATGAGCATGCTACGGTTGAAAAAGTTGCAGAAAGGCTATTAGCCGGTGAATCAGCAGCATTGGTATCCGATGCAGGTACGCCTGCCATTTCCGATCCAGGTTATTTGGTGGTTCGTAAATGCTTAGATAATGAAATTGAAGTAGAGTGCCTGCCAGGAGCTACGGCGTTTGTTCCTGCTTTGGTAAACTCTGGCTTACCCAACGAGCGTTTTTGTTTCGAAGGTTTTTTACCTCAAAAAAAAGGACGAAAAACACGTTTGGAATCTTTATCTGACGAAACAAGAACCATGATTTTTTACGAGTCCCCTTTTCGTTTGGTAAAAACACTGACTCAATTGGCCGAACAACTTGGTAAAGATAGACGAGCATCTGTTTCACGGGAGATATCTAAACTTCATGAAGAAAACAAACAAGGGACTCTTGATGAGTTGGCGCAATATTTCAGCTCAAAAACCGTTAAAGGAGAAATAGTTATTATAGTAGAAGGTCACTCAAAAAAATAACCTGTTCCATTTCAAACACAATTACTATGAAAAGACTTATTCCAATCGCACTAATAGCATTATTAAGCGCCTGTCAGCTAACTGACTCCGGAGATATTCAACAAGAGAAAGATTCTCTTTTGATGGTTAATGCTGAAAAAGACCGACAAATGAACAGTTTGGTTACTACATTAATTCAAATTGATGATAACCTGCAAAGCATTAAGGAAAAAGAAAACATTATCAGTTTAAACGTTGCATCCGGAGAAACATCGGGGGAAGCTCTGGAAGATAGAATCAATAGAGATATCCAATTAATCTATGATTTGATGCTTCAAAATAAGGATGAAATTAGTAAACTGGAGCGCAACCTTAAACAATCGGGCACCAACAATGCCAATCTTAACAAGTTGGTTAACCGATTAAACAAGCAACTAAAAGATAAAACTCTTGAGATAATTAAACTCAAGCAACAACTCGAATCTCAAAGCATTGAAATAGACGAACTAAATTTCTCTATAAGTGGATTACAGAGTGTTGTTGATTCACTGCAGAATGTAAGAAATGCAACCCAACAACAGTTGGATGAAGCAACTGTGCAATTGTATAAAGCACATTATGTTTTCGGCACTAAAAAAGAACTTAAGGAGCAAAACATCATTAGCAGTGATGGTCTGTTTAGTAAGAAAAAAGTTTCGGGAGAAGGTTTCTCAGAAGAGTATTTCACAACGATCGATTACCGTGAAATTGATTCAATTCCATTATTTCGCCCCAAAGCTAAAATCCTTACGGTTCATCCTGAATCATCATACCAACTGGAAGAAGCTAATGAAGGTGCAATGGTACTTCGTATTAACGATAAAGAGGCTTTTTGGAGCATGTCACGCTTTTTGGTCGTTCAAGTGAATTAACAGCCTTATTACAACATTTAAATCCGATCCTAATGCTTGCTTGAAGTATTTCGATCGGATTTTTTATTCTACCTGGATAGTTAAATAAATACCAGATAATAGCTCAGGTATAACATTGCAAAACAAAACCTATCTTTGAGCAATAATTGAAAGCTATGCCAACTCAGTACAAACACTTATTTTTTGATCTCGATCACACTTTATGGGACTTTGAAGCTAATTCAGAAGAAACCCTAATGGAACTATATGCTGAGTTTAAATTGGATCAATATTTTAATGGCTTTGAGGATTTTCATGAGCGATATCAAAGCCACAACCTCTACCTTTGGAGCCAATATCGCAGAGGAAAAATCAGAAAAAAGGCCTTAAATACTCAGCGCTTCTATCTCCCTTTTTCAGAAGTTGGTTTTGATGACCTTTCAATTGCCGAGCAATTTGCTCAACAATATGTTACCATAAGCCCTACCAAAACAAAACTATTTCCAAATGCATTGGAGGTACTCAATCAATTAAAACCGCATTATCAAATGCACATCATTACCAATGGTTTTCGTGAAGTGCAGTATAAAAAACTTGACAATAGTGGTTTAACTCCACTCTTTAAAAACATTTATATCTCAGAATTAATTGGAGCGCAAAAACCCGATCCTTATTTCTTCGACTACTTTATTAAAAGTTGTAATGCCAGTAAAAAAGAAAGCCTTGTTATTGGTGATAGTTTGGAGGCTGATATAGAAGGTGCTATTAAATCGGGCATTGACCAGGTGTTTTTTAATAGTAAGAGACAAACTCATGATAAAAAAATCACACACGAAATTGATAATCTATCGGAATTAATTAAAATCTTGTTATAATTTACAAGCCATAATTATTTATCAATTCCAATCTACTACACCTCTTAAAACAATACACTTACAATCGCAATTGTCACTTTCATAAATAAATAATTAGTCTATATTTGTCACAATCGATTACAATTTAAAACTCCCATATTAAATTGTTTTTGAACACCTATTATTCAACAAATGTATTTTTAGAGAAAAAATCCCGGCAATAGCCGGGATTTTTTGTTACAGATTAATTTCTTACCCCCATATAACAAAAAAGCCCCGCACAGCGGGGCTTTTAATCATTCAGTGCTTAATGCACTAGTAGTTATCTTCTGGGAATCCAGTTTTTCTATGACCTGAAACAACATAAGTTGTTCCCTCTTTTACAACTTGCATATAGATGCTATCAGTTGTATTTCCGGTTTTTGAAACACCTTTTCCATTAAATACTTCTCCATCAGAAATTGAGTACACATCATCACCTGAGAAAGTCATACCACTACTGTTTACCTTAGTAGTACTTCCCAATTTAATAACCCCTTTAAGGTTAACCCACATCTCGCCATTATCGTCAGCTGTATTATAAGTATACAACTTTTTATAATCCTCAACTAAATCTCCATCTGCAGAATAGGTACGTACAAACCAATCTCCCGCCAACTCTTTTACTGAACTATCCCAAATATCAGGATCTTTCATACAACTTGAAAGTGCAAATACTGCAACAAATAAATATATGAGTTTCTTCATCATCTTACTTTTTAGTCAATACAATATCAAAATTATATCCTGCAGTCCATTGATAGATATATGAGATCGTCTCATTTACAGGATCAAACACTGGTGTAGGAGAATCAGCTAAACTACCGGCATATCCCCATGGGTCACTTGAGCTTTTGTGCTCTACAGTATTATCAGCATTTATTGCTAATACTCCGGCAAATGCATATCTGGCACCATATCCATAATATTGGTCATACCAACCACCAATCCAATCGGAATGAGAGAACAACTGTTGATCCCCATCTTCTCCAATTTTAACGATTAGCACAGTACCTTCCATATCCATGATTCTTCCATCTCTTACTACGTATGATCCGTAAACACCAGTAATCTCATCATCAAAAACGACAACCTTACGAGTTACCGGAGCATGAAATTCATGTCCTAAACTGTTAACTGCTGAATAATTAATAGTATAAGTTCCAGCCAATTCAGTATTTACTGATGAAAACACATTAATGGTTTCAACTGCGGTAGTATCACCATTATAAATCTGCGTTGCACTTGCTCCTGGATCAGTATAAGTATCACCAAGTTGTACCAATATAATTTCATCACCAATCAACTCGAATATAGGCTCTGGTGAAGCAACGGACAAATCCTCCGTTGTCTTTTCCTCACAAGCTGTAAATGCTACAGCTAAAGCAAAGAATATATATAATAATTTATTTTTCATTACTTCTAAATTTTGTAATTACTACTTGCCTGCCTTAACATTCCACCATACCTTCTGACCAACATCTAATTTTTGAGCAGGAGAATTTGGGTTACGATTAATTAACGTGTTAGGATAAATAGGAGAAGCAGGTAAATTGCCATTTAATTTACCACGACCATTTACTGAGATAGTAAAATCACCAACAGGGAAATTTAAATGTGCATATTGTCTATCCGCTTCGATGTCTATTTCATTAACAGAAGGGTATTTCGTTCTATTTCTTTCAAGGAACGCTTCGATATGCTGTAATTTACAATACGAAACCCACTTTTGCATTGCAATTTGCTTGATTCCCTCTTCAATAGTACCATTTTGCCATTCAGCATATTCACCAGCTCCTGTAATGCTTCCTGTAGCATCCCAATAATCCAATGAAGCCTCAACTGCATTGTCATAATGTGTTTTTGCATTTGCATTATCGCCTGCACGAGTATAAACCTCAGCAATGTAAAACTCAACTTCCCATTCCGAAATCAATGGAATATCTGAAGAAGCAGCAAATTCAACAGTACTATACTCTTCTTTATCATCTGGAGTACCATTTCCGTCAGAATCTTCTTTGGACGCAAAATCACCTTGAAATGCTCCTAAATGTCCTCCACTAGGTGCATCGAATAAGTTATCGATACGAGGGTCAGCATTAACTCTTAAATAATCCAAAAATGTACGACTTGCGATTACATTTGTACTTAAGTAATTAGCACCACCTGCTTGATACTCTACCATTGGATGACGCTTTCCGTCTTTATCTTCCCAAGTTGCAGGTCTTTCATCGCCATGTGAATCTTCCCAAACACCACCATGAATCTGAGCATTGTGATCGAGGAAGTCTCCAGTTTGAATAAAGGCTAGAACTGCGGCATTGTCATAATTTGAAGTTTCAGACAAACGAATCATTAATTTCAATTTCAAGGAGTTTGCAAATTGAACCCATGAATGAACGTCTCCTCCAAAAATAAAGTCATATTTACTATTAATGACAGCATCGTCAAAATCAATAGCTAATAAATCATCTACTCTTTTTAACAAATCAGTATAGATCTCTTGACCTGTATTGGTTACAGGACCAGTCACACCTTCATCACCTTGTAAGGCTTCAAAGTAAGGCATATCACCCCATACATCGGTAATAACTTGCCATGTATAAATAGATAAAGCTTCTGCAATTAGGTAATCACCTGAATTAGTTTCAGAAGATATTGCAATTGCTTTCAAATCATTTAATGCACCTGCATACAAGCCTGTATAAGCATTGCCAAAACCAGTTTCCTGATATTCATCCAGATATTTGAACTGAGATGCTGTATAGTTTTGAGTCCAGTACTGTGACCAATAACCTCCGGAAAATCCCATATCCCAACCCATAATCATGTTGGCAATACTAATTTGAGCAGCTGGTATTACAACCTCTGGACTTTTTAGATCTGATAAATTATTCGGATCTTCATTAACATCAAGCCACTTTTCACATCCCACCGTAGTCATTAATGTGACTAACGCAGCTCCTATAAATATTTTAAATTTCATAATTGTTTCTTTTTAGAGTTTTACTTAAAAAGATAAGGACAAGCTAAAAGTATAAGTCTGGTTAGATGGGTTCGCACCAAACTCACCAAACTTAGCACTTACATCATTACCGAAACTTGTTGTTTCAGGATCAATGTATGCATTCTCAGCAGGAGTCCATAATAATATGTTTGCAGCTACAAACGATATGCGGGCATTAGTAATTTTTAAACTACTATACCAAGATCTAGGTAAAGTGTATGATAAATTAACCTGACGAAGTTTTAGATAAGATTTGTCAATAATTGCAAAATTATCTCTTTCAAAACCACCGTTACTATAGAAAGTATGCCAGTTAGTTGAAGATACTGGAGTCGTATTTTCGCTATAAGTACCATCACCGTTATCAACAACTGAATTAGGTACTATAAAAGTACGACGATCATTTGATGTTGATTCAACAGCACTACCTGTCCAATGCATATAATCTTTCTGGTAAGAATACATATATCCACCGTAACGTAAATCAAGAGTAGCACCTAATGAAATATTCTTGTAGGTAAAGGTATTTGTTAAACCAGCACGGAATTTCTCATTAATACTCTTATCTTCCAACACTTCCATGTCAGGATTAGCCTGAACCATACCATTACCATCAACAACAACTTTTTCCTGGCCGTCAACCATAACTTTACGAGGAACTGAGGTTTTAAATAAGCCCATCTCTTCGCCTTTGATAGCAACAATCGACGCATTTCCGAATCCACCAAGGAATATTTCACCTTCGGCTAATTCAACCATCTTATTCTTGTTTTGAGCATAATTAGCTCTTATCTCCCACGTAAAGTCACCTTTACGAATTGGAGTTCCATGCATCATTAATTCAAAACCAGTATTTTGCACATCACCAAGGTTAGTTGTTTGAGATGTATAACCTGTTGATGGATCCATTGGAAGGTTTGAAATTAAGCCTTCAGTATAACGATCATAATATGAGAAATCGAAACCTAAACGGTTATTGAAGAAATTCATTTCTAAACCAAGTTCAAACTCTCGAGTTAGCTCAGGTGCTAAATCAGGACTACCTAGTGAGTTTGATACCATCCAAGAGTTTACTCCGCCTAATGGGAATGTCAATGATTCAACTCCCGGATAACCAGGGTTAGCAGATGATCCTTTTGCATAAGTTGCATTAACAACATATGGAGAAGCATCTTTACCTGTCCAACCATAAGCAGCACGAACTTTACCATAACTAATGATACCTAGACTACCACCTTGTTCTTTCGCAAATTCAGAAAACAAGAAACTTCCAGTAATACCAGGATAGAAATAAGAATTATTTTCTTTTGGTAAAGTTGAAGACCAGTCATTACGAGCAGTCAGAGTTAAATACGCATAGTTTTTATAATCAAAGTCAATATTAGTAAATAAACCAATTAAACGGCGCTTACTTTTGTATTGACTAGCAATTGGATCCGCTAAACCATTCTGTAAATTATAGAAACCAGGAACGTCCAAAGCTTGAACAACACCTGAAACTGCACTATAACCTTGTTGATTGGCATTCATACCAACCATAGCATTCAAATTGAAGTCTCCGAAAGCATCAGCGTATGTAACAAAGGCATCATGGTTGAATTCGTAACGAGTACGTTTAACATTCTCATAGGTTCCTGGCGTTTCTGCTGACGAACCATAATTAGGAGCATCTGGATCAGTAAATGCAATTTGAGCTTGCCATGAATCTGATGTTGAATTTTCGAGGTCACCACCAAAACGGTAAGTTGCTTTTACTTTAGAAGAAATCTCAGCGTCCAACTGAACTTTACCAAATAGTTTATTTTTAACCTGCTCAGCACCATTTTCGTTTAGTGCAAAATATGGGTTAATACCATAAGGAGTAAAATAGTTATCAAGATTATTATACTTGCTATTATAATCTTTCAAATCTAAAATGGAAACATCTTCAGGAATTTCCCATAAACTTCTAAATACAGATGACCCTTGTCCAGAAGGTACAACTTTAGTTTTTTCATTACTATAGTTAACCGAAGTCGAAATAGTTAATTTTCCTGCTGTATGAGAACCTCTGGTAGCTAAAGTTGTACGGTTATAGGTATCTACATCTCCTGGTTGTACACCATCAACATTATTATTAGAAACAGAGAAGAAATAATTGGTATTTTCGTTACCTCCAGATGCTGAAAATGCATTTTTGTAATTTAAACCAAAGTCATAAAAATCACGAACGCGATCCTCAAGATAAACATATGGCTTTACTTGTTGCTCATTGTCAACAACATTACCCCATGGTCTGTTTTTTGCATCATATTTAGGTCCCCAGTTACCATTTTCATCCAAAGCACGTTCTCCACTCCAACCCTGACCAAAGTCTGATTGACGAGAAGGGATACGACTTACTCTTGAAATGGATATCGAACCATCATAACTAATCTGCATTTTACCATCCGTGTTCTTACCTGATTTTGTTGTAATTAATATTACACCATTGGCAGCACGTGAGCCATATAGAGCAGTTGCCGCAGCACCTTTCAACACAGTCATATCGGCAATATCGTCAGGGTTGATGGCATTAATACCTGAACCAAAATCCACCTGTGCATTAAGGTTATCTCCTGAACGGTTTTGAGCATTAACGATAGGTACACCATCTACAACATATAATGGTTGGTTAGATCCAAATGAAGAAGTACCACGGATCATAACGTTTTGAGTAGCACCAGGACCTGGAGCTGATGAAATATCAATACCAGCAACTTTTCCTTGAAGAGCATTCATAGGGTTCACGGCTTGTGCCCCTGCAATTTCATCACCTCCTACAGAAGTAGCAGCGTAACCAATTGCCTTTTTATCTTTACTAATACCTAAAGCTGTTACTACAACTTCATCCACTCCGATGTTTTCGCTTTCAAGAGCAATGTCAATAACTGACTTACCTTCAATAGCAACATCAACCGTTTTCATTCCAATAAAAGAAAACGTTAAAGTGGTGGCATCTTCAGGAACAGATAAAGTATATGTTCCCATACCAGTGGTTACTGTACCAATGGTTGTTCCTTTTACAAACACGGACACCCCAGGAATAGGGTAGCCATCTCCCGCGTCTGTCACGGTTCCGGTTATTTCTGTAGTTTGAGCCATTAGAGACTGCAGCCCTACAATAACCATAAGCGAAAGTGCTAAAAGTACTTTCTTCATAGACTAAAGATTTAAATTAATAATTAATTGTGTGTGTTTAATTGCGCGGCTAAAGTAACATTACTTGCATGTTTTAAGCATTTTTTAACGATGACAAGAATCATGTTAATTTTATTTGGACAATTGACCCTATGTATCGAAATCTTTACAATGAAGCATTTAAGATGGTATTTTATAACTAACCTATGCGTTCACATTATAATTTTTAACATATCATTTACAATTTCCTTTCAACTTCACATCTCCTATATGACATAAAAAAGCAGGTTTACTTTCATAAACCTGCTTAAAAACATACACTCTTATTAATTATTGTTAATAAATTAACATTTTTGTTTTAAATATACTTGAGCTCGTTAGAACATAAAAAAACAGGTTCTAAAGAAGTAGAACCTGTTTTAAAATCACTAAGATTGTTGTATTCAATAAATGTTACTCAAATATTTAAAGCTCCACATCACATCATCGCAACAATCCAATACTTTCATTTTCATTGTTTTATCAACTTTAAGACAACTTCTTGTGCTGATCCACCACAGCCGCCATCAATGTTTTCAAAGAATGAAATAGTAAACTCACTATCATCATCCGGATTGAATTGATATTTATTTGGTGATTCACCCAAATTTAATCCAGGGCCACCACATCCTACACCAGATGTGGAATATGTGGCTATTACCTCTCCACAAGACAGATCAAAATTTAAATCGATTAAACCAAAATCGCCACCCAAATATGAAAAGGCAAACTTACGGCCTGTATAACCTGTTTTAACAACATCAATAACCTCTCCATTGATAAATATTGGAATTCCAAATACAGTCGTTTCAGCTCCGGATACATATTCAATTTTGTAACTTCCTTCAAATGCTGCTGCTATACCACATGCTACATTGGCGTTAACTACAGCATTGGATCTGGTTATGGTACTTCCATTTTTAAGCAACACTTCAAAGGTAAATACATCACCTACCGCAACTGAATTAATATCAACATTCAACAATTGAGTTACCTGTGTAGCAGACACCGTAAAGCTCGCCGGAAATGAATTCTTTGTCTCAACAACAACCCTTTGACCGTCGCCATTATATGAAACAATTACGGATGTTTCATCCATACTAATGTTTTCTGGCAACTTAACATCAAATGCTATTTCGGTATTTTGCATGTTAAGAAAATCAAAAAATGATGCTCCTGTAGCTTCAATTATGGGAACAATCCCCACACCACGCGGCCCAATATCAATTTGACTCTCCTCTTTACAGCCATTTATTCCGATTAAAAGCAAAAAGGCTGTAATCATATATAGTTTATTTTTCATTTTCATCGTTTTTGATTATTTATCACCACCTGCCCACCAAACATTATCGTTAAACACATCTATTGCCTCATAGGCAACACGAACATTTTCGTTTGTGGTTACATCAGAATTTCCATACGTATATCTTAATGGAAACTTATCAGGCTCAGGGTGTGCAAATGTGATGTATGTAGCATTATCACCACCCATTGCATTTAAACGCCTTATATCATTATAGGCCTCAACAGCCTCCTCCTCATAAAAAGCAATATACTTTTGAAGCATCACTTCTCTTACAGGATCTGTATCAAATCTGGCTTCTACAAAATTGGTAAAATAGTTGTCTGCTAAAGTACTTGCCGAATTACCAGGAATCCTGTCATTAATAGCATAAGCAAGTTTCCCGAATGCAGCTCCAAGAGCATTTTCCAATGCTGCTTTTGCCTCATTAAGTTGGCTATCCCTAGCATATGCTTCAGCTAATAAAAACTGAACTTCATGATAACTAAGCATAAAGGTAGGTGCTCCAATATGACTTAAAGCAGAAACGGAAAATACACCCTGTGCTTGTTGATCGCGGTTAGGATCACCATTTAAAGCGAATAATATTTCATCTCCAGAATCAGGATATGGTTTCCAAAAAATTGAATCTCGCGGATCATTTAAAGCAATGAGTTTATCGTGTAAACTTTGGCTTGCTCCGTAATAATCGCGGTCAACAAAAAATTGGTAAAACGGACTGGATCCTCCTTTTGCACTGTAATCGTATTTCAATTCTTCAGCAACCGAAGCAAATGATTGATTGGCATGAGAAATAACTCCAGCTAAGTCACTCGATCTGGTATGTAATCGCATTTTATAACGGGCATATAGTCCATGTGCCGCTTTTAACCACATTGCTTCGTCTCCACCATAGATCGGATCCTGAACATCAAGAGCCGGATAGTTGGTTTCTTTGCCTAAATTTTCAATTGCGGCATCCAAAAAGGCAAAAACATCAGTATAAACTACTTCCTGTTTATCCAAATTTGGTTTATACACCACACCTGGTTGAAGAGCATCGGTCCAGGGAACATCACCCATTACATCAGTTAGTATTGCAAGGTTATAAGCACTTAATATTTGAGCTATACCTAATGTATGATAATTTCCTTCTTCACTGCCACCTTCCGAACACTTTGCAATTATATCCTTCAGGTTATAAAGATTATTATACATGGCGTTCCATGAATTATTGTAGGTAGTGGCCGTAACCGGACCAGTGGTTCTAATTTCAGCATTATACATCTGATTATATACACCAACCTGGTGTTCAATATAAGAAGAGGCATAAAATGCCAAATCACTACTTGTAACAGCAAAAGCTGAGTTTACAATTACATCTGTAATAATCAGGTTACTATTAACTTCAGTAGGATTGTTCGGGTTTGCGTTTATCTCATCCATTTTATCTTCAGAACAAGAGGCAAGGACTAAAACGACGAAACCCAGCAATATATATATTATATTTTTCATATTCATGAGTTTAAAGATTAAAAACTTACATCAATTCCAAATCCATAACTAGTAGTTTGTGGCATAGAAAAACGCTCGAATGCACCACCCATATTTGTATTTCCTTGCGACGATTCCGGATCGAAATTCTCAAGTTCGGTCCATAATAAAATATTTCGTGCAAATACACTCACTCCAACTTCCAGTGATTTGTAAAGTGGTTTTGGGTGCTTATAACGCAATGCCAATTCACGAAGCTTAACAAAGGAATTACCATGTATGTAATGTTCATCAATATTACCTAATACATTTGACCACAATTCCTGATAAGCACCTTGATCGGTTGGCCCACCTCTCACAATATCGTTTGGCGTTCCGTCTGGCTTAAATCCAGGATAGATAAATGTAGACTCTCTGTCTTCAGTGCGAGCCGACATACCATAAAGGTCCAACAAGCCATTAGAGCCTGAGTACATTTCTCCGCCTTGCTTCCATTCCAATACACCGGATAATGACCAGCTTCGGAAAGTAAAAGTTGACGTATGTCCTAATATAAAGTCTGGATTAACACGACCAATTACTCCCGGCGTACCAACCTCAGGCATACCATGACGAGGATTTCCCGGATCGTCAACAACCAAAATACGTCCTTGATCATCTCGTTTAAACCTATCGCCATATATAACAGGGAATGGTTCACCAATACCTGCCCTTACCTGAGGTGTTACATATCCACCCAGGAATATACTTTCAACGCCTTCTTTAAGTTCATCAACTATATTCTCCATGGTTGAGAAATTAAAGTTCATGTCGTATACAAAATCAGCAGTTTTTACTGGTGTAATATATAATACTACCTCATGTCCATTGGTATGAATCCTCCCACCATTAGTAACAAAAGATGCCGCTCCTGATGAACCCGCCAATGGAACAGCAAAAATCTGATCTTTTACATTCTGCCTTGAATAGGTATAATCTACTCCAAAACGATTATTTAAAAATTTCAATTCAACTCCAATCTCATATGATTGTGTATTCTGTGGTTTTAATCCTGGATCGTATTGTACATTATTTGGAATAAATGAACTCACATTATCCGATCCTAAAGGATAATTAATCGGTGGATTTGTCCAGAAGCCACCACTATAATCAGGCGTTGCATAGTAATTTTGAATATAACGACTGGCCTGACCAACTTCGGCATACGATCCTCTTATTTTGGCAAACGACAACCAATTTATATCATTTAATCCCGGTAGTTCACTGGCTACAAAACCTAAGGAAACCGATGGATAAAAGAATGATCGGTTACCACGTGGCATAATAGATACGACATCGTTACGTCCGGTAGCATTTAAGAATAACAATGACTTGTAGGACAATGAAAGGCTTCCGAATACTCCAACCGTTCGGTTATGCCATTGCTGTTCATCCAGGGTTTGAGTCCTGGTATTATTAATGTGGTTCCAGCCTCCACCATTAAAATCAATACCACTTTGAGTATAACGTTTTTCATCATTATGATTTAACTCATTACCCAAAGTCAGATTAAATATCCAATCATCACTGATGTTCCAGTCAAAATTGGCTGTCAACAATGAGTTGTAAGTAGTACTGGTAACACCATAATTATCCATATTTCCATTTGCTCCTTTAGAACCAAAACCAAAAATATCCTGGAAATGTGTTGTATATGTATCAACACCTAACTGATAGCGTACATTTAGTTTTATACCACCACCAATACGCGTATCAAACTCGACGTAACTATTTCCAAAGAAACGTTCTGTTTTTTCATCAAAGGTTTGATTATGTGGAATCCAATATGGATTATTAAACGTTAAAGCCCTATAATATATTTGAGAATAAGGATCACCCGGCACATGGTAAGGAATTCCTTTCAGGTTATAGGAAGCAGGAGCGGCAACTACACCTGCTAAAGATGCGTCATTACCAGCGGTTAATTTATCAATGCCAACCTTTATATAGTTAGCCGTAAAACCAACTTTGAAGAAATCATTCACCTCACGCATAGCAGATCCCTTTGCGTTCCAACGTTTCATTCCGGTATTTAATGCTACACCTTTCTGGTCTGTATGGGCCAAACTAATAGCAAAATTACCTTTTTCCATGGCTTGAGTTAATGATATACTATTCGTTCCTGTATATCCGGTTTCGTAATAATCGTTAAAATTATCGTAAACACCCGGTGTCACCCAATGCCTGGTATCATCATCAGGATAAGCTTGTTCTAACTGAGGCACTCGATACAAACCTGGTTTATCAAAGTTATTACCTCCATAGTTTGGATCATCAGGCAAAGCAGAAATACGGGGTCCCCATGACATTGAGGTATTCGGCACATAAGCACCTGAGTTACCTTGAGCATATCTGGTTTGGTAATCCGGCGATCTTGAAACCATATCAAAAGAAGAGTTATGAGAATAGCGCACCATTGGCTTACCCATTTTATTGCCTTTACCGCTCTTAGTGGTTATGATAACAACACCATTAGAAGCACGTATACCATACAAGGCAGCAGCAGCCTGACCTTTAAGTATGTTCATACTTTCTATATCAGCCGGATTGATATCCACAGCCCTGTTGGATATATCTGAACCGGTTACAGAATTACCTGTTGAAAAATCGGCGGTTGAAGCTACCGGCTGTCCATCTATCACATATAAAGGTGTATTATTTCCAGTAAAAGATCTGGATCCGCGAATAATAATTTGTGACGATGCTCCGGGCATACCACTCGAAGGCTTAATGTCAACTCCGGCCACTTTACCTTGTAAAGAGGATGCTAAATCAGAATTTCCGGTTTTACCAATTTCCTCGGCATCCACATCCTGAACTGCGTAACCAAGGGCTTTTCTTTCACGCTTAATACCCAAGGCAGTTACAACAACCTCATCCACTTGCAGCACATCACTCTCTAACGTAACATCAATAACAGCACGTCCATTAATTTCTTGTTCTTGAGAAGTCATTCCTACAAAAGAGAACACAAGAATTTGCGCATCCTCGGGAACGGCGAGATCATACGTCCCATCAGGACGTGTTATTGTACCAACTGTGGTACCTTTTACAACAACTGAAACACCCGGTATGGGATACCCATCACTGGCATCAGTAACTGTTCCGCTTATGTTTGTAGTTTGGGCTGTAAGATTTAGAAACCCAAACATCAGCATAAGGGAAAGTCCAAATAGCACTTTCTTCATAGACTAAAAGTTTAATTGTTAATAATAATTACATGATTGTAACAAATAGCAGAATTGAGGACCTCTGCTTATTGCTTTAGAAACCATGAATTTAAATGAAAAGATAAGACAGATTCAATTAAACTTCAAGTAGAAATGAACAAAATCTTTAAAAATTCTAAATGACTATTACGATTATTCTGTGAAACGCAACTATTCCTTTCTGTTATGATGAAAAACAGCTAATCCTCCAGTAGACGTTTCCTTATAAATGTTTGGCAAATCGTGACCCGTTTGTTTCATTGCTTTTACTACTTCATCAAAAGTAATTCTATGCCTGCCATCAGATAGCAAGACATAGGTATTGTGGTTTAATGCACGAGCTGCGGCAAAAGCATTCCTTTCTATGCAAGGAATTTGCACAAGACCTGCTATTGGATCACAGGTTAAACCCAGGTGGTGCTCCATTCCCATTTCAGCCGAGTATTCAACCTGATAAATACTGCCACCAAATAATTGAGTAGCTGCAGCCGAAGCCATGGCACATGCTGTTCCAACTTCACCCTGACAACCTACTTCGGCACCTGAAATCGATGCATTATATTTTACCAAATTTCCAATTAATCCGGCTGTTGCCAATGCGCGCAATATTTTTTTATCACTCGCATCGTAATATTTCTGAATAAACTTAAGAACAGCAGGTAACACCCCACTTGCTCCGCAGGTTGGCGCAGTAACAATTGTACCTCCGGCAGCATTTTGTTCTGAAACAGCAAGCGCATAAGCATAGATCATTGAGCGGCGCTCCATTCGACCACTAAAATTTTTGGCCTTTGTATAATAAGCTGAAGCTTTACGAGGTAATTTCAGTGCACCGGGCAAAGCTCCCTCTTCGTCGAGTCCATCATCAATGGCTTTCTTCATTACGCTCCACACCTTAGATAAATAATCCCAGATTTCTTTCCCTTCAACCTGCTCAACATATTCCCAAAGGTGCTGCCCATTTTTTTCGCATCTCTGGAGAATTTCATCTAATGTAGTTAATTCATAAATACTTTGAGTCTCTTCTTTTTGAATATCATCAACAACAGTTCCGCCTCCTACACTATAAGCAGTCCAGCTGTCCAATTCAATTCCCATATCATTGAAAGCAGTAAATGATAAGGCATTGGAATGACGAGGCAGGAATACATCAGGGCTCCAATTAATTTTTAATTTTCTCCCTTTAAAAACCTGTTCGATAGCAAAATCAGTTAAATGCCCTTTGCCGGTTGCCGCAAGGCTACCAAATAAGCTTACTTCATAATGATTAGCATCTGGCTGACGCTCAAGAAATATTTCTGCAGCTTTCTTCGGTCCCATTGTATGACTACTGGAAGGTCCACTCCCAATCTTAAATATTTCTTTTATCGACTCCATCATAACTCCAACATTTTAAGCAAAAGTATAGGACAAATACATTAAATACTATGTTATTTATCAATTCAAGCAATTATACCAACTATCAAATAAAGGCCCCCAATTATCTGTTATAAAACATTATAACTTTATTTGAATTGAATATTTTACTTATTAACTTGAACACTATACCAATCCAAAGCATCATGATACATCCAATCTCCTCCACATCAATTCACGGTTTAGCTGAACAGTTCAACGATGAACACTTTGCAGCAAAAAAATCCACCTATTGGGAGCAATACATAAACAATGGCACGTCTCTTTGGCTCGATACAGGTGATATAGATTCAATAATGCAGCTCTGGTCATATGAATTTTCGGCCCTAACCACCAATAACACCTTGCTTAACAATGAGGTTCAAAAAGGAATTTACGACACTATAATTCCTGATTTAGTGCAAAAATTGAACTATCTGGACTCCTCGCAAAAGATCAAAGAAATTGCTTTTTGTTTAAATGCAATCCATGGGTTACGTCTGGCTAATCAATTTAAATGTAAGGTAAGCGTTGAATTACATACCGACTTAGCAAATGACATTAAAGGAATACATGCCTTGGGAACGCGATTATATAACATCTGCCCAAATCAGTTTATCATTAAAGTTCCTTTTACGGCGGCTGGAATATTAGGGGCGCGAAAGCTACATGAATCAGGTGTACCGATAAACTTCACACTTGACTTTAGCGTCCGACAAAATGTAATGGCTGCCATAATTGCCAAACCGGCATATACTAATGTTTTTTTAGGTCGATTAGGAGCATATCTTAAAAACAATCAAATTGGGGAAGGGCTACACATCGGTGAAAAAGTGACATTAGAGACGCAGCATTGTCTCAGATCAATTAATGAAAAAGGATTAAGCACTACAAAATTGATAGCTGCCAGTATTAGAAATAAATCTCAACTAATAAACTTAAGCGGTACGGATATATATACCATACCGACTAAAGTAGCTCAGGAAGCAATTGAGAGTGATATTTCTGTTGACCATAGTCACATAAACGAAATACCAGATCCAATTCTGTTTAAGGATGAAGACAAAAGCAAACTTCGTATTAAACACCTTTGGCAGGTGCAGGAAAATGAAAAAGAAGCCTTCCTACATTTTAATGAGAAACCTCCGACTAGCAGCGAAGAACTAATCGAATATTTACATGAACATGGCTGTCATGATATCTTTCCAAAACTAAGTCCTTCAGATTATAAAACTATACAGGATGACGGGAAAATTCCTATTCATGCCAAATGGGCAAAAAGGATAGAAGATGCAGAAATAGGAATTGACACTTTATTAAATATCGCGGGATTATTTGCCTTTGAAAAAGATCAAGCTCAACTCGACGGGCGAATTGAAAGCTTAATCTAAAAAACTAGTCACATTGGAAAAGCTTATTCCAATGTGACTTTATTATTTTGGAACTTTATGATTCAAATGAAGTTTCAACTTCCTCCTCATTAGATTCTTCTTTTTCTAATGGTTTAAGGTGAGAAGGTATTTCTTCATTTACACCTTCCTCTTTAAAATAAGGAAAGAAGTCTAATATAGGGCTTTCAGAAATTGCATTTATATCAAAATCCACCGTCATGCCATTCATTCCCTCATGAATTTTATCAAATGCATCTTTGACATCATTAGCCATAACCAATAATTGATTGCTTACTTTCTTTTCTTTCCCAGAATTTTCATCCACAGAGGCAAAAGAAATCTTACTTTTGAACCAACGGTCGCCATCCTCATTGTCAAATATTTCAGTGTAGTTCGCTTTTCGAATATTGGTCACAACGAACTCACCTCTGATCATCATTTCCATCTCCTTATAAATTCGTGATTCAGCTTCAGTAAACGAAACTGCATCAATCAAATAAGTTTCACTCACCTTCTTTTGCTTTCCGGATTGTTCGTCAATCTTCTCGTACTTTACCTTACACTCAAATAAATTCTGCATTATTTCAAATTTTAGTGTGCAAAGATAAAATAGAAAATTATCCACAAAAATTTTAAACCGGACTTATGTGTAAAAGTTTTATTCCAACCAGTCAAACAACTCACATAATGAATCTTACACCTAAAACGCTTCAGTAAAGGTTACATACGCTCCTTGCTCACCTCTTGCAATACCATAATCAATTCGCACGTTCATCTTTGGTTGTATCTCGAAACGAATTCCTGCTCCAAGATTTGGTAACCAATTTTTAAATTCACCCAAGTGAGGAGTAACGGTACCAATAGCAGCCCAACCTACATATCCAAATCTACTGTTGTAGTTACCCTTTTTATTGAGTTTTTTACGCTTAAACATATGTCGATACTCCGTTGTGAACGTAAACATATTCTTATCACGAAAACGTCCAAGCGAATATCCCCGCATGTTAAATGGACCACCTACCATAGCCATATCAGACCAGGGCACCTCTTCTCCAAAAGACATCCTGCTTTTAAAATTCCACGCTAAGGTTCGTCGTTCCCTCTTAATCATTTTATACTGTCTATATTCCAGTTCCAAAACTCTGTATTTTGTATTCCCGCCTAAAAAATCCTGAAAGAACAAAAACGTACTGCTTAAATAGTACCCTTTGTAAGCATTCTGTACAAAATCTCTGGAATCATATTCCACGACTACACCAATTCCTGTATTGACAATATCTGATCCGCTTTTTAGTACATATTCGTCCACCTCCATAACCGGATTCATTTCAGTAGCCTTAGTCCCATTTAAATCGATAACTCCGCCAACAAACAAGTTACCTTTTGTACGGAATAAAACTCTTTCAAAGAAGCGCCAATATTCACGTCTGTAAAAGGTTGTTTCTTTTGACTTTGTCGCATCAAGTCCATTTTCGAAACCAACACCCCAATAGTTATCAGGCATATCCCTTAGGATAAATTCTCCAATTGTGCGTACATTATCATCTGCCCAATAGATGACATTTTGAATATTAACAGTTAATGATCCATTTGAACTAAATCCTATTGAAAACGGGACCGATGACATATTCAACATGTTATTCCACTTCTGAGCTTTAAATGTAATTAAACCTCCTGCTGTCAATAACACTTCTGTCTCAGGGGAATATGAAGGAGCCACATATGGCATTATTTTAAAATTCTTCCTTTCAATTTTTGCAAAACGAAGTGAATCTAAATTATTTAGAATAATGTTCGAGGTACTGTCAACCTGACCAAGTGTTATGTCACTTAGGTTCACTAACAAGACGATAATAAATACGTGTTTATACCACTTTTTTTTCACAACAAAACCTAATTATGTAGGATTCTTATATTTCAATAACAAATCTACAACATTTATTTTACTATACTATCTATTGAATATCAATCATTTCCGCTTACAAAGAGATTTTTTTTGACTTTTTTTTAAAAAAATTCCAAAAATACGTACGTCCATCGGCCGATACAATTGTCTTATAATTGAAACGAAAAAAGAGATTGATATGAATGCTAAAGCAATTAGGCGTAATTTATACAAAGTTTTGAGAAGAACTGGTGTGCCTAAAGATCGAATTAACGAGGATGCCAGCTTTCGCGATGAGCTTTTTGCTGACGAGTTAGATATGAACTGTTTTCTTTTCTATTTAGAAACGCGATTTGACCTGAATATCCAAAGTGACGAAGTAACGCAATTAACTTCAGTAAAGTCTACAATTGATTACTTACAGAAACATTGCGCTTAAAATATTTTCAATGACCAATCCCATGGGTTGCTTTCAAAACAGACAATAAAACCACTCATTTTATCGTCCCATCAACTTTTTTGAAAGCAACCTGTTTTTGCCTTTAACTGTCACTTAGTTGATCGTTTAAAAACCCGCTCAAGTTCTTCGTCAGGTTTGATGATGTTGTAATTTTCCCAAAATACTTCATCGGTTTCCTTTATTTCCTCAGAAAGCACATAGTTTGGTCTAAATAATTCAGCCCATTTAAACTTTTCCTCTGAGTCAATCTCACAATCACTGATTAATAGCTCGGAAATTCCAATAAATTCAGAATTGATCTTTTGGTTCCTATCATTAATCTCAACAACCAATTCTCCACCAATTTTATTTAATATCCATCGTCCATTAAATAAACGATAATCAATATAATACTTCGCCTTCTTAGGCTTGGCTTTTATTCGTCTTGAAGTTCTTTTAATTAACGCCTTACGACTGTATTTTAAGGAACGTCGAGTTAATTCAAAATCAACGTGAATAAGCGCATACGATTGTGAATGAATAAAGAGTTGACCTTTATATTTTAATTCACTATCATCATCTATTGGTGTAAAGCCGACTTTATAGACCATATCATCACCAAGATATTCAACACCATCATAAGTATATTTGTATTGGGTTAAATTGGCATTTTTTGGCAAAAAATCAAGATAACGTGCTATATCGATTCTGGAAAACTGAAATGGTCCTCCTTCTAATTTAAAATTAACCTGATCCATCGATGGTAGTCCTGTTAGTTTTCTACCCTTAACAAACCTTACTCTTTCAAGACTGAAAACATTGTGATACGAAGGCTTAAGTATTTCAATAATAGCCTCGGATACCTGAACATATTCTCCATCCTGCTTTATTGACTCCCTAAAAAAACCAGTTAACAAAGACTGTTCTTTAAAATAGTTGTCATTGATTTTGCGTTGAAATCTTTCAAGAATAGCTTCGGTATCCTGGTACTTAACCTGAATCTCAGGAAGTTTATAGTCATGCCCAACAAGCTCAACTCTTAAGCTTGAATCAATATTAGCTATTGGAATGCTAAACGGGGAATATCCTAAAAAAGAGAATGCAATGGTATCGTTTGAGTAACTCTGTGGCAGAACAAATTCAAATCTCCCATCTGCATTTGTGATGGTACCTAATGCCTTGTTCATTACAGCAATATTCACCATTGGCAACGGCATTTCATCCGCCTGATCAATCACTTCTCCATTAATTCTAAAAAATCCGCTTTGGGTATTCTGCCCCAATGACCTACTTATAACAATTTGATTTTTATTTAAAGAAACCTGAAGAGAAGTATTTTTAAGTATTGATTGGATTAATTCAAAGGGGTGCACTTGCTTAGCTTCAATAGTAATTATACTATCAACTGGCATGGCATTAACATCATAGGCTACTTTAAAGTTGGTCTTATCTGAAATTGAATCCATTAAGGCTGCCAAGGTAATCTGATCTTGTCTGAAACTAAAGGTCTGACTCTTAACAGACCATAAAATCAAACAAAACATTAAACTACATAATAACTTCCTCGAAACGGGATTTTTCATTCAATAATAGATTTGGCTGAAAATGTTGCAATTTCATTACAAACATAAAACTGCATTAAATTACTATTTTCTTCCGTCTTATTGAACTTTTGTAATTTGATATTTATTGCCAACCTCAACGAAGCTAAGGTTAAAGGTATTACATACAGAGCCTAAGACATGATGTAAATCATCGTGACTGAAGTCAGCGTTTATAACCAAACTGTCAATAATAATTTCTTCATCTACAGAAATAGAAACATTATATACATTTTCAATAGTGGAGAAAACCTCAAGCAAACCTGTATTATCAAATTCTATTATTCTGGTCTTCCACGACTTATAATTTACATCACTACTTCCTTTCTTTACAAGACGATTGTTTGCTACGTCAAAATCTGCAACTTCACCCTTTACCAAAATTACTTTTTCTGTTCCATGTATAACCTCAACTTTACCAGTTGAAACTGTTACCACTTCATGACCGTTGAGCGAATTGGCTTTAACATTAAAAGAGGTTCCCAGCACTCTTATCTGCAACTGGCTGGTTTGAATTACAAATGGTTTATCAGCATCCTTAGCCACATTAAAAAATGCTTCTCCATTAAGCTTAACTGTTCTGGTATCTCCATCAAATTCCTCCGGATATTCCAATGAACTCCCAACATTCAAATCCACAACACTGCCATCAACTAACTGTATTTTTTCAATTGATACAGTCGCTTCGGCACTGTTCATCTTAACTTGAGGTGCAATTAGTTTAATCATGAAATATGACGTAAACAAAATACTTAACACTGCTGCAACAGAAATCACCTTTCGCCATCCGATACTTAAGACACGATTCCCATTTTTTTCAGGTTTAATTGAACTTCTAACCCTGGACCATGCCTTATCTGTATCGATCGATTTTACTTCTTGAGCATATTTTGCATCACCCCACATTACACTAAGTTGGCCAATTAAATCCTTCTCTTCCAAAAGCCTTTTATTCAAATCATCATGCTCTTCTGAAGACAATTCTCCGGATATATCCTTAGCTATTAGCTCCCAGTCAATATTATGTGCTCCTTTTTGTTTCATATCTCAAATTAAGGACATCTGTACCGTCCTTTTCCCTTATCACATTTATAAAAAAATACTTAACAATTGCTGTTTCAACGGCTGAAGTCGGTCTCTTAAATACTTTAAAGCCTTTCCCATTTGAGCCTCAACAGTCTTTGGTGAAATATTTAACTTTTCAGCAATTTCTCTATACTTTAAGCCATCCATCCTACTCATTCTGAATATTCTTTGCCTTTGAGCAGGTAATTCATCAATCACCTGATTTATTCGATTGATGTATATTGTTTCGGTGTATTGAGGCCATTCAATTTGTTGCGAAATATTATCAGCCTTCTCATAATCACGAACTACTTTTTGATGTTTTAATTCATTTGTACACCTATTACGCACCGAAACAACCAAAAATCCCTTTAGTGATCGAATATCCAGCTCTCTTCTTTTTTCCCACATACTAATAAATACCTCCTGTACCAGACTCTCTGAAGAATCCCGATCACCAAGATATTTTTGGGCAAAAAGAACTAAATGCGGATAATACGATTTAAAAATTTGTTCAAAAGCATGCTCATCTCCTTTTTTAACTTTCAGCAAAAGGGCTTGTTCATTACTATTTCCGTTAAGGGATGAGCTCATTCGTTGCAATTTTTATAAGGACAGTCTTAAGGCAAATAACCCTTACTCAAAATACTAATTTTTTCTCCAATCGAAAACAGTTATTACGGCCCCATGATCAGAAGGAAAATTTACCACATGATCTTCAACCACATAACTCTCAATCGGAATTAATTTGTCACCAATAAAATAAATATAATCCTTACGATCGGAGAAGGCTCTTGTGAATTTTGTCGACCAAGTGTGGCCCAAATTACTTACCTCATCTGGATAAATCATGCGAAAGGCATCTTTGAAACCGCTTCGTTCCATTTGAACACTCACCGGAAATGGAACAACTAATCCGGAATAATTCACTTTATTTTCTTCCGTCCAATCTAAATGCGAACCGGTATTAAATCCACCTCCCATTAATATCGGCACTTCCTTATTCGCTCTATGTAAGCGTTTAATTTCTCCCAGAACAAAAGTTATTTCCTTTCCCCTCGATTCCATTTCCCGAGCAACAATAGAATCGGGATCAGCAACTTCACTTTTAAAGTAAGCATCCATTTTAGGTCGGGGGTCTAGCCAAATAGGACAAGCATAAATAAATCGCCCTTCACCTAAATCCACTTTAACACAACCCGATGTTTTTGTTCTGTATACATTGTTCGACTCGGCCAAGGGATAACGACTCAGCACCCCAAGGTTTTCACTCCTTTGATAATAATAGAAATTTAGTTTGTCGGCAAGCATAGGACCTGATCCTGCCATTTCCTGTAACATAACTATATCAGCTCCTGAAGAGTTAATCACATCAGCAATACGCTCTTTTCCTACATATTTTCCTTCATGAACACCACCTTGCCAGATACTCCATGTCAAGACTTTGAGTGTTTCACTTAAAAGTGGAGGAGTGGAAATGCGTGCCTTATTTCGCATAAAATTAACTTGCTTAATTTCATCATCCATTAAGGGGCGTGACCACATTTTAAAATCATCAATTAAGCCATTAAACACTTCAACTTCTGATGATGACTCAGATGGACTTAAACCAAGCATTAATGGTGAATCATCAATATCTATTGCATTACCCCACATGGAATAAATGGCAACATTATTACCATCAAAATAAAGTCGCGACTCCTGTGTTTGTTTATTGTACGAAAATGCAATATGGTGCCAATTCTGATCATTAATTGCTTGTCTGGCTACGGTTGGCTTATAGGTCCAGGATTGAAGTGTATCTTTAAAGGTCCAGCTCCAGCTGCCACTTTTCTCAGCCTTGATTTCCCAGCCAGTTAAACCCTGACTTTCAATTTTTTGCTGCGAAATCATAGCATATTCTTCAGGATCTTCTTCAGCTTTTTGTACCCATACAGAGACAGTAAATCCACCATAATCATTTAAAGAAAAACCTTGGTGATGGCTAATCGTCAGTGGCAACCTATACTTTGCAGATGCAGATAAATTAAAACAAGTATCTTTTTCATCACTATAGTATTGAACCAATTCTTCACCTTTGACCTGAATATTAGCCAATCCATAATTTTTAACGTCACCATTAAAAGACAAATCGATTAACGGTTTACCCGGATTACTATAATCTACCTCGCATGATGCAAGTATTAATACAACAAAGATGAATAAGCCAAATAGCCTCATATAAATTAGTTTTGTTTACCGAACCCTTCAACATCAACCTCTTTGTTATTACTTAATTCCTTTAAAATAGTTTCCAACTCTGCACTTAACTCATGAAATCTTTCACTAAATGTTGGTTCATTTAGTTTAAAGTCTTTTTCAGTTTTAATAGCAAGCTCATATAATACAGGTGCTGCAATTGTACCTGAAATACCTTTGAATGAATGTAACATACGTTCAGCAGCTTCGCGATCCGATTCTTTGGTTTCATTAAATTCCTGAACAAAATCCAAGTGGTCAAAATAAAAGCGCTGAAGCAACCTTTTGAAAAAATCCCAACGGTTAGCAAATCGTTTAATCCCTTCCTCAACATTCACGCCAGCTATAATTGGAAACTCATTGTTATTTTCTTCAACAAGCTCTACCTGCTTTGGAATTACTTCTACCGCCATAGGACGGCGTTTTGAACGTTGCATACCCCTATTCCTTTTAACCCAATTAAGCACCTTCTTATATACTTGCTCCGGATCTATAGGTTTTGATATCATATCTACCATTCCAGCTTTCAAATACTTTTGTTTGGTTCCCTCCAGGGCATCGGCTGTCATGGCAACAATTGGTATTTGATTATAATCGGGTAAGGTTAATATTACTTTGGTAGCATCAAATCCATCCATTACTGGCATCTGAATATCCATTAATATCAGATCAAAATAGTTAGGACCACGTTTCTTTAGTGTTTTAATGGCCTCCTGACCATTAGAAGCAACCTCAACCTGAACTCCGGCAAGTTCTAACAATTCTGTTCCAATCATTTTATTCGCTTCATTATCCTCCACCAAAAGCACTAATACATCTTCAAGTTCTTTCAGTTCCTTTAGGTAAACATCAGGCTCTTTTCTTCGCCATGAAACCGTTGATTTTTCCTTACCTAAAGCTTCCATACAGCCATCATATAACGTAGAATAATTTACCGGTTTCAGAACGGACCATATTCCAGCTTTGGTATTAATAAATTTCTTAAGTACATCATCTTGATTAAAAGCTGGCGTTAAGACCAGCATTGGAACTACATCTTCATTGTGATTACTTAATTCAACAGCAGTTCGGTTGCCCTTAACATCTTTAATATCCCAATCCACAACCAATAAGTCAATGGCACTTCCCTGTCTGCTTTCAAGAAGTTTTACCATTGCTTTATCACAATTACCAACAAGGGCAACTTTAAAACCTAGAAGCTCAAGCATATCTTTCTGAATATGCGATGTTACCGGATGAGCATTTACTAATAAGACATTAATACCTTTCAGGTCTTTAGGTGGAACAAGCAGATTTCTTTTCTGTACATTCTGCTTACCTAACTTAATGGTAAAGAAGAACGAACTTCCCACACCGTACTCACTCTCAACCCAAATTCGTCCACCCATCAGTCCGGATAAACGTTTACAAATAGCTAAACCTAGACCCGTACCTCCATACTTGCGAGTAGTTGAAACATCGGCCTGAGAAAATGATTCAAACAAAAATTCCAACAAGTCTGATTTTATTCCAATACCCGTGTCTTTAACTTCAACCAGTAACTCAACATCACTATCGTTTTCCTGGAGCACCAACACGCTCGTCACTATTTCCCCTTTATTGGTGAACTTGACAGCATTATTAACCAAGTTAACCAGGATTTGAGATAAACGAAGTGGATCACCAACCAGGTTAAGGGGAACATCAGCATCGATGGCATAGATGAAATCCAAACCTTTTTCATGAGCCTTGTAGGCCACCATATTACTTAAATCATCAAAGACTTGCTCTAAATCAAAATCAATGCTTTCCAGACTTAGTTTACCAGCCTCAATTTTAGAAAAATCAAGAATATCATTAATAATTCCCAACAATGCTTTTGAACTTGCCTGAATCTTATGCAAGTAATCATTCTGACCGAAATTGGTTTCCTTCTCAATTGCTAAATGGGTCCATCCAACAATGGCATTCATAGGGGTTCTAATTTCGTGACTCATCCTAGCCAGGAAATCACTTTTCGCCTGCGTAGCCGCCTCTGCAGCATTTTTCGCTTCTTTTAACAGAACAGCATCTCTTTCTTTTGCTATTGCAATACCAAGCGTTACGGTGTAAGCTCGGAAAATAGCACGATGCGATTCAACCCATGGCATACCTTTATCAGTATTCCCAAATCCAATAAATCCCCAAAATACATCACGGGCAAATACCGGAACCACCAAAAGGCTTTCCAACTTTAGTTTTGTGAACAGTAATTGCTCCTCTTCAAGAAAATCGGCCCTAAAACCACTAATTTCTTTTTTATCTGCCAGCGAATGGTACCACCTTGACCCAATCTCCTCATAAGTTAATTTTTGAAGATCCGGACGTTGGACCGGTTTAATTTTATCTTTTTGCCATTCATAATGATGAGAAGCTGTAGGCTGTCCTTCATCGTCAAATGGTTCATTTACAAATATGAAGGAATGATCAACCATTGCACTTTGTGCAACAATTCGCAAGGACTTAAGAATGGCCTCTTCCGACTCTTGATTAACGATAAGTTCCTTAACGGCCTCAGCAACTCCCTCAAGGAATCTATCACGCAACATCACTTCAGAAATGGCCTCTTTTTGGGCTGTAACATCAATCATAACGCCTTGAAGATAATAGCCGCTACCTTCAGCGTTTTTCATTGGCATACCTTTTTCATGAAGCCAGCGCATTTCACCCTTTACATCTTCAATTCGATACTCAATTTCGTAGGCATGATTACGTATGACAGCTTGCTTTATCGTTTCCAGCACCCGTTCTCTATCATTCTCAACAATAACATTAGTAAACGATTGTGATGCATTTAAGAAATTATCTGCTTCGAAACCAGTCACTTTTGTAAATCCACTACTTAGGAAAGACATTGAACGACTATCGTCCATTAAACCCGTATACACAATACCAGGTACATTGGTAACGATATTTCTGTAATTCTCACGACTTTTTTCCAAATCGCGCAAGGCCTCATTTAAATCAGTAATATCAGTAGAAATACCACATATAGCCTGAATCAAGCCTTCCTTATTTCTAATTGGAAATTTGTTAGATAAGAAATACCTCCTGCCATTTTTAAGTTCTATCCCTTCTTCAAAATGAACCGCGACTCCACTACTAATAACCTGCTGGTCAACCTCGTCCCACTGTTCTACTGAATCTCGCGAAAAGAAAAGGTTTGCATCTCTTCCTATCACCTCTGTTTCAGCCACACCAACTTCCTCACACCAATTCTGATTCACTAATGTATACTTACCTTCAAGATCCTTCACATAAATCAGGGCCTTGCTATTGTTGATAATATCATCCAACAATCGGCGGTTATCTTCAATAGCTCCTTCAATGGATCTTCTTTTACGTTCATCAGTTGTGATAGTATATAAGAAAAAGGCTAATACCAAACCTGCACCGAGCAAAGCCACAACTACCAGTATGATTAAAAAATTCATACTTAGCTCGCCCCATTTTTTTAGCTGTTTACTCTGAATTGTTGCTGCCTGTTCCGTTCGAACTTGCATTTCACGACCAGATTGAGACAAACTATTACGAATTGTTGTAGAGTTCTCAATTAAATTTAAGCTCCTCAGAAAGGATTGTTCATATTGTCTCAACAGCGATCTAAACGTTGTCATAAATCCTCTTACTTCAAGATTATTAACATCGTTCTCAATCGCAAAGGATAATTTCAATGTTTGGTCAAACCATGACGCCAATGAATCCCGTTCATTTCCTCTCGACAAATCATTCTCTAAACGTAATTGCAAGGAGCGAATTCTTATTAAAAAGGAATGGGCCTCATTATAGTATTTTGTAATTGAGTTAAATTTTGAAGATCCTGGTCTGGCCCAATTACTTATATGTCGTAACTGCGCTCCTTCCAGACTTTCAAGAGCCAGGTAGATCGAATCAGTTTGGCTGGCAACTTGCTTTCTTAAAGTAAAAACGGCAGCATACAAGCGGTAATCCTGATTGAATTGTGATAACAAAGCAGGAATTGATTCCAATTCCTTTTTACTTTGGGAATTTATATCCGCGGCTTCTATTTGTTGAAGAAGTTCAGTGATAAAAACGGATAAAGTATCAACCCGCTTTATTAAAGAAGAATCTCCATTAATTAAGACTCTCTTTTCATTTATCCGTAACAAATTAATTTGATCCTGTAATCGATTTACTGTCTCCGTATTATCCACAACATAGGCTAAACGCCTGATTCCACGAATACTCATAAAAGAAACCACAAACAGAATAAGAATAATTATTCCGAATCCAATGATGACCTTCCTTTGTATCGAATTAGCAAGTCCCCTAAATCGAAGTTGTTTCATTAATTTTACTTTTCACGATTTACAGCTAAAGATAAACAAATTTAAAGTATAGTAGGAATAGCAGCGCTAACACAATAAATTAATATCAATAAATCTTAATATCCGATTTGAATATAAAAGTATAGATATGTATCTTGAATTGTCTTAACTTAAACAAGCAACATTTTTAACTAAAAGAATAAGATATGCTTTATGCCCTCGTTATTTTTGGAGCCGTAATTCTTGGATTAATAATTTGGTTAGCATCTATAGATGGATCGTATAATGTTACCCGTTCTATTGATGTAAACGTTTCAAAAGAGAAAGCTTTTGAGTTGGTATCTGATTTTAAGACCTGGAGCAGTTGGTCACCCTGGCTTTGCATGGAACCAAATGCCGATGTAACAATTACCAAAGATGGTCAAGGAGAAGGTGCCGTCAATTCCTGGGTTGGTGAATTGGTTGGATCAGGTGAAATTGAGCACATAAAAATCGATTCTGAGAATTCAATTGATCAGGACATTCGTTTTATAAAACCTTTTAAATCGCAATCCAAAGTCTACTGGAAATTTGAAGATAAAGGTGAAACAAGTATAGTCACATGGGGCATGAAAGGCAAAATGCCCTTCTTATTTAAGTTTATGGCAAAAAACATGGAGCCATGGATTGGAATGGATTATGAACGAGGTTTAAAAATGATTAAAGATATTCTGGAAACGGGAAAAGTAGACTCATCTATCAAAATTGACGGGAAAGAAAATATCCCATCGACTCATTTTATTGGTTTAAAAGCGAGTTGCCCAATGAACGATATGGCGCCTTCTATGAAAACCTCATTCAGTACAATAAAAAGTTATACTGAAAAGCATCAAATACAATACAATAATGCTTTAAGTGTTTATCACGATTTTGATTTCACTAAAACGGATTGTGAATATTCATCCGGAGTTAGTATTCCATCTGCTATACCTATCGACCACTCTGACATATATAATGGTCATGTTGAAGAACAAAAAGCCGTTAAAATTACATTTACAGGGGACTATAAACATCTTGGCAACGCATGGTCAGCAGCATACGCGTATGCCCGACACAAAAAGCTTAAGGTAAAAAAATCAGTTGATCCGGTTGAGTTTTATTTGAATGATCCCACTAAAGAGCCTGATCCTTCAAAATGGGTAACCGAAGTTTACTTACCAATAAAATAAGTAGTGATAGAGGCAGTTGAAAGACTGCCTTTTTGCTGAAAACAAAAGTAATGATGAGCTGTTAAACACAAAACTTTAATTAATGAACAGTTTAAGAAAAAGAAAAAAACTATACCCTGTCAACGTCATAAAAAATAGCCCATTAAAGAAAGATGTTTACTACTTGCAAGTGAGCTATTCTCACGAATTCAAACCAGGTCAGGTTGTTGCTTTAGCTCTGAATCCAGAAGATGATCCACGGCTTTATTCAATTGCTTCAGGGAAAGATGAAAACGGCATAAGCATTCTGTTTGACATTAACCCTGATGGAGAACTAACACCGACATTAGCACAACTTAAGGAAGGGGATCAGATTTATATATCTGAGCCTTTTGGGAAGTTTTTGTGTCAGGAAACGCCTGCCATGTGGATAGCTACCGGAACCGGAATAGCCCCATTTGTATCTATTGTAAAATCGGGCAATGGTGAAAATGTTACCTTATTACATGGTTCTCGTAGATTAGACGCCTTCTACTTTCAAGATCTATTTCACGAACACTTTGGTAAGAATTATTTAAGATTTTGCACAAGCGAAAAGGCAGAAGGAATAATTGAAGGCAGACTTACACAATACTTAAAGGATCAAGATTCATTACCTGACAATTATATGTATTACCTTTGCGGCAGTTCTCAAATGGTGATTGATGTAAGGGAAATTCTAATCGAGAAAGGTATACCCTTTGATCGCATCATTGCAGAGATTTATTTTTAATTAATGAATATGGCTAAAGAAGCACTATACGGGAAGACTCTTGAAGAGTTAAAGGAATGTGTATTGGGTTTGAATCTTCCTGCTTTTACATCAAAACAGTTAGCAGATTGGCTCTATAAAAAGAATGTTGGTACTATAGATGAAATGACCAACCTGTCAAAAAAAGCACGAGTCTTATTAAATGAGAGTTACACTGTTGGTTTAAATCCTCCACAGTCTTTTCAGGCCTCTATTGATGGCACAAAAAAGTATCTATATAAGACTGAGGACAATCAATTTATAGAAACGGCGTATTTACCAGAAGAGAATCGAAATACCCTTTGTGTTTCATCTCAGGTAGGATGCAAAATGGGTTGTTTGTTTTGCATGACTGCTCGTCAAGGCTTTCAAAAACAATTGAGTAGTGGTGAAATTCTTAATCAAGTGGCGAGCCTACCCGAACGGGATACCTTAACTAATTTGGTGTATATGGGTATGGGTGAACCAATGGACAATATTGACAATGTTTTAAAAAGCCTGGAAATCATCACTTCGGAATGGGGTTATGGCTGGAGTCCTCGAAGAATAAATGTATCTACAATTGGTGTCGTGCCTGCTATGCGTCGTTTCATAGAGGAATCTGATGCCCACCTTGCGGTTAGCTTACATTCACCGTTTAATGAAGAGCGCAAGCAACTTATGCCAATTGAAAGTGTATACACGGCTGAAAAAGTTGTTGAAGCGGTAAAAGATTATGATTTTGGCAGACAGAGACGCGTATCGTTTGAATACATCATGTTTAAGGGTGTAAATGACAGTGCCGAACATGTTAAAGGATTAACCAAGCTATTGAACGGTATAAGGTGCAGAATAAATCTTATACATTTCCATCCAATACCAAACTCGCCACTCGAAGGAAGCGAACTGAGTAAAATGGAATGGTTTCGTGACAAACTTAGTGAGAAGGGTCTAAATACAACGATAAGAAAATCAAGGGGTGAAGACATTTATGCTGCTTGCGGTCTATTATCTACTAAGAATTTGAGTACTCAAAATGATGAAAAAGACTATTAAGCCATTGCTCTTTTCATAATTTTTGTTTTCTTTACATTAGAATGCATTATTACAAGTTTCTTGATGCTATTTCAAAGGATTACAAAGATCACTCAGATAAAAATTAGAATAAACCGAGAAGATGCGCTCTGCCATTGATAAGGTCAATAAGCAAAAGCATTTAAATCTCGGATTCACTGTAAAGGAACAAAAAACCTTATTTGAGGGGGTTCCTGGAAGCGAGGGATTTCAGGACAAAGATGGACATGTATGAACTAAACTACATGTTAAAATTAAGGATGTAAAATTCCTTAATTGAAATTCTTTTCACTAACAAATGAAAAAGCTGCCATCTGTGCAGCTTTTTCTATTTCATTATAGCTCACAAATAAATCTTTATTATTTTTGAACTATGAAGCAAACAACAATTAAGATTTATATATTATTTGCCTTACCAATCATCTGTTTATTTGTAGGATGTGGTCCTTCTCGCGAAGAATTAGCAAAAACCAAGTTTCAGCGCGCGCAGCATTTTGTTGACAACAAACAATTTAATGATGCCAAACTAACCATTGATACAATTAATGAGGATTTTACAGATCAAATTGAATATACGACCAGAGCTAATGATCTGTTACGCTCAATTACAATAGAAGAGCAGAAGAATAACCTTCAATTTCTTGACAGTCTTCTGGCCGAAAAAGAAGCAGAACTAAAACCTCTTCTAAAGAATTTTAGAGAATCCTCTGATTACGGTCCTAAAAAACTTCTGATTCATAAACGTCAGAAACCTGAAAATTCTTATTCAAGAGTTTATTTACGTGCTCATTTGGATTTAGAAGGAGAATTCTACATCTCAAGTCGATATACCGGGGCAGCCCATATTAAACACAATCAAATAAAAGTCTATTTCAGTGGTAATCATGCCTTAAGTGAAAAAGTAGAGTTTGATGGTTTTCAGAACAGACACTTTGAAGATGGCGAAAACATTTGGGAAGTGGTTAATTACAAAGACGGTAAGGACAATGGCGTTATTGACTTTATAGCTTCCAACTGGGATAAATCTCTTAAGGTACAATTCATAGGCAAAAAGTACTATTACATCGTGATGGAAAAATTTGATAAAGAAGCCATACGCGATGGATATGAAATCTCCTTTGTACTTAAAGAAATCAAACAAATTAAGGACGAGCAAACGAAGGTTAAAAAGGAACTTTCTAAACTTTCTGATAAAAACTCTTTATAGAATTAAATAAACTTCTCTTCTTGCTCTGTTTCAAGCCTAATGATAGATTAAGTATCTATTCTACATAGTGCTTTATGTTTTCGCGTTAAAAAACAGGCTCTTCATCAAAAAAAGTGTCATTTCACATATTAGCGTGATACTTTTATGGGTTGGAATTGTCATTATATAAAATGATTGAAATGCGAGCCTATCCCCAAGTATTAAAAATAGTTTGTTTTGTAGTTCTTTTTTTAGGAACAAGTAAAATTGCACATGCACAAACTCTGTCCATAGTAGCAACTACTCAGGCCGCTGAAGATGCAACAAACGGATTGTTTACAATTACATCTACTGTGGCTGTACCAACTGCAAC
>CANNEA010000012.1 GCA_947503525.1 uncultured Carboxylicivirga sp. | reverse complement strand
AAGCGGCGACAAAGGTAAGAACTTTTAACCGTCCTTTCCAAATGTTTTTTCACCTTTTTTTAAAGTTTTTATCCGAGTCGGAAATTGCTATTAAATACCACTTCCCTAACTCCAAAATCCAACCTTAAACTCTGGCCTCAAAAAATCCGCTTCCCCCCGTAAACTCTCGTCTTTAGTTCCCAAGAAACACCATCCGTTTCTCTCAAAGCGGGTGCAAATTAAAGAACTTTATTTCTTATTTGCAAATGAGAATGCTAGATTTCTTGGAGAAGACATTGTTAAAAAAAGTTTCAATGCTGATATACTATTATTTACATACCTAAATTCGATAAATAAAAAATGAAACCTGCATGTTACTTATATTTTACGACGGCTTTTCAAACCAATTCAGAATACCTTGCTGAATCGCTATCTCTTCCCTAGTTTAAAATCATCTATTTTTTTAGCACCTTTGCAAGCAGTAATCTTATACCTATAAATATAATGTATATAAGGATCCTTTCTGCTCTAATAATATTGACATCTGTACTGGCACAGCACACGCAAGCACAGAATAAGGCAAAAGTGATAATAAAAAAGGCTAATAGTGGAGGAGGGCGCGCTGAACTCGGACCAAATGTGAAGTTATTAATAGGTGACGTGCAGTTGGTACACGAAAATACAATAATGAACTGCGACAGCGCCTACCTATATAGTGACTCTAATTATGTAGAAGCCTATCACAACATACATATTATACAAAACGACTCGATTCATTTATATGGTGATTACCTGACCTATCTTGGCTCTATTGGAATGGCTAAAGTAAGGGATAATGTTAGGATTGAGAAACAAGACATAACTGTATTAACTGAGTTTCTTGATTTTGACAGGGTTAATAATATAGGATACTACTTTAATGGTGGCGAAGTGCTAAGTGGTGAGAATGTATTGATAAGTGATTTGGGTTATTACTACCCCGATGCCAGTGAAGTTCATTTTAAAGACTCGGTGGTTGTGACCAATCCTAAATACACTATTTTTTCGGATACATTAAAATACAATACAGTATCTGAAGTAGCAAGTATCTTAGGCCCCACATTTATTGTAAGTGATGAGAATCTAATATATAGTGAAGATGGATATTACGATACAAAAAATGATAAATCAAAACTATTAAAGGAAAGCTATATACAGGGTAAAGAGCAGCTACTAAAAGGTGATACCATATTTTATGACAGACGAAATGGCCTTGGCGAGGCATTTAGTAATTTCGAACTGCATGACACAACTAACCATATTATTATTAAAGGAGATTATGGTTTGTATAATGAACGAACCGAATATGCGATGGCGACTGACATGGCACAACTAATGCAGATTTATCAGAAAGATACCATGTTTCTCCATGGCGACACCTTAAAAATAACTCCAATACCAGCTGAAGACAGCAAATTAATGCAAGCCTATTACAATGTAAAATTCTTTAGACGTGATATGCAAGGCAGATGCGATTCAATGGTGTATGACTTTAGAGATTCAACCAACACCTTTTATAATACTCCAATCATTTGGGCGCAAAACAATCAAATGACTGCTCAAATCATTAAACTATACAGTAAAAATCAGGCTTTGGACAAAGCCGAACTCATTAATTCTGCTTTTATAGTTAATCCGGAAGACAGCCTCTTTTTCAATCAAATTAAGGGGCGCAATATGACAGGCTATATGAGAGATAACCAAATCTATAAGATTGATGTAGATGGGAATGGGCAAACCGTATACTATCCCAAAGATCAAAACTTTGTAATTGGAGTCAACAGAGCCGAGAGCAGCAATCTTTCAATTTTTATAACGGATAGGCAAATCACAGGAATTAAAATGAGAGTAGAGCCAAATGGCAACTTGAACCCACCCTTGGTTCTTCCTACCGAAGACGTTCGCTTACCTGGTTTTATCTGGCTTGAATCAATCCGACCCAAAAATAAGTGGGATATCTTTAGAAAAACGGAGCTTCCGGATATGGAACAAATAACGACCGTGTACGATGACTATAAGTTTGAAGATAACGAAGAAAATTAAAAAAGGGGCATATGCCCCTTTTTTTTCGCTCTCTTTAATATTCATCCTCATTAAAGAAAAAGTCTTCCTTACTTGGATAATCTGGCCAGATATCCTCAATACTTTCGAAAACTTCTCCTTCATCCTCTATTTCCTGAAGGTTTTCAATTACTTCAAGTGGCGCACCTGATCGTATAGCGAAATCGATCAACTCATCTTTCGACGCTGGCCATGGTGCATCTTCTAACTTAGAGGCTAATTCGAGTGTCCAATACATAACAACTCAATTTAACATTAATAATATTGTGTTACTCTCTCTTTTACTTATCTGCGAATATAAAAAAAAAATCCAATCCTACAACTTCGTTTTCCATGGAATTTCATTAACGACTATATACTTTGATAAAAGACATATTTTTATCAGTAAATTATCTTAAAACTAATTTAAACATCAAAGTACTTAAAAGTGATTATACAAACAAGCATATACAATTAATGCCGTATACATATATAATGTAAATAGCTTACCTCTGTATAATCTTAAATTGTCACAAAAGAATTATTGAAATAGACAGTTAGAACAACAAAAGTTATTCCTAAGCAATGGTTTCAATCGATTCATTTATAGTATCCGTTTCCACAAGACCATCTCGTAAACGAATAATGCGATGCGCATGCTGTGCAATATCTTCCTCATGCGTAACCACTATAATCGTATTGCCTGCTTTATGAATCTCATCAAATAAGCGCATTATATCAACCGATGTTTTAGAATCCAGATTACCGGTCGGTTCATCAGCTAAAATTATAGAAGGCTTGTTAACCAAAGCACGAGCCACAGCCACACGTTGCCTCTGCCCTCCCGACATTTCATTAGGCTTGTGTTGCATCCGGTCAGTGAGCCCAACCTTCTCCATAACCTCTTCACCCAATTTTATACGTTCACTTTTAGGAAATCCTGCGTATATCAAAGGTAACATCGCATTTTCTAATGCTGTATAGCGCGGTAATAAGTTGAATGTTTGAAAAACGAAGCCAATTTCCTTATTACGTATTTCGGCCAAACTATCATCACTCAAACGACTAACATCAGTACCATTAAGTACATACTGACCTCCGGTAGGTGTATCCAAAGCCCCTATCATATTCATTAAAGTAGACTTTCCGGAACCAGATGGACCCATAATAGCTACATATTCGCCTCTATTAATCGAAATAGAAACTCCTTGAAGTGCTTTAACCGTCTCAGTACCTACATGGTAGAACTTCGTAATATTATCAATAGCTATAACCTGATTTTGCATCGCATTTATTTAGATAAACCAAATATACTTTTTTACACTTAATTTTCACAAGAATCGCAATTCTAATATTTGATAACAAAATGTTGCTTTTGACATTCTTTACGAAAGAATACAATACCTAATTGAAAAAGATCCATAGAAACAGTTACCGATGGGTGGTCACAAATAATTTTCCAGGCCTCTTCCATACCACTTGACCAATGGATATCATCAAATACAAAAACACTTTCATTATTAGCCTTGCTCAAACAGAGATCAAAATATTCTAAGGTAGCTTGTTTCTCATGATGACCATCAAAAAAAACAAAATCCAAATCCTCCAATGCCCCTAGGATGCCCGGCAGAACATCCCGAAACTGACCAGTCGTTTGTTTAAGCTCATTACATTGTAAATCACTAAAGGTTTTAGCAGCAATCTTAGCCGTATTTTCACATCCTTCGATAGTATAAACTTTGGCGGACTTGTTAGGCAAGGCCAGATAGAGAGTACTTACTCCGATAGATGTACCCAACTCCAATATGTTTTGCGGCTTAAATTCTGCAACCAAACGAAATAGTAATTCACCGTATTTCTTATTTATCGATGACTTTGCGGCCAGATCGGAAACTTTACGTTTTAATGGTTCCATTGTCTGACTACCGGCTCCATAATCACTAACTTCAACAGTTGCTTGGGTAACATCCAGCTTTTTACGGTAAGCATTTATTTTATTAAAAGCATAATATGGGTATTGACAATAAATTAATTCCCTTACCAAATTAAAAACAAAAGGACTATGCAAACCATACCCTTTCTTGAATCTGGCTTTTAGAAGATACTTAAAATAACTTTTAGCAAGGAATAAATTCATTAATCGTAAATTTTTTCGAATATAATAATTTATAGCTTAGCTCTGCAAAAATTACATTTTGCCAATTCAGTGTATATTTGCCGATAATTTGATTTATATGGGACGCGGGAAAGGTAAAAAACAGAATAGTGGATCTGTTGGTCAGAACAGAAAAAAAACAGAAGAATTTCTACTGCAGAATAAAAACAAACCAGGCATTTTTGAAACGGCTTCGGGTTTGCAATACGAAATAGTTAAAGAAAACAATGGCCCAAAACCCCAAACATTCAACAAGGTAAAGGTCCATCAGAGGGCCATGCTTCTTGGAGGTAAAATATTAGATGACACATATAAAGATGCTACACCCCTTGAATTCAAACTTGATGAAACTATTGAGGGCTACACGGAAGGCTTACTGATGATGTCTGTTGGAAGTCGATATCGCTTCTTTATTCCTCCTGTTTTAGGCTGGGGTAAAAAAGGCTCCGGAGGTCGAATAGGGCCATATGCACTCACCATATTTGATGTGGCATTACTTGAAATTTTGGAATAAAAAAAGATTTAATTCAATTTAATTTTAAACACTTAGCAAGTCGGCTTGTTCTAGGTTTATAATTATATGAAGAAAAGTGAAGTAGTGAATGGATGAGTATATTAAACAATTACTTGAAATAATCGATAAGGCAGCTAAACCAAAAGCAGATTCTGTTTGCCAAATTGAAGATCGTGAAAACGAATATATTAATGAATTTGCCGATCAATATATTAATGGTACACCTGAAAAGATATCAAAACTAACCGGCATTGAAAAGTTTCAATTTCCACCAGTTGAAAAATTAGATATCGTTCAAACTAAGCTCCTGCTTAATTCGATCGACAAATTGCTTTTAAGCTATAACCTTGAGTTTATATTTCCAGAAAATGTTACAGATGACATTAAATATGGATTTATAATTGATAAGTGGGATAGTGAACATGTTCATTGTAGCAAGGGCACGGTACAAGTGGAAACCTGTAAATTTGATGATGACAATTGCCCATTTCCAAAGCACTGTTCCATCTGTGAAGATTTTAAAGAAGACGAAAATAATCCTCAAAACCACGAGAACATTGACTTTGATAGTTTGATGCCTCAGTTTAGTGAAGAAGAGGATATTGAAATGCGACCGGATATTGATCGCTTCAAAGATTTAATGCGAAACAAAGAGGTGAAAAATTACATCAGCGGAATTCACAATTACTGTGACGGTAGATGTAATAAATGTGATTTCACTAATCAATGTACCTCATTCACGCTTAACCAGGAGTTGGAAAAGTCAAATGATGGGCCAGATTCAGAAAAACAGCTTATGGTCATTCTTAAAGCCACCTCGGAGATTATTGAGGAGGAATTATCGAAAAAAGGTATTGATCCAACTGAAAAACTAAATGAACTGGCTACAGATTGTGAATCCAAGCCAAGTTCGAAACATGCAACTGAAAAGTTTGCTGAAGCCTATGCTGAAAAGGTTAAACATTGGTTAGAATCGAATCAACGCGAAATGGAAAGCCGAATTGTTATTGAAGGCAACTCCATTGAAGATTATGTGGAAAGCATTACGTGGTTTCAGTTATTTATTCCGGCTAAAATTAATCGTGCCTTACATATTCTTCAAGTGGACTCGCCTGATGAAACTGAAACGCATGACGCTAATGGATCGGCTAAAATTGCGCTTATCGGAATAGATGAATCAATTGAGGCGTGGAATAACTTAATGCTTGCCATTCCTAAAAAAGAGGATAGTATTCTTAATATACTTAAGCACCTTTCGAAACTGAGGTCTGATTTGGAAGATCTGCTTCCAAATGCCCGTTCTTTTATCCGTCCAGGATTCGACGACATCAAGGAATAGAAATAAAAAATCTGAGAGATGCACCATGGAAAATTTAAGAATTGCGAATTAATTCATAATATGCTTCTCTCAGATATTAACGAACACTTTTTGTTCGTGTAAATTGCTTGCCGTTGCAAGCAACCAGACAGTTGTTGTACTGTGTCGTCTGTAATTTGTTTCGTAAAACTATAATTTTATTTGACAGATTGGCTCTGTTTCTGTAAATATTTGTTTAAAAAACTTAATATTTCTCCAAAACATCCATTTCTACCTGATATTTACATTGTAAATAGCCGTCTTCATCAAACAGGACGTAGGCTACAGCTACTTCTACTGCTGTTACCCAAGGTCTCATTTTTTCGCCTTATCTGCTCTTCAATTTTAATATATGAAAACGATCTATTAAGAGTAACGAGTGAATTTAATTTTCAGTATTTATCTGATATTAATAAAGCCAATATCCTCAACGAACTCCTTAAAATCTCAAGGAATTAATTTCCAAATACAATTCCTTGAAAGACTATTACATTTTCTCTAACATCTGATTTATAGCCTGAAACACTTGATGCCCTTCATCAAATACTTTTGCAAAGTGAGTATTTGCCGACTCCAGATATTGTTTGGCTTTTCTTTTGTTTCCTAATTCATACTCCAACTTAGCATAGTGAAACAGAATATTCCCCTGAGCTTCGTCATCCTCAGGAAACTCATCAATTGCATGATCGAAGACGAGCCTAAGTAATTCTTGCTTATTTTCTTGCTCAAACATATCTAAAAACTCCTGAGGAATATCCGGGTCATAAATGGCTTGGGCAAATACCGTATTAGCCAACTCTATTGCTTCTTCAGTATAATCTAGAGTTAAGCATGTCTTTAATAGATAAAGCTGGTTAGGTTTATAGCCTGGTGAAAATGCATTTGCCTGGCGAAAAAATGCAAGCGCCTTCTCGTTCTGTTCTTGTTTAGAATATAAAATCCCGGTTATACGCGCAGCGTCTCCTTTTTTTAATGAGTCTTTAAATAATTCAAATGAACGAATAGCCGGCTCTGTACCTTCCGAAAACATCCCATCGAACAAACAGGCAACAGCCAGATTGTAGTTGGTTAAAGGATCATCTTTTAATTGCAATGACTTTTTGTACCAATAGCGTGCTTCATGATAGTTTTGAGTCAAGGTATTATAATAGCCAAGAACGTAAAGACTGTAAAAATCGTAAATCCCATTTTTATAAGCTTTCTGGTAATAGTATTTGCTTTGCTCCAATTGCCACTCTGCCTTTCGTCCCCATCTATCACCGAACAACAGAAATACATCGTTGTAATATTTGCCCAGTTGCAGCTGCAATCGATAATCCTCAGGGTATTGTTCTATTAGCTCCAGCAGTATGGAGTCGATTGGAAGGTAAAAATTTGCATCAAACTGCCCACTTTGTTTCCTTAGCTCATTTATCTCCTCGCCTTCTCTTAGGTTTGAAAAGCCAAATGATCTATGATAATTGCTGGAAGTATAAAACTCTAGAGCTATTTGAATCCTTTGCAGTTCCAATTCAGGCTGATTACCGCTTGATTCCCGGTGCTCGAGCAGCTCAAAAGCAGACAGGTACTTCTGTTGATCTACTAAAGAATCGACCTTAAGCTTCCATTCCTGAGCATTCGTAAATGCTACCAGAAGTAAGAATAATAAAGAACATGTGATTTTCAACATTAAAACAATATACGTAATTGTTTTGGTTACTCTTTAATTGATTATCATATCTAAGCAACAAGCTTAATTTTTGGACTATTCAAGATAACTCTAATTGCATGTATCCTAGGTGAGCACTGAAACATAAATTGGAATAAAGACAGCCACCATTACTGCAATGGTCATTTGTTGATAATAATTGGTAATGTACAAGCTTGTTAAAGTTAAAAAATCTTCAGGCTCAGATACATTCATTGTTCCACCTTGATTATGCTTCTGACAATAATACATTTTTCCATCAGTTCCACTTATTGTCCACTTATTATTCCATGCATTGGAATATTGCCAGTTATAAGCCTTTCCATTAATTACTATCTGCGCTTTATTCATCCATGAATTATAAGAAATATAGCCTATCTCCTGAAAAGTAAGTCCATCAATTATTCGGGTGTCTTGTTTTAAAAAACCGCTCGTCTGAAAGATCAAGCTCTTTCCATGAATTGTTCCCTTGCTGGTTTGAGAGAATGAAGGGTTATTCAGATATCCTATTTGTTTAGCTCCGTCATATATTTGATAATCCTGACTGAACCATTTCTTTTGCCATGTGAGTGTCTGCATATTAAGAGTATTATCTTTTTAAAGATAATAAACTTGAAGAAATATACCTTTATCAGTCCCGTCGCCATATATCAGCCATTAAAAAAGCGGTGCCTGAAAAAATCAAACGCCGCTTAGCAAATCTTTATAGGAAATAAGTCTTAATCTTGATGATAGGCACTTATAAGCAACTTACATCCACTCACTTCTTTCATTCCAACACTTTCACTTTTTTCTACTAACGTTACTCTTCCTGAATTTAATCCAAGTCGGGCATCCTGCCGTAAGAAATATTGCTCCTTGGCCTTCACATCGATCACAATCACCTTTGAACTTTCGGGGGTATAACTCATAAAGGTATATTTTCCGGGTTTAAGTTCCCATCTAAAAAAAGTACCTGGTCCGGTACCTCCAGCATCAATCCCATCAATTTTAACTTGAATCTGACCAGCAGCCCCCACTGCCCTTCCGGTGCGATAGAGATAAACTACCCCTTTTTCCGAATTTACTTGAAACTTCTTCGCTTCTTCACTTCTATCAACCGGTGCCTTTGATGTTCCTGCACATGCAAACAATAGGGGAACCATAATTAAAATGCTTAATACCTTTTTCATCTTAATACAGCTTTTCAATGGTAAGATGGAACTCGCCATTTTAACACTCTTCTCTATTGATAATCTACTTGTAGCTCGTTTCATGACTCTTTGTTTTAGTAGTTATTAATTTACACAACAAATATCCCCTTTTAATGTCGGCAAGAATAGCCCTTTCAGCCAGTTCATTACTCCTGATAGCTCAAACACTAATAAACGAAAACACTCGCTACTTTCGTAAAATTGATGTTCTGGAATTAGAATTCGTCCGTACTTGTAATAATAGCTTATTCGGACTGTGGCATAATTGCAGGCATTTCATAAATGAACTGAATCCGAACAAAAGCGAAAAGTTCAAGCTGCAGCACACAAAAAACGCCAATAGCAAGGGCTATTGACGCAAATATTCTTAATATCAATTATTAAACAGAGAACTACTCTATTATTATATTATCGGTTTTCAATATCGATTTAACCTTATTAATTTCCTCTGTGCTTAGGCCTTCAAAAGGATTCCCATCAATTTCCGTAGCCATATCAATACCATTGGCTTTTATAAATGCCATCATCTTTTCTGTCATGCTTCAAATTTTAATGTTTTACAATATTCACAGAGGTTAGTGGGCTAGAGGTAAACAACAACAGTGCCATTCTGTTCACATTGACATTTTTTAGTATTTTCTTTTATCCATTTGAAAGCAACCAATTATACATGGCTTAGCTTATTAAAGCACAAGTTGAGCCGAACAAATAATTAAAACAGAACTAAGTACTAAAAAGCAGAAGACCACACTGATTTCTCAGAATGGCCTTTCTATATAAAGAGTCACTCTTATATCGACTCGAAAATTATTCTTTTAGTTTTCTATTGGATGATCTGGCAGATGTGGTAAATTCTCTGGGTTGGTTGGCAAATGAACCGGCTTATCTCCATTGTCCGGGGTATAGCCTTCGTCTTTTGCACATGAGGTAAATGCTAATGCTACTACAAATAATACTGCTGTTAATGTTTTTCCTAAGTTTTTCATGACTCTTTGTTTATAATTAATTGTTGTTTTAATTTTTATACCGATTATGATTCATAATAGCCTTCTAGTTCGTTCCTCTCCTATAAGTCTTTAGAATCTATATCGGCATGATACCATTGCATTCTTTTGGTTGGTATCACACTACAAAGATGCCGGGTTTTGAGCCTGCTTTTTATCCCTTTAAGTTCAAGCTATGCTCTTTTTAGCTCAAACACTTAAGGATGCGATCTCTAAAGGACTCTTGCTAACAATGATCGCATCCCTGCAAAACAAAAATAAAAGGGAGCTACTCCTTACTTACGTCTTTAAATAGAGAGCGGCTCCGTTAAATCTATGGAATGGTTCTCTATAATAAGATGGCAAAAAAGAACCCTTCCCTTCAAACTATCTAACGGTAATCCAAAACAGTCAATATAAGTATTCATAATTGATTACTTATATATTCAAATTATGAAAACATAAGTAACACTTAAACATTCATCGTTAGTTTACCAGAGCACCCTTTAATTCAAAAGCATATAGTTTAAAAATAATGTAAAACCATAAAGGCTGATATTTTAAACATTACTTACAATAGATTGTATTATTAACGGTTACAATATCCAAATAGAACGAAATCGTTAAGCAAAATACTACATAAATCAAGGTAGTAATCACCTATTGAGTTCTGCCTTACCTCTGAAACAGAGTCAATTTTTAAATAAAATGATACTAATCAACTATATAAATCATCAAACCTAAAATTATGGCATTAAAATTTAAAACAGGAGTAATTAGGCATAATGCTTTTTTCAGCTTATGCAGATGCACAAAAAAACAAAAAACCCAATATTCTTGTGATTTGGGGCGATGACGTAGGTTATGATAACTTAAGTGCCTACAATAATGGCATGATGGGCTATCAGACTCCAAACATTGATCGCATTGGTAAGGAAGGAGCCTTGTTTACAGATGCTTATGGCGAACAATCGTGTACAGCCGGAAGGTCAGCATTCATACTTGGACAGCATCCTTTCCGTACAGGACTGATGACTATTGGAATGCCAGGTTCAGATCATGGTATACCCGATTTTGCACCAACTTTGGGAGACATTCTTAAAAACAAAGGATATGCTACTGCACAATACGGAAAAAATCATTTAGGTGATCAGGATAAACATCTGCCGACAGCCCATGGCTTTGATGAATTTTTTGGTAACCTGTATCATCTGAATGCTGAAGATGAGCCGGAAACCTATCACTACCCTAAAGATCCAGCATTTAAAGAGCGGTTTGGCCCAAGAGGTGTTATCAAATCAACAGCCGATGGACCAGTAAAAGATACCGGACCATTAACAATGAAGCGAATGGAAACCGTTGATGAAGAATTCCTCGCAGGAGCACTTGATTTTCTCGATCGCAGTTCAAAAACTGAGGAACCCTTCTTTTTGTGGTTCAACACTTCGAGAATGCATAATTGGACACGCCTAAAAGAATCATCAGATGGAACGACCGGCATTGGTTTGTATGCAGATGGTTTGGTAGAACATGATGGACATGTTGGGCAATTACTGGATAAGCTAGAGGAGCTTGGCCTTATGGAAAATACCATTATCATGTATACCTCAGATAACGGAGCTCAAAAGTTTTCGTGGCCTGATGGTGGAGCAAGTCGTTTTCGTGGAGCTAAAGGAAGTAGTTGGGAAGGCGGACATCGTGTTCCTTTAATGGTGCGATGGCCAGGTGTTATTGAACCAGGAACAGTATATAATGATATGATTTCGCATTTGGATTGGATGCCTACCTTTGCTGAAGCAGCAGGCATACCAGACTTACCTGAAAAACTAAAAAATGGATATGAAGCCAATGGAAAAACATGGAAGGTTCATCTTGATGGGGAAAGCTTCTTGCCATACTTCAAAAAGAAAACTGATAATAGTCCCAGGGAGTCCTATTTATATTTTGGCAATGATGGAACCATGAATGCTGTGCGTTATAAAGACTTTAAAGTTCATTTTAACGTATGGGAAGGTCCAACACACGCTATGGGTGGTGGACGTATGGTCACGCCTATTCTACCTTTAATTGTTAATCTACGTTCCGATCCTTTCGAAAGTGCTATGATTGAATCTGGAGCATGGGAAAACTGGGCATTTGAGAATTTATGGCTATTCGTACCTATTCAGGTTGAAGTTAAAAACTTCTTAATGACCATCCCTGATTATCCATTTCAAATGGGCAGTTCCTTATCTGCTGGTGGTGTTAACTATGGCTTGATAGAAAAAGTGAATGCTTTGAAAAACATTGAAGAAATTATTATTAAGCTTGATAAAGTAGGTGCTGGAAGTCATTAAACCTGAATTATTCATTAGGAATCATTTTTCATGTTGAACTAATGAATTCATGAAGGTTAACCCCGTCGCGATAATTATCGCGATAGGAAATCACCAATTTGGTGTTTAACCAAATGGATGATTTGCTTTATCGTTATGCATTGAATCAATGCTTTATATTTCGAATGCATAATTTGGGTTAAAACATTACGAATACAGTAATTATTAATTCTATATATTATAGAGGGTGTCGACAACGGCACCCTCTTTTTTGTGCCCATTTTCGTGATTTGACTGCTTTGGATTAGCGCTAAATCGTTTAAGGGCCTTTCCCTCCTTCTTTTACACCAATCTTTGTAATGTCATAATTAATAAGATTATAAACTTAAAACTGAGAGTCATGATTATTTCATTAGTTACCGTATTAGTATTATTATTAACAGGTGGTCCAGGAGAGATTTTTCTAGTACCAAAGGTCGATAAGAAAATAAAGGTTGTAGTAGAAGAAAAAGAACGTGAAAAAGAGGTATTGGTGCTATTTAAAGACACCAAAAAAGAAATTAAGAGCTCCAATAAGGAATTAGAAAAGCAAGCTAAACAATTGAAAAAGGATAAATTTCGCGATCCATTAAGTTTGGAAGAGGTTGAGGAACTACTGATGGAACTTAATGACAAGAAAAAACAGAATCAGGCCTTTATGGTACAGCAGCGCCTTAAGGTTCGTGAATTAATGACCAAACAAGAATGGGATAAGTTAATTGAGTTGTCGCTTGAAAGCCTTGAGTTATCGGAAAAAAAGCAGTTAAAACAGCTTGAAAAGCAAAACAAGGAAATGGTTAAGTTACTTAGCTCAACTCGTGTATCTTTTAACAAAACAATCGATCAGCCCGACAACCTGGTAAAAGCTCATCAAGATTATAACAGTTTTGAGGGGGCAATAATACAATTGCTTAATCAGGTCAATCAGTATAACCTTGAAAACAAGGCCTGTCTGCAAGATTACGATGCCACACAAAACGAATTACTGAATGTGTATCAATCCAAGAACGAAACACGCGAACAAATGTACAAGGAGTTTTTAAACCTGCGTGACACAATGCTCGAGTATATTACTCTGGAAGAATGGAAAACCATTACTAAGTCCTTTGTTCAACTGGTATAATAAACAAGTAAGCCATATAAATTACAAAAAAAGCTTGATGATCTTAATATTCGACTCGATAAACTAGGAACTGGAAATCATTACAAATACAGTAATTATTAATTCTATATATTATAGAGGGTGTCGACAACGACACCCTCTTTTTTGTACCCATTTTCGTGATCTGACTGCTTTGGATTAGCGCTAAAACGTTTAAGGGTCTTTCCCTCCTTCTTTTATACCAATCTTTGTAATGTCATAATTAATAGGATTATAAACTTAAAACTGAGAGTCATGATTATTTCATTAGTTACCGTATTAGTATTATTATTAGCAGGTGGTCCAGGAGAGATTTTTCTAGTACCAAAGGTCGATAAGAAAATAAAGGTTGTAGTAGAAGAAAAAGAACGTGAAAAAGAGGTATTGGTGCTATTTAAAGACACCAAAAAAGAAATTAAGAGTTCCAATAAGGAATTAGAAAAGCAAGCTAAACAATTGAAAAAGGATAAATTTCGCGATCCATTAAGTTTGGAAGAGGTTGAGGAACTACTGATGGAACTTAATGACAAGAAAAAACAGAATCAGGCCTTTATGGTACAGCAGCGCCTTAAGGTTCGTGAATTAATGACCAAACAAGAATGGGACAAGTTAATTGAGTTGTCGCTTGAAAGCCTTGAGTTATCTGAGAAAAAGCAGTTAAAGCAGCTTGAAAAGCAAAACAAGGAAATGGTTAAGTTACTTAGCTCAACTCGTGTATCTTTTAACAAAACAATCGATCAGCCCGACAACCTGGTAAAAGCTCATCAAGATTATAACAGTTTTGAGGAGGCAATAATAAAATTGCTTAATCAGGTCAATCAGTATAACCTTGAAAACAAGACCTGTCTGCAAGATTACGATGCCACACAAAACGAATTACTGAATGTGTATCAATCCAAGAACGAAACACGTGAACAAATGTACAAGGAGTTTTTAAACCTACGTGATACAATGCTCGAGTATATTACTCTGGAAGAATGGAAAACCATTACTAAGTCCTTTGTTCAACTGGTATAATAAACAAGTAAGCCATATAATCACAAAAAGAGCTTGTCTAAAACAGACAAGCTCTTTTTGTATAATAATGTAGGGTACTATTTCTTCATGGCCACTACCTCAGTAGGCAAAATCCCTTTAATCTTCTTAAACATTTCAGTAAATTTAGATGCATTAGAATAACCCAGATCATATCCAATTTCACTGACAGAGAATGCACCACTCTTTAATCTCCGATAAGCTTCATCCATGCGCGCATGGTTATAAAACTGGTAAATTGAAGAATTATATATTTGTTTAAAATCACGTTTAAGCTTTGATGGACTTACACCGTACTCCACTGCTAATTCATCAACTGTAAATTTTTCATCAAATACCGTTGTCAATCTTAACTTTAGCTTCTGAATACGCTCGTAGTCATCAACATGTAAGCCAAACAGCTCATTATTTTCATCCAATACTTTCAATGACTGCGTTAAATTAACGAAGACTTCAAGGGCTCGGGAAATCACCATGGTTTTACGCCCTACTTTTAAGGCATTAAACTCAAATATGTCCTCAACTAATCGTTCAAACTCTCTTGACAAAGGCAAGTGATACACCAAACCTTCCCTTATATCATTGAATAAACTTTTTAATATGAGATTCCCATCGTTTAATACATCCTTAGCTGATGCAATATTAATTTTTATTGCAACTATTTTATAATCGGGCCCAGGCTCAAACCTTATGAGTGTTGGAAATAATCCATTGTATACAAAAACGCCATTAATTGTACTTGAACCCATATTCTGAGTCTTTCCATCGTAACTTTGCCCATATACCCCTTCTTTCGAAATAAAGATATGTAGATAATCCGGATCATTATCTGCTTGTCGATCAAGAACGATTGCTTTGTTCGTGTGCAGACCCATCAACGAGATATCCATGTCTTCAATTACATCAAAACTTTCGATCCATACTTTTGCCGGGCCTTTATTCACCACATACGAATGTGATCCAACATCACCACCTAAAGCTGTGTGAAAGGCATTGTAATAGTTTTCCCTTCTACCCTCATTAAAGGCAATGCGTACCTCGTTGTTCATATATATTGTTTTTATGCAATATACAAAAAGCATTAAAAATAACATATGGCCCAATTGGTTGATTGCTTGGTCGGTTTCGGGTATATAATAGCGCTTAAAAACGGAATCTTTGTAATGTAATAATAATTAAAAAATGAGTCATGAAAATTACAATTAAAACAGTAGCAACTTTACTAAGCGCAGCATTTTTAAGTACAACATTTGCTCAAAACAAAGCAGAGCATTTTCATAAGGATGGGAAACAACCTAGTGAATATACCATAGAAGTATATGAAGAGGCAAAAAAGAATTTACCTTTCGAAGACACCAGAGATTTTGAAGAGGCACAACGCGGTTTTATAGCAGGGCCTAATGAGCGTCAGATAAAAGCAAAAGAAGGTCATGTTGCCTGGGACCACGATCAATATAATTGGATTGAGGAACAAGAAGAGTTTAACTCGGTACACCCCTCCTTGGTTAGACAAACAAAGCTCAATAACCATACTGGTTTATATGAGGTAATTCCCGGCATATATCAGGTACGAAACTTTGACTTATCAAACATAACCTTTATTAAAGGAGAGACCGGTTGGATAGTTTTTGATCCACTACTATCTGAAGAAACTGCAGCGGCAGCATATGAGTTGGTAAAAGAACATTTAGGCGATTATCCGGTAACAGGCGTAGTGTATTCTCATAATCATGCAGACCATTTTGCGGGGGTAAGATCCATGGTTGATGAAGCGGATGTTCGCTCAGGTAAAATACCAATTATAGCACCGGACCAATTTATGGAAGAAGCGGTAGCCGAAAATGTATATGCTGGAGCAGCCATGAACCGAAGAGGGAATTACCAATATGGCACATTATTGCCTAGCAGTCAGTATGGTCATGCTGGTCAAGGGCTGGGGCAGGGAACATCTGCAGGTGTTGTTGGATTAATTCAACCAACTCTTTTGATAGTGAATGACATAGAAGAGCATACGGTTGATGGTGTACGAATGATTTTTCAAAACACACCCAATACAGAAGCACCCGCTGAGATGAATACTTATTTTCCAGATATGAAGGCGCTTTGGATGGCTGAAAATATTAATGCAACCATGCATAACATCTATACTTTGCGAGGTGCTCCTGTACGTGATGCTTTAAATTGGTCGAAAGAGATTAATAAGTCACTTTATTTATTTGGTCAAGAAGCTGAGGTTATGTTTGCATCGCATCACTGGCCACGTTGGGGAAATGCACGAGTTCAAGAAGTTATGAAAGGTCAACGTGATTTATATGCCAATTTAAACAATCAGGTTTTGCACTATGCTAATCAAGGCGTTACCATTAACGAAATCCATAATGTTTACGAACAACCTGAAAGCATTAGCAACCAATGGTACAATAGAGGTTACCATGGTTCTCCTGAGCATAACAGTCGTGGTGTCATTAATAAATATTTAGGTTTTTGGGACGTTAATCCAGCTACCTTAATTCCGTTAAACCCTGAAGAATCAGCACCCCTTTTTGTAGAGATGATGGGTGGAGCAGAGAAGATAATGGAAAAAGCAACAGAATTACACGAAGCCGGTCAATATAAAGAAGCTAGTGAAATTTTAAACAAATTGCTTTATGCCGAACCTCAAAACAAGGAAGTTAAAATGCTTTTAGCTGATGTTTACGAACAAATTGGTTACCAGCAAGAGAATCCAGGTTTGCGTAACAGTTTTTTAAACGGAGCCTATGAATTGCGTTCTGGTTTACCTGAAGGAAATATGCCGAATACCTTTAGCCCTGATTTAGCTCAGGCCATGTCAACGGAATTGTTCTTTGAATTTGTGGCCATAATGATAGACCCTGACAAATCGGAAGGAATGAACTTTGTTATCAATTTGGTAACACCTGAGAATGGCGAAATATTTGTAATTGAAATGAACAATGCAACATTAACAGTTATTGAAGGATACGTCTCTGAGGAAGCTGTATTGCATATGGAGATAACACGTAAGGGTTTGGCACAAGCCTTTACTGGAACAAAAGATTTAAATACTCAAATTACTGAAGGTTCAGCAAAAGCGGCTGGTAAATTATCGGTATTGCAAGAGTTAGCCTCATCATTAGTAATGTTTACCCCTGATTTTGAAGTGTTGCCAGGGACTCTGGATTAAAGGATTCAATTAATTCATTAAAGAGCTTGCCTATAGTAGGCAAGCTCTTTTTTTATCATTTTTTCATCTCAATAATTTCGTACAATAAAAGCTCAAGACTTGACAAGCCTTGAGCTTTTCTTTTTATTAACTAATATCCTTTATTACAACACTAATGACCTCTGCCCAAAGGCCGATTCCTCATATTGTGATAGCGTATAAATTTAAAAAATAACTATACAAACAAGGAATAAGATAGCTTTCGTTTATGCTTTCTTCGCTCATAAAGCCAAGTTAATTATAGAAAGATTGTTTTTGAATCAATAGCGTCCTATACGTTTTTTATCAGGACTAAAAACGTCTTTTGGGGACGAGCCTCAGCCTGTGAAACAAATAACAGGTTTGAATTATTCAAGAGTGTTTGTTTGATAGATTTTCATGATAAGCATAGCTTATTGACGGTTAAAAGAATTAAGCTGTTTGAATCATTTTGAGGTACGAGATAGGGTGAGTTTAAAACAATTTCAGTCATGAAACCTGGTTTTTTGAGTGAGAAGGGTGCAGCCTAGACTTTTTTTATTCCGAAATAAGTTTTTATTGTTTTGAAGAATTCAAAACTTACAAAACTATAATCGGGATCCGGTTTGGGCGGATAGCCCAATTGATAGAATGATTAGGACAATATTGTTTTTTGAATCATTAAATAAGCCTATTTATTAACAAGCAAAAATGCCAAAATCAATAAGCCCATATTTATGGTTAATATAGTAATACCTATCTAATCATATTCGTTCAATTGCTATTGTATCCTTTAAATATCGCTGGAGTCAAAAACCAATAGACACAAAAAAGCCAGATACAATTAATATTTGTACCCGGCTAAAACTGAAGTCATGTAAGTTAATTGACTAATAAATCAGTCTTTAGTTTCTTCATGTTCATTTATGTCTTCTATTGATCCTTCTTGTTGTTCTTCGTTCGATACTTTTTTATCTTTTGGAAATATAATTCCAAATGCATCGAAATAGGGTTTTAATACTTCATTCATAACATTCAATTTTAAGGATTTATTCCATTATTTATGTTACAAATATACTTGCTTCACTCCCCCGCCCCACCTCCATTTAGTTCATCTAAACCTCCAAAGCAGTCATTACAATAGTTAGTAAAATACAGAGCAGCTTCCTTCATTTTTTTCTTAATTCAACTCAAGGTTTAATTAGAGTATAGCGACAAGCACAGCATAAAAGAGCCGCTCCTTATTTGCATCTTGCAAATAAAGATCGCATCCCTGCAAAACAAAAAGGTAAGGGAGCAGCTCTTTACTTAAGTTTTTAAATAGAGAGCGTCTCCATAAAGAAAAAGGCCTCCCTACTTTCGCAGAATGGCCTTTCTATATAAAGAGTCACTTTTATATTGACTCGAAAATTATTCATTTAGTTTTCAATTGGATGATCTGGCAGATGTGGTAAATTCTCCGGATTCGTAGGCAAATGAACCGGCTTATCTCCATTGTCCGGGCTATACCCTTCCTCTTTTGCACATGAGGTAAATGCTAATGCTACTACAAATAATACGGCTGTTAATGTTTTTCCTAAGTTTTTCATGACTCTTTGTTTATAATTAATTGTTGTTTTAATTTTTATACCGATTATGATTCATAATAGCCTTCTAGTTCGTTCCTCTCCTATAAGTCTTTAGAATCTATATCGGCATGATACCATTGCATTCTTTTGGTTGGTATCACACTACAAAGATGCCGGGTTTTGAGCCTGCTTTTTATCCCTTTAGGTTCAAGCATTGCTCTTATTAGCTCAAACACTTAAGGATGCGATCTCTAAAGGACTCTTGCTAATAAAGATCGCATCCCTGCAAAACAAAAAGGCAAGTGAGCTGCTCTTTACTTACGTATTAAAAGAAGAGCGTCTCCATAAAGAAAATGGCTATTCCCTTAGAGGAAATAAGCATTAGCTCTATTACTCACATGTTTAAACTAATACAGATCCCTTCTAAATAAGCAAAAGACTAAAGATTCAATAATGAATTATCTGCTATAATCAGATAACGTCATGTGTATCTTAGTTTTTCCTCATGTGGCTTTTCCATTTTCCTCAGGTACATTTTTGTATTTCCTCCTGTACCTTTTTAATTTACCTCGTGTGTATTTTTATATATACTCATATCATACCTTCTCATGCCTCACTCTTTATAACATATTATTACACCTTATTATTGATCATATTCTTTTAACCTATAACATATTATTGTTTTTTTAATTAGATATTTATATCTTCAATACTGCATTTTTACACATTACCAATGCCTTAATAAATTTAAGTTTAACCAAATTTTTTGTTTTATGGAATACAAAGTAATCGGGAAAAAGATGCCCGGAAAACCCAATGATCCTGAGAAGTATTATGCTACTATTGTTAGACCAAAAAATGCTTCTTTGGAAACGATATTCAAGCGAATAGCAGAGATATCACCTGTTAATGAGCTGGATACCCAAGCCGTATTAATTGCTTTTACTAAAGTACTGCCTGAATTCCTGATGGAAGGTGCGACCGTTGAGCTGGGAGACTTTGGCCGTTTGATGGTCAACTTAAGTAGTCATGGTTCTGATGTGGAAGACGACTTTAAGAAGGAGTTGATTAAAGGCAATAAGATTTCGTATCAGATGAGTACTAGTGTAAAAAAGGTTATGAAGAGTGCTGAATATAAAAAAGTAAAATAAGCCTTACACTTGAAGATAATAAAAGCAAAAAGCCATATTGAATAATTCAATATGGCTTTTCTATATAAAGAGTCACTCTTATATCGACTCAAAGACTGGTTTTAATTAATTCTCTATTGGATGATCAGGTAGATGTGGTAAATTCTCCGGATTCGTAGGCAAGTGAACCGGTTTATCTCCATTGTCCGGGCCATAACCTTCATCTTTTGCACATGAGGTAAATGCTAATGCTACTACAAATAATACGGCTGTTAATGTTTTTCCTAAGTTTTTCATGACTCTTATTTTTATTATTTAATTTTCTTTTACAAAGGTGGGCTGTTCTAATGCTTGGTTTTAGCCCTTAATGTTTTTCCACTACTTCAAATCGTTCAACTACAATTCAATTGGGTTATCTGGTAAAACCGGATTAACGGGTTGCTCCGGTAATGGATTCTCCGGTTGAGGGGTATACCCTTCGTCTTTTGCACATGAGGTAAATGCTAATGCTACTACAAATAATACGGCTGTTAATGTTTTTCCTAGTTTCTTCATGACTCTTTGTTTTTTTCTATTGTTTATAATTGTTTGTTTCTAAATTTTATACCGATTATGATTCATAATAGCCTTCTAGTTCGTTACTCTCCTATAAGTCTTTAGAATCTATATCGGCATGATACCATTGCATTCTTTTGGTTGGTATCACACTACAAAGATGCCGGGTTTTGAGCCTGCTTTTTATCCCTTTAAGTTCAAGCATTGCTCTTATTAGCTCAAAAACTTAAGGATGCGATCTCTATTATTGCCTTGCTAATAAAGATCGCATCCCTGCAAAACAAAAAGGCAAGTGAGCTGCTCTTTACTTACGTCTTTAAATAGAGAGCGGCTCCATAAAGAAAAAGGCCATTCCACTTTCGTAGAATAGCCTTTTTATTGACATAAAAAATTGAGATTGGGTTATTTCTTCACAAACTTGATGGTTTCGCTAAAGCCTTCACCACTTACATTTATAAAATAAACACCATTGCTTAATCCATTTACATTAACTTGTGTAGTTGACTCTTCACTTGAAATGCGCTGAACCACGCCACCGTTACTGTTAATTAAGGAAATAATAACTTCTCCTTCAATAGCACCTAAGTCTACATTAATAAAATCACTAGTTGGGTTAGGGAATATATTAACTGAAGCAGAAGAAATTTCACCAATTGAAGTTGGAATAGGATCCAATGTTACCATTTCACCACCCATAGTAGAGGCATCTACAGTAAAGCTTCCGGTGGCAGTAATGTAACCATCTTTACTTACCGTATAATCATAAGTACCATAAAGTACTTCTGTAAAATCTGCAAAACCTACCATACCCGGATCGGCTGAACTAAGAGCACTGTAGGTATTAACACCATCAGTTAATTCTACGCTGGCTCCTGCCAACTCATTACCGCCCATTGGACTGGCCGGAATGGATGAATCATATACCACAAATGCAAAATTCTTGTACGGATCCAATGTTACCATTTCACCACCCATAGTAGAGGCATCTACAGTAAAGCTTCCGGTGGCAGTAATGTAACCATCTTTACTTACCGTATAATCATAAGTGCCATAAAGTACTTCTGTAAAATCTGCAAAACCTACCATACCCGGATCGGCTGAACTAAGAGCACTGTAGGTATTAACACCATCAGTTAATTCTACGCTGGCTCCTGCCAACTCATTACCGCCCATTGGACTGGCCGGAATGGATGAATCATATACCACAAATGCAAAATTCTTGTACGGATCCAATGTTACCATTTCACCACCCATAGTAGAGGCATCTAAAGTAAAGCTTCCGGTGGCAGTAATGTAACCATCTTTACTTACCGTATAATCATAAGTACCATAAAGTACTTCTGTAAAATCTGCAAAACCTACCATACCCGGATCGGCTGAACTAAGAGCACTGTAGGTATTAACACCATCAGTTAATTCTACGCTGGCTCCTGCCAACTCATTACCGCCCATTGGACTGGCCGGAATGGATGAATCATATACCACAAATGCAAAATTCTTGTACGGATCCAATGTTACCATTTCACCACCCATAGTAGAGGCATCTAAAGTAAAGCTTCCGGTGGCAGTAATGTAACCATCTTTACTTACCGTATAATCATAAGTGCCATAAAGTACTTCTGTAAAATCTGCAAAACCTACCATACCCGGATCGGCTGAACTAAGAGCACTGTAGGTATTAACACCATCAGTTAATTCTACGCTGGCTCCTGCCAACTCATTACCGCCCATTGGACTGGCCGGAATGGATGAATCATAAATAACAAAAGCAAAATCTGCTGTTTGCCCCACCATGCTACCAATAGCAAGTAGTGTGGCGATCATAAACATTGTAAATGTTTTCATGTGTATAATTTTAGTTAATAAAAGGTGATATTGCTTGATAAGATTAAGGCTTATGAGGACTCTTCCCGTTTGAAGAGCCCTCAAAAACTCTGACCTCTTACCAAACCAAAATCTTTATTTCTTCATTTCTAAGGGAATGGCTTTCCTTGGTCTTTTAATACCTTCCTGCGTATTCATAGGCGCCGCAGGGGCTTCATCTTTCAGATACATATCAATGGTACAGATATCCCACAGAGTCATGCTTTCAGCATCAAAAATATAGTAGGATAAACCTTCAATACTTCCATTACAAGAATTGATATCGCCATCTTCAAAACTGCGGATATACACCTGTCCATAGCCACCGGGATCGGAGAACAGGAATTGTTCCGGTATGCTGCACTTGGAATTGTAGGCATCAAAAACAATCTCAACATCGCTTCCAGTCACTTCCCATAGTCCGTTGGCTCGAACCGAATTAAGGGCTCCGGCCTGTGTATGTACATCGTATTCAAATTCTCCCCAATACGAATGTTCATAGGCATGATAAGTGCCTATATAAGCATCCCGATCGAAGGAACAGAACTTAAATAAATCGATGGTATAAGTATTATTAAAGGCAGCCAACTGACCACTTGAGGCATCTGCAAGGCTTAATTTTAAGCTTGTACCTTCAGAGGAGGCGCCTTCATATAAACCAATAACATCAAAGCTGGTAATCACTTTCCCGGCCGGAATAGTAACCGTACTACTGGATAATTCAAAATCACCACCTTCAGTAGCTGTACTTTCATCTTCGAGCACTTTAATGCTATAGGTACGATCAGAAGAACTTAATGTGGTTGATCCAACCGAAATGGTCGCCACATTTTCATCTCGTTCCTTTATCACCATTTGACTACTGGTTTCAGAGAAATGCACCAGATCAGGTCCATCGTATAAAGCCGGTTCTGTTTCGCAAGCCTGAACAAATATGGCTGCAAGCAAAATAACTACGCTATATTTTATATTTCTAATCTTCATAACTCAATCCTTAGTTGTTTTCGTAACCATCGTTCTGCACCATATTGGTATTGGCAAATATTTCCTCCTGAGGAATAGGCATCACAAAGCGGTAATCGCCGGCAGGTAAAATCTTACCTGAGGCCAGTTCAGAGTCTTCCGGCGTACGTTCTATAGCTAGCCCCCAACGTTTCATATCAAAAAAGCGAAAACCTTCATAGGCTAATTCACGACGACGTTCTTCACGTATCGCTTTCAAGGCATGCTCACGCGTACCATACACCAGTGATTCAGGATCATTGATGCGATTTGCACGAAGCCTGTTGATATCGGCCATGGATTCATCCCACATGCTCTTTTCAGCATAAGCTTCAGAGCGTATCAGATACATTTCAGAAATGCGGAAGATTTTTACATCAACCAGGTTACGTGCTTCTCCCGGACGCCCGTCATGCTTGCTTACAACCTCGTTACCATTGCCATCCAATCCGAAATAAAGTCCCGGACGCACATCACCATCTTCGTATTGAGCCTTTAAATCATTCCCCGGAGAAAAAAAGATATCACCGTTACTGGCTCTGGTGTAAATATCTCCCAAGAGGCCATCGCCGGTAGTTCGGGCCATTTTCATGATCACCTCAATACCATCAGCATTACTATCCTCCCAAATACCTTGTGTTTCTTCAATGCCAGCCAAACGAATGGCAGACTCATCGATAATTTTACCACTATAACTAATAACCTCATCCCAAGAGCGCATATGCAAGGCAATACGGGCACGCAGGGCATATAAGGCATTTTCCGAAATGTAATCCGGTCCTCTGTCTACACCCATCAGCTTGGGTAAGGCCGCATCTAAATCAGCCAGAATATTTTGAAATACCTCGCCCTGGCTTAAACGTGACGGATTCGATATCACCGACTCCTTCATATAAGGTAGTCCTTTGGCATCAGCAGCATCGTAGTTTTTACAATACACATAAGCCAGTTCAAAATGCGCCCAGGCTCTTACAAATAGGGCTTCGCCTTTAACACGTATCACGGTTTCATCTTCGGCATCAAATGCTTCGGCCACGCTTAAAAGTCGATTGGCACGGTCAATGGCATAATACATCTGGCTCCAATAGGCGCCCACATCACCGGTTCCGGCATTATAAGTCCAGTTATGTACTTGTACACCTTGTCCCGTATTCTGAGGAGACAGGCGCAAGTCATCGCTGGCACGATCGTTAATGGCCACAACTGATGCATTGCCCAACAAGGCATAAACTCCAATCATACCTTTATCTAAATCCTCCACCGTTTCAAAAGCCTTTGAGTCATCAATGGAATCAGTTGGTTTGATATCCAAATAAGCATCGCAACTCACTAAAGTAGCAAGCAGGATAATTAAAAGGATGGCTATATTTATTCTATTCATCATCTATCGTATTTAGAAGGTTACATCAACTCCCACAGTAAATGTTCGGGCTGAGGGATATTCATACTGTCCAATGTTATTATTGTCTTCCGGATCAAATCCTGACCACTTACTCCATACAAAGAGATTCTGGCCTTGGGCATACAGGCGCATGCCTTTTATAAAGCGGGTTTGCTTAAGCAGTTCACCGGCAAAATTATAGGATAGCGTCACATTACGGAAGCGTAAGAAGGAAGCATCTTCAATGTCCTTGGAAGAGAACTCGCGCTGTGTGCCGTAGCCTTGTATTTCGGTGATATCACCAGGCTGCTGCCATATGGTCAACATCTTACGCGACATATTAAACTGTGCAAAGTTCGGGTTCTCCTGGAAAAACTTCTGGTTGTTAAAACGTGAATAGCCATGGGCAAAAGTAAATTCAGCCCTTAGGTCAAAGCCCTTATACCCTAATGAAGTATTAAACCCGCCGGTAAATGGAGCTTCTGAAGTACCAAACTCAGCCACTGCATCATCGGCACTAAACTTATTGCTTACTACCCCGTTTTTGGTATAATACAAAGGATCACCATTCACCGGATTAACACCGGCCCATTTTACACTGTAGTGCGAGTTTAAAGGTAGACCTACCCTTACAATAGAGGTGCCCTGTTCAAATTCATTAACTTGCCCCAGGTCAAGAATTTCGTTATCGTTATACGACAGATTGGTACCTAAAGACCAGCGAAAGGCATTTTTTCGAATGACATCCAGGTTGATCAAAAACTCAACTCCCCGGTTACGCATCTTACCGGCATTCACATTTTTACCTGCAATACCACTGGTTCGTGAAAGTGCCTGGTAGATAAACAGGTCGGATGTGATGTTATTGTATACCTCAAGGGTTCCGTTAATTCTATTTTTAAAGAGGTTATAATCAATACCGGCATTAAATTTCTCGCCAATCTCCCATTTAATATCCGGATCACCCGCTTGTGCTAAGCCTAATCCGGCTTCGCCATTATAATAGGTATTCCCCCATAATGTGAGTGACTCAAAGTTACCTATACCGCTTTGGTTTCCTGTTGTACCATAACTGGCTCTGATTTTTAAATTATTCACCCAGGTGGCTCCATCCATAAAGGACTCACGTTTGATGTCCCAGATGGCACCGACCGAATAAAGAATTGCATACTTGTTATTGGCACCAAAAGCTGACGAACCATCACGACGCAAACTACCGGTGAAGGTGTAACGGTCGCTATAGGTATAGTTAAAAATGGAGAACAAAGAGAAAAGCGCACGTTGCGTTTTAAATCCACTTGTACCTGGAATAAAGTTATTTTCCGGAGTACCCGGTGAAGCTGCTGCAGGGGTATTGGGCAACTTCGGATTTAAGCCATAGGCGGTAAAACCAAAACCGTTGTATTTGTTATCCACAAATTCACTTCCCAATAAGGCACCAACAATATGACGCTCACCCAATAGTTTTTTATAATCCAAAGTATTGGTGAATGTGGCTTCAAAATTACGTCGGAAGCTTTCACTTATCGAGCCTTCCCGACCGGGATCATTCTCTCCCAACAACTTAGAAGAGTAGGCATTCGGACTGATCCAGTATTCATAAGTTGAGATGCGATAATCAAAACCATATTGTGTTTTAAACGTCAGGCCATCCAGTATATCCCATTCCAGGTTAAGAGCTGCTACCAATTTACTTTCTTCCGACACATTGGATGAATGGCGTTGACGATCGATGGCATTGGTTCCTGTCTTGGAAAAAGCCTCGTAGTCGTTACGTTCTTCGTTGGAAGCGTATTGATAAAAACCGGGATCCAGATTTCCATTGGCATCGTATGGCTCTTCGTATGGATTAGCTAAATACACCGCAGCAAATGGATTGGATAACGCAATGGCATTTTCACTTTCAATGCGGTTGGATTTGCTGTATCCACCATTGGTAGATAAGCCAATTCGTACACGATCACTAATGGAATGGTCAATATTTACTCGACCGCTATTTCGATTCATATCCGAACGATTGGCAATACCTTCCTGCTTGAAACTTTGAAAAGCCATGTAAAACTTGGTCTTCTTATTTCCACCGGATAAATTCACCTCATGACTTTGGGTTTTACCAACGCGGAAAAACTCATCCACCCAATTGTGATTAAGGCCGCGTAAACGATTCAATTCATTTTCATGGGCGGTCAATAATTCATTACTGATGCCCTGGTTTTTTGAATTTAAGGGGCTTAGATCCCAACCCGGTCCTTTTTGCGCCAATTCTTCAAACCAGATTTTTTCAGAGGCATTCATCATATCAAACTTATCCTGTGTTCGAAACGACCAACCACTCTGATGACGGTAGTTAACTGTGGTTTCACCCTCGCTACCTCTTTTGGATGTTATTAAAATCACACCATTTGAAGCCCTGGAACCATAAATGGAAGTGGCCGATGCATCTTTTAACACACTGATACTTTCAAAATCATTGGCGTTTAAAGTCGCAAAAGCACCTGCTTCAATGGGTACACCATCTAAAATATATAAGGGTGCATTGTTTCCCATAATGGACGAGTTACCACGAATACGCACTTTTGTATTGGCTCCTCCCGGTTGACCTGAACCGGAAGCAATACTTAAACCGGTTGTCTTACCCTGAAGCATTTCATCAAAAGTGGCAACAGGCATCTGATCCAGTTCTTTGGCAGATACGGTAGAAATGGATCCTTTTAACCCAACCTTTCCTTTACTACCATAAGCGGTTACAACCACTTCATCCATTCCAATGGATTCATCTTCAAGAGCCACATTAATGACATCATTAGCAGTAAGAGAAACTTCCTGCGTTTGCATACCTACAAAGGAAAAAACAAGTAGTTCTGCATCGGCAGGTACACTAAGGCTAAACTCACCATTCACGTTCGTGATGGTTCCCATGGTGGTGCCTTTAACAAAGACTGATACACCCGGTATGGGTAAACCGTCTGCTTTTCCTGTGACTGTTCCCCTGATGTCGCGAGTCTGGGCCAAAAGGCATCCAATACCTACGCTTAGAAAAAACAGTGCTATGAGAAATCGCTTCATAGAAAATAATTTAATTTGTTGATTTTATCTTATTACAAACTGATTCAGATTCACAGATTTGGCTTGACTATATTTTTATGCTTTTATTAAGCCCTTTAAAAACACTTTTACACTTTCAGATTTGGCATAGCAGGAACTAGATCACAGGCATTAACACCCTGTAAAACAAGAGCTAAAAACCAACCGTACTCCGTTGAACACGGTTGGATTTTGCAATTAAAAATCTAAACCTTTAGCCTTATGAAACTATAACCTGGCTAGTGCAGGCCAACACTAGTGTTTCGTTATTTTAATGGTTTTGCTTTGCCCTTCAACATTAGTTATGATGGCCATATACAAACCTGCTGGCAGAGCTGATACATCTACATTTTGAATACCCGCTGCTCTTTTTTGCATTACCCGATTACCTGAAATACTATAAATCTCAAGGGCTACAATCTCCGATTCCGAACGAATATTGAAAAAATCTTTTACGGGATTTGGATATACTGAAATATTCCCTTCTTCTACACCTTCAATGGCTGTTGCACCATCAGGTGTTAACTGCACATCTCGCTCGCCATAAGCATTATATAATTCATCAGGAACCCAGATGGTTGCCCACTGGTCATACTCCAGGCTTTGATAGCCTGTTGCACTCACCATAAAATGGTAATATGAAATAGGTTTCCATGGATATAAAGCTTGTCCACTTGCATTACTTATGGCACTCATCTCATCCAATAGCAATTCTCTTTGACGGATGGTTACTGTCGCTCCTTCAATAGGATCACCGGTTTCTGAGTCAGTTACATTAAAAATGAAGTTACCACGATAAAAGGTTGTTATTGGCAGCGGACTTGGCTTAGTCTCTTCCGCCGGCACATGTTCAAGGGTATAGATCTTAACTAGCGGATTACCACTTACCTCATCCGTTGCTTCCACAAAATAATAAAGGGTATTGCCCTGGGCTATAATCTTAACAATCTCACCATCCCAGCTGTAAGTATAATTTCCATCAGTATTATCATCGTCAACAGCCATGTAAGATGTTGATGTAAATCCTTCAGTAACTTTTGCTGAAGCCCCGAATGAGGACAAATAAGCGTAGGCAATACTTCCATCATGCAAAGGAATTATTGAAGTAATTTCCTGACCTTCGTATACAAATCCTATTTCTACCGGTACTGCACCTTCCAAATCTAAACGCAATGCATAGGAGTAATAATCATTACTTCCAGTTTTGCTGGCCCAAAAGAACAACTTATTTCCACTTATGGTAAGGTTGGAGATATTATCGTCTTCTCCCTCAGCATTGATGTTAATAATTTCAACATCTGTGGGCGATTTAATAATAGCCAATTTCTTAAGAGAGTTAGTGTTGGATATAGCGTAAATAGTATTATTTTTCTTAACAGGCTGCTCTCCTGCAAAAGACAATAAAGAACCATTGTTTACAGCCATTTTTTCACCTTCATTATCAATTCCTACCATGGCACCATCATCGCTTATGGCAAATAAATAATCACCATTACCAATTAAATGTGTCCATGAATACACTTCGCCTTCAATGTCGGAAAGTAACTCAAGTGTTGAACCATTGCTATCGTAATCCACATAAAAAATAGCCGATGGATTACCCAGAGGACCTGGTATAGCAGCAACAATATGCAGTTTATCGTTGTGAACTGTACTCACCAGCTGACCTGAATTATGTCCGTTTGTCACCTTTACCGAGATGCGCTCATTGGGATCAAAAGGATTATCATTGGTTAAGCCCTTCTCCACTTCAAAAGTACCGAAATCTGTTCCATCTGATTCCCACAGGATCACCTCATTACCGGTAGGTGCTACATTTGCACCTTGTGCAATGTAATAGTAACGGTAACCATCAGCGCCTTGATCTACACGAATCACATTGCTTAATGCAGGATTCGCCGGATCATGGCCACCACTCATATCCCACAATAAACGGCCTGAACCATTGTCATTAACACGTAAGTCAATGCCTACACCATCGCTGACCTTATTGCCATAATAGAATCCCATACTGGAGCCCGCCCATGCGCATAAGTTTGATGCGCTGCCAGCCTCCAGATTTTCCAGGTTAGTAAATGCACTGCCATCAAGGGTATAACCAACTACATCGTTAGTACCATCGTTGCCTACCCACATTACACCATCAGCATAGGCCTGGGCTGATGTTAATGTTCCATTAAAACTATGAACTAAAAAGGCATTTTGCTCCGCAACTCTTTGGGCTTGTGTGGCAAAACCAAAGCTTATTAGTGCAATAAATAAAAGTGTAAATCTGTTCATGTGTAATATATTTTGGTTAATAAAAGTGTTTCTCTTTTGATGGTTTTATTAGGGGAAGGGCAATACATAAAATGCTTACTCCCTTCCTCCTAATTACAGACCATGGGGTATTTTTATATTATTCTATTTCTATATTGCGTGAATAGTGTGTCATATTTCCATTGACATCGTATATGCGAATATTGATCACATAGGGCGCAGACATAACCTCAAAAGGGATTGGACCGTTAAATAAGAGGTGTTCTTCAATGTGATGTTCTGTCCCGCTAAGCATAATCACATCTGTTTCCGGCTCCCAGGGATCATCCCAACCGAAAGTCGATTTTGTAGAAGCCATTGAAACTTCACAACGATCCAGTCCTTCGTTATCAGTAATAAGTGTATTTAAATAAATAACGCCCCCACGATAATACTTTTGCCCTATTTCAGGTGCGTCTATTTGAGCAATTGGACTCTCTACATCCCCTTCTTTCTCGCATGAGGCAAAGAAGCTTCCGAATATGATCAGCAGTATCAAAAGAAGCGAAGTGCCGTATCCGTATTTGTTAGTGTTCATATCTGTTTTCATATCAAATCATTTAAATTGTGCTAATCAGGGCCGGGCGATGACCCGGCACCTGTTTAACACCTTTTCCCGACACTATTTTTTTGTTACTTTTTGAACTTTTATTTCATCACCATTTTGTACTTCAAGGAAATAAAGCCCTGGAGTAAGCGATTCCAAGTTGATGCTCATTTGTCCACCCAGAAGCTCCTGTTTAAACTGCTGTACCTCCACTCCAGCTGCATTACTTATCCTTACAATAACTTTGGTATTTTCCACGCCATCCATTTCAACATTAAGCAGATCAGCTGTTGGATTAGGATAAACCAGGAAGGAGCTATAATCCTCGCTATCCACGGCCGTACGATGATCAACAAATACATTAAAGCTGGTAATCAGGTGTTCGCCGGTATCATCTGTAGCCACCACCTTCATTGTGCCTGAGCCCAATGCTTTTGTTTTCATACTAATGACTGAACCTGAAGTATAGATATCCATAATATCAGATCCCGTCCAAATGCTTTGGAAACTTACATCTCCTCCGTCAGGATCAGAGATATACTCCGCCAGATCAATTTCATAGTTTTCCTCAGTTTCGAGAATGTAGTACTGATTACCTATCTCGGGGCTTTCTGCAGGAGCCTGATTAACATCCACTACTGAAACCTCCACCGTAAATTCGCTCACATTGCCGTAACTATCGGTGCCCACAATTACCAACTGGTGGAATCCTGCACCTTCATAGTCAGGAGTGAATTCAATAATTGCCTTGTTTCCCTGAATATCGGCCTTGGTATATTCATACTCTTTCTTCATTTCAAGGCTAAAGGCATCCCCTTCTTCATCAAAGGCCTCCACTGTATGCACTAAGGTATCTCCTTCATCAATGGCGTAATAGATACGACTACCATGATTATATTGTGGCCCTTTATTACGATTTAAAGTAATTGGTAATTTTGCCACAGGCGTCACCGGATCATTGCTCTTTACTAACATGTTAGCCACATTTATGCCTTGATCGGCATACTTGGCAATGAATCGCAAATCAAGGGTTTGTTCACCCAAAGGTTTAATGGTATTTGTTTTTTCAGAATCCAATACAGCCCAAATATTTGACAGATAGCTCTTTTCTGCAGCTTTCATATACCAGGCCCATGTATCGTACCCTGCATCCACCATCTCAAACATCACTTCATCATTTCCGAAGTAGTACCAGTGCTCAGGTGTTTCATCTATTTCAAAATAACCTTGTGGATATTCCAGATCTTTATCGTATCTGAAAACGATATAAAACTTCTCCTTAGGATAAAACAGCAGGTTGGTGCTTAATTCAATTTCCTTCAGCTCACCATCATTACTGGCTTCTTCCTCAGTAAAACTAAAGAGTTCGGAATAGAGTAATTCAGCATCCTGAAGTGTTTCTGCACCACCATAAACCATTACATTAACATCGTATTCCAATAGCTCTCCCCAGTTTACCCAGGTCATCACATGGGTAAGGTTAAAACCGTCTTCAGGGGCCCAAAAGGCAGTACCGGCATAAAAGCGAGCTCCTCCGCCAAAACCTAACTTTCCGGTAGGATGTTCTTGTGTTTCATGCTCCAGAATTCGGTTGTAATCCTCCGGATTCATAGCATTGCTCTTCGTATTTTTTAGTCCGCCATTTAATTTATTATAGATGTATGGCGCTACCATTGATGAAGTGGCAGTATTCGCACTTCGTTTTAAGGAAGCGCTTTCTGCTTCGGAATCATTGGTCTTACGCTCAAAGTCAAAGTCAATTTCGTAAACCAAATCTGCTTCACCCTGTAGATTGTCAATTACAATACTCTGGGATAATATTTCATCGGCTGTATTCGCAAACAGCTCTATTCCTTCTGACTGAATATTCACAACAGGCGGATTGGTGTATGATGCTGAAACCGGAATTTTATACAATCCGCCTTCCAGATCACAGTATACCAATACTGTATCCACCACCTCTTCAGGTGAGTTTGCTTTAACTCTTAAGTTAAAAGTCTCTCCATTACCTGGCTTGAGATATAAATTCAGGTTTTTACGCGAGATGTCTACCCAAGGATCTTCAGCACCACTTGAACCAAACTTATTTTGATCGCCCATTACTGTCAGGCCACTGGCACGTTCCTGAAGACGCATACGACTGATATAGATCTTTTCGGTACCAACATTACTAAGGGTGAAATTGAAATCGTAAACCTTAGGAGCGATGGAACCATCGCCCTCATTTACCTCATCGTAAATAAAGACTTCGCCTAAGTTTAAGGAATCTTTTAATTCTAAAGTCTTCTCACCAACCACCGTCAAGGTCACCGGCAAGCTGAACTCATGAGCATCAGGTGTGTTATTATTTAATCCCAAATTCTCTTGATAGGTACCTCCAAAAAGACTACGTGCATCATAAGTCAAATCAAATACCTTGCTTGAGTTGGCTGCAATTTCATATTCTTCAACCGGCACAAAAGAGATTACCGAACCGTCTTTAATCAGGTTGGCTACAAACTGTGATGGAGAATGCCCCTTGGTTCCATCCTGGTTCTCAATACCGGCAACACACCATTGTGTTGTAGCTTCCTCATACGGGAAATGGTACATAAATTTAATGTTGCCATTCTTGTAAAGAACCACTTCGTAGGATACAGGGTAACCCATGCTGAACAAGTTTTCAAAATCCTGAAACTGAACAACCACTTTATCTTCAAACTTCTGGTAATAGGTCCCTGTAGTTGGGTAATACTCAACATACCCAGGCCCTGTAGGTCCCCATAATGGTGCTATAAAGTAATTTGGACTTTCTTCGTGCGGAATCAGTTGTTGAGGCCCAAAAGAGTAGGCCTCATCAGGATCTTCAAACATTAATATACCATTGTATCCAATGAACAATGAGTCCTGTTCCTCGCCATAATAAGTGAAAGTAAATGGTAGCTTAACCGGGCGCCAGAAATCATCCTTTTCAAACATATCACCATGCTCCAGCTTCTCACCAGTTTCCCTTATATCTATCCAGTTATCATAGCTTGATCCCCCAATTTCCTCAAAAGTCATATGGTAGCCCACCAGAGTAGTTTGGCCAGCATAACCTTGTTCCACAACGGATAACCACTCATTACCCACCGGACTGATTGACATTGGACTTTTACCGGTATTATTTACACTTAAGCTATTGGTTTTTGTATCGCCATAATTAATGGTAACTGACAACTCGCTTACAGCCGTTTCAATAACCGGAGCTTCAATTACAGTACCATGCACAGGAACTTCATATGTATCACCCTTATCATCGGTAAATACCAAAACATCATCCTTATTACCCATCTCCGCACTGTTTATGGTAACGGTGTATTCCACACGTGAGTTAGGTTTTAACTCAACAGGCAGATATCCTTCGGCTGTATAATAAGCGTTTTGGAAACTAATATCCTCGATGGTACCAATGGCTCTACCTTTATTGGTAATGGCAAAGGTGCGTGTTACCTTATCGCGTTGGAAAACATCTCCAAATTCTATGCTCTGTACATTGTACTGATAATCTACCTCTCCACCCGAAATGATATTCAGGTTAATATTATGTACTGCCGGATTCGTTACCGGATCGTTACTGATGACATTAATGCGCTCTACAAAATCATCTACAAATAAATCTTTAGTATCCACCACATAATCCAACTGTACGCTTTCTCCAACCTGTAATGTTCCGTATGGATTGGTGGCACTTTGCACCGCTCCTAAGCCCGGGTAACGGAAATACATCATATAACCCGTTGTTGGTGGCATATCGGTTTTAGCTTTTAAATCCATGCCACTGTCTTTTCGGATATCAGGAGAGATAATACCATTGAGTAACAAACCATCGTTCAGGCCTTCATCATAGATGGAGATATTCATGGTGGTACGTAAGCCTAAGCGGGTATTGCCATAAGGAATCGTACCTAAATCTTTATAATAGATCTCAATATCCCCATTGCCAAATAATACAATCTGGAAGCTGACCTTGGTGTATTGAACAGCAAAATCATCATTTAAATAAATAGCTTCAATATTATCATACTGCGTTACAAGGCGGTCTGGATATTTTTGGTAGTAAATGGCACCTCCTTTGGATAAGTCCATTTCCAGACCATAGGCACATATTAATTTACTGGCCTGTGTTGAATTACCATACATCACCGGTTGAGAATTAAACCATCCGTCAGTGGTGAAACTTAAGGCTCCTTGTTTGGTGATAAAGACCGTATCCTCCTTACCTTCAAAGAAAGGGAAGTCAAAACCAATTGGCACATCTATGTAGGCAATCTTAGAATTGCTGGCAAACTGATTGCCCACTTCAACACCGGTACCAGATATATCTACCCAATCAAAAGCATTGGTTGTTTCATCGCCTTCAACCATTCCACCGGCATAGCCAAACAAATGCACTAAACCACTTGTATTTTCTCCCATATTGGATCCATCGGCGAATTTAGGCAGGTAATATTTTAAAGGATATTCACCATCATTACGTAAGGTGAAAGAACCATTTACCACATCTCCCAAAATAAGATCGTTGTAAGAATTCTCAGCCGGTTCAACAGTAGCTACAGGAGGATTAATACCTGTACCAAACAAATTAAATTTATACTGATTACCTTGTTTATCTGTAAGCGTAACAGCAGCATTACTGGCACCTGCTTGCTTAGGCCAGAAACGGAATGATAAAGTTTCGCTGCGCTCTGCATAAATCACATTAATCATACTGCCTGTCAACTGGAAGTCAGGATTTGAAATAGTGATATCAATAGGTCCATCTCCTGCAAAGGCGCCCAAACCACTATTATATAACTCAATGGTCATGGCTTTTGACTCACCCACGAAAATATTACCAAACTCAAGAATATTCTCACTCTCCAGTTTTGGCTGATGTCCGCTTACTGAAAAATTAACGGGAAAGTAATTGATTTCTTGACCCGATTCATTAGTCAGGAAGGCCAGTTTAGCATTGTAATCGCCATTTATCAGTTCAGAAGCATCAATATCTATCTGAATATTTTGGTTAGAATGAGCTTGAAGAACACCTTCGGTTGGTGATAATTTGATATAGGAAGATAAAGGTTCGTATAAACTCCAGGCTGCCACATCCCATACATAATCAGGGTGAAAAACATTGGCCAGCTTATCCCAAGTCTGCCCAAGGTTATTACTGTAGTACTGATAATCAGCAAAACTGGAATGGTATCCCCACGATCCGATTAATGGATAACGCAAGTTAGCAGGCATATGAATAACCATGAAGAAGGAAGAACCCGTTTCGAAAAACACCTGCTCAGTCATCTCAACAAAATGCCATAAGCTGTTTTCTTCCGGCATATACTCCTGGGCATAAATGCGTTTTGCACTCTCAATCTGAGCTCCTTCATATAGTTCTAATATAACAGGCTCTTGTAACGGAGTTTCTTCAACGTCCGGCAGATTTAAAGCAAACTCAAAATGAGTCATATTAAAGCCATGTTCCCGTGTCAGCTCAAATCGAACAGCCAGTGAGTTGGTATAATCCAGATCCAAATCACCAATGGTGATCATCGAATTAAGCAGATAATCAGGATGGAAATAAAATAAGGCATCGTTATCTACCGGTTTCTGGGCAAATGGCACTATTGTACCTGCATCATTTAACACAGGACTTGATTGTATTTCAGGTAGTTTTGGGACCGAATGTGCCTGAGGATAATTTAACTCACTTACCGAATAGGTATCTGTATTTTTGATATGACGCTCATATACTTCCCATTTTAAAACGCCATCACCAATATTTTGCAGATCAAAATCAGAATTAACTTCAGCTGATGCATTCACATCAATATCAAAGCTTATTTCAGGCACTGAAAAACTAACTTCCGGTCCGGCATTGGTGGTGCCATTAACCTGATTAGATAAACTACTCGCATTTCCCCATCGGTCGAGACCTTTTACTGAAAAGTAATATTGTGTTGTTGCATCAAGGCCGGTCAACTCATAGTTAAATACGGCTCCGGCATTCTGATTGTTATTTATCAAAACCTTATTGGCCACATCAATATTTGATTCATCAAACACTTCAGTTGCATAATACACTTCAAAGAAAGAAGCTTTATCATCGTCTTCATCAACCGGTACAGTCCATTGCAAACTCGCAAAATCCTGTGAAATACCAAGCAAAGTCAAGTCTTCAATTATATCCGGGGCAATACCAGTATTGGTGCGCAAAGCCAATTCAGCATCTGTTCCTCCGACTCCCATCATGCTAACCCTTTCAGAGTTACCTGCTATGGTATCCAATACATTGGTACCACCTAATAAATGAATCTTTAAATCATCAGGGGTAAACTCCTCATGACCATATTCTGCCAGAATCAATGCAGCAACTCCAGAGACATGTGGACAGGCCATAGATGTTCCATCCAGGAAACCATATCCATCATAATTAACAGTACTCAAAATCCCAAACTCTTCTCCAAAGGCATTATCACCCCCCGGAGCTGTAATATCAATATAATCACCATAGTTGGAGTAATCTGTCATCAGATTAGTTGGACCTGTTGAACCAACAGCTATAGTACTTTCATAAGCACCAGGATAATGAAGCCCCTTACTGCCATTATTACCGGCAGCAAAAATGGCAATTCCGCCTTTCATTGGGCTTCCGGGATAATTACCGGCTTCTTCGATAAAATAATCGATGGCATCTAAAACTGACTGCTCATATTCTCCATCGTAAATCCATCCCCATGAATTCTGCGAAATAACGGCACCCATATCGGCCGCATACACATATGATGCCTCAATGTCAGGGTATTGATCTCCTCCTATAATCTGACAGCCCATAATGCGAACGCCATCGCCAATACCCGTACCTCCGGCAACTCCGGCCACCCCTATAGCGTTGTTATTAACAGCTGAAACTGTACCGGCCACGTGAGTTCCATGATGAGCAGGTACAAACTGCCCTGTTCCATTGGTAAAATTAAAACCATAGATATCATCAATATAACCGTTACCATCATCATCAACACCTTCTAAGCCATTTAACTCAGCCTCATTCACCCACATATTAGCCGCTAAATCTTCATGGTCGTATTGTATCCCTTCATCATGAACCGACACAATAATGTTGGAGCTTCCTGTTTGTTTTTCCCAAGCTTCAAACAAACTAATATCTGCTCCCTCTAAAACATCACCCGCACCAGTATTATTATAATGCCATTGATCTTTTAATAAAGGATCGTTAAAAGGCATTTCCTGAGAAGCTTTTAAAGCATTAGTTGTAGCCTCTTCCATAATTGAAAGAGAATATGGAATCAGTTGCTTTTGAAAATAGGGTTCTGCTATTTCTATCTCATCAATGTGAGCATATTCTTTCACTATGGCTTTAATATCCTGGTTGGCCCCTACCTCAATCTTATACCAAAGGTGAAGGCCATGTTTTTGATGACGTGTTTCAAACTGGGGGGAGTATTGAAAAACACGTACCATCTTATTTGCCCTGGTCTCAGTATTTAAATTATCAATGGATTGAATACCTACACGGGCTATACCATCCACAGAACTTGCTTTTAAGCCCTTTGGACTTACAACTACTTCAGGCTTTAACTTAACCTTAAGCACACCCTTTAATACACCATTCTCGTATTGTTGCAGGGTCTGAGCACTTACCCTAAATCCTAATAGAAAGATTAGAAGTATGAAACTCAATTTATTAAGAGTAAACTTGTTCATGTTTGTTGATTTTGTAAACTGATTATTTCCTGATATTTTTTGATTTCTCTTGTTGCCAAAGAATATTTACCTTTTCCAATAACTTTTTAAAGGCCATGTTTTCTTCTTCTTTTTGTCGAATTAGTTCCTTTAATTCTTCATCCGTGATATCTTTTTCTTTATCCATATTCAATAGATTTTTTCACGATTTGTGAACAGGTTAATGTCAGCTAAAAATGTTTTGCTAATTAAGGGGATGAAATTCGGGAAGTGATAAAAAGTGTTATAACATAACCATAGGGCCACAGAACATAAGCATAACGGTACAAGTTCTGCATGATAAAACTCCATAACAGCACCTTTACCTCCAAACCTTATGTAATTGATTATATGAACAAAAACACCATAACAACTCGATCTAAAAAGACAAAACTGTCTTTTAAATTATTGAGTGATCAGCGTGTAAAAGTTGATTTTAAGTATTAATTCATGTGTAATTCTCAACAGAAAATACTCAAATGTGAAGTTTGGCAAAGACCTTAACATGACCTAGCACGTGCCTTTGGAAGATTTTCTTAACTTTTCTTAACAGAACAAGATGTTTAACGTATATTTGATATTCAACACAAAAAAATAACTTTGAAAAAGATCACAACCCTCATATTGCTAGGCATTTCTTTGCTGTTGACAGCACAAAACCAGGTATTGGTTGATAGTTTAAATATTATAATTAAGACCTCGGATAATAATGAAAACAAATACAGGTCCTATGAGGAGTTGTTTCAGCATTATATCTCCTACGACTTTGGAAAAGCACTTGAATTAGCCATTGAATCCTATGATTTTGCCTTGGATGATGAAAATGAAGAAATGCAAATATCTGCATTGCATCGGCTTGGTAATGTTAAATTATATATGGGGAGATACCAGCAGTCCATAGCATATTATTTCAGTGCCCTAAAAAAATTAGATGAATACCCCAACAGGTATAAAGAATTTGCGCTCTATAATAATATAGGTATTAACTATGATCGAATTCAACAGTACGACCAGGCTCTTGAGTATTATTTTAAAGCTTTGGAAATACTAAATTCCTACAATCAAACCTTTAAAAAGGAAATTAACAAGAAAAACTTACATAGTCAGATATGCAATAACATTGGTAACGTTTATGAGGTGAAGAACGATAATGAGAAAGCCATCCAATATTACCAAAAAGGTCTTGAATCAACAGACAAGAATGACAACCCTGTTACTATGAGTCAGCTACTCAACAATCTGGGAAAAATCTATCGAAAAACAAAGGCCTATAAAAAATCAAGATCTTACTTAAATCAAGGTCTGGCTATTCGTCTGGAAATTGAAGACAATACCGGTATTGTTAAATCCTATTTCAATATCGCTGAGTATTATTTAGATATTAATGAAGTGGACAGCGCCTTATTAATTATTGAAAATACAAAGCCCCTCATCGAGCAATTGCAGTCACTTGAATTAAACAGCATTTATCATGCTGGTTTGCATCAAATAAATCTGGCCAAGGGGGATTACAAATTAGCTCTTGAAGAATTCACTACACACAAGACATTTGCCGACAGCTTAGTAAATAAGCAAAGTCTGATGCAGATATCCAATATGGAAGCTCAACAGAAAATTGATGAGCTGCAGAAAGAGTATGAGCTTCGGCGACAGAAAACGAAGTTCACCAACATGCTTATTACTATTAGCTTATTAAGTATTGTCATCATTGCCATTTTTATAATAACAGTAATAACTCTTCAGAAAAAAAGAATCCGAACCAAAAAAGATGTATTGGAAGCCGATCTGGATTACCGAAACAAAGAGATGGCTACCAATGTAATGTACCTGGTGCGTAAAAATGAACTGATCAATAATGTAGCCAAACGCCTTTTAAACCTTAAGGAAAATTTAAAAGAAGAAAACAAAACGCCAATTAACTCGATAATTTACGAATTGCAAACCGAAATTGACAAGGAAGTTTGGGGTGAATTTGAAATGCGTTTTCAACAAGTGCACAAAAACTTTTACGATAACTTAAGAGAGGCTCATCCCGATCTAACACCAGCTGAGGAACGTTTATGCGCCTTTTTGAGGCTTAATATGAGTAGTAAAGAAATTGCAGCCATCAATCATCAGAATGCCAAAAGTATTGAGGTGGCCAGAGCTCGTTTACGCAAAAAGCTAAACCTTACCGGAACAGATACTAACCTAATCTCCTATCTGGCCGATTTTTAATTCTATCTAATCAATGTTATAAACAGATCTGATGTATGGAAACCAAGCATATACATTTTCAGGAAGGAAAAGCCATTAACTATGTAAGAGAATTACAAAAGGTATATGGCGGAAACATTGAGGATAATAAGCTATTGATAGAAAGGGGGCGCTTGCGAATCTATGCCGAGGCCTTACCTGTATTTAATGGTTTTGAATTGCTTCTACTTAATGTGGATACACCTGAAACTATTGTTTTGCATAGAACACCGGATAACCAGGCAAATATCATACATTTAAATGTTATAAAGGAAGGCGAATACTTACAGAAATTCGAAGAGGAATCGACTCAAATGCAATCTGGCACTCAAAATGGAGTTTTTATATACGATGCCTTATTTCCAATTACGGTGGAGGTTCCAGCTAACACAAACCTGAAAATCATAGGCTTCAAATTTGACCTCTCAAGCAAAGGAAGCCTTATGCATGATGCCTTGAACTCAATAGCCCAATTATTTAATGAAGAAAACGGTGTTGCCTACCACACTATGTTATCACAAGAAAGCGAGCGTTTATTTAAAGATATTCTGCATTACCACACCTTAAGCAAGCATCGCTTAGCCTTGATTGCTTCGAGGGCTATTGAATCCTTTACCATACTAGCCGAAAACCTTGAAAAACTTAAAAATGAAGATGAATTGCATGGCCTGCACGTTGACGACTACCAGCGTCTGCAAAGCATTAAGATGGAGTTATCTACCAGCTTTGAAGAAAGGATTACCATTGAACAACTGGCAGATAAGCATGGTGTGAGTATTTCAAAACTAAAACGCGACTTTAAAACTTTATTTAATAGTTCTATTTCGCAATACCATAGCAATGCTAAAATGGATGAAGCCTATCGGCGTTTAAAATCCGGTGAGTATAGCGTATCAGAAGTTGGTTATGATATGGGGTACAGCAACCTATCTAAGTTTTCAGAGATGTTTAAGAAAATCAAAGGCATATCACCCCGAGATGTAAATAATCTAAAATAGCTTTTGAACGAATTCGAGCAGTCATTGAGCTAATGCGGATATAAGTCATGCAAGTAAGCCCATACTTTTGCGAGTATAACTTACTAAATCATGAATTATGGTATTTCTATTTGCTCTTTTATTAAATCTTAGTTCGGTAAGCGAACAAACAGAAACAATTGAGACCTATTATTCTCCAAATGATTTTTCAATCATAGAAATCATCGATTTTTTCGATGACGAATAACTAAATATTGTCAATTATATCGTTCTGAAAATTAAACAAAAAGACTGCTTTCATGTTTTATTATGGTGAAAACTAATTTGACTTTCTAAATAATTACATGGAAATTATAGTTTGAATAGTTAATCACATAGGTCTGAATTAACTAATTACCTTAAATACCTTTAATTAATTCTATTAAACTCATAACATGAAAAAGCTTTTGTCTTTTGGAATTGTGTTAGCATTTTGTTTAACACTTAGTGCTCAAAAAACCGATAAACCCAATATCCTTGTGATTTGGGGAGATGATATTGGTTGGGCTAATATTAGTGCTTATAACCACGGGATAATGGGATATAAAACCCCCAACCTTGATAAACTGGCCGATGAAGGAGCGATGTTTACCGACTGGTACGCACAGCAATCGTGTACTGCCGGTCGTGCAGCGTTTATTTTGGGCCAACATCCATTTCGCACTGGATTGTTAACCATTGGAATGCCGGGTTCTGCTCAAGGTATAAAACCTAATCAACCAACCATAGCAGAGCTACTAAAACCGTTAGGATACACTTCTGGCCAATTTGGAAAGAATCATCTTGGTGATCAGGATGTGCATTTACCAACCAATCATGGTTTCGACGAATTTTATGGTAATCTCTATCACTTGAATGCAGAAGAAGAACCAGAAACGTATTATTATCCTAAAGATCCTGCATTTCATGAAAAATATGGACCAAGAGGTGTAATTCGTTCTACTTCGGATGGCCCAATTAAAGATACGGGCCCGATGACTCAAAAGCGCATGGAGACTGCTGATGACGAGTTTACCGATGCTGCAATTGAATTTATTGAAAAGGCTCATGCTGAAGGCAAACCTTTCTTTGTATGGTTAAGTGCTACGCGTATGCATGTTTGGACAAGATTGAAGCCAGAATCAGAAGGCGTTACCGGCATCGGGCTATACCCGGATGGAATGGTGGAACATGATGGTCAGATTGGTCGTGTCTTAGATAAATTGGAAGAATTAGGTATCGTGGATAACACCATGGTCATGTATTCAACCGATAACGGAGCTGAGAAATTTACATGGCCTGATGGAGGAACAACACCCTTTTATGGTGAAAAAGGAACAACCTGGGAAGGTGGATTCCGTGTTCCAGCTATAATTCGCTGGCCAGGTGTTATAGAGCCCGGAACGGTTTCTAACGAAATCTTCTCTCATGAAGATATGTTGCCAACCATACTTGCTGCAGCAGGCGTAAGTGATGTTAAGGAAAAACTATTAACTGGCTATAAGGCTGGAGATAAAAACTTCAAAGTACATTTGGATGGTTATAATTTATTACCTCATTTTAAAGGTGAAGTAGAAAAATCTCCACGTAAAGAAATTTTCTATTTCGACCAGGGAGGCAATCTAAATGCCATACGTTACAATAACTGGAAATTGCACTTTACTATAACTGAAGGTGCCATTAATACAGCATACAGAAAACAACCAGCTTGGCCAGTGTTGATTAACTTAAGAGCTGATCCTTATGAAACAGCCTGGAAGGATTCTGATATGTATACCAGATGGTTTGCTGACAACATGTGGACCTTTGTTCCAGCCCAGCAAATAACCGGACAATTCCTTCAAACCTTTGTTGAATTCCCACCTGTTATGGGCTCTTCATTAGGTATTGATAAAGTGCTTCAGAAATTACAAACAGCACCCGCTCCAGGGCAATAGCTATTATACGTTTTAAAAAATGGGAAAGTATGAATACCGTACTTTCCCATTTTATTTTTACTCCTATTTAAAAGCTCAGCTTCCTACACAACTACTTTTTATTATTTTTGCTGCATGTCAGAGTTAGCAGCTCAAAATATTAATTATCTACCGGGAGTTGGCCCCAAGAAGGCTGAAGTCCTTAAGCAAGAACTTCGTATTGCATCGTATGAAGACTTACTTTACTATTTCCCCTACAAGTATGTGGATCGAAGTAAGTTTTACTCGATTCGGGATATCAATGCCAAATTACCATATATACAGGTGAGAGGCAGATTGACTTCACTAAAAACAGTTGGTAACGGAAGACAGAGCAGACTTACAGCAATGTTTTCAGATGGAACCGGCATAATTGAGTTAGTATGGTTTAAAGGGCATAAATATGTAAAGGACAATTTAGATCCTAATGTAGAATACATTGTATTTGGAAAACCCTCTGCTTTTAACGGACAAATTAACATTGTCCACCCGGAAATGGATAAAGTTGTTGACGGACAGGTAAAAATTGCTGCAGCCTTACAAGCCTTTTACAATACAACGGAAAAAATGAAACGAAGTTTCTTGAATTCAAAAGCAATTCAGAAATTTCAACAAAACATATTTCTTTCTTTTCAAGGCAAGATTCCGGAGACATTACCGGCCTTCATCATTCAGAGGTACAAATTACTTCAGCTACATGAAGCACTCAAGGTTATCCACTTCCCTCCTAACGCACAAATTCTTGAAAAAGCTCAATTCCGATTAAAATTTGAAGAGCTATTTTATATTCAGCTAAATATTCTAAAACAGCGAAATCAAAGAAGCAAATCCATTATTGGTCATAACTTTGCGAAAGTTGGAGATTATCTGAATTCGTTTTACGAGCAAAAGTTACCTTTTGAGTTAACCAACGCTCAAAAAAGAGTGATTAAGGAAATAAGGCGAGACATGGGTTCAGGCAAACAAATGAACCGTTTGTTACAAGGTGATGTTGGCTCAGGTAAAACACTTGTGGCGCTTATGGTTATGCTTATTGCCATGGACAACGATTTTCAGGCCTGTTTAATGGCGCCTACTGAGATTTTGGCAAGCCAACACTTTGAAACCATTAAGGAAATGCTTGAAGGTTTAAATGTTGAATGCGCTCTACTCACAGGATCAAGTAAAAAAGCATTGCGTACATGCATCGATGAAGATCTTCAATCAGGAAAACTGCAAATATTAATTGGTACGCATGCATTAATCGAAGATCGTGTTCAGTTTAAAAACCTTGGATTGGTTGTGGTGGATGAGCAACATAGGTTTGGTGTAGCTCAACGGGCTAAACTATGGAGAAAGAACACACAACCGCCCCATATTTTAGTAATGACGGCAACTCCAATTCCACGAACCCTTGCCATGACAATTTATGGAGACCTGGATGTTTCTGTCATTGATGAATTACCACCTGGTCGGAAACCCATCGAAACCGCACATTACTTCCACAACCGACGGAATAATCTGAATAAGTTTATAAAAGGGGAACTGGATAAAGGACGTCAGGTATACGTGGTTTATCCTTTGATTGAGGAATCGGAGAAGATGGATTTTAAAAACCTGGGAGAAGGTTATGAATACATGCAGCGCATTTTTACCGATTACAAGGTTGGAATGGTGCATGGTAAAATGAAGCCAAAGGACAAGGATGCTGCCATGCAAGAATTTTCTTCGGGTCAGTCTCAAATATTAGTTTCCACAACCGTTATTGAAGTTGGAGTTAATGTGCCAAATGCATCGGTAATGGTGATTGAGAGCGCCGAACGATTTGGACTTTCTCAGCTTCATCAATTGAGAGGACGTGTAGGCCGTGGGGCTGATCAGAGTTTTTGCATATTAATGACCAGCTACAAGCTATCGGAGGATACGCGTAAACGTATGAACATTATGACCAGTTCTACAGATGGTTTTGAAATTGCCGAAGCCGATCTAAAACTTCGTGGGCCCGGTGATTTAGAAGGTACGCAACAATCAGGTCTTCCATTCAGCCTCAAGATAGCCAACCTCGGTAGAGATGGTCAGATTTTACAATTTGCCCGACAAGTTGCTGAAGCTATACTAAAAGATGATCCTCTTCTGGAATTAGAAGAGCATCGCATTTTAACAAAACAATTAACGAAACTCGCAAGAGAAAAGATGAATTGGAGTTTAATTAGCTAATTTTTTCCTCATTTGATTAGAGATTTTTTTCTTTATAAAAGAAAGAACACCAATAGTTTAAGTCACTCACAACATTAGTAAACTATATTATAGGTAATTAACTGTAAGTAGAGTTTCTTATTTTTATTCATTCTAAATACAAATACCTCTACCTTTTGAAAAGAAAACCTTTACATTGTTACATTTGTGTCGCTACGAATCAAGGTATATATGGCAGATGTAGATTATATAGAGCACGAAGGTGTTGTTACTGAGGTATCTCCACAACATATAAAAGTGCAAATTGTAAACGAAAGTGCTTGCGCTTCATGTCATGCCCAAGGTTCGTGTACAGCTGCCGATTTACAAGATAAAATCATCGACGTTTATCAGACCTTAAATGACGTTACAATTGGACAAAAGGTAATGTTACTTGGAAAAAAATCATTGGCGCCCAAAGCTGTACTGCTGGCCTACGTCTACCCAATTGCATTAATTCTGGCAACTCTCATTTCAGTTTATTATCTTACAAATAATGAATTATTGGCAGGAGGCCTTTCAATGCTGGTATTAGTACCATATTATGGTATAATATACCTGATGAAGGATAAATTAAAACGAACATTTTCTTTTACTATAAAACATCAAATCAACTAAATATGAATGTTGTTCTGATAACCATAATTTCACTTGGGGTGTTGGGGACTTTAGCCGCCATCATCCTTTATTTTGTGGCTCAAAAATTTAAAGTTTTTGAAGATCCACGCATCGATCAGGTTGAGGAAGTATTGCCTGCCGCCAATTGTGGTGGTTGTGGCTTTCCGGGTTGTAGGGCTTTTGCAGAAGCAATGGTTAAATCTGATGATATTTCAGATTTAAATTGTCCTGTTGGTGGAGCTGAGACCATGTCGGCGGCAGCTGGCATACTTGGAAAAGAAGTTGCTGCAGCAGCTCCAACGGTGGCTGTAGTACGCTGTAATGGTACTTGCGACAATCGTCCGAAAGTAACCAATTACGATGGTGCTACATCTTGTACAATTGCCTCTTCATTGTATGGCGGCGACACCGGATGTTCAGATGGATGCTACGGCCTTGGCGAATGTGTGGATGCCTGTAATTTCGACGCCATGTATATGGACGAAAAAACAGGACTTCCTGTAATAATCGAAGACAATTGTGTTTCATGCGGAGCATGTGTGGATGCTTGTCCTAAAGACATCATTGAACTTCGTAAAAAAGGACCTAAAAGCCGACGCATTTTTGTTTCGTGTGTAAACAAAGACAAAGGTGCTCCTGCTAAAAAGGCATGTTCAGTTGCATGTATCTCATGTAAGAAATGTCAAAAAGCTTGTCCATTCGAAGCCATCACCATCGAAAACAACCTTGCCTACATCCATGATGATAAATGTAAGTTGTGTCGCAAATGTGTAAGCGAATGTCCAACCAATGCCATCCATGAATTAAACTTTCCTCCAAAGAAACCTAAGGTGGAAAAGGTAGTTCCGGAAAACGCAGAATAGAGTTAAATAAAGTCATTGAAAACAATATAAAATAGGAGGATCAATGTTAAAAACATTCTCACTAGGAGGGGTTCATCCGGCAGAAAATAAATTTTCGGCTGGCAAAAAGATAGAGACTTTACCCGTCCCCGAACAAGTTTCGGTTCCTATTGCTCAACATATCGGAGCTCCATCTGAACCTGTCGTTAAAAAAGGCGATGAAGTAAAGGTGGGTCAATTAATAGCTAAGTCCACTGGTTTTGTTTCAACCAACATTCACTCTCCTGTTTCGGGTAAAGTGTTTAAAGTTGATGATATTTTAGACGCAAGTGGATACAAAAGAAAAGCCATTATCATTAAGGTAGAAGGTGATGAATGGGATGAAAACATTAACAGAAATGCTGATCTTGTAACGGACATTACACTTTCGAAAGAAGAGATTGTAAAAAAAGTTGGAGAAGCAGGAATTGTTGGTTTAGGTGGTGCAACCTTCCCAGCACATGTGAAGCTATCTGTACCTCCGGGTAAAACCTGCGATGTACTAATCCTTAACGCAGTTGAATGCGAACCATATCTTACATCAGATCATCAGCTGATGATGGAAAAAGGAGAAGAGATAATGGTGGGGACTCAAATTTTAATGAAAGCTTTAGATGTTACTAAAGCTATTATTGGGATTGAAAATAACAAAAAAGACGCCATTGATCACATGAGCAACTTAGCTCAAAAGTATGATGGCATTACAATAGAAGCTCTTAAAGTTCAATATCCTCAAGGAGGAGAAAAGCAATTGATTGATGCTTGTATACAGCGTCAAATCCCGTCTGGAAAATTGCCTATTGAGGTTGGTGCGGTTGTACAAAACGTAGGAACAACCTATGCTGTGTACGAAGCCGTTCAAAAGAACAAGCCTTTGTTTGAGCGTATAGTTACGGTAACCGGCAAATCGGTGAGCAAGCCTTCAAACTTTTTGACACGTGTGGGAACTCCCGTTTCAGCATTGATTAATGCAGCTGGAGGTCTACCAGAAGATACCGGTAAAGTTATTGGTGGAGGCCCGATGATGGGTAAAGCATTATCATCAATTGAAGTGCCAGTTACAAAAGGTAGTTCGGGTATCCTTATCATGCCGGATAAAATAGCCAAGCGTGGTACTATGGAACCGTGTATTCGCTGTTCGAAGTGCGTATCTGTTTGTCCTATGGGCTTATCTCCATATTTGTTAATGACTGTTTCTGATAAAGCCATTTGGGATAGAGCAGAAGAAGAAAAAATAATGGATTGCATCGAATGTGGTTCTTGTAGCTACACTTGCCCGGCGAGCCGCCCATTGTTGGATTATATCCGACTGGGAAAAGGTAAAGTTGGTAATATCATGCGAAGCCGAAACAAATAAGTAGAACGAATAATAACATTATAATATGAACACGTTAACCGTATCACCTTCACCGCATGTACACAGTGGCGACTCTGTGAAAAAGAACATGTACGGGGTGATTATTGCCTTGCTACCAGCACTGGCTGCCTCGGTCTATTATTTTGGGCTTGGGGCTTTAATCGTGACAATGGCAGCTGTTATATCATGTGTATTTTTTGAGTGGGCCATTCAAAAGTATCTGTTAAAGACAAATCCAACGGTATTGGATGGATCCGCTGCCTTAACCGGTCTGCTTTTGGCTTTTAACATGCCAACTAACTTACCAATTTGGATTATCATTATTGGGAGTTTAGTAGCCATCGGTATTGGTAAAATGTCTTTTGGAGGATTAGGAAATAACATTTTTAACCCTGCGTTAGTAGGTCGTGTATTTTTGTTGATCTCTTTCCCTGTACAGATGACACTCTGGCCTAAGCCGAGTGAGAACATGACAAACTATTTGGATGCCACAACAGGTGCAACTCCTCTTTCAGTAATGAAAGAAGGATTAGCAAATGGAGAATCAGTGAGCTCATTAATGGCTAAAATACCTTCATTGTCTGAATTGTTTTTTGGAAACTTAGGTGGGTCAGCAGGTGAAGTTGCTGCGGTAGCTTTATTGATAGGCCTTGTATACATGCTTATTCGTAAAATTATAACCTGGCACATTCCTGTATCAATTATTGCAACAGTTGCCGTATTTTCAGGCATCCTTAATTTGGCAAGCCCTGAACAATTTGCAGGACCACTATTCCATATTCTTACAGGAGGACTTATGTTAGGAGCCATATTTATGGCTACCGATTACGTCAGTTCGCCAATGGCCAATAAAGGCATGATTATTTTCGGGATTGGCATTGGAGTTATAACAGTGGTTATTCGAGTATTTGGAGCTTACCCTGAGGGTGTTTCATTTGCTATACTAATCATGAATGGTTTTGTACCACTTATAGATAAATACGTCAAACCTAAGCGTTTTGGCGAAGTAGTTAAAACAGCAGGTAAAAAGTAAATCATGGCTAAAACAGAATCGACGCTAAAAAACATGGTTCTTACCCTGCTTGTAATAACAGGTGTAGCAGGAGCTTCGTTGGGTTTTATGTTTGAACTCACGAAAGGACCAATTGAAGCCGCTAAAAAAGCTAAGCAACAAGCGGCCATAACAGAAGTAGTTCCGGGATTTAATAATAATCCTGCGGATGAAGTATATGAACTTAAGTCTAAGGAAGGATTTGATCTGAAATTTTTCCCCGCTAAAAAAGATGGTAAATTAATTGGTATCGCAATTGAATCAATGACTACCAAAGGATTTAGTGGTAAAATTAAAGTGATGGTAGGACTTAAACCGGATGGAACCATAATTAACTACCAGATATTGGAGCATAAAGAAACTCCGGGTCTTGGCACAAAAATGGCCGATTGGTTTAAAACCGATAAAGGGAATCAAAGTGTATTGGGTAAACATCCTAAAAACAATAACCTTACCGTGAGTAAAGATGGTGGTGAAGTAGATGCTATAACAGCCGCAACCATCAGCTCTCGAGCATTTTTAGATGCTGTCAGGGTTGCCTTTGAAACCTATAATGAAAACAAAGACAACCAACCGGTTGCCGATAATACCTCAGTAGAGGAAGGAGGTTCACTATGAATCAGTGGAATAATTTTTCAAAAGGATTCTTCAAGGAGAATGCCGTTTTTACCCTGTTACTGGGGATGTGTCCGACACTTGGTGTAACCTCTTCTGCATTTGACGGATTGGGAATGGGATTAGCAACAACTTTTGTGCTTGTGATGGCCAATTTAGTTATTGCCTTAATTAAGAATTTAATTCCGGATAAAGTTAGAATACCTGCTTTTATTGTGGTTATTGCAACTTTTGTAACCATCGTTGAAATGACTATGCAGGCCTATTTACCTGATCTATTTGAGTCCTTAGGACTGTTTATTCCTTTGATTGTGGTAAACTGTCTTGTGCTAGGTCGTGCAGAAGCATTTGCATCTAAAAATAACATTGGCTCATCCATTATTGATGGTTTAGGAATGGGACTTGGTTTTGCAATGGCACTAACCATACTAGGTGCACTTCGCGAAATTTTAGGAAGTGGTAAAGTATTTGGAACAATGATTTTCCCTGAAGATTATGGTATGCTGGTTTTTGTATTAGCTCCGGGTGCTTTTATTGCTTTGGGTTATTTAATCGCATTTATTAACCACGTTAAGAAAGAAGCTTAAGATATGGAATATGTATTAATTGTTATCTCGGCCATCTTTGTCAACAACATTGTACTTAGCCAGTTTTTGGGCATTTGCCCATTCCTTGGGGTTTCAAAGAAAATATCTACCGGAATTGGTATGACAGGAGCAGTAACCTTTGTAATGGTAATTGCTACAATTGTTACTTTCTTTATTCAGAAAGCAGTTCTTGAACCATTCGGTGTAGAATATCTTCAAACAATCACCTTTATTCTTGTGATTGCTTCCTTAGTACAATTGGTAGAAATTATACTTAAAAAAGTAAGCCCGCCTTTATATCAAGCATTAGGGGTGTTTTTACCATTGATTACCACCAACTGTGCCATTCTTGGTGTTGCTATCCTTGCATTGGGATTGGAAGATACAAACATTGTTAAATCCGTTGTATTTGCCATGTCTCATGCAGTCGGCTTTGGTTTAGCCTTAGTTACTTTCGCCGGTATTCGTGAACAGTTGGATTTAATGGATGTACCAAAGGGTATGAGAGGAACGCCGATTGCTTTGGTTGTAGCAGGACTACTTGCTTTAGCATTTATGGGCTTTGCTGGTATTGTTTAATACTAAGAGAAATAAAAATATGAAGGGAGGTCAGTTTTGACTTCCCTTTTTTTTTAACTTAAAACCCGAGGGATAAGAAAACTAAAGCATGTTCCTTCATCTACTTTGGATTCCACCATTATGTGTCCGCCAAGCAATTCAACATAGGCCTTAGTAATTGCCAGCCCCAATCCTGTACCTCCTTTTTTAACATCAACATCCTTGGCTTGCCAAAAACGATCAAATATAAAATCAACACTATCCGCATCAATTCCAACACCTGAATCTTTTACGAAGACCAACAGTTGGTTATTTTCCTTAAGTTCATAACCATACTCAATCTGTCCGAATGAGGTAAATTTAATGGCATTCGAAATCAAATTGGTTAATACTTGCTTGAGCTTTACCTCATCAGAGAAAATTTCCAAATCATTGGTATCTTCATTTACAAACTTTAGCTTAATCGATTTGAACTCGGCTGCCTGTGAAAAGAATGAACTCAAATCAACAAACAATTCATTTAAATCAAAGTAGCCTGAATGTACATCTATCTGACCTGACTCAATCTTCGAAATATCAATAATATCATTGATAATACTTAAAAGCTGGCTGGAACTCTGATGAATCAAACGTACATATTCTCTTCTGTCATCAGGTGTTAAACCATCGTATTGCAATAACTCAGAAAAACCCACTATCCCATTCATAGGCGTTCGAATTTCGTGAGATAAATTCGCTAAAAATGCCGATTTCAGTCGATCACTTTCCTCCGCACGCTGCTTAGCCATCCTAAGCTTTTGTTCCAGTGAAAGATGATTCCTGATGGATTTTGCAAGCTTAAGATTATTATAACCCAGAACGGATAGCTCTTTGGTCAAAACATTTAAAAGGTTAAGAATCTTATCAAATCGTTCCGGAGCAAGTTCTACTAATTTTTCAAACTCCAGAACCACATTATTATCATTTAAACCCAGACTTCGCGTATAAGTAAGTAATCTATCCACATTCAAATCGTTGGGTCGAACTTGCCCTACAACCCAATTTCCCAAATGAAAATCATCAATAATAATTGGGGAAGCTGCATCAATAAAACCACAAGACAAACATGGTTTGGAAACCGGCCTACGAGCTTCTTTTGCCAAATTCCCAAGAGCTTTACTACTTTCCATGCACATCTTCATCCCCTCATCTGTGGTGCGAACCATTTTACAAATCTTATTTGAGAAGGAAACCCGGGTAATAGGTTTACCATCCAGATCTGTAATAACAGAAGAAATCCCTGTTGCATAAGAAAATGCATCCTGCATATTTTGCAACTGCTCAATATCGAATAGTTCCAAAAGTGAAAGCTCAGTCCTGGGCATAGCACTGGCATTTATCTTATCTTTTGCTTCGTGAACCTCTGATTCCAATATGTTTTTAACAGCATGCTTGTGTTCCGATACATCTCTAAAAATGCCTATAACATGCGACTTACCCTTATCTGAAAACTTATTTAGGCTTAGTTCAACCTGAAGTTCACTTCCGTTCTCTCGTTTAAGAATCCATTCAAAAAATTGGGCTTTCCCTTCTAGTACCGATTGGTAATGCACATTTATATAGGTTGGGGATTTCCCATTCAATTGAGTAATGGCTGACAGTTCAACTAAACTCTTACCCAACATATAGTTTCTGGAACTTCCAAAATCCTTTAATAGCTTAGGGTTTGCATCAACACATATCCCATTCTTAAAAATGGCTATCGAATCATTGGCGGCCATAAACCAAGTCTGATACATATCATGCTGCTCCTGAATTCGTTTGTCTCTTCTGGCACGAAGAAGCATATTTGCAAATGCCCTAGCCAAAAGTTTAAGATTGGACACTTCAACCGACGTCCACATTTTTGAAGTTCGAACGTGATCAAGACCTATAAAACCAATAACTTCCTCCCCTTCAATAAAAGGAATTAGCAAAATGGACTGAATTCCTTCCTTTGCAAATTCTTCTCTTTCATTTTTTGCCTCTTCCGGAAGTTCGCCTATATTATTCAAGCAAACGATTTCCTTATTTAACAGGTTTTTGGTCAGATAAGGAAACTTTCGCGTGGGTATCGTTTGCAAATCATCAATATAAGGCTCTATTCCATCTGCACACCACTCATTTATATTACTATGGTATTGAAGATCCTCAGAATATTGAAACACATAACTTCTATCACAATTAAAAAATGTACCCACCGTACCCAAAGACTCATTAATCAAAGTAGGGACTTTCTCGGCAGATACCATCGTATTATATGATAATAACTGATCAAGCATATCCCGAAAAGAAACAATATCATCCAGGCGCATAATACTCTCCTTTTCTAAAGTATTATCCCGAAAACTAATAACAATATATTGCTTGCCTTCACTTTGGTACTGACTAATAAAAGCAGATAACCAACGAACATTCCCAAGCCGTACCGGCCAATCGAAACTTTGTGACGATTGAGAATTAAGCTCATAAAATAATTTAATGGCTGACTTTTCATTAAAGAGATCTGCTCTATTACAATAATGACGCAAGCGTATATCGCCCTCATCCACATCAAGTAAATTGAATAATTTTTTAGCCCTTAAATTTAAATAAACGGTTTTAAAAGTATTCTTATCTAAAACGACAGTTGCCTGTAAAGCACTATCCATTATCATATCAAACTGAAAACTTCTATTCATCCTATTCCTTTATGCTTTAATAAAACATAGGCTAATTCATGCCTCTACTCAATTGCTATCGTAAAATAAAACGCAGCCCCATCACCTAATTTCGATTCGACCCATATCTCGCCACCCATCAACTCCACATGTGCCTTTGAAATGGCCAAACCCAAACCTGTTCCACTTTCATTTGATCCATTATTTACCTTCCAAAAGCGATTAAATATATTTTTATGATCATCTGGGTTAATACCTGTACCACTATCCTTTACATAAAACTGGAGTAAGTGACTATTCTCATGCTTAATACCAAAATTCACAAATCCCTTCTCAGTGTTTTTTATCGAGTTGCTAATCAGGTTTGTAAGAACCTGTTTCACTTTTACTTCATCAATATTAAAATGGCTGGTTCCATTGATAGTACATTCGTATGAGAGTTCAATATTTTGATTTTTGGTTTCTAACTTAAAAATTGACTTCAAATCTTCCATCATCTTTGTAACATCCACCTTACTTTTGTCAACTGTTACCAGATTAGCTTCAAGTTTAGAAATATTAACCAAATCATTAATAATAGAAAGCAATTGCTTTGCACTACTTAGTATAAGACTCAAATACTTCGATTGTTCTTCTCTTGAAAAATCATTAACCTGCAAGAGCTCTGAGAAACCAAATATACTATTCATAGGAGTTCGGATTTCATGGCTGATATTAGCTAAGAAAGCCGACTTCAATCGATCACTTTCTTCAGCCTTTTCTTTAGATCTAATAAGCTGTACCTCGGCTTCCTTTCTCCTAACAAGTTCTTCTTCTAACTCTGTGGTTCGTCTTTTAACCATCGCTGTTAATGACCAGGTCCATAAACTTATCAGCAACACAACAGCCACGAGAATTCCTATCGTAATATAATAAACTGTATAATCACGTTTAGGTGTAAAAGCCAACCATTTATTCTGAATTCTTAAGCGCTCTTCCGACGATATACTTTTAATGGCTTTATTGAGAATTCCTAGTAAAATCAGATCATCATTTCTAACAGCAATACGGGCTCCCACCTTATTAGGTTCAACAAATGCCACTTTAAGATTGCTATAGCCCATCGACGAAATGATATGGTATAACGGAGCTAAATCATCATATATACCATCAATCCTTTTTGTGGATAACAAATCAATCCCTTCATCTAATGTATTGATAGATATAATCAAATGCTGTGGTATCTTACTTTTAAGAAGGTGTAAATGTTGACTCCCTTTTTTTGCTGCAATCCTCTGAAATTTGATATTTTCAAAACTTCGAATCTCATTTCCTTTATAGGTTACTAAAGCTAATGGATCCTTAAAAAATTCATTAGTGAAATTAAGCTTGCTTTTGCGTTCTTCAAGGGGTGACGCATTAATTAATCCATCAACTTCATGATTCATTGCTTTATTTAAAGCTTCATTCCAATTTGATCCTTCCAGCTTAATCTTTATTCCAATACGTTGTTCCATTAAATGAACCAAATCAATATTCAAACCGGTCAATTCACCATCTTCCCCTTTGAAATTCAATGGTGCGTATGTGTTATCAACAGCCAGAACAATATTTTCATGCTGTTTAAGCCATAATTTCTCCTCTTGATTCAAAATTATTAATTGATCTGAAACCGGATTACAAGCCAATAAAGCACTTAAAATAATAAGTGGCACAATGAAAAAGACATATCCTTTTGCTTTTTTACTCATAAAATGACGTTCAGAATATTAATTTACAACTTACTAACAATATTGTTTTAAGCAAAGTAGATTGCCAACACTTTTGATGAAAAAACTTTTTAACTGATTAGGCGAACATTTTTAAAAGACTAGCGTACTATTTAAAAACAATAATTACGGCATAATTTTTGGTTTATTTCACTAAAGATATATTTTTGAAAGCCTTAAAAAAAGAAGCAATGGGACGGAGTATGAGAGCGAATTTTTACACAAAACTATTATCAGTATCAACAGCATTCATAGCTGTGGTAATTGCCTTTCAATTATTTACCTTTTCTGCTGAACCAGAAAAACCGACGACTGAAATTAATGAAACAGGTAAGTATGCCATTTTTTCGCTTGACATACCTAATCAAATGACATTCGCCAATGAGGAGGTACCCATCAACCGTTATGATGTAAAAGAAAGTTTTGACCGGGAGTTATTGGTAAACACTTACTGGCAATCGCAGACTGTTTTGTTTATTAAAAGAGCTAACAGATACTTTCCTATCATTGAACCAATCCTGAAGAAAAATGGTGTTCCTGATGATTTCAAGTATTTGTCATTAATCGAAAGTGGATTAATGTCACGGGCACAATCTCCTGCCGGAGCAGTTGGCTTATGGCAATTTATGAAAACCACCGGTAAGGAGTATGGTTTGGAAGTAAGTAAAGAAGTAGACGAGCGCTATCATATTGAAAAATCAACGGAAGCAGCATGTAAATATTTAAAAAAGATGTACGACCATTACGGTAGCTGGACATTAGCAGCTGCATCCTATAATGCGGGCAGAAGTGGTATAAACCGCCAATTGAGCCGGCAAAAAGTGGATAACTATTTCGATTTATTGCTTAATGAAGAAACCGGTCGTTATGTTTATAGAATTATTGCAATTAAAGAGATACTATCAAAACCAGACCATTACGGCTTTCATGTTAAATCAGAAGATCTCTACCAACCAATGGAAACCAAAACTATTGAACTAAACAATGGCGTTCCTAGTTTCCCTGATTTTGCGATTAAACACAACATTACCTATAAGGAACTTAAAGATTTGAATCCTTGGTTAAGAGAAGCTTATTTAACCAACACGGCAAAAAAGAGCTATTCGATCATGCTTCCCCAGTCTGATAAACTTGTCCAAAACGAGACTTCAGAAAGTGACTCAACAAAGACAGAAAGTTAATCAGTTATACAATTAGATATTAATAGGGCAACTTGCAAAAATGCGGTTGCCCTTTTTGTTTTTTTCCTCTCGAAATTCTCATATTATAAATAGCGTGCCAGACCTATGACTATATTTATAGTAATAAAACTATTAAAATAATTGCATGACTATATTTATAGTTATATATTTGTCGCAAACATTTGGGAAATGATAGAATTAACGAAAGCAGAAGAACAGGTTATGCAGTTTCTCTGGAAAATTGAAAAAGGATTTCTGAAAGACGTTGTAGAACAGTACCCTGAACCAAAACCGGCATATACTACCGTATCAACGGTTGTTAGAGTTTTGGTAAAAAAGAAGGCCATTGCCTTTAACACATATGGTAAAGTGAATGAATACTATCCATTGATTAAAAAGGAAGATTATTCTAAACGTTATCTTAAAACTATGGTACAAAATTTCTTCAATAACTCTCAGAAACAGTTTGCTTCTTTTTTCACCAAAGAAAGTAACCTGTCTATCAGCGAACTTGAAGAGATAAAGACTTTAATTGATCAACAAATTTCTGAAAAACGGAAATAATGGAAGCGATTGGATTATATCTAATAAAAAGCACAATAGTTTCGGGATTGTTATATGTGATGTATCATGCATTCCTCAGAAGAGAATCATTTTTCTCTCTGAATCGCTTCTATTTACTGATAAGCTTCATCTTCTCATATCTATTTCCATTTGTTAAAGTCAACATTAATGTAACGGATAATAATGAACTGCCCATTATTACTTCATTACAGGACTCTTTTAACGAATTCACATTCACAGAAGAGTTTACCATATTGGAGAATACACAAAACGTGGTGAATAACACTCATCATTATTGGTGGTTATTAATTCCGGTCTGCATTACATTGATCTTCCTATATCGTTTTATTAAACATATTTACCAATTGCACAAAACCATTAATGCCAATGAAAAAATAAATCATAAACAATACACGCTGGTGCTATTTAACCAGCACTATACCTTTTCTTTCTTTCGTTATATCTTTATTTCCCAAAGCATTTGGAATTCATCAAACGGCAAACGCATTTTCGAACACGAATTGAGTCATATCAGACACAAGCATTCGTTGGACAGACTCTTCATTGAAATTATGCAAATTGTTTTTTGGGTGAATCCATTTATTTATTTATACCGAAAGGCTCTTGAAGAGGTTCATGAATATCAGGCTGATCGTGAAGCAACTCAGAAAAGTAATTCTGTAGGAGAGTATTTTCAATTAGTTGTGCAACAATCAGTCCAAGGAAACTATTCGCCTCTGATGAGTCCTTTCTCATATAAACTCATCAAAAAACGAATACTTATGTCAACACATAAATCACATCCTTTAAAACGATTCCTGTTGATTGCACCAATTGCAATGGCATTATTAATTGTCGCTATTTCAGGAACAAGTATATCTAAAACAAACCATTCGATATTAGCTTCGATTCAGAATGAACTGAAATGGCCTAAATCGAATGAAGAAATGAAGAATTTTCACAATCCATCATCAACTAATCATTCAGCCAGTTTTGAGATTTTAATTAATAAAAATGGCCAATTACTAATGGATAACCGGCCAGCTAAGATCAATGAAGTTCAGCCCGCTGTATTACAATTCTTACTTTCGAAAAGTAATTTTGAAAAGAACACATGTGATGGAGTTGTGCGTTTACAACGGGATGTTTCAACTTCAGAAGAAGATGCCAATGGCTTACTTAACGAAGTAAGCCAAGCCTATACTGAAGCCAAAGAAATTGTTGCTAAGAAAACGTATAATAAAGTATACTCGGACTGTAATACTGCCGAACAAACTATGCTTAATGAAATGTATCAACAGCGCATAGCAATAGTTTCACCTAAAAATATGAATGGAGTTGATATTGAGGAGGCAAGTAGTGCAAAATTCATCGCTCCGATAAGAAACCAAGATTTAACTAAGGTTAGTTCAAGATTTGGTATGAGAATGCATCCTATCAAAAAAGTAAAAATGATGCACAATGGAATTGATTACGTAGCACCACTTAATACTGGAGTGTTAGCCATAGCGGATGGAACAGTCAGAAACATTAAACTGAACCCAGAAGAAGGTAAAGGCTATGGTAAATTCTTAATCATTGATCACGAAAATGGTTTTTCATCGCTATATGCACAGTTAAATGCTTACAATGTAAAAGAGGGACAAACCGTAAAACAAGGTGATGTTATTGCCTACCTCGGTTCCACTGGACTCTCCACAGGACCCCATTTGCATTTTGAGCTTAAGAAAGATGGAGAATACGTCAATCCTGAAGAGTACTTTAAATAAACTAAATGAGGGAGTTTCATAATAGCTCCCTCTTTTTTTACTGCCTCTTATAAACAAGTTCTCATCTCCTACCGTTTACATTTAAGCGTAAAAAGATTTCTTATCTTTGCGCTTCTAAAAAATATAAATGGTGAAAAAAACAGCAAGTCAAAATACCGCTGCAATAGAAGATTCTGGCAGGATTGATGTATTTGGTGCACGTGTGCATAACCTTCAGAATATTGATGTTACTATTCCACGAGATCAACTTGTTGTTATCACTGGTTTAAGCGGAAGTGGCAAATCCTCACTTGCGTTTGACACCATTTATGCCGAAGGACAACGCCGATATATAGAAACTTTTTCAGCTTATGCCCGACAGTTTTTGGGCAATATGGAACGACCTGACGTTGATAAAATAACAGGGCTAAGTCCGGTCATATCCATCGAACAGAAAACCACTGGTAAAAATCCGAGATCAACGGTAGGTACCACAACAGAAATTTACGATTTCCTCCGTTTGTTGTATGCTCGCGCTGGTCAGGCCTACTCATACAAAACTGGCGAGCTCATGGTTAAATATACCGATGAGCAAATTCTTGATTTGATACTGGCTCAATTCAATAACAAAAAAGCTTACATAGTAGCTCCTTTAGTTAAAGGTCGTAAAGGACATTATAAAGAATTATTCGAGCAGATTAGAAAAAAAGGATTTTTACATGTTAGAGTAGATGGCGAAATTAAAGAAGTGGTCCATGGCATGAAACTCGATCGCTATAAAAACCACTTTATTGAAATGGTGGTGGATCGTGTAAAAGTCTCAGCTGATGACTCCAAAAGACTTAAAGAAAGTATTAAACTAGCCATGCATCATGGCAAGGGTATTATGATGTTGGTTGATGCAGAAAGTGATGAACAACGCTATTATAGTCGCCAATTAATGTGCCCAACAAGTGGCATATCCTACAACGAACCTGCACCACACTCCTTTTCCTTTAATTCTCCTCAGGGAGCTTGCTCAAAATGTAAAGGCTTAGGCACAATTGACGAGGTAGACTTCGACAAGATTGTTCCTGATAATAAATCCACTATTAAAAAAGGCGGCATTGCTCCCTTAGGTAAGTATAAAAACAACCTCATTTTTTGGCAGATTGAAGCCATCGGAGAGAAACACGGATTTACTTTAGATACACCAATTAAAAATATTCCGGAAGAAGCAATTGACACAATTCTTCATGGATCGAGCGAACCCATAACTTTAAAAAATACACCATTAGGAACTTCATCCAACTATTACCTCAGTTTTGAAGGAGTAATTAAATACATTCTTGACCAGCAGGATAATGACACGTCGATGAAAGCCAGAAAATGGGCTAAACAATTTATTAAACATACTGATTGTGATGAATGTAATGGACTTCGCTTAAATCGTGAAGCATTGCATTTTAAAATTGATGACAAAAACATTGCTGAACTTGCTGAAATGGATTTGGGCCTGCTTAATACCTGGTTCAATAATCTTGAGGATCGCCTAAGCAAAAAGCAACGCACCATAGGACATGAAGTTCTAAAAGAAATCAGAAGCCGTTTGGGTTTTCTAATTGATGTTGGTTTAGAGTATTTATCGCTTAATCGTGGTGCTATGACATTATCTGGCGGAGAAAGTCAGCGTATACGATTGGCCACACAAATTGGATCACAACTGGTTAATGTACTTTACATTCTTGATGAACCAAGTATTGGCTTACATCAAAGAGACAATCACAGATTGATTAAGTCGCTGTGTCAGCTTCGAGATATCGGCAACTCTGTTTTGGTTGTGGAGCACGATCAGGATATGATGATGGCAGCAGATTATGTGCTTGACATGGGACCACATGCAGGCAGACATGGTGGAGAAGTTGTTGCCGCAGGAACACCAATGGAAATAATGCAAAAGCAGTCTTTAACTTCAGATTACCTGACCGGAAGAAAGAAGATTGAAATTCCGAAAAAGCGACGGACGGGTAATGGCAAGTTTATTACGATTAAAGGGGCAACAGGTCACAACCTTAAAAATCTTAATGTAAAGATTCCTCTGGGCAAATTCATCTGCGTTACGGGAGTATCTGGCAGTGGTAAATCGTCCTTAATTAATGAGACCCTCTACCCTATTCTTAACCAATACTTTTACAATGCCGTAAAAGATCCACTACCCTATAAATCTGTAGATGGCTTAGATAATCTGGACAAGGTAGTTGATGTTGACCAGAAGCCTTTGGGAAGAACGCCACGTTCAAATCCGGCTACCTACACAAAGATGTTTGACGAAATTCGTAAACTATTTGCTGAGCTGCCTGAAGCAAAGATCAGAGCTTATAAGCCAGGTCGCTTCTCTTTTAATGTGACTGGTGGACGATGTGAAACTTGTAAAGGTGGTGGAGTTCAAGTTATTGAAATGAATTTTCTTCCTGATGTTATGGTTGAATGTCCTGAATGTAGCGGAAAACGTTACAATCGCGAAACATTGGAAGTACGTTACAAAGGTAAATCAATAAGTGATGTGTTAAACATGACCATCAACCAGGCGGTTGACTTCTTCGAACACATTCCAAAACTGATAAAAATTATAAAAACTCTTCAGGATGTTGGTTTAGGGTACATCACCTTGGGACAACCATCTACTACTTTATCCGGCGGCGAAAGTCAAAGAGTAAAATTAGCAACAGAGTTAGCAAAACGAGATACCGGTAAAACCATTTATATATTAGATGAGCCTACCACAGGCCTGCACTTTGAGGACATTCGGGTACTACTTGAAGTGCTTAACCGATTAGTAGAAAAAGGCAATACCGTTTTGGTGATTGAACACAATCTGGACGTCATAAAAGTAGCCGATCATATCATTGATATAGGTAAAGATGGTGGTAGATTTGGTGGAGAATTGTTATGTGAGGGGACTCCGGAAAAAGTAGCCAAACATAAAACTAGCTATACAGCTCAATTTCTTAAGGACGAATTAAAAAAGAAGTAGATCAATCCGATTAAGCAACAATTGCTTTTAACATGCCCTTAAAAATAAATCCATGAAAAGGCAAAACTGAGTACCAATATAAACGGCCCCACAAACCTTTGGGACGAAAGGTGGCAGTTTGAACCATTTGACCTTGATCCACCCTGAACTCAAGCCAGGCTTCGCCCGGTAGTTTCATTTCAGCAAATAAGAGTAATCGGCCTTCCTCTTTGTTGGCATAAAACACTCGCCAAAAATCAAGGGCGTCCCCTACTTCCAGCTTATTGATGTGATTTCTTCCTCTGCGTAAACCTACTCCACCCCTTAAACGATCAATACAGCCTCTGATTTTCCAAAGAAAATTAGCGTAATACCATCCACTTTGGCCGCCGATCCGCCATACCCTTTCAATACTTGTATCTTGCCTAGCCATTGGTAAAACTCTTACATCCTTAAAACATCCAAATTCAGGTACATTGATAAAATCCGAAACCTTAATATTAAGCTCCCCACTAATAAGCGCATCTTTCCAGCTGGAAACCACTTCATTTTGCTGTATTCGAGCAAAAGCCTTTCTAAGACTTTCCTTGTAACTCAGTGTCTGAAAGTTTAATATTTCATTAATCCGACGGTCTTTACAAATAACCTCAACTTTCATACTATTTACTAGAGCTATAGCCAATCGATATGATGTGGATGTTACAAAATAGAGCCAGTAGGAAGATAAGCGAGGTGTCATAATCGGTAAGGTTCCAATCCATCGTTTCAGACCGCGCTCTTTGGCAAATATCAATAACATTTCTTTATAGGTTAATACATCAGGACCACCTATATCGAAATTTTGATTATGGCATTGTTTGTTATTAATGACATCAATTAGAATTTTAATGACATCCGATACACCTATTGGTTGACATTTGGTATTGAGCCAGCGAGGCGTTACCATAACAGGCAGTTTTTCAACTAAATCGCGAATTATTTCAAAAGATGCACTTCCGGAACCTATTATAATTCCGGCTCTCAAGCAAGTAAATGCATAATCACCATCAGCCAATACATTTTCTACAGTCTGTCGCGAACTTAAATGCTTTGAAAGATTCTTATCGTTTACAATACCACTTAAATATATTAATTGAGATACTTGAGTTTTCAATAAGGCTTTCTTAAAATTGATGGCCGACTGTTTTTCCAACTCCTGATAATCCTTTGATGAGGACATTGAATGAATGAGGTAGTAGGCAATATCATTAGGGATAGCTTTTAAGGAATCCGAATTAAGTAAATCCAACTCTACCACTTCAATATATTCCAATAATGAATTGGGAATATTCAATCTTCTTTTATCCCTTACAGCGCATACGACATGATGTCCATTGCCAACCAATACAGGCAATAATCGTTTACCTATATAACCGGTTGCTCCTGTTAATAATATTTTCACGGTATAAAATTTACATCTAATTATTAGACATTTATACCATTCGAATGTTCAGTTAACGATTTTTAAAGTATGTTCTAATCAACATCCTAAATAATATTGTACATTTAGTCATCTTAAAACCTTAACAAGATGAAGCGGACTGTACAGATAAAATGCATCAATAATAATAAGAGTAAAGAATACGCATTAGGCACTTCATTAACTGAAGTTGCGAAAGATATGGGGATTCAACTTAGCAATCCCATTATTGGAGCTTATGTCAACAATAAGTTAACAGAACTTTCCTACGAAATTTATCATCCTAAAAACATTCGTTTCATCGACATTACCGAACCTGATGGTATGCGCATGTATATTCGAAGTTTGTCTTTTGTACTGTCGAAAGCTGTAAAGGATATTTATCCTGATGCCGAACTCAGAATAGAGCATTCGGTGTCTAAAGGCACCTACTGTTCATTAGAAAATTTACAGGAAGAATTAACCATGCCTGATGTAATCACTATTGGGCAACGCATGAGAGAAATAATAAAGGATGATCTTCCATTCGAAAGAAAAGAGGAAGAGTCAGAAAAAGTAATTCAGAAAATTGAAGAGCAAAATCAAAATGATAAAACTGCACTCTTAAAGCATCGCGGACAGGTATATACCTCGTACTACCAACTTGAAGAGCATATAGGAATTTATTATGGCTATTTGGTTCCATCAACCGGACATTTGCAAGTATTTGATCTGATCAAATATTATAACGGCATGCTGCTTCAGATACCAAAAAGGACTCGACCAACGGAATTGGAAGACATTGTTATTCAAAATAAGATGTTTGATATCTTTCAGGAATTTGCCGAATGGAACAGAGTACTAAAAGTAAGTAACCTTGCCGATATAAATTCTGCATGTACCAATGGTAAAGCTGAGACCTTAATGAAAGTATCGGAGGCCTTGCACGAAAAAAAAATAGGCCATATAGCTGATATGGTAGATGAAAGAAAAAAGGAAGTCAAGCTCATATTAATCAGTGGGCCTTCTTCAAGTGGCAAAACTACCTTTGGAAAAAGACTGGCCATACAATTGATGGTTGCCGGGATGAAACCGCTGAATCTATCTTTGGACAATTACTTTGTTAATAGAGAGGAAACCCCTCTTGACGAAAATGGGGAATATGATTTTGAGGCACTAAATGCTCTAGATGTTGAATTATTTAATCAACAACTGGTCGATCTCCTGGATGGTAAGGAAGTTGAAATACCAAAATTCTCATTCGAAACCGGACAAAGGTTTTTTGATGGCGAAAAACTTCATATGAATGATGACAATATTTTAATCGTTGAAGGCATTCATGGATTAAATCCGGAATTGACTCACCTCATCCCCAATGAATCAAAGTTCAAAATATATGTATCTGCACTCACATCTATAAATATTGATAATCAGAATCTGATACATACCACCGACAACAGGCTCATTAGGCGTATAGTCAGGGATTACAAGTATCGTAATTATTCAGCACAGGATACCATTTCGCGCTGGCAAAGTGTACGACGAGGAGAAGAAAAACACATTTTCCCTTATCAGGAAGAAGCGGATGTGATGTTTAACACAGCATTACTTTACGAACTATCCGTTCTTAAACCATTGGCTGAATCTATTCTACTGGAAGTTCAACCTAATTTAAAAGAATATTCTGAAGCAACTCGTTTGCTTAAGTTCTTTAGCTATTTCAAACCTATTCAAACATCTGAAATACCTCCAACTTCCATTCTAAGAGAATTTGTGGGCGGCAGTAGTTTTAGCTATTAACAATTGGCATCCTATAATTCTAAGCTAAACCTATAAATAAATACTATACAATTAGCCATTGCATGAAAGGGTATGTCAACATTTGGTTTGTAGCACTACCAATAGATACTACCACCATAATAGGATCATTAGTTTTATAGGCTTCTGCTATCTTTACTAAATACTAGAAGAAATAAGCTACATTCAATTCAACGATTAAGATTTAATATATCAGAAAGAATAGATTAAAGTGAAGGCTTATACGCTCCTTCTATTAGAATTAAGTCTTTACTTTATTTACTACCTTTGCTATTTCATAATCATCACACATCACATGAGTAAGAGCCTTGTAATAATACCTACATATAACGAGAAAGAAAACATTGAAGCCATCATTAATACGGTCTTTAAATTACCTCGCGAATTTGAGATACTTATTATTGAAGACAGTTCTCCCGATGGAACAGCAAAGATCATAAAGAGATTGCAAAGCCAATACCCGGATAAACTTCACATGGTTGAACGTCAGGGCAAACTTGGCCTTGGCACTGCTTATATTGCAGGTTTTAAATGGGCCATCGAACGTAAATACGATTTTATTTTTGAAATGGATGCGGATTTCTCGCATCCACCCAAAGACCTAATAAGCTTGCATGATGCATGCCTTAATCAGAATGCTGATTTGGCCATTGGCTCAAGATACATCACTGGTGTTAATGTTGTTAACTGGCCAATGGGACGAGTGCTAATGTCTTATTTCGCTTCTGTATATGTGCGTTTTGTCACCGGGATGAAAGTTATGGATACCACAGCCGGCTTTAAATGCTACAGAAGAAATGTGTTAGAAACCATTAAGCTGGACAATATCCGATTAAAAGGATATGCCTTTCAGATAGAAATGAAGTTCACAACCTGGAAATATGGCTTCAAAATTGTTGAAGTACCGATCATTTTCACCGATCGCACAGAAGGAACTTCTAAAATGAGTGGTGGAATTTTCAACGAAGCCGTGTGGGGTGTAATAAAAATGAAAATTAGTAGTTTATTCAAGAAGTACGAAGTTTGACTTTCAGACCTACTCTTCTTAAATTTAGTCTTTAACCACTAGAAACAACCGATATGTCAACTGTTCTGATAAAAAATGCCACAATAATAAACGAAGGCACCCAACAAATTGGAAGTGTCTTAATCGAAAATGATATTATCAAAACAATCATTAGCGATAATAATTTACCTAAGGCTGATAAAATAATTGATGCTACAGGCCTGTTACTGGTGCCGGGAGCCATTGATGATCAGGTTCATTTTCGTGAGCCGGGCCTAACTCAAAAGGCAGACATTAAAACTGAATCGAGAGCCGCTGTTGCAGGTGGAATCACTTCATATATGGAGATGCCAAATACCAAACCTCAGGCTACTACTCAGGAGGTATTGGAAGAGAAATATAAAATCGCAGCAAAAAATTCGGCAGCCAATTATTCTTTTTACATTGGAGCTACCAATGATAATGTTGAGGAACTATTAAAAACTAACCCGAAAACAGTTTGTGGGATTAAAATATTCATGGGCTCTTCAACAGGTAATATGCTTGTGGATAATGAGAGTGCCTTGGATAAGATATTTGCAAACAGCAAGGTATTAATTGCTACGCATTGCGAGGATGAAGCTACCATTCAAGAAAATACCACCATCTACAAAAATAAATTTGGTGAGGATATGCCGTTCAAATATCACCCGGTAATTCGTTCAGCTGAGGCTTGTTACAAATCATCTAAAAAGGCATCCGATCTGGCTCGTAAACACAATGCCAAATTGCATATTCTACATTTAACCTCAGCCAGAGAATTGGATTTGCTTGACCAAGGCATGCCTCTTTCTGAAAAAAGGGTAACAGGTGAAGTGTGCGTACATCATCTATGGTTTACCGATGAGGATTACGACAAATACGGTTCGCTCATTAAATGGAATCCTGCCGTTAAATCTGAAATGGATCGGGAGGCTTTGCGAAAAGGTCTTGCCGATGGCGTATTGGATGTTTTAGCCACTGACCATGCGCCTCATACGAAAGAAGAGAAAGACAATAAATATTTTAATGCGCCGTCAGGCGGTCCTTTAGTTCAACATGCGATGGTGGCCATGCTTGAAATGGTAAAACAAGGCATATTCACCTATGAAATGGTGGTTGAAAAAATGAGCCACAATCCTGCTATCCTTTACCAAATTGAAAAACGCGGATTTATTAAAGAAGGCTTTAAGGCTGATTTAGTACTGGTAGATCCTAATCAGAATTGGGAAGTAGCAAGCAATAATATCTTGTATAAATGTGGCTGGTCGCCATTTGAAGGAACAAAATTCTCTCATCAGATTACGCATACCTTTGTTAATGGTCAAATGGTTTATGATAATGGAAATGTTGATGAAAGCATAAGAGGCGAACGCTTATCCTTTGATCGCTAATCAAATACCTTAGTAATGACAATAAAATACAGATATATCTTAAAGCACATTGCCTTTATTGCAATGTGCTTTTTTCTTGCATTTCAATCGTGTAAGCCCAAGCCACAAAATAAATCAAGCCACAATACTGACGAGATTAATGGTGAGTTATTAGCGGATACGATCATTTACTCTGTTGTGATCAAAAACCTCGATTCAACGGATTACTGGACAGAGGAATGTTTAAGCAAATTGAATCGAAATAAAATGGTGGATCAGCTATTTGAATCGGTTTATTCGCATCAAGCAAAAGTTTTCGATTATCTGAGTGATGAACCTATATCCTCATCTGATGTCAAGGCCATTGAACAACAAGCTGATTTCTCAAGGGATAAAGTCGGCAAACTTCAGTTCTGGGAATCATGGTACTACGATGAGACACAGCTCAAGATGACAAAAAAAGTACATTCAATCCTGGTAGCCTATGAAGTCAATAATCAAGACGGTGAATTATTGGGCTATAAAGCGGCCTTTTATATAAAGACCAAATAATTTATCCACATTAAAAATTCCACTCAGATTCTTTAACTACATAGCGGGCTGTTTTGCGGCTCACTTGCGAATCCACTATTTCTTTCCCATCCATTATTTCTTCAATGGCAGCATTGGTATAGTGGCGAATGGTTACTAATTCCATTTTCGTATTGAATAATACACCATAGTCTTTTTTAAGATCGTCGATTGCTTTGCCTATATTTTTATGATCATCAATACACACTGAGAAATTAAGAGCCGAACTCTGCATTAGATTTATCTTCAGTTGATGCTTTGACAGAATTTGAAAGATATCACTTAGGTTTTGCTCAAGGATAAAAGAGAAGTCCTTAGGAGACATACTAAGTAAAGTTTGATTTTTCTTGAGTACATATATCGGCCCTAACTTTTGGCTTTGCTCAGTAGCATCAATTACAGTGCCTTCGTCAATAGGCTTAAGAAATGATTTTACCAATAAGGGAATTTTCTTATTCTGTAAGGGCTTAATGGTTTTGGGATGAATAACCTGTGCTCCATAATAAGTCAGTTCAATGGCTTCCCAATACGATAACTCATCAATCTTTTGAGCCTTCGGATACCAGCGTGGATCAGCATTTAAAACACCTGGAACATCTTTCCAAATCGATAAATGATCGGCATTTAAAGCATAGGCTATTATTGCACCAGTATAATCTGATCCTTCACGCCCAAGCGTTGTGGTGAGATTATTTTCTGTTGATCCAATAAATCCTTGCGTAATATACAAACGAGTTGAATCAAAGCTCAGTTTTTCCTTCATCAACCGGCTGGTCAATTCCCAATTTACACCAGCATCTCGATAACAATCATCTGTACGCAACAACTTTCGAATGTCGATCCATTGGTTCTTTTGATCAATCTCATTCAAATAGGCACTTACAATTGTAGTACTCAACAATTCACCAAAAGGCACAATTTGGTCATACTCGAAATCAAAATTCAATGATGGTTCAGAAGCTAGCTTTTCATCCAACTTTATCAATAAATCATCTATAACACCTTCACTCGTTTCACTAAAGAGTTCATTAATTAAAAGTTGATGGTAACTAACAATTTTGTCTTTAACAACTTGCATCGTCTCAAAATCCCGATCAAAATAGGCTTTAACCAAACTTTCAAAAGCATTGGTCATCTTACCCATGGCTGAAATAACTACCACCATAGGTTGGTTAAATTGTTTAACAATCCCAGCCACATTCTCGACACCTTCAGCATCCTTAACTGAGGCACCACCAAATTTTAATACTCTCATAATCTAAAAATAGCAGTTCGTTCGCAAACTTCAATTTTACTTGTCAATATTTCAACTTACAGTTTGCAAGTAAAAATATGCAATTAATCAAAACTTAAAGCACTTTTCTTGTTTATAATATAGTCTTAGCATACCTTACAAATTAAAACCAACATACTATGAATAAATTTGAAGTAACAAGTCTTAGCGAGTACATCCTAAGAAATCAGATGAAAATCCCGCAGTCGAGGGGTGGGTTTTCTCATTTACTACATCATGTTAGCACCGCAGCGCGAATCGTTAATCGCGAGGTTAATAAGGCTGGTCTTGTTGATATTCTTGGAGAAATGGGGAGTACCAACATTCAGGGTGAAGACCAGAAGAAGCTCGACATTTTTGCCAACGAACACTTTATCGATGCCATAAGGGGATGTGGTGAAGTATGTGCGATAGCTTCAGAGGAGAATGAAAGCTTTATTTTCTTCGAAGATGAAATGGGCAGAAATGGAAAATATGTTTTTCTGATGGATCCTCTTGATGGCTCGTCTAATATTGATGTCAATGTATCCATAGGCACCATATTCTCAATTTATCGAAGAGTTACTCCAGTTGGTGAAAAAGCAACCATGGAAGACTTTCTTCAACCAGGTACCGCACAATTAGCAGCTGGCTATGTTTTATATGGAAGTTCAACCATGTTGGTCTACACAACAGGTAATGGTGTAAATGGTTTTACACTGGATCCGTCCATCGGTGAGTTCTGTTTATCTCATCGCAAAATTAAAACTCCTGAAGATGGAAAGTTATATTCTATCAACGAGGGTAATTACAAGAAATTCCCCAAAGGAGTCAAGAAATATATTAAGTATTGTCAGGAAAGAGATGAAGAGACTAATCGCCCATACTCATCCAGATACATAGGTTCCCTGGTTGCCGACTTCCATCGCAATTTATTAAAAGGTGGTATATTTATCTATCCTGAAACGGAAACCGCTCCAAACGGTAAATTACGTTTGTTATACGAGTGCAATCCAATAGCCTTCTTAGCTGAACAAGCCGGAGGATCTGCAAGTAACGGTGAAAAAAGAATAATGGAAATAAAACCGACTTCATTACACGAGCGTACACCATTTTATACCGGATCAAAAAATATGGTTAGAAAAGTGGATGCTTTTCTTGAGGAATTTGACCTAAAGAGTGATAAGAAATTTAACTCAAGATGCGCCAGTGTAAAATAGGAAGTAAAATATAAAGGCAAGAACAACGTATGAACACCGAAAATTCTTGTGAGATTATGAGGCTGCAACTAAATTGCAGCCTCAACTGTTTATGATGAAATGATAGCTTTAAAAACATACATCTTTTTATTCGCTTTGCTAATATCTATCAAGAGTAGTGTAGGACAGCCTTTATCTTTCGAATACTATCAGGAACTAAATAACAAAGAAACAAGGCTAGCAGAATACAAAGACAGTGATGTAATCTTAAAGCTAAAACTTCAACAGCTTGCGATTATTAACAAATCAAGACGCAAACACAAAGTAAGTGAGTTAGACTTTGATATACTTTCAGCGCGTGTCGCCAACCAAATAGCTGATGAGGCAGCTCAGAATAAATACATGGGACATTGGAACATGGCAGGCGAAAAACCATGGATGCGTTATGCCAATGCAGGCGGGCAACATCATATGACCGAAAATGCATCCTCAATTTCATCGAACGGCAAATTAGCGATGCAAAACGATGATATTCTTTCTTATATGAAATCCTGCCATGATGCGTTCATGGCAGAACGCAAACCAAACGATGGTCATAAACAAAACTGTATCGCTCCCTTTCATACACACGTTGGAATTGGAATTGCCTGGCGAGATGGTGAATTTAGATATTACGAGAACTTTCTGGATAACTACCTTGAGTTCGAAAACTTTAATCAAATCTGTCAATTAAATAAGGAATCAAGCCTCAACTTTAAGCTTAGAAATGACCAATTACATCTATTCAGTATTGTCGTCTATTATGAGCCTGTCCCAAAACCGATGTCTCCACGAAATATAAGTCGACGTAGTGAATACCCGGATTATTCGGATAATATTTTTCTTCAACTTGCCCCATGGGAACTACCTCAAATAAAATCCGATGGTAGTTATGATTTATCTTTCATTCCTGTCAAAAAAGGATATTACTATTGTCAAATCTTCCTAAGCGAAAAGCCATACAAGAAAGGAACTGCAAGTACAAAAGGAAAACTACAAGCATCTGGCATTGCAATTAAGGTTGAATAGACAACAATATATCAAGCCTCGCATTCTTTCGATGATCTCAATTCTTTTACATTTGTAAAAAATTTCGACTGTGGAGCTGAATCAAATATTATCATATTACAACGAAGACGATCGTATTAATAAAATTAAATCCTGCTTTGAAAATGAGCATTCATCTGTACATATAAATGGATTAATAGGTAGTGCCAAAGCCGTTCTAATGGCTAGCCTGATGGATAGTGGTCCACATTTTATTATTTTAAACGATAGAGAAGAAGCTGCCTATGTATACAATGATTTAGTTCAACTCACATCCACTCAGCATGTCTCCTTCCTACCATCCTCATACAAACGATCTCCTGAATATGGTCAGAAAGACAGTCAGAATGTACTATTGCGTACCGAAGCACTGAGCCATCTGCATTCAAGCAATCAACAACTATTTGTTTTAAGCTATCCCGAAGCGCTTATTGAGAAAGTGATCTCGTCAAGTGAGCTGGACAATAACCGGCTGATTGTAAATAATGGAGATCAACTTGATATTTCTTTTATCACCGATGTTCTCAGCGAATATCATTTCCAACGTGTTGATTTTGTGTTTGAGCCGGGGCAATACTCTGTGCGCGGAAGTATTATTGATGTGTATTCATTCTCTGATGAAGATCCTTATCGAATTGATTTCTTTGGTGATGAAGTAGACAGCATCAGAAAGTTCAATTTAGAGAATCAACTTTCAAAAGAAAAACTGGATCAGGTCATCATCGTGCCTAACCTTACTGAAAATCAAGACGACAACATTCTAAGCTCTGTATCAGAATACCTTCCTCCTAAAACTAAAGTCTGGATTTCTTCGCCAAATTTTGTAAATGAACGGATGGATGAAATTGCGCTAAAATTAACTGAGGCTTTTCATACACAGGAGGAAGAGAGTGAAGATGAATCAAAAAAGATACTGGAGCCTAATCAAATTTGCTCATTCAGCCAATTTAGCTCCGGACTAAAAGATAAACACCTGTTGGTATTTGGATCTAAAAATGATCTGAAGAGTAGCAACATCATTAACTTCGATTTTTCTCCACAACCTGTGTTTCATAAAAACTTTGACCTTCTTGAAGAAGATCTGAAGACCAAACAAAAGGCTGGTTTTGAAAATCATATTCTTTCAGATAATCAAAAGCAGTTTGAGCGCCTTAAAGCTATTTTTCAGGATAGAGGCATTAAAGTTCAATACAGTGAAATCAATCATAGTTTGCATGAAGGTTTTATTGACAATGATTCTTTTTTATGTTTCTACACCGATCATCAGATCTTTGAGCGCTACCACAAATTTTCTTTAAGAACCGAAAAATCAAAGGCAGCACAACAGGCTATCTCCTTAAAAGAACTGAACCGATTAAATCCGGGCGATTATGTCGTTCATATTGATCATGGCGTTGGACGATTTGGCGGTTTAGTTACGACTGATGTTAATGGTAAGAAACAGGAAGCCATTCGTTTAATATATCGAGACAACGATATATTACTTGTCAATATCCATTCTTTACATCGTATAAGCAAGTTTAAGGGTAAAGATGGCACTCCTCCAAAGATCAACAAGTTAGGAACCCCGGCGTGGCAGAAGCTGAAGGAAAAGACAAAAACCAAAGTTAAAGATATTGCCAGGGAGTTAATTGCGCTATACGCCAAGCGGAAAGCAAATCCAGGATTTGCCTTTTCTCCTGACACCTATCTACAAACAGAACTGGAGGCCTCTTTCATATACGAGGACACACCCGATCAGTATAAGTCTACATTGGCCATTAAGGCGGACATGGAATCTGCCACTCCAATGGATAGATTGGTCTGTGGAGATGTGGGCTTTGGCAAAACAGAATTAGCAATTCGGGCAGCATTTAAAGCTGTTACCGACAATAAGCAGGTGGCTATTTTAGTGCCAACTACTATTTTGGCCCTGCAGCATTATCAAACTTTTACATCAAGACTAAAGGATTTCCCGGTATCTGTTGATTATGTGAGTCGACTCCGAAAAGCAAAAGACACCAGAACAGCCATTAACAAACTTAAAGAGGGTCAATTAGATATTCTAATTGGTACCCATCGATTAATTGGAAAAGATATTGACTTTAATGATCTGGGACTTTTAATCATTGATGAAGAACAGCGCTTTGGTGTTTCAGTAAAAGAAAAGCTCAAACAAATAAAAGTTAATGTAGACACTTTAACTTTAACGGCAACACCTATCCCCCGAACACTTCAATTCTCTTTGATGGGTGCTCGCGACTTAAGTATATTAAACACTGCCCCACCAAACCGTCATCCAATAATAACTGAACTACATGTACTTAACGAAGAAATAATCAAAGAGGCCATTCTATATGAAGTCGAAAGAGGTGGTCAGGTCTTCTTCATTAATAATAGGGTGCAAAATATTCTTGAAGTGCAGGCCATGATCAACCGTTTATTACCGAATATTCGTACGATAGTTGCCCATGGCCAAATGGAAGGGCCTAAACTTGAGAAGATCATGCTTGATTTTATCTCTGGCGATTATGATGTTTTAATAGCTACAACAATTATTGAATCAGGTTTGGACATACCTAATGCCAACACCATTATAATTAACAACGCCCATAATTTTGGATTAAGCGAATTACATCAATTAAGAGGAAGGGTTGGACGATCGAATAAAAAAGCGTTCTGCTATCTGATGGCTCCTCCACTTTCCACTTTAACACAGGAAGCAAGACGACGACTAAAAATTGTTGAAGAATTCTCTGATTTAGGAAGTGGTTTCAATATTGCAATGCAAGATTTGGATATTCGAGGAGCAGGTGACTTGCTGGGAGGCGAACAAAGTGGATTTATTTCAGACATTGGCTACGAAACATATCAGCGCATATTAAACGAAGCTTTGTTAGAATTGAAAGAAACAGAATATCAGGATCTTTATAAAGAAGAGCAAAACAAAGAGATTGAAAATGCAGAATATGTAAAAGATTGCATAGTAGAAACCGACGAAGAATTGCGTTTGCCCGAATCATATATTGAAAATATTGCTGAACGAATGCACCTCTATCGAGAACTGGATAATATTGAAGAAGAGGATCAGCTAAATAAATTTGAAGCGAATCTGGCTGATAGATTCGGAGCTATACCAGATTCCGGACAAAGACTATTTGAAATTGTAAGAATAAGACAGACGGCAAAGAAATTAGGCGTGGAGAAAATCATATTCAAAAACAATATGCTCTATTTGTATTTTGTATCCAATCAAGAATCGATATTCTTCCAGTCACAGGTTTTTAATCGTATTTTATTGTGGCTTCAGAATAATCCTAAGAAAGCAACAATGAAAGAAGGGCGCAGTAAGCTATATCTCGTAATGTCTAATATTAAATCTGTAACGGAAGTAAAAGCAATTGTTAATCAGATAGCACAATCGCTCTAGAAGAGGCATTATTTAGTTGGGTAAAAAAAAATCTCCACCACTTCGCCTGACATATCTTTGATGGCATGCCCCTTGAACAGTGTTGGTGCGTTGGCACCATAATTAAGATTAAAGGCTATGCCATCAGTTTCATTCGGCTCAAACACCTCTAATTCTTTTAGATTAAACCCATTGAGATTAAGTCCATTAAATAATTTACTGGAACTTATCTCTTTAACTTCAAAAGACTTATTGGTTATAAAATACGGCAGTCCCATGGAGTCAATCATTGTTTTATAAGCTACCGAAGTTCTATTACCGTAATCCATATCAGTGTACTCAACCATCGTCACTTGAAGTGATTTCTTTTTATTAAATACAATCGGTGATCCTGAGATTTTAGTATGAAAAATCTGTCCGTGAACATCCTGCATAGCCAGCAATTCGTTCTGAAAACCTTGCCCCTTCTCTTTAAAACTATTTAGTAAAGCCTCTACCTTATCCTTATACTCAGCTTCAACGAAGTTAAGATATGGAAGTGTAATAACGTCTTCCATATAGTGGGTTTTAAACAGTTCAAGTGCCAAATGATTTAAATATTGAATCCTTCCATCCTGAATAATCATTAATGGCATAGGTGCATCACTTATAAATTGGCGATACCCTCTCTCACGCTCCCTTTGCTCCTGATCCACACGATGTTTATAAAATGCCAAATCAATACTAATCCCTAATTCCTTTTTATTTACGGGCTTAACCAGGTAGCCATAAGAATTTGAAACGATTGCTCGTTTTATCACCTGACTGCTTGTATCTGAAGAAACATAAATTACGGGAATATCTAACTCTCGTCGAAGTTGCTCAGAAGTTTGTATTCCATCCAAATCCCCATCCAGGTGAATATCCATTAATACCACGTCCGGTCTTAATCGGTGACACAAGTCAAGGGCCTCTGCTCCATTTGAACAACGCCCTACTAATTCATGACCCAACTCACGTAAAAACATTGTGAATATGGCCGATATAAACTTATCATCCTCAACGACTACTACCTTTCGCATATAAATTCAACTCACAATCAAGATCACCTTTTAATAATAGCAACTTAATTTACTATCTTTGCGCCTGATCTATAATTAGTTTAATAAATAAACAATTAATATTTTACGTGAATTTAGTTATTGACAGAGGAAATACCCATTTGAAATTTGGGATTTTTGACCAGTGTAAGTTGATAGCTTCTGATTCAATCAATTTTCTTGATGAAAGAAAAACAAAGGATCTGGTGAAAGAATATGGGATCTCGCATGCCATAGTCTCTTCAGTAGTTGATGAATCAAACGAAGAATTACTGCATCAACTGCAGGATAACATTCGTTTTGTAATGAATTTAACTCATCAAACAAAATTGCCTTTCACGTGGAATTACAAATCAAAGGAAACCATTGGAAAAGATCGCTTAGCAGCAATTGCTGGCGGTATTGATCTTTATCCTGATCAGGATCTGCTTATCTTTGATGCCGGAACTGCACTTACCTATGAATTGGTCAATGCGAAAAAAGAATTTGTAGGCGGTAATATTTCACCCGGTATGCAGATGCGTTTCAAGGCTTTAAATGCTTATACCAGCAGACTACCATTACTTAATCCTGAACCAGATTGCAAACTATTAGGCAACTCGACGGACGAAGCTATTATTGCCGGCGTTCAAAATAGTTTAACATTTGAGATTGAGGGACTTATTAATCATTTCCAATCTAATATTAATGATCTAAAAACAGTATTAACAGGAGGGGATGCAGAATTTTTTGCAAGGAAAGTAAAAAATCCCATCTTTGTAGCTCCTAATTTAGTACTTATTGGTCTTAACAGAATTCTCGACTATAATGCACAATAGATATAAACTGATTTTTACCGTTCTTTTGGTGACCTTAATATCGTTTACCGCTGCTGCTCAGAAACGAACTTATTCTCCATACTCCAGATACGGTTTGGGTGAACTTCAGGATGGCGGATTTGGGCGAAATGCGGCCATGGGGCGAACAGGAATTGCATTACGAAATGAATATAACTTAAATAATATCAACCCGGCTTCCTATTTTGGAATGGATTCGCTTTCGTTTTTCTTTGAGGGCGGTTTAGTCGGATTCCAACAAAAGTTAAGAACTGATGAAAGCACATCAGAATTCTCGGATATGAACTTTGCCTATTTTGCTGTTGGTTTTCCATTGGCCAAATGGGGATTCTTTTCTGCGGGAATAGAACCTACTGCAGTTGTTGGTTATGATTATTTTCAGGATAATGGCTACGAAACGACCGATGGGAATTATTCTCAATTTAGTACTTCTGGAGATGGAAGTACAACTAAGGCGTACGCTGGATTTGCTTTAAGTCCGATCAGAAACCTTTCCTTAGGAATGCACCTTTCATATCTGTTTGGTAAAATGACACATTCATCTTTGTCTCAATTTCCAAATGATCCGATATCATTTAGTTTAGGTACATCTCAATCCATTCAAATTAATGATTTATTCCTGGACTTTGGGATACAGTATATGATTAATCTCAATGACAAACACAGTTTGGTTCTTGGTGGTGTTTACAATCCTAAAACGGGCATTAACGGAACGGTTACCAAAGTAGTAGGAATGGGCACTTCATTGGAACAAGATGGCAAAATGGTTATCGTTGCTGACACACTGCATTACCAGGAAAACAAATTGGAAAAGAATGCTTTTGAGATGCCCGAAAAGATTGGTGTAGGTATCGCATATAGCATTAAGGATGCATTAACATTAACGGCCGATTATTCTACCCACAAGTGGGGCGATGCCAAATTCCCGGATGAATTAACCGAGACTACAGATATGCAAAAATGGGCCTTTGGTGCCGAAATAATTCCTAATGAAAGAAGTGCCAGTTTTTACCCGGCACGTATTCGTTACCGCCTGGGTACATACTACAAAAAAGACTACCTCATACTAAATAATCATCAGTTGAAAGACTTTGGCATAAGTTTTGGAGTAGGTTTACCACTGAATAGAACAAAAACGTCCCTAAATTTAGGATTTGAATGGGGACAAAGAGGAACAACAGACTATCAACTCGTAAAAGAGAACTATGCTAAATTAACCGTGAACTTGACATTACATGAGTTCTGGTTTGTAAAACGAAAATTTGATTAATATGATAAACCGCAATACCATGCCAATGAAAATTACTACTTTATTAATTACTGCTATGCTGCTAAGTACAGCTGCATTTGCACAAAAGGGAGTTGAAGATGGGTCCAAATATGGACATGGAGAAGATAGCACAAGATGCTTAGAAAATCTCTCACTTTACGCTGAATACGCAAAACAAAAAAACTATACTGAAGCGTATCCTTATTGGGAAATCGTTTTCAATGAATGCCCTCTTGCCACTAGCCGTATTTACTCCGATGGAGAAAAAATGGTAACATCATTTGTTAAAAAAGAAAAGGATCCTGCTAAAAAAGAGGAGTACTATCAACTTTTAATGAAAGTGTACGACCAAAGAATTAAATACTTTGGTAACCATAAAAAGTACCCTGCATCTTATGTCAATGGAAAGAAAGCTGTTGCAATGCTTACTTACAAAAGAAATGATGCTGAAGTTGTAAAGGAGGCTCAAAGCATTCTTAAAACTTCTGTTGGGGAACGTAAGGCTAAAACTCAATCGGCTGTTCTTTTATCTTATATGGTTAGTAGCGTTGCTACCTACAAACTGGATGCAACTTCTGCTGAAGACTTGGTTAATGTTTATCTTGAAGTAACTAACATTCTAGATCAACAAATCAAGGCTAATCCAAAGTATGCTCCAAAACTTGGCGAATTAAAAGCTCAGGTTGAAGGTCAGTTTGCTCAGAGTGGTGCAGCAAGCTGCGAAGTATTATCTGATATTTTTGGCCCTCAATTACCGGACAACGTACAAAATCTGGATTGGCTTAAGCGTGTGAATCGTTTATTAGCCAGAGGAGGATGTGAAGACTCAGATTTATTCTATAAATCATCGGAACACTTACATGTTATCCAACCGGAGGCTTCTTCAGCATTTGGTTTAGCTAAAATGTATATGAAATCGAACGATATGGATAAGGCAGTTGGATATTTCCAGGAAGCGGTTTCATTAGAAGAAGACGACGAGAGCAAAGCCAAATATCACAATTATCTTGGATTAATTTTCATGTCTCAGGGTAAATATACACAAGTAAGAGCAGAAGCTAAAAAAGCTATTGCCTTGCGTCCAAATTGGGGTGCACCGTATATCCTGATTGGTAAAGCATATGCTTCATCAGCTAATAAATATGGAAGTAATGATTTTGAACACAAAACAGTATATTGGGCTGCAGTTGATCAATTTGCCAAAGCTAAATCAGTAGATGCTGAAATGGCTGCTGAAGCTCGCGATCTAATTGTTATGTATTCTCAGTACTTCCCTAATCAAGAAGAGATTTTCTTTAACACTCTTCAGGTTGGAGCAGCTTATAAAATTGGTGGTTGGATGAATGTTCAAACTACAGTAAGAGCTAAAAAATAAGAATTTGAAACCTTATTTAAAAAATACGATCACAAACATATTTACAGCAAGCAGTTTTTTACTGCTTGCTGTTTGTGTTTTTACAAGTTCTTGTTCATCAAATAAACCTGAGGAAATCCAAGCAATAGGCGACCGGGAGGAAATGGCCTCTTTGATTGTAAAAGATTTGGAAACTGTAATTACAGATTCAGGAAAAGTGAAATATAGACTTCTCACTCCTGAGATGTACCAATACCCCAACAAAGAAGAACCTTACACTGATTTTCCTAAAGGCTTAAATGTAATCATCTATCTTCCTGATGGCTCAGTTGACGGACAGATCAAATGTAACAACGCCATTTACTACGAAAAAAAACAATTGTTTGAATTGAATAATGACGTAGAAGCGATAAGTCAGAAAAATGAGATTCTAAATACTGAACAATTGTTTTGGGACATGGAAAAGGAAACCATCTACTCTGAAAAGTTTGTTAAAATAACCAGCGAAGAAGGCATATGGATGGGAACCGGATTTGAATCCGATCAAACCATGTCGAATTGGGAACTAAAAAACCCTACTGGTGAAATGCAATTTGATACAGAGAGCACCAATTAAATAACTTTTCCTATCTTTCAATAAGCTTTATCGTTTTTTCCTAAATGGACAACTACACAATAATTTCACTTACCTTATTGTTTTCAGCCTTCTTTTCAGGCTGTGAAATGGCTTTTTTTAGCTCCAACAAGTTACTGCTCGAGCTAAACAAAAAGAAGTACCCTTTCCCGGCCCGCATAATAGATCGCTTTGTTCAGAATCCGGGAATCTTTTTATCCACAATACTTATTGGAAACAATGTAGCCTTAGTGATCTATGGCCTTGAAATGGCTCAACTAATCGAACCAATGATTATTAAATACATTTCAAGTTCTGACTCAACCATATTATTGCTGCAAACTTTAATATCTACCTTAATCATATTAATTACAGCCGAATTTTTACCTAAAACATTATTCCGTATTCATCCCACAATGATTCTGAATATATTTGCTATACCCCTACTGTTTTTTTACACCATACTATACCCATTTAGCAAATTAACTCTTGTCATTTCCAACTTCATCATTAAACACGTCTTAAAGGCAAGTTCCACTCCTAACAAAGGACAATGGATGCTTGGCAAAGTAGACTTGGACAACTTAATAAGCGAGCAAAAAGATCACTCTGATAGCGATACCGACTCCCCTAACGAGATAAAACTTCTTAAAAACGCCTTAGACTTTTCGAAGCTTAAAATTAGAGATTGTACTGTACCAAGAACGGATTTACAGGCCATAGAGGTTAATGATGAAATTGAACCCTTACGAAATAAGTTTATTGAAACTGGCCTTTCTAAAATACTGGTGTATAAGGATAGTATAGATAACATCATTGGTTACGTGCATGTTTCTTCGCTATTTAAAAAACCAAAGAAGCTGAGGAATTGCGTTAGCCCAATTTCTATTGTACCGGAAACGATGACGGCTAACAAAGTATTAGAGCTCTTTACCAAGGAAAATAAAAGCATTGCTCTTGTAGTTGATGAATTTGGAGGCACCGCTGGAGTTGTCACTTTGGAAGATATTCTTGAGGAAATATTTGGTGAGATTGATGATGAGCATGATATCTCGGAACACACCGAACAAATTCTTGGCGAAAATGAATATTTGTTCTCGGCCAGATTGGAAATAGATTATTTAAATGAGAAGTACGAAATTGCCTTGCCTCAATCGGATGAATATGAGACCATAGCCGGCTTAATTCTTTTTCACAATCAATCCATTCCAACCATTAACGAAGTGATTTCCATTAAAAATTTTACTTTTCAGATTATAGATGCAACCAATGCGCGAATCGAAATGGTAAAAGTAACACTGCAATCTTTATAACATTTCACAACTTTCTTACTATTATAAAACAAGCAAAGAATTGTGTAACCCATTTTTTTGTATATTCGTAACCTATTTTGAAAATCGACAATAATTATAAGTAATAAAGAATGGCAACATTAGAAAAAATAAGGGGTAAGGCCGGATTGGTGATCGTAGTAATCGGTGTCGGTATGGCTGCCTTTTTATTGGGAGACTTAATGAATTCAGGCGGATCGATGTTTAGAAGTAAAAGCATGCAGATTGCTGAGATTGATGGCACAACTGTATCACTTCCTGAATATCAAAATTACCTTACTGAATTAGAAGACTATTATAAGCTTAATGCACGTACTTCATCTATGGATGAAAATACAACCCAGCAACTTCGTCAGCAAGCTTGGGACCAAATGGTTCAGGATGTGATAATGGATGAGAAGTATGACGAGCTAGGTATTAAGGTTACTCCTGACGAAATATTTGAATTAGCTACAGGTAAGAATGTTCACCCACAGATTCGTCAAATGTTCACTAACCCGCAAACGGGTATTTTCGACAAGGCGCAAGTGATCAACTTCCTTAGACAAAAGGACAATGATAACCAGGCTCGATTCTACTGGTTATTTTTGGAGAAGCAAATCAAGAAAGAGCGTCTTTTCACAAAGTATCGTGAATTGATGAAAAAAGGAATGTTCGTAACAACGGCTCAGGCAACAGCTGAGGCGGAAGCTAAAAAGACTAAAGTTGATTTCGATTTTGTTGTAAAGCGTTACGGAAGCATTGCTGACTCAACGGTTCAAATTTCTGAAAGTGACATTAAGGCTTATTATAAAGCTAACATCGACAATTACAAGCAAGATCCATCTCGCGATATAGAGTATATTTCTTTCGAAGTAAAACCATCGGATGAAGATAAAGCTCAAACCAGAGATTGGATTAGTAAGTCAAAGATTGAATTTGAAGATCCTGCTACAGATGCTGTTCAGTATGTAAAAATGAATGCTGAAACTGACCACGTTGATCGTAATATGAAAAAAGAACAGCTTAGTGCGGTTCTTCAGGATTTTGTTACTGATGCTAAAGTAGGTGAAGTTTATGGACCTTATTTAGAGAATGAGACGTATAAACTAAGTCGTTTGGTTGCAATTAAGCAAATTCCTGATTCAGTTAAGGCGCGTCATATTTTATTGCAAGATCCAACATTAGCTGATAGCCTTTTTACCTTGGTTAAAGGTGGAGCTAACTTTGCCGATGTTGCACGTGCTAACTCTAAAGATCCAGGATCTGCTATCAATGGTGGTGATTTGGGATGGTTTAATGAAGGTACAATGGTTAAAGAATTTAACGACGCTTGTTTTAATGGCAAAAGAGGCGATATTGTTAAAGTTCAGACACAATTTGGAACTCATATCATCAACATCCAGGCAGTTGGCCAACCAACTACAAAATACAATTTAGCTACATTGGATCGCAAGATCTCATACAGCTCAAAGACAAATCAGGATGTATATGCTCAGGCTGCTAAATTTGCTTCATTGAATAAAACCTATGACAAATTCAACGAAGGTGTTCAGAGCGAGAACCTGATTAAGCGCTATGGAAGAAGTCTTAAGGAAAACGACAGAAGTGTGGCCAATCTGAAACAGTCACGTGAAATGGTACGTTGGGCATTTACGGCTGAGATGCATGACATGTCTGAAATATTTGAATTTGGAGATGAATATGTTATCGCATTTGTAACCGGAATCAAAGAAGAAGGATCTCAACCAATGTCAATGGTTAAAGGTTCGATTGAGCGTGAATTGCGCAATAAGAAGAAAGCTGAGAAGATAATGGCTGACATTAGCAGCAAGAAACAAGGTAATGATATTGCTGCTTTAGCTGCTGCTTTAGATTCAGAAGTACAATCAGCAACAGATATTGATTTTGGTGCATTTCAGGTTCCTGGAGCTGGTGTTGAGCCTGCTTTGGTTGCATTAGCAACAAGTGCTAAATCAGGAGAATTAAGCGCTCCTGTTGCCGGAAACAACGGTGTATTTGTTGTGAAGGTAAATAACATTAAAGAAGGTACTTCTAATATTGAAGGCGAAAAGACTCAACTAAAGCAAAACGTTACTTTCAAGGTAGACTACCAGGCATTGGAGTCGATTAAGAAAAACGCCAGCATTGTTGATCAAAGAAGTAAATTTTACTAGAAGACATTCTGACTAGTCCTAAATAACCGTTACAGATTATTGGACTAATATAATAACATTCACGTTAGTCCCCAAGGGTACCCTTG
>CANNEA010000011.1 GCA_947503525.1 uncultured Carboxylicivirga sp. | reverse complement strand
ATATAAATGCTATCCAGTGTCTGTTTGTCAAATGTCTCTTGATTCTTAGTTGTTGCTTTAAGCAATAAGTTAATCTGTTCGAAATATTTTTTCTTGGGGTAAATTAAAACAACTCCATTATTATTTCCATAGATATATTTTTGCTCCTTACTTTTTAAGACTTCAATTTTTTCAATCCAGTTTGGATTTATTGAATCTGGAATAGTATCTAAAAAATATTCAGTCTCATTCATCTTGATTACAAACTTGGGCAATGAATCAAGTGGTTCACTATTTATTCGAACAGAAATATCATTTAATTTCTGTCCGTAAGTGAAAAATGAAATTGAAAAAATCAGTATTGTAAATATGTATCTCATTTGTAGTTCGGCTTCCTAAAATTGGCTACAACGGCCTGCCGCATGGTGTTGTAAGGCGATTTAACCAGACTAACTTTCCAAAATGAGCGGAGCCAAAGCTTTGTATTTGATTTTAACTTTTCATTTCTAAAGCCAAATCAAAGATTTGGCGTTGTTTGCCGAAGCTACAAAACTTCCAAAATGCGCCACACGCCTTATGCACTATTGCGGTTTGTTGGGCGCTGCCATTGTTTTATTTTCAATTATATATGCTTTTGACTCAGGGAAAATACTAATCCCTCTTTCTTTATAATTATGCTCTATTCTTCTCTTTTCAGAATCAGTTAAGTCATGTAGTATTATTGTTGTCCTAAAATGGTTTTGTTCAGGACTAATAAAGTCACTACCATAAATATGAAGAGTGTCAGATTGGAATTTGTACAAAATGTATTGAAACCACATGCCATTGTATTGATACTTATCTGGGTATAAGTTTCCAAATCCGCCTTTTAATTCTTTGTCTAATCCAATTGCCATTCGCGAATCATCCATTCCCCATGAAGTCTCTATTAAATAAATTTTTTCATTGACTGTTTTATTATACAGTTCTACTATTTCTTTCTTGTCACTAAAAGCTAGACTAAGAACTGCCAACACTAGACCGCACCCCAAAAGTCCAATTATTAATATGACTAGCAATATTTTACCTAATTCCCTCATGCTTGATTAATCCAATTTTTTCCTTTTGGACTCGTTTGCTTGGGTTTGGTTGCGCCCAACGGCCTGCCGCATGGTGTTGTAAGGCGATTTAGCCAAATTAACTCTCCATATTTGGCGCTGGTCGCCGAAGCTACTAACTTTCTAAAATGCACCACCTGCCTTATACACTATGCGGTTTGTTAGCCCTCGTGCTTTTTATTATTGTTTATGGACTGCTCCGCCTGCTAAGTCCCGCTGGCAGGCAGGAATAGGTTAGGGGAGTGGTTGCATCAGCCACCGAAGTGGATACTTCAAAATTAACATATTTATTATTTTACGAAAGGATGTGGTTTAATTTAAACCGGTTCAAAATAGGCTGCTATGTGCTGACCGTGAGTGCTAAGAACGATCCTGGTGAAGGACTTTAGCTAGCTGTTGTAGAAAAGGCTTAAAAAGTGGATTTTGTTGGTATTATTGATGAACTTGAAAAAGCCGATCCTCAAAAAAATCAAAAGCTCACTTGTTTCCTTCTGTTTTTTTCGTGCCGGCTTTTTCAGTGCTGACTGGTTATACCAGCTGTTTTTTTGATGGCCAATCGTGTCCTCCAGCCGGACGGGCTTTTCCTTTTTCCAACCATGAAAAAGGAAACAAAAAATCTCCGCTGCATCCCGATCGGGCTAAATTGAAAGACTCTTCGCTAAAAACAAAGAACTCGTCCTTATAGTCCGTCGTGCCTCCGGCCTAACGTTCCTCAAACAACTTTGTTTTTTAACGCTACGTGCCTTCCAATTCTTAACGCCATCGGGCTGAGGCGGGTCCCCTGAGATACCGTTACATAAGGAAAAGAAATAATGGTTATGTTGGGATGAGGGCTAACGTATGGCGGTATGTGCAGTGCGGGATTCGAAGCAAATCACTTCCAAATCCGCAAGTAGCCAAATCTTTTTTACTTAAATTTATATAAAAATAATTACCAAATCAAAGATTTGGCGGTTTTCACACGAAGAAATACACTGTGATTACGCGTAGAACCCAGCATTGCATATGACCGCGTGTTGTAGGTAGTGACTTTCAATTTTGATATTGTAATACAGTAATTTTTTTATTGTCTTTATAATATTCTGCATTTAAAAATTTCATTTTACCTTCACTTTTTTCCATTTGGAGTATTTCAATATTAAAATCCGGCTTTCCGCCAGTAGGATTAAGAACACCTGAATGTTTAAGAGGGTTATATCCTTCTCCCCAATAAAAAAGATCAATATAAAATTCACTTTCGTCTTCAGGGATGACTTGTAAAATTTTTGATTTATTACCTTTTATTGGTGGATAAACAATCTGGAGATTTAATGTATCACATCTTGTAGTTTTAATTATTAATCGATTTCCATTTTTAATTTTATGGAAGAGATTGCCATTTATCATTAGATCCATTTTTGCCCCACTACCATAAAACTGTTTAGCTCTCATTAAATGTATAATTACTTCATTTTCTTCATTTGATTGCCCATTTGCTTTAGGAAGACTTAAAAAAATAATTAGAATTAAGATTAAGCGAAAGTAAATTTTCCTTTTCATTATAATATAAAGTTTAAGTTTTCTACTTATTCATAATCAGCTCTTAGATAATTAGTCGGCTGAACATTACCTACAACTAGTCGATATAATGCACTCGTGCCCTATATATTTACTTTGGACAATGTGGTGTTTTTTGTATTACTATCTTAAATAGAGTATATATTTTTTTGGTGCTAGACGGCTCCGCCTTCTCAGTCACAATTCCATGTGCAAGTATCAATCCTATTCTATTATTTGAATCAACCCTGCACAACACGTCTAATTGCTTTTGTATTTTATCGCCCTGGACCTTACCTTTTTAATGTTTTCAACGAATTGTCTAAAATAAGTTTGGGCCTTTCCGCCAGAAAGTTTGACATGATTTCTTTACTCATCATAAAAAAAACTATTATTTTCTAGATTTCCAAGTCATCCAGTGGGCTTTTTAGTTTACTAATGTCTCTTTTTGATATATAGGTATAGATTTCTGTTGTTTTGGTACTCGAATGGCCCAGTAATTTTTGAATGTTTCTAATATCCATTCCCGAGTCATGCAAATGCGTAGCAAATGAATGCCTTAACATATGAGGTGTTACATGCTTATCAATACCGGCCTTTATAACTGCATTTTTTACAATCCGCTGTAAACTCGATTGGCTATACCGGCCTCCATTTTGTCCTTCAAAAACATACTTGCTGGGTTGTTCTCTTCTTAAATAAGCTAATAATAATTGTTTTAGCTTATCCGGTAAAGTTACAATCCTACTCTTATCACCTTTTCCTTGTTTAATAACGATCACCTGATCCTCAAAATTAATATCTTCAATCTGTAGATTAATCAGTTCGCCGCATCGTATTCCAGTGGCATATAAGGTGTATAAGATGCATTTATGCTTAATAAATATATCCTGCTTCAATAAGGCTTCAACCTCTTCTTTCTCAAGTGTCCTTGGTAAACGCCTTCGCTTGACAGGCCGGGGTACCAATAGTTCATTAATCTCCCTTTCGCTAAACGATGCCATATATCTTTTTACTGCACTTACTACAATGTTCTGTGCCGACAATGAATAACTTAACTCTTCCCGTAGAAAAAATAAATAGTCACCAATCTCTTCATCCGAAATAGTAACAATAGATCTCCCTTCGTAATAGTCTTTTAATTTTCTTACCTGGCTGGCATAATTCTCAATGGTCCTTTTGCTGGCGCCTTGTAAGCATAATAGCTTAATATAATCCTGAATTTCCTTATCATCTCTGAAATCCTTTCTTTTTAAGTGTTGGGCTTTTTTATCATCATGTTTGGCATGTTCTTTAAACCTACAACCTTGATTAATGAAATAGGCCTTAAGGGTTTTCAATTTCTTTCCATAATCTGGTACCAGCCATAACTGTCGTTTTTGTTCGTATTCACAACCCAACTCTTGCAAAAAAGTACACCATACTTGTTTGTGGGGCAATTGTAAATAGCATTTGTTATCCAGCAAAATGCACACTACTTCAGGAATGCTAAGAAACGAATTGCTTAACTCAGTATTCAAATTGAGCACCTGTCTGTTTTTAAATGACTCTTGATAATCTTCGGGATCAAGATACTTTTTATTGATATAGGCCTGCCCTCTTAAATCGTAACTTAGCTTTTTGATAAGCTCTTGCCGGTCACGGATGTAATAGCAATGGTAGTGATGGCTATAGCGTACATAGCTTAAGGCCTTTATGCAACGCTCGAGTATTTCATCGTCGTAAAAAAATAGTTTTATTAATGGGGTAGTCCCATGTTTAAACCGATTTAAATAAACACTTGGCTTCATCTTTAGTCGTTTTATATATTCAATAAATACATAAATGCGATTTCTATGAAAATATCATAATATAGTCGTAGATTTATACGTATAATATCCGTCAAACTCAACGACTTTAGCAATGCCCAATTGTCTTTATTGTAATGAGAATATACATGGTAGAACCGATAAAAAGTTTTGTTCCCCTTATTGCAAATCCGCCTATCACTACCAACAAAATAAATCTAAGGAAGGAACTTTATTTAGTGTCATCGACCATCAACTAAAAACCAATCGTCGATTACTGAAGGCCTATAATAAAGCGGGTAAAGCAACTGTCCGGAAACAAACACTGTTGGCCGAAGGATTTAACCCTAAATATTTTACGCACTATTGGAAGGCGCAAAATGGTAACCTTTATCTGTTTTGTTATGAATATGGCTTTATGGAACTCAAAGAAGTCAATACCATCAAATATGTACTCATCCTTTGGCAAGCCTATATGGATGATAAATAATCCAATTAGTATTAAGTTGTCACGCACTCAAAGCAATAGCTCAATCGGGGTGCAGCGATAGATTTTTTGTTTACTTTTTTATTATGAAACGAGCATGCAAATTCAACTATTCAATTTACATACAGTAGAATGATTGAATTTTCTTGGGAGTTCCATGTGACAATTAAAAACAAAATTTAAACACATGAAACGAGCCATGAGAAAAAGTTCTCACACACGAGAATGATGATTTTTCAGGCGAGTTCCATATGGCAATTGAAAGAAAATATAATCATATGAAAAAAGTAAATGCCAGTCCTGCAAAAGGAAACGAAATACTACCTTAATTGAAAAAGCGTTGAGACCAATCGACAAACCCAAAGGGCTTGACTAATCTTCAACCTGACCTGACTGGTCATAAACAAAAAATAAACCGGCATTACGTTCATCCATTTCGCGAGCAAATAGTAAGCACACGAGACAACAATAGCTGATAAAGCATTAGAGAGTCGGCTAAGACTTGGCCGATTGCCAAAAGAAATGCAGTGCTAAAGCGCTGTTTTCGATTTAATAATGAATAAATTTAAACTTAATAATATCGTTTGGCTACTTGCTTTCAGGAGGTTCCTAACCCTAGGCTACCTAATATTTCATTGCCTGGCCGGTATGAAGTGGGATAGGGCAAAGCCATAAGGCAGCCCTGAGTTAATTCGATAATCAGTGATGAAGATTGGATGATAATGCAATACTGCTCCTTATTACTATATATACGCCACATTAAGCATTTTGGCGCTTCCATACACCATTTTTATTTTCCCATTTTGCTTTCGTATTTTTCAATTAAGGACGCATAGCTTTAGTTGATGAATAAAAATTTTAACTTGGAGCATCTTTATTTTACTTTTTTCAATTATGATTTTAGTTTGGGCTATATAAATTTTCCAAATAGCCTCATTTATTTTCCCAATAGCTATTTTTATATTACCCCGGTGCAATATTATTTTCCCATCATACTTATTTTTTTTAGTCAACTTGCTTTAAATTTTACCTTTGAGCATATTTATTCTCACTTTTTATTTGATTAGTAGATCATATTCAAGGATCAATCCATAAGTCCATAAAATAATTCAGGAGCTGGTGTGTAAAACCTACCAGCTCCTGAAAATTCATCAGCACAATGTATAAAATAAAGAATTACTTATGAGGTGATAACCTTCGTAATGCGCACAACCGCCTTATATTCCGGACTGCGCGTTCCAAAGATGCTCTTTAGATATAATTTCACCCTGCGAGTGATGCCATATAAACCTGTTTCACCACTAAAGGCTTCTTTCTGTTCACGCTGTGCACTTTTTAATGCAATCTCACAAGTATTTACATTTTGCATTTCCTTTAACAGACCATCCCGCATAGCTTCTAAACTATTCACTTGTAGTTCGGTTCTGTTCGGATTGTATTTGGTCTGTCCTTTCAATACATCAATCAGTTGTGAAAAATGATCAATGCGGGCATCAAAGCCCAATTGCGATAATTTTTTATTACCGGTAATCGAATAACACAGACTTTTTACACCCTCATTAACATCATTCGATAAACCCATGGAGCCGATCAAATCTTTAATGCTATTTACTGTTCTGTTTAACGGTTGCATCGCTGTGTTTCGGATCCCTCGGGCTTCTTGACACAAAGCTGTAGCTTCGCTAACAGCTTGATGTGCTGTCTCAGCTTTTGTTCTTACAACATTAAGATGTTCCAATTGAAGATCTTCAGTCGGAGGAGCATAATTGGCCATGCCTTCCGTCATGATTATTAAATTGGCAAAACCTTGCAGCTTGCTGGCTCTGCCCGTTTCAGAATTTCTCATAAAACATGTTTTTAAAGTTAAACTACATTATTGTTTTGTGCTGATTCCAATTATAGCACGAAAGCAATCATTTAACTTCCTCTTATCATGTCCATCACAGCCCCGATCAACCCACCTATTCCTATTGAATTGCTTTCGTTGATAGTCTAATTCTTTTTTATAGCCACAATTATTTACCAAACCTGAATGTTGTGTATATAGGTTAATGTCAAATAGTGAGAATCGTAACACCTTTTTTAGGAGTAAAATTCAGTTTTGTTGATAAATGGATTGATATTGAGGATAAGCGTGCTTTTATTGTAGATTAATAATGTAAAACACTTAGCGCTTATCAACTTCTGCTGAGCTTATTGTTTGCCGATTCCAACAAAACGAATTAATAGCTATGAGGTCTGTTTTTAGCTTTTGCCAGCAATGCAGTCTTTAAAATGCCGTCAATAAAAGGGCTTAGTTATTCGTAAATACTACCGAAAATGTACTGCCAAGTCCGGGCTTACTTTTAACCATTATTTCGGCATTTATGCGTTTAGCAAGGTCTTTACACAGAAATAATCCCAATCCGGTGCCAGGTTCGTTTTGAGTTCCCGGGGTAGAGCATTTTTTATCGGGTACAAATAATTTAGTCAGGTGTTCAGCACTCATTCCTACACCGGTATCACATATGTCAATGTATATATGTGAGTTTTCTTGTCTGGAATCGATACTAATTTTACCATCGGGATAGGAGAATTTTATGGCATTGGAAAGTATGTTCCTAAGAATGGTATTGAGGATATTCATATCTGTATGAATGTTCAATTCCGGATCAACAAATTGTAATATTCTAAGTCTTTTATGAATAATCGTTTGCTGTAATAAGGCAACCGTATTATTTACAGAATCATTAATTGAAACGTTTTCGGCTTTAGGATTGATCAGATTGTTTTGCTGTTTTGACCAGTCCAGCAGATTATCAAGCAATTCCAATCCTTGATGGGCCGAATGCTTAATGGTTTTCATTATGGAAATAACATCATCGCTATTATAGGACTTGTAGTCAGCAACCAATAAATCTATAATTGATGTCTGGGCTGCAAAGGGAGATTTAAGATCATGACCAATTATGCTGAACAACTTATCTTTCACCGCAATGGCTTCTTCTAAGTTCATCTTCTGCTGTTCAATGGTGGCCTGATGTTCTTCTAAACGCTGATTTAAGATTTGTTCTTTCTTCAACTGCGAAAGTGCCAGATCTTTCTTTTGCTTCTCCAGTGCCAAATCCATTTCAACCTTATTCTGCTGTTGAATGCTCACCAATTGTTTTTCAACCAGTCTCTTAATCATTTTAGGTATGCTAAATAAAAAGTAACCCATCAAAAGTAAATAGGTACTCTTGTAAATCTGGCCAGACCAATTGGCAGAAGCCACCTGCTCAATTAATTGCGTATCGATATGAGGCAGGCGTATGATATAAATAAGATTAAAACAAAAAATAGAATAGACGGTGGAAAACACAAGCAAGCGCCCGTCATATCTCAAAACGGATAGAAGCATCAGAATTGGATAAAGAAAGGTAGAGGCCGCTGTTGCAACTGCAATGGCTTGAAAAAAGTAGGAGTAATTAAAGATATGTAAGGATAGAATCGTAATGTCGAAACCGGTGGATACAAAACGAATCCATGGCGCACTGCCGTATTTCTTTAATAAGAGGTTGAGTACCGAATTGTAGAAGATATATACGCTGGCCAACAAAAGTGAAGTGAGAGCACGACTCCTGTCTCCAGAGATATAGATGTAAATTATAAAGACAATTATTACGGCAATAAGGAACCAACGAAACTTGATCACTTCCTGTTCGCCCCAAACGGCATCATCTTTAAATAAACTTCTGAATTGTCGAGTGTTCGGTTTTGGCATGATAGGGATTGTGGTGAGCAAAGATAGTTTTTTGTGTAAAAAAAATACATAAATCATATGTAAAATTGGATATGCACAAGTTTTTCAAAAAGTCTTTTTTGAAATTAAAATGAGCAAAACACGAATTATTCGAATAAAAATTTCTTTTCTTAGCATTCTTTAACACTTTTTGCTCAATTCGATATCTATTACTATGCAAGAACTGAATGAAATATTAAAGTTAATTGATTCTTATATTGGCAGTCACCTTTGGTTTGTGTGGCTCTTATTAGGGACTGGTATCTTTTTTACCATCTATTTAAAGTTTCCTCAAATACGCTTCTTTAAATATGCCATTCGTATCGTTCAGGGTAAATTTGATAGAGAAGGAGATGAAGGCGATACAACACATTTTCAGGCTTTAACAACGGCACTATCCGGTACGGTTGGAACGGGTAATATTGCCGGTGTGGCATTGGCGGTACATATGGGTGGTCCTGCCGCTTTGTTTTGGATGCTGGTGACCGCTATGCTGGGTATGACCACCAAGTTCGTTGAGGTGACCTTATCACACAAATATCGCGAGAAAGTGGCCGATGGTTCAATTGCCGGTGGACCAATGTATTTTATGAAGAAACGACTTAATATTAAATTGTCGTCAGGTAAAATGCTGAACACAGGTAAATGGATTGCCATCGTTTTTGCATTGGCTACTGTGCTTTCTTCATTCGGTACAGGTAGTTTACCACAGATCAATAGTATATCAAATTCAATTTTTGCCACCTTTGGATTCCCACATATGGTAACCGGCTTTGTCCTGGCTATTTTATTGGGTTTTGTCATTATTGGTGGAATTAAGCGAATTGCAAAAGTGACTTCAACACTGGTACCTGCCATGGCTTTGTTGTACTTTATTGGAGCCATCTCGGTAATAGCTTATAATTACGAAAACATATGGCCTTCTATTCAGGCTATTTTTGCAGATATATTTACCGGTTCTTCTGCAACAGGAGGATTTCTGGGCGCAACAATTGCTTTTGCTTTTAACAGGGGTGTTAACCGTGGATTATTCTCTAATGAAGCAGGTCAGGGATCTGCCCCTATTGCACATGCCGCAGCCCGAGCGCATGAGCCGGTATCCGAAGGTTTGGTTGCACTTTTAGAACCATTTATTGATACCATACTAATATGTACGCTCACCGGTTTAACCTTATTGGCTTCGGGGGTTTGGAACGAGAAATTGGATAACCGTTTTCAAATTGCCGATATGCAGGTATTGCAAGGTATGCAGTATGAAGATAAAACAGAAGAAGGCCGTGTCAATTTAGCCAAACACATTAGTGGTGAAGAAAGCTTACCGCTATTCAGTGGAGAACTATTAGTTGAGAATGGGATAATAACAAATGAAGTAAAGCTGATTCATGCTCGCTCTTTGGCCGAAGATGTACAAGTTAAACAAGGAACGGAATTGTATAACGGTTCCATAAAAGTCAGCAAGGGAGTGCCGCAAATTAAATCTAAAGAGAGTGGTTTAATGCAACGGATCAAAGAACAATTCTCTTCCTCCGGTAATAATCAATTATCAATTGTCGGAAAATCACTGGTGCATAGTGCTCCTTTGACTACTGTTGCATTTACAAAAGGTTGGTTTGGTAAATGGGGCCAATATATTGTTTCCATTGGCCTGTTGTTATTTGCTTTTTCTACTGCTATTTCATGGTCGTACTATGGCGATAGGGCAGTAACCTATTTGTTCGGCCCTAAGGCCGTGATTTGGTATCACATGATTTATGTATTGGGCTTCTTTCTGGCCTCTTTTGTGGATACTACCATTATTTGGACACTATCCGGAATTACAATAGCCTTGATGACCATTCCTAACCTTATTGGACTGTTATTCTTGCATCGTGAAATGAAAGATGAGGTAAAATCTTTTTGGAAAGAATACCGTGTTCGATTCCCTGATGAAAAACGAATTCCAAAGGATTAAATAGGTTTAAAGAGAATGTCAGAGGGCTTAAAACTGGCTAATGTAAATGAGTTCGAAAGGTTCTTTAAAGAACACCATCGATCTTTACTACTGTATGCTTTAAAGTTTGTTCGACAGCAAGAGGTGGCTAATGACATCGTACAGGAGGCCTTTGCTAAACTTTGGGAACAAAGGGATGACTTAATGATAAAAACATCAGTTAAGGCATACCTGTACCGTACAATTCATAACCTTAGTTTAAACTATATCGAACAGTTAAAACTGCGAGGCAGGCACCATGAAGTCATCCATTTGGAATTAAAGGAAAAGGAATTGGATTACTTTAATGGCGAGCAAAGTTTAATTCAAAAGGAAGCGCTTAATACCCTTCATGAGGCCTTATCACAATTACCCGATGACTATAAGGTGATTCTTGAATTGAGCCGTTTGAAAGAATTAAAGAATAAGGAAATATCGGAAAAATTGAATATCCCACTTCGCACCGTTGAAACACGTATTTATCGAGCCATTAATCGCTTACGTGATGTGTTTGCTGTGCCTCAAAGAAAAAAATAAAAAAAAGCTGAAGATTCTGACGTAGTTATTCAAGCTGATCTGTCAAGCATATAAGTTTTCAAAATGACAGATGGAAGAATTAAATGAAATAGAGCAAATTATTATTCGATGTTTAGATCAATCGGCGAGTGAGTCTGATTTATCACGATTAAAGGATTGGCTCAATGAATCAGAAGAAAATCAAAAGCATTATTACGAATTTAAAGATGTGTGGGATGCCTTGCCTCTTGAGCAAGCAAAGGAAGGGGCAATTGATGAATGGAAAAGGTTTACAAAATCAAAGCTAACAGTAAGTCCTTTAAGAAAAATAGGAATTGAATTAGCTAAGTTTGCTGCTGTTGCTTTACTTGCATTATTGGCAGGCCATTTTTTCTTTAGTCCCGAGGAGGAACAAATACAATATGCTACCATTACGGTTCCTTATGGTTCAAAATCTTCTTTAAAACTTCCGGATGGTACCAATGTGATTTTAAATGCCGGTTCAGAATTAACCTACCCAACTAGTTTTGCTAAAGCTAGCAGAGATGTAGCCTTGGTGGGTGAGGCCTATTTTGATGTGGTGCACCATTCTGATCATCCTTTCATTGTTTCAGTTGATGAATTAGAAGTAAAAGTTCTGGGAACTCAATTTAATGTATTGGCTTATCCCGAATTTGATCGGATTGAAACGACTCTTGTGGATGGTAAAGTGCAGTTGTACCGAAAGGGTTATGAATCGGGTGATGGTGTGATATTGAAACCGGGGCAGAAGGCCACATTTAAAGATAACAGACTAAAGTTACAAAGAGCCAATTTAGATTTGGAGACCATGTGGGTAAATAATGAGTTTTATTTTGAAAATATCCCGTTTCATGAGTTAATGACCCGACTGGAAAAATGGTATGACGTAAGCATTATTTTCGACAAGGAAAGGTTTAAAGATTTGACATATACCGGGAAATTCAGGAATGAAGAAACAGTTTGGCAGGCATTTGATGCCATACGAATGACTACTCCTGTTGAATACACAACCGAACATAGAAAAGTATTTATAACCTTAAAAAAGTAGATGCCTATGATATAAGGAAGAAAAGCTAACTAAAAAACAACCGGAAAGATGCGGCAACATCCCTCCGGTTCAGAATAATTTTAAAACAAGTTTAAAAGTAATCGCACAAATTTATGAAAAATTACTCTAAATACATGGGAGTGGTCTATTCCTGTGTGTCCTCAAAACAATTGAAGATTATGAAGCTAACAGTAGTCTTAATGATTTTGAGTTTGGTGCACATCTCAGCATCAACTTATTCACAGTCGAAGAACCTGAGTTTTAAAACTCGCAGTACAACCTTAAAAGATGTTTTTTACGAGATAGAACAACAATCATCATATACATTGTTTTATAAAGATGATCAGGTTAATCTCAATCAACAGGTAAGGGTTGATCAGGAAAGTGAAAGTGTAGAACAAGTGCTTGAAAGTGCTTTACAAGGTATGGGTCTTACTTATACCATCAGTGATCAGCTTATTGTAATACGAAAGGATAAATCATTATTCTCCATCCAACAGGAAAGTGGAACCCTTAGAGGTAAGGTGCTTGATAAAGGCGGCTTTCCTTTACCCGGTGTGAATGTTATAATTAAAGGCACAAGCACAGGAACAATAACCAATACCAATGGAGAATACGAACTTAGAATTGAATCTGAAGATCAGATTATTGTTTTCTCATTCATTGGTTTTGAAGATCAGGAGGTTTTGACTAACAATCAAACCCGAATTGATATTACACTTATTGAAGAATCAATTGGGCTAAACGAAGTAATTGCGGTTGGCTATGGTGTTCAAAAGAAGAGTGACTTGACCGGGGCAGTTGCAAGTGTAAAAAGCGAAGATCTGACAAAAGTAGCATCAGCTAACCCCGCCGAAGGTCTTCAGGGACGTGTCGCCGGTGTTAATATTACCAAAGGAAATGGAGCTCCGGGTGGTACTGGTGTAAGCATTAAAATAAGAGGTATTGGAACCTTAGGCGCCAACTCGCCACTTATTGTTGTTGATGGTTTTATTGGTGGAGATTTAAATGAAATTAATCCCAACGATATTGCCTCCATGGAAATACTAAAGGATGGGGCAGCTGCTGCAATCTATGGTTCCAGAGCAGCAAATGGCGTTATCCTGGTGACCACCAAAAGGGGTAAAAAAGGAGAGGTTCAGATAGATATTACTTCCAACGTGAGTGCTGTAAATTCAATAAATAACTTTGAGTTATTAAATGGAAGTCAATACATTAATGTGCATCAAATGATGTATGATAATGCGGGTGAAACACTTCCTGAATACCTGACAAATGGATTTGTGCCCAAGGCAGATACCGATTGGCAGGATCAGGTTTTTCGAACCGGATTATTACAAAATCATAATGTACGTTTAAGCGGTGGAAATGACCATATTGTTTACAGTTTGTCCGGTGGTATTTCCGATGAAAAAGGAACGCTGATTGGATCTGATTTCAGAAGAAATAACTGGCGCGCACGTATTGGTATGAAGAAAGGTATCCTGGATGTGGATGCGAACATTGCTTATTCAGGAAAGAAGACCAATACGCCTTTTTATAGTCTGACAGAAAGTTATAAAATATCGCCGCTTATTCCGGTTTATGACGAGGAGTCGGAGTGGGGATATGGTATGTCTTATGCGGGTATGCCTGATCACCGTAATCCTATTGCTCGCCAAAATTATAGACAAGGCAGTTATGAACAGGAATACATCACCACCAACTTTGCGGCAACTTTAGAGCTGACCAAGTGGTTGAAGTATAAACTTAATGCCGGATATAAAACATCATCCGAATACAACACATTTCATGTGGTTCCACATCAGGATCGCGTGCAGGATGAGGTATTATTTACTTCCGTTGACGAAACAAGAGCCAAATATAAAGAAGGCTTGCTCGAGAATTTGTTAATGATAAATAAGCAATGGCAAAAGCATAGTTTCGATGCCGTTTTAGGTTATTCGTACCAGGAAAATACCTATGCCTGGACTGGTGCTACAGCCTTAGGATATATTAACGAACATAGCGTTGATGACGATGGTAACCTGCTTACAGAGACTAATCCTGCCGGATTTTTAGATCAAAGCTTTAATACTATAAATGGTGGAATAGGTGGCGAGTTTACAGCCAACGGAAGTAATAATAAATATACCCGTATATCTTATTTCGGTCGCATCAACTATTCCTACGACAGTAAGTATTTATTCCAGTTCTCTGTCCGTCGTGATGGATCATCTAAATTTGGTTCAGAAAATCAATTTGGTACTTTCCCTTCAGCGGCAATCGGATGGCGTCTGACGGAAGAGGGCTTTTTAAAGGGTCATGATTTTATAAGTAATTTAAAGCTTAGGGCTTCATGGGGGCAACTGGGAAGCGAAGGTAACCTTGTACCTTATCAATGGCAAGCCTTGATTACAACGACTAATGAATATGATTTAGGATCTGTTCGGGGAAGTGGGCAAAGTCCATGGCCTGGTAGTGCAGCTGTTTTAATGCCCAACGCCGGTCTTAAGTGGGAAGTCGCAGAGTCCTTAAATATGGGTTTTGACTATGGTTTTATTGATAATCGAATTTCAGGTACCATTAACTACTATATTAACGATACAAAGGATTTGTTGATGTATCGCTCTCCGGCAATATCATCAGGTTTTGGAGCTGGTGTTATGAATACCGCGGCTATGCGTAATCAAGGTTTTGAATTTGAACTGACCTATCAAAGTCAAGGGCATCCGTTCTCTTATGATATTACAGGTACATTTTCAACCCTGAAGAATGAGGTGACCGCTTTGGATAATCCGGATCAGATAATTTATGGAAATGGTTTATTCCTGGGCGATTCTCATTTTCCGAATCAAACCCGAATTGGCTCGCCTGTTGGTGCCTTCTATCTGTACAAAACAGATGGTTTGTTTCAGTCGGATGATGAAGTTAATGCGCATGTGAATGCCGATGGTGATCCTTATCAGGCGGCAGCTGCTCCCGGGGATATTCGCTTTGTAGATACTAATAATGATGGAGTTATTAATGAGGCCGATAAGGTATATATGGGTACAGGACTTCCAAAAGTGGAATATTCATTAATCTTTAATGCATCCTACAAAAACTTCGATTTCTCGATGTTATGGTATGGCGTTGCAGGTAATAAAATCTATAATGGAATAGGCTATAATTTATCAAACATGTCCGGTGGTTCTAACTACTTAAGTTCAACTCTGGATGCCTGGACCCCGGATAATAAAAATACCTCTGTACCAAGAGCTGTGCTGGGTGATCCGAATGGAAATGCAAAGGTAGCATCGGATAGATATTTGGAAGATGGTGGCTATTTAAAATTGAAGAATCTGCAATTAGGTTATAATTTACCAAAATCATTGCTGGATAAGGTGTCCATCGATAAATTACGAGTTTATGTTGGTGGTCAAAATTTGTTAACCATAACCGATTATTCCGGCTTGGATCCCGAGATATCACGAAGTGTATTCAATACCGGAACAGATACTTCGGTTTATCCGCAAACCAGAATGTTAACCGCAGGTGTTCAATTGAGTTTCTAACAAATAAAGTTTATCAAGGATGAAGAATATGAAAAACATTAAATATTTTGTTCTTGCCTTTGTATTGGTGGGAACTATGATATCATGTGATGAGGACATTCTGGTTCAGAAATCACCTGATGAATTAACTTCAGATAATTTCTATCGAGACCAAAGTGATGCGGAAGGAGCAGTTTCCGCAGCCTACTCACAATTAGAGTGTGCCACCGAATATTGGTCCTTTGCCGAGGTGAAATTTGTAATAGATAATTACCGTAGCGACTTAACTCAATATGGTAAGGATGCGGCAAATTATCCTAACTGGACCGATATTGCGAATTTTACTAATGAGTTTGGTAATACGCAGGTGTCGACTTATTGGACCAGACATTACAGAGGTGTTAACTATGCCAATCAGGTAATTGAGAATGTAGGAGCAATGACTGATGAGAAAATTGATCCGGCAATTAGAGCCGAGCTTGTGGCAGAAGGTCAGTTTCTGCGAGCTTTTTATCACCTTAAGTTATTGCTGAATTTCGAAGAAATAATCTTACGCGAAAAAGTTTCGACTTCAGTAGGTGAAGCTGCCAAAGGATTAAGCCCAAGAAAAGAAGCCTGGGATTATATCATAGCTGACTTCAAGAATGCCTCTCAGGTTTTGCCTTTATCAAGAGAATCAGATCAGCTTGGTCGTGTTACAAAGGGAGCTGCACTTGCCTTTGCCGCAAAATGTTTGCTTTTTAGATCCGGTGAAGAAACGGACAATAAGACGGAATACTTAAATGAAGCCAAAAACTTGTTTCGCGATGTTGTTGAATCGGGTAACTATGGCTTTGCTTTAGTCGATAATTTTCCATCAATGTTTGATGGGACTAACGAAAATAGTTCAGAAAGCTTATTTGAGCTTCAGCTTTCGCCTATAACAGCAGGAGGTGCCTATTATAAGTTTCCTTCGCACCGTTGGTTGCGCGTTGGTGATCTTGGCGGCTGGGATGAAATCAGAGCTGCTGATAACTTGATGAGTATTATGACTAAGGAAGGTATGACTGCTACAGATGGTGGCTACGATCACCGTGTTGTAGGATCTTTAGTATTTGACCATCCAACTTACAATGATCCTTTAAATCCGCCATTCTTTGAATATACATGGAATACACTTTGTGGTTGGTATCAGCAAGGCGAATGGACCAATGAACAGTTGCCTGGTGTGGATTATAGCGATGTGGCTTTTCGAAAGTATTTGCCGGCCAACGGTGAGTTCTGGGAGAACCAGTCATCCGTAAATATTCCTTTATTACGTTATGCTGATGTTTTATTAATGTATGCTGAAACATTAAATGAACTTAATGAACCTGGTGCTGCCCTTAGCTGGATAAACGAAGTGCGTACTGTGCACGGCAAGATGCCTGCATTAAGTGGGCTGAGTCAGCAAGAGGTTCGTGATCAGATAGAGTTTGAGAGGATCATGGAGTTTACCATGGAAGGTGCAAGATTCTTTGATTTACGCAGGTGGGGTAAATTAGAGGAAGCAATGGAAGCTGCCGGTCGTACTTATTTCCGACTGGATCAACATTCGTTCTTTCCAATTCCTCAAAGTGAAATCATAAGTAATGATGCTTTAGATTAAGTCATCAGAATAAGAACAGAAATAGTATTTTTGTTTTAACTCATAATAACAATGAACCCGTCTTTGGGCGGGTTCGTTTTTTGAAAAATAAGGAATGACACCATACATTGTAATTACATTATTCGCTGTTGGCATATTGCTTGGCAGACTTCTTAGAGAAAAAGATAAAGCCAGGAGAAATGTGGACTTAGCCCTTACCTGGTCAGTATATTTGCTACTTTTTTTGCTTGGCATATCTGTAGGAATAAATGAGGAAATTATAGGTAATTTTTCGAGAATTGGTTACAAAGCATTCTGGCTAACTATTGGTGCAGTAGGGGGGAGTATCATACTTGCAAAAATAGTTTACATTATTTTCTTCAAAGGCAATGAAGAAGGCGTTTCAAAGAACTAATCAGTATTTATTAAAGAAATTAGTAAGCCCATGAAAGGGAGTCTCATCATATTATCTTTTTTTGCTCTTGGATTAATCGGCGGAATTTTTAGTCTATTCCCGGAGTGGTTATTAAATGAAGATTTAACCACTTATGCCTTATTCGTATTAATGTTTTTGGTTGGTGTTAGTATTGGTAGCGATAAAGGTGCATTTTCTGTCATCAGAAAAATGAATCTAAAAATATTACTCGTTCCATCATTAGTGGTTGTAGGAAGCTTATCCGGTACAGCCTTGATTTCATTTTTATTACACGATATAGGAGTTCGGGAAGCAATGGCTGTTGGTGCGGGATTTGGATATTATTCTTTGTCCAGTATTTTCATTAGTGAAATAAGTGGCCAGGAATTAGGTGTGGTGGCTTTACTCTCCAACATCTTCCGCGAGATAATAACCTTATTGTCTGTACCCTTTCTGGTTCGTTATTTCGGTAAACTATCAGGCATAGCATCCGGAGGTGCAACTGCAATGGATACAACCCTACCCGTGATTGTGAAATTTACCGGCAAAGAGTATGGTATCATTGCTATTTTTAGTGGTATTATCCTAACCATTTTAGTACCAATACTTGTTACGCTTATTTTGGAGTTTTAAGTTGAGCATAGCAAGAATCAGATCTGTGAATTAACCACAGTACCTATTTATTAATAACTTTATAAAGAAGGTAGTGGATGCACTAAGTATTCCAAATAGGTAAAATACAGTCATTTTTTTAATTGAGAATTCTCAAAGCATTAATTTTTGGTCCTATCCAAGGGGCTATAGTTGCAGTAAATTTTTAAAGAATGAAAAAAGCACTTACATATATTCTCATTATTTTTTTGGTTCCATGTGTTATACTGGCGCAGGAGCAAGGACGTAATGATTGGGAGAATACCGAAGTATTCAATGTTAATAAGGAGGCAGCCCACGCTACTTTTATTCCTTTTCAATCCGAATCGAATAATCCATGGCTCGATAAGTTTAATAGTCCTTTTGTGAAAAGCTTAAATGGGACCTGGAAATTCAACCATGTGAAGAAACCTTCTGAACGACCTGTCGATTTTTACAAGAATAATTTTGACGTTAGCACCTGGAATGATATTGAGGTGCCTGGTAATTGGGAACTCCAGGGATTTGGAACACCAATATATACCGATGTTTCCTATCCATTTCCGGCTAACCCGCCATTTATTCCTCATGAATTTAATCCGGTAGGGAGTTATAAACGCTCTTTCACAATACCTGAAGATTGGGATTCAAAAGATATCTTTATTCACATAGGAAGTGCAAAGTCAGCATTTTATATTTGGCTTAATGGTAAGAAGGTGGGCTATAGTCAGGGAAGTAAGGTGCCTGCCGAATTTAATATTACACCTTTTATTCAAACCGGAGAAAATAATGTATCCTTGGAAGTATACCGTTTTAGTGATGGAGCCTATTTAGAGGATCAGGATTATTGGAAGATCAGTGGATTAGAAAGAGATGTATTTTTATTCGCCCGGCCAAAATCAAGAATGACTGATTTCTTTGTAAAAGGCGGTTTAGATAACTCCTATGTAGATGGAATTTTCAGGCTTAATACCACATTTAATGACCAGTATCGCAAAGATGAATATCTTGAAGTTAAACTATTTGATGGGGCTGAACTCCTATTGAATGAGAAACAAAAAGTGATTAAGCAAAATACCTTCTCTACCCTTATTCCTCTAGTTAAGCAATGGAGTGCTGAACATCCTAACCTTTACACCCTTATTATCAACCATAAAACTAAAGATGATCAAATCATTGAATCGGTAACCCGGCAAGTTGGATTTAGAACAGTTGAAATAAAAGGCGGTCAATTATTAGTTAATGGTAAGGCCATTTTAATTAAGGGGGTTAATCGTCATGAGCACGATCCGTATACAGGACGAGTGGTAGGTATGGAAAGTATGGTAAAAGATATTGAGTTGATGAAACAGTTTAATATTAATGCTGTTCGAGCCAGCCACTATCCCAATTGTGAACTATGGTACGATCTATGCGACAAGTACGGTTTGTATGTGGTGGATGAAGCCAATATAGAATCACATGGAATGGGGTACTCTCCCGAGAAAGCTACGGCTAACCAAGCCATGTGGATGAACGCTTATTTAGACAGGGTTGAACGGATGGTTCAACGCGATAAAAATCACCCATCAGTAATTATATGGTCGATGGGCAATGAATCGGGCGATGGCCCAAACTGGCCGGCATGTTATCAACTGATAAAACGTATTGATAATACTCGTCCTGTGCAATCGGAAGATGCTGGTTTAAAAGAGTACACCGATATTTATTGTCCAATGTATGCAAGGCCATGGCGTTTAAAGCAACATACCAATCATTTGCAAACACGTCCACTTATTTTGTGTGAGTATGCCCATGCCATGGGTAATAGTGTAGGAAACCTCAAGGATTATTGGAGCTTGATATATAAGCACCATCAATTACAAGGTGGATTTATATGGGATTGGGTTGATCAAACATTTGCCATCAAAGATGAAAGTGGAAATGCCATTTGGGGATATGGAGGTGACATGGGTTATGAGGGTGTTGTTAATGATAGCAACTTCTGCGCCAATGGCCTGCTCGCCGCTGATCGTAGCTTGAATCCTCATATTTGGGAAGTCAAAAAAGTATATCAAAGTTTTCAATTCGAATCCGTTCCATTGTCGGCAAACAAGATCAGAATTACCAACTGGTTTGATTTTACTACAAGTGAATCCTATCGTTTTGTTGCTGAATTAAGTGAAGATGGTAAGGTAGTTCATACTTCCGAATTGGATGTGCCAATTATACTTCCTGGTGCTAGTAAGGTTATTGATGTGCCTGATTGGCAAATTGAGCCCAAATCAGGGGTGGAGTATTTTATTAACTTTCGCGTATATACCACAAAGGATAAACCTTTGGTAAAATCTGGTCACTTGATTGCTGAAGAGCAAATCCAAGTGCCAATGTCTGTAAAATCAGAATTAGTTCAGGTCAATGGAAAGATTAGGCTAAAAGAATTAGATACTGTTCTTAAACTTAAGACAGATAAAGTAGATGTTGAGTTTGATAAGGCTTCCGGTTATCTAAAGCAATATACTGTGGATGGACAAGATATGATGGTGTCAGAATTAGAGCCACATTTTTGGAGAGCGCAAACCGATAATGATTTGGGAAATAATACGTCTCAAAGATTAGGAGTTTGGAAAGAGGCCGGTGAAAGAATGGAATTGCTTTCGTTTAGTTATGAACAGAGCGATAATTCAGTATTCGTTTCTTCCCTGTTTCAAGATCTGCTTACAAATGCATCAATTGAATTAGTTTATAAGGTGCTTGGCAATGGAGTTGTAAAGCTTGATTATCGATTCAATGCCGGTGAAGATGCACAACCAGCCCTGCCTCGTATTGGAATGCATATGCTTGTATCATCCAATTTAAATAAAGTGGAATGGTTGGGAAGAGGACCGCATGAGAATTATGTTGACCGCAATTCGTCTGCCTTTGTCGGACATTTTAAGGGTATGGTGTGGGATCAATTCTTTCCATATGTTCGCCCTCAGGAAACTGGATATAAAACTGATGTAAGATGGATTTTGCTTCATGGTGAAGATGATAGAGGTATCCTTATCAATTCTGAAACTAACTTTTGCAGCAATATTTTACCATTTGATTATAGCCAGCTTTATCATGCTAAAAAAGGAGAGGAGCGAAAACATGGGGGTAGTATTGAAGAAGGAGAAGCTTATTCATTTTTTATCGATTATGCCCAACAGGGAGTAGGAGGTGATAATAGTTGGGGAGCCTTTGTGCATCCTGAATATTGTCTTCCGTATCAGGATTATTCGTATTCATACACTATAGTTCCGGTATTTAATAGCGAAAATGTAACACAGCAGGGAAGGGTAGTGTACCAATAGATGAGTCGCACTATTCCTGTCATCATAGATTATTTACAACATGAACAGATTATATATTTACGCCATTTTACCTTTTTTGATTCTGGCTTGTGCAACTGAAAATAAGCAGGAGAAAAGCTTCACTGAGGATATGGCCAATTTACTTGAAGTGGAATTTGATCCCCAAAAGCCAATGCCGGAAGGAACTCATTTCCATACGGGGTTTTCGGATAAAGGGGCCTGGCATGGCTATTTTCTGCCGGATTCTGATGAACTCATGGGAGGCTTTACCGGGCCATATATCATAGCGGGTGAGTATCCGGTGTATTTGGCGAAGACCTTATCTCAATTGGAGATGCAAATAAAAGAAGGAGACCGTTGGGAAGTTGCCTCTTGGTCAAAGGAATTAAAGGGGAATTATTATCCGGGTCGACTCGAGCAAACTCTACAGGCAGAAGGAATTAAGCTTAAAATGGAATTGAGTTTTGCCAATGAACGAACTGCACTTATTAGCTATGCTTTAAAAAATAGTTCAACACAGAATAAAACCATTCGCTTAAAATGGAAAGGAGAACTATTGCCTTATAAAGATGATTTATGGTTGGAAGAATCGGATAATGGAATAAAAGTCCGTTTTAATGGAATAAAAGAAAAGTGGAGTTATTTAACATCTGAGACTAATAGCTTCTCAATTAAATTCAATGTCCCACTGGATGTGAAAATAAGAAGAAGCTCCTTCGAGTTAATTTATCCAATGGATATTCTTCTTCAGCCATCGGAATTGTTTGAGCTGGCTTCTGCTCATACTTATACTTTTACGAAAGAAGAAGCGATTAAATATGATCTTATGGAGGATGAGGTTCTGAAAAATCATAGTGCAATTGCAGAGGATAATAAAAAGAATTGGTGGAGCTTGAATAAGAAGATTGAAGAACGAGTAGCTAATAATAGAGAAGTACACCAGACCGCTATGAAGGCTTTAATTACACTTAATTCAAACCGTAGATCACCGGCTGGTCAAATTATAAGTGAGGGAGTCGTTCCAAGCACTTTTTACAAATGGTTCAATGGTGTATGGGCATGGGATTCATGGAAGCATAGTGTGGGCCTGGCTCCTTATCTGCCTGAAGTGGCAAAAAACAATATCCGTAGCATGTTTGATTATCAGGTTAGTTCAACGGATTTGGATCGTCCATGGGATGAAGGAATGATATTGGATTGTATTTTTTATTACGATGACCATCAGGGTTCCGGCAATTGGAATGAACGAAATTCAAAACCTCCATTGTCATCCTGGGCGGTATGGAAAGTGTTTGAATCCTCCGGGGATACTGCCTTTGTTGCTGAGATGTTTCCTGCTTTGCTTAGGTATCATAACTGGTGGTATCGAAATCGTGATCATGATCAGAACGGCATTTGTGAATATGGAAGCACTATTCATCCTTATAATATTGTGACAACAAAAAATGGAAAGCGCATAGACCATAGAATTGAAGCTGCAGCCTGGGAAGGTGGTGGTGATAATTTTATTCGTTTTGATGAGGACTGGGGAGTTGAAATGTTAGAGAATTCTTATAATGGGCGAGTCGTTGGATATAGTATGAATCAGGAAAGTGCTGATTTGAATGCATTTTTAGTTGCTGAAAAGAATTATTTATCCCTGATGGCTTCTTTATTAGGCAGGAAGAATTTAGCGAGAAAGTATATCAACGAAGCAGAAAAAGTAAGGCACTTTATTCAGAACACAATGTTTGATGAGGAATCTGGTTTTTTCTATGACGTGGATATCAATAGCAAAGAATTGCTTGTGGAAAGAGGTAAAGGACCAGAAGGATGGATACCTTTATGGGCTAATGTTGCTACAAATGATCAGGCCTCGAGGGTAATAGAAAACCTATTAGATGAAGAACAGTTTAATACAAAAGTGCCTTTTCCAACCGCAGCTAAGAATAATCCCCGCTTTGATCCAAAAGGTTATTGGAGGGGGCCGGTATGGATGAGCCCGGCATGGTTTGGATTAAAAGGCATGCTTAATTATGGCTATAGAAACGAAGCCGGAATTCTGGCTCAAAAAATAGTAAAGAATGCCGATGGCTTAAGCGTAAAAGGACAGCCCATTCGTGAAAATTACCATCCGCTTAGTGGAGAGGGTTTGAGCTGTTATAATTTTAGTTGGTCATCGGCTCATACGCTTATGTTGTTAGAAGAATTTAAGGATGTCTTTAAAGTGGAAGAATAACTTTTAAATATTTTTTTATTACATAGTCATAAAACAATTTCAGTTGAAAGCCATATCTAATAACGATTAGATATGGCTTTTTTTCTTTAAAGAAGGCTCATTGTATATCCTAATAAACATGGCTTTGCTAATTATTTTTGATTTTGATGCAACCTTCCATATTTTGTAGTGACTTTGATAATTGATAAGTAATAACACAACACAATTATTAGCAACCAAACCATGATTAATCGAACCCTAATCTTAATTTTATGTATGCTGATTCCTTTGGGAGGAAGTATTCGAGCAGAAGACGATCCTTTAGCTAAAGATCTACTGTCGATAAGTGGAAGCATTAAGGATGCCAAAACAGGAGAAGTACTGATTGGCGCCACTATGTATGTAGAAGAAACTAAAAATGGAACCATCTCCAATTTGTATGGTTTTTACTCAATGTCATTACCGGCTGGCAAATACCATCTTGTGTTTGCCTATCTGGGTTATGAGACTTATAAGAAGGAAGTTAACCTTACGGATAATCAAGTCATAAATGTTGAGTTAAAGCCCTCAGCAGAATCAATTGATGAAATCATTGTAACCTCAGAGCGAAAGGACGCCAATGTTCGGGCGCCTCAAATGGGTGTAGAAAAACTGAAGGGTAATACCATTAAAAATGTTCCGGTATTAATGGGAGAGACGGATCTTGTTAAAGTGATACAACTTTTGCCGGGTGTATCTCCAACAAGTGAAGGATCAAGCGGCTTTAGTGTTCGAGGTGGTAACCCTGACCAGAACCTTATTTTATTGGACGAAGCTAATGTATATAATGCCGGACATCTACTTGGATTTTTCTCGGTTTTTAATAACGATGCCGTAAAAGATGTCAAGCTTTATAAAGGTGATATACCCGCTAGTAATGGCGGACGGTTAGCTTCATTGTTGGACATTCGAATGAAGGATGGTAATTCTAAAAAGTTTTCAGGTACCGGAGGTATCGGACTTATTTCATCCCGCTTAACATTAGAGGGACCAATTGCAAATGAAAAAACCTCGTTTATTGTCAGTGGACGACGAACCTATCTGGATTTATTTTTACCATTTGCAAAAGATAAAGAAGTAAGGGACAATAAACTTTATTTCTATGATTTTAATGCCAAGATTAATCATACAATAAATGATAATAATCGCGTTTATTTGAGTGGATATTTCGGTCGGGATGTGTTTAAGGACAATTTTTCAGAAATGAATTTTGGTAACCGAACCCTAACCTTTCGATGGAATCATATTTATTCTCCGAAGCTGTTTTCTAATTTAACCCTAATAGGATCAAAATATGACTACAGTTTGGGTACAACAGAAGGAGGAGCCAATTCCTTCGAATGGAAATCAAACTTATATGATATAAATGCAAAGCTGGATTTTGATTTTTATTTAAATCCAAACAATACAATTGAGTTTGGCTTGCAAAGTATCTTCAGAGAAATACTGCCAGGTGTGGCAAGGGGCAAGGATGAGAATTCATTATATAATGAAATTAGAGTTCCTCAAAACAGATCACTTGAACATGCTGTTTATGCTCAGAATACTCAAAAAATTTCAGATTGGCTGGTCTTAAGGTATGGACTACGTTTCTCATTATTCCAGAATATTGGAGCAGGTGTTCAATACTATTATGATGACGATTATGACTTTACTGAGAAAAAAACTTATGGTACGGGTGAGGTGTATAATACCTACTGGGGACTAGAGCCTCGATTTGGGGCTACCTTTATTTTAAATCCATCAACATCGATAAAGGCAAGTTATAATCGAGCGTTTCAATATTTACATCTGGCATCTAATTCAACTTCTGGAACGCCCTTAGATATTTGGTTTCCATCTTCACCAAATGTAAAACCACAGAAATCAGATCAATTTGCTTTGGGGCTATTCCGTAATTTTAACAATAATAGTATTGAGACATCGCTAGAAGGTTTTTATAAAAACATGTATAATACCATTGATTTTAAAGATCATCCCGATTTATTACTCAATGAATATTTGGAAGGCGAATTGCGATTTGGTAGTGCCAAAGCGTATGGATTGGAAATGATGGTCCGTTTTAATCGACCGAAATGGAATGGGTGGGTTAGTTATACTTTATCCAGGGTTGAGCGAACCATACCTGAAATAAATAATGGTGAGAGTTATTTATCGCCATATGATCATACACATGATTGCAGTATTGTTTTAAACAGAAAACTAGGTGAACGAACAAGTTTGTCTGCAAATTGGGTGTATTATACCGGTTCTCCGGTTACCTTTCCCGTAGGAAGATACGAGGTTGGTGGCGATATAATTCCATTATATTCAAAACGTAATGCCGAACGGATGCCAAACTACCATCGCCTTGATTTGTCCTTTATATTAAGAGGAAAGAAGAAAGAAAATAAAAAATGGCATGGAGAATGGGTTTTCTCCGTTTATAATGCCTATGGTCGAAAAAATGCATGGGCTATCAATTTTGTACGCGACGAAGATAATCCGTCAATAACAAAAGCTGAGAAAACATATTTATTCTCATTTATTCCATCCGTAACCTACAACTTTAAATTCTAAGTCATGAAAACAATTAAATATATAATTCATTCAATCTGTGCTATTTTTCTGGTGGTGCTGTCCTTTTCATCTTGTACGGAGGATATGGATCTGACATTAAGTGATACGGATCCGCGTTTGGTGGTTGACGGCCGGATTTCTACGGATACAACAACGCATTTTGTGCGATTAACGCTTTCCGGAAGTTACTTTGACAGTCAGGAAGCAATAGCCGTTAAAGGAGCTCTTGTTACCATCAAAGATGATGTGCAAACCATTGTGTTAAATGAGAATCCGGAATATCCGGGATTTTATTTTACTCCGGATAATTATTATGGATTACCGGGCAGGACCTACGAATTAAATATAGAGGGAGTTGATGTAGATAATAATGGACAGGATGAACTTTACCAGGCCATCACTGATCTTAATCCGGTTGCTCCGATTGATTCGGTACGACTAGAGTACCATAGCGTATGGAACTTGTGGAAGGTATTGTTATATGCTCAGGATCCGGCAGAAACAAAAGATTTCTACAATTTTGCCGTTGCTTTAAATGATAGCTTGATTTCTGATAGATATTCAAAGCTGGGATTTGTAGATGATCGTTTTTTCGATGGTAATTATGCCGCGGGTGTTTGGGTTCAAACCATAGATGAAGAGGAGGAAGGTATTGAGTTAAAGGATGGGGATTGGGTGAGATTAAGCATGGGTGGTATCACAGAAGAATTTTACAAGTACCTGGAAGCAGTAGATGAAGAAACAGGATTTAAAGCTCCACTATTTAGTGGACCACCGGCTAATTTACCCGGAAATGTTAGTAACGGTGCCTTAGGATTTTTTCAAGCCTATAGTTATTCAATCGATTCAGTTGAGTTTAGTTCCGACCTTAGATAAAAAATAGCCATTGGTAGCTTTACCAATGGCTTATGTTTTTTATTTAGCATTAATAATATTAAAGAACTCAACTCTGGTGGCATTGTTTTTTTGGAAAGCACCAGTAAAGTCAGAGGTTGTGGTTATCGAATGCTGCTTTTGTACCCCTCGCATTTGCATACACATATGTTGTGCCTCTATGACTACCGCTACACCTAGTGGATTTAAAGTGTTTTGTATACAGTCTTTGATTTGAGTTGTCAATCGTTCCTGTACTTGTAATCGTCGGGCAAAAGCCTCAGCTACACGAGCCAATTTACTCAAACCCGTGATATGATGACGAGGAATATAAGCCACATGGGCCTTCCCGAAAAATGGCAACATGTGATGCTCGCACATCGAATAAATTTCGATATCCTTTACCACTACCATTTGCTGATAGTCTTCCTGAAACATGGCTGACTTTATTATTTCTTCAGGATTCATATGGTATCCTTGAGTAAGAAATTGCATGGCTTTGGCTACTCTTAGAGGTGTTTTTTCAAGACCTTCACGAGTTGAGTCTTCACCAAGTAATTCTAGTATGCTTTTATAATTTGATGAAAGATCTTCAGTAGTTTTTTCATCGTAAGATTCTACTTTTGTGTAACCACTTTTTCCATTCAAAGTAAATTCCATGTATTTAAATTTATGCTATAGCAAGTTTGAAATGCAAAAATGCATTTTTATTATGTATTAGTAGATGATAATTATTCGCTTTTTATTCTTCGAGCAAAGCTTTTACTTTCTTTTCGTATATGCGAATAATTAAATCTAATTCATGTTGATTTAATGGTTGAGCAACGGCCTTTTTTACTTTTTCCTTATCTGGAGTAACAAATAAACTCATCGAACCTAGATTTTCTGACGAGATGCCAATTGTTCGGTCTGGCGGAATTTGAGTTTTATAAACTGTACCCCAACGTTGTTCCCTCAAAACCATGTTTTGATTCATCTCTTTGTCCATCTTTAATGGTGCTTGAGTCAAAGCCTGATTGGTAGAAGCCATTACATTATTATTAGCATAGGCTTGGTCGGGTGTAATAAGCAAAGGCATGTTACGTGCTTTCGCGGCTAAATTCTCATAGCGAGGTAGCACAATAACTTCACTGATCTCAAAGGTGTCACGTGTTAGAAATACACCCAGCATATAGTTGGAATGATTTAAACTGTCGTTGATCTGAATGTAAGTGTCTTTAAATCCAAGATGTGTAAACTTAATTACTTCGCCCTGATGTGCCCAAAATGAGAATTGACCTTCCTCGTTTGATGAATATTTTGATGAGTGAATGTCGAACTGAGAAAATGGAAGCGCTGTAAGGCTATCACGATCTAACACAATTCCAGAAACACGCATTGAATCATTTTCCTGTATTTGGGCATTACTTCCTGCAAAAAGAAAAAGTAGAATACTAATCGCGATAAAAGTTCTCATATGACAAAGTTTTGGTTTTGTTATTATCTAACAATGCTAAAGCCATTTGGTTGGCAAATCTTCTTGTATAGTTAAGCCCGGCCAAAACAAACCGGGCTTAAACAATTACTTAATTATAATTTCTTCAAGCGATCTTTTGGGTACATGATGCTTTTCATTTACATCGCGCCAATAAACATGATTGTTATCTTTCATTTCTTCAACTGAAACCTCTTCTTTAGGATATCCTAAAGCAATCACATGAACAATTTTCAAATGATCAGGAAGCTCAAGTTCACGCTGTAATTGAAGACGGTTTAATGAACCAATAATACATCCGCCTAATTCTTTCTCTACAGCTCCAAGCAAAATACTTTGTGAAGCAATTCCGTCATCGCAAAAATAATTAGACGATATCTCAGTGTCGTTTAAAAGGATAATATAAGCCGAAGGTTGCTCACCTTTAACAGGTCCGTTCCATTCTTTTAAATAGCCTGCCCACGATAGGTGAGGAAATATTTTTTCGTTTTTGGCCTCATCGGTTGAAATGAAATATTTTAAAGGCTGTGCGTTCCGAGCGGAAGGTGAAAGACGCGCTAAATTAACTAACTCACTAAGCGTTTCTTCCGTAATGGATTTTTCCTGATGAAAACGTCGGTAACTGCGGTTTTTTTCAATAAGTTGCTTAAGCATAAATATGTATTTATTTAGTTGATATGCGGGTGTAAAAAAGAGACTTAATATACAAAAAATGCCATTAAGTCTCTTTTAAATCTTAATTTAATAATTCTTGCTTAGTATCTTTCAGATACAACAGTCCAATCAATTATTTTCCAAAAATCTTCAATGTATTTAGGTCTGGCATTCTGCTTATCCAGGTAGTACGCGTGCTCCCAAACATCACAGGTTAATATTGGCGTTAATCCATCACGCATTGGATTTCCAGCATTGCTTTCTTTAACGATAGCCAAAGAACCATCATCCTTTTTTACCAGCCAGGCCCAGCCCGATCCAAATAAGGTGGCGGCAGCTTGTGAGAATTCTGTTTTAAAATTGTCAAATGAGCCAAAGGCCGCATCAATGGCTTTAGCTAATTCTCCACTGGGAGCGCCTTTGCCGTTTGGGGCAAAAGACATGAAATAGAAAGTATGGTTCCATACCTGGGCTCCATTATTAAAAATGCCGCCTTCCGATTTCTTTACTATTGTTTCCAGATCTGCATTTTCAAACTCGGTTCCTTTAACCAGATTGTTAAGATTGTTCACATAAGCCTGATGGTGTTTGCCGTAGTGAAATTCCAAAGTTGTTTTGGAAATGATTGGTTCCAATGCATCAAGTGCATACGGTAATTTTGGTAATTCGAAGTTCATATTTGTTCGTTTTAGTATTTTGTCTGTGTCTTAAACAAATATAAGAAACCTAGTGTTTTCAAAATCTTTAAAAAAGACAAAATAAAAAGGGAACACCTCGTTTGGAGTTCCCTTTTTCCCAGACAAAATGAACAAACTAAACTTTAAAACGTAATGCTACTTCGTCCCAATTGATAACATTCCAGAATGCACCAATATAATCGGGACGTCTATTTTGATAATTTAAATAATAAGCATGTTCCCATACATCTAAACCTAGAATAGGTGTTCCTTTAACATCAGAAATATCCATCAATGGATTATCCTGATTAGGAGTAGATGAAACAACTAATTGTCCATCTGCTTGCTGAACCAACCATGCCCAACCCGAACCAAATCGTGTTGCAGCAGCTTTTGAAAATTCAGCTTTGAAATTGTCAAATGAACCAAATGTTTTGTCAATTGCAGCTGCTAAATCTCCGGAAGGTTGTCCACCACCATTAGGTGACATCATTTTCCAGAATAAGTTGTGATTATAAAAACCACCTCCATTATTACGAACAGCTGTTGAGTGTTGTGAAATATTTGCTAAAATATCTTCAACGCTTTTCCCTGCTAAATCAGTTCCTTCAACAGCAGCGTTTAGGTTATTTGTATATCCTGCATGATGTTTGCTATGGTGGATTTCCATTGTGCGAGCATCAATATGCGGTTCTAATGCATCGTATGAATAATCTAATTGCGGTAATTCAAATGCCATTTACTTTTATTTTTATAAGTTATCTAATAAAAGACTTACGAATCCAAAAATATTATTTATTTGGATTGAGTCCAAATAAAAAAGACATAAATGTCTTAATTTGTTCATTAATTCAATTGGATATTTTCTATCTATCAGGAAATGAAATAAATAAAATGTAATTTTTTTATCGCTTTGGTATAATTATCTTCGTGGCCTAGATAAATAATATCAATGAATCGGGAAATTTTAAGGCTGGCCCTACCAAATATTCTTACCAATCTTACTGTGCCTCTCTTGGGGATGGTAGATATGCACCTTATGGGCTACCAGGATAGTGCCGTTTTTATGGGGGCAGTAGCCTTGGGTGGCGTTATTTTTAATTTTGTGTATTGGGGTTTTGCCTTCTTACGAATGAGCTTGAGTGGAATGGCGGCTCAGGCCTTTGGTAGAGATAATAATACCGAAATGGCCATGCTTCTGTTTAGGGGTTTATTTCTTGCACTTGTGGCGGGATTTGTTTTGTTGATTTTACAATCGGGTATAGTCAACTTAAGTTTACAAATACTTGAAGGAAGTACCGAAGTTAAAGCTCTGGCCAAGGATTATTTTTATGTGCGTATTTGGGCTGCTCCGGCTGCAATTGCCTTAATGGTCATTAATGGGTGGTTTTTGGGTATGCAAAATGCACTTTATCCAATGATAATATCAATCAGCATTAATGTGATTAATATTATTGCGTCATTCATTTTAGTCAAAGTGTTTGATATGAAGGTGGAGGGGGTAGCCATGGGATCGGTTATCTCTCAGTATGTTGGAATAATTTTATCACTTCTGTTTTTTATGAAGCGATTTCGATATTTTCTTAAATATTTTAATTTGAAGGATATACTTAAGCGCTCTGGTTTATTAAGCTTTATGAATGTGAGTGGGGATATATTTCTACGCACTTTATGCATAATCGTGGTCTTTACTTTTTTTACTTCAAAATCGGCTGGAACAAGCGATCTTATACTTGCAGCAAATAGTGCTTTGCTTCAATTTTTGTTTTTATTTTCTTATTTTCTTGATGGCTTTGCCTATGCCGCTGAGGCCTTGATTGGGAAATTCACAGGTAGAAAAAATATGATTGAGTTTAAACGGGCTGTTAAACTCTTATTTTACTGGGGTGGTGCTTTTGCATTATTCTTTATTGCGATTTATGCTTTTGGAGGTGTTGGTTTATTACGACTATTTACGAACCAGGCTGATGTAATTGAGGTGGCAACAGATTATCTACCTTGGTTAATTTTATTGCCGATAACTGGTTTTTCATCGTTTATTTGGGACGGTATATACATAGGAGCCACTGCTTCCAGATTAATGCGGAATACAATGCTGATGGCCACATTGGTTTTCTTTATTCTGTTTTATGGATTTAGATCGTCCTTGGATAACCATGCACTATGGTTGGCAATGAACTGTTTTATGCTCGGCCGAGGTTTGTTTCAGACGATATTTTACAAACGACTGCCTGTTTTTAAGCAATAAAAAAGCCAAAATGAAAGAACTTCATTTTGGCTATTGGTTTAAATATAATAGGTGTTAACCTCGTACAAAAATTGATTTAATAATATGGTAAGCCATTTTAGGATTCTCTTTCAAGCGACGAGTGCTATAGCCAAACCATTCTTTCCCATAAGGAACATAAACGCGCATTTTAAATCCTTTATCTAAAATCTGTTGTCTAAGTTCAGGAGTAACGCCATACAGCATCTGGAATTCGAACTGATCATCAGGAATATTGTGTTTTTCGATGATCTTATATGCCCCTTCCACAAGCTTGCGGTCATGAGTTGCAATACCAACAAAAACTTTATTCACAAGTAAATATTCCAGATTTTCAAGATATTTCTCATTGATTTTATGGTAATCGCGGTAAGCAATTTCTTCTGGTTCAACATAGATACCTTTACATAGTCTGTAGTTTAGAGGGACTTCATCGGTATGCAGGTCCATCATATCAATTAAATCTTGCGATGTTCTTTTTAGGTAAGACTGAACAACTAATCCAACATTTTTTGGAAATTCAGCTTTTAACTTTCGATACATATCAATTTCCAGATCAACGCACTTAGAGTCTTCCATGTCAACTCGAACGAAATTATCGTATTCAGCCGCCTTGGCTACAATCTCTCTAACATATTGATAACAGACTTCCTTATCGAGTAGCAAACCAAAACTAGTTGGCTTTAATGAATAATTTCCTTTAATTTTATTAGACTCAAATTCATTAACGATTTGAAGGTATTGGTTTTTATTAGCCTTAGCCTCGTCAATATTTGTGATGAATTCACCAAGAAGATCAACTGTGATTGTGATGCTCTTATCATTGAGTTGCTTAGAAGCTAATATGGCTTCTGAGATAGATTCGCCAGCGATATATTTTTTGGAAAATATCCAAACAAATTTTTTAGGGAAATAAGGAAGTGTCTGTGCAATTAATTTATTGATCATGACAATTATTGTTAATTAGGTAATACAAAAAAATAACTCACGAACGGAACTATAATACTACTTATACCGTACTAATGTCAATATTCGTTTTGTACGTTATTTTTAAGATAGGGTACTTATTGGTTGAGTACTGTAAAAGTTGCAAGTATCGCAAGAATAAAAAATGACGAAACTCAGCGTTTTACAGAAATGTGCCAAACTTGACAAAAATCACTATTGGTACGTGGTTCTTTGAGTAGGGCAATAGGATTAACAATTAGTCGTTAGGATTAATTGGGGACAAGATCTAGTATTAGAAAGGCTTTATGGACGGTAAAAAAAGAGCACTTTTAATATTATTTTACTTGCTATACCTGTTTATGGATGGGTATGGGCAGGACTGTAATATTACATCAAAAGCAAATGATATATTACCCGATAAGTTGTGTGCGCCAGTCTCTGTAGATTGGAAAGTAACTTATAGAGGTGTAAATAATGCCGGAACAATTGTTGAATTTCAATTTGACTGGGATGACGGTAATCCTGCACAAACGGTTGTTGCCACAGACAATGGCGGTGGAGAGTGGGAGTATACGCATTCTCACGTTTATCCTATTGGAGGAGATAAATGTAATTACGAACCAAGTGTAGTGTTGGTTGTAAATGGTGTCGTTTGTACCAGTAGTATTCAGGTTCAGAAAGTAACGGTTTGGGATACAGATGATTTAAATGGGGGTGAAATGCTGATTGATCCTCTTGTTTTTCCAATTTGTGTTGGTAATGATGGAACGGTAACATTTGTTGATAACAGTCAATGGAATTGTACCCCGCCCGACGAGAATGATGTTCCAAATGAGCGTAAACGATGGATTCAATGGATCTATGGCACAGGAGGAACAAATATTAACACGGCTTTGGTTAATGGTGTACTTGAAACATATCCTTTTCGAAGTAGTATTGATGTAACAACAGAACCTATATTGGGGCCAAGTCCGCCAATAAATACAGCCGATCCTATATATGTTCCAAATGGTTATAATGTTGGAGACTTTTTCGAAGTTACTTTGCGAAATTGGAACTTTTGTAATCCTTATGATGATCCGGATATTCCCGGACCACCGGCTGATCTGGTTAATGGAGATAATGATCCGGTGATTACTACCGCAATTGCTTTGATCGTGGATATACCTGATGGTACAGTTAATCCGGCTGGTCCGTTTTGTGCCAATGAAGATCCCGTTACATTAGCAGCTGTTACACCCGGGGGAATATGGTCGGGGCCAGGTATTGTTGATGCAAATACAGGAGAATTTGATCCTTCAATTGCAGGACCGGGATCGCATACGATTGATTATTTGGTTTTGGATGCCAATAGCTGCAGTGCAACCGGACAGTTGCTTATTGAGGTTCGGGAAGCCCCTTTGGCTGATATTACCTCAGGATCACCAGCTCTTCTTTGCCCTGGAATACAATTAACTCTGGATGGTAATCCATCATTAGGAGTTACACCATATACCCACCTTTGGACGGGAGATGTTACACCTCTTAATAATGTTAATATACAAACTCCCGATTTCTTAACTAATGTTGAGGGAACTTATGAGTTGGTCTATCGGGTAACTGATAGTAATTCATGTTTTGATGAAGATACAATTGTTGTGATTGTAGATTCGGTTGGGATAAATTTTACGAATAAGTATATAGAACTTTGTCAGGGAATTAATGAGCAATTGGAGCCTAATCCATACGGAGGGTCTGGTGTGTTTGTTGAGCATCAGTGGAGTGGAGATAGAATTGATTTGTTATCTGCTACCAACGTTGAGAATCCGGTTTTTAATGCAACTGAAGCTGGGGTTTTTAAATTTGATTACTACGTAAAAGACAGCCATGGCTGCGATGATGCAGACAGTATTGTTGTTGAAGTATTTGAACAGCCGGTAAGTAATGCCGGTCTTGATTCAAAGGCCTGTGGCTTGCGTTACGATTTTGCGGCGGTTCCATCGGTAGGACTTGGGACCTGGCAAGTAGTTTCAGGGCCGGGATCAGCTGCTTTTTTCGATGTCAATGATGCTCTTACTCAGGTTGTGGTTGATGTATATGGCGATTATGTATTTAGTTGGTCGGAAGATAATAGCGGATGTCTGGATTCGGATGAAGTAACTATTAGTTTTGTTGAGGTTCCGGCTCCGGTTGTTATGGAAGATACAGATACTTGCGGATTGAAACATATTTTATCCTCGGTGCCCGATATTGGTATTGGTAATTGGAAGCAAGTTGAGGGGCCCGGAGTGTCTGTGTTTGGTGATGCTACACTTGCAATAACTGACGTAGAGGTTGATCAGGCTGGCTTTTATCGATATGCCTGGGTCGAATATAATAATGGTTGTGAGGCCGGAGATACGGTAGCCATTGAGTTTTTTCCACTTGTGGTGGCAGGAGTAGATCCTTTTGATAATGTTGGATGTAGTCCATTGAATATTAATTTAACGAACGCATCGCAAAATGCTGATACTTACCTATGGGATTTTGGAGATGGTTTTGGATCTAATTTAGAAGATCCGGAGCATACTTATTCAAATCCGCTTCAGGTTCCCGTTGATTACCGATTAAAGCTTTTTGCTTCTAGTAATAACGGATGTAAGGATTCAATTTCTTATGATATTACGGTTAATCCTTCAACAATTTCCAAGTTCGATAATGATCCTACTCCTGGTTGTAGTCCATTGCTGGTTGATTTTACAAACGAATCAATCGGAGCTACAGTTTACGAATGGAGTTTTGGTGATGGTTCTCCAATTGAATCGGATGAGGATGTATCGCATGTTTTTGTTAATTCAGAAGATTTTGTACAAGCCTATGAAGTAAAACTAATGGTGGATAATGCTTATGGCTGTAGAGATACTTCCAGTACTTATATTACCGTTTATCCATTAGTTGGTTACGATTTCACAGCTGAGCCCATTGAAGGTTGTCATCCTTTAAAAGTTGAGTTTGTTGCTGATCCTGGTGCCTATTCATATAAATGGGATTTTGATAATGGTACTGAGTTGTCGGGGACAAGCAGTACTTCACATATTTTTGAAAATACAACTGCATCAAGTTTAAGCTTTAATGTTCATTTATATACAAGTTCTGCTTTTGGGTGTAAGGATACGGCACAATCAATAATAACGGTTAATCCTAGCCCTGTAAGTCAATTTACTTATGCGCCTACCGAAGGCTGTGCACCGCTAAATGTTGAATTCGTTAATTCATCTTCCGGGGCAAATCTAAGTCATTGGTATTTTGGTGATGGAAATACAATTACATTGCCGGATGCCGGATCTGTATCGCATGTATACATAAATGATGAATTGGACACAAAAAATATGACGGCCAAATTGGTTGTTGAGAATACTTATGGATGTATGGATTCGACCAATGCTCTCATTAGAGTGTTCCCAAAGGTAACGGCTTCCATTTCTGATGGAGGCAATGGCTGTTCGCCTCATGTAGAAACCATCCTTAATAATTCGGAGGGAGCTACAATGTTTAGTTGGGATTATGGTGATGGAAATACTTCAAATGCATATAATGGTACCAATGAGTATGTAAATAATGGTGCATCTTCAGAAACTTATCTGGTTGAATTGATAGCAGAATCTTCATTTGGTTGTGCCGATACGGCCTTTACTAATGTTGTGGTGAGTCCAAGTCCAAAAAGTTTATTTACAGTAAATCCAAAAGATGGTTGCTCACCGCTTTTGGTTGATTTTGATAATTCATCGACTGGTGCGGAAACGAGTTGGTGGTATTTTGGTGATGGTCAATCTACAGAAGAAGTGGGAAGTGCCTCCGTTGAACATGTTTATGTGAATGAAGAGTATTCTTTAGTGAATTACACAGCTAAGCTGGTTGTAGGTAATTCATATGAATGTCTGGATTCGCTTGAAGCTGTAATTCAGGTTTACCCTAAGGTTAATGCATCAATATCAGATGGAAGTTCGGGATGCTCTCCATTTGAAGAAAGTTTTATAAATAATTCTGAAGGCGCCAATGGTTTTCTTTGGGATTTTGGTGATGGAAATACATCTACTTCATTTAATGGTCGTAATTTATATGAGAATAATTCCTTAGATGATAAGCTTTATCCTGTTAGTTTAATTGCCAGTTCATCCTATGGATGTTCTGATACAGCATATACTAATGTGGAAGTGTTTAAAACACCTGCTCCCTCATTTACTGTAGATCCTAAATCTCAACAAATGCCAAATTCAACCGTGGTTATTGAAAATACAACTCCGGAATCCGACTGGAGTTATATCTGGTTGTTTGGCGATGGTAATTCATCCGAAGCAAAGAATCCTGATAAATATACCTATGGAAGGTCAGGAGATTTTGAAATTAAATTGATCGTGGAGGGAGATAATTGTAAAGATTCAACCATTCAGGCCATTGAAATTCTGCCAAGTATGCCAGTTCTTGATTATGGACCGGATACATTAGGTTGTCCCCCTTTAACAGTTAATTTCTACAACAATAGTATAGATGCGCATACATATCTTTGGGATTTTGGAGATGGAAATATTTCAACTGAAAAGGAACCCACACATATTTATTACACGTCAGGCAATTATAATGTTAACTTATTGATTGAAGGGCCTGGTGGTATTGCTGAATCGGATGAAGTTCAGGTAATTGTATTTGATAAACCTGTTGCTGACTTTGAGGTTAGGCCAAACAGAGTGAAATTGCCACAGACCGTTTCATTTATTAATAAGTCGGAAGGTGCAAGTTCATATCTCTGGGATTTTGGAGATGGTAATACTTCAGAAGAATTCTCTGTTCAATATCAGTATCAACAAGCAGGTGTTTACGATGTGATTTTAAAAGTTGAAAATGATAAAGGCTGTATTGATGAGCGCATTGTGAGAAGTGCTGTAACTGCTGAAGAGGCTGGCCAGATCCGCTTTCCTAATGCTTTTACACCAAATCCACAGGGATCTAATGGAGGAGCCTATACGCCTGGCGAGCGTGAAAATTATGTGTTCTATCCTTTTGTTCAGGAAGGTGTTGTAGAATATGATTTTAAAGTCTTCTCTCGCTGGGGAGAACTCATATTTGAAAGTAATGATGTAAAAATAGGTTGGGATGGATATTATAGAGGCAAATTATGTACGCAAGGCGTATATATCTGGAAAGTAGTATGTAAATATTCAAATGGCACAATAGAAACTCAAACCGGTGATGTAACACTGTTTAGATAATGAGACAAAAAATCTACATATTAATAGTGGGCTGCTTATTGTTAGGTATGAGTGTTAGGGCGCAAGACTTTCATTTTTCGCAATTTTATGCAAATCCGCTTTATTTAAGTCCATCATTGGCTGGAGCAACTGATGGAGGACGATTGGCTGTAAATTATAGGAATCAATGGCCGGCAGTTTCAAAAGCATTTTCAACCTATTCCATTTCATTTGATAATTTTTTCTCTAAATTTAATAGTGGAATTGGTTTCTACCTTATTCAGGATCATGCAGGTAGTGCTGGCTTAACATCAACTCAGGCTGCCTTTCAATACTCATATAATTTACTTGTAACAAATGACTTGCAAGTAGTTCCGGCAGTGCAGTTCACCTATGGGAATCGTGCGGTTGATTTTAATAAGATTGTATTTCCTGATCAGCCTCCGGGAAGTGGTGGAGGCTCCGGAGGTTTTGATCGCTTAAGTAATGAGCAGGTTCATTATATTGATCTAGCTGCATCAGTGTTTGTTTATAGTTCAAGGTTTTGGATGGGCCTAACAGTTGATCATCTTGCTCGACCAAACTATTCATTTATGAATGAACAAGCTGAAGTGAACTTGAAGTATGTTGTGTTTGGTGGATTAAACATATGGACAGAGAGAAGAAGGAATAAAGGCATGAATCGGGCTTTTTCTATGTCATTTCGCTACCAGAATCAGGATAATTTAAGTCAGGCTGATTTAGGGGTATATTGGTATAATGGTCCCTTAGAATTGGGTTTCTGGTACAGAGGACTTCCATTTTTTAACGAATCCGGAAGTAAAGCTATTAATCAGGATGCTGTTGTGGCTTTGCTGGGCTACGATTTTGGAATGGTTCGAATGGGGTATAGTTATGATATTACAATATCTAATTTAGGTTGGTCAACAGCAGGAGCCCATGAAATATCTTTGATATTGGAGTTTAATCAAAAAGGAAATATGCGTCTTGGAGGTAGAAGGCCGGCAGTTCCATGTAGTGAAACAGCAAACCCTCTTAACAGTGGTGGAAAGTATCGTAAAAAGCGTAGAAGGATATTTTAGTATGTAAAAAAAATGCCGCATCACTTTTGATACGGCATTTTAACTATCTATGAAAAAAACTCTAATTAATTAATATCCAAAATTCGTTTTGGTTTTGGTTTCGCTTCTTCCGTTTTTGGAATTTCAATATTTAGTATTCCATTGTTGTATTTAGCAACTATATTGGATTCATTGATTTTTCCCTTTGGAAGTGTAAATGCACGTTTAAACGAACCATAATGGTATTCATTATGAGAATACATTGTGTTAGCATCTTTTTGCTCCATTTCCTTCTCAACAGATATGGTCAACAAGTTATTATCGATTTCAATATTAAAGTCAGCCTTTTCGTAACCAGGTGCAGCTACGTCAATGTGGTAATTGTCATCTGTTTCTTTAATATTTACTTGTGGCTGTCTGTTGTTTTTGCCGAAGTATTGTTCTGGTTCCATGAAAAAATCACGACCTAAAAAGTGGTTAAACCATTCGTTTGTCTCAGGTAGCTGGCTGTTTAATCTTCTTACTAATTTCATAATTTCGATCTCCTATTATTTAAGTTTTTAATTGTTTTGTTGTGCTGGGTTAATTTCAACTATGATGCCATTGGCAGTTTTAAGTCATTTCGGCACATTTCTATAAAACACACATGACAATATGACTTACTATTGCGAGGTATAATGCCAAAACGGCAGTTTTGCGTGATTTAATAATTTAATGAGAAGCTACTAAGACGTGAATTTTGAAGTTTAAGTAGCTCCGTTAGTTCTCTTTTTTATTAAAAAAGTGAAAAGTGTAGGTAAACTTAATTTAAACTAGAAATAACAAACCGGTAACGGCGGGGGTATTTAAAATGGAGATCTTTGGCACTGTTACGAGAGATTTTTTCCTCCCAACAATTCCTGTGTGTAGAGGTTGCTTTCCTTCGGGTAAGTGACCTCTTTTTTAAAAGGGATATTGAATGTTGAGTAAAGCGTATAAAAAAAACGGCAATCGAAATTCGACTGCCGTTTCTATATCTAATTAATTTGTTTTTAATAATCCCAACTAAAGCCGACATTAATGCCCATCCATGTTTGTTGTGGTACTTTAGATGATTTAGCTGTGTAGTTGTAGTCAAAGCTAACTGAGAAGCTAGCACTATAGCTAAGTGGAACAAGTACACCAGCTTTTGGTGTAACAGCCATTACCCAGCCCTTTTCAACTACCGAGAAAAGTCCATTATCATTTCGCTGCTCCATGTAGTTGGTTCCAAATCCAAGTCCGACAAATGGTCTTATTTGGCTTTCTTCACTGGTAAAATAATATTTACCGGTCACCTGAATAGGAACGCTATTTAAATAACGGTACTGATTACTAGTAATTGCGCCATTGTCAATAGGGTATGAGGCTCTTGGTTTTGCTTCGTAAAAAGTATTCCATCCCAATTGTAAACCAACTCCAATATTTGGTCGTACCAATCTTTCAAACTCGAAAAGGGCACCTCTAAAGCTTGTTTTGCCAATATAATCTTTGGTATCGCCCATCGGTACTCCCATGCTGTAATGGACATTTGTTTTGTTTTGTGCACTTACCCCCAGGGCTATAATGGTAAATGACAAAATGAAAATATATTTTAAAGTCTTCATATTAAATTCTTTTTTGAGGTTAAGGCCTAAAAAGGAGCTTGATTATATAATTCGTCAATTCCTCGTTCAATTCTGTCCGCAATATATGCACTACTACCTTGTATTAGTCCATCTACCGCACCTTCGTAAATAGGAGGTACAATCTCTTTCCCTTCAATTGTTTCTCTATTTTTAAAGTCTCCCATATGAATTAGAGTAGCGCCTGTTTTGTAGTTGTAATAAACCGGATACCATGGGTAATAACCTCCCCAGCCCCATCCTGGGCCCCATCCGGGATACCAACCGCCCCACCAGCCACCCCCTGGAACCCAGGATGCGCCACGGTTGTTTTGTTCGATGAGAGTTAGTGCTACCACTACATCTACTTCATCCTGATTGCTCCCATCAACAAGTTGGAATCCAAGTCTCTGCATGTTTGTATTAACTTGAGCAATGATATCCGCATCGTACTTACGATCCGGATCTTCAACATCCTCACCGTCTTTAATATGTCTTATTTCATCAGGCATGGTGTAATTTTTTCCTGATATGGCATTCCATTCATACGCGGGATCATATTTACCTATAGATGTATCTAATTCATCCACATACTTGGCTCCACCAGGGTAGCATGAGCTAACGAAAATAGCTAATGCTGCAAAGAGTAGAAACTTCGTTTTTGTCCTTGTCTTCATACTTATTAGTTTTTTTTTATTGGTTAAGTTGCATTTCGAACTGAAAAAATACCGAAATTGCAGTTTGATTAAAACAAACTTAATTAGGTTTTGTTTATTAACCAAGTATTATACTTGAAACAATTAATTAAACTATGAGACGATTATTATTTGTGTTATTGGTTGGTCTAATGTCAACATTTTCGGCGTTTTCGCAAATGTCGGATGAAGAAGTAGATTTGATGAAGTCTATTTTAAAGTCAGAAGTTAAAGTGTTTTTTGCTCAGAACTTGAAATTAAAAACTACAGAAGCTGAACAGTTCTGGAATATTTATGATTCGTATGAGGAGGAGTTGAAACCAACAAGTAAGGCTCGTATTGCTTTAATGCGTGATATAGTTCAGGCGGAAGGTAAATTGCCGGAAGCAGAAGTGGATGCAAAAATTAAAGAGGCAATTAAACTGCAAAAGAAGCGTAGAGATTTGCGTGTGAAGTATTATAAGCTTTATAAGAAAAAAATGAGTGTGCAAATTGCTTCACAATTTTATCAACTTGATCAGTATATCAGTACGTTGGTGACAGCTTCATTGAATGAAGGTATGCCATTTGTTGTGGCTGAGTAAAGCTAATTTAAATCAAATATTAAAAATAAAAAGGGGCATTGGCCCCTTTTTTTATGAACTCAATTTTATATCCAAATTAAATAGATCAAAGGGAAGATTAAGCCAATGATCAGATACCACTTTCCTCTACCGGCAATTCCTTTTGTGCCTTTTACCATGAATAAGCCGGATAGGGCAAAAAAGATAAGTGTAAATGCGAAAATGTCGCCAATCCATGTCCAATATCTTACTTTGTTGTAGTGTAGTTTGTTAATGAAATAAATAATGGGGCGTTTTTTGTGATATTCATAATCAACTATTCCGCTGTGGAGTTCGTAAATGCCTAAGCCACCATCAAGCATAATACGATAATGCTCATCGTCAATACTTAAAACGCGCTTTATTACGGGAAGATTGTCTTGTGTTTTCCACAAGTTAGCTAATTCAGCTCTTTTCAGATTTTTCTCAAATATAATTGTGCCTTCCTCGCTTTTAAAAGCCGGATCTGATCCATCTAAATGGTTTAGTAAGTAGCCCGAAATGCCATAAGCCAGGCTTAAGCCAACCATTAAATATCCAAGATCACGATGAAGTATGCGAAGCCATTTTCGTAGTTTTTTATTCGACCACTTCATATTCCGAACCTTCCATGTAGTAAATTGAATAGTGATCTTTGCCATGCTCTTTCATCCAGGCCCGCATATCATTGATGTTGCTCATCTCAGTTGTGCATGATTCTGCAGATCCGTCTTCTTCAGCCTTGTGTTTAAGTTCTTCTTCCCACTGATCAATATATTCCTTTGTAAGTCGTCTTTCTTTTAGAGCCCCTGTTACTATCAAGGTGTTTCCAACAAGATTTTTATCGAAGCCAGTTATTTTTCCACCTGCTTCAACTCTAATTGTGTACTTTTCATTATCACCGACTAAGAAAGCGCGTTTGCCTGAGTGTTTGCATGTGTGGGTAACATGGCCTTTAATTTGAATGTTTTGATCAACAAGCTGATCAGCTTTCTCAAGGAGGTGATCCAAGGCAATTACCTTATTTTGTTTTTGATCTTCGGATTTCTTGGTGCTATTGCACGCCTGTAAACTGAATATGGCAACTATTGCCAAAAAGAAAATCTTTTTCATGATTTAAGTATAAGTATGTTCATAATTTGTCTGATTTTAAAAATAATGAAAGAAGGATAGGTTTTATATGATATTTGGAATATTTACTCAATAAGTTCTGTTTTTAACAAGTGCTTAACTTTTTTTGTAAGGAGATTGGCAATTGCAGCTTAAGTTTTGTTTGTTGACAACAAAAGTCAGTATGTCTTTTATAAATTTGGTCTTATATTTGTTTGAGTTTCGTTTTTGCTCGAAGAGAATAACTATAAAGATTAAAAACACAATATGATGAAGAAAAATGTATTTGCAATTTTAATGTTCCTTGTGTTTTGTGCAGTATCTGTTAGTGCACAATTACAAGAGCCTGTAAAATGGAAATTTGAGATTAAAGAAGTCAATCAGTACGAGGTGCAGGTTATTGCCCATGCTACTGTTGAGACGGGTTGGAAGGTATATGGTCTTAATGTGCCGGAAGGCGGACCTGTAGCTACAGAAATGACTTTTGAAGCTGGTGAAGGGTATAAGCCTTTGAAAAAGGCTATTGAAGTAACTCCTCCAACGGTTAAGCATGATGAGGTATTTGATATGGAAGTGCCTTATTTTAAGAAAACAGCTTCATTTAGTCAGAATGTTAGGGTGACTAAGCGTCCTGCAACCATAAAAGGATATGTTACCTTTATGTGTTGTGATAATGAGACGTGTTTACCTCCTACGGATGAGGAATTCGAATTTGTAGTAAAATAGATAAAATACTGAAAGTATTGAGCCTCAGCCTTTGGTTGGGGCTTTTTATTGTTTTTAACATTGCTTAAACCATTCTTAAGTAAGGAGGTTTTATCTTTGTTGATATACATCGAAATATAATTGACATGGTGAAGATGATTGTTACCGATATGGACGGTACGCTTTTGAATTCTCAAAAACAATTGCCTAAAAATTTTTCAGAGATATATTCCAGGCTTCAGGAATTGAATATCCAGTTTGTGGTAGCCAGCGGAAGGCAATATTATACCTTAAGAGAAGAGTTTGAGCATATTGATCATGATATGGCTTTTGTGGCTGAAAATGGGGGATTCATTAACTGGAAAGATGGAGTGCGTTTATTGAATCCAATTAAGACATCTGGTATTGAAGATATAATTCGGTTTATCAGGCAGATAGACGGAGCAAATATTGTGCTCTGTGGTAAGGAGGGTGCTTATATTGAGCGCACGACTCCTGAGTTTATGTCTGAGGTAAGTAAATATTATCAGCGAAATACAGTTGTAGAAGACTTGACTAAGGTGGAAGATGATATATTAAAAATTGCGGTCAATGATTTTAACAATATTGAAACTACTACTTATGATTCCATCAGTAAGTTTACAAATGATTTCCAGGTGAGCACATCTAGTAAGATATGGCTGGATATCATGCCTAAAGGTGTAAATAAGGGTGAGGCAGTTGAATTTCTGCAAAAGCAGTTTGGAGTAACTCCGGAGGAAACAATGGTATTTGGGGATTATCTTAATGATTATGAAATGTTAGAAGCGGCTTCACATAGCTATGCAATGGCCAATGCACATACTGATATTCTTCAGGTGGCTAATTATCAAACAAAGAGTAATGATGAGAATGGTGTGATGTTGGCTATTGAGGAGATGTTATTGAAGTAAGTGTTATTGTATTGAAAAGGAATAACTGAGGTGGCCATGTTTGGCTGCCTTTTTTTTGGAAAAAAAGAAGGGTAGATACGTTTATCTACCCTTACCCTAAAATCAGCTAACTAAATCCAAGTTATATGAAAAAATCCATTGCAAATGTGGTGGGATTTTTCTTGAGTTATGTTTCTTCAGTGTTAAGCTGAAGCTAACTTTCTGTAAACCTAATTTTAGTGCTTTGTTAAAAAAAGCAGGACAGATACGTTTATCTGTCCTTACCCTTAAATCAGCTAACTAAATCCAAGTTTTATGAAAAAATCCATTACAAAGATGGAGAAGTTTTTGTTCCTGACAAGCAAGAAAGTGTTAAAAAATCTAAAGCAACCCCTTAAAGTAATACTAATATGCGTAAAAACATAAAATATTATTTTTGGAGGCATGAAAACAAAGGGGTATGTGCCAAATAAATTCATTTTTCATGAGTCGGTCTTTAGCACCCATTTGCAAGGCACAAAAAAAGGGACCATCATTTGGTCCCTTAATATTGATTTATTAAATCACTATTTCTTTTTAAATAGTTCTTCCATTGATTCAAGTGTTCTGCCCTTGGTTTCAGGTACCATTTTCCAAACAAAAATAGCCGACAGAATACTCATCACCCCATAAAACAAATAAGTTAATCCGCCGCTGAATTCCATCATAGCCGGATACGTAGATGAAATAAAATAGTTAGATGCCCATTGTGCAGCAACTGCAATAGCTATAGCTCTTCCTCGAATTTTATTAGGGAATATTTCTCCAATTAAAACCCAACATATAGGTCCCCAACTCATCATAAAAGAGGCAGTATAGATAACAATAAATACCAGTGTGCTAATGCCAATAATATTATTGAAAGATAAGATGCTAATGGCAATCATTCCAATGGCCATTCCTATTGATCCGGTGATTAACAGAGGCTTGCGTCCCCATTTGTCAACGGTGAGAATAGCAATGACGGTGAATACAACATTAACCAAGCCCATTACAATGGTTTGAAGCATTGAGGCATCCTTAGCTGCGCCCATGCTTTCAAAAATACGAGGTGCGTAGTAGAGAGCCACGTTAATGCCAACAAACTGCTGGAATACTGAAAGCAGGATTCCAATGACTACAACTGTTGTGCCATAGGCAAAAAGTTTTGCTGACGATTTATCAACGGTTTGTTTTATTTCCGCAAGAATTCTTTTGGCTTCATCAATGCCATTAATCTTAGTCAGGACGGTTAAGGCTTTGCCAGGTTCATTCTGCATGGCCAGGTACCGTGGCGTTTCAGGAACAATCAGCAGAAGTAAAGCAAATATTGCTGCAGGTATTGCTTCCGACCAGAACATATATCTCCAACCGAACTCATTTATCCATTCTATGCTTTGTCCTTTTGCAATATTGTAATTAACAAAGTAAACGACCAACATACCAAATATGATAGCAAACTGGTTGAATGAAATTAAACGTCCTCTGATATTGGCAGGAGCTATCTCGCTTATATACATAGGGCTAATAGCCGATGCTAATCCTACTCCGATACCACCTATAACACGATAGATGTTGAACATATACAAAAGCCCCATTGAAGGTTCGCCTTTTGTAAAGAAAAGAAATTCAGGATAACCGGATCCCAATGCAGAAATGAAAAATAGGATTGCTGCAATAATTAATGATTTTTTTCGACCTAGCTTAAGGGCAAAATAACCTGATATGGCACCACCAATAATACATCCAATAAGTGCGCTGGATACTGTTGCACCATGGGCAAGGGAGCTTAGGTTAAGACCATCTATTAAATAGGCCTGAATTGATTTTTCAGCACCTGATATAACAGCGGTGTCATAACCGAACAATAGCCCCCCAAGGGTGGCTACTAATGTTAACAAAAATATATATGCTAAATTTTGCTGTTTCATATGATTGATTTGTTTCAAATGTCATATGCTACTCACCAAATGGATACCCTTATTTAAGGGATTGCCATCCTTGGTTAGTTTCATAAACCTGGATTTGTTAAGAAATCCCGAAAGATATTAAGTTTGAAGTTGACCTACTGTTGTGTTGATTTTTTTTCTTTTGAACAGAACGTTACTTGGCTGTAGTTAGCTATGTAAATAACGTTCTTATTCTAATTCAGTATGTACGTATCTTTCGGGATATCCTTACTATTAGATATACATGTTGATTAACTGTTCGTAACGTTCTTGTTTGCCACTAATCATAGCTGGCTCTCCAGCTTCTTTAGCAATCTTACGAAGATCTTCGAGGCTTAATTTACCGGCAGCAAACTCAGCACCTTTACCTGAGTTAAATGAAGCATAGCGATCTGCTTTCATTTTCGGGTATTCGCTATTTGTAAGAATGTCGTCAGCAATAACTAATGCACGAGCAAAAGTATCCATACCAGATACGTGAGCGATAAAGATATCTTCAAGATCGGTTGAATTACGACGTGTTTTAGCATCGAAGTTTACACCACCACCTTGTAAACCACCTGCCTGTAGAATAACCATCATAGCCTGTACGGTTTCCGGAATGCTGGTTGGGAATTCGTCGGTATCCCATCCGTTTTGGTAGTCACCTTTGTTAGCATCAATGCTACCAAGCATACCAGCGTCAGCAGCACATTGCAATTCGTGTTCAAATGTATGTTGAGCTAAAGTAGCGTGATTAACTTCAATATTTAATTTGAAATCTTTATCTAAACCATAATGACGTAAGAATCCAATTACGGTTTCTGAATCAACATCATACTGGTGCTTAGATGGCTCCATTGGTTTTGGTTCGATTAGGAAGTTACCTGTAAAACCATTTTTACGAGCATAATCACGAGCCATAGTTAGGAATTGAGCCATGTGCTCTTTTTCCGCTTTCATGTCTGTGTTTAATAATGACATATAACCTTCACGACCACCCCAGAATACATAGTTTTGTCCACCTAGAGCAATGGTTGTATCAATTGCATTTTTAACCTGAGTACCTGCATGAGCTAAAGCAGTAAAATCAGGATTAGTAGAAGCGCCGTTCATATAACGTGCATTTGAGAATACATTAGCTGTTCCCCAAAGTAAGTTTACGCCAGTGTCTTTTTGATATTGCTGAGCAATAGGGATAATTTTTCCTAAGCGTTCTTCAATTTCAAAAGCAGTTCCATCACCAACTACATCAGTGTCGTGGAAACAATAAAAAGGAGCGCCGATTTTCGAAAAGAATTCAAAAGCAGCTTCCATTTTATATTTGGCTTTATCCATAGCATCAGCGCCTTTGTTCCAAGGGAAGATTTGTGTTCCAGGGCCAAAAGGATCACCACCGTCACCGCAGAAAGTGTGCCAGTAAGCAATTGCAAAACGCATGTGCTCTTTCATGGTTTTACCGGCAACTACTTGCTCTGGATTATACCATTTAAAAGCTAAAGGATTTTTTGAATCGCGGCCTTCGAAGCCAATTTTACCTATTCCAGGAAAAAATTCATTTGTTGCCATAACAATAGATTTTTGAAGTTTTGTGATTGTATTTTATAAATTTTCTTTCCAATTATTGTAAGAAGCTTTAAGCGCTTCAATATTTTTTTGATCCGGTTCTATTACCTCAACTTTAGCCAAAGTGCTAAAGGCTTCTTCAAGGGATTGGTATAATCCGGCACCATAGGCTGCACCACGCGCAGCTCCTAATGAACCATCCGTTTCATACAGTTCAATTGTAGATCCTGTGATATCTGCCAAAGTTTGACGGAATATTGGGCTCAGGAACATATTGGCTTTCCCGGCTCTGATCACTTTGGTTTCAATGCCTGTATTTAACATGATGTCCATTCCAAATTTGAAACTAAAGGCTATGCCTTCTTGTGCTGCACGAAGCATGTGTGCTTTGGAATGAATGTTGAAATTTAAGTTTTGAATCGTAGCACCTGGATTCTCGTTTTTAAGAACGCGTTCGGCGCCATTACCGAAAGGATAAATCAATAAGCCATCGCTGCCTGGTTTAACCGTTTGAGCCAGGTCATTCATCTGAACATAGTCCAAATCAGCTGCTACATTTTTTCGTAACCATGAATTTAGAATTCCGGTTCCATTGATGCAAAGTAATACACCTAAACGAGGATCGGAATTGCTATGATTTACATGAGCAAAAGTATTAACCCTTGAAAGAGGATCGTACTTTAACTGATCACTTACGCCATAAACTACACCTGATGTTCCGCCCGTGGCAGCCACTTCGCCTGGATTTAGAACATTTAAACTTAAAGCATTATTAGGTTGATCACCTGCTCTATAGGATACCACGGTATCAACTGTTAGACCTAATTCTTTGGCGGCCGAGTCAGTTAATTGCCCTTGTACTGAAAATGTATCTTTAATTTCCGGAATAACATCACTACTAAATCCATAGTGATTCATTAACTCTTCAGAAATATTTTGTTTTTTAAAGTCCCAGAAAATACCTTCCGACAAACCGCCTTTAGTAGTTACTGCTTCTCCGCAAAGACGATAAGCTATATAATCACCTGGAAGCATTATTTTGTCAATTTTCTCAAATACTTCTGGTTCATTTTCTTTCACCCACTTTAATTTGCTCGCTGTGAAATTACCTGGTGAATTCAATAAGTGTGAAAGGCAATGTTCTTCTCCTAAGGCATCAAAGGCATCATTACCGTATTTAATGGCTCTACTGTCGCACCAAATAATAGAAGGGCGTAATACTTCTCCATTCTTGTCGATACAAACCAAACCATGCATTTGGTAAGAGATACCAATGGACTTAATGTTATTAGGATCTACTTTTGATTCCGTTAAAACATCATTAAGGGCTAATTTTAAGTTGCTCCACCAATCTTCCGGTTTTTGCTCGGCCCATTCTGCAACTGGGCTGCTAATAGCCATTTCTTCTTTTGGGTAAAAAGCACTACCTGCCGCTTTTCCAGTTTCAATGTCTAACAACGACACTTTTACTGATGAACTTCCTATATCAAATCCGAGTGAAAACATAGCGTTATTTTATTGTGTTCTGTTCTGGTATGGTGCGAATATATAAAAAAAAGAATTCATGACTATAATGAATCCCTAAAAAATATTTTTGTTGGCACACACAAATCCATACTTATGTCACTGGACGCAAACTCTGCCGCCTTTTGTCCCATTAGTTTAAAATCAGTTGAAATTACAGAAATGCCCTTGTCAATAAATTTTTTCATTGGCGTTTCATTGTATGATAGTATACCTACATTTTCTCCAATGATCAATTTCTTTTCCTTACATTGTTCTAATATCCTGCCAAGCATCCTGTCGCTTACACTAAAATACATTTGGCCGGATTTAACATCTAAATCATCAGATTTTTCAAGCACCGCATGTTGATACTTATGTGCTTTGCAAAAGTCAACAAAGTTATCAATGGTTTTACGAGGATGATTGGTGAATTCAGGATAAACAGCTATTAATTCAGAATATTTACTCAATAGATGATTTGCATCTTCCAAGGCCTTGTATACAGGCTGTCCAAAATTCTGAAACAACTTATTGGTATGGTTGCTGGCATTGGTATCCCAGTCAATTATTAGGGTGTTTTTACTTGGAAGCTCATTAACTATGTCAGCTACTTCAGGATGATCAAAAGGCATAATTATATACTTGCTGTATCTGCCTTTACTCTCATTGATTAATTTGCGAAATACATCAATATTGTAATGGTGGAAATGTACATCGGCAATGGTTGTTTTTTGCAAGTTTTTCACAAATTCACCATATAATACTTCCTTATAAGCTTTAAGTGTATCCAGAAATAACAAAACCTTTTGTCCTTCATTCGAAATAAAGTATCCCTTGTTTGGCACAGATTCAATTACCCCTTGATCCTTGAGAATGCTATAGGCTTTAAAAACGGTATCGCGTGATAATTTGTATTCTTTGCAAATGAAGTTTACAGAAGGGAGTTGGTCGCCTGCATGTAGCTTATTTTCAGCTAAAGCATTAACAACGTTGTCAACAAGCTGTCTGAATTTTGGGATATTACTTAAAGGATTTATTTTAAACTCCACCATATATATTAACTTACAAGTGTTCTGTTCTGATATGGTCAAAGGTAGCCTAAAAATCGTTTAATCAAAATTACAGCTGCTCCCAAAGACAAAGAAAGGACCTTGATTTGGGTGTATTGAGCGAACAGGACCTAAGCCTGTACTTTAAATTTATCAACTGGTTTTAAATCTTTAAATTGCTATTAAGTGGTAATGTGAATTTGAATGCAGAACCCTTATTAATTTCTGATTTTACTTGAATTTTACCACCTAAGTTCTCAATGATTTGTTTTGAGATAGAGAGTCCCAAACCGGTTCCACTGTACAACTGTTCTTCGGGATTAGTTCCTTTGCTAAAACGATCAAATATATTCGTAATCTTATCTTTTTCAATTCCAATACCTGTGTCATTAACAAAAAACTCTATGGTTGAATTATGTATTGAGTAACCAAATTTAATGCTGCCATTGAGAGTGTACTTTAAGGCATTGCTAAGTAGGTTGGTTAATACTTGTTTCAGCCTGTAAGGGTCGCTTTTAATAATAAATGCATTATTGCTGGTATTCTCCAAATTAAGTGAAATATGTGACTTATTAATCCGTTTGGCTTCTTGCGTAAAGCTTAATAAAAGCTCATTTAGAATTATATTTACATCTGTTTCTTTAAAGATAAAGTTAAGTTGACCGGCTTCGATTTTAGCCAAGTCAATAATATCATCAATTAAATGAAGGAGGGTATCGCCGTTTGTTTGAATTTGTTCGATGAAACTATTTTTTTCAGCTTTAGTCATTTCGTCTTGCTTAAGCAAGGTTGAAAATCCAATTATAGCATTCATAGGCGTTCTGATCTCATGACTCATATTAGCCAAAAATGCTGTTTTTAATTTATCTGATTCCTCAGCACGTTCCTTTGCCTTTTCAAGTTGAGAGGTGCGTTTACTTACCAATTGCTCTAAATGCGATTGATGATCTTCAAGAACTTCATTTTGAGTCATTATTTCCTCATGCTTCTGAAGAAGTAATTCTTTCTGTGTGTTAATTTCTTCGTTTTTTTCCTCAAGGATGGCATTTGTTTCAATAAGTTTCTGAGTTCTTTCTTTTACCAGTAGTGTTAATTGTTTTTCTTTTCGTTTTAAAAAATGAACTCTTAAGAAGTAGATTAATAATATGGATATGGCTATAAAAGCAATTATACCACCTTTAAACCACCAGGTGCCGTAGAACGGTGGTTTTATGATTAATTTAAGCTTTATACCTTCCTTATTCCATACCCCATCATTATTTGATGCTTTGACTTTTAACGTATATTCACCGTGAGGCAGGTTGGTGTATGTGATAAAACGTCTGTTTTCAGCCACATTCCATTCATTCTCAAATCCCTCCAGGATATAAGCGTATTGGTTTTTATGGGGTAGAGTGAAGTTTAATGCTGACAAGATAAAAGACAAAACATTTTCATCGCTCTTAATGATTAGTTCATCGGTGTATTCAATACTTTTTGATAGTTTTTGTTCGTTACTTCGCTCCGGATTGTATTCAACAATTTGATTATGGATAAGTAGTTCAGTGATACGAATATTGGGTGCTACTTTATTGGACTGGATGGAGTTTGGTGAGATGCAATTGAAGCCACTTGTTCCACCGAAGAAAAGATTACCTTTTTCATCCTTATAACTGGCTCCAAGTGTAAAGTCGTTGCTTTGTAAGCCATCATCTTTGGTATATAATGATGAATTCTCAGTTGAAGGATCGAATGTGAGAATACCTTTATTACTTCCAAGCCAAAGCTTTCCATTTTCGTCTTGTTCAATACTTAAAATAAGGTTGCCAAGTAATTCATCCATATTCTGATAGTAGGTAAACTCTTCGGTTGCTCTGTTCAACCGACTTAATCCGTTTGAAGTTGCAATCCAAAGTAGGTTGCCATCTTTTAAAATGTCATAGACACTATTGGAACGGGCTAGCTTATATTTTTTCTTATCTGGTTCAAAATATTCAAATTGTGATGTTGAGAGATTGAAGTGAATTAAGCCTTGGTTAGTTCCTAACCAAACCCAATCTTTGTAATCAGCAATTATACAATAAACCTGAACGGGTTTAATATTGATGGAATCCTTAGAAAGATCTATATAATGTTTAGCAATTTGGGTATGTTTATTGAAGCTTATAAAACCATTGCTTGTTCCAATTAATAGTAGGTCTTTATTAAAGCTTTCATCCATGTCTAATGGCATTATAGGTTTATTGCTTATGTTATATGAACCAATAATACTTTGACGTTCGGCATCAATTTTATGTAGTTGCCTATGATCACCTTCCTGAATTCCCCATATTATGTTTTTATCTCCTACTATCTTGATTAAATGATTAGCTCCTGATAAGGATTTGGTAAATACCTTATTGTTATCAGGGTCAATAATATTTATGTTGTCATCACTACCATATCCACTAATCCAGGTTCTGTTGTTATGGTCAACGGCTATGGATGTTATACTTTCTATCGAAATTGATTGCTTGTCGCCACTTTTATAAAGCATGAATTTACGTAATGAAGGGTGCCAGATATCGCATCCCTTTCCATAATTACCAATCCACATCGATCCGCATTTATCTTTGTAAATAGCCAGAATAACATTCCAACTTATACCTTCCGGGTTATCCTTGTTGTATTGATAGTGACTTACATCATTATTGCTAGTGTCATGAATAAACAAACCATGACCTTGAGTTCCAAACCATATTTGGGAATCAAAATGAGATATGCTTTTAATTGGAGTGATGGCATTTGAGTTAATATGTTGGATTTTTAAGTTGCTTAAATCTTCTGAATCAATATTTAAAGCATAGTAATATCCATGAAGTGTTCCTACCCAAATGTCATTATTTTTAATATGTATGGCAGTAATATGGTTTATTTCAGATGGAAAAGTTTGGTCTTCATTCTTTAATAATCTTAAAGATTGAGTTTGATAATCGTATTTATAAAGCCCTTTATCGGAAGTCATCCATAGGTTTCCATTGCGGTCTTCAGTGATTTGATGAGGTGGATTCTTCTCAATGTTAATTTCAACTTCATTGTTCTGTTTAAGTTCATAAGTTTCATTGTTGGTACTATTATAGAGGACCAGACCTTTTGGTGTGCCAATCCACATTATTCCATTCCCATCCTTATGAAGAAAAGAGATATGGTTATCGGGTAACACACCATCAGTTGTTTCTGTATTAATACGTTTTATATATATTCTTTTTTCAACATCCATTACATCAATGCCATTTAAGGTACCAATCCAAAGGTTTCCATTATTATCCTGACTTATACTAGTTATGCTGTTGTGAGATAGTGAATTGGGGCTATTGAAGATGCTATGGAAATGAACGAATTTATATCCATCATATCTATTTAGACCATGGGAGGTTCCAAGCCAAAGAAAACCATCTTTGTCTTCATAAAAGCAGGTTACTGAATTATCAGATAGTCCGTCATTATTATTGAGGTGATTAAATTTAATGGAAGCGTAATTACCCGAATACGCCAAAGCACTACTTAAATAAAAAAGTACAGAGCTAATTAAATATAAATTCCAGAACGAATACGATTTTCGCATCTATTCATTATTTATCAATTGTACATAAAAGAGTTGGTTGAAGAAATGTTAAGGTAGCAATAAATATTAGTTTAGTGAAATATTTGCTGCTTTTAAGCTATTAACCGTAATGGGTTGGTACTGTTATCATGAAATTATTAATTATAGGTTTTCAAAACCTTTTTCATCTTATCTGTGGAATCGCTTAATCCACCGGGTCTATTACGCAGTAACCATATGGATTTATGGTTTTCAATAACTTGACTTAATTCAACTGTAAGCTTTTGTCGATCTTCTTTTGATATACCATTAAGCTTAGTATCTGCATAATTTAGCTTAAGTAATGCCAGATGACAGGAATGAATAGCCAGCTGACAAGCTTGTTCCATTTCTTTTAAAACTATTTCCTTATCATTACTTCTGATATTTGCCTTTTGTAATTGACTTAATTGCTCTTCTATGTAGGAGATTGTTCTTCTTGTATCAGCTTCATTAACAGAGTTAAGCCAACGATCACCTTTTAGTGGTTTTTGACTTCTTTTGAGTAACTGGTGAAAGACATTGCTGTTGTCGGTTAAAACGCCCATCTCCAGATAAGCATTGCCCAGATTAACAATAGCTTTTCCAGATAAATTGGTGTCATCGTTATACACATGCCTTGAACAAATATCATCTATATTAATGTCAGTGTGATTGCTAACCGACCACGACAAAGCTGCGCCATATACAAAAGAAGGATAACTAACGCTTAGTGGTTGCCAGTGCCCTTGATCACCCCAGTTGGTGTTAAGGTAACCCATGGCTCCATGTTTTTTTCCATTAATAGCAGCGTTTTGTAGGTTGGCAAATGCATTTTCATTTCGTCCAAGAATACTATTCCATGTTGAGGTGCCAGGGCAAACATAAAATGGTAAACCTGAGGCTGCGAATTGAGCACATTCTTTATCAAATTTGTGTTTGGCATCATAGCCCCATATTAAAGCCACCATATCTTTGGGCAATTCGGGAATCAATTCAGGATGATGTAATATAATATCACCCCAAAACTGCGTAGTTCTTCCATAGGTATCTACGTCCTTTTTGAGCTCGAGCAGATAATCCAGGTATACCCTGCCTTTGCCAATTTGTCGACAAAGATCTTTCGATTTGCCAACTCCAAGTTCCACCGTTTCATCGCAACCAATATTAAAATATGAGCTTGAAAAGTTAGGAAGCAGTTCCGCATATAGTTCTTTCATTAGTTCAAGTGAACCGGGTTCAACAGGACTAAGACTTGTGCGCGACATCATACCCCAAATGGTTTTACCCGGTTGAGGTAATTCTGCAAGATGTTCATATTCTTCATGGATCAACCAGCGTTTCATATGACCAAAAGAGTTTTGGTTGGGCACCAGATCAATAAAGTGCATCTGACAATATTGGTCTAAGGCTTGTATTTGTTCAGCGGTCATAGGACTGGCATCCTTCCATACTGTAGAATGATTTTTATAAGCAAAGGTGTGCTCCGTGTAGAGTTGTATTTCGTTTAATTTCCAAGAAGCAAACTGATCAACCAACATAAACAAAGTCTGCATTGTAGGGACTTTATCACGACTAATATCCAGCATTATGCCTCGCCGAATAAAATCAGGTTCATCTTCAATTGTGAGGCATGGCCAATGGCCCACAGCATTTGCATATTGCCCAATTTGTGCTAAAGTAAGTAAGGCGTAGTTTAAGGCGGCCTGATCACCTCCTTTTATCTGAATGTGTGATCTATTTATTTTTAGCGAATAAGATTGAGGTTTTAAACATTGATCGATCTCCATTTTTACAAGTGGCTGAAAAGAGTAATCGAAAGAAGGAGAGTATTGGGAATAGATCCCATTATGAGCAAGTTGGCCCTGAACTTTCAAGATGGATTTGCTTATCCTCTTGTCGTGACTTTTAATGGAAATTGAACCAGCTTTACGATTAAGCTGACCGTCTTTTATTTCAAGATGTGAAGGTATGGGGAAGAGGAAATCATTGATATCCTGAGATTCAGAAAGGGAACATATGGCGATGGAAAATGAAAATAAGATGTATCGTAACATAGGTGTTTGAATAATATTGTTTTGGCAATTTACGCAATAATGGAAACTAATTATTAATAGATTGGCTAGTACTTTGGTGAAAAAATAATAATTTGGCCTTTCAACAAAGCGATTGTTATGTGGACCTTTCTTATTTCGATTTCGGCCTTAATACTGGGCTTTATTGTCTATGGCAAATTTGTTGAACGCTTTTTTGGAGCAGATGACAGCAGGAAAACACCTGCCTACGCAAAATCAGATGGCGTGGATTTTTCGCCCATGCCAACCTGGAAAGTGTTTACTATTGAGTTCTTAAATATAGCTGGTCTAGGCCCGATCTTCGGAGCCATTCTTGGAGCTATGTATGGCCCAATGGCTTATGTGTGGATTGTTTTGGGATGCATATTTATGGGAGCCGTTCATGATTATTTCTCGGGTATGTTATCCATTCGCAATGGAGGAGCGAGTATTCCTGAAATAGTTGGGAAATACTTAGGACCTGGATTTAAAAACTTTCTTCGACTGTTTTCATTATTGTTACTCATATTTGTTGGTGTGGCATTTGTTTCCGGTCCGGCTGGCTTGTTAGCCAAATTAAGCAATGGCGGATTAAGCATTTGGTTGTATGTTATATTTGCCTACTATTTAATAGCCACGCTTTTGCCAATTAATAAAATCATTGGTCGGATTTATCCGTTTTTTGGAGCAACTTTAATCATTATGGCACTTGCCATTGGTGGTGCCATGCTGTTTGGCTCGTTTACAGGAACTGTTCAAATGCCGGAGTTATCAGCTTCCAGCTTTGCTAATTTTCATCATCATCCGACTGAAAATATATTATTTCCAATGCTTTTTATTGTGATATCCTGTGGAGCCTTAAGTGGATTTCATAGTACGCAGGCCCCAATGATGGCAAGAACCATTAAAAAGGAAAGTCATGGGCGTTATGTCTTTTATGGTGCCATGATAGCAGAAGGTATAGTGGCCATTATATGGGCTACAGCTGCTATGAGTTTCTTTGGTGGGGCAGAAGGCTTAAATTCTACCATGCAGGTTGCAGGTCACGATCCGGCCTGGGTGGTTAATGAGATTAGTGTTGCCTGGTTGGGAACCATAGGTGCCCTATTTGCTGTTATTGGCGTTATTGCTTGTCCGATTACTACCGGAGATACTGCTTTTAGAAGTGCACGTCTAACGATTGCAGATGTATTTAATTACGATCAGTCATCAATTAAGAAACGCTTAATTATCAGCATTCCTTTATTTGCAATTGGATTTATTTTATCGCAATTGGAGTTTGCCACCATATGGAAGTATCTGGGATTATCTAATCAGATATTGGCTGTAATTGTTTTGTGGACCGGTGCCATGTATTTGACTAAGGTTAAAAAGCCTCATTGGATCTTGTCATTACCCGCTACTTTTATGACGATAGTATGCGTAGCATACGTTTTTGTTGCTCCTAATAAAAATGGAGGTTTAGCACTTGAAAGCAATTTGGGATTGCAGATTGGGCTTGGAGCAGGAGTTTTGAGTCTTTGGCTTTTCTTGTATCGGATTTATAAAATCAGGGGAAGGAATGAAGTGTTAGTTGAATAGCAGTGTGATTAGGGTTCCTGTTCCTTCTTCCGACTGTATCTTTAATTGACCGCCATGCAGACGCATGACCTGACGCGAGAGAGCCAAACCAACACCATTGCCTCCTTCGCGAGTAGTGTAAAAAGGAACACATACCTTATCCAGTTCTTCCGAAGGGATACCTTTTCCATTATCTTCAATGGTAATGTGAAGTTGCTCGTCACGAAGAAAAGCACGAAGTTTTATGTGTCCGTTTGTTGAGATGGCTTCGCAGCTATTTTTAATGAGGTTAATAAGTACTTGCTCAAGTAACTTTTCATCTAAAACGTAATTAATAGTACCATCTGTTTCAATGGTGAAATCAACATTATTACAATTCATATCCTCATGGAATAATACCTGAATTCGATTCAATAAGGTATTGATCTCGCAATAATTAGTTTGTGCGCTTTTTAATCCAGCCATGCTTCTATAACTTTCCACAAAGCGAGTTAAACCTTTACTTCGCGAATGGATGGCATCAAGCGCTTCATACATCTCCAGTTGTTCTTCCGGTGAAAGTATTAGTTGTTCTGTTGGAGATTCAAATCGTGACTTAAGGCTGGTTGATAATATATTAACGGGACTAAGAGAATTCATAACTTCATGGGTTAATACACGAATAAGTTTCTGCCATGATTCCAGTTCCTTTTGTTCAATCTCACTACGTATGTCCTGAAAAGCCAGTAGTCGTAAAGTCTTTTGTTCCTGTTTCATCAGAACAGAGGTCAGTGCTACTTGTAATAATCGCCCATCTACCATTAGTTCCACTAGTTTTTGACGATGAGGTTCGAGCTGCATCAGCTCTGTGGCCAAATTATTCTTGAATTGATTGAGTTTGTCCAGGCGATGCAAATATTTTATACCAAGCATGCTGAGGAGTGCATTGTTAGTCATTATGACATTTTGATGCTCATTAACCACAATAATGGCTACGCCTAGTTTTTTTAGCGCCGTTTCAAAAAAGAGATACTCTTTTTCTTTGTCTATCTTTAGTTGCCTGAATACTTCAACGATCTTATTGAAAGAGGTAAATAAATCCTGAAACGAAGCGTCTTTATCTCGGTTGTGAAAATGAATGGTAGTGTCGTTAAAACCAAATGACTCAATAAATTTAGCTAGTTCACGATTGGTTTTTCGTATGGTTCTTATTAATCGCCAAACCTGAAATACATATACTAAAAAAAGGGCATTGCGTAAAAGAAGAAGATGCTCAAAATCCCATAAATAGGCAATAAGGATTGGTGTAAATGCAATACCAATAGCTTGTAAAACAATATGGATTGAGATGTGCCTATAAGTCATATTTCTTGATTTTATCGTACAATGTAGAACGGTTGATGCCTAGCTTTTTAGAGGCTTTACTCATATTGCCTTTACAATTATTGATGGCCTTTTTAATCAGTAGTCTTTCATGTTCGATTAGATTATAGCAATCCTCGTCAAGATGTTTTATTTTTTGTGAGTTAAGAAATAAGTCATCCATATCAATGGTATTATTCTCAGATAGAATAACAGCTTTTTCTACAGCGTGCTGAAGCTCACGAATATTACCGGCCCAGTTTTGTTGACTTAAACCATTAATGGCCTTGGCCGAAAAATTCATCTTACCTTTTTTATACTTGGTCGAGAACTGAGAAAGGAAAAAGTTAGCCAATCCGGCAATGTCATCCTTTCTGTTTCTTAAGGCAGGTAATTCGATGGCTATTGTATTGATGCGATATAACAAATCCTCGCGAAACCTGCCTTCAGTTACCATTTTATCCAATGGCATATTTGTTGCACATATTAATCGGATATCTACCTTAATGGGGCGGCTTCCTCCCACAGGTGTTACTTCCCTGTTTTGAAGTGCAGCCAGCAGTTTGGCCTGGGCTGCCAGAGAAAGGTTGCCAATTTCATCTAAAAAAAGTGTACCTCCTGAAGCCAATTCAAATCGTCCGGTACGATCCGTTTTTGCATCAGTAAAAGCTCCTTTTTTATGACCAAATAATTCGCTTTCAAATAAGTTTTCATGGATGGCGCCCAAATCAACTGATACAAACATTTCATCTTTTCTGTCAGATAATTGATGTATTGATCGAGCCATCACTTCCTTTCCAGTTCCGTTTTCTCCTAAAATCAAAACGTTCACATCAGTCGGAGCCACCTTACCAACCATGGCCATAATGCTATTCATTGCCTCAGAATTGCCAATGAAGAAATCCTCCCTAGCACTTAGGCAGTCCTTTAAATGTTTCTGCTTTTTTTGAAGACCACTGATGGTTCGCTTTGATTTTTGAAGTTTAAAAACAGATAAAAGGGTGGATAGTATTTTTCGTTCATCCCACGATTTCTCTATAAAATCAGCAGCTCCTTCTTTGATTGCTCTAACAGCTAATTCAACATCACTAAATCCAGTTATAAATACAACAGCTAAGTCAGAATCAATTTTATGTACTTCGCTCATCCAATACAATCCTTCATTGCCATTGTTAATGCCAGCTGTAAAGTTCATGTCAAGCATAAGGATGTCAAAGGAATGGTTACGCAGATGCTCACTAATTCTGTTTGGATTGTGTTCTGTAATAATGCTGCTGAAATGAGGTTTAAGATAAAGCTTCAATGCCAGAAGCAGTTCTTTATTATCATCAACAATCAGTATGTTTCCTTCTTTAGTTGGCATTTTTAATCCGGATTAAAAGTAAGCACTTATTCACTATTGCAATATTTGATTTTGTTACAAATTACTTCAATATTGTTGGATATCCATACATAAGTGTTGGAAAATCCAACATAATAGTTTTGCGCGAATACTGTAAAGGTAAGATATTAAGGTGTTTGTGATTAAGGCATGAGTTTGGCATTAACAATCTATGATGACAAATAAAAATGATAATAAAGTCTTCGTGCCTGATATGAATATGGATAAGCAAATACAAAAAAAGCCATGGTGGCGCAAACAACTCCTCTGGATTGTAGGATCTAGTTTGTTTTTATGTTGGTGCATTTATTTTATTGCCTTTGCTGATCATCGCAGTCAGGTTAAAGTGGATGTAGACAGAATTAGCATTTCAATTGTAAAGGATGACTACTTTCAAGATTATATAAGCGTAACCGCATCAGTTGCACCCTTAAAAACCATCTACCTTGATGCCATTGAAGGTGGTCGGGTAGAACGAATAATTTTGGAAGAAGGCAACATGGTGAATGAAGGTGATCCCATCGCTGAATTAAGCAATACCAATCTTATTCTTGAAATATCAAATAATGAAGCCAACGTAGCCCGTGCTATTAATGAACTTCGAACAGCTCGCCTACAAATGGAGATGAATGCGATGGAAATTCAGAATCAGATTGTAAAATTGGAAGGTGACCTGTTTATCCAAAAACGAAAGTTTAATAATTCGAGTAGTTTCTTCAAGGAAGGTTTAATATCAGAGGATGAATATTTACAAGACAAAACCAATTATGAGGCATCTTATCGTCAGATGGCCCTGTTAAAGGAAAATTTTAAACGTGATTCGGTATACAGGAATATTCAAATTGAAACCTTAGAACTTTCTGCCGATCGCATGGAACAGAATCAAGGGATTATTCGAAAACGTCTTGATAATTTAGTTATTAAAGCACCTGTAACCGGTCAGTTAGCAGCCCTTGATCTTGAGGAAGGTCAAGTGATTAATTATGGAACGCGCATAGGTAAAGTCAATATTTTGGACCGTTTTAAGTTAAAAGCTGAAGTAGATGAACATTATATTTCACGCATAAGAACCGGTTTAAAAGCCACCTGTAAATTTCCTAATCGAAATATAAATGCGACAGTTGTAAAAATATATGCCGAGGTAGAGGAAGGCAAGTTTACCGTTGATCTGGCCTTTGATTCAAATGAAATACAGAATCTTCGAATTGGTCAAACCAGCCATGTGAAGTTGGAGTTAGGTAATCCATCAGAAGCTAAGTTACTTGCACGTGGAAGCTTCTTTCAGAGTACGGGAGGACAATGGGCATTTGTGTTAAGTAAGGACAAATCAACAGCCTATAAACGCAATATTAGTATTGGCCGACAAAACCCCAAATACTTTGAAATACTGGATGGCCTTGAAGCAGGGGAAGAAGTAATTACATCGGGTTATGAGATATTTGGTGATAATGAAGTAGTGATACTTAAGTAGAGTGGTAAGCACTCAATTTTGGGTAATGTAAAGTAAATGATGATAACTGATAAAATTTAAATTTTAGAATATGGGAATTTTTATTTTCTGGTTACGAATGATTATACGAAGGGCTTTCTCCGACAAGTTACTTAGCTTGTTTAAATTGCTAGGAATGACCATTAGCTTATGTTCCTTATTCATTATTCTAATGTGGCTTAGTCAGGAATTTAGTATGAATAATAGCATTAAGGATAGAGATCAAATTTATCGCATGGCCAGAATTTGGGAAAGCCCAAAGATTCGAAATGTTAATGTTATGTTGGAAGCTCCTTGGAGCCCTGTATTGCACGAAGAGCTGTCTGCTGTTACTGAATATACACGTTGTCGTCCATCTCAACAATCATACATTTTAAATGACGAAAAGAGGTTTTCGTGTCAGATGAAATATGCCGATTCTACCTTTATCGACTTTTTTGGTTTTGAGCTATTGAGTGGTAAGCTGAAGGATGTTTTAAAGGCACCTTATACTGTTGTACTTACTCACAGTCTGGCAGCAAAAATCTTTAATGGTGAAAATCCAGTAGGAAGAGTTATACAAATCGGAAATATCAATAATCTTACAATAACAGGCTTAGTTGCTGACCCTCCTCAGAATATTACTATGGGTTTTGATTGCTTGGTTTCGTTCACAACCATCGATGCAGAAAAAAGCTTGTATACAGGTTGGGGTGGGGGCGATAGTTTTATTCATTATTTAAAGCTACCAACGAGTACTAATTACGAAAGTATTACGCCCTTAATGATGCCGATTCTTCAAAAGCATTATGATTATAAAGCAGAAACTGCACACGGCATTTATATAACACCTTTACTACAGCCCTTAAAGGAAGTGTATCTTAAGCACAGTGGAAGTGAAGTGATGCAACGCATTATTATTTTAATCCTAACTGCAATCTTAATCCTTTTTGTATCAAGCTTTAACTATGCTTTTATTTCGCTATCGTCATTACAAAAAACTAATGTGCAAGCAGCAATTCCTTTGGTTTGTGGACAAGGAAGAACACTTAGTTCGTTGTACTTTTTTGTTGAAGGCCTTTGTATGACTCTATTATCTGCAATATTTGCTTTTGCCATCAGTCCATTAGTTATTTCATTTCTGTCAGATTTTCTGGATATAAGCATACAAATCCAGTTTAATAATGTTTGGATATGGTTTATACTAATAGCTGTGGTTGTTGCTTTAACTCTTTTGGGAGCAATGTTTCCTGTTATGTGGATAAATAAAAAAGGTGTTTGGGATCTGCTACGCAATACGCATTATAGTTCGTGGACTCAAAAACACCTTCGTCATGGACTCACAGTTTTTCAGATGGCTGTTTCTACTGCAGTTTTGCTTTTTACCCTAATTGTAATTAAGCAAAACATATATATGAACTCTAAAGATCTTGGTTATAATAAAGAGAACCTTTTATATATAGAGTTACCCGATGATATTAGTATTGCAAAGGCAGAAGTGTTAGCGAGTAAGTTGCGTCAGATTCCTGGAGTACAATGTGCTAGTGCATCATCCGATGTGCCACTCTATGGCTATTCTGGTAATGGTTTTCAAGTGAATCATGATGGTCAATTTAATTCATTCAGGCATAGTTTTATTGATTCGAGCTACTTGTCTGTAATGGGTATTAAGCTAAAACAAGGCACTGCCTTAAAGCGAAATCAAGAAGTATTGGTTAACGAAGCCTTATTGAAGAAGGTAAAAAATGATGACTATAAAAATCTTACTTTATCACGTGTAGGCATTGACTTTAATATTGTAGGAGTTGTTGAAGATTTTCATATGCAGGCATTAACTTCTGAAATTCAGCCTTTGGTGTATTGCTTGCCGTATCACGAAGGATGGTATTCGTTTATTAATTTGCGTATTGATGATGTAAACCAAGCTGCGATACTGCAACAAATTAAACAATTATACGAAGGCGTTTTAAGCGATGCCACAGCTGATATTCAATTCTACGATAGCCACCTGAAGCATCAATATAAAAGTGAAGAAAGTTTCTCAGCTTTACTGCTTGTTTTTACAGCTTTAGTTTTGGGCGTAACTATTATCGGAGTTTTAGCATTTATATATTTACTTACGCAGCAAAAAACAAAGGAAATTGGGATTCGAAAAGTGAGCGGAGCCCATGAGTTTTCTATCGTCTCCCTCTTTATAAAACAATCAGTAATATTAATGACAATAGCCTTTGTTATAGCTTTGGCAGTTGCGTTACCAATTATAAATGGGTGGTTAGCTGCTTATCCATATAAAACGGAAATAGAACTTGTGGATGTATTAAAAGCCATTATTCCGGTTTTGGGTATTGGTGTTATAACCATTGGTGCCGTTAGCTGGCTAAAGGCATCGATTAATCCAATAAAATCATTACGATACGAATAATAGAATATCGACTAAAAACAAAACACTATGATACGAACAAAGAATTTACAAAAAGTATTCAGGACAGAAGAGGTTGAAACAACAGCCCTCAATAATGTCAATGTTCATGTTCAAAAAGGCGAATTTGTGGCGATTATGGGTCCTTCCGGATGCGGTAAATCCACCCTGCTAAATATCATTGGTTTATTAGATAATCCAACTGATGGAGAGCTCTATTTTGATGGTCTTGAAATAGCGGGTTACAAAGAACGACATCGTACTAACCTTAGAAAAGGAAATATTGGGTTTGTGTTTCAGAGTTTTAATCTCATTGATGAACTCAATGTTTTTGAAAACATCGAAATGCCTTTGGTGTATCTAAAGATGTCGGCTAAAGAGCGAAGAGAACGAGTGCAAAAAGTGATGGAGCGTATGCAAATTGCTCATCGAGCCAAACATTTTCCTCAGCAATTATCGGGTGGACAGCAACAGCGCGTTGCTATTGCACGTGCAGTGGTAGCTAATCCAAAATTGATTTTAGCAGATGAGCCAACTGGAAATCTCGATTCAAAAAATGGTGCTGAGGTGATGAACTTACTACGTCAGTTAAACGAGGAGGGAACTACAGTTGTAATGGTGACGCACTCTGCTGAACATGCTGAATTTGCTCACCGTACCATTAACCTGTTTGATGGACATGTGGTTACGGAGAAATTAAATAAGACTGTAATGGTTGATGCGTAAGTATTGACTCTGAAAAAATTGTAGTCCTACAATTGAATATTTCGATTTAATAAAGGAGTAAGTTATGTTGTTGAAACATTTTGCCATAATTGCCTGGAGAAATATTAAGAGAAGAAAACTCTTGGCCTTAATTCAAGTTGTTTGCTTATCCATTGGTATCGCAGCATTTATATTGGTGGCGCGTTACGTGCAATATGAGAAGGACTGGGATAAGTTTAATGAAAACTTTGCTCGTATTTATCGTGCCCAAACCTATAAGATAGGAGATCGACTGAATGATTTTAATCAGGTTCCTGTTCCAGTAGCCAGGTATTTCAAATCTAACTACCCTGAGGTAGATGAAGCTATAGTGCTTCGTGAAGTATGGCAGGAATATTTATCCACCGACAAGCAAAAAGTTTACAAGGAAAAGAGTGGCTACCTGGCACCATCAAAGGTTTTTGATGTTTTTTCTTTTAAGCTACTCCGAGGAGATAAAGCAACGGTTTTGGATCAGCCTAATTCAATGGTCTTAAGCCAATCGATGGCTAAACGTTATTTTCCAGAAGGTGATCCAATTGGTCAGGTTATTTTTGATAGTTATAAAAATGAACTGATTGTAACGGGTATCATGGAAGATATTCCAGAACAAGCTGAAATACAAGCTTCATATTTTAAATCCAATAGTAAGTTATTGAAGGATAATGGGGCCATTTGGACCAACAGTTCTTACAAGGTTTATGTTATGCTCAAGCAAGATGTTGCTCTTGCAAACTTAGACAATAAAATTGCTAACCTCATTAATGACCATGATCCTATTGCCAAGCGAGTATTATATCTAAACCCATTGAGGAAATTACATTTAAACGAAAATCCGCGTGATGATCGTGGAACGCTGATCTACTTTTTTTCATTTTTGGGAGGCTTAACCTTGTTGTTGGCATGTGTCAGTTTTATGAATTTAGCCACATCCTTTTCATCACTTCGTTTTGTTGAGATAGGTTTGCGAAAGGTAGTGGGGTGTTCTAATAATTATTTGAAGCTTCAGTTTCTGGTTGAAGCTGTTGTGATGGCCCTGATCTCATTTATAGTAGCTGTTTTTTTGGCTCACTTAATTCTCCCTGTCTTTAATGAAGTAGTTGACCGTAATATTGATTTAATTATTTTCAGCGATTTCTACTTTTTAAGTTTCATACTTCTTGTTGTTGTTCTAACTGGTCTTTTAGCAGGTGTTTATCCGGCCTTTGTGGTATCATCATTTAATCCTGTTGTGGTATTAAAAGGCAAAAGTGCTTTTAAAAAAGGACGAATTACAGGATTAAAAGCTATGGTATATGTGCAATTTGTATTGTCAGTAACGCTCATTACAACTAGTCTTTGGATTTATAAGCATGTTGATTTTCTAATCAACAAAGATGTGGGGTTTAATAACAAAACATTATTGAATTGCGATTTGCCATCTAATAAATCGACTGTTTCGTATGAAGCCCTGAGGCATGAGATCTTAGCTCATTCAGGTATTGAAGACATGAGTCTTTCATTAAACTCTCCCATGATATTAAATTGGGGTAGTCTTGTTTTTCCTGAAGGAGGAGATCATGAAAATCCTGTATTCACAAGGTGGAATAGTGCATGTCATCACTTTGTTGAAACCATGGAAATGCAGCTAAGTGAAGGACGTAATTTCTCAAAGCACTTGGCAAGTGATAATCAGTCATGTCTTATCAATGAAACTGCAGTTAAAGCTTTTGGATGGGACAATCCGCTTGGCAAAACAATGGAAATGCAAGAGGAAGAGTTTAAAGTGGTTGGTGTTATTAAGGACTTTAATATTGACGATGTTCATAACCCAATTTTACCTTATGTTCTTCTTTATAGGCAAGCAAACTGGGCTTATGGAAATGATCTTAATTTTAGTGTTAGGGAAGGACAACGTCAAGATGCCTTAGCTCATATTAATGGTGTATTAAAGAATCATTTTCCAGATGTGCTTTTTGCCGTTAACGAATATGAAGCAAACAGTAATCGCCAGGAAATAAAAATCTGGAGTAGTGCACAGAAAACCTTTGCCTTCTTTTCGCTTATGGCCATTTTAATTGCTTCCATTGGATTGTTTGGTTTGGTGTTTTTTGCTACACAACGAAAAGTAAAAGAGATAGGTATTCGAAAAGCTCAAGGAGCAAGTGTTTACCAGATTGTTATGTTGGTAACTAGGCAGTTTGTTGTACTTGCTCTAGCCTCCAACATACTTGTGTTTCCAATAGCCTTTTTTCTTAGAGACCTTAGCCCAGGCTTATATAAGTATCAGTTTACGCTTATAGATATTTTATTAGTCCTGTTAATATCTCTACTAATAACCATTGTTTCGAGTGCCGGACAGGCAATTCAAGCTTCTTATCAGAATCCGGTCAAAGCTTTACGCTACGAGTAAGGTCACTTTAGCATGGTAGTAAAACACTAACTAAAAGATAAAACCATGATTAAATATAATCTTCTACTAGCACTTCGAAGCTTGATTAAGCAACGGAAATATGCCTTTATCAATATTTTTGGTTTAGCTCTTGGTTTGGCATGTTTTATTTTAATTACTGTTTGGGTAAAAGATGAACTTTCGTACGATAGGTTTCATGAAGATGCCGAGAATATCCACATCGTTTTCCGTAAACATAAGGATAAACGCGCAGCAGTTTCAAGTAAGTTATTGGCACCTGCCATTAAGAACGAAGTGCCTGAAATAGCGGAAGCCACCTGTTTTATGCAGTTACCTGAGGCTTTTAAGTCAACTTTTGAGTACAAAGAGAAAAGTTTTACTGAACTGTTTGCTTTAGCTGATCTGGAATTTTTTAAGGTATTTTCATTTCCACTTATACGGGGTGAACCAGACCAGATTTTCAAGACACCATCTTATATATTGATATCGGAACGTGCAAGCATGAAATACTTCGGAACAATGGATGCGCTTGATAAAAATATTTTTATTACCGTTTTAGGGGAGAAGAAGCTGCTTACAGTTAAGGGCATAATGAAGAATATACCTCATAATTCACATATTCAGACGGATATTATTTTGCCGCTTGAGTTTATGAATCAATTTGGCATCAATTGGGATGTTTGGTACAATCAATCGCCCACAACCTATATTCGAACCGAAAGTAATATTTCAATTGCTCAGCTAGAAGAAAAGATATTAGCCTGTAAACAGGGACACTTCCTTGAAGAAGACCTCAGCTATGAAGTGATGCCTATTACTAAAGTTCATTTAAATTCAAGTGGTGTTGAGTATTTTACGACTACTGGCGATATTAAATATATTTATATTTTTAGTGCAATTGCAGCCATTATCTTACTAATTGCTTGCATGAATTACATGAATTTGTCGAATGCCCTTTCTTTAAAACGATCAAGAGAGATTGGAATCAGAAAGGCACAAGGTAGCAGAAGAATTCAGATCATTCAGCAGTTTCTTGGAGAAACCTTTATACTTGTATTTATAGCCCTGGCTTTGGCTTTGGTTTTAGTTCAATTGGGTTTACCCTTACTTAATTTTATAGCTGGTAAATCCTTAACGATTGAATATACCAGTTTTCAGTTTATAAGTATTATCCTATTGGTTGCCGTATTAACAAGTATTGTATCAGGGATATATCCTGCATTATTCGCTTCGGATTTTCAGCCTATTCAAGTGTTGAAGGGGAAGTTTATTTCTTCACCTCAAAGCGCTAAAGTAAGGCAAGGACTTGTGGTTTTTCAGTTTGTACTCTCAATAGTAATCATCATCGTAACGATCACCATTTCCAATCAACTTCATTTTATTCAAAATATTGATTTAGGATACGATAAGGAGCACGTGGTATGTGTAGCTCTTAGAGGTGATGTTAGCAATGATTTGGAAGCTTTTAAAAACGAAATCCTGGCAAGTGGGCATGTGTCAAAAATATCTCGCTCCGGACGTATTGGTGTTAATACTTTAAGCCGAACAGAGGGCGTAAACTGGCCTGGTAAGCAAGATGATTTTCAGACTTGGGTATTACATGTTGACGAAAATTATGCTGAAACCTACGGTTTAGAAATGGCAGAAGGTAGGTTTTATTCTCGTGATTATTCAACAGACCTAAGCAATGGCTTTGTAATTAACCAAAAGGCAGCAATGGAAATGGGCTTTGAAAACCCAATCGGACAACAAATAAACGTTTGGGGAAGACAGGGAACCATTATAGGGATCACTAAAGACTTTCATTTTAGTTCACTGTATAATAAAATAGAGCCTTTATTATTTCGCATTCCTGATCCGGATCAAGTGAATAGCCGTTGTTCATCCTTGTCCATGAGAATTAAACCCAACTCAATGCCTCAAAGCCTCAACTACATTGAGGAAGCATGGAAATCATATTTTCCAGCGCAAAGTTTCGATTACTATTTTATGACCGATAGACTGAAAGTTAACTATTTGTCAGAAGCCAGGATGGGCACCTTGTTCAAATACAGTTCAATCTTTGTGGTCTTAATTGCTTGTTTAGGATTATATGGTTTAACCGCTTTTAATGTTGAACAAAAACAAAAAGAGATTGGGGTGTATAAGGTGATGGGTGCCAAAGCTTCAGATGTAATCCTTTTGTTTCTTAAAGGGTACTTTGTTAGAATTATACTTGCCGCCTTAATTGCAGTACCCATTGCTTGGTATGCCATGAGTCAATGGCTTTCGAATTTTGCCTATCGAACTGAACTCAGTTGGTGGATTTTTGTATTGGCCGGGCTTATTGCCTTAGGTATAGCTATGTTAACAGTAAGTTGGCAAAGCTGGCGCGCTGCAATGCGCAATCCGGTGGAGAGTTTGAGGTATGAATAGAATTAACTTTTAAAACTAACACATGAAACGAGCCATGAGAATATAGTTCTCACACACGAGAATGACAAAATTGGCGAGTTCCATATGGCAAATGAATACGAATTTATACATATGAAAAACCTACTCGTAATTTTAGTAATTGGATTTATCGCAACGCAGATAAATGCGCAAAAGAATTCTGATTGGAAGTACTTTGGGCAAACGCCTCCAAGGGATTCAGCGGTAGTTTTTGCCCCTGGAATTATATCGCTTAAAGATCGAAATGAAGCAATGATAAGCTTTTCGCCTGATGGAAAGGCGTGTTATTTTACTGTTTGTGAAAAGCCGTGGAATAAAGTTGAGATTATGGAAACGGTATTTAATGATACCGCCTGGATACCATCAGTAAGAGCACCATTTATTGAGACTTATGCCATGAGTCCTAGCGTCTCAGCAGATGGCAATGAATTCTTCTTTATTGGTCCGTATAAGAATCATATTGGAGTTAACCAATGTTTTCGAACTGCTGACGGTACTTGGTCGGCACCTATACAGATGGATAGTACCATCAATTCTGAATCGAGTGAATATGGTTGTCATATTTCTAACTTAGGCACTTTGTTTATTTGCTCATGGCGTCCAGGTGGAGTTGGCGGTTGCGACGGTTGGCGTATTCCAAAAAAGGACGGGCTGTATCAAAATGCTGAGAATCTAGGAGCTTTAAATTCAAAAGTGGGCGATTGTTTGTGGGCACCAGGGCCTAATGAAGATTTTTTAATTTTCCAATCGCGTCGTCCTGCTTTAAGCAATCAAGGTGGATTTTTTGAAACAGATCTTTTTATAACGTTTGCAATGCCTGATGGTAGTTGGTCTGTTCCACAAAAACTTGGTGATGAAATCAATAGCTCATCAACCGATGGCTTTGCATGGGTTACTCACGATGGTAAATATCTATTTTTTGCCAGCGATAGGAGTGGTATGTACGATATTTATTGGGTAAGTCTTGACACGATTCTTAAAAATACACCCAAAATAGCATTTGCTGATATCAAGCCAACAATTGAAGATTATGCATTTTTCCAGATATATGATCAAAGCAATACGATAATAGGCTTTGATCTGAAAGTGGATGGAAATATAAAACTTGACATTTGCAACCTTGAGAGAGAAAAGATGAAGACCATTTTTGAAGAATATAAACCAGCCGGAGAAAATCAATTTGTTTGGGAAGCTGAGGGCTTTGATAAAGGCGAGTACCTATGCAAAATGCAGGTGAGTGATAAAGAGTCGGGCGATGTATTGCTTGAATCAGTCATTCAGATTCTGGTAAGATGATCAGCTCCTATTCTTTCCGGGATGATTAATAAAATATTGGATGGTTTCGAACATGAACCAATGTAATGTTCAGCATAAAGAACAAATATCAGATTCTAAATAACACCTATGATAACTCAATACATAAAAATTGCATGGCGCAATCTGTGGAGAAATAAGCTTTCATCTTCGATAAATATTGTTGGTTTGGCAGTAGGTCTTGGTACAGGCATACTTGCTATGTTATATTCTTATAATGAAATGAATTATGAGCGATGCCACAACAATGCCAATCAATTAGCCAAAGTAATTACCTATGGTAATTTTGGAGCATTTAGGCAATTGCCAACTACATTCCCACAAGCAGCATTTGATTTGCCAGAGCAATTTCCTGAAATAAAAAATGCAGTCAGAGTTAAGCGTATCAGTAATAATCAGGTAGTTGTTTTTAGAGGTACAGAACCAATACTTGAAAATAACTTCTTGCTTACCGAAGCTAATTTTTTTGAAATGTTTACCTACACCTTTAGTGAAGGAAGGTATACAGGAGAAGCCAATACGATTATTTTATCACAATCAATGGCGAGTAAGTATTTTGGCACACAGAACCCCATTGGAGAAGTATTAAAGATTGAAATTTTCGGAAATATTTTTCATTTAAAACTAGAAGCGATCTATAAGGATTTACCCAATAATACATTGGTGAATTCGCCTGCAATAATGTCGTGGAGTGTGGCTAAAACCTTATTTAAAGAAAGGCGTGGATATAGTGATACCGGCTTTGATGTGTATTGCCAAATGCTGCCAAACTACGACATCAAGAAGCTCAATACTAAAATAGTTGCTGACTACAAACCGAGTACTCAACTGGATGACTTTCATATCGCTTTAATGCCGATTAAAGATTTTCACCTGAAAAGCACCTTCGAAAATAACAGTGCCAACCTTTACTTACTGTTTATTGGGGGATTGATAGCCTTGCTGATTGCTATTTTCAATTATATCAATCAATCTACAATCCAATACTCCATGAGGACTCAGGAAGTGGGGATTAGGTTATCAAACGGTGGGGGAAGGAAAGATATTTTCATGCAGTTTATGGTTGATACTTTTCTGACAACATCCTTAGCATTTGGACTATCACTAATGATTATCTCAACTGTATTGCCCTATTTTAATCAGTTGCTAGATACAGATATTAGTTTAAATGCTGGCTTATCGCCGAAGCTCATTGTTATAGCTTTGTTTGGACTTACGGTGTTGCTATCCGGGTTTTACCCTGCGGTAGTAATGTCGAAGGTGAAAGCCAGCTTACTGCTTAAATCTATGATTAGCCCTAACCTTCGTAAGAGTAGAATGAGAAATGTTCTTACAACTGTGCAATTTGTGTTTGCTATTCTTTTGCTACAAATAATGATTGTATCACAAAGGCAAGGTGAATATATGTTTAATTCAGATGTGTGCGGATTTAATGCGGATAATGTGATAGCTATAAATGGTTATAAATGGGGAGATCTTAATAAAATAAAAACTGAATTACTTCGAAATACATCTGTTGAAGCTGTTTCGTGGGGACAGAATATGCCTGCTATGCATACCAATATGACACGCAGTTGGAATGGCCCCAATAATCAACGAATGGCCAATATATTTAAGTGTGAGCCCGACTTCTTAAATGTTTTTAATATTGAAATAGATAAAGGTCGATTCTATCGAAGAGATAATGTTGCAGACAGATCAGATGGCGTTGTGGTTAACCAACTTCTGGTAAATGCTTTGGCTTGGGATGATCCAATTGGAAAGTCATTAAGAGTTTGGGGGCAAAAGCGAGAGGTAATAGGTGTGGTTTCAAACTATATGGCGGCGCCACCAATCTTTGAAGAGACGCCATTGATTATTATGCCTGCCGGAAATCAATCGCAAAACCTTATGATACTCGTTAATCCGAATAATCTAAAGGATGCTCATCAGCATATTGAGTTGGTGCTTAAGCAGGCTAATCCTAATTATCCAATAAACCTTATGTACTATAACGAAATAGCTGATGAGTTAGCTAAAACATTTATTTCTACAGCAACCATTGTCAATGCATTTGTAATCGTTATAATTTTTAATGCCTTCCTGTCTTTATTTGGTTTGTCACATTTTATTGTAGAAAGATCTAAAAAACAAATTGGTGTTAAAAAAGTAATGGGGGCATCTGTTATCAATGTCTATTGGGAGCTATCAAAAAGCTTTGTCATACGTTTTGTAGTTGCGTTTGCTATTATCACACCCCTTTCCTATTTGTTTAGCGTACAATACTTGTCAACCTTCTCGCGCCAATTACCACTGACTGCAGATATATTTATTCAAAGTGGTTGTATGGTGCTTGTGATGATAGCTCTTGCTACAGGGTATAAAATTATTAGAACAGCATTAGAGAATCCGGTAAAGGCTTTGCGATATGAATAGCCTAAAACAAAAAATCCTAACTTATAATTATCAAAATAACCACTGAAATGATCGATTTAAAAAACATCTTTAAGTATTACAATCATAAGTCACAACGCGAATATATTCTTAAAGACATTAATTTGTCAATAAAAGAAGGGGAATTTGTAAGTATTATGGGACCATCAGGTGCTGGAAAGTCTACGTTGTTGAATATTATAGGCTTACTGGATGGATTTAATGAAGGGGAGTATCGTTTTTTTGATACAGAAGTGGCTACATTGAAAGAAAAGAAAAAGGTGGATTATCATCGTAACCATATTGGTTTTATTTTTCAAGCCTACCATTTAATTGATGAAATGACGGTTGCAGAAAACATTGAAACATCGCTGGTGTATAAAGGAATTAAACGGAAAGAGCGACAAGCAATTGTGGCTGATTTATTGGATAGGTTTAATATTGTAGGGAAAAAAGATTTGTTTCCGGCTCAACTATCAGGGGGGCAGCAGCAGTTGGTAGGTATAGCTCGCGCTATTGCCAGTAAACCAAACTTATTGTTAGCCGACGAACCAACGGGCAACCTGCATTCATCGCAAGGAAAAATGATTATGGAAGTGTTGAAAGAACTAAACGATGAAGGCACTACAATCATTCAGGTTACGCATAATAATGTGTTTGCCAATTACGGCAAACGTATAATTAATTTGTTGGATGGGCGAATTGAGAAGGCTGAATAATGATTAGTTGATTAATTTGTATGGAGGTCTATCAAACTCAAAACTATTTATATTTTTGAGTAGTTTTTTAATCAAACAACCAGAACAATGAAACAAATTTACATCGCACTTAGCTTTGTGCTTCTATTATTCGCATCGCATCTTAATGCCCAAACCAAAGTTGAAACCTTAAGCGATTTTCTTGATGGCATCATCAAATTTGAAGGGGCCACCATTCAGGAAGGTACACCCATCGCAGATATAAAGCTGTTGGCGGTTGAACAGGCTGATTTTATAATGGATCTGAATAAGGAAACAATTAAGGATGTGTTTCTTAAAGCAAAAGACTATCACTTTTGTGTGATTACGGTTGGGACTCATACCATTGCTCGAACAACTGATCTTGAAAACTGTATTCAGAGCGGCTCATGGGGAACCTGCATGCCGATGGGAGAAGGCTTTGTGCAGAGAAATGGTTTGACCAATAAAAACGATTTTTTGAATAACATTATTGGCATTCCAAACGCTCAGGAACGTAAGGCATATTTCTTTATGAAGAAGTAGGGTAAAAATAGGAATTTTAAAGAGCAGATCTTCATTGAGGATCTGCTTTTTTGTATTTATACCTCAAGCTTATTGTTGGGGGTATCATTGTAGTATTAGTGAAGCTATGTAATAGTTGTTATTAGTTTAACGGATAGGGATAACTATTGCTTAAAAAAGTGATAAGCAGGGTTAGCTTTAATCGGGTTACTTTGAGCATGATGTTTAAATCATTAAAAATAGTCGTTATAAATGTTTTGTTGCTTCGATTGATTATTTTTGAATATGACAATACTACCAGAGACAATTAAAAAGATCTTCACAAAGCGAACCATTGTTATTATTGCTTTGGCACTTTTTACCTATGTTTTGACTCATTTTGCCAATCGCTTTCCCTCACTTACCGAAAGCTGGTATAGTGGAGGAATATACCCTTTTATCGCTCAATTGTTAACTTGGTTAAGTGGAACCTTGCCATTTTCTTTAGATGATTTGTTTTACCTATTGCTTATTCTCTGGTTTATTTCTTTGTTGGCTTTCAGCTTATTCAAGAAAATAAGCTGGGCGAAGTCCATATCATGGCTGATACAAACCTTGGCTATAGTATACATAGGTTTTTACTGGCTGTGGGGGTTTAACTATTTTCGTGAGGACTTGAATAAGCGATTGGCATTGGAGCCAGCAAAACCTGACGCAAAAGAATTGATAAATACCTTCTCATGGCTGATTGATCAGACCAACACAACTTATGTGCGAATTGATTCAGTTGATAAGAATAGGACATTTCACCTATTAGAAGAGGAATATAAAAGGCAAGAGCATTTTCTTAGGATACAAAACCGTCCTGATTTAACTCGTCCGAAAAACATTTCCTTAAGTCGTTTTTTTGCGGCAGCTACCATAGGTGGATATTATGGTCCGTTTTTTAGTGAGGTCCATGTAAATCCTTACCTTCTTCCCCTTGAATATCCTGCAGTTTTGGCACATGAAATGGCACACTTTTATGGTATTACCAGTGAGGCTGAGGCTAACTTTTATGCCTGGTATGTTTGCAGTAACTCCAATAATTTACAACTGCAATACAGTGCTAACCTTCACCTTTTGCGTTATTTCGTTTATGAATGCTATAAGTTGGAAGGTTTTGAGGAAGCGGTTTCCAATATATTGCCTGGCGTACGATTCGACTATCGAAGGATACAGCAGCATTGGAGAAGCTTAATGAATGAGGATGTGGAAGATGTAGCCAGTGCGGTTAATGACGCGTATTTGAAAAGTAATAAGATTGAAGAAGGTATTGATGATTATGATGGAGTAGTCAAATTTGTTATGGATTATCGGATCACCACACAGGAATAAAAACCTTGCTTTTTTTTACTAATGGATTCCTTTTTTAGACTAACTGGTCTATCCTATATTTTAAGTTGCGTTAACTTGTGATTTGCTGTGGGTTAATAAATTGATAGTCATTAAAAATGATGCTATTTTGCATCTTCATTTAATCAAACTATTTAACCAATGAAAAAGACTATTTTTTACCTTACCCTATTAATTGCCTCATTTATAGTTGTTCCGGCTCAGGGACAATCTTTTCTAGAGAAAATGGCCAAGAAAGCCGCCAAGAAAGCCGAGGAAATGGCTGAAAAAAAAGCCAAAGAAAAAGCTGAAAAAGAAATAGATAAACAGCTGGATAAAGCCTTTGAAGAAGTTGAGAAGTCGATGTCGGGAAATGAGAATGCCGACGAAATGAATGAAGATGATCCTTCCTACTATGGTGAGAACTTATCGAAGTGGGCGGATAAAATGGCTGGTTTAGGATATTCTTCGGAGCCGGTACCAATTGAAGATGTTTATAGTTTTTCTTCGTCAATAACCATGCACATGAAAACCTTTAATAAAGAAGGGACGCTGAAAACGGATGGTATTATTAAGATTTATGCTAACGAGGGCGATAGAACCTATGCTTATGAATTTGTTTCTGGCGAAGTTCAGGATAAGGATGATATGCAAAAAGGGATAATTATTATGGATGCTAAAAATAATGCCAGTATCATCCTAAATGATGAAGAAGAAAAGAAGACTGGTGTGGTTTATGGCGGTAAAGGATTTATGGACGAGTCTTTGTACGAGGAAGATGATGAAGCCATAGATGACATGGACGATGTTAATTATGTGGATCCTAGAGTGACGAAGACGGGCAGAACAAAATCCATCCTTGGCTATAAATGTGAAGAATATAAGTATAAGGATGAAGAAGGAGAAGCTGATGCCTGGATAACAAAAGAGATGGATTGGGATAGTGAAGATTTCATGACTACAATGTTTCGCAGTTCAATGTATTCCAATGGAATTTGGGGTGGTTTCTTAATGGCAAGTGAAGGTGTTCAGTATGCCAATGGTGAAAAATCAATATTTGAAATAGTTGATATCAATAAAGGCTCAAAAAGTACCTTTTCTCTTTCTCAATATGAAATTACCAATATTGGTTCATTTCAAGTGCCTCAGGGTTCAGATAATGAGTAAAATGCTTGATGATTAGCGTCATTTTATTTATACTTGTTATACCAGATTTACTGAATTTTGTATTTCGGTATTAGGAGATAAAAAGAACAAATTGCCTGGGGAGGCGTAATTTAAGGAAACCAAACTAATTATGAAGAAGCCCGAATTAATTAACTACAATGGGAAGACCTTTTTCTTTATGGATTTTTCAAATATGAAAACAAAAGAAGAGGTTATTACTTTAATCAAACCAAGTGCAGAATACATTAGGAGTCAGCCTGAACAATCAGTTTTGACATTAACTAATATTGGAGGGATGCATTTTAATTCTGAGATTAAGAATGCTTTCACCGACTTTATAAGTGGAAATAAAATACATGTAAAGGCAGGAGCGGTATATGGACTCGGAGGACTTCAGAGAATTGTGTATAATGGCTTAATGAAAGTTACGGGTAGAGATTTACGTTCATTTGAAACCATGTCTCAAGCACAAGAGTGGTTATCTTCTATGAGCTAATGTATTATCTCGATAAGATATAAGGGGTCATAACGATCCCTTTTTTTATGCTTATTTTTGAGGTGCATAAATTGAAAGAATATGGATAATATGTCATTTTTATATTACCTGATGATTGCCTTTGGAGCTTTGATATTTGTTGCCGGCCTTACTAATTGGGAATGGTATTTTAAACAGCGTCGGGCGCAAACTATGATTAAACTTATGGGGCGAAATGGAGCACGGATATTTTATGCTTTGTTGGGTTTGTTTTTTGCGGCCTTTGGCTACTTAGTGCTGAATGGAACAATTAAAGTTTGATTTTTTTTCAGGTTTTGATGTAACCTTATTTCAATTGCCGGTATCCTACGGGAAACAAAAACGAATAATTATGGAAATGTTTGGAATAGCAATGATTTGGTTAGGTTTATTTGCAGCAGCTTTTTTAGCATGGTTTTATTTTATTCAGGCGCGTAATAAGGAACGTATGGCCTTAATTGAAAAAGGGGCTGATGTGGCCAGTTTCTTAACCAAAAAAGAAACACGTAAACGCTTTAGTTTTCCTTGGTTAAAATTTGGCTTGTTATTAACCGGACTTGGCTTAGGATTAGGTATTGGTTTATTAATTATCTCTAATCCGACTATGTCGCGTGACCTTGAGGATGTTGCACCAGGTATTGTTTTTGCCACAACCTTTATTTTTGGAGGTTTTGGAATGATGTTATCACACTTTGTAGATAAACCTAAAACAGCGGAACAGGCCTAAATGGATGATATTTATATCAAAAAAGTAAAGAATGGCGATGTGGAGGCATTCCGGTATTTTATCCGGCAATATCAACACATGGCCTTTTCTGTTGCCTTATCCGTTGTTAAAGATGAGTTTTTGGCGGAAGAAGTGGTGCAAGAGGCTTTTATTAATGCCTTTAATAAAATTACATCGTTTAAGGGCCAATCCAAATTTAGTACATGGTTATATAAAATTGTTATCAATAAAGCTTTTCGAAGTGTAGAAAAAGAAAAGAAATGGACCTTCAGTGAAGTGGATGAGAATGGACCTGTGGAGTATGAAGATTCATTGGATAAAATGGGGAAAGATGAGCGAGTTTTTTATATCAATGAAACCTTAAAGCTATTACCGGCAAAGGAAAGTTTATCCTTACGTTTATTCTACCTCAAAGAAATGTCGATGGATGAAATAAAAGAGGTTACAGGATGGTCATTGAGTAATGTTAAAGTGATATTGCATAGAGCACGAAAGCGCTTTTACGGCGAGATAAACACAATGTTAAAAGGCGAAGTTAAAAGTATACTATAATGGAACAGGATAAAAAATTACGACATTTAATGTCAGAAAGTGTAGTGGAGATTCCATTTGCCGACTTTGAAGAACGTTTAATGGTGAAGGTTAAAGCTGAGGCGAAGCAGAAACAAAGTATACTTAAGAATGTCCGTTTATCATGGGTGTTTTTTACCATTGGTTCCATCTTTGGCATTTTTGCTACCGTTTTAATTCCAATGATAAAGCAAAGTATATGGGGACTTGAATTAAAACATCTTCAAATACCCATATTTCTAGTACTTGCTTTTGTAATTATTTGGCAGTTCGAAGCCTTAATTAAATATACATCCAAATATTTTTCAAAAAAAGAGATGTAATTACACTACACTTATTAGTTTATCATTTGAGCTAATAAGCTTACCAAAAGGTTTGGCATCAATATTTTGTTCCTTCAAAAATCCCTCAATATTATCTTGCTCCGCAGGATCAACAGCCAGTAACAAACCACCACTTGTTTGAGGATCACAAACAATTAGTTTATGACGCTCATCCATTAGCTCAACTTGTTTTCCATAACTATTCCAATTTCGATGTGTTCCTCCCGGAATACAGTTTTGATCGATGTATTCCTTCAATACATCTAACTTTGGAATTTTATTATACTCAATTTCAGCAGAAAGCTTGCTTCCTTCACACATCTCACTAAGGTGACCGATTAAACTAAACCCGGTAACATCTGTCATGGCTTCAACGCCATTAAGCTGAGCCAGTTTTTCGCCTACTATGTTTAATTGGCTCATTAGTTTAGGTGCAATAAATTCGTGCTCCTGCTTTAATTTACCTTGTTTCTGTGCTGTAGATAAGATACCAACACCTAATGGTTTTGTCAGATACAGTAAACAACCTTCTTTGGCCGTATCATTTCGTTTTATTTTGTTGATGTCAACTTTACCGGTTACAGCTAAACCAAAAATAGGCTCGGGGCTATCAATACTATGACCACCTGCCAAAACAATGCCTGCTTCTTTGCATGCCTGACGTCCACCATCCATGACTTTTGATGCTTCTTCTACCGGAATTTTGTCTACAGGCCAGCCTAAAATGGCTATCGCCAGCAAAGGCTTTCCACCCATAGCATAGATATCACTAATTGCATTTGCTGCGGCTATTTTTCCAAATGTAAAAGCATCGTCTACTATCGGCATAAAGAAATCAGTGGTGCTAATTATTGCCGTTCCATCTTCTAAATCGTAGACAGCTGCATCATCCCGACTGTCGTTCCCAACTAAAAGTTTGCTATCCGTATATGGAGTGAGGTTACTTTTTAAAATTGAACTTAGTACGGAAGGGGCAATTTTGCATCCACATCCTGCTCCATGACTATATTGGGTGAGTTTATATTCAGGCATATTCTTTTAATAAGGAATGTTTTATAATTTGTTCAGCGTTGGTTCTGTAATCAGTTGTATCTAACTTTAATATATTAATTTTAGACTGGTCGCGCCTTTGCATTCCTTTTAGATAATATTTATCGTAATAGGAGAGCGCTAAAATTGCAACCTCGTAAAATTCATTGTTTTCAAGATGATTTAAAGCATCTTGAGTGGCTTTATGGCCCAGACGTTTGCTTATTTTTAATATGGAAGCAGATAGCTTAGCCTTATCTTTAGTGTCGTAATCATCGACTAAAAGTTCTGCTCTGGCTTCTTTTCTAATATCGATAAAAAAGAGCCTTGTATTCCGCATTATTGTAAATAGATTAAAAGGGATATTTACGCCGCCAATGTTGGGACTCTCATCTTCTATCCATATTTCTTTGTCAGGATTGAATTTTCGCCATTCCCAGTAAATGTTATTCTCAAATTGTTCGGTACTTGGTTGATGTCCATCACCAATACTTCCAAAGGCAGAGCCTTTATGACTGGCCAATCCCTCTAAATCCAAAACCTGATGCCCAAGTTGTTCAATTTCTTTAAGGATGTGAGTTTTGCCGCTACCTGTAAAGCCGCCCAGTATTCTTACTTTATAATTTTCGAAACTATTTAATGCCACATGTCGAAATGCTTTATAACCTTTTGAAATAACAAATACCTTGTCAAAACCATTATCCTTCAAATGTTGGGCAAATGCATGGCTTCTCATTCCTCCACGCCAACAATGAACTACTACATTTTTATCAGTAGCTAATTTACTCGCACGTTCAATATATGCATCCAGTTTTGGGGTGACGTATTCATAGCCAAGTTGTATTGCCTTTTCCTGCGATTGTTGTTTGTAAATGGTTCCAACATGAGCGCGCTCTTCGTTGCTAAACAATTCAATATTATAGGCTCCAGGGATATGTCCTTTCTCAAATTCACCCGGAGAGCGAACATCAATTAAAGGAAGGTGAAGGTAGTCTTTTAAATATTGTTGAATTGTTATATCTATTGGCATGTGGCAAAGGTAATTATTCTGTTTTAATGCCTAAATTTAAGATCAGAAAGATTTTAGAATATGGATACTGCATTGAAGTTAAAATGTAAACTGGATGAGGGTAAGCAAATTAATGTTGAGGAAGCTAAAAACTATCTTGACCAGTCCGAGGTATTTAAGCGCTTACTAGATGAGGTTTCGCCTGATGTGATGAGTTTACTTTGGAGGCTAACTCAATTGTCAGAAATCCCGTATGCCGGCACATATCCCAGGGTACAGGAGTGGCTTAAGCAATTGATAGAATTAACTTTTACAAAGCAGGGATTTTCCATTACCGCAAAAGAAGATATGATATTGCCATGTTATAATGCAATGATATCAAGTATAATTATGCGATTGCAAGGAGAATTTAGCCAAGAGCTAAACGTAGGAATAGATTGGATTTTGAACTATCAATTATTTGAAAGAGATAAGTTATCAGGCTGGAGTGGTAAAGGCGCAAAAAAATACGGAGGATGTTTGAAAAGAACGCCTTGTTACATTGGATTAGTCAAGTCTACGATTGCACTAAGTGATTTTAAGCGTTTAAAGTTCAATACTAACAATGAATTAATTGATAAAAAGCTAGCTGAAGGACTGGAGTATATTTTACAACAAAAAGTATTTCTTAGGCAATCAAAGCCGGAACCCATAAGCAAGTATATTCTAAAATTAAACTATCCTTTTACCTGGAAAAGCAATGTGATTGAACTACTGCGTCTAATTAATGAGAATGACCGTCTGGATGATTCGCGATGTAATGATGCTAAGAATTATCTAATCGAAAAAAGAAGAAAAGATGGAACATGGCGTCCTCAAACTGCTAATATATTAAAGCATAAGGCTTGGGTGAGTTTTGAGAAACCAAGAGAAAGTGGAGAATGGATTACTCATGAAATTAAAAAGCTTGTGGATTCATGATGCGAATCCACAAGGGCTTTTTAGATTATTTACTTTTGGTATAAATTCTGTTTTCTTGCTCAGCAACACGAATGAATGTAGTTCGTTTACTCAGCTCTTTCAATTGTTGAGCTCCAACATAAGTACATGTGCTTCGCACTCCACCTAATATGTCCTGTAAAGTGTTTTCAACTGGGCCCTTATATTCAACTTGTACAGTTTTACCTTCACTGGCCCGATATTCTGCTACACCACCAACATGTTTGTCCATGGCCGTTGATGAACTCATGCCATAAAATTGTTTGTATTTGACGCCGTCTTCTTCAATAACTTCTCCGCCACTTTCATCGTGGCCAGCCAACATTCCTCCCAGCATTACAAAATCTGCGCCTGCGCCAAAAGCTTTAGAAACATCACCCGGTGTGGCACATCCTCCATCACTTATAATCTGACCGCCTAAACCATGTGCAGCATCAGCGCACTCTATAATGGCAGATAACTGAGGGTATCCAACTCCTGTTTTTACTCGGGTAGTACATACCGAACCTGGTCCAATCCCAACTTTAATAATATCTGCACCGGCAAGAATCAATTCTTCCACCATCTCTCCGGTTACTACATTACCCGCCAATATGATCATATCCTGAAAACGCTTTCTAGCACTTTTAACGAAAGCCACAAAATGCTCTGAGTAGCCATTAGCCACATCAATACAGATAAATTTTAATTTTGGATGGGCTTTAATTACTGCTGAAATTCGTTCAAGATCTTTCTCGCCGGTTCCTGTGCTGATGGCAATGTAATCCTCAATTCCTTCCGGAGCATTACTTAAGAAAGCATCCCATTCTTCAAACGTATAATGCTTATGCAGAGCCGTGAAAATCTTTTTTTCTGAAAGTTTTAGAGCCATTTCGAAAGTGCCTACGGTATCCATGTTAGCAGCCATAATTGGCACGCCAGTCCATTCTTGTTGATTGTGTTTTAAACGAAATGTTCTTTCTAAATTAACTTGTGAGCGACTTTTTAAGGTCGATCTTTTGGGACGAAACATTACATCCTTAAATCCAAGTTTAATATCATATTCTATTCTCATATCGTATTTTTTTTACGTATAAATGTAGTCTAAAAAAGTTAAAATATTTATGTAATAATGATGCCTTAAGCAGGTAAAATTAAAACTTATTCTTCAGCAGTCATCTTTTCTCTTAATACATGGATTAATTATTAGCTATGTGCGATATTTGTTAATTATGTAATTCTTTAGGATTTAAGTCTTTTCTAAAGGCATTTTAAATTTAAATTTTTTTCATGAGACGTTTTGGTGTAGGACTAATTTTAGTCTTAAGTTTTGGACTGTTATTTAATGCATGTTGCGAAGAAGAACCAGCTCAGGTAAAGGAAGTCGATTTAGTAGAATATGTGTCTACTTTAATGGGGACGGATACGGAATTTGAACTTTCAAATGGTAATACATACCCGGCAATTGCTACGCCTTGGGGCATGAATTTTTGGACCCCTCAAACCAATAAAATGGGAGATGGATGGGGGTATCAATATGATGCCAAAAAAATCAGGGGTTTTAAGCAAACTCACCAGCCAAGTCCATGGATAAACGATTATGCGGCTTTTAGTTTAATGGCAGTAACAGGTCAGTTGAAATATAAGGAGGATGAACGGGAGAGTTGGTTTTCGCATAAGGCGGAAATCGCTAAGCCGCATTATTACCAGGCATATTTAGCCGATTACGATGTCAATGTTGAAATATCACCAACGGAAAGGGCGGCCCATTTTCGTTTCACATTTCCTGAGAATGATGACAGTTATGTACTGGTGGATGGTTTTCATCAAGGATCTTATGTTAAAATCATTCCTGAGGAGCGAAAAGTAATAGGTTATTGCAAAAATAATTCAGGTGGTGTTCCAGGCAATTTTCATAATTATTTTGTAGTAGAATTTGATAAGGAATTTGCAGATATGTCTACCTGGAATGGTGATGTTCTTTATGAATCGAATCGTGAAGAAGAGGGCTATCATGTGGGAGCAATCTTAAAGTTTAAAACTACCAAAGGAGAAAAAGTTCATGCTAAAGTAGCTTCATCATTTATCAGCCCTGAACAAGCCGAGTTGAATTTAGAAAGAGAGATTGGAACCAATAGCTTTGAACAAACCAAACAAATGGCTCATGAGGCTTGGTCGAAGGAGTTTAATAAAATAAAAGTTACTGGAGGAACTGTTGATCAGCGCCGAATATTTTACTCAACGCTATATCGGGTGCTTTTATTTCCACGAAAGTTTTACGAATATAATAAGGATAATGAAGTAGTTCACTATAGCCCTTATAATGGTGAGGTATTGCCGGGGTATATGTTTACTGATAACGGATTCTGGGATACTTTTAGAGCAGTATTTCCATTCTTCACTCTGATGTATCCTGAATTGAATGCTCAAATCATGGAAGGTTTGGCCAATACCTATAAAGAAAGTGGATGGCTTCCGGAATGGGCTAGTCCAGGTCATAGAGGCTGTATGATTGGCAGTAATTCAGCTGTGAATATTGCTGACTCATATTTAAAAGGAATACGAGGATATGATATAGATGTGCTTTACGAAGCCATTTTAAAAAACACTAAAGGACATATGGCTGAAGTAACTTCTGTTGGCAGGTATGGAGCGGAATACTATAACGAATTGGGATATGTTCCTTACGATGTTGGTATTCATGAAAATGCAGCCAGAACTTTAGAATATGCTTATGCCGATTATACAATTTATCAACTTGCTAAGGAACTAAACAGGCCTAAAGAAGAAATTGATCTTTTTGCACAAAGAGCACAGAATTACAAGAACCTCTTTGATTCCGAAAGCAACTTGATGCGTGGAAAAAATAAGGATGGACAGTTTCAAACTCCATTTAATCCTTTTAAATGGGGTGATGCCTTTACGGAAGGCAATAGTTGGCATTATTCCTGGTCGGTATTTCACGACATTGAGGGACTTAAGAACTTAATGGGCGGACGTGAGAAATTTGTTGGCATGTTGGATCAGGTGTTTGATTTACCACCTGTGTTTGATGATTCTTATTACGGATTTCCTATACATGAGATAAGAGAAATGCAAATCATGAATATGGGACAATACGCGCATGGGAATCAGCCAATACAGCATATGACTTACTTGTATAATTATGCCGGAGAACCATGGAAAAGCCAATATTGGGTGCGTAAAGTAATGGATAAATTATATACGCCAAGTCCTGATGGGTATTGTGGTGATGAAGATAACGGACAGACATCGGCCTGGTATGTATTTAGCGCACTAGGTTTTTATCCGGTATGTCCAGGACAAGATATGTATGTGATTGGAAGTCCGATTTTTGACGAAGTTGAACTGCAGTTACCAAATGGTAAGCAGTTAAAAATCACCTCTGTAAATAACGATTCAAAAAATATGTATATCGATAAGGTGATGTTTAATAGTAATGTGTGGGATAAAAATTATTTAAATCATCATGATTTACTGAAAGGTGGAGAATTGAAATTTGAAATGAGTGGCAAGCCAAATAAAACAAGAGGTGTCGACAAGGAGAATTATCCTCCTTCGATGAGCACGGAATAATAAAAAGGGATCTTAAGGATCCCTTTTTTCATTTATGATGGAACGAATTTCTAAGAATTCAAATTAATTTCCTTTAAAGCATACCGTTTTTATTACTGGCTAATAAGGTCCAACTGCCATCAATAGCTGGATGTAGCTATTTTGATACAATGGGAATTGAACCTGGTTTAATTGAACGAAGAAAAAAATATAATCATATACTTGGTGACATTCTGGGCGTTAGTTATTTTCGCAGGGTGATTAAGAAGCATAGCACATATCTTTTTTATCTAAACCTCGTACAATATCTTTTTTCACAGATTTGCTGATAATAAGAAAAATAGAAAATAGGTATCAAAGTTTTACATTGGCACTAGTTGTTAGTGCTTTGCTATGCAATAATATTTCTGCTCAGCTCAGGCGTTTTACCTACAACCAAGTGTCGGTCGAAAACGGATTGTCACAGAATTCAGTATTTTCAATTCATAAGGATCACAGAGGATTTGTTTGGTTAGGAACCGGCGACGGACTAAATCGCTATGATGGTTCAAAAATGACTGTTTTCAATGCGGCAGATGACAGTAAACATACGCTTTTAAATGGATTGATATTTGAAATTGCTGAAGATGTAGAACGGGATCAACTGTATTTTGCAACAGGAGGCGGTGGTTTAAGTGTATTTAATCCTCAGAAAGAAACCTTTAAACATTTTAATTACGATACAATAGGTAATGCAATACTATCAAGCTATGTGTATGATTTAAAAGTTGCTGATGATGGATTGCTTTGGATTGCCAATTCATATGGAGTTAGTGTATTTGATCCGGATACAGAAGAATTCCGGAATTATCAGACTTATCATGCCGAACAAGAGGAAATATACGAAGCTACACCAACAAAACTTCATATCTCAGAAAATGGTAATGTTTGGGTTGGAACATATGGTTATGGTCTAATCAAAATAAATACGAATGGTGGTCAGCATCAAAATTATCAATTGGAAAGTACTGTACAGGATATCAGTGCTAACATTGTTCATTGTATAAGCGATTCAGGTCAGGATGAATTATTACTGGGTACAAGTAATGGCTTGTTTCGATTTAATGAACGAGATGGACACTTAGGAGAATGTATTTTAAAGAATTATGTAGTTACGGCAATTGAAAAAGGAATAAATAACGACTATTGGATTGGTACAGAAAGAAATGGTTTAATACACCTGTTGCCAAATGGAGAGATTGAAGACTTCATAAGTAATGAATTTGATAAACATTCTTTACCGGATAAATTCATTACCTCTCTATATAGAGATGAACAAAACCATTTATGGATTGGCACTCAGTCCCGTGGTGTTATAAATATGCCACTTAAACCTAACTTTTTTGAGCATTATTATAGCGTACCAAATAAAAACTCTTTAAATGGACGATCGGTATATGCTATTGAAAAGGATGACTCAGGGAATGTATGGCTAGGCACAATGATTGGACTTTCAAAATGGAATCCTACCACAAATGTTTTCGAGTCTATTGACCCCTTGAAGAACGGTAAAGATCTTATGGTTTGGTATTTGAAATATCTTGATGATGGGAATCTTTTAATTGGTACTTCATCGGGCTTGATCAAATATAATATTATTACAACTCTTTCAAAAGTATATAAAAACGACATTGGAAATCAATTTAGTTTGCCTAGTAATGAAGTCTTTGCATGTGAACTAGATTCAATGGGTCGACTTTGGGTTGGTACCAATAATGGTCTTTGCAGATATGATGAAGAGGATGATAAATTTATCCGTTATAAAGCCTATGAAGATATTGGTGATTTAAGTAGCCCAATGATTTGGGATTTATATTGCGATAGCATTGGAGAGTTCTGGGTGAGTACTGATGAAGGTTTAAATCAATACGACTATGAAAGCGATAACTTCACAATGATATTGCACGAGTCTGATGATGCACAATCCATTGCATCTAATTCGGTCAGCATGGTAAACGATGCTTTAGATGGCAATGTGTGGGTGAGTACAGGTCAGGGTGTTGATTTGCTGTCGAGAGATCTCAAAGTAATTAAGCATTATGGCGAGGAGGAAGGGCTAAGAAGTCATTATGTTTATACGGCTCATGAGTATAAAAACAAATTATGGCTTTCAACTAATAATGGGATAAGCTCAATTGATTTATTAACCGATGAAATAACAAATTTTGATTTTAATGATGGGGTACAAGGTCATGAGTTTAATCCTGCATCATTGCAACTTGAAGATGGACGATTAATATTAGGCGGTATTAATGGATTTAATATATTTCATCCAGATAGTTTAAATGCATCTTCATTTGAGCCTCCAATATATTTTACCGGACTTCAATTGTACGGAAATGAAATCTCAGTAAGAGATACTGCCAGCTGGAATGATGTAGTAATTATAAGGTCTATTATAACGGCGAATAGTCTAAAGCTTAATCATCAAGAACGATTTTTTAATTTGGAATTTGCTGCCCTGGATTTTGATAATCCCGATAAGGTTGAGTATTTCTACCGAATGTTACCAAATACGGTACAATGGGTTCCATTGAAAAACCAAAAAACTTTAACGTTCATAGATTTAAGCCCGGGTAGTTACGATCTGGAAGTACGATCGACAAATTCGGATGGTGTATTATGTGATAATGCCAAAAAAATTAACATTACAGTTAATCCACCAATTTGGCGTGAAGTTTGGTTTATCATCCTCTTGCTAATCGCAATGATTTCAATGGGATATCTGTTAGTGAAATATCGAATTCGACGTTTGCGACTTGATAAGATTAATTTAGCAGCAACCATTGAGAAAAGAACCCGGGAGATTGAAGTGCAACGAAATATTGCTCATAAACAAAGGGATGAGATATCACGACAAAAGGCACAACTCGAGGAGTTTACCCATTCGTTGGAAACAAAGGTTAAAGAACGTACCTATGAACTTGAAAAGGCTAAGGTTGCAGCCGAAGAATCGGATCACCTGAAATCTGCCTTTTTATCGAATATGAGTCATGAGATTAGGACACCAATGAATGCGATAATTGGTTTTTCTGAATTGTTGCTGGATTCTTCCTTTAATCCCTTGGAGCGGGTTGAGTTTGCTCAGATGATTAAATCTAATGGGGATGAGTTATTAAATCTCCTTAATGACATTATCGATATCTCAATGATTGAATCGGGACAGATTAAAACTGCCTTATCTATCGTTTCGGTTAATAATATAGTTAATCAGGTGTATGCTAATTTTACCACCTCTAAATATTTGGTGGAAAAGGATAGGTTAAAATTATTATTGGATATCCCTGAGGGTGATGTTTCAATTTATACTGACTCCTTTAGGTTGAGACAAATACTCAATAATCTGGTAAGTAATGCGCTTAAGTTTACCAATGAAGGATATGTAAAAGTGGGATATTCTGTTGTTGATGGTTACGTTCGCTTTTATGTTGAGGATACAGGTATTGGAATTGATGAAGCGCACCAGAGAAAAATCTTCGAGCGCTTTTTAAAAGTGAAAAATGATACAAGAAACCTATACAGAGGAAACGGACTCGGTTTGACGATCACAAAAAATCTAGTTGAATTATTAGATGGATCTATTGGTTTATCTTCTAAAGAAGGCGAAGGGTCATATTTTTTCTTCCAGTTACCTTTGCTCGAAAGTTAATCTCCTTAATCCAAATGTATTTCTGTGCCTGATTTAATTTCTCTCATTACAAATGAGCTTTGTACATTCCCAACATGGTTAACCGATGCCAGTTTATTATAGATAAAATGATGATAGGTTTCCATGTTTTCAGTAATGACTTTTAAGGTGTAATCAAACATCCCGGCAATATGATGACATTCCAATACTTCTGTCATTTGGCTTATGCTCGCTTCAAAATCACGAATTATATCATGAGAATGCTCTTTAAGAGACACATTACAAAAGGCCACTAGTTCTTTTCCCACTTTTTCTTTATTGATAATGGCCACATACTTTTCAATGACACCTGTTTTTTCTAATCTTTTTATACGCTCAAAAACCGGAGTCACAGTCAGGTTGAGGTGATGAGCCAGCTGCTTGGTAGTCATTTTAGCATTTTGTTGAAGCAGTTTCAATAGCTTTCTGTCCGTAGCGTCAAGCTGTGTTTTAGTATTTTTTTCTTTAGTCGCCATAAATAGTAATTTCAAAAAGAATATAGAACTATTAATAAATGTAAATATAGTAAAATATACCGTTGTAGATACTAAGTGTGGTAAATAAGACTGGGTATATGTAAATTTGTTAAAAAATAGTAAGTCGCTATGAAGAATGATATGAAACCGGAAAGTTTGATGATGACATTGGGATATGATGCTCACGAGCATCAAGGTGCTGCTAAATGCCCTATATACCAAACGTCAACATTTGTTTTCAATAACTGTGAGGAAGGAAAAGCCTTTTTTGAGTTAGCTTATGGTTTACGTGAGAAAGAAGAAGGCGAAGAAATGGGTATGATTTATTCTCGTTTAGATCATCCTAATATGAACATACTGGAAAAGCGTTTAGCTGCCTGGGATGAAGCTGAGGCTGGTGCTTTCTTTTCAAGTGGAATGGCAGCGATATCTACTTCTATACTAACTTTTGTTAAGCCAGGTGATGTCTTATTGTTTTCCTCTCCCGTATATGGTGGAACAGATCATTTTATCCATCACGTATTGCCTCAATTTAATATTGGAGTTGTTGGCTTTGTGAAAGGTGAAAATGAGGATGTCATTATTGATCGTGTTGAAAAAGCCTATCCGGGCAAAAAGCCATCAATGATTTATGTAGAAACACCTGGTAATCCTACCAATTCTTTAATTGATATTGAAATGGCATCTCGTGTGTCGAAATATTTCAGTACAAAAGAGAAGAAGTGTGTATTTGCAGTGGATAATACTTTTTTAGGTCCGGTATTCCAGCATCCAATGGAATTTGGTGCTGACCTGGTAGTTTACTCTGCAACAAAATATATTGGCGGCCATAGTGATGTTATAGCTGGAGCTTGCACTGGATCTGCCGAATTAATCGGGCAGATTAAAGGCATGCGTACATTTTTTGGTAGCCAATTAGACCCGAATTCAAGTTGGTTGTTACAACGAAGTTTGGAAACGGTTAAAATTAGAATGGAGGCTCAGGCAAAGAGTGCTAAAGTGGTAGCTGAATATATAAAGAATCACCCTATGGTGCAGAAAATGCACTATCTTGGGTTTCTTGAAGAAGGGTCAGAGTTAAAAGATATTTTTGACCGTCAGTGTTTATCAGCCGGATCAATGATAGCTTTTGATATTGTTGGAGGTGAGAAAGAAGCATTTTTGTTTTTGAATAACCTCAAATTGTTTAAATTAGCGGTGAGTTTGGGTTCAACGGAAAGTTTAGCTGAGCACCCGGCAACTATGACACATGTTGATGTGTCTCCTGAAGATAGGTTGAAGTTAGGTATTTCACCATCTTTAGTTAGATTAAGTATTGGACTAGAAAATCCGCAGGATTTGATAGATCAGATAGCAAACGCCTTTGAAGTGGTTAAGAAGGCGAATAGTTCGGCCGTTTGTTAAGAATGGCTTGAATTTGGTTTTTATGGTTAATGTTTTGCTAAACCCCGCCTCGGCGGGGTTTTTGCATTTATAGACTTCAATCGTTAAAAATTCTGTTTTAATCCTAAATAGACCTGCTTCAATAAACTTTAGTTTTCAATAGTTCAAGGAAAACCATACTTTCACTTTTCATAACACATAGGTGTAATAGTTGCAAGATTGCATTTGTTTTTATTGAAGAATTGCCCACAAAAATCTATATTTGAAATCCTTAAAAGGAACTAATTAATCAATTGGTCCTATTATCTAGATGAAGTGCCGAGAAAAATGCGATAAGACATTTTTTATAAATTGAGTTATTTGTGAGTTTAAAAATAGAATACTATACAATGTAATGGGTAGTCGGCTGGAGAAGACCAGCTGCTTTAAAGTATAAATTATGAACGATATCAACAAAAAGAGGACAGGAAACCTTATTTCCATCCAAGACTCGTTGGTGAAAGCCCGATTCTTTGATGATGTGATAATGGGGGAAACTGCTGAGATTTCCGTCGATGGAAAATTCCTCCAAGCGGAGGTTCTGCAGATTCAGCCTGATCCTAAAAATGCCGATGCCGGTATTGTAGAGATGCAGGTTTTTGAAGACTTAACAGGAGCCATGATTGGTGATGAAGTGGTATTTAAAGGTACCCCTTTATCCGTATTGTTAGGTCCGGGTCTTTTAACTAGTGTATGGGATGGTTTACAAAATCCATTGTATAAACTAAGTGAAGAAGATCCATATCTTAAACCTGGTATGAATGCCCCAGCCTTGGATGAAGAGGTATTATGGGACTTTACTCCAAGTGTAAAAGTTGGAGATACGGTTTCAGGTGGTGATGTTATCGGAAACGTACCGGAAGGTAAGGTCGATCATAAGATCTTAGTGCCTTTTAGTTTCGGAACTTGTAAAGTGGAAAGTATTATCGAAAAGAGTTCGGTAAACATTATTCAGCAAGTTGCTATTGTGGTTGATGAGCAAAACAAAAAGCACGAATTACAGTTAGCTTTCCGTCAGCCAGTAAAATCTCCTATTCCATTTGTAGATCGTGCTATACCTAGTCATGCTATTTCAACGGGTACGCGTGTTATTGATCTATTGGCTCCTGTAGGTTATGGTGGAACAGTAGGTAATCCTGGGCCTTTTGGTGCAGGAAAAACTGTACTTCAGCATTCACTATGTAAATATGCAGTAGCTGACATTATGATCATGGCTGCTTGTGGTGAGCGTGCTGGTGAGGCAGTTGAGGTTTTTAAAGAATTTGCTGAGTTGGAAGATCCTACTACAGGTGAGTCTTTAATGAATCGTATGTGCATTTTCGGAAATACCAGTTCTATGCCTGTTGCGGCTCGTGAAGCTTCGGTATTTATTGCATTAACAGTAGGCGAGTACTATCGTTATCAAGGTAAAAAAGTAGTGCTTTTAGCCGATTCAACATCACGTTGGGCACAGGCATTGCGCGAGCGTAGTGGTCGTCAGGGTGATATTCCTGGACCGGAAGCATTCCCGATGGATATTCCGGATCAGATTAAAGGGATGTACCAGCGTGCCGGTGAAGATTTAGGAACTGGTGGTTCATTAACTTTTATTGGAACAGTATCACCTGCAGGTGGTAACTTCCAGGAGCCTGTAACCCAGGCAACCATGGATGCTACTGGAGGTTTCTGGGGCTTATCTCAGGATCGTGCCGATGCTAAGAAATACCCGGCCATTGATCCTTTGGTATATACTACTTCAGTTTACGATGGTTTTGTATCATGGAAAGACCGTAGAAAGATGATTCAAACTTTAAATGATGCTAACGACATTGATCAAACCATTAGTACCATTGGATTAAAGAAAGTACCTGTTTCGAATTATGTTCAGTTTCAAAAAGGTTTAACTATTGATTTCTGTGTGATGCAACAAGATGCTTTCGATAAGGTGGATGCATGTACACGTCCGGATCGCTTACAAGTAATTAATCAGGCTGTTCAGAATTTAATAGATAGTTCCATCGATTTCCAGCAAGGAGACATGGACGATGAACAAATTAAAGAGTTAATCAAACAGAAGTTTGATGGATTACGCCAGTGGTGGAGAGAGTGGAATTACTCAGCAAAATCTGAGGAGGAAGTTACTAATCTACCTAAAGCAGTGGATAAATTTATTTTACAGGAGGAATACGCCGTATGATAAGGAAAGAAATTAATAAAATAAGCGAAGTTGGTAAAGCTCTTATCTCGGTTGAAGGTAATCCTGGGGTTGCGCTTAACCATGTGGTAGAGCTCTTGGAAGCGGATAGCAACCAAAGCCTTTCTTTTGCGAAAGCCATTAATATTACAGAAGACTCAACTCGTTTTCAGGTTTTTAATGGAACAACAGGCTTAAGCACCAGCACCAAAATTCGCATGCATGAGATTCCACTAACAGCAGGTTTCTCAAATAAAATGTTGGGCCGTAGTTTTGATGGTGCCGGTGAAGTATCTGATGGTGGACCAGACGTAATTTTCGAAAAGGAAGTGTCTACTCGATTAGATACCTTAAATCCAACTGTACGTAACGTACCTAAGCAGGCACTATGGACAGGAATTCCGATGATTGATGTTTTCAATACATTGGTAAAATCGCAGAAGATTCCAATTTTTGCGGGTCCAACGGAACCATATAACCGTCTGTTATCTCAGATTGCTCAGGGAGCTCAGGCCGATGTTATCATCTTTGCTGGTATTGGATTAAAGTTTGATGAGTACCATTACTTCAAAGAGCAACTTTCTCAATCAGGAAACATCGATAAAACAATCATGTTTAGTCACCTTGCTGGTGATTCGCAGATTAAAGGTTTAATGTTACCGGATGTGGCTTTAAGTGTAGCTCGCGAATTTGGTGATCAGGGAAAAGATGTATTGGTATTGTTAACTGATATGACTAACTGGTCGAACATCTTACGTAACGTTGCCAACTACCAGGATATGATTCCTTCGCTACAAGGTTATCCGGGATCCTTATATTCGGAGTTAGCAAAAAGATACGAGGTTGCAGCTGATATAGAAGGTGCAGGTTCAATTACGATTATTGGAGCAACAACGCTGGAATCATTAGAAGATCCTGTACCTGATAACACTGGTTATATTACGGAAGGACAGTTTTTCTTAGAGAATGGTAAATTGAAGTTGGCCCGTTCACTATCGCGTTTGAAACAAGGTGTGAATGGTAAAACACGTAGCGACCACCGTGCTATAATGACAGCAATGGCGTCCTTACTGGCTGATGCAGAAAAGGCACATGAAGCTGCGGAAGTAGGAGCTGCGAATGATCCATACTCTCAAAAGTTATTACGTTACCGTACCGACTTTATCGATAATGTTGAAGAGCCATTTGGTGAGCCAATTGAGCTTGAAGCAGCACTTGATAAATGTTGGGCTATTCTTAAGCGCCATTTCGATCCTACAGAAACGGGGCTCAGTAAAAAACTGATTGAAGAATACTGGGATAAGAACTAATCGGTTGTTTATTTTAAAAAAATGAAAGAAATGCACGATAATAAAGAAAATCTGGAAACGATTGTTTCGAAGCTTAAAGAGCAAGGAATTGATGCTGGAGAGGCTGAAAAGCAGCGCATTATTGAAGAAGCTAAAAAGCAAGCCGAGGCCATTATTGCAGAAGCAGAAGCCCAAAAAAACACCATCATAGAAGAGGCTAATTCTAAAGCTGAGCAAGCTAAGAATAATGCACAAACAGCTATGAAACAAGCTTCACGCGATATGCTTGAAGCTACAAAAGTGGCGGTTTTAAAATATATGGAATCGATTTTTGGAAACTTAAGCGAAAGTTTATTCACTCAGGAGAAATATCTGGAAGAATTAACAAAAGCGGTAGTAGCTTCGATTGAAGGTAGTAAAAAGGTTGAGGTTCCAGCCGAAACTCTAAAAGGCATGCAAGCTTTTATAGTTAAGGCAGGTTTAAAAGAAGAAGTAAGCTTACAGCCTTTGGCTAACAGTGAAGCTAAAATTGTGGTTCAATCAACCGATAATAGCGGAGTTCAGTTTGTGTTGAGCGATAGCGATGTTAAACAGGCTATGTTTACCTTACTCAATAAAGATTTGGTTGAACGCATAACCGAGGAGGCCTAGTATGTCGAACTTGGTTTATTTAATGTGTAGTTTGCCGTCCTTGCGCTTCGGACAGGAACCACCCATTTCGATGGATGAGTTTATCGACGAGGCCAAAGGTCAGTTGTCGGCAAAGCACTTTAAAAAACTCGAACCGGTAGATATATTTAAGGCAACCGATTCGGATGGGAAGGTTGGTTTAAAGAGTATTGGCAACATGTTGGGAGACTTACAGGAAGATATTTCTGAGATTCGAGCAGCCAAAGCTCAAAAACGAACGCCCAATTTAGCGCGACTTCCACAAGCAACCATTAATACTAATCCATTGGAGCGGGAAAAGCTCATTATGCGATGGCAATGGGAAGAACTGGATACTATTCAGGCCGGCGAAGGGTTTACCTTAACTGAGGTATTGGTTTATAAATTGCGATTACAGATTTTAAACCGCCTAAGCTCGTTTAATAAAGAACACGGGTTGCAGGTTTTAGAATCTGTTGTTAATCCATCTAAAGAGAAGGAGGTATAATGGCAGTTGTAAAAATAAAATATACGAAAACAGAGCGTGCCCGTCAGAAGAAAATTCTGAAGGTGTCATTACGCATGCTGCCTTTGTTCGAAGCGATGGAGAAATCTTTGATGTCAACAATTAATACAATTGCTGAAAGAATCGAAGAAATTCGTGCTGTAATTGAAAAAAACAACAAGGCGGCTGAGCCTTGGGTAGCTGTTATGAGCGATTCGCACGTGGATATAAAAACATACATCTCTGTTAACAAGATCATCACAAAGCATGCAGATGTAGCTGGTGTTCGCGTAGAGCAATACGAAGGTGTTGACTTTAACGTGATGCCCATACCGGAAAATGCACCTTTATGGGTTGATGATGCTATTATTTTAATGCAGGAGCAATTACAGTTAATGGCCGAAATTGAATGTCTTGAAGAGCAAATTCATTTGCTCGAAGAAGAGTTGCTAGATGTACGTGCCCGTATTAAACTGTTCGAGAATCGTCGTATACCAAATGCGAAAACGGCTATTCGAAAAATTGGTCAGAAATTGCAGGATGATGAACGCTTAACGATTGCGACAGCAAAAGTTGTGAAAACCAGTCAAAAGGAAGGAGTGATGGCATGATTACAAAAATGAAAAAACTATTGCTTTTCATGGCGCACCCAACCAATGATATGCATGAGGATTTAGAGGTTCTTGGAAAGTTAGGTTTGGTACATATCTCTCCATTTCAACCTGCAAAGGATGAGTCGATAGATCGCCTGCAAAATCGCATTAAGCAACTCGAGGATGCAATGGCTGTATTGGATGGTGTTGAAGAGGCTGAACCATCTTCTGCGGTTGAAGTTAATGACTATGCAAAAGAGGAAAGAGGTGATATTGCTTTATTGGAAAAAGTTATAGAAACCGATAAAACAAACCGAGAACTTCAAAAGCAGATCGTTGAACTATCGAAGGCGAAGGAATGGTATAAGACTTGGGGTAATATCTCATTAGATGATATCCGCAACATCAATGGCAGAGGAGTATACCTAAAGCTTTACGAAGTTTCTGAAAAGGATTTAAAAAGTATCCGTAACAGGGAAGATGTAAAATTAGCTGGGCAATCCGGTGGTGTTTGTCAACTTGTGCTTATCTCAGAAGATAAGGAAGCTGCTTTAAACTATCAACAAATCGAATTGCAGGGTATATCATTCCAAAAGGTCGAGACTGACTTAAGTGAGAAGAATACTGAGTTAGCAAATGGTCAGCAGCTCTTAATTCAACTGAAAAAGCAAAAGAATCTGATAGCTGATGCCTTGGATGAAAGAAACAACCGCTTAAAGGTTCGTACAGTACAGTATGGAGGTGTTGCTTTTCATGATAAGTTGCGCTGTTGGGAAGGTTTTGTGCCCGAGGACAAAGTTGAGTCGGTTACTGAGACTGCCGAACAAAATGGTTGGGGCTATATAGTGAGAGAACCGCGTCCTGATGAACACGATTTTGTGCCAACATTATTGCGAAACCCGAAATGGACAGATAAGATAAAGCCGGTAATGGGCTTTATGGGATTGGTTCCAGGATATGACGAGATTGATGTATCAAAAGTATTTTTAATCTTTTTTACTTTCTTCACCGGTATATTAGTTGGTGATGCGGGTTATGGTCTTATCTTTTTTGCACTTACTCTATTGGCACATTGGAAAACAGGTTTTGTCAAGAAGATAGAGTTTGGTTTGTTTTACACGCTCTCTGTTTCTATTATGACATGGGGTGTGCTAACGGGAACCTACTTTGGTGCCGAAACCATTGCTAATATTCCGTTTTTAAAACAGTTGCAAGTTGGATATCTGGCCAGTTTTGGTGGCGATGACCTAAGGATTCAACAGTTTATGTTCTTAATAGGAGCTGTTCATCTAAGTATTGGGCACATTCAAAAAGGCTGGAAATACATCAATAGTGTTGTGCCTATTGGCCAGATAGGATGGGTATCCATTGTATGGGGACTGTACTTTTTGGTGAATGATATGGTATTGGGTATTGAGGGGCCGGTTTTTATGCCATGGTTATTTATTGGCGGAGCTGCTTTGGTGGCCTTGTTTTCAAGCCCTGGTCAACCGTTTTTTAAAGGAATGCTATCATCATTAGGTAATTTGCCTTTGAATGTTATTAACGGATTCTCTGATGTGATATCATACATTCGTTTATATGCGGTAGGACTATCAACTGTATTAATGGCCAGCAGCTTTAATGATATGGCCATTGGTGATGGCATCACAACATTAGCCTCAGGTATTGGAGCAGTATTGATTCTGATATTAGGACATGCCTTAAATATGACCTTAGCAGCAATGGCTGTGTTGGTGCATGGCGTTCGTTTAAATATGTTGGAATATGCAGGCCATGCCAGCGTTGAATTTTCGGGTAGTGATTACAACCCATTTAAAATAAAAAAATAAGTAACATCTAATAAAATTAAATACAATGACTTTATTAACAGCAGTACAAGGATTTGGTGGTCATGCCATCGCATTAGGAATCGCAGGTGTAGGTTCGGCAATCGGTACCGGAATTGCAGCTATGGGTGCAATGGGCCTTTGGAAACAATCGATTAAGGATAAGAAGAAATTACCAGCATTAGCACTGGCAATGGTGGGTATGCCTTTAAGTCAGGTGATTTATGGTATGATCTTCATGAATACGCTCATGTCAGCCGACCTAAACCCTGATAGCTACATGAATCAAATGATTTTCGCATTATTTGTAGGTATTGCAATTGCTGTATCAGCAATTATGCAAGGACGTGCAGGTGCGGCTGCATGTTCGAACCTAGCAGTTGATGACAAGCAAGGTGCTGGTATGTACATTGCTGCCATGGGTGTAATTGAAACAGTTGCATTATTGGCGATGGTATTCGGTATGGGTGGAATACCTGGTGCATAAGGAAAAGTTCCAGAAAATTTATTTGGCTTTATGCCAAAATAGAATATTCTAAAAGAGTTGGCTATCTTTGCCAGCTCTTTTTGTTTATGTAGAATTAGTCAGTTTGAAAATCACTTTTGTCTAATGCCTACTGACTAATTAACTTATTTGATGGATTTAACCGGGAGATGGCATTTTTTTGAGCAGTTTGAAGCAGGTTTTGATATGGGCTATGCCTTATTGAAACAGATAGACGGTCGTATTTCCGGAACTTTAACTTACAGGGAATATATTTACGAAGAATCATCATTCTTGATAAGTATTGAAGTAGAAGGTGAAATTCAAGATGATCGATTGATGCTTCAGGGTAAAAGTTATGAAGTGCTTGAAAGTCCGTATCCAATTGATTATTGTTTAGATGATCGTATTGCGGAAATAACAGATCCGGATCGCATTGAGGGGCACAGTGTGGACGATCAGGATTTGGAAGGGCGTTTTATTCTTCGACGATTAGATTTACGTAGTTGTTAACCTCATATTAACTTGACTTTTAAAATTAAGTTACCTATTATTGACTAATCAACGGATACTGTTTACGAACGAATCTTTTTTGTAGATTAAAAAACAAACCAAATTTCATTTAAGTTCGTATACTAAGTGTTGGTGATGCTCCGATAGATTAGGTTTAATTTCTATTATTCCATGTTAATCTATATTATACTACTATAAGTTTAATCGTATTTCTAAAAAATCTATTTCTAATCGAAGACGTTCGATGTTGAGTCTTCCTCAGCCACTATGCGGCAATGGTACATAGAGAATTCCTTTAACTCAAATATCTAGAGTGATGAAAAGAATTTTGCTATTGACAGACTTTTCTGATACTGCAAGGAATGCCGCCATTTATGCGCTAAAAATGTTCGAAAATGAGAAAGTATATTTCGATCTTGTTAATGCGTACGATCTTGAATTTAGCGGCAGTCCCTACATTATGCAGGTGAAAGAAGAGCTGGCCCAAGAGAGCCTTAAAGGCTTGAAGAATGAATTGTCCATCTTGCATAGGCGTTTCCCTAATGCACGCGTTGAATTAGCTTCCCGGTTTGGATCTTTGTTAGAAGTTGTGAAGAATGAAGTTTCTGACTTTAAACCTGAATTAATTGTTCTTGGTTGCAGGGGAGAAACTGCTCTTGAAAATTTCCTATTAGGAAGTAATGCTTACGAAGTGATTAAGAATGTTGAGGCTGCAATATTAGTTGTGCCAAAGCATGCTAAGTTTAAAAAACCTGAAAATATCGTCTTTGCAACGGATATGAAGGATATTAAGGTGGATGAGGTTGTTGAGCCACTTCGCGACTTAGCGCATCACTTTCATGCTGGTATTAGCTTTGTTAATGTGCTTGAAGATGAATACATCAATCGCTTGGATGCCGAAGAAAAGATTGCATCTCATTTTCAGGGCTTAAATTTGAATTTTAATTTTATTGAAGGAGAAAACATCAGTAATGGTATTCTGAAGTTTATGGATGATAATGATTGCGATATGGTAACATTGGTTCGTCATAACGAAAGTTTCTTTGAACGTTTGTTCCATCCTAGTACAACTAAAGAAATGGTTCTGCATCCGGAACACCCAATGTTAATCCTTCATGATTAAACAAAAAAAAGAGGCCACTAGGCCTCTTTTTTTATATATGATCTTATGAGATTATTTAGAAACTCTTTCCAACCATTTCAACATAAACAACATTGTAAACATTGAGATAATACATGCTACTACAAAGATAGTCCATGTGGCCCAAATCGGAATTGATTCGTAAAAAATAGCACCAATAAATAATAGTTGGTTACCAAGTGCAGTTGCACCTAACCATCCTCCTTGCATAATACCTTGGTATTGTGGCGGAGCTACTTTCGATACAAATGAGATACCTAGTGGGCTAATAAATAATTCCGCAACAGTAAGTATAAAGTATGTACCTATTAAAAGCATTGGTGTTACCTTGGCTGCATCATCCAATGGCGTACCACCTTGCGATGGGTCGATTTCTGAGAATAAAGGTAAACCTACTGAACCTATTACCATCACTACAAATCCCATAGCTGCAATAAACATACCTATTGCAATCTTCTTTGGAGTTGAAGGTTCCATGTTACGAGCCCTTAACCAACCAAATACCGCCATAACGACAGGAGTTAGGAATACTACAAAAAATGGATTGATAGATTGAAATAACTCTGCTCCTTGTATACTTACTGCTCCAAGGTTGATGTTAATCGCACTTAAGTCTGTGAAGTTTTTAGCAAACATAGTTAAGGTTAGTCCATTCTGGTGGAACGAAAACCAAAAGAAAATTACAACACCAAATACTGCAAAAAGAGCATATAAACGCTGCTTTACTTCCTTAGCATCCATTTGAGGAGCTTCAACTTTGTTGCCACTATCATCTGAGGCATGGCCAGCTGGATTTGGAAAGCTTTTCTTATTTACTACGTATACTATAAAGGAAATAAGCATTGCTACAATGGCAGTTGCAAATGCATAATGGAAACCTGTAGAGAATACACCCAAATATTCATTCGCAAATGCACCTAAATCTGCAACAGGTGATCCATTTGCTGCCTCGGCCATCTCCTGAAATTTAGTTGTCGCCTCAGCTGAAATGCTACCATCTACATAGGAATGACAAATAGCCGGTAGATCTGCGTTGTACTGAAAACCATTGTGACTTAACCACCAGTTACGTACACCTACTGCAATAAATGGAGCAAATATGGCGCCTACATTTATAAACATATAGAATAAAGAGAATCCTGAGTCTCTGTATTTTCCATATTTTTCGTTGTCATACATCTGACCAACTAATGCCTGTAGATTTCCTTTAAATAAGCCATTACCAAATGCGATAACAAATAAGGCAAGGCAAGTCATTATTAAAGTAAATGTTGACGGATTAGATGGAATTGCCAGAAAGAAATATCCTAATCCCATTACAATTAAACCTGTTAAAATGGTTCCTTTGTAATTCCGAGTTTTATCAGCAATAACACCTCCCGCTAATGAAAGGATATATATTAATGCATAAAAGACTGAATATATTATGCCTGCATCTGTACCGTTCAATCCAAATTTTGCCTGTAAAAACAAAACAAGTATTGCCATCATGGTATAAAAACCGAAACGTTCACCCATATTTGCCAGTGCGGCAGGGATGAGTCCTTTAGGATGTTGTTTAAACATATCTTGTTAATTTATAATTAGTTGTTATTTTCAAGTGGGCAAATATATATTATTTTGGGTCACTTACAAATCGTAAGTGTCATGCTTTAAAACATCAACTTTGTAATAGTCTGATAAACAAGTTTAATAGAACTTAATCTTTTGAGCACCTTTACACTAATTTATATTCATTACATGCAGAGATGTGAAATTGAAATGTTTGAGTAGTTGTTTCGATAAACATTTATTGTTTGTAAATTAGCTTATATAGCTAATTAGTTTTGCAATGAAGATTTTACCTGTTTCTAAAATAGCCGAGCTGGATGCTTATACCATCCAGCATGAACCAATTGCTTCGATAGATTTAATGGAACGTGCTTCCAAAGCTTTTGTTAAACGATTTGAAGAATTAGCCTTAACAGGCACTTCTGATATTATTTCTGTGGATGTTTTTGTTGGTCCAGGAAATAATGGTGGAGATGCCTTGGCTATTGCACGATTACTTCCTTCAGGTGTTTTCAAGGTTAAAGTTTGGATTGTTACTCCTGAAACCAAGATGAGTAAGGATGCAAGAGTTAATTTGGATCTTCTTAAAGGAGAGAGACAAGTAGATTTTAAGTATATAAATCAACTGGCCGAGCCACCTGAAATCAATTCGGATTCAATTATTATTGATGGATTATTTGGTTCTGGTTTAAATCGTCCGCTCAGCGGATGGTTTAAAAATGTAGTTCAGTATATTAATAAAAGTGGAAATCGAGTAGTCGCCATTGATGTGCCTTCCGGATTAATGGGAGAGGATAATTCAACCAATGATTTGCAAGCTATAGTTTGTGCTGCTGAAACGATTTCATTTCAACTTCCAAAACTGTCTTTTTTGTTGGCGGAGTATGAAGAATTTGTTGGAGAATGGTATGTTGAAGATATTGGTTTGCATCATCAAAAAACTAAAGAAATACCAAGTCAGTATTGTTTTTCTACTAATGAAGATATTTCAAAATTACTAAGATCGAGAAAGCGTTTTGCGCATAAGGGGCAATTTGGGCATGCTTTATTAATGGCGGGTTCATATGGAAAAATGGGAGCTAATATTTTGGCTTCAAAAGCATGTTTAAAATCGGGCGTAGGTTTATTGACCACACATGTGCCTCGTTTAGGCTATGGTATTATTCAGACTTCAGTTCCAGAAGCTATGGCTAGCATTGATCGATCAGATATTCTAATTTCTGAACATCCGGCCATTAATGAGTATTCGGCCATTGGTATTGGACCGGGCATTGGGATCAAACCAAATACTCAAACCGCATTAAAAGAGTTGTTGAATGCGATTGGAGATAAAGCTTTGGTATTGGACGCAGACGCTATCAATATTATTTCGGAATGTGAAGAATGTTTAGCCAAGCTGCCTAAAAATACAGTGCTTACTCCTCATCCAGGTGAACTCGACCGATTATTAGGGAAATCACATAATGCATTTGAACGTCTTCAAAAAACTATTGATTTTGCAAGAAAACATGAGGTGGTAGTTATTTTAAAAGGAGCTTATTCTGTAGTCGTTGACATTGATGGTCATTGTCACTTTAACTCTACCGGTAATCCCGGGATGGCAACCGCTGGAAGTGGTGATGTTTTAACCGGCATTGTATTGGCGTTTTTAGCCCAGAGATACTCTTCGATAGATGCCGCTCGTTTGGCAGCTTATCTGCATGGTCTGGCAGGAGATTTATTCGTTGAACAAAGTTCATTGGAAAATCTTGTTGCAGGTGATATAATCGATCATTTAGGTTTAGCATTTCAACAGCTATACGCAAGTAAATAGTTGTAAGTACTAAATAGCTGTTCTTTAGCAGGTGTCAAGAGTCTTAATTAACCTTGGCTTTTTAATTTTTTCGTTTACCTTTGGTGCTCGCCGCCAATAAATGGCGAGGAACGCGGCTTTTTTAAGGAAAAAAACCTGATAAATATATAACCAATGAAGACAACGTTGATTTTCCTAGTTGCAGTCACAATGTTAGCCTCATGTGCTGTTGAGAAAACCATTCCTTCTAAAGTGAATGTAAAAGAGGTTTCGAGCCTATCAAATGCTTCAACTAACTCACTTGTATATTCTTTGCCATCAACCAAAGTTCGAATTAATGTTACTGTTGAGAAGACAATAAGTAAGGTTGGTCCATTTTATCGTTATTCGCAAAAGATGCTAAATGTTACTGATGTGATAACAGAGGATAAGGTTGAGTGGAAGATTAAGGATATTAATATTTCAACCTATGGTGTGCCTGATGATTCAAAACGGTATGTGATAACTTATAGTGGACCAAGTGTTGCGCCTTTTCTTAATTTAAGTGATGATGGGATTTTGTATGGTATAAACAATCCACAAGAGTTAAGGAATGATGAAATGCTGGTTAAGAATGATTATAATTCATTGCCAGGTATTGAAGATCTGAATTTTAATTCTGTTCCAACTTTGGAAAAACAATTAATGAAAACTTCAACGGCTGCTATGGCTGAAGAAGCGGCTAATTTTATTTATAAACTGAGAAAGAGAAGGTTTAAAATTTTAGCAAGCGATTACGAAAATTTACCTAAGGATGGTCAATCTTATCAAGTTGTTGTTGATGAGTTGAATAAGTTGGAGGCTGAATATTTAGAGCTGTTTATGGGTAAGAAGGAATCGTATACGATATCTAAATCTTTTGATATTCACCCTAACGATATGAGTGCCAATAATGATGTATTATTCCGCTTTTCAACGGTAAAAGGAATAGTTGATAAAATGGATGTAAGTGGTGCACCGGTTTATATTGATATAACAGCTACAGAACAAGCTAAGTTACCCGATGCTCCTCTTCCTGTTGTTAAAGAGGAGTTTAGGACTGGATTGTATTATTGCAGGCCTGGTAAAGTAACTATTAAGCTCATTGATCGTAATGAGTTGATTAAGGAACAAGAGGTGTACCTTGGCCAATACGGACAAGTTTTATCTCTACCTTCATCAGTATTAGAAGCTGATAATGTTTCGATTAAGTTAGACAGAAAGACTGGTGCATTGAAATCGATAGAAAGAAAATAATTTTATATAATCCCCCTTATAAATAAGAGAGTTATGAGTAACGAAATTGCAAAGTTATCTCCGCAAGGATTGTGGGAAAGTTTTTATAAACTGACTCAAATTCCTCGCCCATCAAAAAAAGAAGGTAAAGCCATTGATTTTATTGAAGAGTTTGGTAAGTCTTTAGGTTTAACAACTATTCGTGATGAAGTAGGTAATGTCATTATTCGTAAGCCTGCAACGCCAGGTATGGAAGATCGAAAAGGAGTAATTCTACAGAGCCACATCGACATGGTGCCTCAGAAGAATAGTGATAAGGAGCATAATTTTGAAACTGATCCTATAGAGACATACATTGAAGACGGATGGGTTACCGCTAATGGAACCACTCTTGGAGCTGATAATGGTATTGGAGTAGCAGCAGCTATGGCTGTTTTGCAATCTAACGATTTAGTACATGGTCCGGTTGAAGCCTTAATTACAATGGATGAAGAGGCCGGAATGACTGGAGCTAATGCCTTAAAACCGGGTTTGTTGGAAGGTGATATTCTTTTGAATATGGATTCGGAAGATGAAGGTGAATTGTATGTAGGTTGTGCTGGAGGTTCTGATGCAAATGTGAAGTTTTCTTATACTGAAAAAGAAGTACCTGCAGGATCTGTTGCTTTTGAATTGGCATTAACTGGATTAAAAGGAGGTCACTCCGGATTAGATATCGTGCGTGGAAGAGGAAATGCTAACCTGTTATTATTTCGTTTCCTAAAGTATGCGGTTGCTAATTTAGAAACTCGTTTATCTTCAATTGATGGTGGTAGTTTGCGTAATGCTATACCACGTGAGGCTTTTGCTGTAGTTACCGTTCCGGCTGGAATGGCAGATGAATTTACAGATAGCCTGGAAGAGTATGAAGATATGTATAAAGCTGAGTTTGGCGAGGTTGAGCCGAACTTATCATTTGTTGCTGAGAAAGTAGATTTACCAGCTTCACTAATTGATGAAGTGACTCAAGATGATATGATTAATGGTATTATTGCAGCGCCAAATGGTGTTATGCGAATGAGTACCGATATGGAAGGATTAGTTGAAACATCAACAAACCTTGCAATTGTAAAGTCAAATAATGGAGTAGTTGATGTTCAGTGCTTAATGCGTAGTTCTGTGAATACAGCTATTGCCGATCTGGAGTCAAAAATGGAAAGTGTGTTTCGCTTGGCTGGTGCTGATATTCAATTTGGTGGTCAGTATCCGGGTTGGAAACCAAATTTGGATTCTCCAATTCTTAAAACCATGCAAGAAGTCTATAATAATAAATGGGGTAAAATTCCGGAAATTAAGGCTATTCATGCTGGATTAGAATGTGGTATTTTGGGAAGCGCTTATCCTAATTGGGATATGATTTCTTTTGGACCAACAATTCGTTTCCCTCACTCACCTGATGAAAAGGTAAATATTGAAACATGTAAGAAATTTTGGGATTACCTGGTGGAAACATTAAAGAATATTCCTGTAAAATAATACCCTTATAACATATGCCGTTGGTTTTAATCAACGGCTTTTTCATTTAACTAGATTCAAAATGACAGAAAAAATACAAAAGACATTGCGCGACTCAGCTGCCATGCGCTGGGCTGCCTTAATTCTATTGAGTGCTCTAACTTTTTCTACCTATTGGTTTCAGGATTTCTTTTCAGGGCTAAAGGGCTTGATGGAGAGTGAGATGGGTATAGATAGTGAGGAGTTTGGTCGTATTATTGGTATGACAACTTTTGCCAATATGTTTGGTATGATCATCATTGGAGGCATCATGCTGGATAAATGGGGTATTCGTATTGCGGGAATTGTTTTCGGTGCAATTGCGACCTTGGGCGGTGCTATAACAGCTGGAGCGGCATCCGGTTGGTTCGGAGATGACCATTCAACTGTACTAAATTTCATGATTTTAGGGCGTGTTCTTTTTGGATCAGGTCTTGAAGTATTGTGTGTGGTGGCTACCAGGACAATAGTGAAATGGTTTAAAGGCTACGAGTTAGCACTCGCCATGGCCATAAATATGGGCTTTGGTCGATTAGGTTCGGCAATGGGAACGGCCTTGTCATTAGATATTGGAGGAGGAAGTGTAGCGCCTGCGGTAACATTTGCAGCATCACTAATCGGTTTAGCGCTGATTTTATTTTTGGTCTACACTGTTTTTGATATAAAGATTGACAAGCAACAAGCAGCTATTGATGGAGTAAAAGATAAAGATGATTCAGAAGATTTTAAGTTTTCTGATTTGTTAGCCTTGCTTAAGAATACTTCATTTATATATATCGCATTATTGTGTGTTGCATTTTATGCGGCCATTTTCCCTTTTATGATGTATGCACCGGATCTGTTAATTAATAAGTTCGGTTTTACTCAGGATTTACCGGGTTCAGGAGAAGTTATTTTATGGGGAAGTAAAGCCCTTGGAGCAGCAAGTGTATATATTATCTTTTTCTTGTTTGCTATATTCTTTGCGGTGGTTCCTAATAATGTTCAAAGCAAGAGTGTTGCTTTAGGGATTAAAATTGTATCAGTTGTGGCCTTTGCAAGCTATCTTTTTTATATGAAAGATATACTAGGGGTATGGTTAAATAATGGTGCGAAAACAGCTAGTCTGATTCCATTAGGAACAATCATTTTTACACCAATATTTGGTAACCTGGTAGATAAAAAGGGTAAGGCAGCATCGTTAATGATTCTTGGATCCTTACTGCTGATTTTTGCTCACGTCTCGTTGTCTGTATTAAATAATGTAGTTATTGCCTATTTCGGACTAGTTAGTTTGGGTGTTGCATTCTCATTAGTTCCTGCTGCGATGTGGCCATCAGTTGCTAAAATAATTCCAGAGAACCGTCTGGGAACAGCTTATGCTTCAATGTTTACTCTTCAAAATTGGGGGCTTGGTCTGTTTTTCTGGGGAATCGGAGCGTTACTGAAATTCGTAAATAAAGATCAATTGGAGGCCATTGAGGCTGGTAATGCGGTTTACGATTACACTGTACCAATTCTTGTTTTGGTGGGGTGTGGAGTTATCTCTATATTCTTATCTTTTAAACTTAAGCAGTCTGATAAGAAATATGGTTATGGTCTTGAAAATGCATCAAATGCATAGAGATTATTCGTTCTAAAAATATTTAAACAGCTGCTCCTTGGGTGGCTGTTTTTTTATGCCATGATTTAAATACCCATTAATAATGATAAATGTTGGAATTCCACATAAGGATTTTATATATTTTCGTTGATTGAATAATAAAAGAACTGACGGAATGGATGTTAAAAAATCAGCAAAAAGAAAATCATACATAGATGTTTTTTTAAATGGTGTTGAACGTGTTGGTAATGTTTTGCCCCATCCGGCATTGTTGTTTGCGATTTTTGCTGTTTTAGTTCTACTATTATCCGGAGTGTTTTCATGGATTGGTACTTCAGCGGTTCACCCTTCAGAAGGTTATGAAATAGAAGTTGTCAATTTACTTTCTGTAGAAGGCTTGCGGAGAATATTAACCGAGATGGTCAAGAATTTCACCTCCTTTGCCCCAATGGGAATTGTTGTTGTGGCAATGTTGGGAATAGGTCTGGCTGAAAAATCAGGATTAATTGGTGCCATGATTCGCAAATTAGTTATGGCCGCTCCACCTCGTTTGTTGACTTTTGTTATTGTTTTTGCAGGGATACTATCAAATATCGCATCAAGTGTTGGCTATGTGCTTTTGGTCCCACTTGGAGGAGTCATATTTTTAATGGCTCGCCGACATCCTATAGTGGGCATGGCAGCAGCATTTGCAGGAGTGTCAGGAGGCTATAGTGCCAACTTGATTATTGGAACCATAGACCCGCTATTGGCCGGCTTAACTGAAGAGGCGGCTCGTATAGTTGACAAAACCTATACGGTTAATCCCATATCCAATTATTATTTTATGGTGGTTTCCACCTTTCTGGTTGCAGGAGTTGGAACGTGGGTGACAGAGAAGATTATAGCTCCAAGATTTGGCGAGTATAAAGGAGAGGTTAATGAGGAAGATCTAAAGGTTGATAAGCTTAATTCAAAAGAAAAGAAAGGTCTCTTATGGGTTGGAGTTGTCTCTGCTGTATTTTTAGCTTTGATATTGTGGGGTTTGATTCCGGAAGAGGGTTTTCTTAGGGGTGAAGATGGTTCTATGCTAACATCGCCTCTTTTAAAAGGAGTTGTGGCTGTTTTGTTTTTATGGGCAGGATCTTGTGGGATTGTTTATGGAATGATAACAGGTGAATTTAAGACCGATAAGGATGTGATGGGGGCTATGGGCGAATCGGCAAAGTCGCTGGGAACCTATCTGGTTTTGGTCTTTTTTGCTTCTCAATTTGTATATTATTTTAATTGGAGTAATCTGGGACTGGTATTGGCGGTTAATGGTGCAAATGTGATAAACTCTATGGATTTGGGTGTTATTCCTTTAATGCTAATGTTTGCTCTGTTTTGTGGAATGATTAATCTGGTTATGGGCAGTGCTTCAGCAAAATGGGCCCTCTTAGCGCCTGTGTTTGTTCCAATGTTTATGATGTTAGGATACTCTCCTGAATTAACGCAAGTCGTGTATCGCATTGGTGATAGTGCTACAAATATCATTTCACCAATGATGAGTTTTTTCGCATTAATAATTGTATACTTTCAAAAATACGATGAGAAGGCAGGAATAGGTACCATTATTTCAACAATGCTACCTTATTCAATGAGTTTCTTATTTGTATGGATATTGTTATTGGCCTTATGGCTTTTCACCGGGCTTCCACTTGGACCAACTGGTGGATTATATTATAGTGTATAAAGAAAAAAATTACCTGTAAAATAGCTTCACGATTTCACTATCACTGCCAATCTTATAGGTAATGGATTTAAACTTTCCACTTTCGTTTAAATAGTTAAATGTATAATCTTTATCCTTTTCAAGTAGCAGTTCGAGAACGTCATTCATGTCTTGCGTAGGGCCTGCGGTTTTGCCTCCGCCAACTTGATCTTTTCCACAAAATACGTCGACATTAGTTGCGACTCGATCGTTTCCCTGGAAAGAACATACGTTTTCGGTAAACATCATTACTTTAACCAATACGTGTGTTTTAGCAACCTCTTTAGCTTTTTCTTGCTCCCTGTATATATTTATATAGCGTTCCGATACATTATGTGCAGGCACGTATTTAATACTTTCATCCCAAACCAATGGAAAGTGGATACCTGTTGGTTTGTACGAGCTGGCATATATCGCATGTTCCGGATTGTCGGGAATTGCTTTTCCCGCATCTGCTAAAAACCATCCCTGATTCAAACCGCTGGGATAATATTCGGTGAAGTACCATTTTCCATCAATCCATACTTCACACCAGTTATGATTGCCCCTTTTGTCATGCCAGTTAGGTGTTCCTGCAATTCTGGATGGAATGCCTACCGATCTGAATGCATCTGTTAATAAGATAGACAAACCACTACAAGATGCCATTCCTTGATCAATTGATTCGTACGGTCTTTGATCAGGCTTCTTTCTTTTGGTATTATAATCTACATATAGCTCATCTCGAATATTTTTGTTTACTGAATCAATTGCGCTTCTTATATCAGTGCATTGCTCCACGTATTTCGAAAAGCGATTGTGAAAATCTTTTCGCCAATCATCACGTTTTTCATTTAGGCTTGCATATGGCAAAATTTCATTATAAAAAACACTATCTGGTATTGATTTCGCCCATGGGTATTTTTCTTTAGCCTCATAGGCGATTGCTGCATTCGTCAATAGGAATTCCGATGTTAAAGTTTTTAGATCTTGATCTGGCATATAGCTAATTATATATGCCATACCTTCCTTAGTATGTTCTGGTGATTTTTTAAGAGCAATTAGGATTTCTGATTGGTTTTTATCGGCCTTCATTAAAGCCTGATCAATCTTAGAATGATATTCTTCCGGTATTCCATTGTATTTACTGCACGATGAAAGGATGAGAATAAAGCAAAGAGTAAGGATTTGTTGTGGCTTCATGTTGTGTCTTTTGGGTTTGAAAATAATAAGAATCATTCAATAAGCATCAGAATAAATATAAATGATAATTATCGAGGTTTATCAATATTATGACGAGATACAATAATAAAGCTTGAAATGTTAAAAAATGTATTATACATAAGTCATAGATGATGATTTGTAATCATTCCCTGCGTTTTCCCATAAAAATAGAAAGCAAAACCTATTATTCGACAACTTAGTCTAATGACAATCAAAAAAGATGTTAAAAAGTTTTAAATTCATACAAGTATTGTTATTTTTGAAGACGAAAATTGAATAATTGTCCTATTTATTAATTTAAACCTTTAGTCTATGAAGAAAGTACTTTTAGCACTTTCGTTTATGGTTATTGTTGGTTTGCAGGCTTTAATGGCTCAAACCACAAATATAACCGGAACTGTGACTGATGCAAGCGATGGTAGTCCTATACCTGGTGTATCAGTATTTGTAAAAGGAACAACAATAGGTACGGTCACACGACCTGATGGAGCCTATAATCTATCTGTTCCAAATGATGCTACTACTTTAGTGTTCTCATTTGTTGGTATGACCACTCAAGAAATTGTGATTGCTGGTCAAACAACTATTAACGCTGTATTGCAAAGTGATGCTGAGGATATTGATGAAGTGATTGTAGTGGCATATGGTACTTCTAAGAAATCTTCTTTTACAGGGTCTGCGTCTGTTGTTAAAGCAGATGACCTTCAGAAAAGACAGGTTGAATCGGTTACCCAAGCTCTTGAAGGACTGGCAACTGGTGTTCAGGTTAAAAGTACTTCTGGTCAGCCGGGAGAAAATGCTACTATTCGTATTCGCGGTATTGGTAGTTTTCAGGATGCTGACCCTTTAATTGTTGTTGATGGATTCCCATTTGGTGGAAACATTAACTCCATTCACCCTGATGATATTGAGAATTTTACAGTGCTTAAAGATGCTAATGCAACTGCGCTATATGGTTCTCGCGCTTCTAACGGTGTAATAATGATTACAACTAAGAGAGGTAAGGCAGGAACTTCAAAAATCACTTTTAAAGCAACTTATGGTGTTTCTGAGCGTGGCGTACCAGAATATGACCGTGTTTCTCCTGAGCAATATTATGAAATGTTCTGGGAGCGTAATTATAATAACAACATAGATCTTAATGCTTCAGAAGGTTGGGGCTTGAGTGATGGTGAATTACGTCAAATGGCTAGTGATAACTTAGTGCCTTCATTAGGTAACTACAATATGTATGATAAGCCATCAAATCAGTATGTTGATCCAACTACCGGCAAGTTTACTGGTGGTAATGCCATGTGGTCTGGAGATTGGTCTAATGAATTAATTCAGACTGGTATTCGCCAGGATTATGTTTTAAGCGCTAGCGGTGGAACTGATAAAACGAAATATTTTATTTCCGGAGGTTACTTAAATTCTGACGGTATTGTTACAGCATCTAACTTTAAGCGTTATTCTGCTCGTGTTAGTGCTGAAAGTGAATTGCGCGATTGGATTACTGTTCGTATGAATATGTCTGGTTCTACTTCAGAGCAGAACTTCCCGAATTCTTCTGGTGGATCATATGTGAACGTATTTATGTTCTCTCGTTTTATAGGACCTATTTATCCTGTATTTATGCATGATAGTGCTGGTCAATTGATTTTAGATGGTCAAGGTAACAGACAATACGATTATGGTTCATACCGTGAGTATGACAGTAATGGTGATGTAACATTCGAAAGAGCTCGTCCTTATGGATCTAACTCTAACCCACTTGGTGTTATTAACTTAGATACTCGATCAAATACGCGTGACGTTGCGAGTGCAAGAGGTGGTGTTGATATTAAATTCCTAAAAGATTTTAAATTGGCATTAAATGGAAGTGTAGATTATTATCTGTTAAGTACACTAAGACATCAAAATCAAAAGTACGGTGATGCTGAGGCATTTGGAGGTCGTTCGACAAGAACTACCGGGCGTAATTTTACTGCAACATTTAACCAATTATTGACTTATGCTAAGACAATTGGTCAGCATAATGTGGATGTGTTATTAGGACATGAGAATTATATGTTTAAATATAATTACCTAAACGCAACACGTACTGGTTTCCCATTTGAAGGTTTGGTTGAATTAGATGCAGCGGCAACACCTGAAGGTTCTGGTTCTTATGAAGACAATCACCGTCTGGAAAGTTTCTTTTCACGTGTGAACTACGATTTCGCCGGTAAATATTATGCATCGGCAAGTTTCCGTACTGATGGAAGTTCGCGATTCCACCCTGATTATCGCTGGGGTAACTTCTGGTCTGTTGGTGGTTCTTGGCGAATTTCTGAAGAAGAATTTATGTCTTCGGCAAGCTGGTTGACTAACCTTCGTCTAAAGGCAAGTATTGGTTCTGTAGGTAACGAATTTATAGGAAGCTTATATGCCTATCCTGCATTATATGAAACCGGCTGGAATAATATTACTCGTCCTGGTTTGGTTGCAAGTCGTCTCCCAACTCCTAATTTGACATGGGAAACTAACTTAAATTCCAATATAGGTATTGACGCTACTTTCTTGAATCGTTTTGGTTTAAATGTTGAATTCTTTAAGCGTGAAAATATTGATTTGTTAATGGCTAAACCATTAGCCGCTTCTACTGGTTTTACTAGTATTGATGCTAATGTTGGTAAAATAAATAATACTGGTATTGAAATCGAAATTAATGCTGGAATTATTAGAAATACAAATTTCACATGGGATTTGAACTTTAATATTACCAAGATTAAGAATGAGATCACTGAACTTCCACAAGAAGAAATTATTAGTGGAACGAAGAAATGGGAAGTTGGACGATCTATTTATGATTTCTATATTCAGGATTATGCTGGTGTAAACTCAGAAAATGGTAAGGCGCAGTGGTATTATGATGAGATTGAGACTGATGGTAATGGCGATCCTGTATATGATGATAATGGGGATCCTGTAAAGACGGGAGTTCGTTTAAAAACTGAAGAGTATGATGAAGCCGACAGATACTATGTTGGTTCTGCATTCCCTGATTTTACGGGTGGTTTGACTAACAGTTTCCGTTATAAGAATATTGATCTTTCAGTATTACTTACTTTCTCCTCAGGAGGAAAAGTGTACGATGGTAGTTATGGTGGTTTAATGCATGGTGGTGAATGGGGTGAGCATTTACACGTTGATATGTTAAACAGATGGACGCCTGATAATACGAATACAGATGTTCCTCGTTTTGATGGTGATCAAAATGCAGCTTCACGTTCAACTCGCTTCTTGAAAGATGCATCATATTTAAATATTAAGAACATTTCTTTGGGATATAATTTGCCAAAAGTATGGATGAATAGAGTAGGGTTTGAAAGCGCAAGAATTTTTGCTGCTGCTGATAATGTGCATTTATTTTCTTATAAGAAAGGTTTGGATCCGCAGCAAACTCTTAGTGGTGTGAATGATAATGCTTATTCACCTATTCGTACCGTATCATTTGGTATTAATGTAAACTTTTAAATAGGATCTACTATGAAAATATTAAAATACATGAGTATAGCTCTTCTTTCAATGCTGATATTTTCGGCTTGTGAAAAAGAGTATTTAGATACCGTTCCTACAAATGAACTTTCTGATAAGGCTGTTTTTGGAACAGCGCAAGGTGGTTTAACAGTTGTGGATGGTGCAATTCGTTATATGCGTGCTTATATTAATACGCATGATGACTTTGGAATCAAAGCCTTGCATTTGGCAAGTGACGTGATGGGTGAAGATATTGTTGTGGTTAGACATCACTGGTTTGGTTGGGACTACAAATTAGAAAATAGAAATTCAACCTATCGTAGAGTAAATCAAACTTGGGAGCAACTTTATAAAGTCATTAATGATTTTAACAATGTAATTGTTAATATTGATGGCGCAAGTGCTGATACTGAAGATCAAAAGAAGTATGTCAAAGCTCAAGCCTTAGCTTATCGTGCATTTTGTTACTTTACCTTAATTGAGCATTATCAACAAACATATAAAGGAAATGAAAGTGCTCCGGGTATACCTTTAAAGTTAGAACCTTCTGTTGAAGGTCTTGGAAGAGGAACAGTTCAAGGAGTATATGATCAGATCACCAAGGATCTCGATGATGCCATAGCTTTATTAACTGGAAACACACATGGGAAAGAGCATATCTCTCATATAGATATGTATACTGCTCATGGATTGCGTGCTCGAGTAGCTTTAGTTATGAATGACTGGTCAACGGCAGCAACCCATGCAAATAGTGCTCGTGATGGATATGCTTTAAATAGTGCTACTCAATTTTCTGCTGGATTTGATGATAAAGCTGAGATGACTTGGATGTGGGGCTTAGAAGTTAATGAAGAACAATCTACCATTTATGCCTCTTTCTTCTCGCATTTGGATATGACAATTGGTGGGTATGCGGGCCTTGGTTATTCACCAAAGTTGATTAGCAGTGCTTTAGTTGCACAGATGACTGCTGATGATGTTCGTCGTACATTAGTAAATGCATCGTTTGTTAACTTTAAGTTTGCTTCTGCTGGAGGTAAGGAGTTTAGTTCGGATTATGTAATGATGCGTCCAGAAGAAATGTTATTGATTGAAGCAGAAGCATTGGCCCGTCAGGGAGGTAATGATGCTCAAGCTCAGGCTTTAATAAAAGAGCTTCGTGATCAACGTTATTCTTCAAGTTCAACGGATGTAAGTGAAACCGGTGCAGCTTTGATTGATGTTGTTTTATTAGAACGACGTTTCGAATTATGGGGAGAAGGATTTACTCAGTCAGATTTGATGCGTTTAAAGAAAGGTGTTGATCGTAATGGATCTAATCACGATCCTTTAGTAGCTAAGAACATGACCATGCCTGCAGGATCTTGGAATTTTATCTATCAAATTCCACAAGATGAAATAGATAATAATGATGCTTTAACTGAAGAGGATCAGAATCCTTAATAAGGTTAAAAAAATAATAGAAAAGGCCATTCTTATGAATGGCCTTTTTTTGTTTCTACGACAATTACTATCTTTTATCATTCTTTTTGATTCACCTTCTCAATATCTTAGGACATTATTTTTCGTTATCGTTTATTAAATAATTAACCACCCTAAATGTGTAATTAAATGAATTCGATTAAAATTGCTTTTTGGACTTGTATTATTACTGGTTTGTTTTCATGTAAGTCGGTAAGTACATTGTCTGAAAAAGAGATACTAGATCTCGCTTCTAAGAGTTTTGGAAAAGATGTGCAAATAGTCAAGAATGAAACACTTTCCTATGCATTGTGTTATTCTACTGAAAAACAAACCTTATTAAACCCTGGTAATGCACTGCATTATGGTATTATGGATTTGTCAAAAGAAATAATTATATATCAGGAGAATATACATCATGGTGAAGTAAGTTGGTATAATAATACTACTGTGCTTGTGAAGGTTGTTAGTGAAGTGTATTCAGATGATGAGACATCATCGAAATATTACCTTGATATAGAAACCCTGAAAAAAGATCATCAACCAACTGATTAAACCTATAAATACGATAGAATGAAAAAGCTTTATCCTTCAATAGGAATATTATTTGTGCTTATTTTAACGATTCTGTTGCTAAAGCATGAAAACAAATCGCATTATGTTTCGAGTAAACAATTAACCAAAAGTAGTAAGGAAATTCTTATTGCTGAACTAAAAAATAAATCGTATAGGCGTGATACTGGTTATTTTAAGCAAGACAAGCCTGATAAGTTTCTTGAATATTTATACTTATTAAAAACAGGTGGAGATAAAGAGTTAGAGTATCCTAATAATTATGCTTTAAATGAATTACAACTTGCTAAAGGTCGTAATAGCCTGCTAAAATCCAGCCATTCTAAATTAGATTGGGTGCAACGTGGTCCTGGAAATGTTGGTGGACGTACCAGAGGATTAATTGTGGATCCTGATGATGTTTCTGGTAATACCTGGTTTACGGGATCTGTAGGTGGGGGAATTTGGAAAACGATCGATGCAGGCGAGAATTGGATGGCAATAAGTGAAGATTGGCCCAATTTATCCGTAAGTACCATTGTTATTTCTCAATCTAACTTAAATGTTATATATGCTGGAACAGGCGAGGGTTTTGGTAATGTAGATGCCATTGCCGGAAATGGTATTTTTAAATCGATAGATAAGGGCGATTCGTGGGAACACCTTCTGACTACCACTGATAATGTAAACTTCAAATATATCAATCGTCTTGTTTGTCATCCTGAGGATGAAAATATTTTATTTGCGGCAACTAATACAGGTATTCATAGAACTTTAGATGGCGGTCAAAGTTGGGAAATGGTATATCAATTAATTTCTGGAGGATATTATAACAGGGTTCAAGATATGAGAATGCACCCGACAAATTCTTATGAGTTAATTGCTTCGGTTAATGATAAAGGCATTGTACGTAGTATTGATGGTGGAAATAGTTGGAAATTAATTAAACCAATTAGTGAAGGACGTATTGAGTTAGCATATTCATTAAATTTTCCTGATACTCTATTTGCATTAACTGCACAGTCAAATCTATTTATGTCAATAGATGGAGGTGATAACTGGAGTAACACAGTTGCTTCCGGTACTAAAGTAGAATGGTTATCCGGACAAGGATGGTATGATAATACATTAGCTGCGCATCCAATTGATTCTAAAAAATTGTATGTTGGAGGTATTGACATGCACATGGTATCAATAGGGGGAAGTGTAAGCGAAGCTGGAGATTTGGTTTATGATGTTAAGAGTAACCTTCACGAATATATCGCATTTGGCGATTTGTCAGGAAGCTACCTTAATGGAGGTGTAAAATTTCAAGAAACGAATGCCAGCGAAATTGAAAGTCTGAGTGTTGTATTTGGTAAAGGTAAATCACAAAATGCAGTAAGATATACGGTAGGTAATAATTCAAGTGTAACCGTGCCCGATGCTGAATATGTTTATCAGGATGTTGTTTCAGTACCATTCGAAGTATGGGATACTAAAAACAATAAGCAATTGGTTATTTCTTTTAGAGATCAGAATAAAGATGGGAAGTTTTCATTAGAAACTAATTCGATTGAACAATTTTTTATTCATGCCTTAGATTACGATTCACAGACAGCTCCAGCTGAATTAACTACAAATGGTGGGGTTAACCATAAAAGAGCGATTAGTCTCTATCCAATATTAGCTAAAGGTGCCGTATGGGATGAAAATGCAATACCTGAGTTAACACTTGAACTCTTGCGTTACGAGTTGAAAAACCACAATATATCCTCCTTACAACAGACCGTATGGAACAATTACGAAGTTCCGAATCATGTACATGCGGACCATCATAACATTGTGATTGTTGAGAATGCAGGTAGTCCTTTCAGAATAGTTAATTGTAATGATGGAGGAATTGCATATTCCGATGATGGAGGCATTGTCTGGAAAAGTCAAAATAAAGGATATGTTACTACTCAATTCTATGGTATTTCTAAACATCCTCAAGAAAATAGGTATTTAGGAGGAACTCAGGACAATGGGACATGGCTTTCACCTAAGGATCCAAATGCACTATCAGAATGGAATAGAAGAATTGGAGGAGATGGTTTTGAAACGGTCTGGCATCCCATAGATGGTAATAAATTAGTAGCGTCATTATATTACAATCGAATTTTTATTTCAGAAGATGCCGGAATTAATTGGACTGAGGTGTCAGCCATAGGTGATTCGGATAATGAATCAGCGCCATTTATTACACGAGTTACAAATTCTATTTCTAATCCTGATTTACTATTGGTTGGTGGCCAATCTGGTATATGGAAGTCAAATGACTTTGGAAAAAACTGGAGTAAAACAAGTGTTCCGGGGGCATCGTGGAGTGCGGGCAAGGGTAATCCTCAAATGGAGGTGTCTCCTGTAAATAGCAGGTATATATGGGCTGGCTCAACCATTTCGTCAAGTGGTACTCTAGCGTTATCGTCTGATGGGGGAGAGTCATTTGTTACAGTTAATAGTCCATCTTTTAATTACACTGGATATATATCAAACATTGTAGCCCATCCAACAGATGAAAAGACAGCGTATTTACTTTTTTCAACAAATAGTAAACCCAAAGTCTATGTAACAAATGATTTAGGACAAAGTTGGACTGAATTATCGGGTTTCGGAAATTCGGATAAGAGTTCTAATGGATTTCCTAATGTTGCTGTATATGACTTACTGGTTATGCCTCACAAAACGGATGTGATATGGGCTGCAACTGAAATTGGAATATTTGAGTCACTTGATGGCGGCGAAACATGGAACTATGCCGATAATGGCTTGCCTGCAGTATGTATCTGGGATATGAAAATAGTTGGGCAGCAGGTGATAGTTGGTACTCATGGCAGAGGTATTTGGACAGTTGACATACCGGAAATACCTGTAAGTGTTATGCCACCATTTATATCAGCCGGAGGTATTAGTCCAAATAAAAATCTTGCTTTAGAAATTTATTATCCTCAAGCGTTTGATTCTGTTCAGGTTTATGTTGATGATGCATTTGTTTATACAAAAAGAAATGTTGATGCGGGAACGTTTAGTGAAAGTTTTACAATAAATAGTTCTAATAGCAATTTTAAGGTTCAGTCCATTGGTTATCTGGAAGGTAATAGTAAGTTTTCGAACTATAGAACAGTTGAGAGTTATGCTATTGAGCTGCCTGTTGAGAAATATCTCAATTCTTTTTCAATCAGAAAAGATGAGTTTATCGGAAATGGTTTTTCAGTAAGTAAACAGTTGTTTGGTGATTGGGCCATTCATTCACCTCATCCATATGTTGAAGCAAGAGATTATACCTATGTACTGAAATATCCAATAATTGTTTTAGAGGATGAAGATAAGGCAACGCTAAGTTATAGAGATATAGCATTGGTTGAGCCGGGAGATGAGGGAACTGAATTTGGTGACGAAAAATTTTGGGATTATGTAACTGTTGAAGGAACAAAGGATGGTATTAATTGGATTCCATTGACTGAAGGTTATGATGTCAATTACTCTTCAAGATGGAGAAGTTTTGCCAATGGTGATTTGACTAAAGTGCCAAATGCAAAGACATTGTTTATGCAGCATAGTTTAAATTTACATGAAGCATTTATGCCACAAGATACTATTTTGGTTCGATTTAGATTGTTTTCAGATGCTGCCTCAACAGGATGGGGATGGATAATTGATGATTTAATTATTCAGGACCAAGGAACAGGTATTCTTGAACGATCAAAAGCTAATGGTGAATTCAGTGTTTCGCCTAATCCGGCTCAAGACTTTATTAAATTAAAGTTAGATACAGATGAGATTGGAGAGCTACAAGTGACTATATATAATATGGCGGGTAAAGTCGAACTCATTCGAAATTATCAGAAAACCAATTCAGAATGGATAGAAACGGTTGACATTAATGCACTGGATAAAGGAATGAAATTAGTTTCAATAACTGTAGGAAAAGAAAGCTATTCAAATAAAATAATTAAAAAGTAAAAATAATACTTACGTCTTAAGGGCCTGCATGTGCAGGCCCTTTTTTGTTAGAAAGCTAAATTCCTCATTGTTAGAGTGAAAATGATATGGGCATAAAACTTTAAACAAAACTTTGTCAATACTTTTCTGGGTACGTTAATTTAGATTGAACAGTTAATTATCTTATAAATACAAATAAAACAGTGTTTTGGCGGGGCTGTTATTTAGAATGGATTAAAATAAAAAAGATAAAAACATCTTAAAATATTGTAAGGCGTTTATATTTTAAATATATTTGTTCAACAAAACAGTATAAAATAAAACAACTGATATGACCGCCGTAACATTTGACCAAAGATTATTAAGCCTTCAGGATAAGTTACTTTATTTTGCATTGAGCTTAACAGCGAACGATGAGGATGCCCGAGATTTGTTACAGGAAACAACATTGAAAGCATTAACCTATCGCGAACAATTTGTAAATAACACCAACTTTAAAGCCTGGATATTTACAATCATGAAAAACACATTTATAAATAACTATAGACGTAATCAAAAATCACGTAATACTTTCGAAAGTACTGAGGATGCAATCCGTGCTGCATACAAGCATAATTATGCATCTGAGACTCCTGAGAATGTTTATGCTGTAATGGAGATGTCGTCGAAAGTTGATAAATTGGATGATGACTTTAGAGTACCGTTCAAAATGCATACTCAAGGATTTAAATATAAAGAGATAGCTGATAAACTAGAATTACCTATAGGAACGGTGAAGAGCCGAATTTTCTTTACACGAAAAAAACTTCAGGAAATGCTGAAGGATAAATAGATATTGACTGGAATTGTTTTAGGAACCGATGATAATTTGTAATTTTCATCGGTTTTTTTATTCATTAATTTGAACTAAGCCTATACAAAAAGATTAAGTAAAATATGAAACAAGAAACAAAAGCAAAGAGATACGATAGAATATACGAACAGGTAAAAGAACTAATCGTTGCTACTCCATATCCAATTTCACGAATGTCTACAATTAATGCCTTATTGCATCATAAATTCAATTACTATTATTGGACTGGTTTCTATGAGTTGGTAGACGGTAATTTAGTTGTGAGTGCATACCAAGGACCTGTGGCTTGTTTAAAGCTTAAAACGGATGTTGGGGTATGTTGGGCTGGTATCAATTCAAAAGATACAGTATTGGTAAAGAATGTACATGATTTTCCCGGTCACATAGCCTGTTCTTCGCTAAGCAATTCAGAGATTGTGGTGCCTGTTAAAGATAAAGATGGTAAGGTAGTTGCTGTGCTGGATGTGGATAGTAAAGAATTAAATTCTTTCGATGAAGCGGATAGGGCGGGATTGGAGAAGATTGTTTCATTAATTTATAGTTAAAGAAAATGAGAGCACTTGTAACCGGAGGAGCACATCGACTTGGGAAAAGCATGGTTAGTTTTTTGGCCGAAAAAGGCTGGAATGTTATTGTTCATGCTAACCGGAGTTTGAGTGATGCATTGCTTTTGGTTGATGAGTTAAAGCGTAGATATTCAACACAACAGTTTGCTGCGGAACAACATGATCTGGTCAAATGGGAAAAATCAGGAGATTTTATTGATTCAACAATAAAAAAATATGGATCGATTGATTTATTAATAAATAATGCAAGTCGATATTCTTCTGGTAGTCTATTTAATACATCTGGTGAGCTGTTGCATGAAATGAATGCGATACATTATTTCTCGCCCTTAATGATGTCAAAAGCCATATGCGCTCAGTCCATCGATAGTATGATTGTTAATATACTGGATGCTGCGATCGTAAATAATGAAACAAATTATAGCGCCTATTTATTAGCTAAAAAAAATTTGGCTGAGTTGACAAAAATGGCGGCGTTGCAATGGGCTGCCAAATGTAGGGTGAATGGCCTCGCTCCGGGACCTGTTCTTCCTGTTGAGGGTAATCCATCTGATTTTTTCGATCAAGTGGTTGATAAAACTCCTTTAAAAAAAGCAGTTAGTCTGGAAGCCATAAATTCGTCCTTACAATATTTAATAGAAAATAATAATGTATCAGGACAGATTTTATTCTGTGATTCCGGATATCATTTGTTATAATGTCATGAAGTCTATTAGTGGAGGAAGAAGATATAAGCTAAGTCTTAAAATAAGCAGAGTTGGCTCGCCAGAACCAACTCTACACCTTTATCACCATTATTAACCTAACCTTTGTCAGGTAATTTCTTTATATTTTAAATCCTCGGCTCAGGTTAAGTGTGAACCAAAGAAGATTTTCAGTATGTAATGTATTTTCCAATGTCCATTGGTAATTTACAGAGGTCCGCAAAGATACTTTACTTGTATTTACTAAAAATGACAAATGTTGTGAAAAGTAGCCCCATCCTGGTGTAATGTTGGGGTCAATAGCTCCCCTGTTGTTGCTAATCACTGACTTTGTGCTAATTTCAGTATTTTTGAATCTTTTGTTAAAATTTACTAAAAATTCATGAATTCCTGCATTTCTTAACAATTCTGCACTTAAACCAAAGCTTTGGTAATAATAGTAGTCATACCCAAGACTCATATTTACTTTCGAACCTTTATGTAGTTCAATGTCTTTTTTAACACCGATATTATATTTCATACCATGATAATAATCGGGTTCTACCGCTGGATTACTTGAACGAGGATTTAACCAGTAATCTGCGTAGCCGTGTATATTAACGTTCCAATTGGCGTTATTTTTAAAGGCTTGTATGCTTTGATCTATAATTATGTTCCACTCATCATTAAACGATGTGTTACGGTCGTATGGTAAGCTAAACCAAACAGAAATGTTTGTACCTGTTTTTAAACTGTAAGTAGCGCTGGGTTGGAAGCATGGAAGATCTTGACTTAAGGTACGCCCATGAGCAATATAGTTCGATGCCGTTCCCATATCAATGGATAAGCCTTGTGCCTTAACTGAAGTGACAGAAATGCTTACCAGAAGTAACGCTAATAAGGATCTTTGTTTCATTGTTAGATCTGAGTTTAGGCCGCAAATGTAATTGGGATGGATTTGTCAAACAATGACTTAATGCGGCCTATTTTCATGATAAAAATCGTCCTTTGAATTAACTCAGGAAGTTGCTAATCATTTAGTAACAATAAAGGCTATAGTGGATGGGTTTTTCGAACTTGCTCGCATCTTTAGCTTAAAGCTTTTTTAATATTTTCGGTACAAAGCTAAGCTTAGCTCCGAGCGTTAAACTTTATTAAATTTTGCTACTTTTAAGCTTAAATTAATGCTATCCTTAACTAAATTTGTTTCATGAGGCTAAAATTATCCAAAAGCCAAAAGTTATTTTATATTGTATCCTTACTGGTATATCTTCTTATTAGCATTGATTCCATAGGGCAATCGGAGCAGGTCAACGATTTATTGGGTAAACTTAAAAATGCATCGAGTAAGGAACAAGTTGATATCTACAATCAATTATCGCGTTCATATTTATATACCGATCCACAAATGGCCATTAAGTATGCCCGGCAGGCTCTTCAGTTAGCTATGCAGATCAAGGATAAGCGTGCGGAAGCTGAAGCCTACAATAATTTAGGGATGGGTTATTATTTTGTAAATGATTACGAACAGCTGTTGCAATCTTACAGAAAGTCGCTAAGCACCTATAGGGATATCGGCGATGATAGAAGTATGACCATGTTGTCGTCTACCTATTTCAGATTAAAGCAATCTGAGAAGTCCTTAAAAAGTTATAAACGCTCACTGAATTTATACATTAAGGAAAAAGATTGGGATAAGATCTCTGAAACTTATCACAAGATGGCTGATGTTTATAAAAACATAGCAGATTATCCAATGGCTTTGTCATATTATAATCAGGCTTTAGATCTAATTGAAGAGAATGAAGGGGAAGATGCCAAAGGGGAAAGGGTTATTTTATTAGGTCAAATTGGTGAAATATATTTTCACCAGGAACAATATGATACTGCCTTGGTCTATTATCATAAAATGGATTTGATTCTTGAGGGAATGGGTGATCAGAGAAGCAGATCTATTTTGTTGAGTAATATAGCCAATACCTATTTCTATAAAGGTGATTTAGACCATTCGTTTGACACCTATCAACAGGTTTTAGCTTATCAGATAGAGAATAATGAACATTGGGAGGCTGCTATGAGCTTTCTTCAGATAGGTTTGATATATGCCAAGAAAAACGATTTTTCAAATGCCGTTAAAAGCCATAAAAAAAGTTTAGCTCTGGCGAATAGTATTGAAAATGCCAACGATCTTTTGCGCGATAACTATTTGGCTCTTTCGCAGATATATGAATCAAAAAATGATTTTAAGAGAGCCTATGATTACAGAATTCAGTACTCTAAGTTATCTGAATCGATGATGATGGAGGAGAATGTGAGTAATTTTGTTGGCGTTTTAACCACATTAGAGTTGGAGGAAAAACAAAGGGAGAATGAAATTCTTCAGACTAAAAATAAGAACTACCTTCTTGAATTAGATAAGCAAAGTTTGGTACGATGGCGTTTGTCTTTTGGCTTCACCATTTTTATAATCTCAATTCTGGTTTTTATCATTTACTATCGATATTATTTAAAACGTGAGGAAAACAAAAACCTTGAAGAGAGAATTGATGGCGCGTTAAAAAAACAAGAAGAACAGCAACAGATTATAATGCACCAATCGAGTTTAACTTCTTTAGGAGAACTGGCGGCTGGAATTGCTCATGAAATTAATCAACCCATTCAGAACATTTCTCTGTCAACGGAGAGTATAAAATATGAATTGGCAGAAGAGGATGTAAATAGAGCCTTCTTAAACCAATCCATTAATGAGATATTTGAGGACATAGTTCGTGTACGACAGATTGTTGATCATATTCGTATTTTCAGCAGTGGACAAAAGGATGAAGTTGAAGAAGATTTTAATGTGAGCGAATGTGTTAAGAATGCTGTTTCAATGATCGGTAATCAATATGCCAATCATCATATTCAACTTAAATTAGAACTGATAGAAGAACTTCCTTTGGTCTTGGGAAATCCTCATAAACTTGAACAAGTTATTCATAATCTACTATCTAATGCGCGTGATGCTGTTGAAGAAAGATTACAAAAAGAGCCTGATCTTAATATGGAAGTGCAAATAGCTACCCATGCCTCTGATCAAAATGTTTACCTTGAAATAATCGATAACGGAATTGGAATAGCTTCGAATCGAAAAACAGATATATTTTTACCATTTGTAACAAGTAAGCTTTTGGGCAAAGGAACCGGGCTTGGGCTTTCAATATCCTATAGCCTGGTTAAAGAGATGGATGGACGAATTGAAGTGGAAAGTGAGTCTGGTAAAGGGACTAAAATGATTGTAGTGTTGCCAGCCAGCAAAACAAATTGAAAGTAAGTGGACATAACATATGAATGAACTAAAAGTGTTAATCTTGGATGATGAATCCCGGATTACGGAGAAACTAAAATACCATTTAGAAAAGCGATCATTTAAAGTATATACAGCCAACACGCCAAAAGAAGGATTGAGCGTTTTGGAAGAGGAACGACCCGGTGTTTTAATCCTGGATGTTATGCTTCCGGGAATGAATGGCCTGGATATTCTTGAGAAGGTAAAGGTAGAATATCCTAATCTTGAAATTATAATGATTAGTGGCTATGGTGATATGGATATGGTTATTCAGGCCATGCGCAAAGGAGCGTCTGATTTTATCCGTAAGCCATTTCAAATAATGGATATCCAATTGGCCATTGAGCGCACCGAAAAGTTTCTGTTTATGCAGTCAAAACTGGAAGCCGCCGAAGATCGTGGTTTTTTGGTTTCCAAGGAATTGGAAAGTCTGATAGAAAAAGATTTTGTCGGCGATAGTCCACAAATTAAAAAAGTGCTTAAAATGGCGCTTAAGGCTGCCGAAGATGGTGATGTAAATGTGCTGGTGACCGGTGAGAATGGAACCGGAAAAGAGATTATCTCCAGAATTATTCATTTTGGAAGCCCTCGTAAAAAACAAGTTTTTGCACCGGTTAATAGTTCAGCTATTCCAGCCACACTATTGGAGAGCGAATTTTTTGGTCATACAAAAGGAGCATTTACCGATGCCAGGGAAGAAAAGAAAGGCTATTTTGAGCTGGCCAACAAAGGGACGCTATTTCTGGATGAGATCGCTGATATGCCATTTGCATTGCAGGCCAAATTACTTCGAGCAATTGAGGAAAATCGAATTAAGCGAGTTGGAAGTAATATCGAAATTCCGGTTGATGTAAGAATTATATCGGCAACCAATAAAAATATTGAGCAGTTAATAGAAGAACAGAAATTTAGAATTGACCTGTTTCACCGTATTAATACTATTGAAATAAACATCCCTCCATTAAGGGAGCGAAAAGAGGATATCTTACCCCTGTTAAATCATTTTGTTAAGAGTATCGCCAAGAAAAAAGGCAAAAGCATTCCGGGTATTTCGGATGAATTAGTTCAGAAACTGCGTCATTATCATTTTCCAGGGAATGTGCGAGAGCTGCGTAATATGGTTGAACGGGCCATGATTCTCTCGGATAATGTAACCTTAATGCCTGATGATTTTCTAATTAAAGAGGATTCAAACCCGAAAACTGAGCGTATCGTTTCCAGTACAGGTTTAAATATCGATGATCATGAAAAGCATTTGATCGAACAAGCTTTAAAGGAGTCGGATCTCAATCAAACCAAAGCTGCGGTTTTATTGGGGATCAGCCGTGATGCGATGAAACGAAAGATCAAGAAGTTTGGAATTGAGATTATAAAGGATATGCAATAAAAATAAAACCCATTCGCAACCGTTTAGCGAATGGGCTTTAATAACCAAAAGGAATGTATAAAAACAACTGGCTGAGTTGTAGTTTATGCGTTGATAAGTTCTGGTTCGGGTGAAAGTTCGGCTATCGATTTTTTCAAGTTGCTTAAACCAAGGCTTGGAGGTGCAATGTTTCCCGGTCCATTGATACATCCTCCCTGGCAAGCCATTACTTCAATAAAGTCTACCCGAGGAGCTTTTTTTGAATATGCCTTCAATAATTTAATCGATTTTTTATCAATACCATCAATGAGTTGGGTCGATATGTTTTTATCCGCACCAAGAGTAGCCAAAATAGAATGGCTTACTCCACCTGAAGCGGCAAAGCCACGACTTTCGGGATTTATATTTCCGGATATACCATCAATAGTGTCTAATTTGCTTGGGTCAATATGTAAGGCTGCCCATAAAGAGCCTAGCTCCTCAGTAGTGATGACATATTTAATCTTTTTAGTATCATAGACTTCCTTACGTTTCGCTAGACAAGGTCCTATGAATACTAAATCATGCTCAGGGTATTGTTCTTTAGCTTTAGCAGCTGTAAAGAGCATTGGAGAGGCTGTATGGCTGACTTGAGGTTTAAGTGCCGGCACATGTTTCTCAACTAGATCGACATATGACGGGCAGCATGAACTGGTCAGAAAGGATTTACCTTCTTCGATATGTTCAAGTAATTCTTGAGTTTCGTTTGAGGTAGTGATAGCTGCACCTTCTGCAACTTCCATGACATGATCAAACCCTATGGCTTTAATGGCTGATAATATATTTTGTGACTTAGTTTTAAACTGGCTTAAAACCGCAGGAGCCACCATGGCTATCATTTTTCGATTTTTATTTCTTAAAGAGTCATAGAAATCAAGGATTTGCGACTTCTCAGCTATTGCCCCAAAGGGACATGAGGTCATGCATTTACCACAATGAATACATTTGTCAAAGTCGATAACTTCAATGCCTTGTTCATTCTTTTTTATGGCCTTAACAGGACATGATTCTTCACATGGAACAGGTAAATAGGCAATGGCATGAAAAGGACATGCTTTTTGACACAGACCGCAATTCACACATTTATGATGATCGATGTTGGCTTTGCCATTTATAACCGTAATAGCATCTTTTGGGCAATTCACTTGGCAAGGTCGCCCCTCGCAACCTTGACAAAGATTACTGACCGTATAGTTCACTTGTACACATGAACTGCATGCCTCATCAACTACGGTAAGGAATTTGCCATTGGAGTCTATTCCATTGATGGCTTCTTTTGCATAGTCCTTTAGTGGTGTTAGTTCATCAACTTCATCGGCAATGTTAAAGCCCAATGAGGCCATGATTTTATACTTAAGAACTGCTCTGTCCTTATGAACGCAACAACGAATTGGAGAGTTTGTGCGTGGTCGCATCTCAAGAGGTATGCGGTCAATTTTATCATACAACTGTTCGCTATCTAATAATTGGATTAGACGTACTAACAATTCGCGTTTGGTTCTAACAGCATTATTGTAATAGGTCATAGTTCGGTGTGGTTTAAAAGCTGTTTGACAATTTTATGGTTGCTTGCATTTTTAATGATTTCTCCATTAATTAAAACACAAGGGTGTTGATGTTCTGCGTCCGGTTGGTTGCAAAGTCCCATGCAGGGAATTCCTTCAATAGATACAGAATCTTTTATTTCTGCTGGTAAAGTCTCTTTTAGTGAATGAAGAGATGCACCACCCATAATGTAACACATGGTACCGCAACAGATTTGTATTTTAAAGTTGATAGGCTTCGTCATGCTAATGTTATAAGTATTCTATTTCTACTGTTTTTAGGAATTTATCTTCAAGTATATGGGCAATCTTCTTAATGACATTTCTCCGAATTTCAAGCTCAACGGGTAAATTTGGATCCTGATGAGCATTGTTAATTTGTGTACCTGCCAATATTAATATCGAATCACTCTGAAGTAATAGTTTGGTCATTTGTTCTGCCGGTCCATCTCCTTTAATCACATTAAATTTAATGGATTCAAGTAATGACGATACCTTCCCAAGTGTAAGAATGCCTTCAGTGATCAAATCAATACCATCCATTTCGGCAATGGGTGGAAGGTCGAGCATTGCAGTATTGATACTAATATCAATTTGTCGTTTTAATTCCCTTGAAATGATTTTAGATGTTGTACCACCGCACACTACTTTCTTACCATTAAAAGTGTCGATTCGTTCCGCTAAAATGCAATCGTAGTTTTTATAATAAGGAGGACCTGAGGCTAACACTAATTTACGCGGTTGCCTGCAGTATATGACCTGGCAAGTGGCATCATCTTTAAAATTATTCGAATCATTGGCTTTGGTTCGAGCCATTATTTTCCTTGCTAAACCCAATGCAGATATTTCAGGTTGAGCTTTAATGCACTGATGAATAAATTCTTTTAATCCGGATTCGCCCCAACCAAAAGGCATGTTATGCGTGCCCATGCCTGATTGTGTTATGCCATCCGAGACAACTATCAAGCGATCCTCTTTTTCCAGTTTTATTTTAGAATAATTGACAATAGCATCTCTGCTATCCGGACGTTTAATGCTTTTTCCGGTTTTCGACAGCTCAAGAAAATTCCCATCCCGATAGATAAGGATATCCGGATTATCATATTCAACAATAGTGGCTTCTCCGAAACAATTGATGTCAATAATGCTAAAAGTTGAATAACTAATCTGGCGTTTCGAATCCACCGGCAACGTTTTCATAATAAAGGCAGAGGTTCTCTCAAGAGGATCGTTTTTTGCAGTAAATTGAAGCGCCATACTTGTTGTCATTGTAGACAAAATGTTCGCTTTTACTCCTGAACCCAAACCATCAGATAGTACGGATATAAATCTATTCTCGTCTTTTAATTTACGCGATTCACAGGCATCGCCACAAACATTTTGGCGGGCTTTATTTTCCTGGCAGGTTTCAGCTTCAATATAGAATAGACTATTCTGCATTCTCAGTGTTTTGAGTTTCTAATATTGAATTCAACAACGAATCGGTATAGGAGGCATTCTCACCAAGTAGAAAGGCTATCTTCTGTACCGTCTCCATATTTTTACTGATTACCTCACGAGTCCGTTTCTCAATAATTTCTTTTTTAAATTCAGGTTGTGCGGTACTTTGTACAATGCCTGTCACCAACTTGTTTTTTTGAATGTTAAATATTGAAAGTTGAAGCTGTTGTCCGTTTTCCTGAATAGGCATTTCAAAAAATTCCTTGCCGGTTATAATTGCCGTTTTAAAAAGATGTGCAAAAGTTCCCAATTTATTGAGATCAGCATTTCGCATGCCCGGATTGGCATCGTAGCAAAACTCCAAATCACCGCCAATTAATCTGGCAAAGCTGGCATTCATTTCTACAACCTTGTATTCATCGTTGATAATAATAACTCCCGATGGTATCTTTTGCAGTAGAACAGTCGCCTTATGATGTGCAACTTTACGCATGTGCGAAACACACATATCCGGTTCGGCGTGTTTTAAAAGCAAGGCATTTGCAAAATCGCGACATGTATCGTATCCGCATCCACTACAATTTAATTCGTCTGTAATGCTGGCTTTACCTATGCTAAAGAGGGCTTCCTTAATTTGTTCCTCACCATAAGGTTGAGGATTTAATGTTTTTATATTGAAGAAATCACGTTCTATATTAAAGTGATCATCTGTCTTGGCTGGGAGTGGTTCTGCACTAGTTCTTTCGAGATAAATATTTCGAAGTGTTAATTGTTTCCATGCAAAATGATCCTTATCAGACATACCAGGCCCATTTAAACATCCAGTTTTGCAAGCCAGTAATTCTAAAAATACAGCATTGTCAGATTTCAATTGATCTAAGCTGTCCAGTACATTTCTTACACTTTTTTGTCCACTAAAGCAAAGGTGACTGCATGGTTTATTTTTTTCCTTTGACGAATTTGAAATGGTTTCAACCATTCCCCCGTCCAGCGGATAAATGGTGCCACTACTGGCATTGTTAGGAATGAAGTTTTGAGTTTTGGCTTGATCCGATTTTTCAATATTAATACCTTCTTTTTCCAACCATGCATTCAGTTCTTTGAAGGTTAATGCGACATCTATCGACTGAAGAGATGAGTCAGCTTCTGACTTCTTACCGATACAAGGGCCAATAAAAACAATTCCAATTTCGTTGCCATACCATTTACGCAATTGTTTGGCATGGGTAAGCATAGGTGACATAAATGGCGTTATAGCCAGAGTATGTTGTGGATAATACTTTCGAATGAGCTCAACTACCACAGGACATGCTGATGAAATATAAGTGCCTGACTGGCGCGCATCCAAAAAATGCTTGACTTGTTTAGATACCTCTTGGGCACCAAGAGCTGTTTCTGAAATGCCTTTAAATCCCAGTTGTAGAAGTGCTTCAATTAGACCATTGCTATTGAGACCATATTCTGCAACAAAAGATGGTGCCAATGACACATATACTTCTTTCTTGTTCTTGATTAATAAACGGGCTCTCGAAACACCATCCCTTACTTTTTTTGCGCCGGATGGACATACAGAAACACACCTTCCGCAGTAAATACACATGGAGTCTATAACAGAAGCTTTATTATCGCTTACTTTTATTGCTTTTGTCGGACATTCCCGGATACATTTATAGCAATCCTTGCAATCATTGGTTTCTGTATATATAGGTTGTAATTGCATTTTATTCGAAATGATGTGAGAGTATAGTAGGCAGGTTGCTTTGAGTTACTTCCAGATATTCCTTGTCATCAATATTAATTACAGGCCCTTTGTTGCACAATTCATTACATAGGTGACCTCGGAAGTTTATTTTGCAGTTTACCCCATTGGTTTTAAGGTATCTCTTGACAAATTCAAGATTTTCGGCATTACCCCTGGAATAACAAGAGCTGCCTAAGCAAATTAAAATGTCATGTTCTGTTCTATCTGGCATAGTCCAACTTTATAATCAAACCATTCCCAATTGTATGCCAGTGATATTAAGAGGTTGTTAATTAGTACAATGCTCCAGTGATGCAACGAAGCATATTTAGTGAGGTAATTTCAGTGTACTAAAATAGGACAATTAACTACATTGGGATGTCCTAAAAAAAGACGGTGTCATAAAATAGGACGATTACTGGAAGGAATCAGCCCGAAAGACTTTGTTTTTAAATAAAGTGTATTTCTGCTAAGACCGAGGGATTTTGCTGCAAGTGTCATGTTGTAATTGAAATGACTTAAGGTGTCCATAATCAATTGCCTTTCCATTTCCTTAACCGTTCCAAGTTGAAGTTCCCGGTCTTTTATTTTTACATTATTGGAGGAGCTATCATGTTTTGGATTATCTTCTTTTTTGAGATTTTCAAAAGCAATATCACCATCAAAGTTGACGTACTGCTCTATCGCATTTTCCAACTCCCTAATATTACCCGGCCATTCGTAGCTAAGAAACTGTTGTAAGGTTGAGTATTTAAGTTGAGGTACATTTTTTTGCAGGCGAATAGCTTTCTTATTCAGGAAGAATCTGATCAACGAAGGTAAATCTTCCATGCGTTCACATAAGGAAGGGATTTTTAATGGAATTACACTTAACCTGTAATAAAGGTCTAATCGAAATCGCCCAGCTTCAACTTCGGCTTTTAAGTTTTTGTTGGTTGCAGCAATTAAACGAACATCTACAGGGATATTTTTATTTCCTCCAACCCTTGATATTGCATTTTCCTGAATAGCTCTTAATAATTTCACCTGCAGTTCAGGTTTCATGTCGCCAATCTCATCCAGAAATAGTGTTCCTCCATTGGCTAATTCGAATTTGCCGGGGTGGCCACCTTTTTTAGCGCCTGTAAAAGCACCATCATCGTATCCAAATAATTCGCTCTCAATAAGGTGTTCGCTTATCGCGGCACAATTTATTGCCACAAATCCATTGTCTTTTCGGCTACTTGCATTATGCATGCTTTGTGCAAATACTTCTTTACCAGTTCCACTATCAGCTTCAATAAGAACTGTTGATGGGCTGTCAGCTATATTTTTGGCGTAATCAATCAGTTTTCGCATCACTTTACTCTTGGCAATAATATCATCAAAAGTAAATCGGGCTTGCATACCTGTATATTTATTTACCAGGTTATATACATTCTCCAGTTTTCGCATGGTCACCACCAAACCTATAAGTTTCGATTGGGCCTGATTAAGTATTGGATTTACATTGACATTGTATTTGACATTGCCATCGGATGTATTCACATTTATTTCTTCATTCAGGTATTTTTCACCCGAACTGATGACTTGATAAATGTTTTTCCAATTAGATATGATCTTTTTTATGGGGATCTTCAAAAGATCACGTCTTCGGATATTTATCCATTTGCAGGCATGATCGTTGGCGTAAAGAATCTCTCCCTGAACAGTTACTGATAATACACCTACTTTTAATGCATTCATCATTGCAAAAGTATATTGGTGGGTATCTTCAATCTTCTGCTGCATAGATGCATCATGAAATTTATTCAGAATGGAATTTTCAATTGAGGCTCCGGCAATTTTTAACCATGGAAAGTCAATGTCTATTGATGAGAACAAAAAAATGCTAAACGGGAGTTTCTGGTTTTGTTTATGGCACATAATAATATTAAAAGCAGAATTTTCAGTACTGACAATGCCTTCAGTTTTTGATGAATTGTTCCAATTTATTCTTTGATCAAGAGCGTTCCAATTTCGCCCAACCGTAATGTTTATATCCGACTTATTACGATTAGAATAAGACAGTATGATATTAAATTCAGAATTAACCACAGCAATATGAAAGATGGTATTTGCCATGCTTTTCGCAAAATCTGACAATACCTCATGCAATAATTGCACATCAATTTCAGCTAAGTGTTCTTCTTTCTTTTTTGACATTTTCTGTTTCCCGTCTATCGGTTGCAAAAGTACTTATTTTTCAATTACCTACTTTATAAGCGCCCACATGGGCGACTTTAGTCTGATTGGTTTTCGTTGTTATGAGCGGTGGTGAGTTTTTATTAAGTTGTGTAATGTGCAGAAAGATAGTGTGGTGTGAGTTGAATGGTTTCTTTTATATTAACAAATTTTAAGTGTGGTATGTGAGTTGATTAAAGGATATATGACAGCGCACCATTAATTATTTGGGTTAATATCCAGGAGCTAGTCTCAATAGTTTGGTGTATTAGTAAACGTTTAAATTGTTGCCTATGGAAATTAAAAAAAGCAAAAAGGCTGACCTTGAACGAAAGAGGGCCATGTTTTTCCAAATTGGTTTAATTGTCACCTTGGGGGTAATTTTTGTTGCCTTTGAATGGTCAACTACCAAAGTGGATGTTGGTGAACAGTTCTGGGTTGATGAGGAGGTGTTTGAAGAAGAAGCGCCCCCAATAACTACTCAGGAGGAGATAAAGCCACCTCCGCCACCACCTCCACCCGTAGTTTCGGATATACTGCAAATTGTTGATGATGATGTCGAACTTGATGAAGAACTAGAAATAGAGGACTCAGAAAGTACGGAAGATTTGGAAGTCGACTTTAGCGATTTAGAGGAGGAAGAAGATTCTGGCGATCCACTACCATTTTTTGTATTGGAGGATAAACCTGAGTTTCCTGGAGGTGATAAGGCATTGTTGAAATACATTGCCAACAATGTTAACTACCCGGTGATATGTCAAGAGAACGGAGTGCAAGGAATGGTATCAGTTTCTTTTGTAATTGACAAAACGGGTAAAGTAACTAATGTAAAAGCTTTGCGTGCACCTGATGCAAACCTCGAACGCGAGGCCATTCGGGTGGTAAGTTCTATGCCAAGCTGGAAACCGGGTAAACAAAGAGGCAGGCCCGTGAAGGTATCGTACAGTGTTCCTGTTCGATTTATACTTCAGTAAACTGCAACTAGTTTATTATACCATTATTATTTTATATGATTCTGGTATAATGCTGAGGTATATTTGGCAGTCTTAAATATAAATAGTGAATTATAAGGCTATCGCCAAATAAAAATCGGCAATACTGTTGTTCCTTAATTTTTTCAGTGAGATAACGATCTCATTCTATTCAGAAATAAAAACCGGTCTGTCCTAAATGACCCTGCAAACTTCCGATAAAAAATCGATTAAATAGGACAGCCGGTTTTTTAGTGCTTTCTAATGAAATAATTTATGGAAGTTGAATGCTGCTTGTCGGAAAAGTATAGATACTTAATATGGCGAAAACACCTTAAATGTAGTATAGTAAAATCGCCCACTTGGGCGTGCATGAATAAAGCTTACTTAAAATTGAAAATGACGGTGAAATTAAATTTGGAGCTGTAAATGACAGAAGGACAGTGTGATGTGTTTTGTTGGTCATTGTAAGTAATGCACAGCTTTGGTTTTGGTACAGCACTTGATTTACATATGCCACAACACATTTATTAACGCTAAAACCTTACATTATGCAAACGAAAAAACATAAACACGCCGACTTAGAGCGTAAACGTTCAGTTTTCTTTCAAATAGGATTAATAGTTGCTTTAGGAAGTGCATTTGCTGCTTTTGAATGGAGTTCGCAAGATGTAACAGTTCCAGTAATAATGAATGGTGATCCATATATAGAAGAAATTGATTTGCCGGAGATTATTAGAGTTGAAGAACCCAAACCTGAGCCAATTGAAAAAATGAAGTTGAAGGATATTATTAATGTGGTGACAGACGATACTCCCGTGGATACTGATGTTGAAGTTATATCGGAACCTACAGATGAGACAATTTATGAAATTCCGGAACCAGAACCGGAAGAAGTAAGTGATGAAGTATTCATAATAGTTGAGCGCATGCCTGAATTTCCCGGTGGAGACAAGGCTTTAATGCAATATTTTGCAAATAACATTAAGTATCCTGCTATCTGCGCCGAATTGGGAGTTCAAGGAAGGGTTTATGTATCCTTTGTAATTGGTAAAGATGGTGGGGTAACCGATATACAAGTATTGCGAAGCCCCGATGCTAACCTTTCGAAAGAAGCCGCACGTGTAGTAGCTCAAATGCCTGAATGGAGTCCCGGTAAACAACGCGGAAAGTCGGTTAGAGTAGCTTATACTGTTCCGGTTAATTTCAGATTACAATAATTAAATCTATTCCTTAATCAATATAAACCCAGTACCGTACAAGGTCCGGTAAAGTTAATGTTAATCCGTGCCTAAAGTGATAGCAAAACAATAATGGACACCTTGTACGGTACTTTTAAACTTCTGATTATGCGTAATTACCTTTCCAAATCACATTTGCTTTTATTATTTACAGGAGTATTGTTGACAATGGTTTTTATAGTTGTGTCGTGCAATAGCTCTGGTGAAAGTTTCAAGCCAAGACCATTAGGTGCTCCGGGAGAAGTGCTTTTAGTAATTGATGACAGCAATTGGAATTCGCCAACAGGAAATGTTATCGGTGAATTGTTAGAAGATGCTTTTCCGGCTTTGCCTCAGGTTGAATCCATGTTTAAAAAAACTCGAATTGATTATTCTCAGTTTAAACGGCATTTTCGTACCTATCGAAATATACTTTTAGTGTCAGTTAAACCTGATGAGCATATCAACAGGGTTGAATATCGAAAAAATGAATGGGCATTAAGTCAACAAGTGGCTGAAGTGATAGTAAACGATCCGAAAGCACTAAAAGATCTGATCGAACAAAAATGGCCTACAATTAAAAGCTTCTTTTATACTGGTGATATTGATGCTATGGTTAAATCTTATAGTGTCATATACGAGCCACTTGCTGTTGATGCCATCAAAGAGAATTATCCTTTTAACCTTTATTTTCCTAGAGGTTATGAAGTAAAGAAACAAGAAGATGCCTTTAGTTGGTTAGCCTTCGAGAGATTAGAAAGCCATCTTGGAATATTTGTTTATCAATGTTCGTTGGATTCTGTTGTTAGTATGGATGCAAGAGATCTGCTGCAGCTGCGGAATAATGTGTTGATGCAACAAGTTCCAGGTGAAAATCCCGGGTCATTTATGACAACCGAAGAATCTTATCCGGTTTTGGTAAATAAAAGTAAGTTTGGCGGTCGAAAATGGATTGAATTGCGTGGCTTGTGGAAAGTGCAAGGTGATTTTATGGGAGGTCCGTTCGTTGATTATTTCTATGCAGATGTTGAAAGAAATCAATTGATAATGCTTGAAGGATATGTGTATGCGCCATCTAAAGCTAATAAGGCCTTGTTTGTACGTGAGGTGGAGGCTGTATTAAAATCCTTTATTCCGGTTTTATGAATTTAGATTGGTTAAAATAGGTTAATCATTAAACTGTTTGTTGATTTTTTTTGATGGACTGTTGATAAAGCTATATACTTACAGCATGAGAAAGTGCATATTTTTAATCTTAAGTATTTTATTAACAAGCCATATATTTGGTCAAAAGGAAGAGGTTGACCAGATTATAGATCAGGGAGTAGCTCTGCATGAATATGGTTTATATGATGATGCTTTACGTAAATATACTCAAGCCTTAGCAGCAGATAAAAAAAACCTGAGGGCTAAATATGAGATGGCATACGCATATCTTGCCTTAAAAAAGTGGGATGAGGCCATTTATTATAGTTATGAGGTTGTGGATGAAGAAGGCGAATACTATCTGGATGCATGCATGTTGTACGGAGCAGCTCTTAATAAAAGTGGTCGGGCGAAACAGTCTGTTCGCTTTTTTAGGAAGATCATAAAAGAGTATCCGGAAGAATACCTGCTTTATTATAACTTGGCTATAAGTCATTATACGGCTGGTGAGATTGATGAGGCTCAAAAAAATGTTCAGGAAGCTATTCGAATAAATAAAACGCATATGGATAGTCATTTTCTGTTATCAGGTATAATGCAGGATAAAGGAGAGCGACTGAAGGGAATGTTGCCCTTGTACTATTTATTGCTTTATGAGCAAGATTCACCAAGAAGTGTTGAAGCATATGAACGCCTCCAGTTAATCTGGCGATCGGCTGCCGTGATGAGAAAGAAGGAAGTGAGTCTGCCTATTAGTAGTTTGTCTTCGAGTTCGGCCGTTATGGCCATTGAAATAGGTGTAGGGGCAATTGCATCCACTTATATGATTGATGAGGCCAAGAATAAGTTGGAAGAACCATACAAACTAGCCGGACAAACACAGGAGTTGTTAGATTTGATGGATGAGTTGCAGTCTGGAGAGCTTGATTTTTTTGACATTTACTATATCGATTTTTTTAATCTCTTAACCAGAAATCAACATGCTGAAGTATTTAGTTATTATATCAGTAATTGTGTGCATAAGGATAAGGTCTTACTTTGGATAACAGAAAACAATTCACCCTTTGCTTCATTCATGGACTGGATGGAGCTACAGGAATAAACATGACATATGTTAGTCAAAAAAGAATCACATTTTTGAATCCAAATAGATAGATGCCCGTAGGAGAAGTAGAAGACGTTGAATTTTTAAAAGTGATTTTATGAATAATATAATAACTAAGCATTTTCAATATACGGGTACGGATGATTTTGATGAGTCATTGGACGACCAGATTAATCAGTTTATTGCTAAAGAAGGTATTACTGCTGATCAATTAATCGACATTAAGTTTAGTGGTCATTCCGATCAAAGTGTAGCTGTTTATTCAGCATTAATGGTTTATAAGAAATAAAAATATTTGTGCTTGTCTTCATATAATTGGTTGGCAAGTCACCGTATTAAAAAGGCGTTCCGATAGGAGCGCCTTTTGTTTTACCTCTGCATCTATTCAAGGCTGATAGTCATAACTCAGATTAATTGATATCTTTAAGAATCATTTAATTCTTGTGAGCCAATGACTATTGTATTTATTCTTTATTTACTTCTACTAATTGGTATTGTTGCTTTCAGTGCTCGTAAGTCAAAGACTAATTCGGATTTTGTTATTGGAGGTCGAAAATTGTCCGGCTATTCACTGGCCTTATCTGAACGAGCTACAGGAGAATCTGCATGGTTACTACTGGGCTTAACAGGTCATGCTTTTGCCGAAGGAATTGCATCGCTTTGGGTGGCAATAGGATGTGTAACTGGTGTATTTGTGATCTGGTTTTTTATGGCTCAACCTATTCGGAAATATACTGAGAAGTATAGAGCCATGACTGTTCCTGCCTTGTTCATGAAGCGTTTCCCGGGAAATGATCGAAAAATTAGTGTATTAACATCACTCATAGTGGTATTCTTTTTTATGCTATATATAGCCTCACAATTCGCCGGAGCTGGAAAGATTTTTAATAATACCTTTAATATTGATCCCTTTTGGGGAATGGTGTTGGGGGCCGGCTTAGTAACGGTTTATACCATGCTTGGAGGATTTATTACTGTTGTAGCCACCGACGCTTTTCAGGCCATATTGATGGCAGTTACCTGTGTGGTATTACCAATCGTAGCCTATGTCGTTGCTGTTCAAAGTGGAATTGATTTGAATGTTGTATTTACTGAGGTGCCGGTGGAATATATGCAATCTGGTGGTCAAAGCTTGTTTTCATTTCTTTTAATTGTAAATGGATTAAGCTGGGCATTTGGATACACAGGTCAGCCTCAGTTACTCACTCGCATGATGGCGTTGCGCAGTGATAAAGAAACCCGACAAGGTAGAAGGGTAGCTGTAGTTTGGACATCATTGGCGTATGTTGGTGCATTTTGCATAGGTTTAATTGGATATGCCCTGGCTAAAAATGGAGCATTAGGAAATGTTATGAATGCTTTAACTGCAGATGCCGAGAAAGTTATGCCTACTATGGTTGTAGTATTATTGCATCCTCTTTTGGCTGGAATATTATTGTCGGGGGCTGTGAGTGCCATGATGAGTACTGCGTCATCTCAATTAATGGTGGCCTCAACTGCCATTGGTGAAGATGTGGTTAATAGTTTTTCAATAAGAAAGTTTAGTCAGGATAAGAAATTACTATTAAATAAAATATTGATTATAATTGTTGGAGTGTCTGCATTTTTCTTTGCAATTTCATTGGAAGAAACGGTATATAGTCTTGTATCCTATGCATGGTCGGGTATTGGTGCTTCTTTTGGCCCAGCAGTAATATTGTTACTCTTTTGGAAGCGGTTTTCTTTGGCTGGATTATATGGATCCTTGGCAGGAGGGACTATCTCATCCATTATTTGGAAGACTTATTTAAGTGATGTGACAGGGGTGTCGGAGCGTTTGTCCAGTTTTTTAATCGCATTTTGTTTGGCAGTTATTTGTTCTTTAATCTGGCCTTCTAAGAAGCAGTCAGAAATTTCCTGAACCAAAGACCGGAGTCTTTAATGATGCGTTTTTGAGTTTTAAAATCGTTATGGATAAGCCCAAACCTTGGGTTATAAGCTTCACGCCATTTAAAGTGATCTACTAATTCCCATGTAAAATAACCACTTTCTTTAATCTTCTTCTTAATGTCACTTCATAACTAATTATAAGCGTATGAAAAAAACGGATTGTTAAGGTACTCCGTTTAATTAATGGTTAAGCTTCTAAATTATTCAATTTAGAAAAGAGAAGTAATAATGATGCATTTAAAAATGTACTTTACTTTTGCAGGATGAAAAGGATTTTGATTCTGGTTTATCTATATGGTCTTACTGCTTTTAGTATCGATGCTCAGTATTCTAATGTTGAGCAGAATATTGATTTGGAGACCAAGAATTATCGAAAGAATATTGCAAAGATTTCTGTTGTAGCCGTTGCTGGCACTTTGCTTGCTTTTGCGATTGATGAAGCCATGGACAGCTGGATGAAAAATAATCAGAGTCAGTTTGGTGACGCGTTTTCTGATGTTGCTAATGTTTTTGGAGAGAAATATGTGATTGTTCCTGCGGTAGGTTTAAGTTGGGGAGTTGGATATTTAACTGAAGACAGTAAATTAAAAAGAACATCCTGGAATGCAATAAAATCGATTGCCACAACAGCTTTAGCGACAGAGCTTATTAAAGTTTCAGCTGGCAGGGCAAGACCTTTTATGGCTGAAGGCGCCTTCTCCCTTCATCCTTTTTCCGGTGAAGACCATTATAAATCCTTGCCTTCGGGTCATGTATCATTAGCTTTTGCCACCTTTACTCCTTATGCTGAAACATATAACAGATGGATATATGTAATTCCATCTTCAGTAGCCATTGCTCGAATATACAAAAATAAACACTGGGCATCAGATACAATATTAGGAGCCGGCCTGGGTTTTTTAAGCGGATGGATCTTTACCCACCATCCTAAAAGTAAAATTCAAGTTTCCAGCAATTCAATTACCGTTTACTTTTAAAATAATTAATCTCCATCATCGCCACTATCTCCATCGCTTCCAAAACCGTGATACGCGTCATCATCTTCGTCATTGTGGTTAAAAAAAAGTTTCATGATCATTAGTGTCAGAACTTTTCCATAGTTTTATAAATATTAAGACGATTATTAAAATGGCAACAATTGATGCTAAAGTCTGTATTGAAATTTCCATGGTTTTTCTTTCAGTAAGGAATTAAAGTTAAGAAAAGAGCTTAATTATAAAGGTATGAAAATAGGCATTGCATTAAGTGGAGGAGCAGCCCGAGGGATTGCTCATATTGGTGTATTGAAAGCGCTTGAAGAAAATGGAATATATCCTGATGTCATATCCGGGACAAGCATGGGAGCTATTGTAGGCTTGTTCTACTCGGCAGGGTATTCCCCGGATGAGATGCAATGCATACTGAGGGAAGAAAAGTTTTACAAGGTTCTTGGATTTAATTTTCTGAAAAGTGGATTGTTTAATCTTGAACCGTTAAAAGATATTTTTAAGGATAAGATAAAAGTCAATGACTTTAGTGTGCTCAAGAAAAAGTTTTTTGTAGCCATATCAAATCTAAACAGTGGGAGGGTTGAGATTAAAAGTGAAGGCGATTTATTATTTGAATATGTAATTGCATCAGCATCGCTTCCATTTATTTTTCCATCTCAACAAATAAATGGTCAGACGTATATTGATGGCGGTTTATTTAATAACCTGCCTTCAGAATGTTTAGTTGGACGTTGTGAGCGGATAATTGGTGTGAATGTTAATTATGGAGGTATTGTTAATGAGATTACCGGAACCAAGGCCATTGCTGAACGAACATTCTTTTTGGCTCTTGAGCAAAATGTAAAACTAAGTCGGAATTATTGTGATTTTTATATTGAGCCACGAAAATTACGAAAGTACACTTCATGGAATTACGATAAGTTGGATGAATTGGTTGAGATAGGCTATAATAGAGCTATGAAAAATATTAAACAATTTATTTTACCTGAAATAACTATTTAACCATACCCCATGCTACGAATTGTTGATCATCTGAAAACGGACTTAAGGGAATAAAGCCTTTACGGATCAATCCACCATCCATTTCAATAGGGTGTTTTTCAATTTGATCTTCAAAAAATGATTTAGCCTCACCTTTTTTACAAGGATGAATTTGCCAGAAACCTTTACTGTCGGTATGAATTCGCTTTTTAAGATATAGATTAACTAAGCCCATATTACATCTCATATTAGCTTCAATACAAGGTTGTAGACGAATTTTATTTTGCTTGTCCTTGAAAAACATAGCATCTATTCCAATAGGTCCTTCATATTTTTTCATTATTCCCATATCCAATAAAGCTTGTGTCAACAGCTCTACTGCATCGTTAAGCCAAGTGTTTGAGTCGGGCAAATATGGCTTTACGGATTCAGGTGTTTCAAAGTGTTCTTTTAGAAACCGACCTTGATCGTCAGCATCAAAAAAGTTTAAACCTAAAAACTCGATAGATTGTGAATTGACATGAAATTGAAATGAAGCATCTTGAACTTTATCCAGTAATGTTTCTGCAAGAAGGTATCCATGTTGTTTTAGTTGTGAATTGACCCACGAACGCACTTGACACAATTCGTCATGTGTTTTAATAAATGCCAGCCCTCTTCCTGATGAGCTATACAGTGTTTTAAGTACAATGCCATTGCTTTCAGTATTGAATAAAGTCTCTATGTCAGCAAAACAAGTGGTAATAGTTGGGTTTGGCGGGACACAAAGGAATGGATCATGTTTCTGTTTATTTAAATTGAGTTGAGCGACTAGCTCTAAGCTGGTATGTCTGCTAAATAGTTGTTTGGTTTCGGATAAACTAAAGTCAAATCGTTTATTATTCACCAATGTTTTAATTTGATGATTAACAATTTGACTCCATCCCCATGGTTTTAATTCAAAATTCGTATTTAGTTGATTTACCGTTTTCAATGAAATAAAATTAGGGCAATTAAAGCCATATTTATTCCAGAACGAAACAAAAGATTCTAAACCTTCATTTTCCACTATTACATAATCATCAGAAGAAGCCAAAAAAGAAAGTAGTGGAGCAATGTCTTTTTCAAACTTTCGTAAAGTAGCAGGAGGCATATAGCTATTGGTCCCATTCTCAACAGCCATATCGCAAGTTGGATTATAATAGTATAGAGAAGGCGTATTGGTTTTCGTCATATTTTCAAATAATGATCAAAAATAGGGTTTTACCTTGAAATTAACATCTTAATAACACTTGTAAGCTGTTTCTTTAAATGCCTTGATAATTAGTTTGATATGTTTCTATTTGGCGATTCTTGACGAAAGTCATAGATCATTAGCCTAACCTTTCTTTGTAACTTTTCGTTTTTTTAGTTGTTTTGCTTTTGTATATACTATGAAAACAGCAAATTTGAAATATCGTTTAGCCAGTTGGGGATTAGTTTTTGCTATTCTCCCATCTATAATTGGTATAAATATATTTCAGCATCATTGTATGTCATGCAACGAAAGTGAACTGATAGCAACCATTGCAAGTGTATCTCACGAGCACGAACATGATGATTGCGGATCATGTCATCCAGAGAAGGGTGAGAAAAGTTGTTGCAATTCGCAAAGTGAATCTTCTGAGAAGGATAAGTGCTGCACTGAAGAGTATCGCAGAGTTGAAGTAGAAGCAAATGTGGCAAGCCCTCAATTTGTATTTAAAGCAGCTCAGGTTGAACTGATAGGATTGTGTAAAGAGCTGATTGTACCTACTGATGATTTGTTTTTACAATCTAAAAGATATTTTACTAATACTGTTCTCAAAATACCGGATGAGCCCTCATTGGAAGAGAACTGCGTATTTCTTTTATGATATTCTGAATCAATTTCTTTGTGCCTGAAAAGGCAATTTAAACTAACTATTTTGTAACAAAGAGATCATGTGATCTCTTAATACTTAAGAAATGATTCGATTTATACTTGGTATAATCACCTTGTTAATTTCTAATACTCTATTTGCACAGGTTTCGGATGAGCTAACAGGAACTGTTAGTGCTAAAGATAAACGAGCTACAGTTGAGCTGGTAGGAGCAAATGTTTATTGGGCCAACACTTCTCATGGAACGATTACGGATGAAAATGGAAAATTCAGTATCCCATTTGTAGATGATTTAAACCTACTTGTTGTTAGCTATATTGGCTATGTTTCTGATACCATTGAAATACAAAAAAAGAAGAATATTGATGTTACACTTTTACCTGATCAGCAATTGGATGAGGTTAAGGTTGCTGGAAAAAAGCCCGGAGCACATTTGTCTCGTCTCGATCCAATAGCGACTATTAATGTAACCGGTGAAGAGTTGTGTAAAGCAGCATGTTGTAACTTGAGTGAAAGTTTTGAAACAAATGCATCTGTTGATGTCGCTTATTCTGATGCTGCAACCGGAGCAAAGCAGATTCAACTTTTGGGTTTATCGGGTAATTACGTTCAGATGATGACGGAGAATATTCCTAATTTTCGAGGATTGGCAACGCCTTATGGATTGACTTACATTCCGGGAACATGGATGGAGAGTATTCAAATATCCAAAGGAACTTCTACCGTAGTTAATGGATTTGAAGCATTAACAGGTCAGATTAACGTTGAATATAAAAAACCTCTGGATTCAGAATTATTTTATATAAATCTTTTTGGTAGTGATATGGGGAGGGCTGAAGCCAATGTTAATGGCTCCATTCATATCAATGAAAAGCTGAAGACAGCCGTATTCGCTCATTATTCAAAGGATATGGTTTCAAACGATTTGAATGATGATGGTTTTCGTGATGAGCCCTTATTGAGTCAGGTGAATGTTATGAATCGTTGGGATTACAATAATCTTAAAGGTTTTACTTCTCAATTGGGAGTGAAGTTGATTGATGAGGAACGCCTGGGAGGTGAAATGGAGTTTGATAGTAATAAACCATCTGATGAATATTATGGTATTAATATTAAAACTAAGCGATTTGAGGCCTTTGGTAAAGCGGGTTTTATTTTCAATGATAAGGTGTCGAGTATTGGTTTGGTTGCCAATTGGTCGCACCATAAGCAGAATTCGTTTTATGGCTTACGAACGTATGATGCCAGTCAAAATTCCATTTATGCCAATCTTATCTTTCAATCCATCATTGTAAATCCAAATAATAAATTCACAACAGGATTAAGCCTTCAAGCCGATAATTACGATGAAATTATTGCCATGGATTACAGGCAGCAAAACAATATGAACTTCCTTAGGGATGAATTTGTCCCGGGTTTATTCTTTCAGTACACCTATAGTTTACCTGAGCGTTTAACCCTTATAGCAGGTTTACGTGTAGATAACCATAATCAATATGGCTCGTTCATAACACCTCGGTTACACGTTAAATATAATGTATTGCCTAATACAATTATTAGGGCATCGCTTGGTAAGGGTTACAGAAGTCCAAATGTATTAGCTGAAAACAGCTACTTGTTGGCAAGTTCGAGAGAACTAAATGTTTCAGATGATATTGAAATGGAAGAAGCGTGGAATTATGGAGCTAACATTACTCAGTATATAAATATTAACGATAAGGAGCTGACAGTGAATGCAGAGTTTTACCGTACTAGTTTTGTAAATCAATTGGTCGTTGATGCGGAAGATGTGCGTTCAATCTACTTTTATAATAGTAAGGGTAATGCATATGCTAATAATTTTCAGATTGAAGCCAAGTACGAATTGTTTAGAGGAATGGATGTGGTTGGTGCTTATCGAATAAATGATGTTAAAGTGGCCTATGCAGATGGAATAAAGATTCGTCCGCTAATGAGCAAGTATAAAGGACTACTTACTTTGTCATATGCCACTCCATTGAAGAAATGGCAATTTGATTATACACTACAAATGAACGGAGGCGGTCGAGTGCAAAGCACCGCTGCTAATACGGCTCCTAATCAACGCGCAAATTATTTTGATCCTTATGAGATAATGAATTTGCAGGTGACTAAATATTTCAGAAAATGGAATATGTATTTAGGTGCCGAGAATATTGCAAATTTTAGGCAGGACAACCCTATAATTGCAGGAGATGATCCATTCGGGCCTGAATTTGATAGTTCATTAACCTGGGGGCCTGTCTTAGGTCGTCGGATTTATATTGGTTTAAGATATTTTATTGATAGAGAATAATAACATATAAAACAAAATCGAATGAAAAATCTAATTAAGAGTATTGCAATTGCGCTAGTATGTTTTGCTTTTACAAATGTTCAGGCTAAAGATGATAAAAAGAAAACTGAGCAAGTAACTTATAAAGTAGAAATGGATTGTCAGAAGTGTGTTGATAAGATTAGCAAGAATATCGCTTTTGAAAAAGGTGTAAAAGACATAAAAGCTGATTTTGAAACGCAAACTGTCGCTATTACCTATAAGGCAGACAAAACAAACACAGATAATCTGGTAGCTGCATTTAAGAAACTCGGTTATGATGCTAAAGAACTAAAGGAAGAAGGATGCGCAGAGAAGGCAGATAAAAAGTGCTGTGGAGGACACTAATTGTCAAATTTAAGCTTATGTCCAAATAACTTATAAGCCGAAGAATAGATTTTCTTCGGCTTTTTCATTTTCTAACACTCATGTATAAAGCAAGTTTGCTGGTGGTTTAAAAATAACTTCAAAAAACATTGGGTTTG
>CANNEA010000010.1 GCA_947503525.1 uncultured Carboxylicivirga sp. | reverse complement strand
CGCCGATGGTACTGCGTAGAAGTGGGAGAGTAGGTCGCCGCCCTTTTTATTAAGAAGAGTAATCGAATTTGTTTTCGGTTACTCTTTTTTTGTGCTTAAAATTTAGCGCTGTAAACACATCAAATAAAAACCCCTTATTCATTAGAGTAAGGGGTTTTTGGGGCTTAATGCATTTGTACTACCAGAGTTTGGCAATAGTGGCTTTATAAACCCTAATATGAAAGCCCTATGACATTAGTTCGTCTTCAAGATACTTGTTTCTTACGAAGGTTAAACTAATACATGTGGTTTATAAAAACTTTCGAACTTGAATAGAAAGTTTTACTCTTCCCTTAATATATCTATGTGAGTCAAGCAATGCTTATGGATTTATAAAACTATTCTTTTTGCATAAGAGTTATCTGCTACTGTTGATATAAATATAGAAGTGGGATTATTGCTTGTATGCTCAATTTTATATCTAAGTATCTTTAATTAAATATGTAATCTGCATAGATTGCAGCTGTATTACTGCATAAAAAAGGCTGGTTATATAGATAACCAGCCTCAATATGATTTTAAAGAATACTCTAGTCCATAAAGAACTTTAGAATAAATAGAGCAGCTAAGAAGTAACTAACTATTGATACCTCTTTATACTTACCTGATAAAACCTTTAGTAAGACATAGGCTAACATTCCAAAAACAATACCTTCTGCGATGCTATACGTTAAAGGCATCATTATAACAGTTAAGAATACTGGAATGGATTCAGTGTAGTCATCAAAATTAACTTTAAGAATAGGCGTTATCATAAACGATCCAACCAATATTAGCGCTGGTGCTGTTGCTGCAGCTGGTACCATTAGAAATAATGGAGAAAAGAATAATGCTAAGAAAAACATTCCGGCAACCGTTAAAGAAGTTAATCCTGTACGGCCTCCTTCTGCAACGCCGGAAGCACTCTCAACATAGGTTGTCACAGTTGAAGTTCCCAACATCGCTCCACAAGTTGTACCAACAGCATCGGCAAATAAAGCTTGCTTAACCCTAGGTAATTTGCCATTTGAATCGATCATATTGGCCTTTGAAGCCACACCAACTAATGTCCCTACCGTATCAAACATATCCACAAATAAGAACGTGAATAATACAATGGCCATTTTATAGCTGAATATTTCAGTGAAATCAAATTGGAAAGCGATAGGTGCTACACTTGGTGGAGCTGATACTAATCCTGTCTCAGGAAAATGAGTAACGCCTAATGGTATCCCTATTAATGTAGCAACAAAAATCCCGATTAATAAGGCACCTTTAACTTTAAGCGCCAGAAGTACACCAATTATAAGTAGACCTCCTAAAGTAACAAGAACTGCGGCTGACTTCATATCGCCCAATCCCACTAATACCGCATCATTGTTAACAATTAGTCCGGCATTCTGCATTCCAATAAATGCAATAAACAATCCGATACCTGCTGAAATAGAATGTTTCATATTGGCTGGGATGGCATTGATTATTAACTCTCGGATATTGAATGCTGTAAGCAGAAGAAAGATTATTCCTTCAAGAAATACAGCCGTTAGAGCAAACTGCCAGCTATAGCCCATTCCTAAACAGACTGAGAAGGCAAAAAAGGCATTCAATCCCATGCCTGGAGCTAATGCAAAAGGTAGTTTAGCCCAAAGAGCCATCACTAAAGTACCAATGATTGCGGATATAGCAGTTGCCGAAAATATGGCATTTTTATCCATTCCGGTGGCGGAAAGTATATCTGGATTAACAGCCAGAATATAAGCCATAGTCATAAAGGTTGTTATACCTGCTATGACTTCTGTTTTAATGGTTGTCTTGTGTTCTGTGAGTTTGAAAAATTTTTCAAGCATATCTATAATTTTAGAAAGTCCATTTAACTGCTAGAGTTGGATTAACCATAAAACCTTTATTCGTTCCAAAGTCATTACTCATTTCAATTTCTCCACCGAAAGAGAAATTCTTACAGGTATTATACCATATCTGTGGTTCTGTTAGAAATACGAATTTGGAAGTAGTCCAGCTACCATCATTATCAACAACAGCGTGGTCTTGTCTCCAAAAATCAGCAAAACCTATAAGCGATAGTTTATTTTCGAAGAAATTCAAAGCCCAAACGGCCGTAAATTGATAAGACGTCATATTTTTAAATTCCCCATTATCAATCTTTCCATCATTGATATGTTTTAGGTTGGCTTGTAAGGTTAATATCTTAGAAAAATCCGCAGTATTCATTGTGTATTGACCTCCGATTAACCATGAATTGTTTATTTTATAATCAAAGCCATCTCCGCGACCCATACCGCCATTAAATTCCACTCGAGGTTCAAGTTTTTGAGTTTCACTCCATTTAAAACTACGAGCAATTTCCCAATAGGCTAAGTTCATACCATCTGGACGGTTATTTTCAATTTTTCCACCAAAATCCATATCAACAAAGAAGAATGTGCTACCATATTTGTCTGGCTTAAACATTTCAAGCGTTGCTGTTGTGAGTTTTCTGGTTTTTCCAAAATCATAATGTAATTGTAGATTCTGTGCTTTGATAACAAATGTGCCTAAAGTAAAAATGGCGAGTAATAAAGTAAATTTACTTTTCATAGATAATATATAACTGGTTTAATACTTAATTCGAGCGCAAATGTAATTAAAAATGAAAATTTTAGTTTTGTGAGTGAAGTTAAAATGATGATGAATAGCTAATTTATAATGATTAAACTATATATGGCTTAGATAATGTCATATTTAAGAAATCGTTCTGAATCTTTATTTGTTGATTTTTTATTCAAAATCCCTTTAATAAGATTGGTATACCAATTTACTCTACTTTTGTATTTGCGCAAACTAGCATTTTGAATATCTAGATTAAGCTGTTTCTCGGTGTTTGGAGATAAATAGGTATAGACACTATCAATTATAAATGCATCTTTATTTTTCTTTTTATACGAGATGTCAAGTGTATTTGCTAGAAGTGTAATGTTTTTATCATCGCAAGTATTTTTAATTTTATGAATCAATTTTGTAAACTTTTGACTTAAATTTTCATCCATTAATTTATTGTATTTTCCACCTATATCCATTATTGGACGAACTTGAAATGTTTCAAATTTATAGTTATTTGCAAATGAATCAAATGCATGAAGATCGATCATGTTTTCTTCGTTTACTGTATAGTTAATTCTAACGGATGGTGTGGTGGAATTAAGTTCAAGCTTTAGTTTATTAATGGTTTCTAATAAATGAACGAATTGAGGGAATTTACCGTTAACCATAAAGCGTTCATAGTTGATTTTTTCTAATCCATGCGCTGAAAGAATTATTTCATTTATACCAAGTTCAATGATTTCTTTAATTTGCTGATCTCTTAATAGCAAGCCGTTGGTGACTATCGAAATGTTTGGGATTTTGTATTGTTTTGCAAGCCTAAATAAATGCATAAAGTCGCGATTTATTGTAGGTTCTGCTCCACAACCTAGAACCAGTTGAAAAGCTTTCGGGAAAAATATACGGGCAAGGTTATTCATTTGATCAATGCTGAGTTGACCTTTCAAAGACTTTCTTTTGTCAGAGTTGCTGAAGTAACACATTTGGCAAAATAAATTGCAGGAAAGGGCAGGATCTAATCTAACTGATAAGTGCCGAAATCCCAAAATAGAAGATGTAATGAGACCAAACGCCTTGATCCTAGTGCTTTTTATTCTTGAATATAAATTGAGAAGATTATAGAAATTATATATTGTTTTCATAATGTAAGATCTAATATTACATTTGTTAGTTTGCTAATAATTGACCAAAATAAGGCAAATAATTTACTTTCAAAGTCAACCTAAACATATTAAAAATGTTATGCTTGCTTTTGAATGGTCCAAGTTCTATATTTGTAGACTTTTTTAAAATTAGGGTAAAGAATAACTAATAAATGAGCGCAAAATTTCCAGAATATAAGGGATTGGACCTATCGCAGGTAAATAAAGATGTTTTGAAAGCATGGGAAGAGAATGGTGCATTCGAAAAGAGTATAACAACAAGGGAAGGAAAGCCAACTTTTGTATTCTATGAAGGTCCTCCTTCGGCCAATGGTATACCGGGAATTCATCATGTTATGGCCAGGACCATTAAGGATATTTTTTGTCGCTTTAAAACTCAAAAAGGTTTCCTTGTTAAAAGAAAAGCAGGTTGGGATACGCATGGATTACCTGTTGAGCTTGGTGTTGAAAAATCACTAGGTATAACTAAAGAGGATATTGGTAAAAGCATAACTGTTGCTGAATATAATGATGCTTGTCGTAAGGACGTGATGAAATACACGGATCTTTGGGAAGAATTAACTCATAAAATGGGTTATTGGGTAAATATGGACGATCCATACATTACCTATGATAATCGTTATATTGAAACTTTGTGGTGGTTGTTGAAAGAGCTATACAATAAGGATATGTTGTATAAAGGCTATACTATTCAACCCTATTCGCCGGCTGCGGGTACAGGTTTAAGTACACATGAACTTAACCAGCCAGGTTGCTATCGTGATGTTAAGGACACAACTTGTACGGCTCAATTTGCTATAGTTCGTAATGAGGATTCAGAAAAGTTATTCGATGGAGAAGAAGCTTTAAGCTTTTTGGCATGGACAACAACGCCTTGGACTTTGCCGTCGAACACGGCTCTTGCCGTAGGACCAAAAATCAAATATCTAAAAGTAAAAACTTATAATCCATATACGGGGCAAGCAACAACAATTATTATAGCTAATGATCTTTTAGCTAATTATTTTAATTCTAAAAACGCCGAGCTTGATTTTGATGCTTATCAGCAAGGAGATAAAAAAATACCTTATCAGGTTGTTTCAGAATTTACCGGTAAAGATTTGGAAGGGATCCGTTATGAGCAATTGATGCCATGGATCAAACCTGATGGAGATGCTTTCCGTGTTATCCTTGGAGATTTTGTTACTACCGAAGATGGTACTGGAATAGTTCATATTGCTCCTACTTTTGGTGCGGATGATGACCGGGTTGCAAAAACTGCCGGCATTGCTCCATTGATTTTAATTAATAAAGAAGGTAAGCGTCAACCAATGGTGGATAGAATGGGTAAATTCTACACTGTTGAAGATCTGGATCCTGATTTTGTTAAGGATTTTGTGAATGTAGAGGCTTATAATGAATTTGCCGGGCGTTTTGTTAAGAATGCCTACGACGCAAGCTTGACAGATGATGATGCAAGCTTAGATGTGGATTTGGCTGTAATGCTTAAGAAAGAAAGTAAAGCTTTCAAGGTTGAAAAACATGTCCACAGTTATCCACACTGTTGGCGCACCGATAAGCCGGTCTTATATTATCCTTTGGATAGCTGGTTTATCAAAACTACTGCTGTTCGTGATCGAATGATCGAACTCAATAAGACGATTAATTGGAAACCAGCTTCTACCGGTACTGGCCGTTTTGGAAAGTGGTTGGAGAATTTGGTAGACTGGAATTTAAGCCGTTCACGATATTGGGGAACGCCTCTTCCAATTTGGCGAACAGAAGATGGGGCTGAAGAAAAGTGTATCGGTTCAGTCGAAGAATTAATGACTGAGATCAATAAAGCAGTTGATGCAGGATTGATGAAAGAAAATCCTTTTAAGGGATTTGAGACTGGAGATAATTCAAAAGAAAATTACGATAAAATTGATTTGCATCGTCCTTATGTGGATGATATGGTGTTTGTCTCTGATAAGGGAGAACCAATGCATCGCGAAGCCGACCTTATTGATGTTTGGTTTGATTCAGGTGCTATGCCATATGCGCAAATGCACTATCCTTTCGAAAATAAAGAAGGATTTGATCAGGTTTATCCGGCTGATTTTATTGCAGAAGGGGTTGATCAGACTCGAGGATGGTTCTTTACACTCCACGCAATTGCAGCGATGTTATTTGATTCTGTTGCCTTTAAAAATATCATATCGAATGGTTTGGTATTGGATAAGAAGGGCAATAAAATGTCCAAGCGATTGGGTAATGGTGTTGATCCGTTTGAGGTTATTGAAAAATATGGATCCGATCCATTGCGCTGGTACATGATTACCAATGCACAACCTTGGGATAACCTTAAATTTGATCTTTCTGGTGTTGATGAAGTAAAACGTAAATTTTTCGGGACACTTTATAATACCTATTCATTCTTTGCTTTATATGCCAATGTTGATGGGTTTACGGGTAAGGAAAAGCAAGTGCCAATTGAGAAGCGTTCAGAAATTGATCGATGGATTATTTCATTATTGAATTCGTTGGTTAAGGAAGTAACGGAAAGTTACGAGAGCTATGAACCAACAAGAGCTGGTCGTGCTATTCAGAACTTTGTTATGGAGAATCTGAGCAATTGGTATGTGCGTTTGAATCGCAAACGTTTTTGGGGCGGTGACTTTGATGAAGATAAATTGGCAGCTTATCAAACTTTATTTACCTGTTTGGAAACGATTTCTCTTTTATCGGCTCCAATTGCTCCATTTTTTACGGATCGATTATTTCAGGATTTAAATAAAATATCTGGACGTTTTGATGATGTTTCTGTTCATCTGGCTAAATTTCCGGAATATGATGAGGCATTGATTGATGTCAGTTTGGAAGAGAGAATGCAATATGCACAATCTATATCTTCAATGGTCTTAGGTTTACGACGTAAAGTAAGCTTAAAGGTACGTCAGCCTCTGAATAAGATAATGATTCCAATTTTGGATGAAGCATTTGAGCATCAGCTTGAAGCAATCAAGAACTTAGTGTTGACGGAGGTGAATGTTAAGGATATGGAATTCTTAAAAGATGCATCAGGTGTATTGGTAAAGAAAATCAAACCTAACTTTAAAACACTTGGCCCTAAGTATGGTAAGATGATGAAGGCAATTTCAGGGGCAATTAATGCCTTAGGTCAGGAAGAAATTGCTATCTTCGAGAAAGAGGAAAGTTTCTCTATCGAAATTGAAGGACAAAACGTAGTTCTTGCTTTGGAAGATGTTGAAATCATGTCCGAAGATATTCCTGGTATGTTGGTGGCTAATGAAGGTAAGATTACAGTTGCTCTGGATATTGATGTAAGTGAAGAGTTGAGAGAAGAAGGTATAGCAAGAGAATTTGTCAATCGTATTCAGAATTTGAGAAAGGATTCAGGATTTGATGTTACTGATAAAATCACACTTTCAATTCAAAATCATGATGCCATAAATAGTGCGGTTGAGAAACATTCAAATTATATTGGGGCTCAGACACTGGCAGTTGAAGTAAAATTAGTTGAACAATGTAACGATAATACGGCAATTACCGTAGATATCGATGATGAAATAAGTACATTGATGCAAATTACAAAAGCATAGTACTTAATATTAGTGTTATATATTAAATAAGTCCGTATGGCTGAAAAAACACGTTACTCTGATGAAGAACTTCAGGAATTTAAAGAAATTATCCTGAAGAAGCTTGATAAGGCCAAGAAAGATTATGAATTGCTGAGACACACCATTACCCATGAAGATGGAAATGATACTCAGGATACTTCTCCAACCTTTAAGGTGTTGGAAGAAGGAGCAGCAGTACTTTCCAAAGAAGAAGCTGGTAAATTAGCTCAGCGACAGCAAAAGTTTATTCAACATTTGCAAGCTGCCTTGGTGCGCATCGAGAATGAAACATACGGTGTTTGTAGAGTTACCGGTAAACTGATCCCCGCAGAGAGACTCAGAGCCGTTCCTCATGCAACACTGAGTATGGAGGCAAAGCAGAGCCAAAAATAATTTGGTGAAGAATAGTGGCCTAAGGCCTGAATAAATAACTAAGTGACTAAAGGGTTCTTCCCCTTAGTCACTTCTTAATTTCTTTCCACAGCTAATCCCCCAATAATTAAGTTCAAAATTATTATAGAATGTCAGTATTAAAGAAGTCCATTTTAATAATTGTAGCCATATTACTTGTTGATCAGATTGTAAAAGTTTGGATCAAGACAAATATGATGTTGGGTGATGAAATTCCGGTTTTTGGCAATTGGTTTATTATTCATTTTGTCGAAAATAATGGAATGGCCTTTGGTATGCAACTTGCAGGTAAGTTTGGAAAGATATTCTTAAGTGTCTTTCGTATAATTGCTGTTTGTGGTATTGGATGGTATTTAGTCAACCTGACTAAAAAAGGCGCTCCGAATGGTTTAGTTTTTAGTGTGGCTTTAGTGTTGGCCGGAGCTTTCGGTAACATTATTGATAGTGCTATCTATGGTGTTATTTTTGATCATAGTTATGGTCAGATTGCCTCCTTTATGCCTGCCGAAGGTGGATATGCTAATTTTTTACATGGTAAAGTAGTAGATATGCTTTATTTTCCTTTATTTGAAGGGCGATATCCAAGCTGGTTGCCCTATGTAGGGGGTAATCCTTTTATATTCTTCAGGCCAGTATTTAATATTGCTGATTCTTCAATCACGATTGGAATATTCTCAATACTTTTATTCCAGAAACGTTTTTTTAAAGAAGTTGAAGAGTAGATTTGTATTCCAATTTTACATTTGATAATGTGATTCATTCTGTTTGAATAGGGTTGCTTGGTCAACTTTCGAAGAGCTTTTTGATGCTCACATAATATTTGTTAACAAAATGTAATTGCATGGATGTTTCCCTTAATTATTTTCTAACTTTGTGCCGCTTAAAAATTTGCTTCCGCAGAATAAAGTCTGTATTTTGTTGTGTTGCTGATTTAATGGCGATTATAGCAAATTATAAGTATTTTATTTGCTGAAATTTTATTTGCTGATTCATCCTAATTTTTCTTAGTTGAAATTTGGGAGTGAGGAAGCGAAAGCGTACCAAATATTCAGAAATTTCTTGGTTTTATGAAAAACATTTTTTCACTTCTTTTGCTGACATTCTTGTTTGTTGGATTGGGGAATCCTTCTTTAGCTCAAAATGTGGATCCTTCATCTGTAGATGTTAACAGTTTATCAGAAAGTCAAATCAGACGAATTGTTGATGAAATTCAGAAAAGGGGATTAACTGAAAATGAAGCTATTGCTTTGGCACAAGCCAGAGGGATGAGTCAATCTCAGATTTCCATCTTAAGACAACGCATTAATGAGTTAAGTGTAAGTAATAATTCCGATGGAGGGCAAGGAGCTAATGTTGATGCTCAAAGTGGTCAGGAACAATTATCAGTCAAGGCTCCATTAGATTCATTAAAATTGGATGAGCGGATTTTTGGATTCTCATTCTTTAATAACGAAAACTTAAGTTTTGAACCCAATGTAAATATTCCAGTTTCGCCATCATATGTATTAGGTACGGGTGATGAAATAATGATCGATGTATGGGGAGCTTCACAGCAGAGTTATCAATTAATAGTCGATCGGAATGGCTATATAAATATTCCCAATGTTGGTCCGGTTAAAGTTGGAGAGATATCCCAAGAACAAGCTTCCAAGCGAATTTTTGATAAGTTAACTTTAATTTATCGGGACTTGGTTTCAAACCAACCTCGAACTTTTGCAAGTATACACCTTGGAGCTATTAATGCGATTAAAGTTAATGTAATTGGAGAGGTATTTACACCAGGTACCTATACCTTGCCGGGCACAGCATCGGCATTTAATGCTTTGTATTTAAGTGGTGGGCCGGGGAAGAATGGTTCATTTCGTAATATTCAGGTTATTCGCGATGGTAAGGTAATGGCTAGACTGGATGTTTATGAATTCTTATTGAGGGGAAAAAGCAATGTGAATCTTTCTCTAAGAGATGGTGACGTAATTTTAGTTCCGACCTACGAACATAGAGTTAAAGTTGGAGGTGAATTTAAACGTAATGGTTTATTTGAAGCTAAAGAAAAGGAGACTATTGGTGATTTAATAGAGTACGCAGGAGGTTTTACGGATAAAGCATATACAAGTAGACTTGAGTTGTACAGAACAACCTCTAAACAGCGAGAATTCAGAGATATTTTATCAAGTCAATATGGTCAGTTAGCTATACAAAATGGAGACAGTATATATGCTGGCCCCATTTTAGAACGTTTTAGCAACAAAGTTGCAATAGCAGGAGCAATTTATCGCCCGGGTAATTATGAACTAAGCGAAGGATTGACTTTAAAACAACTTATTGATAATGCTGACGGTGTAAGGGAAGATGTATTCTTAAATAGGGGCTTGGTAACTCGGTTAAATGATGATTTAACACTTAAAAATATAACTTTTAATGTAGGTGAAATACTTAGAGGTGAATTTGATATAGCCTTGCAGCGAGAAGATATAGTAACTATTTCATCCATTAATGATTTAAGAGAAATTCGGACTGTTGAGATATTTGGAGATGTGCAATATCCGGGCGAATTTGATTATCAGGACAAGATGACTTTGTCTGATTTGGTTTTTAAAGCTGGTGGTTTTATGGAATCTGCATCTGAAGCTTTTATTGAAATTTCCCGAAGATTGAGTTATGAAGACATTAAAACTTCCAGTGATAGACTTGCAAATGTTTATCAGTTTTCTGTTTCCAGAGATCTAACGATGAATGGAGAAGATGCCAAATTTGCCATTCAACCCTATGATCAGGTTTTTGTTAGAAGAGCACCTGGTTTTGAAGAAGAGGCAGTGATTCGTCTAACAGGAGAGGTGAATTATGCAGGACAGTTTAGTTTAACTTCCAAACAGGAAAGACTATCTACCATTATACAAAGAGCAGGGGGCTTAACCAGTGATGCCTACCCACAAGGAGCCATGCTAACGAGGAAAACTCGGATTAGTCAACAAGTACAACGCTTACGTGAAGAAATGACCGCTAAGGATTCGTCTTTGGTATTTTCAGATTTAGGCTTTGATGTAATTAGTATCGATCTTGATCAAATTTTAAAGAAGCCCGGAGGTAAGCAGGATATTTACTTAAAAGATGGAGATGAATTAATAATTCCAAGGGAGATGCAGACCGTGAAAATCTCCGGAGGTGTTTTGAATCCTGTTTCAACCTCTTTTGGTCAGGGATTAGGATTACGAAAGTATATCGATTCCGGTGGCGGTTTTGCACCTCGTGCTCGTAAAGGTAAAGTGTATGTCATTTATCCAAATGGTGCTGCTGCATCAACTAAAAACTTTTTATTTTTTAAATCCTACCCTAAGGTCATGCCTGGGGCAGAAATTGTTGTTCCACAACGTCCACAAAAGGATCCTTTGCCTGCAACGGCATGGATTGCTATAGCAAGTGCTTTGGCATCCTTGTCTTTAACCATCGTAACCATTGCTGATAAATTATAGTAACTCTTGTTTTAATTTATGTCTGAAAATAATAAACAACCAAATCAAGATGCACCTCAAATCATCAAGGATGATGAAATTGATCTGATCGCCCTTGTAAAAACCATCTGGGATGCGCGTAAGACTATTTACTACTCCGTTGGAATAGCAGTTTTTGTTGGTTTAATAGTTGCATTTACAAGTCCTGCTAAATATCAAGCATCTGCGACTCTATTACCATCTGCTGAGAAGAAAGGAGGTAGTTTAGGTAATTTAGGGGCCTTAGCAGGAATGGCAGGTATTAATTTAGGATCTATGATGGGTGATGCATCTTCCATACCTGCTGAAATTTATCCACAAGTTGTAAATTCTTACCCCTTTCAGAAGGAATTGATTCATCAAAAATTTGATTTCATTGAATATGAGCAGCCTATCTCCTTGTATGATTATGTAGTTGCTGATACCATCGAATCTACTGGTGCTAAGATTGCCAAATATACTATTCGCCTTCCTTGGACTATAAAGGATGCTATAAATGGAGAAGAGGTTAGTGATGAGGAGTTTAAAGATTATGGAGTACTCAATCTGTTAGAGGAGGAGATTGGCGCTATTGAAATGATTACTGACTTAGTGCAAATAGAAGTGGATAAAAAGACAAATTTAATTTCCGTTTCGGTGGAGGCAAGTGAGCCGGTAGTGACTGCACAGTTCGTTCAGAAGTCGGTGGAGCTATTGCAAGAATACGTTATTAAGTATAAAACGAAACAAGCACGTCAGAATTTGGAGTTTGTGCAAGAACGTTTTGATGATAAGAAAAAACAATACGAATCAAGCCAAAAAGCCTTCTTTGAATACAAGGATAGACATCGCAATATGATATCGGAACGAATAGATGTAAATTATCAACAGCTAAGCGATGAGTACGATATGATATCTCAAGTTTATAAAGGCCTTGCCCAGCAATTGGAGCAGGCTAAAATTGCTGTTATGGAAGAAACTCCGGCTTTTACTGTGCTTGAACCGGTTAAAGTTCCTATTGATAAGAGTGCACCAAAAAAGAAAATTATACTAGTTGTTAGTGTGTTTTTAGGCGGTTTTATTGGTTTGGGAGTGATTTTTGGAAGGTTGGTTTGGATAAACTTAATAAGGAATTGGTAAATAAGAAAAGCGAATATTCGAAACATTATAAGAGTACAGGTCTAATGTCTTGATACTTAAATCTTGATACTAAAAAATGAACATCCCAAGTAAAATAACAAATATCTGCTGTATTGGTGCTGGATACGTAGGCGGACCTACCATGGCAGTGATTGCGCAAAAATGTCCTGAAATAATAGTTACTGTTGTTGATATTAATGGCCAGCGTATTGCAGATTGGAATGAACCAAACTTGGATCATTTGCCAATATATGAGCCTGGATTAAAAGAAGTAATTCATGAGGCACGTGGGCGAAATCTCTTTTTCTCAACAGAGGTGGACAAAGCCATTGAAGAAGCAGAAATGGTTTTTATTTCTGTCAACACACCAACAAAGACTTATGGAGTTGGTAAAGGTATGGCTGCGGATTTGAAATATGTGGAACTCTGTGCACGTCAAATTGCCAAAGTTGCAAAATCAGATAAGATAGTAGTTGAGAAATCCACTTTGCCTGTTCGTACTGCTGAATCCATAAAAACAATTTTAGATGCAGAAGGAAAGGGATTTCAGTTTAAAGTTTTATCTAACCCGGAGTTTCTAGCCGAAGGCACAGCAATTAATGATTTGCATAATGCAGATCGTATACTAATAGGCGGCGATCAGGATGAAGATGGTTTAAAAGCTATTAAATGCTTGGTAGACGTGTATGCGCACTGGTTACCAACAGAACGTATCATCACCACTAATGTGTGGTCATCCGAATTGTCAAAGCTAACGGCCAATGCCTTTTTGGCCCAACGAGTTTCTTCCATTAATGCAATGTCTGCTTTATGCGAAAAATCTGGTGCCAATGTGGATGAGATCGCTAATGCGATTGGTAGTGATAGTCGTATTGGATCTAAGTTCTTAAAAGCATCGGTTGGTTTTGGAGGCTCTTGCTTTCAAAAAGATATATTAAACCTAGTCTATATTGCCCGTACATATGGTTTAGAAGAAGTGGCTGAATATTGGGAACAGGTTATTAAATTAAATGACTACCAAAAGCGTCGTTTTGCAGAAAAAATTGTTAAGACCTTATTTAATACGGTTAACGGGAAGAAAATAGCTATGCTTGGCTGGGCATTTAAAAAGGACACGAATGATACAAGAGAATCAGCTGCAATATATGTGGCTAATTACCTTTTAAACGAGCAAGCAGAAGTGGTGGTGTATGATCCAAAAGTGAATGCAGAGCAAGTATATGCCGATTTGGACTATTTAAATTCGCGTTCTGTTGCTGAGAATAGGCGATTAGTAACTATTGTTAATGAGCCTTATGAGGCAATGAAAAATGCACATGCAGTAGCTATTTTAACTGAGTGGAACGAATTTAAGACCTACGATTGGGAAAAAGTATATAAGGGGATGAAGAAACCAGCTTTTGTGTTTGATGGGAGGAATATAACGAATAATGAACATCTTGAACAGATAGGGTTTAATACATCTTCAATTGGTCAATATTAATTTATAAGGAAGATTAAATACATATAATTATTAAGCATATGGATGCTAAACAGAAGATTCGTGAAGATATACTGAAACTTGTTAGAGAGTATCATAATACTTCTATCAACGAGGATTTTATTGAAGGAAAATCAGCAATTCCTTTTGCTGGTCGCATTTATGATGAAAAGGAAATGGTAAATCTAGTTGATTCATCATTGGATTTTTGGTTGACTACTGGGCGCTATGCAGAAGAATTTGAGGTGCGTTTTGCGGACTTTATGCAGCAAAGATATTGTATGCTAGTCAATTCTGGTTCTTCAGCAAATTTGTTAGCCGTATCGGCACTGTTTTCACCATTGCTAAAAGATAACAGAATTAAGCCGGGGGATGAAATCATAACTGTTGCTGCGGGATTTCCTACTACCGTAACACCAATAATACAGAATGGTGCAATTCCAGTATTCGTTGATGTTGATGTGGAAACTTTAAATATTAAGGTAGATCTTATTAAAGATGCGATTTCTGATAAAACAAAGGCTATAGTTATTGCTCATACATTAGGTAATCCGTTTGATATAAAATCTATAAGAAGTATCTGTGATGAGCATAATTTATTTTTAATAGAGGATTGTTGTGATGCTGTTGGTTCAACTTATGAAGGACAAATGGTTGGGACATTTGGCGATATTGCCACAACAAGTTTTTATCCGGCTCATCATATAACTATGGGAGAAGGAGGTAGTGTTCTTACTAGTAATCCGATTCTTAAACGAATAATTACATCGTTACGTGATTGGGGTAGGGACTGTTATTGTGATCCTGGATGTGATAATACTTGTGGACGCCGGTTTAAGAGTCAGTACGGAACTCTGCCTTCAGGATATGATCATAAATATGTATATAGCCATCTTGGCTACAATCTTAAAGTTACTGACATGCAAGCTGCGATTGGAGTTGCTCAGTTGGACAAACTACCAGTTTTTATAGAGTCAAGAAAAGAGAATTTTAAGAAATTATCGAAAGGGCTAAAAGATTATCAGGAATTTATTACCTTAACTAAAGCGACAAAAGGTGCTGATCCTTCATGGTTTGGATTCCCCTTTACGGTAAGAAAGAATAAATATTTCTCACGAAACGATTTAGCAGAGTACCTTGAGGATGCTAAGATTTTGACCCGCCAATTATTCGCTGGTAATATGACTCGCCAACCTGCATTCTTAAATACGGAATACAGGGTTGTTGGAAAACTTGAAAATACAGACATAATAATGGAGAATACTATATTTATTGGTGTTTATCCTGGTATTGATAGTGTTCGAATTGAATATATCCTTAATGTTTTCAATCAATTCTTTAATGAGAAGATTATAAAATATGGCAACGATAAGTAAAGCAATAGTTATAGAGATACGAGAATATGGAACTGATGTAAGGGAATATATTCTTAAGCCTGATAAATATAATTTCTTCGATGCAGGAACTTTTTTGCAACTAGCTTTGGAGGAACCGCAAAATAGCAGGTGGCCAGAATCAAGGAACTTTAGTTTAGCTTCAAATTTTAGTGACGATAGAACAATAAGATTAGTAATCCGCCGTATAGGTAGTTTTACTTCTCGAATTTTTGAAGAATTGAATGTGGGTAATCATTGTTATTTAAAGTATTCGTTCGGAGATTTTTTACTTCCTTTTTACGATAAAATGAATCCAATTGTTTGTATCGCTGGAGGAACAGGAGTTGCACCTTTTATATCATTTGCCGGGCAGCTATCAAAAGAAGGGCATATCGATAGAATGCATTTGTACTATTCGGCAAAAACTCAGGAAGAGTTAGTTTGTATTGACGAACTAACTGAATTAATACCGAAAGAAAATTGCAATATTTCATTAACAAGAGAGGATAACCCAAATTTTGAAAAGGGTAGGATTTCTTTAAAAAAGATTAAAAGTGAAATTTCTAACATTGAAGATGCACATTTTTATATTTGTGGTGGTGAGGAGTTTACTGCTCATTTCAAGACTGGTTTGATCGCCGAAGGAGCAAAGATTATTTATACTGATGAGTGGTAGTGAAATTGGAGTATTGTACTTAACAAAAAAAATAAAACAATGAAAGTTGTACTATTAGCTGGAGGCTTTGGAACTAGATTAAGTGAGGAGACTAAGTCAATGCCAAAACCTATGGTCAAAATTGGTGATAAACCAATTCTTTGGCACATCATGAAGACCTATTCTAGATATGGTTATAATGAGTTTGTAGTCTGTCTGGGATATAAAGGTTATGCCATAAAGGAATGGTTTTCAAACTATTTTCTTCATACAAGTGATATTACAATTGATTTGGGCAACAATAGTGTAGAGGTGCATGATAGCAAATCTGAACCGTGGAAAGTAACAATGGTAGAAACAGGTTTACATACGATGACCGGCGGCAGAATAAAGCAAGTTCAGAAATATATTGGAGATGAGCCTTTTATGCTGACATATGGTGATGGAGTAGCTGATGTTAATGTGATGAAATTAGTTGAGAATCATAAGGAAAGTAATAGGCTCTTAACTGTTACGGCATACAAACCTCAAGGTAAGTTTGGTTCTCTTGAAATTGGTGACTCTGGAAATGTTACAGCATTTACAGAAAAACCCGCTGGTGATGGTATGTGGATTAATGCTGGTTATTTTGTTTGTCAACCGGAGGTATTTGATTACATCAAAGATGGAGATTCAACGATTTTTGAAAGAAAACCATTGGAAGAATTGGCAAGTGATGGACAAATGAATTCGTTTAAGCATAATGGATTTTGGAAACCAATGGATACCTTAAGAGATAATATCGAGCTCAATAAGATGTGGGAGAATAACAATGCACCTTGGAAAATTTGGTAACGATGACTAGCTCTTTAGATATATTTGATGGTTTTTACAAGGATAAAACGGTCTTAGTTACTGGTCATACTGGATTTAAAGGTTCCTGGTTGTGTATATGGTTATTAGAGATGGGGGCTGAAGTTATTGGGTTAGCGCTTGACCCATATTCAGAGCGAGATAACTTTGTTCTGTCTGGTTTAACGTCTAAGATGACTGATATTAGAGGGGACATTAGGGATAAAGAATTAGTAAAAAAAGTTATGTCGGATTATCAGCCGGAAATTGTGTTTCACTTGGCTGCCCAGCCTCTTGTTAGGCTTTCATATGAAATACCAGCAGAAACATACGAAGTAAATGTAATGGGAACAATAAATGTTCTTGAAGGTATTCGGGAGAGTGAAAAATCAAAAGTTGGTGTTATGATTACTACTGACAAGTGCTATGAAAATAAGGAACAAATATGGGGTTATCGAGAAAATGAACCAATGGGAGGTTATGATCCTTATTCGTCATCAAAAGGAGCTGCTGAAATTGCAATATCTTCATGGCGCCGTTCATTCTTTAATCCAGAGGATTATGAAAAACACGGTAAATCTATAGCTAGTGCCCGAGCTGGAAATGTGATTGGAGGAGGTGATTGGGCCAAAGATCGAATTATTCCAGACTGTATCCGAGCACTACAAGACGATAGTTCGATAGTAATTAGGAGTCCTAAGGCAATTCGTCCTTGGCAGCATGTGTTAGAACCTTTAAGTGGATATCTTTTGTTAGCCCACAAAATGTGGGAAGAACCTAAGAAATACTGTGAAGGATGGAATTTTGGGCCAGAGAGTGAGTCGATTGCTGATGTGTGGAAAGTTGCAGGCTTAGTGGTCGATAAATACGGAAAAGGTGAATTGAAAGATGTTTCTAATCCCAATGATTTACATGAAGCAAAATTACTAATGCTTGATATCTCAAAAGCTAGATATGAATTGGGTTGGAATCCAAAACTTAACATCGACAAAACTATTGAATTAACAGTTGACTGGTATTTAAAGGAAAATAACAATGATATTCATAGAGTTTGTGTTGAGCAAATTTGTAAATTCATAGAAAGCTAATATGGAGAATATTTATATTTTTGGAGCGAATGGATTCATTGGTAAAAGCCTGGTTAAACAATTTAGTAGTAACTATAATGTTTTCGCTTTTGACAGGAGTTTTGACAATGATTTTTTTAATTGCATTCCAAATGTTTCAAATATAAAATTGGATGTTATTAAACAAAGTATTCCTGATGGTATTCCTACTCCTAATTACATAATAAATTTAATTTCAATTGTTACTGCTGAAAGAAACCTAGAGCTATTTGACGCGCTTATTTCTAGTAATCTAACCGTCTTATTGAGTTTATACAATAGGTTCAAAAATGTTAAAGAATTGAAATTATTCATGCAGTTTGGCAGTTCTGAAGAGTATGGGAATATTATTTCTCCTCTGAATGAATACAATAGGGAGGAACCAAACTCCCCTTATTCATTGGTAAAGCAACTAACATCGAATACAGCTATGATGCTCTATGGTAACTATGAATTTCCAACAATGGTAGTTAGACCTGGTAACCTTTTTGGCGATTTGCAGCCTAGTAGTAAATTTATTCCATATGTAATTTCGAAGCTTAAAAAAGATGAAGAATTAAATGTTACACCTTGTGAACAAAAAAGGGATTTTATTTATATAAATGATTTTTGCTTGATCATTGAGGAAATTTTCTCAAACTACCAAAAAGTTAAAGGAAAAATTGTAAATATTTCCAGTGGTGATAGTATATCATTAAAAGAAATAATTAGCCATTGTAAGGATGTGATTGGTTCAAAATCTAAAATTAATTATGGAGCAATTGAGTATAGAGAAAATGAAGTGATGAACTTACGGTGCGATGTAAGTTTACTTGAGGCAATAATAGGAAGGAAAGTTAAGTTTGATGTGAAAACAAGACTAACCCAATTAATCGAAAAGTAAAATGAAATATTTAATTACTGGAGGATGTGGATTCGTAGGTTCTAATCTAGCAGCTGAAGTCCTGAAAAGGGGAGAAGAACTGTTTGTTCTTGATAATTTGTTTCGTCATGGTAGTGCTTCAAATCTTGAATGGTTGCGAAAGCAAGGGAATTTCAAATATTATCCTTTTGATATTCGGAATAGTAATGATGTTGAAATAGTTATTAAAGAAGTTAAGCCTGATTATGTATTCCATTTATCTGGACAAGTTGCAATGACAACTTCTATTTCAAATCCAAGACTTGATTTTGAAATTAATAACTTTGGCACATTTAATCTTTTGGATTCTATTAGAAAATACTCGCCAGAAAGTGTTGTATTGTATTCCTCTACGAATAAAGTTTATGGAGATTTTGAAAACTTAACTTTCGAAGAAACAGCTACACGGTATGTATGTAATGAATTTCCTAATGGTTTTGACGAAACAATTTCGTTAGATTTTCATTCTCCCTATGGATGCTCTAAAGGTGCTGCGGACCAATACTTGCTTGACTATCACAGGATATTTGGAATAAAAACTGTCGTTTTTAGACATTCTTCGATGTATGGAGGAAATCAGCATGCCACTATCGATCAGGGGTGGATTGGTTGGTTTTGCCAAAAGGCATTGGAAACTAAAAATAGACTTATAAAAGAACCATTTACTATTTCTGGTTCCGGAAAACAGGTTAGAGATGTACTACATGCTGATGATATAATAAGTTTGTATTTCAGAGCCTCAGAGTGCATTGATGATGTTAAAGGGCAGGCCTATAATATTGGTGGTGGAATTGAGAATAGCCTATCTCTTTTAGAGTTGTTTAAGCTTTTAGAAGGATTACTAGATATAAAAATGAACTATAATAAACTTCCATGGCGGGAAAGTGATCAAAAAGTTTTTGTGGCAGATAATACAAAGATTACAAATTCAATAGGATGGTTGCCGGAAATTACTCCAGAAATAGGAATAAAAAAAATGATTGACTGGACAAAATCAATTATTTAAAGGAATGATTCTAGAAAAGATTAGAACCTCATTGTCGTCAGGAAGTGCAAGAACTATTTTGGTAAAAAAGAACATACTAGGCAATTTTGCTATAAAGGGTATTAGTGTACTAATTAGCTTATTGTATGTTCCAATTACTTTGAACTATCTTAATCCCACACGGTATGGTATTTGGATGACGCTCACGTCAATAGTTGCTTGGATGAGCATATTTGATATCGGTTTGGGAAATGGTTTGAGAAATAAATTAGCAGAAGCTTTAGCAATTGGAGATACAAATAAGGGAAAAAAGTTTGTCAGTACAGCTTATTTCATGCTTACTTCGATTGTTATTTCTGTATTGGTACTTTTTTACATAGTAAATTATTGGATTGATTGGACAATAGTCTTGAATACGCCTAACAGCTATTCTGAGGAACTTAATTCATTGGTGGTAATTGTTTCTTTGATGTTTGGTTTAAGATTTGTTTTGAAAATTATTACTACAGTTTTCGTCGCTGATCAGTTGCCTGCTATTGGAAGTATTTTTGATGTGTTAGGTAATGCTGCAGGATTGCTGATTGTTTGGGTTTTGACTCAACTTGAGAAAAGTTCTTTAATAACCTTTGGATGGGCAACTATGTTGACTCCGGTGATTATATATTTATGTGCAAGTATTATTTTTTATAACGGTAAATACTCTTTTTTAAAACCTTCATTTAAACAGATAGATTTTTCATATGCTAAGGAATTGACTAGTTTGGGTATACAATTTTTTGTAATTCAAATTGCGGTTTTAGTAATATTCCAAACAAGTAATATTTTAATTGCTCAGTTCTTCTCCCCTGCTGAAGTAACACCATATAATATAGTATTCAAATACTTTGGCGTTTTAACGATGGTTTGGGGTATTATTATGACACCTCTTTGGTCGGCATTTACACATGCAAAAGCAACTCATGATGTTGATTGGATGAGAAGAACTATTATCAAATTAAATAAACTAATGGGTATTGCAGTTCTTGTTCTACTATTAATGGCCTTCTTGTGCCAATATATAATTGGTATATGGACAAATAAACAAATTGAAGTAAATGTAGTAATGGTATGGATTTTTGCTTTTTATACATTTATTAGTATTTGGAATAATATATACGCCTTCTTTTTAAATGGAATTGGTAAAATAAGGGTTCAGATTTATACTTCAATCGTAGCATCATTATTACATGTGCCAATGGCTTACGTATTAGTTAATTATTTTAGAATGGGAAGTGAAGGAGTTGTTTTATCAATGGCAATATCGTTGTCTTTCTTTGCTATTGCAGGCCCAATTCAATCATTCAACATATTGAAATCATGGAAAAGGATTTAGTAAGTATATTAATTCCAGCTTTTAATCGTGCAAATTTAGTAGATGATACAATTAAAGCTGCTGTTGATCAGACCTATAAAAATATTGAAGTAATTATTGTTGATAATAGTAGTACGGATGATACATGGGAAGTTCTTAAAGGATGGAAAGAAAAAGATTCGAGGATTAGAATCTTTCAGAATGATGAAAATATTGGACCAGTAAGGAATTGGCAACGTTGTATTCAGGAAGCGAAAGGTGAATATTCTAAAATATTATTCTCAGATGATTTAATTGAAAATTCGTTTGTTGAAGATACATTAAAGGCTTTTTCTCCCGATGTAGCGTTTGTAATAAGTGAAATTAGATTGATTGGTTCTCGAAACAATAGGAGTGAAATGTCTAATAAAAGTGGATTGTATTCAGTAAATAAATATCTAGAAGAGGTATTGTTTTATAATACAATAGATTTTCCTAACTCACCTGGCTGTGCAATCTTTCGAACAAATGATTTAAAAGAATCTTTGTTAATTGATATTCCTAATAGTTTAAATTTGGATTTTAGCAAATATGGTGCGGGTAATGATCTTTTATTATTTCTGATAACAGCTTCTAAGTACCAAAATATAGTTGTGATTAATAAACATTTATCCATTTTTAGAGCACATAATGACTCTTTTACGGTTTCAAATAGTTTATATACTTATTATGATTTTGCTAAAAAATATTTTGTGGTAAACTATTATCCACAAATGCTAAAGAAGCTATCTACAGTCGAGAAGTTTCGTGGTATGATAGGGGTTGGGAAAGATTATCATCTTGATCTTTTAAGTAGTCAATTCGATCTCGGTTTCTTAGTAAAGTATTTAGCTAAAAGAATGAAGAGAATCGTTAAGAATTCGATTTTGATCAAAAAGTAATGTAATGAGTGTAGAAACAAACATGGTTTCAATAATTACGGTTGTTTATAATGGGGTAGATATATTAGAATCTACTCTTCTTAGTGTAATTAATCAATCATATACAAATATTGAATATATAGTAATCGATGGTGGAAGTAATGATGGTACCGTTGACATTATAAAAAAATATTCAAAATCAATTTCATATTGGACCAGCGAAAATGATCATGGCATTTACGATGCTATGAATAAAGGAATAAAAAAAGCAAATGGAGAGTGGATCCTTTTTATGAATGCTGGTGACAGAATATATAATAACACTACAATAGAAAATATTTTTAGTTTTAATAATATCGGAAGTACAACAGGGGTTATTTATGGTGATACTATTATAAATTCAACAGTTGGTACATTTTATTCCAAAAGCAATAATCCGTTCTTTAAGATGCATTCGTACATAAAAAGTAAAGGTGTTTGTCATCAAAGTACACTTGTTAGAGCTAGATTAGCTATAAAATATTGTTTTGATACTGATTTTTTAATTTCAGCAGATTTTAAGATGCTTTACGAAATATTTATAGACGGATATGACTTTCAGTATTTTGAAGATCCTTTTTGTTATTATTTGGTTGATGAGGGAGCATCAAAGAAAAGGCAGCGTTTAGCGTGGTATGAAGATGCAAAGGTAATAGGAATTAATGATGAGATAAGGTTCAAATTATGGTATTATTTTAAGACTGTTCTTAGTATAAATAAAGAGTTTTTATCAAAAATAATAAAAGGTATTATGCCACAGTTGCATTCGTACATAAAAGAAAGAAGGTTGAGTTCTCGTCACTAATAGTATAACTATTAATTAAGAGTAGTGAAATATTTAGTTCTAGTTAGTGTTGTTCTGATTGTTTATTTTGGACAAGCTATATTGTATCAATTCGGATGGGTAATTGATTTTGGAGGAGCTCCAACATATCAGAAGATTTATCCAGCATTTTATCTGCTCTCTATAACGAGTGGGTACGCAATACTTGTTAGCTATAAAAATATTAGAGATTATATTAGTGAGTTATCTCTCTTGTTTTTGTGTGTGCTTGCAATCCTAGTAATGTTAGCACATGGAGAGAATGGTGGATTTAGTTTGATTATTAATAATCTTATTATTCCTATACTATTGTCTATTACAATTGTTTTTTTCGATAAAAAATATGTTACAATACGGAAAAGTATTCGGAAATTATTGATTTACTTTTTTGTAATAAATTGCTTAATGGCCATCTTTGAACGCCTACTGCAAATTAATTTATTCTTATATTATAATGGAGAAGGCAGTATGTTAATTCCGTGGCTTTGGGATATTGAGTCGTTTAGAAGTACATCATTGCATAATCATCCATTATCAAATGCTTTAGTGGTTTCAATAATGATTTTCTTTATAATGTATTCAGATTTTAGTCAAAAGAAAAAGCATGTTTTATTCTTTTTAGGTTTGGTAGCATTATTGTGTTTTAATACAAGATTCGCTATAGCAATTTCCGTTTTATATTATTCAATATATTTCCTCTTAGAAGTTATGTTGTCTCGTAATGTCAAGGCATTTAATAAAATAGGTCTAATCTTGATAATGCTGGTTGCCTTAGTGGGAATATTAATACTAATGTTTAGATTTGATTTTGGCGCTCGTATTTTTAAACATGGTATGTTTGATGAAGAGAGTGCAGGAGCTCGGTTGGAGATACTTCATGTTTTTCAAAATTATGACATGAAAAAGTTTCTAATAGGTGGACCATCAATTGATCTAATTAATGCAACGAAACAGACAGGGTTGGATCATATTGAGAACTATTGGATTTTTTATTTATTTAAGGTAGGTTTTGTATTAACATTAGCAATTACATTTACATATGCTTTCATTTTAAGAAAGTATAGTTTAGCATTTGGTAAATACCACATTTTGATAACGCTATTTTTTTTGATGATCAGCTCTTCTAATAATTCTTTAGCATCTGGAGTACCGGGAATAAGTTTTTTTATCCTATCTGCCTATGCTTTTAGTAATAGTTTTAGGGATAGGATTAATTACTTGAAAGGGTCTCAAACAATTAGTATTTAAATATGGATATCTCTATGGTTAAGAGAAAAATGATCTCTTTATATTCGCTGTGTACGAAGAAACAAGAGTTCTTAAATAGTGAAACTTTTATCAATGTAGCTCTTAAATTTATTTTAAGGTTAATAAAAAAAACTTTAGTTTATTTAACGCTTTCAATTGTCTATTTTGAATGTTTTTTTGGTAAAAAGGTGATTTTTGAAGGCAAAACAAAAGTTATTGTTTCATTAACTACGTTTCCTGCTAGAATAGATTCAGTTTGGCTGACCTTGTTTTCAATGACTGAACAGTCTGTGAAGCCAGAAAGAATTATTTTATATCTATCCAAACTTGAATTTCCTGATAAAGATAAGGATTTGCCTAAAAAGTTGATTTGGTTTAAAAAGAAAGGTCTTGAAATTTGTTATGTTGAAGATAATCTGAAGCCACATAAAAAGTATTATTATGCCTTTGAAGCCTATAGAAATAGGTCGATAATCACGATTGATGATGATTTATACTATCCAAGTGATACAATTGAAAGATTATTAAGAATCTCCAATGTATTTCCCAACTGTGTTTGTGCCAATAGAGCATCCAAAATAGCTTTTAATAGTCTAGGTGTTGTTCCATATAAAGAATGGAAACCTGTACGAACTACTTGGCAAGAGAATGGGCAATTTATAGCAATTGGGTGCGGAGGTGTGTTGTATCCAGCCTCATTTAGGCCACCTAAATTGTTTGAAAAAGAAACATTAAACAAAACTGCCCCTGATGCCGATGATTTATGGTTAAAAGCGCATCAAGTACTAAATAATATAAATGTTGCTGTCGGTGATTATTTTCCGCACCCAATGGTAATCCCGAAATCTCAAAAAGTATCACTTATGAGGACAAATGCAGGAGGTGTTGGAAAAAATGATATTCAATGGGCAAAACTAGACGAGGAGTTTAATGTAAATCGTATAATGGCCTTAAGTGATGTTTAGATGATGAAATCAATAAAAAATAAACTGAGTTTATTATTTGAAATTAATATTTTCAAAACCATATATTTTAATTTTAAAATGTTGCCTTTAAAACAGGCGATAGTGTTGCCAATTACCTTAACGAAAAGGATTCAGTTAAAATCTTTGAATGGAAAGATTGTTATTAATGGACCAATTAAATTTGCGTTAGTAAAATTTAGGTATTTTAATGATGATTTTATAAGTAAGAAGGGATCTTATTCATTAATAAAGATTAGAGGTAAAGTTATATTCTCTGGAAAGGTAGATTTTGGTCATGGTATTACTTTAAATGTTGCTAAAAAGGGAACAATTGAAATTAATAAAAATGTATTGATAGGAGCTAAAGTTAAGATTCTGTGTGAGGATAGTGTGAAAATAGGGAAAGAAGCAAGGATTGCCTATGAAAGTCAGATAGTTGACACGAATTTCCATTATGTTAAAAATTTAGAAAGAGGTGAATGTAGTAAGAGAACATCTCCTGTTATTATTGGTGATTACAACTGGATAGGTAACAGGACAACCATTCAAAAAGGAACAATAACTCCTGCGTACACGATTATAGGCTCAAATAGTATTACGAATAAAGATTATACTGGGATTGGTGAAAATTCAATTATTGCCGGAGTTCCTGCAAAATTTCTAGCTAATGGATTTCGGAGAATTTTTAGTTTAGATGAAGAGTTTGAACTTAACAATCATTTTAACCTTAAGTTGTAAAACAATAGTTGAAATATATTTTTAAATTTTATGAAGATTGCGATACTAAGAACTTGTTCTTCTAAGGCAGACTTAAAAAATTATAACGCACAGAATATTGGTTTCGGAACAGCTCTGATAAAATTGGGAGTATCTGTTGATTTTTATTCAAGATTTGTAGGGGTTGAAAAAAACACTTTATTCAAAGAATGTGATGGCCACAAGTTAATGCTATTACCTTTGAATGGCTTCGTACTTAAAGAGGTTACTTATTACCCTGGTTTGGTAAAGCAAATTATTAATGGGGGATATGATGTGGTTCATATGTTAGAAGATTCTCAACTTATGAACTTTATCATTGTATCTGCTGCAAAAAAAAGAGGTTTAAAGACTGTCTTATATCAAGGTATGTATGAGGATTATAACGGTCTTGGATTCATTTATCAGAAGATATTTGACAGGTTATATAAAAATAGACTAATTAAGAACTTTGACGTAGTCTTAGCTAAAACTGATTTTGCAAAAAAATACCTTGAGCAGAAAGGATATCGTAATGTTTCAGTACAGAATGTTGGACTAAATATCATTGATAAAACGCATCTTTATGATAACTTTAATTCGATCGAGAATTTTACTAAGAAGGTAGATAAGGTATTATTATACGTTGGAGTTCTAGAGAAGCGAAGAGATATTCTTTTTCTACTAAAATGTTTAAAGGAGATAAATGAAAAGGTTATTGATTATAAAGTTGGATTAATTGTCGTTGGTAAGGGCCCAGATAGTGAGTTGGTAAGTGATGGTGTAGATGATCTTTGCTTAAGTGAGAATGTTTTAATTGTCGATGAAATCCCTAATGATCAACTAGAGTGTGTTTACAAGGTTAGTGATTTATTTGTCTTGCCTTCTTATTATGAAATTTATGGAATGGTAATATTGGAATCTTTATTTTATGGAGTACCAGTTATTTCTTCTCCCACAGCGGGAGCAACCGCCATTTTAAATAAGGAATTATTTGGATCTATTGTCATAATGGAAATTGATATTTGGGTAGAAAATATCCTTCGATATTTAGAAGGCAAGCACGAAAAGGATATTGGCAATCGTAGGAGAAGTTACATCAAAAAGTTTTTCTCTTGGGATAATATTGCTGAATCATATTTGAAACGTATTAATATCTAATCTATGAAAGTACTCCTAGCCAATAAGTTTTTTTACCCCCGTGGAGGTGATTGTATACATACCATGCAACTAAAACAGTTGTTAATAAGTAAAGGACATGAGGTAGCAGTTTATAGTATGCAGTATGCAGATAATATTGATATTAAAGATGTTAAATATTGGCCGGAAGAAGTGTCTTTTAGTTCAAAGTCTCCGATTCAACTTTATAAGGCATTATTACGTCCTTTTGGAGATAAAGAGGTTAGAAGGTGTTTTAAGAAGCAACTCAAAGCGTTTAAACCTGATATTGTTCATTTGCATAATATTCACTCCCAGTTATCCCCTTCTATTGCTGAGGTGGCTAAAGAGTTAAATATAGCTGTTTTGTGGACGCTTCACGATTATAAGCTTTTGTGCCCTGCATATACATTTATTGATAACGAAGGTAATATATGTGAAGAGTGTTATATAAACCCAAATGCAGTTTATCGTAAAAAGTGTATAAAAGGCAGTTTATTAGGCAGTATAATTGGATACCTGGAATCAAAAAAATGGAATAGGGAACGAATAGAAAATGCTGTTGATCAGTTTATTTCTCCTTCCCTATTTTTAAGGAATAAGATGCATGAAGGGGGGTATAGTAACCAAATAGTAAGTCATATATATAACTTTGCTGATGATCAGAAATTTCAAAATGAGATATATTTAACTCGAAAGAAACAAGTTGTTTATGTTGGTCGCTTAAGTAAGGAAAAAGGGGTTGAGACCTTATGTAAAGCTTTTGGATCACTAAAGGAAGTAGAATTAAAGATTATTGGAGATGGACCTTTGCGTGAAAATCTGGTAACAAAATATTCTTCTGATCAAATAAGTTTTTTAGGTTTTCGAGATTGGGAATTTATCAAGAATGTTCTTAGTGAATCCTCTTTGCTGGTTATTCCTTCTGAATGGTATGAGAATAATCCGTTAACAATTATTGAAGCCTTGGCATTAGGTACTCCGGTTCTTGGAGCGCGAATTGGAGGTATAACGGAATTAGTAAATCAGGATAACGGAATGCTGTTCAATCCAAGAGATGTAACGGATTTAAAAAGGAAACTTGAAGAGATGGTTCAAAAGGAAGACTGGAATTATGAAGAGATTAACGAGCAGGCTAAAAGAAAGTTTTCTCAAGAGAATTATTATCAAAGTCTTATAAAACTTTATAAGCAATATATTTAAACTTTATTTCTTCTAAGGGGTTACTTTAGGGGTATAAATAAATAGAAAATATGCAAAAAGTAGGAATGCCAACGGATGTGTCAATTATTACCACTTATAGATGCCAAATGCGCTGTAAGATGTGTAGTATTTGGAAATATCCGTCAGATGAAACAAAAGAAATTACAGCTAAGGATCTGGAGAAGTTACCGAAACTTAAGTTTATCAATATAACAGGAGGTGAGCCTTTTCAAAGAAGGGACTTGGAAGAGTTAGTGGAAGTTGCTTTTACTAAAGCTCCTAGAGTTGTTATTTCCACTTCCGGTTGGCATTATGAGAAGATTATAAAGCTTGCAAAAAGATTCCCAAATATTGGAATTAGGGTTAGTATTGAGGGCTTAGCGGTACAAAATGATGACCTTAGGGGGAAAGAAGGTGGTTTTGATAATGGTTTACGATTATTGTTAAAATTAAAGGAAATGGGTATTAAGGATATCGGATTTGGAATGACTGTTTCAAATAAGAATTCTAAGGATATGCAGTGGTTATATAAGCTGGCTCAGGAAATGAATATGGAATTTGCAACAGCAACATTTCATAACTCATACTATTTCCATAAAGAGGATAATGTTGTTACTAATAAAGACGAGGTTGTTGAGGATTTTGAAGCATTAATTAATAATTTGCTAAAGGAAAATAGTCCTAAGAGTTGGTTCAGGGCTTTCTTTAATCTTGGTTTGATTAATTATATACATGGAGGAAAACGCATGTTGCCTTGTGAAGCAGGTACTGCAAATTTCTTTATTGAACCTTATGGTGATGTATATCCATGTAATGGTTTAGAAGATAAGGTATGGAAGGAGAGCATGGGTAATATCAGGGACTTTAATAAATTTGAAGATTTATGGTATGGTGAAAAGGCTCAGAGTGTTAGAGAAAAGGTAAAGAAATGCCCCAAAAATTGTTGGATGGTAGGAACAGCGGCGCCAGTAATGAAAAAGTATATAAAACACCCAGTTAAGTGGGTAGTTAAGAATAAAATTAAGTCATTAATGGGTAAATCTGTTTGCATCGATGATATTCCATATTACAATGTTGGTCAAAATCCTTTACAAGGTGATTTAGACTTTAAGCGAATGACACCTTTTACTGATTTGGCTGGTGTAAAACCAGATCCATCTTTACCCTTGGTTGAGGATTAATCTTTTTCTATGCATATTCACAAAGTAATTAGCATTAGGGCGGTTTCGAAGACCGCTTTTGTTTTGAGATTCACGAAGGAAAATAGAAATTTTATTCCGGGCTTACATATTTCAGTAGGAATTGCAGGAGAGGAAAATCGTCCTTATTCTATTTATAGTAGTCTGGGTAATGATTATTTAGAGATATTAGTCAAAGAAATACCTAATGGTGTTATTACTCCGCTACTTCGAAAGCTTAATTCTGGTGATGAGATAAAAGTTGGGAAACCAAGAGGATATTTTTGTCTTCCTGAAGATTACGGAGGAGAAAAGTTGTGCCTTATAGCCACTGGTACAGGTATTGCTCCATTTCATTCATTCATTGAATCATATTCTGATCTAAATTTTCATTTATTTCATGGAGTCAAAGATAGCACAGAAGCTTATGATCTTGATCATTATGATAGGTCTAAAGTAACATTGTGTACAAGTAGGTCTGCTGAGGGCGATATTCAAGGAAGGGTTACCGAGGCAGTTAAAGATATTAATGTTTCTGAATATTCATATTTTTATATTTGTGGCAGTTATGAGATGTTGGATGATGTATATGAGTTACTTGAAGAGAAAGGTGTTGAACGAGAAAGAATTAAAACTGAAGGTTATTTCTAATGAAAATCGTTGTAACTGGAACTCGTGGTGTTCCAAATATATTGGGAGGAGTTGAAACTCATTGTCAGGAACTTTATCCAAGGATTGTTGAAGCAGATCATGAAGTAATTTTGATTAGGAGGAAAGCTTATGTTGATGAAGAACCATTTCGAACAGAATTTAATGGAATTAAACTAAAAGATATATGGACGCCAAAGCAAAAGAGTTTTGAGGCAATTATTCATACATTCTTAGCGGTTTTGTATGCTAAGAAGATAAAAGCAGACTTATTGCATGTACATGCAATAGGTCCGGCTATAATGATACCGTTTGCCAAATTGTTAGGTTTGAAAGTGGTGATGACGCACCATGGACCAGACTACGATCGTCAGAAATGGAATAAGGTAGCTAAATTTATTTTGAAGTTGGGTGAATATTTGGGTGTCTGTTTTGCGAATAAGGTAATTGTTATTTCAAAAGTAATTGATGAAATTGTAATGAGGCGATGCAATGGTGCGAATACTGAATTAGTTTTTAATGGCGTTGAAATTGCAGATGTTCCAGATAATTATGATTTATTGGCAGCTTATGGGCTTAAACGCAAAAAGTATATTGTAGCTGTTGGTCGTTTTGTCCCAGAAAAAGGTTTTCATGATTTGATTGATGCATATAAAAATCTCAAAACGGATATTAAATTAGTTTTAATAGGTGATGCCGATCATGAGTCCGAGTATAGCATTGGGTTGAAAAAGAAAGCAATGGCCAGTAATGTTGTTTTAACTGGGTTTAAATCAGGAAATGAATTAAGAAGCTTATTTGGAAATGCTAAGCTATTTGTTTTGCCTTCATATCATGAAGGTTTACCCATTGCTTTACTTGAAGCAATGTCCTATGGATTGAATGTTTTAGTTAGTAATATTTCAGCAAATAAGATAGTTGGTTTAGATGAAGAAGATTATTTCAGAGTTTCAGATATTAAAGATTTGCAATATAAGTTAAATGGTAAACTAGCATCTGATCGTTATACAAATTATATCTCTGTTATTGAAGAGAAATATAACTGGGATAAAATTGCTAAGAAAACGATAAGTATTTATAATGATATTATATAGTGAAAATAAGTCCTTTCTATAGACAGACTTTATTTTATAGGAAATTACTCAGGATACCCTACATTTCTATACTCATCAAATAGTTAAAAGTGGACGATGTTTCGTGCAATTCTATAGATATAACAACTTGATTTTATCATGATTAAAAAAGCACTTATAACCGGTATAACCGGTCAGGATGGCGCCTATCTGGCGGAGTTTTTATTAAAAAAAGGATATGAAGTTCACGGCTTAAAACGCAGGTCTTCTTTGTTTAATACGGATCGAATAGATCATTTATATCAGGATCCGCATGTGGAGAATCGTAACTTGATTCTGCATTATGGTGACTTAACGGATTCGACTAACTTGATACGTATTATTCAAGAGGTTCAGCCCGACGAGATTTATAATTTGGCGGCAATGAGTCATGTTAAAGTTAGCTTTGATACGCCTGAGTATACGGCAAATGCAGATGGGATTGGCACCCTGCGTATTCTGGAAGCCATTCGTTTACTGGGCTTAACAGAAAAGACAAGAGTTTATCAGGCTTCTACCTCTGAGTTATATGGTTTGGTTCAGGAAGTGCCACAGTCCGAAAAAACACCATTTTATCCACGAAGTCCTTATGCGGTGGCTAAGATGTATGCCTACTGGATAACTGTTAATTATCGAGAAGCCTACAATATGTTTGCATGCAATGGCATATTATTTAACCATGAAAGTCCCTTACGTGGAGAAACCTTTGTGACACGTAAAATAACTCGAGCTGTTTCTAAAATAGGCTTAGGTATGCAGGATTGTGTTTATCTGGGTAATATGGACGCCAAACGTGACTGGGGACATGCCAAGGATTACATTAAAGCCATGTGGTTAATCCTTCAACAGGAAAAAGCGGAGGACTATGTGATTGCAACAGGAGTTACCACCAAAGTCCGTGATTTTGTAAAAATGTCATTTGGTGAGGTCGGAATTGAATTAGATTTCTCTGGTGAAGGAGAAAATGAAGTCGGTAGAGTTGTTGCATGCAATAATCCGGAGTTTCAAGTAGAGATCGGTAAAGAGGTAGTGAAAGTAGATCCGGCTTATTACCGCCCTACTGAAGTTGAATTGTTAATTGGCGATCCAACAAAATCGAAAACCAAGTTAGGTTGGGAACCTGAATATGATTTGGCAGGATTGGTGAAGGATATGATGCAATCGGATGTGAAGCTAATGAAAAAAGATAGGTACCTGCGAGAAGGTGGATACGAGACTTTAAATTACTTTGAGTAGTAGTTCTCGCTAAGGCCGCAAAGAAAAAAATATCGCAAAGGTCGAACAGTTGACTAGAATGAGGGAATAATTCACTTGGCGCACTTGGCGAAAAACTTAGCGCTCTTTGCGAGAAAAGTTTCAGGCAAAGGCCGCAAAGACAAATGTTCTAAAAAGGGCATCTCGTCAAGTAAGTTTTGTCAATTGATTTCTAATCAGCGAGAAACTACAATATTATGTCGGAGAATGAAATAGCTAAAATAGTTATTGACACTTCATTTCATTTACACAAAACAGTTGGCCCTGGTTTATTGGAATCTACATACGAACATGCTCTAAAATATGATTTGGAAGAAAGAGGATTGACGGTAGAAAGTCAGGTAGCAATACCATTTGTATATAAGGATGTTAAGCTAGATGTTGGATATCGAATTGATTTATTTGTTGAAAACAAGCTTATTGTGGAAATTAAATCAGTCGAAAAATTAGCACCAGTTCATTTTGCTCAGACTTTAACTTATTTGCGATTATCAGAAGTTAAACTTGGACTATTGATTAATTTTAACACAAAATTATTTAAAGAAGGTGTTCACCGATTGGTGAATGGTTTATAATCTTCGCGTTGTTTGCGTATACTAAGCGCTTTTCGCGAGAAACTATTGCATATGAATAAAGATTCAAAAATATATGTTGCTGGTCACCTGGGGCTAGTTGGTTCAGCTCTGGTAAAAACTTTGCAAGGAAAAGGTTATACCAATATTATTGGTCGTTCCATTGGGGAACTGAACCTAATGGATGCTATAGCGGTTAATCAATTCTATGAGGAAGAAAAACCGGAGTATGTGATATTAGCTGCAGCCAAAGTTGGTGGTATTGTGGCGAATAATACTTATCGCGGGCAATTTATTTACGAAAACCTGATGATCCAGAATAATGTGATCCATTCGGCTTATGTACATGGTGTAAAAAAGCTCTTGTTCTTGGGCTCTACCTGTATCTATCCTAAAGAAGCGCCTCAACCTATGCCGGAGGGTTGTTTGCTGACTTCACCATTGGAGTATACCAATGAGCCTTATGCTATTGCGAAGATCGCAGGGATTAAGATGTGCGAGTCCTATAATTTGCAGTATGGCACTAATTTTATTTCAGTGATGCCAACTAATTTATATGGGCCTAATGATAATTTCGATTTGGAAAAATCACATGTGCTACCTGCCTTAGTACGAAAAATACATTTGGGTAAGTGTTTGATGAATAATGATTGGGAGAGTGTTAGAAAAGATCTCAATTTACTACCAATTGAAGGAGTTAATGGGGAGGTTTCAGAAGATGCTATTTTAGCTAAATTATCGAAATATGGTATTTTACCAACAGAGAATGCTTATAAAGTAGAGATCTGGGGGTCTGGCAAACCAATGCGTGAGTTTCTATGGTCAGAAGAAATGGCTTCTGCTTGTGTGTTTGCCATTGAGAATATTGATTTTAAGGATACGTATTCTTCGACAGGCTCAACATCCGAAATTCGGAATACCCACATTAATATTGGAACCGGAAAGGAAGTTTCAATTAAATTATTGGCTGAGACCATAAAGGATAAGGTTGGTTTTGAAGGGGACTTGTATTTTAATACGGATAAACCCGATGGAACCATGCGTAAATTAACTGATCCTACAAAGATTCATGAATTGGGTTGGCATCATAAAATTGAGATTGACCAGGGTATTGCTTTGATGTATGATTGGTACCTCAATAGATAAACTTATTTAATATTTAATCAACAGCCCTGCCGATTTTTCGACAGGGCTGTTTTCGTATATATCTGAAGTTGTTTATTTTCAACTACGACACAATCAGGTCGTCAGGTCCATTACTTGATGATTTGGGGCGAGGCAAGGCATAGGTAGCCAGTTTAGCCTGATCATCCGCAAAGATAATCTGGCTGATTTGACTGATGGGCACCAACAAATTATACAATTGATTTAATTTATCTATTCGTTGGCTGGTGATTACACCCCGTTCTTTTTTAAATAATTCCTGTCTGGTATTGGCTTCCTGGAGTTTATTGCCCAATGCTTCCAGGCCTTGAAGTACAGCTTCGTTACAGCCGGCCTCTACCAAATCTGACCAATATTTGTTAACCACCTTGGCCACATCATTAAAAAAGAGAATCATCTTCGAATCATTATATCGCACATTTGCAATATCGTTCAATCCAAACTGATTTTGAATGGATTTGTTTTCAGGGAAAGCTTTACGAACAAAAAAGCTTATGGTGCGGTAACACTTATTGCATGCAGCAAGGGCATCATTCACATTTTTAGTGAGCTCCGCCATTTCATCAATAATGACCTGATCAGTTGGAATGGCTTTGACTTCATTAATGGCAGCTTTTATAGAGGCCGGATAGGCTTCCGTAACAGTTCTGTCGAAGTTATGCACATCCACAATGTCATCAGGCAGTTTTGCTGCAACCACTTCTCCGAATTCAATCAAGTTGGCATCGGGAATGTTGAATAATCTGTTTTTGTATGACATCTCATTCATCTATTTTAATTTTACTTCAGATATAAACATTCTTTCATTCGCTTTTTCAGTGTTTTGATTGCATTTATCTTGTTGTAAATTAGTATGATATCATCTGTATGAAGCCTCTTGTTTTCATCAGTCATGATCTTATGACTCACAGTTGCAGATTTATAGGAAATAGTTAAGACCTTATTGTGCCATAAATTGATAACTGACACAGATAAAACCTTCACTGTTTGAGATAAATTGTTAACTGTCGTATATAAAGCCATCACTTACTCATATAAAGGATCAACTGCCCGGTGTAATACCTCAACTGTCTTATATAAAAAGTCCACTACCTAATTAAGCGTTCCATATGACTTAGAAAAGTTATGAACGAAACAGTCCAAAAAAATGGATTTTCAGAGTTTTTTTGTTGAGGATTAAAAAAAAGGGAAAACTTTAGATATAAACAAAAAAGGTTTCACGCAAGGGCCGCAAAGAATTTCTTTAATCGCAAAGTTCACAAAGAAAAAAAAGAATACGGATAAAAGATAAGAGCCTTAGCATTCTTAGCGAAATGCCTGGCGCTCTTAGCGAGAATGTGTTTTACACCAAACCGCAAAGAGAAAATAATGCGCTGAGACTGTAAAGGCAGTTTTTTAACTAAAGTCCATGGAGAAAAATAATACTTGTTGTTAATAGCGAAAACCTAGGAGGCCTTAGCGTGAAATGGTTCACTCCAGCAAAGAAACTAATCTGCAAAAGTGTGGAAATAGGAAAATAGAGAAGCGACGTGAGAGATGATTGTTTTTGCGCAAAAGCCGCAAAGCGATTAATACGTAGAGAACGTAACGGGAATAACTTAGCGTTTTTAGCGATAGTCTTGGCGATCTTGGCGAGAACTATTACATCTTAATAATAGTATCTAATGAAGGGTTTGTTCTCTCCAATAGAACTTAATTTTAGCAATTCATTGTTTGCTTAAAGGTCAATGGATATATTTGTGTTGATTATAACCTTGGCGCCCTTTACTGATTAACTTTAGCGCCTTAGCGAGAAAAGATATGAACAACAATTACCTAATCATAATGGCAGGCGGAATAGGCTCGCGCTTTTGGCCAATGAGCACCAAAGAAACGCCTAAGCAGTTTTTAGATATACTGGGAACCGGGCAAACCATGATTCAGCAAACGGTCAAGCGCTTTGGCGATATTATGCCCATGGAAAATGTTTTTATTGTCACCAGTAAAAACTATAAAGCCATAATTCAGGAGCAATTGCCGGGTATTTCTGATTCGCAGGTTCTTCTGGAACCATGTATGCGCAATACAGCACCTTGTATTGCCTATGCGGCCTATAAGATTTATAAGCGAAATCCAGAAGCGAATATTGTAGTCGCACCATCTGATCACTTAATCACTGACGAAACAGGCTTTCAGGATGTAATCAAAAAGGGCTTGAGTTTTACATCCAATAATGAAGCCCTGCTTACCCTTGGGATTCATCCCCACCGTCCGGAAACGGGTTATGGTTATATACAAGCCGCTGAGGCATACCAGGAAGGCATTAATCAAGTAGCTGCCTTTAAGGAAAAACCTGAGCTTGAAACGGCAAAACATTATTTAGCCGAAGGCTCTTTCTTTTGGAATGCAGGCATCTTCTTATGGTCGGCCAAGGCTATAAAAGCCAGTCTGGAAGCCCACCTGCCCGAACTGGCTACTATTTTCGCCAAGGGCAATGAAGTTTACGATACGGATGCTGAACAAGCCTACATTGATGAGGCTTTTCCTACATGTGAAAATATATCAGTGGATTATGGTATAATGGAGCGTGCCGGTAATATTTATGTTATGCCTGCTGATTTTGGCTGGTCTGATCTGGGCACCTGGGGCAGTCTTTGGGAGAAACGTGATTGCGATAACGAAGGTAATGCAGTAGTAGGTGATCACGTACACCTGGTGGAATGTAAAAACAGTATAGTTACCATTCCCAATGGGCGAAAAGTCTTGTTACAGGGTCTGGATGACTTTATTGTAACAGAAGCCAATGGTGTATTTATGGTCTGCAAAAAGGAGGATGAGCAGCGCATTAAGGAATTTCAGGCAATGGTGAATCATTGATTTGTTGCATGTGAAGACTTCACATGAAAAGTCATTTCGGAGTGAGCAAAAAATTGAGACTGAAGTTAGCCGTGGCTTATTTGGCATAAAGTCCTGGCGTATTTGGCGAGAACTTAACAAGAAGGCAGATGATTTTAGTATTCTGAAATGATGTTAAACTTTTGATTAATCCCGCTCCATTATGAAGCGGGATTTTATCTTTTAGTAAATTTAGTGTTCCCTTTTATTCTGTATTTGCTTATATCTATCCATAAAATATAATGCTATCATCATTGACATTGTTATACTAATAAGTGTTAAAACAAGGCTATTGATTTCCTTAAGAAGGAATAAGACTATCGCAGTTAATTCTATTGAAAAGAAGACAAGTAAAAGAATAAATTTGTAGGTTTTCATAATAGTTAATTTAAGTACAAGCGTTAATTATACTAGCTGTTGCAAGGCCCTTACTGACAAGGAAGACTATTAAGGATGCCCCACCTGTTACAAATGCCGCTCCAGCTGTTACAGCAATTGTGCCAGCAAGAGCAAGTGCGCACCCCCATGTTAATCCATCTGCTTTCTTTAAGGTATCAGTATCTGATATAGGCAAATTATTCTCAAATATCTTATAAACCTCAATAAGATTAAATAGTAATTTAGCTTCCTTAATACTTTCAAAATTAAATTTTTCAATTAATAGTTGATAAACGTTACTGTTATTTTCATTTTCTATGTAGAAATCGAATTCTGCGAGAATATCAAGGTCCATTCCATGCTTTATAAATAGATTTTCTACCCCAAATTCTTCAATATACTTAACATTGGCAAGAAATTCTTCTTCAATAGATGGATAATTACTTTTAATTATAAGTAAATCTGAGTTAGTAATTTCTAAATTGGCTAATTCATCCACGATTTCAGCGTGCGTGATTCTCAAAACTTCAGCATTAATTGTTTTTTTGATTGGCATGTCATGCTGATTACAAGAAGTAATAAGCATTAAAAGTGCCATAATGGTTGCCAAATATGGATTTCTAAACGTTTTCATATCACTTGTTTTGAATAGTTAATAAATGACTCCTTTGAGTTTGAAAATCATTTGGCCATTTGATTTGTATGCAAGTTAAATTCAGTTTAGTCCAAAAAAATGGACAAATGAAAAAAAATTATATATTTCTTATATTCTTAATTGATGCTCTGTAATTATGTAGTAATAATTGCTTATATGGACATTCGGAACTAAGCATACTATTATCAATGACCTTAACCGGAATACAAACGGCCAAAATCTTGTTGTTACTATAGTAAAAACTTTCCTTTTGGCGATTATATTTAATTTCAACACCCATATTTTCAACCTCATCAATCAAGCCATAGAGGCAGGATCGGGAGATACCCAGACGCTTGGCAAAACTCTTTGCATTACCGGTGGATTCTTTTTCAAGAAGAGATGAGAAGTTTTGGAGACACTTTGCTTTTTCGTTAAGATTCATGTCAAAAGAATTAAGTTAACACAGCGATGCCTTTATATTTAAATGTCTTTAATACAAGGCACAACCTACCTTTAATCTCTATCATAGATAAAGGCAAGTGTAAAATAATCCCCGATAATCCTAAAGTGAGTAATGCTACAGTATTAGCTTTGTGAAGGCATACATTCACCTTGGCGATTCCCAATACTAAAATTAAAAAAGAAAATTTATAATGTAAAGTCAAATTTGAAAATTACTTTTTATCTCGCATTTATCCCAAAGGCGAAATAACAAAGCATAAAAAGAAAATAATATGTGGAGGATTCAAAAAAAACCGGATCCTACATTCTTGATACAAACCAGAACCCTTTCGGTTTGAAAGTTTCACGCAAAGGACGCAAAGAAAAAGTATCGCAGAGTTCGCAAAGAAAAATATAGAGCCTTAGCATTCTTAGCGAGAAAGTGTTTCACGCAAAGCTCGCAAACAAGGTTATACGCAGAGTGCGCAAAGAATTAAATACGTTTGGTGAATTAGTTTTTAGCGTACTTAACGAAAGTCTTGGCGCTTTTGGCGAGAAAATATTAAGAGAGTTTTATTTCAGTATTTCCAATCCTTGCTTGCATTTAGTCAAGCGTTTTTTGACTGTTTCCCCAAAATACTCCTGATTAAGTTTGTAATTATTGAGAAGGCCTTCTTCACCATGATGGAGGTGGTGTTGCAGAGCATAAAACTTAAGGTTAAAAACCTTTATGCCGGCATAGCTCATTCGAATAGCAAACTCTTTATCATCAGGTCCCTTACCAGTCCAGGCTTCGTCATAGCCGTTAACCTTATGGGCATCACCTTTCCAATAGGACATATTACAACCACGTACGCCTTTTACAGAGGTGGATTTATACAAGAGCTGATGATGTAAAATGGCTAGCATTCTGTTTCGTTTGCTTTTCAATCCTGCAGAGCATCCATCTTTACAAAAAGAGGCTGTACTATACTGGTCAATTCTCAGTCGGCGACCTGCCAGAAGTCGTCCTTCTTTGGCGAAACTTAAGTGATCTTCAACAAAATGAGGATCCAGTATAACATCGCCATCAATTTGAATAATGTAGGGAAAAGCGGCTTTTTTTAAAGCCAGATTTCGGGCTGCATTAATTCTGAATCCATTGTCTTCCTGCCAAACATGATGCAAGGGGATAGGAAAATATTTTTGAAACGTTTCGATCAGCTTCTTGGTTTCATCACCTGAACCATCATCTGCAATGATCACTTCATTGGGTAATACAGTTTGTTTAAGAACGCTTTGAAGGCAAAGGTTTAAAGCTTTGGGCCAATTATAGGTTGTCAAAAAAAGACTTGTTTTCGGAAATGCCTTCATTGTTTTTTAAAGTTTGATTAATTGACCGCTTGGTTCGACTTTAGATACCTTAATATGTTGATGAGAAAGGCTAGTCGGGTCACCTTTATAATAGGTATTCCCACTGGAATAGGTTTCAACCTTTAGAACTTCTTGCGAGTAAACCCGACATTCCCCAATAGACTTATGTTTTACATCAACCGAAGTACTTAACAAATCCGAGGCATAAACATTAACACTGCCTTCAATGTTGGTGGAAAAGGAGTCGGAAAATCCTTGAAGTCGGAAATTGCCACTGTTGTTATAGCCATAGACCATAAGCACTGTTGAACGATTGTCGAGCTCCAAATCCATTTCAGTGAACTTAGCTGTGCCATTAACAACAACTGAAAGTTTATTTGAGTGAATAATATCATCAGAAACCAGGTTTATGACCCTGTTAATCGTCACGTTTGTGAGTTTATCAGCATTGACATGGATCTCAATTAGTTTACTATTCTGAAGGTAATCTTTAGCTCTATGATCAATAATGAGATGACTCTCGGAGTTGTCTAAAATCAATTCATTTATAAGGTGCTCCTGGCCAACAATAATAATGTCTTGGATTTTATGGTTTAGCACAAGTTTACAGGGAGCTTCAATCGTAAGCTTTTCAATAGGACTGGAGACGATTGTTTTGGTGATTATTGCACTCGACTCGGTTAAGTTGTCGATATACTCACAAGCCGAGAAAAGAATAAGCAGTATTATGGGAATAGTTAATTTCATGATTTATCCTTTTTACTGTATTTAAATCTATACCCAAGTCCAAATTCTAAAAATTCGGATCTAAAGAAACTGGCTTTGACGCTAAAGTTAGCAATAAGATTTGGCAACAGGGCATAGCGTATACCAATTCTAGGGTACAAGGGCTGTGGCGGTTTAATTCTGTGATGCAGATAAACGCCAAGGTTAGCAAAGAGATTGGTTTTATTCAGATATACATTATACGAAGCAAACAGGCCTGTGATCAAATAGTCCTTTGTGGAATAGCTCAGTTGATCTTCAATATTATCAAATTCCTGCCAGGCATATGGTATGGCTTCTGAGTATAACTGATCGATGCCAATTCCTATGCCTCTTTTTTGATTTAAATGCCATATGTAATTCATATTGAGCGAGGCGTTCCAGAATTTTTGAGGATTATAAACGGAGGATTGACTGCGTCCAATACTGCCCATAATAAGTAATTCTCTTTCATTGCTTTTGGGCGGTTCGACTCTAGATGTCCTTGGGTTTAGATCAGGATTGAAATGGTATTTGGCACCAAAGCTAGCTGTCAATACATTAATGCCATGATTTGGTTTCTTAGCTGCACCGTTTGACATATGCGTTAAATCGCCCGATAGCGTGGCGGAGAGTCGATCAGATAATCGATAATCCATGCTTAAGGCCAAGCCAATATAGATATTGAGATGCGTGCTAAATACCATGTTATAAGTATTGTCTTCCAAATGAAACGGTTTGCTAGCATAACCCAGACCCATGGCCACTTTGTTATTAATCGAAATTCGAGGCGAACGGAATAGCTTGTATTGTATATATGGGAAAAGGGCATAACCTTCTCCATAAATCTCTTTACTACCAAAGGTTCCATAATAAAATCCAAGGCCGATCTCAGGGTAATTGAAAAAGGCTTCCCAGCTATCCGTATTAAATTGACGATAGCCGTAGTTTAATTCAATTCCGGCAGCGAAGTCATCAATAAAATACAACATGGTTTTATGGTGTGGGATAACCAGACCGCCCATTACGCGTGCTGTAATGTAGTGATGTTTGGTCTTGGTTTCAAGAGGGCTATTTTCTTGCGCACTGGAATTAATACAGAGGAATTGGCAAAGGAGCAGTAGGGATAAGTACTTTTTCAAGTTCAATAGGATTTTGATGCGAAAGTAATAAAAATGTAAGACTGAGTGGAAGGATTGATGATGCAAAAGATTTATTGTTAATTTGCAGTTTGTAAAACGCCGATGATGAAACTTTTATATAAGACAACTCTTGTTTTATTTGCACTTAGTACTTCTTTTCTTTCAGCTCAGGAGAAGCTAAATTTAGAAATAGAAAGTGCTGTATCTATCTCTGATAAAACCATTCCTCCTCTATGGATGCATTCAAATGAGTGGGGAAAATACCTGAACAAAGCTGGAACATATGGATTGTTATACCTGGGTGGGGATTATCAGTTAATGAAAAAAAAGAATTTCTCTCTTAAATTGGGAGCTGGAGGAGTATTAAATACTAATATTAAGACAAGTTTCTTGCATGAGGCTTATTTAAAAGGGCATTTCTGGTTTGTTGATTATTCCATTGGGAAAGAAGCTGATTCATGGGTGGCCTATGATGAAAGTTTGTCAACAGGAAATTTTATTATTAGCAGTAATGTTCGCCCAATACCTAAGATGACATTGGGAATTAAGGACTATTTACCTTTGGGATTTACAAAAAACTGGTTAGAAATTAAAGGAGGGATGTCACAAGGAGTTCTTAATGATGAAAGAGGTGAGCGCAGTAATAGTGCCAATAATGTATTATTACATGAAAAGTGGGCCTATGCGCGACTTGGTAATTCTAAGCTTCAACCATACGGAGGTATAGTACACTCTGCATTATTTGGCGGGACCAGACCGGATGGTACTAAGATACCGATCGATTTTTTTGCCACTTTTTTTGCCACTGGTTCAACTAAGTTAGGTGGAGGAGAAGAAACCAATGCTGCAGGAGCTCATATGGGGATTTGGGATTTTGGGTTATATTATAAACATGAGAAGTTTGATGCGCAATTTTATTTGCAAAAACCCTTTGCTGATGCATCAGGATTAAAATTATGGAGAGGAGAAAATAAGGATTATACCATTGGCTTCTTAATTTATCCAAAGGAGATATCCTGTCTGAAAGGAATATCGCTTGAGTTTATCAAAACAGATGTGCAGTCAGATTATGGTATTCCAGATCCTTTGTATCCGGTGGATTATAATGGGCATAAACAGGGTTCTATTATTTGGAAGAGAGATATCGAAAACGATTACGATAATTTCATGTTTGAGGTATTTGGCGAGACATCGACAGGTTGGAGCTGGCCGGAGGTGAACCGCTATATGGAGGTTGCCATGAATGAGGGCTATAAGTTTGGAGGACGTGATGATTATATGAATAATGGGACTTATTATTCTGGCTGGTCGTATCATGGAGAATCCATGGGAATACCTTTATATCATACCTATGAAGCAACTCGTCAATTTGATGATGGGCCATTAAATCATCATTTGAAATTCATTAATAATCGTGTAAATGCCTTTCATTTAGGAATGGAAGGAGATATAAGTAAGCAAGTTTCCTATCGATTAAAAACGACCTATTCCGTAAATAAAGGGAGTTATGCTGAAGAATTTACAAGACGTTATAGCTGGGACAGGGTAGCAAACTTTTATTATAAAAAGGAGAAGCAGCAAGTTTATTCTTTGTTTCAAGCTATCTGGAAAATAAAAACAGTACCAGGATTAGAATTAAATGGAACATTGGCCTATGATTTTGGCGACCTATATCACTCCTTTGGCGGCCGATTGGGGATTGTTTATAGACCGCATCTAAACTAAAATGATTTGGTATAAATATTGATAGATTGCCTTATTCGATGATAAATGTCGTTTTGTGAAGCTGATATGAATGCCTAACTTTGCAGGGGTAATAAAATTCTGGAGATGCTAAGAGAAAAAGAGAAGGTTGTATATAATGCCCTTGCTGCCGTTGATGTATTCATTGCGTGGATAGCCTTTGAACTGGCACTATGGGTTCATTTTGAACAACTGGCATTTATCCGGAATAAGGATTCTATTATTCTACATCTTTTGATTCTTGGAATATGGTTGGTATTGTCAAAAACCCTTCGTTTAAACGAGTTATATCGGTCTCGGCCGTATTCTGTTTTGCTTTTCAATGTGATTGTTATGTCACTGTTGGGTTCTGGTTTATTGGCATTGGCAGTATTTGTATTTAACCTCTTTTATATAGGACTTATTCCAATATTGTATTTTGGCGGAATAGTAACGTTTCTGACTTTTGTAGAGAAAGTAGTTATATACCATTATATGAAGAGTGCGCGCAAACGTGGGCTAAATTATCGGAATATATTAATTGTTGGTGATAAATCTGCAGGAACTTTCATAAATCAGGTACTTAATAATCCTGAATGGGGTTATCGCATTACCGGTATAATTGGTGCTGAGGAATTGAAATCCACGCATAAAGAGGTAGCGCCATTTTTACCGCTGGATGCAGATATTGATCATATATTGGCTGAGAAAACCATAGATGAGGTGATCTATTGTCAGGAGAAGGCCAGGATGGAAGAAATCATGACCCTAATGACCAGTTGTCATGAAGTGGGAGTTATATTTAGAATGTCTTCGCCGTTCTTTAATATGCTTTCCAATAAAACGCATTTGCATTATTTCGATACCACGCCTGTTTTAACAATTTCAAATACCCCAATGGATTATCTTTCGCTAAAGTTTAAGGCGATATATGATTTTCTGGTTTCGTTTTTTGTTATCACATTGTTTTCACCAGTTTATATTGGAATTGCTCTGGCCATAAAATTGACGTCTAAAGGGCCTGTGTTTTTTAAACAGAAAAGAGTAGGTATAAGGGGACGAAAGTTCTGGGTATATAAGTACCGAACAATGGTGACTAATGCCGAGGATCTGAAACAAGAATTAATGGCTCAGAACGAGATGGATGGTCCGACCTTTAAGATGACACGGGATCCTCGTATTACAGGTGTTGGACATTTTTTGCGTAAAACCAGTTTGGATGAATTACCACAGTTCTTCAATGTGCTATTAGGTGACATGTCCATTGTGGGACCACGTCCTCCCGTGCCCCAAGAAGTTAAAGAGTATAAAAGATGGCAACTACGTCGTTTGTCAATGAAACCAGGGATTACATGTATTTGGCAAGTTTCAGCATCCCGAAATGATATTTCATTTGAAGAATGGATGCGTATGGATTTGGAATACATTGATAGCTGGTCTTTGAAATTGGATTTTGTCATCATTCTGAAGACTGTTCGTACAATGCTTCGCGCAGACGGTAAATAAATTCTTAATGCTTTAGAATTCTATATTAGTTTCTAATTTACTTACTTTGTTGAGAGTAAATTCTTAATTCATGATGCGATTAATTATTTGTAGTATTATCCTGTTTGGTTTTTTTGCTTGTACACCTAATGCTCGTCGACCTAAGTTTGTACCTGATGAGGAAGGAATGGCGGAGCTATTAGCTGATGTTTATGAGGTAGAAGCCGCTATTTCTCAAAATGGTAGAGTTGTAAACCGAGATGACAAAAAATTTGTTGGGTATTACAAAGATGTATTGGATAAACATGAAATAACAAAGTTTGAATTCGATTCGGCTGTGAGTTGGTACTCATCACATCCCTTGTTGTTTGCAGATGTTTATGATGATGTGATTTCAATCCTAAGTAAGAAGGATGCTTTGCTTAAAAAGGAGTTGAATGCGGAGAATGAGAGTAATGTCGAGAAAATGGGAATGATTCCTGATGTCAAAGATTATTGGAATGAAAGAAGAAAATATAAATTGCCATTGGATGAGAAGGATTCGATCGCCTCAACTATTCCTTATTCTGTATTATTGGATTCGATAAGTTCAGGGATTGTTAGATTACACGCAAGCTATACTTTTACCAAAGGCAATCAATTAGATAGTGCCCAAATGTATATGATTGCATGCTTTGTTGATAGTACAAGGGATACATTAACTTATCAGATACGTAAATCGTTTAAGAAAACCTCGGGAAATTTGTCCTTATCTATCCCGATGGGGAAAAAGCTACTTTCATTAGAAGGATTGCTTTTTGAACATGATACTACCCGGATTCCTATGGTGCAGATTGACGATGTTAAATTAACTTTTGTACCTCGGGTTGAACCTAAAAACCTAAGGTGATATGCGTAAACTCACTTCGCATTTTTGTATAACTCCTCATGGCTTGTGGGCTAAAAGACCAGTCATCAAAATCAATAATGAAGGAAAGATTGTTGAGTATAGAGAAATGGGAGACTCTTTTAAGGAAGAAGTGAGTTTGGAATATTTTCCAGGTATAATAATTCCGTCATTCATCGGTGTAATAGATAGTAAGTTTAAAGGTACTAACGGTGATATAAGGCAAATGGTGGTTGACGGTTGTAGAAGGTATATTCTTGAATCTGAGCTAAGCTTTAAATTACCAGCTTTCGTATCGCATAAAACTGTTTGTCAGTCGACTGACTTTTCAAATGTAAATCCATGGGATCAAGTAAAGGAGGATGTAAATAAAGGGATGGGTTTGGCTGAAGCTATTATGGAACAGACTTTACAAAAGGCCAAAGAGTTTAAGGTTTATCCGGAGTGGGGCAGTGTACAAGAAGGTAGCTCTCCTGGATTATTGTTGCTGCAAGGGATTGATATGCGTACCTTCTCACTAACAGCACAAACCAAAATTAAAGTTCTTGTAAACTAAAATATTTGTACGATGCATCAATTAACCATGTTAGCACTAAAGGCTTGTATTGCCGGTGGTCAGGCCACAATGAAGGTTTATAAGAAAGATGATGTTCAGGTCATGCTGAAAGGAGATCAATCACCGCTTACCGAAGCTGACATTAATAGTCATTTTGCCATTGATGCTGTTTTGAAGTCATCCGGAATTCCGATGCTCAGTGAAGAAGGAAAGGATATTGAGTTTGACGAACGAAAGGATTGGTCACAGTTGTGGGTAGTTGATCCAATTGATGGGACAAAAGAATTTGTCAAACGAAGTGATGAGTTTACGGTTAATATTGCTTTGGTGGAAGAGCAAAAGCCCATATTAGGTGTGATTTTGGCTCCGGCATTAGATATGCTATATTGGGGAGATAAGGATGGTGCTTATCGTTCTGTTTTGCCAAAGCGCTGGTTGAAAAAAGATCCGATGGAAGTGGTTACAGATTTAATTCCTGTTCAACTTCCTGTTGAATCAACTAAGGCTTTTACTGTTGTTAGAAGTGTTAGCCACTTTAGTGAAGAAACAAAGGCTTACATGGATAAGTTGGAAGGCATTCAGCCTGCATCACAAAGTTTATCTATTGGGAGTTCATTGAAAATGTGTGTAATTGCGGAAGGCAAGGCTCAGCTATATCCTCGATTAGGGCCAACAATGGAATGGGATACTTGTGCCGGGCAAGCAATTCTGGAAGCTGCAGGTGGACAATTACTGGATTGGACAACTAAAGGAAGATTGCAATATAACAGAGAAGAATTACTTAATCCTTGGTTTTTGGCTTTAGCCTCAGGTCTGAATAGTGAAGACTATTGGCTGGAGGATGAGGAAGAAGAAGGTGAATAGTTATACCATTAAAGTTGGCTTGTTCTTCCAGACTGTAAAAATGATGTTAATAATTCTTATAAAATGACGTTTCAAGGTGAGATTTGCCTTTCGCATCGTCAAGTTTTTGTATCTTCGTGCTTCAATTGTTGAATAATTAAATCACTTACAAATGGCTGCAATAGACAGTTTTAATTTCTCTGAGAAAAAGGCAATTATCCGTGTTGATTTTAACGTGCCTTTGAATGATAAATTTGAGATTACTGATGATACTCGAATTCGTGCTGCGGTACCAACTATCAAAAAAGTATTGGCTGATGGCGGTGCTGTTATATTAATGTCACACTTGGGTCGTCCAAAGGGCGAGGTTAAAAACGAATTTTCATTAAAGCATATCGTTTCTCACCTTTCTTCTACTTTAGGGGTTGATGTTAAATTTGCACCTGACTGTATTGGTGATGAGGTTAAAGCTCTGGCTGCTGATCTTAAAGGTGGTGAAGTAATGTTGTTAGAAAACTTACGTTTCCATAACGAAGAGACAAAAGGAGATGAAGGTTTTGCTAAACAATTGGCCGAATTAGCTGATGTATATGTAAATGATGCTTTCGGTACGGCTCACCGTGCTCATGCTTCTACTACTATCATTGCTAAGTTTATGGATCAAAAAATGGCAGGTTACCTATTGGATAAAGAAATCAAATTCCTTGGTGACACTGTTGAGAATGCTGAAAAGCCATTTGTTGCTATTGTGGGTGGTGCTAAGGTTTCGGGTAAATTAGAAGTACTAAAGACATTAATCACTAAAGTGGATACTATCCTAATTGGTGGTGGTATGGCTTATACTTTCCTTAAAGCTCAAGGTCATAATATTGGTAATTCTTTAGTTGAAGATGATTTAGTTGATACTGCTGCAAAGATTTTGGTGGATGCTAAAGCTAATGGAGTTAACTTCATGTTGCCAACAGATAACTTAGCCGCTGATAAATTTGCGGATGATGCTGATATCCTAACAGTAGGAAATGATATTCCGGAAGGTCGTATGGCTTTGGATGTTGGTCCGGATACTGCTAAGGCATATGCTGCTGAAATAGCAAGTGCAAAAACTGTTGTTTGGAATGGTCCAATGGGATGTTTCGAAATGCCTAATTTCTCCAATGGAACTTTCACGGTTTGTAAAGCTGTTGCTGATTCTTCTGCCGTATCTATTATTGGTGGAGGTGACTCTGTTGCTGCAGTAAACCAAAGTGGATTGGCTGATAAAATGAGTCATATTTCTACTGGCGGTGGTGCTTCTTTGGAATTCTTGGAAGGAAAAGAATTGCCTGGGGTTAAAGCTATCCGAGGATAAAAAATATTAATCCAAGCTAATTGGATCGAGCCTGTCGTTGAATAACGACAGGCTTTTTTATTGTTTATGTGTTATCTGTCATCTAGTCCTTGTATCTTTGTTATCTAAATTATTATGAATGACATTTCTATATAACATTGGAATCGCACTTTATTCTTTTTTGATTTTTCTGGTATCGCCTTTTAATCAAAAGGCAAAATTGCTTAGAGATGGGCGTAAAGATACCTGGAATAGGATTAAAGGGCTTTCCATCAGTGAGCCGGTAGTATGGATTCATGCAGCTAGTTTGGGTGAATTTGAACAAGGAAGACCAATAATTGAAGCCTTAAAGAAGGATTATCCCAATTATAAAGTAGTACTGACCTTTTTTTCGCCTTCAGGTTATGAGGTGCGTAAGAATTATGAATTGGCCGACTATGTTTTATACCTTCCTGCAGATACAAGAACTAATGCCCTTCGTTTTATAGATGCTATAAAACCCGAGAAAGTGTTTTTTGTGAAATACGAATTCTGGCACCACTACTTAAAGACTTTAAAATCTAAATCAATTCCGGTTTACGGTGTTTCAATGATCTTTCGAAAGCAGCAATCTTTTTTTAAATGGTATGGTTCCTGGTTTCAGCAAATGCTTGCTTGTTTCAATAAGTTCTATGTTCAAGATGAAGTTTCGGGAGGCTTATTGAAAGAGATAGGAGTCAATAATTATTTGATTGCTGGCGATACGCGTTTTGATAGGGTAAGAGATATTGCCAAGGCTTCTGCTGAGGTTCACCTGGCTGATCAGTTTGTTGGTAATTGTGATAAAGTAATTGTGGCTGGCAGTTCATGGGCTCCTGATGAGGATATTCTGATTAATTATATTGAGAATGTTGGAAAGGATGTAAAACTGATTGTTGCTCCTCACGAAATACACGAAGAGCATCTAAAGCAAATTGAGAATAAACTATCTGTGCCTTCGTTTCGCTTAACAAAAGCTCCTCAAGAGCTGAAGAATTATCGAGTGATGCTTGTAGATACAATTGGTATGTTATCCAGTATATATAAATATGGTCAGGTTGCTTACATCGGCGGAGGGTTTGGTAAAGGAATTCATAATACACTGGAAGCAGCGACTTATAGTATGCCTGTGTTTTTTGGCCCAAACTATAAAAAGTTTAAAGAGGCACGTGATTTAATTGAGCTTGGTGCGGGTTATGCAATTAATGATGGTGATGATTTTAATCTAAAGCTGGAGGAGCTTTGGAGAAACGAAAATTTAATGAGAGAAGTTTCTAATAGAGCAGGTCAATATGTGTATAAGATGTGTGGAGCAACTAAAGCAATTATGGAAGAGGTTTTTGTTTAATACCTAATCGACTGATATTATATAAGAACCGAATCAATTCCCTGATTCGGTTTTTTATTACTTAAAAAACCCAATTAAGATGTTGATAACATTCCAAAATATGGATTAAATTAACATTTGCAAAACCTCGTGCAGTTCAAACTCATGTGCTGAAATGGGTAAACTCCTTTGGTAATGCACTTCCTAAAATGTCCAAATGATTATGTTTTATGAGTAGCAAAATGTTTATAAAATGTTCATTTTGGAAAACTTTCGCGATTCTTAAAAAATGTAAAGCGCATTAATACAGGGGTTAAGCATTTTAAAATGGACAACTTTGAACGATTGTTGATAAGTATTGTTTGCCTAAAAAAGTCACCTTTTATAAATTGCAATCATATAAAAAACGCAATTACGAAACAATAAGGTCCAATTTATCAACACGTTAAATTTTTAAGTTCATATGGCTGTTAAAGAAATCGATCCTAAAACTGAATCTGTCAGAAAAATATACACAAACGATGAAGCTTTTAATTCTTCTCTTGATTATTTTCAAGGAGATGAATTAGCAGCAAGAGTATGGGTAAATAAATATGCCCTTAAAGATTCAGATGGGAACATTTATGAATTGAACCCAGATGAGATGCACTGGCGTTTGGCGAGAGAGATAGCAAGAATAGAGGAGAAGTATCCAAACCCAATGTCGGTTGATAAATTATATGGATTACTTAAAAACTTTAAATATATAGTTCCACAAGGTGGACCAATGTCAGGTATTGGCAATAATTTTCAGGTAGCCTCTTTGTCTAATTGTTTCGTAATTGGTGATGATGGACCATCTGATTCTTATGGTGGAATCATGAAAGTGGATCAGGAGCAGGTACAATTGATGAAGCGTCGTGGTGGAGTTGGTCATGATTTATCGCATATCAGACCCAAAGGATCGCCGGTTAAAAATTCAGCCTTAACATCTACCGGTATTGTGCCTTTTATGGAGCGTTTTAGCAACTCAACGCGCGAAGTAGCTCAAGATGGTCGTCGTGGAGCTTTAATGCTAAGTGTATCTGTTAAACACCCCGATTCGGAGTCTTTCATTGATGCGAAGATGGAGCAAGGCAAGGTAACAGGTGCTAATGTTTCAGTTAAGATTGATGATGATTTTATGCAATCGGTGGTTGATGGTAAAAAATACACTCAATATTATCCGGTTGATTCATCAAAACCTACCTATTCAAAAGAAATTGATGCCAATGACTTATGGCAAAAAGTAGTGCATAATGCATGGAAATCGGCTGAGCCGGGAATTTTATTCTGGGATACAATTATCCGCGAATCAGTGCCTGATTGTTATGCTGATTTAGGATATCGTACTGTATCAACTAATCCTTGTGGCGAGATTCCTTTATGCCCATATGATTCATGTCGTCTGATTGCGCTTAATCTATATTCATACGTTGAGAATCCTTTTACAGATAAAGCCAAATTCAATTTTGATTTATTTAAGGAGCACGTTGGGTTTGCTCAGCGTATGATGGATGATATTATTGATCTTGAATTAGAAAAGATTGATGGTATTTTAAATAAAATCAAGTCTGATCCTGAAAGTGGAACAGTTAAACGTGTGGAGCGTGAGTTGTGGGAAAATATTCGCAAAAAGGCTGATGAAGGTCGTCGTACCGGAGTTGGTATCACTGCTGAAGGGGATATGTTGGCCGCACTTGGCCTGCGGTATGGTCATGAAGATGCTACCGACTTCTCAATTGAAGTACATAAATCTTTGGCATTAGCGGCTTATCGTTCTTCTGTTGAAATGGCAAAAGATCGAGGTTCATTCCCAATCTATAACTTTGAGAAAGAAAAGAATAATCCATTTGTTAATCGTTTGTTTGCTGAGGATAAAACCCTAGAGGCAGATATGATGAAATATGGTCGCCGTAATATAGCTGCTTTAACAATTGCTCCTACCGGAACAACCAGTTTAATGACACAGACAACTTCAGGAATAGAACCTGTCTTCTTACCTGTTTACAAACGTCGTCGTAAGGTTAATCCAAATGATAATGAGACACGAGTTGATTTTGTGGATGAAGTTGGAGATAGCTGGGAAGAGTATACAGTATTTCACCATAAATTTGTGACATGGATGCAGGCCAAAGGGCACGATGTTACTCGAAACTACTCTCAGGAAGAACTTGATGTATTGGTTGCAGAATCGCCTTACTATGGAGCTACTTCTAATGATGTGGACTGGTTGAATAAAGTACGTATGCAAGGTGAGGTGCAGAAATGGGTAGATCATTCAATAAGTGTAACTATCAACTTGCCAAACGATGTTTCAGAAGAGTTAGTTGGCAAATTATATATCGAAGCCTGGAAAAGTGGATGTAAAGGTGTTACTGTTTATCGTGACGGTAGCCGCGCAGGAGTTTTGATTGCCAATGATGAGAAGAAGGAAGAAGGAGATGGTAAGTTTCCAACTAAACGCCCTGAAGAGTTAGATGCTGATGTGGTACGTTTCCAAAATAATAAAGAAAAGTGGATTGCTTTTGTTGGAACTATTGATGGTAAGCCATATGAAGTATTTACAGGATTGGCAGATGATGAAGATGGTATCTTATTGCCAAAATCAGTTCAGTCGGGTAAAATCATAAAGAGTAGAGATAAGGATGGTTCTTCACGTTACGATTTCCAGTTTAGTAATAAACGAGGATACAAAACAACCATCGAAGGACTATCTCACAAGTTTGATAAAGAATATTGGAATTACGCCAAGCTAATATCCGGGGTGCTACGTCATAGTATGCCAATTGAGGATATTCTGGACTTGGTTGCAGGTTTGCAATTAGACAGTGAGTCAATCAATACCTGGAAAAACGGTGTTGAGCGTGCTTTGAAAAAGTATATTCCAAATGGAACTTCAGCTAAGAAAGGGAAATGCGAAAACTGTGATTCTGATGATCTGATCTATCAGGAAGGCTGTTTGATCTGTCAGAATTGTGGATCATCTAAATGTGGATAAATATCTGCCAAATATTTTCAACCAAAAAGAAGCAGTACCAATTAAGGTGCTGCTTTTTTTATGCGCATCTGTAGAGATTGAAAAAATGTGACATGTAATTGAATGAGTATAAATTCAAGACCTTATCTTTGCAAAAAAATATTGAAGATGACAGCTCAGAAAGTAAGGGTGCGCTTTGCACCAAGTCCAACCGGACCTCTACATATTGGAGGAGTACGTACAGCCTTGTTTAATTATTTGTTTGCTAAAAAGCATGGTGGAGATTTTATTCTTCGTATAGAAGATACTGATTCAACGCGCTTTGTTGAAGGAGCAGAAGAATATGTGAATGACAGTTTAGCCTGGCTTGGAATGACTGTTGACGAAGGCGTAAAAGAAGGTGGAGAGTTTGGGCCTTACAAACAAAGTGAGCGTCGTGAGTTATATAAGAAATATGCAGATCAATTGGTCGAGACCGGATGGGCCTATTATGCATTTGATACTTCGGAAGAGTTAGATGTACTTCGTACACAGGCTGAGCAGAATAAGCAGAAATTTGCTTACGATATGCATACGCGAAAGAGCTTAAATAACTCATTAGCATTAAGTGAAGATGAAGTTAAGCGCAGAATGGACGCGGGTGAAGCATGGGTAATTCGTTTTAAAATGCCTGAGGATACCGATGTGCAAACAAATGATATGGTTAGGGGAGATGTTAAGTTTAACACAGTTACGCTGGACGACAAAGTTATCTACAAAAGCGCAGACCAACTGCCAACTTATCATTTAGCTAATGTTGTGGATGATCATTTAATGCAGATAAGTCATGTTATACGTGGCGAGGAGTGGTTACCTTCTGTTCCATTGCATATCCTTTTGCACAAAGCTTTGGGCTGGGAAGCTAATATGCCGCAGTTTGCACATTTACCATTAATATTAAAACCAACCGGAAAAGGTAAACTGTCGAAACGTGATGGTGATAAGGGTGGATTTCCGGTATTTCCATTAAACTGGGAATTGGAAGATGGCATAGCTGCAGGTTACAAAGAGAGTGGCTACTTCCCTGAAGCCGTTAATAACTTATTAGCCTTGCTTGGATGGAATCCTGGAACAGAGCAGGAATTGTTTTCGATGGAAGAGTTAATCTCAAGCTTTAGTATTGAGCGTGTGAACAAATCCGGTGCTCGTTTTGATCCTGATAAAGCCAAATGGTTTAATCAGCAGCATTTAATGTGCAAGGATAATGAAGAATTGGCTTTATTATTCAATGATGATTTAAATGAACGTGGTATAGTTGCCGATATAGCCTTTGTAGAAAAAGTAACAGCTCTGGTTAAAGAGCGTGTTAATTTCATTAGTGAATTGTGGGAACAATCGTTTTTCTTTTTTCAGGCACCAGTTGAATATGATGCCAAAGTGGTTAAGAAACGGTGGAAAGGCGATGTGCCTGCATTTATGACTGATTTAGCTCCTGAACTTGGAAAAGTAGACAATTGGGTAGCAGATGATATTAAAGCAGCTATATCGGCTCAAATAGAGGCAAAAGGACTTGGTTTTGGATTGGTGATGAATGCTTTCCGTTTGGCTTTAGTTGGTGGAGGATTTGGACCGGATTTAATGGTTATTGCTGAGATGCTTGGCAAAGAGGAGACGATTACTCGCATAAAAGCTGCGGTTGAGAATATTGGAGCCTAGGCTAAAACTATAATAATATCAGATCCCGTGTTCAAATTGAGCATGGGATTTTTTTTCATTTCTAAAGGAGCGGCTCCATCAGAGTAAAAAAAATCCCGCTCCAAGATGTTGGAAACGGGATGTTTATCATTTAAGATTGATAACTAACTATTATCACTTAGTTCTTATTTCTTCTTGCTCCAGCCATCTTTTAGAGTTACTGTACGGTTAAAGATTACATCATCTTCACTTGAATCTTTATCAATACAGAAATAACCCAGGCGCTGGAATTGAAAACGCTGAATACCATCACTGAAATTGGAGTTGGCATCCATATAATTGGGTTCAATATAGCAGGTGTTCACAACTGAAAGCGAATCTGGATTCAGTAATTCCAAAAAGCCTTTTTCTTTGTTGGAATCAGGTGCTTCATCCATAAACAAACGATCGTATTGTTTTACCTGCACTTTTTTACTGTGCTCGATGCTTACCCAATGTAGTGTCCCTTTTACTTTACGTTTGCTGCCTTCCATTCCACTTTTTGTGTCCGGATCATAGGTGCAGTAAATTTCAGTTATTTCGCCGTTTTCATCTTTCTTAATGTCTTCACATTTTACAATGTAAGCATTCTTTAGGCGCACTTCGCGACCCACATCCATTCGGAAAAATTTACGTGGTGCATTTTCCATAAAGTCATTACGTTCGATATAAATCTCACGACTAAACGGAAGTGTTCTTGAACCCATATTTTCATCTTCAGGATTGTTGATGGCTTCCATCCATTCAACCTGACCTTCAGGATAATTGGTGATAATAACTTTAACCGGATTAAGTACTGCATAAACGCGAGGTGCACGTTTATTAAGATCTTCACGAACGCAGTGTTCCAATAAAGCCACATCAATGATGTTTTCACGTTTTGCAATTCCAATTTCATCCGCAAAACGACGTATTGATTCCGGTGTATAACCTCGGCGTCGCAATCCGGAAACGGTTGGCATGCGTGGATCATCCCATCCGGCTACATAGTTCTCATTAACCAACTGAAGAAGCTTACGCTTACTCATTACGGTATAATTGAGGTTAAGACGGGCAAATTCAATCTGACGTGGAACAGCAACCGGACGTTCGGGCATTTCGTCAAGGATTGAATTCAGAAACCACTCATATAAGGGACGGTGAACCTCAAACTCTAAGGTGCATATTGAGTGCGTAATACCTTCAATGAAATCACCCTGACCATGTGCAAAATCATACATAGGATAAATACACCATTTATCTCCTGTTCGGTGATGATGTGCATGGATTATGCGATACATCAATGGATCACGCAAATGCATATTTGAAGATGTCATGTCGATCTTGGCACGAAGAACGCGCTCGCCATTTTGAAACTCGCCTTTACGCATGCGCTCGAATAAATCAAGGTTTTCCTCCACGCTTCGGTTTCTGAAAGGACTTTCCTGCCCTGGAACAGTTGGCGTGCCTTTCTGTGAGGCAATTGCCTCAGCGCTTTGATCATCGACATAAGCCTTGCCTTTTTTAATTAAAAGAACGGCCCAGTCATATAGTTGTTCGAAATAATCGGAAGTAAACTTTGGCTCTTCATTCCATTCAAAACCTAACCAATTAACATCTTCCTTAATGGAATCAACATATTCTGTATCTTCCTTGGTAGGATTGGTGTCGTCGAAACGCAGGTTAGTTCCGCCTTTATAATACTTACCTAAGCCAAAATTCAGACAAATGGACTTGGCATGTCCTATATGTAAGTATCCATTTGGTTCAGGCGGAAAACGCGTAAGTACGGCTCCGTCATTTTTATTTTCGTTTAAATCACTATCAATTTCCTGATGAATAAAATTGGTCTTAATTGTTTCGTTTGACTCCATCGGCTATGTATTCAAGTATGTTCAATCTGCTACCGTCTATTTGTAGACAGGAAATACAAAAGTAATTGTTTTTCCAGTTAAAAATCTGTTGATATGGCTATAAAAGCTTAATTTCGCCAAAAAAATACTTTATGGATAGTAATACACTGCATGGTTTAATAGAATTGGAAGAGATGGAGTTTTATGCCTACCATGGATGTTTTAAGGAAGAACAGGTGGTGGGTAACCGATTTTTGGTGAATATTAGCTTAAGTACAGATTGTACCACCGCTGCCGAAACGGATCAAATTTCTGATGCCTTAAACTATGTAACTATTTATCAATTAGCCAAAGAGCAGGTGATGCAAAACTCTCATCTTCTGGAGCACCTGACTAAACGAATTATTGATAGTATTATTGATCAGTTTCCTCAAATCGATACCCTTAAGGTAAAAGTTTCGAAAATGAATCCGCCTATGGGAGGACAAATGAAGTGTGTGAGTGTAACTATGACCAATTAGTATGAAGAAAGAGGGAGTAAAAGAAAAGATATGTCCAAAGTGTCAGGCGAAGTTTTCTTGCTATGCCAATACTGATCAAGCGTGCTGGTGTTATGAGTTTGAAGTCAGTAAAGAAACCTTTAAGTTGTTGTCAGATAAATACAAGGACTGCCTTTGCCCCAATTGCCTTCCAAAATACGCTAAAAAGAAGGTTTAAAATTTGGGGACTACCAAAATATTCACTTAATTTGCATCCCGAAAATACTGGTTCCTTGGCCGAGCGGCTAGGCACTGGTCTGCAAAACCAGGTACGGCGGTTCGAGTCCGCCAGGAACCTCTACTAAGAATGATAAAAAGGTGATTTTCAGTTAAATGAAAATCACCTTTTTTAGTATTGGAAATATTTTGGAAACAATGATAAGTTTTTAAATTATTTTTTTCAGCAAACTATTTCTTCCCTTATGCCCTTTTGATGGTGTAAATGAAATATTGGATTTAAATACGGGCTAGGCATAAGAGAAAGATAAACCGCTATAGTTTTTACAATCTTTACTGGATGAATCATCATACTACCGTTTGTTGAGACAACTTCTCCTTCTAAATCCTAACTTGGCTTTTACAGTAATGAAAATCGATTATGCCAGGATATCTAAAAAGATTAGAATTTGGGGATGCAAATAGAAGCGCTAGAAAAAATGGCAGAACAAAGCTCTTTCAGTAGACCAAAAGTGATGTAAAGAAACGTTCAAAACTTGAGAAGATGATGTCGTTTTTAAGTTGAAACTAGATAGATCAGGGAGGTCTTTTAGATATCCTATTGATATGCTATCTGGTTTTCATGACAAGTATTTTGAACTTACTAGTTTGAATGATAGTTTGATACCACTAACGTCAAAGGTCGTTTGACCTTCAATATTTTTGTAAGCCTTGCAGAGTTCGAAAGGGTAAGTCTTCAATTTCTCTTAAATTATATTCTTTGTTGTAAACAAATAACTGATTCCTCAGTATTATGTATTGTTCAAAGGGATAGTTTTTTGAAGTTGAGGCTATTGACATTTACCTTAATAAATTAGAATTTTGTATATAGAAGATATACTTGTTTTATCAGTAAATAAACAATCAAATAAATCAGCTCATGAAATTTATTACAATATTTTTCTTGACAATTACATTTGGTTATGCAATTCAGGCACAAGATATTTATGAAGTGAAGTTCACTGCTGGTATAACTCAGTACAGATGTGCACTTGTACTATATGAGGATGGCACAGGAAAGATGCGATGTCGTTATTTCACTGAAGGTGCAACTAGGATGGTTGAACAGAAGATAGAAATCGAAAATACTCTGGATGGCATGAGGTTCAGAGGAAGTGATCCAGTTTACCCAGGGACATCAACTCCATATGATTACAGTCCAGATATTTTTTATTTGTCGGTCGATGAATATGGCAACTCCAGTTTGATAAATAGAGATGCCCAAGGTATTGAGGCCAATGCCTATATAAGACAAATAGAAGGAAGCTATGCAATAAAAATATTCCTTGACGAATTCAATTGGAAACTAAGAGCCTCTTCAAATCAAAGTCAAATATATTTCGAAAATAAATGTAATGATAAACTACAATTGGCAGTCAGATATCTTAATAACGATGAGGTTTGGATTACAGAATATTGGTATTCAATTGATGCTTTTACTGGTACATACTTACTTTCAGATGGTTTAAGGCTAAAAACCAATAATAGTATTGTCTACATTTATGCTGAAATACCTGGAGGAAATTACACATGGTCTGGAGATAAATCTAAATATTTTGATGGTCAGTACTATAATATGATAGAATACAAAATGACAATTGATTCGGATGGGGACTACTATATTTGTTTAAACTGTTCGAATCGAGAATAAATCTCAGGGTACTTAAGCATATTTTAACAATTGAAAAATAGTGCTTTAATATGATCTAAATACTGACAATTGTTTTGGAACCAATATAGTAAACAACACAATGGCTTACATAAGCAAGTACAAAAATGACATTTTTGTCAGTTACGCACACGAGGATAACCGGCTTTTGCCCGGAATGAAAGACGGCTGGGTTAGTGCATTGATTGAAGCTGTTGAGATTCGATTGAGTCAGCGTCTCGGACGGAGTGAATTTTACAAACTATGGATAGATGATGAACTATCCCCTAGTTCAGAAGTCACACCCACAATTGTTAAAGCGCTTGAGGAATCTGCAGTAATCATCATTATTCTCTCCCCAAGTTATGTTGCTTCTCCTTGGTGTCAGCAGGAAAAGAATAAATTTTTTGAGTTGATTAAAAAGCGAACTTATTCCGGTTCCAGGATCTTTGTCGTATATCGTGACCGTGTGGACGAAGATGATATGCCTCTTGAACTTAAAGAATACAAAAAGAGTAAATTCTGGACATTACAAGGAAGACATGGAACTACGAAAATTTACGGTGTGCCAAAGCCAGAAGAAGAAGAATACGTAAATTTATACAATGACCTGGTGTTTGATCTGGAAAATGTATTGAAGAAGCTGAAAAATAAAGAGATTGAACGGCATTGTAAAGATATAGATCAGATTGATCAGGCTACAGTTTACCTTGCTGAAGTCACTGACGACCTCGATTCTTTTCGTGACGAAGTTAAAAGATACCTGGATCAGCAAAAAATACATGTTTTACCGGATAGCTGGTATCCTCGGAAGGAGAGGCTTTTTCAGGAAGCACTAGTAAAGGATATCAAGAGAAGTAAGATCTTCGTTCAACTATTAAGTCAATTGCATGGGAAAAAAGCACCTGGTTCCGACTTGACTTATCCCTGCCTACAATACCAAGGGGCATTAGAGCAACAATTACCCATTTTACAGTGGCGTAGCAAAGCGGTAGACATTGAACAATTGCCGGATTCAGCTTATAAAGAACTACTAGACAAGGAAACCGTTATGGCGGTTGATCTAGGAGAGTTCAAGAAAGCAGTGTTGAAAAAGGTAAAGGAAAAAGAACCGGAACCAGACAAAAAGCCACTGAATGTTTTTGTCTTTGTGAACATGAATTCCGAAGACAAGAAAGTGGCAGAAGAAATTAAATCTAAGTTAGATGAGTTAGGTGTAGACTATGGCCTACCGATATTTCCTGAGGAAGTGATAAGTAGAAAAAGTAATCAAGCGGAAATCCGACAGGATCTCGAAGAGAATCTAAGGATTTGTGATGGTGTTATTATCGTTTACGGGAACATAACTTCCGCTTGGGTTTCAGAACAATTAAGAAGGGTTAGAAAATTATCGGCATTACGAGAAGAGCCCCTTAAGGCACTGGCTGTTTATGTTGGGCCACCGGAACCTAAGGAAGAATTACCTATAAAACTTCAAGGGATGCGCATCATTCATTCAATTAAAGATTTACAGGTAGATGAATTAAAATCATTTGTCGAGTATTTAAATGAAAACCGAAACCATGGAAACTAAATGGCCTTATCCCGGTTTGCGACCCTATCATCGATATGAAACCGACATTTTTTTTGGACGAGAAGAACAAACCGACCAACTATTAGAAAAACTATCAGAATCGCATTTTCTCTCTGTAATGGGCGCATCTGGGTGTGGAAAATCTTCCCTAGTTAGGGCTGGTTTGATCGGATCTCTTGAAGCCGGTTTCATGGCTGAAGCCGGTGCCAGGTGGAATTTTGCTGTTCTACGCCCAGGAAGCCATCCCTTGAAACGTTTGGCAAACGCGGTATTGACTGCAATGGATTCAAAAGAACCTGAGGAAGAAGTACTGGCCTATGTTTATGCTACATTGCGACGGGGCCCCTTGGGATTGGTTGAAGTGCTCCAGGAAAAGCCTCTTCCGGAGAAAACCAATTTGCTCGTTCTCGTTGATCAATTCGAAGAAATTTTCCGGTTCAGGAAAGAGGGAAATTTTGACGAGGCCGATGCTTTTGTGTCTTTACTTATCGAAAGTGCCCGGAAAGGCGAATTCCCTATCTACGTGGTGATCACCATGCGCTCCGATTTCCTGGGCGATTGTGCCATATTCGAGGAATTACCGCAAGTCATTAACGAGAGTCAGTTTTTAACTCCCCGGTTAACCCGGGAACAGTCCCGTGCAGCCATAGAAGGTCCGGCCCGGGTGTTCGGCGGGCATGTTGATGCCCGCCTTGTCAATAACCTGTTAAATGACATGGGAAACGATCCTGACCAGCTTCCCTTGTTGCAGCACCTGCTGATGCGAATGTGGACCAAAAAACAGGCAGAGTCAAGGGGATCAGCTCTCGAAGATATGGTCCTCACACTTGAGGATTACAAAAAAGCAGGTGGTTTTAAGGATGCCTTATCTAATCATGCAAATGAAACTTTTAACCAGCTAATACACGAACAGAAAAAGACTGCGGAAACCATTTTCCGGTGCCTGAGCGAACGCAGTATTGGTAAAAGAGATACACGTCGGCCAACCCTCTTAGAAGTGATATCGTCGGTTGCCGGTCATTTTGAGGAAAATGTTTCATCAGAAGAAAAAGAAAAGTATCAGGAAAGCGTAAAGCAGGTGATCGACATTTTCCGCCAGCCGGAATGCAGTTTCCTTACCCCTGTATATACAGAAAACCTCTTCCCGGAAACCATGATCGATATAGGCCATGAAAGCCTGATCAGGCAATGGGACCGGATGGATGATTGGGTGGACAAGGAGTCCAAATCCGCAGATCAATACCTGTTTCTGGAAAAAACGGCAAAGCGATGGAAGGAGAGGAAAGCTTCACTTTGGGACACTCCTAACCTGGAATATGCCCGGGAATGGAAGAAAAGGGAACAGCCGACAAAAGATTGGGCAAAACGATATGGTGGGGAATTTGAGCTCGCCATGAAGTTTCTGGAGGCGAGTGAGGAAAAGCAAAAACAAAGACTCGCTGATGAAGAGAAAGTTAGGCAGTTCAAGTATAAAAAGAAGTTAATTCAAAGGAATAAAAATTTGGTAATTGTGACGTTTGTTATATTTTTTGTGGTTGCCATAGCATTATTCATTTGGTCTCAGAAATTATCAAATGAAAGAAGGACTATTCTTTCTGGATTGAACTATCATTTCCACAATGGTATAGCAAAAGTCTCCGATGGAAATAAATTCGGATTTATTAATGAGGATGGAGACACTATCTGCTCATATAGATATGATGAAGCTGAAAATTTTAATGACTTTATTGAAATCTCAACCAAAGCATTAAGAGCAAATAAGGTCTATACTTTGGATTATTTTGATGGAAACTTCAAGGAATTTCTAACGTTAAACATTACAAATTCAATCATCCAAGCTTCTGATACCACTTTGCAAGAAATAGAAGCTATTGAGATTGAATGGAAATCGAGAACAGAAGCATCTAATGTTTCACCTGGTCAAAGAAAAAGTCATCGATTGGAAGAATTATTTTTAAAAAAAAATATAAAAGATAAACAGTCCTACGCCAAATATCTGGCTCTTGATCATCTAAAACATCTTACCATAAAAGATAATAATTTGAATGCTGTACCAGCACAAATAGGTGATCTTACAAATTTGAGGTATTTAAAGATTAGCGATACACAGATTGATTCTATTTCAAAAGTTATTGGCAAACTCATATCAATCTATGCACTTGATTTTTCGAATAACAGAATAAAATACGTAACAAATGAATTAAATGGTCTCTCGAAATTAAAATACCTGAATCTTTCACACAGTAAATTTGATGGACAGCTTCCCAATATTTGGGATCTAAAAGAACTAAAAGCTTTAGATCTGAGCAATAATAAGCTGGAGTCAATACCTATTGATATAGGTAAACTGACTCAATTGGAATCTTTAAATCTTTCGAACAATGAACTTACAGAGCTTCCTCTCAGTCTTTGGAATCTAAAAAACCTTAAGTTTTTAGACCTTAGCAATAATATGTTGGACTCACTAGATATTCCAATTGAAATAAGCAATCTGACTCAATTGAAATCGTTGAATCTTACATATAATAAAGTTACATTACTCGATCCTAAAGTTGCTTCAGAAATTCAAAAGAAACTGAAAAAATTGAAAGGGCCATATATTGACGAAACTAAGACTAAGAAAACTAACAAAGTTGATCCTGAAAATAAGGTTGAAGAAATTAATTTTAGTAAGCGTGAATCACCTTGATAGAGTAAATATTTGAAATGAAAACTAAAAAATACTTTTCTCTTTTAACGGCAACTTAATTAGCATGGTAAAATGAGTTTAAAGATGATAATTGTAATTAAGACAAGAGATGGTATTCCATAAAAAATCCTCAGCGTTACTGAGAACATAATTTTTATAGAAGAATTTACTTCAGCCTTATATCTTTGAGGATTGAGTTCGTACATCCGCTCTTCACTTGAAAGCCTATTTTCAATAACCCATTTATACATCATCCTATACATCTTTTCTGTTCGCAAAAAGAATGTGTCTAAATACCAGAAGCCAAGAACGGGTATTAATAACACAATACTGATGAATAAAAAATCAACTTTATCTTTAGTCAAGGCAAGTACAACAGCAATCAATGAAACAGTCCAACCTTTTATTAAAAAAGAATTACTAGCCATTCGTTTAATACAACTCTGTATTAAATCAATTTCTTTATGAAGTATTTCTTGCTTATCCATAATGTAATGATTTTAACCAAGTAACTAGATCCTTCAAATCTCCACAGGTGTTCTGGACAAAATAAGTCCCTTTTGAATAATCACTCTCATAAATGTACGGATATATCTGCAAATACTTGGAACCAGGTACCTAAAATCATAGATATTATAAAGGAAGATGATTATGCCATTAACCACAAAAAGTCTTGTAGCCTTACCCATTAATACCATAACCTAAATCTATTATTTTTTCATGTTCTTAGTTTTCTGACACATTTGATTTAGGAATAAGATCAAAATGTAATGTCTCTTCTAAACGATCATATATATCAGGTTTATTTGCTTCATTGAAGTTTAAAAGTATGTCTTTTCTTATTCTTCATTTAAAGCATGACAAGCGTATTATTGTTTAGGGTTTTCATTCTGATTCTACCCTGTTGTAAGTAAAATGTAAATAATAGAACTATGAAAATTTTAAAGGTAACAACACTTATTATTTTAATAACTATTAGCAATGTATTGTGTATGGCTAAGCCAATTCAAATCATACTTAAGGATGGGAGCCAACAGGAAATGGATGTTGCTTTAAATAATATTCGAAGCGGAGGGATTGTTGATGATGAAAATCAAATTATCAAATATGAACAAATTAAAAGTTTAAAGACTGATGATTTTGATTTATATAAACGCTTATCACTAAAAACAAATAGACCATTCTCAAAACATATTAAACTTGATTTCACAGGCGACGGAAACATTTATCGCATGCAAATTGAAGATTTACAATCTCGCCGAACCGCTGCACATGTTGCGCGGGCTGCAGGTGGAGTGATGTATTTAATTGGGGTTTTAGCTGATGACCGACAATTGGCTGCAGCTGGTATTGCCACACATGGAGTTGGTACCATTTCGAAAGACATTAATGATGAGCGCATGATGATGGCACAAAATCAAATGCTGGCTGATATGCAAGACAAACAAGTTGCAAAACCATCGGAGGAAGAACAATATCGTAAGGAATATGGAAGTGAGAATGTTGATGCTTTCCTGGCTTTATTGGACAATAATATGGAACGGGCTTTGGCTTTTGCCAATATTGGTGAAACATCAAAGGATGCCAATCATAGATTAACCGCCATATGGCTTAAGGCTATTATTGCTTCAGAAGGCAGTGATGCAAAAGCGATTGAAAAAGAATACGAAAGATTAGTGACTTTTGATCCGGAAGTTAACAATCAAGAAGATGCTAAAAAGGAAGTGACCATTATTATGGACGAAATAAAGCAATTGCGAAAAGCGTAAAACTAAAAATCCATTTGTGATATGATAAAGGGGCTGCTTTCTATGGCAGCCTTTATAAGTTTAAAGGAGTTTCAGAAACTGAATTAAAGCTCGATGTAAGCAGCTTGACCACATCATTGCTATAAAATATTGTATTGAGCATTTGAGTGCCTTGTGATAGAAATTCGGGTCTTATCTTTAGTAATCGGGATAACTCCAATTTAGATTCTTCCATGCGTCCCAGGCTATTATAGCATACCATTTTTAACAGTGGATCCAGATAATTGTCCTTAAGATTAATTTTCATGGCTACTTTAAAAGCATCTTGAAATTCGCCTTTTTTTAAGAAAATCAAACAATATACAGCCTCATCAAATGGTTGTAATAATTGAGTAGATTGATTAGCCTCTTTCATCAATTGCATTGATAAATCTTCTTCGTCGAGAAAATAAGCCATAACACCAACACCATTAATAAAAATAGCATCGTTAGGATTACTCTCAGCACAGCGATTAAAGTACTCAAGACTTAATTCTTTCTCTTTGTTTAGATAGTAATATAAGCCAGCAGACCAACATGCGATAGTATGATAGGGATCCTGTTCAATAGCCTTCATTGCAAAGTCTTTTCCCACAACGAAATCTGTATCATCAATTAAATCAGAAAAATAATAACGCGATAGATAGACTTCAGCAGCAATGGCCATAAGATCTGTATTGTCAGGGTAAGTTGTTAATCCTTCATGGATTGCTTGTAGTACTTCGGATGCAGAATGATCAGTATACTCGCGACCCCACTTTGAATACAATAAGTTCACTTTTTCTTTAATGTTAACTTGCTCAACATTCAAAGCGGACATTAAATGTTTTGCCAGAACTCCATAGCTACTGGTAATTGAAGATACTGCCTTTTGAGAAGAAGAGGATATAAGCGCATTTAATTCACCCGATTTGAATTGATACGAATCGCCCCATAGTACTGTTGTTTTGCTTAAATCGTTCAAATTTAGCATTACGGTATATTCATCTCCAATCTTCGTAATGTTTCCAGTTAACAGGAATCTTGCGCCTAAATCTTTTGACATTGATTTAAGATCAGTAAGATCGGGATATTGTGATTGTTGTACTTCTCCACGTACATTTAAATAGGAGAAGCGTGATAAATCAATAATGAGTTGCTGAGATAAACCAATACAAATAGATTTAAGAGACTCATCACCATTATTTGCAATTGGGTATACAGCAATTGAATACATAGAGGTATTGACCACTTCTCTTGTTTCAGAAAATGTGTTTAAATCCTTTCTTAATATAAACTCAGGCACGTAACTCCCTTTTTGAAGACGAAATACAACTGAATCATTACTTCCTTCTTCGTTATAATATTCATGTAAGCGTTGTCTTAATCTGCCAACCTGCATTCTAACTTTTGTTTCATCCGAAGGACTCAAATCAGCATCCAAATCAAATACATCAATAGCTACAGATATCATTTTTAGTTGCCAGCTTTTACCGGCGTTTACTTGTTCAACAAGGTAACGGAGGATGGCCTGCAGTTTCTTAGCCTTCTTAAAAACACTGCTATTTAAGATAGTTTCCATTTGCTTGTTGATAATCTCAACTCGTATTTTGTATTTCTTTCGGTCGGCCATAGGTATAACTAATTATGACTTCAATTTAGCCGCTTTCATTTAATTTGCCAACAAAAGGAAACAACATGGCAATGTTTTAAAAGAAAATAGGTAATTGTTACCCTAACAGCACAATCGTTTTTAGGCCTCCACACACCGCTTAAATTAGGAATAGGGGTAAATGTCAACCTTAATTTTTACTTGTTTTCATCTTCAATTTCACCAGCTAGTTAGGGGAATTTAAAGGGTTTATTATTAATGGTTACCCTGTTCTAATCAAACAAGCAAGAACAATTAAAACAATAATAATTTAAAAAATAAAACGATGAAAAAAGTAAGATTAGCAGTAGTAACAGTAGTATTAGCCGTAATGGCTTTTAGTTTTGCCTCATGCGACGATGATAATTATGAACCAGACAGAAGAGGAGGAAATGGAAATGGACGTCCAAGTCAACCAGCACCTCCGGGATGCCACTGGGAATGGGATGACGGACGATGGGAATTAGATTGCGATTAAGTTTAGTGTTTTCATATAGTGTGTTTTCGAGGCTACCTAAAGGGTAGCCTTTTTTTTGTGCCAAGAAAATTGTCAACGGTTCGAATAGGTTTTGAGAAGAAAACAAATATGGAGTAATGTGACATAATAGTAATATCAACCAACTGTTACCCTAACATCTCAATTAGTATAATACCTCTATATCCCACGTGATTTAAAGGCTATGGAAAATACATGCCTCGATTTTTACTCTTTTTATTCTTGAGTCCCACCTTATAATTTGAAAAGTTTAGAGGGTTTAGAATTAAAGCTAGCCCTGTTCTAATCAAACAAGCAAATACAATTAAAACAATAATTAATTTAAAAATAGAACAATGAAAAAGTTAAGATTAATTCTGAAAGCATTTATGGCATCTTTAATACTATTTAGTTTTATAGCATGCGAAAATAACGAGGTAAAACCAAACCTACCTACTCCTCCAATTGACAATGCTCCTCCAAGTGTTATTTTCAATCAGGGAAAGGATAAGGTTAAAATTGCTCCAGGTACTGATCATGTAATTAAAGGTTATGTAAGCTCTGAAGTTGGATTAAAAGAAATCAATCTAAAACAATTAATTGGCGATGAAGTGGTGGAGTCAATGCTGTTCGATGCTTTTGGTGAAGACAATAAAATCTGGAAATTTGAGATCCCTCTTAAAAATTTAACTGTTGACACGCGCCTGGTTGTTATTGCTGAAGATGTTGAAGGACGATTTTTTAATGCCAATTATGACATTAGCATTGATAAAAATATGGTCAAAGAAATGAAAATCTGGCAGGCAACTTTATATAATTCGCAGTTTTATGCCGATGGTCAATCAAAAGGAACATTTATGTCAAACAGTACCGGAGAGGTATTTGCTCAGGCCGGATCAGGTGATATCTTAAGCCTTGAAGAGCAAAATAAAACAGACTTTTTGTACAGCTATGATAAGAATAGGAAGTCGAGTATAATTTCTCCAAACCATTCCGTAGCAAAGAATTCGGCAACAGCTACACAACAATGGGAACAGCGTAACTCAACATTCTTTAACATTAAAAAGGATGTGGATTGGGACAATGTGGATTACGACTACTTATCAAAGCTACAATTGGATTCAGGAATTGATATAGTGGAAGGATGTAAAGTAGGTGAAACATTCGTTTTTAAAACTGAGAGAGGTAAAGTAGGACTGATAAAAGTTGAAGCCATCAATGGAACGTCCTTTGCTTCGAGTGACAATATTAGAATTGAAATTAAATCAATGTAGAATAAAAAAACATTTAAATATAATGGTCGCCAGATTTGGCGGCCATTTTTTATTTCAGGAAATCGAATGTCTATGCGATAATTCGGTCCCTGTTGAATTACAGGAAGAAGACCATGGTTTTACGGCACAAATTGTTTCGTCCTTTCTTATTAATGAAAAGGCTTTTATCCAGATCACTCCAATTTATGAGGTTAAGGCTATTGATGATACTCGCGAAGATGAATTTATACTTGAGATAGAACCCGTTATTGATATTATGGGCAGTAAGTATCAATGTGGTGTGTTTTATCGGGGTGAGTTTGAAAGCCGGGTAAATATCTTTAGTGTCTACTTTACCGTTTTTCTGTAACGGGTTATCTGATGCTTTGACTGCCTTGTCTCCATGGATTAATATAGTTTATTAACTCCGGTATTGATTTATGCAATTGCTTTATTTGCCATATCAGGGAGTATCCTTTTTTTAAGTAATTACAATTATTCTTTCCTTTTGTTACCCTAACAGCACAATCGTTTTTATACCTCCGCACCCCGCTTAAATTAAGGAGAGGGGTAAATGTCACCCTTGATTTTTTCTTGTTTTCCTCCTTAATCTCACCTAATGCTTAGGGTAATCAAGAGGGTTTATTATTAAAGCCGACCCTGTTCTAATTAAACAAGCAAGAACAATTAAAACAATAATAATTTAAATAATAAAACGATGAAAAAAGTAAGATTAGCATTAGTAACAGTAGTATTAGCCGTAATGGCTTTTGGTTTTTCTTCATGCGATGATGATAATTATGAACCGGACAGAAGAGGAGGAAACGGAAATGGACGTCCAAGTCAACCAGCACCTCCGGGATGCCACTGGGAATGGGACGACGGAAGATGGGAATTAGATTGCGATTAAGTTTAGTGTTTTCATATAGTGTGTTTTCGAGGCTGCCTAAAGGGTAGCCTTTTTTTATGCCTAAAAATAGTCAACTATCATCATCCCTTCTTAAGGCAATTTGCAAACCAAAGAGTCCATGCTATTAAGGTTTTTTATTTCACATGTTACCCTAACCTCAACTTGATATTGTTTTTTATGTACCTCTTTATTGATGCGGTTTCCCTTTGCTGTTAGTTCATGTTTTCTGTAGATCCTTAAGCCTTTTAGCGAAGTAAAATAGGGAATCGATCAGGGCAAATTATGGATGACTGCACTGCTCTAATCAAACAATCAATTATAAATAATTAAAAACAATTTAAAATGAAAACTTTAGCAAAATTTACAGTATTAGTAGTGTTGACATTAACAGCGTTGACATCATGTGAAACAGGCTATGATCCAATGCCTAGCAAACCGGTAAACCCTAATCCCGTTCCGCCAGTAAAGCAAGAAACTTGTGATATTGATTTTCCCAAATCAAGTTTGCCTGCAAAAATAAGCAACTTCATTAGTGTCAACCTTCCTGGTCAACAAATAGACGAAGTTGATGTTTGCATGGATGAGAACCAAACAATCACACGTTACGATGTGGAGATGGAAGGTGATGGAGAACTTTACTTTAGTGGAGATGGAGAATATTTAGCTAATAATGGACGTATTTCTATCGGAGGTGGTGGAAATGGGGGAGATAAAGAACTTAGATGTGGAATTAAGATTTCCTCCTATAGTTTGCCGCAAAGTATTAAAACTTATATCAGGACTCAGTTTCCGCATCACTCAATTGATGATGTAAAAGTTTGCATGAGAGGCGAGGAAATTAGCGAATATGAAGTTGAATTAGATGGGAATCCCGAGTACAAATTGTATTTCGATGGGAACGGAAATTTCTTAAGAAAAACAATAGATGACTAAGAAGTTCATTCAAAACGTTTACATTCTCATTGAACAATCAGGCTATCCTTTTGGGTAGCCTGGTTTGTTATTAAATCGACTTTATACCAGAGCAACAAAATGCGTTTCCGAGGCAATGTCAAACATATTAAAACAATAGCCTGCAGTTGTTATTAAGTAACATTACCCTAACATCTGGAATAACAATACATTTCTCATCGCCTTTATTCCTAGTGCGTAAGCCTTTTTGTTGCTTCTGACTTTTCTTCTTTTTAGAGCCCTTTAACAGCTATTTTTTCAATTTCCAAAAGGGGAATTATTCCCGGCTGGCCCTGTTCTATTTAAACAAGAAAATTCAATTAAAACAAAGAACAATGAAAAATTTAAAGAATTCAGTATTAGCAGCAGTAGTAGCCTTAACGGCAATTTTCAGTAGTAATGTTTCAGGTAAAATGACTGAAATCCCTGAGCTTACAATTAAGGACGGTATTTATTATATCGAAATTGATGCACCCAATGCCTTCGGTAGAGGTTATCAACACGGCGCTGCCTTAAAGGCAGAGTTAAAAGAAGCCATCAACGATTTTGACAAGTGGATAGTTGAACACTCCGATTACAAAAATAGTACAGAATTTGCAAAGGACTTCTGTAGTCAGACTTCATACCTACAAGACCTTAAAAGAGAACTGCCTGATTTAAATGAAGAATTGAAAGGCATGGCCTATGGTTCCGGAATTGACATGAAAGTACTATTCCTTTATAACAGTTTGGATGAGTATTTAGCCTTTTTAATGGAAAAAGGAGGAACAGCCGATCAGGTTGCCCATTGTACCACAACAGGGGTATTCGGTCGTGAGAATCTGCCCAATTTTGTTACACACAATAATGATTTAATGACCTTCTTCAGAGATCGAGTGGTTGTAAGTAAAATTTCTTTTCCCGATTCTGATTTGGTCATTCTTCAAACAAGTTTTGTCGGAACCTTTGCTCAAAACGGTGTTAACAATAAAGGAGTAGCGGTGGGCTGTAATATTATTGTGGATATGGAGCGAAATGCTTCTGGTATCCCGGTTGCTTTTAATAATAGAAAAGTACTTGAAACAACTTCGCTTTCCGAGGCAGAAAACTATTTAAGGAACATTCCATCTGCACAGGCCATGAACTATATGGTTGGCGATCGTCTGGAAGTTAAATCGATTGAAGTTTATGGTGATAAAAATGTTAAAGGATTACAAAGTACACATGGTTCGTATGCCATCCACACTAATCACACATTGCAGACCAATGCGCCAACTGTACGAGATATTACCTCTAAAAAACCTAGCGTAGCCAAAACCGTCGAGCGTTATGAAACTGCAGAATCAGTTTTGCGCCAGAATTATACCACAATTGATGCGAAAGGTATGAAAGAATTAAAAAGTACGAAGCCAATTCGTATCAGTGAAAAAGGAGCCATTAGCGAAACGATTGAAAGTGTAATTTGTGAGATTCCTCAAAATGGAAATCCTGTAATGTATGTCACTAATGGATTACCAAATGGCGATAACTATATACAGTTTGATTTTTAAATAATAATAGCTTTTAAAAGGGAGGTCGAGTGTACAAGCATTCGGCCTCTTTTGTTTTCAATGGCTTAATTATTACTTGTCAACATTATATAGCTTTGATCACGTTTGATGATTAATCACCATATACGGACAGTATGTTAAATGTCCATAGTCAGGAATTTCTTTAGCCAGGCCTTGGCAACTTTCCAGTCAATCTCCACGGTTTTGATTGATACGCCCAATTCATCGGCTATCTCCTGCATTTTCATTCCACCGAAAAATTTTAGTTCTACCACTTTAGCTTGTCTTTCGTGCACTTCAGCTAAATGTTCCAGAGCCTCATCTAAAGCCAATACCACTCCATCCTTCTCCGGCGTAAAGGCAATGCCTTCTTCCAAATCAATTTTATGGGCACCGCCACCACGTTTGTCCGCATTTTTATTTCGTGCATGATGCACTAGAATACGACGGATAGCTTGCGCTCCAACTGCAAAAAAATGTGATCGGCCTTTCCAATCTATATTGTCCTGATCAACTAAGCTCATAAAAGCCTCATTCACCAAAAGTGTTGGCTGAAGTGTATGTCCTTTTCGTTCTCTGGCGTATAACTTTTCAGCAATCAAATGCAGATTGTCGTATACCAAAGGGTATAGCTGTTCATCTCTTCCAGGTCCCGAATTGTTATTTAATATTTGTGTAACGTTTTTCTTATCCATACTTGAGTCCTATTTCATTAGTTTAAAGATATATAATATTTTTTGCTCTATGGTTTAAGGGAAGTGTTTTAGGAGGGGTATATAACAAGTATTCCTTACTATTGCTGTAAAATGTATAAGTTTGATTGAACACTTAATGCGCTTCGAAAGGCAAGTTTCAGAAATGAAATTTTCTTTTTTATGATTTACTAATGCCTGCTTACGATATTACCAGCTCTGTCATATTCATTAAGATGTTTTCTTTTAAATCTTAAATAGTATTTGATTGAAAGTAGGTGCATATTGCATTGTTCAAACTCGTTTTTATAGATGCCGATGTTATATCCGTAATTGATATCAAAATTCCATAAACCCATTCCAGCTTCGGGTCTGAGTTTGAAAGCATAATGATTACCTAAGTTTGTATAGCAAAGTGCAGAGAGGCTCAGGTTGAAAAAATAAAAGTGTAGTCTGCCTTGGATTTTTGGTGCCAATATAAGATCATCAAAATAGGAAAATTCCATAGCATAGTTCATTGTTGAAGATGTTGCCGGAAATCCACCAGCTTCCCAAACATAACTATTGTAATAACCTAGTTCACCATACATGTATTTAGCGTAGTTGAGCCCAATAGAAAGCCCATATTCTTTATAATCCGAGGATGTCACTTCATAGTTATGTGAATCGACTTGCGCCTTCACATTGAGGCAGATGAGCGTTAAGAGAATTGGAAATATGGTAAAATTCTTTGGCATTGATATAAAGATAATAAAAGCCAAAAATTAGCAGTCTTTATGCCAGGAAATTAATTTTACAAAGGCAATCTTGTTGTTTAAAACTCCGCCTGTACACTAAATGTCAGTTGCTCCAATTTTCCAGGATGAATAAAAGTAATTTCTTCAGCATGCAGAAGCAGACGCTCTGCTTTTAAACCGTATAACTGATCCCCTACAATTGGAGCATTCAATCCCTTAATGTGGGCTGCGTGAAGACGCAATTGGTGCGTTCGGCCGCTTATGGGATAAAAGTGTATTTTCGTTTGGCTTTCATATCTTTCTATTACTTCCCATTTGCTAATGGCTTCTTTTCCGTGTTCGAAGCAAACCAATTGGCGGGGGCGGTCATCTAAATCAACGCGAAGCGGTAAATTGATGGTGCCAGAGTCTTTCTCGATAATACCGTCTACGATGGCGACATATTTTTTACGGATTGATTTATTTAGAAATTGCTTTTGCAAGTGTTCATGGGCTTCTTTGTTAAGGGCAATAAGCATTAGGCCTGATGTAGCCATATCCAGACGATGAACAATTAGCGGTCCTGTCGCCATTGGGTAAAGTGTTTTCACTTGGGAATAAGCTGACTCATGGTTTTCTTTTCCGGGAACAGACAATAAACCGGCTGGTTTGTTAATCACTGCGATAGTATCATCTTCATAAATCACTTCTATGGCTAATTTCTTAATTGGCTTTTTGTAATGCTCAAGTTTAAGCCCGGATAGCATATGGCCCAAAATGGGTTTGCACTTGCTGTTGCAAGCCGGATAGAAATAAGCATGATGGCGAATCTCTTTTTTAGGTGATGCACCCCACCAGAATTCAGCCATGGCAATGGGCTTTAATTGATTAAGGAAGGCATATTGTAATAGTTTGGGTGCACAGCAATCGCCCGTCCCGGCAGGCGGCGTTTTTAAAGCTATATTACTAAAAATTGCACTTGCACTTTTCTCCTCTGTAAGGACATTCAGAAAGATATAATTATCGAACAGGCGTTGTTGCAATTGGGCAGATCGTTTCTTTCGCTTTTGTTTTAGATTCTTTATTTGTTGAAGATATAGATCAAGTTGCTGCTGAGTATCATCTACCTTCTGTTTTAGCTCTTTCTTAAGTCTATTGAATTGACTTTTTTCAGTTTGGCTTTCATTAATAAGCTGATCAAATAGCTTCTCTTTGTTATTTGCGTTTTCTGCTTCCGCTCTTAAGTGTTCCCTTCTTTTTTTAGCCTCTTTAATTGTTGCCTTTGCCTTATCTATAATGTCTTTTGACTCTTCTTTGGCTGATTTTAATTTAAGTTGCAAGCCTTTATGTTGAGGTGAATTCTCAGCTTTTGATATTTCAGCATTGATCTTATTAAGTTCGGCTTCACCCTTACGAAAGAATCCCGCAGGATTAGTGATGTCAAAAACTTGAGGTACAAAAGGAATGGAGTGCGTGATGTTTTGCTCATTACCTGAATAAGCGGCTAGAAATCCAACTTTACCACCTTGATCTTTAACGATTAATACCCCATACATTTTTCCTTTTTCATTGGGATCAGGTTCTGGAAGTATTGATTGTAGCTGTTTGGCAGCCTGAAGACAGAGCGTGTGCGGACTATAGTCAAAAGGATTAGTAAAAAACTCAGGAAGCTCTATGTTTTCAATGTCTTCTTTAAAATCAATCAGGCAAAGCATCGTAACCGTATAAATGAATCGAGCTCTTTTTATTAATTCGCTGAATAATTGCTTAAAGAAACCCGTATAAACTAAGGCAAAATAAACATTTTCTTTTCCTTAGGACAAGTATAGGAATTAACTTTCCTACTTTTGTTTATGAAAAAGGCGGCAGTAAAGGCCTATCATCTTAATTCAGACTAATGCAAATACTTTTAAATTGTTTACCACCAGCCGATGTGTATAGTCCATCTATCTCACTTTCTATTCTAAAGAAGTTTATGGAAAGCAATGGTGTGGAAACTAATGTCAAGTATTGGAATTTCTGTTTGTCGGTGATGGCAGAGTATACCGATAGTGAAGATACGGAAATTCGTTTGCTTCCTTTTTTGTCCATTCTAAATGATCGTGATGGAAATGAGAGAGGCAACAGGCGCATTGTTTCCTTACTTCAAAAAATGAGCCCGGAGTTTAAAAGTACCGATCCGGATTATTATTCCGATTTTTTAGCAGAAAAAAAGGAGGAAATCATATCAACGATTACGGAGGAAATTAAAAGCATTGATTTTAGTATAATCACTTTGTTTGGGATTACCGCAAAATACAATCAATGGATTCCGGGAATGATCATGGCTGAGGAAGTCAAAAAGCAGGCCCCACATGTGAAAATTATTGTTGGTGGATTTGGAGGGGAGAAGGTAGCTCGTGAAGCTATGAAGGTATGTTCTGCCTTTGATTATGCAAGCTGGGGGGAAGGTGAATATCCTTTACTGGAGTTAACACATCAATTAAAAAAGGATGATCCGGATTTATCTCTTGTTCCACGATTGATTTATCGAGCAGCTGAAGGGTTGAAACAGTCCTCATCCAATCAAAGTCAATACCTCGACTTTGAAAACTATATCTATCCTGATTACGAAGATTATTTTTCATCCTTTCCTGAGTGTGAAGACAAGGACCTGATTAGTATACCAATTAATTCGATTCGCTCATGCCACTGGCATCGCTGCAATTTTTGCGACTTTAACCAGGGCTATAAGCTTCGAGCCAGAAGTCCGGAATGTGTAGTGAAAGAAATTGAACAAGTGCATCAACAATATGGGCTCAATACTTTTACATTTGTGGATAGCGATACATTTGGCAGCCTCAAACATTTCGAACGTCTCCTGGATTTGATAATTGATTTGCGTTACCGAAGTGAAGAAGATTTTTCATTTTGGGCAGAGATAATTCCTAATTCATATTATAGTGCAGAATTGATGGAGAAGATGGCCATAGCTGGTTTTAAGAATTTATTTATCGGTTATGACGGACTATCAGATGTTTTGCTCGCGAAGATGAACAAGAGCAATACTTTTTCGGACAATGCCTTTTTTATTAAATATGCCTTAAAGAACGGAATTAATCCGGTGGTTAATGTCATCAAACATGTGCCGGGCGAAACGGAAGAGGATGTTCAGGAGTGTATCGACAATCTTCATTACTTGCGATTCTATTATGGAGATCCGGTGATTAAATTCTCACATGACTATGTAAGTCTGGTCCTTTCTTCCATGTCGAAATATTATAAGTTGATGCCTGATCAGGAATTAGGGAATTATAATAGTGATGATCTGTCATATCTATTACCGGAAAGCTTTTCTAAGCATGATGATCGTTTTCATTTGTTTCGATATAGACGAGATATTCCGGGCAATGAGCGCGAATGGGATAAATTGATTGATGTGGAAACGTATTATAAAACACATCGTTTTACCTACAAGCTGCAGGAATATAATGGTGTGTATTATTATACCGAATATTGCAATGATGAGGAGATTGAAAATATTGTTTTTGGTGAAGCTGAATACGCATTTGTATTGAAGGCAACAGAAAAGCAGGTGGTGGAATTTGATGATTTATTTAGTGAGATGAGAGCCAGGTTCAAAGATCTATCTGAAGAGAGGTTAAAGGAGATATTAGCTAATCTTAAACAAAGTTATCTGATTTATTGCAATGCGGATTATTCCAATATTATTTCGCTGCTTGAAGTGTAAAGTGCTTGCACCTTCAGTTTATTTTCCATAAACAAGATCAATCGTTTTTTAGTAATCAGCAAACTAAATATCGAGGCATATTATAAATAAGAGTGATTAATAAAATGCCATTATTTGAAACTTGTTGGCAAGCCTGACGTACATTGTTTTAGGTTTTTTAGGAAACCGTCAAAACATCACTATCCAGACTATATTTTTTATAAATTAGTTTTTGCTCGTTGCAAATTATTGAAATAGCAAGGGCAAAAGCAAAACATGTGTTAGGATGAATCCTATTATTCTGAAAGCGATTATAACCTTAATTGGAGGTACAATTGCACTAGTTTTTATTTTAAAGACAGTTTTTAAAAAGAGTATTTTCTTTCAGATAGGAACCCTCTGGGGAATCAATATCATGTTGGTGGTTATAAATACACGATTTGGGGAGAATTTTGCGGATGTATACCCATATCCACTTGCGTTTGTAGTAACTGTTGGAATTACATTTGTTTTCGTTTTTATCACCAGCCGAATTGTAAAGTATCCCTTAAAAAAGACTTGTGGCGATCTTGAGGTAATTGCATCAGGTGATTTAAGTATTGAGTCCGGGAAAAGTCGAATTACTAAGGATGATGAAATTGGAGATATTCAGCGTTCCATAGTTAAGATAATAGCAGTTTTTGGCGAGGTGGTTAACAAGATTGATGATAGCGCCGATGATTTAAATGATATCGGAGGAGGTCTGAACAAAAGCGTTAACAACATATCCAATTCGGCTACCAATCAGGCTTCTTCTTTGGAAGAAATCTCATCTTCAATGGAAGAAATGGTGGCGAATATTGATCAGAGTACTGAGAATTCTCAGAAAACAGAGAAGATTGCAATGGAAGCTAATTCTGCTGTTGAAAAAGGAAATAATTCGGCCATGGTGGCCTTATCTTCAATGTTAGACATTGCCGAAAAGATTAAAGTTATTAATGACATAGCCGAACAAACCAATATATTGGCGCTTAACGCTTCAGTAGAAGCCGCCAGAGCAGGTGAACACGGACGAGGATTTTCTGTAGTCGCCAAAGAAGTAAGAAAGTTAGCTGAAAGAAGTAAGGTTGCTGCCAACGAAATTGAAGAAGTTTCAAAGAGTGGAAGTGAGCAATCGGAAGTAGCTATTGAATTATTGAAGTCCTCCATTCCATTAATGCAGGCTACATCAAATTTGATTCAGGAGATACATGCCAACAGCAAGGAGCAAAACGAGGGAGCTATTCAAATAAATAACTCCATACAGTTATTAAATGGTGAAACTCAAAAGAATGCCTCTTCGGCAGATGAAATGTCTCGTAGAGCCAAAGAATTAAAAATAAAAGCAGATGAGCTGAGTCAACGCATGCACTTCTTTAAAGTTAGTGGAAGGGATGTGTCAAAAGCTTAATCTATTTCTTACTCCAATGATCTGCGATTAAGGTAAGTTGTTTAGCTTTGTTGTATTAGATGTAAGAATCAATTTATTGAGATTGATTAGCAATGGAGCCAATGACAAATCAGATTGATAAAGTACAAAAAGAAGAATATCCGACATTAGTGGAGCTTTGGGAAGCCTCGGTCAGAGCCACCCATCATTTTTTAAAGGAAGAAGACATAGCTTTCTTTAAACCTCTTATTCTAAATACTTATTTAGATGCTGTAGAATTGAGATGTTTGCGAAATACTAAGCGAGAAATTATTGGTTTTTTGGGTGTGGCGGAGCAAAATCTGGAAATGCTTTTTATTCATCCCAACGAACGTGGTAAAGGAAGAGGTAAAGCTTTATTATTGTATTCCATTAATGAATTTAATGTCAATAAGGTTGATGTTAATGAAGACAATACACAGGCTCTGGAGTTTTATCGAAAATTTGGTTTTGAAGTGTATAAGCGTTCCGAATTAGACTCAAGCGGCAAAGCCTATCCCATCTTACATATGAGATTGAATAAAACAGTTTTCTTAGACTGATTAAGGAATAATCTTTGTTACTTTCCTCCATATATTTTACAAGGACAATATGAAAATACTTTTGACTTCGATTGGGACACGCGGAGACATGGAACCTTTTTTAGCCATTGGTGAATTATTAAAAGCACGCGGACACGAAGTGATATGTGCCTTTCCGGAACAATTTCAAAAGTTATCGGAAGAATCGGAAATGCCGTTTTTTTCATTGGGACCAGAATTTATTCATATGCTGGAAAGCGAAACCGGGAAGTTAGCCCTGGGATCCGGCGGCTCGGCTTTTAAAAAATTTATGGCCTTTGTAAAGCTAGCAGGACAACAAAAAACAATTAATGAGGGCTTGGTTCAAAAGCAATTTGAAATTGTAGAGCAGGAGCAGCCCGATATTATTATTCATAATGGTAAAGCGATGTATCCCGTAATTTGGGAAGTGAGCCATCCGGGTAAAACGGTTTTTGTTAGCCCGGTTCCTTATCTTCATTTTATCAAAGGACATGCGCATATCGGATTTAATAAAAACTTTGGTAATACCATTAATAAGCTAACGTATAAATTAGCCGATTGGGGTTTGCTACAGGCAATACAGTCATCTGTGAGGCAGCTGAAAATTAAAACTGTAAATAAGCAGCAAACGAAAAATGCCTTAAAGGAGCATAAAGTTATTTATACCATTTCGCCACAATTACTACCTCGCCCTGATTACTGGCCTAAAAACATACAGGTATTAGGCTATCACGAACGAAATAAAGCAAGGGAATGGAAACCGGGAGAAGAGCTTAAGGCTTTTCTTAATCGTCATTCAAAGGTATTGTTGATCACATTTGGTAGCATGACCAATCCTTATCCTGAGGAGAAAACCAAACTGTTTGTTGATATACTTCAAAGGCATAATATCCCTGCTGTTATTAATACCTCGGCCGGTGGATTAGTGGAATTGAAAAATTACGATAAGCAATTGATTCATTTTGTATCGCAAATTCCATATGATTGGTTGTTGCCTAAAGTATATGCCGCTATTCATCATGGCGGATCAGGTACTACTCATATGGCCATCAAATATGCTTGTCCGTCATTAATAATCCCACATATTATTGATCAGTTTATCTGGAATAAACTTATTAAGGAAAGAGGTTTAGGACCTGAAGGAATTAAAATAGGAAAGCTCAATTCTGATTGGCTGGATACAACTATTCTGGATTTATATACTAACGAAAGCTATAAAACGAAAGTCTCACAAATGGCCGAACAAATGAATAAGGAAGATTTTGCGGAGGACTTAGTAGATACCATATTTAAATAGCTCCCTGTCAGTTCACTTATTTATATTTTTAAAGGGCAGATTTATAATTCTGGTGCTTTTAGCACCTGGCGGTTTTGCGTTTTTTGCCAACTTTATCCTTTGCAATTATTTTGTCGATATAGACAGTAGCAAGAGGAACTTTACATGCTGTGCCGCCAACGTCCACATTAACTTTACCAATGGCTTCTGCCACTTCTTTTGAAGCCTCAGTAAGACTTTGTATATAAGTGCCAACTGCAATTACAAAACCATTCATTGTATATCTCACACGATTGAGAGCACTGTGGATGTTATTCTTTACAGTGTTTAATAATTGAGTATAAGCCTTAATGTCTATATTCTCATCGGTATTCACGGATGAATAATAAGCCAAAGTCGCCCATCCGGCAGAGGCAATGTTTTCCTTATCTGATTCAATCCATTTAAGGCCAAGTTCAAAGCCATAAGGCGTTTCAGCAGCAACCCAGGCCACCGCATATTCGCTTAAGTAATACCAATAGGCTTGTTCTACCCATTCGTCTAACTGTTCCTCGGTTATTTGTTTTTCATCGGCCATTAAACCGGCCAGATACATGGCATCGGAATTACCGGTGGCATATAATTCTAATGAGAGTTGATGATTCTTTTTGGTCTTCTTTAGTATTTTCTTTAAGTCTTGAACCTTAACCCCAAAAAAGGGCTCTTTGGCGCCATGTTTAATTAATACTGACTTGGTGCCTTCATTGCCATATCCTTCAAGTTCTTTCAGAATCTCTTTACTTGTCATCACTTATGCATTTAACTATTATAACCTTTAATAAAAGCAATCTGTTCAATTTGGCGTGCAAGTTTGTATGAAATATGGCTCATAAATTATAGGCCATTCGGCTTCTCCTGATAAGTTTATAAAATTCATGAACATTGATACTACCATCATGTTACTCTTTAGATATTTCACGAATTCAATAATTCCAATTTACCTTAAGCTCTATCTATTATGAGTAAACAAAAGGATTCACGCAGGGCATTTATTCAGAAAGCAGTGGCTTCATCATTGGGCATCATCTCAGCGCCTGCTTTAATCAATGCCTCAGATTCAAATCCCAATAACAAAAATGAAGATAAAGCAATTGAACCGATCTGGCGAAATAAACAACAAGGTATGCATTATCGGATGTTAGGAAGGACTGGAATGATGGTTTCGGAATTGGGTATGGGGACTTTTCCGTATCATACCGAGGAAAGTTATCCTATTCTTGATGCAAGCATTGAGCGAGGAATCAATTACTTTGATAGTGCTTTTGCCTATGGTCAAGGAAAGGTGGAAGAGAACCTTGGGAATTATTTTAAGCAAAGCGGAAATCGTGAAAAGGTATTTTTAACCACTAAGCTTAGTGCTTATGGTAAAGGAAAATATTTAAGAAAGATATTCGAGAGCCTTGCCCCGGGCGAGCAGGAGAAATTGCAGAAACAAGCCGATGAACTTTTGGCGGAAAGAATGGTATTGCGTCCGGGATATCATTTTAATTACTTTAATGGACAGGAACAACAATTAAAGTCAGCCTATTTATGGCATGTTGTTCTGCAGAAGTATGGCATGAAAAAAGAATGGAAACAGGAAATCAGAAAACATGCCTACCAACTAATTGAAGGCTCACTAAAAAGACTGCAAACCGATTATATCGATGTGTTGTTTTGTCCACATGGTGCAGCAGGACCCGAACTTAAAGATGAAATACTCGAAGAATTATTATTTGAATTTAAACAAAAGGGATTAATCAGGGCTTCAGCGCTTTCTTTTCACAACGATGTAAGCGGTAATCTGGATGCTGCAATTGATTTGGGTTATTACGATGTGGCCATGTTTGCCTACAACATTGCCAATCATGCTGCCCTTGATGCATCAATGTATAAGGCTAAGCAATCGGGAATGGGCCTGATTGCAATGAAGGTTTCCCGTTTATATGTTATGGATAATAAACCTGATTGGATCGTGGGTAAAATAAACTCAACCATTCCGGATGAGAAGTTGTCAGTTTTTGCTAAGTCTTATCTGTGGGCTTTACAGAATCCGAATTTATCCTGTTGTGTATCACAAATGGAAACAGTAGAAAAACTGGATGACAATCTGCAGGCAGTTGGACAAACAAGAACTTAATTGTTTATTGAATGCATAGTCCGATCAATCATGATCGGACTTAACACCGGCTTTGTTCCAGGTCAAGGCATAATATATTATAAAAATTGTTGTAGCAATTTCTATGCTTCCAAAAAACAGATAATACATGCTTGGAGTGCCAACAAACATTGTCATAATCATTGCTATGGTCTTAATTAATGCAGCAATAATATTTGCCCATCGGTTGGCTTTGTAATTTAAGATTCGGGCGAGTAAAATCATTGCTATCGGAATCTCCATAAGGATGGCGCCGGACAATAGAAACCCTTGGGTTAATTCAAGCCCGTCAACAACACCTGTTAGGTATTGTTTTAATAAGGATGAATCCATCAAGCTTAAGATATCGCAATAGGCGTAATTGAAAGTCACAAATATCCAAAGTGTAGAAAGAATGACTTTCCTGTCTTTAATATCTAATTTCATAATTTCTATTTAGCTTGTCGACTAATAAGCTAGCTTATTAGTCATTGTCAGGAGCGTTTTTATTATTAGACAAGTTAATCTTATCTATCAGGTTATGTTTTACTTGTCTTGATTTCCATCTTTCCCGAGCATATTTTTGCATATCTGTTACAGTGTCATTCTCGTCAACAATTTCAAGTCCGAGTAAGGTTTCAATTACATCCTCCAATGTCACAATCCCATCTACTCCTCCGTATTCATCCACGATTAAAGCAATATGCTCCTTTTTTTCTAATAGTTTCTCCCATAAAAAATACAGAACCGTGGTGTCAGGAAACACCATAATTTCGCGTTTGATATCTTTCAGTTGTAAGGTGTGTTTGTCTTCAGCTAAATTTTCAAACACTTGTTGCCTCAGTACATATCCGGTAATGTTTTCATCATTTCCTGAATAAACCGGTATTCGCGAATAATTTAAATAACCCTTGTTTTTCAGAAAGTCCTGTAACTGTAAGTTCTCTTCAGCAATAGCAACCACAACTCTGGGAGTCATAATTTCTGTCACTTTAATGTTTTTTAGTTTAAGTATATTTTGAATGATCTTATTTTCTTTATCAGAAAATAAGCCTTCATCAGCTCCTAAACTGGCCATTGCAGCTATTTCCTCCCGGCTCGTAGATAACTCCTCTTTCGAATTTGAAATGATTTTAGTGATTACTACCGACATCATTACCAAGGGATAAGTAATTATTATCATTGCCTTGATGATATAATAAGAAACCTTCGATAAATTTCTCCAGTATTTGGCTCCAATTGTTTTGGGTATTATTTCCGTTACTACCAATATCAAAATGGTTAGGATAACCGATACAATTCCAAATGATGCTTCTCCAAAAACTTTAATAGCCTGAGCTCCAACACCAGCAGCCCCAATTGTATGGGCAACCGTATTTAGTGATAGAATTGCCGACAGAGGTTTATCTATGTTTGTTTTTAGTTCAATAAATGATTCAGCCCATTGATGTCCTTTATCCTGCTTTACAAGTAAAAATGAGTGAGGAGTAGAAAGCAGCACGGATTCCATTATGGAACAAAGGAATGAAACGACTAATGCTAATAATAAATACGCAATTAAAGCTATCATTTTTTTCTTTTAAAGATACAATTTTGTTCTTGTTATGTTTTATCCAATGTTATGTCACCACTGAGTCGAATAGGAGGCTCTGCTGATTTGATAATTAAATTTCAAAACCCCGGGAGTTGGATCATACAGTACGCTTGCTTAGTGTGACCGATCACAAATGCTTATTACATTTTAAAAGCGATAAAATATTTTATTTTGCTTAGTAAGTTTATGAATGAGGAGAAACAAAAGTAATCCTAAAACCCCACCAATTATTGTCCCGTAAATATCTTTCCAATCAAATACACCTTTAGGAAGAATGAGTTGTAAGACTTCGTAAATCATATATCCAATTACCAAAAAGACGATTAGTCGTAATCCTTTTTTCTTTGTTGAATTTATAATGGTAAGGCCAAAAAATATCTGAACAATTATACCTCCCAAATTTCCCATTGAGTCAGCAATCCCAAGATCATTGATATTATTCTCATAAATGAAAGGGCGGTAGATATACCGGCCTGTTTCGGTTAATGCAAAAGCAATTAAAAATGTTATTAAATAGATGATACGAAATTTGTCAATGCATCTTATGCTTTCCTTATCCAGAAAGAAATTGTCTTTGGATTTCATATTAAAGCTTTTAGTTGCTAAATTATTTTATGTCATTGATTGGCTCATCACTTAGCTTCTTTGCATAAAAAAATGCTTCGCCCGAAGGTCTCAATACTTATTACTTTATTTAAAATACCCTTTTTCACATAAAGGATAAAATGGATTAACAAAAGGGTAAGCCAGACTGTGTTTTTTTCTGAAGTCGCAATTAGTATTAACTTGCAGTAAAGCAAAAGTAAAGCTTGTTCTATGATTTATAAAGCCATTTCACATTTTAATTCCACACTCTTACTTTTTGTTTTGACCTTCTGCGTATTGTTTTTTGCCTGCTCAGGACCATCTAGTAAAGCAGTGGAAGAGGAGAGGGATTTTTGTTCGCGAATACACCGTAACGATTCTATTAGCCTCTCTGATGAATTGGCAAGCATCGAGGATAAGATGCAAAATCAAACCGGCGTTTTGGTATTGGAAGATGGGGGCAAGGCTTTGGTGACGCGAGCCTGGTTATGTGAGTATGCCGAAGAAAGCATTGATATACAATATTTTATTTTCTCAACTGATAATGTGGGATTAATTGCCTGTGATTATTTGGTGCGGGCAGCCGATCGTGGCGTTAAGGTCCGCATATTGGTTGACGATATAATGGTGGATGCTGAACTGGATGAGGTGTTAACATTGGCTTCACACAAAAACATCAGTATTAAGGTATATAATCCCGGTGTTAATCTGGGTAAAAACCTGTTTCAAAAAATAAAAAAGTTTAGCACCGATTTTAGAACGGCTAACCAACGCATGCACAATAAAACCTTTATGGTGGATGGAAAAATTGCCATCACAGGAGGGCGCAATGTGGCAGATGAATATTTCGATTACGATCATGAATATAATTTCCGCGATCGTGATGTTTTATTGTTGGGAAAGCTGGTTGGAGATGTGCAGGCTTCGTTTTCTGATTTCTGGAACTATGACTTAAGTATTCCTGTTGAAGAATTAAGCGATGAAGCGACTGACAGTGTGCATTACAAAAATCAGTTTGATCGCTTACATGAATATGCATGTAATCCCGATAATTTTTGGCCACAGGTGCGCCATAAGATTGAAAACCTGTCCAGCACTTTTCCGGAGATTAAAAAATCAGGCGAGTTGTATTGGTTAAGTGATGTGCATTATGTTTCGGACGAGCCGGGAAAGAATGATGGTAAAAGTGGGCTCGGTGGAGGAGGAGTCACCACAGATACTTTGATTAATCTGGTTCGCAATGCCAAACACTCTATACTAATTCAAACCCCTTACTTAATCACAACGGAGCTAAGTCAAAATTTGTTTCATGAAGCTACTGAGCGAGGTGTGCAAATTCGAATCCTAACCAATAGTCTGGCTTCAACAGATAATGTGGAAGCATTTGCCAGTTATCAATCCAATAGAAAGGAACTACTCAGTACAGGTGTTCGTGTATTTGAATTTAAACCGGATGCCGCCATTCGAAAGCAAATCATGTCAGGTGATTTGCAAGGCACCATTGATTATACGCCAACCTTTGGTTTGCATGCCAAGTCGATGGTTATAGATGAAAAAACAACGGTAGTAGGCACTTTTAATCTCGATCCGCGCAGTGCCAATCTAAATACGGAATGCATTGTTGTTATTCATTCGGCCGATGTAGCTTCAGAAGTAGTTAAGGTAGTAGAGGAAGAATTAAAACCTGAGAACGCCTGGGAGACCACCCTGGAATTTAATCCGGATAAAGAAGTAAACAAAAGTAAACGCATTAAAACCTGGACCCGAAAAGTATTGCCCAAGGCAATACTGTAGGTGTTGAAGTGCATTCAGACACTCTGCTAGTGTGCGATTCCATCACGTTCTAAGCCAATTAAAGCAAATTTTATTTATCAAAAGTTTGCCACGCGAAAGTTTCGCGCGGCTACTTGGGGATATAGTCTCACTTAGTTTTTCCATTCAGAATTCTACTCAATTGAAGACCTGTTTTGCAAAGTCTGATTGTTTGTTCTAAGTCAATGGCTTTATCTAATAGAAATAAACAATTATGAGTGTTAAATTCAAGTTCCAAATTCTTTTGATCTGCTAAATAATCAAGCAATTCTTTATTTATGCTTTGAAGAAATTTAGCCTTGTCGTTTGACAATACATAGTATTTGTTACTGAATTTAAGGTAACCCTTAATGTCAATTTCCATGGGAACAAACAATTCTGAGATTTTATCAGCAAGAGTTTCCTGTCGCAAAAGTGTGCGACCAAAATCCTTTTCTGAACCTAAATAGCCAAAGAAATATTTGTGGTTAGCGGTATGTGTTTCACCTCCGAACTGGTCAGCAGTATGATAAGAGCTTTCGTATTCAATTAAGCATAGAGATATTGATTCCGAACCATCTGAAACCTGCCATGAGTTAAAGAATTTTGGTTTTTGTTTATCGGCAAACAAATTAAAATGTTTAATCAATGGGTTCCTGGCTCCTTTAAGCTGAAAGCTTTTTTTTAGCTCTGAAAAGATATCGATAATCCTGTCCCAGTCTTCTTTTTCTTCTGCATTTAGGTAATTATAGTACTTGGGATGTTTCATATTCAATAGGGTTATTGTTTATTTAAGATAAATTGGAAGCTCTTACCTGGTTTCGAGTTGAATTAATTCACGAAGGATAATTTTCATAATTATTAGAATAATTACAAATTAATAACCTTTTCAGCCTTGCTCTGCAGTTCAATAATGTCCATCATGGTTCCAGCAACTCCTACTTCCATTTTATCCAGAAGATTATAATGAATGAGGCAGGTTTTACAAGCTACAAGTTTTACGCCTTTAGCTTCAATGGTCCTTAATATATTTAGTAATGGAGAATCGGATTGAATGATCTTCACACCGGCATTGTATAGGGCAATGCATTGCGGAAGTCGTTCTTGTTCGTTGAGTAGTGTGAAGTAATTAATCAATAATTTCTGAGCAAGAGATTCATCGCCATGGCCCATGCCGTTTTGAGTAATTTGAATTAATATGTTTTTCATTATTGTTATGATTGAGGTTTGGTTTATACAGCTTAAAAGTGCACAAATTTTTCAAATTATTTTCGCAGAAATGTTACCCTTCTTTCATTAAAGTCGCTAACCCGTTTGCGGACTTAATGAAGATGTTATCCGTATGAAAATACATTACCCTTAAGTAGTTTTAGGAATGCCATTTTATCCTGCTATCATTTCTAAGCCATATTAATCAAGCTAATTCTTTATAATTGGTTAATTTACAAGTTGAGTTTTTATGCGCTTTATTGAAATGATACAATATCATTCAAAAAAATGATTACCCCCCTTTCTCTGCTCTAATATCGACCCAAGTATATTTTTGTTTGAAGGTATTTTTAGGCTATGAATATTGAGCCCTGTATGGGTAAAGTTTTATTTAAAACAAACTTACATTTATATGAAATTCCTACTTCCATTTTTAGCCATATGTGTGGCTTTTTCATCATGCTCCAATTCAAACAAAAATGCCCGATCAATTATAGATTTTAATGAAGACTGGAAATTTACCTTAGCGGATGAGCCGGATGCCAAAGCCATTTTATTTGATGATACAGATTGGCAATCGATAAAGGTGCCGCACGATTGGAGTATTGAGGAAGGGTATAAAAATGTTGAAGGAACTGCGGCAAGCACGGGTTTTGTTCCGGGCGGTATTGCTTGGTATCGTAAGTCCTTTATTTTACCGGCTTCTGATGAAGGGAAACAAATTACGGTTCTCTTTGATGGGGTTTATAATAATTCCACAGTTTGGATTAACGGACAACTTCTGGGGCATCGTCCCAATGGATATGCTTCTTTTTCTTATGATTTAAGTAAGCATTTGAAATATGGAGGAGAAAAGAATGTAATTGCGGTTAAAGTGGATCGTACAGCTTATGTGGATTCACGCTGGTATACCGGTTCGGGAATTTACAGGAAGGTTAGATTAATTAAAAAGTCGCCTTTACATATTGCACAATGGGGAGTGCAGATTAGTACTCCGGAGATTACAAAAGATAATGCAACAATAAGTATTAAAACAACTTTGGAGAACTCAGGGAATAAGCTTCCTGAGGCTTTAAGTATTCACTATTCCATAATTGATCCGCAAGGTGTGATCATTGCAGGTAAAGAAGAAGATTTAGAGACGGATGCCATAAGTAATAGCACGCAAATTAAACTTGAAAAGCCTCTGCTATGGGGATTGGATAGGCCGCAGCAATATAAACTAATAGTGGAGTTGAAAGACGGTATTGAAGTATTGGATAATGTCAAAGAAAACTTTGGTATACGTTATTTTGCTTTTGATGCGAATACTGGTTTTTCGTTGAATGGTGAAAATATGAAATTAAAAGGCGTTAATCTTCATCACGACGCCGGAGCGGTTGGAGCGGCTGTTCCAAAAGCTTTATGGGAGTATCGCGTTAGCAAACTAAAGTCAATTGGAGTAAACGCCATTCGTTTTGCACATAACCCGCACTCCAAAGAGCTGCTTGAGGTTTGTGACGAACTGGGAATACTAGTAATGAATGAAGCCTTTGATGAATGGGACCGACCAAAGGAAAAAGGTGTGGTTTATATGGGTGATGGTGCAGGAACGCCTGAAGCAGTTCGAGCTTATCCTGAATCATTCAATGAGTGGGCTGAGCGTGATTTAAAAGATTTGATTCTTCGCGATTATAATCATCCCTCAGTGTTTATGTGGAGTATTGGAAATGAGATTGAATGGATCTACCCGTATTACGACGAAACCTATCAGGAGGTCAATCCGGGAATTACCTATTACGAAGATCGACCGGTTTACGATTCCTTAACGATAAAAAAAGTCTTGGATAAAAAGTCGGGAGGAGCTGATACCTTAGTGATGTTCGCCCGAAAGCTTTCAGGTTGGGTGCGTGATTTGGATGATACGCGCCCTGTTGTATGTGGAAGTGTTCATCCTTCGGTGGCTTTAGCAAGTGGATATGCCTCTAATGTTGATGTGTTGGGTTTTAATTATCGTGCTGTGGAGTATGATGCAGCCCATGAGTATTATCCCGACTTAAACATATTGGGTTCAGAAAATTGGGGAACTTATCAGGAATGGAAAGATTGTGAGAATCGTGATTTTGTGGCTGGCATTTTTTGTTGGACGGGTTTTGCTTATATGGGAGAAGCAGGGCCTTGGCCTCGAAAGGGATTAAATATTTCTTTCTTCGATTATGCCGGATTTAAAACACCTCGGGGACATTTCTACGAATGCTTATGGAAAGAAGAGCCTAAGGTTTATGCGGTGACAACACCAGCCAATGAATCAGAGTTTTCATATAGTGAGAAAGAAGGGTGGACTTTTGATATGCAAATGACACCTCCTCCGGTATGGAATTTATTACGTCTTTGGGAATGGTACAAAGCTTATCCGAAGTGGAAATATGGCGAGGGAGAATCCATCATTGTACAGACGTACACCAATTGCGAAGAAGCGGAGTTATTCCTAAATGGTAAGTCATTAGGCAAACAAAGCCGTTCTGCATTTGCTGAAGACAACATTATTAAATGGTTAGTGCCTTATACCGATGGTGATTTAAAAGTGGTGGGCTATAATAAGGGTGAAAAAAGTGCTGAATACCTTTTGTCAACACCAGGCGTTTTAAAAACCATTCAATTGGATAGTCATAAATCAAAACTCACATCCGATGGATATGATCTGACTGTTATTACTGCCAGTTTGCGAGATGCAAAAGGAAGTCTGATTACGGATGTGAATACCCAAATTAATTTTGAAATTGAAGGAGAGTGCACTAATCTGGGAGTGGATAACGGATGGGAAAGGAATGTGCAGCCTCACAAAAGCAATTCCATTGTTACGCATAATGGACAAGCTATTATCATTATTCAATCGCTAAAAGAAGATGGACTAATAAGCGTAAAGGCCAATGCCGGATCCATTCGATCTAATGTTTGTACTATTGAAGTACTTTAATATTTGCATTTATGAAGCCTTTAAGTATTAGATTTGCTCTGCTTGTATTGGCCTTTGGTCTCACTTTTTGCACCCCAAAGCCCAATGACAACTTAGCTGTTTTTAAAACGGGCGATCGCATATGTTTTATTGGAAACAGTATTACACATGGAGGAGCTTACCACGCCTTTCTGCAAGCCTATTGTGCCACACGTTTTCCCAGTGAAAAGGTAGAATACTACAATTGCGGGATTGCTGGTGATGTGGCAGGAGGAATGATCAAACGATTTGAAGAGGACATAATGATTCATCGGCCAACTCATGCCTTTTTAATGACAGGGATGAATGATATTCAGCGCTCCTTGTATGAAAATGTTGAGGCAGATGAAGAAACATTAGAGAAGCGTCAGGCCGCTTTGGATACGTATTATGCCAAAACAGAAAAGCTGGCCGTTATGTTGCTTGAGCGAGGGGTAAAGCCCATCTTCATGACGCCATCTATTTACGATCAAACATCAACGATGGAGCGAGATAATGATGTTGGAACCAATGATGCCTTGGTTTTATGTGCTAATCATATCAAGGCCTTAGCTAAAAAGTATGACGCTCCGGTAGTAGATTTAAATACACTATTGTTGAAAGTGAATGCGCAAATGCAAGCCTTAGATCCAAAAGCAAGCATTGTTGGGGCGGATCGCATTCACCCGGGTACATCCGGTCATTTTGTTATGGCTTATGAAATTATGAGAACGATAAGCCCAGCTGAATATATCTCTAAACTTAGAATTAATGCCCGAAAGCAAAAAGTACTGGAGCAAATCAATTGCGATATTGAATTTTTGGATGGAGAATCGGTTCTAGAGTTTAAAATGCTCGAAAAAGCTTTGCCTTTCCCTGTTAAAGAAGCATTGCAGGAAGCAATGGATCTGGTTCCTTTTCAATCGGAATTAGATAAGGAGTGGATAGCAATTAATGCCCTTGATAAAGGTAATTATAAGCTATTGATCGATGAGATAGAACTCGGCGTGTTTTCCTCTATGGAGCTTAAGGAAGGTATAAATTTGGCCAATTATGCCAATACACCACAAGCCAAGCAGGCAGCGGATGTTTATCAATTTGTTTTTGATTATCACAAAATACAAGGTCAACTGCGTAATGTGCCTTTTGTGGAGTGTCGTTTACTAAATAAATACGATGGGCCGGATTCTTTTGAAGCTAAGAAGGCCTATCTGGATGATTTAAATGAATCACAGAAAGATAAACCTTGGTACAACTGGCATATAAAAGTGTGTGGTGAATATTTTCAGACCTTGCCTCGTGTTGATGAGCTAAAGCATGAATTAATTGAGCTTCGTAGTAAAATATACAGTTCCAATCAACCACAATGGCATACATATAAGTTGGTGAAGCTGTAACTTCAGGTAAAAGAGATGAGTTGTTAATTTAGAGCTACCGCTTATTAATTTTCATCCTCTTAAACTAACTTCATGTAATCGGCCATTCATTACCTTGTGGCCCCTTGTTGCAAAGTTGGCAATGTATTGGGCAATGTCATTTGGTTTAACTTCTGCCTGATAGCCCGGGAAAGCTTGTTCTAACATTTGGGTTTGCACAGCTCCCGGATTAATGCAGTTGACTTTTATGTTAGTATCCTCAAATTCTTTTGCCATGACTTCAGTTAAAGTATTAATGGCTCCTTTGCTGGTACTATAGCCTGATAAGCCGGGAAATTTCTCAGTGCCCTGAACACCCCCCATTGATCCGATATTAAGGATGTGTGCCAATTTTGAGTTATCCAGCAGTGGAAATAATGTTCGGGATAATCGGGCAACAGCAAATACATTAATATTAAACATGGCTTGCCAATCATCATCATCCAGTTCCAGGAAAGGTTTATTGATTAGATAGCCTGCATTATTAATAAGCACATCCACAAGGCCTTTAAAGGTGGAGCTAATGCTTTCAGCTAAGGCAGAATAATCTTTTTCAGCCAGATCAAAATTCAGACAAGTCAGCTGAGACGGACTATCAACCGGAAGTTCATTCTTAAGTTTATCCAGCCCTTCTTTTGAGCGTGCAATGGCAATAATATGATGTTGACCACTTGAAGCCAAAGCCAAAGCTGTGGCATATCCAATTCCCTTGCTGGCACCTGTTATAACAATGTTCATATTCATTAAAGTTTAAGCTTAACTTATTGATCGTTTAACTACTTAACAAGAGTAATCCATTTTTAATCAAAGTTGAAAATTCAGGATTTTGTTGATCGATAGCATTCAAATGTTGCAATATCTGATCTTTTAGCTCATGCTTATTCTTAAGGGCAATTTCGTATAATTCAAGAAATACTAACCATTCGCTCGGATAATGTTTGGTCGCATCTTCTAAAAGCAAGTTCAGCTTATTCGTGTTTTTATTTTCCCGAAGCAATCTTACTTGCTTATATAGATCAATATATTTCGAATCATTATAGTTATGAACCACAGTTGGGGTAGGTGAGACATGGCTTAGTTCTTCATATTCAGTTTTATCTGCAGCTCCCGAAAATACCGATTGAATACTTGTACCAATGGCCATGTCAAAAATACCCCATTCAGGCATAAATAAGATCTGTTCGTTCAGGTTTACTGTGCAATCTGAAAAACTCATTATGATATTTCTGCCCAGACTATTCTTACGAATGTAGTCCAAATGGCCTTGGACAATTACACCACTTTCAAATTCAAGCTTGATGCCTTGGCCCATATTGATATTGTGCTCCGATAATTCTGTTATTGTAGCATTATGCAAATCAAGCTTAGGACTCACAATTTTACCTATTGGTGTTCCAAAACCTTCCTTATGTGCGGATGTACCATGGCCAATAAGCATCTTATTGGATTCGGATAACATAGTTGATCCGGTGGTGTTTATGTAAGCCGGTTCGCCTTCTCTCGTTTTAATCACCTTTGTAAATATTCCACTGATTTGAATTCCGCTATCCAACTGACAAGTGTTTAATCCTTCCGATTCAATGGCCTTTAACAGGCTTTCAATTCCTCCTTTTCTAAATGCCATTTGATCGGCAAATTGATTGAGCACGGTTATTAAGTTCGAAAAGCTTGGACTTACAAATAGTTGAGGTTGTTGTGTTGTGATGTCAAAGTCGTATTCCGATGCTTCGGTGCTGTAATGAATTTTCTCAACTTCTTCTTTTAAGCAAGCTTCGCTTTCGCCAATGGACGACAATAATCCTGCTCCATAAATCTGTGGTTGATCTATGTCTCCGATTAATCCGTATTCAACTGTCCACCAATGCAGGTTGCGCAGCTTAGCCATTTCTGATGCCGGCCCCATATCATTTGAAACAGAATTTAATTCATTCTCTGCATCCTTAATTTCTTTATTGCTCGCTTCTGGGTTTTCTTTCAGTATGGATAACTTTCTTACGGCTTCATATAAATCATAATCGCGCTTGGATGAAAGGGCTTTACTTCCAATTTCACCAAAAAGGCGAAGGTATTCGGCATAGGCAGGGTCAACTATGATGGGAGCATGTCCGGCCGCCTCGTGTACGATATCCGGAGCAGGTGTATATTCGATATGATTGATATGGCGCATGTCTGCTGCGATCACTAGCACTTTGTAGGCCTGAAATTCCATAAAAGCTGCTGGAGGGATAAATCCATCTACACATACAGCTCCCCAACCAATTTGGGAAAGAATGCTATTCATCTCATCTATTTTTGGAATTCGATTAATGCTTATTCCGGTTGCTTCCAGCCCTTTGAAATAGGATGAGTGGGCTGTGCGCTTCAGAAAATGATAGTTTAATCGCATGATGTATCGCCAAACGGCATGATCTACTGCGGTATATTTTTCGTAGTGTTGATCTACAATAAATTGTTTTAAATGTTGAGGGAGTCGTTGAATGTTTTCGTTGATTGACATATTGTTTAGGTTTTGTAAGGGGGCTTAAACGTAATATTCCAGATAGTTATTTTTAGTTTCGATTAATTTGATTTGACGTAATTGATAGTTTGTGGCTTTTAGTTTACCCACAATTCTTGTTGCTTGATCAAATTTGCCTTTAATATTGACTTTCAATTCGTAATTGGGTCCGTAAAAACCAGGCCTAGTGCATTTGTCGCACATATCCCCAATTCTTTGTTTTGAGCAATCAGGAATGCACAATTTATGTGGGGCGCTAAGCCTTTCTATTCTGTTGATGTGAATCATTTATATGCCTTGCTATTTATGGTCAAAATCAAATTAAAAATCAGAAATTCCTATATAAAGCAATTATCTTACTTAGTTTGTTCGACTTTTAAATAGTAACTTTTACAAATGTCTAGATATAAGGGGTGAATGCACTTTGTGTAGTTGTTTTGTGTTGTGCTGCCTTTATATTGTAACTTATCTGGGGTCTGGCAAAATAATAAAAACTGATGAGATCACCATAATAAAGAAAAAAGGGTTTAAACTAAGCGGCTTTTCTGAACTTAAAGTGTTTGATAATTTGCAATAAAGCATCAGCTTGTTCATTCAGTTCATTAAGACTTGAATTTATTTTGTCAGACGCCTGTGCATTTTTTTGACTGATGTGATCCTTATTATTGCTTAGTTCAGACAATAATTTCAATAGGCGATTTAATCTCTTCAGAAGCAAGTTTGCTGTGCTAAATAAATGCTAAACCTCATGAACTAAGGGTTGGGGTGGTGACTAATACCGTAGAGTTTAAATGTGTAAGGATGACAATTGATGTATTTTATGGATTGGAAACCGCGAATTATTAGTAGACCAGAAAATTGAAGAATAAAGATTTACTTCAACTCAAACTCCGCCGTACCAATATTGTAACCATCGGCAAAGAGATCTGCAGTATAGGTGCCGGATAATAATTCACCTTCATCAGCTTTGTAGAAGACACAAACATCCAGTTCTTCACCTCCATATTCAATAACCCGGCTCGAAGAAAAGTTTATTTCTTCACCCTCATACTCAAATTTATCCTCTAAAGTTTGAACTAAAAGCGCTTCGTCTGGACGCATTATTCTCAAATAAATCAGTTTTTCTCCAATAGGAGATGTAATGTTCTTCTGAATGGTAAAGCAAACTCTTATTTTGGATACATTACGGGCCTTTTTTGTACTGCGATCTTTACTGTTCAGGCCTTGTATTTCGTAATTATAGGTTTCCAGTTGTGAAGCAATTTCAATTTTTTCAACAAGTTGTTCTTTTTGCTTTTCCAGTTCCTTAAACGAACTTTGTACTTTATTGTAGCGATTTCTGTATTGTTGATTCTCTTGAGTTAATTCCTGGTTGCGTTGATTCAGAGAGTCGATCTGCACAACAAAACTCTTCATTACTCCCCTAAGCGAAGCCAATTCTTTTTTGTACTCTCTAATCTTTGATGAATTGGTAGCTTTAATGGTTTTAATCTCTTCAATCAGATGAGAAATTTTTTCGCGCTCTTGCTCCAGTTGAAGATTAAGCGTATCGTTATTGCTATAAAGCGAGTCGTAGTCCAAGGCTAATGTCTGAAATTCTTCAGTTAAAAGTACCTTTTCTTCGGTTAGTTCTTCAACAACAGCTTGGTATTCTTTTCGATTGTTAAGGTATAATACCAGCACAGCTGCAATTAATACAAGTGCTATTGCTGAAATAATATATATTGTTTTATTGTTAGAGGTCTTCGGTGTCTGATTTTCCATGATAGTTTGTGCGCTTTCTACTTAGAACGCAAAGTTATCATTTTTTAGTTTGCTTACAATTGGAATTTTAAGGCTTAGATATTGAATAATAATAGCGGTGAGAATGATTTTTTGCACTGTATATTACCGTTGATCTCTATAATAAATACTTTTCCCTAAGGATTAAAAAGTAAATCCGAATACATAGAACTGCTACATAATTTAATAAGAGATGACACACAGCTAATAAAATATAGCGTGATAAATGATAATCTTTATAAATTTGCGTGAAATAAACTATTCTGCTTTGAAAAAGAGATTGCTTCATATCGGTATTGTTGTTCTAATTGTATTCGTTGTTAAATCCTGTGCTAATGTGGGCATGCCTACAGGTGGAGAAAAGGATGAGGATCCTCCTGTTGTGGTTCGATCTACGCCCAGAAACAATGCATTGAATTATCAGAAAAATGAGATTATAATTGAATTTGATGAGCTGATTGAATTAAAAGATGTTCGTCAAAAGTTTGTTATTTCGCCTCCAATGAATGAGCAACCAACTGTTGAAGCAAGAGGGAACAAACTGGAAGTTATATTTAATGAAGATTTGCAGCCCAATACCACTTATTCACTGGATTTTGCTGATGCGATTGTGGATAATAATGAAGGAAATGTTCTTGAAAACTATAGTTTTAGTTTTTCAACGGGCGAGTTTATCGATTCATTAAAGGTGTCTGGAAACGTTTGGGATGCTGATGATTTATCACCTTCAGAAGGGGTTTTTGTGTTTTTGCATGAAAACCTGAATGATACAGCAGTTCAAACACTCGTGCCTATACGACTGGCAAAAACGAACTCTGTTGGTGAGTTTTCTATTTTAAATGTTCGCCCCGGACAATATCGATTGTTTGCTTTAGATGATGCAAATCGTAATTTCAAATTTGATCAGCCAGGTGAGAAAATGGCCTGGTCCGATGTTATTGTGGAACCATCATTTGAATATCGCGAATTTGTGGATACAATTCATATTGATTCATTGGAAGTTGATTCATTGCATCGCTATACAAAATTGGTTTATACACCAGATAGCGCAGAGTTGTATTTATTTCAACACGATTACGAACGTCAGTATCTGGTCAGTGAGGAACGAAAGGAGAAAGCTAAACTGACTTACTATTTTAACAGAGATCAGGAGCAAGTGCCTACTATTGAATTAACAGGTAAAGAAGAACTTAGCGATTTGTTTTTAACTGAGAGCTCATTTAATAACGATACGGTTACCTATTGGATTAACGATAGTACCTATTATAATATGGATTCATTGTCAGTTCGTCTGAGATATCAAATGCTGGACTCAATGGATGTACCATATACGAGAATCGATACCATAGCGATGTATCATTTTGAAGTGGAGAAGAAGAAAAAGAAGAAAAAGAAGAAGGATGATGATAAACCTGAACCAATTCCATTGTTGACCCTGAAGGACGTGAAAACAAAGGTGGATGTATATGGAAAGATCTCATTTGAATTAAAAGCGCCAGCTGTATCCTTTGATTATGATGCTATTAATTTATTTTTCTATGAAGATACCATTCCTGTTTTGGTTGATTTTGAACTTGAGAAGGATACTATAAATATCAGAAGGTACACCATAGACAAGGAATGGATTCCCGGTGGTAAATATGAGCTTTCCATCGATTCAGCTTCAATAGTGGATATCTATGGACTGCATAACGGTCCAATTCGATCAAGTATAACTATTAAAGAGATTGAAGATTATGGAATTGTTTACATCAAAATAATAGATCCTCAGGATAATTGGCTGGTTCAAGTGCTTAATAAAAATGATGATGTGGTGCAACAGCGCAGGTGCCCTGCCTCAGGAAAAATTGGATTCAGATATTTAAATCCGGGACAATATATGTTTAGGATAGTTGTGGATGAAAATGATAATGGCCAATGGGATGATGGAAATTATTATGAGCGCATTCAGCCGGAAAAATTGATTTATTACCATGAAAAAGTCACATTAAGGGCTAATTGGGATGGATTAGTTGAGTGGAACCCAAATAAATTTAGTGTTGATTTGTTTTCTCGCCAATTTCGTAAACCAAAGAAAAAAGATTAAATAGCTATGTCAGTAATGCTTAATTTTGCCATGTTTCCAACCGATAAGGGAGACAGTGTTAGTCAGTATGTGAGTAAAGTAATCAAACATATTGATAGTAGTGGAGTAGATTATAAACTTAATCCTATGGGGACAACCATTGAAACCGAAACCATGGCCGAAGCTTTATCTATTGTCCAGCAAAGCTATGATATACTGAATGAGATTTCGGATCGTGTATATTGTGCCATTACTATTGATGCTCAAAAAGGTAAAGGTGATAGAATGCACGGTAAAATCAATTCAATTGAAAAAAGGATTGGTGAAGTGAAGAAATAAGGGCCTGATTATTGCTTTGTGGAGAAGAATAATAATTACAAATGTGTTTGGATGCGTCAGGTTGTAGGTAAAATTAGCTTCATTATTTTATTTTTCAGTTTATCACTAGGTCGTATAGATGCACAATGTAAGGATGCTAATTTCTCTTTTCAATCCGGAGAGAAGGTCAGTTATCATGCTTATTATAACTGGGGATTTATTTGGCTGAACGCCGGTCATGTATCTTTTACAGTTGATTCTACTCGATATGAAAGCAAAGCCGCTTATCATTTAAAGGCACATGGGAGTACTTATAAAGGCTACGATAAGCTGTATAAAGTACGAGATACCTTTGAAGTAATTTCAGATACTATGTTTCTGGAACCTTTTGAGTTCAGGCGGGAAACAAATGAAGGAAGCACCCATGCCAGCTATCATTATCGCTTTAATCAGGATAAACGTTCAGTTTCGGCCAGAATCAAAAAAGAGGATGAGCCACTTCTTATCAAATCATTCCCCTGGAAGGAATGTTCGTTTGATATTCTTACCATGGTGTATAAGGCCCGTAATATCGATTACTCCATATATAATGAAGGTGATAAAATTCCAATTAGCATGCTGGTAGATGGCGAGATTCATGATATTTACATTCGTTATTTGGGGAAGGAAAGTATTAAAAACAGAGATGGAAGACGCTTTAACTGTCTGAAATTTTCTCCCTTATTGGTTGAGGGTACCATATTTAAAAGTGGGGAAGATATGACGGTGTGGGTAACCGATGATTTAAACCGAATACCTATAATTGTTGAGGCCAAAATATTAATAGGTTCGGTTAAAGCTGTTTTTACCGGAGCTGAAGGTCTGCGTCATCCTATGCAAGCAGAAATTTTAAGCGATAATTAATGGTGCCTTTTGTACCAATCAGCAAGAGGGGCAGAAGTAACATCGTTTAAATGCTTGTATTGTTGCCTTAATTCCTTAGGTGCATTAGCTACCACATAGGCTTCAGGAAAGTAATTAAGCATATCCAAATCGTTGTAGTCGTTTCCAATAGCTACCACATCATTGCTGTTAATATTTAGTAAATCACAAAGCCATTTAATGCCCATGGCTTTTGATACCTTAGTGTTAAAGCATTCCATCCAAATGCTATTCCCGTCAATGGGGGAAGTTGCTCTGATGGTTTTTACTCCCTTGAGTTGAGCTTTAATTTTATCGAAAACGGTCATATTATCAACAAAAGCTAAAGTTTGGGAATAATCAAGCTGAGCTAATTCCTGTTCTTCCGGTATGGCATGTACTTTATTAAACTCAATATAGCGTTCAAAGTCGGGATGAGGATCAGGTGCCACCGAATGAAAGAAAATGTGATTATCAGGAATCGGATGGTGTACCGTATATTCCACTTTGTTTTCGTTTAAAATGCCAATGACATGTTTGGAGTTTTCAAAACCAAGATTGCATGTGTGAAGCATTTCTTTTTTGTGCCAATCATATATTCCGGCTCCTGAAGAAAATACAAGATAATCTATTGGAAAATCGTCAGGTAATACCGACAATGCAGACTGAAATGTTCGGCCTGTAGCAATTACCCGCAACATGCCATTTTTTCCAATGGTCTTTAGCGTATCAATATCCCTTTTATTAAATCCATTATTTCGCGTATGAATAGTGCCGTCTAAATCGGTGGCCAACAACTTTATCATATACTAATGGATTTGGTCAAGTTGAAATGGTGTTGCCTGGTACACGTAATGATTAAGCCAGTTAGAGTATAATAAACTCGCATGGCTTCGCCAAAGTACCATCGGCTCCTGTTGCGGATCATTATCCGGGAAATAGTTCTCAGGTATTTCAATGTCAAGACCTTTCTCCAGGTCTCTTCTGTATTCCTCATTTAATGTCAGGGCATCATACTCAGAATGTCCGGTCACAAATATTTGCCTTCTGTCTTTCGACATAACCATATATACCCCGGCCTTTTTCGAAGCAGATAACAAGATTAAATCTTTATGCTTTTCTATTTCATCCAGACGTACCTCAGTATATCGGGAGTGTGGGGCATGATACAAGTCGTTGAAACCTCTCATTAAAGGTTCATGTCTGTCTTCAACTGTATGCTTAAATACACCAAACATTTTTTGTTTGAGAGGATATTTTTTTATTCCATAGTGATGATAAAGACCTGCCTGAGCGCCCCAGCAGATGTGAAATGTGCTGGTTACGTTAGTACTACTCCAATCCATTATTTCGCTTAGCTCCTGCCAATAATTTACAGCTTCAAACTCCAAAAGTTCAACGGGAGCTCCGGTAATTATCATCCCATCGTATTTCTGTGATTTTACTTCACTAAATACTTTATAAAATGAGAAGAGATGCTCACGAGGCGTGTTTTTTGAAACATGGCTCGAAGTCATAAGAAAGTCGACTTCCACTTGTAAGGGGCTGTTTGAAAGCACTCTTAAAAGGTGCGACTCAGTTGCGATTTTTAGGGGCATAAGGTTTAAAATCAGAATTTTTAGTGGTCTTATGTCCTGATGTAAAGCCTTGGATTCCCCAATGACAAAAACATTCTCTTTCTCGAGCACATTACGTGCCGGAAGAGCATCTGGTATTTTTATTGGCATGTGGTTGTAATCTGGTGGTTAATGGTTGTGTTTTGCTGTTACTATCGTTTAACTAAGCCAAAGAATAAAATGTTTAAAGTGTTTTCAAGCTGAATTTTAAAATCTTCGAAACTATTACTTGTATTAAGCAGTGGTGCTTCAAGCCCTTTAAGTGCTGTGGCAATCGCAACTGCAGCCATAGGAATGTTTTTAACCTGAAAGGTGTTGCTGTTGGTTCCTTCTTCAAGAATTTTCATTAATAATTGCGCCTCTTGTTTTTCGCCATGAGCTTTAAGCTTATTAAGAAAATCGTATCCCGTCAGCATTTCGTCCTTAAGAGCTTTCATGTAATTCTCTAATTGACGAATGGTTTCCATACGTGTGATTACATAATCCGAAAACTTAGTTTTGGGCTCCTGATCAGAATCCACTACCTCTTTTAATTTAGAGAATAAGAAGTCTTCCTCAGCTTCAATGACGGCTTGAAAAATTTCTTCCTTATTCTTAAAGTAATAATAAAGAGAACTTTTGCCTTTGCGAAGTGCATGAGCAATGTCCTCCATAGTTGTTTTCTTGTAACCAAACTTAGCAAATAGCTCTTTGGCAGCTTCAATTATCGACGTACGCATTCCATCGTTTTGGGCTCCTGAAGGATAACCATCGTTCATACCTATTCCATTTTATAGTGTGTAGTGCTACAAAAATAGTAATAGTTTTTGGCTAAATAAAACGTATCGATCAAATAGTCCAATAATATCGCGCATAAACAACTGTAATGTAGTCATTAGTGTAGTGTCGACTTATTCGTTCGAAATATTCGATTAGGATTCGGCCATGGCAAAATCCAATTGTTTCTTCTCTAAATTTGCTTTAGCGATTACAATTCTTAATGGTTCACCAAGTTGATATTTCTTGTTGAATTTGCGTCCGATTAAACAATATTCTTTCTCGTCGAAACTATAGTAATCATCGTCTAAATCACGTATAGGAATCATTCCTTCGCATTTATTCTCAATTATTTCAACGTATAGTCCCCATTCGGTAACTCCCGAAATCACACCATCGAACTCTTGCCCAATTTTATCCTTCAGAAATTCAACCTGCTTGAACTTAATTGAGGCTCTTTCTGCATCAGCAGCTCTTTGTTCCATATCTGAACTGTGCTGACACATCTCTTCGTATCTCTCTTCGTTAACTGAATTACCACCCTTTAAATATCGGTCCAACAGGCGATGCACCATCATATCTGGGTAGCGACGTATTGGCGATGTAAAGTGACTATAATGTTTAAATGATAATCCGTAATGACCGATGTTATGCGTTGAGTAAATGGCTTTGGCCATGGTTCTTACCGCAAGGGTTTCTACAATGTTCTGTTCTTTCTTGCCATGAACTTCGTGAAGAACACGATTCAAGGATTTATTAACTGATTCTTCTCCTTTAGGTAAAGCCTCATAACCAAATCGACGAACAAATGAAGCAAAAGCTTCGAACTTATCGGGATTAGGAACGTCGTGTATTCGATAGACAAAAGTTTTGGGTTTTGTTTTTCGCCCGGGCGTTAGTTCGTTCTTGCCTATCAACTCAGAAACTCTTTTGTTGGCCAATAACATAAACTCTTCAATCAGTTTATTGGCATCTTTTGCTTCTTTGAAATATACGCCTAAAGGTTTTCCTGTTTCATCAATATTAAATTTAACTTCTACACGTTCAAATCCAATGGCACCTTCTTTAAAACGTTGATCTCTAATCTTTTTTGCAAGACTATCCAAAGTTAGGATTTCTTCCTTCAAATCGCCTTCGCCGGTTTCAATCACTTCTTGCGCTTCGGCATAAGTGAATCGACGATCGGAATATATTACTGTTCGTCCAACCCAACTATTCAAAATGCTTCCATTGTCATTCATTTCAAAAACAACAGAGAAACAAAGCTTTTCTTCATTAGGACGTAAAGAGCAAATGCCGTTGCTTAAATGCTCAGGTAGCATCGGAACCACGCGATCAACCAAATATACAGAAGTGGCTCGTTCATAAGCTTCTTTCTCCAGCAAGGTTTTGTCTTGCACATAATGGGTTACATCTGCAATGTGAACACCCACTTCCCAATTTCCATTTTTTAATTTTTGAATGGAAAGCGCATCGTCAAAATCTTTGGCATCAGCCGGATCAATAGTGAAGGTGGTCACTTTTCTAAAGTCCCTTCGTTTTTTGATTTCTTCCGGTGTGATTCCGGCATCCATTTTTGCTGCTTCCCGATTGACTTCTTCCGGATATTTATAGGGTAGATTAAATTCAGCGAGTATGGCATGCATTTCAGCATTGTTATCTCCCACATCGCCAAGTACATCAATTATTTCACCAATAGGATTTTTGGCACGTTCCGGCCATTCAATAATTTTCGCTACTACTTTTTGTCCATCTTTTGCACCCTTCAGGCTTTTTATGGGGATAAAAATATCATGTTGCATTACACGATCATCAACAATCATAAAAGCAAGGGTACGAGAAATTTGCATGGTTCCAACAAAACTATCTCGTTTCCTGGTGAGGATTTCTATTACCTCTCCTTCGGGTTGTTTATTTCTTCTTCTGGCACTTTGAAATACTTTAACACGATCGCCATTTAAAGCTTTGTTCATGCTGTTGCGAGGGATAAATACATCCTCTTCACTTCCATCATCAGGTACTACAAATGCTGCACCCGAGGCAGTCATATCAATTATTCCGGTTACAGTTGAACCACGACTAAGTAGTTTGTATTTGCCCGGGACGGTTTCGGTAAGGTATCCCGATTCAAATAACTCGGTAAGTATTAACTGTACCATCTGACGACCGGATTTCTTTTTTACTTCAAGTAGAGCAGCAACTTGCTTATAATTAAATGCACGCTTCGGCTGGTTGAAAAACAAGCCTTGGATTAGCTGTCTTAGGTCCGTTTTGCGCGAAGGGTTTTTTCTTTTTTTCTTTTGGCCCATTTCAATTCGTATTTTATTATTGGGGCATATCTTTAATTCTTGGCAATTTAAGCTTTGTTGCTATTATTATGGTAAGGTTACTGTTAAAAAAATATATTCAATTACGATTACCGATCTTATTTTTTAGATTAATAGATCCATTTCTTTGGTTAAATTAATAACCTTTCATGCTTGATGGCGTAGAAAAGATATGACCATGGGATCTTGGTTATTAAGAAACACTGTAATTATTAATTGACATGAGAATTCAAATTATTCTTATTTTGTGTCTGATAGTTTTGCCTTTAGCTGGGCAGAATTATAAAATTTACAATGGCGATACCATTAATGTTGTTAATAACAATGTAAAGCAAGGTTTATGGATCACATTCGATAATGCAAACGAATCGATAATTGAGCAAGGTCATTACAAAAACAACAAAAAGACTGGTGTCTGGTCTAATTTTTATCCTTCAGGACAGAAAAAAAATGAAATAACTTATACCAATGGTAAAGCTGTTGGGCCGGCTTGGTTCTATTATTCTGATGGCAAATTATCAGAACAAGGTAATTGGAACATTGACCACTGGGAAGGTGAATATAAGTTCTATCATGAGTCGGGGCAATTGGCCTATGACTGGAATTATGATAATAGTGGGAGGCGAACCGGGACTCAAAAATATTATCATGAGAATGGGGAATTAAAATACGAGGGTGATTGGGTTAAAGGCAAGACAACGGGATCACTAAAGATGTTTAATGAAAGTGGTGATTTAATTACCGAACGGATCTATGATGATAAAGGTAAATTTGCATCCAATGTAACTCATACGCCCGGTTCAAATCAGAAGCAAGTTGCCAGTAATGAGCGTGAGGTGTTTAAAGGAACTGGCATGCATACCGTTTATACACTTCAGGGCAGGCCAGAGCGTAAAGGATTTTTCGTAAGAGGACAATTATTCAACGGGCAATGTTACCAGTATAGCCAAACCGGAGCCCTGGAGATTATCGAGCACTTTGAGAATGGGCAATTAAAAAGAACTGAGAAAGTAAAAAATCCCGGATAACTAAGCAATAATTTGTATTTTAGCGGCTTGTTAATTTAGTGTGATTTATAAGCAAGCATGGAGAACAAGTTATTTATTTATAATACACTTTCGCGTAAAAAAGAGGAGTTTAAGTCTATAAATCCCAATAGTGTTGGTTTATATGTATGTGGACCTACGGTATATGGCGATCCGCATTTGGGCCATTCGCGGCCTGCAATTACTTACGATATATTATTTCGATACTTAAATCATGTTGGTTATAAAGTACGCTATGTAAGAAATATCACTGATGTCGGTCATCTCGAGAGTGATGGTGATGTAGGTGAAGATAAGATTGCCAAGAAAGCCAGGTTGGAAGAGTTGGAGCCTATGGAGGTGGTGCAATATTATACTGATCGTTACCATCAATACATGGATCAGCTTAATGTTAAAAAACCAAGTATTGAGCCTCGTGCTTCCGGACATGTTATTGAACAATTGCAGTTGGTTGATGATATTTTAGCAAAGGGATATGCCTACGAAAGTAATGGGTCGGTGTATTTTGACGTAGATAAATACAACGAGACCAATAATTATGGACGGCTATCGGGTAGAAATACCGAAGATATGCTAAGTACAACGCGCGAATTGGATGGACAGACTGAAAAGCGAAAGTCATACGATTTTGCATTGTGGAAAAAAGCGGCTCCAGAGCATATTATGCGTTGGCCATCTAAATACAGTGATGGATTTCCGGGATGGCATTTAGAGTGTTCTGCAATGAGTGCAAGATATCTTGGAACGGAGTTTGATATTCACGGTGGTGGAATGGATTTATTATTTCCACATCATGAATGTGAAATAGCACAAAGTACCGTCGCCAATGGTCATACACCTGCGCGTTATTGGATGCACAATAACATGATCACAATTAACGGTCAGAAAATGGGTAAGTCTTTGGGTAACTTTATCACCCTTGAGCAGTTCTTTAATGGTAATCATGAATTGCTGGAACAAGCGTACAACCCAATGACTGTTCGCTTTTTTATTTTGCAGGCACATTATAGAAGTACCCTTGATTTTTCGAACGAAGCATTGCAAGCGGCACAAAAAGGAATGGAACGCCTTCTTGAAGGTTGTTCAAAACTCGATAAGTTAGAGCCCGGATCTGAATCATCATTTGATGTGAAAGATTTATCGGATAAATGTTATGCTGCCATTAGCGATGACTTAAATACGCCAATATTAATTGCTCATTTGTTTGAAGGTCTTAAATGGATTAATACCATTTTGGCCGGAAAAGCCAGCTTAAAAGAAGAGGATCTTGAAGCTTTAAAAGCTTTGATGAATACAATGGTATTTGATATTTTGGGATTAGAAAACTCGGAACAAACTTCTGGTGGAAGTGATCAATTACTCGATGAAACGGTTAATCTCTTGTTAAGTTTAAGGGTGGATGCCAAGACGAATAAAGATTGGGCAACCGCTGATAAAATCCGTAATGAACTTCAGAATCTTGGTTTTGTCATTACAGACACCAAAGATGGTTTTGAATGGGAGATCAAATAACCCTAATAATAAATAAATGACACATAAAATGAAAATATTAGCAGGAGGGGCTTTCATTTCCAGCCTGCTTTTTTTTGCCTGTTCTTCTCCTGCAAATAAGAAACAAACATCTGTGCAGCCTGGAACAAAGACAGCACATGTTTCAACACCAGTGTTTAATGCTGATTCGGCATATGCATTTGTTGACAAGCAAGTGGCTTTTGGTCCACGTGTGCCAAATACAAAAGAACATCTGGCTTGTGCAGATTATTTAGCTGCTGAGATGAGGCGTTTTGGAGCTGAAATTATCGTGCAAGAAGCAGAAGTGGTGGCCTTTGACAATTCAGTTTTAAATGCTAAAAATATCATTGCGCAGTTTAACCCTGAACGGAATAATCGTATTTTATTATTTGCTCATTGGGACACTCGTCCATTTGCTGATCATGATCAGGATGCCAGTAAACATGATGTTCCTATTGATGGGGCCAATGATGGGGCCAGTGGAGTTGGAGTATTAATGGAGATTGCTCGTCAGATTGGTAAGGCCGGACATCATTTGGGCATTGACATCATCTTTTTTGACGCGGAAGATTATGGCCAGCCTGAACATCTTGACCTTCCTTATAAGGACGATACCTGGTGTTTAGGTTCGCAATATTGGGGTAAAAATCCTCATAAAGAGGACTACTTTGCGCGATATGGGATTTTATTGGACATGGTAGGCGAAGGTGGTGCTACTTTTTATCAGGAAGTAAACTCAATGAAATTTGCCCCTCAGCTTAATCGTTATATCTGGGATGTAGCACATGAGATTGGTTACGACAACTATTTTAAAAAAGAAAAAGGCGGTTGGATAACTGATGATCACATCTATGTGAATAAATATAGAAATATACCATGTGTTAACATTATTCAATTTAATCCTGCTTCACAAAGTAGTTTTGGAACCTACTGGCACACGCATGATGATAACATGAGTAATGTAGATAAGAATACATTAAAAGTGGTAGGTCAAACAGTTCTTGAAGTGATTTATCGAGAGAAGTAAACAATAGAAAGTGGCTGGTTTATTACCCTATATTGATAAAAGTAGAATTGAAGCTGGTTGTGATGAAGCCGGAAGAGGCTGTTTGGCTGGACCTGTTGTGGCTGGTGCGGTTATATTGCCAAAAGACTTCCGTCATGAACTGCTGAACGACTCCAAGCAATTGACCGAAAAACAAAGACAAAAGCTACGACCTATTATTGAACAGGAAGCTCTGGCTTGGGCTGTCGCTTATGTTGATCATAAAGAAATTGACCAGATTAATATATTGAATGCTTCATTTTTGGCCATGCATAGGGCTGTTGAGCTCTTGAAAGTGGTGCCTGAACATTTGTTAATTGACGGTAACCGTTTTAAACCTTACAATGGCATCGAGCATACCTGTGTAATTAAAGGGGATGGTAAGTATTTATCCATAGCTGCTGCAAGTGTATTGGCCAAAACGCATCGTGATGAATTTATGGAAGAGATGCACGAGCAGTATCCTCATTATGCTTGGGATAAAAACAAAGGCTATCCAACAAAAGTGCATCGGGCGGGTATTAAACTACATGGACCAACACCGATTCATCGATTGTCCTTTCAATTATTAGATAAACAATTAAGTTTAGATTTATAGCATAAAAAAAACCGGCCTTGGCCGGTTTTAAATATTATTAAAGGTTCCTTAGAAAGCGTAACTAACAGTAATTTGAAAGCCAGTTGATTTAGTTTTTACACCATCTTCTGGGTCTTTTGCTAATTCAGATAAGCCCAAAACGTATCTTGCATCAAAACCTAATCCCATTTCAAGATCATAACCTAATCCAAATCCTAATCCAAAATCTATTCCATTTACATCTTCTTTTATGTCATCTGATCCTGATTCTGAATCAGTACCCATTGACATTTCCCAATCTTCTTTTGCTGAAAGTAAGAAGTCGATTTGTGGCCCTGCTTGAAGATTAAATCCCGGTGACACATAATACTTAGCCATAATAGGTAGAGAAATATAATTCAATTTAATTGTGCTTGAGGCAGATGCACCTCCCTCACTTATTTCAATTTTAGATCCTTTAGCCGAATATAGTAATTCAGGCTGTACAGCAAAGGATTCTGAAACGTTAAATTTGGCAAATAGGCCAATGGCTGGTCCAACTTTTGAGTCAGGTGAAATGTCTAAGCCAGAGCCTGAATATTTCATGTTAGCGATGTTCAAACCAGCTTTAACACCAAAAGTTGTTTGTCCAAATGAAGTTGTTGCGATTGCCAGTACGGCAACAATTACTAATAATTTTTTCATGATTGTTTGATTATGTTTAATTTTGATTATTTATACAAAAACGAATGTATAATAATAAATTTTATCATATTGCGAATGCGCGATGCTTAATTAATTTTTCTTCCGCGTTTATCAATTAATTTTAACGGTTAAAGCCCTAAAGTATATAGTTCGTCTAATTTTTTGTTTTTGTGCCGTAACCTTTGATATAGGTACTAATGCTACAAGTAGTTCAACTATTGTGCGATTAGTAAATTGTTATGCTTGATTAATTTTTTGAAGCAAGATGTCAAATAGCCTGGGTAGAGCAGCTTTCTATTGTTAGTAATAAGATGGCCTTAAAAACAAAAAATAATACTATTTTTGAATGTTTAGTGCCAATCAATGACCAATCTAATGAAAGGGATTCTTCCAAAGTTTCTTCAAATAGTTTTTTTCCTATTTGTATTCATTTCGCAGGAAATGAACGCCAAAGAGTTTGATGAAGAAGAATTGATAAATAAGGCCAAAGCGGCCATTTTACTCGCCCCTAATAATCCGGATAGTTGTAAACAAATAGCTCTTGAAATTTTATCGGCACCCAATGCTAAATCGGAAGCAGTTCAGGCATTTACCAATACAGCGTTGGCTGAGTTTTATTTTTATACTCAAGATTTTGACTCATCAATGGTGGCGTATAAGCGATCTCTCGAAGGGTATATCGCCATTGATGATAAAGAAAACCAGGCGACTATGTATAATAATATGGGCTTAATCTATTATTATCAGGGTTTCTATGGTAAAGCACTTAAAAATTATACCGCCTCTCTGGAGTTGGAGAAAGCAATAGGTAATGATGAAGGTATAGCCTATGGACATCATAATATTGGAATGATTTATGGCAGATGGGAAAGGTATGATCAGCTATTTGAGCATTATGATATTGCCTTGTCCTTATATGAAAAATTGGATCGGAAGGAAAGTATAGCTGCACTCGGAAATAACATGGGTGTTGTTTATGCTAATCTGGAGCAATATGATAAGGCAATGGAAAGCTATCGGAAATCATATTTTGCATATAAAGAGTTAGGGGATAAGAAAAATATGGCTTCTATTTCAACTAATCTTGGATGTCTGTTTATTTATCTTAAACAAAACCATAGAGCAATAGAATATCTTAACGAGGCTATTAGTTATTTCGAGGAATCAAATGATAAAATGAATCTGATTGCAACTTATTCAAGTACTGGCGACGCCTACAAAGCAATAGGTGATTTGAAAGGAGCCATGAAATATTATTTGTTGGCAGAAAAGGAAAACGAAAAGCTTGATCTTTTGGAGCGGAAAAAGGATAATTACTATGCCTTATATGATGTGTATAAAACCGTTGGAGAATTTGAAAAGGCTCTTCAAATGTATGAAATGCACAGTGCACTTAAAGATTCGATTTTTAGCGCTGAAAAATATGAGCGATTAATTGAGTTGGAGAAGAAATACCATTCTGAAAAAAGTGAAAGAGAATTACTGTTGTTAAAGGCAAAAGAAGAAAAGCAGGAATTATACTTGTGGGGATTATCCATATTTTTTGTTTTTTCAGCTGTTTTAGCTCTGATCTGGTTTTCTGTTCTCAAGTTTAAAGAGAAGCAGAAGCGACAGATTATGGAGCAAAAAATACTACGTACACAAATGAACCCTCATTTTATTTTTAATGCATTATCAGCATTGCAATGTGTGATATTAGAGGAGAATCAGGAAGAGGCGGTTGATTTTGTTTTGGATTTTTCTTCATTAATGCGTTTGGTCCTGCAGTATTCTAAAGAGGAGAATATAACCCTTAAAAAAGAAAAGGAGATTCTGGAGCGGTACATGAGTCTTCAGAATAGGCGCTTCGATAAAAAAATTGGTTTTGAGTTTGAGTTTGAAGAGCAGTTAAAAATAGATAGAGTATTAGTTCCGCCTATGATGGCGCAACCCTTTGTGGAAAATGCGATTGAACATGGTTGCCTGAGTAATTTAAGCGATGGATATGTTAAAGTCAGATATGGGAAAGAGAAGGATTATTTAACCATTGCCATTGAGGATAACGGTATCGGCATTAAGCAGTCTAAGGCAAAAAGTAAGCTCTTGAAACATAAATCACTTGCCATGGATTTGACAAAGGAAAGAATTAAACTCCTTCATGAGAATCGTGGTAAGAGCAATAGTGAATTAGAAATACAAGATCTATCGGATTATGATTTAAAGGGCACACGAATAGCATTTCGTATACCATATATGGAATTGAATTAGACTATTTACGTCCGAAATCGGCAGGAATTTCTCCCCAGTTTTTGGTGTCCCATTTTAATATTTGAGTGGAATAACTATTGTTCTTTAACCAGTTTTCTGCTCTGGCGACAAATTCGAATAGTTCCTTGGTGGCCGCATTATCTTCCAATTTCGATTTACACTTTTTCTTCTCAACCCAACCCATTGCAATTTTGGAATCGGAGTAAATAGGCACAGGCGATTTATGCTTTTTTAGATAGGACAGACCATGCACAAGAGCTAAGAATTCTCCAATGTTATTTGTTCCCAAATCGTATTTCATATGGAATAACTGCTCTCCTGTTTTAGTGTTAACGCCTTGGTATTCCATAACACCAGGGTTGCCGCTACACGCTGCATCTACTGAAATACTGTGCTGAACGATATTGCTTTTTGAGTTGAATGTTTTTTTGTTTGATTTTTTGGCTGCAGTACCGATAAATCCAAATGGTGAGCTTTTGTAGGCTTTTTCTGCTTCGATGCGAGTTTCAAATCCTTTATATTGAGCACCAGGAAATCCCTTTATTTGGGCTTGACACTCTGGCCACGAATTGTAAATGCCCGATTTGGCACCCTTCCATACTACATAAAACTTGTTTTTCTTAGCCATTTTCAGATGTGATTTGGCTATAAAATTAGCTTTTGTTTTGAGAACAAAAAAGCCAGCAGAATTTTCTGCTGGCTTTGATATCATATGATATTGGATTTATTCTTTTACCAAAGTCATTTCATCAATCAAGTTAGTTGCACCTGCATATTTGTCAATAATAAACAGTACATAGCGGATGTCAACATTGATACACTTCTGCAGTTCAGTTTCAAAAGCGATATCACCGCTCATGGCTTCCCAGTTGCCATCAAAGGCCAAACCGAATAATTCACCATCGGCATTGATTACCGGACTTCCGCTGTTACCACCTGTAATGTCATTGTTTGATGTAAAACAAACCGGAAGGTCACCTGCGCAGTTAGCGTACTGACCATAGTCTTTAGCTTTCCATAACTCTTTCAGTTTGGCTGGAACCAAAAACTCATAGTTGTCAGGATCTTCTTTTTCCATTATACCTTCAATAGTAGTGAAGTGTTTGTACTTCACTCCATCACGAGGTTCGTAATCGCCAACACTACCGTAGCTCAAACGCATTGTAAAGTTAGCGTCAGGATAGTAAACCTTATCAGGATTCATTTCCATAAGACCAGCCAGGAATAGACGATTGCTTTCAGCTATGGTAGCAGCACTTTCCTGAATCATACCTGCGATAGAGCGGTAAGTTTCTATTGTAGAAACACCAGCCTGAAATGCAAGGTCTTTATTAAGTGTTTTTAACGATGGCTTTGCTAAAAAGGCATTAAAGCGCTCTTGACTTGAAAAGATTGATTTGCTAAAAATAGTATTTGCATACTTTTCGTAGTTGCCTTTGAATTTCTTATTAACAGTCTCGTAAAACGTAGGATGGTATTTTGCATCAATTTCTTCAGCATATAATTTGCTTAGAGTCGTCAATACTTTGCGATCCGTTTCAGGATAATAGTTTTTGTAAAACTTTTCACCAGCAGCTTTTAAACCTTCAATCGCGGCATCGATATCTTCTTGTTTCTCACTTTCAAGTGCTTCTTTAAGATTGCGTGCATTTAGTGAGAAGTAAAACACTTCAGTTCCCATAAGCAGGCATTCGCGAAGATAACTGTTGGCTTTAATGTAAGGAGCCTGATCCGTATATGCTTTTTCCAGATTGGGAAGAATATCACCATATTTGGCTTTGCGATCTGAAGAGGCGTTAACCCATTTTGAGAATTCTTTTTCAAGTTCTCTTTTTTGATCTAATACATTTAGCTTCTCTAAGCCACGGTTCATGCCAATACTGTTTTTCCAGTAGTTGGAGCTGCGTGAGAATTTAGATGCATATTGAATACGCACTTTTTCGCTGGCCATCATATCAACGTTCCAAACATCTTGCTTCATTCCACGAGGCTTAATGCGTGACTGGTTAGTTATGTTCATACGTTCTTCAATGCCCCATGATGTTAGATAGCGCTCAGTACTACCCGGAAAGCCAATGGTCATTGCAAAGTCATCCATTTTAACTCCTTTCAATGATACTGGTAAATGGTGCGCAGGCTTGTAAGGTACGTTGTCTTTTGAGTATTCAGCTGGTTTCCCGTCAGGACCACAATACACACGAAACATACTAAAGTCACCAGTATGACGTGGCCACATCCAGTTATCGGTGTCATGACCAAATTTACCAATTGATGATGGTGGTGCGCCTACAAAACGAACATCTTTAAATTGCTCATATACGATAATAAAGAACTGATTGCCTTCAAAATAATCTTGAACAATTGCTCTGTAGTGGTTGCCCTCAGTTGCTTCTTTAATTAATGCATTAGATACTTCCTTGATTTTTGCACGACGCTCTGCTTCGCTCATTTCATCATTCAAGTCAGCATTAATTTTTTCGGTAATGTCTTCCATGTATTTCATGAAAGTGACTGAAAGTCCTTCTGCAGGTAATTCCTGATCTTTGCTCTTTGCCCAAAAACCATCTTCAAGATAATTGTGCTCAACTGAGCTCAAAGCTTGTATGTTTCCATAACCACAGTGGTGGTTTGTAAGAATCAATCCTTGGTCCGAAATTAACTCTCCTGTACAACCTCTTCCGAAAATAACAATGGCATCTTTCAGGCTGGAGTTATTAATGCTATAAATGTCTTCAGAACTTAAGTTCATTCCAAGCTCCTGCATTTTATTCATGTTGAGCTTGTTTACCAAAGGTAATAGCCACATTCCCTCGTCAGCTTTAACCATCTGGCTTAAGCTAATTGTTGCAATAAGCAGTAATGCTGCAATTTGTTTCATAATACTAATTTATTTGGAGCTTACAGATTGACATCTGTTGTATCCTTTTGAATATAAAGGTGTAGTTGTGAATGTGTGCTGTAAGTCCTATTGTTTACTTTCTGTTTGATACTTTAATATTGATCGGCAAAGATATAATTTTCCAAATAACACAAAACATTTGTGGGTAGTATATAAAACAAAACCGGATAATTGCTTATCCGGTTCGCTTTCCTGACAAGAAGAAATTGTTTTCCACTTGTCCCCCTAACAGTCTTGAAGGCTCTTAAGCCAATTGTTTTTTATGAAAGAATACGCTCTTGGGTTCACTCGATAAGTATCCTTTTTTATTTGTTTCTTTTCTTTTAATAATTCCACTGGTTTCCGGATAGTTCAGGAAAGTTTCATAAAACTTCACCTGTTCAAAATAATTTAGTTTGAGTTTTGTAGGACTCATTAAATATTTTCTGGTCCAGAAATTAACAGGGTCACAGAAATTCACTACCTGCAAACCTTTTATTTTAAGAAAGTAATCAAGAAGCTGCTCTTTTGAATACTTGTCATTCGTAATTTTCATCATCGATGATATTATACTTTCCTTCTGTTTATCTCCTTTACTAAATAGAAGTGACTCCAAAGTGCTGACGGCATTTCTTTCAGCAAGAATAAAGATGCCTTTTTTCCAGAACCATAAGCCGGCTAAAGCTAGTATTAGTATAATTATCAATGTAGTTATCATCGTTGTTGTGCGTTAGTTTATTTGTTAATCTTAGAGCTGTTCATATGCGTGATTGCTTTTTATTACGCAACATCATTAAAATGGTTTGCTTTAGATTCAATATTTAATACACAAAAATGAAATATTAGTTTACGGATATTGACGAATGCATTAATAATTAGGATTAAGCTTGTCTTATGATTGGTGCAATTTAATAAGGTGTTATGGAAGGGCAGGAAGCTGAAAACTTTCGGAATAATTATTAAGTCCAAGCTCATCGCTTTTGTCTAAAGGATTTAGGCGGGAGGTTTTGGTGATACGACTTTGCTTCACTATTGGAAAATGAAAGTAACTGTGAAGGTGTAAAGCCAGATATTCTTGTTCGTATTGACCTGGAGTTGGAATTAAAATGGCTTTTCGATTAAGATAAAATAAATCCATTATTGTAGAGTAGCCTGAGCGACAAATTATCAATTTACTTTTAAGTAATAGATGTTGATAATCGAAAGCATTACAATGCGAAATAAATGTTATCGCACCCATTTTCTTCGAAACAGATTCTTTTTGTGGCAAGCCTTGTAAAATAACGACATCGAGTTCAGCATCTTTATATCGTTTGATTATTTCTTTTTCTAAAATTGAGCGTTGGGGTTCGGGGCCTGATAAGATAACAAGTATGTCAGGTGCAATTTCTAAGGTAGGTTTTGCTTGTTTGCTGCTATTAAGTGCCAACCTTGATAATATTCCTATACGTAGAGTTTTGGCATTTGCTATTCCTCTTGATAGCTGCCCTGATAAATTTGGAATTGTATTGATGTCTGGTATCCAGCAGTTGTCGAAATGGCTAATCCATCTTCTCAAGATGTTTTTAACTAAAGGTTTCGACCAATGCATAATTCGACCTAATTTGGGTGTAGTCTGATGAGTGACTATTATGGATGGAACCTTTTTGTTATGGAAGCCATAGCGATTGTCCGATATTGTTAAGTTGATATTGTGTTTATGTATAAGTGTACTACATGTAATTCGGTCGCGATAAATAGATGAAATTAAAGCAGGGAGTTGTATAAAAAGCTTCAGAAGTTGATGCTTGCTATTGGCTAATTTAACCCTGAAGCCACTGATTGTTTCATATTTTAAGCCTGGAAAGGCTTCTTTAATGACGTCGATTGAAGGAGATTCCCCAGCTATAATGCACTCATGTCCCTCCTTTAATAAGGCCTCGATAATAGGCAGTAATCTTGTAGCATGACCAAGTCCCCAGTTTAACGGACTGATTAATACCCTGCGTTTATTTATCGAAAAGCTAGTCATTATATCTTAACCAGATACTGAAACCTTAAAGCCTCTTTTTTCTGCTTTTTGTGCGATTTCTTTTAATAAAGTTAATGAAACTTTTTTAAGTGAGTTGTATGGTGTGTCTCTTTCAATTGTGTATATCATAACGCTATCTGGTTGAATTTGATCCAGCGCAGATAACCAGGCCTCCAAATTTTCAAGGCCTGTATTGTCAATGCTTTCTTCATTAACCTCTCCTGTCACAAACATGGTTTGAATGATAACTTGCCCATTAAAAGCTTTCAGTTGCTCAATTGTTTTATTCAGATCAAAAGGGTAATTGGGCTGATCTAATTGTATTATTGTTTCTTTTAAACCGGAATCTAGCTTTTGAATGTTATCATCAATCTTAAGCAAAGCATTAAATACATCTGATTTATGAAGGCGTGAGGCATTGGATAAAACTGCTATCCTGGCTTCTGCACAATACTTATTTCTTAGATCAATTGTATCATCTATAATGGTTGCAAAATCAGGATGTAAAGTTGGTTCTCCGTTGCCAGCAAAAGTAATGACATCAGGTTTTAGGTTTTCTTTAAGCATTGAAATCAGCTTATCCTCCAAAGCTTTTTTAACGTCATCACGAGATGGCATAACGCTTTCCTTATCTCCCAATTCTCCATTTAAACCGCATTCGCAATAAATACAATCAAAAGAACAGATTTTACGGTTGTTCGGAAGCAAGTTTATCCCAAGTGATACGCCTAACCTGCGGCTCATAACTGGTCCGAAAACCGTTTTGTCAAATAAGAATGTGGACATTTATTTTTTTTGCAAAGTTAGTTTTTTGTCTTTAATCAATTGGCTTATTAGTTAATTTATGAAGCCCTGATTGGGTTTTTGGCAACCAACTAAATTGTTATCTTTGATTTTTTATTTTTTTACAGTTGAATGAGGTTTAAAGAGGTAATTGGTCACGATTCGATAAAGAAACATTTGATTAATATGGTGAATGAAAACCGTGTTAGTCATGCCCAAATGTTTGCGGGACCTGAAGGCATCGGTAAGTTAAATATTGCCTTGGCTTTTGCTCAATACCTTAATTGCATGGACCGACAGGAAGATGATTCATGTGGGGTGTGTTCATCGTGTGTGAAATATAATAAATTGGTTCATCCTGACTTACACTTTGTTTACCCCGTTGTGAAAAGTCCGAAACACAAAAATCCTGTTAGTGATTCATATATTACTGAGTTTCGAAACTTTGTGTTGGAGCAGAAATATTTTAATCTGCGTCAATGGTATACTTATCTCAATTCAGATAAACAAGGTCTAATTTATAGTCAGGAAAGTCAGACAATCATTAAGAAACTTAGTCTTAAAACATTTGAAGCTAAGTATAAGGTGATGATCATATGGTTGCCTGAAAAGATGCATGTTTCGGCAGCGAATAAATTGCTAAAGATGCTTGAGGAACCACCGGAGGGAACGGTTTTTATTTTAGTTTCGGACAATCCTTCAGAAGTACTGGGGACCATACAGAGTAGAGCGCAATTATTGAAACTACCCCGAATATCAAATGAAAAAATTGCGTCGGCACTAGTTGATGAATTTGGTATATCAACTGATGAAGGAGAGCAATACGCAAAGCTGGCCGTGGGTAATTTTGTTGCGGCACGTGAAATTGTTGGTCAAGGGGAAGAAAGGGCATTTTTCTTTGATAAGTTTGTAAATTTAATGCGTCAGGCATATGGACGTAAGCTATTTGATTTAATTGACTGGTGCGACGAAATGAATAGTCAGCCTAAAGAGCGCTTAAAGAATTTTCTGGATTTTGCTTTACGACTTATCCGGGAAAACTTTATGATGAATATTCAGGAAGTAGATTTATTGTATCTTACGCCGGAAGAAAAGAATTTTTCAGAACGGTTTTCGCCTTTCATCAACGATAATAATGTGTTGGAGTTGAGCGAAGAATTTAGTTTAGCACATTCTCATCTTGAACAAAATGGGAATGCACGTATTATATTAATGGATTTGTGTTTGAAGATTATCATGCTGCTTAAACAGTAGCTGGATTTTAGCAAATTCTCAAGGCCGTTGAGCCTTTTATATTTGAAATTATGGAAGAAGTAAAGGAGCAGGAAAAAACGGGGTGTACAAATTGTACAAGTCGTTGTGGCAAATTGGATGTATTCGATTGGCTGGACGATTTACCCGCAAGCATAAATAGTACAAGCATAGTTGAGGTTCAGTTTAAAAATACACGTAAAGGATATTTTAATAATAGTAATGGTTTAAAGCTTGAAAAAGGTGATGTTGTAGCTGTGGAGGCTTCTCCGGGTCATGATATCGGAACGATTACTTTGACTGGCGAATTGGTATTGCTTCAAATGAAGAAGAATAACATTTCGGCAGAAACCTTTGAATTCAAGCGTGTATATCGAAAAGCTAAACCAGCAGATATTGAGAAGTGGGAAGAGTCGAAAAACCTTGAACATGAAACCATGTTGGAGTCGCGCCGCATGGCCGAACGACTTAATCTGAACATGAAGATTGGTGATGTGGAATATCAAGGTGATAGAACCAAAGCTATCTTCTATTATATTGCTGATGAGCGCGTAGATTTTCGAGAGCTAATTAAAGTTCTTGCTGATCGTTTTAGAGTGCGTATTGAAATGCGTCAGATTGGAGCAAGACAGGAAGCAGGTAGAATAGGTGGAATTGGCCCATGCGGAAGAGAACTATGTTGCTCGACCTGGATGACTAATTTTGTCTCGGTAACTACAAATGCTGCACGCTATCAGGAAATATCACTGAATCCACAAAAATTAGCCGGGCAATGTGGTAAGCTTAAGTGTTGTTTGAACTATGAATTAGATGCCTATCTCGACGCACAGTCAGATTTTCCTAATATTAACACGTCACTTGAAACAAGCGAAGGACCTTATTACCATTTTAAAACTGATATTTTCAAACGTATCATGTGGTATAGTACCGAAAAAGAGTTTCCTGCTGGACTTGTTGAAGTATCGGTTGATAGGGTGAAAGAAGTGATACTTTTAAACCGAAAAGGAAAGAAAGTAGATAAATTATCCAACGAGGAGTTTAAATCCTTAGCAGCCGCAGAACCTAGTTATAAGAATGTGGTAGGCCAGGATAGCTTGACTCGATTTGATGAAAACAAAAAGAAGAAAAAGCGTCCGCAAAATCAACGCAATAAAAATAAGAGACGATTCAGACCAAAGAACCAACGAAAAGATGGTGGCAATAAAACAGACTAAGTATCTTTTGTTTGCAGTGCTATTAGCACTTGGCATTGCAAGTTGTGATAGAAATGTTGTATTTGATCAATATGTGACAATCCCCGATCAAGGTTGGAATATGGATTCAATGGCCGTATTTAATGTCAATATTGAGAATGCGCAGAATACCTATAATGTTATTCTGAATATCCGAAACAGGTCCCATTATCCGAATAGTAACCTATGGCTTTTTGTGGATGTTATAAGTCCATCTGGAAATATGGTTCAGCAAAAAGTTGATTGTATTTTAGCTGATGATGATGGTAGGTGGTTAGGTTCAGGATGGGGCGATTTATTTCATGTGGCTGTACCTTATCAGGTCGGGGTTAAGTTTGCCGAATCTGGTGATTATACCTTTCGTATTGTTCAAGGTATGCGGACTGAAGATTTAGCCGGTATTCATAATATAGGATTGAGGATAGAGCAAGCAAATAGTTTAGAGTAACCGAATAAAAGAGAAGTGGGAAAGAATAAATTGAAAAAGTTTGCCGAAATGGCAACTTATGACCATGTTTTTCAGGCTAATTATGATGACTTACAGCTTGAGCCTTTTGCTCTGAAAGGGAGGTGGAATAAGGATTTTTTCAAAAATGATAACCCTATTGTTCTGGAGTTGGGGTGTGGAAAAGGAGAATATACAGTTGGATTGGGTGAGCTTTATCCGGATAAGAACTTCATAGGTATTGATATTAAGGGAGCCCGCATGCATAAGGGGGCAAAGGATTCGTTTAACAAAGGAATGACAAACATTGCCTTCCTTCGCACACGAATTGAATTAATCACTTATTTCTTTGATCAAGCAGAAGTAGATGAGATTTGGTTAACCTTTTCCGATCCTCAAATGAAAAAGGTAAACAAGCGCCTGACTTCAACACGCTTTATGAAACAGTATTCACAGTTTATGAAACCAGATGGTATTGTTCATGTGAAGACGGATTCTCAATTTTTATATACCTACACCAAGGCCATGGTGGAAGAAAATGAATTAGCACTTGAAATTGATCAATCTGATTTGTACGGTTCAGGATTTAATGATGAGATTCTTTCTATTCAAACTCATTATGAATCGAAATGGATAGCACATGGCTTAAATATTAAGTATTTGAAATTCAAGCTAGAGTCCCGGGTTAATTGGAAGGAGCCTGAAGTTGAAATTGATTTTGATGTCTACCATAGTGGCGGCAGAGGAGTGGTTAAAGTTAAAGAATCTGTGGCGAGCAACCGTTTGTCAAGAAAAAAAGGTTCTTAATTAATATTCTAAGAGTAATACACAAGAATTTATTTATGAGTAAGGAAAAAGATTTTTTCTCGAGAGCCTATCAGGTTGCAGAGCTTATTCCTTACGGCAAAGTTACTTCGTATGGAGCTATTGCCAGGTATTTAGGAAGTGCCAGAAGTGCCCGTATGGTGGGTTGGGCTATGAACAAGTGTAGTAGTTGGCATAATTATGTTCCGGCGCATCGAGTGGTTAATCGTAAAGGATTACTAACTGGAAAGCATCATTTCCCGGGAGGTGAAACCATGAAAGAGTTATTGGAGAATGAGGGTGTTGAAATTAAGGACAATCAAATTATCAATTTTGATAAAGTGTTTTGGGATCCGTGTATCGAACTCGATAATATGCTTTGAGTATCCAATTGGCTTTATATCTCATCAAAACGAATAAGGCCATATTTGCTGTAGTATTAAGAAGTAAATCACTACTTGATTTGAATTCAGGAAGACATGTTTTTTATCACCTTTGCTAACTCTTTTGGCTTAGTTCAGAAAATTAAAAATATATTCCTTATTTTTACAAGGTTTAAATAAAGATAAGAATGGAATATTATCCGAACTTGATATTAGATGCCTTAAAGCATGTTGTTCATCCAGGTAAAGGAAAAGATATTGTGTCGCTAGGCATGGTTGAGGACGACCTTAAAATTGATGGAAAGCGTATTAGTTTTAGTTTATTATTTGATAGAGCTAACGATCCTTTGGTAGGCTCTCTAAAGAAGGCATGCGTAAAGGCTATTAAGTCATATGTTGATGAAGATGCAGTAATAGAAGGCAATATATATGTGAAGGTAAAGCCAAAAGCTAAGCCGGTGGTTGAAGCTAAAGCGCTTCCGGGAGTTAGTAACATTATTGCTGTTGCATCTGGTAAAGGAGGTGTTGGTAAATCAACTGTTACTTCAAATCTTGCCGTGGCATTAGCAAAAGCAGGTTATTCAGTAGGCCTTCTCGATGCCGATATTTACGGCCCTTCAGTGCCTATCATGTTCCAGACAGAAGACTCAAGACCTGTGTTGGAAAAAATAGATGGTAAAGATCGAATTCTTCCGGTTGAGAAGTATGGAGTTAAGATGCTTAGTATCGGCTATTTTGTTAATCCCGATGATGCCCTTATCTGGAGAGGTTCGATGGCAACAAATGCGATTAAGCAACTTATAAATGATGGTAATTGGGGTGAACTAGACTATTTGTTACTTGATTTACCTCCTGGTACAAGTGATATTCATTTAACCTTGGTGCAGAGTATAAGTATTACTGGTGCTGTTGTAGTTACTACGCCACAAAATGTAGCACTGGCCGATGCCGTTAAAGGTGTAAGTATGTTTAAGAGTAAGAACATAAACGTGCCTGTTCTTGGATTGGTTGAAAATATGGCGTGGTTTACGCCTGAAGAACTACCTGAGAATAAATATTACATTTTTGGTAAAGATGGCGGAAAAGTATTGGCTTCTAAACTAGAGGTGCCACTATTAGGTCAGATCCCTATTGTACAAAGTATACGTGAAGGTGGTGATAAAGGGGAGCCTGCTGCTTTGAATGATTCATCCATCATAGGAATTTCGTTTGCTGATCTGGCTCAAAGAGTTGTGGAACGCGTTGAGCATCGAAATGCATCAATACCAAAGACAAAAATTGTTGAAATAAAAAAATAAGCCATGGGAGAGGAAAAAGCAAAACTTTTTCAAGAAGTAGAAGAAGCCTTAGAATCTATTCGTCCTTACCTGGAAGGAGATGGGGGTAATATTACACTTTTGGAAATTACCGATGAGAATGTCGTAAAAGTTCGTTTAGAGGGTTCATGTGATGGGTGTCCACTAAGCATGCAGACTTTAAAAGGTGGTGTTGAGATGGTAGTGAAGAAATCGGTGCCTCAAATAACTGAGGTTGTAGCTGTTAATGAAGCTGTCTAATTACTTGTGGCCATTAATAGGCGCATAAGAGAATTATTTCTAAATTTGCGAACCTTATTGGCCTCGTAGTTCAATGGATAGAATGTAGGATTCCGGTTCCTATGATGCGGGTTCGATTCCCGCCGAGGTCACGGATAAATAATATTGAAGCACTTAAAAGAATTGTCTTTAAGTGCTTTTTTGTTGTATTTATTCCAAGTGATTATCCTCTCTTAATTTGATGAAATTCTGTACAGTAATCTCAAGGATAAAATTGGTTTATACGGTTCGCTGTAAATCTAATTAATTATTTGTTCCAGAAATTCCGATCAATTATATTCGCTGTCCTTATAATAAATAGGTAGATAGAATGGACTAATGTTTTTAGGAATCATTTTAGCTATACACACATAATGAAGAATGTTATTTAACTCCATTGATTTTGCCATATTTTTACCAATAGTTTTTATTATCTACTGGTTTCTGGTAAATAGAAATATAAGGTTGCAAAATCTCTTGGTTGTGGTGTCCAGCTATGTGTTTTATGGCTGGTGGGATTGGCGATTTTTATCACTGATCATTTTTAGTACTTTAATCGATTATTCGGTAGGTAGAAAACTAAAAACCGAGGAAAATCAAAAGCGGCGAGATTTATTGCTGTGGATAAGTATAATTGTCAATCTGGGATTCCTTGGATTCTTTAAATATTACAACTTTTTTCTCGATAATTTCATAAGTTCATTTTCATTCTTTGGAGGTCGAATAACACCTAACTCATTAAATATTATATTACCTGTTGGTATCAGCTTCTATACCTTTCAAACCTTAAGTTACACCATTGATGTGTACAAACGAAAATTGGAACCCACCACCGACATAATTGCTTTTTCGGCATTTGTTAGCTTTTTCCCTCAATTGGTTGCAGGTCCGATTGAAAGAGCGACAAATTTACTTCCACAGTTCTACTCAAAACGAAAGTTTGATTATCCTAAAGCGGTGGATGGGATGCGACAAATATTATGGGGTCTCTTTAAAAAGGTTGTTGTGGCCGATAATTGTGCTGAAATTGCAAACTATGTTTTTAATAACTCAAATGAATTGGGTGGAAGCACCCTTGTGATCGGTGCTGTATGTTTTACTTTTCAAATATATGGTGATTTTTCAGGATACTCTGATATAGCAATAGGCACATCACGCTTGTTTGGCTTTAATTTAAAACAAAACTTTGCCTTTCCTTATTTCTCAAGAAATATTGCGGAGTTTTGGAGGCGCTGGCATATCTCTTTGTCCACCTGGTTTAGAGATTATTTATATATTCCATTAGGAGGAAGCAAATGTGGAACCTGGAAGAAAATCCGAAATACCCTAATTATTTTTATCGTTAGTGGATTTTGGCATGGAGCCAATTGGACTTTTATCATATGGGGTCTTTTGAATGCCTTATATTTTATTCCACTGCTCATAACAAATAAAAATCGGAAAGAAATAAATACAATAGTAGGGTACGATTTTATGAACAAGAGTTATTATCGTCCTCCTATACTTGAATTCGCGAGAATGCTGCTGACTTTCCTTCTCTGTGTTTTTGCATGGATCTTTTTCAGGGCTGAAAATTTAAATCACGCTTTTCAGTTTATTGGTTCTATCTTTAATCAATCATTTTTTATGCTGCCTCAAAAAGGGCTCGGTGTAGGATTGCAACTCTCTACTACCTTCTTTATTCTTCTGGTTTTTATAATTGTTGAATGGCGAGGGCGAATCTATCATCATGACTTGGAGCGTCTGCCACAAGTGCGTCTGCTTCGATGGACTTCGTATGCTTTGATTGTTTTCTTTATAGGAATGTTCATGTATACTTCGGAGAATCCTTTCATTTATTTTCAATTCTAATTATGAAAAAATTCATCCTAAATATAGTCCTTGTTATTTCATTCTGCTGTTTGGTATATGTGCTGTTAATATTTGTATGGGGTAACTTAATGCCGTCCTTTCTAAGTCCAAACCTAATAAAGTCTCAAAATAAGAATACCTTAGTAAGACTGCAAGACGTCGATAATTATAAGGATATAGATATTCTATTTCTAGGGTCTTCCAGGGCCTATAGTACATTTGATGTTAGAAAGTATCGGGAATTAGGGTATAATGTGTTTAACCTCGGAACATCAAGTCAGTCTCCTATACAATCTAAAATTTTACTTCAAAGGCATCTGAAAAGGTTAAATCCTAAACTTGTTATTTACGAAGTTTCACCCCTTACTTTTGCAAGTGATGGTATTGAATCAGCTACTGATATTGTTGCAAACGGGGCACTGGATTTACACTCACTGGAGCTATCGCTGCGATTTAAAAATGCAAAAGTTATAAACAGTTTGATATATCGTACTAACTCCGCTATTTTCAATACTCACCCAATTGCAGCTATGGATATAGATGAGTCAAGGAGAAAGTATATCGAAGGAGGGTATGTAGAAGTAGATATTAGCCAGTTTAAGCTGCTTAGGTCAGTAGATGAAAATTCGACTGATATGATGACTGACATGCAAGTTGAAGCTTTCGAAGAGATTATGGAATTGTTAAAGGAAAATCAGTCCAAATGTGTTTTAGTTCAAGTGCCATTCGTGAAGCAAAAATATGAATTGCACAATAACGCGCAATTTAATCGTTTCATCTCCAGCTTTGGAGAATATTATAATTTTAATGATTTCGAGGAATTAACAAGCACTGAATATTTTAGAGATGACAGGCATCTAAATTTAACTGGCGTTGAGCTGTTTAATGATTATTTAATTCGCGAGTTAGGTTTAATGCAAGAGTAATTGATTCATTTATAGTCATATTTAAGTACCAGGTTATGACATATAAAAAGGCAGCTGATATCAAATCAACTGCCTCCAAACTAATTGAGTATTATTATCGACTACAAATTCTCTAATGCTTCTTTGAAGTGCTTAGTAACTATTTCTGCGGGTTTGTTAAGGGCCTCGTTGCCAAGCATACTCATAACTTTGCTTGGGTCAATCATTACTATTTCAGTTGTATTTTCATCAATATATTTCACAATTACTTTACAAGGTAGAAATAAGCCTATGTTTTCTTCGGCATTAACTGTTTCGTATGCCAGTTTTGGGTTGCAAGCTCCCAATAAACGATAAGGTTTTGCATTGGCATCAATACCTTTCTCTATAAATTTTTCGTGCATATCAACTTCTGTAACGATGCCAAATTGTTGTTCTGCCAGACTAGCCTTTACCTTATCGCTGGCTTCTTCAAAAGGCAAGTTTACAATTTTACTGAAATAATAGGTATCTACTGTTTGTGCGTTAAGTGTGCTCATTGCTATAATTATTAAAGTACTTATTAGTATTACGAGTGATTTCATGTTGTTCAAGTTAAGTTTAAACTAAAAATATAACAACAGCTAATAAAATATGTTCAAATCTAGATATGTTAATTTGAGATATGTGATATTCAGCCACAGATTGTGATTTTAACGATGCTGAATAAGAAGCTCAAATGTCGTCAACTCACACCTTGAATTGTTTTGTGGTTTATAATCTGATTGTATGAGTTCAATGTATAATATTACCAGGTTCAGTTTGCAAGACACCTTTATTTATTGAACGGAATTGGAGGGCAAAGGATGTAATAGAAAGCATTGGGGTGACTAGGGTATAAACTAGGCTAAAAAGGATTGTTTTATTATAAAATTCTCTATGCAGCTAAGTATATTTTGGTAACTAATGAGGTGGTTTTAATTGGTAGACCAATGAAAATTGCTTAAAAAAGTAAAAAAAAATTGTAAGTAATTCTGACTTATGAAAGCCTTTGTTAATCGATAAAACATCAATTGATCAGACCATTTGGTCTGGTTTTAACTTGAAATTTTAACTGTTAAAATTTGTTTATAAAAAAAATACGTCTTAAATTGGTCGACCAATTGGATGGTCAAGCAATGGGATTTCGTCTCAAAGTTGAATATACCATTTAATTATTTATGAAAGAATCGAAAATAATGGAATCTAGGAATATCAATAATAATGATAGCAGACGACCAATGAATTCTATTGGCCAAAGGCAAAAATTTATTTTTGTCTTTACGTCTTTATTAATCATGATATTTTCTTACTCTACTTCCAAAGCCGAAAATTATACCATTCAATCTTCTTCCGATTTAGATAAGTTATCTGGTCAATTGATGCCCGGTGATACTGTATTTATGAAGTCGGGTAATTGGGTGGATGCAAAGTTGCTTTTCGTGGGAGAAGGACAAGCTGAGCGACCGATTGTATTATCTGTTGAGAGGAAAGATGCTGTGGTTCTTTCAGGGAAGTCATCTCTAAAGATATATGGTGAATATTTAACAGTTGATGGTTTACGATTTGAAGATGGATACACCGATAATGGTGCAGTGATTGAATTTAGGAATGGATCTTCAAAATTGGCGAGTTATTGCCGTTTAACCAATACATCAATTCTTAATTATAATCCGGCTGATAAGAATGTCGATTATAAATGGGTATCTGTATATGGTGACCACAATCGTGTTGATCATTGTCATTTTGAAGGTAAAGAACATTCAGGTACTACCTTGGTGGTTTGGTTGAATGGGGAGCCCAACTATACACAAATTGACTACAACTACTTTGGTTCGCGACCGGACTTAGGTTATAATGGGGGTGAAACCATTCGTATTGGAACAAGCACAAACAGTATGCAGGAATCAAGAGCCATTGTTGAGTATAATCTGTTTGAAGAGTGTGACGGCGAAATTGAAATCATTTCAAATAAGTCGGGTTTTAATATCTACCGTTATAATACGTTTAGAAATAATGATGGCTGCTTAACCTTGCGTCATGGTAATGATTGTGAAGTGTATGGTAACTTCTTTTTGGGTGAGAATAAGTCATCAGGTGGTGTAAGAATAATTGGAGAGCGCCATAAGGTATTTAATAATTATTTCGAAGGCTTAAAAGGAGATGGGTATCGCTCAGCTATCTGCATTATGAATGGCGTACCAGATTCGCCGCTTAATAGATATTTCCAGGTTATTGAGGCTGAGGTTGCATTTAATACTATTGTAAATTGCAAGGTGCCGATCACAATTGGTGCCGGTAAAGACTCCGAAAAAACCTTGCCTCCCAAAGATTGTAAGATCGCCAATGTCATTATGGATGACATTTACAATAAAGTGATAGATTTTGATGATGAACCTATTAATATGCTGTGGGAAGGCAATGTAGCTAATGCTAATGAAAGTGATGTAGATGTTACCGAAGGCATTTCGTTTTACGATCCTCAATTGGAAAAAAAGGAAGGTGCCTATCGATTAAGTAGTGTTAGTGCTGCCATTGATAATGCTGTAGGAACTTATTCTTATGTTGACTTTGACTTTGATGGCGAAGACAGGGAAGATAATAAAGATGTGGGATGTGATGAGTATTATTCAAATACGGAATACAATATCGCATTGGAGAAAGAGGATGTGGGACCATATGCTGATATGGAGGATGTTGATATTAGTATTGGTAACAAGCAAACAGTGGTCGAGGATATGGTAAGGATAATGGTTTTGGGGAATATGCTTAAACTGGAAATTATTAATCCGAAATATTTACCTATTCAGTATATGTTGAATGATATGTCGGGAAGGGTAATTAGAAGTGGAGAATTGTATGATGTAAATAGTGTTTCCAATTTGAATAGATCAAAGTTTTATGTTATGTCTTTTAAGTCATTAAAGGGCTACGTGCAAAACAACAAGGTCATCATCTTATAAGGAAACTTTTGTAATGGTTTTAATTTAACTATTGTAGGTATGAATCATAAAGGAGAAACAATTGATGATTGTATCTTTGGTCAACCAATAATAGGGAAACGCTAAAAGAGCAAAGAGGAGATAATTATGGAATTACTTGAAAACTTCGAGACCATACAGGTCGAAACACCAGTTGATAAGATAATCAGGCAGATTAGAGGGTTGATCATTGCAGGTTATTTAAAGCCGGGCGATAAATTACCTTCTGAACGGAAGTTATCTGAGAAACTGGGAGTTGGACGAACCTATATTCGAGATGCAATAAAAAAGTTAGAGTTTTTAGGTATCCTAAATACTCTACCGCAAAGTGGTGTGGTGATTAATGGTGTTGATATTACGGCAATGGAGGGTTTGCTTTCTAATGTGATGAAAATTGAAAAGCCTGATTTCTTTTCTTTGGTTGAAACACGTGTAATGATGGAACGTTTCTCTGTTCAACAGGCAGCAATGCGTCGTACAGATGAAGATGTCCGTAGGCTGGAAGATGCTTTAGTGGCTTACGAGAAAAAGATTGAAAGTGGTGCTCCTGCAGAAAATGAAGATTTTGTCTTTCACTTGCGTATTGCTGAAGCAGGGCATAATTCAGTTATAAAAACGATGATGCTGATTATTTTACCAGACATTTTAAAAATTTATAGAAAACAAAATGTTTGTAGCGATTCGAAATTAGCTAAAACCTTTGGAGAACATCATCAGATTTTGCAAGCGATAAAAAATCAGGATGTTGAAGCATCTGTTCAAAATATGTCAGCACATTTAGAAGACGTGCTTAAATTCAGTCAATCCAAAATATAAATAAAAATAAAGAGCAATGTAGAAAAACAATTGTAAAAAAAAATAGTGCGCTGGCACGCACTATTAGCACAGTACAAATATTCTTGGAAGAATCTCAACAACTGTCACATAGCTTGGTGCTAATGATTAGTTTGGAGCCGTATTGTGTTAATGCAAAGCTAATAAAAAATCTATTTTTAATTAATTAATAAATCAAAATCAGCTTAAGAGTCTGATAAACATTGATTTGTTGATGAAAAAAACTCAAGTAATGAAACAAAAAATCCTATTTACATTACTAATGATTGCCGGAGTCTTTACACAGCTTTATGCGCAAACCATAACAGGCCGTGTAGTTGATGCGAGCGATAATTCTACCCTGATAGGGGTAAGTGTTTACGAAAAAGGAACCACTAATGGTACAATTACCGATTATGAAGGTAATTTCAGCTTAAACGTGGAAGGAGAAAATGCAGTTATAATCTTTTCATACATAGGTTATGAACAACAAGAAATAGCTGTAGGAAGTGAAGCTACTTTTAATGTAGCTATGGTACCCGACAATTCTGATCTTGATGAAGTTGTTGTTATTGGATACGGGGTTCAGAAAAAAAGTCACCTGACAGGAGCTATCTCAAAAGTAGTGAATGAGAATTTAGATCAAATAGCTGTGGCAAGGGTAGATGATGCTTTAATTGGGCAAGTTTCTGGTGTAAATATTCAGGCAACTTCTGCTGAGGCTGGTGCTGCTCCAACGATTACCATTCGTGGTTTTGGATCAATTACAGCCGACTCCGGACCTGCAGTGGTAGTTGATGGTGTTGTGGTTGATGCTAGTTTTCTTGGAAATCTGGATATGAACGATATCGAGTCTTTTGAGGTCTTAAAAGATGCTGCTTCTGCCGCTATTTATGGTAGTGAAGGATCTAACGGTGTAATTATGATTACGACGAAGACCGGAAAAGAAGGCAAAACAGTATTCTCGTATGACACTTTTACAGGATATAAATCTGCCTTTGGAAGCGATGATTATAAGAAAAATCTATCTGAATGGTCGGCCAAAGAACTAGAAGCTACAGGTCAGATTTCTGAAGCTACCCAATATGCACATAAAATAGTTGAGGTTACTGGTATTGACAGAGACTGGCAAGATGTTTTCTTTAACGGAGGTATAATCACTAGCCACTCTTTAGCAGCCAGTGGAGGATCTGAGAATACCACATTTTCTACTTCATTAAGATATTTGCATGACGAAGGAGTTGTTATTACAGATGACTACAAACTGTATTCTGCAAAGCTGAAAATAGATAGTAAGATTGGCAAAAGAATTAAATTTGGTTTGAGTGCTACGCCTTCTTATTCAAAAAGAAGAGCTTTACCTACTTCTGTTCATAATCCAATAAGACAATCGCCTTGGTTGCCTATATACCATACACAGGAAACATTACAATTTATAAATAGAGATGTTTATCCTGATGTAGGCGTTGGAGATTATTTTATGGAGAATCATTTAGTTGAATTGGATTTAGATGGTAATGGTAGTGATAACAGACCGCGTACAACCGGCGATCAAAATGCTTATGCGCAGTACGTAGAAAGAGAACACTATGAGTATAATACCAAAATATTAACTTCTGCTTATTTGAGTTTAAAAATTATTGATGGTCTTACTGCTAAGAGTGCTTTAGGGGTAACTTTAGAACAACGAAAAAGAACGCGTTGGGATGGAACAAAACATCATGCATCTGGAAATAGTAGAGCTCAATATTTATTGAATAATAGGTATCAAACCAGAATAATTTCTGATAATACTTTATTGTACAACAAACAGATCAACAATCATGAGTTTAGTGCTTTAGCTGGGTTTACTGTACAAAAAAGAAGATCAGAAACCAGTGAAGTTATTGGCACAGGATATACCAACGATTTACTTAAAAGCCTAGAAGCAGCAACTAGTCTTACTGCAGAAGAATTCAATATTCAAAAGAATAAAATAGGATATTTTGGTAGAATTTCATATGCTTATGCCAATAGGTACCTTGTAAATGCATCTTTTAGACGTGATGGTAGTTCTGTTTTTGGACCACAGAAAAAGTGGGGTAACTTCCCTGCGGCATCTTTAGGATGGAATGCACATAATGAAGATTTCTTGAGCGAAAATGATATCCTTAGCAAATTAAAGCTTAGAGTGAGTTATGGTTTGACTGGTTCTGAAAACTTTAATGTGGGATCCGATGTACTTAACGCATGGCCCTATTTAGCGCAATTAGGTAATACCAATGCAATTATTAACGGAGGTATTACAACTGGTGTTTCACCTTTAAATATTGCTAACGAATTATTGCAATGGGAAGCTTCTGAGGAATTTAACCCAGGATTAGATTTTGGTTTTATAAATAATAGATTCTCAGGGTCTATAGATTATTATAAAAGAACTAGTGACCAGTTGTTGCTAAACATACCTATATCATATCAGACTGGATTTAGCAACGGTATCGTAAATAAAGGGAAAGTAGCAAACAGTGGTTGGGAATTTGAATTAAGAACCAAAAATATTGTAAATGCGAATTTCTTTTGGCAAACTACCTTTATAGCTTCTACAAATAAAAATGAATTACTTGATTTTGGTGATTCAGATGGAGCCTTATCTCAGGACGGATGGGGTAGAAATTCTCAATGGATAAACTCTGTTGGTAATCCGATATCTTCTTTTTATGGATATGTGGTTGACGAAAGTAAGGAGTTACCTGGTGAATATTGGGACTCTCCATGGCTTCCAATTAATGGGGTTTCAGAAGATGTTATCGTTAAAGATTTGAATGGTGATGGTTTAATTACGGATGAGGATAAAACAATATTAGGTGACCCATACCCAGAAATTAACTGGAGTATAACTAACGAGTTCAAATATAAAAATTTCGATTTTTCTTTTATGTTTCAAGGTAGTCAGGGCGCTGAAGTGAGAAATGTTGGTGATCAATACTTTTTCTCTCACTGGAACGGAGCTACTACAGATCCGCAAGCAGTTGTAGATGACGGAATCATATCTGATGCTTCTTTCCTACAGCAGAGAGTTCATACAAATGATATTGTTATGAGTGCAGGTTATGTCTCATTGAGAAATATAAATCTTGGCTATACTTTTTCAAATGCTTTAATCTCACGAATAGGATTACAATCATTAAGACTTTATGCTACAGGTCAGAATGTGCTATATATCACATCGAAAGATTATCATGGTTTTAACCCTGAGTTTATTGATAGTAATAATACACCTACGACTTATGGTGCTCAAAGAGCAGGTACACCTTTATTTAGTACTTACTCAGTTGGTTTAAATGTTAAATTTTAATCAAAAAACGAAATTATGAAATATATAAAGTTTTTAATTATAGCTATCACAGGATTACTATTTAATTCTTGTGATTCAGATGAGTTCTTGAATCCATTGCCAGATTCTGCCATAGTTGCTGAAAGTTATTTTCAATCAGATGCTGATGTTTTAACTGGGATTATTGGGATTTATGATGCCATACAAGGGGTTAATGAAAATGCAGAATCAAGTACGGCAAGATTTAATAGAGGGGTGCAATTAGAGTACCTTTTAACTGAGCACCGATCGGATAATACCAGAAGTAAAACACTAGAAGGCTCGAGAGCCGATTTTCACCGTTACATTGTTGATCCTGAAAATATTCAGTCTGAAGACTATTGGCAATCGATGTATGAAATTATTTTTAGAGCAAATAATGTACTAAAATATGTAGATAAGTCAGATGCTGCCAATGTTAATAAATATACAGCAGAGGCCAAGTTCTTAAGAGCTTACGCGTATTTTAACTTAGTAAGATTATATGGACCAGTGCCCTTGTTAACTACCGTAGCAGGTCCCGAAGAAAAAGAATTACTTTTTACCAGAGTAGAGGTGGAAAAAGTTTATGAACAAATTATTGCTGACTTGCAAGAAGGTGTAAGCTATCTTGATAATAAAAATAATTCCAGAGCTTCACAAGCTGCCGCTCAAGGATTGTTAGCTAAGGTGTACTTAACGCTTCCAACACCAAATTATGCAGGTGCTAAGGAATTGTGCGAAGCCATTATTGCACCAGGTACTTTTGCTTTGCAGAATGATTTTCATGATGTATTCTACAATGAATTAAACAATGAAGTTATTTTTGCCATTCAGTACTTATCTGTAAACCCGGAGCAAAGCCAGGGTTTTTCATCAGAATTCACTTCTTATAATCGTCAAGGTAGACAGGATGGACTTAATATCGTAAATCCAAATCTTGCTGAAGATTTTATTGCTGAAGGTGGGAACAGAACGGCTATTTCTTATGCTGCTTATGGTGCAGATGCTGAGCTTCCTGTACCAGAGAATGCAGAAGTTGTTAAGTTCTTACCTGATGGATCAGATATTTCAGACCCGAACCTACCCACATATGGGGAATCTCCGTCTTATGCTGGTAACGACTGGATTATTCTACGATATGCAGATGTGCTTTTAATGCATGCAGAAGCTATTATGGCAGGTGGAAATACTAGTGATGCCAGTGCTATAGATTCTTATATGGAAGTTAGAGTTAGAGCAGGTTTTGATGCTGTCGCAGATCGTCCCACTGTATTAACTACAGATGCATTGTTACTTGAACGAAGAGTAGAATTGGCTTTTGAGAATCATCGTTTCTTTGATTTACTACGATTTGGTGTAGCACATGAAGTGCTTGGTGCACATGCTGAAGAAATGGGATATACAAGTTATAATATCAGAAGATTATTATTGCCAATTCCTTCAAGGGAGATTAACTTAAGTGAAGGTATCTTGACTCAAAATCCTCAATAATATTTTAAAGCATTAAGATTATGAAAAATCAGTTAAATATTTTCAAGTACACCATGAAGGCGATGGTGTTCATATCGATAATGTTTTTATCGGTAAGTTGCGAAGAAGCTTTTAAGTATGAATTACCTGAAGCTGGCTCTAAACCAGATTTGAGTCCGCCGGTAGCTAATTTTGCTTATCTTCCAAATGCGGAGAATTTTAAGACAGTTGAATTTAATAATCTGTCAACAGAATCTATAAAATACGAATGGGATTTTGGTGGAGGAAATACTTCAACAGAAAAAGATCCTAGTTATACATTTGAAGCTGGAGAAGGAACGTATCCGGTCACATTGACAGCTATTGATGGAAATGAAGCGTCAAATACCATAACAATGGATGTTGAGGTAGTAGATAAATTTGTACCTATTCCGGTTACTATTCTGAATGGTGATTTTGATGGCGGATCTTCAGATTGGAAGTTTGCCTCTTTTACAGGTGGAAATACAAATCCGTTTAACTCTAGTTCTGATGGATCTTGGACTAATTATGATGGAACAGATAATGGAGCTAAAACAAAAGGAGCCAAATGGACCAAGTCAACTTCAGCCGGGGCTTACTTAAGTGCTAATACAAGATATGCCTACCAAGCTATCATTGTATCTGAATCTAACCTAGAACGTGATGTAGAATATATTCTGGAATATGAATATGCTATTAAACTTCCAGCAGAACAAGCAGGTGTTGCACCAGGAGGTAATAGAATTATTTCTGAGGTTTTAGGTGCTCATTTTGATGATGGTGCCGATGCAGTTGCAAGTGATCATGTTAGTCAATTTGTTGCTGATGAAGTTAAAGGGAAAACATCTTTTACCTTAGTTGAACAAAAATTTACTAGCAATGAAAGTGGTGAAATGGCTATCATGTTCTATGCAGTAACAGATGTTGATGTATACATAGACAATGTCAAAGTTTATCCGGCAAAGTAAGTTTGTAGGGAGTTAATAACAATAAAACAAATCGTTATGAATTTATTAAAAAAAGGAATATTTGCCATATTTATATTAGGTCTGATAGCATCATGTGAAACGGATAAGCTAATTAAGCCAGGCGACGAGGCTTCAACAGGCCCGGGGCTAACTGAAATTACATTTTCAAGTTTTAAGGCAACAGCAGGTCCTGATGAAAATGGAGTAGAAGATGGTACATACGTAACTGTAGAACCTCTGGCCATTGGTGTTGATGGTTATGATGTTGACTTCGGAAACGGGGGAGAGCTTGTAACTATTGAACCGGGAGGTTCAGCTTCTTACGACTACCCTAACGATGTTGAAGTCGCTACATATACAATAACAGTTACAGCAAAATCTAATGTTTTAGAAAGTGTTGTTAAAACACAAGATATAGAAGTTGAGCATGAAGTTACCGCTGTTTCTTCAGCACCAGACTCTCCAACTAAAGGTCTTGAGGAAGTATTAGTTATTTATTCCAATGGTATTGAATATGATGGTTCTTTTATTTCGTACAGATATAAAGCAGCAGGAGTGGATTTTACCAACGGTGATGCCCAACAGGGTGAGGTTACTATGGAATCAGGAAATAAAGTAATGCAATACTCCCGACTAAGCGAAGAGGTTGGAGCATCAATTGCTATGGATCAAATTGTTGTTGCTGATGCCTTTGGGTCAGGTGTTGCTGCGACACATCTATATTTAGATGTACATTCTGATTTTGCTAAGGGAGTTGATAAGTTGAAATTAACTTTAGTTAATGGCGATACAGAATACGACTATACTGTAGATTTGATGGATGGTGAGTGGATTAGTATGGATTTAGATTTAGCCAGCGATTTTTCAGAGCCAGTTGTGCAGTTTGATGAGATTAAACTGGAACTAGGCGCTGAAGGTATGGCAGAAGATGCCGCTACGCTTAATGTTGATAATGTTTTCTTGCATAAGCCAATTACATCCGTAATTCTAAACGGAGATTTTGATGCTAAAACAGATCATTGGAGATTTACAACATTCACAGATGGTACGACCACTCCGTTTGGTTCGAGTTCTGATGGTTCCTGGACTAATTATGACGGAACACCTAACGGTTCTAAAACTCCAGGTGCTAAGTGGACAGCAAGTCAATCAGGGGGTTACCTTCAAAGTTCAGGGTCAAGATATGCATACCAAGCGCTTAAATTATTGCCAAACACTGAATATGTATTAGAGTATGAATATGCCATTAAGAGTGATGATGCTAATGATCCGATTGGAGGCAGAAGTATTGTAGGTCTTGTTTTAGATGAACATTACATTGATGGTGCAGATGCTGTTAAAAATGTCAGTTCTAATTTAGTTAATCACGTTGGAACCATAGCAGAGGGTAAATTTTCAGATACCCGAGGAACAAAAGTTCTGCTTCCTTTTACTACCAATGATAGTGGAGAAATTGCGGTAATGTTTTACGCAGTTACATCAGTGGATGCCTGGATTGATAATGTTAAGGTTTATCAGGAATAGAATTATAAAATAATTCAAAATGGAACGACCATGAGAAAATTTTTCACACACGAGCCACAATGGCAATTGTGAGAATATTCTCATGGGAGTTCTATGTATTACCTTAAACAATTATAAAAGATGAAAAATTTCCGAAAAGAGCTATTAATAATTGTATTAACAATATTTCTATCTTTTAATGCTACTTCTCTTACCAAGAAAATTGGCGTCACTGAATCGGAAAGTAAAATTGAAAAACGAGACAAAAAGAAAAAAAAGAAGAAAGTTAAGCTTCCAAATATAGATTTGAGCCATTGGAAAGTTACTTTACCTGTTACTAACGATGCTGGGAAACCTTTTGAAATAGAACCACCTGAGATTTTGAATTTTGCATCAATGGAAATAGCTAAACCTTATATGTATATTGACTCTACAAGAGGTGCTATCGTATTTCATGCAAAGCCAACTGCTTCTACAACCAAGAATACTAAATATTCTCGTTCAGAATTAAGAGAGCAAATGGTTCCGGGTGAAAACAATGTGAACTGGACCTTCAAAGATGGTGCCTATATGAAGGGGAAATTAGCGATGGAGGCAACATCCAGAGATTCAGATGGTAAATACCATAGAACTATTATTATGCAGATTCATGGCAGGTTAACAAATGAGCAGCGTGATTTGATAGGAGCTGATGATAATAATGCACCACCAATTTTAAAAATTTACTGGGATAAAGGTAAAATACGAGTTAAAACAAAGGTGCTTAAAAATAGAAATGCTTCATATGAAGAGATGCTTCATGAAGATGCTTGGGGAGATGATAAAGGCTTCAATTTTGAACAAGAAGTTGGATTTAGAAAGTTCACTTTAGAGGTTAAAGTTTCTGAGGGTAAAATGGTTATTGTTTTAAATAAAACCGAATTTAAAGTTTACGAAGATATGCACATCGAGAAATGGGGCATTTTTGAAAACTACTTTAAAGCTGGAAACTATTTTCAAACCAGAGATGAAGGTGCTTTTTCAACTGTAAGGTTTTATGAGTTAAGTGTCAGCCATTAATTTTTCAAAAGTAAAGTACTTTGTATTAGACGTGAAACATTATAAATTTTTCAATAGTAATCCTGTACCAACGGATATAGGCTGCTATTGTTTATTGCTTTTTTAGATTTTCTTGGAGGAGAGAGCGGCTTGATGGTTATTGACTTAAGGTTGCGTGCATTAGTTGTCCATCAGGCCGCTTTTATTTTCGGGAAAACACATAAATTAATTAGAGTTATATGCGATTAATAATAGTCTTGTTTGTAAGTATTCTCATCACATTGTTAAATTATTCATGTGACAAGCCTGCTAATTCAGAAGGTAAGCCATCTTTGATTTTAACAGGTCAGGTTGTGAATGCTATCAAAGCTGAGTATAAAGGTTTACCTATGTTAGAGGCCTCGATTAATGAGCTTATTTCAGTGGTAAATTCGGATATAGAGAAAGGTATATTGGTGCCTGTACCTAAAGACCCGGCTGGAGGTTATACGCATAATCGTCATAAACAAAATTACCTTACCATGAAAGGGGCGGGTGTATTATGGCAATTAACCGGCGAAGAAAAATATAAGCTCTACGTTCGTGATGTATTATTGAAGTATGCAGAAATGTATCCGGAACTTGGAATGCATCCTGTTCAAAAATCCTATGCACCTGGAAAACTGTTTTGGCAATCCTTGAATGAAGCTGTATGGTTAGTATATGTAAGTCAAGCCTACGATTGCGTGGTTGACGATTTATCCTCCCAAGAGAAAGAAATTATTGAGAATAAATTACTAATTCCATATGCTGATTTCTTGTCAGTAGAAACACCAAAAGTATTTAACCGTGTGCATAATCACGGCGTGTGGGCAGCTGCCGCTGTTGGCATGACTGGTTTTGCTATTGATAATGAAGAAATGGTTCAGCGCGCTTTATATGGTGTTGAAACAGGACCGAAAGACGAGGAAGTAGGCGCTGGTTTTCTAACGCAGTTAGATCAGTTGTTTTCGCCTGATGGATATTATACCGAAGGTCCGTATTATCAACGTTATGCTTTAATGCCATATATGTTGTTTGCTCAAGCCATTAATAATAATAAGCCTGAATTAAAAATATTCGAATATCGCGATGAAATTCTTAAAAAGGCGGTGTTGGCTACCTTGCAACTTACCAATACTGAGGGTCGATTTTTTCCGTTTAATGATGCCTTAAAAAGTATGTCGTATATGGCTACCGAATTGGTACATGCGGTGGATATCGTTTATGCTGCCGATCCATCGCAAAAGGAATTATTAAGTATTGCAAAGGAACAGAATACAGTTATTATTTCAGATGCAGGCTTAGCTGTAGCCAGAGCCTTAAAAAATGCAGAGGCCAAACCGTTTGTGTGGGAATCAAAGGAGTTCACTGACGGTCCCAAAGGACAACAGGGTGCAGTTGGTGTATTGCGTTCTGGTAGTGGTAAAGATGAGCAATGTGTTATCATGAAATATGCGTCGCAAGGGATGGGACATGGTCATTTTGATCGTTTAACCATTCAGCTATACGATGGAGGTAAAGAAATACTTCAGGATTATGGAGCGGCGCGTTACGTCAATGTGGAATATAAACATGGTGGTAGATATTTGCCTGAGAATAAAACCTGGGCTAAGCAAACCATAGCACACAACACCTTGGTTGTTGATGAAAAAACCCAATTCAATGGAAAATTGAAAACGGCTTCTCTTACATCGGCTGAACCATGGTTTTTTAATGCGGATAATCCGAATGTTAAGGTGATGAGTGCCAAAGAAAATTATGCCTATGATGGGATGAATGTTCAACGCACAGTTGCCTTAATTCAAGATGGTGAAGAAATTGAGCATTCCATAGTGTTGGATGTGCTTAAGGTAAAAGCAGACAGTAAGCATAACTACGATCTTCCATTTCATTATTTGGGACAGTTTATGGATTCAAACATTGATTACGAAGCATCTACTGAATCCAAGAGTGCATTAGGCAATGATCAAGGTTATCAGCATTTATGGCTTGAAGGTAAGGCATCTGCTTCAGATAAACTTAATAAAATGGTTTGGTTGAATGACGGGCGTTTTTATTCGATACTAAATGAAACTCAAAAAGGGGATGAAATTCTTTACACCCGTTTGGGAGCCAATGATCCTGAGTTTAGCCTTCGAAATGAGCCATCCATTATAGTGCGTAGAAAAAATGCTGCATCAACAGTTCTTGTATCAGCCATTGAGGTACATGGAAGCAAACACCCTGTAACCGAAGTAGTAGAAAACTTAAGAGGTAATTTGGAGAGTGTTGAAACGCTATGCGACAATGATAATTACACCGTTGTTCAAATGAATTTCACTTCAGGGAATAAACGTGTTTTAGTGGTGTGTAATACAGAGAATGATCAATTAAAAGAGCATCAGATCGATTGTGGCGAAAAACAATATAAGTGGCAAGGACCTTATGCCTTGTTTCAATAAATGACTTAAAAGTATTCATAATAAAAGGAAAATGCGATGAAGAGATTTAGTGAAAAATTTATCAAAACTAAAGACATGGATTGGGAAGAACTTGGTGGTGGTGTATCACGTAAGTTCTTGGGTTACGATAACCAAATTATGATGGTTCAGGTGAAGTTTGAAAAAGGTGCAGAAGGAACTCCACATGATCATTTTCATACTCAGGCTACCTATTGTGTGTCGGGTAAGTTCGAATTTACTATCGATGGGGAGAAGCAAATTGTAGAAGGTGGAGATGGAGTGTATATCGAGCCAAATTTGGTTCATGGCGCTTTATGCTTAGAAGCAGGTATTCTTATTGATGTATTTAGTCCGGTACGTGAAGATTTTCTTCAAGGTAACGCTGTATCATACTTTGGAGATAAAAAATAACTAATATGAAGATTAAAGGATTACGTTGGGTAATTATTGGGTTGATTTTTTTAGCCACAGTAATTAACTATATCGACAGAAGTGCCCTGTCTATTATGTGGGGTAACGAAAATGTAGAAGGTTCCATTGCACAATCTTTAGATTTAACCAAAGATGACTATGGAAATATATTAAATATTTTTATGGTGTTTTACGCTTTAGGACAGCTATTCACCGGTAAGATATTTGATAAAGTAGGTACTCGAATTGGGTATGTATTATCTATCGGGGTTTGGGGACTTTCTTCTTTTTTACATTCTACAGTAAGGGGATTTTTATCCATTAGTATATTCCGAAGTTTACTTGGCTTTTCAGAGGCAGGTAATTGGCCCGGAGCCGTTAAAAGTAATGCTGAATGGTTTCCGATAAAAGAACGAGCCATTGCTCAAGGTCTCTTTAATGCCGGAGCTTCAATAGGATCAGTGATTGCGCCTATATTTATTGCTACCTTGTTTGTAGCTTACGGTTGGAAAACAACTTTCATGGTTATTGGTTCCTTTGGTATTATTTGGATAATTCCTTGGTTGCTAATTAATAAAGCAGGTCCTAAAAGCCACCCTTGGATAACCAAAGAAGAGCGTGATTATATTTTAGATGGGCAGAGTGAGGCTGATAAAAATGATACCAGTGAAACAAAAGGGAAAAGTTTAAGAGAAATACTTAGTTACCGCGAATCGTGGGCGATAGTTGTAGGACGTTTCTTTTTAGAGCCAATTTGGTGGTTGTTTGTTGGTTGGATGCCTATTTATTTATTTGATGTTTACGGCTTTGATGTGAAGCAAGTTGGAATGTTTGCCTGGGTTCCTTATGTAGGTGCTGCCTTAGGTAGTATTGCCGGAGGTTATGTTTCGGGACGTATTATTTCAAAAAGCAATTCCATTAACAAAGGACGGAAAACCACAATTTTGATTGGTGGAATTATTATGTTCCTTGGTCTTGTAGCAACTGTTTTATTCGGTAATACAGCTATCGTATTTGTATCTATCGTATTCTTTGTGTTGTTTGGTTTTCAGTTTGCCATTGGTAATGTACAAACGCTACCAAGTGATTTCTTTGGTGGAAAATCAGTTGGTTCGTTGGCCGGATTAGGTGGAATGGTTGGTGTTTTCTCGGTTATTGTAATGAACTGGATCGTACCGAAAGTAGTGGATGCATTTGGTTACAATCCAATATTTGTAGCAATTGGTGTTTTTGTGCCACTAGGTATATTTGCCATTTTCTTTTTTGCGAGAAATATCAAATCTGTTGAGTAAGAATTATTAAAGGAGTATTTAATAAATAGAAGGTTGTTTACAACCGAAGAGTTTTAAATTAAAAATATTTTAAATATATAAACATGGATTTAAAAGGTAAAGTAGCTGTCGTAACAGGCGCGACTGGAGGAATTGGTTTTGAAGTAGCAAAAAAATTAGGAAAAGACGGATATGCCGTAGTTCTAAATGGTATTGAAGATGAAGTAGGAGCTGAAAAAGTAAAAGAACTTGCGGCAGAAGGTATCACGGCTGAGTACATTGGATTTGACGTAACAAAGGACGATGCTGTTACTGAAAATATTACTAAAATTGGCGAAAAATACGGTAAAATTGATGTCCTTGTAAACAATGCAGGTGGTATTGGTGTAAGGGCTAGATTTGAAGAAATGACAACTGAACAATACAGATTTGTTATGGCTTTAAACTTAGATTCAGTATTTTTTGCTTCAAGAGCAGCAATTCCTTTCCTTAAAAAAGGAGAAAACGCATCGATTATTAATTACACTTCAAATGCTGCTTGGAATGGTGCAGGACCTGGTGCAGGCATCTATTCAGTATCTAAAGGAGGAGTGCAATCGATAACTAGGGCCTTAGCTAAAGATTTAGCTGAATATGGAATTAGAGTAAACGCAGTATCGCCTGGTACTATCGATACGCCTTTCCATGCTCAAATTAAAGCGACTAAGCCAGAAGTTTTTGCTTCATGGGCAAACAGTGTATTGTTAGGTAGATTAGGACAACCTGAAGAAGTAGCATCAGTTGTATCTTTCTTAGCAAGTAAAGATGCTTCATTTATTACAGCTGAAACAATTCAGATTGGAGGAGGACAAGCTTTAGGAATATAAGATATGATTTTTATAGAGTTATCTTAAATACACATTTTGGATTTATTTGATTACTTGCTCCTTGTTCTTGCTGGAACGGGAGCAGGTTTCATTAATGTAGTAGCAGGAGGGGGATCTTTAGTTACACTTCCACTCATGATTTTTCTTGGTCTTCCTCCTGTTGTCGCTAATGCCACCAATCGAATTGCTTTACTGGCACAAAATGTTGTGGCAGTTGCCAATTTTAAAAAGAAGAAAGTATCACCCGGAAAATATGGAGTTTATCTTGGCCTTGCTGCTTTAATTGGAGCAATAATCGGAGCAAATCTGGCTATCGATATTCCAGAAAAGCTGTTCAATCGTATTTTATCCGTTGTAATGGTGATAGTTGCCATTTTATTGTTGTTCAATCCTGATTATAGCAATGGTAGTGGTGAAAAATTGTCGATAAAAAGAAAAGGCTTCGGATTCATAGCTTTTTTCTTTATTGGTATTTATGGTGGTTTTCTTCATGCAGGTATTGGCTTCATCATAATGCTTGCGCTTGTAAAAATTAATGGCTTTTCGCTGGTAAAAACCAATAGCATAAAAGTCACTATTGCTCTTATATACACCTTATCGGCTTTGGGTGTTTTTATATATCAGGATTTGATTGATTGGAAAGCCGGATTAATTTTAGCAGTGGGTAATGCTACCGGAGGATGGTTGGGCAGTACTTTCACCGTTAAAAAAGGAGATAAATGGATTAAGCGTATATTATTATTGGCCATTGTAATTATGGCTTTTAAGTTGTGGATGTTTAATTAGTAAGCTTAAGGGAAAACGATGAAATTACTTTGTGCTTTTTTTACTTTAAGTTGTATTTGTTCAGGCTTGTTTGCGCAAGTAATGCTCGATGCTGATGGTCAAACGGATACTTATAGTTTGATTAATTCTGTTTTGGCGCCAGGCTACGATGTAGTTGAAGTGCCTGATTGTGATCATGTAGAATTTGGACCACACATTGATCAAGTGTTTGATAATACACTTGACCAATATGTATTCCGATTTCATATTCATAAAGATGAGGATTCAGACAGATGCAAAAATTACGACAGACAAAGGGTTGAAATAAAGACCTACGATAAATCGCCAGATAATTTAAAGGCCATAGAAGGTGAAAAGGTAGAGTATAAATGGAAATTCAAGCTGGCTTCGGATTTTGCAGCCAGCTCTAGTTTTACACATTTGCATCAACTTAAGGCGGTTGGAGGTTCCGAAGAAAGTATGCCACTAATTACTTTAACGGCACGTAAAGGAACTCCTGATAAATTAGAATTGAGATATGCCGAATTTACCAGCCAAACCACCATTACTAAAGTGGATTTGGAGGATTTTAAAGGACAGTGGGTTGAGGTAATAGAAGAAGTTGTTTTTGGTGAAGACGGTAGTTATAAAATATTGATTAAAGCATTTCCGGATGCTGAAGTATTGTTTGATTATAGTAATGACGACATTAGAATGTGGAAAACGGATGCTGATTTTCTGCGTCCCAAGTGGGGCATTTACCGTAGTTTGAATAATGCGGTTGACCTGAAAGATGAACAAGTATTATTTGCTAACTTTTCAATTCATGAATTGGATAATACCTCGATTGGTAAAACAAGGGTAAAGCCAGATTTTAACATTATGCCAAATCCCAATAAGGGGAGCTTTGAGTTATCAAATGTTAGAGGGCAAGATGTTTATGTATACAATCAAACAGGTGTTTTGGTGCAAAGCGTAGTAAATAGTGATAAGGATAGATTGGCGCTAAGTGGGTTTGAAAAAGGTATGTATTTCGTAACCTTGGTTTCGGAAGACGCTAGCTATCAAACTGGGAAAATGTGTGTCTACTAATTGATTATATTCTTTTGATAAAGATTCAAAAATAAGTGCAATGATGATTAAAAAAGTGTTTTTCATTGGAGTTTTATTACCATTAATGCTTGCATGTCAGCCAGGCAAAAATGAAATATTAGTTAACAATGCAGATGAACTGCATAAAGCTATTAAAGAGGCTAAGGCTGGCGATAACATTGTTATGGCCAATGGTGTGTGGACGGATGTAGAGATTGAATTCTTTGGCAAAGGCACAGAGGCAAACCCGATAACCTTACAAGCCGAAACCATAGGGGAAGTTTTTATTGAGGGACAATCTAATTTGGAATTAGGTGGCGATTACCTGGTGGTAAAAGGATTGTATTTTAGAAATGGTTACACACCAACTAAAAATGTTATCCAATATAAGATTTCTAAAACCAAAGTGGCTAATCATTGTCGCATTACAGAATGTGTTATTGAAGATTTCAATCAGATGAGCCGTGATCGTTCAGACCACTGGGTGGAGTTCTTTGGTCGTTTTAATCAAATGGATCATTGTTACCTGAGTGGGAAATCAAATGAGGGACCTACATTAAGAGTTGATATAAAGGGTAATCGAAATATTAATAACTACCACCAGATTGTATATAACCATTTTGGGCCACGTCCGCGAAAGGGTGGACCTAAAGCGGAAACCATTCAATTGGGAGATAGTTTTAGTTCAATGTCGCCCGGTTACACTACTGTAGCGAATAACTATTTTGAAGAATGTAATGGTGAAGTTGAAGTAATCTCCAATAAAACAAATTTTAATGAATTTAATGACAATGTGTTCGACCGTTGCGAAGGTTCGGTTGTGATGCGTCATGGTAATTATTGTAAAATTGACGGTAATCTGTTTCTAGGAGATGGTGAATCAGAAAATATAGGTGGAATAAGAATTATTAATACCGGCCATTGGGTTACCAATAACTTCTTTTATAATCTAATTGGTAAGAGCTTTAGAAGTCCTCTGGCGGTAATGAATGGTATTCCTAAATCACCTTTAAACCGTTATAATCAAGTAACAGATGTGGTAGTGGCTTACAATACGTATATGAATTGTAAATCCCCTTGGCAATTTGGTGTTGGTACTAATATATCGCAAGCTGAAGTTTTACCTAAATCAGAAATTCGTTCTGCACGACCTATTCGAATGGAAGTGGCCAATAATATCATTTATAACGAGGTTGGCGATCCTCAATTGATTGTTGAACACGATAAGGCTGATGGTGTCATCTTTGCCAATAACTACATTAATAATGCAGATGTCATGTTCAATGCTCGTAAAGGCTTAGAAGAATTATCCTTTGAAATGAATCCTCTTGGTTCATCTGTATTTGTTCCTTCTTCCTTTGATGGAATGGAAATTTATAAGGGTTATGGTTTTGAAACTATTGATCGCGATCTCTTGAATCATGAAAGATCGATTGTTGCAATGCCGGGAGCTGTGGTGACTAATGGATCAACTCCAGTGGAACTGATCAATAAAGAGAACTACGGGCCATCATGGTTTTCGGATATAGAAGAGGCCGGTGAGGCTAAAGTTTGGTCAATTGAAGCATCAGCCAATTTAGCTAATGCTATTGCTGAAGCCAATGCTGGTGATATCCTTGAACTGGCTACTGGTACGTATAAGTTTAATCAATCTTTGATTATTAATAAGGCACTTACCCTACGTTCGAAAGATGCTGCTGACAAAGCCGTGCTTAAGTATTCAGGTGAAGCAGAAACACCAGCTTTCGCGATGCATCCGAAAGGAGACCTACACCTTACAAACCTAATTCTATCAGGTGAAAAAACGCAATACGCTTTTGCCAGCCTGAAAGAAAACATGTTTAGTAAATATAATTTGAATGTAAAGGGCATTGAGATATCTAATTTCGATTTTGCGCTAAAGGCTTACAAACAAACTTTTGCTGATGAGATTAATATAAATTCAACCGTGATTTCGGATTGTAATAATGGCTTTGAATTATCAGAAGAAACCAATGATAAAGGGGACTATAATGTTGAATTCTTAAGGATTGATAATTGTCAATTTAAGAATGTGGCAGCAAATGTAATTGATTATTATCGCGGAGGATATGACGAGTCAACAATAGGCGGTAATCTAATTCTAAGCAATAGCACATTCGAAAACTGTGGTCATAAAGAAGCAAATGGCATTTTAGTAAATTCACGTGGAATTGTAAATGTGGATATTAGAGACAATACCTTTAAAAATAATAAAGTGAAGTTGGTTGCTCTTCTCTGGGGAGCCAAGAATAATTCACACTCTAATAATAAAGTGACTAATTCAGGGCAAATACGTGTAGAAGAAAACCTTAAGCTTACATTAGTTTATTAAAGGGAAATGATGAACTGGCAAAGATTACTTGGATTTATTATTGTTGCTTGCGTGGCAGTTTCAGTGTCGGCTAAAAAAATTCCGCATGATAAAGTGTTGGAGACGTCTGAATTGTCGAAGTACCTTAAGCAAGAATTTAAAGGGAAGCTAAAGAATGACAAGGATTTGGCTGTTTATTATCGAGAGCAGTTTACCAAGCGATTCTTTTATGATTATCAAAATGTAAATGAGCGTTTTGAACTCTATAACCAGCTTTACGTAAATGAAAATGGGCATCGTGATAGAGCTCAAGACCACATGGGTAAATATGCGGATTCGACCATCTGGAAACTGCCATTTAATTATTTAAATGGATCGCCGGTTAATTCGTATGCCTTGCGTCATTTGGCACGTCAGCATAAAATGATGGATATTGCATATCTTTATTTTTATGAAGATAAAGACCCAAAATACATTCATTACTGGCACACACAGTTAAGATCTTTAAATACTGCTTTTCATACCAACAAATTCGAAAGTATTGAAGATGGCAATGGGGTGTATGAAGCATTTCGTTCGGGGTATCGTGTTTTGAATTGGTTAAGTATTCACAACTTATTTTTGGGTGAAGAGGCTTATACTGACAAGATGCAGTTGCAAACAATAGCAACACTATTGCAGCATGGTGCGCATTTATATCATACTAATGCTAAGTTTAAATCAGGCAATCATCAAACCCGTGGAATGTCAGCTCTGGCTATGCTAGCTATTTTATTTCGTGATTTTGAAGGAACAGATCAGTGGTATCAACATGCTATGGAGCTATTAAAAGCACATATGCAAAAAGAAATTAATCCAGATGGTTTCCAGTTTGAACGTTCGGTGCATTACCACATGAGCGATATAGGCAACTATTTCTATGTATATCAATTGGTGAAGAACAGTGAAATTGAAGTTGATCCCTTATGGGAAGCTCAACTGAAATCACTTTTTACAACTTTGGCAAAAGTGGCATATCCAGATAAAAGTGCTCCTGTATTACAAGACGATACAGATAATCCCTGGGCTGAAAAGAATGCCATTGCGAGCACAATGTCTCTTGGATACATATTGTTCGAAGATGATGAAATAGCTTATTTTTCAGAGCCAGAAGTAAGCCCAAAGATGTATTGGTTTTTAAGGCAAAGCCAGCTTGAAAGTTTGAGCCACCTTAATGCTAAACTACCGTCATATGGTTCCTTAAGCTTTCCGGATACGCATTATTACATTATGCGGGAAGGTTGGAGTACGAACGATAAAATGATGATCATTAGTGCTGGTTTGGATGAGAAAAAACCGGATCATCAACATGGCGATATGCTGGGTGTGCAGGCCATGGCTAATGGACAATGCATTTTGCCCAATTATCAAGTGCGTTATTCACTAAGTGATTTTGAGCTGTTTAAAAACTCTTTAGTAAAAAATGTAGCCCTCGTAGATGATGAATTGCAGGGAAAAAAATGGACATCCAATAAGGGTGGAAGTGGTTTTGGTAAGTTTAAGCAACTGCCTCAACCCACAACAATAGCATGGCAGAGCAATACTAATTTTGATTTACATATAGGTTCACACGACGGTTTTGAAGATATTGGTGTTGAGTATAGCCGACAAGTGATTTATGTGAAGGATGAATTCTGGATTGTGAAAGATAATTTCCAGTCAGATACTGAGCATAGTTACAAACAGGTGTGGCAAGGTCATTATTCCTCCGAAAATGGATCTGACTTATTGCGAAGTAGTTTTTCGGATGCCAGTGGATGTGATATATGGCAACTGATTCCCACAGATAGTATCAAATCATCTGGTTCCAGAGGAAAGCAGTGGAATATAGTTTCAAAAATTGATGAAAAAGCATTTTCGTTTATCACTGTTATCTACCCATATAAAGGATATAGCAGCAGAATTGACGAAAGCGATAATTACAGACTTAAAGATTGGGAACGAAACAGTGCTTTGCTTAATGCGGGTGGCAAACAAGTGCAAAGCCTTTCAAAAGGATCTCAACATTATTTGTTTAATGTCCAAAACCTAAGCATAGAAGATAATAGTATTCAGCTATCAGCTATTGCTGATATCTACCTGAATAAGTTGGCTGATTACTGGCAAGTATATTTATTAAGTCCGGAAGCCGTTGAATTAGAAATTACATCCAAAGGGCAAGTGATAACAAAAGTACTTGAACCGGGTGATACTTATCAGATTAAATAAAAAAATAGTTCGATAGGAATAACGTTTGATTTAAACTGACATGTATTGATAGTTATTCTTGATAAAGCTGCAACCAAAGGGTTGTGGCTTTGTTTTTTAATGATGGAAATGTAGTAATTAGAAATGGCATTGCACTGGATAAAACCGTGAATGTGATAGGGAAATACGAGATTGAGCTAGGTAGAATTACATTTGCATTGGAAAGAAATGCGATTGTAATAGGGAGAAATGGAATTGTAATAGGGAGATTCAGGATTGAAGTAGGGGAAAATACGATTGCAATCGGGGAAAACCAGATTTGATTGGGGAAAATGGGATTTTACTACTGTAATTGCATATTATCCCTGGACATTATGTAATTATATACCAAAGCCCAAACACCAGGTGTTTGGGCTGCTGAAAATTGAGCTTCTCAGCAAACAAAGCAATCATGAATTTTTTGAAAGGTTAGTTAAGGATCATGATTCTTTTTGGTATGTTATAATTGAGACTGGTTTACTCAGGGTTTGGACCTCCTGGTGTTGGGCGCTCTGGTGCATATTCAGTATCTGGGTTTATTGGGAATGGACGATCCACCGGATTGTCGGTAGCAGGCGTGTAATTGTCGTCACTTGAGCATGCTGAGAATGTTATTCCTACAATAAATGCAATGGCAAATGTTTTCATTAAAGTCTTCATGATTTCTGTGTTTAATTATTAATAATTGCTTGTGTTGATTCTCTATACTTGTTGGTTTGTAATAAACGTTGCTATTTATTCAGGATTTGGACCTCCTGGTGTTGGACGACCTGGCGCATAATCTGTATCAGGATCATTTGGTAAAGGACGTTCAACCGGATTGTCTGTTGCAGGTGTATACGTATCATCGTTTGAACAGGCTGTGAACGTAATTCCTAAAATAAAGGCAAATGCAAATGTTCTTAATAATGTTTTCATGACTTCTAAGTTTTAATATTAATAATTGCTTTTTGTTTGTGTGATATAATCACGGTACAAAGGTGAGCCATAGAAGTTTGACTTCTTTACTGAAAAGAATCAAGATCTTATCGAAAAGATTTATAGGGGTAGTTTTTATTACTTTTTGGTATTCAAATCGCGAAATGTCAATCGAATTGTTTAGTGCATATTGAGATTATGCATCAACCTGAAGACCAATTATTATTTCAATCTATAAAGTTTTGACTCATCAAAAGTTTTGTGAGTTCTACTGTTTGGGATTTTTCAGTACTTGTAGTATTAATAACACAATAGGGTTTTTCACCATTTAGCATGGCTAGGCGCCAATCTAACTGACTAATTGTATTATTGTACCCATTGCTATACCACCAGCACGAGTAAAGTGTTTGTTCGTCCTTTTTGTGGAGTTCAAAGGTATAGGCCATAAACTGGCCAAGCTTTATTTCTTGCTCGTTTTTAATAGAATAACCACTTGCCTTCCAGCAAATAAACGGATTGTGATCCGAACCTAAAGTGAATGCGGGCGGCTTGACATAGATAAGTGATTCTTTATTCCGAAATTTAACGATACCATCTTTTCTGGTTTCTTTTGAGAAGCCTGTTAACTCTATGTTATCGGAATTAAAATCAGGGGCTAACTTATTTTCTTCAATAAGAAGGCTAAATAAGGCAAGCACAGGTAGGATGATTGACCAATAGCTATTCGAGATTTTATATAATTTTTCAGTTCTGATCGTCTTGTAATACCGCTTTGTATATCTTCCTAAAACGATAAGTGGGAGGCAGCAATTACTAATGAATAGTAGAATGCCGATTAACTCGTGGACGAATGTATCAGGCATGGCATTTAAACTTATTGTTAAAACTATGCGAGATAGGTTAGCTAGTGTAACCAATAAAACAGAGCTAATTAAAAACAGTACAATGAGATAAAAGGGTGGTTTTTTGTGAGTATTGGTTGATATAAAAGCCATGATAAATATGGCAAAAGCCAAAGCTGTACTTATCATACTTAAACCAAGGCATTCTTGGGCAACCGTAAATTCAATGCCTCCATTGTAAATACAATTCCCTGCGATTTCAATATCTGAATAAAGTATAGAGAGAATACTACCCGACCAACTAGTAAGCTGTAGTTTGATGGGAAAACTAAAGACACTTAGTAAATATTTAACGGCTGGTGTTGTTAATCCAAGCAGTATGATGGATAAGAGACTTGGTCTGAGCTGGATTAAAAATACAGAGGCAAACAAACCCATTCCAACGGCTAGGTAAAAAATACTATAGACATTAGTAAGAAAAAACAACAAGAATAAAGCAAAGGAAAGACTTATGAAAATCATTGGCTGGCCTTGGCCATGAGCTTTGCGCAAAGTAAATGGCAGTATGAGTATAAAAAGGTATTGCTCAAAACGTAAACCGCCAAAACGATTGATTGTTAAGAAGGCTATTGCACCTAGCGCAATCAATGGAAAGAACCGCAAAGTCCTATTTAGGAATTTGCGATTAGTGTTGACTATGTTACTGAATTCTAACATTGGTCGTTTTATTTGCGGAATTTAAAATAAGTGAAGCCTACGATTACAATTAAAGAAATAATTAAGGCCCATTCTCCGGGTTCAGGAACAGCACCAGAGTCTTGTAAACTTGCATTGTGAAGGCTGTTTTTGTTCTTCGCAATGTCAAAACGCTCATAATCTTTAATAGTCTCTAAAACAATTAAACTTGAAATTGGAGTTACAATAAAGGCTGCGTTGCAAAGCTCGTAAATGTTATCGGGGATGTCTTCTTTATCCTGAAGAAACAAGTGACCGGCTTCTTGCAATATGGTGTGATAATTATATAAACGCATCAAGTGTGAAGGGGCCACATTTACATCATTATTAGTAGTTGATTTGCTGCGCGTAATTTTCATTTGTGCCATGGGCAAGGATGCACCATAATCCTTAGTATTAAGGCTGAACCATTTTGAAACCGGAGTGCTGCCGAAAGTAGTTAAATCTGTTGTTTGGCATCTCAATAAGTTGTATTGTTCCAGGGAACTGACATATGATGATTTTTTATCGTCTATTATTAGGCTTGCAATAGGGATAGGTAACTTACCCATACTTAGGACAAAGTCGTTATAGAATTTCGATTTTTTTAAGTCGGATGGAATTGGAGAATTTGTTTTGCCTTTACTAATTAATAAGGCATTTCCTCGATCACTTATTTTATGAGTTGGAAATAAGCTAAACGGTTTACGAAGAAGAGGCTTGACTATATTATAATACGTTTTGGAATTGATTTCAGTAAACGTATTGTCATAAATATAGACCGAAATCCCATTGGCTCTTTGTAGAATGGTTTCAACTTCATTTATTGACCATTCTGAATTAAGATCCAAATAAATGGCATTTGGAGTGAAGGATGAAATAGTTTCTTGACTTTCCACTTGATAGGAGTAACCATTGAAAAGGAAGGCTTTTGTACTCAATGGGACAGAAGCTACAGTGCAGGTCCAATCTTCAATTGTCTTGCCTTCGTAGTAGAATTGATTATCTTTTTCCTTGGAGAAATAGTATGGCAGCTTTACTTGTTCGGCTTTACCAATAATTTTAAGATGAATTGTTTCATTTGCAAAAGCATTATCCGAACCTTGGATTTTAAGTTTGTTGAACATTAAGTCATTGTTGTTTTTGTTAAGAGGAATGGTAAGCCCTAATTTCATCCTACGAGCTTCTTTTGGCGTGCAAGGAAATACCGTTGCCGTTAAACGATTTCCTTCCTGCCAATGTAGCACTACCGGATCTCGTCTTTCCTGACCTACAATAGTCTTATAGGCAGTATCTGCTTTTTTTCGAGTACTTAATCTTGACTTTTCTTCAACCCCATCAATCCATAGGGATAAGGATGTTGCTACCGCACCTTCAGGTAAATAAAATGTGAATAGAGCTTCTTGTTGATTCCCTTCCCATGTATTTGTGTTTTCTATCCAAATATTTTTCTCTAAGTAAGCCAATCTGTAATCAGGGTATAACCTAATATCTGATAGCTCCTTAGTTACTATTAAGTCCTTTCCTGACCAAAGTTTTTCATATGAATAATGACGTGTATTAGAAGTCGCATCCAGGATTTTTGATTTTTCTTTAAAACTTAAGCTCACTTTATTGGTAAATAAAGCTGCTGTAGCCACGAGTGGATCATGTCTTTTTATTTCTCTAAAGGAAGTGTTATTAAGGTCCCAACTCCACCAGCCTTTACTGTAGGTATCATACAAAAAGCCTTCGCCAATTATTCGATTAGCCCAAAAGGGTGAAGAACACTTTTGAGCATAATTCACCCATTCCGGGAATTCCTGAACTTCGTTTAAAACTATCTCCTTTTGAGCAGATTCAATTTGTTTGAAATTATAGTGGTAAAGACTGGAATAGATAATGGTGAATACCAAAGCAAGGATGAGTCCTATTAAGGTGTATAGACTTGAGATGTTTGTATGTTTTTTGCTAAGCGCAACGGAAATTGATGTGCCAAGTAAAAATGCAGGAATTAATAAATGAATGGATATACCAAGTAAAAATAAACCAATAACTCCAATTGGTGAGTAGGGTAATAGGGCAATGGTGTAATAAGTATATAAGGCGATACTAAAGCCTAAAAGTAATGATGCAAGATGTCTTGCCCAAGAAGGAATTTGTAGGCAAATGGCTGAAATAATATAGGCTATTAAAATAATAACAATAAAGACATTAAGCCAATTGGCTGCAGGTGAAAATATTTTAATGCTCTTGTTTAGTGTAAAGCAACTAATAAACATTATTGCTAATGTGAGATGCCAGTTTAGTTTGGGTATTTTAAGCTTGTAGAATTTTGAACCTTTTTTCGTGTCACCAAAGGAGATTAAGAAATAGAAGCCGGCCAAGGCATAATTTATTAAGGATAAGCCTTCAAATTCTAACTGTGATGAAGGAACTAAAAAATAGATGAAGATTGAGACAATGAATAGTCCTATTCCAAGTTGCTGAATGTGGGTTAAGTTTGTTTTCATGTTGTAAGTATTAAAAGTACTTTGCAATACAAAGTAGATAAAACATTTTGAATAATTCAAATAAAAACCGGTAATTCTGGAATATGAATTTTTATTGAGGTGTGTTTAATTGTAGTATTTAACCTTTTTGTTTAGAGGTTTGAATGAATTCGTTTTAAGATGATAAACGATTCCTGCCAAGATTGGATTGGAACTACTCTTAGAGCTAATTTTTACGGCTGACCTCTGAACGATAAATTGTAACAGCTATATAAATTCAATTTTGCATCAAAATAGATGGAACAAAAAAGCCGAAAAACGAAAGTTTTTCGGCTTACTAGTAGCGGGGGCCCGACTCGAACGGACGACCTTTGGGTTATGAGCCCAACGAGCTACCAACTGCTCCACCCCGCAATATATCTTAAAACACGTGTGTTTTTCTTCGTTATTGCGGGTGCAAATATAGATCTCTTTATTATAACCTGCAAATGTTTTTTGTAATTAAGCAAAGAGTTTCGTGTGTAAAGAAGTCTAATGTGTATAATATCAATTGAATGAAAGATGAAAAATATTTTACTTTTTTAAATAGTTTGGGTGAAATGATAGTTTTGAACAGAATTAAAAGAAAAAGCCAGCTTGCTCGTTTGCAAACTGGCTTTTCAATAACCTAAACCCAAATCTATGAAAAAAAATCTATGCCGTTTGAATTGCAACAATGCTGCCAAAGTATCAGTAGATTGATTTAAAAGATGTGAACAAAAAGGAATAAAACTGAATTTGGCTCAGTAGTTTAGTTGGTTTAATGACGATTAATTCCAGGTTGCAAACTGATGAAGCGAAATAAATCTGAATTTATTGGCTCAAGACGCTTAAAATACACGCATGTAAAGGTGATTATGCTTACTTTTGCAAACCATAAGAAACTATGCAATGAGTAAAGTACAAAAGACGGAATTAGGACAGTTTGGTGAATTCGGATTAATCAAACATTTAACTGAGAATATAAAACTAAAACAAGAGAGTACTATTAAGGGTGTTGGCGATGATGCTGCGGTAATCGATTTTCAGAATAAGAAGACTGTTGTTACTACTGATTTACTATTGGAGGGCATTCACTTCGATTTAACATACACACCACTTAAGCATCTTGGATATAAGTCTATAGTTGTAAACGTGAGTGATGTTTATGCTATGAATGCAACACCTACTCAGGTAACTGTATCTTTAGGTTTAAGTTCAAAAATGTCGGTTGAAGCATTAGATGAATTTTATGAAGGTATTTATGCCGCATGTGCGCATTATAATGTGGATTTAGTAGGAGGAGATACTAGTTCTTCATTAACGGGTTTAACCATCAGTGTTACGGCCATGGGCGTTGCTGATAAGGAAAAACTGGCATATAGAGATGGGGCAAAGACGAATGACTTAATATGTGTTTCAGGCGATTTAGGTGGGGCATATATGGGACTTCAACTATTAGAGCGTGAAAAACGTGTGTATTCTGATAATCCTGAGGTTCAACCTGATTTATCAGGTTATGATTATTTACTAGGTCGTCAATTAAAACCGGAAGCACGTAAGGAAATAACCGAGCTTCTCGCTAAACTTGATGTTGTACCTACTTCTATGATTGATATTTCAGATGGACTGTCAAGTGAAATAAAGCACATTTGTAATCAATCAAAAACCGGCTGTCGTATTTATGAAGATAAAGTGCCTGTTGATCCAACTACAGCCATGTTAGCTGAAGAAATGGGGATTAATCCAATTGTAGCCGCGTTGAATGGAGGAGAGGATTATGAACTCTTATTTACTATAAGTCAGGCGGATTATGAAAAATTTGGAGGCCAGGAAGATGCTAAAATTTATATAGTAGGGCATATAACTGATGAAAGTAAAGGATGTTACCTTGTAACCAATGCTGATCAGGAAGTAGAATTGCAAGCACAAGGTTGGAATACCATTAAAGAATAAATATTGCAGCTGGAAGATTATATCTTCCAGCTTTTTTTTATTAGGCTTTCAGTTGACTGAATTCCTTGCTATATTTACGCTTTAACCCAAATTCAGATGTACGAATACATAAGCGGAAGAATTGCCGAAGCCGGACCTACTCATATCGTCGTTGATGTTAATGGAGTTGGTTACCTACTTAATATTTCCTTAAATACATACAGCCGCATTGAAGGCAAAACAGAAGCACAGCTTTTTGTGCATGAGAACATTCGTGAGGATGCCTATCAATTATATGGTTTTGCGGAACCTTCAGAGCGTGATTTATTCAGGCATTTAATATCTGTATCGGGTATTGGTTCCAATACTGCCCGAATGATGTTATCTTCATTAACTCCCCAAGAATTGAAAGGTGCTATTTTAACTGGCAATGTTAATCAAATAAAGAGTGTAAAAGGAATTGGAGCAAAAACGGCTCAGCGTGTTATTGTTGATCTTAAAGATAAGCTTGGAAAGGAACCTCTTGATCAGAAAATTTTTGCTGAGCAAGACAATACTATACGAGAGGAAGCGTTATCTGCATTAGTGATGTTAGGTTTTGCCAAGAATACAGCGCAAAAGGCTATCGACAAGATATTGAGTCAATCTCCAACTGCAAAAGTGGAAGTGGTGATAAAGCAGGCTCTTAAAATTATGTAAGACAGTAAGGGAATAATTTACCGTTGAAGAAAATTCTACGAAATAGCATTGTATTACTCTCCATTATCGGATCGATGTGGGTGGCTGAAGCTACCACGATCAGTTGGGATAATGTATTGCTATTGCCCGAAACGGTAGAGCAGCAGCCTGATTCTTTAGACTTAAAGTATCGTATAAAGGATAAAAGTGGAAACCCATATTTGGAACAGGAAGAAAAGTCTGGCCTGAACCTGAGTGATCCATCCAACCTTGATTATAAAGCTGAATATAATTATGAATCGGGTAATGTGACCATCTATCGTAAGATGGGTAGTCTGGATGTGAAATTACCTTACACAATGTCGTTGGAGGAATATCTTGATGTTGATACCAGAAGGTCAATTATGTCCTATTGGCGAACCAAGCAGATTGAAGATGCTGAAAGGTTTGGTGATAACTCGGTATTTAACAAGATGTGGCAGAATGTTGGTGGTGATGCTTTCGAAGGAGTCTTTGGAAGTAACAATATTAATGTCCGGCTGCAAGGTATGGCTGAATTACGTATTGGTGTTCAGCGTACAAAAATTGATAACCCAACCCTTCAGGAACGACTTAGGAAAACCACAACTTTTGATTTCCAGGAGAAAATTCAAATGAATATCTCCGGAAGTATTGGGGAGAAATTAAAGTTGGGAGTTAACTACAATACAGAAGCTACTTTCGATTTTGAGAACCAGATTAATCTGGAGTATGAAGGTGGTGAAGATGATATTCTTAAAAAAGTTGAGGCGGGTAATGTGACCTTACCTCTACCAGGTACTTTAATTACCGGTAGTCAAAGTTTGTTTGGTGTTAAAACCGAGATGCAATTTGGTAAGTTAACCGTAACGGGTATTTTTTCTCAACAACGTGGTGAAACCTCAGTAATGAATATTGAAGGAGGGGCAGAAACTCAAGACTTTGAAATTCACGCGGATCAATATGATCGAAACCGACATTTCTTCTTAAGTACATATTTTCGTAATAGATATAATGAGGCGCTGGAGAGATTACCGCTTGTAAATAGTCCAATTAACATTACCCGTGTTGAGGTGTGGGTGACAAACAGAAGAAGTGACGTTAATGAATCGCGTAACGTTGTGGCCTTCGTCGATTTAGCAGAAAACCAGGAAGGAACATGGAATAAAACGCTATGGGGTGGAATACCAGGTGCACCACCTGCCAATGCATCTAACAATCTGTTTGCAGAGATGAATTCCACCTATTCGGATGTTAGAGATATAAATAAGGTGACAGAAACCTTAGATCCTTTGAGAAATAGTGACTTTTTTAATGCTGTTGATTACGAAAAGCTTGAGAATGCACGTAAATTATCAGAGACGGAATATACGATTCAGTCAAAGCTTGGATATATCTCGTTGAATACCGCACTTAACTCTGATGAGGTCTTAAGTATAGCTTATGAATATACTTATAATGGTCAAACATTTAGAGTTGGTGAATTTACAACTGAGCAAAATGAGGCTGAAAAAACGCTTTACTTAAAGTTACTTAAAGGAACCAACCTTTCGCCAAGCATTCCTACCTGGGACTTAATGATGAAGAATATCTACTCTATAAATGCCTATCAGGTAAATAGAGAAGATTTTATTTTAAATGTGACCTACGTTAATGATAGTACGGGTAGTGACATTAATTATTTCCCGGAAGGACCTACAGAAGTAAATGGTGATCCCTTAAATGGAGAGTTGTTTATTCGATTAATGAATTTAGATAATCTGAACACACGGAATGATTATCAGCCGGATGGTATCTTTGACTTCGTTGACGGCTTAACAATTCGTCCGGACAATGGACGTGTTATATTTCCGGTTCTGGAACCGTTCGGATCGGATCTTAAGAAAAGATTGGGCAATGAAACAGCATTGATTGATAAATATGTATTTCAGTCTTTATATGATAGCACACAGATAATTGCGGAACAAGATGCGTCTCGTAATAAGTATAAGCTTAAGGGACGTTATAAATCCAGTTCAGGATCTGAAATCTCCTTGAATGCCATGAATGTTCCAGAAGGTTCTGTTGTGGTAACTGCTGGTGGAATTCGCCTGGTGGAGAATCAGGATTATACGGTAGATTATACGCTTGGGCGCGTTCGAATTATAAATCAGGGCATTTTATCTTCCGGTACACCTATTCAGGTTTCGCTTGAGAACCAGTCCTTATTTAATTTGCAGACCAAGACACTGATGGGAACTCATTTAGATTATCAGTTTAGTGATAATTTTAACGTTGGTGGTACTTTGATGCATTTACGAGAACGACCATTAACCCAGAAAGTGAATATTGGAGATGAGCCTATTGCCAATACGATATGGGGATTAAATACATCGTTCTATACAGAATCAATGGGTATAACTGAATTAATTGATGCCTTACCTCTGGTTCAAACGAAAGAGATGTCGAGTGTGACTTTTGAAGGTGAATTTGCCCAACTAATTCCTGGACACCCAAAAGTGATTGATGAAACTGGTACATCATATTTAGATGATTTTGAAGGTACGCGCATTTCGTACGATATGCGTAACTGGACGGCCTGGCAATTGGCCAGTACTCCACAAGGTCAGGAGGATATATTCAGAGAAGCAGCTTTAATTAATGATTTAAACTACGGTATTAACCGAGCCAGATTTGCCTGGTACAGTATTGATCCATTGTTTTTAAGAAAAGATTCACGAACTCCGCAACACATTAAGGATGATGAGGAGCAGAAATTGAACCATTTTGTTCGTGAAGTATATGAGCAGGAATTATTTCCAAACCGCCAGTCGGCATATGGTCAGCCAACGAATATCCCGGTTTTAAATATCTCATATTATCCGATGCAAAGAGGGCCTTATAACTTTGATGTGGGCGAACTTGGCACCGATTATTCTGCTGGTATCAATTCGGATGGTACATTGAAAAATCCGGAAGAACGTTGGGGAGGTATGGTGCGTCAAATTGATGTAAATGATTTTGAGGCAGCTAATATCGAGTATATTGAGTTCTGGATGATGGATCCATATGTATACGACGAAGGAGCTTTGCCGAATGATGGTACCATTTATTTTAACCTTGGTAATATTTCGGAAGATATATTAAGAGATTCGCGAAAGTCATTTGAGCATGGCTTGCCTGGACCGGATGAACCATTTGATGTAGATACAACAGCTTGGGGATTTGTTTCGCGGAAACAAAACTTAGTAAATGGATTTAGTAATGATCCGGCAACACGATTGGCACAGGATGTAGGGTTAAACGGAATGAATTCGGAGCGAGAGCTTGAATTTTATGCGCAATATGTTGAGGACATGAGAGCAATGGCTGATTTGAATCCTGATGCCTTACAGGCTGCCCTGGATGATCCGGCTTCAGATGATTTTCAATATTTCAGAGGAGCTGTTTTGGATGAAGAACAAGCGAGTATATTGAAGCGCTACGAAAGATTTAATAATCCGGAAGGTAACTCCAGACCGTCGGAATATTCCGGTGAATCCTTCTCGACTGCTGCCAAGTCTTTACCTGATGCTGAGGATATAAATCGTGATAATACATTAAGTGAGAATGAGAGTTATTATCAATATGAGGTGCCTATTTCGCGAACTACAATGGAAATTGGGACTAACAAATACATAGTTGATAAACGAGAAAGCACCATTGAGGATAAAAATGGACGAACGGCTAATTGGTATTTATTCCGTATTCCAATTCAAAATCCTGACAGAACAGTTGGAGCCATTTCTGACCTGCGTAGTGTTCGCTTTATGCGAATGTTTATGCGTGGATTTAGAGATACCACTAATTTACGTTTAGCAACCCTTGATTTAATTAAAGGAGACTGGCGTAAATTTCAAGATGCTTTGTATGATAATGCCGGAACAAATCCAAATACTTCATTTGAGGTTTCGGCTGTTAATATTGAGGAGAATTCAGAAAAAGAGCCGGTCAACTATGTACTTCCTCCGGGAATTGATAGAGTGATTGATCCTGCCAACCCGCAATTACGTGAGTTGAATGAGCAATCATTATTATTGAAAGTTCAGGATTTAGCCGGTGGAGATGCGCGTGCAGTGTATAAAACCATGAACATAGATATTCGTCAATACAAGCGTTTGAAAATGTTTGCTCACGCCGAGGCCATTGATGGTGATCTGGAAGATAATGAAATGATGGCCTTTATTCGTATTGGTAGTGATTATAACGATAACTTTTATGAATATGAGATCCCGTTAAAATTGACTGAGCCTGGCCGATACGGTGATTCGTATGAAGAAAAGCGGATGGTTTGGCCTGAGGAGAATGATTTTGATATTCCGCTTGAGCTATTTCAAACCATCAAACTTAGGCGCAACGATGCCAAACGAGAGGAAGGATCGGATGTAACATTTAATAAAGTTTATACCGCACCGGATCCTGATAAGCCAACAAATTTTGTGTCCGTAAAAGGTAATCCTAATTTAAGTAATGTAAGAACCATTACTATGGGAGTGCGTACACGAGGTTCTCAAAATAAGTCTGTTGAGGTGTGGTTAAATGAATTGCGTTTAACGGATTTTGATGAAAAAGGTGGATGGGCAGCCAATGCCAGAATGTCGGTGAAATTAGCGGATATTGGTAATGTTTCCATTGCAGGTAAGAAAAGTACAATAGGTTGGGGTAGTATCGATCAGAATGTTCAGGAACGTAGCCAGGAAGATTTTTTCCAGTATGATATTGCTACCAATATGGAGCTGGGTAAACTTTTAGGACCGGAGTCGATCTTGAGTATGCCTTTTTATTTTGGTTATTCTAAGTCGGTTGCCAATCCAAAATATTATCCGCTTGATCCCGATATACCTTTGGATGTAGCATTAAAAAATGCGGAGAATGAGGCGGCACGTGATTCGATTAAAGAATTATCTCAAAATGTAGTTAAACGAAAAAGTATCAACTTTACTAATGTTAAGGTAAATTCGAAAAAGGAGAAGGTGCAATTTTATGATCCTTCAAATATTTCAGCCACCTATTCTTTTAACGAAACAAGTAAACATGATGTAAACACTGATCATGCAACCGATAAGAGTTACCGTGGAATTTTAGCTTATAATTATTCAACGCGACCTAAGGCAGTTGAGCCATTTAAGAATTCAGTTAAGAGTAAATCTTTAGCATTGATTAAAGATTTCAATTTTTATTATTTACCAAGTCAGATTTCATACAGATGGGAGTTTAGTCGTCAGTATCGTGAGTCGCAGTTACGTAATAATACAGGGTCAACCATCACGCCTGAATTAACGGTTTCGAAAGATTTTGATTGGAATCGCTATTTTGATTTAAGATACAATTTAACCAAGTCGCTTAAGCTTAATTTTAAGGCGGTTACCAATGCGCGTATCGATGAGCCTGAAGGTGCAGTGAATAAGGATTATGATCGGGATGCCTATTACGAATGGCGTGATCAGGTGTGGCGTAATATAACGAGTATGGGCCGTACCACAACCTACCAGCATAATTTTGACGTAAGTTATAACATCCCAATTAATAAGATTCCGTTATTGGATTTTACATCTGCTAATGTCCAATACCGTGCCATGTATCAATGGGAGACGGCACCACTATTTAATGGAGCAGATGCTGATGCGCCTAATTGGGGAAATACCATTCGTAATTCAAATACCATACAAGGTAACGGTCAATTGAACATGACCACACTTTATAAAAAAGTGCCTTATTTAAGTGAGTTAGATAAGAAGTATCGTTCTACGCGCCGCTCAAATCAATCAAAGGATGGAAAAAGAACGGTACGTTTTAACAAATCCAATATCAAATTGGAGAAGGATAAGGCGATAGTTATCAATCACAAACTAAAAACGATGGAAACATCAGTACGTGTGTTTGATAGTAGTGGAAGACCTGTGAGAGGTGAGGTTAACGTGCTTGGGAAAAACAAAGTTGAATTTATACCTGAGAAATCGTCCGAAACGGCCAGAGTGATGGTTACCGGTACGATTGTTGAAAATAATTCAGCATTTAAGTTGGCCTTGGATTATACAACTTTGCTTCTTACATCTTTGAAATCGGCTACTGTATCGTACTCGGAAAATAATGGAACTATATTACCGGGTTATACACCTTCTTCAGGTTTTATGGGAACTTCAGAAAGTTATACAGCACCGGGTGTTCCTTTTATATTGGGATGGCAGAATCGTGATTTTGCAATTAAAGCATCGGATAATGGTTGGTTGACTGATGATGTATCCATGGTTAATCCATATGTAATGACACATAGGGAAGATTTCTCCATTAAATTCACCCTGGAACCGATAAAAGGTTTGAGAATGGATATTAATGCGGATAGGAGCTATGCAAAGAATCTGAACGAGTATTATATAGGCGGAACAAAAGATGCGGAAGGCCGTTCTGAAACTGGTAACTTTTCAATGAGTTACAATGTATTCCGAACTGCATTCAGGGATGTGGAGAAAACCGGTGCGCTTTATTCTCAAACCTTCGAAGATTTTAAAAATAACAGACAGATTGTAGCGAATCGTATCGGCAAATCAGATATAAATAGTCAGGAGGTACTTATACCATCTTTCTTAGCTGCCTACTCTGGAAAAAGTGCTAACTCAATATTCACAAAAACATTCCCAAGTCTAACGCAGATACAACCAAACTGGCGTGTGACCTATGATGGATTGTCACGCATTAAGGCATTTAAAAATATTATCAAATCATTTGATATTTCACATGCGTATCGATCAACTTACAATATGGGATCGTATGTATCGAGAACACCTGAAAATGCCACAGATCCCGTGTTAGAGTACGATATTAATACGATTACCGTTTCGGAACAGTTTAATCCTTTAATTCAATTTAATATTACCTGGATAAATTCATTAACTACACGTGCCGAAATTAAAAAAGGACGAACCTTAAGTTTGAGTATGGGTAACAATCAGGTAATAGAGAATTATAATGATGAGATTGTTATTGGATTAGGATATCGATTTGATAAGATGAATCTGATCTTTGGAAATGGAAGCAGTCAAAAGTCAATCAGTAATGATTTAAACATTAGAGCTGATTTCTCGATAAGAGATAACACTAGTATCATACGTAAAGTGGAAGAGGAGTACAATCAGCTTACTTCAGGTCAGAAAATAACGACGGTTAAGTTTACTGCTGATTATGCCTTAAGTGATCGTTTTAATATGCAAATCTTCTACGATACGAATGTTAATAATCCATACATCTCGCTATCATATCCTACTACAAATACCAACTTTGGTGTTAGTTTCCGCTTCTCTTTGGCGCAATAGATTAAAAAAAAATATGATTTTTATTAGTGTTGAATCTCGCTTTGTTAGTGTAAGATTCAGTACTTCAGCGCATAGTGTAATTTAGGGCTTATAGGCCATTCTATTGATTACATAATGTCGTAGAATTTCTTTAATAAATTATTTACATTTGATGAATAGTAAATTAAAACTAGTACTATAATGAATGTTCCTGAAAATCTAAAGTTTACAAAGGATCACGAGTGGATCCTTGTTGATGGTGATATAGCTACAGTTGGTATCACTGAGTTTGCTCAAGGTGAGCTTGGCGACATTGTTTTCGTTGAGATCGAAACCGAAGACGAAGAACTGGATAAGGAAGAGGTATTTGGAACAATTGAAGCTGTTAAAACAGTTTCTGATTTGTATATGCCTCTATCTGGTAAAATTGTTGAGGTTAATCCTGAGTTGGAAGGTCAACCTGACTTGGTGAATAAAGATCCGTTTGCAGGCGGATGGATGATTAAGATTCAAGTGGCTGATACAGCCGAATTGGACGAGCTATTGTCAGCTGATCAATACAAAGAACTTATTGGCTAGTTCTCGCCAACATAAAATAAAAAAAGCGGCTATAAGCCGCTTTTTTTATATCATTTTTTCCTGATCTTAAACATTGTCAGGATAATATCCTTTTATGATTCCTCGCTGTGAACTTCTAACAAATAGAATAATTTCGTCACGTTCTTTCGATGCTGGAAGCTCCGCTTCAATACGTTCAATCGCTTCTGAGTTATTTAACCCCATCTGGAACAAATAACGATAAATGTTTTGAACGTCACGTATTTGTTCATTTGTGAAATTACGACGACGTAAACCTATTGAGTTTACTCCGACATATGAAATTCGTGCCCTACCAGCTTTAACATATGGAGGAACATCCTTTCCGATTAATGTGCCACCAGCAACCATTACATGTGCACCAACATGCACAAACTGATGAATAGCTGACATACCGCCTACAATTGCAAAGTCATCAATTACAACTTCACCTGCAACCTGAACAGTATTTACTAAAATCACGTTATTACCAATTAGGCAATCATGTGCTACATGAACGTAGGCCATTAAAAGACAATTGTTACCAACAACAGTCTTTCCTTTGGCTTTTGTGCCCCTGTTGATCGTTACAAATTCTCTAATTGTGGTGTTGTTTCCTATTTCTACAGTTGTCTCTTCTCCAACAAATTTCAAATCCTGAGGAACAGCACCAATTACGGCGCCTGGAAATATGTTACAGTTTTTACCAATTCGGGTACCTTCCAGTATTGTTACATTGGAACCAATTCTTGTACCTTCTTCAATAACAACGTTTTTGTCGATAGTTACAAACGGTTCGATAACCACGTTAGGAGCAATTTTCGCTTCCGGATGGATATATGCTAACGGTTGTTTCATCTATTACTTGTTTATTGCATCATTAAACTTGCCTGGCTGTGCGTGCTGAGCAATTTTATTATCTTACTTGTTCTTAATTACCTGGGCTACCAGTTCACCTTCAGCAACAATAGAGTCACCTACAAAAGCTGTGCCTTTCATATTTGCCATTCCTCTTCTGAATTCACTTGCCAATTCAAGTCTGAATAAAATAGTGTCTCCAGGTACAACTTTTTTCCTTAGTTTGACATTGTCAATTTTAAGGATGTATGTACTATAGGCACTAGGATCATCCAACTGATTTAGTATGTAAATTCCACCAGCTTGAGCCATAGCTTCAATTTGAAGTACCCCTGGCATTACAGGTTCATCAGGAAAATGACCGGTAAAGAAGGGTTCGTTCATAGTTACATTCTTAACCCCAACGACCGACTTGTCATTTAACTCAATGATTTTATCAACTAATAAGAATGGCGACCTGTGTGGTAGCATTTTCTTAATGTCGTTGATGTCATAGATAGGTGGCTTATTAGGATCGTAAAATGGAGTTTCCGGCTTTAAAGCCCTCTTTTTAATTTCTTTACGAATTAATTTAGCAAACTCAACATTAGCCATATGCCCTGGACGAGTTGCTATAATACGTCCTTTAATTGGTAAGCCACATAAAGCGAGATCACCAATTACATCCAAAAGTTTATGGCGCGCTGGTTCATTTGAATAAACCAATTCCAAATTGTTAAGTATACCTGTTGGTTGAACTTCAACTCTTGGTTTATCAAATAGGTCGGCTAACTTATCTAATTCTTCTTGTGTGATTTCTCGATCAATAATGATAATAGCATTGTCTAAATCACCACCTTTTATTAAGTTATTTTTTAATAATGGTTCCAACTCGTGAAGAAAAACAAAAGTACGACATGCACTTATCTCTTTTTCATATTCATCAAAACCATCAAGCGTTGCATATTGGTTGGACAATGATAAAGATTGATCAAATGATATTTTTACATCAGCGCTAAATTCATCATCAGGAAGAGCCACTATTTTAATGCCTAGCTCCTCATTCTCATAAACCATCTTTTCTTTAACGACAAAATACTTGCGCTCCTCTTTTTGTTCTTCGATGCCAGCCTCTTTAATGGCTTCAACAAAATATTTGGCACTGCCATCCATTATTGGGGCTTCAGGGCCATCAACTTCGATAAGACAATTATCAACTTTAAAAGCCGTTAGTGCAGAAAGACAATGTTCAATAGTGCTAACTTTTGCTTCATCTTTACCCAATACAGTTCCGCGTTGAGTATATGAGACATTATCAGCTAAAGCATCAATTATGGGTTGCCCCTCAAGATCGATACGTTTAAATTTATATCCATGGTTTTCAGGAGCAGGATTTAAAGTGAAATTCACTTTAGCTCCAGTATGTAGACCGGTACCTTGAAGAGTAACGGACTTTTTTAGTGTTGTTTGTTTTTCAACCATATTACTTCACTTTCTCAGAATTTAAGAGTTTAATTCTGAAACATTCTTTTTTAATTCGTCCAATTCTTTTTTCATTTGCGGTAATCGACGGAAAACAACATAGGATTTATTGAAACTTCCAACTTCCATGGCTGGAGAGCCCAACAGAATTGTACCTTCTTTTGAAACTGTTTTTGTTATTCCAGCTTGTCCGCCAACTTTAGTTTTGTTGGCAATTTTAATATGTCCGGTACATGCCATTTGTCCACCAAACATGCAATCATCTCCAATTTTTGTAGATCCGGATATACCAGCCTGCGCTGCTATAACAGTGTTCTCGCCTACTTCAACATTGTGTGCTATTTGAACTAAATTATCGAGTTTAACCCCCTTTTTAATAATGGTAGAACCCATTGTAGCTCTATCGATGGTAGTGTTTGCACCAATTTCAACGTGGTCCTTTAATATAACATTACCTATCTGAGCCACTTTTTTATATTCATTACTGGCTGATGGAGCAAAACCAAAACCATCACTTCCAACTATTGAACCGGCATGTAGAGTACAACTGTTTCCAATTATGCAGTTTTTGTAAACTTTTACCCCTGGAAAAAGTATGGTATTATCTCCAATTTTAACATTGTCACCTATATATACTTGCGGGAAAATTTGAACATTTTCTCCGATCACAACATTTTCTCCTATGTAACTAAAAGCGCCAATGTACGCAAAGTCACCAATTTTAGCTGATTTGTCGATAAATGAAGGTTGCTCAATTCCAGTCTTCTTGGGCTGACTTTGCTCATACATTTCCAATAGTAATGCAAGAGCTTCGTATGCATTTGGCACACGGATCAAAGTAGCACTTATTTCTTTTTCCGCCACAAATGAGTCGTTAACAATAACAACATCCGCCTGGGTAGTATATATATGACTCGTATATTTAGGATTGGCAAGAAAAGTTAACGTTTCCGGTTTGCCTTCTTCTATCTTAGAAACACCGGTTATAACCGTTTCCTTATTTCCTTCTATCTTACCACTGATCAGTTCAGCAATTTGGCCTGCAGTAAATTTCATTCTTTATGGTGCTTTGTTGATCATTTCTTTCAAGTGGGCAATATTTTAAACCGCAAATATACGTTATAATATAGCTATACTTCAAAAAAAATTTGCTGCAAAGCTAGTAAATATATTTACTTATTAAAATTGAGCGCTGTCACTTGATGTTGCTAATTATGAATTGATTTTGGGTGGCAGATATAATATTTTTTGACTGTCTTTGACAGGACAGAAAGATTAAGCATATCCGATGCTTTAGCTATATCTTTTATTTCACCATCACCGTATAGTATTTTAATTCGTTCATCGCTAATATTATAGGCATTATTGGTTATATGATCAGAAAAAACAAAGTAATCGGCATCTTTTTTCGTTTGCAATTGCATCTCTTTAATTATTTGAGTTTTCAAGTCTTTGATTGTCGAGCTTTTAAATGCAGTATTTGAGAACTCGACTCTAAATAATCTTCGGTTAACAAAGTCATTCGACAATTTAGATAATATTGCATCAGGATGCGCTGTCCATGTTTTAATGCAACTCATAATGTCATCATCATCTAATAAGGCAAAGTTTTCAACGATTTTATCACTTTCAAAAAAGTCTTCCAGAGTTGGTTTTTTAGTCATAAAAAATTTAAGGTGAGGTGGCGCAAATAACTCCTGACCTTTCGAGACTACTTTTCTTGCTCGCTTCAGAATATGAATAAGCATTTGTTCTGAAGCAAGTGCTGTTTTGTGTAGATATACTTGCCAATACATTAACCTTCTGGCAACGAGAAATTTTTCAATGGAATAGATCCCCTTAGATTCAATAACCAGGGCATCATTATTTACATTGAGCATTTTAATAATACGATCGGATCCGATTACACCTTCTGAAACACCTGTAAAAAAACTGTCACGTTTCAAATAATCCAATCGATCCATGTCTAATTGACTTGAAACTAATTGATGCAGAAATTTTTTGTGATAACTATTCTCAAAGATCTGAATGGTCATGCTGAGTTCGCCATTAAATTCATCATTTAATTTCTGCATCATCAGTTTTGAGATGGCTTCATGTTCTACCTCAAGAAGCGTGTTTTCGAGAACATGGCTAAACGGACCATGACCTATATCGTGCAAAAGAATTGCAGCATGCACGGCCAATGATTCTTCTTTTGAAATTTCGTGGCCCTTTGATCTTAATGTTTCCACAGCCGAACTCATTAGATGCATGGCACCCAATGCATGTTGAAAGCGCGTATGCATTGCTCCCGGATATACAATATGTGTTAGCCCAAGCTGTTTTATTCTTCGTAATCTTTGAAAGAAAGGATGTTCTATCAGATCATATATGAGATCAAAAGGTACTTTTATAAAACCATAGACTGGATCGTTTATGATCTTTCTCTTATTCATTTTAGACATAATCAGGGGCCATATTTATTATCTTTTCAGGCTATAAAGCTTGCAATATACAAATAAGCTATCGGTAAAGGGGAATAATCTGAGTGAAGCAGCCTTTTTGCTAATTGAAATATCAATCAGAAATCATAAAGCTAAGAGTAATCAAAGATTTAATGTTTGTTGTCTACTTAAAGGTTTGGATAAATACTGATTAATAGTTATCTTTGCGCTGATTTACCGAAGAAAGGTATAGGGGACGCATTTTAGTCCCCTATTTTATTACAATAAAAAAATGATTGAGACAGCACGCATAGAAAGTTTTATAGTCGATAAGTTTGAGCAAGACGATGTATTCATCGTTGAACTTGAGGTTAGAATGGGCAATAAAATTGTTGTAGTCATCGATAGTGATAAAGGTATCCCTATTAGTTATTGTATTGAAATTAGTAAATTGATTGAATCGAATCTGGACCGTGAAGTTGAGGATTTTGAGCTTGAGGTTTCTTCTGCTGGAATCGGGCAGCCATTTAAGGTAATTCGTCAGTATCATAAAAATATAGGCCGTGAGGTTGAAGTTTTGACTGCCGAAGGGAAGAAATTAACTGGTAAGCTAATTACAGTGAGTGAAGAAGGATTTACCATGAAATTGGAAGAAATGGTAAAACTAGAAGGAAAGAAGAGGAAGGAATTGCAGATTCGAGAGGTGAATTATAATTTTAGTGAGATTAAACAGATTAAAGACATTATATCTTTTTAAATATTCCGAAGCATGGAAAATATGAATCTGATAGATACGTTTTCAGAGTTCAAAGAACTAAAAAATATTGATCGCGCTACAATGATCAGTGTTTTGGAGGATTCATTCCGTAGCGTTTTAATAAAACGATTTGGGACGGATGAAAACTTCGATGTAATCATCAATGATGATAAGGGTGATTTTGAAATATGGCGTAACAGAGAAGTAGTTAAAGATGAAGATTTAGAAGATGCAAATTTGCAGATTTCTATTACAGAAGCTAAGAAAATAGATACGGATTACGAATTAGGTGAGGAAGTAACTGATGAAGTTAAATTTCTTGATTTCGGACGTCGTGCCATTTTGAGTCTTCGCCAAAACTTATCTGCTCGGATTCTTGAATTGGAGAAGGATAATATCTACCACTTATATAAAGATAGAATTGGTGAGATTGTTACCGGTGAAGTTTATCAAATTTGGAAAAGAGAGATTCTGATTATTGATGACGAAGGCAATGAACTGATTTTACCGAAAGCGGAGCAGATTCCATCTGACTTTTTCCGTAAAGGTGATACAGTACGTGCGGTAGTTGTGAAGGTTGAAATCCGTAACAATAATCCGTTAATTATATTATCACGTACCTCTCCAGTATTCCTTGAACGTCTGTTCGAATTGGAAGTGCCGGAAATTTTTGATGGTTTAATTACGATTAAGAAAATAGTACGTGTTCCTGGAGAACGTGCTAAAGTGGCTGTTGAGTCATACGATGAGCGTATTGATCCTGTAGGAGCTTGTGTTGGAATGAAAGGTTCTCGTATTCACGGTATTGTTCGTGAATTACGAAATGAAAATATTGATGTAATCAACTTTACCATTAATACACAATTATTTATTCAAAGGGCACTTAACCCGGCTAAAATCATCAACATTAAGTTGATTGAAGAAACCGGTCGTGCGGAAGTGTACTTGCGCCCTGAAGAAGTGTCATTGGCTATTGGTAAAGGTGGTTTAAATATACGTTTGGCAGGTCAGTTGACCGGGTATGAGCTGGATGTATATAGAGAAATGGATGAGGACGACGAAGATGTTACATTGGATGAGTTCTCTGATGAAATTGAAGCTTGGGTACTTGATGAATTAAAAGCGATTGGTTGTGATACAGCTAAATCGGTTCTGGATCTGTCTGTTGAGGATTTGGTCAAACGAACTGATTTGGAAGAAGAAACCATTCGTGAGATTAGGGGTGTATTAAATGCTGAATTTGAATAATTCGCTATATTTGCCTCCCAAAGAATTGTATCCGAACAAAATAAACGAATAGATTTAGTCCTGTTATATGGCAGTTGGAAAAAGACTTAGTAAAGTAGCTCGTGAATTCAATGTTGGAATTAGCACCATTGTGGAATTCCTGCATAAAAAAGGTTTTAAGGTTGAGGGGAACCCTAATACCAAAGTGTCTGATGACATGTATTCGGTACTTGAAAAAGAATACCGTAGTGATTCTAATGTAAAAAAGGAATCAGAAAAGTTAGCCAAACTTAAGGATAACTCAAGAAAAGAGTCAATATCGATAGAAGATATTCGTGATGATCTTGAACCTAAGGTTGAAGCTAATGAAAAAAGCGAGCCTAAAAAAGAGACTCCAACTGTTCAGGAGCCTAAAAAAGAAGACAAAGGACCTACCGTATTAGGCAAAATCGATTTGGATGCTATAAATCCAAAGAAGAAAGAAGCGCCTAAGAAGGAAGCTCCTAAAAAAGAGGTACCAAAAAAGGAAGCACCTGCAGCCCCTAAAGCAGAAGCTCCTAAGCCTGTTGCTAAAGAGGAGAAACCTGTTGAGAAGAAACCGAAGGTTGAGAAAAAACCTGAGCATATTCCGACAAAAGTTCAGCCAATAGCAGAAACAAAGGTGGTTGGGAAAATCGATTTGGATAAGCCTAAAAAGGAAACTCCTAAACCTGCGACAACTAAGAAAGAGGTTGTTAAAAAGGAAGAAGTTGCTAGTCCAAAACCTAAAGCGGTCAAGGAAGAAAAGCCAAAGGTTGATAAAGAGCTTGTTGAAAAGCCAAAGGAGGCAGCTAAAACTGAAGAGAAGGCTGTGCCGGAAGCTCCGACAGCTACAAGCGAAGAAGGCGAAGTTAAAAAGGATATGTTCCGTCCTACTCAGGTTAAGAAATTATCTGGACCTACAGTTGTTGGTAAGATTGAACTACCAAAAGCTCCTGTTAAAACTGAGGGTAATAAAGACGAAAACAAAGCAGGAAATAAGAAGCGCAAGCGTAAGCGTATAAGAAAAGATAAAGAGAAGGTTGATATCAACCAAAAGCAACAACCTGCATCACCGGGAGCAAAACGTCCGCAAGGAGGAGCAGCGGCTAGCGGTGTGAAGAAGGAAATACGCAAAAAAGGAGCTCCTAAGGTAAGAAAGCGTCCTGTAAGAGCGGAAATCAACGAGGAAGATGTACAAAAGCAGATTAAGGATACACTTGCTCGCTTAACATCGAAAGGTAAAAATAAAGGTGCTAAACACCGTCGTGAGAAGCGTGAGGCTCAGTCTCAGCGTCAGCAAGCGGATATAGAACAACAAGAAAAGGAAAAGTCAATTTTGAAAGTAACAGAATTTGTTACTGCCAACGAATTGGCTAGCATGATGGACGTTCAGGTCAATCAGATTATCTCAACTTGTATGAGTTTGGGAATGTTTGTTTCGATCAACCAGCGCCTTGATGCTGAAACTTTATCATTAGTTGCTGAAGAGTTTGGTTATACAATTGAGTTTGTAAGTGCCGAAGTTGTTGAGTCGATAATTGAGGAAGAGGATAAAGAAGAGGATATCAAAGATCGTCCGCCTATTGTGACCGTAATGGGACATGTCGATCATGGTAAAACATCATTACTTGACCACGTTCGTAAAGCCAATGTAATTGCAGGTGAGGCCGGAGGAATTACCCAGCATATTGGGGCTTATAGTGTAACTCGTGAAGATGGTCGTCAGATCACATTCTTAGATACACCGGGTCACGAAGCCTTTACAGCGATGCGTGCTCGTGGTGCTCAGGTAACTGATATTGCTATTATTATTGTAGCGGCTGATGATAATGTGATGCCTCAGACAAAAGAGGCAATTAATCACGCGGCAGCGGCCGGAGTACCAATGGTATTTGCAATTAATAAAATTGATAAAGAGGGAGCTAATCCTGATCGTATAAAAGAAGAGTTAGCCAATATGAATTACTTGGTTGAAGACTGGGGTGGTAAATACCAGTGCCAGGAAATTTCAGCTAAGAATGGTGTAAATATTGACGAGCTTCTTGAAAAAGTATTGCTTGAAGCCGATCTTTTAGAGCTTAAAGCCAGTGCCAATAAGCGTGCTGTTGGTAGTGTTATTGAATCATCATTGGATAAGGGACGTGGTTACTTAACAACTGTCTTGGTTCAATCGGGAACCATGCGTGTAGGTGATATGTTATTATCCGGATCGCATTTTGGACACGTTAAAGCGATGTTCAACGAACGTAACCAAAAAGTTGAAGAAGTTGGTCCTTCTGAACCAGCATTGATTCTTGGATTAAATGGGGCACCGCAAGCGGGTGAGCGTTTTAATGTGATGGAAGATGAGCGGGAAGCGAAAGATATTGCAACTAAACGTGAGCAATTACAGCGTGAGCAAGGTATGCGTACCAAGAAACACATTACGCTTGATGAAATTGGTCGTCGTATTGCAATTGGTAACTTCCAGGAATTAAATGTAATTGTGAAAGGTGATGTGGATGGTTCCATTGAAGCACTATCCGATTCATTAATTAAACTTTCAACAGAAGAAATACAGGTTAATGTAATTCATAAAGCTGTTGGAGCAATATCCGAATCTGATATCATGTTAGCTGCTGCATCTAATGCAATTGTTCTTGGTTTCCAGGTTCGACCGTCAATAACTGCTCGTCGAATTGCTGAGAAAGAAGAAATTGACATTCGTCTTTATTCTATCATTTACGATGCCATCGAAGAGATCAAATCGGCTATGGAGGGTATGTTATCACCTGAAATTAAAGAGGAGATTGTTTCAACGATTGAGATTCGCGAAACCTTTAAGATTACTAAAGTCGGAACCATTGCCGGTTGTATGGTGAAGGAAGGTAAAGTGAAACGTAGCAATAAAGTACGTGTTATACGCGAGGGTATTGTAGTACACACGGGTACACTTGGTTCATTGAAACGATTTAAGGATGATGCAAAAGAAGTTGTTGCAGGTTACGAATGTGGATTGAACATCGAGAAATTCAACGAAATTGAAGTAGGTGATATTATTGAAGCTTATGAAGAAGTTGAAGTAAGTAGAAAACTATAAGAGATTAAATGCTCAGTATATATTAAAAACCGGCCTTGAGCCGGTTTTTTTGTTTTGGTAAGGTTTATTGATATAAAAAATAATTCTTATTTTTATAAATACAACAATATCAATACTATGAACTTACTTAAGTTAATCCTCTGCTTACCTTTATTAGTTCTAATTGCTTGCAATCAGAAAGTGCCCGCTTCGGCAACTGATATCAAGGTGGAATACCTGGATGATGTCTCACCAGTAAAGGTGCAATTAAGTGTTGATCATGATCTACATGCGTCGGAATGGAGGCTTGATGACGGAAGTGCTTATTATCCGGATTCACCTGTTGAGATGGGTCAGTTCCTTCATGTATTTGATAATTCACATGCGTGGGTGGTTAAATTTAAAGCATCTACAAATGATGGAGAATTGATTTTTGGGGAAACCGTAGTTGAGCAACTCCCTTTGGCTAGTCAGTTTGTTGTTAATGGTGTTTACTTTAAAGAACCGTGTGGCGTAGTGTTTAACGGAGGATATTTAAGTGTAAACCTAAGCTATAATAATAGGGAAGAGTATATTTCTGTAAAGGAAGACATATTTGCTGAGGAAGAGTTTTGTAATGATACTTTATGGTTTGATGAGCCTCTCCGCCTAGAAGTTAAGGATTTAGGTACGGATATCGAAAGTCAATGCATATTTAACGTATCTATTTATAATAATGATCAGGTTAATAATGGTTTTAGAGGGATGTTTAATCTGAAAGACTCCTATTATATCCATAGACCTAGATTTAATAATCAACTTCAGGTACGGGATAATAATGGAAATGAAATTTATCTTATTGTAGATTGGTTACCTTAGAAATAAAAAAAGCAGCTAAATTAATTAGCTGCTTCTATATTTTACAGTAAACTATAAACTAATTAGGCTTTTCTTTCTTGTCTTGGTTCTCTTCTTTCCTGCTGCCTTTGTTCCTTACTTTCAAATTCGTTTAAATCCTGAGGTTTTAAAGGATTTTTAGCCAATTCCTTATTTTGTTGTCTGTTTTTACATACATCAATGGCCAAATAAACCGCTTGTCGGAATGATTCGTGATTAGCTTTATCCTGACCTGTAATTTCAAAAGCAGTGCCATGATCAGGCGATGTACGGATAAATGGTAATCCTGCCGTATAATTAACCCCTTTCGAAAAAGTTAAGGCCTTAAATGGTGCTAAGCCCTGATCGTGATACATGGCTAAAATAGCATCGAAATTCTTAAACTGCTCACTTCCAAACAAACCATCGGCAGGATATGGTCCTAGTGCCATAATGCCTTCTTTTTTGGCCTCTTCTAAAGCTGGAATAATGATCTCCTGTTCTTCGGTACCTAAAACACCTTCATCACCTGCATGCGGGTTTAATCCTAAGACGGCAATTCGTGGTTTGCGTATTGAAAAATCCAAAGCCAAGGTGTCGTTTAAAGTACGAAGCTTGCTTAAAATGCTATCCTTGGTGATTTTTTCAGGCACATCTTTGATTGCTACGTGGCCTGCAACCACACCAACCTTCATATTCTCAGAAACCATTAGCATTAAGGCTTCACCCTTTCCTGCTGCTTGCTGAAGAAATTCAGTGTGTCCCGGGAAATTAAAGGCTTCCGACTGAATATTCTTTTTATTGATAGGAGCAGTAACCAATACATCTATCTTGCCATTTTTTAAATCTTCGACAGCCAATTCCAAAGCTTTTAAAGCTGACTCTCCACCAATGCTGGTTGATTTGCCTAATTCAACACGTACGTTATCATCCAGGCAATTGATGATGTTAATACGTTTTGTATGTACTTCATCAATATTCCGAATGCTATTCAAGCTAAAATTAGGAATATTTAGTGCCTTGCGATGGTAAGCAGCCACTTTTGACGAACCATAAATAACTGGAATAAAAGAATCGAATATACGGGTGTCGGCAAGTGTTTTAAAGATCACTTCATAACCAATGCCATTAATGTCGCCGTGGCTAATACCAACTTTTATTTTATCATTCATATTGTTGTGTTTTGACAATCTGAACTAGAGATAAGCTCATAATTCAGACTAAAAGTAACATAAAAAGCCCAATTAGCTTCTATTTTTCAAAAAGTCGTAGAGTAAGCGCACTCCAACACCAGAACCACCATAGCCCCGGTATGAGTCCTCTTTGCGAACAAAGGCCGGGCCTGCAATGTCAAGATGTACCCATGGCGCTTCTACGAAATGGCTTAGGAATTTCCCAGCTGTAATGGCACCTCCTTCACGGCTCCCTAAATTCTTAATATCAGCGACTTCTGATTTAATCAGTTCGTCATAATCTTCCCAAAACGGAAATTGAACAACACGCTCATTTACTCTAAAGCCTGAATTGGAAATAGCTTCGAATGTACTTTCATCTGCAGTACCCATTCCAACAGAGGCATAGCTACCCAAAGCCATTACAGCACTTCCGGTAAGTGTTGCTAAATCAATAACTAATTCAGGATCATATTTCTTTGCATAGCTTAGGGCGTCGGCTAAGATCAAGCGTCCTTCAGCATCCGTATTTAATACTTCAACCGTTTTTCCGTTGTGCATATGTAGAATATCACCCGGTACTATTGCGTTGCCTCCAGGACGGTTATCAGTAGCAGGAATTAGTCCTATGACGTGAACCGGTAATTGATTTGATGAAACTGCAACCAAGGCTCCAACAACCGAAGCAGCTCCGCCCATATCAGCTTTCATATCGTCTAAACTTCCGGGAGGTGTTTTTAGGTTGATGCCCCCGGTATCAAATACGACTCCCTTACCAACTAAAACCACAGGTTTTGAATTTGTGGCATTATCCGGTTTCCATTCTAATATATGAAAAGCAGGAGGGTCGATGCTTCCTTTATTAACGCCCAAGAGGCCACCAAACTTTAAAGTTTCCAGTTTCGACTTGTTAAATATTTCAACACCGAAACCATGGGTTTTGCCTAAGTCAGTAATTGTTTTCGACAATTCAGCCACATCCATTGTTGATACAGGTTCATTAACCAAATCTCGAGTGATAAATACACTTTCACATAAATTAGTTAATTCATCCAAGTCGCCTTGATTAAGAGCTGCCGAAGCTATCCAGATTGTGAATTCACTAAAGCTATTTTCTTTTTTGCTAAAGTATTTGTCAAATTTATAGGTGGATAATGCTAATCCTTCAGAAAGTGCTAAGATTGCTGTTTTGTCACCAACTAAATCGTATACGCAAATGGCATCCTTTTTATCTTTTCGCATACCGGAAGAAATAGTATGCCCATCCTTTCGGAGTTTTTCAATGGTCTTATTGCAATGGTCACCGCCTTCTACTAATCTTACGTAATAGGTTATGTTGTAGGCGGTAATTGTAATTAGTTTTTCTTCGGCTTCAACTTTTTCTTTTACCAAAGCTAAAGCCTCTTCATTAAAACCAAAATCTTTTAGTACAGCTGTGTCTTTAACCAGGAAGAGGTTGCGAACGTCTTCTGGTCTATCGCCAGTGTGTTTTATTGATAGTTTCATATTACTTGTAATTAAATATATATGGATTTAGAAGCATGCCTATGCATCTAAATATTTATCGTTCTTATCCTCTGTTGCTGATGATTGCGCTTTAAAATATTCCCGAATCATCACTTTTTTCATTTCCCTGTGAATGATTAATTCAGTCAAGGCATCTTCATATGAGGCATCATTCATCTCCTTTTGATAATGGAGCACTTGCTTCTCTGTGACGTCAATGCGATACAGAAAATTTAGAAAACGTGTATAATGTTCACTTAAGATGTTTTGAATATGCGGTTTCATCTGCCCGAATAGCTCTTCATAAAAATTGCTAATGTCACCGGAGAATGAAACGTCTAATCCGAATTCAGCAAAATCTTTAATGATTTGAGCCGCGGTTTTACGAATTAAATCTTCGCGTGTGCAGGCCTGCTGTAATGCTTGTCTGTTAAGTTGAGGGAGCATTTATAAAACTTTACATGTATACATTAAAGCCTCAAGCTGTCTGATTTTATCACGTTTGTCAGGATTCTCAGGAGAATAAACGTATCCTTCCGTCACTATTACCCGATTATTCTCAACATCGTGGCGGGCCTGCATAATAAATGGACCTCCCATCATATCGTTCTGAACTTTCCAAAGTCCCCTCATCTCAACCACCTTAATGTCATTTAGTTTGGTTTCCTTGTAAATGATAGGATAATTGTGCTCAGTGGTCATAAAAGATCCCTGAGATGGGCCAGGTACATTTTTATGAAGCATTGAATCCCTTTTGTTTAACATGTATTCTTTAGAGAAGGTACCCTCTCCAATATAAGGGTATTCGTATATCATTACACCTTGACTTCCCCAATCTGTATCTTCACCAAGCCAGGTGAAATTTTCGTTGCTTTTGCGCTTTTTAAGATTGGCCGGAATCGTGAGGTTAATTTTCCACTGCTGTTTGGCCGCTTCTATCATTTCAGCATTAGGGGTTGCTTTGTAGTAGGCCATATTTCTTTCGCGTTCTGCCCTATTGAAGAAACTAAGAATACGCAACTCATGTTGCTCAACCAACTTTCTTAAGCCAATCGTATCTTTGGCTATAATGCGAATGGCCGATTGTGGTTTGGCCCACAAGTCTTTGAAATAGCGAATGGTATCAGATTTAGCTTTGGGTGATATTTCAGTAACTATTAAATTTCGAAAGGTTTTCATATGAGAAGAAAATCCTCTGTGTGGAGTCACCAACATATCAAAGTGTGGTTCTTCCTGGGGAAGCCCAAGATAAGTTTGTATCATGGCACGCTGCAATACTTTTCCACCTTCCGATTTCTTAATTTTATCATCCATTACGATAAGAAGTTCTCCGGCTTTACCGGCAACATTTGGTTTGAAACCACTGGCTTTATCTTTACACGATGAAAGAAGTAATGCGATTAATAAAAGTAGGCTGTATTGTTTGAATTGTGTCGTCATAATAGTTTAGTATAATGATTTAACCCGTATTGTTATTTCTCTTTAGCCAGTAAGCTTTCTTTCCACATTAGCTTTTCAGGCTCCAGATATTCATTGATTACAAAAAAGTAGCGCTCCTCTTGCTGAGGTTGCCAAACTGTAAGGTTTTGTCCAACCAATAGTTTTCTGGATTTCATTTTATTCCAAAGCATAACATCACTTATCCGGCATTGATAATTAATGGCTATTTTATGAAAAAATTCCCCTTTATTGACTTTATGTATGACTTGTTCACGGCCTTGTTTATCGCCAACAGGTCTTACATGTACCAAAGGTCCTTTCGCTTCTTTTAAATCTTTTTCGGCCTTAACAAAGTTTACAATGTCTTTTTTAGGGAGGAAGATACGAACTGGTTGTTCGGAACTCGGAATATAGTCTTTTGAAAAGGATGGATTGAGCCACCGAATAATATCAATTGATGTTCCAGAAGCACTGCTAATCTGCTTAAAGTTAAGCGGTTTATTTACAAATACTGTATCAACCTCATTGAACCTGATGGGTGGTGCTTTTGCTACAATATCATGACGGCTATAGTTATTCATCACATAATTGACAGCAATAAAGGCGGGTACATAACTTTTAACTTCGGCCGGAAGGTAGGGTTGTAGTTCCCAAAAATTAGTTTTTCCACCTGAGCGCTCAATGGCTTTTTGAACAACGCCTATTCCACCATTGTAGGCTGCCAGAGCCAACTGCCAATCGTTTAAATTCTGGTAGAGGTAACGTAAATACTTACAGGCAGCTTCAGTGCTTTTGACCGGATCGCAACGTTCATCAACATATGTGTCGATCTTAAGATCAAACATGCGAGAGGCATGATATAAAAATTGCCAAAGCCCCATGGCACCTGATTTTGATTTAGCCTTAGGGTCTAATGCTGACTCAACTATTGCCAGATATTTTAATTCAAGTGGAAGATCATATTTGGCCAAATATTCCTCAAATAAAGGAAAGTACAATTCGGAACGACCAATAATATTAGCGAGGTGATCGCGGCGCTTTACTGTATATACTTCAATATAGGCTTGGATTTGTGCGTTGTAATCCAGCTGAATGGATGTTTTTTTACCTAGTTCTTCCAGTCGCTTTTGGTACATCCAATCCGGGTAATGCGGTAATGCATCTCCACTACTCACTTGCCCAACTGCAGCTTGCATGGCACACCAAAATATTAACGCAACAATAATCCTCATCTACTTAAGCATTAATTTAAACGCCAGTCCTTAATTATGCAAAAAGGCCAATCCTCATTGAGGGCCGGCCTAAATATCTGATAAATGGTTTATAGACAATTGTCTGCCTTATTCAGCAGACTTATCATCAATTTTTTCACTCTTATCCGATGATTTATCTGTGGCTTCTTCATTACGGGCTTTCTTAAACTCTTTCATTCCCTGTCCAAGTCCTTTCATTAATTCAGGAATTTTGCGACCTCCGAATAAAAGTACTAAAGCCAATATGATTAATATCCATTCCGGTCCACCTGGCAGTGCCCACAATATTACGTTAGCTGAATCCATTATAATAAGTTTTTGTTACTACAAATTTAATAATTTGCCCTTACTTAAAGAAGGCTTTAAAGATATCATTTCCATTTGCAAATAATAGAAGTCCTAATAAAAGAATCATTCCCGTTATTTGAGCGTACTCCATAAACTTTTCACCCGGTTTACGTCCGGTTATAATTTCATAGAATAAAAACAGAACATGTCCACCATCCAGGGCAGGTATTGGTAATATATTCATAAAGGCTAAGATCAATGAAATTAAGCCTGTATTAAACCAGAATGTGTACCAACTCCAGGTAGCCGGAAACAATTTACCCATTGCTCCAAATCCACCTACTTGTTTTACTCCTTCTTTGGTGAAGATTAGTTTTAGTTGCTTAACGTAACCAACTAAAATATTGAAGCCCATGTCAATTCCTTTTGGCAATGCTTCCCAAAATCCATATTCATAGGTGTGAAGTTCAACATAATGACCAGGGTTTTTTCTGATAAAACCAAGAGTTCCTTGTTTACTTACTTCTGTTTGAAGTGTTAGCAATTCTCCATTCCGATAAACACCAAGGTCAATGGTTTTTTCACTGTTTTCACCTAATGAAGTAGTTAGTTCATGAAAAAAGGCGGTAGCTTGACCATTTACAGAAACAATGCTATCTCCAACCTGCATTCCAGCTTTACTGGCATGAGAGCCGTCAACAACTTCGTCAACAACGGTAGGGATACGTATTGCCGCAAAATCCCGGACTTCCCTGGCAATCATTTTCTGATCGTAATCTTCAGGAATATTTAAGGTTATGGTTTCATTTCCTCGTCGTGCAGTAAGCGTTGAAGCATCTTCGAGAAGAATGAATTTAGCAATGTCATTAGTGCGCTCAACCTCTAGATCATCTACCTTTAAAACTAAATCACCATCCTTAAGGCCTAAATCCTTGGCTACTTCATGATAATGCAGTCCAAACTTGGCTGATTCAACGGGAACATATGATTCTCCCCATTTGTATAGAATCATCCAGAAAATAAATAGGGCTGTAATAAAATTAACTAAAACACCACCTACCATAATCAACAGGCGTTGCCATGCAGGTTTAGCTCTGAACTCCCAAGGCTGTGGAGGTTGTGCCATGGCCTCTTTGTCCATCGATTCATCAATCATACCGGATATCTTGACATATCCACCAAGTGGTAGCCATCCAACACCGTATTCAGTATCACCCTTTTTGAATTTAAAGAGTGTAAACCAAGGATTGAAAAACAAGTAAAACTTCTCTACCCTCGTGTTAAATAGCCGGGCAAAAAAGAAGTGTCCAAATTCGTGAAGTATCACCAATAAGGATAAGCTAAGTATTAATTGAACAGTTTTTATAAAAATTTCCATTAATAGTCTATTTTCAAATTAAGCAACAAATATATCTTTTTCAGATTAAACCACGCTTATATAAAGCACCATATTACTTTTAATTGGAGTCTTTAAAAAATGGTGAGGTTTAATTGATAGATATTGGTTAAATACCTTATTTCTTTTTCATTATTATTTGCGTCGCCAGTTCACGAGCTTCGCTATTGGATTGTAGGTAATCATCAAACGTTGGACTAGCTATAAATGTTGACTTCTCCATCGTTTTTTCTATGATATCCGACATCTCGATAAAACCAATTTTTCTATTCAGGAAGTTGTCAACGGCAATTTCGTTGGCAGCATTTAAGATGCATGGCATGTTTCCAGCTTTATGCATGGCTTGATATGCCAGACTGAGATTGCGGAATACATTAATGTCTGCACTTTCAAAAGTCAAGGAAGGATAATCCAGGAAGTTAAACCGTTCAAAACTTACTTTTAAGCGTTTTGGAAAAGAAAGTGCATATTGAATTGGTAAGCGCATATCGGGTAATCCCATTTGTGCCTTCATCGATCCATCTTCAAATTGCACTAATGAATGTACTATCGACTGAGGATGTACTACTATCTCAATTTGTTCGGGTTTAAGATCGAATAACCACTTGGCTTCAATGGCTTCCAGCCCTTTATTCATTAATGAGGCGCTGTCAATAGTGATCTTATCGCCCATGGTCCAATTCGGATGATTCAAAGCCTGACAACGCGTTACTTTTCTAAGGAATTCTACATCTTTTCCTCGAAATGGGCCCCCGGAGGCGGTCAGATATATTTTTTCAATAGGATTATGAAACTCACCAACAAGGCATTGGAAAATTGCCGAATGCTCAGAGTCGACCGGTAATATGCTAACCTTATTTTCTAAAGCCAATTTTGTGATAAGATCACCGGCCACCACTAAAGTTTCCTTATTGGCCAGAGCAATTTGTTTACCCGCTTTAATGGCATTAACTGTTGGTAGCAGTCCTGAGAAACCTACCATTGCTGTTAATACAATATCAATTTCACCCATTTGAGCCACTTGCGAAATGGCTTCACTACCTGCATACACCTTAATATCAGTAGATGCTAATGCTTCGCTTACCTGATTGTATTTTTCTTTGTTGGCAATAACAACCGTATTAGGTTGGTATTTTAATGCTTGTTCAATTAAGAGCTCTGCACTATTGTTTGCTGTCAAAACTTCAACAACAAAATTATCTGGGTGTTGCTCAATAACTTCTAAAGTTTGCTTGCCAATAGATCCCGTGGATCCAAGAATTGCTATTTTTTTCAACATCAACTAAATCTGTACTTTCATATTTGTCGTTAATCAAACGACATGTATTGTTCGGCATCAATGGCCACACCATTGTACCATAATTCGAAATGTAAGTGAGGTCCGGTAGTAAGTTCTCCTGAATTGCCAACATGTGCAATTGCTTCTCCAGCCTGAACTTTATCGCCCATGCTTTTGAGTAAGCGTTCGTTATGTTTGTAAAAGGAGATTAAATTATTGGAGTGTTGTATCTGAACTACATAACCTGTTTCGACGGTCCATCCCGTAAATATTACAGTACCATCAAGAACTGCACTTACTCTGGCACCTTCTTCAGCAACGATATCAACACCGTAATGGCCTTGCGATTCGCCAAATTTGTTTACAACCACACCTTTGAGAGGCGTAAATAAAAAGCGATGTTCAAGTTCAAAATTAGTATTGCCAGGCTCAAAGGCAGATAAATTAAACTTCTCTTCCCGTTCTACTTGCTCTCTAAAAATGGAATCTTCTTCTGATTTTTTAAATGAAACCTTGCTGCTACTAACGGGATTGTTTTTAATCTCGTCCTCAGATGTTGCTCCTTCTGGTGTTTCACCAGACATGATGGCTCTGATATCTCTGAAAAAACGATCACGCTTTTCTATTTCGAGAATGAGGCTGTCAACACGTTGTGAGTTTTGAATGATTAATCGTCGCTCCAGCCCTGATGGATAACCTGGTATATATTCCCTTAGGCCGGTGAAAGCAATTAAATAAATGACAAAAATAATGAGCAAAACAGAAGAAACACCAATGGAAAAGAAAACGTTAAGTCTGGAGAGACGCATTCCAAACACCTCTTCAAAGGTTTGTTCATTAAAAATGGCGAGTCGATATTTGAATCGCAATTTTTCGACCAGTTTTTTCTTTTTATCTATATCAGCCATTTATTCTTTTAAAAAATCAATGGAAGCAAAGGTAAAAAAACTCCCCATAATTCAGTAAAAATAAACTGTGTATACGATATAAAAATATCTTTTGTGGATGGAGAAATTTAGCCTTATGGATTTATTGTAATGGTTTTGCTATCCATCGACCAGGCTCTAAAATACCCCAGGATATCGTTACCCATATTGGATTGCGGATTGTAAGGTGTGGAACTTCCACCTCGTCCTCTAGTAATTTCCTGGAGTTGGCTGTAATAGGTATAGGTGCCCTCGTCAATTGAAAAAATTTCAACTCTTACCTTATCGCCTTTTTCATATACCGGAAAAAGAGGATCATATTGGACAACTTCAGTATTGCCGATAAATTCAGCGGGTAGTGCAGTAAATTGATGTTCAACGATCTCATCATTCATAAAGTACTTTAAAAGGTAATAGTTTTCTTCATCGACGTTGTTAGTAAATAAAATGATTAAATTATACGCATCATCGCCTCGAGTGCTCCCGGGGCCACTTGCTTCTACAAAGTCAAGTTCAAGAATGGACGTAGGAGTTAACAATTCCGTTGATCCAAGATATTCTTCATCTCCAAGTTTTATACTCAATTCATAGTTTTGTCCAACTTGCCCTTTTAGAAGATTACCTGTATATATACCATTTCCTCGGTGTTGCAATGCTTCTGAATTGCCATTAGAACTGGTTATTACAACTTCAGCATTACCTTCGTATTTTGGTTCATCTGTTCCGAAGTAGTCAGCTGTATAGTTCAGTGATAAAGAAGCCGCTTTATTGGGTTCGATAAATGCATCAGCAACCAATGCCGGATTAGAACTGTTCAGGTCAATGTCTATTACATTTTCGCAAGCGTAGAAGGAGATAAGGAATATTATTGCTGATGTGATATATAGATATTTCATAAAACTGATTTCTAGTTTAAAACTTAAAGTTCCAGGTTATTGAAGGTACAATGCCGAATAAACTCAATTTAACAGCTTCGGTTGTACCTGGTTCTGTTGAGCTTTCACGAAAGTTAATTGAGTAAGCGTTCATTTGATTGTACACATTATAAATTGAAAAATCCCAACTCGAACTAAAGCGTTTTTTGCCTTTGCCGTCCAAATGCAAGTTTAAATCCAAACGATGGTAATCGGGCATTCTATATCCATTTCTTTCTGTATAATAAGGAATTTGTTTACCATCAAATTCATACTTACCACTTGGGAAAGTCACGGCATTGCCGGTATAATATACCCAGTTGGTTGAGAGCGAGACGCGTTTCGAAATCTGATAACTTGCTACAATTGAAATATCATGTGTTTTATCGTAGGGTGAATCATACCACTGTCCATAATTGATTCCATCAATTTGATTTTCCGTCTTGGATAGGGTATAGCTGAGCCAACCTGTAAGTTTGCCATATTTCTTTTTCAAATAAAATTCGGCACCATAACTTCTTCCCATGCCTTGCAGAATATAGGACTCAATATCTTCGTTCAGCATAACTTCTGTACCATCCTTATAATCTGTAATGTCATTCATTGATTTGTAATAGGATTCAATGGAAAACTCGAATTGGTTATCCTTAAAATTGCGAAAATAACCCAGAGAATATTGATTAACGGTTGTTGGTTTTATATTTGAGGTACTTGGCATCCATGTGTCGGTTGGTTGACCGGATGTACTATTGGAGAGCATGTGCATGTATTGAGCCATCCGATTGTAAGAAATTTTAGCTGAACTTAAATCATTTAACCTGTAGTTAAGTGCAATCCGTGGTTCGGGTTCAAAATAGGTTTGCATGATTTCTCCCTTGCCAAAATTTTCTTGCTCAATAATAATGTTGTCATCATCGTAAACGGTGTTGCTCCCTTTGCCCAACTGATTAAACATAGATAACCTTAGTCCATAATCGGCGGATAATTTTGAAGATAGTTTATGCTGATTGGTGATGTATACGGCTGTTTCAAGAGCTTGTTTTTGATCAATTTGAATGTCGGAAATACTATTATCACTAAATAAAAATTCTCCGGGGAAGAAGGTGTGATAGGTGCCATCAAAGCCAAACTTAATGGTGCTTTTGGGATTGGCATACCAGCTAAAGTCCTGCTTAAATCCGATGTCACGAATGCCCGAAGACATGCTTCCGGTTTCTCCTAAGTTAAATCCGTAATCGTAATTACTATAGATGCCTGTAGTGTTCGAAAACAATTTGCTGCTGAAAAGATGGTTCCATCGTAAGGTTGCCGTGGTGTTGCCCCAACTCATGCCTAAATCATCAAAACCAAAATCATCCTGACCAAAATAACCTGACAGAAAAATGCGGTTCTTATCATTTATCTTATAATTGAGTTTGGCATTCAAATCGTAAAAGTATAGATCAGCTTCTGAGGTTAATATTCCTGCACCCTTTGCTGCTATATCTGCATAACTTCTTCTTCCGGAGACAATGAAAGACATCTTATCTTTAATGATTGGGCCTTCAAGAGTTAGTCGGGATGAAATCAGGCCTATTCCACCAGATGCACTAACTTTCTTCTTATTGCCATCGCGCATTGAGATATCCAAAACTGAAGCTGCACGTCCTCCATAGTTGGCAGGTATTCCGCCTTTGTAGACGGTCATTCCTTTTATGGCATCGGGATTAAAAACGGAGAAGAATCCCATTAGGTGAGAGGCACTGTAAACCGGAGCCTCATCCAAGAGGATTAGGTTTTGGTCAATGGATCCACCCCTTACACTAAAGCCGTTTCCTCCTTCCGAAACAGTGCTTATGCCAGGTAGTAATTGAATAGTCTTTAAAATATCTCTCTCTCCAAAAAGGACAGGAAGTTTTCCTACTTCTTTCATATCGAGCTTTTCAACACCCATGTTTATTGAAGTCAGGTTTTTATCTTTTTTTTCAGCATTAACAACTATTTCATCTAACTCGGTATCCGAGGAGTTTAATGCGACATCCAAGGACAAGTTTTTATGTAAGGATATTGATTTTATAAGGTTTTCATAGCCAATGAAGCTATAGACTATTTCGTAATCGCCTTCAGGTAATGTTATGGAGTAAAACCCATAGGTATTGGTCATGGTTCCATTTGATTGATCTTTAGTGTAGATTGTTACCCCAACAAGGTCTTCTCCACTGCTAGCCTCGCTGACCCTTCCGCTAATCGTATATTTGTTTTGGTTTTGTGCACTTTCCAAAGTGAAGAATGGAAACAAAAGCATTAATAGCCAAATAAATTTTTTCTGCATTAAAAGTTACTTTATCTAAATTAGTAATTCTGCGCAAATGTATATTCAATTATGTTGCTACCCTATTTCAAAGCGAGTAATTGGTATTTTGTTTAAATGAAACCTGATTTATGATGAATGAATCAGTCTTTTGGGTTAATAATGAAAAATAGCCATTCTGTTTTTGGTTTAAAATAGTGTAGTGAACAGATAGTCAGTTGATAAGGTGGGTTTTTAATGAAGCGGCAGTTCGTTTATCCTTGTTTTTAGTGCATTCATGTAAGCTCATTTTCATTCATCAGCTCCAATATTTAGCTTAACCCTCAGAAATAATCCACTAGTGGAAAACGCTTAGATTCCTTTGGTTGAATTGAACCGGCACACTAATTTTACTTTCGGAAAACAGCAAAAAAGCGGACGGTAATTAATCGCTTAAAGGAAAGAAAATGGTTATAAGTTTAGTAACGGCATTAGGAGAAATTCGAACACACAACAAGGTTGGTAGTATTGATTTCCCAAAGACAAACGAATTGCAAATTTCATTTACCGATACATTTGCAGACCTGGTTATTCCCATAAGTCCGGATATGGATGATAATTTATTAATGGGCATATTCTATAATTATTTAAACAGACCTGAAAGTTTATTGGCAAGGGCATAGTAATACCTGATTATTAATAGATGAACACAGAAAGGAAGTCAGATTTGGCTTCCTTTTTTTGTTTTTATACTTTTAGAGATATTGTAATAAACTGTTCCATCACTATGAAAGACACATTGATTGCTTTGATATTACTTTTATTTATTAGTAGTTCTTTTGCTCAGGATAGAATTACGGGTCGAAACTTTGCAACACGCAGCGAGGTAATTGCTCAAAAAGGAATGGTATGTACCAGTCAACCTTTAGCAACACAAGTCGGTATAGATATTCTTAAAAAGGGCGGTACAGCAATTGATGCAGCCATTGCAGCCAATGCAACCTTGGGATTAATGGAGCCAACGGGTTGTGGAATAGGAGGAGATATATTTGCTATTGTGTGGGATGCTAAAACTCAAAAGTTATATGGATTAAACGGGAGTGGTCGTTCACCACAAAGCCTTAGTCTGGATTATTTTATTGATAATGGATATGAAAAAATTCCGGCCTTAGGCCCATTACCTGTTAGTGTTCCGGGCTGCGTTGACGGTTGGTTTGAGCTGCATTCGAAATTTGGGTTGTTACAAATGGAAAGTGTATTGCAACCTGCTATCCATTATGCCGAAAATGGTTTTCCTTTAAGCGAACTAATTGCTCATTACTGGGGACGATCGGTAAAATATTTGGCGGATTACCCCAATGTAGTTGATACCTATACTAGTGACGGAATAGCACCTGAAAAAGGGGATGTTTTTAGAAATCCATATTTGGCTAATACCTATAAGAAAATTGCTTCGAAGGGGCGTGATGGATTTTATAAAGGAGAAGTGGCCAGAACAATAGGCGATTTTATTAAAGAACAGGGCGGTTTTTTAAGTGAAAAAGATTTGGCTGCTCATAAGAGTGAGTGGGTTGATCCTGTCGCAGTAAATTATAGGGGCTTTGATGTGTGGGAGTTGCCTCCAAATGGACAAGGGATTGCTGCTTTACAGATGTTATCAATACTTAAAGGATACGAGTTTGCTCCCGAAGAATATGGATCGGCCAGGCATTTACATTTAGTTACAGAAGCAAAGAAATTAGCATTTGAGGATAGAGCTAAATATTATGCAGATATGCAAATGGCTCAGGTTCCTGTTGACGAATTAATCTCAGATGAATACGGAGATAAGAGAAGAAGTTTGATTAATGAGTATAAAGCCGGAACCTACAATGCCGGACAGATTAGTGCCGGTGAAACAATTTATTTAACTGTTGCTGACCAATGGGGCAATATGGTTTCGCTTATCCAAAGTAACTATAGGGGTATGGGATCGGGTATGGTACCTCCAAAATTAGGTTTTATGTTACAGGATAGAGGTGAGCTTTTCTCCTTGAATGAAGGTGATGCCAATGTTTATGAGCCAGGCAAACGCCCTTTTCATACCATCATACCTGCTTTTGTAACTAAAGATGGAAAACCTGTTATGAGTTTTGGAGTTATGGGCGGGGACTTTCAGCCCCAGGGACATACTCAAATAGTAATGAATCTATTTGATTTTGAAATGAACCTTCAGGAAGCTGGTGATGCACCAAGATATGGCCACTCAGGTTCATCCGGGCCAACCGGTAAAAAAAGCCTTGGAAAAGGAGAGGTATATGTAGAAACCGGATTTGATCCTAATCAGCTTTTAGAGCTGACTAAAATGGGACATAAAGTTGGCTTATCACCAGGAGGCTATGGAGGATATCAGGCTATATGGTATGATGCTGTCAGAAAAATATATATAGGTGCTTCTGAATCCAGAAAAGATGGAGCCGCTGCTGGATATTAAATAAGGGATCTTTCTTAGTTCAGATGTTATATGAAACCTTGTATTTTAATGGCAATTAAATAAAGATCAAACTACGTTTTCTGTTAGCTGGTCAAAAAATATATGTTAATATCTATATATTTTATATTTTGACTCCCCTAATGGATTAAGAATGAGTTGGAAGAAGTTTTTTGCTCCAAATAAAAAAACAATATTAAAACGCTTCAAGAAGGTAGAACCAACTATCTATGAAATATTTGCACCTGTAAATAGATATATCGGTGAGGAATATTTCCAATTCATTGCACCAAAAATATGCGAGCTTACCGGAGCGGATTATGTATTAATAGGTCGTTTCCACAAAAAACAATCGCAGATCGAGACTTTGGTGTTTTCCGAAGGGCCTGAAATACTTGACAATATTATCTATGATTTACGGCATACCCCTTGCGAAGGAGTGATAGGTAGTGAAACTCGCATTTGTGAAGAAGGCACCTGGGAGAAATTCCCTAAGGATGAGGCTTTGTCAGACAGACTGATCGAGGGTTATGTTGGAATTCCTCTCTATAATGCAGCCGAAGAACCCAATGGTATATTGGTTGCTATGTTTAAAGATCCAATTGTTAAGGACGCCAAAATGATCGAATCTCTGATGTACTTATTTACTCCAAGAATGAGTACCGAAATTGAACATTTATTGGCTAAGCTTGAAATTGGAAAACGAAATGTAGAGTTGGAGTTGATGCATCGTGCGCTTAAGGATAAGAATAAGAAACTTGATGAATCATTGGCTGAGTTGAATAAGATTCAGTTGAAGTCTAAAGAATATGATCAGTTAAAAACGACATTTCTTGCGAACCTTAGCCACGAGTTAAGAACACCGATGAACGTTATCTTAGGATTTCTTGAATTATTACGTTCTGATGCTATTGGTGTTGATGAGCGTGATGAATACGTCAATATCATCAATGCGAATGGTTTGCAATTACTTAAAGTAATGGATAACCTCATTGACATATCAAAACTACAAACAAGGTTAATGCAGGAAGAGCCAAGTAAATTCATTCTGAATGACATGATGGTGCAATTGCATAAGCATTATGTCAATGAAGCGGATTTAATTAAAAAGCCAATTTCCATTAAGCTCCAAAAGGGGCTATTGGATGGCAATGATTTTATTATTACGGATCAGGATGGCTTATTGAAGGTGTTGCGACACTTATTGGATAATGCGCTTAAATTTACTGCCGAAGGTGAGGTTAATTTTGGATATGATGTGGTCAATGATCAGCTTAGGTTTTTTGTAACGGATACAGGTATTGGAATCCCGGAAGGGAAAGAGAATATCATTTTTGATATGTTTCGTCAAGTGACCACAGAACTAAACAGAGAGTTCGGAGGTAATGGATTAGGCTTGGCTATTTCTCAAAAGTATGTTGATACCTTAGGTGGCGAAATATGGTTAGATTCTAATTACAAGCAAGGAGCACGCTTCTATTTCACAATTCCATATGAACCGGCTAAAGTGAGCTCAGCTATGAGCGATGCGAGTTTAATCTAAAGATTTAGAAGGCAGCCATTAATAAACCAATGTCCTTGAATGGGATATTAAATCGATTTCCAATAAGACTATTTGTTAATATTCCTTTGTAGATGTACATACCATGGCTTATCCCTACATCGTCTTTTATTAAGTTTTGAATTCCACCAGATTCACCCAGTCGTAACAAGATTGGCGCAAAAATATTACTTAGCGAGATTGAGGATGTTCGTGAAACACGTGAAGCAATATTGGGAACACAGTAATGAATAACACCGTGTTTATGGAAAACAGGACGATCAAAATTAGTACACTTACTGGTCTCTATACAACCACCCTGATCCATGCTCAAGTCAATAATGATTGAGCCAGGTTTCATTTGCGAAACTTGTTCTTCTGTAACAATAAATGTGTGACCCGATTGCATATATCTTAAGCTACCAACTATAGCGTCTGCACTTTGCATTGCTTTTGTAACGGCTGGAGGATGTAATACTGAAGTAAATATACGCTGTCCCAGATTATGCTCCAGCTCCCTTAGTTTGTGGTATGAATTGTCAAATACCTTAACAGATGCTCCGAGACCAAGAGCCGCTCGCGCCGCAAATTCTCCGGCAGTACCTGCTCCAAGTATCACTATTTCTGCCGGTGAAATACCGGTGACGCCTCCGAGTAATACACCTTTACCATTATGCGCTTTACTTAAATATTCACTTGCTATCATGACAGATGCTGAGCCTTCAATTTCGCTCATGCTACGAACTATTGGATAGCAATCGTTCTCATCTTTTAGTAATTCGTAACCAATGGCATTGATCTTCTTTTCCATCATTTTTTGAATCGAAGATCGGGTTTGGTTATACATATAAAGAAGAGAAATAACTACCTGATTAGTATCCAATAGGTTTATTTCAGCTTCGGTGAGAGCGGATATTTTTAGGATAACATCTGCCTTATAAACTTCAGTTTGCTTAACTATTTTAGCACCACATTCAGAGAAATCATGATCAAAATAATGCGCTCTGTCACCTGCACCTGCTTCAAACAAAACAGTGTGACCGTTTTCAATCAGAAGTTCTACTCCTTGAGGAGTGAGGGGGATTCTATTTTCAAAATTGGAAGAATCTTTAGGAATACCAATAGTTATTCTTTTCTTTCGCTTCCCTGTTTCAAGCATTTCTTCCCGGGGTAGCAAATGCGTTTGTCCCATAGGAAAATAAGATGTTTTTTCGCCCATCACTCTAATTTAACTACCAGTTTCTATTCTTTCCAATTGGCTTCAAGATAACAAAAAAAGCCGAATTAGCAGAACTGCTATTGTTTTGATACACTTAGCTTTCTTCGGCCATCTTCCTCTTCGGTGATATGAAGATCCAGGCGACCTTTAGGTAATAAGGATGCGATTTTTTCAGGCCATTCGATCATGCAGTGATGACCCGAATAGAGATAATCTTCATAACCCATATCATAGGCCTCTTCCTCTTCTTTTAAACGGTAAAAATCGAAGTGATAAACGATATTATCTTCCGGAGTATGATATTCGTTTACAATGGCAAAACTTGGGCTATTTACTGTGTCTTCTATTTTAAGAGCCTTACAAAGCGATTTCACGAATGTTGTTTTGCCAACTCCCATTTCACCATAAAAGGCAATGACACGTTCTGTTTTATAATGGTTCAAAAACTCCTCGGCCACCTGATCGATTTGATCCAAGGAATCAATATAAAAAGTATTCATACTACATCAATTTGACTACAAAAATAATCATTTGATCATGAAATTAATACTAATTATTTTCTGCCTTTTAAAGAAACACAAGGTATAATCATTTCTTCCAAGGAAATACCCCCATGTTGAAAGGTGTCTTTGTAATAACTTACGTAGTGATTATAGTTATTAGGATAGGCAAAAAAATCGTTATTGCAGGCAAAAATATAGGTGGATGAGACATTAAGCTTAGGTAAAAATGCTTCTTGCGGTTTTTTAATCTCAAATACTTCCTTGGCCTTGTAGTTAAGGTTTTTTCCTTGTTTGTACCTTAAGTTAGAATTCACATTCCTATCTCCAATGACCTTCACGGGATTCTGTGAACGAGTAGTTCCATGATCTGTGGTAAGTACTATGGTGATATCTTCGTCTTTTAAGCGTTGCAGTAATTCGTGCAATGGGGAATGATTATACCACGATTGAGTTAAAGAGCGATACGCAGCTTCATCACGGGCCAACTCCTTAATCATCTTAACCTCGGTGCGGGCATGTGATAACATATCTACAAAGTTAAAAACAACCGTATTCAAATCGTTAGCCAACAATTCATGAAGGTTGTCGAGCAAGTTTTTGCCACCTGTACTGTCTGATATTTTATGGTAGCTGTAGCTGTATTTTTTTCTAAAGCGATCAAGTAATGTGCCTAATAGCTCCTTCTCAAATTTATTTTTTCCTTCTTCTTCATCTTCATCTACCCAAAATTGCGGATACATTTCTTTGATTTGAGAAGGCATTAAACCCGAGAATATGGAATTACGGGCATACTGAGTTGCGGTTGGTAAGATGCTGTAATAAGGATTTTCTTCTTCGATTAAATAATCTGAAGAAATAACACGTTTAAGAACTTCCCATTGATCGTAGCGGAAATTGTCAATCACAATAAAAAAAACCTTCTTACCATCATCCAGTAAAGGAAGAACTTTGTCTTTTATCAGATGATTCGACATTAAGGGAGCTTCATCTTTATTGTGTAGCCAATCGATATAGTTACGTTTGATAAACTTTGTAAAGGCTTGGTTAGCTTCGTTTTTTTGCATGCGAAGCACTTCGTCCATCGCACCATCGCCTTGCTCTAGTTCCAGTTCCCAATATACAATTCGTTTATACACTTCAATCCAATCCTCATGCGAGAATGAATCATTTATTTTAAGTGCTATCTGACCAAATTGCGATTGATAGCCCGATGTGGTAGTTTTGGTTACCAACTCACGCTTATCCAGATTTTTTTTAATTGAGGATAATATCTGCCGGGGATTAACCGGCTTAATCAAGTAGTCGGCAATTTTATTTCCGATGGCCTGATCCATTATGTCTTCTTCCTCACTTTTAGTAATCATGATGACCGGGATCTCGGAATGCATCTCCTTTAGTTGATGCAATGTTTCGAGGCCTGATAAGCCCGGCATATTTTCATCCAGGAAGATCAGGTCGTAGAATTTTTGCTCAACCATATCCAAGGCGTCCTGACCATTGGTAGCCGTTTCAACATTATATCCTTTCTCCTTCAAGAACATGATATGCGCACGCAAATGTTCTATCTCATCATCCACCCAAAGTATTGTGTTGCTATCGGTCATAATTATGTATTGGCTAATTTAATTGAACTTAGTAGTTACTCTTAAAGAACGTATCGTATTCAATAAACTTGCCATCTTTCGTTAAAACATTCAAATTTTCTTCTGAAATCACCCAAATAAAATGTTTTTTACGAATAATATCGCGGGTTAAGAATTGGGTTGTCCTCACCTTTTCAATATAAGCTTTGGCTTCGTCAGCATTTTTAAAACCATCAACCTGAATGGCCCTATACTCTTCTCCGATATCCTCCAATTTAACCTTCAGATCTGATCCATATCCGTTTCGGGTGTAATTTGTATACACAGTCAGAAGACGATTATAGTCCATTCTTGTTTTTACGACAACAATCAGAGCGCTATGAGGAGCACTTGCCTCATAATTATATAGCGGTTTAGGAGCTTCCTCTACAGGAGCTTCTTCAACAGGGGCAACTGCTACTTCTTCTGTCTGTTCAGGTTTTATTTCTTCCGGAGTTTCCGGTTCTGCTTCTATTTCCTTTTGCTCTACAATTTCTGCTTTAGTCTCAGTTGCTTCCGGAGCTACAACTTCTTCTTGCTGAATAGTTTCAGGAATCACCACCGTTTCGAGCGGAACCTGAGTACCTGCCACAACAGTTGTATCTTCCGTTACTTCTTCTAGAGGTTCTTCAACTTTCTTTTTTACCTTTTCTAATTCAGCCTTATCCACTGCCGACAAGTAATAGGTGTTGAAGAAGGTTTTATATTCAGAAACCAATCCGGACAGATAGAATTTGTTCTTATTCGATTCGGATATAACAACAATATTATCTTTAAAGAAGTCGAAATTGAAGAACTCAGGACGTTCACGCAAGGAATAGAAATAATCCATTACTTCTCCTTTGTTTTTAAATCCGGAAACTACAATCGATGGTTCACCAGTAATGAGTTTTTGCTCTTTAATTTCAAAATCGTGCAAGAGATAACGAGAGAAGTTATAATCGGCAACATTATATATCGCACGATTCATATGCGATTGTTCAATACCAATAACAACTAATTCATAGGGCTCCTTCTCAACATACACAAAGTCTAAAACATCGTCCGGTGATTCTCCATCTTCATCCTGAGGATCTCTACTAATTGATTGTCCAGGCAAGGATGGTGATGCCGAGAATAAAGTTCCTTGTACAGGTGTTTTACCATCTTCAAGATGCTGTAGTAAGGCTTTCGCCATTGCTGCTTCTTCGCTTGATGGCATTTGGGCAATTAGGGTGTCCAGATCGCTGCGGAAAAGCTCAACATTACCTTGTTTTCCTTCAGATAAAGCTCGAAGTAAATAATATTTAGGTATCAGAGGATTGTCCTCATCAATGGTAATCGCCTTTGTACTTTCATTTACCACTTGTCCAAATCGGCCAAATAAGAAGTTTTCGTAGGTCAATTGATACTCTGCTTCACGGTCTTTACGTACCTGATCTAATTTGTCGAAAAACTCCGGATCATTCAAGTAGGCCACGAAACGACTATCTGGAAATTCTGCTTCCAAACGTCTGCGTGCCGAATCCATTCCGGCCTGATTACCATACAATCGGTAAGCATTGTATAAAGCCACCAAAGCCTGATCACGCATTTCACCTTCAGGGTATCGCGACAAGAGATCTTCCAATGATTCGATGGACTTTGGATAATTGGCCAGACGATCCATAAATAACAAGCCCATTTCCATTAATGATGCCTCGGTACGCTCATTCGATGCCTGGCGTTGTTCTTCCGTTTGGGGAATATCGGCTAATAATTGTTCCCGTGTCGGTATTTCACCAGGTGCAATTGTCGATGAGGATTCGTCTTTAGCTTGTTTGTCTTCGTTGCTGCCACCTTCTCCAGCACCATCTGTAGCGAAAGGATCATCCGGCATGCCAAATGGATCATCTGAATCGGGATCTTCATCAAAGTTTTTGCTTTTATCACTGCGTCTCCAATTATCCTCCAGCTTTCTTCTGCCCCAACGTTTTTCAAATTCCATCTTTCCCATACTCATTGAGCCCGGATTGTAAAAATACCATTTGCCACCGGCTTGCTGCCCCATGGTCGAGCTACTGCTATTCTGGTAAAAGAAAGGATCGTTAAAATTATCTTCTTCGGCTCGTTCCTGAGCCAATCGCTGTTCTTCTTTTTTGAGCTCAATAATTCCATCTAAATAAGCCAGGAGAACCGGCTCGCTCATGTCAGCCAATCGTTGCAGACTGTCCTCGCGTTCTACGATTAACATATTTTCAACTAAGCCGCTCAGACCCGAATGACGTTCAACGAGTTCATCGTATTTTTCATATTCATCTGTGATAACGGTCAAGGCACTATCGTAATGAAAAAATGCATTGGGATAGTCGAATCGATCGTAATAGATTTCACCCGCATCGCGATAGGATAAGCCTTTTTGGTCATCGTTACTAACACTGCTGGCAACGGATTTTTTGTAATAACTTAAAGCTTCATCATCCTTACCTTCCTGTTCGGCCACCTGACCAAAAGCCCAATAAATACGATCCAGAAAATCCTTATTCTTCTTGTCTTTACGGAGTTTGTTAAGTTGCTTTTTAACTTCTTCAATATCTGCATCGGCATATATTATGGATGCGCGATTAACCTTTGCATTAAAGGTCATTTCATAATCAGGGCTTGCTTTGGCTACATAAGCAAATGCTTCTATGGCTTTCTCTTTCTGATTCGAATCGACATACAATTGTCCTATTATGTATGAGAACCTTATTCTACGATGACGTTTTTTAGCACTGTTAATACTATTGGCAAGGTAGGGGATGGCATCGACGTTTTTACCTTGCTTCAGTAATAGATTGGCATACACTGCCATAAATTCACCATACAGCTCCACAGGAGCATTGCCACCAAGATCATAACTTTCCAAGGCCGATAAAGCACCAATATAATCCTGATATTCAGTATAAGCCCGAGCCAGCCAAATTAAGCCCTCGTATTGTGCCGGAGTATTGTTGAATTCACGTATCACATATTGGAAAGTACGAATGGCCGGAAGAAATTCATGTTTATAAAACTGAGCTTTACCAATAAGCATATAGGCATTGTCAACCCAAAGGTTGTATTCCTTTTTAGAGTAAAAATCAGCTGAGCGGCTATTTTTTGATCCTGAACGTTTTTTAGGCTTAGCTGTCATCGAGTGTTTCTTAATCAGCTTTGTGCCTTTTTCAATTGCTCTATCCATGTCGCCCATAGCCACACCAATGGCATTGGGATCAGATGACTCAAATAAGGGCAGAATATTGGAATAATCGTTTTCGTAACTCTTTTGAATAGATTTCACCCCATTGTCAAGTGCATCTCTACCATTATAGTAGACATTATAATAGGCGGTCAGGTTATGGTAGTTTCGGCTTAGCCAGGTATTCTTTTTGGTACTGCAACCAAAAATAACCAATAGAAAAAGCAAGAAACCAATTTTTCGAAATATCATGTAATGCGACGTCTTCTTAATCAAGATATAAAACTCTGTTTAGACAAAAATATTTCATTAATCTTCAAAAATTGCCATACAGAGTAAAAACAATTTCTAAATTTACCAATAATCGCCGAAATGCAAACCATACAGAGCGATTGCTTGTTGAAATTGCCAAAGCTTGAAGTGTATGAAGATTAATGTTATTGAAGATGATAGGGTGTTTAATAAGCTGATTGAACATACTTTGAAACTCAATCCTGATTATGAAGTGCAGTCCTTTTTCAACGGAAAGGATTTTATAAAAAATTTAAATGGGGAACCCGATGTGGTTACTTTGGATTTAGGATTGCCTGATTTTACAGGAAATGAAATACTTAAGCGAATCAAGCGCTTTAATCCGGAAATAGATGTTATTGTTATTTCGGGACAGGATGATATTTCTACGGCTGTGCAATTGCTTAAAGAGGGAGCCTACGATTATATAACGAAGGATGAAAATATTAAAGACAGGCTCTTACACAGTATTCAAAACATCAACAAAAATAAGAGCTTAAAAAATGAAATTACCCAGCTCAAAAGCGAGATTGGGAATAAATATGAATATAATAATGCCATTATTGGTGATAGCCCCGCCATCAAAACTGTTTTTTCATTAATTGATAAAGCCATAAAGGTGCCTAATATTAATGTATCGGTTTATGGTGAAACAGGAACGGGTAAAGAATTAATTGCTAAAACTATTCATTATAATTCACCTCGAAAAGATCAACCTTTTATAGCGGTTAATATGGGCGCCATCCCAAAGGAGTTAATCGAAAGCGAGCTGTTTGGTCATGAGAAGGGCGCATTTACAGGAGCAATAACTTCAAAGAAGGGAAAATTTGAAGAGGCCGATGGAGGAACTGTATTTCTGGATGAGATAGGGGAGATGGATTTTGATTTACAGGTGAAACTACTCCGTGTATTGCAAGAACGTGAAATAACAAGAGTAGGAGGCAATACGGTAATTAAAATTAATACTCGGATTATAACGGCTACCAATAAAGATTTAGCTGAGGAGGTTCGTGAAGGGAATTTTCGTGAGGATTTATACTATCGTCTCTTGGGTTTGCCTATTCATTTGCCCCCTTTAAAAGACCGTAGAAACGATACCATTTTATTAACTCAATTTTTCATAAAGGCTTTTTGTAAAGAAAACGGCCTGAAACGATTGGAGTTAACACCTCAGGCCAAGAAGAAAATATTAAAGTATCGCTTCCCTGGTAATGTGCGTGAATTAAAGGCTATTGTAGAATTGGGTGCGGTAATGACCAATTCTAATATAATTGATGAAGAGCACATCATATTTAACTCCACCCAATCCGACGAAGAATTATTTAACGAGGACTTGACGCTTAAGGAATATACCGAAAAAATAATTCGGCATTATTTAAAAAAGTACAATAACAACGTATTAAAAGTGGCCGATAAGTTGGAGATGGGTAAATCAACCATTTACAATTTAATTAAGAAGGATAAGGACGAAGCTAAAGCATTTGATGATTAAGTAACTTAGAATTCCTTTACTATGGGAACTCCGATAATTGTAGAACAAAAATTTAATATTCCCATGGGGGAGCTTTGGACAATTATAAGTGATCCTTATTTGATGCGTCAATGGTTTTTTGCTGAAATCCCCGATTTTAAGGCTGAAGTAGGCTTTCAAACCCGCTTTAATGTGAATGCCGGTGTGCGGGATTTTATGCATTTATGGGAAATAGTTGAAGTGGAACATGAGGCCAAAATAGTTTACGATTGGCGTTACGAGGGCTATATTGGAAATGGCTTGGTTACATTTGAGTTGGTTACTCAGGATAATGGCTGTTTACTGCGTGTGGTTAGCGAGGGGATGGATTCTTTTCCACAGGAAATTCCAGAGTTTTCGAGAGAAAGCTGTGAAGGGGGTTGGACGTATTTTATTAAACAGAGTTTGGTAAAGTTTGTTACTAAAGCAGAGTAATGATTTGATGAAATAACTGCCAAACCTTTTGGCAGATTCTCTATTTCTTCTTCAGGAGTTGAAGAATTTTAGGGTGTGGGCGATATTTAATAATTAATTATTAGGAGGATAAATGAGACAACTCTCACTAAAAGGAAGAACATTCCCGGCAGATCTTAACCATGCAGGAACAGTGTTTGGCGGTTGGGCAATGGCTAAAATGGATAAAGCAGCTTCAATTCAGATTGAAGAAGTCATTAAATGTCCGGCGGTAACGGTATCGGTTAGTAACTTTAGTTTCTTAAAACCGATTCATAATGGAGATGTATTTATGGTTTATACAAAGGTTGACCGTATAGGAAATACATCGATTGATATTGCGGTTGAGTTAATTGTTCGTTCAAAAGAGGACCTGACCGAATACAAAGTAACACAAGGCGTTTTTTCCTTTGTTGCAGTTGATAAAAAAGGCAAGCCAATACAAGTTAGAAGTGTTCTTAGAGAATATGTTGATCCTTATATCAAGGAGATGTTAGAACTTAAATAAATATGCAATAAGGTTATTAGCGATTAAAAGCCATTCGGTATAATTACATCAGCTTGTTTAACAAGCTGATCTATTGGTATTGTAGTTTATTTATACTTCACTAATAATTTCGACATTCCTCTAGCCATGACGATATAAGTTCCATCGTGTAAGCTAGCAACATTTAAAATCCCTTTTGAAGAGTTTATGGTTTGTTCAAGTACTAATTTTCCGGCTAAATCATATACTCTGACTCTTCCCAAGGTTTTTTTATCAATGGAAATGTTAACTTGGTTTCCTACCACTGGAATTGGGTAGATCAATAAAGTGTTTTCTACATTTGGTCTCTTAAAAATTGCTGTTTCCTCCGTACATTCCGGATCTCCGTAAAACTTTACTTCTTCGTAACTATTCCAGCCACTACCTTCGGAGTTTCCATATCCTTCTATGCGTATAAATCGAGCATTAATCATATCAAGGGTAAAATCTTCATACCCTTCCTGACCATTACTGGTAATTACTCCGGTTCTGTCTATGTAATCAACTCCATCTTCAGAGCTTAGTATTTTAACATCAGATGTTCTGTCACCTCCTTTATGAAAGTAAATGCTTACAGTGGTTAGTGTATGTTTACAACCCAAATCAAAAGTCAGGTATGCTGATCCATCCGAAGATTGCCCAGACCATCTGTCGCCCAGAATATTATTTATTGTGTTTTCAGGAATGTTAACGCCTCCTTCTTGTGTGCCAACCCCTGTAACTTCGCTAACTGTTAACTCAACAGCATCTTCAGGAACAAAGACTCCATCAGATTGTGATACAGCAATTGTTGTATTAATGCCATCTCCACTTATAGTAATGGTTGCAGTACGAATTGCATTTGTTGTATTCTCACTTGCACTAACTGTAATTTCTGCATTAATTGATCCACTAAGCACATCATAACTTAACCAGTCGGCATCATCACTTATTGTCCAACTTGTATTGGATATAATATTAAATGTTTTACTACCTCCCTCAAGCAAGTAACGCAATGAGGTTGGTGATGCAACGATATATGGTTCTGAAGAAGCTCCAAATCCTACAGCCACGCCAATATCATCGGCCGTATAAGGACCTGTCTGGCCACCACCATTGAATTCTTCTGCACCGGCATCAAAACTGGCAGTTCTAATACCCCCTAAAATATCACTTGTTAAAAATGCATAGGAACCTTGCCCGGCATCAATTGCAGGGCTACCTTCTGTTATTCTGTAGAAGTCGGTTCCAGCTTCAAGTAAGCCAGAACTCACTGTTTGGTTATGATCAACACCACTGGTCAAATCCCAGGATCCTTCTTGAGTAATATTGCCTGTATAAGAAGATGTTCCTATGGCTGCTGTTTTTTCCTGAAAAGCATTAACACTGGTGTTAAGCATAATGTTATTAGCTACGCTTAGGTCAACAGGCGGTTCGGTACAGGTGCTTTTAACTGTGGTGCCAATTCGCATCGCATAATCACAGTTGACGAAAGTGTTATTAATAATAGTAGTGTTTTTTACCTGATAATATTCATTTAATTCTGAATCCAAAACTCCATTCGAAACGTTAATTCCTCCGGTGGCATTCGATGTGGAACCATCTGTCTTTTTTGAATTTACACCTTCAATGTAGTTATTGTATATTTTATGGTTTTCGCCCATCACCCGTACGCCAGCGGTAAAAACATTGTTGTCAGCAAAAAAATAGTTGCCATAAACTTCACAGTCATCCCCATGTCGCAGAGTTAGTGAGCCACTGTAATTGTTAAATGTGTTGTTGTAATATTTATTGTTACAGCTTTTATTAGATATAATTTCAACCTCACCATGAAAATTATCAAAATAGTTATTGTATACCTCGGTATAGGAGCTGGATAATGATGTGCCACTCCATCCAATTCGAATGGCATCCTGATCATTGAAATTATTAACTACGCCACCTACAGGAGTTCTGTTGCCGAAATAATTATGATGTATTTTTGTATAATCCGGGTCTGAACTGTTTCTATTGTCATTAATGATACTTCCTACGCCATTTTTCCCAATAAATGAGCAATAGCTAATTTCGTTATATTGGCCACGAACAAGCACCCATTTAAAAACATCTTCTTCTTGTGCAGCCGTACCGTTATAGCTGTCAATTTTCACGTTGCTTACTTTACAATGGTTACATCTGTCAGATGATTTAAACTCAATAATGGGATCCAGACTTAGATTAGAAGGATTCTGAAAGGTGACGCCTTCAAAAAAGATATACTCACCACCAAGGTTAACTCTTGAGTTACCCTCAAGCAGCACTCCTCCGGTACTTTCTGCCTTTATGGTTATTGGATCTGAGTTGGTACCTGTTTTATTAATATTGATATGGAGATTGGTCCAGGTTCCATTTGCAAGAACAATTGTAGTGCCTGCTGTGGCATTGGATATTGCTGTATTTAGCTCAGTTTGATTGTGTACCGTTTGGGCATTTGTTGAGATTGCGCATAATAATGCAACAAACATTAGGAAATAACTTCTCTTAGTCATATTTGAAAAGTGTTTTATAGATTTTTTCATTTTTTTTCTTAGCAGCAACACGTTTACTGAAGCAGGAAAACAGGTCTATTGGATCAATAACTCACCACCTTAGGTCTTGTTAAAATTTGTTAATCCAATTGTTTCTTTTTAAATTGGTCAACCAATCGATTGGTCTACTGGTGTCAAATTTAGTATTTTTTTTAAAATGTCAAATTGTAGAGGATCAGTTTGTTGATTAAAACCAAATTTTTACGGATAAAATGTAATTAATAGTTTAACTAAAACTTTTCCTATGAAAAAACTACACTTATTAACACTTGTTATACTTATTATAGCAAGTAATGTATTGAACGCACAAACAATTGTTATTGACACAAATTTTGATGATTATGCTTTAGGTAACCTCGATGGTCAAACCAAATGGGATGGAGGCACAGCTGAGGTTGTTACTACCGCTGATTACATTAAAGAAGGCAAGCAAGGCGTAAAGGTTTCTGGTGATTTTGAACTCGATTACCTGGCCTATACAAAAGATGAAACAGGTTTATCCGAACAGTTATATATGGATTGTTGGGTAAAGTTAGTGAGTTCACCAGTGGATGAATATTTTCAAATAACCGGACGGGATTTAACACCAAACAATAGTGATAAACGCCATTTTATGGTGGAGTTTATGCCAATTGATGGAGTTGCTGGTGACGTTAGAGTTTATAACGGTAGTAGTAAGACGGTTTGTGGAAGTTATGCACTTGGTGAATGGGTACGTATTTCGTTTAGTGTAGATTATGGAGCATTAACATATGATGCAGCTCTTAATGGCACTATTGTAGCTACGGGTTTGGATTTTAGAGAAAGTTATGATGCCAGTGAAAGAGGACGAGCTACTGATACGAAGGAATTTCACGTGATTCGTTATATGTTTGAAGAGGCCATTGCTGATGTAGCTATTGGTAGTGTATACGTTGGTACAAATCCTATCGCTGACATTGCATTTGCTGCGCCTGCAACAACAAGAACGATAAATGTTGACCAACCTGAAAAAGGAGAAATTACTTTAAGCCCGGTTAAGGCAGACAATGTTTATGAACTTGGTGATGTTGTTACAGTAACTTGTACAAACATAGCAGACCATTATATGTTTGATGGTTGGACTGGCGGTATTTCAGGTACTGACAATCCTTATTCCTTAACAGTAGATGCTACTATTACAATTGGTGCTGATGTTATTATCGATCCAAATGATCCTCCAACAGAATATACTATAGATATTACTCAAACAACAGGAGGAACAGTTACTGTATCTCCAGATGAAGGTCCTTATTATGAAGGTGATGTTGTTCGATTCAGAGCTAATTCAGGAATTGGATATAATTTTACTTCCTGGAATGGCATTACAGGATCAGATGACGATGTTAGTGTTACGCTTAGTGAAAACTTGACAGTTAGTGCTGTATTTACTGCAGGGGTCTATTCTCCAAGAACCATTAATGTTTCAAGTGTGGAGGAATTTGAAGATGCTGTGAATGATCTGCAACCTGGCGACCACATAATTGTTGCCGATGGAAATTACGATGGTTTTGGAGATAATTTTGATACAAAAGGTGGAACAGAAGAATATCCGGTACTTATTGAAGCAGAAACCATAGGCGGAGTAAAAATCACAGGCGATGGAAGACTTTCGCTTGAAAATAGTGCCTATATCACTTTCAAAGGTTTCGACTTTGATGTAGAAATTTATACTTTATTTAAACTTACCGACTGTAATAATATTAGAATTACTCAAAACACTTTTAAAAATGCGGGTAGTGGGGGTTCTAAACTAATACTAATTGGTGGTGAATGGGACGGTACATCGTGTGCAAGTCACCACAACCGTATTGACCACAACTTATTTGATGGTAAACAAGATAAAGGTGCTTGGGTAGTTATTGATGGTAGCCATGGTGGAGGAGATCCACAGGTATCTCAGTATGATAGGATTGACCACAACCATTTTAGGTTTAATCAAGTTAGAATGGACAACGAAAAAGAAACCATCCGTGTTGGCATGAGTGATTTATCATTAAGTTCAGCTTTCTGTACGGTTGAAAATAACTTGTTTGAAGAATGTGATGGTGATCCTGAAATTATATCAGTCAAGTCATGTGACAATTATATACGCAATAATACATTTGTCAAGTGTTTAGGAACGGTATCCTTGCGTCATGGTAACCGCACAGAAGTTAGCGGCAACTATTTTCTAGGCCAAAATAAAACTGCCCAGTTTGATGGCGAATCAATTGGTTGTGGAGGTGTTAGAATTTATGGTAAAGACCACAAGGTGTTTAACAACTATTTCGAAGGTCTTACGGGTTCTCGCTGGGATGCTGCTTTAACGCTTACACAGGGTGATGCCTTAAACGAAGGAGTTGATAACGGTGATGATCTTACAAAGCATTATGTAGTAGAAAACCTTGAGTTTACACACAATACAATGGTAAATTGTTCTTCTGATATTGAAATTGGTTACAGAGACGATTGGGGAAAAGATCCAATTAACTGTTTAGTAGCTAATAATATCATTGTACAAGATGCAAATCCTGTAACTACAGTTCACTTTGCAGGTACCGATGCAGATGTGCATTTTGAAAACAATATCATTTACACTTCCGGGACAGGTTCTTGGGGCGATATTGCTTTTGAAGCAGGCGAAGCTCTAAATGTTAATCCTGGCTTGGTACTGACTAGTGCGAGAGTTGATGGGAACATTAATGTTGTGCCAACTGCTACTTACAAATTGTCAAATACAAGTGTCGCGATAGACCCAACAGCTACAGTCTTCAGTTATGTTACAATGGATAGCGAAGGCCAGCCTGCTATTGGCTTAAGGGACTTAGGTGCAGATGAGTTTAATGGCACCGATATAATTACAAATGGTGTTCTGGATGCATCCCACGTGGGTCCTGATGCCGTTGATTTTGTAGAGTCTACTTCAACAGATCTAAATCCTTTAAAAACTAATGAGAAGCTTGCCTATGCTTATCCAAATCCATTTATAGGTAGCACTAAGATAGTTAGCAAAGGAAAGACCTATGTATCAATTTATACAATTGGCGGGCAATTTGTTGAGCAATTTGAAATGATGGATTCCTATGAGTGGACAGCTCCAAGTAGTGGCATCTTTCTACTTAATGTTCGATCGGCTGAGGGTAGCGTTAGTAGATTTAAATTGGTAGCGCAATAAATTATTTATGGTGATGATTTATTACTTTTGATTTTAAATTGATTTTGGTGGCTGTTTTAGGCGTTTTAATTCTTAAATTATTTAATAGATATATGTTTCTGGTATGTTTATTGTTGTTAAGGATTGTGTTAAATTGTAATACCAAACCTTAACTTTTATTTATGAAAACGTTTAAGACAATTTTGCCACTATTTCTAATGCTAATCGTCTTTGTATCTTGCTCAGATGATGATCCGGTTGAACCAGTTTTAGTTTATACAGAAGGTGAGCTTTTGGGTCAGGAATTAGTAAAGATCACTCAAGAACAACGTGTTTATTATGCTACTAGCTATATGATGTCTACTTGGTCGAATGGTGAAGTGGACCTTAGATATGATGAATGGGAAGAAGTCTTCGCTATTGATGGTCAAGTTATGAAAATTGGGGAAACCTATTATAATCTCAATAAACTTGTAAAGTATGATATAGAGGAACTTGTTCGGGATTCAAAAACTATTAAAGTGTTAAACCTCTATTTTGAAGGATTACAAAACTAAGCCCAAGTTTATCCTAACAGAAAGCGGTGTACTGTAATTAGTACACCGCTTTTTTTATCTATTGAATGTCTAGTCCTGAAATAGCGTTACACAAAAAGTAATGTTATGAATAAAGGAACTAAA
>CANNEA010000009.1 GCA_947503525.1 uncultured Carboxylicivirga sp. | reverse complement strand
CGTAGAAGTGGGAGAGTAGGTCGCCGCCCTTTTTATTAAGAAGAGTAATCGAATTTGTTTTCGCTTACTCTTTTTTTGTGCTTAAAATTTAGCGCTGTAAACGCATCAAATGAAAACCCCTTATTCATTAGAGTATGGGGTTTTTTGGGTTTAATAGATTTGTGTAACAAGAGTATAGCAATAGTGGCTTTCTTATTTGGAATGAGTCCAAGTAAGTATTACTTTTGAGCAAACTTAAAAAGCATGCATATTACAGCAGATATGAAAATGGTTGATGTTATCCAAAAGGATATTCAGCTATTGGCAGTAGTTCAGCGATTAAATATACCATTGGGGTTTAGGGAAAAGACGGTCGAAGAGGTTTGTACATCTCAAGATGTGGATCTGAGTTTTTTTCTACAATTATCTAATGCCTTTCATGACAAAGACTATTTTAAAGTAGAATATTTTAACGAATTTCCGGTTGAATGGCTGATCTCTTATCTCAAAAATGCACACCGCTGTTACCTTGAGTATCGTATTCCTGAAATTGAACGGCAAATCATTAATATTGAGAAGGAGGTTGATCCCAATGAAAAGAATGTTGCCCTGCTTTTAAATTTCTTCAGAGAATACATAAAGGAATTTACCACTCATATCGAAATGGAAGAGGGAAATGTATTTCCATATATAGAGGCTTTATCACAAAAGATAAGAAGGATTAAAGAAGGGCAAATTGATGATCTAACAAATGGTCCTTATTCAATGGAGCGATATCATGAGGACCACAATAATATTGAAGAGACATTATATGACCTTAAAAATATATTACTGAAGTATCTGCCTCCTCCAATCGATAACTGTCAATACAACAACCTTATTTTTGATATTTTCCGTCTTGAAAGTGACCTTATGGATCATGCTGATCTAGAAGAAAAAGTTTTATTTCCAAGGGTTAAGAAGATGGAAGATGAGTTGGAAACAGTATTGAAAAATAAAAAATAGGACCCATGATCAATATTCTGATCGCAGACCAATCATATATAATAGGCTCTGGTTTTTATGCTTTTCTGGACCAATTTGATCAAATTAGTCAAATAAAAGTTGTGGATAATTCATCAGATTGTTTGGAGGCTATAGAGAGTCTCTTGCCGAAAATTATTCTCATTAACACATCAATGTTATCTCAAGAAGTTGAAAATAAGGTTGACGAATTGTTAACTAAAGATACGCATGTTCTCTATTTGTTTAATTCGGCCTTACCGACTGAAGCCCCACGTAATCAAATTTCACTTCTACACTCAAAAGCTGAAATATTTGATCGTATACAGGAAGTTTTAAATAAGGTGAAATCTGTTCAATCTTCTGATTCGGAAACGCAGGAATTAAGTCCTCGTGAGAAATTAATTTTGAAATGTGTGGCTCTTGGTTTAACAAATAAGGAAATTGGAGAAAAAGAGTTTATTAGTACACATACCGTTATTTCGCATCGAAAAAACATTACGCGAAAATTGGGTATAAAAACGGTTTCAGGTTTGACAGTTTACGCAATTATTAATAACATTATACACATGAATGATATTAATTAATGTGATCTAAGATGAACATGTTTGGTCAATTTGGTTCAACATCATTATTTTATTCAAGATTACTGGCGTTTAGTCTGGATATAATGATATCGATTGGACTAAGTATGTTTCCTCGTATTGGGTGGATATTTGGATTAATTTACTTTCTGTTTAAGGATTCAATGCCTTTTACAAAGGGACAGAGTTATGGTCGTAAATTATTTAAGATTAAATTGGTTAAAGAGTATGATAATTCCAGTATTGTTGATTCTCCTGAAAAATCACTGATCAGGAATATTATTTTTCTAATTCCCTTATTGAATCTCTATGAGATTTATCTGTTCTTCTTTAAAGAACGTCGACTGGGCGAACTTTGGTCTGAAACAAAAGTTATTGATACGGATTATAATTAAGCCCCTTCATAAATTGGAAACTCAATATAAAAAGATGTGCCGATAAATTGTGTTGTTTCAAACCATATCTCGCCACCGCTATTTTTAACAATGTTTTTTACAATGGATAAACCAAGTCCCATGCCTGAAGATTTGGTTGTGAAATTGGGCATGAATATTTTCTTGATTGTTTCCGAATCCATACCTCGCCCATTATCTGAAAATGTTAACAGGACATTAGGACTCTTTTTTTGAACCGTTATATTAATATTTCCACTTTGGTCTCTCGGTATTGCTTGAACAGCATTTTTAATCACATTGTTAAAAACGCTTATTAGCTGGTCATTATCTGCAAAAATAGTGAGATCCCGATCTTCTACTTCTAAATGAAAATGAATGTCTTTTTTTGATTTTTCAAAGAGCGATAATACACTTTCCAGTTTATCAACAATTTTCACCTTTTTCCTATTTGCTTGCGGCATTTTGGCAAAATTGGAAAATTCGTTGGCAATGACATGTAACTGATCGATTTGTTCGATTAATGTAGTCGAAACACGTTTAAGATAACTCTCAAAATCCTGTTGTTCATCCCATGCACGCAATAAATATTGAACGCTCAATTTCATTGGTGTCAAAGGGTTTTTAATCTCATGTGCAATTTGTTTGGCCATTTCTCTCCAGGCCATTTCCCGTTCAGATTTAGCTAATTTTTCGGCACTTTCAGATATTTCATCTACCATGCGATTATATTCTTTGACCAGTCCACCAATTTCATCTGTACCTTTATAGCCTATTTTTTTATTTTGCTGTCCAAGTCGTATTTGCGCTAATCTATCCTGGATTAGCATCAGAGGACGAGTAATTCGACGTGATATAATTACAGCTAATCCAATGGAGAACAATATGAATAGAAGGTAGGCATTAACAACGGCCACGATTAGTGAAGAAACCTCTGATTTAAGTTCATTATTCCCAACGAAATAAGGAAGATTTAAGTAAGCTAAAACTTGGTTTTCATAATTGTAGATGGGTAAATAGGCTGATGTGAAATTTAATGAACCAATTGATTCTTCGTGAATGTATTCAGTTTTTCGTTCATGAGCCAGTTCAATAAAAGCTTGCGGATTCATCATTCGACCTGTTAATCCTTTTTGATATAATTCAGGACGAGAAGTGGCTAGCAGTTGCCCATCAAGGTTATAAAGATTAATGTCGCTGTAGAAAACATTGGAAAATTTTTGAAGTAGATACTGAAGATATTCCTGCATCTCATAATCAAGAATTGGCTCGTTAACAATCTTTTGTTCCATCTCCTGCAATACTGACTTTATACGTTGAGATAACATTTGATTATTCTTTTGCTTGAATTGATAGATGGAATAGTAAACAGAACTGGCCCCCATCACTACTAATATCATGATCATTAAGCCCACAAATGCAATTTGAATTCTTTCCTGAATCGTGAAGTTTAATATATGTCTGTCCTGTTTTATTTTCGATGATATGACAACGGCAGTTGCCAATAAAAAGAACAATATGAAAAAGGTAGAAAAGGCCATCAAAACATGGAATAATTTAATTTTATGTCTTGAGAGGACAATTATTGTGTCTTCATTTGGAGTATATACTAAATGCGTCATTTCGTCGTCCTTCTGAAAATTCTTCTCCAGAAGGGTAGAGCGGTACTTAGAATTATTAATTGGGTAGCGATGGTTTCCAAATTGTTTAACAAGGTTTCCATCCAGATATTTTGCGAATGAATAGTTTTTTAAAATACTTGAATTTACCTGTTCTTGTTCGTTGGTTAATAGTTCAGGATATCCTAGTCCCGAGAACGTAGGTTTGGAATTTATTTCAAAAAATAATGTGGTTTCAAATTTATCATCTCCTCTAAAAAAACATGTTTTTCCAAAGTAACTCACCTGCCCATTGTCGTTATCAAGAAAATGAAAATGATCGCAATTAGGAATGGACTGTCCATAATTAAATTGCATGTCTTCAAAGTACGTATAACAATTCATTGTACTCTGATCTTGTTGCATTACCAAATCTACTTCAGGCCAGCAAGCAGTGACTTGCATTTCGTAACGTTGCCAATAGCCATGAAAATAGTTCTTCTTAAGATGATCCTGGATTAATCCTTCATTAATTTGGTTCTGCTGAAGCAAATTAAGTAGAATTTCATCCTCGAAAATTCTGGCTTCAATATCCTCCAGGTACATTTCCGCAATTGGATCGGCTTCTCTTAATAGTTTAAAGGATAGATTTTCGATGAGTAACTCCCGGTTTCGCACTTCTTTTTCAACATTATAATGGTAAAGAAAGAATACATTATATGCCGATATGAAAAAGATTATAATTACGAAAGTACTGTAGGTAATACTATTCTTTGTATTTCGTTTAGCGGTGTATAGGATACCCGATATAAATAAGAAAAATGCGAGACTCCCTATATAAATATCGAAATCAGAAATTAGGCTAATTCCCCATAATATTAAAAAGCCGAGGCAACTAATTATACTGAAGCCCAGGTAGGATAAATCTTTTTTGAATGATATTATTAATTTCTCCAGGATAACTGAGACAGAGAGAAATAATAATACCAGAATAAATATTTTTAGAATTGCTATTTCGTTAAGATCTTCAATGTTGAAAAGAATAGATGCTTGTGATGAATTTCTTACAAGCATGTATATTAGGTCATTAGTAAAAAGAAAAAGACAAAGTATCAGAAATATTGCAACGGAAATTGTAAGGTAATATGATTTACGATCATTATGAATTTTTTCGAGAGCTCGGGGTTTTTTATAATATTTAAAAAACCAAAAACTCCAATACAATAATAATAATCCGAAAAAAACTAAACTCCCTAATGAAGGCAGCCAATCGGAAACAGCAAATGTTGATGGCGAGAATAAGGCTGTATAATAAAAATCTTCTGGGATTGCCCAATGCTGGAAAAAAAGATAAATCAGAAATAAATATATAATACTAATCAGGAATAGATAATTGCTATTCTTCCAGGAATTATATTTAATAAGCAGTTTGCTGCCAGCAATTAGTAATAATAAGATTGAGATCAGGTTTATTAATAGGAACAGAATGCTAGGCGAGGCAATATGGTAATCGAATGGATTGAATTCGATTGAAAACAGGTACTTCTTATCCAAATCTACAATGTGATGAGAAGCGTTTGAACTCTTCGCCAAAGATATTTCAGGTCGATGATTTAAACTAATGTCCTTGGAAAACTCATTCGACAAAAATTTATTCTGATAGGTGTACTCTTCTTTTATAAGACATAAAGCAACAATTTGGTGTTGACCTGTTTGATGAGTCGAGACTAAATGCCAACCATTAGGAAACTTTTTAAATGAGTTAGTGGATTGATTAGGGTTGAAATTATGTATCGGTATGGCATCTGTTGACCAGGCAATTGGGGTTGAATCTTTAAATAGATAATAGTGATAATCAGAGTTGGATAAAGAATCCATAATTGCCCAGACCGTCTGTTTATTTTCGAAGTCAATGGAATTAAAAATGTTCAGACTTGTTTGAAGTTGCAATTCTTTTTTCCAGATAGCATTTTGTATTGTTCTTACATCTTGAGTCTCCGTATAGTCAACATCAAAAATGGATTCAGCTATTTTTCCAAATAAAAAGAGGATTATGGCAAGAGCAAAATAAGTGTAGATTTTTGGTTGTTGAGCTGACATAAATTATTTCTTTGTTCAAGCTATTGCTGCTTATTTGATCTGAGTAGAATTAGGTTTGACAAGTTAAAGATATGCAAAAACCGTGCAACTAAAAGGCTACTGATGATGGTATGGCTCATTTTTAAGAATTGTCATTGCTCTGTAAATCTGTTCAACAAAAAAAAGACGTACCATTTGGTGCGAAAAAGTCATTTTTGACAGACTTAGTTTTGAACTGGCTTTAGAGTATACTTCGTCTGAGAAACCATATGGTCCGCCAATTACAAAGACCAGTCGTTTTATGCCAGAGATCATTTTAGATTCGATAAACTTTGAAAAATTTACCGAAGAAAATTCCTTGCCATTTTCATCCAATAGAATCATAATGTCTCCGGCTTTATGGTTATCGAGGATTTGAGCGCCTTCCAGTTTTTTTTGTTGTTCTTCACTCAGCTTCTTCGTTTTCTTTAAATCGGGTATGATTTTTAATTCAATTGAGATATAATGCTTTAGTCTTTGCTGATATTTTGCTATTCCTTCAATAAGATAGGAGTCATCCGTTTTACCTATCATAACTAATTGTATTTTCATGCGTATATATTGTTTTGCCTTTATCTATTTAAATTTAAAAAGGTAAAAGTGTTAGTTAATTATGCTAATTCAATACATTTGTTGATAAAATTAGTGAGAGATTGTATAAAACAATCGATAAAGGTTGAATAAGCAAGAAAAAAGGCAAATAAAAAAGTAAGGCTTGATTTTTGTAGGGTTAATCAAATACTAAAAGACTTATAATGAAAATTCGTACTAGTTTCATTTTTTTCTTATTGTCATTACTTGCTGTTCAGCATAGTACTGCTCAGCAGGGAGATGTTGTTTCCTCTGAAGTAATTACAGCTATTAAGCAAGGTGATTCACAATCCTTAGCGGATGGTTTCTTTGATAATATTGAAATTGTTCTTCCGTCAAAAACTGGTGTTTATAGCAAAAAACAAGCAGAAATGGTGATGAAGAATTTTTTTAATAAATATCCGGTAAGTGATTTTGAACTAATCCATAAAGGGAAGAAAGAAAATGCATCTTTTGCTATTGGTAATTATTCATCAGCTTCGCACCGTTTTCGTTTTACATTTCTCACAAAGTTAAATGGTTCAGAGGTGTTGATTCACCAATTAAGAATTGAAAAACAAAATGAATAAGGAATTTATTGACGCTATTATCGATTTGGCCATCCGTGAAGACATAGGAGATGGCGATCACTCTTCAAGATCATGTATCCCTTCTGACGCTCATGGTAAAGTTAAACTCTTGGTAAAGGAGAAAGGTGTATTAGCAGGTGTTGAAATTGGAATATCAGTTTTTGAGAAAGTAGATCCGAGTATAAAAATTGAGAAATTAATTGAAGATGGAACTTTAGTTGTGCCTGGGCAAATTGTGTTAAAAGCCTTCGGTTCTGTTTGCTCATTACTTCAAGCGGAGCGTTTAGTTCTGAATATAATGCAACGTATGAGTGGTATTGCCACAAAAACTAAAGAGTATGTTGACCATCTTGAAGGAACCAAAACAAGGATTTTAGATACCCGAAAGACAACACCAGGAATGAGATTTCTCGAGAAAGAGGCGGTGCGAATAGGAGGAGGGGTAAACCATCGTATGGGGCTCTATGATATGGTTATGCTAAAAGATAATCATATTGACTTTGCTGGTGGAATTGAAAAGGCAGTAATAGCAGTTAAAAGTTACCTCAAGGATAAGAATAAAGATCTGAAAATTGAGGTTGAAGTCCGTAACTTTACTGAGCTAAATGAAGTATTAAAAGTTGGAGGGATTCAACGAATTATGTTGGATAATTTTTCTACCAATGATACAAAGAAAGCGGTTGAATTGATTAATGGACAATATGAGATAGAATCATCAGGAGGTATAACAATGGATACAATACGTGCTTATGCTGAATGTGGAGTTGATTATATTTCTGTGGGAGCACTAACCCATCATATCAAGAGTTTAGATTTGAGTTTAAAGGCATACTAGTAAACTATACACATTCGAATTGAAAAAGGTGAATCCTCGATTGGATTCACCTTTTATTTTTATTTAAACTTAACTGCTATTCTGCAAGTATTAGTGTTCTGTTGTTTTATTAATTGGCGGACAAACAGATTTTTACTTACTAGCCTGCTTAGATTAGTATAGTCAATTGAGGCTGTTAAGGATTCAGAGGTTTTATTGTTGTATGGTAGACGAGGACTTGGTAGTTGACCAGCTTCATTACTTTGACCTTTATCGTTAACTATATATCCTCCTGTATAATTAAAGACAACCGGTATATCGGATGTTGGTAAACTATTATAATGGATGGAAATTTTGGCTTGACCTTCTGGAACGGATGATTCATCAGAATTAATGATCTCTTTTTTATTAGTGCTTATATCTAATAGTTTAATGATTTCAACTATTCCATTTTTCGATTCAACAAAAAGGTCTGTTTTCCTTCCATTATTTGTGATAGATACCTCCTCGTTTAGATAGCCACTTACGGCATCTATAGACGCAGCATAGAGTTCTAAAGCTAATAAAACCTGATTCTTTGATCGCTGCTCTTTGGCTTGATTTAACTTTAATGTGGCAAGTTCAATGGCCTTTTCTTTACGTGCAGCTTTACGGATGGCATACTCCTGCTTTGAGAGTTGATAAAAAGCGTAAACATTCCGATCATCTTGCCATTTATCAATGAACTCATATCCCTCAAGAAAGGCGTTGGATGTTGCTTTAATACGACTTTGGATATATTCGTGAGCACCTTTATTATCTTCCATTTTATAAAAGCTGGTCTCACTTTTAATCTGTGTGTGTATTTGTTTAGCAATATCAGCAAGGGCACGTTCCTTTGCCTTTTCTTCGTAAAATACAGCTGATCCAACTTTTGAAGTAACGCCAATGCCATAGTAATATGTTGATGAAACCGGGCGTTCTTTTAACCAGCTTGGTTTTGAAAGTTCAAGTATTTCAGCTTGCTTTTTTTTTGACTGGCAAGCTGAGGCAGATAGGATTACAAGAACTATAATTAAAGCTTTTTGTATTGACATTTGAATTCGATTCAGCGTGTTGATTAGTTTTCAGGTTGGTATTCACTTATGTGCTGAGCTATTTGTTGTGCACATCGGTCAAATGCTTCCTTTTCGAGTTGAGAAGTTGACTTAATCTCTGACCTGTTTTTAAGTATTTCATGTAAACGCGCTATTGATGAGGCGTCATCGTATACTTGATCTTCATCAGAATCTTTACTTGAGGATTTCCAATATCCCGGCACAAGATTTTTATAATCTCCATCGAATCGTGCATAGTGGATTTGATCAGTCTCATTTGCATAGAATGAATTGGCAACGGCCATTTCATCCCTATCTATACGTATAAGAGAATAATTCAATTCCACTAATAATTGATTCTTTTGCTTATACTCGTAATAACGTATTTTGTCGTAAACAACTTTCTGTTCCTTTAAATTAGTATCAGGATTAGTGACTTGAACGGTACGTTTAAAATATCCTCTTTTTTCGTACTTAGAAAGTCGGCCTTGGGATTTTGAGTATTTATTCAGTTCGCTTTTAAATATACTTTTAGCTTCGAATTCGTGCCCTAACTGTTGAGCCAGTTGAATGGCAACATCTTGATCGCGTATGTTATCCCAGCCTCTTATTGATTGGATTGATTCGCCACTAAGCGTTTTATAGAATGGTGATTTTATATTTTGTACACTATTGAGAATTTTCTGCTGGCACTGCAATGCAGCCGACTTTCTACTTGATGAAGCAGTGTAAACCGGTAAAAATGCAATCGTTATTTGAGCGTTGTTTAATGCCGCTTGTTGCAACTGAATGCTGTTTTTATAACCTTCGGTTCCCCGATTTATCTTTTCAAAATCATAATACGCACTTCGATAAAGTTCCGTATTAAATAGGGTATTGCCTCTTCGATAGACGGGTTCATATTTTGCTGTTATCCATTGGGTTTTGGCATCCTTATACTGAGGTTCAATTTTCAGGATTTCGCTAAATAAGCCTTCTGCCGATGCAAACTCTTCCAGTTCAATGGCCTTTCGAGCTTGTCCATACATTTCACCAAGGTATTTATCTTTAACTTCTTGATAGTAGACTTTTTGTTCCTCTGGAGCAATAAGCTTAACGCCTAATTTTGACAGCGATTGGTAATAACTCTCGGCATCTCTGTATGCGTAAACAGCTTCTTTGACTGTACTATTCGTATACTTATTTTTAAAAGCGTCAATTTTATCATCGAAAACAAGTTGCCCGGTTCTCTGCAAACCTAGTCGAGCATCAATGTTATTTGAATTGGCTACCAGCGATTTGTAGTAGAGAGCGGCAGCATCGGAGTACAATCCGGCATCATCAAATTTTACAGCCTTGTTGACAAGTCTTTTACTTGTACAGGAATAAACGGAAAGCAGACCTATTAATATAGATATTAAGTATACGTGTTTCATAGAATTTAGATAATAAGTTTAGTTGAACGCTAAAAAACAAAAAGTGTTCCACTTTTCTCCTGTTTATATTAGATTTGTATAGTGCTGTTATAAATTAAGTATTATGATACGAAAGATTGTTTTGCCTTGGGTTAACGCAATTAAGTTACATTTAAGTAATTGGAGCTTGTTTTTGCTATTGCTTTTAACTTTGTTTGTTCTTCCATTGTTTTCTTCTCTTTTTATTATTGATATTTTCGATATTTGTCTCACTTTGGTTATTGGATTGTCGGTTTTTGCAACAAGTGAGAGTCAACGTCCCATAATTGCATTTCAGGTATTTTTAGCCATACTTGCTCTTTGGATAACAAAAGTTATTGATTTGCCAATTTTATCTTATCTCGGTAAATTAATATTGGTTATATTTTTTCTCACCCGTGTTTTTAAATTTATTAAGCAGGTTTCGATAAAGCAGGAAGTTAAATCAGTAGTGATTATTGAAGCTGTAAATGGATATTTATTACTTGGAGTGGCCTTTGGTGTGTTAATTGAATTCTTGGTAATATCACACCCCGGATCCTTTAATTTTATAGGAGATAACGTAGTGGCTCAGTTTTATGATCCTTATTATTATTCCTTTGTTACGCTTTCAACACTGGGATATGGAGATTTGCTTCCCCAAGCTCCTCCGGCTAAAGCTATCGCCATATTTATTACTTTATGTGGGCAGTTTTATTTAGTAACAATAATGGCTTTTCTTATTGGCCGATTGCTTTCAAAAAGCGATAACTCTGATTAGTGCATCATGCTGATTTGAGTACCATCCGTAGTAAGGAATTCTTTCATTAAATTAGATGTTAAACAGGCGTGTATAGGTAGTATAGCTACTAAGTCTCCAATATTTAAAGATTTAAAGATTTCATCACTAACTGTAATTGTACCATGCTCTTGCGATATTTTACTGACCGTTCCCAGTACCTGAGTTGTATCCCAGTTTAATCCATCAAGCTTTACTACCGTACCATAATAATTTTGGCCTACAGTATTTACGATGGTGTCTTTCGATAGATGTACAGCTCCTCCGTGAACTATTAGTGAGTTTTTATTGGAGTGTTTGGCAACAATCGGAGCAGCCAAAGCTATTGCTATATCCTTCTTTGAACATGAGCCAAATGAGGCTTGCATTTCGTCATAAAAGGAGAAACAACCGGGACGAATTTCATCAAAATCAGAGAAATCATTTAAAAGAGAACATGAAGGAGTATCTCCATAGGATATTTGTATTAAAGGGAAATCATTAGCCATGAAGGTTTTTAATGCTAATAGTTGTTCTTTAGACTTTTGGAAAATTTCTTTTATGTTTTCCGGGCTACCGGCATTATATGTGTGGCCTGCATGGCATAAAAAGCCTATGAATATTAAGTTTTTACAGGTTTTTAGTGTTCTTAATAAGGATTGCATTTCTTGATAATCTTCTGCTAAAATTCCAGTACGCCCGTATCCGGTATCTGTTTTAATATAGATGCCAACAGGATGATTTAAATGTTTTTCAAGGAAGGAAATTGTTTCATTGGACTCCACAACCAAATTAAGATTAATAGTAGAAGCAAGAGTATCTATTATTTTCCATTCCAGAATGTTCGCTGGAAATGCAATTGTGATATCTTTCCATCCATTGCGGGCAAAATATTCTGCCATTTTCACTGAGGAAACGGTTATGCATTCTACCCCAAAATCCTTGAACCAAGATCCAACTTCCGCAGATTGATGTGTTTTAAAGTGTGGTCGAAATACTACATTGCTGTTTTTAGCCTTAGCAGCCATTCGTTCAATATTGTTAAGGCATATTTCTTTATCAAGCAATAGAGTAGGTCGAGTAATCATGTTATATAATTTTAATCAAAGATAATAAATGGCAATAAAAAAGCCGATTCAGTAATTGAATCGGCTATATAAAAAATAAGCTTATAATTATCTAATAATTGTTTGCTCTCTATCCGGACCAACAGATACGATCTTAATTGGTACCTCTAATTCCTTTTCAAGGTAAGCGATGTAGTCAGATAACTCCTGTGGGAACTCTGATTCGGATTTGATTCCTGTCAAATCCTGTTTCCATCCTGGAAGTTCGTTATAAACCACTTCAACATCCTCAGTTAATTCAAATGGGAATTGATCCGTAACTTCACCATTAATTTTATATTCGGTTGCAACCTTAATGGTTTCAAAACCACTTAGCACATCACCTTTCATCATGATCAATTGAGTAACTCCATTAATCATTACGGCATATTTAAGAGCAACTAAATCAATCCAACCGCAACGACGTGGACGACCGGTCGTTGAACCAAACTCGTTACCCGCTTTACGCATGAACTCTCCGTCTTCATCAAATAGTTCGGTAGGGAATGGGCCGCTTCCAACACGTGTACAGTAAGCTTTAAAGATTCCGAATACTTCGCCAATTTTATTTGGCGCTATACCCATTCCGGTGCAAGCTCCAGCGCAAATAGTGTTTGAGGAAGTGACAAATGGATAAGATCCAAAATCAATATCCAACAAAGTACCTTGAGCGCCTTCAGCTAAGATGCTTTTGTTATTTTTTAGATATCCGTTTAATTCGTGTTCGCTATCAATAAGCTTACAACTCCTTAATAGATTTATACCTTCTTCAAGTCCGGCTTCAAACTCATCAATGTTATATTCGAAGTCGTACATCTCAAGCATTTTAATATGCTTATTTTTAATTGCCTTGTACTTTTCTTCGAACTTGTGCAATACATCGCCAACCCTTAAGCCATTACGGCCGGTTTTATCCATATAAGTTGGACCAATTCCTTTAAGAGTAGATCCAATTTTGGTTTTACCTTTAGATGCTTCTGATGCTGCATCCAGAATTCGGTGAGTAGGAAGAATTAAATGTGCTTTCTTTGAAATATAGAGGTTACCAGTAATGTCATAACCTTTTTCCTTTAACGAATCGATTTCTTTCTTGAACGTAATTGGGTCAAGTACAACACCATTTCCAATTATGTTGACCTTACTGGAATGAAAAATCCCCGATGGGATGTTATGCAAAACATGCTTGAAGTTATCAAATTCAAGTGTGTGACCAGCGTTTGGTCCACCTTGAAAACGAGTTATAACGTCGTATTTAGGAGTTAGTACATCTACTACTTTTCCTTTTCCTTCGTCTCCCCATTGAAGTCCCAGTAAAACATCAACCTTCATTTTTTACTTTTTAAATGTCATTGGCCTTATGGCCTTACTTAATTTTAAATTTTACTCTATTGATTAGATATGCTTCCATTTAGAAATGTCTAAACAATAAAAATCGGATTTCCGATTGCCCGAAATTCCGATTGGTAAAATTAAGGATAATACCTCAAAAGCTTAAATGTTTTAGTCCTTATTTTTCCTAAATTATGGACTTAATTCTCACTTTCTTTATCCGAACATGATTCGCACGTTCCATAAATATATAAAGAATGGTGCGAAACTTTAAATTGGTTAAACTCAGCAGCATTATTTAATACGTTCTGAATGGTTGGATCGCAGAATTCTGTTACATTACCGCAATTTGTACAAATCAAATGGTCGTGTTGCTTTGATTCAAAAGCCTTTTCGAACTGTGCAATGTTTTTGCCAAATTGATGTTTAATGACCAACTTACAATCTAAAAGCAGATCAATTGTATTATATAACGTAGCGCGACTTACTCTATAATTTTTATTCTTCATAAAAATGTAGAGTGATTCTATATCGAAATGTCCCTCACGACTATATATTTCATCTAAGATGGCATATCTTTCAGGCGTCTTTCTATGCCCATTACGCTGAAGATATTCGGTAAATAATTGCTTTACCATATCCTTGCTTTCCACATTATTCATATGTAGTCTCAATTAAAATAGTGCTTAAAAGTAGGTAAAAACTAGTTAATTTGAAACACTTGTTTAGAATAATTATAAATCAGCCTTTTATACGTTCTTGTCTGGTAACATTATGAACGCCTTTTGTTTTCATGATGTTGTAAATGAGGTTATTTAAGTCTTCTGTATTATGGATATATAGATAGATGCTACCTTCAAATATGCCATCGTGGCTCTCAATGTTTATGGAGCGCATATTGACGTTTTGATCCTCTGATATAACTCTTGTAATGTTACTGACAATGCCCATTTTATCTATACCGGATAGATTTATTAATGCTAAATAGGAAAGGATTTTATGTGATTCCCACTGTGCTGAAACAATCCTGTCTCCTTGACTAGACATTAACTTAATAGCAACAGGACACTTTCGACTATGCAATATTAATTTATCGTCTTCATCGGCAAAAGCAAGAATATCGTCACCGGGTATAGGATTACAACATTCTGAAATGGTGAATTGGTCTTTATCGTTATCATCTGACAAAACCAATTTTTTCTTCTTCGATCGTTCTTTTTCTTCTTTCTCATCCTTGTCCGAACCAGACATTCCAAGAGAAAGTTTCCAATACCTAATCCATTTGTTTGAAGATTTGATGCTTAAGATCTTAGCCAGGTTTTCAAGTTTTAAACTACCTTTTCCCAGTTTGAAATAAAGTTCATCACGTTTCGATATACTATGATGAGTCATTATTTTGCGAAGGATTCTGGAATTAATGGTTAATTTTTTCTTGTGAAGTGCCTTTTCTAAAATCTTTTCACCTTTAATAATTAAGTCTTTTCGTTCCGATTTGAACGCTTCCTTTATTCTGGTTTTGGCTTTGGCCGTTGTTACAAAGTTTAGCCAGTCGTATTTTGGCTGTTGTTTTTCGGATGTGATTATTTCAACTTGATCTCCGCTTTTAAGTGTATGACTAAGTGGCACTAACTTAAAGTTCACTTTTGCGCCAATACATTTGTACCCAATATCAGTATGAATATCAAATGCAAAGTCCAATGCGGTTGCCCCTGTAGGAAGTACTTTTACATCGCCTTTTGGGGTAAAGATCATTATTTCAGAGGCAAACAGATTGAGTTTGAAATCGTCAAGAAATTCAAGGGAATCCGAATCCGGATTGTCCAATAGTTCTTTAACCATCTCCAACCACTTGTCCAGTTCTGACTCTTTTTCTTTCTGTCCTTTATATTTCCAATGAGCCGCAAAACCACGTTCTGCTATATCATCCATGCGTTGAGTTCGGATTTGAATCTCTACCCACTTACCATTTGGTCCCATAACAGTGCTGTGCAAGGCTTCATAGCCATTGGCTTTTGGAGTGGAAACCCAATCGCGCAAGCGGTCCGGTTTTGGTTTGTATATGTCGGTAATCATCGAGTAGATGGCCCAGCACTGTGTTTTTTCGGGTAAATGGATCTTTGGTGAGAATACTACTCTTATGGCCAGAACGTCATATATTTCATCAAAGGGGAGATCCTTTTTTTGCATCTTACTCCATATGGAATAGATGGATTTATGGCGACCAACAACTTCAAAGTTGTAACCTTCAGCGTTTAAACGCTGTTCGATAGGGGCCTTAAAATTGTTAATGAATTCGGTGTGTTTCTCCTCGCTTTCTTTAACCTTAGCGCTTAATTCATTAAATATATTGGGAAGTTCATATTTTAAACTTAGATCTTCCAGCTCCGACTTAATTGCATATAATCCTAGGCGATGTGCAAGCGGAGCATAAAAATAGATAGTTTCACCAGCGATTTTTAACCTCTTACGTTCAGGCATTGAATTTAATGTACGCATATTGTGAAGTCTATCTGCCAACTTTATCAATATAACACGTACATCTTCTACCATGGTTAGTAGAAGTTTTCTGAAATTTTCAGCTTGAAGCGAACTTGACTGATCAAAAATCCCCTCTAATTTTGTTAAACCGGCTACAATCGATGCGATTTTTTCGCCGAACATATTCTGAAGATCTTCGACTGTATAATCCGTATCTTCAACAACATCGTGTAGAATAGAAGCAACAACTCCTTTAGTTCCCAGGCCAATCTCTTCAGCAGCAATTCGCGCCACCTCTATAGGGTGAATAATATATGGCTCACCAGATTTACGACGCATTCCTTTATGCGCTTCGTGAGCCAATTCGAAGGCTTTGGTTACTAATTTTTTATTCTCTTCAGTCTGACAGCGAGGGCAAGCGGCCAACAATTTATCAAACTGATCGCGGATCATTTGTTCTTCTTCCCTTTCAGTCATTCACCATTTCGTTTAAAGCGAACTAAAATACTTAATTCCCACGATTGAAACAATGCTTTTACAAAAAGGTAAGTGTCCTTTTTATACAATACTATTACCGAAAGCATTATTACAGGAAAATACCTGCGAAAAGAAGTTCAATTATTTGCCGGCAACAACCGTAATAAAGTCTTTTTCCTGAAAGTATTTTTGTGCAAGTGATTGAAGGTCTTCAGATGTGATGTTCATTAATACTTCAAAAAATTCATTGAAGTATTTTGGATCAATATCAAGGTCTAGAAGCCCTCGGTAGTTATCGGATGTTGCAAATGGCCCATCGAAATTACGAATCATATCGCCACTTAAGAAGTTACGAACCAGTGTAAGCTCATTCTCACTAATTGGCTCCTCTCGTAGTCGTTGTAGCTCATTGAATATTTCCTTAATGGCTAACTCTCTGTTCTCAGTCTTCACATCTGTGCTTATAACCAAAAAACCTGAATGTTTATAGGTCATTATAAAGGATGAAATGCCATAGGTTAATCCCTTCTCTTCACGAATATTGGTCATTAGTCGAGAGCCAAAGTAGCCGCCTAAGATTGTATTCAAAATTTGTAGTCCATGAAAATCGGGATGAAGTTTATTGAATAAAGGACATCCAATTTTTAGAGCTGATTGCAGTGCATCATCTTTAGGAATAAAAACATTGTTTTGGATATTGGCATTCCATTGCGGTTTATTATCGCTTAATGGAGATTCATTTGACCATTGTTGGCCGAAATGCTTATTGAGTAAATCTTTAATGTTATCACCTGGTTGACCTGAAATAACAATATGTGTTCCATTGGGTATGTAGGCGTGTTTGTGAAATTTAATGACATCTTCGCGTGTAAGTTCATTAAACGCGTTTTCATCCAGATAATTGCCGTAGGGATGATTTTTGCCATAAAGATTTTCGGTAAAAGCTCGTGATGCTATCGTTTTTACTTTATCACCTTCAATCAGGAATTCTTGTTTTCGCTTTTCCAGAATTTGATCAATCTCCTTTTGTTCAAATAATGGATTCTTAATCAAGTCCTCAAGGATTTCCAGTGTTTCAGGTAAAAAGTGTGTAAGACTAATTAATGTAACAATAGCATGATGAAACTGAGATTGCTGACCAATATAAGCTCCAAAGAAATCAATTTTTTCAGCTATTTCCGAGGCACTATACTTTTCACTGCCTTCGGATAAGGCTTTGTTTGTTACAGAAGATAATAGTGCTTTGTCCGCCTGTATTGAGCCTGCCGGAAATAAGAAATCAATTTTAGCAACATCCTGAGAGCCGGCTTCCATTAAATGCACCTTGATGCCATTATCCAGTTCATAGGTTTGAATAGGGAGAAGATTAAATGATGATATGGTTTTAAACTCTGGTGCTAAATGGCGACTATCTTGCATTACTAACTATGCTTTGGCTTTATAATATAATGTTGATCTATTGTTCGGCTTAAATGTCTTTTGGGCTGATTCCAGTAGTTGTTCAGCACTTACATTCTGGTATTTTTCAACCTCCGTATTAATGTCTTCTGCCTTTGTCAATAATTCGAATTGTGCCAGATTCATGGCCTTATTCAAAAAGTTTATCTCAGAGAAGATTAAGGTTGACTCTACTTTGTTTTTAACCTTCTGTAATTCATAATCAGAAACCAGAGCTGAACTAATCTTGTCCAACTCATTATGGATAGCTTGTTCGGCATCTTCCAGTCTGGTTGATGGTAACAATCGACCTGTAACGGTAAATAATCCCGGATGTTGATCGCCTGAGATGTAAGCATTAATGTCGCTAAACATTTGCTTCTCTTTCATCAGGCTTTGTGTTAGGCGCGATGACGGACCATTTGAAAGGACATCGGAAAGTAGGTCAACAGTATGGAAATCAGAATCAGTTCGTGAACCTATGTGATAAACCATATGAATCATATCAGCTTGCACATTTCGTTCAACAGTAAGTTTTCGTTCTTCAAATTGTTCCGGTTCAACAGGTATATTGCTCTTAGCTATTTGTCTTGTTGGGATATCGCTGAACCATTTTTCAGCTAAGCGAAATACCTTATCCGGATCGACATTACCACTCACAACCATTATGGCATTGTTGGGTGCATAATGACTATAGAAAAAATCCTTCACATCCTGAAGGTTGGCGTTTTCGATATGAGAAATATCTTTACCTATTGTTGGCCACTGATAAGGGTGAACTTTATAGGCCAAAGGTCCAACTAATAACGGGACATCTCCATAAGGCTGGTTAAGGTAGCGCTGCTTGTATTCTTCAATAACTACCTTTCGTTGCACATCAAGGCTTTGATCCGAGAAATCCAATTCCAACATTCTGTCAGATTCGAGCCAAAATCCGGTTTCCAGATTTTCGGCAGGAAGCGTTAAATAGTAATTGGTTACATCATTGTTGGTCCATGCATTATTATCCCCTCCAACAAGTTGTAAAGGCTCATCATAGGAAGGTATATTTTTACTTCCTCCAAACATTAAGTGTTCGAAAAGATGCGCAAAACCTGTTTTATCAGGATTTTCATTTTTGGCCCCAACATTATAAAGAACATTGACTGCCGCCAGAGGAGTACTCTTATCTACATGAACAACAACTCTAAGCCCATTGGATAAGGTCTTCTTTTCTATATTAATCATTAAAACTGATATCTGGTATTTGAGGCTATCGCTTCTTTTTCGTTTTGGTACTCTTCCAACAGGTCCTTAAACAACACTTTAACCGGTTTAATCTCATCAATTAAAGTGGCCACCTGGCCAATTTCCAGTTCACCTTCCACCATATCACCTTCAAAAATACCTTTCTTCGCACGCCCTTTACCCAAGAGCTTTTGCAATTCGAGGGTAGACATGCCATTTTTTTCAGCCTCATGAACTTGCTCGAAAAAAGCATTTTTAATTAAACGAACAGGGGCCAGTTTTTTGAGTGATAATAAAGTTCCACCTTCACCGGTTTCAACAATGCATTTTTTAAACTCACTATGAGCCGAAGATTCTTCCGAAGCGGCAAAAAGAGATCCAATTTGAACCCCATCAGCACCCAAAGCCATAGCGGCAAGCATGCCTTTTCCGCTTCCGATTCCACCAGCAGCAATTAATGGAAGTGAGGTTTGTTTACGGATATGAGGAATTAAGGTAAGCGTGGTTGTTTCTTCACGTCCATTGTGTCCTCCAGCTTCGAAGCCTTCAGCAACGATTGCATCTACACCAGCTTCTTCACATTTTTTAGCAAAACGAGCATTAGCGATAACATGTACAACGGTCATTCCGTTATCCTTAAGTAGCTTTGTCCATTTGGCCGGATTACCAGCCGAGGTGAAAACGATCTTAACTTTTTCTTCGATTAAAATATCAATGAGTTGGTCAATGTTTGGATACAATAAAGGTACATTTACACCCCATGGTTGAGTGGTGGCCTTTTTCATTTTCTGGATGTGCTCTCGCAGAACATCAGGATACATCGATCCAGCACCTAGTAGGCCTAATCCACCATTGTTACTGACAGCTGAAGCCAATCTCCATCCGCTACACCATACCATACCTCCTTGTACGATAGGATATTTTATATTGAATAATTCTGTAATTCTGTTCATGAAATAAGTGAAAGTTGAAAGGAAGAAGTTGAAAGTGCTTTACGAACTTTCAACTTTAAAACTTGGTACTAGCTCTCTCTACGTCTGCTTCGGTTGACTTTCTTTTTAAAGTCTTTCATTTCACCTTCAAACATATCATAGGCAACAAACTTACATTCTAAAGGTCCATTGTATAAGGTATGCTTATGTTGAGGACGTAGACCTACATGCTTTAAGGCTTCAAAGTTTGATGTGATCATCCAACCTTGCCAGTCATTATAGTTCTTTTTAAGATGGTTGCCAATTGATTTATAGAAGCCATTTAAATCATCTTTTTCCAAACGCTCACCATAAGGAGGGTTGGTAATCATCATCCCACGAGGCGCGGTAGGCATGTTATCTTTCATATCAGAACGAATGATGCGTATCATTCTATTCAATCTGAAATCAAGCGAAGTTTGTTTTGCAATATCAACCGATTGAGGATTGTTATCTCCACCTACAATATTCACTTTTGGATAATGAATTTGATTTTCAGCTTCAGTATATATTTTATCCCAAAGGGCTTTATCAAAATCAACCCAACTCATAAAGCCTAACTTCTTGCGCTTAAAAGCAGGAGGCATGTTGGCGGCAATCATGGCAGCTTCCATCAAAATAGTTCCGGTACCACACATAGGATCTACCAAAGGAATATCTTTATGCCATTTGGCAATCTTTAACATACCGGCAGCTAATACCTCATTAAGAGGTGCTTTATGATTCGGATCGCGGTATCCACGACGATGTAGCGATTCTCCAGAACTATCCAGAGATACCGTAAATTGGTCATTGGAAACATGAATGTTGATTTGAACATCTGGATCGTCTACATTAATAGACGGACGATCTCCGGTCTTTTCTTTAAATTGATCAACAATTGCATCTTTTGTTTTAAAAGCCAGAAACTTTGAATGTTTAAAAATTTCAGAAAAGGCCACCGCATCAATCGCAAAAGTTCTCTTATTGCTCATGTATTTCGACCAATCTATCCCCTGAACTTGTTTGTAAAGTGCTTCTTCGTCTTTGGCCTTAAACGTGGCGATTGGAACTAAAATGCGCAAGGCTGTGCGTAAATGCAGGTTGGCCTTGTAGATGAATTCTTTATCTCCGGCACATGATACAGCTCTTTTAAGCTCTTTTATATCAGTTGCGCCAATCCCTTTTAGCTCTTCGGCCAACACACCTTCCAGTCCATGGAAAGTCTTAATCAATAATTGCATATCTTAATTCGTAGTGAAAAAGAGATGTAAGGAAACTACCCACACCCTTATAAATATCTCTGTTATCAAACAGGGCGCAAGTTACTAAACTTAGTGCATACCACAAGCATAGTAAATGTGAATAAGTGTTATAGAAATACGCTTACATACAATTAGTTTATTTATTGAAGATGTTATCGTTTGGAATGATTATTTTGTTTTCGATAAAGTCAAATTGGAATGAAACGAAATAGAATTGTTTATTTATTGTTGTTTGTATTAAGCATTGCCTTAGGCCTATTATCTCGAGTGTATAATGAGAAACTTTCCGATTTCTTGGCTTTATATCTGGGAGATGCCATTTGGGGGTTTATGGTGTATTGGTTGATGAGTGTATTAGTAAGTCCGATATCTTATTTTAAGAAATGGTTGATAAGCTTGTTCTTTTGTTTTAGCATTGAATTTTCTCAGCTTTATAAAGGGGATTGGATAGAGCATCTGCGTGAATATAAATTAGTGGCCTTGGTAATTGGATATGATTTTATTGTAAGTGATTTAATCTGCTATACTGTTGGATTTACTCTTGCTTTACTATTTGATTATTTTCTGCTCCTAAAAGATAAAAAAGTTTTATAGCTTGCATTGAAGCAATGTAAATTATCTGTTTAATAGTATGAGTTACTATCAGTCGAAAGAAAACGTAGAAGAATACATCAAAATGGCTGAATGTCATGATGGAAGAGAAATGATCAATTTAGTAAAAGGCTATTTAAGGCCTGATCATCATATCTTGGAGTTAGGATCGGGACCTGGCACCGATTGGCTCGAATTAAGCAAGTACTATGAAACTACAGGTTCGGATAATTCACAGGCCTTTTTGCAACACCTGAATAATAAATACTCTAAAGGTCAATTTTTGGAGTTGGATGCCGTAAGCATTGCAACTGAACAGAATTTCGATGCGATCTATTCCAATAAGGTGCTTCACCACCTCAGCGATCAGGAGTTTAAACAATCCATTCAACGCCAATATGAACTGTTGAATCCCAAAGGAATAATTGCTCACTCCTTATGGAAAGGACAAGGCTCGGAAGAATTTAATGGCATGTATGTCAATTACCATGAACCTGATCAAATGGCAGATTTGATAGACTTTGGCTTTGAAATCCTTAATTTAAAACTTTATAAAGAATTCGAAGACGATGATTCGTTTATACTAATAGCCCGAAAAAAATAGAATGATGTTTAGAAACTTTGTAGCATTAATACTGACCACTTTGTTGGCAAATGCACTTAGTGCACAAAATGATAATGCTCCCGGGGGCATGGTGCTGATTCCGGAAGGAAGCTTTTTAATGGGAAAGGATAGCAAAACAAGAAGTAATTATAGTCCGGCCCATAAAGTTCAACTGAATGCATTTTATATGGATACCACTGAGGTGACTAATCAGCAATATTATCAGTTCTGTATTGCCACGGATCATCGTTTGCCTCAGTTTTGGAATAGTTCGGTTTTTAAGTGTGGCGAAGATTTTCCTGATTATCCTGTTGTTGGAGTGAGTTGGGCAGATGCCAAAGATTACGCCGAATGGGCTGGTAAACGCTTGCCAACTGAAGCGGAATGGGAATATGCTGCACGTGGTGGTTTAGTGCAGAAATCTTATTCCAATGGTGATAAGTGGAAGTATCCTAAGGCAAAGCAAATGGAGTCTGAATGGAATAATTTGACTAGTAAAGTAGGAGGAAGAGTTCCTAATGCCTATGGTTTATATGATATGGGTGGCAATGTTTGGGAATGGGTATCAGATACATATTCCCTTACTTATTACGGCAATTCTGAGGATGAAAACCCAAAGGGTCCTGATAAAGGTGTTGGGAAAGTTATTAGAGGAGGTAGTTGGTTATCAGGAGCTATGTGCAAACGCGTGTATCATCGTAAAAGTTTGCCAGGGAATTGGTGTGATTTTGCAGTTGGTTTTCGTTGTGTTAAGGATGTGGATTAATCCTATCCCCCCACTGAAACATTAAGCTTATAAGATTCAAAAATGTTAATGGCATTTTCAATGCATTGAGCAGAAGGTTCATTCATTCCATCATAGTTGTATGTAGAGCCAAGTTTTATGTGTTTGTTTTTTCCTGTATCGTGATAAGGTAGTAGGTTCACTTCTTTTCTTTCCCAATTTAATTGAGATAAGAAGAGAGCGCTTTTTTGCAGGTTGTCGGTATCTGTATTAACCCCTTCAATTAAAGGGATGCGAATGATAAAATCCGCATTCAATTGAGCAAGTAATCGAATATTCTCCAGGATCTTTACATTAGAAACACCTGTATATTGTTTGTGTTTCTCATCATTCATATGTTTTAGGTCAACAAGGAATAAATCCGTTTCCTTGGCGACTGACTCTACAACTTCTTTGGATGCAAAAAGGCAAGTGTCAACGACACGATGAATATACTTTTGACCACATTCTTTAAGCAAGGTCAACAGAATGTTGGAATGCATTAATGGCTCGCCTCCTGAAAAAGTAACTCCTCCTCCTGATTGATCAAAAAACACAGCTTCGCTTTCGATGATTTTAAGAATTGATTCATAGTCCATACTTTCACCACTAATCTCAATGGCTTTAGTTGGACATGCAGGTGCGCATAAGCCACAAAGCTTGCAAAGTTCCTTATTGGTTTTTATCCCGTCAGGTGTTAGCATTAATGCGTCATTCGGGCATGCTTCAATACAAGCTTTGGCCCCAATGCATTTTTGTTTAGTGTACATCTTCTCCATCTGGGGAGATATGCTTTCTGGATTATGGCACCACTGGCAATTCAAATAACAGCCTTTAAAAAATACAGTTAAGCGAATGCCAGGGCCATCATTAATGGCATAGCGTTTTATGTCGAAGATGATGCTTTTGTGCAGATTCATTGAAGGGGTGTTAAAAGGATGTGATCATAATATAAAAACTTATATAAAGATTGCATCCATTTCTTTAAAACGATTCATTCTCAGTTCGGTCAATAACTTCCTGCTGAAGATCTTCGTTCATATCATTAAAATAATCGCTATAACCTGCCATTCTAACCAATAGATCTTTATATTCTTCAGGATGTTTTTGAGCGGCATATAGAGTTGCTGAATCAACAATATTGAACTGAACATGATGTCCACCCAAAGCAAAATAGCTTCTGACCAGTTGGCTCAACTTTGTAATATCCTGATTGCGTTTTAATAAACTTGGCAAAAAGCGTAGGTTTAGTAAGGTGCCACCGGATAAGGTCTGATCTAATTTTGTTAAGGATTTAATTACTGCAGGAGGTCCATTTGAATCTGAACCATGAGAAGGAGATGTTCCATCAGAGATGGATTTACCAGCCAGACGTCCATTAGGAGTAGCTCCCATTACTTTTCCAAAATACACATGGCATGTGGTGGATAGCATGTTTAAATAAAACTGCTCGCCTTTGGTGTTAGGTTTGCCATCAATGGCCGCAAGTAAATCGTTGTAAACACCAACAGCAATCTCATCAGCATAGGCATTGTCATTTCCAAAGAAAGGAGTGTTATTAACTATGGTTTGTCTAAGGATTTCTTCCCCTGCAAAATTATTAGAGACGGCATTTAATAGACTAACCATATTGATTGTATTCTTTTCAAATACATGATGCTTTATGGTGGATAGGCTATCAGTAACGGTTGCCAGTCCGGTACATTGAATGTAATTGGTATTATAACGAGGCCCACCATTATAGTAATCTTTTCCTTTGCTTATACAATCATCGGTAACAACTGAAAGAAAAGGTGCCGGAGCATATTTAGCAAACATCTGGTCAATGTAATTACTTACCCTAACCTTTTGATCCACAATGTAGTTAAGTTGTTGGATAAATGCTGAATATAATTCCTCATAACTCTTAAAGCTCTTAGCATCGCCGGTTTCAATGCTTACTTGCTTTCCGGTAACCGGGTCAATACCATTATTTAAGGTAACTTCCAGTATTTTTGGCACATTCAGATAGCCTGTTAATAAATAGGCTTCCTTACCAAAAGCACCAACTTCAATACAGCCGCTGCATCCTCCTTCACGAGCATCTTTTAAGGTTTTACCTTGTCGCAGCAGTTCTTGTATATAAATATCAGGATTAAAAATAGATGGATAGCCATGGCCTTGACGAATAACCTTACAGCCTTCTTTTAGAAAACGATCGGGTGTTTTAGCACTGATATGAATGGAACTGCCCGGCTGAAGAATATGGAGTTCTTCAATTATCTCAAGCATAATGTAAGATACTTCACTAACTCCATCCGAACCATCAGCTTTTAATCCGCCAATATTTATGTTTGTAAAATCGTTGTATGTTCCACTCTCACGCGCAGTAATGCCAACTTTGGGCGGGGCAGGATGATTATTCACTTTTATCCAAAAACAGGATAAAAGCTCCTTGGCTTCGTCTCTGCTTAATGATTGCTCCTTGTTTTCTTTTTCGAAGAAGGGGGCAAGGTGTTGATCGAAATGTCCCGGATTCATTGCATCCCAGCCATTAAGTTCAGTTACTGTACCCAAATGAATAAACCAATACATTTGAATGGCTTCCCAAAAAGTACGAGGAGCATTGGCCGGAACCCAATTGCATACCTCAGCTATTTTCATAAGCTCGGCTTTCCGTTTTGCATCAGCTTCTGTTTCGGCCATTTTTTCAGCCATATCTGAATGACGTTGAGCAAAAATAATTGTAGCATCGCATGAAATATCCATGGCTTTTAATTGCTCTAAACGATCAGTAGCCTCGGAATCATTCAGGAAATCGAGTTTTTCAATCTCACTTTGGATCTGTTTTTTGAAATCATTTAAACCAAGTCTATAGATCTTACCATCCAATGTCGTATGCCCTGGTGCACGCTGCTCCATAAATTCAGTAAACAGACCGGCCTCATAGGCTACCTTCCATTCTTTAGGAACATGATTGAAAATACGTTCTCGTTGCGTTCGTCCTTCCCAATAAGGGATCACCTCTTTGGCATATGTGTCAATGTCATCCTGACTAATGGTGTAGCGCTGTAATTCGCGTGTATTAAGTACATTCAAATCGTCAACACTATGGCAGGTTAATTCAGGGAATGTTGGAACGGCTTTGGGCTTTGGTCCACGTTCAGCTACAATCAATTCATCATCGCCAATGTAAATGGTTTTCTGTTTGCAAATCTCAAGGTAGTTTAATGCGCGCAAAACAGGGATGGAATATTTTCCGTAATTGTTTTTGTAAAATTCAGTTTCAATTAAAGCACGTTCAATTGAAAGAGAAGGTTCGGTATTAACGCTTAGTTCGCGTAAGCGCTTGATACGTTCATTCATTCCTTTTTGAGCTTCTGAATAATAATTGCCTTCGCTGTAAGGCGATCTTTCAGGGGATGTCTGAGTTGTATTCATGTTTATCTGATAATCGTAAATATTAGGGATCTAATAGTCAGAAGGACTTTACTTTTACCAGTTAAGAATAGCCGTATTAATCCTTCTTGTGTACTTTATAAAAGCACCGCAGGTATACGATTAAACATTCGAAAAGCTTTTTATAGGTCTTTATAAACATGCTATAAATATACAAATAATTTATTGGAGGAGATATGTGAAATGTCAGTATCTTTTCGCACTAAGCTTGTTGATTAGTAGCATTAAATAATTTATTTATTTTTAAGAATCCTGTAAGTAGCTGTGTGAACATCCCTTTTGAAGCATATAGAATCAAATTAGATTCAATGGTCAAAGAACCATGTTGTATATCCAATTTAGTTTCTATTTTTGCGGCATGAATAATAAGCTTGGAGATATTTCAGACTTGGTAAAAGAGCACATTCAGTCTCTTGATCATTATGCCGAAGTTGTTCTTTTGTTTCCGCAAGGTAAGGAGGCAAATGAGGAAATAATCGTATATGTTTTATCCCCTAATAAAGTTGATTTTGGATTAGAACAACAATACTTAAATGCAAAGTATCAGGTGGAATTAAAATCCGGTCAGTCCATATCTCTATATGTGTACTCCAAAGAGGACTGGCACAAGCAATTTATTAATACCCCAATTTATCAGCGCGTTAATGCGGAAGGCGTAGTGATTTAAATTCATGCTCATATTTTATTATTATCTAATCTTTAAATAAAAGATTCTATTTAATCTTGCTATTAATGCAAACGTTTGTATTTTTGTACAAACGTTTGTATTTTGAAAGTTACCATTGTAGATATAGCGAAGAAATTAAACATTACACCGTCAACGGTATCACGTGCCCTGGCTGGTAATAAACGCATTAGTGAAAAGACAAGGGAGCTTGTGAAAAATACAGCTGACACGATGGGCTACCAACCCAATCAATTGGCTGCAGCACTGCGCAAAGGTGTTAATGATAGCATTGGTATGGTAGTTCCTCGAATTAACCGCCATTATTTTAGTAATGTTATTTGTGGTGTGGAGGAAGTATTAAACAAGGCAGGATATAACCTTAGTATACTTCAATCTTCAGAACTTCTGGAAAAAGAAACGAATGCAATTAATACATTACGTCAAAGTAGAGTAGGCGGCATAATCATTTCATTGTCATTAGAAACGGAAAATTACGATCACCTTAAAGAGCTTAACGAACAAATACCATTGGTTCAGTTTGACAGAGTGTGCGAATCTATAACAGGTCCCAAACTTGTAAATGCCAATTACGATGGGACAAGGCAAGCTACTCAGTATTTATTGGATAAGGGTTGTAAGCGCTTTCTGCATTTAGCGGGTAAGGATACAAATAACGTTTACAAGGAACGTAAACGTGGCTTTACCGATGCATTAAAAGACGCAGGTATTCCAGAAAAGAACATTGAAGTTGTAGAAATTATTCCAACACGCGAAGAGGGACGAGACGTAATCACTAAGCTATGGAAGCATCAGCAATTCGATGCCGTAATATGTGCTGGTGATTATGCAGCTTTAGGCGTAATGGAAGCCCTTAAGCAGATAAATGTTTCAATACCTGATGAGGTTAAGGTGCTTGGTTTTGCCAATGAGCCATTTGCTGAATTAATGTCTCCTTCATTGAGTAGTGTGGAGCAATATGGTGAGGAGATGGGACGTAAAGCGGCTTATGCAATGCTCAATAAAATTAAAGATGACAGTTTGGACTATACTGAAGTTTTACCGGTTAAGCTCATCTGTCGTGAATCAACAAGATAAGATTTAAAGAAAAATATATAACTAAAATAATAAGGCTATGACAACAGTTAATTACGACAGAAGAAGAGCAGCTCATCCTGAAGATGTAAAGAAATATGATACAACTCGTTTGCGCGAAGAATTTTTGGTAGAAACTATCTTTGTAAAAGATGAAATCAATTTAAGCTATTCGCAATATGAGCGCTATATTCTGGGTGGAGCTTTTCCTGTTGATCAGGAATTAGTAATGGAAACCATTGATGCCATCAAATCGGAATACTTTTGTGAACGACGTGAGTTGGGAGTGGTAAATATTGGTGGTGATGGAATTGTGACGGTTGATGGAACTGATTATCCGTTGACAGCAAAGGAAGCCGTTTACGTAGGACGTGGAAGCAAATCGATAGTTTTTAAGTCGAAGGACAAAAATGCACCTGCTAAGTTCTACCTAAGTTCAACTCCTGCACATAAGGAATACCCAACTGTAATGGTGAACAAGGAGAAGGCTAATATCTTAAATCTTGGTTCGCAGGATACTTGTAACGAGCGCACCATTTATCAGTTAATTGTGCCTGGCATTGTTGAATCTTGTCAATTGGTTATGGGATTAACAGAATTACATAAGGGGTCGGTTTGGAATACTATGCCGAGTCATACTCACGACAGACGTATGGAAGCCTATTTCTATTTTGAAGTACCAAAAGGGCAGTCAATTTGTCACTTAATGGGTGAACCCCAAGAAACACGTCATTTGTTTATGCATAATGAACAAGCTGTTTTTTCTCCGGAATGGGGAATACATTCGGGAGTTGGTACAAGTAATTATTCATTTATCTGGGGTATGGGTGGCGAAAACCTTGATTATACAGATATGGATCATGTTCAACCTGATGAATTAAGGTAATTCTACAAAACTTAATGTTATGAGAAATTTAATTCACTTGCTTGTTTTGACTGTTTCAATAGGACTAATGAGCTGCGAAAAGCATGAGCTGAGCATTACCATTGCGAATCCGTCAGATATTGAAAGGCAAAATGAAGTGGTAATTGCTGAATTGGACGATCTGAACTTGTCATCCAAACAATTGATCTTGGTTGATAAAGCAACTATGGAAGAAGTGCGAGCTCAGGTAATCGATCGAAATAATGATGGCATAGCTGATGCAATAGCTTTTCAGGTTAGTTTAGGTAAGAAGCAGAATAAGCAGTTTATTATTAGGGAAGAAGCTTCTGCTTTAACTTCTTCAGAAGTGAAAACTTTTGCACGGTTTGTACCTGAACGTACAGATGATTTTACCTGGGAAAATGATAAAGTAGCCTTTCGTACTTATGGTCCTGAAGCTCAACGTCTGATTGAAGAAAATATGCCGGGAGGCACTTTGTCCAGCGGGATAGATTGCTGGCTTAAAAAAGTGGACTATTCTATTATTAATAAGTGGTATAAAGAAAATGATTCGGATCCTGGGTATTATCATATCGATCATGGTGAAGGTTTGGACAATTATCATGTTGGGCCAAGCAGAGGTTGTGGTGGTACTGGGGTATTGAAGGATGGTCAATTTTATACATCTAAAAATTATGTAGATCATAAAGTGCTTGAGAATGGCCCTGTACATACTTCTTTTGAATTGGATTACGAGAGATACCCAGTGGGTGAACAGCTTGTTAAAGAGCGTAAAGTCATTTCGATTGATCTAGGTAATAACTTTACCAAGTATGAAATTTACGTTGAAGGAACAGATGTTTTGACAACAGGACTAACTTTACATGACCTTGAAGGAACTATTAATTCAAATGAAAAAGGAGGGTGGATCAATTATCATACTCCTCATGTAGATGAAGAGTTAAGTACTGCTATAGTGGCGCATCCTGATTATTACATGAGTGTGTCAGAGATTAAATCAGATGTAAAAGATGAGAGTCATGCCCTAATGAACCTTAAAGTGAAAGATGGTAAGGTCGTCTTTTATTCAGGGTTTTATTGGAGTGGCAGTGAGCAGTTTAATAATAATAAGTCTTGGGAAAAGTATCTGGATTACTTCGCAATCACAATCAAAGAACCATTGACGGTTAAAGTGAATTAGGCTTTTTTATATAGTTTGAAATAAGGAGAAAAGGTCGCCAATTTAATTGGCGGCCTTTTCTATTTAGTACCAAATGGTAAAAATGGTATTTCCTGAATAGGTTTTGAATTTACTAGAATAGTCAATTGGCTGGTTGGTAGATAAAAACCGATAGCCTGTAGATTTCTTTTCTCATCATTTATAGGTCCGTTTATCTTCGCTGATAATAAATAATTAAAATATGAGATTATGAAAAATTTGAAATCAATACTTGTCGTTTCGTTTATGTTAATATGTGGTTTAAGTTTCGCTCAACCTCCAGGTGGTGGGCAAAGAGGAGGACAACAGGGACCACCATCACTGCCAAGTTCAAAGCAGATTAAAAAAATGGTAGCTGAAATTGGCGAGAAAGTAGAATTGTCAGAAGAACAAGAAGAAAAGGTTCTTGAAATATACAATGAGCACTTTGAGGCTGTTGAGAAAAAGGTGTCAGGGTCAAATCGTCCTGATCGATCAGAAATGGAAGCTTTAAAGTCAGAGATGGAGAAAGAAGTAAAAGCTGAAATGACAAAGGATCAGATTACCAGGTATGAAGCCTATTTAAAGGAGCAACAAAATAACCGAAAAAGGCGCTAATAAAAATTCAGGAATATGCCAATAAACAATATTAGCGGCTGTATTGGTTGCGGCACTTGTGTGAGCACGTGCCCAACCGATGTTATTCGATTAAACAAGGATGGTAAAGCCGAAATTAAATATCCTGAGGATTGTCAGATTTGTCATTTATGTAGGATGTATTGTCCTACAGATGCCATAACCATAACACCGGAAAAGACAATTCCAGTAATCGTATCGTGGGGATAAGCAAATGAAAAATAGTATAAAAAATTACAATAAATGGGCAGCTATACTTCTGTTTTTTGCGCTTCCAATCTTGATTTATGTTTTGAGTGATTTTCCAAGGCGTAGCATTTTGAAAGAAACTATTTCCATATTAACACTTGGAGCTTTTTTTGTCACTATGCTACAGTTTTTTATGTCAAGGGCTGCTAAAGATAAACTTAAGGAGCATCGCATGGCTACTGTTATAAAGTGGCATAAAGTACTCGGGTATATTGTTGCTGGTATACTTTTGTTACATCCATTCTTAATAATTGCACCACGTTTTTTTGAGGCTGGTATATTACCGCAGGATGCCTTTATTGAATTAATTACAACATCTACTCAAGGAGTAATTCTTGGAATCATTACCTGGATGCTTATGTTGTTGATTGCCTTAACTTCTATATTTCGCGATAAATTGGGCATTCGTTATAAGGTGTGGAGGATGTTGCATGGAATTCTATCCATTACATTTATTACAGGTGCAGCTTTTCATGTAATAGAGTTGGGAAGGCATATTAATATTCCAATGTTATGGTTAATTAGTGTGCTCAGTATCTTGGCAGTAGCACTGCTCTTAAAACTCTACTTTTTCAAGACTTCAATAAAAGCTTAATAAAAATGGCTAAAAATATTTCACGACGCGAATTTATTGCGACAGCAGGTGCAACGGCAGGGTTTGCAGCATTGGCCTCAATGGGACTTTACAGTGGCTGGGGTAGTAATGATTCCGATACCAATTCTGATCAATTAGATAGTAAAGAACTAAATTGTGATGTTTTGGTGATAGGAAGTGGTATGGCTGGTTTATTTGCAGCAGTTAAAGCCCATGATGCGGGAGCCAAAACAATAATGGTCTCTAAAGGTCGTTTAGGATCATCCGGTCAAACGCCTTTTGCAAAAGGTATATTTGAATTTGGTGCTCAAAAATCAAATGTCACGCTAGATGAATTTGTAAAGCAAGTAAGTGAGTCTGCTTTAGGGACTAACAATCCAATTTATACACGACAAATGGCCGAGCATTCTAAAGCTCGGGTAGGTGAATTGCGTGAATGGGGATTTTTTGATTCACCCCTCTACAATAAATCTTTTAATAGGCCCATTAAAGACCGAAATATACCGGTAGTGGAGAGAGTAACCATTACCCATTTAATAAAAGAAAATGGTAAGATAGCTGGTGCAGCCGGATTTAGTATTGATGCAAAGAAAATTTATTTTTTTAATGCAAAAAGTGTGATTCTGTGCACTGGAGCAGGAGGGTTTAAGCCAAATGGCTTTCCTATCAATGATCTAACGCACGATGGAACCATAATGGCTTATGATATTGGAGCTAAAGTTACTGGTAAAGAATGGAATGATGGACATCCGGGTAGGTCAATTAACCCCGCAGCCTGTTATGATGGTTGGGGTGATATGTTTGAGCAAAAGCCCAATACTACTTCGGTAAGTATACGTCACGATTTGGGTGTAGATATGAACTACATGGCATACCAACAAGGTAATCCAATAAAGATGGGTCATCCGGGTGAGATGAATAATGTTACCCTTGAAGGTGGGCCAAAACGACCGGTTTTACAAGGTTCTGGGATGGAGAGTGAAAAGCGCCCGGGAGGAAAACGTCCTCCAAAAGGGAAAGGTGCTCCTCCGGGTATGGGCGGAACCCCGGTTGGAGGATCATCAGCAGGTATGGCTATTCATAAATCAGAGGGTTTGGTACCAATAAATGATAGATGTGAGTCGAATATACCCGGACTGTACGCTGCAGGCGATGCCTTAGGCTCGTATATGGCCGGAGCTATCTATACCCAAATAGGCTCATCATTGGCTGGTTCAGCGGTTCAAGGTGGTGTTGCAGGAGAAGCGGCTGCCACTTATGCCAGTGGTGTTAAACAACTCGAGTTATCCGTTGATAAAAAGAAGGAACTAAAGGATAAAATATTTGCGCCTCTAAGTCGTGATGCAGGTTATAGCCCGGCCTGGGTGACTCAAACTCTACAGGGTATTATGATACCCAATTTTGTTCTATACATCAAAAAGGCCAATTTAATGCAAGCTGCTTTAGCCTATATTGAAGAATTGCGCGATCATCATATGCCCTTGCTTAGAGCATCTGATTTACATGAACTTCGCCTGGCGCATGAAACGGCGAATATGATTGTGAGTGCCGAGATGAAGCTGAAAGCCTCATTGATGCGTACCGAAAGCAGATGTAGTCATTATCGTTTGGATTATCCAGAAACAGATAACGACAATTGGCAAGCTTGGATAAATATCTATAAAGGTAAAGATGGTAGTATGAAATTTGAAAAGCAAGCCTTCGATTCTGTAAGAAGAAGTTAAAAATAATTGTATTTTAGATGCTATAATGGATGTTGAAATTTTTATAGTAATCTGATGAGAAGATATTTTATTATTGTGGCAAGCGTTTTAATTCTTTTTTCGCTTGTCCTTTTTATAACTGAGAGTTTGAGCATGGCACCGGTCTTCCTAATTGCCGGTATAATTGGTTTGGCCATATCTACCAATAAAATGAAATTTTGGGGTGGTTTCTCATTCTCCCTTTGGATACTAGGGGCTGTTGTTGCATCGCTTTCTTATCCTGAATATTTTCTCTCTATTGGTGAATTCAAAACTGAATTGTTAATAGTTCCTCTTTTACAGCTCATAATGTTCGGTATGGGTTCGCAAATGAGTTTAAATGATTTTGCCGGAGTAATTAAAATGCCAAAAGGTGTTTTAATTGGTGTTATTTGCCAGTTTACAATAATGCCAATCATTGGATTTTCTATTGCCTACGTCTTTAAATTTCCTCCCGAAATTGCTGCAGGAATAATACTTGTAGGATCATCACCTAGTGGAATGGCCTCCAATGTTATGTCGTTCATAGCCAAAGCTAATTTGGCCTTGTCGGTTACATTAACTGCCTTCGCAACATTATTATCACCATTAATGACACCTTTGATGATGAAGATATTTGCTTCGGAAATGGTGACAATCAATTTTCTGGATATGATGACGGGGATTTTCAATATGGTCATTCTTCCAATTTGTGCCGGTTTGATTTTTAATCTCTTCGCATTTGATAATAAAACTGTCAAAAACAAGCTTTTACAATTGCTGGCTTATCTTGGAATTATTCTTATTAAGAATGTGCTTAATTCGGTAAGTATTGATATTGAGGCGTCTAATGGGTTTTCCAGAGGCGTGCTTTTTGATAGTTTGATTTTTATTTCTTTGCCTATTATTCTAGCTATAGCTTTTAAATACTTCATGAAAGAAGGTAGAGAAGCGTTAAATAAGATTCTTTCATTTATCTCCATGTTTGGAATAGCGGTGATTATCGTTGTAATAACTGCTGCGGGTAGAGATAGTTTATTAGAAGTGGGATTATTACTGATTTTGGCCTGTTTTCTCCATAACTCATTGGGTTATGGCTTAGGCTATTCCGTAAGTAAATTCTTTGGGCTTAAAGAACAAGATTGCAGAACCATTGCTCTTGAAGTAGGTATGCAAAACGGAGGTCTTGCATCAGGGCTGGCTCTTCAAATGGGTAAAGTAGCTACAGTTGGATTAGCTCCGGCAGTTTTTGGTCCATTAATGAATATTACTGGTTCAACTCTAGCGTCCTGGTGGAAAACAAAGGTGCCTTCTAAAAAAGTGTAGTACGAATTGGTTTAAAGTCTTAATTTTAAGTTGTCGGGATGACAGGATTTGAACCTGCGACCCCTGGTCCCCCAGACCAGTGCGCTAACCGAGCTGCGCCACATCCCGAAAATATTTTGTTATTACAGTAGAACAAAGATAATCAAATTGAGATTTGTGGCAATTGGATTTTATCTTAGAAATGGATTTGTAAGTATTTAGGAAGCTTATTGATTTATTCGTTATTGTTTAATTAATTTTTATTTTTACTTCCAATTGGTATAAAACAGATTCATGACGAAAGAATTGGACGATAAATGGATTATTGAAGGGATTAAAAAAGGAGAGGAATCCGCTTTTAAAGCTCTTTTTCAGGTTTATTACGCCCAATTAGTTGTATTTGCCCGTAAAGTTGTTGTTGATGATGATCTTGCCCGCGACCTTGTTCAAGATGTAATTGTTGGGTTTTACGAAAAAAGAAAGACCCTTAATATTCACACATCGCTAAAGGCACATATGTACCAGTCGGTAAGAAACAGGTGTCTTAATCAATTAAAACATAGTCAGATTAGACGTGATCATCATGCAAATATTTTTGTTGATAAAAAGAATGAAGAAAGTTATGTTGAAGATAAACTTCAGGAGACAGAGTTAGAGCATAAAATATACGACGTGGTTAAGTCTTTGCCCGACCAATGTCGAAAGATTTTTGAGATGAGTCGATTTGATGGAACACCAAACCAGCAAATAGCTGATGAATTAAATTTGTCGAAACGAACTGTAGAGACACAAATAAGTAAAGCGCTAAAAGTTTTAAGAAAACAATTAGCAAGTTATTATAATGCTATCATGTGGTTTATGTACTTATTGTGGCTAAACTAACTTTTTTAATAATGGAATACGTGTGTTCCTATTTTAGTTTGTCTAATAAGTGCATTGGGCATATTGTAGAACATTAAACCTAACTAGTATGGAATTTATTTTTCAAATCTTAGCGGAATTATTTTCACCTGTTGATGAAGATCAGGCAAAAGCACAGGTTGATGAAATAAAGAAAGTTGAAGAAAAGCAAGAAGTTGCTGTGCAAACTAAGAAAACAGAAGAAGAAGCGCCAAATTTATTTGGCATGATGGAATTTCATTAAGCATATATGAATAAGAATTCAGAAAATATTGATGAACTAATAGTAAGGCAACTTACTGAATCTTTAAATGCATCTGACTTGCAAACGTTAGAAGCGTGGATTGAAGATTCGGAGGACAATAAAACTTACTATAATCAAGTACGTGAAATATGGGGTAACTCAGAAAATTTCATGGCATTTGATGCTGTTAATGTTGATGAGGACTACGAACTTTTCGCAAAAAAAGTAGGTTTTATCAATGAAAGACAATTATCAGCTAAGAGCTTCATCAGTCTAAAAAATATTGCAGCAATTCTATTGCCTTTTTTGGCAATAAGTCTTGTTTTTACTTTATACCAAACAACACCTGGTTTTGGTAAATGGGTGGCTTATGAGTCATCTAATACTATTGAAAAAATTACTTTGCCAGATCATTCAATTGTAGATCTGAATGCAAATAGTGAATTGGTTTATAAACGAAACTTTAAAGGTGCGGAACGCTCACTTTCACTTGAAGGGGAAGGCTATTTTAAGGTGACCAAAAATCCTAATAAACCTTTTGTTGTTAATGTAGGCGAAACTAAGGTTAGAGTTTTGGGAACTGCATTTTATTTGGAAGAAGATAAAAGTAACGGTGAAGTCACATTGATTGTTACCGAAGGAAAAGTTCTGTTTTCAACCGATAATCAACAACTTGAATTGATTAAAAATGAGAGTGCTGTTTATAGAAATGGTGTAATTGTTAAGTCGGAAAAACTTCCAAGCAATAATATGTCGTGGCGCACAGGTTTAATTGAATTTGATAAGGCGAATTTGACTGAAGTAATGGAAACATTACTTGATCATTTTACGGAAATAGAATCGATAGATAATAAGACGCAGGTTGTTGATCGCGTGATCACCACTAAATTTAATTCTCCTAGTCTGGAAGAGGTTTTGGTAGAACTTCGAATTCATTTTGATAAAAACTTCACTCTTGATGGTAACAAATTGGTCATCTCTGATTAAATTCGGAGTTGATTAATTAAAATGCCTCGACTCAATAAAATATTTAGAAATTTAATTGTTTTGCTCTTTCTTATGATGGCTAATCATACGAAAGGGCAAAATGTGTTATATGATTTCGTTGAACTTGAATCTAAAACATCTTCCACTGAGGCCTTTCTTAAAGAAATAGAAGATCAAAAAGGGATTATTTTTAGTTTTAGTAATAAATTATGTTTTGAGGATGAAGTTACATTAAGCAAACAGTCTGCATCTGTCCGCGAAATTTTAAACGAACTATTTATTAACTGCCCATCAAATTTTCTGGTAAGAGGGAACAAAATTATAATTGAACCATATACTGGTATTCCAGGTAAGTATGTGGTCCGAGGATTTATTCGTGATTCGAAATCAAAAGAATCATTAATTCAAGCTAATGTTTATGATCCCGAACAATTATTAGGAACTGTAAGTAACAACTTTGGATTTTACAGTATTTCCTTACCATCTGGATTTTTACAATTGAGTTGTTCTTATGTGGGTTATGAATCGCAGGATATCATCATAAACTTGCAATCAGATACCGTTATACATTTTAATCTCAAATCATCTGCCGATCTTGCTGAAGTGGCTGTTGTTCGTTCTAAAGTGCCGAATAAGGTTAAAAGCACACGTACCGGGACAATTGATGTGCCTATTGAGCAAATTAAAAATGTGCCTGTTTTTTTAGGTGAAGTGGATATTGTTAAGAGTATTCAATTATTACCGGGTATTCAGAGTGGGGGTGAAGGCCTAAGTGAATTGTATGTTAGAGGAGGTGGACCTGATCAGAATTTAGTTCTAATGGATGATGTGCCGGTATATAATGTTGGTCATCTTCTTGGTTTTTTTTCCATTTTTAATGCCGATGCAGTAAATCATGTAAGTGTAGTAAAAGGTGGTTTTCCCGCCCGTTATGGGGGGCGCTTATCATCGGTTGTAGATATTCGTATGTACGACGGCAATAGGGAGAAACACAAAGGAGTGGCCAGTATTGGAATTCTATCCAGCCGAATAGCCTTTGAAGGACCGATTAGCAAGGATAAATCTTCTTTCTCAATGTCATTTCGTAGAACGTACTTAGATTTATTCACAAGCTTGTTGCAGTTTGATGAAGTTGATAAAAGCCGATTCTACTTTTATGATTTTAATTCAAAATTTAATTTTCGACTGTCTGACAATGATCGACTATTTTTTAGTGCTTATGCGGGTAAAGATCAATATGGACTGCAGTATAATGAGCAGGTTGTGGAAATAGGGCAAGCTGATGTAGGAACTCAAGCACAGAGTTTTAAAACCTTTGATGAAAGTGAAGTGGGTTGGAAAAACTATGTTTTTTCATCTCGTTGGAATCATATTTTTGGAAATAAAATGTTTTCCAATCTAACACTTAGTTATAGTGACTACCGTTTTTTTATTCAGCAGAAACTAAATTATCAAACAGATGGTGCGTGGAGTGTTGGAAATCAGAATTATTACAGTGGTATTAGAGATTATAGCGCTAAAATTGATTTTGATTATTTACCCTCACCTAATCACTATTTGCGATTCGGAGCTAACTTAACAGCTCATTCTTTTTATCCTGGAATTGATGTCTTGTTTCAGGAAATATCTAGTGGAGAGCCAATCGATACAACGTTTGGAGGTAATAAATTATATAGACCAGAATTACGAATGTATCTTGAAGATGACTTTAATTTATCTGATAAGATTAAAGTGAATATTGGAGGGCATTTTTCTTTGTTTCAAACCGAAAGTAAGCATTATTGGTCAGCGGAGCCTCGATTATCTGCCAGGTTTTTAGTTGATGATAATTTATCCTTCAAGGCCGCCTATAGTCACATGACACAATATATGCATTTGCTTCGCACAGCTTCAGTGGCTATGCCAACAGATCTATGGCTACCCGTATCTGATGCTATTAAACCCATGAGAGCGCAACAGGCAGCTTTAGGAATTGAATACGAATTTGCCAATGGTTTTAGTTTATCCTTAGAGGGATATTATAAAATCTTTAAAGATATATTGTCGTATAAAGAATCTGCCGGATATTTTGATTTCTCATCCAATTGGGAAGATAAACTAACCAGTGGTAACGGTGTTTCGCAAGGGATTGAAATTTTGCTTCATAAAAAAACTGGTGATCTTTCAGGGTGGATGGGCTATACTTATTCCAAGTCTGTAAATCAATTCGATGAGTTGAACAATGGAAATGAATTTCCTGCTGATTTTGATCGAACGCATGATTTATCTATTTATGCGCTATACAAAATTAGCAATAGGGTTGATTTAAGCGGAACATGGACCTTTGGAACTGGAAATCCTATTACTTTACCCGAAACAAAGTATTACGCACCCGATTTACCAACTGCTGAGAAACCATTTAATTCGAATTATAATCAATTTATAAGCGAAAGAAATGGGTATAGAATGCCTAATTTTCATCGTTTGGATGTAGGTGTTAACTTTAAGAAAGAAACCAATTATGGGAGTAGAATGTGGAGTTTTGGAGTTATGAATACATATGGTAGGCAAAATCCATTCTTTCTCTACTTTTCGGATACGGAGACAGAAACAGGTGAAGTTCAACGCTCGCTTAAGCAATTTAGTTTGTTTCCTTTTCCTATACCTTATGCGCGTTTTACAATTAGGTTTTAATATAAAATAGAATATGAGTCTGCTAAAGTATATATTATTCATTTCGATGCTTGTCATCCTTATTACGTCTTGTGAAAAGGATATCGAGATTGAATTAAATACACAGCCTGACCGACTGGTATTGTATTCTTTTATGTATCCGGATAGTGCACTTAATATCCATTTCAGTAAGAGCCAAAGTATTTTGTCGGTACCTAACTACAAACAAATTGAAAATGGAAGGTTTAGGTTGTCGATTAATGGTTTAAATCAGGGTACATACATTTTTCCTTCGGATACCATATGGAGTAATTGGAAAGAATTTGTTTTCCGAGCCGGAGACACTATTTCTATTGAGGCTTTTGAGCGTGATGGAGATACTGTCAAAGTTGAGACTTTCTTGCCGAATATTATTCCAATTACCAATACGGATACATCCAGTATTTTTGCGAATATTTCGGATGGTGTAAAAGAACAGTATCTTAAAGCCAGAATTACATTTTCTGATCCGGCGGATGAAGCTAATTATTATCAACTCTTTCTGGTAAGGGAAGGTTGGGGGCAACTTGCCGGAGATCCTTATTATACGAGAGAAGTAATCGAATATAAAAAAGAGGATCCTGTATTTCTTCAAAAAGATCAGGGAGGTAGCTTACTACAAGGACTCGATTTTCAAGGCTTGTTCTCCGATCAGTTAATAAATGGATATTCATATACCATTACCGCTAATATCCCTGCCGATTATTTATATTTTGATTATTACGAAAACAAAATAAAAATATCCTTGTATCTGTATCATCACACCGAAGATTATTATTCTTATTTTAGAACAAAAATAATATCAGCTGGTTACGATGGTTTCTATGAGGGATTGCCAATATTCGATCCGGTCCGTATCCATAATAATGTGTCGGGAGGACTAGGTTTGGTTTCAGGTATGTCGTTTGATTCAGATTCAATTGTGTTACATAAATAGCTCTGTATCAATTTTAATGTTAATTTGTCAGATAGGCGGATTTTATGTCAGGGAATTCTTGAAGAAAATCATATTTTCATATACGGTATAAATTTTGATGTATGCTGTGAAAATTAGTAGTTTTGAAACTTATTTATAAATATTAATATATAGATATTATGGCTCTGTTTGGACAAATGGAGGATCTTAATGCTCCAGATAATCAAAATAAAGATATGGGTGAAGTAGAAAAAGTAAAGGTGCTGATAGTCGGTTCAGGACCTGCAGGATATACTGCTGCTATTTATGCAGCACGTGCAAATCTTAGTCCGGTAATGTATGAAGGATTGCAACCAGGTGGTCAATTAACAACCACCACTGAGGTTGAAAACTACCCTGGATACCCATCCGGTGTAACAGGTCCGGAAATGATGGAAGATATCAAGAAGCAGGCAGCGCGTTTTGGTACTGATATTCGTTTTGGTATGGCTACTGCCGCTGATTTATCTCAGCGACCATATAAAGTAACAATTGACGATAATAAGGTTATAGAAGCGGAGGCATTGATAATTGCTACCGGTGCTACAGCTAAATATTTGGGTATACCTGATGAAACCAAATATGCTGGTTCAGGTGTATCAGCTTGTGCAACATGTGATGGATTCTTCTACAGAGGCAAAGATGTTGCCGTAGTTGGTGGAGGTGATACTGCACTTGAAGAAGCCTTGTATTTAGCAGGCTTATGTAAGAAAGTATATTTAATTGTTCGTCGTGATGTTTTCCGTGCTTCCAAAGTAATGCAGGATAGAGCGATGAAGCAGGAGAATATTGAAATTCTTTGGAAACATCAAACCAAAGGTTTATTCGGCGATGGTGTAGTTGAAGGCGCTACCTTAGTTAAGAATATGGGTACACCTGAAGAGGAGGAAGTGAAAATTGCTATAGACGGATTTTTCTTGGGCATTGGTCACAAACCGAATTCAGATATATTTAAGGATTATATTGATACAGATGAGGTTGGATATATTCAAACTGTACCAGGAACTTCTAAGACAAATGTGCCAGGCGTATTTGCTTGTGGAGATGTTCAGGATGATCAATATCGTCAGGCGGTAACTGCTGCTGGTTCGGGATGTATGGCTGCAATCGACGCTGAGCGTTTCTTAGCTGAACAAGAATAACTAGATGATGAAATATATTGGAAGGGATGGCTTAGCTATCCCTTTTTTTGTATGCATCAATTGTCTTTTTAACCGATACATATTTAAGTAACAGGTTTCGGGCAGATTCAGAATCGATCTTTAATTCATCGCAAATCATTTGTGTTCCTCTATCAATAAGCTTTTGGTTAGTAAGCTGCATATTCACCATTTTATTGCCTTCAATCCTTCCTAATTTAACCATCAGGCTAGTGGTGATCATATTCAGAATCATCTTTTGAGCTGTGCCGGATTTCATACGTGTACTGCCGGTAATTATTTCAGGACCAACAGTGGCTTCAATTGGAAATTCAGCCGCTTGAGCAATAGGACTATTTTGATTACAGGTAATACATCCTGTCAAAACACCATTTTTGCGCGCATGCTCAATACCCCCAATCACATAAGGTGTGGTTCCGGAAGCGGCTATCCCAATAAGCGAGTCATTATTAGTAATGTTATAGACCAATAGCTCTTCCCAGGCTTTATTTGGGTCATCTTCAGCATTTTCAACTGCAGATCGCAATGCAATGTCACCACCTGCTATTAAGCCAATAACCATGTCTGAGTTTACACCAAAGGTTGGAGGTAATTCTGAAGCATCCAATACACCAAGTCTTCCACTTGTTCCTGCTCCAATGTAAAATAATCGCCCACCATTTTTCATTCTATAAAGTACTTCCACAATAAGTTTTTCAATTTGTGGAATTGCCGAATGCACTGCAAGATGAACTTTGGCATCTTCGTTATTGATGTGCTCCAATAATTCATTGAGTGGCAACTGGTCTAAATTATCAAATTCAGATGATGCTTCAGTAATCCTTGTTTCTTTTTTCATCGGAATACTACTTGGTGTGGTATAACTCTAATCCTTCCATCGGCTTTGGATTAATTGTTCCTGGCTGAAGACCATGTTGCTTAAGAATTGTTTTTAATTGATCTTTAAAATGATAGGCGATGCTACCCGTAAAATGAATTGGCAGTTTCGTTATTCTATCATATTGCCTTAGGTTTCGTTGAACAAAGTCATTAAACGAATGAAGGACAATGTTTTCTAACTCTGGGATATCAATATGTGACTTAATAAATTTCGTAAATTGGGCCAGATATCTGTTAGGAAATGGCTTTTTGTAAATACGATCTACTATTTCAGGAGCATTCATTTCATGTTCTTCGAAAAAGAGCTCAATAATGGAAGGTGGTAATTGTTTTTTCAGAATATCAGCAATTAGCAATTTTCCCATCACCGCTCCACTTCCTTCGTCTCCAATTATAAAACCCAAGGGCGAAACATTATGGACAATGGAATGCCCATCGTAATAACAAGAATTTGATCCGGTACCAAGTATGCAGGTTATTCCTTCTTTATCCTGGCATAAAGATCGAGCAGCTCCCAATAAATCACTATTTATTTGGATGTTTTTCGTATTAAAAAACTTCTCCAAAGCAAGTGCAACAATGTTATTCTTTTCAGCATTGGCACAGCCTGCTCCATAAAAATTAATTTCCTTAGGGATAATCCTTTCGATGGACCATTCTAATGTTAGTTTATCCAGTATTTCATTCGAATTTTCATAAAACGGATTAATTCCGCTAGTAATAATGGATTGTTTTGAAGAGCCATTAATTATTACCCATTCTGTTTTCGTTGATCCACTGTCGGCAATTAATTGCATAAAATGTTATTTTTGAATTATTAATGGTTCTATGAAATCACAAAACACTCATCGAATAGCGATAATTCCGATTTTCTTATTAAGCTTGTTGGTAACAATACATGCACAAGATAAACGTTCGGAGAAACATTCACAAAAAGCACTAAAACGTTTAAACAATGTTGGTGTCTTTTTTGAGGAATGGCAGCATCTTGGAGCTATATCTGTAGATTCAGTTAACGTGCTGGAAGAAACAAATCAATTGGAAATCTTTTGCTCCAATGAATTATCGTACATGCCGGTACGAGAGAGAGAGGTTGAAGAGTTGAATCAATCGATTTATAAGGCATTAAAAAGAAAGTATAAATCCTATCAATTGTCCATTTATACCGGAGGCTATCTGTTCACAGAACTAGTTCCGAATGCGTTTAGAGAAAACCTGGCCATTGATAATGAACGATTCATTTCTGAAACCAATTCATCGTCTGCATTTGTACAAAATATCCATCAAAAGGAATATAATAGCGGCTTAAGTCATAAACATATAGCTTTGTGGCACAGTCATGGTTATTATTACGAGAATACATTGGATCGTTGGGAATGGCAGCGAGCACGATTGTTTTCGACCGTTGAAGATATTCTGCCCATGTCTTTTGTAATTCCTTATTTAACTCCAATGTTGGAGAATGCAGGGGCTTATGTGATGATGCCCCGTGAACGCGATTTTCAGATTAACGAAGTAGTTGTTGATAATGATAGAATGAGTTCTTTATCCGAATTCATACTTAATGAAAAAGTTGAGGTGATAAAGGAGAAAGGATTTGCCATAAAGGATACACTGTTTCCCGGAGATAATCCCTTTGAATTAGGATCCTCATTAAGGGTTAATTCTGACAATTTAGATAAAATAGCTTCCTATGTACCCGATATTCCCGAAGATGGTGAATATGCTGTTTATGTGAGTTATTATCACAGCGCAGAAAGCAGTACCAAAGTAAAATATAATGTAAATCATTCCGGAGGAGCAAGCACATATCTTGTTGATCAAAGCAGAGGTGGAGGAATCTGGGTTTATTTGGGACGTTTTCATTTTAAGCAAGGTAAAGATGATTCAATTGGATCGGTTGAAGTAAGTGGGCAGGGTACTATTTCGTTGGATGCTGTTCGTTTTGGCGGAGGTATGGGAAATGTTGCCCGAAGAAACACTTCAGAATCGATATGGAAATTGTCCGGAAAGCCACGTTACATGGAGGCAGCACGTTATTATATGCAATACGCCGGTATTCCTGATAGCTTGGTCTTTAGTCTTAATGATGAGCAGAAAGATTACAAGGATGACTATATGTCAAGGGGTGAATGGGTTAATTACTTGATTGGATCTCCTTATGGACCGCAAGCAAATAAAAATGTTGGTTTAAATATTCCTATAGATTTAGCATTTGCTTTTCATACTGATGCCGGCACGACCATTAATGATTCAGTTATAGGGACATTAGGAATTTATAGTTCGCTTCGAGATGAAGGTGTTTTTCCGAACGGTCGATCCAAACTGTCCAGCCGCGATTTGACTGATATTATTCAAAGTCAATTGGTCGATGATGTCAGCAAACTATATGATGTAAAATGGACCAGACGAGCCATGTGGGACAAACAATATTCCGAGGCTTGGCGACCAAATGTACCAACAATGCTATTGGAGTTGTTGTCTCATCAGAATCTGGCAGATATGCAATTGGCTTTGGATCCGAATTTTCGCTTTAATGTGAGTAGAAGTATTTATAAGGCCATCTTAAAATATTTAGCTTATCAGGAAAGAAGAGAATATATAGTTCAGCCACTCCCTGTTGATCATTTGGCTATTCAGCCCAAAGGAGAACAATTTGAGTTGAGTTGGCAGGCTGTGGCAGATCCACTTGAAGAAACAGCTGTTCCAACAAAATACAAAGTGTATAAAAGAGTGGGGAACTCGGGTTTTGATAATGGGACCGTAATTGAATCAAATAGTTTGGAAGTTAAGGCTCCAGCAGAAGGAGAAATACATAGTTATAAAGTAACAGCCATTAATGAAGGGGGCGAAAGTATGCCTTCTGAGATTCTTTCACATGGGACAGGGCAGTCAAAAGAAATGGTACTGGTAGTAAATGCCTTTGATCGTGTTTCAGCACCGGCATTTATTGACGAGAATAATTTTGCCGGAATTGCATGGTGGAAGGATGAGGGAGTTGCGGATCGTTTTGATTACAGTTACGTTGGAAGGCAATACGATTATAATCGGCAATCACCATGGCTGGATGATGATAGCCCGGGATGGGGAGCTAGTTACGGTAATGAAGAAGGTAATATGGCGCCCGGAAATAGTTTTGATAATCCTTATATTCATGGAGAAGCTATTATAAATGCGGGCTACTCTTTTATTTCAATGAGCGATGAGGTTTTTATTAATGCGGAGACATCGCTTGAAGCTTATGCGGCGATTGATGTAATTTTAGGTGAAGAAAAAGCGAACATACCTAATCATCAAGGAAAAGACTATAGAATATTCACAACTTCCTTTATTACGAAATTGCAAGACCTTAAATCAAATCAAATACCTATCTTATTAAGTGGAGCATACGTGGCTAGTGATATGCTAGACCTGAATGATACAATAGCGATTGAATTTGCGGAACAAGAGTTAGGGTTTAAGTGGAGAACAAACTATGCCACTAAAACGGGAGGAGTCAATTCAACTGATGAAGGGAAAGCCTTTTTTCAAACAGAACTTGAATTTAATACGGCTTATCATCCAAGTATATATAAAGTAGAAGCACCAGATGCAATTGAACCAAGTGGTAAAGCCATTACGGCGTATCGATATTCAGAAAATAATGCGAGTGCAATAGTATACAATATGGAAAGTAAAATATTAATAATGGGATTTCCGTTTGAAACGATAATTGATAGGGATCAGAGAAATAGATTCATGAAAGAAATATTGAAAGCGTTCACGGAGGAAAGAAAGGATGGAAATGAATAATAAAGTCACCGTTATATTACCTGATACAGATAAAGAACAATTAAGTTCAACCATTAATTCATTGCAGGCTTTTGAAGATGTACAGAAGATACTTGTTGTTGGCAACAATGAAAAAGCCATAGATGGAATAGAATATTTAAAATCGAATGAAGGTTTTTATGCTACTTCCACATGGAAATCAATTGCAAATCACATTTCTTCGCCGTATACTTTGGTGTATTCCAAAACTATGGCTTTGAAATTAGGACAATATGCCATTCAACGTTTGCAGAAAGCTTGTGAGGATACTGATGCCGGAATGGTTTATTCCGACTATTATGAAGAGAAAGAAGGACTGTTGTCTTTATTACCTTTAATCGACTATCAGGCAGGTAGCCTGAGAGATGATTTTAATTTTGGCTCAATATTGTTTTTTCAATCAGATACTTTGACTTCCGCCATTGCAGAGATGGCAGAGAATTATATGCATGCAGCATTGTATGAGCTAAGACTAAAGGTGTCACAAAAGAAGGAGCTCTTTCATTTACCCGAACCATTATATACCGAGATTGAATTGGATACACGCCTATCGGGTGAGAAACTATTTGATTATGTTGATCCTCGTAATCGGGATCGTCAAATAGAAATGGAGTTGGTGTGCACATCGCATCTGAAGGAGATTGGTGGCTATCTTAAACCTACTTTTAAGAGTATTGAGTTTAATACAGATCAATACCCGGTTGAAGCCTCGGTTATAATCCCGGTACGTAATCGCGAAAAGACAATAGCAGATGCCATAGAGTCAGTTCTCAAACAAAAAACAAGTTTCGATTTCAATTTGATTATCATAGATAATCATTCAACAGATAAAACTTCAGATATTATTCAATCTTTTGCCGTTAATAAACAGTTGGTGCATCTCAAACCCGAACGAAGCGATCTGGGAATTGGAGGTTGTTGGAATCATGGTTTAGCTAGTGAGTATTGCGGTAAGTTTGCCATTCAATTGGATAGTGACGATTTATATATCGATGAAAATGTGATTGAGCAAATTGTGAAGGCCTTTTATGAGCAAAATTGCGCCATGGTAGTGGGCAGTTATCAAATGGTAAATTTTAATTTGGAAGAAATACCTCCCGGCTTGATTGATCATAAAGAGTGGACGCCGGATAATGGAAGAAACAATGCCTTACGCATTAATGGTTTGGGTGCGCCCAGAGCTTTTTACACGCCTGTGCTTCGAGATGTAAAGGTGCCGAATACAAGTTATGGCGAGGATTATGCCTTAGGATTAAATATAAGTCGACATTATCAAATAGGGCGTATATACGATCCTTTATATTTATGCAGGCGGTGGGAAGATAATTCGGATGCATCATTAGATGTGCAGAAGATGAATGCACATAATCGCTATAAGGATAAAATCAGAACCATTGAACTTAAAGCACGACAGCAATTGAATAAAACCAGTCTGTCCAATGGATAATTTAAATACTACAGTTGAGCGTCTTATCCAGGAGCAACTTAAAAATTGGCCTTTAGCTAAAAGTAATTATCGTGGCTTGGAAAGTGTTAAGTCACGAAAGGTATTATTGCCTGAAGGAAGTGAAGTACTTGTGCAATTTAACCCTGAACGAATCCGATCATCTGCAGCTAAGGTAGATGTCAAATCCATTGAAGCCCGGGCTTGTTTTTTATGTGAAGCTAACCGACCTCAGGAGCAAAAAGCTATCACTTATGGTGACTATAGTCTATTGATTAATCCTTTTCCAATCTTTAAACAACACTTAACAATACCGATAGAAAGTCATCAGGATCAACTTATTCTGCCTCATTTTTCCATCTTGTTAGATTTAGCAAAGGAATTGTCGGATTTTACTCTGTTCTATAATGGGCCTAAATGCGGTGCATCTGCACCAGATCATTTTCATTTTCAAGCGGGTAATAAAGGATTTTTACCAATAGAAGAAGATTTCAAATTTGGGAATTATACTGAGTTGAAATCTGAAGAAAGATTAAAAATATACACCTGGAAAAAATATCATCGTGGAATAGTATCCTTACAAAGTAAATCCAGGTCTGAATTAATTTCTTCTTTCAAAAAGCTATATGCTCTATTGGCTGAAAGACAAGATGGCGAGGTGGAGCCTATGCTGAATATGTTGTGCTATTACGAAAATAATGAGTGGCTATTACATGTCTTTCCTCGTATTCTTCACCGTCCATCCTGTTATTTTGAAGAAGGGGAAAAGCAGATTTTACTAAGTCCGGCATCAGTTGATCTCGGAGGTGTTTTTATTACTCCTAGGGAAAAGGATTTCAACCAATTAAATGCCTCGGATATTGAATCCATTCTCAGGCAAGTGTGTTTGTCGGAAAAAGATGTTGATGAAGTGGTTAATGCCTTAATACATCAAAAATGAAAAAGGATAAGATTCCCGAAATATCAGTTGGTATACAAGTTAAGAACAGCATTGAGTTCACCTTAAAGGGAAAATACCGCATACATGAGATAAATATCTCTGGATCATGGAAGGCTAGCTGGGATAAGAATGTAATTTGTCTTTCTAATGGCAAAGAAAATTTATCATTTGAGAATGAAATTCTGATTTCACCACTCAATGAAAATGAAGAGCAATTTATCCTTCATGCGGTAACCATTGGAATAGGGTTTCATTGGCAACGTGATGAAGACCAGGCATTCAAAGGATCACTAAAGTTGATCATTGAAAATGGAAAGCTTAGGGCCATAAATGTATTGCCGCTTGAATATTATTTGATGAGTGTTATATCATCCGAAATGAGTGCAACTTCATCCTTGGAATTACTGAAAGCACATGCTGTTATTTCCCGCTCGTGGTTGTTAGCACAGATCTATAAAAACGAAGGCCTCCAACTCGAGGGCAAGAAATACCAATCAACTTTTCAAACGGATATCGAATTGATCAAATGGTACGACCGCGAAGATCATACTTATTTTGATGTGTGTGCTGATGACCATTGTCAACGCTATCAGGGCATTACCCGCTCAACTACAAAATTTGTTGAGGAAGCGGTTAAGTCTACCTGGGGTGAAGTGCTGGAGTTTGAAGGTCAAATTTGTGATGCGCGTTTTTCAAAGTGCTGCGGAGGAAAGGTTGAGGTATTTGAAAATGTTTGGGAACCTATCAATCATCCATACCTGCAGAGTTTTGAAGATTCAGATATAAACGATGCCAAAACGGATTTAAGAACTGAACTTAAGGCCTCAGCATGGATTCTGGGAGAGCCTGATGTATTTTGCAATACATCTGATAAAACTATTCTGAGTCAGGTGCTGAACGATTACGATCAGGAAACCAATGATTTCTTCCGTTGGACAGTTATTTATACCCAGGAAGAAATAAGTGAATTAATTAATCGAAAAACAGGTGTTGATTTTGGATCGATCTGTGATCTTATTCCGCTTGAAAGAGGAGATTCCGGACGTTTAATAAAGCTTAAGATAGTTGGTGCTAACAAGACAATGATAATAGGAAAGGAACTTGAGATTCGAAAGGTATTGTCAGAATCTCATTTATATAGTTCAGCTTTTGTTGTGAATAAAAACGAAGATGGTGATGGTGTCATCTTTGAACTTAAAGGTGCCGGTTGGGGGCATGGCGTTGGACTTTGCCAGATAGGAGCTTCTGTTATGGGTGCTAAGGGCTATAAGTATCATGAGATACTAAAGCACTACTTTAGAGGTGCCGGATTAAATAAAAGGTATTAGGGAAAATGCTTGAAGGGAAGATATTAGGAAGTAAAAAAGGAAACGATAAATGAGTGGACTAAACAAAACCGCAAGATCAGCTTGGGCATGGGTCCCAAGTTTATATTTTGCCGAAGGAATCCCGTATGTGGTTGTGATGACATTGTCTGTGATCATGTATCAGAGGCTGGGGATCTCTAATTCTGATATTGCCCTTTACACAAGTTGGTTGTATTTGCCCTGGGTAATCAAACCCTTCTGGAGTCCTCTTGTTGATTTACTTAAGACTAAACGATGGTGGATAATTGTTATGCAATTGATCATCGGTGTTGGCTTAGGCGGAGTAGCGCTTACAATACCTGTTCCAAATTACTTTCAATATACTTTATTATTTTTTTGGCTTTTGGCCTTTAGCTCAGCTACTCATGATATTGCTGCAGATGGGTTTTATATGCTGGGACTGGACGAACATGAACAAGCCTATTTTATCGGAATCAGAAGTACTTTTTACCGTCTGGCCATGATTACGGGTCAGGGTTTACTTATTATTTTGGCTGGCTTTATTGAAATGAAAACCGGCTTGGAACCGGTGCAATTTAATGTGTCAACACGGCAAGGTGCCAGTGAATGGGTTTGGACTGCAGGAGATGAGGTGGAAAGACCTAATGATGAATTACAATTCATTTTGTCATCCAATTATTTTGTACTTGGAACTGATGGTATTGAAAACGATAAAGCCAAGGGTGTTAAAGCATGGGCTAGTCAATCAAATATTAACTTTGGTTTTGTTGGTCAAGAGTCAGATGAAAAGCACGATCAGTCATGGTGGTCGCTTAATATTTCATCGCCTTTAAAGGAGGAATTAAAAAAGTATTTTAATCAGGAAGAGAATGTGTCAGATAATGGTGCTATGGCTGGTAACATTGCGGTTGTGGGTATTCATCTATCTGCAATGCCTGATGAAGAAATTATTTTGAATCTGGATAGATTGAAAGGTGCCAAAGATTTAAAGTTAATTGAGGGGCAACGTTTAGCTTTTAATTCTAACAATTGGAATCGAAATGCATATGTTTTGGTGCAGGCTGATGATAAACTCGATAAGGAGGTTAGTGCCTCTTTTAGGGGGCTCTCGGGTAATATTCCTTTGGCCTGGATGAGTACCTTTATTGTTTTAGCTTTTCTATTTATTGTATTCACTGTTTATCATCGCTTTTATTTGCCCAAACCGCTTGCTGATAAAGCTTTGGTTGAACATGGAAATGCCTTGAAAGAATTTGCAAGTACCTTTATTTCCTTCTTTCAAAAGAAAAACATTGGTCTTGCCATTACCTTTATTTTAGTTTTTCGATTGGGTGAGAGTCAGCTGGTGAAAATAGCCTCATTGTTTTTACTGGATACGCGTCAGGCTGGTGGCCTAGGTTTAACGGCTGGAGATGTTGGCTTAATATATGGAACAATTGGAATTTTGTTTTTGACTTTGGGAGGAATTATTGGAGGTTGGTTGGCTTCGAAACGAGGATTAAAATATTGGATTTGGCCAATGGCATTAGCCATGAACCTACCTAACCTTACCTATGTGTATTTGTCATACTTTACACCCGAAAATATGTGGCTGGTGGCAGCAAGTGTAGCAGTGGAACAATTTGGCTATGGTTTTGGATTCACGGCATTTATGCTCTACCTGATTTATTTTTCTGAAGGCAAAAGTAAGACGGCTCATTATGCCATTTGTACCGGATTTATGGCTTTGGGTATGATGATTCCCGGTATGTTTTCCGGTTGGTTGCAAGAAATTGTAGGCTATCAAAACTTTTTTATTTGGGTGATGCTTTGCACACTTCCAGGTTTTCTAATTATTCGATTTTTAAACATTAATCCCTCATTCGGTATTAAAAAGAAATAAGACACAAAATGAATATCAAATCTACCCTTCTTACTCTGGCCCTTGTTTTAATGTTTATTAATGCCTTTGCAGCTAAATACCCCAAACGTGAGATGCGTGCCGTATGGATTGCTTCAGTGGCCAATATCGATTGGCCAAGTCGCGCCGGCCTGGCTGTGGATATGCAGCAGGAGGAAATGATTGAGCTTTTAGATCTTGCCAAAGCTTATCACATGAATACTGTGGTGTTTCAAATTCGCCCGGCAACAGATGCGATGTATTGGTCGCGATTGGAGCCCTGGTCGCAATGGCTTAATGGGGAACAAGGGAAAGCACCTGATCCCTTTTACGATCCGCTTCAATTCACCATTGATGAATGTCGAAAGAGAGGTTTGGATATTCATGTGTGGATGAATCCTTATCGTGCTGTTTTTGATACCGCCCGATCTTCGGTTTCGGATGATCATCCTATCAAAAACCACCCTGAATGGTTTGTTAAATATGGTAAGACGGCTTATTTCAATCCTGGCCTGCCTGAAACCCGGGCTCATGTATCATCTATTGTAGCCGATGTTATTCGGCGTTATGATGTGGATGCTGTTCATTTTGATGATTACTTTTATCCTTACCGAATTGCTGGCAAAGAATTTCCTGATCAAGACGCATTCGAATTATATCCACGTTCATATCAGGCTAAGGAAAAAGAAGATTGGCGAAGGGATAATGTGGACTTAATCATCAAGCAATTGCACGACACCATTAAGTCCATAGCACCACATGTTGAATTTGGCATATCTCCCTTCGGCGTTTGGCGCAATGCCAGTAAAGATCCAAGAGGCTCTGCCACCAAAGCCGGACAAACCAATTACGACGATTTATATGCTGATGTGCTGATGTGGCAGGAAAAAGGCTGGGTTGATTATGTGTGCCCACAGATTTACTGGCATATTGGAAAAGAAGTAGCCGATTATAAGATCATTGCCCAATGGTGGAATGCAAATGCCTTTGATTGTCCGTTGTATATTGGCCATGCCTTTTATCGCCTTAAGGCCGATTCGAATTATAAGGAATGGCAAAGTGCCAAGGAGATAGAGAAGCAAATAAAACTTAACCGGAAACTGGAATCTGTTGGGGGGAGTATGTTTTTTAGTGCCAAGTTTATGCGCACGAATCCACTTGGTTTGAAAGAGCAAATACAAAAAAAGCAGTATCGCTACTTGGCTTTGCCTCCAACTAACAAACGAATTGCACAGCTGGATGCTCAAAAGCCGGTTAATACAAGTCTCTCCTTATTGAATGATCAGATTAAGCTGGAATGGGAAGCCGATGAAACGAGCAAAGCTTTTGTAATTTATAAACTAAAAAAGGGTAAAGCTTTAAAGTTAAATGATGTACGAAAAATAATAGCTGTCACTGGCGAAAAAGAACTTCTGCTGGATATTTCAAAAGAAACAGATCCTTCCAAACATACTTATGTTATAAGTTCCTTAAGTATCACAAATCAGGAATCGAATCCGGTAGTGTTTGAGTGATAAATTATGTCGAATTGTTTTATTATTTATTAAATACTTAGATCATTTATAGGACTTTCATTTTTTCTATAGCACCAACCTTGCTCGAATTCCCCACAGGAAAATGGAATTAACAGTCGTATTCAATGCCGGGTTTATGAGATACTGTAAATCGGGAGTTATGGCGAACTTACTTGATAGCTGCATTCGGTAGAATATTTCCATGCTTATTTGATCGTTTAAGTCAGGTCCCCAGGTTGATTCATTAACTTCGCCCCAGCCAATGGCTCCACCTAGTAAATGGCTGTTTGATGACTGATACCAGCCAAATCCACCAACCAGCGACTTTTGAAGTAGTGAGCCACCATCCTTGGCATATCCACCTCGTAAGAATGGCATGAACTTATCCTGCACAAACCAGGTGCCTGAAAAGTTCAATCCCCAACCAGAAGAAGAAGCTTGAAACTCACTGCCATCAGAATGCCAGTATAGCAAGTGAATGTTATCGAAGAAATGCCGGTCGCGCGACTTCACCCAACCTACCTCAATACTTTTAAAATATTGATTTTTTGAAAAGAAGGTCTCGAAACTATTAAAAGGTTTAGTTGGGTCGGAATTAGTGTCGTTTAAACCAGCAATGGCATATACATTATTGGTGATATAGCCGGCAATCGCTATTCCCAGGTTCACATCGTTGGGAAGAAACATCGTTTCTGCTCCAGTGGAAAATTGAAAATTCATAAAGTGCATCCAGGGGCTGGCAAGTCCATATACATCTAAATAATCGGTGGCATCTAATAAGCCAACTGCCATCGATATTCGTCCTTGAGCGAAACGTTGTCGCCAATAGAAGTTAGTCATTCTAAACTCATCATTGCTGAAGGGAGGCAACTCTAAACCTACATAGCCCATTTCAAATCCAAGATTTTTAATGGAAATGGGACCATACTTATGGCGGTGTTCTACTTTAAAAATAAAGGCACCTGTATTTTTTGCTCCTTTACCAATAAGATCCCACGAGCCGTAGAAACGAACCATTCCGCCACCGGCTGATTTTTCTCCTAAACTTTGGTTGGCACTAAAATAGGCTGATGAATAATCCAATCCATAGCTAAAGCCTTTATTTTGCTTTAAATTAGCCTTAAAATCGAAATAAGGCTGCATAAAACCCAGCTCGAAGAAGGGTTGTTTCTTCTGGTTATCATCATCTAATTGACGCTCTACCTGATCGGGACTTCCAAAACCGCCTTTAGTATCTTCCTGCTGAGCGTATAGAAAATTGGTGGAGCATAAAATTACTCCACCAATTAGCATTATTAATATCTTCTTTTTCATCTACATTAAATTGAGCTAGTGCAATAAAAGGAGTATAATATTTCCTAATTATTTTATCAATTTATCAAACTTGACCAACTCCTTTTTAATTTTTGAATTATAAGCTTCATCCGCTTTTTTAGCATCTTCAACAACGCCCTGAAATTCGACTTTCATGCTTTGTGTTACAGGACCTTCGGAATGGTCAAGAATTCCACTCATAAAGGACAGTTTGAATAGCAAAGTAGCAGGCAAATTAACTACCTCAGCTAAAGTGCGTCCTGTTGAAACATATGTGCCTTCATAAGCATCAACCGTTGAAGTTATTATAGCAGCTTGTTCTTCAGCTTCATTAATATCAGCGTCGCTTGCTCCACTATTTTTATAAGTTTCAAGTTTTAAGTTCACTTCTTCTTTAAGTTTTAAGGCTGCAATTACATTTTGTGTTGAACTTTCAGCTGCATTATACATTTCCATCCAGAAAGCAAATTTTGCATCGGCCTGTTCCTGCGTGTAGTTCTCCTTTGGACTCATGAATATTTCAAAATCTTGAGTTTCAACCACACCATCGACAGTTAGCTGGATTGTGTATTCTCCTGGAGGAACAATTGGAATTACTGTAGTACCCGGTCTTTTAGGCACAGAGGTAACCGGATTAATACGCATATCCCAAACAAACTTGTTGAGTCCAGTATTAAAGTTCCCGTTCTTACCAACATTCAACATCATTTGCTCTTTACTGTAATTACGCAGCAAATTACCCTCTTTGTCTAAAACCTCGACAACTATTTCTATTGGTTCGTTTTCTAGTTTAAAATAGAATACCGCACCTAGAGGTTTTGGGTCGCCAGCATCGATAAACTTACGTTTACGTTCTCCATTTACTTTTTTAAAGCTTTCCTCATAATAAGTTAAACCAGGGCGCATGTTTTGAATGAAGTAATTCTTCTTCATACCAGGATCGCCACCTGGCACATAATCTAACCACCAGTTATAACCAAAGCGCGTATGATCTTGAATCGGATATAAATGCGTAAGTTTATCATCAGACGCTGTTCCTATTTCACGGAGTGGAGTAATATCGTCCATTATCCAGAACCCACGACCATTGGTAGCAATTACCAGGTCGTTGTCTTTAATTTTCATGTCAACCACAGGTACTGCGGGAAGGTTTGCTTTTAATTTATCCCAACTTTGGCCATCGTTTACCGAATAGTAAGCACCCGTTTCGGTACCAACAAATAATAATCCCTTACGTACTTTATCTTCGCGAATGGTGCGTGTTATTTCTGTTTGAGGAAACTTATCTGATAAATTCTCCCACGACTTACCATAATTGGTTGTTTTGAATATATATGGCTTATAGTCGTTATAGGTATTGAAATTGGAGAATACAACATAGGCTGTTGCTGCATCGTGAGGTGATGGTTCAATTTCGTATACCTGAGAGTATTCAGGTAAGTTTTTGTCTTTAATTGAAATATCTGTCCAGTTTTCACCACCGTCTCTGGTAATGAAAATCTTACCGTCATCAGAGCCAGTCCAGATAAGGCCTTGTTGTACCGGCGACTCGTCTAAACGCTTAATGGTACTATATATCTCCTGACCAAAATATTCCGATAACCATGGAGTACCGGTAATTTTCTGGCGCTCTTTTAAATCGTTGGTGAGGTCGGGACTAATTACTTCCCAGTTTAAACCTTCATCGCTTGATTTAAATACAACATTACCCCCCAGATAAATGGTTTTGCCATCGTGTGGAGATAGGAAGTAGGCTAAATCCCAATTGAACCGGTATTTTAAATCGTAGCCATTTAAACCGAATAAGGGAACAGGCCAAACCGAACGTACTTCATTTTGTCCAGTTGCAATATTGTTTACTGTAAATGGAGCCCCACTGCCCATAGGCGCACCTCCAGAAATATTGTACACGATGTTAAGGTCGTCTGGTTTAGGTATAACACTACTAGTTTCTCCATTACCAATAATGGTAGTTTCATAGCCTGAGATGCCACCCCAACGTGAGGCACTCGGAACTTTATAAGCCAATATATCCTGACCACTACCATATACATTGTACGGAAAATCATTATCCACATTTACCCGATAGAATTGCGAGTTACGTTGGGTATGCTGGCTACTCCATGTCTTACCTCCGGTCATACTTACCTGACAACCCCCATCGTTTGAGCCAATCATTCGATTGGGATCCTTGGGGCAAACCCACATATCATGGAAATCGTCCTTAATACCCGGGTCAAGTACCCATGTTTTACCGCCATCTTTTGAATTAAAATTTCGATTGTTTGGCGACCATAAATCGTTAGCATCATGAGGGCTGGCAATAATATGGCTGTAGTAAAACGGACGACCAATAATCTGGAAATAGTCGGACACAAACTCCCAGTTCTCACCTAAATCGCTTGAAGCATATAAACCCGGTTTGGTTTCAGAGTCGATTAATGCATATACTTTTTTGGCATCGGCTGCCGACATTGTAATACCTGTTCTTCCGCGGCCTCTTTTCGGCAAACCATTGGCGTAAGTTATTTCTGTCCATGTATCGCCACCGTCTGTTGATTTGTACATTCCGGACTCCGGGCCACCTGTTTTTGGCCCCCAGGCTTTGCGTTCGAATTCCCAGATAACAGCAAATAGTTCATCAGGCTTAGAAGGATTAAGTACAAGGTCAATACAACCGGCTTTATCACTTTTATATAGCACTTTTTCCCAGGTGTTACCCCCATCTTTGGTGCGATAAACACCTCTATCATCATTGGGTCCAAAAGCATCGCCAAAGGCACCGACATAAACTATATCAGGGTTGCTTGGGTGTACACGTATCTGTGATATATGCTTTACCGTACTAAGACCTACATGGGTGTAGTTATCGCCACCATCAGTTGATTTATAGACACCATCGCCCCAACTTACATTGTTGCGCATTTGAGGTTCTCCAAGTCCTATGTAGGCAATATTAGGATCTGACTCTGAGAATTCCATGGCACCGATACTGCCATAATTGAAATCTTTGTCGCCAACCGGTTCCCAATAAGTGCCTGCATCTTCAGTTTTCCACAAACCATTACTGGCACCATGGAAAAAGGTATTAGGCTCTGTTGGGTGGCCAATTACAACAGATCCTCTATTGCCGACTATTGGGCCAATAAAGCGCCATGTTAGGGCATCATATTGTTCGGGGCGTTGAGCTTCAGAATTAGTGCAGGAGGCAATAATTAATAGTATTAAGATACTTAGTTTTGGTTTCATGATTAAAAGCTTTGCGTTTAGATATTTAATTAAACAGGTCTCTGCTGTAAATGTTTGCTAATGGAAAGTAGTTGCTGGCTTATGTGATGGTAGACTCTGCGGAATGGCTACTAACGAAAGCCTCATCCAGTTCCAAATACTTAAAGAATTGATCACTTATTCCTTCTTCTTTTTCATGTTTTATAACACCTTGTATTGGTAAATTAAATAAATCGTCGCAATTGACTTGAGCAAAAAGACTAAATGTGTAATCATTATCTTTTAAATCAGAGTAGACGAATGTACTGAGTCTATCTATGCCAAGATATTGCTTATCCAACTTATCGATACCCAATAAATCCTGTAATCTATCCCCTTCAGGTGTATTGTTGCTGGTTTTCAATAGGAAGGTTGTAATAACCACGATGCCTTCGATGTATTGATACGGCATATATCCAATTGTATGATCACCAATGTTTAAAGTTATCAAATGCTGGCCTTTTCTGTTAGTTGTAGTATTAAACTTCATTAGGCTTCCCATTAACATGGAATAAATTAAAGGTTTGTCGATGCAATCCAAGCGCTCGTATAAGCGGTTTAGAGCATGGTTCTGGATATAAATATCAATTTTCAAACCTGTAAAAGAGCTAAGATCTGCTATTTGATTAGCCTCGCAGGAGGCCCACTCCACTTTTTCGCAATCTGAAGGACAACCAAGCCTGTAGACGGTTCGTCTGTGACCGTTAATATTCACTTTTTTTTGTTCTGCTTCAATTAATGTAATATAGTAAGTGGCAATTGGTGCAATGGCCTTGGTATGTGATTGATCAAAACCGAATTTAAAAAGTACGAAACCAAAAGTAGGAGAAAAGAAGTTGTGGGTTAAATAATAAGCTAAGTCAATTGCCTTGTCAGTAGCTTGTCCTCCTGATTCAATGGCATCCATATAATGCTTAGCCGCCAGTTCCGCTTTTTCCTTATTCTTAAATGATATTCCTTTAGTCCGGAGCAAATATGTTAAAGGCTCACCCACTGCAAAAAAATCATATAATGATATGGTATTTTTACCTGTACCACAGTCAAGAGGTATTCTTTTCAGGCATTTATGAACCACTTGTTTAAACATCCTCATTAACACAACAGGAATGTGCTCTTCGTTTTTATCTATAAGGTTAACTGGTTTTATGCCCATTGCCAAACACACTTCAATTTGAATGGGTGGAATTAAGTTATAAGCATCCAGTATGTTTGCCTCCTCAGCAAAGGCTTTTATCTTACGTTTAAGCTCATTATTGTATTGCTTACGATCCAAACGAGCATTAACGCAGGGTTTCTTTTTGCGTTTCTTGTTTTTGGCCATTCGCATTGATATTTAGGTGAAATCAGAAAAGACATAGGAAGTAGCAGGTACTTCCTATGCCAGGCTGTTGTATTATTTAACAGTGATGCCGAGTTCTTCCAGTTTTTGACGCTCGTTACCTTCGTATATTAGATTCAGGCATTGTTTTAACTGAGAACAATAGTTTCTTAATTCGGTAAACAATTCAGTTTTTCGTACCGTTGCCTGTTGGGCTTCACCATCTTCTTTTTCGGCTTTACTTTTTATTTCATCTAAGTTGCTTAGCTTTTGTATAACGTTTTCCGTATCAATGTTTATTAAACTTAGCTTAGATATAGCATCTTCATTGCGTTGTATGGCCGAAAAAGTATCCTCTAGCAATCTTCTCCACTCAGGATAATTATCAGGGATATTCTTATCCATATTGAGGCTTTCCTGTGTTTTTAAGTCATTCTTATAGAAATAACGGATGCCTTTCCGTGTTTTAACCAACGTTTGATGTAGCTCTTCTTTGATCGCATTAAATTCATTGCTAGCATTTTTACTTTCAATGGCTTCGATTGACTGCTGTTCAGCCGCCTTTTTAAGCAATTGATAAACTTCAATGGCTTTCGCCAGAAGTTCTTCAGGAAACAAAGCTTTGATGTTTTCTTTAATACTTGTGCTTCCATCAACACCGTATAATAACAAACGACTTCTTTCCATTTCATTTTCAAATGTGTTTCTCATAATAAATTGAATTTATAGTTGCAAAATTTAATCAGGATGAAAAAAACAGTTGTTTTTCAGATGTATTTTTTCATTAAGCTAGCATCCTGGGATGCCAGAGATCCAGTGATGGTAAAAAAAGGTCAGTTGTTGATCGCTACAATAGTTTTATTTGTAAGGCGATGATATTAAGTGCGATGGTGGAGTGGTCATAGGAGTTTGGTTTAACAATGATTTTATCTGAGATTATTGAACTTGAATAACATTGCTTTTAGATTGCTTATTAAAATTAAAGCAATATTTCTTTTATTTCAAGTGCTCGCTTAAAAAATATTTAACAATACTTAATTATTTGAACTAAAATCGCATTTAATAATCATTCATTATTGGCTTGGAATGAGCTATGTTTTCCACAAATGACAAGTTTAGTGTAATATTCCACTCGGGAAGCTCTAGTGCATGGTCGGGAAGCTTAAGTACGTACTCGGGAGCATTAAGTACAAGCTCGAGAGCCTCAAGTACAAGCTGAAGCTAGGTAAATAGTTGCTCAAATATAGTAAGTACTTACTAGTGAAGCTCAAGTACTGATTTGGAGAAGAGAAGTACATGACTGGGAACGTCAGGTGCAAGTACATTTAACTAAAGTAAGTAATTTACTAAGGTTAATGTATGCTTTGAGTATTGCTTTTGTTGCTTGCTTTTAAAAATCATAGCTCTAAAAGCTCTTTATACCAGGCAAGAACAATTCAATTTTTATTCTTGATAAGAATGACTTAACTTGAATGAGTTGCATAAACCCTGCAATAATTGTTTAACTTAAAATGATTACAAAATGAGATTACTAACAGGTATTTGTCTTTTTTTTATGTTTTCCATTGCTTTATCTGCTCAATCCAAAGAAAAGCAGAAAGAAATTATTGAGGACAGCAAAGAAGCTAAGGCTGCCTTTTTAAAGAAAGATGATGGAATGTCCAAATTCTTTAATGGATCGTATGGTTATGTGATGTTTCCTAATGTGGGTAAAGGTGGCTTAGGCGTAGGAGGTGCAGCTGGCAATGGAACGGCATACAGACAAGGCAGTTTGGTAGGAATGGCTAAACTGACTCAAGTGAGTATTGGTTTTCAGGCCGGCGGACAGGCTTTTCGTGAAGTTATCTTTTTTGAGACAAAGAAAGAATTTGATCGGTTTACGGAAAACAAGATAGAATTTACTGCTCAGGTTTCTGCAGTTGCAGCGGCAGCCGGTGCTTCGGCTAATGCTAAATATGTTGAAGGTGTGGCTATTTTCACCATGGCCAAAGGCGGATTGATGTATGAAGCTTCAGTTGCAGGTCAGAAATTTAAGTTTAAAAACTTATAGTTTCGGCTATGACCTAGAATAGCAGCCTTATAAAGGCTGCTTTTTGTGATCCTTTTGTGTATTTTCCTTTGTATCAAATACAGCATGAGCACTAAGAAGATATATGTAGTTGTTTCATTATTTTTTACTGTGATAAATTATTATAAATTTGGTTGCTCCTAAGAAAATTTGATGAAAGCATAAGTTATTACCTGTGCCTGTAGGTCTTGGAAGGTAGGTTATTATAAGTCTTGTGATGAGTGACTTTATGTAGTTGCTTAAATGGACTTCAGCTACTTGAAGTCGACACATCCACCTCAATAATCTATAACTAACAGTTACAATTATTTTGTGGCTAATAGTTGCCTTAAGATAATCAATTCTGAAACCTTGTTGTTTAATGTTGCGTTTTGTCAATAAATTAATTCATAATGCTTAGAGGATTTCTTCAAAAAATATTGCTTTTAATATTTACTCAGCTTAATCTGTTCGTTTTTCTTCTTGCACAGGATAATCAGTTGAGCTTTGAACATATATCTGTAAAGCAAGGACTATCTCAAAGTACTGTTTTTTCTATTACTCAGGATAGCAGAGGTTTTATGTGGTTTGGTACGCGCACAGGAGGGGTTAATAAGTTTGATGGGAACACTTTTAAAGTATATAAAAATAATCAAGACAACCCGTATAGTATAAGTGGGAACGAGATTTTATGTGTTTTTGAAGATAGTAAAGGGCGCATGTGGATGGGTACGCGCAACGATGGGATTAATCGGTTTGATTATAACACAGAACGTTTTTACGGATATCTTAATAAGGAAATACTCACTAAGCAACGCAATTTACGCACTATAACCAATATTGTAGAAGATTATAAAGGCCGAATATGGGTTTCAACCCTTGGAGGATTGTGCTTGTATGACGAAGAAAGTGATGTGTTTATTCGGAATTACAATAGTGTAGAACAAGAAACCTATGGCATTGCGGCAATGTGTCTGGTGCAAGATAGTCTTCTTTGTTTCGGTGGTAAATCAGGTCTTTATTTATTTGATACCAACAATCGTAAAATCATAAAGCGCTTTCAGCACGATAAAAATGATACAGGCAGCATTAGTAGTAATACCATTATGTCCTTGCTATATGATAGCAATGGTATTCTTTGGGTAGGAACCAGAAAGAATGGTTTAAATCGTTTAGAAAGTATAGCCGATGGAGTGTTTACTCATATTGTAAACGATAACTCAAATAAACACAGCATAAGCAACAATATAATCAGAGCCATTTCTGAGGACAAAAAGGGCACGATATGGATATGTACATCAATGGGCCTGAATCAACTTACAAGTGCTGAATCCGCTAAAGAAAACCCCAGATTTATTCATCATATTAATGATCCACTTAAAGAAAAAAGTATCAGTCATGATATTCTTTTTTCTTTCTATGAAGATTTATGGGGAAACTTTTGGATTGGAACATGGAGTAAAGGAGTCAATTATTTAAATATTCAGAGTAAAAAATTTGATAGCTTCCATTTCAATAAAAACCAATCCTATGGCTTGCGACATGACAATGTGAACACCTTTACTGAAAATGACCATGGTATTTGGGTTGGAACTGAAGGAGGTGGCTTAAGCCTGTTTGATCGAAAAAACAATAAGTTTTTACGACATATTACAGTTGATGAAAATCCGGGAATAATAAAAAGCAATGAGGTAAGAGCGTTGTATTCAGATTCTAATAATATTTTGTGGATAGGTTTATTTGATGGCCTAACGCGTTATAACTGTGATGATGGAAGCACTGAGTCGTTCTTTGATGAGTATACCGTAAATTCCATTCAGCCAGGCGAGACCAATGAACTATGGATAGGTACATCTTCAGGATTGATAAAGTATAATCCTAAAGATAAAATATATAACACCTACCATAGGGAGGATGATGACACTATCAGTTTGGCCGATAATAACATCAATGTGCTCTACAAGGATAGAAATAATGATATATGGTTTGGTACGAAACGTGGCCTGCATCTTTATAATAGACAGAAAGATAATTTTATAAGATTCCAAAATTCAGCTACCGATTCCAAGACCCTCAGTAACGATTATGTGATCTCAATAAATAATGATGACGAAGGAAATCTTTGGGTGGGTACATATAACGGTTTAAATAAGTTTAATCCGGAGACGCAATCTTTTATTCGGTATAATGAGCATAATGGCCTGCCTGATAATGTTGTAAATGGCATACTACAGGATGATTCAAAAAATTTATGGCTTTCCACAAATAAAGGCCTTTTGAAAATTCGAGTTGAGAATAAGGACAATGAAGAATTATTACATGTTCGACATTACACGGAGTCGGATGGTTTACAAAGCGATGAGTTTATTCGTCACTCCTGCTACAAAACCAGGGAGGGAGAGTTGATGTTTGGTGGGATCAAAGGGTTTAACATTTTTAATCCTAACGACATTAAGGATAATCCAAACGTTCCTAAAGTGGTCATAACAGGATTAAAACTCTTTAACAAACAAGTTCATGTTAATGATGAATCAAGAATACTTACGACCAATATATCTCAAACCGAAGAAATTAATTTAACGCATAGGCAATCTGTTATATCAATTAGTTTTGCAGCTTTAAGTTACGCCTCCCCTGAAAAAAATCAATTTGCCTACATGATGGAAGGCTTTGACAAGGACTGGAATTATATTGGTAATAAGAATGAAGCTTTCTATACCAACCTCGATGCAGGTGATTATATATTTAAAGTAAAAGCTGCAAATAATGATGGTCATTGGAGTGATGAAGTTGTTACGCTGATTATTCGGATACATCCGCCATGGTGGGAAACCTGGTGGTTTAGAATTTTAGTTATTGTACTCGTGATGCTAGTTATTATAAGCATTTATTATTTCCGTCTGCAAACCATTAATCGACAGAAATGGGCCTTAGAAAAAATGGTGGCCTCACGCACCAATTTGCTTGAGTCGGCCAATTGCCAACTCGTAGAGAAGCAAGAAGAGATTATCAGTCAAAATGAAGAACTTGAAGCGCATAGGAATCAATTAGAATCACTGGTTAATGACAGAACCTCAAAACTGGAGATAGCACTTAAAAAAGCTAAAGAATCGGATGAGTTAAAGTCGGCCTTTATTGCCAATATGTCGCATGAAATTCGAACCCCGATGAATGCTGTAATTGGTTTCTCCGATTTATTAATTGATGAGGATCTTACAAATGATGAGCGAGCTGGTTACGTTAATGTAATACAGTCGAATTCAAAAGTTCTTTTGCGATTAATTGATGAGATTATTGACCTTAGTTTGATAGAATCGAAACAACTAAAATTAAAAAAGCAAAACTTAAATTTAAATATCATAATAGATCATCTCTACTCTTATTATTCCCTGAGTAACACCAGAGCCAATGTTTCTATCCGTAAAAACAACACTTTACACAATCGACATTTAGTCATTAATACGGATGAATTAAGGATCAAGCAAGTCATTACCAATCTTATGGATAATGCAAGCAAGTTTACCATGGAAGGCCATATTGAATTGGGAGTCAATTGTGACGACGACAACCTAAATATCTATGTTGAAGATACTGGCATTGGTATTCCATCAAAAAGTGTTGATAAAATATTTATGCAGTTTACTAAATTGGAAGATGAAAATTCTGAATGGAAAGATGGATTAGGTTTAGGTTTGGCCATTTCACAGAAAATAGCCGATGCCCTTGGTGGAAAAATTGAGCTTAAAACAAACTGGGGTGAAGGTTCAACTTTCACTTTTGCCTTACCTTTAAAAAAGATACTCACAAATGAAGGTGTTGAGGTGGAGGAAATTGAGCATCCTATACTTCGCTCATGGGAAGGGAAAACCATATTGATTGCTGAAGATGTAGAAGCTAATTACCTCTATCTGAAAAAAGCATTGCGTAAAACTAATATTAATACCCTTTGGGCTAAGAATGGCAAAGAAGCTGTTGAGCAGGTGGTTTTAAATTCAAATATTGACCTGATTTTGATGGATATTAAAATGCCTGCATTAAATGGATATGAGGCTGCTCAAGAAATTAAAGCGCATAAGCCATCGCAGATAATAATTGCTCAAACAGCATATGCCAGACCTGAAGAAAGGTCTGAATTTCATGATGAGAACTTTGATGATTATCTGGCAAAACCGATTAAAAAAGAAGATTTGTTGTTGATGCTGGATACTTATTTAAAGTAATGTTATTGGTGTAATCATATATTTGAAAGGACAGTTTCCACAGATCATCATCTTACATCGATGGTTTACAATAAAAATAGCAGCCTCCCAGTGGTGAAGACTGCCATCATATTCGGGATAGGTAATATTTAAAATTTCATTCCAAGGCGTAGCATAAAGTTGGTGCCGGCCTGAGGATAATATCCATCCAATACATTGTGTTCATCACTTAGGTAATAACGATAAACCCAGGCATTTGATTCATACTCTTCATTAAAGAGGTTATTCACTTTCATGCCGATATTAAAGTCTCCTACCTTAGCAACATTGAAATCGTAATTAATTAATAAGTCATTTACAAACCAGGCATCTAATTTACGTTCATTACTTGATGTGTTGTCGATAAACTGATCACTCACGTACTTACTGATTAATGATACAGTCAAGCCATTAACGGGTATGTAGTTAAACTGACTGCCTACAGTTAGCTCAGGGGAAAAAGCAATGTCGGTTTCACCAAGTTCTTTCGATTCTTGCCCCCAGGTATCCCAATTGTCAACGTATTCAGTAAAGTTCTTAATCTTATTACTTGATACTGTGAAATTGGCAAGCCAATTGAAATTGCTGAAGATAACTACACCACCACTTACTTCTAATCCTGTTCTATAACTCTCCGGAACATTCACAGTAATAGGTGCGCCTACATCATTAATCTGACCGGTTAATACTAACTGATCTTTGTAATCCATATAGTAGAAGGTCAGATTAAGAAATGAACTTTTATTACTTAATTCATAACCCACTTCATAATCAATCAAACTCTCCGGCCTTGGTTTGCGATCGGCAGGAGCATCGCGAAAATCGCTACGGGTTGGTTCGCGTTTAGTTGTTGCAAAAGATGCAAATAAACGATGCCCATCCTTGATGTTATAATTAAAGCCAAACTTAGGATTAAAGAAATCGAAATTGTAGGATTGTGTCAAATCGGCAAAGTCATCATGTATTCCACTCATGTTATAACGTACATTTCGATACTGTAAATCTCCATATAAACTAATCGCATCAGTGATATTATAGTTTAGCTTGGCAAACATGTTAAAGTCCTTTTTCAAACCGTTATTTCGATACCATTCGTGGTTATGGTCGATACCATTGTTCACTTCAGCCCAAATCACATTCCCATAATGATCACCATCGTATTCATTATATGCTCCACCTACTATCAAGTGAGTACGTTCAGTTTGATAGTTGCCTGAAAAAGTGATGCCATAAAAGTGGTTGTCCAGCCATTTTCGCTGAATAAGATCTGTTCGGTCCATTGTTTCGCCGTTCACAACAACTTCGTCAAATCCAACATTGTAATCTTCGAATTTGCGATCATATTTATACGATTCGTAATACCCCTTACCTCGCGTGTAATGCCCTGCCGCAGTCAGGTTAAATTGATCATTAACTTCATGTGTAAAATGCAATTGGTAATGATCCTGCTGGTAATTGTCCGTTTGGTTTTCATATAAGTAACGGTTAAAAGTTCTGGCATCTGAAGCATAAAGGTTGGCCGCTTCTTCATCGGTCCAACCATCATGTGCAATCAGTTTCTCCATACCCGCTATATCATTTTCCAATTTTACTTTTGGAACGCCATTCCAGGCCTGATAAGTGTGCTCTTGTCCTGAGAAATTGATAAATTTAACGGTTGTTTTTTCTCCATAATATCCTCCTGAAAAATAATAGGATTTAAGGTCGGACCATCCTCTGTCGATAAATCCATCGGAGCTAATGCGTGACAAGCGAACATCAAATGCCAATTTGTTGGCTAATAATCCAGTTGAAGCCGAAACTGAGTTTTTCCAGGTGTTGAATGAACCATAGCTATTGTCCAGAAAGGCACTGGCCTTTGAAGCGGAGTTGAGCGTACTTAAGTTAACAGAAGCACCAAAAGAGGCAGCCCCATTGGTTGAGGTTCCAATACCGCGTTGCACCTGAAGTTTGTCAACGGAAGCTGCAAAGTCAGGCATATTTACCCAGAATACACCTTGCGATTCTCCATCATTTAAAGGTATTCCATTAACCGTAACATTAATTCGACTCATATCCGTACCACGAATACGAAAGTTGGTATAACCAACTCCGGCACCGGCATCCGAGTTGGTTACCACACTTGGCATTTGGTTCAATAGAAAAGGTAAGTCTTGTCCAAAATTAATTTTTTCCAATTCTTCCTGAGTCATTTCAGAATAAGCAACAGGAGCTTCTTTGTTGGCTCTAACCGCAGAAACAACCACTTCACTCGCCATTATGGCTGATGGTGTTAGACTAACTTGCATGTTGTTGCCTGCTTCAACTTCCTTAGTTTCGTATCCAACAAAGGTGAAGATCAAATTAGTATTGTTACTGTTTCTTGTGTTGATTTTGAATGCTCCATCCGTATCACTTATGGTTCCCAGATATGTGTCTTTTAAAACAATGTTGACACCAACCATTGGTTCGCCGTTTTCATCAATAACAGTTCCGTCATAATTGGATTGAGCTGAGGCTTGAATTGTAATTAAGCCAATCAGTAATAGCAATAGATAATTCTTCATTAATAAGCAGTTTAAGTTTAAAACATATACCGCAATGAGGATAAAAAGGAGATAATATCTTTCCTTGTCGGCATTACCCGACCAGGTTCGAAGGGTATGATCTCAGCCCGTTTTATTAAGGCACCCCATTGTTTAAATCGGCGCAAATGTAGCACGCCCAATTGAATTAACAAATATATTTAAGATCTTTTTGTCTGATACGTGATAAGTATCATGTCAATTTACTGAAAATGAGTGGAGCATGCAAATTGTGTTATCAGTAATGCGCTTTATTGATGAATCAGGAATTTAAAGAGCAATGCTTTCGTGATAACTTTGTGATACTTTAAATTTAACTTTACATTTAAGATTCATATTATAAGACCGCTATGACAAAAGTATTGCTTATAGAAGATGATCCGAATATAACGGATTTACTAACGATTCACCTAACCGATCTGGAATGTCAAACTGAGATTGCCAACGATGGGCAATTGGGTTTTAATAAAGCCATGGAGCAAGCCTATGATTTAATTGTTCTGGATGTGATGCTTCCGGGTATGAATGGGGTTACCGTGTGCCAGAAGTTAAGGGCGCTTGAGAATCATACGCCAATACTAATGCTCACTGCTAAGTCGGAAGAGATTGACCTGGTGCTCGGTTTGGAGTCCGGTGCCGATGATTATCTGACCAAGCCATTTGGCATTCGTGAATTTATAGCTCGGGTGAAGTCCATTCTGCGTCGTCAGGAACAGAATAAGCAAGCCATTGAATCGGACGATGAAAAGATGAAGTATAGCTTTGAAGGTTTGGAAATTGATAAGCTGAAGCACCGTGTGACTTTAAATGGAGAGCGTATTGAATTAACCCCAAAGGAGTTTGATCTGCTGGTATTATTATCAAAAACGCCAGGCAGGAGTTTTGATCGTGACCAATTACTAAAAACGGTTTGGGGCTATGAATTTAATGGTTATGAGCATACCGTTAATTCACATATTAATCGATTAAGAGCAAAGATAGAACCTGATATTGCCAATCCGAAATACATATTAACTACTTGGGGTGTTGGGTACAGGTTTAACGATGATATATAAAAGATTATGGGATCTATCAATTTAAGAAAAAGCATGTATTGGCGCTTGTCCCTTTCATTTTTGTTTGTACTGTTGTTGTTGGCTGTAGCGTATATCATTATTGCCACATTTGCCTCCAATAAATATTACAACGAAACTACCCAAAGGCTGAATGCTGATGTGGCGGATTATTTAATTAAAGAATCGCCACCTTTTAAAGATGGCAAGGTCGATAAGGAGTCCTTAGGGGTAATTATGCATTCCATGATGGCTGTTAATCCGGGCATCGAGGTTTACCTGATTAGTCCGGATGGCGAAATATTATCCTTTGTGGTATTGGATAAAAAGGTGAAGTTAAGTCGGGTAGATATTGCACCAATCAAAGATTTTATTTCACAGAAAGGGGAAAAGTATGTCTTGGGTGATGATCCGCGTCATCCTGGAGGCGAAACTATTTTTTCGGCCACCGAAGTTTATCAGGACGGACAGTTTTTAGGATACGTATATATTGTTCTGGCCAGCGAGAAATATGAGAATGTATCTGCATTAATGGCCAATAGTTATTGGTTGCGTTTGGGTTTGAACTCCTTCTTACTCACCTTGGTTGCCGCCTTTAGCATTGGCTTGGTATTGCTATGGTTATTAACCCGAAACCTTAGAGTGATTATACAAACGGTGAAGCAATTTGAAGAAGGTAACTTAAAGGCTCGTATTCCTGTGAAAGGAAAAAGAGGAGGGGAGCTCACCAATTTATCCCATACTTTTAATTCAATGGCTGATACCATTGTTAATAATATTGATGAGTTAAAGCAGGTGGATCAACTCAGGCGAGAACTGATTGCCAATGTCTCGCATGATTTGCGTAATCCTTTGGCTATTATTCAGGGCTATATTGAAACTTTACTGATGAAGTCAGAATCTTTGAGTAAGGAGGATTCGGAAAAATACATGAAGATTATTCACCAAAGTAGTGAGAAACTAACTCGCCTGGTGGCTGAATTATTTGAATTGTCGAAACTGGAAGCACGACAGGTGAAATTAAAGAAGGAACCATTCTTTATTCAAGAGTTAATCGGTGATGCTTGTTTAAAGCATAAACTTACAAGTGCCAATAAAAACATTGAGATTCAGTCGGCTATTGAGGATGGTTTGCCTATGGTGTATGGCGATATTGCCATGATTGATCGAGTAATACAAAACTTGTTGGATAATGCCATTAAATATACACCTCAGAATGGTAAGGTCATTTTGCGAGTAAATAAAAATAATGAGGCTGTAGAAGTAAAAGTTGACAATACCGGTGAAGGTATTCCCGAGAAAGATTTACCAAATGTATTTAACCGTTATTATAAGGTAGATAAAGAGAAGGAAGGTATTGAAGGCACTGGTTTGGGATTAGCCATTGTGAAAAATATACTGGAGGTACATGATTCAAATATTAGTGTTAAGAGTGTTCCTAATGAGCTAACCAGTTTTTATTTCAATCTGCAGGCATATAGCGCATAAGTAATATTTCTATTCAAATTACAGAGATATAAAACGTACCCTAAAAGTTATAAATCAGTCCACCAATAGATAGAATGCTATCTATTGGTGGATTTTTTATTAAAATAATCTCCTCATTATCATTGAAAAATGAGTAAATAAATCAATAACATAAAACGTTGATATTTTCGTGAGAATTTCGTGATACTTATTCGGGACATTTGAATTATTAAATAATCAAATAAATAAACTCATATGAAACGATTAGGATTTGCTCTGATGATTATGACCTTGTCACTGATAGTTATTTCGTGTAACAAGGATGATGAAGAAAACACCATGACTCAAAAGAGTCTGAAACTAAACCTAAGTAATTTGGCTGATTTAGGTGATGCCGAACAATACGAAGGATGGATTATTGTTGATGGTGCACCTGTTAGTACCGGCACATTTACCGTAAATGCAAACGGTCAGCTATCAAAAACTGATTTTATGGTGGATGCGGATAAATTAGAAAATGCTACTGATTTTGTTTTGTCCATCGAACCCATTCCGGATGATAGCCCTTCTCCCAGCGCAATCAAAATATTGGGGGGAAGTTTCTCCGGTGCATCAGCCGATGTTAGTGTACAGCATGGCGCAGCTTTGGGCGCAAGCTTCTCAAGTGCAAGCGGTAAATATATACTGGCAACACCAACTACTCCAACCACCGAGGATGAATTAAGCGGTATTTGGTTTCTTGACCTGAGCACGGGTATGCCTGCCGCAGGTTTGGATCTGCCTGAATTACCTGCTGGTTGGGCCTACGAAGGATGGGCAGTTATTGATGGTATGCCTGTGACCTCAGGAACATTTACTTCTGTTGATATGGCTGATGATGCAGCACCGTATAGTGATATAGTAACTTTAGGACCTCCCTTCCCGGGTGAGGATTACGTAAAAAATGCACCCTCTGGTTTAGATTTTCCTTTAGACCTTTCAGGTTCTACTCTAGTGATTTCTATTGAACCGAGCCCCGATAATAGTCCGGCACCATTTATGTTCAAACCTTTAGTGGGCATGGTCGAGGCCAATGCAAAGGATCACTACACATACGATTTTATGAATAAGGTGGACGACAGCTTCCCTATGGGAACAGCTTCAAGATAAAGTTTTAACACACTACTGATATAATTGCCTGATGGTTCATTTTGATGAATTGTCAGGCAATTTCTATTTGTATTCAATAGTAGAATCTGAGTAAATGAAATACTCCTTAATCTATCATCCTTGAATCAATTAATCATTAACAACTACACTATTAATTACCCCATCATCCCGCTATCCCAATCTTTCCATATGGTTTCATAGCCTTTTGATCTTATCATCTGATTAATTTCATCAGGGCTGCGATCATCCGCTACTGAAAATTGCTCCAGAGCTTGATTGTAAACAGCATAACCACCAGGTTCGGTTTTTGAACCGGCGCTCATGGCGGTTACACCTAGCTGCAACATGTTATCTCTAAATACTTTACTCTCTCGTGTTGATAGAGAAAGGTCCACATCAGGGTTAAAGATGCGATAGGCCATAATTAACTGAGCCAACTGACGATCGTTCACTTCATGATTAGGCTGGAAGGCCCCGGCATGTGGACGCAGCCTTGGGAAAGAGATGCTGTACTTGGTTCGCCAATAGGTTTTTTCAAGGTAATCGAGGTGAAGTGCAGTGAAAAAGGAATCCGTACGCCAATCTTCCAATCCCAATAAACAGCCTATTCCAATTTTATGAATGCCAGCTCGCCCCAAACGCTCACCGGTTTCAAGGCGATACGAAAAATCAGATTTCTTTCCTCTTGGATGATAGCTCTTATATTGTTCCCTGTTATAGGTTTCCTGGTAAACGTAAACGGTATGAAGTCCCAAATCAATAAGCTGCTCATATTCTTTCTGAAGCATGGGTTGAACTTCAATGGAGATCAAAGAAAAGTTGGGCTTAATAACCTCAATTATTTCTTTAAGGTAATCAAAGCCACAAGCTGCCGGATGCTCACCGGTAACCAATAGTAAATGTTCAAAGCCCATATCCTTAATCACCTTTACCTCTTCAAGTACTTGTTTCTTGGTGAGGGTAATGCGTTTTATGTCATTGTCATGACTAAAACCACAATATACACAGGCATTGGCGCAGGCATTTGATAGGTACAAGGGTATGTACATTTGAATGGTTTTACCAAAGCGTTGTTGAGTGATGCTTCTGCTCTTTGCTGCCATGCCTTCCAGATGGTCTTCAGCTGCCGGAGAAAGCAGAGCCTTAAAATCTTCTAAATCCGGTTTGTTAGCAATAAGAGCCTTTTCAACATCTTCATTGGTCTTGGCATAAATTGATTGCCTAATATCTTCCCAGTTATATGAAGCATGTTCCTGATCGAAAGAGCTGGTAGTCATAGTTTGCAAATTGATATTCCTGAGGTGTTTTTCTTATTCTATTTTAATCCAAAAATGCAGTCAAGGGACTTGAGGCTTCGGCACCGTAGTTCTTTTGCGCCAGTTGAGCTTCGTAAGCCATGCGGCCGGCCTCTACTGCCATTTTAAATGCCTTTGCCATTTGCACCGGGTTGGGCGAAACAGCGACAGCCGTATTTACCAATACCGCATCTGCACCCATTTCCATTGCATCAGCTGCATGTGAAGGTGCACCAATGCCAGCATCAACAACCACAGGTACCTTGCTTTGCTCAATTATAATTCGAAGCATTTCCTTGGTTTGCAAACCTTGATTTGAACCTATTGGAGCCCCTAAAGGCATTACAGCTGCAGTCCCTACTTCTTCAAGTCGCTTACATAAAACCGGATCGGCCTGAACGTAAGGTAAAACCACAAATCCAAGTTTAACCAGTTCTTCAGCTGCCTGCAGTGTTTCAATAGGATCGGGCAGAAGGTATTTGGGATCAGGGTGGATTTCTAACTTTAGTAAGTTGGTGTCTAAAGCTTCTCTGGCCAGTTGAGCCGCAAATACTGCCTCTTTGGCTGTTCTTACTCCAGAAGTGTTAGGTAGAAGATTAATGCGTGGATGCTTTAAATGTCGAAGAATATCATCTGATTCATTATTGAGTTCAACCCGACGTAAAGCAACGGTTACCAATTCAGATTCGCTTATATTGATAGCTTCCTCCATTAAAGTGTTAGAGGCAAACTTGCCGGTTCCGGTGAATAGTCTGGATTGGAATGTATATTCACCTACTTTTAGTTGAGACATATTATAGATTTAGTCGTTCAGTCTGATTATTTTATTTTTTCATCCAATTGGCAGAACTGTACTTACCAATGTTGGTCAGAAGTTCCAAAGTTTGCGCACCTGGTTGATTTTGTTTTGTTAGGTAGGATGAAACTGCAATTCCATGCACTCCGGCATCAAAAAGTTCTTTTAGGTCTTCCGGCTCCAAACCACCTATGGCAATAACAGGTATGTCTATTTTATTTTCTTTACATTGCTTGAGAATGGTTTTATATCCTTCAAGGCCGAGAACAGGACTCAGTTTCTTTTTGGTTTCGGTAAATCGATAGGGGCCTAAACCAATATAATCTACGCCTTGATCCACTAGTTTTTGGATATCTTGAAAAGTATTAGCCGTACCTCCAATTATGATCTGATCACCTAATATACTTCCGGCTTCGGCAGGCGACATGTCGTCCTTACCTAAATGAACACCATCGGCTCCAATTTTAGCTGCCAATGTTACATTATCATTAATAATAAGCTTAGCGTCGTTATTCATACAAAAACTTAGCGCTTGTATAGCCGTTTTCTCAAATTCGGAGCTGTCTGCTTCCTTCATTCTTAACTGTACCCAATTACATCCACCTAAAACAATTTGTTTAATTTGTTCCATCGTACTGTGTTGTTCTGATGGTGATGTAATAAAATGAAGTCGGGATATATTTTTATTCATGATCAATTGTTTTAGAAACGTGATATCCCAGTAATGACTCATTACTGGCAATAAATGATTTAACATAGAAGTGGGCATTGAGGCAAGCATTTTTTAAAGACTCACCTCTTGCTAATTCAGCGGTTATGGCAGAAGATAATACGCAACCGGTTCCATGTTTTTGCAGATCCCCTTTAACTTTCTCAGAGATGATTTTCACCACTTTTTTCTTGGCTTGATAGAGTTCATCGCAGACAGAAGAGTTCGCGGTATGTCCGCCTTTAAGTAGTAAATTGCAATTCAGATTATCAGCAATGACTTGAGGATCCTGATCTCCAAATAGCTGTTGGTATTCAGGAATGTTAGGAGTGATAAGCTTTATCTTATCACTAACTAAGTTCTCAATTTGAGAATCGAGATCAGTGTGGAAAGAAAATCCGGCCGATGCTTTTAATATGGGATCCCATATAATAAAAGCTTCAGGCCATGTTTCTTTTAAGAAGTGTAATACATTAACTAAGCTATCAGCTGATTGAATTAAACCTATTTTTACGTAAGAAGGTTCGTATTTCCTTGCTAATGCTTGTAATTGTTGTTTAATGTCGTTGAACGAAAGCCACTTGATATTAATAAATTCACTTTCATTCTGAAATGTGATTGCAGTAACTGCAGACAGACCATAAGCCTTATGTTGCTCAAAGGTTTTGATGTCACTAGTGATGCCTGCTCCGCTGCTGGGATCAAAGCCGGCGATACTAAGTACATAAGGTCGTTTCATTTTACATATTTGTTAAGCGACCCTAAGTATTATTAATCGGAACCTTTTGGTTCTGAACTACAGGCCGCTAATTACCATTTAGCGGTGACTTCCTTGAATCGCTCAATTAAAGCATTCACATCACCATCTTTTTCAAATTCAGCCCACAGGTGTCCGTGCAATACAACACCATCGAAGCCTAATTCTTTTGCTACTACAACATTTGTTGATTCAATACCGCCTAAAGCCAAAACTGGTACTTCATGATTTCTTGACAAATACTCTTTCAGTACTTCATGACTTATGGCAGGGCCATATCCCTCTTTAGTGATACTTTCAAAAACCGGACTCAAAAGTGCATAATTAAATGCATCGCTCAAGTTGATTAATTCGCTCATTGCATGAACTGAAATGCTTTTCGGACTTGCACTGAAACTGTAATCATCAATCAAATGGCGGTTATACGATGTGAAATGTACACCTCTAAGTCCCATACTTTCAACCAAAGTCAAGTGACTATGAATAGTCATTTGCTTGTGGTATTTTGAATCTATAGATTCAATCCAGTCCTGCATCTCCTTTTCTGAAAATGCAGGCTTGCGAACATGAAGAATCTCAAGTCCATTTTCGAACAATGCCGTAATGGCTTCAGTTTCGTTTTTTAGGTTCGTAGGATAACAAATTACTACTGGCTTCATAAAGTTTAGTTTTAATCTGCCACAAAAATAGTGGAAAAGATTACAAATATAACTCTCCGCCCGATTCTTTAAATAAATCTGTCTTTTCTTTCATCTTTTTTGCCATATCTCTCACTTCATGAGTGGATTTCATCGAACAAAATTTTTCACCACACATTGAGCAGAAATGAGACGACTTATAACCTTCATCCGGTAAAGTTTTATCGTGAAATTTCATTGCTGTCTCAGAATCAAGGGCTAAGGCAAATTGATCCTTCCATCGGAATTCAAATCGAGCCTTACTCATTGCATAATCCCTAAATTGAGCTCCAGGGAAACCTTTTGCTATATCGGCGGCATGAGCAGCCAATTTATAGGTTATTACACCCGTTTTTACATCATCCTTGTCTGGCAAGCCTAAATGTTCTTTAGGAGTAACGTAGCAGAGCATGGCTGTTCCTTGCCAGGCTATCATAGCTCCTCCAATGGCAGATGTAATATGATCATAGCCAGGAGAAATGTCTGTTGTTAGTGGACCTAATGTGTAAAATGGAGCGTCTTCACAATGTTTCAGTTGCAAATCCATATTTTCTTTTATGCCTTGCATTGGCACATGACCCGGGCCTTCAATAATAACCTGTACATATTTACTGCGTGCTTTTCGATTCAATTCTCCAAGAATCTCTAATTCGCCAAACTGAGCTCTGTCATTTGCATCAGCTATTGATCCCGGTCGAAGACCATCGCCCAATGATACACCTACATCATAAGCTGCTAATATGTCACAAATCTCATCGTAATGCGTATACAAAAAGTTTTCTTCGTGATGATGTAACATCCATTTGGCCATTATGGCACCTCCGCGAGAAACAATTCCGGTCACTCGTTTTATGGTTGATGGAATATGGCGCAAAAGCAAACCGGCATGAATAGTGAAATAATCCACTCCCTGCTCGGCTTGTTCAATTAAGGTATCTTTATAAATCTCCCAGCTTAGTTTTTCAACTTCGCCATCTACTTTTTCAAGTGCTTGGTACAATGGAACAGTTCCTACTGGCACAGGGGAATTGCGAACGATCCATTCGCGAGTTTCATGAATGTTGTTACCCGTAGATAAATCCATAATGGTATCTGCACCCCATCTCACTGCCCAAACTGCTTTTTCCACTTCCTCTTCAATTGATGATGAAGTAGGGGAGTTGCCAATATTTGCATTAATCTTAACCAGGAAGTTACGGCCAATAATCATTGGTTCAGCTTCAGGGTGGTTAATGTTAGCCGGAATAATAGCTCTTCCTGCCGCAATCTCTTTTCTTACAAACTCCGGAGTAACTTCTTTTTCAGGGATATTAGCTCCAAAACACTCTCCTCTGTGTATTCTGTATTTTTCTTTAACAGCTTGCATTTGTTGGTTCTCCCTAATGGCCACATATTCCATTTCAGGAGTGATAATGCCTTGGCAAGCGTAATAGAATTGTGTTACAATACTTCCTTTTTTGGCCTTAAGAGGTTCGTGGTTGACGTGCTCAAACCGCAAATGATCCAAATTTGAATCATCTAATCTTTCCTGACCATAGTGGGAAGAAAGCTGCGTGAGTTGTTCAATATCTTTACGTTTATTAATCCAGTCTTCTCTGAGTTTTGGCAAACCTTTTTCCAGATCAACTACATATTCAGGATCGGTATAAGGACCGCTTGTATCATAAACTGTTACCGGGGGATTGTGAATTATTTCCCCTTCGGCAGTTTGCGTATCGCTTAAAGTAATACTGCGATGTGCGACTTTAATGTCATGAATTGAGCCCTTTTCATAAATCTTTTTCGAACTTGGAAACGGGCCTGTGGTTATTCCCTGTTGCGAAATTTTTCCTTTTGTCATAGTTTGTTGATTGAGGTTATCCACCCTGGCTGGCTTTAATGATAAGTACTTTGTCTCCATCTGATATTTGGGAGTTATTCCATTTACCTTTTGGAACAACCATATCGTTGATGGCAACTGCTATACCACCTACATGCAATTGATTCATATGAACCAATAGTTCAGAAATTGTACTTGATGAAGGAAACTTGGTCTCCTCTCCATTAACTGTGATAATCATTTGTCTGTAATATAATGGAGGAGCCCTAAAGAAAGTCATATCCCTGCGTCAGCATTACCTGCATCAGGTTCAATGGGTTTAATCTCAGCCTGTCATTTAAGGCACCCCTTTAATTCGCATTCAAAGGTAATGGAAATTGAAAGCCAACAATAAAAAAGCCGAAGAATAATTTCTTCGGCTTCTTAAATAGATTGATTATAAGGTGATTATTTTTCCACCTTAAGTATTTCTTTTACCATATTTTCTAAATCGGCTTTTGGGCGAAAACCCATTGCAGCCTGAGGTTCGCCATCAAGGGGAACAAATACAATTGTAGGAAGACTGCGAATGCCAAATGTTGCAGCTAATTCTTTTTCCTTGTCAGTGTTGATCTTGTAAATTTGAATTTTATCGCCATACTCCTTTTGCAATTCAGTAAGAACTGGTGATAACTGTTTACAAGGTCCACACCAATCTGCGTAAAAATCCAAAATAGCTGGAACTTCACCTTCGTATTTCCAGGTTTGGTTGGCTTCGTAATTAAAAACTTTTTCTTTAAAGCTTGCTTTGTCCAGGTATATCACTCCTTCACCATCACTAGTTTCAAGAGCCATTTCCGGCTGAGTAAGTTCTGAATTTTTGCCTGAATTGCTAAAGGCAACAGCTACTGCCGAAATCAAAAGAGCTCCGACAATTAAAGGATATTTATATTTTCGCATTGGAATGAATTTTATTGGTTTAATTATTTTTCAACTTTAAGTACATCTTTGAATGCTTTTTCAAAGGTGTCTTTTGGAAGTGCTCCTTGGGCCATTTGCGGCTGTCCGTCTTTAGGAATAAACAATAATGAAGGAATACTTTGAATCCCAAAGGCACCGGCTAATTCACGCTCCACTTCTGTATCCACTTTATAAATGTCGATTTTACCATCATACTCAGTAGCTAATTCTTCAAGAATTGGAGTAACTGCTTTACATGGTCCGCACCAGTCAGCATAAAAATCAATTACACATGGTTTATCACCTTCGAATTTCCATTCCTTGTTATCTGAGTAATTAAATACTTTTGATTTGAATGTATCGTTACTTAACTTTTCTAACATAGCCTTTAAATTATAAATTAAAATATCTAAAAATGTTGATATGTAGATATCAAGTATTGTGCCAAACCATCAATCATTAAATAAACGCCAAAATGCCACAAAAAGTTGTAATTTTGTCATCATTATGACAGGAATTGGCAGAAATGGTATTGAGAAACTGTTAAAGAGCCCGGTTTTTCATACCATTAGAGATATAAGTGAGGAAATGGGCGTGGAGTCCTTTGTTATTGGTGGATTTGTTCGTGATATCTTTTTAGAACGTCCATCAAAGGATATAGATGTAGTTGTTATTGGTAGTGGTATAGAATTAGCTGAAAAGGTGGCTTTGAAACTCGGTAAGTTACGCTTGTCTGTTTTTAAGAACTTTGGAACAGCCATGCTTAAGTATCGCGATTTGGAAGTTGAGTTCGTTGGGGCTCGAAAAGAATCGTATCAACGCAATTCGCGCAAACCAATAGTTGAAGACGGCACTTTAGAGGATGATCAGAATAGGAGGGATTTTTCGATTAATGCATTAGCACTTAGTTTGAACAAAAGTAACTATGGCGATTTGCTGGATCCTTTTAATGGTATTCAGGATATGGAAAAAGGTATTATCCGTACCCCGCAGGAGCCTAATATTACTTTTTCAGATGATCCGCTAAGGATGATGCGTGCTATTAGGTTTGCCACTCAATTGGATTTCAAAATAGAGGAATCGACATTTCAAGGTATTAAGGATAATAAGGACAGAATTGAGATTGTGTCGTCTGAACGAATTTCGGATGAGTTGAATAAGATTGTAATGGCCGATCGGCCATCAATAGGTTTTAAGCTTTTGGAATTATCAGGTTTGTTGGAAATTATCTTTCCTGAATTTCAGGCATTAAAAGGTGTGGATAAAGTAGATGGGCGAGCTCATAAAGATAATTTCTATCATACTCTGGAGGTATTAGATCGAATTGTACCAAATACGGATAACTTATGGTTGCGTTGGTCAGCTCTTCTGCATGATATTGCAAAGCCTGTAACTAAGCGCTATGATAAGAACTTAGGTTGGACTTTTCATAATCATAACTTCATTGGAACTAAGATGGTGCCAAAAATATTTAAACGCATAAAACTGCCATTGAACGAAAAGATGAAGTTTGTTCAGAAAATGGTTGGTTTACATATGCGACCTATTGTGCTCAGCGAAGATGAAGTATCAGATTCGGCGGTAAGACGTTTGCTCTTTGAAGCCGGTGATGATATAGATGATTTAATGACCTTGTGTGAAGCGGACATTACGTCTAAAAATGCGGAGAAGGTAAAGCGCTATATGCGAAACTTTAAAGTTGTCAGACGTAAACTTAAAGAAATTGAAGAAAAAGATAACGTTCGTAATTTTCAGCCGCCGGTAACAGGCGAAGAGATTATGGAGGTGTTTGGTCTTGAACCATGCAAAGCCATTGGAGATTTAAAGTCCTTTATAAAAGAGGCAATTCTGGATGGGGAGATTGCAAATGAGCATGATGCCGCTTTTGAATTGATGTTGAAGAAAGGCAAAGAGATGGGATATGAACCTGTGAAATAGTGTTTATGGAGACCCATTCGAAATATTTTTTTGCCGATCATCCAACCAAGGAAATTCCGGAGGATATACGACCAATTATTATTACAGACTCTTTTTCTACACCATCAAATGTTGGAAGTATTATTCGATTAGCTGCCAATATTGGTGCTAAAAGGGTTATTGTACTAAATGGTGAGCATTTGCGGAAAAGTAAAATTAAAAAGACCGCAGGTGCATCATATGAGCAGGTAGAGGTGAAGTATACTGATGTGCCACGACTCTCGCAATTCATTCCGGAAGATTACAGTTTAATTGCCATTGAGACTTCAGAAGGCGCTATTAGTCTTTATAAAGATAATTTGCCAGAAAAGATTGCCTTGGTATTAGGCAATGAAAAATTTGGAATGAGTTCAGAAGTCATAGAACAATGCCAGCAAAGCAGATATGTTCCAATGCCGGGTAAAATTAAATCCATGAATGTATCGCATGCGGCTTCAGTTTGCCTGTTTGAGTGGTATCGACAGCAAATTTAACTTAGGCCTCACTTTTTACTTATAGTAAGAATTACCGGTAGATGGTCGCTTATACCTCCAATATACCTTGGGCCGGCATATGTCCGTTTGGGTTTGAGCCCACTATAAGTAAGATCGTTTTCCAATAAAAAAGCTAGTTGTCCAATGGAATGGTTTAGGCTTATTTTTTCAGATGTTGCAATAGCACGAGAAATTAGAATGTGATCAATCACACTCCAATGGCCTTGGTATTTGTGCGAACCACCTACCTTATGAGTTATTAGTTCGTCTGGCTCAAGCACCGAAGTGAAATGTCCATTACTAATGAATTGTTTTAAGGATTCGCTTTGCAAATCCGCATTAAAATCACCTAGAAGTATAATGTTTGATTCTGCATTCGAATTAAGAATGGAATCCGTAACTGATTTTATTTGCTCAGCTACAAATAATCGTTTGTCCTCCGATGCCAAAGCGCCTCCTCTTTTCGACGGCCAATGATTTATTATTAAATGTAAAGTATCCTGATCAAGAATAACGCCTTTAGTGTATAAGGCATCTCTTGTGAAAAAATTATTCTTCGGATCAGAACAACTTATAGGATGACTTTCGAGTATCTCAACCTTATCAGATCTGTATAGCAAGGCAACATCAATCCCTCTGCGATCCTTTGAATCGTAGTGAATGGATTTATAAGCAAGATGATTTAAGCCGGTATTATAAATAAGTTGATTAAGTACATATTGATTTTCAACCTCGCATAAACCGATCAAATCAGGGCAATTCCATTCGTTAATTGCCAACATAGTTTTGCTTAAGCCATTTAGTTTGGTGTTAAGTCTATTGTATGTCCAATGATTTTTACCTTCTGGAGTAAAATCATCATCATTTGTAAGGCTGTCGTTTTTGCAGTCGAATAAGTTTTCGACATTGTAAAACAAAATTGAATAGGAGTGCGTGTCCGATTGAGAAAAGCTTAATAAGGGAATAGAGAGTAGTATAAATAGTAGCCTGTATCTATTTCTTTTCTTCTTGTCTTTCATAGGCCCCAAGATCAGGTCCATTATCATCTAAACGATTAAAGTTAAGAATATCAAAAGGAAATTGCTCGGCAATAGTTCTTTTTCCAACATCCTTAGCTACAGAGAGGGTATCTAGTTGATAGTTATACTCCTGATCGTTCACGAAACTAGGATTTTCATCCTTTATTATATTGATAAAGTAATCGGTGTCAGAAGTGTCAAAAGCATCTGAAAGGCGAACAAGACAATGATCAAATTTGAAATTGGCATCTGCTCTCGGAATATCTTCATCCTTATATTTGAAATCAAAACTTAATTCATTGGCCATCGTTCCAAATACGATACAATTGTTAAAATTAGCTTTACTAAGTTTTACAATCTGTGCGTTATCATTGGTATCGAAATAATAGTTATTCAGAAAGATGGATGGTCCTGATCTGCCAAATATATAATTAGTAGTTGCCATTGTACAATGCGAGAAATCATAACTACCGCCAACAGTTAAGGCCACAGAATTATTCCCACAGTTTCCGAAAACACTATTACTTACATTTAGTGCGGATGTTTGAGCCAATAAACCAAAAGTACTTATGTGTTCTAATTTAGTGTTATGAATTTCAATGGGTACTTCTTCAGTACCTACCGAATCAGCTAGAATGCCCATTAAGCCATTTCTTATTATGGCATTGTTAAATGTGCTCGGGCCTGATCCCGGTAATAAATGAATGTATCCCCACTGGCCGGGTTTGTCATAATACCAATCTTCTAAACGATGACTGGCAAACAACACTGGCTCTTCCTTTGTGCCTTTTACTTCTAATGTGCCTAATACCAGTAAGCTGGCATCTTTGTAGAAGTATAATCGGGCACCGGGATCAATTGTCACGGTTTGCGAAGAATCAACTACAACAAAATCGTAAATAAGATATGGCTTGTCTTTTGTTAAGTGTTGGGTGTCAAGCCATTCTTGCCGCATAAGCACTATGTCCTGTCCATAAGCCACAAGCTTGACAGACTGAATTCTTTCGCTTGTTTGAAAAACAATTGAATCTGCTACTACAAACGGTTTGTCACTTCCAACCGGATCAATTGTAACTTCAACGAAAACGAACAAACTATCTTTCGAAGCAATTCTAATGTCATCGATATCACTTTCCGAGTATCCGTTTACATTAATTCGAAAACCACTATTGTCACCTCCGGCAAGACTTATTTTTGAAATTATTAAATCTTCGTTATAAGGGTTGTAAACTTTAAAATTCTGGGTTGTTGAACCAATGGATGTGAATATGGTATCAAACATTACCGTATCCAATGAGAAAGTCAAGCCTTCTTCGCCTCCTCGATAAACAAATTCGCGCTCACACGACATAAAGCTTAATAAGCCTACTATAAATATTATGCCGGTTAAAATTTGTTTCATTTGGTAAAAGTTGTTTCTATCATTTCTATTAAAATAACCATTGGCTATAATTAATAGATGGAATTCGTCATTTACATATTAATGTGCAAAAATAGAAAATGGTTTCAATTTACAAGGTCTCAGCCATTATACTTGCAAAATAAGAAAATATGACCAGAATAACAATACATATTTTCACATTTCTGTAAATTATTTTCACATTTATTAACAGTGCAATGATACGTTCATTTATTCAAAAAGATTCATCTTTATGAACGTATTTATCAATTAATTATTTCAGTAATTATTAAATAAGAGCAACACTTCAAATTAGTTTGCGCAAAATTCTAATCTATGCAGCCAAATACGCATCGACCTTACACCTTCGACAGAGTAGTTCGAATGGTTATGGGGGCAATTGTTTTTATAGGTATATTATATGCAATTAATTACTTAAGGCATGTGTTGGGGCCCTTTGTTATTGCCATGTTTATTGCTTATTTATTAGATCCATTTGTTGGTTTTATTCAAAACAAAGTAAGAGTTAAAAACCGTGGTGTTTCAGTTATATTAGCCATAACTATTGTTGTATCTATAATTACAATTATTCTAGTGTATTTGGTTCCCACCTTTATTCAGGAAATGAATAAAATGGTAGTTTTAATTAGGCAATATATTCAGTCAGTTAGTTCACAAGGAGTATTACCAGCTGAAATAGAAAGTAGTTTGAAAGAATTATTAAGGGAAGTTGATCTGATCTCGTACTTGAGTATTGATAACATTACGGAGGCTATTAAAAAAATTCTTCCGGGTTTCTGGAATTTATTCTCTGGTTCGTTGCAAATATTGGCAGGCTTTATAGGTTTACTGGTTATTTTACTTTATACTATTTTTATTTTATTGGATTTCCAAAAGTTGGGAGAGTTCTGGTTAGACCTGGTACCTGAAAGATATAAGGATATTGTTACTCTGGTTGTTGATGATTTGGCTGGGGCAATGGATTTGTATTTCAGGTCGCAAGGACTAATAGCTTTAATTGTTGGTGTTTTGTTGGCTATTGGATTTAAGATAATTGGATTGCCTATGGCCATTCTGATGGGGCTGTTTATTGGTGCTCTCAATATTATACCTTACTTGCAGATTTTGGGAATCATTCCGGCTATGTTATTGGCCTTACTTAAGGCCATGGAGACACAGCAGAGTTTCTGGAATGTTGCACTAATGGTAATCCTGGTTTTGGCCATTGTTCAAATTATTCAGGAAACGATATTAACACCACGAATTTTGGGTAAGGCTTATGGAATGAATCCAGCTATTGTATTATTATCACTTTCGATATGGGGAAGTTTAATGGGATTGATGGGCATGTTATTGGCATTGCCACTAACGGCTTTAATTATGTCTTATTACAAACGCTTTGGATTAAATCATGAATCTATACATAAAGAAGCGGAGGAATATAAGCCTGGTGGTGATGAAAATATGGAATAAAAAAAACGAAGCCTATGGCTTCGTTTTTTTTTAAATGGAGTAAATAGTTTTGTTTTTTATTTACTTGCTAAGTCTGTAGTCTTAATAACTTCCCAGGTTGCGACACTAAGCATCCAGCTTTCTAAAGGGATATCTTCTTCTTCAACAGCAATTGAATTCAGAGCTTCCGTTGAGATCCATGATTCTGAGGATAACATCCAGCTTTCAATTGGGATATTAGCTTCCGTATAATCTTCGCTTGTTGCAAGGTTCCATGAACTAATGTTTAACATCCATGATTCTAAGGGAATGGCTTCTTCCTGAACTGAAGCCTCGCTGAAGTAATTAGCTTGAAGTACTTCCCAGTTATCAGTGCTTAACATCCAACTTTCTAAAGGGATACTTTCTTCAACAATATCGCTACTATTAATTAAAGACCATGATGATGTTGACATCATCCAGCTTTCCAAAGGAATTGCTTCTTCAACTACTTCTGTATTGATAAAACTACTTAGGTTTATATTTCCAACTGATGTCCATTCGCTTTGGGTCATCCAGTTTTGAATTACTATTGGTTCTTCAGTAACTTCTACTAATAGTTTTTTCAAGTCTATTGGTTGAACTTCTGTTAAAGGTGAAACGACTGGCTGAACCATTTTATGCGATAGTAATGCTGAAACACTTGCATTGCTATAAAGATCAGTTTTATTTTGAACAATTGAGAAGAATAAACTCAATAAGAATACACTAAGTGTAATGCCAAAAAAGATGTAGTTTGCGGTTGAGTTTTTTTGCGTATGGCTAAGTTCTGTTTTCATGACTATTTCCTCCATTGATTTGTTGTCTGTTGTATATCAGACTTTATGCCACAATCTGTAAGTGACATTAATTCAAGAGTATAGAGTGTGATGAGTGTAAAGTAGGACATTAAGAACTGAACGATATTACACAATTCGCTGTTCAATTTCGGACATAAAAAAAGCCCACCTTAAGGGTGAGCTTTAAATGCTATTTTAACTAACTTACTTTAGTTTCTCCAATACCTCCATTACTTCGAGTACATGCTTTCTACTGCTTTGTAATAAAGCCTTTTCATCCTCGTTAAGGTTAAGCTCTATAACTTTTTCAATACCATTTTTACCTAATATTACTGGAACACCTAGGTAACAATCGTCAATTCCGTATTCACCTTCAAGCTTAATACATACCGGGAAAACACGTTTTTGGTCTCTAATAATTGCTTCCACCATTTGTGCTGCAGCCGACCCCGGCGCATACCACGCAGATGTACCCATTAGTTTTACTAACTCTCCACCACCAAATTTAGTACGCTCAATTATAGCATCTAATTTCTCAGCATCAATAAGTTCTGTAACTGGTATTCCACCTACAGTAGTGTAGCGAGGTAGTGGAACCATAGTGTCACCATGACCTCCCATTAATACGGCCTGAATATCTTTTGGAGATACATTAAGTTCTTCAGCTAAGAACGCACGGTAACGCGCTGTATCCAAAATACCGGCCATACCCATGACCTTAGTTCGTGGCAACTTAGAAGTTAAATGAGCCTGATAAGTCATTACATCTAAGGGATTGGATACAATAATGATAATCGCATCAGGAGAATGTTTAATAACTGATTCAGTTACCATCTTGACAATTCCAGCGTTTGTTTCAATTAAGTCATCACGAGTCATGCCTGGTTTACGTGGTAAGCCAGAAGTTATAACAACTACATCTGAATTAGCAGTTTTAGTATAATCATTTGTAACACCTACAGTTCTGGTGTCATATAAGTTGATTGGTGCTTTTTGCCAAATATCTAGTGCTTTGCCTTCAGCTACGCCTTCTTTGATATCCACTAGAATTACCTCATTGGCAATTTCTCTATAAGCTAAAACATCTGCACATGTGGCGCCTACATTACCAGCTCCTACAACAGTTACTTTCATAATGATTTGTATTTTTTAGTGTATTATATATTCTAAATATGTTCTTTATTAAGCATGTCATCAAATATGCTTATCTGACGCACGGGTCGGTAAAATTAGAAATTAATCTACATTACTGATTTTTTTCCTTAATGTTTAACATTATTTTAGATTTTACCGCTTTATTGTGCTTTAAACAACTTAGTATTGGCATTGTTCAATATCAGTTTCTTATGAAGTGTAAGCTTCAAAAACAATGAATAAGTTTTAACCTTTCTTGAGGGTTTTATTTTCATGATCTGATATTAGTAAATGTTATGAGCCACTGTTCCTTTTTACCTTAATTAATAGTTTCTCCTTATCAGTAATTGAGGGATATTATCAATAAATTAAAATATAATTTATCTCCTTTATTTAATTTAGAATGCGTCTAAATAAATCACGGAAGCTGCATGTAAATTGGCGTTTGAGCAAATAGTAAGTGTTGTAAGTACAATTACAAATTAGTGTTTGTTAACATTTCCGGGTAATTGTATTGTCAAAAGTTAATTATTCATATATATTAGCGCTGTCAATGAAAGTGTAAAAACAACACAAAGTATTGAATGATTTTGTCAAAAATGGCTTGTATTTGGATAGTGTTTATACGTTATGGTAAAATATAGTGATTATATATCAGTTGATTGTGTGATATTTGGTTTTGATTTTGAGAAGCTGAATGTATTGCTTGTAGATAGGACACTAAGTGACGCCAAGGGCAATGAACTATTTACGGATATGACACTTACCGGTAATCATATTTATGAGGGTGAAACCATTCAAGCCGCTGCTGACCGTATTCTTTTTGATCTAACCGGACTTAAAAATATTTACTTGGAACAATTTAGGACTTTTGCTCATCCTGATAGATTGAATAAGGAAAATGATAGAAAATGGTTGTTGCACGACAATAGGGATCCCGATAAACGAATTGTATCTATCGGCTATTTTGCCTTGTTATCTACTCAAAAAGTCACATTAGAATGGAAGGGGCGGAATGTAAAATGGGTGCCAGTTGATGAAGTTGGAGAATTAGCTTTTGACCATAATTTAATATTAAGCGAAGCTCTGAAAGCTATGCGAAGTACGATTCTGCATGAGCCCATTGGTTTTGAATTGCTGCCAACGAAGTTTACTCTTTCACAATTGCAGAAGGTATATGAAATTATATTGGATACCGGTTTTGATAAGCGAAACTTCAGAAAAAAAGTTTCTCGAATGAGTTACTTAATGCCTTTGGATGAGAAGCAAAAGGGGGTAGCTCATAAACCGGCCCGTTTATATATGTTTAGTCGAGAAGTATACGAGAATACAAAAAAAGAGATATTGAATTTTATAGTGTAAAGAATATATGAGTAAAGAAAATGTGAAAATATCTCTTTGGGAGAAAATAGGTTATGGACTAGGAGATGGCGCTGCCAATATTGCCTGGCGCGGCGTGTCGACCTTCTTACTTTTCTTTTATACAGATGTGTTTGGGATTACCGCTGCTGCTGCAGGAGTATTGTTACTGGTGGCTCGTTTTAGTGATGGTATTAGCGATGTGGCCATGGGCATAATTGGAGATCGCACCAAGTCTAAATATGGTAAATTCCGACCATGGATATTATGGACTGCTATACCCTTAGCTGGTATACTTTCTTTATTATTTACCAGTCCTAATATAGGTATGACGGGTAAAATAATTTATGCCTATACCACTTATATTCTGTTCACTTTAATCTATACCGCAAATAACATACCTTATGGGGCCTTAATGGCGGTAATGACAGGTGATAATAAGGAACGTACCAGTTTGGGTTCCTTTAGAATGGTAGGTGCATTTGCCGGGGGAATGATTGTTCAAGGTGCTTTATTGTTTCTAGTTGCCTATTTTGGTAACGTCAATCCAACAATTGAAGTCAATCAAATAAACAATTCAAGATATCAAGTAAATGTATCATCACCACAATTTGTGGAGAATGCCAATATTAAAACTAAAGATGGAATTGCCACATTTATCTGGAAAGATGCACTAACAGAGGAAGGTAAAGAGCCTGCTCCTTACGTTAGTTTTTCAATGAATCCTGATCAGCAATACCATTTTATTGTTGATGGGGAAGCAGAATTGAATGCTGAAAAAATAAGTTTGATTAATCAGAAGAAAGGCTATAGCCATTCGATTTATTTAATGTCGGTGTTTTTGGCTTTATTCATGTTTATCACCTTTGCCAGTACAAAGGAACGTGTGTTGCCGCCTAAATCTCAAAAATCAAATCTTAAGCGTGATTTATCGGATTTAATCAATAATAAGCCATGGTTGGTGTTATTGGGTGTAGGTCTCTTATGGACTATCTACAATTCAATCAAACAAGGTATGGTTATGTATTATTTTACGGCCTATCTTAATAATCAGTTGTTGGCGGCATCCTATCTCATTGCTTTAATGATAACTTCTATTTTAGGGGCAATGGCTACGGCACCTTTAGGTAAGAAGTTTGGTAAGCGTAAGCTCTTTATATATGCCCTTTTATTTTCGGGTGGAGTTAATGCTTTATTTCTGTTTTGCGGACCGCAGGATGTAGGGGCGATTTTTACAATTGGTATAATTTCTGAATTTGGCGCAGCTATTTTTCCAACTTTATTTTTTGCCATGCTTGGTGATGCTGCTGATTATTCAGAGTATAAAAATGGACGACGTGCCACTGGGCTTATATATTCAGCTGGCTCATTTGTAACAAAATTTGGTGGCGGACTAGCAGCAGCTATTATTGGAGCTGTTTTGGCGGCTTACCACTATGATGGAATGGATTCAAGTACTATTCAGGGTGCTATTCCTGCAATTAAAATGTTGATGAGCTGGTTGCCTGCTTTAGTTGCATTGTTAGCTGCAATCTTAATGACTATTTATCCATTGACTCAGTCTAAACTGGATGATATCACTAAAGAGCTGTACGCTCGTAGAGCGGCAGAATGACATAGGTAGTAATAGATTATAAGGGGTTATATAATAATAGGTAAGAAAGAAAATAAAATTTAGTTATGAAGTTTGGATTTTTTGATGATGTTGCGAAAGAGTATGTGATTACCACACCGGAAACTCCGTTTCCCTGGATTAACTACTTGGGGAATAAAGACTTTTTTGGTTTGGTGTCAAATACTGCTGGAGGGTATAGCTTTTATAAAGATGCTAAGTTTAGACGCTTGACACGTTATCGCTATAATAATGTGCCAATTGATACCGGAGGGCGCTATTATTATATCAATGACAACGGTACAGTTTGGAATCCGGGATATAAACCAACTCAAACGTCATTGGATAGTTACGAATGTCGTCATGGTTTGGGTTATAGCCGATTCGTCAGTAAGAAGAATGGATTAAGTTCTGATCTTTTGTGTTTTGTGCCATTGGATTATTGGGGCGAGATTCATCAGTTAAAATTGAAAAACGAAAGCAGTGAAGTAAAACAGGTCCAACTGTTCTCATTTATGGAATGGTGTCTCTGGAACGCCGAAGATGATATGGCCAATTTTCAGCGTAATCTTTCTACCGGAGAAGTTGAGATTGAAGATTCAGTTATTTATCACAAAACAGAATATAAAGAGAGACGTAATCATTTCGCATTCTTTTCAGTAAATCGTTCTATAGATGGATTCGATACGGATAGAGAATCATTTATTGGAATGCATAATGGGTTTAATAATCCAAAAGCTGTCTTGGCTGGGAAAGCCAATAATAGCGAGGCCCATGGATGGTCGCCTATCGCATCGCACCATTTAGAATTAGAATTAAAGCCTGGCGAGGAAGTATCGCTTGTGTTTAACTTGGGTTATGTTGAGAATGCTGAAGATGACAAATGGGCTTCCAAATCAGTAATCAACAAAACTCAGGCTTATGATATGATTGCTCAATTCGATACAAGTGATAAAGTTGAGCAAGCATTTAATGCCTTAAGTACTTATTGGAATGGCCTATTAGATAGTTTCAATTTGGAGAGTGCTGAAGAGCCATTAAATAGAATGGTTAACATCTGGAATCAATACCAATGTATGGTAACCTTCAATATGTCGCGAAGTGCGAGTTTCTTTGAAAGTGGAATTGGACGTGGAATGGGATTCCGCGATTCAAACCAGGATTTAATAGGTTTTGTACATCAGGTGCCGGAGAAGGCTCGTGAACGAATTCTGGATATAGCAGCTACACAGTTTGATGATGGAGGTTGTTATCATCAATATCAACCTTTAACTAAGAAAGGAAATCATGCTTTAGGAGGTGATTTTAACGACGATCCACTATGGTTGATTTTATCAGTGACTACTTATATCAAAGAAACAGGTGATTTTAGTATTCTTGATGAGCAGGTCCCTTTTGATAATGATGAGAGCAAGGCTAAGTCTTTATTTGAACACTTAAAGGTTTCCTTCTATCATGTTGTCAATAATCTTGGGCCCCATGGATTACCATTAATTGGTCGTGCTGATTGGAATGATTGCTTAAATCTGAATTGTTTTTCAACTGATCCTAATGAATCGTTCCAAACAACAGGGAATAAGAAAGGCAAAACAGCTGAGTCATTGATGATAGCAGGTTTGTTCGTGGTTTACGGTCGCGACTTTGTTGAGCTATGTAATCGTATTGATAAAGGTCAGGAAGCTAGTGCTGCAGAAATAGAAGTCAACAAAATGGTTGATGTTATTAAGGAACATGGCTGGGATGGAGAATGGTATTTAAGAGCTTATGATTACTATGGCAATAAGGTTGGTAGTGATGAGCAAGAGGAAGGAAAAATATTTATCGAATCGCAGGGATGGTGTTCAATGGCGAAGATTGGACTTGAAGAAGGAATGGTGGAAAAAGCCCTTGACAGTGTTAAAGAAAGATTGGATACCCCATATGGAATCGTACTTAATAATCCTGCTTTTACCAAGTACCATATCGAATATGGTGAGATTTCAACCTATCCTGCCGGATATAAAGAAAATGCCGGGATATTCTGTCATAACAATCCTTGGGTAGTCATTGGCGAAACTATTCTGGGACGTGGTGATCAGGCTTGGGATTATTTTAGAAAAATTTGCCCTGCTTATCTGGAAGATATAAGCGAATTACATAAAGTTGAACCATACGTGTATTGCCAGATGATTGCCGGTAAAGACGCTTATAAGCCCGGAGAAGGTAAAAATAGTTGGTTGACTGGAACCGCATCCTGGAATTTTTACACAGTGACCCAATACATACTTGGAATACAACCGCATTATGATGGATTATTAATTGATCCTTGTATACCTTCTGATTGGAAAAACTATAAAGTAAAGCGAAAGTTTAGAGGGGCAGAATATGAAATAGAAGTGATGAACAAGAATGGTAGAAATAAAGGTGTAAGTAAAATTTCTGTTAATGGATCTGTTCTTGATGGAAATGTGGTGCCAATTTATGAGTCTGGGAATTATAAAGTTATAGTAGAAATGTAAAAAAAATCAGCCCTTAAGTCAATGAAAAAAAATCTAATACATATTGCCTACTTACTAATCCTGATTTTCATCTCGGCCTGTTCTTCAGACGGGAAAGTTGAGAATCAGGTAATGGAAGATGAATTACTATTTAATCAAGTAGGCTATACCCCACATGCGGCTAAAAAAGCATTGATTCGAACCAATTCTGGTTTTTTTAAGGTGCTCGATTCCGATGGTAATAAAGTGCTCGAAGGTAAACCGTCAGAGTGGCAAACATGGGAAGAATCAGGTGATTCAGTGCGAAGCATTGACTTCAGCGAATTAAATAAAGCTGGGAACTATTCTTTGCAATTAGAAGGTTCAAAACAAAGTTATGCCTTTACTATCTCAGATAGACCTCTTGAGGAATTAGCTAAGGCAGCGTTGAAATCCTTTTATTTTAATCGAACGGCAATGCCTATTGAGCCTGCGTTTGGAGGTAAGTGGTCGCGTCCGGCAGGACACCCGGATAATGAGGTATATGTTCATGCCTCAGCAGCCGATCAAAACCGGCCTGAGGGAACTGTTATCTCTTCACAGGGAGGATGGTATGATGCGGGGGATTACAATAAATACATTGTAAATAGCAGTATTACTACCTATACCTTGTTGTTAGCTTATCAAATTAATCAATCATATGCTGATAATTTTACTATCGCCATACCAGAAACAGGAAATGGAATTCCGGATATCATCAACGAAGCCTTATATAATTTGAGGTGGATGATGACCATGCAGGATCCTAACGATGGTGGTGTATATCATAAGTTAACAACTAAGCGATTTGATGATTTTATAATGCCTCATCAGGCATCGAAAAAGCGATTTGTTGTGCAGAAAAGTACCGCAGCAGCATTGGATTTTGCAGCTACTATGTCATATGCATCACGAGTTTTGGGAGGCTTGAACTCTGAAACAACTGAGCTTTCACGTACCTGTCTGGATGCAGCTCATAAGGCCTGGACCTGGGCTAAGCAACATCCGGATATTTTATACGAACAGCCTTCTGATATTCACACAGGGGCTTATGATGATGTAAATTTGAAAGATGAGTGGTTTTGGGCTGCTAGCGAAATGTACCTGTCAACAGGTGATTTAGGTTTTTTAAAATCATTAAATAGCTTTTACAGCACGCCTGAAGTTCCAACCTGGAAGAAAGTAGGCACACTAGGTGTGATTTCTTTGCTTAGTTCTTCGAAAAGTTCGGAATTTGAAAGTTATCAATTTGATTATTTAAACTACGTTGATAAACTTCTGGAGATAGAGGCTAAATCTGCCTATCATACTTGTATTGATACAATGGCATGGGGAAGTAATTCTGATATTGCCAATGCCGGATTGCTTAAGGTTATTGCATACAAGTTAAGCGAAGCTGATAAATACAAGATTTCAATTCAGAATGATTTGGATTATTTGTTTGGAAGAAATGCTACAGGATATTGTTTTGTAACCGGATTTGGTGATAAGTCGCCAATGAATATTCACCACAGACCTTCAGCAACGGATGATGTTGTTGAACCTGTTCCAGGATTTCTGATTGGTGGACCTAATACCGTTGTAATGGACGATTGCGGATCTGACTCAGGTCGGTCCAGCTTTCCGGCCAAGTCTTATATTGATGCCGAGTGCAGTTTTTCAACAAATGAAATTGCCATTAATTGGAACGCACCATTAGTTCTTTTAACTACAATATGTGATGCCTATGATATGAAAGATTAAAATAAAAGGAGCCTGGAAGACTGATTGGACTCTAATCTCCCAGGCCCAACGACTCAACACCAACAAATAAATGGAATTGAATCAATTAAAGTTTTACAAATTTATGAAAAAGTTAATTCTTGTTAGCTGACAAATAGTGTCCTGCTTTATTCTTTAATCAATTGTTGATGTTCAGGATGGATTTAAGTGTGCTTATTCAACTTAATGGATCTACTTTTTTGAGAAGGCGAAATGATTATAAGTAGATGTTTATTAGTGAAGTATGGAGAAGGTTCGTTCTCAGCAGTCCACTTTTTGATTACCAGAGATATTTCATTTGTGAAAAATAATGTTCATTTGTTAATATCTCTAAAATGGCTAACAAGAAGATAAAAACTTAAATAAAATGTTGGTCTTTATTACAGTTATTGGAACTAAAATAAGTTGAGGATGAAAGTCGAAAACCAAAAAAAAATATAAATAAATCGAGGAACCGAATTTAGCTTAAACGAAATACTAATTTAAAATACATTATTGTTATGATATAATTTAAAAAGCAAAAAAAGGAGCCTGGAAGACTGATTGGACTCTATTCTTCCAGACCCGACAACTCAACACCAATAAATAAATGGAATTGAATCAATTAAAGTTTGCAAATTTATGAAAAAGTCTAGACTTAAGACGCAGCATTTATCAGGTGCGCGCGAAAAAAAGACTAACAGCCATTGGCTGTTTAAATCAGCAGTTTTTTTATTGCTGGCGTTTTTTAACTTCTCACTAGTGATGGCTCAAACCAAAACAATCACTGGTACTGTTACGGATGCAACGGGTATTTCGTTACCTGGTGTAACCATTGCTATTAAAGGAACTACTCAAGGAACCATTACAGATGTGGACGGTAACTATAACCTGGATGCTGCGGCAAGCGATATTCTTGTGTATAGTTTTGTGGGTTATAATACTCAGGAAATAGTCGTTGGTAATCAAACGATCATTAATGTTTCTCTTGCAGAAGATGCCATTGATATGGATGAGGTAGTGGTAGTTGGTTATGGTGTACAGCGCAAAAGTGTTGTAACCGCTGCTATTTCTTCGGTTAAAGGAGAAGAATTACAGAAAGTATCCAATGGGCGTGTAGAAAGTGCATTGCAAGGACGCACTGCCGGGGTAGCAGTAATGCCAACTTCTGGCGCTCCAGGTGCTGGTGTTAAAATCCGTATTCGTGGTACCGGTTCTAACGGAAGCAGTAATCCATTGTATATCGTTGATGGAATGAAAACAGGAAGCATCGATGACCTTGATCCAAATGATATTGAATCAATGGAAGTGCTTAAAGATGCGGCTTCTGCTGCAATTTATGGTACAGAAGGTGCAAATGGTGTAGTAATGATTACGACCAAAAGCGGTAAAAAAGGTAAAACCCAAGTCAGTTATAATTTCCAGTATGGAATCCAGAATCTTTCAACCAATGCTGAGATGATGAATGCTGCAGAATATTCGCAGTTCATGTCTGAAGCCGGTGAAACAGTAAGCCCTCCAGCGGGAGAAAATTATGATACAGATTGGTTAGATGCAATCAGTGATTCTGCGCCAATGCAACGTCATAGTTTAAGTTTTTCAGGTGGTTCGGAAAAATCAACTTACTTGCTTTCGGGATCTTATTTGTCACAAGATGGTGCCATTGGAGGTGAAGATGCACGTTTTCAACGTTACACTTTCCGTATAAATACAAAAAATGAAATGAAACCATGGTTAGAAGTTGGTAATAACTTAAACTTCTCACATGCTAAGCGTAATGTTTTACCAGAGGATGATGAATACCGTTCAATCGTAAACAGTGCTTTATTAATGGACCCATATACTCCGGTAATTGAATCGGATATGAGTCGTATTGATGCTATTTATGCTGATGGTAAAACGCCTTTGCAAAATGGAAATGGTCAGTATTATGGTTTAAATCGTTTTGTTACAGGAGAAACTGCTAACCCGGTTGCTTTCATGGAAAATACTCATAATACAGAAATAACAGATAAGTTATTGGCTTCTTTTTACGGTACTTTAAAACCTTTGGAAGGATTGACTTTTACATCACGTATTGGTCTTGAACTTACCTATGTTACACGTAAGGAATGGTCTCCTAAGTATTATTTCTCTTCTGAGCGTTCAAATGATGTAAACATTGTTCAGGATTGGTCTGATAAGTATTATAAAGCTTTATGGGAAAACTTTGCTTCCTATAATAAGAAGTTTAAAGATCATGATTTCACTTTATTATTAGGTATGTCTTATGAGGATTATACTCATCCTAATTATTATTTGAAGTCTCAAATGCCTAAGGAAGGACCTCAATATGCTTACCATGATTTCTCGGTAGAGAAGAATACCAACAGAGTAGGAGGAACTTTAGAGGAATCTTCTTTAGTATCTTATTTCGGTCGTTTAAGCTATAACTACAAAGCGAAGTACATGTTGGAAGCTTCTTTAAGAAGAGATGGAGCCAGTGTTTTACCTAAGCAAAACAGGTGGAATTCATTTGCTGCTGTATCCGGTGGATGGGTAATTTCACAGGAAGATTTCTGGGGAGTGGACGCAATTGATTATTTGAAGCTAAGAGCCAGTTGGGGAGAAAACGGAAGTATAGCTAACGTTATTCCATTCGCTGATCGCGAATTCTGGACATCTGAAGGCATTATGTATCCAAACGAAGATGAGGTATTGGGACAAGGTTCAAGAGTAGATAGTCCAACTAACCCTGATTTGTTATGGGAAAAGTCAGATCAAACTAACGTTGGTGTAGATATGCGTGCCTTTAGCAGCCGTTTTAGTTTCTCAATGGACTATTATAAAAAACGTACTGAAGGATTAATTAAGACACTAACTCTACCGGGAAGTTATGGTAACTATAATAGCCCATCTTCAAACCTTGGTACAGTTGAAAATTCAGGATTTGAATTTGAAGCTGGATGGCGTAATACAACATCATTTGGTTTAAAATATTCTGTTAATCTTAATTTAAGTACACTTAAAAATGAAGTAACGGAAGTGCTTGATAATACACCACAACCAGGTGCTAATGTTCGTGGTTATGATATGACTTGGTTTGAACAAGGACAGCCTATCTGGTATTTTAAAGGATATAAAACAAATGGTATTGATCCGGAAACCGGTGCTCCAAATGTTGTTGATGTAAGTGGTGATGGCGAAATTACAGCAGCTGACCAGACTTATATTGGTGATCCTCATCCAGATCTATTGTATGGTGCTACGATCAACTTAGAATATAAGAATTTTGATTTCAGTTTATTCATGCAGGGAATGTCGGGTAACGATGTGTTTATGGCGTGGTTCCGTACCGATCGAAAAATGACGAACAAACCTAAGTTTTTCTTTGAAGACCGTTGGACTCCAACTAATACGAATGCTTCAATGCCTAAGCCTGATAATGGAAGTGATTATCTGTACCGAAGTGATTTAGTCGTTCAGGATGCCTCTTATATGAGAATTAAGCAACTACAATTAGGTTACACTATTCCTACGAATGTTGTGTCTTCAATAGGATTAAGTCGTGTTCGTGCTTTCGTTTCATTGGATGACTATTTTACGTTCACAAAATACAAGGGAATGGATCCAGAGGCCGGTTCGGGTGAAGATAACCGCCAAGGTATTGACAAAGGTTTGTATCCAACTACCAAGAAATTTATGTTTGGTTTGTCTGTTAATTTCTAATTCAAAATCAGAGAACAATGAAAAATTTAAAATATAACATATATGTGTTGTTTCTAATACTGATTGGTGCTGCATGTTCTGATTCGGTATTAGACAAAGATCCTGTTGGTAAATTTTCAAGTGATGACTATTTAACAACAGAAGAAGAGGCTGAATCTGCCATTATTGGAGTATATGATTTTCTTCAGGTAGGTTATAATAACTATGGAGATTGGTCAAGTATCTTTTTTGCTAAAGTATTGCCAGGTGATGATGTAAATACTGGTGGAGGTTCATCAACCGATCAACCTAAATTACAACAGTTAAATGATTTTACATATGAATATGACAATCCTGCATTAATGGATGTGTGGCATTCGTTTTATAGGATTGTAAACTCTTCAAATGCGATATTGGCTGTAATATCTCCTGATTTGGCAAATAGTGATCAGGTTTCAGGTGAAGCCAAATTCTTTAGAGCCTATGCTTATTTTGAGTTGGTTACTATGTGGGGTGAGGTTCCATTCTATACAGCTAATCCGTCATCTCTTTCGGTTGATTGGCCACGTACGGATAAGACTACTATTTATAATCAAATTAAAAAAGATTTGACAGAAGCGATTAGTCAATTGCCGCTTAAGGAAGATTTAGGAGCTGGATTTCAATTCCGGATTTCAAAAGGAGCTGCTTGGGCTTTGTTAGGTAAAATGCATTTGTACAAAGGAGAATATGCTGAAGCTCATGCTGCTCTTCAAGAGGTAATAGATGATCAATATAGTTTAGTTGAAGATTTTGGAACAATATGGATGAAAGCTGAAAGAGCTGGTTCTGAATCTATTTTTGAAGTATTATATTCCAGCCAAAATTCACATGACTGGGGTGGACCATGGGATGGTACTGCAGAATCTAATTTTGTAGTGCAGTTAATGGGGCCTCGTGGTGATGGTTCTTTTAACAATCTTGACGTTATCGGATATGTAAATGGTTGGGGTTTTAATGTTCCAACGGAGAAGTTTGGTGATCTAATCAGAACGGAAGCCGGAATAGAAAGATATACTGCTTCTACAATCTCAGAAGCTGATTTTGTTGCTGCCGGTGGTAATGTTGACCAATCGGGTAACAATAACTGGGATGCCTACGAAAAGTATATCCGTTTGAAGTATTCGACTATTCCTTCAGAAACAGCTGGTCCTGTAAATGAAGTAAACTGGAATACACCATTTAAAATTATTCGATTAGCTGATGTATTATTAATGGCTGCTGAAGCGTATAACAGAGATGGGAAAGATGCTCAGGCTGTTCCATTAATTAGAGAAGTGCGTCGTCGTGCAGGTTTTACTGATCATAGTGCCTGGGAAAGTTTGACAGGTGATGCTCTTTTTGATATTATCAAAAAGGAACGTTCTTTAGAATTAGCATTTGAAGGTCACCGCTTCTGGGATTTAGTACGATGGGGTGATGCAGCTACGGAACTAAGTTCTCGAGGTTTTAAAGCAGGGAAAAACGAAGTTTATCCTATTCCAAAACGTGAAATAGACTTGAATCCAGGTATATCTGTTGAAGATCAAAACCCGGGTTATAATTAAACTTGAATATTCTTAAAAAGGCTGCCATATTTGGCAGCCTTTTTGTATAAGGGAAAAGTTCTATTTATATATTTTGATTATGAAACAGACAATTGGATTTATTATTTTATTACTTGGGTTGGCTTCCTGTTCCGGAGGTTCAGTATCAGAGGAAGAACAATTTGTGGGGGACTTATTGGCTAAGATGACTCTAGAAGAGAAGATTGGGCAATTAAATCAAAGAACTGGACAGTGGGAAATGACAGGGCCTGCTCCTAAAAATGATAATTCACAACAGTTGCTTGATGATCTTAAAAACGGAAGAGTAGGTTCGATGCTTAATGTTGTTGGAGCTGATGCTACTCGTAAAGCACAAAAATTAGTTGTAGAAAATAGTCGCTTGGGCATACCTCTTATCTTTGGATATGATGTGATACATGGACAAAAAACAATGTTTCCTATTCCTTTGGGTGAGGCTGCATCCTGGAATCCTGATTTAGCAAAATTATCAAGCCAGATAGCGGCAAAGGAAGCGGCGGCAATGGGATTACATTGGACTTTTGCACCAATGCTCGATGTTGGAAGAGATGCACGTTGGGGACGAGTAATGGAAGGCGCTGGTGAAGACGCATTTCTTGGGTCGGTGTTTGCGAAGGCACGTGTAGAAGGGTTTCAAGGTGATGATTTAAGTAGTGAGCTTACCATAGCAGCTTGTGCTAAGCATTTTGCAGGTTACGCTTTTTCTGAAAGTGGACGTGATTACAATGTGGTTGAAATAGGTGGAGAATCTTTACACAACCTTGTGTTACCGCCTTTTAAGGCTGCAACTGATGCAGATGTTGCAACCTTTATGAATGCATTTAATACCATTGATGGAATGCCGGCAACGGCAAGTTCATACCTACAGCGAACTGTACTAAAGGGACAATGGGGTTTTGATGGTTTTGTTGTGTCTGACTGGAATAGTATAGGTGAAATGATAGAACATGGAGCAGCTGCTAATTTGAAGGAAGCTGCCGAAAGAGCTATTCTTGCCGGATCTGATATGGATATGGAGGCGCATGCTTATGTAGGACATTTAAAAGAACTTATAGAAGAAGGTGCAGTTGATATCAAGTACATTGATGATGCTGTGCGTCGTATTTTAACCATTAAATATCGGCTTGGGCTGTTTGAAGATCCTTACCGTTATTGTGATGAAAATAAGGAGAAGGATTTAATTTATACGGCTGAACATCGAGAAGCTGCTCGTAAAATTGCACGTGAGTCAATGGTGCTGCTGAAAAACAATAATGGTATTTTACCAATCGATAAGGAGGTTAAATCCATTGCAGTGATTGGCCCTTTAGCTGATGATAAAGATTCACCTCTTGGCAACTGGCGAGCACAAGCTATACCTAACTCTGCTGTATCTTTGATTGAAGGAGTAAGAGAAGCAGCCGGTTCAGATGTTAAAATTAACTTCGCCAAAGGTTGTGACTTATCAATAGGTAAGCGCACATTTTTCGATTTTATGACCATAAATGAGGATGATCGAAGTGGTTTTAAAGAAGCGATAAGAGCGGCTAAAAAATCAGATGTTGTTTTGTTAGCAATTGGTGAAGATGCCTTCCAATCTGGCGAAGGAAGAAGTCAAACAGACATAGGCCTTGCCGGATTGCAGATGGAGCTTTTTGATGAGATTTATAAGGTTAATAAAAACATAGTTGTGGTATTAATGACTGGTCGTCCGGTGGCGATTCCGGAAATTGCTGAAAAGGCGACTGCCATTTTGGAAACCTGGCACGCAGGTTCAGAGGCAGGTCATGCTATGGCAGATGTATTATTTGGAAAATACAATCCATCAGGTAAATTACCAATGACCTTCCCACGAAATGTTGGTCAGATTCCGATTTATTATAATTATAAAAATACTGGTCGCCCGGGAGCGGAAGGAGCAGGACAAACCTTGTGGTCGTGTTTTACAGATTCGCCCAACTCACCACTGTATGCCTTTGGACACGGATTAAGTTATACCTCTTTTACTTATTCAGATTTGAAAATAAGTGAGAATGTAATTTCGGCGGATGGAAATGTAATAGTTAGTGTTACTGTGAAAAATTCAGGAGACGTAGCCGGAGAGGAAGTCGTTCAATTGTATATTCAAGACGAGGTGGCAACATATGCTCGCCCGGTAATTGAGCTTAAAGGTTTTGATAAAATAGCTTTAGCTCCAAATGAGTCCAAAGAGGTTCAGTTTAGCTTAACAAACGCAGAATTGGGCTATTTCCATCCCAACGGAACTTATATGGTGGAACCCGGTACATTTAAGGTAATGATAGGAGGAAGTCCTTCGTCAACTTTAAAATCATCATTTGAAATAAAATAATAAATAGTTGAAAGATTAACTTTATTAGCCATGCCTTATTAATTTAAGGCATGGCTTTTATTTTATTATCAGGTAGCTTATCATCCAGAATATTGGAATGCCATCCAACCAAAAAGAGTAGAAATAATCTTTTTGTTTTGGTGAGAACTGGACAGAGCCAATAAAAGCCAGAATAAATATTGTATTAGTAATCTGCAAGTTTATGTCACCAGTGTTAAACCATAGGACAATACCAATCAGAAGAAATAGTAGTTGAGAGCTCAAAATTGAAGCTTTTCGTCCCAATAGCTGAGGTAAGGTTTTAAGCTGTCTGGTGTCGTTTTTTAAGTCTCTTAAGTCAAAGGGTATAGCTAGTGCAACGATGAATAGAAAAGTCAATATACTGGTGAATAATAATTGTTTTGCAGGAATAAGCTTTATTAATTGAAAAGAGACTATTAATAAGGTGTAGTTCAAAGCAATTAAAATTATTTTGAGTCCAGGTATCCAACGGAGGCCTTTACCTATTTTAAAAGGAAGGATATAGAAAAGGGAAAAGAAACTTAGAAGAATTAGTAAATAGATTTGTGGCTTGTTCAATCTGAATAAAGCGACAATTGAATAAATGCTGGCCAATGATACCAATGCAAATAAGCTTTGTTTATTACGTTTTATCCATTCCTTTCGTTTGCAATCCATCATGTTTGGGTGTGAAATATACCCTACATAATAAATGTAATTATAGGATAGAAAAACGAACGAGGTTATTAGCCAAAATGATTGATTAAGCTGAAGATTTAAAAATAGAAGAACAAGTGAACTCATTGCTCCTGTTGCCAACGCAACCCAAAGGTTTGAGTATAATAGGAAATCAATAAAAGTACTTAGCCCTTTATAGTTAGTTTTAGGTATCAATTTGAGGATGATTTATCCAACTTTGCTAATGGTTTGAAGAGAATTTAAAGCCTGTATTTTAAACTGATTACCATCAACTAAAATAATTCCACTATCCTTAAAATCTTTTAATATTCGAATGAAACTTTCTTTCGATACACTCGATAGATCAGCCATATCCTGACGAGACAGAGTGGTGTGGAAGACATTGGATTCATACACTTCTTTTGAAAGATAAAGTAAGGTATCTGCAACACGGCCGGTCATTTTTTTATGAGAAAGGTTTATCAGTTGATGGTAAAGTGTTTGCATTAACCGATGATTGTGTTGCAAAATGCTTTCCGCAAAGTGATCGTTACTATGGAAAACTTTCGAAAAGGCTTCAATACTTATTAAACAAGTATTGACATCAGTTATGGCGGAAGCAGAGAAGTGGTTTTTATTATCATCAAATATCCCGGGGCTAATGATGAAGTCTCCTGGTTTCAGAACTTTTACAATGACGCTCTTCCCACCTAAGCCTTCCACATGCATTTTTACATATCCTGATTTAATGCATACCAGATTACTGCATCTGGCGCCTTGTTTAATAATGGTTTCGCCCTTATTATACTCAACTTTGCAATGTGATAATTTAAAGGTGTTCAATTGCTGATCGCTTAAGGTTTCAAAGCCATCAAATTTCATTGCGCAACTTTCGCAGCCATTAATGTTAACATTTTTATTAATCATACAATTACAATGGAGCAATAACTAATTTTAGACATCAATATAATTTGAAATATAGTCACTATTATTGAGCGAACAAAATGCTTTTGCATAATAAGAATGTAAATAAAAGTTGATATTTCTCAGTTTTTTTAATCTCCTAAATTAAAATGATTATTGATAAGCTAAATAGGTAATAATGATGCTAAAAACTGTAATGATCAGGTAATCAAATGGAAGGGGTGATGTTGTTGATTTTTGTCAATGCAAGGTAGTAATAATTACATCGTGTTAGTGTCTTTAAAATTTGTTAAAATTACAAGTGAAATTAAAAAAAACTGGTTAACAATTAAGTCCAAATAGTATGAAAGAGCTGAAAAAATGTATTTATCTGGTATTGGTAGCTATGGCTACTTTAACTATAAGTTGTACCAAAGAAGGACCTGCTGGCCCTCCGGGAACAGATGGAACAGATGGTATTGATGGTACCAATGGAACAGACGGTGCAAATGGAAATTCTACATGTATGGAATGCCATAACGATGACACTGATCTTAAACTTAAGGTAAATCAATTTACACATTCTACGCATTTTATCGGTGGCGCTGAACATACCGGATATGCTAATTATGCTGGAGGTTCATGTTCAATGTGTCACTCACATGATGGATTTAAAGCGGCGGTTGCAGATAATACAAATTTTGGAGGCCTTCACCCTGAAGCCACACCAATGAGCTGCTATACCTGTCATAAAATTCATGATACTTATACGGCCGAAGATTATGACTTGCATTATAAAAGTGAAGTTGATTTTCTTTTAAATAATAATGATGTATTTACTGATTTAGTGGTTGATGCTACAAATCAATATTCTGATCCGAATGGTTTAAGTAATACCTGTATTAAGTGTCACCAACCTCGTGAGCGCGGTGATGACCAACCGGATCCTTCTATTGATGGAACATTAACAGTTTCATCAGGCCATTTTGGACCTCATTATGGTGCACAAGGAGCTATTTTTGGTGGAGTAGGTGGTTATATTGGAACGGAAGATCCAACTGCACCTTCAGGTACTATGGGACATCATAGCTGTAAGAGTTGTCACATGTCATTTGTTGCATCAACAGGTAACTATGGTGAATACTTAGGTGGACACGCAATGGGATTACGTAAGAGTGATGATACAGTAGAATTTGGAGCATGTAATACTTGTCATTCAGATAGAGGTGCTTCCATTGATTTGGAAGGAATTATGGCTTCAACTAAAGCCTTACACCAGTTATTACATGACGATTTATTGGCCATTGAAATGATAGATGCCGAAGGTCACTTTATGCCAGGAGAATGGACACATCAGCAATTAGCTGCATTCTGGAATTATTCATTGGTTAAGAATGACCATAGTTATGGTATTCATAATCAAGAATATTCTGAAGCACTTATCACAGCTGGTCGCGCTTATTTAGGCACAAATAATTAATAATTATGGCTTAGTTTCGGCTAAGCCATTTTTAGTGAATTATCACTAAGTGTTAACTGTCTAAATAAATAATATGAAATCATATCTTAATATTATAGCAAAACTTGTTCTCGTACTGCTGGTTTTAGCATCTTGTGAGTATAAGTTTATTTCACCTGATACTGGTGAACCTGTTGATCCGGAAGAACCAATAAGTTTTTCACAACAGATTGAACCAATATGGACTATTCAGGGGTGTGTGAGTTGTCATCCTAGTTCGGGAGGTTTGGATTTAACTGTTGGTAATGCATACCAATCTCTTCAGGTTGGTAACAGAATTAATGAGGAAAGTCCGGAAGAAAGTTTGATTCTTACTAAGCCTGGAGCAAGTGGGGTTCATGCAAGTCATGATTATGTAGGTAATCAGCGGGAGTTGATAAAAGTTTGGATAGAACAAGGAGCATTAGATAACTAAAACCGATACAAAATGAAGAAATACTTATATATATTGGTTTTAGCTCTGCTTTCGAGCACTTTAATGTTTGCTCAGGAAGAGACAGAAACCGTTGAAAAGAAAGTTGATAAGCCGGTTCGTGCACCATGGGAATCAGGTGTGTTAGTGAATCATCAAACCAGTGTTACACAGCATAAAAACACCTTAGAGATGATCATTAATCATCGATTTGGTGCAATGGAAAATGGTATTAGCGATGTTTTTGGAATAATGGCTCCGGGAGCCAACATCCGCATAGGCTTTAATTATACCATAATCGATAATTTGAGTGTTGGCTTTGGAACAAGTAGTCAAAAAAAGTATCAGGATTTTCAGTTAAAGTATACTTTATTTGAACAGACTCGTGAAAATACAATGCCTGTAAGTTTAACCTTATATGGTAATGCAGCTATTGATGCCAGACATGAAAGTGTTTTTGGAAAGGATTATGCTTTTAAGGATAGGATGTCATATTTTAGTGAGGCTATTGTTGGACGTAAGTTCAGCGATTGGTTATCCGTTCAGGCTAGTGCTAACTTTACGCATTATAATGCTGTCGATAGTTTGGTAGACCATGATAAAATTGGAATTGGACTGGGAGCTCGTATTAAGTTTAGCCCACAATCTTCATTGACTTTGGAGGCTGGAATTCCTTTGGATATTAAGAGTATATCTGAACATGACCATTTTTATAATGCTCCGGTAACTCATTTCTCCATAGGTTATGAAGTTTCTACGAGCACTCATGCGTTCCAGATATTCGTAACTAATGGAATTGGAATCCTACCTCAGGAATTGTACTTGCATAATCAAGGAAAGTGGAGTATGGAAAATGTGAGATTTGGATTTAATATTACTCGATTGTGGAATTTTTAGTATATTGAGAACTTCACATTAAACTATTTAGATTATGAAGGATATGAGAATGAAAATTTTATCAGGAAGTTTGCTTGTTGCTTTTGCCTTGATATTGATGTCTTTTGGACAAGATAAAAAGCCATGGGATATTCCTGATAAATATAAAAGCATGAAGAATCCTCAGGAAGTGAGTGATGCTTCCATGGTGAAGCTGGGAAAGATGATGTATTCAAAGCATTGTAAATCTTGTCATGGTAACTTCGGTAAAGGTGATGGACCTAAAGCGCGCAGTATCGATGCTGATTTAGGTGATTTTACAAGTGCTGAATTTCAAGCTCAGAAGGATGGAGTAGTTTATTATCAGTCTTTTGTTGGACGTGATGAAATGCCAAACTTTGAGAAGAAGATTACTGATGAGGAAGAGCGCTGGGCAATTGTGACTTACATGCGTACATTAAAGAAATAAGTTTAGTTAGTCAAATTATTACTGCCTGCTAGAAGAGAAATTCTCTTAGTGGGCAGTTTTTGCATAAGGGCATATTTTAACTTGCGATTATGAATAAACGTTTTAAAACTCAATGGATATTGGCGCTTAGCCTGTTCGCTTTTAGCCTAACAGTAAGTGGTCAGCAAAATCAACAATGCCTGCAATGTCATGGGCAGGTATTTTATGAGTATGATAATGAGTGGACAGGACTAAAGGATAAACGTCCGATGAATCCATTTTATCATATTGATAGTGTAAAGATGCATCAAACGGTGCACAAGGCATTTGCTTGTACCGATTGCCATTCGCCGGAGTATGAAACGTTTCCTCATTCTGGAGAATTAAGAATGGAGGAAAAATATGCCTGTATAGATTGTCATGGCGGTGACGATACCTATGCACAATTTAACTTCGAAGGCATTGAAGCTGCTTTTATGGAGAGTGTTCATTACAAAGCAAATGATGAGAAGTTTAATTGTTGGATGTGTCATGATCCTCACGGATACCAACTTGGTCTGCGAACCGACGAATCCATTAAGAGTGTCGTTAGTCTGAGTAACCAGATGTGCCTTGACTGCCATGATAATAAATTTAAGTATGGTTTATTAAGTGATGATTTGCCTAAAGATATTGCTCAGATCCATGCTTGGTTGCCTAATCAGGGCAATCATTTTAATAAGGTAAGATGTATTGATTGTCATACTAAAGTAGAGGATGATATATTAGTATCCCATAAGATTTTGCCTAAAACGGAAGCGCTTAGAAATTGTGTAGATTGTCACAGTGCTAATTCAGTATTAATGGAATCGTTGTATGCACATAGAGTGAAACAGAGCCGTGCTCAATCAGGTTTTATTAATGCAACCATATTAAATGAAGGTTACATGATTGGGGCTAATCGTAATACTACTTTAAATGTAGTTAGTATTGTATTGTTTGGTCTGTTGGTTCTTGGCTTAAGTATTCATTTAATTCTTCGTTTAACCCTATTAAAAAAGAAATAAAATGGGAGAAAAATTGTATTTATATCCGGTTTGGTTAAGGGTATGGCATGCCTTTAATGCCATTTTCTTTCTTGTTTTATTGGTAACAGGAATTAGTATGCAGTACTCGAGTCCTGATTTAATTATCGTTCCTTTCGAATTAGCTGTAGCCAGTCATAATATCGCAGGAATAGGAATTGCTATTGCTTATTTATTTTATCTGTTCTTCTTTATTGGTTCAAGCAATAAGCAACATTATAAAATACAACTCAAAGGTTTGGTGGGAAGATTGCTAACGCAAATGCGATATTATATCTTTGGTGTGTTTAAAAAAGAAGAAGCACCTTTTCCTACTTCAGAGAATATGAAGTTTAATCCTTTACAGCAATTTACTTACGTTGGGATTATGTTCGTTATATTTCCGGTATTGATTTTAACCGGGATTCCATTGATGTTTCCTGAATTAATCGTGGATAATGTATTCGGAATTGGTGGAACCTTACTGACGGCCATATTGCATGCTGCTGCTGGTTTTATTGCAAGCATATTTCTTGTAATTCATTTGTATTTTGCCACAATGGGCTCTACATTTACTTCCAATTTTAAAAGTATTATTAACGGATACCACGAGGTTCACTAAGCAGTAATTAAATATGAATAATGACTCTAAAGGCAGATATTTTCTGTCAGGGCTACTTATTGCCCTTTTGATTTTGGCACTTGGGTTTTTAGCTGATTCTGTTTTTGGACAATTGGCGTGGTTCAAGACTCAGTGGCCTAATAATGTCTATTTTTACAGTGTATTATTAATTATTGGAATTGCTGTTGGAGCTATTAGTAATGGTAATTTTATTAAACAACTGGCTTCTTTCAAAGCATTATTACCATCTGCCATTATCCTATTTGTTTCAGGGCTTCTTATCATGATAATGCCCTTAGGTCAGGGAATACCTTATTTTTCACATATCAATGGACTGCCATTAGTTTTCCTATTGTTTTATTTCTTCTTTTTTGCAGGGGTGCATTTATCCTTTAATTTCTTAAAGTTAAAAGGCTTAAGGAAGTTAAGTGTTATAGGATTGTTGGGTATGTTAGTATTTCTATTTGCAAGCATCAATGGTCAGAACGACTACTTTGTAATGAAAATGAGAACAGGTAAGAACAGGGCTATTTTTGAGGCGAGCAATCACGATGGTAGAGTTCTGCGAACGCCTTTTGCTCTTAAGTTTCTTGAATTGTCTTTGCCAAAGGAAGAGGTGGAAATTCAAATTATAGGAACGGAAAAGGAGAACAAAGTTGATATGCAAGGTGATTTGAAAAAGGGAGATAAATTCACCATTAACGGTTGGATTGTTAATTTGAACCAATACCTGGAGAAAGCTGTATTTGTGGATGGTGAATTTGTTGAGAAAGATACTGTAAATGCGGTAAAAGCAGCTAAATTAAAAGTGTTGACTTCGAAGGGTGAGGTATTAAGTGAAGGTTGGGTATGCTCTGGTAGTGATGGACAGGTGCCTGTAAATCTTGATGTAGATGGCTATGATCAGTTGGCCTTAATAATACCAAAGACCAATTCTTATCAAACTAAATTCAGATTGTTTGATACCGTATCAAAGTACGATGATTATACCGTAGGAAATGCTGAAGAAATAGCATTTAAAGGCTGGAAAATTTCAGTTGAGGGATTTGATGAACGTTATGGAGAAGCCTCTCCTATAATTGATTTTCATTTAGTGTTTGACCGTTGGTTAGAAACCAGGTTTATTGGTTTGGCTTTGATCCTTATTGGTTTAATTATTCGTTTAAAAATCAAGTAGGAACATAAATTGGATACGGGAAGCTTCTCCCGTTTCTGAATTGAAATTATCAACGTTACCATATTGGCCTTCAAGTCCAAGTGTAATATTTTCATCCAACAGATAGAATATGTTTCCTGAGAGGTAGTGTCCTGTAAATGTATTGTCTACAGTGTAATCTATTCCATGGTTAAGATGCATATAGCCATAAACCATGGTGGATTTTAGGTATTTGAGCCACCAATGTTCATAGGCACAATAGCCTCCAATGGATCGGATATTAGATAATTCGCCATTGCCTTTTGAAACAGCATCATAACCTCCACCTTCAAATGATACCAGATAGCTGGCGATACCAGATCCTCCTGTTACCTGAAAGATAAACTGATCCATTTTACCTACATCAAAGTGACCAGAGAAAGAGAAGCCTCCTGCGTTATTAGCTAATTTTTTGTTGTTACTGAGGTAATGCAGGCGACGCAATACCATCGAAAGGCTAAGGTGCATTTTGTTTCTTTTCCAATACAATTGCGACACAAAATCTGGTACGCCTTGATAGGTTGAAGTAAGTGTTGAGTCTACTACAGGAATCGAGGTTATGCTCGCTCTTGGAGATTCAAAGGCCAGGGCTAATTTACCGAAGTTTTCTATGGGTTTGGTGTACCTGATTTGAGCAGATCGGGCCCATGCACCTGTGGGCGGTCCATCAAAATCAATAATATCAGGCCAAACATCCATATCATTAAAAGTTGACCAATATTGCCCAACTTTAAAACCCTTAACATCGACGAAAAAATGCCGTAGTCGAAAACCAAATGCTCCACTACCCAAAAAGTCACCTTCAAAAAAAGTATAAACTTTACCGAGTATATCAGAGTAATAAGCAGCATCAAGGCTAATTCTTGATTGTCTGACTCCTAAACTGAATCGCGGAGAATCATCTGCATTGCCGGTAGGAATATTTGTAATGTTGAAAGCTTCCGAGTTCTGTAAAGCATTAAAGTCATAGATGCCATTAAGTCGCATCTGGCCTCCAATTGATACTTTAAATTTAGATGTCACAGCTGTATCCATTATAGCCATTTCAGAACGCGGTCTTATGGTGCTTTGCGATAAAGAAGCATGTGAAATAATTAGAAAGCTATAAGTGATGAATATAGGTATGAATGTGAATTTCTTATTCATTTGAAATCGGATAGTGTGGGTTTAATATTCAAGATAGCATTAAAATTGTATTGAAGAAAATAGTAATTGATTGTTGTGTTTGATCTAAATAAAGAATAGAGAGTCTTATTAGTGTCCTGTCGTTTCAATTTACTAACTTTGCGCACTGAAGTAGTTTAAAATAATCTTCTTTAAAAGAGAAACAGTAATAATTTATAACTATCCATAACAATATAAAAACGAAGACATGTCTGTAGCAAAAGAACGCCCAAGAAAAGTGACGACCCATGTTTTGAGTGAATTAAAAATGCGAGGAGAAAAAATTGCGATGTTAACAGCATACGATTATTCTTTAGCGCAGATTGTGGATAAAGCGGGTGTAGATGTAATTCTTGTTGGTGATTCGGCTTCGAATGTGATGGCTGGCTGGGAAACTACATTGCCTATTACTTTGGATCAGATGATCTACCATGGTGCATCTGTTGTAAGAGGAGTTAACCGATCTTTGGTTGTTGTGGATATGCCTTTTGGTACGTATCAAGGTAATTCGAAAGAAGCTTTAACATCGGCAATTCGAATTATGAAAGAAACTGCTGCAGATGCTGTTAAGTTGGAAGGTGGAAGTGAAGTTTTAGAATCGGTTGAGAGAATTTTATCAGCAGGTATTCCGGTAATGGGACATTTAGGTTTAACTCCACAATCTATTCATAAGTTTGGAACGTATACTGTTAGAGCAAAACAGGAGGAAGAAGCCAAAAAGTTAATAGCTGATGCCCATTTATTGGAAGAGGCAGGGTGTTTTGGTATAGTTCTGGAAAAGATTCCCGCTGGATTAGCAGGTCAGGTAGCCAAAGAGCTTAAAATTCCGATTATTGGCATTGGAGCAGGAAATCAAGTGGATGGGCAAGTGTTGGTTTTACACGATATGCTAGGTATTAACCAGGAATTCTCACCACGTTTTTTAAGACGTTATCACAATTTGTTTGCGGAAATTACTGGAGCTGTAGGAAATTATATTGACGATGTTAAGGGCTTGGACTTTCCAAATGACAGGGAGCAATACTAAAAGCATAGAAGAAGAATGAATAAACTCGATATATTATTTGAAGATAACCATATCATTGCCGTTAATAAATCGGTGTCTGATATTGTTCAGGGTGATAAAACAGGTGATGAGGCCCTAAGCGAAAAAGTAAAGGCTTATATCAAAAAGAAGTATGATAAGCCGGGAGATGTGTTTTTAGGAGTTGTTCATCGATTGGACAGACCTGTTAGTGGGGTTGTTCTTTTTGCACGAACAAGCAAAGCCTTAACGCGCCTGAATAAGATGTTTCAGGATAAGGAGATTAAGAAAACCTATTGGGCCATTGTTGGTGAATTACCTGCGCAGGATGAAGGAAGGTTGCATCACTATATTCTGAAAAACTCAGAAAAGAATAAATCCTATGCTTTTCCAAAGGTAAGGTCGGGAGCAAAAGAAGCCATACTTAATTATAAATTGGTTTCGGGATTGAAGAATGTTTATTTATTGGAGGTGGATCTGGAAACAGGCAGGCACCACCAGATAAGATGTCAGCTGGCGAAAATTGGGTGTCCTATACGAGGCGATTTAAAATATGGCTATCCGCGTTCAAACAAAGAAGGTGGAATTTCTCTGCATGCAAGAAAAATTTCATTTGTTCATCCGGTGAAAAAGGAAGCTATAGAAATTATTGCACCTACACCAAGTCACGATAATCTTTGGAAGGAGTTTATTAATATTACAGGATAAGATTTTATTTCTTGCGTTTTAATCCTTGACCGGTAAAGGATATTGGTAATAATTCGGATGAACTGTTGATTTTGTAAATTTCGACTGCACCTACAAGTAAGGTGTAAAATTGTTGTTTCATTCTGATTTCAGTTTCAAGCAAAACTTGTCGGCACGAGCCACAAGGCGCCACGGGTGATTCTAAAATTCCCTTATCGTTCATTGCTACTACTGCTATGGCTTCAACAGCCACATCAGGGTAAACTGAATTGGCGTAAAACATGGCCACTCTTTCGGCACATAAGCCGGAAGGGTAAGCAGCATTCTCTTGATTATTACCTTTAACAATAACTCCGTTTGCTAAGCGTATGGCCGCACCTACATTAAATCCTGAATATGGAGCATAAGCTTTCTGACAAGCTTCTTTACATGCTTTTACCAATTCCTGATCAGCTTTTGATAATTCGGTACCTGATTCGTAAACTGTAATATCAGTTGAGATAATAATACTCTTCATCGACGCGTTTATATTTTAATAGTGATTCAAATTTACAATATTGTTTTTAAGTCTCGTCTATGCCAGCTAAGCTAAATTTTTATCTTTGTCCGAAACTTAGCCCACTAATTAGTAAAAATGCAAAAAATGTTTCATAAATTATTTTTATTCTCTTTTGTCTTATTCTTGACAACAGCTTCTGTATTTGCTCAATCAAGTAAGAAGAATAGTACATCGGATTATATAGAGTTATATAAGGATTTAGCGGTTAAAGAAATGAACAGGGTGGCCATCCCGGCTAGTATAACTATGGCTCAGGGGATTTTGGAGTCAGGAAATGGTAATAGTACGCTTGCTCGAAAATCAAATAATCATTTCGGTATAAAGTGTCACAGTGATTGGAAAGGAAAGAAGGTATATCATGATGACGATAAAAAGGGCGAATGTTTTAGGAAATATAAAACGGTATATGAATCCTATATTGATCATTCTGAATTCCTAACCGGTAAAAAACGTTATGCCTCATTATTTGATCTTAAAACTACTGATTATAAGGGGTGGGCCAAGGGTTTAAAAAAGGCAGGATACGCTACAGATCCTAAATACGCTCATCGCCTAATCAAGATTATAGAGGAGAATAAACTTTATCTATTGGATGAAGATAAAAAATGGAGTAGGAAAGATTCAAAAACATCATCTGGAGGAAATGATAACTTTGTTATTACCCCATATAATACGCATGTGCCGGATTATAATAATGGTGTGAAATACATAAGGGTTGAAAAAGATGATACTTTTGAAGGCATTGCACAAGAATTTGGTCTTCGTTCATGGGAATTATATCATTATAATGATTTGCCAACGAATGCAGATATTTCGAAAAACCGCTATTTGTATATCCAGGGCAAAAAAGGTAAAGCCAATAAAAAGCACGCCGTTCATACAGTGAAAAAAGGAGAAACTTTACACTATATCTCGCAAAAATATGGGGTTAAGCTAAAAAAGATTCTTCGATTTAATGGCTTAAAGGAAGGTGCTAAAGTTAAGGAAGGTGATCGTTTAAATCTTAGGAAGAAAAAGAAATAAAGCAATTATCAATTATCCTGTGATAAGAATGCGATGTCTATTTACAATTTGTAAATAAACATCGCATTCTTAGGTATTAAATAAATTTTTAAATCAATAAACTGATAGATGACTACTAAAGCTCAATAGTTCGTTGTTGTAGGATTAGTCAATGCCTATAATCGTTGTGGCATCAAATCCTCTAAGTAGGTCAGCAATTTTCATTCTCTTTTTACCAGCTAATTGAAGATCCGTTATCAATAAAGCTTTGTCGTCTGTGCCAATGGCAAGGTAGGTCTTATTGTCGCTTTCTATTGTCCCTTTTGGTATTTGAATGTCTTCACCCACAGTGCAACTAAATAGTTTAGCACTTAACGTTTTACCATTAGTCAATTTAAATTCTGTCCAGGCTGTTGGATAAGGAGATAATCCACGGATTTTATTCCTGATCGACTCAGAAGTATCATCCCAGCTGATTTTACAGTCATTTTTAAAAATTTTAGGAGCCGGGTTTAGAGTCGTTTCGTCTGAATATTCATCCTGTGGAATAGCTTTAACGTCACCGTTATGAATGGACTCAACCGTTTTAATCACAACTTGTGCTCCCAGTTTCATCATTTTATCATGAACTGTTCCGGCCGTATCATCCTTACTTATTGGCAAAGTTTCTTGCATAATTATATTGCCGGTATCAATTTCATGCTGAAGGAAAAAGGTGGTTACTCCTGTTTCTTTATCACCGTTAATTACAGCCCAGTTGATTGGCGCAGCACCTCTGTATTGAGGTAATAAGGAGCCATGTAAATTAAGAGATCCTAAAGGTGGCATATTCCAAACCACTTCAGGCAGCATTCGGAATGCAACAATAACCTGAAGATCGGCTTTAAGACAAGCTAGTTCATTTATGAATTCTTCATTTTTCAACTTTTCAGGTTGAAGAACGGGTATGCTGGCTGAAAGAGCATATTCTTTAACCGGTGATTGTTTTAATTTTTGTCCTCTTCCCGCAGGTCGATCAGGAGCGGTGATGACACCAACTACCTTATATTTATTTTCGACAAGTGCTTTCAGGCTTTCCACTGCAAAGTCAGGAGTGCCCATGAACACAATTCTTAGGTTCTTGTCATTCATTATTTTCTATTCTTTAAGTTCGCGATTTCCTTTTTGATGAGGAGGGAAATAGGGGCAATGGCGGCATCCATTTCCGCAACAATAGCCTCTGTTTTTTAGATGCTTCGCGGTCATTACTCTGTAACCTTTAGGATCCATATAATAATCTTCTCCTTCGGTTAAAGGGTCAGCCATATAAAAATCGTCGAAATCCATTTTGTAATTCTAGTTTCTACTTAGGAGCTACGAAATTATTGAAATTGATGCAATAAAAAAAGGTCCTTGTCAGGACCTTTTCAATAAAGTTACACGATTCTATTTATTGCTAAAATGTTTCATAAACTGAACACGAAGGTAACCAGCCGGATTTTTGGCATTACTCTGACTTAATGTGCCTCTGAACTGATCAATGTTTTTAAATTCCTTCTTGGTCATCCATTTGTCAAGTTCATGATTGTATCGTTCAATGGTTTCGATGCCATTTTTATAAAGCGAACTGGCTACCTGAACCGTTTTTGCTCCTGCCAATAACATCTTAATTATTGTTTTGGATTCATGAATGCCTGTGGTTGCCGATAAATCGCATTTAACTCTACCCGATGAAATTGCAATCCAACGTAAGGACATTACATATTCCTTTTCTTCACTAAAGATGTGCGTTGGTACTACTTCCAGATTTTCAATGTCAATGTCAGGAGAATAAAAACGATTAAATAGAACCAAGCCCGCTATGCCAGTTTCTGAAAGCTTCTTAATCATGCCTGCCAGATTTGAAAAATAATGGCTAATCTTGATGGAAACAGGTATGTTCACTTCCTTTAATACGGCTGTTACAACATCAAAATAAGTGTTTTCATGATCAACTCCTTCACGATCAAAATCGCTAGGTAAAGCGAAAATATTCAATTCGATTGCATCGGCACCTGCATCTTGTATGGATTTGGCAAAATAGGGCCAGTTATGAGAAGTTATACAATTTATACTTGCAATTATTGGAAGATTCGTCTCCTTTTTCGAATCACTTATTAATTTCAAATAACTGGTTAAGGTGTCCTCAACATCGAATCGTTCATAGAATTCCATTGTTTCAGGATATAGATAATTCTCTGAATGCATTTGACGCATTTGGCGATCCATTTCCGTTACAATTTCTTCTTCAAAAAGTGATTTAAGTACCACTGCACCTGCGCCGGCATTTTCTATTTTTTTTATATCCTCCACCGAATTGGTCAGGCCGGAACTGGCTGCAATTATTGGGCTTTTTAATTTTAGCCCCATGTAAGTTGTTGAAATGTCAGGCATATTTCAGATTTTTGTTGATTAAAGGGTGAATAAATTAATAATTTCTTTCTTTGGGTATTGATTAATGCTTATCTCTTATGTTGAAACAAATAAACAAATCGTATTGTTGTATTGGGCTAATGTCGGGAACATCCTTGGATGGTTTAGATGTAGCCATGTGTAATTTAAGCATAAAAGATGAAAGATGGAGTTATTCGTTTGTAAAAACCACAACAATAGCGTATAGTGAAAATTGGAAGAGGCGACTGAGTAATAGTGGTAAAATTAGTGGATATGAGCTAATTAAATTGCATAGAGAATACGGAATTTGGTTGGCTGATCAGCTTAATGGTTTTTTAGCAGAGACTGAAGAGAAGCCAGACTGTATTGCATCGCATGGGCATACCTGTTTTCACGAACCACATAATAGAATAAATCTTCAGCTTGGTGATGGAGCAATTGTTGGAGCCTTAACGGGAATAACAACCATTAGTGATTTTAGGTCTTTAGATATTTGTCTTGGTGGACAGGGTGCACCATTAGTTCCCATAGGGGATAAATTGCTCTTTTCAGAATTTGATGCATGTGTTAATTTAGGAGGTTTTGCCAACGTTTCGTGTGAGAAAAATGGTAGGCGTGTTGCATGGGATATTTGTCCACTGAACTTTATAAGCAACAAGTTGGTTCGGCCATTGGGTTTAGAATACGATGATATAGGGCAAATGGGAAGAGAAGGTAATGTTATCGAGTCCTTATTAAATGAACTAAATCAATTATGTTATTACCAGAAATCCTTTCCAAAGTCTCTTGGGCAGGAGTGGGTTGAAAAAAATATTGATCCGATACTGAATGCCTATGAGGAAGAGAGTATAACACATATTCTTAGAACATATTATGAGCATATTGCCATAGTAATAAGTCGCGATTTATCTGATGTAGCAGGACAAGTTTTATTTACCGGAGGAGGGGTTTACAATGCTTTTCTGATGGAGCTAATTAAATCTAAACTTAATCTTGAGCTTGTGGTGCCTGATCAACAATTAGTAGAGTATAAAGAAGCTCTAGTGTTTTCCTTACTAGGAGTATTGCGTTATCGGAATGAAATAAATTGTCTGGCTTCTGTAACCGGAGCAAACAGAGATAATTCTTCAGGAGTAATTCACTTAGTATAAAAAGAAAGGACTGGTGGATGCCAAAAGTGCCTATTGGATATCATACACCCAATCTCACCCAAACCAACAAGCACTATTACCTGACCGCAAAATAAGGAATGGTACCCACCAGAGCTTTTCATACATAACAACATATAGGTTTTGAATATGTTTTAAATATTTTCTAACAATTTAAAAGATCTAAGGAATTGCATCTACTAATTCCTTAAAGGTCTTGAATTTATTAATGTCATCATCACTTAATTTATCGCCACCTTTAGGCATTGTTCCTGCATCAACTTGGCTGTACATGCTACTTGCTTTTGAACGGGCATTAGTAAAAACACTGTAATTACTGGATCCTGTTGAGTGATAGCTGGTGTGACAACTTGTACAGTTTGTATTAATAACTGATTTAAGCGTGTTGTCGAAGTAGGCTTCCGCTGCCTTTAACTCAGTATCTTCTATTGGATTTTCCGGATTAATATCCTCATTGTCATCGTTTGAACATGCAATAAATAATGTAGATGCAAGCAGAAATGTAAGTGATAGGAGTAAATTTTTCATGGCGCCTTTTTTAAAGGTAACATACATAAAGAAGAAAGGTTTAGTGAAAAAAAAGGAGGCTTAAAGCCTCCTTAGATAATTTTATTTTTTCTGGTATTTAAAAAACTTCAAATCGTGTCCCATTCGTTCCTGCTTGGTTTTCATATAAAACTCGTTGTGAGGATTTGGATTTATTTCAATCGGTGTGTTTTCAACAACCGTTAAGCCGTATCCTTCAAGACCAATTCGTTTAATGGGATTATTTGTCATTAAACGCATGTTTCGAACCCCCAATTCACGTAGTATTTGGGCACCTACGCCATAGTCACGTTCATCAGCATCAAAACCAAGTTCAACATTAGCATCAACCGTATCCATGCCTTCTTCTTGCAGTTTGTATGCTTTGATTTTATTCATTAAACCAATGCCTCTGCCTTCCTGATTCATATATACAATTACACCTTTCCCATCCTTGTCAATGGTTTCCATAGCTTTATGCAATTGGTCGCCGCATTCACAACGAAGCGAACCAAATATATCACCAGTTGCACACGAAGAATGTACTCGAACCAATATTGGTTCATCTTCAGTCCATTCGCCTTTAATCAAGGCCATGTGTTCCAAACCATTTGATTTTTGCTTGAATGGAATAAAACGGAAATTGCCATGTGCCGTAGGTAAGTTGACTTCTTCACCTTTAATGATTAAACTTTCCTTCTTGAGGCGATAAGCAATCAAATCTTTAATTGTAACGATTTTAAGATTGAATTTTTCAGCAATCGTAACCAATTCTGGCATTCTGGCCATGGTACCATCTTCATTCAAGATTTCAACCAAAACACCTACAGGTGAAAGACCAGCTAAACGTGCTAAGTCGACTCCAGCTTCTGTATGTCCTGCTCTACGCAAAACACCTCGGTTTTTAGCTTTAAGAGGAAAGATATGACCCGGTCGTCCTAGTTCTTCAGGACTAGTATTTGGATTTGTAAGGGCAATAATGGTTTTAGCTCGATCAGATGCTGAAATTCCAGTAGTACATCCTTGGCCAAGCAAGTCTACAGATACTGTAAAAGGCGTGGCATGGCTTGATGTATTTTTACCAACCATAAGTTCTAATTCCAACTCTTCACATCTTTCTTCAGTTAAAGGTGTGCAAATCAAACCACGTCCATGGGTTGCCATGAAGTTGACCTTCTCCGGGGTAATTAGTTCCGCAGCAGCAATAAAATCGCCTTCATTCTCGCGATCTTCATCATCAACAACAATAATCAACTCACCATTTTTTATAGCTTCTATTGCTTCTTCAATGGTGTTAAGTTTAAAACCTTGATCTTCTGGCATTTGATATATTTTTAATCGGAATAACCCGTTTTCAGACTGCAAAATTAGTTAATAATTACTCCAAAACAATGAAAATGCTCAGCTTAGTCTTTATTATTAATGTCTTCAGTTTTATCCAGGCGGTTGGTTAAATCAAATTTTTCACGCTTAAACAATTTTCTAAAGAAAATAAGATAGGCATCGGCATTGAGTAATGTTGAGTCTGTGGCAGATTTGTAAGTAAGGAATATTCCCAAAGGTAAAAGAATGACTGATGATAGCCACATTCCTTGATAAACAGGCCATAAGCCCTCTCTTGCAAATTTTCCGCCAAGGGTATCTATGATGTAATAAACAATAAAAAACAATACAGAAATCACCACCGGCATACCCAAACCTCCTTTGCGGATAATAGCTCCCAGAGGCGCTCCAATAAAAAAGAAGATGAAACAAGCGAAGGATAGAGTGAATTTACGATGAACCTCCATTCTATGTTTTTTGATTCTATCGTTATGGCTTCGGATCTGCCTCAGCTGTTCCTCCATTTGATTTTTGTTATCCTTTGCATTTCGTAAAGCACCTTCCATGGCCATTTTACGTTGTTGAAGTGAAAGAGAGGCGTATAAGGTATCTGCTATTAATACTTCTGCAGAATCAATATAGGCTAAAGATTTATCCTTCTTTTTAGTGCGAGCTGAATATCTGGCTGTCTGAAAATAAAAGGTTTCAGATTTTCGGGTTAGGTGTTTAACGTATTTGTCTTTTTCTACGAAAAAAGAATCAATATCTGTTGTTAATTGATTCAGATTCTTCATTCTATCATGACCTGTAAAGAGTTGTTCGTCGGTTCGGTCGAAATTCATGCCTTCCATTTCTATTAAGGCAATCTGTTCTCTAAAGATATCTCTTTTAAAGCGTTGTTGGTCGCGCTCTCTTAATCGTTTACGGTCCATCTGCACTTTCTCATCATACTTTACGCCATCAAATAAGGTTAGCACCATATTGCGCTTGTCAGCGGATATCTGCAATCGACCTGAGTCGGCCATGGTTACGTTACTGTTCTTATTTAATCGATCGCGATGATCATAGATCATTATATCATGAAGGATATTTGTCTCGTTGTTTTTTTCGTCAATCTTAATCCTGAAATTGTCAATGCCATCATAAAAGACCTGTTCTTTAATTTCAAGTTCCGGTTTGGCTTGTTTAACATCGTACAATAATGAATACAATTTAAGGTTGGCGTATGGCATTACGTTATTGGAAAACCAAAAGGCAGCAATGGAAATGACAATGGTAATAATGATTAGCGGTTTCATTGTTTTGGGTAAGGATACTCCAGCCGCTTTAATGGCGGTAAGTTCATAATTCTCACCAAGATTTCCGAAAGTCATCAATGAGGCCAGCAAAATGGCAAGTGGCAGGGCCATCGGTACTACCTGAAGTGTGGCGTAAAACAATAGTTCTACCAGAACTAAAGTTTCAAGTCCTTTGCCAACCATATCATCCACATACTTCCATAAAAATTGCATCACTAGTATAAATAGCGATATAAAGAAAGTCATGGCCAGTGGCCCTAAATAACTTTTAAGAATAAACAGATGTAACTTCTTCATTCCTTACCCTTAAGGCTAATCGTTTTAAATTTTCAAGCTACAAAGTTAAACTAATGCGATAAAAAAGCGCAGCATCCTTTCTGTTTTTAAGCTTTAAGTCAAATAGGATTTTGAATTTATTACAAAAAAAGTATCAATCAGCATCCATTTTATTGTTCAAATCGTATTCTTCTCGCTTAAATAGCTTACGAAAGAATACGGTGTATGCATCGGTATTAAGTAAGGTGGAGTCTGTAGCTGATTTGTAAGTCAGAAACATTCCTAAAGGAAGGAGGACTACAGATGAAAGCCACATGCCCTGATAGACGGGTAATACTGCCTCTCTGGCAAAGTTAGCTCCAAGGGTATCGATGATGTAATACACAATGAAGAAGAGTACGGAGATGACAACAGGCATTCCAAGGCCTCCTTTACGGATTATTGCGCCCAATGGCGCTCCAATGAAAAAGAAGATGATGCATGCAAATGAAAGTGTAAATTTTCGATGGACTTCCATCGAATGAACTTTAATTTTGGCATTTTCCGCCCGAATATGCATAAATTGAGCATGCATCCGGTTTTTATTATTTCTTACCTTACGTAGCGCATTCTCGATAATAGCATTTTTCTCATTGGCTGTAAAGGTTGTAAATAATGAATCCACTTTATAAGAATGGCACGAATCAATATCAAAAGAGGATTCAGATTGTCCTAGGTGGGAGGCATGGTTAATTGCCGGCTTAAAGAAGAAAGTTCTGGTGATATTATTTAACAAGCTGATGTGATTCTGTTTTTTAATTTGAAAGGAATCGATATCATGCTTAAGTTGATTTAGGTTTTTCATTCTGTCATACGAACTAAAGCCGCTCTCATCAGATCTGTTGAAATTCATTCCTTGCAACTTAATCCAGGCAATTTGCTCCTTGAATATATCCCGCCGAAAGCGTTGTTGGTCTCTTTCACGAAGCTTATTGTTGTTGGGCCATACCTTTTCGTCGAATCGAACTCCGTCAAGCAAGGTAAGTATCATGTCACGTTTATCTTCTGAGATTTGCATTCGTCCTGAATCGGCTATCGTAACATTGCCATTTGTAATGTTTTGATCACGGTGATCATAGATCATTATGCCATATTGCAATCCTGTTGAATTATCTTTTTTGTCGATCTTCATTCTGAAATCATCGATGCCGGTATAAAATACTTTTTCTTTAATTCCTGATTCAGGCTTAGCTTGTTTTACATCAAATAATAAGGAGAATAGTTTTAGGTTAGCAATTGGCATAATATTATTTGAGAACCAAAATGCTCCAATGGAAATAAATAGCGTAACGACTATTAGTGGTCTCATGATTTTCGGTAATGAAATTCCTGCTGCTTTTATAGCTGTTAGTTCGTAATTTTCTCCTAGGTTCCCGAATGTCATTAAGGAGGCTAATAAAATGGCCAAAGGCAGTGCCATTGGAATAACCTGTAGGGTGGCATATAATAATAACTCTATTACAACAATAAAATCGAGACCTTTTCCCACTAATTCATCCACATAATTCCATAAAAACTGCATTACAAGTATAAACAATGAAATAAAGAAGGTCATTGCTAAAGGACCCAAATAGCTTTTAAGAATAAATAGATGTAGTTTTTTCATTTAACGGGAATGGTTAGCTTAGTTCGTTGCGACTCAGTTGCAAGATAAAAAAAAGAGGCTGCCAATTGGCAGCCTCTTTTCTTAATGTTCTTTAAAATATCTAAACCGAACCTAAACCATGCTTAAGTTCTTCGATCTGCTGATTCCACAATTCAATACTATCTTCTTTTTCACCTTCCTCTGCATGATCAACCACCATTAAAGCTGTTTCACCAGTTAAATCGTCTACATTAATTCGAAATTCGAAATACGATTTTTCGTCTTCGTCGTCCAACCAATGATAACGAACCATTTTGTTGTCTTTGCGCAGAACCTGTTCAGCCTGTTGTTCCGATCCATCCCAAACAAAGGTATAGACCTTTCCTTTAAGGTTTACATCATCCGCGAACCACTCTGATAATCCACTTGGAGTGCTAAGTCGCGCATACAATATTGAAGGAGAAGTCTTAAAGATATATTCTAATTCAAACTTTTCTTTTTGAATTGACATGTTGTGTTATTTAATTATGTATAGGCTCACAATATAAGTGAAATCTATTAGAAATAAAACCTCTGAAGCGGCTCATTTGCATCTAAGCTTGACAGACATTCAATTTTTTTAGACTAAAGTAAATAACATACTATGCTAATGACCAGATGATTTAGTAAAAAGTTTAATTTTTTTTCTCCATTTAGTTGGAAGTTTAGGTGTATTTGCCTTACATTTGCAACCGCAAAAAAGGAGGATACAAAGGTATCAAAACAACTCCTAATATGCCGAGGTAGCTCAGCTGGTTAGAGCGCAGGATTCATAATCCTGAGGTCGGCGGTTCAAGCCCGCCTCTCGGTACTATTCAAAATCAAAGCCTTACAGATTTATTTCTGTGAGGCTTCTGTTTTTTTATCCCCGATATTACCTTCTTTTTAAATTTATGACAACCGTTTATTAATAGTTTTTCTATTAAAAGATTAATTGGTTGCTCAAGTATGTTGCCTACACTTTTCTGACAGAATGGACAAGCATGAAGGTTTGCTTTTGAATCGATATATAAATAACTGTTGCCAGCTCCATAGCAACCAATTTCTCTTTGATAATATCCCGGATACATAATGATTGGATAGTTATTCCATTTATTGTCATTGTTGATTGCTAAATAAAAGTCATTTAGGATATTAAGTTGGTTCTGGTCAAGTTCTACATTTTTATCGGCGTAATTTCCAACTTTTCGCGCTTCTAGAATTCTGATAAATGCGGCTCCCATTAATTTTGCCTTTTTTAGGTATCTGTCCAAATTTTCTATTGTAATAAATTCTTTTCTGGCGCATAATGAGAGGCCATACAATAATCCTGCTTTTTGGCAATTACTAGTAGCTTGTACTGCCCAATTGTAAGAGTCTGTATTTCCTCTGAATAGGTTGTGTTCATTTTCATTCCAATGGTCAAAACTTATATATACTCCGAATGTGCCAGCTTCTTTTAAGGTTTTTGCTTTTTCAAAAGATAATCCATATCCTGAAGTCAATATCCATGGAGCAATGCTGTTTTTTAGCAAGCGAATAAGTTGTAGTAGGTGGTTGAAACGTACCAAAGGTTCACCGCCGCTATATTGAATGGAAGAAACACCTGAGTGGATTATTTTATCTTGTATAAGTTTTAATTGATCTATGCTGAGGTATTCTTGCTGGTTAATATTCATTCGTTCGAAACAATGTTTGCAGTTAATAGGGCATTTACTTGTGATTGAAAATATAACCGTTTGCAATTTTTTTACATCATTTTGTTTGTTTGAGTAACGAATAGCTTCATTACGAATAAATTTATTATAGGCTTTTGATGGCCATCCTGGAATGTCAGAAGACCAGATGAGCTTTTTATTAAGAAGTACGTATTTTGTAATTTCCTTTCTTCCGTTAAACGATCGTCCTGTGATTAGCATTTTTTTTAATGTCCTAAATGCTCGTATTGGATTTCTTTCAACATTGAGGCAAAGAAAATATGTATGAATCAAGATAATTAAACCGATAAGTTCAACTTTGTTTCCAAATAGCATTGGAGAAGGTTTTATTTTATATCCATTTAACGGCGGCATAAGATTGTTTTATGGATTAGTTGCTGTATGATAATTGCCTAATAGCTTCTTCCAACTTATTTCTCGAGAAGGTGTTAAAGCGACCTGGTGTTTCAAAAGTCTTTAATTTCTTTCGGTCGGGTTTGCCTTTAGGGTCTCTGAGGATTTCATAATAGCCTTTAGTATGAAGAACAAATGTTTTCATAGATTCGTCTTGTCCACTTGGTAAAATAAACTCATAGTTCACGGCATCTCCAACTTCATATAGTATTTGGTAATTTTTATCATCATCTTGAATCAGATCTAAAACATTGTTTCCATTTTTATCGATTGCTTTGGAAGCCGATATTTTACGAGAATTTATATTTTTTGGATTGGATTGATCTAATCCAACATAATCAACTTCCCAGAACATTTGCCCCCATACTAATTTTATTTTTATAGTGTCAGAGTCAATTTGTGATAGGTCTATTGGAAGAATATCATCTTTGAATGCCATAGGCCCAACAACATTATAGTAGTCGATAAATTCCCAAACGTTATCTTTTTCTAAATAGATGGATATCGGTATGTTTTGATCTAAGGACCATTGTTTTAGCTTTTTGCTTGATTCAGTATTTTGATGTTGATTCCATTTTTGATATTTGTCACCAAATAAATCTAAAAACTCTCCGTAAACATAATCCAGCCAAAACGTGTTTCTGGCTCTTATAATAAGTTTGCAGTTTTTCGATCTTTTGAGATTGTCGAAAGTCAAAATTACCCCATCTGTTTTACAATCCGGATTTTCAGAAACGGATGTGGTATAGTATAGACTGTCTTTTGAATTTATTTCTTTTTTAATATTTTCCCCTGCAATATTGATTGCTTTATTGGCTTGTTTAATATTTTGAAGTGAGTGAATAGTGCCATATTTGTCTATTAAAACTTTTGTGTCTTTAGGGTGATCTACAACTATTAATTCGGCTAGGTTGGTATACTGTATTTCCTTTGCCTCATTGGTCATTTTCATTAGGTACTTGTCGTCAATATTTTTAAAATCCGAAAGAAGCAGATAATCATCTCTTTCCATAGGAGCATTTATGGCCCCGCTATAAACCTCACCTTCTAATGTATAATGATCTCCTTGGTCTGTGTAAACAAAAGGACATGAGCTTTTGGTGGCGGCAACAATAACAGCAACCAATCCTACTACCACTATTGTTCCTCCAATAAATCCGGAAATCCATGAGAACGAAGTCGCTCCATTTGCAGGTTCATATATTTCTATTTTTTCAATAAAACTCAAAGGGATGGTTACCTTCGAATCACTATTGTGTGTTAATTCTGTGGTGTAGATATGAACCTCATTTAAGACGGGAGATTCATTAATGTTGCGATTTTTTAGGTAGCGATTAAATTTATCTGGATCCGTGGTTTTGTATAGTGTGCGGTTTGAAGGTAATGGTAATGCTTCTCCAATTAATGAATTGTTATTTTCCAGTTTGATATTTGAAAGATGCCACACCTTGTCTTTATGATGCAATATTAAATACTTCTGATTCTTTTCCATCGAATCAATTGAATGGGTTGTGGCTCGATGTTCAGTGCTTACCTTGTAATAGTTTTTACATCCTAAAGAATAGAGTGTAAACACAGCTAATAATAGGAGCGATAGGAGTAATTTGCTGTTGCTGCTTATACGAGAGTCGTAAATATGCATAATGAGTATGACTTCATATTAGAATTATAACTTTTGAATGGTAATCCTTGTTAAAATTTTAATAAAAGCGATTAACAGGTGCTGAGAAAAAATTTCATTAAGTACGTTACTTATGAAAACGGGCGGTTGTGTTAAGGTTCAATTATTCTCTTTGTTTTGAATATTAACATTAAAATTACACCTATTGATTTACAATGTCAATTTAAAATATACTGTTGTTTTATTCCTTTAGTTCTATAATATTAAACTACTAAAGTATTAGGGTAAGATCTAAGTAAATTTGTATAGTAGCGAAAATATTCGTATATTAACAAGAAAATATTCGCTATGGGAGCGCTTAGGTTTTTAAATAACGAGAAAGAGCTGATTAAACTTAGTCGTGTCGGGATTGAGAAAAACACTTTCAATCTTATTCTGCAGGAAACAGGTCTTACACTTAAAGAGATGAGTGATTTTATACATTTAACATCTCGAACCATCCAGTTAAAAAAGAATAATGATCGACTACCGGCCAATGCTTCTGAAAAAGTATTATTTATAGCTCGTTTATATAAGCGTGGGCAGGAAGTATTTGGAGACGATGAAAAATTCAGAAGGTGGATCTGTACTGAAAATGTTGCAATGGGAGGTGTTGAGCCTAAAAGCTATTTGGATACTTTTCAGGGGATTCAGTTGCTGATGGATGAGTTGATTGCTATTGAACATGGATTTGTAGTCTAATGTATATTTATCGAATAGTAAAGCAAGCATATGCTAACCTGGAAGGTATGGGAGGTATCTATGCAGCAGGTCGATGGCATCGAAAAGGAACAAGAGTGGTATATGCTGCAGAATCTATTTCCCTGGCGGCGTGGGAAAAATTCATTCATTTATCAAGCTTGACAAATTTACCTACAGATCTTCAGGTAATGAAAATTGAAGTGCCTGATTCAATTTCTGTGGATAAAATAGATATGGGGAAAGTAAAGTTAGATTGGGATGATTTCCCTTATAGTGAGGTAACTCAGGAATTAGGAAGTCGTTTTTTACAGGATCCCACGCAATTGCTATTAAGGATTCCATCTGCGGTAATAAAATCGGAAAGTAATTATTTAATTAATCCGACTTGCAAATTGGTAAATGAACTTAACTACAGTCTTCATCCATTTTCATTCGATGGTAGAATTGGATTTGTATAATGTAATTCAAGATAGTGTAGCTAGGATTGTTTCTGTTTTAAATATTTATCTATAATCCCCAATCGGATAATTATTAAGCCGCTTATACAACCCCAAGTGGCGCCGAAAGTAACATCTGTTGGTGAATGGACTCCAAGAATAACTCTGGATAAAGCTACTAATATGGCCCATGTAAACGGTAACAGAAATAGCATCTTTCGTCTGAAATCGGCATAAATAAACAATAGGATATAGCCTATTAGTGTTGCCATTAAAAAGGCATTAACCGAATGACCGGAAGGGAAGGAGTAACCTGTCTCGTGCAGCCAATGCTCCATTACATCCGGATGCAATGGTTTATCATCAAAGTAAAACGTAGAGATATTCTTAGCATCCAAATGTTGCTTAAAATATTCCCGTCGGGCTTGTTTTGTTGGCTGCATGTATAGCTTATCCGCATTTAGTACTTTTTGCGCATCAAGGTATTTAATGTTAGGACGTTGTATTTTTAGTTTTTCTTTTATAAAATATTCGTTTAATTGAGCAAAACCGCCCAGGATGACCGAGAAAGTGAGTAAGGAAAGAGTAATGACCATAGACTTTTTAAGCCATCCTTTAAATTGAAAGCTGATAATAATACAAAACAGGCAGGTAATGATAGGTACTCCAAACGTACCGCCGGAATGACTAATAAACAACCAAAAGTCGGCACTAAAGCCATGATGGATTGAGGAAAATCCAAAAGGAAAAAGAAAAGATGTGCTTATCAGCCCGATAGATAAAACAATTGTGATTAGCAGTATTTTTATTCGCTTATGCATAGTTTATTTTATACCAATTGAATAGATAAAGGATTTTACTTGTTATACCGAGTCATTCGTAATCGTTGTGCATTGAAAAGATAGTCAAATTAGCGAAATTATTAAAGAGTTTGGCTAAAAATGAAACCCATTGTTGAAGTCTGATGTAGAAGGAATGAGATTTTACTTATTTAAAATTATAAAACGCTTATATTAGGCAGTTGATACCTGAAATTCAAAAATATGATTAAATATTTCTATATAGTTGTTTTCATTATATTGGCCAATGCCGCTATGGCTCAAGGTTATGCCGTTGGCGACAAGGCACCGGATATAATCCAGTTATCTCCGCAGGGTGAGACCATAAGTCTTTCTTCTTTAAAAGGCCAAATGGTTTTGATTGATTTCTGGGCATCGTGGTGTGCGCCTTGCCGAAAGGAAAACCCTCATGTAGTTAATTCATATTTGAATTACAAGGATGTTGAATTTAAAAATGCCAAAGGCTTTACGATTTTCTCGGTGTCATTGGATATGAAGCAAAAATCGTGGATAAAAGCCATTGAAGAAGATGGGTTAATATGGCCTTATCATGTCAGTGATTTAAAAGGATGGCGAAATGAAGCGTCAAAACTTTATGGTGTAAAAGGTATACCTGCAAACTTTTTAATAGATGGCGAAGGTATTATTGTGGCAACTAACCTACGTGGTGAAGCTTTAGAAGATAAACTTCGGAAATTGAAAAAGAAGAAGTGGTGTTTGTTTTGTAGTAAAAAAAAATGAGCTAACCGAGTGGATTAGCTCATGTAATGTCTTAATTGCAAATTGCTTCTGAACGTGCTTTGTTTATCAGTTGTAATGTATGAGCATTAAGTTTCTCCTGAATTAATTTAAGCTCAACAGTGCTTGCTTGTGGACACATGGCTTCTAGTAGTTCTGCCAAGCCTTCCGCCGTATCCGGATAAGTTTTACCATTATATTTGTAATAACAAGAACTTTCGTCGGTGCAACATGTGGTTGCACTTACATCACAAGCTTCATATTCTTCACAAACTTCTTCAGGATCTGTTTCGCAGCCGAACTGAATAAGTGTTAACAGTCCGAATAATAATAAGGGTAGCGCAAATAGTTTTTTGTTCATGTTTAATGGTTTATTGAGTTGTATTTTTTAATTCTTTACGAATAATCTTTATTAAAGTTTGAGTATCCTTAAAACCTTTGTAGATATTGTTGTTGATCACAAAGGTAGGTGTTGCTGTCATATTGTTCTTATAGAAATCTAGTATGTTATTTTTTAGGTAACTATAGTCATTGTTATCTAGCAAACATTCTGCCAAATGAGCATTTGAATTAATAAAATCGTCTACCAAATTTTTAAACTCATCGGAATATACAACCATGGGGTTGTATAATAATAATTCATGTAGCTCATTGAATGAGCCGAACCTGTTGATGCAAACTGCGGTTTGAAGTGCATATAATACATCTGGGTGTTGTTCAACTTCTAACGGCTTAAGGATTAACCTTATTTTACCTTGGTCTATAAATTCCTTTTTTACCGTATCAAAGGCCTCATTAAAAAAGGCCTGGCAATGCATACAGTTATAGTTAAAGAATAAGAATAGATCCTGTTTTGAACTTTCCTGGCCATAAATAATATCTAATTCATTTAAAGTAATTGGCGAAGAAAGCTGGGCGGTAGGTTTATGTTTTGCTGAAGATACGGATATCAGTTTAAAAGTTATTAGAATAACCAGAATTAAGGAAATAGCATAAACAGTCAATGATGTTATAGTTTTATTGTTAACGCTCATTCTTTAGTCGTTTTTATTAACCCCAGTTTCATAGCTAATTGCTCTTGGATTAAATGTGATTTTTAATCCGGTTTCTTGCATCTTAATTATCATTCTCAGTTGCTCGGCTTTCTTCGAGTTTTTACTTTCCCGCCACATTTTGGTTTTACCTTCTTCAATTTCGTAAAAAACAAATACGTTAGAAGAACCCTTCACTCCACCGTGTTCTTTAGTATCTTTTTTGTTTTTCTTTCGCTCAATATTCTTGGCTTGTCCTCTTTTTAATAATTCCTTTAAATAGAATCTAAGATGATATTTACAATCATCTCCAAATTCTTGTCTACCATATATGGTTACATCAAGGGCGTTGTTGTTAATATTCGTTCTGGGAACGTAAATCACATTTTTATAAATGAATACCTTCGTTTCGATTGTGTTAAACTCAAGATTATCCAGATTGTCAATATTGTTTTCTTTTCCAATCTCGGCCGCTATACCATAGTCTTTGAGTCTTCCTTCTTCCAATAACATATCACCGCTTAATTCAATGGCGTCGTATTGTAAATCACCGTCCTTCATAACAAAATGACCATCCAGATTAGTAGTGAACAAACCGTTTATTTGTTCATGTGTAATGTTGTCGTTTCCAAAATCCTCAAAATTGTTAAAATCCCGAAGTAATTGGTCGATATCCATGCCTTGAATGTTATTTTTCACCCAGATCTCCTGTTGGTTATTAGGCTCAATTTTATACTTAATAGAATTAAGCATTTTACCATTAAATGCCTCAAAATACAAATCATCCAATATGTACAAACTATCGCTTAAGCTGAAATAACTATTGACATTATAAAAAGTGGCATTATCGTATTTAAGGCTATAGGCTGAGGCTTTTCCTCTAACCAAAAAAGTATAGTTGGTTGAGATACTATCGCTCGAATTCACATTAACTGCAGTGCTATCCTGAACAAGAAAAGGTTCTATCGTTGCATAATCTAATTCATCCAAATGAAAAGTTCCTTCAACTTTAACTTGTTTGGCTTGATTTAAAAGCACAGCATTGTATAGAGCGGTGATCAATGTTGAGTCAGCCATAAATTCCGAACCATTGAACGAGCCGGTAAGCTTATCGAGAAAGATAGTATCGTTTTTCATTTCTACTTTCCCAAAAAAGTCATCAAGTTTCACTTTTTCATCCCAGGAAGAAATATTTAAATCAGTAGTTTTTAAATCAAGATAACTTTGAGTGAAAAGCAATTCCATTGCATCCATTTGAATGGAGTCTGGGTGATAATTTCCCTTGGAGTTAATGTTGGCCTGGAATTGACCGGTAAACTGAGACACTATCGAGTCTGGTATAAACTGAGCCCAGTCTGCCAAATCAACATCTAATTGACTTACAATTTCATAAGCTGGTTTAATTCCATTTTGGTAATGCGCCTTGCCTTTTAAATGGCTTGAGTTGACGTTTAGGTTAAATGTGTCCAATTGAAAGAATGCCTCGTCCAATTGGCTCGGAGCACCGGTAAAATGGCCTTTAGCAGTTGAGGGTTTAATCCTTAGATCATACTCAGGTAAAAAGCAACTTAGAGAGGAGAGGTCAAATTGCTTTGAAGAGTATTCAAACTGCCCATTCAATTCTTTAATAGAGACACTTGAATCCATTGCCAATTCAACTTCATTGAAGACTAAGGTAGCCAAACTATTTTCCAGAAGTTGATCAAAAAAGTATAAGTCAATTGGATCGGGAATAATACCTCGACTTGAAATTTCGCTTTGAAGTTGCCCCGAAAAAGCAAGTTCCATGTTTTCCGGGATAAAGGCCTTTAATTCATCAAAATCAATGTTGATATTTGAATTAAATGCGTAATTGATTTGATTTAAATTTTGGAATTGAGCCTTTAAAGAAACATAGCTTTTTTCTGTACGAGCGTTTAAGTTTTTGATATTGATTGAAGTTGATTCTATACTTCGATCGATGCCATTAGTGTAGGTAAGGTCCGCATTAATAGCCTTGATTGGCGGGTAATTTAATATGCATGCTGATACATCTTTAAGAATAATAGTTGCAGTTATCTGTGGAAGAATAGAGTCGACTAAAGCTCCTTCAATAGTCGCATCGATACTCACCAGGCCTGATGTACTTTCAATTCCATACGATTGAATTAAACTGTCGGGTATGTATTTTTTTAGATCCTGTAGTTGTAATTCTGTTCCGGAAATGCTTAAGTTGCTGTTAAAGTGATCATCCAATTGTATTAAGCCTTTTATTGCTGACTTTATACCTTCCGATTCGATATATCCATTTATTAATTGAATGCTATCGTTGTATAATTTCGCATTAATATCAATTTTAAGTTGTTCAAGACGTTCAAGTGTAGAATGGGCATAACCTGCTTCGTATAATTCTATTTGGCCTTTTAAAGAAGCTTGTTTTTCCTTGTCTTTTAATGATGCCTGCATATACAGTTCTGAGAATAAAACCGTGCTCTTGGCTTGAAGTGTTCTGTCTTCAAATTGGAAGCTTATATTCTTAAATATAACATCATTTACGTCTAAAAACAATGATGACGAGCTAGTCGTGTCTGAATCAGATAAAGAAGACTTTTTAAGTAAAAAATCAAAATTATTTCGTCCTAAAGAATCAGTAAAAAAATGGATATGGGCATCATTCCATCTGGCATAGGCAATATCAATATTTCCATCTATTAGGTCAAAGGGCTTAACAGCTAGAGCAATACTCTTGGATTGAATTATTGTATCCATTTCCTGGGTTGGATTAACCAATGATACATCAATTAATTCAATGCTGGTAAATGGAAATTCATTAATAAATGAAAGATTTATGTCCTTTACATCTAGCTCTGTCCCAAAAGTCTTATTTGTTTCCTTGAGTGTAATCTTTAATACCGCTTCTTCAGCGTATTCAACAAAGGCAAACACGACTACAGTAAATAGTATTACCGTAAGAAATGCGTAGAGTATAAGTTTAGCGAATAACTTCATTACGATTTTTCGTATAGATTATAATACCAAGAACAGCTATGGTTTATGTTGGCAAATTAAATATTTTATAAGTAGTAACTTCCATTATTCAGGTAAAAAATGTTGTAATATTCAGAAATAAACTATTGCAAAAATGTACTAAAATCCTTGACAGAATTGAAATTATTTAGTAATTTACATTTGAATTTAATTTAATGCCTGCGTAAGCAGATTGGGAGCGAAAAGCTAGTGCGCCTCGCTATAATAGGGATACGAGGATCTTGGCAAAAGTTAGCCATTTATGGATAACGAGCGATGCAAAAGCTTTTCACTTCTTTTTTTATATCTTCAATTGACCGTTTCGGTTTCAATTCCTCCTAAACTTTCGTAACATAACTATTATAAGGGCGTATAGCATGCCTGTATTGAAATTGCTATATTCGCTGTGATCTATCTAATTGTTATGATTAAATTAAGATATTTTCTTTTTCTTCTGGGATTATTGTTAGTGCAGAATGCTATGACTCAATTACAGAGTCATTATGAGGATTTTAATTACTCACCATTTGATCGGTATGTATATAAGCCTGGATCTGAATTTCATACTTCGGTGCGGCAGTATAGAATGGATCAACTTAATCAAGTTGTCAATACGGATTCTGTACTTTATGATGGTTTAAAAGTTCCTTCAGGTCATTTGAATTTTTGGAAAAGAATATTTCACGACGATCTATTTCAACTTAAAAAGGATGATATTAATATTGTTGTGAATCCAATTTTCAACTTTGAAGGCGGACAAGAAACGGTTGATGGTTTAACTACTTACACAAATACACGAGGACTTTTTATAAAAGGAAATATTGGTAAGCATTTTCATTTCTATACCGATTTTGTTGAAAACCAAGCTGTAGTTCCTAACTATATCGATCAGTTTGCACGACAGACTGAAGTAATGCCCGGGCAAGGCCAACGAAAAGAATATGGGACTAATGGTCACGATTTTTCTCAGGTTACAGGCTATATATCCTTTAATTTTGCCAAGTATTTTAATTTTCAATTAGGTAATGGGAAACACTTTTGGGGTGATGGTCATCGCTCATTGCTTCTGTCCGATGTTTCGTATAGTTACCCCTATGTGAAGCTGACCGCTGATTTTTGGAAAATAAAGTACACGGTTATATATAATAAAATGCTTCAATATGATAAGGCTAAGGATGCAGTAGATTACAGGTATCCGGGTAAATATGGAGTGTTTCAATATTTGGATTGGAATATTGGCAAAAGAGCCAGTCTTGGATTTTTTGCAAGCGTGGTTTATGCCGAGCAGGATTCTACGGGCTATCGCGGATTTGATATGCACTATTTGAATCCGGTGGCTTTTTTGAGACCAGTGGAATACTCTTTAGGATCTCCTGATAATGTTACCATGGGATTTAATGCAAAGTTTATTGCAGCTAAATGGCTTACTTTTTATGGACAGTTTGTGATGGGAGAATTTAAGGCAGATGAGGTTTTTAGCGGATCGAAATGGTGGGCCAACAAACAGGGTTATCAAGTTGGTTTAAAAACTTTTGATTTGTTCGGGATTAAAAATCTGGATGTTCAGATGGAATATAATCAGGTTCGTCCATATACCTATTCGCACTATACTACAATGTATGCATATGGTCATTATCAACAACCTTTAGCGCATCTATTAGGTGCTAATTTTAAGGAAGGATATGGAGTGATTCGTTATCGTCATCGCCGATTAATGTTTAAGGCTGAATTGATGACAGCTATGTATGGCGAAGATTTTGATGATGATGTAAGTTGGGGCAAGGATGTTTTGAAGCCAAATACCCAACGCCCTTATGATTACGGACACGTGATAGGACAAGGGCTGAGAACCAATGTTTATAATGCCGATATGAATGTGAGCTATTTAATTAATCCTCGAAACATGTTTAACGTTTTTGCTGGAATGCGTTTACGAGAGCTCACAAATGATCAAAGAACAGAAGAAACCCAGCACTTTTATTTTGGAATTAGAACCTCATTAAAAGCATTATATAATAATTTTTAATATTGCAGAGGAGTTAATCTTCCTCTGCCTCCATCTCCCTTAAATTGCTTTTTCGTTCGTCTTCTTCTTCCTCTGCAATGGCTTCTTTTAAATAATCAGCATCGGCGTGTTTTTGCGTATAGCCTTCTTTAGCACTGCTTTTAAGGGTGCCGTCGTCGTCGTAGTCTACATCTTCTTTAATAAGTTGTTCGGCTTCGACAACACTCATCTTAACCAGATAATACCTGTCATCGGTTTCGAAAGGAAGTGCACTAATCATTAAGCCATCTTTATAGGAGAAAGTGATAAGACTTTCGCTAAAGCCATAAGGATAGGCCAGTTTTATTTGCTCCTGAATATCCTCATCCAGTTTCTTGTAATCCTTAATTACTCTTGGTTTATTGCTCATAATCATTCAATTTAAGAGTTAAAAATGAGATGAACTATTTGAGTTTAGAGTATGATTAAATAAAACAATATTACTAAAATTTAGAAACCATAACTATTTGTTATTCCCGGTTTCTTAATAGCTTTAAAATACTTCTGATTTTGCTTTTATCAAAGAAAAAAGCTTATTGTTTTTAGTTAATAATTAAAATTTATAGCCTGCCTTTTGTATGTCTTGGAGCGTGTTGATTGGTTTAGAGGGTTTTAAATATTTGCTTAGATGCTTATATATTTTCACTCTGATCTCTTTGGCAATTTTGGTGTCCATGCGATCAAATGAATGTCCACCCGGAACATCTTCATAAACTTTATATTCAAACTCTTTTCTGTCAGCTTTCAAGGACTTGATCAAATGTTCAACCTCAAGAACATGTACATCATTATCAATGGTATTGGTATGGATCAATAATGGTGTATTCTGAAACTTATCGGTATTCCAGGCAGGGGAACGCCTGCGGTATTCTTCCACATTCTCATGAGCTGATTGCCCAATGTGATAATCCGCTTCATACAATTCACGATAATCATCCTCGTAATAGCCCATACGCGAAACTAAATCACTAACAGGAACGCCTGCGTACGCCACAGCAAAATCTTTGGGATGATTAAAAATATTAAACAGGGTAATAAGTCCACCGTGACTCCAGCCCATTATTCCCACACGTTTAGAGTCGATAAAATGATAGTTTTCCAGCATGTAATTTTTGCTGGCAAACACATCTTCTACTTCCAATCCACCATAATCAATTTTTTTATAATGACTCTTTCCGTAACCTGTACTGCCTCTGTATTCAGCCGCTACCACTATATAGCCCTGCGATACCAATTCCCGAACGATATGTGTATAATAAGTTGTAAAATCAGCATGCACTCCACCATGAGGAAGTACGATTAAAGGATACTTTTTGCTGGTGTCAATATCTTTTGGAAAAAACAGATAGGACCAAAATTTAACAGGATTACCAGCACCAAGTGCAGTTGGATTTTGTTCCTTCCATTTTGGAGGACCATACATATATACTTTATCAACATGAGCTATATCTCCAAGACGCTCATGCCACAGCAAATCATCAACCAATTTTTCCAAACGATCGAGTCGATGCTGTAGGTTATTATCGTTGTTTTTGATGAGTTGCACGGTTTCGTCAAGCTGTGCATTGGCCACTGCGAAAAGGCCAAACAGGACAAAAATAAGGAGGTATTTATTCATTGTTGTTGGATTTAAACTGACTTGAAGTAATAAAAAAAAGCTTGTAGCACCAAACAGTTCTACAAGCTTTTTAATTAATTCAATATAAAGGATTATTCCAATTCTACTATTGTTATACCGCTTCCTCCATCCTGAACGTGGGCATCGCGGAATTTCCTGACAAAAGGAATTGTTGCTAACTGTTCGCGTATCATTAGACGTAAAATACCATTTCCTTTTCCATGAAGAATTCTTACTTCTGATGCTTCGCACATAACAGCTTCATCGATAAAATTTATAGCTTTCACAATGGCTTCTTCAGCTCTTTGTCCCCTCAGGTCAATATCAGGTTTAAAAGTAAGTTTACGTTCTCTGATTTTTTCAGCAGTATTTGAAACGGTATGAATGGTCTGGGCTTTTACTTTTTTACCTCCTTGGGGATTCACCTTTTTTAATCGATTTACTTTAACCTTGGTCTGGATATTACCAAAGGCTACCGTTGCTTCCTTACCATTTGTGGATAACACTTCTCCTGGTAATGATTGACCTTCAAGCTTAACTGTATCTCCTTTTTCAATAGGAGTTTCCTTTTTTATTTTTGTTACTACAGGTTTGCTTGCCTTGGAGTCTGGTTGCTTTTCTTTCTTATTGGCCTTTCGTTTCTCTCGCTCTTTTATCTGACGAATTTTCTTATCAATTTGTTCGTCATTCTTTTTATCATCAATGGCTACCTCTTTGAAAACATCCAGTTTTTTACGCGCAATTTTAGTTTTTTCCTTTTCGGCTTGCGTTTCTTTGATTGTACGGATGGTTTTTTCGATCTCTTTGTTGGCACTTGAGAGAAGTGTTTCGGCTTCGTTTTTAGCAGAATCAAGAACCTCTTTACGTTCCTTCTTAATGTTTTGCAATTCCAGTTGATAGCGCTCCAAAACATCGGCCAATTTTTTCTCGTTGATACGGATGGTATTTCGTTTTTGCTCCCAATACCTCTTATCACGAACTATTTCACGAAGGTTTTTATCGTAGTCAACATTTTCCTGACCAATTTTTTCTTTGGCACTGGCCAATATATTTTCAGGTAAACCAATTTTACGAGCAATTTCAAAGGCAAATGAAGAGCCAGGCTGAGCTATTTGAAGTTTGTATAATGGCATGATGCGACCGGTATCAAAAAGCATAGCGCCATTTTCAATTCCTTCAGTCATAGAAGCCATGTGCTTAAGGTTGGTGTAATGGGTAGTGATAACACCAAAAACTTCTTGCTTATTAAGTTGTTCCAATACGCTTTCTGCAATTGATCCTCCTAACATGGGCTCAGTACCAGTACCAAACTCATCGATTAATATAAGTGTTTTCTTCTTACTGTGTCGTAAGAAATGTTTCATGTTAAATAGGTGAGAGCTATAGGTACTTAAATCATTTTCAATGGACTGTTCATCGCCTATGTCAATAAATATATCCTTAAAAAAGCCCATTTTTGAGCTCTCGTGCATTGGAACCAAACAACCACATTGAAACATATATTGAACCAAACCAACGGTTTGCAGGCATACCGATTTACCTCCGGCATTTGGACCTGAAATAAGCAATAAACGCTGTTTAGGAGATTGTAACTCTAAATCCAGTGGAACAATTTCTTTATTGGCCTCTTTGTGTTGCAAATAGAGCAGAGGATGACTGCATTGCTTCCATAACATGTTCTGATTATCATGGTACTCTGTCAATGTAGCATTAATAGTTAAAGCAAATCGGGCTTTAGCTCTGATAAAATCAATGGTACCCATGAACCTATACGATTCTAATAACTCATCGATATAAGGTCTTATTTGATTGGCCGTTTCAACTAAAATACGCACGACTTCTCGTCGCTCGGCATATTCCAATTCCCTCACCTCGTTATTGATTTCCACTACTTCAGTTGGTTCAATAAATGAGGTCTTGCCTGTTGCCGACTCATCTTGTACTATACCACGTATTTTTCGTTTGTTAGCAGAGGCTACCGGAATTACTGATCTACCGTCACGTATCGAAACACTGATATCTGAATCAACAAGTCCATCTTGCTTGGCCCTTTTTAGAATAGATTGAAGCTTGCGCGAAATACTATTTTGCTTTGATATAATTTCACGTCTGATTCTGGCCAACTCAGGTGAAGCATTGTCTTTTAGTTTGCCAAACTTGTTCAACAGATGCTCAATCTTATCCAATAAGAAAGGGAAAACAGCTACTTCGGATACTAAATCTTTTAGTTTGGGATAGTCTTCTTCCTCCTTTTTACTAAAGAATCGACAAATGTCATTAATTGTAGTTAAGGAGCGCTTCAGATCAAATAACTCTGATTCTTCCATAAACCGGCCTTCCGTGCGTATACGTACCAGTGGTTCACGAACATCTATAAAATAGCTAAGTGGAAAGTTTTCTTCCTCAAGACATACCTTTCGAAATTCAAATGTTTGAAGTTGAGCTAATACGGTTTCATCATAATTAGTGCTGAATTGCATCTCGTCAACCGCCTCTTTGCCCAATGTACTCATGCAGTTGCCTTTTATTAACTCACGAATTCGGGTAAACTTTATCTTCTCTTCGAAATTATCAGGGTATATCACTATCAATTATTTTTTGCAAAAATAATAAAAAAACCTTGTGGAATGGGGAATTGTAATAGTATCGTTGAGAAGGAATTAAGAAAAAAAAGACAAATAAATGCGATTTTTTTTGTCTTTGCTATTGACATCGCCTTAATAAGGGCTTAATTTTGATTTTGTAATTAAAAAACCGGCTCTCCTGGTCCCCAAATATAGAAACATTCGGATGTGTGTGAGGTTTAGGTTAGAATTTTTTTCTTAGAATGTTTCTCGCCTGTCTCCCAAAGACAGGCTTTTTTTATGTCTTTTTTTGGACATAAAAAAAGGGCCTTGAGGCCCTTTTCCTATTCGTCTAAAGTATTGTTGTTTGTACTTTCAGTTTTTTTATCCTTCGATTGAACCAGGTTCGTATCAGGTATACTATCCGTATTAACTTGTTTTTTATTTTGATACGGTTTGTAGTTTTTGGCTTCAGGACCTTTTAAAGCCATCTTATCTTCGTCGTTGGTCACCTTAGTTGTTTCAGAAGCATTGTAGTTTTTCGCCCATACCTGGTTGTTTTTGGCTTTCCCACCAGTGACTTTCTCGTTGTCATTTGTCTGCAACTCGCTTTTATTAGATTTATTAATCCAAATTCGCTGGTTTTTAGCTTTTGGACCATATGTCTTTTTTTGTGTTTGAGCAAAGGAAAAGGTGGAGATTGCTACTAACACGATAATTAAGATACTTCTCATCACTACTTTTGTTTATTGGTTTATGATGTAAAAGTAGAGTTTCTATACATGGTCGGCAATTCCGTTTTAATGGTATTTTTTTATACCAATTACCGCATATGCAAGTATCCGTATTTATACTGAGTTATTGTAGATATGAACTAATAACCAGTATTTTAGATTATATGAATAGTGGCTTATAGCAGTCCTAACTGAGTGGCTTTGCTAATAAGTTCAGCCGTATTTTGCACATTTAACTTCTTAAGGATATTACTTCGATGGGTTTCAATTGTTCGGGTACTGACTATTAATTGCTCTGCAATTTCTTTAGTTCGTAAGCCTTTCGCAACATGTTGCAAAACTTCCTTTTCTCTTTTGGAAAGATTCTGGATGTTGCTTTCCGAGCTTACGCCTTCAATCATTAAATCCGAGACATCACTGTTAAAGTATTTCTTTCCATTATATACTTTAGTAATGGCAGTGATTAGTTCCGGTGCATCACAATCTTTTAGCAGATAGCCCCATGCTCCATTTCGTATGGCTTGTACAACATACTGGCCTTCATTGTGCATAGTTAGGATAATACACCGAACTTCAGGAGCAGCTTTTTTAATTAATTTAAGGGCATCCAAACCATTGGTTTCACCCATGGAAATATCAATCAGAGAAATGTCGACAGGAGCTTCTTTAAGGTGATCAATCAATTGTTCAGCCGAAGAAGACTGATGTACAATGCTGATATCATCTGATTTTTCGAGAAGCATGGCTATACCGCTTCTAAATAATTCATGATCGTCTGTAATGCTTATCCTTATCATGCTGTCACTTTAGTCTTAAATTCAACTTCAATAATAGTACCGCCTTTATCTGAATTTATCTCCAGATGGCCATCAAACATATTTACGCGTTCCTTAATATTCACGAGTCCGTTGCCGAGCTCCACCTGATTGATGTCGAAACCAAGGCCATTATCGGCAATATATATGTTTACCTGATTTATAAATTCAGTAATTGATAGTTTTATCTCAGTTGCTTTGGAATGTTTCATAGCGTTGTTCACTGCTTCCTGAATAATGCGAAAGGCATTAAGAGAAAGGTCCAAAGGTAATTTCACACCTTCTTCTGTATCCGATAAAAACAAAACCTTATATTGGTCCGATTCTGGAAGTTGTTTAACAAAGCTTTGTACAGCGGCAATGAGGCCAAAATCTTTGAGGACAGAGGGCATAAGATTAACTGAAATCTTGCGTACTTCTTCAATGATTAATTGAACACGTTCCTCAATTATTGCACTATCAACATCTTTTTGAGTAAGCATAAGCTTAAGGTTGGTCAGTAGAGGACCTATGCTATCATGAAGTTCTTTACTTAAACGGCTGCGTTCTTTTTCTTCTCCCGCCATAAGCAAGCGCTGGCTTTTTATCTGCAGCTGCCGTTCTCGTTCCTGAATCTCCGTTAATTGCGATCTCATGTTATTAAGGCTGCGCACAAGTCTGTCGTTCTCACTACGCATGACCATAGTTTTATTCAAATTACCGTCAGCAATGTGATTGGCAAATTCCCTGATTTCTTCAGCTGTTTTAATATATGAGGCTAAAGTATTAAAGAGTACTCCAATCTCATCTTTAGAGTGATATTCAGGTATGGTAGGTGTTTCTCCTTTTGAAATAAGGGTTAAGGCTTTTTGTACTTTAATAACTGGTTTAACAATCAGCCAGGAAAGCGAAATGGAAATTAAAAAGATAGCAATGCCGATTATTGCTGCTATCAGGTATATGCGATGTTCCATATCCTGAAGAGGCAAAAGCGCTTCTTCAACATCAATTTCAGAAAGAATAAGCCATTCCAGTCCGAAATATTGAAAGCTGGCAAAGGCGCTAAAAACTTCAACTTGTCTGTAATCCAAATGCTGAATCATTCCCTGTTCATTTGAAGTCGTCGTTTGAAATGCTTCTGTTTGGCTATTAATAATGGTAGGAATGGAATCCGGCCAAAAACGCGATTGACTGCGTAAAAAGCCATCATTACCGATTATGTATGTTTCACCAGTTTGTCCCATGCCTGTTCGTTCGAATAAAATATCCTGAATGGCACGAGGGGTAGAGTAGAAGGTGTAAATAAGTTGGTCGTATGGAATATGGTAAGCTAAATGAATTTGACCATCATTTATAAGTGGGCTAATGTCATCAATTCGAATAGAATCTGGTAGCTGACCTTCTTCAAGCATTTCATAATTTACAACAATAGAATCTATGTGGATGAGTTGATCCGCCGCTAAAGCATCCAAATAAGCACTGTCTTCAATATGCGTGAGCATGGTTTTGATTTCATGCATGTGATTATTGAGGACTTTTTCAATTTGAATCGTTTTTAAATGCCTTATGGAGGATAGCTGGAGAAGAATTCGTTCTTTAAGGGCACTCTTAAATTGTTGGGCCAAAACAACAGAAACCAGAGTGATAATGATTAGCGCAAAGGTGTTTAGTAAAAGCGCAATCTTAAAGCGTATTCTCAGGTTTCGAATTTTGTTTAGCATACTTTATTCAATAAAGACCGGTAGATTATAAAAACTTAAATATAGTGATTATACATTTTCATTTAAGACTTAAGGGTTTAATACATTATTGGCGTACTTATCCAGCGCTTCGAATAGCTGGAGGGGATTTAAGGCCCGCCACTTCACAGCCGATAGTTTTCCACCATATAAGATGTAATAGTTTAAATTTACCTTGTCAAACTCCGCCTGCACATGTTCCCTGAAGTTAATGGCAATGATCCAGCCATCTTCAATGTCATTAAACCAATCTTCGTAATACGAATCATCTGAATAGTGAAAGTTGAGCACATTCTCACCGATAAGAACAAATTTTTGAATGCCTTCGGCCTCCAATTCTTCAATAAGGTTGCGTTTCAGGTGCATTATATCATTATACAAACAATCGTTCCACTCTCCCAAAAGTTCGATCACAACAAAGCCTAAATCATAATTGGCATATAATATTTTTAGATATAAGGTGGATGAACCAAACTCGTCCCATTTAGGATGAATGTAATGGTCATAAATGGAATTACGACACATAAATTCATCATATGATACTCCGTAATATGGAGAACGGCTGTCCTCCTTGGTTTGGTATATTTTCTCCCACCTTGTAAATGGTTCTATGTTCTGCATTTCAAAAAAAATCTTTTTTAATAAACGGCCATGTTCTGGTTCAGTTCATTTGTCAGGAAATGAAGTGATTTAATTCATGAAAAAAATCTTTAAATGGTGATTTTCGTCTTGTTTTCACCTTTGTTCTCTCTCTAATTTTGAAGCATTCAAATATGTGAAAAATGAGTGCATTAAAAAAACTAAAAGAAAGAGGGTATTTAGAAAAGCGAAGATACGAAGCTTTGTTTTTCTTAATAACATTTGGTGGATTTTTTGGTTATCTGGGCCATGTGATGGGTGTTACCAATTTACTCAATACGCTTATGCGTACTGCCCATGATTTACTAATGAATACGGTTTTTTTCATTATGGGAATTACGGTACTTACCGGTGCTTTAGGTCGCTTAATGATAGAGTTTGGAGTAGTACGTTTACTGGAAGTGCTTCTGGCACCTTTGATGCGTCCATTATTTAATCTGCCCGGAGTAAGTGCTTTGGCCGGTTTAATGACTTTCTTTTCAGATAATCCTGCAATTATAAGCCTTTCGAACGATAAGAATTTTAGTCGCTATTTTAAGACGCATGAATTAATTTCATTGACCAATTTTGGCACTGCCTTTGGAATGGGACTGATTGTACTGGCCTTTATGACAGGCTTGGGTTATTTCTCCGGAGCAATGATTGGATTAGCAGGAGCAGTGATTGGAGCTGTGGTATCCACCCGATTAATGCAATTGTTTATTAAAGGAAAAATTCCAGCGGAAAAACAGTTTGTTGGCAATGGAGATGAAGAGCAAATTTCATTTAAGTCGGAAGGAAGTTCTTTTCAGCGTTTTTTAAATGCCATGCTTGATGGAGGTAAATCAGGTGTAAATCTGGGATTGGCTATTATTCCTGGTGTGTTAGTGATAAGTACAATAGTAATGGTAATTACTTTTAAGCCCGCCGATGCTGCTCTTGGTTATCAGGGATTAGCATATGAAGGAGTACCGATTCTACCAAAACTGGCCGGCTCGGTGTCCTGGTTGTTCGAGTTTTTATTTGGTTTTGAAAATCCGGAGTTAATTGCTTTTCCAGTAACTTCTCTTGGAGCAGTTGGAGCAGCATTATCTATGGTTAAAGCATTTATTGCCCAAGGCATTGTCGGTGGTAATGAAATAGCTGTGTTTACAGCAATGGGCATGTGTTGGAGTGGTTTTTTAAGTACGCATACAGCCATGTTAGATACATTAAATTTTAGAGAGTTAACCTCCAAGGCTTTAACTGCACACGCGATTGGCGGTTTATTAGCTGGTGTTTCAGCCCACTATATATTTGTCTTACTTAATTTGTTTGGCGTATTGTAAAAGTTATAGTTTCGAAATAGATTAATATAAAGAAGGCGAATCAAATGTGATTCGCCTTCTTTTGTTTTATGATTGTATGTATTCTTTAATAATTCGCCAATCGGTTTAGGATCTTATCAATTCCCAATAGAAATAATATACCCATTCCAATAAAATAGACTATAGCCGGTATTTGCGAGGCAAAGGCAAAGTAATTTTTTAAGCTTGCATTTACCGATGAAAAATCAATAAAATCAGAACTTAAATTGAATTCATTAAAGTAATTCTGTAATACAGATGCATCTACAATAAATGCGATAGCCAAAACTGCTGCTAAGCCAAGAATAATCCACCAACGATTGCTTTTATTTATTAAAGGCTGATAAGTCTGAGGTTTTTCAACCCAATCGTGCAACACCCTGTTCATGGCATTCTGCTTGATCGATTCAGGAGCTTCTTCAGGCGTAAATTCTTTAAATAGATCCTGAATAAGCTTATCGTCAGCTTCTTGCTCTCTATGTTTATTATTCTTCATCATCCCAAATTTATAAAATTGAATTTAATTCACCTTTTAAAAGTGTATTAAGTTCATTATGCATTTGTTTTCGTCCTCTGTGCAGTTTAATCTTCACATTTGAAGCGGATAGTCCGGTTGCTTTACTTATTTCATCAATACTTTGTTCTTTATAATAGTACAGTATTAATATAAACGCATCCTCCTCTTTTAGATTGTTTAAGGCCTCTTTTAGTAATTTTTTTCGCTCCTGTTTTTCAAGGCGATTCATATTATTTTCGGCGTAATGTGCTTCGAAATATACAGCCTCTTTACTATCTAAATCTTCGGTCTTCGGTTTTCTGCTTCTTAGTTTTGAAATAGCCGTGTTATATACTATTCGATACAACCAGGTTGAAAAAGCAGCATCACCTTTGTAATTTTCTAAAGACTTAAAAACTTTTACAAAAGCATCCTGCGCAACTTCTTCGGCTTCTTGTTTATTCTTAACTATGCCTTTTGCTAAGGTAAATGCCATATGTTGATATTTATCAATCACATGTGCAAAAGCCGCAATGTCACCGTTTCGGATACTTTTAATAAGCTCTATGTCTTTTTTATTGCTCATTCGTAAAATAGGACGCCGCTTGTAGAAAAATGGTTACACTATTATAAAAGATATTTATAAAGACTATTGTTTTGTATGCTTAAAGCGATCGCCATCCGATTCATAAGTTAATGGTTTTTGGTCAGACAAAAAAAAATGAAGCTTTTTGTAACCGATCAAATTTTGATGGCGTCATACGAATGAGCGCTCCAGGAGAGTAAGAAATTTAATAAATAGATAACTTTAAAATATTGAGTCATGGAAGGTGCATTAGCAATTATTTTTATTTTCGGAGGAATACCTGCAGTCATTATAGCTTTATCTTATTTCAAGAGTCGTAGAATCGAAAGAACGGCTTTGATTGCTGCTGGTAAAGATGCTTCAATTTTTGAGCAGTTTAATGGAAAACCTAAACACTACTTAAGCTTGAAGTATGGAATGTTCTTGGTGGGACTGGCAGTTGGAGTGGTATTAGGTGGAGTATTGGAGGCCAATACAAATATGCCTGAAGAAATGTGTTATTTGTCAATGATACTGTTGTTTGGAGGTTTGAGTCTGATACTGTTTTATGTTATTCAGAAGAATCAAAAAGAACCGGACGCATAGCAATTATATTTGGGAAGATAAAAGAAGGATGGAGGAGACTCCATCCTTCTTTTTTTGTTTAGGATGATTTATAAGGGGATAATACCAAATGTATAACGAAATGATTGATAAAGCATTTTGCTTATTATATTGGTTAATGCCTAAACAGAATCACAGATTGATTTTTTATCTATCGTTTTGATTCGTTATCGGCATAACCATTTTATCTTATGCCCGTATCACCATCTGTAAAACAACAAAACTACAATTACACATGAAGAATTTATTTTGGAGTTTATTTGCACTTATTGCATCAGCTGGAATGTTCAGCTGCGAATTGGAGGAAAAAATTAATCAAATTAACTCAATTGACGAAGGTGTAGAGGCTTTGCAAGAATATGCCATTGTGAGTAAGCAATTTCAGGATGCATCAAATAGCAGTGATAACTCGGTAATTACAGCTGAAGTTGAATTTGAAACGGCCATGGCTAGTGAGCTTAAGGCTTCTACTGAAGGTCCTGTGATCACTATTGAGCCGATGGACAATTCTTGGCCTAAAAATATTACGGTTGATTTTGGTGATGGGGTGATCGGCAAAGATGGTATTAAGCGATCAGGAAAACTAAATATAATTTCTACCGACTGGTATCGCATGAAAGACAGTAAGCATACCACTACTTATGAAAACTTCTACCAGAACGGATACAAGGTTGAAGGCACTAATGTAGCTACCAACCTGGGCATGGTTGAAGGTGAAGGTTTACAATTTAATGTTGTTATTGCCGATGGTAAAGTATCGAAGAACGGAGCTGTAATTAATTATACTCAAAACACTACCAGAACATGGGTTAAAGGTGATGATACGCCTATTGATATTTGGGATGATGAGTATAAATTAGATGGTATTCAGAATGGTGTAAGTTCAAAAGGTATAAAGTATGAGTTGGATATTACAGAACCATTGCACTTTATTGTTTTAAGCAAAGAGATAACGGAAGGTAAGATTGCAGTAGATATTGAAGGATTACCTGATATGGAACTGGATTATACCGAATCAAAAATACGAATAGGAGAGCAGAGTTTTCCAATGAATCAATAGGGAGACAGAGACCAGGGAAAATTGGAGCTACTCAATCGGGTAGCTCTTTTTTTGTGCTCTTTATTTGGTCAAGCTTATAGAAGCCAGATAAGTACTTCTAACGGACAGAACCGCAGTTACTTGAGATGTTGCTAATTTAAGTTATATCCAACTTATCGGTCCACCCTACCTGCCATATGGGCAAGTAGGGTTCACCTTTTTAGCTTAAGCATAAGGTTCTATTCAAACTCTTCCACTTTTTTTCCACCTCGCAAATCAACGATTACACGGGCAGATCGATAGGTGTTATACACTTTGGCTTGGCTCACTTTAAGTAACTCCATTAGCTTATCTACCTTGTTACGCAACAAATCATTGGCCTCATCAATTAGTAGGGCCAGCTCTTTCGTGGCTTGCGAGCGGGTAACAATGGCTGAACGTGGAGAGCTGATAAGGACGGAAAAATCGTCGATTTCCTTTTTAGTGCGAGCAATGTCGTCAGGGCTTTTGCCGTATTCGCTTAATGCATCACCTAGCTTTATGGCTTCATTATAAATATTAAGGCAAGCGGCCAATAGGGTCTGATCGGGCATTTTTTCGAGCAGTGATACTGAAACAGCACATTTAGCTTGTAAGTCGGGAGCCTCTGTTACTTGTGCAAATACATACATGGCAGCAGCTAAGTGTACCGTAGCTTCAATCATTTCGGCCTCTTCCTTAAGTTTTAGTTTGCTGCTGCCAGTGGTATGGCCTTGCTGAATGCGATACACCTCATTAATTTGAGTCAGTAATTCATTAAACTTAGCAATAAAACCTTCCAGAGCTTTTATTACTGAGAGTTCTGTGGGGTAGGTCTTAAATACGTGCTGTACTGCCATAAACATGGCCAAATGGTTACGTTGTTTGTAGTTCATAATGGGGATTTTTAAGGGTTTATAATGCTTACTATTAAGCATACATAGGTTAATAACAGAAACTTGAATTCGTAACACCTTTTTTAGGTGCTATTTCTGTATTTTGTGACGAGTGATAGCTTTCAAATGATTAATTGTCGATTTGCATTGATGAATGGCAGGTAAGAGCCTAAGCCTAAGGAGTATGTGATGATTTAAAGAGGTGCGGAAATCCAGCCTTTCTTTGATTGCAGATTTAGTTTCTTTAGCGGCAGATGGGATGGTGGTAAAAGCAGATGCAATTTCACTATGTGCAGCTGTCACTTCTTTAGTTGCATAATGGAACTCTCTGCTTGCAGGAAAGGATTCTTTAATGGCAGACTGATTTTTTTATTTACTACAGGCGTTTCTTCACTTGCAGAGTTTATTTCGCCATGTGCAGCCTTTATTTCTTTACATGCAGCAGCATATTATTTATTGGCAGAAAGCTTATCGATAGTACCAATGTTAATTGAGCCAAATGCAGATCTTATTTCCTTATCGGCAGATTAGAACAGATTAATTAAGGATGCGTTCTCTATTAGCGTCTTGCAAATAAAGATCGCATCCTTAATCAGGGTTCACAAAATAGGGCATAAAAAAACCGGATGCATTACATCCGGTTTTGTTCTTTATATAGATAAAATGAACTATAAATTTTTAAATATAAAGTTGGCCTTCATTTTATATAAATGCGATCGCACATTTCCGCCATAAATGCTGTGATTACGGTTAGGGTAGGCAAACATATCAAATTGTTTACCGGCTTGTACCAGTCGATCAACATACTCCATTGTGTTCTGGAAATGAACATTGTCATCGGCAGTACCGTGAATCAAAAATAAACGACCACTTAAATTTTCAGCAAGGTTCAATGGGCTATTGTCATTGTAACCACTGGCATTTTCTTGCGGACGACGCATATAGCGTTCGGTATAAACTGAATCATAATATTTGTAGTGGGTAACCGGAGCAACTGCAATACCTACTTTAAATACATCCGATTTACTTAAACAAAGAGAACTCATAAAACCACCATAACTCCATCCCCAAATACCAATTCGTGATGCATCTACATAAGGTAAATTGCCTAAGTATTTGGCGGCTTCAATTTGATCATCTGATTCATATTTACCCAATTGCATATAGGTGCATTTGCGGAATGCTTCTCCTCTGGCACCTGTTCCTCTGCCATCAACACATACAACCATGTAGCCATTGGCTGCCAAATACTGTTCCCAACCAATTCTCCATTGATCTTTTACTTGCTGAGAATTCGGTCCACTGTATTGTGTCATCAATACCGGATATTCTTTATTGGCATCAAAGTTAAGAGGCTTAACCATCCAGCCGTTTAATTCAATGTCTTCAGAAGTTTTGAATGAGAAAAATTCTTTCGGGCTAAGCTGATAACCCTCGACAGTTTGTTTCAGACTGGCATTATCTTTCAGTACACGTACTAACTTTCCTTTGTCGTCGTGAAGAGTAACCAAATTAGGAGTTGTGGTATTTGAGAAGTAATTAATATAGTATTTAAAACCCTTACTAAAAACGGCACGATTGCTGCCTTCTTTAGTAGAGAAAGTCATAAACTTCTTACCATCACTTCTTACAGCATATACTTCACGTTGTAAAGGCGATTTGGCAGCAGCCTGATAAAAGAATAACTTTTTCTTGCTGTCGTAGCCTAAGAAATCAGTTACGTCCCATTCGCCTTTGGTAACCTGACCCACTTTAGCACCTGCCATCGAATACAAATGAATGTGATTGTAGCCATCCAGTTCACCTACATACACAAAGTGTTTGTTGTCATCTAAAAACTGAAGATTGTCCAACACATCCTGTTCGATATAGTACTCATTTCTATCCGTGAAAATGGTGTTGCATAATCCCGAAGCTGTATTCGCTATCATCAAATCCAATTGGTTTTGATGGCGATTCATTTTAATGACTCCAAGTTTTCCTTCCGTATTGGTGAAACGTACACGTGGGATATAGATATCTGTTTCCGAACCAATATCCATCGTTTTTGTCGTTCGGTTTTTAATATTGAAAACATGAACACTCACGATTGAATTATCCTCACCGGCTTTAGGGTATTTAAAGCGCGACTGATCAGGATATAATTGGTTTTCTTCATGATTAGGGTAGGATGCCTGATATACAGGGAAAGAAAACTCTTTAACTTTTGATTCATCGAAACGAATAAAAGCAATCTCCAGGCTATTTGGTGACCAGTCATAGGCTTGGTTCGATCCAAATTCCTCTTCATAAACCCAATCAGGTGCTCCATTTATAATGGAGTTAAACTCTCCGTCTTTAGTGATAGCACTTTCAGTACCAAATTTAAGTTTCTTTAGATATAGATCGTTTTCGCGCACAAATGCTACCATTTCACCATTAGGAGAAAAGGAAGCTATCTGTTGCTTTCCATTTTCCGAAAGTGGATTTAGTTCTTTATGCTCAAGATCATATACGTAATAATCCGCCCTGAACGAGTGACGATAAATTCGTTCTTTATTTGTGTAAACCAGCACTTTGGTTTCTGCGGCATTCATTTCATAACCTTCAATGCGCTTAATGGGGCAATTCTCAATTTCGTTGAGGTCCATAATGACACCAGCCGATTTACCTGTTGAATACTGAAATTTTTCAATTCTAGATCCTTCTTCAAGTGTGGTATAATGCACACCATCATTCATTGATGTAAGACCATGAACTGATTTAGCACTAAAGGTACCCAGAGAAGTAATATCTTCCAGTGATACGGTTTTCTTCTGAGCATGCAGTGCCAGAGGCATTATTAATAAGGCCAGAATATAAATGAGTTTTTGCATATTGATAGTTTTAATGATTTCAATGTTTTTTACTAAGAAACTGAATTCAAAGCTAAAAAAAAAAGCTGGCTTCAAAACAAGAGCATATGGCAGGGTTTTCCTGTTTCGCAGGATATTATACCAAATTAGAACTTTTGCTTCTTATTTTTCGGGCTAATATTCCGACATTTTAAATAAAAGCCTGTATTTTAGCGCGACTTAAACTTACTCAAGGGCGTATTATGAATACAAGTGGACACTCAAAGGCCATCACTAAATTATTATTGCATCTACATCCTAAAAAGGTGAATAGCCAGGCCATTAAATTCAATCGTACCTTTGGTTTAGGAGGAATAGCAGCCTTGCTATTTGTCATTTTGTTTATTAGTGGAATGCTTTTGCGATTTGCTTATGTTCCTTCAGTGAAAGGAGCTTACGATTCAATTATTGAATTACAGAATGAAGTGATTTTTGGTCAACTATTACGCAACTTGCATTATTGGAGTGGAATGCTTTTGGTAGTGGTTTCTTTTCTTCACGTTATCCGTGTATTCTATTCGCAGTCGATTTATTACGAGAGGCGCAAGAACTGGTTGTATGGCTTGTTAATGATGTTTATTGTTGTGTTCTCCAATTTTACAGGCTATTTATTGCCTTGGGATCAGTTGGCATTTTGGGCCGTTACCATCATGACCAACATGTTAAGTTATATTCCCTTTGTTGGTGATAGTTTAGCGGATTTAGTAAGGGGAGGAAACGAAGTTACAGAAACTACTTTATTGCGTTTCTATCACTTTCACACGGGTTTGTTGCCTTTAATAATGGTTTTCCTGATGTCAATCCATTTTTGGTTGGTTCGCAAATCAAAGGGTGTAACGGTTCAAAATTGTGAAGAGAAAACAATGCTTGATACGCATCCGAACCTTGTTTATAAAGAGGTAGTCGTAGCTTTGATAGTAATCGTTGCATTACTTTTATTTTCTATGGTGATTGATGCGCCATTGCAGGAGAAAGCTAACCCATTGATTAGTCCCAACCCAAGTAAGGCACCGTGGTATTTTATGGGTTTTCAGGAGTTGTTGCTTCATATTCATCCGGGTTTTGGGATTTTTGTAATACCTGTTTTGGTAACCGTCTTTTTTATTTACATCCCATTTATCAACTATCCGGAATTGAATGTTGGTAAGTGGTTCAACTCAGAGCAGGGAAAGAAAATTACGATCATCACCGTTATTTATGCTGTTATACTAACGATAGTTGTAATTCTTACGAGTGAATATTTCCTTGACCTGCGCGAATGGATGCCAAATGTGCCTGTCTTGATAAGCACCGGCTTGCTTTTGCTACTATTGTATTTTGTGCCCGCAGCGGCATTTCTATATTATTTAAAATCCAACCATAAAGCAGTGAAAATTGATTTGGTAATGGCTTTGTTCACCATTATTATTACGGCATACATTGTTATGACTATTGTTGGTAGCTTGTTTAGAGGAGAAGGAATGCATTTATTTGCCTAATTGTTGATTATGAAGATGACTAAATTGAAATCTAATCGCCGAACATTTTTAAAGCGCGCCATATATGCGGTGCTGTCGCTGGAAGTATTGTATGTGTTTACCAACCTTCTGAAGAAAAACAATAAAGATGAATCTGGAGAAGGGATGTTTGATGCAGGTAATATCAATTTTATAGAAAAAGATAAAGTATACCCATTTGGTTCGGCACATTTTTATTTGTCACGAATGGAAGATGGCGGCATGTTGGCTATCTCAACCAAGTGTACGCACTTAGGATGTACCATACAGTTTAATAACAATAAGGATCGATTTGTTTGTCCATGTCATGCCTCTGCTTTTAGTAAAAATGGAGAAGTGCTTTCTCCACCGGCTACGCGTGCTCTGGATATTTATCCGATTTCGATAAAGGATAATAAGGTAATGGTTGATGTCCATAATCCAATCAGAAGAAATAAATACGAGGCTTCACAATTAACCTATATTTAGATGATTGATATTCATAAATATTCCAGGCTAAGTAATGTTTTAATTGTTGTAGCAATACTTATAATGCCTGCCTACCTTTTGATAAAGTCATATGGTGCAACTGAGGAAGAACTTGATACAGAGCCTCAGTTTGTTGGGAAAGAAAGTTGTATCGAATGTCACCTTCCTGAATATCAGGATTGGCAGGGATCGCATCATGATAAAGCCATGGATGAGGCTACAGAAACCAGTGTTTTAGGCGATTTCGATGACGTGGAGTTTGAAGCCCAGGGCATGAAGCATAGGTTTTTTATGCAAGATGGTAAGTTTATGGTGCATACCGATGGAGCTGATGGAACGATGCAGGATTTTGAGGTTAAATATGTGTTTGGATTTACGCCATTACAACAGTATTTGGTTGAGTTCCCGGGAGGACGTTTACAGACCTTGGCTTTAACATGGGACAGTGATAAAAATCGCTGGTACCATATGGCCGATCATGTTTATGCGGATCAGGAAATTGATCATTCCAACTGGCTGCATTGGACCAACCAGGCTCAGAACTGGAATAGTATGTGCGCCGATTGCCATTCCACTAACCTTGAAAAGAATTACGATCACGAGTCGGACACCTACAACACAACCTGGTCTGAAATTAATGTGAGTTGTGAAGCATGTCATGGCGCTGGCTCCAAGCATTTAGAGTGGGCAGCATTACCGGATTATGCGCGTGAAGATATTCCTTATTACGGATTGGTGGTTAAAACCAGTGGTGTAGATCATGTTGATTACGTCAATAATTGTGTACGTTGTCATAGCCGTCGATCTTCTCTTCAGGATTTTGAGCACGCTTCGGGAAGTATATACGATCATGTTGTCCCTAATCTACCAGAAGATCCTACCTGGCATATAGATGGTCAGATTCAGGATGAAGATTACGTTTATGCGTCGTTTACGCAAAGCAAGATGTATATGAAAGAGGTTCAATGCAACGATTGTCATAACGTACATAGTGGCCAACTGTTATATGGAACGGATTACAATAAGTTATGCGCTCAGTGTCACGTGCCTGATATTTACGATACACCCGACCATCATTTTCATAAGTCGGAGGGTATGCCTGGAAAAGGTTTAGTTTCTGAATCAGGTGTGCAGTTTGATGTGGGTTCTGGCACCCTATGTATTAATTGCCATATGCACGGACAATATTACATGGGTGTGGATTACCGCCGCGATCATAGTTTCCGTATTCCTCGTCCTGACTTATCCATTAAATATGGAGTACCAAATGCATGTAATCAGTGTCATGCCAATGAAAGTAATGAGTGGTCGGAATCATATATCAAGCAATGGTTCGGAAAGAGTCGTCGTTATCATTTTGCAGAAGCCTTTACCGATGCTCGTAACGAAAATGAAGCAGCCATTGATCGACTAAATACAATAGCTGCTGATGAGCTTTATCCTCCAAGCATTCGTGGCCTGGCACTTCAACATATGGGAACCTATTTTCAGGACTCGCTAAAATCTCAGGTTGATAATTACATAAGCCATTTGGATCCAACCATTCGTTTGGCAGCTGTTCGTGCCAATCAGATTATAGGTCCTGAGGATATTCAGCGTGCCCTTCCCTTACTTGCTGATGAGGTTAAAGCCGTGCGGATTGATGCAGTGAGAATGTTGATGGTTGCTGGTAATGACCAGATACCTGCCAATTATAAAGTATTGCATGATAAGGCACTTGTGGAGTATAGAGAGTTTCTTGAATATAATGCTGACTTTCCGGTAGGTAAATTCAATTTGGCCAACTTCTACTATAATCAGGGGCAAAATGAAATAGCTGAGAAATATTACATGCGGGCCCTAAAGCAGGATGAAGAGTTACATTTTGTCAAACTCAATTTGGCGTATTGTTATAATAAAATGGGTAAGAATGACAAGGCCGCATTATTATTTGATGATTACCTAAAGTTTGAACCTGCAGATGCGGGAGCGATGTATTCCTATGGTCTTCTTTTGTCAGAGATGAAACAATACGACAAATCTCTGGAGATGTTGGTTCGAGCCAATGTAAATGATCCTGATCGTCCACGTGTGGCTCATAATATCGCAATGATGTATGAGTTTAAAGGTGATAAAGCTAAAACAGAGACCTACCTTAAGAAAGAATTAGCATTGGTTAACGATTACAATAGTAAGGCAGCCTTATTACAGTTTTACTTAAATAATCAGATGAATTCAAAAGCTTTACCTCTGGCTTTACAAATGGAAAAGGAATTTCCTGAATCGGAAGATATAAAACAAGTGGCTAAACAGTTGAGAGGCCATTAAAACAAAACAGGCGAATGTAGAGCTATACATTTGCCTGTTCTTTTCTTTTTAAATTTTGTCTTTTATTCAATAACCCAGGTCCAACCAACTTTGCCAAAACCAGTCAGGCGATTAGTACGGTCAAGTTCTCCAATATTTATTTCTTCATCTGTAAAACTCTCATCCAGGCTGATAAAACCTTTTTTAGCATCCTTCGATTTGCTAAGGAAACCACCGATTATGTTACCCATTTTTAATATTGATTTACCAACCAATATCCAGGGATTGGCTGCTCCAAGTGCGTTAAGTACAGTGTCGGTTACTTCACTGGCCTCAGTTGATGAACCAATTTCCTGAAGTATTTCACCAACCGCTCTGGTATTTCTTCTGCTTTGAACTACCCACATTCGGGCTCTGATAGAATTATCTTCCGGCATTTCCCGTTCTAAAACAAAAAAGCCATTTAAATCACCACCCGATCCTTCGGGTTCAAAATCAATTCGATTTTCATCCTTTCGAGTAGTCCTGATTGTTTCTTGCGGACAAATAGAAATCACCGTTTGACTTGGATCATCAGGATGTTCAGTGGCAATAATAAAATAAAGATTCCACTTCCTTCTGCCACGTTCAATTTCAAGGAAATCCAATTCTAACCTTATTCTTTTCATAATTGCTGTTTTTAGGATTGATATATGGGTGTATAAATGATGATTTTATCTTATGGATTTATATTTCTCCCAATCAAAGTCGTTTAAGAACTTAACGGCTTTTTCAGCTCCTAAATTAAAGAGTTTAATTTTCTTCGGTTCATCCATATTAAAGTCAAGCCAGTTAAAATCTTCGTTGGCATCTATTTTACAAATTAACTGGCTATAGTCAGGATTACGGAGAAGGAAATCATAATCATAAACCTGGCGCATGGTGCTTACCATAGCTCCACAAAATCCAAAAAAACTGGCCGCTTTACTATAGTTTTCGCGGTAGGTACTTAATCGTGCACCAAAGGTTGGTTTTATAGGTTTTTGCCCTTCTTTTAAGTGGAAAACATTTATTGGGAAGTTGGAAAGCATTCCTCCATCCACAAACTTGGCATTTTGTGGTACCGGCCCATTATACCTGGCTAGTTTTTTCCATTCTTTCGATTCTGTTTGTCCATGGTTGGGTATGTCCTTTGCCACGAAGGGTTCGAAGAAAAACGGTATGGACATGGAAGCCCTAACCAATTTAGAAGGTTGAATAGTGTCTGGCTCATCCCAATACAAGCCTGACATTCTTGGGAATTCAGCCTTTGTGTGGGTAGTGATATCTGATGTGATAATGGCTAGTTTGGCTTCAATATTATTAATATCAGATTCCTGGCCTCGAATTTTTAAGCCCTCAGGTAGTTTTTTTCTTAACTCTTTCAGGTCCCAAAGTTGGTTTATGCCATTGTTTTCAAGGTGATGGTCTAACCAATGTTTAAAATATTTACCAGGATTTAAACCTATTTTGTCTCTTAGTATTTTGTATAGCTTTATTACATTCCAAACAGCAAGCCACACGATACCACCTTCTTTCTTTATGGCTTTATTAATTAGTTTCTTCACTACTTTGTCACCATCTACAAAATCGAATAAATCTGTTTTACTTAGAATATCCAATACCTTTTCGGATTTTGCTTCATTGAGATCTCCAAGGCCGGCTAGAAGCATGGTGTTTATTGCTCCGGCTGAGGTGCCTGCAAGACTGAAAAAACGTATGCCTGCCCTTTCCATAATGTAGGTGTATCCAACTAAGGCTATGCCAAGTACACCACCACCTTCCTGAACCAAATCCACATATTGATGACCTTCGGAATCGACCAGGTCGGAATAGATTTTATTCTCAGGGATTTGTGTTAATAATTCTTTTATTTCCGCTGAATCTGTATAAACTGAATTCATAAGCTTGGGGTTTATGCTTGATAAACTATCTATTCGTTAACTGAATCGTTAATGCAAATTACTATTTTTTCTTTTTAGTGTCTTCTTGTCCTCCGGCTCCACGTAACTTAATTAATTTATTGAGCAGGTCGAACCAAAAGGGCGATCCTATGGAGAGTGCTATGGCAGTTAGTAAACAACCCAGTAAATACTGAAATAAGTCCCATTGTTTTAGGGTCTTAAGCTTTTCGATACCACCCTCCCCAAATAGAGCTGAATGCTTTTCAGTTTCATCCAGTAAGTTACTCATGCGTTCGCTTAATTTCTCAATCTTATCTACGGTCTCCAATGAATCCAGTGAAGTATTGGCTTGTAAACTTTGAGAATAGGATGATGCCGCTTTAACGAGTTCCAGACGAGTGGATTTATCAGAACTAAGTTTTTTACTTATATCAATAGAGTCCAGACCGAAGGCTAAGGCAACAATAAAACCAACACAAAGGGTTATCACCTTAATCCACTTATTGTACCAACCGCTAACCCGTTCCATGGTTTCATCAAACCAGTCCTGAGATAATTGTTTAAATTTTTCAATATCGCCTTGTGCTTCATCCAGTAAGTTATAAATGACTTTATGGGTTGCATTTTCCCTTGGCTTTAATTTAGCTTTAATATCCTCAAGTCCTCCTTCAAAGTTATTATCGGCCCAAAGTACATTTAGGAGGGTAGTAGCAAAGGTTTTGGCCCTTATATATGAAGGCATTTTATCCCGACCTGCCCGTTTGTTGCCCAGATATTTGATTTCAGGACGCGCTAAGAACTTATTACTTAAATCTTTTATCGAGGTGTCATCATCGAGCATTCGTCGTATACCTCGTCTTAACTGATTGCCTCTTAACTCTAACATGGTTGAAATCAGTTCTGTTAAAGTAGTGACAATTAAACTATAAACTGCATATATAAAAATCAGTCCGATGGCGACGTCAAGAGCAGGATTATCTAACATGTTAATTTATTTTTCTCTCTAATGGAATAAAGAGGATTAATTAATGTCGGTTTCTTCGAATAAGGTATAGCTAAAAATATCACTATAGATACTGGTGGATTTGCGAATGATAGAAAGAAACAACTTAAAATCAAGATCATCCTGTATTACCTGGCAACCGGCACTATAGGCTCCTACTTTCTCGATATCATTTTTAAAACTTGTGGTATGTCCGTTTAATCCTGTTACGTCGTTATAAACCGGACCATGCATATCCAAATCACCATCAGAATCATTGTCTCGCCAAACTTTAAATACACCAGCTTTGCTTTGTTGAAGAGCAGCATATCCCTTATGTGTTCCCAATCTCCAACACGATCGGTACTGTCCCGGAATTAGAATAGCTGTACCTCGTGCATTCCCTAGTTTTTTCTTTAGGAAATACAGGCCGGGTTTGGTTGTAGCCTTGAATATCAGAAGCTGCTCATTATTAAATTCGTCCCGATAGGCGATGCCCATTACATCGTTAAATTCATCGACCAACGGGGAGGATGAACGTATTCCAAACAGATTGAGATTGTAACTTCCATTGTCAAAAAAGGCATACCCTTTGGCCTCATAGATTAACTTTAACTTTTGATAAGTTATATTCATTGCTAGTTTCTTTAGTAGTTTACATTCTAGCAATAATAAAGAGATATTGGGTTTAAGTCTTGTAAAAACCTGCCATTATCATAGAATGGTTACATTAAGTTTTATGCCAGGGTATACGTTTTTAAAGAAGCCGTGAAAGTACATTTGAGGACCAACGGTTATGGATTTACTTAGGTTGGTATATAGTCCCAAACGTAAAGTGTTTTTCTCGAAGAATTCACCTTTTCTGTTTACAAGCATTCCAAAGTTAATTCCAGCCCATCTGTCTTTTTTGGGAATTGACGAGAAATTATAGGCATAACCAAAGTCGATAAAATCGTTAACGTACTTTTCTGTTGGAGATGTGAAGTTATACATCCATTGATAGGCAATGGTAATGGCGTGTTTGTCAACCATTTTTTGAGAGAAAATAAGAGTCATTTTTGCGTCAAAACTCCCTAACCATTCCCCTTTTAAACTTTGAAGACCTGTTCCTGCTGATAGCTGAATTAGATCAGTGGGGTGATTTGGAATTTGATTGTAAATCAATTCGGTTTCAAAATTCGGGTTAACATTTATCCAGGATGAAAATGGTTTGCGTTTTAAATAGTTATTCTCTTTGCCTTCATAAATGCTTAGCAGATTTTCATTAATCTTCTCATAATCAAAATTAACAATCTCTCTTAATTGATCGATGGTTGAAAAATGAATGATAGCCTCAAAATCATTGAATTTGTCAGGGCTTTTCAGTTTTAATAAATGTATGCGCTGATGAATCTGTAATAAGCTATTTTTTTCAACCAAAGTCACTTTGGTCTTTGGCTTATAATCTTCAACGGTAATGTTGTATTCTTTATTTGAGTGATTATTGGAAGCATTTGTAAATACGATTTGTATTGGATGATCCTCACTTAGTTCATCGGTTTCAAGTTTGTCAAATTGCTCAAGAAAGGCCTCCAGATAAGTTTTAAAATTATCGAATAGCTTTACGTCAGAAGGGCTACGATAGTATACCAACTGTTCAACTAAAACATTGTTTGGCATTTTTAAAACTAAGGTGTCCTGATGACTTTCTTTGGCTTGAATGAATTGTGAACAAGCGGAAAGAAGTACAATTATTGAAAGGAAATGTTGAGTTTTCATAATTTATTATTTATGGGCAAGGTTTCTATCTGAATGAAAAATTTCTTCTAATGGGAGCTGTGCGTGATGCACTTTTGCCTAGCTTAACCTTTAGTTTTTCTTCTGAGTTATTTTGGTTTGCAGCTGCTTGTTTTGTAGTATTAGCGGCGATTAATTCCTGATCAAAATTAATTTCGAACGATTTCTTTTTCTGTAGGTCATTTATAACAAGTTGGTATTCATCTTCAATCAATTTCATGTTGTTCATTAAACTTTCAATACTATCATTAAGATGTGTGGTAGCCAGAGATAGAGTTTCAAGTGATTTTTTTAATGACATATTTTCCAATTGAAGTTGTGTAAAGTGTTCATTCTGTACAGCATTGTTATCTGCTGGTGTTGTTTCTACCGGGATCTCTTTAATTTGTGTAATGTATTCCACTTTCTTCGAAGTCGATAAAATGAGAATGGAGTCAGTAAGACGAGAGATTTTTAGTTCATTTTCTTGCTGAGCACTCAATAATAATCGGTTTGTTTTATCCAATTGCTTGTTCATTTTCAAGTTTGAATAAACACTTGCTGATAGTAAGAGTATCGCTACTACCGCAGCAATACGCAATAAGGTAAGTGCTATCGAAGGTTTTTTATTTAGCTCCAGTTTATTCAGAAGTTTTGATTTATTAAAACCAATACCGGAAGGTGTATTCTCCCAATTGTCAATGGCTTTTTTTATATTATTTTCATCGAATTGCTGCATGGTAATCCTCCGTATTTTCAATTTGACGTTTGAGTAATTGACGAGCTTTACTTAGTTGTGACTTTGAAGTGCCTACTGAGATAGATAGTTTTTCGCTTATTTCTTTATGTGTATAGCCTTCAATCGCATATAAGTTAAAGATTGTTCTGTATCCATCAGGAAGTTGCAGAACCAATTTTACTATATCTTCTTCGTGCAGATGTTGATCAGTACTTATTGGTGCTTCTTCCATATTTTCGATTAGGCTCAAATTATCCTGAAACCTAACATGTTTTCGAATCTCCATTAAAGATTGATTAATCGTAATCCTTCGGCACCATGCTTTAAATGATGCCTCATCTTCAATAGTGGTATCTGCTATTTTATCGAAGATATTTAGGAATGCTTGCGAAATAACTTCCTCAACAAGGTGATTATCCTTAAGATATCGGTAAGCAATCTTATACAGATAATTCGAGTATGTATCGAATATCAAGTATTGAGCCTTGCTTCGTTTTTTCTTTAGATCTTTAATCAGCTTTTTCACAAATACCAATAAGTTGAGGTTCTGCTAATATAAATGCAATTGAATTCAGAATGGTTGCCTGAGTGGGAAAAAAATATGCATTCATGTGCAGTATGAACTCTAAAGTAGTTCTTGCAATACAAACTTGGTTTTGCACTAATACTTTTATTTCTCGAAAAAGTAGAAAGTCGCTACTTGTTGTTTTTAGTGGAGTGGGCGGTGTTGTTTGTTATTGGAAGGTAAAGAACTCTTTTCCAATCATCTCTTTTTTTGATTGTGATTATTCTTCTTCTTTATGAAATTTGGCTTGTAATCCATTCATGAAGTTGCGCATGTACTGGCCATTGAAATCTCGATATTTATTGTGTTGCTTGTTGCGCAAAAATGAGCCAATCTCACTTATGCTTATCTGTTTGTCTGCAAGCTTAAATAACTCCACAATATCTTCACTTTTTAGATTTAAGGCTATTTTTAATTTTCGGAATATGATATTGTTTGTGAGCTTTGTTTCAGCAATTGGCTCTTTCCCTTCTTGTTTACCTCTCTTTGAAATAATGAATCCATTCAGAAAAGAGGCTAGCGCATGATCTTCTAATTCAGAAAAATCTTCATCCCCTTCACGCTTCATCCATGAACTGATTTCCGCTCTGGTAACTTCTTTATTACCGGTTTCAAACAGCTTTATCATTTGTGAATCACTCAGATTAAAAGTGTAGCGAATACGTCGCAGAACATCGTTGTTTTCCATAATCAAGTGTTATTTAATGCAAATATAACTACCGGTATTTGTAATTAGACTCAATTTAAACATTATCAGTCGGAATAATATTAGAAAGTAAAAGAGAGTGTCCATTAAATGAACACTCTCGTATAATATCATCTAAGGCAATAAGCTACAACTCCTTATTCAGAATAGGATATTTAGCCAACATGCTTTCCATTTCGCTTATAATATCTTTACTTTTTTCAGCGAAAAGTTCACGGTAATAAGCAACGCCTTCAAATACATTTTTCTGAAAAGCCTTTAATTGTTTATGCTCCTTTTTGTCTTCAGTGTTTTTTAAGAATTTGTCCATGCGTTTCTTGAAGATGTCAAGATACATGCCCAATTCTTTCAAATACATATGAGGTCGTGGTCTATCATCTAATACGTTAGTACGTCCATAGATATGGTCAACCATTTCCTTTAAACTCATTTCTTTTGAGAAATAAGCCAGATTTGGTCCGGGACAAACCGTAACTTTATCCGTTGGTTTTACTGCAATACCTTTTGATTCCAATAAGGAAACTCCAAGACCAACACATAAACACTCCTTCTCGATGATGTTGTCGTATGCTTCCTGATATTCATCCTGAGGCAGGTTTAGGGCCTTAAGATCTTCAAGCTTTTGTTTTTGATATTGACGCGAAGAAGTACAAATAGGTTTCTCGGTATATTCAGTATTGTATTTTAAAAACTGTTTAGTACATGGCATCCCATGATTTCCAGCCTCAGCTTTAGCTAATCGTTGTTTGCTCATGCTTGCACCATACACACTATTGAAAGGAACACCAAGCGGAGATAAACCACTATAATAAAGATCCTTCTCTTTGGCATCAGCTAATAATTGCATTGTCTCCCTGTCAATACTAATTGCTTCCGGAACCAACATAAATGGAGTACCCCATCCAATACCATCCATATTGTAATGGTCCATAAGGAAATTGTGTTCTTCATGGGTTCCAACTCCGCCTTGTGCCGTAATTTTTATTTCCGGTTCGGTAGAGGGTTGGTTGAGTTCTTTTTTAGACAAAGCAGCTTCATATGCTCCTTTACAAGTATCGATTAATTTATCACGGTTCTTTCTGAATTCATCCAAAATAGGGCCAAATAAAACACCATTTGTAGGGAATGCATGTCCACCACAATTTACACCCGATTCAATTCTATATTCAGAGACCCATATTCCTTTGGCAGCAAGCATTTTCCCCTGTACCAAGGCAGAACGAAAATCACTAACTTTAAGAATGATTTTCTTTTTAAGCTCACCGTTTACATCCGGGAAAAAGTCTTTAAACTTTTCCAAATAAGAATATAACCTTGGGCTCATTCCGGCAGAAAGTACCAATGATGAAGTTAGCTTACTTTCTGCAAAACCACGAACAGCAGCATGAGCATCGTTGTATTCGATAGGTAACTCTTCACCATTTTTGCTATTTACCTTATCTAACTTGGTCATGATGTTAACATCAATATCGCCGATAGGTAAATGAGCATTAATCCAGGATACTAATTCCTCTTTAACCTGTTTGCTTTTTTCAGCCAGATTAAATTTATCTTTAATAGCAGTAACCTTTGGGAGCATATCAATATATTTCTCCAAGTCACTCCCTTTGTCAAATGCGGTTTTTTTAAGGTCTGTTACTTTTTTACCAACAATATCGTCTACCATGTTAAGGTAAGAAGTAATACGTTTGGCTCTAAAGTCTTCAACTTTATCAGAAATAGCCTGAAATGGTAAATCGAATTTTTTGCTGTAAAACTCTCTTAAACTCTCCATTAACATGTCATCAACAAGAGAAATAACGGAAGAGATACCATAAGGCGCTACTTTAATAGGAGTATCTAAAGTATAACCCAGACCTAACACAGGAATATGAAAACTATGTCGTTCGAAAATATTCATTATAACAAATGATTAATGTAAGATGTAAAGGTACATTATAAAGGAATACAAAAAAAACGACCCTTAGGTCGTTTCATATTTAGTTACAGTATTATAGACTAATGATGACGGAAAGTCGATGGCTTATTGTCCTAATTCATCCTTAATGCGCTGTTGTATAGAACTAACCAATTCTTCCACATCTTTACCTTTGGGTTCAATAGGATCAAGCATGGTGTATGTAATTTTTTCACCGAAGTGCAGAGGAAACATGCCGCTTCTCATAATCTTGCTATGGCCATCGATAACAAAAGGAATGATTACGGCATCAGGCGCAGCTCTCAACATAGTATTGATTCCGGCTGTCATGAATTTTTTAACCTTACCGGTTTTACTTCTTGTCCCTTCAGGATATATACATGCTGCATAATTATTTTCCTGAATAAGTCGACCAAGTTTAAAAATTTCTTTAACGGATTGAGCACCATTATTTCTATCAATCAAGGCTGATTTACCATGAATAAGATTATAGGAGATACTTGGTAAATTTTTACTTAATTCAATTTTTGAAATAAACTTGGTATAGTATTGCTTAAAGCCATTCACCACAGCAGGGATATCGAATAAGCTTTGATGATTAGAAACTATAATTATGGGACGATCGACCGGTAGATTCTCCAAACGATGATACTTAATTCGGCAGCCCATAAGGTAAAGACCATTTACCAACCAGAAATTTAATGAGTCAACAACTCTTCGTCGGGCATAGTCACCAAATAGTTTATGTGCAAGTACTTGAATTGGATGATAAATTACGAGAGCCAATCCGTAATATAAATAGAAAATGGGGGTTAATAGGTAGCCAAGTATACTCTTCATTTTTGTTCAATTTATTCTCGAATACAAAAAAACAAAAATTATTTATTAATAATTGCATTGTCACTTTCAAAAGAAACAGCAATTGACTTCTATTTATCTATTCTAACATACTTTTCTATTAATAATAGGTTTTCTGTACCTAAGCCTAAGCTTTCCATTTCTTCAAGACCTTGCTGAATAAGGGTGTCGCCAATTATTTGTATATCAAAAGTAAAAGAATTGTTTTCCCAATCGCGAGCTGTACAAAACTGTAAGTTTTCCGTGTATTTGCCATTGATAAAACTATAACTGCCTCCACCTGACATGTAGGCTATGTTAGTAGAATCTTTGCCTTTTTTGAGATCGTGAAGAAAAAAAGCGAAATGACTGGGACTTATAATTTTTATCATTTCCTGACCAACAGTCATGTTTGATGTTATACTATCTTTTCGATGGTATTCCGACGAAATAAGTTGCCAAGTCCCTTCAATTTGAGATGGATTAATAGTTTTACTTGTTTCTACATTACAGGCCGTTAAAATAATAAGTAAGGGAATAAATAAATGTTTCATAGTTGGTTTTATAATTTTGTGAAGCTAAAATAGAATAATAAATAATGATACGAAAGTTATTGTAATCTTACGTAAGCCTTTGGTGTGGGTTTTAATATTTCTTGAATGCTTTTTTAAAAGCAGTGAGCATCTTTTGTTTGTTAACAAACATATCCTTAATTGTCTTGTTAATGTTTTATATTAATTTTGCATCCTTAATTGAAAATAGAGTAACAAGATGGCATTAGCGGTTACAGCCTACGGTAGTAAAGTGTTGAGAAAAGTGTGTGATGATATCACAGCTGAATATGAAGGAGTTGATAAGCTGGTTGAAAATATGTGGGAAACCATGTATGATGCAGGTGGAGTAGGATTGGCGGCGCCTCAGGTCAATAAAGCCATTCGATTGTTTATTGTAGATACTGCTCAAGTGTTTGAAACAATGGAGGATGAAGATAAAGCCGACCTATTTGAAGATGAAGAAGGAATTAAGGAGGTATTTATCAACGCCCAGATAATTAGTGAATCTGAAGATTGGTGGGCTGATCAGGAGGGTTGTCTGAGTTTACCTGACTTAAATGGTGAGGTTGAGCGCCCCTGGTCCATCGAGATGGAGTATTACGATAAAGATTTTAAGAAACACACAAAAACCTTTTCCGGATATAATGCACGTGTAATACAGCATGAATATGATCATACGGAAGGTGTTCTATATATCGATCACGTGTCAGGGATTAGTAAGCGTTTGATGAAAAATAAATTAAATCAGATTGCTGAAGGTAAGGTTAATCCGAAATATAGAATGCGATTTGCCAAATAAGGCGATTAGATTGCTTAATGTTGTTTTTAGTTAATCAGGTATTGTAACATTCAATACTTGATTCTTATGCTTTAAACTTAAATTATTCCAGTCCATTACATTAGTTTTAATATTGCTACCAGGTGATATTAGTTTTGAAATCAATTTGATTTTCAAGGCTAATGCAGATTCAATACAAATGTTGGGATGAAGGGCTATTTACAAATGAGTCCGAATTATATTTTATAGATGCGATATCCGTTCACTATAAGAATGGTGATAATGTTGTTTATAGTCAGGAACAATTGAGTTTGCAACTTATTGGAACATTGCAGAATTCTTCCTTTATTTTTATGGTCGTTAACTATAAGGCCGGAAAAACGTCTATCGTATATTCCAAAAAGCCTGTTTAATTTATTAAAGGAGGTTCATTCTTCCAATTTCCGTTTCATTCTCATTTATTGCTGTTTCGTTCCTTTTTATTGATTTCGCGTGGTGATATATCCTTTATTTGTAGTCAAAGAGAGTCTAGATAAGCCAACAAGAAATTATTTTATAATCGCAATTAAATAGTGTTGTTAGTTACAACAAAGTAAGAAAGCTTTAAAATCTCCATTAGAAAAATGATTCTATCCCGAAACATTTTTCGCGTATTCTAGTTGTGAACTCCTCCCTCCCCTGGGCGGAGTTCTTTTTTTCAATTTGAATAGTTTATTATTTCTACTATGGATTTTTTTCTGCCAATGATTTCGTATTTTTAATCTACTTAAATCTCTATCATGACAGCAAAAGAATTATTCAAAGAAATTAGGACATATTGCGAAACTAACGCAGACGAGAAACTGGTTGTAAAATATAGTCGATATTTTAAAGAAGGTTTTGATTCCTATGGTTTGTCCTCTGAATTAATTATGTCTAAAACTTCTGAAATAATTGCCAGAGAAGAGTTTAGTCTTGCTTTAGCCTTGGAAGTTTCGCGTCTGCTTATTCCAACTGGAAAATATGAAGAAACAAGTTTTGCATACCTTTTAACTAATCATCATAAAAAGAAGTTTGATCGGCTTACATTCACATCAATCGAAGAATGGTTTCATCTTGGAATAATCAACTGGGGACATACTGATGTGATAAGCAGTGAAATAATACCCTATTTTATCGATAATAAAATTGTTGACTTTAATGATTTTATGCCATGGAAAGTCGCTTCTAATAAGTTCCAAAGACGCGCTGTTCCGGTGAGTTTTATTAAGCCATTAAAAAATGGAATGTCTGTTGATACCTTATTGGATTTTATTGATTCTATGATGATGGATACTGAAAGAGTGGTGCATCAGGGCCTCGGATGGTTCTTAAGAGAATGCTGGAAAAAGGAACCGGAGAAAGTTGAAAAGTTTCTGCATAAATGGAAGAACGATGCGCCTCGTTTAATTTTTCAATACGCAACAGAGAAAATGAGCAAGGAGTATCGGGTCCAGTTTAGAAAGGATAAAAAATAAGGCGATTATTTAAAAGTTTTATGATTGATATACGTATCTGATTTTTGGTAAAGCTGTTGTAAATCACTATTTTTAGATGAACAACCCAGCTTAAAATGAAAAATCCCTATCTCATCCTATTAATGGTATTGGTGTATGTTGTAACCAATGCTCAATCCCCACCTATACGATTTCAGCATATAGACATCAACGATGGATTGTCACTTAGTTCAGTATATAGCGTATTTCGTGATTCGAAAGGCTATATGTGGTTTGGTACCGAAGATGGATTAAATCGTTACGACGGTTATCATTTTGAGGTGTTTCGAACGGATATTGAGAATTCTAATAGTATTTGTCATAAATGGATTGAAAGCATTGTGGAGGATGAGCGGGGACATTTTTGGTTTGGTTCCAGTCAAGGCTTATCCCATTATAATCCGGTTAAGGAAGTATTTGCCAATTTTTCCAATGAAGATCCGTACAGACACTTAAGTAGCGATACCATTACTTGTTTATATCATTATGAAAAAATAGTTTATGTTGGTACAGCGCGAGGCTTAAATCAAGTTGATACCAAAACTTTACAGGCGCAAAATGAAGCGTCGATTGCGTCAAGAATCAATGAAATAATAGCAACTAAAGAGGGCGAAATTTACGTTGCCTCCAACAATGGATTATTCAAGCGCAATAATAAAAATGCAGATTGGGTAAATGAAATAGAAAATACCAAAATCGTTAGTCTGTGTGAGATGGATATTAATCTGTTTGCCTCCAGTAATTTTGATCTGTTCTTTCGAAACCCCTTAACTGGCAAATGGATAAGCCATAATATCTTTGGTTTAGATGGTGGTATTCAAATTGAATCAATTGAAGTTGCTGATGATCAACTTTTGTGGATTAGTACAAATACGGGTTTATACAGTTACAATTATACTTCCCGACACTTGTTGAAAAAGGTTGATGCCTTTCAACAAAGTAATAGTTTGGCCATTAATTCGAGTAAAGCTCTTGTTAAACTAAGCAATGGTGATATATGGTATGGAACGCATGGTGATGGAGTATCTATAATTCATTCTGGTGGTAAGATTACTAATTTGGTTCATAGTACTTTGGATAATTCAAGTCTAAGTCAGAACCATATAAATTGTATATATGAAGACACTATTAGCGGAAATGTTTGGATAGGAACCTATGGAGCCGGCTTAAATATCTATAATAGAAGTACAAATAAGTTTGAGTTGTATCAGCACAATCCACTTTCAGAAAATAGTTTATCAAGTAATTTTATTTGGTCGATATGGGAAGCATCTGATGGAACGATTTGGATTGGTACAAATGATAAAGGTGTTTGTTGCATTGACACCGGCGATGATTCTTATCAATTTTATGATACAGATGACAATAATTCCAACTCTCTCTCCAATTCGTCAGTGCGGGATGTGTTTGAAGATAGCAATGGTATAATTTGGATGGGAACGGATGGCGGCGGATTGAATCGATTTGATCCCAATACTAAAAAGTTTACAGCCTATGTTCATGATCCAAATCTGGCTAATAGTATATCAGATAATTCCGTTAGGGTGGTATTTGAAGACAGCAAAGGACAACTATGGATAGGAACACGGAATGGTCTGAATTTATTCGATCATAATACGAACACTTTCAGACGATTCATGCATGATGATGAAAATCCACAATCAATATCTCATAATTTTGTGTATTCGTCTATTGTTGAAGATAAGGAAGGCTATATTTGGATTGGAACATATGGTGGTGGTGTAAATCGCTTAAATCCTAACACCTACACTTTTAAACATTATACTACCCAAACTAATCCGGCATTGTCAAACGATATCGTATTTTCAATTTTAGAGGATGAAGACAACAACTTTTGGCTTGGAACCAATAGTGGTTTAAATTATCTGAATCTTCAAGAAGACTCAATTCAGTATTATGGAGTTGATGACGGTTTACCCAATGAGGTTATTTATAGCATCCTTACTGATGAAGATGGAGCCTTGTGGTTAAGCACGAATAAAGGAATTTGCTGTTTTGATCCTAATACGAAAGACACTCGAAATTTTGATGTGAATGATGGGCTCCAGAGTAATGAATTTAACGGAGGCGCATATCATAAAGGAAACAGTGGTACACTGTATTTTGGCGGGGTATATGGGCTAAATATCATTAGAAGCAAACAGCTTATAAAAAGTGAAACAGAAACCAAGGCCATTTTTACACATCTGGATGTGATGGGTAATAAGGTGGCTACAGATGTGAATGAAGAGGCATCTAATAAACTAAATGTTGTTGAGGATGAATATTTCTTAGCTCGGCATATTTCATATCTCAATGAAATAATTCTGCCATATTCCAATCGCTTTTTTTCTCTTGAGTTTTCAGGAATGAATCATTTGTTCCCTTCAAAAACTCAGTATGCTTTCCAATTGGACCCATTAGATAAAGAATGGCATATGGCAGGCAATCGTAATTTTGTTTCATATGCTAATGTCGATCCGGGCAAGTATATTTTTAAAGTAAAATGTACAAACGAGGATGGAAGTTGGAGTGAAAATCCAAGCGAATTAAATATTCAGGTTTTGCCACCATTTTGGATGAAATTTTGGTTTATTCTCCTGGTGTTACTGATTTTCACTATGGTTGTAGTATTTGTCTATCGCTATTTGCTTCGTCGAAAAACAAATCATTTGCTTCGAAAACAAAACCTTGAAATAAGTAAAGCAAATGAGCAACTCATGTTTTCGGAGCAGAATTTGATGGCCATGAACGCAACCAAAGACAAGTTTTTCTCCATAATCTCACACGACTTAAAAAATCCTTTTGCCAGTTTAATGTCGATAAGCGATGTGTTTACAGATAATTATGATGCTTATGATAAAGAAGATAGGAAAGAGTGTGTAACAAAAATGCATGGGTCAATAAAGCAGATATACGCATTGCTCGAAAACCTATTGACCTGGTCAAGGTCTCAGCGTGGCAAAATTGACTTTAAAGCCAAAGCATTTGACTTGAATATGTTGATTCAAGAGAATATAAACCTTTATCGTCTTTCAGCTGATAAAAAAGCTATTCAGTTAAAATATATTTCTAATCAATGGCAGGCCTATGGTGATAGAAATAGTATTAATACTGTACTGCGTAATCTCTTGGGTAATGCAATGAAATTTACTAAAGATGGTGGAACGATCGAGGTGAATGTATCGTCAGAGGATCATCTACACTTTATTAAGGTTATGGATGATGGAATAGGGATATCTGCTGAAAATCAGAAAAAGCTCTTTCGGATTGATCAAAAACTAAAAAAGGAAGGTACACATGGTGAAAAAGGAACAGGTTTAGGATTGATTATTTGCAAAGAGTTTGTTGAGAAAAATGGAGGAGAAATTGGGGTTGAAAGTCAAGAGGGGCAAGGTGCAACCTTTTGGTTTACATTGCCCCAAACTAATTAATAGGCTTTGTTGTTTATTTGGTATGAGTTCCAGCCATATTCACAACTTTCCAATTGTCATCAATTTTCTTAAATACATATTGAAAACCTCCTTTGTTAGGAAAGATTTCACCAGTTTTTAAATGAATTTTTTCTTCATAATTTAAAGTGATCACAACAACATCTCGTGTTAGCACATGAGTATATCTTGTAGGGGTTTGTACATCCGAAATATATTCTACATCCTTAAGCCCTTCATGCATATATTTTCGCATAGCTTCTCCACCAATTGTTATTAAGCCATCGGCTACCATTGCCGTATTACTATCAAAATGAATTCCATCCATAATGTGTTTGATAAAGTTTTCTTTAGGGGCCCTAAACCAGTTATCCAGTACCTTATTAACTTCTAAACCAATGGCATGTTTTTCTTCATGAGTAAGTGGTTTGTCATTAGGCGTTGGGCAGGCCATTAGTATTAGTGCTAAAAATGCCAGGGAAATAATAAATGAGCGTTTCATTTTGAGTGTTTTTACAAGTTAATGAATTAAAGTTACGATCTTTATTTTGTGATTGTCAAGATGATAATATAATTAAAGCCCTATGCGATTAAATAATCATATAGGGCTTCAAACTTATAAGAGTAATTTTATTTCTTTACAATTCGTAATGTTCTTATTTTCTTATTGGTTATTATTTTAACATAGTAAATGCCTTTATGTAATCTTTGGTTTTTATCGTTTTTTCCATCCCACTGTTTAATCAGCCAGCCTTGATCAGCTTTTCCATTATACAGATGTTTAACTAGGCGACCATCTGAATTATAGATGTTGATTATTACTTCTTCATCTTTTTCGTCCAGATAATATTTAATGGTGGTCATGTGTTTAAATGGACTAGGGTAAGCTTTAAATTCCATCTTCGTACCATCATCATCCTTATCCCATTTGTCATTCTTATCGTCCCATGTTTTTGGTTTATGGAACGGAGTAAATCGCCAAACATCATTATCAACGTTTAGATAATTAAAGGGGTCAAATGGGTTAAACGTTTCTCTATCGCCGCCAAAAGTTAAAATGGCCGGAGGACTGCCTTTTCTTTTTCCGGGCACCCAGATAGCGTCAAAGTCGTATTTTATGTCAGCTGCTGTTTCAGCATTCCAGGGCGCACCTTCAAGTATTTTCCAGTCTTTACCATTTTTACTAGTCCAAATATCCATAGGATTTGATGGTTTAAATGGATCTGAAGGGTCAAAGCTTAATCCAAAACCCCCAAATAATACGAATTGATTTTTGTAAACCACAACTTGATGTCCAGGTCTGGCTGCCCAAGAAGCTTCGGCTGTAACTAACTCCCAGTGTTTACCATTTTTTGATCTCCAAACGTCGTTGTAATATGGTGGACAACGGCCGTCTTCTTCGCAGGTAAAATTATCTTCGCCACCAATTAAATAAATATATCCATTTTTCGTTACAGTAATTGCGCCTGCTCGCGGTGTCCATGGAGCGGAATCACAAACTTTAATCCATTTTCTCCCATCTTTTGATTTCCACACATCATTATAATAAATGCGTTTAGGTTGTCCTTCTATTACAGCGGCATCATCATTAACCGATCCCGCCATGACATATAGTTCATTTCGATGTATAACACAACTTAAACCAGCTCGTTTGTCCCACGGAGCTTCATCTGTCATTTGTTTCCAATGTACACCATCTCTGCTTCGCCATACATCATTGAAGAACTCAGAAACTGAAATGAAGGCTGGTTCTCCTTCTTGAGGAAATGGATTTGGGTTGGGAATTACATTAAAGTTCTGACCACCCATAACGTACATGTACTTACCTTTTGATACAGCTTGAAAGTAGGCTCGGGCAGGCCAATGGTTTTCACCACCTGACTCCAGAATATTGCGCCATTTTTTTCCTTTCAAAGAACTCTTCCACACATCGCTCCATATTTCACTATCTCCGAAAATATCAGATTCGATAGGCGTTCGTCCTCCCATAAGGTAAAGCTTGTTTTTAACTCTTACCACTTGAAGGCCGGCTCTTGCAGACCAATCAGCATGCTCGGTGATAATTTGCCAGTAGGATTCTGAATTTTGCTTCTTGTCATTTTGCTTTTCTTGAGCTATGCCATCGAAAGCCATTAAAAAAAACGCCAATAAAAACATCGCGCTTAGACACAGTGAGAGACAAGGTCTCTTTTTGTAAAGTAAAGTCATGATATTTGGGTTTTAGTAAGAAAGAAAAAAGATAAACTAATAATTTATTAAAATCCAGTTCTTCTCAACTATTCCCAATAGTCAGGTAATCAGTCTTAATTACCCAGCCAGCCAATGCTTAAACTTTGAAGCTTTCTCGGTGGAAATAATTACATCACTAGTTGATTCAGGTTTAAGATGTAATTTGAGTTTATTTTTAGAATAAACAACTGCCTCTTTAATGGCTTTGATAGAAACAATAAATTTTCGGTTTGCCCTGTAAAATATTTTCGGATTAAGTTCTGATTCCAACTGTTCTAATGTCATGCTTAAATCATAGGTTTTTCCATCAAAAAGTACAATAAATACAGCACGGTTTTCTGCAAAGAAGTAGGCCACTTCACTTATGTCAATTGATTTTATCATACCTCTGAAGTGCACCATAAATCGCTCGCGATATTCGGGTTTCTGCTGTTGAGCAATAATTTGGCCTAACACGTTGTAATCAATTCCCTGGACTGAATCTGCTCTTTTTTCTATACCGCCTCTGAATTTTTCAATAGCTCCTTTAAGTTTATCTATTCCAATAGGTTTAAGGAGATAGCCAATGCTGTTTTGCTCAAAGGCTTGAATAGCATATTGATCGAATGCAGTTGTAAATATAATTGGTGTATTAACTTCAGTTTTTTCAAAAATGGAGAAGCTGTTTCCATCAGATAAATGAATATCTAAAAATATCAAATCAACCTTATTTGTTTCAAGATATGATACGGTTTGCTCAATCGAATCGAGTATTTCAACCACTTCAAAATCAGGTGCTATTTGCGCAAGAAAAGCCTTCAGCTTACGTGCAGATGGCATTTCATCTTCTACAATTAATACTTTAATCATTGGTGGGTTCAATTAGTGGAATACGTGCAGAATAATAGTCGTTCTCAATTTTAAATTCAGGAGCCTTTTGCCCCAGTAGCAGGTATTTCTCAACCAGATTACTTTGTCCGGTTGTTGTAGACGGAACATCACTTTTAATTTGCAAATTGTTAGCTACAATTAGTGCATTTTCATCTATGTAAATTTCAATATTGAGCGGCTCATTGCGTGACATTATATTGTGTTTAATTGCATTTTCTACCAATAGTTGAAGTGTTAGAGGAGGCAATCTGTGTTTACTGTTCGTATCAATGTTTACTAGCCTGTATGAAAGTCCTTCTTCAAATCTAAATTTATATAAGTTTAAATAGGTTTTAATAAAATCCAACTCTTCCTGAAGCGTTACCAAATCTTGTTTGTTAATTGAAAGAACATACCTATATATGGCAGCAAAGTCTTGTATGAATTTATCTGCTTTTTCGGTGCTTTCGTATATAAGTGATGATAGTACACTTAGATTATTAAATAAGAAATGATGATCAAGTTGCTCTTTTAGGGCACTGTACTTGGTGTTTAATTGTTCTTTCTCCAATGCTGAGATCTTATGTTCCATTGCGTTGCGTTCTTCCAATTCGATAATCATTTCAACAATAAGCAGGAAAAGAGAACTAACAAATAGTGGTATGATATAGAGTAAAAAGTGTTTTTGTTGATGACCATCATGTTCTGGTATGAAGCCTAATTTAAGAGCAGTATTAACAGTAAAAATAACTATTGAAGTAAAGGATACAACCAGCAATAAATCAAGTAAGAATCTAAGTAGCCAGCTCTTTTTCCAGGGCATAAAGCGGTTAAACTTGCGAACAAAGAAATTATAAATAAATACCAATATCAGAGTTTCAAAGAATGATACAATCATTCGATCAAACGGCATTTGATTAAAATCTTCAAAACTACGGTATTCAAATAAAATCATTAACATGATAGATATGAATGCCAGCAAGAAGGTAATAAACGGTACCAGTAAAAATTTATATTTGGTTTTTAAGTTGATCATATTGCTGTTTTAGTCGACATTGCAAATTACGCAAAATGTTTTATTAAGCTCTTTCTTGGCATTCATATCTAGATATGACATTACATTTAGTTGATCAATTCACCTGTTAATTGCATGAGGTAAAACTCAGCAACTTTGGCCGTAAATCTTGCATCATTAAAATTAGCAGCAACATCCAACAAGTTTTGTTGTGCCGTACGAAACTCAATTGAAGTCACTCTTCCGAGTTCATACATTTCTTGTGTTTGTTCAAAATTAAGTTGAGCTTGTTTTACACTTGTTTCTTGTAATTCAGCGATACGACGTTTATAAATGTAATCGGTATAGGCATTGGTTGCATCACGTTCCAGCTCAGATTTTAACTGAAGACTACGCTCTTGTTGTGAGTTTAAATCCAACATCGCATTTTTTTCTTTTGTACGCTGCTGCCTGCCGTTAAATACGTTAAATTTAAGAGATAGACCTGCCGATGTACCTAAATTTTGATTGTATAAAACTTGTCCGGCATCACTGTTTTGCCTGTTATAACCATACTGACCATAGGCTGAAAGCGTCGGGTATTTTTGAGCATTGGTAATTTTAAGATCCAAATTAGAAATGTCTTCTTGTTGCTCTTGAGCAATCATTCCCGAATTATTAAGCATGGCTCCACTTATTACCGCGTCAGCTGTAAAATCATCTCTAAAGTTAATGGCATCATCCACTTGGTATTCGGTTTGAACATCAACGCCAAGTACCACATTCAGGTCCTTAATGGAACGCAGAAATGCTTGTTCCGTTTGTAAGATGATGGTGCTATCTGAATTCATGTCCACTTCAGCATTTAAAACATCCAATTGATTGGCTTGCCCATAGGCTTTTTTATGGATGGCTTTTTGAACTCTTTCACGAGAAATTTCCATTGATTTTTTCGCCAAATTCAGGTTTTGTTGAGCACGGCAAACTTCGTAATATTTTTCTGCCACCTCAACAATGGTTTGTTCGGTTTGCTGTCGGAAAAGTGTTTGCTGTCGCTCATTTTGTCCTTGCAATTTTTTGTAAGTATACACATTGCCAAAACCATCAAACAGTGTATAGTCCATTCGTACATTTCCACTATAAGTAAATGATTCTGCATTATCTATCTTGATGACTTCGGAATCTCCTCCTGCAAATTCCATTTCAGTGTCGTTAAAGCCATAATCGAATCCACCATTGAGCGTCAGTGAAGGCAGCAAACCCGCATTACCAATTGAATTGCTGTTATCTGCCTTTTTTAACTCGTTGGTAGCAATTTTTAAATCATAGTTATTTAGCATTGCTATCTCAACGGCTCTTGATAAAGATATTTTATCTGTTGGCTCAATTTGTTCCTGGGCATTTAGCTTTGCAAGAGCGAGCATTAGGCTAATGCTTAGAATATATTTAATTGTCTTCATACTGATATTTCATTTCTTTAATTGCAGATTCAACTTCTTCTCTGCTCACTTTTTTACCTAGGATTAATGTGTTAAACTTCACCTTAAAACTATTAACTGATAACAGTAATACAGGAAGAAGAAATAAGGTTGTGGTTGTCGCCATTGCCATACCATAACATAACGAGATGGCCATAGGAATTAGGAATTTAGCCTGCATACTGGTTTCTAAAAGCATTGGCGCCATTCCGGCTATGGTTGTTAAGGTGGTTAAAAGAATAGGACGAAAACGCGATATGCCAGCCTCGAATAAGGCTTCTTTTAAAGGCATGCCTTCTTTGAGGTTGATGTTAAAACCATTAATTAAAACCAAACCATCATTGATCATTACACCAACCAGAGCAATGACACCCATGGCTGACATCAAACTAAAACTCATTCCGTGAATCCAATGGCCTATAATAACACCAACTAAACTCAATGGTATCATTAGGTAAACCAATGCAGATTGACTAACCGATCGAAGCGTGAAAATAACAATTGCAAACATGAGTAATAAAATGATTGGAATGACTGTTGAAGCTGAGTTCAACACCTTATCACTTTCGCGTTTTTGACCATCATATGACGCTACTATTCCGGGGTATTTGGCATATAAATCAACCAGAACCTCCTTTTCAATCTTCCCTAATATTAAAGGCAGTGAAGAGGTAGGATCAGTTTGGTTGGCTTCGAGCTGTACTTCGCGGTCAAAATCAAGATGACTTATATTTGCAACGCCATTAACCGTTTTTAAAGTAGCCAGTTCTGAAAGAGGATAAGCAATTCCATTATTCAGGCGAATCTTCATGTTTTCCAACTGTCCGATTGAAGTTCTGTTGTCATCACTATATTTTACCCATACTTTTACTTCATCTTTTCCACGCTGCAAACGCTGTACTTCATTTCCGAAGAAGGCTTCACGCACTTGCGATATTACGTCTTGAAGTGTAACATCAAGGTGATGTGCTTTAGGCTTTAGTTCAACTTCTATTTCACGATAACCAATTGGCGAATTATCGGTTACATCACTTAACTCAGGCATGTTTTGTAGCTCCAATTTGAGTTCTTCTTTAGCTTTTTGAAGAACATCATTATCATCACCTAAAAGTGATATTTTTAAAGCTTTTCCAAATGGATTAAAAGCGGCAAACTCCAATCCTTCAGCACCGGGAATATCTCCCAGTTTTTTACGAATATTGCTTATGACTTCAGAGGTTGGTGTATCGCGTATTTCAGAATCTAACAAAGTAACTTGCATAGTTGCACTACTTCCGCTACCCATAAACTGTTGAAAGGTTTGATCAATGATATCGGCTTTATTGGGTTGAAACTCTCGCATATCCTCATTAACAGACCATATAGCCGCTGATATTTTATCTAATTGTCGCTGAGTTACCGACTCATCTGTACCCGATGGCATAGTTAATGAAATTGTAAAATCATCGCCCTCAACTTCCGGAAAAAATGTACTTCCTACAATACCGGTTCTAAGCATGCTAATGGATAAAACAAACATCCCAACAAACACAAAGACGGTTGTGACTTTATGGTTTATAGCCGTTCGTAATAAAGGTTTATAAACGATGCTTCTGAACTTCAATAATCCTGCTTCCGCCCAACCCATGTATTTTTTCCATTGACTACCACTGTCGGGAGTTAAAGCTTTGGAGTGAGCCATGTGTGCAGGCAATATAATTAAGCCTTCAATTAGTGATACAAAAAGAATTAAGATGACCACAATAGATATTTCCTTAAACATATCGCCCATACTTCCATCAAGAAAAATGAAGGTAGAAAAAGCCAACATGGTGGTTAATACACCAGAGAGTACCGCAGGAGTAACCTCTAAAGTGCCGTCAACAGCCGCTTTAATTGGATTTTTACCCAACTGGCGATGTCGGTATATATTCTCGGCTACAACAATGGCATCATCAACTAATATTCCCAGTACGAGAATAAGGCCAAATAGCGACAGCATATTTATCGTAACCACTGTGCCCGGTAGGAAAATAAACATGCCTAAGAAGGAGAAAGGAATACCTACCGCTACCCAAAATGCTACACGGGGATTTAAGAATAAGGATAGAAATAGCAAGACTAACAAAATACCTACGATACCATTATTCAGAAGCAGATCAATACGTTGGTTCAGTGTCTTACTCATGTCTCGAATTACCTCTGCTTCGAGATAATCTTGACTGGAATTAAAATCTGAAATATAAGCTTTAACTGCATCGGTGGCTTTAACAATATCTTCACTAAACGTATTGCTAATTGTTATCACTACTGCTTTTTCATCATTGTATCTGACCTCAGAAGGCGTGTCGGCCCAGCGGTCGCTAAGAGTAGCAACATCTTTTAAACGAATGATCCCGCCACTTTCTGTTTGACGGATGACAATGTCTTCTAATCCTTCGCTCTGATAGGCCTTGTTACGTACCCTAATGAAAAATTCTTCACTACCATCTTTTATGCTTCCACCAGTCATTATTATATTGCTGGACGCCACCGCCTGAGCCACTTCATTGAAGGTCATTTGGTAGGCCTCCATAGCGTTCTCTTTTAGTAGTACAGCAATTTCTTCGTCGGGGTAACCACCTATTTCTATTTTAGATACGCCATCTAAGCGCAGTAAATCATGCTCAATTTCTCTGGCTGTTTCCTTTAAAGTTTTTAAATCAACCGTTTTACCATCACGTGCAGTAACTACAAAATTCATTGCAAAGTTTACATCGTCATGCTTATAAGTGGTTACCGATTCAATTCCCACCGGAAAAGAAGCAATTTTTTCAACCTCGTTCTTTACCTTAATCAAGGCTTCATCCATATCGGTGCCTTTCAGCATTTCAATTGAAACAGAACCACTGTTTTCTCTCGAAACAGAAGTGATACGCTCCATGCCTTCAAGACCTTTTACGTTCTCTTCAATTTTTAGAATGGCGCCTTCTTCAATTTCTTCAGGAGATGCACCGGGATAAAGTATGTCTACATAAATGAAGCGTTTTCCTACATTGGGGAAGAAGTTTTTCTGTATTCCATTTAGTGATAATAGGCCAAGTAAAAAAGCCATAACCATAACCAGGTTAACCGCTAAGGGGAATTTTATAAAGTAGCTAATAAGTTTTTTCATTACTGTTGTTTTGAAGTTGGCCATCTTCAGCCAATCCGTAATTCATTGCAGCTTGTAAATAATATATTTGGACTACTGATTTAATCTAACCGGCATGCCATCATAAGCACTTTTAACAACTGTTGAAAGTACAGCGGTGCCTTCATCAATTCCTTTAATGATTGCTATATCGCCCTGGCGAGCCAATACTTCAACCTGTATTTGTTTAAGTTGATTGTTATCTACTGTATAAAGCTGGTCCTGATCATTTATCATTTTGCGCGGTAAACTCATTGTACCCAAAAATGGAGCTTGTTGAATGTCGGCAGTTAAATACATGCCTTCCTTTAGTTCTTTTCCACTGGTGCGGATAAACAATTTTACACTTTGTGATTGCTCATCTATATCTCCGCCAATGCGAACTATTTTACCGGTCCATTCAGTATCTATTTCTGTGGAGTGCAGTTTGGCCTGAGTGCCAACGCTAATTTTACCCATGGAAGAGAGGGGGATCGTAATTTCAAGATCATAAGCTTCATTACTAAGTAATGTGCCGAGTTCCGATCCTGAGCGAACTGCCGTACCCGCTTCAGCACTAACCGAAGATACAACTCCGTTAAAAGGAGCTCTGATTGTGTACTTTAGTAGTTTTTCTTCTCCCGATCGCACATTATAATAGTTTTTATATATGCCTTTGCCATACAAGTAAAACTTCTCTTGTTCACTCTTTGGCTCCGGGATATCAACCAGTGATTCATTGACGTCTAACTCAAGCACATAGTTTTTCCATGTAGAATATGAATCAGGATAATCTGATTTGATATCAGGAAGAATTGATGTAATAAGTGTAATGAAGTCACTTTTCTGAGCTAATAAACTCATGTTATATTCCCTTTGGTCAACTTCAAGAATTATTTCGCCTTTCTTATAAGTAATTCCTTCTTTAAATCGTGTGCTGGTTGGAAGAAGTTGACCTTCAACCTGAGCGAATATTTCGAAACGATCAACTGCCCTTATTTTTCCAGTGGCGCTATAAGTATATTCAATGTCACCAATCTCGGGGTACATCACATCAACAAGCATTCCTTTTTTTACGATCTCTTTGTCTTGTGTTTTCTTTTCAGGAGTAAACGCTTTAACGGCGAATACCCCGCCAAAAACAACTGCCAAACTAACTGCGATAATGATAAGTTTTTTCATGGTTTTATGTTATGTTTTTCTTGTTCAACTAAACGATACTCCAAAAATTGCAGCTTATATTTTATTGCTAAACAAAAAGAGGATGAAGCCGAAAAATGGATGGATGAAACCTGAAAAATAAACGATGCGATTCTGCTCTAAAATGCTTTGATCTATCTTATGAATTGGTAGTGGAATTATCATTAATGAGCGCTCATGTTGAGCGATTGCTGTTTTAAGAAAAAAATCACTAAATTCATATGCATCAACAGGACTTTATGGATCTCACAGAACAAAGAAATACCATTGCTATTGAGCATCAAGAGTTGGTGTATTATAGAATGGGAGAAGGCGAACCCATCTTATTCATACATGGCATAACCACGTATTCATTTATTTGGCGAAATGTAATTCCAGGTTTTATTGAAAATTATGATGTAATCACTGTTGATTTGGCAGGATGTGGAGATTCGAGCAAAAATATTGATGATTCATATTCCCTTAAGAATCATTCCAGGATGCTTTTAGAACTTATAGATAAGCTTGAGCTTACAAAGATTCATTTGGTTTGTCACGATGTTGGTGGTGGAATAGGACAGATAATGGCAGTTCATCGACCTGATCAGATTCTAAGTTTGACTTTAATAAACGCAGTGGCTTATGATTTTTGGCCGGTTCAGCCCATTATTTCAATGCGTACGCCTGTAATAAGGCAACTTGCAATGGCTTCACTTGATTTAGGAGTTTTCAAGTTTATCGTAAGCCGGGGAGTCTATAATAGAGGTAATGTCAATGATAAACTCATGGATTATTTTTGGAAACCCATGAAAACCACCGAAGGTAGAAAGGCTTTCTTGTATTTTGCCCATTGTTTAAATAATAATGACCTATTGGAAATCATTGATGATATACATGCTTTAAAAATGCCGGTTTTGATAATAAGAGGTGAAGCCGATATATTTTTAAGTCGAAAAATAAGTGAAAAGTTACATGAGAACATAAATGGATCAAAATTAGTATCAATACGGACCGGAGGACATTTTATACAGGAAGATGAACCAAAACTATTGGCAAATTTAATATTAGAATTCATAGGCAAATAAATGAATATTAAGGGTGAAGAGAAAAGTGTGGAGGAGTTGAAAGAACGCCTCAAACTACTTGAGGAAGAAAATGATGCGCTTTCGAATCAAGTTGAGGATACAATTTTATTTGGTTTAATTTCGGAAAGTTTTGATACTGTTTCGCAACCGGTGGAGTTAATGCGAGGCCTTCTTGAAAAAATATCCATCCTTAAAAGCATTCCATTATGTTTTTCTATTCATTTAAAGAAAAAGAGCTATAAGACTTTAGGAAGTTATTGCTCTGTTTATTCCTCTGAACATGGAAAACCTCTGTTTACCTTAAGTCGAGAATTTCAATCCGCAATACACAATGAATCTTTCTTAAGGTATAAATATGCTGATCACCCAGAATGGATTACACTTCATATAAGTGAGGAGAGATTACAACCCAATGAGGTGCTAATACTCTCTTTCGAGAATCATGGCATTGATAAGGGGTTTTTTATTTTTATTAATGAAGAGGGAAGCGATTCTAATTTTGGGAATGATTTGTTGATATTTCATCAGTTCGTTAAGATGGTTGGAGATAAGTGGGAGAGGCTTGACCTACTTAACCAATTAACAAAATTAAATAGAAACCTTGAAAATAAAGTAAAGCAACGTACCTCGGAACTCACACGCATAAACGAATTATTATTTAATGAAATCCAGGATAAACAGGCTATAAATATTGAGTTAAAGATCGAGAAGGAAAAGTTTCATCAGCTTTTTAACCAGGCTAATGCGGCTATTTATCTTTGGGAATTGGATGCAAATGGTAAAGTAAGAGGTTGTATTGAGGCTAATCAGGCTGCCACAAATATGACCGGATATACTCTTGAAGATTTAAGTTCAATGACTCCTGGTAAGCTAATGGCTAATGATTATAAAAAACAGGAAAAGAGCTTACTCAAGGATATTGATTTTAAAAAGACAATAACTTTTGAAGTGTTTCATCAACGCAAGGATGGAAGCGTTTTTCCGGTAGAAGTTAATGCACACCAGTTTACCTTGAATGATAAAGAGGTTGTGTTATCTATAACTCATGATATAACTGAACGTAAAAGAATTGAAGAAGCATTAATTAAAGCTAAAGAAAAAGCTGAAGAATCGGATATGCTTAAATCCTCCTTTTTAGCAAATATGAGTCATGAAATTCGTACTCCGATGAATGCCATATTGGGTTTTGCTGAAATACTACAGCATGGAGGATTGGTAGCTTCAGAAATTCAGGATTTTACTAATATTATCCTAAATAATGGGGTACACCTTTTAAACCTTATTAATGACATTGTTGATTTCTCAAAGATAGAGTCAGGTCAGGTTACAATTAATAAGAGTGCTGTGAATACCAAGGCGCTTATGGAAAACCTGCAAATGACCACAAAATCGCTATTACGCAACTATGATAAGGAGCATATTCAAGTGCAGATATTAATTGCAGCGAACATTGATAATTGTATCATAGAAACAGATGAAGTGAAGCTAAGGCAGATACTTTCTAATTTAATGAATAATGCTGTTAAGTTTACGAAAAGGGGAACAATAACTCTTGGCTTGGAACGACCTCTTCCTGATCAATTGAATTTCTATGTTAGTGATACTGGTGTAGGAATACCTTCAAAATTTCATGCCAAAATATTTGAACGATTTGTTCGTGTTAAGGATAAAAAAACCTTCAATATACCCGGTACAGGACTTGGATTAGCAATTAGTCAGAACCTGGCAGAAATGCTTGGAGGGCAGTTAAAACTTGATTTCTCAACAGTTAAAGGGACACGTTTTTCATTTGAGATTCCTTGTATTGAGACCAAAGATTAATGTGTTTTTTCCTTAAAAGAAAAAGTGGTCTTCAACTTTTAAAAGCTGTATTTTAATCGCATAAAACCGGAGTTTACACTTTGCTCCCTAACTTCATTGCTTAAACTATCAGGAAAATTCCCATGAAAGTATTGCCAGTAAAATGAGGCAGAAAAATTATCGGCTACACTGTATGTCCAGGAAGGACCAATAAAAATGCCTTTTATATCTGGATGAGGATACCAGATGCTGGCCAACGAAAGAGTAGATAAGGGGCTGGCCTGATACATCACACTTCCTAGTAGTTGAAAGGGCGAAGTTGCCAAATCCTTTACTGATTGAGGTGGCGCGTAGGCATCAAAGAAAGCAATCTTTTTCCCCTCAGGTAATTTTGCTAGCATAACTTCGGCTTGTACTGTCCATTTAGCTTTAATTGTATAATCAAATCCAGTGGATAGCATCATTACTCCTGAGGTGTCGGCGAAGTTCTCAAAAGGTTGGTACCAAGCAAACTCTCCGCGCCAACTGGCTCCTTTAATGTATCCCGACCATCCTAGTCCCAGGGCTAAATCTTCTTCGTTTAAAGTTCCGCCTATAAACTGGAAATCGTAATTCCAAAGGTTGGCATTCCATTTAAGAGCGGCAGATACATGTGAAGCGCTATCAATATTAGCTGCCAATTCAATGGATGAAGCAGCGCCCGTGTAGTACATGGCTCTTACAGCATCAGTTCCTGGTTTTTCTTCATAATCAAAGTCAAAATAGGAGTAGGTATTAAACATGTCGTTGGGATTAAAGGCAAAGGTTTTACCCCAATTTATGCGTTGCTTTCCAATGGTGACATCCAAATCACCAGTTGAATATTCGGCATAGAGCCGATCGAAAGCCAGATTTAAAATATAACTATTGCCCACAGCCACATTCCAGGATGGATTAAAAAAGTTACCCGCATTCTCATAACTTTTCTCCACCTGACCATCAAAGTCAAGCCTGACCTGATCTCCTATTACTAGCCTGTTACGCATTTGAGCAGAGATGGTGAGTTTATCGCTCGCATACCAAAATAGATTTAATCTGTTTTGAAAGTAGGTATTAACGTTATAGATATTGTTGTCGCCTTTGGTGAGATAGGCCAGTGAATCGGGTACGTCAAATGGATTTTCTGAAATAGACACCGACTGCATATTAACCAGATAACCATTAAGCACAAACTTTTTATCTGCGTCACCAAATTGGGCATTAGTTGGTACAGGTAAAAGCAATACTAAAGCTATTACAACTAATTTTATAATTGATTTCATTTTACTTAGTCCGCTTTTCGTTCATCACTAATTATTTTACCATCTTCCAGCTTAATAACCCGTCGAGCTTTGTTGACCACACGCGTATCATGGGTGCTAAAAATAAAGGTAATGTTCTCCTCTTTATTCAATTGTTCCATGATATCCAGTAAAGTTTCGGTCGACTTGGAATCTAAGTTGGCAGTAGGCTCATCGGCCAATACAAATTTGGGTTTTGAAGCCAATGCACGGGCAACAGCTACACGTTGTTGTTGTCCACCCGATAAGCGAGACGGTCGGCTGTCAATTCTATCTCCAAGACCAACTTCAGTTAAAAGGCCAATAGCACGTTTGTCACGCTCAGCTTTGCTCTTGCCCTGAAGCTGCATAATAAATTCCACATTCTCCTTGGCTGTTAAAACTGGTATCAAATTATAGGCCTGAAATACAAAGCCTATATTGTGTAATCTAAAATCAATCAGCTCAGTGGGCTTTAAGTCATTTACCATAGTATCACCAATGCGTATGGTTCCTGCGGAGGGTTGATCCAAACCTCCTAACATATTCAGAAAGGTGGTTTTACCACAGCCCGACGGCCCAACGATGGCTGTAAATTCTCCTTCTTTAATTTCTAAATCAATGCCTTGAACGGCGTGTACTAGTACCTCTGAGTCGTTATATGTTTTGGTCAGTTTGTTAACTTCTATGACATTCATAATATGAGTTTTAATGTTTTAGTATTCGAGTGATTACATGTCGATGCGGATGGCTTCGGCTGGTTTTAATTTAAGAGCTTTCATGGCCGGATAAATGGCAGCCAGCATTCCGGTGATAAATACCATTACCACCACGTCAATCACGTTTTTAATTTTTAGTACCGGATATACTATGGAATCATAGCCCATGGCACCAAAGCCTTCGGCTACAATGGATATGTCGATGCCCGAATTAGCTGTGGCAAAAGTAACGGCAATACCCATCAGAATACCAACTACTCCGCCAATAAGGGATAGGAATACGGTTTCCACCATGATCATCCGGAAGACTCGACTTTTATTCATACCTATCGACATTAGCATACCCAACTCTTTGGTACGCTCCAATACAGCCATTAGCATAGTGTTGATGATGCCGAATATTAAAGCTAGCAGAATAATAATCATAAAGATGTACATGGAGATATCAAGGCTGGATTCCAGCATAGAAACTTGTGGCATTACTTCTCGCCACTCTTTAACATCCAGATTACCGTATTCCGATTTTATGGTTTCGTTCATTTGAGGCACATGATCGGAATGATTGAGTAATACGGCCACTTCATGACCCGATTTGGCATCAGCACCATATAAAGAGGTCAAATCCTCTGTTCTAACAAAAATATTCATGTTGTCATACATGGTATTCGAGGTTTGGTAAATGCCGGCCACCCGAAATGAGGCTCCCGAAATATAACCTGATGCATCAGCAAAAGTGATGACCACCTTTGACCTTACTTTTAGTTTAAGTTTGTCAGCCAGTTTCTGACCAATTATAACCGGATTTCGTTTGATGCCTTCAAAGTAAGCACCATCGATAATCTTTGTGTAAAGGTTGGTCACTTGCATTTCCTCTTCAGGGTTAATGCCGAAAACTTTAATGCCGGATGAGGTGGAGGGCGATTGAATCATGCCTTGCACTATAAAACGAGAACTGGCTGCTTTTACAGAGTCCATCGCCATAATGTGAGTAGCTATAGCTTTGGCATCAGTGATGAAATTTTTTTCATCCGGTTCTTCCAGATAACCTTTGGGGTGCAATTGAATATGAGAGGCCTCGGTTGAAATGGCGGAGTTGATACGCTGAATAGCCATGCCATTATAGAAGGCATAATTAAACACGCCTGTAAATATACCTAAGGCAATGGCCAGGAGTATAACCAGACTTCTGGTTTTACTTCGCCATACATTTCGCCATGAGATTGAAAGTATCATAGTATGTGTTTTAATCTTTAAACTAAATGGGTTAAGAGCGTAATGCTTTGGTCACTTTTAGTCGTAGTATTTTATTGAGCGGATAAAAGGACACCAAAAAAGTGATGCCGAAGATAATCAGAGCCTGAGCCCAAAAAACCATGGCATCCGAGCCAAAATAAATGGCCGGTTCCATTCCAAATTCTTCATAAACGGCGGCCACTTCTCCAGTTAAAGGGATGGGGTTGTTCACCATCCACCAAACTAAGGGAACACTTACTGCAAAACCTGCAATAACGCCCACAAAGCCAATTAGCATGGTTTCATAAAAAAGCACCAAAGCAAGTTTCAACTTATTCATGCCAACGGCAATCATCACACCCAGTTCTTTACGACGTTCTGCGATCATCATAATCACTGTTGAAAAAACACCAAAACCAATCAGGATATAGAGTATACCTTTCATTATTATACCCTGACCTTTATCACCCTCAATCATCTGCTTGGTAACCGGATCCATTTCATCCCAGGTCATTACTGAATATTGCTCACCTAATTGCGACATTAAGTGGGTTTTGACGGGATATACATCATCGTAATCGTCAACAGTGAGGACTAAACTGGTGACCATATCAGGTGCAGAGAAGAATTCCCTTGCTTTATCAATGGATATATAGGTTCCAAAATTATTCATGGCCGGAAAAGGAAATTCAAGGATGCCCACAATCGGGAATAAACCGCTGGCACTATAGCCATGGTAACCCTGACTGATTAAAGCTACTGTATCTCCCAACTGCACATCCAGATTCTTGGCTAAATTAATGGCCATTAATATGCCGTCATCACCTTCTTTCAAATACCTACCTTTACTGACCCATTGTTCCAGTTTGGTTAATTCATTTTCCTCAATGGGTTCAATGCCAACCAGCATGCCGCCTTTGGTAGCTTCGCCAAACGACATTAATGCAAAAGATTCCATGCGGGGTACAATAAGATCAACATCTTTATTGGCAGCTACTTTATTTAACAGAGAATCGCTGGGAACAAATAAATCATCAATGGATTTACTTTCCCAATAGTCAGGATGATGGATTTGTATGTAGCCGGAATAGAAACTGACTACATTATCAATCATCTTAGAGTAGGTGCCGTCCTGCATCGAACTCATCAAGGTGCTTAATATCACCCCAAAAAATATGGATGCTACGGTAATTAATGTACGGCGTTTATTTCTCCAAATATTACGCCAGGCTAATTTTAATTCACTAGTCGCCATGCTTGAGCTTTTATAGGTTAGCGAATGCGTTTCATGCTTTGTTGTGAGAAGAATTTATCGTCGATGGGCGTATTAAATTCAATGCTCTCAATGTTAACAATCGTTCTCTGATTGGGCTTATCAGCTGGTATTATTTCAAATTGAGACGGAATAACACGTCCTCCCATAGTTGTAATATTATGAGCCAGTTCGGTTTTAACTAAAAATTCATCTTCATCATAATACTCCACCTTCATTTGGATGTATTCATCTTTACTGATCCACATCATTACTTTACCCCATACCACTGCAGCTTCTTCGGTTGGAATCAGCTGGATATGGTGGCAATCAATATCATCAATACTTGCACTACCTAATAGAGTATGATTATAGTCTTCCACAATCGATGACTTTTTAAGTGCATCATCATTGGTAAAGTCGGATCCCATCCATCCTTGCGACATCATTGATGGTGGCAGTTTAATCATTCGTGAAATTCGCGGATTCCAGTTCCACATTTCACGTTCGCGCTTTAAGAAGGTTTGACCTTTTTCCTGAACAGGATCAGTTACTAATGTCATTGAATATTTAGTGCCTTTGGTCCAGGTTTTAAAGGCCAGATTACGTTCGTATGTTGGTCGCTTTATAATCATCGACATTACCGAGATACTGGATGTTTCACCCTGCATTTTATCATCTGCCTTTTTAACAATGGCTTTGGCATCCTGAGCACTTGAACTAAGTGAGATTGCAAAGAACAGGCTTATTAGTAGTGTTTTCATAGCTTTATATTTATACACTCTGTTGTGTGTTTGATTGTGTTTGAAATAATATGTGAATTCGTTTTTTAACCCCTTCCAGAGGAAAGTTTTCCGGATCGAGTATGAAATGCAGACCAACACCATCCATTATGGCTGAGAAAAAACGCATTTCAGCTTCAGGATCTTCATAGCCACTATTGGCAAAATAGGTCATGGCGGTTTGCATAAAGGGGGCGAGTGTTTTGTGCAAATGAGGCATTATTATTTTGTAAACTTCGGGTTGTAGAAGGACCATAAAATACATGCGCCAAAAAGGAAGATTCGATTCGAGGGTGGAAAATGAATTATCAATGAAGTAATGCAATTCATTCTCGGTGAGTACTCCATCTTTGTTTTTGTCAAAGGATTCGGTCATTACCTCAAGGCCTTGTACCATTATTTGTGTGACCAAGTCCTCTTTACTTTCGAAGTAGTTATACATTAAGCCTTTTGACATGCCAGCATTTTGAGCAATTTTGGCAATAGAAGTACTTGCGAATCCATTATCAGCAAATACTTCAAGTGCTACATTGAGGATTTGCTTCTTACGTTCTTCTCTGATCTTTTCGTTTTGAATATCGCTTCTGGGAGACATTAGTATGTTTTTAAAATGACTGAACGTTCAGTCAAAAGTAAATAAATATTTTTTATCTCCAATTATTAGTCCGTTTAATTCTTGTTAATTTTTTATTTAGTTGGATTGGAATTGTATTTAAGTAATAGAGAATAAGTGATACTGTGTAGGAGGGGAGTAGTCAGAATATTTATATAATACTTCTTTTCAACTCCAATCCTTCCGGAATAGTTTAACATTCGGTCTATCGGGAATCAGAATGCTTCAATGTACTCGTATTCTTAATATGATATTTCAATGGATGAGTATACAAGTGAGGGTTTCAACTGAACTTTGATAATCCCCATTAGCTATCAAAAAGCACAAAGGTTCTTTCTAAATTCGTTAGGGCTTGATGTGTTGAAAATCGAGAGTTGAAGGGTAAGTTATAATAAATACAGGGGGGTATTTAAACGAAGCTCATTTCATCTTGATAAAGTTTTTAAATGGATCCGGAATCTTCTTTCTTTATGTCAAAAGCAATAAATTCTTAAATCAATTATCGTGCAAAAATCTACTTTCAAAAAAATTGCAAACATCACCTTGTTTTTATGTATTTGCAATACAATGCTAATGGCTGGGCCACCAGATCCTCCTGCAGGCAAGGTATGGGTTTTAAATCATGAAATGAGTGATGAGTTTGATGCGAACAGTCCCAATACTGACAAGTGGAAAATATTTGATAAGGCTGATTCGTGGGGACGTACAGCTTCTTTTGATAAGCGAACCCTAGAACCATTAAAAGATCCTGACTCGGATAATTATTTTCTTACCATGAATCCGATGTGGTATTACGAAGACGAACGTTTTCCGCGTGGTAATGGTTTGGATTATTATTTTGCCGGCGGAGGTATGGACACCCGCGTATTACAGACCTATGGCTATTTTGAAGTTCGAATAAAACCATCAGACTTTCCAATGGGATCGGGCGTATTTATGAATTCACGAGGGACTACCAATGAAGACTGCAATAAAAAATATGCAACCGAGCTGGATGTGATTGAAAACATGGGCTATACTGGTCCGTTTAATGAACATGGCGACGGTTCATTTAATAATTATCAACACGTTAATTCACATGCAAAACCCTTTAGCGATTCTGGTGGATCGTGTGAACGCTTACCTTATGAATCGGAAAATAGTGGGGTAAAAGCGCCTAAGCTAGCTGAGCCACTAGGTTGGAATACGGTTGGAATGTGGTGGAAGGATGAAAAAACAGCGATGTTCTATAACGATGATACATATTTCGGCACAATTACGCCAAAGCGCGACTTTTATTTACCTATGCCGGTTATCATAGTAATGGAAACCTATGGTTGGGGAAGTGATGAGAATAATGCCACCAATCCTAAACCGGAGGAATGGATGTTCGAGGATGATTTTCGAACGAAGGAGCAACGTGCAGTGATGTATGATTGGGTTAGAGTTTGGAAATTGGTTGATGTAGATGAAGCAGATTTTAATAACACCAAGGATAATATTGCAGGCCTTGAACAAAGCATAACAGCTTATCCATCATTTGACTTTTCTTCTACTTTTATTTATTCAGCATCAGAAGCAAGAACTGTAGTGGCTACTTTATATGATCCATCAAACAATGAGTTGGCTGCTAAAACATATGATGTAACACAGGGTGTTAAGTCAATATTTGCTGAGTTTAATTTAGATACCGAATTAAGTATTGCTGATGGATATAAGGTGGTATATGAAATTAAGGATGCTAGTTCAGTTTTAGCTACTAGCACAACGGTAGTTAATGTTCAAGAGAAACCCTTGGAAAAAAAACTATGGAGTGATGGTATACCTACTTCATTGACACCTGGTGAGACTTCGTATACGATTGATGTAAAATATGAGGCCGATGAAGATTGCAGAATAAATATTGAAATACGCAAACCTGATGGAAGTTGGTTTGGTAGCGGTAATACAGATGTTGGAGCAGGAAATAGTGTTGCCAGCATTAATGTTACCACTTCATCAGCCACCACAATTGGCAATAACTATTTTTACAAGGTATATATGCATCGTCAGGGCTACGATTGGAGAGATCCATTGGCTGTTTCAATTACACCGACTATTTATTTTAATGTGGAGAATCCAATAGTGCCGGCTATTGAAATTTTGAATACTCCTGCAGAGATTGAAGGTGATGCAAGTAGTGTAGATGTTGAGTTTGAATATGCAACTTATGAGAATGGACTATTGCATATTGAGTTATTGGATAAGGATAACACTATTGTTGCCAATGAAACACGTACTGAACGAATTGGAAGTAGATCGCTTACTCGGACCATAGCTATTGAAAACGACCTGATGGCTAGTGATGACTATAAAATTGCGATTGAATTTATACCTGAAAACAAAAGTTTTGAGAATCTTAGAGATACCGTTTATAACATTAAAGTTAACGAACAAGATATTGGTATTAATGAACTAAGGGCAAGAAACAAAGCTTTAAAGGTATATCCTAATCCGGTTAAAGGAACAATGAATATCGTTTTGGAAAAGAATAACAATGAAATCCAAAAGGTTGAAGTATTAAGTATGAATGGAAGGTTAATGAAGGCCATTCCTTTAGATAATGCCAAAGCTGTTCCTGTAGTGAATGTATCAGATTTGTTTAAGGGTATGTATTTATTAAAAGTGACAACCGAAGTTTCGGTTTATACCACAAGGTTTATAAAGGAATAAATCAATATATAGAAGAGTGGCTCTTTATTGCATATCTGCAAATAAAGAGCCGCTCTTTGTATTCTATAGTTTTATTAAGCAGAAGCGATTATCGACAAATCTTACTCCATAATCACTAATCCTTATTCATTTCATCCTCAGATTAATTATCTAGCTTTTCGCAAGGTCCAATAATTTGGTTTTAGTTTCAGCATTAGATGGACGACTGGCATTTGAATTCACCAATTTCCCTTCTTTATCAATAATAATAAATCGAGGAATGCCGCGAATGGCATAATCCTTAACAATATTTGATTCCCATGCTGTAGGAGCAAATAATTGATATCCACCTAGGTCTTTCTCAACTACCATTTTCTCCCAGGCCTCTTTATCATTATCGATTGAAATGCTAACGAATGCAATGTCTTCTTCATGCAATTCAGCTTCCATTTTCTTTAAATGCGGAATTTCACCTTTACATGGCCCACACCAGGTTGCCCATACATCAATATAAATCACTTTGCCTTTTAACTCTTCTGATTTAACCATTTTGCCATTAATATCGGCATAGGCAAATGCAGGAGCTATTGATCCGGGCTGGAGTTTTTCCAGTTTAGCCAATAGTTCTTCAAATGTTGAAGTATATTTTTCGTTACTAATTATTTCCTTATAACGCGTTTTAAGAACAGTTTTTACACTATCGTCTTCGTAGGTGTATGAGCCTAACATTCGATTACCCAATTCATCTTTTACTTCCTGAGGAACTTCAAGTGCAACAATGGCATCAACTTGTGCTGAGGTGAAAGCTACAGTTCGCTTTTTAATATTGTCTGCTTTAAGCCCATCTTCAATGGCAGTCATGTGTTTGTTCACCACAAATGACTTGTAGGCATTAATTTCTTTAAAGGCTTCGTATTTATCCAGCGGAATGGCATCGCCGTATGTTTTATAGTCTTCCGGTATTGGAATTGTATCTCCAGGTGCCAGTCGTGCATGGTACATTGTGAAGTACTCGTAGTCTTGTGCTAAGTTTACTTTTTCATTCAACCTTACTTTTTCAATAAACTCTTTATCCTTTGGATAAGCTTCCTCATATTCAGCAATTTTTTCATTGATAGCCTTGGCATTTGAACTTACAATTTCATCAAATTTCGGAGCAGGATGCGATAACAGAGTTCGCATATCATCTTCAGGTTTAATCTGAGCCAGTTCTACAAGAAACTTTGTACTTTCAGATCCTTCACCTGAAATGACTACATTTTCCATCTTGCCTTCTTTTAACTCCTCACAGTCGAATTCAAGATGCAAGTTTGATCCTGGTTTCAAATTTACTCGAATAGCAGCTTGCCCATTAATGATATAACCCAGATGTGCAGCTTCAGAGATAAGTGTTCCTGTAAAGGTTCCATCTTCGCCAAGAGTGGCAATGGTATCGTTTAAGTCAAGGTAAGGAACTCTTACGGTTAAGACATCGCTTTGCGGATTGGATATCTTCCCACTAAGGGTTACAGTGTTGCTGGGTGTACATGAAGCCAATAGAACTATTGACATTACAAAAAGAACTGTTTTCATGATTTGGGTGATTTTAAAGTGTAAAGTAATGATGTGTTTATAGTTATAGGTGTAAATATAATTTTTTATTTGATACTAGAATTGATTAAATCAATTATTCTATTTTCATAACTATCTGTTTAAGTATTTATTACCTTTAGGCTTGAGTTTAATTGAAAGCACAAGTAAAATGAAAACCATTGGATTACTAGGTGGATTAACTTATGTATCCACAATTGATTATTATCGAAAAATCAATGTATCAGTTAATGATATTTTAGGTCTTCGCCATTCAGCTAAAATTGTAATTAATAGCATCGATTTTCAGGAAATCAAGCAGTTTAATAATAAAGATTGGGAAGGCATTGCTCATGTTATGCAACGTGAACTCCTTAAAATATCTGAATGTGGTGTTGATGCAATATTTGTTTGTAATAATACTTTGCACAAGGCTGTAGATATGCTTATGCCACAATTGGATTTAAAAGTGCCTTTGTTTCATATAGTTGATTGTTTAGGCGAAAGAGCTAGATCATTAGCTTATAGTAAACTACTGTTGCTGGGGACACAATTTACAATGGAAGATGGCTTTTATAGCAATAAACTAAAAGAAGAATACAATATTAAGGTCATTGTACCGCAACTACAAGAACGAGAAGAAATTCATTCAATTATTATGAATGAGCTGGTAAAGGACATTTGTAAACCGGAGTCAAAACAGCGTGTTATTGAAATTATTGCAAAATATAATTTTGATGCAGTGGTTTTGGGTTGCACTGAACTTCCAGTACTAATTCAACCAGAGGATTGCAATAAACCATTATTAAATACTGTTGAAATTCACTGCGCAAAAGCAGTTGAGTTTGCCTTAATGTAAATTGCTATGATAGAACTTGATAAAATATTAAAGGAATATACCGATACTGAATTGGCATTTTTAATGATGTATAAGTTCGAATCGTATATGCCGAAGTCACAAAAACTTATTACGGAAGAATTAAATTCCAGAGGACTAACACAGTCGCGATTAGAGGAATTACGTACGAATTTAACAGCGGAGGATTATAAAGATAAAGAACTTCGCTGTCCGAGATGTTTTTCCAACAAGATTCTTAATGAACGCTCAGAACTTTGGAATACCAGAGTTAAGACAGGGCATAGTATTAGTCGAGAAGCATTGGATGGAATTGCCGGTAGAGCTGATTTCGTAGAGTCATTAACATGCATGATATGCGACTATGTAATTAGCGATCCTAACGAAGATCATAAAAATACAATTGCAGAGCGATTTATAAATTGGTTCAAAAAATAATATTTTGATGATGGAAATTAGTGCTCTGTCGATTTTTCCATCATCAACTAATATATTGTTAATACGTATTGGTCATGTCTTCATCTACGCAGATAATAAAGTCAGCTTTACCTTTATTTTCCTCTTCCAGTTTCTTTAATTGAGTTTGAGTAACCGTTGAAATGCTTAGGATATTTAAATCATTTCGTTTTTGTTGAATGTGCCATATTATACCTTCATAAAAATCACTGTGGTATGCACCGTTGTAATGAATGAATAATTCTCCATCCTGATGGTTTTGAAGTATAAAATGCGCCATTGTGGCATCCTTAATGGCTTGAGCTTTTGGAAAATTATGACCTCCATGCCCGGCACCCATACTCATCATCTTTTTATAACATGACAATTCCGGATCGTAAGCAAATGGAAGAGGAGCCATCCATCCCTTTTCTTCATTGCTAAGGGTATCTAAAGATTCAACTCCATTTTTATAGACCATGCTTGCGTAGCGTCGGGGGACATTGGTAGCTATAAAACTATGATTGTTATCCCGAGCTAAATTTACTAAAGGAGCGTAATCGGTTTTATAATTTGGCCAAAGTCGTGCTTCTTCTTGAAAGGCTTTAATATCAATTTCTTTCGATAGATATTGGTTTAGGCTTAGCTGATTATCCGCCTCAAACATCTCAGCACCCCAACCAAATCTCTGCTTTTTTGCAGGTCCTGTGTTAATTCGTACTGCAACCAATGGGCGATGGCATTATTGTGTAATTCTCCGAAAAACAGTATGTCAGATGAACTACTTTGTTTAATCATCTTTCCATAACTCACTTTCTTACCCTTGCTATTAAATATCTGATAAGCTTTCTTTTTCTGAGCAAAAGATGTTAGGTTTAGTGCTAAAAGGGCGATGGTAAGAAGTGTTATACGCATTCTGTATGTTTTAGGAGAATTGTTTATTGTAACGCATAAATAACCAATAAATCACTGATTTGTTTTGTCACACAAAGCATACTACTAATAATATGTATATTCAACAGTGCTATGGATAAATTTATATCTTTAATGCAGAATGATGTGATATAATAAAAAATGCCATTAAATGTCGGGTAAGCCTGGATCCAATTCATTTAAGTTAATACTTCGGATAATATTTGTTAGTTTACTAATTCTTGTAATTGCATTGGCAGGAGTTACAATATATGCCGTATATCATAAGGATGAAATAAGTGCGACTATAATAGAGTCGGTTAATCAGCGAACAAATGCCAATATTGAATTCACATCAATTCATATTAGTCCATTAACAAATTTTCCTCTTTTATCAATTACACTAAACGATTTAGTTGTTGCTGAAAAACAAACTGACAGCTTATTATCTGATCCCATAATTCAACTTAAGAAATTACATTTAGGCATTAATATCAAAGAGCTTTTGGCCAATAGTATTGATATTGAAGGTTTTATTCTGGAGGATGGTTTTGTTCATTTGGCAACTGATGAGGATAGACGCTTAAATCTGATTCGTACCTTCAGAAGAAATGAAAGTATATTATCAGAAAGTGTGAGGGAAGAGGAGGAGATGGAGGTGCCGGATTCTCTAAAAAAGAAGAATAAGATTAACTTCTCGATTGAGAAGTTCAGGCTAAAAAATGTTGGATTAAAATTTTATGGAAAGCTGAGTAACAAAACAAGTCATATTGTGGTAGATGATTTATTTGCCTCATACCTCACCAATTCAGATAGCATAGTAGGAACTTTGGAAACTCAACTCTCAATACTTGAGGCAGAATATAGTGGATTGCCAATAACTAACGAAGACATCTCGTTAAAAACAAACTTGTCAGTTAATGTATTAGATTCAGTTTTACATATTCGAAGCGGAGAGGCAACAATCGGAAAGGCAGAATTTGCTTTAAGCGGTGATTTTGATTATTCAAGTAATCAAACCGTTGATATGGAATTAAGGGGTAAGGATAAAAGCCTTGGGCTGACTTCGTTATTTCTTAGTGATATGGGTATATCAAATATTACTCAAGGTAATATAACCTTTGTTGCTCATGCGAAAGGAAGTTTTATCGAGCAAATTCCAGTAGTTAGATGTCGGTTCGGAATAGATAATTTAAATGTAAAGATTCCTGATCATGATGCTTCAATTAGTAATTTACATCTTTCCGGATATTTCAATTCCGGTCGAAAGCAAAACCTATCAGATGCCAAATTACAAATAGATACCATTTATGGTAATTTGCCGGGTGGATTAATAAATGCGTGCCTGGAGCTAACTGACTTTCAAACTCCATTTGTGAGGTATGCTATTGATGTTAAGAGTCATTTGAAAGGGATGGATGATATTTTGCAACTAGAAATTATCGATAATCTGGACGGCTATATTGAGATTACTGATTCTTATGCGGGCAGGTTCAATTCCAATAGACATTGGTTTGACTTGAGTAACAAAGAACTATTTATGCAATTTCAGGATGTTTCATTTTCTATTCCTGAAATAATTAATGTGCAAAGTGTTAATGGTGAACTATCTGGTTTTTTGGACTCTGTTTCTTTCAATGCCTTGCACGTTTTGAGTGATGAAACAGATTTAACTATTAATGGCTTTGTAAAGGGTGGTTCTTATTTATTGGCTCCGGGCGATAGTGTTTTATATGCTGATCTGGCCATAATAGGTAAACGGTTTAACCTACCGGTTGCCCTTGCTTTTGATCCACGTATAGGAGAGTCTTTTCCTTACCCTGTAGACGATCTGGATCTAAAAGTAAAGATGAAGACGGAGTGGACAGCATTAACCGATACTTCTGCTTCACCTCATATGGTATTTGATATTGAGAAATTACATGCCTTGCCAAAAGGCTTTCTTCCATTTGTTAAGATAAAAAATGGACATTTTGACTTGTTTAAAAAGAATGATTTTAACCAATTAATATTTGAGCATTTTGATATTGATATGGCAGGAAGTAAAGTAAACGCTGATGTTAAATTAGGATGGGAAGAAGATAGAATTATTAACTATGATATTCAGGGGCAGTTTTCCGATTTTAATTTAATGGAGTTGAAGGAAGGATATATAGCCAGTCAAGATACAAGCAAGATGTTTTTAAATGGAGACTTTTCATTCGAGGCTCTGCAAGCGGAAGATTCTAATTCTACTTTTTCAGCATCTAATATTCAGGTTTATAATTTGTTGATTCATACTCCAGCTGATACAATTAAAGCTGAAAAGTTGACCATGTCAGCTGAATCTATTGGAGTTGGAAATAGTAGTAAGAGGTTTCAATCAGCGTCCGTATTATCCGGGAGATTTGAGGTACATTCTTTTTTATCTGGTAATGGGCAATTTCCGAAACTTACAGGAACTGTTAATCTTAATAACGGACTGCTTGAAGGGAAGAATATTTGGTTCGCTGAGCTAGGAAAAAGTAATGGGATTAATTTTAGTTATAACACGCAATTTTCAATTCCACGTTTTTCCTTAAACTCTGAAATCAGGCAGTTAAAATTACAGCGAATATTTATGTTTCTTAAGCAAGATACACTTATGTCAGGTCCTGTTGATTTGAGACTAAATGTTGAAATGAGTGGTAACTCCTTTAAGGAAATGGTGTCATCGCTTGATGGTGATCTTGCCGTTGAAAGCAGGAATTTACGATTGTATGGAACAGAACTCGATCCACTGATAAAAAAATTCAAACGAAGCCAAACTTTCAATCTGGTTGATGTGGGTGCGCTAGTGTTAACCGGTCCTATTGGAATAGCGGTAACAAAGGGAAGTGATTATACACGCTTATTACTTGGCAATAACGGTGAGTATACCAATATTCCTCACCTTAATTCCGATTGGGAATTTGAGGACGGTAGGATTACTATGAAAGATGTGGCCTTTGCGACTGAAAACAATCGTATTGCTGCACATGGCATTTACGATTTTAAAACGGATAGTATTAATACTCGAATTGCATTAATTGATAAAGATGGTTGTATCGTTGCATCTCAGGATGTTGAAGGAACAATTCTTAATCCGGAACTCAGTGGTATGAATATTATACAAACTATTTTGGCACCGGTTAAAAATTTATTGGATGATGCTACCTTTTCCAAGTGTGACCCATTTTATAATGGCAAAGTAAAGCATCCAACAGAAACGAAATAAGATATAACAATAAATTGGATTCGGATCTTTACTGCTTGAAACCATATTTTTTCCTGTTTGATACATTTCTCCATTAATCTACTATTACACTCCTATTTCTTTGCAAAGAATTTAATGCAAAGGAACTATGAAAAAGAATTATCAAAAAAGGTTATCACTGCCAATGTTGGTACTTTTTACTCTGAGTTCAATACAGTCTATTGGACAAACTAAGGAATTAAAATCAATGTGGGAAAGTCAGAAAGGTTCAGATTCTCTTGATTTTAAAAAGCGGACTTTCCTGAAAATAACAAACGAGGAATTATTTGAACTTCTGGATAATCAACCGAGTTTTAACATGTTTCATGATAATTACTTCGTTAGTGGTATCCCTACTAATAAGGAGATTTCGGAGAATACAGCTGATGCTAAATTTCAGATTAGTATAAGTCAGCGATTAACAAAGTCTGTACTTCCTTTTAAATCAACCTTATTTTTAACGTATACTCAAAAATCCTTCTGGGATATTTATAAAAACTCTTCACCATTTGCTGATAATAACTATAATCCAGGATTAACCATTATGCGTCCTATCATAAGAAATGACTTACTGAAAGGTATTGCTTCAATTTCAGTCGAACATGAATCAAATGGATTGGATTCTCTTGATTCGCGAAGCTGGAACTACATTACAATTTCCGGTGTCTATTTTTATAATGCTAATTTTTCGATTCAGACCAAACTATGGGCGGGATGGCTTGGGGATGAGAATAAGGATTTGTTAAAATATCGAGGACATGGGTTGGTGGCATTGAATTACAGAAGTCGAGACGATAGATTTTGGGCAAGTGTTGTGCTTAATCCAAGCGAAAAGTTTAAATCGCTTAACACAACTGTTGAAGTCAATTTCAGGCCAAATATAAAACCAAATCAATATTTGTTTTTGCAATGGTATAGTGGCTATGGTGAAAGTATGAAAGACTATTCACAATACAGTTCGATGGTTCGTGTTGGAATTTGTATCAAACCACAGATGCGAAACTTTTATTAATGCCTAAAAAACAGCTTTTAGCTCGTTCAATTCATGAATAAATAGCTCACTCAAACCAAATTTCAACTGCTTGGTGCATCATATCTGCCGCTTCCTGCATTTTATTCAATTTGACCTCACACATACAGCTAGATTTGCTTAAAATATAACGTGGAATACATCAAAAAAATGATCATGAAAACAAAATTAACCTCTACAATACTTCTTGTGATAGCAGTTCTTTTTTCTGCATGTAGCAATGAAAATCAAAAAATGGAGCATAAAAAGCGCTTCGTAAAAGTTGTGCAACCCAAAGCATCAACTAATAATGAAACAAATCTATTTAATGGCCAACTTAGCGAAAAGCGAGATGTAAAAGTGGCTTTTAAAGTTGGAGGCCAGGTGATGGAACTGTTGGTAGATGAGGGTGATTTTGTTAAAAAAGGTGATGTTATCGCTCAAATTGATAAGCGCGATTATATCATTCAATTACAATCGGCTGAGGCGCAGTTCAAACAAATTGAAGGTGAATATAAGCGATATAAAGAGTTGTATGCGCAAAAGAAACTACCTGCTAATACGCTTGAGAAGTTAGAAGCTGGATATTTGTCAGCTGAGAGTGGGTACGAAAGAGCAAATAATGCTTTAAACGATACCGAACTAAGAGCTCCTTTCTCTGGATATGTGTACAAACGAGAGGTTCAAAAATTTGAAAACGTTGGGCCTGGTCAAGCTATTATTTCTCTACTGGATGTTAGCCAGCTAGAAGTACACTTTAGTTTGTCCGAGCGCCAATTGGATATAGTTAATACCTACAAAAGCATCAGCTGTGATGTTCCAAACGTCGGACTTGAGAATATTCCTGCCCAACTCATTTCAGTCAATGAAAAAGCCAATGGCAATGATATGTTTGATGTTCGATTGCAGATTGATAATATGAATATTAACAGTATTAAACCTGGGATGTCTGTTAAGGTTAAAGTTGAATTGCCAAAAGGCAATGAAAACAATGCTACAGTGCCTCTCGAAGCCATTTTTAATAAGGATGGTAAAACATATGTTTGGATTTATAATCAAAGTAATTCGGTAGTTCAAAAGCGAGAGATTAATATCGATTCTTTTTCTAACGAGGGACAAATGTTAGTGTCGAAAGGCTTGAATGGAGATGAGTGGATTGTAAGTGCCGGTGTCAATAGCCTTCAGGACAATCAGGAAGTAAGAATTTTGGAAAAGAATAATCTTTAAGCGAGTAGAACATGTTAGATAAAATTTTAAATCAAAAAGCCTTTTTAAGCTTTTTCTTTGTTGCTCTGGTGTTGGGAGGATTATATTCTTTTAATGGGATGGGTAAACTGGAAGACCCGGAAATTCCGATTAAAAGTGCAATGATAATTACACCTTATCCTGGTGCTTCAGCTGAAGAGGTGGAACATGAAGTGACTGAGGTATTAGAAAAAGCCGTGCAGCGATTGGAGAATATAGATTTTATTGAGTCCAGATCTATTGCCGGGATGTCGGAAATCACAATTAATATTAAGACACATGTTACTACGGATGAGATGCCACAGCTTTGGGATCACCTGCGCAGAAAAGTTAATGATGTGAAGGGTAATCTGCCTCAGGGAGCTGGAGAGCCAATTGTCAATGATGATTTTGGTGATGTGTCAGGTATATTTCTAGCCATTAGTAATGACGGTTATTCTTATAATGAATTCCAACATTACGTTGATTTCGTGAAGGAGGAGTTGCTGATTGTGGATGGAGTGAAGCGAATAGAAGTGTTTGGTAAAAAAACGGAAGTTATAAATATCAGTTTCGACAACGAATATTTCGCTTCTCTTGGCATCAATCCTTTAATGATTTTTCAGTTATTTAATGATCAGGGTGTAACCGTTAATCCAGGGAGTTTTGTTTCCGGAAGCGAGCGTATCCGACTTGATATTGGAAATAAGTTTCAGGATTTAGATGAGATAAAGGATTTTGAGGTGCTTCTACCTAACGGAGGTAGATACCGTTTGGGAGAAATAGCTAAAGTTGAAAGAGCATTTTATGAACCGGAAATGCAAAAACTGAAGTTTAATGGCCAAGAAGCGATTAGTTTGGCTATTTCAATGGAGAAAGGTGGTAACATTATTGAGTTGGGTGAAAGTCTTGAGAAGCGATTGGATGAATTGCAGCAAGATTTACCGGCAGGTATAGATTACCATCCTATTTTTTACCAGCATGAAAAAGTAGATGAAGCCATTAGTGATTTTATGGTCAACCTGGCAATGTCGGTTATTATCGTAATAGCAGTATTATTGGTTTTTATGGGAGCCAAAGCAGGTTTGCTTATCGCCAGTGGTTTGGTATTTACTATTCTGGGAACTTTTATTGTGATGAGTGCCATGGATATTGAGTTACACCGTGTATCACTGGCAGCCATTATTATTGCCATGGGTATGCTGGTGGATAATGCAATTGTAGTAGCCGATGGTATATTAATTGACTTAAAAAAAGGCGTTAAGCGAAGTAAGGCTTTTGTCAGTACAGCAAAGAAATCGGCAATGCCGTTGTTGGCAGCAACCTTTGTTGCTATTCTGGCATTTATGCCGCTTGGCTTTAATAATACAATGGCAGGTGAATTCTTAAAATCCTTGTTTTTTGTATTGGCTATTTCCTTATTTGTGAGTTGGCTGCTGGCTATGGTTCAAACGCCTTTTATGGCGCAGTATTTTTATACTAAAGGAAAAGCTAAACAAAACAATGAGGAGAATAAAGATCCATATTCGGGAGGGTTTTATCGCCTTTTCAAAAAGCTATTACAATTTTCATTGTGGCATAAGTCTTTGTTTACCATTTCAACAATTATTGTATTGATACTTTCATTTATGCTCTTTGGTCAGGTGAAACAAAATTTCTTCCCGGCTGCCAATTACGATCAGTTTATACTGGAGTATCGTTTACCTGAAGGAGCTGATATGAAGCAGGTGGAGATGGATCTGGATGAACTGCAAAAGAAAGTGGAACAATGGGACAATATTAATTTTGTGGTAACCGGATTAGGCAGTACACCTGCGCGTTACACTTTGCTGCGTCCGGTGAATGGCTTAAGCTTAAGTTATGGCGAACTAATTATAAGTGTTAAGGATAGAGAACGTTTGCCCGAAACCATGGAGCAATTGCAGACTCTTGTTGATGAAAATTACCCACAGGCCTTTGCCAGGGTAAAGGAGTATTTGGCAGTAGGCGGTGAGTTTATAGTTGAAGCTAAGTTTACGGGTAAAGATGAAAAGGTACTTAAGCATTTAGCTGAAGAGGCCAAAGCAATTATGAGGGCGGAACCAATGGCCCGATTTGTAACAGATAATTGGAAAAATGATGTAAAAGTTTTAACACCATTGTATTCTAAGGTTCGTGCGCGTGAACTAATGGTTAACCGACAGGATGTTGCACAGGCATTAGCAATAGCTTCAAATGGAGCTCCTGTTGGTGTGTTTTATGATGGCGAATACCAATTGCCTGTCATGCTTAAATTAAATACTACATTGGATAATGATGTCACTCAGTTAAATTCAATACCTGTATGGTCAGGTTTGCCAACGAGTGTTCCTCTTGTTCAGTTGGTTGATTCTATCGAGGTGCAATGGGCAAATAACAGAATAATGCACTACAATGGACAGCGTGCAATAAAAGTGCAATGTGATCCGGCGCCAGGGTATTCTGGAAGTGAATTATTTCCGTTGCTAAAAAACAAGGTTGAAGCGATTCCTTTACCTGAAGGATATGAGTTGGAATGGTTGGGTGAATACAAGAGTAGCAATGAAGCCAATGAGGGCTTAATGCAAAATTTCCCACTAGCTGTATTATTGATGCTGATCATCATCATTGGGTTGTTTAATAATTTCAAACAACCCATTATAATATTCATGTTGGTGCCTTTGGCTTTTATTGGAGTCATATTTGGCTTTCTTTTCACAGGTACCTATTTCACCTTCTTTGCTATGGTTGGTTCATTAGGTTTAATGGGTATGATGATTAAAAATGCTGTTGTTCTGCTCGACGAAATCAACATTCAAATAAAAAGCGGAAAAGATAAACTAAATGCAATCATAGATTCAACCATATCCAGGGTACGTCCGGTTATGATGGCTTCCTTAACAACCATATTAGGAATGTTACCACTACTTTGGGACAGGATGTTTGCAAGTTTGGCGGTGGCCATAATGTTTGGATTACTTATAGGTTCAGTAATTACTTTAATAATTGTGCCTGTTCTGTACGCCATGTTTTATAAAGTGGAGACAAAATCACTTCATGGTCAGGAAAGTGAACCTCATGTTGATAATACGACCTCAGTAGAGTAAGGAGTTCATCATTTATTACAAATCAAAGAAATAATACAATGCGATTATCATATATAATTATTACAGGGCTTTTGCTACTCACAGTTAGTTCTCGTGGACAGGAACAGTTATCCTTAGAGCAATGTCGAACCATGGCATTGGAATACAATAAGACTTTAAAGATTTCAGATCTTCAGTTGAAGGAAGCCGAAGCCAATCGAAAGCAAGCGCGAACGGCTTATTTACCTATGATTGATGGAACGGGTACCGCAATGTTTTTACCTCAGTTGGATGATGTTGAAGTTCCGGGATTTCATTTGCCAACTGCTGATACAGATGGCAATATCACTGGTGTAAGTGATGTTTATTTTCCTGGTATGAAATTGGAGACTGAGCGCCTAAGAATTTTTCAGGCACAGCTTGGTATGCAAATACCGATTTACGCGGGAGGACAAATTAGGTATGCTAATAAAATGGCAGATAAAGGACTGGAAATTGCTACCAACGCATACCAGTTGGAATCAGATCAGGTTGTTTTAAACACCGATGTTGTTTATTGGCAAGTGGTAGCACTAAAGGAAAATATTAAGGTTGCCAATAAGTATGTCGAGATGCTTGATTCTTTAGAACAGCAATTAAAAGTTATGTATGACATTGGCTTAGTACCCAAGAGTGAGCAACTCAAGGTTAGCGTTCAAAAAAATGAAGCCGAACTCAATCTGGTTCGTGCAAAAAATGGATATACACTTATGCAAATGAATTTGTGTCAAACGATTGGTTTGCCTTTAAATACTGAGCTTAATGTTGTGGAAGATTTGAACAATGATCCGGAAATGATAAACTTAAATAATGCCTTAAATATGGCTCTTAACAATCGTAATGAATTACATATTTTAAACGGACAGGTTGCCATATCTGAACTTCAGAAAAAAACAGTTGCTGCTCAATATCGTCCGAGTTTAGGTGCCCAGGTGGCATATGGTTATACCGAGGTTCCAAATCTAATCAGCGGTAGTTATCAAACTACGGCCTCCGCTCGACTGTCTATCCCAATTATACACTGGGGTGAAAAAAAACATAAAATGGATGCCGCACGTTACCAGCAGCAGCAGGCACAAATTAAATTGGATGAAACCAGTGAGTTGGTGCAGCTTGAAGTACAACAATATATGCTCCAACTAACAGAATCTTATGATGCTATAGTATTGGCAAAAAAAGGTAAAGTTGAAGCAGAAGAAAGTTTGTCGGAAGTTGTTTTAAGTTATGAGAATGGTTTAAATACAACGACGGATTTACTTAATGCACAAGCCAGTTGGCAAAGAGCTCAGGCTGGTTTATTGGAAGCATTAGCCAATTACGAAATTGCTAAAACAACCTACTACAAAGGCGTAGGTCTATTGCGTAGTGATACCTGATGTATAGAAGATTTGAAGAAGGTATCTTGAAAATGAAATATAAGTGCTTACCTTTAGATTGATAAAACGATTAATTATGCTTAAAGCAACAACTCCACTATTTTTTTATAATGACAGAAGTCGCCTATTATTTGAAATATTAATTGGAGTAATTTTTTATTCGCTTTTTTCGTTTACTTTATATGCAGATAAGCCATATGTTTGGGAAGCCTTAATATTTACAATTTGTATTTTTGTTTCTATATCTGAGGGTATTTTTGCATTTAATAAATTACTTAGTCGTAAGTATTCATGGCATGATGAAAGCCCCCTTCGATTTATCTTGTTAATTGGATTTTCTGCATTTTGGTTCTCATTTGTAGCCTTTTTGGCTTACCAATTTAAACCCCTATTTGAAAAAAAAGCAGAATTGAATGAAGCTAATTTTGCTTTAAGTTTAGTGATGGCTCTTTTGTTTATTGCCATGTATGTTGTATTACTTATTGCTCATAATTATCATCAGAGCTTGGGGGCATTCAGAATTGAGAATGAACGGTTAAAGCAAGAGAAGCTAAAAGCAGATTATAGGGCGCTTCAGGATCAGGTAAATCCACATTTTCTATTTAATAATTTAAGTACATTAATTGCCATTATTCGTCAGGATCAAAAGGCAGCTATTCGATTTGCTGAGAATTTTTCAGATGTTTACCGCTATGTATTGGAAAGCAAAAACAATGTTTCCATAAAACTACATGATGAATTGATTTTTATTAATTCGTATTTGGCATTGCATAAAGAGCGGCTTGGAAAAGGACTAGATTTAGTTTTGGATGTAAGTGAAGCATTATATTCCAAACACTTACCGCCATTAAGTTTGCAATTTTTGGTGGAAAATGCCATAAAGCACAATATTGCCACAGAAGAGAGACCATTAGTGTTGGAGATAGTAGGGCATAATGATTCTTTAAATGTGACCAACACTATCAACTTAAAGAAATCGACCTATTCAACCAATACCGGATTATCAAACTTAAAGCAACGTATGAGCTTTCTTACTGATCGAAAAGTTGAGATAAAGCAATCGGAGAATAAATTTAGTGTTGAATTACCTTTAATTTAAGTGGGATGAAAAGAGATATTATCATTGTTGAAGACGAGCTTCATACTGCTAAAATGTTACGGGATATGGTTCAGGAATTACGTCCTGAATGGCATGTTGTTGCTATACTTCAAAGTATCAAGGAAACGGTACTTTGGTTAGAAAATAATGAGGAGCCTTTCCTGATATTTCTTGATATAGAGTTGGCTGATGGTAATTGCTTTTCGATTTTTGAACAGGTGAAAGTTGAGAGCCCCGTCGTTTTTACAACGGCTTATAACGAATTTGCCCTTAAGGCATTTGAGTTGAATAGTATTGATTACATCCTTAAACCTGTAAAGGAAGTGGATTTGCTTAAAGCCATTGATAAATTTGAAAGGGCATTGGAGCTAATTGAAATGGAATCCAACAAGGAAAGCCAAATCAATTATCAAAAATTGGCCAACTCAATTATGGCTTCAAAAGGAGGTTACCGTAAGCGTTTTTTGATAGCTAAACGAGATGCCTTTTTTAAACTGCCTGTGGAGGAAATTGCTTATTTTTATTTTGAATCGCGTGTTACTTTTGCGGTTGGGTTTGATGGACGTCAACATGTTATTAATCAGCCATTGGATAAATTAGACGAGGAGCTGGATCCTCAGGATTTTTTTCGCGCCAACAGACAGACAATAATTAATGAAGCAGCGATTGATCATTTTGAAACTTACTTTAGCGGAAAATTAGTTGTTAAACTTCAGAATAATCTGGGTGATAAAATAATGATAAGTAGAGCCAAGGCCTCACAATTTAAAGACTGGATGAATCAATAACATCAACCTTCTGCATGCTAATTTAGATCTTATATGCCTTTTTTATATTGTTGACAGCTGGTTGCAGGTAGTTTCATTTGTAATTGTTGTTTTGCTTCCGGGCTTCCATTGATGTGATTCTGAAATAAATTGATGAGTTCAGAATTCTCAACATCTGTTTTCCTGAAATTGTCAAATCGTCTTAGATCCATCATATACGAAGCAAATTTATCCGGTAGGTCAGTAACAATATCAAGATTTAAATAATCTTTCTCATCATACATTTCGTGAAAGTTACCCTTGGTCTTTTGGATTAATGAAGTTTGACCCTTTACATTCGTAATTGAAGAAAATGTTTTACAATTTGGAAGACATTGAGCATCCATATTTGTTTTTGGACATTTATTAATTTGATGATTCAAACATAGCCTGCTCGTCATTAGAATATTAGGGTGATATATGCTGAAGTAAAGATCGAAGTTATCCGGTTTTTTAATGCCTCGGATTTGCATCTGACTGAGTTCGTTGGAGATAAATGCACCTGAACAGTTAAAGTCCTGCTTCAAACAAAGTAAAGCGTAGGAGTTGCTAATATTTAATTGTGGACCTGCTATCCATTGTATTCCGCGATGATTGGCTTCATAGCCTATTCCGGTATTATTACTCACCAGTATTTTTGGTTTGACTCTATCAATAAAATCAATTGCAGCATCAAAATCCTCACCAATAATGACAGCTGGAAACCATGGAATTAAATTGGTGTGTTCACTAAACACTTGTACTAGCTCGGATAAATTAGCCTTGATGGCATTGCGTATTTGATAGTAAATCAAGTCACATTTCGAGCATTGTTCCATTTCTTTAACTGAGGATATCAGAACGGAAATCCCAGGTTTTGTGGATTCCCTTGATCCATTTAGCTTAGGCAGCTTAACAGCATTAATGGCATCTTGTCCATGGTTTAAAAGCTTGAAAATTTGTTTCCTTAAAAGGTTGAGTTCTTTAAAAGGAAGAAAGACTATTCCTTCCAGTGCATCACAGTTAATTGATTTAATACTGTGTTCGGTATCATTTAAGGATCGAAATTTTTCCTGAATTAAATTCTCACTTAAGGCTTCTTTTCCATTAGTTGAAAGCTTTGAATTGGATTGAAAACGTAGAATTTGATCCGTACTTTGAACTTCTATTGTCAGTACCTGGCCTTCTTTTCCTGTTAACCGAATATCAATAGGATTTTTGTTAATACTTATAGCATCAAGTCTGAGTTTTAGTTTGGCAGCAAATATTTCTTTCTTATCCAGAAATTCAGTTTCAGATTCCTTGGCTAAAGAAAGCCGCTTTAAAGAATAATCTCTGGGATCATCAATAAAAGCATTTTTACCTATGTTACCTATAAGAAAGCCATTGCTGAAATCGCGATTGAATACCTTGTATAGATCACTAATATCATTTCTCAAAGGCTCTTTCTTACTTATTCGCTTTAATTGTTCACTCCATGTTTTAACAACAGTATAGACATAATCGTACTTTTTAATGCGACCTTCAATTTTTAATGAATCAATACCGGCAGCGCTTAACTCATCCAGATTATAAAAAGCAGAATTGTCTTTCAGGTTAAGAGGATAGTCTATTTCTGAATTAGTACTTGAATATTTATCGCGACAAGGCTGACTGCATCGTCCTCTGTTGCCAGAGTTGCCACTCTGTACCGAACTCATATAACATTGTCCTGAGAATGAAATACAATTCGAGCCATGAACAAACACTTCAGTTAATAAGCCCAATTGATGATTTAAATTGTTTAAGTCTTTTATCTCATTAATGTTAAGTTCACGAGACAGGTTAACCCGTGTTGCCTTTAGTTGCTTTAAAAACTTTATTTGGCCTTTATTATGAGTCGTTAGTTGGGTGGAGGCATGTATTTTAAGAGAGGGGAAATACTTGTTCAGTAGGTAGAATAAACCAAGATCCTGAATGATGATACCATCAATACCTGTATTCACTAATTTATTAAGCAAATTAAACAACAAATTCAATTCACTATCTGTAATAAGAATATTAAGTGTTAGAAAGACCTGACAATTATTTTCGTGAGCTAAAACTAGTATGCCTTGCAGATTGTCGAAGCTAATATTGCTTGCTCGATTTCGGGCATTGAATTTATCCAGACCACAATATACTGCATTTGCTCCTGCAATAATTGCTGCTTTTATCGCATCTAAATCTCCACCTGGAGCTAATAGCTCAATCTCCCTTTTCATTTCTTATGTATTACGATGCAAATGTAAGTTTAGAAATGGAGAAAACTGAAGAACCCAAAGAAATAAAGCAGACTTATAAGTTAGCCAAATAAGACACAAGATTAATGTCAGTACCCGTAAGGTTTAATTTCTTACGCAAGCGACCTCTTGCCACTTCCACACTGCGCACAGTTTGATGTGTGATGGTTGATATTTCTTTCGAACTCAGGTTTAAGCGAAGCAATGCAGCCAAACGTTCTTCAGATGGTGTAATGTCCTTATGCTTCTGTCTTAATTTATGGTAGAAATCGGTGTGTACCATTTGGAAGCGATATTCAAACTCCTGCCAGATTTCGTTATCCGACTCCGAATTCAGATTATAAATAATATCCTGAATGGCTCTCTTATTCTCTTCCTTGATATTTTCTTTAAGGCTAAGCAGATTTTTGGCGACACTATTAATCAACTCGTTCTTTTGAACCAAGTACATCACATTTGTCGTCAGTTCTTTATTTTTTGTGTCAATTTCCAATTCAAGGTTTTTATTCTCAAGTTCTACACGCTTTTTTTGATTGCGATATAAGTGCATAAGTAAGAATGCCAGTACTAAACCTGCAGAAAGAATAATGATTAAAATGGTGTATTGAGTTCTTATCTTTTCTTTTTCCTGGATGGCTTCATGCTCTATTTTATCAATTTCGTATGATATTTGAAGTTGAGCCAATTGGTTCATTTTATTCTCGTTGAGAAGACTGTCGCTTAGGTTTTTATAATTAATGTGTGCATCCAATGCCTGAGCCAGCTTGCCTTGCTTTTCGTAAATTTCGTATAACATCATCTGAGCAACTTGTTGGTGCTCTATTTGTCCTAGTTTTTCAGATATTTCTAAGGATTCTTTGGCAGCCCATTCAGCACTATCCAGTTTGTTAATGGCAGAATAATAATCTGAAAGGAAGTAAAGTGATTTGGCTAATCCTTCGGGCTCATTATCTTCAGTTCTTATATCAATGGCTTGGTAAAGGTATTGTCGAGCTTTATCGAATTGTTTATTTCTTACTTCAATCTTACCCAGATTATTATAGATGGAACCAATGATATGCCTAAAGTTGATTTGTTCTGCTACCGTTAATGATTTCTCAAAATAAACAATGGCTTCACGGTCTCTTCCCAGTTTCTCATATGCACTGGCCATGTTATTGTAAATCTGCGACAGGTAACGCAAGTTGTTTTGCTTGTCATCTTCACTTGCATTGTCATAAAATTGAATACAACGCAGATAATATTCTGATGCCTTTTGATAGTTTTCCAAACGATCGTATACAGCACCTATATTATTTGTTGTTCGTATCACTCCAATAAAATCATTCTTCTCCTCAAAAGTTTTCAGAGCAGAAAAATAATCCTTAAAAGTCTCATCGTAATTGCCAAGATAATAGTTTGATAGTCCGGTTTCCAATTGGAATTTAGCAAACATCAATTGATCTTGTTTATCTAATGCCAATTCTTCACCTTGATTACTATAAAGTATGGCCTGCTTAAAATCCAACTGCCTGGTCACTTTAACCAGCTCCAGTAGTAATTTGGTTTTCTCCTCATAAACTCTCGTTTGATTGAGTTGGTTAACCAGGCTATCCTCCTTATTTGAGTTTTGCGCCCATATAAAACTTGAGTATAGGCATAAAATAAGAACAGTAATATGGCGAAATATGTGTGAGCTTGACTTCATAACAGAGATTTAATATCGAGCTAAATCAGGTGCTAAGCTAGTCAATAATTATTCAAGCTGGATGCATAAATAATTACAAACGTTAGAAGCAAACAAACATGTTATCGTGTGTGAGAGGTGCTATTGGTCAGAATATCAGTGCTAAGTGTGCTTTTGTGAGAGGTTGTTAAATATTCTAATTAGTCATATATAATTCGAGTGCTGAGGTTTTATTTCAATGATGAGAAGTCAGGTTGCAGTACTTTTTTTCAATTCTTAAGCTTTTTTAAACTGCTTTGTTGCATGCTTTTTTCCAAAAGGCTACACCAAATTTTATCCGAGTTAAAAATCAAGAATGAAAGAAAATACAACAGAGAACGAGATCAGGCGGCTTATTAAAAAGCGTGAAGAGGAAAACGAGGTTTTCAAGAAACTTCTAATTCGCTTAGAAGAATCGAATAGGAAAACTAAAGATAAAAGCAAAAAAGTACGTTAGACAAATCCCAATTAACATGAATAAAGCTATACAACTTAAAGCCTATTTATTATTACTAGTACTAAGTTTACTTGGTTCTAATATATTAGCTCAGGATATACAGACATACAATAATGGTGTGTTGAAAGGTGCCTTAAAAGTTAAGCTCAAACCTGAATTAGTAGTCTCTTCTGGAGGTTTAAAATCATCAACAGTTAGTGGTTATTCAAGCGTAGGTATTGAAAAAATAGATATGCTTAATTTCCAATATCAGGCTGTTCAAATGGAGCGCCTTTTCCCATATTCTCCAAAGTTTGATGCACGTCATCGTAAGCATGGCTTGCATTTGTGGTACACTATTAAGGTTGAATCAGAAGAAGATATACAAAAGATAGTTAAGGCCTATGGCAATATTCAGGAAATAGACTTGGCCGAGCCATTTTACGAAAAAAGTTTAGTACCCTATTCAATTAAAGAGGTGAATAGTGAGGCAAGTAGCGCTTTGAAAAATACAACTACATCTCCTTATAATGACCCTCGTTTTGATGAGCAGTGGCACTACCACAATACGGAAGACAATCCAGGTACTTCCGGTGCTGACATTAATTTGCTAAAGGCATGGGAAAAACAAGTAGGTCATCCTGATGTCATCGTTGCAGTAATTGACCAGGGAGTGGATTATAAACACGAAGATTTAGCGGCCAATATGTGGGTGAATGAAGCTGAATTAAATGGCACGCCTGGTGAGGATAGTGATGGAAACGGCTATATAGATGATATCTATGGTTTTGATTTTGTGAATATGGAAGGGGATGTCAAAGCCTTACCGCATGGAACGCATGTTGCAGGAACAGTTGCTGCCGTTAATAATAATGGTATTGGAGTAGCGGGTGTTGCAGGAGGTTCTGGAAATGATGATGGTGTACGCATCATGTCGTGTATGATCATGTCAGAAAGTGCTGGAGGTAGCGCTGAAGCAGCTTTTGTATATGCCGCTGATAATGGTGCGGTAATAGCGCAGAATAGTTGGGGCTGGAATGAACCAGATATTTATGAGCAATCCATTTTAGATGCCATTGACTATTTTATTGAGGAAGCGGGACAATTCGAAAATAGCCCAATGAAAGGTGGAGTAGTATTGTTTGCTTCAGGTAATAATGGACACGAAGCCAAATATTGGCCAGGTTGTTACGAAAATGTTATAGCCGTTGCAGCAACAGGCAAGGATAATGAAGTGGTGCCTTATACCAATTATGGCGATTGGATAGATATAAGTGCTCCGGGTGGTAATGTTGACAATTCGCAGAATTATGGCGTACTAAGCACTTTGCCGGATAATAAGTATGGATTTTACGATGGTACATCAATGGCCTGTCCGCATGTGTCCGGGGTTGCCGGCTTGATTGTTTCTGAATATAAAGGGGCTGAATTTGATAAAGAGATGCTTTGGTCGCGTCTTTTAAGTGGGGTTAATGTGCTAGACACTATGGCTGTTAATCTGGACTACGATGGAAAAGTTGGATTGGGGGGAGTTGACGCCTATTTGGCCTTACAACAAGATAACGGAATTGCCCCGGATGTAATTACTGATTTTACAAATGAAGGAGCCTCAAGTACCTTCGCCTATTTTTCATGGACGGTACCAGTTGATGAAGATGATGATCAGCCGAGATATTTCAAAATCTATTATTCTAAGCACTTATTTGATGCCTCAAATGTTGGTGAAGTTGAAAGCAAGCGCTTCAACTCCAACCTAAATGCAGGAGATACCTTTAATTATGAATTACGCGATATTTCGCCAAGTATCAAATATTATGTTGCTGTCACTGCAATCGATCGTTGGGGGAATGAATCGGATTTATCAACCATTATAGAGGTCCAAACAAATAATGGACCTCAGATTCAGATTTCTCCGGAAAGACTTGAGTTTGATATTGATGTGCAGGTTGATACGATTTCGAACCAGAGTTTTACGATTACAAATACAGGCGAGGGCTTACTTAAATGGGATACAAAAGCACACCATGTGGGTAATGTTGATATTTATTCTACATTGGAGACAAGAGCGCCTTATAAGCTCAATGTGAACAATGTAACCATTCCAGCTATTGAAGATTATAAAGTAGAGGGTGAGGCAGATATTTCACTTTATGCTCAAAGGCCTGAGAATCGCTACATGCATTATTTTGATGCTGCTTTGTTAACACAGACCTTGGCTGCAATAGGTGAAACTAATAAGGATCTTCCTAATTCGTCTGCCGTTCATTTTGAGATTTTTAATCCAGTGGGTTGGAACCTAACAGGAGTTGAGGTAGGTCTTTTCTTTGATGAAGCTCCTGATGAGCATTTATATGTTGAAGTATATGAAGGAGGAGATATTAAGTCAGCTCGCTTAATACATACCCAAACATTTTACGCTGAAAGTTCAGGACCATTTTTCCAAGCCATTGATTTTGATAAGCAAATGTTTTTTGAGCAGGGCGATGAATTTTTTATCGTATTTCATGTTCCACCGGGCAACAAATATCCTTTCCTTGGATCACAAGGTTTGACTATGGGTTCTACTGATCATCAGTACATTAGTAATGATCAGGGTGAAACATGGGACCTGCTTAGAGATGTGTATTACGATTATACAAAAGTTTGGGATGTAATAGCCTTGAATGAATTAGTTGAGTTGGATACTTACCTCAAATTATCGCCAAGTTCGGGTTACTTAAAACCGGATGAAAGTACAGTGATAGACCTAACGATTAATGCCAGTCAACTCATTAATGGTGATTACCGAAGTGATGTGGATATCTTTGGTGAAGGGTACGCTGAGAATTGGAAAACGCTTGAATTGGATTTTTCAGTAACAGGGCAGACGCATCAAATTGAAAGTACTGATATAGTAAACTTTGGTAATGTTTTCATTGGCGAAAATAAAACTGAGCAGATTACTATTTTTAATAATGGTTTAGGAGCTTTTGGTGATGACAGCGGACCATTGGAAATTATCATTGAAGATGAAGATTTCAGTCTAATAGGAGCTATGCCAAGAGTTATTCCTGGTGAGCGGTCTTCAATTTTGGAGTTTTATTTTACACCGAGTAAGGTAGGGCCTATTAATTCAAAAGTCACCATACTAAATTCAGACGGTGATCAACATGTCTTTTATCTGTACGGTGCAGGTACTAAGCCAGCCAAAGCTTTGGTTACTCCACCAATTGGTCAATTTTCTGATTTGGTTTTAGGTGATGGCTTTTCTGGGGAGTTCACTTTAACAAATGAAGGTGATTACCCTCTACGTTATTATATTCCAAAATTTGCTGATGGATCTAATATGCCTGATTTCGATCCGAATTCAATTCATAAGTTTGGTTATATCGGTAATCACAAAGAGGCAGCAAATGGTCAAGAGGCTTTTGAATGGATTGATATTCAAAATACAGGTGTAGATATAACTGATCATTTTCGCTTGGACGGTAGCGTTATTTTTAAAGATGTACTACTTGGGTTTTCATTTCCATATTTTGGTAGCGAGTACGATACCTGCTATATAACAACTCAAGGTGCTGTTTCAATGGCTAAAAACGGGTGGTTTAATGCTAGGCCTGCAGGATATAAAAATCCAGCTCAGCCCAGCAAGCTGATTTCAGCCTGGGGTATGCCATTTAACTTAAATGATGGAGGTAAGATACTTTATCAAAAGTTTCCAGGGAAATTTATTATTCAATATCAGGATGTTATTCACGGTAGCTACTTCTATGATAATAATATTCCTGGAGGTATTGGCTGGCTGGATGAGAACATCACCTTCCAGATTGTACTACACCAGAATGGAGATATTGACTTAAATTATAAAGATTTGGGCGAAATCTTAGGCACACGTCCTCCGGGTTTTAATCGTGCCAGTACACTAATCATGATTGAAGATAATGATGTTGATGATCGCTTAGTATTGAATGGTTATGGTACTAAAGGTATACATCCATTTATTGAAGGTATTTTCCCTGCAACGGGCAAGCAGATCTTTTTCAAAAATCCAGGATTTGGAGTAATAGCTGAAATTACAAATCCTTATGGTACGGTTAGTGTTGGTGAATCTGTTACTATTAGCTATACCGGAAGTACCGAAGAACTTTATGTGGCTGACTTTGAAGAGCGAATTAATATTGTTAGTAATGATCCGATTAATAATCCGGTGACACATACCATAGCAATGAACATCACTCAGGGTGGCTTAGCAGAATTTACTTTTAACCAACCAGAGTTGGATTTCGGTGATGTATTTCAAGGCGCAGTTCAAACTATCGACTTACGAATAGGAAATGATGGTAAGGCCATTGGCCGATTCGAATCAATGTCTTTTAACAATGAGCTGTTTACTGTAGAAGGCTATATGCCGGTAGAGTTGAGACCGGGCACCTTTGCTGATTATACCATTACAGTTGTTGCAGAAGAGCTGGGTGAAAAAAATGACATCCTCACATTTACCACGGATGGCGGAGATACCTATCAGATTGATGTGAAATGTAATGTGGTAGAAGCACCTATTATTTCTGCTGATCAAAATGAAATAATCAGCACTATACAGCAAGGTCAATCAGAAATTGTAAACGTGACCATTAATAATACCGGGTTAAATGATATGATAGTAACTCCTGGTGGTAATGAGTGGATGCAGGTATTACCAAATGGATATGAATCTCAAAGTGCCGCTGTAGATTATACATATACCATTGAGCACGGCCTGGAGTCGACTTATTATACCAGAACTGACGTAGTTGAAACAGGATCGAAACTAGAAACACCAAGCAATGTTTTAGATCCGTCTACTTTCTGGATGACGGTTCCAATGCCTTATGAAGTTAGTTATTACGGTGAGAAGTATGATACTTTATACGTTGGAGTTACAGGTGTCATTACTTTTCTGCCTGATCAGCTAACACGAGAGTGGGGACCAGGTTTTTTTATACCAAATGAAGCTGGTATCAATGGTTATTTGGCCCCAATGTTTGGGTTTAATGGACCATCAAATACAGATTATTACCCTTTGTCAGGGATTTATACCAAAGCTTATGATGATAAGTTCGTGCTGAGATATCAGGACATGGGCTCCAACGGAGGTGGTAAACCGCTTTCTGTAGAGGTGTGGATCCTTAAGAATGGAACCATCAAATATTTTTATGAGCTTGAAGATGAGCTACTATCCTATATAATACTCAATGGTTCTTTGGTTGGGATTGAAAATCAGGATGGAACCAAGGGTATTCAGGTATCTGCCCGTACAACCGGGGTAATTAGGCAAGGAACCGTTATAACCTTCATTCCTTTTGAAACTTATAGTGTAGCCGCTCAAAGTTCTCAAGATTTTGATGTACACTTAAGTGCTAAATCCATCTACAGCGGTACTTATACCGATCAGTTGATCTTTTCGAATAATACGCCAGATGCTCCTGAGTTTAGCATACCTGTTACACTTGAGGTGATAGGACAGGATAGTATTGTTGTTACTGATACATTAAGTCTTGGTGAGTTAATGATGATTGATCATGACAATGAAGGGTATATATCTCCTTATAAACGTTATGACTTTGAATTTACGCTCAATAATCAGGGTACCCGAAATCTTTTTATCAACAATGTAAAGATGATGAATGGATTTAATAGTGGTATCGTAATGGGTGATGATACCAAATTTGGTTCTGGCTCAGCTGAAGATGGATGGGTAGATATTTCGCGTAAGCGCATAAATTACACCCTAAAACCTTTAAGTAGAGAGACCTTCAACCTTAGAGTAATACCTATGGAGGAGGGGCTTATCAATGATACCATTTTGGTGTATTGTGATTTGGATGACAGTCCAATTAAAATTCCGGTGTCGGCTATATTCACATTACCTCCTGTTTTCAATATCCAATCGGAAGGAGTGCATGTTTATGCTGATACCAACGAGCATGAAGAGAGTAGGTCTTTTGTTGTAGATAATAACAATGGATCAACCCAACTTGATTACGAAGTGAGTTTAGTCTTTGAGCGTAATGTAAGTCCAATGGAAAATATGGCTAAACAGGCTGCTGTTACTACCCAATCTATGCCTTCGGTAAACGCAAGTAAGCTGGAGTACACAAACGTTAGTTCTCTGAAGCAATCTGTGTCTAGCAATAATGATGATTTTAATCAAGTACTGCAATATGAAAATGTAACTTCATCAAACGGTAATGTTGGTTTTGGAGGTAGTGCCATTAGCTTTACTTCTGCAACAGGTTTCTTTGCGCCATCCGAGGGTTTTAATCTATCTCATGTGATGACATGGTATGCATGGGGTGATGTATTGGATTCTTATGTTGAAGTAAGCATCTTGGGTGGTTCAGAAGATTACTTAGAATGTGAAGTGTTGTACACCCAACGTTATCATCACATAGCTGATGTTGCCTCTTCGAATGGAGAACTCATTACAATAGAACTGGATGAAAACCTATACTTCTTTTCAGGTGAGAAATTCTTCGTGCAGTTTCAATTTGATGAGTTTATTGGCTACCCACAAGGTACTCATAGTGGAAATGAGGAAGTTTATCAACGCTATTACTTTGGCAGTGGCAGTGATATGTTCGAAACTACTGAGCAAGGTTATGGCACTATGGGTTGGATAACACGAGCTGCAGAAATTGAGGCAGGGGGCAATCCATGGAGCATTTTAGATACTAATAGCACTGGAAGTATTGCACATGGTGAAGAACTAGAGCTGGTTCTGGATTTTAATTCTGCATTTGCCCAGCAAGGCTTAAACCTGGCTTCAGTGGTATTTAAAACCAATGATCCATATAGTCCAGAGACGAAGTTGCCTGTATCATTAACTCGTAATAAAGGTCCTCAATATGCTGATGGTTTTGATGTGAACAAGAGTATGCTGGAAAATGATACACTGTTATATACGCTTGTTGCTTCGGATGAAGAAGGAGATGTTTTTACACTTAAAGTATTGGAGGATAAACCTCACTTTACTTACGAGCAAAAAGATAGCGAAATAGCATTTGTATTTACGCCTGATTTTGATGCTGCAGGACAGCACAGTATGATAGTGGAAGGTGAAGATAGTTTCGGTAATGTTACTCAGTTTAAATTAACTGTGGACGTTATAAATGTAAATCAGACACCTGTAGAAGCACCTGAAATAGGTGAGCAAATATTTGCACTTGAAAACGAAGATGGATATATCATCGATTTAGATGATTACATCAGTAATCCTGATGGAGGAGCATTAACCTACAAAGTAAGTTATCAACATCCTGAAATGATGGAGATGCTGCATACAGACAATACCTTGGTATTTATTCCTAAAAACCTTGGCTATACCTATGTAAGTGTGACTGCTGAGGATGAAGAAGGGGCTAAATTAGAAACGGGCTTCCCTGTATTTGTGGAGCATCGTACGGGTATAAACGAAGAGTTAGCTAATGCAATTCGAACATTTCCTAACCCTGTAATTGACGTGCTTCACATAAAAGTGAATGATGTGGAGGTTTCGAAATATCAACTATTGGATATAAGTGGAAACATGCTTAGAAGTAATTCAAATATTAATGATCTGAGAGAGATCTCGATCAACATGTCTGAATATAATGCTGGGATGTATTTACTAAAAATCTATTCAGGAGATGAGATCTTAGTTAAAAAAATAACAAAACAATAAAAACTTGCCCCTTGCACTGCTAGGTGCAAGGGGACAATAATTATTCACCATTAAAACTTTTATTATGAAAAAACTTTTATTCACACTCTTGTTAATAATCACTATGCATGGCATGGGTATGGCACAGGTCACGATGCCAACACAAAATAGTGATTTGCTGCATACTCAAAGCGGTTCTGTGATTGAGGTTAAACCTTATTCAGGAGGTTTAATCTATATCTTAAATAATGGAACCAATGATGTGATCTCCTATTCATTAGATGGAACAACGTTTGTAAATGCTGAAACTCTCGAAAACGGTAACTCTTCTAAATTGGCTGCCTGGGAGGGCGTAGAAAAGGGATTTTATTACGGAAATAATACTAGCGATGCCGGTTCTGTTGATTTACGAGTAATCAATAGCGGAGTAGCAGAACTTGTATTAGACGGTGGCCACTCTGCTGACAATCCTGCCATTACAAACGTACTTCGTGCCGATTATGGAGCGAATAAAGAATCGTATTACTACATGGGATATGGTGCATGGGATGATCTTAAAGGTCGCGAAGCCTTAATCTATGAATCTTTACCAACAGATGGAGGATTGTTTTATGAAACAGGACAAGAAGTTGGTTTTTTAAAAAGAATTAGAGTGAGTAATAGTAATGATCAAGGTCTGCTTGAGGGTACTGTTTATGGCGAAAGCTTATATTTTATTGCCGATATGGAAGGCGGAGGATCAGGTAACTACTCCAGTATCTTTAAGGTAGATTATAATGCTGGAGGTGGAACGGCTACATTAGTAGTTAATAGTGGAGGTGAGACGTATGCATGGGGAAACCTAATGGTAACGGACGATAATTACTTTGTAACCAAAGTTGCCATTGGTGGGGAGTCTTTACCCCTTGATGTTATTTCTAAGTCAAATACCTCAGTAATTAATTCAATTTCAGAACCTAATTTTCATAACGAAACACCTCTTCAGAGTAATAATCGCATTTATGCTATTGGCGATCCTATTATTAATGGATCTAAAATGGACTTAAGAAAACTTACGGTTATCAAAGGCTTAAATGATGTTTTGGTAATGAATATGAATGCAGAGGATGTGTCTGATGAGATTGACAATTTGGTGTTAAGTGGGAATAAGTTATTCTTTACGGCCACCCCAACTGGAGGAACACAAGGAATCTATGCCATTCGCACCGATATTGAAAACCCTGAATTTGTTCTGGTTGATGATTTAGGAGGAAAAGAACTAAGGAGTATGATTGGAGTACCTGAGGGTATAGCTTATGCTGTTTGGGATGAGCCAATTGCAAGTGGCGATCCTTCTGGTAATGTTATTATTTCTCAAGGTTTTACAGATGCTGACTATTGGTTGCACAGAGGTTCTGAAAATGAAAACTTTTCATGGGGGAAGGTAAGTGATATGGTGGTAAATGGTAACACTCTTTTTGTTATTGAAGAAGATGACAATGGAACCGATGTTAACATTTGGAGTCATGATTTAAACTCCCCTGAGTTTGCAACAAGTAGTGTACAGTTTACCATTACCGATGAGGCGACAGGAAATGTTATTGTGGGAGCATCATTAACACTTAATAATGGCTTAGAAAGTTATGACTTATCCACTAATGTTTCGGGCCAGGCTGTCATACTTGATATTCCGCAAGGTTGGTACGATTACGTCCTGATGGCTGATGGCTATTTAAGCATTGATGATGGTAGAATTTGGATGGGAGCTGGTGCCAGTGAAAAAAGTTTAACTATGGAAACTGATGATGCTACAAATATTGCTGGGAATGAGAATGCATTCTTACATATATATCCCAATCCAAGCAATGGATTGATCTATGTTGAATCGATAAATCCAGTAGAGATGGTGCAGGTTTATAGTATTGCTGGTGGACTCTTAAGATCTGTAAAAGGAGACAATATTACTCAACTTAATATTTCAGATTTACCTAAAGGGATCTACATGCTTATGGTCAGCAATTCTAAAAAGCAGGTAAGTACGGTTAAGATAACTAAGAATTAAGAGACAAAGAGTTTAATGGTGATAAAGGGAATGGAGGGATGGAATCGTTTAGGTTCTGTCCACCATTACCTCAAGTCACTAACCTTATCATCATTTATTAATTTAAATAAATATCTATGAAAAAGAGATTTACAATGTTTATGATTGCAGCCATTCTTGCTATTGGAAGTATGGTTGGACAAACCTTAACTTTTACAATATCTGATGGAACAGATCCAATTGAAGGTGCAACAGTTTCCGTTACGGATGATACTCAAACACAAACAGGAACCACTGATGTAAATGGTGAAGTTTCGTTTACATATTCAGTAACATCAACGAATTGTAATTATTCGATTGACGCTTATGGTTTTGATGATATCGTTGATGCAATGGTTGTTGTTGATGGAACTGATAAAAATGAACCAGTAACATTAATCGAATCCACTCAAGTTAACTTTGGAATAATACCAACCGATGGATTATTTGCAATCCAGGGTGCTACGGTGACCGTAGATGTAAACGGCACTCCAACGCAGGCAACATGGGATGGAGGACTAAGCCAGTATTCCATCATGTTATTCGAAGGTGATTATAATGTAGAAATTGAAGCATACGGCTGGTCAACACATACTGGCACGGTAAGCGTCGTTTCAGGAACCGGTGAAGTAGCTTTTATTACAATGAATGCAGCCACTCAAGTGAACTTTGGAATAATACCAACCGATGGATTATTTGCGATTCAGGGCGCCACAGTCACTGTTGATGTAAACGGCACTCC
>CANNEA010000008.1 GCA_947503525.1 uncultured Carboxylicivirga sp. | reverse complement strand
AGACAAAAAAGCAATACAGCTTTAGATAATGTGTTTTATTCATGCTAATCAACTCTCCTCCATAACAAGGAGGAGAGCCATATAAAGAGCTTTATTGCTTAGACTGTAAACGTTACATTGCGTAACCTTGTCATTAGACAAAAAAGCAATACAGCTTTAGATAATGTGTTTTATTCATGCTAATCAACTCTCCTCCATAACAAGGAGGAGAGATCAATATTTCAATTTTTACAACACACTAGTTATAAAACAAAAAGCATATCCATATAACTTCCATTAGTAGTTTATGTATTTTGAAAGCTGCTAATCAGCTCTTCTCCTTAATAAGGAGGAGTATGATGAGGTACGAATCGGGAGGTGGTTTAAGAAAGTTATTCTTTTATATTTCTTAGCCTTTCCGTCATCTCTTCATCATTCTTAAAAAAGGCCTCAATCATTTTTTCTCTCCAGTTCACATCGTAATCCTTAAGATAATCTTTAGCCCATACCGGGATTTCAGCAGTACTATGTAAGTCCATCATTTCCAAATCAAAATCATTATTGACCCCAAAAGTTTGTTGACTCTCGCCGTAGAACATTTTATACGACTCTGAAAACTCCAGTGAATTATTGGCCACCAAAGTTTTAATGGCCCAAGGGCCTCCCCAGTTATCCATTTGAATAAAAGTTCTATCAATATCAGAACTGTTCTTCTCAGGGAAAACGAAAATATTATGATGGATGTAATTATTTTCAACCGGACCTGAAATATGCATACATGGAGAAAACCAGCCTCGTCGTTCGGTTGGATAAGGACGTATGCCATCGTTTACACTCACATTGTAACGTACAATGGTGTTTTTGGTCCCTACATTAGAAGGCGTATTAATTGTATTGCCTTTGTTACAAATCAATAAAAACCCACCATAATTATCGTGACTATAATTGTATTGAATTGTCGTATTTAAACAGTTCCAATCCGAATCAAAACCTTGCCCATCCCATTTGGCTGTATGGCCTGAAACCTCGTTAAATTGAATGAGTGTATTGTCGGCGCTCCAGGGCCAGATGCCTGCGGCTGCTTCGGCATGGGATAGTATGTCAGGACAATCGCGCATCACATTGTTTTCTATTAGAGCACCATCAGTACCTATGGGCACAATACCATCTCCAGGTATGCCTTCTAATAAGTTATTTCGAATAATTACATTGGTGGACGGATGCCAGTTATCACGACGCGTATATCCGCGGGCATTAATACCATTGCGTGTGCAATTTTTTAAATGACAGTTTTGAATAATCAGACTATCAAAAGTGGTAACATATTTATCACCATGGTTGCGCCAAAGAATAGCAGAGCCGCCTCCTTTGCTTTTAACGAGACTACCATTTACATCATGGATAAATAGGTTATCAAGGACAATGTGTTTTACCTGACCACAATTCTCAGCTTCTATTACAACACCTCGCCTTCCATTCTCACGTTCTGTTCCGGTATTGGTAATTTCCAAATCACGTAGTTCAACATAGGCCATATTGTAAATATGAACCGTAGAACTATGTAAACCTTCTCCATTAATTACGGGTAAAGCGTCACCTCCATATAAGGAGATTATAATTGGCTTACCGGGTTTACCCAGTCCTTTAGGTTTTAATTGACCGGTATAAGATGTTCCACTTTTGAAGAGTACCTGCGTACCTTCAACTAAAGTAAGTGAATTGACTTTATCAAGGGAAGCAAAGGCAGACTCTGGCGATGTGCCATTATTGTTATCACTTCCTTTATTGGCATCAACGTAATAGGTAATTAGTTTATTATCTTTTAGCTGTTTTGCATTCTCTTTTGAGCAGCACCCAAATAAAACCATTGACACAATTAGAATGGATAAATATAAATATTTCATTGTCTCTATCTTTATTGTGGATTAATGTATAAAAGAATGGCAGAACTCTTCAAGTTCTGCCATTCAGTAAAAACCTATTTATAAATGAATAAATGCATTGATTATTTAATCAATTCAATTTTTAAATCATCAAGATAAATTGGAGGATTCTGTAGGTTAGGAGCCTTATTTTTACCAACCCAATAGGTAATGGAAATTAATGGCGTCTCCTGACCTGCTTGAATAGTTGCTGGTGCCCATCCTAATGCTGTCGCATCCGGATCCAGATTATTTTGTACTAAATCACCTGTAGCAGGAAATTCGTATGATACTTCAGTCCATTCTGGCTTAGCTGCCATTTGAATACCAAACAAATTACCATTTTTGGTATTCACAGCAGTTGGCAGAAGGTAATTATCAACACCGTCACCTTTACTTGGATTACCACTTTCGTCGCCATCAATTGCAATATGCATTGATGTTGGTATAGTACACTTCATTTTATAACTAATGCGATAACGCTCACCTTCCAATAAGCTAAAATTACTAAATATTAGCTGAATAGAACCTGCAGCACTCGTATTTGCATTAACATCGTTATACACAACCTTTGCACTTTTTGAACCACTAACTGATGTTTCATCAGTTACAGTAAAGGTTCCAGGACCTCCTGTTGGATCATATTGAATCATATGACGGAATAAATCCATAGAGCTTAAGTTGAAACCAAGATCATAACCATCAAAATTCTCATTAACCGGAAATCTAAAGGCAATTAATGGATCACAATAACCTGTAGTTGAACTCTCACCTGATTCTCCACAAACACTAACAGCTCGAATTGTGTATTCAGTAGGCTCTGTAGGAGCATCAACATTATCAGAGAAAGAAGTACCGATAGCAGATTCTGTTATTACTACATCTCCTCTTTTAATAATATAGTATTGTGCAAAATCAACGGCATCCCATGTTAAATCAACCTTACTTTCATACTCACCGTTAGTGGCTTCAAAATTTTCAGGTCGAACAGGAACTAGTGCTTTTCTTCCAACAGAAGATACTGCAGTTTCGGAAGCTCCATTTGCATTTTTTGAGTATACCAAATACTCCGTATCAACAGAATTAGCTTCTGTATCCACATAGAAAGTATCTGTTACTCCCTGAACCAATACTTGCCCATCTTTATATACATCATAAGCCGTAGTACGTACTGTTGGCATCCAACTCAGTTCCACTTTGTCACAATAGCTATCGTAAGATGCCATCATACTTGAAGGAGCCATGGGTTCATCCGTTCTGTATGCCGGAACTAATGATTCATCAACATCAAATTCACCAACCGTGTATTGATCATCACATGCTGCAAAAACCATGGTCATTGTCAGCAGGAATAGAAATATATTTTTGTTGTTCATATTCAAAAATTTAAAAAGTTCGTAACCTACCAACCCGGATTCTGTCCAAGGTTCGGATTAATTGTAGTTTCGGTGTAAGGAATTGGGTACAGATACATTTTATCATCCCAAATACGATCATCAACCAATACTTTACTGTAACTTAATGTACCATCAGCATTGGTAATTTGAATACCATAAATATCCTCAGTTACTTTATTCGCATTACCATTGTCAAATAATCTCCAACGACGAACATCCCAAAAGCGATGATCTTCAAAAGCTAATTCAACCTGACGTTCACGAATAATTGCTGCACGTAACTCCGCTTGTGAAGCTCCGCTAACTGCTGGCATGCCTACAGCTGCTCTTGTACGCACCATGTTTAATGCTGTAGTGGCATCCATTGTAAACCCAGCTGGAACAGTGGTTGGCCCGTAGGCTTCATTCATTGCTTCAGCCATGTTAAGATAAACCTCTGCCAAGCGGAATAGTACCCAGGCATGCTCTTTTGGTCCGGCATTACTTCCTGCAATCTCAATGTCCTCACGAACATATTTCTTAAGATAATACCCCGTAGGAGTAGCATCTGCCATTGGTAAACCATTTAATCCTCCAGTGAAGGTTTCAACAGTTGTACCTTTCCATGATTTACCATTCACAATAATGGATTGCAATAAACGTGGATCGCGATTATCAAAAGGATTAGCAGGATCAAAAACCGCACTTCCCGGTGCAGACCACACCCCATTGTCAAGAATGACATCGTAGCCATCTGTGGTTTGATAAGCATCAATCAAGTTCTGACTAGGGCATGTTGCCTGTCCATTAGCTCCCTCAAATCCCATTGGAAAGTTCTTTTTCTCAAAAGAATTTTCATTAGCCTGACGTACTTCGCAAATTAATTCAGGACTGTTACGATTATTAAAAACACCATTTGCTACGTTACTGCTGTTGTAGTAGGTACCATCAAAGCTATAAGCGAAATCAGCATTTGTTACAAAAGCATTGGCAGCGGTAGCAGCAGCTTCCCACTTTGAAACATCATTAGTGGTATTATGCAATGGACTTGCTGCATATAATAAAGCACGCACTTTTAGCGCCTGAACTGCACCGCGTGTTATCCTTCCGGTTTCAACAAAAACCTGATTTGTCCATGTCACCGGAAGTTCATCACGTATAGCATCACATTCTGAAACAATGTAAGCAATCACATCTTCAAAATTTGAGCGCTCAATTGAATTGATCACATCAATATCATTGATTACGCCTTCCGGCATAGGTATATCACCATAACGCTTAGCTAATTCTAGATAAAAGAATGCTCTTAGGAAACGGGCCTCGTACTGAAACTTGTCATAACGTTCCATTTCCTGATCGTAATCTTCGTTATACTTATAGTCTTCAAAAGTACGTCCTTCGATTTGAGCTAAAAACAAGTTAGCAGATCTGATACCTGTATAGTATTTAGACCAATTGTTATCCAAAGCATTAATCGAAGTCCATTGTCCGTTTGTAAAACGCTGTATACTATTGCTTTGCTTAACAAACTCAGCTTCATCAGAAGCACCTGAACGCATAGCCCCATCAACAGAAGCATAATCTGTTGGTAACTTGCTATATATATCTGCTAAAAACTGTCGTGTGCGGTTATAGGTTCCAAAAATAGTTTCAGGGTCATCATAGAATGAGTGCTCTGTATAATCTAGGAAATCTTCACAGCTAGTAATAAAAGTTAGCAGAAAAATTGATAATATAATATTTCTAATCATGTCTACCTTTTTTAAAATTAAAATCCTACGCTTAAACCTACGTTATATGAAGTGAGCGTTGGATAAACGGCTCCAACTTCTTCAGGATCCATAACCTCAATATTATCCATAGAGAATAAGTTCATCCCTCTGAAGAACACTTTTGCTCTTTTTAGTTTTACTTTTTCAACAACCAATTTCGGCAAGTGATAATATACCTCTAGTGTACGTAATTTCAAGAATGAGGCATCTCGTTGCCAGATTGTACTGTTTCTATAGTTATTATCATTCTTTTCAGGTGTCAACCTTGGTAAGCTTGCTGTTGAGGCTGTAGCCGGTGTCCAGCGATCATTTGAAAAAGTAGAAATATTGTTGTTGTTAAACAATGGCCAGAAAATACTTGGTGTATTCAAATTTACTGATACATTACTAGCTCCCTGGAGTATCGCATTGAATCCGACACCTTTGTATTCAGCACCTAAAGTAAAAGAGTAATTAATTTCAGGTAGCCAGTTATTACCAATTGCTACAACATCAAATTCATCAATCTTTTTATCTCCATTTTGATCAACATACTTTACGTCACCAGGTCTTAATACCTGAGTGAAAGTATATTCAACTCCATTATAGACATTGTCAACTTCATTAACTTCTCCTTCATTAAAAAATCCTGCATCCTGAAGACCAAACATCTGACCTACCGGTAAACCTGTACGCTTTAAGTAATCCCACTCACGAAATTCTTCGTTCTGGTCAATAATGGTATTTTGAGCCATAGAATATTGAGCACCGATCATATAAGAAAAATCACCAATTTGATCTTGCCAAAGAGCACCTACTTCAAAACCTTTATTTTCAACGATACCATCAGAGACCATAGTAGCCCCTACTCCAATGACTTTTGATGTTGAATTAGCTTCAGAAACTAAAATTTGACTTCTTTCCTCGAAGAACACATCAGCATTCAGACTAAGACCACCAAAAAAGCGTGCATCTAAACCAAGGTTAACCATCGTACTCTTCTCAGGTAATACATTGGGGTTGGCACGGCGGTCTTCCTTTAAACCACCCAGTTGATTATTATTATCACCATACCAGTATTTACCGCCACCACCGTATTTCTGACGATGCAGATGCTGCTGATTCTGTTCCAGACCTGACATACCAGCAGATGCTCTTAGTTTTAAATGATTAATAGCATCTACTCCATTCAAGAAACCTTCCTCTGAAATAACCCATCCTAATGAAAGGGCCGGATAGAACTGAAAACGGTTCTCTTCAGATAGAATATTATTACCACTGTAAGACATGGTTAGGTCTGCCAAATACTTGTTGTTATAGGCATAATGAAAATTAGCCGCATAATTAACTCGATGAAAAGTATTATTCTGACCATAGGTTGTTTCACTATCAGTGTGAAATAAAGCCAATGCATTCAATTTATGCTTACCCCATTGTTGGTCATATTTTAACTTTACAATACCATTGGAATGACGGTACTGACCACCTACTGAGGTAGTAAATCCTAAAGCTGTATTTTCACCACCAGGTGTTGATGTGAAATCATATAATTCTCCATTAACTTCATCTATCTTAGCTGTCTTATAAGCGTAAGCGTAGTTCTTTGTTTTCGAATCCCAGTATGATACATTATTATCAAAAGATACAGCTGCCTCGATAGATAGTCCGTCTGTTAAGGCACTTAAATCCTGCTCTAAGGTTATATCTCCAAAGAATGTACGTTCATGTGAAATGGCATACCCTTTATCATTAACATCAGCTACCGGATTCATTGGGTAAGTAGGTGAACCACCCCATACTCCATTTGCATATTGAACCGGGTAAGCATTAGCAGGAGTACCATAGATACGCTTAAAGAAATCATCTGGGTTTGAATAACCGGGTCTATTTGTTCCGGAAATACGACCCGCCAGGTTAATTTTCATCAAAGTACTCTTGGTTAATTCAATATCCAGATTAGTTCTTAAGTTACCACGACGATATGCCAATTGCGTTGAATATGAATTAGGATTCCTGTCCTGTCTTAATAAACCACTACCATCCATGTAGTTTAGAGCAACGAAGTAACGCGTTCGTCCTTTACCTCCCTGGAAGGTTCCATTAAAGTCATGAATAAAACCTGTATTCTGCAATACTTCATCCGACCAGTTAACATTTGGATAGTATTCAGGATAAGTTCCATTTTTATAGGCATCCAATTGTTCTCTATCATATAAATGTTGCTGACCATCCAACAATAAAGCTTCATTCATGGCATTGGCATAGCCGTAGGCATCTAACATCTGAGGCATACGAAAAGCCTTATTGGTACTATATTCGTATGAAAAATCTACTTTCATACCTTCATCCAATCCTCGCTTTGTAGTCACCAAAATTACGCCGTTAGCACCACGTTGACCATAAATAGCTGTTGCACCGGCATCTTTCAATACCGTTACACTTTCAATTTCAGCAACAGTTAATGTTGCCATATCACGTTCAAATCCATCCACTAATATTAATGGCTCAGATGTATTATCTAAATTTGCTTGTCCTCTAACAAACAGGCCGGCAGATTGATTCCACCAATTGCCCCCATTTTGATTTACTGTTAATCCTGGTATTTGACCATAAAGCGCATTTTTAGGATTTATGGCAAAATACTTTGATAAATCTTTAGCTGTAGCTACACCTGTGGCTTTGGTAGTTTCCTCAGCCGACTGTGTCGTTCCGTACCCCAAATTAATGATAGCCGTACTATCTGCTTCTTGTGCGGATAATTGCCCAAAAGCCAGTAAGCTGCTGCAGGATACGAAAAGAGCTTTTATTATATTTTTTATATTCATATTTTAACTTTTTTCTATTTTACATATTCCTGATTGGACTACCATCCAGGGTTTTGAACAATGCCATAACCTTTTTGAATTTCATTCAGAGGGAATGGCGTTAAATACCATTTAGGATCAAAGAAATTCCACCATAAACGGCTATTAACTTTAATTTCAGGATAAGTGTATGTGAATGAACCATCAGCATTCTTCGAAATCCATACATTATGCAATGTTTGATTAAAAGCACTTTCCAATTTATGACGCGTCATATCAAACCAACGTACTTGTTCATAACCAAATTCACATGCGCGTTCTGTTAATATCTGTGCTATTAACTCTTCCTGTGACCATCCTTTTACATCTTCAATATTCTTTAATCCTACACGATTACGAACCTTATTGATGTATGTATAGGCTTCGCCCATATTTCCAAGGTGAGCCATTGCTTCAGCATATGATAAATAGATTTCCGGAATACGGATATATGGAAAATGGTGTTCTTTTATAGGATAAAAACCTCCACCAAAACCAGGCATAAACTTACGGATAACTGTACTTCCTGAACCGTTGGTACGACGTGGCCCTTTGACGTGGTTGGCCCAACCGCCCTGATTATTCTTCCAGTTCTGAACTTTTTCACCGCCCCAATCATCATCTAAACATTGCATGGTTTCATACAAACGCGGATCACGATTAAACTTACGAGCTGCACCACTGCCCTCACTACCAAGAGGATCAACTGACTCATCCCAACCTGAAGAAGGATCAGAAATAGGTGTACCATCAGCCATAGGGAACATACGCATGAATTCATTGGTAGCGGTACCGCCTCCGTAATTCAAGTTGGAATCATACATTCCACCACCCCAGCGACCTTGACTTTCATAGCCGTCACGAATACTAATTAATACTTCAGTGCTTCTTCTAGAATAATAAGCTGTTTTATAAGCTTCACGATAGCCCCACACATCATCTGTTTCAGGCATTTCCATGGCATACCCACCTTCTGATTCAATTTTATCAATCAAGGCTTTGGCAGCATCAGCAGCTCTTTGCCAACGGCTATCATCATAGTTACCATACCACCATAACAACTCTTCCTCGGAACTCGAACCAGCCATATAGGCTGTTGAATTGTTAAATAATGGACTGGCGGCAAATAATAACAGGCGTGTTTTTAAAGCCATTGCACCAGCCTGCGTAAAACGACCTGACCAATTACTTATTTCGGCTTCGTTTAATTGCCAAGGCAAATGAGGAATCGCCTTATCAATTAAGCCTACAATTGAATCCACAGTGGCTTCAACAGTCATACGTGGGTTGGTAAAATCATCATCAGGACCATATACCTTGCCCAACCAAGGTATACCACCATAGTTGCGGAATAATTCGGTCATGTTATAAGCAATAAGCATTCTTGCTTCTGCCTTAGTTTGCTGACGGTATTCTTCCGACATATCCGGTACCTTATGCACATGATCCAAATAAATATACGAATTACGAATTCCTTTAAAAGTATATACTCCTTTATTGGGTGTATCACCATAAGGTAAAATACATAAAGGTGCTAACCAGGCATCGGGATGACTTGAACTGACAAATGAGTTTGAAGAGTTTAAGCCCCCGGCATAATAGGTAGTAATAACAGTACCCCATGATTTAAAGGTATGTGATAAGTCTGTAATATCTTCTTGCAAGTCCTGACCAATGGCATGACTTCTTCCATTCTTAACAACACCGGAACGCAATGAACGATAAGCATTAAACAATACGCGTTCAGCATATTCGGTTGACGAAAAAATCGTATCAATGGTCACATCCTGACCATCAGGTTTCTCTAAAGCACCCGGCCCAATATCCTCACAAGATGTTGAGTAGATCCCTATTACTATCGCCAGCAAAGCGAATTTTAAATATTTTATATGTTTCATCATCGCTGCTCTTTTAGAAATTAAACTTAACACCCATGTTATACATCTTAGTCATTGGGTACAATCCATTAGATCCCGGGTTAGATTCCGGATCATAAATATCAAAATCACTAAATGTTAATAGGTTAAACCCATTTGCATAAACCCTAACATTACGTAAACCAATACGAGCCAAAACATCTGCTTTAATCGTATAACCTAACTCCAGGCTTTTTAAACGAATAAATGATGCATCTTGCCAGTATAAGTCTGATACCTGATAGTTATTATCCTTACTGGTTAATGATAAACGCGGATATTCAATATGCGCTCCTGCATCTGCCTTTTCCTGTGTCCAACGTCCATCATATAAATGATCATATAGGGCACGATTCTGTCCGGCAAATGGCTGACGTAATACATTAGGCAGTAGGCGGTAGGTATTAGCTACACCCGACCAGGTCATTGAGAAATCAAAACCTTTAACGTTAAATCCGGCATTTAAACCAAAGTTATATTCAGGTACGTTTGGCGAATAACCAATTGCCTTCATATCCAGGTCATCAATTTTACCATCCTCATTTAAATCCTTATACTTTACATCGCCAGGGTAACGGTAACCTTGGTTTGGGAAATTATCATCAGTGTCTGTATTTACTTCTTCAGTAAAGAATCCATCAGAAATATAAGCGAATGGCTGTCCATCAGGCTTACCGGTGCGCTCAAGATAGGCATATGGTTGAGGTACCTCATCCATAAAAATAACTTTATTTCGCGCGAAGGACATATTGGCATTAATGTAGTATCTGAAACCTCCAATACGGTCATCCCATCCCAATTCCAATTCGTAACCTTTATTTTCTCTTTCCTTCATATTTACAGCAGGTAATACTGCAGCTACAAAGTTTGGTACAGTTTGTCGATAAATCAACATGTCTTCCCTATACTCATGGAACAAGTCAGCACTAAGACTTAAACGCGCATCAAGAAATTTAGCATCAAAACCGATATTCTTCTGTGTAATGGTTTCCCATGTTACATTAGGGTTACCAATACGTAGTTCCAAGGCACCGGCCTGATCGTTAGGATTATCATATCCAAAGTTATAACCGGCAGCTCCATAATTCCAGGCATCAGGCTGGTAAAGGAATCGGCCACCACCAATTCGATCATTACCTACTTTACCGTACGAACCTCTTATTTTTAAATAACTAAATAAACCAAGGTCTTTCATAAAACCTTCTTCACTAACAATCCAACCCAATGAAACGGCAGGGAAGTAATCGAAGCGTTTATTTTCCGGGAAGTTCTCAGAACCATTGTACCCCAGGTTAAAATCTACAAGATATTTTGTTTTGTAGTTATAAGTTACACGTCCAACTAAACCAAGAGTTCTGTTAGGAATATCCTGGAACTGACTTGGGTAATAAACTGTACGCTGATTATATAACAATAAACCACTTACATCATGAAAACCAAACTTGCGATTATAATTTAAACCACCTTCAACATACCAGTTACGGGCCTTAGTAGGGTCTGGTTCATTATAACCAAGTGTTCCTTCATCATTGATTTTTCTAAACACAATATTTTCCGGATCCATTGGATCTTTAATGGCTTCATAACGGTCAGGAGATGAACTACGTGTTTTAGAATGCGTATACGTAGTATTATAAGAACCTTTAAGTCTAACTTTTAAACCCTTAGTAATTACGTCCAGCTTCTGAACCAAATCCATATCCATATTCAATACAGATCTTGTTACATTTTGATTACCTCTACCATAAAAGGCATTTAATGGGTCTTTCATTTCGATAGAAACGTTATCTGCCGAAGTCGTTACCCACTTACCATCAACAATTCCTGAACCAGACATCGGTTGCGCCCAAGAGGCATCTTTCCAGATTCCTGTTTCAGCATCTTTAGCACGAGGCTGATTTCTTATTTCTGTACGACCTCCAAGGCTTATCTTTAGTAAGGTGGATTTAGTTACATCAATATCTAAGTTTGATCGGTAGTTGTAACGATTAAAAGTAAAATTTTCATCAAAACGCGGATCAAGATCTTTTAACAAACCATCCTGCGATAAATAACCCAAAGCAACAAAATACCTAACTTTTTCCGTTCCACCTCTCATTGTGAAATTGGTCTTACTCTGTAGGGCATTTTTACGGAATAAATAATCTTCCCAATTAGTATCAGGATAAAGCAAGTTTCCGCCATTTTTAAAAGCTTCCAAAGCTTCAGGTCCAAAAACATAATTTTCTTCCGGCGTACCATCATTAGCGGCACGCTCGTTATGTGCCGTAGCATAAGTATAACTATTCGATTTCTGCGCCAAGATGGTTGGCTGTTGGAAACCAACAGATGTAGATACTGAGATTTTGGCTCGTCCAACTTCTCCACGCTTGGTAGTAACAATTAAAACACCATTACCACCTCGTATACCATATACTGCGGTTGCTGATGCATCTTTCAATACTGAGATACTTTCTATTTCTTCCGGATCAATTTGTGAAAACTCACGTTCAACACCATCAACAATAGTTAAGATATTCCGATTACCACGAATGGCTAAAGCTGCTTCATCTGCACCAGGTTGTCCTGAATTCTGAACAGCTGAAATACCGGATATACGTCCCGCTAAAGCATTAGTCACGTTGGCAGTAGGTGACTTCAAAAGCTCCTCACTTCCAATGGTAGAAACCGAACCGGTAACGGTTACTTTCTTTTTCTCACCAAAACCGATCACAACAACCTCATTAATATCGATACCTTCAGTTTGCATTACCACGTTAATTACAGTTTGGTCACCTACTTCAATTTCCTGGGTGTCCATTCCTATAAAACTAAAACGTAAAGTAACTCCACTCTCCACACTTAGGTTATAATTACCATCAAAATCAGTAATCGTACCCGTTGTTGTTCCTACAATAACCACTGTGGCACCAACAATGGGATCTCCATTTTCGTCGGTAACCATTCCAGTCACATTCTGTTGAGCTGCGGCGGATAAACTTGCAGCTAACAAAGTGCAAACCAAAATGAGTGTCTTAAAGAATTTTTTCATACACTTAGATTTAATATTACTATTTACTCTCACTTCTCCATTTTGTTTTCCTTTTCGAAGAAAAATCATATCCAAAACTACATTTACTACATTACAACTATTAACACATTTTTATATTTACATTGACATTTATTAAGACTTGTCTATTATTTGCTATTCTTTGTCATTTTTGTGATAACAACCAGAACACACCCTCGTCATTCAACACTTTATCAAGCCTTTAATACATTTTTCAAAGATCAATAAATGGCAATATCTGTTATAAATATTGTTATCAAACTATGTTCTTAAGTCAGACAACAAACCCAATACTTAACATTTATTCACAATTCAAAAATAAAATGTTTAGGCTTGTGTAAGTCTGCTGTTCTTATCCATTAATGACCACATTTTACCATAATCTGATTAGCGAAAGCAACTGATTAGAGCCAGGTAGATTAACAAGTATGAACTTAACAAAAATCAATACTGAAGGGAAGCGTAATCAACAGTAATAAATGATGAATACTTTTTGCTTGCACAAGTGTAACAGAAGAATAAAGTAGCTGTTCAGCATTAGCTATAAAAACCTCAAATGAATCAAGCTCATAAATGAAGTGAGTAATAAGGTTAAGCTCAATAGCAAACTTCAATTTATTCACTCAACAATTATTTAATTTCTATGGCTCCCATATCCGGCAAACCAATTATCTTGTTTCCAAGGATATCTTCTTTTAGCTCAAGACCTATATACAAACCTTTTTCATCCTCTGGGATGGTTTCAATCCTGATGCCTTTATCCTTTATTAAGACTGTATTTTGAGGAATAAAATCCTGAATGGCATTTCCTTTAATATTCACAAACTGCGGATCGCCATAAACAGGTGCTTCATCTTGTATTAAAACATCGATAGGCCAATTGTCTGCTTTTAAGAAAAGGTTGTTTTTAAATACCACATTTTTAATCAGTGATTCACCTTGGGTAGCTGGTTTGTATTGATCACCCATTACCAATTTGCTGGTTCCTTCAATGTAAAAGATGTTATTGGCCAATAAGGCGCCTTGCGCTGTACGGGTCACTGCCATCTTGGCTTGAATATCGCTTTTTACATAAACGGTATTGTTATAAAAATAGGAATTGAAGGGGCCATTATGCGCTTTACCTTTTCCATTAAAACCACTTAACCAAAAAACCTTACCTTCCTGAAAGGCTCCATTTACCTTTTTTATCCGATGTCCATCGTTAATACTAAGGTTATATCGATACGCACAATTGTAGTTATTACCTAAAATCTCACAGAACCCACCGGCATTACCTTCGCTTACATTGTATTGTACAATGATGTTATCGCAATTAAAATCAATGTGGCAACCAGCTGAATCGGCCGGCCCATTGGCAAAACGAAATGAATTATGCTCGATTAATACTTTGGAACAGCTCCATGTCCAAAAACCGCTGCCTCTTCCCCACTTTCGGCTATCACTTGTACTGCCTGAATAAGTAATGGCATTGCCCATAACATGGCCATTGAGTACACCACTCATTTGCATACCCGGACCGCCAGTATGAGTAATTGTGTTGTTGTATAACTTTATATCTTGCACACTATGCTTGGCCGCCGTGACTTTAAGTCCCGTATGACCTACATTTTCAATATGACAAGACTCGACTTTCATATCTTTAAACACTGAACCCTCAGTGCGATTAATAAAACGAATACCCCAACCATAGGCCTGAGTGCCATTGGCAGAGTTGGTTTCCTTTTTGCTTCGTATCACACTTTTATCGGCATAAAATACATCCTTAATGTGCAAATTAGATAAACTGATATTTTCATATTCACCTGCATGATCACAGGTAATTAATACGCCACAACGCATATTGTTCTTACCACCGGTTCCGTTAAGCATACCTCCTGCATTGGCCTTGATACGCAAATTACGGACGTGAATGTGACTGCTATTCAACAACAAGATACCATTGCGATGACCTTGTGCATCAATGATTGGTAGAGCTTCCTCATCTATTTTACTATGATAAAAATACGAAACTATTATAGGTTGATGCTTGCTGCCACTCACATTCTTTAATTCCATCGTTCCCCTATGAACTTGCCTGCAGGCTAATAAAATTTCATCACCGGGTTTTAAAGACAAGGTATTGGCTCTTGCTAAACTTTTTATGGCCGTATTTTTTGACAATCCATTATTCGTATCATTCCCTTTATTGGAATCGATATAATAGGTTTTGGCGCAAAGAGGTAAGCTTAAAATTAAAGCAGTGAGCAATATGGATAGTTTTGTATTCATTCCTTATTATTTATGCCAATTAAAAATAACGGCTTTGTATTTATTATCTCAAACTATTTCTTTTTTGTTTTCCACTTTTCTTTATCCACTCCATAAACACTCCATGGAGAAATATACTGCTGTATGGTTTCAGCATCCTGTTTAGGTAAACGGGCAGCCAACATTTCTTTTACCTTTAAATATTGGCTGTCATTCGCCAGGTTATACCATTCATTGGCATCTGACTGGTGATTGTATAACTCCTCCGTGCCATCGAAGTAACGGATATAACGCCATTCTCCTGTTCTAACAGCATAGTTACCTCTTCCCCAAGATGTAATCGTTGGCTTACTCAGTTCTGCATCTGTATTTTCCAAAACAGGCACTAAACTTTCACCATCAACATATGCGGGTGCTTCTATTCCTGCAAAGTCGGCCAGTGTACGATAAATATTTATTAATGAAACAGCTGGTTTGTAAATTTTACCCTCCTTATTTAACTTATCTCTGCCATCGTAAATAATAAAAGGCACACGAGTGGCTTCTTCCCATAATGTAAACTTTTTAAAGCTCATCTTCTCCCCCAAATGAAAACCATGATCGGACCAAAGTACAACAATCGTATTATCAGCATACTCACTTTCTTCCAGTGCATCCAACACACGGCCAATGTTAAAATCGGCCCATGAAATGCAAGCCAGATATGCACGTCGTACATCCTCCCAGGCATTATCCTTTTTAAAACGCTTGTCGTCGCCAGCTCGTCTGAAACTATTGCCTTCGGCAGGTATATCTTTTAAATCATCTTCCCAAAGCGCCGGTGTCATAATTTTTTCTGGTAAGGCATTGAAGAAACGCTCCGGACAATCGAATGGTAAGTGAGGTTTAACCAAACCTACGGCCAGAAAAAATGGTTTATTGTGTTTTTCATTAAGTACATCAATACCATAGCTTGCTACCTGATAATCCACATGTTGTTCATCAGCATTAATGGTAGGACGAAAAGACATCTTTTTACTGTTTCCTACCTGGTATCCCTCACCTTCTTTAAATTCTTTTCTGGAGTTCTGTAATTCAAAAAAATCGCTCCACTCACGCTCATCACCCTTCTGCCCATGGTGTATTTTACCTGCTCCATAGGTAATGTAGCCATTCTCTTTTAATAAACGCGGCAAGGTGGTGTAGCGTTCCATCAATTGCTCATGAATAGCGTGTTCATAAAAAGGATATAAGCCTGAATTAAAAGGTTCTATTCCATATAATAAAGCGTTACGGCTAGGTGAACAACCCGGCGCGGAACAGTGAGCGTTAGTAAAATTCACACCCTTTGCTGCCAACTTATCCATATTAGGGGTTATGGCTTGCGGATGACCGCCAAGAAAACCGGTCCAGTCATTCATATCGTCAATGGCGATAAATAGAATGTTGGGTGCTTTTTCGCCGGACTTATCTTTGTTGGATGCTTGGATATATGCTGATGATAAGATTAGCAGTAATAGTGATATGGTTTTTATTTGTTTCATAACAAATTTTTATAGTGATAATCTTTATATGAACTTTTAGTATTAAGCTTTACTATGGGGCTTTGCCCCAAACCCCACTTCATTTTACTTGCCTTGATGCAAGAAAACGAAGCAAAAGAAAATCAAGGCTACCTCTGCTTCACTCAATAAACTACGGCTTATTGACCTAAACGGTTGAACTCGCTACGCTCAGACAACACCGGTTTTATAAGTCAACTTCACCTTGTTTATTGGCTCTCCAGCTGATGCCAATCCTATCAGAGTTTTTGTTGTAAAATATATCTACTAAAAATCATATTTAAACGCTTATTTCTTTTTTTCTACCTGATTATTGTTCCTTCTTCTAATAATGGCTCGTTAAATGCCTTCATCTGACGATATAGTTCGCTCATTAAACGTTCGCCAATAGCCTTGTATTCGGGATCCATATAATAGTTAATCAATTCATCCGGATCTTTCTCTAAATCAAACAACCATGGTTTATCAGCAGGTGACAGCACCAGCTTATATCGATTATCTACAGCTGCTACCCAACGACCAAATGCATTGGTAATATATACTATACGATCATCTTTTATTGCCTTTGTTTTAGAAGTAAAATCTTTTGATAAATCCTCACCATGAAATTGATAAGCCGAATGGTCAACATTCATTAATCCCAGAATGGTTGGCGTAAAATCAGCCATGGTATAGGCTTTTTCTATTCGTTTACCAGTTTTCACCTTTCCATGGTACTTAAGAATAAAGGGAACACGAGCTGACATTTCGTAAGGTAAACCTTTATTATGCTTGCCGTGCTCGCCCATTAAATCACCATGGTCAGATGTAAACACCACTATAGTATTCTCATTTAAACCTTCTTCATCAAGAAAGTCCATGATACGCCCTACATTATCATCGATGCATTTAACCATACCAAAGTAATGGGCCATTTGAGATTGTTTCATACTTTGTGCCCTGTTCTTTTTTCCTTTTAAATTTAACCACTTGGGTGAAGTTTCCAGATCGGGATACATGGTTCGCGGATCATCGAAATGTAAATGGTCAAACATCGTATCATAAGGAGCTCTTACATGATTAGGTCCGTGTGGATCGGGTATGGAGAGCATCAATACAAAGGGCTGTTCTTTATCGCGCTTAATAATTTCTAAAGAACGGTCTACCAAAAAATCGGTGGTGAAAGATTCGTCATCGGCTTCATCAACACTAAAAATAGCCATACCATTTTTACCCATCTTCTGATCGACCCGTAAGCCTTTTTCATCTTCGGCTAATACTTTCCAATGACCTCGATTAATCATATAACGGTTATCATTAAAACCAAACTGTCGTTCGGGTGCAAAACCCGGCTTGGCATCACCATCCAAATGCCATTTACCTACATAAGAGGTGGCATAACCATTTTCCTTTAAAATCTGTGCAAAGGATACCAATTCGTCGTTGAGGGGTAAATCGTTACGGTGGGACCCGGTAGCTATCGGATATAATCCGCTTATCATAGATGCCCGTGAAGGTGTGCAAACCGGTGAAGTAGCATACCAATTCTCACAAAGAACACCTTCTTGAGCGATTCTATCTAAATGAGGCGTTTCTACAATCGTATTTTTGCCCCACATTAAGGCTTGTTCTTCGCTCATGGTTTCGCGATAGCAACCTAAAGTTCTTAAATTATGCTCATCGGTATGGATGATGATAAGATTGGGCTGTTTCTTTTTTTGTGCATCTATTTTTCCAATAAATACCGCAAACAAACTAAGTGCAATTACTATATTTTTCATACCTGGATAATATCTGTACACAAAAATACATTCATCTCTCGTTTTGGCCTGACACAAATCTGACGTTTACTAACAAATTTTTATGCCAGATTAGTGCTATTATTACGAAATATCTGTGTTGTAATGCCATACAAAAACAGCCCGACTTAATGCAAGTCAGGCTGTTATATTCTTATTAATTTACATTTCTAGTTTTCTGACAACAAACTATTCTCTTTAGCAATAATATCCTTCACTTTAGAATTAAACTGATGCATCTTAAAATTATCATCTATTACTTTACCGTCTTTACCAATTAGCACATAACGCGGAATACCATTAAATTTAAATAACTGGCGTAAATACAGATAATCATCTGCACTTATACGATAGGTATTCTTAAGTTCTTGTTCTTCAACAAACTCATCATACTTCTTTTGGGGAGAACCGCGTTCATCGGTTATAAACACAAAATCAACATCTTCATTTCCCTCATAAGCTTTTCGTACATCTTTCATTTGCTTAATTGAGCTGATGCAAGGTCCACAAAAGGTTGCCCAAAAATCAACAAATAAAATCTTACCCTTATGAGGCTCAATAATCTTATTAAAAACATCAGTAGCTCTACCTTCCGGCAAGGCATATGAATAAGCTACATTATCACCATAATACTTTTCATATAGCTCATCCCCTGCTGCAATAAACACCTGGTTTTCAATAGCCTTTTTAATATCCTCCCATAATTCTCTCGAACTATCTTTAGTTGTATTCTCAAATTTATGCTTTAAGCTCCGTAGTTTAACTACATCCATTTGCAAGGCACTGTTTATACCATATTTATCAAACAAAGCATCTGAAGCTAAGTCCCACCTTTGTATATCTGCATGATAATTAGTCACATTATGCAAATCTATGAACTGCTTGTATGTTTCATCGTAATTGGATCTAAACTCATTAAAATTTTGGCCATGCTCCTTTAAAAATAATTGTTCCTCCTCCGTTTTTGTTAGTTTTTGATTCAACTCTAATAACTTCCTATCATCATCAGTTAATTTAGGTTCATTCTCTAATAGATAACTAAACAAATTAAGAGGCTTACTCCCTTTAACTGAAGGATGATTCCTGAATTGAGTTATTACGCGACTAAATTCAAAGCGGTTTATAAACCACGAATATTCTTGATTGATACACAATGATTGCTTAGATAATGGTATTTCAGATAAGAAATCATAGTATGAGTCCGATAAAGGCTTCTGTAACTCTTTATTGGCTGTATCTCTTCTGGCTGCAAACTGACGTTGCTCAGCAATACTTAATAGATCATAGCCATAATGAAGGTGAATTTTATTCCTAATAATTTCATCGGCTTTATCAGACCATTTCCAGATGCTTGAATAGTAGTCCAGCTTGTTCAGCTCTATTAACTTCTCTTTATTTATTTCAGCTATTTTTTCTGCCTGTGATAACTTTTTCTTACGTTTATAATTGGTCACATTAAAATTGACTTCACGCTCAAAATTATAACGCATTAAATCATAGTTGACTTTAGCCAGTTTTCCTTTATAAGCTATGTGCTGAAATTTGTATTGTCGGTCACGTAAGCGATCAGCCAGCAATACCTCCTCCCAATCGATTATTATTCCAAGCGTTTGATTGGGCTCGAGATAAAACCTTAACCTGTGTTTTCCAAATTGTGCCGCGGTATAAAGGGGTGATATTAATGGCAAGGTGGCATCAAAACGTCCGTCCTCTTCTATTTCTATTACAATTGGGTAATCTTCATGAGTCAGGTAATTTGATAGATAGATAATTCCGGTTTGTACGCTTGACTTTGGCGAATAACCTTTTATGTAACCAATCAAACGGGCATCTCCTTTTTTAAAAAAGTCGGTACTATCATAATTTGCCAATTGTGTTTGTGTACACTTGGCTAGCTCCGCACTTATCCATTGTTCTACTTCAAACGGCACCGTATGATTAGGTTTCATTCCTGCCAGTTTCTCATCTAAGGAAATACCAAAAATCTTATCATTAAAATCTACAGTTTTAGTTTTTTTATCCAAAGCAGGAAATACCAATACGATTGTACTATCTCCAGAAGCAGGCATCCAAAGCTTTTTATCAAACCTTGCTCCTTCAATACCCTTTACTACATATCGTTTTTTAGTATCACTATCGATTAATGCATCATCTTTATTAAACATCACCCACCAATTGGGTAAAAAGGTATTGTGTATATATACACGTGTTTCCTCTTTCGATAGCTCGATCCGCGAGATATTGGTTAATCCTGTGGTTTTAAATTCGTAATAAGGGTTATTGATGGTTTTGTTTTTTTGTGCAAAACCACCTACTGACATCAGCAGGCAAAACACAATTAGGAATGTTCTTGTCATGGTTAAATTTGTTACAATTGTCTGTCATTAATAATTATTGAACTTAACTCCCATTTTTAGAGCAAAGAACAATTGCAATATGGATTTTTTGTTTAACAAACAATAGCACACATTCTACATTTGATGTCATAAAATTACCTATTGCATACAATATCACAGCAAAAGCAGCCTACATTGAAGATACAGCCTTAAACTTTTCAATTGACTATCAAAAACTTTTAAGACAAAAAAAAGGATCGCATCTTTACTTACTTCTTGTAAATAAAGGTGCGATCCTTAAAAATATTATATTCTATACAGTTATTACTTTAACTCCAATTTCTGTGTTTTAGAATAACTTTCACCACGAATAGCCTTAAATGATTCAAGCATCTCAGCTAATTTCTCAGGATTACTTTCAGCAAGGTTATTTTGCTGTCCGATGTCCTCTTTTAGATTATACAACTGAAAAACCTTATCATTCCCCAATTCAATATTAACCTGCTTGTTCTTTCTAGCTCCGTTATAAGGAGGTATCATTAACCAATTTCCTTTGCGTAAAGCTGTACGGGTTGTGGCTTCAATAACTAATGATTCACGACCATCAGCACTTTTACCCAATAATACATCCAATAACTCTTCGCTGTCAGTGCTTGCTTCTTCCGTTCCAGTTAACTTAGCTAATGAAGCCAGTAAATCCATCTGACAAACCAAGGCATCAGAAACACCAGACTGAATGGTTCCTTTCCAATAAGTAATGAATGGCACACGAGTACCTGCTTCAAACAAGCTGTACTTACCACCGCGAAGTGGGCCGGCAGGTGTATGATTTCCGAGTTTCTCTACTGCATCATCGAAATAACCATCGTTTAAAACCGGGCCATTATCGCTCGAGAAAACAATCAAGGTGTTTTCAAGAATACCTTCTTCTTCCAATGTTTTCATAAATTCACCAATACACCAGTCAGCCTCAAGAATAACGTCACCACGTGGACCCATGCCCGATTTACCTTCAAAACGCGGGTGTGGCGTACGGGGCACATGTGGCTGCTGCATGGCATAATACAAGAAGAAAGGCTGGTCTTTATGGGTCTTAACATAGTCTTGTGCCTTAGCCAGAAAATGATCAGCCATATCAATATCGCTCCATTTGGCAGCTTCGCCACCTTTCATAAAACCAATTCGCGGTACTCCATTTACAATGGTAGAGTTATGGCCATGATGCCACATCATCTCACACAATTCAGGATTATCCTTACCCGATGTTTGACCTTCAAAGTTATTTTTGTAATCAATTTCAATCGGATCATTCGGATCCAAACCTTCGACCATACCATTTTCTAAATATACTGTTGGTACTCGATCCTGTGTTGCTGCCATGTAATAGGCATAATCAAAACCAAGCTCATTTGGCCCTGGCGATACCGCTTCATTCCAGTTCACATGACCTGTTCCAAGTCCTAAATGCCATTTACCCACCAAGGCTGTTTGATAGCCTTGAGTTCTTAGCATTTTAGGTAATGTTACCTGAGCAGTATCAATAATCAGTGGTGCTGTTCCAGGCAATATTCTAGCACTTTTATTTTTCCATGGATAAACACCTGTTAATAATGCATAGCGACTAGGAGTACAAGTAGCTGAGGAAGCATAGCCATTGGTAAATTTTACTCCACCATTTGCTAAAGCATCAATATTTGGCGTTTGCAGTTCAGTGGCCCCATACGAACTTAGGTCACCATAGCCCAAATCATCGAGGTAAATAACCACCACATTAGGCTTCTGATTCTCCTGCTTTGTTTCATTCTTAGCCGGCTGGCATGATGCCAATAGCATCGCACCGACCAATAGTAAGGATGCAATTTTCGTTTTAATCATTTTTATTAGTTTATTTAGTATTTCATCTATTGTTTCTACTTATACGGATTAGGGCGTTTAGTCAACGGAAATTCGGGATGCTCTGTTCTGGCCTTATCCAACAAAGTCACAAGGTACTCACATTTTTCAGGATATTGCACAGCTACATTGTTTGATTCAGATACATCAGTAGCCACATTGTACAACTCAATATGTTTTTTTGACACCAACCTTAACAATTTCCAATTACCTTGACGTATCATTTGTATAGGTCCTCTCCTCTCATTAAACTCCCAATATAAGTAGTCATGTTTCTTTTGGTGCACCGTATCACCAATTAAAGAAGGCAAAAAGGATAATCCATCAATACTTTTATCAGATGGCTCAACCCCAGCAATAGCACATACTGTCGGTAAAAAATCCCAGAATGCACTGACATGGTTCGATGTTGTATTTGGGGCAATATAACCCGGCCAACGCGCCGCAAACGGCACTTTTATTCCACCTTCGTTTAAATCACGTTTTCGTCCGCGCCCATCACCATTGGAGTTGAAAAATTCATTGTTTAGTTGGTCGTACTCATGTCCGTTATCACTGGTAAATACCACCAATGTATTATCTGAAATTTTCAGTTCGTCCAGTAAATCAAGAATTTCACCAATCTGACGATCGACATCACTCACCATGGCTGCATAAGTCACATGCCCATTTTTATCATTGAGGTAATGGCCTGCTTTCATTTCGCGTAATGGCCAATCTTTATCTTCATACAAAGCTTTGCGCTCTGCAGGAATGGTTAACTCATAGTGAGGAGTTGTATAGGCCAGATGCAGATAAAAAGGTTGCTCGGTCTGAGCTTCTTGACGAATATACTGCTTAGCTTCTTTTGTAAATAAATCGGTAATGTATTGACCTTTCTTCTCGGCTGTTACATTGCCTTCAAGCCTAATTAACTCTTCGTTACGATAAACTTGCTCCGGGTAATAATGATGAGCCGGCAAGTGGCGATTAAATCCATAGAAATAATCAAAGCCTTGTTGGTTTGGTCTGCCATGCTTTAAGTTCTCAGCCAGTCCCCATTTTCCGATAATAGCCGTTGCGTAACCTGCTCTTTTTAACTCCTCTGCAATGGTTACATCTGCAGAATCGATATCAACCGGAGTACCGGATAAGGACCAGCGGGGATTACCTCGAACCGTACAATGCCCCAGATGTTTTCCAGTCATCAACACTGCACGTGATGGACCGCAAACAGGCGCACCGGCATAATGATTGGTAAGTATCATACCTTCTTTGGCCATTTGGTCTATGCGAGGTGTTAATATCTTATTCTGGCCATTAAAGCCTACATCGCCATATCCTAAATCATCTAAAAGAATATACAGGATATTGGGTTTGCTGCTATTCCCGTGATCCTCCTCTGTTTTTACCTGGCAGCTATATAATACGGTAAATAATATAAGTACTAAAAGTTGAACCAGCTTCATAAGCTTCAATTTAAATTATTGACGGTGTGATGGATTATTTGGTACTAAGCCTAAACTACCAAGAAAATCTACCGCTGCTGCTTTTGGATTATAGGTCCTTCCTTCCATTTCACGAGAAGCTTTTACCGTTTCAACAAATGGCTCTTTATTGTCCACATACATCAGGTAATGAATAGTCAACAAGGCGAGCATATCATTCTCATGAAGCAAATAACGCTTTAATATAGTTTCTGCTTCACTATCATTAAACTGATTATAAACCATGGCAGCAGCTGTAATGGCAAGCGGTGCATAATGGTCAGACATAGCTTGTTTAAGTTCTTTCTGATAGGACAACAAAAGCTCATTTGACTGTGAGCGAAGACCTACTGCCGCCCAATAACGTACAATTTTATTGGTATGAGATAAGTTTTCAATCTGCATAGCTGCGGTTTCATCATTTCTAATGCCGGCTAACCATGCACTTTCCAAAATTTCATTAATGGCATAATCATTGCTTAATCGATATTCATACGGCGCCTGTGTTTTTGCAATTAACTCAAGCTCATACTCAGGCATCAATAAAATATCACGTGAATCCAGCATCTCCTTTTTAAGTAATGCTCTCATTTCATTCAATAGTTCTTGATGAGAAGGATTCTCAGCTAAATTATTAAGTTCCCACTGATCATTTTCCACATCGTAAAGAAACTCTGTTGCACGTGATTCAAATAGCCTTTTTTGTATTGGATTCAGTTTATTTTGATTTAGGTCTGTTCGCATCAGCTGCTTAATCTCACTTATTTCCATGTAACGAATGTATCGGGCTTCTGGAATATAAGGCATGAAATTACGAGAATAAATGTATTTACCATTGGTTACTGTTCGCACCAAGTCAATGCCATTATCAGCTCTATCAGATGAAAGCACCAGGTGTTCTGCCTTCTGCGAAGTATTTTCTCCCATTAGCACACGACCGGTCATATGATCAGGAATCACACCACCAGCGAGATTAATTACCGTTGGTGCTAAATCTTCAAAGCTCACTAAGTCATCAGTAAGAACTCCACCTGTACCCCAAGGTGACAAATGCTTATACTTCTCAGGAAACCATGCAATAAACGGGACTCTATATCCTAAGTTAATACCATTGGTTTTTCCACGCGGAATGCCTTCGCCATGATCAGCATAGAAAAAGATGATCGTATTCTCTTTTAATCCATCTGCTTCTAGACGTTGCAATAAAGCCCCGACTTTATTATCGGTCAGTTTAAGTGAATTATACACTCGTGCAAACTGTTTCCGCATTTTAGGCGTATCGTTATAGAACGGAGGCATTTCAAAGTCATCCTCGGTTATACGTTCCTCCTCTGATAGTTTATTTAAAACTTGTTTTTTATACCAGCCATAGGTGTGTGTCATTGTGCGCGACTGATGCGAATCCATAAAGTTGAAGACGGCAAAAAACGGTTGTCCTTTCGCCCTGTTCCACCAACCGGCAGTATCCGCACTTTCATGCCAGGCTTCCGCCGTATAACCTTTTTCGTCAGCAACATTATAGTCTGTTTTCTTATTATTGGAAGTATAATACCCCTGCTGTTGAAGATAGTATGGAAATCCCTTCATGTAATCAGGTACCGAAATGGCACTGCGATGATTGCCTGTACCCGCTTTGTAAGTTTTTACTCCTGTGATAATCGCTGTCCTACTAGGAGAGCAAACAGTACCGGTTGAAAACGCATTTTCGAAACGAACGCCTTCAGCTGCCAATTCATCAATAACAGGTGTACTGGCATTATTATTTCCATAGCATCCAATAAAATGCGGTGATGTGTCTTCGATGGTAATCCAAAGTATATTAGGCTTCTCATCAACTTTAGACTGACAGGAAATCAGAAATAACATCATCCCACAAAACAGCGATTTTACAATGTATTGAATTTGCATATTATTGAATTTTAAATCTTTCAAAAAAGTAAAAGTACCCTCAATAATGAAGGTACTTATACTCAACCAAAACTAACATTTATGAAAAAAACCTACTCTCAATTTACTCTTTCTAATTATCTCATCGGACTAATACGATACGAATACTTATAATCCTCACTCTTCAATTGGTACTCTTTACGTGGAAATGCATTATTCATCCAACTGGTAGTACCACCAATACCCATTTGCTTATGGTCGATATTCAAGAATACTTCAGCATGTTTTGTAAGTTCAAAAGAATATTCAGCACGATGCATTTCGACTTTTGGATAATGACTAGCACCAAAACCTAAAACTCCATCACCTGTAATTCTAAGCCCTTTACCACAATCATTAGTCATTGTTAACCAACGTGTATTTGAACGATAGCCATTTTCCTGAGGACTTGAGTATTCCACCCAAAGGTCATCTATCGTAGATTGGTAAACACCCACTAACTCATCGTTACGATCGTTGTATGTTGGACCTTCCGTTCCAAACCACTTGACCTGATCATAACCAGCAGCTAATACCAACTCTGTTCCCTGACGAATCATCATGGGTAGTTCTTTCTCACCAGCAGTATATTCACATACAACATCCACTTCGCCATTGCCGTAAACTGTATAAGTTTGTACATACTCAGCATCAATTACAGGCAAATACCCTTTGGCTGTAATCACAATTAAATTGCCGTTTTCCTGTTCAGTGAACTCATTAATCAACCATGCATCAGCTTTCTCCCAAGTGTACAATTTAGGTACTTTGGCAGATGCCCCTTTAATACCTCCACGATCATTATCTGTTAAGGCTCTCCAGAAATCAGGATGTGCTCCTTGCTTAATCACCTGTTCTTCACCTACGTAATACTTCTCTAAACGACCCGTTAGTTTATCAAACACTATGGAAAAATCATCTCCCCAAACAAATACCTTACGACCATTTACTCGCATTTCCGGTTTTGAAGTCGTTTTCACTTCTGATAATCTTGCCAATTGACTCTGCTCCAATTCAAATTGATCCCAAGCCAACAAATGACCTGCAGAAGCATACGGCGAAGCATGTTTTGCCTCAAACTTAAAACTCACATGGTATTCCGCATTTTGCTTAGCCGAGAAATTAACCAACTCCAAAGTAAATTCTTTATTGCTACGAGCAGCAATATCTAAATCCTGGATTTGACCCGTTTTAATAATAACACCATTCTCCAGTAACTCCCATGAGCCGGTTACCATCTCATTGGCATTTGTAAAGTCGAACCAGTTAGTAATTTTATAAATGTTATTCTTACTATCAACTGCTTCCACATGAATATTGCGGTAATGATACTTAATGGTATTTAAGCCCGGATGTGGTGTCCAATCAGCAGCTAATAAACCATTCATACAGAAGGTTTCGTCGTGATAAATACCGCGTGCTGTTTCCCACCATCCGCCATAAGCGTAGAAATGATTCTCTTGAGCAGTCGCTCTGTAGTTAGCAGGCACAGATTGTTTCAAACCCTGATCCATCCAATCCCACACAAAGGCTCCCTGGAAATTATTATCGGCATAAATCTGCTCCCAATATTCTTTTAGATTACCGTTGCTGTTGCCCATAGCATGTGTATATTCACACAAGATAAAAGGCATATCAGAATGTTTTTTAATGATTTGTTTGCATCGCTCGGGTGTTCCATACATCAATGAGAAGATATCGGCAGTGTTATAACCATGAGCTGAAGTTCCCTCGTAATGGAAAGGACGAGAAGGGTCGGCCTTTTGCACCCACTTGTAAACGTGCTCCACATTTGGTCCGTCGCCACTTTCATTACCAAAAGACCAGATTACTACCGATGGGTGATTACGATCGCGGTATACCATCCGCTTAACTCTGTCGAGATGAGCTTCTCTCCATTCCGGATCATTCGACAAACGGTTTTTCTTATTATTGTTAAAACCATGCGTTTCAATGTTTCCTTCATCGATAAGATAAAGGCCATGTTCGTCGCATAGCTCGTACCATTCAGGCGTATTTGGGTAATGACTGGTACGAACAGCATTAATGTTATTCTGCTTCATTAACACTATGTCGCGCATCATATCTTCAGTGGTCACATAGTGCCCTGATTCAGGTGAATGCTCATGACGATTTACTCCTTTAAACAATACCTGAACGCCATTCACCAGAAGCTTACCATCTTTAATTTCAATGCGGCGAAATCCAACTTTCTGAGGAATAACTTCCAATACATTTCCACTCTTATCTTTCAATGAAATTAGCAGTTTGTATAAAGTTGGTGATTCAGCATTCCAGCTAGAAATATTATTCAGAGTGTGTTTGTCGGCCTTAAAAGTTGTTATTCCTTTATCAGCAGCTACATCAACCTTGTGCTTTAATAGCTCTTGTCCGTCTCTATCTAACAATTGATATTCAACAGCGACTGCATTTACTACGCTTGAAACAAGTTCGCCCTCTAACTGAAGAATACCATGCGTATCTGATTCATCAAGAGTAGCTATTATATTAAAGTCGCGGATATGCGAAGAAGGTGTTGACCACAAATACACATCGCGGAAGATTCCACTCAAACGCCAGAAATCCTGATCCTCAAGTAATGAACCATCGCTCCAGCGATACACTTCAACAGCCAGTTGATTCTCACCAGCTTTTAAGTATTGTGTGATATTAAATTCCCCTGGTGTACGGCTTCCCTGACTGTAACCAACTTTTTTGCCATTGACCCATATATAAAATGCAGATTGAACGCCATCGAAATTGATGTAAACCTGACGACCATCCCATTTAGCTGGCAATGTGAAATTACGACGATATGATCCCACAGGATTCCATTCTTTCGGAGCTTCCAGGTTTTCTTTATCAAAGGGATACTCAATATTGGTATATATAGGTACACCATGGCCTTCCAGTTCCCAATTTGACGGCACAGGGATTGTCCCCCATTCCGTATCGTTAAAGGAAGTTTTATAGAAATCTGCAGGGCGTAATGCCGGATTCTTCGACCACTTAAACTTCCATTGCCCGTTGAGGCAGTGATAAAACTCCGATTGTTTCTTATCGAAACTTAATGCGGCTTGTTCCGACTGATACACCATCATTGTGGTGTGAGGGTTTTCCCTGTTTATTTGCAGTACTTTTACATTGTCCCAATCTGCTTTTTTAGCAGAAAATGCACCTATTCCAATTGCTAGTAATAAGTGTAAGATGAATATCTTCTTCATTGAATAAACTATTTCGATTCTCTTTTTGTCTGAATTTTATTAATGCGTTTATGCATTGAACTTTTAATTGCAAGATGCGTCATTTGCTTCAACTATGTGTGCCTATATTATTCAAATAATAACACGTTTTTTGTCTCATCACATCATTTACAATATCAACAACATTGGCATAACCTCTCACCTTAACATTAAAAATCACTGCTTTACAAGCGCTTACTAAACAAATCAGACATACTACCCTCTTACAGAGTAATTATACTTCGTAATCAACTATTTGCTCATCTTCCTGAACAGACTGAATAAATGCCACCACATCATCGTGCTCGGGATATTTAGTATAGGCCCAGAAAGTATCTTTATTTTCGAATACCGATATCAGACTCACATCAAAAAAAGAAGCTCCATAATTACCAATATTTATGGCCACTTCATATTCCTTAATTTCTGAAATCTTTGACGGCAAGGACTCCAAGCGACGTTTGACTTCTAATGCTAACTCATTTTTTTTAACCCCCTTAACTTCATCCTTTAATTTCCACAATACAACGTGCTTATACATAGTAAGTTTTTTTTAGTTTGAATAAACCATTCGTTTCACTCTTTTTCTTAACCCCTTAAGTTGTGACAGATATCCTTTATCAGAAGCGAGGTTATGCCATTCCTTAGGATCGTTAATGAGATCATATAATTCCTCTGAACCATCCGGATAAACAATATACCTAAAGCCTTTTGTCCGGTAGGCGAATGTTTGAGCATCAATATTATAATCTACATGGTCTGTTGCAATTGTCGTGAGAGCACCTTCCGGACCGTCCCAACTGTGATTATGCAACAAGGGCTTTAAACTAAAGCCTCCAAGTGGCCAACCATTTTTATTCTTGGTATTATTATCATTCAAACTACAAAGGTCAACCAATGTCGGATAAATGTCTATTAAAGAAACAGGCTGTTCAACCTTACTGCCTGCTTTAATTCCAGGCATATCAATAAGCAGTGGTATGCGCGTACTATTTTCCCATGGCGAGTTCTTAAACAAATATTGTTTCTGGCCCATCTGCCAACCATGGTCGCTGGTTAACACAACTATTGTATTTTCGGCAAATTGACTATCGTTTAGAGCATCCAAAACAACACCAACTTGTTCATCAACAAATGCAACACAAGCCAGGTATGCTTGTAAAAAGTGTTTTAATCCTTCCTCTTCATTTCCATTATAAGATTCAGTCAGCATTTTTGAATACATCTGTCCCTTTGATGTATTGGTATACCACTTGTCATCCTTAGTACGTTCAACTGGGTAATTATTCTTGTAATAGGTATCATCTGCATCGCCCTCTTTAATAAGCGGAAGTTGGAGCTGGTCAAGAGGAAACATATCGAAGAAACGCTTGGGAGCATACAAGGGCGTGTGCGGACGAACAAAACCAATTCCCATAAAGAAAGGCTGACCTGCCTCTTGAGCATCCATCTCTTTTATTCGCTTTGCAGCCCATTGGGCATGTAGTTCATCTGGAAGCAAATCACGCATTGTCTCATCTACATATTTAAACGTTTTTCCTTCTCTACCAGAATAAGCCCATCCCGCATTATCTCCTCTTATTTCCTCTTCATTAAATATTGGAATATCAGATAAAGGCGCATAAGAACCATCAATATCACCAATGCTTCGGAAAGGTTGAGGCACCGATGGATGACCTACTTGTTTATCTCCATCATATGCAAAGGGGCCATAATTATTAATTTGAACACCCCATTCATCCCAAAGATTTTTTTGATTTGAATGTAATAACTTACCACTTCCCATTACATAATATCCCGTTTCAGAGAATTGTTCCATTATGGTTTTGTTATTCTTAAATAGTTTCTGTGTACTAAGCTTGTCTAGTCCAAAATTCCTTGACTGATGAGGATAGACACCTGTAAACAAACTATTACGTGATGGGTTACATAAGCCAATATTTGTTTGAGCATTAATAAAACGAACGCCCGAGGCAGCCAATTTATCAATATTTGGTGTGTATGCTTGAGGATGACCACCAAAAGCTCCCTGATAATCATTCAGGTCGTCGCACATGATGAATAAGACATTAGGCCTTTGAACATCAGTATTAGATGACGATTGTTTACATCCTATTAGTAAAAGTAAAAGCACAAATAGAGCTATATTATGAATTCGCATATATCGGTAATTAATCTTTCAGATTTAACACAATTTTGTAGGTTTAAAATTAACACTTCGGCCTTAGATGGAAAACACACATATTATCTTTATTCACCCGATAATTATCTCAACTTAGCATTATCAAACAGTTGAGCCTTATTAAGACAAGGTGTATGTCATTACGCTAACATACCATCATTCCTTATAAGCTCAAGCCATTGTTCCTTATAAGTACAAACAGTTTGTCCTTATGCACGCATACGACTTGTGCTTCGTCACGCAAAAAGGAGCTCTTTCGAACTCCTTTTCTTAATCAATTGATAATATCAATGGTTTTATTTGATCATAATTTTGCTTGTGCAAGTCTCTCCATTAGTCGTTTCAATCTTTAATACATATAAACCTTTTGGCAGCATACTAACATTGATTTGCTTGGCAGTTTTACCTTGATAAACTACTTTACCCGTAACATCCATCAATACTACCTCAAAAACATCTGCATCAGCCGCTGAAATATTTATTACATCAGTTGCTGGGTTAGGGTAAACTTTTACCTTATCAGTTAGCGCAGATCCAATTGCGGTAGGCGTAGAATTATCTGTTATAGCAATATTGTCAATATTAATACCTCCGGCATCTGTTCCAACTGCAGTCAACTGTACTCTAAAAGTAGCATATTCCCCATCCGCTAAGGTAAGGTCGGTCATATCAGTACCCGCAAAAGGAATATCAATGTGCTTCCAGGTATAATCATCAGCTGCCAAAGTAGTGTTTGCCAACGGTGCTCCCCACTGAGCATCATCGGTTAACTGACTATCTGCATTATTGTGATTTACCTTATAAATAACACCACTTACGCCAAAATTTAATTTGCAATCAAAGTGCAATGAATTCAATGTTAAATCCGCCCCAGTATTGTTGCTTACCTTAATTACTAACTTCTTATTAGAAGCATTATAAGTATTTAAAATATAACTACCACCTTCTACAGTTGGAGCCGGATCAATGGTAAATTGATCACCATATTTACCATCTCCATTAACAGCTTCATATTTTTTGGCACCAATTAATACACCAACAATTCCTGTCGCAGAATAATCCGCTGGATGATCATTAAGTGCAGTTGTTTGATTTGGAAATGCATGCCAACCTACAATAACACTTTGGGCATTTAAACCACTAATTAAAACTGATAATCCTAATACAAGTAAAAATCTTTTCATAAATAAATGATTTTGGGTTCATAAAACATGATTAAAGATAAATCCGATAAACCCTTACTAATAATCCAAATCAGCAACACATTATCATAAATTAACTCTTGCATTATCTGTGTTATATTAAGTCAATTATACGACCCTTCTATAATAAAAAAGGGAACCATATGATTCCCTTTATATTAAGTTTGCTGTTAATTTAAGACCATTTAATTAACCATCACTTTTTTGGCACATATTTCCCCACTTGCCACTTCAATTTTTAAAATATATAAACCTTTAGGGAAATCACTTACATTAATTTCTCCGACTGAACTACTTTGATACAGTGTCTTCCCTGTTAAATTCATTAAAACAACTTGTGTAACATCCATTGCTACCACCTTAATTATATCAGATGTAGGATTAGGATAAACTTTTATATTATCCGACAATGCTGTTCGGTCAATTGTGGTTGGTGTAGAATTATCAGTAATGGCAATATTATCAATTATTACATTTCCATCACCGCTCACTCCGCTAGCTGGTAATTCAATCCAAAACGCAGCTTTCTGACCATTAGTCAATGTTATATCATCCCCCATATTAGCCAGGCTAACATCTATTGAGTGCCAAGCTTTATCATTGTTATCTACAAATCCAATATTCTCAACAAGTAAAGTATTGGCATTCGATAAGTCACTCATGGCTCCAAAATGTTTGACACTAATCTTTAAATTGCCAACATCAGCTCCCCAAACATATGCATAATCAAAATGAATACCTCCCAAGGTAACATTCGACCCACTATTATTAGTCACTTGAAAGTCAACTCTCCTTTTGGCATTATTCGTAGGAGACATCTTTACACAAGAATTGAATACTGTCGGTAAGGGATCTATACTAATACTCTTTCCATAGGTATTATCTCCACTATTCCCTGTACCGGTGCCATTACCACCTCCTGTGGTTGCAAAAGCTGGATTAACTTCTCCACCTAAAAGACCCGAGAAGCCAGTTTCAAACTGATCTGGAGCCTTATTTGCAATTGGATTTGAGGCACCGGTAAAAGTATGCCAACCCACCAATACTTTTTGAGCATTAACACCACCAATCATAGCAAGCATTCCAAATGCGAGTAGAATTTTTTTCATAATTAATAATTTAAGATTATACTGATTTTAATTATTAATTAAAATTAGGTGATAATCATTCTCTGTTTCCATCATTAATTACCAATAACTTACCAAATTTTATCCTTCCCCATTAGCTATTTCAAGCCCACTCAATCCGAAATGATTAATTGACTATTTGGCTCTTGAGACCATGTGTTAATAAAAAATTTGGTGTAATCACGTATTACTTTTTTATCAACTTAACCGGCTGATAACCTTCAAGGCATAGAACATAGATTCCCGAATCAAGTTTCTGAACATCCATTTGTTTAAGAACTAACTGTTGATTAACAATCTTACCTGATAAATCAAAAACCTTAGCATATCCTTCTTTTTCTAATCCGTGCAGAAATATGACACCTTCGGTAGGATTTGGAGCCAGAGATAACTTAGGTAAATAGGTATAGTCTCCTATACTGGAATCAATATCTTTTGCATTACAAGCACCAATATTTGGTGTATCTGCAGAAAGGTCAATTGGATTACCATAGAAATCAACTATCGGGTATTCGGGTACATCTTTGAAAATACCTACGCCTGCTCCCGGAATTGGAGGCCCAAGCTTTGCCACTCCTGCATTTACTGCAGGACTCTTGTCTTTTATTTGGTACTTATCTGCAGTCTCTTCTTCATCTACAGTAAATAAAGGATCGCCGTTTACTGGGTTCATATCCAAAGTTTGAAAGCTTTGTACCACAGCGCCAAAAAACAGATTATTCTTCATAAACAGCTCTGTGCCATTATTATTCATTACCATCTGCTTAGCACCCATTCCAGAACCATTGGTTGAGTAGAAGATATTATTAAAGATATGTGTATTTTTAGCATTGATATCTATCGCTGTATTATATGGTTGATCGATGATTACGGTATTATTATAAATATAACTGTAATCGCAATAGTGTGTTACACCTCCCGGTCCATTTTGATTGATCCAAAGGGTATGATTACTGTTTTTCCAGTTGGGGTTATCGCGCCAACCATCATTTACACTTACGTTGAAACGATATACGGCATTAACATTACCCCCTAGAATCTCAACAAATCCCCCTTCGCAATCTTCCATATAATTGTACTGCACAAAAGTATTATGGTTTTCATGATCGATATGTATACCATGTGAATCGAGGTAACCACGTGTACTAATACAGCGATTGCGTTGAATAACCGTATTGTAACAACGCCAGGTCCATACCGAACTTCCTCGATTAGGCATGCGCGGATCAACATCAGAACCGGGATGGTTAAACAAATTATCCTCAATTAAGCAATTATAGGTTTTAGTTGGTAAAATACAGGTGCCTCCTGTGTAATGAAACTCATTATTACGAAAGACGAGATTCATGTTTCTATTGATCATCTCATCTCCAATACCTTCTGCTCCTCCACCATGCTTCATATGAACACCCAGACGTTGCAAGTCAGTGAAGTAACAATCTTCCATCAGCACATCCTGAATATTTTTCTCCTGGCCTTCAAGCGTGTTTTTAGTACTATAAATTCTTACGGCTGCTACTTCAAGTCCATTAAATGAATCTTCGCCTTCATCCTGCAAAATTGGTTTTGGTGCATACACATTTTGGAAGGTCATATTACGAAAGGTGAAATTGCGCATTACTTCAGTGCCTGTATTTAAGATATATATACCATAAGCATCGGTTTCATCAACACCTGTTCGGTTAACTACTCGTTCATTATTAATTTCCAGGCCATCGAAAATGATATTATCCTGATTTTCCACCAGGATGGCTTCCTGATAATCGCCACCAGCTGCTTCACCAACTTCACCAGTAATAATTGGCTTAGCACCCTCACCATATGATCTAATGTTTATTGGCGCTTCAAGTGTTCCGGATCCATTGATTACAAAATGTCCATCGAACCGATCTCCACACTTAAAGTTTACCGTATTACCTGATTTAAGTGGAGCCTGACTGATTTTTTGTAATGTTTTAAATGGCGCATTAATTGTTCCTTCGTTAGCATCATCTCCTTCTGAGCTACTGATATAATAATCCGACAATTCACTAAACTCAAGTTCTTGTACTTTGAAGTCATCAACCAATAAAGTGCCTGACCAATTGTGATATACTCCAACATATACCAAGGTAACTCCGGCTTCTACATTAAACGTCAATTCATGACTTATCCATTGTGTTTTTTGCTCTTCAGTTGGCGTAAAATCCTCACCTTGAGTTAAAAGAGTTGTACCATCAGATTGATAAATGCGCAAATGACGTTTAAATGGGCTGGTTGTTTTTAAACTCAATTTGTATTGTTTGCCAGTAGTAACATCAACTTCTTTGCGCAGCTGCATTAATGTCTGACCATTTTCGCTTGCTACACAGGCGGCGTATTGGTTGCCATTGTTGCTCTGAACAGTGGTACTAATGGTTCCTGGATAATCTACTTTTTTACTAAAAACATATCCCAAGTTTGTTAATTCATCATTAAGGGTATATGATTCAAAATCATCGGTAAAAACTATTGATTGTGCAATAATGGCATTAGCTATTAAAACAATACATATCATCAGGATAAATCTCTTCATTTCATTTGCTTTTTAACTATTCTAATATCGCCACCAAATTATGCTTAACACAATTGTATTTTCAAGCGTTAATTAACCAATTATAATCACGTTTTAACCAAGAATAGAATACATTATTTCTTTATTGACTTCTTCCCTCTTTTCTTCCAAGCTTCCGTATGAATTAAGCCTAAAAAAGTAGGGTCAATTAGCTGTGCAGTCCATTCATTAAGAATGGTTTCCAATTCCTTCACTTTCTCCGGCATTTGAGCAGCCAAGTTATTTTGCTCCCCAATATCCGTACTGAGATTATAAAGCTCTTTAGTTTTACCTTTGTTATGCATGACTAACTTATAATTACCATCGCGGACACAATAACGCTGTTGGTCAAACTTTCTTAGATAGATATTTTGATGCGGGGCTTTTTTATTTTTTCCGGTAACGTACGGTATTAAATTCACACCGTCTAAAGGCCTTTCTTTACTCACAGGTGAATCTGTTAACCTGGAAATAGTAGCAAATATATCTAATGCAGAAACGGGAAAATCATATATCGAAGGTTTCACTTTACCCTTCCAACGCAATGCAAAAGGCACGCGATAACCACCCTCGTAATGTGAACTTTTACCCTCACGCAAGGGTCCGTTTTCGGATGCATTCTTAGTTTCCGGGCCTCCATTATCCGATAAAAAAACAATCAATGTATTATCATCAATTCCCAATTCCTCCAGTTTATTCAGTACTCGTCCTACTCCATCATCCAAAGCACTAACCATTGCGGCATAGGTTTTTCGCTTCGTGTCATTAATATGTGGGAAACGAGCCAAATATTCTTCTGTAGCCTGCAAAGGTCCGTGTGGTGCATTATATGATAAAAACAGAAAGAAAGGCTCATTAGCATGACGCTCAACAAAACTAAGCGCCTCATCCGAGAACTCATCAGTCAGGTATTTCTCTGTTTTTTCAGGTGTATGGTTACGCATGATCCAGGTGCGATAACTTTCTGCCTCACTTGCAATAGCATAACTATCCTGAATAGTTAGCTCTTCAGGAAAATAACGATGTCCTCCCCCAAGATGTCCATAAAACTCATTAAACCCTCTGTTAAGCGGATGGTGAGTCTCCTTATGCGCTCCCATGTGCCATTTACCAATTATGGATGTTTTATAAGCTACTTTTGCCAATGATTCAGCAATCGTCATCTCCTCTGTTGTTAAACCCATATTCGGATCATTAGGTTGGTATTGCGGGTTACGTTCAAAGCCAAAGCGCTGCTGATAACGCCCGGTTAAAAAACCAGCACGACTTGGGCTACAAACAGAATAAGAAGTATAGCCATTGGTAAACTTTACACCTTCATTGGCAATTCGATCAATATTAGGAGTTGGTATATCGGTACTTCCATTAAAACCAACATCTGCATAGCCTAAATCATCAGCCATAATAACGATTAAATTTGGCTTTTTAATTTTTGACTTCGCTTCAACTTTTGCCCAATTGAAGCCAACGATTATAAAAGATAATATAAGAAAATACAATAACTTCATAACTTATAATTCAAGGCCAACAATCTGGCAGACTTCTGTGTATAACTGTTTTTTAATCTTCTGATATTTCTTTTCATTAGCCAGGTTATTCCATGCTTGCTGGTCGTCAGGATGATAATATAATTCTTCCTGTCCATCAGCATATCGAATATAACGCCAATCCTTTGTTCGATACGAATAATGTTGTGTTTCAACCGTGGTTTGTGTACCAATATTGCCGACGATGGATAATGCTCCGTTCGGACCTTGCCATTTGGTCTTTTTACTTTTATCAAACAAAGGCACCATGCTGTTACCACCTAAAATTCCTCCTTGGGTATTCAACTTATTATCGCCTTCTAACTGGCAATAATCCATGAGAGTTGGATAAATATCTACCAGAGATACCGGCTGTTTAACTTTAGCTCCTGCTTTAGCATCAGGCGCCATAATCACCATTGGCACACGTGCGCTTTCATCCCAGGGTGAATTCTTAAACAGGTAATTCTTCTCTCCCATCTGCCAACCATGGTCGGCTGTAAAAATAACGATGGTATTATTCCTAAATCGACTATCTTCCAATGCACTCAGCACCTTTCCGATCTGTTCATCAACAAAGGCCACACATGCCAGGTAAGCTTGCAAGAAATGCTTCAGAGCCTGCTCCCGATCTCCATCATAAGATTCAAGTAGCATACGGTAGTATTTAAAACCCTTGTTATTCGGATTAATATTATCTTTTAGATAGGTATCTGCCGCATCATCCGCTAACCATGGTGCGAGCTCCAGTTCTTCAATCGGAAACATATCGAAAAATCGATCGGGTGCATGAAGCGGCGTATGAGGATTTACAAAACCTATACCCATAAAGAAAGGCTGCGCATACTCTTTCTCATCCAGTTCTTTCAGTTTCTGCTCAGCCCACTGCGCATGCAACTCATCCTGCATCAGATCACGATCATCATCAGACACATAACGGAATGGTTTTGAATCCCATCCATACACCCAACTATCACAAGTTGATAAACGGCCGTAAGACCCATCAACAGGACCAATAGACTGATAGGGCATTGGTACTTTAGGATGCGCTATACGTTTTTCTCCATTGAATGGAAAAGGACCATAATTATGCTTAGTATTCATGCCCCATTCGTTCCACGATTGAGGTTCATGATTTCCATGAAGTAACTTGCCGCTACCTAGGGTGTAATAACCGTTATCTTTAAATAGCTGGATCAAAGTTTTATTATACTTTAAAACCGGCTGCTTTGTTCGTTTTGTCCATCCAAAATCTTTTGATTCGTGGGGATAAACTCCTGTAAACAAACTATTGCGCGATGGCTGACATACTGGTGCATTGGACTGGGCATTCATAAACTGAACACCCTTAGCTGCCAGGGCATCAATATTAGGTGTATAAGCCTGCGGATGGCCACCAAACACTCCTTGATAATCATTCAGATCATCGCACATGATGAAGATGACATTGGATTTCTTTTCTTGACTATTACCAATAATAAAGAAACCCGAAAGAAGCATTATCAATGCTATTTTAAATCTCATAACTTAATATTTTTTCTCTTCTAAAAATAGACCTATCATCTATATGAAACAGGCATATATCAGGCATTTAATGACACTTTTTTAACAACTAGAATATATTTCTATCTCACCACTCTTCCCGAAGCACTACCTCCCATCAGGGCCTCCACTTCTGCACGTGTAGAAAAGTTAAAGTCGCCTTTAATAGAATGTTTCAGGCAGGATGCAGCAACAGCATATTTGATGGCTGATGATGGTTCATTTAATTCAGGCGTTGTTAAGGCAAAGATTAATCCGCCTGCAAAGGAATCGCCACCTCCAACACGATCCACAATGTTTTTTATTTCGTAAGACTGATAATTTCCATCTCCATCTAATGGCGCGAAATGTGGTGTATCCGATTTAGCATCGTAAAGTACAGCCCCCCAGTTGTTATGTGAGGCAGACAGGCTCTCACGTAAGGTAATAGCAACTTTACTCACATTCGGAAATTGTTTCACCAGCTGACGGGCCACATCCGGATATCGCGATGTATCAATAGAACCAGAATGCACATCGGTATCTCCTGCCTGAATACCCAAGACGTCATGGCAATCTTCCTCATTGGCAATTACAACATCAATAAAAGGTAATATCTGACACATTGTTTCCTGAGCCAGTTCACGAGTCGATTTGGATGCATCCCACTTCCACAACTTACCACGAAAATTCAAATCAATTGAAACCAATGCACCGGCTGCCTTTGCCTTTTGTGCAGCTACCAAGGTTGCCTCAGCAGCATTCATTGATAGGGCTGGTGTAATACCACTCAGGTGTAACCACTGTGCCCCGTCAAATATTCCCTCCCAATCGTACTGATCAGCAGGTGTAATGGCTACTGCCGAATCTTCTCGATCATATATTACATTACTTGGACGCTGGTTGGCCCCTGTCTCCAGAAAATAGAGTCCCAGACGACCTTTATCGGTGCGTAATACAGAATCGGTTTCAATGCCCACTGCACGTAACGAATCCATGCATGCCTCGGCTAAGGCATGCTTTGGCAATGCTGTTACATATCGGGATTTCCCTCCAAAATTACAGATTGAGGCAGCTACGCTGGCTTCTGCTCCTGCATAAGTTATTTCAAAATCACGTGTCTGTCGTAATCTTAGATTTGCTGGTGAGGCCATGCGCCCCATTATTTCTCCAAATGTTACTATTGTTTTCATATTTTTTTTATCAAGATATGAGTATCAAGCATCAAGATGATTTACAGTTCAATTTATGGACTATTTACCTTGTGTCTTGCTACTTGAGTCTTTAAGCTATTTATAACGCTCTGATACCCTTTATCAACTGTCTTATTTCTTGAGCATTCTGAGTAATGGTATCCCATTGCTCACCTTTAATCAAATCCTGTTTGGCAATCCACGAGCCACCAATGGCCGCAATCAATGGTGAACTAAGGTACTCAGCTGCATTGTTGATACCCAATCCTCCCAATGGAATAAATTTAAGGTTGAGATAGTTATAAGGCGCAACCATATTGGTCAGATGCCTCATCCCTCCTGATGTTTCAGCCGGAAAGTATTTTAAAATACGACAGCCATGCTCCAGAGCTAATTCAATATCAGTAGGTGTTACAATGCCTGGAGCAAAAGATAAACCACAGTCAAGAGCAGCATCGATTACTTTAGGATTACAACCTGGGGCCACTGCAAATTCAGCTCCCACTTTAGCGGCATTCTTAGCCTGCTCAATCGTTAATACGGTTCCAAAACCCAATGTAATTTCAGGCACTTCATTCTTAATGGCCATAGCCGCATCCCAGGCAACAGGTGTACGAAGTGTTAATTCGATAGCAGACACGCCACCAGCTAAAAGTGCTTGGGCAACCGGTACAGCATGCTTCACCTCGTCAATCACTAATACCGCTATAACCCCGGCATCATCCACTTTTTGTATTATTTCAGGCGTCATGGCCTTTTGTGCAATTGGTTGCATCTGTGTAATTCTTTCCGTTAAAATGTAATATTATATGATCCTTCATTGAGCTTCAGAATACTTTGACTGCTAGCAATTTCCTGATTAACCAGAATATTACCCTCAGCATTTAAGCTTTTCAAATCTAAATCAATTGAAACTCCCTGAGGAACCAGCAGTTGTAGTTTATTTCGTCTTCCTTTAAGCCATTCAATACTCACTTGTGAATCTCCGATTGGAATTACACCACTCAAGTGATTAACTCCTGAATCAACATATTGAAGGCTCCACTTCTTTAGTCCCGGTTCAACCGGTTTAAGGCCAAATAAATATTCGGCGAACAAAACCGGTGGGAAAGCACTTTCTGTTTGTGCATCGCTACGTGTTTTATGCGGTAAAAACATACCTGTACGCCCGCTACCATGCAACCACCACTCTTCCCATAGGGTTTGATTGGTATCTTCATGCAACATGTGTCCAAAGCGATTATTAAACAACTCAAATGATTCCTTTACAAAACCATATTCACATAATCCTTTATGCAAATAATAGGACATGGCAGGTGTCACCGTAGTCATGCCTGATGCACGCTTCACAAAATTATTGTCGGGCTCCATTATCTTTTTTGCCACTGCAATACCCTGTTCTTTGCTTGCAATACCTAAAGCCAAAGCCATAGCATTGGCGTGCTCACTAATTCTGGCAGACTGCTTTCCTTCTACTACGGCATCTACAAACAAGCCAAGCTCTTTATTCCAAAAGTGTTTTTCAAGACTATTTCTTACGGTAAGTGCCTTTACTTTGTAATTCTCTGAACGAGTGGAATTCAACGAATTTAACAGTAATACATAATTTTCTAAAGCCTCCAAATAATGGGCATTTAAGGTGAAATTAGCACCACTCCTGTCATTCAGAGCATGGTCAAGCCAATAGGCATAAGGCGGATTATCAATTAAACCATCTTCATTGATAAACCCATCTAATAGCTTCAGTAATCTTTCCGCGGTAGGTAATAAACGCTCAACCGTTTCCACATCACCACTGTACAAATAATAGTTCCACAGACTTTTTAACCAAAAGCAATTAGAGTCCAATATAACCATGTAATCAGTTGATGCTATGGGTGCATATGCCGGCATAATACCATCAGCCATTTGCTCCTGTGCAACTTGAATCAAGTAATGACCTTGCAAGGCTAAATCGCCAAAGGTGTAATAGTTACCCAAGGCACCATAATAACCTGTTTGAGCATACTGACGACGCTCGCGATAATTATCGGTGATGGCATCGGTGGTACAAACGTCAATGGTTTTAGCACTGGCAGAAAAGTAACTGTTAACCCATGGGGCATCTTTCGACTCCATATTGCCTTTCAATTCAAAAGGATAAGAAATACGACGCAAAGCAATTTGATGAATTGTAATAGGCGCCCCACTGTTTTCAAACCAAACAGCCATATAACGACAAGGTTTAAAATAGGACGCTTCCCAAATATCTCTGTTGCCAGATAAAGTAATTTGATCTTCATACTTGGCATCTACCAATGTTGCACAAAACTGCTCATCCAATACGTATGGGGCACAGAGTACCTTTACCTGGCCTCCGGATTGCCCCTGAATGTCCAAAACAGGAAAACCATTCATCACCTCCCCGAAATCAAATACCAATAATTGACCTTCATCTCTATCTTTAAAAACCAACTCAAAAGGCTCTTGTCGACCCATCCTTTTTTTGATGTCTTTATCCACCTCACCATCAAGCTTGATCTTTTTTGCAACCAGATTTTTAGACTTTTCGGTATAGGGCTTTGTCAGGATGAGTTGAGGGTTTGCAACAATTACCTCTGCCAACATTGGAAGTTCTCGCTTAACCAGATTTGTCCATGGATTGATCAAGGTCGATGCCCTAACGCCTTTTTGATGTGATGGCCATCCTTCGTTACGAATTAATTCTGTCGCCTTCGTCCACTCCGAATCATCATAAGTTCGACTGAACCATGCATGCTCATATGTGCGTAAATCAACCCAATCGACCACATCACGTTGAAAGCGGCTGATTGGTGGTGAATTCTTATCCCAGCTAACATCTTCAATTAATTTCCATGAATCATCCGAAACAATGATTTGCTTGTCCAACTCTAGCTGAATTAATAATCCAGCGCGTGCTTCAAACTGATAAGAATAAGCACCAGGCTCAAATACAGCCCTTATAGCTATTAAGTTTTCTCCTTTGTTCAGGTAAGGAAGAATATTAATGGTATCGTAGGACTGATGATGCGCTGCACTTCGAGCCGGTCCCCGGTTGATATATTGCTCATTGATGTACAGCTGGTAAAAATCAGAAGCCGTTATTTTCAATACACCATTCTCAGGCATATCATTAAGTACAAACCGCTTGCGGGCCATAATGGCTTCAGCCTTCACATCTTCATCAGACCATATCCATTTGGCAGACCATGGTTTTTCAGAAGCAAATAGCTGAACTATATTAAGGTTGAATAAAAGTATAATGAGTAATTTTCTCATTCCACTGCATTTTATAATTAGAAAAACAATGCTGCAAATAGCTCCTCGCTATACTGCAGCACTATACTATTCATTTAATGTTTACTGTGCTTTTTCTGCTGCGTAGTTCATTATATTAAACAAGAGCTTTTCTGCTACCGGATCTTTTTCCAGAAAATCGATGATTCGTAAGGTTGACATCAACATCTGACCTTCTCCAATATTGGCTTCCAATACATCAGCTGCCCACCAAACATCACCCGGTCCGTTGTAATGACGTCGCATATCATCATGATTTGGGAAATGGTCATACCCAATCATTCCGGCAATGTATGTACCTTGCTGCTTACACATTGCTTCAACAGGATGTACATTTTCGTATAGGCCATGCATAATCATGTTGATGGGTAATCCATTAAAAACAGGATGATCAGTAACAATGTGCGTTTTCGCAGCCCAACCGCCACGAGTTGCCCACTTCGCCAGCATCTCGGCATTTAATGGCAAAGCATCTTCGTTTACTTCTTTTAAAGTTCGATCAAAGGCAGCCACTCTATTACCGCTTGTTTCTAAAAACACCGCGTAACCTCCTTGTTTAACAAACTCTTTTACTTCCAGAGCTTTGTTTGTGTATGCCTTGTTCTTCTTTTGAGCTTTGCCAACTAAAACCGAAATATCCGTATTTAAACTTTGATTAAACTCAACATATTGAATTCCTTTGACATCCAAAAATGCTTTTAAACTTCCTTCTGTATCCACAACAGCCACCTGAGCTTTTGGCCTTGCCAATTGGTCAGCAGTAAAAACATCAAAGGCTTGTTTATTTTGAGTAATCACACTTCCTTCCTCATTTGTTACTTTAACCTCCACAACATATGAACCGGAATAGTCTTTGGTATCAAGCTGTGTATCTATAAAAGATGAAATACCGGAAGTAAAAGTTGTGTTCAGGTTTTCGGACCAAACCACATTTTTATTTGCATCCAACACATGAATCTCTAAATTAACTTTTTCATCGTTTAATTCACTCACTCCATGCACTTCTAACTTGGCTCCTTTTTGCGCATAAACATTGCGTGGTAAAATACGAATTGGAGTAATTTGAGTTTGATTTGCAGCCTTGGTTAAATCGTACACAAGTGTTTTCGGATTTCTCCATAAATCAAGCAAGCCGGCACCAATGACCCAATCACCGCCTACCAATGCATGAACACAATAACCTTTAACTGTTGAGTTTAATCGAATAGCTTCGAGCATGCGCTTATTAGCCATTCCATGAATCTTTTGCTCTTCCAGGTAAAGGTCTTGCACATCCGGATAAATTTTATCAAACCCTGCTTTTTTCAATGCAGTCAGATAACCATCGTTCAATTCATTATGGTAAAGTGTCGGAGCTACAAGCGGATTTCCCTTTTTCTTAAATTCCTTATTATTGTTCGTTAAATCAGGCGTACTTCCATATCCTACTTCAGAAAGGTAAGTCATCATACCCGGAACCACATGCTTACCATAACTTTTCACTGCTACTAAACCTAATTGTTTCTTCTCCTCTTTAGTTTTGGCAGTCGCCAGATATCCATCAAATTCCTCTTCACATACCTGTGATCCGCTGTAATGGTGGATATCGTTGAATTTCTTTGGTGTACGCTCGTAAGGCAGGTAGATATTAGCGCCTTCACCCCAACCACCTGATTCATCCAGAATCATGCGTGTAGGATCTAGCTCCCTTGCTAAAACGGACATGGAATTTAGCATCTGCGCTAAAATAGGTCGGTTGATTTCGTTGAACAATTCCCATTGCACAATACATGTACGATTACGATTATTCAATATCGTCTCCCTCAATTCGTTCTCCACCATATGAGATAAACGAGGCGTCGAGATGGGTCGTAACATACACTCAGTCACCAAACTTCCTACAGTTAAAATACCCAACGAATCGCATAAATCCAACCACATCGGCGGAGCAGGTTTACGCCATGGACGAATCATATTAAAACCGGCCTCTTTAGCCAAAGTAATTTCTTTGATGGCCATCTCGCGACTATCGGGATAAGCCAGTTTTACAGGATATAAACCCTCAAAAAATGTTGCCTTTAGGTATAATGGCGCTCCATTTAAAATAAATACATCATCCTTTACAGAAAACTCACGCATTCCAAACCTGTGCACCCACTTATCTTCAATATTTTTATCATCCATTATTTTGATCTGCGCTTTATACAAATATGGATCATCTACTGACCAGTATTTGGCATCATCAATTTTAAGTGACCAGCTCAATTCATTTTTGCCGGGTAAAGCTTCAATAGATTCCTTTTTGGAAGTAACTACTTTACCGGATGCATCTTTTATATTTACCTCTACTTGTTTTGTGGCAGGATATGCATCAGCATTATTAATGGTTAAATTAAACACGGCCTCATTTGAAGCAATGTCTGGTTCTATAAATGCATCAGCCAGATGGGTATGTCCTTTAGCACTAAGCTTCACACCTTGCCAGATTCCACCCGTTATGGCTCCGCGCCACATGGGTACTTCCTGGCGTCCCATGCCATCAATACGCTTATCAGTTAAAATAATTGGACTAACCACCCTTACCATAATGGTGTTTTCTTCACCAAACTTCAACAGCTTATCAACTCGGAAACTAAATGGAGTATAACCTCCTTCGTGAAAACCTACCACCTTCTCATTGACCCACACTTCTGAATAATAGTTTACGGCATCAAAATCAATCTCAACAATTTTACCTTCCCAATTCACCGGAATATTGAATTTTCGAGTATAAAAACCAACACCTTCATAGTTCTCTTCTATTTCTTCCCAACACGAAGGTACTTGAATAGCTTTACTTTGAAGCTTTGAGAATTCTTCGTTCAAATACCACTTTTTCTCTACTCCCTCATTGACATCGTCAAACACAATGTTCCATGTTCCATTCAATGAGATGGTGTTTTTATTTTTTTGGGCACATGCAACTGTTGAAACTAACAGCATTAAGGCCAATATCTTTGTAGTGTACTTTGTCATCAGGTTTTATATTAATCAATAACATATTTAGCCAGAACATCCATATTTACATCCACGCCTAAACCTGGTCCATTCGGTACTTTTAAATAACCATTCTCAGGTTTAATAAGTGGTTCAGTCATAACATCTCTAAGTTCGTTTTCTGAACGATCGAGTTCCATCCATGGTGTTGATTCCAACATACGCCCCGGCATAATATCAAGGTTAGCGATTAAATGCATTGCCGCATGCAGAGCAATGCCAGTTCCCCAGCTATGTGGTACAACTTCAACTCCAAAGGTATTGGCCATGGCTGCAATTTTTTTCACTTCTGTTAATCCACCGGCTGCCGCAATATCAGGCTGCGCAATATCTACTGACTGATTTTGGAACAATTGCAGGAAACCGTAGCGCAAGTACTCGCATTCGCCCCCTGCGATTGGAATGTAGGTTTTATCGCGTAATTGCTTATAGCAGTTATAATGCTCTGGCGAAACAGGCTCTTCAAACCATGATATATTAAGGTGTTCTACTTTACGTGCTAATAAAGCTGCTTCTTTCAGCGAATAGGCGTGATTAGAATCTATCATCAGCTCCATTTTGTCACCAATAGCTTGACGTATTGCGCTAACGTACTCCACATCTTTGGGAATACCCAATCCCACTTTCATTTTCAGTCCTTTGAAACCTTGTTGTTTATAGTCAATTGCTTCGTCGACCAATTCCTGCTTCTGATTTTCACATTGTGTGAAATACAGACCCGTAGCATAGGGCTTAATCTTTTCGCGTTTTCTACCTCCTAAGAGATCTGAAACCGATAAACCAAAGTGCTTGCCTTTAATATCCCAAAGTGCTATGTCAATAGCACTTAAGGCAGCTAATATCACACCGCGTCGGGCATAATCCAGAGAACGACGGTACATCATTTGCCACACTGTTTCATGCTCCAAGGCATTCATTCCATAAATAAATGGTTCAAAGAACTCTATTCCGGCTTTCACCAAGTAAGCAGGTCCATAGCCTTCACCCCAGCCATAGGTACCATCTTCTGTGGTTACTTTTACCAGGCAGATGGTTCTGGTTTTGTATTCCCATTGTGAAAAATAGAAAGGTTTGTTTAACTCCTGACTGACTACAAAAGGTTCTATTTTAACTATCTTCATCAAACTATTTTCTTGTTAATTCAGGTGAGTAGCTGCTTATACCTGGTTTGCATATCCCAGAATAATACTTGCAATAATTAACACGGTAAGCCCCATTAATAACAATCTAAACGGTTTAACCGCTCCTTTCCATTCGCCAGCTCTGTATGCCCAGAAATTACTTACAATCAGAGATAAGCCCAATAACATAGGCCATCCGATAACTCCACCAATCGGTCCGATTAAAGCAGCTCCCTGACCATATACACCCAGTGCACCAAACCAAAAGATACTTGCCAGTATGGCCCAACGATATGCCTTAGCTGAACCTTCAACTCTGAAAGAACTCCATGTTTTATTTTTGAACAACAAAAAGATTGCATAACCTGCATTCATAATAAATGCACCTATTAATACTACAACCCATGCTGCAAGACTTGCATTTCTATCGATGGCACCCATCTTTTCAGCCAGTTTTGCAATTGGAGCTGCTTCAACAAATCCTACATTCAACAAAGCCGACAAAACACCGCAACTAACTGCAATCAATATTCCTTTTAATATATTGGATTTATGTCCGGATTCTTCAGTAGTCATTTTATCTTTATCAATACCAGCTTTGGCAGTAATGGCTACTCCGACCAAGGTTATTATCAATCCTGCAATAACATATGGAAACTGAGGTAAAGAGGTTGAATCATCCATTCGCAATAAAGGAATCAGAGCGCCAACAGAACCAGCTAATCCCATTACAATCCCCATTGTTAAAGACAGACCAATATAAGGCACACTGACACCAAATAATATTCCGCCAATTCCCCAGAGGAATCCGAAAAGCATTGCAATAAATACAACATTTTGCATCTCAGGATTAGAAAGGGACGTACCCAATACGTCACATAAATCCGGTACAGCAAGATAGGCCCAAGCCATAGGCAAAATTATCATGGCTATAATAACATGTACCAGCCACCAAGCCTCCCATTTTAAAGGAGCCATATATTTCATTCCTAAACCAAATGATCCTTGAAAAATACTGGCAAATATTATTAATAAAAAAGGGAAAAACATTGCTTCCATAATATGATACTTTTTTAAGTTTTGGTTTTAGTCAATAATAATTACTTAGCTACTGTGATTCGCTTTTTCACAAGGTAGTCGTCAAGTGCTAGGTGGGAACAATCATGACCGATTCCACTATTCTTTATCCCTCCATGAGGTAGGTAAATCGAATATTTAACACCATTCACTTGTACCTCTCCAAACTCAAGCTCTGCACAGAATCGTTCAATACGCGCATGATTATTTGTAAAAATATAGGACGCTAAACCATATTCTGTATCGTTAGCCATTTCCAACACCTCATCATCAGTTGAGAATTTGTATAGTGCAGCCACAGGGCCGAATATTTCTTCTTTGGCTACACGCATATCTCCATTAACATTTGACAAAACAGTCGGCTCAATCCAGTTACCATTTACTTTGCCTTCCGGTATTTTACCTCCTGCCTCTACAACAGCACCTTTTTCAACTGCTTCATTAATCAGGTCGAACATCCGGTCGCGGTCTTTAAGAGTAACGACGGGTCCCATATCAGGCTTTTCTTCTTTTCCAAAGCCAAGCTTTAATCCTTTCGCTCTTTCAACATATGCCGCCAAAAACTTATTATAGATGGAATCGTGCACGAAAATACGATTGGCAGCCACACAGATCTGGCCACTATTCCCAAACTTCAGACCAATTGCCAAATCCAAAGCTTTGTCAAAATCAGCATCTTCAAACACTATAAACGGTGAATTCCCCCCCAACTCCATACTTAACCTTTTAATGGAAGTTGTACTGTCAGCAATTACCCGTAAACCAGTTTGTGTTGAACCAATCATAGTCAGTACATTCGTCTTTTTACTTTTGGTAAGAATATCCGCTACATTATCAATGTTCCCGGATATAATATTAACAACACCTGCTGGGAAATTAATATCGTGCATTACCTTACCCAACAAGTAGGCTGATAGCGGAGATAGGGATGATGGCTTGATAATTAAACTACATCCGGCTGCTAAAGCAGGCCCGAGTTTAAAACCTACATTTAATAAGGGAAAGTTCCATGCTAAATATGCTACTACCACACCAGCAGGCTGATGCACCATTTTATGGGTATGCGTCCCCTCATAATCAGGAATTTGTTCGTCACGCAAGTTTTTCATTGCATTGGGATACCACTCCAATCCATTAACAACAGCCTCTATATCTTCCCAGGCACCTTCATAGGTCTTACCCATTTCATGTACCATGGCCTGACGTAGCAGATCTTCGTTATCCAATACTGCCTGACGCAGTTTCATCATCCACTCGGTACGCTCTGAAAGGGGTAGTTTAGACCAATATTCAAACCCTTTGCAAGCAGACTCAATTGCATTTAAGGTATCTGCTTTGGCGGCCTCAGCAATTTGTGCAACAGCCTCTCCTGTTGCAGGACAAATAACATCTGCTTTCAACTGTTCGCTTGAGTCTATTAACTCACCACCTATGTATAATTTCTGATATCCAAAATTCATCGTTTACTAATTTTGTGGTTAATAATACGTTCCACTTTACCTTGTAACAAATGTATGCGAAAGGCTCTACAGAAATCAACCATTATTTACCTAAACATGAGCTCTTATTACCTTAAAAGTGACCTAAGCTCAAACTATTAAACTCATAAATATTATGCAGAATATGCGTGCAATCCGATTCCTGAACTTAACACCTTATACTTCCTTTTAAAATCTCGAGGTGTTACGTTTTTTAAATCTTTAAAAACACGATTAAAACTTGTTAATGAATTAAAACCCGTTTCAAAGCATACATCAGAAATTGATTTATCGCCATTGATAAGGAGCTCACAAGCTTTTCCAATTCGATATTCACTTAAAAACTTAAAAATAGTTTTATTGGTATGCGTTTTAAAAAAACGACACAAAGAGTTAGGTGTCATAGCAGCCTCTTGAGAAATATCATCAAGAGTAAGCTGATTATTATAATTGAAAGAGACAAATTCAATAATACGAGTTAATCTCTGTTCTTCAGAATTTGTTTTAGGCAATGAAAATTCAGGGCTTGCCAATAATTCAATATCAGTTTGTTGCGCCAGCACATTTAGCACCTGAAAAAATAGAATAAGCTGCAGTGCAGGTTCGGCACTGATTATGGACAGCATTAACCCATGAATCTGACTAACCGTATTATGATTAAACTTAACGCCACGTTGTGCTATACTTATAAGTCGTCTTACATTATCAAACTCGTGCAAAGACAATAAATGAAATGCTTTATTATTGGTATTAAATTTAATAATAATAGCATCCAAACCATCCCGTTCTACTTCTTCACTATTCTTCCAGAGATGGGGCAAACCAGCACCTACTAATACTAGATCACCCTTGTTAAAGGATGATAAATTATCACCTACAACTCTGGATCCATTTCCTTTTAAATAATAAATCAATTCATGTTCATCATGATAATGCCAATTTTGTTCAAAGTGTCGCTCATTTACTCTTTCAATAAGGACGGCCTTTTTATTCTCACCACTAATAGATTTATACTTTAGCTTCATGTCAATTTAGATTTAGGTAATAAACAAAAAAACTGAATTGCTGCTCAATTAATCAGCATAAGTAATAGGATGGCTAACAATATCGCCAGAACACCGAACAAGGAATATTTTGTGACTTTTGTTTTTCTAATTGCTATTTCAACCTCTCTTTTTTCCATCTTGATTATCGTAAATATTTCAAATGCAAATTGAGGTTAAATGTTGATTTATCAACACATCAGGCATTCAAGATATGAGCTTCACTTAATCAAAATTCTTTGCATGTATTATTCAAAAGGTGTTGGTAAATCATTCAATAAAAACTCACTAACAACTGAATTTCAAGGATTTAAAAAGGATAAAAAAAAGCACAAGAATGAAACATATAATAAGAAATCAAAAAAAATATTACTAAAAAAACGAATCTATAAGTGAAGAATACCAACAAGTAAAAATGCTTGGGAGTTTATACAACTATGCCACCTAATAACGCCCATACACATATGTACCTAGGCATTTTCATTTCGATACTCTGTAGGTGTATCTCCAAACTGATCTTTGAAACTTTTCCTAAAACTTCGAGCATCAAGATAACCTACATGTTCAATAATTTCGGACACCGTCAAATCAGTATCCTTTAATAGTTGAGCCGCTTTTTTTAATCGGATGGATTTAATAAAGCCAGCCGGTGTTAGATTGGTCGTTTTTTTAATCTTCCGATAAAAAGACGATGAACTCATGGCTAATTCATTGGCTAACACTTCATGTGTAAATTCAGGCATTTTAATATGCTTATCAACCACCTTTATGGCACTCTTCAGAAACAATGCCTCAGCAGAACTTATTTCTTCCTTTTCTCCTTCCAACACAATTTTATTGGCGTACTTTTCCTTTAAGCTATTTCGTGAGGATATTAATTGTTTAACTTCTTCGAGTAATAAATCAGGTACAAATGGCTTCTTAATATATAAATCAGCTCCTTTTTGTTTACCAAATAGCTGCTCTTTGTCACTTCCTTTTGCAGTTAAAAGTACTACTGGTATATCATAAATAATATCGTTACTTTTTATTTTTTCACATAACTCATACCCATCCATACGCGGCATCATCACATCAGACAACACCAAATCAGGCTTAAATTCAATCGCTTTGTCAAATCCTTGAAAACCATCGGTAGCTTCAAATACTTTATAATTTTCACTAAATAGCTGAACAAGATATTGCCTGACCTCTGCATTATCCTCAACAATTAATACTGAATGCTCTTTACTAGCTTTATTTACAGATGATTTTGTTAATGGTAATAATAGTTCTGTCTTTAAGGTATACGATTGAGAGTTAACAATTAAGTCTTCTTCAGAAAAATGATCCTTACCCTTTTTTAAACAGACCGAGAATACGACAGGCTTTCCTTCCTTACTCGAAACACTTACTTTTCCTTTATGAAGTTCGGTGAAGGCCTTAACCAACTGCAAACCTATACCACTACTACCAAGTGAACTATTTCCTTTTACCTGATAGAATCGTTCAAATAGGTGTTTTATTTCAGATTCAGGAATTTCTTTCCCTTCATTACTTATATCAATTGTATAAAACTCATCATCATCACTTATATCAATCGCAACTTCTCCTTCCTCGGATACATGTTTAAAAGCATTTGATAATAGGTTAGTCAGTACTACAGATAATTTATCAGCATCAATAAAAACAAGCTTATCCCTGGCTTTGTAATTAACATTAAACTGAACCTCTTGCATTCGCGCTAATTGCTTAAATGGAGTACAGTTTTCGTTAATTAAATCAACCAGGTTGTGCTCTGCAACTGTCAATTCTATTTTTCCTGACTCCATTTTCCTGAATTCAAGAAGTTGATTTACCAAATGATATAAGCGCTTGGTATTATGAGCAATCATACTTATTCGTTCATTAAAAAAGCCTGGTTTAATTTCTGAAAATTCCTTATTATTCAATTCTTTTACCGGCCCCAGAATAAGTGTTAAAGGTGTACGAAACTCATGCGATATGTTTGTAAAAAAGCGTAGTTTATAATCATTAATTTCCTTAATCTGATTACTTTGAACGCGTTCCATTTCAATAACTCCCTGCAGCCGTTCCTGACGTAATGCCGTTCGAATAATAATAAATACAATAAGCATGATAAAAAGCACATAGGCTATAATTGCGTAAGTACTTTTCCATGGAGCTGGTATAATAGTTATTCTAATCTCTTTAAGGTTATTGCTCCATATCCCGTTACTGTTTGTACCTTTAATTTGCAACCTATAGTCATCCGGTTTTAGGTTACTGAATGATATTTCACGTTGATTAAGCAATTCTATCCAATCTGAATCATAACCAATAAGACGATAGGCATATTGATTTTTGTGAGGTGCCTTAAAATCCAATGACGCCACCGTAAATGTAAATTCATTCTCATTATGCGATAACTCTAATTCATCAAGATCATTGATATTCAATGTTAATAAATTCTCTTTATCGCCTACCTTCAACTCCTTATTTAGTATCTTAAAATCTGAGATAACCAGAGGTGGTTGGTAATTATTCGATGTGATTTTCTTAGAATCAAAATACGTTAATGCTGTATAACCCCCAAAATAAATTGTGCCTTCTGCACCTTTCCAATGTGCTCCTTCTGAATATGAAAAATCACCAATACCATCAACCTTATCATAATTAAGCACTTGGTTGTTCTCCGGATTCAGTGACGAAATACCGGCATTGGTCGAACACCAAATCATTCCATTATTATCTACAACAATACCGTTTATATAATCATCAGCCAATCCTTTACTATTATTGAAGGTTTTTAGAACTGGTGCATCTGAATCACTAAAATCAATATTATGGAGGCTACAAGGTGTCCCAAACCAAAGATTCCCTTTTTCATCTATTTCCAAACACAATATAATATCACATGAAAGAGCTGACGAAATTCTCAAGTCACTTAAAGATAAAAATGTTGAATCATGTACATTAAATTGAAAAAGCCCTTGATAAGTGGCAAACCATAAATTACCAGATAAATCCTTACGAATAGCAGTTACCCTATTATCACCAAGCATTCCCTCTTGGTCTCCACTTATAAAGTTTTTTATCAATCGATATTTGGATTCTTGCTTTTCAAACAGAAACACACCTCTCTGCTGCGTTCCAATCCAAAGTTTGTTTTCATCAAAGAATAATTGATGTACTTTTCTGATTTGATTAAACTCGTCATCCTGGAAAAATTCTTTAGCAGTGTTGGATTGAAAACTGCCGGATATTTTCTCTATTGTAAAAATTCCTTCTTCAAAACAAACCCACACACGATTATCCGGTCCCTTACTAATCGTCTTCACGGTACCGTTATCTAATTTATAATTTGAATTAATGCGCTGGAACTCTTTGTTATCCATTGAATAAAAAAGTCCGTTTCCATTTGTTCCAGCCCAAGTCATTCCTTTATCATCAACAAAAACAGCGTTAATATGACTGATATTCTGATCGCCAGGATCAATAATATTTACGCTATTAAAATTGTTTTTGGCGGATATTCGAGCAATGCCTGCCTGAGTAGCTAACCATATGTCTCCTCTTTTATCTTCATAAATATCTCTAATAATGCGATAGTCAACATGTGCTGCTTGTGCATGTTCCGGATAGAGTTCAATTTTATTAAACAATTCTTTTTCTTTATCAAAGTAATAAAAACCTTCTCCCCATGTACCTATCCACAATCGGCCTTTGCTATCATTGAGCAAACTATAGTTTCGAGCGTTGTTAGTTAGAATATTTTTGTATGTCTTTGATTCAAGAGTTTCATTATTGACCTTTAGTAGTTCCTGCGTCCAACCCAAGGCCCAGATACATTTATTCTGCTTATCTGTCGAAATTGATGTAATACTTTTTCCACTAATAGTAAGCAGTTTTCCACTTTCATCTATGTATTTTAAGCCTGTACTAGAAGCTATCCAAATTTTGCCATCTTCCGTCTCTGCAAAATCCCTAATCTGACCAAGTGCTTTATAATGAATTATTGTATCATTATTAATGCACACCATACCATTGTCCCATGAACCAATCCATAAATTCCCCTTACTATCTTCATAAAAGGACAGCACTCTGTTTAGACCATATTGCATTGTCTGCCGGAATCCTTTAAATACTTCTTGAGAATTAATATATCGTAATGGCCCCGACGACTTAAGACCAATACATATTTCATCATTTGAATTTAAAAACAAAGCTTCTATTGAAGGATTAGATATGCCAGTTGTATCTAAAGTTGATGGTTTGAAATGCTTAAATTCATATCCATCATAGCGATTTAGCCCACCCCTTGTACCAAACCACATAAAACCATATTGATCTTGTACAATAGAAGTTACTTCATTGTGAGATAATCCATCTTTAACCGACAAATAACTGACTCTAAAATTATTTGTTGATGAAAAGACAACTAAAGATTTCAGACAAATTATTACAATGATTAGAAAACGCATATTGATCATCTTATTCCTGTCATTGGAGGTATTTTTGCAATCAGAAAGATAATCAAATACTATTAAATAAAAAGCTCATAAATCTTTCGACTTATGAGCTTATTCTGTCGGGATAGTAGGACGATACTCCTATCTTGTAAAAACGCTTATTTTCTTCTTGTTATAAACTCACTTTATCTGAGATCACTTCGCACGCCATACTTATAACCACTTGTATATCTAAATATTAATAAGCTTTTTATGCATGAATTCCAACAAATTGAGTCATTGGAATGATAATGGCGAGTTTTTTTCTCTCTCTTCTTTGTTCTACACATTATCACAACAACAAGCTATAAATCCTTAACAACCAAATGTTTTTCCAAGGCTTTTCTACAGTTCATAAATAATCTAAAGCAGCCTTTAAACAACTTCTTATCTTCAGTACTTAGAATATAAGTTTTATTGGCATTAAGTTTATAAAGAACCGCTGAAGAATACGAGGACTTTCTTGCATAATTTTTCAGAGCTATAGTTATGTCAATTCAATCGTCTACATATCTAGTTTGAAAACAATTACTCTAACATAATTAAACCCGCCCATGATAGCCCAAATAAACTCTTCATTCAATTACCAAATGGTCTCTAAATTATTAGAACGGATTAATTACGGTATTTGTTAATTTGTTTCTGCTGCCACTCGCTATCGAATAAAGGATTTAACGTAGTCGGTATTGGAGCATTAGTTTCTTGTAACCATTGTTCCAACTTTTGCTTCATTTCCTTAGTTTTTTCCGGGTGTACTTTAATCAGGTTTAAACTTTCACCAATATCTTTCTTAATATTGAATAACTCTCCTTCTTGGTCTTCATAATACCAGATAAGTTTCCAGTCACCATCAATAATAACGGAGCCAGGACGCGTCCGAAATAAAGGATCTCTATTTACACCAGATTGTTTTGAATACGCTTGTAAATAAATTGGAAAATGAAAAAACAGAGCTCGTTCCTGTATTTGCTCACCCTTTATCAAATAGTCCTTTAAATCAACTCCATCTAGTATTTTATTCTCCGGAACAGTAGTTCCTAAAATCGAGCTGAAAGTTGGGTATAAATCAAGATTACTCACGGGAACTATAGATTTTCGAGGCTTAATTTTATTGCTCCATTTCACAGCTAAAGGTACACGAATACCTCCTTCATAATAAGAGCCTTTACCAGCCCTTAATGGTAGCTGTTTGCTGATGGCATAAATACCACCATTATCAGATGTAAATACAACAATGGTATTCTCCAGGTTCAAAGCATTCAACTTATCTAAAAGTCTACCAACATTGTAATCCATACTTTCAATCATCGCAGCATACTCTGCAATATAATGAGTATTAGTGGGTGATTTCTTTTTATACTTTTGAATAATAGCTTCTTTACCCTGAATAGGTGTATGCACAGTATAAAATGGCATGTAAAGAAAAAAAGGTTTATGAACATTATTCTCAATAAAAGTAATGGCCTCATTAGCTAACCTGTCAGTTAAATATTCTCCTTCAGGTGCCTCTAAATCAGGATAACCATATGGTGCGAAATAAGCTTTCGGGTGACCTTTAAGTCCGCCGGCAATATTCACATCAAAACCCTGCGTTAATGGATCCTTTCCTAAATGCCATTTACCAAAGTGTCCTGTTACATAGCCTGCATCACGAAACATTTCTGCCATAGTATAAACACTATCCGCTAAAACATCCTTATTCTCAATAGGTATTAGCTTTCTACTTTTTTTATTGCCTCTTTCTGACGGAGAAACGGTATAAATGCCAGTACGAGGTGAATTCATGCCTGACATTAGCGCAGCCCGGCTTGGAGCGCAATTGGCAGCTCCTGCGTATGCATTAGTAAATACCAAACTCTCAGAAGCAAGGTGATCAAGATTTGGTGTTTCATAAAAAGTACTGCCCATAAAGCCACAGTCTGCCCATCCCAAATCATCCACTACAATTAAAAGTACGTTGGGCTTTTCGTTCAAAAATATTTTTTCCTTTACCTTACATGAACATCCTTGCCCCAATGTCAAGCATAAAAAAAGAAGAACAACATTGATTTTTTTTGAAGATAGAATTCTTTCAGCCATACCTAATTACGAATTACTCTATAAAACAGGTGCAGTCACATTTAATATGAACTGCACCAATTTTGACCTTGTCAATACATTACTCACCAACCAAAGTGCTGGCTTTAAATTTAAAAATATCTGAATCCGTCCTTGATGTTTTCATAAGATGCTTCATATGATCAACCATTTGAGGATTTTGATCAGCAACATTCTTATGTTCTGCTTCATCTTCAGCTAGGTTGTATAATTCAAAGCTTGCTATTTTGGGATGACTAACATTGTAGGCTACAGCTTTCCAATCTCCTTCTCGAATGGCTATTCGGCCACCTTTTTCATGAAATTCCCAATATAAGTATTCGTGCTTGCCCTGTTCCTTTCCTAATAATTCTGGCAAAAATGAAATACCATCAATATTTTCAGGAGAAGGCACATTGGCCAATTCAGCACAGGTAGGCAATACATCCCAAAAACTAGAAATATGTTCGGAATTAGTTCCTGCAGAAATGGTACCAGGCCAAGATACGATAAATGGTGAGCGGATACCACCTTCATATAAGTCACGCTTATATCCTCGTAAACCTCCACTACTCTGAAAGAAATCAGGATCTGCTCCCCCTTCCTGGTGTGGACCGTTATCGCTCGCAAACATTACAATTGTATTGTCCTCTATTCCCAGCTCCTTTAATTTGACCATTATCTGACCAACATAAACATCCATTCGGTACATCATTGCAGCAAAGGTCGCTCTGGGTTTATCTTGTGAGCAATATTTATAAATTAAAAGCTCATCAGATCCATAATCAGATCCTTCAGATCCTTCATAAGATTTCTCATTATATACACCATCAAACTTTTCAAAAATTGAATCGCCTGGAACGATAAGTTCAGCATGTGGAATCAAAACTGGTACAAAAGCAAAAAAGCTCGTGTCTTTATTAGATTCTATAAACTTTAATGTCTGTTCCTGCACTAAATCTTGAGCATATGTCTGTGTCTTTGTCCAGTCATTACCAGGCATATCTATTTTTTCATTGTTGTGCCACAAATGTGTAGGGTAGTAACGATGTGCCATCCGCTGGCAATTGTAACCATAAAACTCATCAAATCCCTGTGCATTAGGATCTCCTTCTGAGCCTGGAAATCCCAAACCCCATTTCCCAAATGCTCCTGTTACATAACCCGCTCCTTTAAGAACTTCGGCAATTGTAACGGACGCATCAGGTAGTGGATGCTGGCCTTCCGGCTTTACTTCTTTATTACCTCTAACGGGAGTGTGACCTGTATGTTGACCTGTTAACAAAGATGATCTGCTCGGAGCACAAACTGTTGAACCTGCATAATGCTGTGTAAATTTCATCCCACTAGCAGCCAACTTATCCAGGTTTGGCGTTTGATACTTTGTTTGACCATAGCAACTTAAATCTCCATATCCGGCGTCATCTGCCAGAATATAGATAATATTAGGCTTCTTTGCTTCTTTCTTTATCTCTTTTGAAGGCTGTGTGCACCCATTCAATAACAGACAAATACAAGAAGCAAGAATAGATATATATAACTTCATAATTAATTCTTTATAAAGAGGGGATTACTCCCCTCTCCTACATATTTTTACCACTCTTCAAAACGTAGATCTAATTCCGGAGCTTGACGAAGGATTAAAGTATCTAAAGTATGATACATCGTTCCAGCATTATCAAACTTATAATCCATATAAATGGTTTTATTATCTGAATTATAAACCGAATTATTCTCAGATACAGAAACCGCCGTTGTGGCAATATCAACCGTATTATCAGAATCAATTGACAAATCAATTTTTCCATTAATGCTTGCTGAAATAGTATTGGTACTAATGGTATTTAAAGCAAGTGTAGAAAACGATTTAGTCATGTTTTTGCTTAAATCTGATTTAGAAAAGACAACTGTATCAACATGGTTTCCGGTAGCGTCTAATTCATACTGCACACCTTTTGAATAATAAGTGCCATGATATGGACTGATAAATTTGACTACAAGGATTGTTATATCCTTAGAATCAATGGTAGGCACTTCTAATTCACTTCCAGGTATGCTGTCGACTGTAGCACCGGTAATACGTAATGGCAAGGCATAAGTATTTGTTAATGCTAATGGATCGGCTGTAAAAACATCCCTATTCAAGGAAACATTTACAACTCGCATATGTTGTTTTTTCACATTAAAATTAGACTCATGACCTAAGGTGTAGTAATCTTCCGGTAAGATCTGGAATCCTGATGCCTCCGGTATCAAATTTAATAGTTCTGCATCTACCTCAAAGTCCACCGAGTGAGCTCCATTATCCTCTCTAATTCCACCAAGTACAACCCCAACTTCAAAATTCATTTCATCGCGTGCCACAATTGTACGCAATGGCTTTTGAGTTCCGAAGTATGTATTTGAATAGTCAAAATCCATCACGTAATCCTCGTACTTTTCACAAGAAACCGTTAAGCCTAGTACAAGACATGACACAAATATCAATTTATATATCTTCATAACATTCATTTTTTATCCTTTCAATTTATGCTTGAAACAATTCTACCAACCCTTATTGTTAATAAGATTTTTGTTCTTAGCCATCTCCCCATAAGGTAATGGGTGATAATAATAGCGGTCAGCATCAAACAGACGTTCCTCAACTTCAATAAACTCATCTGATTTGGATGGATCCGTTCCTTCATAGGTATAAATACCGTCTTCATCCTGAGTTACTTTCATACCTCTAACTGTTTCTGATAAAGGAAGCATCCAACGACGCATATCAAAGTAACGATGATTTTCAAAAGCAAATTCTAAACGACGCTCATTTTGAATCATTGCTCTCATTTCATTTGCCCCACCTGATTGACTATCAAGGTATGGATCGGTTGAACCAAGTCCCAAGGATTCACTACGTGTATGTTTGATAAGATCGTATGCTGACAAACTACAACCCGGAACGATACCCATTGGCCCGGCTGCCTCATTTGAAGCTTCCATCAAATTATAGATCGCTTCCGCTCCACGAATAATTGGGTACATATGCTCAGCGTTTAATTTTTGATTTACATTAGTAAGCATAGCCACTTTATCCGAAATCCACTTACGCAGGTAATAACCAGTTCTTGAACATCGATAGTCATATCCTTGTGAATCAAGTCCTTTACGATATATTATGGTATCAGAAATAACTTCAATAACTTCAACCATATTACCGGTACCATCATCTACTTCAGTTGTATCTGCTTCCAAAACAATGTATTCAGCAATAATATCTGAAGCTTCCAAACCTCTGCCACCATTTTCTATAACCTCGTTGTTATAAATAACTGTATTGCGAAGTCTAGGATCGCGGTTTACAAAAGGATCTTGTGGATCATAACCTGAAGCCGGATCTGTAATAGGGTAACCATTGGCCATCGGAAAGGCATCTACCAAATTCTGTGATGGATTGGTACGTGCATTTCCCCAGAATGCCGGAGGTAGATTTCTATTCTCTAAAGAGTTATTATTGTGATAACGACGGAATATGTAATCCTTAGGTGTAGTCGCCAAAGTTGGTGTTGTAACATCCGTATAGGAAAGTGGCATATAGCTAATATTAACTCTATCTATCGCTTCCTGGCTCAACAGAGCTGCACGTTCCCATTTAGCCTGTACATCTACACCTCCATTGTTGGCAGGACTTGCTGCAAAGGTAGCAACACGACTTTTCAAGACATATGCAGCCGAAGCAGTGGCACGACCTATATGTGCATTACCTAAAATCACACTTGATCCGGAATAGGCCAAAGGAAGAATCGATATAGCACTGTCACAATCTACCAAAATCTGCTCAACACATTCTTCATATGTATTACGCGTCCAATTTAATACCTCGTCTTTCTCTTCTTCTTTTACAAACTCAGTAATAATTGGATAACCTAGGACATCACCTGACTCAGCAACACCTCCATAGACTCTTAACAATTCCATTCCCCAGTATGCACGTAAGAAATAAGATTCACCCATAAGTCTATTGCGTTCTAATGAATCATTCACTGCATCAGAAATCCACCACTTTACGGTAGCAGTATCAGCTGATTTTTCCTGGAATAAATGTATCCATTGAAAACTGGTATAAGCTGCATCCCAAATTCCAATTGGATTACTCACACTTGACATTTTTCCAGCTCCAAGAGCAAATACGCCAGCACCAAATTGATTAGTAACCGCATCTCCTGTAGCTGCATCCAGAAAATCGCCTCCATAACGGTCTATCTGACCAGGGATAGCTCCATAAGCATTAGTTAGAAAACCCTCGACTGGTCCTGGAAGTGTGTAGGCAAATTCATCGCCATAAGGCGTATCGACTTTAGGCTCCATATAATCTTCACACGCAAACAATAAGCATGCTACAGCCATGAACCCCAATATATATCTAATATTTTTCATATTATGTATTTTTTTCATTTTAGCAATTAGAAAGAAATTGAGACTCCTCCTGTTATCATGCTAAGCACAGGATAATTAGTAACTCCACCATTCGGTGCTTCAGGATCCAAATCTTTAATATCCGAAAGGACAAACAAATTGTTTCCACGAACGAAAAATTTAGATTTCTTAACTATACTGGCTGGCGCAAAATCAATCGTATAGCTTAACTCTACATTTTTCAATCTAAAAAAGTTCCCACTTTCCATCCAGAAATCTGAGGTAACAGTATTATTAGCACCATTAGTTGTTGTCAAAGCCGGTTGACTACCATTTGGATTGCGACTTGGATGATAAGCGTCAAATGCTAAAGTTGAATATTTACTCTCGGCATTGTTTCGATAGTAGGTATTACTTAAAGTTTTCATACTACCTAAGGTTGCTGTTCCAAGGGCATATAATCCCCAACCTTTATACTTTAATTCTACATCAAATCCAATAAATGTTGTTGGCGTACTCAAACCAAGATCAACCCTATCAAGATCATCAATAACACCATCGCCATTCTGATCTTTATAAGCAATATCACCTTCACCATAAGGGCCAAATAATTGTTTTGGTGCGCCTTCCAATCCAACATCTTTACCATATAAGCCAAGTGATTCATAACCCATAACAACACTTGTCGGGCGACCTTGAGTGCTGCGATCATCAGAATAATCAACTTCGTCTTTTACGGTAAACTTATTTTTTGAATAGGTAAGATTAGCACCAACACGGTATGAAAAATCTCCGGCGGTATTCACATAATCAATATCTAACTCTACACCATTGTTGGTAACCTCCTCATAATTCGTGTAATATTTGAAAGGTCCAAACATTGATGAATATTGTTCATCAACCTGACCAATCATATCGTAACGGTGCTCGTTAAAATAGTTAACTTCAAACGATAAGTGTTTGTTAAAAGCTACACCTTCGATACCAACATTAAATTCTCTGGACTTTTCCCAATCCAAATCCGGATTACCCCATGTATTTAAGTTTACTTTACCTGGCGAATCTCCTGAATTACGTTCTCCAAATGCATGAGAACCATTACCACTCCATCTGTTTTCATAGAGATAGTGAGCAGTTGCAACATCATAACCTAAGATACCAAAACTTGCTTTAGCTTTTAAATAATCAAATATACCATTTGACATAAATGATTCTTCAGATAAAACCCAGGCCGCACCAACAGCATGTGATAAGAAACGACGTTTGCTTTTGATAAAACGGTTACTTCCCATATAAGAAAGAGACCCCTCAAGTATATATTTATCCTTAAGAACATAATTGGCCCTTACATATACATTGTCATTTTCAACATTTTGAGCTGAACCTGCAACTTCTCTTAAGTAGTAGTAAAATCCGGCAGAAGCATTAAGTGTACCAGCGCCCAATTCTTTATCGTATCCTACTTTAGCATTCATCGCTGTAGTACGAAGTGTACTTCTATTAGTCAGGTTATACTGGGTATCCCCTACAGAAGCACGAGCTAGTTCGAAACCTACAACCGGTGAGCCGTCTGCCGCCAAGGTAGAATGATCAACTACAGGAATGTAAGTGGCCGCTTTAGGGGCCAAAACCTGACTTCCGAAAAACTTATTATCAAAGGCTAATGAAACAGAACTGTATAATCCTTCAGTTAAGTCATCGAGGTCAAAATTAAAGCCTGTTGTCATCTGTTGGTTAATAAACTGATCAGTCCCATCACCCTGGTACTTCATGCTTGCCAGTAAGTTATCTGCATATACATAACTCGCGCCTAAACCAGGAATCCCTTTATCGGTAAGTGGAATATATTCTTCCCCAATAATAAATGGATATTCGTTTGGACGGTGTGAACTAAGTGCTCCGAAGGTTGAAGAATGATCTAATCCACTGTATTTCCATGAATCAATAATTGCTGACATATTGATAAACGCTGAGATATCGCTAGTAATATTCATATCCAGATTCGCACGAATATTAAATCGGTCCTGACTTGGTCTAATCCCAACATCCTGCAACCCTCCATAGCCCATGTATCCGGCCATGAAAGCATATTTTGCATTCTTATTTCCACCAGATACATTTAATGTTGCCTTGCTATAAGTTGTATGATCACGCAAGAAATAATCATAGTAATCTGCATTAGGGTAGATTAAATCATTCTCGCCGGTACTATTCTTATACCCTTGAATTTGTTCAGGTGAATACATGGCAGACAAACCATCATTACTACGAGCCTCATTATATAATGTAGCATAATCAGCAGAATTCAGGAATTCAGGCATGCGTGTAGTTAGACCAGCGCCGAAATCAACCTTAGCATCAATAACTCGTTTAAAGGATTCTCCACGACGTGTGGTTAACAATATAGCTCCATTAGCTGCTCGGGACCCGTAAAGAATTTTGGATGTAGCATCCTTTAAAACTTCAATCGTTTCAATTTCCTCTGCATTGATATCATCAAATTCACGTTCTATGCCGTCCACAATATAAATCGGGCCATTCGCATCATTTCTAGACAAGCCTCTTACGAAAACCGAAGCTGGATTATTAGCCATTCCTCCCGATGTCATAAGAACATTCAGACCCGCAGCCATTCCTTGAAGTGTATTTTTAAGCAATGGATCAACATAACGTTCCAAATCTCGTCCCTCAATTTTAGAAACAGCTCCAACTAAATTACGCTGACTCACTTGATGCTCAAGCGGTAAATTGACCATATCCTTGGCACTTTTCTTTAAAGGAATACTCTCTAAAACGATTTCTTGTACCGCCGGTTGCATTGCCAAATCCCATAATTTAGCTGTATATCCATCCGCTTCTATAAGTAATACTGTACCTTGTTTAGCCTTGGTAACAAATTTACCTTCTGCATCTGAGTTAACCACTATGGACCCTTCATTGGCATAGATCGTTGCACCAACTATAGCATTCCCAGAGGTATCTACAAGGATAGAACTTACCTCTTCAAGCTTGGCTTTATTTTTCTGCGCAATAGCGCCCCCAAAAGGAAACACAAGCAACAGGGCTAACAAAACCACATTTGAATATTTTAAAAATCTATTTGTTTTCATATTTTTCATATTGATTTCTAGATAAAGCAATCATTCTAAATATTGCTCTACCATCCAGGGTTTTGTTGAATATTATATAAACGATCCATATGCGATTGAGGAATAGGATACCAGTAGTTTCGTGTAGTATATCCACGTAAGGAATTCTGAATATCGATTACTTCGTATTCAAATGTCCAGTTTTCTTGATTATCTGTTCCATCAGTTGCTATTAAAGTTGAACTCATTCCTTTAATAGGATATGTTTCTGTAAATAAATCGTCAAACAACATCCAACGACGTATGTCAAACCAACGGTGATACTCAAAACTTAATTCAATGCGACGTTCATTACGTATTCTTTCACGGAAATCCTCCTTCGATCCTGGAGTTGTAATAGCAGGCATACCCGCTTTTGCTCTTACTTTATTAATACAATCTAAAGCTGTATAACCTTCAGTACCGCTGACCGAACTAGATGGACCTGCCGCTTCATTTAAAGCTTCTGCCAAATCCAACCACACACCTGTTGTTCGAATAAATTCAGCGTTGTAGTGATAAGTACCAAAGCCATCAGGATTAGAACCTGTTGTACCATAAGCCTCTTTCCACCAAAACTTTTTGAACATATAACCTGTTGGGATGGATTTGTTATATGAAGAATAGGCATTATCCATTCCCCATCCACCGCCTAGGGCTGCACTTGCTCTCCAAGGTTCAAAATAGTACGGACCATGTTTAGGCACTTTTGGATGAAACGCAGGTAAATCATGTGTTCCAACATGGCCAACTTTTCCCCACTGTCGTCCTGCATAAATTATAAAGTTATAGAAACGTGGATCACGATTTTTGTAAGGCTCGCTTGCATGTGCCGGATTATTCCAATCAAACGCAGTTCCATCAGCCATTTCAAATGCATCTACCAAGTTTTGAGTAGGCATACTACATAAGAAACCCCAGGATCCTGCACGACCTGACACACGTAAGCTTTGGTATAACATCGAAAGATCAGCCTCTCTATCTCTTGCATTACCACCGGCTGTTAGTCCATGACTACTACGGCAAAACAATGATTCTTTTCCAATATAGTTTAAATGATAAAAGATTTCCGTATAAAGGCTGTCTCTTACTTCTTCAGATAAACCTGTAGGATCAAACATCTTTCTGGCAGGACGATTAGCGTCAATGTAATCAAGAGCAGCAGCAGAATACTGAGCAGCACGAGTAGCCCAAGCAATATCATAATCATCTCTTTCAACAATTTCGTCAACGCTGTTCTGCATTAGGGGACTAGCTGCATATAATGCTACCATACCTTTGAGCGCGTGCGCAGAACACTTCTCTAAACGTCCCTGATCGACATCCGGCCATATATGTGGCAATAAGGCAATAGCTTTATCCAAGTCCTCAATAATATCTTCGGAGCATTTTTTATACGATTGACGAGGAATGTCCAAATCTTCACCTCCAGTATACACCTTATTTACGGCTGGCATACCACCTAAGCGACGAATCCACTCGAAATAATACCATGCACGAAAGAAATAAGCCTGACCCATTAACCAGTCCTTTTGATCTTGACTAGCACCAATTGCCGGTATCGACTCAATATTGTCAATTAAATTATTGGCAATTCGCAAACAGAAAGAGGCATTATATATGGGTAAACCAGATCCTGTGGCATTGTCGCCATTCTGATTTGTTAAATTCCAACCCACTTCTTGCATACCACTCTTATTGTACCAATCGCCTAAATTAAAAGCAGCATTTGGACCTTGATTACACGCATTATCGGTAATGGTTTCAATTTGCTTCACTCCCATTCCTCCGGCAGTAGCTCCGGAAAAATCATATAAAGCCCGGTAACAATTATCTAAATAACTTTGGGCTGTATAATAATTTTGGTACACATCAGCTTCACTAAATTCCTGAGATGGCACCATGTCCAGATAATCCTCACAAGCTGTAAATGGAGCTAATAGAAGGATGATAATTAATTTATATATTCGTTTCATCTTTTAAGTATTAAAAGTTAACCAATGACTATCGTTTAAAACGAAGCTCTTAGACCCAAATTATAACGTTTCACCATTGGGAACACACCTAGTTTAGTGGCCTCCGGATCTAATCGTTTATCCAAATCTGTAAATGTGATTAAATTATTACCATTTACATATAACTGAAGTTTACTCATCTTAAATCGCTCCAGGGAGCTTGACTTGAAACTATAGCTTAATTCAACATTCTTCAATCGCCAGTACGATGCATTACGGTAAGAATAAGTACTTTCTTTTTGACTATAACCGCGATACTGAGAAGTATGTAAAGCCGGTTTAACGGCATTAACTTGGTTATCATACGTCCAACGACCAGTAACATCAGGCCCTGCAGAATAAATACCGCTTTCACCACCTAAGTTATCGTAAAGAATATAATCTGGCACTACTTTACTTACACTGGATACTCCGTAAAACCTCATATTAAGTGACCATCCTTTAAAGGATAAACCACCTGTAATGGTATAAGTATTTAAAGGATATTTTAAATCTTCAGCAACCACTTTATCATCAGCAGTTATAACTCCATCTCCATTATAATCAACATAGAGTTGATCCCCTGGCACCAATTTACCTTGTTCGGCATTACTGGTTGCTGTTGAATAATTGTAAATATCATCAAGACTGGTATAATAACCATTATTAATGTATGCTGTAGTCCAGTTAATCGGTTTACCTGCTTGTCTTAGATGGTCGGCAGTATTTACTCCGTCATTTCGATATACAATTCTACTTTCGTTGAAAGATGTATTACCAGTAATCCAATAACGTAAACCATTACTAAGACTATGGTTCCATTTCAACTCAACCTCAAATCCATGGTTCTTTGTTTCACCCATATTTCCTGAGGCTACACTACCTGTAGGTAAATACCATAGCGGTGCCCATACATCCATTAAAATACCTTCACGCTTTTCATTATATAAATCCAATGATCCGGATAGTCTGTTGAATACTCCAAATTCAATTCCCAGATTCTGCTTAGTTGAAGTTTCCCAGGTTGCTAAATCATTTGCCGCGTCACCTTCACGATAAAGCGGTGATTGCAAGTTAGTTTGAGTATCCCCAAAATATACTCCTCCACGCCAAAAATTATTATTTCTGGCTTCGCTATAATCTTGTAAATATAAAAAGCGTTGAGATCCATCTAAACCTGATGTACCATACGAATATCGAACTTTCAGATTGTCTAACCAGGAACCAACTGCATGCTTCACAAGCGGCTCTTCAGATATACGCCATCCCAAAGATCCGGAATAAAACAGACCAAAGCGAAGTCCGGGAGCAAAAGCCTCAGAACCGTTATAAGAACCGTTCGCCTCTAATAGGTAACGATCTTTGAATCCATAGGTGATACGGCCTACCCAATCCTCTTGACGAAACTGCACTTCATAAGATCCAGGCTTACGTTCGCGACGACTAAAAAGACCCAAACCAGTTACCGCATGATCACCGAATGTACGTGCATAATTTAAGGCTACCTCATAATATATTTTCTTCTCGTAGCTTTTAAAAGTATCATAAGTTGCTGATACAGGTCCAAGACGTGATTCATCGCTAGGCCAACGTGCTTCGTTGAGTAATGGTAAAGTTCCATCTAAATTAGGATTTGCATAATCATAGGCCCTACTATATAAAATAGCATTAGATGAAAAAGCCCAACCACCTGCTGTTACTCTTGATTCCCAATTAGAACTGTTAGTAAAAGAGAAAGATCCTTTTGCACTTAAACCTTTCGTAATGAAATCCAACTTCTGGTTCACTTTAAAATCAAGAAAACCCTGAAAGTATTTGTATTCACGCTCACCACCTGTATTAAGTGCTACAATAGGATTACCTCCACCACCTTGATCGGCAGCATATGTCCCATTTGACCAATAAGCCGGATATTGATTTCGGCTGGCAGTATATAGTCCCTGGAAAAACTGTTCTTGACCATATCCATCTTCACCACCACCATCAATACGGTAACCCGGCTGATGTCGATAAGCTACTTTACCAGCCATATTAGCTGAAACAACCGTGGTTTTAGTTAAGTTAAGGTCAAGGTTGACACGCCAGTTGTAACGTTTGTAACTAAATGAAGGATCAAAATCTGCATTTTTTTGACCATTATATACATCACCATCGTGCAAGTAGCCCAATGATGCAAAATATTTCATGAATTGAGTACCACCACGCACATTTACATTATACTGTTGTTGGTAACCTACCTTCTTCATCACCTCATCCCACCAATCTACCTGAGGATAATAATCATTATTAGGACCATAGTTCCCAGATGCAAAAGCATTCTCCCATGCATTGATACGATGCTCTGGAATGAGCTGATCCCACAAAAGATCATTGCTAACTGCCTCATTCCACATATTCATTGAAGTAATATAATCGGCAAACTCCGGAGATGCTGTTGGTTGTTTCAAACCAAAATTGGCAGAAAACCCAATCTTCGGTGCAGACAGGGTTCCTCGTTTTGTTGTTACCAGGATAACACCGTTAGCTCCTTTCACACCAAATACAGCTGTTGCAGATCCATCTTTCAGAACTGAAATACTTTCAATCTCATTGGGATCAACATCATTCATATCACGTTCTACTCCGTCAACCAATACTAAGGGATCATTTCCTTGCCACGAAGCCATACCTCGAATAAGGATTGAACCGGCATCGGCTCCTGGTTTACCAGTTCCACTTGAAATAGAGGTTACACCCGGCATCATCCCCTGTAGGGCTTCCGTTATCGAATTCACACTTCCAACCGTTAGTAGTTCTTCTCCCTTAGTCTGAGAAATGGCAGCAACCATCGAAGCTTTCTTTTGAGCTCCGTACCCAACAACAACAACATCATCTAATTTCGTAGATTCACTTACCAGTTGCACACGAACCTCTTCTTGTCCGCTTACAGTTATCTCTTGGTCTTCGTATCCAACGAAGGAAACTACTAATACTGATCCGGGTTGCAGTGAAAGCACAAACTTTCCATCAATATCAGTAATTGTACCAACCAAGTTAGTAGCTTCCGATCCTTTTAATATTACAGAAGCCCCGGGTATGGGTCCCTGCTCGTCATAGACCAAACCGCTAACCGTTATTTGCTGTGCCCAACTTATAGTTGTAATCAGACACATTAACACTATCATTCCGATTTTTCGCATAGCTGATTTAAGTTATTAATATTTTTACCTATAGATATTTTACATCCGTTAACAAAAGTATTGAATCGGTTACATTCTTGTTCTAAAACAAAAACCATATCCTATCACTCATTAAGCATAAGCCCCAAACCACTTTATTCCTGACCCTTACAAAATCTTATGAATTATAATTCATAAGTTTTGAAATGCATTTTTATGGATATTTTCAAAAATAAGAAGCCTATGAAAACTTAAAAAGTATTAATAAAAAAAGGATGTCATCAAATAACATCCTTTTAAATCATTTTTCTATTCTGTGATCTAATTTATTTTTTCACCAACTTAACTGTTTCCATAACACCATTTTCTTTTCCTAGTTGAACGACGTACACACCTTTTGTAAGTTCACTTAAATTTATGGTCTTGGAATTATTCAAAGCTTTCGTTACTATCATCTTTCCACTCAAGTCAAAAACTTTCACCGTCTTAATATCACTATCAAAGCTTATTTCACTAACGAAAGGATTTGGATAAACCTTTGATTTAATAACAGGCAAATCAATATCAGTTGGGATAGATGTTCCTGCAGCGATATCAGCAATCTGCTGAGCAGTTAAAGCGTTATCAAATAGCGCGACATTGTCCATAAATACTTGCGCACATTTACTATTTCCGTTACCATCTGTCCAAGGAGTTACATCACCTGAACTTGCATCAGCACTTAACTTAACCCCCCAATATAATTCTAAATCATTTAGCAAATGAAGTTCACTACCACTACCCGAAGCTTTTTCAACACCATCTACATAAAGATATAATTCTCCTGAGTTATATGTTAGTGCTAAATGATGATAAACATCTTGGGTTAAAGGCTTATCTGACGTCGCCATTCCTAAACCATCTAATTGTCCTGCTCTATCTTTAATATTTAAATGATTGAATACGTAACCAGCTGGTACTACTGGATCAGCCTCCGGATTACCATCACTATCATAACCAACAAAAGTTGCCATTCCTATCCACCAAGCAAAATTACCTGTCCATTTGAAATCACTCATAATTGTAAAAGACGTCTTATTAAGGATTGTCTTATCAAATTTTAGATAACCATTATAATCCGTAAAAAGCACATTTTCCCCTCCTTCATCTACAATTGAATTAACTCCTTGAACAATGTCAGAACCATTATTCGGAGTTTTAATTAAAATACTAGCATCCGCATCAACACTTGTCACGCCAGTAACTTCAGTTGGAATAATTTCGCCATTCTCAAATGTTAAATATACTTGAGCATCTTGTGCCTTTATCATAAAAGAAGTAGCACAAACCAAACAAATAGTAAATAATTTTTTCATAAAAATGTGTTTTAATTAATTAATAAATCTAAATTACTTAACTATTAGTTTTGCAAGTAGTTATTATCATTCAATCAATACCACACATTCATCTTGAAAGATATGTCAGATTATTTGCAGAAATTCCGAAATAAGGACTAAGTCTCTTTGTAGCGCTCTCCTTCCTGGAAGGCTGTGGGTGTTACACCATACATTTTCTTAAAACAGACTCCAAAATAACTCAGGTCGTTAAACCCACAATTATAAGCCACCTCAGATATAGTAAAGGACTTGTTTTCAAATAGCTGAGCCGATCGTTTCAACCTAATATTACGTACAAACTCACTCGGCGATGAATCTGCAAGACTTTTCATTTTTCGGTACAACATAGAACTACTTACTCCCAGGTCATCACCGAAGTCCTTAATTGAATACTCTGCATTAGCCATATTTTTTTCCACCAATTTCTTAGCCTTATTAAAAAAGGCTTCATCCAAAGGTGTAACACTTACATTTTCAGGCTCCAGATTCAGACTAGCACCAGCTTCCTGACGCATCTCCCTCATATTTCCCAGTAGGGATTGAATACGCACCATTAGCAGGTTCATATTTACCGGCTTTTCCACATAAGCGTTAGCACCAGATTGATAACCCAGTAATTTATTGTCATCCCCTACTTTCGCAGTTAATAAAATCACTGGAATGTGGCTAGTTTCAATATTAGATTTAATGATCTGGCACAGCTCATAGCCAGTTTTATTTGGCATCATCACATCGGAGATAATCAAATCTACTTCTTCATTCTCAGCAATGGCAATACCAGCTTCTCCATCTTCGGCTTCCAGAATATTCGCAGAATGTCCAATGGCTGTCATCAAGGATTTCCTGAATTCCTCGTTATCTTCAACAATCAAGATTGTCTTACCTTTCAATACATCCAAATCTTTAAATACAGGTTCAGCAACTACTTCTACCTCCGGATCTTCAGCACTACCAATAAACTCCACATCCGGCATAACTTGTTGTGTATCGCCAGTTTTATCCTGCAAAGCGTAGGCACCATCAATCGGCAAAGTCAAAGTAAATGTTGTTCCCTTATTTATCTCGCTCTCTACTATAATTTCTCCTGCCAGAATATCTACCAAACTTTTGGTTAGGTTTAAGCCAATACCAATACCATCAGCTTTTGTTTTTGAATTCCCTTTCACCCGATAGAATCGATCAAAAAGACGAGGCAAAGCTTCCTTTGGAACTCCCATACCCGTGTCAGTTATCATCAAATTCACCGTTTTGTCATCCAACTTCTTCAATACTAATTTAACACTTCCTTTCTCGGTATATTTAAGTGCATTAGAAATAAGATTTCTAAGAATCAATTCCCATTTCCCTTTATCAATGGTGCCATTGATGTTTGGTTCTATACTTGACTTCAATGCTATACCTTTCTTTTCTGATTGCGGTATAAAATCACGAACACAATCCTCTACAACCTGACTTACATCCCAATCTCCCAAAGACACAGTCATTCGATTGGCTTCAATCTTTCGAAATGTTAACAACTGCCGTATTATACGCTCCAGGCCACTAACATTGCGCTCCAGCACCTCAAGATTTTCTTCTGAATAAACCTTTTGCTTACGAACATTAAATAGTGAAGTAGACAATATTGAGACAGGTGTAAGTAACTCATGAGAAATATTAGTGAAAAAACTTAACTTATATTGGTTTAATTTATCGGATTTCACTCGCGCCATATGCTCCAGTTCCATTTTCTGCTTAAAACGCTCCAATCTTAGGCGTTGCCTGAAAATAAATCCAATAATACCGGAAATCGCAATTACATATAAACAAATAGCCCACCAGCTTTTATATGGTGCAGGAGCTACACTCACATTCATTTTTAACACCTCATCATTCCATATTCCTTGACTATTGGAGCCCTTAAGCATAAACACATAATCGCCCGGCGGTATATTGCTATAATTTGCACTTCGCATCTTTGAACTCACAAATTTCCAATCACTGTCTAATCCTTCAATTTTATATTGATATTGATTGGCTTCAGGTGAAGTATAGCATAAAGAAGCAAATTCTATAGAAAGGTCGTTATTCTCATGATCCATCAAGATAGAACTATCCTTAAGTTCCGATAAGTCTATCTCCATTCCTTCAATCCGAATCTCTGTTATTGCCACAGGAGATTGAACGTAACTCGATTTCACTCTATGAGGTTCAAACTTATTAAATCCGTTAAAACCGCCTACATAAAAAAGACCATTCTCATCTTTATAAAAGGATCTTGGCAGAAATACATTCCCTTGTAAACCGTCACGTTTTGAATAACTTTCAAAAAAACAAGCCCCATCATTAACGGTAACTTTAGTCAGTCCATTATTGGTTGTTGCCCATATATTATCGTAACGATCCTGATTAATTCCATAAACAATATCGCCAATCTGACTTAAATTTGCATCTACATGGTGCAAGACGCCATCATGTATGCTTGAATACAACAATCCTTGCCCTTTCGTTCCTACCCAAATACGTTCCTGCTTATCTTTAAATAAAGAAATAACTCTAGCCTTGGTATGGTTCCATTTTTTAATATCTGCCTTACCATTATTAAAATCAATTTCAAAAATGCCATACTTTTCTGTCGCAACCAAAACAGAAGAACCAGTGTAATCTTCTATACCTACAATCACAAAATTCCCTTGCTTCACTTCAGCGGCCTGTCTAAATGCATTAATATAGCGACTCTGCCACTCTCCACCAACACCACGACTAAACATGTTTAAACCTTCGTCTGTACCGACGAGTACGGATCCGTTTCGCAACTCATGCATTACTTTAACATCACGCCCTCTATATTCTGCCCTTTTAAACTTCTTGCGTACAACATCGACCTTCCTTTTATTAACATCCAAAAGGACCAGGCCATTATATCGAGTCCCTAGCCAAAGTAAAGAATCACGATCCCACATAAAGTTAAATACTGTATTCAAATTAATGTGTTCATCCAGAACTTGGAATTCCGGGACTTCATTATAATGATTAAACTGACCTGTTGCTTTATCATACACTACAAAACCGATACTCAATACTCCAGCCAGCAATCGCCCTTTATGGTCAGTACTAAAACCATGAACAGCCTGATTACGCCTTTGCGGATTGAGGTTTGGTATTTTTAGATGCTTGAACTTATTTCGTTCAATTACCAATTTATAAATTCCACCACCTCGCGTAGCAATCCATAATATATCAGAATTATCATTTAATAAATTCATCACCACGGTGCTATTCAAAGTGGTATTTGATTCATCAGGTTTGTAAGCTATAACTTTGTGGTTTTTACTTAAAGGATATTGAATAACAGATAAGCCGTAGGGCGTTCCTATCCACATACCCCCATATTTATCCTCGCCAATACTGTGTATTATATCACCTGGAATAGAATTGTTTTTTTTCGGATCATGTTTAAACGTCTTAATAACATGTGCCTCATTATCCGAACTTATATCTAAAACGAACAAGCCATTTTCCCAGCCTCCTAACCACAAATAGCCTCTACTATCTATAAAAAGAGAATTAGTTGCTACTTCAAGGCCTTCACTTACACCTTCCGTATTGAGTTCAAAACTAGCAAACGAATTTCTATCTGAATTTAATTTCAGCAAATGATTGCTCCACACACTGACCCATATACCTTGTTTATAATCCTCGATTACATGTCTGGTAACATTACTAGGCATTTTACTTTCAGCTGTCGATAGCAGGGTTTTCACCCGCTCATCTATAGGATTAACAATATGAAAGCCATGATTTGAGGTGATATAAATATAACCATCCGAAGCTTTGATAACATCAGCAAGCCTTACGCCTGCAAAATGATTCTCAACAGAATCCAAAATGTTTTCAAAATATTTATTAAAGGCAAAAAAACCAACTTCTGTAGTTACATAAAAGTTGCCTTCCTCATCAACATGAATTTTGTTGATGCCAACTCCATACATTTTTCCCAAATGGGGGTGCGTTTTGAAGGAGTTAAATTCGTATCCATCATAACGAACTATTCCTTCACTCGTACCAAACCAGATGAAACCGTACTGGTCCTGTGCAGTTGTATAAACTTCATCTGACAAAAGTCCAACCGTGTTATTTAGGCCTTCAAAATGTAGATTATTATAATCTTGTCCTCTTAATAAAGATACGTACAAGCATAGTATAACAACAAGACAAATTCTTCCCATAACCCTGTTCACAAAACCGATTTATAGCTGCAAGAAACTAATTTTAGCTGAGATTACAAATATCCGATTTCGAATCGACTTCACAAGAATTCAGCATGTAAGATATCGTTCAATCAATCTAAATTATCGTTCCTTATCCTCTGAAAGGCGGTCTTCGTAGTGCAAATTCAATCTAGCTTATACTTTTAGTCAAATAGCAAAGAAGAAAGAATAGAAATATTTATAAAATTTGTTTCATATAAATAATTTCAAGTTATAATGAAAAAACATCAACACCTTCTGATTGTATTGTTTACCATTTTTATTAGCGGACAATCATACGGACAAGACTGGAAAAACATATCTGTTTTGCAGAAAAACAGGCTTAAGCCCTCAAGTCTTATTATTCCAGCTGCCTCTTTCGAAGATGCAAAAATAAAAAACTCAAATGACTCGCCCTATTTAAAAAGTTTGAATGGCAAGTGGCATTTTAAATATTCTTCAAGCCCTTCAACACGGCCTGCTGATTTCATGAATAATGATTTTGATTTAAGCGAGTGGCCACAGATTAATGTTCCTGGCAATTGGGAACTTCAAGGGTTTGGTATGCCAATGTATTTAAATCACCCTTTTGACTTTTCACCTCGAAAAACCCCAAAGCCACCTGTTTTAGATTACATACCTGAAGATTCTAATCCTGTTGGTTCATACAAACGTAATTTTACGGTGCCTTCAAATTGGAATGGCAAGGACATTATTCTTCATTTTGCTGCGGTAAAGTCAGCAATGTATGTTTGGGTAAACGGACAGGAAGTAGGCTATAGCCAAGGTTCAAAAACTCCGGCAGAATTTAACATTACCCCATATTTAAATACTGGTGAAAATAAATTAGCCGTTGAAGTTTACCGTTGGAGTGACGGCTCATTCTTTGAATGCCAGGATTTTTGGCGAATAAGTGGAATTCAGAGGGATGTATTCCTTTACGCCACTCCCAAAACCAGAGTGAACGATTATAAAGCTGAAGCTTCTCTGGATGAAAACTACCAAAATGGAACGCTTTCTTTAAACTTCGACATCAAGACACAACAAAAATCAGAGAAGAACACCATTACCTACAAATTATACGATAACGAGACACTTGTAGCGGAGGGCTCAACTACAGCAAAATCTAAAGAATTTAAAGGTCAAGCTAGTCTTTCTGCCACAATTGAAAATGTAAAAAAATGGTCGGCCGAAACACCAAACTTGTACAGAATGGTTGTTTCACTTAATGATGCAAATGGCCAATTGATTGAAATATTTAGTAAAAACATAGGCTTTAGATCTGTTGAGATTAAAAACTCACAATTATTGGTTAATGGACAAGCTGTATTAGTAAAAGGCGTAAACCGACATGAGCATGATCCTGAAAAAGGACATTACGTCTCGCGCGAACTGATGGAACAAGACATTCGCCTGATGAAAGAATACAACATTAATACAGTGCGTACCTGTCATTATCCTAGTGACCCATATTGGTACGTACTCTGTGATAAATATGGTTTATACGTTATTAACGAGGCTAATATTGAATCTCATGGATTGGGTGCAGCACTGCAACGTCCTTATGATTATCATATCGCCAATGATCCTGCTTGGGAAGCTGCGCATCTGGATCGCATTGAACGCATGTATGGAAGAGATAAGAATCATCCTTCAGTCATTATTTGGTCGATGGGTAATGAAGCCGGAGATGGTGTAAATTTCGTAAAAGCCTATGAATGGCTTAAGTCGCAGGACACACGCCCAGTGCAATTTGAACAAGCAGACAATAAAAAGCACACTGATATTGTTTGCCCTATGTATTGGTCTCCAGATGAAATCGAGAATTATGCTCTTCAAAACGATATTTATCGTCCGCTAATTCAGTGTGAATATGCACATGCCATGGGTAACAGCGTAGGTAATCTTCAGGACTACTGGGATGTAATTGAAGAATATCCAAGCCTGCAAGGTGGTTGTATCTGGGACTGGGTTGATCAGGGTATTTTGGCCAAAGACAAAAATGGGAATGACTATTTTGCCTACGGCGGTGATTTGGAGAACCCCGGAACACGTAATGACAATAACTTCTGTTTAAATGGCTTGATAGCTCCCGATAGAAAGCCTAACCCACATATTTACGAAGTAAAGAAGGTCTATCAGAACATTTCAGTAGCCAAAGGACATAAAGCAGGAGAATTCTTTGTCAAGAATAAGTTCTTCTTTGACAATCTAAATAAATATCAATTAACAGCTTCTTATCTGATAAATGGTGAAATATCAGGGAAACAAGTAATTGAGCAACTAAACATAGCACCTCAAAATAGTAAAGCAATACTTCTTAATTTACCAGAAATAGATGGCAAAGACTTTTACGTCAACTTTTCTTTTACACTAAAAGAAAAGGATGGATTACTGGCCAAAGGACATGAAGTTGCTAAAGAACAAATTCAACTTTCAAAAGCTGATTTCACTTCAAACATTGAAGCTACTAGTAAAGTTAAGGTAAAAGAAGAAAAAGAAGGCTGGATAATTACCACTGAAAAAACCAATCTGTTTTTCGATAGGTCAATAGGTACATTTAAAAACCTGACGGTAAATAATGAAATCTACATTAAAGAAGGCCCTCAGCCAGATTTCTGGCGTGTCCCTGTGGATAATGACTACGGTGCAGGAATGGTGAAGAAAAAGGGATTTTGGAAAGAAGAAAGTAGCAATGCGAAAATCATTAGTATTAAAATGTCGGAGGAAAATGGCATTGTGATGTTTGTTGTAAACAAAAGATTAGACAAAGCTTTTGGTAATTTCATCTCCACCTATCGCATTAATGGTACAGGACAAATTCAAATAGATAACTATATTCATTTTGATCCTAATCGTAAAACGGAATTGATGCCACGTGTTGGTTCTCAGTTGCGCATTAATAAAGAACTAAACCAGACCGCCTGGTATGGACGCGGTCCGCATGAAAACTATGCCGATCGATACACCAGTGCTTTTATTGGAACGTATACCTCTACTATTGATGACATGTATTATCCATATATTCGACCACAATCTAACGGATATAGAACGGATGTTAAATGGATGACCTTATCAGATGGCAACCATGGACTTAAAATTCAAGCTATTAATCAATTTTGTATGCAAGTTCAATACTATGAACATGAAGATTATGGCAATGAAGAAAAGAAACAATCACGACATCAATATGACATGAATAAACGCGATTATATTGTCTTAAACATTGATTACGGCATGATGGGTATTGGAGGTGACACCAGTTGGGGTGCAACACCACATTTAATCTATCAGTTGATGCGTAGAGAATATACTTGGAGTTATATCATTGAACCATTTTAAAATTGAAAATGTCCAGCTATGAAGGCAAAAATGACCATAGTTACCATACTCCTGTTGCTATTTCTTGATGTTGAATCAAATGCTCAAACATTAGAACTTTACAAGCAAATTGACACAACTCAACTTTTTCTGGAGATATACCAACCCCAAAAAATAGACACCAGTCGGAGCTATCCGGCTATGGTGTTCTTCTTTGGGGGAGGATGGAATTCTGGTACAAGAAAGCAATTTATACATCAAGCACAATATTTTGCTGAGAAAGATATAATTTGCTTTCTTGCGGATTACCGCATTAAAAACAAACATAAGTCAAGGCCTTTTGAAGCTGTAAAGGATGCCAAATCTGCCATTCGTTATATTAGAGAACACGCTGATAAGTGGCAGATTGACACATCAAAAATCATAGCTTCCGGAGGTTCGGCAGGTGGCCATCTGGCAGCAGCTACAGCATTAACTGAAGAATATTTTGAAGTTACCGACGACTTAAATTATAGTTGTAAACCGAATGCTTTGGTTTTATACAATGCCGTTGTAGATAATGGTCCAGCAGGTTATGGATATGAAAGAATTGGTGATGAATACAAAGCTTTTTCGCCACTTCATAATATAGAAAAAGGTGCACCTCCAACCATTCTTTTCCTGGGCACTAAAGATCATTTAATTCCGGTTACTACCTATGACTACTATAAACTAGCCATGGATAAAGTTAAGAGTAAGTGCATTTTAAAAGTATACGATGGTGGCAAACATGGCTTTTTTAACTATAATAAAAAGGATATGTATTTCTTTAAAAGCACACTATTCGATACTCAAGTGTTTTTAGAAGCCATTGGTTTTATGGATGAAGCACCGAATAAATAAACTAGAACAGATAAAGAACTATAATATGGAAAGAAGAGACTTTTTAAAATTAAGCGCATTGGCCAGTGCAGGTATGCTATTGATGCCAGGATGTAATTCTAACCAACAGGATATCCCAGCTTTCATGAAAGATATGCAAGAAGCCTGGAAAGTAGATCCTCGTGCTGCGGCTACTGATTGGTTCCGTAATGCACGCTATGGAATGTTTATTCATTATGGTTTGTATTCGCTATTGGGCAGAGGTGAATGGGTTCAATTATCTGATAAGATTCATGTAGCGGAATATGCCAAACTGGCTGATCGTTTTACGGCTGACAAATTTGATGCAGATTTCATTACCGACCTGGCTTTAGAGGCAGAAATGAAATACATCAATATCACTACCCGTCATCACGATAGTTTTTGTTTGTGGGATACAAAATATACAGATTTTAAAAGCACTAATACTCCTGCAAAGCGTGACTTGATAGCTGAATTATATGAACAATGTAATAAAAAAGGTCTAGCTTTTCATCTGTACTACTCTCATGGTCGTGATTGGCGTCACCCTCATGCACCTAACAATGATAAATGGGGCGGACATGCTCGACCGAAATACGAAACAAAAGAGCCTTATTACAAATACGACGATGAGCAGGATATAAATATTTACGTTGATTTCTTATACAATCAGGTTGAGGAACTGCTTGATATGTTTCCAGATGTTGGGAGTATATGGTTAGATGGACACAAAGTACCTGTTTCAGGTGACTTTGAACAGTTTAGACTACAAGAACTGTACGATATGATACATGCTAAACAACCACATATGTTGGTATCATATAAAGAGGGTGTATTGAATAACGAAGACTTTTTGGCACCGGAACGTAAATACAAGCCTGATGGAATACCTGCCAAACCCTTAGAAATTTGTGACCATTTGCAGCGCAATAAATGGGGATATGCTAAAGGACAGGATGGTAAACACAAAACCAGTAAAGAAGTGGTTAAGATGTTACAACGAGCCAGTAAGTATCCGGCCAATCTATTGCTAAATACTGGACCTCTTCCATCTGGTGAGATGCACCCTGAAGACGTTAAGGTACTGCGTGAAGTTGGTCAGATGATTCGCACACAAGGTTGGGATAATTTGTTGACATCTGAACTCTAGCGATGATATAAACCAGATAGTTTTTTTGGTAGTTTGTTACTCACAATAACAAGCTGCCAAACATTAAATTCTATGTATGAAAAAATCTATAAAAACTACAACTACAATTATCACAATTCTTTTTGCGAGTGTCTTTTGGTGTAATGCGCAAAATTGTGGTACAACAATATTTATTGATGAATTTAATACCGATGGAAGCCTTCCTGTAGAATGGACTGAGTTTAATACCAATGGACGTGTAACGGTTGATGGAGGTCGATTAAAATTTGACTACACAGCAGATCAACCAGGGGCATATCGGACTTTTACACCGGTAAGCGAAAATGTAAGCCTTTCATTTACCGAAGAAAGCACTCGTAACTGGGTTAAATGTCGATTCGATATATTGTCATCCGACAATAAATACCTAGCCAGTATCATTTTTGGAAATGATGGGGCAGGCACTGTACAATATGCTTTAAGCCTGGATGCTTCCAATACCCCAACTTCTTTTACCGGAGCACTTGTGGACGGTGCTTATCAAAAAAATTACGAATATAGTTTTGCCATTACATTCGACTTTTCAAACCACACCTTTGATTTTTATAACGACGGCATAATAAAAGCTGATGATATACCATTCTTGCAATCCTCTACTGATATAGCAAAGGTGAGTATAACGCAAATATCCATGTATAGCAGCGAAGGACGTTTCTTTTTTGACAACATTGCCTTATCCTACCCTGGGCCTGATCGTTCTGGACTATCTACTGCAATTAGCAATGCCAATGGTCTTATTCGAACAGCAATAATTAGCCCTCTATATGGCTATACTGAAGAATCCTATGAAGCATTAAAATTTTCAATAGAACAAAGTAACATCGTTTTGGATAATTGCGATGCAACACAAGCCGAAATTGACATTGCCAGTTTAACACTGGAAACTGCGATTACTGATTTTGAAAGCGCTTACATAGATGAAAATGTGATAAGCCTATATTCTGGATATGATTTTACCGGGACTGAACGCGAATATAAATGTGGGCATTACAACGGGAACCTTAATGACTTTGAAGACATCCCGGTTTCATTTAAGTTAGCAAAGGGCTACATGGCCACTTTTGCCCAAGATATAAATGGATTGGGTTTTAGTAAGGTATACATTGCTCAGGATAATGCACTTGAAATTAATTTACCCGCAGAATTACAAAAGAGTATTTCATTTATGCGAGTGAGTCCCTGGTTCGAAGTAGGCAAGAAAGGGGGCTTAGGCAATGCTACTCATCAAGAAAAGCTAGAAACTGAATGGTACTATACGTGGGGATTGGGTCAGCCATATCAAACTTCAGGATACAGTACCTCAGAGATAGAATTTGCGCCAATGTCATGGAGCGGTGGTGATAATTTTTGTGGACTGGATAAGGTCACTAGTATTGGTCAGAATATGGCTTTTAATCATCATTTGGCTTTTAATGAACCCGATCTGGAAGAACAATCGAATATGACCGTTGAAAGAGCACTTGAGGTTTACCCAAGTCTTCTAGCTTCTGGTCTTCGCATCGGTTCACCAGCAGTTTCACATGGCGGTATGACCTGGATTAAAGAATTCATGGATGGATGTATCGAAAGAGGTTACCGCGTTGATTTTATTGCTATTCATGATTATGTGCGTCGTTCGCCAGCTGCATACATTAGTCGTTTTGAAGAGTTATACGATCTGTATAATGTGCCGATTTGGGTAACCGAGTACAACTACGGTAATCCTGGAATGGGCTCGCCAGACCTAGAAGCAGATGTTACACTCGCAAAAATTAAGGCCATGACCGAAAAGTTTGAAGAGACAGACTTTATTGAACGTTATGCCTGGTACTATTTTTTTAGTGGTACAAATAATTTGGGAGCTTACACCAATGGCGAGCTAAACGAACGCGGCATTTACTACCGCAATCTCGTATCTCCAGCACCTTCCTATATACAGCAAGTATATGCACAAGGGCCGGAAATCCCAACCAATATTGATGATCAATTAAATTCAGCCGGACAAGTTGAAGTATACCCTAATCCTGTTACAAAAGGAAAGATTAACTTGTCAATACCCAATGATATATCAGAAGAGTGCAACATACTCCTTTACGACCTAGGTGGTAACGAAATACTGGCAAAGCAAAATACAACACAGCTGGAGGTTAGTCATCTAAAAAATGGAGTATATATACTCCATATCAAGAGTACAAAAGTAAACATTGTACATAAAGTACTTATTCAAAACTAATGCTATTAGCTACGATTAGCATAATTATCGACTAACACTAATAATCCAATGATAACAAAATCGCTAATAATTATTTCAATACTCTGGAGCATATCCTCTTATACCAATGCACAAACATGTGGAACCAATATATTTATAGATGAATTCTCTACGGATGGAAGCTTGCCTTCAGAATGGACAGAATTCAATACAAGTGGACGTGTTACAGTTGATGCAGGACGCTTAAAGTTTGACTACACTGCAGATCAACCAGGGGCGTATCGGACATTTACTCCTGTGAGTGAAAAAGTTACTTTATCTTTTAATGAAGAAAGCACACGCAACTGGGTAAAATGTCGATTCGATATCCTATCAGCAGACGGTAAGTTTTTGGCCAGTATTATATTTGGCAATGATGGCGCTGGCTCTGTACAATATGCTACAAGTCTGGATGCTACTAATACCCCAACATCTTTTACAGGTACACTTATCGATGGCGTCTATCAGAAGAGCTATGAGTATAGTTTTGCAATGACATTTGACTTTGAAACAAATACCTTTGATTTTTATGATGCAGGGATTAAAAGGGCTGAAAATATCCCTTTTATTGAATCAGCAACAGATATTGCGAAAATAAGCATCACTCAAATATCCATGTATAGCAGTGAAGGGCGATTCTTTTTCGACAACATCGCTTTATCCTACCCTGGGCCTGATCGTTCTAGTCTATCTACAGCTGTCAATAGCGCCAAAGAATTAACTTTTTCAACGGTTATAAGTCCTTTGTATGGATATTCCCGCGAGGCCTATGAATCATTGAATTCAGCTAAACTACAAAGCGAAATAACACTAGATAATTGTGAAGCATCACAAGAAGAGATTGATGTTTCAACGGAAACTTTACAGGCAGCTATTTCAGTCTTTGAGAAATCATTTATAAACGAAGATGTTCTTACACTTTATGCCTCTTCTGGTTCACAAGGAGAAGAAGTTTCTTTTAAATGTGGCTATTACAATGGTAATCTTGGCTCATTCAACGACAAAGCTGTCTCATTTCGCTTGGAGAAAGGCTATATGCTCACAGTTGCCCAAAATATTAATGGTAGCGGTGTAAGTAAGGTGTATATTGCTTCAGAAAACATTATAAATTTAAATTTTCCTGAGGAGCTACAACAAAGCATTTCGTTTATGAGAGTTGGCCCATGGCGCGACACTAAGAAACGGGGAGCCAGTGGAAAAAGTGACAATAACGATGTGGTGCTTGCTTTAAAGTCTGATTGGTTTTACGATTGGGGCAGTGCTGATGTGAGCATGACTGAGTGTGAATATGTGGTAATGGACTGGAGTGGCGGCGCAGGCATTGATAAAATGACCACCATGGGAAGTAACATGGCCATTACTCACCATTTAGCATTTAATGAACCTGATGGTGCTAATCAGGCAAATATGACTGTAGACAAAGCCATTGAAAAATATGAAATTCTACAAGCTTCAGGATTACGATTGGGTGCCCCGGCAGTTACTGATGGAACAAAAGGACGCGAGTGGCTTGATGAGTTTATGACAAAAGCCATTGCTGTCGGATACCGAATCGATTTTATCCCGGTGCATTATTATAAAATAATGACGGCTTCCAATTTTAGAAACTGGCTAAAAGATTTTTATGACCAGTACCAGGTACCTATATGGGTAACAGAATGGAATTATGGAGACATTTGGGCTGAGAATGAAAAAAACAAAACAGAAGCCCAGGTTTTAACAAATGTTATGGCCTACTGTGAGATGATGGATGAAGCTGAATTTGTAGAGCGCTATTGTATTTTTACATGGCAACCTTCTCAAACATCAGCTCAAACTGTTATGTCTGTGCGCTATCCTGTAACACTTAATTCGATTGGAGAATATTATTCTAATCACGATTCTCCTGTGGCATACACTCAGGAAACCTATGTGAATGGTCCGGATATAAGTACTAATGTAAATGAAACAGATCTGTTTGAATCAAACGTTACAGTTTACCCAAACCCGGTTAAAAACGGTGTTTTATACATCAAACAGAAAGGCAGTAATAATGATAATTATAGTATTAGCATTAGTAATTTAAGCGGAGAGGTATTGCTTACACATCGTGGTAACAAAATAAATGTAAACAACTTAACTAAGGGATTTTATCTGCTTAATATTAACACCGGAAGTAAAACGACAACAACTAAAATATTAATTGAATAATGAAGAAGATTAATATTCTAAGTGTAGTATTATTGTTTAGTCTAATCACTGTTACCGGACAAACAAATAAACCTAACATCATAATATTGCTGGTAGATGATGCCGGCTATGCCGACTTTGGTTTTGCTGGTTCCAAGGATTTAAAAACACCAAATTTAGATCGACTGGCTGCCAATGGAGTTGTTTTTACTGATGCACATGTATCAGCTTCAGTGTGCGGACCAAGTCGAGCTGGAATAATGACTGGTCGTTATCAGCAACGCTTTGGCTTTGAGTGTAACCCACCTCGTGACTTTACGGGTATTAGTTTAGATGAAACAACCATAGGAGAAGCCATGCAACAAGTAGGTTACAAAACGGCAGCCTTTGGTAAATGGCATTTAGGAGATCAACCCGAATACCGCCCAAATGTTCGTGGCTTTGATTATTATTGGGGCTTTCTTTCGGGTGGCAGGAGTTACTTCAGCAACAAAAAAAATGATAGGGAAGGTGAATCCCATTCCATACGAGAGAATGACGTTTTCACAACTTTTGAAGGTTACCTGACAGATAGGTTAGGCGATAAAGCAGTTGAGTTTATTGGCGGTAACAAAGACCATCCGTTTTTTATGTATTGGGCCCCCAATGCTGTTCACACACCAATGGAAGCTTCAAAGGAAGACTTGGCTTTATTTGAAGATCACCCGAGACAAACCTTGGCTGCCATGACATGGGCTTTAGATCGCGCGGTAGGTAACATTGTCTCCAAACTGGAAGAAGAAAATCTACTGAACAACACCCTTATTTTCTTTTTGAGTGATAACGGAGGTGCACACAATAATGCATCCATTAACCTACCTTTAAAAGGCTTTAAAGGCAATAAATACGAAGGTGGTCATCGTGTGCAATTTTTTATGCATTGGCCCAAGGAAATCAACAAGGGCACTTATACCGGCTTAAGTTCTGCTTTAGATATATATGCCACTTCAATAGCAGCAACAGGTGAAGTTGCGCATCCCAACAAGCCCCTGGACGGCGTAAACCTTATACCCTATTTAAAGAATGAGAAACAAGGTGCGCCACATCAGCAATTATTTTGGCGTAAAGATCATGAAGCTGCCATGCGCGATGCTGAACACAAATTAATAAGGGTAAGCGAATTAGGCTACAGACTATATGATCTTGAAAATAATCTGGGGGAAGATAGAGATCTTTGTGAAGTCAATAACAAGCAATTACAGACAATGCAATCTGAATTAAAAAATTGGGAAAAAGGTTTAATGATTCCTCTCTGGACAGAAGGAGATACATGGGATACAATTACCTGGATGATTCATGAGGATCTGTATCTGAATAATAAGGTCAGAGTGAAGGATATCAAGCAACTCAAAAACTGGAAACAAAAAAAAATATCCAAATAAGAAAAATTTTAAAACTGATTTAATTCCACATAATGCTTAAAACATACATTGTCGTCATCATGCTTTTTGCTTTGATGAGTAGCTACGCTCAAGAGCAAAAGCCAAATATCATTTTTCTTCTATCGGATGACCAACGAGATAACACATTCTCTGCCATGGGGCATCCCTATATTAAAACCCCTAATGTGGATAAACTCATCAAAAATGGAGTGCGCTATTCAAACACCTATATTGCTGAACCCATTTGTGCTCCAAGCAGGATCGCTTTCTTTACGGGCTTAAATGAACGTATGAGCGGCGTTGGTTTTACATCATCTTATAAAATAACGGAAGAACAGTGGGCCATGTCTTATCCTGAACTTTTAAGGAATAATGGCTACTACACTGGTTTTATTGGCAAGTTTGGTATTGAGTACTATGAATTCAAGGGGCGTAGTAACGAAAAATTTGACTACTGGAAAGCGCATGACGGTTGGGCTAAGTTTTGGCCTAAAACAGCTAAAAACTGCTCTGAATACTTTGATTCAGGTGAAGATATCATAACGCCTGTGATGGGGGAAAGTGTTGAGGAGTTTCTAAATTCGGTACCCAAAGAAGAGCCCTTTTGTCTGTCGGTAAGTTTCTCTGTTCCGCATGGAAGCCAAATAAAATCAATGTACCCGGGTAATAAAGAAGCCGCTGATTGTATGATACCGGCTAATGAATACGAAAAGCTAAAAGGTCATACCTTTTACGACACCCTTTATCGAAACACAAATATTCAAATTCCTGAAGAAACGGCCACCGATCCTTATGTTTACATTCCTGAAAATGTTTTGGATCAATATAAAGGTAGAGCTACCAAAGTGTATAAGTACGATTACGATACGACTTCTTGCTACGAACATCACATACGCTACTACCAACAAATATCGGCAATGGATAAAGTTATTGGCGATATGATGCAAGCACTCGAAGAAAAAGGATTAAGTGAAAATACAATTATCATTTTTGCCAGTGATCATGGATTATTAATGGGCGAATATGGCATGGGTGGTAAAGCTTTGTTATATGATTTAACAACCAAAATACCATGCTTTATCTATGACCCTAGCTTGCCTGAAAAAGCCAAAGGTACAAGTGTAAATAAACTGGTATCAAGCCTTGATATTCCAACTACCATATTAGATTATGCAGGCATAGAAGCACCCAAACACATGCAAGGCAGTAGCCTTATTCCTATAACTGAAGGAAGAACAAGAAAATGGCGTAAAGAGTTATTTTTGGAGAGCTTATACACCGGACGTAACAACCCTATTTGTGAGGGAGTAGTTGATGGAAAATGGAAATACATTCGCATGTTTCAAATTGAAAAAGGCAAATACTCCGAAACAGATTTGGATTTCAGTAATAGAAAGCCAGACTTTGAACAACTTTTTAACCTGGAAGACGATCCGGAAGAACGTAACAACTTAATTGAAGAACAAGAAGGTAGTATTATACTAAAGAAACTGCGTAAAAAAACAGCTAGCTATGCGGATGATTTAAATAAAGAAAGAGAAGTGTATAAGTTAGATAATCGTACTTTGAAGCGGTAAACGATTAATCAGTTTATAAAATTTGTGACACATGAAAATAAAAAAGGTCAGATAATTAATAATTATCTGACCTTTTTATTTAGACTTCATTCTGTTCTCTTCCAAAACAAAATGTTTATGTGTATTTAACTATTCAATTCTTAGCTCATCAATATTAGGCGCACTAACTCCGTTAGTACGTAATTCAATATAATTAGCTCCTCCCTGAAGCTTACACTTCCTTTCGATAATTAACCACTTAGAATTCCATGAACCGGTTTTTTTAAAGGAAATCGTATCAACTTTCTTTCCGTTTACAATTAAGTCCATAGATCGTTTGCTCTTGGGGTCGTTTGAGGCATATCTGATTTTTACAACAAAATCACCTGCACTACCATCATTCTCCTGATACCATTTTACAAAGCCTTCCTTATTATTAAAATCGAGATAGCCCTTTCCGAAAAAGTCTTTACCCTTGTTAAGCACTTTTGCGCCTTCAAAAGTGGCGTCTTCGGCTTGCATTCCTCCTGAAATATTACTCGATAAAGATTCATAAGTTACATCGCCCCAATAAAGTCCGGCATCCTTTGAAAATGTTTCTTCCATTTCGAATAATGTTTTACCATCTCTTACTATTAAAGCCTTAACTGTAGTACCTAATTTCACTTTAAAAGGTTTTTTATAGCGCTTGCTATTTGTACTTGCTTTTGTTCCGTCAGTGGTATAATACACCTTTATTCCATCTTCTGGCATTGTTCCTCTTAATGTCAACTGACTTACATCAATAGACACTTTATTGGATGTTAACAACTGACGTTCTCCAATAATGGCCGCCATTACTACGCCAACATCCCCTTTTTCAGTAGTTGCTTGAAGAAAGGCTCGGGTACTACCCATAAAAGCCCTGCGATGATTGATATTCACATTGGGGAATGTATCAACAGGCGAACCACTTTCGAGAGAACGTAAACGTACTGGACCATCAAAATGATAGTTAATACGATTCTCCCCATATGGATAAAAATGACCTTTTGTATCTATTAAAGAAGTAGTAACAATGGCAATGTCTTTACCATTTGCTTCAAACTTATCACTTTCAACATCCACTTTTAATTTAGCAGGTGAACTGGCCGAATTGAGTTCAGTTCGGGACACTTCTTGCTTATTGCTAAATGCTACAGCCTCTAACTTTCCAGGATTCCAGGGCACCATCCATTCGCATTGCATCTCGTCCCACTTTGTACCCGGCTTATCTTTTCCTAACGATTTACCATTCAAAAACAACTCAACCTCTTCGGCATTGGAATAAACCCAAACCGGAATTAAAGTACCAGATTCTAACTTAGGATGTGTCCAGTTAGGTAAAATGTGTACCATTGGCTCCTTTGTCCACTGACTTTGGTAGAAATAGTATAGATCCTTCTCAAATCCTGCCACATCTATAGCTCCACTCATAAACAGTCTAAACGGCCAACCACCATGAACATAGGTAGCTTCGCCATAATAATCGAAACCTGTCCAACGGAAGTGACCACTATACCAAGGCAAATCGCGCATTAGCTCCCAGTTTTTTCGGGCTGTGATACGAACAGTAGCGTTATCGTATGATGAATTGAAGTGCTGCTTTTTATTTTTCCAATTTTCAGGCGAACTCCATTCGTAGTTAAATAATTCTTTCTCAGTTAAGTCCTCTACTTCAAACACACCTTTTTTCACTGAATAACCATCGCGATACCAAGTTTTAGTTCTGTAATACCCACGTGTTTGCCATGTGTGTGGAGCTTCGGTAGATACAAACGGTTTATTTGGTCGCTCTTTTTCAAAGAACTGCTTCTTCTCACTACCTCCATTTACCCCGTACACATCCATATGGTTTGAGCCACTATGACCTGAAGTAACCAAACGAGTTGAATCGAGCTGATGACATGTTTCAACTAACTTAGGTGCAACTGGTCCTCCCGTTTCGTTACCTACACTGTAAATGATAATTGAAGGATGATTTCGATTTCTTTTAATCCATTCGCTTAAGTCTCTTTTCCACCAGACATCAAACGCTTGTTTTCCGTAATCCTCAGGAGCTTTTCTTTTCCAACCGTCAAAGATTTCATCCATTACTAAAAAACCCATTTCGTCGCACAAATCATAAAAGAAATCGGGAGCTGGGTTGTGAGCTGCGCGTATGGCATTACATCCCATATCTTTTAGAAGGTGTAGTTTCCAACGCATCCATTCCTCGGTCCATGCACCTCCAATGGGTCCCCCTTCAAAATGCTCACAAACACCCAATAATTTAACAAGCTCACCATTTAGCCAAAAACCACTTTCTGTTTTCCAATCTATCGTTCTGATTCCTACAGGTGTACTGATCTCATCTTTTAATTGTCCATCAACAAACAGTTGCGTTTTAACAATATATAAATCTGGACTTTCAGGACTCCACAACAATGGTTCGTCTATTGAAATATTTTGAGTTAATACCAGCGTATCACTATCACCTACTACTAAACTATCAGAGCTCCTCCCTATTACATTTTCATTGCTATCCCAAACAGTATTGATCACTTCATAAGTTGAGCTACCTTTACTTAAATTTTCAACAGTAGTGTTAATATTAAGATCTGCCTGTTCTTTAGTGACTTCAGGTGTTGTTACAAAAACTCCATGGCGGCTAATTCTATTTGCCGAAGTAGCTACCAGTTTAACCGGTGCATAGATACCACACGGATGATACCAACGAGCACTAGGCTCTCTTGAGTTATCTACCTTAACAGTAATCGTATTTATACCATCTTGTAAATAAGGTGATAATTCATAAGCGAAAGACACATAACCATATGGCCGCTTACCCAGATAGTGCTCATTTATCCAGACTTCACTGTTCATGTAAACCCCATCAAACTCAATGCTTACTTTCTTACTCATCCAATTCTCAGGCACTTCAAATGATTTTGAATACCATCCAATGCCACCTCCAAAGTAACCTCCGTTACCTTTTTGTGCGCCATCTTTTGATATTCCTTCTTCAAATGCCCAATCGTGAGGAATATCTATTGCTCTCCAATTTGAACTACTGATAGACGGCCTTTCGGAATTATCTCCCTCATTTAAAACAAAATTCCAGTTTGTATTAAAGGCCTGTTCAAATCTTTGTGCTATTGTCTTTTGAACAAATAGAATTCCAATCAAAAGAATCCCCAATGCTAACTTCTGATTCATATTAATGTATTATTTCTTTACTATTTTAGCAACGTAAACGGTATCATCCGCTATTACCATTAAAACATAGGTTCCGGTATGTACTGAGATATTACTAATATTCAATTGAGCTGATTCGCTAAAGACCTCGCTAAATACAGTTCTTCCAGCCATATCAGTTAAAACAACTTTACCCGACTCTACTTTAGGTAATTCAATGCTCACCGTTGAATCAAAAGGATTTGGTGATACATTAATGTCATGACTTACATTTATTCCTGAACCAATACTATTTTCCACATCATCTTTAATCAACCGCGCATTTCCTAAAATTACATACCCTTCGCCATTAGAATTCAAGCCTGAATACACTTCAATCCTTAATGTATTGGCATCGCTAACATCCACATCTACTGAAGGACTCGGAGAATTAGAATCCACATTGTTTTTCTGGTAAACTAAGTCTCCATCTACATAAACCAATAAATTTACTTCACCTCCGGTAAAAGAATCGTCTAAACCAAATTCAGCTTTAAACGTCTTGTACTGATTGTTTAAATCATAGCTTACTTTAGTTCCTGCTTTAATTCCAATTCCTTTTTGATACTTTATTCCGTTAACATACATGTCGCCACTAGACGAAAAACCTTCATCTTTCGTAATATCCTCACCAACTACCACCTCACTTAAATCACTTAAAAAGCTACGATCCTCAACTTTCCATTGATAAATAGCAATAGAATATGGTGGAATAACATCAGTAAGTGTTTCACTCAAATCCATATCAACAGGCCCTTCAATCCTTACATTATAAGGTAAAGAAGAACTGTTCTCGGCATAAATATCATAGGCTTTAGCCACCCATTTTTTACCAATTACATGGTTATCTTCAAAATTGTAGTTTGCAATATTGATAGTGGTATTTAATTGCTCTGAATCAAGGGTATTTGGAACAACCAGAGTAAGTATGTTACCTTCTTCATTAGTACTGGCTGTTGGATAACTATATTGAATACTGGTTGAGCTATAAGTATAAGAGCCTCCCTGAAAGTCAGCTTCAATAAACTTATCCTGATGCAGATGAGTAAATATATGGTACGGTAAACCTTTGGCCGAAACAAATTTACCTCCAGTATTTACCATTGGCGTATTATCGTTTTTAAAATATGAATGTACCATTATGTTACCCATAATATCAGAATACCCATTGATAACATCATGCCACATTATGCAATGTTGAGTAATAACATCTATATTCTTTCCTCCAAAAAATTCGGTAAGATGCTGTCTAACATTTTTTCCACTTAGCGATGTATTATTGTATTTTGCCAAATAATTTATGTGACTCTGTATCTTGTTTTTGTAATTGACTGACTTCTTCATCACCATTTTGTACTCATCACCTAATTCTGCTGTTCCTCCTGGGTAATAATGCTTGGTAACACCATCAAAAGGCGAATCAATTTCAGCCATTTCACGATAAAAAGCTTCACCTTCCCAACAACTGATCACTTCAATGTTTGGATCAACAGCCTTCATTGCCGAGTAATATTCTGGGAATCCTGCTAACTTATCAGTTGAATAATTGAGTATTACATTATAACCCCCAGAAGGTATACTACCATTAGTACCATCACCAAAAGTAATCTTCCCAGTTACGGCATCAACAGTATAATGCATATCTCCGGAACCCGAGGCTGTTAAATCTGCCACCCTGTTCCAGCTTACGCCATTAATGGTAAGCGTGAATGCTTTGTTTAAATCAACCGGGCAGAATTTGGTATAAAACTCTTGGTTAGCAGTTCCATCCACCACACAGGTAGATTCAACCCATGAGGTTTTTTTGGCCGCTCTTTGGTTCGTAAAGGTCCTTGCAGTACCATTTACATAAACATCCACTAAACCATGTAAAATAGCATCACCACCCCTGTTAGCATCACCACTTGAAGGATAGTTGCATACACTCAGCTCCCAATTTCCACTCAGCTCATTACCAATCTCCCAGTATTTAACATTGTAGGGTTCATAATGTCCATTGTCGGCACGAACCTGAGCCCAATCAATACCACCATTAGGATTTTCTCCAACTTCAGCGTTCATATACTCCACATAATCTGCCGCATCCTCTGGCGTTTCCCAATTAAACGCAACTACAATTACACCTTTGTCGAGAGGTGTTTTTAGTAACATCTGACCAAATTCGTCAGGACCAAATTCATTGCTTAAGGGTCCTGCCGAGCCGTGACTATTCAGGTTATCGATTCGTTGATCGACCGGCCCAATTGCTCTTTTCCAACGGTATAAATTGGCCATTGTTCCCCCTGGAAAACGATAGCCTTGCGCTCCGGTATAATTGGCCATATCAATAACATTGTAATGACACCTTAAATTATTACTATCCCATAGCCCTTGTCCGCTACCATTATACGTATTATTTCCTCCAAACCATAAAGGGTTTTTCTCGCAAAGCTCCTTTGTTGGATCAACGCTTATAGTAATATCCTGCATACCCCAGTTTCTTGAATCATCAAATGTGCTCCAATCGTTCTTTAATTCTAAAATAGCATTGTCGACGTCTTCCTGACTTGCTTCGCAATCCGAATAAATGTCAGATGCTTCATCAATTTTACTTTGAAAAGAGTTAACTGCATCCTGAGGATATTCTCCGGCTCCAGTTCCAACAGTTACATTATCGAGATGGGCCTGGGCATTAGAAATGGCAGACTCCAGATTAGTTCTATTAATATCGTCTTTTGCAATTAGAATATTGTCGAAATATAATTTCCCACTTCCACCATACATGCCGTTTTGCTGAATATCGATTTTCTCAATATCTGAAGTACTTTCTAAAAATGCAATTGAAGATGCTTTCAATTCCCCATTAACATATATATCATAGGAATCACTATTCGTGTCAATGACTAATAAAATAAGATATTCGGTATTAGAACTAAATGGAGAATCTAAAGTGCCGACATAAGAAGTGGGATTATTTGATGCATCAAGAGCAGTAGCATAAAGTATGTTCTTACTTCCATTATTACCGAATATAATACTGCTTATTAAATCCCCATTTGCTGATGTCAAATTCATTGTCGCCTTTATCCAGTTCTTTTGACTTTTTACCTTAAAGGAATAATTGAATTCACCACTTACTGCCGAAAATGTTCTGTTGGCAGATGGTTTGGCTGAAGTATAATCAAATACCATCTCACCATTACTTACCGTTACCTGTCCAGATGTATTGTACTCAGTCCATCCACTTGGCAGTGCCCCATCTGAATCAAAAGTGTCATTTATTATCTCTCCGCATGTTTGTGCCTGAATAAAAATGAGGCCCAACATATAGCTTAACATTGCTAAATAGATTTTCTTTTTCATTGGTATTATTTAGTTGCTGTTATTGTTACAAATAAAAAGTTCTCTTGAAATTCAAATTTAGCCCCTAATACCTTTAAGTCGTTTTTATAGACCATCAAAATATATAAATTAACAACCAAATGAATATTTTAAGCTACAAGGTCCAAAACATTTTAACCCTAATCATAACAAACACAAAAGAAGCTGTCATAATTTCTATCAATAATCATTCATATCGTTTAAATTATACATCAAATTCATCTCTACTCACCTCTTATTCTACAACTTAACCCACGCTTCTCACTAAAAACACAGCTCTATAAGTAGTAGCATTTGAATTATTTGATTAAATCAAGCTTGACCTCATTCAATATTTTTGTATTAAAATAAAATCAGATACAAATGGCATTTAAAAAAATATAACAAGCCACCAGTTCTTTTTAGAAGGTGATTTCTTGTTCCTTCTGCAGGTAGGCCTGCCAAAAATGCTCACAAATCTTATCACATGAAAAAACATTTACTTTTATTTATTGCCGCCAGCCTTTCGTTTTGGCATACGGCTTCTGCACAATCCATTACAGTTGATTATGCAAACCAACACCAAACGATTACTATGATTGGTGGAGACATGGAACGTAGTGCTTCATTTTTACAGAGTGCTGCTAATCCCCAGGAAATTGCCAATTGGTGCTATAAAGACATTGAAAACACTGTTTGTCGTGTGTCCTACGACAAAAAGCAAGAACTAGTAGAGGGAACCACTAATTTTTCCTTCTATGATAACGCCATTGAAAGTATGAAGATGGTAAAAATTTCAAATCCTGATATTAAGTTCTGGTCTACCATGAAAAGTGATTACAATGGATATAACGGTCAAAACAACCTGCCGGATTGGATTTGCGACTATAAACCAACAACTTGGTTTGACACTGATAAATATGGTGTATTTTTAGCTGATTATCTGGAATTAATGCACGATAACAATGTTACTATCGATTATATTTCCATATCAAAAGAATGGAGTGTAATAACAGTTGAACGAGCTCATCAAATCATTCAAAAAGTTAACTCGGAGTGTAGCTCAAGAGGAGTTCCACAACCCATGTATGGTAGTCCGGCTTCGTGGGGAGTTTCTCAAGGCATATCATATGTAGAAGCTGTTGGAAGCGCAGGTTATACTAATGAATATACGGCTTTTTCCAGTCACAACTTAAACAGCCAACCCCATTTATGGGATGAATTTGTTGATGCCTGTACCAATTTGAACAAACCTGCATATTGCGATGAAAGTGGCACTGGATCAGGAGGGCGCACCAATGGTGAAGAACCTGAAACGTTAGGCTCACTGTTATCCGCTTATTCAGAAAAAGCCATTATGTATGAAGCAGGGTTGCAAGGAGAATTAATGTTTGAGCCTTGGTCAAGAGGTGTTAGTTCTGAAACACGAACCATATACTTCACTTCGGGGGTGGAAGGCAAAAGAATGCGTTCGTATTATGTTATGAAAAATTTTTCCAATAATATTAACCAACGAAAATATTTAGCAACTGTAGCATCTGGAGTAAGCGATATTGAAACCATGGCCTTTACTAATGATGATGAAATTGCACTGTGGGTAATAAATAGTTCAGAAAGCGATTACTCCAACCTTGATCTTAATATTAATAACGCAAGCGTAAATGGAAGAGTTTATCAATATGTTTGGGATGTTAATTCAAAGATACAGGGAGATGCAAGTATTCTTACACCCGATCTTTTTAACGACTACTCGTGCGATATAAAAGCACAAAGCATCAACCTGTTTATTATACAAATATCTGCACCAAGCATTTCAGATGAGATTTCGACAACACCTGATGAAATTAACTGTGAAACTTTTTATATTGGTTCAGGCACGGGGGTAACCGAAACACTTTATTTAAGTGTTGAAGAGCCTTCAAGCGATGTAAACATTTCAATTTCAGGAGCTAATGCAAATGTATTTTCAATTAATGGAAATACTACCTTCAGCAAAGATGATGCGATTTATGAAGAACCTGTTTCTATTGAATTTTCACCTACTACATTGGGTGATTATACAGCTACTTTAAATATTACCTCTGGTTCAGAAACAAAAACAGTTGTCTTGTCTGGCACAGCCGTGAATGCAAAAGTCAACTATTATGTATCAGAAACAGGCGATGATGCTAACAGTGGGCTAAGTGCATCAGATCCAATGTTAACTGTTAATGCAGCTTTTACTGCTGCATCGACAAGTTTTTTAGCTAACAAATCAGATACTGAGTACATTATAAATGTTGGTGCAGGTACTTTTGAAACCAAAAACATTGCAATAGCTTCTTTAGGTGGTTTTTTAATTACGATTAAAGGTGAAGGAGCCAACAACACTACTTTACAGGGAGGAGCAAGTATGCCTAGCGGAAATAGATTATTTTCCACTCCAACAGGTAACGCAGCAAATGAAAACTTAAAAATAAGCCTAGAAGGTTTAAAAATTGAGAACTACGGCTTTGATGACACATCTGCAGGTGGTATTATCTTTTTCTCAGGAGGTGCCGCAAAAAACACATATTTTAGTGCCACACGTTGCGCATTCAGCAACCTTCAGGCAAAAGATGGAGCAGTAATAAAATCAAATCACCTTGCTCGTTTAAGCTTCTCTCAATGCTCATTCACTGATATAAAAGCAATTAATAATGGTGGAGTTTTTCCAATTTTTAATATTGTCAGAGGTAACTTAACTGTTGAAAACTGTTTTTTTGCCAACTGCGTTAGGGATTACACTATTGTGGATGGTACTTCAACAGTAAGTAATGAAGAAGGCTTATTAATTAATTCAAAACCTCTATACAATTGGGTGGCCAACGATTTGAATTTGGTTAATAATACCTTTGTTAATTGTGGCATTATAAAAGGAAATGATGTGTCGGACATAACACATGTACAAAGTTTAATTCACTTACATAACCCACATGAAGGAAGTAAAGGTAGCGGCGGAAAGATAACAGCAACCATCGCCAATAACCTAATACTAGGCACTGCACTAGACGGCTTAGCAAGCAACCTATATCTGGATATAAATGTCAACAATACTGATCCGGATGTTTCAACAGATGCTAATAATATCATTTTAACTAATTGTAGCAATAACATCATGCAATCGCAAAGTGGATTGGAGACTAGCGGCAATACTATAAATGCCAGTTTCACCTACACTTCATCGGAAATAAACTTTGTTATGGATGGTTCGTTTCCTGAATACAAAATGGCTGCGAATGGTATTTTGTATGCTGTTGCAAAAGGTTCTGCAGTTATACAGCAAGGTGCAGTTGGCACCTTTGTTCCTGCGTTGGACATCACTGGTGCTTTGCGCTCAACTCCTACTTCAATAGGAGCATTTGAAGCTGAACTAAGTACTTCAATTTCTGAAGAAGTGCAGCCTAATTTAAAAATATACAGTACTTCTGGGCGAATTATAGTTGAAGGAGAAACAACATATATTAAGGTCTATAACATTACTGGCGTTTTGTATGATTATCAAACCATAAAGCAAAGCTTGGCTACTATTCCGGTTGAGAAACTGGGCATTTATATTGTTGTTGCCCAAGGTACTGATGGTGTGACGACCAGCAAAAAAGTACTTGTTCAATAGGTAATAAAGTGAACTAAAAGAAAGGGGATATAAAGCTGTGCTTTATATCCCCTTTCTTATGAATTATAAGATTATTATTCAAATAATCATTTATTTTCTTATTTCATACCTTAAAAGGTAAGCTAGACCCTTTTTTTGAATCATAGAAATCCCCCAACCAGGAATTTCCTTCGCCTGATTACCATTTTCTAGATGTGGGCGATATAAACCCGGAGCTTTAGGAATATCTGTAAGGTTTTCTTGCTTCACAGAGAAATTAACACCATCCTTGGCAAAATGTATGGCCTGACTAATTGATGCTAATGAAGATACACCACCTTTTTCTTGCCAAATTAACACCTCATGTCCTTTTTCAATTAAAGGTTCTGGATGCTTCTTAAATGGACCTTCTGGTTGTGCTGCAAAAGCTACCCCCATTTGAGTAAAATGCGCACCCTTTTTACCATGTACCTTTGAACGTCCCTTATAGTACATCCATATCTGATTATCTTTAACCAACATGGCCGCATCGTCAATCCGATAACTATCGAAATCGACAGAGTCAGGTGAAATTTCTAAAATCGGATTGTTTTTTACTCTAACAAATGGTCCTTCAGGTTGATCAGCAACGGCTAATCCTATCGCCGTAAAATCATTTACACTATTATTTTCAAACTTACCCATAGTATTTCCCGGTGTTGGTTGTACAGCCGTGTAATACATATAATACTTCCCTTCGTAAGTGAGTATATTAGGTGTAAATACTGAGTGGCTATCAAAAGCCCCTTTTTCGCCAACAGCCAAGGCTAAACCCTGTTCATTCCAGGTATGTCCTTCATCGCTTGAAGTAGCATACCAAATATCTCCCCAATAGCCCGATCGCTGAGGACTAATCATTCGAGTATACCAGATATAATAGGTGTCGCCAACTTTGATGATATCACTTGGATCACGACGATTATATAAAGAATCAATACCTATTCCTTTCGCTTCAGAATAGGTAAATTCAATTGTATCATTTTCCGTAGATACATCACCTTCAGTTGCTCCTTTTTTTAAACCACAAGAGCTAATGTGTATTGAAAATAATAACACAATTGCAATACTTAAGAAATACTTGTTTCCCATTTTTGTATATAGTTTTTAATAATTTCTAATCGTTAAAGGCTATTTGAACCTTATCAATAATTGGCTTCGAATCATTATCTGTTTCATCAATCATTTTAATTTCAAACTGAAAACCATAAGCTTCCGGTAATTCAGATAGATCTATTTGGGCAGGAATTCTTTCCACTTGCTTGGCAAAACCTTCTACATAATCATATTGCTCTTTAACTACTTGCCAGTTGCCCCATTGATCAATCGCCCCATCATTCGAAGTATCTACACCAACCCGTACTTCAACTGTTTCTACCCATGGTCCATCACTTATATAGTCATATTTAGTTTGGGTTAGAAGATAAAACTGACCTTCTGCAAACATCACATCAGGATCGGGATGCCCTTGTCCAATATTTCCACAAAAGGTAAACTGCTTATTAATATCATCAGAGGTAAACCAGGCAACACTCATATTTTGTCGGCCATGTTTGCCTGCTGGGTCGTAATCTGCAAAAAGATAATACTGTTCGCCAATGGCAATGGAAGACCAATCACCAAAAGCATTTTGCTCCGGTGTGTGTATTTCATATCTCCCGTAAGCACGCGTTTCACCAGCTTTCACTCGGTGCTGAGGCACATCTTCGGTAGCCGTTTTTCCAGGGTAGTTTTTAGGGTCTTCTTTGTGCCAATGGGGATGTACATACTCTGCGAACTCGCCTGTAGGCTCTGTACGCTCATCAACTGGTGGGGCTTGTATTTCAAAATCATTAAAACCATCAGGACTTACGGCACGCGTTGCCAATGGCGAATCCCAGGCGTGGGTAGAAGCATTGATGGGTGACCAATCTTCGGCAATAATATGAAACTGGCCTTCCAGATCGCGAATCACTGCACAATCCGAACCGTGCGAAGGATCTTTGAATGCCATTCCCATATTCTTTCCCGGTTCGCCATCAGTCAAATCCTCATCAATATAAAGATGTGGATCCTGATCGTTAGGGAAATCATAATAGAGATAAACTTTATCATCCACCATCTCCGCTGTTGTCATCCAACGAGAAAAATATTCAGATACGGGTCCGTAATGTACCCAGGTGACCATATCCTTACTTTGCCATGCATGGTAGCCTCCTTTACTTGGCTTTAATCCACCAGAAGCATTGAATTGATTTTTGAAAGGTGTTGTCCACAGATCCTCTTGAAAGCCTTGTAACGCGACAGTCTCACTCTCAAAACCCTTCCATCTATCCTCTCCATTATATCGCCCAAACATCCAATAGTTACCGATGCCCATTTGTAAGGCTACCGGAGCATCACCAAGGTTAGAAGGACCTACATTATTTATGGGATTCCAGTTCATCCATTCAGGGGATTGCGAAAGAGTGATGGACTTTAATGTACGCTTGGTTTTGTATTTTTTTATCGAACTAAGATAGGTAGCCTCATTTGTTGTTGGTGTAATTTTCCCATCAATAATTTTAATATTTGATTTCTCAGTTACATTATTCCGCCAATCCGACTGATTATCAATACTCCAAGTAGTTTCCTGAGTAGATGACGAACAAGCTGCTATAACTCCAGCCATTAGCCCCAGTAAAACTGTTTTAGTGATCTTCATAATAATATTCATTTTCATTAAGGTTTAGTACTCCAACACCGAAGCCGGTGGCAAAGGCACATTGTTTTCTTTGCGCCAAGCAAGTAATTCTGTTAATAAGGCTTGACTTGTTTGTGTTTCTTGTTCTGCTAAATTTTTACTCTCTTTTAAGTCCTCTTCAAGATTATAGAGCTCAAGCTTTCCACTATTTAAGAATTGAATCAGTTTCCATTTCCCTTTGCGAATAATAGAGCACGGTGGATTTTTGTATGCACTAGCCAAGTGCCAAAATAATGGACGTTCCATTTCTTCTTCACCCGTCCACAATGGTAGCAAGCTTTGACCATCGAGTACTTCTTCATAATCCGTAACACCTGCAAGCTCTAAAAATGTTGGAAAATAATCCATTCCAGAGATTGGAACATGCGAAATACCGGTCTCTATCCTGCCTTTCCAATTGACAAAAGCAGGCACTCGTATGCCGCCTTCATATACTGAGCCTTTGGCTCCACGCAAGGCATTAGTACTACTTTGTAAGCCGTTAAAGCCATTGTCCGAAGTAAATACTACGATAGTATTTTCTCGCAAGCCCTCCTCATCCAAATAATCGATTATGCGTTGAACATTCTGATCAATTGAAGTAATCATGGTTGCATAGCCGGCTATTTCTTCCAGCCTTTTAGTGCCTTGCCCAGTTATGCTATCCGGTGTTTTTTCTAAAAACCTCTGATAATTCTCCATATCTCTAGGTACAGTAGGTCGATGTGGCGCATAATAATGTAAATTTACGAAGAAGGATTCATTCTTGTTGTGTCGCATAAAATCAATAGCATCATCCGTTAGACGATCCGTTAACCACTCGTCATTTTCTTTGTCTTCTATAAAAGGGTTTTTGAAGGGCGCTTTGTAGCCACCACTTTCTGACTTATAGCCATCCCTATAGCCACGAGCAGGGTCGCCCCACCATGAGCCACCTACATTTTCGTGAAAACCGCGCCCAACGGGGTAGTATTGTTGATATTCTTCCTGATGTTTTTTTAGCCAAGACAAATCACCGTTGGGGTGCTGATTGAGTTTTGTCTCAAAAGGATATACAATTTCTTTTTCAGGACTAGGTCCTACAATGTGCCATTTTCCCAAGTGAATAAGCTTATAGCCAATTTCATTCAATGGTTCAGCATAAACAGGGTGTTCCGCTCCAACTGTCCAACGCGAAAAAATATTTGTTTGGCTATTCCCTCGCTCCAATACAGGAACATTATACACTCCTGTGCGAAACGATTGACGCCCGGTAAGCAAAGCAGTCCTGGAAGGTGAACAAGTAGGATACATGTATGCATCGGTGAAGACTTTACTTTCCTCAGCCAAAGCATCCAAATTAGGTGTTTCGAACCATTGACTTCCCATAAAACCAACATCCTGCCAACCCAAATCATCGGCCATAATAAAGATGATATTAGGTTGCTGCACCTTTATCTCTTTCTGACAAGAACTTAGAGCAAAAAAGCCTATTAATAAAAAGACTAGATTTTTAATTTGTTTTTTTTTATAATTCACAACTAGCATACTAAAAAGTAGAGGGTTTTCTTGATTTATCATTTTGATCTAGCATCCAGTTTTCGATCAGAGCTGTAAGTTCACTAATTTTAGAAGCATACAGTTCAACTTCAGCCAAATTAGTCATTTCTTCAGGATCAACATCCAAATCAAACAGTTGAAATTCCGGACGCTTTCTATAGCGCCAGACCAATTCGGTGGCTGTTTTATCATAACCGGCATATGCCAACCATGATAAATAGAGTTTCCTTACATGACGATCTTCCATCTTATCAGTATGTCCGTAATCAAAACCATTAATGGTACGCACAGCATATAAGTTTTCGGGTGTTAAAGTCCATATCAATTTATAGCGGCCATCAGTCACGGCACGGCTAGCAAATTCAGGGCCTTCCTTACCGCTATTGTACAAAAAGAAAGCATGATCACGATGATCTTCAGTTTTTCCTTTTATTACAGGCAAAAGGCTTTTGCCATCCATATCTTTTGGCACTTCACCACCAGCCGCATCAATCAACGTCGGTAACACATCACAATATTGAGCTATGGCAGCAGTTGTTGAGCCTTGCTTAGATTTCGGCCATTTCATTACACAGGCAGAGCGCACACCCCAATCGTATGTTGTCCATTTTCCACCAGGCATTCCTGCCCCATTTTCATCCAATACAATAAGCGCTGTATTTTCGTCTAAGCCTTTAGCTTCAATCAACTTTTGGGCTTTTCCCACCTGTTCATCAAACAGGCGAATTTCAGCTAAATGCTCTCTATAATACTCACGAGTAACTTTATTATCCACCAAATTCTTAGGCAACTTTAATTCATCCAAAGACCATAGGCTGGCATCTCCAGCATTCCATGGAGAATGTGCATGAATAGAGCAGATAATCAAACAAAAAGGCTGTTGACTATCACGGGTCATAAATTCTTCAACACCATCCCAACTTTCTGGGGCCGTACCGCTATAGTTGCAGTTTTGCGGAAAACCTTTGATAAACTCGAACGGATAAACTGATTGAGGCCTGAAATGGCGTTTCCCAGTAAGTCCCACCCTATAGCCCAATTTTTCAAGATGTTGCACTATGCTTAAGGTTCCTTTCTTAGTAGCAGCATGGTTAATTGTGCAGCCATTTCTATATGGCATCAATCCTGTGTATAGTTCTGCACGAGTCGTAGCACACATTGCTTCTGCCACAAACATATTGGTAAATCGCAATCCTTCCTCAGCCAAGCGATCAATATTCGGGCTCGTATGAGGATTTTCAGAACCGTAACAACCGAGGCTGCTGGCCGAAATATCATCCCCAAGAAGAATCACAAAGTTGGGCTTTGTGTTTTGAGCAAAGCATAGCTGGATACATAATGTTGCCAGCAATAGTGTAAACAGATGTCGTTTTTTTATACGTATTCTCATTGCTAATTATACTAGTGATTAAGAGCTTTCTTCTATCCTGTTTTATGAGTTTTTACAAATACAGAATGTTAATGATGCGCTTTGTATTAATGTGCCCTTAACACCCCTTGTGGGTCAGGTACTCGGTTAGAAGTGGTAGCAGCATCACCATACCAATACGCTCCTACGCCATAAGCCATATCACAATCGGTCCAGCTCCATACTTCCATATCCAGCTGCAGCGAAGTACCGAAAGGCATACCATCTAAAGAGCGAGTTCGGGTTTCGGTGCTATAACCTTGGGTGTTTCTTACAAATTTCTCCTTTTTTCTATTGAGTTTATTGTAGACATTACTACGTGGCTGAGCGTGGAACGGGTGCTCGTAAAAGTCGTTGCTCATACCACCCCAAGAGTAGCCATAATAGTCCTCTGTTCCGGTACCAAATAGAGATGGAAAATCTTCGCCATCGACCCATATTTTTTCATCACCTTCGCCCCACCATTTCTTCACCGGGTTGTAAACCGTTAAGGCATCACCCACATATACACCACGACCTTTCAGAGTAACATAATTCCAATCCGAAAACGGACGCGTAGGTACAGGGTTTTCTCCTCGCCAGGCAGCATTAAAATACATACTATTCTCCGTCCATATATAATCTCCAACAATGGCTTTCAACTCAATATCAATGCTTTCAACACCCAGATTAAGCACAGACACCTTAGCCGATTCCTGATAAGGCATTACCCAGCGGCAAGACAAAGTACCATCTTCGGCCACCGTGCGGTACCAACCCTGATAAGGATTGAGACCAATACCCGAACCAAAGAACTCGCCAATAGGACACCAAATGGTAGGCTTCCCATCGCATTCCATCTTAAGAATTACCGAGCGCATAAGCAATGAATCCGTATAGTCAGCTAGCTTTAACGAAAGCTCACGCACAGCAGCTGTGCCTTGTGGCAAAACAATGGCTTTTTCTTCGTTCGTAACTAGAGTTTCATTGAGCTTAAGCACATTGCCTTCTACTGCCTTTTCTGAATTCAATAAGTCTTCACACACTTGTTCTATCTGTGGTTGGGCCTTGTTATAATCTTCCATTGTGAAAGTTTTCACCGCTGTGCCTTCGGCATATTCTCTATAGGTAAAGATAAAGAAGAAGGGACGCTTTGTCACAGTCACCTTACAGCTTCTAGCATAAGGGATAGGAAAGAATGATACCGCAGAACGCAAGGACTTATGTGCTAAAGGGAAAGGGAACAAATCAGTGCCATCCAATAGCCCCAACATATTACCTTCAAGCGCAGGTACTGTATCTCCATCCAGATAAAATTTGATGATAATATCTGTTCCTGGCTTTTTCGCATTTTTCAGTGGCATCCAAGTGCGTACAATAGCTCCTGGGCCTTCGTGATCCATCAGCACCCATTCTTTCTTTCCATTATTCTCTTCTATACGGATAAAATTTTGGTCTTTATCATTTGAGTTAAAATCATGATTGGTAAACCAACCCACACTATCTTCAGGACTTACCGAAGCTCGGTTGTAACTGCTCGATTGTTTTAAGCGAAAATCAGCTTGCGGAAAGTTAGTTACAGCATCACGATCAACCATTTCTCTAAGGAGTGTGGCAACACTAACTTCATCTGGTGAAGTACAGGAGGCTATAACGGCTAGAATACTCACTAGCAAAAATTGGATTTTAGTTTTCATATTATATTACTATTTATTTCTATATGATTTTAAGATAGCGTCCATCTCTGCCACTACCTCAGGGTACTGTTCATACAAGTTGGTGCTTTGATTCACATCATCCTTCAAATTATAAAGCTGTGCTTTAGGTGCCTCTTTCTTAATCTTACCATTCTCCATATCACTATTGACACCGCCTACGAAATTAACGGCTGCAGCACCTCCCCAAGCATGGTGATGAGGCTTAGAGCCCCAAAAACCACCACTCCCTTTAGCAGGAATGTACACCCAATCACCTTTACGCAGTGATAAGTGCTTTTGACTCTTAGGAGAAAGAATCAGTTCCTCACGTATGGCTTCCTTAGGCGTACCTAATAAAGCAGGCAGTATATTTTTACTATCAGTTTGACTTAAAGTATTAAGATCTTGCCCCGTAACAGTCATAAAGGTGGCAAGCATATCCACATTACAAATCAATTGATCCGATGTTGTTGCTGGTTTTATCTTACCAGGCCATTTAGCAATAAAAGGAACACGGTGCCCACCTTCCCACACACCAAACTTAAAACCGAGTAATTCACCATTGATTTTATGCCCTGCTTTTGTGGCATTTCGTCCGCCAAGATTGAGCATAGCTCCATTGTCACTTGTAAAAATAACCAGGGTATTCTCGCTTAAACCTTGTTCTTTCAAGCTACCTAAAACTTCTCCAACCATCCAGTCTAGTTCCTGTATAAAGTCACCATAAAGATCAGCATCACTACTGCCTTGAAAGTTTGTACCAGGCGTAAAAGGATGATGGATATGCGTGGTAGCAAGGTAAAGGAAGAAAGGATTATCCTTGTTTTCTTCAATGTATTGTACAGCCTTAGAAGCCAAGGTTTGTCCAACGGTATAGTCGTTATATAACTTATGAGCTTCAGTCGCACCTTTAAAGAAATTTTGAGTACGCTGCGAAGCTTCCGGAGGAATGGGCGTTATCGGTGTAACAGCTTCTTTTGTCTTTCGTCCTAAATAAACCAAAGGGTCGTTGGGATCGCCGCCAACTACACGCGTATTTTCCACGTAAACGTATGGTGGCGCACTGTTCACAAGAGGTATTCCAAAGTAGTAATCAAAGCCCAAATCTTGTGGACCAGGGCTCAATGGCATTTGCCAGTCATTTTCACCATCTTTAAAACCCAGATGCCACTTACCAATTGCTGCAGTTTGATAACCTTTGTTTTTAAACACATCGGCAATAGTGATGTGAGCAGTGTCAATAAGCAATCCAGCGGTGATACCTGCAGGACCCCATATTCCTTTTCCCTTATTGCCTCTGAAAGGATAGTCACCCGTCATCAGTGCATAGCGCGATGGCGTACACACGGCAGAAGCCGAATGAGCATCCGTGAACAGACGTCCTTCATTCGCTAATCGATCAATATTGGGTGTTTTCACTTTAGTGGCACCATAACACCCCAAGTCGCCATAGCCCAAGTCATCGGTAAAGATTAATACCACATTGGGTGTTTGCTGCTCTTGGTTTGAAGAACTACTGCACGAACACAACACAATAATTACTGTACAAATTATTACAACCTTAATTATCCCTCTCATATTCTTTATTAATTAATATTATCTCATTATCTGGCCCTACAATTTCGTACTCTAACTCCTGATATCCAATTGCTCCACTTTCTGAGATGGCTTCAACAATAATTCTCATTTCCCCAACCTTATCAGCATTATAAAACGATGTGGATATTTTACCAAGACTATCAGCTTGAAGTATTGGTTCCCAATGAATCAATGCCCTCATATCAGGTTTATTCTGCTCATTCGATTGCTGAATCTCGTATTTGGGTTTATAAAACTCGCGTGGCGCTGCAAATACAGGCGTGGTAGCCTGGGTGATACCAACAGGTCTATCTACGCCATAAATACCCTTACCTGCATGTGTATAAATAGCAATTACATTGCCACTTGCTGGTGCAAATGCACAACCATCAGGAAATACCTCGCAGAATATTTTGGTAAAGTCCTTAGCATACTCTATTATCTCGAAACTACTCACTTCACTTGGAGGAATACTCTCTAAAAATGGATATTCATAAACTTTTACAGGAACTCCATCTATAACCACAAGAGTCACTTCTCTATTATATAAAGTTGCATATAAGCTTCCATCACCTAAACGAATGATATTTACTTTGTCAGGAAAATTAAACATTAAAACACTGTATAAGCCATATGACCACTTTTCCTCTTTTTCAAGAATGGCTTTTCCTTCAATTACCTCATCAGGCTTACCATACTCTTCCATTACTTTTTTACGATTAGGTGTGAGCTTGTAGGCAGTAACCTCCACTTCATCGATAATTATGTTACCGGACTGCAATGGAAATGCCTCTTCAATCTTTTGCCTCTCTTCGTTATTTTTAATTATAACCTTCACCACACTATCAACTTTTTCAATAGCATACTCCTGTTTAAAAGCCACTCTTGGCGACTCTTTCTTATCCAGAACAACAGTGTAATTCTTTTTTTTACCAGGGCGTTTTTCAGTTTGAAGCAAGACATTTATATTCTCACCATATTCATCTTGTAGATTAAAACTAAAATCTCCTAGACTATCAGCAGCCAGACTATATATCCCTTTATTTTGACCAAAAGTCATTAAAATCAGTTCTGCACTCTTTTTCTTTCTTTTAGAAAATAAACCACTGACATTACCTGATACAGATAGATGTGTCTCGGGCATAAATAAGAGCTCTGAATTAGCTTTGGAATAATTGTATTTCCTCCAGCCTTGGGTGAGCATTAAAGCATCAAGATGATGAAACGCACAAGTATCATTACTGAAATAATAAGCTGGATTTTCTATTGATCCTCTTAACTCAGAATCCAGCAAAAAATAGGATAAAATGTTTTGACCTTGACTCTGCATTTCTCCAAGTTCCTCTTTATTAATAACAAGAAGTGAACAATTAGCATCTAATTGCTCGCCTAATGAATTAGAAGTTGAAATTGTAAGGTCTGTCAATTCGCGTTTTTTATAACTTTCTTTATCTGCTGTAATATCAATATTAATTCTTGAATCTGATCTTTCATTAAAATAAAGTCGCTCAGCCAAGGGTTGTTTATATTCATCTGTTATGATAAAGGAGATTATACCTTCAGGAAGTTTATAATAAGGTAGAACCCAATTGAATTTGCCCTGGTTCAATTCAATTTTTAAAGAATAATAGTTGACTCCCCTCGATGATACGTTTAAGTAAATACTATCTTTTCTAGAATAATTAAATAAGGCTTCTATGTGAATGTTTTTGTCTTTTCTCTTTACAGCCAGAACAATACCTTTAGTGGCAACATCAGGTAAAGGGTATAATAAGGTCTGATTTACTTGAGCATCAACTTTTATTTTAGCAAAGTAGTGTTTTGTGCTATCCGCTTCATTTATAGTAAAACTACCCATCCCAAGACTGTTGCCAATAAAAGATGCAACCAGCGAATCCTTTTCATCAACAATATCACCTTCTACCTTCAGACCCTTACCATTTACACCCAATGCTTTAAACCCTACTTTACTCCTTAAGCCATGCACCAGTTCTCCGCTTTCAGGAAAAAATTGCAAATCAATTCTCTCATTATCCAAAGCAATAACCGTGGAATACATTTTACCGTTTTGTGTAAACATTTGCAAGGTGGCAAATTTGCCTTCATTGGGTATGTTGTATACAAGTTCGTATCTATTATCTTTCCCTTTTTTTATAATAAGTGAATCTTTCTTATCATCAATCGTAATATAAAGCTTGAGTATATTTTTTTGAAGTGTGTCAATTTCATTTGGATAAAGACACGCCTCTAATTGTCTATTCTCTGTGCGGTCTTCAATAAGTTTTACATCTCTAATTGGTTTTTCCTTATTGCCTAACTCCTTGTTATTATATACTTGAATATATTCTTCAAAGACAAAATCATTATCGAAATTCCTATTCCAATTCGTGTACGCTCTAATCAAATAAGTTCCTGTTTGATATGATTTATGCAAATGGAAAAATCCCTGCCCAATCCCTTGCTCTATTTTTATCAACTTCTTCTTAAGTATGGTTTTCTCCGAATCTATCAGCTCAACATATAACACTGCACTTGGCGATGTTAATGCATGATTATATGCACTTGAAACAATGGATTTAAACCAAATAATATTGCCCGTTGAATATATCGTTGCATCTAACTGTAAGTAAACTTTTTCAGCTAATGCAGCATTTGAATTAACCAGACTATTCTCCTGTGATTTTGAACTTTCCGGCAGAAGGAAAAGGAAAAACACATATAGTGTGATAAGTGATTTATATCTGGAACAAAATAGCTGCATATTATTTCTTCATTCGAGTTCTGTTCTTATGTGATATTCTACTGTTATCCTAATTATTCTTAAAGGGAGGCAATCTTTGATCACTCCCCACGATGTTGACATCGCCCAATTCAGCTTTTATTCTTTCAGCCTCATCCGATAATTCTTTCACTATTTCAGGATGTTTATCGGAGATATCAGTTAACTCACCCATATCTGTATCGAGGTTAAACAATAGTGGTCTAGAAAGTGCCTCCAAGCCTTTGCACGAAATATTCTTAAGATTCTTACCACTAAATGGTTTGGCTTTACCTTTTTGAGACCAAAAGGGCTGATCTTCCAAAGAACGCGGCAGATGAAGCTTCCAAGCACCTTTGCGCACTGCTTGCAGATTCATTCCATTGTAGTAGTAATAAAAGTCGTGGGGCGATACACCATTGCCAGCCTCTAGTATGGGTAGAATATCTGCCCCATCATAGCTTCTATCTTCGGGTAATTTAGCCCCAGCTAAAGCAGCTATAGTAGGCAACAAATCCATAGACGACAAGAGCGTATTACAGTCTCCTGTAGCCACTTTTCCTGGCCAACGAAAGATAGCGGGAACACGAAAGCCACCCTCCATCGTACAATATTTCCCTGCATTAAGCGGTCCTGCAGAGCCACCAAAATGACATACAGCCGGCCCATTATCCGAAAGGAAAATTACCATTGTATTCTCATCCAATCCCAAATTAGAAAGCTCATCCAACACTTGACCTATATAATGGTCAAGTTCCTGCACAAAGTCACCATAAAGACTTCCCTTTGAAGTGCCTTTGAATTTATCACTGGGTAAAATTGGTGAGTGCACGGCATTGTGAGCCAGATATAGAAAGAAAGGCTTGTCCTTGTTTTCTTTCATAAACTCAATAGCCCTTCGCGTATATAATTCGCATAAAGATTCAAAAGGCACATTCGCATTAACAACTTCTTTTCCTTCATAAAGGCCATGAAGTTCAGGTGCTGTTTTTACCCAATTGGATTTAATACCATAAAACTCATCAAAGCCTCGATCTAAAGGATGAAATCCATCTTCCAGGTCCAAATGCCACTTTCCGATGCACATGGTAGAGTAACCTTGTTCTTGCACCAAAGTGGATAGGGTTAGCTCATCAGGATGAAGACCTCTAAAATCATATTTCAATGTCTTACTCTGCGAGCCTGGAAAACCTGGCTGTCCACATCGCATAGGATAGCGTCCTGTCATCAATGAAGCCCGTGATGGACCACAAACTGGTGCTGCTACAAGAAAGTCAGTACATCTTAGTCCTTCGCTAGCCAATTTGTCAAGAGCAGGTGTTTCAACATCCTGTGCTCCATAACAACTCAAATCTCCATAACCCATATCATCTACGAAAATGAGCAGGACGTTAGGGCTTTCCTGTGTTGATTGTGCAAACGAACAGTTTACAAATACTAGCATTAAACTTACTATTGATGCTAGTTTTATTTTTCTTATCATCTTCATAACCGAATTACTTTCTCTTTTTCTTCACTTTAAACTTAAAATGATCTGAAGGTACATGACTTTCTTTGATCAATGCCAGCATTGCAGCGGCTTTTTCTGGATATTGTCGCACTACATTATGCTCTTCATAAGGATCTTCTTCCAGGTTGTAAAGCTCTACAGGTGTAGCCTCATAGTCATAAGCTACTTCATAACGTACCGCTTTCCATTTTCCTTGGCGCACCGCCTGACGACCATTGCGTTCATAAAATTCCCAATACAGATGACTATGTGCCTCTTGCTTTTGCCCTAGTAATTCGGGTAGGAACGAAAGCCCATCAATACAATCGGGAGCAGCTACCTCAACGATATCAGCTACCGTAGGCAAGACATCCCAAAAGGCAGATATATGCGCAGACTCACGCCCGGCTTCTATCTTGCCCGGCCATTTTACAATCATAGGCACACGCACTCCTCCTTCGTAAAGATCTCTCTTGATACCTCTCAATCCACCCGTACTATTAAAATACTCAGGATCGGCTCCTCCTTCGGCGTGAGCTCCATTGTCAGACGAAAAGATAATAATTGTATTATCAGCAATGCCTAATTCTGTCACTTTATCCACAATCTCACCTACTTGATCGTCCAATAGATTAATCATCGCAGCAAAAGCAGCGTGACTTTCTTTCTGTGAGCCATATGGGCCTTTTCGGTACCTTTTCCCATCGTCAATTCCTTTATATTCCTTTTCTGGAAGGTATTTACCGCGGTGTTTATCCATGTAAGTCTCGGGAACAAAAAGCTCTGCATGAGGAATAATAGAAGGATAATACATGAAAAATGCGGTGTCTTTGTTTGCTTCTAAGAAATGCATTGCCTTGTCATGAATCAGAGTTGGTGAATACTGCTCTTGCCCACGACCGAAGTTACCTTCTAATGCTATACTGTCACTATTGTGCCACAAGTAATAAGGGTAATAATTATGTGCTAGAGCTTGATGAAGATAGCCATAAAACTCGTCGAAACCCTGTTTATTCGGATCGCCTTCAGAACCAACGTATCCTAAGCCCCACTTACCAAACATTCCTGTCACATAGCCTGCGTCTTTCAGCACTTCGGCCACGGTTACTTCTTCTTTGGCCACTGGAAAATCCCCTTTTTTATCTCCCTTATTACCTCTATTGTATGAATGTCCAGTGTGCTTGCCAGTCATCAGGCTTCCACGCGATGGCGCACAAACGGTACTTCCCGAATAGTGATGAACAAAACGGATACCCTCAGTCGCTAAACGATCAATATTAGGAGTGCTGAATTTTTCTTGACCATAACAACTCAAATCACCATACCCCATATCATCGGCAAGAATGTAGATGATGTTTGGTTTAGTCGCCTCTTCTTTCTTGTTTGAACAGGAAGAGAGAATTGCTGCTCCTGCCAAAGCTAGTATAATTAGTCTAAATATTTTCATTGTATATTTTCTTTAAGGCCTGATAACTTGGGACTACTGAACATTAATTATACACTTAGCATCAATCAACCAAGGTGATGTAAACTCAACTACAAGCTCGCCTTTCTCTCCTGTGGCTTGTATATAGGCGATCATTTTTCCTTTGTGTACGCGATGCTTACTATCGCGATAATTGCTCATATCCTGATCGTTTCCAGCCTCTAAACCAAGTAACTTAGCAGGGCCTTTAATTTTACACATAATTTCATCATCGGCAATAATTACAGGAACACCATCTTCATCCACTATACTGATTTCAATTTGAGCAATACCTCTATTGCTAGCTATTTGATTTTTATCAGATAGTGCAACAATAGCATGCGAACGTTTGGATGTTGCAATTGTAGAACGTGTCATTTCATCCCCTTTATCATCTAATGCAATCAGTTCTAATTGTCCGCTTTCAAAAGGCACATCCCAAAAGAAAACTCCAGTCTCTTTATCGTAATACTTAGTCTCTCCTACCTGTTGCCCGTTGAGCAATAATTTAGCTTTAGGCGAATTTGTAAACCCAAGCACTTTTACCTGTTCTCCTTGTTCATAGTTCCACAAAGGCCAAGCCTGACGAATAAGGTTCTTGACCTTACCCTTATGCTTTGTTGTTCCAACATAGGCGACCGGTTTATTGCTCCATAAAGCTCTACGAAACTCACCACGAGGCTTCACAAATCCCGCATAGTTTAATAATCCTCCATTGCCACCTCGTGCAGGCCAGCGTCCTGATTCGCCCAGGTAATCAATACCTGTCCATAAAAACTGTCCTGATATAAAATCACGACTCATCACATCGTTCCAAGCAGACATTGTGTGTCCGTTTTCGCTGCCATATATCACGCGCTTAGGATAGAGCTGATGATCTTCGTCATAACGATTTTCGGTATAGTTATAGCCACAAACATCGAGTGCACCAGGGTATTCGGTATGGTTTGACATAATAACACCAGCCAATGCACCGGTTACAGGACGCGAGGCATCATGCATTCGCACTTCAGACGATAAACGTATAGCTATCTCACCTAATCGTTCGGCCTGAGGAGCATCCGGCAAATACCCACCATACACTTTCTGTTTTATCTTACCGTGATCCAGAACTGCGTGTGAATAAGGATCGTTGGGGTAATCAACCTCATTACCAATGCTCCACATAATGATGGATGGATGATTGCGATCGCGACGCACCATATCAGCTGCATCACGGCTACTCCACTCCTCAAAAAAGTCATAAGAACCTTCATAACCTGGTTTACCTTTGTTCCAGCCCTTCAACCATTTGCGCTTAGGGAATTCCCACTCATCAAAAGCCTCATCCTTCACCAACAGACCAATTTCATCACAGATATTGTACACATCTGGTGCTTGTGGATTATGACTCATTCGTATGGCATTACAACCTAAGCCTTTTAAGGTTTGTAGACGTCGTTTCCATACCTCTTTTGGAACAGCACTTCCAAGGCAGCCTGCATCGTGATGAATACAAACCCCTTTTATTTTCATATTTTTCTCATTCAGATAAAAACCGGTATTGGCATCAAAACGAATGCTTCGGATACCCACTTTAGTTTCCGTATTATCTAATATTTTTCCATCTGATTCAATTCGTGTTTGCAAGGTGTAGAGGTAAGGATGATCCAAATCCCACAAGTTCGGATTTTTTACTTTTAGCATAGCTGATCCTTGTTGTAATGCCCCTGCTGCTGCCATTAGAGACTCGCTTGAATGTGCCACTTTTTTACCCTCGGCATCCAATAAAACATTTACAAGAGTGAGATTCTTACCTTGAGCACTCTCATTTTTTACATCCATTATCACTTCCAAACTGGCTTTTTTAGTACTGACTTCAGGTGTAGTATAGCGTACTCCCCATTGGTCGAAATGCACCTTGCCTGAAGTAATTAAATACACATCCCGATATATACCCGAACCCGTATACCATCGTGAATCAGCTTCGCGACTATGATCGACCTTGACAGCAATTACATTATCTCTCGAGCGATTAATAAACGGAGTAATATCATAGCAAAAAGAGATATACCCATTGGGACGATTACCAAGCAGGTGTCCATTAACATATACTTCACTGCGGTTATAAACACCTTCGAAATATAAAAATGCCTTTTGTTCCAAATGAAGTGATGACAAATCGAGTACCTTACGATACCAAGCTATACCACCAGGTAAATATCCTGTACAGCTCGACAATGTAGGACTAAGTGGTGCTTCAATACTCCAATCGTGAGGCAAATCCAGTACGCGCCAATTATCATGATTGAATTCAGATTCTTGAGCATTTTCAGGATTATTTAAAGTAAAACACCAACTATCATTGATCAACTCACTTTTACCAAATGATACCTGGGCGTGAGTATTATGGTTAATAGAAATAAACAAGACAAACCCCAGTAGAAGGTTGATACTATTTCTTTTTAAATTTAAGTTATTCATTCTGTGTGTCATCTGAATTTTATTTTTGCCTGATTAACCAAAATGGACGCTGATATGTGATACGCCACTTAAGGCCGTCCTTTATCTGTTTAATCATCTAATTTTGTCATTATACTTATTTCCCTACTATTCAATAGTACTGGATTAATCTACAAACACCATTACCTTACCTGTAGCACTCTGAATGACTTGACCTGGAAGCTGGTAGTTTAATTGCCATATGTAAATCGATTCATTAAGCTCACCTTCCCAACCCCGTTCAGGCCGTGTTGAAGCAAATAATTTTTTCCCGTTTAGTGAGTATATTTGAAAAGAATAGCGATCTGGCACATCTATGAATTTAGGTTGAAAAAAGCCATCGCCAACATAAAATGTTGACGGAATTACAAACCCAGTCGCCTCCGTTGATTCAATGCTATTATGCATCTGACAGTCCAAAGTATCCGATGCTTGAATTACATCCATATCAATGGTCAAGGTTTGATGGTCGATAAGCTCTTGATAAGGAACTACCCCTGCATTAATCAGCAAGGACTTGGTATAAAAATTTTGAGTTTCGAAACCTTTATACAACTCTGCAGCTATAGGACGTAATTTATCGCCCATATTATGAATAATGCCTTGGCAATAATCATTCGTCATATTTTCCTTAAAGAAATCTAGCACTTCGCAATACTGTTCGTCGCAAAGAAGTGAACAATGGTTGATACAACGCACTTCGATATTTTCAGCATCATTATGAGCTAAGTCTTTGACGATCCTTTGCAACTCATTTATCTTATTGTGAAAACATAAACGCAGCATTCCTACTGAGCCCCAATACCGAATAACAGCTTCAGGACTTTGCATCAATTCAATCAACTTATTGACATCTTTTGCCTCTGCCAAACTTGCCAATTCAGCTGCTTCATATACAGCTTCCATATCATACCCTGTTTCTACTACGAAATCATAAACTGCCTTAGTTGTAAATTCCTGACTGCGAATAGACTGTGGAAAGAAGCCTAAATCACCTGTTTCTCGAACCATCGCTTTTAAGTGAATCTTATATTCTTCTACTAAAGTTGCATAGGCCAGATCATTAGCCAGGTTAACTGTTTCTCCCTTGTCGTTTTGTAAGTCATAAAATTCAATGGTTTGCATTGGCTCAAAGAAATAACTATGCATACCAGTATACTCACCATTTCGCCAATGTGCTTCCCAATCGCGGTAGCCCGGCATCAACCACTGAAACCCTTGGCGAGCACCACTTGGAAATATCGTATTGTAGTTCCAAATAATCTTATATTTGGTATCGCTAATGGCGCGAGCCGGAATAAAGTTAGGTGCCTGATTGGCTTTGTAGAGATAAGTAAACTCCTTAGGCTCTTCACGATTTTCTCCACAGAAGGCACGCCCTTGCATATGATTAGGCTTATCCAAGCCTGCCAAACTAAAGAAAGTAGGTGCCATGTCTGCAAAGTCCACAATTTCGGTACATATGCCATCGGTATTCTCCGGCACCATATGAGCCCATTTAGGTGGAAAATAGGCAATCATGGGCACTTCAACCCCTGCTTCCCGAATGTAAGCTTTGGACCCAGGTAAACAACCACCATGATCAGAGGTCACAAATATGATAGTATTATCAGCCCTACCTGTAGCCTCCAATTTATCTAGCTGCTCTTTTAACCAATTATCAAACAAGGTGATTTTGTGTAAATGGTAGGCATGATCATCCATCACCCATTCCGTATGCGGCAGGTAAGCATCCAGCGAATCAACATCAGCTACATACACCGTACGATCCTCACGTTGACCTTCCTTACGTGTATTGGTAATGCGACTCATGTGCGTATCAAAGAAATTATATTGCCCATAAAAAGGCACATCATCCGGACACTTTGTATAGTCGGTACCATCAAAAATCTTCAACTCATCGTTCCAGTGTTCTTTTGAAGTGTTGAAATCATGCTTACCACTCAGATAGGTCTTATATCCTTCTCGTTGAAGCAGGCGCGGAAAGAAAAAATCATCTGGGGTAGCCACATCCATTCGATGCCATTCGGCTCCAACTGAAGTTGCATACATGCCTCTTATAAATGTTGAGCGAGCTGGCGAGCACTGTGGTCCGTTGGAATAAGCATTGGTAAAAAGAATGCCTTCTTCGGCCAGTTTGTCAAAATTAGGTGTTGAAATCGTTGTATTCCCAAAAACCGACAGGTAGTCATCTGAAGTATCTTCAAACATTAATACCAAGATATTGGGTTTATCATTGGCTTGTGTGTATTGCGCCAAAACAACCAATAATAATAGAAGTAGAATTTGTTTCATGATTTAGATAGTTGATGCTACAACAAAGAAATTAATTTATGATCTGCCCAACTATAAAGGACAATTCAAATACTATAAAACATCAACCAATACACACTGACAGCCCTTGAATGGCGTGAATGACATCCAAATTCATTCTTATTGTAAACCGAATTTCAAATCAGACCAATATGATATTACACTAATTATTTTGAATACTGTTTTTTGGGGTTCACAGGCCAAGTCTAGTCCCTACAAGATAATTTGAACTTTGATAAAATTGATTTAAACACTATTTACATAATCGGATCACTCATATGTTGAAATCCATTTCTTATAGAGTGCATCCATTTGCACTACCTTTTCGGAAAATTCACTGGCCAAATTATTGATCTCGGTAGGATCATTTTCTAAATTATATAACTCCCAATCCGAATCAATTCCATGTTTCACAATTTTCCATTGCTCTAATGACATTGCTGCACCTTTGTTCCACTGCCAAAACAATGGCGAATTCCGCTGCTGTTCTTCCCCTCGCAATACGGATAGCAAACTCATTCCTCGCAAAGGTGTAATTTCATTTCCTTTGTGTTGTTTAGGATATTCTGCTCCAGAAATTTCAAGTATGGTAGGCATAATGTCAATAAAATGCCCTTGAAACTGTGAAAAAGAATTAGCTTTTACTGTTTCAGGCCACCAAACTATTAAGGGAGTATTTATTCCTCCCTCAAAGCTATAGTTTTTGTAAAAGCGATATGGAGTATTGCATACGTTAGCCCAACTTTTACCCAAAGAAATCCATCGATTAAGACTGCCAACTGTTGCCAAATCATTATCATTCTTTAAATTGACAAGCTCAGCCGATGCACCATTATCAGACATAAATAGTATAATAGTATTATCCATCATACTAAGCCTTTTGAGATTACTCAATAACAATCCAATATTTTGATCCATCCGATCAATCATCGCAGCATAAACCTCCATTTTATCAGACTCAAAAATTTTCTCCTCTTCTGAAAGACTTTGCCATGGCACATAGCTAGCTTCTGATAGCTTTAAGTCGGAATCGACAAGCCCACTTGCAAGCTGCCGATTGAATCTATCTTTACGTATTTTATCATAACCTACATCGTACATCCCTTCATATTTCTTAATATCCTCTGGCCATGCCATTAATGGATCGTGTGGAGCTGTATAGGCCAGGTAAAGGAAAAAAGGACTTTCTTTATCCTTTGCCTCATTGATATAGTCAATGGCATATTTAGTAAAATAATCTGTTGTATAGAAATCTTTTTCCTGAGGAGTAAATGGATGATATTCTGTGCTATCAATACACCAATGCCTTTTATGTTTCTGGGCTGGCTTTTCTTCGTTATCTCTTGGCTTACCCGGATTAAAGTAATTACAACATCCATCCTTTAATCCATAATAGTGATTAAATCCAAGATGATAAGGATTATCTTTACCATGATGCTTTCCACTCCAATACGTTAAATACCCGGCTTCTTGCAATACCTCTCCTATGGTTACTGCATTGGTAATAGAATTTGTATGTATTTTATTATAGCCGCAATCGTGAGCATATACACCCGTTAGTAAACTTGCTCTCGAAGGAAAACATTTGGCTGTATTATGAAATTGCGTAAAGCGTATACCTTCATTTGCTAATCTATCAAGATTAGGTGTTTTAATCTCGCTTCCATAGCAACCAATATCCGACCAACCCAAGTCATCAGCACATATCAATATTATATTAGGTTGAACACTCTTCTCATTTCCCTGCTTACAAGCAACAAACACCATTAAAAGCAAGATGCTTAGAAAATATGATTTTTTACATTTATTCATCCACAAGGATTTAATTCAATTCCTAGTTCAGGTTTACCTTTTTAAGCTATAGATCAGTTCTAAAAGGATATGCCGGCAGTTCACTTTCATTAACTAAATTTACCGTTGGTTTTCCTGCAAAGGCATAACGTATATATTTAGGCGCTTTAATTTTTGAAGAAGTCAATATTACAGACTCACCTACAATCCTAGCGTTTGCCATTACCCATTCACCAGAATCATCAGAAACCCAAAAACCAGTTGGGGCCTTATTATCTGTCGTTTTTAATCCCTTAGCGTTATTAAAATTAACAATCATTTTTTCACCTTGCAAATCGACATTTTTTATGATCGGCCCACTTGCTGAAACATCTTTCTTAAGCGTATTTTTAGCTGCTAAAAGAGCTGCGCGTTGACCGACAGGTAATTTATCGCTAGGATGAATGTTTTTCAATTCCCCTAAATCGATGGTATTCACAACGGAGGTGTGTGGCAAGTCAAGTACTGCCATTTGTGACTCTCGCATCCAGGCCCATGATGGCTCTGTTGGGCTTTCCGGATCTATGACTGGCTTTTCTACAGTTCCTTTGCCATACCCGGGAAGCATGACCACCATAAAATGCATTTCATCATCATTCCACTGCTGGCGGTAATTCAATATCCATTTTTGTAGTGCTTCGTCATAATCTTTAATCCCGCATACCCGATGAAACCAATTATCTCCATTATTGTCGGGCATTCCTGACATGTAGCGTGTATTGCGTTCTCCCTGATACCAGAGTACTCCTCTGCAAGCAAAAGGGATTAATGGATGTATCATAGCATTATATAAGATATTGGGCTGACGTCTTAAGAAGATATTCTCTTTATTGGTCCACTTAGACTTATTAATCAGCTTTTTGATTTCTCCCACCCTCTGATTATCCGAATCAAACTCATTCATTATGGTATCAAAAAGCGGCAATTCTTGTGTTAAACTTCTTGGCATCCAGGCTTCAATTGAAGAACTCCCCCAAGCTGCTTGTATGATACCAATCGGAACCTCTGCCAAACTGTTTAAGAAATAAGCATAAGAAAAAGCAACTGCACTCACGGGAGGGCCAACTTTCCATTGCCCTGCTACTTCCTCTTTCTCATCTAAAGCTACGACGTTTTGTACGTAAAAACTTCTTGTGTTTTTAACTAGTGGTTTCAAACGTTTAATGTCGGTGATATTGTTAGCTGGCCAAAACATATTCGACTGACCTGAACAAATCCAAACTTCGCCTACCAAAACATCTTGAATAACAACTTTACTGTCTCCCGAGATAATCATATCCCGTCCAATTGATGAAGCCTCAAGAGCGTTTAAAACCACCTTCCACCTACCGTCTGACCCAGCTTTTGTCACTTTTTTCTGCCCGGCAAATACAACTTTAATTCTTTCCTCAGGTGACGCTTGTCCCCATACCGGAACCACTTTTTCTCTTTGCAACACCATATGATCCGTAAAAATACTAGCAGGTTTTAGAGTTTGAGAAAAAGTCATTGAACTACTAACAATAAGTAACAGAATAACTACTTGAATTGTGTTTGAAAGTTTTCGCATCAATTGTACTTTTAATAATTGTTATTTATTTTCTTTTAAAGGAATCAGATTATTAGGCGTTAAATATGGCTCATTACCAAGCGGACGCGCATTTTCTCCCCGCTTTTCAAAATCACCAATATTCTTCTTTGCCCAATCTAAGAGTTGGCTCAATTCTTTAACAACTGCGGGATGCTCATTGGCTACATTTGTCGATTCTGCTATATCACTATCCAAATCATACAATACATAGTCATCAAACATTATCCTGTCTTCAGGTGCTATATGGATTGGCCATTTTCTGTAAACTATGGATTTGGAATTTGGATTATGAGGTAAGTGCAATTTCCATTTACCTAGTCGCACTGCACGTAACTCCTGATGTTGATAATAAAAATATGGACGATCAAAGGTAACAGATTCTCTATGCATCATGTCAGAAAAATCCAAACCATCAATTACTCTGTCTGAAGGAATTTCCGCACCAGCAATTTGAGCAATGGTAGGAAGCAAATCGATGGTGGCCATCACCTGATCGGAGCTAACTCCTTCTGGTATTTTCCCAGGAGCCCTTATAATAAATGGGACACGTAAACCTCCTTCCCAGGCTGAGGTTTTGGCACCTCGTAAGGGATCAGCATGTCCACCATGGACCTTTTTAATCCACCATGGACCATTATCACTGGTAAATATCACATAGGTGTTTTCATCCAAGTCCATTTCTTTAAGCTTGGCCATAATACGACCCACATTATAATCAATTTCTTCAATCACATCGCCATATAAACCACCTTCCGACTTTCCCTTAAATTCATCGGAAACGGCTAATTTGGTGTGTGGCATAGTATGCGCCAAATACAGAAAGAAAGGTTGTTCTTTGTTTTTCTCTATAAAACCAATGGCCTCATCTGTATAGAGTCTGGTAAGTTTCGACATATCGGCATTTCGCTCAACAAGCTCTTTATTTCGAACAAGATGAACCCGGTTATCATTGCTCGCAGGTGTTAAAAATGAGTAGTCAAAACCCTGATGAATTGGTAAAAGGTCTGGATTAAACTTCTCAGGATTGTGCCCTGCCAAATCCCATTTCCCAATCATACAAGTACTATATCCTGCTGGCTTTAACACTTCGGCAATGGTAATTTCGCTCAAGGCTAATTTAGGATGCGGACTATTACCATTATCGTTACGTGCGTTACGCATGGGATAACAACCAGTCATTAAAGCAGCTCTGGAAGGACCACACACCGTTTGAGCATAAAAGCTGGTAAACTTCATCCCCTCATCGGCCATTTTATCGATGTTGGGGGTTTTAATATTTGGCGAGCCAAAACAACCTAAATCCTGATACCCCTGATCATCGGTAAAAATGATAATAAAGTTGGGCTGTTTTGTATTGTTAGTAGTACATGCAGAAACCAATAACATAAGCACTATTAAAGCTATCCAATTCAATTTCATACTCCAGCTTTTATCTTCTCAAGTGAAACGCCAAATACCTTCAACGCTATGGGATTCAAATCATCTTCTGTGCCGTGCAGATGAATGGTTTTTTGAACATGTTGCATCATTTCTCCAGGTGCTAAAGCAGCTGCTGGGGATGAAGACTCAATCTCATAAAACGGTCCCATTGGGGCCACACCAGGTTCTGGTGAACCATCGTTGTATGCATTGATTACATCGCCACTAAAAGGCTCTTCTTGTAATTCCCACATGGAATTCACAAAGCCATTGGGGGCATCTTGCACATTGTAAGTCACAATAGTCAACACATTTCCGGCAGCATCGTAACTACCAGCCACACCTAATGATCGTTTGTCATTTACCCCAATCTTACTGCGGTAAGTACCATCACCTTTTAAAAAAAGAACATCATCTTCAACACTTAAATACTCGGCTGGGACTTTACCAAAATAGGTATCATTCACTTTTTTGCCTAACTCATCATCGCTGCCTTCCTTAAACGGAATAACAATTGTAGTTTTAGGCGATGGGTTATACATACCCAATAGCCAAATAGAAGGCAAACCACCCTCAGGCGTCCATGCATTTTCGCCAATATTTTTTATGCGATTATCTGTTTCATAAGCCACCATTCGGATGTCTTCGCTCAAGCTACTGCCAACAACTGCTTCAATGTCACTTTTATTTAAAAGCTGAACTGTTCGTTCAATGCCCATTTCCAAAACTGAACCCGAATAATTCGTTAGCTTGGCTATATGACTAAAAATAGCCGACGATTCGGTACTTTTAACCACCCTAAACGCTTCGGTATCAATTACCGATGGAGTAAACCAGTTTTCGAAAGTAAATTCATCGCCCGGTTTAAAATACAAAGCATATTGTCCGCCCTCGGGTCCGAGCCAAAAACGCTCCTCACCACCAAAAATATAGATATGTTCTTCCAACTTGCCCTTTCTCTCTTCTTCAGTAAGCAATCCTTTTTCAATAACCGGACGATTGATCCAGCCAAAACTTGGGCCTGATTTATAATCATAGGTACTAGTCATAACACGCCCCTGATAGTCAGGTACAACAACTACAGCTGCATCGCCTTGAACTAAGGTTATGGCATTGGTATGTTTATCCAAAAACTCCTGATCGGAGGCAAAAGTTCCGGTATTTAATCCTTCTTTATTTGAATTCATATTGCATGCATTAAAAAGAATTACACAACTTATTATTACTATTATTCTCATAAAACTTTAGGTTTATTATTTTTTAACAAGATAAATTCTGTTTTCCTTCCCTCTTTAAGAACTTTTCCTTTTTTGAAATTAACTACTCCACACCCATTCAATGAAAAAGCATTTAACACTAGTTCTCCCTTAAGTAGTGTTAGTTCGACAGCTTTATCGTCCCCATTTGTTGTTATTTCTACTGTTCCGTACTGATAACCATTCGACCAAAAATATTTTATCTAATCTCTTGTTTCAGAAAATCAGAAATGAAAAGCCCCAAGGCTTTACTTCCCTCGGGATGATAATGGACATCATCATCACCTTTACCATACTTGGCATGAATATCAATGGATGCTTTATAGATATCATTCACTTTCACGCCGTTTTCCTTCATTACCCGTTTGGCAATCTTATTGTATTTTTTGGCATCCTTCGAAAATCTTCCTGCCTCGGCCTTGGGTACATAGGTGGTTGTTACAAATATTAATTCAGCGTTTGACTTTTTACGCATGATTTTCACCAGTGAATCTAATTGCATCTCGTAATCGTCAAGGTTAAAAGTAATGGTTCCATTAGTTTTATCTCTTTTACCTTGTGTTTTTGAGTCGGGATGGCGATAGCATAAATCCCACAAACCCCAGTTAAAGTGAATAATATCCCAATCATCCGCCGCCAACCAAGCTTCTATATGTTCCAACCCATTACCTGTATGCTTGGCATTGCCAGGATTATGAAATACATCTGCCACATCGTTTAGATTTTCCTTTACAAAAGGCGTATAACCAATAGATATAGAATCTCCGATGATTATTATTTTAGTTTTCTCCTGCTTAAAACTTGCAGTTACAATAAGCAGAGCAAGTAGTATACATAGTACTTTAGAGTTTTTCATCTACTCTTTTTGTTAATTGTTAGTGTTACTTAGGTTTTATTTAAATTGTAATGCTGGCAAAACCCTCTCCTTTCCAATAAAATAACCCACACTTAAATCGTTCTCACACTCCTTCAGTAGTTTATTCTTTAGTTCCTGAAACTTTTCAGGTTTTTCATTTATTAGATTGTTTTCTTCTTTATAATCATTAGGCAGATAATAGAGTTGAAAAACATCTTTAGGTGCATAATGTCTCAACTTCCAACCATCATTGCTTACCAATGCGGCTCCCATATTCGATCCATAAACTGTATATTCTCTTTTGTTGCTATTTTCTTTTCCAAATAGTTCAGGCAAATACGATTTACTGTGTTTACCCTCTGGCAGCTCAATATTCAGAAGGTCGGCAAATGTGGCCATCATATCATAATTGGCAACCACCTGGTCAATTGTTTTGCCTCCTTCCATGTGTCCTTTCCAATAATAATACAAGGGCACACGAACTCCACCTTCCCAATTACTACGTTTTAATCCAGCCATACCATCATTACCATCAAAAACATCAACCGCAGTTTCGCTATAGTATTTTGTATGAATATTATCAAATGATTCACCTGTTAGGATATTTTTATTCGTTGGTTTTCTAAGTTTACCTTTGCTTGGATAGTATATTTCATGTCCATTATCAGAACTAAAAATGATGATGGTATTATCGATAAGCTTAAGATCTTCCAATTCCTTCACAATACATCCCACATGATCATCCAACATTTTCACCATAGAAGCATATGCTTTCTCAATCTCCGTTAAATCGGGATTATTGACAAAATCCTGGTGTATTTCAGGTATGGCTGTTGGGCCATGGGGTAATTGTGTGGGATGGTAAATAAAGAACTTTTCATTTTTATGTTCCCTGATAAAATCAATAATCTTATCCTTAAAAATATTCTGAGAGTATAGGGCCCGTCCCTCTTTTTTCCAACGGTGCTCGTATCCTCCTTCATCATCCCACTCCTTCGTTTTAGCACAATTGGCTTCAACATTTCCTGGAATCATTACCTGTTTACCATTCTCAAATAAGAAAGGAGGATAAAAGCCATGACAACGCACGTGATCGTAATAGCCATAGTAATAATCCCAACCACCTCGTTTTAGTAAATTGTGCGTGGTAGAAAAACCCCAATCGAGCTTTCCTACCTGAGCGGTTACATATCCTGCTTTCTTAAACACCTCTGCCAAAAACACCTCGTCTTCAGGAATTTCACCATACTGCTTATCCAAGGCTTCTTGAATCATATAGGCTGTTACCGTAGTGTCGGTGCTAAGTTTTTTATAATATCCACCTCGTGTTAAATTCCATTTATCCCTTTGCAAATCGTGATATCCGCTTAGCAAACTAGCCCTTGCCGGGGCACAAAACATACATCCATACACATTTTCGAATCGCACACCATTCTCAGATAACCTATCGATATTAGGCGTTTTTATTATTTCTTGCCCTTCGCTCGATAGTAGCCCCCGACCTAAATCATCGGCGTAGATGAAGACAACGTTAGGGGTGTCTTCTGAATCTTCTGAACACCCTACAAATAATGTACACATTAATAGGAAAATGGCTAACTGTTTCATCTACTTACAATGTTATTTTTAACGCTTCAGACGAATTGATTATTTTTCTTTTGAATTTCTTCATTCCTTGCCCTTCTAAAGCAAAGGTTTTTAGTTCTAATTGTCCATGCAATACTTTTAAAATTGCTTCTCCCTCTTTTACTTCACACGTTCCCCAGCTATAACCGTTACTCCAAAAATAAATACCGGGTTTAGAAGTAAAGCGCATAGATTTTTCCACCCCTGAATAATGAAATCCTGATGTAGCTAACACAGCTCCCCAGGCCATCATACTTCGTGCGTAGTGGTGTCCATATTCTGCTTCATTAAAAGGATTACGCTTTTTACCATCGTAGCGATTCCGTATATCCTGAATGGTTCTCAAACCTTCGTTTACCTGACCTTCGTACAACATACTAACAGCAGCTGTATGCTCAAAACCTGTCATGACCTCGGTGAAATACGGAAAAGGCTGTTTTGGTCGTTCTCCCGGATAATCAGCCATTAATAAGGCCGACTCATTGCCATAAGCATAGGAACGCATAAAGTTGGGGTGCTTCATCAAGTTTTCGCGGTAGTTGTACTTTAGGATGGATTCGTTGGTTTTTACCATATTTTGCTTATCTGCCAGGTAACCCAAATCCAGAATGTGAGCCATCACCTGTCCTACCAACTGATCAACTAAACAGCCTTCGCCTAACTGGTATTGAGGATTGTCAGCTACTAATCGACGTTTTACACGAATCAATCCATCGGCAATACTATCGAGGTGCATAGGTGGTACAATCTCTTGCACGTAATACTCGCCGTTGAACAAATTCTCATCCATCCAGGCCGAACCATTTTCATATAAGTCCCTGCAGGTAATAGCAAAGTCCTTATCGCCCAAATAACTGGCCATTTCTTCGGTAGCACGCAGTGCTCCTAGGTACCAAAATCCCATTTGCGGGTTAGGCCCATAATACTCCACATCCATAGTGTTATGCTGACTACCTTCCATCACGCCATCTTTATCCGCATCCCATCCATTTGGAATCCAACAAAATTCCATGGCTCTTTTTACATTTGCCCAGTTCCTTTTCAAGAACTCATCATCGCCAGAAAGTTGCCACTCGCGATAATATTTCATAATACAACCCATCTGGCCATCGGCAGCAGCCAGGCCAAATTCTGTTCCTTTAGTTTTTAGTGGTAAATGAATGCGATAATTCATCATACCACGCTCATCTATCGCATAAGCAAACTCTACCTCACGCATATTTTGAGCAACATCGCCAAATAAAAAGGGGATGGTTTGTTCGTAATTCCACACATGGGTGCAGGTTCCCGTGCCACTTCCGTCATTATCCTTAATGCCTTCCCAACCATGATAATAGCCAAATCTGGTTTTAAAAGCCAATTGTGTGCGGAAGTGAGCCAGATTAAACAAGGCTGCCTCTTTTACAATTTCCGGAAAATCGCTTTCAATAAAAGCCTTAACAAAAGTCCGGGTTTCATTTTCGAGTTGCGGAATTTTAGGAATAATTTGCTGAGCTGCCTCCCACGAGTCATTATTAAGTCCTGCATAATAATTTCCCACATCCTCCTTCTTGTTGTAAGCAGGGCGATTGGGAAAATTCCAGGTTATAAAAAAACGAATATCTTTTTCTTCTCCTGGAGCTAAATGGCTTTTAACAGCTAAAGAACCCATGTTACTTTTTTGCTTTGATGTTCTCTCTTCCAAAAGACCATCATCTGTGTAATCATCCCAGAATTCCAAGGTACTATTCCCCCATTCTCCTGGCTGCCATGATGTTCGATACGATACTTCGCCATCGCTGTTGGTGGTTAAACTAAAGCTTCCCCACTGTGCACTTAGTTTATCAACTTCGTCAGAGGCTGTAAAATGAATACCTTTTAAGCCATTATCCTCTCGATAGGTATTTGTATTTTTATATGTTTTACCTTCTTTGCCATCAAAACCAATAAAATTAGGGATATTTCCTGCTAAAGAAATAGTAATTGCTTTGTTGCTAGTGTTTTTTACGTTATAAGTCAACACAGCAACAGGAAGGCTGCTATCATCAGAATTTCCTGGTATTAAAGGATTAAAAGCTCCAACAGTTATTTCCAATGGGACGTCCTTATCACGTAATAAAACTTGTCCGAACGGATAAGCAGTTTGAAAAGTAGCTTCGTCAAAGCGAGGCAATCCGTGATTAGGTGCCTTTGATCCATAAAAACCTTCATCGTAAAAGCTTGGTACTGGACCTTCCATAAGCAAGGCTTTAGCCTCTTTGCTTTCCTCCTTGTAGTAGATTGAGAAAAAAGGTGCACGATTGATCACCTCTACACCGGCATATTGTGGGTTAAATCCTTTGGCTGGACGGCTCATTACTTCCCAATCTATTAATGCACCATAGCCACTTAATGATACTGTGCCTGTTCCTATTCCTCCTATTGGCATAGCGATACGCTCGAGATGTTCCTGATCATACACCTTAAGCACTGGCCATTCGGAATGTTGTGCTTGTATTAGGCCAATAAATAATATGAATATTGATGTTAAGGTAATTGCTTTCACTTAAATGTATTTTTAGGTTTATAGTTTATTTAATAGTCAGAGCTACCGGTTTTTCAACATGCCCAGCTGGTCGGGCATTCTGAGTTACTTCCGCATTAAACTTCTGCATGACGTCTTTTAGTTGCGCAACAATCTCCGGATATTGATCTTTAAGGTTAGCCTGCTCAGCAATATCGTTTTTTAGGTTGTAGAGTGCCTCTTCGCTTTTAACAATGCGGAGTTTCCAATCTTTCCACCTGACTGCTTCCAAAGTACCCCAATGCGAATAGAAAAAGTATTTGTATGGACTTTCTGCTCCATCCACCAACACAGGCATAATATCCTTTCCATCTAAGATTCGGTCTTCTGGCAATTTTGCTCCAATCAGCTTTGCAAATGTAGGTAGTACGTCCATGGTGGTCAGCACTTGATCTAATTCTCCTCCTGCAGCTATCTTATGTGGCCAATGTATCACTGCAGGCATACGCATGCCCCCCTCAAGTGTTTGTCCTTTGTATCCTCTTAAAGGCTTAGTCACCCCTTTTCGTGTAGCCCCATTGTCACTGGTAAACAGAACAATCGTATTATCTTCAATGCCGTATTCTTTTAAAGCATTCATTATCTGCCCCACCGACCAGTCTATTTCGTAAATAGCTGTAGAATAAAGATTTGAAGATGCATTCACACCACTAGCTATGACCCTTTTATATTCTTCTTTTATCTCTGGTGAAGCTGCTAAAGGACCATGAGGAATAGGATGAGCGATATAGAGGAAGAAGTTTTCATCTTTATGATCCTTGATAAAACCAAGTGCACGCTTTGTTATTCTCTGCGTCAGATAGTCATCATCTGGATCTAACTCAACAACCTCCTCTTTTTCTAACATAGGTAGAGGTGGAAACTGAAAAAACTTATTACGAGGATGTCTTGGTGAAATATCGTGACTATAAGGCAATCCGAAATATTCTTCAAAACCTTGTCGTGTAGGTAAAAACTCAGGCTGATCTCCCAAATGCCATTTACCAAACATACCAGTGCGATATCCTACTGACTGTGCCACTTCCGCAATCGTTACTTCATCGGGATTCAATCCATTTCCATCGGCAGCCAAACATACAGGAAAGCGCTTACCTTTAGGCACATTAGGAAGGTCAACAACCAAACTAGAAGGGGGCTCCATACCGATGCGCCGTGGATAACATCCAGTCATTAGTGCTGCTCGCGATGGAGTGCATAAGGGAGCTGCAACGTAAAAGCTCGTTAGTCGCGCACCTTCTTCCGCCATTTTATCTATATTAGGAGTATAAACATGTTCTCCTCCAAAACAGCTTAGATCGTCATAGCCCTGATCATCAGTAAAGATGATAATGAGATTTGGCCTCTCAGCTTCTACTTTTTTTGGAGAGGTACAAGAACACAAAAATGATAAACAGACAAGAATGTTAACAAGTCTCATATTACAATACTATTTTAAAAGATTGGGAAGCTTCAATCGATTTACCCTTCATTTTTTTTGTTCCAACACCTTCCAACGAAAAACGATCAAGCTCCACTGAACCAGATAGTACCGTAAGTATAGCTTCCTTCTCTCTCACATCACAAGTCCCCCAAGCGTAGCCATTACTCCAAAAATAGGATCCAGGCTGTGACGTAAAGGACATTGATTTTTCTACCGCTGAATATTGAAAGTTAGATGCAACTAAAACACCCGCCCAGGCTATCATACTGCGTGAATAGTGGTGACCACATTCGGCTTCATTAAAAGGGCTGCGTTTTTTGCCATCATAACGCTCACGGATATTACGAATACATTTTAGTCCATTTTCAGTTTGTCCTTCTTGTAACATACCAATAGCTGCAGTGTATTCGAAGCCAGTCATTACTTCAGTAAAATATGGAAAGGGTTTTTCGGGACGCTTGCCGGGGTAGGCAGCCATCAACAAGGCCGACTCGTCGCCTATGGCATAAGAGCGGTGGAAATTAGCGTGTGAATACATCTTGTCCACATAGTTATATTCCATAATAGAAGCCGTGGTCTTCTTTATTTTTGCCTTATCAGCCAAATATCCAAGCCCTACAATATGTGCAAATACCTGACCGATGAGTTGATCGACCAAGACACCTTCGCCCAACTGATAATCAGGTGAAGTAAAATCGGTTGCCTTTGCACCCGTTGTAACACCAATCAGAGAGGGTGCTACATTTTCGACAGACATAGGTGGTTTAATTTTCTGTACATAATACTCACCATTGAATAAGTTAGCATCCATCCACTCAGAGCCTTCAGTAAAAAGCGCACGACAGGTCTTTGCAAACTTCTTATCGCCTAGATAATCGGCCATCTCAGCAGCAGACTTTAGCGCACCTAGGTACCAGAATCCCATCTGAGGGTTAGGGCCAAAATACTCCACATCCATCGTATTGTGTTGCGATCCTTCCATCACCCCATTTTTATCGGCATCCCATCCACCTGGAATCCAGCAAAACTCAAGTGACTTTTTCACTTTTGGCCAATGTTGCAATAAGAAATCATCATCACCAGACAACTGCCAGTCGCGGTAGAACTTCATCACACAACCCATCTGCCCATCGGCAGCAGCTTTATTCCACTTTTGAGCCGAGTCTAAAGGCAAATAAGCTCTAAAGCTCATCATACCAACGTCATCAGTAGCGTATTTATACTCTACCTCGCGCATTGTTTTAGCTAGTTCGCCAAACAAGTAAGGCGTTGTTTGCTCATAATTCCAAACGTGAGTACACGATCCAAAACAACTACCTCTATCGTCAAAGATACCTTCCCAACCTAACATCTGACCAGTTTCGATACGGAAAGCCAGCTGTGTGCGCAGGTGGGCTAAGTTAAATAAGGCCGCCTCTTTGATTTCTTCCTCTACATCACTATTAATTAAAGCATTCACAAATTCCATTGTCTTTGCTTCCAGTTCATCAAGGCGTGGAAGGGTTTTAATTATTACATCCCAAGAATCTTCGTATTGAGTGGCGTAATAGTTACCCATTCTAGCTTTTATCATTTTCTGGAAACCCGGCTTATCCCACGTTTGGCGGTTAGGAAAATGCCACGCTATCAGAAAGCGGAAATTCTTTTCCTCTCCTGCCTTTAGAGTCGTTTTCACTGCCATAGAACCCATAGGCGCATTAGCCTCATCGTTCTCACGAGGTTCTAAAATACCATCGGCGCTAAAGTCATCCCAAAAGTCAAGACGTTTCTTATCCCATCGGCCTGTTTTCTTTTGCCAAGCAGTACGATATGTTGTTTGCCCTTCGTTCAAAGACACCAAACTAAAGCTACCCCATTGTTCACTGGCTGGGTCAACGCCATTTGAGGTATAGTGTAGTCCTTTGAGGCCTCCTTCCTCACGGATCGTATTTTCATTCTTAATGGCCTTACCACGCGTACCGTCAAAACCTATAAAATTCTGAATAGTTCCCGAAACGGAAATGGTAATTTCTTCTGAACTAGTATTCTTTACTTTATAATTAAGCACCATCATTGGAATACTACTCTTGTCCACATCACCAGGAATAAGTGGGTTGTATGCCCCAACAACCACCTCAACAGGAAGTGACTCGTCACTAAGTAATGCTTGTCCAAAAGGATAAGCCGCTTTAAATTGAGTATTACCAAAACGTGGAAGACCAATTTGGTTAGCAATGGCACCATTGGCTGCCTCATAAGTGGACTCATCAGGCATTCCTTCTAAAAGTCTGGTTTGCTTCTTACCCTCGCCATCTTCAACATAAATGGCAAAGAAGGGTCCTTTTTCCTTAACAGGCCCCCAGTTTTCCAAAGTCGGGTTAAAGCCTTTAGCCGGACGGTTCATGATTTCCCAATCTTCCAGACTACCGCGCCCTGTTAGAGAAATTGTACCTGTACCAATACCTCCCACAGGCATTTTAATTTTTTGAATATGTTCCTGGTCGTAGGTAAGGAGCACTGGCCAATCAGAGTTTTGTTGCTGTGCATCTAAAATTCCAGCGATAAACAAAAGCATTGCTAATATGTATACTGATAGTTGTTTCATAGTTTGTTGCTAAATATTTTGTATTATGCTACTCTCAATCTATGGTTGTCATAGACTAGAAGCAGAGCTAATTCATCTCTTAATTTTTTCCTCGCTTACCAAAGTTTTCCAATCCTTATAAATGGCTGTGAGATCTTTAACTATTTCAGGGTAAGCCTTAGCTTGATTGTTTTGCTCCGAAAGATCACTCTCAAGGTTAAAGAGCTCAATACCTTTACCCAAATTGGTATGTTGTTTCTTAGAAATACGATCCGTTTTCTCTTGCTTAGTCACCACTTTAAGTTTCCAATTCCCTTTGCGAACCGCCCAGGCAAAGCCAACATCCCATACCATTTCATCACGTTCTATCGTCTTATTATCCAATAAAAGTGGAAGCAAGTTAATACCATCACAACTTTGATACAGTTCCTCGCTGGCATCAGATGCTGCTAATAATGTAGGCATTAGATCAAGAGTGCTTACCATGGTATTATTAACTGTTTGACCATTCAGCTGATTCTTCCAGTACATCAACATGGGTACACGTATACCTCCCTCGTACAAGGAGTATTTTGTGCTCCTTAAGGGTTTATTATTGCCTCCATTACAGTTTGATCCACCGTTATCAGAGGTGTAAACAATGATCGTATTTTCATCAATACCTAGTGATTTCAGTTGTTCTCTGATAGCACCAATCTCTTTGTCGAGATAGTATAGCTGAGCAATATAGTAGGCTCTGCCATTGGGAAGATTGGGAAGAATCGATTGATTGTACCACACGCTTTCTTTAATGGAATCTCCCAGTTCTTCATAATCCGGATAATACGGAAGGTCCCACTCCTTTAAATATTTCTCTGGAAGTTGAAAATTGAAATTATGCACTGCATTGAAAGCAATCTGAAGAAAAAAAGGTTGCTTCTGATTCCTTTCAATAAACTCTTGTGCCCAATGTGATAGTTGTTCAGTGGAAAAACCATCCTCTTCTAGCTTCTCTCCATTCTTCGACCAAGCATGGGCAGGCTTACCATGAGAAGCAATTGCTTTATCGTTGTGATACAAGTAATGCACACGCCCTCCGTGGCCGGCTACTATAGATTCATCGAAACCATGGTTTTGTGGATAATTAAAAGAGCCTTGCGTCTTGTCATTACCATAGTGTAATTTACCGAAGTATGCTGTAGCATAACCATTCTCTTTAAAAGCTTGTGCTATTGTCATTGTGCCCTCTGCTATACCAGGTCCTCCATAGAAGTAGTTATTATTACGTGCCTGATGCTGGCCTGTTATTAAACCACAGCGCGATGGACTACATATAGGACTGGTGACATAAGCATTGGAAAAAGATATACCATCCGATGCCAGTTGATCTAAATTAGGAGTCTGTATTTCCTCATGAATACCTAAATGGCTCATATCTGCATAGCCATGATCATCAGCAACAATAACTATAACATTCGGTTTTGTATTTTGCGAAACGGCATTTAATACAACCAAATAAGTAAGTAAGGAGATAATTATCTTTGTTCTATACATCTGTAATTAATGTTGTTGTGTAATAATTATTTATTTAGCTTCACTTAGTACACGCTATTCATGAATTATTTTGAATACGTGTGAACCACTACCATAACCGTCTTTTACATTTAAGCCCACAGCGAAATAAGCATACTCGGGCTTGCCATCGATAGACAAAACCTGAACTCGTTCCAGATGACCATGTTTCTTACCTCTATAGATGTGCGCGTTCTCCAAAGTCTCCTTTCCTAAATAATGAGCTAAGTCCTCATAGGCACGGCTAACTCTTTCAGTAGGAAAATGAATTCCATCTGCTGATTTCCACAAGAGGCCACCCCCTTGATTTCCTTTTCGCGCTCCAAAGTCTCGACTAAAGAAAAATACAGAATCATTCATTGTAAAAGCATAGGCATCTTCCAAAGGGAATGAAGGAGAAGTGATTCGTTCTTTTTGATGAATATATGGCCCTTCTAATTTATCAGCTATGGCCACTCCATAAGTATAAACATATCCCTTAGGCTCCTTTCGCACTACCGATTTATTGTACAGATGATACTTATTACCAAATTTTATCAAGGTTGGATTAGAACATCCCAATTTTGCGGTATAACTCCATACCGTAGAATCTGAGGATTTACGAAGTATTGTTCCATCCGCTTCGGCTCCTGTAGCCGGGCGCCAATTATCACTCAAATCGTCCGCCACCATCATAATAATGCGCTGGGTTTTTAAATCATTATTTTCATTCACAATAAAACTAAGTACATACAGCCCATCAATATATTTAATCGTTGGATTATGAGGGGAATTAAACTGTCCGTCTTTGTCGGCAATAGCCAAACCTAAATATTCAAAAGGCCCTTCCGGACTAACACTTACGTAATGACCAATTTCACAATCCTTGAACCACCCACTAAAATCCTTTTGAGTCGACATGGGCCACTGTGCAGCATAGAGGTGCACTCTACCGTCAGGGCCAATAATTGGGGATGATCCCCATACATGCATCCCTTTTTGTTCGGCAGCTATACCTATGTACTCAAAAGACATTTTTGTACTTGGTTTGCTGCAATTAATACATAAAACCAGAAGCATTGCTATTGGAATGAGTATTTTAAAGTTCATTGTTATTCTTTATTTGTTTAGCTATTATTTCTGCAATTAAAGCCGCACCTTCCTCCTCTGGGTGCACTCCATCCGGTACGATTTCATCTTGGCCAATAAAGGGTTTATACAGATCGATAAGCGGTAAATTATTTTCCTCTGCCAGGCTTTTTATGATGGGGATTACTTCATTAGCAACTACAGTTCCATTAATTTTAAACTTACTATGTTCAAATACCGGCACAGGGTAACACAGGTATATCTGGGGTTGAGGTTGAATCGTTAAAAATGTATCAATCAAAGCCTGATAATCATTTTTAAATTGTTCAGGATTCCAGTTTCCCGGTTTGGAGTCATTGGTTCCTAATTTAATAGTAATCATATCGGGATGTACTGCAAAAACATTAGAAAATTCATTACACTTCCAATAGCTAAAATTACTCCTTTTCAAGGCTGTTGCGCCACTTCGCCCACAGTTAACAACGCCAAAGTTTTCACCTAAAAGATAGCCTAAGACTTTTGGATAAGCTGTTTTACTTTGCCATTCATGTTTGGCACCGGCAGTAATACTATCGCCCACACAAGCTACCATCGTTGGTTTTTTGGTGCAAGACATAAAAAGCAAACAGCTTACTACTAATAAATATAGAGCATCTCTCATTTTACGTAATTTACATACCTTTAACATCAAAATTATTTTTTAATAATCTTTTTCTTCCTTCGCTCTTCAAGCACTTTTTTATGAATCCAGCCTAACTCTGGATAATCACCTATTTCTCCTCTGTAACTTTGAAGTATATCGTCTAATTCTTTTTCTACCTCGGGATGTTGTCCATAGATATTTACGGTTTGGTAGGGATCTTCCTTAATGTTGTACAATTGCTTGGCTGGTGCATCATCTTTTATCTTATAATTTTCGATGTCGCTATTGACTTGTTTAGTAAGTTTAGTAACAGCCGCACCACCAAAGGTATGTGAACCGATATTGGTACTTTGAAACCCACCTTCATTCTGTGCAGCTATGTATCCCCAGTTGCCTTTGCGCACTGTAAGGTGACTTGGGCAGTTAGGAGATACAATCAATATATCACGTAATGGTTGATTAGTTTCTCCTCTAAACTCGGGAAGCTGATTGATACCATCAGGGCATTCTTCCTTAACTAGCTCTTGCCCCGTAATCTCAGCAAATGTGGCCAAAAGATCCACTTGACTAATCATATGATCAGAAGTAGTGTTGGGTTTAATATTACCGGGCCATTTGACAATAAAAGGCACACGATGTCCGCCTTCCCACGCACCAAATTTAAAGCCTAATAAATCGCCATTAAGTTTATGACCAGCTTTCCAGGCATCTTGTCCACCATGATTAAGCATTCCACCGTTATCACTGGTAAATATCACCAATGTATTGTCGGCCTCTCCCATCTCTTCAAGTGCCCCCGTCACTTCTCCTACAATCCAATCCAGCTCGTGAATAAAATCACCATAGCGACCACACTCACTCGTTCCTTGAAATTGAGGCGCTGGTGTGAAAGGGTGATGAATATTGGTTGTGGCCAGATAAAGGAAAAAGGGTGTATCCTTATCGGTAGCGTGCATTTTCTTCATCCACGCAATAGCTTTATCTTTAAGCGTAGTGCCTACTTTTTCGTCTTCGTACAACTTATGAGCAGCTTCCGCTCCACCAATGGCATTATAGCCACTTTTCTCAGGCCATTTTTGTGTTATTGATTTTTTGCCTCTAACAAATGGATCGGCAGGATCGTAGCCATCTACCCAATGGTTTTCTACATACACAAAAGGAGGTCCGCTATTTACCATAGGAATATAATAGGCATAATCGAACCCGAGTTCAATAGGGCCTGGTTTTAGAGCTTTATTGTAATCAGGTTTGTCAATACCTAAGCCTAAATGCCACTTACCCACGCAAGCTGTTGAATACCCGGCATCATTTAACATACTAGCAATAGTTATACGAGATGTGTCTATTGTTAAGCCATCATCGAGTCCCCCTACAGCTCCCCAATAGTTACGTCGTAAAGGGTATAATCCTGTTAAAATTCCATAGCGCGATGGCGAGCAAACAGCCGCTGCAGCGTGTCCATCTGTAAACGAAAGACCTTCAGCTGCTAATTGATCAATATTTGGAGTCTGTACTTTGTTAGCCCCATAACAGCTCAAGTCACCGTAGCCTAAATCGTCAGCGTAGATTAGCACAATGTTAGGCAAAGATGTAGTGTCTTTTTTCGCACATCCTACACTAAGTAGTGCCAGCAAAATAAGGTATAACCTTGTTCGTTTCATAAGACTTATATGTTACTATAATTTAATTTTAAATGTTTTACTTCCATAATTACGAACAGCTGTAACTATAATAGTTTGTCCGGCAGTGACTTTCAACTGTTGTTTGAGTTCTTGAATATTGGTCACAACATTGCCATTTATTTTCTGAATAATCCATGTTTCGGACAATCCTGCGTCCATCCACAACTTGCCTTTCTCAGCATCTATAGCACGGATAAAACAACCCGAATTATATCCTCCCGAAGCATCAATCAAATCAGGATCGTCGCCAATATTTACAAACAAAGCTCCCATCACTTTTTCTTGATGCGCCACAAGGGTTTCTTCTCGTGTTTCGCTCATATACTCACCATCCAATAGCGTCTTTAACCAACTTGGGTATGTTAACACATCTATCTTGTTAAATTGAGCTTCACACACAAAACCAATCGCATTGCCATCTACATCGAACGACAGCGCCTTCAGAAGGGTAGTCGCATTTAAAAGTACTTTCCCGGTATAAATTGGAGAGTTTATATTAGGCTGTGAACCATCGGTAGTATATCGTACTGTTCCATTGGGTTTCATTCGCACATCTGCCTGAAGAGCTACCGTAATTTCATCCGTAAAATCACCTCCAAAAGGCACAATGCGTGTCATTTGGTGACCAAACTCATCCATCGGAAAATTCTTGAACCCTAATTCAAATGCTGGAGAGTTCTCACTTAAAGTATAGTCACCATTTTGTGGATCTACAAACATAGGATCTGCAATTTTTGCATTGAGATCATAGCCCTCTGCTTGCCACTTATTGAGTGTTTTGCCTATAATAATTTCAGGAGATTCCGGATAATTAATATTCCAGTACAGGTTATTGTCGTAGTTACTACTCCATTTTACATTGGATGGCAAACGAATAGGGCGAGCAAACTGCTTGGTCGCTTCCCCCTTGCCAGGAACAGCACCAGAAATCACAAATACATTCTGATATACTTCATCTTCAGATCCTTCTGGCCAAACATGCCATCCTAGCGGTACTGCACTAACGGTAATGTTGTTGTACACTTTTCGTAACATACCATCGCGTAACTTAATAGTCGAACCCAGATTTAAGTTATTGTATATTTCAAAATTGCTTGATCCATCATCCAAATCAATAGTCCAATTACCAGCACTAATTGATTTTCGGTAATTAGCAATTCTATTGTTGCGTACAATTACCTTGTCTATTGCATCGAGCAAGGTTAATTCTTTCTTAAAATGGGCAGCAGAACCACTGCCACTCAACCATTGTCTTTCTCGTCCCCAAGAATTGAACGGACCGTGTTCACCGGTTTCACGTACCGTTTCCCAAATATCACAATGTTCAATAATATGCCCACCCCAGGTACCATCATTAATACAAATACCAGCTCTTGGACAATTATAAATGGTATTGTGCGACACTCTTATTTTGTGACTCATAGAAATATAAACACCAGCAACTTGTTTTCCCACATCGCCAAAATCATGCATAACACAATTTTCCACCACGCAGTTTTTAGGATAATCAGGCGTTTTAGGACCAGGTTCTAAATCCATATTCTCACGCATTTCATTCCAATCTTTACCAAGGATTTCTTTATCGTCCCAAGTCTGATAAAAACGAACGGCTTGCGGCGATCCCACAAAACATACAGCACTCTCACCAGTATGAACAAAACGGCAATTCCTAACGGCGTTATTACGATTAAATGCGCTCATAAACACACCATTTCCACCTAAGTACTCAAAGTTACAATCCTCTATCGAACAATCGCTAGCACCTTGCATAAAGACAGCTCCACCACGATGAATAGCCCAATCGCCTCTTGCTACAGGCTCATATTGCTCCATAAAAGTAAAACGACTATGTGTAAAAGTCATTCCTTTTAAATGAATATGAGAAACAGGATGCTCTTTGCTTCCCATTAATTGAATTAAATCTTTAACCACAGGCACTTCAACAGTAATCTTATGAATATCAATATCCTCACTGGGATAATAATAGAGTCGTTTATTTTCAGTATCCAAAAACCATTCTTCGGCTACATCCAATTCTTCAAATATATTGTCAATAAAATACCATGATGACCTTGCATCTTTACCCCCTATACCGTGCTTACGTTGCAACTGCCATCCTCCTTCGTCAAGAAGCACTTTGTTTGCGTAGCGATCAACACCTTTTATACGGTACTGCATATTTCCCCAATTATGACTTTGGAAAGCATGCACAATACCCGTTTCAGGATTCTTCCATTTCTTTTGGGAAAATGTTTCAGGTATATAAGAGAACCATTCATCATAACGGTGATTGCTACCTCCAGTCACTTGCAGATAGCCCTTTCCACCACGTATAGGATTGTCGTAATCGTAGTTGGGGAAACGGGCACGAATCTGATTTTTTCCATTTACAAACAACTGATCAAAAGTGATACCTTGAGGCACATCTGTAACATAAATGCCTTTTTTGTAATTTTTCCATTTTAATTGATCCAGAACTTTTGAACCTTTCATGGTTACTTTTGCACCAGGTAATGCTGAAAACACCACAGGATAAGATTCCGTACCAGAATACTTCTGGTCTAATAATAAGGTTTCATCCAGATGGTAATCTCCATCGAAAAACCAAACAGTAAGCTTCTCTTTCCCAGAATACTTTTCAACTTCGGATAATACTCTTTCAAATGAAAAAAATGGCTGTGCTTTGCTGCCGGAATTAGCATCACTCCCATTGGGAGAAACATAAATATCTTTTGCAAATACAGCATTTGCAAGCAGTAAAAAACTTATAAGCAATTGAATTTTCATAATTCTATTTTACGCTATATTCGGTTTTATCCAGTTCATAAATCTCGCGAGTAAACTTTTTTGTAAAAGACTACATCAGCTCTAAATCGTTCCAGCAGATTAATCTACACTATCTACTAATTCTTCTACATCTAACGTAAAGCCTTGAATAAAGGGCAGGTCTCCATTTTTCCTATTAGGCTTACCTATTTGCACACCCCATAATGGGATATCTCCCTCGCCACTTTCGGTAAAAGCTTCAGGGCGGTATACACCAGCTGCGTGTGGTGGGTTTTTTAGATCGTAAATTTTGGAGAAATGAACGCCATCTTCGGCATACTGAATGGTGTTTATTATATTATCTGGACCCGTAGTACCAATCATAGCGGCCACGCCTAATCCTTGGGGCCATACCACCACTTCATGATTTCCTTGAATAACCGGATTCTCTTTATGCTTGATATATGGACCTTGAGGATGATCTGCAATGGCCAGCCCCATTTTAGTTTCGCGCGCGGTTTTTCCTAACTGACGACCTTTGTAGTAGAACCAATACTTACCATCCTTAATAAGCAAACAGGCATCATCCATGAGGTGACTATCAAAATCATCGGGGTTATTGCTAGGCATAAGTGCCGGATTGGTGGCCAAACGTTCCCACGGCCCATCGGGCGAATCTGATACCGCAATACCTATTTTAGTATCAGGTTTCACTTTCATATTGGTAGAAATACCTGAATAGAAAAGCCAGTATTTACCTTCGGCAATTAATATATTAGGTGTAAAAACACTAGCCTCATCCCAAGCACCGGCCACTGTACTTTTAGCAAGCGCCATACCTTGCTCTGTCCAATTAATATTATCCAACGAGGTAGCATACCAAACAGTGGCATCATAACCACTGGATTTTGGGCCTTTTGAATACCAAACGTAGAAGACATCACCCACCTTAATAATATCACTAGGGTCACGACGCATCACATTCTTTTCCAATCCAATTCCTTGCAAATTGAAGTTGCTAGCTGTAAGTGTTTTTATTTCATCTTGACTAAATACTGTAAGCGATAACAATAAAAAGCCAAGTATTAATTGTCTTTTAAGGTTGTTCATTATGTTTAATCTTTTATTTTCCTAATCTTTTATTTATAATGAGCATTTTTTCCGTCTGATCTCTCACAATCTTTAGCTTAAGTTCATCGGAAGCACTTTGCTTAATGAGGTTTAAAAATTGCGATGTAGAGGACACTTTGCTACCATTCACGGTCATTATTAAATCGCCTTCTTTTAGTACGCTGGCAGCTACTGGAGAGTTTTGCGGCACTTTTATCAAGGCTACACCTCCATCCTCCTTTGAAACCCCATACGCAGAAAATTCTTCCCCCGACAAACCACATATTGTAGCTCCCATCCATTGCTCTGGTTTTGGTTTAATTTGTTTGCTCTTTTTCTTCGGTTTGACCCTGCTTAAATCACCCAAAACAGGAATTACTGGTGTGCGTGCAATGGCTTTTAATGATGCTTTCTTCACCCCAAACTGATCCATCGGGAAATTCTTGAAACCAATTTCGAAAGCCGGCGATCCCTCCTTCACACGATAATCGCCATTTTCAGGATCAACAAACAGAGGATCGGCCACTATAGAGTTTTCATCCCAACCAAACTTCTGCGTTAATTCAGAGTTGAATATTAGGTTACTGTCCACACGTTTACCTGCTTTTCCCCCTTTTGACACCCTTATATCTTTATATTTAAACATAAAGATATTGGAGAACACCTCATCGCTACTATTAGCATACCACACGTGCGGATGAAAAGTATTATTCACAGTGATATTATTCCAGGCACGGCGTCGGAATCCTTCGCGAAATTTCAATCCACCTGAAAGCATCAGGTTATTATAGATGTCGTAGTTGGTAGAGCCATCATCCAGATCGATATCCCAACCGTGATCACAACGCCAACGACTATTACGTATTACGGTTGTTTCCATGGCATCAAGAAAAGGAAGGGTTGCATCCTCATCAATCATCTCTTGAGAATAGCCGCGGTCTTTATGCCAAAAACGGTCGCGCCCCCAGGAGTTAAACGAACCATGATCGTGTGTTTCCTGAACAGTTTCAAAAACATCGCAACGCTCTATTAAATGTCCGCCCCAGGTTCCTTCACTTATATTAATTCCGGCACGAGCACAGTCGTAGATAGACGCATCGCGTATTGTGATACCTTGTGCCATGGAAATTTGCACTCCGGCAGGCTGACGTTCTACGCGTCCGATACCATGTATCAGGCAATCTTCAACTACTCCGTTGCCAGGATAATTATTGGTCTTAGGGCCAGGCGTACGGTCTATCTTCGACAAATCCTGCGTTTCGTGATATTCAAATAAAGGATCTCGCACCGCATTAGGTTCACCCACAAAACAAACACCACTAGCTCCTGTATCGTGAATATGGCAACCTTTCACCAATGTATTGCGATTGTATTTATTTACAAAAATGGCATTACCCCCAACCTGATCGAACTCCATGTCCAAAAGTTGAATATGCTCCGTACCCGTAAGCATAAACGAGCCTCCACGGTAGATGGCCCAATCGGAACGCAATAGTTGCTCTTTGCAATCCATAAAGGTTCGGGCTGCATGCCTTACCACAAAGCCTTGGAAAGTGATGTGTTTTACAGGACTTTCTTCCGTACCTTTAAACTCAATCAAATGACGCAAGCGCACTACTTCAACCTTCGCTTCAGAAAGCTCATTAGCTGTTTCGGGCATATAGTATAAAATATTACTTGCTGCATCGTGGTACCATTCGCCCGGTGCATCTAATTCTTCAAAAATATTTTCCACCATACGAAAATCAGGGTGCATTCCCATTTTACGATTGTTTTGCCAACCGCCTTCGTAAGTCACCTCACCAGTGGCATCTTTGCCAGTAATAATGTAATGATAACCTCCCCAACGTTTGGTATGCATGGCATGAATGTAGCCACCTTCGGGATTCTGCCAACCAGCTGCTCTTTCTTTTGAAAAGGCATCAGCAGCATAGCCTTGGTAGGCTTCTGTTCTTTTACTGGCATCGTAGTTCGGATAGCGTGCCATACGTTGATTTTGACCGTTAACAAATAACTGATCGATACTTAAACCATTTGGTGTTGAAGCTTGATAGATACCTTCTTTATAAGCTTTCCATTCTAAATCTAAACGAGCACCACCACTAATGATGGCTCCTCCTTCGTTGATGGCTTTATAGATTACAGGATAAAGCTCAGATCCCGAATCTTCTGGTTTAAAAACCAAAGTCTTATCTAGATAATAAATACCATCTGCCACAAACACAGTTACAGCTTCTTGCCCGGTATATTTTCGGGCTGCCTTTTGCGCTGCGCCAATAGTTGCAAAAGGTTTCTTTTTATTTCCTTTATTGCTATCCTTACCTGTTGGGCTTACATAGAAATCGGCAGCCTGGACAACATTAACTGCCATCAATCCTAGTATTACAATGTATATATTCAAAAATCTAAGATTCATACGCTAATTAAGTTTCAATTATTAAACTCTAAAAATATAATTTACAAAGCTTCTACCTCGGTAAAATAGGCTCCTCCTGCGTTACCCTCTTGGTCAAAAAGATAAGTGACCAACTCGGTAGTTCCCTTGGGTAAATCAAGTTCGAAGACTACGCCTTTGGTTCCAGGCTCAACCTTGCATTCTTTTACCTGACCTGCTATCTCGACTTTAGCTCTCACTGCAATAACGGGCTTGTCTGCTTCTGCCGGCCACTGACGCAGCGTCATCTTATATCTGCCAGCTTGCTTCACATCTAGCAACCAAGGGCCAGTTACTTTCGGAAGTTTTTTTATAGCATTGAAATTCCAAGGAGGATTTCCATTTTCCATTCGCCAATCTTGAGAACACAAGACGGTTCTTTTTTCATTCGGATTTCCGAGATCAATTCGCACTGGTCTCAATCGAGGGGATACTCTTTCCCAAAAGATGGTATATCTTTCCCTTAATTGCTTCAATACTTCGGGGTGCAATTCTGCTACATCATTGCGCTGAGCCGGATCCTCCTTAATATTGTACAGAAACTGCCCATCTGAATTAACCAAACGCCATTGTTCTGTTAGAACTACCGAGTATGCCAATGGACCTGGAGGCATTGCTTTGCCATAAGCTCCTCCATGGTATTGTACCACGTGATGTTTACGCTCTAGTTCTTTAGTTGATCCATCTAACAGTGGTTTTAAAGAAACACCATCCACATCATACATTTCAGGAACATCAATATTGCATAAGTCTGCCAGCGTTGGCAACACATCAATATGAGCCGCTAATGTTTCAATGTCTTTTCCGCCTGTTAATCCACCCTGAGGCCAATAGATGAAAAATGGTACATGATGACCACCATCGTACACCGAGGATTTTTTTCCACGCATACCAGCGTTATAACCTTTGATTGGTTCCGAATCCAATCCTTTAAACTTAGCTCCTGCCGACGTTCCATTATCGGTCATGAAAATAAATATCGTATTCTCACCCAAGCCTTGTTCCTCCAGGTATGCACGAAACACGCCCATATTATAATCTATATTAGCAATCATGCCGTAAAAATTCGGATTGTGCTCCTGATTATTTCCCTTATAGGGTTCTGCCCACTCCTCTGGCACTCTATATGGTCCATGAGGTGCATTAAGAGGAAGATACAAGAAGAATGGTTTTTTCTTATTTCTATCAACAAAACTCATCGCTTCTCGAAACCAGACATCTGTACAGTAGCCCTCAAACTTTTCGAAAACACCGTTACGCTCGTATGTATCATCAAAATAATCGTTGCCCCAATAGTCGGAAGCTTGGCCAATAGCACCACAGCGGTGCCAAAGCACCTCGTGAAAACCTCTGTCCTGAGGACGATGTGGTGCATTATCTCCCAAATGCCATTTCCCGATCATACCCGTAGCATATCCTGCATCAGCAAAAAGATTCGCCATTGTTTTCTCATCAGGGTGCATCATGCTGCGTCCCGAACTGGTGCGAAATGCTCCAGTGTACCCCGGATGATTTCCTGTCATTAACGCCGCCCGGGTTGGTGTACAAAAAGGACTCACATGAAAATCTGTTAACCTTATCCCGTCATCATACAGTTTATCAATATTGGGTGTTTTCAGTATGGGATTTCCATGACAACTAAGATCTCCATAACCCTGGTCATCGGTCATAATCAGGATGACGTTTGGCTGTTGAATATTTTGCTGTTTGTTGGCACAGCCTACAATAAGCAAAACAAATACACTAAAAACACAAATAGATTTAAACTCAGGTTTCATAATATTTTATTACTTGTTTGTTCCCTTTTTCTCAATCAAGGTTATGGGATTCTCAACCCATCCTGCACGACGATTATTTGCTTTAAGGTCTGCTTTAAATTCCTTTATATATTTCAATAGTTTTTCGGCTATTTCCTCATTGCCTTCAAGCACATTCTTCTGTTCAGAAATATCTTCAAGTAAATTATATAATGCCACCGCACTGTCGCCAAGCACATGAAGTTTCCAATCGCCAGAGCGTACTGCTTTCAGCTCTGTTTTCTGATGATAAAACATCGCTTGATGTGGGCTTGCCTCATGACCTAACCAAACGGGCAAAATATCTTTACCGTCAATAACTCTATCCTTAGGCAAAGTGGCGCCCCCCATCTTTGCAAAGGTGGGTAGAATATCCATCGCAGTCAGTATTTCATCGCTTACTCGTCCTGCAGGAATGCCAGCTGGCCAACGGATAATAGCAGGCACACGAACACCGCCTTCGTAAGAGCTTCCCTTCTTCCCACGTAACGGTAAGGCACTGCCCTTAGTTGGACCGTTGTCGGATGTAAACAGAACAATAGTATTATCATCTATTCCGCAACGTTTTAAAGCGGCCAAAATCTGTCCAACCGACCAGTCGATCTCGTTTATAACATATTTATATAATTGGTCGCGAGATTTATAGTCGATGTAGCCGTCTTCTTGAGCTATTTTTTCCTTAAGCGTATCAGCTGCTTCACTCCTGAATTGTTCGGATACATAAAGCGGGCGGTGAGGTGCAGGATGCGGAATATACAAAAAGAACGGTTCGTCCTTATTTTGTTCAATAAAATGAACAGAACGCTGGGTGATGCGCTTGGTAAGTTGATCGCAGTCGGGATTTTCTTCTATCACCCTTTCGCCATCTAACAAAGGTAATGCTGAGAAATCAAATTTCTTATTATTCAGATGATACGGACTAATATCGTAACTGTATGGCAATCCGAAAAACTCATCAAAACCCTGACGAGTAGGAAGAAAATCAGCTTGATCGCCCAGGTGCCATTTGCCAAACATACCGGTTTTATACCCTGCCGTTTTTAGCACCTCGGCAATGGTAAGCTCATTGGGATGAAGCCCTTTTCTGTCTCCATCCAACAGGACAGCAAATCCATCGCCTGTTGCCATATTATTACGAACAGGATAGGTACCCGTCATCAAAGCTGCTCGTGATGGTGTACAATGAGGGGCTGCCATATAAAAGCTGGTCATTTTTACACCCTCCCTTGCCATACGATCCAAGTATGGCGATTTTATATCGGGCGAACCGAAACAGCCTAAATCCTGATAGCCCTGATCGTCGGTAAAGATGATGATGAAATTTGGCTTTGAATTTCTTTCGTTTTTTAAGCTGCACGAACACAACAAAAAAACAATTGCCAATATTATAAACCGCCCTATCATATTATTTAATTATTTTCCTGTCCAAACCATCGACTCTCCTTCTTTTAATGAAAGAACATCGCTCATGTGACCATTATAAAGCATTCTAAATTCGCCGTCTTTAATAGCATGTATTGTTGCTTTAACCAGTTGTCCATCTTTCCATTCAATATCAAGCTCCATGTTTCCTCGTGCACGTATGCCTTTAATACTTCCATTAGGCCATGCAGCTGGCAAGGCAGGTAATAAGTTAATTTTACCATCGTGACTTTGCATTAACATTTCTGTAATACCTGAAACCACACCAAAATTTCCGTCAATCTGGAAAGGTGGATGTACATCCAATAAGTTTGGCAACGTTGATTTTTGTTGCAAGGCAATGATATTTTCATGTGCTTTTTCGGCTTCTAACAAGCGTGCCCAAAAATTAACAATCCAGGCACGGCTCCATCCAGTATGACCTCCTCCATTCGCCAACCGATATTCTATTGTTTTTTTGGCTGCATCGAACAATTCAGGTGTTCTCTCCTTCGAGATCTGATTTGAAGGATGTAAGGCATACAAATGGGAAATGTGTCTATGTCCGGCATGACGTTCATTAAATTCTTCCATCCATTCCAATAAGCGCCCATCGCTTCCTATTTGCAGCGGTTGTATTTTAGCCATTTGACTTTTTAAAGTGTCGCTGAATGTCTTATCAATGCCCAAAATTTCAACTGATGCAATACAATTTCGATATAATTCAAGAATGATTGCCCTATCCATGGTACAACCATAGGATACAGTTGCCACCTCGTTATCAGCCGTCATGAAATTGTTTTCTGGTGAAACTGAAGGCGAAGTTACTAGCATCCCTGTTTTAGGATCGGTAATCATGAAATCGACAAAAAACTGTGCCGCCTCTTTCATTATAGGGTAAGCATGATTAGCCAGGTATTCTTTATCTTCGGTATATTCATAATGCGTATAAAGGTGCTGACAACACCATGCTGCACCCATTGGCCACATGCCATATCTTGCTCTACCGAAAGCTGCCGTTGCGTGCCATGCATCGCTGGTATGGTGGGCAACAAACCCTTCACAAGCATAAACCTCACGAGCAGTAATACGCCCCATTTCTCTAAGATCCCCTATGTACTTCAGAAACGGCTCGTGACATTCGGCAAGATTGGTCATTTCAGCCATCCAATAGTTCATTTGAATATTGATATTGATATGAAAATCGGCATTCCACGGCGGTTTAAAACCGTTTACCCATATACCTTGCAGATTAGCTGGCATTGTTCCAGGACGGGAACTACTAATTAACAAATACCTTCCGAATTGATATTGTAACTGGGTTAGGTAATTATCTACTAAACTATCCGTTTTTACTTTTTGTAAGCGTTGGTCTGTCGGCAAATCTTTGCCATCATTATCAGAAATCGTAAAGTCCAATCGTTTAAATAACGAACGGTAGTCGGCAACATGCTCATTGTACAATTTATCGTAATTGGAAGCTAAGGCATTTTTTAAGTTCGCATTACAAAGCTTAACAGGATCGTCGCCTCGATAATCACTTGCTGCTACGATACGAAGAACTAATTCATCAGCATCCGAAACCACAATTTTCCCATCTTGAACTTTAGATGTACCTCCTGTAGTTTCGAAATGAATCGTTGATTCAAATTTAACGCCAACACCATTACCAACATGTTCCGAAAAGTGAATGCTGTTTTCGCCCAATTTAATCTTGGTATTTTTTGTGCGCTTTATTGAGGCAGATAAATTAACAGCTCCTTTTTCACTGGCAGAATACTTAATGACCATAGTCTTACCTGGAAAACTTGAGAAACATTCTCTGGTATAGCTTATTCCTTTGTTTTCAAATTGAGTGGTTTGTATAGCATTATTTAAATCCAGTTCGCGACGATAGTTAGAAACGCTATCAAAACCGATACGCTCAACAAATAAGTTGGACAGCATTTGGTTGGTCATGGTACCGGTTGGAAATCGTTCGGCCAATAGGTTCTTAGTAAGAAATTTCTCTACCTCAACATATTCGCCATCGAATATCATTTGCTGAATTTTCTTGATGGTTTCAGGTCCTGCCTTTTCATTGTCGCGATCGAATATTTTCTCGCCAGTCCAAATCGTTTCTTCATTTAGACAGATTACTTCTTTGGCAGGAGTTCCATATATCATGGCGCCCAGGCTTCCATTTCCAATGGGCAATCCTTCGTTCCATTTGGTGGTGGGTTGTTCGAACCATATTTTAAGAGCTTGCTCATTAGCACACTTATCTGTCTTGGCACATCCAAAAAACAGAATAACAATAAGCATTAATCCTACTTTATTTAAGATTGAATTCATGATTGTTTTTTATTTACGAACGATTGTATATTCTTTATTCTTATTTGAATTGCTTAACTCTCCACGCCATAAACCATTCTCTAGTTTGGAGAATTCAAAATTATCTGAAAATGGTTCTTTGTTTTCAGTCCACAACATTATTGGGCCGTCTTCTAACAGTTTGATCTTAATGGAATCGGCATCGATTTCAAGCATTTTAAACGTTGCTGCCGACAGGTATTTATCAGCTCTGCCTATTACAGACCAACCCTGTTGAATAGGACTTAGCTGAAAAAGCCGTTCTTTTCTCGACTCCAATTTAAAGTGATGTTCGTTATTAAGTATACTAGCCGTACCTGCATAATGATCATAAATTAAAATTCCCTCTTTAGGAATATTCCAAAGTCCCTCATAAGGTTGCATCATTGCTGCGGCAAAAGGATAATCTTTTATGGAAATGGAGGTGCTTACATCATTATTGTTTTGACTTAAATTTACTGCCATTATTACGGCACTATTATTTTCAAGCGGAGCAATTACCCTGAATGCTTTTCCTTCAAAGAATGGATCCTGCATCATACTCTCGGGCAAAGGAACACCAGGTGCCAGAGTGCCTAAAATACGCCCATCCTTGTATGTTAAAGGTTTTAAAACAGCATCGTCGATATTTTGTGGATCATCCGACAAGTAAATTGGACCTCCAGAAATAGCCCTTGACACGGCCATTAAACGAGCTGATGCCGCATGATTGGCAAAGAACATGTCTTGATCGAGCCAATGGGTATGCCCCAACCAAAAAGCGTTGGTGAAATTTTGCACCAAAGTAAGGTCTAGTCTGTCTTTCGTGGTTTTATAATCGATGCTTCCGCGGATTAAAGCACTGTAACGATGATTGAAAACATTAAAATTTTGTTGAGCAATACAGTTTAAAAGGTGCAACCCCTTAGCCTTACAGTTTTCTTCTAAAGCCGTGTTGTTATAATGAACCCCAAGAATAGCATTCTTAGATCCCGTATTATATCGAAAGTTATCCGACTGAAAATCAACCTTAATCATATCAAATCCATTACCTTTCATAGTGGCAGTCATTTCATTATAAAAAGCATTGGCTGCCTCAGATGAAATTATTGGCATGTACTTTTCTCCCTTGGCATTTTTGTTACGCAAAGTCAAGTAATCGCTCAAATTCGACATGGTATGTTCAGGAGAAATACCCGACCAGTATCCATTAAAATTGCACCAAACACCCATCCACTTAATTTTTTCATCTTTTTGGCTGATGATAGGTTCCCAGCCATTGGGAAATTTCTTTTTATCTAGCCCAAACGATAGCAATTGGCTTTTCTTCGCATCTAAATAACCATCATCGATAAGTGCCCACCTGAAGGGAATTTCGCTGGATTTCATTTCTTTAATCGCATCCAACATATTTTCTTCATTAATATTTTTCTTGTAATGCTCCCACGAGCACCAGCCCAAATATTTATATGGCTCTGGGTAGATTTTGTTTTCGCGCCAATTTATATTTCCTTTAATCTCATCTATTTGTATGGCCTGTTCCCAAACCATCCTGGCCGCTTCGTAAGGATTTTCAGATTGGGCATAGCTTAATAAAGGAACTGCAACATCTTCGGTTCTTGTTCCATAAGTGGCAACTGTTAAGTGAATATTATTGTCGCGAATACTAAAGGTATTTCCAACACGATTTGAAACGAGTGGTAATAGCGCCAAATATTGACCATTATCTTTTTTGAGCATCATAAAAGCGCCCAGGCTTGTATTGTCATCCATCCTTGGCTTCTTTCTTTCATAAGCACCAAGCTCTGAAATTTGACTGAACCACAAGGGTTCAACACGGTTACCTGCCGCTAATTTTGCTGAAAAAGGACGATAATATATTCCTTTTGCAAATTGAGGTAGTTCCAATTTTATTTCGGCAATAATTCCGTTGGAATCGGGAGCAAGTTCTTGCTGATTTAATACAAAGATTCCTTTGGTTGACACTTGCTCTAATGCAATTGATTGAGGAATATGATTTAATTCGTAGTTATTTTTGTTTGGTTCATTAATATTGCAAGCGTATAGAGTGATCAATAAGAGTACGATGTAGATTTCTTTTCTTAAATAAGACATAGATTTATCAATTAGATTGTTTATTCACCATTAAGTCCAGACCTAATTTTTAGGTCTTATCCACATACAATGGCCTCCTCCGGGAGCCATGACAGCATTGACTATGTCTCCTTTTCTTACACTTCCATTTTTAACCTGATAAGCTTCAGGATTACTTTTACAATGAGTGTCTTCTGTATCCTCATAATACGTGACCTCATATTCTTGACCTTCCTCCAGAAAATCAAGCTCAATGCCTAAGGTTCCACCTTTTTGGTTGTATACACTTCCAATAAACCATTCTTTATCATGTCGCCTTGCAGTAGAAATGTATTCACCTAATTTAGAATGAAGAATTCGGCTTTCATCCCATTTACCAACTGGCATCTTTTGTATAAACTCGAATAAATCAGCTTTGGCAGCATAAGCTTCAGGTGCATCAGGTATACAAACCAAACCACTGAAAATAATCAGTGTTCGAGCTGCCTCTGATGCTACTGTTGATAAATAGGAATTAGGTTTACGTGGTCCCTTTTGCCTTAGGCCGGCATTAATTCCGATCAAATCAAAATTACCGTTATTCATATCCAGAGGGCCTGTTATCGCATTTATCAATGCCATATTAATAAATGTTTCAGGAGTAAAGGCCCGACGAGAATCTTGTTGCGCATGGCAATATTCACGGGTAATGGCGTTGGGGTAGGTGCGACGCATACCTGTAAAAGGAACAGGCCCATCATGGAAATCAATAAGTAGCTTACTGGTCGCACTTTTTTGAATGGCTTCCCTCGTAAAGTCAGGCTTATTGCCCATAAAACCATATTTGATGCCTTTCATTCCTAATGACTGGTAATATGGAAAGAGTTCTTCATCACCATATTCACCATGTCTTCTATCATAATAGAGAATTAAATCAACTTCTTTATCAGCTGCATAAGCAATCACCTTGTCAAGATCTAGCTTATCCGATAATTCAAAATGACCTTTTGTAACATGTTTGTACCAGGCATCGTCAATAAGGAAATACTCAATTCCTGTTTCTGCTGCAAAATCGATAAAACGATAATAGCTTTCGTTATCAATGCCATAGGTAAATCCATCAGGAGCAGTATACCCATGAACACGCCAATCCCATAAAGTCTTCCCCGGCTTTATCCAATCTGTGTCTTCTATCTTACATGGCGTTGCCAAATTAATAGGAACAGTATTCATTACCAAGTCACCTGCCTTATCGCCAAATAATATAACCCTCCATGGACTGGTCCACTTTTCTTTGCTTAATTTAACTTTGTTAAGTGACACCATCTTTCCATCCATATCAGAATTAATCAACTGCATCGACTCTATACCTTTTGAAGCAAATAAATCTGATTCCAAAAGAGCAATAAAGGGCTGATCATTCAACTCAACAAGCAAAGGAAGACTGATTTTCTTCTTATTTTTATCCTGTTCCAGAAATTCTCCTACTTCCTTAAAACTAATTGGTCCAATAGGTGCCGTTTCACCTTTTGTAAAATAAAAATTGCCCTGTTCAGGTAAAGCATATTCACACTTGAAGATGGTTTCGCTTGGCTTTTCACCTTCGTTGAGGATAAAACGAAAAGCTACACCTTCATTATAAACTCTAGCGAGGAGTTTTCCTTTTACTCCTTCTATGTCAATATCTAGTTGTAATTCTTTATAATTGTCGTGTACTATACTCTGTTGTCCCCAAACAGGCCTCCAGATTGTATCTTGTTCTATCTCTAAAGCATCAACAATAGTTACTTTGGCATTGCATAATATTTCCAATTCAGAAACACCAATCATGCTTGTCCCCTCTTGACTTACTTGATAGTTCAGTTTATTATCTATAAGCTCAATCTTTAAAGAAACATTACCTTGAGGTGAACTTAAATTAAATTGATCTAAGGGCTTAGTGCAGGACCAAAGACTAGAAATAATAAATATAATAGTCAGGAATTTCTGAATCATAATAGCTTCCTTTATTTTGTTATTAGTTGTTTATAGTTTTCGTTTAATTCTGGCATTTCTGCGTCCACTTCTTGTTGCCAATTTTCAAGCTTATTTAGAAGTTCGACCTTTTTATCCGGATATTGAGAAACTAAGTTGTTTTCCTCACCCAAATCGTCTTTTAAATTATAGAGGTATATGTTTTCTGTTTCAAATTCCTTAATTAATTTCCACTCCCCTTCACGAATTGCTGCGCCCATTGAAAGTCCTTCTTTACGATGATGAGGGAAATGCCAATAAATTGCCCTCTCAGGAAAGCCATTTTTCTCTTTTAATAAAGGCAATAAACTCTCCCCTTCTACTTCAGGATAATCTGCGGGTGACACACCAGCCAATTCTAAAAAGGTTGGAAAGAAATCAACAGATGTAACAGGAACCTCACATTTACTACCTGGTTTTATTCTATCGGGACAGTTAACAATCATTGGTACTCGAATCCCTCCTTCGTGTAATGTTCCCTTTTTGCCTTTTAAAGGTGCATTACCCCATAATCCACCATTATCGGAATAGAAGACAACAATTGTATTTTCCAGTAACTCCAATTCTTTAAGCTTAGCCATTACCTTTCCCACATTCTCATCCAGCTTCTCAATCATAGCAAAGTATTTGTTGCCATTGTATTTAGTAATTGTTTCTTCCGGAGCCCTTAAAGGGGTGTGAACGGTATAGGTAGCAAGATTAAGAAAGAAAGGATTTTGCCTATTTTGCTCAATAAATGACACAGCCTCATCGCCAAGTCTATCAGTAAGATATTCTCCTTCTTTTCTATCTTGAATAGTGCCGTTTTTATACGGATCGAAATAACTTTTTGGCTGGCCATAAGAGCAACCTCCGATATTGAGATCGAATCCCTGCTTTTCTGGATGATAATCAGCATTTACAATTCCATCTTTTGTATAAATAGAACCTTCGCCTCCCAAGTGCCATTTACCAATATATCCCGTAGCATATCCTTCCTTTTTTAATACTTCAGCAAATGTTATTTCAGTAGTGGGTAAGTGATCCAAAAAGTAGGCTTCCTTTAACTTTTTGCCTTTGCTGAGCTTCTTCAAATACTTTTCCATACCCATTCCCGGTATATGACAAGTCAATTTTAACGTTGCCGGATATTTTCCAGTCATCAAGCTTGCGCGTGTAGGAGAACATACAGGAGCTGCTGCGTAAGCATCCGTAAATACCATTCCTCCCATGGCCAAGCTATCAATATTTGGAGTTTGAATCAGTGCTTGTTGATGCATATAAGCAACATCTGAATAACCTAAATCGTCAACCACAATAAATATAATATTCGGCTTATTAAACTCTGATCCATGACTAGTACATGCACTTAAAGAGATAAGATATATACTAACAAACAATATTGATTTTACAATCCGCATAAGACGATTCTATTATTTATTCTTAGTATTAACATTTCCATCTAAATCCACCTTCTTTGTTCCTTTTAGAGCTTTGCTAGCATCATCTTGTATGGCTTTAGGATGGTATTGTTCTTCCTTTGTAACAATTTCAAAAGACCAGGCATATTTACTTTCTCCCAGGTCTTTGGGCGGAGTAATTTTCAATCCCTCAGGGGTCAATTCCCATACAACCTTCGCCTTGGAACCAAGAAGACTAATGGATTTGACGTAATCACTACTCCATCCTGCAGTAGCTTCAACCAAGAACGAAGTTTGTGGTTGAGTACACTTAATTGCATATAGTTTGTTTCCATTGGTCGTAAATGATAGACTTTCGTTTTGTTGCTGATTTACTTTCCAATAGCGAGAACCATAAATGGCTTTTCCATTTACCTTTAACCAATCACCCATTGCTTGTAGCCGCTCAACTTGCTCAGGAACAATGGTGCCATCTGCTTTGGGTCCAATATTAATCAAGAAATTACCATTTCGGCTGATCACTTCAACCATTTCATGAATAACACCTTCAATGCTTTTGTAAGTATCTCCTTCCAAATAACCAAAAGAAGTTCCAAAAGTCGTACAACTTTGCCATTTGGGTCCAATTGATTTTAATTTCAAATTATCTTTTTCCAAACAGCCAACTCCATCTGGCCAATTCCTATTTCCTCCTTTGTTATTGCAATAAACAGTTTGCCCGCGTGCCGCTCCATCATTCATATATTCCGTAATCATTTTTCGCAATTGATCATCAAAATATTTGATCACTGGCTTTGCAATACCTTTACGTACATTGTTACCATCTCGCGTGTATATTGGAAAATCATCCATCCACAACATATCTGGTTGATACTTATCCTGAATTTCTTTCCAACGCGCTACATACTCATCCACTGCTTCACTGCTGAATCCAAATGGACCATATAATAACTCAGCCTTCGGAGCGCGTTTTATTTCTTCAAGAATATCCGGACGTGCAGTAGCATTAACCACATACTTTTTTGTAGTAAAAAAACTTGTATGTCTTTCACGATGATAAGATGGAGCGTATTTTAAACCTTTGGCACGAACAGCTTTACCCAAGTCGCCAACTAAGTCACGCTTAGGCCCCATGTCTAAAGCATTCCAAGGGGTAAGATCAGAGGCCCAATTGGCCCATCCATCATGATGTTCTGCTGTAAAAACTACATATTTTGCGCCTACTTCGGAGAATAATTCAGCCCATTCATCAGGGTTCCAATTTTCAGCCTTAAATTCAGGAATAATATCTTTATAACCGAATTCAGGAGGAGCTGCTCCCCAACGTTCTTCAAGGTATGGGTAATAATAATTTGGATCTTCGTAGATCATTTTAGGTACATGTTCAGCATAACCTCTGCCCCCTTTTCGGTGTCCGATTACACTATAAGGTCCCCAATGGATGAAAATGCCAATTTTACCGTCATTGAACCAATCCGGCACAGGCATTTCTTGCAAGTCCTCCCAGGTGCCGTCATACAAAGGTTTGGTTTCCGTCTTTTGTTGATCTGAACATTTACTTGAAGTTAGTATGATAATGATACTAATCAAAATACTATATAATTTACCTGTAGTCATATCAAATAAATTCACTTGTTGCTAGTTAAACCATATGAACATCTATAACAAAAGCTATATTTTAGATTTCCATAAGATACCTCAATCACAGTAAAGTGTATTGTAAGAGTGATCGTTTTTAAATTTAATTAATTATCTGTTGAATCTGCTTCCAACCATCCATGCCTTCATTTTCTTGCACTTTTCCAGGAGTACTTCTACCATCAAGAATTATTTTTTTGAGAGCAGTCTTCAATTGTAATGCTTTTTCCGGGTATTCAGCAATTAAGTTTTTGGTTTCCCCAATATCCTCTTTGAGGTTATACAACTGCATAGCAGGTAAATCCAGTTTTTCTTTTTTTATTTCGTGTGGTTTTGGGTAACTCCATCCTGCAGAACCGGGACATATGTTTAACTTCCAATCACCTTGTCGTATGGCAAACGAACCGTTGATAGAATGATGTACAGTATACTCACGAATGGGAGTATCATCTTTACCTAATAATAATGGCAACATACTATAACTATCTTCAGCTTCTGTATCTTTAATTTTATAGTCAGTCAAATCAGCACAAGTAGCAAAGAAATCAGTGGTACAAATGATTTTATTTGAACTGTAGTTTTTTAATGCTTTTGCCGGCCATTCCACAATAAATGGCACTCGGTGTCCTCCTTCAAAAATATCTGCTTTTGCACCTCTTAAATTATAACTTGGATAATGCTTAACCTTAGCCAATTCTTCAAAATCGGCTCTGGGCGAACAGCCGTTATCACTGGTAAATACAAGCAGCGTGTTTTCAGAAATCCCTTGTTGCTTTAATGTTTCCCTTATTTGACGGACCACATCATCAACCTGCATTACAAAATCGCCATACATATTCGTATTGCTTTTTCCCATGAATTCGGTAGTTGGCAAAATGGGTGTATGAGGCGCTGGTAAAGGAAGGTACAAAAAGAAAGGTTGCTTAAGCTTAGCCTGCTCTTCAATATACCCTTTTGCTTTATCCGTAACATCCTGAAGTACTGTAGTATGATTAAAATCCTCTCCCGTTGGACCTCGGCGCCAAAATCCCTTTGCATCAATGTTTCTTGTTATTTTTGTAGGTTCCATAGTTGGTCTATCATTTTCGACCCATACATAAGGTGGCATGTCCAATGATCCGCAAAAACCAAATGAGTAATCAAATCCATGAGAAGATGGTCCATTACTTATTGGCGCTGCATAATCGACATCCTGAACTTTATCCAGGTTATTAAGTTTATTTGCTCCCTCTTTTATTTTCCAGTCCCACCCCAAGTGCCACTTGCCAATAAAGGCAGTGGTGTATCCTTGTTCTTTTAGCATTTCGGCTATGGTAATACGCTCCTGCCTAATTAAGGACTTGGAATATCCACCTAAAACAGAACTCTTTAACGAACTTCGCCAATTATACCGACCGGTTAATATTCCATACCGGGTTGGTGTGCAAACTGCTGAAGACGTATGCGCATCGGTAAACATGATACCATTGGAGGCCATCTCATCCATATTGGGAGTAGGTATCTTTCCTTTAGGATTAAAACATTTTACATCTCCATAACCAAGATCATCTGCCAGGATGTAAATGATATTCGGATTTTCAGATTTTACCTTTATTCCTTTTGCCGAAGTAGAAATACTAAAGGCTTGAAGAATGAATGTTGCAAGAATTAATAAACAGGTACTTCTCATTTTTTACTTATTATGATCAAATCGTGAATATAACAAAGGCGATTAAGATCGAGTATGGGCATTAAATCGCTTGCTATTATATATTATTCACCAGAATCGAAATACGCATCCGCGTATGGCTTAGTGAATTTATCTATTAACTATTATTCAAATTGTATTAAAAATAATTCAATCTAAAGGATAATGCATAAACCTTTCAGTTATGCATGGTAACATAAGTATTTATCTTCCCAATTATTTCAAATTAGTTTTCTATAACGACTAAGCAATAAACAAGAACACCCCTTTGATAAGTTTATCAAAGGGGTGTTCTATAATTTATTTTACTGGCACAATAACAAAACTGTAGGTGTAGGATTTTTCTGTTAATCGGTATGCATCATGCGTCCATGCACCCCAGCTGGTATCACCTCCAACACCTATTTGTTTGTAATCTATATTTACTGAAGTCAACTCACGCGGTTTTACATCAACAGTATGGCGATTAACAACAGGTTTACCATCCACCTGTCGACCATCCGTACGTTCAGGAGATTCAAAATCTTTCAAAAGGTTATGATGTGCAGAAACTTCCAATAATTCTTCTTTAGCTATAAACTTAAAACCTACTCCTTGTTTATTGGTAATTCGCATCCACCTAACATCGGTTTTATTACCATTTTCCTGAGGACGAATATATGGCCAATATTGTTCGGCAACTGATCCTGAATAAACATCTACAAATGCACTCGTTTTTCTATCCCAATACGATTCGTGTGGTCCACGTCCCAGCCAACTCATCTGATCAAACTCTTTTGGCATTATTAAATTCATACCCATGCGCGGGATTTCCGGTAAATCACCTTCTGCCATTTTAAAAGAATTACTAAGCTCTATTGATCCATCACTCCTAACTAAATATGATGATTGATAGCTTCCAAGTTTAGTTTCTCCATCAAGCAAATTAAAGTTAAAAGTTACACCATTTTTATTGGCTTTGTATGAGCTTAATACTCTATTCTCACCTGCATTGCGCCACATTCTGCAGCGCTTATCCATTTTATTTCCGAAATCATTATCTGTAGGAGCACGATAGAAGTTAGGAATTAAACCTTCTTGAATTAATTCTTTATCGGCAAATTGATAAGACAATAACACTCCTTTCTTAGTATCAAATTTAAGGTTAAAACCATCGCCTGAATATACAAGCTGACCATCTTCCTCCATAAATTCAGGAGCCCCTTGTAAGTTATTACTACTTCCATACGATCCGCTGAGTTTAAATTGCTCTTTCGCCAACACAGTGCCTGCTTCTACTAAGTATTCTGAATCTTTTAGCTTTGCGTACACATTCAAAAAGTATTCGGTATTAAGCTCTGGTTTAACACTCACGTCCAATGTTACCACTATTGACTCATCCGGATTTAGGTTAACATCCGCTATCTTTCCAGTGTTTAACACTTTGCCTTCACCTTTCACTTCATAGCTAAATTCAAATTTATCAGTATTGATAAAACCGTATTTGTTCTCAATCTTAATTTTCCCTTTCTTAAGATCTACCGGCCTGAACTTAATATATTGGTATACTTTTTTAACTTCCAACAAGTGTGGTTTTACACCACGGTCAGGATCAACCAAACCATTCAAACAAAAATTACCATCGCTTGGAACTGTATCCGGACCAAAATCGCCTCCATAGGCCCAATATTTTTCTCCTTTATCATTTTCTGTTAACAAACCTTGGTCAACCCAATCCCAGATAAAGCCACCTTGAAAGATGGGTTCCGACTCAATTAAATCCCAGTAATCTTGAAGGTTACCAACACTATTACCCATTGCATGTGCATACTCACATTGTATTAAAGGCTTATCTCCTCTCTCTTTTTGATACTTTACCATTTTTTCCATGCGCATATACATAGGGCACATGATGTCAGTATTTCTACCCCCATGCGCTTGTTCATATTGCACAGGACGAGTACTATCAACTGATTTTAAATAATCGTAGGTCGCATTAAAGTTAATGCCATTACCAGCTTCGTTTCCTAAGGACCAAATGATCACAGACGGTTGGTTCTTATCACGTTCAAACAAGTTTTTGGTGCGATATAAATGGGCTTCACCCCACTTAGGATCTTTAGCAAGAGAGGCCTTACCATAGCCCATACCGTGCGACTCAATATTGGCTTCATCTACCAAATACAAACCATATTGGTTGCAGAGTTCGTACCAACGCTCCGGCTGTGGATAATGAGAAGTGCGGACCGCATTCAGATTATGACTCTTCATCACCTGAATATCTTTCAACATGGTTGCTTCATCCACAACATGGCCGTTGACCTCATGATGTTCGTGTAGATTAGCACCTTTTAAGTAAATATACTGACCATTAACCAGTAATTGAGCATCTTTGATTTCGATGCGTCGGAAACCAACATCCTGACGCAACACTTCACTTACTTCACCTTCTTTATTTTTCAATGTGATTAAAAGCTCATAAAGGTGTGGTGTTTCTGCAGTCCACTTTTTCACATTAGCTAACTCGGCAGTAAATTCAGCTAAGCCATTTTCTACTTCCGCGGTGAATTCTTTAACAACGGTTGTTCCTTCTAATAATTTAACTTCAACAGTAGCCACACCTTCTCCAGGTACTTCAGTAGTTAAAGAGAAAGTACCTGTAGAATAATCATCAGCCAAGCCAGTTTTCACCTTAAAATCTCTTATATACTGAGGATTACGCGCCATCAAAAACACATCTCTAGTGATTCCAGCTAATCGCCAAAAATCCTGATCCTCTAGATAACTGGCATCACTCCATTTATAAACTTCAACAGCCAAAGTGTTAAGGCCTTCTTTTAAATATTTGCTAATATTAAATTCTGAGGGTGTTTTTGAATCTTCGAAATAACCAACTTGTTGCTCATTAACCCAAACATAAACAGCTGAACCTGCAGCTCCAAAATGTAAGAAAACATCTTTATTTGTCCAGCTCTCAGGGATTTCAAATGTTCTTTTGTAGGAACCTACCGGATTATAGTGCTTTTGAATAGTTGGAGGCGTTTTTTCATGAGGATACTTTGAATTGGTATAAATCGGATAATCATACCCTTCACATTCCCAATTACCCGGAACTTGGATGCTTCCCCATTCGCGTGTATCAAAATCATCTTTAAAGAAGTAATAGGGACGTTCCGAGGGATTTTGTGCTAAATGGAATGCCCATTCTCCATTCAAAGATTGAATAAGCGAAGATGCCCAAACATTATCCCTATCAACTTCCTGCTCTGAAGCAAAGGGTATATAATACGCTCTTGGAGCTTCCCTATTAATTTCGTACACAGCTGGATTTTCCCAATCAGCAGGACTTTTCTCTTCCCAATTTACATTCTTATAATCCTTGTACGAAGTACAAGCACTAAGCTGTAATGCTGTCAACAATACAACTGTATTAATTAGATTTCTCATATGTTTAGTTTTTCATCATGCTAAATTTATACAATACTAATCTAGGAATTAGTTTAAATGTAATAACAAGTAGATGTGATATTACTATTCAAGTTCAGATAAACATCTCATATTCTGTTTTAATGGCCCAATTGGATTTGCATAAAAAATTATTAATCGCATCACACCATCAAATACTAGTCCTATTTATTTTTTAATTATTTTGTGATTTGTAATCACTCCTCCATCATTAATTTTCACAAAATATAATCCTACATTAAAATCATTAATATTCACTCTATGCTTATTACTTTCAATAGGACCGCGCAGCATTAATTCACCCTGGCTATTATATAGCTCAAATAAAGCACCATTGACTCCTTGTATTGTAATAAAGTTAGATGCTGGATTCGGATAAATAAGGATTTCAGATAATGATCCCAGAGGTGAAGAGATGTCGTTACTTACGTCACCTTGATATACTTCAACTTCTGCCAATGTTAACGCACTGGTAATATTAAGTTGTACTTTGATAATCTGCCCCTTAACATTTCCAGCATTAGTTGTTACTGCAAAATCAGGATAATTAGTAAATGTTTCGGTATGCGTTACTGCACCATTACTATTAATAACAGATACCGTAAAATTGGACATTCGATCCTTGCAACAGGCATCAGTTCTATTGTATACCCTAATATCACCTATTGTCTTGTCTGACCCTAGGTCCACTTGCCACCAGGCATTGGCCTCACTATTTGTAACAGTAACCGAACCACTACCCCAGTTTCCATTGGTATTTCCGTCAATAGCCAAAGGAGCAGGCGAATTATAGTTTGTGGATGATTGCGTAGCGGTGCCGTTAAGCGCAAGGTTGACACCTTTAGTATAATTTTTTAAACATAAAGTCATGATTTCATCACCTGCTGCACTAACTGACCCATCCGTTAAGCTGATTGTATTCCATATGTTGTATAAAACCAAACCATCTACCCCATATTCTAAAGCCTTTTCTAAACGTGTACCATTATCCTTTGCATCATTATGATTAACCTCAGAATCCCAAACAGGTAAACTCTTAGCAGTGGCAGCAGAAATAAAAGTAGGCCATGAAGAATGATTGAAACCTAAATTATGAGTGGCAGCTACCGTAATATAATTGCTTATATCGGTATTATTAAAAACATCAATACTTGCTGGTATCCCCCAAACACAAGGACCTATTAATTCTGCTCCATTCACATTATTATAGAGAGAAGAATAAATTGTATTCATCTGACTTGTGCTCCAGGCGGCATCAGGCCTTCCATCTTCATTAAATGGATTGATCCATTTACAAGGGTACTCTGTGGCAAAATCCTTAATTCTATTGACAAGCCTGTTGGTTGCAATAGCATCATTAAGAACAGATGTCAATTCTCCATTAAGAATACCATTGGCTATTCGGTGGCCACCACTTGATTGCGCCGGATTAGCAAATATTAAAAAGCCTTCTACAACTGCTTTGTTGTAGAAATAGTCGAACATGGTTTTGTTAGGATTAAGCCCTGCTGCATAAATAGGAATACGGATCCCATTTACACCCAGATTTTTCATCCCTATAATTAGGTTGTCAGCTTGTGCTTCTGTTGTTATCTTATTTGTAATAAAAGCTTGCTTTACATCTCCCAATACATAATCCATATCGTTGGTATAAACGGAACTTTGTGCAAATGCACCAGGAAGTAATGCAAATAAAAAAAGCATTGATATCAATTGTTTCATTTCAATACATTTATGCTTTAATAAAATGCTAACTATTTGTTGTCTTTAAGAAATATTTCAATCACAGGAATTTCAACATTTGGCTTTGTTACCGGCAGCTTAAGGTTAACATCATTTTCGTTTGTGCCATCGTTGCCCCATGCACCATGTTTCTTTCCTACTTTTATTTCAGAAGCATCATGTAAAAACTGGGCATATTTTATTTTACCCGCAAAACCAGGCATTAAGAAATTTTGCAAAGGGTAGTCTAATAAATGTACATACAATCTATTTGTTTTAGGATTGAAAGTAAACAATGTATTGGCTGGCGCAAGTAATTCTTCAGGAGCTTGAGTACAACCATATATTGATCTCGAATTATACTTCATCCATTCTCCCATATCTTCCAAAGCGTCATCAGCACGGTGATCAAATGTACCTCTGGCTGTTGGTCCTACATTTAGTAGCACATTACCCCCCTTGCTTACTGACTCTATCAATAAGGTCAAAAGCTGCTTATTATCTTTCCAGGTATGCTCATCGCGATAATAGCCCCATGAACCAGAGAAAGTCTGACAGGTTTCCCATGGAATTTTCTTTCCATCTATTTCGGGCCACTTATCAACTTTAAATTGCTCAGGCGTTGTAAAGTCCCAGCCCCCCTTGTAATCCTTTAAATCCAAACGGTCGTTTACTAAGATATTGGGTTGAAGTTCACGCACCATTTTAAGTAGTTCTACCGAACCCCAATCATCCTTATCTTTACCATTTTTACCAGGATATGAAAAATCTAACCACAGTATATCTACTTCTCCATAATTAGTCAGGATTTCACGAACATTATTTTTTAGATATTCCCTGTAAATACCCATGTCCCTGTTTTTATTTAGCTTGTCGAAGTCCTTTTGCTTATTCACTTTTATCGAATGCCTTGTATCAATAGTAAAATGTGGGTGATACCAATCAATAAGTGAGTAATAAAACCCTATTTTAAGTCCTTCCGCGCGAAATGCATCCACCCATTCTTTAATGATATCTTTACCATAAGGGGTGTTCATCACGTTGTAGTCGGTAAATTCCGACTCAAACATATTAAAACCTTCGTGATGCTTAGTAGTAATTACAGCATACTTCATACCAGCCGCTTTAGCTTTCTTTGCCCATTCACTAGGATCAAATAGGTCTGGATCAAAAACATCGAAATACTTTTGGTAATCTTCAGTGGAAATATGCTCGCGCTTTTTCACCCATTCGTGACGTGCTGCTTGTGCGTACAATCCCCAATGTATAAACATCCCAAAGCGAGCTTCTGTCCACCACAACATACGTTCAGTTTTTTCCTCTTCGGTTTCATTCCATATCGTTTTCTGCTGCGCAAATGAACTCATTACATAAGAAAACAACACTAATAAAATAAGTAATTTCTTCATTGTATTTAGTTTATAAGTCATTATTAATCTTCAACCACCATACTGCCCCACCACTGATTACCTGGATCAAAATCCTTGGATAAAAATTTCATGCGTTGTTTTTCAAGTTTAGGCAACTGTTTATTAATCACATTATCGCGATGTTTCTTTTCGCGTTCAGCTGTCCATGTTGGATCTTTTTCTGGGTAACAAGCTCCCATTTCATTAAGCATTTTAAATAATATCGTGCTCATTTGCTTAACACGGTCACTATTTTCTGAAGCAAGGTCGTTTGTCTCACCCAAATCATTATTAAGATTGTACAATTCTTCATGGCCATCTTCGTAATAATGGATCAGTTTCCAATCACCTTCACGTATAATCGATGATGGCTCACCACCTTGATTTCCGTAATGTGGGTAATGCCAAATTAACGCCCGTTCACTTAAATTTTCACCTTTTAAAAGTGGCAATAAGCTTAGTCCATCAGTATGCTCCTCTGGCTTTAATTGTTCTCCAACTAACTCAAGTATTGTAGGGTAAAAGTCTGTTCCTGTTACAGGAGTATTAGATGTTTTACCATTCCCTAATCCCGGAACTTTAATAAAAAATGGTTCTCTAATACCACCTTCAAATTGATAACCTTTTCCGGCACGTAGAGGTAAGTTTGATGTTGCAAACGCATCTCCTGCAGCAACCCCACCATTATCGCCAGTAAAACAGATAATTGTATTCTCATCCAAACCCATTTCTTCTAATGCCGTAAGAACAACACCTACTGCATCGTCCATAGCCTCTACTAAACCGGCGTAAACCGGATTATCTTGAGTTTGACGTATAGGTAAGAAATGCCCCATTTCAAAACCTGTCTCAGCAACTCCCATTGCTTCAGCCTTATTACGATATTTAGCCCATTTATTTTGAGTTGTTTGGATAGGCCCATGAACGGCATAAAATGATAAGTAAGCGAAAAAAGTGGTATCCTTATTATTTCTAATGAAATCAACAGTTTCTTGTGCCAAACGCATGGAAAGATTCTCTCCATCTGGACCACTCTCTAAATTTGGGTTCTGATAAGGAGAGAAGTATCCACCCTTTGGACTGCCAGCATCCCAGCCTCCTTTGTTAATGTCAAATCCATGGTCTTCGGGCCACGACCCTTTACCTCCGATGTGCCATTTACCCGCAAAAAATGTTTTATAACCCGCCTCTTTCATCGCCTCGGGAAGGGTTGTGTATTCGGTGGCTAATGTGTGAGCATACTCTGGCGGAAGCAATTGAGTTGCTCGTCCTCTTTTACTCCATGCTTCTCCCGTTTTGGCACCAATCCAATCGGTAATTCCATGGCGAGCCGGAAATTTGCCCGAAATAATACTTGCACGTGAAGGGCTACAAACCTGGCAAGCAGCATATCCATCGGTGAAAATCATCCCTTCTTTGGCGATACGATCAACATTAGGTGTTTCGTAATATTTGCTACCCATTACACTACAATCCATGTAGCCATAATCATCTACAAGAATAAAAAGTACATTAGGTTTTTTTTGTTGTGTCTTGATGAGGCTCTTTTTGTCTTTATTCTGACACGAAGACAAAAGGATTAATAAAGCTGCGAAGAAGTATATACATTTTTTCATATCTATAATAATTTCCTGGTTGTGGATGGGGTTGTCAAATAATCTATTTCTGAACTACAATTTTCCGAGTTTCTAAAATTGACTCTCCTGATAATTTCAATATATAAGTACCTGCCATAAGTGCATTAGAATTCAAAGAAATCAATCCAGATTGCTTTGCGACATTTAAAGTTGTTTTTAAAACTATTAAGCCAGCCATATTAACAATCTCAACATTTAATTTTTTAAGATCTGAGTCGAAAACGACTTCAATTTCAGCACCCTCTTTAACAGGATTGGGAAATACCTTAAGCGCCGTCGAGGTTTGATTATTTTCAGCTATTATACTTGTGTTTACATCTTCATTATTAAGCACCTTAGTCATAAAGTTGACCATCTCATATAAAACATCTTCGTATTCTTCTTTACCTAAGTTAAAGAAGGCATGTACCTGTCCGGGATAAATAACGGTGATGGCCTCACCTCCCGAGGAATTGATTTTATCAGCAAACAATGTGCTTTGCGTATATGGAATAGTAGTATCTTCATCGCCATGCATTAGAATTGTTGCTGGAGGGTTGTTTCTGAGTTGAAAGATGGCAGAATTAGCTTCTGCACTTGGATCTTCCTGACCATATCCATTCCATTGTCCGAAACTACCCTGATCGTTTACAAAATCATAAACACCATTAAAGCCTATAAAACCAATTACTGAAAAATAACGCTGAGCAGCTAATGACGCTAGTGGAGATCCTGCTGATCCGCCACTAAAAAACACCTTGCTCATGTCAAAATTATATGTTTCAGTATTGGCGACAGCCCATTGGTAAGCCGCATCAATATCTTCCATGGCCAAAGTAAAGTTTCCGCTTGAACCTTTACATCGATAAGAAATACCCAATGTGGCTATGCCTAAATTATCAGCTAAATAGCTTCCATGGGGCGAAAGACTTGCTGCTGAAGTTGAGGCAGTACCTCCAGACCATCCTCCACCATGCACCCAAATATGAACAGGTATTTTTGTATCTCTTTGAACAGGCAAAACTAATTTAAGAGGTAATTTATGTCCTTCCTGCGGAAAATCAACAGTTGCCATGGGATCAATTTCAATAGTTTCAACGCCATAACTAACTCCAGTTTTCACAATAAAATTATATTCTGATCTAGATGCAATATCAAGAGCAACACCATCTGTTGATGTTAATCCATCATCTAGTTTTACTGTTACTAATGCGCCTAAAGGCCAATCCTCATTATTCTCAAATGTCATTGTATTTTCAACCAAATTCCAACTACCTATCGCCTCTATTCCACTCTTATTTATAAGTACTTTAGGATATTTTGAAGATGGGTCGATATTTTGACTAAAGCTTATACTTAAGTTATCGCTAGCTAATAAATTTGTTCTATCATCAGGAAGAACCGCTTCAACTGCAAAATCAGATTTTACGAGTTCAGGATAATCGTTTGACAAGCGCGTCTGCATCTCTGCAAATTGGTCTGTACTAAAAGCTCCATCCACAATTACCAGCTCAGCCACTTCTGTATGATCATAGGTATATGAACCTCCCATTTGGTGCAATAAATTAATAACCAGATTGTCAGTATTGTGAAATATTTCACCATCTATTTGTCCGGTTTTTAACAAAATAGTACTATTATCGAAATAGATATAATTACCTTCTTCATCAAGACTAAAGCCAAAAAAGAAAAACTCATCTTCGGGCAGCTTATTTAAGACAATGTGCTTATAAGCAGGTTTACCATATTGAAAAGCTAAATCGCCATTGGATTTATGCACAAAACGTAGCCCCGAGCAGCTATCCCAATTATTACTGCTATCTACTCTAAAGTTGCCAAAAAGACCGGCAACTGACCCTACATCGCCAACTTTTCCTACATAAAAAACACTAAACGAATTATCTGAAAAATAAGCACCTGATTCTTCAAGTTCAAGAAATGATCCATCTGCACTAAAACCTACATTCACTTTTCCCGGGTAGGTTTCTTGTAATTGTTCGCCACCTAGTGCTGAATTACTTTGCGTAGCATCACCATAAACATCTATTTGATTTTCCCACAAGATTACCGATCCATTATCGTCTTCAATAATGCCTTGATTATTCTTCAGCCATACAATAGTTTCCTGAGCATAAACACCGGATATTGTAAGTATTAACACAGAGAAAAAGACAACAAATAGTTTCATAGAATATATATTAATTAATCAATTTATAACGCATATACTTATAACTTGCAGGTTGCCCAAGTTCTATGTTCAATTCTCCATTCTGATTAATGGTTTCTTGCCAAACTTCACCTGTCTCAATATTTGTAAGTTCTATCGTTTTATTTTTGAAGAACCTTAAGCCAATTTCCATTCTTGAGTCCTTATTATCTAACTCTCTAAAAACCAATAAATAACCAGAGTTTTCTTTAGGATTCACCCATTGAAACCCAGTCCAGTTTTTATTATTTGGCTCATCCCCAATAGGAAAGACATAGCTTTCGTACATCTCTGCACGATGTTTTTTATAAGTAGCCAATAATGGCTTTATTTGCGCTCTAGCCTCTTCAGAATAATGCTGAGTCTCCTGAAAGAACAATGGCGTCCCAACCAAACCAATAGCAACTGAATAAGGGTGGTTATGCAAATAGGCATCACTTACTCTTTTATTAGTACGATCAATGTTTTGAATAGTAGTTTGAAATTTATTGATGTTTGTATACTTTGACACATGCCAAATGTCACGCAAAACCAAATGAGGTATATACACAACATTGTCTGGTTTATCTGGCTTTCGGTTCTCTAGATAGATACATCCGTATTCTCGTGCCCAGAAAAATCCAAAGCGGGGAGCATTTTCTGTTAAATCCCAGTTTACACGTACATTATGATCAGAATAATCAATAAACTTCCTGACCTTACCTATTAACTTTTCCATATTAGCATGGTTGCCCAAGCTGGCAAAGTCAAGTTTGTATGTTACAAATCCAGCCTCATCATAATTCCATTTTAGGGATTCGTAGGTTACTGGCATTGCGGCAGCCCACAAGCCTATTTTCACTCCTGTTTCTTTGGATTTAGCAACTACATTTTCCCATCCCTCAGGAAACCAGTCGTCGCGCAAGTTCCATTGTTTAGTTTGCCAACCATCGTCTATTTGTTGGATATCAATTCCTAAATCTGCCTGACTTTCCAGTTCACGTAATACATTTAACTCTTTTGAAGCTTCTTTGCCATTACCTGAGCCCCATGTATTGGCTTGTACATAAATATCACGATCCGGATCGACAGGGTAACGCAAGCGATCGAATTGCTTCAATGCTAATTCACATTCATCCTGACCACCTGAATAAAGAATGCTCCATGAAGCCCAGCACCATTTGTATTCATCAGCTGAAATTTCAGATGGAAACAAAGATGTTCCCGTATTACTCAGCCCATTTTGATCAAGTATGAATTCTCCGGTTTCGACTCCATATTGGTTGACGCACTTATGCGATTCTTTAACCATCATCAAGCCATTGCCTTCTTTGTTTACACAAATAATGTTAGACCAGTTAATTTTTTCCTTATTCGCTACAAACTCAACAACAGACGCTTCTTTTAATATGGGTGTCTCCGGCTTATTTCTATGCTGTGTATCGTTATAATACCCAATGTAAGTGCGTTGGGTTCCCGAAGTATTGACAGGTAGATAGTCAACTCGTCCTGTGGCTATCATTTTTTCGCCTTGTATAGGTTCGCCACAATCTAAATAACCGACTAAAGAATACCCGTTGGGTTTATCTGATCTAAGTTCATTGACACGTTCTAAAGTACCATTTGTCATTTCTATTTCACGGCCCCCTTTTTCATAGATGAATAACTCCGATACCTGTGCCTTATCTCCTTCTAACTTATCAAAGAAGATACGGCATGTTCCATCCATTAATGTTTCCGAGGGAAGATCAACAACAATGGTTTCATACTTTTCACCCTTATTTTTAAAGTCAGGCAGCTTCGCAGATGATAGAACTTTTACATTAGTTTCTCCATCGACACTACTTATACACACATCCTGAACAATTCCTTTACCCGAGAAATCCCACCAGGTAAAACCTAGTTTATACTGCTTTTTTGAATCCAGACCTTTTGCATGAAACTGAACAGTCTGTTCACTTTGAGTTATTGTAGTAATATATCTCTCGGCATGGGCACCAGCACCATAATCATTTTTGTTCTTACCACCTATAAGATCAAATTGAATGTCTTCCCTTTTTATTAAATCAGGATTATTGATGTACTTTTCAGCCTCACCTTTAATATTAAGTTGGGTTCTTATGCCAAGAGCATCTGGATAGGCCCATATTACATATTTAACTGCACTTTCTACTTCTGGATAATCAAACTCAGCTATTATTTCAATATGATTCGATGTAAAATTCTGATCGTTTGATTCAACAGCAGTCAGACTTTTTAACTTTCCTTTTGTATGTTCATCAATTAAGCCAAAGTAAGCCCAATCAGCAGCAATGTTTTTTGGCTTATGACTAGTTATCCCACCACTCTTCAAATCCCGAAAATTGACCGTTAATAATCCAGCATCTGTTAATTCCCACACGCGTTCAACCCTACCGGTAGAAACAATTAGTTTATTACCTTTGGTTTTAACTGATGCATTTTCAAAGTCATAATTAATTTCTGGCAGTTCCTTTGGGTTTGAGCAAAACGTAAGAAATAACAAACTTGAAATAAATAGTAAACTTCTCTGCAGTGACTTCATATTTGTTTGGTTAATTGTAATTTACTACATAAAAATAGCACTAGGAAATTAGCTAATTCTGCTTCCGTTTCTTTATAGCTAATTCTCTTGTTTCAAGTGGAAATTCTGAATGTTCCGTTCTTACTCTTTTCAAAATTTCCAACATCACATTTAACTTTTCTGTTTCTTGTAATGCTAGGTTATTTGTCTCAGATAAGTCCTTAGACAGATTGTATAATTCCGGCTTCCCTTCCAGCTTATAAACCAATTTCCAATCCCCTTGTCTAATGGCCTGTATAGGCCCTTGGCGCTCGTTAAACTCCCAGTATAAATAATCGTGTTCTTGTTGTTCATCCTTATTTCCTATTAATTCCGGATAAAACGAAATACCATTAATATCTTTATGACTAGGAGTTATACCGGCCAAGTCACAGGCTGTTGGTAAAAAATCCCAAAATGCAGAAATATGGTTACTTACAGAACCGGCTTTAATCTTTCCAGGATATCGGGCAATAAATGGTATGCGAATACCACCTTCGTATAAATCACGCTTCCCGCCTCTAAGATCTCCATTACTATTAAAAAAACGATCTTTCTTTTCGTATTCAGGGCCATTATCACTGGTAAAAAACACTATTGTATTTTCATCAATACCAAACTCTTTTAGTTTTTCAAACAAAACTCCAATATCTCTATCCATGCGAGAAATCATACCGGCAAAAGTAGTATTACCTTCTGCATCATTTTTATAATGACCTTTAGTGTTCATCTTACGTTCAGGCCAGCCTAAACTTAAATATGGCTCTTTTGATTCTTGAGGAACTGTGAGTTCTAAATGAGGAATAGTTAATGCTAAGTATAAGAAGAAAGGTTTTTCCTTTTCTTTCGCAATAAAATTCAATGCTTCATTTACAAACACATCATGCGTATACTTTCCCTTTTTGGTCTTAAAATCATTACCTTCAAGTAAGTAGACTTCATTATTCTGATATAAAGTATCCCAATAATAATGATGCGCATGGCCATGTCTTTTATATCCCAAAAAGTAATCAAAACCATGTTCAGACGGCATATTACCAATCGTGTTTCCTTCTGCCAAGCCCCATTTACCAATTACTGCTGTTCGATATCCCGCACTTTTTAACTCATTGGCTACCGTTAGCTCATTGGGTAGAAGGTTCACCGGCTTACCACTCTGAGTCCAAACCGGGTTTCCTCTTACCGAAGCATGCCCTTGGTCATAACCTGTTAACAGGCTGGCACGTGATGGCATACAGACTGTTGAACCTGAATAATGATCGGTGAATCGAATCCCTTCAGCTGCCATTCTATCCAGATTTGGTGTTTTAATTTTCGTTTGCCCATAACATGCTAAATCACCATAACCCAGATCATCGGCCATAATAAAAATAATATTAGGCTGAGTATGGTTCTTTCGACCTGTATCAGAAGCAACGCAATTAAAAAATACCAATAACAGACCAATTGACAGCAAGCTTACTTTTTTAAGTATCATAAAAACACATATTAAGTTTTACTGAATAATACACAACACCTTACCATTAGCTGAGCGGGAAGTTCCATTCTCACCCTTATAACTAACTACATATACATATAGTCCATTTTGAACTCCTGAGGGGATCCATGCTGTTTCCATGTCATTCGTGGTAAACAGGTGTTTACCTTGAACCGAGTAGATTTCTAATTGGTAATTTGTTATTTCACCAGTAATATTTAGTGGTTTAAATTCTTTCATTGTCGACGTTAAAACACCTGGAAATTTAATATCAATAAAGGCATCCGGATGATTTGGGCTAATGGCAGTAACAGTATTTTCAACAAGCCCCTTTTCAATATCAGTAAATGTGAATTTAACGGTATTATCAACAGTGGAAGCAGAAGTCATAAGCACCTCTCCTGCAGAGTTAACTTGTAAGTTAGGCATCGATGTGTAATCTAATGATGTAGACAAAACATAAGTATTATTGGCACTTTCAGTCAGGAGCCATTTGGCTTGATTACCCGTTGAACCTCTTGTTGTCATATTAGGCACGCTACTTCTATCCGTTCTAATTCTTGGACGGTATACACTTCCTATACAGTCAAGATAATAATATCCCGTAGTAGTAGATTCCTTTACGGTCCACTGCACATTAAAATCTGTTTCTGAAGTAGTTGTTGTAAAAGCATTTTGCCCATCTGCACCCAAGCGCAAGTCCCATTCCGGACAATCGATATAATACCTGGCATCAGGATCTGGAAATGGCACTTGAACATCATTGACTGTAACATTAAACGCCTTACTGGCAGTGCAACCATCGCTTCCTATTCTTGTTACAGTATATTCACCTTCATCACTCTTTGATATGTCTGAAATGGTAATTTCACGAGCTGTTGATGTAAAATCATTGGGACCACTCCATATCCAGGTGCCCGCAGAAGAAGATTGAGGTCCAATTTCCAATTGATCACCCTCATCCAAATTAATGGAGGTATTACTTTTCCATGACACCTCATTAATTCGATAATATGGCGTAATTGAAGGAGATACTATACAATTTAAACCAACTGTTATAACAATGTGATTGACATCTCCATCAGGACTGGTATATGATGCTACGTAATTTCCTGCATCACTTGAAGCTAAATTGCTAATAGAAATTTCACGAGTGCTTGCACTAAATCCATTGGGTCCGGTCCACGACCATGAACCATTATTAGGCAGAGGTGCAAGATTTATAGTATTCCATGCATCGGCAGAAACAATAGAGCCTTCCGCCCAAGAACCACCATTTATCTGATAATTAGAAGTTAAAAGAGGCATATTTTTCAAGTACATGCCCATGTGTATTTTACCCCAATTACTTATAGCTCCATTACTAAGGTTAACTGTATTCCATATATTATACATTACCAATCCATCTACCCCAGAAGCTATCGCAACTTCCAGACGAGTTCCCTTATTGTCTGATTCTGAAATATTGTGATTCACTTCTGAATCCCACACAGGAAGGCCATTCGCTTTCGCCACATTTATAAAATCAAGCCACTTATCATGATTGTAACCCAAATTATGAGTACTTGCCACTGTAATATAAACAGGTAATGTGGTTTGCTCTAAAACACTTATGCTGGCAGGAATTCCCCAAACACATGGTCCTATGAGTTCTGCACCATTTACATTTCCGTACAGGCTTGAAAAAATAGTGTTCATTTGACTCGTACTCCATGCTCCACCAGGAGCGCCATCTTCGTTAAATGGATTAATCCACTTACACTCATACTCGGCCGCAAAATCTTTTATTCGATTAATCAGAACATTAGTTTTCAGAGGATTATCCAGTACACTTCCTCCAACACCTTCTAATATACCATTTGCAATCCTCTGTCCGCCTGAATGTTGTGCTGGATTGGCAAAAACTGGTAACCCCTCTGAAACAACTAAGTTATAGAAGTAATCAAACATAGGTTTATTAGGATCCATACCTTCTGCAAAGATTGGAACACGAACAGCATTGACACCTAGATTTTTAAGTCCAATTAGCAAGTATTGAGCTTGAGTTTCTGTTGTTATTTTATTTTGAATAAATGCCTGTTTTACATCACCTACTACATACTCCATATCATTAGTATATATTGTGCTCTGAGCATAGGTAATCAAGAGTACAAAATTCAAAGTAATAAGTGTCAATATTTTTTTCATAGCAATGTAAATTTTCGATAGGGTTTAATCTTATATTCTAATTAGTTAGCTTGTTTAATCAACCTAAATTTAATGGCAATATTTTTCATGGTGTTCTTCTTATTCTCCTGATGTTCAAATGACTCAATAGAAAAGAAATCAATAGCAGATGTTAGTTTATCAGACATTTGATTTAAGCTAACAGCATTTTCAGATAAACGATCTGCTCTTATCGAATTTTCTTGTGACACTTGGTTTAGAATTCCAATTGATGTGTTAATTTGCTCAACCCCGTCCTGTTGCTCTTGACTAGCCACAGCAATTTCATTTACCAGATGATTCGTACTTTCCATCTCAGGTAAAACCAGCTCTGCCAATTCACTTCCCTTTTTTGTTAACTCAATGCCTTCTTTGGTTAGCTTAACAATTATTTTGGCCGCTTCCGTACTTCTATCAGCCAACTTTTTCACCTCAGCTGCAACCACCCCAAAGCTCTTACCGTGAGAACCTGCCACAGCAGCCTCAACTGCAGCATTCAATGATAGGATATTCGTTTGAAAGGCCATGTCACTAATGATTTTTGTTTTATCATCAATATCCAATGATGACTTAAAAACTTTGTCATTTTGTTCCTTTAACTGCATTAAGCCCTTAGCCGATATTTGAGCCTTTTCCTTTGATGATATAGCATTATTAGTATTCTGCTGAATATTAGCAACAATTTCCTCTACCGTACTGGATATCTCTTCCAAAGATGACGCCTGCTGATTAGCTGATACGGATATGGATTGTGAGTTATCACTTAATTCCTGTCCTGTTGTTAGAATTTGGGTTGCACTCTCAGTAATCTCTTTAACCACTTTATTAATTTGTTCTAACATCCTATGATATGATCTAGCAAGGGAACCTATCTCATCCTTTCGCTCCAGTAGTGTAATAGGAATAATAATTCCGATCTTACCATTACTAACTTCATTTGATATATTATCTAAACTGGTAATGCCCTTTATAGTCGAATTAGACGTAAACCTTGAAATGGCATATACAAACACAGAACCTAAAACAGTTAGCAATATAATCGAGTACCATATAAAATTTAAGACTTTATCATTTCTGGCACTGTGTTCCTTTATTAAATTATTCGTATAACTAACAATATCAGGGAATTTACCATCAGAATTTCTATATAGAATCTTATCATTGTTATAAATATCTTCAAATGCAGCCAAGTTTTCAAGTAACTTTGTACTTAATTCATAAGCAGGCATATGCTTATCCTTTAACAAAGCACTTGATAAGAGAGTAACTGGCGACAAAAGGTCATTAAACTTACCATTTCCTGGGCGCAGTTTAACGAATGCCATACGAGTTTTTAACCATTGCAATTTATCATTCACATTTCCTGAAACCACAATACCTTTATGCTTCTTATTTATGAGTACATTCAATTGGTTGACCTGATTAAACATACTTCCGACCAAACTATCGTACTGGATTGAGTTCTCAATATATAAGTTCACATTCTTTGCCCTTCGTTTAAGATCAGTTTGAATGGAATCCATCTTTCTTTTTTCTTCACCATTAAGTAAACCCACTAATGCTTGATTCTTCTTAAGTAGGCCCTTAAACTCATTACGAATAATTCCCCTTCTGTATGCCACGTGATCAAGCCTGTAAGCAATCAGATGCATTCTTACATTGCGAACCAAGGCTACCTGATTTTCTAATTCTGCTCTAACATGCGCCGTTTCCTGCGACTTATGAATTGCCGTTAAACTTATTAAGCCAACTCCTACAATGAAAACAGATGATACCATAAAGCCCAAAAGAAGCTTCTTTCTTACAGATAAATTATTAAACGATCTTTTTCTTTTCTTCACAACGGATTAAATTTTCATAAAACTTGTTTTGCCTACTGGTTTCACCAAAGGCGAAACACATTTACACTTTATCAAACTATATCTTAATATGAATCTTCCGTTGATATAAACCTTCGGAGGTTTTTAAAACTAAGATGTAAATCCCTCCAGAAAGATTAGCGACCGAAATCTGAGCTGAACCATTAAAATTGCCTTGCTTAACAGTTGCTCCTGAGATATCAATTAATTGATATTTAACATCCCTATCATATCCATTTATCTCTACATTCAAAAGATCCCTTGCCGGTATTGGATAAATCTTAACGGGATATTTAAATGCATCTGCATCATGAATTCCTGTATCTTCAACCCACGTATCCACAGCTGTCGTAATTGTATATTTATTAGATGAATAAAAGCTTTCTCCATTTGGATTTTTAGCCTTTAAGGTGTAAAACCAAATACCAGGTTTCTGTTTAGGGTTAAATGTAAAAGAACTCCCACTGATTCCTTCTTCAACTAATTCATACTCTGTATAAACCTTATTACTTCTATAAATATCATAGGTAGCTCCATAGGCATAGTCCAAAGAGTTTTCCCATTGTATACTTAAATTACCGTTGTTCGTATTTTCTGTTAATCGCACCTGATGAGGAGCTACCGGCCGCTGGTCATTGGTAGTTACCACCATTTCATTCGACACCTGACTTTCTCCATAACCATTATAGGCCACGATTGCTAAATAATAGGTCTCATTTATATCAAGATGACTTAAACGAAAACCTGATACATTAGCAGCATCAACCTCCTCAGTATAAACACCTGAAGTAAGCCCATACTTCACCTTGTAGCCATGCGCATCCGATACACTTCGCCATAAAAGAGTAACAATACCATCTAAACGCGACTCTGTACGACCATTGACTGAAACAAGAACTGGCGTCTCGGGCATTGACAGTTTTGCATCCACCACTTTTGACATCGATCCTTCACCGGCACTATTCTTTCCTGCCACAGCAAAATAATAGGTAACACCAGTACTTAATCCACTTACAGTTCCCCCATTAGTACTTTGTCCATTAAATTCAATTGACTGATTTAAATTAGATGCGTCTGTACCATAATGAACCACATAGTCATCAGCATTATCTTTTGTCCACCACCTAAGCTCAACCTGCCCATCTTCAACTTTAATATCATAAATTCGCGGTGCTGATGGTGCCACTTCCGCTTCGAACCATTCAATACGGTTCACACTATAGGGGCGAATAGTAAGCTTGTCGCTACTTTGTTCTTCAACAAGTTCTTGAACTTCTGAATTAACAGTCGTTGCATAAGTGGAAGCAATATAAGTGTTCGTTACCTCTGAAGGTAAAGTCATGCCTTGTACATTTAACTGGTGGGGCACATTTGATTTATTGGTTACGATAATGTATCGTTTACCATTTGTTCCAAGATATACGCCTCCACATAGGGCAGGCACACTGGTAACTGTGGTATTTTTATTATCAGCCTCTACCAATACATCTCCACTTATAGATGAAGTAAAACGATAATCGCACAAATTGATCCCCTTATTTATAATTCGGTGTGCTTTCCCTTCAATATTTAAGTTATATCCACAAACCAAGTCATCAACACCTTCTAAAACATTCCCATTATTATATGCCGCATCAAGCTCAGAAGAATAACTATTAACCGGTTTAGCCGTAGAAACATTACTGTGTTTGCCTAATAATTTAGTGTTAGAAAACTCGGTCATTCGTAAAATATACTCAGCCATGTATATGCCGGTCATCATAATATCATGTGATGCAGAGTTCCATGTTTGATACTCAGTAACATAAACAGGCATATCATTTCCGTAGTTATCTAAGATACGCTGATACGATTCGGTTCCACCGAAATACACACCTCCCACCAATTCCTTAACCGCTTCATCCAAGGGATTACTCATGTCGGTATTATAGGCGGCATAGGAATGCTTTGAAAAGGCATTAAAAAATCGCGGTGTATAATTAGCTATACCTGTTGAGAAACCATTTCCAGGGTCATCCCAACTGGCATTTGGAGCCATAATTGCTTCTGGAAAATAGGCTTTTATGGAATCTGCAATAGGGTGCATCTTTCGTGCAAAATCAGTTCCATCATTCCAAAAGTAAGAATCGCGGCTTGGAACATGGAAGTAGGGCTCATTCACAAATTGCCACAGATCCACTTCAATATGATTGTCTTTACAGAATTTAGCGAATAAAGCAGCCTCCCAAGGTTCACCTATAAAACCAGACCAAGTCACAACCAACCTTGCATTGATTTCACCCAAGCCCTGATACAAATCGTAAACGGTTTGAGGCCCTTTAGCTTCAACCCGTTTATGGCAAGTTACATTACCACTTGCCACCTCACCATCTTCAATTAATTGATCCAGGTCTTCATGCTCGTAAAAACCTATATTCATATTAAAAGCATTGTTACGTGTACCTGACATATACCTTAACCATCCGCCCCCAATATCTTTCATGGCCCGGCGCCATTCTGGATTTTTAAAACTCCAACCGCTATCAGCTAAACGACTATTATATCCACTTAAGCCCTCAATCAATTCATGGCCATCCGCTTCATCAACGGTTAATGTTGCCACCTGCAAATTAGCATCCAATATAAACTGCGCATTGGCTTCACGTACCTGTAATTCCGTTTCATCAATTAACACTTGCGTGGATGATACATCATTTAAAATGGTAGTTGCATTAAGCAATAAACTTTGGTAATCGTTGTAAATAACCTCCGAGTATTCACCTGTTTCGTTTCCAATAGTAGCTAAAGACAGCTGTTCTTGCCCCTTAACCAATTCTAGGAGCAAGGCACTACAACCTACTGGAATCACATACCCATAAATGGCCATCTCGTCAACAGTCCAATATTCTGCGTTATCTGGCCCAACACGATTAAAACTAAAAGTAAAGAAATGCTGTGCATCGAAACTAAAGTCATCACTAATTTCCGATATTTTCAAATCAGAAGCATCAACGGCATCTCCATAAACATCTCGACCACAATAGGCAGTAAAGTCATCTTTCGCAACTAATACTCCAGCATTACTTCGTAAGACATCACGATAGATCCCAACTCTATTGGCCCGCGATTCTCCTGCAACACCACTTCCTGCATGTATGTAACGGTACTGTTTTAATACAACTTCATAACCCGAATTGGGCGTTATATCGCTATATAAGCCCATTGACTTATACCCTATTGAATTAGTATTTGAATTGGTCTTAATCCATATTCCTCCTCCAGAACTCATTCCTGATGAAGCTGCACTCACTGTAATATCAGAAGCAATAAGCTTATTTTCACCGCTTATTATAGGAGATTTACTATTGTTATTAAAATCATAATTAATCTTGAATTCCGGTAATTGCAACACGGTTTCATATTGTCCTTCGATCTCCACCTGATCTACATACCAATCGAACACATCATTAGTAGTAGACTGTCCTCGAGCCGTTAGCCAAATAGATAAATAATCTTCTCCTGAAGCGCTATTTACAGATTCGCCTGGAACAAATGAAGAACTATTATATGTGTCATTAAAAAGAGTATTAGAGCTTGATTCATCAGAATTTGAAGTTATTGGTGTAACTCCATTTTGTGTACAACCCATTCTAAAAAGATAAGTCTGCGACTGACCTGCAACACCTGCCTTCGTACTTCTCTGAGTCACCTTAATTTTTGTAACCTTAACCTTCTCACCTGCATTCGGATATACATTAATCAGCATACTGGTATTGGTATAGTTCGTCGCATTATTATTACTTATTGTACTTTGATGAGCTGATACACCACCATCATCAACAATGCCAATCGCACTCAATTTATTTCCTCCAAACACAGCATTATCAGAAGTTACAACACTTGCACCACTTACATTAGCAGACATATTTTCATTAAAATCATAAGTGACTTTAAAAGTGGACTGAGAAACAGATAGTAATGGTAACATTACCACTATCGATAATAAGAATAATTTCATATGATTATAATTTGCTTTCATTTGCCTCCCGACCCTCGATAGCTATCGGGGCTATCGGGATGTAACTCTTAAGTAAATTTGATCATCCTCCTGTGTGAAAATTTGGTTAATCAAATTTACATGGTCGTTTCATGATGTTTTTTTTAGAAGGTTACAGACACAAATACTTAAGTTTTCACGAAACAGCACTTACGTTTCCAATATTGACTCTCCAAAACCTCATCTTACTTAGCTTTAAGGTTTTTATGTGGAGGTAAACTATAGATTGATTTGCCATTGGTATTCACAAATCCTTTTATCGCATAAGTTCGCCCTTTCTTAAATTCCGCTTTTGGAATATGAATAACAAACTCTCCTTTCTCCGATTCTTTTGTTTCAAACAGTTTCTCTTCAACAGTGAGATATGATATGTCGCTAAGCGATACTCCAAATCGGATGTCTCCATCAAGTTTGATATTACTATACGCTACCACAACCTGATAATCATTTTCGTTTGAAGTAATACTTTTTACATCAATACTAAGTTGCTTATTTCGATGTATTACAGTAGCAATATTTGGGTAGAAATTACATTCTCCGGCCTCATTATATGACTTAACGGTGTAGTAATATTCGTCTCCTTTATTAACTGTCTTATCCAAATAAGTATTCGTAGTTATTCCTTCAGCTAGAACTTCGAATTCATGAAGTTTCTTACCCCTATAAATACGGTATTTAATCTCTGAATTTATGGTATCCTGATTCACCCACTCTAAATTAACCTGAGCTTTAGCATTCTCTTTAGCTGAAATATTGCGAGGTGGATAAGGCAGGTTTGCTTTACAAACAAGCTTTTGCACTTCAGACTTTGCTCCTAAACCAAGTCCGTTATAAGCTGTAACAGATACATTATATGGAACATCATATTTCAATCCTTCAATCCGATACCCGAAAACATTCTTTGCATCATAGGTACTGGTAGTCTTTCCATCATTAACAAACACCTTGTAACCATCTGCATTTGCAACACTTTCCCACATTATAGTAATCGTGGTATCGCGTCTGGCAGTCTTAAATATCTGAGCTTTTCCAGGAGAAGACCATTTTCTAGTAACAAGTTCTGAGAAGTAACTTTCGCCTTGATCGTTATAGGCCTTTACAGCAAAATAATAGCTTTGTCCTCCAGTAAATTTATCAGCCGATATAACTACGGTTTCCTGACCTTTTACATCCAACTCATTATTAAGCCTATCCTTTTCAGTTCCATATAAAACTTTATATCCATTAGCAATTTCCCTTTTCCACCAACTTAACTCTACTCCTTCATTTGTAACTCTGGTTTTATAAATCCGAGGTGCCTTAGGTGCATATTTCTCATTTGAAATCCATTTTATAAGGTTAACCGAATAGGGGCGAATCAAAACATTATTAGAAGCACTCGTTTCTTCATGTACAGGTATATTTTTGTTTTCTGCCTCAGCAGAGAACATATATTTGTGTTGCACCTTTTTATTTAAGCTCTCTCCGTCAAATACAATTTGAAAACTTGACTCTTCAGCAGAACGATTTGTAAGCACCAAGTAATCAAAACCATTTATTCCTTTGAATGCCCGAGCATACAAACCATCAACCATTTGACCTTTTAAGCCTTTAACTTTAAAATTGTTTTCAATTTCAGCACTACAGGTAAACACACTATTATTGGTAGCTTCATGGACCAACTCAATTGCTTTACCTTCATCATCCTTAACAATACCAGTTAGCAATTCATTAGTATTAATTGACTTGCCCGTCCTATAGGCTTTTTTAATCTCTTGATTCAGATTTTTGGCAGGCTTATATTTATTGCTAATTTCATGGCTACCAATATAAAATGCATTTGGGTGAGCTAATTGTCGTAAAGTGTATTCTGCATTATAAATGGCAGATATAATACCATTCAACGGTCTGTTCCAAACACCAAATTCAGTAATCATTAACGGAACACCATCCCATGTATAATCCTCAATTTGTTGCATGGCCTTAGCTGATGTGGCTTCAATAACTTTAGTATTGGCTCTGCGAAGAGCCTTATCAAAAGATTCTTTACCTCCAACATGCGGAGCGTAGGAGTGCTTTGAAAACACATTCCAATATGCACCATGCTCTTCCTGATATTTATGAATCTCTTTCATGAAACCCCATATACCATCCCAAGTGCAATTGAGTGCCAACTTTGCATCCGGAAAAACCTCTTTTATGGCATCCGCATATGGTTTCATCTTAACTGCATAGTCATAACCATCATTCCACCAATAGCGCTCACGATGTGGCACATAAAAATAAGGTTCATTACAAAATTGCCAAGTTTCAACAATGATATTATTGTTTTTACAAAAACGTGCTAATTCGCGGGCTACTTGAGGGGTTTCTGAGAAACCATTGATGGTAACAATAAGTTTACCTCCAACTTCACCTAAGAGTTCATATAAATCAATCAGTCGATGTGGTCCTTTAACCTGTGTAAACTCATATCCGGTATAGAATTGCTTAGTATGATCAAACATCATGACATAGTCCTTATCATACAAGCCTGTTGCACTATTAAAAGCATCACCCATTGTACCCGAAAAATACCGTAACCATCCAGGCTTTAAACCATGAACAGCTTTTCTGAAATCAGGATGAGAATAACTCCAGACCTTATCTGCAATACGCACATTAAAGCCACTTGCTCCTTCCTGAATAGAATGACCTTTAGTGGTATCAATTATAATTTTATTACTTGAAGATTTAGTTAATTCATTACACCCTGAAAAGAATATCAGGAATGTAAGGCACATAAACTTGAACTGCATAATATTGATAGCTTTTAATAATTAAAACAAAGCTATCTTATATTATTCTCGCCTTTTAAAAGGTAATAATCAATCAGTCTATTTAAACAATTACACACTCTCAACTATTCATCAGATCTTATGAATAAACATTCATCAACTTTCATATCACATTGACCTACTGAGTAAATAGTTAATAAAACCTTAGCAACATAAAATACAGAATGATATAACACCAGATCTTACCAGTTGTGTAAAAATGGTCAATGACGAATTATATAGGATTAATATAGTAAATTCAAATAAGTGCTGATACCATTAATTAATCTATTGAAATAATGTAGGAGATGTTTTTTGCCTTGATTCTAGAGCAATTAAATTAAATCAATTGTTTTTAACACAAGTAAGCCACTAAAATATTTAGTATTGAGGATCATCATAATTGCCTCACTCTGGGCACAAAAAAGCCGCTTACGCTATTGTAATCGGCAGCTTCAATTTTTAATATTCAATCGGCTAAACGAATTACTTATCATCAAAGCAATTCTACAACAATTAAGGCACAGTACCTTATTCAAATCAAGCATTTGTGTTTTAGTTTAGTCTGTAACTGTTAATATGGTAAATGCATCCATCATATCTTTAAGTTTATCCTTAACGACCACAATCAGGTCATTTATGGTTATAATAAAAGATGTGGTTCAAGTTATTTGAGTAACAAAAAATGAAACGAAGGAGTAGTATTGTATTATATTTGCATCAAATAATAATAAGATGCAAGAAGATATCATTTGCTACTGCGGTAATGTCAATCGGGAAACCATAGAAAACGCAATAAAAAAAGGAGCTAAATCATTAGACGATATTCGCTGGAGTACCAATGCCTGTAAAGACAATAAGTGTAAAGAGACACATCCCAAAGGAGAATGTTGCGAGCACGAGATTAAAAAGATGATTGTTGAGATTCATGGCGATATAGAAGGGCCAAAGTGCAGTTGTTGCGGTTTATAAGTAGAACAGATAAGGAATTTTTACAAAACAGAATTATAAGTACTAATAATAAAAAATGCGATCTCTAATTTGAGATCGCATTTTTTATTTACCAACCTAAGCAAAATTGAACCCTAACTTTTATCCACAATCCAGATTATATTACATTACCTAGATCTTCATAGGCAGAATCTAAACAAGAAAAAATATATCCTGAATTCTAAGCTTAGCAGAGTATTACTTTGATGAAGTAGAACTAAGACGAAACCAGTTTTAAATAATTAGAGGCTACCTTCTTAGAGGAAAAAAGTTGAAAGATGATATTTGAAATATTACACTTCTCATTAAACATCATTGCCTTTGCCGTATTACTCGGAGAATCAGTTACAAATACAACGTGCAACAAATGGTCTTTATGCTTTTTAAATAAATACCTTAAGAAAACATATAATTCTTTACTATCAAAAGTAAGTAAACATTTACGAGCGTCAATTAAGATATATGATACGCCACTCCTTTTTTGCGATACAAATTCTTGAAAAGATCGCAGAATTTGTTTCGTCGTAATCCTTCCTTCCCAGCAAATATGCAGGCAATTAACTCCCTCATTCATTGTCCTAAATTCTATACCCTTCAAATGAACTAACTGCTAGTCAATTGTTCTCGTCGATTATTTAATAAAAATTCTTCCAGGACAAATCCCGGAAGAATTATTATCAAATTATTGACCACAATCAACAATAAACTATTTCTTAACTTTTACGGTTTTAATATTTCCATTGTCACCTATGATCTGCACAAGGTAAATTCCTTTAGAAAGACCTGACATATCAATAGATTGTAGATCAATACCCTTCAGTACTTTCACCTGCTTACCAGACATGTTATAAACAGTAATAGCACTCACTCTAGTGACAGAATTGACTCTTAATAAATCAACTACTGGATTTGGATATACTTTTACGTCAAATACTTTGGCATCTTCTATACTCGTGGCAACTGGGGTAAGAATTACATTATTAGTTGCATCTCCAGTTACATCGATATCTTCAGTATAAGAGTCAAAACCATCATAAGCTATCTGAATTTGGTATGTCCCAGTAGCTGGTAAAGTAAAGACAGCACCACCTGGTGAACCCCAGAATCCCGGCATTGTCGTTAATGTTTCTGAGTAACCATCGTTATCTCCCGTTCCAACAATGGTCACATCAACACCCGTAATTGGGAATCCTAAGAAAGTAGGATCATCCCATGTTACAACGGTATATTTTATTGGCTTATACATTTCAATATTAACTTCCATATCAGCACCTGCAACCGTGAATTCTTCGCTAGCAGATTCATATCCTAATCCCCAGTCATCAAAAGCATCATATGTATATGTCCCATCAGCCAAACCAACATAAATAGTACCTGTTGTTCCAGTAGTTCTGAATGTGTTTCCATCAACTGTTAAAGCAATGCCTTCAGGTACAGCAGCACCATATTGATCTTTGATTATAAATTTCACTTCAGAACCAGCACTCATTGTTACAGTTTGATCAACGTCAGTTTGTGTGGTTAAGTCAATATCGATAAATTGATCAGCATAACCAACAGCCCAAACTTGTTTTCCAGTAAAGTTACCAGCATAAAGAGCTTTACCAGTCTTGGCACTTAGTTCAATAACACCATTAACATCAGAAGTGTATGCCTCCCAACTTTCCATTTGAAAGGTAGCACCCTCAATTGGAACTCCCATATCATCCTCAATGGTAAGAGTGATACTGTACATTTCCATTGTTCTGTCTGCATTAACAGCAGCATCCGCAACTGTTACAGTGGCAGTTTCATTAATGGAAACGTATCCGCTAAGACTCATATACAAATCATAGTCGACAGGAGTCACTGATTTGTTTACCCACCATTCACCTGTACCATTTTCCAGATCCTTAGAAAAACCATTAAAAGTAACATAAGGATTTACAGCTGTAGTTCCATCTTCATCAAAGGCATTAATGGTTACTGCAACACCTTCTTCAGCAGTCGCATCTACCTCTACATTATTATAGTTAATCTCAAAGGCACTGTTTACTTTCTTAGAAGCATATCCTGTTCCATGTACTTCGTAACTTTTCCATCCATTATAATGCTTTGTAAACGAAACTTTACCATCTACATCACTTGACTGGGTTACACCATTAAATTTAATATCTATGCCTTCCAAAGTAGAAGACATATCAGCATTATAAACTGTAAAAGTGACCATGTTCTCGGTTAATACAACGTCAATGTGCATATTTTGATCTACAACAGTAACACTTCCTGTTTCTTTTACAAATTGATCTTTATAAACCTCATAGTCATAAGTGCCTGCAAGCTTACCATAACGAACTATGTTTCCATCTCTCCAGTACTCATTTCCCTTTTCTTTGCCATCTAAAGTGACTTTCCAGTACTCAAGGTCAGCATCTGCTCCATCTTTAACACTAAAGGTAACATCATAACCAGCCACCATAGTTACCTCAATAGGATCGGTGTAAGTAGCCAAATCAACAAAGCCAGTATTATCCACATAACCCGTAATCGTCACCTCATAATCTCCATTGCCCCATGCTTCAAAAGTTGCTTCTCCATTGGCATCAGTGCTTACATTGCTGTAGGCAAAAAACACATTCGCTCCTTCCATTGCATTACCTGCATCATCTTTTACGATAAATGTTACATCGGTTTGTGCAAATGCTGCACTTAATGAAACCAACATGGTCATTAATAAAAAAGTAAATCTTTTCATGATATTAATATTTAGATTAATAATTAGAGCGTTTAGTGTCATTTAAACCCTCATGATGTATTGGTATTTATTGATGTTTGAGGATACAACATGGCATCCTCAAACCTTTTATTTCCTTATTTTTTTAGTTAACAGTAAAGTAAGAAAGGCTAGACATTGGCCGCTCGAAACTAGTAGAGCTTTTCTTTAAGGCATTAGTTTCATTTGGCAAATCACCCGTTCGCGTCATGCTACAATAGGTTTGAATTGTAGAATAAAAAGCAAGCCCATAAAACTCACTCCCCGGAGAAACGACAAGTAAAGCATAACCCATAGGGAATGTGATTAATCCTTCTCCCAGGCTGTATTCACCAACAATATCTTCATTGGTATCTAACCTCTGTTCTCCTATATTGACATATACTATCTGTACATCTACAATTTCGCCAATTCCAATATCAACAGATGACCAAGTCTGACCAGCTGGTATGCGCACCTCTTCTATTTCCGGATCGAACTTTAAGATCAGATCCTTTTCCAATGCCCATAGATTGTTTAGTATTAAGGTATTTTCATCTTCATGAGGCAGTATTTTTACTTCATAGGTATATGAAGCAGGTTCAAGCGTTTCTTCATATAAGAAGAAAACACCAGGCAAATCATCCAATGTTACATCATTATCACCAATGGTTACTTCAATTGTACTTCCTGCACCACCGGTCATTCCAATATTGAATGTTGATCCATTACTTTCCAGATTTATACGAAACTTACGTGCCCCATCTTTCTCTTCGTTATCAATGGGCTGAATCATGATATGTTGTGTAAGCCCATCTGTGTAACTTAACTCATTCGATTCATTGACCAATTGATAATCTACTCCCTCAATTGCCGGATTATCGAATCCTTCCACATCAATTGAGAAACTAACCTTTCCAGCATATTGAGTTCGAGCCAAATGCACCGGTACCATTAAAGCTTGTGATTCATCTTCCAGAACTGACTCACGAGTATTGGTAAATGCGAAATACGCATTCTTATCATCAAACAAATGGTTTTCTTCCTCGCCACATGCCGTAAATGCAAGCACAAAACCTATCAGAAAACCTATATTAATTAAACTTTTCATATTTTTCAATTATCGGTTTAACACTAATTATACCCCTTGTTTTGTACCATATTATCGTTGGCAAACATCTCGTTCTGAGGGATAGGGAAAATAAAACGGTAGTCACCAGCAGGTAATTCCACACCCGATGCTAATTCTGAATCTTCAGGCAAACGCTTTATACCTTGCCCCCATCTTCTTAAGTCGATAAATCGATGGCCTTCATAAGGCATCTCACGGCGTCGCTCATCCTGCAATGCTTTCATCATAGCTGTTTGGTCACCAATAGGAACAGGTACTGGATTTTCGATCCGACATTTTCGCAATAAATCAAGATCCTGTTTTGCTTCAGTCATCATATTCTTCATGATGTAGGCTTCAGCACGTATCAGGTATTGCTCTGATAGACGTAGAATTTTTTCATCCACGATATTGGGTCCAACACCCTTTCCATCATGTTTTGCCACCACATCGTTTCCTTGCGAGTTAAGACCGAAATAAGCATCTTTTCTATAATCATCATTGGTGTACTGGTTCATTAAATCATGACTTGGAGAGAAGTAGATCTCGCCGTTGGCCGGATCAATGTAAATATTACCTAGTGCTGATTCATTTTCAACACGAGAACGTTTAAAGAGAACTTCGATTTTTTCATCTAACTCAAAAACATCGTTCCATACATCATTCACTTCGCTGGTGTCGGCCAGGGTAAAACCAGAATTATCAATTACTTCTGAAGCTGCCTCAATGGCTAAATCATAATTTTGTTGATATATAGCAACACGAGCTCGTAAGGCATGAGCTGCAATTTTATTAGCTGTGTTAGAAACAAAATCGCCAGACATTAAATTAATTGCTTCTGCAAGGTCAGCATGTATATCGGCATATATAGCAGCTTGATTAGCCCTCTGGGGTTGACCAATCTGAGATTGTTTCATATAAGGGATCCCTAAGTCACTATCGCCATTAAGGTTATCGCAATAGCCCCGAAGTAATTCAGAGTGGCAGTAGGCACGAATAAACAAACATTCCCCTATGACCTGCTTAATACGAACATCTTCCGCATCAAAAGCTTTTGAAATTTCAATCATACGATTTGCCCTATCAATGGCATGATACATGTACATCCACATTGTATAAAACTCACCATTTGAGGACGTAAATTCCCAGTTATGATTAGCAATTCCCTGTCCTCGATTCTGTTCACTTAAGCGTACGTCATCACTTGCTCTCGATGAAATGGCAACCATTGCTTGAGTATTTAAAGTAGCGTACACGCCTATCATTCCTTCCTGAACATCCTCTATTGACTTAAAGGCATCTTCATCAATGATAGAATCCTTCGGATTCAGCTCTAAATAGCTGTCGCAAGCTACCATTGAAAAAGCCATTATTATTAACAATATATATCTATTAATCATCTCTATTCCTCCAATTTATATTTAAAAAGACACATCAATACCAACAGAAAAAGTTCTGGCAGCCGGATATTCATATGTTGCAATGTTATTACTGTCTTCAGGATCGAAACCAGACCAGCTTGTCCAGGTTAATAAATTTTGAGCCTGACCATAAATCCTCACATTCTTAATAAAACCAGAGCGCTTTAGTACGGGACTTGGAACACTATAGGATAATTGTACATTACGCAGACGCAGGAATGATGAATCCTCAATATCTTTTGATGAGAATTGTCGTTCAGTTCCCAACCTCTGAATTTCTGTCACATCACCTGGCTTTTGCCAAATATTCAGCATCTTGCGTGACATGTTATATTGAGCAAAGTTGTGATTCTCCTGAAAGAATGATTCATTGTTTAAACGTGAGTAACCATACGCATAGGTAAAGGCAGCGCTCAAATCAAAACCTTTCCATTGAAAGGAGGATCCAAAACCGCCATTAATAGGTGCATCGGAAGTACCGAATTTTGTAACACGATAACCATCATTAAAGTTATTTGAAACAGAACCATCTTCAGCGTAATACATTGGATCACCTGTAGCTGGGTTTACTCCTGCCCATTCAACTATGTAATGAGAATTCAATGGTAAACCGACACGTACAATCGAAGTTCCACTTTCGAATTCATCAACCTGGCCCAAGGACAGTACCTCATTATCATTGTATGAAATATTTGCATTGATGGTCCACCTAAAGGTTTTATTACGGATTAAATCATAATTAACAAGGAATTCAATTCCTCGGTTACGTAGTTCCCCGGTATTTACACGTTTAGCATTACCCGGAACACCTGCTGTAGATGACAAACTCTGAACCAGAAACAGGTCAGAAGTCATATCGTTATACACATCGATTGAACCATTTAAACGATTATTAAACAGGTTATAATCTAAACCAATGTTAAATTTATGCGTAATCTCCCATTTAATATCTGGATCTCCGGAATGTGACAGACCCAATCCGGATTCTCCATTATAAGAGGTTGTTCCCCACAAGGTTAAAGATTCAAAATCACTAACCCCTTGGTTACCTGTTGTTCCATAGCTGGTTCGTAATTTTAAATTATTTACCCAACTAAGATTATCCATGAATCCTTCGCGTGAAATATCCCAAATGAACCCACCCGAATAGAGTATTGCGAATTTGTTGTTTTGTCCGAAGGCAGAAGAACCATCACGACGTAAACTTCCACTAAAGCTGTACTTTTCGCTAAACGTATAATTTAAGATGGTAAATAATGAGAATAAGCGACGTTGACTCTCTCCTCCTCCTACTGATGGTATATAATTGTTGGTGCTGGTTCCTGGTGTAATTCCTGCCATTGACTTGGGCAACTTACTGTTTAATCCATAGCCAGTAAAGCCAAATGACTGATTATACCTACTGGTATATTCCGAACCAATCAAAACACCTAATATGTGCTTTTCACGAATCTGTTTTTTGTAGTCTAATGTATTTGTCCAGTTGGTTTCAACCCTGCGACTTGTATTCTCCGAAATGGAACCATCGCGATAGTTAGCATCCTCTTGCGCCAATTCAGCTTCCAGTGAATTAGGGCTAGACCAACGCTCGTATATACCAGAACCGTAATCAATTCCATATTGTGTCTTGGCTGTTAAACCAGAAATAATATCCCACTCTACGTTAAAAACACCAACAAACTTCGTATTTTCACCAGAATTAGACATATTTACAATACGATCGTATGCATTGGGCCCGGTTAAATAAAACGAGCTATAATCATTGCTGAAGTCCTCATTTCGTTCAGCATTGGATGGATACTTATAAAAACCCCGGTTTAACGAACCATCTGCATTATACAACTCCTCATAGGGATTTGCTAAATACATGGCAGCAAACGGATTGGCCAGAGCAATACCTCCTTCTGATTCAATGATATTGTCTTTAGAATAACTAAATGTTGTAGATACTCCAACACGAATCTTGTCCGATATACTATGATCAAGGTTTAAACGTCCGGTATGGCGATTTAAATCTGAACGCTGTGCCAATCCTTCTTGATAATAATTTTGATACGCCAGATAAAACTTGGTATTCTCATTACCTCCCGACATATTTACCTCGTGGCTTTGTGTTTGACCATTACGAACAAAGGCATCTTGCCAGTTGGTGTTTATTCCACGTAGTCGATTCAATTCAGATTCATGAGCATTTAAAAGATCTGAACTCAATCCAGAGTTAAGGGGATTTCTTAGGCTTAAATCCCAACCTACACCTTTTTGTGTTAGTTCTTCAAACCACAGTTTCTCTGATGCATTCATCATTTCGAAGTTATCCTGCGTTTTAACTGAAATACCAGCCTGATAACGGTAGTTGACACTAGTACCTCCTTCTTGTCCGCGTTTGGTAGTTATAAGGATAACCCCATTTGATGCACGGGAACCATACACCGATGTAGCAGCTGCATCTTTTAATACCACAACATTTTCGAAATCATTGGCATTAAGATTGGCGAAATCACCGGCTGCGATAGGTGTTCCGTCAAGAATGTATAGCGGAGTGTTACCACCGCTAATAGATGATGTTCCACGGATGAGAACTTTTGCAGCAGAACCAGGTTGACCTGAACCTGAAGCAATAGCCAATCCGGTTGTTTTACCTTGCAACATCTGATCGAATGATGCAACAGGCACTTGATCCAGCTCCTTGGCAGAGACCGTTGTAATCGCTCCTTTTAATCCTACTTTGCCTTTACTTCCATAAGCTGTAACAACAACTTCTTCTACAGCCAATGAAGCATTTCCTAAATCTACATTAATAATTGATTGGGCATCTGCTACTACCTCCACTGTTTCCATCCCTATGAATGAAAACACAAGAATTTGACTTCCTTCTTCCACTTCCAGGCTATATACACCATCAATATTGGTAATTGTACCAATAGTAGTGCCTTTTAATAAAACGGTGGCACCTGGAATAGGCATACCATTACCTTTTTCTTTCACTACTCCTGAGATGGATCGAGTTTGTGCTAACAAGCTACTACTTGCACAAAGCATTAACCATATCAGAAAAGCTGTTAGTCTGATTTTCATGTGTCTATTTTTTTCAATGAGCACTCAAAACTCACCCCCCGATAACTATCGGTAAAAGCCAATTCTCTATTTGTCAAGAATTTACTCACGGTTCGTTTCCTGCGATTATTAATTGGATTTTAATCTTATCCGTTAAATTTAAATTTATGACCACCTAATCCTGCTTACATCGGCCATAACTTATAACCTTAAACAAGAGCCACTTAAACATCGGCGAACCACACTAAACTGGTTAAATTTCCGGCAATTGCTCCAATACGTTTATGGCAGCCGACGTTTAATTTTTTTTAATGTCTTTAAAAGTGAGGGCCTTGTTTCAGACCCTCGGTAATTAACTTAAACTGTTTACACACAATTAACTCTTATAAACCTTTAAAGAGCGAACAGTTCCTTCAATGTCTTTTATTTGTATCAGGTATAAACCCTTACTTATACCAGTCATATCAATTTTATCAATATCGTCTCCTACCTCTTTAAGCACCTGACTACCTTGCATGTTAAAGACATCAACCTGTACAATTTTTGATGGGCTATTTATATTCAGATAATTGCTTACCGGATTGGGACCAATATGCACATTGCTTACTTCCCTATCTTTTTCTATCGATGCGGGTACATCCGCAACAAAACGACTTACATGACTATCGGTTCCATTAAGGTGTGTCACATAAACAGCATCATTATTAACCATGATATGACTCACATCTCCAACATATTCAGCAGGCATAGCAACTGAACTAATGCTTCCTCCATTGGACAATTTAACTTCCATCGATGCACCTTCACCTGTTGTGAATACTACTCCATTAGTAATTGCAGTCATATTACTCCCGTATGGTGTATTCCCAACCAATACAGAACTCCCTCCACTAACGACATTGTAATAATGAAGCTTCATGTCCGCATTTAGACCTGAGAAAAAGAAAATATAGTCTCCACTATGGGTTAATTCAGAAATCTCATCACTAACTCCATCTCCATTGATATTAGTTAATTGTGTTGCTGTACGGCCTTCGAATGAATATAGTTTTTCCTCCTCATGATCAACTACATATTCATAATTTGTTTGATCCTGCACAAAAGTGGTATTTATACTCATTACTGCATATAGTTTTGATCCAATGCTAATCATACCATCCTGCGCAGAAATGTTATCACGTGGTACATCCACTCTATTCACAGTTACAAAAGGAACCATGCGATATATTCCTTCAGGAGCATCTCCGCTAATTTCTTCGTTTCGGTATAGTGAATGATAACCAGAATAAATAGGGTCAAACAAACAATACACATCATTATCATTAGAAACCAAATGTTCAATATTATCAGTCAGTCCGGTTTCATCCGTATAGAAAAATTCTTTACGTGGCGTATCCCACAAATTGTTTAATGGTAAAGAATAAATGGTCTGATCCACTCTAAACCCCATAGATGGTCTTATCGCTCCCCCAAAATAGATACGACCTTGATTTTCAGTCATTCCAGCAACATTCTCCAAAGAAAAGTTTGCATCTGGTTTTGAGATACTTCCTGTATTCCAATTCTCACCGTCGGTATACCATAAATCATTACCACTGACTACCATTTCTCCATTAATATCAGTCAGAATCTGGAACGAATAAAAGAACATATTACTAGAACCATCATTGAATCGACCTAAGATTTTACCTGGTTCACCTTCAAAACCTTCTCCATTATGATCGATAATACTCGAAGCAACACCATTGCTTACTTTATGAATTTCAATGCCCAATCCATCATTCGCATCCCCGATAATCATGGCCAAATCATCATCGTTGAATGCTGTTAGCTCTTTCGCAGAACCTTTGACGAGATTACTACTAGTTGTGTACCCTGTTAAGCCATCCATTGAATAGACCAACCTATCACCGCTATCATCTTCACTAATAAAAATGAGACCCGCACTGTATGGCATAAGTTCTTTCACAACACCACTTTGGGTGTGTACTTTTGTTGCTGTTTGAGCAACTATTGAGCTGATAAGCAGGCTCAATCCAATTATAAGTGTAAATATTTTCATATCAATCAAGTTTATAGTTTATTGACTTTTTGAATTATAGTATTCCCCTGTATGTCAGTTATTTTTATAATATAAATTCCTCTGGTAAGCGCACTCATATCAAGCTTTGATAAATCACCAGATCGTTTTACAAGAACATTGACACCCGTAACACTATATAAATCAATTTGTGTTATAGCACTTGTACTATGAATGTTCAGTAACGATTCTACAGGATTGGGTGAAAGTGTAATATTTGTTTTATAACGACTTATCTGTTCAGCAGAAGCTGTAATATCAGCAATAAAATAACTGATGTGCGTATCAGCACCTTCAGTATGTACTGCAAATACATTGTTGCCTGAAGTTATCAAATGGCTTACCTTCCCATTGTATTCAACGGGCATACTTATTTCATTAACTGTTTCACCATTGGTCAACAATACATTCATATCGTCACCTTCACCTGTGGTATAAACCACTCCATTGTGAGTAGCTGTCAGGTGTGTAGCATATGGTGCATCAACAATATAATGCGCTCCATCTTGTAGGTTTACATCGTATCGAAATAGCTTCTTATCAGTTCCTTCTCCTGAGAAAAAGTACAAATAATCTCCGCTTTGTATTAGCTCTGATAATTCATCGGAAATACCGTCGCCTTTTATATTACTAACAACAGTATATTGTCTTCCCTCAACTGCATAAAGTTTCTCAACTTCACTAATTACAACATCACTCACTATTGATTCCAGCAGCGTATTTTCACTTATGATACAGTATAGTTTATTACCAATGGAAACCATTCCGTCACTAACTGACACCTGATCTCTTACAACATCCTCTCGTCCAACCTGCACTAAGTCTATCATTCGGTATAAACCTGCAGGGGCATCCACACTTACCTCCTCCATTCGATGTAAGGATTTATGGCCATTGTGAGCTTCTATAAATGTACAGTAGATATCACTTTCAGTGGCGACTAAATTTTCTGGTTCAGAAAATAGACAGTCGACATTATAAAAGGCAACATCTTCTTGTGCAACATCGAATAAATTACTAACAGGTAAAGAATAAATTCTTGTATCACAACTACGTCCCAGGTTGTATAAATTACCTCCATAATATATACGACCATTAAATTCGATAAAACCCGAATGATTATTAATACGCATATTGGCCAAAGACAAATCCCAAGTCCCATAATCCGTACCATCGGTATACCATAGGTCATTACCTAGTTCAGCTATAATTTCACCATATTGTTCCGTTGTTCGCAGAGTATAACAGAACTGATAGTCTACGCCATCATAAATACGTCCCATGATGGTATCCGGTTTACCTGTCGAAAAATTCGAATGATCCAGAACAAGTGATGCTACACCATCATCTACAGAATAGAGTTCAGTGCCTAAACCATCATTTTTATCACCCAGAATCATAGCCATTCCATCGTCTGAAAATGAAGTCAACTGCTCTCCTGAACCTTGCACAAAATCAAGAATATTGGAATAATTTGAAATTCCATCAGCTGAATACACCAAACGATCACCGGTATCGTCTTGCATCAGCACAAGTAAACCAATACCATTGGTCTTTATGGCTTTTACACTACCAGACTGTGAATGCACCAAACTTGCTGTCTGTGCCGATAATGTACCTGCCACTAACACAAGTAAAATAAAATTGAATATCTTTTTCATAGTGATTTATTAAGGGTTAATATTTGGGTTTACTCAATATAAATTTGTCTTGAAAATTGAGCCAGGTTGCCTTCCTGATCTTCTACTCGAAAATTCAACACATAATTTCCTGACATAATATCGAGAGGAATCGCACCGTTAAAAATGATGTGATCTTTCACTTCTTTATTTAAACCTGCTAAATCAATTACTTCCGTTTCTGGTGTCCATGGATCATCCCAACCTTTTAAAGCCTTTAGACCAACGACATCTATGCTGCATTTTTTCAATCCAGAATTATCATCACTAAATACTGCATTCAGAAATATATTTTCACCTCTGTAATAATGCGTACCATTAGCTGGCGTAACAACTTCAGCAATTGGACTCATTCTATCTTCATCTTCGGAACAGGCTAGTGCCGTCAAAAGCATTAGACTTAGGAAAATTGATTTTATATTATTCATAATGATGTATTTTTTAAGTTTATTTCTTTATAAATTGTTCGATATATGTACTTTGGCCATCTGACACCTCAAGCATATACATGCCTGTTGGCAATGCTGAAACATTAATTTGAAAACCGACATTGGTAAGTTTAACATTGTGCAGTTCTTGTATAACTTCACCTGTCATACCAACGACGCGAATGGATTCCAACTCTGTTGCATTAGCCAAATCAACATTAAGCAATTCATATGTTGGGTTTGGATATAATACAATCGTCTTTCCTTTCTCTTTATCATCAATACCTGTTCGATGGTCAACCTGAACTTTTAGCGAATGTGTAATGACGGCCATGTATGGATCGCTAGCTGTAACAATCAGGTTAAATGACCCTATTGTCAATGGACGCAGAAGTGTTGTACTATTCGTAAAGAATAGATCTGCGACTTGAGCATTACTATGATTAACCGAAAAACTCACTTTATCTCCATCCGCATCAGTGAAGTATTCGGAAAAATCAATCTCATATGGCTCTTCTTCCTCTAAAATCAGAAATAGCTCGCTCAATTCCGCAACTAATTCCGGAGCTCTGTTCACATGAATAACATTGATAACTAAAGGATATTCTGTTCTATTTCCATATTGATCCTCAGCATATACTTTGGCCTCGTAAAAGCCTTCATCTTCATATCCGGGCTTGAAAGAAATAACAAAATCGCCATCTACTACTTCAGTAGTCACAAACGTTGCGTCGGATTCATGTGAGTAGGTAAAAGTATCTCCTTCTTGATCTTCAGCCCGGTAACGATAAGTGCTTTCAAGTCCTTCGTATAGAACAAGCTCTGCCAGAGATTCCTCAGTAAATATTGGTCCCCTATTACGTGTAAGTGATAAGTTCAACTCAGATTCTTCAGCTAATGGATCATTTGTTTTAACGCTTATGGTGGCTTTGTTTATGCCTTGTTCAGATTGTTGGGCATCAAACAATACAGGAATCTCCAATTTATCACCAACTCCAATTGTACCTGATAAAGAGCCATTAATATCAGCCCAACCAGCCATTTGATAGTTTTCTTCACAAGCTCTTAGTACAAAGGCTGCTACTTCATATCCACCAGCTTCACTAATATCGCCCCAGGCTTTTCCATTACCATAGAAGAAAGTTCCAGGTAAAGGTTCTTCAAGTTTTGTAGTCCCTAAAGGAACATTCATTCCTTCATCAAATCCTAATTCAATAAAGAACTTCTCGTTAGGGTAAAACAATCTGTTTTTACTTAGTTCAAACTCAACAAAACTACCTGTTTCACCATCTCCTTCTCCACTATACTCAAAGGTTTCAGAGTATAGAACTACTGAATTATGAATATCATCAGCATATGATCTGATTTGAACCTTTATGCTTGAATTCACTACAGTTTCCCAACGGTAATAAAACTTCACATGAGTCAGGTTAAACCCATCTTCAGGGGCTGTAAATAGGGTTGCTCCATAGAACCTGGTCCCTCCAAATCCAATAAACGATGTCACCTCTTCAACATCTTCATATTGAAGCACTCGATTGTATTCTTCTATTTCAGTTGCACTGAAAGTATTTGGTGAAAATGATTTTTCAAGCGATACCGTACTAAGCGATTCTAAATTTTGAACAGCAGAATTCTTAAGCACTATCGGCGCATTTTTTGTTGCGTTTGCTGCGTACGATGTTTCTCTTTCATAGGCTATGCTTAACTCATAGTCTAAGTCAGAGAATCCTGATTCATTATCTAAAGTGATGTTTCTTAGTTCAGATTCTTCAACAGAGTTGACATACACATGTAAGTCATCGTGCTCAATTCCTATTTTCGGTGCCTTATAATAAGTTACTGATACTGGTAACTTAATGATTGGTGAATCCGGAATAGTGGTTCTCACCATAATGGTATCCTTGTATTCACCCGGATTTTTAGGTGTAATTCGTAAATTGAATGTTTCAGCCTGATTTGGTCGATAAGTCGCATTTACAGGACGTCGTGAAATGGAAGCCCAACCATCCAGTGCAGTACCTGTTCCATACTTGTTATCGTCGCCCATGGTAACACCACCATAAGGAATGGCATTCATTAACATCACAGCCTGCACAAAGATATCTTGAGAACCAGTATTCATAAAGGTAAACTCGTTGTCGTAATGTCTGTAGGATCCATCCTCTTCCTGAACAATCATCACCTCACCCAAATTCAATTCCTCCGGGTTAAGTGCATAATCCGATTCACCTACGATGGTTAGAGCAACAGGAATTTCATATTCCGGATTTAATGTTGAGTTATTTTCCAATTTAATAGTACCTGTATAATCCGCACCACTCAGGTAGGTACCATCAAATACCACATCAAACTCCTTGCTGGAATTAGCCGGTATCTCATACGTCTCTACCGGAGTCACTACAATCGTTTTGCCATCATTAATAAAATCATACCAATAGGCAATCTGCTTTCCTTTGGTACCATCCGCATTTTCATAGGCTATACCTCCAACTTGAGAAGACCAAGCACTGTTTGGGCCATGAAATTTGTACATAAACTTAAACGTACCATTCTTATACAGAACAAGCTGCACACTCATCGGGTCGCCCATACCAAACATATCGATTAAGTCCTTGAAAGTAATCACGAACTTATCTTCGGTGCCATGGTAGTATACACCAGCTGTCTCTGATGCAAATGCCATAAATGCGTGATATGGCGCAATAAAGTTATTTACTCCTGTACTATCAGGGGCAAAAGGATTTTGACCCCAGGGTGATGCTTCTGCATGCTCTGAAAAAGTAACAATCCCACTATGTCCGATATACAGGCTATCGTATTCAACACCATAGAAATTAAAATTAAATGGTAAAGGCACCTTGTGCCAAAAATCCCAATCTTGAAATGGCTTTGTAAATTGAATTTTTGAACCAATCTTATCAATATCATTCCAGGTATGCGAACGGTCCTCCGGGTCATCAATGATTTGATATGTATAATCAACATTCGGTGACAAATCAGACACACCGCTCTCATAGATATTCGCCCACTCCTCACCAATTGTGCTTAATGTTAAAGCATGATTTCCGGGATTGGAAACGTTTAATTTTTTAGTCAACTGACTACCATAAAGAATGGATGCCGAGAATGAGGATGGATCAGTTGAAATTTCAGGTGCATTAATAACCTTACCTAATACGAATAAATCAAAAGTATTGCCTTTGCCATCAGTAAAAGTTACCACATCATCATGATTGCCCAATTCTTGTGTATCTATAACGATATTGTAAGTAGACACATTATTGGGTTTAAGCGAAACAGGCAGATAACCTTCAACGGTATAATAATTGTTCAAAACTGTTGCCGAAACGAGTTCTCCAACCGCTTTTCCGCCTTTATTATCAATGTGAACAACCAGTTCTTTCGAACCATACTGAAAAACATCACCAAAATCCAGAGTATCCACGTTCATGTGTAAGGAACTAGCTCCTCCATTTACTATGTTCAAATTAACAACATGCTCTGAAGATGGCGTAAACGGATCGTTACTCACAACTGAAACAATTTCTCTGAAATCACCAACATACAAGTTATCTGTATTGGCCTTGTAATCAATGAGTACTTCATTACCAGGTTGAATTGTACCAGAGGTTTCCGATACCCAATTGACTGATCCTAAACCAGGTGATTTGATATAATATTTAAATCCACTTTGAGGGTATAGATTCGGATTTTTGCCCAATATACCTTCACGATCTTCCCTTACCATACCACTTATAAAAACACCATCATTAGCACTTTTACTTTCGGCTGCAAGCAACATGCCGCTAATATGTATCGCATCCATGGTATAATTACCCATGTCTTTGATGCGGTATTCAATATCTCCATTTTCCATCAATACCACCTGGAAGGTTAATTTAGTTGTGGTATAGTCAAAAACTTCTGGGGCCAGCTCAAACACAACAACAGTTTCAATTTCCTGCCATTGGAATATTATCTTATCCGGAAATTTCTGATAATAGACTTTTGCTCCCTTGGCATCATCCGAAAAATCGGTCCACTGTCCCAAACAAGAGATATAAGAATCGGGATAAAACTTATTTTTATATTGCGGTGGTGATGAGCGATAAATCGCATGATAGGTATCAAAAGACAAGAACCCTGCCCATTGTGTTATGTAAATGGTGTCCTTTTCCTCTCCAAAAAACGGGAAGGAAAAGTTCAAGTCAATTGGTATATATTTAAGTCGGGTATCGTTAACAAACTGGTGGATGACCTCAGTACCTGTTTGTGAAATATCTTCCCAGTCAAAAGCCGGGTTTGAAAGAGAACCTTCAGATAAGGTATAAGTATATCCGGTTTTAGTTGTTATTAAGCTATATATTCCTAAGTCAATACTTTCTGATTTATTGAACTTTGGCAGATAAAAATCCAATGGGTAGTTCCCGGTGTTTTTCACGCTGAACGAACCATTTACTTCATCCCCTAAAGTAAGATCGCTATATGCTAATTCCTTTGGTTCAATGGTTAACTCAGGCGGCTCCACACATACACCATACAATAAAATGGTATATTTTCTTCCCTGTTTATCGGTAAGTGTGACATTACCATTGGCTGTACCTACCTGTGTAGGCGTATATCTAATCTCAATGGTTTCAGATCGTTTGGCCATAATATTACCAAAACTACCGGATATCACATATTCAAAATCGGGATGGGAGATATCAAGCTCCGGTTTATTACTTTCCCCTGCAAAGGCTCCTAAGCCAGTATTTTGAATTTCAATTTTTAATGCTTTTGATGTACCCAGCATCTGAACACCAAAATCCAATACTTTATCACTTTCTAAATCAGGCTCATGACCATCCACTGTAAAATCAAGAATTACACGGTGCACTGTATCAGTTGCCTCATTGGTATAGATAGCAATAGAACTGGTGTATTCACCATTAATTAGCTCAGCTGCATCCACTTCAAATTGAATTTCCTTGGTGGATAATCCTTCAACACTACCTTTATCAGGAGTTAACTTAATGTATTTGTGTAATGGTTTTAATAAACTGGCTGCAGACACATCCCAAACAGCTCTGTCATCTCCTAACAAATCTCCAAGCAGATTCCAGGTGGCACCCATATCGTTACTCATAAATGAGTGATCCGAGCCATGCAATTCTTCTTCCTGTGCTGCTAATAATGGATATAAAGGCCCCGGAGGGATATGTATAACAATCCAAAAATATTGACCGGTCTCAAAAAAGAGTTGATCTTCTAACCTAATTTTTTCGTAATTAACAAAATCTGCTTCGTGTGGTTCAATCTCTTGTGCATAGGTTAAACTGGCTGTCTTCAAATCATAACCCGTATAAATCTCAAGAATTCCCGGTAGTTTTTCCTGTTCTTCTTTATAATAGATTTTTAAACCAGCCTCAATATCGGTCAAATTAAACCCATCTTCCTGCTCTACATGAAAACGTACAGCCAAAGAATTGGGCTTCGTCAAATCCGTTTCTCCAAGTAGCATTGCCGGCGAATTATCAAAGAAATGCTTCATCCAATCGTCAGCTGTTTCCTGCGCGTAGGTTTCAATTGACGTTCCCCGGTCCACTCCATCTACATCAAAAGTTTCAATTGAAGAAGGACTATTCCATAAGGTAGTAAACTCAGGATATTGAATGGAAGCCTGTCGGCTGTATATATCAATATTGGATGAATGCCTTGCTTGTGATGTCCATTTTAATAAGCCATCTCCGCTATTACTTATATTAAAACTTTGGTTGATGAGTGCGTTAGCTCTTACATCGATATTAAATCGAATGGTATCAGGCGCTACTGCCACCACAGGTCCATCGTTAGTTGTATCAGTAACCTCATTCGACAGGTCAGAACGATTATCCCAACGGTCGGCCGAAGTAACAACAATATGGTATGTCGTCAGAGGCTTTAATCCTTGTAATTCATAACTAAATACTTCTCCGGGAGCCAGCTTATTATTAATCCTTACCATAGGCGCTTGCTCCAGATTAGTTACACTGATAGGTGTTGTTGAATAATACACCAGAAAATCGTTTGGCATCCCTTTCATACCGTCATCAGCAGGTACGGTCCAAGTAAGACTGGCAAAATCCTGAGCAATTCCGGTAAGTTTTAAATCAGTGATTGCATCCGGACCTTGTCCTGAATTAACTTCCATTGCCACCTCAGCATCAATGGCACCCACTCCCAGCATATCTTTATAATCTGCATTCATCTCAAGGTGATCGACATCCCTGTATGAAGTCAGCAATCGTCTTTTTAAATCTTCGTTGGTAAAAGCTGCATCCTGATATTTTGAAACCACTAAAGCAGCCACTCCTGATATATGAGGGCAGGCCATGGACGTACCATCTGACCAAGCATATTGATTATCAGGAAAGGTACTTAACACAGCTTGCTTTGTACCTACCAGATTATCTCCCCCCGGCCCCGAAATATCAATATTTGGTCCAAAATTGGAATACTCTGCTTTAATATCATCGTGATCCAAGGCAGCCACATTAATAACAGGTGGGTAAGCTCCCGGGAAATAGTCTTCACCAGAATTATCATTACCCGCAGCAAAAATAACGACTCCACCCTTCATAGGGCTACCGGTGTAATTACCAGCTTCAGCAATAAAGTAATCAATGGCATCGTGTACCAATTGTTCATACAAACCAGGGGTAGTCCAACCCCAACTGTTTTGAGAGATGACCGCTCCATGATCAGCGGCATAAACATAAGAAGCAGGTAAATTTCTATTACTTCCATCTGCACCAAAGATGTCAAGGGTCATTAATTTAACGGCATCATTATTCCCGGTACCACCTGCCACACCAGCTATACCTATACCATTATTATTTTCAGCAGCTATCGTTCCGGCCACATGCGTACCGTGAAAACCTATATTAATATTTGAACTTCCATCACCAAAATTAAAACCATGTATATCATCAACATATCCATTGTTATCATCATCTTCACCTTCAACACCATTCAACTCGGCTTCATTCACCCACATGTTATTCTTAAGGTCTTCGTGATTATAATCCACTCCCATATCATGAATGGCTACTACAACGTTAGGTGCACCAGCAAATTCAGGCCAAATATTTTTTACATTAATATCAGCTCCAGGCGTTCCACCCTGCTGACCTGTATTTATATAATGCCATTGCTCATCGAGCATTGGATCATTAAATGTCGCTGAACTTGATTTTGTTGTGGCAGTCTTATAAGACTCATTATACAAAACGGGAGCTGAATGATTCAGCAATACTTTTTCATAATTAGGTTCTGCAACTAATACTTCCTTTAGTCCACCATAGGCTTTTAAAACGGTATGAACATTCAATGAGGTATCAAAGCTTATTTCATACCATTGGTGAAGTCCATACTTACGGTGTCGCTCATCAAACTTTTCGGCAAATGGAATTAAACGACGCATTGAAACAGCTCCCACTTGTTGATTAAGGCGGTCGAGAGCATCGATACCAACTTTTAACTTCCCGTTTTTAAGTCTTGATTTTAACTGCGCTTGCGAACTAACTAACTCCGGAATTAACTTAACATGAACCTTCCCAGGCAGTACTCCATTTGTTGGTGATTGTCCAGAAACAATGTGCCCCAAGGCCAAAAATAATATAATGACCAAGGTCAAAATCCATTCTCCTTGTATTTTCAATTTAAAAGATTTCTCGTATGACTTCATTCTATTTTTTCTTAGTTTGTTCAACCGATTGCTCCTTTTCTTTCTGTTCTAAATTCAACAGGAGTTTTTTTAAGGCAAGAGTCTCCGCTTCACGCCTCTTTATCATCTCTATGATCTTCTTATCTTCCTGTTCTTTCTCTTGTTGCATTGCAAATCTTTATGGTTGTCACTTTATTCAGTTTTGCTCTGAGTGTATTGGTGAAAGCAAGAACGTTATTCAATTCAGGGATAAAAATTTACTGGTCACATCAATATCTCAACAGGGTAAAATGGAATATCAACAGGGGTATTAAACACATCTCACACACATCAACACACAATTGCTAACACCCTGACTATGTGCTGCAATTCATATCAACAAAGGCAATATTTTGAGTATTTTCTAAGTCGGGCAGAAAGTCATTATCAGTTCGATTTGAGCGTAAAAATTGATGAATTATTAGTTGCAGATTACGGTGTGCTGCGTGATTGACTGCTGGATGCTGGTTGCGGGTGCTGGGTATTTGAAAAGAAGGAGTTAGAATGCACCGTTTTAGGATTTTCGAGCTTGAGAGATAAATGGTGTTAAGGATTTTTGCTTGTCAATTAATTCAGAAATTGTTGGCCGGTAAAAATCGCCATGAACCTGCGGGCTTGTGTGGCGGCCAGGATTAAACAGACGACCACCTTTTGATGTAAAGAATGGAAAAATTAGATTGCTTTAGACTGCTGCACGCTGCAGGAAGCAATTCTTCGATAAGATTGGAATGCAGAAAGCTGTTGGAAGCAATTCTTTGGTGAGATTCGAATACTGCACGCTACAGGAAGTAATTCTGCGATGAGATTGGAAAGTCGAACGTTGCAGGAAGCAATTCTTTGGTGAGATTAGAATGCTGAACGCTGCTGGAAGCAATTCTTTGATGAGATTGGAATACTGCACGCTACAGGAAGTAATTCTGCGATGAGATTGGAATGCGGAACGATGCAGGAAGCAATTCTTTGGTGAGAATGGAATACCACACGCTACAGGAAGCAATTCTGCGATCAGATTGGAATGCCAAACGTTACAGGAAGCAATTCTTTGGTGAGATTGGAATACCACACGCTACAGGAAGCAATTCTGCGATCAGATTGGAATGCCGAACGCTGCAGGAAGCAATTCTTTGGTGAGATTGGAATACCACACGCTACAGGAAGCAATTCTGCGATGAGATTGGAAAGTCGAACGATGCAGGAAGCAATTCTTTGGTGAGATTGGAATACCACACGCTACAGGAAGAAATTCTGCGATGAGATTGGAAAGTCGAACGATGCAGGAAGCAATTCTTTGGTGAGATTGGTTTCCTGCAGCAACACAAGACCCTTTTTTATAAAAAAACCGCAGGCATGGGACCTGCGGTTCACAATAAAAACCAATTAAAACCAATGGTTTTAACTACTATGAAAAATTGTTATTATTTCTTCACAAATTTGACAACATGCTTAAAATCCTCTCCGCTTAATTCAATAAAATAAACACCCGGATTGAACGCGCTAACATTCATTCTTCCATCTTTAATTTTACTTGTAAGGAGCATCAAATTACCTGAAGAAGATACAATACGTATCTGGTTTAGCTCATTCAATTGTTCTGGAAGATGTAGCATTAGAATATCATTTATCGGATTAGGATAAACTTTTATATCAGACACCATAGCTGCGTCTATTCCAGTACGATGATCCACTTGACATTTTATATTTTTTGTAAAAGTTGAAAAGTAAGGATCTGTTGCACTCACTATAAGATTGAATTTTCCAATTGATAGTGGCGTGATGATAAGCCTCGAACCACTTTGATATATATCGGCCACCGAGCTATTAGTATGATTTATTGAAAAGTTAACCGCATCACCATCTTCATCCATGATGAAATCGTTTAAATCAATTTTATATGGTTCAAGCTGTTCCAGCACCATAAACTGATCGCCCAATTCATTTATCATCTCTGGAGCCCTGTTTACATGTACTACATTAATAGAATGTTTTAATGTCGTTGTATTTTCATATTCATCCGTCATGATAACTTCCATTAAGTAATACCCTTCATCCTCATATCCAGGTGTCAGCTGAAGATGATACTTTCCTTCCACAAGGTTTGCCTCAACAAAAGAACCGTCAGTCAGTAAGTCAAAAGTAAAATTATCTCCTTCTAAATCAATTGCATGAATTTCAATATCAGTAGTATCTCCCTCGTAAAGAATAAGTTCTGTATCAACTATCCCTTGTACCTGTGGCCCTTTATTCCTGCTTAGGCTTAAAGGCACTTCTGAAATCAAGGCTTCGGGATCATTGGTGGCAATAACAACTTTTGCTTCATTAAAGCCTTGTTCGGCCTGCTCCGAGTAATAGTTTATTGGTATAAGTATCTGTTCACCTGCAGCAACCACTCCTTCTTTATCACCTTCAAACTGTGCCCAACCTGCTTCCACATACACTGCTTCACAAGCCTTAATAATATTAGCTGCATATTCAAATCCTGAGCTTTCACGTAATTCCGCAAACTCACTTCCATTTCCATGGAAAAATGTATTTTCCAATATGTCATCGATATACATATAAGCTTGTGGATATGCCAGATTCGATGGGTATTTAATAAAGATAAAGAAACGCTCATTGGGAAAAATTGTCTGATTCTGATCCAGCTCTATGGTAATTAGTTCACCCTCATCATTTGCAGCATCGGCAATATGAGTATATTCCTGTTGATATACCACCGTGCTTTCTGACAGATCATCACTGCCTCTTCGAATCTCAAGCAGTAATTCAGTTTCAAGATGCTCTCCCCAGGTATAGTGGGTTTGCACATGCGTAAGGTTGAAACCATTATTAGGAGCCGTATAAGCGATACCGGCATAAAAATTCGAACCGCCGCCATATCCCAGATAGCCGCCTAACTCAACTTCATCTGCATAAAATAAAATCCTGTTAAAATCCTCATTCAAATTACTATTGAAGGTGGACGGAATAATTTGATTCGTGTTAAGTGCTGTTCCTTTTAATTGTGGAGCATTATCCTGAGTAATAGCCGCGCTCTTTAAACTTCCCTTTTTATCTTCAAAAGCGGATGATTGAATAAATACCGATCGACTATACTCCATACTCAGGCTGTAATCAAGTCCTGACAAGCCCTTGGTATTGTCAATAGTAATGTTACGTACAAACTCTTCCGAATCCGAATTTGCGTAAACATCCATGTCATCGTTCACAATATCCAGCTTTGGAGCTCCAAAAGCAATTACATGTATAGGTACTTTAATTATTGGGTTATCTACCATATCAGTTAGTATCATAACACTATCCTTGAATTCGTCTACACTTTGAGGTTTTATCCTGAGATTAAAAGTTTCCCTGCCACGTGGCTGAATTGAAGAATTAATTGCCCTACGTGAAATATTAATCCAGCCATCCTCGGAATCACCTGAACCATACAACTTGTCATCACCAAATGTATTACCACCATATCCTGATGGGTTCATCAACCTGACTGCCTTAACTAGAATACCCTTAGTACCCGTATTTATAAATGTAAATGACTTATCATACTCTCGAAAATCATTTTCCTCGGGAACAATCATTACCTCACCTATCTCAAGCGAGCCATCGATTTCGTATGCTGCTTCTCCATGTATTGTCAAATCCACCGGCACTTCATACTCAGGGGCATCAGGCGTATTATTATGCAACAGAATATTTCCTGAATAGTCAGCTTCAAACAAGTTATTAGCATCAAATACCACATTGAAATCTTTACTTGATTGAGCAGCTAAATCGAAATACTCTTTAGGTTTCATAGTAATAACCATACCGTCTTTAAAGTAATTGTCCCAAAAAGCAATCTGTTCACCATTGGTACCATCCTGATTCTCAAATGCAATTCCTCCCCAAATGGCTGTTGCTGCAGACTCAGGACTTTCAAAATCATATAAGAATTTAAACGTGCCGTTCTTATGTAATACTAACTGGATGTTCAAAGGATCACCCATGTAATAAAGATTAATAAACTCATGCCACTCAATGATGATCCGATCATCATTCATATGGTAATAAACCCCGGTTTCAGGATGTGTTTTTAAACTTGCATTGGATATAAAACCGTGGAAAGGTGCAATAAAGTTAGTAAACCCGCCGACTGAAGGTGCATATTCCTTTTGTCCAAAAAAGCCGGTAGGCTGTCCTCCTGTAAATGATATCAAAGCACTATAGCCTACATATAAAGTATCATACTCTACTCCGTAATACGAAAAAGAAAAGGGCAATTTTATGGCTCTCCAGAAATCCTCATCCTTACCCAATGGATCAGTATGATAAATGGTATCGCCTACATCCGTTATATCTTCCCAGTTAAATAGAGGCGAATCTTTATCTGTAATGCTAGATACGTGATAATCAATATTGCTGGAATAAGTATCCTCTCCTTCAGGATAAACGGATAACCACTCCTCTCCAGATACAGAAAACTGCATTGGGCTTAAGCCAGTATTGAAGACCTCTAAATTTTTAATCAAGGATTCGCCATGCCTAATTTCACTGCTAAAGCTGATAGGATCTGTACTTATTACCGGTGCATCAATCACTTCACCACTTACAATAACTACATAAGTATTACCATCACTATCTGTAAAGGTAAGCACGTCATCCTTTACCCCCATTTCATCTGTGATGATATCAATTGTATAGTAGGTCTTATTTTTTGGTTTAAGAACAACTGGCATATAACCATCAATGGTATAAAAACCATTTTGTGACTCAACCGTAACAATTTCTATTATGGCTTTTCCATTATTTTGAAATCCAACATTCAATGTCTTTGAATCCCGCTGAAAAACTTCTCCAAAATTGAGTTCTTCATCAGTCATTTCAATTCGTGGACTACCTCCATCAATAATATTCAGATTCATATGATGATATGCTGGATTATTAAAATGGTCGTTAGTAGCTATACTCATTCTTTCATTAAAATCACCCACATACAACTTTTCAGTATTTAGAGTGTAATCAATTTTAAGTGATTCGCCTACCTGGATAGTTCCCCAGGCCGGACTGACAGATTCAATCATTCCTACACCCGGATTTTTAATGGAATATTTATATCCGGTTCGCGGTGGGTAAGTCGATAATGGTCCATCTCCCGTCCAAAAACCGCTGATGATACCACTCATAAACAAACCATCTCCTAAGAGGTAATCCTCAATGGCCAACAAGGAAAATTGAGTTGTTGCCTCATATCCTAGAGGAGGAATTACCCCTAGATTTTTATATAAATAATCAATGTCTCCATTGGCGTGTATTATGATTTGAAATGTAATTGGTTCATCCCATGAGGTCGATTGAGTTTCGTCGATATGAGTAAATGACTCTTTAATTTTGTCGTATTGTATTATTAAACGATCAGGAAACTCCTCATAATAAATATCACCGTCATATACATTGTTGTGGTAATCATGTCTTCTACCCCAGGCACATATATATCTGTGATGGTTATATTTATGATGATAAACAGTAGGGTCAGTATTAAATGTACTTTCCTGGTCAAATGATAACAATCCAATCTGGCGAGTCACATATAATGTATCGTAATGGTTTCCAAAAAATGGGAAAGCAAAGTTCAATCCAACAGGAACATGCTTTACTCTTGAATCATCAATAAAATTCTGGTAAACAGGTGTACCAGTTTGCGCTATGTCGAACCATTCGAAAGCAGGATTCACTTCATTACCTTCCGTTACTGTAAATATATATCCCGATTTACAAGATAAACTGTCATTTACCTCTTCACCCAAATTGGTTCCATCGGCAAAACCAGGCATATAGTATTTTAATGGAAAACCTCCTTCGTTAGAAAGTGTAAAGGAACCGTTAACCTTATCGCCTAGAGTTAAATTTGAAAATGTATTTTCAGGAGGCGTTATAACAGCTTTTGGCGGATCAATGGCTGAGCCATATAAATTAAAGGTATACGTATGTCCGTATTTATCATTAAGCGTCACTGTTGCATTCACATTTGTTGCAGAGGAAGGCGTATAACGAATTTCGAGTAGCTCGCTACTTAAGCCTTTTAATGGACTGGATACAGGATTTTCCAATGCAAACTGCGGATCCGAAAACTGAACATCCAGTGTACTGCCTTCACTTACAAATGCTCCATATCCCAAATTTACAACCTCAATTAATAACAAACGGGACTTGCCATAAAACACATTACCAAAATTGATAATATCCATAGTTAGAAGCTCAGGATGATGTCCTTGTACTTCAAAGTCTACTTCTACTCGCCTTAATGTATCCTTAGATTCATTGGTAGCAATAAGTAAAGCGGCATCATAAACGCCATTAATCAATTCTGAGGCATCTACTTCTACATTTACTATTTGTTCCTCATTATTAGGAACGAGCCCCTCCTCAGGCATTAAGGTAATGTATTCATGCAATGGTTTAAGCAAAGCTCCAACACCAATATCCCAAACCAAACGGTCATCTTCAATGGCAGCTTCCAGCGCTTGCCAGCTTTCTCCCATATCAAAACTCATGAAACAGTTATCTGAATAGCTTGAATGCCCCTCAAAACTAATGCCTAAAGGATAGAGTGGCCCCGGTGGGATATGAATAACAACCCAGAAATAATCTCCTTCACTAAAAAATAACTGATCTTTAAGGGTTATTTTGTAATATTTATATCCTTCTTCTTTCGCATCAAAATTCTGAGAAAGTAACAATTGAGCTGAAGCCAGATCTTCTCCACGATACACTTCGATAACCGGTTTATTGGTCATCAAGTCAACATTCAGATTAAGACCAAGGTCTACCATTGTTAGATTAAAGCCATCTTCAAATGGGACGAAAAACTTAGTCGCGCTCGAATTAGGAATTGACAAATCAACGTCACCAATTGCGTAGCCAAGTGAACCTTCTGCATAAAAACCCATCCAATTAAAAGGATCAGGTTTTTGTTCCTGCGTTATAATCTCAGGCTTGTTGGCTTCCAGTTTTTGAACATTAGGAATGTGCCCACTTGTATTTGCTATTTGAGGATAAACAGCAGCTGTATTAATTTTATAGCTATCTTCATTTTTCGAGTGGAAGTATTCGACGCTCCATTTTAACAAACCTTCGCCACTATTGGCGATGGCAAAATCAGCTGAAGCGATTGGATTGTCTTTCACCTGAATAATTGACAGATCTATTTTATTTGTTGATACACTAACCACAGGCCCTTCATTAGTTGTCCCCGTAACTAAATTGGAGTATTCAGCATGGTTAAACCATCTGTCAACACTAACCACCGCTATATTATATGTCGTTGTAGGCTTTAATCCTAACAATTCGTACGTAATTAATTCCCCAGCGTCATTATTATTGCTTATTTCAACTTTTTGTGCTTTCGCAATCTCTTCATCTGAAATAGGATATTCACTATAGTAAATGATAAATGAATTTGGTTTATCGTTATCCTCATCAGAAGGAACAGACCATGATATAGTGGCAAAGTCCTGCCCCACGCCAATTAGTGATAAATCAGTAATCATAGCTGGCGCTACCCCTTCATCCTCTACTAATGTCAATTCAGCATCTATAGCACCAAGGCCTAAAAGTCCTGAATAATCTTCATTTCCTCCTAAATCATAAACATCTCTAACCCCCGTTAATAAACGATGTATCAGATCATCGTTTGTCAAGTCAGTACCACGATATTTTGAGGCAATTAAAGCAGCAATACCACTAACGTGAGGACAGGCCATCGATGTGCCTTGTAAGTATTTATAATTATTCTGAGGAGATGTACTTAATACGCCTTGCTCTTGATTATAAAGTGTTACTCCTCCTGGTGCACAAAGATCTACACTTGGGTGATAATTGGAATAAGTTGTTTTGATATTTTTGTGATCTAAAGCAGCTACACTAATCACTTTGTCGTATGCACCAGGATAGAATGGTTCATTTGAATCGTCATTACCTGCTGCGAAAATTACCACCCCTCCTTTCATTGGACTATTTTGATCACTTCCAGCTTCAGCTATGAAATAGTCAATGGCATCAAGAATACTTTGCTGATAGACATTTGGTGACATATAAGTCCAGCTGTTTTGAGAAATTACAGCTCCATTATCTGCTGCGTAGACATACGATGCAGCCGTATTCATTACAGTACCTCCAAAAATATCACAGGTAATCATTTTAACACCATCATTGTTGCCAGTTCCTCCGGCAACACCACAAACGCCAATACCATTATTATTTTCGGCAGCTACCGTACCGGCCACATGCGTACCATGTTCACCTATAGCTATTTTAGCTATATCAGCGCCAAAGTTATAGCCATGAATATCATCCACATAACCGTTGCCATCATCATCAATACCGATTTCACCGTTTAGTTCGGCTGTATTGACCCACATATTATTCTTAAGGTCTTCATGATTATAGTCAACGCCTTCGTCATGAATCGAAACAATAATTTCGGATGAGCCGCCAAAATCAGTCCATACATTTCTAATATTAATGTCCGCTCCTACTTTGCCTTCTGTTTGTCCATCATTAATATAATGCCATTGCTTTTCTAAATAGGGATCATCAAAAATAGCATTGGTATTTTTTAGTGCTGATTGATTTACAGTTATGGGTTCAAGTGTATTATAGGGAATAAGTTTTTTCTCATATATTGGTTCGGCAATTTCTACCTCCGGAAGCTTGGCATAAGCAGCCACAACCTTATTAACGTCCATAGTGTTTTCAAATTGGATTTCATACCATTGATGAAGCCCATATTTACGATGTTTAGTATCCAGTTTTTGAGAATATGGAATAACACGTCTAAGGGTGTGTACACGGTTATTACGATTTAAAGCATCAATAGCAGCAAGCCCTATCTGTACTGTACCATTGCTACTTTTAAGCTTTGGTTCTTTCTCAACCAATTCAGGTTTAAGCTTTATTCGAACAATGCCTGATTCAACATTTATAGTTTGAGCATTTGACTGAAAAGGGAAAGTAAAAAGCAGTAAAAAAACAGCTCCGAAGAGCCATCTTTTTACTGACAAATTATCACTATTAAGACTAATTATATTGATTAACATGAGTCACTTTTATTTTGTCAGTTAAAATGCATTTATACCAATGCTTCCTTATTCATTTTCTGAAAACTTATTCTTTCACGAATTTTTGAACAAGAGTATCATTGTCCGAAACCAATTCAACAAAATAGATACCCGGTGTCAGCTCAGCTAAATTTACTTTCAAGGCAGTATTAACAGAAGCATCGCCAGTCTCAATTTCTTTTATCAAGTTACCTCCCATGGAAATAATCCGTATGTGCGACAATTCTGATTGCTGTTCTGAACAATGGATATACATCTCACTCTTCACCGGATTAGGATATATTTTCACTTTGGTCAGGCCTGCTCCACTTATTCCTGTGCGGTGATCTATGCGACACTTAACGGTCTTATTATAAGTAGCAAAATAGGGATCTGTGGCAGTAATAATCAAATTGAACTTGCCAATCTCTAAGGGGTGAATCATAATCGACGATCCACTTTGGAAGACTTTTACAACTGATTTATCATCATAGTTAATGCTAAAATTAACCACATCCCCATCTTCATCAACAATGTAATCACTAAAGTCAATTTGATAAGCTTCTTCTTCTTCAAGCACAAAATACTGGTCAGCAATTTCTTGTTGCATTGAAGGGGCACGGTTAACATGCACCACATTAATATCAAATCTGGTCCAGGTGGTATTATCAAAACTATCAGTCATTATTACCTTCATTGAATAATAACCTTCATCTTCATAACCGGGTAATAGTTTTATCTGGTATTTACCATTAACCAACTCAGTACTTACAAAATCGAAATTGGCATCCAAGGCAAATTCAAAAGCATCCCCCTCATCATCCACTGCATGAATTTCAATCTGATGCTCTAAACCTTCATAAATTGTGAGCTCTTTTTCCAACTCACCTTGAATCTGTGGCCCTTTATTGCGCTCCAATGTCAAAGGTACTTCACTGATTAATGCCTTTGGATCATTGGTTTCAATAATAAACATCGCCTGGTTAAGACCTTGCTCTGCCTGGTCGGCAATGTAGGTCACCGGAATGACTAATTCTTCGCCCCTGGCTATAATGCCATTAGCTTCAACATCCGGTTGTGCCCAGCCTGATAGTTTATATTCATCTTCACAAGCAATGATTAGGTTGGCTGCTTTTTCAAAACCAGAAGACAAGCGTGTTTCAGCAAACTCAACTCCATTACCATGGTAGAAAGTATTTTCCAACACTTCATCTATAAATACATACCCCTGAGGGAATGGTACAAGCTGAGGGTATTTAATCACAATGAAAAAACGTTCGTTCGGATAAATCAATTGACTATCATCCAACTCAATAGTAATAAGCTCGCCATCTTCTGATTCTTCCTCGGCCACATGTTTAAATCCCTGCGAATAAACAACGCTGGTTTCTTCCAGAATTTCTGAACCTCGGCGAATTTGTACTGTTAAATCCGACTGTAAAAGATCGAACCATGCATAATGCGTTTGAACATGTGTTAAATTAAATCCATCTGATGGTGCAGTATATCCAACCACAGCATGGAATGTACCATTGCTATTATAACCAATCTGACCATCAATTTCTCGTTTATCGGTATAAGATAATATGCGATTATATTCTCCACTCTGTGCTTTAGTCGATTTTAAATCGGTATTCACAACATCTTTTCCCATTAAGGTCTGAACGTCACCCTTCGTACCCTGAGATTTTAATGTACTTTCTGAAGTGGACATCGAATATGATTCAGTTGTCACTTCACGTTTGTAATCCATGTTAATGCTATAGTGAAGATTGGTCAATCCATTGGCATTACTGATGGTAATGTTTCGGATTGCCTCTTCGGTATCCGCATTAGCATATACATACATATCGTCATTACTAATCGAAATCTCTGGGGCACCATAGTATGTGACTTCAATTGGTATTTTAATGACTTCAGTCATATCAGAATAAATCAGCAGCGTATCACGATAAAAACCTTCAACTGTTGGACGTAATCTTAAATTTAATTTTTCCGACTGCTGCGGACGAAGGGTGGAATTTAATGGACGACGCGATACATTAAACCAGCCATCTTCTGCAGTTCCTGTACCATACTTGCTATCATCGGCATAAATGGCACCACCATATGAACCTGCACTCATTAAACGAGCCGCATTAAGTGTAATATCTTTTGTGCCAGAGTTATGAAATGTAAACAATTGATCATACGTACGATAATCGCCTTCTTCAGGTATAATCATCAGGCTATCCAGCTCCAAAGAGCCTTCTATCGTATATTCAGCGGTTCCCTGAATGGTAAAATCGACCGGCACCTTATACTCCGGTGCATCCGGTGTATTATTATTAATATGGATATGCCCTGTATAGTCCCCATCAAACAGCGTACGTGAATCAAAAATCACATCAAATTCGGCAGTTGAACTGGCAGCAAGCGAATATTTTTCCTTAGGAGTTATGGTATATATAGTGCCATCCTCCAAACCTAACTGTCTATATGTTATTTGCTTTCCTTCTGTACCATCGTGATTTTCGAATCCAATGGATCCCCATTCTGAAGTCATCCAGGCATCTTCTGTATAAAAATCATACATAAACTTAAATGTGCCATTTCGAAAAAGAACAACCTGAAAACTCATAGGATCACCCATACCAAATGCATTAATATAATCATGGTACTGAATAATCACGCGTTCTTCATTACCGTGCACATATACATTGGTATTCGGAAAATATCGACGATCAGACATGCTTATAAACCCAAAGAAAGGAGCAATATAATTGGTTAGGCCACCTTCAGCAGGGGCAAACTCTGCATATCCCCATGCAAATTCATCCTGATCTCCTGTAAAAGATACCACCCCATTATATCCAACATATAAGGTGTCATATTCTTCGCCATAAAAAGAAAACTTAAATGGTAGCTCCACAGTTTCCCAATAAACTTCAGCTGTAAAAATATCTCCAGTATAATCCAGAGTATCGCCAATTGAACTAATATCTTCCCAGTTAAACAGTTTGGTTTCCTTATCAACTAATTTGTCAACTTCATAACCTACATCTTTACTATATGACGACTGACCTATAGGGTAAACTGATAACCATTCTTCTCCTGAAACAGAAAACTCCATTGGGCTCAAACCTGTATTAATAATGCTTAAAGGTTTTATCTGTGTTGAACCATACCCTTGGGCTTCATTAAAACTGGTAGGATCTGAAGTAATTACAGGAGCTTCTATCACTTCACCTGTAATATTTACAGTATAGGTATTTCCCTCACTGTCAGTAAAAGTAATCACATCATTCTTCATCCCCATCTCATCGGACAGAATGGTTATTGTATAGTTAGATTTGTTTCGTGGTTTAAGCACTACTGGCATGTAACCTTCAACACTGTAATAACCATTTTGAGAATTAACGGATACGAAATCAACCTTAGCCTTACCAATATTCCTGATTAGGACATCTAAGGAAACCATATCTCTTTGGAAAACTTCGCCAAAGTCTAATTCTGTTGTACTTAATTCTATATCGGCAGTGCCTCCATCAACAATATTAATATTTGCCTCATGGAACGAAGGATTATTAAAAGGATCGTTGGTTACAATGGTCATACGTTCTGTGAAATCACCTACGAACAAATCACTTGTATTCATGGTGTAATCAATATTAACAGTCTCTCCGACCTGTAATGTACCAAAAGCAGGCGACACTGATTCTATAACACCTAAACCCGGACTCTTAATAGAGTATTTATAACCTGTTTTTGGCGGGTATTTTTTCAATGACTGATCATTGTAATTTTGAAAACCATGAATAATACCATTCATATACAAACCATCACCTAAAATATAATCTTCTATTGCCAGTAAAGAATAATAAGAATTAAGCTCAATCTCAATAGCTGGGTAATCTCCCAGATTTAAATACTGAAAATCAATATCGCCGTTATCATAAATAATGATTTGATATGATATTGGTTCGTCCCAATAGTTGTAATTATACTCATGGTCCACAGAGGTTAAAGACTGATTCAGATTATGATATTGTATAATTAATCTGTCTGGAAATTGCTGATAATAAACATCTCCGTTAAATTTATTATCTGCGAAATTAATTTCACGGCCCCATGCACATATATAACGATCATGATTATACTCATAATGGTAAAAGGTTGGGGATGTGTTAAAGCGACTCTCTTGATCAAATGATAACAAGCCGCCTCGACGTGTTATATATAATGTATCATAAAACTCTCCAAAAAATGGAAAAATAAAATCCATTGCTACAGGGATATGATTTAATCTGGAATCTTCCACAAACCGATCGAACAAGGGAGTCCCTGTTTGAGAAATATCTTCCCATACAAATCCTGGATTGTCTTTATTACCTTCTGTCATGGTAAACACGTATCCGGATTTACATGATAAGCTATCACTTACTCCGCCCAGATTTGTGCCATCGGCAAAACCAGGCACGTAATATTTCAATGGGAAACCACCTTCATTACTAATTGTAAATGAACCACTTGCTTCATCGCCCAAGGTCAGGCCTGTGAAATCATTTGATGGTGGTGTCACAACGGCTTTAGCAGCCTCAACACCAGCTCCATACACATTAAAAACATAGGTATTCCCATACTTATCATTAAAGGTAACAGTCGCACTCGTATTACCAACTTTATCAGGTGTGTAGCGAATACTTAAAATTGTACTCTGCATCCCCTTAATTGGGCTTTTAACTTCATTTTCAATTTTAAACTGTGGATCAGAAATCTGCACATCGAAATTCGCTTCATTTTCAGCAACAAAAGCTCCCAAACCTCGATTAGCCAACTCCATGTGTAATAATTTTGACTCACCATGAAACACCGTGCCAAAATCTAATATATCCACGCTTTTCAATAAAGGTTTATGCTCGTGAACTTCGAAATCTACTTCAATTCTTCGCAATGTATCTTTCGACTCGTTAGTCGCAATCAGTAGTGCTGCATCGTAATATCCATTAATCAATTCAGATGCATCAACTTCAACTTTAACAACTTGTTCACCATTGCTGGTAACCGCACCTTTTTCAGGTGTTATGCTTATGTATTTATGCAATGGTTTTAGCAAAGCACCAACACCAACATCCCAAACCAACCTATCATCACTAATTACTGCTTCAAGGGCATGCCAGCTACTTCCTTTATCAAAACTCATTAAGCAGTTATCAGAATACTCAGGACTTTCCTCGAAACCAATCACTAATGGATACAAAGGACCTGCCGGAACATGAATAACAACCCAAAAATAATCACCCTCATTGAAGAATATTTGATCATTTAGATGAATCGTCTCGTAATGGAAACCTTCTACAGCTGGTGCAAACTCCTGATATAATACTTTTTGAGCTGTAGTAATTTCTTTCCCTCTGAAAACTTCAATAACCAGAGATTCAAGTAAATTATCTATGTCCATTATATTTAACCCGAACTCAACTGTCGTCAGGTTAAATCCTTCTTCATCCTCTACAACAAACCTTGTAGCACTGGAGTTGCTAACTGTTAAATCATCTTCTCCCATTGTGTAAGCAGGCATATATGGATCAAAATAAGTTTTCCAGTTATGCTCATCAGCCTCTTGCTCATAGGTAATAATATCAAGCGATTTAATTTCACTTTTACTTACACTGGCTCCCAAGAGATTATCATGGTATACCGTTGTATTAACCATTGCAGAGTTAATTTTATAGGTATCCTCACTCTTTGAGTGAAAATATTCCATACTCCATTTTAATAACCCGTCGCCTGAATTTCCGATTATAAATTCAGATTCACCTTTATGTTGTTCGCTAACACCTAGTATACCTATATCCAGCTTATCAGCCGAAACATAGACTTCGGGGCCGTCATTTGTTGTACCACTAACCACATTAGAATAACCTGATTGAATAAACCAACGATCTTCACTTACGACTACTATATTGTATGTTGTGGTAGGATTTAGTCCGGTTAATTCATATTCAAAAACAGTACCTGCTAAACTGGCATTATCAATAGTGACCTTACTGGCTTTAGCTATATCATTCTCATCTATCGGATATTCACTAAAATAAACTATAAATTTATCAGGTTGTCCATTGTCTTCATCAGCAGGTACAGTCCATCGCAAACTGGCAAAATCCTGGCCTATCCCAATCAATTCAAGGTCTGAGATGTCATCAGGTGCAATCTCTTCATTGGTTTTCATGCCCAAATCTGCATCAATAATCCCAACGCCCATCATACCTGTAAATTCTTCATTTCCTTTGATGGAATAGATATCTCTTGTTCCTGTAATCAAACGATGAACCAGATCCGTATTTTTAAATTCTTCCCCTTGAAATTTTGAGACAATCAAAGCAGCAACACCACTCACATGCGGACAGGCCATTGATGTACCATGTAAAAAGCCATAATTATCTTCAGGCATGGTACTAAAAACCCCTTCATGAGAAGAATAACTTGTTTCACCACCATGAGCTGATAAATTAACTGATTCATGATAATTGGAGTATTCTGCTTTTATGTCATTATGGTCTACTGAAGAAACATTCAAAACCTTCTCATAAGCATTTGGGTAATACGTTTCGTCAGAGTTATCATTACCTGATGCAAATATCACCACACCTCCTTTCATGGGACTTCCCTGATAGTTTCCGGCCTCAGCAATAAAATAATCAATGGCATCATGAATCAATTGTTCATAAACTCCCGGGCTACTAAATCCCCAGCTATTTTGTGAAATAACAGCCCCATTATCGGCAGCATATACAAATGAACCAGCGATATTACTTACCGAGAAATTTCCGAAAATATCGAGAGTCATTAATCGAACGCCATCGTTATTACCTGTTCCACCGGCTATACCAACAACACCGATTCCATTATTATTTTCGGCAGAAACGGTACCTGCCACATGTGTTCCATGATATCCAATTAAGATATCAGGTTTATTATCTCCAAAATTATATCCATAAATATCATCTTCAAATCCATTGCCATCATCATCAACGCCTTCTTCACCATTTAATTCGGCTTCATTTACCCACATATTGTTCTTTAGATCAATGTGGTTGTAATCAACACCCTGGTCATGAATAGACACGATTATATTTGAAGAGCCTGCATGTTGCTGCCAAACATCTTTTACATTAATATCAGCTCCTGGTTTACCTCCACTTTGGCCGCTATTAATATAATGCCATTGCTTGTCCAGTAATGGATCGTTAAAAATGTCTTGAGTAGTATTTTTTAATTCAGATGCATTATCACTTCTTATTTCACCAACAGTATAAGGAACAATCATTTTCTCATAGATGGGTTCTGCCATTTCCACCTCTGCCAGATGATTATAGGCTTTAACTATCTTACTTACATCTTGACTCTTATCAAAACGAACCTCATACCACTGATGTAAGCCATATTTACGATGCCGTGCATCAAATTTTTCAGAATATGGAATGACTCTTTTTAATTCATTAACTTTATTCTGAGCATTTAAAACATCAATATTGACATTTCCCATTCGCACTACTCCACCAACAGACTTAAGCTTAGGCGCTTTTTCAACAAGTTCGGGCACAAATTTCACACGAATACTTCCTTGAAGTAAACCATCCTTAAATTGTTGAGCCTCTACAATACTTATTGAAATAAGCAAAAATAGTGTTAATAGAAAGAAAGCCCTTATTTTTAGTGCTTGCCTTCTTAACAAATCAGCGTATAATTTTATCATTGTTTTGACTTGATTAGTTGAAATATTTTAATTGGATAGCAATTAAGTATAAGTCCAACCAGAATCATAAATAACAAGCCTAACAAAAAGTCAACGCTATGATATAAAATATCATCAGAGTTGAAAAGCATATCAACAGCATATCAGCACCAGCACTTTATTGACTTCATTACCAGTACACTTTAATATCTCGCAACAACACTTAAGCCCCTTTTGTGATGAGTAAAAAAAACTTTCAATGCTATTATACTTACAGTTCTATTATTATACATTTGCCGTATATATAAATGACAACTAATATGCACGCAAATGGATAGTTTTATTATCTTTAAATGCGTGCGATTGAGATATAGGCTTTGAGTCATTTTATTTACCATTACAAACTGAAATAAATGAAGCATTTTTCTGCATTATTATTAACTGCCATTTGGTGTAGTAATTTAGTGGTAATCGCTCAACAACCTTTAAAAACTGATAGCTTAAACGTGTTAATTAATAACACTTCCAGTGAAAAGAAAAAAGCCGAATTATATATTGAGCTTAGTGAATTACACCAATCATATGATTTAAAACAAGCTCTTAAAGATGCCAAAGATGGCTACGTTATTGCCAGCACCCTTAAAGATGATGAGTTAATGGCAGACCTAAACTCGTTGATTGGCAGACAATATATAAACCTAGGTGTTTACGAATTAGGACTAAAACATTCTCGTATTGCTTATGATTATTTTGTAGAAACCAAAAATTTTGGAAAGCAATTTCGTTCAGCTCTTAACCTTGGTACATTATACTTTAAATTGAACGACAACGATAAATCCCTGTCTTATTTTCAAGATGCCTATTCCTTATACATTCTTAATCCAGAAATTGTAACAGATAAGCAACATATTGGAATCTTACTGAATAACATTGGATCAATATACGATAGGTTAGACCAAATTGATAAAAGTATTGAATACTTTAATAAAGGCTTGGAAGAGATCAACTATGACGGCACAGCTGCCTCCAATTTATATAACAACCTGGGATTTATTAAACTTGAACAAGGTGATACGCTGGAGGCATATAACTTTTTTAAAGCATCATTAAAAATTCGGCAACAGGCGAATGATGTTCATGGCATAGCTAAGTCATATCTATATCTGAGCTACTTCTTTCGTGATGCTAATTCTAAAAAAGATAGTTCTCGTTACTATATAGATAAAGCAATTAAACTCGCCAAGTCGGCAGGTTTACTCGAGGTACAGCAACATTCATATAGTGTTCTTTCATCCTTAGATGAAATGGAAAATAATTATGCCTCAGCTTTGGCGCATTATAAAACTTTTAAAACACTAAGCGACAGCATACTTAACAAACAAAAAATCAGTCAACTATCAAATCTTCAGACCGGCTTTGCTATGGAGAAGTATGATCAGGAGGCATTAGCTGAGAAACAAGCACTTACCTTAAAGTATACCTTGTATATAATTATTCTATCCTTTATTATTTTGTTATCAATTGCCTTAACCGTGCTTTTAAAAGCGCAAAAGAATAAAGTTCAACTGGAAAAAGAAAACCTTGAACTGGATGTTGAGTTAAAAAATAAAGAACTCACAACTAATGTAATGTACCTGGTTCGTAAAAACGAATTGATTAATAGCGTAGCCAAAAAGCTCCTTACGCTTAAAGAAAAATTAAAGTCAGAGAACTTACCAATTGTGAAGTCGGCTATTTTTGACTTACAGTCAGAAGTGGATAATGAGGTATGGAAAGAATTTGAATTGCGGTTTCAACAGGTACATACCACTTTTTATGAAAACCTTAGAAAGGCACATCCCGATCTAAGTCCATCTGAAGAACGTTTAGCAGCATTTTTAAGGCTAAACCTTAACACTAAAGAGATAGCTAGTATTACTCACCAAAGCCCAAGAGGTGTTGATGTTGCACGTGGAAGACTCCGTAAAAAATTAAATTTAACCAATACCGATACTAATTTAGTAAACTACTTATCAGGAATGTAAAATTCGCTTGCTTCAATAATAATATTTGCTTCAAGGTTTTAACATTGCACACGACATTACTTTCTAAAATCAGACTTAAATTACGGTGTGCGTTTGCGTATGAATTGAATATTAATCAATATTGCTATCAAAATAAAAAATGCGATCTATAATTATAGATCGCATTGTACATTCTTACCAGTCCAAACTAACTTGAACTCCTGCCTTAAGCCACAGGCCAGGCTGTGGGACATTTCCTAAATCGTAATAGGTAGTATCAAATAAGTTATTGGCATCAACATATATTTTATAGTTCTGCTCAGTCCATTGTAATCTCAAATCGGTTAACCAAAATGGTTTATAATCTGTAGGCACTTCAATGTACCCATCATCCGTTGGAATATATTTGTTATAAGCACCATTTCTATCTTGATAGTTCACATTAATAACGGCATTCAACTTACTAATTAATCGAAGATCTAATCCTAAATTCACCTTTGTCTTCAGGTAATCCAAAACATATACCGACTCGTATCCCGGTAAATTATCTTTATCCTGATCAATCATTGAATATCCAAAAGTAAAACCTCTTAAATGATCCTGATTTAATAAGGATTCAAAATCGATTCTACCTTGAAAAGTAAAACCAACAGAATTCATCTGAGATAAATTACGGGTTTTATATTTCTCTTCTCCTTCGAGACGTCCCCAATCAATTAAATTGTTAGCTTCTCTATAAAAAACACTCGCTTGTGAACTCAACCATTGCTTGGAATATTTTAATCCACCTTCATAGGTCAGAGCCTCTTCTGGTTTTAAATCAGGGTTTCCAATATTAGTAGGTCCTGTGTAAAACAAATCCGTAAAAGTAGGCATGCGAAGTGATTTATTTAAACTTGCAAAAGCCTTGAACTCGTCTGTAATCCAATAACTAACATCAACACCAGGAAAAAACCGAAATTTATAGTCAAGAGCTGAATTCCAATTCATTAATACACCTGCTGACATTGAAAAACGGCCTGTTGTATACATGTGTTCAAGAAACACTGAAGAATTAGCTCTACTGTAGCTTTTAGTAAATACCGCATCACCTTCACCTGGCACAGGTAAGGTATTCTCCATATCATAACCAATATTGTTACTCCAAATATTCTCACTTCTAACTTCACCACCTACAGAAGTTTTACCAAATTTCCATGGAATAACCATATTAAGATTTCCTCCGAACACATCAGTCATATGGTAATTATGACCACCATACCATGAAGCCGGATTATTTCTAAATAATTCAAATCGATCGTGATGCCTTCTCCAATAGATGGCAGGGGTAACTTTAACTTTCTTTCCTGAAGTCAGTTTTAAGGAAGCAAAGGTCGTTTTGTTTTGCTCAAACTGATTAGGATATTTTGGAGTATAAAAGGCATTGGCTCCAAACGCTTTGTTATTATGTCCAAGTTGAAAATCTAATTTCTCATAGCCAAAATCGTATTGCCCCTGATAAAACAAACTATGATTTTTAAAATCAGTATTTTCAATATAGCCATCACTACTTGAAATATCAGCTGCCGCGTAGCTTTTTAGTTTTCCTGTTGAAATGGTTGTATTGGCTGCAAAATTGTATAAGCCGTGTTGACCTCCCATCGCATTTACGGTTACATTATCTTTGGTTTTAGAACCCGTAACAAAATTAATTGCTCCACTAAAAGCTCCCGGACCATAAACTCTGGCTCCCGGACCTTCCAATATCTCCACACGCTCAATACTCTGCATACTGACCGGCAAATTCAAACTGAGGTGTCCGGTCTGTGGATCGGTAACATTTATTCCATTAAACAGGATCATAACCTGATCAAAAGAACCACCACGAATACTTACGTCAGCTTGTATTCCCAATGGTCCTCTCTGCCTTACATCAACATTCATTGCATAGCGCAGTAAATCCTGAACACTATACACCGGAAGTGATTCGATTTCCTTCTTCGAAATGATATGTAATACTCTTCCCACCTCTGAATAAACGGCTGGAGCTCTTCTGGCAGACACCTCAACTTCCTCTAAACTTATTTTTTTATTTAGCGATGTAGTATCTACTTGCGCAAGTGTTTGCTTAAATCCAAACAAACTAAAATAAACTGCCAATAAAGTTCCTATTCTTAACACTTTATGCATACTGTTGAAAACAGCATAATTATTACCTCTCCATTGCTTAAAACAAGCAATTTCCTTTTCAAAAAACATTGTACGTTTCATTATTTATTATTTAAAATTTATTAGAAGCCGCAAAGGTAAAACAATTCTTTTCCTATGTTCAATGTTTTGTCCAATTGTCAAATATGCTGATCCCAAATATGAAGATGAGTATTCAATTTTAAATCACCTGTATTTTTGCTTAAATTAGCCACCTACATAAGTGTATATAAAATGAAAAACAATCTCATAAAATATTCAATAGCTCTTTTGAGTATGGTGCTATTTATTCAAAATACTAGAGCACAAGAGGAGTATACTAAAAATCCAAATGGATATGGTATAGAGGAGAAACTCGAAATAAAGGCGAATAAATTATTATATCTTGATATTTCTAATCAGCATGGAAACATTACGATTCAAGGATGGGATAGAGATACAATTGAGATTCATACACTAATTAATGTTAATACGCCGGGTCCAAATGCAGCTGAAGAAGTATTGGAATTTATATCCATTCAAAGAGCCCAGGTTAAAGATAAGGTAATTTTCAGAACACAGTTCGATGAGGAATTCTTCTCAAATTTCCCTTTTAATATTGATTACACCGTTAAGGTTCCTAAAAGACTCAACTTGAGCATAAAAAATAAATTAGGAGATGTTTTAATTCAGGATGTAAACGGAAGCATTAAACTAATGCAAAACTATGGACACCTGCATTTAGTTAATTCACAGAATAAATCGGCACATAACATTCAACTTCAATTTATAGAAGCCATAATTGAAAATTGCCAAAATCTTACTGCTGATTTTACAAATAGTTCACTTAACGCTTCTGAATCAAACAAAATTGACGTCAATAGTGAATACTCAATATTATCTTTTAAACAATGCTCTTCCATAAAACTGCATTCCAATACGGATAGAGTAAATATTAATAATACCGACAGTCTTACAATTATTGGGGAACAAGTTTTGGTGAATTGTGATGAACTTAACACATTTGGATTTATAGAACTTAAAAAAGGTCATTTGGAACTGAAGGTAAACAGAGGCCTAAAACAATTATCCATTTCAAACCAGTCAGCAAATTCAAACATAACCTTGCCTCAAGGATTTCCGTATGTTATTAACGGAGAAGTCAGCAATGGACAATTCTCACACCCCAATTCTACTCAACTACAACTATTAAAAGAAGCCAATAGCATCTCCATTTCCGGTGAAGTGAATGCGCAAAACGGCACCAATTGTGAACTAGTATTGTTTAATAACAATTCGGATTTAACGATTAAAACAGAATAAAACTATGTCAGCAGCAGATCATCTTTTTAAGTTAAGAAGTTACATGGCAACTCTTGGAGTTGATGCATATGTTGTTACCAGCAGTGATCCACATTTGAGTGAGTATTTAGCTGATCACTGGAAATTCAGAAACTGGTTATCCGGGTTCACTGGTTCTGCGGGGACACTTGTTGTAACACAAGAAGAAGCTGGTTTATGGACGGATTCCAGATACTTTTTGCAAGCTGAACAACAACTTGACGACTCAGGCATAGAGCTATTTCGGATGGGAGAAAAAGATACTCCTGCTTACGAAGAATGGTTAAATCTTCAACTATACCCCGGATGTGTTGTTGGCATAAATGGAAAAACCATTACAGTTAATGCCTACCGAACACTGGCAAAGACGCTAAAAAAAGCTGATATCCGTTTGGATGGAAAACTCTTTCTTGAAGATGAAATTTGGGAAGGTCGACCTCTTATTCCCGAAGAAGGCATATTTGAATTAAGTGCGGACTATTGCGGCATGGAGCGGTCGGATAAAATTGAATTAATACGTGATATAATGAAATCAAAAGGAGCTACGCATTATGTTATAGCTGCTTTAGATGAAATTGCCTGGATCTTGAATTTCAGAGGTAAAGACGTATCATACAATCCCGTATTCCATTCATACCTTATCATTACCGAGAATCAAATAAACCTTTTTATTGATCCTCATAAGTTGACCTCTTCAATTGGCAAGCAATTAGCTAAGGAGGGAATTAAAGTCTATCTGTATGATGATTTTTATGAGTTTATAAAGGACATGTTGCAAGATAGCATCATATTGATTGATCCGGATAGGGTTAATAGTTCTATTTTTAGTTATTTACCATCGCAATCGGCTAAAATTGAAATTGAAAGTTTAATCACTCAGCTTAAGGCTCGGAAGAATCCTGTTGAAATTGAAAACTTTCGAAAAGCAATGATTAAGGATGGCGTCGCCATGGTTAATTTCTTATACTGGCTTGATAATGCAATCGGCAAGGAATCTTTAAATGAATATACCCTTACAAAAAAACTAAGATCTTTTAGAAAAAAACAAGCCAATTATCAAGGCGACTCTTTTAGTACAATTAGTGGTTATGGGGCAAATGGGGCAATCGTTCATTATTCAGTAAATAAAGAATCTGCTTTGGAAGTAAAACCCGAAGGATTTTACCTTATAGATTCCGGAGGCCAATATTTGGAAGGAACTACAGATTTAACCAGAACAATTGCACTTGGCGCATTAAGTGAAGATGAGAAGAAGGATTTTACCCTTGTTTTAAAAGGACACATTGCTCTTGATAAAGCTATTTTTCCTAAAGGGACAAGAGGGGTTCATTTAGATATATTAGCGCGTCAGGCTCTTTGGTCGGCCGGATTAAACTATGGACATGGCACAGGACATGGTGTTGGTCATTTCTTAAATGTTCATGAAGGTCCTCAAAGCATACGCCCTCAAGATAATGGAGTTGAGATAAAAGAAGGAATGATTACTTCTAACGAACCAGGACTATATCGTACTGGTAAATATGGTATTCGAATTGAGAACCTTATTTTATGTGAAAATGATCAAAAAACCGAATTTGGAGAATTTCTTAAATTCGAAACATTAACACTTTGTCCAATAGATTTAAGAGCTATTAAAGTCGATCTTCTCACTTCTGAGGAAAAGGAATGGTTAAATAATTACCATCAAAAAGTAAGGCTCGCTTTGGAAAAACATCTGGAAGAAGATGAAAAGCAATGGTTGGTTAAATCAACGGAAAGAGTTTAATGGAGAAGGTAATTCATCTCATTTCTTTGACAATTCCGTTTCCTCCAACCTATGGTGGAGCTATTGACATATTTTATAAAATAAAACATTTAAACAAAATTGGTGTAAATATTATTTTGCACTGCTATGAATATAATGGGAGTAAATCGAAGGAGCTTGATAAGTATTGTAAAGAGGTGTACTATTATAAAAGATCTAGAAAACTTTGGCATCATTTCTCTGATACTCCATTTATTGTTAAATCAAGGAAGAATAATGAATTAGCTGCAAGGCTTAACAAAGATAATCACTCAATACTGGTAGAAGGCTTGCATTGTGCTTATGTTCTTAAACAAGTGAATCCTGATCGGATATTTATACGAACGCATAACATTGAACACTTGTACTATCATGGCTTGTACAAAGCATCATCATCTTTTTTAAAAAAAGCTTATTATTGGCTTGAAAGTAAAAAACTTAAAAACTTTGAGTCAAACCTGAAGACTGCCAAAGCATTATTTAATATTTCGAAATCAGAATCCTCTTACTTTAACTCGATTAACAATCGATCGTTTCATATTCCTCCTTTTCACCAATTTACATCAGTAACATCAAAACCAGGCAGAGGAGAGTACATTCTTTTACATGGAAATTTTATGGTAGAAGAAAATATCAGTTCGGCTTTATACCTGATTAACAAAATACTTAAAGATATAGACGTACCTTTAATTATAGCAGGTAAAAACCCGGCACAACAGATTATTAACGCTGCTAATAAAATGATCAGTTCTGTTCAAATAATAAAAAATCCATCCATTGAACACATGGATAAAATAATTCAAAATGCGCAACTGATATTACTTCATACACATCAAAGTACAGGAATAAAACTTAAACTTCTATATTCACTATTTGAAGGAAGGTACTGTTTGTGTAATGAAAATATGCTGGTTGGCACCGGCCTTGAAACTATTTGTGAAGTAGCATCGGACCATAATGAATGGAAAAGTAAAACAATACGGTTCTTTAACGAAAGTTTTTCTTCTGACAAGAAAAATCACCGAGCCGAAATATTGAATTCGACTTATAATAATGATGCTAGTGCAGTAAAGATTTCTAATATCATGTTTGATAAAAGTGAGATATATTAAACATTTATAATTCTTTCTTTTCAGAATGACTTATTAATTATATTTGCCTAAAATAAATACATATGCGATTTTGTTTTCTTACAATAATATTTTCCATTACATTATTATTGTCATCTTATGCTCAATCTACTAAAATACATATAGACATTAGCAACCATGAGGATAGCGCTCTAATTCTAGGCTATTATTTCAACAAACAAATGTTTGTTGAGGATACCATACCCAGAAGTACGAATGGTTCTTATATCATTTCTTCTGAAGAACCTCTTAAGCAAGGTATATATATCATCTACCTTAATACTGAAAGCTTCTTTGACATTCTTATCGGTGGAGATCAGGAATTTAGCATACAAAGCTCAGCCGACAATTTATTTGAAGAGCTATCGATAAAAGGCTCCAATGAGAGTGAAGCCTTCCTAAATTATCAAAAGGTACTACGGTCTAAACAAAAAGAGGCCCAATCTATACAAGAGCGCTACAAAGCAAGTACTGATGAAAAGAAGAAATTAGGTGAACAACTAAGTCAGATGGGACTTGATGTTAAGGCAGCAGGCACTACAACCATTGAGAATAATCCCAATACTTTCTTAGCAGTATTTCTAAAAGGTCTTCAGGAAATTGAAGTTCCTGAAATGAAAGACGATTCGAACAAAGCACTTTCAGATCAAGAGATTCAACAAAAGCGATTTAATTATTACAAGGCTCATTATTTCGACAACATTGATTTTCAAGATGAACGTCTACTGCGAACACCTTATTTTACAGATAAAATTGAGCGCTATCTAACTCAGACTTTAGTAATTCCTGATTCTATTATTATTGGATGTCATAAAATGATAGCAATGGCCTCAGGTAATGAAGAAATGGAAAAGTACTTGATCCAATATCTATTTAATTGGGCCAATGAAAGTAAAACCATGGGCATGGATGCCGTAATGGTTGACCTGGGAGAAGCATATTACCTGAGTGGCAAAGCGGATTGGGTTGATGACGAATTCCTGGCTAAACTTCGTGAACGAGTGGATAAAATAAAACCTAATTTACTTAATAAGGTTGCTGCCGATTTTAAAATGGAATCGTATACCGGTGAATATTATAAATTAAGCGAAATTGTAGCGCCATTCACAATCCTTGTGTTTTGGGAACCGGAATGCGGGCATTGTGAAAAGGAAGTTCCAAAACTAAATGAAGAAGTTTGGAAGAGCTATGCCGATCGAGGTGTTAAAATTGTAGCCGTTTTTACTCAACATGAAAAGGAATCTTGGGAAGAATTTATTAGCAACCATCAACTCGAAGAATGGATTCATTTATACGATCCTTATAATAGAAGCGGATACAGAAACAATTACGATATTTACAGCACACCTGTAATTTATATACTTGATAAGGATAAGAAGATACTTGCAAAACGACTTGGGGTTGATCAGATACCTGGATTCCTTGATCATCATTTTAAAAATATGTAAATGCGTTTATTAAAATATACTATTATTCTCACTGCCATCCTGTTTGCTGCTTGTAAAAAGCATACTAAGGTAATCCCGGAACCCGAGATTTACATCCAAATGCCTGATGGTGGATTCGAGGTTGATCAGGACACCTCCTTTCTTATTTCACCCAAAATCACCTATGATAATTCATCAATATACGAATGGAAATTAAATGATGAAGTTATAGCTGATACCAAAGAATATACTTTAGTTGAACCTGAACTGGGAAGCTATGATTTTTTATTTACCGTAACAACTCCTTCGGGTTTTGATACCATGACAATACCTGTGCACTCATTGGATATTATCACTTTTGAGACCTTTGAGAAGCTAAATGACGATGGTTACAATAACAATCCAAGCGAGGGGTATTATAGCTTTAAAGAATATGATCGATTGAGTAATGATAACGAAACAGGACAAAGCACCAATTGGAGCGGTTTCGCCATAAGTAAGAATACAAATAACAGCACGGCCACAGTTGAAAATGAATTTAGTGTTTATGCTAGTTCAGGGGCTGATGAATCAAAACTTTTTAGCGTTTTCAAACAATCTGATAATATAAATCATCGTCTTAGTTTCACTGATAAGGCACACATCGTCAAATCCATTGAAGTCAATAACTCAACATATGCTTATTTAACCATGCAGAATGGTTTAATATTTGACAAAAAAAACAATGTCGATTATTTCAAACTCACCATAACCGGATATAGTGATTCCGGAATTGAAACAGGTTCAGTAGATTTTTATCTAGCCGATTACCGATTTGAAACCGTTGGGGAAAGATACATCGTTGCTAGTTGGAATACAATTGATCTAACACCTCTAGGTGCTGTTAAAGAATTGGGCTTTAGTTTGACGTCCTCTATTGATTCCGACCCCGAATTATTTTTACCTAAATATTTTTGTTTAGATAATATCAAGATTAAAACATAAACCTCTTTTATCTAATAATAAAAACCTTTCTACTTACCGACTGTAGCGGATTTTTAAATACCAGAATATACATTCCTCCATTAACAGATGATGGAATTATCAATTGATCTTCTTTCTCTCCTTCTCGAGGGTAAAGCTTAACCAATGAACCGCTAAGGTCGTAAAGTTCAACTGAAGACAAATGTTCCAGATTTGTTTTATAATTAACGATTCCATCCCGACATGGATTTGGTCTAATCTCAACAGGCTCCAACAGTAATGTATCCAGCTCCGTTGCTAATTCTAAATCAGACCCCAGAAAATCGACCCAAAAAATACCGTTCTCTCCTGAAGGATGCAGGTCATTAAATGCTTTCCATGTGCCGTTATCACGCATATAAGCTCTATTAACTGCATGTGGCTCTCCATTTACTTTATTGACATTATAGAGGGCTACGGTATCTGTTGCACTTGGGTTATTTAATTCAATACCAATAAAAAACTCTCCATTAACAGTAATTGGATCCTGAAAATCAACAAGGTATTCTCTTCGCTTTAATTCAGTCAATGTAATATTATTTTCTTCGAAAACTACATTGGCTGGCATGCTGTTAATACTATTCCAAACTTTCAGATTTATAGAACTGGAACCCGTTTGATCACATTTGGCGGGAATAATATATGCGCCATGTAAAGTAGCACTACTATAGTCGTAAAAATATTGTGCATATCCATCATATCCCCTTTCATTATTCCCCGACCAGGATCCATAAAAGTCATCACTATATTTTAGAATTGGCGAAAACTCATTCGAAGCAAAAGTAACCCGGCTTACCTCATTATTGTATAAATCAAAGCCATCTATCGACATTTGATCGGTATTTCCCGGATCTAACCATTTAGCTAGTTGCTTACTTTCATTGCCTTCCCCATTATAATAACTCCAGGCATTGTTTAAACGCGCGTAATAATCATTTCTGGGGTTAGAACATGAGCCTTCACCTCCAGATAAAGATCCTATCAATTTGTCATTACTAGAAAACAAACCTGACCCGGATGAACCTCCTTCAGTAGTTCCGCTTACCCATTTTTCAACTTGCCAATGGTTATCTGTTAGCCAACCTGCCCAGACAAAAGTCGTTGATACCGGAGCCTTCTCTGATCGCGAAATTTTCTTTACATCACCTTCCGGATGATGTATGGAATATGCAGGATTGGAAAAACTTACTGCTCTATCCCATCCAGCCCAATATGGCCTATAGGAAGCAGGTGGCACGGTAGATAACTCAAGTAGAGTAAAATCCATACTTTCTACTCCAGCTATAAAATTTGCACCACTAATCTGTTGTTGGTCCGCACCAGCAATACTGTCAATGCATGCAGGAGATTCAAAATTAAAAAATACAATAGCGTTTTCAGCACCTGACTGATCACTAACACAATGCCCTGCCGTTAAGAAGTAGGCCGTTCCATCATTATTAGAATTATTAACTAAGGTACCTGAACAAGCAAAACCATTAACCAAAATTTTACAGGACGCACGCTTTACCTCTTCTGACAATTCTGTATCACAATTAACGTCAATATTGCAATCACCAGATTTTCCAAAATCGTTATATTTTTTAGTCAGATACTCCAATACTCCTATATAGTCGTGATACACCTCTCCAATTTGAAGTTGATGTAAATCGGAATTTGCATTCTTAGTAATAAGCTCAATAATTATTTCATCCCCTAATACGGGTGATGTAGCAAGTGTTCCAAACGACTTATTATTAGCACTTGTAAAGGCTCCTAAAATATGTGACTTATCCTTATTGTAAATAAAAACCTGAGTATCATCAAGCAATAAGAAATGGTCGAAAACTAAGCTGAGACTTTTAGCTCCTTCGGATTTAAGAGACAAGCGCCAAAGTGTTTCACCTCCTCCTATATCGAACCATTCGCCTGAATTGGAAGTAGAATAATTAACAAATATCGGATATGCAAATCGTAATGGACCATTAGGAATAAGGGGCTCATTTTGTAATGCCATTAAAGATCGTTCTGCTCTTAACTCAACAGCCTCACTCTTAGATTCAAAAAAAACAGGCGAACCACCTTGCGAAACCTGAGCATATGAAGTATAACTGCCAATTATAAGCAGCGTAATAAGAATTCGTTTAAACATACCTTTTGTACCTCAATACGATTAAAATGTTTCGTTATTTTCTTTCCGAATATCGCCTTTTTTTTTGGCAATACCTTTATACATTTTACGAGATTTCATTACCCTTAAGAAGGTCAATAAGCGCTTTAATCTTCCCATTTTACCCAAACGATCATGCACTAAAGCCCATGCCATAACTATACTGGTCACTACTATAGACAAAAGCAATATGCCTAATTCAAAATCGTTTATCCTAAACTCAATGGGGATGGCAAAAAATAGTAATACCGAAATCAATCCCCGAGGCGCAATTAAAAACTGGGGAAAATAATCACGTTTATATATAATTTTAAAAATCAACCATCTAAATCCATACATCCCTACTATAAAAAATGTGGTCAGCATTAAAATCTTAGGGACGAATACTCCCGCTAATGTTATGGATAAGCCCAATACAAAGAAGAAAAATGTTCGTACAACAAATGAACTCTCTTTTGTAATCAGTTTAAAGTCGTCCAATACTTTAGCCACATTCTCCTCATACAAATACTTTCGTAAATAACCTCTAAAAAACAAAGTTCTATTCTCCAATATCAATCCAAATATTAAAATCATTAATAGTGAAGACAAATGGAATAATTTACCAATACCATAGATTAGAATCAGTACTGCAAAGAATAAAAATAACTTAACATCAGATCTAATCCTTTGAAATGCAAATATCATTGCATACGATATGATGACACTTAACACTACTGTTCCGCCAACATTTGAAACAATATTCAAACCAACCATCGCCGTACTTTTGGCATCCAAGTTTTCAACAAGCAAATAAAAGAACATTATTCCCAAGATATCAGAAATAGTACTTTCGTAAATTAAGAATTCCTTTTTTTCAGTTGGTAAACCTGATACACTGGGGATGACAATTGCACTGCTGGTAATTGCCAATGGAATGGCATAAATAATTGCTGTTATCCAATCCATATTGCCAATAAAATACTCGATACCAACAGCTAAAAGAAAAGTATTGAAAAAGAGGGATAGTGCAGCAACAATAGTAGATCGACCTATTAAGCGCAGATTATCCTTACGCAATTTAAGATCGAGGGCAGCTTCAAGGACAATTAAAACCAAGCCAACTATTCCCAGTAATTCCAAGGGTAAAAACCAGTCTTCTTCTTTAAAGTCTAAACCAAATATTTCCTTAGCCAAATATCCCGATACAATTAATAATATGACACTGGGAATATTGGTCTTACTTGCTATAATATTGAACAAATAAGATAAAATAATTATAACAGCTGCTCCAATTACAATGTAATATGCATTTATGCCTTCCATATAAATTGTTTCGTATTGATGCAATTAAGATATAAAAAAATTGCCACAGACAAGTCTGTGGCAATTAAACAGTATTTTCTTAGAATTAGTTGTAAACCTTACATTCTACTTCGTCTGACAATACACTTAAGGCATTATCAGCTAAAGCCTTCATTTCATCCTCTCCCGGATAAATTTTCATAGTTGCAATCCAACCAACCATTTCTTTAATATATCCGGTTACCGTTTTATCATGAGCAATACCTCCCGTGATAACAATACCATCAACATCACCTTTTAGAACTGCTGCACAACCACCAATTGTTTTGGCAATCTGGTAAGCCATAGCATTTAATATAAGCATATTGTGCTCGTCACCGGCAATAGCCTTAGCCTCAACTTCATGAGCTTGATTTGTTCCAAGATGAGCCACCATACCGCCTTTACCATTTACCACCTTACGCATTTCTTCATACGAATATTTACCACTGTAACAAGCGTCAATTAAGGCACCTGTTGGTAAAGTACCAGCTCTCTCAGGCGAAAATGGACCATATCCATCCAACGCATTATTGACATCGATAACCTTTCCCTTACGATGAGCGCCAACGGAAATTCCTCCTCCGAGGTGAGCCACAATAACATTGATATCTTCATATTGACGCTCTATCTCTTTCGCAAAACGTTTGGCTACAGCTTTTTGGTTAAGTGCATGAAAAACAGAACGACGTGGCATTTCAGGATGACCTGTTACTCTGGCTACATCTTCAAGTTCGTCAACCACAACAGGATCAGCAATAAAAGCACGTGCATTAGGAATATTTTTTGCAATATCATCAGCAATTAATCCACCTAAGTTACTGGCATGTTCACCAAGTACTCCTTTTCTAAGGTCAGCCTTAAGTACTTCATTCACCTCGTACACTCCAGATTCGATAGGCTTCACTAATCCACCTCGTCCAACAATAGCATCGAAATCTTCAATATCAATATCGGCTTGAATCAACTCGCTAAGAATATTTTCCTTACGAAATTCAAATTGTGATGAAATATTTTCAAATTGAGCCAACTGTTCTGAAGAGTGTCTCAGAGTTTTAAGAAAAACGGATTCAGTACCACGGTAGACAGCAATCTTAGTAGATGTCGATCCGGGATTAATCACTAAAACTTTACTTCGGTTCATTTTTGTTCTTGTTATTGGGATTTTCAGAATAACTGGCTGCCTATGGCAGCCAGTATTTGATTTATGCCATCGCGGCCAATAAAATACTATTGTACTTCGATTCTTCAGAATCGCTGCGGGAAGTCAATACAATCGGAGCTGTGGCTCCAAGTATTACAGATGCGACTTTAGCTTTAGCAAAAAACACTAAGGTTTTATAAAGTACATTTCCTACTTCAATATCAGGCATAAGTAAAATATCAGTATCACCTGCTACCTCACTTTTGATACCCTTGTGTTTTGCACTTTCAAAGCTTACGGCATTGTCAAACGCCAACGGACCATCAATAATACAATTCTTAATCTGATCGCGTTGATTCATTTTTGACAATAAAGCAGCATCTAATGTGGCCTGCATGCTTTCATTCACCATCTCAATAGCTCCCAGTACGGCAACCTTAGGCTTTACAATGCCCATCTTATTTAAGTAACCCACTGAATTATTGACAATAGCAATCTTATCCTTAAGATTAGGAGCAATATTCATTGCTACATCCGTAACGGCAATTAACTTATGGTAAGTGTCCACCTCAAACAAGGCAAAATGAGATAGAAGACTTCCAGTACGAAGTCCCCATTCCTTATTTAATACGCCTTTAAGTAAAACAGGTGTCGGCACTTTACCTTTCATTAGAATATCTGCCTTATTATCATGCACCATTCTAACAGCAAGCTCAACTGCTTTTTCATTGTCTAATTCATGAATAAAAGTTGCACCTGAAAAATCATAGCCCTTTTCAGCTATGATAGCTTCAGTATCTGGACGTGATCCAATTAAAATTGGTTCAATAATTCCAGCTTTATACGCACTATGAACTGCATCTAAGGAATGATCATCCTGAGATACAGCTAGTGCCAACTTCTTCCTTACCTTATTCTCTTGAATAAGCTTTTGAAGATCGGATAGGGATTTAAACATTAATTTTGAATCTAAATGTTAGTAATTTGCTAATTTGGGGGATTAACGATTAGCTAATTCTTCAACTATATTTTTAGTATCCAATGCAATAACTAATTCTTCATTAGTTGGTACAACCATAACAGTTGCGCGAGCATCGTCTTTACTAATAACTTGTTCTTTACCACGTAGACCTTTGTTTTTCTTTTCATCAAGGTCTAAACCAAGGAATTCAAGATCTTTACAAACACCTGCACGAGTCGAATCTGCATTCTCACCAATACCACCGGTGAAAATTAAGATATCAATACCTCCCATGGCAGCAGCATACGCCCCAATGTACTTTTTGATACGATAATCGTATATCTCCAAGCCTAATTGAGCTGTAGCATTGCCATCATTTGCAGCGTCTTCAATCTCACGCATATCGGATGAAATACCTGTTAGTCCAAGCATACCACTGTGCTTATTAAATAAAGTACTGGCCGAACGTGTTCCAATCAATTCTTTATCCATAATATAGGTAACAGCACCAAGATCTAAATCTCCGGCACGAGTACCCATTACCAAACCTTCTAATGGTGTGAAACCCATTGATGTATCAACAGACTCACCGTTTTTGATGGCCGCTACAGAAGCTCCGTTCCCTAAATGACAAGAAACGATTTTTTGTGTTCCGTAGTCTACACCTAAAATCTCACATGCTCGTTTTGAAACAAAACGATGGCTTGTACCGTGGAAACCATAACGACGGATACCATACTTCTTGTATAAAGATTGTGGAATCGCATACATATAGGCCGTTTTAGGCATTGTTTGGTGAAATGCAGTATCGAAAACACCACATTGAGGTACATTCGGCAACAATTGAGTAATGGCCTCAATACCTTTCAAGTTTGGAGGATTGTGAAGAGGTGCTAAATCAATACACTCTTCCATCTTACGAACTACTTCTTCGGTGATAAACACACTAGAATTAAATTCCTCACCACCGTGTACTACACGATGACCAACAGAATCTATCTCTTCAAGATTAGCGATACAACCATGTCGCTCACTAACCAATACTCCTAGAATGTAATCGATTCCTACTTGATGATCAAGAATTTCACCTTCCAGCAAAACCTTTTCGTTATTTTCTTTTTGATGCTTAAGGAAAGATCCTTTTAAACCGATCTTTTCAACTACACCTGCTGCCATAACGTCCCATTCGGCGTCTGACATATTGAATAACTGATATTTTATTGATGAACTTCCGCAGTTCAATACTAATATTTTCATTTGTCGTAATTGTTTCTTTAATCGTCATTAATAATCAATTAATGACAGGAAAATTGTTTTAAGATACCCTGATAATTCATCAAGGTTATAGGCCTTTGCTAATAATTAAAACTTACGCGTTGGATCTTCATCATTTTGAATATTACCATCCTGATCGTAGCGATAAAACCCAACTCCAACATGCGAACCGTAACGCTTAGCACGAACCAAACGACGGATCAATGGAGATGGCGCAAACTTTTGGTTTCCAAACTCCTCATGTAAATTTTCCATCCACTTAACAACTTTATCCAAACCAATAACATCGGCTGCTTTAAAAGGCCCTAAGCGCATCCCCAAACCAATTTCCATGGTTGTATCAATATCACGCATAGTTGCAACCCCTTCCATTAAAGTGGCACAAGCCTCATTTAAAAGAGTGACGTACAAACGAACACTTACGATACCGGCTGACTCTTCAACAGGAATAACATCACGGTTAATTAACTTCACAAATGTGCAAACTCTTTCATATACCTCAGCCGAAGTGTATAAACCTTTAACAACCTCAATAATTCTTGCTTCCGGAGAGGTAACAAAGAAATGTAAACTCACACAACGTTCTCGGATCTTTAATTCCGAAGCTAATTCTGTAATAACAATAGTTGTAGCATTTGTAGCAATAATAGCATCACTACTCACCACTTTTTCAATTTGTCTGAAAACCTCTTTACGTGCAACAATACTTCTGTTACCAGAATTATCCGCACGAATAGCTTCAATCACAAAATCACAATCAGTTAATTCGTTATAATCAAGAGTTCCTTTGATTCGACTCATGATTGCACGCTTTTCGCTCTGAGTTAAACCCCAGTTTTCGATGCGATGATCAAGTTCCTTACCAATATTCTCAATTGCATGATTAATTTTCTCATCACTTAATTCGATGAAAACTACTTCCATGCCATGCCAACTAGCAATACGAGCAATACTTTGCCCTTCCTTACCACATCCTACTATTCCTACTTTCGAGAAAAGAGTTTTACCTCGCTTTTTCTGTCCTAAAGCATACGATTCAATAGGTTCTACAAGAATTTCAGCCATTTATTTCAGTTTTAATAATTTCCTTTTGTTTAGTTTTTATTTAATATTCCATAGGTTTCCCTAGCAATTACAAGTTCTTCATTTGTATTGACAACCGCAACTGAAACACTTGAATCTGAGGCAGAAATTATCCCACTCCTGCCACACATACCAACATTCACAAGCTCGTCAATTTTAATACCAAAAAATGATAAGTTGCGGCACACATCTTCCCTTACCTTAAAAGAGTTCTCTCCAATTCCTCCAGCAAACACTAGAATATCAATACCATTTAATATTCCAATAAAAGATCCAATCCATTTGCGGATTCGGTATGTGTACATATCAAAAGCCAATTTTGCACGATGTATTCCATCCAATGCTGCCTTTTCTATATCTCGCATATCAGAAGAGAGTCCAGAAATACCTTGCAAACCACTTTCCTTATTGATCATATCAGTGATTCCCTTAATACTTAAGTGCTCTTTCTCTTCAAGATACAATAAAATACCCGGATCCAATGTCCCACAACGAGTACCCATCATTAATCCGGTTACGGGAGTAAAGCCCATGGAGGTATCGATCGATTCTCCACCATCAATACCGGTTACAGAGGCCCCATTACCCAAGTGACATGTGACAATCTTTGAATCAACTAATCGTTTATTACAAAGTTTCGCCGCCTCTTCGCTAATATATTTATGACTTATTCCGTGAAATCCATATCGACGGATCCTATACTTCTCATAGTATTTATATGGAATCCCATATAGATATGCTCTTTCGGGCATACCTTGATGAAATGATGTATCAAATAAAGCTACTTGAGGTATATCAGGAAGTAAGTTCTCGACAGACATTATGCCCTTTAAATTTGCAGGATTATGCAAAGGAGCCAGTTCGGAACAATCCGCAATTTGCTTTTTGACCTCCTCATCAATTAAAACTCCCTCCTTAAACCATTCACCACCATGCACTACACGGTGTCCAACTGCATCAATCTCCGATAGTTCTTTTAAAACCGCAAATTCACCATTTATCAGATTATCAAATACCAATTTTAAACCAATAGTGTGATCCGGAACATCGCTCTCTAAAACTTTTTTAGAAACACCATTCACACATTGCTTAAGCACACCACCTGAAATTCCAATTCGATCAACTATACCTTTAGACAATAGTTTTTCATGCTCGTTTATTTCGAACAATTGAAATTTAATTGATGAACTACCACTGTTTAATACAAGTATTATCATTTGATGTAATACACAAAGAGCCGGAAACCGGCTCTTCAATTATACTATACCGGCAGCTTGATTCGCCGTTATTGCAACTAAATTTACAATATCACTAACCGAACAACCTCTTGATAAATCATTAATAGGCGCTGCCATTCCTTGTAGAACAGGACCAATGGCTTCTGCATGCGCCATACGCTGAACAAGTTTATATGCAATATTTCCCGTTTCTAATGTAGGAAATACTAATACATTAGCCTGACCGGCAATATCACTTCCCGGAGCCTTCTTCTGACCAATAGCAGGAATTATTGCAGCATCTGATTGAAGTTCACCTTCAATTTTCAGATCAGGAGCTAATTGCTTAGCCAACTCAGTAGCTTTAGCCACCTTGTCTACCATTTCATGCTTGGCACTTCCTTTTGTTGAGAAACTCAACATGGCTATTTTTGGTTCAAAACCCGCTATTGCCTGAGTAGTCCTTCCGGTAGCAACGGCAATTTCGGCTAACTCTTCAGCAGTAGGATTTGGATGAACAGCACAATCGGCAAAAACCATCATTCCATCTTCACCAAATTCTTTATCTTTCAAAATCATGATGAACGCACCTGAAACAACACTAATGCCAGGAGCTGTTTTAACATATTGAAATGCCGGACGCAAAACGTCACCAGTGGCATTATCAGCACCAGCAACCTCACCATCAGCATCACCTGCTTTAATCATCATTACAGCAAGAAAAAGTGGATTCTTGATCAGCGTTAAAGCCTCATCTTTAGTCAATCCTTTCTTCTTACGAATCTCCACCATCATATCAGCATAGGCATCCATCCTATCATGACTCTCAGGATCCACAATTAAAGCCTGATCAATATGCTCTAATTGGTAGGTGCTTGCTTCTGCTTTAACCTTATCAGGATTTCCAATTAGGATAACCTCTGCAAAACCTTCACCTAAAATAGTATCGGCTGCTTTTAAGGTTCTTTCTTCCAAACCTTCCGGAAGAACAATTCTTTTCTTGTTCTGACTCGCTTTTTCCTTCAGCTGTTTAATGAATTCCATTTTTGTCTATAAAAGAGTTAACATTTAAGAATTTGCCGCAAATTTACGGCGAATATTGCATATTTCACTTGTATTTTATCATCAAAATAAGATGTTTAAAAACAGAAAAAAGACGCATCCTTGTTTTAGCATTTTATCACACTTACAATTTGTAAGTGAATAGCTTAAATAAATTTGAAATAGTCTAATTAACATCTTCATTTCTTAATCCTTTTCCGGATTTTCTTACAATTTGATATTAAGCAAATAGTTTTCTATTTTGAAATAAAAAACACATGACCAACTACACTCAATTATTTGATCAATTGTTTGATGAATACCAAAATCTTAATCCTTCGGTTAAAAGCATTCATCAACTATTTAATTCAAAACAGGAAAGTATCCTCAACGATCATATTGCGTTTAGAACGTTCAATTTTAAGGATATTAACATAAATGTCTTGGCAAAGCCATTTCTTGAAAGAGGCTACAAAGAAAAGGGTAATTATCGGTTTGAGCAAAAAAAATTAACAGCTACTCATTATGAAATTGAAAATGACGCAACTGCTCCTAAAATTTTCATTAGTCAGTTAATGGTTGAAGAACTATCCGAAGTAACTCAAAAGATACTTGAGTTAAATATTAAACAGAACGATGCTACAATTCCAACCAGCGATGACATTCTTTTCGCAGGTAACATATGGGGCACTCCGTCCTATCCAATCTACCAGCAACTGCTCAAAGAATCGGAATATGCAGCTTGGCTTTATGTATTTGGCTTCAGAGCAAATCACTTTACCGTATTGGTAAATGAGCTTAATAATTTTGACTCCCTTGAAGAAGTCAATCTTTATTTAAAAGAGAATAATTACAAATTGAATTCCTCAGGTGGTGAAATAAAGGGAACACCGGCTGAATGTTTAGAACAATCCAGCACACTTGCTGACATGGTGGAAATTGAATTTTTGGAAGGAAAATATACTATCCCTGCCTGTTATTACGAATTCGCACGAAGGTACAATCTACCAGACAATACACTCTTTAATGGCTTTATTGCTAAATCAGCAGACAAAATATTTGAGAGCACAAACTTCAGAAATAAATAATATACATACTAAACCATCGAGAAATCGATGGTTTATTTTTAGTAGTATAATGGAGGTGTTCCGTTTTTTGAGGTTATAATTACAACACCATTCTTACCTTGATCCCCGTATAATTTAATTGCTTTGCTACCTTTAATTACTCTTATCGACTTGACATTGTAATCTTCGATTTCAGTCATCCCATCAATTAACTTATCATCCAGTACAAATAAAGGAGGCGAATCCAGCAGATTAAAACTTTTTAATTGGTTGGCAAGATTACGTTCATTATGTGTTAAGGTAAATTTGACCGGGACAATCATCTGTGTATTCACAATTTTACCATTCAACTCGCCTGGTTTCCAGGGACCAGTTTTCTTAACAAAATCAACAACCACCTGATCAAGAAGTGGATCAACACTTTTTTCAACCTTAACATCTTTAACAACTCCTGATGAAGATACAACAAAGCCAACCCACACATCTCCTTCAACACCTCTCAATTTAGCATTTTCAGGATATGAAATCTTTTTTTCGATGTACTTATTGATTCCTCCGCGAGCATTTTTTAGCTTAGGTAGCTTATCAACTACCGTTTCTATTTGTTCAACATTTCCCGTTTCCTGAGAAAAAGCGCTAAACGGAACGATTAGAAAAAGGGATAACAATAGAGCTTGTAATAAGGAAGTATATGTTTTCATAAGACAAGTTTTAAAAGGTCACCAGTAAACTAACAATAATCATACCATGCATAAGACTTTTTAACAAAAAAAATGAAAATCACTTCCTTTTTCCCTTATCTATCTTTTATTTCTTAGCTCCTGAATTTTACCTAAGACATCCTGGATACTTTTATCACCCTTAATCGATGCCATTTTACTTTTCATATTGCCAATCTTTCCTTCTTTAGCAGTAGTTAAATCTGATCTGCTTGTGCGTTTACTTGCCGATAGTTTGCTTGTTTTCGAAATTTGATTTGTATCAAGTTCCGAGCTAATACCAAGATTTTCCATCAGCTTAACGAAAAAATCAATTTTATCATCTGGAATTGTCACCTTGTAAGTTCTCATAGTACACAATTTAATACAAAAAAAACATTCTAATTAAAATTGAACTTAATTTTGATTGATACATTTATCAATTAAAGTAATCATAAAGATCATTCAGCACTTGAATAATTATTAATTCAAGTTAAGATTATTGTTTAAAACAAACAAGAAATATTAATTATTAAACCCTAACTAATACAACTTGAAATCATCTGCATCTTTCCACACCGGGAACTTATTTCTAAAGGCATTTAACTCATCCAAATCTAATCTAGAATACGCTACCACCTCATTATCCTTCTCTATATCAAACACACTGTTCCCTTTAGCATTCAACACCACCGAATCTCCACTATATTCATTTGAATGATCTTCACCTATACGATTAACACCGATAACATAAGTTTGGTTCTCAATTGCTCTTGCTTTTAACAATGTTGACCACACTTCGCGTCGTGATTTAGGCCAGTTTGCCACATAAATCAATAAATCATAATCATTACAATTACGACTCCAAACCGGAAAACGAAGATCATAACAGATAAGAGGACAAACTCTCCATCCTTTAATATTAATAATTAGACGAAATTTTCCTGCTTTATAATGTTCCCCTTCACCGCCTATACTAAACAAATGCCTTTTATCGTAATAATTAACTTCACCCAAAGGATCATAAATATACAAGCGATTATAGTATACCGAACCACTTTTAAATACAACACTTCCCATAATATGGACATCTAACTCCATGGCCTTTGCCTTGAGCCAACGCACTGCTTTGCCTGTTTCCGTCTGCGCCACTCGTTCAGGGTTCATTGTAAAACCGGAATGGAACATTTCTGGTAAGATCACTAAGTCTGTCGAATCATTTAAATCTTTTAACAAAATATCTAATTTCTTCAGATTCTTATCTGTGTCCTCCCAAACTATATCTTGTTGTACAATAGCAGTATGTAACAGATTCATATTATGCGAATTTTAATGTTTGATAAATGTATGTTTTTTTTTACTTGACAATACTCTTAATGAATTGTTATTTTTTTAACTTTTTTAACCCCATGTGTGTTTTTTCCTTTTTTATGTCGGAAAAGTGTCTAATTTTGCGCCTTCTTAAAAATGGGGATATGAAGATAACAACTCAGATTTACGGCAAAAACACAAAACGGATTATCATAGATCACTTATTAATTGTGATTGGAGCATTTATTCTGGCAGCAGGATTTGTATTATTTATAAATCCTTATAATATCGTACCAGGTGGAGTTTACGGCTTGGGTATTGTAGTTCATAGCTTGATACCGGCAATACCGGTTGGTACATTTGGTTTGGTATTAAACATTCCTCTAACCTTGCTCGGCATCAGAATTCTCGGATCTAAGTTTGGCTTTAAGACTGTATTGGGAATGATTCTTACTACCATATTTATGGATAGTTTAACGTATTTCATAGGAGAGAATGATCCTTTGGGCTTACAAAACGACCTGCTATTATCATCCATATTTGGCGGAATTGTGATTGGCTTTGGTTTAGGATTAATTTTTAAAGCAAAGGCAACTTCAGGAGGTTCGGATATTGTTGCTATGATCGGCAATAAGTTTACCAAAATTTCTGTAGGACAATTTCTTATTATTGTTGATTCTGTTATAGTACTGACCGGATTAATCGTTTTTAAAGACTGGAAAATTCCATTGTATTCATGGATTGTAATTTTTGTGACGGGCAAGGTCATTGATATTATGCTGGATGGTATTAGCTATGAGAAAGCATTAATAATAATATCAGACAAACATGAACTTATTAAAGACAGAATATTAAACAGTCTTGAACGAGGAGGAACATACCTAAGCGGAGAAGGTTTATTTAGTGGTGAAGAGAAGAAAATAATTTTCACAGTTGTAACCAGAAGAGAAGTAGCTACCCTTGAAGCGATGATTAACCAAATAGATCCAAATGCCTTTTTAACCATTATGGATACTTCGGAAATACTCGGTGAAGGATTTAAATCATTGGAAGAAAAAATAGATTAACACACAAAACCTTTAATTATACATCAGGCTCTTACCGTGTGTAAGGGCCTTTTTTTGTTTTAAGTCTTTAATCGTATCTTTATAATTATGAATAAAGATCTAGCAAAATACAAATCTACCGTCGTAGTTATTCTTTTATCTTTTCTATACTCGTTTTCTACCCAATCACAAACAGACAGCACCTATCTAAAGGACGGCTTTTCATTTGGTATTCTACCGGCCATTTCGTACGACGCTGATCTTGGTTTTCAATACGGAGCACTCACCAATTTATACTGGTATGGCGATGGATCACGATATCCTGATTACAATCACTCCTTATACTTTGAAATATCGCGCTACACAGCAGGTTCAACACTTGTTCGTTTTTATTATGATTCACCTGAAGCTTTTAAGAATATTAGAACCACCGCTGATGTTACCTGGTTTCGTGATTTAGCAATGGACTTTTATGGATTTAATGGTTACCAGTCCGTCTATAACCAAACCTGGGAAGATGACAAAGCCAGCGATTATAGATCACGTGTTTTTTATCGCCATCATAGGGATATGTTTCGAATTCTAACCAATTTTAAAGGACATATTGGAGGCTTGGATTCTCCTTTTGAATGGATTGGCGGATTGGTGTTTTTTAAATTCGATATCAAAACAGTTGATATAGATCGTTTAAATAAAAAACATGACGAAGATGAAAAGCTTCCGGACATTCCAGGCTTGTATGATAAGTATGTAGAATGGGGAGTGATTAAAAAAGAGGAAAAATATGGAGGCGATCATGCCTATCTAAAAGGTGGTTTCTCATACGATACCAGAGATGTGCTTTCTAATCCGACGAAAGGTATCTGGACCGAGATGTTTTTATCTTATATGCCATCATTATTCTCCAGCCAGGAAAATCATTACTTGCGATTCAACTTATTTCACCGTCAATATTTCTCTCTTACTCCAAAAAACAATTTCATCCTTGCCTACAGGGTTGGATTTCAGCATAAATTGAGTGGAGATATGCCTTTTTACATGCTACCTCACATGGCATCAAGCGTTCTGACTTCAGCTACGTCTCAGGGTTTAGGCGGATCAAAAACATTGCGTGGAATCCGACGAAATCGTGTAGTTGGAGATGGTGGTTTATTGGCCAATTTTGAAGCCAGATGGAAAATGTGGAAGACCAAATTGTTTAAACAAGACTTTTACCTGGCAAGCAACTACTTTGTTGACATGGGAATGATTACCCAAGATTATAAAATTGACAAATCTAATGTTCCTTCAACCGAATACAATCTATACTTTAATGATGCAAATGACCAAGCGCACTGGAGTTATGGTCTGGGATTAAAAGCTGCAATGAATGAAAATTTTGTTGTTTCGGCCGATTATGGATTCGCCATAGATGAGCAGGATGGAACTTCCGGCTTATACATTACGCTCAATTATCTATTTTAAAACAAACTCAATAATTGGGACATAGCAAAGCCCAAATAATTTCCTAAAGCATAACCAATTAGTCCAATTGTCAAACCTGGTACTATCAGATTTCTATTTTTAATTGACCCAGCTACAACAGGAACAAATGGTGGACTACAAATTAAAGCTGCAGAAGTAATTATAACGGTATCCGCATCAATATTTTTAAGTCGAGCCAACAGAACATGAAGAGACAAGCTTACAAAAACAACAAAAGTAATGTAACCAAAAATAGATGGATTTACATTGGAGAAATTCCCAATCTGAACTTTTGAAGACACCACTATACTGAAAATCAATATCAAGTACATTCCTAAATCAAAACTGCCTTTCACCTTTCTAATCCGTGACATTGATGAGCCAGCGATTCCAAAAGCCGTGATAAAGAAAATAAAAACCACCATTTGTACTGATTCCGGAACCAATAACATAATACCTCCGGCAACGGCAACCATTAATAGAGCAATCAAAAATACCCTGATTAATTCTATTCTGCTTTTTTTCACTTTAAGCAATTGGCTAAACTTTTGTTCCGACACCTTTTCTTCATTTACTTCTTCTGTAAGGGTGTAGGCCGGTAAAACGAATTGAAATATCCTTTGCCCAACACTCATTAATACAAATAGATAAATTGCCCCAATTGCCATATCGTACGAATGAACTGCCAGATATATTTCCTCGTCAACATTGAGCATCAATTTAAGAGAAGCTAAATTTGGAGTGCCACCACTATAGATACCAACAAGCATCCCTCCTACTTTATTAAAACCTTGAATTTCATTTCCGTGAAAAAGAAAATAGCCAGAAACAACAGCTATAAATACAGCAAGTAATGCAAAAATCAGCGAATACATTGGTTTTACAGCAAGCTTTCTCCATTCAGAAACATTTGAAGAAAAAAGCAACAGAGGTATGGCCAATGGAACACATACCGACATCAGAATTTCCTGCAAGGAATAAAACTCTTCCGATGAAGCGCCCAAGGGCCCCAAAACCAATCCAATTAGGTAACATAGCACTACGCTACCTATTCTATTTAAGAACTGATATTTATGGCATAAAAATATGGCCAAGGCCGGCAGACCTACATATAAAATCAATAATACACTACTCCCCATAACCTACATGTATGTATGCAAAAGTAGCTTAACTATTAATTCTTTCGAATAATTTCTTCAATAAGATTGGTAATTCTTGATCGTAGACCTGAATAAGGTTCAGTGAATCCGTTAACCATAATACACATTGCCAGTCGCTTGCCACCCTCTGTTGTTATGTAACCACTATAGGTAAGCACCTCTTGCATCGAACCACTTTTACCAATAAAACGACCTTTAATACCTTCATCCTTTAATAAATTACGCAAGGTACCATCTTCTCCAGCAATAGAAAGGCTTGATAAAAAAGCTTCTTTGTTATCGCTCTTCTCCATATAGGTCAAAACCTTAACCATGTCTGATGCCGAAAATCGATTAAACGGTGACAATCCACTTCCATCATAAAAGTTGGCTGTAGAATTTGGTAAAGCTTTGGACCAAATATCATTTAGCAAAAGAGAGGCATTATCCCAATTGGCATCTTTTTCATCTGAAATAGCCAATTGATAAAGGATATGATCCGCAAAAAGATTATTGCTTTTTTTATTTACTATTTTACAAAGCTCCAGCATAGACGGTGAAAGATGCTCATAAATCAATTTGATTTCTTCATATTCTTCTAAACCACCTATACGAACCTGTCCCTGAACTTTGATTCCATTCTTTTGGAGAAAGGATTTAAGTTCTCTTCCAAATAATAAAGCCGGGTCAGGCATAGCTCCTTTTATGGTAAACTGTGAACGGCCGGATGGAATAGATCCACTAACATACCATGTATCCATTTCCGGATGGCCATAGATATACGCACTATCTTTGTTATTTGCTGCGCTGTTAACAAAGCACTCCCAATTCTTCCCTATATCTGGTTCGCAGTTTATTATTTTACATTGACCACCAACATTTTGAGGTGACGAGAGAGTTAGTTGAAATGTATTTTCTTTAAAGGATAAACCACTTGGAACTGCCCCGTAATAATTAGCCATATCCTCCCATATTCGTTTTGAAGGATATTTAATACCATTATAAATTGAAGGGTCGATAACTACATCACCATTTATACTAGTAATACCTGCTTCACTTAATTCACTCTTAAGTTTACTAAAGATATTATGCGGTTTAGTCTCCGAAAACGTGGAAGATCCAAGAGATGGGTCTCCACCTCCAACAACTATTAGGTTCCGGGCCAAAGAATTTTCACTTGCCCCAGACATCATAAATTTTGTTTTAAATCTATAATCAGCTCCCAGTTTTTCAAACGCTGCCGCTGTGGTGAATATTTTGGTTAAAGATGCAGGTATTAAGCGCTTTGATTCATTATGTGATACTATTATTTCATCAGACTCCAGATCAACAACCATAAATGATACTGTTCCAGCATTACTTACGTCAACATCATACTTTTCCTTTTTTTGTTCATCATCAGAAACATAAGCACATCCAATCAAAAAGACTAATAGGGAAAACAGGTAAAGTTTCATTCGTTACCCCCTCCCATTTGAATTTGCAGTTTTTCCAATTCCTGCTTGCGTTGTGAGAGATAAATATAATATCGCTTGGAATCATTCAATTCTGTTTTGTACAAAGCCCCACTCGACAACTTGTACGCATCATAGCTATTATAAGCCCACTTCATCGCATTGTAAATATCATCTTCCTTTTCTAAAATAATTGCAATATTATGTGCTGCACGTGCTTTATCTATGGGCTTACCGTGTTCGAAGATATAACCCCATAACTTCTTAGCCTCATCATTATTATTTTTACTTAACCATTCAGCAGCTGATATGAAATAAGGATGACCCGTTAAAAATAAATCCCGTTCAACACCTTCCCACTTTGGTACTATCTCATCTACAAAATTTTCTCCAATATAATATGAGAAATCCTTCAGACCTTCCAAAATAGAAGGAAATCTCATTACAGAGGTTTCTACCATATCACCTGAACCATGCCAATAAATTGAATCATTCTGAACATCCTCAAAGATAGGATCTTGCTGAAAACGATCATGAAAGCGCCAATAAGAAATTCCATACATAGCCATTGTAGAATAATAACTTTCCGGATAAGATTCTACTTTTACTTTAGTTCCGTATGTATATGCATCAATAGATAAAATAGCATCCGCATCAAAACGATTATAGATCCCTTGCATATCCCAATCTGATATTTTATTTAACATACCAGATGTCGCTTTTTTTCTATAAAGGGTATCAATGTATACTGTATCAAAAAAATTCCTACTCTGTAAATTTCTATACAAACTATGGATAACGCTGTCAGCATAGCCCTCATACCAAACTGAATCTAAGGGCTGTATAAAATCATCAACAACAGCCACATGAATATTTTTCTCTAAATACGGTAAACTATTATTTACTAGAACAACCGATTTTATTTCGGGTGGAATACTATACTTAGCCGGTCGTAACACATCGTATTCTATAATAGAATTTGATGTTTGACAGGCAAACATGGTAATAATAAAAGCAAGTGCTATAACTATTCTTATCATATTTCTACCGGGCATTTAGTAAGATATCCTTCACCGCTGCTACGTCTAATTTCTTAAATACTCCAATGGGTCCAAACAAACATGCACCTTTTGCCATGTCATCAATTTTATCATCTGGAATTTCTACTTCCGATAGCTTAGCCGGCATACCTAAACTCGAAAAGAATTCTCTGGTCTTCTCTATCCCTTCTATTGCAGCTTCTTTATCATCTGTATTATTAATATTCCAAATATTTCGTGCATACTGAGCCAATTTTGGTGCCGTATCGTCACTTAACACATAACGCATCCAAACAGGAAACAAAATGGATAAACCAGCTCCGTGTGTCAAATCATAAATAGCACTTACCTCGTGTTCTATGGCATGGGTAGCCCAATCTCCTGAAGTCTTTCCACTCACAGTCAATCCATTTAAAGCCAACGTAGAGGCCCACATTATATTGGCACGCGCCTCATAATTTGTTGGATCATTTATGACTATGGATCCATATCGCAAACATGTTTTTAAAATACCTTCGGCGATTGCATCTTGCACAAAAGTTCCTTTATCCAGAGTAAAATACTGTTCAAATATATGACTCATGACATCTACAACACCTGCTGCACTTTGCCACTTATTTACTGAATAAGTTAAGGTGGGATCAAGAATAGAGAATTTTGGTCGCAGATCATCGTGACCTCCTGCCCTTTTTTCCTCAGTTTCTGGATTTGAAATAACCATATTACCATTCATTTCACTTCCGGTTGCAGCTAATGTTAATACCGTACCAATCGGCAATGGATTGGTGATATTTGCCTTTCTTATAAAGAAATCCCAGGCATCACCATCGTATAAAACGCCCGCCGCAATCGCCTTGATACAATCAATAACACTACCGCCACCTACTCCAAGAATGAAATCCAAATTATGATCGCGACATAACCTCACCCCTTCTCTTACACTTTCAATACGCGGATTAGGTTGAATACCACTCAATTCAACAAAGAAAATTTTATCTTTGGAAAGTTCATCAATAATTCTTTGATACAAACCACTTTCCTTAATTGAACCTCCCCCATAGGCCAGAAGAATTCTAGAACCGTGTTGTCTAATTTCCTGAGGCAGCTCTGAAATTCTATTTTCTCCAAAAAGGATGCGTGTTGATGCCGCGAATGTAAAATTATTCATGTGATTTGAACTTAAATATTGATAAAAACGAGATTATGTCTATTACAAATATTGCACCATAATACGATTTATAAAAATAAAAAAGGGTGATTTAAAAAACCACCCTTAATCTAAAATATTATTAAATATTTTCTACATGTTCATTCCACCACAAACATGAACAGTTTGTCCACTTACATATGATGAAAGATCAGAACCTAAGAAAATACAAATGTTAGCAACATCCTCAGGAGTTCCACCACGTTTTAATGGAATTTGAGATTCCCATTCCTTCTTTACATCCTCTGGTAATTTTCCTGTCATTTCGGTAATAATAAAACCAGGAGCAATTGCATTACTACGAATACCTCTAGATCCTAATTCCTTGGCTACAGACTTTGTAAAACCAATCATACCTGCCTTAGAAGCTGAATAGTTAGCCTGACCAGCATTTCCACTTACACCAACAACAGAGCTCATATTGATAATAGATCCTGAACGCTGACGTAACATTGTTGGCTGTACTGCTTTAGTAAAGTTAAACACAGACTTAAGGTTAACATTTATTACTGCATCCCACTGATCTTCAGTCATACGCATTAACAAAGTATCCTTAGTAATACCAGCATTATTTACTAAGATATCAACCTGACCAAAATCACTTACGATCTCGGCAACAACCTTTTGCGTATCGTCAAAATTACTCGCATCCGAAGCATACCCTTTAGCTTTAACTCCTAAAGCTTCAAGTTCTTTTTCAGTTTCCTGAGCTGCCTCATTAATTACCAAATCAGTAAATGCTACATTACAACCTTCCTGAGCATAACGCATAGCAATTGCTTTACCAATACCTCTTGCAGCACCAGTAATTATGGCAGTTTTTCCTTCCAGTAACTTCATTTTTTTAATTTTTAGTTTCAATCAGTTAAAACTTTCCAATCCCAAATCATCAAATATGAATTAATGGCTATTAAAACTGATTATCTATTTAAATAATAATTATGGACTATTTGAGCATATAATTCAAAAAGACTTTCGCTTGTAAAAAGTCGAAACAAAAATATAACAATTATAAGGTTTTTACCATTTTTTCAGAAAAAAGCAGCATTATAAACTTCATACTCCCATGGTCGTTACTCACAAAAACTGATCACATATCATAACTATAGGACATTTCGTCAAAGTTTATACAATAATCATCATCAAAATAATATATTTCGAATACAAGGGAATTACCATAATGAACATTTCGCCAAAATGAAGTTAAGTTTGAAAAAGAAGCTATCTGGCTTTGTTATAATTACTACCGGATTTGTCTTTATTACTTTTATCATAACTACTCTACTATATCTCCAATCCTACTATTCTGATTCCAGAACTGATCAACTTAAGCTGAAAACTCAAAAATTAGCCGAGGAAACTGCCTCTTTATTTAATGCGCATTTTATTACAGCCGACGCACTCTCCTATTCAATGAGAGCCGCAGATCATCTTCCATGGTCAGAAAGAAAGAGCATTTATAACAAAACCATTCATAAAGTTATACAGCGTAGCTCGGTATTAAGAGGTATCGGACATTCATGGCCTTTAAATGAAATTAATTCTGATGGCCATACAAATTCACAACGGCTGAGTATGGTCTATCTAAAAGATCAGGAGAATATTAATTACAAAGAACTTAAAAGTGATGTTTCGATTAATGAAAATACCTTCAACATAGAAAAGCTATCATCAGACGGTCGGTTTCATTTATCCGAGCCATACTGGTATAATTATCCTAATAGTGACGAACAAGCTCTTGAAACAACATTGCTAACTTCGATATATTCTGACGAACAAAATAGCGGCCTTCTTGGAATATACATTAGCCTGAAGGCCATGCAAGAGACATTAACGAAAATCAATAGCAGTAATAGCTCGCAGGTATATGTTATTACGGATAAAGGAACGATCATATGTAGTCCTAATAAAGAAGAGTTAGGCAAAGCCTTTACTTCCTTCTATCCGAATACCTCAATGAAGAAGAATCTGGTAAAATTTGCAGACAGCACAAATGACTTTCAATTAAGTACAGCTCCAATTCAATTATACGGAAACCAAAATGAGGCTTGGCATATTATTCTGAAAACTCCCAACACAACAATTGTGCAAGAAGCAAGATCTCTAACTAATAATTTACTTATCATTGGTTTCATTAGTTTGTTGATCATTGCGCTTTCTGTTTATTTAATTACAAATAAAATCACCAGCCCAATTATTAAAACAGTTAACATTACCTCTGATATATCTAAAGGCGATTTAACCAGAGAAATAAAAATAAAGTCAGAAAATGATGAATTGGACCGACTGAACAATTCGCTTCGGACCATGATTCAGAGTTTAACCGAAGTTGTTAATGTGATCCGAATCAATTCAGCATCAATCCAAAATGCCTCATCTCAATTGGAGAACGATTCGGATATCCTTTCTGATGCGACATCATCAATGAGTTCATCGGCACAGCAGGTCACTTCAACGATAGAAGAAATGGCTTCGAACATTGAACAGAACAGTGCGAATGCCGAACGAACATTGGAATTATCGAAAGGAGCACTGGATAGTGTAAAAAGCAGTAATGCTTCTACACAAAAAATGAGGTCGGCAATGGGCACGGTGGCAGAGCGTATTTCAATTATACAGGATATTGCTGCACAAACCAATATTTTATCACTTAATGCGGCGGTAGAAGCTGCAAGGGCGGGTGAATCAGGCAGAGGGTTCGCGGTTGTTGCTGCAGAAGTAAAAAAGTTGGCTGATAAGAGTCAGGAGGCAGCAAGTGGCATTGAAAAACTTTCGCGAAAAGCACTAATGATATCAGAAAGAGCGGGTAACGATATGGAGGAATTGGTTCCGAAAATTGAGCAGACTTCCGATTTAGTCAGTGAAATTACAACTGCCAGTCATAAGCAAAACTCGAACATTCAACTGATTTCGGATGCAATTCATGATTTAAATAGTGGCACTCAGCAAAATGCCAGTTTTGCAGAAACATTAGCTCAAAATGCTGATCAACTAAACTCATTTGCAGTAGAGCTGCATCAACAAGTTGAATATTTTAAGGTGAGAACCAATTAGAGCTTAATTGCTAAGCATAAGCCAATAAAGTTAATCCTCAAGAATAGCACTTAAAGGCTATTGAATTAATATAACCAGGACTTTAAAACGACACTTAAATATCTTTGTTTTTTGGGCACAAAAAAACCGACTTTCAATTAAGAAAGCCGGCCCGATAATTGTCAAATATCAAGATTATACTATTTATTTCTTTAAAGCGGCCACCATTGTTGCTCCCAAATCAGCAGGAGATTCAACAACATGTAAACCACATTCACGCATGATTTCCATTTTGGCTGCTGCCGTATCATCCTTACCGCCAATAATTGCTCCGGCATGTCCCATACGACGACCTTTAGGAGCAGTCTGACCGGCGATAAAACCCACAACAGGTTTTGTCCCGTTATCTCTAATCCATCTGGCTGCTTCAGTTTCCATACCTCCGCCAATTTCACCAATCATAATGATACCTTCTGTCTCCGGATCATTCATCAGAAGTTCTACAGCTTGTTTAGTAGTTGTTCCAATGATAGGATCACCACCAATACCTATGCAAGTACTTTGACCTAAGCCTTGCTTGGTTAACTGGTCAACAGCTTCGTAGGTTAATGTACCCGATCGACTGACAACACCGATAGTTCCTTTTTGATGAATGAAACCAGGCATAATACCAACCTTAGCTTCGCCGGGAGTAATTACACCAGGACAATTTGGTCCGACCAGACGAGAATTTCTTCCTTCCAGAAACTGCTTCACTTTAACCATGTCAGATGTAGGAATACCTTCAGTGATACAAACAATAACACTTATTCCTGCTTCAGCAGCTTCCATAATAGCATCAGCTGCAAACGGAGGCGGCACAAAAATAGCTGACACATCAGCTTGTGTTTTGGCCACTGCATCAGCAACCGAATTAAATACCGGTAATTGTAAATGTTCAGTTCCACCTTTTCCGGGCGTTACACCACCTACAACATTGGTTCCATACTCAATCATTTGAGTGGCATGAAATGTACCTTCACTACCAGTGAAACCTTGTATAATTACTTTTGAGTCTTTTTTAACTAATACACTCATAGGGTAAATGATTTATTAGCGAGATTTATATGCGTTAATTATATTCTTCACTAGATATTAACCCATTTGTCTACACATTGTTTTGATAATGCTTTTTTTTATGGATTTTATATCTTTATGCAAAGTTTAAATTTATGCGTTTTTTCATTCCCCTTTTTATTTTTCTATCATTTTTTGTTCAAGCATCGAATTCTATTGAATTTAAGCTCGATAGTTTGGATAAAACCCTCTTACTGGCTCATCCAAGCGAATCAAATATTAAAATCATTCATACTTTACATCATCAGGGCTTAATGGATTTATCTGAATTTAATCTTATTGGCATTCATCATGGGCAAGAAATATATGATTACGAGAAATCGCAAAGTATAATTGACACAATCAGCTCATTGAGTTTTCATCTTGTAGAAATCAATGATTCTTTATTTGCTGACAGTTTGTATTGCAAAAATCGCTTAAGCCATCATTTTAAGGACTTATTTGACAATAGTATAGGTATAATATTCTTTGGAGGACCAGACATTCCTCCTGCAATTTATAAGGAAGAAACACACTCCAGAACAGTAATAACTGATCCCTATCGACATTATTTTGAGGCTTCATTTATTTTTCACCTAATTGGAGGATATCAGGATAATTCATTTATCCCTTTAATTGAAAGTAATCCTGATTATTTGGTAAATGGAATTTGTCTGGGCATGCAAACCATGAATATTGCAAGTGGTGGAACATTAATACAAGACATTCCTCTGGAAATATACAACAGTGAAGAAGTAAAGGGACTTCAACATCTGGAGCAAGAAGAAGTACATCGCAATTACCATCGTTTTTCATCTCCTGAATATAAAAATCAACTTAGTGGATCAAGTTTTCATAGCATTCGTTTCAAAGACTTCTTCTTTCCCGACCTACTGGAGATGGACTCAAATTTAACTCCAAGTGTAAACAGTTATCATCATCAAGCGGTTGAAAAACTAGGAAAAGGCTTTAGGGTTTGCGCCGTATCCAATGACAATAAGGTAATTGAAGCAATGTTTCATTGTTCTTATCCCAATGTATTTGCAGTTCAGTTTCATCCGGAACGCACAGGCTATTATTTAGAAGAAGATAAATATCAGTTTGAACCAAATGGAAAACGTAAATATTTATCGGAATGGATCGATGAGGAAAGCATGGATTTTCATATCAGATACTGGAAAGCTATAGATAAAATTCTTAATGAGAAGCTTTAGGTCAACTATTAAAAGGCTTCACCAAAGGTAATATAAACTCCTTCGCTTTTCTGACCAAAACCAAAGTCGAGGCGAATATTGGCAGGGTCACGCTTATTGATATTATACCTGAAACCAAAGCCATAGCTATATTTGTAATCGTCAAAGTTCCAACCACTGTAATTACCCATCACATTTCCGCCCGCAACAAAGGCTGTCATTCCAAATCTTTTGTATAATTTAAATCGATATTCCGATTGCAGTTCTAATTTGTGCTGATCGCGATAACGTCCTTCACTATAGCCTCTCATCATTCTCGGACCTCCCATAAGCGCCATCTCACGAAAAGGGATTTCTCCCTGAGAGAATTGTGATAGAAACTGAAAAGCAAGTACATGTTTATTAACTGTCTTAAAATTAAAATAAGAACGTGCATCAAGTTTAAACACGTTAAAGCTTTCAGGACTTGTCCATTTCTCCACGAAACTCAAACTGGATACTTCAAAGTAAAAATTTTCGGTTGGCGTTAATATGCTATTTCGCTTATCCCACAATAGAGCTACACCTAAACCTAAATGTTTGCTACCTTCACCCCCCGGCACTAAGCTATTATCAACTTTTTCTCCTTGGTTATCACTGAACTGAACATTAAAATAATTGATGTATTTTATATGTAAGCCTATATAAAACTGACTTTGTTTTATATGTTTATATACCTTTTCATCAATACTGAAGGTTTCATATGCAGCATTTACTTCATTCTCCGATGATGAGTCATAGCCAATACCATAATACTTTTCAATAAAGTTTCGATATAAGACTATACCTTCAAAATACCATTTATCAGAAGGGAAATACACTTTGTGCTCAAATCGAACAGTTGTTTGTTTTTTTAGACTTTGAGAACCGTAAATCTGCAGGACAGACGCCCTTTTCACATCCTGATAATCTTTAAACTTAAATTGATAGAGGCCATAAACACCAAATACAAAATCGGTTTCGGGAGAATAGGTTATTGATGGAGAAGGCAGAAAAAAATTCCGATACACAAGTGAATCCTTTTTCGTTTGTGCAAAAGCACCTAATCCAATTAAGCTAATTAATATGAGTAAGGTAGTTTGTCTCATCAATCGTTTAAATGTAAAACAAAATTAATTCAAAGAAAACAAACATAAAAGTTAGCTTGGAAAATAACTCTTCCGATCGAAAGATATTGTTTTTGATGCCCTGATAAAGGTATTGGAAGTTTAACATCAACTCTTTTGCTATCCGGGAACCATGGAGGTATATCTAAGCCTCGTTTTCCGAAGAGGAAGCTCATTATTGTACTTTTATAGCCTATTTTTAACGCCGGACAGGCCATGGAGGTTTATCCATGACTTCTTTTTCTAAAAAGCAGGCCATTAATAAACTTTAATGACAAGTTTGGCACGCCGGTGAAGCCATGGAGGTATATTCATAGCTTCTTTTTTTAAAAAGCAGGCCGTTAATAAACATTAATGACAAGTTTGGCACACCGGTGAAGCCATGGAGGTATATCCAACACATATCAATTTGCTATATGACAATTTATATTTTGATCTACTGAAAAACATTTCATTATTATCAACAATGGCACTTAAAGCATAAGCGAATTATGTTGCTTTAGTACTTTGACAGATTTTATTGTACTTTTGCGCTCAAATAATACTTTCCTATTAAAAACTCTCTAACAAATAGTTTATAAAGGGAGTTAAAAAAGAGAAGATGATTTTTGAAGAGCTAGGAATATTTGAACCAATCTTAAGGGCACTAAAGGCCAAAAACTATACAGAACCAACACCAATTCAGGCAAAAGCTATACCTCCAATTCTTGAAGGACAAGATGTACTTGGCTGTGCACAAACAGGAACTGGTAAAACTGCAGCCTTTGCTATACCTATTATTCAACATATTCAAAAGCAAATTGCACATTCAAGAAACAGAGCAAAAATTAAAGCTTTAATTGTTACCCCTACTCGCGAATTAGCTATTCAAATAGATGATAATATAAAGGCCTACAGTAAATATACGGATGTAAAACATGCCGTTATTTTTGGTGGTGTATCGCAAGGTAAGCAAGTTAATCAATTGAAGGCCGGAGTGCATATCTTAACTGCCACACCCGGACGTTTGTTGGATTTGCATTCTCAAAAGCTTCTGAATCTGGATGCTGTTAATTTATTTGTTTTGGATGAAGCTGATCGTATGTTGGATATGGGCTTTATTCATGATATTAAAAAGCTACTGAAGATCTTACCTGAAAAGCGACAATCCTTATTCTTTTCGGCTACCATGCCCCAAAATATTGTTGATCTCTCACGAACTATTCTTCGTAATCCTAAAAAAGTAGAAGTTAGTCCGGTATCATCAACTGCCGAAACCATAAAGCAATATCTCTATTATACCAATAAGATGACCAAAAAGGATTTGTTACTTCACATCCTTAAGGATCATCAGATTACTCAAGTGCTTTTGTTCTCCAGAACAAAACATGGTGCAGATAAGATAGCACGCCATCTTAAAAAAAGTAAGATTGAGGCTGCTGCTATTCATGGTGATAAAGCTCAAAATCAAAGACAAAAAGCATTAACAGATTTTAAAGCCAATAAAGTACGAGTGCTTGTGGCTACCGATATTGCTGCACGTGGTATTGACATCGACAAACTGCGTTATGTTATCAACTTCGACATTCCTAATATAGCTGAAACCTATGTACATCGTATTGGCCGTTCCGGTAGAGCTGGCGAAGATGGAATAGCCATCTCCTTATGTGAGCCTGAAGAAAACGCTTATGTGAAGGATATTGAGAAATTGATAAAGCAGAAAATTACTGTTGTAAAAGACAATCCGTATCAACAAACGGAAAAACCAATGAATGCTCAGGAGAAAAAAGAGGCTGAGAAAGAGAAGATGAGGCGTAAACAAGAGTTTTTTGCCAATCGAAATAAGAATAAAAATTCTTCATCGAAAAGAAGCCCCAAAAGTAGCGGTAAAAAAATAAACAGGAGAAGATAAACCGTATGCTGCCTACTCCGGGATTTAATAATAAACGAGCCAGGCATTTCATTTTTCAGGATTAAATTAGAGGAAAGCGTTCTTTTAAACAAGATCATCTCTTATATTTGGTGTACCCTAAACCAAATAAGATGAGTGACGTAGATATTATTAATAAACTAAATAAAAAACTTCGCAGCCCTCTTAAAGAGCGAGATAAACTAACCTGGTTTCTAAAAGGATACAAACTGAACAGTGTTGGAGATGTCATCCAAATTAACCTTTTTAAGGCCCATTTAAATGGTGAAATACCCCAGGAGTTATTTGAGTTAAAACACCTGGAACATCTCGACATTAGAGAGAATGACATTATTGAAGTTCCAAAGGAATTAAGCCAACTGCATAGCCTCCGTTTTTTGGATTTACGAAATAATTCAATTGACGATCTTCCAAATGAACTATCCGAATTAAAAGAACTTGAAAAACTTTATTTGGCCAATAATCAATTTAAAAAGGTACCCCAAGCATTGGCGGTTTTTGAATCACTCTGGTTAATCGATCTTATGGAAAACCAAATATCTGAAGGATGTGAAATACTACTTGAAGCACCAATGCTTACCAATATTTATTTAAAGGATAACCAAATCAAGCAATTCCCTTTCAATAAGGTAGAGAGCTTTATCGATGAATTGATATTATTGAATAATCCAATGGAAAAACCAGAGAATCTTCCAATGGACTATTTTAACAAGTTAATGATTTAAATAAAGGGTTCTGACATATTGAAATGCAGAACCCTACTTCCTTCCTCTGAGCGATTTTAGATTAATACTTAATCAACTTATCGGAATAAACTTTGCCCTCATAGCTAATACAAAGCAGATATACGCCCTGTTTTAGTGATGATAAATCCATTACTGAATTATTGAATGTGGAACGTGCAAACACCAATTCGCCATTCAGATCATAGATTTTAATTTCCTCCAAATTCTGATAATCCATATTCAAGTTTATAGTCGAGTTAACAGGGTTGGGATAAAACAACCTTTTATCTTTCTTAGCCAATTCGGAATCCAAGAGACCAGTCGGTGTATCGTCACTTATAAACAGCTTGCGCGACTGAAAAATCTGATTACCAAAGGCAGCATTCGTCATTTGGCAATAAACACTATCGGTTTGAGCTGATAAAAATGTAAATACCCCATTATCCTCGGCATAATCTAAATCTTTTTGCAATAGATAGGGATAGGCTGAATAAGGCTGAGCGTACCATTTAAAAGCGGTAGTTTGTATGACTCCGTCTCTATCGATACTGAATAACTCCTTACTTAAATCAATTGACTCTTCAGTTAAATAATCTTTCTTTGGCATTTTAATCAACTTCTGCGGACTAAAACTATAATTCATGCCATAGCGAGGCGCTGGTAGTGCCGATATCCTAAAGTAATTATTAAAAACAGAAAGACTAGTTAAGGCTTGGTTATTATCTATATTAATCTCTTGCAAGTTATTATCATAGAGGTATGCCATTTTTAGCTTCGTATTATTACTAATGTCGATATATTCCAATTGATTGTAATTGAGGCCTAATATCTCAAGATTAATATTAGTTGATAAATCTATAGCCTTTAATTTATTCTGAACACTATTGAGTTGTATGATAGACTTAGAACCTGTGATATCTATGCTCTCAGTCTTATTATCATTAAAATCGATATAACGAAGATTGGGGCAGTTTTTAGCATGGAACTCCTTTATATTGCTGTTAACAACAGTAATCTGATCGATAAACTGATTATCATTAGTATTTAAATACGTGATTTTGCTGTCGGCATAAGCCGTAAATCGTAAGGTTTTACCATAAATCTTTACAGTATCACTAGCAATTCCTGTCACTATACTTGAATTAATTTGAGTATTCACTCTTACTCCATCGCCCCAATCTATTTGAACGTAATGTTCACCAGGGCCTCCAACAGGATTCAGCCAAAAGGTAAACTCCTCGAATAAAGGCCCAAATAAAGTAAGATCTGGTTTGGCCGGAAGAATTTTAACATTTCGTGTCCTTAAAACCAGGTCCGGGAAGAAGCCATTTGTCATTTCGCAATACACACTATCCGCTTGTTCCTCAATAAATCGAGTGATCCCCTTATCAAAAGTATAATCTACATTAAGCACCAAGGTATTACCCGACTTGGTTTTCCAAAGGTATTGGGTATTTGAATAGCTCCCTGCTTTATTTTGAATAATCCATTCTGAGGATAAATCTAGTGGTAGATTGGCATTAAAGGATCTGAGCAATTGCACCCTCTCTTGTGGCGCATACTCAAAAGCTGTTATGTCCGAATCTACTTTAGGCATTGAAGAAAAAAGCAAATGATTATTATAACAAAGTAAATACTCCAGATCTTCAGAATTACTAATATCAAGGCTGGATATACCAGCATTAGAACAGTCAATGGAATCGATGGCCTGACCATAAATTCTCACAGTATCAGTAGCTTGCCCCACAATGGGATATTCACTGTTATATTGCTGGATAGAACCATCTCCCCAATCAACATCTACCTGTCCGTCTATTGTTCTTACAAAAAGCTCAACCGGTTTATTTGGCTCTGCAAAGAAAATAATGTTTGGTAACTCATTGGATTGAGACGTTTTACCAAGACTGTTATTGGCTGTAATGGTTTGCCATGCTCCCATGCTTAAAAGAATGGTAAGCATGGTGTAACAAGCATTTTTTAGGAGTAATTGTAATTCATTCATGGGCTTAAGTTTTAGATATTAAAAGTTTGTTTGAGAACAGCCTTAAATAATCAGGAAAGGCGGGATCAGTGGTATTGAATGATTTATACCAAACAAATTTCCACTTATGTGATTTAAAAAAATTGTACATATCGGACAATTTCTTATTTTTAATAAGCTTTTGATTTTTGCCCAATACTATAACCCAGACTAATAAAGTGCTTGAATTAACCGACATTCCAATTGATAAAGAATTACTGAACTTTATTCGAAAGATCACGCTTTTTAAAAGCGATGGTCACATACGATATACCCAGCGTCTAATGCCAAGTATGTATACCTATCTTTCCTTTAATAAAGAAGGTATTCCTACATTTTGTGTTGGCAAGAAAAAAATCAGGCTGACAAAAGGTTACAGATTGCAGGTCCTAAAACACGAAGCGACATTTATGTTGAGCACAATGGTGCTATTGAACAGTTGCTATTTGAATTTACGGCATGTGGCTTTTATCGTTTATTTAGCACCTCACCAGAAGCCTATTGTAATAATCCACAAGAACCTGGCCCCATATTGGCAAATTCAGCTATGGATGAATCTTTAGATAAGACTTTCTCAATATATGATTGTGCATATAAGCTACAAGATTGTTTAAAAGCATTAAGTAACGATGCCAGAGAAGCTGATAACAGAATAATCCGATCACTTACTTTAATTATGGAATCTAAGGGAATAATCAATGTAACTGACATATGCGATGAAGTGAACATGAGCGCGCGCAATTTTAGCCGGCTGTTTAAAAAGCTTATTGGCGTGAGTCCTCAGACCTATATAAAAATCCTACAATTACATCGTATTATCGGCAGAATGGGGGGCACAACAGACCGCCATAAAATGTTTGACATTGCCTATTTATCAGGCTTCTTCGATCAAGCCCATTTTAACCATAGTTTCAAAAAGTTGGTCAATCTTTCTCCGGGACAATTTTTAAAAAGTACAGAGCATGTATCTCTTAAGTATTTTGAGTTTTAACTTAATCAATGCATACCTGAGTCATCCTTCCTTAATTCATACTTGCAAGCAATGCGGGTAATTAGTTTACCTGCTCACCTCTCCGATTCTGATTATTCAAGTTTAACAATTTTCACATTTCGTTGTTAATTAGTTAGTAAGCTTTTAAATAATCAATCGCATAAATTAAGAGGTGATAATTTTATAAAACGATGTAGAGCATGAAAAAACTAAAAAAGGAAGACATTAAGCAGGAAGTTTTTGACTTATATGACGATTACGCCCACAATAGAATAGAGAGAAGACAGTTTATTAAGAGTTTATCTTTGCATGCTGTTGGAAGTATAACAGTTACATCACTGCTCAGTTTTATAATGCCTAATTATGTGGATTCAACTATTATAAAGAAAGATGATCCAAGGTTAGACTCTGAGTTTATTACTTATGAATCGCCTAAGGGAGGAGGTAAGATTCAAGGTTTGCTCTCCAAACCCAAAAATGTTAAGAACAAACTGGGAGGAATAGTAATAGTTCATGAAAACAGAGGCCTTAATCCATATATAGAAGACGTAGCTAGAAGGGCCGCTTTAGAAGGATTTATTACCCTAGCTCCTGATGCTTTAAGTCCCCTTGGAGGCTATCCAGGTAATGATGATGATGGTCGTGCAATGCAAAGGAAGCGTGACAGAAATGAGATGCTTGAAGATTTCATTGCTGCTTACGAATATCTTAAATCCAATGAGCAATGTACAGGTAAGATCGGAGTTGTAGGATTTTGTTTTGGAGGTTGGATTTCAAATATGATGGCCGTTAAAGTACCCGGACTATCAGCCGCAGTTCCGTATTATGGCGGACAGCCTTCAAGAGAAGACACCCCTCAAATTAATGCTCCACTGATGCTGCATTATGCCAGTTTAGACAAAAGGGTAAATGAAGGTTGGCCTGAGTATGAAAAAGCCCTTAAAGAATTTGATAAAGAATTTGAAGCCTATATTTACCCTGAAGTAAATCATGGTTTCCACAATAATACAACACCAAGATATGATGAAGCAGCTGCTGACTTGTCGTGGCAACGAACCATTGAATTCTTTAACAAGCATCTTAAATAACCGACATGATCATCTAAAGATCATTATTTAATAAATGTGAATTATTGGCTTAAGTTGGCGTACTGTTATAATGGTATGGAGTGCAGAATTGCAGTTGTAAGGTAGCACTCCATTATTATTTCAGTTTAATCTTAACGGTTCTCTTAAACACACCTTTACGGTGATCCTGAAATAAATCATACATCTTTTTCTTGTCATTCAAGACCGTTGTATCATTTACGGTTCTTAATTCAATCCGTTCAATCGAATTGACATAGTCCATTATTTGATTTTCGTACCACCTATGTCCAAAGCCTAGAAAGAGGGTGGCAGTATTCTCACCTTTAATCCCTAGCAGTTCAATGTCAACGGTATCCGTTTGACCACTCTCATCTACTACAATGTATTTATAGTAGGCTGTGGATCCGGATTGATTCACAAGCTTTATCTGTCCCGGAACATCACAAGACGTCAAATAATAAGCCAGTATAAACACGAACAATATCAGCCTGAAGCATCTCATGGGTAGAGTTTTGTTTCAACACTTCTCTAAATTATCTGATCGGCTTCGTTCGACCAACTTTATCTAAGAGGCCACCATAGCTATACGAAATTACTATTTCGTGACTGCCTTTATTAAAGGAGTTCATCTTAGATATTGAGAAATCATAGGAGTAGCCAACAAAAAACTGATCACTTACTTTCATATTGGCTAAAATAGCTACTGCATCACCAAAACGATAGGATGCACCCAGCCAATAGGTTTCTTTATAAATGGCCTGAGCTGCAATATCCGTTGAAGGCGGTGCTCCCGTTACCATTTTGTTTATAAAGGAAGGGCGTAATTGCCAATCTCTATCAATATCAAAAGTATAACCAGCCATTATATAATAGTGCTGTGACACCTGTGCAAAAACATTACCCTCCGTTTCACTTTCTGCATTATCCAGGCGGTTATTAATCATACGCGGAACTGAGAAGCCTGCATAAAACTTTTCATCATACAAGTACAATCCTGCGCCAATATTTGGTTGAAACTTACGCTCTATCTGCCCCTGAAAAGCAGGATCGTTGCCGGTACCATCAAGCAATAAGCCATCAAGTCCAACATAGTAATTATAAATACCTGCCTTCAAACCAAAGGACAGTTTAATCTGATCCGTTACCTGTAAACGATAAGCATAATTAAAGTTGAAATAATAGTTTTTAACCGGTCCTAGATTATCAGCCACCAGTGATAATCCAATACCCATATCTAGGTTAGTAAAGGGTGTTTGAGCCGCAAAAGAATAAGTCTCCGGTGCCCCATCCATACCAGCCCATTGCAAGCGCGATAGAAAGGTCATGTTAAGTGTTTCATCCACACCTGTGATTGCCGGATTCACGGACATGGCATTAAACATGTATTGGGTATATAAAGGCTCTTGCTGAGCCAATGCTTTTAGTGAAACTAAAAGCATTAGCGCTAACAAGCTTTTCTTGATATTTATAATTGATTTAAACATAGTGTCAATTTCAATAGTGTTAGAGTTAAGCTTAACGATTTAGGTAAATGTATCCGTTTAATTGCTGATTGGTCTCTGCAATGGTAATGATATAGAAATAAGTACCCACCGGTAATTCATCTCCTATGGTCATGCCTACATTAGCTTTACCATCCCAATCATTTTCATAGATATCCCTTTTAAACACTACATTACCCCAACGGTTAAATACCTCCAGACTAACAGCTGTGTATTCTCCCAACCAAGGAATCACATAGGTATCGTTTATACCATCGTTATTTGGCGAGAAACCTTTGGATAAAGGCAATTCATCATCGAAACACTGATCGGCATCCAGGAAGTCGTAAATGCCATCCTCATCACAGTCACCCAATCCTTCTTCCTCATCAGAAAGCCCATCACCATCACTATCCAAATCAAGATAATTCGGATCACCGTCGCCATCCACATCGTCATCACCTTCAATATCGTCGGCTATTGTATCACCATCCGTGTCCTTCACTATAACAGTAATTGTTACGGTAGCCACCGAGCATTTCGAGTCGCTTGCATTATCACAAACCTGATAGGTAAAACTATCCTCACCAGTATAATCTTTATCCGGAGTATAATTGAAGGTACCATCCTGATGAATAGTCAAGTCACCGTTTAACGTATTTGCAATTGGCAATACATTAATGCTTAAGTTATCACCATCGGCATCTGTATCGTTATCCAATAAGTTCTGTCCTGAAAGCAACTCGTTACGCCCTGTTTGATAAGCATCATCATTGGCTTCTGGAGCGATATTTTCAACTACCTGAGCAGTAATGGTAATGTTCACTCTGGCAGTCACACATTCCTGAGGTGTTCCATCATCACAAATGGTAAAGTCAAAGAAGTCCGTTCCTTCGTAATCGGAATCTGCCGTATAGCTCCATGTACCATCAGTATTGATTTGCACATCACCATGAGCAGGCGCTGGTGTAGGAACGGTGTTCAATGTTAGTACATCGTCTTCCACATCAGTAGCTGTACTCTTCAGATTTTGGCCCGTAGCCGTTTCACCTTGTTCAAGTGTTAAGGCAAAGGTTCCACCAATTTCAGGAGTATCGTTAACTGATGTTACGCTTACCGTAACTGTAGCTGTTGCACAATCATCACCCGAGTCACATACCTGATATTCGAAGGTGACATCACCATAATAATTGGCATAAGGCACCACATTAAAACTATTATCTGCGTTTCTGGTCACTAAGGCATTTGTAGGTTGAGCCACCAGTATCACTGTAATTGGTGTATCATCCAAACCGCTATCATTGGCCAGCACGTCAATATCAATTCCTGTATCTTCAGTGGTTGTTGCCACATCATCAGTTAATACCGGTACAGGATTTAACACATCATTATCGTTATTCTGAACAGTTAATGTTGTAGTTAAATTATGGAAGTCGGCATCAGAAGAAGCATTATTAACCGCAATGGTTAAATCATAACTGATATTGCCATCCACTTCCGTATCATCAACTCCAGTAATTGTTAGAGTTTGTTCTGTATCCCAGTTATCCGTTGTAAACGTAAAACTTGTTGCAGAAAGACTTCCTTCTGTTGCATCCAAACCTGTAACATCAATAACAACATCGCTATTTGGTTTAGTATCCAATACGAGTGTGATATCGTCACTTATGCCTGCCTCCGATGTAATGGTAATATCATCTGTTGCTGTAACAGTCCATCCCCCTTCTTCGTTATCCTCAATAGTTAAGGTAGATGTGGCAGAAGCATCAACGGCTGCATTAGATGAGATCAATGCAATAGATAATTCTTCACTACCTTCAAGAAGTGCATCATCGATGGTTAGGATATCAAAACTTTGAACTTCACCGGCATTACCCTCAAAATTCAAGGTTCCATTGCTTGCTGTATAATCCAGATCTACACTTGTTGTTCCATCAGTAATAACATAGTCAACGGTAAAGGCATTGGCTACTTCACCAATTAAGGTTACTTCCATAGTTGCTGTTTCACCTTCCTCAACACTTACATCACTAATAGATACAAATGTCATGTCTAAATCAGTAATTAAGACTTCTGTAATACCACTTACATCAACTTTATCAGAACCAGAACTATAATGAATTTCCAAGGTTTCATTACCTTCAACAATGTAATCTTCTATTGCAGTTAAATTAACGGTCTTAATTTCTGTTCCATTTATCACCACGCTATTGGTAGATAAGCTGATATCGGAAGCCGATGCAGTTCCTTCCACCACACTCAAATTAATTGTGACACCACCTTCAACCGCCTTATCGAGCCATAGATTAACAAACTGCAAGCCGCCTTCTGTTACTGCTATATCACCTACAATTAACTTTGCTACATCATCATTATCATTGATATTAATATTAACTGAAGGCTCAGGCACAACCAATGTATTGGCCGAGGTCAGATTTAAGCTAAAGCTTTCCTGACTTTCCACCACATTATCATCTGTTGTTGCCACTCGTACTTCCTGCGTTTCACCGGCTGTACCAGTAAAACTCACCACATCAACTAAAGCTGTATAATCAGTAACTGAACTTGCTGTATTATCTGTAGTTGAAATATTAATATCAAAACCGCCTTCAACAGCTTTGTCAGACACCAAGGTTAATACGGCCTCTTCGCCTTCATTAACTGTTACTTCTTCAACGGTAATAGAAGCTGCACCATCATTATCACTTATGGTAGCCATAGTTTCGGCATCCGGTTCAATGGCAATATTTGACGAGCTAAGTACTAAAGAGAAAGTTTCATCCGCTTCAACAATAGCATCATCAATAGTAATTACTTCAATAACCTGCTGTTCACCGGCTGTTCCAACAAATGCTACCTGTGCATTAAGATCAGTATAGTCATCATTAAGAGTTGCGGTTCCGGCAAGTAGGCTGTAATCCAGATTAAATCCACCCATAACCATATCGGAAAGCGTTAGGGTAAAAATGGCCTTATTACCTTCAACAACCGTTATTTCATCCACTGTCACAACAGTAACATCGTTATCGGTAATGCTTGATGAAGACAGAGCAGAGGCATCTACCAATGCATTGGTTGTAGTCAGGCCAATCTGGAAAGTCTCCTCTCCTTCTAATATGGCATCATCAATTGCTTTTACAGTAATTGTTTGCTCTTCACCCATTAAACCAGAGAAATTTAATGTACCTGGCGTATCTTCAAAATCCAGACCCGCTGTTGCAGTACCATTGATAAAAGAATAATCCACATCAAAACCTCCCTGAATGGCTTTATCAGCGCTAACTGTCACTACAGCTTCACCGTCCTCCTGAACACTTACATTATCAAGAGATAAGTTAACCAATCCGTCGTTATCAATTATGCTAATATCAACCGAAGCTGTTGGCACCACTAATGTATTAGCACTTAACAAGGCTAATGACAAGGACTCCTGGGTTTCAACAATTGCATCATCGCTGGTTGAAATACGTACTTCCTGTGTTTCACCTGCTGCACCTACAAAAGTCACAACATCAATTAAAGCTGTATAATCAGAACCAGCCAAGGCAGTGACATCTGCGGTATTGATATTGATGCCAAACCCACCCTGAACCGCTTTATCCAGTTCTAAGCTCAGTATAGCTTCTTCACCTTCATTTATTGTCACTGCCAATACACTTACAGCAGCTGTTCCATCATTATCGGTAATTGTTGCTAGCGTTTCCGAATCAGGTGTAATCGCGATGTTTGCTGAACTTAATACCAATGAGAAAGTTTCGCTTGTTTCAACAATAGCATCATCGGTAATAGTAACTTCAACGGTCTGTTGTTCACCAGCCGTTCCAATAAAACTAACCTGCCCTGAAGCATCTGTATAATCCACATTAGCTGTTGCTGTAGCAGCCAATAAGCTATAATCTAAATCAAATCCACCAACAACCTCATCAGAAAGAGTCAGCGTAAAGATGGCATTCGCTCCCTCTGTTATGGTGATTTCATCAACTGTCACCACTGTGACATCATTATCGGTAATTGTACCTGAAGACACTACTGACGCATCTACCAAGCTGTTAGAGCTAGTAAATGTTATCTGGAAGGTTTCGTTTCCTTCCAGTATCGAATCGTCAATACCTCTTACGGTAAAACTTTGTTCTTCGTTTAAGCTACCTACAAAATTTAAAGTACCTGGCGTATCTTCAAAATCAAGATCTGCTGTGGCTGTTACTCCAACAAATGTATAATCAACATCAAAACCTCCCTGAATGGCTTTATCAGAACTTACGGTTACCGTTGCATCTCCATCTTCCTGGAAGGAAATAGTATTTACAGATAGGGTAACATCTCCATCATTATCATTGATAGTTGCCATTGCCGTAGCATCAACATCTACCAGACTATGAGCTGTAGATAGATTTACACTGAAGTTTTCAACAGTCTCAACCAGTAGATCATCATTAACATCAATAGTTATAAATTGGCTTTCGCCTGCAACTATACCGGCAAAGTTAAGTACATCAATTTTTGAAGTATAATCTGATGCTGCACCAGCTGTTCCATCAGCACTGGAATAATTAACAACAACACCACCCTGAACGGCTTTGTCTAAAATAACTTCAAATACGGCATTCTCATCTTCATCAATAATGATGTCTGATATGGTAATACCAGCTCTTCCATTGGTATCCAAAATTGTTCCTGTGGCTGTATCGTCAGCTCCAACCAGTGCATTTGATGAACTCAAACTTACTATAAAAGTCTCACTACTCTCCACCAATAAATCAGAAGCTAATGGCACATCAAAAGTTTGTGTTTCGCCTGCTGTTCCAACAAAGTTCAAAACACCACCTGAAACATCCGTATAATCCGTATCGGCACTTGCATCTACTGCGGTTAAATTATATGTGACATCCACTCCACCAAGAACTTCCTGACTTAAACTTACCGTAAAGCTCAGGTTATCTCCTTCGCTGGCCGAAGCATCAGCAACCAGCAGGTTGGCTGTATCATCATCGATAATGGTCACTGTTGATTCTGCACTAGCATCTACCAATAAGGATGAAGCCGAATAGGCAACCGTAAATTGTTCGTTACCTTCCACCAAAACATCCTGCATGGCTGTCATTTCAATAATACGTGAATCAGTACCTGTTAAAGTAACAACACCGGCACTTGCATCATAATCATCACCGGCTGTTGCAGTTAAATCAGTCATACTATAGTTAATATCAACTGATCCCTGTACCTCCTTATCGATACTTAAGGTAATATTAGATGAACCACCTTCGCTTACGGTGATGTTATCAACAATTAAAGTAGCTGTTCCATCATTATCAGCAACACTTACCTCACCGGTTCCTGAAGTTGTTACCAAGGCATTGGCCGAAGATATTAATACATTAAAGGCTTCTGCACCTTCAATCACAGAATCATCAATGATAGTAATGCTTACTGTTTGTGTTTCTCCGCTTGTTCCGGCAAACGAAACCGAACTAATGGTATTATTAAAATCAGATCCTGCATTAGCTGTAGCATCAGCAGTGGAATAAGAAATTGTTACTCCTCCCTGAACATTTTTATCTAAAGTTAAAGTCAATACAGCATCATCTCCTTCTGTTATGCTGATATCATTGATACTTACATTAGCTGTTCCATCGTTATCGGCAATGGTTGCCAAAGCAGAAGCCTGTACATTAACCAAAGTATGCACCGTTGACATATTTAGTCGGAAAGTCTCAGCACTTTCAACACTGTTATCATCAGCTGTTGAAATCGTAACGGTGCGTTGTTCTCCTTCTGTTCCGGTAAATATTACTTTATCTGAAACATCAGCATAATCAACATCCGAAGTTGCAGTCAATCCGCTTAAGTAATAATCCACCTCAAAACCACCAACTACATCTTTATTTAGTTCCATTGTAAAGACAACATCTTCACCTTCAATTATATTAACATCAACAACCGAAACAGCTGCAATATCATTATCTGTAATTGTTCCGCTGGCACTTGCTGATGCATCTACCAGTGGACTTATTGTTGATAGTGTAGCTGTAAAACTTTCAGGTCCCTCAACAATATTATCATCTATGGCATTTACTGTAAAACTTTGAGTCTGACCAGCAGTACCGTTAAAGTTTATGCTTGTTCCCACACCATTGAAGTCAATACCTTCAAGTGCTGTTCCATCTGTAAATGCATAAGCCACAGTAAAACCACCCTGAACGGCCTTATCAACTGTCACATCAAAAGATCCGCTACCATCTTCATCAAAGGTGATATTAGATGTGCTTAAAGTACCTATTCCATCATTATCCTGAATAGTAACCTGAGCACTTGCATCCACATCAACTAAGGCATGAATAGTAGATAAGTCAATGGTAAATAGTTCATCAGACTCTACAACATTATCATCATTTAAAGTGATTGTGATAGTCTGTGTTTCGCCAAGCGTTCCGACAAAACTTGTACTACCTGTACTTGAAGCAAAATCACTCACAGCAAGTGCAGTTACGGCAGATGTACTATGGTTAATACTAAACCCATCCTGAACAGCTTTATCCAGACTAAGGGTGAGGACCGCATTAGCTCCTTCACTTACACTAATATCATTGACACTCACTTTGGCTCTACCATCATTATCTGTTATATTGGCAATGGCTTGATTATCCAAAGTCACCAATGTATTGGAAATCGTTAAACGTAAACGGAATGATTCAGTCGCTTCCACTACTGCATCATCCACTGTAAGAATTGTTATGGTTACTATTTCGTTGGCATTACCCACAAAACTGACCTGATCTGATAAATCAGAATAATCATTAACAGGACTAGCACTAATTCCTTCTAAAGTATAATTAACTGTCACACCACCAGCAACTGCTGCCGATAACTGTAAACTAAACACTGCATTATTTCCTTCAGAGATATTGATATCTCCTACAGAAATATTTGCTGCATCATTATCATTAATTGTTCCAATGGCTGTTGCCGTAGCATCTACTAAAGCATTGGCAGTACTTAATGTTACAGTAAAACTTTCTGAGTTTTCAACAATGGCATCATCCACAGCCGCGACATTAAAAGTAAGCGTTTGATTGGCTGATCCGTTAAAACTTAAAGTTTGAGTTGAATTATCAAAGTCAGTTCCGCTAATGGCAGTTCCACTTGTAAATCCATTAGTAACATCAAATCCACCCTGAACGGCTTTATTAACTGTTACACTAAATGTACCCGAACCGTTTTCATCGAAAGTAACATTAGCAATAGATAATGTAGCCAAACCATCGTTATCGTTTATTGAGGCCTGAGCCTGTGCTGTAGTATTAACCAAGGCATTGGCACATGAAAAGTTCACCAATAGATTTTCGGCAGTTTCAACGATATTATCATCGTTTACAACTATTGTAACTGCATGTGATTCACCTGCATTTCCTGTAAAATTCACATTGGATGATTGAGCCACATAATCGGTTCCTGCATTTGCGGTTCCATTTTCAGTGGAATAATCCACAACAAATCCACCCTGAACATTTTTATCTAATACAAGAGTGAAGGTAGCATTCTGGTTTTCATCTATTGTAATATCTGAAACAGATACCATTGCTGTACCATCATTATCATTAATGGTTACCGTTGCCTTATCATCGGCACCAACCAGAACATTACTACTTGATAGGCTTACTTCGAAACTTTCATCCGTTTCCACATTGTTATCATCAGTAAGAGCAACACTAAAGGATTTTGTTTCGTTGGCTGTACCAGCAAACGTTACGGTTCCGGATGTATTATTATAATCTGATCCACCTGTAGCGCTTATATCAGTGAAGCTATATGTAATTACAGTACCTCCCACAACAGCATTATTCAGAGTTATGGTAAAGTTCGCAGAGCCTCCTTCTGAAGCTGAAACATCATCTATGGTTACATTAACCGCATCATCATCAATAATGCTTCCAGTTGCACTAGCACCGGCATCCACCAGGCCACTTGCACTATTTAAGTTAATTGTAAACTGCTCTGTTCCCTCAACAATGGCATCATCTAAACCAGCCACTGTAAATTCTTCATATTCACCTGCTGTACCGGTAAATGACAGCGCTGATGTACTGTTACTAAAGTCTGTTCCCGCAATGGCTGTTCCATTAACAAAGGAATACCCTACATCAAATCCACCTTGAACGGCTTTATCGACAGTCACACGAAATGTACCGCTGGCATTCTCATTAAATGAAATATTTGCTATGCTTAGGGTAGCCGAACCATCATTATCGTTAATGGTTCCTGTTGCTGTATCCGTTGCATCAATCGCCACATTAGTTGTTGACAAGCTTATTCCAAAACTCTCAGTATTTTCAACAACAGCATCATCTGTTATTGGTACACTTATCGTTCTGGTCTGTCCGTTTGTTCCTGTAAAATTAATTGTGCCTGCTGAAGCATTAAAATCAGATCCACCTGTTGCTGAACCATTACTTAAAGCATAATCCACATCAAAGGCCGAAGCAACTGTACCGTTTAAAGTTACTGAAAACTCAACGCTTCCGTCACCCTCATTGGCTGTCGCATTAGAAATTGTCAGACTGGCATTGTCGTTATCATTAATGGTTCCTGTTGCAAAACCGGATACTGACCCAGAACTTGGTGAATTAAGATCCAGTCTGAAAGTTTCTGTACTTTCCACTATGGCATCACCTACTACAGGGATATTAATCGTTGTTGAGTTCGTACCTGCACTAATGGTAGCACTACCTGAATTCACAGTGTAATCAGCAGGATGTGCTGCAGTAATATCACTTACGATAAAGTTCACCGTTAAATCAGCGGCTACTATGGCCGATGACGAAATGGTAAAAGTCATATTAGATGTACCGGTATTGCCTTCTGTCAATGACTGATCTGCAATTGTCAAGACTACATCTGTATCGGTATTAATTATATCAATTGTAATTGTAGCATCAGAGAATGAACCTTGTGTATCCGTTGAGCGAATGACCAGTGAATATTGATCTAAAGTTTCAAAGTCGATACCTGAAGTATTATTAACGGTAATTAAACCTGATGTTGGATGAATGGTAAATACCGAACCTGTATTTCCTGAGAAAACAGAGTAAGTAATGGCCTCACCATCAATATCAAAGTCGGTTCCTGTCAGTTGATCGTTCAGATTTATTACCGATGCTCCATTGGAAGCATCCTCATTAACCGAAGCGCTTGCATTAGCCACACTTGGTTCATCATCTTCGGCGGATACTGTTAGGCTCATTGTCACACCCGAAGCAGACCACAATGTGCCATCGCTTGCAGACCAGCTAAAGGATGTTGAACCATTCCAATTGTTGGCTGGCACAAAGGTTAGATTACTCAATTGTGCTGCGGAGATAATTTGTCCGTTCCCGATTGTAGAACCTGACAACTGCAGAACACCGGTACTGGCATTAGGTACAGCATCAATTCTAAGCTGACTTAACACATCTCCATCCACATCGTCAAATAAATCGGTAAAATCAGACGCAGCAAACATTAAGGTATTATCCTCCGTCAGCACTTTAGTATCTGTGCTTAAAGTTGGGGCATCATTTTGAGCAACAACAGTTACTGTTACATCTGCCGTAACACATGCATTAGGACTCTGATTGTCGCATACTTCAAAAGTAAAGCTATCAGATCCGTAATAATTTAGATCAGGTGTATAAGTAAATGATCCATCAGAATTAATAGTTACTGAACCATTAGCCGGATCGCCACCTGTGGCTAAAGCCGCGGTCATTGATCCACCATCATCATCTGAAGCACCTGTTAATACATTGCCGTTATATGCGATATCTTCATCGGTAGATATCGTTAAAGCTGAAACCGTTGGAATTGAATTTACATTTAAACTTACTGTATTATTCAGTTCAACTGTACAGTTCCCATTGTTTCCTTCAATTCTAAAGGTATTTGTTCCTGTAACGAGATTGCCACTTGATACTGTCAATACCAAATCATCACCTACAGTAGAATTAGATCCTGTAGCTACAGCATTATCGCCACTATCATATATGGTATAAACAATATTTTGCTCTGCACTACTAAGTGTAATAGTAGCATCATTTCCCGCAATCACATCATTTGAACTTACACTAATGTTGGCATCTAACATTTGAACAACTGTAATGGAGAACGGTGCTGAAGTATTAGCACAGCCTTCTTTCTCAACATAAAGCGTATAATCATTACCAGCATCAGCAAGTGTAAGATTGGCTTGATTAAATACTTTTTGATCTCCAATTTCAGTTCCACCTCTTCGCCATGAATAAGTTGTTGCCACTGTTTCATCTGCACTTAATGAAATAGACTCACCTACACAAAGATCAACATCACCAGTAAAAGATACAGCCGGTGCAATGGATACCATAAAATCTTTGGTAGTTACACAGCTTTCTTTGGATACTGTTAATGAATACAAACCAGCATCTCCCAATGTAACCGAAGGAATACTTAACTGACCTGTTGTACTTAAAGTTGTTCCACCCTTTTGCCAGACATAGCTAGCTCCTACTTCTTCAGCAGTTAATAATAGATCGCCACCTACACATACAGATAAATCACCACTTACCACTACAGAAGGCCCAACATGCAGAGCAAATTCTTCAATGGTTTGTGAATGGCCATCATCAACCAATAAATAGATGATTGCAAAACCTGACTCATCGTTAACCGGAGTTACATTCAAATAACGTGTAGCACCGGTTCCTGTTACTTCAATATTATTGTTAGCTACAAAATCAGGATCGTGAGAATAAGCAATAACAGTTAAGTCTGCTGCTGCTGTTTCAGCATCTCCAACAGTAATGGCCTGATTGACCAAACCGTCGTTGGTACAGATGGTTTGATCAGCAATGGCAGCAATTGTCGGTGCTGAATTACTAATTAAATTCACATAGTTAGATTGTAGTGAATAGTTATCTGCACTTGAAGCCTTATATTCGAAAGGTATAGTTCCTCCAAAACCAGACGGAGGAGTATAAGTTAAGTTGGCAATGTCCGCTGCTAATATTTCCTGATCATCTGTTACTAAAACTCCACTTAATCTTAATTCACCTTGCGAAGGCAATTCAAGTACCTGAATCTTTACTAAAGGTAAATCGTTTGGATCGTAATACTTATCGGTAAAATCACTTAAAGAAAAAGTTAATACTTCATCAATAGCACCAATAATGTTAACATCTCCTATTACAGGAGCTTCTCCATTAACACATTTGGTACCACTGGTAACCACATCAAAATTGATGACAGACATGCCTAAATCAATGGCATTAAACCATGAGTTTAAAGTAGTACCATTACCGTTATAATTATTCCCATTATAAGTCCAAACTCTAGGAATATGATTATTAATGGTTAATTGCTTCTGTGCCGTTTCCGACATTGTTCCTGAGCCTTGATCTCCCCATTCAGCTGTTTGTGTATCATCCCAGTATAAGGTTGGTCCTAATTTATTAAAAGGACGTATTGAATAAGTTGAAATTCCACTCAAACTTTCCACATCGTATAATGGAAAATGCGCAGGACCTCTTCCCAAAAATGTTCCTGATGCTGTATAACTACCATCAGAAACTTCATTACCGCTATCATCTTTAAAATCCCAAAGCACATAATTTTCTCCCTGAACTAAAGGTAGTTCTAAGGCACGGTCATTACCCGCTGTGGAATAACCACCTCCATCAAGATCGAGCATTATAGTTGCAAAACCATCAATATTGCTGACAATCTTAAACATGGTCACACTATTGTATGGGCATGTCACATTGTTCTTTTCCAACAATATAGTGGAAGATGGAAAAGTTAATTCCTGAGGATCACGGTCATAATCGTAATCGTATAACAAATCATCATCAAACCAAACTTGCACTGTAGGAGGTGGTAAGGCTGTATTTTGCCAAACACCACGATCAGGGTCGTTTAAGAAAATTCGATATTCCGAAATATCTGAAGTATTAGTTAGGTCGCCATCCTGGCTTTGCGCTTTTTCGATAACATTATCATTTACATCAACTGAAACGCCATAGGAATTGGCTACAAAGTTGAATGAATAAGGTTTCATTTCATACTGTACCTTATTTACAAATTCATCGGCAGTAAATACATAAAAGTCTGTTTTTACAGGATAATCGTAAAAACTGGTTGTGGTAAAAGCCCAACCTTTCGACCATAAACGACCGGCTGATACATTGGGATTACCAGGGTTAGTAACTACATTATTTGAAGCATCCGTTACTGTTACATCAAAGAATTCAAGAGCAAAACGTTGACCTTCATCAAAATGCCAACTTCCTGAATACCAATTCCACTCCTTAGAACTAAACTCAATATAATGATTACCACTTGTTGCAGCCGTATAGCTTAAGGCGCTATATCCACCTGAAATCGTGGTTCCATTCAAAACCAATCCATTGGGACCTTTTACAGCAGCATCGTATGAAGATATATAGCCTGAACCTGTTTGAGGCAAATCCGTTTCAGTATACACAACACTTCCACCTTCATCTTTGATTCGAAACTTGATATAATCAACATTTGCTCCACTATAGCTGGCCATCTTCATACCAAAATGCATGGTTTCACCTGCATTTAAATAAATATACAAACGCTCTTTGTCTGTTGCTGCGTAGGTTGCAAAGAGCTTATCAGTAGAACGATAAATCTCAAGCCAAAGACGGTCAGAAGCGTTAGGCATAAATTGCTTTGTCCCTTCCTGTGCATTAAGAAGGCTAGTAAAGTAAAATAAAAAAACAAAAAGAGATTTCCCTAAACGTTGTAGATTTAGTCTCATATAATCAAGTAATAATGTATTGGTCCCAAATAATAGGTTTTTACGCCCTTTGTTAATAATTGTTACCAATCCATAAATCAAATTGGATTAACAGCTTGCTTTTTCTTACGAATGATTGAATTTGCACTACTAAATTGGGATAAGCTTTGACTTTTTGCTCAAGATATTCGAGATAGAAAAGACTTTGGATAATTCATTGTTGAAATAAACATTTAATGGAGCTAAAATAGCAAAAAAGGCGCTTTGCAATTTAATGCAAAACGCCTCTCTTTACTTCCCCCAGCAATATTATATACCGATTATTATCGGTACTACATTTCTATAATTGTTACTTCGGTGCGACGGTTAGCTTGGTGCTCTTCTTCCGAACACTTAACCCCATCAGCACACTTATTCTTTAATCGAGTTTCGCCATAACCTTTGGCCTGCATACGCTCTTTGCTAATGCCGTTTTCAACCATATAGTTTACAGCTGATTCAGCACGTTTCTGCGAAAGCGATTGATTGCTTGATCGACTTCCACGAGCATCGGTATGAGAACTCAACTCAATTTTAATATTAGGATTATCATTTAAGAATTGAATCATATCATCCAGCTCCACAGCCGCATCTTCCCGAATATTCCATTTGCCCAAATCATATAATACTTGTATCTCGATACTCTTACCCACTTTAGCTTCTTCAAGCTCAAGTTCCATAAACTCATTTAGGTTGACATAACCGGTATCACGCCCAAGCGTTGAGTATTTTACACGTTTGGTAAAAAACTGCTTCTTAGTAAATACAATATCATAATCAGTATCAGGTAATAATTTAGTTTTGAATGCACCTTCTTCATTGGTAGCCGCTAAATCTTCGGCTCCATTTTTGGCTTCTATTTTAAGGCTTACATCCGAAATAGGAGTCATGTCGGGCAACAAGAAAACAGAACCATAAATTCCATAGTATGGTTTGGGTACCAATGCCAATTCAAATTCCGTAGTTCCGGTAACCATCTGAAGTGTTTCCATATAAGGAAAATAGTCTTCTGCGTTTACAATAGCTGTAATTGAAGCATGTTCATCCAACTCAGTATAAATCATACCTTGAGCATCAGCAACTAAGTTAGCAAGTACTGTACCTTCCGGTCCTCGAAGTTCAACAGGCGTATTGGCAATAATCTGCTTTGTTTTCTGATCTACCAATCGCCCATTCAACGGTAATTTAAAGGCCACTTCCTTTAATACTTTAAAGCGATAGATATCATCATCTCCTTTACCACCTTCACGGTTTGAAGCAAAATAACCATTAATGCCATCATCCATAATAAAAATGGAAAAGTCGTCCTTTGCTGTATTAATTGGGTACCCCATATTTTTAACCCGATAAGCTTCATTAACCTTACTGGCTATGAACAGATCTAATCCTCCAACCCCCAGATGACCGTTTGATGCAAAGTACAATTGTCCCTTATCATCTACAAATGGAAACATTTCTTCACCTTCAGTATTGATTTCAGAACCAAGATTAATCGGTTCACCCCATCCTTGCTCCGAACGAAGGACGTAATAGATATCCGCACCTCCATAACCACCAGGGCGATCAGATGTAAAGTACATTTTTTGACCATCCTTTGTTAAGAAGGCATGTCCACATGAGAACGACGGATCGTTAAAAGGTAGTTCTTCAGGTTTAGTCCATGAACCATCAATCATTTTCTTGGAGTACAAGATTCTAAGGTTATTATAACCATCCTTACCTTTTTTCAACATACTATGAAAAGAGTTGCGCGTTATAAACATTTCATCACCTGCTTCATTAAAACAAACCGGTCCGTCGTGATACATCGATCGCATATCACCCGAAAAAAGATTTGGATTAGAAAACGCTCCTTCTTCTTTTATTTTCGCATTAAAAACATTCAGATATGGCGTTTCTTTCCAGGCATAATCACGTTTAACGATGTAATCAATATCGCGCGCCGAGGTAAAATATAGCTTGTCTTCCATTACAAATGGTGAAAAATCAGATTGTGTTGAATTAATATCTAATTCTTCAATTAAATAACGTTCTTCTGATAATATTTTCTCAATCTCAGGAGTGGCATTTAATTGCTTTACTCCCCTTGAATCTGACGCATTGATATTATGGAAACGTTCAATCAAACCATCCGCCTGATTGTACTTTCCATTGTACTTAAGAGTTTGTGCATACAAAAACAACTCCTCGTCATTTAAATTCTCTTCCGGAATAGTAGCGAATACTTCCTCGGCCTTTGAGGTTTCACTAACTTTAAAATAAGCTATGGCCAATTGTCCCTTTACAGAATCCGGTAAAGTTTGTTTGTTATACATGCTTTGATATCGATCAATGGCTTTTTTATAAGCCATATTATCATAGGCTTTATCCGCACGATTAATACGATACGAGGTATATAAACTATCAACTTTACGCTTGAACTTTTGTGCCGATGATTCACCAAATGCCACTACAAATAGCACCAGGATCATCAATATATGTTTACGATTTATCATTGTTCTGGTTTAAGTGCTTTGATTAAAAATATCTTGGTGATTTGACTTTATTCTTTAAGAAACCATCAAAGTCGTATGAGATGATAATTTCATGAGAACCATTATTATAAGTACTCAGGTTAGATACTGAATAATCATAGGAATATCCTACCATTAACTGTTTGTTTAATTGAATATTGCCTATAAAAGCAACGGCATCGCCCCATCGGTATGTGGCACCAAACCAATACGCCCCACGATAAAGAAACTGAGCGGTTAAATCTAATGATGGTGGAGCTCCATTTACCATTTTAGCTATGGCTGAAGGTTTGAACTTAAAGTCTTTATTTAAATCCATAACATATCCCCCCATTAAAAAGAAATGTTGTTTTAGTTCACCCAAATTACTTGTGGTCGTTTGATTTCCACTTAAGTCGGTTGAAATTAATTTGGGAACAGATGCACCAAAATAATAACGATCAGTATAAAGGTATAAGCCTAAACCTGCGTTGGGTTGGAAACGTTGCTCAAGATCATTCTGAGCACTTGGATCATTCTGACCAAAATCAAGGGAATTAAGACCTACGTAATAATTATAGATTCCACCCTTCACTCCCATCGACAGTGTCATTTTTTCCGTCAGACTTACACGATAGGCATAGTTAAAGTTGATGTAGTAATTATTAACCGGTCCATGGCTATCAGATACTATAGATAAACCTAATCCCATTTTATAATTATTCAAAGGTGTATGCATCGTAAAATCATATGTTCTGGGTGCACCATCCATACCGGTCCACTGCATGCGTGATAGAAACAAAACATTCATTGCATCTCTGGTTCCTGCATAAGCCGGATTTACAGATACAGTGTTAAACATGTATTGCGTATAAAGTGGCTCTTGTTGAGCCTTTACATCCTGCCACCCAAAGCTAAAAAGCAATATGGCTGTAACAAGAATGAGCTTTTTATATAATTTCTGAATCTTCATATCTTATTTGCTTTATATGGGAGCCTGTTCTGATAACAGGCCCCATTATCACTTTTATTGATGTAAATAAATGTATCCGTTAAGTTTCTTATTATTATCCTGGATATGTAAGATGTAGTAATAGGTTCCTACCGGAAGTTCTTTTCCTATGGTCATTCCTACATTTGAAATACCTTTCCAGTCATTTTCATATTTATCAACACGGTAAACCACATTACCCCAACGGTTGAATATTTCAATACTTACCTTATCGTATTGCGACAACCAGGCAATTTTATACTCATCATTTATACCATCACCATTAGGTGTAAAACCATCAAGCATAGGCAACTCATCCTCACCATAACACTTATCTACATCAATACGGTCAGGAATGCCATCATTATCACAATCACCTGTACTCTCATCTTCATCAAGAATTCCATCGTCATCCGAATCCAGATCCTTATAATTCGGATCGCCATCGCCATCGGTATCTTCATCACCTTCTTCATCATCATCTATACCATCTCCATCGGAGTCAGTGTCTTTATAATCCGGATCACCATCGCCATCTGTATCATCATCTCCTTCGTCTTCATCGCCAATACCATCTCCGTCTGAATCTAAATCTTCATCATTAGGAATACCATCATCATCAACATCATCATCACCTTCATCTACATCAAGCAAACCATCACCATCTTTATCATTATTCCATGGTGAGTCGGTTATGGTAATGTATACAGTTGCATTTGCACATTCCTTAGGTGTACCATTATCACAAATCTGATAAACAAAACTATCATCTCCAAAGAAGTCTAAATTCGGAGTATAGGTGAATGTACCATCTGAATTGATTACTAAAGATCCATGTTCCGGTTCTGTTATCGGCGTTGTATTAATCGTGATTGCGTCACCATCAGGATCCGAATCATTAATTAATAAACTTCCTCCTTCAAGAATATCATTCTCCTCAACACTTACGTTATCATCTACCGCAATTGGAGCCTGATTAGGCGTCACAAGGGTATCATCATCAGTATTGGTGACATCAACAGTTGTACTCATGCCATCATAAGTATCATCTGATGAGCCATCGTTAACGGCTAACGTTAAAGTATAATCAATATCGCCATCTACTTCTGCATCATCCTGACCGGTTACAGTCACTGTTTGTGCCTGGTCCCAGTTAGTTGATGTGAAGGTTAAGGTGCTTACATCTAAACTACCTTCTGTGGCATCTAAGCCTGTAATGTCGATTACCACATCTGATGTTGGCTGTGTATTCAGTACCACATCAAAGGCATCGGTTGTTCCGGCTTCTGATGTTTCGGTTGAACTTCCTGTTAAAGTAACACTTAAACCGGCAGAATCATTATCCATGTTGGTGACATCAACAGTTGTACTCATGCCATCATAAGTATCGTCGGATGAGCCATCGTTTACGGCTAGCGTTAAAGTATAATCAATATCACCATCTACTTCTGCATCGTCTTGCCCTGTTACAGTCACGGTCTGTGCCTGGTCCCAGTTGGCTGAGGTGAAGGTTAAGGTGCTTACATCTATGCTACCTTCTGTGGCATCTAATCCAGTAATATCAATCACAACATCTGATGTTGGCTGTGTGTTCAGTACCACATCAAAGGCATCTGTTGTACCAGATTCTGATGTTTCGGTTGAACTTCCTGTTAAAGTAACACTTAAACCGGCAGTATCATTATCGATATTGGTGACATCAACAGTTGTGCTCATGCCATCATAAGAATCGTCGGATGAGCCATCGTTAACGGCTAACGTTAAAGTATAATCAATATCGCCATCTACTTCTGCATCGTCTTGCCCTGTTACAGTCACGGTCTGTGCCTGGTCCCAGTTGGCTGAGGTGAAGGTTAAGGTGCTTACATCCAAACTACCTTCTGTGGCATCTAAACCTGTAATGTCGATTATCACATCTGATGCAGGTTGAGTATTCAGTACCACATCAAAGGCATCGCTTGTTCCGGCTTCTGATGTTTCGGTTGAACTTCCTGTTAGAGTCACGCTTAAACCGGCAGAATCATTATCCATGTTGGTGACATCAACAGTTGTACTCATGCCATCATAAGTATCGTCGGATGAGCCATCGTTAACGGCTAGTGTTAATGT
>CANNEA010000007.1 GCA_947503525.1 uncultured Carboxylicivirga sp. | reverse complement strand
GCTCCCCAGGTAGGACTTGAACCTACGACCTACGGATTAACAGTCCGCCGCTCTAACCAACTGAGCTACTGGGGAATTTATTTTCACTAAACATTGCAAACTCCCATATGGAGACGCTTTTGTCAAATGCGGAGCAAAAGTATAAGGAATCTTGAAAATATGCAATATCTTTGGACAAATTTTTTAATAAAAATAACTCGATTAAAATAAACGTTTAATTATGAGTAGTGTATTGGGTTTAGGTAATGCCTTAGTTGACGTGTTAGCACGCCTGGAAAACGATAATTTGCTTGAAAAACTGAATTTTCCGAAAGGAAGTATGCAACTGGTTGATGATGTTGCCGTGGCTAAAGTGATGGAGGCAACCTCTCATTTGAACAAAGAATTGGCAAGTGGTGGATCAGCTGCCAATACTATACATGGTTTGGCTAGTTTAGGTATTAAGACCGGTTTTATTGGTAAAATTGGTAAGGATGAATTCGGCGAAGTGTTTAAGAACGACATGTCAAGTCATAATATCACACCACATTTAAGCGAAAGTGAAGCAAAATCAGGAAGAGCAATAGCTATGATTAGCCCGGACTCAGAGAGAACTTTTGCGACATACCTTGGAGCAGCAGTTGAATTATCGGCCGATGATATGATGGAGCATATGTTTGATGGCTATACTTATTTTCATGTTGAGGGATATTTGGTGCAAAATAAAGCCTTAATTGAGAAAGCTTATCAGGTAGCAAAATCCAAAGGTTTAAAAACGAGTATCGATTTAGCCAGTTTTAATGTGGTTGAGGAAAATCTTGACTTTTTAAAGAATCTCATCGCCAATTATGTAGATATTGTTTTTGCCAATGAAGAAGAAGCCAAAGCCTATACTGGAAAAGAAGGTGAGGCAGCTTTAAATGATCTGGCTAATGGTACGGAAGTGGCTGTATTAAAATTGGGAAAAGACGGATCAATCATAAAGCGTTTTGATGAAGTGGTTAAAGTTGGAATTATTCCGGTTAAAAGTATCGATACCACAGGAGCAGGTGATTTATATGCAGCTGGTTTTCTTTATGGTTTAATTAAAGAATTATCCCTGGAGCAGTGTGGTAATATTGGTTCAATATTATCTGGTCATGTTATTGAAGTGGTTGGACCTAAAATGAGTGAGGATACCTGGTCTACGATTCATAAAAAAGTTGAGCAGCAGTTGAATTAATTGCCTTTATTGATAGTGTTTAAAGTCATATTTCTTTAACTTGACATAGCTTACATTTGAACATTATTAAGTAATATCAGCTAAAAAGATAGATATGTACGGTAAGATTCAGGATTTCTTAACAAAAGAAATTGAGGCCATTAAGGAATCAGGCCTATATAAAAACGAACGTGTAATTACTTCTGCTCAGGGTGCAGAGATTCAGGTAGGTGGTAAGACAGTTTTAAATTTTTGCGCTAACAATTATCTGGGACTTTCTTCTCATCCTCGTGTTGTTTCGGCTGCTCAAAAGGCAATGGATACTCATGGATATGGATTATCATCGGTTCGATTTATTTGTGGTACACAAGATATCCATAAACAACTTGAGGCTAAAATTGCGGAGTTTTTGGGAACGGAAGACACTATTTTATATGCAGCATGTTTTGATGCCAATGGTGGTGTTTTTGAACCTTTGTTTTCGGCTGAAGATGCCATTATATCAGATGCCTTGAATCATGCTTCTATTATTGATGGGGTTCGCCTGTGTAAAGCAGCTCGTTACCGATACAAGCATGCCGACATGCAGGATTTGGAAGAACAGTTGAAGGCTGCGCAAAAGCAACGTTTCCGTATAATTGTTACCGACGGGGTATTCTCAATGGATGGTGATATTGCTAAGCTCGATCAGATTTGTGATTTAGCTGATAAATATGATGCCTTAGTGATGGTGGATGATTGCCACTCGGCTGGTTTTATTGGTAAAACCGGACGTGGAACTCACGAGCATCACGATGTAATGGGTCGTGTAGATATTATTACCGGAACCCTAGGTAAAGCCTTGGGAGGTGCGCTTGGTGGATTTACAACAGGTAAAAAAGAAATCATTGATATGTTGCGTCAACGCTCGCGTCCATATTTATTCTCTAATTCACTGGCTCCTGCTATCATTGGTGCTTCTCTTGAGATATTTGATATGTTGACTGAGTCAACTGAATATCGCGATAAAGTGATGGATAATGCTGAGTATTTCAGAGCTAAATTAACTGATGCCGGTTTTGATCTTAAACCAAGTAAGTCGGCAATTGCGGCTTTGATGTTGTATGATGCAAAGTTGTCGCAGGAATTTGCGGCTAAATTGTTGGATGAAGGAATCTATGTTATCGGATTTTATTATCCGGTGGTGCCAAAAGGAGAAGCGCGCATACGTATTCAATTGTCTGCGGCTCATGAACGTCATCATTTGGATAAAGCAATTGAAGCCTTTATTAAGATAGGTAAAGAACTTAAGGTGATTGAGTAAAACAAAAATGAACAATATAGGGCTCCATTACTTTAGGTGATGGAGCTTTTTTTTGAAGTTAATCAGCGTAATATTATTATTTTTATTGCAAAACGAAATTAATGCAGAATAGAATTTTCTTAATTATTCTTTTAATGGTATTCGCTTGTTCATCAAGTTTGGCCAAAGGCCGTGATTGGAAACTTGGCGGACGTTATGGATATACCTTACCTACAAATATTGGTAAAAACTTTGAAAAAGGTTTTGCTGATATGTCAAGTAATGGAAATCAGGTGGCCTTATTTGGGCGTTGGTTCTATACTAAACGCTTGAGCTTAGGCTTTGACATGGCCTATCAGTTCCAGTCAATTGATAAAAGTTATTGGGATGTGGGTAATAATGGGAGTGTCGATGGCAATTACCAGACTATTCAGTTATTAGCAGAAGGCAATTATTATTTCAGCCACGACGAGATTCGTCCTTATATTGGCATTGGATTTGGTGCATTTTGGTTGCATAATACTATGGATTTTGATACCAAGAATGAATCGGCAAATTCATCGGCAGCGTATGTGTATGACAAAATATTGCCAGGTTTAGCTCCTCAGGTGGGTTTGACCATTGAACTGTCCGAGAAAGTAGATTTGGATTTACATGCAAGGATGATCCTAATACCTAATTTGAGTGAGGAATTTGTTTTTGATGAATCAGGAACACAAATTTCAACTAACCCACATGGAGCTCAAAATCACATATCCTTCAGTATTGGTCTTTTGTTTGGTTTGTAAATAAGGTGTAATTTCGTATCACCTAGGTCAAACGGAAGAAACTTAGCTTTTTAATTAATTCAGTCGCCTGTATGGCCAATTGATTAGAAGTTGAAGTCATTTCTTCCGATATGGAAGCATTACTTTGAGTAGTCAAATTAATTTCCTGTATGGCATTATTTATTTGTGTCGCACCAATGTTCTGTTCCTTACTCGAAGTACTAATTTCACTAACTAAATCTTCATTTTTCTCGATTAGTGGGAGTGTGTCTTGCAGCTTTTGCATTGCAACTTCAGCCACTTCATTACCTTTTACCGAAAGGTCTTGTATTTCTTTGGCAGCTACTTTACTACGTTCAGCTAACTTACGTACTTCGCCAGCTACAACACCAAAACCTTTACCTTCATCACCCGCTCTTGAAGCTTCAACTGCTGCATTGAGAGCTAATAAGTTGGTTTGAACTGCTATCTCATCAATAACACTAATTTTTTCACTAATGAGTTGCATGGCATTCAAGGCCTCCTGGGTCTTATCAAAGCTTTCTAAAACAGAACGATTAGTCAGGGACGAGTTCTCCATGGTGTCGATGGCATTGCTTGCATTGGCATTAATATTCGCTGCCATTTCTTCCATCGATGAAGATACTTCTTCTATTCCTGAGGCTTGATCGTTTGCGCCAGCTGATAACTCTTCAGCAGTTGCGTGCAATGTCTCGCCCATTTTGTTGACTTCATTAGCTGAATCTTCAACACTATGTATTACACCAGCTAAACTCTTTTGTAATGCACCAATTGAATTATGAATTTCAAGAATTTCTCCTTTTAAGTTCCCCTTAAAGTCTTCTTGATGAGAGTTAATTTGTCCCTTTGCTATCTTTTTTAAAAGTATTGTTATTTGTTGGAGAGGCTTTTTAACTTGAAGAAAAACTAAATATTGCAATGCAATAGTTACCCCAAATCCAACAGTTAAAGCGCCGTAATATGGAAAATATTCAGGATAGGCATAATGCAATCGGCTATTGATAACCGTATAAAAAACATTAATCATCCAAAGCGTCCCTATTCTAAAAAAGATGCTGTTTTTAAATAATATTTTTAAGGTGCCATAACCTAAGGCAAATGCTATAATAGCAACAAAAGCCAGCCTTACCCAACCTGTTAAAAACTCCATAATACAAGTATTAGCTAATTTTGAGTGTAATGTATAATATTAATGAACTTGTAAAAGTACTCATTGTAAATATTATCGATTAGCCATTAGTACGTTAAGGTGATCTGAATGTTGCGCTTAGACACAAAAAAAACGGTTAAACACAAAGTTCAACCGTTTGCAAAAGGTTTTTTATATAAAATTATCCTTTTTTCTCTTCTTTTTTAGTGCACTCTTTTTTCTCTCCACACTCTTTCTTCTCACTGCAAGCTTTTTTCTCACTGCATTCTTTTTTAGTACACTCTTTCTTCTTCTTCTCTGTTTTTACAGGCTCTTGAGGTGAAACCTCTGCAAGCATAGGAGTTGCTAAAGCCATTGTAAACACGAACATCATTGATAAAATTAAAGTCTTTTTCATAATAGTGTATATTAAAATTGTTTATAAGTTTCTTATTTTGACGATTCAAATGTAGAATCCTTACATGTAAAAGTAAGTTATGGTCTTGTTAATAGCTGTTAACGCGATGTTAAATTAGGACTATCGAGTCTTTTATTTGGGTAAATTTGTGTCATTAAAGCATTTAATGCGAATGGGGAAAATGAAGACTAACAACTGGTTATCTGTATTTACTTTTATTGCCTTGGCTACTTTACTTATCATTCAGATAAGCTATATGGTTAAAGCTGCCCGTATGGAGGAGCAGAATTTTAACCATCGTGTTGTAATGGCCCTGAAAGATACACGCGATGATTTGTCCCGAAGAATTTGTCCCGATATGGACCGTTTCCTGTGTGGCAAAGATTGTCCACGAGGAATGCATAAAACCAAGCGGGCAGAAGTAGATAGTATTATTAGAGCCAATTTATGTTTGTATCAATTGCCATTGGATTTTACCTTTTCATTAAAGGATAATGTAGGCGAAGTAAATTCGGATGAGTTATTCGGAGCTAAGTTTTATCAACAATCTTTAAATGGTTTGCTTAAAGAGCAAGGGATAGGTATTCATCTTGAATTTCCTGATCGTAATCGATTTTTATTACGACAGATGAGGGGGCTGTTTTTTGTTTCTATCATTGTAATTCTGTTTTTAATTGTATCCTATATTATATTATTACGAATGATTAAGCGTGAGCAACTTCAAATGGCCCACACCAAGGAGTTTGTTAATAATATGTTGCACGAATTTCAAACCCCATTGGCAAATATCCGTTTAGCAGCCAATCTCATTCGAAAGAAAAAGGAGGACAAAGAGAAGACTGATGAATATACTGATGTTATTCTGAACGAGTACCAAAGAATGCACAGTCACGTTGATGATATTTTACGCATATCTTGTGATTCGCCTGAGAAGTGCGAGAAAAATAAAGTTGATTTGAAAAAAGTGTTGGAAGAAGTTGCAGATAATTATAGTTATCGCGTTCAGGAAACTAATGGAGAATTGACACTTAATTTAAATGCAGGCAATCATTCAATCGACAGCAATAATGGCCGTTTGGCCCAGGTAATATCTAACTTATTGGATAATGCTTTAAAGTATAATACCGGGCAATCATTAATTTCGATTACTACAGAATCGAATGATAAGCAGCTTACTATTACGATAGAAGATAATGGGATAGGGATTAAAAAGAAGGATTTACCCTTTATCTTTGATCAATATTACAGGGTAGGTACAGGCGATCTGCACAATGTTAAAGGTTTTGGACTGGGTCTCAATTTCGTTAAAAAAGTTATTGAGGAACATAATGGTAATATAAAGGTGGAAAGTGAAGTTGGCAAGGGCACTCAATTTATAATTCAAATACCGCTTTCGAATGGCTAGAATTCTTTTGGTTGAGGACGATGTTAGTATGGGATTTCTTTTGGTTGACTTTTTAGAATCAAACAGCTTTGATGTAAAGTTGTACAAGAATGGTGAAAAAGGACTGGAAGCTTTTAAAAATTCTGAATATGATTTCTGTATACTGGATGTCATGTTACCGGGTATGGATGGTTTTACCATTGCTGAGAATATTAGAAAAGAGAACAAAAAGGTTCCGATTATTTTTCTCACTGCTCGCGCAATGAAACAAGATAAAATCAAAGGTTTTACGCTTGGTGTTGATGATTATATCACCAAGCCTTTTGATGAAGATGAGCTTTTATGTCGTATTCAGGCTATACTCAATCGAATTAATCTACAGGAAAATACTTTACCTCAAGAAACCAGCTTTGAAATAGGTGAATATAATTTCGATGCCGAAAATCAATTATTGAGTGCAAGCGAATTCTCAAAACGTCTGACCCAGAAAGAAAGTGATGTTCTGAAAATGCTATGTTTATCGGTAAATAACATTGTTAAGCGTGAAGATATCTTGGTGGCTATCTGGGGAGAGAACGATTACTTTCATGGAAGAAGTCTTGATGTTTTTATTGCCAAACTCAGGAAATATCTAAAAGAAGATCCAACAATAAGTATTGAAAATGTGCCTAAAGTAGGTTTTGTACTTAATGTTTAAGCGGAACATTTGCTTTCAGAGATCCAATTGCAAGAAAGGTCAGGTAAATAAATGCAATTATTGAAACTGAGCCATAGGATCCGGTAATCTGGTATACATTACTATATAAATATGGACCTATGGCACTGGCCATAACCAACATAGACATGGCTTTGCCCGAAATGGCGCCAAGATGTTGCCGCCCATATAGTCGTGGCCAGACGATTGCCATTAAAACCGCAAATAATCCTGAGCAAATGCCAAAACCTATTATTAACAGGTAATATCCAAAGTCATTTTCCAAAAGAAATAAACCAAGTGATGCCAAAAAGGCTCCTGATATCATTGAGAATAACAATATTTTAAGCTTTATCCAATCGCTAATAAAATTACCAACAATGGATACTATAGTGGAAATAATGGTTATTGGAAGAAAAATGGCAATGCCCTCATCACGTGTATAACCGTCATTAGAGAATACCGATACAACATGAAAGGTGAAACCAGTAATAAAGAAGGCCTGAAAGGAAAGGATTAAACTGTACATCCAGAAACTTCGGGTTTGAAGTGCTTCAGAAAGGGTAAAATTAACCTCAGCTTTTGTCTTTTCTTGCGACGAAACCGTTTTAGGCACTTTGCCATCAATATGGAGATCATATTTTTCGGGATTATCTTTATAGAATAACACAACAAATGCCAAAATGATAAGCAAAAGTCCGGCTATAATCTGCCATGCTCCTTGCCATGTGTAGCCTTGAATCAGCTGATCAATTAAAAGGGGTGAAATGGAAAAGCCAAAGGAAACACTAATGCTACTAATTGCATTAATTCGACCTCTCAGGCGATCGAACCATTTCATCACCATATTTCGTGATACCATTGTTAACACACCTTGACCGCTAAATCGGAGTAGAAAAAACAGGACGATCATTAGCGAAAACGGAATGGCCCAACTCTTAGAATGAATGATTTGGCTTACTCCATTACTTATTTGAATTGAAAAGGAGCATAAAATTAATGTGCCCATTAATAAAGCAATGGCATAGGATGCAGTATGCATAGCTCCTAATCGATCATATAATTTACCCGCTTTAGTTAAGATTAACGAGCTAGCCAAAGTGCCAAGCATATATGCTAAACTTATTTGATTTCGATTTAGACCTAAGGCATCTTTCAGCGGATCAGTAAATGTTGAAATGCCAATTGTTTGACCAGGTATACTTGCTAAAATTCCAATGGTTCCGAAAACCAGGATAAGGTAGCCATAATAAAAAGGAAATTTCGTGGGATTGATCAGGCCTTGCATTTTTTTCATTGATGCAAAGTTACGGAATTAAAAAACACCCTGCTCTTTCCAAACAGGGTGCCCACTCAATCATCCCTCAACTCAACTTACGCTTCCGCAAATGCTGTCCTGGCAATTTTTATTACTGTTGGATGCACAAGCCGTTGATAATCCCTATAGGTCATTTGTATTAATTCGGCATGATTGCCGGCATTAAAGGCAATATTTATGTCTTCAGTGAGTTTTTCGGCAACAAATACTTCAAGGTTATATAAATTCCCGAATGGTGGTTGAGCGCCTACTTCGCAGTCATTAAAGACATCTTTAAATTCAGTTTCATTGGCTAGTCGAACATCTTTAGCTGCAGTAGCTCGTTTGAGTTCGTTCAAGTCCAACTGATATGAAGCCGGTAAAACGGCCATACAGAGTTTTCCGTCAATTTTTACAATGACTGATTTGGCTATCTCCTTTCCAGAAATATGCGCATACGCTGCTGTTTTTTGCGCTGTATAAGCTCTGGAATGGACAATTCTTTTGTAGTTGACTTTTTGATGATAGAGGTATTCCTCAAGACGTGTAAGTGGCATAATGTTTTCCTCCAGTTAGATGATTAATCTGATGTGCATCTACATCAAACACTATTAAAATTGTCACTAGAATTTACGACAAAAAAAAGAACTTGTAAAGAGCTATTTTTCTTTTTAATTAAATTATGCCAATTTTGAAGTCAAAATCGTTCAACAATGGTTAAGGGGAAGCAAATGAATACCGAAGAGTTACACTTTTTGGGTATTAAAGTGGTTTATAAAGATATGGTGGATAAGGGCTATAAAATTCTTAACGTGCGTAACGAAACGGATGTTAATCCGCAGATATTAGCCATGAAAGATGACAAGCGATTTTTTATTGTTGTTCGAACCACTACTTACCCTGAGATGGGCATATTGATTCCTACTCTGGCTGCGGAAGTTTTACACCATGCCACCAAACACAATGCGACTTGTCTTTTTGCAAGTGTGGGAATTGCCAATGCAAATGGTGAGACTGAAGAGGAAATGTCAAAACCTGAGGTTGGAGGAGAATACTATATTAATTATAAGGGTTTACAGGACTTTCCAAGCTATTAACAATGCAGAAATATATAAATGAGTTTAAGGTATTCTATCAGAAATATCGATGGTGGATTGTAGGAGCTTTGTTTTTTCTTTTAATGATGCAGGTTTGCAGTCAGGGAGGAAGAGTTGGACATAGAGATCTTGTTCAGGAATCAACCCTGAATGAACCAGAAAATGATGAGGAATTACTGAGGCCTTTAAATACTCCGGTAGATGAAGGGGTGAATGTAAAACGAGGTTTTGATACCGGAGCTTTATTGTTTTTAATGTTGTTTGGGCTATTGTTTTATGTGGCAATGAAACGAAAGCTTTTTCAGAAAATGATTCCTTCTATTGTATGGGTATCTTTACGTATACGCAACAAAAAATCTACCGGACAAAGGATAGCACAAATTTCGATTATGAATCGAACGCGTGAAAGTATAGCATTTAATGCTCCGGTTTTGGTTTTTGGTCATCCGTTTAAAAAAACAAGAAAGTTTCAATTGAAAAGTGGAGGCCAGAATCTTTTTCCTTTAACATTAACTCCTGAAACATCCCATCAAATAAGTATAGATATTAATCAGTTTAAGCAAAAAGCTAATGTTGACAAAGGGTATAATTGGGTAAAGGTGGAATTGCAAACGGATAGAGCTAAAGAGCATTCATCATTTTGGCAATTCTTGTTTTAATAATCAAAAATAGGTTTTACTTGTTATATTTGAGAGGGAATAAAAGTTATGGAACAGAAAAAGGGGTTTTGGTCTGAACAGTGGTATAAATATCGTCGTAAGAAAACTAATTGGGGAATTGCGTTTGATTTTATCTTTACAGCATTAGTTATCGCAATGATATTTCCTACTTCGCGTAAGGTGGTATCAGCTACTATTATTCGATATAGTATGTTTCAGCCTCGCGAAACAGAAGACGTTATTTATGTGAAAGATTCTGATTTTGATTGGTCTCTAAGAGATATAAATGGAGAGCGCCATTCCTTTAGTGAGTTTAAAGATAAAGCAGTATTCTTAAATTTTTGGGCGACCTGGTGTCCTCCTTGTATTGCCGAGATGCCATCCATTCAACGCCTATATGATGAGTATGGAGACAAGCTTGTTTTTGTGTTAGCCAGCAGTGAAGACATCAAAACGCTTAATCGTTTTCTGGAGAAAAAAGAGTACACTTTTCCTGTATATATTTTAGATTCACGAGTACCGGATGTATTTGCCTCACGAAGTATTCCTGCTTCATTCCTTATTTCTCCAGAAGGAAAAATACTTATGAAAAAGCAAGGTGCCGCCCGTTGGGATGGTAAAAAAGTGAAAGCCTTGCTTGATGAAATAATTCAATAATAGCTCTAAGCGGTAAATCCCTTGGAGTTTTATTTATAGAAGCAATATCTAACGGAAAAGCCTAGTCCACCACCAACAGCATCCCACCTATTGATTAAACCAAATTCTGGACGCAAGTCAAGTGCAAGTTGAATAGGAACTTCAGCAAATTTATATTCTGCCCCCACATTAAGTGAAGCTGCAAGGTAAATACCTCCGTTGTTACTGTAGTGGTCTTGCTTTTCATCCCAGAAGCCAATAGCAGGACCTGCTCCCAGATACCAATAAAAACCGCTTTCAATCGGCATAACCCATTGATAAAGGCCGGTTAAAGTCCAACTGCTCCAATCTGATGAGTTGCCCCAGCCTAAATCTAATTCCATGCGATTGTTTTTGAATGGATGTTGAAAACTTATCTCCGCACCATAGCCATTTCCTCCGCCAAACCGAAGTCCTAGGTTAGATTCTGAATATGATTGTGCGCTTGCTATGCCTGAAATTGATATTATAATTGCAAGAATAATTATATGTTTCATTACTGATTGATATGAGGTTATTAGTGCTTATTTATTATTCCAAATCTTATTAAGACGTCACTTTATTAAGAACGTGTGGTATGCTTAATTATTCTGGCAAATATAGGAAGAGTTTTAAATTGATGGAGCTGATTGTCTCAGATTAATCTATATCTTAGGATTTATTCCGCTGTATTGATTTTGACAAGTATTTACTTTAGTTGATTCCTCTTCTATTTAAGGTGTTTTTTAATGGTTTGTTTTAGCTCATCCGATTTTATCGGTTTGGTAATATAATCACAGAATGTATTGCCATAGCGGTCTCTATCTGATGATAAGGCAAAAGCAGTTTGCGCGATAATACAAAGATCTGGTTTTGTCTCCTTTATCTTTTTGGCAGCTGAATAACCATCTAGAAGGGGCATTTTTATGTCCATTAATACAAGTTTAATATCATCGTTTCTATTACATTGTTCTACAGCTTCTAAACCGTTTCGGGCAGTTAATAAATTTACATTTGAATTTTTTAAGATACTTGAAAGATAAATGAGTGAGGTATCATCATCTTCTGCGAGTAAAATAGTTGTGTTATTAAAATCCTTTTCAATACCCAAGCGAGAACTTTTTGTCTTTTTGCCTTTTTTTAAATTTGAATATCGGGGTAAGGTAAAGTAGAAGCAAGTACCTTTATTTTTAGTGGACTCCACATGTATGTTACCTCCTAATAAATCGATATATCCCTTTGAAATGGATAATCCTAATCCTGAGCCTTCAAATCCACTGGAAACACTTGAGTCGGCCTGTACAAAACGTTCAAAAATAATGTCTATTTTGTTTTCAGGTATCCCAATTCCAGTATCGCTAACAAAGAAGAGAAAAGCATCATCGTTTATTTCGTAACCGAAGTCAATATTACCTTTATTCGTAAATTTAATTGCATTCTTAATCAGATTAGTAAGTACCGCATTCAGTTTCTCCTTGTCGGTATGAATTGTGGCCTCTTCCGTTGATAAAGGGCAAATAGTATTTAGCTCGATCTGTTTTTTTTGGGTTTCAGTGCTGAAGAAGGTATATAGAAAATCTAGCTGTTCGTTGATGTTTGTTTCGGTTATTGAAACCTCCATTTGACCCGCCTCTATTTTTGAAATGTTTATCAGATCGTTGATAATATTAAGCATCCGATTTCCACTTTCTTCAATGACGCTAACAAAAGCATTGAGTTCCTCTCCGGATAAATCAGGTGTTTTAAGTAACTCGGCAAAGCCAAGAATGCCGTTCATAGGAGTTCGGATTTCATGGCTCATATTGGCTAAAAATGCAGATTTAAGGCGATCACTTTCTTCGGCTTGTTCCTTCGCCCATACTAACTCATTTTCAATTTCTTTACGTTGGGTAATGTCTATGATTATACCCCGGAGACCAATGGCTTGATTGTTACGCACTATTGGTGTGGAGTATATTATTACAGGAAATTTTGTTCCGTCTTTGCGAATAGCGATATATTCATTGCTGCCCCCGCCACCCTTAAACTTCCTAAAAAAATTAGCCATGGCTTTGGTATTATTCTCGGGCGCAAAACAATCCCTAACCATAATGCCTTTCTTAAAATCTTCTTCGGTATAACCGAATGTTTCAAAGGCTTGCTTATTAATGAATGTGAGACGACCATCAGTATCGGCCTCGTATACGACTTGAGGCAATAAATCAACGGTTTCTTTAAATTTAAAGCGACTCTCGCGAAGTGCTTCCTCTGTTTCTTTACGTTCTGTTATATCTTCAAATGTTCCAAGAATTCCAAAAACTTGACCATCCGCGTTTCGCAATGGAATCTTGTTCGTTTCAATCCAGGCGATTCGGCCATTAGGCTCTGTTTGTGGTTCGTTAATTCGATATTCTCCAATGCCTTTTTGCATTACCCGGCGATCCACATCTACAAAAAAGTCCGCTTCTTCTTTTGTCCATGCCAAATCATAGTCGGTTTTTCCAACGATGTTCTCAGGGGTGCCAACACCAGCTCTTTTCGCAAAATTCTTGTTACATCCCAGGTAAACGGAATTCTTATCTTTCCAAAATATGTAGGAAGGAATACTATCGACGATTAACTCACGCATTGAGTTCATTTCAATTAACTCAATTTCGTAACGTTTGGTTTCTGTTATGTCTTTTCCATAGAATGATGCTCCAACTACCTTGCCGTCTAGGACTATAGGAGTCATTGCAACTTCAATATATAAAAAAGCTTCTCCTAAATCAATCTTGTCTGTAAAAGTGAACTGTTCATTCTTAAATGCTCTGTCGTATCGATCCTTCCATAGTGTTCTGAGTGAATCAGGAAGTGCGTCAAGAATATTAACGCCTTTGGCTAGAGTATTTCCAAAAGAAGCGAAAAATGCGTTGGCAAAATTTTCGTTAACATATTGGATTCTGTAATTGGTATCAATGGACCAAATACTTTCAAGAGAATTTTCAATAATAGCTTTTAGATTCGCTTCGCTTTCGAGCAATGCCTTTTTCGCACTTACGCGATCGGTTATGTCAACAAGTGAGAATTGTAAATATTGTTGTCCTTCGTGATGAAAGCGGAGAAGATGAACTTCTGCATCCCAAAAATCGCCATTTGGATATTTATGACGCCATTCAAACACACATGTGCCTTCGTCAATGGCAGTTTTAATATGTTTTTTGGCTAAGATATTGGAAGCTGTACCATCATATTGAAAAGGGGCAGAAACATCAAGAGGTGTTTTATTAATGGTTTCTTCACGGGATGAAAACCTATAGATCGATACTGCAGCAGGATTACAATCAATAAATCGACTTGATACGGCATCCATTATAACAATAGGAATCTGAGAACTCTCAAAAACCAATTTTCTAAATTTATCCTGAAAAAGTATATCCGCTTCAGCATTACTCAATGAAAGTTCTTTTTTTAATCGCCGATTCTCTTCCAGCAGCTCTTCATATGTTGGCTTTTTATCTTTCATCCGTGGCTCAATTCGATATTTAGTTCTAAATACGCATACCGTTCCTTTTAACCTGGGTTTTAGTTTGGATAAAAAAGAGATAAAGAGGGTGATGCGTAGTTGAATGTACTATTATATTGGGAATTTCGGAAGTATCTTCTCAGAATATTTTGAAAATAGAGAGAAATATTGGGCAGAAATACTTACATGTTGAGAAAGCTTATTTTGAAGATTAGATCACACATTGAAAAAAAGAATGAACATTTATTAATTACTCATGTTCTTAGCTTGTATTGGAATTTGGATCGTAATAAATAATGAACGTATGGCTAAACTTCAAAAAAGTATTGACAAACAAAATGCTTTATTTAAAGCCACTTTAGCTTTAATAAATAACGGTGGTATACAAGAGGCATCTATGGCAAAGGTGGCCAAAATGGCTAATGTATCACCTGCAACTATCTATATTTATTTCGAAAACAAACAGGATTTAGTCAATCAATTATATCTTAATGTTAAAGCCTCTTTTAGCAAAAGTGCCTTTGATGCTTATAACGAATCCTTGCCGGTTAAGAAAAGCTTTGAACACATATGGTTTAACATCGCAAAGTTCAAAATGGCTTATTCACAAGAGGCAGAGTTTTTGTCACAATGCGATAATGCTCCACTTATCGATCTTGAGATTAGAAAGGAGGGTTTAGTGCACCTGCAACCGCTTCTGGATTTGTGGAAGAGGGGGCAGGAGGAAGGAATCATAAAAGAAATTTCACCATTTCTTTTATATGCCTATTCGATTTACCCGATGGCGTTTTATTTGAGTTCAGTTGTAAATGATATTTGCCCTTTGGGTGACGATATGTTGAAGTCCGCTTTTCAATTGGCATGGGATAGTATAAAAGTGTAATTTTTTTAATTAAAATAAATGAACATTCATTAAATTAACGATATGGAATTATTAGATAAGTTGAATTGGAGATACGCTACCAAAGCAATGAACGGTAGTGAAGTTGAGCAAGATAAGATTGATACAATACTTGAAGCTGCATCCTTAGCTCCAACATCAAGTGGACTTCAGCCTTTTGAGATTTTAGTAATTAAAAATCCCGAATTAAAGAAGAAAATACGCGCAGTGGCCTGGGACCAGACAGTGGTGACAGATTGTTCACACTTATTAGTATTTGTTGCCTGGGATACTTATACTCCCGAACGTATTAATAAGATGTTTGATTTAACCAATGCTGTTCGCGGGTTTAAAAATCAAGGTTGGGAAGATTATCGTCAGATGTTACTGAATAGCTATCCTCAACGTGATGCTGAAGTGAATTTTAATCATGCAGCTCGTCAGGCATACATTGCCTTTTCACAAGCTATTGCGGCTGCGGCTTTTGTTGGGGTTGACAGTACGCCTATGGAAGGCTTTGATCCGGACGCTGTTGATGAAATTTTAGACCTTCGTTCAAAAGGTTTAAGAAGTTGTGTAATGTTACCAATAGGGTATAGAGATGTTGAAAATGATTGGTTGGTAAATTTAAGGAAAGTGCGAAAAGATAAAGAAGATTTGGTAAGTGTAATTGAATAGTAAAGACGTTTAGAGTTTATTAGAATTAGTTTGAAGGATTGAAAGATTAAGTTAAGTATTTAATCTTTCAATCCTTTTTTTATAAAATTACCTTTCCTCTAAAAGGGCCATGAATAAAGGGATTTGGAGTATGAATGCTAATTGACAACTTAAAAATAAGTTAGAAAACGTAAAAATAAGTTGACAAACTTAAATATAAGTTGTAGGTTTGAAGTGCTGATTAACTAACTTAGTGTTACAATGGTTACTTTAACAAAAGCAGAAGAAAAGATAATGCAGATTTTATGGGAGCTAGAAAAAGGTTTCGTAAAAGATATACAAGCTATGTTTCCTGACCCTAAACCACCGTATAATAGTGTTTCAACTATTGTCAGAGTATTGGTTAAGAAGGATATTATTGGATTTACTAAGTATGGAGGAACCTACGAGTATTTTCCAATGATTACGAAAGAAGATTATCGTAAAAGCCAGATGGGAAGTTTGGTCAACAACTACTTTAATAATTCTTTTAAACAAGTGGTCAATTTCTTTTCAGAAGACAAAAATCTTAAAATTGAAGAAGTCAATGAAGTTATAAACATGCTTGAAGACCTAAAACAAAAGAAAGATGGCTAAGTTTCTGATATATTTATTCGAGTCCGGATTATGCCTTAGTTTGTTTTATCTGGGGTATATTCTGTTTTTTCGTAAGGAGACCTATTTTACGTTTAATCGTTTTTATTTGCTGTTCTCGATGTTTCTGGCTCTAACGGTTCCTTTGCTAACATTACCAATTGATATCGAAGGAGAAAGTTACATTAAAGAAACAGCTCAAGAGATTAAGCAATTTAGAAATTATTACGAAAATATAATTCTACTTACTGATCCGGAGTTTACTGATGAGATAATGCCTGAAGTAACCGGAGAAGAATCTAATGTCGATAAAGCGGTCTCAAATCAGAATTCTTACCCTCATTCTATTATAAGTCTTGCAAGCGTACTATTCATAATTTATATAGTCGGAGTACTGTTCTTTTCATTTCGCTTACTCTTTTTATTAAGAGATTTGCGGAAAACGATTAGACATTCTGTAATCCAAAAGGAAGGGCTTTATAATTTGGTTATACTTAAAGATGAGTTACCCTCTTTTTCCTTCTTTAACTGGGTTTTTGTTAATCCAAGTATTTTAAATACAAATGAATTCGAACAGGTATTGACACATGAAAAAGTTCATGTGGAGCATAAACATACAGTGGATTTAATATTGGCACATATCATTACGATTTTCCAATGGTTTAATCCGCTTACATGGCGCATACAGAAATCAATTAAAACATGTCACGAGTACATTGCCGATAGGACGGTAGTTGAAAAAGGACATGAGTTATTTGATTATCAGTCTCTCTTACTGAGTCAGTTAATCAGCATTCGCTCAGTTGAGCTGGTAAATAATTTTAATTTATTATCAATTAAAAAACGAATAGCCATGATGAACAAAAATAAATCAGGATTGATGGGCAAAATGAAAGCCATCGCCTTAGTACCGATCTTAATTGCTGCTTTTTTCCTTTTTGCCGATATGACAACAAGGAGTGAAAGCCTGGGACTTGGAGAAATATCGGTTAATGATACTAATGCCTTGTATGGGCATTGGATCAATACTGATAGAAATACCGGACAGGTTCAACTTTTGGAAATCAAATCGGATAAGTTAGTATCTATTAATCCGGAAAAAGGCAATAATTTATATGTCAATGAATATGCACTGGAGGTTCACCCGGATTATTTATTACTAAATGATAAAAAATATGACTATAAAATAGAGGGTGATCAGTTTTCTATAGTATGGGATAAAAGGGAAACCATTACTTATACACGTGATAAAGAAGGAAATTCCTATATGGTTTTAAGTGATAATATTCAAAAACTTAATTTGCCTTATGCAAGCCAGTTAAAGCCCTATAAAAAGGAAATGATTCTATGCACTATTTCTTTAAGTGAAAGTAAAGTTTTTGTTGATGGGGAGTTTTGTGAGACCAAAAAATTGGAAAAGTTATTAAAGAAAATAAGGTCTGATGCCGATCAGGATAAAGTCAATAAAATGTCTGTACTATTAAATATTGATAGAGATGCAAACATGGAACATGTTGATGAGATAAAGGGTGCAATGCGAAGGTCTAATAACCTTAAGCTCGGTTACCTGGCTAAGATTAAAGGTCATTCCGGTTCGGATTATATGGCTTTGTTTAACCTATTACCTCCAATGGATGCGAAGTGGATGGAGAAGGAAGTATTAAAGGAGGAAGGAATTGAGCTTTTTGAAATAGGCAAGAACTATGTTGATTTTTCTGCAAAATTGGATAAACACATCAGGAAGAATAAGAAATATGTGATGTTGTATGAGTATGATAATTCAACATCGTACAATGATTATATTCGAACCATTGATTTGGTGCATAAAACAATAAATTCTGTTCGTGAGGAAGCTGCACAAAAGGAAGGTAAAGTGTTTGCGGAGTTAGATTGGAAAGAACAGAAGGTGTATCGTAAAATGTTTCCTATCACCTTAACTCAAAAAAATACTGATAAGGAATAAAAACAAAAATGGACCCGCTCAATTGAGCAGGTCCATTTTTTATGTATTGGAATTCTGTAAAAGTGTATGTTCAATTATGCAAAACTCATCCAATTACTATTGGATTGATAGTCTTCAATCACTTGAGTTTTGTTTTGGTATTTAAACGAAGAAATAAGATTTGAAATCTCCTGGCGTAAATATTCTATCGCGCCATTGCTCAGGTTTTTATCAAAACCTTTTTCATTTAGAGCGAGAACCTGATCAATGCAGATCACCCTACCAACTATTTGTCCAAGATCAACCAATTTACGTTGAGGCATACTTGGGTCTAACTTAAAGTTTATTAAATCTTTCACGATATCGCTGGCTTTTTGAGTCAAATCATAGCTCTTTGTAAAATCCAAAAGATTATCCAGCTTAGCTTTACGCATAAGTTTTAATACTGCTTCGGATATTTGTGAATACAACATGTCGTTGGATCCTTCAAATATTTGGAACGGACGACTATCAACAGTTGAGCGTCCTGCTATATGATTTAGTTTATAACCTTTTGCTCCAACTAGTTGAAGCAGCGTTTGTGAGGCGGCTTGCATCATATCTGTTGCAATACTCTTTACGGCGTTGGCCTCTATACCAATACCTGACAAATCGTTTTTAAGTCCGGCCTTTTCACTACTGTTAACGCACATTGCTGAAACTATAGTAAATCGCGATTGTAATTCGGCCAAACGTTGTTGTACCTGATCATAATTTAACAAGCTTTTGCCGCCAACAAATCGTTGCCTACAATGTGAAATGGCCTCATCAAGCATACGCTGAATAAAGCCCATAGCCATACCCGGAAAAGACATTCTACTTCGGTGCAATAAGTCCAACATCAACTTCACTCCGGAACGTTCAGGAATAAGTTTCTGAATCTTTGGTATTTTAACATCAATCTTATTTCGTCCGTATGGGATTTGATATAGTCCAAGATTTTCAAAAAACTCCTCCACCTCTATACCTTGATTAGGCTGAGTGACATCACAAACAAAGAAGTCAATATCTCGTGCCAGTTTACCGTCGCCCATATCCTGACGGGCAGTAAGTAGCCAGTAATCGGCCCAGCCGGTAAGTCCAGCCCAATGTTTAGTACCGTTTAAGTCAAAATGTGTGTCATTATCTTTAGCAAAGGTTTGCATACTCAAGGCATCGCTTCCAAAATCCGGCTCGGTAATCATTAATCCACCCATATTACCCTTAGTTACAAAACGATTAAGAACTTCAGCCACGTAATCTTTTTGCCCTGCTTTCATCACCGGCTGCAGAAATAAAGCCGTATTAATACCAAAAGTTAATGATAATGCGAGTGATTCATATGAAGCCGTACTCATTAATGCGATACTCTCTTTTACATCTCCTCCTAATCCACCGTGTTCTTTTGGGATAATTGCAGAAAATGGATTGGCCGACATTATTTCGCGCATCACAAATGGAGGCATACCGCGTTTTACTGCCATATCATCAATCTTACTCCGATCGTGATATACACTCTTCATTTTCTGCTTTAGATCATTTAGCAATACGTCAAACGCACTTTCAATTTTCCCTTTTACTTCTCCTGCGTTAAGCATTTAGTTTTATTTTTATGGTTTAACTCCAATTATGATATTATATACCTTAAAGTTGGAGTGTATGAGCTTATTAACGAATTAAGAATGAATAAGTTTAGATTTATTAAAGATAAAGGGATGCGAAAATAAGAAAACTATATTTAAATGCCTCTAAATGATGTTCTTTTCAGTTTCTAAAATTCGGTTTTTCAGATCAATAATGAAGTCGTGGATTCGATCATTTTTTAGCGCATCACCCTCATCATAAGCTTTAATGCTTATTGTATCCAGATATTCCATTCCGAGTGCTTTAAATACTTTACTAAATTGTTCTATGGTTAGAGCGCTGTCTTCTTGCTCCGAGGCAGAAGGAAGTAACAATGCAGCCTTTTTGCCATATAATTTTTTATTTACAAAGTAAGGTCGAAATCGATCAATCATCATCTTAGTCTGGCCCGAAGGACCGAACCAATAGATAGGTGTACCAAAGACCAACACATCGGCCTCTTCCATTTTTTTGTATAAGTTAATCATGCCATCCTGGCGAATGCAGAGTAACTTTTCAGTTTTACATGTACGACAATCAGAGCAAGGTTCAATATTGTGGTCATACAAATCGAATATTTCAACCTGAATTTCAGTACTGGACAATTTTTCAGCGAGTAAGCTGGCCATCATTGCCGTGTTACCTTTTTTTCGAGGACTTCCTGTGAAAATTGCTACCCGCATACTTGAAGTGTTGAAGTATTAAACTTCAAGTTAAGGATTTTTTTCAATATTTAAATAGTCAAGCTCAATTACTTCTTATAAATTGATAGGGCTATAATGCCTAGATAATTAGTTCTTTAACTGGATTTGGTGAGTTTCATCGGCAATGTAAGTTTTCAGATATAAAGATGATTTAGTATTTTTATGGAATTCACTTTGGATTATTACATTTTAAAAAGGAAGAATGAAATTAATATCATATAACGTAAAGAATTTTCGTTCAATTGAATACATGAAGTATTTGCCTGAAGAGGTTAAACAGGAAATTGAGATTGTATCTAAAGTTTTACCTTTTAAAGCCAATAATTATGTAGTTGATTATCTGATCGATTGGGAGAATTATGAAACTGACCCGGTTTATATACTTACATTCCCGAACCGACATATGCTGCCGAAAGAGGATTACCTCAGGGTTAAGCAAGCTGTGGAAAGTGAAATGCCAAGTCATAAATTAACACAGATTGTTAATGATATCAGATTAAGGATGAATCCACATCCGGCTAATCAGCAATCCAATGTACCGAGATTAAATGGAGAAACATTAGATGGCGTTCAGCATAAATATCGTGATATAGCTCTGTTTTTTCCAACGCAAGGTCAAACGTGTCATGCGAATTGCACATTTTGTTTCAGATGGCCTCAATTTGTTAAAGATCTTGATTTGCAATTTTCGATGAAGGAAATTGATGATGTAATTGAATATATCCGTAGTCAGGATCATCTTCATGAAATATTGTTTACAGGTGGCGATCCGATGATTATGAGCCCAAGAACAATATCAAGATATATTGATAAAATTATTGAAGCTAAAATCCCACATTTAGATACGATCCGCTTTGGAACAAAATCTCTTACGTATTGGCCTTTTGCCTATCTGCCTCAATATAATGACGAGGCTCAGGAGTTACTTGATCTGTTTAAGAAAATTGTGGATAATGGATTTCACCTGTCCATAATGGCTCACTTCAATCATATTAATGAAATGAGCAATGCGGTTGTAAGCGAAGCGATACAAAATATTAGATCAACAGGTGCTCAAATTCGAACTCAAGCGCCATTGTTACGACATATTAATGATGATGCGGACATGTGGTCTAAAATGTGGAGTAAACAGGTTATAATGGGAATGGTACCATATTACATGTTTGTTGAGCGGGAAACGGGACCTTATGGGTATTTTCAATTACCAATAACTAAAGTATATGATATCTATTCAGATGCCATAAGGAAAGCCGGTAGTTTTGCAAAAACTGTTACAGGTCCTGTAATGTCAGCAGCGCCGGGGAAAGTGCAAATAATGGGCGTTGTGGATAGTCCGGTTGATGATGAAAAATACTTTATGCTTCAATTTGTTCGGAATCGTGATTATTCTAAAACATTCAAACCATTTTTTATGAAGTATGATGAACAGGCCACGTGGTTCGATCAACTTAAAGAAGTGGAAAAGGCCTTGGTATAGATAATTTTAATAACTTATTAGCTTGGTGGTTGACAGTGTGTTATTGTTGGCTGCCAAGTTTTTTTTGTGCCCCTTGTAACTATAAGAGCTAGCGAGCCGTCCTATTTCTGAATCTTAAATTCGGAGTTTTCACATTAAACCTATACTATGAATCGGTCAATATTAACAACAATATTATTCCTTGCCTTCTGTACATTTAGTTCACATGCGCAAAGAGATAGAAATAGAACGAAGAAGGAATCAACATCCACTAGAGTAGTCACAATTATTGAAGATGGACACAAAACAGAGGTCATCGTTCCTGGAGTTAAAGTTGAGGTGGACGAACATAATGATACTATCACAAAAGTAACGATTGGCCGAAGGCGCATTGAAGTTATTGAGGATCACAACAGATCGCGAGTAAGGATGGTGCGTCTGCCAATAGATAGGTTTAAAGGTCATTGGGCTGGATTTGAATTGGGCTTCAACGGCTACATGGGAAGTAACTTTTCAACCAGTCTACCACAGGACGCCAATTTTATGGATCTTAATCACGGAAAATCGGTCACCGTTGGGATTAATTTCCTGCAATATAATATTGGTCTGCAGCGCTATAAAAACAACTTGGGATTGGTTATTGGATCGGGATTAACCTGGTATAACTACCGTACAGACAAACCATACTATTTTGAACGTGATCCGGAAACTGGTGCTACAATAGGTATACCTGTTGAGGAGGAACGATCAGTTACTAAGAACAAGATCATGTCGGCTTTTTTAAACATTCCTTTATTGATCGAGCTTCAACTACCGGCAGCAAACGACAAAAATCGATTCTTTATTTCAGCCGGGCCATATGCAGGCTTCCGTTTATGGGGACATACCAAAATGGTGTATCATGAAAACGGCAGCAGAAATAAATCAAAAAGCAGAAAGGATATTAATATTAATCCATTTCAATATGGAGTAATGGTTAGAATGGGCTATCGTTTTATAAAATTATATGGTACCTATAATTTCTCAACTCTCTATACGAATAATAAAGGTCCGGAACTTCATCCGTACACCATTGGTTTGACTTTGATTAGCTTCTAAAAAAATAAGGAGGAATACATTATGCGGTTTAAAAAAGCAGATTACATTATATTATCCTTCTTAATTGTGGCTCAGACTTTACTTGGCCAAATCAATGTGGATAGTACTTTATCAATTTACGACAGGCATTGGGAATTAAAGGAAGGTCTCTACAGAGTTATGCTTGATGGGAAAATGGGAGTTGTTGATAAAGAGGGATCTGTACTTGTGCCCGTGGATTTCAATCAGGTATGGAATTTGGATGATAAGGGTTTTTTTAGAGTGCTTAAATCGGGGAAGGCCGGAATATATCATCAGAGTGGTAATGTAATTGTTCCTCCGGAATATGATCAGATTTGGTCTTTTAACAATGGTTGGGCTAAGGTGATGCTCAATGGGAAATTGGGCTATTTCAATCAGGAAGGTCAGGCAGTTGTTCCTTGTATATATCAGCAAATATGGAATTTTGAAGAAGGTAGGGCGAGGGTGTTAAAAGGAGGAAATGTTGGCTACATTAATGAAAGTGGCACTGAAATTATACCTTGTGAGTATCAACAAATCTGGTCCTTCGAAAACGGAAGAGCGCGGGTGCTCAAAAGTGGTAAGGTAGGTTATATTGATGAGGCCGGGAATGAAGTGGTACCTCCTATGTATACACACATTTGGTCGTTTGAAGATGGAAAAGCAAAGGCTTTACTGGATGGTAAAATGGTTTGGATTGATGAAAATGGTCAGATACTGGATTTACCTGTTGAGCAAGAGTTGGGAGAGCAATATATTGAGAACGAAAACCGGAATACCCAAAAAGAAAAGAACATCATTATTGAAGATGAATGGGGAGACAAAACCCATATTAAGGTATTGGGAGGTAAAGTTATTGTTAGAGAAAAAGGTTCAAATACTTACATTGAAATTGGATCAGGTAAATCAAAGTATAAGAAGGCTTTGCCCAACCGAAAGTTTCATGGTCATTATACGGGATTGGAGTTGGGATTTAATAGCTACCTAGGACCTGATGGAAGCACTAACCTGCCGGATGATGCATATTTTATGGCATTGGATCAAGCCCGTTCAAATACGGTTGCCTTTAATTTCATTCAACTGAGTATGGGATTGCAGCGCAGAGGCAATATAGGTTTGGTTACTGGTTTAGGAGTAGAGTTTGGTCGTTATAGTCTTTCAGGACCATATTTGTTAAACAAGGATGATTTAGGAAATTTATCATATTCGCTTACCGACAGAGATGTAAAGTCAAACCGGCTTTATATGACTCATTTTAATGTGCCATTATTGTTGGAATTTCAAATTCCAACCAATCGTCATAGTCATGCTTTTTATATTTCTGCTGGAGCGGTAGGAGGAGTGCGCCTTAATTCTTATACACGTGTTCGTTATAACGATAATAATGGGCCGGATAAAGAACGTTCTACAAGCGATTATAATCTACAGGATTGGCGTTATGGTGTGATGGCACGAATGGGGTATAGAGCTATAAACTTGTATGGCACCTATTATTTTTCGCCTTTATTTAAAACGGATAAAGGTCCGGAATTATACCCGGTTTCAGTAGGTGTTTCTATATCGTTTAATATGTGGGAGCTTAACCGTTAAGGTTAAATCTCTGATAGTTTTTCAAATTCATTCATGTCAATAGGAAGGCCCAAATGTTCATAGGCCTTCGTCATTGTTGAGCATATTAGTCGAGTACCAGTTAATTGGTTAACAAAAAACTGAGCAATGGCTGTTTCAAATGGAGTGTCAATTAAGTAAGCTGTTTTCTTACGCTTGTCAACATCCTTTTTTAGAGCAACAATATTTAAAATGGATGTAACATCAGAGAGCTTGAAATCAAATTCACAGCCACGCATATCAATTAATAGATAATGCATTTCCTTAATGTTTTTATCCTTCACTAAAGCATTAATACTTTTAATAATTCCATTAACGGACTTAGTTCCTTCTTTAAGATTAAAGACTCCAAAATTGTATTCGGGATAAATTTTAAACTTATCCTCCCAGTTTTTAGTGTATGTATTCATAGTACTAATAGGCCTACAATATAAAAAGACGTACAATTGTACGCTTTTTTATTGTTTTATAGGTTTTACTCCCTAAGATTCAGCTCATCAAGCTGATTAAGGGTATCAGGATTAATCACCTTCATGCTCACATTCTTTCCTTCGACACTAAAAATACAAATTGCATTCTCAACACTGAACGATTGAGTGTGACTACTCCAGGGCAATACTTCCTGAGCATAGTACGGAGCACCACAGGCGCCATTGTTAATCTGATAGATATCACGATTAAGCACTAATTTTTCATGTGCATAGTTTTCAGGATAACGAGGCATACCCTCGGTAATTTTTAGCCAATTGTAATTATGCTCATCTCCTGTAAGTATGGCCAAGACTTTTGAACTATTATTAACCAATATATCCAGATACTCATCCCGTCTTTCAAGTATGCCTTTATCAACTGCTTTCCCGGCTATAATAGGTCTTTTTTCATTATTCCCACTGTACCACATATCATCTTTACTATGGCCACCATTTGGAAATACAGGAGTGTGCTGAGTGACGAAGACATGATCGATGGCGTCATCACTCTCCAGTTTGGCAATAGTTTCGCGAAGCCATTGTAGCTGATTATCCATAATATAACCATGCAGGCCTCCACTTGTAGCTATATTAAAACTCAAACTAGGTGCATACCAATAATCACTATTCAAAACGACCATTGCAATGTTGTCGTAGGTGTAATAGTAGACGTTCTCATCATAAGACGGAAAATCAACCTTACGGGGGTTGGGATCGTATTTATTCCCATCTTCACTTAGTGGACCATTGCTAGGGTTTACGAAAGCCTCCTTCATAGCCTGTTCAGCAGAATGCGTATCATAAGGCCAACCATCAACTGATGCACGGTATCGACCTTTCTCATCATAGAAAATGGGTCCTAAAGCCTCATGATTACCTTGTCCAACGTAAAAAGGAATGTAGTGCCAGAATGGTTCCACTGCTTTTTTCCAGTTGGTATATTGTACATGTTGCTCTTCTTTATGACTTAAGTAACCGTTAATCATGTCACCTGTAAATTGAACAAAGGCAGCTTGGTTGGCATAAGCCACTGCAGCCATTCGCTTTACAATGTAACTGTTAGCACCATATATTTTGCGTTCTCCTCCACCTGGTGCATGTCGGCTATCGCTGGTATATGCAAAATTAAAAGCAGTGCGAGTACCATCTTGTGGAGCAGTTTTAAAATGGTATTTCTGAACAAATTCACCTGTTTTTACCGAGTAGTCGTATTGTTTATCTGCCTCGAGTCCTGTAATGGTAACCTCGTGGTAATTAGACTTTTTATAAGAAGGATATTCTATTCCATTTACTAGCACACTCGCCTTTATTCTTTCGGAGGTGTTAAAAGATATTGTAGCGGAGCTACTGTTTATTTTATTGACGAATGGACCTTCATAGATGACCGGAACTGCTTTAAATGGTCCTTTACCTTTTAGGGCAATTTCGCCATCAAAAACAATCATGCCGGTTTCATCAATTAATCTATAACCGATAATACATTGCCCACTTTCCGACCAACCCACAAAATCGTAGGGATATTTGAAGTTCTCTTTAATGTTAATGCCTACTTTCCCGTCAACCAGTGGGTGAACAAAGCGATAGACCGGAAGTGGATGAGGAGCTTTTCCGTAGGGAATTAGTCCGTAAGTTATACTTCCTTTAAATGCTCCGAAATCGAGTAAAACACCCAGGCTTGTTCCTTCGGGATTGCCCAGTAATTGAGTGATATTGTATTGCGCCGGTATACTTTCGGCATATAATGTCTCATTCTCAAGTTGCAGAACTAATCTCCCTTCTTTATCATACGAAATATTAGTATATGATTCAGGGATGAACTTATTCTGAGCAATTGAAACAGAGCAAAACAAAAGAAGAATTAGTACGGAAGACAATAACTTATTCATATTATAGGGTGTTTGATTTAACAACTAAATTTAATGTAAAACAAGTAAATTTAATCGGTAATGTAAACTAAGTTATTGTGGAATTCAAGTCAGGGTTTTGATTTTGGAATACAAAATGTAAATGTGGTGCCTTGGCCAACTTGACTTTCAATCTTAAATTTCCCTTTGTTTAGTCGAATAAACTCCTTACTTATGGATAAACCGAATCCGGTGCCCTTTTCCTGGTTGGTACCTTCTGTAGTATAATTCGAATCAGCTTTAAGAATAATAGATATTTCTTCAACAGTCATGCCTTTACCTTCATCTGTAATGCTGATATAAGTTCTTTCCAGTTCCTTCCACACCTTAAAGGTTATGCATGAGTGAATGGGTGAGAATTTTATGGCGTCCGATAAAAGATTGCGAATTATGGTTTCTACCATATCACGATCAGCGTACACTTCATTATTGGCTATGGTGTTTTTAATTTGTATGCTTTTTGATAAAGCAGATTCCTGTGCTAATTCAATATTCTTCTCAATGGATTCGTTTATATTAAATACGATTGGATTAACCTCGAATGTACCCATTTTAACCCTTGTCCATACCAACAAGTTTTCCAATAAGCTATAAGTGAGTTCTGATGAATTTAGGATATTCTTGATTAACTTTTTTCTTTCATTGTCATCAATAGTATCATAAGATAAAACCAATAATTCTGACATGCCAAGGATAGAATTAAATGGATTTCTTAAATCGTGTGCAATTATAGATAATATACGATCCTTAGCCTTATTGAGGGTTTTTAATTCCTTGTTGGTCGAGCACAACTGTTTGGTTCTCTGGGCAACCCGTTTCTCTAGTTTTCTTTTTACAGCTTGTGATTTATTACGCTCGTATTTAATGATTAACCAAATGATAATGACTAAAAGAATGACAAAAAAGACAATTGTGTACCAGCGTTTGTAGAATGGTTTAACAACATTAATTGTCACTTTTAAAGGATCACTCCATTGCGACAGGCCATAGTTCTTGGCCGAGACCAATAATACATATTCTCCCAAACGAAGATCTTGAAGAATCAACTGGTTTTGTGCCTTAAGACTCGACCATTCTTTATAATTCTTATTGTTTCTTATAAGCTTGAATCTATATTGATTGGAATTTTGTGGCAGCTGCTGGCAATAGATTTTAAAAATTAAATAGTCACCATGAGTCAATTCAAGTTTTTGCTGGCTATCATATATGAATCTGTTTTCCTCATTATTTAGAATAAAGGGTTTATTTATCACCAGGTGATCTATATTATTTTCAAATTTTGCTACACCATTGTTAGTTCCAATCCAAACGGTATTGCTGTTATCAATTTCAATTCCATTAGATCCAATGGTTTTAGAGGGTATACCATTAATATCAGTAAATAGAAAGGTTTCATTATTCTTAATTTTTAGCAAACCATGACTAATGGAAAGCCAAATTGCCGCATTTTCATCTCTCCTTATGGATTTTATTTCGTCGTTAGAAAATCTGCCAAGATCTAATTTCGATAATGTTCCGGATTTGTAACTATAGATTCCATTTGATGTACCAATGAGTAAACTGTCGCCAAAAGCAGTTATATCTTTACAGTTATAGTTGCTTATGCTGTCTGCTTTCTGCTGAATGTGGATAGAATCAAAAGAGTTAGATTGATAATTATACTTAAGAAGAGCCTGACTTATCTCATTCGTTCCCACAAGCAGGAGTGAATCAGAATCAATGGTTATTGCGCCAATACTTAAATTTGCAGGAATATTTTGGGTGTGATCAATTAAAGCACGTGTGCTAAAATCAAGTTGAAACAACTGTTTATGACTTTTGATCCAATAATATCCATTTCTATCCTTCTTGATTTCATCTACATTATTATGGCTAACCTTAATGCGCTCTGCTTCCTTATTGTTAAGATATAAAAGGAGATAACCATTAGTAGTGCCAACCAGAGTGCTGTCGTTATGATGATGGACATAACTGTTAGGTATAGGGAATGGACTGGTAATAATTGACTTAATACTGTTTTCGCCAGATCTTTTTAAATATACCGTATTGTCTTTAGAGAAGTAGAGATTGCCATCTTCAGCTTTAAATAAACAATCAATTATTCCTGCCCCTAAATTACTATAGGGGCTAGTGAATTGTTTCTTTTTTAAAACAATCACACCTAGATTGGTAGCAGCAATAAAATCGCCATTTGGCGCTGTATAAACGTTTTGAACGCCATTATAGGGGAAGTTCTCAATTATAGTTTTAGTAAAAGAATCCTTCGAGAAATTTAAGACATTTACTCCCTGGCTCCAACTGCCAGCCAAATATTGACTTTTACTGATTTGACCTAAACTTGAATAAACAATTTTATTGCAACCATCCAGATGAATTATACGATATTTCCCATCATACTTTAGCCTTAATAGTCCTTTTCGAGTCGCGAGCAGATATGAGTTATGGTCCATCTTGATGGAAGCATGAACTTCATCCATTACAACTTGAAATTCTTCAATAAATCGATCTTCCTGAGGATTGTAGGTATATAGATAGCCTTGTTGAGAAATTACGGCAAAATGTTTTTTCGGGAATGGCATAAACTGAAAAGACCGATCATAAGAACTTGTCAGGTTTTTTTCATCCATAACATGCTTTCTTAGCTTCCCATTTTTGAAACTAAATACATGTTGGTTATCTGATATCCAAATGGTATTATCATCATCTTCAAATATATTTTTGAAGTAATAAGGTAAATTATCAGACCGATTCTTGCCACCTTCGAGCAGCAGTTGTAAAAAAGGACCTTTCTGATCTTAGTTAATGCTATATAGGGCATCATCAGATGCGACTAATAAGGAACTGTCCTTTCGTTGGTAAAAGCGTTTAAAATATTCTGATTTACCAGTAGGAGTAGGTAAGAGTATGTTTTCCTTTCCAAGAAACCAATAACAACCCTCATCTGTAGCCAAAAAGTAACCACCTTTGTTATCGCTATTAACATCCTTAATTAAATCTGTTGGCAGGTTATATTGTGTATTATAGTGAATGACATTGTACAATGTCGAATCAGCCACAGCCAAATTTAAAGTGATGAAAGAATAAAATAAAATGAAAATGACTAATCTCAATGCTACCCGTTTTTACTCAATACAAATTGTTGGGGTCGATTTTTTTTGCAATAAATATGGGTTAGCACTATTTAGGAATTAACGTGCGATGGCAAATAAGGTTACGTGATTATGGTCAAATCAGATTTTTAGCTGAGAATCTGATTAATTAGGATTGATAAAGTCTATTGGAGGTACGCAAATTTTATAGACTAACTATTACATTGTGATATAATTAGATTTTTTATTGTTATATCCGAAATGCCGATATGAATTAATAACTCTTTTCAGTTGCCATTCTGAAAACGATATATGTGTCATATCGAATTTAAACTCTTTGCCTGAATGGTGGGGTAATATTAGGTATTCTTCACTACGATTGTTTCCACCATCTAACTTTTGATATAAATACATACCGGCAATAAATTCCCAAAGAAACTGATTGGAATCAAAACTAAGTCCATCAATGTCAACAGCCAATTCTTTTTTGTATTTAAGCGAATTTCGTAATGGTATAAAAAATCCAATTATAAGAACTATATAAATGAAAGTTAGTATGTTAAATGATGGTTGATTGATAATTAAACATATTGCTATTCCAATTAAAGTGGCGTTAAAGCAAAGGTGAAAAACCTTGATGTAAGGCTGTAATTAAATACTTTTTTAGAACTTGGATGAATGGTTTCTATTGATTCGTTATAGTCTGGATCAAGCAAATCCGAAAGTGTATTTTGCTTATGGCCTTTTTCTAAAAGATGCTTCTTTAGTACGATTTCTAGATTTGGATCGTATGTATGTTTCCTGCAAGTATTGCTAATTTTAGGTGTATTATTAGTTAAGGTACATATTAGTTTACCCTCTTTGTTCCGGTCTCTGTTTTTACAAGGTTCGCAGAAATTACTTATTTTGCTTTTTTGAGAGAGGATCATTCGTTCGTAAAAAAATGTTTTAAAGGGAGTTAATAGCCTCAACCGGGTCCATTTTGGAGGCTTTCCAGGCTGGGATAAACCCGGAAATTATACCAATAGAAGCTGATATACTTATACCTTTTACAATGTTGGAAAGACTAAGCATAACCGTCATTTCTGACATTAGTGTTACGGCCATGGTAATGCCGAATATAATGGTCAAACCTGCCAAACCTCCTATTAATGATAATACAGTACTCTCAATCAAAAATTGCATGAGAATAAACTTCCGCTTAGCCCCGATGGCTTTTTGGATGCCAATTATTCGGGTACGTTCTTTCACGGATACAAACATAATGTTGGCAATTCCGAAACCACCAACCAGAATTGAGAATCCTCCAATAAAGATGCCTGCCAAGTCAATAAAATCAAATAAGCTATCAAGGTTTTTTTGAATCAAACTGATGCGATTAAGTGCAAAATCGTTTTCTCCTTTGGGTTTAATTCGTCGGATTGCACGCATGATACCCGTTAGCTCATCCGAAATATCATCGGAAGTATAGCCTTCTTTGGCTTTCACCATTATAAAAGGTTGAACGGCTTCAGATCGCAAATTAAACATGGTTTTGGCAAAGTTTACAGGAATAAGAATATTCTTATCCAGGCTATTACCAAACATATCGGTGCCTTGCTTTTGAATGGTCCCGATTACTTTAAGTTTGCGACCCATAAGTTTAACACTCTTGTCTATCGGATCGGCCCCCTGAAACAGTTCTTTGGCTATGTCGGCTCCCAAAATAGCAACATTGGAACCATTATAGGAATCCTGCTGGGAGAAATAACGCCCTGTCCCTATCTCAAAAGTCCAGATGTCTTCAAAACTATGGGTGACTCCCATAACCGCTACCTGATCGTAGGAGTTATTCTCGTAGGCTAATCGTCGACTGGATGCCATGGTGTAAGTAACAGCCTCAGCAAGTTGCGATCGTTTTTTGACCTGTTCATAATCATCCAGGCTGGGAACCTGACGGTTCATATAACGCCACCATGGATATTCACTTTCACCTTCCGGTGGTGCCCATGGCCATTTTTGAATGTAGATGACATTGTTACCCAAGGATTCAATACTATCACGCACTGATTTCTCAAGGGTATCAATTAAAGTAAAAACGGAAATAATAGAAAATATACCAATGGTTACACCAGATAAGGTTAATACGGTGCGCAGCAGATTCGACCGTAGTGCATTTAAGGCAAAGAGTAAACTTTCTTTAAAAAATTTGTAAACCAGAATCATGAGCTTGGTATCAATATTTCACCAAGCAAGATAAACTAAAAAGTCCGAAGGAAAAAAGTCCGCAGCAAGAAAGAAGCACAAAGGCACAATGCCTCCAATAGATGATATTAATTCAAAAAAATAGGCCTCACGTTTGAGGCCCTGTAAACACACTAATATTTTAAGTGTTAAAAGTGCATAATCTGCAGTCGGGGTGCACCAGCCACTTCCTCAAATTTTTGAGAGAAGGAGGTAAAGGACTCGGTGTATTGGTGTCCACCTGCCGGATCATTGATTCGCAGGAAAGTACCATCTCGTGAGCCATCACCAAAAATGCCGGTGACAACACGCGCATGAATGGCCCAAAGCTCACCGGGTTGCTCATCAGCTATGGCGATAATAGGCCCATGTAATTCAATCATATTTTTAATGGCGCTTACCGTATACGACATGGATGGTTCACCTTCCATATCGCAGGCCGCAGCAAAATCTTCATGATCTTCAGCAGCCAGACCTTCATTGGCATCAAACTTGGCCCGGTAGCTAGCACCGGCTCTGTCCATTGCCGTTTCAATGGTGTAAGAAGCCTGATCTTTCCAGGCCAACATCATGGCAGCCACGGTGGCCCAACAGGTCATGTTCGAAGGCTGAGCAATAATAGGTACAATGCCCGGAACCGTATAATCAAATGTGGTATCAGCCGATCCGGTACCAGGTTGTTCTATTTCAACCGATTCAATGCCACGATTAATCTTAATATTTGCATCACCTTTATCCGTTTTAGCCTTTATCAGATCCTTCACCTCTTTTTCCTGAGTCAGCTTAGGCTCTTTGGTAGTGGGCTTACCGGCCATGGAACTCAAGGCAGTATAAGACAATTCATTGGCCTGATCCTTGGTGATTTGCTTTTTACCTTCGGCCGATTGAATTGTCTTAAGGGTCTTACCAATGTCCTTTTTCATGGCTTCCTGTTTCTTCAGGTCTGATGCCATACCGGCCAAATCAGTCACACTCTTCGATGTGGTTTCAAGGGCTTTAATGGCATTGGCTTGTGTACCTGCCAATCCGGTTCTGTCACCAAAGGCATCACTCTTGCCCAGCAGATTCATGGCAGCGGTTAATCCTGTTGGATCAGGTGCAGCAGGTGCATTTTGCATGTTCACAATGTTAGCTGGCATATCCTTCACCTGAAGATCACCCACATCAGATCGCCTGCTGGCCGTTGAGATGGAATCGATGGAGGTAGGCTTGGTGCCACAAGGGGCTTCGTCAAAGCGCCAGTGCCGCGTATCATCTATCTCCTCACAACTATTACATTTACCCATTACTGATTCGGCATAAACGCCTTTCGTTGGCACACTAACACGGAACGGATCAGGTGTAGTGGTTGGCTGATAATAATCCAGAAGATTCTCCACCGAACGGAAGACCGGATCAAGTCGTTCACCCGGAACCACCTTAAGTACAATGTTATTACCAACTATGCCCATGATTTTGTTCTCAACCACGCTGGCCACACTTTTACCTCCTGAGTTAGGAGCAATATATCCGTCCAATAAGCCAAAGAGGCGACTGGCATCCATACTGGCCCATATCACTTTGTGCGACATTTCCATATGCTCATTTAAGAAACTGACCAGTGCCGTGGCGGCCTCTCGATCTTCCTTACGCGGATTACGTTGTTCCTTGCCCGAAAGTGGGGTATACATCAAAGCCGCATCGGTATGAATCCGGATAAAAGGCGCCGTATTAAACTGTACTTCTACTGTATTAATGATGTCGTTGTTCACACGAGAATTTCGGATGATGGCCTCATTAAGATGCTGAGTTTTATAGTATAAATAGAAGGACCTTAGGATAATCTGAGAGCCTGCCTTAACTGTTGTACTGGCCCGGAAACGCAAATGTTTAATCTGGCGTCGTGTGATTTCCGGCACATTCCTGCTCGCAATATTTACCCTTAATGGCGCTCCTCTACGATAATTGGATAGAAGGGTGACATCTAAATCCAGCAGTTCTTCAATGCCATCTTCATCAATGCCATAAATCTCAATCTGATCAATAAAACTGCGTACGATCTCAGGCGCATATTCAGCTTCAAACAAGGCATCTTTTTCCTGCTCTGTTAATGGCACTTCGCGTTCCAATCTGAAACGCATAAAGCCAATAAACCAGGGGAAGTACTTATTTAAATCGATGACTTCCGTTTTAGTGGCTTCTTCGATCTCGCCAATGTAAGGACGCTCCAGTCTAAAGGAAATGCTAAAGTTACCTCTGAACTCCTGAATGTTTTCATCGGCATAAGTTTCAGCTGGGAAGTCCGAATCGGCATAGTTGGTTTCGATGCGTTCGATGGCATCAAAGCCACGCTGCAAACTACGTGAGCGAATTCCGCGACGTAAGGTGTTTTTCCAACGCAGTACCTTTTGATGGTTAAAATGACTCATTGGTAATGGCACAAACAAACATTCCTGAATGTCCACCAACTTTTGCTCAATGGCATAATGCTTCAATACCTCGAAATATTCTATGGTAATGGCATGGCAGTGATTATTGTTTTTCACCACCTCGGTTTGTACCGACATGGTCTCATTCTGTCCAACCGTTTGGATCACGGTATTTCGCTGGGTACGTAATGAAGAAGCCGATTGAGAAATATTATCCTGCAAGCGGTTTAAAGTACTACCGGATAAATTACGACTGGAATTCTGATTGGCTGTTGAACGTGAGGAGGCTCCGGAATGGGAGACGCCACCAAAAAGTCCGCCAACAAAATTACCGATGGCTCCAAAAATACCACCTCCTATACCGGCACTGGTGCCTGAAGTTTTATTACTTGAACTGGCGCTGATGTTCTCACGGAACGAGGAATTCATTATCTCGCTGATGTCACGGTCGCGTGATATTTCAGCCACCAGGGCTTCTTCTACACTCTGAGCTTCATCGCGTCGGGCACGCTCAGCACGATCCCAATCGATAATGGCCAATTGTTTTTCCTGACAAGGCGCAAGTGGCAAGCTGTACAATAAATCACCAAGTGAATAACCATCGGCCTTCCACATTTGCTTAAAATGCAGAATATGCCCATGTGCAATGGTTGTATTTTCATAAATGGTTGGGGTCTCGTCCCAATCAATACTGTTCTCCACCGTCAGCTCACGTCTGCCAGGGTGATTGGTGATATAGGCCTGTTCGATGTTTTCAATTTTGTTGATGGCCCAAAAAATCTGGCGCTTCAGCATGATTAATGAGCTGCGAACCTGATTGTAATTCTGGATAAAATAATCATCTTCCAGTGAAATCAGGATATTCAATCCGCTCTTGTGGAAACGGTAAAACTCTTCGAGTAAAGAAAGGAAAGCAGCAATGCTGGTGACATACACATCGTAACTGGCACGTATGCTGAGTATCTCTCCCAAGGACAGAACCACCTTGTTGCGGAGCATCTCGCGTGTTTTATCAAACTCCTGCATCATACATTGAATACCCATGGTATCCGTTTTGGGGGCAGGAGGGCAGGGCTCAAAATAGTTGGCTCCTTTTTCGGCCACTTCCAGTAGTTCCTTCACCAAACGACGTAGGTATCCCAGTAGCTCTTCCTGATCCTGTGACTCCGGAGTGGAGTTGTCAATTTCCAGTATCAGCTTGGTGGTACGTGCCTTCATTAGGGCAACCAAACCACTATCCAGATAATCTTGTTTGAGTAACTCTTCAAAGTCGCTGGTAAACTGCTTAAAGGGCTTAACTAGCGTACGGGTTTTGTTAATAAATGGGCTGTACTTCCTGATGTGTCCCAGTAGTGAAGACAAACTGTCCTTATTCGATGAATTCTCCATCGCAAAGGTGTCGCAATAGGTTTTTTCATCCTGCAAACCATTTTTCCCACAATATGCAATGGACAGTTTGCGGTGCAAGGCCTTAAGCTTGGCTTGTCGCTTGGCCTGTTCGGCTAATAGTTTTAAGATGGCACTGAAATCAATGCCCTTTTTGGCCAGCATTAAATCCTTGGTGTTTAATTTAAGCTGTGATGTACCCGAAGCTAATGTTAGTTTATATACGGGAAAGGTAAAGGCCGTGGCCATCTGCATCTTGGCATTTTCTTCGGTGGCCATAGCTCCGCGCGACATTTCCATGGGTTTTTCTTCCTCCTCTTCATCAACGGCATAGGGGATCACTTCCATGGTTTGCATGGAGTTGCGTAAGCGACCAAAAACGGTAAAGAGATTGTTGGAAATGTCCAGCAGTTCGGTCTTAATGTTTTTGCTTTCCTTGCTGGTAATGGTCAAGCCGCGAATCTCAGGCTCGGTGGTGCGTACGGTATGATAGAAACTAAATTCTTCCAGGGTGCGGTTGGGCACTGTAAAATCAACACAGGTACCACCCAGGTCTTGCGAAAAAGACGAGCTGCCTACCAGATCCGAAGCATCGGGTAAGCTTGGTGTTCCTGCGCAACAAGGACGGTCATCTGGCAGTTCCGAAAGGTCGGCCATCAGGATAAGTTCCTTGGGTATTTTTTTATCATCCAGCTGAATGGCTATGGGATCGGATTCGAAGCCCGGCACAAGGGCATAGGCCTGTTCGTAGCTATGGTTTTGCACCCGCCCATAGAAGTAACCACGCTTCTCGGTAACTGATGTAAAAACAGCCTTGTAGTCCTCTTCACTGGCTTCGCCGGCCACGTTTGTAGCCATAATCACCACCTGGTTACTGCCGCACTTTTTTTCGCCCGATACATCTACGAGGCGACCCGAAATTTTGTAGGACGATGCCTCGATTGGACTGCCGGCATTAAAGACAATGATTTTCGGATCAATGTCGATGACCATTGGTTCACTCTTGTCGTCTTCATACTCCGAAGCACCGGAAGCCATCAGGCTGCCATAGCTGTAGATTTGTTGACCCAGTTGCTCACCATCAGGGGCATAGATTATAATGGTAATGCTTTCGCCACTGAGTGTTTCTTTGGGTGGCAGAAAAAAACGAAAAGCACCCTGCTCTTCCACATCCACTCGGTCTTTACCAAAAACCGAATGGCCTGCGATTTCCTGAATGTAACTGACTTTTAGAAAATGGCCGCGATATTGATTACTAATATCCAGCGTGCTCTTTGGTTTTAATAAACCATTAATACTTACTCGACTCATAATACTACCTCCAATATTTATTATTACTATTTTCGATATATTATGCTGAGTTGCTTATTGTACCCCCATACAATTTGGCTCTGTATAAAGGGACTCTTTATGTGGAATTAAGAAATGCTGAACCTGCGTAAAGAATTGTAGTCATAATAATAGGTTAAGTTGTGAATTGCAAGCTAATTTACGGTGGTTTAAAGGAGAATGTCAAGTTATCCGAGTATATATCTTTCTTGGTAAATATTTTTTTCTTGTGAAAAACTCAATGGTAAACTCTTTATTGTGATTTGTTAATATCTCGATAAATAGCTAGTTAGGAGTAGTGAAATCAATGAGGTGTTAGTCTTCATTTCAAGTGTTATAAATTATGTAAGTATTTAATTTTAGCAGTTAATGTCCTCCCAATATTTTACACTCCATATTCTTATAGGTTAATTCTTATCTAAAACTAAGCCATGTAACATTTGTGGCATTCTTTGATTCATTCATGTTCGACATTGAGGTATCATCTGATCTAATTTTGGTGCTGTTATAAAGACTTGAATTCTTGTCTTTTATTATTAATTAAAAAGATTGAGTTATGAAAAAGATGATTAGCAGAGGTTTTGGCTTGACTGCAATGTTTATTGCTTTTGGACTATTTTTTATTAATGCCGGTAAGAAGGACGATCGTCAGGCAATTATTCAATTATTGGAAAACGAGCGGGCAATGTTTAATGCTAACAATTTTGAAGCGTATTCTGCTCATTGGTTAAAAGATGAGAATGCTCTCTTTTTGTATTCAGGCATGGATGATTATTATTTATATCAAGGATGGGAAAAAATAGGGAAAAACTTTAGCTCCTATCTTAAATGGAAAAGTGAAAATAATGTAAAAAACTATGAGAATCCTAATGATTTTAAGTATCACAACATTCTAGTTGATGGTGATCTGGCATGGGTAAATTTATCTCACTATGATGAAAATAAAATTGAAAAAGACAGAAGGTCCATTGTATTAAAACGATTTAATAAGGAGTGGAAAATCTTAAATGTCAACATGCTTAATTTAGGTTCATATGGAGAAGGAAAGTTTGTGGTTGATGCAAACAAGGCACCTGAACAAACCCATGTTCAATTAAAAGATTTTCCGAAGGATCAGGTTTTTCCAATGATTGATGGATGGGGTGGAATGTGTGTCGATATTAATAACGCACCAGCCGGAACCGAGTTTTCACCTTTGCTTAAAGGCTTGAAGAATGACCATTGTCAGGTACCGCATTGGGGCTATGTTGTAAAAGGCGCTATACGCATGGATTACGAAGATGGCACTTCGGAAGTATTTCGGGAAGGAGAAGCTTTTTTTATGAAACCGGGTCATACAGGCGGTGTATTGGAGGATCTATTACTGGTAAGCTTTGGCCCCGAAGAAGGCATTAAGGATCTGGTTCATCATTTTGAAACAAAGATGGCTCAAATGAACCCGTAAATAAGATAAAAGGATCTGCAAAGCAAATATTCTATTGCGCTCCGGCTCATTTATGAGTATTTTATGAAAGAACACTTAATTTTTGAGTTATGCCACTTTTTATGGATTATCACAATGTCCCGGGAATTACAATTGAATTTGCCAAAAAAGCGCATTTGGAAGATCTGGCTGTGCAGGACAAATACCGGGTCAAATATCATCAATTTTGGGTAAATGAGGAAGCAGGTCTGGTGTTTTGCCTGATGGAAGGACCAGATATGGAATCCTGTGTGTCTACCCACAGGGAAGCCAATGGCGTAGAAGTTTGTAATATTATTGAGGTGGATGGAGGTATGTATTCAGCTTTTATGGCTTATGGACAATCACTGGATAGTGATATTGTTATGAAATCGCCGGGTCAAGCGGATTCCGGCTTTCGATTTATCCTGACGCTGGACATTATTTCATTGACGAGCCTAAAGGAAGACATTAATTTTGATGAGCTTAAGTTTCCAGATAAGCCCGGGGAGAAGGCCAATGATTTAATAGGTCGTTATCAAGGACGGATCCTGCAACAGTTGAAAAATGATTGTCTCATTGCCTCCTTTTATACACCCGAAAGTGCAGTTCAGGCCGCAATAGCTATAAAAAACGAGTTCTGCCATCAAATTATAAACAATAAGAATAAAGGGTGGAACATTAGTTTTAAAATGGGGATTAGTGTTGGTCAGCCTGTAACAGAGGAAGAGGATCAGCTCTTTGAAAAAGCCATTGAGCAGAGCTACCGTCTGTGTAAAATTGCTGATCCCGGAGAAATTATGACATCCGTTTTGGTGGGTAAACTCAGTGTTTTTTGCGACCAGGAAATAGAAAATCATACGGTGAAGGTAATCAATGAGGCAGAACAGGATTTCCTGGATCAACTATTCAAAATTGTGGAAGGAAACTATCCTGATAACGAATTTAATGTGGAATTATTAAGTCGTGAAATTGGCATGAGTCGTCCTCATCTATACAGGAAGCTAAGAACCATAACAGGCCTTTCACCGGTTGCATTTATCCGGGACCTGAGGTTGGGTAAAGCTCTGTCGTTGATCAAGCAAAGGAAAAAGAACATTACAGAAATAGCTCTGGATGTGGGAATGAATAATCCTTCCTACTTCGCCAAATGTTTTCAAAACAAATATGGCATCCTTCCTTCCCAGATAGCCATTTGATATCAGGCTTATCACCCATTAATGAAATAAAAAATTAGGAATATGAATGTAGTTTTAAAAACAGGATCATCAATAGATATTGAACAGGAACATATTGATGAATTGGCAACAAAACTAAGAGGACAACTTCTGACAGAATCAGATAAAAGCTATGATGAGGTGCGTCAATTATGGAATGGGATGCACAATAAAAAGCCGGCCTTAATTATTCGTTGTTGCGGGGTGGCTGATGTTGTATCATCAGTCAGGTTTGCCCGGCATCATAATATTTTAGTTTCAATAAGAGCAGGTGGGCATAATGTTTCTGGCAGTGCTTCCAATGATGGAGGCATGATGATTGATTTATCTTTGATGAAAGGAATTCGTGTTAATCCCGATAAAAAGACGGTGCATGCACAGGGGGGTGTCACATGGGGAGATCTGGACAGTGAAACACAGGTCTTCAATATGGTTGCTCCGGGAGGCGTGGTTTCAACTACAGGTATCGCCGGCTTAACTCTTGGAGGTGGTTTGGGCTGGTTAAGAAAAAAGTATGGTTTAAGTATTGATAATTTAATCTCGGTGGATATGGTAACTGCCGAAGGTAAGTGCATAAGAGCCAGTAAAACAGAAAATACAGATCTCTTTTGGGCAATAAGAGGAGGGGGCGGAAATTTTGGCGTGGTCACCTCGTTTGAATATCAACTGCATCCGCTTGGTCCGATGGTTACCTTATGTGCACCCTTCTATCCTGCGGAAGAAGCAAAAGATATATTGCCTCGCTGGAAAAAATTTGCAGAGGCATCACCTGATGAAGTATCAACCACCGCCATGTTCTGGACTATACCTCCGGTGCCCAATTTTCCGGAAGAGGTACATGGCAGAAGAGTATTGATTTTAACTGCTGTGCATTGTGGCTCACCTGTGGAAGGCGAAAAAGTACTGCAGCCCTTACGTGAACTCAGCAGGCCTTTGGTTGATTTAAGCACGCCTATTCCCTGGATGGTTTTACAGGGGATGTTTGATCCTTTTTTTCCTAAAGGAGAGCAGTTGTATTATTTTAAATCGAAGTATTTAAATGCGCTGGATGATAAAACAATTGATGCTATACTACCTAAGGCCATAGCACCTCCACAAACCATGATATTGATTGCCATTTGGCATATTGGAGGCGCTATGAGCAGGATTAGCGATGAAGAGACTGCATTTATGGGACGACAGTCCAGCTATTTATTCAGCGTTGATGCCATTTGGACCGGGGAAGAGAATAGTGAAAAGGTTATTAGTTATGCAAGAGAATTTTTAGATGATCTGAAAGCATACTCACCAGGCGGATTATATGTTAATTTTTCAGGACTGGGCGAAGAAGGTGAAGATCTTGTTAAAGAAGCCTATGGAGATAATTACAAGAGGTTGGCAAGTGTTAAATCAAGCTTTGATCCTGATAATTTTTTTCACCTAAATCAGAATATTAAGCCGGGCTAGTAAATTAATTGCTTATTGTTTCTATGTGGAATTAAGAAAAACAGAAGCGGCGTATAGAATTGTAGTCATAATAATAGCTTAAGTTGTCAATTGTTAGCGAATTAACGACAGATTAAGGGAGAATGTCAAGTTAAATTGCACCCCTTATTTTTATTCAACAAATAAAGCTGAGAAATTGAAGTGCAAATTTTAATGTATACTTGGATTTATTATTTATTGTTTTTCTTGATTTGGCTTGAAATATTTGCAAAGCTAAAACCAAGCCCCATATAACCTCCATTTGATTCAGCATGTAGATTATACCCTATAGTAAGGAGAATATTGTTCCTCAAAATTCCTAATACTGCACCTACACCAACCTCTAAATCTTTATTTGTGTAAAAATCAACATAGGAAATGTTGATTCCTAATGACGGCTCCAACCTTTTAAGTAAATTATTCTTGTGGCCATTATTACCATATGAGAATAAAAGTGAAGCTCCTGGAGCACCTTTGAATTTTGATGGACTAAGGTTTTCTGTGTCATCTGGATCTGATATTCTATCAATTAGAAAAAAAGAATCTGAAACCTTTAGTCGCCAACCAACATCTTTTATTTGATATGATGCAAGTTCCAATTCCTTAGGTAATGATGAATCTTCATTTTCATACCATAGTAACGATACTTTTAATAAGTCTCCTTCACTTGCTCTTGCCTCTCTTAAATCAATATTTCCATCAAATAGTTTTTGATATAATAGTTCACCTACTCTTTTAACCAATTCTTCTTCCTTGATTTTTTTATTTGCGTATATATTGGAACTGTCAGTAATTGAATAGTCTATCAAGTTCATGGTGACGAAAGCTTGATCAAGTTTAACCGTGTACGTATTAAAAGAAGGTGTTATATATCTTAAAGATTCATCAAGAATAAATTTAATACTTGAAAAATCTTTTATGTGTAGAGAGTCTAATACATGAAGTTTTTCACTAGAATATGAAAGCTTTATAATGAAGTCATCAAGCGACAATTCATCATGTTTTAAGAGTTTGAGATATAGTTCTTTTAATTCAGGATCGCCATGCTGAAAATAATTCAAATAACTTTTGACCAAATCAAGTCTTGATAAAAGATCTTTGTATTCTTGTATTTGACTTTTGGATTCAGCCATTTGAAGACTTCTTTGAAAGTTCGTGTCGTTTGTTTTTAGTGTTGTTAATTGATTGACAATATATTCGTTAGTGACAGTGGATTCACCATTAACAAATAGAAGTAAGTAAGCGTTGTATTCCGAATAGTTAGAAATTAGATTTTGTATATCAGGGCTAAGACTTTTATAAACCACAGTATCATTCTTATTTTGGCTATCAAAATAAGCTAAGCAATAATCATAATCAGTCGTTATAATTTTAGATTTGTTGTTTTCATCATAGTATTGATCAAACCAAAAATTATCTAGATACCCCTTAAAAGTTTGAATTTGATCATATAGGCTGAGAATATGACTAGATATTTCATTAAGGGACTCAGATTTAACACCAATTTTACCTTGTTTTTCTCCAACCTTTGAATAAGGAGAAACTTTAATTGCTTCATCATTTATTTTGGCTATTACTGAAACATTACCATAATAGTCAAAGTTTTCAGCCATGGCACTTTGGTCAAATTCCACCTTAACAAGACTATTGGCATCAACTTTTAATAGGCGAATAGTATCATTTCTATATAAAGATAAGTGTTCATTAGTTTGCCTGTTTATTTCTTTAATTGTAACAAATTGTCTTGGATCGACGCCTTTGGTTGATGTAATATTATGGGTTTGACCAATTGTCAAGTTTGAGATTCCAATGAAGGTCAGAATAATTGCTGTTTTAATGAAAATATTCATAATATTGAATTATATTAAAATTAATATAGGTGAGTATTATTCCAGATATTACTAGTGATTAGATTCTCCTAACTCCTCACAAAAATCCCCAGTGCCTCCAGTAATTGAGGCTGGTCGTAGAGGGCTACCCGGGCTTTTTTATGAAAATTATCCATCCAGTCATCTAGGGCAATAAGAGCTGAATTTTTACTTTTGGTCATTTGCTGCGATTCGGCCTTTTCCTTATCCAGCACAGAACGTTTGGTTTTAAGCTCTGCCAGTTGATTAAGTGCAAGATCAACTTCAAGTTCCGTTATTTTTAGAGGCTGTACCTTTTTCAATAGGCTTGGATTGGTTTTTATGGCATTATAAAAAAGATGTACCTGATCAAAAAAAGCATTGTATTGGATTGGGAAAGCGCCTTTAACATTCAGGTCTACCAGTACCTGGGGATCACGTTCGAAGAACAACTTGGCCTTTTCGCGATGCATCTTAAACAGGTTTTCCAGTTCATCATAACTTGCTTTGTAGGACCTTGAAGCTTGCGAAGTTTCGGCATCTTCTTTTTTGTTTTCTTCCCATAAATAAAAGGCTTGCTGATAGAGTGAATCGCCCTCACTCAGTTGTTCATCTGTAATACCTACTTCGTTAAGTGCCGATTTAATCATGGGCTCACTTTTAGCATTGCTAATGCCTGTTCGGGCTTGTTCCAAAAGCCTGGATTCTGATTTGTGAAGTTTTGTTGCCATAGTCTGAAATCTTTTAGTCCGGTTCCTTATGTCTATGTTTATTTGTCCTCCTCAATTCTCAATTTTGCTTCCTCAGCACTTTTCTTGGCCTCCTCAAGCCTTTAAATTGCCTCCTCAGGGCTTAATGATGGCTCCTCAACACTTTAAAAGGGTTCCTCAGCACTCAAAATGCCTTCCTCAAGGCTTCAAATGAGCTCCTCAAAATTTTAAATACTTTCCTTAAGGATTTTTCTCATGCCAATTTAAAAGAGCAAAAAATGATTTGCCAGACTTTGGTTATAAAAAGTGGATAAGTGGTTGGTATTTATGGATAAGTGGTAAGGTGTAACACTTATACTCCAGAGTACTGAATCTATAGTTTGATTAGAATCTGTTGTAGATAATAATATTCAGTTGGCCCTACGCTTGGCATTAATTTATGGGGATTGTCACAATAATTATTATTTCACTATAGGGTAATGAATACGAATTTTTTCAACCAGATTAGGGATATTGCGCCTGGTAACGGTAAAGGACTTACCATTCTCCATGGTCACTTTCTGGTTTTGCTTGTAGTAGGCTATTAAGAAGGCGATATTAATTATCGCATTGCGATTGATGCGCACGTAATAATCAGGCAGTTTCTCTTCTAATTCTTTTAAGGCTGAACAGCACATGGCTTTAGTTTCATTGGCCAATTCAATAGTAATGACACCATCTAAATAATATAGATGAGAGATTTCATCATACTTAAGTTTCCGTAGTTGTTTGGAACATTCAATAACCAGACTATCAATTACCATTGGAGAAGACTGAGATTAACTGCCTTGTGCAAATTATGATATTTAAAATTAAAAGTCAAAAAAGAAAAGTAATATTATGTTGATGTATATAAGAGAAGCCATAGTTGCTCTTATTGAGCGTTTATGGCTTCATTTTTTTATTCTGCATTTTCTATAGTATCCATATTCACGACTTTTATGATTCGATAAATTCGAACCTCACCGTATTTATAATTCTCCTGCCATTCATCAAAGAAACCGTCAGGAAATGGAGAGTCTTTAAATCTGTTTGGTGACAATGCGTCTCCAAGACTGGCGAATAAGTCGTATGAAGCACTCTTGTATGGGAAGTTTTTTGAACTGGGACTAGTGATAATTGAATTACCCCATCCTGTTTGCAAGGTTGTATTGGCATCCATTGCGGCTTTAAAATAAGGTTTAACCTGATCTTCTTCAAAAGTCAAATGCTTCCCCAAATTTTTCATATTGTGATAGTTCATTTGTACAAAATTAAAATCACGTTCAGGAACTGCATTTTCGCCTTGTATATGATTGCCCAGTCCATGCAGAAATATCACATCCGTAAGGGTACTTAAATCATCCACACTAATGTCATTAAAAGTCAAGCCGGGAAACATTTCATGGGCTTTTTGCCATGGTATATCGGCATCAATGTCTTTAATGTTATTAATGATTAGGAAATTTGGTTCGCTTTGAAGGTTTTCTCCACCAACTCTTTTTAATATGGCCCAAAAAGTAATTTTACCTTCTTTAAGCTGCTCTTCTGCAAACTTACTCCAGTATTTTACCTCTTTTTCGATATAGGCTTCTTCATTCTCTTGTGGAACATGCCTGTGCATGTGAACTATGGTTTGAGCGGAAACAAATACAATAGCCAATAGGCTTACCAGACAAAAAGTAACAATTCTTTTCATGATAAATAATTTTTAAATAAATACTTATTGTCTGGGAAATATGTCTGCTCTGATCCGCACAATTATATTACAAACCAAAATTGGGAATTTGTAGAGATCACGATTTTTGGAATTGTTTACTGCATGAGTTTAAGATGACGGTTAATCAGAAACATGCAAAATCATTTAACAAACTGGTTCTGTTCGGCTTAAAGTATGAAATTTAATTTGTTGTTGCTTGATTTTTTTATCAATGGCAATATTTCTTGTTCGAATAATGTATTCAAGCATTGGGTATTCAGTAAACCGTGCATTTTTTACCCTATACGTCTAGTATTGTGCTGCCACTTCTTTTTTTCGAATTAGTATCATTTCACCTTGTTTCTTTAAATAGGGATGAATCTCATTTTCGTTGTTGAGATCAATAATTTCGATTTGAATATGTTTGTAAAACTTCTTTTCCAGCTTATTCTGAAATACTTCAGCGTATTTCTGGAAATCCTTTTCCGCTTTTAAGCCAAGGCAAAAACAGTTGTTGCTTTCCAGTGACCAGCCTGCATAACATTCCTGCAGATTATAATCGTATTGATAGTCTCGACATATCTTTTTGAGGGTTTTTACATCATATTTATCAGGCCTTTTAAAGAGCAGAGTAGTCTCTTCCAGTTCCACGATGTTATTGAGTAGATCTTGCTCTGAAATATTATGCATAATGTCATCCGTCACGTCGAGCCCACCTCTTAAATTTAATTTCAAAGCACTAATAGTGCTGGAAGGACCATGAGGCACACCCCACCAACCAAAGATGGCACTGATCCAATTGTATCTTCTGATGTATGCTTTGGTTTGACTTTTATCAGAGATTAATATGGCCGGAGAGAAAGGGGTGTAGCTTGCAAAAATGGGTGTGATACAATATTGAAATACGATAAAGCGATCACCATCTTTAATCTTTTGCTTCAGTTCTCCCAGACTTAATTGTTGAGGTAGTTTTAATTTATATTTCATTTAGATTACCTGGCTTAATTTTTAATCAGAGCCAATATAATAAGAATTGTTTAGGCTTTGATATTCCTAATAGGTTTACAGTTTTATGATTTTGTCCATGATAATGTGTTTACATTACAATAAAATATCCATGGCTAGATGCGTTTTTTGCTGTATCTTATATCGACGGCGTTTAGTTTACTTTTGCGCTGGAGGCAACAGTAAAAGACATGCGGCTTGAGCAGTTTAGGGTATCAGGGGCGCATTTTGATTTTCGTTTTGCTAATAAAGATGCAATCCTCTTCCCAAATTATTATCTTTCGGAGTATGTAAACACCCTACTATGAAAGCCAAAGATACAGTCCTTCTAAGTATATTGCTTCTGCTTAAGTTTATTCTACAATACACCTTGATTGATGCTGCCTATGATCTGCATCGCGATGAGTACCTGCATCTTGATCAGGCTAATCACCTGGCCTGGGGCTTTCATTCAGTACCGCCATTTACTTCATGGTTGTCAGTGTTAATACAGGCTTTAGGTAATGGAGTTTTTTGGGTCAAGTTTTTCCCGGCCTTATTTGGGGCCCTTACCCTGATGGTGGTATGGCGTGCTATTGCCTATTTGGGTGGCGACCTGGCTGCCAAATTATTGGGCGGTTTTGGAGTGTTGTTTTCAGTGCTTTTAAGATTAAACACCCTGTATCAGCCCAATTCATTTGATGTACTGTGCTGGACCCTGGTGTTTTATTGTTTGATTCGTTATCTGAAGGAAGAGCAAATTCACTATCTCTATGGAATAGCCATTGTGCTGGCCATAGGATTTCTGAATAAATACAACCTGGCTTTCCTGATAATGGGTTTGTTACCCGCCTTGTTGTTAACGTCCCAGCGTCGTGTATTTATGAGGCGCGAGCTCTACCTGGCCGGAGTATTGGCCTTACTTATTATACTACCTAATTTGGTGTGGCAATACCTGAATGGTTTTCCGGTGCTTCACCACATGAATGAGTTAGCCACAACGCAGCTTGTTAATGTCAGTCGTCTTTCTTTTCTGTCAACACAGCCCTTGTTTTTTATGGGTTCCATAGTGGTCATGTTAGCAGGCTTATTAGCCTTATGGATTTATCCGCCCTTTAAGAACTTTCGCGCTTTGTTCTGGGTTTTGGTTATTGTGTTGGCCATGTATACTTACTTGCGCGCCAAAGATTATTATGCCATTGGTTTATATCCCATTTTTATTGCACTTGGAGCTGTTTACCTTAGCACTCTGCTTCGTCAATGGTGGGGGAAAGTGGCCTATACTCTATTGTTGCTATCTCCTTTGTTGTATTTTGGTTATACCTACAATTTCCTTTACCCCAATAAATCACCAGAGTACATAATTAGCCATCAGGATCAATACCGGGAGATGGGGCTCCTACGTTGGGAAGATGGAAAGGAACATCACTTGCCCCAGGATTTTGCAGATATGTTGGGCTGGCAGGAGCTGGCTCAAAAGCTGGATGTGGTATATGCCGATTTGGACCGGCAGGAAGCTACTTTGGTGCTTTGTGACAATTATGGTCAGGCAGGAGCAGTTAATTTTTATGGACGACAGGGCATAAAAGCCGTGTCGTTTAATGCTGATTATGTGGGTTGGTTCGAGCTTGAACAGCCCTATTCGCAGTTGATCAGAGTGATCAGTGCTCGTGTTCTTGAAGATGAGTTCCAGGAAACGGCCCGGTATTTCAAAAAGGCCTATGTGGCCGATTCCATCTCCAATTCATATGCCCGCGAGTATGGAACAGCCATCTGCGTATTTCATAATACAGATCTGGATATTAACTTGGTTATTAAACAGGAAGTGGAAGAGCGGCTGTTAAGCCGAAGGCAAAAGTAAAAGCCATCAGTTTTAGTAAAAGAATTCACACCTTAAACTCACTGCTCAAAAGATAAGCCCTTCTTAGATGTAGTTTTTATTTATGGTAGGTGTTTATGTCAAAATTATCGGGAGCAGAATCATATCCCCCTTTACACTTGTAAATGAACCTCTATTTTATGCCATGTCAATGATTTAAATTGCATTCTCATAAAAGAATGCGTAATTTTCAGGGAACACATATTTTAATATAAATCCCTATATCATGAAAAACAAAATTTCCCTCATCCTTTCCCTGGGCATGGCCTTGTTGATTGGATGTAACACTGCACCACCAAAAGAAGAAAGAGCTCCCATCATTCCGGTGGAAGATTTTTTCAAAAATCCTGAGAAAACAAGCTTTCAGATTTCACCCGATGGCAAATATTTCTCGTATAAGGCCCCTTATGAAAAGCGCATGAATGTATTTGTTCAGGAAGTAGGTAAGGAAGCTGCCGTGCAAATCACCTTTGAAACCGACCGTGATGTCGCCGGTTATTTCTGGGCCAATGAAAATCGTGTTTTGTATTTGAAGGATGATGGCGGAAATGAAAACTTCAAATTATACGGTGTTAATATCGACGGCTCTGAAGCCGTTTGCTTTACCGATTTCGAAAATGTTCGTACGGGTATAATTGATGATCTGCAGGATATTCCGGAGGAAATCATCATCAGCATGAATAAGCGTAATCCACAGGCTTTTGATCCTTACCGACTGAACATTTCAACCGGTGAGATGACCATGCTGTATGAAAATCCGGGTAATATTTCGCAATGGGTGACCGACCATGATGGTAAACTAAGAGCCGCGGTAGCTGTAACCGATATGATTAATCAAACGGTGATGTATCGCGAAACAGAGGAAGATGAATTTAAAGGCATTCTGACTACCTCTTTCAAAGAGCAAATGTCTCCTGTCTTCTTTACTTTTGATAATAAGATGTTTTATGCGGCCTCCAATATTGGGCGTGATAAGGCGGAGATTGTGATTTATGATCCGGCTACTTCAACTGAGAAAGAAGTCTTGTTTAAGCATCCTGATGTGGATGTGGGTGGATTAAATTATTCGCGTAAGCGTAAGGTATTAACCACAGCTACATACACCACTGACAAAAGAGGTCAGCATTTCTTCGACGATGAAGCTAAAAAGCTTTATGAGCGATTGGAAAGTGAATTACCTGATTACGAAGTTTACATCACCAGTGCCAATAAGGATGAGGATAAATTTCTGATTCGTACCTACAGTGATCGTTCATTGGGTGCATACTACTTTTTCGACTCCAAGGCGGATAAATTAACGCATTTAACCGATGTGAGTCCATGGTTGGATGAAAAGCAGATGGCTAAGATGAAGCCCATCAAGTATACCTCACGTGATGGTATGACCATCAATGGTTATCTCACATTACCTGTTGGTATTGAAGCTAAAAATTTGCCTTTGGTGGTTAATCCGCATGGTGGCCCATGGGCACGCGATAACTGGGGCTTTAATCCTGAGGTACAATTGCTGGCTAACCGCGGCTATGCTGTGTTGCAGATGAATTTCAGAGGATCAACAGGTTATGGTCGGGCATTCTGGGAAGCATCATTTAAACAATGGGGCTTAAGCATGCAGGATGATATTACCGATGGTGTAAAGTGGTTGATTGAAAAAGGCATTGCCGATAAGGATAGAATTGCCATTTACGGAGGTAGTTATGGTGGATATGCAACCTTGGCCGGTTTGGTCTATACACCTGACTTGTACAAGTGTGGAGTGGATTATGTAGGAGTAAGTAATCTCTTTACTTTTATGAATACGATTCCGCCTTATTGGGAGCCGTATCGTGAAATGTTGTATGAGATGGTTGGTGATCCGGTAAAGGATAGTGTATTGCTCGCTTCCGCTTCTCCGGTATTTCATGCTGAAAAAATTAAGGCGGCCTTATTTATTGCTCAGGGTGCCAATGATCCGCGGGTGAATATTGATGAATCGGATCAAATGGTGGCTGCCATGAAGGCTCGCGGAGTTGATGTGGAGTATCTGGTTAAGGATAATGAAGGTCATGGTTTCCGTAATGAGGAAAACCGCTTTGATTTTTACAACAGTATGTCCGGATTCCTGGCTAAGCATTTAAATAATGAAACAGTAGACGAATAAATTGGAAAGTATAAAGTAAGGAACGGTTCTTTCAAAGAAGTTAATTTTGAAAGAACCGTTCCTTTTTTATCGCATAAAACTGCAATAAATAGTAACTTAATTTAAATGCTTGACGTACCTTGTCAAGTGTGCTTATTTTCTTATTTTTGCGAGAAAGAACTAATTGAATATAAATTAATACCTTGAAACGCCCATTTAGTTAGCCTTTTTCATTTTGATAATGGAGTAGTGCCATCTTTATGAGTGTTCAATTCCGATAGTATCGGGATATAAAAACAAAAAAATACGAATGAAAAAAATCAAATCGGCATTGGTTTCCGTCTTTCATAAAGATGGTTTGGATGAAATTATTCGCACACTTCATGCACAAGGAGTTACTATTTATTCAACTGGAGGTACACAGGCTTTTATCGAAGGATTAGAAGTGCCTTGTGAGCGCGTTGAGGATTTAACATCTTATCCATCTATATTAGGTGGTCGTGTTAAAACGCTTCACCCAAAAGTTTTTGGTGGAATATTGGCGCGTCGCGATAATGAAGGTGACTTAAAGCAGTTGGCTGAATATGACATTCCTGAAATTGATTTGATTATCGTTGATTTATATCCTTTCGAAGCTACTGTGGCTTCAGGAGCTCCGCTTCAGGATATCATTGAAAAAATTGATATAGGTGGAATTTCTTTAATCAGAGGTGCTGCTAAAAATTATAAGGATGTAATCATCGTTCCATCCAAAGATCAGTATGCTGATTTACTAGCTATTCTTAAAGAACAAAACGGAGAATCTTCATTGGATGATCGTTTTAAATTTGCGGCAGCTGCTTTTGGAGTGTCTTCGCACTACGATTCGGCCATCTCCAATTTCTTTAATAAGGATAAGGACGATATGGAACGCATTAGCCTTAACAATGGCGAAGTATTGCGTTATGGTGAAAACCCACATCAAAAAGCAACCGTTTATAAGTTTAACAATGCCAAAGAAGGAGCATCCCTGGCTAATGCCGATGTATTGCAGGGTAAGGCACTTTCGTATAACAATATGTTGGATGCTGATGCAGCCTGGAAAGCAGCAAGCGATGCCTATCACTCGGTAACACATATTGAGGGAAAACATGCTGTTTCGGTAGTGAAGCACCTAAATCCTTGCGGATTGGCTGTAACTAATGATATTATGAAGTCATTGGAATTGGCCTGGGCTGGAGATCCAATCTCTGCTTTTGGAGGAATTATTTGCTTTACCGGTACTGTTACGGGAGAAATAGCAAGCTGGTTTGCCAAGCGTTTTGTTGAGATCATTATTGCACCTGAATATACACCTGAAGCATTGGAAGTTTTTGGGAAGAAGAAAAATTTACGTGTGTTGGAGACTCCAATCAAAAATGAAATCACCGGAGAAAAACTGATTCGATCGGTAAGTGGTGGCATTTTGGTTCAGGACGAAGATGAAGGTGTTGATAGCGAATTCAAAAATGTAACTGAAAAGCAATTTGATGCTACTAAAATGGAGTTGGCTAAATTTGGCATCACGGCATGTAAGCATTTAAAGAGTAATGCCATTGCTGTTGTAACTGAGAATGCTGATGGCTCATTCTGGTTAACCGGAGCAGGTATGGGACAGCCAAACCGTCTGGATAGTATGCGTCATTTAACAATGCCTCGTTTCAATCTGAAAGAAGGTGTTGATATTGCCAACTCAGTAGTTATTTCAGATGCATTCTTCCCTTTCCGCGATAGTATTGAAGCAGCCAACGAATATGGCGTTAAGTACATTGTTGAGCCGGGCGGAAGTATTCGCGATGATGAGGTTATTGAAGCTTGTAATGAGTTTGACATGGCCATGATATTTACAGGAAAAAGACATTTTAAACATTAAAATACTAAGTGGATGGGACTATTTTCATTCTTATCGCAAGAAATTGCCATTGACCTTGGAACAGCTAATACGATCATTATACATGGCGAGAAAATCGTTGTGGATGAGCCGTCAATTGTAGCTCTTAATCGTAAGACGGATAAGCTGGAAGCGATAGGTGAACGTGCGCGCCAAATGCATGGTAAAACGCATGATAATATTTATACCATCCGCCCTTTACGTGATGGTGTAATTGCCGACTTTAACGCTGCGGAGCAAATGATTCGTGGTATGATCAAGATGATCAATAAAAAGTCGAAGATGTTTACGCCATCATTAACCATGGTTATTTGTATTCCATCGGGAAGTACAGAAGTAGAAATACGTGCTGTACGTGACTCGTCGGAGCATGCTGGTGGTCGTGAAGTACACATGATTTACGAACCAATGGCAGCCGCCCTTGGAATTGGCCTTGATGTGGAAGCACCGGAAGGAAATATGGTGGTGGATATAGGTGGTGGTACTACCGAGATTGCTGTAATTTCATTGGGTGGTATTGTTACTAATAAATCTATCCGTATTGCCGGTGATGATTTAACGGCCGATATCATGGAATATATGCGTCGTCAACACAACATTAAAGTTGGTGAGCGTACTGCAGAGGAAATCAAGATTCAGGTTGGATCGGCATTACCGGAGTTAGAAACGCCACCTGAGGACTTTATTGTTCAAGGACCTAATCAGATGACCGCTCTTCCAATTGAAGTGCCTGTTTCATATCAGGAAATTTCGCATTGTTTGGAGAAGTCAATTTCAAAGATAGAGACTGCCGTACTATCAGCCTTGGAGCAAACACCTCCTGAGTTGTATAGCGACATTGTTAAGAATGGTATTTTCTTAGCTGGTGGTGGTGCTTTATTACGCGGATTGGATAAACGTCTGTCGGATAAAATCAATATTCCATTCCACATTGCTGAGGATCCATTGCATGCCGTAGCTCGTGGAACAGGTATCGCATTAAAAAATCGTCACAGGGTATTACCATACCTTATCAAATAAAAAAGCATAACATACAACTGCCTTACAAATAATAATTGTAAGGCAGTTGCGTTATAAACCCCAGGAAACCGATTAACGAAGAATGAGAAGTTTTATTCGTTTTATACTCAAGAATCATTTTGTAATACTTTTTGTGATTATAGAATTGGTTTCCTTATTGTTGGTTGTCAACTACAATTCCTATCAACGATCTGTTTTTATGTCATCCTCCAACAATGTTAGTGGTGGACTTTACGATAGTTATAGTAATGGTGCCGAATACCTGATGCTTCGTCAGGTAAACAGGGAGTTGGCTCAAGAAAATGCCTATCTGCGGAGTCGATTGCCGGAGTCCTTTAAAGCTTCACGCGATTATTTTAATTTGGTATTTGATAGCTTAAGTCAGCAGGAATATATCTATCGTGCTGCTAAGGTGATTAATAATTCGTCGAATAAACGTTTTAATTACATTACTTTAAATAAAGGACGGAATCATGGTTTAGAAGCCGAAATGGGAGTGATATCCTCCAGAGGTGTAGTTGGGATAGTGAAAAATATCTCCGATAATTATTCAACGGTAATCTCTATTCTGAATACACGACTAAAGGTTTCAGCTAAGTTAAAGTCATCGGGTTATTTTGGTGCACTGGAGTGGGATGGCTCCAATTATCAATATGCCTACCTGAATGAGATACCTCGTCATGCCAATGTGAAAGTTGGTGATTTGATTGTAACCAGTGGTTATTCATCTATTTTTCCCGGCGACATTTTAATTGGCCATGTGGATGAGGTGAACCTGAATGAAGGTGAGAGCTTTTTTGAGATTAAAGTGAAATTATCAGTGGATTTTAAGAACCTGACCTACGTTGAGGTAATAGGACATCCACTTAAGCAAGAGCAGTTGAACCTGGAAAACGAGACAGAGAATGATTAGTTACTTGCCACGATATATATTCAATTTCTTTTTTTTGATGCTTGTCCAGGTGTTGGTCTTAAATAATATACAATTCAGTGGGTTTGTTAATCCTTATTTATATGTATTGTTTATCATCACCCTGCCGTTTGAAACACCGGGATGGTTATTGTTACTATTGGCATTTGCCAGTGGATTTAGTATAGATGTTTTTAGTAATACCATGGGTATGCATGCTTCAGCCACGGTTTTTATGGCCTTTATCCGACCATATATTCTGCGTGCCTTTGCACCTCGTGATGATTATCAGCCTGGCACTCTGCCAACCATGAGTTTTTACGGAACGGGATGGTTTCTGAGGTACGCCTTAATTTTAGTATTTGCTCATCATTTGGTTCTGTTTTACGTTGAAGTATTTTCAGTAACCCATTTCTTCTCAACACTATGGCGTGTATTTGCCAGCGTTGGATTTACAATGATTTTAATTTTTATTTCTCAGCTCTTTAGCCGGGGTAAAAACAGGGGGAGATAGAGCGTGGGAGGAATCAACAATCGTACTTTGCTGATTGCATCAATTATGCTTGGTGTTGGATTGATGTTTATAAGCAAGCTTTTTGTTCTTCAAGTCTATGACCCTTCGTACAAACTATCTGCAGAAAGTAATACCCGGCGTAAAGTAACACAATTCCCTTCAAGAGGATTGGTATACGATCGGAATGGAAAACTTCTGGTTTCGAATCAGGCCGTGTACGATATTATGGTGGTGCCACGCGATATTGTGCCCTTCGACTCTATCGATTTCTGTCAATCATTGGATATACAAATTGAAGATCTACGGGCCATGTTTGTGGAGATGCGCAAAAACATTAAAAGCCGTAAAATTTCCTCCTATAAACCTTCAGTCTTCTATAAGCAGCTATCTGCAGAAAGCTATGGACGGTTTCAGGAGAAGTTATATAAGTTCAAAGGGTTTTTCGTGCAGGGACGTTCGGTACGAAAATATGAGTATCCTCTGGCTGCACATGTACTTGGTTATCTCGGGGAGGTAGGGCAATCCAGATTGGACAAGGATGCTTATTATTCCAAGGGTGATTATGTTGGAATTAGTGGCATAGAGTTAACCTACGAAAAAGAATTAAGGGGTAGGAAAGGTAATAAATTTGTGATGGTGGATGTCCACGGTCGCGACAAAGGCGCTTTTCGTGAAGGACGATATGATACGGCCGCCATAGCAGGTAACAATCTTACCTTATCTCTGGACATTGAACTGCAAGAGTATGCTGAGCAGTTAATGCAAAATAAAATTGGCAGTATAGTGGCCATTGAGCCTTCTACCGGCGAAATATTAAGTTTTGTTTCAGCACCCGGTTACGATCCTTCGGTATTGGTTGGACGAAAGCGAGGAGAAGGCTTTTTAAATTTGGCCAGTGATTCTCTTAAACCACTTAACAATAGGGCTCTTCAAGGAACATATTCGCCCGGGTCAGCATTTAAACTGGTTAATGCAGCCATTGCCTTGCAAAGCAAATCGATTAATGAATATACTAAGTTCGATTGTGATGGACCATTGTCATCACCAATTCGTTGTACGCACCATCACCGCACTCCAATTGAAGCGCATGGAGCAATTGAAACCTCTTGTAATCCGTTTTTTTATGGCGCTTTTCGTTATACCCTTGAAGGAGGAGGACGGAATACGCGTGAAGGCTACAAACTATGGTATGATCATGTGAAGAGTTTTGGTTTTGGTGAACGTTTGGGGATTGATTTGCCCTATGAGATAAAAGGTAATGTGCCTCATATCAGTTTGTATGATAATATTTATGGTGAAAATCATTGGCGTGCCATTACTGTTCGTTCATTGGCCATCGGACAGGGTGAGCTTCTGGTCACGCCACTTCAAATGGCCAATGAAGCTTCAATATTCGCTAACCGTGGGCATTATTTTGCACCACACCTGGTTAAACAGATTGAAAACCGATCACTGGCAGATAATTATACTACTCAGATAAGTACTACCATCGAACCGGAAAATTTAGATGAAGTAATTCGGGGAATGGGTGATGTATACGATGGGGAGATAGGCACCGCTCGTTATTATAAAAATGATAGTATTACAATGTGTGGTAAAACAGGTACGGTTGAAAATCCATTTGGTGATGATCATTCTGTTTTCATTGCCTTTGCACCAAGGGAGAATCCTAAGATTGCGATTAGTGTAATTGTGGAAAATGCAGGTTATGGTAGTACATGGGCGGCGCCAATTGCCACTTTGTTGATGGAAAAATATATTGCCGGAGAAATTCCGAAAAGGCATAAGTATTACGAGAAAAAGATGTTGGAAGGAGACTTTATCAATGGCCAGTAAGCAGTTTAAAAATATAGATTGGGTAACTGTTTTGCTTTATGCATTATTGGTTGGTTTTGGTTGGATAAGTATCTATGCCGCTAATTTTAATCCTGAAAATCCGGTTTTTTTCGATACAGGTAAAGAATACTTTAAACAATTGATCTGGATCGGTTTGTCTTTGTTTTTTATAGGCGTAATACTCATTACGGATAGTAAGTTTTACGTTGAGTTTTCATACATATTTTATGGCCTTACAATATTCCTCCTAATATTAGTATTGTTATTTGGTAAGGAGATTAATGGTGCCAAGTCATGGTTTGAGATAGGGCCAATCCGATTTCAGCCTGCAGAACTGTGTAAAGTAGCCACAAATCTGGCCGTAGCGCGAGCATTAAGCCGTTATGGCTTCTCGTTTAAGCGCTTCAGCGATGTATTGCGCGCCGGAGCCTTATTGTTATTTCCAATACTTCTTATTCTATTGCAAAATGATACAGGTTCTGCCTTAGTTTACGGCGTGTTTATTTTGGTTTTCTACCGAGAGGGATTAACACCTTATATTTTGGTTTTTGGTCTAATATCAGCCGTGGTTGTCACACTCACATTAATGGTGCCTAATGCTACAATTATAGGACTCATCTTAATGGGATTGCTTGTATTGTTGTACATGAGAGGATTGCGAAAGGAATTGCTGATCCCCATATTAATAACATTGGTGAGTTTTGGTATAGGCTATGCGGTCCGATATGCTATGGAAGCTGATTGGGACACGGAATTTCTATTGATTCCCGGCGTATTGGTGGCTTCAGTTTATTTAGTATCAACATCTTTTATTAAGCGTTCGTTTCGAATGATTCCCACTTATATGCTGATATTATGGAGTGCCATCGCATTGACATTAACTGCAGATTACTTTTTTGAAGAAGTTTTATCGCATTATCAGCGTACCCGAATTAATGTATTGTTAGGATTGGAACATGATCCACTGGGTGCGGGATACAACGTGAATCAATCTAAAATCGCTATTGGCTCGGGTGGAATTGCGGGAAAGGGTTTTTTGGAAGGAACTCAAACCAAATTTGATTTTGTTCCTGAACAGAGTACCGATTTTATTTTCTGTACAGTTGGCGAAGAGTGGGGCTTTCTGGGATCTACAATAGTTGTCATTCTTTTCGTATTCTTATTGTTACGTTTACTTTATTTAGCTGAAAAGCAACATTCCAGTTTTAGTCGGGTTTATGGCTATGGCGTTGCCGCAATTTTCTTCTTTCATTTTGCAATTAATATTGGAATGACCATTGGTCTGGCACCTGTAATTGGAATTCCATTACCTTTTTTTAGCTATGGAGGCTCTTCTTTATGGGGGTTTACTCTTTTATTGTTTGTTTTTCTTAAGTTAGATACCAATCGAGCGGAACTAATTCGTTAAATTGTGTTAATCGTAAGGGGATAAGATTTAACATTTACTTAATCTCTCTTTTATGTATTGTTTATCAGTCTTATGTGTGACTTACTGATTGAAAGCAATGCATTTTGATATGTCCTTATTTTATAGTACTTTTGCGCAACGTATTAGATGCTAAGAATACGTCCCAAACAGGAGATCATTTAGCTGTAATCGTGACATTTACAGTATTCATTAATTGATCACTGCTTAGTTAAACCTGTTAGTTCCGAGCACATTGCCGAATCAACAAAAAACAAAAGGAAATGCCTATGAAGTATAGAATTTATGCGCTGCACAATTATCGACAAATACCACAAATAGAGAGATTATCTGAGGAAGATAGATTTAGCATTGAAGTGGTTGGTACCGTACTTCCATTTAAAACCAATAGCTATGTTGTAGATGAATTAATTGATTGGAATAACTATAAAGAAGATCCAATATTCATCCTTAACTTTCCTCAAAAGGGCATGCTTGACCTTGAGGATTATAATCACATGGCTGAGGTGTTGAAAAGTGGGGCCGATAAAGCTAGCATAAAGGAAGAGGCTAATAAGATTCGCGCGAAATTAAATCCTCATCCAGCTGGACAAATGGAATACAATGTTCCAGAGTTGGATGGTGTTAAATTAACCGGAGTTCAGCATAAGTATAACGAAACCATGTTGTTTTTTCCGGCTCAAGGGCAGACTTGTCATGCATTCTGTACCTTTTGTTTCCGCTGGCCTCAGTTCACCAATATGGATGAGAAGAAGTTTGCGATGAAAGAAATAGACTATGTGATAGGCTATCTTCGTGAGCATCCCGAAATCACTGATCTTTTAATTACCGGTGGAGATCCTATGGTAATGAAAGGTAAATTATTGGATGAATATCTATCAGCGATTATAGATGCTGATATACCACATTTAAGAAATATCCGCATTGGTTCGAAAACATTAGGATTTTGGCCATACCGTTATTTAACAGATGAAGATTCTGAAACCGTTTTAGGTGCCTTTAAAAAGGTAACAGACGCCGGATTGTCTTTAGCTTTTATGGCACACTTTAACCACTATCGTGAGTTGGAGACTGAAGCTGTTCAGCAGGCTATAAAGAAAATCAGAGCAACTGGAGCCCAAATCAGAACGCAATCGCCATTGCTTAACCATATTAATGCTAAGCCTGAGGTTTGGTCTACAATGTGGCAAAAGCAGGTTGATTTAGGTTTGATCCCTTATTATATGTTTATTGCCCGTGATACAGGAGCACAAAAATATTTTGGTGTTAGCCTGGCTAATGCATGGGAGATTTTCCAAAAAGCTTACACAAAAGTAAGTGGAATTTGTCGTACAGTACGTGGACCAAGTATGTCATGTACTCCAGGTAAAGTGCGTGTGGTTGGAGTGGCTGAGATTAAAGGAGAAAAAGCTTTTGTTCTTGAGTTTATTCAAGGTAGAAACAGTGATTGGGTGGCTCGACCATTTTTTGCTAAGTACGATACAAAAGCCGTGTGGATGGATGATCTTAAACCGGCATTTAATCAGCAGGAATTCTTTTTTGAACAAGAATTTTCAGATTTATTTCTAGGATAGATTAAAATCTAATTGATATAAGGAAACAGGGGTAGTTGAACTATCCCTGTTTTTTATTGCTTTGAAACTCGGTTTTCTTAACTTGCCCCAATAATAAAGATGCACAATGATTAAGCCGTTTTTTGAAGGAGAAGATATAAGAGCCAAGGATTTTTCCAGTGAAATGTTGGCAAAGGGAGAGTATGAGAATTGTGAGTTTGTTAATTGTTCTTTTGTGGAAACTGACCTTTCGGATTATAACTTTATAGATTGTTTATTTGAAAGTTGTGATTTAAGTGCAGCAATAATTTCAAATGTCGCCTTCTCTAATGTGAGATTTAAGGATTGTAAATTACTTGGATTGCAGTTTAACGAGTGTCATGAGTTTTTATTCTCTGTTCAGTTTGAAAATTGCCAGCTTAATTTGTCTTCATTTTACCAACGAAAGTTAAAGAAGGTCTGGTTTAGAAATTGTCTTCTTCAGGAGGTTGATTTTGCTGAGGCGGATTTGAGCTCTGCCCTGTTTTCTGATTGTGATTTATCTGGAGCTATTTTCGATCATACAAATTTGCAAAAGGCAGATTTTAGCTCGGCTTTTAATTATAGGATAGACCCGGATCAGAATATAATTACCAATGCTCAGTTTTCAAAGGAGGGTTTATCTGGATTACTGACTAAGTATAATATTAAGATAAGAAATTAGCTAATTGATTTAAGTATCTAAGTTAAATGGTATATAAGAGTTAAAAACAAAAGGCATTGCGATAGCAATGCCTTTTGTTTTATATATTACTCTCTAATAAGGATCTAAAATCTAAATACAAGCCCTCCTGAAAAGTCACCTTGCACAGCAAGTACACCAGCGCTAACTCCAAGGCCGCTGGAAACGCCTCCTGAACCTATTCCAACAAATATTCCTCCACCTGAGAAGTACATTGGTAATAATAGCCTTCCTTGTAATCGAATTCCTATATGATCGCTAAAGAAGAATTTAACGCCTCCACCTAATGCGGCAGAAAAAGCCCAGTAATCGCTTACTTCAGCATCTTTCATATTAAACCACGTTGCTCCAACTGAAATTAAACCAAATGGCTTAACAGGCCCATCTAATACTTCACGAACACCTCCAAGCTGGAAGTAATTAATCGCCATATCATAATGCGTTTTATCACCAGGATCAATATCGTATCCTCTTAATTCTCCTGTAGTCGGTGATGTAGTAAATGAAAACTCCCCGTGTGTCAAAGGTGCAATTTCAACAGATAAGGCACCACCGTACACAGCAGCATCTTTCATCTTAAAGTCATTACGGTAACCTTTGGCTTTTCCGTTTAAAGCATAACCATAGATTGGTGTTAATTCTATTCCTCTAATTAGGGAACTAGAGCTTTTCCTCTGTGGCTCTTGTACTTTGTAGGTTTGTTGAACAGTTCCGGTTGACCTATTCGAATTTTGAGCAAAAGTAGCAAGCGCAAACATTCCTAATATAGCGCCAATAAAAATTTTTTTCATAATTGATTTATATGTGGTGTGCTTATTAAACAACAATAAAGCTTAATTGATTAAAAGTATTTCAAAACAGTTTAGAAATAACCCAATATTTGAACGCAAATTACCAAGAGGACCATGGCCACCGGATATACCGTTGCATATGCAAGGGCAGCAGCATTGCTATCCGACATGCTGTCAACGGCAGCCAATCCTGGTGTACTGGTCATCGAACCGGTAATAGTGCCCAATAGGGTTAGAATATTTATTGACTTAAGGAAATAGGCGGCCAATACAGCCATAGTCATTGGAAATATCGTAAGTAGTGCACCAACAGCAAAAAGCTGGGATCCATATTCATTGTATGTTTCAACCAGAGTTGCACCAGCTTTAGTTCCAACAGAAGCTAAAAAAAACATTAGTCCTAATTGACGAAGTAATTGGTTGGCTGAGCCTGACATACTCCAGATAACCGGCCCAGAACGACCTATACGACTTAATATCATAGCAATGGTAAGGACACCACCGGTTAAGCCTAAGCTGAATGTGAAAGATTGTCCAAATGATAATGACATTTTACCAAACAGAATTCCCAGTACAATACCAGCAGCAACAGGGAAGAAGTCTGTGTCGGATAACTTCTTGTCATTGTTACCGAAAATACGAATCACCTGTTTCATGTTTTCACGATTACAAGCCACCATTACTTTATCTCCCATCTGTAATTTTACATTTGGAGACGGTATTATATCAATTCCACTACGACGGATTCGAGTAACGGTTGCCTGATAATTGACCCAAAGGTTAAAACTGCCCAAAGGAGTGCTTACCGCTTCCTTGTTAGTAACCAGTATCGATTGAACTTCATAGCCTTTATCTAAAGGAACACTTTCAGTGGTTTCAGATCCGATTAATAGAATAATCTTGCTCAGGGCATCACTCGTTCCAACAGCCCGCACAAGATCACCCTTTTGGAGAATTGTCTTGGGGTCAGGAGTGGTGGTATGTCCATCATGCATTACACGAGAAATTACAGCTTGAGTCATAGTTCTTACGCGTAGTTCACCAATGGTTTTGCCGATAACGTTTTCATTTTCAACTCGTAAATTAAGGTGCTTAATTTCCGGAAACCCTTCTGTAGAACTTTTTTCAAAATCGACTTCAGCTTGTTTGATATTAGATCGGATAATTTTAGGATAAAATTTCACAAACAGAATAACACCAATCACACCAAACGGATAGGCAACACCATATCCAATTGAAACTAACGGTGAGTCTGTAATCTCTATCGCCGCAGCTAATCCCGGAGTACTGGTCAATGCTCCCGTGAGAAGGCCTGTGATAATCGGCATCTCCAAATCAAACAAATAATGAGCCAGAAAAGCCATTAATGACGCAGACAGAATTACCACGGTAGCCAATAATGCCAGGCTGCGGCCATTCTTTTTAAAGGAATCGAAAAAACCTGGACCAGCCTGCACGCCTATGGTGTATATAAAGAGTATTAGTCCAATCTTTTCAAGTATGCCTGGAATCACAACTCCATAATGGCCAAAAACCAGGGCAACGAAAATAATTGCAGAAATATCGAGTGATACCCCCTTTATTTTGACATTCCCGATAATAAAACCTAAACAAATAATGACAAATAAGGCAAAATAACTCGTCTGAATCAGTTCCATATTTAATTAATGTTTCGCGCAAAGGTAGCTAAAATCAATAATGGACTTTCCTGTTCTTATCTTTTTTACAATAAATTTGTCATCTATACCTTAAGCATTAATACACATCTTCCTGAAGTTTTCTGGATTGTCGCATTTGCTCAAGGTAGTCGTTGGCCGCGGTTTTACTCATTCCGCCATTTGAACTTATAATATCAGTTAATGCATTTTTTACATCATTAGCCATTGTTCGTTTATTCCCGCAGATAAATATTTTAGCTCCTGCATCAATCCAATTATAAACTTCTGTACCTTGTTCAAGAAGACTGTGGTAGATGTAATTTTTATTTTCCTGATCTCTTGAAAATGTTGTGTTCAAATTGTTTAATAAACCCTTTTCCTGATAGCTTAAGATTTCATCTTTATAAAAAAAGTCTGTCTGACTATTTCGCTCGCCAAAGAAAAGCCAATTTTTGCCTTCAGCTTGTTGTAAGTTACGATACTGCAGAAATGAACGGAAAGGTGCGATGCCTGTACCAGCACTAATCATTATTACAGCATCTGCGTTATTGTCAGGTAACTGAAACCTTTCATTACGCTCAACAAATACAGGAATATTTTCTCCAACTTCTATGCGCGTGGATAGAAAGGAAGAACATACACCTTCGTGTCTTCGTACATCTTTTTCGTAATCCACAACACGAACTGTTATATCCACATATTCCGGATTTTCTGAGTCGAAAGAGGCTGCTGAATAGTTTCGTGGCATTAATTTACGTAGAACAGATAAAAACTCCTCTATAGAGTATTGTCCGGGATAATCAATGACTAAATCAAGAACATTACGATCGGTCGAATAAGTTGCCAATGCATTTTTATCCAGAATAAGGGCGTCAAGTAAAGCATTATTACATACGGCAGCATACTTTTTTACCATTACCGGAGTTATTTGAGTTAATTCATAATGATGAATTAAGGCTTCCTTAAGCATTAAGTTTTGATCACCTTGTTGTATTGAGTATGTAGGATCAAACTTGAGTTGTTTTAATAGCTTATCAATAAGTAAGCGAGAATTAATCGCGTAAACTCCAATAGTATCACCGGGATGAAATTCAAGACCTGAATCCTTTAATGAAAGTTTGAGATTCATTGTCGGGTATTCTGGATTTTCACCATTTAAGACTTCTCGCTTAAGTAATTTAGCCTTATATGCATTGGCCTGAACACCATCTTCCAGTTTAAGATCAAATATGAAATTATCCTTTACTTTAACTTCTTTAGTTTCAAGATTAGATTTAAACAGGTCGACTGTATTCTTAACCCAATTTTTTGATTTTTCTTCAAAATCAATATCACATTTTTCTAGTTCTGACTGGCGTTGACCACCTAATTGTTTAAGTTGATTATCTATGTCTTCACCGGTTTGACAAAAATAACGATAGCTGCTATCTCCTAGCCCTAAAACTGCGTACTTACATGATGTTAGATTAAGCGCATTAGTATAAATAAAAGAATGAAAACTTTCGGCAGCAACAGGTGGTTCACCTTCGCCATGTGTACTAACTGTCACCATTAAGTTTTTAATCGTTTCAATAGAAGAAAAATCGAGTTCTTCCATGCTAACAAATTCCGACTCTATTCCCAGATGAGTCGCATATTCATGTGCAAGAAGCGCCACTGCTTTTGAGTTACCGGTTCTGCTTCCATATAGTATAGTAAGTGTATTGTTGTTGGATATCATTTTATATTTTTTTAGGTGAGATGTTTAATTTGATCGCCTAAAAGTAATAAAAAGACAAAGAAGTCCGAAATACAAAATGCCTTTAAGCGATTTGTCTAAATAAAATTGTAAAACTCTTTCCTTCTTCATATTCGTTTCATAATTTTACTGGAATTGAGGAGGTGTGTATGAAACGTGTTAGAGTGATAGTTGGAGGTAGAGTGCAGGGGGTCGGTTTTCGATATTTTGTTGCAAAAGGTGCCCGGGCATATTGTATTTCGGGATATGTGCAAAATTTATCTGATGGGAGGGTTGAAATTGATGCAGAAGGAGAAAGTGAAAATATTCATCATTTCCTGAATACTTGCAAAAAAGGACCGGATATTTCGGAAGTGGATACCTTTTTAGTGAGTGAGATACCCTATTATGGTTTTAATCGCTTCAAAATAAAATAGCTATTTTTTACAATTGTGCTGTAACAATTTCTTTTAGCAGCGCGTCACATTGCTGTCTGATATGACCATTGTATGACAATTAAAGAATTTAACCAAGCCGTAGATCTATATTCAGATGGTGTCTATCGTTTTGTTCTCAAAAACATTAAAGATGAGGATAAGGCCAAAGATATTATTCAGGATACCTATGAAAAATTGTGGAAAAGGCATGGTGAGGTTAATTATGAGAAAGTAAAAAGCTATTTGTTTTCAACGGCTTATCATACTTTAATTGATTTAACGCGTCGCGAAAAGAAGAAGGCACAATGGGATGAGGTTGATTTTAACAGGCATTCGGCAAATGATGGCTATAGCGATTTAAATGAGGTGTTGCATAAGGCGGTAGATTTACTTCCGGATATTCAAAAGATGGTTGTGATGATGCGTGATTACGAAGGTTATTCCTATAAGGAAATTGGCGATATGACTAACCTAAGTGAATCGCAGGTTAAAGTATACATTTTCAGAGCGCGTAAATTTTTGAAAGAATATATTGGTAAGATAGAAGTTTTGGTTTAAACGGGTTAAAATGACAATTGACAGAAATAATTATGAAGCATTAGTATTGGATTATCTTGAGGGTACAATTTCGCCCCAAGACAGGTCTGAGCTGTTTGTATTTCTGGATAAGAATCCTGATTTAAAATCAGCTTTAGATGTCAATGTTGACCTGGTTTTGCCAAGTGCAAAAATGATTGGTAACTTTGATAAAACATTACTAAAAAAGCACATTGCAGAGGAATTTGAACTTGAACCGAAGGATTATTTATTCATTAAGCAAAAGGAAATAGGGCTGAATGCAGATGAACAAAAAGAATTGGCTTTGCTTGAACCTTCAGAAACGAAAAGGCTCAAAATTGCGGCATTATTTGCAAAGACAAGTTTGAAAGCAGGAGAAGATATTGTATATAAAAATAAAGCTTCACTTAAGCGTTTTCTGACTTTTACTAATCTTTCTAAATATAGATTCAATCAGATTGCCGCCGTGATTGCTGTATTATTACTAGCCAGTATAATTTGGTTACTTCCTAATAAGATTGCTAAAGATTCAACTACACTAATATCGGAGGTGTCAAAATTAGATGAGAATAATGAGATTGAAATTGCTGAGGCCAAACCAAAGATATTTGAAAAGACCATTATTACTAAAAAAGCACCATCAAAAGATAGTCTTTTGAAAATTGCGAATGATCCAATGGGTAAAAAGGATGCAAAACCAAAAGCACTTATAAAGCGGGAAGATACGATATTAACAGTGGAAAATGAACCAGTTGAAATGTTAGCAGCTATAGCAACAGTTTCACTGAATAAGAATACCAGTATTAATGCCTACGAACATGGCCTTAATGTGATGATGCCCCAATATATGTCGAATAATATACTACGGCGGGAGTTGGCAGAAATATATCGTCGATTAGACGATGAAAAGATTAATCCTCCTAAAAATTTAGCCTTGGTTGAAAATGGAGTTAAAGTGTTAAACTTCTTCTCAAAAGATGCGCTTAGCCTTAATAAGTATTACGACAACGATGGTAATGTGGTAGGTTATCACCTCGAGGGCTCAGGTTTAGAGTTAAAGCGAAAAGCCAGATAAATACGGATATAAAAAGCCGGATAGTTATAATATCCGGCTTATCTATTTTATTTGAACTATCTATTTATTTTTTCATCGAACGTTTGTCTCCGGCATGACTAAGTAGCTGGCCATTTAATAAACCATTGTATTGTTCCTGATCTCCCAACAATTTCTTAGCTTCTTCCAGTTCCAGATCCTTCTTAAGCCCTGTTAAAATTGCTCCTTTTTGATAGTAGTAACGTTTAGCAATTTCAATTGACATTAGTTCATTTATTTCATCCTTAAACAAATTAAGATCCTTTTCAACATCCAGTTTAAGCATTTCTTCCAGCTGTTTAAATTCGTCTTCAGCAGCAGAATAATAGTCTTCACGTTTTGCTGTTTTGATCAACTCTTTAAGTTTGTCTTGTGATAAAGATTTGTATTTAAAGTCTTCTTTAGCTTTTACAAACTCCACAAATTTATTAAATGTAGCTTCATCAATTTCGAATTCGGCAGCAGGTGCAATGTTTTTATTGTCAACAGCAAACTGTGTAGCAAAATCGAAAATCATTTGCTGTGCGACAACCGCAAAAGTAATATTCGAATATTTTTGAGCCTCGACTTTGATATCCGGAGAAATACCTCCACCATCAAAAACGGTTCGTCCATTTTTGGTTTGATATTCTGAAATAAGAGTGTCGGGAATCAGACCAACACTTCCATCTTCATTACGATGCGAATAGTCAAGAGCTTGAATACATCTTCCTGAAGGAATATAATATTTGGCAGTGGTTACCTTAAGCTTTGCATTGTAAGAAAGGTTTCGGGTAGTTTGAACCAAGCCCTTACCAAATGAGCGTTGACCAATTATTACTGCTCGATCTAAATCCTGTAAAGCACCAGAAACAATTTCTGAAGCAGAAGCAGAACCACGACTCACCAAAACGGCTAACGGCATTACTGTATCAATAGGTTGTCGATTTGCTTTATAGGTCTTATCCCATTGTTTTACTTTTCCACGGGTACTCACAACTTCCATTCCCTGAGGAACAAATAAGTTGACAATCTTTACCGCCTCGTCTAATAAACCACCTGGATTAGCTCGTAAATCAAGAATGACACTCTTAGCACCTTGCTTGTCTCTTAAGTCAAGAAAAGCTTTTTCAACTTCACGACCACAATCCTGAGTGAAGTTATTTAGCATGATGATTCCTGTTTCGTCATTTACCATTCCATAATAGGGAACAGCATTAATCTGAATCTTTTGTCGAACCACCTCAAACGATATTGGCTTATTCTCACCAGGACGTTCTACTTTTATTTTCAGCTCAGTATTAGCAGCACCTTTAAGTAAGTCACTTACATCAGGTGTGCTTTTACCAACCATGTTTTTGCCGTTAATTTCTAATATTTTGTCACCAGCTTTAAGGCCAGCTTTGGCAGCCGGAAAGCCTTCGTAGGGTTCAGCTATTACCACATGTTCGTCTCTTTTTGAAATAAGAGATCCAATACCGGCATACTCACCTGTGGTCATAAACCTGAAATCCTCCATATCTGATTCCGGAATATAGGTAGTGTAAGGATCAAGGGATTCCAACATCTCATTGATACTTGTTGTTATTAGCTTTTCAGGTTTTGTTTCATCTACGTAATAGCTGTTTAATTCACGAAACAAAGTGTAATAAATATCAAGGTTTTTAATGATCTCAAAGTTGCGCTTATCATCATTAAAACTGTACAAACCAAATAGCATTACAAATACCACAGCTATGGAAGCTGTCCATTTCACTTTTGGTGTTTTTATAAATGTTTTCATATACAATGCTTTAATCTAACTTAATTGTGTGGTAATATTTGGTTAATGGGACCAAGTAAAAATGGCTTAATCAGAGCCATCGGGGCAAAGTTAATATTTCCGACTAATAATGAAGTTTTTTCATCCCTCAATTATTGAACGAACATAGACTTAGATAAGTTTTACAAATTTCAAGCCGTAAAGTTCATTTTAAGTATTTCGAATTGATATGCTCACTAAAAGATTAGAAATCATCTTTCGCAGTACCAAATATTTTAAAATTATAGGTAACCGTAAAAATAGGCTGCCCAAAGATGGACATCTTATACCCCTTAACTTCATCGCCTTCTGACCTAAAGAAAATATTATAAGCATTACGACGACCGAATACATTATAAATGGCAAAAGTCCATGAACTGTGGTTTAGTTTTTTGGATTTAAGATTACCATTTAAAGTTGCCGCAATGTCCATTCGAATATAATCCGGCATACGCATTGAATTTCGATCGGAGTAATAAATGCGCTTAGCACCTCCCAAATCGTAATAAGATACCGGTGCAGTAAATGGTCGGCCTGTACTGTAAAAGAAGTTAGTTGAAAAGTTTAATCGGCGATTGAATTTATAATTGGTAACAAACTTAAAGTCGTGAGGTTTGTCGTAATTCGCCGGAAAGTACTCTCCATTATTAACGCGCTCTTCTTCAAAATCACTGTCAATTTTATGAAGAATACGCGAATAGGTATAATTAACCCAGCCTGTAAAACGACCTCTCTTTTTCTGAACCATCAATTCCACTCCATAGGCTTTGCCAACCCCATTAAGCACATCAGTCTCCAGGTGCTCATTCATCACCAGTTGGGCACCGCCTTTGTAATCAATAATATTATCCAATTGTTTATAATACGTTTCTACGGAAGCTTCAATGCTGTTTTGTCTTAGCTTCTTGTAAAAACCAATGGAGTATTGGTCGCCTCTTTGTGGCTTAAGGTATTTATCACTTAATTTCCAAATATCAGTTGGAGACATAGCTGCAGTATTCGAAATCATTTGAATGTACTGATACATTCTGTTGTAGCCAATCTTCATTGAACTGGTGCTTGATAACCTTATGTTTGAAGATAAACGAAATTCAGGACCTGAATAAAAAGAAACCGATTTTCCAGAAGCATGGTAAGTAGTATCGGTCATTGAGTCCGTGTTTCGTGGAACACCTTCACGATAATTGAATTGTGTTTTAGGTCCAAAATTGGAATAAAAGGAATAGCGTAATCCGGCTGATAGAGAGATATTCTGCGTAATATCAAACTCATCACTAATATAGAGTGCAGTTTCCAAGGCTTGTTCACTTTCCAGAGTTTTTGGAGCAATCAATGATTCTTCTGTCAATGGTTTTCTGATGCCTGGAGATAAATCATACCAAATGGCATTGATCCCAAAATCTACCTTGTGATTTAAGCTGGATCGATAGGAGAAATCTGATTTAAAACTATATTGATCTAAGCCATATTCAACCGAATTGAGTTGTGATGAGTCGGTTCGCGACTCAATCAGGTAGTCATATTTACTTAACACAGCCGACGTGGTTGAGAAAAGTTTGGGACTAAATATGTGTTTCCACTTCAATGTTGAAGCCAGGGTAGAATATTCAAAGGCATCTTCAGTATAATAATCAAAGTTGTCGTAGCTGTAGTAGCCGGATATGTAAAAACTGTTTTTTTCATCCAGATCGTAAGAGAAGTTACCTTGTAAATCATGAAAGTTAGCCTTACTATTCTTCAGTTTAGCATCATCGAGTAGTTTTAACACCCAATCTGAATAGGTGGTTCGAGCTCCGATAATGAATGAACTTTTATCTTTAACAATTGGTGCTTCTACCACCAAACGGCCAGAAACAGGACTAATGCCACCATTAACTTTTACATTTTTTCGGTTACCTTCTTTCAGGGTTAAATCCATAACCGATGATACACGACCTCCGTATTTCGCAGGGATGCCACTTTTGTATAGGGTAATGTCCTTAATGATATCGGAGTTAAATCCAGAAAAGAAACCAAAGAAATGCGAGGTGTTTACAATTGAAGCATCGTTAAGAAGTATGAGATTTTGATCCGTGCTTCCTCCACGAACATTAAAACCACTTGATGCTTCACCTACACTTTGCACACCAGGTAAAAGTAATGTACTCTTTATAATATCGGGTTCGCCCATACCAAGCGGTAATTGCTTCAGCGTTTTCATCGATATTTTTTCCATCCCCATCCGCAGGTTTCGAACGGGGTCTTCACTTTTGGCAGTAATGGTCACTTCTTTAAGAGAGGTGGGTTTACTAATCATCTCCACATTTAATTTCCCGTCTGAGTGAACGACCATATTACGAAAGGTGGTTTTCATTCCAACCGACCTGTATTCTACCTTATAACGCCCTTTTGGTACTGTAAATGAGTAGAAACCATATAGGTTAGTGACTGTTCCGTTTTTTAAATCGTCGATGTAAACCACCGTACCAACCAAAGGTTCACCTGATTCAATATCCGTTATTTTACCACTAATTGTTGCCGTATTCAGGTGTCGATCTTTTGAGGCACTACCGATGGTAAATAGTTGATACTCTTTATTAATCTCACGAGCTTCGTCAATCTCTTTTTTAGGTGCTTCATAAATTATTGTATCCTGAGCGATCGATTCCTGAGTTTTAATATACTTTATATAATTTCTTGCGTAATTGGTTTTTAGCTTATAATCTTTTAGAAAAATGACTTTAGTGTCTTCAATAATTGAATAGTTAAGTTTAGCTTCATTAGCTATCCAACGTATTGCGCTTTCCGGAGATATTTTATAAGGGAAACTAAATAGATACAAATCCTTTGTCCATTGTGGAGAGTAGAAAAAACGATAAGCTGATTTTTTCTCAAGAAATTCTATGGCATCGTCAAAGGAAATAGAGTCTTTAGCGGTGTAATCTGTTTGCGCATTAACTACTTGCAAAGTGATGCATAATGTGATGAAGAAGACAATTCGTTTCATTGGTCGCTGCTTAAAGTGTTTCTGTAAATTTTACAAGCTCAACCAACTGGGGAGTTGTCATATTCTTGTATGTGATTTGTAATCTTCGATATTGCTTCTTAATTCTTTTTTTATCCTCTGGAAATAAGGTTAATAGTTTTCTTTTGTAGTTGATATTATAGTATTCGCCGTTGACCAAGATGTACTTGTTTTCGATTGGTTCATAAACAGTGTGTCCTTCTGGTTTTATGATAGAACAGGTGTATTGTATAAGAAGTTTGTGTTTGCCTTTATGAGCTATTTCATAATACCCATTCGATAAACTCTTAAATTGCGAATTGATGTTTCTTAAATGAATAAGTTTGTAAGTCTGATGATTAATTTTTAAGTCGAAAGAATCAATGCATGTTTTATTTAATGCGATGTGCGTGTTTTGAAAGGCAAACTCACTTGGAATAGCAATTAATTCATCAAGATTAATGTCATATATTAGATTAAGATTTTTAAAGGAATTACCATTGTAATATACATTACCACTGCCTTGAGCCTCTTGAAAGTATGGGTTTGATTGGTTATGTAGATGATAATGTTTATATTCTTTTCCATTAATGTAATTTATTACTTCGTAAGTTTCAGAATTGTAATAGGCCTTAATGGAATCTGTTTTAGAAAGGATTTCAGCATGTTCAACCTGACTATGAGAAAGCAGTATTGATAGCAGATAGCAGATAAAGGTAGATAGTACTTTAATCATAGTTTGTATAGGGCTAATAAATTAGGTTCAATTAACAAAATTAGAAAAAGCTATCAATAAATAATGGTTTGGTTTTAAAAACTATACAAATTGTATATATAATTATGCTTTTCCCGATTTTTTTATCAGATTTGAACATTCAATGCACTTCATGTGGATTTTGACTTTAACCTAATTTCTTTAAAATGCCTTTTCTAAAAAAAATCAGCCTTGTTTTAATTGTAGCTTTAGGTTCGTGCCTTGATCCTTATTCAGTTAATATTGATGGTTACGATAATCTTTTAGTGGTAGACGGACTAATCACTGATGAGGATAAGGAGCACCAGATTATTTTAAGACGCTCAACATCTGATATCTCGATGCCGTCAGCTTATGAGCCTAATGCAACTGTGAAAATAATTGAAGATTCTGGTATAGAGCATCTTCTATCGGAAGTAAACCCAGGTATTTATAAAACAGATAAGAATAGTTTTCAAGCTATATTAGGAAAAACATATGCTTTATCTATTCAAACTAGTGATGGTAAACAGTATACTTCAAATCCCTGTGAGCTTCTACCACATTCAAGACTAGATCGGATTCATTATAAAAAAAATGTCAAATGGGATATTAATGAAGAGTATCAGAATGAAGGCTTAAGTATCTATGTTGATGGCAGTGGTGTAATGGATTCCTACGTTCGATGGATATACGAGGAAGACTGGAAATTTAACGTCCCATATCCGGAGAGATGGATTTATGACGAAAATAAAGAATTGCAATCGATTACCCCTATGAACCAATTTTGTTGGAGTAAAGAATGGTCAATAAATGCTAATGTTCATTCTTTTCAAAACCAGATTAATCCGAAAATTTTAAACAAAGAGGTACAATTTGTACCAACAGGTTTATCTAATAAAATGAGCATTCGTTATAGTATCTTAGTTAAGCAATTGACTATTTCCAGAGCTGAATATGAGTTTTGGAGTCAGCTAAAGGAATCAACTGAAAATGTTGGAGGTGTATTTGCCAGTCAGCCCTATTCAATTAAGGGAAATGTAAGAAATGTGGCTGATGAAACAGAACCAGTGCTTGGATATTTTCAGGTGGGGTCAGTAGTTTCTGAAAGAATCTATATTAATAAAGCGGATGTTACGGATCTTGATTTGCCAATGGTTAGTCCTACAGAAGGATGCCGATTAGATTCTTTTTTGGTGGATGGGATATCATATTTTTCACCGTATCAAATTTATGAAGAACAGGTGTTAAATGGTTCTCTTAATTTTCATGAGCCTGTTTACGCTGATGCAAGTATGGATGTAATAGGCTTGTTGCTAAGTATTAATATGTGCGCAGATTGCACCTTAAAAGGAGTTATTGATCCTCCTGATTTCTGGGAAGATTGATTGTTTAGCCGGAAACGAAAAATACCTTTATGTGATTTTTTAATTTAGATATTGCCAACATAAGTAGTTATTAACCTTAATCTCAAGTTCTAATGAAAAAAATATGTTTCGAAATGTATGTACAGCATTTTTATTTTTCTGTTGTTCAATATCTTGTTTAGATCCTTATGTGGTTGATATAGATGGTTATGATAATCTATTGGTAGTTGATGCTTTAATCACAACCGAAAATAAATCCCACTCTGTTTATTTAAGTCGATCAACAACAAGTATCGACTCTGTTTCTGTAAAAGAAAGTGGTGCTTTCGTATCCATTCTTGAAAGTTCAGGTAGCGAACATCAACTCAAGGAAGTAAAAGCGGGGCATTATCAAACGGATAGCAGTGTTTTTATAGTGAAAGTAGGACATGTTTATACACTTAAAATACAAACCTTCGATGGTGTTGAGTATTTATCTGAGCCATGCGAGGTGCTTCCAAAGTCACAGTTTGACAGTCTGTATTTTCAAAAAGCAGAACAATGGGATACCAATGGTCAATATCTTGAGAAGGGTATAGAGTTTATAGCAAATGGAAGATCTGAGGCCACTTCATATCTCCGGTGGATATTTGAGGAAGATTGGAAGATTAGAATTCCATACCCGGAATTAGGAATATATGATGATAATGATAGTTTGATTTATAATAAGTCAACAAAAATTGAATGTTGGCGTCATGAGATTTCTAATAATACAAAGGTTTATTCTTTTGATGATCAAGGTCAAAGGCAGTATGATGGACAGATTATTAATTTTGTGCCAAGTGGATGGTCAGATCGTTTTAGTATTAAATATGCGTTGTTGGTCAAGCAATTAAGTATATCAAAGAATGAATACGAGTTTTGGAATAAGTTAACTGAAGCTACAGAAGATGTTGGTGGTGCATTTGGCAAGCAACCTTTTGCGATTAGCAGTAATGTGGTGAGAGTAGATGACGAGAAGGAGCCTGTTTTAGGATACTTTCAGGTTGGTTCAGTAGTAAGTAAGCGTATTTTTGTGGATAGAGATGCTATTTATAGCTTGGAGTTGAATACTGATAATTACTATGAAGGCTGTTTATTAGATACGGTATTAATAGATGGAATAATATATCAAAATGATTATGAGATTTATCGTAATAATGTAATTTTTGGCAAATATCGTTTACATCGTCCACTTTATAATATTGACGGGAGTATTGCGGGCTTGATGTTAACGATGCCAAGTTGTGCGGACTGCACCTTAAGTGGAACCAATATAATGCCTGATTTTTGGGAGGAATAGTTGAATATATTTAATTGAAATACAATGAATCAAAGAATAGTTATAATACTTATTTTACTTTTAATCTGTAAGATTGGTAAAGCCCAGGAAAACATTGTCATTCGTACGGACAGAGATAGCTACGTAGGTGGTGAGGAGTTATGGTTTCATATAAATAATCATCTGATTGATTCCAATGTGACTTCCGATTTAAGTAAGGTCGTTTATGTAGAATTGCTGAATGGGAATAATATTCCAGTTGCTCAAAATAAACTGAAACTTAATGATGGGAGTATAACTTCGTTTATAACTATTCCAGATACTATTTCAACCGGACATTATATTTTTAGGGCTTATACACGATGGATGCGGAATATTAACAAGCCGGATTTCAGTAGTAAAACTTTAACTGTGGTTAATCCATTCTCAAAAAATGCTTACCCAAAACAAGTTGCTCAAAGTGTTTCTATTTCTGATACAACGAATTCAAATAATGCAAAGAGTATAAGACCGACAAAAAAGCCATCTCTTTCAATAAAAACAGATGGCCAAAAATACGGTAATAGAGAAGAGGTGAATGTGAGCTTAGCCCAGGAGTCTATAGATTTGGAGGATATTACTGTTTCTGTGGTAAAGAAAGGGCTTGTTAAACCCGAGAGAAGTATCTCAACATATCATAATGGTACAAACCTGATTGTGAATGGACCATATGAAGGTAAGCTTTTGCCCGAGTATAAAGGTGAACTGATCGAAGGGCAAATATTAAACCGAGATAGTGGTTTACCCATTAAGGATGAGAAATTGGTGATCAGCTTTGTGAGTCAGGATCCAATTTTTCAGTTTTCAACAAGTGACTCTTTAGGACATTTTCGTTTTGTGGTTAACCGCTATGGCAAACAGGAAATGGTTATTCAGCCATATGATAAGGATACGACCAAGCTAAATTATAAGATTAACTTAGATCCTGGTTTTTCTCAGTATTATTCTAAGATGTCCTTGCCGGAACTAAGCTTTACCGATGATGAGGTTAAGCTGCTTAATAAAGCGATTGTTAATATGCAGATTAACACCATTTATTCGGCTCACAGACCTGATGGACAACTTAAAGATTCCATAGATCTTGTTGCTCCATTTTACGGGGAGGCAGAAATTATAACCACCATTGATCAATTTATTGAGTTGCCTACAATGGAAGAGGTAATTAAGGAGATAGTGCCATATACAGTGTTACGAAAGCGAAAAGGTGAATATTCAATAAAAGTATTTGAATCTAAGCCTTTGTACCCTAGAGATGGTGAAACACTTACTTTTGTTGATGGTGTGCCAGTAAATAATGTGGAAAGTATTTTGCAAATGCTTCCTTCGGAACTGGACCGAATAGAAGTGGTGAATGTTAACTATTATATGCAAAATGAAGAATTAGGGCGTTTGGTATGTTTCTATACTAACAAAGGTAACACAGGAAGCCTGGATTTTGATACTCGAATCTTCCGTCAGGCAAGGGAATGTTATCGACCAGGATATACTTTTGTTTCGTCTGATTATTCAAGTCTGGAAAGAAAAAAATCAAGACTGGCTGACTATAGGAATGTGCTTTATTTTGGCAGCTTGGAGATGAGTGAGGATAATAAAGCAAGTTTTAGTTTTTATACCTGTGATGATAAGGGAGAGTACGAGATTATTGTTGAGGGTATTGATGAAAATGGCTGTATTCAGCGCAGTAGAACATCATTTGAAGTGAAGTAATTACATTGTTTACTTTTCATAGCTTCCTTGGGAGTATCTTTTTTCTACCTTTGTTATTCTCATTAAAGGTAGAAAATGACTAGGGAATACGATTTTTTGGTAATTGGCTCAGGTATTGCAGGACTAAGTTATGCCTTAAAAGTGGCTGATTACGGAACGGTAGCCGTAATAAGTAAAACTGAATTAAAGGAAACCAATACAGCCTATGCCCAGGGAGGTATTGCTTCAGTTATGTATCAGCCTGATTCATTTGAGAAGCACATTGAAGATACTCTAATAGCTGGTGATGGTGAGTGTGATCTGGAAGCTGTTAAAAAAGTGATTACAGACGCTCCTGAGCAAATTAAACAATTGTTAAGCTGGGGAACTAGTTTTGATAAAAATGCTGAAGGTGATTTTGATCTCCATCGTGAAGGCGGGCATTCTGAACACCGTATCTTACATCATAAAGATAATACCGGTGCTGAGATACAGCGTGCACTTATTCAAGAGTTGCGTTCTCACAAATCCATTGATATTCTTGAAGACCATTTTGCTGTAGATATTATAACGCAACACCATTTGGGCAAGGTGACCGAGCCCTGGATGAAAGACATTATTTGTTATGGGGCATATGTGCTCAATAAAAAAGAAGGCTCGGTAGAAACCATATTGGCTAAGACCACAATGATGGCAACCGGTGGGATTGGAAGTGTTTATCAAACCACAACAAATCCACTTATTGCTACCGGAGATGGAATTGCAATGGTGTTTAGGGCGAAAGGCATCATTGAGAACATGGAGTTTGTACAATTTCACCCCACTTCATTATATAATCTTTCTGAACGACCTTCTTTCCTGATTACGGAAGCCATGAGAGGATATGGTGGGATTCTTCGTCGAATAGATGGTTCGGAATTTATGGAGGACTACGATGAACGCGGTTGTTTGGCCCCACGTGATATTGTGGCGCGGGCCATTGATAATGAATTAAAGCTACGTGGCGAAGAATTTGTATATCTCGATGTTAGTCATAAGCCGGCAGAAGAAACAAAAGAACATTTCCCAAATATTTATAAGAAATGTAAGTCCTTAGGCATAGATATCACAAAGGATATGATTCCGGTAGTACCTGCTGCGCATTATTTGTGTGGTGGTATTAAGGTTGACCTTAATGGTCAGAGTTCTATTAATAATTTATATGCTACAGGCGAATGTTCATCAACCGGATTACATGGTGCAAATCGATTGGCCAGCAATTCTTTAATTGAGGCATTGGTTTTTGCAAATGCGGCGGCGAAGGATGCTCTTAAGTCAATCGAGGATATTGAAATCAACCGGAAGATACCGGATTGGAATGATGAGGGGACTTCGCATCCTGAGGAAATGATACTCATAACGCAATCCAACAAAGAGGTTCAGCAGATTATGAGTAAATATGTGGGCATCGTACGTTCCAATATACGATTAAACCGTGCCTACGATCGCCTGGAAGTGATCTATCGTGAAACAGAAAGCCTGTTTCAAAATTCAAAAGTATCGGAAAAAATATGTCATCTGCGAAATAAGATTAATGTGGGTTATCTTATCATTAAGATGGCTCGAAAACGAAAAGAAAGCAGAGGACTGCATTATACGATTGATTACCCAAATAAGCTGCCAGAATAAAAATATTGCTATTTTAGCACATCCAAGTAACTGGCTGATTAGTGAAAATACTTCAAATAAATAAAACCGATGTTGGTGGCGGTGCAGCTGTGGCTGCGAACCGACTGAATCGGGCACTTCGCCGTCATGGTGTGGAATCTAAACTGTTGGTTCAGGATCTGGTGCGCGAAGGTGATGGCGTATATGGAGTCAGCAGTGGTTTTATAAATCGTCAGAAAGCCTTTGGGCGCTTTGTGTTTGAGCGATTGTACTTCCTGCCTTACGAAAAAAATGCGTCTATTCGATTTGCTTTTTCACCAGCCAATACGGGGCTTGACATATCCAATCATCCCTTGGTGCAAGAGGCAGATATCATACACCTGCATTGGGTTAATCAAGGTTTTTTATCGCTCGATACCTTAGGTAAATTGTTTGCCTTAGGCAAGCCTATAGTATGGACGCAGCATGATATGTGGGCCTTCACTGGTGGTTGTCACTACTCAGGAAGTTGTCAGCAATTTTTGGAGTTTTGTTCCTTTTGTCCCTTTCTTAAAAAACCTGCTAAGAAGGATTTATCGGCACAGTTATTTGCTAAAAAAAGAAAAATATATAATCAGGCATCACTTTCAGTAGTGGCCTGTAGTAGATGGCTTCGTGGTTTAGCTGTTGAGAGCAAACTTTTACGTAATAAGCCGGCATACGCGATTCCGAACCCAATTGATACAAACTTTTATAAGCCTTCTAACAAGAAGGAGGCACGTCTGAGATTGGGAATTGGAAGTGATAAAAAAATGATTCTATTTGGAGCAGCCAATGTGGCCGATCCACGTAAAGGCATGCGCTATTTTTTGGAAGCTTTATCCATTCTAAATGATAATTTCTCTTTGGATAATGACGAAGTGGAGTTATTGGTTTTTGGTAAGATGAATGATGAGGTAGAAAAGCAATTACCTTTTAAAACCCATTCATTCAACTTTGTAAAAGATCCAAAAGTACTGCTTGACTTGTATAATGCTGCAGATGTGTTTGCTTTGCCATCATTGCAGGATAATTTACCAAATACAGTTATGGAAGCGCTGGCGTGTGGTACGCCGGTGGTTGGTTTTAGTATAGGAGGAGTGCCTGAAATGGTTACACATAAAGAGATGGGTTATTTGGCTGAAGTAAAAAATGCTTTAAGTCTGGCCAATGGCTTATACGAATCCCTGTTTGTTGACGATCGGGAGGCCTACTCAAAGGCGGCCAGAGAAAAGGTGCTTTCTTCGTATTCAGAACAAGTAGTGGCCGAGCAATATGCTGAGGTTTACCAATCATTATTGAAATAGTTATGCAGCCTAAAGTATCGATTATAACAATTGTGTATAATGCGGTAGATACTCTGCAGAAAACCATTGATAGCATTGCTTCGCAAACTTATTCTAATATTGAATACCTTATTGTGGATGGCGGATCCGGTGACGGAACATTGGATGTAATTAAATCGAATAGCAAATCTATATCCAAATGGATAAGTGAGCCCGATGAGGGTTTATATGATGCCATGAACAAAGGGATTGATTTGGCTACCGGTGATTATTTATGGTTTATCAATTCGGGTGATGAAATATACGAGCCCACGACCTTAACCAAGCTTTTTAAAAGCAATCCTGCAGCTGATATCTATTATGGCGATACTGTAATGATTGATGCAAGTGGCAATGTTATTGGAGATCGTCGTTTGCAACCACCGACTTCTTTAAGTTGGAAGGATTTTAGAAACGGAATGTTGGTGAGTCACCAATCCATTTTAATCTCCACAAGAATTGCCGAAGCTTATAATACCAAGTATCAATTTTCAGCCGATTTTGAATGGTGCTTAGCTGCCTTGAAAGAAGCTAAATCAGTCGTGAATACCCAATTAACTTTATCTCGCTTTCTGGATGGAGGCTTAACCAAACAAAATATAGTACCGGGCCTAAAGGAACGCTTTGATATTATGCGCCGATATTTTGGATTGGCATCCACACTTTGGTTTCACATTCCCATTGCCTATCGCTTTTTCTCCTATTGGATCCGGAATAAGCGCTTTTAGGACTGGGCATTTTATAAAAAGACAAAACCCGATAAATCTGTGATTTATCGGGTTTTTTAGTTGTCCCATAAGGACTCGAACCTTAAATGCCTGGACCAAAACCAGGTGTGTTACCATTACACCATGGGACAAACTCTATAGCTTTTTGTCAAAAGCGATGCAAATATAGCTCATTTATTTTTCTCTGCAATAGTTGAGCCCAAAAAAAATAGGGCTGTGCGCCTTACTGGCTATGACAGAATGAATTATTTTTTCATTTTTTTGCTTCACTAAGTATGCTTCTTCTATTTTGTACATGAATTTGGAGCAATTTATGTCTTAGGAAATCTTTGTAATTTGTGGTTGAAGTGTGCTACTTGCTTAAGGTATCTCAACGAAGAAATGTCAAGTAGTTCTTAACTTTAATAACAAATCGCAAGACTGTTAAATGATAAATTCCGGTCTGCAAGTGTAGGGAAATCGCCTTTAACAATTTCAACCACCTCCTCACTCCTTCTTCGTGATGCTCCTCCTTGAAAAGGTGGAGAAAGCACAACAACTTCCCCTCCTCAATTTGAGGCGGGGTGGTCTATCAATTTATGTCTAAAGTCGATTTCCTTGTCTGCAAGTGCGACTTTATCATGTTATAGCCCTCTGGGCTTATCTTACATTATTAGTGTTAATTAGTGAAATTGGTGGTTAAGAGAAATTTATATTTTAAAGTAAGATCCTTGACTTCTGTCCACATGATTTGGAACTATGAAGTGGATAAAACTATCTTTAAGAAGATTTTTACTTTAACTCTATGGATAAGCTTAAACGATTAAACCTGATTGTGGGTTGGCTTCTGTTTGTACTGACGACTATTTTATACTGGATAACTATGGCTCCTACAGTAAGCTTGTGGGATTGTGGCGAGTTTATTGCCTGTATGGCAAAAATGGAAGTGGGCCATCCACCGGGGGCTCCGTTCTATTTATTGGTAGGTCGATTTTTCAATTTATTCGCAAGCGATGCTTCGCAGATTGCCTATACGGCCAATCTGGTTTCTGTGTTTTCGTCTTCGGCAAGCGTAATGTTAATGTACTTTTCGGCCGAGCATATGTTACGTCGTATATTTAGTCGTTACCTCGAAAATGTGCAATCCTATTTATTTATTATTGTGCCATCGGCCATTGGGGCTTTGACTTTTGCAGTTTCCGATACATTCTGGTTCTCTGCTGTTGAAGCTGAAGTGTATGCGATGTCCATGTTTTTTACGGCACTTTGTTTTTGGCTGTTTTTAAAATGGGAGGAAGCTCACGAAAAGACAGGTTCGGGAACCAAATGGTTAATCTTAATTGCTTACCTAACCGGACTATCAGTTGGGGTTCATTTGCTTAATCTTTTAATTATACCTGTTTTGATTCTGTTGCTCTTATTAAAACGTCAATCCTTCTCATGGATAATTTTAGGGAAGGCTGTATTAATTGGAGGAGTTATACTTGGGGTTTTGCTTTTTGGCGTTATTCAGAATGGCTTATGGTTGGCCGGCAAAATTGAATTGATAACAGTTAATGGTTTAGGCTGGTTTAAAAATTCCGGGCTTCTGATCTTCACAGTTCTGGTATTTGGCCTATTGTTTTTTGCCGTTTTTCGAACACGTAAGCAAAATAACTGGCAGCATCTATTCGCCGTAGTTTCTTTGGTATTTATGATCGGATATTCATCATACGCCATGATGATTATTAGAGCAGATGCCAATACGCCCATTAACCTGAATGATCCATCCAATGTATTTACTCTGGACAGCTTTCTGAATAGAGAACAATATGCACAAAGCCCACTCTTATACGGACAATACTATAATGCTGAAGCTGGTGAGCTGAAGTATAAAACCTCGTATCGCTATAATGGCGAAGACTATGATAGTTATGAAAAGGCCGACAAGTATGATTATAAGTCGGAAGGCACAGGTCTTTTCCCACGAATGCACAGCAGTAGCCCAACACATATGTATGGTTATCAGCAATGGGCGGGAGCAGATACAGAGAGCAAAGAGAGGCCTTCGTTTATGACTAACCTTCGCTTCTTTTTCAATTACCAGATCAATCACATGTATGTCCGCTATTTTATGTGGAATTTTTCAGGTCGTCAGAACGATGAGCAAGGGCATGGAGATTTAGTTAAAGGAAATTGGATTACAGGAATATCGGCACTGGATACCGGAGATGTGGATGGAATACAACATAGTTTTGCTCACAATAATCCGTCGCATAATCGCTATTACCTCTTGCCATTATTAGTTGGCGCATTGGGAATAGTATTATTGCTTAAGGCAGGGAAGAATGGCAAAAAGTATTTAGCTGTAACAGGATTACTGTTCTTGATGACAGGTCCGGTTATTATTTTGTATTTAAATCAAACTCCATTTGAGCCTCGCGAACGCGACTATGCCTTTGCCGGTTCCTTCTATGCTTTTGCCATTTTTATTGCATTTGGAGCATTTGCTTTGGGGCATTGGATTAGAGAATATTCTAAAAGTAAGTTTGCAGGTGCATTGGCTTTATTGGCAGTGTTTGTAGCAGTACCAATTTTAATGCTGGGTCAAAATTATGACGATCACAACCGATCGGATCGTGAGCTGGCTTTAAATATGGCGCGTAGTTATTTAAATTCATGTGAGCCCAATGCCATATTATTTACCTATGGCGATAATGATACCTATCCGCTTTGGTATGTTCAGGAAGTTGAAGGTTTCAGAACAGATATTCGTGTGATTAACTTTGGTTTGATGGGTGCCGAATGGTGTGTTCGTCAGTTGGCTGAGTCGGTTAATGATGCAGGCTATATCCCTTTTAGTATTGATGTGGATCGTTATAAAACAGGAGATTTAGATCATGCTCTGGTGATGAAGCAGAGTGAAGAATATGCACCATTGATGAGTGTAGTTAAATTCCTTGGAAGTGATAAGGAGCAATCAAAGTTAAAGCTGGAAAACGGGACGAGCATCGATTATAGCCCAATTGCAAATTTTGCTTTGCCCTACGATGATCAAGATACCCTGAAGTGGACTTGTCCTAAGCGGGTGTTGTACAAAAACGACATTGCGCTGCTTGATTTATTGGCAAGTAATAATTGGAAGCGTCCAATCTATTTTACCATTGGTGCAGATCCCGAAATATTCCTTGGGCTAAAGAATCATTTGCGCTACGAAGGCATGGTTTATCAGTTGATGCCAAAATCAATGGATAAAAATGAGCCAATTTATGCAGATACCGAGGTGTTGCAAAACTCCTTTATGACGAAAGTTGATTTGGGTGATGGAGCAATGGCCTATTACGATCATTATTGCCGACGTAATTTTGATATCATGAAATACCGTCAGATGAATAATTTGTTGCTTGTTGGTTTGTTAGATCAAAACAGGCGGGATGAAGCAGTGCAGGTTATTCAAAAAGGCTTAAAGGAATTGCCCATTGAAGTGGCTCCTGAGGCCAATGGTAATTTACCATTTCTGCAGTTAATGTATCGATTGGGTATGATGGATGAGGCGAAGGAACGAACACGGTTTTTGCTAGATCGCCATTTGAATAATCTCTTATGGTTTAATGCGCTTCCGACCCGACTTAAAAATGCATCGGCTCAATCTTTTTCTGAAGAGATGCGAAAAGGGGAACAATTCCGGGATTTACTGGCATTGATTAACGATGGAGAAATGCAATCCCAATTTAATCAGGTTTATCGCGATTTAAAATTGATGGATAGGTAGGGGCTTCGATGTTTGGATGCAGGGATGTTAGGATGCTGCGAAGAGAGTTAACTTTTATCGTTCCTCTAAAAGTTGTCAAAATTCCGGCAGCACATAATTATCATCAAAATTATTGTTGACACAGTTTATTGAATACTCCCTGTATTGTTGTTCTGTAATACAAAATACATCGGCTGTGCTGCTAAATGTAAGGTGTGTAATGTAAAAGGGCGCACATATAATTTAAAACAGCAGATATGAAATGCAATAAGTAAGGAAAGTAATATAAAATAGGTCATATGTGATTCATAGTGAGTCAGAAGTGTTGTAAGATAGCGTAGTGGCATTGTAAAAAGAGTTAGCCTTAATGCGATAAGAGGCATTCGTATGCTAAAATCAATTAGAAAACATTGACATCGTGTCTTCTTATACTTATTTTTAGTAGAGCTAAACAATCAATCATATGCTTACACTTAAAAAAATCGTAGTGGCCATAAGGGAAGAAATGGACATGCAGCATATTAATCAAATGGATTTGGCACATATGCTTAAGGTACCCTTTGCAACCGTTAATGGCATTTTTATTCGTAAAAGCATTAGCTTAAATAAGCTTATCGAAGTTAGCCTTTGCTTGAAATTTAATTTCATTAGATTGATAGCTGATGAACTTGATCTTAAACTGGGGCAGAGTATGGAAAGTTTGGATAAGGAGACGGATGAGCAGGTAAGCGTGCAAATTGACGAGCAAAGCGCCGCGGAACTGACTAAGCTGCGATTGCGAAATGAGTTTCTTGAGGATATGAATAATAAACTACTAAAGGCCATTGCTTCAAAATGATCAGTGCATTCAGGTATTAGTCCGAAGTCCAAAGCGCATAGTCCATAAGTGTCGTCTTTGAACAGCCTCCCTAATCTCTAATCCATCATCTTTATTCCGTATCAGTCCGTAGCCCGAAGTTCTAAGTCCGAACGTTTCGTCTTTGAACAGCCTCCCTAATCTCTAATCCATCATCTTTAATCCATATCAGTCCGTAGCTCGAAGCTCTAAGTCCGTATGTTTCGTCTTTGAACAGCAACTTCTAAGCCAACATCCTCGATGATTACGAATTAATAATTAGCATTTATGTCGGAATGCTTGCCTAAATAAACAGTCGTTTTAATAAAAATTGTATTTTTGCCACTTAAGTGAAGAATCCTGAAAAAGAATCTTTTATAAAAGACTTCTATCTGATTGAAATTAAGTAATTATGAGGCTATATACCCGATTAAATTTATCACTAGGCTGGTTAACCTTTTTTATCTCCGCCACGGTTTATGTCATGACCATCGAACCAACAGCTAGTTTTTGGGACTGCGGTGAGTTTATTTCCACATCCTATAAGCTATTGGTTGGACACCCTCCTGGGGCACCATTTTTTATGATTATGGGTCGATTTTTTAGTCTCTTTGCTCCTGATGCGGGTTCAGTGGCTGCTATGATTAATATTATGTCGGCTTTAGCAAGTGCGTTTACCATTCTATTTCTTTTCTGGACGATAACTCACTTAGCCAAAAGAATATTTATTACTGAAGAAGAGCCTCCAATCTGGAAAACATTGGCCGTAACAGGTAGTGGTTTGGTTGGTGCTTTAGCTTATACTTTCTCTGATACATTCTGGTTTTCGGCAGTTGAAGGCGAAGTTTATGCCATGTCATCCCTATTTACAGCAGTTGTATTTTGGGCTATCCTTAAATGGGAAAATGTGGCCGGTAAACCCTTTGCTAACCGATGGTTGATTCTGATAGCCTACCTAATGGGCTTGTCCATTGGAGTTCACCTTTTGAACTTGTTGGCTATTCCGGCAATTGTGATGGTGTATTACTTTAAAATGTATGAGATTAACCGAAACAACACACTTAAGGCTTTAGCTATTTCAGCGGTCATACTGGGTGGTATTCTTTATGGAATTATTCCTGGAGTAATTACAGTGGCCAGTTGGTTTGAGTTAATGTTTGTGAATGGATTTGGTTTGCCATTTAATACCGGAGCCTTATTCTATGCAGTTCTACTTGTTGTTGCTTTGGTTGCGGGTATATGGATTACTTATAAAAAGCAAATGGCAATTGCTAATACAATCATTCTTAGTATCACAGTGATAATGATTGGTTACTCCTCGTTTGCCATGATTGTGATTCGTTCACATGCGAATCCTCCTATGGACCAGAACTCACCTGAGGATGTATTTGCTTTACAGTCATATTTGAATCGTGAGCAATATGGTGATCGTCCTCTGTTTGTTGGACAGAATTATAATTCTCCTTTGGATAGGGAAGCCATGCAAGGTAAGGAGGGCAAAGCCATCCGCATTAAAAAAGACGGAGAATACAAAACGGTTGATCACAAACCTGAATATGTATTTGACAGCAAAACAACAACTTTGTTTCCTCGCATGTATAGCCGTGAGCCGCATCATATTGAGAAATATAAAATGTGGACCAATTTTAAAGGAAAGCGAGTAACGGTGGAGGATGAGCGAGGTGGCCCAAAACAACTTCAGGTTCCAACTTTTGGTGAAAACTTAAAATTCTTTTTCCGCTATCAGGTAAATTATATGTATTTCCGCTATTTCATGTGGAACTTCTCAGGTCGTCAGAATGATATTCAAGGACATGGAGAAGTGCATAAAGGTAACTGGATAACAGGAATTAGCTTTATTGATAAAGCCATGCATGGTGAAGAAGAATTATTGTCTGATGTTTACAGTAAAAATAAGGCGCGTAACAAATATTACATGTTGCCGCTAATCTTAGGTCTTGCAGGTATGTTCTTTCAGTACAATAAGGGATCAAATGGTAAGCAAGGCTTCTGGATAGTAATGTTACTATTCTTTTTAACAGGCCTGGCTATTGTTTTATATCTTAATCAAACGCCTGTTCAACCTCGTGAACGAGATTATGCTTACGCCGGTTCGTTCTATGCTTTTGCCATTTGGATTGGCTTAGGCGTATTGGCCATTGTAGATGGTTTAAAGCGTTTTGTGCCGGGGTCTATTGCTGCAAGTACAGCTACTCTTTTAACCCTGATTTTAGTGCCTGGTATTATGGCTAGCGAAAACTGGGATGATCATGATCGTTCAGAACGTTATGTGGCTCGTGATTTAGCTCACAATTATCTGAACAGTTGTGGAGATGATGCCATTATTTTTACCAATGGCGATAACGATACTTTCCCATTATGGTATGCGCAGGAAGTGGAAGGCATTCGAACTGATGTTCGGGTTTGTAACCTGAGTTATTTACAAACGGATTGGTACATCGATCAAATGAAACGCAAGGCCTATGATTCTGATCCAATGCCATTCTCTATGGAACATGATCAATACGTTACCGGAACGCGTGATGTGGTGTATTTACTGGACAGAATTAAAGGTTCTATTGATTTAAAAGAAGCTGTTGATTTTGTGGCAAGTGATAATCCTAAAACTAAGTCTGTTCCTGAATATTCGGGTCGTCTGGATTATTTGCCTTCCAAACAGTTTACTCTAAAAGTAGATAGTTTAAAGATCATGCAAAAAGGAATTGTTTCGGAAGACGCGGCTCATTTGATCACTTCGGATGTTAATATCAACCTGAATAAGGATATGGTATTAAAAAATGAATTGATGATTTTGGATTTGTTCGCTAATAACGACTGGGATCGTCCTATTTATTTTGCGGTAACAGTAGGGAGTGACAATTATGTGAGTCTCCAGGATTATTTCCAGCTTGAAGGGTTTGCTTATCAGGTAGTGCCTATTAAAACGGTTAATCCTGATGGTCAATATGGTCGCGTTGATTCTGAGCGTATGTATACCAATGTAATGGAGAAGTTCAAGTGGGGCGGATTCGATAATCCAAATGTTTATCTGGATGAAAATCATATGCGTATGGCTAATAACATACGTAATAACCTTTCTCGTCTGGCATTAACTCTTATTGACGAAGGGAAAAATGATAAGGCGAAGGCTGTGTTGGATAAAAGTATGGCAGTGTTAAGTCCGGAACGTGTACCACATAACTACTTTAGTATATTTTTGGCTGAGGGTTATTTCATGCTTGATGAGTACGAAAAAGGAGAACAAATTCTTAAGGATTTAGCTAAAGATAAGCTAATGGACTATGATTATTTCTCGTCATTACCACCAAATAAGCGAGGATCTGCAGGTCGTGAACCGGATACAGCCATGGCGATTTATATGGAAGTGGTTAAGATGGCACAAAAGCATCAACGTGTTGACTTAATGAAAGAATTGGAAGGTAATTACGAACAACGCATGCGAAAAATGGGTTTTTTCGAAAACTAAAATATAATGAGTTGGAAGGTTCAGCCACCGGGTATTGTACGTAGCTTATTTAGGGGTACAACCTGGCGTAAGAGTGAAGAAGGCAAAACGTTGTTTCTTACTTTTGATGATGGACCTGTTGATAAGGAGACCACATGGGTTATTAATCTTCTGAAAGAATATGGCATTAAGGCCACTTTCTTTTGTGTAGGTGAAAATGCCCATAGACGTCCCGAATTAATTAATGAATTGATAGCTCAAGGGCATAGTGTAGGAAATCACGCCTATAATCACCTTCCTGCGTGGAAATGTTCACGAAAGGAATATTTCGAAAATATTGAGAAGGCCAAACCACATATTCCGGGAAGCCTATTCAGACCGCCACATGGTCAGCTTTATCCATGGTATATGGGAGAGTTAAAGAGTAGGTTTAGCGAGATTGTGATGTGGGATGTGTTGACTGAGGATTATGACAATCGGGTGAGTATGGCGGAGGTGTTTCAACACGTAAAGGATTTTACTCGTGACGGTTCCATTTTGCTTTTTCATGATTCAAAAAAAGCCTGGGATAGGATGAGTTATGCTTTGCCCAAAAGTTTGGATTGGCTCTTGGAACAAGGTTATCAGTTTAAAGCCCTGGATATGGGTTTGCATAGGGAATAGAAAACAAAAAATAAAAATACAGATGAACATTCTTCTTTTAGGTTCAGGAGGACGCGAACATGCATTGGCATGGAAAATGGCTCAAAGTAAGAAATTAGCTAAACTTTTTATTGCGCCGGGTAATGCTGGTACAGCTAGTGTTGGAACAAATGTTGACATGAATCCAAATGACTTTGAAGCAGTGAAAGCTTTTGTGTTGGATAACTCAATCAACATGATTGTGGTAGGTCCTGAAGAACCATTGGTGAGAGGAATAAAAGATTTTGTATTAAACGATCCTGAAATTGCACAAGTTCCGGTTATTGGTCCGGGTAAAAAAGGTGCAGAGTTGGAAGGAAGCAAGGAATTTGCAAAAGAATTTATGAAACGCCATAATGTGCCTACAGCAGGCTATTTATCTGTTACTTCTGATAATTTGGAAGAAGGCATTGAATTCTTAAAGAGCATGAAAGCGCCATATGTACTGAAAGCGGATGGCTTAGCTGCGGGTAAAGGCGTTCTTATTTTAGATGACCTTAGTGAAGCAGAAACTGAATTAAAAGCGATGCTAGATGGTAAATTTGGAGCTGCCAGCAGTACGGTTGTTATTGAAGAGTTTTTGAGTGGCATTGAGCTTTCAGTATTTGTTTTGACCGATGGACATGGTTATGTTGTACTTCCTGAAGCTAAAGATTACAAGCGCATAGGAGAAGGCGATACCGGATTAAATACAGGCGGAATGGGAGCTGTTTCTCCAGTGCCATTTGCCGATGGTGTATTTATGAAAAAAGTACACGATCGTATTGTAGTCCCTACGGTAGAAGGATTAATTAAGGATAATATTCCATACAAAGGATTTGTATTTATTGGATTAATGAGTGTTGAGGGTGAACCATATGTGATTGAATATAACGTACGAATGGGTGATCCTGAAACGGAAGTTGTTATCCCTCGTTTGAAATCTGATTTGGTAGATTTATTTGAAGCGGTGGCTTCAGGAACATTACGCACCAAACAAATTGAGGTGGATGAACGTAGTGCTACAACAGTGATGTGTGTAGCAGGGGGGTATCCTGGTGCTTATGAAAAAGGAAAAGTTATTACAGGAATTGAAAATATAAGTGAAGGTTTGGTATTTCATGCCGGTACTACTGTAAAGAACAATGAAGTAGTTAGCAATGGAGGCCGTGTTATTGCTTTAACTGCCTATGGTACTGATAAGGATGATGCCCTAAAACAATCGTTTAAGAATGCTCAGACTTTAAATTTTGAAGGAAAATATTTCCGTTCTGATATAGGATTTGATTTATAATGATATTTCAAACACTCAATAGAAACAGTATTATAGCTTTAGCGCTAATGCCGCTTTTGCTGATAGGCTTTTGGATGAACTCATTTATTGCGGTTCAATCGCCAAGTTTTCCTTTCGATCAAAGCCCTATGCCGCTTTGGTCGATGGTGTTGAGTGTATTGAAAGGTAATCATTTTTTATCATCATTAATAAGTATGTTGATTGCCTTAGTGATGATGTTTGGTGTAAATCGTGTAGTTAATAAATACAGTTTAAATACCGGGCAGACTACAGCGCCCGGGTTTTTATTTCTTTTGTTAGTCAGTGCGTATTTAATGGTGCAGAAGCTCCATCCGGTATGGTTTTTCTCACCCTTGTTATTACTTTCTGTTGAACGCTTATTTTCGGCATATGGAAATCGAAAGCCGATGGCCTGGTGTTTTGAGTCTACATTCTGGTTGTCGGTAGGCGCATTGTTTTTTGCCAAGGGTATTTACTTCCTTATCTTTTTATGGATGGTGATGTTCATATTAAGATTGTTTAGTTTACGCGCTATTCTGGCTTCCATTCTTGGAGCCATTTTACCTTTTGTATTAGCAATGGGTTATTATTATTTAGTTGGAGAACTTGGCTGGTTTTTGGATTTAATGATTGAGAATTTTATTTCTCCGGTAGCCTTCTTTTCGCATACCATTTTCTCGCAAATGTATAATGGCTTTATTATATTTCTTATTTTCATTTCCATTCTTGTAGTAGTACGAATACTGCCGACACTTAAAATAATTTCGAGAAAGCACTACCGTATTTTCATCTGGCTTATCGTATTTGGTGTAATCGCAGCCTTAACCCCTTATTATTCGCTGGAAGTAGTGCCTATTATGGCTATTGGAGCTTCAATTGTTCTCAGTCGATTTTTAAATGCTATCCGTCGTACGTTCATTCAGGATATAATAATTGTTCTTTTATTCGGAGGAACTATTGCTGCGCAGTTTTTGATTTAAATTTATGGATGTTTCAAAGCCAACACTGGCCATCTACGGTATTCAGGATCGTATAAATAGTCAAACGCCTTTTTATGTACATGATCATGCTTTAACACTAATGCAGGGAGGCAAGGTGATAAAGCATGCCACACTTGAACGTCTTTCGCGTAATAAACATGATAATCGATTGCATGAAGGTCTTTATGATTTACTTAAAAGTGAAGGCTTGCTTCGAAAAGCTGATTACGATTTAGTTTTTGTGGATAATGTGGTAGGGCGCACATTCTTATCCTCATGTGGGCAATTTCGATTTGAAGCCTCATTACAAAATACACTTGATTTACATCCGGAGAAAGGCCGTTGTTGGTGGTTGGATCGGGAAAAAGAAGCCTATGCAATCAATCATGAATTAGCTCATGTTGGTGCCTGTCTGCCATTTTATGGAGCCTATAAAGAAAATAGTTTATTGGTGCATTTCGATGGTGGTGGGAGTTTAAGTAATTTTTCAGCCTGGTCGTTTCAAAAAGGAAAATTAAACCTAAAGGAATTTCACTGGGATTATAAATATTTGTCTTCATTGTTTAATGCAAATGCCCTGGTTTTTGCAATTATTGGAGCCAAATATATCGAGCAAAACAGTGTGCCTGGTAAAATGATGGGTTTGGCGGCTTATGGCAAATATAGCCTTGAAATTGATTCATGGTTGAAGGATAATGACTTCTTCAAAGATATGTGGTCGAGTAAACAAGGCTTTTATGAAGCGGCTAAACTGGATTTTGGATGGGACAAAAGGCATCTGCATCAGGAGGATTCTTTTCTTCAGGATATTGTGGCCACCATGCAAACGCTATTTCAGAAAGAGCTGTTAAAAAAGCTGGAAAGCTTGCAGAAAAGTGAAGGTTTTGATCATTTGTATTATTCAGGTGGATCGGCATTAAATATTGTTGCCAATACAGAAATTGTAGATTCAGGCTTGTTTAGGAATGTGTTTATTCCACCTTGTCCTGAAGATAGTGGTCTTTCATTGGGAGCGGCATCTTATTTCGAATGGCTTAAACATGGTCAGATTCAAGAGCATTCACCTTATCTGAATAATTGGGGAATTGAAGATTATAGTACAGCTATTAAGCAGCCTGATATTCAGAAATGTGCTGAAGCCCTTATGGAAGGTAAGGTTGTGGCCGTTTGTAATGAGCAAGGTGAAATCGGGCCACGCGCTTTGGGCAACAGAAGTATTTTAGCTTTGGCCAATGATAAGAGATTGGCTGATAAAGTCAGTATGGTCCATAAGAAGCGAGAATGGTATAGACCCGTTGCACCAATCATGTTAAAGAAGAATGCTCGATATTTTACGGGTAGACAATCGATTCATCATCTGGCTAATTATATGCTTCTTGATTTTGAAATATTAAAAGAGAGGCAAAAAGAAATCGAAGGTGTTGTTCATGTGGATGGAACATCTCGAATTCAAACCATCACCAATAAGAACGACAATCCATTTATGTTTGAATTGCTTCGTTTGCTTGATGATAAATATAATGTCAAAGCCTTAATTAACACCTCCTTTAATATAAAAGGTGAACCAATTGTACACACCACAGAAGGTGCTATTAGGTCTGCTAACAATATGAATTTGGATGGGCTGGTTTTAAATGGAAAGTACATGGAATTATAGCCACTTCATAAGTATAGCCTCTAGGTCATCCATTTTAACAGGCTTACCAATATAATCGTTCATGCCGGCATCAATACAGACTTCTCTGTCGCCTTTGAGGGCATTTGCTGTCATGGCAATAATAGGTAATTTCACATCAAGCTCACGAAGTTTTATGGTAGCATCCAGACCGTTCATTACCGGCATCTGTACATCCATAAAGATCAGATCAAAATTAGTTGTTTCGTCACTGGTAATCATTTCTACAGCCTCAGCTCCATTTTTGGCGATTTCAATTTCTAAGCCAATTCGAGCCAACATTTTTTCGGCAATTTTCTGGTTAATGATATTATCCTCTACCAGTAAGATATTTTTATCTTTAATTCGCTCCTGTAAGTCCGGAACCTTCTCATCCGTTTTATTACCTGAAGCTCCTTCTTTAAATAGTTTTTCAATGGAATGAAGTAGCTCTGTATGTTTAATTGGTTTTTGAAGAATAAAATCTACACCTTTCAACTCTTCCATTGGCTTCCAACGGTTGTCAGAAGTGAATAAGATAATTTTTAAATCTTCCTGATGTTCTTTAATGCTTTGTAGGAATTTATCATCTGCCTTACTAAAAACATGACTGTCTATAATAATCAGATTGAAATCCTTTCTGCTACTTAAAGTACTAAGTGCTGTTTTTTCATCACTAACTGTCTCTGATTTAATATTCCAGTTATTGAGGGTTTTCTTCAGTAGTAGAAGGTTTGTTTTATGATTGTCAACAATCAGCGTATTTATACTTCCAAATAACTCTTTGTCGATCTCGTAGGCCTTTTGGTTTTTGTCAATCACCAAAGGAAGGGTAAAATGGAAAACCGAACCCGGATTTTCCTTAGACCACATAAAGTTCGGGTTAGGACTTTCTACCCAAATTTTACCACCCATTAATTCAACAAGCATTTTTGAGATGCTGGTTCCTAATCCTGTACCGCCAAATTTTCGAGTTGTTGATCCATCGGCCTGTGTGAAAGATTCGAATATCTTCTCAAGTTTGTTTTTAGGTATTCCTATTCCTGAGTCTTCAACTAGGAAATGAAGGGTCAAGTTTGATCCTTGTTGTTGATCAATTTCCACTTTTAAAACCACTTCACCTTCGGATGTAAATTTAACGGCATTACCCATCAAATTCACCAACACTTGGATCAAACGGCTTTCATCACCAATAACTACCGGAGCAATTGTGTCATCAACATCGTTTAGAATCTCAATGCCTTTTTCCATCGCTTTAAACGACATCTGATCCATCAGATAATCAATGGTTGATCTCAAATTAAAGGCATAGTTCTCAATTTTCATCTTACCCGCTTCAATTTTCGAGAAATCAAGAATGTCGTTGATGATGTTGAGTAGGTTATCGCATGAGCGACCAATGATGGAAATTACATTCTTCTGCTCTTTGCTCAGTCGGGTTTTTGAGAGTAATTCAGTAGCTCCAATAATACCATTCATTGGAGTTCGAATTTCATGACTCATATTGGCAAGGAACTCAGATTTCGCCTTGTTGGATTCCGCTTCTTTTTTCTGAATTTCCTTTTGTGCACTAATGTCCATGAAGGCCTCAAGAAACACTTCTTTATTATCGAGTGTAACAGGAATAATATTTTTTAATATCTCGCGTGAGATATTGTTTTCGTTTACTTCCAAACGTTCGTCGAGCGATTCCACGGTAATGCCAGACTGTTCATCCACATATTCATCACGTTTAGTCGTAAAGAAAAATTCGTTGTAAGAATGCCCTTGTAAATGAAGTAAGGCCTGGCCAATATTTGAAAAGCCCATGGTAGTTGCCGCATTCTGATTGACCTGAATAATTTGCTTGTCCTTATCAACAATTAAAATTCCCACAGGAAGATTTTCGGTGATTGTTGTAAGTGTTTTATTTGATTCTTTCAGAGACTCGGTTAAGAGCTTTTTCTCTGTTGTATCTTCTTTTATGGCAATGTAGTTGGAGATGGTCTTATCTTCACTTAAAACCGGTGAAATTAGCACCTTTTCCCAAAATTCAGAACCATCTTCTTTCAGACTTTTAATCTCGCCAGTCCATACCAATCCTTCCTGTATGGTTTGCCATAATACTTCAGCAAACTCATTGTCTTCCGACTGAAGTTTGAAAAAGTTAGTGTTGCCGCTGTTAAGTTCGCTCTTTGAAAATCCGGCAAGTGATTTAAAGCCTTTATTCACATATTCCACATTACCTCGGGTGTCGGTAATCATTATGGATATAGGGCTTTGCTCAACGGCCTGAATTAATTTCTTGTTGTTTTCTTCGGCTTTACGTTGATTAAAAATTAAGCTTCTTATTTGTGAAAGCAGGAAGTAAGTTAGAAAGATCACAAATAGAGTGAATATGATAAGCGAAAAATACTTTAGATTATTATAGCGCTTAAGCACACTTATGCTTTGATTGTTTAAGCTGGCCAATCGTTTATTAATGTCGTATGAAATTTTATTCTCAATTTCATGAATGCGTTCAAAGGATGATTCGGCAGACTTGATATAATAATCAGTAGCCTTTGCTACCATTTGCACCCCATCCGGTTGTTTTAGTGTATTTTCAATTTTACGGGCTATCTTTTCAGATAAGCTATGTAATTGGTTGATGCGTGGAGCTAACTCTCTTACTTCAGGCATGGTGCCTGTGTAAACGTCATCGTTATATTTGATCAGAATGGTGATAACATCTTGCGATAAGAGATTAACTGAACGCTTATCTTCAATAGTTCCACCCTGGTCAATAACATTAATAATTTGAATGCTTTTTTCAGTTAACTCGGTAATTTTATTCTCATTATTGGTGAGCTGTTGGGGGTGTGATATAGAAGAATAGCTCTTGAAGGCAATATTTAACTCCAGTAAATGCTTGTGGAGCAAATGTTCCAATTTTACCAGTTGTTCCTGATTTTGAATTGAGTGACGATATTTACTTGCAAAGGATTGATCAAAGTAATTTTCAATACTGATTATAGCGCCTATTGTTATCAGATAAATAGCTAAAAGCAAATAGAGCTTATTGACAATAGGCTCTCTGAAATAGGATATTTTAGATGTATTGTTTTCTTTTCCCACTGGAATTGCGTTAATCAGATACGTTTCTAAAGGTATAAAATTAAAAAATAATCGTTTTCCTTTTAGTAAATCCGTATTTACTTAAACGTGTTTCATTCAATTGGGTTGCAGCAAATGTTAGAAAAGCTTTGGTAAGCGTTGGTTCTGAACTGCATGAGAGGCTGGCAGCATAGGTTGGGATGTGTTGATTATTTTTCAGACCTGGTACAATTTTGTCGATGTGGTTTCGGTTTCCATTCACATATAGGTTACTTTCCCAGTCAATAACAACATCTGCCTGATCGTTTTTCAAGCCTTTTATCAAACCTTTTGAATCGGTGGTCAAGGCCACAACATTTTTTAAAAGGCGATCATATAATTTTTGTTCTTTAAGTAATTTGCGAGTTTCAAAACCAATTGAGCTGGTTTCGGGATTGGCAATGATAATAGAGTGTTTATCCTTTTTTAGTAAGGAAGAAAACTGGCCGTCGAATTTTTTTGGATTGCCTTTTTTAACCATAAAAACAAGATTGTTATAGCCTATAAAAACGGAGTCCATTAAGGCTTGCCCTGTTTCGCTATAAAATCGATCAAAGCTGGCTGTGGATGAAGGAATATAAAGATCACCTTTGCCGGTATAACTAATCAGATCCATTAAGTTTTGCGAACAATCATTTTGAATGCGGACGGAACAATTGTATTTAACTTCAAATTCATCCTTAAACTCCATGACAACACCAAGCATCGAGTTTTCACAATAAACAATTAGTTCTTTTTTTTCCGAAGTATCGGCTTGATCGCTCTCATGTGAGCTTTGCTTGCATCCAGAAAGCAGGATAAAGACCAAGAGTAAGGTTATTATAAAGTGTTTAATAAAGGGCATAGTTAAGTCTTGTTAAAGCAAGACAAGTTAGGGAATTACGAAAGGCCATGATATTTTTTTATCACATAAAAACATCATTTAGTCAAATAAAACTAACTTTTTACAAAGTGCTTTTTAATCCATTTCGGAACTACAATTGCGCCAATAATCAAGTAAGGATAATAACTCACCAAGCGCCACATAAATGCCATGGCTACACCTGTTCCTAGAGGAATCATGTTGGATAGAAATTCCTTAAAAACCCATTCGGCAAAACCGCTACCGCCCGGAGTTGGGCTAACTAACATCATTATCCACATTACTAATTGCTTCCCAAAAATGAGAATATGGTCATCCCAGGATAAAAAACTAAAACCGAAAAAGGCCAAAACAAGGGTATTCACCACCCAATAGCGAGCCGTCCAGCTAAGGGCTGTTGCGAAAAATGCTTTCATCCAGTTTTTAAACGACCAGCTTTTAAATTCCAGAGAAGCGGATATTAAATCCGAACCACTCTCATTGGCATGAGGACGCCATCGGCGAATGATAGGGAGTTTGAAAATCCAAAGAAGAAGCCATTTTAATCCTCTCGGATTAAAGAACAAACCATAACTGATAACAATGGTATATGCCAGTTTTAAAAAATAGCCCAAAAGAGCAAACATAAAAAACTGGTTCTTATAAAAAGGCAATCCGGCTTCAATGGAGTCACCAAAAGCAAAAATATCGGTACGCCCAATGAATAATAGTATGAGTGGAAAGGTGATGATAAAGTACAATTCATCTAAAAATGAGGTGACCATCACAATGGCCGTACTTCGTCCTATTTTTATACCCTCTTTATTCAGAAAAAAAATGGCCACACTGGTGCCACCTATAGCAGACGGAGTTATGGCAGAAGTAAATTCCCATAGCATTACAATATTAAAGGCTTTACGCCAGGAAAGTTTCTGGGCGCTTAATAAGCGAATGCGAATGATATAACCAAAATCACGAATGGCCATCATGAGAAAGGATACAAAAAACCAAAATAAGGATTGCAATGTAAAAGACATGTTGTCCAGTACAGAAGGATCGAATTCATTGTACAGTAAATAACCGGTAACAATAAAGCCAATTATTATCGGCAGGGCAATTTTTCCGGGACGTATGCTTTTAAGTATTTTTCCTGAGTTATCGGCCATATTTACAAAGGTATGAGAATAGATGCTGGCTTAAAAATAAGCGCCGCATTTTTTATATAAATTGAACATTTAAATAAAATTGAGATTGGCAGAAACTTTTGGGATCAGAATATGTTTGATCATAAAGTATAAAGCACAAATATGGAAGAAGTACAATCGCCATGCATAAGCGTATGTCAATATGATAGTAAAGGTATTTGTTTTGGTTGCCGTCGCACACAAGATGAAGCTGGACACTGGTCGACATATAGTAACGAGGAAAAACAAAAAATTGTGGATGAAACTGCGAAGCGAAGAAATGTAAGGGGAGAAGCACCCACAGGTTTTTTGCGTTAACAGACTTTGATTCCTTATTTTATTGTTCTTGATTATTACAATCTGGATTTATTACTAAATTTGAAATATCAAGTTGCCAGATTATCATGAACTCATTTATTAAAACATCGCTAGTATTTGTTCCTGTACTATGTGCTTTGCTAATATCTCAAAATGGGTATTCACAGAATGCATTTGAAAAGGACTCTGTTTATAATAAATGGAACTTTAGAGTAGGCCCATACATCTGGTTAATTGGTTTTAAGGGGGAAATCATAAATCCTCCGGCACCACCAATTCCTGTTAATCCAATTGAACCCGTTCCTAGATATGAAATAGATGTCAGTTTCAAAGACATCAGGCATTCCATTAAGTTTATAGGCATGCTTAATGGTCAATATCGAAATAATCATGCAGTTTTTCAATTTAACGTCAGTTCGTTGGTGCTCGAATCGCAAGCCATTACTCCCTTCAAATATGTGTTAAGCAATAATATTGTAAAGCTTACATATGTCAGTGGCGATTTTGGGATGGGCTATCGAATGATAAAAAAACAAAGAGTAAATGTAGATGTACTTATCGGCGGTAAGTTTTTATACTTTGGTATCGGTGTCAGATCAACTTTGTTTGGGAAGAAAGATGTATCGGTGTCAAGAAGTCAATTTGTCTTTGATGGTCTTTTGGGAGTTAATTTTAAATACAGACCCCATCCAAGGTGGGAGTTACTTACATATGGAGATCTTGGTCCTCGTTTATTGGATAGAAAAGACTTTAGTTATCAATATATAGCTGGCTTAAACTTTCTTTTTACAAAAACTTTCTTGGGCACTTTAGGATATAGATCTGTTTATTATACTAATGAAATGGAAGATGCCGTGTTTAACGGAAAAATACAAGGCCCTATTGTCAGATTTACTTTTCAGTTTTAATAAGCACTATTGGATATCGATGAATTAGACATTAAAAGAGATCTAAGTCAAGGGTGTAAATTAAATGCTCCTCAAAGCAGAGCTATTAGCCAACTACTGTATAAAAAAACCTCTATTCCAAATTTCAATCTGTAAAAAGTATACAACTATCCGTTTTTTGTATAAACGAATATTACACTTAAGCTGTTAGTTTTGTAGTGTAGATTAATTGAGTTGGAAAATGAAGCAAAAAGCTAAGAAAATATTTAAACAGATGTTGATAGGATTAGGAATAATTACCGCCCTTGTATCCATAGGAGGTATCGGGTTTATGTCATTCAGTGCAGAATTTGGTGGGCAAAGCAAGGATGCATCCAAAACAAAAATAGAGCAATCACCCAATTACAAGGATGGTAAGTTTCAGAACCTTGGGAATGTTAAGATGGATATGAGTTTTGGCAAATTTCGTTCAATGATGAAAGCCATGTTTAATCCTGATAAAAATTCAAGCCCTGATAGTCCTGTTGATTATGTGCCAATTTCAGCTCATAATCTTAAAGATTATAAGGGTAACACACGTTTATTTTGGTTGGGACATTCCACATTTTTTATTCAGATAAATGGTAAGAATGTATTGATTGATCCGGTTTTTGGACAGAGCCCATCACCGATTGCTCTTTTCGGACCTAAACGCTTTAATCCTGATTTGCCCATACAGCCCGAAGATTTGCCGATGATTGATGTGGTATTAATTTCGCATGACCATTACGATCATTTAGATTACAAGTCGATTACTAAGTTGAAAGATAAGAGTCAACGTTTTATTGTTCCTTTGGGTGTTAAAGCGCACCTACTAAGCTGGGGAATTGAAGATAGTAGAATTGAAGAGTTGGATTGGTGGGAAGAAGCTCTGGAAGGAGAGATTAAATTTACCTCAACGCCGGCACAGCACTTTTCAGGGCGAGGCAAATGGTTCAATGATAGAGAAACAACGCTTTGGTGTTCGTACGTCATTGAAACAGCTGATGAAAAAATATTCTTTAGTGGGGATAGTGGGTATGGAGACCATTTTAAAACCATTGGTGAGAAGTTTGGTTCTTTTGATTTTGCAATGATAGAATGTGGTCAGTACAATAAATTATGGGAAGAAATACATATGTTACCTGAGCAATCGGTGCAGGCAGGAATGGATGTGAATGCTAAAGTTATTATGCCAATACATTGGGGTGTATTTAAATTAGCTATGCATTCGTGGACAGATCCGGTTGAACGCTTTACGGCTACCGCTGAAAAAGAACAAATGAGCTATATGGTTCCACAAATTGGTGCAGAAATTTTAATTTCAAATCCCGCATTGCTTTCAAATAAATGGTGGACTAAGTAAGTTCACTTTTCATTACTGTAAGAATTTATACCATATCAATATGGACGATATATTTGTAATAAATACCATAACCGAGTTAAATAGACTGCTCAATCAGGATACAACCAAACACCCTCTTGTTGCGGTTATTGATTTTTCGAAAGTTGACACATACGGTCAGGATTATACCAGAATGAGTTCGGGTTTTTATACCATTGTGCTGAAAAATCACTGTCATGGCAAGTTCAAGTATGGTCGAAAATATTACGATTTTGAAGAAGGTACTTTGTTGTGCATGGCTCCTAATCAAGTCATGACTATTGAGAAAAATGAAGAACCACAGAAGGAAGTGGCTGGTTGGGGATTGTTTTTCCATCCCGACTTATTCCGTGCTACCACATTAGCGCGCAAAATGAAGGACTATACCTTCTTTTCCTATGATGTTAATGAAGCATTGCATTTGTCGGATGCTGAGAAGCAGACTTTAAATGATTGTGTGGCTAAGATAGAAGAAGAGTTATCACAAAATATTGACAAACATAGTCAAACTCTAATTGTATCTAACATTGAGTTGTTCCTGAACTATTGTTCGCGATACTACGATAGGCAGTTTATTACCCGGGCCAATTCCAATAAAGGTGTGTTGGCAAAGTTTGAGGACGCCCTTACTGAATATTTTACTTCTGAAGATTTAAAAGAAAAAGGCTTGCCGACTGTTAAATATCTGGCCGATTTAATGAGTTTATCTGCCAATTACCTTAGTGATTTATTAAAGCGCGAAACAGGTAAAAATGCTCAGGAACACATTCATTACCATTTAATTGAAGAAGCAAAAAACAGATTGTTGATTTCGACCGAATCGGTTAGTGAAATAGCGTATGAATTAGGATTTGATTATCCTCAATATTTCAGTAAAATATTCAAAAAGAAAACCGGAATGTCACCTGCTGAATATAGGAATTTGAATTAACTATTAGACTTGAGCTGATGAATATAGGTATTCTTGAATTACAATTTAAGAATAAGCCAACGGCTAGAGCGTAGTGTCCGAATAAATCATGCGATCCTTAATAGAAAGTCATAAAAAAAGCTGTTCCAAAAAGGAACAGCTTTCAATATCTTTTAGAAGCAGATATTAGAAACGACGACGGTTTCCGCCACCTCTATTACCACCACCTTGACGCTCTGGACGAGGAGTAGCTTCTTTTACATTGATAACACGGCCATCATACTCGGCACGGTCTAATTCTTCGATAGCTTTTTTAGCTGCATCATTGTCAGACATTTCAACGAAACCAAATCCTCGAGATTTTCTTGTTTCGCGGTCCATAATGATTTTAGCAGAGTCAACATCGCCATACTCGCCAAATAGATCCTGTAAATCGCCATCTGTAATGGCATAGGTTAAATTTGAAATAAAAATATTCATCTTACAAATAAAAATACGTGGTGCATCAGAGGCACCTATTAAACAATAATGATTTAAACAGAGGTCTATTGAATTGCGGAAGATACGAACCTAAATACTAACGGAAGGTAAAACTAACTATCAGCTAAAAATCAAAAAATCCAATTTTAAATACTCCGCAAAGGTAGATAATAAATTCACAGTCATACTATCGCTATTCTTAAAGAGTGTTAAAAGTGACTTTGGTGATAAACTACGAGTTATTAGTCAAAAGGCCTTCCATCTGGTCATTAATTTTAGTATATTACTAGAAAGAATGGTGAATGACAATACTTAATTCCATATTACTGATGATTGCGTCTTCAAGTGCTTATTTTCTATTGAAAGGCATGAGAAGAATGAAAGCTTTACGGGTAGTAATGATTGTATTATTTGCCTATGCCTTTGTGATTATATTATTGTCAGCTATAAATTATTTTGTTGGATAACTTCTCTCCATTTATCAACATTGCCTCAATTTTCTTACATTTATCTTATGGATTATTTAAATGCATTTAAACGTATAAAAGCGTTAGCAGAAACTGGTTTGGTATATGCTCAAAATGGTTATGAGGTAGAACGCAACCAAGAGCTTATCGACTTGAGTAAAGAATTGATGGCTGCAATTGCTAATCAGCCTATTGAATGTTTAGATCATTTTTACACGCCACCAACAGAATATCCAACACCTAAGGTAGATGTAAGAGGATTTATTCTTAATGCTAAGAATGAGATTTTATTTGCCAAAGAAAAGCTGGATGGTAAATGGTCGATTCCTGGAGGTTGGGCAGATATTGGATTCACACCTGCTGAGATTGCTGTAAAAGAAGTGGAGGAGGAGACGGGTATTTTGTGTAAAGTGGATCGGATTCTTGCCGTTTACGATAAGCGATGCCACAGTCATCCAGCATCTCCGTTGTACGTTTATAAAATCATTTTTCTGTGCACAATGACCGGAGGTGAGTTAAGAGGTAATTTCGATATTGAAGATTCAGCTTGGTTTTCAATTGATAAGCTACCTGAACTATCAACAGACCGTATTGTGGAATCGCAAGTGAAACAGCTTTTTGCGATGGCTAAAGATGAAAATTCAGGAGTGGTATTTGATTAACCTTAAAAGCTAATTATATGTCGTTTGCAGGTCATGTATTTGCCATGATACAACAACAAAAGGCCAACCGGAAACTTTTAGGAAAAAGAGCCAGATTGTTTTCAGGAATGGATAAACAAATTGCAGGAAAGTATCGCCATCATACCCGAGAGCAAAAGCACTTAAGTCCTGAAGAATTATCTCAGTTACGGCTTAAACTAATTCGGGAAGAGCGAATTCAAATGCTTAAAAAAGGGATTGCGTTGTTCCTGGCTTTTGTTATTGTTGCAGCTCTTATTTACTGGTTAAGGACTTCTTTAAATTTGGAAGATTTTTTTGTCTAGCCGGCATTCGCTTAATTTTCTTTCTACCTTAGCCTGCTGAAAAATAGGAGCATGGTTAATCAAAGTGAGCAAACAAAAGGATACCTATATACAGCTCAGGCTTTTGTGTCCTGGGGGCTATTGCCAATATATTGGAAGGCCTTAAGCCATATGCCTGCCATAGAAATATTGTCACACCGCATTTTTTGGTCGTTGATTTTCGTTTTAATTCTATTGGCCTGGAAAAAGAAATTAAACTTACTTCCCATTTTTAGAGATAAAAAAGCGCTTTTGACACTTTGTACAACAGGAGTTTTAGTTGGAAGCAATTGGGGTGTTTATATCTATGCCGTTAATATTGATCATATTGTTGAAGCTAGTTTGGGTTATTATATAACGCCATTGTTTAATGTGGCTTTAGGAATGATTTTTTTGAAAGAACGACTTAATAAATTACAATTTATTGCGCTCTTTCTGGCCGTGTGTGCTGTCAGTTATTTAACTATCGACTATGGAAAATTTCCATGGATTTCTATTTATCTGGCTTTTTCATTTGGGATTTACGGTTTATTGAAAAAGATGAGTGGAGTGGAGCCTATGCCTGCTTTGGCCATTGAAACAATGGTGTTGTCGCCATTAGCATTGGGATATATTATCTGGAGAATGATTGATGGAAGTGGACAGCTATTTACTGAAAGCCGTTTTATCGATAGCTTATTAATAATGGCCGGAGTGGTTACAACAATGCCTTTGTATTGGTTTGGACAGGGAGCAAAGCGTATCCCTCTGACATCTGTTGGATTTATGCAATATATTGGCCCAACTATAATGTTATTATTAGGTATCTTTTTGTACAAGGAAGATTTTCCTTTACAAAAGCAAATTGCCTTCGCCTTTATATGGTTGGCATTGGCCTTTTATACCTATTCCATAGTGAGTAAATATCGTAAACAATCAAGTCGGAATGAATCAAAAGACACCGATTAGAGCTTATCTTGCACTATTTTCCGGTTTATTAATTATAGGCTTTTCAGCTATTCTCATTAAGTCAGCTGAGGCTCCGGGATTGATTACTGCATTTTATAGAGTAGCAATAGCATCTATAGTACTCTTGATTCCTTTTTTATACAACTGGAAAAGCATAAAGAGCCTTTCCAAAATAGCTGTATTAATGGCTGTGCTTGGAGGCCTTACTTTTGGAATTGATACTGGTTTATGGTCAATGGGAATAGAATTAAGTAATGCCACAATTCCTACTCTTATGGCCAATCTCGCTCCCGTGTGGGTTGGATTTGGAGCTGCCTTGGTATTTAAGGAAAAACAAAGAAAAGGCTTTTGGATAGGACTGGGTATTACTTTATCAGGTATTCTGATAATGGTTTATAGAAGTCTGAATGGAGAACAAGGTCTCTTTGCCGGGATTGTTTTTGGTTTAATTGCGGGCATGTTTTATGGCGCATATCATTTATTTACTCAAAAGGGGAGGCAATTAATGGGAACTTTATCCTATTTATCCATTAGTACTTTTTCTGCTTCCGTAACGGTAGGGATACTTATTTTATTTACCGATTACAGTTTTATCGGATACAGCGATAAAACCTGGATTATATATTTATTTTATGGAGTTGTAGTACATGTGGGAGGTTGGACACTTATCAATTACTCGCAAGGTTATTTGAAGGCAACAACAGTATCGCCAACTCTGCTTGGCCAGCCTGTATTAACGGCTATTTTTGCTTTTCTTATTCTTGGAGAATCACTTACCGCTTGGCAAATTATAGGTGGACTAATTGTGTTTGCCGGTATCTTTATTGTAAATAATACTCGATTAAGGAAAAAATAATTGATTATTTAAAGTTTTGATCTTAACAATCTTATTGATGGCTTGTTATATCATTTGTATAAGGAAATGCGTTTAGTGCATTTTGATTATTACAATGGTTAATGCCGGTGTATTATTATATAGTGTTGTAATTCTGAATTATCCGACGCTAACTGATTTAATTGTTAATCGGTATTGTTTAACGTTTACTCGTAATACAAATCATCATGAAGAAAATCGTCCTAATTGCTATTGCCATTGTATTGGTAGTTATTTCATCAGTTGCTTTCATTATTCCATCGTTAAAAGGTAAGGCGATAAGTCAGGATGTTCAGGTAAGGTTTGAGACCTATTGTGTTGGATGCCATAATGATAATAAGTCACCATTTGAAGACCGAAAGTGGTTGTTTGGAAGTGAGCGCGAAGAGGTATTTAATAGCATTAAGTTGGGAAGAGTGTCGTATGGAATGCCGCCTTTCAATAATGGGCTTAGTGATAAGGAAATTTATGAACTTACTGATTATGTTATTGCGTTATCCAGTCAGAAAAAAGAAGTGGATAACAAGGAAGTGCATTCAGATTCAGATATAGAGTATAGTGATGACCAGACTTTCATGATAGAAACGGTAGTAAAAGGTCTGGATATTCCTTGGGGAATGGAATTTTTGCCCAATGGAGAAATGTTGATTAATGAGCGAGATGGACGAATGTTACTTCATAATAAATCAGGAGAACTTATTGAAATTACTGAAGTGCCTGATGTTGTTGCACGTGGTCAGGGAGGTTTATTAGATATAGAGTTGCATCCTGATTATGAAATGAATGGTTGGATTTATTTTTCCTATTCTTGTCCGAGTATTGAAGATGCTAAATTGAGCAATACGGCTGTAATGAGAGCAAGACTTGTTGGCCATAAACTGGTGGATAAGGAAAAAATATTTCAAGCTTTGCCATACACTGATCGAAGACATCATTTTGGAAGTAAATTGGAATTTGATAATGAAGGCTACCTTTATTTCTCAGTTGGAGATAGAGGGAATCGCGATCGAAATCCTCAAACCTTAGATAATCATTGTGGCAAGATTCATCGAATTTACGATGATGGTCGAATTCCGAAGAGTAATCCATTTACGAATAAGAAGAATGCTAAAGGATCCATTTATTCCTATGGGCACAGAAATCCTCAGGGCGTTTGTATGCATCCCGAAACAGGTGAAATCTGGACGGACGAACATGGTCCTAAAGGAGGAGATGAGATTAATATCATTAAAAAAGGTAAAAACTATGGTTGGCCGGTAATATCCTTTGGTATCAACTATAACGGTACAACTTTTACAAACGATACAGCCAAGGCTGGAATGGAACAGCCTTTGTTATATTGGGTGCCATCAATAGCTCCTTGCGGAATGACCTTTGTTAAAGGGGATAGATATCCAAAATGGAAAAATGACATTTTAACCGGTTCGCTTCGTTTTGAATATTTACATAGGGTAGTTTTAGAAGGAGATAAGGTGATTCGTGAGGAGAAGTTACTCGAAGGAATTGGTCGTGTTCGTAATGTGGAAATGAGTCCTGATGGATATGTTTATGTAGCGGTTGAAGAGCCCGGTAGGATACTAAAATTAGTACCTCAGTTGTAAAAAGTACCTAATGAGAAAAACCTTTTGGCTCACTTCTCTGGTGTTCATTTTTCTGGTCAATGCTTTTGAAGGGCGCAGTGATGTTTATGCCTTTCAAGATAGTTTGTTGGCTAAAGCCACTTATAAATCAGATTACCCGGTCGATACTTTAAGGGTTGATGAGGTGGAGGTTAATGCACCAATTTATATTCATTCCATTAAAAAATGGCCTGGATCAGTTAATCAATTAAAAAGTGAGCAGATAAAATCAGGCAATGCTTTTCAAATCTCAGAACAGCTGAATACTTTACCGGGTGTTTTTATGCAGCAAGGTACAATGAGTACAAACCGGATTACCATTAGGGGAATTGGCTCGCGTACTCCTTATCAAAGTAATCGAATTAAAGCTTATTGGGGTGAGATGCCCTTAACGGATGGCGATGGAGTAACATCCATTGAAGATTTATCATTAAATGACATTTCAACGATACAAGTACTCAAAGGACCATCATCTGCATTATATGGTGCAGGTCTTGGAGGTGTAATATTGATTAATCCATGGCAAGAATTAAGCAATAAACTGGTTAACTACAAAGGAGAATTAGGCAGTTATGGAACCATTTCCAATCAGATTAAACTTAACATGAAGCCTTCTAATTCAGGGCAATTCTCTTTGGGCTTGAGTCATGTTAATTCGGATGGGTACAGAGAGAATAGTAAATACCGCAGATATAATATTACGCTTAAGGCACAAAAAAGAGTTGGACGTAATTATCTGCATTTTTTATATAATTATCGCTATTTGAATGGCCAAATACCCAGTTCCATAGATAGTATTGATTTTGTTGAAAATCCTCACAAGGCCGCATCGTCATGGATAGCAATTGGAGGTTATGAAGAATCATCACGTCATTTGCTTAACGCTGGAGTAAGTTCATTTATTAGTTCAGCATTGACCAATTCGTTAAATGTTTTTGTAGGATTTAATGATTTGGATGAACTACGTCCATTTAATCAATTGAAAGAGGCAAGTAAGTCTCTTGGTGTAAGGGAGAAACTAAGCTATAGAAAATCAACTTTTCGATCTGAAGTTGGATTCGAGTGGATGAATGAATTTAAGGATATTTCGACCTATGGAGTAAGGCCTGAGAATACAGGAGAATTGCTTAATCGTAATGAAGTAAGCAAGGCTTATATAAATATTTTTGCCTTGCTTGAGCTGGAATTAAAAGATAAATGGCTTATTCAGGCTTCAGGTAATTTAAATAGAACATATTACACCGCTGATACAGAACAGGGAATAGGAGTGAAACATAGTTACGATTGGGTGTTTTCACCACGAATTGGAACAAACTATCAACTGAATACTCTTATAAATATATATGCTTCTATTGGTCATGGTTTTTCAGCGCCTTCACTTGAAGAGGCGCAGCTTCCAGATTTATCGTTTAATCCTAATATCAAGCCTGAGCAAGGAATTAATTATGAACTTGGTTTAAGGTTTCAATCCTATAGCAAATCAACACAAGCTGATATTGCCTTCTATTATATGGATATGAATAATCTGCTGGTGACTAAGCGTGAGAGTGAGGCTATATTTTATGGTATTAATGCCGGAGAAACCAAACATAAAGGAATTGAGCTCAGCATAAATCAGCAGCTTCTAACTATTCCAAAAAAACGATCCATTGATTTAGCGCTTACTTTTTTTAGTTCTGTTAATACTTTTGGCGAATTTGAAGACGATGGTGTAAATTATAAAGGTAAGCACTTACCTGGTATTCCTGAATATAGTTTAGCTTTTAACGCTCATGCTTATTTTAAACCCTTCCATATTCTTCTAAATTATAAAGGTGTGGGAGATCAGTTTCTGGAAGACGATAATTCCAAAAGTTATGAAGCTTACCATAAACTGGGAGCTAAGCTTAGTCGTGATTTCAACTTTCAGAAATTTGGTGGGCAGATCTATTTTGGAGCCGATAATCTTTTAAATGCCCATTATGCATCCATGGTATTAATTAATGCACCTTCTTTTGGCAATAGCTTACCACGTTATTATTACCCGGGATTACCTTTTAATATTTATGGTGGAGTAAGTGTAAGTTTTTAGCAGAGCTTCAGTTTAATAGCTTATTTTTTTATTTGCACAAAGAAGCTCTTATATTCGCTCTCAAAGTTTTCATAATATGAACAGCATTGTTAAGTCATTTGATGAGTTAAGTAATTCAGAGTTATATGATATTTTAAAGCTCAGGGCTGAGATTTTTGTGGTTGAGCAGGATTGTGTCTATAACGATCTGGATGGTAATGATGAAGTAGCACATCATTTGATGATCAAAAATCCGGAAGGTAAAGTTTCTGCTTATGCTCGTATTCTAAATAAAGGGACTCGTTTTAAACAAGCTTCAATTGGACGATTGGTAGTTGCTAAAGAAGATCGATTTAAAGGTTTGGCACGTCAAGTTATGACTGAAGCTGCCAGGTGGATGAAGGATAATTGGCACGTGGATGAAATTCATATTAGTGCTCAGAAATACCTCAAAGGTTTTTATGGTAGTCTGGGTTATGTTATTGTTACAGATGAATACCTTGAGGATGGGATTCCTCACTTGGGTATGGATCTTAAAATTTAGAGTCCATCTAACTGCCAGATTCTAATCGAAATGTACTTTTTTCAAAAAGAAATTTGGGGTAAAAACAAGGTTGAAACCATATGCATATTCAAACTGTGAAGATGGAATATCATAGTATGTTTCAAACATTGCCGAAAAACGTATTTGCTGTAAAAAGTCTTTTGAGAAACTTATTTTACCAGTAATCATATTGCGTTCCTGTTGATAGTAGTCGCTGTTATGGTCAGAAATGGATTGAAATAAGGCGCTACCCTTTGGAGCAACAAAGTTATTGGCATACCAGTAGCCAAGCATCACTTCTCCATATTTATAAGCTATTTCTCCTACAGGATAAATAGCGTGACCCGATGTAAATGGCAGACCTGATTTCTCGGTTAAATCCTGATACCATGCTCCGTATGTTGCAATGCCAACTCTTTGTATAAAGCCGTATCCAGTGTTTCTGCTAAATTTTACACCTGAAGCAAGGTTTGCAAGTGATTGCATTGGTTCTTCATACTCACTAATTTGTCCTCCTAAATGAGTTGCAATCATCTGGCCCGGAATGCTAATGTCCCAATTTGAATTTCCTTTCAGAAATTGATATTCTGCACTAAAACCAGCGGTGAATTTCTCTGGTTTATCATCACCCACAACAATGAACTGTTCCCAATCAACCCAACCATCAAACCAAAAACGATCATTATCATATAGAAATTGAAATCCATTCTCAATCGGACGTGTATATTGATTCTCGGGATTAAATATAGGCTCAAGCAAGCGGTGATGAACATCTCCGGCTAAACCTCCCATAATAAGATCGAAGTTGTCGCCAAGTTTTGTGTGGATAGAAAAGGTAGGAATAACTTCTGTGAATTGAGACATGCCACTATAATAGATGATATGAGCTCCAGCTTTAATTCTAAGGTTTGCACCGGCATAATACATCAATGATGGCTGAATAGTATAACCCATCATTGTATAGCCCTGGCTTTGATCGCCGAAGTACTCGTTATTCTTAACGAAGTTGTTATTTTCTAATCTAAGATATAAATTATGACTTGCTCCCCCTGCAAATTCCGGATAATAATATCTCCATACCTGATCCATTTGACCTTCAGCACTTGTAAAGACACAAATGGCTAAAATCAACACTAATTTCCAACGACACATTCTAAAAACATTTGACTATTCCCCTAAATAATTAACCCACTCACGGTATAATACTATTTGTTAGTCAAAAAAGTTATACTTAAGTTGTATTTTTTTAGATGATAAAAGTCAGTGCTTTAATTGTAGGATTCAGCTGGTTGTTTTAATGCATTGATAAGTTGAGGGTAACGTCTGTCTTCATAGACTACTTCATCATCATTTGAGAGTCTAATTCTTTTTAATTCTAAATTAATTTCTTTTATCCGCAGTAAGTTAATGAGGTAATGTGGGTGACACCTAAAAAAAGTATGTGATGATAATATGGCCTCGTAACGTCTTAGTGGTTTGCATGCAAAAAAGTAACTGCCATCTTCAAAATAGAAGTTTGCCCCTCCAACAATAGCCTTGGCCCAAATAATTTCATTGACATCGCAGACTTTAATTTTATTTCTCCCTTGAATAACTACTTTTTTACTTTTGCTTTGGTAATCTATATTATTGAATAAGGCGTTTAGTTTTAATGGATAATTATCATCTTGTATCTCATCAATCGCTTTGTCAATGGCTACTACTAATTCATTTACATCAAAGGGTTTAAAAACAAATTCAACTGCTGAATACTGTAGGGCTTCCAATGCATACTCCTGGTAAGCAGACATAAAAACAATTTTAAAGTCTTTATACTCACATTGGCGGATAATATCGAAAGAGGTTCCATCAACAAGATGAATGTCGAGAATAAGCAAATCGGGTTGATGTTTTTCAATGGCTTTTAAACCATCTGCCACACTTATTACCTTATCAACAATCCGAATTTCCTGAAAATGATTCTCAACAATTTGTACAACTGCAGCCTGGTTGTATAAATCATCTTCTACTATTAATAGCTTAAGTTTTTTCATTTCCCCTTTTCATTTACTACTTGTTATATTGAAGTAATGGCAGTACAAAGCGTACTATTGTGCCCTGTTGATTAACTTCTTTCCTTCGTTTATCATACACTTCAAAAATGGTCTTCAGCTTTGTGTCTTTCTCTATTATATCCAGTCTTTCCTTGGTTATTTTTAAGGCCATTGATTCATGTTTCTTTCCGTGTTTGTTGATGTTATTTGTATAATCAATGCCTAATCCATTATCTTCAACTTCAATTTCTATGCCCTTATTCCTTTTCATAAAACGGATGAATATTTCACCACCATTACCTATTGGTTTTAGTCCGTGTTCTATGGAGTTTTCTACAAAAGGTTGAACCAACATTGGCGGAACAAGTACATTCATGTTTTTCAGCTCTTCATCAACTTCTAAATGATATTTAAATGGAGGCGAAAAGCGCAGCTGCTGTAGGTTGAGATAATACTGGAGTATCTCTATTTCTTCGGTAATTGATATGTATTCGTAATTGCTACTTCTTAATACCTGTCGCATTAATTTTGAAAAATCGGAAAGGAAACGACTGGATTTAGTCATGTCATTTTCAAGTATAAAAACCTGAATGGCACTTAGAGCATTAAAAATAAAATGTGGATTCATTTGAGAACGCAGAAGGCGTTGCTGAAATTTAAGCGTTCTATACCGATTTCTTAATCGGGTTTGGTATATAATTAAGAAAGTAATAAAAAGGATTACCACTATAATTATTATAGCAATGATAAAGTAGAATTTCTGCTTGCTGAGCATGGTTTTTTGCAAAACGGTTTGCTTACTCAGCTCTTCCATTTGTAATTTTCGCAAAATATTTTGATAGTCATCTTCGGCCATGGTTAAATGAAAAATGTTTTTTTCATTCAGAGTACTATCTCTATATTCTGTGCTCAATTGATTATACTCCAGGGCTTTTTTATACATGCCCTTCAGCTCATATGCCTGTGAGAGGTATTTTGATGCTTCTTCCGCAGTATATTTCGATCCAATGGATATGGCTTGATCCAGTGCTTTATTTAAATAAGTAATTGCATCATCCGGATGATTGTCATCCAGATAGGTTTTACCAATGTTGGTATAGCTTATTGAAATATACATCCCGTCTCCCGACTCAAGGTTGGCCTCAAGTGCCTTAAATAAATAATCGAGTGCAAGACGATATTGTTTTTTTGAAGTGTAAACACTTCCAATACTGTTGTAGCATATGGTTTGACCAATGCGACTATTGATTTGTGAGTTGTAGTCTAATGATTCAAAATGGTAAAATAATGCAGAATCGAGACTGTTGATTTTTTGATAGACATCACCAATGTTGTTGGTATTGATCGCCATCCCGAGTTTATTATTCATCTTCCTCGAAATGTCTAAAGAGCGCTGAAAATATTCAATGGCTGATAAGTTTCTGTTCAGGTTGTAGCTCACATTTCCCATGCCATTTATTGCTGAACTAATATGAAACGAATCCAGATTAGCTTCAGCAATTAACAGGGACTTCATATGCATATCCAAAGCCTTAGCATTTTCGTCAATTCGCCTGTAAACAGTACCAATCTGATTGTAGATTTCAGCCATTAAATAAGGATCATCCATTTCTTCGGCAATGAATAGAGCGTTGTTGTGAAAGCTCATAGCCTTGGCATAGAAGGATTTATTTCGACAGCGTTTACCAACCAGGTTATAGATGTCAAATAGCAGATGGTTCATTTGACCTTTACTGGCCAGTTCTTCTGCTTCCTTTAGGAAATCATCAAATGGGGGTATTTCCTTGTGCTGTGAATTATATGTTTCTTTTGACTTTTGAATAAGATGGGAAACCACCAATGAGTCTGGTGTTAATGAAGTAATGTCGGCTGATGAGACCTCATTTTGCTCCATTTTTGGGTCGGAGCAAGCAAAAAATAGTAAGGCAAATGTAATCAGACCAATTGTTTTCCTCATGTAAACTGTATGATTGAGACAATGTAATGAAAAATGAAGCGAAGAAAAAAAATATCCGGCATAAGTTATTCACAATTTTTTTGATTTATGAGATAGCTAAAGTAGATGGCAGATTGTTTTATCTTTGCCACAAAGAATTTATCGCATGAAAATTGCAAATCTTGATTTAGGTCACCAGCCCTTGTTATTAGCACCAATGGAAGATGTAACAGATCCTTCGTTTCGTGTAATGTGCAAGAAATTTGGGGCTGATATGATGTATACAGAGTTTGTATCTGCTGATGCTTTGGTGCGTAAAGTAAATCGTACGATAAGTAAAATGAATATTGGAAGTGAAGAACGTCCGGTAGGGATTCAGTTGTATGGTAAAAGTCCTGAAGCCATGGTGGAAGCAGCTTTAATGGCTCAGGAGGCAAAACCTGAATTGATTGATTTAAATTTTGGTTGTCCGGTAAAAAAAATTGCAACTAAAGGTAGTGGTTCTGGCTTATTACTTGATATACCCCGTTTACTTGAAATAACAAAAGCAGTGATTAATGCGGTAGATTTACCTGTTACCGTTAAAACACGTTTAGGTTGGGATGAGAATAATTTAGTAATTGAAGACTTAGCTGAACAATTGCAAGATATTGGGATAAAGGCATTAACTATTCATGGAAGAACACGGGAACAAATGTACAACGGGGTTGCGGATTGGACCTTAATTGGTAAGGTGAAAAATAACCCTCGTATGCATATTCCAATAATTGGCAATGGCGATATAACCGGACCGGAAAAAGCGAAGGAGTATCTGGATCGCTATGGCGTAGATGCCTTAATGATAGGTCGTCCTACAATTGGCAAACCATGGATTTTTAAAGAAATCAGACATTACCTTCAGACAGGTGAGTTATTACCTGAAATTAGTATTCAAGAGCAGTGTAAGATTTTGCAAGAGATTGTTCGACGATCTGTTGCCTTTATCGGAGAGCGGGCTGGTATTTTACATGCCCGACGACATCTAGCCATCTCATTTAAAAATTTACCGGATTTTCGGGAAATGAAAATCAGACTGCTTCAGGATAGGACAGAACAAGGTGTTCTGGATATACTGACGGAAATAGGAGAACGATATTCGCCTTAAGGCATTGTTGTATCGTTATAATAGCGTCGCACAATTACTTTTACCGGATACCAGGCTGCCAGATAGGCAATAATACAAACTGTTGAAAGCACCAGTACTACATCTTTCCACACTAATTTAACAGGATAGGCATCAACAAGGTATGAGCCGCTTCCGTAAAATTTGATAATGCCAAAATGCTCCTGTATGGTTACCAGGATAATTCCAATTATCAATCCTATTATCACACCAAGAAGTGAAATTAATAAACCTTCAATAAGGAAAATTCTTGTGGTGAGTTTAAGTGATCCTCCCATGCTTTTAATGGTGAAGATGCTTTCTTTCTTCTCGTATATAAGCATCGACATGGTGCCAATAACATTAAAAGCAGCAATGGCCAGTATAAATGAAAGAATTAGGTAGGCCATGAGTTTCTCAACCTTCATGACCTTATAAAAAGCTGAATGTTGCTCCTCTCGATTAAGAACTTTCATTTGGCCTTTTACCAGATGTTCTATTTCCTCTTTGACTTCTTCCGAATCTGCTGACTCATCAAGTTTGACAAATAAAGATGAAATTACCGATTCATCATATTCGAAAAGTCGTCGTGCCTGATCGATATTTATAATTAAGTATTGGCTATCATACTCAACCTGCCTGACCATGAAAATGCCACTAGGATTAATGTATTCCTTGCGAAATGCATTTTGCGGCGAGATTAGATTAACCCTACCTTTTCGTTTGGGAACGTACATGACCAAAGGAGAAACAAAATTCATCCTGAGTGCTAATTGATCTGCTAAAATTCCGCCTATAACACCTCTGTTGTCATTCTTAAATTTGACCTGATATTCGCCATCAACTATTATCGAATCAATATTGCTAATCTTATTGAAAAGACTATCCACACCAAGAATCATGGCCGGTGCTTTACGTTTATCAAACTTCAATAAGGCTTGATTCTCTAATGTGGTGGAAACAAGTTCAACACCTTCCAGTTTTTGAATCTCATCAAAATGGATGGTGTCGAGAGATACGACTTTCCCTGAGGTGGGTACAATCTTCAGATCTGGATCAAAGTTGCCATATAAGCTACCTACAAATCCATGCAAGCCATTAAATACCGAAAGTACAACGAGTAAAGCCATGCTTGCAGTTAAGACACCAATCATTGAAATCAATGAAATTACATTGATCACATTTTGCGACTTTTTTGCAAACAGGTAACGCTTTGCTATACTTAAGGCAAGTTTCATATTTTAGCTTTTATGGGCTATAACCATCAAGCCCGTGCCTTTTTTATGTGATTGCAAGGTGTCCATCCAATTTAATAAAAATGCGAAAGGATAGGTAATGATATAATAGAAAGGCAACAGGATAAAAAATAGCTTACTTGCATTTAATAATTGAATTGGGTATTTCATGGAAAGACGCCAGGATAAACTCCCGGGTTTTCCATAGGTGTAAAGAGCTTGGATATTACTAAATCCTGCCCTTGTCAACTTATCTTTTATATCCTGGGTGTTATATCCGTCTCTTACATGTTCATCAATAAAGCCATGTACTCCATCTTCTTCATGGTGATGATGATCGGCATCTGAACCTCCTTGATCAGATGGTGTTGAGATTAGCAATGTTCCACCTGATTTCATTGAGCTATAAAAATTTTGAAATACCAGCTCGTCTTCCAGGATATGTTCCATCACATCAACAGATAATACAAGATCATAGCTGTTTGGTTTTACATATTTCGTCAGATCTGCCTTTTCGAATTTAACTCTATCACCTCTTCCTATCTTCTGAAAAAACTGATTGCAATCTGCGATTTGCTCATCCTTAACATCAACACCAGTAATTGTCCATTGCTTTCCTAAAGAAGACATATAATAGTCGTATTGACCAAAGCCACTACCTGCATCTAATACCTGTAGTTCCTGTTTAGCAAGCTTGGCCTTCTTTCTTAATTCACGACGAATATACCAGGCTCTTAATAATAATAGGTCTAAAAGATGATAGAAAAATATTCGAAGAGCAGGTGTTTGGTTGAAAACTTTACCAAGCGAACGTTTTATTGGATCGTACTGCATTGATTAATCTTTTAGAAGGCGGTCAATGTTGTCTAAATAATCGATACTGTCATCCAGAAAGAATGCCAAATTAGGAATGATACGCATTTGCTTACCAACTCTTTTGCCTAAGGCAAAACGAATTTGTGATGCATGTTCATTAATATTTTGGTATACGTCTTTTATCTTATCGTTTGGAAAAATACTTAAATACACTTTGGCCTGACCAAGATCAGGTGAGATGCGGACCACAGTAACGGTTACCATAACACCCATCGCTATCTCCCGAACTTCCTTTTGAAAAAGCTCACTAATTTCTTTTTGTAGTAAGCGTGATATCTTTTTTTGTCTTGTTGAATCCATTGTAATGCTTTTACGATTGCGAAATTAAGCTTTTTCAACGGATAATTCATTCCAAAAAATAAACCTGCACACAAAAGCATGCAGGTTTATAAAACCAAAACCCAAATCTCAATTAATGAAAAAAACTACTTTGATACTATTTATTACCCTTTCCCCTATTTTTTCTTCGTTGTTCGCGCATCTGTTTTTGTTGCTCAATGTGCTTATCAAACTGTTCCTTGGTAAGAATTTCTTTTAGCTCAGCATTTCTTAATTCGTTAAGTTCTTTCATTGATGATCGCATCGATTCACGATCGCCTGAAGATTCATTCCGTATTTTTTTTCCTTCTTCCGCATATCGTTCATTAATCTCAGTCACTTTCTTGGCTTGCTCTTCATTAAGCTCAAGATTTTTGATCATTTGCTCAGTTTGTTGCTTAACTCTGTCCTGACCATTATTGCCTTTCTGTGCAGACATATTAGTCGACACAAGTATAATGAGTAGGAATAAAAAGGGAAATGTCTGCTTCATAATGTTGTAGAATTTATCTTATTTGCTGTTTAGACGCCATTCATATCCATTTCCTTCGTTTATTGTGAAAAATAAGTCGAAAAATCTGTTTTTCTCATATGTATACTGAAATTCAAACACTAAGGCTATCTTATGTGTTATAGTGTTAAGAGATATTTAGAGTTTGTTAACAATTTTATGCTTGAAATTGAGCTATTTATATTTTTTTGACTTTATTTGTATCAATGAAGAGGTGGGGGTTCTTTATGTTTAGGATTGAGCTTTACATATTGTCGTTGTTATTATTGTTGGCATTTACATCATTTGCTAACGGGCAATCCGACCCCTCAAACGAAGTCAAACCCCGAGAATTAAATAAGGCCATTCAACTGGCAGAAGCCGGAAATTACTCAAAAGCCATTGACGCATTTAATGCCATTTTACATAAATCTCCGGGTTTCACCGAAGGCTATTTGCATTTAGGTCTTTGTTATCTTAATAAAAATACTGGAGCGGATACGGCTGTAGTTTATCTTGAACGAGGCTTTGCTCAACTCTCCCATGACGATGCTTTTTCAGATCTGGGTATAGATTTACAGATGACTTTGGCGAAATGCTATCAGGTAATACTCCAAACTAATTTGGCTTTGGATATTTATGACTATCTGGAAGCAAATGTTGATAGTACCTATTATGGTTTATTTGAGATGATTGAGAAGGAGAGACGAATGTGTAATAATGCCAAGGTCTTTCTTCAAAATCCGATTGAACTTAGTATTACCAACCTTGGTAAAAAAATCAATAGTAAGTACGATGATCATAGTCCCTTAATCTCGGTTTATGACGACTTGTTAATATTTACATCACGAAGAGGAGATTTGCGATTGCCAAAGCATGAAGATGGGCAATTTCCCGAGAAGATATATTTTTCTGATTATAATGATGAGTGGAAGAAGGCCTCTTCACTCAAACATTTTTTTAGAAACCTTGAGCATGAATCTGCATTATCATTATCGCCAGACGGCAAGGAGCTATTTATTTACCGGAACGATGATGAAGGAAAAAGTGTTTACGTTAGTCGATACAAGGATGAAGAGTGGCAGGATCCTGAAAAGCTACCTTATCCAATAAATACAGCTGCCAATGAAACTCATGCATCATTATCGGCCGATAGGAGTACTTTGTTTTTCACCAGCGATAGAGAAGGTGGATATGGAGGTATGGACATATATATGATCAAGCGATTGGCCAATGGAAAGTGGGGGGAAGCTAGAAATTTAGGTCCAAAAGTAAATACCATCAATGATGAAGAAACAGCAATGATTCATCCGGATGGGCGCACTTTGTATTTTGCTTCAGAGGGTCACAGTAGTATGGGACGAATGGACGTGTTTTATACCCAAATGACCCCTGATAGTTTGTGGGAATCCCCGGTTAACTTGGGTTACCCCATAAATACACCAGATGATGATTTCTTTTTTCTGCCTACTCTAAATAAAAGTATTGCTTATTATGCTTCGGCACGCTTTAACGACAATTATGGCGGGTCAGATATTTATAGAGTTGAATTTGATCAGGCTTTTGATGGAGAATTAGCGGTTATAATAGGTGAGGTAGATGATTCACTCTTAAATCAGGGGCCTCTAAGAATAATGGTCACTAAAAAACTGGATAAAACTTTGGTTGGAGATTATCGACCTGACCAAGAATCTGGTAAGTACATCATGTTCCTGGAGGTAGGACAAGAATATGATATTGTTGAAAAAGCAGAAGAAAAAGAATTGAGGGCTTCATCTTTGACGGTGAAAAAGGATATGGCATACCAAGGGCAAAAATCCGATGTATTTTCATTTGAAGATATTCGCATGGAACCACCATTGGTGAATTTAATTGCCAGTCGTCAATTTGAGAAAGAAACTGAAGCAATTGAAGAGCATATTATTGAAGAAATGCAAAAGATTAAGACGGACGATTATTATACGGTTCAGATTCTTGCTCTTAAGCACAAACCTATATTTGCTTTTGTTTATTTCAGAGGATTAAAAGAAAAGGATATCCAATCGTATAAATGTGCTGATGGATATACCAGATACGTTTATGGAGTATACAATAATAAACAGGAATCCTTAAAAGCGAGGGAAGACCTTTTAAAAATGGGTAAATTTCGTGATGCTTTTGTTCGGCCGGTCTCCGATATTGATTCCTTAAAAGCCAACTAATACTAGCGCATAATTTGATGGCTTTTTAAGATTTGCTCCGTTTTCTCCCAAAGTATTTTCCCGTTTTCTATGTTGGCTGCTTTTTCATCAATCGCCTTACGACCCATTAAAAACGGGTAATCTTTATTTACACCCTCCATTTCTTTTGACATTGAAATATCTAAAATAAAAGCACGCCAAATTTTATTTGGCGAGCTTTTATTAAGTATTTCCTTATTGATTCTGACGAACCCGTATTGGATAATCAGGTCGACTTGGATAGGTCGGTGTTTCTGTTTCAAGCTTTTTCAATATTACTTCAATTGCTTTTTCAAGTTGTGGATCATGCCCTTCAATGACTTCTTTTGGCCATTGTTCGACTTCTATGTCTGGCGCTACTCCTTCATTTTCTACCCTAAAGCCATCTTCATTCCAGAATGCAACATTGGGAGCAGTCACACTACCTCCATCAATAAATTCAGGATAACCCAATACACCTACTAGTCCACCCCAGGTTGTTTTGCCAATCAAAGTGCCAAGTTTATATTTTCTGAACATCCATGGCAAGTAGTCCCCACCTGAACCGGCAGTTTCATCAATCAACATTACTTTCGGACCTTGTATGGATGCGCTAGGCGCTTTTAAATCCTGACCGTATCGGAAATTCCAGTGAGCTTGATATGGCTTGCGAAGAATGTCAATATAGTAATCGGCTAACTGACCACCTCCGTTATGTCGTTCATCAATGATGATGGCCTTTTTGTTGGCTTGCGGGAAGAAATAGCGTTTAAAATATTGATGCCCTAATCCTGCGGTGTTTGGTACATAAACATAAGCCACCTGGCCATCGGTAGCATCATGTACTTTTTTCATATTACCTTCAACCCAATCCCTATTTCTTAACGCACGCTCGTTATTTAATGGTACCACTTTAACTGTTCTGGAGTTAGATCCATCTGCATTTGGTCCAACTTTTAATTGCACGATTTGGCCGGCTTTATTTTCAAAAAAGCTATATAGATTCTCATCCGCATTTACGTTTGTCCCGTCAACCGCCAGAAGGTAATCTCCTACGTTAACGTTTACACCAGGTTCGGTTAAAGGAGATCTCAATTCAGGTGTCCAGTTTAATCCACCAAATATTTTAGTAAACTGATAACGATTATTAGAAACTTTATAATTGGCACCTAATAAGCCAACATTAACACGAGCCGGATTATTCATTCGATCTCCACGGCCTTGAAAACGATGATGCCCTACACCCAATTCACTAAACATCCACTCCATCATATTATACAAATCACCACGACACACAACATCGGGCAAGAATACTTCATATTTACTCTTAGTAGCATCCCAATCTAAGCCATGCATTCCGGGATCGTAAAAATAATCGCGATTAACACGCCAGGCCTCATTGAAAATATTTACCCATTCTTTGGCCGGATTTATTTTTACCTTTATTTCATTCATTTTAAGCTTACCGTTATCGGGCTTCTTTCCGGTATCTGCTATTTGCCATGAACCACCTTTGACAAATAGCATTTTTTTACCATCAGCTGAGATGTCGAAACCATTGGCCTGGTAAATTTCTTTTTCTTCTCGTTTCTTTAAATCATACAGTTTTACAGGGCTAGGATCACCATAATTGCCATTTGAGTTATAGGCGATGTAGTAAATTTTTCCTTCCTCAGCACAGCGTAGATTATAATAGGAGCCTGCTTTGATAGGTAAATCGATGATTCGGTTTTGTATTCCATCCCAGTCTATTTTTAAATCTTTTTCAACCTCTTCGTCCGAATCTCCTTTCTTCTTGTCTTCTTCTTCTGATTTGTCCTCTTTTATTTCTTCCGTATCATTTTCTTTTGCTAGAGGAGAAACTAAGTTTTTTTGGAGAGTTACCAGATAAATGGAACTGCTCATGTCCATATCCTGATTGGATTGGTCGAACCAATTTAAAACAGGTCCGGCATCGGTGGAAGCTAACATATAAATGTACTTTCCACTCGGATCGAAGCAAGGCTCAGCAACACTGGAAAGACCATCGGATAATTCAAAGCTAAGGTTCTGGCCAACTGAATAAACAAAAGCTTGTTCAAAATTGGTTTCCGTTATAATAGTATAACTTATCCATTTCGAATCATGCGACCATGAGCCGAATAATTCACGGAATGAACCAGGAATGTATAGCTTATCCTCGGCAATTTTAGTACTTATTCCACTTTCAATATCGCATATATAAAGGTTGCGGCCATTATCAACATAACACAGTTTTTTACTGTCGGGCGACCAGTGTAAATTGGCATAAAAACCCGTACCGTTTAAAGGTATGGTTTTGACCTCATCATTTTGCATCGAGCTTAAATGAATGGCATATTCTCCGCTGGCATCTGAGAAGTAAGCGATGTATTTGGCATCTGGCGACCATGAAGGATATTTTTCATGGACCCCGGGTGTTTGACTGATGTAGTTTACATCTCCTTTTTTTGCAGGTACCGTTACTATTTCTCCTCTAAAATCCAATACTACCCGCGCTCCTGTTGGAGATAATGCTCCATTACGGATATATTGCTGACCTGAAACAAAACGTTCACGTAATTCTAGTAAATCAGTGGCTATCCCTACCGTAATTTTTGTGCTGTTATTTGTATTTACATCAAAGTTATGGATGTAACCAGCTTGTTCATAAATTAATTGCTCTCCATTGGCATTCAGACTAAGCACAGGGAAATCCTCAAATTGCGTATGTTGAGTGACTGATTTACTATCCATGTCGTAGGAATAGAGGTTGAATTCACCATTTCTATCACTTCTGAAAAACACCTTATTCCCTAACCATTGAGGCTGTGCATCATTGGCTCCGGATTGAGGTCGGGGAATTTCTTCAACTTCATGATTTGAAACATTGTAAATCCATATTCGTCCCTGGGTGCCACCCCGGTAATTTTTCCACTGATTAAAAACCTCATATATCGGCACATAGGCAATGTATTGGCCATCTGATGAAAAGGAGGCTCTAAATGCATTGGGTATCGGCAACTCTTTCGCTTGTCCACCTTCAATGTTAATTGTATAAAGTTTAGCATAGCGATTGGTGTAATTTGTTCGCTGCGAAATAAAAAGCACTTCTGTGCCATCAGGACTAAAACCTGTAACCCAATCGAATGAAGGATGCCAGGTCAGTCTTTTGGGAATACCTCCACTTGCAGGGATGACAAAAACATCGGTGTTGCCATCGTATTGAGCGCTAAATGCAAGGTGTGTTCCATCAGGAGAGAAAACAGGATTACTTTCTATTCCTTCGTCTATGGTTAATCGCTTGGGGTTTGATCCATCAAGATTGGCTATCCACAAATCTTCAGCATAAACGAACGCAATGTGCTGTTCACTAATTGCTGGTGAGTGCAATAGCCTGGTGTCTTGAGTGTTCTGAGCAGAAATACTCTGAATAAAAAATGTAATAGCAATTAAAGCTAATGAAAAGGTGTTTCTCATTGGTTTAGATTTAATGGTAAATGATGTGTTATCTTCTGGGATCAATGCAATTCTAAATAAAGGTTTATAATTCCTTTGAGAATGTCAAGAGCTCATCAATTTTAATTGTGGAAATTGAAAGGTCAAACTTCTTAAATATGAATGCTTAGGAATTCAGTGCTGAAGTTAATTCCATTTATCTTTTTTGTTTATTGAATATGTTGGTGAAGCGAGCGCCATTGGATGTCGGTTTGTTTTGAGGGCACATGCGCACTTTTTGGGACCTTAACTTCATTAATTTGGCAGATTTTTACAAGACATTCGTTCTGTCTTTTCTCATATTGAGTTTATTCTCTCATTTATTAAAAGCTTATATAATGCAAAAACCTGGTAAACGATTTGGAATACTTATGACCTTTTCTTTAGTCATAATGCTCGCCATGGGGCTTTATTTTATCTATACCCAAAATGTAAAAGAGGCTAAGGTCAAGCATCAAGCTTTTAAAACTCTTTATCGATACGCTGGCGATATAAAGGAGAAAGAAAAAGAAGAAAGAATAGCAGAAATAAATCGTGGAGATGAGGAGTATAGAGATCAAACAGCTTACCGAGAGAACTTAAAATTAGAGCTTCAGAATATTGAAGATTCTTTAATAATAATAGAGGATGAGTATTATTTATTATTAGAAGGCGAGGTAGATGATAAAGACAGTGTTGATGTATTCAAAAGATTAAACGAATTAGAAGTCACTTTCTATATCTTATTTGAATTGTCAGATGAAATATATGATCAGTTGTACGAATTGGAATATCAACAAGAAAAGAGTAGTAATCTCGATTTATTATCTGATGAATCTGATTATTTGTTATATAGATTCTTGCAATCTGAAAGGCGAGGTCATAAATCCTGGCATACTTATGCTAACAAAGTGGATACCGTAATTATTCATAAGGAAAAATTGTTTAAGGGTTTATTTGATAAAAATCTTTTCTCTGGTTTTATTGTTTTTGATTCAAGCAAAGTTATTTATAATCAGTTTCCTTACACAAATTTAGAACTTAATCTGAACAAAGATAAACAGTCTTTTCGCTTAGATACCTTAATGCATTTGTTTAGTAGTCATGATAAAGTAGAAGTGTCACTTAATGGAGGTTCTTCAGAGTTTGGTGTTGAAAATCCATCTGAAATTCAAATACCGATATCTATTCGAGGCAAAGATTATCAGCTATTTATGGTTAAAGTTGATGGTGTTAATATTCGCTATCTGGCTGCTTTAATGGACTCTTCTAAATATGCATCGTTAAAAAGAGGTTTTGATCGGGGTTTGATTTCTGCCATAACTGTTTTCGTTTTATTGCTTTTGTTTAGTATTCCAATTATTAAATTGTTTGTAGTTGCACCCGGAGAGGTGTATACTATTCGGAGTTTGATAACCCTTATGATTAGTTCGATTGGTGTTATTTTCATCATTGCTTACTTTATTCTATATCAAAGCAACTTAATTTATGTGAGAAATCATGTAAAAGAGGATGGAGAGCATTTACATAGGATTACAGATACGATCAAACAATCCTTTGTAACAGAGGTAAGCACTATGCTTGTACATCTAAATGAAGTGGATTCTACGCTTTCGGAATACCTTAATGTTGATAGTGTTAAACAACAAATTGTTAAGCAGGAAAGGTATTTAAAAGATTTTATTAGTACTATAGATCTCTTATCTGAGGATACGGTATTCTGGTTAGACCTCTTTCTTGCACGTGATAAGGAGTTTAATGAATTAATGAAGAATGAAAAGAGAATGATAGATTCTCATAATATACTTGATAGGTCTTACCCAAAGAGTTATGGTAATATAATCGATATTTTACACAATAATTTTCGCTACACAAACATTGATACTGCCGTTGGAATTGATGTTCGTAAGCGGGATTATTTTCTCGAACCTGCACGTTTTAAGAAAGGCGATTTCGAATTTGGTATGCAATCTATCTTTTCCTTAACATCAGCGCAACCCCAAGTCATTATTTCAACTCAAATTGATGATTCTGGTCTTATCGTTTGTCTTGCATCAGAATTATCCTCCATCAGCAATACTATATTGCCGTACGGTTATTCCTTTTGTATAGTCGATAAGGACGGAAGAGTCTGGTTTCATCAAAACACAAAAAATAATATTCGGGAAAATCTATTCACCGAAACGGATCATCATCCTGATTTGATAGCGGCAATCCATAGCCATCGAATGGATATCTTAAAGGTGGATTATAAGATGAAGCCAACTATGATGCGTGTTGAACCCTTAGACAATGACCTAGGCTTGTATATTGTGACCATGTGCGATAGCAATAACTATACACAAATGATAAACCAGAGTGGTTATATCATTATTGGTGCCTTTATTGTTATCTTGTTGTTTTGGTTAGCTCTAATTTGGGTTTATAAAATATGGAGATTTCGTAATCAGAATATTAATAATCCTCCACACCTTTTACTCTACTTATTTCCATCCGAAGAGTATGCTCCTACATATTTACGTTTAGCAATGCTCAACATAGCCATATTTACTTCTTTTATTGTAGCCACTCTTTGTTTTATACAATCCATAAAAGTCATTCATTGGATTGTTCTGATGGCATTTGTTGGATTAAGTTTATTGGTGTGGAATATTCGAATATTATTAAAAGATAAAAAGAAGAATAAAACTAGCAGCATTTTGGAGTTATTTGTTCTTCCGGCTGTAATGTTATTCTGTGTTGATTTAGTCTTTCCACATATCCAATTTGAAGAATCTTTTTGGTGGACCTTGGTGTTATTAAACTTGTTTAATGGATTGATGTACCTGCTGGTTTATATGCAGTCGCAAGATTTGAAGCTAAAAGGTAAACTTGTTGAACGCTTCTGCAAAAGCATTATTATTAACTGGGAACAAGCAAATACGAGATTGAATTTAAAATCTAAATACTTTGTTTACACCTTTACATTAATACTTTCATTTGTTTTTTTGCCTTTGATTTCTACTTATACCGTTGTTTTTCGACAAGAATCGACTCTACACTATATGCACCAGCAACGATATATAGCTGATCAAATTATACTCAAGAGAGACTTCCTAAAGGATCAGGAAAATAAAGCCAATATAATACCCATTTTAGAAAAGGAAGGGAACTACTACGAATGTTTTCATAGCATGAAATTCTGTGAGACGTCTTCATTGTCAGATAAAGATTCATGTTGGTTGACAGATAAAACACTTAGCAGTACAAATAATTACATTGATTTTTTTGGACAGGCAAGAGCTAATATGTTCTTTTTAAACAATCTAATCGAAGATAGAGGTAATCGGGTTAAACCTGGCTTTATCGATTCGGATGATAAGAAAAGGTCATATACCTATCATATTAATGGGGAAAAGCTTTTATTGGGAGTGAAAGATGGAGGTCTGCCCCATAATAGAAATGCATTTATTATCAGTATGGATCGACCTAGGATAACCTATATATGGAAACGCTATCTGGGGATAGTATATGGGTTTTTTGCTCTCTTGATATTATTTAGCATCTATTTCCCTAAAATTGCTCTATATCTGTTTCCTCAGTTTAAATACGATCGTCAATTATTTACTTCTGATCAAAGTAAACACATCTTACATCATCCACAGAGTGGAGAAAGACGATATGTGGTGAGCATGCCTGATAGGGTATTCTATGAAAATTGTTTGCAGCAGAATGGATCAAAGTTATACCGTCTGCATATACCATCTGATCTGGAAAACTTTCTAGATCTGAAGAGTCAGGATGCACATTTGTATCTGTTTATGGATCATATGAGTTTCAAGGGAGTAAATCAGTTAAATCGATTTGTTAGTCATATAGAAAACCTTTTAACCAATCAAAGAGATTACAGTATTAACATAGTTTGTTTCAGAGTTCCCAGAGTGTTAATTCAACATTTTCGTGAGTCCTTGATTTCAAGTTTACGCAAGGACAATAAAAAGACAATAAAGAAACAAATGCTTCTGGATACAACATTGCAGCGCTTTATTAATAGTTTGGCTTATTTTTCAATGAGTTACGTGCCCATATTAGAACAGCCACTAAAGACTAATGTGACATACTCTACAAATAATAAGAAATTAATTTGGTTAAAGAAGGAGTTAGGTGAAAATGCATTTCTTCAGGATAAATACAAATTATTCGAGCGTCAGGAAACCTTATCGGAAAATGAAGATTATCCTTTTATAAATGAAGATAACGTTTATCAGGCCTACCTGATTAATCGTACCTACTATCAAAAGATATGGGATAGTTGCAGTCATGAGGAGAAATCAATATTATTTGATATTGCAGAGGACTATGTAATAAATCTTCATAAAAATGGGGTGGTTAATATTCTAATTAATAAAGGACTTATTAAAAATGGACAATACCTTAAGCTCTTTAATCTTAGCTTTACCTTGTTTGTTAATCGCCAAGGAGATGAGGTGGATGAAATTAATGCTGAATTAAGATCGAATAGCAAGGCAGGATGGAGCCAGTACAGTTTGCCACTTAAATTATTAGGTGTAGCTATCGTCGTATTCTTATTAATTACTCAACAAGAGTTCTTAACGAATATGCAATCTATTCTTATATCTGTTGGTGCTATACTTACGTTTGCTATTCGCTTCTTCAATTTTCCAATAAAAACTGGAATAGGAAGTAGCGAGTAATATCCAATTTTAATAGAAGTATAAAGAGATTCTCATTACTTATGGAGTTTACTTTTTGGCAGATTTTTACAAGACAAATATTACAATAGCTCGTTACTTGTATTTCAGCATAAACAGAATTAAATAGATAAGTGATGGGAAAAGTTATAATAGGAATTCACGGATTGGCTAATAAGCCTGAAGAAAGTATACTGTATGATTGGTGGAATACTTCCATTAAAGAAGGTTTGGCTAATATTGGGAGTAATGAGAATTTCGAATTTAAAATGGTGTATTGGGCAAATCGTTTATATCGCCATCCGAAACATACAAATAAAGATTTTTCCTTTGATCACTTATTTAATAATGAACCATACATTAAAGCCAAGGAAGGGGTTCTACAAGAATATAAAGAAAGCCGATGGGACAGAATAAAAGCCAAAGGTCTTGATATAATTGGCGACTCCTTGGATAGCTTAAGAGAGAATTCCGGATTTGATGCGCTAGGTCGAATCGTTACTAAAAAGCTACTTAAAGATCTTTATTTTTATTATGATCCTAAACAAAAATTAAAGTTAGATGAAACGAGTGAAGCAGAGATGGCAGCTATTGTCTTGAAGAAAATACTGTTGAAATGTCTTAAGGATCACCAAAATGATGAGATAATGCTTATTGCGCATTCGATGGGTTCAATCATTGCCTACGATTTACTCAGGGACTTGGGTCGCAAAGATGATAATTCAATTCAGATTCATACACTTTTAACCATTGGTTCTCCGCTTGGTTTTCCTTATGTAACCCGTCAAATAGTTCAAAAGAATAAAGACCGAGCTAAGCAAGATTGGTTACGAACGCCAGCTATCGTCAATACGAAGTGGATCAATTTTGCGGATAAAAAGGATTTGGTTGCCGTTGATAATCGTTTAAGCGATGATTTTGGGTCCAACGCGAAGGGCGTGCATGTGGTGGATGATTTAATTCTTAACGATTATGCAGGTAGCGATGGCAAAGCCAATCATCATAAATCCTATGGCTATTTGCGTGCACCCGAGCTAGCTAAGGAGATTAGTAAGTTTATTTCAACGTAACTATCTCTATTGTTTTCAGAAGAAGATATGAAGTATGAATTTAACGATGAATCGTAATGAAAAATGCTTTTTAAAGCTGCTCTCACTTTGCTTGATTGTCATTGCTTTTTTATCCTTTCCACAAAAACTGAATTCAACGAATGTAGGACAGAGTATTCAAAATGAAACAAGCAATTCAGAAGAGCTTGACTTGGATGCTAAAGACATTCTGGAAATCAAAAAACTAGAATTAGAGATAAAGGCAATGAATAAACCTGTTTGGCAAAATCCGGCAATTATACTAGCTATATTTTCATCCTTGATAGCCTTAATTGGATTGTTTTTAGGATTTTACACCGGTTTTTTTGATAATCAGAAAATATTGTTGGAAACCAAAAAAGAAAAAGTTGCTTCCGAGGTTAATAAATTAGAAGATGAAAGAAAACGACTTTATGATGAGGTGAATCTGAAGACTCAGGCTTTTCTCGATGATAATATTTCTTCCATGGAAGAACAGGTTTATATTTTCTTTCTTAAAGATTTAAAAGAGGTCTTGTATGGCAATATGTGGTTGTATCAGGAGGACACCTTGTCAACCATCATTTTTCCGGAATATTTTACATCTGTTAGTGTACCTAGAACATTTCTGGAGGAGATTAATCAACATCTTAATCTGTTAGCTTGGGAACCATCCTTTGGATTTCCTGAAGTTGAAGAAGCTCCCCTTAAAACAGCACCCAAAGAAGATGGATATTTTCATTCATGGGTTTCACTCAGAAGTCTGTTGACAGGAGATCCTAAATGGTTAAAAGCACATGCCATGGAATGTACCTACGACAGAGAAAAGGCAGATATTGCATATAAGGATTTATTAACCCTTAGAAATAAACATAAATCGTTTATCATTGAAAAATACGTAAGAAAATTTCCTCCTCTGAAAAATCGCATCGAAGAGTTAATGAAAAAGTATCGGAGCAAGAATATTTAATAATCCTAGAATAGAATTACCATGTGGATTATTCTTTTTTTGAGTGTAATTTCAAAGAAACCATCTATCTGTATAAATTTTTGCGGCTTTTTAATTATAGCAAATAAACCTTAGTTTTGATATCTATTCACTTATTTTCAAAATGTTAATCCCAAAATAATGAGATTACTATTAGGTTTTATTTGCCTTTTAATTTCAAGCAGTTCATTTGCTCAGCTACAGGGTGTCAATTCTCCGCAACTACAATTTGCTGAATTTAAACTTACCTATAATGATATTATCATATTAATTGAAGAAGGTGACATTGGTAAAACCTTTGAGTCAAACGTTGATTTATATCTTGATTTGGGAGAAACAGTGCAAGGAGTTTTAATTGAAATTTCAGGGTGCACATTAAAAGATTTGATTATTGAACAACAATTCGAAACCAGCATATCCATTGCAAATGAAGGCCCACATTTGGATTTATTGGAATGGAAACATTATACGTCCAAATGGGAGAAGATAACAGTCGTAGAAGATTTTAAATTTATAGCCTTATCGTATAGCGAGGAAGAAGAGAGTAGGTTTCCGGAGTTTAAACTACAGGAATTAATAAATTATTTGCATCTCATCAATAAATCCACATATGCCGACTTAGTAGAATATCCTAAATTTAAGGATGGTAGTGTGCACTGGAGGATTGGCTTGAGTCGTATTTCTTTCAAAATTACAGGCAAAGACCAGCAGAACAACCTGATTACAAAACAAGTTAATTTTGATATTCCTATGGGATGTTAAAGCTGAACCAAATGCATCAAATTTGGTTATGATTTAAAATGATTGTTGATTAGATTAATTAATGAAAAAGTTAAAACGAATCAGAATATTTCCATTTGCAAAATTTCAAGCTTTGTTATTTCTGTTAATTGGAATTTTATGTGGAATAATATATTCGTTTGGAGGCTTAGTGATTGATATACTTGTCACTTATGGTGTTTTATCTGCTGAGGATGTCTCATCCCCAGGATTAAGTTTTGGAACTGTACTGGCATTTGGAGCGCTAGTTGGTATGCCACTTTTATTTGCTGCTGCAGGATTTCTGACAGGTGTTATTGAAGCTATTCTATTTAATTTATTGGCAAGATATTTTGGAGGGATTAAAACAGATTTTGAGTAGAGCTGGGATTTTTTCTGGCTAAATTAATCTATTAATTAAAGGTGATTCGAATTGGCTGTGCTTGCTAAAAAAAAATGCTGTTCGCATTATTGTTGAATTATTTATACGATTGAAATTATGTATCCATATCACAATAAAATAAAGCAACGTATTAAAAATAATGAGCTTGAACGTTATGAGTATGTTGACCAATACAAATCTATAAGTCCGTGTTTATTATTACACTTTTCTACAGATCCAAAGATTCGACCTATCCGAGAACATCGCTTTAAAGAATACGAAGCGATTCTTAATGAAAATGCTAAGAATTAATCAGAAAATCTTATTTAGAATAGTTACGTTTTGACATATCCGTTATCAAGTAATGGAATTAGTTATTATGTTTGAATAACTAATGCTTTTTTACAAAACCATACTTAAAAGGAAATGTTGAAAGATAATGCACCCAAATCATTAGTAAGAACTATGGTTAATGCCTTATTCTATGTTTCAATATTTTTATTGTTATTAACTTCTGTTTTCAAACAGCACCCTGAGCATTCGGAAGCAATCGATTCAAGGTATATTTCTAAGAGTAATAAGCTTGATTCAACTTTTAAGCATACTCAGCAAGGAGGGATTGGGGAGATTATAGTACGTGGAAGTAAGATGCAATTCGAACTCAAGTTGTCATAAAAGTAAAATGCGCTAAGCAACCTAAGTAAAAAATAAGACATAAAGCTAATCATATACACTCCCATTTAACTTAAACCAATATGAAAAACTACTCTTTTATTACCTGGCTAAGCCTATTGTTAATAATTGGCCTTAGCACTTCATGCAAGCAAACTAAAAAGCAAGAGCAGAAAGCTGCCCCTGATGTCGCTTATTCTGAGGAGCAAGCTAAAGAAATTAGTTTTATCACCAGTGGAGATATCCATTTTAATGATGGCATTAAGGTGTTTTTTAATGAGCCGGTAGTGGGAGAAAATGAAGTGGGCAGCTCAGCGAATGATGTATTTCGTTTTAGTCCTTCAGTAAAAGGAAGAGCGGTTTGGGAAAAAAGAGATGTACTAAATTTTGTGCCGGAACATCATTTTTCTCTACGAACTCAATATCAGGGAACACTTAAATTGACCGACCTAAATGACCGATTTAAGGAGAATAAGATTGAGGACATGGTCTTTCACTTCAATGTGCTTGGCCGTGATGTGGCAAGTTTTAGCGGAGGCCTGGAGCTAAAAGACAGAAATGATCCTAAAGTATTGGTATATCGTGGGTCAATAAGTTTTACAGAGATTACCGAAGAAGAGCAGTTAAAAAAGTCAGTTAGTATTAGTGGCGGTAAAAATATTAGTCTTAGCTGGAGCAAGGTAGACGATCGTAATTTTCAGTTTACGAGTAGTGATTTAATTCGTGGGGATAAAAATAAGCAGTATACCATTAAGGTGAAAAAAGATGGGCTTGAATTAGAGCACGATTTTACCGAAACCTTTGTGGTATCGCCTTTGAAAAAAATGCTCGCTAATGATTTCAGAACAGATGAAGAAGGTCGGAAGCCAAGAATCAGAGTGAGTTTCTCCGATGATTTGGATATGGATCAGAATATAGAAGGTTTGGTTACAATCTCACCAGCTGTAGATGTGAAAGTCAAAAAACTTGGTAAGATTCTTATCTTGGATGGATCTTTTAAATTTGGGCAAAGCTACACGGTGTCCATAAACAAAGGCATCAAGAGCCGATGGGGAATAAAAACGGAACAAGAAATATCCAAAGAGTTAAGTTTTTCGAATATCCCTCCTCAAATTGAGTTTGGTTCTGATGGGATCATTTTACCCAGCAGTAATAAAAAGACCATTCAATTTTATACTACCAATATTAAGCGTGTTCATCTGCAAGTGAAAAAGGTATTTACAAACCGCTTAGGGGCATTTGCAAACGCCGAGCAGTTAAATAGTTCGAAAACGCGTCATAATGAATTTAGAAATAACTACGAAAGTCATATTGGTGTGATTGTTAAAAATCAGAGCATTGATATACCTTCTGTACCCAATGAGTGGTTGCTTAATGAGTTTGATTTATCAGAGTTGTTTACAAAGTATGATGATGGTTTATTCTTGATAAGAGTCAATTACACGCCTGAGGATATAAGCATACCGATTGAAGAAGACGTACTTCATTATGTGGCTGAAAAAGGACAGATATACAAACCTGTGTTTTTAAGTGATTTGGGGATGACTGTGAAAGATGTTAAAGACCAAATTCATGTGTTTGTTAGCGATATTATTAGCGGTAAGCCACGCTCAGGGGTTAATGTTAAGTTGCTTAGATGGAATGGTGATCAGGTAGGAAATAATGTCACAGATAGTAGAGGGAAGGCCACTTTTAACAATGATTATTTCAGTTATGTTGTTGCCAGCGAAGGAAAGCAGCTTACTGTATTGAGTGGCGACGAAATGAAATGGAGTAATTCCGGTTTTGATATTGGTGGAGTCAGAGATCATCGAGGTAGAACCCGAGCATATATTTATACCGAAAGAGGAGTATACCGTCCGGGAGATTCTATTCGTGTGTCGGTGATGGTAAAAAATGAAAGCTTCAGCTTTCCAAAGGATCATCCGGCTCAGATATGGGTAAAGGATCCGGAATACAATACGATATATGAGCATACATCGCTTAAGGCGGAAGATGGCTTTTATGTGTTTCCATTTAAAACCGATGACAATGCTCCTACAGGGACTTACAATATTACAGTTAGTGCGGGAGGTTCAAGGTTTTATGAGGATTTGAAGATAGAGACAGTCGTTGCTGAGCAGTTAAAAGTTAGGGTTCAGCCTCGCAAAAAGGTATATGTTTGGACTGATAAAACCATCGATTTTGATGTTAAAGCCAAATATCTGTTTGGAGCTCCTGCCGCAAACCTTAAGGCGGAAGCATCAATTGAAATGCATCCATACGAAATTAAATTTCCAAAATTCACAAGTTTCTCCTTTACCAAAGCTGATGCCGAATTTAAATCCAGCACACAAAGTGTTGTTAAGAAAGATTTGGATGCAGATGGTAATTTAAGTACTTCCTGGTTTGTGCCTGCTCTTGGAACTGTACCATCAGCACTTAAACTAAAGATCATTGCCAAAGTACTTGAGAAAGGTGGGCAACCAAACGAAGGTTGGCAATACGCTAAAATGCATGTTTACCCGAACTATGTTGGCGTGAAAGATCCAAGCGGCTACGGATACTATAAAACTGGCGATGAGGTTAAGTTCCGTGTGGTGCTGCTTGATCCGGATGGCAAACATGTTGGAGGACGTGCCTTACAATATAAAATATACAGAAACGATAGACGTTGGTGGTACCAATATGATAACCGTCGTCATTATCGCCTGAAATATAAAGAGGATACTCAGACTTATTTGGAGGCTGAAGGGCAGATCAAATCAATTGAAGGTATTAGTAGTATTGATTTTACACCGGTTGAAAATGGGGAGTATCTGATAGAAGTTAGCGATGGAGGTAATGGACATACTTCATCCTTATTTTTTAGTGCTTATAAATACGGGCGTTCTTCTGGAAGCGATCGTAATGAAGGTACTTTGGCACTTAAATCGGACAAGGCGAAGTATAGCCCTGGAGAAAAAGCAAAAATCAAATTACCTAATCCTAAAAGAGGTAATGTGTTAGTGACTATTGAGCGCGGAAGGGAAATGTTGGATTGGTTCTGGGTAGAACCAAAAAACGATGATTCGGATGAGTTAATCATCGACTTGCCGATAACCAAGCGCATGGTCCCTAATGTATATGCTTCTGTGTCGGTAATACAGCCACATGACCAAACACTTAACGATCGTCCTATTCGTATGTTTGGTATCATCCCAATATTGGTTGAAGATGCCAGTAGTAAATTGGAATATAATATTAGCTCTGCCGAGAACTTAATTCCTAATCAAGATTTTACAATCGATATCAGCACTGAGAATGGTAAAAAGTCACAATTCACCATAGCAGTAGTAGATGAAGGTTTGTTAAGCTTGACACAATTCAGAACACCGCAGCCATGGCATACCTTTTACAAAAAAATAGGCTTATTTGTTAATAGCTATGATGTTTTCTCGCAGGTGATTAGTGCAAACAAAGGAGATGTTTTCCAAACCTTCTCCATTGGTGGAGCTGAGGATATGGATTATCGCGAGTCGCAGGTTGATCCATTGGATGGTAAAAAGAGATTTAAGCCGGTTTGCATGTTCAAGGGGCCTTTATCTACCGACGCAAGTGGTAAAGCACAGGTTAAATTTCACATGCCAAATTATAACGGAGCTGTTCGTGTAATGGTAGTCGGATCCAATAAAGGAAGTTTTGGTAATGGTGAAAAAACCATTCCGGTACGTTCGGAAATAATTATGCAGCCAAGCATACCACGATTACTTAATCCGGGAGATGAATTTATCGTACCTGTAGCATTGTTTAAGATTAATCCGAAAATTAAGTCGGCCGATTTTTCAATAGCAATAGACGGACCGCTAGAAATTATTGGAACAAATAAACACACCGTTGATTTTAGTGAGAATTCTGAAGCCGATATTACATTTAAACTTAGGGTGAAAGAAGAAGTTGGACAAGCACAGATTGTAATTAAAGGGCAGTCGGGAGCACTTGAAGTTGAGAGTGAGACGGATATTAAAGTGGTACCAAATGCCACACGTCAATATAATAAACTGACGCAAGGCCTTGAGAAAGGTGGTAGCATTGATTTAAAAGTGCCAAAAGTAGGATTAGAAGGCACCAACAATGCCTCACTTGAGGTAAGTGTTTTTCCAAATATGGACTTTGCACATCGTTTAAAATGGTTGATCCGTTATCCTTATGGATGTATTGAGCAAACCACATCGGCTGTATTCCCACAATTGACTTTAAAATCAATGGGCTATTTTAAATCAGATGAGTTAAGTGAGATCGATTCAAATATTGATGAAGCCATAAAGCGATTACAACTGTTTATGTTATCAAATAAAGGATTCTCGTATTGGCCGGGTCAAACAACCGTATCTGAGTGGGGATCAAATTATGCCTCTCATTTCTTGGTTGAAGCCAAGAAAATGGGCTATGCTGTTCCGGATTATATGTACAACAGTACCATTAAAGGATTGACTTATGCAGCCAAGCGCCGCGAAGGACATTTATTTACAAGAGTTAACAGGACCTTTATTTTATCCTTAGCCAATAAAAAATCAATGGCGGAGATGAACCGTTTAATGGAGAATGATCTGCAAAAGATGAGTAGAGCTGAGCGATGGATGTTAGCGGCGTCGTACCACCTGGCTGGAGTGGAAGATATCAGCGAAAAAATATTGGCTTCACCTGACACTGTCACCGTTACATACCGCCCATTCTCTTATCACTTTGGATCAAGGGAAAGAGATGATGCCATAATATTGTATTGTGCCACATTAATGAAAAAAATGGATAAGGCTGAGTTGGTCGCTCAACATATTGCACAACGATTATCAACCACAGACTACCTGAGTACACAAAGTTCGGGTTATATGTTATTGGCATTAGGTAAATATTTTGAGGCCATTGGAATTGGCGGGGGCAATAGTACTGTGTTAACAGGTAGTGTTACTTTGGCGAATGGCGAGAAAGTGAAATTCAACCAGGAGAATCGTTTTGCTCTTAAGATAAAGGATAACTTCGATCAAGATATTAAGGTCGAGCTATCAGAAGATTTGGCTATTGATAAGGCCTATGTGTCTCTATCCTACAATGGTGTTCCAATGAAAGATGATAGCAAGGCCATGCAAAAGAATCTCGAGCTGAAAGTTAGCTGGTACGATGAAAATGGAAAAGAGATCAATCCGCAGAATTTAAAGCAAGGAACGACTTTCTATGGTAAGTTTAGTGTTAAAAACATTAGCGATATAACTGTTTTGAAAGAATTGGCTTTAGTGCAAATACTGCCATCGGGATGGGCCGTTGAAAACACCAGACTTAATAATACCGAATTGCCTGACTGGGTTAAAGCATGGAATATTAATAAGGAGGATTATTTGGATATTCGTGATGATAGGGTGATGTGGTTCTTTGGTTTAAATAGCAAAAAAGCAATGGATTTTGTAGTTAAACTAAATGCGATTAATGCGGGTGAATTTTGGCTTCCTCCAACACTAACTGAAGCTATGTACAATACCGATTATAGAGCAACTACAGATGCTAAGAAAGTACATGTTGAAGCATTTAAGTAAAACTAATATAGTTCGATGGCTGGTGTTTATAATTCCAGCCATCGTTTTGCTTTATTTATTTCTTCCATTTCGCGCACCTATATTCCATGAGGAGTATAGCACTGTTGTAAAAGCTGAAAATGGAGGACTACTTCATGTATTTATAAATGATAATGAACAATGGTATCTGCCGCCCGATAGCATGTCAGTTTCAGAAAAGCTTAAAACGGCGGTTATTGCTTTTGAGGATGAATCCTTTTATAGTCATGTGGGGATTAATGTTAAGGCCATCGCCAGAGCCATAAGCCAAAATGTAAAAGAGGGCAAAGTGGTAAGTGGAGCAAGTACCATCCCCATGCAAATTGCCCGCATGTCAGCGCCTAAAAAACGCAGTTACTGGAATAAATTAAAAGAGGCTTGTCTGGCGATTAAGTTAAGTATTCACTATTCAAAAGATGAGTTGCTAAAAATGTATCTCGACCATGCGCCATACGGTGGAAATGTGATTGGATATCGAACAGCAGCTTTTAAATTCTATGGAAAAGATGCCGGTTTACTCACATGGAGCGAAGCTGCAACTTTAGCTGTACTGCCTAATGCGCCGGGACTCATTTATCCTTCTCAAACATCGTCTTCGCTTATGCATAAGCGCAATCGCTTATTGGATAAGATGTATAGCAAAGGAATCATTTCAGAACAGAGTTGTCGGCTTGCTAAACTGGAAGAAGTACCTGATCAATTTATCCCTTTCGAATCGCACGCGCCGCATATGGCCCGGCGTCTTAAAAAAGAAAACCCCAAACAATGGATATTATCCACGGAGGTGGATGAAGATCTACAGAAGCAATGCTTGCGAATTGCTTCACGCTACAAAAAAATATACAGTTCATATGGTATCAATAATCTGGCAATACTTGTTGCCGACACCAAAAGTGGTGCGATAAAGTCATATGTTGGCTCACCTGACTTTTTTGATGAGGAGAATGGTGGTCAGGTAGATGGTGTTATGGCACATCGCTCGTCAGGATCAATACTCAAACCGTTTTTGTTCGGATTAAGTATGGATGAGGGAGTGGTGTTGTCAGAAACTTACATACGTGATCTTCCAACCTATTTCGAAGGATTTTCACCTAGAAATGCAAACAGAGAATATCAGGGTGTTGTGAGTGCCCGTGAGGCTTTGGTGCGTTCATTAAATATACCGGCGGTTCGTTTGCTGAATAAATATGGAGTTTATCAGTTTTATAGTTTCCTAAAGCAGGCTGGAGTAAACAGTTTATTTCGTTCTGCCGATGAATATGGTTTGCCGCTTATTCTTGGTGGTGCAGAGGTAAGTATGTGGGACATGGTCAAGCTATACAGAGGTATGGCCAATGAGGGTGTCTTCAGTGATAATCATTTGCTTAAAGGTGAAGCGGGTAAAAAGTCTGCTCAATTAATGAGTTCAGGGAGTTGCTACCTGACTCTGGATATTTTAAAGGATTTGAAACGACCTGGTAGTGAATATTTCTGGCAGCGTTTTAGTGGATCTCGACCCATAGCCTGGAAAACCGGGACAAGTTATGGACATAAAGATGCCTGGGCCGTTGGACTAACACCTGAATATACCATAGCTGTATGGTGTGGTAATTTCGATGGAGAAGGCAATAAAAATCTTGGCGGAGCTTCTTCGGCAGGTCCAATTTTATTTGAAATATTGCAACAAGTGTCTCATTCGAATCAATGGTTCGAAAAAGTGGAAATGGATTATAAAAGTATGGAAATCTGTGCGCTTTCCGGTTTTCGGGCTAGCGATGCGTGTGATGATATAAAAATTGTTGATGTACCGATAGGCATGAAGCCCTTGGAGACTTGTACATATCATCAGTTTAAGTTTTTCAATTCTGATGAAAGTCAGCAATGTTGTTCACGTTGCTGGGATAACACAGGACATGTTAAAAAGTCGGTGTTGGTATATCCACCCGATATAGCTTATTACTTGAGAGAGAAAGGACAGTTTATTGAGCCATTGGTCAGTCATAATCCTTTATGTCCGGCTTATACGGCAGAATCTGCACTAAAGATTATCTATCCAAATATGGAAGCTAAATTATTTCTTCCACGTGATTTTGATGGTATTACTCAGGCAGTGGTTTGTAAAGTTGGCCATGCCAATACCGGTAAAACAGTTTACTGGTATTTAGATGATCATTATTTAGGCTCAACCATAAAGGAGCATAAAATGGGAGTTGTATTTAAGCTTGGGTGGAATCAGTTAACTGTAATTGATGAAAATGGAGCTAAGGACACTAAAAAGGTGTTTGCTGTTGTGAAGGAATAAGGAAGTATTATAAACGATATGCAATATGAAGCGTTATTTACTATTTGTTTTTGGGATTTTACTTTTAGCAATAAATCTTCAGGCACAAAAGTACCTTGCTGCTGTTCAATCAAATACCAATAATTTGTGGGGCTTTATTGATGAGACAGGTGAGTATGTACTTCCTCCCATTTATAAATACGCCTTTGGTTTTAGTGAAAGTGGTCTGGCTCCAATCTATGATAGTTTCGAGGACGAAATCTATTATATCAACTTAAAAGGAGATACGGTTCTGGCATCAACAGACAGATATAACTTAATCAAACCGGAAGGAGGTAATCTAAATCTTGGCCGAATGTCAGAGGGAACTTTAGTGATTGAAATGGATGGTAAGAAAGGAGTTATCAATATTGATGGTGAAATCCTAATTGAACCTATATACGACCAACTTACTCCGTTTATGGAAGAAAGATCTTTGGGATGTATAGGAAATCAATGTTTTATTTTCACTCTTCAAGGAAAGAGAGACAGTATTTCTTGTCAAAACATTAAAGATTTTGAGGGCTTTAGTTGTGGTCGTGCCAAGTTTGAAACTGAAGAGGGTAACTTTGGATTTCTGGATAGAAATGGTAAGGTGATTATTCAAGCAACTTATGTTAGTGCCTATTATTTCTCAAGCCATCATGCTTCTGTTCAGAATGCTGATGGGAAGTGGGGTGTAATTGATACTACTGGGACATGGCTGATAGATCCGGTATACAAAAGCCTCTGGCCTTTTGAGAATGGAGGGGATTGGACACTTGCTATTGATAAGTTTCATAATAAAGTTTTTTTATCGATGGATGGAACATATCGCTATGTTGATAAGTATGATACTTATGGGAAAGTCTCCGATAATCTGGTGTGTGGATTTGTTCAGTTTGAGTCAAGTGGTAAAAACAAGAAGAAAAAAGAGGAAAGACGACATAATTATGGATTCCTTAATAAAAATGGAGAATGGGCTATACACCCTAGCTTCAATTGGGTTAGGCCATTTAAGAATAAGTTTGCCGCCGTTCATGTAGGACGATTATGGGGATTTATTGATACTTATGGTGTTTGGGTAGCTAAACCTCAATTTGTTAGTGCGAGGGATATGGAGTTTGTAAAGGTTAAAGAACTAAATGAAGATCAGAGCTTAAAAGATGATTTTGACATTTGTGATGTTGTGAACTTTCTGCGAATTATTGAACAACTAAACACTCAAGATGTGTCAAAAGAAGCATGGGAAGCCTTTCTGGATCAGAACTATAAATTCGTAAATTGGCTCTTGAGTTTTAAATCTGATACTACCAATTATGGATTGTACAATAAAGTTGGGCAAGGCATTGGATCAGAACAAAATGATTCAGAAGCGGCATTAACCATGCTTATGATGTTTCTGGAAGAAAAAAAGGCAGATAAGCTTGAGGATATCTCATCTGGATATAGTGAAATCATAAAATTCATAGACGAATCCAATACTTATAATGTTGCAAGATTACGTGAAGAGTGGAAGATTAAAAAGTTGAGTTTAGATTAGTTTTAATGGAGTCATTTGCCTTGAGGTAAACTTCAACTTTAGTGAAAGTTGAGAGTTGCCTGTCGGCATTTTAGCCCAATTATTATTCCAGTGAGCATAGCGCAAAGGTACTTTGTTTATAACAATGTGATTTATTAATACTCTCTATTTTGGACAGTTAAATCCGGGGCATTGATAGCCAATTTATAACCAAGATAGCCTCCTATTGCTGCACCTATTAGACCATAAGGCATGGCTGTTAAAAAGTCGCCTGTAAATTTCATGGCTATGCTTACGGAAAGTATTTCCAGCGATAACCATAAAAGGATCATGGTGACGATGTATGTAGAAGCTTTGTGTCCTTTAGGGCGCACTATTTTTCCAATTCTTTTACTTAATATGAAAATAGCAATGATCTCGAGCATCTATTCAATCCAGTTTTTAATTTAAAACGACTGCAATATTAGTGCATATTACTTTAGTAATAAACTTTTATTTGTTTGAACTAAAAAATACAGCAATGATTGGCTCATGCCAAGAGGAACCAGAAGCTTATGCAAATATGTTTTCAAGGCCTGAATCTCGTATAAACAGGCAAGTGGTTTGCGTTTCATCAACCATCTTATCCATAAAGACAAAATTGGGATGAGGATCTAATCCAAAAATATTCAGATCAGATTCAGGAGGATTCTTAATTAGCACGTTAAAGTTATCGATGTATATGCCAAATTCTGTTTTTGGTAATCGGGCATGATCTATCAGTTCAGCCATAAAATGACGAGCTTGTTCAGCCTGTTCCTTATTATCAACTACCGTTACTAAGCGAATTTTGGCATTCCAATTTCGTTTTAATTTATAGGCTACAAGTATGGATAGATCCAGATTACCAATGTCCCAAGAAATTTTCCATTCAGGGGCACGATTTCTTATCCAAACATTAATGACTTTCCTTTGCCCCATTTCGTTATCCGGATGCTGTGCATAAACCAGTACTCCAAGTTGAAGGCGAGCAGCCTCTTCAATTATTTCGCTAAAACCTTCTGAATTTGTATCGAGGTTTGATCGATTTAAAAAAGTAATGTTTGGTTTGATAAAGGATCCTCGATAGGCCTGATTGGCAAAGTTTACACCTTGAGCAAAATGCTCAGTTCTGATAACCGCCCATGAAGAAAATACATCTGCGCTTTTATATTGATCTGATAACTTATTGATCTGAATACCTAGCTCAGGACATTTTTCTTTTGAAGCCAGACCGAGTAATTTAATTGAACCTTGAGGGTAGGCGACATTTTTAAGAAAAGAAAAATAGCCTCGTATGGTTTCCGGATCACGCACCGGGACCAACAGGTTGGGTTTCCATGAACGCTCTTGCCGTTGAGTTAAGCGTGAACTTTTTTTGGCCGCCCATTCCGCAAATGAAACAAATAAGCCACTTCGCACATCATCAAATGGAGTGGTTAGTTTGCGTTGTAAGAGTATACCATAGACCAGAAATACCAATGCAACCGAAATCAAACTTATGGTTGAATTAATGATAAACATCGCCAGTACGGAAGTCGTTAAACCTAACCAGGGGACCCACTTCATTACGCGAAACATTGGCCGAAAACTGATTAGTCCAAGGTTTTGCTCAATAATAACTACCACATTTAGCATGGCATAGGTAATCAGGAAAAACATGGTTACCAAAGGAGCCACGGCATTTAAATCACGGAGTAACATAGTTAAAAAAACCAAGGCTCCCGTAACGATCATGGCATTACGTGGCTGACCGGTTTTGTCCGTTCGTCCCAACCACAAGCCAGCTGGTAATACCCGATGTCGTCCCATGGCATATAGGATACGCGACGAACCTACCATTGAAGCCAGAGCCGAAGAAAAAGTAGCCCCAAGAACACCGGCTATTACAATAGGTGGAAAATAGGATTTATCAATGATTATATTGTAGTTGTTTAAGAGTTCTTCAGTTGTGGCTGATCGGGCCAGCCAATAGGCCACCATCATATATACAAGAAAACTTACACCTATTGCAGCTAAGGTTCCAATAGGAATACTTTTCTTAGGGTTCTTTAATTCTCCCGACATATTGGCCCCGGCCATAATTCCGGTTGCGGCCGGAAAAAACACTGCAAAGACTATCCAGAAGTTAGAGCCGGAGAAATTGTTTTCGATTGAACCTTGAAAAGTCCCCCATTTAAGTGCATCATTAATGCTGTTTTGCATCGAGCCATAATAGGCTGCCAAAACGATGGCAACCAAGGATGCAAAGATTATGGCCATAATTAGATATTGAGTTCGTATGGCCAGATCTGCACTTTTATATGAAATGGCATATAAAACAGCAAACACTATTAGATCAACAAGAAATGCAGTGTGGTGAGGAAATATGGATAACCAGCCCTCGCGAAATCCAAAAATATACATGGTTACGGCTAAACCTTGAGAAACATAACGCGGAATTCCCAGGCTTCCTCCAATCTCAAGACCCAATGACTGTGAAATAATGGCGTAGGCACCACCGGCCCCAATCTTAATGTTGGTGGTTATCGACGACATCGAAAGAGCTGTCGTAAGCGTGATCAGGAATGAAACAATGATGATTAGCCAGGCGCCAAGTAATCCGGCATTTCCAACTACCCAACCTAAACGGAGGTACATTATAACTCCAATTATTGTGAGTAAGGTGGGCGTAAAAACGCCTCCAAAGGTTCCGAACTTTTTTAGTGTAGTTGTTTTATCCATTTGTCTTCGCTAAAATCTAAAATAAGGATTTTTTGCTCCGAAACAGTATAAAGGCTAAATATGTTGGAGCATTATTGTTGTTAGTGTTCTAATTTGGGACTGTTTTTGGGTCGAGATCAGATTGTCAAGTTGCAAATTAACATCTTATAATAAGGGAGGAAGGAGCTTATATGAATATTGATCTAAAGAATATTTCTAGTTTTTAAGATCTGACAAAAGGAAACTGAACGTATATTGTTTCAAAGGCTATGTTTAGTCAAAAAAATAATAAAGTCTATCTTGGATTTATAGCCGTTTGCAACATAATTACTATTTTTATGAGGCTTAAGATCTGTCTTAAGTAAAATATACCTAACTCACGAAAATCGCTATTATGCCAAAGTATCTATTGGTTGTATTCCTATCTGTTTATTCTTTTCAATTTAGTTTATCCCAACAAGTCCCATCTGAAGAAATTATTCAAAAAGGATCTGATCTTTATGATGAGAAAAAATATGCTGAAGCTATCGAGCAATACCATCTGGTGAATGAGAATGATTCTAATTACAGCAGGATGTTATCTGAACTGGCATTAACCTATTTGGCCTATGAAAAATACGATAGTGCAATTTATATAGCTGATAAGGGTTTGGCCGAGCCGAACTCCTTTCATCAACATTTGATTCGCACAAAAGGCACGGTATACGACTATTTAAATGAATCAGATAAAGCTATAGAATATTATCTGGAAGGTATTGAAAAATACCCTTATGGCTACTTACTTCACTATAACCTTGGGGTTACTTATTTAAAAACTGATAATTATCCCAAGGCATTAGAATGTTTTCAGAAGGCTTTAACTTGTAATCCATATCACGCTTCAAGTCATATGCAGCTGGGTAAGCTAATGGCTAGGCAAAAGCAATATACGAGAGCCATGTTATCGTTCGAAACTTTTTTGGCCATTGAGCCCAATAGTAGCAGAAGTAATGGGATTCTTGTTTTTCTTGAGAATATTTGCTCTAATTATTTAGATACAACTAAAGGATCTTTTATTAAGCCTTTTCTTGAAAATGAGCTGTTAAAAGAGCTGGATCATTATATAAAAGCAAAATTAGTATTGAATAGTCGATTTGAATCGGCCATTGATTTCAATGCTAGCCTGGTTAAACAAACACAGATGCTTCTTGAAGTTTTGCCATTGGATGAAGAGTCGGATGATTTTTGGGCAAAACAATACTTTCCTTTTTTTAAAGCTGTTAAAGAAGGCGACTTAATTGAACCTTTACTTTACACGATCCTTCGATCGACGGGTAATGAGACGGTTAATAAGTACGTAAAGAAGAGCGAAAAGGAATTAAAAGCATTTTATGCAACTGGCAGTAAGTTAAGTCTCATTAAGAATAGCCGAAAGGCAACAATATTGGGTGAAGAGAAGATTTATGCTTGCGACTATTTTGATTCTGGAGTGATTTATTCCATTGGTAATAGCGATGAAGAAGCAAATGAGCAGGGGCCATGGAAATATTTCCATTCTAATGGTGAAGTAAAAGCGTACGGACACTTTATCGATGGTGTTAAAGATGGTGAATGGAAATATTACAATAACCATGGTCAATTGGAGTCCATAGAAAACCATAAGGATAAAGAGTTAAATGGAACTTTCTCAAGTTATCATCCTTCAGGTCATTTACGTTTGACATACAATTTTGTAGATGGAAAAGTAGAAGGAGAAATTAAATGGTACGATGAATTTGGAATAAAAAGTGCAATGAATAATTTCAAGAATAATGAAAGGGAAGGCCCATGCAGCACTTTTTTTATCAACGGACAAACTGAAGATGACTTTGCATATAAAAGTAATTTACTGGATTGCGAATATATAAGTTATCATGCCAATGGGGAGTTGGCTTCGAAAGAAACATTTGTGGCGGGAAAAAATGAAGGTGCATATATAGGCTACTTTCTTAATGGACAAATATCTCAAAAAGGGTCTTATTCAAACGATTTGAAAACGGGTGAATGGAAATATTATTACTATAATGGTAATTTGTCACAGGTTATTAATTACGAAAATGGAATAAGCGTTGGCTTATGTGTTAATTATAATCACCAGGGCGTAAAAGATTCGGAATATACCTTTAATGGCGAAGGTAAACTACAGGGTGTGTATCGCTATTATAATGAGGCTGGAGAGTTGTATTTGGAAGAGCAATACAATAATGGAATGATTACCGGTGTGGCATCCATCAATCGTGAAGGTGAAAAGTACGCGATTAGTAACTCTGCGGATGGAACCTTTGCATTCACAAGTTATAATATCGATGGTTTTAAATTAACGTCGGGAGCCTTGGAAGAAGGTGAATACAATGGTGAGTTTGTAAGGTATCATCGAAATGGAAATGTGGAAAGCGTTAATCATTACACTAAAGGACAATTAATTGGAGATTCTAAGGTGTTTCATGAAAATGGTGCGATCGGACAAGAATATAGCTATGTGAATAATCAAATAGAGGGTAAATTTATCAGCTATACGAGTAATGGAATAGTTGATCGCATGGGCTATTATAAAGATGGTGCTCAGGATGGACTTTGGTATTATTATCGAAGTAATGGAGAATTAGAAAATACCTATTACTTTCAAGAGGGATCAATTGTAGGTTGGGCATGCGATTATTCAGTTGATGACAAGCTAATAAACAAACGAAAGTTTAGGGCTGGAAGATTGCTTCGTTTTCAGGATTATTCTTCAACAGGTGAGTTGATCAATGATGTTGATCTTTTAAAGAGTGATGGGTATCAAAAGAAAAGCATAAACAATATTATTCTGGCTGAAGCTGAAATGCTTGGTGGTCTTTATCAAGGTACGTTTAAGTGGCTGCATGCTAATGGTAATACTTTATCGATTCGAAAGTACATTAATGATGAAGCCGAAGGCGAATACATACGTTTTTATGAAGGTGGTCAGGTTAAGACTGAAGGATATTATATTGAAGGTAATAAAGTAGGTAAATGGACCGATTATTACGAATCAGGTGAAGTTTCCGAACTTGACTATTATTTTCTGGGCCAAAAGGATTCGATATGTAAGAGTTACTATAAAAATGGACAACTTAAGTTAGTTGATACCTATTATCAAGGGGTTTTAAATGGCGATACCTATCAATACGATGAAAATGGGGAGTTAATGATTAAGCAGATTTTTTCAAACAATGAGTTAATCGCTTATCAGTATAATAAGAATGGTGCATTGTGTGACACGATTCATATTACAAAGCCTGATCAAAAAGTAATTGCTTACTATAACAGTGGAACCAAAAGTTTTGAACAGAACTTTAAGGATTTTATGCCCAATGGCGAAAGGGTAAAGTATTACAGCAATGGAAAGCTTAGACAGTTGCGGACTTTCAAAAACGGACAACTACATAGTGTTAGTGAAGATTATTATTCAAGCGGAAATATAGAGAACAAGTTTACGTATAAGTATAATCTACTGGAAGGAAGTGATACTTATTTTTATCCAAATGGAAAAAAGAAAAAGCTAATTAACTACAAAGGTGGAGAGGAGCATGGCGACGTGATTTATTACGACCAAAAGGGCAAAGTTACAAGGACTGAGATGTATTGGAGTGGTAAATTTATTGGAAATAAAGAGTAGTATATGAAGGCGATAGTTTTACTGGCACTATTTTGTGCATTTAGCATTACAGTTATGGCTGTAGATACACAGAGCATAATTGAAAAATATGCCGACTATAATGCGGTGCTGACCGAAAAAGAATCATTCTATCTGATCGACATTAAGGACGATAAATTATTTATTGAAGAAACAATAAATAAGCAAATGTTGGTGCTGAATGAATATTCGAAGGAATTTACCAGCGACTATATTTATTATAATGGTTTTATGACCATTAAGGATAAAGAAGCTTATACACAGGTTCCCGAAGGGAAGAAATACAATAAGATTAAAGTTTCGCAGTTTAAGGAGCTGAGTAATCAAAGTGGCAGTTCATTTTACGATGATGGGAAATCTTTACAATTTTCATATCCATCCTTGCAGAAAGGAGCTATAGCGTCATTGTCGTATACCGTTAATTATAACGATCCACATTTTTTAAACAAATATTTCTTTCAATCAATTATACCTGTCCTAAAATCAAAAATAAGCATAAAGGTTCACCCTGATGTAAAGATTGGTTTTAAGATGTTTAATGGAGAGAATGCAAATATTCAATTTCGAGAATTCAAGAAAGGAAAGTATAAAATTCTGGAATGGACAGTTGAGGATATTGAAGCTTTTAAATACCTGCGAGCCGATCAATATTCATTAAGTTACCATAGTCCACACCTCGTTTTGTATATAGATGAAGTTAATATAAATGATTCGGTTCAAAACTATTTTGGCACAGTTGATGATTTGTATCGCTTCAGTTCGGGTTTTGCAGCTCAAACAAAAAATGAATCCAACGAAGAATTGAAACAACTGGTTTCAGAACTGACAGAAGGATTATCGGATACAGAGAAAGCCAAAGTGATTTATTATTGGGTGCAAAACAACATCAAATATATCGCTTACGAAGAAGGCTATATGGGTTTTATACCCGCTCCTGCAAATGAGGTTTTTACCAAGCGCTATGGCGATTGTAAAGGAATGTCGAGTCTGATTCGTGAGATGATGACAATTGCAGGTTTACCATCCTATTTAACCTGGGTGGGCACGCGCTCAATTCCATACACCTACAATGATTTACCCTTGCCTTCAGTGGACAATCACATGATAGCAAGTTATATCGAAAATGACTCAGTATGCGTATTAGATGCTACCTTTAAATATCTCGACTATGGCGTTTTTCCTTATCATATCCAGAATAAAGAAATCTTAATCGGATTGGATGATGATTCGTACAAAATATTTACCGTACCTATTGCCCCTTCGGATAAAAATCGCATTATAGATTCCGTAAAGCTTAGTATTGATGGCAAAGGACTTATTGGTAAAGGAAACCGGGTGCAAAGGGGATATAATAAAGTTGAATTGGCCTATGCTATGGATGGTGCCAAAATAGAAAAATACAATAAAAATTTATCACGATTATTCAATAAAGGCAGCAATAAATTTAATATTACTGACAATACGGTAAATAATATTTTTGAACGAGATAGAGAGGCATCCATTGAATATGATTTTCAACTTCTGGATTATTGTAAGTCAATTGGTGACGAAATATACGTAAATATGAATCTAACCAAATCTTACCAGGGTTTGGTAATAGATACCGCCAACTTATTGGCTCCAATTGAAAACGACTTTCATTTTAAAGAAAGTTATATCACCAGCTTGGAAATTCCGGAGGGCTATCAAGTAAGTTACATGCCAAATGATGGAAGTTTTAGTGAAGATGAATTCAATTTCGACATTAGCTATCGTGAAAAAGATAATCAGGTAGTCATGACCTACAATATTGAATTTGAATTTTTATTGCTGCTTAAAGATGATATTCCACGTTGGAATAAAATGATAAAGGCTTTAAATAAGCATTACAGGTCATCAATCGTATTAAAGAAAATAAGTTAATAAACCACCTACGCATAAATATAGAAGTCAATGAGAAATCTATTAATTGTTATCTGTCTTATTATACATATTCCGTTTCAAGCGCAAGAAACTTATAAGGTTTGGGATGAGAACCCTGCCTTTTCTACGCTATTGGAATCAAATATCAATGAAAATGTAATAGGGATTCTTTTTAATGAAAAATACGAATTCTATCATACTGAAGAAGGTGATTTGCATGCGCTTCACACTTTTCATAAGAAGTTTAGATTAAATAATGATGAGTCGATTAATTCGTTTAATAAAATATCGATATCAACCTCCAATGTGATAGATATTCTGGAGATTAGGGCTCGTGCTATTAAACCCAATGGTAAAGTCGTCCATTTTGATGAGAATAGCATAAAGGAAGTTACTGATGAGGATAATGGCAATAGCTATAAGATTTTTGCTATAGACGGGATTGAAGTTGGTGATGATGTGGAGTACTACGTTGTTCGTAAAGTTCATGCAGGAAGTTTTGGACGTACGTTTTTTCAATTTGGATTTCCTGTACAGGATGTGAAATTTGAATTGATTTCACCTAAGGAATTACTGTATGATATAAAAGGATACAATGGTTTCCCGGAAGCAATACATACGGTTTTGGAAGATGAACGCAATAGCTATGTGTGTGAGTGGAAAGATGTGAAAAGTATAAAAGAAGAGAAATTCTCCTACCTGACGCCACGTAAAGCCAGACTTGAGTATAGATTGGATTACAATTTTAACAGTTCAAATTCGCAGAAGCTAACCTGGGATGATGCAGCACAACGCGTCTATTCTAACATGTATTTGGGTATTGATGATGAAGATGTAAGCGATTGGTTAGAAGTCATAAAGATCTCATCTGCCTCCCCTTTGGAACAAATCAAGGAGATCGAAATATTTGTGAAGAATAATGTTTACATCGAAGAATTCAATAATGATGATTTAAGCAATCTTAAATACATTCTGGAGAATAAAGTATCAAGTGCTCAGGGTGTAGTCAAATTGTATAGTAACCTGTTTAAGGCCTTAAATATTAATCATGATCTGGTGTTAACGGTTATGCGCGATGAGGTTAAGTTTGATGGTGACTTCCAATCCTGGAATTATCTGGATGAATATTTAATTTATTTCCCTGATCACGATACCTATTTGGAGCCTGAGGCAATTAATTTTCGCCTGGGAAGTGTAAGTGGAAATCTTACGGCCACTGACGGTTTATTTATAGAACGTGTGCAGATTGGTGATTTCGAATCGGCCATCGGCAAGATCAAATACATTAAGCCATCAGCCTATCGTGATAACTATCACAATATGATAATTAACATGTCGATTAATGCGGATGAAGCTTTAACGAAAGTAGAAACAACTTCGGGATTTAAAGGCTTGAGTGGTGGCTATATCGGTGAAATATATCCTAAACTTGATCAGGAGAGGCAAAAGTCGATATTGGCAGATTTAAAAATGGGCGATCTTCCGGTTCCGGACTATACCACCTTGGAGAGTATAGATAAATGCGAACATGATAGTCTTAAGGATGGCGAATTTATAATTCATTCGCTTATAACTACAGATGCTTATTTGGAAGAAGCCGGGAATAAACTTTTGGTTAATATAGGAGAAAGCATTGGTCAACAAGCTGAAATGTATTTTGAGGAAGACAGAACTGCCGATGTTGAGAATTTCTTTAACCGATGGTATTATCGCGAGATTATTGTTGAGGTACCTGAAGGCTATAAAATTATGAACCCGGAAGTAGCAAACATGTCGGTTATTGAAAAAGTTGGTTCGAGCAATGCCTTTGGCTTTGAATCAGCATATACCTATGAAAACGGCGTTTATAAAATCATCATTGATGAGTATTACAAAGTTATTTATGTTGAGCCAGATAATTTTGAAGGTTTTAAGCAAGTGGTAAATGCTGCTGCAGACTTTAATAAATTAGTGTTGGTGCTTGAAAAGATTTAGTCTCGTTTTTATATCAATGAAAGAACTTCAATAGAAATTAGAATAGCACTACGAATATTATTCGCTTTGTTATGCCCGCTGACTAATCTGCGGGCATTTTTGTAATCAGGAAAGGATTTTGCAAGAAATTGTACAATTATAACTTTATTAGCGCCAGCAATGCAGCAACTTTATTGTAACCATCGGGTATTGCATAGCGGAGCATGGTTAATAAATAAGTGCTTATATTTGATATAGAACAAAAATACCAAATGTATAAGAAAATGATTGATAAAACATTTTGCTTATGATATTGGTTAAAGCCGAAACAGACTCACAGATTGTTTTTTTTTATCAATCGTTTTGATTCCTAATCGGTATAATTTATAGGCTCAATATCTTATATGAAAACTGCATTGTTTTTAAGATTATCACTGTTATTATTTGTTGTTATTATGAGCAGCAGCACCCTGCTACTGGCGCAAAATAAAACCATCAATGTAAAATATGTTGAACACAACGATTTTGAAATAGATGGGGTGCTTAAGGAAAGTATTTGGAGTGAAGCTGAGGTGACAACCGGATTTCATGAGTGGTTTCCTACCGATACCCGGGAAGGAGAATATCAAACGGAAATTTCGATGCTCTATAACGAGGATTACTTATATATCGGAATTAAAGCATATGCGCCAGGCACAGATTATAAAACCCCATCGTACCAGCGCGATTTTAGTTTGAGCGGAGCCGATATAGTTAATTTAATGTTTGATACTTATAGTGATAGAACCAATGCCTTTTTATTTGGAATAAATTCATTTGGTGTGCATCGTGAGGGACTTATTTCAAATGGGGGTATAACCGGGAATCTTGATTTAAGCTGGGACACAAAATGGTTGGGCGAATCAACCGTTCATGATACCTATTCGATCTCAGAAATACGAATTCCAATGTCTTCATTTAAGTTTAAAGAAGGTGTAAAAAGTTGGAAATTTAATTCTATGCGTTCTGATACACAATCCAACACCAAGAGTTCATGGTCGAGAGTACCTCAAAATCAAGACCAGCTTAATCTGGGGTATTATGGAGATATGGTGTTTGAAAAACCGCTGGGGAAATCAAAATCTCCTATTTCGTTTATTCCTTATGTTACGCCGTCCTTTACAAAAGATGGTGTTGAGGAAACTCAAAATACTGAAATTAGTGCAGGTTTTGATGTGAAAGTTCCAGTTGCCAATAGCTTTATGCTGGACTTAACTGTGAATCCAGATTTCTCAAGTGCAGATGTAGCAGCAGGACAAAACAACACCACACGCTTTGAAATTAAGCAAGACGAGACGCGACAATTTTTTATTGACAATGGAGATCTGTTTAATGGATTTGGATTGGAAGAAGATGCCTTGGCCTTTTACTCCAGAAGGATCGGTGTAGGCGAAGATTTGGATAGTAATACTGTTTTTGTTCCTATAAATGCTGGCGCAAAATTTACCGGTAAAATTAGCAATAAGTTAAGAATTGGAGCCTTAAATGTACAAACGGGTGGAAATGAGAAGGAATTGATTCCGTCCAACAATAACATGGTATTAGCTGTTGAGCAAAAGATTTTTAAGAAATCTAATATTGGATTCTTTTTTATTAATCGTCAGGTTACAAATCCGGGTAAAGATTATTCGGGTACCTTATACAATAGGGTAGCGGGTACCGACTTACAGTTTTATTCTAAAAACAACGATCTTGATGCAAAAGTCTTTATTCATAAATCAATGACTCCGGGTATACATAGTAATGCAATATCATCTGGAACAGATATCAATCTGGAAAAACGAAAGTATACTTTAAGTTTTTATAGTCAATATATCGACGAAGGGTTTCAATCGGATTTAGGATTTATAAAACGAAAGGATATTGTAAGAATGAAGCCTTTTGCCGAATATAAAATGTATCCTGAATCTAAGTTAATAAATACCATTATTGTAAACGCTAATAACAATGCCATATGGAAAGTGTCAGATGGCATGAAGCATACAGACAATGATCTGATATTCACAGGAAAAGTTAATTTTACCAGTGGCGCTGCTGTTGGGGCTAAAGGGAGTTTTAGATATGTATATTTAGATAAGCCATTTGACCCTATTGGGGGAAACGACCAGAATGTGCCTTTGCCCATCGGCGATTATTATACCCAAGATGTTGAACTTAATTATAACAGCGACAGACGTAAAGCATTATGGTTTGAAGGGTATACCACCTATGGAGGATTCTACTCGGGTACGAAACTAACAAGCGATGCAACCATTCAATACCGTTATCAACCCTACTTTTATGTGGCGTTAAACCTTACTTATGACAACATTGAACTTCCCGAACCTCATGCATCAGCAAGCCTTTGGTATTTAGGTCCGGTTTTTAATTTCACCTTTACCAAAACATTATTCTGGAATACGGATATACAATACAGCACTCAATCAAAAGATATGCTTGTCAACTCTCGCTTGCAATGGCGGTTTGCCCCATTGTCTGATGTATTCTTAACCTATACCAGCACCTACGATACGTCTCCTTTTAATGAAATAAGACAAGGATTATACCTTCGGGTGGCCTATTGGCTGGATATAAAAGGAAGGAATTAAAACCTCCTAATACAGAAACATACCAATAAGGTTTCAGAGGTGGATATTATACATTACTACTGAAGTGGGATAAAAAGAAAATCCAAAGCAGTTTCACTTGATGACAATGCAGCCATTCCCAAACAAATTTGTATTCATCACTTAATTAAAATAATTAAGCTTACCTTCAAATTTTTAAACATGATTACGAATTATAATTATCGTTTTCCCATGTCATTCTATTGTATATCTACTTTGTAAGATTATCGGCTATATAATGTGTGTTATGTGTTCGAGAGAGTTGTAGGAGTGAAAGTCACTCACAGCTTATCTCAAGGAGGGTTGTAACTATAACAATACACATTAAAATATTTGCCGTTATGATTAAACAAGAGGTAACAATTGTTGGAGGTGGTAGTAGTGCGCATATTCTAATCCCTTTTCTTTCAGGAGCTGGATTTAATGTCAATATTCTTACTCGAAGGCCTGAAGAATGGTCTTCTAAAGTAGATCTTCAATTACAATCAATAAATGGGGAGCTTGAGGAGGAGTTTAAAGGTGAACTGACAACAATTAGTGATAATCCAGCAGAGGTAATTCCACAGGCCACTTATGTCATTTTATGCATGCCGGTATGCAAATATCGCATTGCTCTTCATGGATTAGCGCCTCACCTTTCCAAAGATAAAGAGGTATTTGTGGGAACGATCTATGGGCAGGCAGGTTTTAATTGGATGGTTGATGAGATTAAGCTTAAGTTCGATTTAAACAGCATCACAACCTTTGCTATTGGCTTAATTCCATGGATTTGTCGAATTATTGAATATGGTAAGGTGGGTGTTACCTATGGCTGCAAGGAAGTAAATGTTGTTGCAGTTTCGCCACCTGAACGTTTCGATGATTTAAATAATCTGTTTTTGAAAAATATTTGCGAGCGATGGTTAAAAAAGGGAGCTTTTGTGCAGGCGGATAACTTTTTGTCCTTGACTTTGTCTGTCGATAATCAAATTATTCATCCATCACGTTGTTATGGCTTGTTTCTAAAATGTGAAGGAAAATGGTCAAGAAAAGAAGATATTCCTTATTTCTATCGCGATTACGATCAAAAGTCAGCCGACCTCTTGCAAGCCTTAGATGCTGATTATTCTAAAATAAGAGAAACGATTAAGCTTAATTATCCAGATCTGAGTTTTACTTACATGCTCGACTATCTGAGTCTTGAGCGTGTTTCGTACCAATCAGAAAATACCGATATACGTGTATCGTTTACAACATCGGAGACACTTGGAGCCATTAAGCCACCAACTATTCAGTTAGAAAATGGACAATGGATTATCGATAAGGATCACCGTTTTTTTACCGATGATATTCATTATGGCTTATGTATTGCCAAATGGATGGCCGACCAACTATCGCTGGAGGTTCCTACCATCGATAGCATTATTAATTGGGCACAGCAATTGCGAAACGAAAGAATTATTGATGGTAAGACATTGATATTAGATAGCGAAAGTCTGACTAAGGAATTTATGTCGGGTATTCCACCCTTGTATGGGCTCAATAGTATTGATGATATATTGGATTAGCAATTAATTAATAGGCCTAAATAATTAAACCGATATAAAACATTTCCTCTCCAAGCCTAGGTTTGCAATCTAAGCTAAAACGAATAAGACGAGTTAATGTATCTAAAATATTAGCATAAGAGCCGGCTTATAACCGGCTCTTATTTCCTTCAGCCTTCTGTGTTTAGGGTTACTACTTCCTAATGCGATTAACGGTGTTATTGCTCTAAATTAGCTTTGATTTACCTATTAATTTTTAAATCATGGTGCATTTGAGGTATAGATATATACGCTTTTAATAGCACCTTCTTCTAACGTCTTTATATCACACAGACCACAGTTTACAAAGCCTTCGACCAGTAGAATACTATGCTAAGTTAAAAGCCTGAAATAAACATTTCAGGCTAGATCTTATATTTATAAAATTTATTTTTTTGATATTATCTACTACTTCTATTGTGGTAGTTGGCAATCATGTTTTGGATCGACTGCGCAAAGGTAGTACTCGCGAAAACCTAACAACGCATCCCTGAGTTGGTTTATGCCAAGCATAATGTCACCCTCAGAGTAATAATCACGTGAGTATTCAACTTTTTTTGTTCCTTTTTTAAACTTTACGATTGACATACCAGGAGCTTCAAATACTGCACCGTTCACCATACCGCTCATGGTCCATGTCGCCATATAAATATCGTCGACCAGTGTCTCGTCCTCAACAACTGTGTATAGATCTTCCGATCCAGTAAACAAACGGGCTAGGAAATCGGCCATTGTTTGAGGTGTATAGATATCGACAATAGGATCGTGGTACTCATAATCGTCAGCTAGATAAGGAATCACCTGTGGCCAATTCTCGGCATCGAGCTGAACGAGAAGGCGACCAATACTTAGCTGATCGTTTATTAATTTCTTAACACCCAAAGCCTGTGGATTACTGGCTACATCAGTACCGGCAGGTGGGAGAGAGCAGCTGTAGTCCGGAACTACAGAACACTTATACTGTTCTCTGAAGTACCACATGAGTTGATCGAGACCCGGCGAACCATCCGGATTTTTAATCTCTGCCATGATGTCGCCTTCTGAATAGTAGTCACGTTGATAGTATACTTCTAATGAGTATGGCTTGAACTTAAAGATAGAGATACCTTTGGCCATATACGGAATTCCATTAAAACTACCTTCCATAATCCAGGTTGCTGAATAAATATCCTCAATTAGGGTCTCTTCAACTACTTCTGTTTTTAGGTCGGGCGACGAATTTTCGATGAGTTGATAAAGGAATCCTGTCATATGATCTTTGCCATAGATATCCACGATTGGATCGTGATATTCTATATCATCTGTGTAGTAAGGCAAGATTTCGTCTATTCCTCCTCCGGTGACTTCAAGTAAGGCACGTCCCACCTTAATTCGCTCTTGGTGGAGTTTTTTGTTGAGAGCTTTGGAACTTCCTAAATAATCCAGGTAATCACATGACTGGGAAGACAGGATAATGATTATACCAGCAAGAATTACGAATGCTTGGATAATTTTTTTCATAATCTTAAAACTTTAGGTTAATAATAAATGACTAAATACGATTTGCTTTAAGATTGAAGGTTAGTGTATTGTACAATTTAGTTTGATTTTTACGCAATGTAAAGCATTCTACATGAAAGTTTAAAAAATCAAAATTGTTGATATTATGAATATCGTATCCATTGGTATTGCAATCATATTTTTCAATTGACCTTCATATTGAATAGCTAAAACAAACCCAATGCATAGGTAACCAGGGGAAGTATTATAGAAATAAATTGTGAGTGAATGAATTCCGATTTGCAACAATATTTGGGTAAAACGAAATATGCAGATACGAAAAAAGCGCCCACGGTGGAAGTCCCGAGAATCATTTGTTAGACTACAATGATTCTCGAGGATCCTCGTAAAATGGTATGCGCAAAATGGAATGTTTTACGGGACCCGTAAACGCCATATCTTAAATGTGGAGAATATCGGAATCGAATCCCGAAAAACAATTGATCTATGATCTAATAGTTTTTCGAGGACCCTCGAATTTTCACGAAAACTTCGTTTTCAAAATTCGGGGCCGATGACGTCTTGTATAGTGCTTAGAAAGATGAAATTGTGTTGAAGGATAAATGGAATTAAGCGCTTTCTTGCTTTAATATTTTTAAGTTTTCTTTCCATTATCATGGCCTCTGATCTTGAAGATAGTTCCTTATAAGCGAATAAGAGCCAAGGTTTATACTTTTTAGTAGACTTTACCTGTCCTGCATTGTGCTTTTTTAAGCGTAATTTAATATCTGCAGTTTGCCCATAGTAGAATTGATCATGGTATGTAGAATAGAGAATGTAAGTATAGTAGTTCATTTCTCTTGATTAGAGTATTCAAGTTAGCTAAATTGAAGTAGAGAAATAAGTTTTGACATAAAAAAAGCGCCCACGGTGGAAGCCCGCAAACGCCTTATCTTAAATGTGGAGAATATCGGAATCGAACCGATGACCTCTTGACTGCCAGTCAAACGCTCTAGCCAACTGAGCTAATCCCCCATTATTTTTGTTATTGATTGGGATTAGCGAAGTTGCCTGTCCCGATAACTATCGGGAAGCTAATCCCCCAACATGTAATTGCTAAATGGACATTTCCATTTGAGCGATGCAAATATAGATGTTTTTTTATTCTTCTCAAGATAATTGAAATAAAAAGTAAGGTCTCTTGTTTTGGGTATTTTATTGTTAAATATCAAGCATGACACATGTCAGGCATTTGATCTGCAAAGTCGCATTAGCATTAAAAATGACAAAAATTAACGTAGAAATTGATTTTAAAATTATATTTTTATGCACTCAAAATTTTGAGGAAGGGGATTAAGGCCCTTTTGAACGTGAATAAACTATTAATAATAGCTATCTTTAGGCACCAAAACTTTGATCTATTATGGAAGTAAAAAAGTCGCCGAAGGCAGATCTTGAAAACAAGAAAAGTGTCTTTATGCAGATCGGTTTGGTAGTTGTTCTTGCAGTTGTATTAATTGCATTTGAATGGACAACAACCGATATGGAGCTGTCTCAGTTTGAGATGGTAGAAGACCTTGAAGCCGAGGAGGAAATTATGCCTATAACAAGGCAAGAGGAAGTGAAACCACCGCCACCACCACCACCACCAAAAGTGGCTGATGTTTTGAACATCGTTGAGGATGATGTGGAGTTGGACGAGGAATTGGATATTGAAGACACTGAAATGGATGATGATACTGAGGTTGATTTTTCAGATCTAGCCATGGATGAAGAAGAGGCGGACGATGCTCCTGTATTCTTTATTGTTGAAGAGATGCCTGAGTTTCCTGGTGGAGAAGAGGCATTACGTAAGTTTATTGCGACTTCAGTGAAGTATCCTGTAATTGCTCAGGAAAACGGAATTCAAGGTCGTGTGTATGTGTCTTTCGTGGTAAACACAAAAGGTAAAGTGATTGATGTTAAGATTGCGCGTGGTGTGGATCCAAACCTGGATAAAGAAGCAATTCGTGTAGTAAACTCAATGCCTGCGTGGAAGCCGGGTAAGCAAAGAGGTAAATCAGTAAAAGTATCTTATACTGTACCTATCAACTTTGTATTACAGTAGATTTATATTTTAATCTATATAAAAAGCCCTCGCATTAGCGGGGGTTTTTTGTTGCTCTATAATGAGTATATTTGTCGTGTAATAAAAATAAGTGTGAATGATTGAGAATCTGTCATCTCAGAAGGATTTAGAGAAGGTAGTATTGGTGAGTGTTAAAGTGCCAACAGTTACTGAACAACAAGTGCAGGAGTATTTGGATGAATTGGCATTTTTGGCTGAAACAGCGGGTGCTGATCCGGTAATGCGTTTCACTCAAAATTTAGCTATGCCCGATCCTAAAACTTTTGTGGGTAAGGGTAAGCTGCAGCAGATTATTGATTACATGAAAGTACATGAGGTAAAAACAATCATCTTTGATGATGAACTATCTCCGTCACAGTTACGTAACCTTGAGCAAATGCTTAAAGTGTTGGTGCTTGATCGTACAAATCTCATCTTAGATATATTTGCGCGACGTGCTCGCACTGCACACGCCAAAACGCAGGTTGAATTAGCCCAATATCAATATTTATTACCTCGACTCACTCGGATGTGGACACACCTTGAGCGTCAGCGTGGAGGGATTGGTATGCGTGGCCCAGGGGAGAAAGAAATTGAAACGGATAGACGAATTATTAGAGATAAGATTGCCAAGTTAAAAGTTGATTTAAAGAAAATAGATCGACAAATGGCTACTCAACGGCAGAACCGTGGCAAATTGGTTAGAGTTGCATTGGTGGGTTATACCAATGTTGGGAAAAGTACCCTGATGAATGTTTTGAGTAAATCGGAAGTATTTGCTGAGAATAAGCTGTTTGCTACCTTAGATACTACTGTTCGCAAAGTTGTAGTCGACAATATTCCATTCCTGTTGGCTGATACGGTAGGTTTTATACGTAAGTTGCCTCATCACCTGGTTGAGTCTTTTAAATCAACTTTGGATGAGGTTCGGGAAGCGGATATATTATTACATGTTGTGGATGTGTCGCACTCTGGTTTTGAGCAGCAAATTGAGGTGGTGACGAAAACACTTACTGAAATTGATAAACGCGAGAAACCAACTATTCTGGTTTTTAACAAGGTGGATGCCTATTCTTATATTCCAAAAGAAGAGGATGATCTTACCCCTAAATTAAAGTCAAATTTTACGCTGGATGAGCTAAAGGAGACCTGGATGGGGCAACAAGATAATTGCATATTTATTTCGGCCAAAAACAAAGTTAACTTTGTTGAGTTTAAAAAAGTATTGTATGAAGCTGTAAAGCATATTCATGCCCAACGTTTTCCCTTCAACGATTATTTATATGAGTCGTTTGATGAGGAAGATAATAAGGAATAATCGAGATAAGATATAAGGGCGTAATTAACGTCCTTTTTTTTGCTTTCAATTGTAACCATTCTCCACTTTTGAGGTACAAGATTGAGGAAAGAATAAACTAAGGCAAGGGGAAACCAGTTTTATGTTTTCGAAAGAGAAGTTTAAGATCAAAGTCACTTTATTTGTCCGGGCATTTGTTTATCATTTGGTTTTTTGGACTCTGACTTTGTTCTTATACATCTTTCTGACTGGAGATAGCTCTTTATTTGTGAATTACCTCAACCTGCTCAAGGTAGACTCCATCTATACCAATACGCTCCTTTTTAGTTTTGCATTAGCTTCAATATTTACTTTATCACAAACACTGTTTGTGGATAGTTTTATGCGAATGCGCATTGTGCCAATTCGTATAGTAATGTTTTTGCGTTCGGTGTTAAATTTTATTCTGGCCCTGGCCATTATCATTATATCTGTTAATCCACAGCTTAATGTTTTTCAGATCAGGGATTGGGATTCATTTTTAGCATTACTACCTAATACTGAGCTTAATTTCATCCGGTTTGTAGTTTATTTTTTTATTGCTACACGTCTTAATACTTTATATGAAGGCATGTTCCGTAAAATTGGGCAGAGTAATATTTCGAAATGGGTATTTGGAACCTTAAATAAGCCTCGTGAAGAAACCCGGATATTCATGTTTGTCGACATGAAGGATTCTACAAAAAATGCTGAAAGCCTGGGGCATCGTAAATTTTCACATCTTGTTCAGGATGTATTTAACGATATGTCGATAATAGATAATTACCATGGGGAGATATACCAATATTTGGGAGATGGTGCGATTATCTCGTGGAGTGTAAGAAAAGGGATAACCGATCAGAATTGTATCAGGGCATTTTTTGCCTTCCAAAAAGTTATAGATAGAAGATCGTGGTACTTTAATAGGAAGTACGGGGTTGAGCCTAAGTTTAAGGCCGGAATCCATGTGGGTAAAACTATGGTTTTGCAAGTCGGAAAGGTGCGTCGCGATATTTCTTATAATGGAGACACCTTAAATACGACAGCACGCATTGAGTCGATGTGTAACGTGTATCGACAGAGTTTACTTATTTCCGGAGTACTGTATGAGAAGCTCGATCAATTAAAAGCGTTTAATACTAAAGAGGTTGGTAATATTAAACTTAAAGGTAAAAAGAAGAGCGTATTGATTTATCAGGTTAAACCCAAAGCGAAAAAGAAAATAAAGCTGTAAGGATTTATAAGTGAAAAGTTTAAGAATAAAAACTTAGTGATGTGGAGAATTACTTTTATAGATTGCTCCAAAGGAGCAAAGTTTAATAAACTGACCTGATAGGGTCAGGCTTATAAGATTTAAAGAATGAGCCCTAAAAGGGTGATGTCATTTCTCTCGATTGTATGATAAGTTAGTCCCACATATATCTTTCGTCATGAGGAATATTATAATTTCTTAAGAAGTTTAGGTATTCTGTCTGAAATTCAGTTGTTTGGTGGTGTTCATCTTGTTTTAATATATATGCGCGAACAACATCTATTTTAGAAGGATTGACTGAAAATGCAGCATAACCTCTTTGCCAATAGAAATGTTCATAGTTTTTACCTTTTGATTTTATCCATTTTGAGGAATGACTTTTCAGTTTTTCAATTAATTTCATCAATGCTATCTTTTGAGACAAAAGAGTAAGTATGTGTACATGGTTTTTGAATCCACCTACTATTATTGGTTTGCATTCTAGCTCACGACAGGTTCCTCCTAGATACTTAAACAATTCATCCTTTATTTGTTCGTCGATGAAAGGATAGCGGTTTTTAGTGCTAAAAATGATATGTGTATAATTGAATACAAGTGATTGCGGCATTATTCCTAAACGTATGGTTTAGAAATGAATTTAAGTATTAAAGGGTTTTTTGTCAAGAGACCTCGCACCTATGGTGCTTTCACAACACATACTAATATCTCAGGGCACCGACCTGGGTAGGATGCCCTGGGCAAATGACCATGCACCTTTGGTGCAAATAGTATAAAGTGCACTTTAAACTAAAAAAAAAGACCTTAAACTGAATTCAGTTTAAGGTCTTTATATAATATCTTCCTAAGTAGTTTCTATTTCACCAAACCTTCTTTAATCATGTATTCAGCAATTTGAACAGCATTTAAAGCAGCACCTTTTTTAATTTGATCTGCAACACACCAAAATGTTAAACCATTTGGATTAGCAAGATCCTCCCTTATTCTTCCAACATACACTTCGTCTTTGCCCGCTAAAAATAAAGGCATTGGATAGGTTTGTTCTTTAGGTTCATCCATTAGGATAATGCCATCTGCCTTGCTAAAAGCTTCTCGTGCTTCAGCAGGTGAAATAGCTCGTTCTGTTTCTAACCAGATGGATTCGGAATGGGCACGTAAAACAGGCACACGCACACAGGTAGCACTTACTTTTACATCGCTGTGCATGATCTTCTGCGTCTCGTTATACATTTTCATTTCTTCCTTTGTATAACCGTTTTCGGTAAACACATCTACCTGTGGAATCAGGTTCAGCATCAATTGATAAGCGAATGCTTCAACATCAACTTTGTTCCCATCAGCAATTTGTTTGATCTGAGCTTCCAATTCAGCCATTCCACTTGCGCCGGCTCCACTAGCCGATTGATAAGTTGAAACGTGTACTTGTTTGATGTGAGATAGTTCCTCTATAGCTTTTAAGGCTACCACCATTTGAATGGTCGTACAATTCGGATTAGCAATAATATTACGAGGAGCATTTTTACAATCTTCAGCATTCACCTCAGGCACCACCAAAGGAATGTCTGCATCCATACGAAAAGCACTGGAGTTATCAATCATGATAGTACCATGTTTGGTAATAGTTTCAGCGTATTCTTTTGATGTGCCACCACCTGCTGATGTAAGCGCAATATCAATGTCCTTGAAATCGTCGTTGTGTTTCAGCTCTTTTACTGTAAGCGTTTTTCCTTTGAAGGTATAGGTTTTACCTGTACTTCTGCATGAACCAAAAAGTACTAATTCATCCATTGGAAAATCTCTTTCTTCCAAAACCTTTAAGAATTCCTGTCCTACAGCGCCACTGGCACCAACGATCGCAACTTTCATTTTAAAAATCTTTTAATTAAATTGATTAGGCAAGCATAGGCAATAATAATCTGTTGTTTCTTATTGTATAAATGCTTACGTATTAATGCAAAAATAGAAATATTTGTTATAAACCTTTACGCAATGTTGCGCTTTTTTCTTCTTTTAACACTGTGTCCCACCACATTGTTGGCACAATTCAACGATTCTTTTTCAGATGGTGAAATCCTTAACAATCCGGAGTGGTTTGGACAAGTTGATAGCTTTTTTGTGAATAATGATTTTCAACTGCAATTGAATGCTTCCGATGCCGGTACATCATCAATTTATTTGCCATCCGAAGTAATTGAAGATGCAACATGGAAGTTCAGTTTTACTTTGGGATTTAGCCCGTCCTCCAGTAATTATGCCCGCATATATTTAGCTTTAGATCACAATGACCTTAAGCTGGCTCGCCATGCAATATATGTTGATATTGGAAAGAATAGTGATCGTTTGGAGTTGATAAGTCTTGAAAATGGTGTAGAGACCGTATTGCTGCACAGTGATGATGCATTGTTTGGTGCAGCGAGTAATGCAATGGATATAGAGATATTGAGGCTTGATGATCTGTGGACATTGAAATATAAATCGGAAACAGATTGGATAAGTGTTGGGGAGAAAGAGTACGAAAGTAATTTTGCATCTGTAGCTTTTGCTATTTATTGTCAATATACCAAAACACGAAAAGACAAGTTTTTCTTTGATGATATCAGTGTTGATGGTAGTGCTTTTCAGGATAATATTCCACCCGAATTATTACAGTTTGAACTTATAAATGGAGAAGAGTTTAAACTGTTCTTTAGCGAAGACCTGGACCCTATTTCAATCCAGACTGAAGATTTCTATTTGAAACAGTTGAATAGGTTTCCATCAATAACGGAATATAATGCGAGCGATAAATCTATTTTACTCTTATTTAACCCGGCTTTGGACGATATTAGTTTAGATACGCTATTGATTAATAATGTGAATGATTTTGCAGGGAATACGCTGGAACAAACAGACATTCAATTCACATATGAAAGAGTAAAAGTTGAATATGCGAATGTACTTGATGAATTCAAGCTTGAAATGGGTTTTAGCAGAACTATTCCTGAGGAAAGTTGGAACGAAGCTCTGTTAAGTATGAATAATCAGGTATGGACACAACAAAGTTATAAGGTGTCGGAGGATATGAAGATTTATACACTTCAGTTTGATGACGAGTTTAAGGAAGGTGAAACCTATAACTTGGTTTTATCAGACTTAAGGGATGATAGGGGAGACACAATTCGAAGATATCATCGGCAACTATGGTATTATAATGCCCGACGATTTGATATTGTATTTAATGAGTTTATGGTGGATCCGACTCCTGCTGTGGCTTTACCTGTGAGCGAGTATATCGAGTTGCATAATCGCTCAGCTTATGATCTTGACATTAAAGATTGGGTCTTGGAAGTCAATAATAGATCAGTTCTGCTTCCTCAATTTATTCTAAATGCCAATGGCTATATGGCATTGGTGCCTTCAAATTCAGAAGATGAATTTGATGTAGCGACTATTCCTTTACCAACATGGCCCACTCTAACTAATGATGGATTAAGTATCGTTCTTCGTTATTCAAACAATATGCTTGTAGATGCTTATAATTATAATCCTGATGAGATACAGGGAGACCGTTTTAAGCGCGATGGAGGTTGGTCCGTTGAACGAGTTGATGTAAACAATCAGTCCAATGAAGTAGGTAATTGGGTCTATTCCTTGGATTTGAAAGGAGGTACGCCTTCAGCTGAAAATTCACTTAAAGGTGAATTGATGGATCAAAACCCTCCAAAGGTTGAGTATATCGAAATGTTATCAGATTCTATCATTGAAATTCGTTTTAGTGAGTTAATGCAATTGGAAAATACGGATTGGAACTACACCATTAAGCCTGATGATGTCAATTCATCTGTTAAATGCATTGATAGTGTTTTTTATTCAAGTGTTACTATTGGTTTGACTCAGGGCATTTCCAATGGTAAAATCTATGAAATTCAATTTGAGGGACTAACTGACTGGGCAGGGAATGCATTAATTCAAGATAATCCTTTAAGATTTGCTTTGGCGGATAGTGTGGAAACAGGAGATGTAATTATTAATGAAATACTCTTTAATCCCAGACCTGATGGAGTTGATTTTATTGAGTTATTTAATCGGTCGGATAAAGTCATTTCTGTTTCGGATTTGTATTTGGCTCAATGGGATGAGAACCGTGAAATATCAAAGTTAGTTAGCGTTAGTGATAAAGACAGATTGTTGTTTTCGAATGAATATTTATTGCTGAGTGGAGACAGTTTGGTAGTTCAATCCCATTATGAATGTAAAAATCCACAAGCATTTCTTAATGTCAAAGGAATTCCTTCTATGCCTGATGATGAAGGCTCTGTGGTATTGTCGAATCGATATGGAGTGATAATCGATTACATGGATTATTTGGATCAGATGCACTTTGATCTGATTAAAGATACTGAAGGTGTTTCCTTGGAGCGCCTATCAACCGTGCAGTCTGGGCAGGATCAGCAAAATTGGCATTCAACTGCCTCTGATGTCGCCTATGGCACGCCATCCTATAGGAACTCGCAAAGCATAGAAAACAAAAGCTCAATGAAAAACCTTGAATTGGATCAGGAAGTATTTTCACCCAATGGAGATGGGGTAGATGATCAATTAGTTATTCGTTATTATAATGAAGAGGAAGGCGGCACAATTAATATTCGTATCTATGATGCAAGGGGCAATGAAATCAGATACCTTATAAACAACCATCTAATGGCTCAACAAGGCTTTTATACCTGGGATGGTCTTGGTGAACAGGGACAAAAATTAATGCCGGGGCTCTATGTCATTTGGATTCAGATCATTTATCCATCAGGCAAAGTAATTAAGGAGAAATTGGTCTCAGTTATTTCACCTGGAATTAATTGAGGGCAGTATTGCAGCTCGATTGTTATCGATGCATCAATATTTTTAGGTTTTGTAACAACAATAGTAATAGATGTTAAAAACGAAACGTTGATTATAGTGATGCGTAGGGGTATTGAATTAATTTATACCTACACATGGACACAGCTTTAAGAGAGTTAATCATTACGCATTTAGTTTTAATACTATTATCCTTACCAATGGCCTATGGTCTTATGAAGATTTTCCTGAAGAATTCAATATTAGTACCCATTGGATTTATTATTACTGCAAACCTTATTGTAGGAACCTTAACTGGTGACTATAAGAGCTTTGGATTAATTAATACAGCTGCATCTTTTCTTATAAAAGTAGGTACTTGTGGAGTGTCTTTATATATTGTATCTCGAATTATTAAGATTCCGTTGCAGGAAGCGGTTGCTTTGGTAGGTCAATTATCTAAGGGTGATTTAGACATCAGAATTCCGGAGGTGAATAAAAAGAATGAATTATCAAATTTATATAAGTCTTTAGGTAAGCACGTTGAGAGCTTAAAAGCCGTATTGTATAGGGTTAATGAAAATGCTGTTGCATTGGGTGATGCAGGTAATCATTTAAGTGCATCATCAGTTGAACTTTCAGCCAATGTAAGTGCTCAGGCATCATCACTAGAAGAAGTGTCATCGACAATGGAAGAAATGACATCCTTAATTGAATCGAGCCATAACAATAGTATTCAAACTAAAGAAATTGCTCAAAAGGCCTTTGAAAATATAAATAAGGTTGAAGAGTTTACAGAGCGAACTCAGGAGTCAGCTCAACGTATTGGAGATAATATTACAGTAATAAATGATATTGCAGATCAAACCAATATTTTAGCCCTAAATGCAGCAGTTGAATCGGCAAGATCAGGTGAACATGGAAGAGGATTCGCTGTAGTGGCAAGCGAAGTAAGAAAGTTGGCTGAACGCAGTAAAAATGCAGCGGATGTAATAATTGATATAGCCGTCTCAGGCAAAGAGGATACAGATACCAACAATGATCTGATCAAGAAGGTGAGTCCTCAGGTGGCTCAAACAGCCCAGCTTATGGAGGAAGTAGTGGCTTCAAACTTAGAGCAGAAAATGGGAGCTCAACAAGTAAATTCAGCAATTCAACAAATTAATGCAGTAACCCAAAAGAACTCTCAACAATCCGAGTTGGTTGCTGAAAGTTCAAAAGAATTAAAACTTAAAGCTGACGGTTTAAAGCAAGTATTGAGCTATTTTAAGTTTTAAGAAATAATCTTTCCGCTTATTCTTGCTCGCTTTTAGAGAAACCATTCCAGTGCAATTTGTTCTTATCCCATTTATTTTTAGGCTGATCTTCACCTGTAGGATATCCTATGGGAATAACGTTTAGTGGAATTAATTGCTCTGGTAGCTTTATGGTTTGGATAACGTCCTCAATGCGTTCCTTTTTGGGATATACGCCTGTCCATACCGCCCCAAGTCCCATGCTTTCGGCGGCTAAGAGTATATTTTGAGTAGCTGCCGAGCAATCCTGTATCCAATATTCCTGGGCCTGACCTTCTAATGTTCTGGTCATGTCACCACAAACCACGATGGCCCCAGTGGCCTGTTTCAGCATTTTAGCGTAGGGAAGTACCTCTGATAGCTTATCAAGCACTGTTCGGTCATTAATGGCAATAAATGCCCAAGGTTGTTTGTTAACGGCCGTTGGAGCAGCCATACCTGCTTTAACCAATTCGGTGAGCTGCTCTTTACTCACTGCCTGATTAGTAAAATGACGAACACTTTTGCGCATATGTATCGTGGCGAGCGTTGGATTATTGTATAGCTTTGGTTGAAATGTTGGATTTTCATCATCCTTAAAGCGTTTGCCGATATCCCATGGTTTCCCAAGGCGTTGCCCATATCCATAGTAATATTCTCCACCATAAATAACAGGATTGATTAAGGACATATCAACATGATCTTCTTCGTCCAGATAGGCCAAATCAATTTTAGTGTCAATTACTTTACCAATAAATTGTACATGTGAACCCAAATCAATGGTTTCGCTTACTTCGCATTCTATTACGATAGGGAATTCCTTAATATATGGAGCATTTGTAAAATCACCCTTAACTGCAGTCAAGCCCAGTTTCTCAAATTTATCTTCATCATATCCCGAAATATTACCGGCATAATCCATATGTGCTACAAATTGAGCTGAAGGTACATTAATGGTAAAAGCTTTAGTGGCCATCACATTTTCGTAGGTTTTGCGTGATGGACGAATGGATACGCCAATACTCATAGGAACCGAATTGACTACGCCAGCCCAGGCAGCAGTCATTATGTTGGGCTTACCATCGGTTCCATATGAACCGATAACAACCGCAGGTTTGGGATGAATATGTCCTTTAGCTCCAACAGATTTTTTCTCACCGCCAGGAGAATCGTTTTTTACAGCGGCATTGCTTTTAACAATAGCCGGTATTTTGTTCTCAGCTGTATTAGTGCTAAGTTGATAAACCAGTACTACAATTATGGCTGCAAGAAGAATATTTAAAAGAACGGCTTTATTTCGCATGAGATGATTTATTAACTGGTTTAAATGTTGTAACACTATCTAATAAGCAACCGGTTGGGCAGAATTGACACCAGGGACGATTAAAAAATAGTGATAGGATAATAATGGCTACGCCGGCCAGAAGCATAATAAGAGAAGCTACTTTAAACGAAAAAGCCATAAATGGTTCCATGTTGGATAAGGGTAAGGTAAAACCAAGAATTAGGCTTGTCCATATAAAAGTCAGGTAAATATTTCTCAATGATATGCTCGATATTTTAAGCCTGATATTTCTCTTTTTAAAAGGAGACACCTTGGATACCAGCATTTGAATGGCTCCCATTGGACACAGGTAATTGCAATAGTATTTTTTATGTCCCAGAATGGACATTGCTATCGATAGCAATAAAATGCTGATAAGCTCCCAATTACTTTGCCAGGGAAGTCCATTGCTCAACCAATTATTGATCAATTCAAGGGATAACATTTTTTTAAGCCATAGGCCCATTACCAAAAAGACAAGAATCAAATAGTACCAGTACAGCTTTTTGAAGCGCTTTGCAAAGACCATGCTTAGTGATAAAAACAATAGAAGGCTTATTAATACTAACTGTGCAATCCGCATGGGGGAGATGATGGAACCTTTTTGTTCGGCTTCCAGGTAATTGGCAAGCGTTTTTTCGAATGTTCGAATAATGGCAGTACTACTTTTTGTGGCACCACTTACGGCATCTACATCCAGCTGAAGGAGCATCGTATCCAGCTTTAATGTGTTCCAGGAATCAATCAACTTAGTATCTTCAATATGATCCAGAAATTCGCCTGTTTCATTATTCTCCAAAAGCAAAACAGATTTTACTTTATTATTGGCATCGATGGCGATCAAAAGCGGAACATCACCGGCATAGCCCTGATGGTGTGCATCCAGTTCATCAGATATTAAGGCCTTGCCAATGGTCTTTTCTTTATCATCTAAAACTAATGTGCTTTTATCCGATTGAATTTTAAAAGATACGGCTTGAGGAAAAGCTTTCTGAATATCTTTAATGGTGTATACCGGTTTGTCAGCAGATAACAACCAATCGAAGGATGCACCACTTCTAATGGCAACAGCCAGTAATAATAAGCCAATGGTCAGGTAACTTAATATTGAATTGCTCCTGTTTAGTTTATTCATATGTCATATTCAGTTTGCGATGTCAAAAGTAAAGGACGTAATGCTTTCAGACAAGAGCTGAGTTGTTAATGCTATGCTAAAAATTATGTTTCTATTTAAAGTCATTTCAAATTGAGCCACAGATGTTCTATTACAGCACGTTTTTCTTATTTTCAAAAAATAAAAATCATTTATTATGGAAAGACAGGATCGATTAAGATATTGTAAGGCGTGTAGTCATCATCGATTTGACGCTGGTAAGGGAGTTATTTGCAGTATTACCAATGAGCAAGCGAGTTTTATTGAAACGTGTACAACGTATAAAGAGGATCCTGAGTTGAAGCATCAAATGGAGATGGATAACATTAGGGCTCAGATGATGAATGAAGAAGTGGGCAAGGGTACACGATTTCTAAATTATCTTTTAGATTTGGTTGTAATTATAGTTCTCAATATGATTGTCGGACTTTTTCTGGGAATATTAATTGGCGCTTTCAATCCTGATTTAATATATCTTTTCGACAGTAAAGCGTTTAATTATTTGATCGGTGCAATAGTTATATTTACCTACTTCACTATTATTGAAGGAACAACAGGTACCTCTTTAGGTAAGTTAATAACAGGAACAAAGGTTGTTGATGAAGATGGGAAAAGACCGACGTTGAATACGGTGATGATTCGTTCCGTAAGTCGTTTGGTTCCTTTCGATAATTTTTCTTTTTTTGGTGACCATGGATGGCATGACAAATGGTCTAATACCAAAGTTGTTAAGGTAGTTAAATGAGAAAAATTCTTCTTCCTATTCGTTACCGCATACTTCTTTTTATCAGTAACGGATTCTTTTTGTTTTCCTTATTGTATCTGATCGCATCGTTTTTGGCCTATTCAAATGGGGGTATGGATAATGCATTAAGAAGCTTTGTTTTAATGATGTTATTGATGCAACTATTTGCTTTAATTAGAAGTTTGCGAACTGTTCGGATTATTGAAAATGCCAGCGGTCTTGAGCAAGCAGGTTTTATAGGAGGATTAAAGTATAGCGATTTAAATAAGAATAGAAGAAGTGCCTTAGTTAAGGAGTCAAGTAGGTTTTTGCAACTAAGCTTGTCTGTTAGCTCTGTTAATGGTTCAAAGAGGCATGCAAATTTTTACTTTGTCAAAGCCCCCATAATGGGCGAACGATTCAATTACTTTATTCTTAGAAATGAGAATAATCCGAATCAGATGCTTCTGTTTAATGCTTTACCAGGAGCTATACGCAAATACATATTAAAGCACTTCTCGGATAAATAAAAAGCACAGAAAGAACGATCCTTCTGTGCTTTTCTATATTGCTAATTAGTTTAAAGGTCTTGATCAGACTTTGAATTCTTGTAGTTTATTATTTTACTAATAAGCGTGGCAGCAGATAGTACAATCAGGATGATGGGCAGAGTATTTGCTCCCTCAAAAAAGGGCTCTCTAAATACATCCGTCATGGCCAGAATTAAGAGACTTATTCCTATAAACCAGGCTATGCCTAGCCATGTTAGTTGTTTACGATTTAGCACCTTGTTTTTCATCTTGTCTGAGTCGCTTAGTTCTTAACTAAAGTGCCAATATTTTCACCCTTAAGTACCCTTATCAGATTGCCCTTGGTGTCCATATCAAATACTACAATGTTAAGATCATTCTCCTTACACATGGTAGTGGCTGTCAGGTCCATTATTTTCAAACCACGATTATATATCTCATCAAATGTGATTTCATCAAATTTAGTTGCAGATGGATCCTTTTCCGGATCAGCAGTGTAAATTCCATCAACCCGTGTGCCTTTAAGCATAACATCAGCTTCAATCTCAATGCCGCGTAGCGATGAGCCGGTGTCGGTTGTAAAATATGGATTGCCGGTTCCACCTGATAAGATTACCACTTCACCCTGTTCAAGAGCGGCTACGGCTTTGGGTTTGTCGTAATATTCACCAACCGGTTCCATACGAATAGCCGTTAATACACGCGTTTTAACATCTATTGCCAGTAAAGCAGACTGTAGTGCCAATCCATTAATTACTGTGGCTAACATGCCCATTTGGTCACCTTTATAACGGTCAAAACCCTTTGATGCACCACTCAAGCCACGGAAGATATTTCCTCCACCAATAACTATTCCCACCTGCACACCCAGTTCTACAGCTTCTTTAATTTGTAGGGCATAGTCATTTAGGCGTTCCGGATCAATTCCATAACCTTGTTCGCCCATTAAAGACTCTCCGCTAAGCTTAAGTAATACTCGTTTAAATTTCATTGTTGTAAGATTGTTGTTTAAGCAAAAATACAATGTTAAGTGAGCAGCGCAAAACTTAGTTAAGTTTAATCGAGGAATTGACTCTTTTTAAGATAGGTCTGACTGGTTTTATTTCCATAGCTAATGGTTAACCACTTTCCATTGATCGTATAGTTTATTTTTCCGAGCAAGGGCTCTGTTTCATCCTTTGAGGTAAATGTCAGGGTCAGTTGATCACTTTTGGAGACATAGGTAAAGTGAAACGGCGTTGGTTTTAAATCCGGACGAGTTGGATAGCTTATGCTTAATCGTCCTGTTCTTGCGTTTTTAAATACAATTTCTTCAATAAAAGTAATCAGTTCTCCATCTATTTCTTCCTGATAGCGTTTTGTCCATTTCCCGGTTAACAAGAGAGCGGGATTAGGAGATGCCTCTTGTGTTTTTCTTCCTGCAGCACTGTTTGGAGATAGTTTTAATAAAGCTGCCGTTGCAAAGTTTATCATTCTCTTCATCTTTCAAGTATTAATGATTAATAATAATGTGATCGCTTTAAAGGAGCTCTGTCCTTGTTTTCAAATTTAGATCAACTCCTGATCAATCATTATCTCAAAAGATTCAAATACTTATCCAAAAGAATCAAGCCCTCACAACGGGGCATAAAAATAGGGCGATAAGCCCTTTCATAATTTCGGTTTTAGCTAAATCTGTGATATACCTAGTCCTGAAATAGCGTTATACACAAGTAGTGTTATGGTATAAAAACAAAGATGGTACGTTAAGTGTACTCAAAAAGACTATTGCATGTCTTTTGAATTTCATGTAGCATACTAAATAAAAGTGAAGAATTAGAATTAAAGCCGCTGCAAGAAAGAATGGAATTCAAGCTCATAGCACAGTAGCTAATTGGCCTAGGAAATATGGAAATTTGGATGTGCAAAATCAAAGACCGTCATATAGGCCAAAATCAAAAGGTACAGTAAAAAGTTAGTCCCCAAGGTTATCCTTGGGGACTAATGAAGAATGTTATTATTTTAGTTCAATAATCTGCAATGCTTATTTATGACAAGTCATAAACAGGAATTTATCCCTTACTTAATATTCAGCTTCTTTTTCATATCCTTAGTAAGAGCATCCTTATGCACCATAATGGCTACCGTATGAAGGCGCATATAACTTTCTGACATATTCAAATAACCATTAAATGGGCTGCGCTTGGTTCCCCAGCTATTTTTAGTGATATAATATGGCGTATCATTCTGATCCTTCACCATACCGGTAATGTGCATTAAATGATCATCGGTGGATTGCCACGACATAAATGCTTCCTGACGAATAGCCTGATCTATATCTTTCTCCTCTTGAGACTCAAATCCCTTTTCTTCGTCAACAGGAACCAAAGCAACACCATTTTTATGTGAAAAGAATTCTTCACTCACATCACCATCCCACACGAATGAAAATCCATTAGCCAAAGCTTCATTCATTACTTCCATTAACTCATTCAACGGCACATTGTAATACAAATCATGCGACCAGTTATCCGGCACTTCCAAATCTATGGCCTTGTACCATGGATAATTCGAATAGGATGTTAATTCAATATAATCATCGGCATTTATTTTCATTGATGCAGCAAACTCTTGTGGTGTTTTACCTTCAACCTTCTCCGGTATCTCGCCCAAATAGGTATTCAAAACAGCCTCTTGAAGCGTAAACCAAATTGGTTTTGGTGAAGCCTTGCGCTGACTCATAAAATTATCCAACAATACCTTTTGAGAGGAGGCCAGTTCAGAATGATTATGTGGCTCATCGGCGCAGCACTTTCCCGGGAAAACTTCCTCAGTGGCCATACCATAGTCTCTTAACACATTCATCACATCATGTGCCTGACCGCCTTGACTAAAATTACCCTTACCATGCGCCATCACATATTTTCGGGCTTTGGCCTGATAAGCATAGCGCACAAAATACATTTCAGATAAATCCAACTCTGGTCCTCCCAGTCGTAGAACTTCTGTTTCAATAAATGAAGTGGTGCTATACGACCAGCAAGTACCGGTTTTATCCTGACTCTTTACTGGAGTTGTGGCTATTTCTGTAACCGGTGTAAACTTAAATTTACTTTCTTCCTGAGCTGTTAATCCCAATGATAATACAGCACAAAGTATAAATGTTGTTATTCTCATAATGAGTTTAAATGATTTAAAAAATAAGCTAATAGTCCTCAATTGATAACTATTAGCTTTTAATATAATATCTGAAAAAATCGAGCTATTTTCCTTTAACTGTTGCTTCCACATCAGCCACTTCAATAGGAATACGTTCTCCAAGAATACGACAGCTATCTTCTGTGATTAAGATATCGTCTTCCAGACGGATACCACCAAAGTCTTTATATCCTTCTACTTTATCGTAATTAATAAAGTCGGTGAATTTGCCTTCAGCCTTCCACTCATCGATTAGGGCAGGTATAAAATAAATACCCGGCTCATTAGTAACCACCCAGTTCGGCTCTAAGGTACGTCCTAAACGCAAAGCTGATAATCCAAACTGAGTACTACGTGGCAACTCATCCATATAACCTACCAGAGTATCGTTATAGTCTTCCATATCATGCACATCTAAACCAATCATATGCCCCAAGCCATGAGGGAAGAACATAGCATGTGCACCTTGGGCTACAGCCTCATCGACATCACCTTTCATTAAGCCCAGATCTTTCAATCCTGATGCAATTACCTTAGCCGCTACCAAATGCGCCTCTTTATATTGCATTCCCGGCTTAGTGGCTTCGCGACTAATATTATTGGCATCAACTACAATCTGATAGATTTCTTTTTGTCGTTGCGAAAAAGTTCCTCCTACAGGAATGGTACGTGTATGGTCGGTTGCATAATGCAATGGAGATTCACTTCCGGCATCCACTAAGAGAAGATCACCATTTTGAAGCGTATTGCTGTGGTCATGATTATGCAATGTTTCACCACGTTTACTGCAAATAATTGGGAAGGACACCATTCCACCGCCTGACATGGATACCCCTTCTAAAGCTCCAGTAACTTCTTGCTCAGTAACACCTCCATGAGCCATTTTCATTGCAGTGGTGTGCATTTTATAGGCAGTAGCCATATGGTTTTCCAGCTCTATAATCTCACAAGGCTCTTTTATCGAACGAATATTAATACAAGCCTTAGTTAACTCCAATGAAGCAGCTTCTTTTACCTTGTTGTGATGGATATCCAACATGTCGCTTAATAGCATAATGTTCTCACCGCGATATGGAGGATTGAAATGGATTTTGCGGCCTTGTTTGATGGCATCTGCAATCATCTTTGATAAATCAGCCATAGGCTTAACATTAGCCACCCCAATTTTAGCGGCCTTATCAACCATGCTCGGCTGAGGCCCCATCCATATGATATGACCTACAGATAAATCATCACCAAATAAATACTCTTTGTCGTTATCAATGTCTATGATCCCGGCATGGTTCTGCAAATCAATACCAAAGAAATATAAGAAAGTACTATCCTGACGGAAATGATAAACATTATCCGCATAGTTCATTGGAGAATCGTTGTTGCCTAACATTAATATCAGACCTGACTCCACTTTTGATTGCAGCTTTATTCTGCGCTTTATATAAACTTCTTTTGAAAACATGTGAACTGTATTTTAAAATTGGATTTCAAGATACAGTTTTTCATCTGAAAGCAAAATGACAAAAAAATAATGTGCCAATTTTTCAATATGCTAATGTGCTAATGATTTGTTAACTTGGATACAAAAGAAAATATTGCTTACACAGTCTAGGTAAAAGAAATTAAGGATTAAATCGCATTAAAGATGAAAAAAGAACAAGCCAACGTAATTCTAGATTTAAGTTTCGAATTTGCATTAGATATAATTGAATACTGTGAGCTACTTGAAGAACAACGAAAGTACGTCATTGCACGACAACTCTTAAAATCAGGAACATCGATAGGTGCTAATGTTCGTGAGGCTCAAAGCGCAGAAAGCAGGGCCGACTTTATTCATAAATGTAAAATATCAGCTAAAGAGGCAGAAGAAACGGCATATTGGTTGGCACTCTGTGAAAGATCGAAAAACTATCCTACCAAGCATGAATTATCAGTAAAACTTGAAAGCATCATATTAATTCTCTCGAAAATAATAAGCACAGCTAAATCAAGAGGTAAAAAGAGCTAGTTTATTTATTAGATTTAAGCCTTTCGCATTATTTTCTATTCCCGCATCAGCCAATTAACAAATCGGCACATTAGCACATTAGCACATTGGCGAATTAGTAAATTGGCACTTTTATTAATCAAGTACTCCTCGCAGATCCGCTACAATCATCAATGCTTCTTCGCGGATAATATTGGGAGGGTTTATTTGTCGAAGCTGAAGGCTGCGCAACCAGGCAGCTACTTCCTTCTCTTTTAAGGTAAAAAGCACTTCTCTGAATTCTTCTATTTCTTCTTCTGAATAATCAGATGCATCTTTCTCCTTATAGCTATCCAATTCCTCATCTTCGAAGTATTCAGCCTTATCACTGGCACTTAATAAAGTATCCGTTTCACATACCTCATGGGCACCGCAACAATCATCAGGCAGCTCCACATTCTCCTTCTCTCCCTTACCTGATCGCTGCGAAAAAACAAACGCTAAAATCAAGGCCACAACTATGGCTGCTAGTAAATAAATCATGTTACAAAAATAATAAATACTTGGGTATTAAAAGTCAGAAGGCAGTAGATTGTTCACTAACAAAATACTGCCTTCATATTTTAAAGCAATTTTATGCTTAGTACTTCCATTTTTTGGCCAGTGCCACCAATGATAACATCACCGGAACCTCAACCAATACCCCCACAACGGTTACCAATGCGGCCGGAGACTGTAATCCAAATAAGGCAATGGCAACGGCCACTGCTAATTCAAAGAAGTTACTCGCTCCAATCATGGCTGCCGGTGAACATACGGCATGCGGTAATTTTAATTTACGCCCACCAAACCAGGCAATAAAAAATATAAAGTAAGTTTGAATAATAAGCGGAACAGCCACCAATAGTATGATTAGTGGGTTCTCGGTAATATTATGCCCTTGAAAGGCAAATAATAAAACCAAAGTAGCCAATAAGGCAAAAATACTTACCGGCTTAAATTTTGGCAGGAACTTATTCGTAAACCATTCTCTTCCATGCTTCTTAATCAACATTCGATTTGTAATGGTTCCGGCCAGCAATGGCACCACCACAAATATCACAACACTCATCACTAAAGTATCGTATGGTATTACAACATTTGTTACCCCCAACAAAAAGCCCACGATGGGCACAAAGGCTATTAGGATGATTAAATCATTAACGGACACCTGAACCAAAGTATAATTGGGATCTCCATCGGTTAAATACGACCATACAAATACCATTGCTGTACACGGAGCTGCTCCTAACAGAATAGCTCCGGCAATGTACTCGCCTGCCAAGGATGGATCGATATAAGCGGCATAGAGCTTATCAAAGAATATCCATGCAAAAAAGGCCATGGTAAATGGCTTTATTAACCAATTGATCACCAAAGTCAATATTAAGCCCTTTGGCTTTTTACCAACATCTTTTATGCTGGTGAAATCCACCTGAAGCATCATTGGATAAATCATTAGCCACACCAACACGGCCACCAATATATTTACTCCGGCTACTTCAAGGCCACTCAACATATTTACAGCGTCGCCGAAAAAATGACCAATTAATATTCCACCACCAATACAAAGCGCCACCCATAAGGTCAGGTACTTCTCAAAAAAACCGATCTGTTTCTTTTCCTGAATCATTTCGTATCCCTTAAATCTTTATCGCTATAATGGACTATTTAATATTTTCTGTATAGAACTTGTAGAATCCACCTTTAATCTCATCACGAACACGGTGAAATTCACTCATAATAAATTCGTCGCTACCAACAGCATGAGATGGATCATCAAAACCAATATGAAGGCGGTGCTTAACATCTCCAATAAAGGCCGGGCAAGCTTCATTGGCGCCACCACAAACTGTAATCACATAATCCCACTTTTCATTCAAAAATTTTTCAACCGAATCACTGGTATGCGTACTGATATCAATGCCAATTTCGTTCATCACCTGGACTGCGTTCTGATTTAACTTCCCTGAAGCCTCAGTACCGGCTGAATAAACCTGTAAGTCTTTATCGAAAGATTGTAAAAATCCATGTGCCATCTGACTGCGACAACTGTTTCCTGTACAAAGTATTAATACTTTCATCTTGTTTTGTTTTATGTTTAAATTCCTTTAACAATTAATGTACTCCTCCGACCTTAAGTCATCAAAAAATTTAAGACTAAGCTCTTTTAATTTAGTTACTATTTCAGGCTTGAGACAATAATTAGTTTTAGTGCCATTAGGCGTAGCATTTATTAAACCTGCCTTCTTTAATTCGCCTAAATGCTGATTAACCGTAGTTCGCCCCAAAGGAACTTCTTCGGTAATATCTCCCGAGAAACAAGCGTTTTTTGAAGCCAGAAACTTAAGTATCTGTAAACGGGCCGGATGTGCCAGTGCTTTATATAATTGAGCCAACTCTTGTAAGTCCGAATCGAATAATTGGATTTTTGCCTCTGCCATAACTTTTAATTTGACGTAAAAATACGTCAGATATTTGTGACGTACAAATACGTCATGTTAAAAAATCGTTATCATATTTTTTTTAGAATAATATTATTACATTTGTTCGCAATATTACGAACAATATGAATAAAGCAAATAACATTAGCAATAAACAAAAGCAGTTGGCAAGGTACGCTAAAGCACTTGGGCATCCTGTACGCGTTTTTGTACTTGAAATACTTTCGCAGCAAAGTTGTTGCTACAGTGGTGATTTAACAGAGGAATTAAGCATTGCCAAATCTACTCTATCGCAGCATCTGAAAGAATTGAAAGAGGCCGGTCTTATTCAAGGCGAAACAGAAGCCCCGAAGATTAGATACTGCATCAACAGAGAAAACTGGAACGAAGCAAAAGAACTGTTTAATCATCTGCTAAAGAGCTAAAAAAAAAAATTTACACATTCATTCGTAGTTTTGCGAATAACGAACAAACAATATATAAACATGGAACTAGACAATTTAAAACCAGCTGGCAAAGACATTAAAGTTTTGGGAACAGGTTGTACCAAATGCAAAAATCTTGAAAAACAAACCAAACAAGCGGTTGAAGAGCTGGGCATGGATGCAACAGTAAGTAAGGTGGAGGACATTGTTGAAATTATGAAATTCGGAGTGATGACCACTCCTGCTTTGGTAGTGGATGGAACGGTAGTTGTAAAAGGGAAAGTTCCTTCTTTAAATGAAATCAAAACCTTAATTAACCAATAAGCCAAATATCATGTTACATACAAAACACTTAATTTACCTGTTCATTTTGCTTTTAAGTTTGCCTTCTTGCAACTCTAAAACGAATTCGTCATCATCGGAGAACGAGGGCGTTAACACAATCGTCTCTCCTGACAAGGCCACGGTGTATTATTTTCATGCCACACGACGATGCGCAACCTGCGAGGCCGTTGAGAAGGTAAGCAAAGAAACGCTTGCAGAGTTCTATGGACAGGATGTGCCTTTTGTTTCAATTAATCGTGATGAAAACAAGAATGAAGCCCTTGTCAAACATTATAAGGTGAATGGGCAAACCTTATTAGTAGTAAAGAATAAGCAAAGCATTAACTTAACGAATAATGCTTTCTTAAATGCGCGAACCAATCCGGATAAGTTAAAGTCAAAATTGAAGGAAACCATAGATAGTCTTTTATAAGATGGAAACGCTACAACTCTTATTTGAAAATTCACAGTTTCCTATTTTGTCGGCTTTCCTGTTGGGTTTAATGATGGCCATTAGTCCTTGCCCTTTAGCGACTAACATAACCGCTATCGGATATATCAGCAAGGATTTAAACTCTCAACGCAAGGTATTTATCAATGGACTGATATATACCTTAGGAAGAGCGGTGAGCTACACATCCATTGGCCTGCTATTTTATTTTGGAGCAAGTCAATTTGAGATAACAGGCCTGCTACAGGAATGGGGCGAGAAACTCCTTGGACCAGTCTTAATCATTATTGGCCTGTTTATGCTTGGGGTGCTAAAATTAAATATCCCCGGTTTCAGTGTGCTTCAGGAAAAGATGGAAGAAAAATCCAATAGTGGTTTTTGGGGAGTATTATTACTTGGAATCGTATTTGCTCTGGCCTTTTGCCCATACAGTGGGGTACTTTATTTCGGCATGCTTATACCCATGACCATAAGCAGTGCAAGCGGCTTAGTATTGCCCCTTGTGTTTGCCATTGCGACAGGCATCCCGGTGATATTATTTGCATGGATACTGGCTTTTAGTGTGGGGTCTTTGGGACAACTTTACAACAAGATAAAAGCATTTGAATTATGGTTTCGTCGCATTATTGCGGTGGTATTTATAGTGGTGGGGATCTATCATATTTTAAGTATGTATGTTTTATAAAAGACTGTTAACTATCAGCTTATAACCCTCTGAAATAAATAATTCTGAACAATACATCAACAGAGAAACATTAAGAATGAAAGCAAAACTGATCGCATTAAATAAATCTTCCAATGGCATCCTTTTGCCACTATTACTCCTTCCACTTTGGCTGATGCTTTACTGGAACCTTCAAGGAATTTCCGACTTTATTGTTGAAGTAATTTTTAAGATGGAGAGCGGGAAGCACCTGACAGAAACGCTTCGTTTCTTTATCTATGAAGTACCAAAAGTGATGTTGCTATTGGTGCTCATTATATTTCTGGTCGGTATTATTCGCAGTTATTTTTCAACAGAAAGAACCCGAAAAATGCTGGAAGGTAAATCGCTGTTCACCGGCAATGTTATGGCCTCGTTACTGGGTGTGGTTACACCATTCTGCTCCTGTTCGGCCATTCCCTTATTTCTTGGCTTTGTTGAAGCGGGCATTCCCATTGGGGTCACCTTTTCCTTTTTAATTGCTGCTCCAATGATTAACGAGGTCGCCCTGGTATTATTGGTTGGTTTATTCGGCTGGAAGGTGGCCATTATTTATGTCACCACCGGTTTGAGCATTGCCATTTTCTCGGGTTGGCTGATTGGAAAGTTTAAAATGGAAAAATATGTGGCCGACTGGGTTTACTCCATAAAATCGAATCAGGAAGATACAGAAGAGGAAAAGCTTAGCATCTATGATCGCATTCAGAAAGGTTTTGAAACGGTTTCTGAGATTGTCGGTAAAATATGGATCTATATCATCCTGGGTATAGCCGTAGGTGCAGGCGCACATGGTTATGTTCCTGAAGACTTTATGGGAAGGTTATTGGGTGATGGAAGCTGGTATGCCGTGCCTCTGGCTATTTTAATAGGTATACCAATGTATTCCAATGCAGCCGGCATAATTCCAATTGTAAGTGTTTTAATAGAAAAAGGCGTCTCCCTAGGGACGGCACTGGCCTTTATGATGTCGGTAATCGCATTGTCCCTGCCTGAAATTATTATTCTTAAAAAAGTACTGAAGTGGCAACTGATAGCCACTTTTGTGGGCATTGTAGCCACCGGGATTATTATTGTTGGTTTTATTTTTAATACGGTGATGTAATACAACTAATAGATCTTAACTCAATATTTCAAGTTTTTCTATTTCTCAATGATGGATAATCTCCCGATTTGGTGAAGTAAATCCGAATTATTCCAACGGCCTACAGTATGATGTGGAACTTGTGTTGCACTTGTTAGACATATGTACATTATTGTCATTTAATTGAACTTTCTCTACTCTTAATAAATGGATTTATAAATCCTTTACCATTCATCACATTTATTGCATTAATTATCGCGACCAATCCACCTGCAAGTAGAGCTCCAACAAAAGGTGTCAGTTGATTAACTTGCCAATAAATCCATAATCCACCTAAACTGATTCCCAAAATACATAACTGCATGCTAAGAACAGCGCGATAATGAATTGCCATATCTTTTGTTTTATATTTTCTCTGATTCCAAAGAATCAATGTTGGAAAGAAAAGAGGTAACAAGCCACTTAAATGCAAAAGTCCAACCCAACTTTTGCTATTTTCCTCCTGAATTTCTTCATCATCATTTGTATCATTTACAAATATGCTAAAATCAACATCTAATGCTTTTGCAATCATTTGAAGAGTATAAGCCCGTGGGTCTACCTCTCCATTCTCAATCCGTTGTATAGTTCTTGCACTAACCTCTGTCCTGTCAGCCAAATCTTCTTGTGTCAAGCCTTTTTTTATCCTTAATTCTTTTATTAGTTTTGCTGTTTCCATTTTCATTTCATTTTTGAATTGGAGTCAAATGTCCGACTGATTAGGGTAACTTTCCAACTACAAAAACACGACATTTACACGACATTCAAAACAATTTGTTTATAATCAGCAATTTGCTTAGAAAAAACATTAACTGCTCATTTGTTATTATCACTCAAATTTTTCAAAACCTAATCCCACTTGGTTGTAATTTTATTAGCGTATTTGGCCTAGTGATCACGCTAAATGGCCTCGTAAGACGATTTGACTTACAAACTTCCAAATTGAGCTGAGCCAAAGCGTTGAATTTTGTTTTAACTTTTCATTTTAAGGCCAAACGATAGTTCATGAACACCATAAAAAACCTACACTTGTTCATAACAAGTAAATCATGAACACCTTATAATACTATTAAAACGTTCATAAATCAGCCTTGGGCGTTGGTCGCCGAAGCTAAGGACTTACCAAAATACTGCGAAACCCGAAATGCGCTATGGCAGCGTGTTGTACCACATTATTTTTTTATTCTATCGTACTTTTTTAGTATATCAATTACTTTTTCTTCTGGCAATTCATATATCGTTGTATTATTTTTGCCAACCATCGTTTCAGCAGCTACTAGCGCGTTTAATATCGATTCTTCTGTTGCTTGTGCTGTTGCTTCAAAAAGTTTAGACATATTGTCATTAGGTATCATTTCAACCATCTGGGTTTTTTCTCTATCGGCAGCCTCATTATTAGCTGTTGAAAACGCAATAAAAATATCACCAGAACCATTTCCGCCGTATCCACCTAGTCGACTAATTCCTATAGGTACTCTACGAGCAAGTCTTTTTAATTGGTGAGGAAGTAGTGGTGCATCTGTTGCAACAATAACAATAATCGAACCTCTATCTTCTTCAGACCTTATTGGGTCCCAAAGTGGCATTTGGTCAGTGATTTCTTTTCCTACAGGAACACCTGCAATGGTTAATGATTTTCGATTACCATAATTAGCCTGAACAAGAACGCCTAAGGTGTAGGTGGTAGAATCAATTATTACCTCACGTGAAGATGTTCCAATTCCGCCTTTAAAAAGATGACAAATCATTCCAGTTCCACCACCCACATTTCCTTCAGCGACCACCCCTGATTTAGCATTGTTCAAAGCTGAAAAAGCATTTTCTTTTTTTACATGAAACCCATTAATATCGTTTAAGTCGCCATCATAAGTTTCCGCTACAACAGGCAAAGCCCAAAAAATGTCGGGTTCATTCGGAAGTGGGTCGAAATGTTTGTTTTTAAATTGCCATTCAACAACTGCATCTCTTACAACGCCTACACTATGCGTATTTGTTATCATTATGGGACCTTCTAGAAAGCCAGACTCCTCTACCCAAGTAGTACCAGTCATTTCTCCATTTCCATTAAGACTATACCATCCAGCAAAAACAGGGTCGTATTCTTTACCTCGTGGTAATACCGCCGTAACTCCAGTTCTAATTGGACCGTCGCCAACAACTAACTTACCTTCACCTGATATTAATGTTGTATGACCGACTTCAATTCCCTTAATATCTGTAATTGCATTGAGTTTTCCAGTTTTTCCATCTAGAGGTATTCCTAAATCTCTAGCTCTTGGTTTTTGTCCGTAGGATTGTGAACAAATGAGGATTACTATAAAAATTGAAATTATTCTATTCATATTGGTTGGTTTTTAATGTGGTATACAACGGACTCGCCGCATGGTATCGTAAGACGATTTTAACCATAGTAACTTTTCAAATTACGGGGAGCCAATGCACTTATTTTGTTTTATATTTTCATTTTTGAACCAAACCATAGTTCATGAACACCCTATAAAACTAATGAAATGTTCATAAATCGACGATTTGTCCCTGGTTGCCGAAGCTTAGGCCTACCAAAATTAGGCGGCTCACTTATGTTTTATTAGCCATAGTTATGGACTGTCATTATTCTTCTTTCTTTTATCATTATTACAAGCTATTGTGCAGAATACTTATCAAATAAATACAGAACGACAAAAGGTAAAAACATTGCCAAAATTAGATAAAACTCTTGTTTGAAAACCCAAGGAATAACATAAATAGCGTAGATAATACCTGTAAAAGCACCACCTATATGCGCATCATGTCCAATGTTATCAGTTCCTTTTTTCATTAAGTAGTATGAAACAAAAATAAATAACACAGCATATACAATGTCAGGGATTGGAATCGGAATAAACATTAAATATACACTTCCACTTTCCATAAGAAATATTGAAGAATAAATAATTCCACAAACACCTCCTGAAGCCCCAAGCGCTGAATAATTATCGTTTTTCCAGTTATTAATAAGACTAAAAACTCCACCACCTATTACACTAAACAAAAATGACAGAAAAATAACATTTGAAGAGTATTCTATTTCAACAAATTCAGCAAAAGAAAACAAAGAAATCATATTAAAAACAAGGTGCGTATAATCTACATGGACGAATGCGGAGGTGATTATCCTATAATATTGCTTTTTGTGCTTTATTGCTCCAACATTAAATGAGGATTTTTCATAGAAATCTGGATGATAAAATCCATATATTGTAGTTAAAGTTATTGTACCTATTAAAACTATGGTAAATATTGGCATCTTGAATTAATGGATTATTTGTTATTCTCTCTAGTACTATGTTCAAATCTAACTTGAGCATTATTTCGATTTGCTGTTCGTTAAGATACACGTTTACAAAAGTTATAGATTAGACTTTACCCTAATTAGTTTCTAAGCTTACTGATAGTTCTTTAGTTCTCAATTCATTTTGAAGCACCAAGCTATCAAACCGCAATATGTTTTATGAATTACTTACATCCACATAAATAGTAGCATCCGCCAAATGACCTATATTTATTATTGTGCAACGTAATTAATTAATCTCTTCTGTATAGGAATCTATTACCTCAAATACTTTATGATCTGATCCGTATACTTTTTTAAATATCTCCCGTGATTTTTCAAAATTGGTCTTAGAATCTGTAAAGTTCTCTTTATCATACTGAATCACGGCCTTATAAAAATACAGGTTCCCGTTTACTTTATTGTTGGAAAGATAATTATCATGTTGCAAGGTCAAAAAAACGAGTAACTCATCAACTTTCTCATAATTCCAATACATTTCCATTAAATCCTGATATATAGTTGGATTACCTGGCGCTATTGAGAAAAATTGTTCAGTCCTATCTTGATAATGTTTGTTGTTGAGTGATAATTCAATGTCAAGCAATGGTTTTAAGGTATAGTAGTCATTAGGTTGAATTTTATCAGCTTGTTTGTAAAAGTCAATCGCATTTTCAGAATCCTCAAGTTCATTATACATTACAGCAATCATTCTTGCTGCATCGGCTTTGTACTGAGGGTAATCATAAATATCCATTGCTGATTTAGCACTTTCAATTCCTTTTTCTCTTTGGTCAGTGTACAAATAGGCATATGCAAGATTATAATGACTTGATGGGTAATCCTTTTTTAGTTCTGTCGATTTTTCTAAATAAGGAATTGCAGATTGATAATCTTGTTGCATTAAATATGCATATCCTAATCCATAAGCTGACCAGTAATCATAAATCCCGTTGTCATAAGCAATCTTGTAATTATCATAGAATCGCTTAATCACAATCGAATCAGGCTCAAGCCAGTTCTGCTGGTATTTTAAATGTACCTCATGATAATAATGTCCAAGTGATTTTCTCAAATTATAATTATCAGGATATTTCTCAATTAAAGGATTTAAAACAGAATCAGGAGCAAAAGTAAACATTGCAAAACTACCTTCACTTCCTCGAATATTCATAACATCTTGGTCCGGTTCCAAATCAGTTAAGGCAAACATTTTATGCATCATACTTGAAACGAAGTATTTTAAATATAAATCTGTTTTTGCAATAACTAGTTCTGGATTTTCATTTGTCGGGTCTGCATTATTTAATACTTTAATTGCAGATTCATACTTTTTATTTTCAATCAGTTTATTTGCATCTGCAATTGCATTATTCTGAGCAAATGTAATCCCGAAAATGAAAATAAATATCAGTGTAACTATTTGTTGCATATTATATCGTTTCTGTTTATTGTGACTAAGGTCAAATTTTAAATTTAATGTTTCCCGCTATATTCGCTCCTTACCCTAAGATTTAAACTCTGCCTTTGCGGGGTGTGGGGAATGTTGTACGACTACTCGATGTAAAGAAGTAGTATTTTATTTATTTGCTATGCTTGTATAGCTTATATCCTGAATATATACATTTTAAAAGTTTTGGAATGCTTGTTTCAACTACAGCTAAAACCAGACTAAATTTATATTAAACAATATGCATATCCAATAAACTCTTGTTAAACAGATTAAATCCAAATACTCAGTTTTCAGGATATACTTAATGATTACCTTTTCATTTTTATACCAATTGTAAATCATGAACACCTTATAATACTATTAAAACGTTCATAAATCGGTGATTTGGCGCTGGTCGCCGAAGCTAAGGACTTACCAAAATACTTGAATCCCGAAATGCGCTATAGCAGCGTGTTGTAGCCAGTGAATCATTCGCATATCATTAATATTCTGTTGTTTAAAGTCTCAATCCAGTACTTTTCATTCGACTGTTGAAAAGTTATTTTTTTATTGTCAATGCCAACTAAATCCAGATTTTTATTTATCATTATTCTTGGTTGGTCTGAACTAAAATCAATTATTGTCAAAAGTCCTGATTCACTTGCATAAACCCAACCAAATAAACAAAGGATTTTAGTGTCTTCGAAATCTGTGATTAATAGCAAATCCGTATCAAGTTGGTTAAGTCTTTTCACCGAATCGGGAATGTGATAATTATTATCAAAACGCACCCAACCGTCAAAATTGGTTTCAGTCCAAGCAAGGCTATTATCTGTCTTAATTTGGATTTGATGAAAATCGCCAGGGTCATTCTCCCAACCTTTAAGTCTTTTTAGGTATATCGTATCAGCTTTTTCATTATTATTCAAGTCAATATGAAATGACGCAATTGTGTTAAATTGAAAATCAGGATTATTAGGATTCAATCTATCGTCACGATGAAAATCTATAATCAAGCTGGAGTTTAAATCAAATCTGTTTTTATTTATTTTAGCAATAGGCTTTGAATCTATAGTAAGCCACATGTAAATATAAAAGAATCCAACAAGCAATCCGATTACATTAAAAACTATCAATCCATTTTTACGATTATATTTTTTCGTAAAAGTCAATACCGCTGATATAAGCGATAAATGAATAATCAATAAAATCGGAATTAGCATTATTCCAAATCCAAATGGTCCTCCACCAGTTTTAAAAATCTTTATTGTATCAGGAATGCAAGGATATATATTTATCCCAATTACAAGTATTGCTATTAAGTGTCTGATTCGTCTCATATTATTGGCTACAACGGTCTAGTAAATGAAAAGTCGCAGATTTTTAAGTGCTAACTTTTCGGATTATTACAGACCTTATTTTATTTCGATTAAGCGATTAAACTGCTATTTTTTATATACGTTGTTAGCTGCTGGCTTTTCAGTTATTCTTTTTGAAAAATTCGATTAGGATTTCAACAAGTTCCTCAGGCTTATCTTCTTGTATGAAGTGATTCGACTCCAGTAAATAATGTTTCTGATTTTGTGCCCCTTTAATATTCTTTTGTAGAATTGAATCTTTTCCCACCCACATCGGATCATTGTGGTTACCCCATATGGTAATAAATGGCTTATTGAAATTCTTTAATTCCTCATTTAGTTTCTTGTTAAGTATAGCTTCTTGATCACTTGGATTTTCAGGAATCAACCAAGGGAATCTTCTTGCGGCGACGAAATCGGTATTTTTGAAGGGTTCATCATATTTTGCTATTATTGAATCGGATAATTTCTTGTAGGATCCCCAGTTCATAATGTTACCTGCAGAGAAATTTGCATCTTTCTTCGCATATTCTTTAAAACCCTTAAAACTCTCAGGAATACCCTCGGTACCATCGTGAAGGTATCCATATGAAATGGCGACTTTTTCGAATATTTCGGGTTGTTCAGCGACTATCCGTAGAGAAATCATTGCACCCCAATCGTGGGCATAAAGATTTACATTTTTCAGATTTAAAGTTTGGAAAAAATCACTTAACCACTTAGTATGATTAGAATATGTTATGGTTTCGGTATTACTTGGTTTTTCCGAGTGCCCGAAGCCAATCAAATCGGGCATAATGACACGAAATCCTCTTTTAACGATAGGTGGTGCTATTTCTCTGTAAACAAATGAACTGTTCGGCTCTCCGTGTAATAACACGACCATAGGGTCTAATGTATTCCCAATATCTGCATAAGCCATATTTAACGTATCACCAACTTTTAGAGATTTGTATTTCCAATCAGCGTATGCATAATCTTCCATCTGCTTTTTGGTAGTTTGATTTTGATTTTCACCAAATTTACAGGATTGTAATAGCGTCGAACTCAGGATTACTGTAAATAGATAATAGATTATTTGTATTCTTTTCATATAGATTTTATTTTTTGCATGCAGCTAACGATGGCTGCATGGCATCGAAAGGGGATATTGACTGTACTTCCTTTCCAAATAGAGCTGAGCCAAAGCCTTGTATTTTGTTTTAACTTTTCCTTTTAAGGACAAATCAAGGATTTGGTGGTGTTCATCGAAGCTACATACTTGCCAAGTAATCACAAATGCCATATGCTTTATACTAGCGTGTTGTAAAACGTATTTATTCCTCATCTATTTCTGACATCCTTTGATTAATAAACTCAAAGAATCCCATTTGATTTGATACTTCCCATGTTTCATGGTCCCAATCAACAGTCAAATTATTATTTGAATTATATCGATAAAAGCATTGTGCATTCCCAGCCCCATCAGGAAAAAATTCAAGTAAATCGTCAAACTTATAATCCTCTGGAAATGAATTCTGCTCTTTACAAATTGGATTCATCATTTCTCCCATTACGCGAATATCATTATTGTTCATCACGAAATGCGCATCATAAATTTCTCCAAACCCATTATGTATTTTATAAAACTCATTTAAGTCTTTAGGAATGTGCCAATCATACTTTTTTAGTTCGGCATTTAACTCAGCGTTTAATAAAGGTGCACCTCCTGTATAAACCCTGTAGTAATCTCGATTATCATATAATTTCATTCTAAGTAAGTAATGTAGATGCCATGTGGTATCAGCTTGTTCACAATAAATAAACAAGCATCTTTCTTTCATTGATTTTAAAAGAGTTGGAATATGAGTGCTAATTGGTTTAAAATTTCTATCAATGAATTTCGTTTTAGTAAGGTCGTTAAATTTAAACCAGGGACAATCTTCAGGAAAATCCCCTAATAAATAAAGCTTATTACTATGTCGTTTCTCGAATATAAGTTTAACCGCATCAAAACCATATGAATCAATTAGCTTGAACTTCAAATCTGTTGTTCTTGTAAATTCTGTATCAAAATCTTTGTCCGAATCATGATTTAATTCTACGCGATACTTAGTTTTTAAATCTTCACTTAGACTTTCATATGATTTTAATTTATCTGATTGTTGTCCTTTACAACCAAAAAAAGAAAGTAAACACATTATAATTATTGTTTTTTGCAGTATGGTCATCTTATATGTTTTACAACTACCCAATATAAAGCACTAGTATTTTATTTACTATGCATCGAATATCTGTAATTAATAGTTTAGAATACTTAGTTCAACTACACATAAGCCAGATTAAATTTATATTAAACAATATGTATATCCAATAAAGTCTTGTTAAATAGATTAAATCCAGATAACTCCAGGTGATTGAAAACAAGACAGTAGGACTTAAAGGAGGTGGTGTATCGCCAAATGTAATGAGGCCTACTTTTTCTTAAGCATTTACCCAATTGTTCAACTCCTCAATGTTGGCGTAAGATGATGAACTAAATTCAGGCGGGAGTAGGAGTAATGTATTGAGAGTATAGAAAGTTTTGGAGGATGGGTAGTAAATGTGAATTAAGGTAAGAGCATAAAAAAAGGGAGCTCAAACGAGCTCCCTTTTACTATATGCTAGATATATATCTTATGCATTTAAAGTATGACGTTTGAAGTCAACAGCTTCTAATCCTTTGCTTGAAGAATCAAGGTATTTCTTAATAGAAACCTTGTTATCCTTAACAAATGCTTGCTCCATTAAAGTGCTTTCTTTGAAGAATTTGTTCAAACGACCCATTGCAATCTTTTCCAACATTGCTTCTGGTTTTCCTTCGTTACGAGCTAATTCTTTACCAATTTCAAGCTCTTTTTCTTTTACGTCAGCAGGTACGCTATCTGAGTTAACAGCAACAGGAGCCATTGCAGCAGTTTGCATTGCAACGTCTTTACCAACTTGCTCATCAACACCTTCCTGGTTGAAACCAACCAAAGTAGCTAATTTGTTGCCAGCGTGGATGTAGGCAACAACAGATTCAGCCGATAATGTTTCATAAGTAGCTAAATCTAATTTTTCACCAATCACACCACTTTGTTCTGAAACAACTTCAGAAACAGGACGACCGTTTAACTCAAGTGCTTTTAATGCATCTAAGTCAGCAGGATTTTCAGCAATAGCCAAGTCAAGAATAGTCATTGCGAAGTCAACATAGCTTTCGTTTTTAGCAACGAAATCAGTTTCGCAATTAAGCACGATTAACGCACCTCTTTTCTTGTCAGCAGTTACTTTAGACAAAACAACACCTTCAGTAGCATCTCTGTCGGCACGTTTGTTGGCGATAGCTTGTCCTTTTTTACGGATGATTTCAACAGCTTTGTCAAAATCGCCCTCAGCTTCAGTTAAAGCTTTTTTACAATCCATCATACCGGCACCGGTACTTTTTCTTAATTTGCTTACGTCAGCAGCAGTAATAGCCATGATATATCTTTTTTAAGAATTAAAATCGAATTACTCTTTTGTAGTTTCTTCACTTGGAGTTTCTGGAGCTTCCGGTGCTTTTTCAGCTTTAGGAGCTTCAGTTGCCTTAGGTGTTTCTTTAGCTACGTTATCTTCTTTTTTAGCTTTAGCCTTTGCAGGATCAGCCTTTTTGTTTCGAGCAGGTCTCTTCTCTTTCGAACCTTCGCTATCTTTTTCTACTTTACGCTCGCTTAATCCTTCCTGAATAGCTTTTACCATTACTTCGGTAATTAACTCGATAGACTTTGTGGCGTCATCATTCGCTGGGATCACAAAATCAATCGGTGCAGGATCAGAGTTAGTGTCAACGATTCCAAAAACCGGGATATTTAAGCGGATAGCTTCTTTTACAGCAATGTGTTCTTTCATTACGTCAATAACGAACATAGCCGCAGGAAGACGAGTCAAATCAGCAATACTACCTAAAGTCTTGTCTAGTTTAGCACGCTGACGGGTAATTTGAAGTCTTTCCCTTTTTGATAAGTTTTTCCATGAAGGATCTACCATCAATTTATCAATAGAAGTCATCTTCTTCACTGCCTTACGGATTGTAGGGAAGTTAGTTAACATACCACCTGGCCATCTTTCAACCACGTAAGGCATGTTTACACCACCAACTTTATCAGCAATGATTTCTTTAGCTTGTTTCTTGGTTGCTACGAATAACACTTTCCGACCTGATTTTGCAATCTGTTTAAGTGCTTCAGCAGCTTCGTCGATTTTAACAGCTGTTTTATGTAAATCCAGAATGTGAATGCCATTACGCTCCATAAAAATGTAAGGCGACATAGCTGGGTTCCACTTTCTTTTTAGGTGACCGAAATGTACTCCGGCTTCTAATAATTCCTCGAAATTAACTCTTGGCATTTTTTAATTTTTTAAGTTGTTTACTTTCTGTTTAAATCAACTCTTAAGTAGTTATTCATTTAGATTAATAGATGCTAGACTGTTAGATTTTAAGATTAATAGTTCAATCTTTTATCTTTTGGTCTATCTTCTTTTGGTCTAATTTCCAGAATGAAGTCTTAAAAGTTTAGATGCTAAACATACCAGACAAATATTAACGTTTAGAGAACTGGAATCTCTTACGTGCTTTAGGACGACCAGGCTTCTTACGCTCAACCACTCTGGAGTCACGTGTCATGAAACCTTCCGCTTTTAAAGCCGGCTTGTTTTCTTCGTCTATTTTTACAAGTGCACGCGAAATTGCTAGGCGTACAGCTTCTGCTTGTCCTTTAATACCACCACCATAAAGGTTGATTTTGATGTCGTAGTTGTCAGCAACACCAATTACGTTTAAAGGTTGTTTTACAATGTATTGTAATGTTGCAGGCGGAAAGTAGTTAGCCAGGTCACGCTTGTTAATGGTGATCTGTCCTTTTCCTTCGCTCATATAAATACGAGCAACTGCTTCTTTTCTTCTACCAATAGCATTAATTACTTCCATACTACTTATTTAATGGCGTTAATATCAATTACTTTAGGTTTCTGAGCTTCATGAGTGTGCTCAGTACCAGTGTATACATAAAGATTTCTGAATAACTGGCTTCCAAGACGGTTTTTAGGTAACATACCTTTAACAGCTCTCTCTACCAATCTTTCTGGTTTCGCAGCAAATAATTGTGCTGGAGTAACATCTTTACGACCACCAGGATAACCACTGTGGTAGAAGAATTTGCGCTGGTCCCATTTTTGACCAGTTAACTTTACTTTGTCTGCGTTTAAGATAATTACATTATCACCGCAATCAACATGAGGTGTATAATTTGGCTTATACTTTCCTCTTAACAATTTGGCTACTTTCGACGCCAAACGACCAACCACCATATCTGCAGCATCAACAACAACCCATTCTTTGTTGACAGTTGCCTTGTTGGCTGAAATCGTTTTGTAACTTAACGTATCCATTTACTTAACTTTATTAATTATAACAGTTTGCAAAAGCGAAAAAGTCCCCTCTCGGTCTTCGAGTCCCACCCCAAATACCGTGAAAAAAGAATAATTCAACTTTTCAGATCGGATAATAATCGGCCGCAAAAGTACTCTAATTATTTGTGATATACTAATGTTAGTGTAAAAAAATCGTTAAACTCAGTCATCAATGAACTATTTTTCTATGACATGGATAAATGATTCTCTTTTTTTGCCTTTTAAAAAGAAAATGTCAGATGAAATTGATTGTTGTCTTTTTTCAATAATTGTATCAACTTGCAGTAGCTAAAATACCCTATCATGACAAATAAAGTTGACGAAAAATTTATGCGAGAGGCCGTTAAGCTTTCGTGTGAGAATGTTGAAAATGGAGGAGGACCATTTGGTGCTCTTGTAGTGCTTAAGGATGAAATAATTGGTATTGGATTTAATCGTGTCACAGAATGGAATGATCCTACGGCACATGCTGAAGTAAATGCCATTAGGGATGCCTGTAAAAAGCTTAATTCATATGATTTGTCGGATTGCATTATTTATACCTCTTGTGAGCCTTGTCCCATGTGTTTAGGTGCCATTTACTGGTCGCGTTTAAAGGCTATATACTATGGTAATACAAAAAATGATGCGGCAAGCATAGGTTTTGATGACCAGTTTATTTACGAAGAAATTGAACGGGCCATTGATAAACGGAATATTCCAACCACTCAAGTATTAGCTAAGGAAGCTTATGCGGCTTTTAAACTTTGGGATGAGAAGAAGGATAAGATTCGTTATTAGCTCATGGCTTGTTTGAATGGGATGATAAAATTAGATAAAGACTATTTCCAAGTAGATGTGCTTCATCTAGCACCTGATTTATTAGGAAAAGTGCTGGTGCGACAATTTGCAGATGGAGCCCTTGCAAGATGGCGAATTACGGAAACCGAAGCTTATCGTGGTGAAGAAGATGGCGCTTGCCATGCCCGAAAAGGGAGAACGCCTCGTACTGAAGTAATGTACGAGGAAGGCGGTCGAATATACGTTTATTTAATTTATGGGATATACTGGCTTTTGAATATTGTTAGCGGCCCCAAGGATGATCCACAGGCAGTGTTGATCAGAGGGCTTGAAGAAATTAAAGGGCCGGGCAAAGTTGGTCAACTACTAAAATTGGATAAGAGCTTTTACGGAGAAGTAATTTCTGATTCGTCTCGTCTTTGGTTTGAAGATGGCGAAGCGCCTCTGAAAATACTCACAGAACCCAGGGTAGGCATTGATTATGCAAGCGAGCAGTGGCGTGTAAAGCCCTGGCGTTTTATTGCGGATAAATAAAAGCCATCCCTCGTTTGGAATGGCTTTTAGAATTGAATTTATCACTAAACTATAGTCGAACAAACCTTAGTTTGTTGATTATGTCTATACTATACTTCTGCCGAATGGAGTTAATGCTACTCCTGCCAATTTAAAGTGTTGACGGGCAAAAGGAATGCCGATGATGGTGATGGCTAAAATCAAACCCCAAAAGATATGGGTTAGGGCAATAAGAAAGCCACCAAAAATTAGCCAGATGACATTCATTAAGGTATTTAAGCATCCGGATGCCTGCGCTTGGTATCTGACTTCGCTACCAAATGGCCAGAGGGCCAATACGCCCAATTTCAGAGTTTGCATTCCAAAGGGTATACCCACTATAGTAAGGATAAGAAAAATGCTACACACAAAGTATTCTATAGCAATCATTATCCCACCAAAAAGCAACCATATTAAGTTTCCAATAAACGACATATTATTGTGTAAGTTATTTGTTTTTAATATTTAAGACTGAGCAAGAAATGATAATCTTTCTACGATCAGCATTGAGCCATGGTTTGTAAGCGCTTACTTATAGCCGTCCATTTTTTCAGCCATGTCTTCAATGTCTTCAACTTTAAAGTTGCCGAAAAAAGAAAGCAGTACCCCATTGGTTTCTCCTTGAAACAGTATGTGGCACTCCTTTATTTTTCGGCCAGACTTATGTACGCGTATATCTACAGTACCATCGTTATCGATATCATATTCATCAGAATCAATGTCTTTGAATTTACTTAGTGGCAAATAGCGCAAGGTTTCACCTCTGAAATCAATAGGTTCTTTGTCCTCAGGCGCATTGTATATTACTACCTTCATTTCATGAAGATCGCCGGTTACCTTGTTTTCTTCTTCTCCATCATCGTTGTCGAAGGTCATGTCTACGGCATCCAACATTTCCTTAGAGAAAGACATCATGGTGATCCCGGGTTTCAGGGCCATTTTTTCGAATAATCTGTCCGATGGTCGGCTTTGGGCCATTGCACTTATTGTAAAAGCCAGAACTAGTATTGTCGTTGATAATGTTTTCATGTGTCTAAAATTTATTTCTTAATGGTCACATGGAACTCGCCAAAATTAATCATGCTTCTGTGTGTGAAGCAATTCTCATGGCTCGTTTCATATGTTTTAATTTTCTTTTTTAGTCTTGGGTTCTTGTTTAATAGTCATCAATTAATCGGTCCAAGTACGGACTTACCTGCAGTGATTTATTATGAGGTATTTGAATATTCACATTTACATTTTGCTGTCTTATCAATGCTTCGTCTGACAAGCTGAAAGTCCGGTCAAGATAAATAATGGAGTCGTTCTGTGCCCAGAAATATTCGGTGGAGGTCGCATTAAATTCAGCCTCTTCTTCGTTTAATCCACGGGCATTTTTAGTAATGTGAATCGAGAAATCATCCCCTCTTGAAATATTGATTTGAGGATCACCTTCAACAATTAATTTTCCGTTTTGCAATGAAAGCTCCATGTCGTTCAGGTCGAACAGGTATTCTTTATTTCCCGAATAATTGTCCTTATTGGCTACCTTAAGATATACCGTATTGGAGGTAGTCGATTCCAGCTTGTGGTGTTCGCTCACTGAACCTGCATCTTCAAATCCTTTCACGATGTGAAGCGCTGTAAAGAATAATAAAAGTAAGCCGGCAATCCATAAACCAAGGGCTGCCAATCCAATGGCTTTGCCATTGGACTTAAAGCGGAATATCAGCATTAACCCCAGGTATAAAATAACCAGGAATGGTATGCCCAGAACCAGCATAATTCCGATGGTAGCCAAAGTTTGATCCACCTGTGACAAGAAATAATTAGGAACATTTGTAATGTACAGATTACCTACTGAATCGGCTAAAAACGGCATGGCATCTTTAAGTATTAATACACCTGCAATAATCATGATACACAATACGCTCCACAGAACTATTCCTATTCCCAGGATGGTACCTATTATTTTTAGTACGGCGTGAAGTCCATTGGCCATCACATCGCCCGTTTTATTCATTCGATTTTGCATATTCTTATAGTTTTGAGAGTTGGAATATGATTTAAATCTGTTGGAAACGGCATTGTACTCTTCCTTAATGTTATCGCCAACATTTTTAAAAGTAATAGCACCACGCATTCGCATGCGTTGATCAAGAGTTCTGGCCTCGGGCATAGCAATCCACAATACGATATAGATAATTGGAACCGCACCTACGGATAGCAAGGTAGTCACCACAGCAATAATCCGAAATACCAATGGATCAACATCGAAGTAGGCACCCAGCCCGGAACAAACCCCTGCAAATACACGGTCGTCTCTATCGCGGTATAATCCTTTACGCCCAAAGTAAGGAGGAGGTGCTGAGAAGGACTGTGATTTAGATTCTTGTTTTGGTTCTTCGGCATCTTCCTCATCTACTATTTCGGCCGGCTCGCCAATGGTTTCAATAATTTCGCTAACCACAGGAAGCGTGATGTTACCTTGAGGACATTTAAATTGGAAGAGCTCTGCAATTCGCGCCTCTATGTCGGCCACTATTTCTTTGGCTTCCTCATTATTTCCTAATCTGGATTTAATGGTGTCCAGATAAGTGTTGAGTTTGTTGTATGCTTCTTCTTCAATTTGAAAAGCACAACCGTCGAGATTTATGTTTATAATATTATTCATTTTTTTCGATCTAAGAGTCTAGCGTATAAATTCAATTAACACATCAAAAGAAAGCCACCGAACATCCAGAAGATAACTTTCAGAGCCAATGCCCCAATAAGCAAAAAGGCTATAATGTAAAGGATAATCTTAAAGACTGTTTTAAAAACAAATCCAAGCACCAGAAGAACCAATATTACCGTTAGAGCTCCGGGAAAAAATATGTGATTAAAGGTTGGTGCTATGCTATGTGTTATAGTGGTAAAAGCTGCAAATGGGGCATGAAATACCTGTGTTCCCACATGGCCAAAATTCCAAAGGGCAAACAGGCTTAATCCCACCGCAATTACGATCAGTACAGTTTTGTCGGATTTACTAAAACGACTAAAAAAGCCTTCACTCTTTTTATAAGCCTTGGATTGTTTAAAGTTGCTGAAGTTCTTTTTTACCTCGTCATACTCATCTTTTATGGATTGCTCAATGGTGTTGATGGTAATGTGCTGACCACGCATTTCGAGTTTTTGCGCAGTGGTAATAGCCGGAGGCAGGGCCATCCAAAGCACCAGATAAATCAGAATAATGGCTCCCGATGTTAAAGGAATAAGAACCAGAGCAATTATTCGAATAATAATGCTATCAATACCAAGGTAAGCAGCTATGCCTGCGCATACGCCACCAAGCATACGGTTGTCGATATCGCGATAAAAGCGTTTGTTAGGTTTTACCAAAGCGGTTGAGGTTGGTCTGCTCTTTCTCTGCTCGTCCTCATCGCTAAATTCTTCGGGCTCACCCATTGTGCATATCACTTCTTCAACCATTTGAAGATTCACCACACCGGTTTCTCTATTGATTTGCTCTTCAAATATTTCAGCTATGCGGTTTTCGATGTCATTAATAATTTCATCTCCACTTTCCTGGCTTTTGAAGCTTTGTTCTATTTTGTTCAAATAGGAACTTAGTCTGTTAAAGGCATCTTCATCGATAAAGAATTGCCTACCGCTTATATTTATGGTAACTGTTTTCTTCATGGCTAGCTTATTTGGTTTGATGAATTAAATCAACGGCATTTACTAATTCTTTCCACGAGCCATCCATTTCATTCAAAAATGATTGGCCTTCTTCGGTTAACTCGTAATACTTTCTAGGTGGTCCCTGGGTGGATTCTTCCCAGCGGTAACTCAAAAGTTTAGCATTCTTGAGTCGGGTTAAAAGAGGGTAAAGCGTACCTTCAACCACAATCATTTTAGCTTCTTTAAGTGTATTAATGATATCAGAAGCATAGGCATCGTTGTTGGATAGTATGGATAGAATGCAATATTCCAATACCCCTTTTCTCATCTGCGCTTTTATATTTTCTACATTCATTCTCCCGGTTTTATGTGTTGTTTTACTAAATGTCCGATAGTGTATTTCTTTTATAAAGAAATCCATTGGCGAAACATTGACTTATATCGGCACTTTTCTTATTGCTCTTCGTTTTCCTGACAGGTGCCTTTTTAATTTTTTCTTCAGAGCCAGCCTTTGCCGGTTGAGGGTTTGTACATTGTTCTGAAATGCATTTAACTTTTGTAAGCGTATCAGCTTTTGAGTTCTGAGCTTGATTCACCGAAATAATGCAAACGATTATTAGCGCTGCAATTGTCCATTTTTTAGTGATGTTGTTTAAAAGTCTCATGACACAATACTAGTTTATACAATGAAATTGGTAATACAAATATATGGCTAAAAGAAGGTACTATGCAATACAAAGTACTAAATATTTTTAAATTATTTTTGACCTAATCCTTGCATCCCTTTATTTATGGGGCTTTTGGCAGCAAAATATTTTTCTCTTATTCGGGTTCTTTTTTTGTATTTTTGCTGAAAATCGAGTTTTGGGATGTTTGAGTCGGGATATTTAGCACTTTTTTTGGCATCATTTTTAGCGGCAACTGTTGTTCCATTCAGTTCGGAGGCGCTTTTATCCGGAATGTTGGCTGGTGGTTACGATTTATATTGGTGTTTAGGATTGGCTACCCTGGGAAACTGGCTGGGCGGAATGAGCTCCTATGGTTTGGGCTGGTTGGGAAAAACAGAATGGATAGAGAAGTATTTGCGCATTAAACATGAGCAGATCGAAAAAACGAAACGCAAGATAGCGGGAAAAGAAATGTGGATCGCTTTTTTTTGTTGGCTTCCCGGCGTGGGCGATGTTATAGCGGTGTTGTTGGGTTTGCTTAAGGTGAATACCTGGTATGTGGCCATTGGGATGTTTGTTGGTAAATTGCTGCGTTATGTGGTGTGGGCATTATTGACCCTTAAAGTCATCGACTTGTTTTAAGGAGCTGTTCCTTTTGATTTGCAAGTTGAAGTGTTTGCCCCATAGCTAAGCTGAATTCAAGGGAGAGCTGAATGAGATAGTGCTTTTGGCAATTTGTTTATGTTATAGTTAACTTTCGTTTTAAGGAGCGGCTCTCTATGTACAAGACGCTAATAAAGAACCGCTCCATAATTACTGCTATTCGAGTTCTAAATCCTTACGTTCTTTATAAAGAACTGCATGATAATTCAGAAAATTATCAAGTCCATCAAAAATGTCCAATACTAATTCTCGATCAAGCTTAGTGTTTTTGCCTGAGCAGATGGCTTTGTAGGAACTAAAGGAATAAGAAAAAAAGGAATCTATTATGCCGTGCTTCTCAGGATTGTAATGGGTATAAAACACAAGGTATTTCAAGTACTCATCTGAGGAAATGTTGAGTCGCTTGTATTTGGGAGCAAAGAGGTTGCCAACACGTTTCTCTTGCTTATTGATAGCCATGGCATAAGTAAGAAAAAGCTTCATTAATTGGCGAACAGCCAGTTTGCCCGGATCAGAAGATGGGATTGGGTCTTTGATGGAAGATTGGTGGTCATTAATTTTCACTACCATATGAAAGTGATTGGGCAGTAAGCAATAGGCAAGGATTGACATATACTTGCTTAGGAATTTATCCATTAATGAAAGAAAGTAAGCATAGTTTGCTGCTGAGAAAAAAATATTCTGTCGATTGGTGCCTCGATTAAACAGGTGGTAGTATTTCCCTGCCAATATAGGAGTTGATGTTTTAATGGATGGCATGGACACAAGTTAAAATATTAGCATTGAACTTTCAAGTGTCTTAAGGATTGGCTCTCTATTTTAAATGATGCCAATAAAGAGCCGCTTCTTAAAGCTTATAAAGCATGCTTCTAATATTTTATACTTTTTAATCCCTCATTTCCTTATTTTTTCTCATTTTTGTGGCTGTTTTGTAATTAATTAAAAGAACAGAACGCTTTGGGGGAGTAATAGCGCTTGTGCTTATCAGCTCTCCTTATAGAATTGTGTAGATAAATAATGATTGACAAATATGAGTGAAGTAAAAGAAGAAGGAATAAGCAAGTCGTCCTTTGATACTGCTGTTCAGAGAAGTAATGCCTTAGAAGCCGATTTAAATATTAACCCACACAAACATCGTGTGCTAACAGGGGATAGGCCTACGGGGAATCTTCATATTGGTCATTATTTTGGATCATTAAAAAACAGAGTTCGTTTACAGAACCTGGGCGTTGAAACATTTATTGTTATTGCCGACTACCAGGTATTAACTGACCGTGATGTTTTTAAAGACATTTCGAAGTATGTGTATGAACTGACTTTGGATTATTTGGCCTGTGGTTTGGATCCGGATAAATTTAAAACGCATATTTTCCCGCATAGTCACATTCCTGAATTGAATCAGTTATTAGTGCCATTTTTATCCTTGGTGTCAAATGCTGAATTAAGCAAGAATCCAACCATTAAGGAAGAGATTTCGGCATCGGGACAAAATGTAATTAATGCCGGCATGTATACTTACCCGGTACATCAGGCAGCTGATATTTTGTTTTGTAAGAGTGACGTAGTTCCGGTGGGTAAAGATCAATTACCTCATATTGAGCTGACCAGTAAAATTGCCAAGCGTTTTAATAAGAAATTTAAGACCAGAGTATTTCGTGAGCCTGTGGGCTTATTAAGTGAAGCACCAATGATATTGGGACTAGACGGTGGTCAGAAAATGAGTAAGAGCCGTAATAATACCATTATGATTAAGGCCACCGAAGACGAAACCAGTAAGCTGATAAAGCGTGCTAAAACGGATTCGGAACGCGTAATTACCTACGATCCTGAAACTCGCCCTGAAGTAGCTAACCTATTGATGTTGTCTTCCTTGTGTACGGGTGAAGATCCGGCCAAAATTGCAGAAGCCATTGGTGATCAGGGAGCAGGTAAGTTAAAGCAGGTAACATCGGAAGCCTTGAATGAGCATTTTAGAGCTATCCGTGCACGCCGTGCCGACTTGGAGCAAAACGAAGACTATGTAAAAAATATACTACGTGATGGCATTGCCAATGCCCGCGAAGTAGCCATCGGTACTTTGGAAGAAGTGCGAAAGGCCATGAATATGAATATCTAAGAAATTTTAAATAAATAACAGAGGGATGTCACCTGGCATCCCTTTTTTTATGCTTTTAAAATGGAACACAGCGGCAGGGAGACTCAGAGGTAAGTTTTCAGTGAGTGATCGTACTTAGCTTTGCTTATTAAGGATATCATCCTTATAAACCGTTTGCCCAATAAGATCGGATGACTTCCACTTATTTTAATCTATACCAGTATTGACAATTTCACATCTCTTATTTATATTGAAGAGTTGTGCTTCATAATAGAGTTAGAAGTATAGAACATTGTTATTTGAAGCTAGCAAAACCAAAAGAATTAGCCACTACAAGAATGAACTCAGAAGATGAAGGCGAATACTAAAATCAGTGGAGTATTATTTTATACATCGGCACTATTCTCTTTAGTCCTGATAATGCTTATTGTGCTAAGTGACCGGCCATTCACTGAAATGAAAGCTCCACTATGGGTGCTTGCTAGCTCTGTGCTTTCAAGCATTGCTTTGGCTTTATCTGCTTTTAAAAAATAAAATTACTTAAGCTTGCATTAGTTCTATTCTTTCGCTTTACAGCGCAATTCTTAAGTATTATCAAGGCGCTTAAAATAACCTAAATATCTTTCGGCAAGCTTATGAAAGGTCCCAGGCTTCTAAAAATTAAATGGGGTTAGTATTAAAACTTAGGCAGGCTTAAAACACCTAAGCTTATTCTTTACTTTTTTGCCACATCCTTTATAACGCTTAAGCTCAATTTCTTTACGCTTAAGCCTAAATTATTCACGCTTATTCAAGAATTCTTAACGCTCACGTTTTTTTATAAAAAAAAGAATTGACAAACTTTTAGCTCCAACATAAATTGAATTCATGCTTTTTTTATTAATGTAAAACCTTGATGTTATGAAAGAATTAAACTTTGATCAAATGGAACAATTAAATGGCGGGGGTGATTACGCTTATTGGTCGTGTAATATAGGTATGACAGCTGTAGGGGTGTTCTGGGCTGGCATGGCAGGAATTGCTACTGGTGGCATTGGAGCTGCCGTTGTTGGTCTCGCATGGGGTGGTTTAACGGCCTATGTCTGTGATTAAAAGAAAAACTATTTATTTATTATAGGGTTTTAGATAGTATTCTAAGACCCTAGAATAACTAAAATGTTATAGATTATATTTAAATCACACATTATGAAAAATACATTATTATACAAATCCTCTTTCATGTTAGTCATAGCAATCGTTCTGTTTATTTTAGCATATGGCTATGGTAATAGTACTTTTATTTCAATGGCTATGGCATGGCTTGGTTGTACAATCGGTGGTATAATCGGTGTTTGGATTAAAGAGAGAAAAAACATCAAATCAAATAAAAAACTCACCAAAGAATTATTTATTTTTTTTCTTTTGGCAATAATCCTGTCTGTAATTTGGTATTCTATCATGAATGAAGGTGATTTGCAGTGGATCGGCGTTATAGCTATTTCCATAATTTCAATTGCTATAGTTGCCATAAGGAATAAGATATTCAACTGATTTTTAACCTGAGTGAGCAGAGGATAAGAAACTATTTAATTCATTTATGATTGTAAAAAATAGATTCTACGGGATTAAGGTATGGTATGTTAATTGCAAATTATGACTGTTAAAAATAAAGGATTCGGTCATATAAAAGGGTGTGAGCTCTTTATTTATTTAATCATCCTTGCTTTAGCTTTAAAGCTATCAATTGACTATTTATTTGTAAATAAACAATTGTATTATAACACGTTCTCAGAACAGTTATCTTTTGGTAGAATTGATACTATTTTTGAGTTAAGCCAGAAGTATGCTTGGATCGGAATAGTTCTCGTTCCTCTTATTTTAATGACCAGGATCTTTTTTACATCCATTCTTCTGTATATTGGTACTTATTTCTTTGAAATTAAACTAGAGTTTAAAAAAATTATTAAAGTCGCCCTAATAGCCGATTTTATTTACATTATATCAGGAGTGTTTAAAATGGCTGTATTAGTTCTATACAAAAACGTTTCATCTCTACATGACTTAACATATACTCCCCTTTCGATCTTTTCCCTGTTTAAAACTAGTTCAATAGATCCTGTCTTCGTTTATCCATTAAGCTTACTTAATGCTTTTGAATTATTGTACATCTTTATATTAGCGTTGTTTTTGAGTATTGCTATAAAAGAGTCTAAAGAACTACAACCAATCAATTATGGTAGATCACTGCAATTGGTTGTGTCATCCTATGGTAGTGGTCTTTTAATCTGGGTGTTGTTGGTAATGTTTGTTAGCCTAAATCTAGGATAAAATGAAGCATCAGGTTAAACTTATTCTTCGCCTATTGCTACTAACCATAATTGGCTATGGTGTTTATAAAGTCGTCGTTTCCTATTCTAATAAAAAGGAAATTGAAGTTAACATTCAAGAATTACCAAATGGACAGTTTATCAGCCTTAGTAATGAGGTGGTTAATTTGCATGATTATAAAGGCAAACCAATACTAATTATCTATTTTCATCCTGAATGCGAACATTGCCAATACGAAGCGCAAGCACTACGCTTAAATAGAGAAGCACTTATCAATACACAATTATTAATGATTACAAATGACAATTCCTTTGAACAGGTTAATCTGTTTGCTGAGAATTACAAGTTATGGGATTTGGAAGCCATAGATATATTGATTGATAAAAGAGATGTGTTTTATAAAACATTTGGAACTTCGATGGTACCATCCGTTTTTATCTATGATAGCAAAAGACAATTACAAAACAAATATTTAGGAGAAACTAAGCCTGAAGCTATCATGGCTTCTTTACCCTGAGAACTAAAACCTACCAGAATGAAGCCTAATTTTAAGCTGATTGAGCGCTCATTTACAAAACAACACAGTCAGTATTACTGTGGTTTAGCCTGTCTAACATCCATTATCAAATACTATGGTGGAAATACTACGCAAGATAAGTTACGTGAGAGTAGTGGCACAACACTAAATGGCACATCATTACTTGGCTTATACCAATCAGCTCAACATTTGGGATTAGAAGCTAAAGGGTATCAAGCCGACATGAGCACCTTGAAAAAACAGAATTATCCGGTCATCTTACATGTTGTTAAGGATGATAAAAGTGAACACTTTATTGTTTGCTATGCATTTACCGATAACACCTTTGTAATTGGAGATCCGAGTCATGGAATTATACAGTATTCGGAGGATGATTTAGGAAAAATCTGGAAAAGTGGCGCTTTATTAACATTGAAACGAGGCGATAAATTTATAACCACTCAGAAACATCGAATTAATCAACGTAAATGGTTTTTGAACCTATTAAAAGATGATTACCCTGTTTTAGCAATTGCAGGCTTCCTTGGTATTGTTCTTTCTATTTTAGGATTGGCTACAGCCATCTTTTCGCAAAAATTGATTGATAATTTTTTACCTGGTAAAGATACCAGGATGCTTATACTAGGCCTAATAGTATTTGGAATGATTTTATTGGCTCACTCATCAATCAGCTATTTACGAAATGTTTTTTTGCAACGACAAGGTCGTGATATGAACAGTCGCATGGTGTCGTCATTTTTCGGTAAATTATTATTCTTACCTAAATCCTTTTTCAACAGCACTTCCACAGGAGATATGGTGGCCCGCTTAAACGATGTTCGTCGAATACAAAAGGTTGTGGTTTATCTGAGTAGTGAATTAATTATTGATGCCTTAGTTGCTATCGCATCGGTTTCATACATCTTTGTATATTCAACATCTACAGGTTTTATTAGTCTAATGGCTATTCCTTTGTTTGGTTTAATCACTTTGTATTTTAATAATAATATTATCAAAGGGCAACAAAAAGTGATGAAGAATTATGCCATTACGGAGAGTAAATACATAGACACCATTAATAATATAGATACCATAAAAACCAATAACCTCGAAATCTTATTGGGAAAAACAGTGAAGTCTATTTACCATTTATTTTTAGATGGTGTTTATCAACTGGGAGTTCTAAGTGCTAAACTTGGCTGGTGGGTAAGTATTGTTAACTCTCTATTGCTGCTTGGGATTATCGCATGGGCTGCTAATTTGGTGTTAAGCAATCAGCTTCAAGTTGGACAACTAATGGCCATTATCACTTTAACAAGCAGTATGACAGCTGCTGTAATACAAATAGCCTTGGCTAATATTCAACTGCAAGAAGCAAAGATAGCATTTGAACGTATGTTCGAGTTTGCAAGCGCTGATCCAGAATGTGTTGAGGATAATATGGACACAAATGTTGAGTTAATAAATATGCAGACGCTAACTATTGATAAGCTAAATTTCCGATTTCCAGGAAAATCTTTATTACTTAAAAACATTAGTCTGTCACTTGAAAAAGGGAAAATTACAAGCCTCTATGGTGAGATTGGTTGTGGCAAAAGTACATTGTTAAGTATAATTCAACACCTTCATAATATTGAATCTGGAAACATATGTGTGAATGGGCAAAATTGGCAACACATTGGTGTTAGACATTGGCGGCAGCACGTTGCTGTTGTTGAACAACATGTTAAATTATTTAATGCAACTTTACTCGAAAATATTACTTTGTCTGAAAATCCCAACTACAAACAAATGGAAGCTTTTTGCAGAAAATATGGGTTTGATAATTTTTTTAAGCAATTACAACAAGGTTATGCAACACTAATTAACGAGAATGCTACCAATTTATCGGGTGGTCAGCTTCAATTGATTGCTTTGGCGCGTGCCTTATATTCCAAACCTCAGGTATTATTGCTGGATGAACCTACTGCAGCAATGGATCGCAAAACGGAACATTTTGTCATTAATTTATTAAATCAACTTAGGAATAAAATGCTTATTCTACTTGTTACTCATCGACCGCAACTAGCAAGGCATGCCGATACTATTTATGTTATCGAAAACAATACTATTACAGCTAATGGAACGCATGCACAAGTTCTCAATAGCAGCACGCTTTACAAAATGGCCTTTGAAGAAATTACTATTGTAAGCTTCTAGTATCATATATAAAGGTTCAGAATTGCTTGATTGTTCTTCCTTAAGGATGCGATCTTTATTTACAGCTTATAAATAGAGATCGTATCCTTAAGTTTAGGTACGTTATACAAACATCCTTTACACTTATTAGGACGAAATTTGTTTAAAAATTAATCAATGCTTTTTAACTCAATAGACTTTGCAATAATTTTTATACTATATTGGTTTGTGACAAACAAAAACTTGAAACAACCATACTTACTCATTAAAGTATCAAGATACATGTTTTATAGTTGGTGATATTGGTGGTTTTTATTACTGATTTGATTCAGTACAATAATTGACTTTTCAATTGGACCTAAACTTAAAACCGAAGAAATTAATAAAATTAAAAAGCCGGATAATGAATCTTCATTATCCGGCTTTTTAAATGCTATTTAAATAAGGTTATAGGCTCCAGTAAGTTAGGTCTTTAATTTTATCGCGGTAAATGCCTTTGATATCAACAAATACGCCATTATCAACAAGTATAGACTTGAAGTAAGCTTCATCCAGCTTGAGGTATTCAACATGATTCACGGCAACAATTACACCATTGTATTTGTCTTTCACTTCATCAATAAGACCATAGCCATATTCGTGCATTAATTCTTCTGAGGAAGCATAGGGATCAACTACATCCACATCTATACTAAATGATTTTAATTCATTGACCACATCGGCCACCTTTGAGTTACGAATATCACTTACATTTTCTTTGAAAGTAGCACCCATCACCAATACTTTGGCGCCATTGATTTTATTGCCAGCCGAAATCATTTTCTTCACCAATGTTTTGGCCACATAGGCTCCCATTGAGTCATTAATGGTACGTCCACCGGTAATAATTTTTGAGTGATAACCCAATTCATTGGCCTTGTAGGTTAAGTAATAAGGATCAACACCAATACAGTGTCCACCAACCAGGCCAGGGAAGAATTTAAGGAAGTTCCATTTAGTTCCGGCTGCTTCCAATACCTCAAAAGTATTGATATCCATGCGGTCGAAAATCAGTGAAAGCTCATTCATCAAGGCAATGTTAACATCGCGCTGGGTGTTCTCAATAATTTTTGCCGCCTCTGCCACTTTTATTGAACTGGCTTTGTGGATACCTGCCTGTATAATACTGGCATATACTTCTTCAATGACCTGTGCAGATTCTTCATCGCTACCCGAAACAATCTTTAAGATTTTAGTCAGGGTGTGTTCCTTATCACCCGGATTAATTCGTTCAGGACTAAAACCGACTTTAAAGTCTTCGTTGAACTTCAATCCTGATTCAGCCTCAAGAATAGGTACACAATCTTCTTCAGTACATCCGGGATAAACCGTTGATTCAAACACCACGTAATCTCCTTTTTTAAGGATTTTTCCTACCGCTTTAGTAGCACCAAAAAGAGGAGTTAGATCAGGAAGGTTATGCGTGTTAATTGGAGTAGGCACCGCAACCACATGAAATTTAGCTTCTTTTAAGTCGTCAGCATTACTGGTGAACTGAATATCACATCCATCAAAAGCCGAGCTCTCCAATTCATTACTGGGATCAATGTTATTTCGCATCATCTCAACGCGGTCTTCTTTGATGTCGAAACCGATAACTGACATTTTGCGTGCAAATTCAAGTGCAATTGGTAAACCTACATATCCCAATCCGATTACGGATAATTTGGCCTCTTTGGCTAAAAGTTCTTTAAGCATAGCGCTATATTTAATCTATCTTTTATTTCTAATCTTAGTTACTCTATTGTTTTCAAGAAGATACTCTTCTTTACTCTCGAGACAAATGGCTTTTCCGTTTGTATCAAACTCCAGACGATGGCCATATTCACTCATCCAACCTATTTGATGCGATGGATTACCCACTACCAAAGCATAGGCAGGTATATCTTTTGTTACTACTGCTCCGGCACCAATAAAGGCAAATTCGCCAATATCGTGACCACAAACAATTGTTGAATTGGCACCAATAGTGGCCCCTTTCTTAACACGAGTTTCGGCGTAAAGCCCTCTTCGGTTAATGGCACTTCTGGGATTGGTGACATTGGTAAAAACCATTGATGGTCCAAGAAAGACATCATCTTCGCAAATCACACCCGTATAAATGGAAACATTATTTTGAACCTTAACGTTTTTACCAAGTTTTACCCCGGGTGATACAACTACATTCTGCCCAAGATTACATCCATCGCCAATCACACAATCGCTCATAATGTGCGAGAAGTGCCATACTTTGACTCCTTCTCCTATTTGGCAAGGCTCATCAACAACAGCTGTTTCGTGTACAAAGTATTTCTTTTCGTTCATTGTTTGAAAAAGCTTTTTATTGTTAATGTTATATCTTGGAGTTGTTCTTCTGTCATTTCAGTATGCATAGGTAGCGATAATACCTCGTGACTTAAAGCTTCAGAATTTGGTAAGCTTTTATTGGCGTCCTGATAACTGCTAAAAGCTTCCTGTTGATGCAGCGAAACTGGATAATAAACCATTGAAGGAATGTTGTTTTCCTTTAGGAATGCCTGCAACTCATCTCTTTTCCCATCCTTTATTTTAAGGGTATATTGATGAAAGATGTGTTTGGAATGTTTGTCCCGTTTCGGAATCTCCAAGCCATCAATATCGCTTAGTTCTTTGTCATAATAGCTCGCAGCATCTTGCCTGCGGAAATTAAAATCATCCAGTTGTTTGAGCTTAACATCCAAAACGGCTGCCTGCAAAGTATCCAGTCTTGAATTGACGCCGATAACTTCGTGGTAATATTTTTGTTTTGAGCCATGATTGATAATCATGCGCATTTTTTCGGCCAGTTGATCATTATTGGTAAAGCAAGCGCCTCCATCACCAAAACAGCCTAAGTTTTTAGAGGGAAAAAAAGATGTACATCCAATATTACCTATTGTACCCAACTTGGTAGTAATGCCTTTATGCATGTAATCACATCCAATGGCTTGAGCTGTATCTTCTACAATATACAAGTTGTTATCTTCAGCTATGCTCATTAAGGCATTCATATCAGCACCTTGTCCAAAAAGGTGAACCGGAATAATGGCTTTGGTTTTGGACGTGATGGCCTGCTCCACTTGCTCAGTTAAAAGAGTAAAAGTATTGGGATTAACATCAACCAAAACAGGTTTTAACCTAAGCAGAGCAATGACTTCTACCGTTGCGATAAAGGTAAACGTGGAAGTAATAACTTCATCGCCAGGCTGCAAGTCGAGTGCCATTAAGGCAATTTGTAATGCATCTGTACCATTGGCACAAGGTATCACATGTTTTACATTTAAATAGTCTTCCAGATTTTTTTGAAAGGACTTGACAGCAGGACCATTGATAAAAGCTGTATGTTCAAGCACTTCAGCCATGGCTTTATCAAGCTCAGGTTGTAAGCGCCTGTATTGGCTCTTAAGGTCTACCATTCGATGTTGTTTCATTGTAATTCTAAATTCAAGAGCATGAAAATAATTAAAAATCAGAAGCCAAAGTTCATTCCGAAGGAAACTATTTGACTACCTGCAAGAAAATAAGGATTAGCGTACTTTTCCTGGTCTTCACCGTCATAGCTATTGTATTGATACTCTATGAAAACAAAGGCATCATTTATAATTTGGTATTGAGTTTTGAGACAAAAGTTGCTGTTCTTATAACGTACTTCATTCATAAAAGGTAGACCTCGCCGAATTTCTTCCTGATCTTGATTGATTTCAGGATGTTCGTCCATTTCGCCATTGTCAAATATTTCTTGATAATCCTTTCCTTTACGAACATAGGTATAGCTAGCTATAATATCCAGGCCGCGAATTGGTTTGTATCTGGCCGATAAATAGAGTTCGTCGGAATTGTCAAGGATATAACTTCCCATTGCATATAAATTGCTCTTGAAATTCACAGTAGGCACAAAATGCTGATATACTAAGGGGCGAATTAAAGTGTATTCTGCCGTTAATGAGGTATTGGGTACGATATCTGTAATTCTTCCACCAATTTTCCATGCTATATCATTGGATTGAGATTCTTTATTAAATAAGTTATTAATACTGATTTCATCAATGAAAAGACTCGTGTAGAGATGAAGGTTTTTAATTTGTCGACTGCTAATATCAATGTACATTTGAGCATTGTGACCCACCCAATTATCCCATGAGTTGTAGGTGTGGTCGGCTGACTTATAAAAAAGGAAGGGTACGAGAAAAGTTGGATTAAAGTCAGTATCACCATAAATGATTGAGTTACCAAAAGATATGTTCAGCTTAGGACAGGGGCGAACGGTAAACATATTGGCCGCAATAAATTTGTTGGCATACACTTCTCGCTGGCCATTAAATACATTATAACTTCGTGTACTATCAATAACTTCACTTACCAGCCAGCCATGGATGTAATTGAAATCAAACCATTTTACAGGAGACATTTTAAATGAGATAAATCCGAATGAAGGCGTACGTCCCGACATAATTACGGATTGGCTATATCCGCTTCCCCATTGAATATGGTCTTTGTGCAAGCCGAGGCTTCCCCATTTCCAAGAATAAGTTATTCCACCACGTGTTTCGGAATAGTCCTTATCACTATAATCTCCCTTATAAACAGCTCCTGGTCGTCGGGTGATATATTCCGGACCTCCAAAAAAATGAGATTCATGGTTGTCGCGCAAACTTCCATATATTCCAAGATGCTTCCCAACTGATCCGAAAAATTCAGCGCCTCCCCAACGATGGTACTCAGTGTTTTTTCCATTATTGAAAAACTGTCCTCCAAGGATGCCATTTATACTTAATTTAAATAAGGAATCATTGTGGTAGAGGACATCCCATCGTTTATCAAAATTCTTCCCGATAGTTAGTTCTTTATTAAAATCCTTTAAATAAAAGCTAAGTTCCTTTAGCTGGCGTTTTGTAAGTGAGGGATCTTGTTTGGCAGATAGTAACCAGGAAGCAATTTGTTTTCTTGAATAGGGCTTAATTGCCGAATTTACATCGATGATTCCTTTGTTTGTTAGTTCGTCAATAAAATCGTAAAGGGCAACATTACTAATGTGGTAGGGTGCCTCCTGTGAAAGGCTATGGATAAAAGTAAGCAGGGAGAAGAAAAGGATTATATTTTTTTTATTCATTACTATGTGAAATAAGCCACTAAAATAGTTATTTTGACGTAATGAACTCAATATTTAGATGATAATAAAACCTTTTGCTTAAGATGGTTTCAAATTTATTTTATCATAATTTCATCAACGGAATAGTTGCCGTAAAACGACTGAATATTCTCAACGCTACGAATTACTGTGTAGTTTAAATTTGTATTGTTATTTAAAGTTATTGATCCTCGGTTGAATGGTGTTTTTTTAGTTAGGATGTCGGTATAAAATACACCAGTTTCTTTTTTATTAACTATATCCATCTTAAAAAATATTCGCTCCGAGATATCTTCATCATATTCATACCTGTATTGTAGATTAATTTTTTGCCTTTCTTCTAATATAAACTTCTTGTCAGGATAAGCGTTGATTACTTTTATTATTTCCTGATTGTTATGATAATTATAAAAGTGATTAGGAAATATTGCAAAACTTAAATTCCAAATTAGCATGGATAGGGCAAGAGAGATTAATTTATTATTTGATATGGTGAACATATCAGAAAGGAAAATAGCCATCAAGAAAGGGAGCATTACCATAAATTCAGCATTGCCATGAGAATAAAAGGCAAAGCCAAATTGCAATAAAAAGGCTAAGAGGTGAATATTGGTAAATAAATTATTAGTATTAAACTTAGATCTTAGCTTTAAAGGAAATAAAAATTTATAAAAGAAATAACTGCTTAGAGTAAAGCTACACGCAGAAAGCACTGGTTTTGCAAGAATTAAATTGATTATATTTCCGTGTACCTGATAAAATGTACGAAAGAAACTTATAGGTGTCATTATGAGATTAATTGCACCAAATTCTGTGTCAGCATTTTCAGAATAATAATACTCAAATACATATGATAGTATATTATTAAGCTCTAGTTCCTTTTCAAGACTATAGCGTATAACTAAACCATAAGTTACGGGAACTACAATAGCCGGAAGTAAAAAGAGAATTGATTTTTTGATTCTGTTTTCTGTCGAGAAAATAAACAAACCTAGCAGAATGGCTAACCACCAAAAGAAATGAATTTGATGAAACAAGCAGCTGATAGCTGCGGCCAGTCCGCTAAAGAATAGCCATTTGAGTTCTGAAGTTTGTTTAAAGTATAGGCTTAAGAAATAGGAGGCAATAATAGAAAAGAAAATAGGAAGTATATACGTTTCATTTTCTGTTCCATACCTAAGTAGAGAAAATGTACAACCCACTAAAATTGTCCATGAAAGTGATTTGTTTTTACAATTATTTGTATTTAGTAGTGTAAGATATAAAAACAAAAGTGAAAATATAGAGAATAACCCATTAATGAATTGCATGAATTTCATTGTATCAAGAGAATTGTTTAAACCAGGAAATAGTTTTAAATGATACATGAACCAATTGTATATTAAGTGGTGAGCCTGGAATAATCCTTCTCCATACTTTACGTAACTAGCATATCCCCATGAGTCTAGGGTTTGATTATTGTTTGGAAGCAATAAATAACAAAGTGGAAGTATTAATAAAAGTAGCTTGTAGTTTCCTACTTTATTTAGGGATGCAATATTCATTTGTAAATTAGATTTGGAACTTGAGGAGTTTAGCTAGATGGGCAAAAAGAAGGTCGTATGACCTTCTTTCAGTTTATACCTCATTGTATCTGTTTACAATGAAAAGTTCTTTTTGATTTCATCTACAAAATCCAGTTTCTCCCATGTAAAGAATTCTACTTCTTTATTAACCTTTTGCCCGTTTTCAATAAACTCAACAGTATCAATATATGGTGTTCTACCTACATGGCCATAAGCCGCCGTTGGTTGAAATATCGGATTCTTTAAGCCAAAACGTTTTACAATAGCGCTAGGGCGTAAATCGAATATAGCTTCAACCTTTTCAGCAATCTCGGTATCACTCAGCTTAACTTTAGCTGTCTCATAGGTATTAATATATAATCCTACTGGCTTTGCTACACCAATTGCATAGGCTACCTGAACCAATACTTCATCAGCAACACCTGCCGCAACCAGGTTTTTAGCAATGTGACGTGTTGCATATGCAGCAGAACGGTCAACCTTTGAGCTGTCTTTTCCGCTAAAAGCTCCGCCACCATGTGCACCTTTACCGCCATATGTATCTACAATGATTTTGCGTCCGGTTAAGCCTGTGTCACCATGAGGGCCACCGATTACAAACTTACCTGTAGGGTTGACATGTAATATATAGTCATTAAATAGGTGTTGTTGCGAATCAGGTAAAATAGCTTTTACCCTTGGGATAAGTATATCCTGAACATCCTGTTTGATTTTAGCCAACATAGGTTCATCGTCGTCAAACTCATCGTGCTGTGTTGATACAACAATCGTATGAACTTTCAGCGGTTTGTTGTCTTCGCCATATTCAATTGTAACCTGGCTTTTAGAATCAGGTCGAAGATAGGTCATTTCTTTGCCTTCGCGACGAATTGCGGCAAGCTCTTTAAGAAGTACATGAGAAAGAAACAGTGGTAACGGCAAATAATCTTCAGTATCCTTACACGCATAACCAAACATCATTCCCTGATCTCCGGCTCCCTGTTCTTCTTCTTTTTCACGTTCCACACCGCGATTAATATCAGCTGATTGCTCATGAATAGCAGATATAACACCGCAAGAACCTGAATCAAACATATAATCAGAAGAGGTGTAGCCAATACGTTCGATAACTTTACGAGCTACATTCTGAACGGGAACAAAACCTTCGGTTTTTACTTCGCCACTAAGCACCACAAGTCCGGTTGTAACCAATGTTTCACAGGCTACCTTAGATTCCGGATCCTGTCGTAACATTTCGTCAAGGATGGCATCTGAAATTTGATCTGCTACTTTGTCTGGATGTCCTTCCGAAACCGATTCGGAGGTAAATAAATATCCCATATCTTAAAATCTTAATGCACTCATCGAAATGGATGCAATTGTTATTTATTAAAATGATATGTGAAAAAAGGAAGTTTAAAACGAATTTTGCGTTTTAGCACTTTTTTTGAGTGGTTGCAATCAGCCAAATCCTTCCACTTTTCACTTCTGCAAAGTAAAGGATTTATAAATATGTGTGCAAATAAATTAAGAGGAATTGGTCTTGTTTAATCTTTTTAAATAGTCGATTTTCCTTATCTTTGGGGCTTTAGATGGAGTGTGGGAAAAAGTTTGAAATAAAATTTGATATTTTTTTGAGAAAATATTTGGAGGAATTTGAATTTGATATATCTTTGCATCCGCATTTGAGACAAGAATACATGTTCAAAGGCGTTTTGGTCCCTTCGTCTAGTGGTTAGGACACAAGGTTTTCATCCTTGAAACAGGAGTTCGATTCTCCTAGGGACTACTAAAGTAGAAAATTAACAAATTTATTTGTAGCACGATGGCAAATCATCAATCATCAAAGAAGCGAATTCGTCAGACCGAGAAGAGAAGACTTCACAATAAATACTATGCAAAATCAGCACGTAATGCTGTGAAGGAGTTGAGAGATACGTCTGAGAAAGCGGCTGCTCAGGAATTACTTCCTAAGGTAGCATCAATGCTTGATAAGTTGGCTAAAAGAAACGTTATTCATAAGAATAAAGCGGCTAACTTGAAATCAAAGCTTACAGGACACGTAAACAAGCTTTAAGAAGATATTAGGGTCCCTTCGTCTAGTGGTTAGGACACAAGGTTTTCATCCTTGAAACAGGAGTTCGATTCTCCTAGGGACTACTGAGCCTTTCATCAAAAGATGAAAGGCTTTTTTGTGCTTTATATTTACTTTCTCATTTTCCCTCTTTATCTTAATGAAAAAAGATTTGAGATGGATAGCTATCAGCATTTAAGCATTAAAGAATGGGCGCTTGAAGATCGTCCCAGAGAGAAGCTATTGAGTAAGGGGCTTTCATCTTTATCCGACGCTGAATTATTAGCTATTCTCATAGGATCGGGCAGTGCTAAAGAAAGTGCCGTTGAACTTTCGAAGAAGATACTTAAAGATTGTAACAATAATCTCAATGTTTTAGGCAAAAAGACGGTCTCGGATCTTAAAACTAAATACCATGGTGTGGGGGATGCAAAAGCCATTACAATAGTTGCAAGTCTTGAATTGGGTCGTCGAAGAAAACTTCAGGAGAGTGAGGATCGAATTAAAATAACTCAAAGTCGTGATGTGTTTGATATTTTTCAATCTGTACTGGGCGATATTCCTCATGAGGAGTTTTGGGTATTACTTTTAAATCGCTCCAATAAAATCATCAACAAATACAAAATTAGCCAGGGAGGTATTTCCGGTACAGTAATCGATGTACGTTTAATTTTAAAGTCTGCCATTGACAGTTTGGCTTCTTCTATTATACTGTGTCATAATCATCCTAGTGGAAATCGAGAGCCGAGTGATATGGATAAGCAGATTACTAAAAAGATGAAAGAGGCAGGAGCAATTATGGATATTCCGGTTCTGGATCATATCATAGTCACTGAATCGACTTATTATAGTTTTGCAGATGAGGGGGAGATGTGAGGATCGAAGAAACTTATATTTTTTCTAGTATTTTTGTCAGTTCAATTACTTCGTTCTCCCAATAAATTTTCTTTTGTGCAATACTCGCATTAATGCGCCACTTTTTTAATTGCTCAGGATTATCTTTAATGTTATTTATGGCTTTGGCAATTTTTTCAGGCTCAATACTGGATATTGTAGTCCCAAAATCATTCTCATGAATAAACTTTTCAATTTCAGGGAAGTTTATTCCTAGCATTGGAAGTTGTGCCTGAATGGCATCAAACAGTCGATTGGGTAAAGCATAGTAGTTATTAAGACCAATGTTTTCTAATAATGATATTCCTAAGTCGGCTTGTTTTGTATACTTAGGCAATTGTTCAAATGGAATCTTTCCGGTGAATTTAATTCTTTCACTTTGATCACTGGCTAGTTCTTGTAGTTCTTTAAGAATGTCTCCACCACCAATAATTAACAACTTAGCATCTGAAACGTATTTCATGGCCATTATTAACTCCCTTAGTGCCCTGCCATGATTCACTGCTCCCTGATAGAGGATTGTGAATGTGTGGTTTGGATCTTTTTGCTTTTGCACAGAAGTGCTAATTCTATTTGCAAGAGGTGCATTACGTATGATTAGAAATTCTTTGTCATATTTTTTTTGATAAAGATCAGCAATGGGCTGACATACCGTTACGCCATGATCAATAGCCGGGATAAAGCATTTTTCAGCGGTTAACCAAATGTTTTTAATCCATAGTTTGTGTTGAATTTCTGGCACCTCTGGAAAATATTCATGACTGTCGAATAATAATTTCGATTTTTTAAACAACCTAGTGCTTCCGCAACCAACAAGTGTGTCTAAATCAACCGAAACAATTAAGTCTTGTTTTTTAAAGATCAGAAAGAAGAATATTCTAATATTAAAGAAAAGGTAAAATAATGGGCCTTTTTGCCATATAGTATTTAGATATGTTGTTTTGTAATTGCTACTTTTTGAAGGAATTAAATTTTTCTTTTTTCGACATAAAAATGCGACTTCAAAGCCTGCTTCCGTTATGGTTCCAGCTAGTTTATGTAGTCTGTAATCAGTGGCTAATTCGCTAACAGTGCAAATTATTGCCTTCTTTTTATGTTTTAATTTCAATTTGAATTCTTCATTGATGTATAAGAGTTGGCAAGATATAAATATCAGATTTAAATTTTATGCATTAACTTCGTTTGTTTATATTAAAATCAATCGTTTGAAATAATAAAGGCATTGATGATACGTTTGTAATTGCAGGGGAAATAGAAATTGAAAAAAATACCATTTATATTACCGTTTTATCATGCTATAAGTGACAAACCTCTGTCGCATTTAAAGCATTTGTTTTATGTTAAGAATGTAAAGCAATTTGTTTCGGACCTTGATTATATGGGTAAGAATTATCAATTTGTTGACTTAACTGAGTTTTATAATTTAGCTAAAAATGATTTTAAAGATGTCTTAAAGCCTGTTGCCCACCTCAGCTTTGATGATGGTTTGATTGAATGTTTTGAGCTTATTTATTCTATATTAAAATCGAAAGGTATTCCTGCAACTTTTTTTGTTAACTCTTCGTTTGTGAACAGGCGAAAGATGTTTTTTAGATTCAAGGCCTCCTTGCTCATTGAATCACTATATCAACAAAACATTAAGGATAAGCGGTTTAAAAAGGAGATTCTTGATTTAGAATACTCTGATGAACAAACTTTGAATGAGTTAGCTTCAAATTATGATTTGGACTTTAATGAATATTTGAATTCGAATAGAATTTACATGACTGGAGCTCAAATTCAAGTTTTATCAGATAATGGTTTTAGTATTGGAGGACATAGTGCTGATCACCCTGAATTTAGACTAATTGATGAAGACGAAGCAATTAATCAAGTTAGTGAGAGTATGCTGGATGTAGCAAGCTATTGCGATCATGGTGTTAAAGCCTTTTCATTTCCTTTTACGGATTATCAACTAAAATTGAGTTTTTTTGAAAAGGTGAGAGATCTGAATTTAGTTGATATAAGTTTTGGGACTGCAGGGATAAAAAACGATGAAGCTGAAATGAATTTTCAGAGAGTACCTATGGAGTTTAATTATGATGCGAAAGAAATAATTGGCTACTATAAGTTAAAGTCTTATGCTCGTCGGTTTGTAGGTAAAAATACAATCAAACGTTAATATGAAAGAGTTTGAATTGGAGGGACATAAAATAAAGCTTCTTAAGCGAGAAGAGATTGATGCAGAGAAATGGGATAAGTGCGTTGAGGAATCACTTAACGAAAGCCCTATGGCCAATTCCTGGGTGTTAGATGTAATGCATCCAAACTGGTTGGCTTTGGTAGGGAATGAATATTCTTGGGTTTTCCCATTGACCGTTGATAGGTTTTTGGGAATGAGTCTGTACTCAATGCCAGTTTATATGCAGTATCTTGGTTTTTTTGGTAATGTATTATCTTTAGATATTCAAAAGATATTTAATGTCCTTAGAAGTAGAGGTTTTAGAATAATTAATTTTTCGCAAACACCGGGAATGGATGTCTTAGACATACCTTCTTGTATACATAGAACTACCTATTACCTAGATTTAAACCTGGCTTATGGAACTCTTGTTGAAGGCTATTCAAAAAGCTGTAAGAAAAATATTAGGAGAGCAATAAAGGCGAATATAAAGGTAAGGACAAGTCACTCATCTGAGTTTTTAATCAAAATGAAGGAAGAGATGGTAACGGTTAAACGATTGAAGCCAATAGCGAGACAGAATAACCGTAAATTTCAATTGTTAGTTGATAAAGCAATAGCTCTTGGAAAGGGAGTCCTTTACGAAGCTGTTGATAATGGATTGATATGTGCGAGTGCTTTTTTTCTTAAGGGCAAAAAGCGAATAATCATTTTTTCAGCTTCAAACCAGTTGGGAAGAACGGCAAGTGCATCTTTTTTGCTTATTGATCGATTTATTGAAGATCATTGTTTAAGTAGTTGTTATCTTGATTTTGCAGGATCGGATATTAAAGGAATTGCAAATTACAATATTGGATATGGCGCTCAACCATATAAATATCTTTCAATGAAAAAATCAAGATTATCTTTTGCCTATTATTTATGGAGAATAAGGAATATATAAATTGCCTTACAATGATCAGGGCTTCGTTTAAAGATCATTCACAACGAAATGCTTTGTTTGTTAATGGCCAGTATTATACATACCAAGATTTAGAAGGTCAAGTAGCAGCTATATGTAATTTTATTGCGAATAATCACTCTGAACAAACGGCAATCGGTGTTGTTGGCAATCAAGATTTGAAATCTTATGCTTCTATTATTGCTATAATGTTATTGGGCAAAACCTTTATTCCTATTCTGAACGATATGCCTTTGGAACGAAATCAATATATTCTCCAATTGAGTGAAGTTCAACTGGTATTGAATTCTCAGCAAAAGACTGTGACCGAATTTGATCGTTTTATACCTGATATGAAGGAGGGTTATTATTCCATCCCAAAGTTAAAATTGAAGGATGATGACGTTTTGACTGTCTTATTTACATCTGGCAGCACGGGTGTGCCCAAAGGAGTACCTTATTCTTTGGGTAATATTAATTGTTCCTTGGATGCTTATTTTAAATTAGATACACGCCTAAGTTCAAACGATCGTTTTCTTCAAATGTTTGACTTTAATTTTGACATGTCCATGCTTTCGTATTTACCTGCATTTTGTATTGGAGCCTGTGTTTACCCATGTCAATCCAAAGGAATAAAATATCTTTCGGCTATAGAGATATTAGTGAAACACCATATTACTGTAGCTACTTTAGTGCCTACAACATTAAACCTATTAAGACCTTATTTTTCCACTATTCTGTTGCCCGCTCTCAGGAGGTGTTTTGTCGGAGGTGAGCCTTTCGATTGTATGCTTGCGGCCGAATGGCAAAAATGTTTACCAGAAGGGAAAGTCTTCAATATTTCTGGCCCTACAGAAACAACAATGGCATGCATGGGGTATGTACTGCCTAAAGATTCTGAAAGATACAAGCATCATAATGGAATTCTTGCCTTTGGGTTGCCTTGGAGCAATACGGAAGCCATTATTGTTGATGAGCATAATAATATTGTACCTATCCTTTCAACAGGTAATTTATCGTTTAGTGGAGATAATCTTATGAAGGGTTATTTGAAAATGGATGAACATAATGAAGAAGTGTTTTTCTATAAAGAAGGCAAACGGTTTTATAAAACTGGCGATATGGCTTTTGTTGATGAAAATGGCCTTTTTTATACCTGTGGTAGAATAGATAATCAGGTAAAAATTGACGGTTATAAGGTTGAATTAGGGGAGGTTGAGTATATTTGTAAAAACACCATGAATTTGAATAGTGCAGTTGCAATTGCACTACGATTGAATGTGAATGTTACTCGTATCGTTTTGTTTTACGAATCTCAATTGGAATTAGATCATGATTATTTTTTATCGCTTCTTAAATCTCAATTACCAGATTTCATGCTTCCTGTTAAGTTAATATGGTTGGTTCAATTTCCAATAAATAGTAATGGAAAGATTGATAGGTTAAGATTAAAAGAAATGATTCAAGATGAATTATAAGGAAACTAACATATATAATTTGCAGTCTTTTCACAAAGATGTGCTATTGCTCAACAATAAACTTCAGGAGGGTAAAGGCTTTTTTATGCCTAAGGATAATGACTATAGTTGGCCTCAGTTTTTGTTTCTGCTTGGTGATCATGTTTCAGATATCAGGCATGGATTAAAGGAGGTATTGAATGACATCACTTGGCCTGTAAATGCTATTCTGCCTTTTGATGAGCGTAATATCGAATTGATAAATGTCTTAAGGGAAATTGGTTTTATGCCGTTGAAAAGGTGGCCAATGATGCATATGGAGCTTAATGCAAGTTATTCGATTGCTAGTTCTATCCCGATGCATGTAGACCATAATGAATTTGCAGAACTTATTAATAGCATTCATTTCAAAGGAAAACCTATAGTTAATAGATTTTATGCCTCATTATCACAAATGAATCGTTGCTGTCAGTATGGGGTGTTAAATAATAATACATTAACTGCAGGATGTGTTACATATGAGGTGGATTCTAATATGGGAATATACATGATGGCAACTAAAGAAGAATTTAGAGGTAAAGGATGGGGCGAGAGCTTGATTAAATCGGTGTTTAGTGATGCTATTAATAAAAATATTCGGACCTTGACCTTGCAAGCTACAGAACAATCAATGGGATTTTATGAGAAAATGGGTTTCTCTTGTTCGGGATATTATTTAATTCTCGTAAAAAATTATAATTAGTATGGATGCAATTTCTGATAAAGTAATCAATATCATTACAAAAGTGTTAAAGGTTGAATTAGGGCTTATTGGTCCAACATCATCTGGAGATACTATTGAGCAGTGGGATTCGTTGGCACATGCGACTATTATTGCTAAAGTCGAAGAGGTTTTCGTAATAAAGTTTGATATTATGGATATGATTTCAATGAGAACGGCTGATGATATTATACAAAAAGTAAGGCAAATCATTAAATGAAATTTCAAACTGTCAAGAATGGCGAAATTATTTCTTTTATAGATCGCTGTAAGCGAAGTAAAGATACCATTTTACCACTTTCATCATTGAGAGCACAATCTTTAGCCAATAATCCCCGAGCCAGTGATGATGACGTGATATTGGTTTTGGCATACAAGGATGAGGATTTAATTGGTTTTGTTGGTTTCCTGCCTGATTCATTAAGAGATAATGAAGTTGATAAATTTGCATGGAATAGTGGCTGGTGGGTGGATGAACAAAAGGGGAAGAATATAGCAATACCATTGTTGTTATATGGAATTCAGCAATGGAATGGGCGTGTTGGTTTTATCGATCTCCCAAAGCATACTTACAACATTCTTAATAGATTAGGACTTATTGAAGAATTTGGTGAGTCAGTAGGTTTGAAATTTATATTGAGGCCATATCTGCCTACTAGAAGCAAATTTGCTTGTTTAAATTTACTAATGGACTTTCTGCCTCAATTAGGTAGAATCTGCAGTGTTAATAAAAATAGCGACTTAAAGTTGACCCAAACTAATGATATTAACCCGGAAATGGAAACTTTTATTAGTTCAGTTCAAGTAAGTTCTTTTCAGCGGGGTAAAGAGGAATTTGAATGGATAAGACAATGGCCTTGGATTACAAATAAAAATACACTTGCTGAAGAACAAGAAGTCTATCCTTTCAGTATAATAACTTCATCCTATCATTTGAGGAGTTTTTGTATTAAAAAGGCAAGCCAGATTATCGCGGTAGTTTTTTTAAAAGAAAGAGACGGGCATTATTCTATTCCTTACCTTTTTCTTAAACCGGAAGATCTAGAAATGATTTTAGAAGTGCTGGTGAATTATGTTAATAGTGAAAAAGGAAAAAGTTTGTATGTTCACCAGAAAAGCATGAAAATGATTCTTCGTCAAAAGATATTTAGGATGGTGCCTTGCAAAAATAAATTTCAAAGAGTTGCTTTTACTAAATCATTTGTCGCGGAATTTGGGAAAGAAATTATTTGGCAAGATGGCGATGGTGATGTCATTTTTACATAATGAAATTAGTTGAAAGGTTTTTGTTGACTTATGGGTATTGGTAGAATTAGGAATGTATTTAAACTTTATAAAGGAAATCTGGTTGCACAAATTCTTAATTTGTTTGTGTTTTTTGGTGCGGCACATATTCTTCCAGTTGAGAGTATTGGTACATACTTCATTTTCATTGCCATTGTTACCATTATTGGGTCCTCTTTGTCATTTCAAATGCATCTAACTTTAGCTCTACCACGGAGTTTAAAGGCAAAAATAGAAAATTTGTATTGTGGCATACTAATATTGCTAATGAGTAATGCCTTATTTTTACTAGGTGTAATTATTAGCTATTTTGGTATTGATTTTTTTATTAATGTTGACATTGATTTTAAAGTCTGGTATTTTATATTACCACTTTCTTCTTTACTCTTTGGATTAAACTTAATTGGCGAGCACTTTTATGTTGCTAATAAAAAGTACTCCTTAATAACTAATGTAAAGGTCATTAGGGTAATCATCTTTTTTTCTACAGCTCTATTTTTTCAATATGTTCTTAGTAGTAATTATTCATTAGTACTTGGATATATTGGTGGGCAGATTGCGATGGTTATTATTTTTTATTCTAGAATGTTTCAGATACAGATTAGGAAACATTTCTTGAAAAGAGTCGATTTGTTATTGTATACATATTATAAGAGCTACATAAGAATTTTGGTTTATAACAGTATCGTATCGCCTATTAATATTGTTAGTAATCAGCTACCATATATTTTCTTACCTATTTTATTCGATAAAGGAGTCACTGCCAACTATGGTATGGCGTTTAAGACACTTTTATTTCCACTTATGCTTTTTTCTCAGGTTTATGGTCAGGATTTTTATGTAAATGCATCTGATGTATATAAAAAATCAGGGTCGCTATTGAAGCTTTTTTATAGTGAAATGAATAAGCTATTTAGATTGGCAATAATTCCATTTATTGTTGTATTCATTGTTAGCCCCTGGTTTTTTAAAACAGTTATGGGTGCCGATTGGATAATGGCAGGAATTTTTACGCGTCTTATCTTATTGTGGATGTTTGTAAATTTTATAAAAACGCCATTGTCTTCATTAATATCGATATTACATATTCAAAAAAAATGGTTAATCTTTGAATTAATTCAACTAATGGTCAGACTTGGTGTTCTTGGTTATTCCTATGTATTGGTACTGAATGTAAATGAAACTTTGTTATTCTATGCCAGTGTTAGTGCAATTGCAGGATTGGTTTTAATGATTATTATATATCATTCGATAAAACAATACGAAAATAAGTCTATATGAAGTCTGAAATAGTTTCTATTTTGAGAAGCCCAATTACGAAACAGTACCTAAAATTGAGTATTGAAAACCGTCAGATAGTTTCAAATGATGAAAAGGAAGTGTATATAATAAATGGTGAAGTGCCAATTTTGTTGCCCGGTTTTATCATGAATAAAGAAGAAACTGAACGATATAAGCACATTGATCATTATGAGAAGGATGCCGAATTATCAGACTATTTTGCAGACTATCCTTTATCCTGGAGACTTGAGTTTAAAAGGTTGCATAGTGAAATTAAAGCCTTGATGAAACTTAAAAATAATTCGCTTATTCTTGATGTTGGATCTGGTGGAGGATGGCTTATTGAATATGTGATTAATAAAACAAAAAGCTCAATAGTGTCGATGGATTTATCGACTAAGAATATTACTAAACTGAAGACTCTATACAAAACAGAAAGGTATACTGGTATTGTAGGTGATGCAATGAATATTCCTCTTGCTAATAATTCTTTTGATTATGTGGTTGCATCAGAAGTAATTGAGCATGTTCCGGATCCTAAAGAGTTTATCAATAATTTATTTGCAGTTTTAAAGCCTGGAGGAAAATTGATAATATCAACACCCTACAAAGAAAAGATAGTATATTCGTTATGTGTACATTGTAATCAAGCAACTCCACATAGTGCACATTTACATTCGTTTGATGAGGGGAACCTGTTAAAACTGGCTCGTTTTGATAATGCTAGGGTAAACTATAAGCTAATTAATCACTGGTGGTTAATTAAAACGCGAATGCACATTGTATTTACCTTTTTGCCAAAGTGTATTTGGAGGTTGTTAGATAAGACTTTAATATTTCTCTTCAAAAAACCGTCAAGAATTATCTTAGTTATTGAGAAGTTGAATTAAAAGAATAAGGCATTTTTCCTTACTTTTGCAGAAAATCATCCCCAATGCAAACAACAATATTAAATCAGCAGCAAAGTATTTTTAATCGCTTCATTGCCGAAATTCGTGATACATCTATCCAAACCGATCCAATGCGCTTTCGTCGTAATATCGAACGGATGGGTGAGATAATGGCCTATGAGGTTAGTAAGGTATTATCCTACGAAACTAAAAATGTTACCACTCCTCTTGGGATTGCAAAAGAATCTGTTCCGGCTGAAGAAGTGGTGATTGCTTCAATTCTAAGGGCTGGACTTCCTTTACATCAGGGTGTGTTAAACTATTTTGACCGATCAGAAAATGCTTTTGTTTCAGCATATAGAAAGTATAATGAAAAAGGTGATTTTGACATTCATATTGAGTATATATCATCTCCTTCCTTAGATAACAAAACTGTTTTGTTGGTAGATCCAATGTTAGCAACAGGCACGTCAATTGAATTGGCATATAAAGCTCTACTGCATCGGGGTAAACCAAAACATGTGCATATTATTTCCTTAATAGCCAGCCAGGCGGGTGTGCAATATGTGGAAAATATGTTTAAAGAGGAGCCGGCAACTATGTGGTTAGGTGCTGTTGATGAAGAATTAAATGCAAAGTCGTATATCGTACCCGGACTAGGTGATGCTGGTGATTTGGCTTATGGAACGAAACTCTAATCAAGTTTAAGAACAGGATTTAAATCGATGCAGTCTTTCAATAACTGTTCAATAGTTCTTTTGAATACTGGGTGTGTAAATTGGGACCAATGATCCATAAGGGGAAGAAGGGTAAAACGTCTTTCGTGTAATAATGGATGAGGTATGGTCAAACGCTGAGATTGCAGAATAAGTTCATCACAAAATAAGATATCTATATCAATGGGCCGGGATTCGTATTGGATTCCGGCTTTTTCTTTGCGACCCAGTTGTTTTTCAATGGACTGAGTATAGACCAATAGTTCATGCGGATTCATTTCGGTTTTAAATTGCACCACCTGATTAATAAAGTTTTGTTGTGCCTCAAAACCCCATGGCTCACTTTCGTATAGATTAGAAGCTTTTATTGGACCGCTAAGTCTTTCACTAAGTAATTTAATAGCTTTACTTAAGTAGTTCTTAACGATTCCTTGGTTTCCACCTAACAGTAATATTACATTCATTTATTGTTCATATATCTGAAAAACAACCGTGTTAGAAAATTAAACCGACCATTTGGTTTAATTTTATTCCTTTTGATAAAAGTATGCATTACACCGTTATTTTTAATACTTTTGTTAAAGATCTTAATTATTAACAAACCTTGCTAACTCAAATCATTTATTATGGTAAAGTTTTTTAAATACATGTTGGCCACTTTTGCGGGTGGAATTGTGGCGGCTTTCGTTTTTATTATCCTTCTTGTTATAATTTTATCTGCTGTTGCTGCTTCAGGTGACACAGAAGTTAAAATAAAGGAAAATACTATTCTGGTTCTTAATCTTGAAGGACAAATTGTTGATAGAGTTGTAGAAAATCCTTTTGAGGATGCAATGGCTAATTTATCCGGGCAAGCTTCGGTTGAAGGATTAAATCGATTATTAGCTAATATCGAAAAAGCTAAACGTGATGACAATATTGTTGGGATTGTTTTGGAGACAGGACTTTTAACTGCTGGGTATGCAACAATTGAAGAAATAAGAGATGCATTAATAGATTTTAAAACCACAGGTAAATTTATTTATAGTTTTTCTCCAATCTACACGCAGAAGGGGTATTATATGGCTTCGGTTTGTGATAAACTTTATTTAAATCCTTCGGGTATGGTTGATCTAAAAGGAATGTATGCAGAACGTACGTTCTTTAAAGGAACACTAGATAAGCTTGGAGTGGAAATGCAAATTGTAAGACATGGGGAATTTAAATCTGCAGTTGAACCATTTACTTTAAAAGAAATGAGTAAACCTGCCCGTTTACAAACAGAAGTCTACTTGAATTCGATGTGGAATCATGTTAAAGTCAAACTAGCTGAAGCAAGAGGCGTTGAGCCTGACTTGATTGATAATGTTGCTGATCAAATGCCATTATTTAAAGATCCACAGCTGCTAATGGATAATGGATTAATTGATGGACTTAAATATAAAGATGAGTTTATTGAAGAGATTAAGGAAATAACAGAGACAGAGGCAAAAGATGACCTTAATGCAGTTAAGAGTAGCAAATATGCAAAGGTGTATGTACCTAGAGAGGGTAAAGGTTTTGTTAAAGATAAAATTGCTGTAATCTATGCTCAGGGTGCTATCGATGGAGGTTCACAGGATGGAATTCAATCGGATGATTTGTCCAAAACCATTCGTAAGGCAAGACGAGATAGCTCTATTAAAGCAATTGTTTTGCGTGTAAATTCTCCCGGAGGTTCAGCATTGGGCTCAGAAATTATATGGCGTGAAGTAAAGTTAGCTAAAGAAGTAAAGCCGGTAATTGTTTCAATGGGTGATGTGGCTGCATCTGGTGGATACTATATTGCTTGTGCTGCTGATCAAATAGTTGCCAGTCCAACTACCTTAACAGGTTCGATCGGTATTTTTGGGATGATTCCAAACGCTGATAAAATGACAAAAAAGATTGGCCTTAGTTTCGATGGTGTTAAGACCAATGAGTTTTCCGATATGCCAAGTCTAACGCGTCCTTTCAGAAGAGAAGAAAAAGCATTGATGCAGGCTTATGTTGAAAGAGGATACGATTTATTTATAGGTCGCTGTGCTGATGGTCGTGAAACAACGAAAGAGGCCATTGATGAGATTGGACAAGGTCGGGTTTGGAGTGGTAGCAATGCCATTGACAATAAATTGATCGATGCTTTGGGCGGATTGAATTCGGCTATTGAATTAGCTAAAGAGGCTGCTGAACTTGAAAAGTACAGATTAGTTGAACTGCCAAAAATACCGGATCCAATTGAGCAATTATTAAAAGACTTAAGTGGTGAAGCCAAGATGTTTATAGGAAAATCGATAATGGGTGAAGAGTATAAATATCTTGAAACTTTGGAGAGTTTAAGGAATGGCCATCAGATTCAGGCACGTATGCCATATATGGTAGAAATACAATAAGAAATTAGAATGAAGGTTGGCTTTTTAAGTCAACCGGATTTTTTATCAGGACATTTATTCATGCAACTTCGCAAGGCATTATATCCTTTCAGTCTTCTTTACGGCCTTATAACTGACATTCGAAACAAGTGTTTTGATTGGCAACTTTTGCATTCTGAGCAATATAATCAAGCGATTATATCGATAGGTAATATTACAGTTGGAGGAACCGGTAAAACACCTCTAACTGAGTTTTGTATTCGTTTATTGAAGGCTGATTACAAATTGGCATTGTTGAGTAGAGGCTATAAACGAAAAACCCAGGGTGTCGTGCTCGCAAATACAAATAGTACAGCCGCACTAATAGGTGATGAACCTTATCAGGTTTTAAGTAAATTTCCGGAAATCGAAGTTGTTGTTGCTGAAAAACGAGTTGATGGTATAGCTAAAATTCAGAAAGATACTGAGGCCGAAGTTATTTTGATGGATGACGCCTATCAACATCGTTATGTGCAAGCTGGATTATCTATTCTTGTTATTGACTATAACAGGCCGCTATGGGATGATCTGCCTTTTCCGGCAGGCGATTTAAGAGAAAGGGCTAAAGGTCAAAAAAGAGCGGATGTAATCCTGGTTAATAAGTGTCCAGGTGATATGTCCATACTTGATAAACAAAAGTGGCTTGACAGAATTAATCCGCTTAAAGAGCAAAGCGTTTTTTTCTCAGCAGTAAACTATGGAAAGTTTGTTTGTAAAGATGAAAATATCATTTCAAATAAGAGTTCGGTAATTGCATTAACAGGTATTGCACGTCCTGAACCTTTTATAAACTATTTGAATGAACGTTTTAATGTAAAAAAGCACTTCACTTTTCCTGATCATCATCATTTTAGTGCTACGGATATTACGAGTATCAAATCTGCTATGGATGAACTGGGAGAGAATGGATTGATTATTACTACAGAGAAAGATTATACGCGCTTAAATGGCATGAATATTGAGTTCATGGAACGAATGTTATATATCCCTATTGAATTAAGAATTCTATTTAACGAAGAAACAACACTAGTAAAAATTATACGTAACTATGTTAGAGACCATCAGACAAACAGCTGATTTTTTGTCAGGACAGAGTGGGCTAACCCCAGCTATTGGTATTATTTTAGGTACCGGATTAGGAGGTTTAGTAGAGGAGATTGAGATTGAGAAATCAATTTCATATGAGGATATACCTAATTTTCCGGTTTCAACTGTGGAAGGTCATAGTGGAAGATTAATTTTTGGTAAAATTGGACAAGTTGAAGTGCTAGCTATGCAAGGCCGCTTTCATTACTATGAAGGCTATTCGATGCAGGAAGTAACTTTGCCAGTTAGAGTAATGAAAGCAATGGGAATTGAAACATTAATTGTTTCAAATGCCAGTGGTGGTTTGAACCCTGATTTTGTAGTGGGTGATATTATGGTGATAACTGATCAGATCAATATGTTTGGTGATAATCCATTGATGGGAAAAAATCATAATGAATTGGGACCGAGGTTTCCGGACATGAGTGAGCCTTACAGTAAAAAGCTTGTTGCTAAGGCACTTGAAATTGGAAAGTCAAACCAAATTGATTTAAAGCAAGGGGTTTATGTAGGTACTACTGGTCCAACTTTTGAGACACCAGCTGAATACAAGATGTTTAGGGTGCTAGGTGGTGATGCTGTAGGAATGTCTACTGTGCCTGAAATCATCGTTGCCCGCCATATGGATATGACTACGTTTGGTATTTCAATTATAACTGATTCGGGAGTGCCAGGTCAAATAGTTGAAGTGTCGCACGAGGAAGTTCAGAAAGTAGCGGCTGCTGCAGAACCTCACATGACTAAAGTAATTAAAGAACTAGTGGCTTCATTATAAAAAAAAGAATCGGATCTGTTTAAGATCCGATTTATCTTTATCCTTGTAAATACTCTACCGTATTTTGAATAGATTCCTTTATTGGAATATGCGTAGTGTCGTGGTATTCCTTATATTTTACATTTGAGTATGTCGATTGATGCTGCGAAGTACGTGCTGTTTCTTTCGTTAATCTGGGTTCCTTTCGGGTCAAATAATAACGTAAACGCTCGAATCTCCAGGCTAAACTAACTACCCACCTTTGGGCTTGATATTTTGGAGTTTTAACATGTAAGGCATCAGCAATCATACCCAGAAAAGTCTTATAGCTTAAATTCTCACTATTAATTACAAATCGTTCGTTCTCTACATCGCTATTAGTTAGCTTAATCATTGAGGAAACGACATCACGCACATCAACAAAGCCGGTTGCGCCTATGGTGTAAAACTTCATCCCATTAAGAACGGTTTTGAATAACTGACCTGTACTTCTTTTCATAGCAACAGGTCCGATGATAACAGATGGATTAACAATAATTGCTTTCAGACCTTCTTTTGTCCCACGCCACACTTCCATTTCGGACTTGAATTTACTCTGCGAATAAACGGAGTGATTGTCATCATTTTGCCAAAAAGTTGATTCATCTATTGCATCTCCATTTATTGTACTTCCAAGTGTTGCAATTGAACTCACAAAGCACAACTTGTCAATTCTCACTTCGATGGAAGCGTTAATCAAGTTAGCAGTACCTTCCACATTAGTGGCAAACATTTCTGCTGCATCACTTGGCTTAAAGGATACCATTGCGGCACAGTGATACACATGAGTTGCACCTTTTAAGGCATCTCGTAAGGAGAAGTAATCTAACAAATCTCCTTCATACCATTCAACTTGATTTAGTAAATGCCCACCTTTATAAAATTGGAATATTTTGCCAACATCATCCAAAGATCTTCCTGGCCGACATAATGCTCTAATTTTGTGTCCTTCACTTGCCAGTTTGTACAGCAAATGTGAACCAACTAATCCTGTTCCCCCAGTAACAAATATCATGTACGGTAATTACCAGTTAAATTTTATTGTTTGTTTTAAATCCGGATGAACACTTAAGGGTACAGGACTTGTTCCAGCTACGCTCTCAATTAATGTTTTATCCTCTGCGCTATAATTCTTTTGAGGAAAATTAAATTCTATAATTACCTCATCTACACGCCTTGGATTATCAGCCATTATTTTTTTGATGTCCAATTCAGTGCCAACTAAATCAATACCATTATCCATTGCTTTAATTCCCATAATGGTCATAATGCAATTCCCTAGAGCAGTTGCCAGCATATCCGTTGGAGAAAAAGCTTCACCCTTACCTCTGTTGTCACAGGGCGCGTCTGTTATAATTTTTGAACCAGACTGAATATGTGTATTTTCTGTTCTAAGTTCACCTAAGTAGGTTGTTTTTATGGTCGTCATGACATATGATTTTATTGATTTCGAAAAGTACGAAATATAATCAAAGGCTAAAAAAGGCTTAAGTCATTTATTAAATGCTTTTTTTCGATTATTTTAGCCATTTAAGATATTTGATGATACTAACATAAAGGACTTTAAAATGTTTTCAGGTATAGTTGAAGAGGCGGCCACGGTTGTTGGTCTTGAGCAAGATAAAGGAAATCTGCATTTAACTTTGGAGTGTAGTTTTACCGATGAATTAAAAATTGATCAAAGTATAGCTCACAATGGAGTTTGCCTAACTGTTGTAAAAAAGGAAGGCAAAACTTATACTGTAACAGCTATTAAAGAAACACTTGAGAAATCGAATTTGGGTTTACTAAATATAGGTGATAAGGTAAACCTTGAGCGAAGCATGATTATGAATGGTCGTTTGGATGGTCATATCGTTCAAGGTCATGTTGATCAAACAGCAAAATGTATTGAAGTTAAAGAAGCTGACGGGAGTTGGTATTTTACTTTTCAATATGTGATTGATAAGGAAAAAGCTTCGCAAGGATATATGACCGTTGAAAAGGGTTCTGTAACTGTAAATGGAGTTAGCTTAACTGTTGTTAACAGCAAAAATGATCAATTCTCTGTTGCTATTATACCTTATACCTATGATTTCACGAATTTCCATCAAATAAAGGATGGATCTACCGTTAATCTTGAATTTGATATATTAGGTAAATACATAAGTCGAATAATGGCATTACAGAACTAGAAATATAAATTACACAATTAGCCTTGATCAGATTTTGGTCAAGGCTTTTTTTGTTATTAATATTCAGTAGCTTAATGTAATATGTTTATCGATATAAAACTTGCGTTGGTGTAAAATTGTATGCCTCTTGTGTTTATCGTGTAATAGTGTTTTATATTTGGACTTAGCTTGATTCCAAAACTTGTATTATTGAAAAATTAGCAGAATGAAAAAGATATTAATTACAGGAGGTGCAGGATTTATTGGATCTCATGTTGTACGATTATTTGTAAATAATTATCCGGACACACAAATTTACAATTTAGATGTTTTAACCTATGCGGGTAATCTGGAAAACCTTAAGGATATTGAGGCTAAGCCAAATTATACTTTCCTTAAAGCGGATATTACAGATGAAGATTTAATAACAAAATTATTTGTTGAGTATCAATTTGATGGCGTAGTTCATCTGGCAGCAGAATCGCATGTGGATAGATCCATTGCTGATCCATTGGCTTTTATCAAGACCAATATTTTAGGAACGGTTAATTTATTAAATGCTGCACGTAGCATATGGAAGGATAATATGGACGACAAGCGTTTCTATCATATTTCTACTGATGAGGTATATGGTTCGTTGGGCGAAACTGGTTTGTTTATCGAAACAACTTCTTATGATCCTCGAAGTCCATACTCATCATCTAAAGCAAGTTCTGATCATCTTGTGAGAGCTTATTATCATACTTATGGGCTGCCTGTGGTAATTTCAAATTGCTCCAATAATTACGGTCCAAATCAGTTTCCTGAGAAATTGATTCCTTTGGCAATCAATAATATTAAGAACAACAAGCCTATTCCAATTTATGGTAAAGGTGAGAACATTCGTGATTGGTTATATGTGATTGATCATGCGGTTGCAATCGATTTAATTTATCGAGAGGGTAAACTAGGTGAAACCTACAATATCGGTGGAATTAATGAATGGACTAATATTGATTTGATTCACAAGTTATGCGAAGTAATGGATGACAAATTAGATCGTGAAAAAGGAGAATCAGCTAAGTTGATCACCTATGTGAAAGATAGGGCTGGACATGATATGCGTTATGCCATTGATTCATCAAAGTTAATGAATGAGTTAGGGTGGGAACCTTCATTACAGTTTGAAGAAGGTATTGTGAAAACGGTAGATTGGTATTTGGCCAATGAAGAGTGGAACAATAACATTCTATCTGGTGATTATGAGAAGTATTATAAAGAACAATACGAAAAGCGATAATACCCCTATGAAATAAAACAAAAATAGTAAAGCCCGATTGACGTTTCAATCGGGCTTTTACTGAGAGATAAACCTTAAAAGTATTACAAGTACTTCCCTTTGAGAGAAAAGAAAGTACTATTCAACCGTCACTGACTTGGCCAGATTACGCGGTTGATCAACATTGCAGCCACGCATGACGGCAATGTGATAAGATATAAATTGTAGTGGAATTACAGTTAGCAGTGGCGCAATTGCTTCATGACAATCCGGTACCTCAATAACGTGATCCGCCATTTTTCGAATTACTTCGTCACCTTCCGTTACTATGGCAATTACTTTCCCATTCCTTGCCTTTACTTCCTGTATATTGCTTACAATTTTTTCGTACGATTTGTCCTTCGTTGCAATAACAAAAACAGGCATGTTTTCGTCAATTAATGCAATCGGACCATGTTTCATTTCTGCAGCAGGGTAACCTTCTGCATGAATATAGGAGATTTCCTTGAGTTTAAGAGCTCCTTCGAGAGCAACTGGAAACAGATATCCTCGGCCAAGATATAAGGCATTAGATGCGTCTTTATAGGTCTCAGCAATCTTCTTCACTTCTGCTTCCGATTTAAGTATGGTTTTAATCTTATCCGGCACTTCGGTCATTTCCTGAATAAGGTTGGTGTATTCATTCTTCGAAAGATGGCCTTTGGTTTTACCCAACAACATAGCCATCATGGTTAAAACAGTTACCTGCGAAGAAAAAGCCTTTGTTGAGGCGACTCCAATTTCAGGACCGGCATGTGTATATACACCAGCATGCGTTTCTCGTGGAATGGATGATCCGGCAACATTACATATTCCAAGAATCAATGCGCCTTGTTCTTTAGCCATTTTAATGGCGGCTAGCGTATCCGCCGTTTCACCACTTTGCGAAATGGCAATGATCACATCATCCTTGTTGATTACCGGATTACGATATCTGAACTCACTGGCATATTCTACTTCAACTGGGGTTCGGGCCAGTTCCTCAATTAAATATTCGCCAACCAGGCCTGCATGCCATGAAGTTCCACATGCAATAATAATCACACGCTTTGCTTCAGCAATTTGAGGCAGTACATCAATGATTCCACCCAAGAATATTTTTGAATGATCCATAGAAATGCGTCCACGGAAGGTATCTTCGATAGATAGAGGTTGTTCATATATTTCCTTAAGCATAAAATGATCGTAATTGCCTTTGTCAATCTCATCAATGCTCAAGCTGATTTTCTGAATCTTCGGTTTTTTGTCATCGTTATGAATGCTTTTAAGAGTAAGTTTATCTTTTTTCAAGACGGCGACCTCTTCATCATTCATATAAATGACCTGATCTGTATATTCTACAATTGGTGTTGCATCTGAGGCTAAGAAATATTCATTATCACCAACTCCTATAACCAATGGGCTACCTTTACGAGCTGCAATAAGTTGATCTTCTTCGTCGGTACAAGTAATAACTAATCCATAAGCGCCAATCACTTTTGTAAGTGCTGAGCGAACGGCAATTTCAGCATCCACTTTTTCTTCGAGATAAATATTTTCAATAAGATTAGCCAAAACCTCGGTATCCGTTTCGCTTTGAAATTTATAGCCTCTGTTGATTAATTCCTTTTTGAGATGGGCATAGTTTTCAATAATGCCATTGTGCACAACTATAAACTTACCATTTTGAGAAACATGTGGGTGTGCATTGTTGTCACTAGGTACACCATGTGTAGCCCAACGCGTATGTCCAATACCAATTGAGCCGGAAATGGGCTTCCCATTGGCATGGTTTTCAAGGTCTTTAACTTTTCCTTTGCATTTGTACACATGTACTCCATTATTGACCAGCGCTAACCCGGCTGAATCATATCCCCTGTACTCTAAGCGCTGCAACCCTTTTACTATAATTGGGTATGCAGTTCTTTCACCAACGTATGCTACTATTCCGCACATATATTATTTTTTAATTTCTATCCTTTTAAATTATGCTTTGAGAAAAAGAAAGAGGAATTCTAATAAGAATTCCTCTTCGCACAGTGAATATAATGTTATAAAGGCTAAAAAGTTAACCTTTTTTGATTACCATAGACTATCGGGTGATAAATTGTCTTTTTCAATGTCTTTAAAATAACGATAGGTACCCACTTTTAACTCATGAGTGGCAGCTTCGTCACAAACAATTATACCCTTGGCATGCATTTGCAATGCACTGATTGTCCACATGTGATTGATTCCTTCTTCAACAGCATGTTGTAAAGCTCTCGCTTTATTATGACCATTTACAATTATCAATACTTCTTTAGCATCCAAAACAGTTCCAACTCCAACGGTTAAAGCTGTCTTAGGGACCTGATCAGGATCATGATTAAAGAAGCGTGAATTAGCTAAAATGGTATCATAGGTTAACGTTTTAACCCTTGTTCGGGATTGTAATGATGATCCCGGTTCGTTGAAAGCTAAATGACCGTCGGGACCAATTCCGCCCATAAACAAATCAATGCCTCCAACTTCTTTTATTTTATTTTCATAGCGCTGACATTCCGCTTCTGCATCCTCAGCTTGCCCATTAAGCAAGTTGGTGTTCTCAGGCTTTATATCAATATGGCTAAAAAAATTCTCCCACATAAATGAATAATAACTTTGAGAGTGTTCCCTGGGGATTTCTCTATACTCATCCATGTTGAAGGTGATTACGTTTTGAAAAGATACTTTTCCTTCCCTATGCAATCGAATTAATTCTTTGTAGGTTCCCATGGGAGATGATCCCGTTGGTAATCCTAGCACTATAGGATGCTCTCCTTGGTGCTTGTTAATTTTTTGGGCTATATAAGCTGCAGTCCATTCCGACATTGCTTTATAGTCCGGTTCAACAATTAATCTCATTTGTAATCTATTTTAAGGTTTATCTCTCTTCTTACAAAGGATAAGCCTCTCTTTTAGATCATCGCCAAGTCTGCTCTTCACCCGAATATGATTTCGGATATCTTGCACGGCCGGATGGCTTTCAAATTCGCCACGTACCTGTTCAAAATCCATGGTTCGTGTTTCTTCTGAGCCATCAATGCCAAATCCCGTCTGGTTGTTTAAAGTAAACTCCTTTTGGGCATCAGCATACAACATATTATCTAAATCGATTACACTCTTTTTCCAATCATCAATAAAAGCCAGAAGTTGATCTATTTCCACGTATGAGAAATCAAGTCCAAATTCTTGCTTAAATACATCCAAACACCAATTCCAGGCATAATCAAAATAGTTGATATGCAACGATTCATATCGTTGATTTAACATTGTTAAATCCGATATGTTACCGTTCTCAAGATCATCCAAAAGGGCCATTACCCTTTCATTCGGTACGAGCAGGCCAGCCATGTCTATCCATTCACCTTTACCATAAGGTGTATTTGGAGCAAGGCTTTTCCTTAATTCTTCCGAATTGGCAAAGGTAATGTCTTCTAGCTTTTTTATAAGCGCATTCCCTAAAAATTTGATGATGCCTACGTTATATAGTTTCAATCCACGTTCCAGCGCCGTGTTTGTAATTTTTACGCTGTTGTACATGTAATAATCCAATGTTGGGCCGCATGAGTCTTTAAGTTGCTTTAAAGCACGTTTCCCACCCAACATCTTTTGTATGGTAAATGGACTTAATAAATTGAAATTAATAAAGTCCAATAGTTTTGTGTCTTTTCGTTTATCCCGCTTTGGCCATTTTCTGGCATCTCTGATGGTTCCTACACTTCTTAAGTTGACAGCAGGTGCCAAAAGGCTTTCATCCTTATTCTCTATCAAATAAGAGAATGGTAGTAACGAAGTGTCTGGATTTCGATAATGTCGACCCATAACTAGGGAGAATGCCCCAATCCTGGCCGGCCATAAAATATATGAATCACTGGTTGTTTTAGAACCTCGTTCCAGTACCCCTTGATGAATAGGGCCCAGTTTATACATGTGATTACTTTGGTTTGAACCACTTCCCGCATTCATAAAGGAGAAGTAACCTGCAATCAATAATGTGGATTTATGATGTGTTACGGTATAAGGACCTGCAAATATTGAGCAGGCTTCGCCATGAAAACCTTGACTATTGGCGAAAAATACGGAATTCTCAGCAGAATATTGTTTGCTTAATTCACAGCCTTGTCCAATAAAACATTTGCTGACTAAGGCGCCATCACTCACTTTTGAACCTGAAGTGGCCACAAAATTTTCGGCAATAATACCGGGGCCAAAGTAACTAGGGTCTTCCTTTGAGCTATTGATTGAACCATTCTCAAGCCGATAAATGCCTTCAACAACAGCATACGGGCCAATATTGGTGTCAATAATTGTGCGGCAGTTAATTAGTTTAGCACCTGTTTCAATGGTGCCAATATCGCTACAGATATTATCGCGATAGCCGTCAATAAGTTTTTGTAATTGTTCAATTAATTTTGGCCGATGACGATATAAGGCCATGATGTAGGCAGTGTGTGCAGAGAGTTCATTATAGATAGAAATTTCTCGACCGCCTGCCTCATTTAAAGCAGATACTTTAACACCATTTCCAAAGCATGATTTTTTCTCAGTGTTGATCGAATCAACGTTTTCAATAATTACATTGCTTTTAATATAATAATTAGCAATGTGATTTTTTACTTGATTTATATAGGAATCGGATTCTATGGTGCAATTATGAATCGTAGCATTCGAAATGCCAGCTTTCTTTTTCACCCCTCCTGGAAAAGAAAATACTGAATTAAAGCTCCCTAGTTTAATATTACCTGAAAAGTTTGTGTTTCGAATACTTTCAGATGTAAATTCTGATACAACAGAAACCTTACTCCAATCTGAGCAAGTATTGTTGTTGCGTTCTAGTACAAGTATTTCATTTTCAGTTAAGGAGCGCAGATCCTTCATTTTCTAATATCAGTAAATGCTTTTTAATTGCACGCTAAAGTATAAAAGATACTTACTTTAAAACAATAAAAAAACAATAAGAAAGTATTTGGTAAGTAAAACGCATAATATTGATGTATTTAATAAGGAAGTGTAAGCTTGCCTTTGAAAGGTTACAAAAAAAGGATGCCAATTGGCATCCTTTTAATCTATAGTATCTTTAAATTGCTACCTGGGTTGATAATGGTAGTACTTAATATTCATCTTTATCGGTTTCTTTTTGTGAGAGCCATTGAATAGTTTAACTCTTCGGAAATCAGCAGTTGTGGAAGTAGGTCCGATATAAAACTCATTTTTGAATACACGACGGAATTCCTCTAAGAATTCTTCTTCACTTAAGTCTTGCTCATATCTCGTCTCATCCAAAGTTCTCATTATATAGTTGAAGTAATCAGCACGAAGGATAAAGCGATATAAATATTCATACCTGTATGTTCCATCTTCATTCTCAACTTGTCGAACAACTTGTTCTCCTACACCGCTTCGACTCCCTGTTGATGAAGCATCACTACCAAAAATTGGGCTCGATATCGATTGGCCATTAACAACAGTATTATAGATCGGTGTTGTGAGTTTGCCATCATCGCCTTCCCATAAAATAGTTAGACTTGAAGGAGTAGGGTAGCGCTGTATGCCACCTTCATCACTTGGATAGCTAAGAGTATCCACTTCAAGAAGTATTTCAATATTACTTGCTGTTCTATAAGGTTCGCCCTCCAATTTATTGGCAGCAATTAATGACAGAGAATCCGCCCAATGGCGTACTTCTTCTGGAAAGCTGAATTTAGAATACACGCCGGCCATTCCTTGAATGTAAAGGCTTTGACTACTTTCATCATTGAATTTAATTCGTTCGTCGGGAAGGTGCTGGTACCTGTTAAATCTTACATTTTCCACGTTAATTGGGAAATTATAAAAGCCATTCATTAAAGTGTCTCTTAATTCAGATTCGGAATTAACGTACTTGTATTCTCTCGAATAATGAAGAGTAATATGGCTAGCTAACACTGTTGTGCTTCCAAATAAATTAATTCGGGTTAAACTACCTACTTCCGAAGTGTTACTTTCCGGTGTTACCAATACACCACTAAAATGACCTTGAAAACCGTTTGTGCTTAATAATGAAACACTATCAATGTTAAAAAAACGGTTCGCTACATCATCATTCAGTTTTATATTCCAATACTTGGTTCTGTTGGTGTGGGCACTATAGCTACCTCCATCCCAATCATTCATGCTTGAGTCAATCCTTACTACATCCCATAAGTATTGAGGATAGCTCAAAAGACTATCCGGGTATTGCCACAGGGTTTTAGGATTAGTCCATCGATCATCTGTTTTGTTTTTTAATGAATCAGGCACATCGTCATTAGGATGTACCATTTTTTCGCCAATCGGCATACTCAATACCGGAACGTCTGAATTGCTGTAGTACTCTGTTGAGTTCGAACCTAATGACGAACTTACTTCGTAAACGCTTAGTTTTTGCTCGTTAAACATGTCGCCATACCAATCGTTAAACTGATATTGAAGGTTAAGCACTACACTATCAACACGCCATACATCATCATACTTGGGGTCGTTGTTGTTAAACTTTCCCCATGTAACTGTATCAGAGTAAATTCCATCTTCACCATCCGTATATACACCGTTGGTAATAATAGATCGTATCGCAACTCTGGCTCCGATTGAAAAATCGGTTACGAACTCAGCTTTGGAAAGACCAAAGACAGAATCATTAAAGGCTCCAAATAAACCATAATCTGCATCGCTGGTCAGAACAGCATCGCGTCCTACATTTTGACCCATTATTTGGTGCTCATCGTAATTAAGTCCAATAATAATCTCACCTTCAGGCAAAACATTACCTGCTAATCGCGTTGGTTCATCTTTACAGGCGGATAAAGAAAGAAGGCCAATAATTAATAATTGGCCTGTTTTAAGTGAAAATATATTTTTCAATGATATGTTCTTCATAAGGAGGTTGAATTGTTAATCAAGCAATGAGTCATAAAATTCATTGTAGGCTTCAACATAGCTTTCTTCATCATGATAAGTCAAAAATGGTTTTCCGCTTTCCTTGATAAATTCGCTAAGTTCAGGGTTGATGTTTTCACTTCCCTGTATTATTCCATCAGACATTGCAATGGCTAATTTTGAAAGGTGAATGTAATCGCTTTTTTCGAGAATTTCGAGATCGGAATCCTCAACGCCATCAATTTTTAACTTTTCCTTAAAGTTGTCATCCCATTTATTAGTGAATTCATTGTCATAAATGGTGTATACAACTTTGGAGTTAGCAAAATGAGGATCCTCATTCATTGCTTTCTTAATATATAATGGTGCTAAGGCAGTAAACCATCCATTGCAATGAACAACGTCAGGTGCCCATCTCAATTTTTTGGTTGTCTCTAATGCTCCACGTGCAAAAAAGATTGTTCTTTCATCGTTATCTTCAAACTCTTCACCATCACCATCGGTTAAAGTTGACTTTCTCTGGAAATAGTCCTCATTATCGATAAAATAAACCTGCATACGAGCTGCTTGGATAGAGGCAACCTTTATTATCAGCGGATGGTCAGTGTCATCAATAATCAGGTTCATCCCTGATAGACGAATTACTTCGTGTAATTGGTTTCTTCGTTCATTTATGCAACCAAAACGAGGCATAAAAGTCCGAATTTCTTTTCCAAGTTCCTGAATTCCTTGTGGTAAATACCTACCGATTTTCGACATTTCGCTTTCTGGTAGATAAGGTGTTATTTCCTGTGAGATGAATAAGACTTTGGCTTTTTCCATTTCTTTTTTCTGGTAGTAGTGTAATTTGCAAATGCAAAAGTACGAAAAATATACTTCTCAGCAAATAAAGATAGGATGTCAAAAGCTTGTTGAAGAGTACTTGTGTAAAATAAAAAACGAAAGGGCAGGTGGATTTTTGCTAGAAAGCAATTAAAGTGTGACTCATATTTTGTTACTTTGGCGCGGATTTTTTTATTCGGGTGTCAGGAAATTATAGAAGTGATGAAAATAGTTAAGACAATCGCAGAACTGCGTGAGGTTTTAGATGCCGAAATTAGAAAAGGGAAGCAAATAGGTTTTGTGCCTACTATGGGGGCCCTGCATACCGGGCATCTCACACTGGTAAAACAGGCAGTATCAGAATGTGATTTTGTTTTGGCAAGCGTATTTGTCAATCCAAATCAGTTTAATAATGCTAAAGACCTGGAGCGTTATCCACGAGATCTGGATAAAGATGCACAGCTGTTGGAGAGTGTAAATTGTGAACTTCTTTTTGCACCATCTGTTAAAGAGGTATACCCTGAAGAAGATAAACGCCGATTTGATTTCGGCGATTTAGAAACTGTTATGGAGGGTAAATACCGACAGGGACACTTTAATGGAGTGGCGCAGGTTGTGAGTAGATTGTTCGAAATGGTAACTCCAAATAAAGCCTATTTCGGCCTTAAAGATTTTCAACAATTGGCCATTATTAAAAATATGGTTAAGCAATTGCAGTTGGATGTTGAAATTGTTCCATGTCAGATTGTTAGAGAGGAAAATGGGTTAGCGATGAGTTCGCGAAATACCTTACTTAACAAAGAGCAACGAAAAAATGCTTCGGTGATTGCGCGTACTTTATTTGATTCTTGTAACTTTGTACCGGAAACAACTATTGAAGAAATAAAGTTGAAAGTATTTAAGCGGATAAATCAGGTTGAAGGACTTGAGGTTGAATACTTTGAAATTGTTGACGGAAATAGTCTGCAAACAATTGACAATTGGAACGAGAGTGCTTACATTGTTGGTTGTATTGCAGTGTTTGCCGGTGAAATAAGATTGATTGATAACGTGACTTACAAAAATACTGATCATGAATATTGAGTTAGTTAAATCTAAATTGCACAATGTTTCAGTGACAGAGGCCAACTTGAATTATGTTGGTAGTATAACCATCGATGAAGACTTGATGGATGCAGCCAATATTATTGAAAATGAAAAAGTTCAGGTCGTTAACAATAATAATGGCGAACGAATTGAAACGTATGTGATAAGAGGAGAGCGCGGTTCAGGAGTTATTTGTTTAAATGGTGCTGCTGCTCGTAAAGTTGCTGTTGGCGATGTGGTAATAATAATTACTTATTGTACAATGGGGCTGGAAGAAGCGAAGAAGTTTAAGCCTACTTTCATTTTTCCTGATACGGCTACAAACTTGTTAGTTTAAAAGAATATATCATTTCGGAATAATATTTTGATACCTCGGTTTGCAGCCGGGGTATTACTATTTTTATACCTTTGGTATTGAGGTGAAAAACAATTGTTTTTAAAGAAAAATGCATTCATGACGGAGTTACAACGAATAGAAAGTAAAATAAAAAGCAGAGAAGAGGCCATCGCAATTGTTAAGGATTGGGATAAAGAAGGTCAGAAGATTGCATTTACCAATGGCTGTTTTGATATTGTTCATCGTGGCCATATCGATTATCTATCAAAAGCAAAAGATTTAGGAACAAAACTAGTTTTAGGTTTAAATACTGATAATTCGGTACGTCGGCTTAAAGGAGAGAATCGACCTGTTGTGGATGAAATGTCCAGAGCCATCTTATTAGCTGCCATGCAATTTATCGATTTGGTCGTGTTTTTTGATGAGGACACGCCATATGAGTTAATTAAGAGTCTTCAACCTGACATCTTAGTTAAGGGAAGTGATTATAAGGCAGAAGATATTGTTGGTTACGATGTGGTGACGGCTAAAGGAGGTTCAGTTGAAACGATTGATTTTGTAAAAGGGTTTTCAACCACAAGTATTGTTGAAAAAATTAAAAGCTCCATGTAATGGCTAAGACAAAATCGGTTTTTGTTTGTCAAAATTGCGGTTCCGAATCGCCAAAGTGGGTAGGGAAATGCTACTCTTGTAATGAGTGGAATACTTTTATTGAGGAAACGAAAATAACAGGAGTTTCAAAAAAGAATTCGCGACCTGGCACTGTTCTTTCTGAAAGAACAAAACCAATGCCTGTTTCGGAGGTTTCTGTTGAAGAGCTGCCGCGTTTAGGCACAGGGAATGAAGAATTGGATAGGGTTCTCGGTGGGGGATTGGTACCAGGTGCTATGGTGTTAATTGGAGGAGAACCGGGTATTGGTAAATCTACATTAGTGTTGCAAACTGCGTTGAATTTACCGGGAGTTAAAGTGCTCTATGTTTCAGGTGAAGAAAGTCCTCAGCAAATAAAATTAAGGGCTGATCGCATATCAACATCTTCAGCAGAAAATTGTCATGTTGTTAGCGAAGTACTGGTAGAGCATATATTAAATCATATTGAAAACACACAGCCAGACGTATTAGTCATCGATAGTGTTCAGACTCTGGAAACCGAAAGGATAGAATCTGCACCTGGAAGTGTATCGCAAATAAGAGAATGTACAGCTACTATACTTCGGGTTTGTAAAGAAAAGAACCTACCTGTATTTCTAATAGGTCATATAAATAAAGAAGGTAGTTTAGCCGGGCCAAAGGTATTGGAACATATGGTGGATGTTGTGCTTCAGTTTGAAGGGGATCGTCATCATATGTATCGAATTTTACGTTCGATCAAAAACAGGTTTGGTTCAACTAACGAGATCGGTATTTTTGAAATGTTGGGAAGCGGCCTTCGGGAGGTAAGTAATCCTTCAGAATTGCTGTTGGCAACTCAGCATAAACAAATGAGTGGAGTAGCTATTTCGGCAGCATTGGAAGGAGTGCGTCCGTTTTTAATAGAGGTTCAAGCGCTTGCAAGTACTGCCGCATATGGCAATCCGCAGCGCTCAGTTACTGGATTTGATTTACGTCGTTTGAATATGCTTCTGGCAGTTTTGGAGAAGCGTGCAGGGTTTAAATTAGCAGCGAAGGATGTGTTTTTGAACATAGCCGGTGGTTTAAAGGTCAATGATCCAGCGATTGATTTAGCGGTAATCACGGCTGTATTGTCATCAAATATGGATATGGCTATTTCTCCGGAAGTGTGCATGACTGGGGAAGTTGGACTGTCAGGTGAAATTCGTCCTGTAACGAGATTAGATCAAAGAGTAAGTGAGGCTGCTAAGCTTGGATTTAAAACTATAATTGTACCCGCTTTTGTTAAAGGCATTGATCTTACAAAGTTTGATATTCAGGTAGTCAAAGCCAATAAAATAGAAGAAGCATTTAAATTTTTATTTGCTTAAGAGCATAAAAAATGCCGAAGAAGATCTTCGGCATTAATATTGTTTGTTATTTAAGTCTAGAAAAATTCTTCTTCGCTGGAAATTTGTTCTATTTCTTCCTCCTCATTTCCTGTGTTCTTATCTGCTGAGATGTGTTCATCGTTACATAGCAGATCTATGTTGAAATTCAAAGGTGCTTCAAATTCATCCTCAATAGTGACGTTCAGTTCTTCATCAGCATAAACATCTTGCATAAACAGAGCAAAAACAGGTAATGCCATATTAGCCCCCTGGCCTAATGTAATGTTGTCAAAGTGAATATCTCGGTCTTCTCCGCCAACCCATACGCCCGTTACCAGGTTTGGAGTTACTCCCATAAACCAACCATCAGAATGATTTTGAGTTGTTCCGGTTTTACCTCCAATTTGATTAAGCATTTGATAAGTAAACCTCAATCTTACACCTGTACCTTGATTAATAACCCCTTGTAATAAATTAAGCATTAAAAAGGCAGTAGCTTCACTGACCGCTTCACGCTTGTTCGGATGAAAATCACTAATCACATTTCCAAATCGGTCTTCAATACGCGTCACTAAAAGGGGTTCGGTGTGCACTCCTTTATTTGCGAAGGTACAGTAGGCTCCAGTCATTTCCATAAGTCCAAAGTCAGGCGTGCCAAGGCAAAGTGCCGGAACTGCATCCATAGGACTCTTAATACCCAATTCATGGATGGTGGAGGCTACGGCTTCCGGGTTATATTGCTTCATAACCCATGCAGTGATGTTGTTATTTGAATTAGCTAATCCCCATTTTAAGGATACCATCTCACCTTGACGTTTGTTTCCGCTGTTTCGTGGTGTCCAGGTTTTACCGGTTGGCAGGTAAAAAGTCTGTGAAATATTTGGAACTAAATCACATGGTGTATGCCCTTCCTGCATGGCTAGCGTATACACAAAAGGTTTAATGGTTGAACCTACCTGACGTTTCCCTACACCTGCCATATCGTACATAAAGTGTTTGAAATTTGGTCCGCCAACATAGGCTTTAACATGTCCTGACTGAGGGTCGATGGATAACATACCCGCCCGTAAAAAGGCTTTGTAATGTATGATTGAATCCATTGGAGTCATGCTTGTATCTCTTTCGCCCTCCCAGGTAAATACAGTCATGTCATACTCGGTATTAAAAACGCGCTTGATACTATCGGCATCAGCACCTCTTCGTCTTAGGTCACGATACCTATCCGTATTTCGCATGGCACGATTAATAATGCCTTCGTATTGATCTTTAGTGATTTTATTAGTGAAAGGTGCGCGCGTACGGCCTTTTTTCTCTCTAAAGAACTTAGGTTGCAAATTCTCGCTCAAATGGGTTTTAACCGCATTTTCAGCATAGCTTTGCATGCGTGAATCTATGGTGGTATAAAATTTTAATCCGTCTTTATAGATATCGTATTTAGTACCATCAGGGCGAAGATTCTTATTGATCCAACCAAATAAAGGATTATTCAACCATTCAACGCTATCTTCCTTAAATTTCTGAGTTTGCCAGGAAGCATAGTTTTCACGAATTGGTTCCTTAGCGGATAAAGTTAAACGTAGGAATTCGCGGAAATAGGGTGCAGGTCCTTCTTTATGATCAGCTCGTTTAAATTGAAGCTCCATTGGCATTGCTGACAGAGAATCATAAAACTCCTCTGTAATAAACTTAGCCTTACGCATCTGACTCAGAACAACGTTTCGTCTTTGCTGAGTTAATTCAGGTCGGCGTACCGGATTGAATAAGGCCGGATTCTTCAGCATGCCAACAATTACGGCCGCTTCTTCCACCTTAATGGAATCTGTTGAGGTATTAAAAAAAGTTTTAGCCGCAGATTTTATTCCATACGCATCATAAATAAATTCGGCTTTATTTAAATACATGGTCAAGATCTCATTCTTGGTATAGCTGCGCTCGAGTTTTATGGCAATAACCCATTCTTTGAGCTTTTGCATTACACGATCAAAAATATTTGCCGCTGGATCATGAAAAAGAAGTTTGGCTAACTGTTGGGTTATGGTACTTCCACCACCCGAACTTTGGTCTTGCATAATCACCGTGCGAAAGGCTACGCGCGCCAATCCTCTTGGATCTATACCTGAATGATCATGAAAACGAACATCTTCAGTAGCTATTAATGCATTAACAAGATTGGGCGAAAGTTGCTCGTAAGTAACGAAACTTCTGTTTTCTCTATAAAAGTTTCCCAATAATTCCTGATCGCTTGAAATAATTTCAGTAGCTAAGTTTGTCTTGGGGTTTTCCAGTTCTTCAAAGGAAGGCATAAAGCCAAGTATTCCCGCCGATATCATCAAGAAGAGTAGCACTACCAGCGCCGTTCCCCCAATGAAGAAGGACCAGAACCAAATCAAGAATTTCTTATATTTAAATGTAGTTGAATCCATGTGTTAAAATGAAGATTTGATGCAAAAATAGTAAATTTTAATGTACAGCAGAGTTAATTATGTTTGCGTAAAGCATTTTCATTTTTTAACATTGCACCGAGATTTGCTAATTTAGGCGCTTAATACGAAGAGTGGTTTTTGTAAGAACAAAAAGAGATGGGTAAAAAAACGACGGTTAAAGAAGGGAATTTGGTTATAGTGGAGTCACCGGCCAAAGCCAAAACTATTGAAAAGTTTTTAGGCGATGATTTTGTGGTGAAGTCCAGCTATGGTCATATTAGAGATTTGTCAAAGAGCGACTTTGGAGTTGACCTTAATAACGGTTATCAGCCTGATTATATCGTATCGAGTGACAAAAAAGAAGTAGTTAAGGAATTAAAGGGATTAGCAAAGAAATCACAAGTTGTATGGCTCGCTTCCGATGAGGACCGCGAGGGAGAAGCAATTGCCTGGCATTTATATGAAGTGCTTGGATTAAAACCAGAAAATACGAGGCGAATTGTTTTTCATGAAATTACGAAAGAAGCAATTCAACATGCGGTAAAAAATCCCAGAGCGATAGATTTTAATTTAGTCAATGCTCAGCAAGCTCGTCGTATTTTAGATCGATTAGTTGGTTTCGAACTATCTCCAGTGTTATGGAGAAAAGTAAAACCTTCCTTATCGGCCGGACGTGTTCAATCTGTTTCGGTTCGATTATTGGTAGACAGAGAACGTGAAATATTTGCTTTCAAACCTACATCGTCATACCGTGTTACTGCTTTGTTTGAAGTTAAAGATGCGAATGGAAAAGTAACTGAACTTAAGTCAGAACTGAATAAGCGATTCAATACGCTGGAAGAAACTACAGCTTTTGTTGAAAAATGTGCGGATGCTAATTTTAAAGTGGCTAAGGTTGAGAAAAAACCAGTTAAAAAATCGCCGGCAGCACCTTTTACGACATCTACATTACAGCAGGAAGCTTCTAGAAAATTGGGCTACTCAGTTTCGCAAACCATGTCGGTAGCGCAAAAGTTATATGAAGCGGGAAAGATTACATACATGCGTACCGATTCCGTGAATCTATCCGACCTGGCTTTAAATATGGCTTCGACCATGATAACTGAGAAGTTGGGAGGAGAAGCATATGTTAAAATACGAAAGTATAAAACCAAGGCCAAAGGAGCGCAAGAGGCTCATGAGGCTATACGACCAACATACCTTGATAAAGAAACTGTAAGTGGATCTAATCAGGAAAAAAAGCTTTATGAATTAATCTGGAAAAGAACCATTGCTTCTCAAATGAGTGATGCTCAGTTGGAGAAAACAGTAATTCATATTGATGCCGGATCGACAGGAGAGAAATTTCTTGCTACCGGAGAGATTATAAAATTTGATGGTTTCCTGAAAGTGTATATTGAGTCAACTGATTCTGAAAATGAGAATGAGGACGACCAGGGTGTTCTACTTCCGCCTATGAACGAAGGGGATGTGTTGGATATGCTTAATGTTGAAGCACGTCAGAGATGGAGCTTAAAACCGCCTCGTTTTACAGAGGCTAGTCTGGTTCGCAAACTTGAAGAACTGGGTATCGGCCGACCATCAACATATGCTCCAACTATTTCTACCATCCAAAATCGAGGCTATGTCGAAAAAGAGGATAGGGATGGTGTAGAGAGAGAATACAAACACGTTCTTCTTAAAAAGGGAAGTAACGTTGTTGTTAGTGATAAAAAAGAAATTTCAGGTGCTGAGCGTTCAAAACTATTCCCTACAGATATTGGAATGGTTGTGAATGATTTTCTGGTTAAATATTTTGAGAATATTGTTTCATTTGATTTTACGGCAAAAGTTGAAAAAGAATTTGATGAGATTGCCTTAGGTAAGATTGAATGGGATAAGTCGATAGATGAGTTTTACAAGCCTTTCCATAAGAAAGTTGAAGAAACCATTGAGACATCTGAGAAAAGTACGGGTGAACGTATCTTGGGAAATGATCCTGCCACAGGCAAGCAAATTTCCGTGCGTATCGGACGATTCGGTCCTTTGGCTCAAATTGGAGTTAGCTCTGAAGATGAAGAGGCTGAAAAGCCAAGGTTTGCTTCTTTACGAAAGGGTCAACACATCGAAACCATTACCATTGAAGAGGCATTGGATCTGTTTAAATTGCCGCGAACACTTGGAGAATATGAAAACAAAGTGGTGGTAATAGGCATTGGACGATTCGGACCATATATTCGTCATGACGGAAAATTTGTATCTTTGAAAAAAGGCGAAGATGATCCATTTGAAATAGATTTGGAAACTTCCATCATAAGAATAGAAGATAAACGTGAAGAAGACCGTAAAAAGCTGATTAGGGCTTTCGAAGAAGAAGCTGATCTTCAAATCCTAAATGGCAGATGGGGGCCTTTTATAAAGTATCAAAAAAAGAATTATAAAATTCCAAAAGATAAAGTTGCTGAAGACCTTTCATACGACGATTGTAAGGTTTTAATTGAAGCGGAAGATAAAAAGAAAGGTAAAGCTCCGGCAAAGAAAGCTGCGGCTAAAAAAACACCGGCCAAGAAATCAACAGCCAAAAAGACGACAGCGAAAAAGAAAGCAACGACCAAAAAAACCCAAAAAAAGAATTAATTAAGTGGTAGAAGATTGGAAGCATTATTTTGATAAAAGTGTTTTTAAAATAGTTCCAGCTTTTGAAGGTGAAATTGATGATTTGCTTTTTTCGCAAGTTTCTTCTCTTCATGATCTTGATCGCGTTGATTTAAGTGATTTTGATATTGCCATCCTGGGTATTGCAGATGCCAGGCATTCAGTTCTCAAAGGTGTTTCCGGTTTTCCCGATGCTGTTCGACCATTGCTCTATGGATTGCGAACACTTAGCAAAACCTTAAATATATTAGATTTAGGAAATGTACTGGGCAAAACAGTTGATGATCGATATTGTGCAATTGAAGATGTGGTCTCAGAGTTAGTCATGCATAATATTTTTCCAATTCTAATAGGAGGAAGTCAGGATTACACAATTCCTATGTCTGGGGCAATAAAACAACAAAATAATGCGTTTCGTTTATCAGTTGTAGATGCTAAAATTGATTGGGTTCATCCTGAGAAAGATTATTCATCCGACAGCTTTTTAGGTTTGCTTTGTTCTGACGAGAAACGAAAGCCATATGATTTGTCATTAGTTGGTGTTCAAAAATACCTGTATAGTCAATATCAGGAAGAGCAGTTAAAAGATAATTCATACGATATATTGAGATTGGGCCAAATTAGGCAGAAAGGCATGAAAGCAGCGGAGCCTTGGTTAAGAGATGCTGATGTAATTAGTTTTGATTTCACAAGTATAAAACAAACTGATCAGCCTGCTCATAATGGAACGATGCCCAATGGATTTACCGGCGATGAATTTTGTCAGATGGCATGGTATGCCGGACTTAGTGACAAACTGAAGTGCCTTGGTTTTTTTAATATGGATGTTGAAAAAGATATCCATACCCAAGGAGTAGGACTTGGTGCTCAGTCAATATGGCATGCCTTAGAAGGATTTGCATTACGATACAATGACTTTCCTGTTAAAGAATTGGATAGTTATCGTCAATATATTGTTCATCTGGATGATTATGAAATTGATATTAAATTTTTTAATAATCCAATAAATGATCGCTGGTGGGTAGAAGTACCAGGTGAAGATGATCAGAAAGGAATTGTTGCTTGTAGTCGTCTTGATTTCGAGGAAGCATCAAAAAATGACATCCCGGAACGATGGTTTCGGTTCATCAAGAAAAATGAATTATAAATCAAAGGTAAATGTTCGTTTATGAATATATCATATCAAAAATGAAACCTTTGAGATAAAATGAGAGTATATATCCCCAGCATTTTGTTAGCTGGATTTAATAACGTTGATTTGCTCTATAAAAAAGAGATAATAAAACACTTCGGCTTAGGTCGAATTATTAATCGCCAGCTTTTTCAAGGCATAGCTAGGAGAATATTATTTTTTCTGTTATTTTGCGTTGCTACAAATGCAGCAGGGCAACAATATCCTCAGTTCAGCCAGAACATGTTTAATCAACTGGTTGTAAACCCTGGATATGCCGGGCACACAGGAATGATTAATGTGGGCCTAGGAAACAGACAGCAATGGATGGGAGGATTTGACGGGATGGCGCCTAAAACAACGGTTTTTGGAGCAGATGCAAATTTAAACTTATTGGGATGGGATAGCGGATTAGGTCTATCTATTATGAACGATGAAATTGGTGAGTGGACAAACTTGTATATGTCGTTGGCGTATTCAAAGCGTTGGCAAACCGATTTTGGAAAGCTTGGTGTTGGTTTATCTTTAGGAATGGTTAATCAATCCATAAAGGGAAGTAATCTTTCAACATTACCTACGGGTATAGGAGATGATTTCGGAAATGGAGATTACCATAGTGAAGAAACTTTTACTGACGATCAGGGAACTGCATTTGATATGGGCATTGGAGCCTATTTGGAACATAAAATGTATTACCTTGGTTTATCAGTGGCTCACTTAAATAAACCACAACCAAAGTTCACCGATACATATACATCATACCTTGATCAAACCATTTTTATCACAGGTGGGTATAAGTATCAGATGAAAAATAGACCAATCGTATTAGTTCCTTCGATATTTATAAAATCGAATATGTCCAGTTATCAGGTTGATTTAAATGTTAACGGAATATTAAAAGATAAATATTGGGGTGGATTAACGTATCGTTTTCAGGATGCCATCGTATTATTGGGAGGAGTTGAACTCAATAATGGATTAAGAATAGGCTACAGTTACGATATCAGCATATCCCAGTTGAGTGGAGCCAAAAATGGTTCTCATGAGTTGATGTTAGGATATAGTTTTGATTTGAACTTGGAAAAAAGAAAGAAGCATTACAAGAGTGTAAGATATTTATAGAATAAAAGAAGTAATTCAGATATATAAGGCTATTATGAAGAAAGTACTTGCCCTAAGTGTCATAGTAATAACCATCCTTTCAGGATGTGGACAAACCGGTTCCGGTGAGTTAGTAGGGGTTTCCCGTGGTGGTTCATTTTATGAACCAGATCCTTTTGGAATGTTATTTATTCCACAAGGGAGTTTTAATATGGGTCCTAATGATCAGGATGTTGCCTGGTCTATGACATCTCAATCAAAGACAGTTTCTATTCGTTCGTTTTGGATGGACGAAACTGAAATTACCAATAGTGAATACCGCCAGTTTGTATACTGGGTTAAGGATTCGATTGCACGTCACTTATTAGGTGAGCAGTTCGAAGAGTTCTTAATTTCGGAAGACTATTTGGGCAATGAAATTGATCCTCCGTTTGTTAATTGGGATGAACCAATTGAGTGGACAAATGAGGAATACGCTGAAATTTTAGACGAAATGTATTTACCGGAAAACGAGCGTTTTTTCCGTCGTAAAGAAATTGATACGCGTAAATTAACTTACGAGTACGAATGGGTTGATCTGTTGCAGGCTGCTAAAAAAAGCAATCGTTACAACTTTGAAACCAAAGAGTACGAAGGAGTAGTTTATGACCAGTTCGGTAAAGAACGCGAAATCACTGATCGTTCAGCTTTTATCATGAAAGATGCGGTTAATGTTTATCCTGATACTTTGTGTTGGATTGCAGATTTCACCTATTCATTTAATGAGCCATGGACAGAAAAGTATTTTTGGCATCCAGGTTTCGATGAATATCCTGTTGTAGGAGTAAACTGGAAACAAGCTACAGCCTTTGCAATTTGGAGAACGCAGTTATTAAATAACTACCTAATGTTGAAAGGTGAACCTACGGTAATGAATTACCGTCTTCCAACTGAGGCCGAGTGGGAATATGCTGCTCGTGGAGGATTAGAGCATGCGATTTATCCTTGGGGTGGAATGTACACTCGTAATGATAAAGGATGTTTCTTAGCCAACTTTAAGCCTTTACGTGGCCGATATGGTGATGATGGTGGTATGACTAGTGTATCTGTTGGAACGTATTCGCCAAATGATTATGGATTATTCGATATGGCAGGTAATGTAGGTGAGTGGACCTCAAGTGCCTTTGATGAATCAGCGTATACATTTACGCATGATTTCAACCCAACCTATAAATATAATGCTCTTCCAGACGATCCTCATGTAATGAAACGTAAGGTAATCCGTGGTGGTTCATGGAAAGATATAGGTTATTTCTTACAGAACGGTACCCGTACCTATGAATACCAGGATTCTTCAAAATCCTATATAGGTTTTAGATGTGTACGTGATTATATTGGTGAGTAATATTTCACCTTACTTTGGACGGTAAATTGAAAAATAGGTCATTATGAGTTTTACGGAATTTGTTGAGAGCCCGGGCTATAAAAAAGTGATGGGTAAAGTATATGGGCTTGGTGCAGCAGTGGTGATTCTTGGAGCATTATGGAAGATATTGCATTTACCAGGTGCAACAGCGATGTTAATTGCTGGTTTAGGAACAGAAGCGGTTATTTTTGCATTGTCTGCCTTTGAGCCGCCTCACGAAATGCCTGATTGGAGTTTAGTATATCCCGAATTAGTTGGTTTGGAACCTACAAGTGCACGTGGTGTGCAAGGCGGAGGTGGCGGAAGTGATTTGGCTGCCTTGGTTGAAAGTGGAAATCTTGAGCCAGCGGTGGTTGAAAAACTATCAGAGGGTATTAAGAAGTTATCGATGACCTCTACTCAACTTGCGGATTTAAGTAATGCTAGCTTAGCTACTGAATCCTATCTTCAAAATATGAAGCAGGCTGGTAATGCTGTTGGAGAATTAGCATCAGTTCAAACTAAAACGGCTTCAGCTCTTGAAGAGTCTGTTGGTAAATTGTCTCAATCTTATGAGGCAAGTGCTCAAACGATATCTGAATCTGGTGTTAATATCAAGCAGCACTTTGATCAGTTAAACTCGAATAATCAAGAATATAGTCAGAAATTAGGTGATGTAACCAAGAATTTGTCTGCTATAAATTCAGCATACGAGTTACAGTTGCAAGGGCTTAATACTCAAGCAGAGGCTTCTCAGTCATTAACTAAGGGAATGACAGATATTAAAGCTCAGTTTGAACAAAGTGCAGCAGATGCTGTGGTTTATAAAGAACAAGTAGCTCAATTGAGTCAAACAGTATCAGAATTAAACACCATTTATGGCAATATGTTAAGTGCCATGAATATGGGGAATAAATAATAGGAACAGTATTAACTGCTAATTTAAAACACATAAGACTATGAGTGGCGGAAACTGTCCCGAAACCCCCAGGCAGAAAATGATTGGAATGATGTATCTCTTCCTTACGGCAATGTTAGCATTGAACGTATCAGGAGAGTTACTTCAAGCTTTTCAGTTGGTGGATAAAAGTATTCAAGAGTCTACTAAGACGGTTGATAATAAAAATGATCAATTGTTGGCTAATTTTGCGGCAGCGGAGTTAACCAATCCTAAAAAAGTAAAGGAAAGTCACGATAAGGCCAAAAGTATTGTAGCTCAAGCTGATTCATTGTATAATGCGATTGACAGCTTAAAGCATCGAATGATGCGCATAGCTGACAGTAGTCCTGAAGCGACGACAACTAACTTTAAAGGAGCTGATAACCAAGATATAGCTGCTCAAGTAATGATAACTGAGCAAGCAGGGAAACGAAGCGAAGAGCTTAAAGCTGCATTGAAAGATTATAAGGAATTGCTGATTTCACATTTGGATCCCAAAGATACTGTAATGATAAATTCGATTACAGAAAGTTTATCAACTGAAGCGGCAGCACCTTCTCGAAAGGGTCAGGTACCTGTATCATGGGAAAGTCAAAAGTTTGAGCATTTACCTTTATCAGCTTCATTTGCATTACTGAGTAGTATACAAAGTAATGTCCGAACAGGTCAGGCTGATGTAATTAGTTATTTGTTGAGTAAGGTTGATGAAGGCTCTTATAAATTTAATAAAGTTGAAGAGATTGTAATACCACGTTCGAATTATGTATTTAAAGGTGGTGAGTATTATGCTCAAATATTATTAGCTGCTACGGATACCTTGCAGTATCCGGAGTATAATGTACCTGGTCATACAATTAATGTACTTGAAAACGGTAGAGGGGAATTACGAATTCCGGCTACTTCGCTAGGTAAAAAGACCTGGAATGGTCAGATTGTATTTAAAGATCCTAATGGAGCGAGACAAACTCGTAATATTAGACATGAGTATGAAGTGATTCAACCAAATGTGGTAATATCACCAACTAAAATGAATGTGTTCTACGAGGCCTTGGATAATCCTGTGGAGATTTCAGTGCCGGGTGTTGCAGGTAGTCAACTCAAAGTGAATATGACAAATGCTACTTTCCGCAAAAAAGGTAGTGAATACATTGTAAAACCTCGATCGGGACAAGCAGGCGGAAAATCTATCATTACGGTCTCTGCTGAAATTAATGGTAAGAATCGTCGTTTAGGAAGTCAGGAATTTCGTATTAAGCGAGTGCCAAATCCTGTGGCCATGATAGCCGGTAAAAATGAAGGTAAAATACGTAAAAACCTTCTGGTGGCTGCTGGTTATGTCATTGCTGAAATGGGTGAAGATTTTGACTTTGATTTAAAATTTAAAGTAACGCAGTTTTCGGTAGCTACCAATAGAAAAGGTTTCTTTGTAAGTGAACCATCTAAGAGTAATAAGTTTACTGAAGCTCAGGAAACATTGATAAAAGGAGTTGCACGTGGTAACCGTGTTCTCATTGAAGATATTAGAGCCGTTGGCCCTGACGGACGAACAAGAAAACTAGGGTCTATAACATTTACTATTGACTAGAAATTAATTTTTTCAGATATGAAACGATTCATCTTAATCCTCTTGGTTCTTGTTGGTATGGGAGCTGCTGATATAGCGGTTGCACAACAGGTGAATACAGAATTGTACACAAAAGACCATGTTCCAAATCGTAAACCAATACCTTATGCACACATCCGTGAATCGGACGTATTGTGGGCTAAGAAAATTTGGAGAGTAATTGATTTACGTGAAAAAATAAATTTACCAATGTACTATCCAACTACACAGATGGATGATCGTATGAGTTTGGTTGATTTATTGGTATATGGGATTCAATATGAAGGTTTGACTGCTTATTCAACCAAAACGGATGATGAGTTTCAAGTACCAATGACTCTTGATCAGGTTCTAAGAGAAATGGGAGCTACTTCGGATACAACAGAGATTAGGAATCCGGACACAGGCTTATACGAAAAGAAGATTGTTGAAGGTGAGGTTCGCTCTACTGAAGTAAAACAGATCATGTTAAAAGAGATTTGGTTCTTCGATCGTAACTATTCAAGAATGGATGTTCGTATCGTTGGAATGTGTCCAATTCGCGAGTTTGTAAAAGAGGGTGATGATGGTCAGGAGGGACAGGTTGTACAATCACAGGCTTTCTGGATTTATTTCCCTGAAGCACGAGGCTTACTGGCCCGTCATGAAGTTTTTAATCCACGTAACGATGCTCAAAGAAGAACTTTCGATGATATTTTTATAAAGCGTTACTTTGGTAGTTACATCTATCGTGAATCAAACGTTTATAATAACCGACGAATTGAGGATTATACCGCTGGTATGGAAGCCATGATGGAATCGGAAAGAATCAAAAACTCCATGTTTAATATGGAGCATGATATGTGGGAATTCTAAGAGAGGAAAGATATCAAATATATAAAGGGGCTTTTAAGCCCCTTTTCTTTTTTTAGTCTGATCCAAATTCTGATTTTAGATCTGTGGTAAATTGCCTTATCTGTTGTTCATTATTTCTTGGGCAAATCAATAGGGCTTTCTCCGATTCAACAACTATATAATTATCCAATCCTTGGATGATGCCTTTCTTATCACTAGGCAAATGAATAACGCAATTGTTAGTTTCATAAGTTAACACATCCCCTTTAATTACGGCGTTGTTTTGTTCGTTGGTATCAGCATGTTCATGCAGAGAAGACCAGGTTCCGAGATCGGACCAACCGAAATTTACCATTTTAACGTAGACGTTATTGGCTTTTTCCATCAAACCGTAATCAATTGAAATGTTTTTACATTCGATATAAGCTTCTTTTAAGGCCTTTTTTTCATGTATTGTTCCAACATGGGACGAATATTCTTCAAAAGGGGTTGCAATCTCTTTCAAATTAGTTTTAAAGGCTTTTTCAATACTTTTTAATGACCATAGGAAGATGCCCGAATTCCAAAAGAACTCACCACTTTCGAATAAAATCTTAGCCATCTCTAAATTTGGCTTTTCTGTAAAGGTTTTTACCTTTCTAAAGCGTTTTTTGTCACTAATTTCTTTTCCTATTTGTATATAGCCATAACCGGTCTCAGGGCGACTTGGTTTAATGCCAAGTGTTAGCAATGCATCTTTAGTTGAGATAAAATCTAAACCTTTTTCAATATTATTTCGGAATTCTTGCTCATTAAGAATCAAGTGATCAGCAGGAGTGACAATAATATTGGCATCCGGATTTATTAGTTTAATATGCGTGTTGGCAAAGGCAATGCAAGGAGCTGTATTACGACGTAATGGTTCAGCTAAGACCTGATCAGGTGATATTTGAGGTATTTGTTCAATCACCATGTCCTTATAAGCAACCGTGGTGACAATGATAAAGTTGTCAATAGGACATATGGGTTCAAAGCGTTCAAAGGTTTGTTGAAGTAGAGATTTACCGGTTCCAAATATATCCAGGAATTGCTTTGGTGTTTGTGAAGTGCTCAAAGGCCAGAATCGACTTCCCAAGCCTCCTGCCATAATTATGCAAAAAGTATTATTTTTCATTTGATTAGTTGGTCTTTCTTGATTACAACAGTTGTTTCCATAGAATCATGAATAGGTACATTTGAAAGCGTACCCGTGTATTTATTGTAATTTACGGAATACTTCCCATTAATTAAGGAATATTGTTACTTTTATCTGTAAAATTAGATACAATTTTTTGATTCGCAAATGAAGTTATTTTATCATATAGGGCGTTATTCATTATTTGTAAAAAAAGTATTTGGACGACCTGAAAAGCATACTGTTTTAGTAAAGCAGGTTATAAAAGAAATTGATAAGTTAGGAATTGATTCTCTTGGAATCGTTTTTATCATTTCAATTTTTATGGGAGCTGTAATTACTTTGCAAACGGCTTATAACATTGATATGGCTTTTATTCCCAAATATACCATTGGACTTGCCGCCCGAGATTCTATGCTGTTGGAGTTCTCGTCTACAATAGTAGGATTGATTCTGGCAGGGAAGGTTGGTTCAAATATTGCTTCTGAAATTGGAACAATGAGGGTAACTGAGCAGATTGATGCCCTTGAAATTATGGGAATTAATTCTGCTGCATTTTTAGTATTGCCTAAAATGCTAGCTTTTGTTTTTATAATCCCATTTTTGGTCATCATAAGTATGGGTGTTGGAATTACGGGTGGTTTCCTGGCTGGTGCTTTAACCGGAGAAGTGCCTGCTGCGGATTATATTTATGGAATACAGTTTGCTTTTATTCCATTTTATATTGCCTATTCAATAATAAAATCAGTTGTTTTCGCATTCATCATTTCTACCGTTTCGGCGTATTGGGGTTTTTATGCTCAGGGAGGAGCTCTTGAGGTTGGTAAGGCTAGTACTACAGCTGTGGTTACCAGTAGTGTTCAGATATTACTTTTCAATTTGTTATTAACCCAACTGTTATTAAAATGATTGAGGCGGTAAATGTGTTTAAATCTTTTGAAGGAAAGGAAGTTTTAAAAGGAATCTCGGCTGTTTTTGAAAAAGGAAAGACTAACTTAATTATTGGACAGAGTGGTTCTGGTAAAACTGTATTATTGAAATCACTGGTAGGATTACATGATTTAACCAGCGGTGATATATTATATGATGGAAGGAGTTTTCCGGCTTTGGATCATAAAAAGAGGAAGGCTTTACGACAAGAAATTGGTATGCTTTTTCAAGGATCGGCATTATTTGACTCAATGACAGTTGAAGAAAATGTACGCTTCCCTCTTGATATGTTCACAAAGATGACTGAAGAGGAAAAAAGAGAACGAACTAATTTCTGTTTGGATAGGGTGAAGTTAGAGAATGCAAATAAGAAGTTACCTTCAGAAGTTAGCGGTGGAATGCAGAAACGCGTGGCAATAGCCCGCGCCATTGCACTTAATCCAAAATATTTGTTTTGTGATGAGCCAAACTCAGGTCTTGATCCTAGAACTGCAATTGTTATCGATGAATTAATTCATGAAATTACGCATGAATTTGGAATGACCACCATTGTAAATACGCATGACATGAATTCTGTTTTGGGTATTGGTGAAAAAATAATTTTTATCTACCAGGGAGAAAAGCATTGGGAAGGTAGTAAGGATGAAATTATCCATGCCGAAAACGAACAACTGGAAGATTTTATATTTGCCTCTAAATTGTTCAGAAAAATAAAAGAAAAGAGTTAAAAAAAGGCAGCTAATAGCTGCCTTTTGTGTTTTACTTCAAACTTCTGAAATGCATATCGTATTCCAAGGGATGTGCAAATTTATATTCTTGGTTTATTGGAATAAATGGCGATGATGTTGATTTCAAATTCACCCCATTTGGCACAATTCCGGTTAAGTATTCCAAGGCTTGCGCCAGAAAATCTTCCCTGCTGTCACCTAATGGATAGAAGGTGCTTGCATTGAGAAAATCGGTTCGATCTTCATCAGGAATTAGTCCTATGGAATAATCAATTGAATTATCAATATTTTCAGCTCGCATGACAATAGGTTGAATTGCCCACGAATGTTTTTCGTCAGGATCTGAAATGGTGATTGATCCGTAGTACTTGCCATGAGTTTGCTCACCAATATGATGAACTTCCATATGTGGCGATAATCCATACATTACCATTTCACTTGCCGATGCAGTTTTGTAGGTTGTTAATACCACCAGGCGATCAAGGTTGACATTATTAACGTTCTCCTGAATTCGATCAATAAATAATTCAGAATCGTTTGGATTCTCTTCTTTGAAATATTTGTCAAGGTTTTCGTTGTAAGCTGTTCTTAAAAATACTTCGTCTTTTTTATCAGCTGGCGCTATCATGCTACTTAGTAGAATAGCTGTATTTACTGATCCTCCGCCGTTATAGCGTAAATCCAGAACTAGATCATCTATTCCCTGGCTTTTAAAATCAGCAAACACGTCTTCAAGCTGATCGTTATAATCATCAATAAAGGATTTATACATTAGATACCCAACCTTTTTACCTCCATGCTCAATTACTTTTGAGATATGAATAGGATTTGTATTGAGTTCAACAGAGCTAAGGTTTACCGAAGGCGTTATAGGATTGATGCTAAAGTCAGAATTAAAACTACCTAAGCTTAGTTTGTAGCTTTCTTTATTTAATAAACTTGAATAGTTATTTATAGTCAGGACTTGGTCATCTACCATATAAATCATATCTCCTCGTCCCAGTCCTGCTAAATCAGCGGGGGAGTTTGGTTCGATATATTCAATAAATGCGATGATGTCATCTGAACTATCAGATATTTTAAACAGACGTAAGGAATGTCCCATGCTTTTTCGGACACCTGAAAAATAGGCCAGTAATTCATCTAAGTTATCCGTAATAAACGACCACTGATCAATGTCTTTAAAAAGAAGCTTGTCAAAATAGGTTTTGGAGTCTGGTTCTTTGTTGTAATCGATATTTGGCATTTCTGTGTTCCAGTAATACGCAAAATCCATATAATCATCCACAAATTTGTTGATCTCTAATACTTCTTGTGGTATCTTATTATCATCTTCACAGGATATTAATGTTATACTGAGGATGAATAATAAGATTAGGGGGCTAATAAAATTCTTCATAAGTTATGTGTTAGGTATTATGTCCGAAAAATACTGAATATTTCATAACTACGATTAGTTTTGAACTTTGTTTTATGAATAGATCAATATTGGAAATGTATTTACCTGATAATGCCTACGCATTTGTGCTTTTTCGAACTACGGATAAGAAGATTCCAGGGAGAACGAAGGACATGCAAAGGAGAAGCTTGTTGAAGCAATTTAAAACATTCTTTCCTTATCTGTGTCAAAGAGAAAAACGAATAATGCAAGACCAACACATCTCTTTTGTAAAGAAAAGTCTGGCAGGAAATAATTATTCATTTTCAAACACAGAAAGCGGTATTTCCTGGATGGATTTCAAAGTGTTTATTGGGCCATTGATTCTTACTTTAATGAGAGAACAAAAAGAAGTAAGTTTTAGTGAAATCCGAAATCGTTTTTTTATTGGAGAAAATCAAGACAACGGAAATGTAGAAATAGAAGTTAATTGGGAAGAAGTTCTTGATTTTATTGAGGAACGAAATGGAAGTCAATTTCAAAAGCATTTTAAAAATGAAACGCCAATCCCTGATATTAAGCTGATTGAGGTAATGGATAAGTGCTACGATGAAATTAAGATTACTCTTATAAAACCAGATTCGTATCATCGCTTATTTAGATGGTTTGGTGAAGATACCATTGAAATTGGATACAAGGCATTTGATGCATTCACTGAATGCAGAGATGGAGAAAAGGCATGGCGTATTGCATTAAAAAGCCATTTGGATTCATATAATTTGGAAATCAAATTTGAAGAAGAATTATTAAATGCTCAACTTTATCCCATATTGAAATTTTAATAGCAGTTATGAAAAGCACTTTTATTTATAAAGATATTGTCGAGACTTGTGATTATTTAAAAGACCAAGGTATTAATAAACCGCAAATAGGAATTATTTTAGGTACTGGATTGGGTAAATTGATCAATGAAATTGAAATAGAGAAAGAAGTGGATTATGCCGATATTCCTTATTTTCCTGTTTCCACGGTTGAGTCGCATAAAGGAAAGCTCATTTATGGTAAATTAGCAGGCAAACAAGTATTGGCTATGCAGGGGCGTTTTCATTATTACGAAGGTTATTCAATGCAACAGGTCACGCTGCCAATAAGAGTGATGAAGTTGTTGGGAGTAAAAACTTTGTTGATTTCTAATGCAGCAGGAGCTGTTAATTTAGACTATAAGAAGGGAAGTTTAATGCTGATTGATGACCATATTAATCAGCTTCCTGAAAATCCATTGACCGGCGCTAATATGAAGGAAATGGGAGTGCGATTTCCCGATATGAGTCAACCATATAATTTTGAGTTGAATAAAACTTTAAGGCAAGTTGCCTCAGCAGAGAATGTCATTCTTCACGAAGGTGTTTACGTATCTGTCCCCGGACCAAATTTGGAAACACGCGCTGAATACAGATACTTAAGATCTTTAGGTGCAGATGCGGTAGGTATGTCAACGGTGCCGGAAGTTATTGTGGCCAATCATATTGGGCTGCCATGTGCTGCTATTTCCGTTTTAACCGATGAATGCGATCCTGATAATTTACACCCTGTTAGCTTGCAAGAAATACTGGATATTGCTGCCACCGCGGAAGAAGGGCTAATTAAAGTATTTAAGAAGGTCTGTGAGAAATTATAATTGTATTATTTAACGTTTTTCATAAAGAACAACTTTAACGAAACAGCAGTCCAGGCGTTTTAAGACAGACCAATTCTTAAGTTCATCTAAATGTTCGTCGCTAATATTGTAAATGTTAGAATAGAAGATGTATTTATTGTTTTCAAAATCGACTTGTTTATAACTGAATAAGCTTTCGTTAAGTTCAATATATCTTTCCTGCGTTACATTAGGGACATAACTTCCTATTTTGGATTTATCTATTCCATTATCATTGATGAATTCGTTCATTTCCTTTTTAAGGCGATAATATGGAATATGACTTAATGAGGCACTCCAGCATTTTGAAATGTGATCAGGGTATACCCAGAAACTACCAGATAGACTGGCTGCAATTGCTATGATCAACAGATTTTTTTTTGTTATAAGTTTTTGCTCTGAGTGCTCTAAAAGAGTCCCCAATAAAAGGGAAAGAGAAATGAAAATAGGTAAAAAGTATCGATTATCTATTAACATGTTTGACCCAAGGGCACTAGGCAAACTAATGGCGATTACAATAATAAGTAGTACACTAATTTGTTTAGTGTAGGTCAATAACTTAATCTTATTTCTCCAAAAGTGATAAATGAGAAAAACTACTAAACCCCAGATCACAATTCTACCGGCATCCAACATTCGCCAAACGTAAACAATGATGTTTTTTATGAAGCCAGAGATTCCAACATTTTCGTAACATCCCGCCCATGGCCCTTTTTCATTGAGTACTAACCAGCCTTTCTCAAAATAATGGGTGGTTAAAAATATTATACTTGGGATAGAGGCAAGAATATAAGGATATAGTAATTTGTGAAAAGCAATTCTGTTTGCCTCTTCGCGATGATGGTTTACATATAGATTGAAAAGAAATAATCCAAAGGCAGTTGTCATTCCTCTTAAATTGGTTAATGATAGCCCAATCAATGAGAGAATGAGAATTTTACTTTTATTCTTTAGAATGTTATTTATGGAAAAAATAAAAAAGAAGGCCAGAAGTAAATCACTTGAAATTACAACTATTTGTGTTAATAGTGCAGTTTCAACCATTATTAGTAATAATATAAACTTAGCTAATGGTCGATTAAAATAATAATCACAGAGTTTTTTGAGCTCTACCACAACAGCAATGCCTACTAGCCACATAAACAAGTGACCTACTATTAAATGTTTGCCGAAGATGGACCAAAGAACAGCAAGAATAAATCCCATTAATGGGGGATGACCAGGATCAATACTATCCGGTAGGACTAGAGAAAAGTTGTTTTCAAGAAACCAATGAGCTTGTTTGGAATCCAGTATATCTTTATCCCAAAAAAACGGCTGGTCAATATTAAAAAATACTAATATCGAAATTGAGATAATTATGACAATAAAAATAATGTCATGAGATTTAACTTTAATCATACGACCAATTCAATTGTTTAGTAAATTAATGTCAATGATAACTAAAATGATTAGACGAAAAAAGTCGACCATTGGCCGACTTTTTACTTATAGTAAGTGACTATTATAATCCTCTAACTTTTTTCTCCCATTTCCACGCCGAAGAAAGTGTTTCCTCTATGGTTTTCTCAGCTTTCCAGCCTAGTTCTTTATTGCCATAGGTGGTGTCGGCCCATATTTTTTCAATATCACCTGATCGACGACCAACAACTTTGTATTTTAAATCCACCTTGTTAACTTCGATAAAGGCCTTAACCAGCTGCATTACAGAATATCCTTCTCCTGTTCCAACGTTGAAATACTCATAATTGGCTTTTTGCTTTTCTTTAAGCATACGATCAATAGCTACCACATGCGCCTTGGCAAGATCAACCACATTAATGTAATCACGCACTGCTGTTCCATCTTCAGTATTATAATTATCACCAAAAATGCTTAGCTCCTCTCTTAGGCCGGCTGCGGTTTGTGTGATAAATGGAACGAGGTTGTTAGGTACTCCAACAGGTAATTCTCCAATAAGAGCAGTTTCATGAGCTCCTATTGGATTAAAGTAACGGAGAGCAATACAGTTAATGTCTTCGTTTGATTTACAGTAATCCCTCATGATATCTTCGCAAATGGCCTTTGTATTACCATATGGAGATTCAGCTTCTTTACGAGGTGTTTCTTCGGTAACAGGAAGAACATCAGGTTGACCATAAACCGTACAAGAAGATGAAAATACCATATGAGGTACACTGTATTTCTTCATGCCTTCCAATAAATTCATTAGAGATACAAGGTTATTGCGATAGTATTCCAATGATTTTTGTACTGATTCACCAACAGCTTTAAAAGCAGCAAAATGGATAATAGCAGAAATGTTATTGTATTTCTTGAAAAAGGCATCAGTCTTATCTCTTTCCGATAAATCAAACTGTTCAAAGGCTGGACGTATTCCTGTAATCTTTTCAATGTTATCTAAAACCTCAATTTGGGAATTAGAAAGATTATCAACAATTACTACATCATAACCTTGGTTTTGAAGTTCAACTACTGTGTGTGAACCAATATAGCCTGTTCCGCCAGTTACTAAAATTTGCATTGCTTTAGTTTTAAGTTATATCAATTTTTTTGGTAAAATCTTGTTATTTTGTAATGCTCAAAAGTAGTTTGAAGTTTCTTATGAAATACTTTTTTCATTACAATTCGGTATAAAAGTAATAAATACTTTTAATAATTATTGCTTTTTCTTTTAGATTTGGTAACTTAGTATGTAAATGTCAGTATATCAATTAGGCATGAATGGCTGAAGGGTGTTATGAACAGTTTATCAACAGGTGTTGATATAAAGTTGATTATTTAACTTGACTTTTTTGTAAATTTGCAATTATGACAGCAGTTGAACACCATATCTCAAATCTACTTTATACACATGAATGTGTAATAATACCTGAATTCGGTGCCTTTGTGGCGAGTTCGGTCAGCGCTCAAATTGATAAGGATAAAAATATATTATCTCCTCCTTCTAAAGAGATCGGTTTTAATCGTAGTCTCTCTCATAATGATGGTTTATTAGTGAGTACTTATGCAAAGGAGGTCTCAATTAGTTATGAAGAAGGGAAGAAAGAGATAGAACGTTTCCGTAATCAACTTATTGAAGATATTGAAAACGGAAAGGAGTTCGAAATTGAAAAAGTTGGTTCTCTTAAATTAGATTCAATAGGAAATGTTCAGTTCACGCCATTGAAGTCAGAGAACTACATGGCGGATTCTTTCGGTCTAAGTTCATTCCATTTTACCCCTGATGTCCAGGTAAGGCCTGTAAAGGAGAGTGTTCAGGTCAGAAGATTACTACGTCCCTTATCACAAAAGCATATTGCTGCCACTGTTGCATTAATGGTTGGCTTGTTTGCTATTTCGCCAGTGGTCAATGATGAAAGTACAAATGAAAAATTTACAGCTTCAACATTTGATTTTGTTAAGGTAGAACAAAAAACAGAGTCGAAAGATTATGTTGTTAATGTGAATGAAATAGCCAGTGATGCTATTGAAATAGTTGCTGAAGAAGATTTAGCAGAAGAGGAGAATCATTTTTTCTTAATAGCCGGAAGTTTTAAAAAGGAAGCACAAGCTAAATCTTTTTTAAAACAAATTCATGCTTTGGGTGAAGAACAAGCTTTTCTTTTGGAAAGTGAAAATAAAAGATACCGTATTGCTTTGGATGCTTTTACAAATAAGCCGGAGGCCGTTAATTCATTGAATACTTATCGAAAGTTAAAGGATTTTAAAACAGTGTGGGTGTTAAAACAATAATCGTTTATAATATATACTAAAAAAGGTCAGCAAACGCTGACCTTTTTTTATGTGATATTTATTATTCTCTTATCTAATTTCCGATCCGGGCTTTATCTCACTCGCCGGAGAAACAAATTCCAATTGTCCTGTTGCATCTTCAGCCATCAGGATCATACCCTGAGATTCAATTCCTCGAATTTTTCTAGGAGCAAGGTTAACCAAAATGCTCACTTGTTTACCAATAATTTCTTCAGGTTTAAAAAATTCTGCAATTCCGGAAACAACAGTTCTTTGATCTATTCCAGTATCCACTTTTAGTTGAAGAAGCTTTTTGGTTTTTGCCACCTTCTCTGCTTCAATTATGGTTCCAACGCGGATATCCATCTTGGTGAAATCATCAAACTCAATATTGTCTTTAGCAGGAGCAGCAACTTTATTGGCTGCCTCATTATCAATTTTGGTTTGTTCCAATCGGTCCAATTGAGCTTGAATAGTTTCATCCTCAATTTTCTCGAATAATAATTCCGGCTTATTAATAGCTTTATCAGCTTCCAGGAATTCAAGATTTCCACAGTCATCCCATGTCAAACCATCAAGATTAAGCATGTTTTGCATTTTCTTTGCCGTGAATGGTAAGAATGGTTCAATAAGGATAGCTAGATTAGCTGTAATTTGTAAAGCAATATTCATTATTGTTTTTACACGCTCAGCATCTGTTTTGATCAGTTTCCAAGGCTCACAATCTGCAAGGTATTTATTACCCAGTCGTGCTAAGTTAATGGCTTCACGCACGGCTTCGCGGAATCGGAAAGCATCCAATGCATCTTCAACACGTTTAACTATAGCAGGAATTTCATTTAAGGTTTCCTTGTCATAGTCGTTCATTTCGCCACAAGATGGCACCTGACCATCGTAATATTTGTGAGTTAATACAACTGCCCGATTTACAAAGTTACCCAATATGGCAACCAACTCATTATTATTTCGTGCCTGAAAATCTTTCCAGGTAAAGTCATTATCTTTTGTTTCCGGTGCATTAGCGGTAAGCGTGTAACGCAATACATCTTGTTTATCCTTAAAGTCAAGCAAATATTCGTGTAACCATACTGCCCAGTTTCGCGAAGTTGAAATCTTGTCCCCTTCTAAATTAAGGAATTCATTAGCTGGTACATTCTCAGGTAAAACATAACTGCCTTCTGCTTTAAGCATTGAAGGAAATACGATGCAATGGAAAACGATATTATCCTTTCCAATAAAGTGCAACATGCGTGACTCCGGATCTTTCCAATACTTTTCCCATTCAGGGGTTAATTCTTTAGTGGCCGAAATGTATCCAATTGGAGCATCAAACCATACGTAAAGAACTTTGCCATCTGCTCCTTCAACTGGAACAGGTACTCCCCAATCTAAATCACGACTTACCGCACGGGGTTGAAGACCTAAATCAATCCATGACTTACATTGTCCGTAAACATTTGGTTTCCATTCCTTATGACCTTCAAGAATCCATTCTTTCAAAAATGGCTCATGCTTATCCAGAGGAAGATACCAGTGTTTTGTAGTCTTAATTATTGGTTGACTACCTGAAATAACAGAAACCGGATTGATTAAATCAGTGGCATTCAGCGATGTTCCGCAACTCTCACACTGATCGCCATAGGCTCCTTCACTTTTACAATGAGGGCATGTTCCGGTAATGTATCGATCAGCCAAAAATTGCTTGGCTTCCTCATCGTAATATTGCTCTGACTCTTTTTCAATAAATTCACCCTTATCGTATAAGGTCTTGAAAAATTCACTTGCGGTTTCGTAGTGCGTCTTTGAAGTAGTGCGGGAGTATACGTCAAATGTAATACCAAAATCTTCGAAAGATTTTTTTATGATTCCGTGGAATTTATCAACTACATCCTGTGGTGTAATGCCTTCGTTTTTGGCTTTTAAAGTAATAGGTACTCCGTGTTCGTCAGAACCACCAATAAGTACAACATCTTCTTTTTTTAACCTTAAATAACGTACATAAATATCAGCTGGCACATATACACCTGCTAAATGTCCAATGTGAACTGGTCCGTTGGCATATGGTAGCGCCGTTGTAACCAAAGTACGCTTAAAATTTCCCGTCTTCATTCTGTATGAATTTGTATTATGGTTGGGTAATATAAAATCAAAATAAAACCCCGTTTCATTCGGGGCATTTTATTAACTTCACAAAGATATGCAAAGTATTTAATAATAGTATCAGGATGGAGGTATGAGGCGCAAGTCAATTTAGATTGTTGATAGGGCCAGAATACATTTGATCTTGATACATGATACTATGAATTATGATATTTCCTAAATCACTCACTAAAAATTCTACCATTGGCATAGTTTCTCCTGCAGGTAGAATTGATTCGGAAACCATTCATTTTGCTGAAAAGTATCTGCATAGTATGGGCTATAATGTTAGCGTAGGTCAGAATGCAACAAATATTTTTCATCAATATGCCGGTAATGACGAACATCGGGCTTCCGACTTACAACTAATGTTGAATAGGACGGATATTGATGCCATTTTCTGTGCCAGAGGCGGATACGGAACTGTTCGAATAATAGATAAAATAGATTTTGCCCATTATCGTGAAAATCCTAAATGGATCATTGGTTTTAGCGATATTACAGTATTACATGCTTGTCTTCAAAATAAAATTGGTGTGGCATCAATTCATGGCCCAATGCCAAAGAATTTTCCAGATAAATCTAAGGATGATGACGACATGCAAAGTTTATTTAAAATATTGCATGGAGAGTTGCCTCAATATAAATTTAAGCCTCATCAGTTGAATCGAAACGGCGAGGCCGAAGGAATGCTCATTGGAGGTAATTTATCTTTGATTTATGCTTTAAGAGCTACGCATTTAGATGCGGATCCACATGGAAAAATATTGTTCATCGAAGATCTGTCAGAGTATTTATATCATCTGGATAGAATGATGCAGAACCTTAAAATGAGTGGTTTCTTAAGCCAATTAAGTGGACTTGTGATAGGACAGTTTTCTGATATGAAGGATAATGATGTAAAGTATGGACAGAATGCATACGAAATCATAAAAGAGGCCGTTGAAGAATATGATTATCCTGTAATTTTTGGATTTCCTGCTGGTCATGGCAATATAAATATGCCAATGGTATTTGGGAAGCGGGTAAAAATTTCTGCCAGCAACTGCAATGGTATTGTTAATTTTTAAACAATGGCAGATCATAATGAATTAGGTAAAACCGGAGAAGCCATAGCGGCTGATTATTTAGAAAAGAAAGGCTATAAAATAGTAGATCGGAATTGGCGGTATAATAAGAAAGAACTGGATCTGGTAGGATTTGATAAGGACTATTTTGTGGTTATTGAGGTTAAAACGCGTACAAGTGATGGCTGGGAAAGTCCCAAAGAAGCGATTACTGCTTCCAAGATAAGATTCATTGTGGAAGCTACTGAAGCCTATATAAATGAAAATGACATTAAGGAAGAGGTCCGCTTTGATGTGGTCACTTTAATTCCTGAAAAGAATGGATGGAAGATTGAGCATATTGAAGAAGCATTTCATCCAATATTGTAGACGATAATAGTGTATTGTAATTATGAATATAGAAGAGTTTAGAGAATATTGTATTAAAAAACCAATGGTAACCGAAGAATTTCCTTTTGATGAGGTGACCTTGGTTTTTAAAGTTGCGGGAAAGATGTTTTCTCTCACCGGTTTAGATGGTGATTTCAGCATTAATTTAAAGTGTGATCCTGAAAAGGCAATTCAACTTCGGGAGCACCATCCTTCAGTGCAACCCGGTTATCATATGAATAAGAAGCATTGGAATACTGTGATGGTTGACGGTTCTGTTTCAGATAAGCTATTGGAAGAATGGATTGATCATTCGTATGATCTTGTAGTTGCAGGATTACCCAAAAAGCTGAGAGAAGAATTGAAGAAGGTATAACAATCATCGAAGATTGTTGAACTTATCGTTCTGCTTTACGTATTATTGCAAATCCTATTTATGGGGTTCCTCAGAATCAAAGATCTATGAAAAAGATTATTAGTTACTTTTTTCAAGGTATACTTTATATTGCACCTATTGCAGTTACCTTATATGTATTTATTATTGCTTTTACCTGGTTGGATGGGCTATTGCTAAATCTTGAAATTTTCGAAGAAGGTCCGTTTGCAAGGTATAGTTTTCCGGGTATTGGTTTAATTATAATCGTGATCACCATTACAGCGGTTGGTTTTTTAGGCCAGCGCTTAATCACAACTCCTATTTCAAATGCCTTTGAACACCTCCTGAAGCGCGCACCCCTTATCAAGGTAATCTATTCTTCGGTGAAAGATTTACTTTCCGCTTTTGTGGGTAAGGAGCGTAAATTTGAAAAACCTGTTTTAGTCACTTTGGATAAAGAAGGAATCTTACAGCGTTTTGGTTTTATTACAGCTTCAGATTTAAATGACTTAGGTGTGAAGGATAAGATTGGGGTGTATTTACCGAGTTCTTATGGTGTTCTTGGTGAGTTGTATATTGTGCCTACTGAGAATGTGCAGACCATTGATGCAAATTCTGCCGACATTATGAAATTTGTGGTATCAGGCGGAGTCACTAAGGTTAAATAGATTGAAGTGAAATGAAAGTTATTTTATTACTTACTTTTCTTATATGGCAATCTTCCAATGAGAATGATTCAATTCAATATGGTAAAGCATCTTACTATGCTTCGAAGTTTGAAGGACGGATAACGGCAAGTGGCGAGGTTTTTTCAAATGATTCATTAACGGCAGCTCATCGTAATTTACCATTTGGTACTAAAGTAAAGCTTATTAATTTGGATAATGATAAAAGTGTTGTTGTAAGAATTAATGATAGAGGGCCTTTTATTGAAGGAAGAGTTATTGATGTTAGCCAGACAGTTGCCAAACAACTGGGATTCTATAATAAAGGAATTACTGACATAAAATTGGAAATAATAAAATAAGGTAGGAATAAGCTAAACTTTAATTAATCTTCAGTTTGTTGTTCCTTTTCATGTTTTCTTAGAAAATAAACAATTCCATAAGAAGAGGCGTTTTCCCTTTTTTCTTCAGAAGGAAGATGGTCAAATTTAGCTTCAATCTCGTTCCAAATGTTAAGGATTAATCGATCAGCAGCCGTTCTTAGTTCTACAACTCTATCGTGCATTTTCTGAGTTGTTACCAGTAGATTCTTATGGTTGTTAAAGTATTCAACAAATTTTTCAAACTTAACTTTAACCACAGCTATTGATGGATTATAAATGCGCGTACCTCCGTGCGACATGCGAATTTCCTCCCCTTCAATTAATTTTCGTCCTATTAGTAATAATTGTTGTTCCGTTCCAAGGTCGGGGACTGATTTGTCATCTACATCAAATCCAAAATGAGATCGTGCTTCTGCCTTAATTTCACCTCTGGTTACGCAGAAATTAAAAACCTGAATGAAATGTGAGACATATAAACGGCTCATTTTAAATTGATCGCCCAACAACTTACCATATTTAGCCTGTCGATCTTTGCTGAAGTTATATTGTGATATGGCTTGTTCGTAATGCGGTAAAAAGGCCTGTAGTTCTAAAAATAGTTTTTGGGAAAATGCCAAATCAAATGGATTGACTTGTGTACCCTTCTGTATCATTGATTTCATGGCTCTTAATCGAGCTTGATCCGTATTAGGTAGACGGCGATATGGCATACAGAATTGTTTTAAATGAGACCTATTCGCACCTAAAGTATAAAAAATCACAAATATTAACAAAAAAATGCATATAAATCCTAACTGCTACACATTAAGGACGATATGAGAGGGTATGAAAAAAGCCACTTTTCAGCAGATGAAAAGTGGCTCCAATTATAAAGTGTTTTGTATTAGTCTTTAAACTTAGCGACAAGAAACTCACGGTTAAGACGAGCGATATTTGAAATTGAAACCCCCTTAGGACATTCAACCTCGCAAGCACCGGTATTGGTACAGTTCCCAAAACCAAGCTCATCCATTTTTGCTACCATGTTTTTAGCACGCATCGAAGCTTCAACTCTACCCTGAGGTAATAAAGCCAAGTGGCTTACTTTGGCCGAAACAAATAGCATGGCTGATCCATTTTTACAGGTTGCAACACAAGCACCACAACCAATGCATGATGCGGCATCCATGGCTTCATCGGCGTCTGGTTTAGGTATAGGAAGTGCGTTTGCATCAGGCACACCACCGGTACTTACTGATGTGTAACCACCTGCAGCAATGATTGAATCAAAAGCATTACGATTAACAATCAAATCCTTGATAACCGGAAATCCTGCTGAACGCCACGGTTCAATGGTGATTGTTTCACCATCTTTAAATTTACGCATGTGTAACTGACATGTTGTTACATCATCATCTGGTCCATGCGGACGTCCGTTGATGTATAGTGAACACATACCGCAAATTCCTTCTCGACAATCGTGATCAAAGGCAACAGGTTCATTACCTTCATTTACCAATTGTTCATTCAAAATGTCCATCATTTCAAGGAATGAACTGCCGGTAGATACTGTCTCTAACTTGTAAGTTTCAAAACGACCTTTTTCTTTAGGTCCGTTCTGACGCCAAACCTTTAGAGTCAAACTTATATTCTTTTCCATTTTTCTCTGTTTAACTAGTAAGACCTAAATTATTTATAGTTACGTTGAGCAACTTTTACAACTTCAAAAGTCAATTCTTCCTTATGCATAACTGGTGCTTTATCTTCACCCTGGTACTCCCAACATGCCGAGTAAGCAAATTTGTCATCCTGACGTAATGCTTCTCCTTCTTCGGTTTGGAATTCCTCACGGAAATGACCACCACATGATTCTTCACGGTTTAAAGCGTCACGTGCCATCAAGTCACCAATCTGAATAAAGTCAGCTAAACGAGATGCTTTTTCAAGTTCTACGTTCATGCCTTCTTCTGATCCAGGTATGCGAACATTTGAATAGAATTCTTTCTTAATGTCAGCGATTTTTTCGATAGCCTGCTCCAAACCTTCTTTGTTACGAGCCATACCAACGAAATCCCACATCACTAAACCAAGTTCTTTGTGGATACTATCAACAGAACGATTACCTTTAATTGCCAGTAGCTTTTCAAATTTATCTTTGGCTTCTTTTTCAGCATCAACAAATTCTTTTTCATCACCTGTCATACGAGGCATAGAAATATCATCTGCTAAGTAATTCTGAATCGTATAAGGAAGAACAAAATAGCCATCAGCTAATCCTTGCATTAAGGCAGAAGCTCCAAGACGGTTAGCGCCATGATCGGAGAAGTTGGCCTCACCGGCAGCAAATAAACCTGGAACGGTTGTTTGTAATTCGTAATCAACCCAGATTCCACCCATTGTATAGTGGATAGCAGGATAAATCATCATTGGAGTATCATATGGATTGTCATCAACAATCTTTTCGTACATCTGGAATAAGTTGCCGTAGCGAGCACGGATTGCATCCTCACCTAAGCGCTCAATTGAGGCTTTAAAGTCAAGGTAGACAGCTAAACCAGTAGCTCCAACACCAAACCCGGCATCACAACGTTCTTTAGCTGCACGAGAAGCCACATCGCGTGGTACAAGGTTACCAAATGCAGGATAGCGACGCTCTAAGTAGTAATCACGATCATCTTCCTTAATTTGTGTTGGCTTTAATTTGCCGGCACGTATAGCTTCTGCATCTTCTTTCTTTTTAGGAACCCAGATACGTCCATCGTTACGTAATGATTCTGACATCAAAGTTAACTTCGACTGAAACTCACCATGAACAGGTATACATGTTGGGTGAATTTGAGCGAAACAAGGATTTGCAAACGCTGCTCCTTTTTGATAAGCTTTTATGGCAGCTGAACCATTTGATCCCATTGCATTGGTAGAAAGAAAAAATGTATTTCCATATCCGCCTGTTGCCAATACAACCGCATGACCGAAATGACGCTGAAATTCGCCAGTTACCAGGTCACGAGCAATAACACCACGTGCTTTACCATCAACCATTACAATGTCAACAATCTCAGTACGTGTGTATAAATCTACAGTACCTGCATTAACCTGACGCATTAAGGCCTGATAAGCACCAATTAGTAATTGCTGACCGGTTTGACCCTTAGCATAAAATGTACGGCTAACCTGGGCGCCACCAAATGAACGGTTGTCAAGCAAGCCACCATATTCGCGGGCAAAAGGTACTCCCTGAGCCACACATTGGTCGATAATATCGTTACTTACTTCAGCTAAACGATGAACATTAGCTTCACGCGCACGATAATCACCACCTTTTACTGTATCGTAAAATAAACGGTGAACTGAGTCACCATCATTAGGATAGTTTTTTGCGGCATTGATTCCTCCCTGGGCAGCAATTGAATGCGCGCGACGTGGAGAATCCTGAATGGTGAAGTTCTTTACATTGAATCCCATCTCACCAAATGAAGCAGCAGCTGATGCTCCCGCCAAACCTGTTCCAACAACAATAATATCCAGCTTACGCTTATTGGCAGGGTTCACCAGTTTTTGACCGGCTTTATAATTTGACCACTTTTCGGCTACCGGGCCTTGTGGTATCTTCGAATCTAAATTAATCATAGTGTGATACTTTTAGGCTTTATTATTGAAACAACACATATTGAAGAATCGCAATCATTGAGAATGCAAGACCAACAATCCATGCAAATGCAATACCAATAACACTCCAGCGCTTGCGCCAAATATTATTGCTCAAACCAAGAGTTTGAAATGCTGACCAAAAGCCATGCGTTAAATGAATAGTTAATCCAAGAGAACCAACAACGTAAAGAGCAACTCGCCATAAATCAGCAAACGCAGCATTAACCAAGGCATATGCATTATGCATTTCAACGCCATCAATAGTAATAGAAGCTGCACCATGTGTAATTTGCAATGGCACCCAGTAATCAATTAAATGAACCAGTAAAAATGCCAATACAGTTAAGCCTAAAACAAACATGTTTTTAGAGGCCCACATTACATCTGTTGTATTGTTTCCAGATGCATACTTGGCTGAACCACGTGCTTTATTGTTTTGTGCGGTTAAAACTGCAGCATATATAATATGCACAATAAAACCCAAGGCTAAGACAGGTTGCAGACCAAACTTTATTAATGGCATTGCCATAAAATTAGCTGCAACATTAAACATCTGCCCACCATCTGGTATAAGCAGCAACAAGTTAATGGAAAGGTGAACAATCAAGAATGTCACCAAAAAAAGCCCTGATAAACTCATCAGCAACTTTCTTCCAATTGAGGAACCAAAAATAGTACTCATAGGAATCCTTTTAAAATTTATTGATTTGTATAAATAATTTTTGAAATTAAGCCTGCAAATGTAATTGGGAAAGTCTCTAATGGCAAGGAATAATAAAGAAACATTTCTTTATTTATACCAATTCTAAGTAATCTATCCTTACTCACTTTCTAATTAATTATATTTTAACAAATATTATTACAAATTATAAAAATGCGATTCAAATGCTACCATTTTATTTCGCATTGCAATCAATATTTATTCCGTCTGGGGCGGGTTAAATTTTAAGACATTAAAGTTAATCAATTTTTTCTGCAGATATTAGAAAGTCTTTAAATCTTCCATAAAAAATAAGTTTTTCTTATTATGAAACTCTTTTGTTTCACTTCAATGGAATTATGCACTTTAAAGTCCAATAATTTCCATATTCGATTATTTGACCAGTATATTTAAACCTTACAGGTGTATAAGTCGAAAATTACCATTCTAAATAAGTGGCATGCACTTTTAAATCTTGATTTTTTATATATTTTTACGATATATCAAGCCAAATCAAGTTTTATGAAAATCTTTAATCCTTTGCGCAAACGTATTGTTGGCCAGGGTGAAAAAAAGGAATCCGGCGATGTCGAACTAGAGCAAATTGTAGACAAGGACCTCTTCGCACATGCCATACTAAATAATAAAGGAATATTGCATGAAGTAAGTGATAGCTTCATTAATCTCACCCAGTATCCTTTAAACCATCTTAAAGGTTCAAAACTTAATAAAATAGTAAGCACAGGATCGTCTCATAATCTTTCCTTGGTGCTTAACCTTTTGTCTGATGAACATCCCTTTGAAACTGCAGAGCTAACAGTTATAAAATCAAATGAAGAAACATTGTTTCTGGAAGTTTCATTTACTTTTTTTTCTGAGGGGGATAGAAAGCTTATCTATGCCATTTTTAAAAATGTTGATATTGAAAAAAGAAAAGTAAAAGCACTATATACGCAAAAAGAACATTTTCGATTGTTAGCCGAAAATACATCGTATGTTCAGGTCTTGTTGGATAGTCAATTGAATTGTCTGTATATAAGTCCTTCTGCTTCTACTCTGACAGGATATGATGTTGAAGCTTTAATCTCGGAAAACCTGTTTAAGATGGTTGATCCCGAAGATGTAAATAACTTATGGGATATCCTCGTTAAAAAAGATCTGCAGGATCGTCATCTTTTAAAGTTTCATGTTCGTCATGCCTTGGGAAAATCCATTCCTGTAGAATGCGATCTTAGAGCGGTTAGAAATGATTTCGGTCAAATTATAAATATAGTACTTAATCTGCACGACATTAGTCGTCAAATCCAGTATGAACAAGAATTGATTAGTGCTCAAAAGGAAGCAGAAGCTTCAAGTTCAATTAAAAATAATTTCCTGACTCTAATTACTCATGAATTGCGCACCCCTTTAAATGCGATTATAGGATTCTCGAAAGTGCTTGAAACGCATGTTGAGAATGCTGAATGTGGGAAATATGTTGCTGCCATTGAAGAAAGCGGACAGCAGCTTTTGGGCTTAATTGATAATATTCTGGATTTTTCGCAATTGAATGTTTCGCAATATAAGATTGTGAATGAAGTTATGGATCTGGATGATTTTTTCAGACTGTTAGCAGCCAATACAAGGCGAGATCACAAACTAATTAATAAAGATGATGTGGAGATTATCGCCAAATGGGAGCTTGATGATCACTACAATGAGATAATCACAGATCAGCAAATATTAAATAAAATATTTAAAAATTTGTTGGATAATGCGTTTAAGTTTACCACTGAAGGTTTCGTTAAATATGGCTGTAAACCCTATGGTGTAAGAGCATATTTATTTTTTGTTGAAGATTCGGGTATTGGTATTCCCGATAGCCAGCAGGAAGTCATATTTGAGAAATTTCATCAGATGGATCAGTCCAATACACGCCAATACGGAGGTGTTGGAATTGGATTAACGGTTACAAAACAAATGGTTGAACAATTAGGAGGAGAGATCTGGTTAAAATCGGAAGATGGTGTTGGTTCGGCCTTCTATTTCACTTTACCTGTGGGAAAAATCGAAGCTTCAATCCATCCTAACTAAAAGGACTTTTTAATTTCGTGCAAAGTTTTATACTTTTGTTAGTATATTGAATAACATTCTTACTTTATATACCATGCAAGAAGAAATTGAATTAATACTGGACGATGCTAAAGAACGAATGGCTAAGGCCTTGGAGCATCTTGATAACGAGTTGGGAAAAATACGTGCCGGAAAAGCAAATCCGAAAATGCTTGAAGGGGTATTGGTTGATTATTACGGAAGCATGAGTCCCTTAAGTCAGGTGGCTAATATTAGTACTCCAGATCCACGAACAATAGCTATTCAGCCATGGGAGAAAGGCTTGATTGGAGCAATTGAGAAAGCCATTATGAGCTCAAATCTGGGTTTGAATCCGGATAATAACGGTGAGATAATTCGCATTAACATTCCGCCTTTAACAGAAGAACGTCGTCGTGATCTGGTTAAGCAAGTAAAAACGGAATGTGAGGATGCTAAAGTAAGTCTGCGTAATACGCGTCGTGATTGTAATGAAGAGCTGAAGCGTATGAAAAAAGAAGGATTGTCTGAAGATCTTGAGAAAGATGCAGAAGGTGAAGTTCAAAAAATCACAGACGATCATGTGTCTAAAGTGGATGCAATGTTTGAAGTTAAAGAGAAGGATATTCTAACCGTTTAGGATATTGTCCAAAAATATATTTGAACCTTGTCCTTCGGGATGAGGTTTTTTTATGTTCTCAACTTTTTAACATTTTTCATAAATGCTGAAACTCGTTTAGGGTCAACTGAATTTTTCCAATTGCCATTTACCTTAAAGTGAGATCCAACAATAAAAATATCGGCTTGAAGCCAATATTCGCTAATGTTTTTATCATCAATCCCGGATCCAATTATTATTGGGAGAGAAGTATTTGATTTTAGTCCAGCCAAATCCTTTGGTTCAACAGCTTCGCCAGTAGAATTTCCGGTAATGATAGCTCCATCACTTAAAAAGAATTCAGCTGCTTTTACCGATTCTTCAAGTGATACATCGGCAGTTATGGCATGGGATGAATGCTTCTTTTTGATATCAGTTAATATTTTAATGCGATCAGCTCCTATACTTTTTCGATAGCGTAATAATTCTCCGGCACAACTTTCCATCAGGCCTTCATCGGCTACATGAGCGAAAACAAACCCTTCAGCTCTTATGAATTCAAAGTCACAGGCATGTGCAATGGCCAACGCTTCCTTATTGGCTCCTGCTAATACCTGCAGACCAAGAGGGAGGTTAATCTTTTGTTTAACTAATGTGCAAATGCTACTTGTAGCACTGGTTATTTCAGGCCCTACTTGTTTATTTAGATATGGAATGTCGTGCATGTTCTCCAATAGGATAGCATCTAATCCTGCCTCTTGATATAATATGGCTTCTTCAATTGCTACTCTGGCGATGTCACTAACCGATAATTTATTTAAAGGAGTGCCAGGCAAAGCACCAAGGTGCACCATTCCGATGATTGATTTTTTGTGATTTTTGAAGTTCATAGCTGCGCTATTAGAGGCTTCCATTGCCGGGAACGTATCGATTTATTGTGGATAACAAATCTTCGTAACCAATTGGCTTGGCAATGTAGTCATCACAACCTGCTTCTTTGGATTTTTCTTTCTCTTCCGACAAAGCATAAGCCGTTTGAGCAATCACAGGTACAGTATTGCTGATGTTCTTGATTTCGCGGGTTGCTGTATAGCCATCCATGAGCGGCATTTTGATGTCCATCAACACCAAATCAATGTTGTTTACTTTGCGAAATACATCTACGGCTTCCTGGCCGTCTTTGGCCCAAATAAGACTAGCGTTAGATAAGGCTAAGGCAACTTCAATGTATCTAAAGTTATCTTCTTCGTCTTCTGCCACTAAAAAGGTTTTACCCTCCCAATTAAATTCTGTAATTGGTTCTTTTTTGGTTTCTTCGAGTAGTGCCTGATTTACCAGACGATGATAAGGCAATGTAAAGTAGAAGGTTGTTCCAACCAGTGCCTCAGATTCAACCCATATTTCACCACCCAAGAGATCGACAAGGTGTTTGGCAATGGATAAGCCAATTCCTGTTCCGCCATAAAGTCTTTGCTTATCGTTATTGAATTTCGAGAAGCGTTCGAAAATCTCATTTTCTTTACCTCTTGGAAGCCCAATTCCGGTATCCTTCACATAAAACTGAAGGAACTGATCATCGGATTGAATATAGCCAAATTCAACAAAACCCCGTTCGGTAAACTTAACTGCGTTGCCAATGAGGTTAACCAAAATTTGTTTAAGACGATGTTCATCGGTAAGAATTAGAATTCCATCGTCACTTACACCTTCCTTAAGGTAAAGCTTAAGGTTAAATAAGCCGCGTCGTTTGATATCTTCCTGGAAAGATTCAAACATTTCGGTCATTACATCGTGCAGTTTACATGGGGCATTTTTAATCTGTAATTGTCCACTATCCAATTTTGAGATGTCAATGATATCCTCAACAAGGGTTAACAGGTTTTTTCCATTAATCTTAATGAGGTTTACAAACTCCTCTTTTTCACTAACTTCAATTTCAGGATGTGATAATAGATTTGAAAATCCAAGAATCGCATTCATCGGCGTTCTGATCTCATGCGACATATTCGACAAGAAAGATGTTTTGAGGCGGTCGCTTTCCTCAGCTTTTCTTTTTGCCAATACCAGATTTTCGTGTTCCCTGCGTAATAGTCTTCTAAACCTTTGTTCTTTCTTAAGACTAAAAAGCATGCCATTTAATAAGCTGTTTAACGGTAGTAAAGTGATAAGATTAACTACTGTAAATGTTACGGCTAATTGCAAATATTTACTTAATGGGATAGCCGGCTCGAATGGTAAGTTAACTATGGGTGTATACAGTAAAAATGAAATGCTAAACAGAGTAAATGTCGTAATTCCAATTGATGTCCATGCTCCTTTTTGCCCGGATAAAATGCCTGACATTAATGAATAGGATAACAGGAACATAAAGCCAACAGCCGAATTGTTTGATTCCAAAATCTGGTGGATTCCTATCAAGTATATGAGAAAGAGAACCCAGGCGACACGAAATCTAAAAGGTAAGGAACGAACTGAAGTTACAAATACTGCAGATAAAAAAACAAAGGTGGTAAAAATAGCATATGAGTATGCCTCTTCCTGAATAAAGGTTAGTCCCAAATAAAGATAAACAACAAGGCCGATGAACAATACTCCTATTGAAAAGAAATGAAATATCCGTTCGCGCCAATAGTGCAAACCATCACCAGCAGGAACGGACGAAGGTCCTAATCTCCTACGTATGAAAACGTCTATTTCCCTCAATAGCCTTGATCCTTTATTCTTTACCATAAATGATTAAGGCATTATGTATGTGCGACCATATACAGGTTAGTTAATCTTACCTCGCTAAAGTTAATTATTTATAACAGTTTTACTATTTTTTCCATCAAAAAAGTAGGTAACAAATTATCAACAGGTAGCCCTCTGAAAGTGTTTTTCAGCGTGGCTTAGATCAATTATAACCTCAATTTATAAGGGACTAACTCCAAAATGATCTGCCTTCAGGACAATTTTGGCAAATTTTGATCGATTTTTTATCCTTGATAATCTGTTGTTTAAAAGTATTGCTTTCGGTTCCAAACCATAATTGCGATACGGAATTATGATTAAGGTTTCCAAATGTATGTTTCGCATCTTTATCGTAACAGCAAGGTGATAGTTGACCATCCCAGCTAATAACGGCCGAATGCCATTGACGCCAACAATGGTTATGCATTTTCCCTTTGAGTTGTAATTCTTCCTTTAGGTGATAGCGTCTGTATTTTTCTGTTCTGGGAGGTTTAATTTTTTGTTCTGAGAAATCATTGAATTGTGCAGTTTTAATTTCCAGTTTATCCGCTTCTAGTTGTTTAGCCAGGTTTCTAATGTCCTTAATTTCATGCTCATTATGCTCAAATACCAAAAACTGAATAATAACTAAGGGATAGTTTTTGTGTTGATTTTTTTTAGCTGTGTTGATGTTTTTAATGCCATCAATGATTTTATTGAGATTGCCACCAACACGGTATTTTTCATAGCTTTTTTGAGTATAACCATCCATGGAAAAGATTAGTCTGGTAAGTCCGCTCTCAACTATTTTATCGGCCAGGGAAGGGTTAATAAACTGACCATTAGTTGATGTAGAGGTGTATAGATTTGCAGTGTTGGCCAACGACACCATTTCTGCAAAGAAAGGATGCATGGTTGGTTCACCTTGAACATAAAGGTTAAGGTAAATCAATTCCGGAGATAATTGCTCAAGCATTTTCCTGTAATTATCCAGGTCGATATTCCCCCTAGGTCGATTCAGCATATTGGTGCCGGTTGGACATTCAGGACATTTCAGATTGCAGATGCTTGTTGGTTCTATCGATACCGCATACGGTTTATGCATAAAATTGATTTTTCTGAATGTTCTACTTAAGAAATAGGAGGCAATTGTTTTAAAGGCATTGCTAATACGGATTAAGTTCATAACCCGCAGTATAGCCCATGCCTCTAATAAGCTTGTTTTTAGAAACATGCTTAGTTGCTTTCAATTAAGTTTAATATATCATCCATTTTTGGAGTTAATATTATTTCTGTTCTTCGGTTGGCCTGAAGGTCAGAAGCAGCAGCGCCGTCCGAAAGAGGCAAGTAGGCACTTCGTCCGGAAGCAGAAATACGAGCAGGGTTAATTTTACTACCGCTAATTAAGATGCGAACAACGGAGGTCGCACGTTTGACGCTCAAATCCCAATTGTCCTTAAGAACACCGCTTTTATATGGGATTTTGTCTGTATGTCCTTCCACAATAATTTCAATATCCTTGTTTTGCTCCAGCACTCTTGCAATCTTTTTAAGAGCCGTTGTGCCTTCGGTATTGACTTGATAGCTTCCGGATTGGAACAGTAATTTTTCTTCGAGTGACACATAAACTTTACCATCTTTCATATGCACCTTTAGCTCATCACTTGAGAAACTGGTTAATGCATCGCTTATGCTCTTGCGCAAAGCTAATAATGCTTTGTCTTTTTGAGCCAATGCCTGTTCCAATTCCATAAGTCGCTTATTTTGTTGGCTCATCTTATCCTGAGAGTCCAGTAATTGACTTTGGGCCAGATTTAATTCTTTTTGTCGGGCATTAAGTTTCTGTTCAGCTTTTAATAGCGCATCCTCTCTGGCCTGTAAATCTTCCTGAAGTTTTTGAAGAAATGCTAGTAAGTCCTTGTTCTGGGCATCGCTCCCCGGATTTGCTTTTAATCGGGCAAGTGCATCACTGTAGCTCTGGTTAAGATCAGAATAGGCATGCTGCTGACGTTGAAGTTGACGACTTAAACGAGTCGTATCTTTTAATAACTCATCAACTTGTTGGTTTAATCTTTTCAAATTAGAAGTGGCCTCGGTGTTTTTTACCTTTAGCTCTTCATTTTCAGACCGAAGCATTTTGGCTTCGTCTTCCAATAATTCTGATCGCGTGTTTAATTCGTCAAACTGTTTTAACGGTACACATGCATTCAATACACATACAACAATAATACTTCCTAAAATCCACTTCTTCATAACAGGTAATTTTTCATCTCAAAGATTATAAATTATCTTTGTCACGCAAAATGTAGATTCTACATTTGCTCAGCGCAACTCAAGATTAGATACAAAGATATGAACGAAGGCTCAAGCCGCTTATTGGATTCGATTAATTCACCAGATGATCTAAAAAAGATTGAGGCAGACTTATTGCCACAGGTTTGCAATGAATTAAGGGAATTTATTATAGATGCACTGTCTTGTAACCCAGGTCATTTTGGGGCCAGCCTCGGAGTTGTTGAGCTTTCAGTAGCCTTGCATTATGTATTTAAAACGCCTTACGATAAAATTATCTGGGATGTAGGACATCAGGCTTATGGTCATAAAATTCTGACCGGTCGTAGAGATAATTTTCATACAAATCGTAAGTTTAAAGGTATAAGTGGTTTTCCAAATATTTTTGAGAGCGAATATGATGCCTTTGGCGTAGGGCATTCATCTACTTCCATTTCAGCCGGATTAGGTATGGCAGCTGCTGCATCTTTAGCAGGCGAAACTGATCGCCAAGTCGTGGCGGTAATTGGAGATGGTGCGATGACGGCTGGTATGGCTTTCGAAGGTTTAAATAATATGTCGACGCTGAAATCCAACATGACGGTTATATTAAATGACAATAATATGGCCATTGATCCTAATGTAGGTGGATTTAGTGAATACCTTGTTGATATAGCTACGTCACATACCTATAATAAACTTCGAACAGAAGGTTTTAAAGCTTTGGAGAAATTGAAACTGGCCGGTCCAAGGTCAAAGGAAATGATTACCAAGCTTAACAATTCATTGAAAAACCTTTTGACCAAGCAAACCAATATTTTTGAAGGTTTAAATATTAGATACTTCGGACCTGTCGATGGTCATGATGTACATCACCTAAGAAGAGTGCTGAGTGATTTAAGAGATATTCCTGGTCCGAAAGTATTGCACGTGATTACCAAAAAAGGAAAAGGATTTAAACTAGCTGAAGAAAATCAAACTGCCTGGCACGCAGTGGGAGATAAGTTTGATAAAATTACCGGCAAAAATTTATCGATTAAATCCACTGTACCTAAGCCTCCTAAATTTCAGGATGTATTTGGGAATACGCTGGTAGAGCTGGCTGAGAAAAATGATAAGATTGTTGGGATAACACCTGCCATGCCATCGGGTTGTAGCTTGAATATTATGATGGAGAAAATGCCGGATCGCGCTTTTGATGTGGGTATTGCTGAACAACATGCAGTTACATTTTCGGCAGGATTGGCTATAGCAGGTAATACGCCATTTTGCAATATTTATTCGTCATTTATGCAGCGATCTTTTGATCAGGTTATACATGATGTGGCTCTTCAAAATTTAAATGTAGTCTTTTGTTTGGATCGTGGAGGATTAGTTGGCGCGGATGGAGCTACTCATCATGGTGCATATGATTTATCTTTTTTTAGAGGGATTCCTAATTTAATTGTTTCATCTCCTATGGATGAAATTGAATTGAGGAATTTAATGTATACCGCTCAATTGCCTGATCAGGGTCCATTTTCCATAAGGTATCCAAGAGGAAATGGAAGCAATATTGATTGGCAGCAGCCAATGGAAGCAATTAAGATCGGAACGGGACGTTGCTTGACAAAAGGAGATGAATTGGCCATTTTAACAATTGGTCCGATAGGTATAAAAGCACAACAGCTTATTGCAAAATTTAAAAAGACAGGAAGAAGTATTGCTCATTATGATATGCGCTTTGTTAAACCCCTTGATGAAAAACTTTTGCACGACGTATTCCAGAATCATAATAAAGTCATCACCATTGAAGATGGAACAATTGTAGGTGGTTTAGGAAGTGCCGTACTAGAGTTTATGGCAGATCATGAATATTCGTCAAAGGTGAAGCGCCTGGGTATTCCCGATAAGTACATTGAGCATGGTACACAGACAGAGCTTTATGGATTGTGTGGTTTCAATAAAGAAGGCATAGAAAAGTCCATGAATGAGATGTTAAGCTAGAAGGAATCATTTATCCAATCAAGCCGTCAGTTTTTAAATTAACGGATTTTGTTTAGCCTTATTCTATTATCATAACAATTCTGAATCCTACTCTAGGATCGGGAAGTTGATAGGTTTGGAATTGTCCAGGCAGACTCTCCTGTAGTGTATTTTCCCAGCTTCCACCAACAATTTTGCCCTCTTCTGTCATTTCGGCTACATTACCTATCATGCTGCAGAAATTAGAAGATTTATCTTTGTATTCATAAACTGATGCGCTAAGCATTGCCCCATCACAATCATAGTTATAATCTTGACAATTCTGATCTTTAAATTTAAGATTGGCTCTGTAGCTTCCATCCTTACTTTCGACATTGTCTTTGTTAATGTCAATTTGTTTGGCGACAATTAGCCATTCCTCTGAGGAAGCTAATCTATATATAACTTTCTTTTTCCCTTTGTAATTTTTTGTAAGCCAATTGCAATAAGCGTTTGCAGCTTCTTGGGTAATATTAACTATTGGGAAATTGTTGAAAGCATCATGACTAAAATATTTCGCTTCCCATGGCTGGGTAAAAGCCTTTGGAAATTTATTTGTCCATTGCGTTGTGTCCGGATAATACTCGCTATAAAGGCTGGAATTACTTTTAATAGATTCAAGAAATATTTTGTAGTCCGCTTGACTGACTTCAAACTTGCATAGGTATACAGATTTATTCAATTGAATAAAGTTCTTTTTTGAACTTGGGGCTTTTGCTTTAAAAGCAGAAAATATAAGACAGATAGTGCAGAGCGAAAATATAATTAACTTGTTTTTCATGCTTAATCGATTACTTGTGTGAAAAGGTAAGGGTAATATTGTTCTTTATTAAACAGCTTAAATATATAGTAAATGTAAAAAATATAGTTGGAGTGTTGTGTAAATATGCAAAGACTCGTGAACTAAGAATTTTATTTTTTTTATTAAAAATACAATATACAGCTTTCTATTTTTCATTTTTGGCGGTGGGTAAAATACAGTTTAACACTTTTTCACTTCAAATAATGATTGTTTTTAATGCAGTATTTACAAACGAAGCACTTTTTAACACATATGTAGGTTTGTTGAGCTGCTAAAAAAATGAAAGGGATCCTTTATAACGGACAAAATAGTCTGATTTGACTTCGTAAAATTGAATTATCGGAGCAGTACCCCTGAAAAATCGATGAAAAATTCCTGAAAAATGCGTTTTCGCATATTTAACCCCCATAATAATCAACTACAAATATCTTTTAATGGTTTATTAACAATTATACCCCTTTTTTATGATGTGCGTTGTTTAAAATCATTCTACTTTTGTCATGTCACCTAATCGAAAAAGAGGGGGCACTAAAAATTATTAACTATTTAAAATTTTTTATCATGAAGAATGTAAATTTGAAGAAAGGGGTTTTAGCTATCGCAGCGATAGCATTTTTGTCCGCCAATGCCTTTGGAAAAGGCAAAGTTGTAATAAGCAAATATCTGGATACTGAGTATGCAGTGGTTTCTGCTTTCAACGATGTAAAAAGTAACTTTAGAGTGAAAGTTTATGATGCAGATGGTAGTGTATTATATGCAAGCCCATTTGTAAAGAATTCTGTTTCGTTTCAGAAGTTATTCGATTTGAACTCATTCAAAGACGGTGCGTATAGCGTTGTGTTTGAAACTAAGGATGCAAAAATTGCTAAATCATTTTATGTAGAAGCGAACGAATTGTATAACGCAGAAGACAAAACTGTTGCGACAGCTCAGCTTGTTAAAAACTCTGTTAAGCCTTTCGTAAGAAAAGATGGTAATAACCTTTATGTTAGTCACATCAACTTCGATCATTCATTATTTAGCATGAGCATTGATGATTACAGTGGTAATGAAATTTACAATTCAACTTTGCCAAGAGAAACATCATATTCAGGTAAATTTGATATCAGTAAACTTCCTGCCGGTGACTACTCAATTTTATTAACATCAGGAAAGGACAAGTTTTATTATGAATTCAACAAGTAATGACGACAGTGATCAGGGTGAGCAGATAAACATCACCTTTAAAGAACGAATAAGCGGTGTATCTCAATTTTAGAGACACCGTTTTTTTTGTGCCTTACTTTCTTCAAAGTAAATGAAATCGTATTTTGTTTTCGAAAAAAGATATCATCCGCAACTGATAATAATGAAAAGTAAAACTTCACAGGTAATAAGAGACTGGGCTAAGAGTAAACTTCAATCCGTTGATGCTGGTCATGATTGGTGGCATATTGAAAGGGTGATGATAAATGCTAAAAAACTCTATACCATAGAAGGTGGAGATTGGGGTGTTATTGAATTGGCTGTTTTACTTCACGATGTGCCCGATCCTAAGTTTTTTGATGAAGAAAAAATGCTTCAGGAAATTATAGCTGTTTTAAACGAGGAGCAATTACCTCAAGACGATATTGAACATATATTGCAGATAATACAGAATTTATCCTTCTCCAAGCAATGGTCGCACAATGGTTTTGATTCACTCGAATATAGAATAGTTCAGGATGCTGATCGTCTGGATGCAATTGGGGCTATTGGCATTGCGCGTGCGTTTAGTTATGGAGGGCATAAAGGCCGTGAGTTTTATAATCCGGATAAAAAACCGCAGCAATATAATGATGCAATGGCCTATCGTAAAAGTGACAGCCCTACCATTAATCATTTTTACGAAAAGCTATTATTGCTTAAAGACCTAATGAAAACAGAAGCCGGAAAAAAAATGGCTCTTCAACGTCACGAATACATGGAAGGTTTTTTACAGCAATTTTATTCTGAGATGGGACAATAGATTACTAATTCACTGCTTCGAATATTTTAAATGATCTGTTGTGTTTAGCGACTGTTCAAACTAATATGCCCAAATAATAAAATTGTTTGTTATTTTTGAATGCACTCAAATGCTAATAAATGCCCCAGAAAAAGAAACCTACCACAAAGAGAAAACCTACTGGCAAGAAAAAATTATCCAACAAAAAATCGAGTTGGAAAAAGAAACTTCTGATATTTTGCTTTAAGGCCGGCGCAGCTGGCTTGGCTGTTTTTGCCTTATTTGTATTGTTCGTGTACTTAGGTTTATTCGGACGTCTTCCTTCTGAAGCGGAACTGGCCAAAATACAAAACCATACGGCCTCTGAAGTATTTACCGCTGATAATCAATTGATGGGTCGCTTTTTTGTTGAACATCGTTTAACAATTGATAATAGTGAAGTCTCGGAGCACGTGAAAAATGCTTTGGTGGCGACTGAAGATAGCCGCTTTTTTGAACACAATGGATTAGATTTTATCAGTCTTGGTAGAGTCGTGGTGCGAACGGTTATATTTGGCGATAAAGCCCAGGGTGGAGGTAGTACCATTAGTCAGCAATTGGCTAAAAACTTGTATCCTCGAATGCGCCTTGGTTTTATGACTTTGCCGGTAGGTAAAACAAAAGAAATATTTACTGCTGCACGATTAGAAGCGATTTACAGCAAGGAAGATATATTAACCCTTTATTTAAATACGGTACCTTTTGGTGAAGATATCTTTGGTATTGAAGTAGCGTCCCGTCGCTTCTTTGGAAAAAAATCAAAGTCACTTAACCCTGCTGAAGCAGCTACTTTGGTTGGCATGTTGGCTGCTAATACGGCTTATAATCCCAGAGTTAATCCTGAACGTAGCATAAAGCGCCGCAATATTGTGTTGAAGCGAATGAAGGAACAAGGTGTGCTTTCAGATGCTGAATATCAGAAATGGCAGCAAAGTAAAATTATACTTCGCTACTATAAAATAGATCATAATACGGGCATAGCCCCATATTTTCGTGAGAAGATCAGAGTAAAGGCACAGAAAATTCTGGAAAATGAATATGGCGATGAGTATGATATTTACTCAGATGGTTTAAAAATATTCACAAGCATTGATTCGCGTTTACAAGATTATGCAGAATTGGCAGTGGACAAACAGATGACACGCCTGCAAGGTGAATTTGAGAGACACTGGAAAGGGCGTGATCCCTGGGAAAAACATCCACAAGTTTATCTGGATGCTTTACGAAAATCAAAACGATATAAAAAGTTATCTGCAGCCGGTTGGAATGAGGAGAAGATCTTTAAGCACATGGAGCAAAAGGTGCCCATGAGTATTTATACCCATGCAGGTGAGAAAAAAGTAACGATGAGCCCGGCTGACTCGGTTAAGCATTACCTGAAATTGCTGAATACCGGATTTGTGGCCATCAACCCACAAAATGGGCATGTATTGGCCTGGGTAGGAGGTATCGATCATAAAACTTTTCAGTATGATCATGTCACTTCAAATAGACCTGTGGGTTCTACCTTTAAACCAATATTGTATGCTACCGCTTTGACTGAAGGTGTTGAACCCTGCGAATGGATTTCGAACGAGCAGCAAGTGTATGAAGATTATAATGACTGGAATCCATCGAACAGCAATGGCAATCATGAAGGTTATTATACGGTAAAAGGTGGATTGGCCGGATCGGTTAATACCATCAGTGCCAAATTAATTACCAGGGTTGGTATCGGTGACGTGATTGACATGGCCGAGGATATGGGCATTGAGGGTAATATTCCAAAAGTACCATCCATAGCTTTGGGAACGGCTGAATTATCATTATTGGAAATGGTATCGGCATATACCACCTTCGTAAATTATGGAAGACCGGTAGAACCAATTGATTTGCTTCGAATTGAAGATCGTTATGGGAATGTTTTATACACCAACGAAGAAGAACAGGATAGTCGTCAGGTATATGATGAAGAGGTGGCGCATTTTATTATTGAAATGATGCGTGGGGTGGTGGAAAATGGAACAGGAAGTAGTCTGCGCACATTATTTCATTTGAATAGTGAATTGGCCGGTAAAACGGGTACCACGCAGGATAATTCGGATGGATGGTTTATTGGCTATACGCCTGGATTAGTTGCAGGGGCATGGGTCGGTAATGATCAACCAAGCATTCGATTCAGATCAACCGCATTGGGAAGTGGAGGTCATATGGCTTTACCTATTTTTGCCCGTTTTATGCAGAAACTGGAAAAAGATACCAAACGAGCGGAATATTATGCCAAATCTTTTTACCCAATTCCGGATGATTTGCAGGATCGTTTAGCATGCGATGATTATTCGCTTGAAGATCCGGACCAGGATATTTTTGATCGCTTTCTGGATAGTTTCGACCGACCTGACTCCACAAAGATTAAAAGAAGAGAAGAGCGCAAAGCCAAAAAAGCGGCTAAAAAGAAAGATCATAAAAGTGTGCTTCAGCGTATGAAAGATCTGTTTAAAAAGAAAAACTGATGAGATTACTAACCTTGCTTTTTATTATAATTTCTATTGGTCTGGTGCGAGCTCAAGACTCTAATGTATTGAAAGAAAGGTATGCTGTTCCCGAAGAATATACACGAGTTGAAAGTTCACCTTCCTCATTTGCCTGTTACCTCCAGAACCTGGAGTTAAAAACTAAAGGAAGTAAAGTTTATTATCATGACGGGAGAATTAAAGATCGGCCTGATGTGTATTGTGGCGTAGTGGATTTGGACATAGGCTCAAGAGATTTAGTACAATGTGCCGATGCATGCATGTTGCTGTATGGAGAGTACCTTTATGAGCAAAAAAGCTATAATGCTATTTCCTTTGATTTTGTCTCAGATGGCAAGCCTCGATACTATGCCGATTATACCGAGGATCGATCATATAAAGCTTTTCGTAAATACATGAATTATGTATTTGCCTATGCCAATACCCGCTCATTGTATCATCAATTAGGTGCAAGGTCGATAATGGATATGCAAATAGGGGATGTCTTCATTCAAACCGGTAATCCCTATGGACACGCTGTAATTGTGGTGGATATGGCTGTCAATGCCACAACGGGTGAGAAAGTGTTTATACTTGCGCAAAGTTATATGCCGGCTCAGGAAATTCAAATTTTGAAAAATCCCAGAGATAATAAGTTATCGCCATGGTATTCCTTAGAAGATGCAACCATCTATACCCCTGAATGGACATTTAAGCCTGAAGATTTAAGACATTATTAGGTGTCGAAGAGCATTCAATTATTTCTATTCCACCTCTATAAACTCATTTAATCTGGATTGGCAAATTCTTTCTAATTCTTCAAACCGATCAGCTTTAACTTCTGCATATACAAAACCAAAAACAGGGTATTCGGTATAGTCCACCTTACGAAGTTCGAGTACTTTACTGAATTGGGTTTTTAATTGATCGTAGTTAAAGGACTTAATTTTTTTGCCATCTATGCCTGTAGAATTATCCAGAACGATAACGCTATACAAACTATCATCCGTTTGAGAGAAGATGCTTGTCCAATCCGGTTTTTCATCATTAAGGAAATACTCATATGGATTTATTCCAAAAGCATAGTGCGTTAAGTCAGCTGTTGTACACCAGCCTCCAAAACGCAAGGGATTAACCTCGATGGGAATGGCTTGACCCTGAGCATCAATGCGTACTTCTACATGAACCGGAAAGTTTCGGGCTGATGTTAAATGTCCAATTTGATTAAGAAAGTGGCTAAAGCGCTCATGATGCTCTTCAATGATTTGTTTTGAAGTGTAATACACACGATCGCTGACGTCCTCGCTGGAGGCAAAATAATGCTTGTAAGCATTTAATAGAACCGCCCTGCCATCTTTATCGTAATAGGCATCAAAAGCATATTCATCACCTTCAATGTATTCTTCAATGATAAAGGTATCAACATCCAATACTTCTGTAGGGTAGAGGTGTTTGACTTGCTTTATCTCTTCACTAATTCGCATTTTGGTTGACTCCCATTCATAAGGCGAATTAACCTTAAACACGCCCATACTAAAAAAACCGATGGCCGGTTTAATAATAAATGGGAACTTTAAATCATCATTGCTAATTGAGTTTAAATGATGTGAATCGATTGATTTAAAGTAGAGTTCAGGGTACATCTTTTGGGTTAACTGCCTGAACCGGTATTTATCCTTAAACAAGGCTATAATATTTGGGAGTTCAGAAAACGCAAGGTGTTCTGAAATCCATCCAATGGCATTTTCAGAATTAGTATAAACCTTAGGAGAACTTGCATTTCTATACTGTTCAATAAATTCTTGATCTGATAACAACGATGCTCCTATTGTTTTTTTGTAGGTCTGGCTAACATCCGTTTTTAGAACCGGGTAGTGATTGTTTTTAATGGTGTCTATCAGAAAGTCGGAAACATAAGGTTTATCGATAATTAGCATAGAGCAGATATTAGATTCATGATAATACGAATATAATAACAAGATTCTAGACTTCTGGCTTTATCCTCTAATTGACTTGATCAACAATTTGAGATTACCTTATGTATTTACATTTACCGCCATTGCCTTATCGGCCATTAGATGTGGCAGTTCTCTTTTTAATAATATTTGTCAATTCCGCCAAAGCCTTTGATTAGTTTGTTTTCTTTCGTTTTGTCGATGAAGTTATTTATTCGCTTTTCAAATTCATCAGGTCTTTTTCTTGCGCTATTAATGTAGGCAATTCTTATTCGTTTATAGGGCTCTGAAAAATTTTGATAATTTCCCCAAAGCACTTCATCTTGTTTCAAACGATTTATGATGTCATCCGGAAAAATGAACTTCTGTTGTATGATTTGTTCAACGCCATTAATAATTGAAGCATGAATTAGTCTGTGCTCAAAAAGCCACTTCAAACGTTCGATATTGGGCTGTGAGAAAGTTGACTTTTTTCTTCTTTTACAAATTCGTTGAATGGTAGTTGCTTCGTTTAGTGATTTAACAGTGCTATCAATCCACCCAAAACAAAGGGCTTCTTCAACAACATCATTATACAACAAGCGTTTCTTACCTGTTTTTTTTAATGGATATTCCAGCCAAATATCATCTTCGGACTCAAAATTAGTTTCAAGCCACTTTCTCCAATCTTTTCGATTGGTGAAATATATCGTTTTGATTTCGTCCATTTTTTAGATGTTCGTCATGGCCTTGTTACATCTCGCGGGAAGGAATTTAACCTTATTTAATCTTCTAAATGCTCTAAATACGGTATTCATTTAATTCGTTAATCAATTTATCTATTTCAAGCAGTTTCTCATATTTTACAATCAACTGTTCTTGCCTTTTAATATCTTCAATCGAACCGTTTAAATTATCAATTTTCTTTGCATTTTCAATCAAATCGATAATTGTATCAGTAAATCTTGTTTGTGTTTCAGTCGATAAAGCATTCAACTTAGTTGTCAAAAAGTCGCTAAGCGAATCGGTTAATTTAGCAAGTGATGTTTTTGTTTCCAATTCAACTGTCAAAGGAACATGGTCGCTTAAATCAATCCAGTTTTCTGCTTTACCTATTGAAATTTCAAATCCATCTTTTATTATTGAGTTTGATGCGAAAAAATAATCAATGTGGTATGGTTTTTCAGTCTTACGATACATGTGAAAAGTTGGGTGAACTTCTTCTCCATGTTCAATCTCCTCTTGTATATGATACAAACTATTAATTCTTTTTTTGTCAAGAAATTCAACCATGTCTGAATGGTTTCCAACTCTTTCTTTTTCGTCCCAAATCTTGTTTGAATTAAAATCACCTGTGAAAATGCAAGGTAAAGATAAGAGGCTCGAATAATAGTTTATTGCTAACCAAATCTGTCCGATATATCTTGCTTCGGGTTTTTCTTTATTATCCATTGCCCAGATTGCAAAAAGTAAAAATGAATTATCTTTTCCAGTCACTTTTAATGGAATGATATATCTGAATCTTGGATTAAATGTTTTTAGCAACTCAAATTTGTATTCAGAGTATGAGAAAATCCCAATCCCTTTATTTTCGGAATCACCGTACCAGAAAAAGTCATTCGGTTTCGGTGTCAAATCACCGAATTTCAATTTGTTCTCCGATTCGCATTCTGAAACCACCAAAATATCAGGTTGCAATGACAGAATCCTATCATTTTTTTTCCTAAACGCTCCTTGACTATTCCATTCGATTATCCTCATGCTGAAATTTTCTTCATTCCTAATTGTTCGATTTTATGCAACTTTTTGTTTTAAGTTTTCTAAAGTCAATTGTAAATCATGAACGCATAAAAAATAGACTAATTGTTGATAAATCAACGATTTGTCGATGCTTGCTGAAGCTACAGGCTGACCAAGATCAGCTTAGTCCTTTAGGCACTATTGCGGTTTCTTGAGCATAGTATTTATTTGCTATTTTTTGTCACAAACACATCTAAATCCAATTGTATTTATTGCACTCTCATATTCAAGTTCATTATAATTATCAGTAGTCTTCCAATTGCCGCCCATTGCGATTCCTTTTTCTGAAGTCATTTCTGAAACATTACTATTTAAGCCATAGAAAGCTTTCTTTTTAGACCTTTTGGTTGAATATGTTAAGTGATTTGTTTCCTTATCGATGTTTTTCACATGCTTATTTTTAGTAATTTTCATCCATTCCTCTTGTGATGGCAATCTGAATTGGAACACCTTTGGCAACTCGTCATAGTTGTAATCAAAGTTTTTTATATCATCAAATGCTTTTTCACTTTCATTAATCCAGATAAGCTCATTAACTCTGTCACTTCTCCATTTGCAATATTGTTTAGCTTGTTCGTAGCTAATTCCTACAACTGGATAATCTGAATATCTAGGATTTCGAAAGTAATTTTGTTGGTTTGCATCCAGACTCTCCTTTTCCCATACTGTTTCATCGGGTAATGTTAATTTGTATTCATTTGATTCTTTGCCATATATTCTTTCTGTCCAAAGCGTATACTCTAGCCAATCAATATTACTAACCTCGGATATATCTGCAAAAAAATCTGATGAAACTTCAATTGTCCCTGGCGGTCTGTCTGCTTTAGGTGGTTCCATTGAGACCAAAGAGGATAAAACAATTATAGAGCTTAAAATTGTGATAGTTTTTTTCATTTAATAAGTTTTTAGAATTGTGATTTTTTAAAGTCAACCCAATATATTATGGACAATGGCCTGCCGCATGGAGCGTAAAGGAATTTGACCTTACTAACCTTTCAAATTACGGGGAGCCGAAGCGTTGGTTTTAGTTTTATGTTTTCATTTTTCTTTAAGTCAAATCAACAATTTGGCGTTGCTTTCCGAAGATACAAACCCTGCAAAAAGCACTGCCTTCCTTTTACATTATTGCGGTTTGTTGTAGTGCGTTTTTTTAGTTCATTAACTTTTCAATTATTGTAAGTGACATACCAATTATCGCAAGTGAAGCATAAATAATAATTCCAATGATACTATATTTAAGTATTTCCTTCTTCTGTTTTGTATTATGTGTTGAACATAGTCTTTCAAGTTCTCTTTCTGGAAGTTCTTCACTTCCATTAATATTACTTGCAGAAAAAGGAGCTACAATACAACTTAGTTTTAAATACCATGGCAACTTTTTGCGTTCTTCTTTTTTAACATATTTCCTAAAACTTGAATACTCCCTCTGTGCTTTTTGCATTTCCTGTTCTGTGAGATTCCGTCTACTTATTTCTGCTTCAATGTTTTTCTTTAATTCTGAATCTGCACCTTCCAGTTTTAGTAACAGTTTTACAATGTTTTCCTGCTGTATAGTTTTCTTTATTATCATTTATTGAAAATACTTTTCTATAGCTAATTATATACTAGGTTTAAAATCAGGCTTTGTTATGTATTTATTGATTTTCTTTACGCTAGGAGGAATGAGCTACAACGTTGAGTGTATGGTGTCGTAAGGGATTGCGGGCTTCAAACCTATCAAGTTACCACCCAAAATTGATAAGGGTGATACCGCTCGCTTACCTCTGAAACCCTTATGCACTATACACATTGTTAGCAAAAGTATTTTTTAATCTTTTTCAAAACATTGTGGTCCAATTGCTCCACCTCCATACTCTAATACAATATTGTCCTTGTGAAATATATACTCACAACCATTATCATATTCTTGTTTTTGATTTTCTGTCAGTGGATTGTCAAAGATTTTATAGGAATATTTACCCATTCCACTTCGTGCAAATCCAATAGTTGTTATCTCTCCGTTTTCAATTGAAACACAATTCGCGCTATCCAATAATTCTTTTATTTTTGTTAATGTCTGTTTTGTCCAACCTATTGATGATATTATCTCTTCAAGTTCTTTTGAGTCAGGTTTTAAATTCCAATTCTGCGAAACTACTTCTAAGTTATCATTTCTTTGCACCACATTAGTGTCAACATTAACTGTATCATCTTTGATTCTAAATATCTTAATTGTTATCTGCTCGGGAACTGTCAATATTTTACTTGCTGGTTCAAATTCTATGTAAACAAAGTGTTTCTCAGGCACGAGTTTCGAGTATTCTGCTTTTACTTTTAGAATTTTACTTCTATTTTTTTCATAGTTTTCTATCAATTCCTTTTTGCTGCTTTCGGGCATTGAAATCATGAATAACAAAAATTCTTTTTCCTGCTCTTTTCCTTTCTCATACATGTTTTTGTATTCTTTTTGCAGTTCTTCAGGAAAACTTTGTATCGAAACTTCAAACAATGAATCTTTGTCAATATTGTCTCTAAATTTATAGTCTTGGGCATTAAGATTTAATCCCCAAATCAATACTGATATTATTAATGCAGTTTGTTTCATAATATTTTTGCTAACTAGTCGATATAAAGCACAATTGCTTTATGTATTTATTATAGTCGTATGATCTTTATTGTTGATTAATGGTACTTGTAATTCCCGGTATTTAATTAAACTTCCTTAAATCTATATTAAACAATATAGAAATCCAAGATTGAGCGTTTAATTGGAATTGATCCACACACTTAAAGAAATTCTAATATTGTGCTTATGCACATCGACTATTGTTATGAAAAGTGCAGAGTTTATTATTGCGCTTTTATGTTGAGGTCTTTATGCTTACTGATATACCTGGTGAGCATTATCAAGCCGAGCATCAAAACAAAACTTATCATTACAGATAGAACCAATGGACTTTCCTGAGGCGTCTCCAGGGCTAATTCTTCATTATTGCTTTGGCCATAATACCAATACAAAGCAACAGCCAGAAAATTATTGAAGAAATGGGCGGCTATAGGTACCCATAGGTTACGTGTAAATACCATCATATAACCCAGCATTAATCCTAAGACAACTCTGGGAAGAAAGGTCAGGAATTGCAAATGTATGGCACTAAACAACACTGCTGTAATAAATATAGCCACGTGCACATTCATGGCTTTGGCCAGTTCCTTTTGGATAAGACCTCTAAATAACCATTCTTCTCCTATAGCAGGAAGTATGGCTATCATAAATACAGTAATCAAAATACTTTGCCAGGTGGAGGTTTGCAACATTATTTTGGTTAGCTGCATGGCTTGATCTTCGGTCGATTTAATCCATTCACTTATTGCTCGCCACGATTCGGGTAGTTGGAGCTGTTGATTCATCCAGGCAGTCCATCCAATAAAACCCTGACTAAAAAATATAACAGCAAAGGCAATGCTAAGCAATAGAAACAGAGTGATACGATCGTAGCGTCCTTGTCCCGGTATTATGGTTTTGCTGTTATTGTAAAGTAGAATAGTACCTATGCTACAGGGTAGTATAAAAACCATAATGCTCTGAATAATTTGCATGGCTTGCATAAATGGAATGTTGCTTTGCATCGATTCCATCGAGAATACATCAACATTAAATAAAGGCTGGGCTGCCAGCATGGTGATTAATGAGGTCAGAAGCGATCCTATTAATACCAATATGATAATAGTAACTAACTTAAAAAATGGTGGTAAGTGAGCAAATAGACCTTGTTGCATATAATTTGTTTCTTGCCCAAAAATAGAAAAAGAATTAATAAAGGGAACGCTTCCTAATATTCATCAAAAAATAAATAAGCGCTCCTTCAAATAAATTATTACAAAGCGACACGTATCCCAAGCCATCCCGTAACAGCAGAATAACCGGGGAATTGCTCCTCCAAAGCTTGAATATCTTCATAGACTTCTTCTTCGTCGTAAAATCCGACTTCAAACTCGGCAAAAATTTGAAAGTGCGGACTTGGTTTTATGCTTAGACCTCCTCCGATAGTAACAAAATTAATTGATATGGATTGATTGTAGCTGTATTGATGTTCAAAATTTCTGACCAGGTAACCGGTCTTTCCATATAAAGCCACCATATCTAAATCGAGAGGTAATACAAGGTCGATGCCTACTCCGTTTATGTCTGCATTGGAATTGGTTTCACCAAATAAACGTATGTAGTGAAATAAATCAATTCCATAGCGATAGGATGTGCCTTTAGCCCCATTGCTTCCTAACATGGCATATAAACCAAAGTTGGCAAAACCAGATTTATTAATGACTTCAATTTCGTCCTCCTGATGTTCTTCTTGATAGAAGCCGTTTTGTATGGGAGTACTATATTGAATGTTGTTATTATTTGCGGTTTCCTTTTGTGTAAAATCTTGATTAATACTTAAAGGCATATCTTCATTAATCACATAGGTGTTTGTATATTCTCCCAGTCCAGGACTTTCTATGCGAATGGTATTTGCACCGCATGGTACCGGAAAGTCGACTATGGGGCTTACGCCAATGGCTTGATTGTTAAAATACACATTGGCCCGTTCAGGAATAGTTGTGATGTTCAGACTTCCTGTTTTAGGGACTAAATTAAAGTTGTAATTAGTAATTGAATCGGGATGACAGGTGATTACTGTATCTAAGCTGTGGTAGTTGTGTTTGCTAATCTGAACCTGATATTGTAAGGCTCTGTAGTTTTCGAATTCTGCGGGAGTCTTCTTCTTTATATCTGGAAATCCCAGCAAGCTAACATAGGCATATTTAGGATTGGTGTTAATGGTAAAACTGCCTTTGGACTGAGCATAACTTATAAGGCTTAGGAGTGATGCCATGAGGACCAGGGTAAATCGATTAGAATTCATAAGATATAGGCTTTAGGTTTGATATCAATTCTATATCAATTAATGTGCCATTACTAAACTTTTTATTCGTTTATGTTTTATGTATATTAGTCAGTAGCTTGTAATAAACAGAATTTAAGACAAATTCCATTGAATCAGAAGAATCAAGTGGTGAAAGCCAAACATCTAATCATTTTAATAGCTTGGTTGTTGGCCCAGCAAACTATAGGTCAACAACGTCCAAAGATTGGTCTAAGCCTTAGTGGAGGAGGAGCAAAGGGTTTGGCTCACGTGGGCATACTTAAAGCCATTGATGAGGCCGGTTTAAAGGTGGATTATATTACCGGTACCAGTATGGGAAGTATTATTGGAGCCATGTATGCCGCAGGATACAGTGGTCAGCAAATAGAAGAAATAGCAAAAACACTGGATTGGAATAAGCTACTGAGCGGGAAGCCTAAGTTCAGCGATGTGATGTTGGATGAGAAACCGGATTACGATAATTATATGTTTTCAGTACCTTTTAATGGCTTTAAACCTATCTTATCAACGGGTCTAATTGAATCTGAAGAAATACTTTTAAAATTCTCAGAGATCTTATTTCCGGTAAGTGATATAAAAGACTTTAGCCAGTTTAATATCCCATTTAAGTGCATCGCCACGGATTTGTCAAGTGGTGAGGCTGTAGTTCTTGATTCGGGGGAGATTGTTTCGGCTGTTAGAGCAAGCATGGCCATTCCCGGAGCTTTTTCAGCCTTTGAATACCAAGGTGTAAAGTTTGTGGATGGAGGTATCGTTCGTAATTTTCCAGTTAAGGATGCCATTGAAATGGGAGCTGATTATGTTATAGGGGTTAATTTATTTTCGGGCCTGTCTGAAGCTGAAGATTTAAATACGGTGCTTGATGTAATGTATCAGATCACAAATTATAGGGATGCAGAAGATCTGATTAAAGAAAAAGCATTGTGCGATTTTTTAATTGAACCCCCACTTGATGATTATAATGCAGGCAGTTTCTCGTATGCAGATACGATTCTGGCCATTGGGAATGAAATGGGTAAAAAATATTACCCTTATTTTAAGCATTTGGCCGACTCATTAAATGCCATTGAGCATCGTGAATTCAATCCTGATACACGATTACCCCAAAAGAAACTTATCACCATTGATAAGATTGAAGCCGAAGGATTGGATAAAACCAGTATGAGTATGCTCTTGCAATCCTTAAACCTGAAAACGGATAAAGCCTATACACCCTATGAGCTCACTACAGCATTTCGAAATGCCTATTCCAGTCTGGCCTATAAGTATGTATATTATCAAATTGAACCAACAACAGAAGGTCGATGCATACTGAAATGTAAGGTGAAAGAGAATGAATTGAATCATCTTAATATTGGTTTGTCTCATCATTCTTTTACCAAGACCTCCGTTATCCTGAATCTAATGTGGCGTAATCTATTATTGGATAAATCACGTACAGACATAAAGCTAACAGCTAGTGAGTATTGGAAATTTGACTTGCAACATAGGCAGACACTGGGAAAGTCTATGAAAAACGTGTTAAGCCTTTCGTTTAAAGGCGATCGTCTGGGGGTTCCTGTTTATGATGCAGCCAATTTAAATTACCTGTTTAAAGGATCGGTCTATAAGCTTAATGGTTCCTATTACCATATGTTTAATAATTCAAGAGGGCTTGGCATTAGCATTCGCAGGGATCATGTCGATTTCAAGCCGGATGTATCGCTGGTTTATTTTAATGGACATTTTAAACAAACCAGCTTATCCTTAAAATCCAATTTTAATTCATTGGACAGAATGTATTTACCTACCTCAGGACGAAAAACAACGATGGAACTAAGTGTGGGCTTTAACCGGGAGTATAGCTATGTTTTGGAGGATAGTACACCAATCGATACTGCTTTTAATCCCGGCACAAACTTATATCGCTTTCAGCTTAAACATGTGGGCTATCAGGCATTAAATTCAAGCTTCTCTATTTTTCAGAATTTAAATTTGGCCTATGTTGAGAATAGTCAGGGTTTAGTATTTGATGAGTTTATTTTGGGAGGCGTGCAGGACATTTTAGATATACAAGTGCCATTTGTGGGACTAAATGATGGACAGATTGATGCATATTCCATAGCTGCCATTGGCGTAGGGGCACAATACAAACTCTTTAGTGAGTTTTATGCCTTAATGCGATTAAACGCGGCCATTTATAATTTTAATAATCCCATTAAGGGCGATCCATTTAAAGGCTCAAGTTTTATTAGTGGAGGTGCCATTAGTTTAGCCTATTACTTGTCCATTCTTCCCATTGAAGTAAGTGCCATGTATTCGCCTGAGATTGATAGACTCTACTCACACGTAAGTATAGGTTTTGTATTTTAAGGAAAATATAAAGCGCCTTTTAAGGCGCTTTTTAATGTCATTATGATTTCGATTTAAGAATAAACTTATCGTAGAGGAATAAAGCAACAACTGCACCAATAGCTATACCAGAATAGACCATCCATACTTTAGACGGGTTGTAATTTGTCCATAGAAAGTTGGTTAGTTCTGAATTACTCATGCCAGTTAATTCCATAGCACGATCCCAGTAATCATTTTTAGTGAAAGTCTTTGTGACCTCTGGGATATCCAAGCCTCTCTTAGCGACTTCCCCCTTTAGTAAAGTCAGTTTACCTGCAGCATTATCATAGGGTGTTCCAGATAATTTGCCTGCTAAAACATGTGCTGCTGCAATTGGCAAAAAGGATGTACCCATATATAAGGCTTTTTTATCGGCCGGAGCAATACTTCCAACATATTCGGTGAACTTAGGACTACTTGACATTTCACCAATGCTAAAAACAAGAAGTCCTATCATTACAAAAATGCTGTTTTGAAATAAAAACATCATACCGACCCCAATAGCAAGAATGAAAATACCACTCATCATAGCATTAAGAGGTTTGTATTTCATTACAATACCAGATATTAATATTTGAAAGAAGATTATAAAGAATGCATCAAAACTACCAATTGTTACAGCTGTAATTGTACCTTCCGCTGTTCCTATAGCTTTTGCTAATCCAGGTATAAAACTATGAATAGCATTGTATAAACTTGTTGTATCAACCCAATCATTAACAAATATCGGGAAAGTATAATATAACTGATTAAAGGCCGTCCAAAAGGCTACCATTATAATTAAGAATAGCAGGTACTTAAAGTCTATTAGTGTGACCCATATGTTTTTTAATGACTGACCAATTACTTTCCATATAGATTCTTGCGCCTCATCGCCGTCTCGGCCTGGCTCTTTAAAAAAGAAGAATACAAAAATATAGTTAATGGAAATAGTGATCATAGACATATAGAAAACTAAATCCCAACTAGTCTTATAAATCGCTCCTGCAATGAAAGGGCCAATCCATCCCCCAATATTGATCATCATATAAAAGATACCAAAACCAATCGATGCATTAGTTTTATTGGTTGTTTTTGATATCATCGCTGAAATAATAGGTTTAAATAATGCCCCTGCAACAGCTAGATAGATATAAGATAAATAAATTGGAAAATAGTTCTCGAAGGTCATGAGCATCCAGTAGCCACTCACATACATAGTAAATGAAAGAATAAGAATTTTCTTATATCCGATTCGATCAGCAATTGCACCAGTAATTACAGGAAGGAGATAGAGTATTCCTGTACCAACCCCCATAATAGTTCCTTTTTGCTCCGCTGAAAAACCCAATGCGCCTGTATCAGTTGATTCTTCTAGGTAGAGAGCAAAAGCCATATAAAAGCCATACCAGGCCCAACGTTCAAAGAGCTCCATTGTGTTTGATACCCAAAACACCTTAGGGAATGAGCGAATTGTTTTTCCTATTTGTGACATATCTTCTTTGTTTATTGTTTTCCGAAGCGGCTAAAATAGAACCTTTCTGCAATAAACAAAAGAATGGCTGTCAGTTAATCTTTAAATGTGTTGTCTTGAGCCGCTAAAAAACTGGTGGTGTAAATCAGGCGAACACGCTTAAGCATCTCGTTAAATTCAATTTTGTCAATGGTATCAGTGGGTTTGTGATAGTCCTCATGCAAGCCACTAAAAAAACCTAGCACAGGAATACCCTGCTTATGAAAGGCATAATGATCTGATAGATTTAGAAAGTTGCCAAAACCTTTGCTTTTATTGTAGCCGTAATCAATGGTAATGGAATCTAACTGATTGGCTACATGGCAAAGCGAGTCCATTACAGGATATTCAGCTGCACCAATTATATAAATGTAATTGCTTTTATGCGCCGAATCGCGCCGGCCGATCATATCAACATTAAGGTTGGCTTTTATGTCATATGGTAATTTTGCTTGTTCTTTCGCAAAGTGCAAGGCTCCTAACAATCCTATTTCCTCGCCTGATGTGGCCAGAAATAATATATTCTTATCTGGTTTAACTTTAGCCTTTTCATAGGTTTTGGCAATGGCTATAAGAGCTGAAACACCAGTGGCATTATCGTCGGCGCCATAGTTTATTTGTTCTCCTCTCTTACCAATATGATCGTAATGAGCACTTAGAACAATGGTTTCATTCGTATCACCTTGTCCGGGATAAAAACCAACGACATTTTCGGTTACTACCTGCTCAATTTCAATAGGACATTGCGTCTTAACCGAGGCCAACGGAATATCTTGAACTTGCTCCGGAGTAGTAGTTTCAATCAGTTGTTCCAACGGTGTTTTAAAAAGTTCTTCCGCTACATTAGCTTTAACAATAAATAATTTGGATGTTGATCCGGAGAAATAAGGTTTCTTTTTAAATAAGCGTTTATTGGAATTTGCAGATGAGGATTGTTTCATAGCGCTATTAAAAGCATTTTCATCATATGGATTAGACAATATTACCGCTACGGCACCTTTGTTTTTAAGTTTGTAATAAAGACGATAATAATTTCTCAAACTTTTCGAAAAAGCAAAGGCTATTTTACCATCTATATCGAGTTCATTAATCAGGGTATCCCGACCATCACCTATAAATATACAATCTGCTGTAAGCATACTATCAATTGGACTTGAGCTGCGATACACCAAATTTGAATTGCTACTAAGTTTAGTGTCGTTAAAACTCAAGGTACATTCTTTCCAATGCCACGACCATAAAGAAAATGGCTGATAGAAGGTAGTGTCGTTATAGGCGCGTAAGCCTGCTTTCTGAAATTCTGAAGCAATATAACTGGCCGCTTTTTTTTGACCATCGCTACCTGTATACCTGCCTTCTAGACTATCGGAAGCTAATACTTCGATGTGTTTCCTTAGTTCTTTTTTAGTGATTGGTTTTAACTGCTTATTACTAAAAGGAAGGTCTTGAGCATTAAGGTTAATAAATGCAAAAAGGAAAGTAAGTATGGAGAAAAGTATTCGCATCTGATGTATATTAAGGTTTGTAGGACTTGTATAAATATAAGAAATAAACGTTTGCCCCAGGCTAATGTTGCAAGAAAAGAGACCTATTGTACGCTTAATAAAACCTGCTTGAATGTGGATAGTAAAGCTTGATGATAAAAGCCCGGACAAAGTTTAATCTTAATCCGGGCTAAAACTAAAAGTACTTTAGCAACTTAAAATCGTTTGCCCACAGTTAATCCAAATGCATAAGAGCTATACTGTTCCTTAAAATCATACGAAAAAACAGGCGCCATTTCCCAGCCATTTTCAATTTCTACATCATAGGCAATACCTGCCTTAAAGACAAAAAACGATTCGGAATGATGATTTTTGAATTCCCATTCGTACCCTGGGCCTGCAAAGAGTCCAAGACGTTTAGTTAGCATATATCTTCCTGTTGCTGCCAGGATTACTACGTTGTTTCTTTCTAATTCTTCATGATCAGATGTTTTAATATAGTATTCATCCAATTCAACATCGGCCATAACTAATAGCCCCCACTTTTTATTAAACAAGTAGCCATAATCTACACCTACCGTGGGCACCCATTTACCGGTGCTTTCTTCATGTGTTTCATGTTCATAAAAGGCAGATGGTACATGAGTAAAACCATAGAAAAGTGAAAGGCTATGCTTGCCGTGGTGGTTCTCATGTTGAGCTTTGTTTAATTGTTCATGATCGTGATCATGCTGAGCCCAGCATAACTGTGAAAGGGCTAATAATATTAGCCCAATTGAATTTCGAATTGTCATTTTAAAAATGTGGTATTATGGTTAGAAAAATTCTTGTGTTTGTGCTTGAAGTAAGGTTTAGTATTTGTTGCCAAGTAAAATTCCATTAATAAAGCCGTTAAGTAGGGCACTTCCTATATCATCGGAACCATGAGGGTTGAAACTGTCTCTAACCCTGCCACCAAAATGCATTAAACTAAATCCTGGGGCTGGATAATGGGCTTTATAGGCTCTGGATTGTGAGCTTCCAGTTTTATTATAATTGTAATGCTCAAACATGCCATTCTGATAAGCGAGGTAAAGACTTTTATTCTCTTTTGAGATAACTTTACTGTTTATATTGACATTAACGCTTGTATTTTCAAGCTTAAGAGTAAGACATGAGTTAACCAGTTGAGCAATGTTAATCGAATCTTGATTATCTTGAGCATGAACGGTATACGAACTTAAACTTACCACTACCAATAGAAGTGTAAATGTAATTTGTCTCATAGCTGTAGAATTAGAGTTGCCAAAGATAAACATTATTAGAATGTGATCGGGAAAATTAGTATTCTACATGCGCATTAATACTCCCAGAAATCAGAGTAAAAGTTGGAATGGTTGCAGGATATATAAGATTTAGCTAGCCTTTCTTCTTTCTAAGGTTGTTATAATCGATATAATATAATATACGAAACGAAACGGTATTGACCTGCGGGCTATTCCAAACTACATTGACATTCTCACCATAATCATCAATAAATTGATCACCGGTTGCAAATATTGAATTTTTCCAACCTAATGTCATTTCAGAGCCAGGAGCAAATACCCAACGAAGTACCATGTCGATATTGAAAGCGTTGAAATTGAAATCTTTATTTTCTTCATATGAGTCATCCGGAACTAATGTGCCGTCTTCCTGAAGAAGATAGAAGTCTTTGTTTTCAACTGCCGACCAATAGTGTCTGCCTCTCAGTCGTAAGCTTAGCTTATTATTAAAAGTGTAAGCAAAGTCAAGAACATTTTCAGTTGTCCCCAGATCACGTCGCGAAAAGTTTATTGAATCCTCTGTTTCATTTTTATCAACGTAGCCATAATCATTATTTTCAACTTCATGGTTTAATTCATAATCGATGCTTAACTTCTGGCCAATTCGCCATCCGAGTCCAACTCCTATCCAGTTTCCACTCTGATCTCTTTCGGGTCGTTCGTATTGTCCAAAATACACGTATCCGCTTAACTTTTTTGTCCAGTCGCTATGCAGAAATATGTTGAAGTTATAACCATCTGGTTTATAAAAGTACCGTTCATCAACTCTGGGCTCATCATAGTTCCATTCCTCGCCCATATACATAATCCGAGACTCAAAGCCAAAGTTATTCATAAACTGCCATTCGGTATATAATCCAACTTCATGACTGTTTAATGCCCATGGATTCATTACCCGATTTTGCTCATACCATACGCGGGTAAACATTTGTCTGAAAATGCCAAAAGGTTCCACTTGACGAAATCTAAGATAGCCCTCCGTATCAAATCGGTTATTGCGCCTCAGATAACCCATGTCATTTGGATTATAATCATCTGAAATGGCGGTCTGTTCAAGTCCATATTGCCATTTCCCTCTGTTTTTTGCAAATTCTAATTCTGAAAACCAACCTGTTTCTTTGTTTTCTCTTCCTCTGTGGCTAATACCTCCTTGTCCACTTAAGGCATAAGTCAGGCTTTTATCTCTAAACTGAAACTCGGTAGCTGTAACGTTGGCTAAAAATGGATCATTAGCCACATACATGTTGGTATTGATTAAGCTGATGTATGAATTGTTTTTCAACGATTGATCAACAACTGTTACATTATAATTGGTAAAAGGCTGAACCATTACTTCTCGAGAGCCATTTGTGATTGTGTCTCGTATTGTAGCATGCGAGTTAAGTGTCATGGCATTTAATACACCAACTGCAAAGCCATTTTTCCCTCTACCAGATACTTTAGTTGCATTCACCAACTGTGTTTCAGATGGCATTTCATCAACAATTTCATTTTCTCTCAGATTATCATCTGCATCTGATGCAAATTTAGGACGTCCTCCTATTCGACGTGAGTAAAAAACATCACCCCGGTCAAACAGTTCCACCCCTTCGGTAAAGAACTGTCTTCGTTCGGCATAGTATAATTCATACGGAGATAAATTAAGCTGTTTATCATCCGATTGAATTTGTCCAAAGTCAGGAATTAGCATCATGTCGAGCGTGTAGCTTTCGTTTATCCCATACTTCAAATCCAATCCACCTCGATAAATAAAATTGGTTTCTTTCGGATTGTCCGAATGTTCGACATAGGCCGCAAGATAAGGTGAGAATGAAAGACGTACCGGTGGTTTAATGTTTTCAATGCCCGTCATAACTCCTTGTTGATGAATAAAACCTTGAACGTTACGATCTATGAAATTCCATGAATTATTGGAATTATACCTTCTAATATTTCTAAACATATTCAGCCCCCATGTATGCACATCCTTGAGGGGGAAACGCAAAGCCGAATATGGAATCCGCATTTCAATGGTCCAGCCTTTGTCGTTAATAGTTGTTTTACTCTCCCAAACTGCATCCCAATTGCCATCTTCGTTATCGTGTGATGTTTTTATGGCTTTAATATCAGTTTGTACTCCGGCAGGTGTAATAAAAAAACCATAGGCCAATTGTCCTTCGTTATAAGGATCAAAGTAGACGCCAAAATAATCTGACATGCCTATGTTATCTCTTTCTGTGAGATAATTAAATATACTATCAGGTGCACTGTCATGCAGCATCGCTCCTAGATAAACAGCATCTTGATCGTAAAAGAAATAGACTTCGGAAGGTTGATATGATGGTTGTCCGTTGTAGGGTTCCAATTGAATAAAATCTTTAGCAGGAAGCGCCCTTTGGTATATCTCTTCGTCAAGGATTCCATCAATCTTTAAAGCATCGTCGATAAAATAAGCTTCAACAGATTTTTTTTCCTGGCCATAGGATGTAAAAATTACGAAGAGGCAAAGACCAAGAAAGACATTTCTAATCATGAATTTGGGTTTAGTTGTGTTCAGTTTAAAGATACTAATATGTAAATAAAAATCTTGTTACGAAGCTGTTAAAAATCGATTCTGATAAGTAAAAAGTTGTTTATAACAAAAAATAAGACGAACTTATAGTTTAGGATGTTACAAGTAAAAGAGGATATGCTTGTTTAAAAGTTTATTTCGAAGGTATTATTATCATTTATCGGGTTTGGGTTAGGGTAGAAGCCGGAAGTTACTTTATTGTACTCCGGCTTTTTTTGAGGGTGAATCCATTAATCTTTCTAAAATCCATCGATTTATTAAATACTTGTAAGCGTTCAATTATTATCTTTGTCGTTCTTATAATAATATGATTAAAAACGTTTCTATTTATTAGGACGCAAAAAATAGCTTACAATGAATTTTGTTGAGGAATTAAACTGGAGGGGCATGATTCACGATGTGATGCCTGGTACTGAAGAGCAACTGAAAAAAGAATTGACTTCTGCATATGTTGGAATTGATCCAACAGCAGACTCTTTACATATTGGACATTTGGTTGGTGTAATGATGCTAAAGCATTTTCAGGCTTGTGGACATAAACCAATTGTGTTGGTTGGTGGAGCAACTGGAATGATAGGTGATCCTTCCGGTAAATCCGCCGAGCGAAATTTATTGGATGAACCAACCTTAAGAAAAAACCAGGAAGGTTTACAAAAGCAATTGGCGCTTTTTCTTGATTTTGATTCAGAAAAAGAAAATGGTGCAGAGTTGGTTAACAACTATGACTGGATGAAGGAATTCTCCTTTCTTGAATTTATCCGTGATGTAGGTAAGCATATTACCGTAAACTACATGATGGCCAAAGATTCTGTAAAGAAGCGTTTAGGTTCGGAATCAAAAGAAGGAATGTCATTTACCGAGTTTACTTATCAGTTAGTTCAGGGTTTTGACTTTTTGCAATTATACCGCGATAAAAACTGTAAACTTCAAATGGGAGGTTCTGACCAATGGGGTAACATTACCACGGGAACGGAATTAATTCGCCGTAAAGAACGAGGTGAGGCCTTTGCTCTAACGTGTCCATTAATTACTAAAGCGGATGGAGGAAAATTTGGTAAAACGGAGTCGGGTAATGTTTGGTTGGATCCTGAAAAAACAAGTCCATATCACTTCTTTCAGTTTTGGATGAATACCTCGGATTCGGATGCTGAGAAATACATTAAGATCTTTACCATGCTGACAAAGGAAGAGGTTGAGGTTTTGGTGAAAGAGCAAAACGAAGCGCCGCATATGCGTGCTCTGCAGAAGCGATTGGCTCGGGAAGTAACTGTTATGGTTCATGGTCAAGCTGCATATGACTCTGCCGTTGAAGCTTCTCAAATATTGTTTGGTAAGGCTACAACAGATGCTCTTCGTAAAATTGATGAGCAAACACTTTTGGCAGTATTTGAAGGTGTACCACAGTTTAAAGTGGATGCCTCAATTTTAGCTGAAGGGATCAATGTGGTTGACTTATTAGCTGAAAAGGCCATGGTTTTTCCTTCTAAGGGAGAATTACGACGGACCATTAAAGGTGGTGGTATGAGTGTTAATAAAGAAAAAGTAAGTGATGCTGAGCAGTCATTTGATTCTTCTGCGCTCTTGAATGATAAATATTTATTGGTTCAAAAAGGAAAAAAGAATTATTACCTGGTAATCGCTGAGTAAGTATTCTAATTGAAACGTAAAATATTAAGCAGGCCTTTGGGTCTGCTTTTTTTGTTTAAGAAAGAGGAGGATAACTTTATTGAAATTCGATTCCTAAGAGAGAGATGTCATCAAATACCTTGTCCTCAAACTGGCCAATAATTTTACGAAGTACATCGAAGTTGGCTTCCAGGTTTTCCGGATTATTAATAACGGATTCTATTTCCTCAGTGCTTGAATCGATATTTGATCCGTCTTCCAACTCAACTACACCATCTGTAAAAGCCAATAATTTGGATCCTTTAGGGATATGTACTTTCCCAACTTCGATGGATGGAACAAAGTCCAACATGCCTAGTCCAATACTTCCTTTTTCGAGTGGTATAAGTTGCTTTTTCTTACCATCGTATAAAATAGGAGGTAAGTGACCTGCATTAACATAACTCAATCGTCGGGTCACTAAGTTATAACGCCCAATAAAAAGGGTTATGAATTTTTCGTTATTCGCACTGGCATTTACCCGTTCGTTCAATTGATGAATCAATTTTTTGAAGTTGCTCCCGGTAGTAAATAATGAGCGCATAACTGCTTGAAAGTTGGACATCAACATTGCAGCTGCAATTCCTTTTCCGGATACATCCGCAATACAAAATCCAATATTTTGGCGCGATAATTTAAAAATATCATAATAATCACCACCTACGCCCATATGTGGTTTATAGTAGGTGTGGATATTGAGTTTGTTGGTTTGCGGTAGTTGATCTTCACTAGGCACCAACTGGTTCTGTATCCTCGAGGCCAATTCCATCTCCTTCTTCAATACCTCTTGCTCAAGCAAGGCACTCTGCATTCGTTTATTCTCAACAAACACAATGATGAGGTTCGAAATAATTTGAATAAGCTTTAGATGTTTAATCGTTGGGCTTATGCCTTGTTGCTCCTCTTCTATATCACCGATTAATACAAAACCAATGGCTTTAAATCGATGGAATAGAGGAATAACGGCATCAAAACCTTTCAGTTTTGGAGGGTGAGATACGGTAATGCTCTCAATATTACTATACTGCAGAAGGTCGTCCTCAACACTAATAGCCTCAGCTTCCTGGATGGTAACACCTGAGATAAGCAGGTTTTGCCAGACATTGTTGGATTTGGTAAATACTAATACTTTACCTACTTCAAGTTCTTCACGCAATAGGATTTCGAATTCAGCAAGCAGATCCTCAATAGAATGATCTTCGTTTATGGTCTGAGCAATGTCAAGGATGATGTTTAATCGATCCTTATACATACGAAGCCGTTTCTTTTTTAAATGCGTTACCATAAACTTGAGTGAAATATCAACTAATATATTAAAAAAAACCTACATGTGTGGGTACTTTCTAATAATGACGCTTAAAAAGTAAAAAACCCATCCAATAAATAATCATATTGCCCTGCTTGCAGAGTCTAAAATGAATAGAATGGTTGGGTTTTTTAAATAAATAGTTAATACTATTTATTTTACGCGTTCAACATATGAGTTATCACGTGTATCAATTTTAATCTTGTCTCCTGTATTGATGAATAGAGGTACCATAATGGTTGCTCCGGTTTCAACAGTAGCTTGCTTTAAAGAATTTGTAGATGATGTATCTCCTCTTACTCCTGGCTCGGTATAGGTTACCTCAAAAGCAACTGTTGTAGGAAGATTTACCATTAATGGGGTTTCCGTATCTGCGTGATAAAGAACTTCTACTTCCATTCCTTCTTTCAAAAGACCGGTATTATCTATTAGACTTTCCTCAATTGGAATTTGCTCAAATGTTTCAGCATTCATAAAATGATAACCCATGTCATCATTATAAAGGAATTGATGAGGACGACGCTCAACACGAGCTTCATTAACTTTCACCCCTGCGTTGAATGTGTTATCAATAACTTTACCGGTTGAAACGTTCTTAAGTTTTGTGCGAACAAAAGCTGCTCCTTTACCTGGTTTTACATGCTGAAATTGTACAATGAAGAATAATTGCCCATTGTATTCAATACACATTCCATTTCTAAAATCAGACGTCGATGCCATAATATTGTAATTCTGATGATTATTATATTCAAAAACGCTGCAAAAATAGTGTAAATGCACAATAAAAGTGCAAAATATTTAAAGGATTTCTAAAGTTAAGGTTATGATGGGAATAATCCTTTGCTTAAAATTGCTTGTTAATTTAAGGAATGCTGATCTCTGAGGCCTATTTTTGGCACTTGTTTAAACTTCTCAATTAAAACTGAATACTATCGAAAGGATATTTAAGTCCTTTAAATTCATCAAGCTCACAGGTAAATGAACCTACGGCTAAATTAAATTTAACACGAACGGGAATTCGATTACGGTCTTTCGTAATCCAAACATGCATATCTTCTTCTGTTTTAAATGCGCGGCCAACTTCGGTAACGGGCGAAAACTTATAACACATTACTTTGCCAAATTTGGTCTTGACGGTTTCCGTTCCTCTGTATCTAATTCGTAAGGGGAAATTTTCATCGGAGAAGTATGTCATAAATTCAATGACTTCATCCATCTCAAGCTCATCATTAAATTTATGACTTCGAGCAAAATAAAAAGCAGATATAATATCCAATATACCCTCCTGAACATCGTGAACTCCTGATTTTTGGCTTACAACCTGAGAGGAGTCACGAAGGTAATCCACTTCATTATAATAACGATATCGTCCTTCACGAATACTGCGTACCGCCCTAATGGGAAGATTAGTGTCTTCGGTAATGTAACTTTCGTAACGATCTCGAATTTTATACAGTACATCAGCCAAACCAACCGTCTCGCCACGACCAACAATGTGCAAAGCCTTTTGGTCATTAATTACGGTATCAGCTACGCTTAGAAAAGCTTTACCACCTGTAACAATTCCATAGTTAAGCGTAAAAGCTAAGTGCTCTCCTCCTTTAAAAGCATGATGCCCTGATACAGGATAGGGTGGAATATAAATTGTGTCGGCCTTCTCTTGGCCTTCAGCAAGGGCAGGAAGCCAAACAATAATAGATAACATTAATATGATATATACTCGTTTCATAAGCATCGTCTAAGGTTGATGATAGTATGTATATGACAATTTAACGAATAAAATCACTTATAACATGCCCCTATAGTACCTTTTTTTTCGGTGTGGTGGCTACAAAGTCCTTGAGGTAAAATGGCTCAAAATAAGCGACATCCTCAAATTCTTCTTTGGTAAAAGATATTTCTGCCAATGGGGCAAGATTTTTAGCCAATGGGTGAATATCATCGATAAATAGGGCATTATCATGTTTGATCACTTCTTTGCATTTTTCAGCTCCATTACCAAAGAAAACAATTTTGTTATTGTCTAGAAAAGGGGCAAAGCTTTCTTCATCCACAATTTTAGCTGATATTTCTTCTTTCAAATTCAACTTGTTGTCAAACAGGGCTGTATATACCTCCATTCTGCGCGCATCCATAAGTGGACAAAAGAGCATTGGAAGTTTTGATTCATCCCAGTTTTGATTAACAACAGGGTGAGTCAGAACATGCATTGAATCAATGGCAATAAGTGGTTTGTTTGTGGCGTAACAAATTCCTTTAGCAGTAGAAACACCTATTCGTAATCCTGTGTAAGAGCCTGGACCACTGCACACAGCTACAACATCAATGTCAACTTTAGGATCAATTTTATTTTCAGAAAATAATTGTTCGATTAAAACGGTAAGGTGTGCTGCATGGGAATTTGCTTCATAAAGCTCCTTTGATGCCACAACTTTTCCACCGTCACTAATTGCAACCGAACAAACTCCGGTTGAAGTCTCAATGCTTAATATTTTTGCCATATCAATTCCTAATTGACCACAAAAATATAAAAAAGAGTTCTATAGTTATATCTCTTTATAAGAGTATTCTCAATTCACGTTTAAAGTTCAATGTTTCTATATCCTTTCGAGCTATTGGTCTCAATTATTTATCCTTCTTGTCTGAGGTCAGTTTATCAACTACTTCAATCAGGTCTTCATTTTTGAGTTTTCTGGAAATAGCAGAATAAGGACCACTAATAACTTCCTGGTTTTCTTCCAGCCCCTCAGTGATTTCAATGTATTTAGAATCTTGAATTCCGGGAACAACTTTAACTTGTTTGGCAACACCTTCTTCCGCAATAAAAACAACTTCAATTTGTTTTTCTTTATCCAGTGTTTTTACCTTACTCGAATCGTTAGCAATGGAGTCTGGACGCGTGGTTACAGCAATAATTGGTATTGAAAGAATATCCCATTTTGTGTTGGTCTGGATATCAACAGTGGCTGACATGCCTGGTCGGAAAGGGTAACGTTTCTGACTATCTTCTGATATTAATTCCTGATATGATTCAGGTAAAATCAAAACACGAACTTCAAAATTGGTGATTTGATCAGCACTGGTACCTTCCACTTTTGCTGAGTTGGCTATTTGCGTAACTATCCCTTTAAAGGTCTTTTTCAAATAGGCATCTACTTCTATAAGGCAAGTGTCCATCATGCTTACCCGAATGATATCATTCTCATTAACATCAACCAAAACTTCCATTTGATGGAGGTTGGCCAAAGTCATCATTTCCGTACCTTCAAATTGAGCTGTCCCTACTACGCGTTCTCCTTTTTCTACATTCAAACGTGAAATGGTTCCATCCATAGGGGCAAATATATTGGTACGAGCCAGATTATCCTTGGCTTCGTTTAACGAGGCTTTCGAACTTACAACACTGGCTTGTGCAGCTTCGTGATTGGCTTTAGCAACATTATATTCAGATAATGCCTGCTCAAATTCAGACTCTGAAATGGTCTGATCATCCCAAAGTTCTTTGTTTCTATTGTAACTAAGTTCTTTCTGAACCAGTTGCGCCTTGGTTTGGGCTAGCTGAGCCTCGGCAGACTTGAGAGAAGCCTGCATTTTTTCATAGTTCCGCTCATATATGTCGGGTTGAATGCGCGCTAGCATTTGTCCCTTGGTTACTTCATCACCTTCCTTAATTAATAATTCAAGAATTTCACCGGAAACGTCGGAACTGATTTTAATTTCAACTTCTGGTTTGATTTTACCATTTGCTGTGATTGATTCGGTAATGGTTCGTTTCATCACTTTTTCAGCAAGTACTTTTTCGCGGTATTTCTTACCAACCCAACCTTGTTTTTTGCCAACCACTAATAAAATAATAATCACTACAAGCGCAACTAACGCCAGAACAACTGGTTTCTTCATGAAAAGGGAATTTGTTTCCGGCTAATTTAATAAAAGCCATTTAATTATAAATGATTTATCTATTGAAATAGTGCGCTTATTGCTGTAAAAATGAAAACACCAACTAATATTTCTATTAGTTGGTGCATCGTTTGGGTAAGTGTTATTTAGAGTTCTATAGGTATTCCTTTATAAAAGTCCAATATTTTAGTACGAAGCAGATACTCGTATTTAGATTGCAATAAATCCGATTGAGCACGAGTAAAGTCGGTTTTAGATACGTTATAATCTACCGAATTAACCAGCCCAACATTAAATTTCTTTTCGGTATATCGGAAAGATTCTTTAAATGAACTAACGGCTTCTTCACTTGATAAGTATTTATTATAAGAAGATCTGGCATCAACATAAGCTTGCTGAATATCTTTTCGTAAGTTTTGTTTTTCTAATTCCAATTGATACTGTGCGTCAGTCACCCCAATTCTAGCATTGGCCACATTGATTTTAGTTTGCAAGCGATTGAAGATTGGTATTCTTAATGACATTCCAAGATATGAACTTCGTGTTCTATCCCATTGGTCTACGATGGATGTATTGTATCCATTTGGATCATCCAACAGGGAAAATGAACTGGCATTCATTCCAAGGCCCAAACCTAAAGTAGGGTAGAACGCCCCTTTTGCGATTTTTAAATCATATTCTGAACTATTCAAATTGTATTCTGAACTTTTAATTTCAGGCATAATTCCTAAGGCTGTAGCGAATATCGTATTCGGCTGATCAGGTAAGAATTGTGTTAGTTCAGGAATAACTGGTGATTGAATATCAAAACCAACAGGGTCAGCTAAATCTAAAAGTTGTGCTAGATTAAGCAATGAAATCGTCAGGTTATTTTCTTGCTGGGTTACATTAAGAGCTTCTTTAGCAGCCTGCGATTTTATTTCCAGCAAATTTCCCATTGCTACACTACCGGCATCAACCAGCTTTTTAGTGCGTTCAACCTGCATTTTACTTGTCTCGTGCTGTTCTTTTGCAACAGCCAAAAGTTCTTTGTCAAATAAAATTTGCATGTATTGCGCTGTTATTTGAAGCACAATATCATTTTTGGTTTTTTTCGAGTCTTCTAGTGCTGCCTTTAAGTTGTACTCATTTCGCTTAACTGTATTACTTTTAGCCATTCCTTCAAAAACAGAAACGTTACTGGTAATACCTGGAGCAAGAGAATAAGTACTTTCTTGAACGTTAGCCGCTTCCTGTTGTACCCAAGTGTATCCGTAGTTGAGCGATCCATTTAGGTTAGCGGTTAAATCAGGTAACCTGTCATTTTTACTTTGTCGCAAAAGATTTTCCTGATATTCAGTATTAATGGTCTGTCGTTTGACCGTTATATTATTTTCGTGTGCGTGATTGATGCATTCGAGTAAAGTCCATTGTTTAAACTCTTGTGCAAAAGAGAATGAAGTCAATAAGAATGCGGCGGCAATCGCGGTTAGAGATTTTCGAATCATTGCTAAGATTTTTTTCCGTTAGGAATAGTTATTATTTCTCTCAGGTTATAGGTAGCCGGGGAATTTCTCCCCGACTGTGACTATGAAAAAACTATTAAAAGTATCATTTTAAATTAAAACTAACCCTTAGGAATCTTAATTTTATCCTCTTTAGTCAGTCCTTCTTTAACCTCTATCTTAATGCCGTCAGATAAACCTGTTTCAATTAAGCGCTTTTCAAACAGCTGTTCTCCGGTCTCAATTTCAATAAAAGCAGAGTCATTGCTGAAAGTAATTAGTTTTTCTTTGATGGCGATAACGCTATCTCTGCGATCTAAAACAATATCGGCTGTTGCACTATAACCTGCACGAATAAACTGTCCTTCTTTAAGTTTAACTGCGGCTTTTATTTCAAACTGAATGGCTCCGTTTTCTTCTACACCTTTAGGAGCAATAGTTTCAAGGAAAGCATCATATTTCTCATCTTCAATGGCACCAATGGATAACATTAGCGACATGCCCTGTCTGATTTTACCAACTTCCGTTTCATCAACTTTTCCTTCGAAAACCATATTGCCCATATCAGCCACCATTGCAACAGTGGTTCCATCGTTGAAAGTGTTACTTTTTATAACTGAATTACCTTCCTTAATGGGAACATCCAATACCATTCCTTTAATAGTAGAACGGATAAGCGTGTTGGTTTGGTTTTTCATATTGGCTGTCACCCCTTCTTTAATTAACTGAAGGTTGTTTAGGGCTGCATCTTTATCTGCTTCTGCAGTCTGAAATCTTAAGTCTTCTTCCTGAAATTCGGATTGTGGAATAACGCCAGTGTTGTACAATTCTTTTTTACGCTTATATTCAATTTCAGCGTTTTTATAAGAAATTTCAGCCCTACGCAGTTGAGCCTCTGCATTATTAACCTGCACCATTTCAGGGATAATCTGGATTTTAGCAATCAAGTCACCCTTCTCAACCATATCACCAGCTTCAATATATAGTTCTGTGATAATACCTGATTCCTGAGGTTTAATTTCAATTTCTTTTCGCGGAACAACAGATCCGGTAGCCACTGTCTTTTTGATAATGTTAGTTACTTCGGCCAATTCTGTTTCGTATACAACAGGCGCTTTTTTCGATTGATTGTAAAGGTAGAATACAACCCAGCCAAACAAGCCGATGAATACTAATAGTCCTATTATTTTTAATACCTTTTTCATGGTTTCAGATTTTAAGTTATTTAGTGTTTTAGTTGTTTTATTTTCATTTTGTCTCCTCAATAGTTTCTGAGTCTTTCGAGGATTATTCGTGTCTTAATGCGTCAATTGGTTTAATCTTAATGGCTTTCAGTGCTGGAATTAATCCGGCTACAAGTCCTACAATAATCAGCATTGTTAGGGCTGATAGTGCAAGTGGTAGGCCGATTTCGGGATTGAGGAAGAATATTTCTTCATCAACAGGAGCATTGACTCTGGATGCATCAACTGCAGCATCTGCCATATAAAGGACAAATGTTCCGAAGGCCAGGCCAATAAATCCAGCAATGGTTGTTAAGAACACGGACTCTGTTAGTAATTGGCTAACTATTACTGCCGGTCGAGCACCTATGGCACGTTGAATTCCAATTTCTTTAGTTCTTTCCTTAACGATGATCAGCATAATGTTACTAATGCCTACAGCACCTGCAATTAAGGTTCCTATACCTACCACCCAAATCAAGATGTCGATACCAAGAAATATGTATGACATGGTTTTTATTTGATTCTCTAAATCAAACTGTCCAATGGCTTCATCATCTTCAGGCGAAAGTTTATGGTTCTTCTGCAGTATAGGCTTAATTTTATTAATCACAGTCTCCACTTTTTTACCTTTTGCTGCAATAAGACCGAAATAATGAACCTGGTTGCCGTAGTTAAAAGTTTGTTGCATAGCCGTAAATGGCAGGTATACTGTCTCCTTTTTGTTGCTACCTATATTTATTTTCGGATTGTTCGATCGGAATACGCCTACCACCATAAAGTACACGCCATTAACTCTGATGTATTCTCCAACCGGATCTTCACCTTCATCAAACATTACCTCATGGACTTTTTCGCCAATGATACAGACCTTTCGTTTGAGTTTGATGTCTTCTTCATTTATATAACGGCCATAAGGCATGGTGCAAGGATCTATTTCACGGTAACTTGGATAGTCACCCATCACATTAAAGGCTCCCGATCGTTTACCTCTTACAATGTTTTCGCCGCTTCTTAAATTCCATCCATTTAACCTTGGCGAAATGACTTCAACTTCGGGTACCTGATCGATGATGGTTTCAATGTCATCATTATTGATTTGCCAGTGCCGCCCTCGCTTAAATCCTTCGTAGGCAACAGTTGTGTTGTCTGCCCACATAAAACCACTGTTTGTGGCAAAATCTTTCACGCCCTCATACACACCGTTTTTCAGTCCATTACCTGAACCTGTCATGACAATTAGCATGAAGATGGCCCAAAATACGCCGAATGCGGTAAGTGCACTTCGTAATTTATTTTTTCTAATGGCATTAAATATTTCCTGCCACCTGTCTTTATCAAACATAGTTATAGACTTTGGGTTTATGTTTTATTCGTCGTGTAGGGCTTCTATTGGTCTAATCGATGAGGCTCGTCGCGCCGGTATAAATCCAGCCACAAGCCCTGCCGTCACCAGGATGACTAAAGCCCACAGCGCTACACTTAAATCAGCAGAAGGATTAAAAAAGGCCCGTTGAACATCTTGATTTTCTTGTGCCACCTGTTGAAGAATAGCCGAAATTCCAGCCAATAATCCCATGCCAGCTACAAGTCCGAAGAAACCAGCTAATGCAGTAATAAATACTGATTCTGAAAGAACTAATCTGATAATTGAGAAAGGTGTGGCGCCAATTGCTTTTCGTATACCTATTTCTTTGGTTCGTTCTTTTACCAAAATGATCATGATATTACTTACGCCTACAATTCCAGCAATAATGGTCATAACTCCGATTACCCAAACAAACCATCTAATGCCTGCAAATACACCTTGTGCCTGTTTGAAATTTTCAAGTGTGTTCCATATTCCAATGGCTTGTTTGTCCTCAGGAGCAACTCGATGACGCTTCTGTAGTAAAGCCCGGACTTCATCTTCAATGCGCTTGTTCTCTGCAACGGTTGTAGCATTCGTTGAAATTGCCATTTCATTCAAACGATTATTCCCATTAAATACGCGCTGCGTGGTGGTTAAGGGCATGTAAAGCTGTTTGTCATCTTTATCTTCCGGATTTACAAAAGTGCCGACCACCATAAATGGCACACCATTAATTCTAATGTATTCCCCAAGAGGTTCTTTTTCTTTGAACAAGTGTTTTTGAACTGGTTCCGATATTATAACCGATTTTCTATATTGTTTTATGTCCAGGTGATTAATGTAACGTCCATCTAACATATCTACCAGCTGAATCTCTTTAAACTCAGGCATGATACCTTCTATCTGAAAATCACCATATTCGTTTTCATAGGTTACAGCATAATTCCCCCAAAGATGAAAGCGTCCGGAGAAATTGTCCATGTCATCTTCAAACTGACGTTGAATCATTTGGCCGTCCTGATCGGTGAAGTTAATTCGTCGCCCGGCTTGTAAACCATCATGAGCAACTTGTGTACGTCTACTCCATATCCACAAGGCATTTTTTGACGTGCTGCGAAAATTAAATTCCATTCCGTTTTCTAAACCTTTGCCAGAGCCTAAAAGTAGTATTAACATGAAGATCCCCCATGCTACACTAAAGCCTGTCATAATGGCTCTCAGACGGTTTTGTTTCAGGGTCGAGAATATTTCTTGTAAATAATCAATCATGATTTGCGGTCTTAATTATTGGCAAAAATTGAAGATTCAGTTTTTTTTTGAGCCATACCACCATTAATCTGGTTAGTTTCGATTAAACCATCTTTCAAGCGTATTACGCGTTGGGTCATGTCAGCAATGTCATTCTCATGAGTAACAATAATTACAGTTATACCCGTATTATTTACTTCCTTAAGAATTTCCATTACTTCATACGATGTTTGGGTGTCCAATGCTCCTGTTGGTTCATCGGCTAAAATAACCTTAGGTTGTGATATCAGCGATCGAGCGATGGCAATACGTTGCTTTTGGCCTCCAGACAACTCACTAGGTAAATGATCAGCCCATTCTTTTAAGCCCAAACGGTCAAGAAGCTCCATGGCTTTCATGTTCCTTTTTTTGCGACTAACACCTTGATAATATAATGGTAAGGCAACATTTTCCATTGCATTTTTAAAAGCGATAAGGTTAAACGATTGGAAAATAAAACCGATGTATTGATTGCGAAAAGCGGCCGCTTTGCGCTCACTCATTTGTCGAATAAGTATTTCATTAAGGTAATAATCACCTCGGTCATAATTGTCAAGTATGCCTAATATATTAAGTAATGTTGACTTTCCTGATCCTGAAGATCCCATGATCGATACCATTTCTCCTTGTTTGATATCTATGTCCAAACCTTTAAGGACATGTAAGGAATTGCTTCCGGTTACATATGATTTGTGTAGTTGGTTAACACGAATGATGCTTTGGCTCATAATAGTTTTTTCTATAGATGAATAGTGCTCTATGGGTGATGTTTCCAAATCAATCCTTGTGCCATATTCTTTAATTGTCACAAATACAAGGCAATACGTTTATTTCTTGTATTGTGAATTGATATAAATCATTAAAAAACGTCCGATATCGCACAAAATAAAGACTCATGCTCGAATTTGATCAAATGCCTAGATAGTAAAGGAGTTGTGATGTTCAGTGTGTTCGAAAGCGAACAGGTAGTTGGTATTTCATTTACCGTTATTCGGACAATGATAGAGGCTTCTGATTGATAATTTGTAATTTTAAATTCGACCTGATACATTTTGCATCGTATCATGTATACAAATAAGGCTAATGATTAAATCAACTGAGAATTTAATAAAGCGCAGTAAAAAGGGGGATAAGCAGGCCTTTGGGGAGTTGGTTCTTCTTTATGGTGAATATGTATTTTCACTTGTGTTTCGCATGGTAACAATCGATGCGGTGGCTGAGGACATTACTCAGGATGTATTTGTAAGGGCATGGAAGAACATTCATAAATATGAAATATCAAAAAGTAAAATTACCACATGGCTTTTTACAATTGCTTCTCGATTATCATTGGATTATTTAAGATCACATAAGAATACTCAAACTATTAATGATGATTTTGATCTTGCCTATAATGACGAAGAGGTTCAAGACAATAAGGAGCTGGGGCAATTGATTCGAAAAGCTAGTAGAGAGTTGTCGGATACTCAGAAGCTGGTATTTACATTGAGAGATCTGGAAGATCTGGATGTTTCGGAGGTAGTTAGTATTACCGGTTTTTCTGAAAAAAAGATTAAAGATAATCTATATGTCGCTCGGAAAAGGGTTCGTGAAAAAGTGGAGTTTTATTTAAAAATAGTGTGATGGAACGGGGATCAGAAGATATAAGAAAAAGACCGAAGTTACGAGACAAGGAAGAACTACGGCGAAGGGTGATGAACCAAATAGAATCAGAGTCAACAATACAGCAGAACAAACGTTTTGTGTGGTTACGTATTGCAGCTTCGTTGTTGGTTGTTTTTTCGGTGGGTGCGTATGTATGGATGGAATCGGATACTCAATTGCAAAGGCACGATACGATTGCACGAATTGAAAACAAAGTTATCTTTTCTAAGCCTGATTGGAGGTGTAGAAATAACATGATGAGTTTATTAGCATCTTTTAATAATTCAGGTTTGCAGTTTAACAATGATGGAAGTGCTCTGATGCTGATTAAAAGTGATATTGAATTATTACAAGATAGTCACCCTGATTTATATTCCGATGCGCAAGGATTTATTCAGGCGCTAAAAGAGCTCTATCCTCAACTATACCATCAATACAAATCCGACGAAGCTGTTCGCTTGAATTTTTGGATACTAAAAGACGACAAGCGGCTGTGTCAATACATTACACAATGATGCGTTAGTTAAATTTTTAAAATTGATTATTATGAAAAGGCATATAATAGTATTTGCAGCAATGCTTGTATTAGCAGCTTGCGACGATATAGAATTGCGATATTTTACGAGAATTAATGCTGATGGATCCGTTTTTAAACGCATCACAGCAGTTGGAGATTCAAGTAAAGTATATGATCACCCTTTCTCATTTAATGTTGAGGATGGTTGGCAGCTAAAGTATGATAAGAAGATTGAAAACGGAGGCAAGGATACTGTTTTTTACGCCATTGCTTCTCAAACCTTCTTGTCTGTTAACGCTGCTTCGAAAGCTATGTTTACGAAAATTGATACGGCACAAGATGAGAATATTGATATTAGATATAATCATAAATTCAGGTGGTTTTATAGTTTTCACGAATATGAAGAGGTCTTCTTACAGCGATTTCCATATCATCATTTGAAAATTGAGGATTACTTGAGTGCTGAGGAGAGAGGATATTTCTTTAATGAAGATACTAGCTTCGTTCAGCATCTTTCTAAAGTGGACCGTAAGAAATTTGAGGACGAAGCCGAATTGAAGTGGTTTGATTTTATAATCTCTTCCATTCATATTGAATATATGAGATTACTTAATGCCTATGCCAAGGAAAATAACAAGACTGCCACTAGTGCATCTGTTGAGCAAGAGATATTGGAAGTGTTTAAATCCAGTATCGATGATGGGCCGGAGTTGAAAGGAATTTGCCAAATTACAGATAGTTTGCATGGGTCCAACTGGGTTTCTCTGGCCTATTCGAAGGGATATTTTGCTGAATTCGAATTTGAAATTGATGAGCAAATGATTCTTTTAAGTTCAAAAGATTATAATGTGGAAATTGAAGTGCCGGGTTTAATTTATGATAGTAATGCGCAGGAAATAAATGGGCAGACTGTAAAATGGCAATTCGAAGGAGATGTTTTTCAATATTCGGATTACCCCTTGACCGTTTATTATAGAACCACAAACCTATGGGCATTTATTATTACTATATTTGTTATAATCCTTATTGTTTGGTTGGGATTTGTACGAACGCGTAGATGATTTAATATTACCTGATTGTAGTTTTATATATGAAGATTAGTCTTGTAAAGAAGTTCTGTTGTGTTTTGTTTCTCGCCCTGTCGTGTGCTTGTAATCAAAATCCGCTTGTGAATATAGAAACCAAATTTGGTAATATTGAATGTGAGATTTATGTTGATGAGGCGCCTGTAACTGCAGGCAACTTTTTGAAGTATGTTGATGAAGGACGATTCGAGGGAGCTACTTTTTATAGAACAGTTACGTTGGATAATCAATCAAATAGCAAGGTAAAGATAGAAGTATTACAAGGTGGATTATTTGAAGATGTCCATCCCAGACATCTACCGGCGATTGAACATGAGACTACAAAAAAGACTGGAATTATTCATAAGGATGGGGTAATCAGTATGGCTCGCCTTGAGCCGGGCTCGGCTATGGCTGACTTTTTTATATGTATAGGAGATCAACCAGAATTGGATTTTGGTGGAAACCGTAATCCGGATGGCCAGGGATTTGCAGCATTTGGAAAAGTAATTAATGGAATGGAAGTCGTTAAAAAGATGCAGAGATTGGAGCAGGAAGGGCAGTATTTAGTGCCACCTGTTATTATTGATTCTATTCGTCGAATTAATTGAGGCCATTTTTTGATTCTATTTACCATGTAATCAATCATCAAACACTAATTAACATTTTTTCTTCGAGTTAGTGTAAATTCCCATTTGCAATTAAGAAATAAAGTTCTTTAATTTGCACCCGCTTTGAGAGAAACGAATGGTGTTTTTCGGGAACTAAAGACGAGAGTTTACGGGGGGGAGGCGGATTTTTTGAGGCCAGAGTTTAAGGTTAGGTTATGGAGTTAGGGAAGCGGTATTAAATAGCAATTTCCGGCTCGGATAAAAACTTTAAAAAAAGGTGAAAAAACATTTGGAAAGGACGGTTAAAAGTTCTTACCTTTGTCGCCGCTTCAAACGGAAGCAAGCGAGAGAATATCAGATATAATGGTTTTAAAGTCAGTTCGATTCTGGCGGTATCGCATTAAGCGTTTAGCTTAAAAAGATCTTTGAAAATATTGGATAGTACCTAAATTCAAAAAGAATTTAGAATAGGTAAAAGTATAATATCCCAAGTCAAGGTTTTAAATGTTTTAAAAGAGATTTTAAAATTTTTATACAACGAAGAGTTTGATCCTGGCTCAGGATGAACGCTAGCGACAGGCCTAACACATGCAAGTCGAGGGGCAGCATTATAGCTTGCTATAGATGGCGACCGGCGCACGGGTGCGTAACGCGTATGAAACCTACCTTTTACTGGGGGATAGCCCGGAGAAATCCGGATTAACACCCCATAATATACATTAGTGGCATCATTGATGTATTAAAACTCCGGTGGTAGAAGATGGTCATGCGTGACATTAGATAGTTGGTGAGGTAACGGC
>CANNEA010000006.1 GCA_947503525.1 uncultured Carboxylicivirga sp. | reverse complement strand
AACGATGTTGCTACTTTATCTATTGTTGCAACTACTCAGGCCGCTGAAGATGCAACAAACGGATTGTTTACAATTACTGCATCGCAAGTCATTCCTTCTGAAACTATTATTAATATCAGTGTATCCGGAACATCCGAAAATGGTGTTGATTATGGAAATATTCCTGCTACTGTTACACTTCCACCAGCTACTTTATCCGTAACTATTCCAGTTAACATTGTTAGTGATAACTTGATCGAAGGAGATGAAACAGTGATCATCTCATTACTAAGCACCAACAACACTAGCACGGAAGTCGGAGTATCAAATGAAGCAACAGTAACGATTACAGATAATGATGTTTCTGAAATTTCAATTGAGGTTACTGATGATGCAACAGAAGGTGGAACAAATGGACTATTCACCATCAACTCAACTAATGCATCTTCAACAAATACAGAAATAAACTTATCAATAGGTGGTACAGCTATTGGAGGAAGTGATTACACAGCCATACCTACAAGTATTAACCTACCTGAAAATGAAACGAGCATTACTGTCCCTGTAACTACCATTGATGATGGCATTATTGAAGAAGATAAAACCGTTACAATTACATTAGTTAGTACCAATAACGTTAGTATTACACCGGGTAATGACAGTCAAGCAATTCTTACTATTGCTGATGATGATAGAGCTAACTTAAGTATTCAAGCCATTACTGATGCAAGTGAGCCTTCGACAAATGGTCTTATTAGGATCAGCTCTTCAAACACTTATAGTGAAGATGTAAATATAAGCTTCGAGATCAACTCCGAAAGTACTGCTGAAGCTGGTTTAGATTACGAAACCATAGGCTCCTCTGTTATATTGCTTGCCAATACTTCTACAGTAGACCTACCAGTTGTAATTATTGATGATGAATTAATTGAAGAAGATGAAACAATATTCATTAGCTTATCCTCAACTGATCATCCTTCATTTGACATTGGTACGCCGGAAACAGCAACTTTAACCATTGAAAGTGACGATACTGCTCCCACCTTTACTTCATCGCCAATATTAACAACTTTAGAAGATGAACTATATCAATATCTAGTTACTACAAACGATGCTGATGGAGATATTCACAATATCGAATCTATTACTAAACCAGATTGGCTGGAATTTACAGCGAACACAGATGGTAGTGCCTTATTATCTGGAACACCTACTCAGTCAGAAGTTGGGACACATAGGATATTTTTGGCTATCGAAAACCAAACACCGTCCATAACACAAGATTATACACTTACAGTAACCAATGTTAATGATGCTCCGGTAATTGAAAATGCATCACTAACTACTCCGGAAAATGTAGAATTACTTATACCATTCAGCAATATAATAAGCGATGAAGACGGCAATATCGATAACAGCTCTATCGAAGTACCAATAGGATTTGGCCCCAATAATGGAACTGTAACAATCGATTTAGTAAATGAAGTTGTAAGCTATAATCCAAATATTGGTTTTTCTGGATCAGATGAATTCAGATTGCAAGTAGAAGATACAGATAATGAACCAAGTAATATTGCTGTCATTTCTGTTACTGTATCAAACGAAGCTCCCAATGCAGTAGATGATGAATACACCATCAATGAAGATATCGTAAGTACATTTAATGTCTTAGCTAATGACACCGACCTACAGGGTAACATAGATGCCAGTAAAGTGGCTATCTCCAATGGTCCATCAAACGGAGTGGCCGTCGCACAATCCAACGGTACCATCCTATATACTCCAAACTCAGATTTTAACGGTACTGATAACTTTACTTATTCCATCGAGGATGTAACAGGATATACTGACCAGGCCTCGGTTAACATTACCATTAACCCAGTGAATGATGCGCCGAATGCCGAAGATGATAACGGCACGACCAACGAAGATACATCTGTTACAATTGATGTGTTAGCAAACGATTCTGACATCGACAACATAATTGTTGCAAGCACCATTCAAGTTGAAGATCAACCGTCAAATGGAAGTGTCATCGTAAATAGTGGTGTAAATGACATTACTTATACGCCGTCAAGTAATTTTAATGGAATCGATAGTTTCACTTATACCGTCGCTGATGAAGACGGCGTGAGAGGAGAAGCAACTGTAAGGGTTGAAATAACACCAATTAATGATACACCAACTCCGGTTGATGATGACGTATCAACACCCGAGGAAACCACTCTAATTATTAGAGTATTGGATAATGATATTGATCCTGAGAATAATATTGATAGTTGTAGTGTCTCTATACTTGATCAGCCAGATCATGGTTTGGTTACCACAAATGGATTCTGTGGTCGTATTTCATACACCCCTAATTCCAATTACAACGGATCTGACTCCTTTACATATCAGGTTTGTGATAGCCTAGGAGCTTGTGGAGTTGCAACGGTTAGCATTACGGTAACTGACATATCAGATGCACCTATTGCTGTAAACGACAGCTATGAAACGAATGAAGATACTCCTGTGACAATGGATGTATTGATAAATGACAGTGACAATGATAATAACATTGATGCGAGTTCCCTATCCATTAGTAGTGATGTCACTAATGGTAGTCTTGAGATCCTGGATAATGAATTTGTTTATACCCCAAATGCTAATTTCTTTGGCACGGACAATTTCACTTATGAAATCTGTGATGATACTGATTTGTGCAGTACCGGAGATGTTTCAATTACCATTTTATCAGTAAATGATAATCCAATAGCATCGGATGATAACGGAAGTGGTGCAATTAATCAAGACATCAGAACCAATGTAGCTGAAAACGATTCGGATGTGGATAACAACATTGATTTAAATACAATTAGTATTGTTACTGATCCTCAAAATGGCGGTGTGACCATTGAAGATGGAACTGGTTATATAGTTTATACTCCAAATACTGATTGGGAAGGAAATGATACTTATTCCTACAGAATATGTGATAGCGATGGCGTCTGTGATGAAGCCACTGTTTCCATTACGGTTACTTCATCAAACCTTATGCCTGACACAGAATTAGACAGAGTTACAACTTTCGAAGATGAAGCAGTAGAGATTTTCCCATTAGTTAACGATACTGATCCGAATGATAATATTGATGTCAACTCCTTGGCAATTGCCGGCGACCCCAAATTTGGTACAGTCATTATTGATACAGAAAATGCTTCAATCACCTACACCCCAGATGCGAATTATTTCGGAAACGACACTATTCTATATGAGGTATGCGATTTAGGCATACCTGTACTTTGCTCACAGGATACTATTGTTTTAAGTATTACACCAATTAATGATGCGCCAATTGCTGTGGATGATGAAATGACCATTATTGAAGGTCAAACAAAAGAACTGGATCTGACTTTAAACGATACAGACATTGAAAATCCAGATTTGTTAACCGTAAGCATATCGGCAAACACACCAGATAGAAAAGGAACAGCCATTATTTTAGAAGATGGAAAAACCTTAAGATTTACAGCTGCATATAACTGTGGCTGCGATTCAGAGAAGGTCAATTACATCCTAACCGACAATGATGAAGCAACTGCAATGGCTACACTTACCATAAACTATGAAGCTGCTTCAGATAATTTACCTGAGGTGTTTACTCCTAACGGCGATGGAGTTAATGACTACTTTGTAGTTCCTGGCATTGGTAAAGAAGAATATGACAATAATGAGCTCTTCATATACAACCGTTGGGGAGCTCAAGTCTATCACATGAAAGACTATGATAATAGTTGGGATGGAAAATCATCGGCCAACATGCTTGGCAGTGAAGAATTATCAGAAGGAACTTACTTCTACGTATTTAAGTTAGCCAACGGTAAAATATTCAAAGGAACTGTTTACCTAAAGAAGTAACCCAAATTCTAATTGAAAGAAAATGCGAAATATAAATAATATCAAAAAAGCAGTTTTAGTTTCTATTGTACTATTGCTCTCCTTCTTTAACAGCAATGCACAACAGGACCCCATGTATACTCAGTACATGTTCAATACCTTAGCTTTTAATCCGGCTTATGCAGGCACAAGAGACATGATGAGCCTGATGGCATTATCCAGGCATCAATGGGTTGGCTTCGAAGGTGCGCCATCAACCCAAACGGTGACAGGCCATATGCCTATTGGCGAAAACATCGGTATTGGATTAAGCCTTATTCATGATAAGCTAACTCCAACACAACAAACCGGATTTTATTTTGATTACGCATACCGCTTAAAAATAAGTGAGAACAGTAAGCTATCGTTAGGTCTCAAAGGAGGTTTTAATCATTTTCAATTAGACGTAAACCAGTTACTACAAGCCGCTCCTAACGATGATGCATTAAATGTTGCCAATACGAGTAAATACTTACCAAATTTTGGTCTTGGCCTTTATTATTATTCCGACAGGTATTTTATTGGATTCTCAATCCCTAAATTACTTGAAAACAAACTTGTTAATGGCGATGCTGAGATCCTCGGAGAAGGTGGTTCTGAGATAAGACATTATTTTATTTCGGGTGGATATGTGTTTAATTTAAATGAAGAGATTAAATTTAAGCCTTCAATTTTAGCCCGACTTACCGAAGCTGCTCCAATGTCGATGGATATAAATGCCAATTTCCTTTTTAAGGAAAAACTTTGGCTAGGTGCCATGTATCGATTGAATAATTCATTTGGTGCCGTATTACAATATCAGTTTACGCCTCAGTTTAAAGTGGGCTATGCTTATGATATGACTAATAATGAATTAAGAAATTACAATAATGGAACGCATGAGATTATGATATCATACGAACTAAACTTCACAAAAGAAAAAGTTCAGAACCCAAGGTATTTCTAGATATGAGGCTAATATTATTTTTTGCTTTTACCCTATTAAGTTTTTCAGTTTTATCACAAACCAAAGAGTTGGATAAAGCCAATGCCTATTTCAACGAATTCAATTACGAAAAGGCGATAAAACAGTATGGTAAAATAATAAAATCGGGTAGTAATGTATACTTTGCCGCCCAACAGACAGCTATTTCATACAGCAAACTTGGCAATAGTCAGGAAGCTGTTAATTGGTACCTTAAGGTTATTGAGTTTCCCGAATTCGACTACAATGCTTACTTTTTTTTATCTCGCGAACTTCAGAAACTAAAGGAATACGATGAAGCTCAAATATATCTCGAAAAGTATTACACCAGATCCAGTGACCAGTCAAACCCAATATCTGATTTAGAATCTTTTATCGATGGGCTTAAAACAGATTCAGCGCGTTATGACATCAATCCCTTAGCCTTCAATAGTAAGTATGATGAATTTGGTCCTGCTTTTTATAAAGATTATTTGGTCTTCTCATCAAACCGACCAACCAGTGGACTTTCCCGAAATCAAGACGTTCAAACCGGAACCTCCTTTTTCAAACTTTATAAGATTAAAGAATTAAATATTGACCTTAAAAAGGAAGTTGAATCATTTAGCAAAAATTTACAATCAAAATATAATGATGGTCCAGTATGCTTTGAAGCAGATGAAACCACCATGTATTTAACACGAAATTCTGATAAAACAAGCGGTAATATCACTGTGCTTGATTTGTTTATTGCCATTGAAAGAAAAGGAAAGTGGTCAGATAATGTGCAAACAATGCCTTTGCGAAAAGGCAATTATAGTGTTGCTCATGCATATTTAGATACGGAAAACCGCTTACTTTATTTTACATCCAACATGCCTGGTGGTTTTGGTGGCATGGACCTATATGTAAGTCGCTTAAAAGATGGTTTCTTGAGCCCTCCTACAAATTTAGGCCCTGGCATTAATACCGTTGGCAATGAACTTTTTCCGTTTATTGCTTCTGATGGCACATTGTATTTCACATCCGATGGACATCCGGGATTAGGTGGTTATGACTTATTCTTTTCTAAACAGATTGATGGCCAATTCCAAAAAGTATTCAATATGGAGTATCCAATCAACACTTCTTATGATGATTTTAGTTTGGTATTAAATCCTGCAAAAAAGTTCGGCTATTTTTCATCAAACAGAAATGGTGGTCAGGGTGGAGACGATATCTACGGTGTAAATATTAATAAAGAACTTCAGTATTGTTTAATTAAGGGGAAAGTGACTAATGCCGATAATGAGTCTGGCATTGATAATGTTTGGGTTGATATTAAGAATGATAAGAATAATCGAAAAATAAGAGTTGTAAGCAATGAGCAAGGGGTATTTTCGTACTACCTTAAAAAAGATGCCAGTTACACGCTGTTAAGTCGGAAAAAGCTTTTCCAAAATAACATCAATAATGTCACACCGGAAATGATGCATGATCAGGATGAATTGGAAATAATTATCTCTCTTAGCGAAAAATAAGTACTACTAATTACTCAATGCAATATCACGAACCCATTTTCAGACCTCCTGCTGAAGCTAATTCTATTATTCTTCAAATTACACATGGCTGCAAGTGGAATAAGTGCCATTTCTGTGAAATGTATAGCACAAAACAATTTCAGCTTAGATCTATTGCCGAAATAAAAAAAGACATTGACTATCTGGCCATACACCATAAGCAAACAAAACGTATATTTCTGGGAGATGGCGATGCCTTTTCAATTGGCTTTGACAAGCTGCTAAGCATCTTAGAATATGTCAAGCAAAAACTACTTCAACTGAATCGAATAAGTGCATATGCATCTGCCAAGGAAGTAATGGGCTATTCTGAAGAAGAATTAAGTACAATAAAAAGCTCTGGTTTAACTTTGTTGTATGTGGGAATTGAATCAGGTGATGACACTACTTTAAAACTGATGCAAAAAGGCATTAACTCAAGAAATCAATTGATAAGCTTACTAAAAGCAAAACAGTCCGGCTTCAGGCTATCCGTTATGATATTAAATGGGCTTGGCGGTAAAAAGTATTCAAATCAACATGCTATAAACTCAGCCAAACTTTTAAATGAACTTCAACCGGAACTCCTCTCCTTCCTAACCGTGTCATACCCTTTGGGTTTTGATCATTTCAAACAAAAGTTAAACGAAGATTTTGAAGCCTTATCTCCCTTGGAATTAGCCAAAGAAGTACATCTTCTGATTTCTAATCTTAAACTTTCAAATACTGTTTTTCGCAGTGATCATGTTTCCAATCTTATGCCATTAAAAGGAGGATTAAATCGTGATAAAAATCGTTTGCTAACTGAATTAAATCAGCTCATTCAATATTTGAGCAATGCCAACGAAAGCTATATTAATGAAAGTCCAAATTTATGATACTATTGCTTTTTAGGGATTCGAAATGCAAAGGGTACAGAAATGAAGGCCATCAATCCTACAATCCTGTAGGTTGTTTCTAAACTTAATAAATCACCTAATACCCCAACCAGCAAAACCATAAGGGCCCCAATCAGAAAGGTAGTCGTCATAAAAACAGCATTCACAAAATTATTATGCTTGGTTTTGTATTCGTTAACGACAGCCAAAAAAACCGGTCCTGTAGCAAAGAGAAATAAACCACAGGCTATTAATGCAACCATTTGCCACATTCCACTCGAATACAGAAATGCAAAAAATAAAATTGGAGTTGCCAAGGTAGATATGATCATCATATTTCGTCGTCCTATTTTATCAGAAATAGTACCGGCAAAGAATGTCCCAATTACACCAGCTCCTTGAAGAATCGACAACGAGATACCGGCATACCATAAAGACTCACCTCTTGACTCAAGAAAAACAGGTAAATAAAATGTTAATGCAGATTTCATTGCAGCCCTAAAAAACAGGATTAAGGCAATGGTGGAAATAAGAGGAAGAAATTTACGAAAGACTTTAATATACTCAAGTGATGAATTTGAATTAATATTTTCCGAGATGGCTATGTTACGTAATCGAAAATATAAAACTATCGAAGCAGCAATACCGGTTGGAATAAAATAGGTCACACCCTTTAATCCCCACAGCTCAACTGCCCCAAGTACCGCAATCGGACCAACTGAACGTGCCAACTCTCCGCCAACCATATAAAAGCTCATTCCCAAACCAATCCTATTCCCCGAAACCTTGCGCATCATTACGGGAGATGGAACATGAAAAAAGGAACTACTTATTCCACTAATTAAAACCAGAAGAACTAATAAAGATTTATAAGGTGCAACTGGAACTAAACTCATTGCAATTGCAGTAATGGCTGGTGTTACTATTACAAAATAACGTGCCTTTGTGCGTTCAGCTAACATGCCAACCAAGGGATTAAATAGAGTTGGTAAGCGCTGAACAACTGATAAGAAACCTGCAAATGTTAAACTTAGGCCCATACTTTCTCTAAGCAGTGGCAATAAGGGTGCAAGGAAGGCTGTATATATATCATGAAAAAAATGAGCAACTGTCAAAAGTGTGACTTTGCCCATTTCAAATTTACCAGAATCTTTTTCCACTATTTAGTGTTTAAACTATTGTCTTTAATAAAACCTACCAATTGATCTGACATTTCAAAATCATGAAAAACTGTTGGATGGCCTTTATGTCCATTATGTGGGAACACAATCTGGTAAACATTGGAATCCCCATCTTGTTTCATTCGTTCGATAGATTCAGATACATATCCCGGCCAGGCACTGCCCTTCTTTGTAGCATCCATACTACCCAAAGCACATATGATTGATGCATCCGGGTATTCCTTACGAATAGAACGGATAAAATCATAATGCGCCCCTATGATTTCTTCTTCAGAAGGTTTTACCCCCTTAACAAAACGCTTTTTAAATTGTCCATTTTCAGGAAGTTCAACAATCCAACTATCGTTCTGAAATAAGTTAACAACAACAATATCAGGTGTCCATAAAGTAAAATCCCACGCGCTATTTTCATCAAAAGGGTCAATCCTGTTATAAATCTCAGGCATGATATACTCACCCCAACTCACCATTATTCCAATGCCACTTAAAGAAATACATCGATGCTCTGCATTGAGTTTTCTACTGGTTAAAGAGGCGTATGACAGGTAGTGGTTTTTATTTTTAGCGGGTCCATTTTGACTACCATCAGAACTCAAGTCTTCGTTACCCATACCTGAAGTAATGGAATTACCATAAAACTCTATCTTAAGTTGATCTGAGCCAGGTTTTTCCATTGGAAGAACCTTACCATCCACTTTAAATCCGTCAAAAACAGTTGAGCCCTCCCAGGGTTCAGTACGCTTAACCAGTTTAGCAATGTGTTTACCTTTAGGTAATCCAGCCGCAATGTGATAGTAGTTCTTTCCTTTATCACAATCAATCACTATTGGAAATTCATCATGTCCATCAATTATTACTTGAAAGAAGTTTTCACCTTTACTATCATCTAAAGTTACTCCAATGGATGTACCCATAAATTGTATAGAAGCTGAACTCCCCGCCCAATAAAAAACGGGATTGCCTGCTGCAGATTTGCCTAACCTTCCTTCAAAATTTAAGTCCTTATTTAAACTTGTTGACTCAACTTGAGCTAAAGTACTAGCAAACAATGCACATAAAAATGTACTAAATATTATTCTCATAGAAATAGGTAAAAAAAATCCTGAACCAGACGGTTCAGGATTATAAAATATTAAAATGGTAAATCTTCGTCCGGACCTGCTGGCGGTATATCCGCTTCGCTGAAATTAGGAGCAGGTGCATCAGGTGGAAGAGCAGCCTCTTCTTTTTCTATTCTCCAAGCCTCAAGGTTAGAGAAGTAATTGACGCGACCATCCTTTTCCCATTTTCTTCCACGAATATTAAAGCTAACTTTAATCATATCGCCAAGCTGTAATGGATCAAGTAAGTTACATTTATCTTGAGTTAATTGAAATTTAATAAAGTCATTCCAGTCGGTGTTACGCTCGTTGATCACTTCGATCACAAACTCACGTTTCTTAAAACTGGCGCTTATATTAACTTCGTCGTCTTTAACTATTAGGTTACCTGAAATTTCAAAATTCATCTTCTTGTATAATGAGTTGTATTATTCGCTTACTACTATTTTCTCAATCTGATCGCCCTGACGGATATCATCAATCACATCCAATCCATCCACTACTTTACCAAAGCAAGTATGCTGACGATCTAAATGCTGTGTATTCTCACGTCCATGACAGATAAAAAACTGTGAGCCACCAGTGTTACGACCGGCATGAGCCATTGACAACACTCCGCGATCGTGATATTGATTATCACCGTCTAATTCACAATCGATTGAGTAACCCGGACCACCGGCACCTGTACCATCAGGACATCCACCTTGAATAACAAAATTTGGAATTACTCTATGGAAGTTAAGTCCATCGTAATAGCCCTCTTTCGCCAATTTCAAAAAGTTATCAACCGTTTTAGGTGCATCGTTCTCGAAGAACTCAACTTTCATAACCCCTTTTTCTGTATGAATTTCTGCTGTTTTCATCTGTATAATTATTTTAAATGGTCAGATGGAACTCGCCAATCAATCATTCTTAAGCTTATGACGACTTTATTGTGGCTCGTTTCATGCGTCTATATTTTGTAACAAAAGTACGATAAAATGTTGAAGCCTCATAAAGAAAATCCATGTTCGTTTTCGCACACCAACTTGTTTCATTTTCGCACGATATTTAAAGAGTTAAATATCTTTTATTATTTCTATTACTCTATCTATCTGCGTATTACGTTTTGTGGCACAAGCCTTGATATATCCTTGTCAGTTACAAACAATTAAAAAACACAAGTCATGAAAACTTTAATAACAAAACAAACCGTAAAATTAGTAAGCACTTTAACTCTTTCATTAGTTGTATTCGGAACAGCACTTTTTGCTCAACCTTCTTTCGAGGTAACAGGAGACGTAAATGAGGATGAATTAATGGTACAAGAGTGGATGACTAGTTACGATGCATTTAGTGTAGATTATACAAGTGAAAATTATTATGAAGAAGTTCTTGAAATCCAAAATTGGATGACAGATCTTGACCAATTCAATAATGAATTATCAGATGATTATAACGAAGAATTAATAGCTATCGAAACTTGGATGGTTGATTACGATGCATTCACCAGTGAAGTAGATGAACCACTATTGGCAATTGAAGACTGGATGCTTGATTACTCAGCATTTGTTGAAGAAGAATATGATATGGATAGCTTTTTAGCTGAAACTGATGAAGAACCATTAGAAGTAGAGGTTTGGATGACTAACCTAACAGCATTCAATACAATTTCTACAAATTTCCTTCCTTCGATAGATATGATCGACCTTAATGAAACTGAACCTGTATTGGTTGCTCTACATACAGTAAAATAAATACGGGTAAAAGGTTTCATGACCTATATAATCTCAAAAGAGGTTGCTTCAATTAAGAAGCAACCTCTTTTTATTTAATAATTACTTTGCTTAAAAAATAAGCAACAAAAAAGGCTTCGAAAGAAGCCTTTTTTTTCAATTACTACACGGAGGGGTAATTTTGGGTTAGGTAGTAACGGATATCTTTAGTTCTATTTTACTTTTAAGCTCAAATAATTTGTCAAATTTGATACGCTTTTATTGCTATTACCTACAAAAACTTTATTGTCGATTACAAATACTGGTCGTTTTAAGAATGTATATTCCTCACTCAGGTATTGCCTGTAATCTAATTCTGTAAGTTCAACATGCGCTAAACCTTTTTCTCTATACTTTTTTGATTGCTTATTAAAAATAGCTTCATAACTCCCGGCCATTTTTGCCAAACGATCAATCTCATTAAATTGTAATGGATTCTTCTTAATGTCTACAATATCAAACTTGCCATATTCTTGTACTTCTTTTAAAATCCTTTTACAAGTACTACAAGTATTTAATATATACACTTTACCCATCAAAAAACTTATCTTATTCTTTATTAACTGAAACCAAAGATATAAAAGCATGATAAGCTATTGAGGATAATGAGAACGAATGTTTAATTCTTTTTATTAACGTTTAAAATCCTTAGACAAACGCGGAAAATTAGTGGATTGCCGGATTTTCTCTTATATAGTTCTATTATTCGAAACCTAACTATGCCTATATAGTCAGTGTTTTAGATACAAAAGGATGCATTAAATCGAATATCAGAATACACTTCACTTAACTATTTACCTTTCTAGTTTAATGCTTACCTTTGTAGCATACTTTAAATTCATAAAACAACAATTTATGGCAAGTGTTAAGGAATTAAAAAAAGACATCAACTTTTTAGCGTCGGAATTAATCACTGAAGCATATGTTAAACAACTTGTAAAAGAGGATGTTGAACAAGAAAAAATAGCACAAGTAATGGTGGATGCTATGGCTTTTAGAAATGAGTTGATAAAACGAGCCAATCACCCTGATGGAAAAGATAATCCAAAACTGGTTAAAACTTATTTTACATCATTAAGAAAAGACATGATGGAACAGTTTCTAACAATATCTAAAGCAACAAATAAGCTTTAAATAGCATGCATTCATAAGATTTAAACTTTCATTCTTAAAATTAGGATGGAAGTTTTTTTTTATTTGCCACATCCCAATAAATAGGTATTGATGCGATAAGCTATTTCTCCGACCTACACAACACTACTACCTATAACACTGACTACGTGCTACTTAGAAAGTATTTGCCACCATTCAACAAATAGACATATTTTAATTTAAAAAGGAATTTTAGCCATTTTTAGGGATTTCACACGGCCATAGGTTTAGGTATTTTTGTGCCGAATAAAATATTTAAACCTATAGTAAAATAATGAAAAGATTTCTATTTATAAGTGCAGTTCTATTGTGTTTCACACATATTAATGCCCAGCAGGTAACTGACAGTATTGGATTCAACGTTAATACAGCACAACGTTTATTAGAGTCTAACAAAGGGTTAACGATTGGAGGCTATGGCGAAGTTCACTATAATCAACCTTTAAGTTCAGATGTTGGAAGTACCGGAATACTGGATGTTCATCGGGTAGTACTCTTATTCGGATATAATTTTAACGAAAGAACTCAATTCATCTCAGAAGTAGAATTCGAACATGTTAGTGAGGTGTATATCGAACAAGCCTTTTTACAATACAAACTCAATAGTTCCATTAATTTCCGAGGTGGCTTAATGCTTGTTCCAATGGGAATTATAAATGAATACCACGAACCAACAACCTTTAATGGAGTTGAACGCCCATTAATTGATAAATACATTGCTCCAACAACCTGGAGAGAAATTGGTATTGGTATTACCGGTAATATTTTGCCCGCTTCACTTCGCTACCAAGCCTATATAATGAATGGATTTAACGGTTATGATGGTTCGCTTAAGTTGGATGGAAAAAATGGTCTTCGTAAAGGACGTCAGAAAGGTGCTGAATCTTATATCAGTTCACCAAATTTCGCAGGTAAAGTGGAATACTTTGGTGCACGAGGGCTTAACCTAGGCTTGTCAGGGTACTTTGGGAAATCGCAAAGCATGGCATACAATGGTCTTGACAAAAACGATAAGGCAGCTGTTGAATCAGCTGACTCAACCACTATAGGAATTGCAATGGTAGGTGTTGATGCCAGATATTCAATTGGTGGACTGGAGCTAAGAGGACAATACTACTATTCTGCTTTATCCAACACAGATAAATACAATGCCTATGGTTCTGCTTCCGGTGAATTAAATGATCTTGGAAGTTCATTAATGGGCTATTACCTTGAGGCCGGCTACAATGTTCTTCGTAATGTAAATAGCGTTAAAACTGCACTAATACCGTTTATTCGCTATGAAGGTTATGACACTCATAATACCGTTCACTCAAGCATTGAAAAAAATGATGCTTTTAACAAGACTGCAATCACTACAGGCCTGTCATGGAGAATAACCCAAGGAGCAATAGTAAAAGCAGACATGCAATTTATAAAATCAAAAGCCGACAGTAAGTATGCACAGGTGTTTAATGCTGGGTTTGGTATAATGTTTTAAGCTTATGAGACTAGGTTTTACTTTAATAATATTATTAATTTCTTTCAGCCTTTTTGCTAAAGGAGACGTGGATTATGAACACAAAAGTGTTTTTAAAACTTTAATTAAAAGTGGCAAGCTAATTAATCCTACTCTGGCGGAATTGGATGTACCAGCATCATATCAGTTAGAAGGGAAATTTTTTAATGTAAATAGTGAAGCTGATCAAACAAAAATACAACATATCTATATTGGACGAGTGAACAGTTGCCGTGCAGGCGGCTGTTCCATTCCTAATGCCGATATTGGTGAGACAAGCGAATATTTCGATTATTTTATCTGTTTCGATAAGGATTGTAATGTAACCATGGTTAAAGTTTTTAACTATCAAGCAAGCCATGGTCATGAAGTTACTGCCAAGGGCTGGCTAAAACAGTTTGTTGGACATCAAGCGGATCAGAACCTTGAGGTTGGAAAAGATATCGATTCAATATCAGGAGCTACAATTTCAGTTAATGGGATTACCAAGGACATCAATGAGAAAACGAAAATTCTTACGCAAATATTAAGAATGTAACCTTACAGTTCAAATTCTATTTTAAGCTGAAGCGCATCTACTTTCCTATCTTGTGTAAAGTTTGAGATAGTAAGTCCCAGTAAACGGACAGGCCTGCTTATATGAGCTTCTTGCAAAACATCCTTCACCAATATACTAAGCTGCTGCTCATTTTTAATCTCGTAATCAACCGTTTTTGACCTGGTCAATTGCTCAAAATTGTCAAACTTCACCTTAAGAGTTACCGTCTTTCCATACTTATCGGATTTAGCCAAACGTCGCATCAATCCTTCCTTCAATAATTCAATCTCACGAATTATTTGCTGTTGATCGAAAAGATCTTTGCTGAAGGTATTCTCTATACCAACTGACTTTCGTTCCCGATGAGCTATTACCGGACGATGGTCTTCACCATGCGATACATCATAAAAGTATTTTCCGGCCTTCCCAAAGTGATGCACCAATTTAGCCAAGTCATATTTTTGTAAATCTTTTCCACAATGTATATTAAGAGCATGCATTTTTTCAGCCGTTTTTTTTCCAACTCCAAAAAACTTTTGAATCGGTAGCTGCTCAATAAATCCCATCACCTCTTCAGGCCGAATCAAAAAAATACCGTTAGGCTTGCGTTGGTCGCTGGCAACCTTAGCTAAAAATTTATTTACACTCACCCCGGCAGATGCGGTTAATTGCGTTTGCTCGTATATTTTTTGCTTTATTTCACGAGCAATCATAGTTGCCGAAGCCATGCCCTTCTTGTTGCTTGTAACATCTAAAAATGCTTCGTCCAGAGAAAGTGGTTCAACCAAATCAGTATATTCATAAAATACACTCATTATCTGGCGCGACACCTCTTTATAAACATCAAATCGATGCTTTTGAAAAATAAGATGAGGACAACGTTTAACAGCCGTTCGAGACGGCATAGCTGAAAAGATTCCATATTGTCGTGCCTCATAACTTGCAGCTGCAATCACACCTCTTTCACTGCTCCCTCCCACAACCACCGGTTTTCCTTTCAGTTCAGGAAAATCGCGTTGCTCAATAGAAGCAAAAAAGGCATCCATATCAATATGAATTATCTTACGGATCACGAGCTAAAGGTAGAAAAAGAATACCGGAGAATTGAATTTACTCTATCTTCGCAGTTGAAATGAAAAAAACTGTTGACTTAACGCAAGGGCCAATATTCAAGCAACTGGTAAAGCTGGCCCTTCCGATAATTGGCACATCTCTGATGCAGATGGCATATAACCTTACCGACATGATTTGGCTGGGCCATTTGGGAAGTAATGCTGTTACTTCAGTAGGTGCTGCAGGGTTTTATATTTGGCTTGGGATTTCGCTGCTTCTAGTTACCCGTGTTGGAGCTGAAGTTGGAGTTTCACAATCACTAGGAAAAAAGGAAACTGAGACCGCAGCGCGCTTTGCCAGACATTCGCTATTTTGGGCACTGCTTCTTTCTGTTTTCTTTAGCCTTATTGTATTGCTGTTTACTCCCGAATTAATAGGAGTATTCCGATTATCAACCGGGCCTGTCGAAAATGATGGTATTTCCTACCTCCGCATTGTTTCTCTTGGATTTGTTTTCACGTTTATGAATCCAACCTTTCAAGGTATATATAATGGAATGGGAAATAGTCGTTTACCATTTTACTACCTCCTTGTTGGGTTAGGATTAAATATGCTTCTCGATCCTCTTATGATTTTTGGGATCGCCGGATTCCCCGCATTAGGAGTTGATGGAGCTGCCTGGGCGACCTTTATTGCACAGATGGTAGTATTCGCCATCTTTATTTTTCGATTCATTATCAAGAAAGAAATAATAAATCCTGACTTCAGAAGATTTAAACTCAGTAAAGACATTTCATTAAAAATATTTAAACTAGGTACTCCGGTTGCAACCGAGAGCAGCCTGTTTGCAGTATTCGCGCTTATCCTGGCCCGAATGATAACCAAGTGGGGAGATATTCCAATTGCAGTACAAAGTGTTGGTGCACAAATCGAAGCCATTTCATGGATGACCTCATCGGGATTTGCCACGGCACTAGGAAGTTTTACCGGTCAAAATTTCGGAGCTAAAAACTGGTCTCGCATCAGAAAGGGCTACTTCACAACATTAGGTATTGGTATATTTTTAGGTACCATAGTCACTGTGTGTTTTATTCTTTTTGGCAGGCAGATATTTTCTCTCTTTTTACGCGAACCGGAACCATTAGAAATGGGCATTGTCTATTTAAAAATATTGGCTGTTTCTCAAGTATTTATGATTATTGAAATAATCACAAGGGGCGCATTCAGTGGAATTGGCAGAACAATACCTCCATCAATCATAGGCATTACATTTACCGGAGCCAGAGTTCCTGCTGCAATGATTTTGTCGGCCGAAAGCATGCTTGGCATGTTGGGCATATGGTGGGCCATCAGTTTATCAAGTGTGATTAAAGGCGTTACTTTAACGCTTTGGTACATTATGGTTATAATGCAACAAAAACATGATTCCTCAACAGCTAAGAGAAGAACACTAAACACCCTAATACCTTCGAGACTTCGACAAAGCATCTGGGTTAAAAACAACGAATAAGCATGCTGAAAAATAATAATCGAAAAATCGAATTAATTGTTTCTGCAGATGGATCACATACGCTTTATGTACCTGAATTAGATGAACACTACCATTCGGTAAATGGAGCTATAAACGAATCGATGCATGTTTTTATTGAAGCTAACTTGTTGCATTGCCAAAAGGAAAACATAAGTATTCTTGAAGTTGGATTCGGCACGGGATTAAATGCATTTTTAACTGCTCTTAATAGCAAGGATAAGTCAATCGCATATTATACATTAGAAAAGCATCCAATTGACAAAGCCATTACCAATCAGCTCAATTTTTATAAGAGTATGGAGGAGCAAAACTTACTGAATAAAATTCATGCTTTGCCTTGGCAACAAGATTGTGAGCTTCTAGAAAACTTCAATTTGTTTAAAGATGAAGCGGATTTGCTTTCTATTGAGTTTACCCGCCAATACGACTTAGTATATTTCGATGCCTTTGCCCCGGAGAAACAAGCTGAAATGTGGGATGAACAATTATTTCAAAAAATATATGACGCCATGCTTCCCAATGGTATATTCACTACCTATTGTGCCAAAGGAGTTGTTCGGCGAAGCTTACAAGCTTGTGGCTTTATTGTGGAGCGCCTTCCCGGTCCAAAAGGAAAAAGAGAAATGTTAAGAGCAATAAAACAGTAATAAAAAAGGCTACCTAACGGTAGCCTAATATATTAAGATCTTCTGTCCTTATTAATTTTGCGGAAGAATTTCAACAAGGTCCAGATCAAAAATCAATGTCTCATTTCCACCAATTTTAGCTCCTGAGCCTCTTTCTCCATATGCCAATTCAGAAGGAATATGCAAACGCCATTTTGATCCGACTGGCATTAATTGCAATGCTTCAGTCCAACCTTTAATAACTCCTGTAACGGCAAATGTAGCAGTATCTCCTCGTTCAACCGAACTATCAAATACAGTTCCATCAATAAGAGTTCCGTGATAAGTACACTTAACGCGATCTTTTTCAGTAGCTATAGATCCATTTCCTTCACGAATTATTTCGTATTGCAAGCCACTTTCAGTTTCCATAATTTCTGAACGTTTTTTATTCTCCTCAAGATACTTCTGTCCTTTAACTAAATTTGCAGCTACCTCTTTCTTCTTGATCTCAGCTTTTTTCTTTTTAATGTCTTCAAAAGCTGTGCGCAACAACACATCAGAGGACATATCATTGAAGTACGACTTCCCGTATGCAAACTCGTTTAAAAAACCTTTGATAAAAGCATCCTCATTAATGGACTCAAATTGGTCCGTACGAAAATTAAGATATCGCTCACTCAATCTGCGTTTAGCAAACACCTTTGCAAATTCAACTCTTGCAACAGAATCAACTTCAAACGGCATTTGCTGCCATTGCTTTTTAATTTGCGTAGCTTCAATGTAGCCTAAAGCATAACTTACACTGTCTTTCTGATTCTTAAAATCCATTTTCCCTGATCCAGGTACTTTAGTACATGAGGAAAACACCACAACAACCATCAAACATGCTGTAAGTAAATTAGATAATTTCATGTGATTTAAAATTTAATGTTTATAAAAAGAAAAGTCTAAACACAAACCTTAATTTATATCTAGACTTTTTATCTTAAATAACGAGTATTTACTTAATCGCCAATAGCTCAACTTCAAACACAAGAGTAGTGTGAGGTCCTATTTGCTGACCAGCACCACGCTCACCATAAGCTAAATCAGATGGGATAAATAATTTCCACTTACTTCCAACAGGCATCAACTGTAATGCTTCAACCCATCCCTGAATAACTCCATTCACCGGGAATGTTGCTGGCTCACCACGCTGAACTGAACTATCAAAAATAGTCCCGTTTATCAATGTACCATGATAATGACACTCAACTTGATCAGTAGCTTTAGGCTTATCACCATTTCCTTCAGTCATTACTTCGTATTGCAATCCACTTTCTAATGTTACAACACCATCCCTCTTTGCATTTTCAGCCAAGAAATCTTTACCTTCCTGAATCGTTCCTGCACTTTGTTTTTGTTGCAACTCACCAAAAAATTTCTGCAAAATCTCATTAGCTTCTTCCGCCGACAATTCAGCTTCTTTACCTTCAAAAGCGGCTTCTAAACCTTTGGAGAACTGTGCATACTCAATTGTCTCAATACCTGATGATTTTAGGTTTGCAGCCAAATTCATCCCAAGGGCATAACTAATCTTTTCCATCTAAAAGTCTTATCGATTTATAATTAAGCTGCGAAAATACATTTTTAGCACGACATAAAAAATTGGACGCTACTTATAAGCACCTTAAAGAAAAGTTAAAATTTCACCATCTTAATAACTATACATTTCTGATGAGGCTTCGACAAAATCATCTTCTCCTAATAACCTAAATCTTACCGAAGGTCCATTCCATGCCTGAGGCCATCCTCCAATGATATTATTTCGAAATACTAATTTAACCGGATGCATACCCTTTCGCAGAGCTATGGTGGAATTATTTCTTGAGAATCTTTTTACTTCCTCCTTATTATCAATCAGGAGTTGCCCTGCAATAAAAAACTGATCCAAATTACTTGAAAACTCAAATATTCCATCTTCAGGTATTTCAAGGTAACCAGTAAACACAGACGCAGAAGTTATTTTATGCCCATCTCTTTTCATTTTCTTTGATGGCCTCATAACATTAACTCTTTCCGTCCAATCATTTACAGCATCAAGATCCTCCACTTTTTTAAAATCACCTTCAACATATCTTTCCAATAAACCGGCTCCTTTGATCTCCGGATTAAGCGGATCGACATACTTGGTTTGAACCAATTTAATTGTACGCACAGGACTCATCTTACCTGTTTCTAGCACGGTAGCTATTTTAATGGTTTTATTCTGAGCAAAAATCAAAGGTTGAGAATATACATTTGATGCTAATGTAGGTTTTGAGCCATCCGTCGTATATACCATTTTCAAATCTCTGGTATTAGAAAATGGCACATGTATTTTATCTATGAATACCATCTTATTTACAGGTCCTTCTGGTAATGGAATATGATAATTAATACCTAAGAAATCCATACGTCTATGAATATTATCCAAACGAACTATAAAGTCATCATACACTCTATTTCCAGGCACAGCCCAATTCACTTCTGCCAAAGCAATTAAACGAGGGTAAACACGATACTCAACTAGGTCAGGCGTGTACATATATTCCGTCCAAACATTGCCCTGCGTACCCAAAATATGATGTTGTTTATCAAATTTCAATTCCTTTGGCAAAGGTTCGTATTCATACACTTCTTTTAAACTGGTATATCCTCCTATAGCAACAGGCTCTACCCTATTATCACCCTGGTAATGGTCGAGATAACACCAATTCCCAGGCGTCATTACAACATCATGACCTTGATTTGCGGCTTCAATTCCACCTTCTTCACCTCTCCATGACATAACTGCTGCCGACTCCGCCAATCCACCTTCTAATATTTCATCCCAACCAATCATTTTTTTATTATGGGCCAATAGTACTTTTTCAATTCGTTTAATAAAGTAGCTCTGCAGTTGGTGCTCATCTTCCAATTCTTCCTGCTTAATGCGTTTCTGACATTCCGGGCACTCTTTCCATCTATCCTTAGGACATTCATCTCCTCCGATATGAAAATATTCCGATGGAAATAAGCTTACAACTTCTTCTATCACATCTTCCAGAAACTGAAATGTTTCTTCTTTGCCTGCACAATACACATCAGGCTCAACACCCCATACATTTCGTACCTTAAATGGTCCACCTGTACATGAAAACTCAGGGTAAGCAGTTAATGCTGCCAAAGCATGACCAGGCAGTTCAATCTCCGGAACTACCTGGATATATCTGTCAGCCGCATATTTTACAATTTCCTTAATATCTTCTTGCGTATAATATCCGCCATATTCATGGCCTTCTCCTTCTATTCGTTTTGATCCTATCTCGGTTAGTAATGGATATTTTTTTATTTCAATTCGCCATGCCTGATCTTCGGTAAGATGCCAATGAAAGGTATTGAGCTTTAACATGGCCATCATATCCAAATGTTTCTTAATATTTTCAAGGGGTACAAAATGGCGACAAACATCCAAATGCATTCCTCTCCATTGAAATCGAGGTTCATCCTCAATGGATACGAACGGAACAATCCATTTCATCTTTTGCACGAATTGGGGGCTTTCCACCTCAGAAGGAAGTAATTGCAATAAACTTTGCAAACCATAAAATATGCCTTCAGGTGTTTTGGCTCCTATCTCAATACCGGATTCAAATACTTTAAGTTGGTATCCCTCTTTTGTCAATTCCAATGAATCAGACAGAATAAAAGCTACGTAATTTTTCTTGGGCTTTTCATTGACAACAGCCAATTCAAAATGAGATGTACTATTAATTTTCTCCGATAGAAAACGGGCAGTTCCGTCAAGTACATTATCACTGACATATAATTTGGTAGTCTTTGTAATCTCAAATTCTCCATCGTTTACTTCCAGTTTGGATGGCTGTGGAATAATAGAGACATTTCTATCTACAGTTTGATTAGAACAAGACATTAATATCAATAGAATAAATAACGAGAGGAGAGAAATAAGCTTCATAGTTTTGTTTTCCTTATGAGTATAAATATCAAAAATACTAAATCATAAATGTTAAACAATTGATTCAACAAACTAAGAATAAATCATTCTCATATAAATTGTCGTATCTTTGCGCAAAATTAACAAGAACAACACCATGTCACATAAAGCAGGCTTTGTAAATATCGTTGGTAATCCTAATGTTGGTAAATCAACTTTATCGAATGAATTAGTTGGGGAGCGCCTATCAATCATTACGTCTAAAGCACAAACCACTCGTCATCGTATTTTCGGAATCGTAAATAAGCCAGAATATCAGATTGTATTCTCTGATACGCCAGGAGTTTTGAAGCCTAACTATAAATTGCAGGAGTCGATGCTGAAATTCTCAAAAGCAGCTTTGGCTGATGCGGATGTTATTCTATATGTGACTGACACCTTTGAAAAGCCTGATAAACATGATGATTTTCTAAGTTCTGTTCAAAAAACAGAAATTCCGGTTTTGTTAGTCATCAATAAAATTGATTTAGTTGATCAGGATAAACTGGATGGAATTGTTGATTTTTGGAAAGAACAATTGCCTAACGCGGAGGTTTTTCCTATGTCGGCATTGCATAAATTTAATGTTCAAAATTTATTTGATCGTATCATTGAGTTATTGCCCGACTCTCCTCCATTCTTTGATAAAGAATCACTTACTGACAAACCCGAACGCTTCTTCATTACAGAAATTATTAGAGAGAAAATTCTTTTACAATACAAAAAAGAAATTCCTTATTCAGTAGAAGTGGAAGTTGAAGAATACAACGAAGGACCAGAGCGAATTGATATTAGAGCTGTAATCCATGTAGCCAGAGAATCGCAAAAAGGCATTATCATTGGACACAAAGGCGTTAAGCTGAAGTGGGTTGGCATTGAAGCCCGCAAAGACATCGAGGCTTTCCTTAAGAAAAAAGTGATGCTGACAACATACGTCAAAGTCACCAAAGACTGGCGCGACAAAGAAAATTTCCTTCGCGGTCACGGTTATGAACTTAAGTAAGTTCAAAAAAATATTTTATACTTATTTAATTTAGATTGATTGGTGTTCGGGCTGATTTTCACTACTTTTGCAGCCCCAAAAACACAAAAAACAAAAATATCATGGGAAATATAGTTGCTATAGTGGGAAGGCCCAACGTAGGTAAATCAACCCTATTCAATCGATTAACTGGTACGCGTCAGGCTATTGTTGATGAAATGGCTGGAGTTACACGAGATCGTTTATATGGTAAATGCATATGGAATGGTGTTGAATTTTCTTTGATAGACACTGGAGGTTATGCCACTAACTCAGAAGATATTTTTGAAGAAGAAATTCGAAAGCAAGTTGTTATCGCCATAGACGAGGCTGATGTAGTGGTTTTTGTTGTGGATGTATTAACCGGGGTTACGGACTATGATGAAGAAGTAGCTGAAATATTGCGACGGACTCAAAAACCAACCTTGGTTGTTGTAAATAAAGTGGATAATAATGAACGAATTCCTGAGGCCAGTTATTTTTATTCTCTTGGGCTTGAGGATTTATTTCCAATTTCATCAATCAATGGAGCAGGAACAGGTGATTTCCTTGATCGCCTAGTTGAAATCTTCCCAAAACCAAACGAAGAAGAAGAGGTTATTGACATTCCTCGTTTTACAATTGTAGGTCGACCTAATGCCGGGAAATCATCCATCCTAAACGCTTTTATTGGAGAAGAACGTAATATTGTTACTCCAATTTCAGGAACTACACGGGATTCAATATATACCCGATACAATAAATTTGGTCATGATTTCTTTTTGGTAGATACTGCTGGAGTTCGAAAAAAGACCAAAGTAAGTGAGGACCTAGAGTTTTATTCGGTTATGAGAGCTATCCGAGCTATCGAAAATTCGGATGTTTGTATGCTTATGATCGATGCGACCAGAGGTTTCGAAGGGCAGGATCAAAAGATATTTCACCTAATACAGCGCAATAAAAAAGGAATTGTAGTATTGGTAAACAAGTGGGATTTAATCGAAAAAGACCACAAGACAACAAAGGCATTTGAAGAGCAAATTCGTCAATCCATGGCTCCTTTTACTGACTTCCCAATTGTGTTTACTTCGGCATTGACAAAACAACGAATTCATAAGGCTATTGAAAAAGCCATTGAAGTATATGGTAACAGAAATACAAAAATCACGACTTCAAAATTGAATGAAATATTGTTACCACACATCGAGAAGAATCCACCTCCATCAACAAAAGGCAAATTTGTTAAGATAAAATACATCACTCAATTACCAACAGTTTCGCCATCGTTCGCTTTCTTCTGTAACCTACCTCAGTATGTTAAGGATCCTTATAAACGATTCCTGGAAAATAAAATCAGGGATTACTGGAACTTTAATGGTATACAGATTCAGATATTTATTCGAAAAAAATAAATCCTTGCTTTCGTTTGGATCAGCGCAATTGCCATAGTTCTGGTAACGTAATGAAGTTTTTATTTATATTTGCTCGTAGGTAGCACAGCTACACATTTTGATATATACTTAGCACATTACAGACCAAATATATGTTCTTATTAAAGTCGAAATACCAAGTTGCACTAATTTTGCTCTTCGTAACTGGCACCTTATTTTCTCAATCACAACCAGCTAGGCCTGGTGGCGCAGGAAATCAAGAAGGGCCGGAACAACAAAATCAGGGTACAAGTATAAAGCCGGACATAAGAGCATGGCACCTCATTGATGATTTTACATTTGCCGACACCACAGCAGTGGATACTCTAAGTAATGGTTATCAGGTTTACAACCCGATATATCAAAGAAGTATTGCAAACGCGCATCTTGGCAACTTAAATACGGCATATCAATCAATGATTTTGGAAGATCGAGAAACCAAATACGGCAATCTTTTTTCTAATGCATTTCGGGTTTATTTGCCCGATGCCAAGGATTTGTATTTTTATAACACCAAGACTCCCTACGTGAATCTTACCTACCATTTCGGAGGACCTAAACGTAGATCTGAAGAACGAATTAGAGTAGCTTACACACAGAATGTCAATAAAGCCTGGAATGTAGGAGCTGAATATTTATTGTCATCTTCTGTAGGTCAATATCAGGCCCAGAAAGCAGACAGTGAAACGTTCAGATTTTTTAGTAGTTATGATGGAGTGAAATACAACTTTCAAGCCGCATTTATCTACTCAAAGTTAAAAACCTACGAAAACGGTGGTTTAAATCGGGATAAAGTAGATTTTGAGTTTCAAAACCTTTCTCCAGAATCCGTAGTTGTTCAGTTTAATTCTGCCGAGCGCCGAATTACCAATCGAAAACTATTTTTCAACCACTCTTTAGGAATAGGAAATATTAGTGTAAGCAAGGATGATTCCATCGAAGTAGAACTTCCGGTAAGTAAGATATATCACACTTTTGAGCTGGAACAGGATAACATGGAATACTTTATTCCGGATTTACCAAGTTATTACACTCAGGATGTCCTTAATCCCTTTTATCCTAACATTAACAGTGACACTCTTCAAACGATGGACAGTGTGCGTGTTAACACCATGCGAAACACTTTCCAGATAAAATTTAACGAAGAGGCTAATTCTCTACTTAAATTCGGAGTGAGGGCTTACATCGTAAACGACGTATCTTTTTATCAATTCCCTAAAAAACCTACCAACTACGATATTGTTGATGGTGATTATATACCACATTATATCAACACCGATACAACACTTGTAACTACGGCTCTTGGAGGTCAAATATTTAAGAATCTTGGAAAAAACTTTTGGTGGAATGCAGGCGTAAAAATTTATTTCCAAGGGTATAGAGCCGGTGATTCAGAGATAACTGGAAAAATCAACTCTAGCTTTCGCATTGCCAATGACACGGCCGGATTCTATGGTAGTGGCGGCATTTACTTGACTACGCCTGAGCTTTTTGAAACTAAATACTACTCCAATCACCTTCAATGGGATCATAATTTCGGACAAAAAAGAACTGTTCGCTTTAAGGGAGGAATTCGGATCCCAACAAAGCATCTTGAATTAAGTGCAGAAGGTCGATTTATGAATAATCACATTTATTGGAATTTTGATGGAACACCGGACCAAACGGATGGTGTTATTCAAGTATACAATGCGCGCTTGACTAAGCTGTTTAATCTTGGTCGATTCCACAGTCATAATGAAGTTGTTTATCAACATAGCAGCGATCAGGATATAATACCTTTGCCAGCATTAGCCCTCTTTAATTCAACATATTATCAGAATACTTTATTTAAGGTTCTGCACTTTCAATTAGGTTTTGATTTCAGATACCATACTTCATATTATGCGCCGTTCTACATGCCGGCAACTGCGCAGTTCACTAATCAAAGCATTGAAAAGGTGGGCAATTATCCATGGTTTGATGTATTTGTGAATTTACAGCTCAAAAGGGCGCGAATTTATGTGAAATTTGATCATGTAAATCAAGGCTATCCAAACGAACCTTATTACACAACCTACAACTATCCGGGCAATCCAAGAGCACTTAAATTTGGCGTATCATGGAATTTCTATGACTAACAATCACCACTTTAGATTGTAGAGACATTGCATAATTGTTATCTTTGTCCCGAATCATTCGGAGATTTTTATGCGATACAGCTACATGTTTATGCTGGCAATTCTTATATTGATAGCATCAGCCTGCAACTCAAATAAAAAACCTAATCTTAAAGATAAGTCGGAAGCAAAAGTTAATATTGATCTCGACGACATCGAAAAAAGAGGTAAAATAAATGTAGTCACAGACTATAATTCCACCAACTATTTTGTTTACAAAGGACGTCCACTAGGATACCAATTTGAACTTCTGCAAGCCTTAAGTAATCATCTGGGATTAAAATTAGAAATTAAGGTTTCTAACAATGTTGAAAATAACATCAATGATTTGCTGAGTGGAGAAATCGATCTGATTGCCACAAACTTTACGGTAACACGGGACAGAAGCAATTATATTACTTTTACTGAACCGCATTCTATTAGCCGGCAAGTTTTGGTACAACAAAAGTATAAAGACAATCAGGAATCTTCACCTCTTGTCTTTAACGAGATCATTAGAAATCAACTTGAGTTAGCTGGTAAGACCATATATGTGCAAGAAAACTCATCTTTTGTTGAGCGGCTTCAAAACCTTAGTGATGAAATAGGTGATAGTATTAATGTGGTTGAAATTCCGGATTACGAAGTAGAACAATTAATTGATTTGGTTGCCAATGGCGAAATCCCATATACCGTTTGTGATGAAAATCTGGCTAAAATAAATCTCAACTTCTACGATAATATTGACGTTGAAACTGCCATTAGTTTCCCACAAAAAATTGCATGGGCTGTACGTCCTAATTCGCAAGATTTACTGGATGTTGTTAACAACTGGTTAATCAACTTTAAAAAGACCAATCAATACAAACGCATATATCGAAAGTACTATATCAACAAGCGTTCGAAACATCTTGTAGATGCAGGCTTTCATTCTATAAAAGGTGGCAAAGTTTCAATTTACGATGCCATTATTAAAAAGGAAAGTCAGAAGCACGATTTAGATTGGAGATTAATAGCCTCTTTGATTTACCAGGAATCGCGTTTTCTACCTGAAATTGAGAGTTGGGCAGGCGCAGTTGGCCTTATGCAGCTTATGCCTGAGACAGCCGATCATTTTGGCGTGAAAGAAATCACTTCACCAACAGACAACATTAAAGGTGGATTGAAATTCCTGACATGGCTTGATGGACGCTTGTCCAAAACCATTGAAGCACCGGAAGAAAGGATTAAATTCGTTTTAGCATCCTATAACGTTGGGCTTGGACACGTGCAAGATGCCATGCGCCTTGCTGAAAAGAATGGTAAAAACCCATTGATTTGGGAAGATAATGTTGACTTCTATTTGCTCAATAAATCAAAACCAGACGTATACAACGATCCGGTTGTTAAGTATGGGTATTGCCGCGGAGAAGAGCCTTATCATTATGTTATTGACATTCTTGAGCGCTACAATCACTATAAGAATGTAATAAAGGATTAATATTATTCCTTTTCAATACTTGAAGAAATTCACTTAGTATCATTGCTGTTGCACCCCAAATTACATATTCATTATATGAATAATAAGGCGCATCCACTTGAACCTCATTTATTCTTCGGGAAAAGGACTTTACATTAGCAGGATTAAGCAATTCAGAAATTGGCACTTCAATAATTGATTCCACCTCGCGTTCGTCCAATCTAAAAACTGGTGCTGAATTATATAGACCAACTTGCGGATAAACGATGAAATTAGAATTTGGAATAAATAAAGACGTCAATTCTCCAAGGAATTGCACCTCTTTTCCATCGATGCCAATTTCCTCTTCAGTCTCTCGAATGGCTGTCTGCAGATAACTATTATCTCCTTCTTCCGTTTTTCCACCTGGCAAACTAATCTGTCCACTATGTGCCCCTTTATATTCAGGACGCTTTATAAGAGGGATATGCCATTCTCCATTCTTAACAAACAACATGATCAGAACACTACTCTCCCTGGCCAACTTCGGATTCGGATTACCGTAGCCGGTAAATCGAACTGAAGGAGACATATATCGTTGAGCCTCCTTTCCAGGCAAAGGATTATTAAAAGCGTTTAAAAAAAGTGTTGTCATCAAGCTCATTAATATTTCTTTCAAATATAACTCCCCTACTTAGAGAAATGTTTCTTATAAGTTAAGAAAATCTAATGAATTAACTCCATTATTCTTTAATTAAACTTTAGGGCATAAAAAAAGGTCGGGCGTTCCCGACCATTTGTCCCATTTATTAACTTAAACCTTTTTAAGTGTTTATATACACTTTTAAACAAACATCATACCAAAAAGCTTAAAACGGAACAAATAGCGCAACAACATCCCTTATTACACTGACTATGTGTGCTATAAATAAGCTACAAAAACATTCAGCATTAATTTACCAGGATTTTTTATTGTTCGTTTTCGAACACCTATTGTACGCTAGCACAGCAGATTTAATTAAAACGGATGGCTTTTACCGGTAGTATTCTTGCAACCAGATACGATGGGCCCAGTAACATTAAGAGAGTAATTAAGCCTACTCCAAGATTTAAAATTATTAGATGACTCGCCTGCAAATAAATTGGAACAGTTTCCAAATAGTAATTAGAAGGATCAAGCGTAATCAGTTGAGTATATTTTTGTAGTAAACATATACCAACGCCAATAAGGTTACCCCATAATAATCCTCTGCCAACTATATAGGCCGCCAAATACAAAAACACTTTTCTTAAACTCCAGTTTTCGGCTCCCAGCGCTTTAAAGACACCAATCATATTGGTTCGCTCAATAATTAATATGAGTAAGCCACTCACCATATTAAATCCGGCAACTACTATAATCAGAACAAGAATAACAAGCACATTCATATCAAGCATGTCGAGCCAACCAAAAATTTGAGGCTGCACCTGCTTTATGTTTTTTGCTCGCAACATGGTACCATTCTCTTCTATTCTGGAACTTGTTACATAGTAAACCTCATTGGTGAGTTCATCTATATTTGTAAAATTCTCAATAATAATTTCAATTCCCGACACTTGATTATCCGACCAATTATTCAAGCTTTGAATATGGCGCAAATCCACCAGAGCAAATAACTTATCAAACTCCGGAAAATGGGAATTATAAATACCGGTAATCGTAAATTTTCTTTGTCGAATTTGATCCTGAACAAAATACATTCGCAAAGGATCACCAACCTCCAACTTTAATAAATTCGCAATTTCTTCAGATATATAAATATCATTTGAACGAATTGAATCTGAGAAAACAGGTATTTGTCCTTCCACCAATACTTCATTCATAAAAGTCCAGTCAAAACCTTTATCCACTCCCTTTAACACAATTCCCTGTATGGCATCTTTTGTTTTTATTATTCCAGGTTTGGTGGCAAACATCTGAATATGCTTAACCTCCGGAATATTTTTGAGCTCGTTTAATAAAGAAGAATCTTTTGTTATAGGATTACTCTCGTATGAACTATTGTAATCATAACTGAGCACCTGAATATGCGAACCAAATCCTATTATCTTGTCCCTAACTTCTCTCTTAAAACCAAATCCAATCGCCAATGAGAGAATCATAACCACCATACCCAATATCACTCCTAGTGTGGCGACTTTAATTACTGGTCCTGAAAGTTTTTTTCCCGCAATACCTCCTGTTCGGATTTTACGCGCTACAAATAGTTCAAAATTCAATTTATACGATTTTAAGCAAAGTTAGAAAAAGCTTTCTAACTACCTCATTATGGTAAATCCAAATACGATGAACGTCCATCATTCTTGTAATATTCTATTAATTACCTTAAATTTTGAATATCAAATCCAAACAGAATGAATGAAGATTTCCTCCAATACATCTGGCAATACAAATTATATTACCCTGATCAATTGCAAACAGAAGATGGACAAGCGCTTGAGATCATTCATCCCGGTCTAAAAAACAATGATGCCGGTCCTGATTTCTTCAATGCTAAAATAAAACTTAATGGCACCCTATGGGCGGGCAATGTAGAAGTTCATAATTCTGAATCGGAATGGGCCTTACACGGACATGATAAAGATAAAAGCTACGACAACGTGATCCTTCATGTCGTAAACAATTGCACGAGTGAAACCATAACATCATCAGGAAGAAAAGTTCCGGTTTGGAAAATCAAATACTCCAATAGCATATTCGAACGTTATCAATCCTTATTTTTTAATGAACTGTGGATACCTTGCCAAAATCAGATTAGCAATATTGATCATTTTATTATTGATCAATGGCTTGATCGATTATTTGTAGAACGTATGGAAATTAAAAGTAAGCAAATTGAACTTTTATTAGAACACAATAAAAACGATTGGGATCAGGTCTTTTTTATTCTACTTGCACGTAGTTTTGGTTTTGGAGTTAACGGACAACCATTCGAAATGATGGCTAAACAAACGCCATTAAAAATACTTTTAAAACATTCCGACAATTTAATTCAATTAGAAGCTCTACTTCTAGGACAAGCAGGCTTATTGGACAACCCGACTCATTCTGATGCTTATACAGAATCATTACAAAAAGAATATCGCTTTCTTTCAAATAAATACCAACTTACTAATATTGAAAGCCATTTGTGGAAATTTCTTAGATTACGACCAACAAACTTCCCAACCATTCGCATAGCTCAACTGGTTGCTTTAATACATTTATCCAAAGGCCTATTCAGCAATTTACAAAACCTAGAAAATCACAAAAACAGAAAACTAAATTTATCCATACATGCATCTGATTACTGGGATACTCATTTTGTACTTGGAAAACAAAGCTCTAAAAATTCAAAAAAACACCTCGGCTCAAGCTCTAAACAATTAATTGTCTACAATACCATCTATCCATATTTATTTGTTTATCACGACAAACACAACAACAAAAGTGAAAAAGAAAATATATTGGAACAACTGTATAAGAAAACACCTGAAAAAAACAGAATATTAAGTAATTGGAAAAAATCCGGGATCGTTATTAATAATGAAGCGCAAGCTCAAAGTCTTATTTTTCTGAAAAACCACTACTGCAATCACAAAAAGTGTTTAAATTGCCACATCGGACATAAAGTATTAAGTAAAGCGTGAACAACAACCAATCATTATACCATGAAACAATTAAGGCCCTGCTAATATCAGCCGGCCTTTTAATACTTACTATTTCGGCTGGCTCGGCAGGATTTGCCTTACTTGAAGGCTATAGATTGCTGGATGCTATTTACATGACAGTCATAACGATGGCTACAGTTGGTTTTAGTGAAGTTGTACCTTTATCCGACACAGGGAAGATTTTTACCATTTTTCTTATTATTTTTAGCTTAGGAATATTTGGATATGTTATCACCCAAATAACCAGGATAATCTTTGAAGGTGTACTACATCAATCATATAAAGCATATCAATTGAGAAAGAAAATAGTCAAACTGGAGGATCATGTTATTGTTTGTGGTTATGGTCGCAATGGTTATCAGGCTTGTGTTGAGTTGGCAGAACATGGCGAGCACTTTGTCATTGTCGAGAAACGCGATCATGTAGTTACGCGAATTCTTGAAGATCCTGAAAATTTATATGTACAGGGTGATGCCAGTTCTGAAGAAGTTTTGGAAGCTGCACAAATAAGAAAAGCGAAAGCACTAATCACGGCTTTGCCTAACGATGCGGATAATATGTTTGTAGTATTAACGGCAAGCGAGATGAATCCGGCTCTAAAAATTATTAGTAGAGCCAGTGATTTTAGATCAGATACAAAATTGCGTCGTGCAGGTGCTACCAACGTTATTATGCCCGATAGAATAGGTGGACAGCGCATGGCAACATTAGTCACTCAGCCTGACGTAGTTGAATTTATTGAATACATTTTACTACAAAGCTCGAAGGATGTGCAACTTATGGAAATAAGTTGTTCAAAACTGGCAGTTGCCAACTATAAAAAAACAATACGAGAATTAAAATTACGAGAAAAATCCGGAGCAAATTTAGTCGGGATTAAAACTGGCGAAGGGGCATATATATTTAATCCGTCCCCTGATATCGAGATCACTCCGGCAGATAAATTATTTGTCTTGGGCGCACCGGGACAACTCACTAAGTTTGAGCAGCTGATTAATGACACAGAGCTAGTAACAAGCGATGTTAATAAAGTAATCTAGCTGAATATAAAACCATATTTTTGCATCAAGATGCAAACATTTTTTGCTAATTAAAGTATATAGCTTTGGCATCATTTTTATAAGAGATGTTAAGAACTGTTTTTTTTGGTTCGCTTTTTGTAATGCTTATAACCAGTTTTTAAAACCCAAATACGTAAATCATGAATACACGAAAAATTTTAGGAATAGGAATTGTATCACTTGCAATGATTGCCGGTATGAACAGCTGTAAGTCGAAAGAAAAAGTAACGACAAACAGTGAGGTAGGCACTATTTTAGAAAACATGCCTTGTGAAGATAAAGGTACCTCAGACAAAAATTATTTCAGAGCAAGTGCGATGGCTACCAGTTCAGATTTAAGTTTAGCTAAAGAAAAAGCTTTACTTAACGCCAAGCAACGCATCGTAACCTTAATTAACTCAAACACTAAATCGGTTACTGATCGCTACGTTAACGAACGTGAATTTGGTGATGCTTCTGAATTTGAGCAAAAATTTGAGAACCTGACCAGAGAAGTAGCTGATGAAACCATTTCAAACATTGTGGTTGCCTGCGAAAAAGCCAGTGTGCTTGACAATGGTAAATACCGCGGATTCGTTGCAATTGAAGTAAGCAAGGAAGACATTATGAATGGTATCAACAACAAGCTTTCACAAAACCAAAAGCTTCAGGTTGATTACGACAAAAAGAAATTTGAAGAAATTTTCAATCAGGAAATGGAAAAAATGGCAGCTGAAAAAGGACTGTAATTCCATTCAAGAATGCATTTAGACCCGAAGATTATTATCTTCGGGTTTTTTATTGCAAAAAACTAAACATTAATACCTTGTAGCCTAAAATAATTTATCTATCTTTGCAGCCGCAAATATATTTAAATAAAGTATTATGTACTTATCAGCAGAAAAGAAGCAAGAGATCTTCGAGAAGCACGGAAAATCGAATTCTGATACTGGTTCACCTGAAAGCCAGATAGCATTATTTACTTTCCGTATCTCGCATTTGACTGATCACTTAAAGTCAAATAGAAAAGATTATAGCACAGAGCATGCTTTGAAAAAAATGGTAGGTAAGCGTCGTAGCTTATTAGACTATTTAAAGAAAAAAGATATCGTAAGATATCGTGCAATTGTTGCAGAACTTGGATTACGTAAGTAAGCAATTTGCAAAAAAACAAAAAGGCAGTCTTTAAATAAAGGCTGCCTTTTTTTATACCCTCAATAGAAAATTCAGCATTCGCTGCAATACCAGCTTAGCCAAAAACCACACCACACTACCTTAAGCGCTAAAAAAGAAATAGTTTTTACCAATAATCTTAGGATATTACATATCTTTGGCAGTAATATAGACGGATAAAAAAAGATAAGAAAAATTGTCATGATTAAACCATTAGAAAAAGTCATTGAACTAGGTGATGGCAGAACAATTACCATTGAAACTGGTAAACTAGCAAAGCAAGCTGACGGCTCGGTAGTCGTTAAAATGGGTGATACATATTTATTAGCAGCTGTAACTTCTGCTAAAGATGCAAAACCCGATGTGGATTTTATGCCACTTACTGTTGAATACAAAGAAAAATACGCAGCTGTTGGACGTTTTCCAGGAGGCTTCCAAAAGAGAGAAGCACGTCCTTCAGATTATGAAATATTAGTATCTCGTTTGATCGACCGTGCATTACGTCCTCTTTTCCCTGAAGACTATCATGCCGACACATTTGTTACGGTAAACTTAATTTCAGCTGATCCTGAAGTAGCACCTGATGCTATTGCCGGACTTGCGGCCTCTGCTGCATTAGCTGTGTCAGATATTCCTTTTAACGGACCAATCTCTGAATGTCGTGTAGCTCGAATTGATGGAGTGATGAAGGTTAATCCTAGCATCTCAGAAATGGAAAATGCAGACATGGATATTATCGTTGCTGCTACCATTGACAACATTATGATGGTTGAAGGCGAAATGTCTGAAGTTTCTGAAGCTGATCTTCTGGAAGGAATGAAAGTAGCTCATGAAGCTATTAAAGTTCAGTGTCAGGCTCAAATCGAAATGATGGAAACGGTTGGCAAAACTGAAAAGCGTGAGTATTGTCATGAAGAAAATGATGACGAACTTCGCGAAAAAGTTTGGAAAGCTACCTATGACAAAGCATATGAAGTAGCCAAAGCAGCTAATCCAAATAAGCACGAGCGCATTGACGCATTCGGTGCAATTTGTGAGGAATTTATTGCTGAAAATTACAACGCAGAAGAAGATGAGATCCCAACAGGTTTAATCAAGAAATATTATCACGATGTAGAAAAGGAAGCAGTACGAAGAGTAGTACTAGACACTCAGATTCGTTTAGATGGTCGTCAAACTGACGAGATCCGTCCTATCTGGAGTGAAATTGATTACCTTCCGGGACCTCACGGATCGGCTGTATTTACACGTGGAGAGACTCAATCATTGACTACGGTTACTTTGGGAACAAAGATGGATGAGAAATTAGTAGACGACGTAATGAATAAGAGTTACGATCGTTTCTTATTACACTACAACTTTCCTCCATTCTCAACTGGTGACGCACGTCCTGCAAGAGGAATCAGCCGTCGAGAAATTGGTCATGGTAATTTGGCATATCGTGCCCTTAAGCGCATGATGCCTGATGATTATGCTTATACCGTACGAATTGTTTCAGATATCCTTGAATCAAACGGATCATCATCGATGGCTACTGTTTGTGCCGGAACATTAGCTCTTATGGATGCAGGTGTACCTGTTAAGAAATCTGTTTCGGGTATTGCAATGGGATTAATCACTGATACTAAGACTGGTGAATTTGCTGTTCTTTCTGATATCCTTGGTGATGAAGATCATTTAGGTGATATGGACTTTAAAGTAACTGGTACTCGCGATGGTATTACTGCCACTCAAATGGACATTAAGGTTGATGGTCTTTCATATGAAGTTCTTGAAAAAGCATTAAATCAGGCTAAAGCTGGTCGCATGCATATTCTTGACAAATTAGACGAAACCATTACCGAGCCTCGCGAAGATTACAAACCACATGCTCCTCGAATTGTGAATATCGAGATTCCTAAGGACATGATTGGATCTGTGATTGGACCAGGTGGAAAAATCATTCAGGAAATTCAAGCGCTTACTGAAACCGTAATAACAATTGAAGAAGACGGAAACATCGGTAAAGTAGCCATTTCAGCAAGCAATAAAGACGCTATTGATGCTGCCTTAGCTCGCGTTAAAGCAATCGTTGCCGTTCCTGAAGTAGGACAAGTTTATAAAGGGAAAGTTAAATCAATTGTTCCTTTCGGTGCATTTGTTGAGATTTTACCTGGAAAAGACGGATTACTTCATATTTCTGAAATTGAGTGGAAACGACTTGAAAAAGTTGAAGATGCTTTGAAAGAAGGAGAAGAAGTAGAAGTGAAATTGATTGAAGTTGACCAACGTTCTGGAAAACTTAAATTATCAAGAAAAGTTTTACTTCCACGTCCTGAAAGAAAACCAAAGCCAAAAGCAGAATAGTATTTACTATTATAAATTTCAAGGCCGACTCATAGAGTCGGCCTTTTTTGTTCCCTTCAAAACTTTTTTTAACTTCATTGGTTCAAGCTCCTGAATCCCACTCAACACATAATTGCATAATGGAACACAAAGAATGCTACGATCTCCTTAACGAGCAGCTTAAAGACATACCAAAAATGGAAATTCGCTCTTTAAGCCTGGCTGTAATGCCTCGCTTAATGGATGTCTTGCATAAAAATCAATCGGCTTGCAACCATTGTAAACATTTCACAAAGGAAGGAGAAATATTTACAAAGGATATTAGTCCCTTATTTGGTGCGGATGTTAAAGCAAAACGCAATTTTGAAAACTGGGTAAGCGAGTCACAAAAGCACCTCACCACTGTACATCAACAAAGAGTAAAAGGAAGATTAACTTCGACTTATGCTGCCATTGGTATGCTGGCCGGAACCGCTATAACAACATCCTACTCATGGCTTAGTGATGGTGACAATTTAATTGGAATGGCAGGTTTAGGTTGGGCAGTAGGAGTGCTGGCAGGTTACATTACCGGAAAGATTAAAGAAAATAACTTATCCAAAAACAATAAACTCTACTAAATTTTAAAAAATGAAACACCTGAAAATTATTACGCTAGTGTTGCTTGCTACATTGTATTCATGTGAAATGAAAAAAAGCAACTACAATTATCCTGAAACAAAAAAAGGAGATGTTGTTGATGTTTATTTTGGAACACAGGTTGCAGATCCATACCGTTGGCTTGAAGATGATCGTTCAGCTGAAACTGCCGAATGGGTAAAACAACAGAATGCAGTTACCTTCTCTTACCTGGAGACCGTTCCTTTTAGAGAGAAAATTAAAACCCGCCTTACTGAGATATGGAACTATCCTCGTCGTTCGGCACCCTGGAAAGCAGGTGACAACTATTTCTTTACAAAGAATGATGGCTTACAAAACCAAAGCGTTTATTACAAACAGGAAACTTTGGAAAGCGATGCTCAGGTTTTTCTAGATCCGAATAAATTATCTGATGACGGAACTGTTTCACTAGCCACTTTTTCAGTATCCAACGATGGGAAGTATCTAGGATACGGCACTTCAACCGGGGGTTCTGATTGGAGAGAATTCTACGTTAAAGACATCAACACAGGTGAGAATTTAACAGATCATCTGCAATGGATTAAGTTTTCAGGCATTTCATGGTACAAAGATGGCTTCTTCTACAGTCGCTATCCAACGCCAAAAGAAGGAGATGAATTGAAAGGTCAAAATAAGGATAGTAAAATCTATTATCATAAAGTGGGCACATCTCAAGATGAAGATAAACTGATTTATGAAGATACAGCTAATCCTAATTGGAGTTTTGGAGCAAGCATCACTGAAGATGAAAAATATATGATCATCAGAGTTACAGAATCAACAACTGGCAATGCTCTTTACTTTAAAGATCTTTCAAAAAAGAAAGCTGAAATCGTCAAAGTGGTGGAAAGCTTTGAGAAGGACTACTCGGTGATAGATCATCACAACGGACACCTTTGGGTGATGACTAATGATGATGCACCTAAGTACAGAATTATTAAAATTGATGTAAATAATCCGGCCAAAGAAAATTGGACTGATTTAATTTCTGAAGATGACAAAAACGTTCTGAGAAGAATATCGGTTGTAGGTGGAAAAATATTTGCCAACTATCAACAAGACGCTCACTCTTTAATTAAGGTTTATTCTCTGGAAGGTGATTTTCTATATAATGTAGATTTACCATCAGTAGGAACTGTTGGTGGTTTCTACGGTAAGATTGAGGATGAAACCACTTTTTATACGTTCTCTTCATATACCTACCCATCTGTCATTTATAAATATGATATTAAGGCCAACAAATCGGAGCTTTATCATAAAACAGAAATTGATTTTGATATTGATCAATATGAAACTAAGCAGGTATTTTACAAGAGTAAGGATGGCACAAAAGTTCCAATGTTTATTGTTCATAAAAAAGGTCTTGAACTTAACGGTAACAACCCGGCATGGCTATATGGATATGGAGGTTTCAATATTAGCTTAACTCCGCGCTTCGATATACGCCGATTAGTTTGGCTTGAAAACGGTGGAGTATTTGCTGTAGCTAACCTTCGAGGTGGTGGTGAATATGGCGAAGACTGGCATAAAGCGGGTACCTTAATGAATAAGCAAAATGTTTTTGATGACTTTATTTCGGCTGGCAAATATCTTGTATCTGAAGGTTATACTAATCCTGATAAATTAGCCGCACAAGGAGGATCAAATGGAGGTCTATTGGTTGGTGCTGTTATAAATCAGGCTCCCGAATTATTTAAAGTAGCTTACCCTCAGGTAGGCGTAATGGACATGTTGCGCTATCAAAATTTCACCATTGGTAGATATTGGGCTACTGATTATGGCACAAGTAAAGACAGTAAAGAAATGTTCGACTACTTGTATAAGTATTCTCCTCTACATGCTATTGATGGTGAGCTCAACTATCCATCCGTGATGGTAACAACTGCTGACCACGATGATCGTGTAGTACCAGCACATTCATTCAAGTATATCTCAGCACTTCAGGCTGCATATAAAGGAAATCGTCCAATGATGATTCGAATTGAAACCGATGCAGGACACGGAGCTGGAAAACCGACGTCAAAAACCATTGAAGAATGGACAGACTTATATACATTTGCATTTGATCAAATGGGTATAACGCCCGCTTATTAATAATAGCAAATAACGATTAAGATGATGTCTTAAGAGTTACTTGAGCCGTATTAGTTCAATAATTCTTAAGGCATCTTTTATTTACATGAATCATTTAAACAAAAAATACATAGTTATTGAAGGTAATATTGGAACAGGCAAATCGACGCTGGCCAATATGCTTTGCAATGATTATAATGGCCGTTTGGTTTTAGAAACCTTCGCAGATAATCCATTTTTACCGAAATTTTATAACAATAAAGAACGTTACGCTTTTCCATTGGAATTGTCTTTTTTAGCAGAACGCTATAAACAATTAAAAAAAGATTTTGATACCGGAGATCTGTTTCATGAGTTAACCGTTGCCGATTATCACTTTTTTAAATCCTTGATTTTTGCCGCAAAAACACTTCCTTCCGATGAATTTAGACTATACCGTCAAATTTTTGACATCGTCTACGGAATGACACCCGTCCCCGATTTATACGTTTATCTTCATCGCCCGGTTGAAACTTTACTAAAGCAGATCAGGCTGCGCGGAAGAGATTACGAAAAATCTATCGATGGGGATTATCTTATTGATTTACAAGAAGGTTACTTTCAGTTCTTCAAGGAACATCCGGAATTACCTGTCCTCTTAATTAACCTGGAGGATCTGAATTTTGAACAGGATTCCACCATTTATGAAAGTTTAACAGAACTTATTAGCCAGCCATACGATACAGGAATAAACCGAGTTAACCTAAGGTCAACATTAGGTTAAAGACAATAATCCTTTTAAACCTTTCGAACTCCGCAAATAAAAACCGTTTGACAACACACTTTGAATTGTTATAATATCAGATAATATCTATATTTGCAATAAATCTTAGACGGAACTTTTATATTTTAAAAACATTCTTAAATTTGTAGAGTTCATCTATGAATTAAGTTAAAAAACAAATAATTGGGTAAACATTATGAAAAAAACTAGAATCAACCTATTTGCATCTCTGGCACTTGCAGCATTATTAGCTAGCTGTGCTGGGTTGGATAAGATGAAAAAGGGCGCCGATGGTGTCAACTATACTGTAACGCCAGAGGTTCTGGAAGCTCATGCAGGTAAAGTTGATGTGGAAATTAAAGTTCAGGTTCCTGAAAAGTACTTTGATAAAAAAGTGGCTTTGGAAGCTACTCCTGTTTTAGTTTATGAAGGAGGCGAAACTGCTTTCCCTACTTATAAACTTCAAGGAGAATCAGTAGAAGGAAATGAAAAAGTAATTTCTTATACTAACGGTGGTACTTACAGTTACAAGAATTCAGTAGACTACAATGAGAACATGAAAGTTTCTGACTTAGTTGTTCGCATTAAAGCTACTAAAGGTAGTAACACTACTGAGTTTGACGATTACAAAATTGCTGATGGTGTTATCGCTACTTCTGCTTTGGTTGCTGACCAAGGAGCTCAAGCTGCTATTGGTGGTGACAATTTCCAACGTGTAATTCCGGAAGAAAAACTAGCTGATATCTATTTCATGATTCAGCAAGCTAACATTCGTGGAACTGAATTGCGAAAGGACGAAATCGCTGCTTTGAAAGATTTCATCAAAGAAGCTCAGACTGCTGAAAACAAAGAATTCAAAGGTGTTCAGATTTCTGCTTATGCGTCTCCTGACGGACCAACTGATTTGAATACTAAATTAGCTACTAAGCGTGAAAAAGTAGCTAAAGATTATTTAGCTCGTGAATTGAAGAAAGCTAAAGTTGAAGGTGCTAAAGAAGATGACTTCTTTACATTGAAAAACACTCCTGAAGACTGGGAAGGTTTCAAAACTTTAATGGAAAAATCTAATGTTCAGGATAAAGAATTAATCTTACGTGTTCTTTCTATGTACAGCGATCCTGAAGTTCGTGAGCGTGAAATCAAGAACATGTCTGAAACTTTCAAAGTTATTTCTGATGAGATTCTTCCTAAACTACGTCGTTCTAAAATGGCCGTTAACGTAGATGTAATTGGAAAATCTGACGCTGAAATTTCTGAATTAGCTGCTAGCAATCCTAGTGAGTTAAATATAGAAGAGTTATTATATGCTGCTACATTAACTAAAGATGTAGATGCTCAATTAGCTATTTACAAAGCTGCTTCTTCTAAATACCCTAAGTGTTGGAGAGCTGCTAACAATGTAGGTTGCGCTCTTTATGCAAAAGGTGATCTTGCCGGAGCAAAAAGTGCTTTCGAAAAAGCTAATGGCATTAAATCAGGTGTTTCTGAAGTTAACAACAACCTTGGTGTAATCGCACTTCGCGATGGTGATCTTGCTAAAGCTGAAGAGTTCTTCGGAGCTGCCGCTGGAGCTGGCGCTGAGCTTGACAATAACTTAGGTATTGTTGCTATCCACAAAGGAGAGTATGACAACGCTATTCGTTATTTCGGAAACAGTACTAACTGTAACGCTGCTCTTGCTAAAATCTTAGCTAAGAACTACGATGCTGCTTTATCAACAATTAATGCAAACACTCACGAAGTAGGTTTCAAATATTATTTGAAAGCGATCGTTGGCGCTAGAACTGGTCAGGATGACTTAATGTTTGACGCTTTACGTAAGGCTACTGAGTTAGACGCTAAATTCAAAGCTGCTGCAGTTAAAGATCTTGAATTTGCTAAATTCTTCGAAGACGCTACATTCAAGTCTATCGTTCAGTAATTAATTATTACAAGATATAAAAAGGGTGACCGTTTGGTCACCCTTTTTTTTGCGTCTTATTTTAAGGATTAACCTACAATCTTTCTAAACATTTCCCACAATACAATACCCGCTGTAACAGAAACATTAAATGAATGCTTCGTACCAAACTGTGGAATCTCTATGCATACATCACTGTTATTAACCACTTTTTGCTGAACACCCTTCACTTCATTCCCTAAAATTAAAGCATACTTCTTTCCTACTTCAACTTTAAAATCAGGTAAAGAAATACTATTCTCAACTTGCTCAATACTGCAAACAGTATATCCTTCCTCTTTTAATTTCTGAATAGCGAGCAAGGTATCTTCCTCGTAAATCCATTCTACAGCATCCTCAGCCCCTAAGGCCGTTTTATGAATGTCGTTATGTGGCGGAGTGGCTGTAATCCCGCAAAGTAGGATTTGCTCTACCTTTAAGGCATCGGATGTACGAAAAACGGAGCCCACATTATTCAGGCTTCTAACATTATCCAGAACAACCGTAAGTGGCAGTTTATCGGCTTTTTTAAACTCCTCTATACTTAGTCTATTGAGTTCCCTATTCTTTAATTTTCTCATTTATTGCATTTTTGACAACAAAAATAGCACTATTCCTGTTTTTATAAGTACTCGTAATTTTAATTGCGAGTTTTATTTAACTGATAACAATAAAACTGATACAAAATCCCTTTGCATTATACTCGTTTTGAGCTTCTCATAACCAGAATAATGTAACCTTGAAAAACAATTTATCTTATGAATATTCACGAATATCAAGGAAAAGAAATTCTAAAATCATTCGGAGTTGCAATCCAGGAAGGAATTGTTGCTGACACCGTTGAGCAGGCTGTAAGTGCCGCCAAAGATTTACAAGCCAAAACCGGAACCGGTTGGTGGGTGGTTAAAGCCCAAATCCATGCCGGTGGACGAGGAAAAGGTGGCGGTGTTAAATTGGCAAAAAACCTGGACGACGTTAAAACTAAAGCTAACGATATACTGGGTATGACTTTGGTAACCCATCAAACCGGAGCTGAGGGTAAACTTGTTCGAAAAATTCTGATAGCTCAAGATGTTTATTATCCCGGAGAAAGTGACACTGAAGAATATTACATGAGTGTATTGCTAAATCGGGATACGGGACGTAATATCATTATGTATTCAACCGAAGGTGGAATGGACATTGAAGAGGTGGCCGATAAAACACCTGAACTTATATTTAAGGAAGAAGTAGATCCGGGACTAGGTCTCCAGGCCTTTCAGGCGCGTAAAATCGCATTCAACTTAGGTCTTTCGGGGAAAGCATTTAAAGAAATGACAAAATTTGTTTCTGCGCTTTATAAAGCTTATGTTGAGACAGACTCATCTATGTTTGAGATAAACCCTGTTTTAAAGACCTCTGACAACCTTATTATGGCAGTTGACGCCAAGGTAAACCTTGATGACAATGCCTTGTATAAGCATCCTGATTACGAAGCTATGCGTGATCTTGATGAAGAAGATCCAGCTGAAACAGAAGCCGGAAAGAGTAATCTTAACTTTGTAAAGTTAGACGGGAACGTCGGATGTATGGTTAACGGAGCTGGATTAGCTATGGCAACCATGGACATTATTAAACTGTCAGGTGGTGAACCGGCAAACTTCCTTGATGTTGGTGGTGGCGCTAATGCTGAAACGGTTGAAGCAGGCCTGAAAATCATTTTGAATGATCCGAACGTTAAAGCCATTCTAATAAATATTTTTGGTGGTATTGTTCGTTGCGACCGAGTGGCGCAAGGTGTTGTGGAAGCCTACAAGAAAATTGGAGAAATTAACGTTCCAATCATTGTTCGTTTGCAAGGAACAAATGCTGAAGGAGGTAAAAAGATTATCGATGAATCAGGCCTTAAAGTATTCTCAGCAATTACATTGAAAGAAGCTTCTGACATTGTTCAGGAAATTGTAAAATAGAAAGTGACAGGACAATCAGATATAAAAAAAGGGATCGAAAGATCCCTTTTTTTATTTGAACTATATTTTATTACCATGCTACAGGCTTGCGTCGAACCGGCATCGTCATACAACGGGCTCCTCCTCCACCTCGTGAAAGTTCCGAACCTCCAATAGTGACTACGTATTTCTCATAATCTGATAAAGATACTTTACCATCAATTACATCATTGGCTTTTAATATTTCAAAACCATTCTTATTCATCTCTTCCATGGTGTACACATTACGTGCATATCCGAGTACTTTACCCGGTCCCATTGCAAAAAAGTTAGCACCACTATGCCACTGCTCACGCTCCTGAGTCCAAATATCGGTTGATCCACCACAATTAATTGGTTTCAAATCCATACCCAAACCATTTAGGCACTTGACCAGATTTTCCTTTTTCTCGATGGAAGCAACTTCACCATTTTCAATTGTCATCAAAATAGTATTATATCTACTCGACTTCATTATTAATGGTTCGTATACCATACAGGCATCTTTATCCAAAAGGGTAAACACCATATCCAAATGAATAAAAGATTCCGGAGCATCCGGTAATTGTTGCACAACTACATAACGCTTATCCTTCGAATGCTTCAGCTGATTGACAATAAAATCAATACCTTCCGTTGAAGTGCGTGCACTATTTCCTATAACTAAAATATCTTCACGGGCAATTAGCACATCTCCTCCTTCAATATTGGTTTCAGAGCCCACATTGTAGTAATTAAGTGGATTAACCGTGGTGGTTTTAAAATGCTGTGAGTGATTAAAAATAGCTTCCATCACAATTGCCTCACGCTCACGTACTTTGTTTGCCATTTTAGATATCAGCACTTTATCGTACATGCTCACGCTTGCATCACGTGTGAAAAAGAAATTATGTAATGGCCTAAGCGCATACCTCTCATCAGAAAGAAAAGTTGTTAAGGTATTCTTCTGCAAAGTAACACCTTCTATCAATTGTCTTGCTAATTCTTTCGATGGCAATTCAAGTAAATATTCTTTGATATTTAAAACCTGCTCATAGGCACATATTTTCTCGACAAGACCAAGCTTAATCTTGGAATGCTCTAATATCTCAGCTAATAAATCTTTAACCTGATAGGTTTGAGTAAACTTACCGAGCACACCCGCCAATTGTTGGTACTCCTCAACTGCAACAGAGAGGTTAAGAATATCGCTATATAATGCCCTTTCCGCATTGGTAGGAGTCATATTCTCCACTTCTTTTCCAGGGGTATGTAATATTACGCCCTCCAACTCTCCTATTTCTGAATAAACGCCAGTATCAATGGTCTTTATCATGGATGAAACAGTTTAAATTAATTAGGTATCTTCTTCTTTGTTCCGCAAAAGTATAAAGCCTTTCCAATTAAAAACATGATTGTTGACGTTTTCTCTATTTTATTTATTCCTAAGTATTAAACAGATGTTCCAAAACTAAAGCTTAGTGCAGGTTTTATCGGCATCTCTTTGAATACTTTTTCTTTATCCCAATGTTCCATAAGCGCTTGCTGATATTGCTTTGCCCTGTTGCCATCGTTCAGCATAATACATGCCTCGAGTAAACCATTCTTGAAATAAAGGATTCTCTTTACATCCCCTTCTTCTTCTTTAACCATTTCGAACTGACCGGGAATAACTTTTTCATAAGCCGCAGAAAATAGGTACAATCCAAAAACACAAACTTTGAGTCTATAAGGTGGTAATGTATGCGCTTCAGTATCCTCATATAAATTAAGAGCAGCCAATTTGCCCTGATGCTCTGCAGCATGCCATAAACCAGTAACTATTCCATTACTGTGTTGGGCAACATCGCCAGCGGCCAGTATATTTTTATCGGAAGTTCGTAACCACTTATCTACTACTATTCCATTTTCCGATTTAATATCAGAAACTTTAGCCAATGAAATGTTAGGAACGGCGCCTGTACAGGCAACGATCACATCAAATTCCTTTGATTCGCCTTTAATCTTTGTGCTATATACTTCGCCATTTTTATCAATGGATGAGATAGATACTCCGGGAAACCATTGCATTCCTTTATTTAGCATCGCTTTCTCCAATGGATCAATCATTTCTTTTGGAAATAATTTTTGCATTGGGTAGAGCATTCTACCAACCAAAATGACTTCTTTCCCTTTTCGAACCAACTGATCTGCCGTTTCGATACTTTCTACTCCACCTCCGATTATTAAGAAGCGTCTTTTATTTTTAGAATCATCAAGCAGCCGTTCTACATCTGATGCATTTTGAACATTATGAATTTCATCTCTTTCAACTCCGGCTAATCGCGGCACCACAGATCCTGATCCAGTAGCGATGAGCAACTTATCAAAAGTAACCTTCCTATCCGACTTAAATTCAATCTCCCTGCTTTCACGATTAATCCTGGTTGCCCAATCATTTAATAATTCAACATTATTTTCAGCATACCAATTTTCATCAGCAATAATAAATTCATCTTTATCAAAACCGCGAACCATATTCTTATTAATTTTAGTTCGCTTATAGGGTAAACGATCTTCACCGTAGACAAGCAGAATTTTGTCTTGATTCTGATTTTGCCTTAAGGTTCTTATAAAACTTATTGCAGCTATACTACCGCCTATTACTACTATTGGATATTTTGTTTGTTCCATTAATGGATATAATTTTATTCAATTTTCTATCTTTGATTGTTTATATAACAAACCATTTCAATTTGAGTTGAGTTTTTCATCTATGGCTTTCAGAATTTTTACCGTCACGCTAATATTAACATGTCTGTCAACAAGTTCATTTGCACAAGATCAATTTAATCCATTATCATTTGATCAGGCCGGTGAATTACGTACCATCTATCAGCAAAATATAATATTTAATGACTTGTATTCCACCTCTTTTGATGGCGGAACTTATCTTGGATTAGGAACAAATATATGGACAAGGTATGGTTTAAGAGGGAGCATTAGGAGAAATCTGAATTATCGAACGGCAATTGATTTGGGATTTATGTATAATCATACCAAATTTGAGAATAGAATTTCGCAGGAATTCAGACCTCATCAAACATTTCACTTTAATTATCCAACGCTTGAAAACTCAAATATTCAGCATCGGCTGAGATTAGAGGAAAGAATTTTTTTTGTTGATAATATTGAAAACAGAGATTTTAGTGCTCGTCTTCGATACAGAATTTATAATAAAGGTCGTCTCACCGGAAAACCCGTAAGCCCGAAATCTTTCTATTACCGCCTTTCATTTGAGTGGAATTTTAATATGTATAATGAACTTCAAGACAAACTCCTTCTACGTGGAAGATATGGCATTGGGTACGGTTATCAATTCAATGCAAAATTTAGCCTCGATGCCAATTACTTTTTTCAACACGATACACAAGAAGAAAGCAATGAGCAAGTGATTATTCACATCTTCCATATATCGTTCAGACATAAAATTAGATTATAGTGAAATTTTTAACCATTCTTTTCTTATTGGTTAAATAACTCACAATCTAGAAGTTATTGACGAATATCAGGTTGTTAAATATTGTTAACTCTACATAAGTAGCTAACTAAAATATTACTTTGCTCGCCTAAAAAAAGTAAAAAAGATGAATAAAGTAATATTAAGCTTGTTGACTTTTAGCCTGCTATGTAGTTCAGCAAATGCGCAGTACGACTTAAACTCTCCAGTTCCTCTTGATCCTGCAATTAAGACTGGAGTATTGGAAAACGGGATGACTTATTATATCCGTAGCAATCAGGAACCAAAGGACAGAGCAAGTTTCTACATTATCCAAAATGTAGGTGCTATATTGGAAGATGATAGTCAAAATGGACTAGCTCACTTTTTGGAGCATATGGCATTTAACGGCACAAAACATTTCCCTGGTAAAGGGGTAATTAATTCTTTAGAGAATCATGGTGTCGCTTTTGGACGCAACATTAATGCTTACACCGCACAGGACGAAACTGTTTACAATATTTCGAATGTACCGGTCGGTCCGGAAGGTTTATTGGATACTTGCCTGTTAGTTCTGCATGATTGGTCGAATTACCTATTACTCGAAGAAGAGGAAATTGATGCAGAACGAGGAGTTATTTCTGAAGAGTGGCGCACAAGGCGTGATGCCGGATTTAGAATTCGTGCTCAAATGGGCCCAGTTCTTAGTAATGAATCTAAATATGCATATCGCGATGTAATTGGCGATTTGGATATCATCAAGGGATTTGAATATGATGAACTTCGTCGTTTTTATCACGATTGGTATAGAACAGATTTACAAGCCATAGCTGTGGTTGGTGATTTTGATGCCGAAGAAATGGAGACTAAAGTCAAAGAATTATTCTCTTCCATTCCTGCGGTTGAAAATCCTAAGGAACGTTTTATCGTTGATATTGAGCCAAAGGAAGAAACGGACTATGTGCTGGCAACTGATAAAGAAGCAGGGCAATCCAGCATTGCGCTATATATCCGCCACAGAAAAACAAAGCCTGAGGATAAAAATCATGGCAGTTTGAAAATGTCATATGTGAAATCGTTGGCCAGTTCGATGATTAATTCAAGAATAAGCGAACTGCTTCAAAAAGGCACACCTCCATTTATTAATGGTGGAATCGGATTTTCAAGTTACACCAAAACAACAGACCTTTTCTACATATCAGCAACTGCTAAAGACAATGAGGAAGCTCAAGCATTTGAAGCCATTCTTACAGAGGCTGAACGAATTAAGCGCCATGGCTTTACAGAAAGTGAATTAGAAAGAGCTAAAACATCTTTCTTATTAGGCTATGAAAACTACTATAAAGGAAGAGACAAAATTCCTCACGATAGTTATTGTAAAGAGTACAGAGATTTATACTTGCACAACACGGCTGCGCCGGGTATTGAGTATGAATATAATTTTGCTAAGGCAATTGTTCCAACAATAACAGCTAAAGAAGTATCAGCCTTATTTCTAAAAAGCTACACAAAATCTAATCGTGTAATTTTAATTACGGGACCAGATAAAGAAGGAATAACACATCTTACAGAAGCAGAAAGTAAGGCATCATTGGAAAAAATTGAATGTTCATTTGACATTCCTCCGTATGTAGACGAAGTAATTAGCTCCAACCTGATTGAAAGCTTACCTGTTGAAGGAAGTGTTATTTCTGAAAAAGAACTTCCTGAATTTAATGCTGTTGAATGGACATTAAATAATAATACCAAAGTTGTCTATCGATTTGCCGATTATAACAAAAACCAGGTTTCATTAAGCAGTTATAGTAAAGGTGGATCATCATTATATGAGGTAGAAGATTTAGCTACCTTGGGTGTAATGGGAGACTTTATGTCTACGTTTGGAATAGGAGAGCTAAGCGCAACGGAACTTAAAAAGGCACTCACAGGTAAAAGTGCATCTGTTGGCTTTAATGTAAATAGCCTATCAGAAAACATCAGCGGAAGTTGTCGTCCTGAAGATTTTGAGACCATGATGCAGTTGGCGTATCTTCGTTTTGAGCAACCTCGATTTGACAAAGAAGCTTACGATGCTTTTATGCAACGTAATATGGCCTACATTACTAATATCAATGACAATCCTAAAAAAGCCTTAGGAGATAGTCTTACATTATTAAGAAGCGATTATAATCCACGTGCTTTATTATTCGGCGAGGAATACCTTAACAGTGTTTCATTTGATCGCATGCAAGAAATTTACGCAGAACGTTTCAACGATGCTTCTGACTTTGTATTCTTCATTGTAGGTGACATTGAAAAAGAAATAGCTAAAACAATAGCAACCAAATATCTTGGTGCTATTTCAAGTCAAGAAGGCAATGAAAACTGGAGAGATAATAATGTATCATCGCCAAAAGGTGAAACAAAAAAGGTTATCCCAATAAACTTTGCTGATCCTAAAGCCACTGTTAAGATCTATTTTGACAATTCATTGGAATACAATCGCGAAAACCAGATCGGAATGGCCTTCATTAAATCAATCCTTACACTTCGATATATGGAAGAAGTGAGAGAAAAAGAAGGAGGAACTTATGGCGTTGGTGTTCGTTCAAACGTAAGTCGTATACCAAAAGAAGAGGCAACAATAAGCATTAGCTTTGATACTGATCCGGAACGTTACGAAACATTAATTCCATTAATCTATAAAGAAATAGATAAATTAATTGAAGAAGGAGCTTCACAAGAAGACATTGACAAAACACGTAAGAACTTCTTAAAGCAACGTACCGAAAGTAAGGCTAAAAACTCTTATTGGATGCGTACCATTAAAAACTTTTATGTAGAAGGTACAAACAATGATTTGCCTGAAAACTATGAAACAATAATTGAAAACATAACTTCGGAGCAATTGCAAAAGTTAGCTAAGCAATTTTTCGAAGATGCTGATAAAATGGAAATTGTTTTTGTTCCACAACAATAAGCATTTTTCAAATTGCATTATGAACGGAGTAGTTAGTAGCTACTCCGTTTTTGTTTGTAATTTTACCGTAACATAATTCAGTATTTAATGTACAAGTAGCATGACTTTTCAGAAACGATATACATATAGGAAAACCGCATATGCCATAGGTTACATGCTCTGCTTTCTTATTATATCGATTTCAAATAGTTATAGTCAGGACACCATTAACAAGCAGGATCTCATACTTAAACATCGCATTGTCGATACCGATACCATTCCTCACATTAATCTTCAAGAAGTAGCTGTTATACCCCCATATAAGTTTAAGAACAAAAGGCAAAAACGCCGATACAGCAAATTGGTTCGAAACATAAAGGTAACTTTACCATATGCCCGTAAGGCCGGAAAAAAGATTAATGAAATTAATGATCAATTGGCCTTAATTGAAAATGAGAAAGACCGAAAAAACTTCCTGAAAGAAAAAGAAGAGGAATTATTTGATGAGTTTGAAACTCCCCTCAAAAAATTAACATTCTCACAAGGGAAGTTACTTATTAAACTCATTAATCGAGAAACCGGCGACACTACTTATCAACTCATAAAAGAGTACCGCGGAGGCGTTTCCGCATTCTTCTGGCAAGGAGTAGCCCGATTGTTTGGTTCTAATTTAAAATCTCAATTCGATGCCGATGGTGAAGATAAAATGATCGAACACATCATCATGCTAATCGACAGTGGCGTAATGTAGATACCCCATTATGCAATTTCAGAATTGATCAATCTCATACTTCGTCCAATCTAACAATTGCGCTAAGTCATTAATCTTTTATTAAAAAACGTCGTAATTTGTATTTATCGCGTTTCTGTTAATAAGAAAAGTAAAAAGACTATGAACTCAGCACAATTTAAATCCGCTATTCTTGAAGGTATTCCTTCTGAGTTACCTCCTAAAAAAGAATATGATTTGGCCATTAATCATGCGCCCAAAAGAAAGGAAATACTTTCGCAAGACGAAAAAAAGCTGGCTCTAAAAAATGCCCTTCGCTATTTTCCAGCTGAACAACATGCCGCACTGGCACCTGAGTTTTTAGCAGAATTAAATGAATTCGGACGTATTTACATGTATCGTTATCGTCCGCATTACGAAATGAAAGCGCGCCATCTGGATGAATTCCCTCATGAATGTCGACAGGCAGCAGCTATTATGCTAATGATTCAAAATAATTTGGACTATGCTGTAGCTCAACACCCTCATGAGTTAATTACCTATGGAGGCAATGGAGCTGTATTTCAAAACTGGGCTCAGTATCGATTAACGATGAAGTACCTTGCGCAAATGACAGAAGAGCAAACTCTAGTAATGTATTCAGGTCATCCTATGGGTCTATACCCTTCGCACAAAGATGCTCCTCGTGTTGTGGTTACCAATGGAATGATGATTCCTAATTATTCTAAACCGGATGACTGGGAGAAATTTAATGCTCTTGGCGTGACACAATATGGTCAGATGACAGCTGGTTCTTTCATGTATATAGGACCACAGGGCATTGTGCACGGAACTACTATTACAGTGCTAAATGCAGGTCGTAAAATTTCCGGCGGCAAAAGTGATTTAGCAGGTAAACTATTTGTAACAGCAGGTCTTGGAGGAATGTCAGGAGCTCAACCTAAAGCCGGCAACATTGCAGGATGTATAAGTGTAGTAGCTGAAGTCAATTCAAAAGCTACGCACACACGCCACTCACAAGGATGGGTTGATGAAGTCATTAGCGATCTGGACTTATTGGTAAAGCGAATTGAAAAAGCGAAGGCTAATAAAGAAGTGGTATCCATAGCATTTGATGGTAACATCGTTGATGTTTGGGAAAAATTTGCTACTGAAAATATCCATGTTGACCTTGGTTCCGATCAAACTTCACTACATAACCCTTGGGCAGGTGGATATTATCCTGTTGGTTTAAGTCTTGAAGAATCCAATACCATGATGGCTGAAGAACCTGAGTTATTTAAGGAGAAAGTGCAAGAGAGTTTACGGCGTCATGTGGCTGCCATTAATACTTTAACCAATAATGGTATGTATTTCTTCGATTATGGAAATGCATTTCTGTTGGAATCAAGCAGAGCCGGAGCTGATATACTAAAAGAAGATGGTGACTTTAAATACCCATCATACGTTCAGGACATTATGGGCCCTATGTGCTTCGATTTTGGTTTTGGACCTTTCCGCTGGGTATGTTCAAGCAACGATCCTAAAGATCTTGAAAAATCAGATCAAATAGCTACTGAGGTTCTTGAAGAACTAATGAAAGAATCTCCACTTGAGATACAACAGCAAATGGCCGATAATATTCATTGGATAAAAGAAGCCGGTCGCAACAAAATGGTGGTTGGTTCCCAAGCACGTATACTCTATGCTGATGCGGATGGGCGAATGCGCATTGCAGCTGCATTCAATAAAGCCATTGAAAATGGACAGATTTCGGCTCCGATAGTACTAGGCCGTGATCATCATGATGTATCCGGAACAGACAGCCCTTATCGCGAAACTTCAAATATTTATGATGGCTCACAGTTTACTGCTGACATGGCCATACAAAATGTAATTGGCGATTCCTTTAGAGGAGCTACCTGGGTATCCATTCATAATGGTGGCGGCGTTGGCTGGGGAGAAGTTATGAATGGTGGTTTTGGAATGGTTTTGGATGGAAGTGAAGATGCTGACCGAAGATTGCATAATATGCTGTTTTGGGATGTCAATAACGGCATCTCTCGAAGAAGTTGGGCACGAAATAATGAAGCCATGTTTGCTATAAAACGAGCAATGAAATCAAATCCTCAACTAAAGGTTACACTACCAAACTTGACGGACAAGAATTTAATAGATAATTTATTCGATTAAAGTATACCCATTCAATAATTCTTAGCTACCTCAATGAGGTAGCTTTTTTTTGCTGTATTGCCAAGTCTACAGCTCTTCATCAGACACTCAGCTCACAATTTATTAATACAATTATGTATTAAATAATAATTCTTAAATATTTTGTAACTATTTTTAACAATTAACGTTAAACAAGCAACTTTCAATCCAAAGAAAGAATCCAACACACATTTATTAACTCAAACTCATTTCAAAATGAAAAAAATTCTAGTTGTATTTGCCATGGCGGCATTTGTGTTCGCTTCATGTAACATGAAATCTGATTCTCAAACTGAAGAAACAAAAGAAGCGACTGCTGTTGAGGTAAAAGCTGAAACTGAGAAAAAAGAATGCTGCGACAAAGAAAAGACAGCTTGTTGTGAAAAAGACAGCACGAAAGCTTGTTGTGATAAGGACAGTACTAAAGTGGCTGATGAAGTAGTTGCAGAAGTAGTAGCTGAAGTTAAAGAAGTAGTAAGCGAAGTAACTGAGTAAGTTTTCACTTTAAAAAGCATCAAAGGCATTCGAGTTTCGAATGCCTTTATTATTTCCACTAAGCCCTGATTCTTACCAGAATCAGGGCTTAATTTAATTAAGCTCACATAGAACAAGCTCCTATTTCTTTAATACTTTCTGGTTACTAACACTACCATCTTCAAATTGAATTTGTAAGATATATATACCTTTAGCTAAATCAGTAGTTACAACATGCTTACTACTGACAGGCACTTCTTTAACCAACTGACCAACTGCGTTATAAAATGCAACAGCATGTACTCCTTCTGCTTCAAAATTTAACTCATTGGTAAATGGATTTGGTAAAACCTTAACCTTACCCGACTTAACCCCTTCGATAACTGTAGGGACATCAATACCCGAAACATAAATGCCGGTTACCTCCCACTTGTTATCAATGGCAGCCGAAGAAGTATAGATAAATGCAACATAAACATCACCTGATAACATACTTATATCTACAACGGATTCTTTCCACTCCCAACTTCCGCCGGAAAGTTCATAAGATGTAAATTCGGTCCATGTTGCTCCGGCCGGGTTACCCATTCCATCATAATCTGTAGAATATTTCACAACAAGATTATCCTCGTAACTATCAACAGCAGTACTAAACTCTATTGTCTCATCCGAAGATTGATCCAAATTAAAGGCTGGACTTATAAGCCAGTCTTCATTTGTATTTCCACCACCGTCAATAGCGGCAAAGGTTGTACCACTAAAAATACCATAGGCCCAGGTTTCAGTTCCACGAACTGAAATGGCTTCAAAGTTGGCTAAGTCACCGGAACCAAAATCTTCCCAGAATAATTCTACATCATGTCCTATAATAGTAAACGAGCCATCAGAATCATCGTTCACGGCAGAATTTGCTGCATCAACCACCTTTAACTTATATCCATCCCAATCCCACGCATTGGGCGGTATCGTAAAGGGAATTGAATTGGCACCATCTTGAGAAGTAATATCGGTAATAATAACTTCCCATTTCATTTCGTCTGTGTAAACTTCAACATTAACCTTATCAACCCCACTAGATGTCCATTGAATGGAAACAATTTGACCGGCATTGTACGTTTCACCACCATTAGGTGATGTTAAAGTTAAAGTTCCAACCGCCGACCACATTTCAAACCCTCCATCTGAAATTAAGTTTGCACCAGAGTTTTCTCTAAAATTTGCATTGTCAACATAAACCGTGGCTGAATTACCATTAGCTGCAAATCCTGACTCATCATAAAAACGCAATCGAATCATAGCTGTTGTAGCACCTGTAGGGACTGTTCCCGAATACTCTAATGTCTGCCAATTTGAGTTATCCACAGAATATACACTTGAATAATCATTTCCAGTACTCCAAATTATAACCATTCGTACTCTTCCAGCATCTGTATTATCAAATACATCTAATGAATAAGAAAAGGAAGCACCTTCAGTGACGTTAAAAACCTCCGATTCAATGTCCTGATTACTTGTACTTGTCCAAGTTGCTTTAAGTGAATAATCACCTTCAGTTTTGTTTGTCAGCTCTTGACTCGCAATAACTGCAGATGTTTCAACACTCCATTTCTCTAATTGAGCTTTTGACTGTCCGATAAATACAGCGATTGTAATAAGCAAAAGTAAAGTTCTTTTCATAACTATATAATTTGAGTGAGATAATAAAATGTATTATCAAGTTCGTGCAAGTTTCTGAAAATGTCCAATCTAATCTCAATTTTTTCCATAAAAAAACCACTGCCCAAATTGGACAGCGGTTCGTATAAATTAAAAGGAATATTAATTCACTTCATATTATTGCTTAAGCACTTTTTGAGTAGACACACTACCATCCTCAAACTTAATGTGAAGAATGTACATCCCCTTAGCTAAATCAGCTGTAGAAACAACCTGAGCATTAACTGGTACATTTTTCACCAACTGACCAGATGCATTATAGATAGCCACTGTTTTAACCTCATTGGAGTCAAAGCGTAACTCATTTGTAAATGGATTGGGTGAAACTTTTATTTTTCCTATTGCGAATCCATAGACTGAAGTTGGAGTAGAAAAATGTGATCCTGGCGTCAAAAATGATGACAAATCTGCAGATTGACCATCTAAAGTATTTGGACCTGCAATAGACCATTCACTAGCATCAAATGTAGTTCTACCATTGAGAATATTGACATTTCTATTTGCATAACTATCTAAAAAATCCCAATCTTCACCTGTTCCATCTACTCCAATTACACCATAAATATCAATCGCTACATCAGAAGGATTGACTAATTCGTATACATCATCGCCATTAGCACTTATTCCACTTATCCCATAAATAACATTTGTTGGCTCCGAAAGCGAAAAATCTGTCCACTTCCTACCACTAGTCGTATTATCTATATTGGTCAAAATAATTGAAGCTTTTGCTGGCAGGGAATACGAACTAGCAAATAAGTAGGCTTGAGCGGCTGATGTTCCTCCATTTGAATACCTATTCACCTTATAACCATTTAAATCAATCGCAGCATCAGATGAATTGGATATTTCCACAAATTTTGGATAGCCACCTGATGCTGTACCATCAACAACCTCTGTAATCAATAATCCCTGTGAAAAAGCGTTAAAACTTACCAAAACAGCAAGCAAAACAAAAAGTAAAGTTCTTTTCATAATATTTAAAATATAGGTTAAAATTTAAGTATCAATACAATGTAAACAAAACTAATTAAATGCATTGCCTTTATTGCCTCCTAAGTTTTAAATAATTGTTAACAAATAATGAACCGTACGGTCGGTATAGTTTACTTGATAAGGGTACTATTTTTAATGGCTTTACTGAGCTTTCAATTCAAGCTCACGCAACTTCCTATTAACACTATGTTTATACTCTCCAGTATTGAGTTCTCGACCTTGCTCAATTAACAATAAGGCCTCACTCAATGAGTTGTTTTGAAACGCAATTTGCGCAGCATACAAAGCCGAATAAGGTCCAAAGTAGCGTTCATCACCCTTAGCGTCACCTAGAACTTTAGAGTAGAACAGAACAGCTAATTCATAATTCTGAAGCAGATGCTCAAGTCTGGCCATTCGATAATTCCACTCAATACTCTGGCACTTATTTAAAACTGTACATTCGCTTTGATTCAAACTTAATCGAGCCGCCTGATAAGTACCTCCATCAAATTGAAGGCGAGCCCTAAGTAAACAAATAGGATATGAAACCAGGCTTTCCCCCTCTTTTGCAGCTTGCTTATCAATTGCTGTTGGCAGAGGATTAACTATGGCCAATAAGGATAGAATTGAATCACGTTCTGAAAGAGCTCCATTTATGTGCTTTAATCGAGCAAGACGAAGCAAGGCATCAGCTTTATAGCTTTGTCCCTTATAAGTATTCAGAAAAGCAGTTATATTCGCTTCTCCCTCCACTTTAAGTAAGTTGGTTTCCAAGCGACCTTGAGCGTAAAATAGCAGTGGGAAACGCTTATATTCATCCTCTCTAAAATCATTTATCAACCAAATCGCTTCATCTGATTTTCTACTTTTTATCGCCACCATCAACGAAACAAAACTTAAAAGCGGAGACTCAAACACTTTGCTTTGGTCTAACATATGCTTGATATCAGCGTCAGACGCCTCCCCAAATTTCAATAGACAATAAGCTAACAAGACCTGTGATTCAACATCTAAACCACCCATGCCTTCCACTTGCCTAATATAAGATCTCAGAAGTCTGAATCCTTTTTTCTCATCCCCTTCTATTCCAAATAACCAGCTAGCTACTGAATTGCGTGACTCAATCTGATCAGCAAATATTAAAAACAAGGCCTGTAGCTTAATATATTCTAATTCATTACATAACTTCTCTTCTATGCGCATAAAGTCTTTATACCCTCTGTATATGGAATAAATACCTGATATTTCATTGCCACTCATCAATTGCAACAAACCATATTGAACGGACAGATTAATGGCCATCAAATCCTGCTTCTGACTATCTTTATTGGAGGCACCTATAAGTTGATCTCTACTTTTTGAAAAGTTAGTTGTGTGTACAGGGTTTTCATCTGCAATAAAGGCAAGAAAATGTGCGTATGCTTCTAGGTAATGCTTTTCATCATTAGAAAGTTCACTGATTGCAGGTGTTGAATATTTGTATAAACTACTAAGCGCATTGCAGCCCTGGCTCGAAAGCCAATTCTTTTCCTGAGCACTTATTGAAAGACTGAGCGAAATGAATAATACAATTAAAGATGACTTCATTACACTAGAAACGATTTTATACAAAAACAGCCAGAACAAGTCTGGCTGTAATATAATATTTTAGAATCGAATGTTATTCTGCGACTTCACCACCAATGGCGTTGTCCACCAAGATACGTCCGCAATATTCACAAACGATGATTTTCTTACGATTAGCAATATCCATTTGGCGCTGAGGCGGAATCTTGTTAAAACAACCTCCACAAGCATCACGCTCAACAGTCACTACTGCTAGACCATTGCGTGCATTTTTACGAATACGTCTGAATGCTGTCGTTAAACGTTCTGAGATGCTTTCAGCAATTTCGTCTGATTTCTTCATTAAACGCTCTTCCTCAGTTTGAGTTTCCCCAACAATCTCGTCTAATTCTTTCTTCTTAGCATCCAGGTCACCTTTTCTATCTTCCAGCAATTGCTTAGATGAATCAGCTACTTCCTTTTTTGCTTTTAATTCAGCAGTAAACTCTTTGATACGCTTCTCGCACAACTCCATTTCAAGCTTCTGGAATTCTGTTTCCTTCGACAATGAATCAAATTCGCGATTATTACGCACATTCATTTGCTGTGCTTCATATTTTTTGATGAGTAAACCAGACTCTTTAATCTCATTCTTTTTCGCAAGGATGGCGTCATTTAAACTTTTAATCTCTCCATCAAGATTACCCCTACGGGTTTCCAACCCTTCTATCTCATCTTCCAAATCCTGAACCTCAAGTGGAAGTTCGCCTCTAAGTGTACGAATCTTATCAATTGAAGATTCCACAGATTGAAGGTCATAAAGAGCTTTCAGTCTTTCTTCTACTGACATCTCTTTTTCTTTTGCATTAGGATCTATTGTTGCCATTCTATTATAAATAATTTACTGGATTGGTATTCTCCATTGATAAATGGACTGCAAAATTAGAGATTTTTTTTGTAAGTATCTCAAAAAAAACTTCTTTAGTGTATTGTTCACTCTCAAAATGTCCAATATCTGCAATAATAATGCGGTCTTCAGCGTCAAAAAATTGATGATATTTAAAATCACCTGTTATAAATACATCTGCTCCTGAAGCCTTTGCCTTGCCTAGAAGGAAACTTCCTGAGCCACCACATACCGCAACCTTTTTTATAGGTTTATTTAATAGTTGGGTATGCCTTACACACCCGACATTAAAAATATCTTTTATTTTCTTAAGAAATTCTATTTCGTCTTGTTCTTCTTCCAACTCACCCACCATTCCTAGTCCAACTGTTGGCCATTCATTCTTTAATGGGTAAATATCGTAAGCCACTTCTTCATATGGATGAGCCTTCAATAAAGCCTTTAGCACTTTATTCTTAATAAACTCCGGCAGAACGGTTTCAATTCTGACTTCCTCTTCGGTATGCAACTGTCCTTTAACTCCTACAAAGGGATCAGCTCCTGCTCCTCCTCTAAAAGTACCTTGTCCCGACAAATTAAAACTGCATGAATCATAATTACCAATCATTCCTGCTCCAACTGAAAAAATTGCTTGTCGCACTTTCTCAGCATGATCATTTGGTACAAACACAACCAATTTAATCAAGCTTTCTTTCTTCGGTGCAAGAATCCTTGTGTTCACTAATCCTAATTTCTCACACATCTTACCGCTAACGCCATTAATTACCGAATCGGCATTGGTATGAGAGGCATAAATCGCTATATCATTTTTGATGGCTTTCAGCACAACTCGCTCAACATCATTCTTTCCGATAATCTTCTTTAGGCCCGACAACATTATGGGATGATGAGCAACAATCATATTACAACCTTTAGCTATTGCTTCATCAATTATCTTTTCAGTAATATCAAGACTTATCAAAACAGCTGTAACATTCTGATACGCATCGCCTACCAATAGACCCACATTATCAAAATCCTCCTTCAATGCCGAAGGAGCAAATTGCTCCATCACATTAACTACATCCTGAACTGTTTGCATGAATTATTAATCAATGTTGTCGCGAACATCTACCAGAAGCTCACGAATTTCTTTAAGTTTAGATACTACTTCAAAATTATTAATAGTATCATCATGATTTTCCTTAAGCTTCTTCTGTGCTCCCTTTAAAGTCATTCCTTTTTCTTTCACTAAATGAAAAATCAAATGAAAGTTTTCAAGGTCTTTTGGAGTAAACAGGCGATTGCCTTTTTTGTTTTTTTGAGGCTTAATGATATCAAACTCTTTCTCCCAGAAACGAATTAATGAAGTATTTACCTGAAACAGGTCCGCTACTTCACCTATGGAATAAAACAATTTTTCTACCTTTTGTTCTTTATAAGGCATCTTAAAGTATTTATTGAACGATATACAATAATAACGGTAATTTGCATAAAAGCCAAAATAGAGAATTGTCTATAGTACGCAATATGCAGCTGGAAAGTGTAAGACCAATAAAGAACCATTGTTTAATTGAGCAAATTGCAAATCGACTGAAGGACTAATTAACTATCTTTGAAAAAAATCAGGCATGCAGAAATTATTTATTTTAATCTTATCACTTACTGTATTACTTTGCCTTGAAACAAAGGCACAGCATACTGAAGATCAGACAAAATCCGGACTATCATTTATAGGCGTTGGAGATATGATGCTCGGAACACATTTTCCTTCTCCTAAGTATTTACCTCCAAATAACGATCCCTGGCCTTTAATTAAAGAGGTTCAACCGGTTTTTGCAGAAGCAGATATCGTTTTCGGAAATTTGGAAGGTGCCTTTCTGGATGAAGGGAAAGTGTTTAAAAGATGCAAGGACACCACTAAATGTTATGCTTTTAAAACGCCAACATCCTATGCCCCTGTTTTAAAAAAGGTGGGTTTCAATCTGATTAATTTAGCAAATAATCATATGCGGGATTTCGGTCCGGCAGGATTACAAAAAACAACGCATTTATTAGATAGTTTGGAATTACCTTATGCTGGCCTGATAGATAAACCATGGGACATACTTGAATACCAGGGCAGAAAAATTGGCCTTTGTGGATTTGCCCCCAATACAGGAACTGTTCAAATTGGAGATATTCCTAATGCAATTCGAATTGTAAAGGAGTTAAAGGACAAATGTGACTATGTTGTGGTTTCATTTCATGGAGGTGCCGAAGGTAAAAAACATCAGCATGTAACGCGAGAAACAGAAATGTTCTATGGCGAAAATCGGGGAAATGTTTATGAATTTGCACATACACTGATAGACGCCGGTGCTGATCTTATTTTTGGTCATGGGCCACATGTTCCTCGCTCCATCGAAATATATAAGGATAGATTTATAGCTTATAGTTTGGGGAATTTTTGCACATACAGCCGTTTTAACCTAAGTGGAGCAAACGGACTAACACCTATAGTTCAAATATGGACTGACGCTGATGGCTCCTTTATAAAGGGGAAAATTCATGCCTTCCATCAGGTTAAAGGTGCAGGAACTTTTCCGGATCCTTCAAATCAGGTAATCTATAAAATAAAAGACTTAACCAGGATTGATTTCCCTGAACTTAATAATCGATTAATTATTGATAATGATGGGGACTTTTATATGCCATTCGAGAAAGCCATTCCTTCCATGGGACTAATGAGCTATTCAAAAAACAAAATCACGACGCCAATCTCTATCCAAAAAGTTAAAGCTTATAGTCTGGAAGAAAAGTTATCAAGTAAAAAGAAAAAAAGAAGGCGTAAATAAAAAAGCTACTCAATGAGTAGCTTTCATATTTATATCTCGTATAATTTTAACCTAGTCGAAGGTTTGATTTGAATTAGATGAAATCTGAATCATTCGATCATATTGTTCAGCAGTAAAATCTTCCTTAAAGTAATAGTGTTGAGGATTAACTTTATGTCCTTTTTCAATAACTTCGTAATGCAAATGGGCAGCAGTACTTGTTCCGGTGTTACCAACATAACCGATAACCTCACCACGCTTCACCTTTTGACCGCGTTTTACATTAAATTCACTTAGATGAGCATATAATGTTTTGTAGCCAAAACCATGATCTACTTCAATTCGCTTACCGTAACCCCTTACTTCATTGGTGATTTTAGAAACAACACCATCTCCGGTAGAATAAATCTCGGTTCCTTTAGGTGCGGTAAAATCCATTCCATAATGAAACTTTCGAATCTTGTGAATTGGATGAATACGATACCCCCAACCGGAAGCTGTCCTGCGTAAATCGCTGTTTGATATTGGCATGATAGCAGGAACTGATCTTAACATTTCATCTTTACGCTTTGCCAAATCAATAACCTCATCAAATGAAGTCGACTGTACATAAAGTTGTTTCATCACCACATCCAGGCGACGAGCTGTGTTAAGCACCAATTCGGAATTATTCATATCCTCTAAATGCTGGTATCTGTTAACACCTCCGAATCCTGCACGTCGAATACTTTGAGGTATACTATCCGCCTGAAAAATGGAACGGTAAATATTTTCATCTCTCAATTCAATATCATCCAGTACCAATTCAACCTGGTCTAATTTTTTGTTCATGATATCAAATTGAGCCAATAACTGCTGAATCTCTCTGGTCTGACGTTTTTCCTTTGGACTTTCAAAGACGTAAGGGTAGATAAAGTACAGCACTAAGCCCAATAACAATATGGTAGTTAGGTATATGGAAACGCGGAAAAGATAATATTGAAATCCTTTCTGAATTCTATCATAGCTAAGCGTTTCAGGATTATAACGATACTTAACCTTTGACATGCTTATTCGGTTTTATTTTAAAAAATGAAAAATTAACCATGTATCGCCCAAAATTAGGTAAATAATCTAACTTTGCAAGAGTTTTCCATACAGAGAACAGGACCTGCACAGATAACTTGTGAGAATCTGATGGAAAAATTAGCGAGAAGGCTTTTGTATAGTCTTTTGCTTTTAAAGAGTTAACAATATAGAAGAGTAAATTAAAAATAAGCAACATATGATGACTGCGTCAGAAATTAGAAAAAGTTTTTGGGAGTTTTTCAGATCGAAACAGCACAAAATTGAACCATCATCACCTATGGTGGTGAAAAATGATCCAACCCTAATGTTTACTAATGCAGGGATGAATCAGTTTAAAGATATCTTTTTAGGAAATAATCCTGCAGGAAGTCCGAGAGTGGCTAATTCACAAAAATGCTTACGCGTTTCAGGTAAGCACAACGATTTGGAAGAAGTAGGTCATGATACCTATCATCATACCATGTTTGAAATGTTGGGCAACTGGTCGTTTGGCGATTACTTTAAAAAGGAAGCAATTGCCTGGGCTTGGGAATACCTGACTGAGGTTCTAAAAATAGATAAAGATCGTTTGTTTGTGACTGTTTACGAAGGAAGCAAAGACGATAACGTGGAGCGTGATAACGAAGCTGCTGATAATTGGAAAGAATGGATTGATGAAAGTAGAATCATCAATGGTAATAAAAAAGATAACTTCTGGGAGATGGGTGAGACAGGACCTTGTGGTCCTTGTTCTGAAATCCATATTGACATGCGTCCAAACGACGAGCGAGAAAAACTGGATGGTAAAAAATTAGTTAATGAGGATCATCCTCAGGTAATTGAAATTTGGAATCTGGTTTTCATTCAGTTTAACCGCAAATCCAATGGCGATTTAGTTCCTCTGCCTAACAAGCATGTGGATACCGGAATGGGATTTGAGCGTTTGTGCCGTGTCATTCAAAAGAAATCATCCAATTACGATACTGATGTATTTCAACCTTTTTTGGATAAAATATCTGAATTAACCGGTTTTAAATATGGCAAAAACGAGGAAGTTGACATTGCAATGCGTGTTATCTCTGACCATGTTAGAACTATTGCCTTCTCGATCACTGATGGGCAATTACCTTCAAATAACAAGGCCGGCTATGTTATACGTCGTATTTTACGTCGTGCCATACGATATAGCTATACCTTTTTAAATAGTAAAGAAGCATTTATTTATAAGTTGTTGGATACTCTTATTCTAACAATGGGAGATGCCTATCCTGAGTTAAGCGCACAAAAGACTTTGATTGAAAAGGTAATAAAAGAAGAAGAAGAGTCATTTCTTCGCACTTTGGCGACCGGCATCAACATGTTGGATAAAATAATAGCTGATACAAAAGCAAATAAATACAACGTTGTAAGTGGAGCTGTTGCTTTTGAGTTATACGATACCTTTGGATTTCCCTTAGATCTAACAGAATTAATTCTTAAGGAAAACCAATTAGTGGTTAACCGAAAAGAGTTTGAGGAAGAGATGGAAAAACAGAAGCAACGTGCACGTAATGCTACTGCCATCGAAACGGATGACTGGGAAGTTCTTCAACAGGATGATCGTGAAGAATTTATTGGCTACGACTATATCGAATCAGAAGTATTTATAACTCGTTATCGTAAGATTAAGGCTAAAAATAAAGAACTCTATCAGCTGGTATTTAACATCACTCCATTTTATGCCGAGAGTGGCGGTCAGGTAGGGGATACTGGATATATTGAACAAGGCGATGAGAAAGTTTCGATTATCGACACCAAAAAAGAGAACAACTTGATTGTTCATTTGGCTAAGAAACTACCAAGTAACTTAAATGGAACTTTTAAGGCTGTTGTTAATGCTGAATATAGACAGAATACAGCTAATAATCACACAGCAACTCACTTGCTTCATCAGGCCTTAAGAGAGATTCTTGGAGAGCATGTAGAGCAAAAAGGTTCATTGGTGCATCCTGATTATTTACGATTTGATTTTGCACATTTCCAAAAAATGACCGAAGAGGAAATTAAGATTGTAGAAGGAAAAGTCAATCGGAAAATACGTCAGAACCTTGCTTTGGAAGAAATGCGAGAAATCCCTTATCCTAAAGCATTAAAAATGGGCGCAATGGCGCTATTTGGAGAGAAATACGGCGATTTGGTTCGGGCAATTAAATTTGATGATTCAGTCGAGTTATGCGGAGGAACTCATGTGAATGCAACCGGAGAGATCGGTTATTTCAAAATCATAAGTGAGTCATCAATCGCTGCAGGCATTCGTCGAATTGAAGCGGTTAGTGGCTCAAAATCTGAAGAGTTTATTAATGTACAGTTTGGCATAATAAAGGAATTGCAGAACATGTTCAAGAATCCTGCTAACCTTAAGAAAAACATCGAGAACCTGATGGATGAGAATTCCAACATGAGTAGTCAGGTTCAGAACATGAAAAAAGGTGCCATGACTATTGAAAAGCGAAATCTCATTGACAGTGCTTTTGATATCAATGGAATCAAAGTTATTTCAAGTCAGGTTAAACCAATACTGGCAGATGAGATGAAGGATTTGGCTTTCCAAATTAAAACTGAATTAGAGGATTGTGTGGCTATTTTAGGTAGCGAATTAAAAGGTAAACCACAATTGGCTATACTTATCTCAGACAAGCTTATTAAAGAATATGACTTGAATGCAGGAGCTATTGTTCGCGAAGCTGCTAAAAAGATGCAAGGTGGTGGCGGTGGCCAACCATTTTTTGCGACAGCGGGAGGTAAAAATCTTGCAGGTCTTGATGCTGCCATAGAAGAAGCTAGTGCTATTATCAAAAATAAATTAGAAGCATAAAATACTCTGGCCATACAGTAAGAAGCCCGATTTGCAGTTGCAAATCGGGCTTTTCTATATTATAATTTATACCTGATCTTACAATTGTGACACAACTTCAATCTTGGATTTAATTACACCTTTACTTTCGAGGTAATTAAGAAGAATGGAGAAACTCTTCTCGCTAACATTAGAATTATTCTTAAAAACAGCACTGGCTTCAGCAATATATTCGTTCAAACGCTTTTTGGCGACTGAATCCGGCCAATAAGCCGCATCTGAAAAACGTTTCGCCGGCAGCACATAAAATCGCTTTTTCCCATTTTCAATTGGCGTATGTACCCAGGTTAGCTGATAATTCGCATCGGATATATAAGTAGAGTCTTTTGCTTTTGTTAATTCTACCATCGCCATAACGCCACCATCACAAGGTGCCTTGCGTTGATTGGAGATGAAATTTCCTAAACTATAAACCACAATATTATCCTGATGCCCATCCTTTTCCCAGTGCATAGGTTGAACCACATGAGGATGAGAACCAATCACCACTTTAACACCCTTACTCCATAAAAACTGAGTTAAACGTTTTTGTTCGGGATTAGGTTTGGTTTGATACTCCCAGCCCCAGTGCATACAAACAATAATATCATCCACATTTTTTGCTTTAGCTATGAGGATATCATTTGCCATTACGGCTGTGTCAATTTGATTCACAATATTTGGAGCACTCACCCTAATCCCATTAGTCCCATAGGTATAATTAAGCAAGGCCAAACGAAATCCTTTCTTCTCAATAATTAATGGGTTATGCTTAACTCTATCCAAACTATCTTTAAACACACCAGTTCGGGGAATTCCTTTCTCATCCAATATTTTTAATGTTCGCTCCAATCCTTTTTGTCTTCGATCAACACAATGATTATTGGCCATTACCAGTGCATCAACACCCGCATCCTTTAAGGCATCGGCTAAAGTATCAGGTGAAGAAAATTGTGGATATCCTTTATGAGGCGGTCCGGCCAAAGTAACTTCCAGATTAGCAATGACCAAATCAGCCGATTTCATATCATCTTTAATGTAACGAAAGCAACTGTGGTAGTCAAACTCTCCTGTTGAATCAATACGGGCCGAGTTAATTTGAGTATCGTGCCCCATAACATCTCCCAGAAAAAGAATTTGAAGTTTTTCCTGGGCAGAAAGATTCAATGAAACAAATAGTAAAAATAAAAGAAGATAACGCATACAACCATTTTTCGTAAAAATACAAAAATGGAGAAGAAGATTTAGAATTGGTAACTTAGAGTTATCTATTATTTAATGAGACGACACTTTAGCTATTAAGAATAAATTAAAAAAAGTGACTTAAATTTAAACTCTTTGCTTAGTAAATTGTAATTACACATGGATTATTAGTCTTGCAGACAAAAAACAACATTATGGAAAGAAAAGTAACAATTATAAGCCTTCTATCAATTACTGTAATCTTAGCATTAATTTCAATATTCACAAGCAGTTATGGTTATATAACCGCTGCATCCATCGCTTTCCCTTTTATATTGTTGTTGATGAATGAAGATTTTAAAAACCTTCATTGGGTTATTTTAATGGTTGGTATGTTCTTAATTACCATCAGTTCAGTTAATCTAATGGCCAACTTTAAAGGACATTTTCTTTTCTATTATGAATTTATAGCTTGTCTGTTTATTTTTTCCATTTCCTTCCTTTATAAGAATGGAAGTTCTAAAATAGGTCAAGAGTAATAATTCGAATTTTTCTTAAGTCAATTGGTGTTTCTGATATAATATTGTCTTTTGCATTTAACAGCAGGGATATGCTTTCACCATATAAACTTAGCATTGAATTGATAGGGTATAACTGCCAAATTATTCTTTTGGGCCAATTCTACTATTGCTTTACTTTTTAAAAAAGAAATTTCAAATAAGAAAAAGCTTCCGTTTGTCAATGCTTATTACTTCCTTTCTTAAATTGTTGTAGAGCAACTGCTGCCTTTATTTATTCAAAAAATACATTCCATAAACACTCCAAAACACAATACCTGATTACCCAGCTACAAGCTCCTGAGTAATTGTTTTTGATCTTACATCTTATGAATGCTAATCATCGCTGCAATGCTGATTTGAAAATTTTCAACTGTGCCGTAAATTGGTCATTCAAGCCTTGATCCTTAATACCCGTATCCAAAGAAAAATTCTCATTAAAAGAGGGCAAAGAGAAGCTGGCAATTGTATTGCTATTTCCAAATTTATAACGATTAATTGCCATTTCAAGAACCGATGCACCTCCCCTTGCTCCCGGCGAAGTAGCCATTAATAACATTGGTTTATCGTTCCACATATTTTTTTCGATTCGCGAAACCCAATCTGAGATATTCTTATAGGCTGCACTATAAGCTCCATTGTGCTCAGCAAAAGAGATAATAATTCCATCAGCTGATTTTATCTGCTCTTTAAACTTAAGGGCTAATTCAGGAATGCCTAATTCTTGCTCTCTGTCAACACTGAAAATAGGCATTTCATAATCGTTTAAATCAAGAAGTTCATATTCTACTTCCAGTTTGTCAGCCGCAAATTGTGCGAATGTTTTATTTATCGATTGTTTACTGCTACTTGCTCCAAATGCAATTATTCTCTTCATTCGTAAATCTTTTTATTTGTATAGACATGAAATGGAGCTATAATGTTCATAATATTACGGCAAGATGAAGAATTTGATAGTGTTGAAAGACCTATTAATGTGGATGAATCTAATTTCGTCTGGGTTAATCAGCCAGGTTCAACTCCAATGTCTGATCGGGTTAAACTGGCATTGCTTTGGGGTACTCAACAAACGGATCAAATCCATCTGCTCAGAATTGAGTGATTTATATCCGAGCTAAGGATAAATATGAATTCATACCATTTCGATAATGAAATCATCATTAAGAGGCCAAGGTATATAATTCTAGATAGCTTCTATTAAATCAGTGCATTGAGATAAGCTTCATTGTTTTCCACTTCTCTGCGGCTTTACTTTCAGGATTTGTTTTTTGAAACTTAGCCACATAAGCTTGCCAATCTTTTTCCTTTGGCAGGTCGCCCCAAACCTTTCCATCAATATCCCAATCAAAATCCGGTTTTGTATCCATTATTAAAAAAGCACGATAGCCCATCAAATATAATTCCATTTCATGAATGCCTACACTTTTCATATTCTCTGTAATCTGAGGCCAGGCCATACCTATGCCATGTACTTTAATATATTCTTCGGCTAAAACTGGATCATTTATAATTTCAAGGGTTAGTATAAAACGACCATAGTCAGCCTTTTGATAAGGAATCAACTGACCACTGCTGGCTGCATATTCTATTGTTTGTTCCATTTTATAAATCCTATCCAGAAGCTGATAATTGCCATTAAGGATTTCAGTAAAGAAACCTAACTGTGAATATTTCAACGCCAAGTCATTAAATACTTTTATACTTCGATCGAGATTGAAATCTTCTTCCATATCTAATACCAGGTATGAAATGGAATCCATCGAGCAATAGTTAAAATTAACTACCCCTGACTTGGCCAATTCATCCAATACAACTTTATCAGACTTTAGATTTTGAAAAGCAATAGAATCACTCAAAGAATTATAGGTTGCAAAAGTAAAACGGCGCATTTTTTTTTCTTGTTGACAACTCGGCAAAATTATAAGAAGTGAAATTACAAAAACGAGATATTTTATATATTTCATAATAAATCTGTTGAATCTAAAACTTTATTAACTCTTCACCATTAAACTCTTTAACGGCATTAACCATGGCGATAATATTTTCAGGCGGAACATCAGGAATGATATTATGTACCGGATTAAAAACAAAACCACCATCTTTCGAAAATATCTCAAGACGATTTAAGCAATGCTTTCGCACCTCTTCGGTGCTTGCTCTATTCAATACCGTGGTGGTATCAGCACCTCCGCCCCAAAAAGTAATATTCTTCCCAAACTCATTTTTTAAGCGCTCCGGCTCCATCCCCGCACAATTTGTTTGTACCGGATTTAAGATGTCAAATCCAGCCTCTATAAGATCAGGAATCAATTGATCGATAGACCCACAAGAATGCAAAAATGTCTTCATCTTACAATGTTGATGTACATAGTCATTAAGCATTGCATGGCGCGGCTTATAAAATTCTTTGTAAAGATCGGGTGGCACCAATGGACCACTGGTCATTCCCAAATCATCACCAAAGCGAATAATATCCACAACCTCTCCAACTGATTCAACCACCTTTTCCAAGGTATTTAAATGAATCTTCAACAAAGCATCTAGAAAAGTATTCACTTCATCCGGATACATATAAGGATCCATAAGGAAATTATCCATTCTTCGTAAAAAAGTTCCCCATTCAAACAAATTACAACCTACTGTAATCATAATGGCCTTGTCCGATTTATTACGAAGCTGCAAAGCCTTCTTTCGCAAATCACTCCAAAATTCCGGTTTATTGGCATGATCCCATGGACTATGCGCAAAAGCACTCCACAATACTTTATCCATTGCTTCCTTTAAGCCCGACATCTCCGGTGGAAAACTATCCAACCAAGGAAAAATGGTTTGATCAAAGAAACTTGATCCGGCAGGCATTCTGGCGATGACTTCTCCTGTTTTATTTTTAGCTAAATAATCGCCATTATTATCTTTTTCAGGCCTAAACCAATTGGGGTATAAAGCCGCATCGCCATTACTTAGCTTAGTTTCGCACCAATCATTAGTATGGGTATTATACATCACTCCGATATCAATCACATCTATACCCAAGGCATCCACTATTTCCATATCTGGATGGGCCAATTGCTGAACTACATCAAATATTTTAACCGGTAAATTATCCTTACCCAAATGTTTTAACAGTTTCGAATAGGCAATGGCCGATATGCCAGAACTGGGATTACTACCTATATCAAACGGGACTTTATCAATTGATTTGTGCTCAATGGAAGCAATTACTCTTTCTCTTGAATTCATTATTATTGATTTATTTGGGTAGAAAGATACCTGATAAGTACTACAAAAATAGATTGCTTGCGTGAGCAAAAAAATAGTAAATAATGCACAATTGATGGATAATATTCTACTTATTCAAATAATTCCTTATTCCTTCAGAATCAAAACTCACTACTTATTTTATTTCCATCTATCATACATCCCTGTGCACGTGCATATTTCTGATGTGGTCTTAATGCATCAGAAATTAGTCAACATAAAAATGCGTTTACTATCTGCATTCCTAAATACGCCCTATACTTTCCTCACAGACCTTTACTTCGGAAAACAAAAATCATTATCTTTGATCTCATCAGCTAGAATAGATAAGAGTTATATGGAAATCACAAGGACCTTCGATTTGCTTGCTAACCTCAAGCACAACCTCGATAAGGAAGACATTTTATGCGCCAAGCGCAACAAAGAATGGGTTAAGTTTAGTGTTAAGGAATATAGCGAACAGGCCCGTTTATTCAGTTATGGATTATTAGCAAAAGGCTTTCAGAAAGGGGATAAGATAGCCACCGTATCAAACAATCGTCCGGAATGGAACTTTGTGGATATGGGCATGTCGATGATTGGTGTAGTTCATGTACCCATCTATCCGACTATTTCAGATGAAGAATACAAATTTATTTTAGAACATAGTGATGCCCGCATGCTGATAATTTCGGACATCACCTTATATAAGCGGCTAAAACTAGTTGCGGCAGAAATTGATTCCATTAAGGAAATTTATACTTTCAACGACATTGCCGAAGCAAATAACTGGAGCGAAATCACAGATCTTGGTGAGCAGGAACGGATTATTTGGAAAGATAAATTCAAAGAGATCAGAAACAACATAAGTGAAGATGAGTTGGTATCCATAATATACACCTCAGGAACGACTGGCAACCCAAAGGGTGTTATGCTTAGCCACAAAAATTTCATCAGCAATATGAAGGATGCCTTGCCTTTGTATCCTTTGGGACCAAAAGATAATATTCTGAGCTTCTTGCCACTTTGCCATGTGTATGAGCGAATGATTAATTATTTGTTCCAGGCCAATGGATGTAGCATCTATTATGCTGAAAATCTGGGAACCATTGCCCAAAACCTTGTTGAGATAAAGGCCTCGGCTTTTGTTACAGTACCAAGAGTTATAGAACGTATTTACGATAAACTGGTATCTAAAGGCAATGATTTATCAGGCATCAAAAAGAGCCTCTTCTTCTGGGCGATGAAGTTAGGTGAACGTTATCGAACCAACGGAAAGAATTATCCTTTGTACGGACTTAAACTGAAGATAGCTCGTCAACTGATTTTTTCAAAGTGGCAAAAGGCTTTTGGTGGGCATTTGCGATTTGTAGTAAGTGGAGGAGCCGCTCTTCAACCTCGCTTAAGTCGATTGTTTTTTGCTGCCGGAATTCCTTTGATGGAAGGTTACGGCCTGACGGAAACAGCACCTGTAATTGCAGCTAATTATATCGCTCAGCCTGGCAACCTAATGATTGGCACAGTAGGGCCTGTTTTCAATAGTGTTGAAGTCAATATTGATGATGATGGTGAGATATTAGCCAAAGGACCCAACATTATGATGGGTTATTATAAAGATGAGAAAACCACCAGAGAAGTTATTGATAGTGATGGTTGGTTTCACACAGGAGATATCGGCAAACTTATCAATAATAAGTTTCTTAAAATTACCGACCGTAAGAAAGAGATGTTTAAGCTTTCTAGCGGTAAATACATAGCCCCACAATCCATTGAAAACCTTCTTAAAGAATCCGACTTTATCGAACAAGCTATAATTGTTGGCGAAAGCGAAAAGTTTGCTGGTGCTTTATTGGCCCCGAACTTCGAATTTCTTCATGGATGGGCTCATCAACAAAAAGTTCATTTCCGTGACAACAAGGAATTGATTAAAGATGATAAGGTGATGTCTGTTTATCGCCAGGAAGTATTGAAGTATAATAAACAGTTGGGTGCGCATGAGCAAATCAAGCGTTTTAAACTCGTTTGCGAAAACTGGACTTCGGCAACCGGCGAACTATCTCCTACTCTAAAATTACGTCGACGAATCATCTATAAAAAGTATGCCGACATATTGCGTGAGATGTATGCTTATGAAAATGGTGAAGAAAATCGTGGTTCCATTAAGTTTGGTGGATAGGGTCTAATGATTAGTTTTTTTTGTTTGAACTTGGGAGATGGCTTTTGCGTATTTACACTAAGCATTAACTGATTGCTAGAGCCAGCTCCAACTATTTTTAACGATTACGCTTCATTATGGCCAATAAACCTACAAAGGTAATTGCCCCATTTAAAATTAGTTTTTCAAAACCCATAGCGGCACCAAACCAGGATTCGGCATTGTAATCAATTATCCCGGTTATTATAGGGGCAATTATTGCAACCAAAGGCACCCATTTGTCTTTAAGCTTAAACTTGGTAAACAGGCCAAAGGCGTATAAACCCAATAAAGGCCCGTAGGTGTAACCAGCCAGATTAAAGATAGTACTAATCACGCTACCTGCGTTGTAGGCTTTAAACAACAAAATAACAACGGCCAGGAGAAAGCTAAATCCGATATGTACTAGGATGCGATTACGTCTTGCTTTACTCTCAACCTGCCCCTTAACGCCCAGAATGTCGACAGAAAAAGAAGTAGTTAAAGATGTTAAGGCAGAATCTGCACTTGAGTATGCCGCAGCAACCAATCCCAAAATAAAAAACACCCCAACAATTGGAGGAAGATAACCACCTGTGGCAATTATGGGAAACAAATCATCTGCTCTTTCGGGGATAGCAATGCCCTGACTATTGGCAAAAACAAATAATAAAACTCCTAGTCCTAAAAACAATAGATTGACAGGCATAAATGCAAAACCATACCAGTACATATTCTTTTGCGCATCCTTCAGATTTCTACATGTGAGATTTTTTTGCATCATATCCTGATCCAACCCGGTCATTACAATGGTAATAAATGCCCCACTTAGAAATTGCTTAACAAAATGTTGTTTTGATCCCCAATCGTCGAACACAAATAGCTTTGAATATTCACTCTCTGAAATGGTACTAATCACTCCAGTAAAAGAAAGGTCCATGCTTTTTGAAATAAGAACGACCGCAATCCCAACAGAGGTCAACATAAACAGCGTTTGCAAGGTATCTGTCCATATAATGGTTTTAATACCACCCCGAAACGTGTAAAGCCAAATCAGAAATATAGTTAACACCACCGTGACTTCAAACGGAATATTAAAGGCATCAAAGACAGCTATCTGCAATACATTAGCCATCAAATATAAGCGTGCTGATGCTCCAACCGTACGCGACAATAAAAATAAAACAGATCCGGATTTGTATGACCAAAAGCCAAATCGCTCGTCCAGATAGCTATATATGGATGTCAGATTTAATCGATAATAGAGAGGTAAAAGGATATGCGCAATAACAAGGTAGCCTAAAAAATAGCCCATAACCATTTGCATGTATGTCATTCCTGTTGAGCCTACCCAACCAGGCACCGAAATAAATGTTACACCCGACAGAGAAGCGCCAATCATTCCTATGGAAACAATATACCAAGGTGATTGCTTGTTACCCCTAAAAAAAGTTTCATTATCCGCCTTTCTTCCAGTTAAGAATGAAATCAAAATTAATAAGGCGAAATAACATGCAATTATAATAGCTATATGTATTGGATTCATGTGCTTTTGTGTTGAATGTTCAAATATACTGTCTGTAAATTAATTAAACAATGTGATGTTTTGTAGATGCGATACTCAGGAAATATCGCAATTACTTATTAACGGATTTAAATCATCGCATCCGCTCACCTTATCATTTATAATAAATCCGCTCAAATATCAAACATATTTACATCAGTACTTTTTATTACATTTGCAGCATAATCAACATTTGAAAATGACCTCTGCATCTTTTCCATCTAAATTATTAGAAACAGCTGTAAATGAGTTTGCCAAATTACCGGGCATAGGTAAAAAAACGGCACTTCGGCTTGTATTACATTTACTTAAGCAAGAAAAGGAAATGGTATTTAAATTTTCTGACTCACTTAGGCATATGCGTGAGGAAATTGTGTATTGTCAAAGTTGCCATAATATTTCTGATAGCGAAACCTGTCATATTTGTGCCAACCATAATCGCAATCATGAATTGATATGTGTAGTGGAAAGCATCCGTGATGTCATGGCCATTGAAAATACTCAACAATACGACGGAATTTATCACGTTTTAGGAGGTGTAATCTCTCCAATGGATGGCATTGGACCCGATGACCTGACAATTTCGGCTTTGGAAGAAAAAATTAAAAATGGGGATGTTAAAGAATTGGTATTCGCATTAAGCACAACCATGGAAGGTGACACCACAAATTTCTACCTTTTTAAGAAATTTGAAAAGCATCAAATAAACATGACCACTATCGCCCGTGGAGTTTCTATTGGTGATGAACTGGAATATACCGATGAGGTAACTTTAGGTCGTTCATTAGTTAATCGTTTACCTTTTGAAAATACTTTATAGAATGCAAAAGAATTCAACATATAAGCAAATTAAACTTATCTATTTTGTAATAGTCATAACGCTGGCCATTTTTGCCGCCTTTTCGTTTTACTATATTCTAACAATAGGTAAAGTCTCTACCTTTGAAACAGCTAACGAAAATAATATGAAATCACTTTCTATTGTTCTGGCTTTAATTGGCATACCTGCCTCTTATATGTTTCATAAAAGAAAGGTGAGTCGTATCAATCAAAGCCTAAGTATTGAAAGTAAACTAATGCATTATAAAAGTGCCTATTTTATCAAAATAGCTACTCTGGAAGGCCTATCACTAATAAGTCTTCTAATTTATTTGTCCACCGGACATATCAACCAATTAATAATTTTTGGATTAATTTATCTATTCCTTCTATTAAATTACCCATCGCAATCAACGATTCAGCGAGAATTAGAAAACAACGACAAAAACGATAATTAAACATTCATATGCTTATAGCAGTAGATTTTGATGGAACCATAGTTGAGCACAGATACCCTGCCATTGGCAAGGAAAAAATCTTTGCTTTTCAAACACTTAAAGCACTACAAGCGCAAGGTCATCTTTTGGTTCTCTGGACTATCCGATCCGGCAAAGAACTGGATGCTGCGGTTGATTATTGCAGACGTAATGGTATTGAATTTTATGCTATCAACCGAACTTATCCGGAAGAAGTGATAAATGAAAACATGAGCCGAAAGGTTAATGCCGACATATTTATTGATGATCGAAATGTAGGTGGCTTTTTAGGTTGGGGCGAAATATGGCAGCAACTAAATAAAGATGCTCCTCAAAGCGAGAAGGATAATTTTAGAAATCAATATGATAAAGCCAGGAGTAGAACCTTCTGTGGTTTTATTCAACGCTTGTTTTGCCGAGACGAACAATAACACAAGCTGATTGACATTTGAAATAAGTTGAGCCAAGCTCAGTGAAGGAATTAGATTGAAGCAAGAGTGAAATTATCAATTATCATAGTCAGTTATAATGCATGGGAATTTCTGGACCTAACCTTAGGTTCGGTTCAAAGTTCCATTTCCGGAATTGATTGTGAGGTTATAGTTGTTGACAATGCTTCCAAAACAGACATTCCAGCCAAAGCTAAATCACACTATCCCTTTATTACGACAATTCATAACAGTGAAAACCTCGGCTTTTCAAAGGCTAATAATATTGGATTAAAACAAGCCAAAGGAGAATTGGCAATCCTACTTAATCCTGATATTATTGTTGCAGAAGACACCTTCGAAAAGGTCATTGAGTTTTATTCGCAAAATAAGAACACTGGTGGATTAGGTCTTAAAATGATTAATGGATCAGGTGAGTTTTTAAAAGAATCAAAACGAGGATTACCTACACCAATAACTTCTTTTTATAAGGTAAGTGGACTGTGTAAAGCTTTTCCTAATTCCAGTAGATTTGCAAGATATTATCATGGGAATTTTAACATGGATAGTGAGCAAGAAGTAGATATTCTATCTGGTGCATTTCTTGTTCAACAAAGGGATAAGAATGGAGATTTCACCTTGCTTAATGAGGATTATTTCATGTATGGCGAGGACATCGAACTATCCTACGAATTGAAAAAGAAATTTGGCAGCAACCATTACTTTGGTTCCTGCCCTATTATTCATTTCAAAGGACAATCAACTCCAAACAAGGCAGAAATCTATAATTATTTTTATAATGCAATGTGGGTGTTCCACAAAAAATACTTTAAAAGCAGAAGCTCTGGTTTAACCAATTTCTTAATATGGGTTAGTATAAGATTAATCCATAGGTACAAAGTATTTACACTTCGGTTTAAACGAAAAAAACAAACAGCTTACAAAGTTGATAAGATACTTCTCAACTTTCGCAAAATCGAATTACAAACCAAAATTTCAAATATTTTCCCTGACTCAAAGATTGAGATCATTACTGATTTATCGAATAGTTTAGATGATTCAGGCCTCGTCATATTTGATTTAAAAAGCATAAAGGCCAAAACAATTATTCAGCAAATGGAGCTTTTGGGTAAACACAACTACGCTTTTGTATCTTACAACAATAAATACTTAGTAATCAACTCCCATAACTCAAGCAAAGGAGAGGTCATTTACTTTAAAAAACTGCCTACTCTCTCCTGATATATTTGCTTTTCATAGACACTCAAATATCTTTTACAATCGTCGACAACAAAAATATTTTATTAACTTGTAGCACTCTTATTAGAAGAGGCGTTTAACCAACTAAGCAACGAATACAGCGCATTACCACTATGAAGTTAATTGGCCTATTACTGATTTTGTCATTTTCGGTTACAATTGTACCAGCTCAATCTAAACTCAAGAAAAAGGATTTGGTAAACATTACCAATGACCTTAATCTGGAGAAGTTTGAAGAAGCAGCAGCTAAACTTAAAGAATTGATGATTGTTCATCCGGATGAGCCAATCCTCAATCTTAATTATGGACTCTGTTTGCTCAATATTGATTACAAATCGGATGATGCAATAATTTACCTTGAGAAAGCAAAACAACATTACACTCTTGAAACAAGAAAAAATCAACATGCCATTGAGGCACGCTTTTACCTGGCTCAAGCTTATCATTTAAATCATCGATTTGAAGAAGCTTTACAGGAATTAATTGCATTAAAGGACAACATTCCACCCAAGCAAAAGTCGCTGCTAAAGCAATTGGAGCTGGAAACCAGATATAATGAGAATGCGATTCAACTCAAAGCAAATCCAGTCGACTTTAGAATTACTAACCTTGGTCAGGCTGTAAATAGTGAGCATAATGAACACAGCCCGGTGATATCGGCAGATGAATCCATTTTAATATTTACTTCTAACCGTCAGGGAACAGGAAACTTAACTAATCCGGATGGCTTATTTTATGAGGACATTCATAAAACCATTTGGCGCGAAGAGAAATGGCTACCTGCCTTGAACCTTGGTAAATCAGTTAATTCCGATGGAAATGATGCAACTTGCAGCTTAAGTGCGGATGGGCAAACCATGATTATCTATCGAAATGATGGGATATCAGGTGATTTATATTTTTCCAACTTATCTGAAAAAGGATGGTCTGCTCCTCTTAAATTTCCGAAACCGATCAACACAAATTATCACGAAACACATGGATCATTCTCATACGATCGTAATACTTTAGTATTTTCCAGCGATCGTCCGGGTGGGTTTGGAGGCAAAGACCTTTATATAGTCAAGAGATTACCCGATGGCACATGGGGTAAAGTTTCAAACCTTGGTCCTACAATAAATACTGTGGAAGATGAAGAGAGCCCTTTTCTTTCGCACGATGAAGGCACCTTATATTTTGCATCAATGGGACATTTATCCATGGGAGGCTTTGACATCTTCTCATCGAATCGAATTAATGATGCTGAGCAAAAATGGAGCGAGCCCAAAAACATAGGTTATCCCATAAATACTCCCGGAGACGATTTATTCTTTGTTCCAACATCAGATGGACATCGAGTTTATTTTGCATCTGAACGCCCCGGAGGTTATGGTCGGTCTGATATATGGTTAATTGAATTTCCGGAAACAGATGAGCGCTCATTAGCCGTAGTTGCCGGGTTCATATTTACAGAAGACGGACTACCCTCGCATGAATCGCAACTTATCTTAACTAAAAAAGATTCTGGCGAAGAAGTTGGACAATATCGACCTCACCCTGAAAATGGTAAATATGTACTTATACTTCCAACTGGCGTAGAGTACACAATGACCATAAGAACCTTTGGAAAAGTGACCATGTCAAAGGATTTTAAAATATCAGGACGATTGGATTTTCCTACACATGGTAATGCTTCGTATCTGGACCCTATTATTGTTGAAGACAAAAAAGAAGACAACTAATACTATAATTGATTACTTTTATCAAAATAAATCGCTAAAGCGCATGATGACATGCCTTTATTATTTATTTTGCACTAAATATTTATATTAACGGATTAATATTAAGCCAGCCCAATATGTTACAACGTTTACTACTGGTATGTTTTGCCTTTTTATTTTCAGCACAGCTTGTTTTAGCTCAGAACAATTCGAGAGATAATAAGAAATTTAAAGACGCGGAATTTCTTTTCGAAAATGAAGCCTATAGTGAGGCCATGGAATTGTACAGCGAACTTCTGGCAAAGGACAACGAAGATCTTGAAGTTTTGTATAACCTGGCCTATTGCAATCTTTATTTAAATGATTACGAAAAGTCGGTTGATTATTTTAATCGGGTTCATGCTCTTTTAAATGAAGAAGAAAAGAAAGGAACAGTTGGAATTGAGGTTCAGAGCATGGTTGCTAAAAACTATCAACTGCAGCTTGAACCGGAAATGGCAATTCAGAAGTATGAAGAAATTATTGCTCAGCTTAATCCTGCTGACGAAACAGCAATTAATGAATTTAAGCGTGAGATAGAGATTTGTGAGAACGCTATTGAATTGATGGCTAAACCGGTTACTTTAAATGTTATTAATCTAGGACCTGAAATCAATTCTAAATACGACGATCATAGCCCGTTGATCTCAGCTGACGAATCACTGTTATTATTTACCTCGCGTAGAGCTTCGAGTTATAGCGAAATATTGCCCGACGGGCAGTATGCCGAGCGCATTTATTCATCACTTAAGGAAAATGAACAGTGGAAAAAAGCCAAATCACTTAAGGAAATATTCCGTAAGCCCGGTCATGAAGCAGGGGTTTGTTTATCAATTGATGAAACCGAACTTTATATTTATCGCAATGATATTGATGGATCCAACTTATATGTAAGTAATCACGATGGCTCCAATTGGAGTGAGCCGGTAAAACTACCAGAACCAATCAATTCGCGCTATAACGAAACGCATGCATCAATCTCACCTGACAAGTCTACTTTGTATTTTACTAGTAATCGTGAAGGTGGTCTGGGTGGTTTAGACATTTATCGTGTTCGCCGTCTACCTAATGGCGAGTGGGGTAAAGCTCAAAATATGGAAGAGTTAAATACTCCGTATGATGAAGAAACTCCAATGATCCACCCTGATGGGCGTACATTGTATTTTAGTTCGGAAGGTCACAATAGCATGGGTAAGTTTGACATCTTCTATACTCAATTACAGAATGACGAAAGCTGGAGCGCACCAGTTAATATGGGTTATCCAATCAATACGCCTGACGACGATTTCTTTTTTGTACCTACTACTACTCAGAATCTGGCTTATTATGCTTCTTCTAAATTTGAAGGAAGTCATGGCGGATCAGACATTTACTTGATTGAATACGAGGAACCGGAAATAAACCGATTAGCTGTATTTAAAGGTGTTGTTAATAGTGGTGATGCTCCATTGGAACACGTTCAGATTTATGTAAGCAATGCCGAAACCGATGAGGAAGAAGGAATATTTAAACCTCATCCGGGAAGTGGTAAATACGTGCTAATCCTCGAAGCAGAGAAAAAATACAAGATTCGTTATGCAGGTGAAGGCTATGAAGAAGTTGTGAAACAGATTGATGTGGAACGCGAAATGGCTTACAAGAAGAGTACTAAAACCACATTATTGGAAGAAACTCAGATGACATACTTACATGCAGCTAAAGAGGAAAAAGCAGCGGACAAAGAAAACGCATTGGACGTTTCTGATGGAATTCCATATTACACTGTACAATTTGTTTCTCTAAAAGAGCAATTGCAGTCATACGATATCTTTACAAAACATGGATTGAATACAGACTTGATTAAATTGTATGAATGTAAGGATGGATGGTTCCGCTACACCTATGGCGCCTATAAAGGATACAAAGCTACATTAAAGGCCAAAGAAGAGGTAGTGAAGATGGACATTTGGAAAGATGCCTTTGTACGTGATATCAAACAATTCGAAGACTTGATTAAACCAAAAGCAGAATAATGAATAATGAAGAGCTGGCGCTAAGGGCTCTTGAACCCAATGATATTGACATACTCTATCAATGGGAAAATGATATGAATATATGGGAGGTGAGCAATACGCTCACCCCTTTTTCTAGGCACCAACTCAAAATCTATATTGAGCAGGCTCAACTCGATATTTATCAAACCAAACAGTTACGACTGATCATTGAACTGGAAGAATCAAAGCTCCCCATTGGAATGATTGATCTTTTTGACTTTGACCCCTTTCATCAGCGGGCTGGCATTGGCATTATTATACACTCTGATTACCAGCAAAAGGGGCATGCTTCCGAAGCCCTTAACTTGTTTGTAACTTATTGTTTTAACACATTAGGCTTAAAACAGGTTTATGCCAATATTTCAAGCAACAATACTACCAGCATCAAGTTATTTGAAAAATTAGGTTTTGAATTAGTTGGCGTAAAGAAGGCCTGGCGTAAAACAAAAGATGGCTTTATTGATGAGGCCCTTTATCAGAGAATTGATGAAAAATAAAGTGGGAAAAATAGCGTACTATCTCTTTCATCTTCTTTTTGCAGTATTAATCTTGATCAACATCCTAGAACTTGATATTTCATCTTTTGACCATGCCATTGCTTATGGTAACATTAGCAATATTGAACCAATTGCTTATTTTATCCGAGTAAATATGCTTTTCTCAGGCTTAATAGTTTTTGCCTCCTTAATGCTATTGTTTTTCGTTCTAGAAAATAAAAGTCAGAGGATAAAACATTTACTTTTTATTCCAATATACTTATTGCTATTCTATCTCTCTTCACTAATTTAAGAGTTGCTGCAAATTCGGAAATTGCTTTAACAAGCTATAGCCACCTTCTTCATCTTTAAGCTGGGCACAAAAATGCTGAAGTCCATTGCTCACCACCATATACTTCACCTTTAAACGCATATTATAACGCGCGGCCTGATTAAATACCGCTTTTGAAACAGAAACAGCAGGCGCTTTACATTCCACAACCATCACTGGCTCCCCCTTACGATTATATACCACAATATCAGCTCGCTGATTTAATCCATTAACATTAACAGGCATTTCAACGGCAATTAATCCCGGCGAATATTTAAGTTGATGTACAAAAAAATGAATCAGATGCTGGCGCACCCATTCTTCAGGAGTTAAGGCAACAAACTTCTTCCGGATCACATCAAATATCTGTTTTTTATTTTGATGATCCCTCAACCTAAATTCATAGACCGGAAGGTTTAGTTTTTGCATACTCTGATTTTTTCAACAAAGTAAATCAAATTAAGCAGAAAAAGTTACCTTAGTCGATTAATTAAAATTTCGGCTTCTTTTTTCTTATAGAGGCACAATTGCCTATCCTAAAAGAAGTCAGTCACACATCCTTTTAACTACTTGCCCATGAAGACAAAAAAAGAAATTGTAGAGAATTGGCTACCCCGATATACAGGTAGAAAACTAGAAGATTTTGACCCTTATATCATCCTGACCAACTTCAATCATTATGTTGAATTATTCTCAGAATGGTATGATGCACCAATCATTGGTCAGAGTGGCAATATGCCTAACTGCTCGGCCAATGGTGTTACCATAATTAACTTTGGAATGGGTAGCCCTAATGCAGCTACAATGATGGATCTTTTAAGTGCTATTATGCCAAAAGCCGTTTTATTCCTTGGAAAATGTGGTGGCCTAAAGAAGAAGAATAAACTAGGTGATTTGGTTTTACCCATAGCAGCCATAAGAAGCGACGGTACATCGGATGACTATTTACCTCCTGAAGTCCCGGCCCTACCAGCCTTTAGCTTGCAGCGTGCCGTGTCAAGTACCATAAGAGATAAAGAACGTGATTATTGGACAGGAACAGTATTTACTACTAATAAAAGAGTGTGGGAATATGATGAGCGTTTTAAAAAATACCTGAGTAAAACCCGTGCGATGGCCATAGATATGGAAACAGCCACTATCTTTACGGTCGGTTTTTACAACATGATTCCGACAGGAGCCTTATTATTGGTTTCTGATCAACCAATGATTTCAACTGGTGTAAAAACCGAAGAAAGTGATAAGGTTGTGACTGAGAATTATGTGCATGAGCATTTAAAAATTGGCATTAAAGCCATGGATACCATTCAGAATAATGGTAAATCGGTTAAGCACCTTAGATTTGGCAATTAATACGACGGATTAGAATGAGTTTTGAGCAAATCATAAACGATTTAAAGCAGAAGGTTTATAAGCCCATTTATTTTTTAATGGGTGATGAAGGATATTACATCGATCAAATAACCGATTATATTGCCAATAATGTACTAAGCGAAGAAGAACGAGGCTTTAATCAAACTGTCCTTTATGGCAAGGATGTTGAGGCTGAAGATATCGTAATGGCAGCCCGTCGTTATCCCATGATGGCTCAACATCAAGTTATAATAGTAAAGGAAGCTCAAAACATTTCTAACCTTGATGCCTTAAGCATATATGCCGATAATCCGCTTACGTCTACAGTTTTGGTTATCAACTACAGATACAAAACACTCGACAAACGTAAAAAGGTTTATAAAAGCATTGCCAAAGCCGGGCTAATATTTGAATCAAAAGCACTTCGGGACTATGAAATACCCAAATGGGTGAGTTCATATTTACAATCAAAAGGCAAAACAATTGATCCTAAGTCTGCTGCTCTCTTAACTGAATTTTTAGGGAACGATTTATCTAAAATAACACATGAACTAGATAAGTTGGAGCTGGCCATTGGTAGTTCTGTTAAACAAATTACCTCTGCCCATATTGAGAAAAACATAGGCGTAAGTAAAGATTACAATAACTTTGAATTACAAAAGGCAGTTCTTTCAAGAGACATTCCAAAGGCCAATAAAATTATACTCGCATTTGGTAAAAATCCTAAAGCCTACCCAATTCAGGTCACGACGATAACATTGTTTGGTGCGTTCGTTAAACTTCTATCCTATTATTATTTACCGGATAAATCAAAACATAGTGTGGCTTCTGCACTTCGAATTAATCCTTTTTTTGTACAGGACTATGTGACTGGTGCCAAAAACTATCCGGCACGTAAAGTTGTTCAGATAATCAGTCTTCTTCGCGAGTACGATATGAAATCGAAGGGATTCAACAGTTCAACTACCGAACCCGGTGAACTACTAAAAGAAATGATTTTCAAAATAATGCATTAACTAATTATTGTAATCAGTCGTTAATGATTTATGTAATCAATAATCCATTACTTCAAGCACACACAACTATAAATTAACCATTCCGAATGGATATATCAATTATTATCATACTTGCCATTAGTGCTATTAGTATTGCTGGCTTTAGTCAGCCTGAATTAGTTTACAGGTATCAGTTTAATGCCTGGCAGATTAAACACAGAAAAGAATACGTACGATTTATTAGCCATGGTTTTTTTCATGGGAGTTGGATGCATCTTATTTTTAACATGTTTGTGCTTTTTTCATTTGGCCAAGCAGTTCTCTCTTATTTCCAAAGAGATCTACCGGGGAATAGTGGTTTGCTTTTTCTGGTATTTTTTCTTTCTGCAATTCTGTTCTCATCATTGTACTCTTTTGGAAAAGAAAAAGACAATTACAACTATAATGCTATTGGCGCTTCAGGAGCTGTTTCAGCAATTGTATATGCTAATATATTATTTAACCCTTTTGGAACCATGGGAATCATCTTAATCCCATTTGAATTCTATAATATAATATTTGGAGTTCTTTACCTTATCTATTCTTATTATATGGCCAAACGGAATGTGGATAACATTGGGCACGATGCACACTTCTGGGGAGCTGTTTATGGTTTTGTTTTTCCGGTACTGTTTAAACCTTCATTATTGAGGGAATTTGTGGAAGAAGTATTCAATTTTCTTTAATTTTGCGAAATGAATAAAGCGGTATTTATCGATAGAGATGGTGTCATTAATAATGATGAAGGTCATTACTACATCTATAAAAAGAGGGATTTTAAGCTTAACACGGATGTCATCCAAGGTCTGCAGCAATTGCAAGACGCAGGTTATAAACTTATTATTATCACCAACCAGGGAGGTATCGCTAAAGGGGAATATACTGAGGATGATATGGAGAGGGTTCATGGTCATTTTTTGCAGCTAATGTTTGATAATGACATTCGTATCACGGATATTTATCATTGTCCACACCATGATTCTGTTGAAGATTGCGATTGTCGCAAACCAAAGCCAGGGATGATTTTACAAGCCATTGACGAACATGATATTAATCCTAAAACATCCTATTTAATTGGTGATTCACCTCGCGATATTGAAGCTGGGCAAAGTGCTGGTTTAAAACAATGTTTTAAGATAGAAACCAATAGCTCCATTTTACCAGCATGTAAATCTATTATTGGCTAATGAATAAGGAGCAATACATTTGTTTGAATGGAGAACGATTCAATGCCGCTAATCCTGTATTAATGGTTGGCAACAGATCGTTTCGTTACGGCGATGCCTTATTTGAAACCATCAGATGCATTCAACAAGTGCCAATGTTTTTTGAAAGCCATTATCAACGACTTTTAAGCGGTATGACTTTATTAAAGATGCAAAGTCGCACCTTACCTCCAATTAATATTCTTCGCGGCCAAATCTCAAGCTTAATAACAAAAAACAGGCTATTTGGTGATGTTCGTATTCGTTTGACAGTATTCAGAGAAGAAGGGGGTTTGTATACACCTGCCAGTGATAAAGTAAATTACCTCATTGAAGCTACTCACCTCGAAACCCAGAAATATACGCTCAATAGCAAAGGCTTGATAATGGGCACTTATGAAAATGACAAAAAAGTACAGAGTAGGTTCAATCCTTATAAAACAGCCAATTCATTACTATTTGTAATGGCTGGTCATTATAAAAAAGAAAACAATCTTGATGATGTATTTATATACAATCAAAATGATCAGCTAATTGAGGCACTTGCATCCAACATCTATTGGGTTAAAGACAATGTAATTTATACACCCAGAAGAACATCGGGCTGTGTTGATGGGATAATGCGGAAACAGCTATTGTTTCTTTTTGAGAAAGAAGCTTACAAATTTGAAGAAGTAGAAGGCACAACAGTCAATGAATTACTATTAGCCGATGAGATATTTCTTAGCAATGCCATTCAAGGAATTCAATGGGTTGTAGGCCTGCAATCTAAAAGATATTATTGTAAGGTATCGAAACAGATAAATCGGCATTTGAATGACTACGCCGCTAATTACTTGATGGATTTTCAGGAAAGTTAGTCCACACTTTACATATATCGCCAAGGCTTTCCATAGCCTCTTTCCAAAAGTTGTCAATCTCACATTCCATTATGGTTTTATCATCGAGTGTAGCAACTATCCACGAATTACTTTCAATTTCCTCCTCCAATTGACCCGGTGACCATCCTGAATACCCTGCGAAAAACTTAACTGATTCATAATCTGCTTTACCAGAATTAATCATCTCTTTTATCACTTCAAAATCACCACCCCAATACAAATTATCAGTAACCTTAATAGAATCCGGAACCGCATCTCCCAAAGTATGAAGAAAATGCAAAGTATTAGACGAAACTGGCCCTCCAATAAACATTTCACCTTTAAAATTAAACAGATCTTCAATCACCTCATCCGGATATAAATCAGATGATTTATTAAGAACAAAACCTACAGCACCATCATCACCATGTTCTGTTAAGAAGACTATAGACCGATTAAAATATGGTCCTTGCAAAAATGGCTCAGCAATTAAAATGCGTCCCTTTGCAGGATTAATCTTTGGTAACTTTGTGTCAAAAATATTAAATTCTAAATCTTTCATTCATCAAACCTCCTTGTTTTATTGGTAATTTATTTCAATAAAAACTTCTCGCTATCCCCTATTAAGATGAACACTACAACATTAAATTAGGTTCACCCGATTGAATTCAAACATTAAATTAACAATTATTCCTTTTCCATTCAATAGTTTAATCAAAAAATTAAGGTATAATTAATTTGATTGTTCGAAAAATAGACTGTTTCTTGCATTTAGTGTAGTTTAAAGGGCTTAATAACCATGCGAATTCTAAATATCTTAAAGTATCACAGGCTACTAACTTTATGCCTTTTCTTTAGCATTATACATTTTACTCAGGCATCAAATTCACTTTCCTTACAATTACCTCCAGCTGTAATGAAAGGAATGAAAACGATAATTCGTATTGAAGGCCATCCAGAAAACAGTGCTTTTATTCCCATTGTACTCATAAAAGGTGTTCGCATAGATTTAAAACAAGACGATCAAGGGTATTATGCGCAGCATATATTTGCCAAAAAAACCGATATTCAGTTGATCAGTGCTAGTCAGGTTATTACAAAAACGATTGACCCAATCCCTTTGTGGCTTTCCATACTACCTCCGTTAATCGCCATTATTATGGCTTTGATCACAAAGGAAGTGTTTTCATCCTTATTTATAGGATTATTATTTGGTACCGCAACAATTTATAAATATGCCGGAGCCAGTTTCTTTATTGCTATAGGAAAAGGTGGCCTTGCCATAGTAGATACCTATTTAATGGAGGCATTACTTGATAGCGGCCATATGTCAATAATTATTTTTAGCATGCTTATTGGCGGAATGGTTGCTCTTATTTCTATGAATGGAGGAATGATGGGCATAGTTAATATTCTTTCGAAATATGCTAAAAACAGAAGATCAGGACAGTTTATTACCTTTATAATGGGCCTTCTTATATTCTTCGATGACTATGCCAATACCTTGGTGGTTGGAAACACGATGCGCCCGGTAACTGATCGCTTAAAAATATCAAGAGAAAAGCTGGCATATATAGTTGATTCGACTTCCGCGCCAATTGCAGCAATTGCCTTTATAACCACCTGGATTGGAGCAGAACTCAGTTACATTCAAGAAGGCATTACAACTATTGGTTTACAAACCACAGCTTACTCTGTATTTCTTAATTCCCTACAATATTCCTTCTATCCTATTCTTACTCTTGCCTTCGTTGGATTTCTGATTTGGCAGAAAAGAGATTTTGGGCCAATGCTTAAAGCCGAGAAACAAGCGCTTAGGAATGAATATGACTTGCAACGGAAGCATCAAAAAAAGGGGCCTCAAATAATTAAAGAATTAGCTCTTACCGAAGGTATAAAAGCGCGCTGGTATAATGCCATGATTCCGGTATTGGTAGTCGTATTTGGTACTATTATCGGATTGGTATACACAGGATGGGATCAATCCGTTTGGAACAACACCCAATTAAGCTTCATGACCAAATTATCACAAACCATTGGTGATGCCGATGTATTTGTTGCCTTGGTATGGTCATCTCTGGCTGGTGTATTTATGGCCATCTTCTTAACTTCAATTCAAAAAATATTACCTCTTAAAGAAAGTATAGAGGGAGTTGTAAATGGTTTTAAAACCATGTTTCATGCTTTATTAATTCTTTCTCTGGCTTGGTCATTAGCTTTATTAACAAAGCATCTTCACACAGCAGACTTCATTACCAATTTATTAACCAGCATCAACATCAGTCCTCTTCTAATTCCGGCTTTGACTTTTATATTTTCGGCTTTTATCGCCTTTAGCACAGGATCGAGTTGGGGAACCATGGCCATTATATATCCTTTGATGCTTCCCGCGGTTTGGAAATTAGGATTAGATGCCGGCCTGGAGCAATCAGAGATATTACCTCTTTTTTACAATGTTGTTTCATCAGTACTTGCGGGTTCGGTATTGGGCGATCACTGCTCTCCAATATCCGACACAACTATTTTAAGTTCATTGGCCTGCTCATGTGATCATATTCATCATGTAAAAACTCAAATGCCATATGCCATAACAGTAGCTTCAATTGCGCTAATATGTGGAACCATTCCTGTTGCTTTTGGTTTTCCTGTGTGGATATCCTACATAATTGCTTTTGGATTACTGTATGTCAGCATTCGCTTATTGGGAAAACATGCCTAAAAAAAAGAGGCGTAAAGATTATTTCCTTACGCCTGTATCTATTTTGTGTAAATCGCTCATCTAATAAATAGGTGGGAATCGAAGTGGGTCTGATTCCGCCATCATATCATAAATGGTTTCGTATACATCTTCTGCATTTGGATTGCTAAAGTAATCGCCATCCGTTCCATATGCCGGTCGATGATCTTTAGCAGTAACGGTACGTGGAGCAGAATCTAAGTAAACAAAAGCCTTTTGTTCTTCAAGCACTTTATTCATCATATAAGCAGTTGCACCACCCGGAACATCTTCATCAAAGAAAACAACCCTACTTGTTTTCTTCACCGATTCACCAATAATTCCATTAATGTCAAATGGTAATAGTGTCTGAACATCAATAAGCTCAACTGAAACACCAATTTCATTTAATTGTTTTGCTGCTTCCTCAGCAATGCGAACGCATGAGCCATAGGTAACTAATGTTACATCCTTGCCTTCTGTCATTACTTCAGGGACACCTAATGGTATATTAAACTCGCCAATATTATTAGGCTGAGGTTCACGTAAACGATATCCATTTAATGGTTCAATAACCAAAGCTGGATCATCACCTGCTAAAAGCGTATTGTAAAAGCCTGCAGCTCGTGTCATATCACGAGGCACACAAACGTACACTCCCCGAATAGAATTAATCACCATACTCAAAGGCGATCCACTATGCCATATTCCTTCCAATCGGTGACCACGGGTGCGCACTATAACAGGTGCTTTCTGACCATTTTTAGTTCTGTATCTGGTTGTTGCCAAATCATCACTCATGGTTTGTAATGCATACAATAAATAATCGAAATATTGTATTTCAGCGATTGGCCTCAGACCTCTAAGCGCCATACCAATACCCTTCCCCATTATGGTTGTTTCCCGAATCCCCGCATCTCTAATTCGCAAATCACCATACTTAGCCTGCATACCTTCAAGGCTTTGGTTAACACCACCAAGAAATCCGGTATCCTCACCAAAGGTCACTACTTTGGGATTGTTTGCGAATATATAATCGAAATTATCACGAAGAATCTCTCTACCGGGCACATTTACCACATGCTCATCAAAAGCAGGGTTCACAACCGGAACACGTAAGGCTGAATGCTCATCTTCGCTATAGAGCCATGCACTATAATCCTCCCAGCCTTGCTCAAAATATTTTTTTACCCAAGCTTTTAATTGAACCTTCATGCTGCTCGGCTTTGAACAAGCTGAACAGTAGTATCGCAAGACCTTACGTGCAGCACTCAATATTTCTTTCCTTGATGGAGCTATGGATAGTTTTAATCCTTTAATGACTTCATCAATCTTAGCTTGCTTTATTTCATTACAAACACAGTCCTTGCGTGAAATAATATCCAATAATTCCTGACGCTCCTCTTTTATGGCATCAACAAATTCTTTGTTGGCTTCTTTTTGAGCGGCTTTTACCTCAGCAGTTGCTTCAGCTTCTATTTGATCTAATTCATTATCATCCGCAAGATTTGATTCAATCATCCATTTACGCATCTGAACCAAACAGTCATATTCCTTCTCCCATGCCAATCGTTCTTTCGACTTATATCTTTCATGCGAACCACTGGTAGAATGCCCAACAGGTTGAGTTAAATCTTCAACATGAAATAAAACCGGAACATGTTCTTCACGGCACTTTTTCACACCTTCTTCATACATTTGGCAGAGACCGGCATAATCCCATCCCTTTGCATTGTATATCAGCATTCCGGTAGTATCTTTTGGACCTTTTTCAAAACCTTTTAAAGCCTTACTAATGCTTTCCTTGGTGGTCTGCATTTTCTTAGGAACTGAGATACCATAACCATCATCCCACACCGAAACTGCCATAGGAATTTGAAGTACTCCTGCCGCATTTAATGTTTCGAAAAAATGACCTTCTGAAGTACTAGCATCCCCAATGGTTCCGAATGCAACTTCATTTCCGTTGGTACTGAATTGAGTAAAATCTTTTAATCCCGGATTATTACGATACAGCTTCGATGCCATGGCTAAACCAACCAAACGAGGCATTTGACCGGCTGTAGGTGATATATCGGAAGCGGTACACTTCATTTGGGCCAAATCCTTCCAATTTCCGTCCTTGTCTATTAATCTGGTTCCAAAATGATTATTGAATGATCTTCCCCCATTGTCAGGATTTAATTCAGTTCTTGTCTCACCGTATAGCAAGGCAAAAAACTCCTTAGGAGTTGTCATGCCTGCAGCCAAAATAAAGGTTTGATCACGGTAATATCCCGAACGCCAATCACCTTTCTTAAACTGCTTAGCCATTGCTATTTGCGGAACCTCTTTGCCATCACCAAAAATTCCAAACTTGGCCTTTCCTCCAAGCACTTCCTTTCGGGCTAACAAACTCATATTCCTACTGACACAGGCTATTTTATAATCGTTGTTAACTTCTTTCTTAAAATCTTCAAAGCTTAGTTCAGCTGCTTTTTCAGACATATGACTTAAATTTCAAATTGTTACTGCGTTGTATTCTTCTGCTGGCAAACGTTTCACGCTTGCATTTTATTTCAGGCACTAATCAAACATATGAGATTGTAAGTTTGTTTTAAACTATGGATGATTTGTTTTTTTATCTATTTTTGCATTCAAATAAAGGGAAAGCATTATGTGGCAGGTTTTAATATTATCAATTTTTTTAATGGGCATTGTATTTGCTCTATTCTCCATACGTATCTTACTTCAAAAAAATGGCAAGTTCCCCAATACTCATATTGGTGGAAATAAAGCCTTAAATGACAAAGGCATTCAATGTGCAACCACTCAGGATAAGCTAGCTCGTAAAACGGCATTTTCTATCAAACCTCTGAAGCTTGATAGTGAATATGAGAGTAATACAACCAGCTGTTAATTTTTATCCAAGTCTACAATATACATTCTAATTCCCGGCTTGCAAAATATTAAACTGAGGATAAAAATCCTATTTTCAGACTTTTGTATCTTTTATTATTTTTAGTATCTTTGGTAAAGTGCTAAGCTGCTTGTACCATTCACAGTTTAGATTTAAAGAAACTACTACTCTGTCTGGAATATTATTCCAAATTAAGAACTTGATGCTGCTTGTCCAACTAAAGGCGGGTGTTGGATCATGCAGAACAAGGTTGCTCATGCAACATTTTTTTTGGATTATCACTAAAGGGGGCTTCATCAGCTCCCTTTTCTAGTATCATCAAGTACTTTTTTAAAACCCGAACTCATCACAATGTTGTATTCTCCATTTTCACCTTCTGATATAAAGTATGCTTCCAGGCTTTTATCTGCCTCTACTATAACCATGCTCTGTTCAACACCTAACACCATAAATGCTGTAGCATAAGCATCAGCAGACATACAATCAGAAGCCAGTACAGACGCTCCCAATAATTGATGATCGACGGGATAACCTGTAAATGGGCTAATCGTATGTGCATACTTTTTTCCATCTTTAAGATAGAAATTACGATAGTTCCCTGAAGTGGCAAGTGCAACATCCGTAATTGTAATTACCTCCTGTAATTCGCGCTGTAATACATCAGGATCGTCAATTGGCTTATCGATACCTACCTTCCAATAATTGCCCTTAGGATTTTGTCCTTTAACTCGCATTTCTCCACCAATCTCAACCATATAATTAATGATGCCCTCTGCCTCGAATAAATCAGCAATTACATCAACTGCATAACCCTTGGCAATGGCACTTCCATCCAACATTACACCTTTTCGTTCTTTTATCACCTTATCTCCTTTCAGTGATATTAGATTCATTCCTACACTGTTCATTAAATCTGAAATCATTTCATCGGTGACGCTATCCTTTTTTGAGAATCCAAAACCCCATGCATTAACCAAAGGAGCTACTGTCATATCAAAAGCCCCATTCGTTATTGCTGTGATTTCCTTGGCCCTATTAAAGACAATTCTGAAATATTCATCAGTCTCATCTGATACATTTTTATTGATTTTACTAATTACAGACTCCTCTTTATAAGTCGACAATGACCAATCAAAGGCATTGAGTTTAGCCTCAACTTCTTCCGATAAATTAGTATCGTGCTCATATGTGAGATGGTAAATGGTTCCGAATATGTAGCCTTCATTTTTATGAAAGCTTTTTTTAGGCGTGCACGAAAAAGCAATAAGTACTAAAATGGCAAAAATAAAATGGCGCATAACGAATGAATTCTTTTGCGTAAAGTTAATCTTCTTAAAAGGTCAATTTCAATATAAGGCAATAAAAAAATCCCGCTGAAGCGGGATTTTAAAATATTTATGATCCGAAATCATCAAAGTCAACCATCTCATCCGGCACACCTAAATCGTACAGCATCTTAGTTACTGCATCGTTCATCATTGGAGGTCCACATAAGTAGTATTCCACATCTTCCGGCTCTTCATGTTTACTTAAGTATTCATCATGGATAACCTGGTGAATAAATCCTTTTGATCCTTCCCAGTTATCTTCTGGTAATGGTTCTGAAAGTGCAATTGTAAATTTGAAATTAGGGAATTCCTCTTCAATCTTACGGAAATGATCTTCGTAGAAAATTTCTTTCTTAGAACGGGCTCCATACCAGAAAGTCACTTTACGACCAGTCTTCACTGTTTGGAATAAGTGGAAGATATGCGAACGCATCGGTGCCATACCAGCTCCACCACCAATAAACATCATCTCATTATCAGTTTCCTTAATAAAAAATTCTCCATAAGGACCTGAAACAGTAACCTTGTCTCCCGGTTTACGCGAGAAGATAAATGAAGAACAGATACCCGGATTTACATTCTGGAATTTACCGGCAACACGATCCCATGGTGGAGTTGCAATACGGATGTTCAACATCACAATATTACCCTCTGCAGGGTGGTTAGCCATTGAATATGCACGATAAGTTGCTTCAGGGTTCTTCATCTTCAAGTCGAACATGCCGAATTTTTCCCATTCACCTTTATACTCATCTTCAATGATCATGTCTTTGAAATCAACTTCAATCTTAGGTACATCAATCTGAATGTAACCACCCGATTTAAAGTCTAAGATTTCACCGTCAGGTAACTTCACTACAAACTCCTTAATAAAGGTAGCCTGACCATCGTTTGAAACCACTTCACATTCCCACTTCTTAATACCCATTACTTCGGCAGGAATGGACATTCCCATGTCTTCCTTTACCTTAACCTGACAAGCTAAACGCCAATCATTCAAAGCTTCCTTACGGGTAAAATATCCGGTTTCAGTTGGCAAAATCGAACCTGCACCACTTTCAACCTGACAGCGACACATGGCACAAGTACCACCTCCACCACAAGCTGATGGCAAGAATATTTTATTTCCACCTAATGCCGAAAGCAATGTTTGTCCCGGCTCTACCACCAACTCACGCTCACCATTATTAATATTAATGGTTACTTCGCCAGAAGGCATTAGTTTTTTCTTAGCGAACAATAATATCGACACCAATAATAAAACCACCGCAAGGAAGATTATTATACTGGAGAAGATTACTGTACTATCAATTGCTAATAATATCATTTCTATTCCTTTTAGCTTTTTACAATTGAATTCCCATAAAACTCATAAATGCTACACCCATCAAGCCTGTAACAATAAAAGTTATACCAAGTCCACGAAGTGGAGCAGGAATATCTGAATATTGAATCTTCTCACGGATGGCAGCAATACCAACAATGGCTAATAACCAACCAATACCAGAACCTAATCCGAATACAGTTGCCTCACCAAGGTTTGCATAATCGCGCTCTTGCATAAATAATGAACCACCTAAGATGGCACAGTTTACCGCAATAAGAGGTAAGAAAATACCCAACTGAGAATAAAGAGTTGGAGCGTATTTCTCCACAATCATTTCAACCAATTGTACCATGGATGCAATTACAGCAATAAACATGATAAAACTTAAAAAGCTTAAGTCGTAAGTGGCAAATTGATTTTCAAGACCAAACAAACCGTCTAACCATCCTAATGCACCTTCGCTAAGCACATATTGATTTAACAGGTAGTTTACAGGAACAGTAATACCCAAAACAAAGGTCACTGCAAGTCCAAGTCCAAGTGATGTATTCACCGTTTTTGATACAGCAAGGTAGGAGCACATTCCGAAGAAATAGGCAAATACCATGTTGTCAATAAAGATGGACTTGACGAATATATTTATATAATCCATTTTTCTCTTCTTTTAAGGTTACGATTCAATCAAATCTTTATCACGTGAACGCTGCACCCAGATAATGATACCCACAACAATTAATGCCATAGGAGGTAAAATCATAAATCCATTATTGGCGTATCCCCATTCGTAAAATACATCTGGTATAACCTGAATCGCTCCAATACCTGGCAAGGTTAGGTTACCTGTACCAAATAACTCACGAACAAACGCAACTATTATAAGAATCATGCCATAACCAGCACCATTACCAATGCCGTCAAGTACAGCTGGCCATGGTTTGTTACCCAAGGCGAATGCCTCAAGACGTCCCATAATAATACAGTTGGTTATAATCAATCCCACAAATACCGATAACTGCAGGCTTACCTCATATGCAAAAGCTTTCAGCACCTGATCAACTATAATTACAAGTGCAGCTACAACTACCAGCTGAACAATAATTCGGATTCGAGCGGGTATTGTATTACGAAGAAGAGATATAATCAAGTTTGAAAATACCGTTACAAACATCACAGAAATCGACAATACTATTGCCGGCTCTAACTTCACTGTTACTGCTAGTGCAGAACAGATACCCAATACCTGAATGGTAATCGGGTTTTGTGCTCCCAGAGGAGTCGTTATCAGCTTTAAATTCTTTGCTGAGAACAATGGTTCTTTATCACTACTCATCGTCACAATATTTTAGTTCTTTAAAAACTTTTCATATCCACTCAAACAGTCTTGCAACATGTCACTCACACCAACACTGGTGATCGTTCCACCCGAGATTCCGTCGACTTTGTGAAGATCACCTGCAGACTGCCCTTGCTTAACAACCGCAATAGAGGCAAAAGCTCCGTTTTTATCAAACAATTGCTTTCCGGCAAATTGCTTCTGGAAGTTTTCTGCTGTAATTTCAGCACCTAATCCCGGTGTTTCTCCTTTATGTCCGAAAGTTGCACCAAACACAGTATTCTTATCTTCGTTTAAAGATACATAACCCCAAACAGGGCCCCATAATCCTTTACCACGAACCGGAATAACGTATTTTTTTGATCCATCATCCAATTGACATTCATAAATTGGATAAGCCTGATCAGCTTTATCTTTCTTTATTTCTTTTGCCAAATCAACAGTAAAAGCTTCGCCTTCCTGCTTCTGACCATCAATATTCAATACATAAGCATTTTCACCAATGTATTTTTCAAATTTCGCTTCTGCATCACTTGCAGTACTTTCAATCTGTATGGTCTTCAAGATATCCATCTTTTTAGCCACAGCGGCATTTTTATCTTGAAGCGGTTTTAACGATTGTGCTAGAAAAGCTAATATCGCCGCTACCACAATCACCATAATAGATGCGTACAGAAATGTGTATGTATTTCCTTGTCTATCCATTTTCAAATTATTTAGGCAGCTACTTTAGCTCTTTTTAAACGACGTTTAATATTTCCTTGTACCACATAGTGGTCAATTAATGGTGCAAATGTGTTCATCAATAAGATGGCCAACATTACTCCCTCAGGATAAGCCGGGTTAAACACACGAACCATTATGGCTAAGAATCCAATTAAGAATCCATATATCCACTTACCTTTTTCAGTACGTGTAGCCGATACCGGATCAGTTGCCATAAATACAGCTCCAAATGCAAATCCACCTAAAAACAAATGGTGTATAGCATCTACTTCCATTAATGGGTTAGCACCCCAAAGGTTAAATATCAGCCCCATTAAATATCCACCAGCAAATACAGAAACCATAACTTTCCAGCTTCCAACACCTGTATAGATTAGAATAAAGGCACCAATTAAGATAGCCAGAGTTGAAGTTTCACCAATAGAACCCGGTATAGTACCAATAAAGCTTTCCATAATAGATGCACTTGGCACATTTCCTGAAGCAGCCTCACCTAATGCAGTCGCTCCTGAAAAACCATCTACAACACCTTCTCCTTTAGTTAAACCTGAAATCCAAACCTTGTCACCCGACATTTTTGAAGGGTAAGCAAAGAAAAGGAATGCACGAGCAATTAAAGCAGGGTTCCAGATATTCATACCTGTACCACCAAATACTTCTTTACCAATAACCACAGAAAAGATAGTGGCTACAGCAACCATCCATAATGGCACATCCACCGGTAAAACTAATGGAATAAGCATTCCTGAAACCAGGAATCCTTCCTGAACCTCGTGGCCTCTGATTTGAGCAAACATAAATTCAACTCCTAAACCAACACCATACGATACAACTACAATTGGTAATACTTTAAGAGCACCGTGCCCTACTTCCATCCAAAATGTAGCATCAACTCCTAATGCCAGGAAATGCTGGTAACCAACATTCCAGATACCAAACAACAAGGCAGGAATCAAAGATTTCACTACCAATGCCATGGTACGTTTCAAATCAACCGCGTCACGCACATGAACTCCATTCTTGTTCGTTGTATTCGGAACAAAAAATAAAGTTTCAAGAGCATCGAAGGTCGAATGAAATTTCTCAAACTTCCCGCCCTTTTGAACGTGAGGTTTGATGTTATCTAATAAATTTCTTAACGCTTTCAATGTATATTATTTTTTAAGTATCAAGATTAAAGTATCAAGTATCAAGACAAAAAACTATAATATGTCTTGCTTCTTGCTACTTGAGTATTAACTCAACTCCTTAATCATTAAATCAATTCCTTGACGCAATATCGCTTGTAAATTTTGTTTTGAAGTACAAACAAACTCACAAAGTGCAACATCCTCTTCAGCCAATTCATATATTCCCAATTGTTCCATTTTGTCAATGTCTTCAACTAAAATAGAACGGAATAAGAATTCAGGAAGAATATCCATTGGCAATACTCTATCGTATTCACCCGATACTACGAATGAGCGCAGACCGCCATGCATGTTAGCATCTAAACGATATTCTTTTTTAGGACACAACCAGCTAAAGTATGTACGCGATACACTGAATTTGTTAAAACCAGGAGTAGCCCAGCCCATAAATTCGTAGTAATCACCTTCTGGTATAACAGTAACCTGTGAATGATAAGCACCAAGGTAACCGTCATCTTCAATTTGAGTTCCGGTTAGCACATTTCCGCTGACATATCTCAAATTACCGTCTTTCTTAACATTGTCTTTAATCAAAGTTGAAATACAAGCTCCCAACTTAGTTCGGAAATAGCCTTTCTTTTCGACCTCACTACCTGCAAGAACAACAATTCGATTAGCGTCATATTTACCTTCAGTAAATAATTTTCCAATTGCAACAATTTCTTGTGGTTGAGCCACCCAAACTACCTCACCTTTGTTCATAGGTGAAATATTGTGAATTTGGATTCCAACATTACCTGCCGGGTGTGGTCCTTCGAATTGATGAAGTGTTACTCCATTTAAGGAATTGAATACTTTTGAAGCAGCATCGTTATTAACACCTATGTGTACATTATCACACAAGCGCTTGATAACATCAATACCAGCTTGCAAAGCAACTTCTTCACCTGATAACACAAAATCATAGTCCGGTGCTAATGGCGCAGAATCAAATCCTGATATAAAAAATGCTTTTGGTGTTTCTTCCGGATTAGCTATTACATCATATGGACGTTTTCGAATAAACGGCCACAAACCGGCGGCTTGCAACTTTTCAACAACCTGCTCTTTTGATAATTCTCCAACATTTGCAGTTTCGAATTGCTCAGCAGCATCTGTTCCATCTGATTTTACAACAACTTCCAGAATTTTACGGCGCTCGCCACGGTTAACCGCAACTAACTCACCACTTACAGGTGACACAAATTTTATTTCAGGACGGTATTTGTCGAAAAATAAAACTGTACCCGCTTTCACCTTGTCCCCAACCTTTGCAGCCATCTTTGGAACCACACCATGAAAATCGGTGGGCTTAACTGCAAAATGCTCGGGTAAATCGGCCTGTCCGAATATTTTATCAGCTTTACCTTCAAGCTGAATATTCAAACCCTTCTTAATTTTTATTACCTCTGACATGTTTGAAAAACGGTTTTTTTATTTTTAGCTGCAAAAATAGAGAAAATATTAAGTATTCCACATATATTACAGCTTCAATTACTAGTTAAATGATACGAAAAAAGTATAATTACCGGACTTTTAAACTTACTCCGGCATCAAAAGTTACGATATTTAGGCAAAGAGAGGCGAAATTACCTAAATATTGTTTATTGCTTATTTTTGTTCTTTTCTGGCAAACTTCATTCACAGCCAACCCCGTTTATACCGCTTCAAACATTCATACTGTTCAGTTGCATAAAAAAGGTTGGAATATGAGTTATCCGATTATTCAGCTTTTAGCCGACGAACAACTGACACTTAGTTTTGATGAATTTGCCTACGACACCCGGAATTATCAATACAGTATTACCCATTGTAATTCAGACTGGGAAGAGTCAGATTTGATGCAAACGGAATATGTACAGGGCTTTATGCCCAATCCATTATTAGATTATCAATACTCATTTAATACCACCTTCGATTATATCCATTATACCCTTGATTTCCCAAACGACGAAATACGATTGAAATTATCCGGTAATTACATCATTAAAGTATTTGAATCAGGTGAAGAGGATAATCCAATTCTTATTCGTCCATTTTATGTGATGGAATCCATGGTGACAATTTCTCCAAGGATTAAATACACCGCTAACTCATCTCTTCGGGCATCCATGCAGGAAGTGAATTTTAAAATACTTCATCCAAATTTCACAATTAACAATCCGAGAGATGAAGTTAAAGTAGTGATTCAACAAAATGGCAGATGGGACAATAGAAACACAGAGCTTAAACCTCTATTTATCCGAAAGGATGAACTGGCATATGAATATAGTCGTGAGAACTTATTTGATGGCGGTAATGAATACAGGTGGTTAGATATTAGAAGTACACGATTTGCTGCTGAGCATGTTGAAAAAATCTCCTTTTACGATCCTCACTACCATTTCACCCTCTTCCCCGACAAGTTTCTGGGTGAGAGATCCTATTTCTACAAAGACGATTTTAATGGCAAATATTATATTGATGTGCGCGAAAATAGAGATCCTGAAATAGAAGGCGATTACACCTATGTGCATTTTAAGATACCAGTTCCTGATCCATATATTGACGGTGATGTATACATTAGTGGAGGATTAACGGACTGGCTATTTAATGAGAATTCAAAAATGGAATACAACCTCCAAACCAGAATGTATGAACGAACTTTATTGCTAAAGCAAGGCTTTTACAACTATCAATACTTGTTTTTCGAAAAAGGCAAAACTTTTGCTGATGTTGATCGTTTTGAAGGCAATAATGGCCAGGCTGAAAATGACTATATTATCTATGTTTATTATCGCAGTGTCAGCGACAACTATGAACGCCTGATTGGGGTAAATATTTCCAATTCACTAAAATATACACCGGGACTATAGAGGATGCTAGACATATGGATGAAAGGATATTAGATGGAGTAGATGTGCCTATGTATCTATTAGCTATTTTAACAAATTGATCCGTACTAAAGCATTGATTTTGTTTTTATCTTTTCATCATAAATGCCATTCTTAATCACCATTAGAAGCTTACATCATAGCATCGATTGTAGTTTATACAGTGCTGGTATTAATTATAAGAATAAACGAATTTATAATCCACGCTAGTATAATCACTACTCTTGGCATTTAGGTTTATTGCTTTATCATTTCTAACAACTAAGTCAGGTTGAGCAGGATGGTAAGTGACTTGATTACCATTAACCATAATCCTTTTAGATCCAGAATTTGGTGTTCCTCCACGTGAATAGTAAAGCAATGGACCTGGCGTTATTTCAGTTTCATTAACATTAAGTTCCACATCGCCAAGTAATGAGTATTTATAAATAATTGAAACCGGAATAACTGTTTTGTAATTGCTACTCATCACAGGAATAGGTTGATCAAATTGCCAGCTTTGGAAATTACTCTTATAATTAAGCCCTTTCGAATAATTTATTTCAATTATATCCCCATTGTCGCAATATTGTAACAACAATTCTTTATCCAAAAGCAAATCTTCTCCATTATAGGCGAATTTCATTTTTTTACTCTTAATTTTTGTTTTTTTAATCGTACCTGAATTTAATTTAAATAGATTTATTTTCAGATCATGATAATTATCCGTTCTATAATTATACTGACTCAAAAGTGTAATCTCAAAAATAGAATCGTGTAGTATACTCTTATCAAAGATTTTTAAGATTATTTTTTTCTTAAATCTATGACCATAATCCCGATGTTTAATACTATAAAAGAATTCAGCTAAACCTGAATTCAATAAATACATGGCTTTGGCTGTAGAATCTAATTTACATTTTTCAGTTTCAATATAATTTTCAACAAGCTTTTTAGTACTAATATTGCCTTGTCCGCTCGCCATGCTAACATTAAGCCATATTAATAAAAACCCAAATATTAGCTTCATATAAATCTTCTTAAATTGGTATTTTTTAAAACTATACTAAGCTTACAACTATCCAAAAAAGCTACTAGTGTATAGCTTCTGCTTATTCTTTAATCCCTAATCTCTCATCCTTAAACATACCAGGCATATTTCGACATACTTCGACGCATTTCGACGAGCTCAATGTTCAGCTCAGTATACAGCTCAATGTCCAGCCCAGTATATAACTCAATGTTCTACTCAGTAGGCGGCACATCAAATTAGTTCCAGACTTATCACTCAACTTTATTACCGGCGACTCTTTCCCCTATTTTGGCCCCAGTCAAGGCTAAAAAGAAGGCAATTCCACCACCAATAATTACTTTTGTTATACTAAAATGAATAAAAGAAAAAGGCGTAAACAAAGTAAGAATTAACATCGTTAAGACTGATAAGAAAGCTCCTGCTGCAGGCTCATACACTCGTACTCCTGGTGATATTAGACCAATAATAAACCCTCCAATAAAAAAAGCCAATAGGTTCAAAAGACCCTGTAACATAAAACGCAGACTTATTGACATATAATTACCAACTATTACACCGCCAACAAGGCCTCCAAGAATCAATTCCGTTGCGATAAAAATACCGAAACTGATCCACATCCATTGTTTTGAAAACCGTTTTTGCTCACTCATCCCATAAATTTTATAGATCGCAATGTTAAATAATCACTTAATTATATCCAAAAAAGCGATTAGCTCTTAGCCAATAGCTATCAGCTAAATTCTGATCAACAAGGTAAGCTGTGCACTTTCAATAATCCTTAATCATTACTACTACCAACTAATCACTGCAAACGAATGCCTTCGGACTTTTTACAAGGGACTTTTACCTGCTCTAACTCCTAAGCAATAACAACTAAGCACTTTTGACTTTTTAATTAGAACTATTTATCTTTAATACACATACTGTAATCAAACATAGCTATGTACTTTTAGTTAACCCCACATACCCTACATTATGGCAAAAACCAAAACCCGTAAAAAGAAGCATCCAAAACCGGTGTGTAATAAAAACGAAGCTATAAAATCATTTCTTATCCGACTAAATGAGCTTTGTGAAATGATTGACTGCGATGTAATGCAACACATCACTACTAATAGGGATAAGCAAATTTTAGCTTGTACACGAGTACGTATTGGCAATGTCCGTCATGTCATTTCCAAAGGTTCAATTAATGCAAGCAAAAGTTTGTACAATAAACTCCTCAAACTAACTTTTAAATCAAAAATCATTTACATTGAATCACTGAAAACTCACATTAGCTTTATTGATTGCACCTATATTGAAGCACTTAATACCTTTGTTAATGGTTCAAAATCTATTGCACCCCACCTGGTTGACAAATACCTGGCTCAACTTAAAATATATCGGCCGCAGGAGGACCAAATAGTCAAGCACTTGTTTTTCTGCTTGAACCTTATTCTTTTTTCAGAAAACTTTCCTGATGAAACCATTTGTTCTTTTGGCTTTGACGTTGAAAAAGACAAATATAGTGAGCGCCGTTACTCATCTGATTTAGTATTTGACCTGTATCTGCAGCATCCGATTAAAGAGTACATTTTGATTAATGGACAAAGACGTCCCATTTACCAAATTTTTGTACCTAAGTATAGTGGCGAGCCTAATAATAACATCAGCATATGTAGTTCAAAACTAAAACACCTGTGCAAAGCTGAACCCACACAAATGCCTGTATATATTCAAAGCCACGCCATGATACGCCTGAGAGAACGAACAAGTCCTATCGTCGAATGCATTATTAAGCAATTTTTTACAATAACTTTTTTACAATTAGATGAGATCGATATTATTGGCCAAAGGATTTTTATTCCACTGTACGTTAACAGCATCAAAATAGGCTACTTTATTGCAGAACTTATCGACAACAAGGTAATAATTAAAACCTTTATTCTCATCACCCATGCTTCGGCACCTGAAGGACATAAATTCCAAGAACTTACGGGATTTAACAAATGTGATATGAGTTATTGGAACATTGAAAAGATGGACACCTTTATTTTTAATGAGATGAGCGCGAACAATCCTCTCTACATCTATTTTGAACAAAGTCAATTGTTACCCCTATTCGAACTGGACGATTCGCTTCTCGTGCCTAAAAACGCCAATAAAAAAGAAGCCCACTGGGAAGATATGGTTAAATGCGTTAATAAATATCATCAGCGCGATACACTTAGCAAGCAAGAATTAAATGAATTGGATCATTCACAATTATTAAGTGGAGCCATGCAGGAATAGACGAAAACGAGTTAGTCATAAGACCCCTCAACATAAATCAAGGCTTCACTATTTAGTTACGACTCCACCCAAGACTAAAACAAGCCTTAACTATTTAGTTAAAGCTCCAATTAATACTAAAACAGCCCTTGACTAAATAGTTAAGGTAAGAATACTGATCAAGACAAACTTTAATCAAATAGTCACGGTCAACCTGAAGGTAAAACAAGCCATGACTATTTAGTCAAGGGCAAAAAACAAAACGTTACCGCGACTAAAAAACTTAAGTAGCAAACACTAATCTCTGATATATAATTTAATTAAATCAAAATTCATTTATTATGGAAAAGATACCAAAAATATTAAGCATCAGCCGTGTAAGTGAAACCAATGGCCTTACACGTCAGGTGATAGATGAATACCGAAAAGGAGATTACAGCAATGACAGCTACCTGACCAGTATGATTGAGCAATTACTAAGGCGTAATACCGAATTGGGCGATGCCATTATGCGTAGTAAAACGGAATCGGAATTGGCTGAGTTAGACAACCAGGCAGATATGGGTTTTACAAATTTGCATGGCCTCAGTAAAGGGTATACCTATCATCCTGAAGAAAACATCGCCAAATTTGCCAGGCAACTTTTTGCCTTAGTTGATAAATACGGACTTGAAGTAAAAAATAAAAGCTACAGCGAAGAGTATCCATTGCTTAACTCTTTACTCAAAGAAAGCCAATCGGCCGAATATCAGCTTTGCATTAATAATTTGCCGGGTTGCGCGCAACGTTTTACTGAACTCGAAACATCGGTTAATGCATTTATTACGAAGCAAAATGAGTATAACTCAGCTAAAGATGATGAGAAGGAACTTGAATCTGCATCAGTCATTAAAAAGCAGGTGATTGCCTTGATCAATGACGATTTAGGCCCTTACCTTAGTGCTATGCAAAAAGCCAATACCGGGGTGTATGGCGATTTGGCTACTTTTATAAACAATCGTATTGCCGAAAACAATGCTGCCGTGCGTAATCGCGGCAAGCAAGATTCTTAAAAACAATACATATCAAAGAGATTAGTTCTCAGCCCTGCCATTAGTTGGTGGGGCTTTGCTTTTTATGAACTGACAGCCATTCTTCAGTGACACTTGTTCATAAGACTTTGGATAAAAATATGGCTCTTGGTATTGTTGGTCAAAACTAATTTTTAATACAACAGAGTTAAAATCTGTACCGAGCTTTAGGAGCTGACTTGTCATACCGCCAAAACACCCGCCTGCCATATACAATTTGTTGTGCGTTCGTACTTTTCATTTTTATCAATACGATGTACATTTAAAAAATTTAAAGTCTGCATAAGTTACCTCATTTGTTTTTATGACTATCGTGTTTTTCGTTGAATACACGTAAACATCTTCCGGCTCTACCAAATAAGTCCCTACAGGTAATTTAGTCGATAAATTCCCATTTTTAACTTTCATATTAATACTGCTACTTTTTAATTTGTCATAGTCACCATCGCCTAAATTTTCCAATTTTTCTTTTACAATGAAAAAAATCCTTCCGTTATAAGCGCTATATACTCTATACTTAGGATCAGGGCTTGGCATACAGTCGCCTTGTCCATATTCAACAGTCCCAATTATTCCTGTTGTCATAGTAATATCATCTTTATCACATCCACAAATTATCAAAAGACAAATACTTATCTGAAATACAATTTTCTTATTCATAGTCAAAAAAGTTAAAAGGTTGTCATTATATAACAGATGTATTTGGAATTATATTGATTGCCTTCAGCATGCCACACAACTAGTGTTTATCTGGAACAGTTTATGTTATTTCGTATATATCTTTTTAAAACTATACTAAAGCTTATAAAAATCCAAAAGAGCGATTAGCTCTTAATCAATAGCTATCGGCTAAATTCTGACCAACAATGAAAATGTGCTCTATCACTAGTCACTCATCCTTAATCATTGATACTTACAATCAAGCCTTAATCAATAAAAAAGCCACTAGCTTATTCAAGCATACCTTCAAGCTCCTGTCACCTTCGGACTAATTAATCCTTAATATTTAATCATTATTAGTTATCACTAAACCCTGACCAAACTCATATAAACTATTCCTAAAACCCTGACTTTTTTCATATCCTTCATCTTGTAAATTCCATAGATTTGTTTTCGGTGATCTAAGTGCTTTGTAATGAAAACAAATACACGTTTATTTTTAAAAGATAATGTTGTAACTTTTTCTGATCAAATGGCAATGAGATTAGCCTGACCGCAACCAATATCGCATAATTAGTAACCAATAATAAAAGCAAGAACAAATGCCAAAAGGAATTTTTCAAGTACCGCCGGCTGTTAACGAGCCAATTAAAAGCTACGCTCCAGGATCAGAAGAGCGTGCTGAGCTAAAAGAAATGTTAGAAAAGCTTCGTTCTGAAGAATTGGATATTCCAATGTTTATTGGAGGAGAAGAGATTAGAACAAATAATCTAAAGCGCATCCACCCACCTCATGAAATTAAGCATACCTTAGGTCATTATCACCAAGGCGATGAGACTCACGTGCATATGGCTATTGATTCAGCCTTAAAAGCTCGCGAACAATGGGTTAATTTAAGTTGGGAACACCGTGCTGCTATATTCTTAAAAGCTGCTGATTTATTAGCCGGACCATACCGTCAGCTTATTAATGCAGCAACCATGTTAGGACAATCGAAAAATGCATTTCAGGCAGAAATTGACTCTGCTTGTGAATTAGCTGACTTCTTCCGTTTCAACGTTCAGTACATGACTGAGATTTATGGAGGTCAACCTGAATCAGCTCCTGGAATTTGGGATCGCGTTGAATACCGTCCTTTGGAAGGATTTGTATTTGCACTAACACCATTTAACTTTACGTCTATCGCCGGTAACTTGCAAACAGCTCCTGCTATGATGGGTAATGTTACTGTATGGAAACCTTCGAAGACGGCTGTTTATTCGGCATACTTCTTAATGAAATTATTTAAAGAAGCTGGTGTACCTGACGGAGTAATTAACCTGGTATATGCATCAGGACCTGTTGCAGCTAAAGAAATTTTCTCTCATCCTGATTTTGCCGGATTCCACTTTACCGGTTCTACAGGAGTATTCCAAAGCACTTGGAAAGCTATTGGTGATAACATCCAAAAATATAAGACTTATCCACGTATCGTTGGTGAAACAGGTGGTAAAGATTACATTTTAGCTCATAAATCATGTGACGCTAAAGGTGTAGCTACTGCTATTGTTCGTGGTGCTTTCGAATACCAGGGACAAAAGTGTTCTGCTGCTTCTCGTGCATATATGCCAGCAGGTCGTTGGGACGAAATTCTTGGCTATGTAAAAGAGCAGATGAAAGAAGTAAAGATGGGACCTCCTGAAGACTTCAGTAATTTTGTAAATGCAGTAATTGACGAAACTTCATTTGATATACTTTCTGGTGCTATTGATGATGCTAAAGCCAGCAATGAGGCAGAAATTATCATCGGTGGTGGTTATGACAAATCAGTTGGTTATTTTATTGAGCCTACTATCATTGTTACAACTAATCCAAAGTATCAAACAATGGAAGAAGAGTTATTTGGTCCTGTATTGACCATCTATGTATACGATGACAATAAGTTTGAAGAAACAATGGATATCCTTGACTCAACTTCAATCTACGCCTTAACAGGATGTGTTTTTGCTCAGGATCGTTACATTGTTGAGCAAGCTACCAAGCGTTTGGTTGATACGGCAGGTAACTTCTATATCAATGATAAACCAACAGGAGCAGTTGTAGGTCAGCAGCCATTTGGTGGATCTCGCGGTTCAGGAACCAATGACAAAGCAGGATCGGCAATTAACCTAATGCGTTGGGTAAGCCCACGTACAATCAAGGAGTGTTTTGTTCCTCCTCATGATTTTAAATATCCGTTCTTAGCCGAATAAATAGCTAACAGCCTATTGTCAATGGCTCATAGCTATGTGCAAGACGCTCAAAATAAATTAAAATCCCGCTTTGGCGGGATTTTTTTTACCCCATATCTAAACACTGAGGCTGCAAATTTATTACATTTGCAAAAACACAAACGATGAATTGGGCCGGTTTTAAAAAATACATTCAACCACTTATAAGCAACAAATTCTTTTTGGCTTTCGTGTTTTTTATGATTTGGCTTGTTTTTATCGATCAGAATAACCTCATTGACCGATTCCAACTTCAATCGCGCATTAACAAACTGGAACAACAAAAAGAACGCTATCTTATTGAAATTGAGCAAAACAATCGTAAGATGGAGGAACTTCAGAGTAATACTGAAAATCTTGAGAAGTTTGGCCGCGAAGAGTATCTTATGAAGAAAAAAGATGAAGTCCTTTTTATCGTTGAAGAAGAATAAGAATTCACATGGATATTAAAAAAGTTTTAAGCATCGTCTATTACATAGGCATGGCATTGGTATTTATTGGAGTATTAATGGGCATGTCAGATTTAGAATACAACTACATGGTACTTTTAATAGGAAGTTTACCAATTATTGGAGTTCGAATATATAATTGGATTATAGGTTTGGTTGAAAACCGCAGAGTTAATTCCATTTTAGTTTATAGTTCACTTTTTCTGCTACCAGCAGTATGGGCCATGTATACAGGGAGAAGCTATTGGGTTGTATTTATTCTTATGGTTGCAGTTCTGGATACTTTTGCCAGCTTTCGCCGATTTAAGAAATAAGCAATTTGTCAATGTGCCAGTTTGACGATGTACTAATTAAGGATATACAACTGTACTTTTAGTTTTTAGCAATAAAGTCTCAGAAAAATACTACTTTTTCTTTCACACACCCTCTAAATCGAGAACCTACACCCCACAAAGTGCGAAAGATTTCCCCTTTAAGGGCTAGGGGTGAGCGTTGGAATATTCTTTGTTTTCAGAAGTTTTCGAGCCAGCACTGTATAAATTAAATCCTACTAATTGTTAATCTCTTATTATTAATCAGTTCTATCAACTACAGACCAAACACTAACAACTACTCAATTTTCTCTAATCGCCTAAAATAAGCCAACGCATCCTCCACGTTATTGAGCATAGCATCATCTCGCTCAGTCAACTCCATAAAATCCAATACAGCATCAAATACTGGCATCTTCGTCAGGAAATGAAGATGAACATAGTTTAAGTATTTTACGACTCTAAATGCATCAAAAACATCATAAAAACGTTTATTGAACACTTCTAGAGATGAACAATTATTATTAACGTTACATAAATCCGAATAAAACGTTGAATTCACCAAAAAACTTCGAAGTCTTCCACTTAATTCATGAACCAACTCCTCATACCTATCTTCATTAATATTGAAGAATTTCGACTTCATATCAAACAGGTTCTTTAGTTCAATAAAGGCTTGTAAATTATAAGTCTCATATTCCTCATTGCTTTCCAAAAGCTTTGCAACTGTAGGACCGGTTCCAAAAGGAACTCGATCAGAACTTCGTGATGAGGGATAAACACACGTTGAGTTTAACTCACCAAACTTCCCCATTGGAATCACCTTTTGTAAGAAATAAAAATCTTCACCTGCCTGTTTGCGCGGCATTCCACCTGCTCGCACATAAGTTTCCGCAGTAATGGCAAAACACGATCCAACTGTATGATAAGCATATGGGTGTCCCGTCCAACGCAATGCTTGCAGATAATACCTTAAGTGTAATTCATATTGAGCAATCGCATCGAACTGACCTCCATCCAGATCTTCGCGTTGATGCTCAAAAGCAATGGTACATCCATTAAAATTGCCATTGGCAAAATATTGTTGAATTTCACTAAAGTAATTCCCTTGTACTTTGCAATCCGCATCCAGCGCAACAATTATTCCCTTCTCATTATTAGCATCACCAAATTGATAAGCCGAATAATCCATTCCAATCTTTCGCGCCAAGCCGGCTCCGGCATGTTTTGCCGGCAAATCAAATGCTTCAAGTACAGTTAAAGAATAAACGTCCTTATATTTTCCGGCTTGAATTCGGCAATGCATAGCGAGGTCTATCTGCCTATTTTTAACACTTTCTGACGCTTCAATCGAATAGTTTATAACAAGTACTACTTCAATATCCAGATCAAAAGAATGAGCAGCCAATGCCAATGATTCAAGCATCGTATCAATATATTGCTCTTCAAGAAATACTGGAACTACAACTCTAATTCCAGAACTCAATTTTTTATCTGCATCTGATTGATAAACCTGATGTCGGGAAAAATATTTTTGAAATAGTTTATTCATATCAATAAAATAACATCAAGACAAAAGTACAGAGTATTACATTAAAAAGGTATTAAAATTCAAAGTCACACGCTTATAGCAGAACGAAAAGAATTGCGGATAAGAAGTATAGTACAATAGCAATGCTAAGCACATAGCATTTGAAGGCCAAAGACGAGAAAGTCAATACAAATACCATTTGAAATCTAATCTGCCTGATCCGAATCGTTTTATATTAAAAAAGGCAGTAACTCTTATGAGCACTGCCTTTAAATATAATATGGTATTAATTATTTTTCAGCCGAATGACGAGCATTTAAACCTTCAATAATTTGATCAGTTACGTCTACTCCTTTTGCACCGTATAGCACATTGTCACCTAGTGTATTACTTAAAATCATTTTGTACGGCTTATCCTTAGCAAATAAGTCAAGGTAATTAATTAGAGTATCACGTAATTGACGGTTAAGCTTTTCTTGCTCCTGCATCAATTCCTGCGAAAGTCTCTGGTTTAACTGCTGAAGGTCTTGTTCAGCTTTTGTTAACCTCTCCTGCTCTTTCTGAAATCTATCCTGAGACAGAAATGCATTGGTTTGAACTTTACGTTGAAAATCCATTGCATCCTGCTGAAAGATTCTTGCTTTTTCATTAAAGTCTGCACGTGAAGCCTCTTCTTTTGACATCAACTGCTCATTAACTTCCTTCGCAAAATTATAGTTTAATAACAATGAATCGGTATTGATATAAGCAACCGGATATACATCCCCTGCTGCCACTGCACTAGTTCCTTCTCCTGCACCAACGGCTTCTGATTTTTTACCTGAAAAATGTAATACAAATAAAATAATAACCGCAATTAACAAAACGCCATTTAAGACTGTAGATAGTTGTTTCATACTCTCCCTAATGATTTTTAATCTTTTATTTTAACGGAGAACAAATATAAGCGATTAGCTAGCATATAAAAATATTTGCTCACTTTTTTTATCTCTCTGTTCTCCTTTAATACACTGATTTATTTTAATAGTTTGGTAAGCTCAATTTAATAATAAAGACTTCTCCTCTTTAGAATATTTTACGCGTTCGCCTGCGATATTTCGACCCTGATCCCGTTCCAACACCCGGAGCACTGCAAGGAATAGCCCCTCTGGACTTACGTTTTTTGAAAACTTGATTAAATCGATAAATTAAAGTCATTTCATTGGCACCATTACTAAATCCACTTAAATCGGATAAAGTTAAATCGTAGCTATATGCAAAACGCACTGTACCCACATTGATACCAAGAATAAATATTAATCCATCATTATTCATTAATCCATCTTCTGATGCAAAAGGAATACCCCTATACCATACACCTAACTCCATTGGGTTGATAAACCAGTACGTACCAAAATCAAGCTGATTAAAACCTTGCTGTAAGCGATAATTAAAGGCTGCTGTAATACTCTGTTCATTTCTATTTCTTCCCGGAGAATAACTGTATTTATATCCACCATAAACAGAAGTCTTAATTGGATTATAGGTTTCAACATCCGTAACCGAAATATCATTTTTAATCAGGTTATCCAAAGCCACTCCAAACCAGAAGTTATCACTATAAATCATACCAGACGCCGCAGCATCAAAGTATTTCTTATTATGCTCGCCATACTGACCTGAACCAGGAATAACTGATCCATCACTCCCTTGGTCCGATGGTAAAACAGCATTGAGCAAATTGATATTACGCTCTGCATATTTAAATTGAATACCCGGCCTTACAAAAACATCTTCATAAACTTCAAATTCATATGCATATAAAGCACTGATATCTTGTCGAACTAGTTTACCGTCACCACTATCATCCCTTAAAATCATAATTCCGACGCCGCTACTATAATCCGCAAAAAAATGATCTGCAGCAACCGCGTATGACCTATAGGTATTTGGCACCCCAGGCCACTGGTCACGATAAGTTAAACTGACCCTACTACCATTTGTAAGCCCAGTAAATGAAGGGCTAAGGTATAGAGGACTAGCATACATTTGAGAAAAAGACACATCCTGCGCCTTAAGCTGTCCAATACACAAACAGCTTAAGAGCAGGATTAAAATTTTATTTAGGTCTTTCGTCATTATTTCAAGTCTGACTTATAATTTAAATATAATATTATCTCACCAACAATACACTTCCGGCTTCCCTAAATTCAACTCCGTTAACAAATGAACCTGAAGCTTTAAATACATAAACAGCTTGAGGTGCTAGTTTTCCATCAAACATTCCATCCCATCCTTCTTCAATTTCTCTGGTTTCAAAAATCAATTGCCCCCATCGATTAAAGATCTGCATATGGAACTTATCAACATCTCGGTGTTTAGGTTTAAATATAGCATCGTTTCGTTCGCCAATACCACCAGAATTTCCTCCACCACCCGGACGAGGTGCGAAAGTGTCAGGGAAGCTTATAAAACCACTTAATTTAGCTTCTACAGCATCATTGACTACATAGGTATTATCACATCCAAACTGGTTTTCCACATAAAGTGAAATAGAATAAAGTCCTGCCTCCGAATAGGTATATGTAGGATGTTGTTCTTCAGATGTACTTCCGTCACCAAAATTCCATAGCCACTTAACCGCATCTATCGAAAGATCGGAGCACTTAATTGGATCATTAGGAATCCATACAACGGTAGGTCCAACATTAAAATCAGCAACAGGATGTTCATGAACTGTTATCACCTGACTTGAAACAGCATCTCTGCCATCAGGCCCCGGCGCAGTTAATATCACTGTGAAAACACCTGCTTCCTCAAATGTATGTGACGGATTACGTTGTGTATTAATTGGTGAACCATCACCAAAGTCCCACTCGAAACTAGTACCGCCAATCGTATAATTGGTAAACTTAACATCCAAGGGATAACAACCTGCATCTACATCTGTTGTAAAACCTGATTCAGGAACCACTTTATAGTCGATCGTTACATCATCGTAAGCCTCACAACCATCTGTGATAATAGTCCAGCGATAAGTACTTTTACCTTCAGGCATACCACGAACTGTAGTATTAAAGAAGTTAGGATCATCAAATGTTCCACCTCCTGCAACAATGGTCCAGGTTCCTGTTAAATTACCTGGATTCTCGGCTTGCATGGCATAATCAGGCGAATAGCTTACATCGTCTTCTCCAGCAAAAGGAGCTGCTTTATTACTGGTTACCATTACTTCATCTTCGGTAGTACATTCACCTACTGAAATGGTCCATTTAAATACATTATCTCCATAGCCCAAATTGCGAACCGTTGTGTTAAATACACCCGGATCATCAAAAGTGCCAGCTCCACTAATTACAGACCAGTTACCGGCACCATCGTGAGGGTTATTTGCATTCAGAACAATATAATCATCACAAGTCTCGCGATCAGAACCTGCAGCAGCCTCATCCGGAACTTTATTGTAAATCGTTACCTGATCAGTAGAGAAACAATTTCCATTCTGTATAGACCACATAAGGATATTATCACCAAATCCCAGATTACGTATTGTCGTTTTCGGATCAGTAGTACTATCAAAGTCACCTTTACCTGATACAACAGACCATGATCCAGTTCCATAAACAGGAGCATTCGCATCTAATTGAACCCAATCCTTACAATCTTCAATATCCGGTCCGGCGTTAGAGATTGTTGGCGTATTGTTTTCAATAGTAATCTCATCCAATAAAGTACATTGACCTTGTGTTAGTGTCCAGCGCAACACATTGGTTCCTGGAGTTAAATTACTCACCGTTGCCGAAGGGCTGGTTGGATCATCAAAGTTACCTCCTCCGGATACTATCGTCCATAATCCTGAACCATATTCCGGTGGACTGGCTTTTAAGGTCATTTGAGGTGAGCATAGCTCTTCATCTTTACCTGCATATGGTATTGATGGTTTATTATTAACTATTCTTACCTCATCAGTTAAGGTACAACTCTGATTCTGAACAATCCAACGGAATACATTATCTCCTTTTGAAAGCCCTCGAACTTCCGACTTTGGATCATTGATATCAGTAATAGTTCCGGAACCTGTCAATACTTCCCATCGTCCAACACCAATTAGAACAGCTGTTGCATTCAAATTAGTTACATCATCACATATCGTCTGACTATTTCCTGCATAAGCCGCACTTGGTGAGTTGTTCGTGATCGTTACATTTTGAGATGTTTCACATCCTTTATACAAAATGGTCCACATCAACTGATTATCACCTTTAGCAAGATTACGAACTACTGTATTTGGATTATTCTGATCATCGAACACAGCCTGGCTACTTCCACCTATGATACTCCAGGTTCCTATTCCAGGACTGGCATTGTTTGCTTCCAGCTGAGTAAAGTCCTCACATACGGACTGATCAGGCCCAACAACCGCATCAATTCGATTAAAGCTAACTTGTACATCATCTATAGATACACAACCTTGGTGAGTCACTGTCCAGCGGAACACATTATCACCAAAGGCCAAGTTGCTCACACTAGCTGTTGGATCGCTTATTGAACTAAATCCACCAGATCCATTTCTAATGGTCCATTCACCGTCACCTATAGTTGGCACATTGGCTGCAAGCACTGTATTATTAACACATAGCGCCTGATCCGGACCAGCCTTGGATGGTGTTGGATTATTATTTGTAATTGTAATCTGACTGGTGGAGTTACAACCTTCATAACTCACCGTCCATGTTAATACATTATCACCATGATCAAGATTACGAACTTTCGAATACGGACTATGCGGTTCATCAAAGTAAGCAGAACCTGATCCTCCAACAACTCCCCATGTTCCTTCACCCGGGAAAGCATTATTAGCTTCAAGCAAGGCAGTATCGGCACAGTTTATCTGGTTGAATCCAGCAAAGGACTGAATAAAGTTATTAGCTATTTCCACATCATCGGATGACGTACAACCATTATTATCAATTGTCCAGCGGAAACGATTCTTACCACTTCCAATATTGGTAACGGTAGTATATGGATCAGTAGGATCTGTTATATCACCCGAGCCCGAAATGAGTTCCCACAGTCCAATACCATACTGTGGTATATTGGCTGATAGAGAAACATTATCGACACATATTATCCTATCCTGTCCGGCAAATGCAGTTGATGGCTGATTATTAATAATAATGACATCATCCGAAGATGTACATCTACCAGAAGTTATCACCCATGACAACACATTGCGTCCAGGTGCCAGATTCTTGGCCCAGTTACCATCAAAGTCTGCAGATCCTTCTTTCACTCTCCACTCGCCCACACCAAATGTTGGTGTATTCGGACGAAGTTCAATGGAATCAGTACAAATCACTTCATCTTCTCCTGCATAAGCTGGAGTTGGCAACATATTATTTATAATCACTGAATCTACTGAACTACAACCCAGTTGGGCAATTTCGTATTTCAATACATTCTCTCCTTGCGATAAACCTCGAACAAAAGTATTTGGATCATTCGGATTATCAAATGTTCCACTACCACTAATTAAAGTCCATGCAGCATTACCTATAGCAGGAATATTAGCTTCCAACTGATATTCATCTCCACATAGTTCTCTGTCCGGACCAGCATTAGCGGTTGTAACCTTATTATTGGTAATTGTCACTTCATCTGTCGAAGAACTGTTGGTATAATAAATGGTCCAACGGAATACATTATCACCATTACCTAAGTTATTCACTCTGGTTTTTTGACTATTGATAGACTCAAATTGTCCGGCACCACTAACAACCGACCATTCTCCAATACCTACGTCTGGATCATTAGCCTGAAGGAAGGCAAAATTATCACATACCACCTGATCTAATCCGGCATCTGCATCAATGGTCTCACCATTTGTTATGGTAACATCGTCAAACTCAGTACAACCTAGATTCGTAACTGTCCAACGCAATACATTATCACCTCTTCTCAGATCAGAAACCATCGTGAATGGATCGAGATCATCCGTTATTGTAGCACCTCCCGCTACCAATGTCCATTGACCAACACCGGCAACTGTCGGTGTTGCATTTAATGTAGTAGCACCACCTGCAATTATCTGGTCCGTTCCGGCATTTACAGGATAAGGTGTATTATTATTAATAATCACTGTATCTCGTGACTCACATCCTCTATAACTTACTTTCCAGATAAAACCATTCGGTCCGTTCATGAGTCCTCCTACTTGCGTATTTGGATCATTCTGATCACTTATGGTTCCACCACCAACACCAGGTAATACGCCCCATTCACCAATTCCAAGCTCAGGTATATTAGCATTTAATCGTGTAGTTCTTCCACAAACAATGGAATCTTTACCGGCATTAACATACACATGTAAGTTCTCAATAGAAATATCGGCAGAGCTTGAACACCCATTATTCATAATGGTCCATCGGAAAATATTAATTCCTGATCCCAATTGACGCACCATTGTTATTGGGTCCGTATCATCTTCAAACTGCCCTGAACCAGAAACAATAGACCAGTAGCCTTGTCCTACTGAAGGGGCATTACCACTTAACTGTACTTCATCGGCACATATTACTCTATTACTTCCCACAGTTGCTTCTGTTGGTTGGTTATTAGTAATGATTATTTCATCACTACTTACACAACCATCTTGCGTCAATTCCCACACTAAACGATTAGTTCCTTGAGCCAAACCTGTTACAATTGCAGTTGGTGAAAATCCGTCATTAAAGCTACCGGCTCCTTCCGCTACAATCCATCTTCCACTAACTCCCGTAGGTGGAACTGTAGCATTTAATTGCAGCTCACCATTACATACCGTTTCATCAGCACCAGCATCAACTTGTAGAGTATTGTTTCGAACAACTATTTCAGCATATTTTCCACAGCCATTCTTATCAATTGTAAACCTAAATGTATTATTCCCATAATCCAAACCTGTAACCAAAGTGGTAGCACTAGTTGGAGTAGCAATAACACCAGCTCCACTAATCAATGTCCATGTTCCATTTCCTTCACTTGGAGCAGTAGCTATTAATGTAATTTCAGTATCACAAACAGCAACAGATGATCCGTTTTGTATAATCGGATCGGATGGCTCATTATTAAATATTTCCACCTCACCAAAACTATCACATCCATTCTGCGTCAAAGTCCAGCGGAATACATTTCTGTCCGGCATCATGTTCGATACAGTGGTATTGGCAGTAGTCGTACTTGAAAATACGGCTGTTGAACCAACAGGGAACACTGCTTCCCAAAGTCCGCCGGTATTAGTTGTTGATATTTCAGTACCTACAAGTGTAGTTGTTCCATTACACACATTATTATTTGCGGCATTAGCGTCTACTGAAAGTGTATTATTTCTAATAGTTACTTCATCGTAAACCGAGCAATCGCTAAGCGCTCCGGTGCTATTATTGGTCACCGTCCAACGGAAAGTAACATCACCGCGGCTCATATTACTAACATTACTATTGAACGCATTTACATTCGAAATAACAGCATACCCTGAAATCACTTCCCACTTACCTGACCAATTAGGATCGATACTTGCCGGATCAGTCGCATTTAAGGTATATGTATTACTGCAAATATTTTCATCAACACCTGCATCAGCAGTTGGCAATGGATAAACGTTAACAGTTAATGGCGGTGACACCAAGCCGTCACCACAATCATTATATGGTGTTACTGTAATATCACCTGTGATCACATCTAACATTGGATCTAAATCAACAGTAATACTAGCTGTAGTATCAGCACCAACAATATTAAATCCGGTTGGTAAACTCCAACGGTATTTGCTTGCGTTGGCAACTGGTGCCAAACTAAATACTATACCAGAGGTACCCTGACAGAATTCAGTTGGGCCACTTATAACACCCGCTGCATCTGGCAACAACTTAGCTGCAATCCATATTTCACTTTCAGTGCCATCACCACAACTATTTGTTGCATATACGCGAAGGTATCCTCCGGTAAAGTTGACATCAAAATTCATAACTACTGAAGTAGATCCATTACCAGACACTATAGTGCTGTTTAATGGAGCCGTCCAGATATAACCTCCACCAGCATCACTTACCGGATCAACTGAATAAATAACTCCGGTAGCTGTTTGACAAACACCTTCTGTTTCGGCAGTACTTATAGTACCCATATCACCAGGTAACTGATTAACCGTTACAGTAGCTGAAATTGTACCAGTAATATCCATTACACAGCCTTTGGCATCTACCACATTTGTTATTACATAAGTACTTGTAATAATAGGAGTAACAAGCCAATCATAAGTCGTTCCGCTACTTGGTGTTACACCCATTGATTTCTCAATTCCATTCTCTTCGTAGGTGATTGTATAAGGCGTTACACCTGTAGATAAATCTATAACTAGTGTTGCTGAAGATCCAACACAAATATCCTGACTACCGGTTAAAGTAACTGAAGGTTTAGGATTGATAACTACATTAACCACTCCTACTCCTGCATTATTACATGTATTGCCATCTGTTACATTAGCTATACGATAACTTGCATCAGCTGCAGGGCTATCAGTAAATGTATACGGACTTGAAGCAATACCAGGTATTGTGTTAGTTGTACCATTATTATCATCTACCCAGATAATGGTCCATGGTGCTTTGCCTGTTAAGGCTACACTTAATTGAACTTCTCCATCTTCACAGACTTCAGAAGGACCAGTTATCGTTGCTGTTGCAAGCTCATTAACTAACAATTGTACTGATCCGTTTCCAAATCCTTTAAGACAGCTTGAAGTTATCGGATCGGCTACCTTGGTTATTTCATATGTACGCGATGAACTCGGTGATACAGTAATTAGCTCAGGACTTTGAGTCACCACTATATCATCGTAAGTAAAGCCATCATATACTGTAACCAATAAATTACCATCAGCAACAAAATCCCAGTTTGTTGTGGTTAAAGCTAAATCAAAGCTTTCTCCATTACATATATCACTACTACCATCTTGTGAACTAATTGCTACTTCCGCTTGTGGTTCAGTAATCAGTTTTACGTCACTGGCCTCGCAATTTCCTCTATCAGGTGATTTTGAATCGAAGGAGCCAGCGTGGTCAAATACTGTAATGGTATAATTTCCAAATGGTAAATTCGTAAAGCTAAAGGCGGTGTTTTCAAGTACATCCGCTTTACTATCGAAATACCCTTCAGCACTTCTTATCTCCACTAAATAGAAGCCTGAAGCATCATTACGTCCACCATTTACAGTAACACTAATTTCTCCTGTAGAAGTACCATAACATGTTACATCAGTAACTTTTGTAGTGGATATATTTAATGGGCTATACTCTGTAATTACGATGTCTTCTGTAACATCTGGTGAGCTGGCATCACTAACCGTAACACGATATGTTCCAGGGGCCAGGCCACTAAGCGCCATAATCGTATTTCGCTCATCCTCATTTGTTCCAGGACCAGTGATTTGAATACGGTAATCAATACCGTCAATTTTAAAGCCACCAAAAGGCTCAATAATTAATTCACCATTATCTAATCCATTACAAGGACTTACATGATGAACAGTTTTAACAAAACCTAAAGCTTCGCCAGGCTCAGTCACTTTTATTCCTGATAAACGATAACTACATCCGTTTTGATCTGTAGCCACCACATCATAGGTGCCAGACCCTAGTCCTGTTGCAGGATTTGCTGTACTAACAACGGTGCTCAAATCTCCTTGTTCATACCACTCAAATGTATAAGGTGAAGAACCTCCATTAACGGTTACCGTAATCGATCCTTCAGTTCCTCCAGGTGTAATAGCATCTACAACTACAGGATTAGAAACTTCAACACTTGTTGCAGGTTCTATTATTATAATGGCTCCTGAATTTTCAACACAGCCATTGTCATCGGTAATTGCTAAATTATATGTTCCAGCCAATAGTCCTGTTGGGTTTGCACCTGATGCAGCACTTGGTCCTGTCCAGAAATAGGTATATGGCGCAGTTCCTCCGCTTATTGTCACGTCTATTTCACCAGTTGCTTCATTCCTACAAAGGATATCAGTCACAGAATTCACATTAATATTAATTGGTGCTACAGGTTGAGTTATGGTATAAGTATTCGTATAAGTACAAAGCAAATCAGTATCTGTAACCACTAAGGTATAATTACCTGCAGGTACATTACTAATATCATCTGTAGTAAAGGCTCCTCCATTCCAATCAAAAGCGTAATTACCACTTCCGCCTGTAACCAATGCTTTTATGGCTCCGGTTGATGCCCCATTACACTTCACATGCGTTATGTTAACATTTACAACGAGTCCGGTTGATTCTTCAATGGTAAAGCTTCTGCTAATTTCACAATCTACTCCACCTGCTGTACGGCCATCACTTATTACAACCGTATAGGTACCTGCTGTTAAACCACTCTGATCACGAACACCAGGCGATAAATAAGCCGGATTACCATCGGTTGTTGTCCAGCTATAGGTATAGTTACTATCTCCACCAAGAACATCAAAGCTTATGCTTCCATCATTATTACCTGCACAACTTACATCATCAAGAACTACATTTTCAATATCAATAGCCTTAGTTAATGTGGTAGATAAAGTATACTGACAGCCCGAGCGTGCAGGATCAGCATCGGTAATAACAACCGTATAAGTCCCACCTGTTAAACCTGTTTGATCCTTAGCTCCCGGAATTATTGCAGTTGCATCTCCATCACTGGTACTCCAGCTATAGGTATATGCACCGGATCCTCCTGTAGGCGTTAAAGTTAATGCACCATTTGTTCCATCACATTCGGTATCTGTAATCACAATGCTACCTGAAACAACATCCGGTTCATCAATTATAACATTTGTTGATGCAGTACATAAATTATCGTCTGTGATAATAACAGTATAGGTTCCACCAATTAAACCAGTTTGATTTCTTTGGCCTTGGATTATACCTCCACCAGCAGGATTCCAGTTATAAGTATATGGTGCTACTCCACCCTGAATATCAAGGTTGACATAACCATCTGCATCTCCATTACAAGTTACATCACCCTTATCATCAACACTGATAACAATAGGCTGAGGCTCATTTACAGTTAGTGTATAGGTACGTGCACATGCTGTACCGTCCGACTCAATATTATCTGTTACTACCAAAACATATTCGCCTGCAGTTAAGGCGCTAATATTAGGCGTATTGGCAGTAAAGGTAGCATCCCCTGTTTTAGTCCAATCATATGTAAATGATCCACTTCCCCCAACAAGATTAATGGCTATTGCTCCTGTATTTCCTCCGTTACATTTCACATCAGTAATTACCGGAGAAACACCCATTTCAATTGGTATGCTAATATCATAGCTAATGTTACAATCGTTCTTATCCGTTACTGTGACAGTATATGTTCCTCCTACAGTTATATCAAATCGTTTATAATCGGCAGGATCCTGAACAACAGGTCCTGGGCCAGACACATTATATTTAAAGTCACCACTGGCAGGATCCGTATTACCTGTTCCTCCTACAAGATCATATATCTCAATGGTTCTTACATAAGGCGTACAGCCTTTTATCAAATATCTTAATTTGAAGTCTAGTGCTTCAGTTGATTGACGAACAGTAAATGATTTAATGGCACCACAAGTTTGGCTATTAATACCATCTGTAACCTGAACGGTATAATCTCCGGCAACAAGTGCAGTAAGATCTTTATCATTTTGATTCGCAGGTGTTATACCCGGACCTGTCCATAGATAAGTTTCTGATCCGCTGACACCACTCATATTAAGAGTAATTGCTCCTGAGGCATCACCATAACATTCAACGTCATATACGGTACCATCAACTATAATTTCATTGTCATAGCCAATAACAAAATCCTTATCAACAGAACAACCACGATTGGTATCCGTAACCGTTAAACGATAGGTCCCAACAGATAATCCATCCTGATCCAAAGTACTCGGATCAAATCCTGTACCTCCATCTGTAGTGGTCCAGGTGAAAGTATAAGTGCCAGAAGTACCATCAATAGTTACTCCGGTAATTTTACCATCGGCTACACCCTCACAAGTTGCATTTTCAGGAGTACCATTAATATCAATCAGTTCAAGGGTAAAGCCATATGTAAATATACACTTATCAACAGACTGTGAATTTTGATCATAGATGTTTAATGTATATGTATCAGGCAATAAACCTCCAAAAGTTTCCGTATGAATTGCAGCCGGCACATTGCTTACTGTACGTACAATAGCGGCTCCACTTGCTGGCTGTAAACTCATTAAATAACTCTGAGTTCCCGCTATTACACGACCACCTTGAATATCAATTACCAATTCACCATCAGGCCAAAGTGCACCACCAGCTTCACAACTTATGCTTTCACTCACAATTATTACATCAAGAGTAGTTGGCTCTTTTATCTCATTATTTACAGATGAAATCGTACAATTATTGTAATCTGTAATTAAAATATCATATAAACCTGCAAATAAATCTTCAATAAGCACATTGGTTTGACCAAGAGGTACTGGGATATCTCCAGTTCCGTAGTTATATCGATATGGCGGAACTCCACCATCAATAACCAATGATAACTGGCCACTATCATCACCATTACAAGTGCTAATATCAATAGGTGTAACCACAAGACTTAAAGCAGATGGTTCAGTAATTTCATATTCTAACTCAGCAGGACAACCTGTACTTAATAAAGTTGCGGTCACTCTGTATCGGCCGGCATCGCGTCCTGTGATAATTGGGTTGGTTTCGCCAGCAATATCAGCAAAAGCGGCTCCATTCCATTTAGCCCATTGATAGCTGAATCCAAAGCCACCACTTACGCTTACCCCAATCTGACCATCGATACCTCCATTACAGCTAACATCGTTGGTTTGAGCTGCAACCAGGCTTACTGATAACTCATCAGGTTCGTCCAACACAAGGTTTTCTGATACCGTACAAGTACCATTGTAAGTAACTGTTGCTGTATAAGTACCTTCAAGTAGTAGATTACTAATAGTAGAATTAGCTCCAACAGTTCCATTTAAGGAATAACCACCAGGACCAGACCAGTATATTGGATAAGCACTTACATCTGTTACACCCTGTGTAACATTAACCTGTAAACTTCCATCGCCATCACCAAAGCAAGTTATAGGGGAATTAACTCCCGGTGTGATTACCACTTCCACAGCTTGAGCAACAGTAATGGTTTTTGTTAGTTCAGCACCGGTATCGTCAATAATCTTAATGGTATAATCACCTGCAAACAGAGGTTTTATCTCATAATTAGTTGTGATACCAGTATCCGAACCACTATCCGTACTACCATCATATAGTGTACCATCATATTCAATATCAAATGGTGATACACCTCCAGAAATAGTTAAGGCAATTATTCCAGTTTTAGCTCCATAACAATTAATTGTATTTGCACTTAAGGTGAAATCCAATGCATCAAGGTCTTCAATTATAATGGTATTGGAAACCGTACAGTTTAAATTATCGGTAACAGTATATGTATAATTACCGGCAGCTAAATTATCACGTGTCCAAAGATCATCATAAGCAGCACCATCTGCCCATGTAATGGCATACGGAGACTCGCCGCCCGTAGGTGGGTTTTCTATAACAATTCGTCCATCTGTAGCACCTGCAACCGAGATGTGTTTAATTTCCAATTCATTTACAACAATTGGAGTAGGCTCATCAATCGTTATAAGTGATGACACATTACAGGTTGAATTATAATTAACTGTAACAGTATAGTCACCCGGTAACACCAAATTAGCTTGGTCACTGGCTGTTGCCACTGGTCCTGATGCAGAGAATCCTCCAGGACCTGTCCATGTCATAGTATAAGCACTTACATCAGTTATACCTTGACTCACACTTACCTGAATATGACCATCATTGGCACCAGCACAAGAAATATCATCTTGTATTACAGTATTAATCACTAATTCATCTGGCTGACCAACAGTTATCGTATATGATATTTCTGCATTATTAGCATCAGTAATTTTTACAGTATAATCACCAGCCTTCAGATCTTTTATTTCATAATTGGTAGTAATATTATTAACATTATCACTATCTGTTGTTCCATCATATAATATGGCATTCCATTCTAAATCAAACTGAGCTGTTCCGCCAGTTAACACCAATGCAATAATTCCCGTATTTTCTGAATAACAGTTAACATCAGTAACAGTATAGGAATAATCCAGAGCATCTATATCAAGGATAGTAGCCGTATGTGTAACAGAACATCCTGATCCGGCATCATCTGTAACAGTAAAATCATAATTACCTGGAGCTAATAGTGTTCTAGTCCACTGACCATCAAAGGCACCTGCTCCATCGGCCCAGCTTATTGTGTAAGGAGGTACTCCACCGGTTGGCGGATTAGTTACCACTATTTGTCCATCATTGGCGCCAGCCGCAGAAATATGCGACTCATTGTAAAGCACAACAATCTCCGTTGGTTCATCAATAGTATATGTTTCAGATACTGAACACGTACCATTGTAATTAACTATCACCTCATAATCTCCAGCCATAGTTAATCCGGTCTGATCACTTTCAGAAGCGACTGTTCCTGCAACAGCATAGCCTCCAGGGCCTGTCCAACTCATACTGTAAGCACCTGTAGCATTTGCTCCATGAGATACTGCTACCTGAATTCGTCCATCATTGGCACCAAAGCAACTTATGTCTTGCTCAATCAGATTAGTTATCACAAGCTCATCAGGCTGAGTAATAATAACATTGGTAATGGTTTGTGAAACACTATTAGCATCCGTTACTGTAACAGAATAAGTACCAGCATATAATGGCTTAATTTCATAGTTAGGAGCAATATTGGTATCTGTATCTGAATCGGTACTACCATCATATAGCGTACCTGACCAGGCAATATTATATGGTCCTGTTCCTCCATTAATATTAACAGCTATTATTCCGGTTTGTGCAGCGTAACAGTTTATAGTATTGGGTACAACACTTACATCTAAAGCTAAATTAGCTAATACATTAACAGCCTGAACGAAAGTACATCCATTACTATCCTCAACGGTAAAGGTATAAGTACCTGCAGATAAATTGTCTCTGGTCCATAATCCATCAAAGGCAGCTCCATCGGCCCAGGTAATGGTATAAGGAGCAGTTCCACCTGTTGCAGGATTATCCACCACAATTCTACCATCCGTTAAACCTACAACAGATATATGATCAACATTATAAGTTGCATTAAGAATTGCTGGTTCAATAATGGTGTATGCTGGAGATACTAAAGTACATAATTCAGCATCTGTAATCGTCACCTGATAATCACCTGCTGGCAGATTAATTGCCTTGGCCTGGTCACCATTATTTGCAGGTGGTACATCAACACCAGTAGACATGTTGCGCCATTGATAAGTATAAGGTCCTGTTCCTCCACTTACTACAACCTCAACCGCTCCGCTTAAATCGCCATTACAATCCGGTTCTGTAATTATATTATTATCAATTGATAAAGCTGTTAAAGGTTCAGTAATAACCTGATCTGGTATGGCTTTTTCGCATGTTGTGCTTAAATCTTTAACCAACACAGAGTATGTACCTGCTGTTAACCCGGATATAGGTGAACTTTGCCATACCGTTCCACCGTCTAATGAATACTCATAAGTTCCGGTTGCCGGTAAGGTATTAAATATCAATTGACCATCAAAACCTGTTGCACATGACACATGACCAACTGTAACTGTAGTTGTAAAGTCACCTGGCTCTAGGATATTAACAGCAGCCGACAATGCAGACTCACATGTTGGATTTAATCGGTCTCTTACCTTAAAGTGATAATTACCGGCAACACTAATTGGGAATATTGGCGATGCTTGCCAAGCACCAAACTCCTGACAATAATAGTCATAGTCAGTTACCAATGCACGACCAATTCCTCCGATGGTAATTGAACCATCACCAGCTCCATTACAGCTAATATCTGTTTTGGCTGATACAAATAAATCGAGTTCATTTGGTTGAGTGAGATTTACATTAACAACATCCGGCGATACACAAGTGGCTACCGCAGCATCGCGCACCTGAATGGTATAGGTACCTGCACCTAATGCACTGAATGTATGGGTTCCCGTAGGCCCGCCAACCCAACCACTACCATTCACCTGATACTCATATGTTCCTGCACCACCACTAGCATTTACTGTAATAGATCCATTGGCTGCCGCATAACAATCAGGATTCGTTGTACCTCCTAATACTAGATTTACTCTACTTTCTTCGCCAACCGTATACACCTTACTTAATGTACAAATGGTATTGGCATCCATTATATCAACGCGATATTCACCTGCCAATAAATTAATAGGATTGGTCGACTGACCTCCATTAGCCAATGATACAGGTGTATTTGTTGCTACGTGCGTCCATTGGTAAGTATACGGAGCTGTTCCTCCGGCCACTGTTATATTAACAGAACCTGTAGCATCTCCAAAACATTGTGCATCAGTTACAGCTTCTGCCGAAATACTCAAAGCAGCAGCCGGTTCACTAATGGTCACCGAAAGTATTCTGTCTTTCTCGCACCATTGAAGTGGAGCCAGACTAACTCGGTCTCTTACTGACACCTCATAGGTTCCAACTACCAGATTTGAAAATACCGGATTGGTATCCCAAACAGTAATATAATTTGTTCCATCATTTAAACGATACTCCTTCAGTCCAACTCCGCCTGAAGCCACCACTTCAAACTCACCATCCATTCCTCCATTACAACTCACATCTTTATGACTTGCAACAACTTCAGTAATTGTAAAGTCGGCAGGTTGCGTAAGTGTGATACTTAATATATTTAATCGATTACATACTAAAGGATCTGAACTTTCTGCAATACTGAATTGATAGCTTCCACTTGGTAATGATGCGAAAATATTGCTTGCTTGCCAATTGGTTCCACCATCAATAGAGTAAACATAATTACCGCTTCCTCCTGCTCCCAGAAGTTCAATCTGTCCATCTAAGCCCGAATGACATGTTACATTTTGCACTACCGGAGCAGTCACACTTAACTGAAGTGCCTGATTTACATTAACTACTAAGGTATTTCGCGGACATGTTGGATTATCTCTATCACGAACCCAAACAGAATGATTACCGAAAGGTAGAGCATTGACTGTAAATTCGTTGGTTCCATTATCAATCCAATCAGCTGGTACTGCAATAGCCGGATTCACATTTGAAAACTCATAGAATCCATTGCCACCTGCTGCCTGAACAGTAAATGAACCATCTGAACCTCCGTAACAACTCACCGGATTGTTAGCAATCTCAGTTAAACTTAATCCGGCAGCTGGTTCAGTTATTACAATATTGGTTCCAATTGTATAATTACAACGATTATTTACCAGGTCCTGAACATAAACTGTATAACTTGCAGCAGCTAAATTGCTAAATGTATGCAGACTTGGATCAGTTGCATGATTACTAGGGTAATAATTTGTTCCATCAATACTAAATAAATACTGACCAGAGCCACCACTAGCTTGAACCATAAAGGCACCATCTGTTCCACCAAAGCAAACATTATCATCATGTTCAGTCGCAGGATCATATTCAACTACGCTTAATGACACATCAGCTGAAATGGTAATATTGATTAGTTCAATACAACCATTGGCATCTTCTACTTGAACACCATAAGTCCCAACATCCAATTGTGTTGCTGTTATAGTTTTTTGATTATTGGCAGATGCCGGCCATGTAATATCGTATCCACTAGGGTAAGTCACTAAATCAGTAAAAGGTGTTCCTCCTGTAATAACCAAAGTTGCACTTCCTTCGCAAGTACCCGGACTAGTACATGGTACACATCCAACATTAATTCTTTTACTTGCATCTTCGGTAAGCGTCAAGGCATCTGCCGGTTCGGTAATATTAACTGTTAGTAAGTTTAATTTTTCACAAGCAGCAGTTGAAAGGTCGCGGATGGAGAATTCATAGCTACCATCTTCCAGACCATTAAATGTTGGCGTGGCTGTCCATGCACCAACAACCGGCACTTCCATTCTGTATTGGTAGCTTCCACTTCCACCGCCTCCTACTAATGTAAGAGAACCATCATTTCCGTCCTTACATGAAACTGGTGTTACATTTGAGGTCGTCAGCGTTAATTCATACTGTTCAACAGAAACATCGCCAGTCATTATAGCTGAACATCCAACTAATACTGCTCGTACCGTATAAGTACCTGTAGCAGTAAATAATCTATCAGCACCAATAGTGGTATTGTCAACAGTAAAATTAAATGCTCCACTTGAAGTTGGAGTATAAGTTGCAGCTGGACTTGTTGAACTATTATTGAGTAACAATTCATATTGTACTCCAACAGTGGCTGAACCTAAACCAATTGTTACCCCCTTAGTGGCCGGAGGAGTATCATCGCAATATGCTCCACCACCAGTAACCATGTGAGTAGTTGCCGGAGCATCTGAAATTATAATATCTTTTTCAATGAATGTGGCACATCCTGCTGCATTTATATAATTGTAACGAACCGTGAAAGTACCAGGACTCATCAATGAAGGATCCAAAGTGGCCAGGCCATTATCGGCAGTACCATTATCTAAACCAGGACCACCACCCAATAAAATATAGTTTCCGGCACCTGTACCAACTGCTGGACTTGCAGATAAATTTAAAATGGCAGATGAGCTACATACATTATCACCATCATTAAATCCAGAAAAGTTAACAGGTGTAATGGCTTCGACAGTTACAGTTTGAATTAAAGTTCGCTCACATAAATCTCCAGCTTTTTCAAATTCAACCTTTACTTCATACACACCAGGTCCTACAGAAGGATCCAGGTCTGCAGTGTTATCTCCATTATCAGATATAAATAGTGAAGGGTTACTGTTATTTGTTGAAGAGAAAGTTGCAGTTCCAAGAGCAGCATCGGCTCCATTCAAACCTATAACACTTACTCCATCGTTTTCACAGTAGATAGTATTTAATCCACTAAAGGCTATGTCAACCTGAGCAACAAATGCATTTCGTGTAGCTGTTGTAGTACAAGTAAATCCTCCTACAGTATTGGTTACCTGATGAGTAATAGGATTTGCGGTTGGCGAATAATCAACATTAGGATCGCCTGGTAAAAACATATTACCAGCAATACCATTGCCACTAAAAAAGCTTGTTACATTAGCAGGTGTCACGTTTCCAATTGGTGTTAAGGTCGCATTAGCATCATTAACACAGAAAGTGGTTTGTTCAACTCCTCCACTAAATGGGAAAGTAAAGTTGGCATCAATCGATTCAACTATTTCAAAGTCCGTTGTCAAGGTATTGATACAACCGGCATTATTATAAGTGTAAACCAATTGATAGGTACCATCACCATAGGCATCAAAGTACGTTTTAGGATTCAACTTATCGTTGTTTCCATTTGGAATACCTGATTCAATTGTGGTTCCGGCAGGGTTTATAATAGCAAATGTTCCGCCTCCTGGATTAGCATCTAATGTTTTATAAGTATTATCGGCACTACAATAATTGGTAGTAAAACCTACCATGTTCAAAGGCGTACCAATTGTAATAGTGATACTGGCATTCCCCGTACAACCACTAGCCGGATCTACATAATCGAAATCGATGGTATGAACACCATTACCGGCTTCAAAAGGATTAAAATCTGCTGTGCCAGTAACCGGATCTATATTTTTTAATCCTGCTGCGGCACTGCTAAAAGTACCATCTATTGGACTTCCATTTAAAAGCCCTTGTAAAGCATAATCTGTATTGTCGGTCTGACAAGGATTAGCTGGAACCGTACTACTTATTGTGATAGCTCCATTAGCTAAATCATATACTATAGTTGTTTGAATATCCTCAGCGATACAGCCATTTCCATCAGTATATTCATAACGAATGGTATAAACATTACTAAACGCACAATTGGCCGGATCGAAAGTTATTGAACCAGCATTAGGATCAGTGGTATGTCCTGGATCAAATCCTGCACCACCTATAATAGTGTATAATCCTGTACTAGATCCTGACACAACAGCAGGTGAGCCTGATATGGTTTGTACACCCTGATCAGAACAGAAACTGGTAGGTATATTAGCATTAGGATTGGTTACTGCATATTCAACAATTAAAATATTGGTGCGCAGCATTAAGGTACATGAGCTATTGACCACCCTTACTTCATAATTACCTGCAGTAACATTACTGAAAGTAACACCAGTAATATTGGTCGCTGTAATAGTTTGATCTACTGTTGAAGTACCTAGATTGTACAACTCGTAATCAAAATTTATCTGAGAGGCATTAACAATAATATCAATACCTGTTTCATTCGAACAGTAATTATCATCAGGTACATTAACTATTTGCATTAGGGGTTGAGTTTCAACCTCTAGAAAATCGCTTAAAAACTTACTACAAGTGCCAACCTCAGCATAAACAGTGTAATAACCAGGTCCCAAATTATTAAAAGCAATTTGATTTGTACCATTTCCTGTAAAGAACAAGCCTGTTGATACAGCAGGCGACCCTTCATATAGGGTATATCTTACCCCTGCTTCGCCAACGGGTATTATTACATTTCCTGTTCCACATACCTGTCCGGTAGTGGTAAATGCCAAATCATCCGGCTCCTTATGAATTGTAATAGATCCAGCCAACCAGTCTTCACAACCATTTAAAGCAGTAACTCTTACTGTATAAATACCTTCCAGAAAAGTAGTATTGGCGCCATAAAAATATTTAATTCCGGCAGTACCATCTCCTAGAATTGATGCAACCGGAACAGCCACATTACCATCTCTAATTAAATCATAGGTAACACCTGCCTCGTTAATCGATATTCCAATATTCTTTAATTCATTACTACAACCATCAGTACCAACAATATTTATTCCTGTAACAATAGGTGCCTGAACGATATTGAATGTTCCAGTCATATATTGTTCGCAACCATTTTTATTGGCCATAACTCGGTAAGAACCAGGAGCTGTAACCCCGGTAAAAGAAATAGCTGTACCCGCTACATTCCCATTAACAGGGGCAACAGTTGGGTGAGGCAAGCCATTAAAAAATAAAGTATAGGTTACGCCATCTTCTGAAGCATCTAAACCAAAGACATGCGTTACATTTGAGCAGCCTGCACCCGTAATACGAGTCATATTATGAGCAACAGGCAAAGTTCCGATATACACATTCCCATTCATTACAACATCCGCACAGTCGCCAAAACGTGCTAATACGGTATAGGTCCCATAAGCACCAACTGGCGCAAAATTAAAAGCGCCTCCTCCACTAATAATATTTTCTCCTTCTGTTACTGTGCTACCATCATCATGAACCAACACATAAGTCACACCACTTTCACTATTGGATAATCCAATAGTTGTGGTGGTTACATCGGCAGGAGCCTTACATAGGTCACTACCGGTCACCGATTGTACTGTAGGAGCCGGTAAAACAGTATAACTAGGTCCGGCAACAATTCCACCGGTGTAGACGCAACCATTAATATCGCTTATGCTTGTAACACTGTATGATGTATTTGCAGATATGGCACTAAGGTTAAATGGTACGCCACTAGTGATCGAACGAGCAGGTAAATTGGTCCCATTTGCACTAATTACAACCGTATACGGGCTGCTTCCTCCAACAACATCAATCCGAACCTGAGGCGTTCGATCGGCCGCTGTGGCATTATCACAGAATGATGGTCCATTAATGGCAACGAAACTAAGACTGCTAATATCAGTAACTATGACAGAAACAGGAGTTGAAACACTCCGACATTCAGGATTATTGGCATCATTAACCTCTACTACATAATCACCATAGGCATTATACCCCAATGAATTAACATCAGCATCAAGATTATAATTATTGGCACTACCTGTAACAAACTGACTATTCTGATACCATACATAATTAGGTATCACTCCTACAGGAAATCCACCACTAACTGTTGTTGTTAAATTCGCACTAATAGTTCCGTTACAAATTTCAAATCTTCCCGACCCTAACGGCGAATCATTTATATTTATAGAAGGTAAAGGTATATTACTAATTATAACAGGGCTTGAAAAGAAAGGACCGCAATTATTTGCCTTATCTGTCACCACAACTGAATAATTACCTGCACCATTGGCTGGAAGGAGGGTATGAGTTGAATTAGTTTCTCCAGGTATGTTGACCCCATTAATACGCCATTGATAATCAAAATTAATTGGATCGTATGGCAACACCTCCAAAACATGAGTTCCATCAAAAACATTGGGGTCACATGCAGATTTTCCACCTTGAATTTGAATAATTACGCTTGCTAGCTGACCAAGTTGTATAGTGTTTGTTGTTATATCCAAACAAGTGCCATCACTAACCAAAGCTTGAAAAACATCTAAATCAGCATAGTTTATACTGTTATTGAGACTAAAGCTTTTTGGATCTCCAACATCATCAAAGCTATCACTTGTTCCATTATCATGATAAATAACATAATCAACAGTTGATACTATTGCGCCCGGATTAAGTGCAGTTGGTTCAACGTTGAAGGTGTAATTATTTGGTTTTGTACAATAAAGCACATTATCCGTTGTGCCATCTTCATTTAACAATTCGTATTCAGGCGAAACGTTGTTAGTTACTATTAAAGTAATGTCATAAGTCTGTCCAACACCATGATACCAAGTTAATACGTAAGTTGTACCAGCTACAAGAGCAAAATCACTAATAATCGCATTAGGATCATTTATATTCGAAAGTGTTAATCCTGCAGTATTTGACCAATAACCCTTTTTTAAGTGCCCAGGAGGGGCTGCATTACCGCCCATGTATGTAGGGTCTGTTAGAAAGCTTGCAAGCCGGATAACACCTTCCTGACAAACCTCTACAGCCTGAGTAACACTACAATCAACGAACTTAACATCAATGAAATATCGATCTCCACTTCCACCAGTCGCATCCCATACCATGGTATACGTTGAACCAGACACATACCCAGAAATTGATCCTGTGATTTGATCATCTCCGTTCGAGACAAGTGGAGCCGGAAGTCCATTCCATGCAGATGTAGGAGTTAAATCAGCCGCAGGAATACTTATCCCATTTACATCTGTTGATACTGATAATATGTCATTGGTAAGCACTGATCCGCCAGGATTAGCACATACATTAGCAGTCATATTAATATTGGCTGCATCTATTTTATGACTAACACCTACAAACAACAATAAGATTAACATCATAGATGCAATCTTTCCACTTAATCTATTTTTGATTAACGCTTGGGTATATATGCCCATATTTGGTCCTTAATTTTTTAAAACTAGCTCTTTCGAATTTTTTCTTAAGCCGTTCTACGCAAATCTAACAAAAATTGTTAGCCCCAAAGGCTGTTTTTTTAACAAAATCTTACAAAAAACAGCCCTAAAGCTTGTAACCATTACAATATACGAAAGGCATTTCCAGGCAAACATTTAATAAGGCCTGCAAATTCCAATGATAACATTGTAGCACTCACTTTGCTTACGGGTAATTGGCTTTTTAAACACAGCTCGTTCGCTGTGAGTTCTTTATGTTCAAATAATAATTTATATAATCGCTCTTCCTCTTTAGTCTTAAATTCTGTAAACATCCTTTTCTGAATACCTTCCACTTTATTTGTACTTTCCCATCCTAAAGCGTACTCCAAATCTTCAGCATTTTCAATTAATGCTGCAATATTTCGCTTAATCAAATAATTACATCCTTTGGATAATTCTTCCTTTGAACTTCCGGGAAAAGCTAATACATCGCGATTATAGGTATTGGCAATACGAGCCGTTATAACAGCACCCCCTTTAATTCCTGATTCCACAACAACCAAGGCATCGACCAAACCTGCTACAATTCGATTTCGCTTAACAAAATTAGGCTTATCCGGATTTGTTTGAGAAACAAACTCTGTAATCAGACCACCTTGTTCTAACATTTGCTTGGCCGTATTTCGATTTAGATTTGGATAAATTCGGTCTAAACCATGTGCCAATACGCCATAAGTGGATAGGTTATTTTTTAGAGCTGCCCGATGTGCACAAACATCAATTCCATAGGCCAAACCACTAATAATGACAAGATCTGGATAGCGTATAGCTAGATCAGAAACTAGTGACTCACAATTCAACTTACCATCTTCCGTGGCTTGTCGTGTACCAACAATACCTAGTACTTTTGTGCTATCCAAATTATATTCACCTTTAGTATAAATAAGCAATGGAGCATCGTCGCAATAGCTTAATCGACTTGGATATTTCGTTGAGTTATAAAAGGTAGCTTGAATTTCATGCTTTGTGATAAATTCAATTTCCTCTTCAGCTCTTTCGAGCACATCTGAACTTTTTATGGATTGTGCAACCACCGGTCCAATTCCAGGAATTTTAGACAGAGTATTAATATTCTGTTTAAATACGTCTTCTTCGCTTCCAACATAAGCGACTAAGTTACGAGCCAATTTAGGGCCAATCCCCTTAATCAGACTTAAAGCTATTTGATATTTTAAAGACTCGCTCAAGTTTAGGCTCGATGATTTTGAATATCAGCGATTAAAGTAGAAATAATATTTTAAACCAACAATTATTATATGAGCAATCTTAACATTCAATGGATTTTACTCAATAACTAAAGACTAACACTAAGAAAATAACCTATAAACGCCAAGAAACACCAGTTGTTACTAATCCCAAATTGGCCTTACCAACTTCTAATAACATACAAAAATTATCGGTAACATAGTAACGTACTCCTATGGCAGGTCGCACCTTAAAGTTAAATTCACTATACTCTAAGTCCTCAAAGACCTGCTTGCTTTCATTCCACACATCAGTTTCATCCCTATTCTCCCATTCCATCATTAAACCACCCGTCAAATAAAAATCCCAGTCTCCTAAAAACACTGAATAATTACTCCACTTTTCAATCCATCCGGCAAAATGAATTGTTGCCAAGCCACCAATTGCCAGATTCGTATAGCGATGCACATTTGTTTTTAAAGTATCGTTGGTATACTTATCATTGCTAAATCCCACAATTAGCCCTGTGCTAAAAAAGTCATTTAAGCCATGTTCAACAGTAATGGAAATTGGTGGCACCTTTGAAATACTATATCCAGCCCAATCATTACGATCACTAAAATCAGCAAAAGATATTTTTGGGCTCACATACCAGTCGCCATTCTTATATTGAGCTTTTACTAATATGCCAGTTGCCAGAAAAACAAAAAGTAATATTTGCTTAAGCATAAATTATTTATTGCGATTAAACTCTGTGATGAAAGCATTAATTTCTTTCACTTGCTTCGAGGAACAAGCTGCCAAACCCACCGAGGGATATAAAGCCAACTTCCCTTTTACAACTCCGCTTAAAATAAATCGTCTTCCAATAAGCCCAAGTCCCTTTCCTACTTTTATCGACTTAATTTTATCAACCGGCAGCAATATGCGCTTGTACTGCCTGCCGAATGGAAAAAGCCTATAATACTTCACGTCTACTTTTTGCAAGGATAAATCCATATCCACATAGTAAAACCCTCCAAAATAAAAGAGGATTGAACATGCCAAAAAAAACAGCCACAAACCTACTTCAATAGTTTGAATTCGGGTTTCTAAAAAGATATAATAACTCCCCAGCAAGCCCAAAGAAACCATGAAAAGAAATGATAAAAATAAACCCCATGGCGACACTTGTTTTTTATTATTGAATTTAACAGTCATTGATTCTATATTAAAATGTGATGAAAATCATAAATTGACACAATAATGGTCATTCTCATTATAAATCGTTAGCAAAACTTAATCCCTGCTAAAAACTTATTCTCAATTGCCAAATTTAACTATTTTTGCAATTCATCTTTTAAAATTGGTCAATGTTTCCGTTACTATCAAAAGAGTCAAATGTTTTTATTGTTGATGATCTTACCAAAGACATCGAACATCTGATAGGAAATTTCCCTAATGGAAAAGTTTTTCTATTATCTGACAAAGAATCATACAAGCATTGCTTTAGTAAGATAGAAGACACTGCTGGATTAAGTCCGGAGCGTACCGTTGTGATACCTGATGGCGATCACAATAAAAAACTATCGACCATTGAGAAAGTCTGGCAAATGTTAAGCAATGGCGGTGCTGATCGTAAATCGCTTTTGATTACATTAGGTGGGGGTATGCCATGTGATTTGGGTGGGTTTGCAGCCTCCACTTTTAAACGGGGCATTCAGTTTATCAACATCCCCACTACTCTTCTGGCTCAAGTAGATGCTTCAATTGGAGGAAAAACCGGAATTAATTTTGGTGGACTAAAAAATGAAATTGGCGTTTTTAATCAAGCTACAGCTGTATTAATTGACACTACTTTTTTAGAAACTTTAGATCAACCTAATATCATTTCAGGCTTTGCTGAGATGATCAAACATGCCTTTATCTTCTCTGCTGAGAGATGGGAACAATTAAAGGTCTTTGATATTGCTAATCCTAACTTGGATGAGCTTAAAGATTTGGTAGCTGATTCCATTCGCATAAAAGATCACTTTGTACAGAATGACCCGCTAGAAAATCATATTCGCAAAGCCCTAAACTTTGGCCATACTTTTGGTCATGCCTTTGAGAGTATGGCCATGTATGAAGATAGAGCTATATTGCATGGTTATGCGGTAGCCTTTGGTATGATATGCGAATTGTATCTCTCGCATATTCGACTTGGCTTTCCAATGCCAAAAGTAATGGAAATTGCCGAATATCTGGAAGCCATTTATGGACATTTTGAATTTGGCAAAGACAAGTTCGAAGAGCTCTATAAGCTAATGACTCATGACAAAAAGAACGAAGCTAACAAAATCAACTTTACCCTACTTGAAGGAATAGGTAAGATTCAGATTAACTGTCAGGCCACTAAAGAAGAAGTGTTCGATGCTTTATACTTTTATAACAATTTCAAATAAACACCAGGAGCAGCATGCAATATTCATTGTCATTGGATAAAAAAGCTGGTGAGGTAAACATTCAATTACCTTCATCAAAAAGTATTAGTAATCGCTTATTATTATTAAATGCCCTAAGCTATAGTCCATTTGAAATTAAAAACCTTTCGGATAGCGATGACACCAAGGTGATGCTTAAAGTATTAAATGCCAACAGCAACACCTTTGATGTTGGAGCAGCTGGAACATCCATGCGCTTTTTAACGGCCTTTCTATCAAAGATTGTTGGCGAATGGGTGATAACCGGATCTTCAAGAATGAAGGAGCGCCCCATAAAAACCTTGGTGGATGCATTAAATCAACTTGGCGCTAAGATTGAATATATCGAAAAAGAAGGCTATCCTCCACTACGTATATTTGGAAGTGCGCTTAAAGGTGGTGAATTGGAATTACCAGGCAATGTAAGCAGCCAATATATTTCAGCCTTGATGATGATTGCTCCAAGCATCGAAAATGGGCTTGAGCTAAAACTTACAGGAGACATTATATCAAAGCCTTATTTGAACATGACTCTCGCTTTAATGAAGGAGTTTGGTGTTCAAGGGATTTGGAAAGGCAATTCCATTATTATACCTGAAGCTAACTACCAGGCGAAAAGCACAACTGTTGAATCAGACTGGAGTGCAGCCAGTTATTGGTACGAGATTGCAGCCTTAAATCCAGAACTGAAAATTACCTTAAAAGGCCTGAAGAAAATAAGCCTTCAGGGCGATTCAAACATACAGCACATTTTCAAAAAACTAGGTGTTAATACTAAATTCTCGCAAAAGGGTGTGACTTTAATAAACTCAGGAGAGAAAGTAAGTAAGTTAAATTACGACTTTATTAATGAACCTGATTTAGCACAAACAGTGGCTGTTGCATGTTGCATGTTAAATGTTCCATTCCATTTCACAGGACTACAAACCCTTAAAATCAAAGAGACTGATCGTATTTCAGCACTCATCAACGAATTGGGTAAAATGGGTTTTAAGTTAAGCACTAACGATGTCGATAATCTCATCTGGGATGGCAACAAATCAGAAGTAGCAAAGCCAATAGAAATAGACACCTACAAAGATCATCGGATGGCGATGGCCTTTGCCCCTTGTCAACTATCAGGGTTTAATATGATGATTAAAGATCCTATGGTGGTTACCAAATCATACCCTAAGTATTGGGAAGACCTCAAAAAAATTGGCATTAAGGCCAACGAATAAAATAAGGAAAAGGATGTCAAATAGGACATCCTTTTTTTTTAGTATCTACCCAAATTCTACAACGGATACCTACCAATTCCACTTCTAAAAGTGGAAAATTAATAAAACCTATCTCTTAAAAGGGATTAGACAGTCGTGTTTAAATACAAAGAAAGGGGGGTAATTGCATTACCTAATCTACCCTCTTGCTTAATAGAAATTAATTCAATTAATTTGTATTTCATATTTGAACTATATATTCATATTTAAATTATGCCTCAATCAAATCCAATTGTCGGAACGCTGTATCATGCCATTGGTGGTATTTCAGCTTCTACATGTTATGTTCCTTTTCAGAAAGTAAAACAATGGTCGTGGAACTCATACTGGCTAGTACAAGCTACCTTTGCATGGTTAATCTTCCCATTAGTAATCGGATACATCACCGTACCTAATATATGGACCGTTTTTGCTGAATCTCCAGGTACAGTAATTATTAATGCTTTACTTCTGGGTGCGATTTATGGATTTGGAGGAATGAGTTTTGGATATGCCATCAAGCACATTGGTTATTCCTTAACCTATACCATTTCAATTGGCATTTCAGCCATATTAGGAACCATAGTGCCTTTAATTATGCATGGCGAATTGATACAGAAATTTAATGAACCTGGTGGCGGTGTCATTTTCTTTGGCATGTTTCTCTCTTTAATAGGAATAAGCCTTTGTGGCGTTTCAGGCTATCGCAAAGAAAAGGATCTTAAAGCCCTTGGTGACCAAGGTGGTGAACGTCCTTCGTTTAATATGAAAAAAGGCTTTACCTTAACCATTATTGCCGGCGTATTGTCAGCTGTATTTGGGATATCGCTTGAAGTTGGTGCTCCAATAGCTGAAATTGCAGAAAAACATGGGGCAGGCGATTTTCAAGGCAATGCCAACTTAATGCTTTCAACAATAGGCGCATTTATTACCAACCTGTTTTGGTTTGTTACCATTGGCATAAAACAAAAAACCTTAAAAGAAATAGTGGATGTTAAAGGAATGGGAATAAAGCTTATTACTTTAAACTTTGTAATGTCTATACTAAGTGGAGCGCTTTGGTATGGCCAGTTTTTCTTTTATAACATTGCCCACGTGCGAATGGGCGCATTCAAATTTGCCAGCTGGGTCATTCACATGTCAATGCTGATCTTCTTCAGCTACTTAATAGGTATTCTGATGAAAGAATGGTCGCAAGTAAGCAAACGAACTTATCGCACTTTGCTTTTAGCCTTGGCCGTACTCATCATATCTTTTGTAACCATGACTTATGGAAGTAGTTTGGGAGCGGAAGCCATTGGACATTAGGACTAAATCAGTAAAGTATAAAGTTAAAAGGAGGACCTACCAAACCTCAATAGATTGCATATAAGAAAATAAAAATACATCATATGGATAATCAAAACATACAACTTAAGGGCATCACCTGGAACCACAGTCGTGGATTTACATCAATTGTAGCCTTGGCTCAACGTTTTGAAGAACTTAACCCAGGCGTTCAGATCACATGGGAAAAACGATCATTACAAGCCTTTGCTGATGAGCCAATTGACCAACTGGCCCAACGCTACGATTTCTTGATTATTGACCACCCATGGGCTGGGTTTGCGGCACGTACTAAGGTAATAATGCCCTTGGATACTATTCTGGATAAAGCTTTAATGCAGGATCTTGCTGAAAACTCAGTGGGTAAATCGCATGAGAGCTACTCATTTAATGATCACCAATGGGCTTTGGCCATTGATGCAGCAACACCTGTTGCAGCTAGTCGTCCTGACTTATTGGAGAAAGAAAACTTAAGCTTACCAACCACCTTTCAGGATTTGATTGACTTATCAAAAACCGGTAAGGTAGCCATCCCGGGTATTCCCCAGGATACTTTAATGAGTTTCTACATGGTGTGTTCTACATTGGGTGAAGATGTATGTACAACTCCTGACTTTGTAGTATCGGAGAAGACAGGAATTGCAGCCTTGGAGATGTTACGCGAATTAGGCAAAAACATTCGTAAAGAAAGCTACGAGTGGAATCCGATTAAAGTATACGAAGCCATGACCTTGGGTGATGATTACTTATATACCCCATTTGCCTACGGTTATACCAATTATTCGCGTGAAGGCTATGCGCGTCGTATGCTGAAATTCCATGACATGGTGGCTATTGATGGGCAGAAACTAATCTCAACACTTGGTGGAACGGGGTTAGCCATTTCATCGCAATGCAAGCACATGGATATTGCTGCTAAATATGCTGAATATGTAGGTGCCCTGGATACTCAAAAAGGGCTATTCTTTGATAATGGCGGGCAACCTGGACACAGAAAAGCATGGACCGATCACAGAGTTAACTCACAATGTTTAGATTTCTTTGCTGACACATTACCAGCCTTAGATCGTTCATTCCTGCGCCCACGCTATCACGGACATATGTATTTCCAGGACAGGGCGGGTGCTCCAATTCGCGAATACATGATGAACGGTGGAGACGCCAAAGCCTTACTTGGTGAATTAAATGAACTATATAAAAAGTCACTTTTAGAAAAATAATCATATGAAGCCACTAGAGGGGATATTGGTACTTGAGTTCTGTCAGTTTATGGCAGGGCCATCAGCCGGATTACGGCTTGCCGATTTAGGAGCCAGAGTGATTAAAATAGAACGTCCGATTCATGGTGAAGGTGGACGACAAATTGCCATTAAAAATCTAAAGGTAGATGGCAGTAGTTTGGTATTTCACACGGTGAATCGCAATAAAGAATCGTACGCCGCCAACCTTAAGGATGCGGATGATCTGGCAGCGGTAAAAGCGTTGATTGCCAAGGCTGATGTTATGACCCATAACTTCCGTCCGGGTGTTATGGAAAAAATTGGTCTGGATCATGATACGGTTAAAACCATTAATGATCAAATTGTTTATGCAAGTGTTACCGGCTATGGAACCGAAGGGCCATGGGCAGCCAAACCGGGTCAGGACTTATTGGTTCAATGCATGTCTGGCTTGGCTAATCTTAGCGGTGACGAAGGCGATGGACCAACTCCATTTGGACTGGCAGTAGCCGACATTGTAACAGGTAGCCACTTGGTGCATGGCATATTGGCGGCATTATTGCGCCGAAGCAAAAGCAATAAGGGCGCCTTGGTTGAGGTGAGTCTATTGGAATCCATGCTGGACTTTCAGTTTGAAGTTATTACTACTTACTTAAATGATGGCAACAAATTACCCAAAAGGGCCAAAGAAGGGACCGCTCACGCCTACCTTAGCGCTCCATATGGTGTTTATCCTACCAAAGATGGCTACATTTCATTGGCCATGGGATCCTTGCTTCGCATTGCCAAACTAACAGGTAATAAAGAGCTGGAAGCTTATACCGATAGTGAATCTTGGTTTACAAAGCGTGATGAAATAATGGATATCCTTCGAGGTCAGTTAGCACTGAAAACCACCAAAGAATGGTTGAGCCTGCTTGAACCTGAGGATATATGGTGCTCCGATGTATTTGACTATAAGAAACTGTTGGAACACGATGGCTATTTAACCTTACAAATGGATCAGAAACTTCAACTGGATACTGGTGAAGAAATTCACACCACACGTTGTCCTATCCGTTTGAATGACGAAAGATTGTTTGCCTCAAAACCTGCGCCTCGTGTTGGTCAAGATACCGAAGCCATTACTAAAGAATTTAACCTCAACGCTTAAAACAAATCAATATGCTACCACTTAAGGATATACTAGTTGTTGACCTGAGCCAATTTCTTTCGGCTCCTTCAGCAACCCTTCGACTGGCTGATTTAGGCGCCAGGGTTATTAAAGTTGAACGACCAGTTACAGGAGATATCTGTCGTCAGTTATACGTATCAAATGTGATGCTCAATGGCGAATCATCTGTATTCAGAGCCATCAACCGTAATAAGGAAAGCTTTCAGGCTGATCTTAAGCAAGAAGATGATAAAGCCAAAGTATTAAAACTAATCGCCAAAGCCGATGTACTGGTTCACAACTTCCGTCCGGGCGTGATCGAACGCTTAGGTTTGGATTACGAAACAATCAAAGCCATTAACCCATCCATTGTTTATGGTGACATTTCTGGTTATGGTTCTGAAGGTCCATGGGCTGAAAAACCGGGTCAGGACTTATTACTACAATCATTATCTGGCTTAACCTGGTTAAGCGGAAATGCCAATAAAGGACCGGTTCCAATGGGGATAGCCATAGTCGATATCTTAGCCGGATCGCATTTGGCACAAGGGATATTGGCATCATTGATCAAACGATCAAAAACGGGAGAAGGCTCCAAAGTATCAATCAGTATGCTGGAATCCATATTGGATTTTCAGTTTGAGACCATTACTACCTATTATCATGATGGTGGTGAAGCAATACAACGTACAGAAAGTAATAATGCGCATGCCTACCTTGGCGCACCATATGGTGTTTACGAAACAGAAAATGGACACTTTGCTTTAGCCATGGGCGCCATTCCTGTATTAGGTGATTTATTAGCTTGCGAAGTCCTAAAGGCATATCCCGAGCCGGACTCATGGTTTACACAGCGTGATGAGATAAAGCAGATATTAGCGGATCATTTGAAAACCGGTACAACTGAAAAATGGCTTTCAATTCTTGAGCCCGCCGATATTTGGTGTGCCGATGTAATGAACTGGGAGCGTCTGTTTGATCATGATGGATTTAAAGCTTTGGAGATGATTCAAAAGGTTAAGATGGGTGATGGATTTGAATATGAAACCACCCGATGCCCCATTAAAATTGATGGCCAACGCTTGACTTCATCCATTGGATCACCTAATATTGGTGAACACACCAGCTCCATTTTCAACGAACTGATAAAATAGGTGTAATGGCGAAGAAATTTAGGATAGCAGTAAGGAAGTTTGGTCCTTTTGAAACAGCCATTGAAAAAATATGGACTAAATTCTGCCAACAATACAATTGTGAACTTGAGCTGGAAGCCATTGCCATGGATCTTCATCCTTTATATGATAGCATATTAAAAGAGGATGGATTAAAAAATGGCAATTGGGACGTGGCCTTGATGAATACCGATTGGATAACTGAAGCCAATAGTTCCGGTGCGATAACAAATCTGAAGCCTCTCATTGAGAAGGACGCCCCAGAATTGTTTCCCAATGGCTGGTCTAGTTCTCTATTGGGGATGCAGCAATTCGATGATCGTTTTGTCGGACTACCCTTTCATAATGGTCCGGAGTGCATGGTCTATCGTAAAGACCTTATTGAATCCAATAAAGAAAAGGAAGCTTTTAAGGACAAATATGGAAAGGAATTAAAACTTCCTGAAACATGGGATGATCTGCTTCAGGTGGCAGAGTTTTTTAATCGCCCAGATGAAAACCTTTACGGTACAAGCTTTGCGGCTTATCCGGATGGACACAATACGGTATTTGACTTTTGTCTGCAACTGTGGACGCGAGGTGGCGAATTGATGGATAAGGAGAATAGGGTTATCCTTAACTCCAATACAGCTCTGGAAGGCATGACCTTTTATCGTCAGGCACTTCAAAACGAAAATATTCTGCACCCAAAGTCACATGAGTTCGACTCGGTAAAGGCAGGCCTGGCGTTTGCTAATGGCGAATTGGCCATGATGGTGAACTGGTTTGGCTTTGCATCGAATTGCGAGGTCAATGCCGATTCAAAAGTTAAAGGCAAGGTTGACATTGCCAATGTACCGGCAGGACCTAATGGTCATGGTGTTTCTTTAAATGCCTACTGGATGTATGTGATTGGTTCCGGAAGCCAAAATCAACAGCTGGCTTATGATTTTATACGCTTTGCTGCTAGTCAGGAAAATGACAAACTCCTTACCCTCGAAGGTGGGATTGGCTGCAGAAAGTCAACATGGCACGACGACGAAGTCAATCAAATAATTCCTTATTATCACAAACTGGAAGAATTACATAAGGATACCCACTCATTGCCCCGCATGAGCAATTGGTCGCAGGTAGCCGATATTATTGATGCTCTTGTATTACGCGTAATAAATTCCAACGATAGTATTGAAGACATATTAAACGAAGCACAAACAAAAGTAGAAAACCTATAAATCAACAATAATGGATATAAATTATCAATATACCCTACCAAAAACAAAACGACCAATTATAATTATTGGAGCCGGAGGTATTGTAAACGATGCCCATATGCCGGCCTACCGCAAAGCCGGTTTTGAGGTATATGGCATCACAAACCGCACCAAGGCACGTGCTGAAAAAATAGCTGAAAAATTTGATATTCCTCGTGTATTTGACGATATCGATGATGCTATTGCACAAGCACCCGAGAATGCTGTATTTGATTTAACGCTTATGCCCAATCAATTTGTGGCTACCTTGGAGAAACTGCCTGATGGAGCACCGGTTTTAATTCAAAAACCACTGGGTGATTACTTTGAACAAACCAAAGAAATAGTTGAGGTATGTAAGCGAAAAAAGCTAATTGCAGCCGTTAATTGCCAGTTACGCTTTGCACCATACATTATGGCAGCACGCGATTTAATTAATAAAGGTGCTATTGGGGAACTCTACGATATGGAAGTTAAGGTAAGTGTACATATGCCCTGGGAACTTTTTCCTAACGTAATGTATCATCCTCGTTTGGAAATCCAGCAACACAGTATTCATCATATTGATTTGGTCCGTTCTTTCCTTGGCAATCCGGAAACCATTATGGCCAAAACCTTGCGTCATCCAGCCAAAGAAATGTCGTCAACACGTACTAATGTTATCATGGACTATGGCGATTCGCTTCGGGCCTTGGTAAGCACCAATCATGATCATATTTTTGGAAGAAATCATCAGGAAAGCTACGTAAAGTGGGAAGGTACCAAAGGCGCTATCTACGCTAAAATGGGATTATTAATGAATTACCCTGACGGCGTACCTGATGCTTTTGAATATTGTATACTTGAAGAAGGCAAAGAGCCCAAATGGGAAAGTAAAACCTTGGAAGGATCCTGGTTCCCTGATGCCTTTATTGGCACTATGTCCTCATTAATCTGTTATGCCAATGGCGAGTCAGATGTGTTGGACACCTCTATTGATGATGTGATGAAAACCATGTTGGTGGTTGAAGCCGCTTATGCCTCAAGTGATGCCGGTGGCGTTAAGCCAGAATACGATTCAATTTAATATTCGATTCATTTACCACGAATTTCACGAATTGACACGAATCTATTTATTAATTATGAAAAATAGTGGGCAAAAAAAGTGACTGTCTCAAAATGAAATAGAGTGGGTTTTGTTGTAGTTTTCATAATCGCCTTGTATTTAAAAGCGTTAATGAAATTTGATTTACAAACGTTAAAAGCAAAAGCTGTTTGAGTGGAGCGAGTTCTTTTGGTTTAGTTTGTAAATTAAATTTTTAGCTATTTAAATACAGCGACGGTCCTCTTTGTTTACTTTCTGCGACTGCAGGTAGAAAGTAAAAGCCCGTCCGGCTTGAGGACATATGGATTACTGAAACATTTGCCCAGATTTTCCACATTGAGTTTAAAATATAAAAAATACAAAGGGATAATCAGAACCAAAGTTTATAAAAATACAAACAATGAAAGCAACATTATACGAAGGAAATAAAAGCTTCTCGGTAGTTGACAAAGAAATGGAAGCTCCTGCCAAAGGTGAAGTAAGAATTAAAGTAGCCTATTGTGGCGTATGTGGGACTGACGTTCACATCTATCATGGCATGATGGATCAACGCGTAAGCATTCCGCAAATTATTGGTCATGAGATGTCGGGTGTGGTTGATGCCATTGGCGAAGGCGTAAGTGGCTATGAAATTGGTGAAAAAGTAACGGTTCGTCCGCTGGACAACAGGGCTGAAGCAGCATCAGACAAAGGACATTCGCACATTGCCAAGAAACTTAAGTTCATTGGCATTGATAGTCCGGGTGCCATGCAACAATATTGGAATGTACCGGCCTTTACATTGCACAAATTAAATACAGCCACCGACTTAAAATTGGCTGCCTTGATTGAGCCACTTTCAGTAGCTTGTCATGATGTACGTCGTGGTAGATTGGTAAAAGGCGAAACGGCAGTTGTACTTGGTGGCGGTCCTATTGGTTTATTGGTAGCCATGGTGGCTAAAAACAAAGGCGCTAATGTGATTATCTCAGAAGTAAATGACATTCGCATTAAGATGGCCGAAGAAATGGGTTTTGAAGTAGTTAATCCTGTTAAAACAGATCTAGTCCAATACGTAGAAGAAAAAACCAATGGCGGATTGGCTGATGTGGTATTTGAAGTAGCTGGTGTTCAACCTTCCTTGGATGTAATGACAGAGGTTGCTGGTATACGTGGCCGAATTGTGATGGTAGCCATCCATGGTGAAAAGAAACCTGTAGACTTATTTAAGTTCTTCTGGAAAGAATTGGAATTAATTGGTGCACGAGTTTATGAAGCTGAAGATTACGAGGAATCAATAAATCTGATTACCAAAAATGAACTTCCTTTCGAATCATTAATCACCGCTGTTGAGCCTCTGGATAATATCCAGCAACTATTTGAACAGATTGATACCAATCCAAATGGCATGAAATATTTGGTAGATTGTCAGTAACTTTGGCCATTGGTACTATAGAAGCATTAAAAATACTTTGCATTGTGCTCAATGCACAAAAAAAAGAAAACTATGAGCATTTTAAATACATTTAGCCTCGAAGGCAAAACTGCCTTGGTTACAGGTTGCAAGCGGGGAATAGGAATGGGAATGGCTGTTGCCCTAGCTGAAGCCGGAGCAGACATTATTGGTGTTAGTGCATCGCTTGAAAAAAGTGGTAGTGAAGTGGAGAAAAAAGTTACAGCTACAGGTCGTAAATTTAAAGCCTACACCTGCGACTTTAGCGATCGTAAATCTTTGTATGCTTTTATAGCTGAAGCAAAGACTGACTTTCCTGTTATTGACATACTGGTAAACAACGCTGGTACAATTTTACGTGCACCAGCAGTTGAGCACTCTGATGAATTGTGGGATAAGGTCATTGAGGTGAATCAAAATGCCCAATTTATTCTAACTCGCGAATTCGGCAAAGAAATGGTAGAACGTGGATCGGGTAAGGTTGTTTTCACGGCATCACTATTAACTTTCCAGGGCGGAATTACTGTTCCGGGATATGCAGCCAGCAAGGGTGCGATTGGTCAGTTGACCATGGCTTTTGCCAATGAGTGGGCTGGAAAGGGCGTAAACGTTAATGCCATTGCTCCGGGCTATATTGATACTGATAATACAGAGGCTTTACGTAATGATCCTGTTCGTTCAGAACAGATTCTATCACGTATCCCTGCCGGAAGATGGGGTAAACCTGAAGATTTTGCAGGACCAACGGTATTCTTGTGTTCCGAAGCAGCATCGTATATGCACGGCACTACAATGCTTGTTGATGGCGGCTGGATGGGACGCTAACTAATTATTAACAATAGTTAGTTAGTGATTAGTTATTAGTGGAATGTGCTTGGTCACAATTATACAAGATATAATTAATCCCATTTTTGGCCTCTGATGGAATTGAAGCTGAGATGCAGATAAAGATTAGTAGGACCGGGAAGCTTCAACCCGATAGCTATCGGGTTTGTTCGAAGATCACCCGGCCGTGCTTATTTTTATCAAAGATCAGAGAAAATTTCAGCTGTAGGCTTGACTTTCTTTGTTTCAGTTTCTTGCGTCAAGGCATCGGAACGATTAAGAATTGAGTATTCTTAATCGTTTCAGTAAGCTTAGTCTCGCGGCTTGAGCGAAGTATGGTAGTTATTTAGGTACTATATGATTTAGAGGAGTGAAAGCGATTAATCATGTAGTGGAATTACAATACGTCGAAAATCTACCATTAAGTGTATGTAAACGAATTTACAACTCATTCTTTATCTAGCACCTAAAGACAACGGACTATTATAATTAACACAATAAAAAAGCAACATGCATATAAAATCACAATTTTACGAAGACTATACGCTGGGAGATTATCGCGAAACACTTGGTCGCACGATTACGGAAAGCGATTTTGTTATCCATGCCGGCCAAACGGGTGATTTCTTTCCCCACCACATGGATGCGGAATGGTGTAAAACACAGCCTTTCAAGCAGCGTATAGCCCATGGCACTCTAACATTTAGTGTAGCCATTGGCATGACGGCAACTGAAATTAATCCGGAAGCTTTTTCAAAAGGCTACGATCGCTTGCGCTTTATCAAGCCTGTATATATTGGCGATACTATTCGAGTAAAGGTAACTATCTCGGAAAAGAAAGAATCAAAGAAGCCTGAACTGGGACATGTGGTTGAACATGTTGAAGTGCTTAACCAACGTGACGAAATTGTGATGGTAGCTGATCACATTCTACTGGCTAAGAAAAAGGTATAAAGAGTATTACAGAACGGTTCTTGTTTTGCGAAAAGTTAATTAAGAACCGTTCTATTATTATGCCATTCGGTATTATTCTCTTGCCCCCAGTGAACAACTAATCTTTTTGACGGTATTGGCAATTTCTTTAGTGATAATGTCGTGAGAAACAAATTTACGCATCTGAGAGGTTAATGTCGACACATCCAATACGGCAATCACATTATTATGAATATCGAACACAGGCGCTGCAAAATCGGTAACGCCCTCTGTTAATGCACTCTTACTCACAACGCAATCCAGCTTTTTGAAATCTTTAAGTTCAGATAAAAAGGCTTTTTTATCATTAGCACTCATTGCTGTATAATCATCGCTTGACTTAAGAATCTGCTTCAGCTCCATCTCATTTTTATGCGATAATATGATTTTACCTGAAATGGTTTTGGTAATTGGAAATATACCACCCACCTCGACAGACAATGATATTGGAGTCATACTTTTTGCCTGTGAAACAATCAATAATTGATTCTGATGTGCAATACTTAAATGACACGATTGTTTAATAGTCTGAGCCAGTTGTTCCAAATGCACATGCGAGGCTTTAACCAAAGAATCAATGGGCGAATGATGGTGAGCCAATTGAAACAAGCGCAGGGTAAGTTGGTATTTGCCTGATATTGGTTCCTTATTTATATAGCCTCTGTCCTCCAGACAAATTAACATTCGGTATATTTCGTTGGATGTTCTATTTGTTCCAATTGCAATTTCTGCCTGCGATTGAGGAACAGATTGAGCCGAAAGAAATTCAAGAATATCCAATCCCTTATCAAGAGCAGGAGCATAATAATTTGGCATAATGTATTGCGGTTTTTCACAAAAATAAGAATTTCGGTGTTAGTTGAGGTGTTATTGCAGTTAAGGCTTATGGTTATTTTAGCATATCGACATTAATTGCGCAGCTTGGGAACCCACTATCAAAAGCGTAGGATAGAAAAATTTGATATGCCATAAGCTTATCATTAAATTTTTCCTGTAGCGTTGATTTAATGGGTAAGTGAGCAATCTACCCCGATACCTATCGATGGACGGCTTTTGGATTACTTTTGAGCTGGAGGCAAAAGTAAAAGCCATGCGGCTTGAGCCAATCAAGTAGCAAAGGTGCGCCATCGCAATTTACCACCTCAGAATAGCATAAAATCACAATACACATCAATCAAAATAATCCCATATTTGAAGCACATAAAAAGCACAACTAATGAAAGTTTTTGCAGGCTCATACACACAACATGTTATTGCGGATCTTAAGGGAGATGGAGACGGATTATATCTCTTTGAATTTGATAAAAAGAACGGGCAACTTACACTAGAGCAAAAAATAAAAACAACTAATCCGGGTTACCTTCAATATTTTAGGCAGGAACAAGTCATTTATACGTTTCAGGAACTGAGCACAGATAAATCGCCTAAATTAAGAGTTTATGGTTATAGTCAGGAAAAGATAAGCCTGAAAGAAGAAGTTGAAATCAACGGCGGTCTGCCTTGTCATCTTTTGCATATAGTTGCTCATAAGCTGCTGGTTGTTTCATGTTATCAAACAGGTAATATTCATATTTATGAACATGAAAATGGGGGGCTAAACCTAAGGCCTTTTCAAAGTATACAGCACAGTGGACAAAGTATAAACGCTGAAAGACAAGAGGGACCTCATGCTCATATGGCCTATTTTGATGTTAAGCGCCAACAACTGATTGTAGCTGATTTGGGCATCGATAAGCTGATGGTTTATCATTTAGAAGATCGCAAGTTTAACTTGATACAGGATATTGTAATTCCGGCAGGCGGAGGACCTCGCCATTTCGGCATGCACCCCAAGGGGCAAACCCTCTTTGCGATTAATGAAATGACAGCAGAAGTCAGTTTTATTGTTAGGAACAATGGTAAATGGCGATGGCATTCAAATGTTAAGGCAAGCCATGCAGAGCATAATAATCATGCTTCTGCTTCAGCCATAAAAATATCGCCCTGCGGCCAATTTATTTATTGCGGAGTTCGAAGTTCCAACACCATCAGCATTTTAAAATATGATGAAGCAAATCAATCACTAAGCTTGATTGACGAGCATGGCACGATGGGTATAACACCACGCGATTTTGAGCTATCTCCTGATGGCAGATGGCTTATTGTAGCCAATCAGGATTCTGAGAGCATTGTTATTTTTAAGCGGAATAAAGAAAGTGGGCTGCTATCTTTTCAATCTGAAAACAAAGAAACCCGATCAGTTTGTTGCATTAAGTTTGAATGATGAAGGCTAAGACATTGTGTTGACCTTGATTTAGTAATCATTTCCCATAAAAGATTAGTTCATTACCATTACTTTTTGATTCAAGACCACCTGAAAATAACTCGGTCCCACTTGGAAATGATTCAGAACCGTTTGAGAATGATTCAGTCCCACCTAAAAATAATTCAGTCCCACTTAGAAATGATTCAGAACCGCTTGAAAATAATTCAGAACCGCTCCGGAATGGCTCAGTTCCACATAGTTTTCATTGAGGACCGTAACTTTGCCATTTTTTTATGGTCCTGAGTCAATCCAGACTGTTACCGTATCAAAAAATGGTGGTTACCAGCCAATAAATATTGGGCTGAATCATTTATGACTGTTGACCTGTCAAATTCGAATGGAAATAACAAAAGGAACGGCTCGCCTTGCCCGTTGACAATACAAAACCATTCCTTGTTATCGGGAATACACTAATAATTTTTTGTCCGAAGTTGGATAATAGTGCTTTGAGTTTAGTGCCAAACATTAATACTGACACTTAACTTCTAAAACCTAGCACCTGAGCCCTAATGTCTCCTTAATCATTAAGCATCGTCAATTGCTCATCAAGTGATTTAGCTGTTTTAATTAAACGAATCATCTCAGCTTTAAAACCATCTTCATCCTCACCGCGCGAAGCTTTAGCCATATTTATGATTTCATCGTAATTCAGATTACCGGTATACTTCGATTCGCTCAACAACATTCCAAATCCGGCTACAGAAGCCGCAAACCTAAAGTCATCACTTGCGCTTTTGAACTCATCTACTTCACCTTTGATGGCATAAGTCATCAATTGACTTTTGCTTCCGTCAGGCTGCTTATAACGTAATTTTAAAGTCAACCATTCATCATTAGTTTCAACATTACGTCTGGTTTGCTTTTTCTGGTACTTCAATTTGTCTACCGACTTTACCCATTCTTTTGCATCTTTAGCACCCTGAGGAATGATTTCATATAAGGCAGTTACAGTATGCCCTGCCCCTATTTCGCCGGCATCTTTGGTATCATCATTAAAGTCCTCATCGTTCAGTAAACGATTTTCGTAGCCAATTAAACGGTAAGCCAATACCTTTTGCGGGTTAAATTCAATTTGAAATTTCACATCCTTGGCAATGGTAAATAAGGTGCCGCCAAATTCACTCACTAAGGTCTTTTGAGCTTCCTGAAGGTTATCGATATAGGCATAGTTACCATTGCCTTTATCCGCAATAATCTCCATTCGGTCATCTTTGTAATTACCCATTCCAAAACCCAATACGGTCATAAAAATGCCATTATCCCGTTCCTTAGCCACCAGGTCTTCCATTGATGCATTGGAACTTTGCCCAACGTTAAAATCACCATCAGTGGCCAAAATAATCCGGTTATTACCATCTTCAACAAAATGCTCTTTGGCTGTGGCATAAGCCAGTTTCAGGCCGGCCCCTCCGGCCGTTGAACCGCCCGACTGTAATCGGTCAAGAGCATCTAATATTTGCTTTTTATTGGCTCCTGATGTTGGCTCCAACACCAATCCTGCTGCACCTGCATACACCACTATCGACACATAATCATCCTCTCTGAGTTCATTAACCAATAAGCGGAAAGATGATTTTAATAAAGGCAGCTTATTGCTGGCTCCCATTGAACCTGATACATCAATCAGAAATACAAGGTTTGATGGAGGCAAATTATCTTTTTCAATTTCTTTGCCTTTAAGGCCTACCTTTAATAAATAATGCTCATCATTCCATGGACAGGTGGCCAATTCTGATCCAACTGCAAAAGGATGCTCATTAGTGGGTTGCTTGTAATCGTAGTTAAAATAATTAATCATCTCCTCTACACGAACCGATCCTTCAGGGGGTAACTGGCCCTGATTAAGAAAACGACGAATATTGGTATAACTGGCTCGATCCACATCCACCGAAAAGGTGGATAAGGGCTCTTTTGTCACTTGTTTATATCCATTCTCAGAGATACCTGCATAACTTTCAGTATTAAATGCCTGATCATAGGCTACCGAAGCTTGTCCTCGGATCATAATACCCGATGAACTCCCATACATAACTCTTGAAACAGCTCCTGTAAACGTGCTCTTTTTCTGAGGTGCATATCCAATCGATAAACACTCTTCAAGTTCCACCACATCATCTTTAAGCACAACATTAATAACTGTTTGTCGCTTAACCTTTACCTCTTCGGTTTTCATCCCAACAAATGAATAAACTAAAACAGCTTTTTCATCTCTAACACTTATTTTATACTCTCCTTTAATATCCGTTACAGTTCCAATAGAGCTTCCTTTTACATTTACAGAAACTCCGGGTATTTCTTGTCCACTTTCATCACTGACCTTTCCACTCACTGTAATTTGTGAAAACATTTGTGTAGTTATCAATAATATTAAACTTAGTAATATTGCTAATCGTCTCATAGTATAAAGTTTTAAATTCGACACTTTGACTATAGGATGCAGAAGCTTTATCTATTCCATAAAAGTTTTTGATATTTTTTTCTAATTTTAGCTTTCTATAAGCGACCATGATTCAAAATCTTTTTAAAATCAAACCCTTAAGCGATGAGCTCCTATTGAGCAAATTCCAAAAAACTCATAATCTTGATTTTTTGGGTCAACTCTATGAGCGATATATGCATTTGGTTTATGGCGTTTGTTTAAAATACCTCAAAAACAGAGATGAAGCCCAGGATGCTGTAATGGCCGTTTTTGAAAAAATCAGTAAGGAACTTAAGGATAAAGAAGTCAATGAATTTAAGCCATGGCTCTATGTGGTGGCTAAAAATTATTGTTTGATGCATTTGCGCAAGGAGCAAAGTTTAAAGAAGCACGCGAGCGAATTTGAAAAAAGTGAACTTCTTTTTATGGAAAATGAGGATGCCATGCATCTTAATAATAACGAGTGGGAACCTGAAGCTATGGATGCCCGCTTAAAAGAGTGTTTAGAAAAGCTCAGAGAGCAGCAACGCAGCTGCATTGAACTGTTTTATTTTAAAGAATTGTGTTATAAAGAAATAAGTGAAAATCTGGATCTGGACATTAAGAAAGTAAAGAGTTATATTCAAAATGGGAAACGAAATTTAAAAAACTGTATCGAATCAAAGGCATGAGTGAACGAAACTCAAATATAAATAGAAAGTCTTTATCGACCTTTTTCCAATATTTAAAAGGGAAAATGTCGAATAAGGATCAGAATGCCTTGGAACGAGAGTTATTAAACGATCCGTTTGAAGCAGATGCTTTGGATGGGTTTAAAGAATTTTCGGAGGAAACCATTAAAAATGACTTGTCAGCATTAAAAAATAGGCTTGGCAGAAATGAGAATAAAAAGATAATTAAATTAGATCGAAAATATATAGGTATAGCGGCAACACTAATATTTATTGCTGGTATTATTTCAGTTTTATTGTTGTTTACGCCTCAGGATCACCCAATGGTATCGGAAAGCAAACCAGCCATAGAAACAGAAGAGATTAAACCGAAAAAATCGCCTAAAACTGAAACAACTATTCCGGTAAAAGAGGAGGAAAATCCGATTATACAAGAACAAGAGGCATTGAAGAATGAAACATCAATAGATAAAGAAGATAAACTAGTTGACACTTATGATGATCTTGATATTATTGATGAATCAGAAATAGCATATTCCGCGCCTGCTAAAAGCAAAGCCGCTAATTTGAAAGGCTATAGCATTGAGCCAACCAACACATTAGAGTCAAGTCGAAAAAGAGGAAAACAAGACTCTGCCGCAACAGAAATATTCGGCACATTAAAAGGAGAGCCTTTAATTGCAGGGACAACAGCATACGATTCCAGTTTCAGAACCATTGAAGGTATGGTTAAAGATAAGTATCAACAACCTGTTCCCGGTGCTAAAGTTAGCATCAAAGGCACATCACACGGTGCGATTTCTAATGCGGATGGCACTTATCAATTCAAATACCCTTCCAGAGATTCTTCCCTTCCACTGCAAGCTTCTTATGTAGGTTACAAACCAGCCGAAATGGTACAAAACAATGCTGAATCTGTTGATTTTGTATTAGAAGAAGAATACCATACTTTAAGTGAAGTTATAACCATTGAAACCAGTGAAGAGGAACGAAAGAAAGCTGAAGAATACATTTCGGCAGAACCGGAGATTGGAATGGATAACTATATGGACGAGTTGTTGAAAGACATGAATTACCCCGCTAATGGTACCGGCAAGAAAGAGACCGTTGTGGCAATCATCATTATATCCCGATTAGGACATATAAAGGATGTAGTTATTAAAAGAAGCCCGGGTGAAGCTTATTCCATGGAAATGATTCGCCTTATTCAAGAAGGTCCTGTTTGGAAGCCTGCTACTAAATACGGAATGACTATTCAGGATGAAGTCAAAATAAAACTACGCTTTATTCCGCGGTAAATTATAACATTAGTCCTACTCAGCCGTATTCTTATTATCTTTACTGGTACTTAATCAACTTAAACTTTTAAAATGAAGATTCTTAATTTACTTTCTATCTTAACGATTTTTGCATTTTTTGTTTCGTGTAGTGAATCGGGCACGGATGAGGAACCTACCGGGCCTCAAAAAATAACATTGGAACTTGATAAAACAAGCATTATTGCAGATGGTAGTGATGTGACCACAATTGTTGTTCGTGATGAAAACCAAAACCTGTGTACCAGCAAATGTGATTTATTTGTAAACGGTGAAGCGCTAAATAGCGATCAATTTAAAACAGATACACCCGGAGATTATAACATTAAGGCCACATATGATAACCTCACCAGTAATTCAATAAAGGTCACTGCCATTGACCAGCCAATAACGTCGATTGAAATCAAAGCAGATAAAACGGAAGTTCTTGCTGATGGGATTGATGGTGTTACTTTAACGGTATTTGATAATCTTGGTAATGAAATCACATCCCAGTCAAAACTGTTTGCTGATGGTAATAGCATAGACAAAAACATGTATTCAACTACTAGCGAAGGCAAAATTACTTTCAAAGCGGCATATGAATCATTTGAAAGTACTGTTGAAGTTACCTTTACCTCAACAGCCACTATGCCTAAACGCGTATTAATTGAAGATTATACTGGCACCTGGTGCGGATATTGTCCAAGAGTAGCTTATGCAATTGAGGATGCAATAGCAGCGGATAACAGAGTAATTGCAATGGCCATTCATAATGGGGATCCAATGCAGTACGTTTATGAAGCTTCGATGCGAAACAGATATAAAGTTGACGGCTTACCAACTGCAAAACTGGATAGACATGCAAACTGGTCATATCCTGAAAATTATGATGGACTTAAAAATTATATTGGAACAGATGCCAAATTAGGAATTGCTATTTCTACCAGTCTTAATGACAGAAATGCAGAAATAAACATTCAAACAAAGTTTGTTGAATCGATTAGCGAAGAAATTAAATTGGTAGTTTGTCTGACAGAGAATAAACTTATTGAAAGTCAAGCAAATTATTACGATGATGGTAAAGGAAATCCAATAATTAATTTTGAACACAATCATGTATTAAGACAAGCTTTTACAGATATTTTTGGTGATGACATTCCGTCTTCATCTACAACAAAGGATAATATCTATGAAAAGGTATTCTCTGCCAACATTAACACTAAGTTTAATCTTGAGAACTGTTATATAGTTGCATTTATTGTAAAGACTGATGGCAATTCAGATGAAGTTCTGAACGTTCAGCAGACCAAACTTGGAAGTTCATCAGGATACTAAGAATACAAAAGAGGGCGTTTAGAAAATAAACGCCCTCTCTTTTTTTTAAATATCTCTAAAATCGGGTGGTCAGTGACAAGTTAAATCCTGTATATGCCGGAACGAATCTACATATACCACCAACGCACTGCAAACCTTCTCTATTTCTGGCATAACCCAAGGCTAATCGGGTAGAACGATAACTATAACTGCCTCCTACATTAAAATAATGAATATCAGTCTCGCCATAGTTAAACATATCGGATGCAAACACTGTCCATTTTGGAGCATAACTAAACTCGAGTAATCCCATTACCCAATTTAATTCGTCTTGTTTAGTCCACAGGTGTTGTACTTCGCCGCGCAAGGCAGCTTTTCGATTGAACTTATATTGCAGGTCACCAATAATTATATCCGACTTTATTATTTCATCACTACCTCCTTCAATCTTACCCTTATTGTAGGATTGATTGACATAGGATATTACAGATCGAAATTTAGAAGTCCACTTTTTAGTAAGATCAAAACTTAAATCAGAAAACAACACATCATCGCCAGGCGATGCCCATTGACCTTCTTTTAGATTATTGAACTGAGCAAAGTTAAAATGCAGTTTTGTTCCATATTTACCACCAAGCGCCGATCCTTTTTTTATCGAATAATAAATATCTAACTGCCCTCCAATTTCGCCAGCCACGGAAGCACCATAAGGATGAAGTAAAGCAAGAGCATATTTGTGCTGCCTCGTTAAAGCAGGTAAATAATTAATCATCGCCACCTCACCTGTTGCTTCTCTTTCACTTCGCAAATCCATATTTTCAATTCTACGAAGTGTAAGATTTATTCCTAATCCTTTCTGTGAGTATCCGGTATTGAGCAAAAATGCCTCTCCTTTTTCTCTCCTAAAACCATTAGCTATGGATGGGTCTATACCTTTATCAACATATTCAGAATAGAGTGAAAAATTGCCTGCCTCAATTTGGACCCTGTAGGCATAAGAATCCACCGATTTTGGAAAATCCTCCTCCGGCCCGGTATAATCTTCATGCTTGTTAACCCAGCTTGCGCCCAAATCAACTTTAAAGGACAAGTGTAATAATTCCTGAATACCCAGATTTACATCACCACCTCTAATATTCGACTCACCGGTTTCCATATAAGTTCTTTGCCTTCCCCATACCCCTTTAATTTTAAAAAAATCAACAGGTGTGAAGGATGCATTTACCCCATCCATTGCTGTGTTAATTCCTAAAGACCGTTCTTCATACGTTCTATAAATTAAGCCACTCCCAAACTGCTCATAAAAATGCCCTACGGTTACATTTAGCTGAGAGCTGGTATAGGATAAATACCTATTGGTAATTTTACTTCCATCCAACTGATTACTATAACCAATAATGGATGGAAAATAACCTTCATATTGCAGGCCGGCGCTGATATTGCCCCACAAATAATCTAATTTAAGATAGTTATTCGATCCAAACTTATCATCAGGAACTAATGCGCCAGTTTTTTCATCTTTCGAATATCTAACATTATTTGATTCAACACTACCGCTTAAAATCCCTGTTTTCTGTGCCTTTACGGAAGACGATAGGATCAGAAGAAAGAGAATACAACTTAGAATTTTCATAAACATGCACCTCTATTTTAATTTCGTTAATTCATCGTAGACTTCCCACTCATTACCCGGTGTATAACCTTGATGCTGGAATACTATCTCTCCCTTTTTGTTGATAATAAATGTATGCGGTATAGTTGATACATTCAATGCACGTTTTAACTCCTGATTTTGATCTAATAATATTGTATAGGGCCATTCCTTTCCATTAACCATTGACTTGACTTTTGCAGTAGATCGTGTATCATCAACCGATATAGCCAGAAAAACAAAGTCCAGTTCTTCAGTCCATTCATCATAAACATCAGCTATCTCGGTTAATTCATTCACACAAGGCTTACACCATGTGGCCCAAAAACTAATAACAATGGCTTTATCTTCCGAAAGAAAGTCTTTAATTGATACGTCTTTACCTTCAAGTGATTTTACCTTTAGCTCGGGAAGAGCATTCTGTGCCTGCGTGAATAATGGTATTACTACGAACAACATTATTACTAATTGTTTCTTCATTGATTTAGGTTTAAATTAAAAGATTATGTGAAAGTAATAATTTAAGAGAAATGCATAAGCCTTGCCTACGCTTTTATATTTGCAGCAAAGCGATTATATTTGGATTCGGGCATAGAACCACATTTACATGAAGCTATATCGATTATTAGGATTACTTTTTCTACTTTTTTTGGGCGCCTGTACTGCTTCCGATCCATTCATTGACAGTTATTTACTTGAAGATAAATGGATATTAGATGAGGTTATTGCACCTGACTACCCTTTCCCGGATAACGAAGAAACGAATTCAATTAGTTTGGCTTTCCCAAAAACTCAGGAATACGAATTATCTTTAAAAGAATACACTTGTAACGGAACTTATCAGGCCAAGAACAATGGCGAGATTGAATTTAAACGAACCAATTGTTCAAGCTCATGCTGTAATTCAGAATGGGACCATTACATATTGACTCTGATTAAAAAAGCTAAATTTTTTGAAGCAGAACAAGAGAATTCCCTGAAACTTATCATCAACGACACCAACTACTTGACTCTTGTCTACCAGCGTAACATCCAACCTATTATTGAACAATAGCATGATCAGATACATTTTTTTATACGTGTTATTCAAAAATGAATTGTCTTTATACTGAATGAAAACAATAGTGAATTCTTAAAACCTACATTATGAAAAAGTTTCTTTTTATTATAGCATTATTTGCAATGATAGCCAATGCATCTGCACAGGATCGATTTAATTTCGGTATTAAAGCCGGATTTACTTCAACTAAAATTAAGCTTACTAATGTTCCAAGTGGAAGCGATCTTAAGAACGAAGCTAACAACGGTTTTCTTGTTGGTGCATATGGTAATATTCGTTTAATTGGAGGATTATCTTTCCAGCCTGAGCTGTATTATGCTAAAAAATCATCCAAGCTGTCGTATCTGAACGATAATGACATGCCTGAATCAACTAAAAATACATTCTATACATGGGATATTCCACTACTGGCTAAATTACAAATCATTGACCTTTCGGTAGTGAAAATTTACGGTGTAGCAGGACCAGTTGCCTCCTTTATTGCCAAAACAGAAACAGATGTTCCTGAATGGGATGAATTTAAAAACACAAACTGGACATTCCAAGCAGGTGGAGGTGTTGAATTAGGTCGCTTATCAGCTGATGTAAGATACGAATGGGGATTAACAGACATCTCCGATCTTAAAGATTTTAATCTGGGACAGAAAACAGATGTACTAACATTCTCATTAGGTTATAGATTGACAGGAGGAAAATAAAAATATTACCCAAATCTGAAATGAAAGGCCGGCATCCATTAGGAGCTGGCTTTTTCATTTTCTAAACTGATGGGAAAGGCTTAAATTACATCCTCTAAAAAAACAACAAACATGCAAAACACAATATTAGTAACGGGTGGAACAGGCTATGTTGGCGCCTGGATCGTAAAAGGTTTATTGGATAAAGGATATAAAGTTCGCTTAAGTGTAAGAGATAAAAGCAAGACTGAGAAATATGAACCTTTGCGAGAAATTGCTTTAACCACAAAAGGTAAACTGGAACTATGGGAAGCAGATTTGCTTAAGGAAGGATCGTTTGATGATGCAGCATTGGGTAGCGATGCCATCATGCATGTTGCGTCTCCTTTTACCTTACGTTTTAAGGATGCCCAACTTGATTTGGTAGATCCGGCTATTAAAGGCACCCAAAATGTACTCAGTGCAGCCACAAAATCAGGAACGGTTAAAAAAGTAGTTTTAACATCAAGTGTAGCTGCTATTCATGGTGATACCATTGACATGATGGAACAAGGCCTCAGTGAGTTTTCTGAAGCTCAATTTAATCAATCCAGCTCTTTGAAACATCAGCCCTACTCGTACTCCAAAGTTGCAGCTGAAAAAGAAGCATGGAAAATACATGATGGACAAAATGATTGGAAGCTGGTCGTTATCAACCCCTCTTTTGTGATGGGGCCTTCATTATCGCACAATTCCGACTCCGAAAGCCTGAACTTTATGAGAGATATGCTCAAGGGTAAATTCGGAATGGGTGCTCCGGATCTTGTTTTCGGTTTTGTTGATGTGCGAGATGTGGCAAAAGCACATTTACTTGCTCTTGAAAACGATGATGCCGAAGGCAGACATCTTCTTGCCGAGCGAACATGTAATGTACTGGAATATGCCAAATTGATTGAATTAGCTTTTCCGGGAAAATATAAATTACCAAAAAGCCATTCGGCAAAGTTTTTGTTATACCTCATGGGTTGGATGTTTGGTTTAAATGCCAGGTTCATCAAACGCAATGTTGGTTATCCGCTTAAATTGAATTCAGAGAAAAGCAGAAATGTATTGGGACTTGAATACATTCCTTTGGAAGACACCGTTAAGGATATGGTGGATCAAATGGTAGATGACCGCTTAATTTAAAACCTAAAACCTAAGTTATGAGATTCAAAGTTTTGTTATCAGTTTTTCTATTTAGCCTATCCGCCATAGCACAAATCAATGAGGATGATCCCTTTAAAAAAATGGATGAGGCTTATAAGGCTAAGATGGACCGAATGCAGGCCGACTATGCTAAGAATATGAAGCGAATGCAAAAGGAGTATGAAGCCAAGCTCGAAAAAATGAATGAGTCTTTCAGACGCTATTTGAAGAAAGGATTTACTGAAGTTGATCAAACTGAAAGTGTGGTAAAAGAGGTGGAAGTGCCCAAACCGATTGATCAACCTAAATTTGACCCTATTGTTGTTAAGCCTGATGATAAAATTGCTCCACTTCCAATTCCCGATCCGGTAAAGCCTGATGTGGTTCTGGAAGATGCTTCAGCCTATTCCATAGCCCCCATTGCTCAAATACCAGCTGAATCCAATCAATACAGACAAACACTTACCATTGATTTCTTTGGGACTAAGGCGGAGTTAGCAGTTGATAGTCGTATGAAAAACTTATCCCTTCAAGCTGTTAAACCCGATGCTTTTGCTAAATATTGGGATAAATTCACCGAAACGTATTATCAAATTTATATTGAATCAGTTGTAGCCTATGCTGATGACAAGAACCTTAATGATTGGGGAATATATCTATTGATTGAAAAGAGTGCACAAAAACTCTTCTCATCAGCAAATAATCGTGAAATGTGGTCTTGGGCCATACTTAATCAAGCCGGTTACCAGGCAAAAATTGGATATAGCAATCAGAATGTTGCTCTCTTATTGCCCTTTATGCAAGATGTGTATGAAAAACCATATTACAATATTGATGGCAGTAACTATTATCTATTCAATACTAAGGTATCTGCTAAAAGCTTATACACCTACACCGAAAGTTTTGGTGGGGCCACAAAAAAAATAGATTTGCACTTACCTTTCAGTCTTAATTTTAACTCTGCTGATAATGTTGTTAAACGTTCGACTCGTCTACCAAACGAAAGTGAGAAATTGACGCTTGAATTAGATAAAACAACTGTTGCCTTTTTAGCTTCCTATCCGCAAACGGTAAATACGGTATATCTGAATGCGGCCATGTCGGGGAAAGTTAAAGAAACACTATATGAATACATTAAACCTCGTATAGAAGGTAAAACAGATACTGAAGCGGTCACCTACCTTTTAGACTATCTGCACAATTCATTTGAATATAAAACAGACAGAGATCAGTTTAATAAGGAGAAAATGTTTTTTCCTGATGAGTTGTTTTATTACCCATATTCCGACTGTGAAGACCGAACCGTTTTGTTTACAAAACTTGCCAATGAATTATTGGGATTGGATGTAGTGGCTTTAACCTATTTCAGTCATATGGCAGCAGCAGTAGCTTTTAACACTTCTGTTGAAGGGTATTCGGTATTGGTTGATGGTAAAAAATACACCATTACCGATCCAACTTACATCAATGCTCCTATTGGTTCTGTTATGCCGGAGTATGAAAAATATACACCTATAGCTATCAAGATAAATAACGATAGCCGCTTAAATAACATTTGGCAAATGCTTGCTCAATCAGTTGAGAGAGGCAATGAAGGTAAAGTCTTTATTTCAGAACGAAGCATGGCCGAGAATGGAAAATACATGCTTTCAGGATGGTTTACGGATCAAATCAATATTGGGAATCAATCCTACCAAGCGAATGGTGGCACCCGTGATTTATGGTATGCTACTTTTAGTCAGAATGGCGACATGGAGTGGTTCTTGCCTGTTAATTGCTCTGAGAATGCCTTTAGCCAGGCCTTTAATGTAGGCAAGCAAGGCAACATTTATGCTTTAATTAATTACTCTGGCGATATTAAAATTAATAGACGATCAATCGCAAGAAGTTCTAATCCTGCTCATTTAATTCTGGGCTTGTCGGATAAAGCCTATCCGATTTTAAACGAGAACATTAATTTTGAAGTGCCAGAAGGCAAGAAGTTGGCCTTTTACGGGAAGTATAAAGCCGACGGTACTAAAATCGATTTACTTTCCTTCCCAACGGATAAAGTGAACTTTGATTCTAAAATCACAGTTGACTCCAATAACGAAGTGGTTGTGCGAGGTGTAGTTGGTGAAATTGAAGGTTTTACCAAAGAGGTACCCATCACCCTGTCAAGTGCTAATTTCAAGGCAGAAGATCAGATAGAATCCTATATGAACCAATTCTCCGATATGAATTACGACAAGCATATGGTAGCATTATTCAGCGCATTAAAGCTACTATCTCAAAATGGAGGGCGCATGTCGGGATTAACGGTTCGTAACCTGCTTAATAAAAACAACCCCGATTTTTACAAAAAGAATCCTAAGGTATATAAAGGCTTATTAAGCATGCAATTTGTAATGAATGATGCAGGGGTAGTTAAAATTGAGACTTATAAGGAGCAGAATATTTCCTTGTTTTCAATGAAAATAAGTAACAACAGTAACCTTCAGATTATACAACCCAAAGACGATTTATACGAAATCAAATTTTTGAACGGTGTAAAAGTGGGGAAAGCGATTGTTTGGTACGATTTAAACTCCATTGCCTTAAATGGAAGTTCTGGTAATTTAGAATTTGATTACGACAGTGATCATACCAAGAAGACAGTGAATATTACAGAAATAATTGAGTAAAGCGAATCGTTAATCATATAAAAGGCCGGGTTTTACCCGGCCTTAATTTTCTGTATTATTTCACTTATATCGTTCTCAGCTACTATTGCAAATGGAATCCTCTATTCAAATACAAAAACTCCTTTTTTAATTTTAAAGCTGTAAAGAATTACACTATCCACCCTCTTTCCATTCAGCTTTCCCGGCTTCCACTTTAAGAGTTGTGCAAAAACCGTTTCTATTTGCTTGTCAAGCTCCAAAGACTTTGTCTCATTATCCATCTTACTCTGAACCAACTCTCCTTTACAATTAATAATTAAGCTAATCATTCCTTTGTCCTTGTACTTTGGATTATCTTTTAGAAACTTAACTTCATTATTTAGCTTAGCTAATATTTCAGAATCTGACAATGGACTAACGGCCTTCTTTTGACCATCAAACATAGGAAATAATGAATAGACATCGTCGTTACTACAAAGGCCTATTATCTCCTCTTTCAATTCCATTTTTGCTACAAATTGAGCAGATAGCTTAAGCACAATAAATAAGGCGAATAAACAAACAATTAACTTTTTCATAGAACCATTTTTTTTAGAACCTTAGCTTTAATCCTATACCATTACTTGCCAATCCAAATGACAATTCAATTTGTGGATTCTTGGGTAACTCTTTAAGCCCATCATTAAATATTCCCACTGCTTTTTTAGCATGTTTATTAGCTGTTGAAGTCAAGGAAACGGAAACTCCAATTAGTCCTCCGCCTGCAGCCATTAAGCCCCAGGATGGATCTTCACCTCTGAAAACCGGACCAAGACCAAATCCTAATAAAAAGCCACCAGTAAAGGCAAACACCGATCCGGCATTATAATTGGATTTAGCTTTTTTCATGTAAGTATATGCTTCCGGGTTTGACTTTGTAATTTCAACAAGTTGGTTCATCCGAAGAGCTGAACCATGCTGATAAAATACAGGACCCATCTTTTTCTTAATACTAATGGAGTCTGATGGACTTTGGGCCGATCCAATCTGAAAGGTTAATAAGGCTAATAATACTACTAAAACTATTTTCATAATTTATCGATTGGTAATTTTTATTTTACTTGTTGAAACGTAAGCCAATGGAAAAATCGATACGGCCCAAACCTTCATATTGACCTTCTTCCAATTCTATGGTTTCTGATTGATAACCATTATCCAAAGTATATTTTCTAAGCACACCTGAAAGCATTGAAACCTGAAAGCCAAGAGAGAAATCTTCTGATATTTCAATATCATAACCCACATCAAGCGTATACCCTGCAGTACCTCCCGTCATTCTTATCGGATTGATAATTACTTTATCATTTTTGTAAGACAAATATCCAATTCCCAATGACAGAAAAAATGCATTATTACTCTTCTGAGCTAAATATCTTGTTGATAAGTATGGGCCTATGAACATGATTCGAAGATCATCACTCATCGAACCATATATTCGATCACCGTCCTCATCTTCCAGATAAATATTGTCGATACTGTTAGAAGCACCAAACATGGTATATTTTGCTCCAAGCCCCATTTGCTCCGAAAAAAAATAATTAGCGTCAGCACCAAAATGATACCCTGATTTTAGCCCCTTAATGTAATCCTTAAAATCTGCAGGTACTTCGTCACTAATTTTAGCCAATTGATAACTATAACCGCCATTAACAGCCAATCTAAAACGCTTATATTCCCTTTCCTCCACAGGCTCATCTTTGTGCAACATTGGTTCTAATTGCGAATAAATGGTGTTATCAACTGAAGCAGTTTTTATAACATTAGAATCACTTAGGCTTTCATCTACGAGTAAAATTCTTGCGGCTATCTGATGACAAGAGCTTGCCCAAATACTAGGAGGAATATGCTCTGTAAGTTTAAGAGTATTTCCACCTGCCTTAACAGCTTCTGTTTTTGCCTTTCCAATCACTACATCATATCCACAATTTGTACTAAAACCAGTATCATGAATTAGGACATTACCTATATACTCCGCATAATCCGGCTCCGCTTCGTCAAGCCCAATTACATTTACATCCTCAATTGAATCTTGAGCCGGATAAGTTTTTTGAATATTTGTGATGACTTTTGGACTACATGAGCTCAGAATTAGCAGAGCCATCAATACAACTAAAGTAGATTGTTTCATTAAGATATGTTCTTGAAAATAATTTTTGTTCTTGATAGACGATCATGAGCGCCATATTCATATCCGAATACGAATGACATCAGATCGAAAGGATATAATCTTAAGATTGATCGCCAAAGAATTCGACCAAAGCTTGGTTTACCGCCGCTGTAATCAACCACTCGGGTTCCGCTTATCATTTTGCCCAGAGTCTGTCCCCATACCGCTTCCATTAGTAAACAATAAATGAAGTAAACCCAATAAAATAGATTAGCTGAATAGAAAACTACCTGAATAATACCCGTCAATATAAGCACTGCCAAGACATCAATTGCAAAATTGGACGCACGAATTCCTTTATCAATAGTATGTTTGTTCATGTTAACTATTGTAATTCAAAACGAGTTACTAACTATAGTTTCGCTATTATGGTTTGCGTATAGGAATTAAAGCCAAGGTCTTTATGTGTTCCGAATTGGCCTTTAGAAATATCCTTTAGGTGCTTAGGAAGATTACTCCAAACAGCGGTTACTTGATCGTCACTCGGATTAATGGAATAGAAATTAATCCGACTCCCTTTTATATCCGTTACAATAAAACATGACTTACCATACAGCAACTGACCATTCTCCATCTCTAAATTAATAGCATAATCCTCATTGGTTTGAGCATAAAAGAATCGATCATATACTCCATCCTTATCTTCATCAAAACCGGCAATTACCCAGTTACCAGGTACAGACATTACTTTTAACTTGCCTTCAAAATGAGGTTGAGTCTGCATCTCGAGATGATGCATTAATGGTAATAAGCTCTCAGCTAGTTCCGTGGCATTTACTTTCGTCAAATCACCTTCAATATTGTTTTGCGATTGAGAGGCAAAATTTACAACAAGGGCCACTGCCAGAAGCAATAGAGATTTTTTCATGTGGATTGGTTAAAACAGTAATTGCAAACAAATTACAGGGTTATTTGAAATTTTGAACCGAATATAGTAATATTTAATTTTTATTCAATCAATATAACTTAAGAACACTAAGAAAATAGCTGAAATGGGTCTAATCCATTAGGTTTTGGCCATTTTACACCAGTCGATATAATGACTTAGTATACTTGATACATCCTTAAAATTTGAATGCTTTGGTAATAAGTTCAGAAACTCTTCCTCCAAATCAAACCAGCTTAACAAATCCAATATCGAAGTCCTTTCTTTATCCGGTTTAACTTTTACCAGGCCATTTTTCTCGTTAAATAAATAGTAGTCGCTAAAATGATAATAGGATGTTATTATTTCTTCATGTGGTTTGCGATAAGGCTCTCTGATGACATCCTTATAAAGTTTGACTTTACTACTATGAATTAATAAAAGGAAACGATCCTGTTGTCTTTTCTTTGCGTTTATATTCCTCTTAAGCATGCTAAATTTTCGATACTCATAGGTTTGCCCTTTATAACTAAAGGTATAAAGTCTGAGGTCGTTTGGAGCATACTGTTTAAAGCGTTTTTTACCAACTGGTCTAAACCAAACTTCGTAATGCAATGCCTCCTGTTCAAATCCCGTTATAAAAAATGCTCCGGTAGCTTGATTAAATGAACTTAGTCTAATTTCGCCCAATATGGTATCTGCCTCATTTGTTACAACAAAAGCTCTAACCGTTTTTCCTGTTGCCTTTCCAATAGGGGCAAGCAATACTAAAATTAACAATAAAAATTTAACAGTAGACTTGGTCATTTATTTCATAATTAAATGCGATTATTAAAATAGAAATAATTTCTAAATTATATTGATAAGCTATTAATTTTGTTTTACATCGAATAATTCAAAGTACTCTTCATGCAATTCAAATATACTTTTGGGAAAGCTATTTATTGCTTCTTTGACTAATTCATTTTCATAAGCATCGAAAGACATCCCTCGTGAATAATTATCATTTAAATAATTCAAGCGAAGCTCTTCAAAAGTAAGTCGCATAGCTGCTTTTGCTTGAGCATAGCTATTAAACGAAGAATTATCAGCAATACAAAGCCGTACCAAATATCTTTCGCCTGGCCTTATCCATTTTTTCAATTCATCTTTGAAATCGGCATATCCTACACTCTTATTATTAATAGACAAACCATTTTCATACAGAGAGACCTCTATTATTGAAGTTATTTTGTTTAGACCTATAGTAAACCATTCCAAATTCTCGTCGGGATAAAATAGTGGAAGATAAGCGCGCCAGGTGGTAATTCTATAATATCTATTGTCGAAAGCCTTATCAACAGGCAAAACGGCATAATGTACTTTTCTAATTTCGGCCTGCTTTAACAATTTATGAATCTGATGAAGTTCGCCCATACAGATTTCCTTATCTATAAATAGCTTAAAGCTGGTTTTACTTCTATCCGACTCCCTTTTCTTATCTTGTAAGTTATGAATCTCTTCTAGCAAATCTTTTTTGCGAACATATGATTCATTAAGCACTATTCTGGTATTTAATTTATCCTCTAATGTATCCGAAAAAACATATAAAACTTCATCAAAGGATTTTAAATAGTAATTCTCAAATTGTTCAATCTCCGGCAGCTCAATATTGTGTTTGTAAACGATGTTTTTATCAAGAAACATGTTATTAATTCCATCCACATCAATCCATTTAATTCTTGAAATGGCAAGGGCGTTAAGACTAATAAACAAAAACGCTAATCCCATATATTTCAAAGCCCTATCCTTATATATTCTGCGGATCGACAACCAAGGTTGCAGAAATAGGACAAGTAAAAGCAAAATGAATAAATATTTAAATTGCGGATAGAATCCTAAGGCATAATGATCCGAACTAAATGGCATATAGAAAAATGAGGATATGACAACGACGATTTTTGCCATCCAATGCATAAAGTACCATGTTAATACATTGGAATCATTAAGGATTACCTTTCTTCTATAATCTCTTGGTGCAAATACTTTATTAGGATAATCTTTCCAATAACAAATAACTTGAGATTGAGCCAAAATCCCTGCCAATAGGGCTAGCCATATATTATAAAACTGTTGTTCCTCCGAGTTAAGAATCGGGATATCATAATCTCTGGTAATAGCAAACAGTCTAAGTGCTTCGCGGGATAAAAACAAGAATCCATAAAATGTTACAGCATAAAAAACACCTATTAACAGTCCAATCCACTTTCTATATCCGGAAGGTGCAAGCTCTTTTCCTTTTCTGGCTACTTGAATTCTATTCATTTAATATCACAATAATAGGCAAGCAATAGTTAAATGATACTTACTAAAAATACAAGGGCCACCAGTGCAGTAATTGCAAGATATGAAATAGGGTTAGCAAAATTCAGAGTTTGTCCAAAAGTCGGATTCATTTTAGGAACAATTAAGCGAGGATCTTTGCGGTTGAAATAGAAGGGACCTCTCCAATTACCCAGATCTTTGCTCATATTATTGAGCATTTCCTCATTTAGTCTTGTTTTCATGGTTTGTGGGTCAGGTTTAATATATAGCAATTACTATTAGATGATTAAAGATATAAAGTTTTTTCCACAAAACCTCTCTATATAAAACCTTATGGTCATTTAGCCCTATAATGAGTTATCGCTATTAGTCTTTACACAGCTGGTAAGAATATCTATAAAGCTCCTTCCATCTCTCATCTGCAAAACGACATGACTTTGTGAGAAACCTTTATTCTTGAATTCAACATGCACTTTATTCTTTACTTCTTTAACGGAAATAACATCCTCTAAGCGGACCCGATGTAACAAATCACTTTTCTTTCCAAGGCCTGCAAACAATACCGCACTCTTTATCCATAATTCATTATGAGTAATAACAACATCAAGAACATTTTGAGCACCGCCCATCTTAGTGAAAAATGATTTATTAGAATTACCGGATACTCTTTTTTCTCTAAACAGAACGTTTACACTATCGATATCAGGAAATATACTTAAGGCATCTTTTCCGGTGGCATAGAGCATACTCGCAATAGCGAACATTATGATGAGCCAGATAATAACAAATACTTGTTGAAATTCCATAATTTTATTTTGATTAAAAACACTTCTAAATTGTACATCTATTCCTTCTCAGCCAATTTCAAAAGTCGTTTGGGAAGGTCGAGGTATAATATTTTACCACCATTAAACGTCACCGGAGGGGAATTCATAAATACAACAGCAGCAGTTTTTTGTTAGGATCATAAGAGACTACAGAAGCTACTCCGGGATCTCCACCTGTATGCGATGGCAAACGCTTCATCAACAGATAATATAAGCCTTTGTTATTGAGCTTCCGCCCAACATTTTCTTACAAAATCTAAATCTTTTTTTATCTTGCTTAACACCTCTTTATGGGGCATTGAAGGCTTAGCACCATGTTCAGCACCTCCCAAATCATATTCAACATGAATGGACATGGGGACATTAATTTGGTTTTGCTTGAGTAGTGAGAAATACTTTTTAAAATCGACCATTCCTTCACCTATCGGTGTAAAATACGGCTGCCATTTTCCATTCACCTTTTTCCAGATATAATCCTTTACCACCAAAGTATTGATATAAGGTTTTATCAATCTGAATCCGATTTCCCAGTTTTTACCTCCCTCCACATTGGCATGTAGTATATCATATTGGCAGCCTATATCTTTAGGGGATAATGGTTCCACAGCCTGATACAGATCCCAAATGGCTCCACCAAAAAAGTGACCTGAATGATTATGGTAACTGGCACTGATCCCCAATTCTTTATTCAATTGGGCTAAGTCTTTCAAACGATGTTTAGCATCTTCAAAGGTTTTTACAACTGCAAGTTCATTCTTATATCTTATCCAGGCAGGACGGTAATATTGATACCCAAGTCGGCTAGCTGTTTCCAACACCTTTCTATGTACAGGATTATTAGCATCAATTACATTCGTAGATAGCATTTGGCTTAAGAGACCAAAGGATTCCATTACTTCAGTTGCTTTAGGCAGATCCTCTGCCACTCTTTCCGGTAGAACATGACCTTTGGGACGCACCGTTAAATCTACGCCATCAAATCCCATGTCTTTGGCCGCCTCACTCATTTCTTTGTAAGAAAGAAATTGAAGATGCTTTGAAAAAATAAATACTTTCAAATCCTCATTAAGCGTTTTATTATCCTTAAAGCTATTCATCGCAAGGACATTCTTTGGCATTAACAATGCCGAGCCAGCTATAGCAGACTGCTTAATAAAACTTCTTCTGCTAAGATCATTCGATTTCTTCATTATACAAGTATTTGATGGTCGTTATATCGATTATCCCTTTGGGCCAAACTCAAGCTTATTTAGTCCTTCAATATTGTTTTCCAAAATAAGTTTTACATCAGCACCTTCAACATGGCCAAGTATGCCCCATGGACCATTAAAACCCTCGGCTCGTAGCGTCTGAATCATTTCCATCTCGTAATCTCCTTGCCCGACACAAAGGATTTTCTCCCCGTCTTTCTCCATTCCATTAATATTTACGGCCGATAGATGTGGTGCGATGGCTTTTGCTAACTCAGTAAACTTGTCAATGGTATGGTGTCCATGATGAAAATTGTATACTAAACTTAAGTTATACTCCGGGAGAGCTTCAATTATTTTTATCTCGTTATAGGGATTACCAAACCACCCACCATGATTATAAAGGGCAACTTTACAGTCCTGTTGTTCTGCTTTGCTCGCAATATATTTAATCATCCCAATAGCTTTCTGTAATGCTTCCTGATCGTCAATATCCTTAAAATAGTTTTCACTTAAACTCACCCAATAAGTGGTCTTCAATCCCACGCCTTCAACTATATCAAATAAACGTTCATTCGAAGGACTTAGGTGATCAATACTATCTCTTTTGGTATTTAACCATAGCCATACTGAAATCACATCAATATTATTTTCAGTAGCCAGTTTAAGCTCTTTGGCCGTGTCATCCAGATGTCTGTCCCTCCAATCATAGGCGTATTTATTAAACCCCAGCTCTTTCATCATGTCGATGCGCTCAAATGGTGACCTTTCTAATGAGTCGTAGGCCACTATACACCAGGGATAATAATTCTGAATATCAATACTTTTCTTTTTGGGCGTAAAACAGGATGTCAGGAATGTAAACATCACAAAAAGAAATCCGATCAATTTAAGTTTGAGCCTCATAATGTACTGGTTTATCCTGTTCGTATTAAATTCAAATTCTCTGAACTCTAAATTTAAGAAAAACATAAACCACTAACAATTGATTGGAGTAGGGTTAATTTCCCAGACAACTTCGTCTCAACTACTCAGTTCTTAGACACGTAGTAACTTAGCATATAAAACGTAGGGCAAATTAACTATACTCACTTTTCAAATAGAATAAATCCCAAACCTCATATTTTGTTTTTTACTTTTCATTTTTAAAAGCCAAATTTCTGGTTGGGTTATGCTGACCGAAGTCAATTATCATTTCATCAAAACAACTTGGCCTGAATATGTTTTAAATCGGATTATTGTAGCCCTTTATTTCTTAGTAGGTGGCTTTATAAGTAATATCGAATCATACTTCACTTACTATATCCTGCTCAATAGTTACTGGGAAAATACCATTTGAATCATAAAGATTAGAATAAAATTTTCCATCTTCCTTAACGAAAAGACTATAATACCCCGGTTCAAGTTCAATTTGAAAAAATCCTTCATTATCAGATTCAACAATTGTTACAAGCTTAGTATTTATTGCAGAATAAAAAGATGTGTATTCAATTTGCTCAACATCACTAAATGTTGTCAGCTCATATACATGTAGCTTTCTTTTCACTTGACAAATCTCTCCACGTCCGATTGGCATGAAGTTACCACTCCAAAACCAAACGTCTCCCCAGACACCTTGTTTAATAGTTACCTTATGACTATTTCTTGGCGGGTCTCCCTCTGTATAGCAATTTGATTCAGATACTGTATCTCTGCTGCAAGATATTGTAAGAGTGATTAAGAAAATTGAGAAAAGCCTATTCATATTAAAGTTTCATTAGATGATGGTCTTTAAATAAAGATGCTTAATCTATTTCTCGGTTGCGTCTGATGAGCTATAACCTGCCACTAATGCACATCAATGCCATCGAAGTAAATTTCCGATATGGCTGTATCGTCATACTTATCGCCTTTATAAACATCCAATATCTCAAACTTAAGAATCCAGTCTGTTTTTTCTCCAATAGGTTCAAAGTTGAAGCTTTGACATGCTATTTTATCCTCTAAATTAAATATGGCAAATGCCTTATCATTTAAATAAACTTTTAACTGCTTCACTCTGGAGTTATTCTGATATGCCGTCTCACTTTTGACGTATCCATTCACGACCTTTATCTTTGTAATCCTGGGCGAACCAGCTGTAAATTTATATTCCAAATACTCACCAATACCGTAAGCATCTGAGCCTTCTACCCAGGCATTTTTATAGTTTAAATCATGGGCATTTTTAGGTGCATAACTAATCTTTCCTTGAGACTTTAAAAAACTCGATGCTGAAACCTTATGAGGCCCTCCACCACAATACCAGCTGCATCCTCCTCCAACAATATCCCAAATATCTTCATACACCTCACCAAATTTCTCCATTAAAACTTGCTCCTCTTTACTCATCTCATCCCATTTTAAACGATTTGAAGCGAGCTTGCTCATTAAAGTATCTCTTTGTGCCCATTCAGCCTTTGCCTTTTCTGAAAAATCGAGCAGATGAACTGATGAAGGATTAAGTGTTTCCACTTCCTGCCCATTGGCTAAAATTAGCTGAAAGCATAATATTAGTAGTAGAGTTGACTTTTTCATAGATCCCTATTTATACCATTGCAATTAAATCCTTTCTGATTGCCTAATCTCCTCTACCCTTTCCTCAACCTTTGCCTCTTCCAGCATTTTATTTATTCTAGGTTGAATAAACCATATTCCAATGGGTAGAAAAAGAAAGGCAAAAAACTCAGCAAAATAATCCCCAAACTGAACTTTCCGCTTTAATTCTATAGTTCGTAATATTCGGGCTGGGAATGAAATGGAATAGAGTAAAGCATAAAAGACATAAAAAAATGGAAGTGCAATTACGCCTTCAAACTCCATACCTTCCCCATCAGATAATATCATAATGATTGAATAGCTTCCAATCACAATTATAGCGTTGAATTGAAAAAAACCATGATTTAATGCCAGCCTTTGGGAAACATACTTTTGCATGGCATTAGAAAGTATTAGTAGATATCCCATATAAATCCAAAAACCTGATATTTTAATTAAAGCCGAAATTAGTGGATGACCAATTAAAGTAAATGTATTTAGAACAAGAGCTCCGAATATAAAAACAAAAACATGATAGTGTTTGACTTTAAGTAGGGTTTGCATTGGCTTATGGTATAATTAATTCATATTTGTTAAAATCTCATTTTAAGTAGCGCTAAAAATTGCTTTTTAGTTCATTCACTTTCCTTCTGGCTACTTCATTTCGTTCTTTTTCAGAAAAAAACCATCGTCCCGAATAATCAATAAACTTATCCTCAAGGTTTATATTTTGCGATTTTAGTCCTGATTCAATCTCCACATAATCCTGTTCCTCATCAATGTTCGATACTTTCCATATTTCCGGTTGATATTCTATGTAAGGGTTAATAGCATAACTATTTAAACTCCAATATTCTTCATCGCTGAGTTCGAATTGATCAAACTTTTGAACTAATACATTTAGATTATTTGAATACTGTAATCCATTTCTCGTATAATTTGCATTAATAGAAGAGATGAAAGGTGAATTATCAAAGTAATTAAATCGAATATCAACTCTTGCTTTTAGTCTAATACCAAATGCCTCACTCCAATAAGCATTACCCAAATAATCAATTTTTAATATTTGTTTGGTATCGGAATAAACATGAATGGAACCTTTCGCATTGTTGCCTTTAAAATTGATACAATAAACCGGATTACTTCCAATGAAGTAACTTGAATCCATTTTAAAAGTGTATTTACTTACCCATTTATTTGACAAAAAACCATAATGCTCTATCGTTCTAAAAACATTTAGATTAGAGCTTCCCGAAGGAGCAACATTCTCAATTGGACTTCCTCCCCGGTTTTCTTTGAACTTTATCCATTCGGGATTATCCACGTAACACCTTGTGTTTTCGCAAAAGAACTTATAATTAGATAAGGGCGCTGCATTAGGGAGATTACCGGCATAAACAGAATATCCAATACTTTCCATAAACATGATGTATTCACCGGCTTTCTTAGCTTTCTCGCGATAATGCGCAATGGCAATATGAGGTTTAGACCTCCTGCTTTTGTTATAATCCGCAACAACTTCTTTAATAAATGATTTCAGTTTAAATTTCTCTGCAGCTACCACAACTTCAACAAGATCGTGGCTAATTGGCTCCAATTGATAAGACTGACTCTTCTGGCATTCATCTATTGTTAATGCTATTGACTTATACCCAAGATATGAAATAACCATTTTCTCCGTAGACTTAACCTCATTAAGTGATAGCGTGAAATATCCATCAACATCCGAAATTGTTCCAATCGATTTATCCTCATAGACAATAGTAGAAAATGATAAGGCTTCTTTTGATTGCTTATCTACTACTCTTCCTGAAATCACAATACTGGATTGCCCATTACAATAAATAGTGAATAAACAAAAGCATAATAGTACCAGAATATGTCTCATAAAATGAATTAAAAAATATTTGCTGTCAAAAAGCCATTCTATTCACCTTTTGTTATTGATTAGCTTATGCTTATTCAAGCCATATGAAATACAACATGCATAATTCAAGATAAAAAGGGTTTCTCTTAATTCAGCTTTGCGAAAAGATTATTCCCTATCCAGAACTGTTTTCATAACAAGCTTGGTCAGTTTAGTTGTTTCACTTTCTTGAGATCCGGGCTTATCGCACTCCTCATAAATGATATTATAATTGTAGTTATTATAATCTGTTTTGGTAATACCTTCTTCATTGGCATCCGGTTTCCACCATGCCCCTGCCGCACCATCAACAATAACGCCAAAGGGTATTGGTATCCATGCTCCTCCATTAATGGATAACAAACCCGTCCATGTCGCCACAGTACCAACAAATGCCCAACCTCTAAAAACACGTTCATTATACCTTCTTTGTATGGTAGGACAACCTGGCTCACTTACAGTAATCACAAGATTATTGGCATCCTTTCGGGGAACTTTAAATGTTGTATTTCCATAGCCTCTGGTAATACCCTTATACTTTATAGCAGCTTTAGGATGTTCGTCGACAGCTACATGTGCGTAGTACTTACTTCCACCGGCAATTACTGCACATCCTTGATTGATCATTAAACTCATTAGCAAAAAAAGTGCACCAATTAAATGTACTGGTGCCTGTTTAATTCTTAAATAAATTTTGGTCATTTTTATTAAATTGTTTGGTAGGTTAGTATATATTTTATGAATTCTATATGGTCGAAGAATTTTTTTTACCAATAATAGTTCAATGTCTATTTTTAATAAATTTCAATTTCACCTTACCCTGGTATAATGGTATTCCAGATAGGCATCCTTACCGCCCAGAGTATAATGTTCTTCAAGAATGAGAGTTTCCGAATTAATGGTTTTTATCTGGTAAGCCGTAGCAAAAGCAATAAAAATCCCTGAGGATAATTCAAGAGTCTCCTGCTCATTTAGGTATTCCCATTTACCACTGGTTATAAGCTCTCCACTAGGCTCAGTGTTTGAATATTTGTAAGTCTCTTTTAATTCAAGAACTGTATTTAGATATTTATCCTCATCACTAATATTTACGATCTCAGTCAACTGCCATATGCCGGGCAACAGATCAATATTCGGCGTAAGCGGTTCTTCTTCTTTACTGCATGAGATAAAGAGTACTAACAGGACGATAACATTCAATATATTTCCTTTATTTTTCATTCTTTTCGGAGTAGGTGATGTCATTGTAATAGATCTAAACTATACTAAACAAAATAAACAAGCAATTAAGACTAGTAAAATGGAATGATTCCAAACTATAGCACAGAAGAAAAGCGGTAATACTCCAGTGTTTAGATTAATAGATGCTCTAAGAAATTATATTGCTCTTTAATCTTATTCTTACTCTTCAATTCCACACCTCTATTGCAGGCATTCCATGTACTAAATCAGGTACAGCTGCCACATTCTTATGTATCTGATCAGGATAACTAATGGCCATCCCTTAAGCAATTATTCCACCATCTGCCAAATGCAATTTATGCAGTATTAATCTAATGTCAATCTCAAAGTTTTTGTGCTATGCTTTTTTCCAAACACAATTGATTTTATCCGAGATCTATTCAGGTCTTTTTTAGGAATGACGATAACATTCCCCGTATTAGTTAAAAATTCGGTTCCAATGCCAAATTCATTATCACTAATTAAACCTGAACATTGCAGGCCAACTCCTTTTAAAAACTCGATAACACCCACACTTCCTTCTATATATACGCTGTTAATTTTCTCGAGTCCATTTTTATGATCCACAACATCTTTAAAATATCTTTGATCAAAGTGGTATTCAATGAAGAATAAATGTGCCAGTTCAGAATGATTAGGGAAAGTCATATAGCTCCATTGTTTTCCCCTTGAAACTACATACTTAACATGCATTGCAGATAAGATGGATACAAGTGAATCCATCTTGAGTCCTGACAGTGCAAGATAAACTCCTCCATCTCCATTTTTCAGAAGAGATTCATATTCTTTTGCCAGTTTATCAGTAGCATCTCCTTCAATCGACATTAATTCAAAGGAGCTATAATTATTAAACTTTATATGGGCATTTATTAATCCGTTTGAATGCAAATGACCTGGTTTAACAAAGAATCCTTCGGCAGAGAAGTCATCCATTGCCCGATCAAGGTTCGACACAAGAGTTATAACATGATCTATTCGAAGTTCTTGACTTTGGGAATGATATGAAGTCCCAAAGAAAACGACCAGAAGAAAAACAGATATTTTATAGTTGAATATCATTTGGTATGAATTGCCGATAACTTGTAAGTAACGTTTGGCTAGATGAAGCGATTGGCGATTTAACGAAACCTTACCACCAAACACTCTCTGAGCCAAATCATAGATATGGTGGTGTTCAATTACCCAACCTAACTTCCCATCCCTCACGAACGTCAATTGCTTTATACTAGCGTGTTAGGTGTAGCTATTTTTCAAATTGTATTTCATCGTCTCGATTTAGGGTTGGTTGAAACCACTTTAAGTAACTAAATACATTTTTTTTAATATGGTGCATTAAATAAATTCCGACAACTAAAATTAAGCTGTATCCACTTGTGATGATTAAAATTAAATTATAGTAAGGATCATCTTGATAAATGGAATTTATTTCAAAGAATGAATATAGAATAGTAATGGCGAACCAAACAATTCCTGGTATGAAAAATCTACCGTCAAATTTCCAAATATTGATTGTAATATATATTGAAATAATCATTGAGAAAACCAGCTTTATATCAAAAGAAATTATAAAATCCAATATTCCAATCAATTCCAACAGAATAAAAAGGCCCCAAATTATTGAAAGTATTAAATGCATTATTTTGAATTTCAGCCTTTGCTCGTAAGTTGGGCTGGAGGCCAGAATTCTTCTTAATGCCTCATCCTTGATTTTATCTTTGAATTGGTCATATAGAAAAGACTTTGAAGTTCCTTGTTTAAGTTTTTCTGTAATTTCAGATTTAATTTCTTTTTCTGTCATTATACTATAGACTTAATTATGACTAACCTTAAATTTTAAATTTAAAAATCCCCCTTTAAATTTGCACGTTAGCTGAAGAATTTAATCTTACTTTTTGCGAGATGTGGGGAATTACACCTAAGCATAAATGTAAACAGTTAATTAATTTATCTTCATACTACATTGCCTGATAGTTTAAAACTATCTTTTAATTACAGCGAACTTGCAGTACGATAGCTATCACACTTCGCTGAGCAGGGAGAATGATTCCAAACAAAACATTTAATACGAACCTCCGCTTTATGCCTTACAGCAAACCCAGGAAAATTGAAATCTCCTCTTTAGTAGTAAAGAAATTAGGACTAACTCTTATGTTCTCTGCCTGCAATGTTAGCAATACCCTATTAGCTGTAAGTTTTTGGTGAAGCGCCTTGGTTTTTTCTAGGTCACCGGTATTAAAATGAACGATAGCGCTTCTTTCTTCTCGCTTTTTAGTAGGTGTTACAATATGATAGCCTTTTGCCTGAAGCCCCTCAATCAATAAATCGCTAAGTTCAAGCGCATGTTCATAGATGTTTTCAACTCCTATATCCAAAAGTAACTGAAGGCCTGCTGACCAGGCATTAAATAAAGTGTAGGCAATAGTGCCTGTTTCATATTTTCTGCTGTCATCGTAGTAGGCTAATTCATTATAAGCATTTTGTGCGGCAAACATACCCGGCATTACAGGCTTAATCATTTTCGCTGCCTTTTTGCTCACATATAAAAATCCCGTTCCGTGCATTCCAAGTAACCACTTAAATCCACAACCTGCCATTACATCTATTTGATCCTTTTCAACATCAATTGGAACCATGCCAGCGGCTTGGGCCACATCTACTACAAATAAAGCGCCGTTCTTATGGGCCAGTTCTCCGATGGCTCGCAGATTGGCTCTGAAACCACTGTTGAAGCGCACTGCTGCAATAGTTACCACTCTTGTTTTATCATCGATAAGTTTTCCGATGGCTTCCGGATCAATACTGTTATCTTCATTTAGTTTGGCAAAACGAACTTCTACCCCCTTGGCCTTAAGGTTTAACCAGGGAAAGGTATTGTTCCAATGCTCTCGTTCAGGCAGCACTATATTATCTCCTTGATTTATCTCCAGCCCTTGTGCTACAATTCCCAATCCTGCACCGGTACTTGTTACAAGAGCATATGCATTGGCTGAGCCACCCAAAAGCTTCGCCAGCAAAGCACGTGTATGATCACGATTAAATGCTTTTTTACCAAGAGGATTTAATTCTGTTTTTAAATGTTCCTGTAAGCTATCGTGCACCAATGTATTCATTGGCGATTGTAAAGCGTTGTTAAGGTAAACAGCTTCCTTGGTAATTGGAAATAGCGATCTGATTTGTTCTTTATTCATATTGATGAGCTTAATAATAATGACTAAACGAGTTATTAATTGTCATTTGAACAATGTTGTACTTACTCATCCATTCCAAGCATCTTCATCAATACTCCCTTACTTGTTGGGCGGGTAAAAGGCGAAGACAGAAAACGATTGGCCATCCTATTGTACAATTCATGTTCATCTCTTATCATAAAGTGAGTTGCTCCCGGCATCATAAACAATTGTGCATTGGGTATATTCTCATATATCTCCAGAATGTGTCGGGGTTTAATCATGTCATCATCGCTGGTCATCAGCAATACCGGACATTTAATCTTTGATAAATCATCTAAACTGATATGAGGCTCATCTCTCATGAGTTCCATGTGCATCTTCTGTACCTTCCAATCTCGGCTTTGGTCGTTAATTGTGATCATGGAGTCAATAAATGCTCTATACCCCTTGCTCAATTCCAATTCCCAATCCTCAATTGCCGGTGCTCCGGGTACTAAATTAGGAACTGCAGCCACCAACTTACTTATGTGTTCAGGATAATTAATGGCCAATAACAGTCCAATTATTCCTCCGTCGCTATGACCCAAAACATTTACCGGTTCTAACACCAGTTTGTTAATGATACCCATATAGTCGCTGGCCATAATATTATAGTTCAGCGAGTCCATACCACTCGATTTACCAAAGGTTCTGCTATCGACAGTAATAATATAATAGTCGTCTTTAAAGTATTCAATCTGATGAAGCATTGACTTAATAGAACCTCCGTTACCATGAATTAATAGTAATGGCGCATTGCTCTTATCGCCATAGCACTCAAAGTACACTTTTGCCCCATTCACTTCTATAAACTGACCGGCAGAAGGGTTATCTCCATAGTTAATAACTTCCTCTTCATTTGGCTTATGCGAACATGAAACGCTTATAAGCGCTGTTAACAGGTATAGAAGTGGTAATAATGACTTACTGTAGTTCATCGTTTTTGGCTTTGTATAAAGTTAAATAATATTCATAATAAAGGCAGACTATCCGACATTGTTGATCTAATCCCTCTGGATCTCGTGTATTGAACACCTGGCTGAAACGGCTTTAATGATCAAGTCCTGTTGAGCTTTTTCTGACCATCCCTTCTTAGATAATTCCTTTCGAACTCCGTCTTCATCCTTATCTTCATTAAACCAATACATTGCAAAATCAACCACATCTTCAGGTGCATTTTCCAGATCATACTTAATGCTCTTTTGAGCAATATGAAATTGATAATAGGCTCCAGCTACGACTAATTCAATGCCCCAGGCTATAATTAATCCGATAGCACCAAAATTGGCATCTTTATAGGGTAGTCCATGCTCCAGTTTAGCCCTGAAATAATCAATTATTGAAGCTCCCTCTACATTATTCACACTAAGGATGTATTGAAAGCGATAGACTTGACTTAAGAAATAAGTTAAAGCAATAGAAGCAAAACCTACCCAACGCAATATTTTAAAGTCTGTGATATTACTCAATTTCATAAAGTACCCTAAGGTATATGCGGTCATCAATCCTATTAAGAAATCGTATAAAAAAATAATATATATAGCTTGTGCACACAATGCTAAAAGTGCTCCTAAACCTAAAGACAAAACTAAAGCACTACCCAACAAATAGCTTATATTCTTTTCTCTATATCGTGGAGCTTTGGTCAGCTGATCAGGGATAACATATTTAGAGTCTTCCTCCTTTTGTTTTATCTCAGCAAGTTCTTTGGCTATTTCACTTTCATTATATCCCAACTCAATTTGCTTGTAGGCCATCTCAAATTCAGCAACCCGCCTACTGTTCCATCCAAAATCGCAAACATTGTTTTTAAGCGATTTGCTTTGAACGGTCAAATGTTCATTTTTTACAGTTACCGTAATTTTTTCCGTTGGTTCACCCCATCTGTTAGGCCTTTTGGCTTCAATGCTATTATCATCAGCATGCACAACTATCCAATCCAAAGCAAGGATAGCTCGTGCCATTGAATTTAAAGCAATCTTAGGTGGCAACTTAGTTGAAAAGTTTGTGGAATACTTAGGCGTCCATTTAAATGAATAACTAGTCTTTATTTTTTGATTATCAACTATTGTTTTAATCTTCTTTCGTTGTTGGATTTCTTTATCAATTTCATCTATTTGTTCAGTCTGATAATCTCTTTTTTTTAACTCTTCTTTTAAGGCTTCCAGAAAATCACTGTACGAATCTTTATAATCGGCGATCATCTCATCTAATTCTGAATCCTTTTTTTTAGAAAAATGTTTCTCCCAGTTTTCCATTCATTTTAAGTTTACGAGTGTTCATTGTTTAGCTTTATCTCTTCCCTTTATCACAATGGAAAAATGTGAATGAGGGCAGCTTATTAAATTGATCAATGCAACTTATCAGGCTTTAGCGCTTATTAATAATTTCATCCAACATACGTTTGACCTGCAGATCGCCAAATCCATAAATACTTTCCCTTTGACCAAATTCTTTAAATACAGGTCCAAACTCTTCAGTTTCCAGCTCTTTTAGGATTTGAATAAGTGTTTGCTGAGGCCTTCCTAAACCTCCGCCTATCGGCATACGTTCCAGGTGAGCCTTAACAGCCGCCAGGATAAACGGATACTTGGCCTCCAATGCTTCAGCTGTGTTTAGTAAGTGATCCCTTTGTCCGTGCTGATAGTAGGTCCATAGCTTAGCGAGTTGATCCGCATCTGTCAATAAGCTTCGGTTCTTATAAACTGTAAGCAATTCTGATGTATTTAATGCTCCAAAACCATATAGATTATGCTCCTGTGGTCTTATAAGAAAAATAGGATTGTTCTTATGATGCTGTTTCAAGAGACTTAGTGTAAACCATAGATTAACCTGGCAAAACAAATCATCTTCAAACCAAAGATTAATATCTGCATCGGCAGGTATCGCCGCTATCTTCTTAAACTCCGAAACCGTTTGATTGTAATAATCCTCTTCACTATAACCATCGTAATTATTACTGATAAACTGAGCCCTTGTGCGAAATAGTTCATCCAGATGACTTCCTGACACATCTCCATCCACCAAACACTCCCGGGTTATAATAATTTCCCCTTCAAGGCCTTCCGGAAATTGTTCCTTTAAAGAATCGCCATTTAGTATATGGTATTGTATGGGCATATTACAGTGCATATTTGGCTTATTGCTTTCTTTCATTGCTAGTGTTTAGCAAATGGAAATTAGCGTCTAATTTAGTTCCTTAAAAATTTGTCTTAATCCTTCATCAACCTCTAATTTAGTATTGTCGATATCAAAACCTGCGGGGACAGTATATTTCTCCAATACCATTCCTTCTTGCAATCTCATATAGGTATATTCGCTAGCTTTAAACTCTACATAACCTGGCAGATTCTTATCTTCCTTATTTTCTCCATGACTAACTATAAATATACCCGACACCCAATTTCCAAATACTCCATTCGCTTTAATTAGATTCGGAAAAAGCTCTACCAAATCGACATCGAATTTATCAATAGAATAAAAACCAGTTCCTGTATGCAACTCAATATTCGTCAAGATTAAACTGTCATTATCAATCTTCCAGGTACAAAATGGAGCTCCACTTTTCTCAAAGTTTTCCCAATTATATGGCCACTTTAAATGATCGTTAGAATAATAAGCTAAGACAGGACTTAAGCCCGAATTTCCACTTAAGTATCCGCCTTTAACATCAAATGTTATAGTATCTTTACCATGTATCCTAAAATAGTATGAGATATAATTGTTGTTCAGATGCAACATCGAATACTTGTCCATTAATTCATGATTTGATGTATCCTTCTCAGAAATCGTTTCAATCTGCTTATAATCTTTATCGCTTAACTCTTGTGTATTGACTAACTTGCCGTATCTGATATAGAAATAGTACGACTTCTCAACTTCCCAAGAGTTTTTCTTCTTTCGCTTTTCGCCAATTATAACACCACTAAACCAATCGGCAAACACTTTATCATGGTATACTAAGGAGTCAGTTTCTGATTTCACTTTAAAATCCTCAGGCTTATACTTTTTCTTATTAATTTGTATGGTCTTCAGAAACAATTTGTCGTCTGAAATTTCCCATGTGGCAACGTGTCCACGATAATTAGCCGTATGTAACATGGTGAATGGATATTCTATGCCATTTTGAGTATAATAAGTTTCAAGAGGTGACGGATGCCCCCATCCTGTAGATAAACTTAGCTTTAATCCTTTGTAGTGAATAAAATCAGGCTCTTGTTCGGTAGCATGTAACAATGCTGATTGCATAAGTATCAGGCAAAAAAGAACAAATGTTTTCATAAACAATAATGGGTTTAGGCTTATTAGGTAAATATAATAAGTTATTAGAAATACACTTATTAATTACTAAATAAATTATATCCGCCTTTCAAGTGGGCTAGCCAAAGCATCGCTATGTATTGCTTACTTCTATAACTGTCTTTATGCGAGCAAGAGGGCTTGCCAAGCCAATGGTTTTTCAGATTAAACTTAAATTTTATCGAGCTTCTTCACTGTAAATTGATTTTCTGTATCTCCGGTATTTAAGGTACTCTTAGGTTCAAACAGAAGAACTTTTACTTCTCCTATTGCTATTGGTTTATGCATGCTACCTTTAGGTATAATCACAAATTCGCCGGCCTTAATCTCCAAAGTCTTGTCAACTAATTCCATCAATAGTTTACCTTCAATTACCAGAAACATTTCGTCCTCATGTTCATGTTGATGAAGAACAAACTCACCTTTTAATTTGGCCAGCTTCACCAATTGACCATTTAATTCGCCCACAATTTTAGGGTTCCAATGCTCAGAAAACAGGTCAAACTTATCTTTTAGATTTACTGTATTTATTTCCATTTACACATCTTTTATATTAATAAGCTACTGCTTTCTTATTTACAACATTGTCCAAGATTTCTAATAAGGGCCTTTGGCTGAAACGATGATGCTACCTAAACCAGTCGGCTAATATATGTTTAATTAGCCCTTGTTGGTATTAGCCTTTTATTTTCAGTTTCATTTGATACAAGTCATAATTTTTTGCCCAATAATTTTTCGCAATACAATCTAATTCAAATCCCATTTTTTCATAGAACTTAGTGGTGAATTGACTTGTTCTAACTTCAATATACTCAATTGTTGGATTAGTTTTAATATGATTAATTCTATATTGCGTAAGCATCTTGCCAATTCCTTTCCCTTGATAATCCGGGTTTATTATATCCCACGATAGTCTTGCCATCTTTTCTTTAGGGAAATAATTTATCCCTCCCGAACCGATAATCCTTGAGTTTTCTTCTATGACAAAATAATCCTCAATTTCATTATCCAGGTAATTGTAAAAGTCACTTTCCTCGGATGGGGCAAAAAATTCAGGAGTATTGAGCTTCAAGAGCTCAATAACATTAATCTTATCTTTTGTTGTGTATTTTCTAATCATTCGATTGATCTTTCTGACTTCTTTATGCTGCTTAAGTTTTGTTATAAGCTCTTTGGTAGCCCGATGCCTATCGGGATGCTTACAATTGGCTTGGCGAGGTCTAAATACCTTTGAAGATAAAAGTATACAAATACGGTCTAAAATTTATTCAAGCGTGCAATCTCATTTTTTAATTCGGTGATAATGTAAGCGATATAATCTCGCTTTTTGTTCCTATTCTGAATGGAGGGCCAAAGGTTCCAAGGCCTTCCGAAACAAATACTTTTGTTCCTTTAAAATCGTGTAAGCCACGGTTGTACTCAAACATCATATCAGCAAAAAAGTTAAAGGGAAATATCTGCCCGGCATGGGTGTGTCCGGCAAGGTACAAATCAATACCATACCGGTTTGCATGTTTAATTCCATTGGGTGCATGATGGAGAAGTACGCTGGCCTTTTCTTTGTCAATATTTAATTTAGGCAAGGTTTCTTCAATAGTTGGATTGTGTCCTGAAGCATGCATATCAAGCGAATTTTGGTCGGCAAGCATGTGGTTCAGCCCAACTATTTGCAAGCCATTTAAGTGAGTAACTTCATTTTCTAAAACCTTAACACCAACACTTCGCATTAAGGCCACAATACTATCGTTATTCGTCGCATGGTCGTGATTACCATCTACAAAATACACAGGTGCTTTAAGTTGTTTTAGGGGCTCAAAGTATTTTTTATTTAAAGCGTATTTACTATCCAAATAATCGCCTGTTAGAAATATTACATCAGGATTTTGAGCATTGGTTTTATTGATAATATTTTGCAAAAAACCATTGGTTCTGAAATGCCCAATATGAATATCGGTAAGGTGCACCGCTTTAAGCTCTTGGTTTAATCCCTGCATTGGAATATTAACAGGAGTAACTCTAATATATGATGCATTCCAATAGCCCAAAACAGAAATAATGAAAGCCAATCCAAAGCCAATAACACCAAAGTTAGAAGGGCTTAGTTTTACGAATAGATTAATACCGTCGGCAATTAAAAATGAGAATACCAGAAAAAGATAAACACCAATGGCAAGCGCTGTAATTCTATAGATTATATGTCCTAATGCTCCGGTAGCATTCATAAAAGCACCAAAGCCAAAAAGAAAAAGTAGAGTAAGCAAACTAAATCCAAGATATACAAGTCGTGTATTTTCAATATTAAATATTAAAATGGTTTTCTTTGATACATAGATAACTGATAACACGAGAATCGCCAGCATGGCTGATAATATAATATAAGATAGAAATTTCATTTCAGAGTGTTTTTATGTTTTAATTGCTAATTCGTTGAGTTTAACATCGGGCTGATGATATTGTTGCTTAGCTACAATTAATGAAGTAACTGTTCCTGAAAAATATAGAATCCTTTTCTTCAAAAACTTTTATTATAATTTGAAATAGGCGATGGAAATACTATAAGTTTATACACCATTAGAAATAGTGAATTAATTCACTCCTCCATTTTCAATATACGCTTTAGGACTAATCCCTGTTTTTTTCTTGAATAGACGTGAAAAGTATTGTGGATATTCAAATCCCAATTTATAAGCTGTCTCTGAGATTGAAGCATTAGGTGAAAGCAATAGGTTTTTGGCTTCTTCAATCAAATACAGGTTAATCTGGTCAACTGCCGTTTTTCCAGTTTCGGCTTTTATGGTATCGCTCATGTAGCGGTGGCTAACACCAAGTTGCCCGGCCATCCATTCTATTGATGGGATCCCTTTTTCCTCAAATTGGTTCGATTCAAAATACTCATCCAAAATATCCTTGAAACGAGTAAATAGCGCCTTATTAATTTCTTTCCGATTCAGGAACTGACGTTTGTAAAAGCGGTCGGCATATTTTAAAAAGGTTTCTAAGTGTGATATGATAATTTCCTTACTAAACTCGTCCTGGTTGTTATTATATTCGGCATCAATCCCTTTAAAAATAAGCTTGATGATTTTTTCTTCTTTCGGAGACAGATGCAAGGCTTCATTGACATTGTAGTTGAAGAAATTGTAATTTTTAATCAATTTGCGTATATCCAGTCCGCGAATAAAATCTTCGTGAATAGCAATAAGCCAGGATTCTGAACTAATAACTACATCTTTTAAGGTATATGTTTGATTAGGTGCAGAAAACAATAAGGTTCCGGTATCGCAATCGTATTTTGTACGTCCGTAAAGAATTTCACCCGAAACGATGTTTTTAAGGCTGATGAGATAAAACTGATTGCTATAACTAACTTCTTCCGAAGACGGCGCAGCACAGTTCTCAATTTCATCGGCGTTTAAGGTTTTACATCCTATACTAAAAAGCGGATTTTCAGGCTTTGGAAAATGATGAGCCTGGTTAAATTCCGTAATACTTTTAAAGTTTATATGTTTCATCGGTATATAGTTAATGTAAAACTATAAAAACATCTTTGGCCGCCAATGTTCCCTTTCTTTAACAACAGCAAAGCAAAGATGTTGATTTATAAATAATTGTTTTAATATTATTTGAGATCTTCTATGCGGTCAAAAAGGCTTTGTCCACGTTGCCAAGTGGGTAGATATTGAGGGTATTCCGGTTTTATAGCACTTACTTTATCCAATTGCTTTATTTCATCATCGCTTAACACAATATCGGCTGCTCCCAGGTTATCAATTAGCTGCTCTTCCTTTCGTGCTCCAATTATTACGCTGGTAACACCTTGTTTGTGAAGCAACCAGGCCAATGCAATTTGTGCAACAGAAGCATTTTTACTTTCTGCAATTTCCATTAGTTTATCCACGATGTTAAAACCTTGATCCTTTTCAAGCGGTGGAAAATCAAAATTTACTCTTCGCCCTGAAGCTTCACTTGTACGCGTAAATTTCCCACTTAAAAAGCCTCCTGCTAAGGGGCTCCATATCAAAGTTCCCAATCCTAAATCCATTGAAGCAGGTATAATTTCCCTCTCCAATTCACGTCCCACTAATGAGTAATAAGCCTGAACAGAACAGAATTTTTCGGTGCCCAATAATTTCGCTAATCCATCAGCTTTGGCAATTTGCCATGCACTGAAATTTGAAAGACCGATATATCTCACCTTTCCTTGACGAACCAGGTCATCCAGTGCTTTCATTGTTTCTTCAAGAGGTGTTGTTGCATCGAATTGATGAACCTGATATAGGTCGATGTAATCGGTTCCCAGCCGTTTTAAACTGGCTTCCACTTCCCGCATAATCGCCAGGCGGCTTGTGCCAAGGTCATTGGGTCCGGTAGTTACGGTATTATATAGCTTAGTTGCAATAAGCACATCTTTTCTTTTATCACCTAAGGCTTTGCCGAGCATAATTTCCGATTCGCCCGAACTATATACATTGGCGGTATCAAAAATGTTAATACCCGCATCCAATGAGAGATTAACCATTTTTGTGGCCAGTTCCTGTCCGGTTGTTCCAATCACTCCGGTATTACTTCCACCTTCTTTGTCGAAGGTCATGGTTCCGAGTGTTAACTCCGAAACGTATAATCCTGTGTTTCCTAAATTTTTGTATTTCATTCGTTATATATTTTAATTTTCAATGGTAACTCATGGAACTCCTCACGCTTTAGCGTGACTCGTTTCATCTCATTAGTATTTTTAGTTTTTATTTAGTTCCATTCCATTCATATTTTATCCCTGTTAATTCTTCAGATAGCGTCCAAAGCTTTTGCGCCGCGTCGACATCATGTGAGCGCTTGCTTGATTCGACCTTAATTGGTGCGCCGTGCAGTTCAAAAAAATCCTTTGGGCCGAAAAAATCACCCGAAGACGCATTCTCGTCTATTGCAGCTCGCAGTGTTGGCAGTGCTCCCATATCTTTGCTCTGGCCGAAAAATATATTTAAAAATCTCACAAAGCCACGCTGAAGTTCTGATGTCGTCCATCCTGGATGAGCGGCTGTAACCATAGGGTTGCCACCTTTTGATTCAAGCCGCCTTTTCAGCTCATAGGCAAAGTAGAGATTCGCCAATTTGCTATCTGCGTACGCCGTAAAATTGCTGTATTTTCGCTTTTCCCAATTCAGATCATCCAAATCGATCTTCGAGGACTTATGAGCGCCAGCGGAAACGACCACCACGCGGGAATCTGGTGTTTTCTTGAGTGTCTCGATCAAATGTCCGGTCAATGCAAAGTGACCTAAATGATTTGTACCAATCAAAATTTCAAACCCGTCGTCAGTCATGGCATAAGGGCACGCTACTCCTGCGTTGTTGATCAACAAATCAAGTCTGTCGAAATTTGCTAAAAACTGCGAACTGAACGCTTGAATTGAACGAAGACTGGAAAGATCCAACTGTATAACCGAAATGTCGGCGTCTGGATGGTCTACTCGTATTTCCTCTGCAACCTTCTCTCCTTTTGACACATTTCTAACAGCAAGTACCACAGTCGATTGTTTCTGTGCTAACACTCTTGCAGTTTCCTTGCCTATCCCGCTCGTTGAACCAGTAACTATTGAGACCCTGCCTTTTTGACTGGGTATGTCGTCTGCACTCCAATATTTTCTTGACATAATTTTTACTCCTAAACGTTTATTTTATTTTGATTTTGCTCGCCAAAGGGCATGGCACCAAAGCAGAACCGCGATAGGTAGAGACCTGTGTTCGCTATTTTTTTGTATTTCATGATTTTAATGCTTTAATTTTTAATGAAAATTATCACGATACAAAGTAAGGGCACACAAGGGGCATATCACATAAACATTTTGGTAGATGATGTATACATTTTCGTTAGTTGCTAATGACCCGGTATAAAGGAAATATCATTTATTGCAAGAACTGTGTTAGAAAAGAAATAGCTCTTTTGCAAACTTTGGTTTGCGGATGGGCTTGCGGGCTTTGCAATTCTGTACTAAGGCCTCTTAAAAGAGGTGCGAGGGGAAAACAAAATAAATTTCTGTTAAGTTTGTACTATCGTTTCTTCAATAAATTTTCTCTTTTTACTTGCTTACAACTTATCTGTAACGATAAGTCACTTGCCATTATATCTATTACAGCGATTTGCAGTACGATAGCTATCGCACTTCGCTGAGCTGGGGGAGTTGGTTCATTGTTCTCCAGTTTTGGTTATTTAAAAATAACGGTTTAATACAAATTCCATCATTTATCTACAGCAGCTTTTAATCATTTTCTTATTTTGGGTTTTCTATAGAAGGGACCTGTTATTTCAGCTCTATCTTCCTTAATACTTACCTCATAATAGGTTTTCACAGTTTTTCTAAAGATACGCTTGACTAATTCTACTTTCTCAAAAAGAATATATTGGCTACTACTGTGTAAAACATCTCCACCCTGAGCTATAAAGTAACTATTAATCCATTCCTTTAATTTTGCCAGGTCTTTAATTTGGCTAATCACGATTTTAACCTTATTCATTTTTGTGGCTGATACAAAACCTACAAATAGAGGAACAATAAAGTCAGTCAATTCTATTTTCATTAGTGCATAAGCATAGTCCGCTTGTATCAATCGATGCATTAAGATCCCCAAAAACATTGCCGAATACATCGTAAAGAATGATATAAACTTATTTCTATTTGTGTAATCTTTAATTCTCATATTGCTTTACTTGCTTTGGTATTTTTAACGCTTAGTTTTTTATTATTCTAAATTCAAAGTCCTCGATTAAAGCTCCGGCCAGCTTTTGTTATTTCAATGCGAGGGATTTACCTGTTAACCGTTTTTTTATTCTTTCGTTGAAAAATTAAGACCTATCTGAAATCCAAACAGTGCCGTTGCTTCTGCATCATACCCATCTAAACTTGCAACGATTCCTGCGAAGAATTTTTCTGAAAAGTGATAGTTATAAAACACTTTTCCGTAGTATGGTTCAATGGATTGATTTGTTTCATATCCAAAACTTGTGAGTTCATTTTTACCATCAATGACTTCATAAACCGAAAGGCTTGATGAATAGCTTTTGAACCCAAGTCCTGTACCAATTGCTAATTCATGTTTTTCTAGTTTTGAGTTATTTATTAAATCAAATGGTTTAAACAAGATTAACAGACTTGCAGACCCCATAAGGTCACCACCATAACTTGTTTGATTTATGGAACCTTCAAATGAATCCAGTGTACCCGGAAATTGTGAATTCCAGCTGTTGACAATATGATTTGAAGGAATTGTTGAAACAAAGTTAAAAGTAGGTGCTAATTCTATTGATTTGAATAATGGGATTCCAACATCAAATGAAAAGTAATAGCCGTCTACAGCATTAATACCACTTGCTGTTCCGAAACTACTTCTTAGCGACCAATTTCCTTGCCCTTGCAAACTGAGAAATGAGATACTTAAGAATAATGTTAAAAGTAGGCTTGACTTGTTCATAATTTATTTAGGTTTGGTTAGTCTAATGTCACTCTATTTTACTTTTATGCTAATTGTGAATATTGCCTAATAAATTCTGCTCTGATGCGAACCTGTATTGCATCTTATCCACGCAAGAGACACGCGCGGGAGCCAGGGTTCTTTTTTTAGTTAGCGCTAAGATGTCTGTATCTATAGCTGTAAACCGTAAATTAATCTATCTAAAGCCTACAAGACCTGATCGTTAAAAACTATCTTTTTCTTATAGCGATTTGCAGTACGATAGCTATCGCACTTCGCTGAGCAGGGGTGTTATTATTTTAAACTATATGGTCGAACAACCCTAAATCCGATATATCTTTTAGCAGTATGTTCTTCGAATGTTTTACGGTCATAAATTCCTTGATTACCAAACCAGGAGCCTCCTTTGACTATTTTTTGCTTAGTGTCATTGTTGAAAGTATCTGTTAAAGTCCATTCTGAAACATTGTCAAGTAGATGATGTATTTTCAGTATGTCAGCTTTTCCCTTGTTTGATGCAACAACATTTTTTGGATTGTAGTCCTTATGAATAATTTGTATTTGACTGGCTAAGTATATCCATTCATTTTCAGTCGGAAGTCTGTAACTATTGTATATAGGTTTTCCTTTTGATGAATGCTTTTTAAATTCCATTTCAGTTTTCCAGGCACAATACCATTGAGCAGCTTTATTGGATATACCAACAACTGGATAGTTCGCATACTTTTTATTGTAAAAATAGTCTTCATGCGGAAGTTTATTAAAATCAATCAGTACATCACTAATCTCTGAATACTTTACAATCGTTAAGAATTCATTCATGTCAACAACACTTGCTGGTGTGTTTCTATATTTATATGCACCTGAGTTATTCAAATTTACCATCTTCAACTCTTCATTAGGATGTGCATTTGCATAATCTATAAATTCTGCATACTCAGAATTTGTTACTTCATTTCCGACCCAAAATGCATTAACAGTTGTTGTACCAACAGGTGTCATCGTGTAATTTAGAAAAGTTCCTTCAGGCATATAACTCATTCCTTTGGGACTTTTTTCTTTTGGTTCATCCTGTGCCGAAAGATTGATGAATAATGATAATCCTATAAAAATTAAAATTTTGTATTTCATATTATCGATTTTGCGTGTTTTTAATACCTACCAACAGTGGTGCTATGCAGCATCTCATTTTTTAAGTTAGTAGGATATTAATAGTTTGTTCTTATGCTATTGGTGCATGTTTCTGTATCCCAATTTTAAGCGCTAACAAGTATAATCCACTTTAAAACGATGGATTTACTTAGCATTTATAGCCCACTCATTCCTTTAATAGTTGCTTTATCTTATTAACGACTTCAGGGTTTGGCAGGTCTTTAGTATTCAAAAGCAGGTGTGTAAAGTTTTCTGCCAGTATCTCTTCCGGGTGAATGATGTAATTAGTATTATTTCCAACCTGCTCAAAAAAACCGCTTACCTCCTTTACTGAATATATCACAGCTTGACCATTATTATACACTACCTTCTTTTCTTTATCACCACTTAGTTTTAAGAAACCTATGTTGATGTATTCCATCACACTGCCTTCCCTGTACGTTTTGTTTGAAAAGTTAAGCATAGTGCAATCAAACTCCTCTTCCTTGTGTTGCAGGCTAATGTAACTATCCAGGTATGGTGCATCAGGGTTGGTCAGCTTCCGGGCCTGTAATTCATCAGATAGTTCAATCTCATTCATCATCTTAAAACCTATTAAGGCGTACATCTCTGATCGGAAAACCGGATCATGCCTGGACAGCGCATGAAACAGTTCATGAATAATCAGGTGATCGAGCATGGGGTTGCTTGCCTTTACTTTTTCGCCATTGAGTATTACATAATTCATTCGGGTATATCCTGAGGCTCCTTTAAACTCTTCATCCAGGGTGGTTTTAATAAAATAGATGGTATCCGGCAGATTTAGATGGTAAGCCTCCTTAGCTATTTCATCATCAATCTTCTCCAGTAAGGATTTCAGCAAAGCTATTTCTTTAGTATTCCAGGTTCTGGCTTGAGTAGGAATAAACTCTAATAACTCGTCTTTGCTGCTATTGGGCTTTTGCATTCTTATGTCAATATCCAAAGGACTCCAGCTATCTGTAAAGTCGTCTTCCTGAGCCAATAGCATGCGCGACTTTTCAATTGAAGCAAAGCGCACTACATCAATTAGTTTTTGAGCATCACTCTGGATGTTTGATAAAGCAAGTATTAAGATGGATGTTAAGAGTATTTGTTTCATAGCTGAAGCTTTTAATCTTTTAGAGGCCTTATCATGCCCTTATTTATGCCTTAATGATTCTCATTGGTTTAACTTATTCTTTTTTAGCCAAACGATAGTTCATGAACACCACAAAAAAACTACACTTGTTCATAATTGAAAAACATGAATACCTTATAAAACTAATAAAATGTTCATAAATCAAAGATTTGGCGATGATTGCCGAAGTTAAGGACTTACCAAAGTACTGCGAAACCCGAAATACGCTAGGGTAGCGTGATGTACAGCGTTTTTATATCAATTATATATGGGCTTTCTTTTAAAGTCTGTAGGTATTTTTTCTAAAGCATTAAAGTCTTTATTTTCCTGGTCTATTTTTTTAAAGTTGATAAATGAATTGGAAACAATTTGATTTTTTGTCTTATGCTCAAACCTAAGAAGTTCAAGGTTTTTGCTCACGTATAGTTCACAAACCGTTGTGTCATTTGATTCATTATGAAATGGAGTCAAGCTCATAAAACCGATACTAAGATTATCAAATCTAAACTTAAACAAAATGGTATCACCAATATGCACAACTTCAAACGGGGTATGGTTAATATTTTCTACTGAATAATTAATCAATGACTTAACTTGAATTATTCCTGGACTTATTGGCATAGGGCATGATATATATTTAATTGTGTCGCACCACGCTTCTTTTTGTTCGGGAAATAATTGAACAATATTTAAACCATCATAATACATAGATCCATACTCACCTAATTTTGACCACTTATATCCAAAAATTGAATCTGCAATTTCACAATGGATAACCTCATGTTGACCATAATTCTCCACTCTATCACTATTTAGTCTTTCCATATGATGAACTAAATCATAATTGCATGACTTTATGGATTCTAATTGTGCTCTTAATGATATAAGTAGTTCTTTATCTGTTTTTTTTGCACATGACAATAGCCCAAATGCGATTATCAAAATAATAAAGTTCTTCATGTTTTTAGTTTGAGTTTAAGAGTTTAATCCTGATTTTATACATATTGTGGGGAATGCTGTACAACTTGTCTGTAACTATAAGTCACTTGCCATTATATCCATTATAGCGATTTGCAGTACGATTGCTATCGCACTTCACTGAGCTGGGCTAATCCATACTAATTATCAATCAAAGATCCTGTGCTTGCCTACCATATCTTTAATATTTTCAATATGTTTTTCCTGATTATTAATAATATCTCCATTTTGCACCGCTTGCTTCAGCATATTAACCACTTCCTTTTTATTGGTATATGGAGCAGGAGGATTATCCTTCTTGATCAACTTTAGTACCTCCATAATTCGAGATGGCTTTACAAGGTAAGTTTCCCTGGGGATATAGTTTATTTCCTTTAACTCACAATCGCCATAAAAGGCAATGATGGAGTAAAAAGGAATATTATTAAATTGCCTAAGCTGCTTTTTAAGCGTTGCTATATGGTTTTGGTTTTGTTTGATAGGATTATAGAAACGATATTTTCTATTGCCATAAGCCAATACTTGCGTCCAGTGCGAATAATTACCATTACCAAAAATCCAACCACTGTAATCCTTAACTTCAAATACAATTATTCCTTCAGTAGTTGCCACCACCACATCAAGCTGAGCAAACTTACCGTTGCCTTTTTCAATACATAGGTCATGAAATATGGTTTGTGATGGAATCCCTTTCTTTAATAATTTTAAAATTAATGTCCTTTCCGTTTTTGTTCCTCTTCCCGTTGAAGTAACCGATCTTAGTAATTTTAAATCTCGTATTTTCCTGTATATGCGAATGAAAATCATTAGCGTAAGTAATCCGATGGCCAGCCATAGAATCAACTCATTGTTTTCGCTAATATATTTCCAAATTTCCATTGTTGTATTTATACTCCTGTAAATTAATTTTACCATGCTTCACCACTAGCGATTTGCAGTACGATAGCTATTGCACTTCGCTGACCGGGGGGCGACTTGGCAATGGGTATTGTTGCGAAGGGTTGGCATCAATAACAAGTCAAAATTAAAAATAGAACTAAAGGAGTCAGAATCCATAATGCATAATAATACCTTATTCTTAGTCCAATACAAAACATACTCCAATTTGCTTGTCCCTTTGTCAAATTAATATTTTCATCTCTCCAGTTTGTCGCTAAAAACCATCTGTAATCGTAATCATTATGATTCTCGTCACATTTCTGAATGATTGAATTGTATCTTTTTGAAATTACTTGAGCATCTTTATATCTATTATTCAAATCATCGTCAGAAAATAACAATGCCTGACTTTCATGATAAATATCAGATAATTCCATAGCGTTTTGATGCAACTTTTCAGCTTTCAATTTATAATCTTTTGAACTTTCAATTTGGCTAAAGATTAGGGTTAATAGAGATGCTGCAAGAGTAATTAAGCTTAAGTCTCCGTTATCTATTTTAGCACCTAACGAAGGACTAATAAAGAAGAGACTCATTATAATTACATAAGCTGATAGAATAGCAATTGTAAAACTTGAAGATTTATTTTGCTTTAAATAATTTGCATGTGCAACAAACCTCGCTCCTCGGGTTTTCCAAATTTGTTGATATGTTGCTCTTATAAAATTCTCTTTCATAAAGTTGATTTAAAAAAAGATGGCTGCCTTAAATTATAATAATTTATCCGTTGGGATTAAAAACCCATTTGATATGGGTAATAGTTTAAAATTACCTTACAAGCAAGGTCTCTTCAAAAGAAGAAGGCAGCCATCAATAATATCCAATATCTTTGTCTAAAATACTAATTCGTTTATTTTTATATTTTTCAAATGCTCTTTCAATTTGTTCTTTTGAATATGCGCCAGATGGATTCAATTTTCCCCGGCTCACTAAAAACTTTCTCTTCTGCGCAGTTGTTTCATAATGATTGTAATTATGAATATACTTTTTACCATTCTTGTATTTAATGTTAAAATAAGCCTTAACGATGCTTTTCAATTCTTTTGGAGGTCTTTTACCAAAATCATCTAAGCTCTTGAATTGATTTCTAATGATGTCATCAATTCGATACAAAAGAGTTAAATCATCAATTTCAATAAAATAAAATAGCCATCCATATCTCTTTTTACCTGCTTTAGCTCCAGTAATCTTTTCATTCAATTCACTAATGAAGGATTCCTTAAATAAGTCAACATTTTTAATTAACCATTCAGGTCTGGATTCAGGATTTTCAATACCTCTTTTAAACCAAGTAAACTTACCAGATATTCTTGTGATAAATTTGCTTATTTGTTTTTCACTAAGTGTTAGTTTCGCACCTTTAAAATGATAACCTAAAAAACTAAATGGAGTAGAAATATTTCCTATTTGAGATTTATCTTTATTTAGTTTCAAGCCTAAATGGGATAACATAAACTTTAATCGGAAACTTGTCAAATATGGTTTATACCTAGTTAAAATAATGATATCATCGACAAACCTGAAATAGCAGAATTCATTTTTCAAAAAATGATTATCTATTTTCCCTAAATATATCTGAGCTAAAATATTAGAAATTGGTAAACCTTGAGGTATTCCTTTTATTGTGGTATAATTATCACTATTTTTTTTAGACTCATTATGGGGAATAGTAATATTCTCGATTGAACTTTTTAAGACATTTAAAGTTTTTGGATTTGAAATCTTTTCAGTTAATAAGTTGAGTAATTTCGTTCTGTTTATCTCATCATAAAACGCCTTTATATCAGTGCGATAATAGAATTTAAAATTTTCAGAATCAATTTTTTCTTTTAACTCTCTAACAACACAATTAGCTAGTTTATTAGGCACACTTTCAGGAAATTGTTTGTGTAAGTATTCTTTTAATGCTGTTAGCGTAATTTTATCTCTTACAGTTGGTGATGAAATCATTCTTGGAACTTTATTCCTTCCCTTAGTTCTTAAAATTTCCAAATAAGGAATGAAGTTGTATTCTTCATTTTTATATCTTTCTGCTATTCGTTTTATTTCAACATCTTTGTTTTTCTCAAATTGAGTCGGTCTAATCTTGTCAATACCTTTAAAGCTCTTCTTCTTGATTCTATCATCAAAAATCTTAGTCAAATTACTCTCTGTAAAAAAAGTATCACTCATATTATATCAATTCTCTATTTTGCGTCGGCAAAAATTTGGCTCTTTTGCAAGCTAAGGAATAGTATGTGGGCTGGGCTTGCAAATGTGCCAAATGTGCGTTGGCATTTATTTTTAGGTCGTTAACTTGTTACACGGTCTCTTCTTGCATGAAACAAAATGGTAAATTGTATAAGTAGTGGCAGATTGCGTGGTATTTACCTGTCAAGCCGATGTGCAATTTGAGCGGGCTACAAACCTTGATAGTTACCACATTGCCTGCCATTACTTATACAAAGTATTGGAGGTAGTTTTTCTTATAAATTTTCTTTCTCACGTATCCATTCCCAAGCTTTTTTGTCTAACCACCCTTGGCGAGGTTGTTTCGTTATATCGACAACCAAAAATGAATCATTAGTATCTGTAACATTCCTGATTTTATCAGACCATTCTTTAACTGTTTGATTTGTTTGTACAATCCAAGTTGATTCAAGATAATGCCACCAGCTAGTTGCAGACTTTATTGTTTCATATAATGAATTATAATCTCTACCTGGTTTTTTCAAATCGTATGTAATTAGATATATCATAATTCAGCTTTTACTTCATTTGTAAGTTCATTTCTTTTCAACAACTTAACATAGAAATTTGATTCATTCATTTCTGATAAATTATCACTATTCCAAAATATCTCTATAAAAATTGTGTGAGGATTTTTAATACTATCTGAATAAAAGATAATTGGCATCAAAAAAGTTCCTTTCCCTAATAATAGATAAGAACCTTTTATTGCAGAATTCTCTACAGAAATCCACAATCTGTACAAATCCCTATTTCTAGATGGAGTTGAGTCATCATTACCTGAAAATTCTTGATATTTCTGAATTCTGGACACCTCTATAAAATGAGATATTGATGTAGTAATTGGCTTACTTTTATCTTCGTCAACCCAAAGGAAATTGGATGGAATAAATGATTTATATAAAAAGTATGTTTGATTTTCTTCTCTCTTCTTGAATATTTTTTCAACCAAAACCTGTGAGTTAATTGCCGTTTGTCTTCCCTTATTCGTAATTTTAAGATGAACTTTCTTATAGGAAGTTTCATCTGATTCGTTAGGATTGCTTTCTTTCACTAATTCAACATAAGGTTTGCAGCTATCTATTACCATCTCGATTTTGGGTTTAATAAAAAGTCGTTTAAGCCAGTTCCCAAATATTGCTATTACTGCTAGAATAATAGTTCCAATTGCTGCAGCCCCACTTACGATTAAACTGTATTTCTCAAAGTCTGTCATTCTAAAGGGTTTATAAATTATTATCTTCACTCTTATTAGTACTGTCATTAAATTACCGCCATCTTGTCTGTAACGATAAGTCACTTGCCATTATAGCAAATGGTTTTAATTATCTTATTATCAGCAATAAATTCATTTTTAAATATTTTTCAACGAATCAATTAATATTCGTTTTTAAATACTCATAAAAGCTTAAGCTCTATCTTCTTAATATCCTATTATCTTTATCGGCCACATATAAGAATATGTAGCCGACTGCGTGGCACTTTCCTGTCAAACTACAAGAAAGTTGAAATGGAATACAACCTTTGAATTTACTACTCAACCAGCTATTATTTTTATACATTGTTATGGGCTTTTTTAATTATATCGACCTATAGTTATTAGAAATATAATTGACAATTTCCGAATAAACTTCGGCAGAAGAAGCTCCCGCAATAACTTCGCAAACTTCTTCAACTTCCTCATACCAGTTTAATCCTGTCCTAATATTCAAAAGTTCAAATTTGTCAATCACAATAGGGGTGTCAGATATGTAATTTAACGCACCATAAGTCAGCATTTGAAGCAAATCTTGTCGGGTAAAGTTTGATTTCCCACCTTTCACTTCTACTAAGATTGTGCGATATAGGATATCTCCATAACAATCAAAAAGAAGTCCACACCCTTGAAACTTTGGATATACGACAATATCTGGCTTACCACTAGAATAATCAACAAGACGTTGGACAAGGTCTTTTATTATTGATAATTCATTTATTGAAATGTTATCTCCAAATGTTTCAGAACTATTAAGAGAAGCCATTTTTTTTGCTTCATTACTTTGAATTTCTTCAATTTCACTTGAATTACAACTATATTTTTTAAGTTTTTCGAGACTAAGGTCGCCCTTGTTTATTTTGTAAAACAAATGATATGCAATACCATTAATAAGGGCTCTACGAGCAGGAACATCTACGGTTTCGATTGGATTATATAGCCGTTCCTTAAGACCTGAATTAATCATTCTAACATAATGGTCAACGCCAGGAAGTAATTGTTCCCAAAAACTAGAGTAATAGCGAATAAATGTCTTTTCTGAAATCATAATGGTAAGTTCCAGTCAGTTAGTTTTGATTTTTCTTTTGCCCATTCCATAATGAGTTTTTCACTGTCGGAAAATTCTCTTTTACTATGGTTTAACCAGTGACTACCTTCGTCACCAATGAAGTTCGCTGCAACAATAAAGGTTCGACGTTCCCATTTATTCATGGTTGAAAATGTATCTTTCTTATCTGTTAGCCAATGATATGCTTTCCACCTTGTCATTATTTGAATAACAATACTTTTAATCAAAATGCTATCTGCTGCATTATTATACGCTTTAATTATAGCTTCTTCGTTCAGTAAACTATTCTCTAAACCTAAAACCCGAAGAAGATATGTCATGTTAATTTCTGACTGTATTACATATGAATTATCATTCACTAGGTTTCTTAAAGAAGTTTGAAGGTTAGTTTTTGTTTCTGAAGATAATTTTTCAAAATGCTTATACGCAGATTTCATTATTGCAGGGAAGATTGGGTACAAAATTTCAAACCTGTTTATAATTGAATCAAAAGCACTGGAGATTACATTTGGTTCCAAAATATCAAATGTTTTTATTAAGCGTTTTCCAAATTGCTGATGAATTCGCACCTTTCTTAATTCGTCATTCAGCAAACCTAGTATATCAAATTCTTCTAATTGACTTTTGATTTGGTCATAGTCTTCCTCAGCTGTATCTGAATAAGGGTCGTAATTTATTGGTAACGACATAAACTTTGCTCGTTGACGTTCTTTTTCGATGTCACTCTCAGCATTTATTCGCGAAGAAACTAATTTCTCAAATTCAAGTCTAGATTGAACTTGTGTTTTATGTTTTTGCAATGTTAACCCTTCATTTCTCATAAGCTTCATTGCCAAAAAATATAACGCAGAATGAGCTTCATGAAGTGATTTGCAAAATATATGAATATCATCAACAAATCGCTTAAACTTTATCCCTTGACTATGTAAAAGTCTGTCTGTATTATTTAAGACCAGCTCAGCAAGAATTCTTGATGCTTCACCACCAATAGGCAATCCATATGACTTTGTATTCGAAAACTTCTGAATAAGCTTTTTTATTTTTTTTGGTATCTCATTTGAGATAGGTAACCTTTCTAGAGCATTTTCTAAAGGGTGATGATATATTCTACTATAAAAATCAGCTATGTCACAAATTACAACGTATTTATATTCCTCATTTTGCTTTACAAACTCTAAGGAATCTAATTGAAATTTAAACCAATTATAATTGTTGTCGAATAATTTGTAATCACTTGAGTTTGGGGAAAATCTATATGAATAGACTATATTCTCATCCTTTGCAATTCTTGTCTTTTCAATAGCTTCAGCAATGCTCAGTACTGCAGATAAAAAATAAGCATTCCATATTGGGTCAATCTGTGTAGCCCATCGGAATCCAGTATAACCTAGAGGAACAGATGTGTTAATATTAACAGGAGGATTACTATTTAAATAATTATAGAAATCCGCATCTATCTTTTTAATCAACTCTGCAGTCTCTTCTTCTTTATCAAAAAATAATAGCTTCTCAATTGGGAATGGAAAAATATCTGTATCTCCATACTTTGAAATGTTATTCAATGCTAACTTTATTATATCTGCTTCCATTATATGTTTTCATTTAATAATGATTTCGAATGACTACTGTGGATTCATTTAAATTGCCCATAACTAGTCTATATATAGCACAGTGCTTTCTATATTTACTTTAGCTTTGTATTTTATAAATTGATTTTCAGCTATAAAACCCTTTTTAAGTATTTATTATCGTTTATTTAATATCCGTTTCTAAGCGTCTATAATTGTTTATTGTCTTTTATTCTTTAATACAATCCTCCACTAGTTAATACCCAAAAACCGTAATCGTAACACTTTTTCCTCTGGTCCGTTAGTTGGCTAAAGTGGCATAAGCCAGTCGCATTAGGCTTTAGCTACTTATATGGTATATGTAAACTTTTTTAGCTTGCGTAATAGTAAATAAGATATCAGGTCAAAGGCTTGAGGTTCCAGGCATATAACTTATAGGGTTTATGGAGGGCCATTGCCCATCACTATTTTTTTACATTCCTGTTTTTCAATCGTTCGTTTAAGCTCGTCCAGCTATCTATTCCGCATGTCAAAGTATCTTCACATCCTTACAAGCTGTCTTCCGCACTCTTCCCATACGCTTCTGTACTTGTCCGGCAATCTTCCGTATATTTCAAAGCATCTGGTATACATTTCCCATCATCTGCTACATGTTTCAAAGGCTCTGGCATACATTTCCCAGGCTTTGGGAACAGTTTCCCGCAGTCTGCTATGGATTTCAAGCTTGCTATGGATCTATTGCTAATTATCAGCATCCTAATAAACCCAATAAGCCTCCTGTAAATAAATTTTCCTAGCTCCCACATCCATCAGTAAGCGGCTAAATAAGGCGGTGAATTCATCCCTATTATTAACAGAAGCTCACTACTAAAGCTCAATATAAGTAATATATTTTAATTAAGTGCTCATAAGTCTCTTTTACTATCATGCTTTTTATGAATCACTTAATACTGTACATCAACGATAGGATACATGGTGAAAAAATGCTCAGCTATTACAAATAATTAATTTAAATGTCAATAGCATTTTTATTTGCAGTAATATTTCTTTATTCATAAATTAGCTTAACTAACGCTTAATTATGATATCCATTAAAAAGACAATGAGCTCTTATATATAACAGCATATGCATAGAAAACCATTTGTTTAACCGCCTTTATCGCGTTATACAGAAGTTAAGAGATAAGTGATAAAGGCACTTTAAAACCTTAAGTCATGAATGTAAGTACTATTTTTAATTTTTCGATTCCCGAATTACTGCAACGCGGCGATAAATTTGTGATTTCTTATAATCGCGATCAAGACCAATTTAAGGGATATGGCTATGGAGAAGAGCATCGTGATGCAGTTGTTAACCTGGTCGACTTATTAAAAGCTTTGCCATCGGATGAGTTCTACGAGGGCGAGCAGAAACTATGCACCAACAAAAAAAACGAAGATCGTGAAGATCTGGAAAACAACCTTAACGATTTGGCCTTCCGCTGTCGTTTGGCCCTGGGTGCCAAATCGGTGGAGTTTAGTCTGTTTCGATTTGGCAACATCCATAATTTAAAAGACAATGAAATGGTGGGCAAAGCTTTACATGTGGTTCAGGTCGCCGAAAAACGCCTGGACAAACTGTCGAAGCGACAAGTGAACCGAGCCTTACTGGATGAAATACTCAGCGGCAGAGATAAATTGGATTTGGCCATCGACGAGCAAGCCACGGCCGCATCCTTACGTAAGGAAAAAACCCTGGAACGTATAACACTGGCCAATGACTTATATAAAAAGATGAGTGAGCTTTGCGAGGCCGGTAAAAAAATATGGAAAGATACCAACGAAGCCTATTACACCGACTACGTGATATATGGTTCCAGCAAACCAATGGCTGATCAGGCCGAAGAAGAAGAAATTGAAGAATCGATTAATTAGTTTTGCAGTGAATATTGAGAGGTCGCCCTGGTAAGGGGCGGCCTTTTTTGTGGGGGAAATAATGGAAAATGGAGACGCGGAGAAGCCACCTCACCTCTATCCTCTCCTAAAGGAGAGGAGGTGCTTTATTGCAGATTGATTTAATTGAGGAAAGGGAAAGCTATTCCCCCTCAGGCTTTGCCAGCTCCCCCAGTGGAGCATTGATTAAGAGCAATAACACAAGCGTGGGTTGGCCGAGAAGGAGATGGCCAAAAAGAGGGTGAATTTTCAATTGGCTTAATAATTCAAAGAAGGGGCTTGCCTTTATGTTTGAAAAACATCTTACTTCTATTGAATTATTGACAATTGGGAAGAGCGCATTGGTAATCTTCTCGGCTAGACTTTTTTCTTGCTTTTTGTGGCAATGACAAAAAGGATAATGAAAGACAGGACGTGCTATTCCTGAGCAAAGCTTCCAAGTCGCAATACCTATGGCTATAAAACAAGCTCGGCGAGTACGACTTATCTCCCATATCGCTTATAGCTCAGGGCGACACTTCGTTTGCCCTGAGCTAAAATGACTTAAGCCCTTCAGGCTTTCAGATACAAAATATTCCCCCTCAGTCGTGTCAACAGCTCCCAAGGGGCACATTGATAAGTAGCAAGAACACAAGCGTGGGGTGGCCGAGAAGGAGATGGCCATAAAGAGGGTGAATTTTCAATTGGCTTAATAATTCAAAGAAGGGGCTTGCCTTTATGTTTGAAAAACATCTTACTTCTTTTGAATTATTGACAATTGGGAAGAGCGCGTTGGAAATCTTCTCGGCTAGACTTTTTTCATGCTTTTTGTGGCAATGACAAAAAGGATAAAAGAAAACTTTTACAAAGCAAACATGGAGTGTAGATATAAATATGGAACGGTTCTTCATACACTTTTACAATAAAGAGCTGCTACTTATCCTAACAGTCAAAATAAACACGGAACGCAGAGCAAAAACTATTTTTGTATCTCTCTGCTTCCTTTGCCTTCACCATCATCGTAAAAAATACCTTCATTCTGAGTCTAATATCTTTGTCCTCATGCCGGACTGGCATTTACTTTATCTCACTAGTTTTATTTGAGGTGTTCGTGATTTTCGCTACGCTTCAATTCTTCCTGCAGTCGAAGAAAGTAAACAAAGAAGACCGCCACTAAGCTCCTCATCGACCCACTAGTTATTCATTACGGAGAAAATTTAATGATTTACAGCTTGCTACCAAATTTTCTATTTCCTCCATTCATAAAGTGGGGACCCCCTCTGCGGAGCAAAGGTGGAATAAGAGAGTACATCAAGGTTATTTGCGATTAATAAAGGAATGATAAAAAATAAACACAGAGACGTAGGCACGGAGCTTTTTTTAAAGGATAATAGCCTAAGTCCGTTGGGCTAATACAATAGAATTATTAACATATCACAAACCATTACCCAAATCGAACCGCAGTTTCGAATCATCGACAGTCAGGGATAGGTGTGAACTTGGCGGAATGACGTTCTTTATTCCCCCATCGCCTTCGGCACTTCCCCAAGGGGAAGATGTGTAAATCAATTCTCCCCTAGGGGAGACACCCGAAGGGAGAGGGGGAATGGTTCAGCACCGGTGCGCAGCAATCCCCTCTGGCGATAAGGTTTTTGGTTCCTTTTTTAAAAAAGGAATGAAGAAGAAATACAACGCACAAAACAATTGCAACGCGGAGGCGGAGAGGTACGGAGAAGCCACCTCTCCTAAAGGAGAGGAGGTGCTTTATTGCAGATTGATTTTATTGAGGAAAGGGAAAGCTATTCCCCCTCAGGCTTTGCCAGCTCCCCCAGTGGAGCATTGTTAGACGGTATATTTGAATTCGTGATAATCCCGATAGTTATCGGGAGTAAAACTCGTGGACAAAGAATCACCATTAATTATAAGGAACGCAGAGGCACAGATATTTACTTATTAAAAGTATACAATCTCCCCCATAGTCATGGCGACTACTCCCAGGGGGCAAGTACATTATAGTTAGTGGAAGAATGCTAAGAAAGGATGCTTACTCCAAAGACTAGAAGGCATAGCCTAAGCCAATTCCCAAACCAAGCACACCAGCTTTTGCTTTAAAGATGAATCCGCCCTCAGGCTTTTGATATCGATAGCCAACATCTAAGCAGGGTATCACAAAGGATCATCATAAGATGTATCATTACCAATAAAGGCACCTCCATTAAGTTCAAAATGATTATTCGCCTTACCGCTTAACATACTTATCGCAGCCAGCACACCGGGCCCACCAGTAGCGGCCAAAATTCCGCCATAGCCAAAGCCAGTTCTTCCATACCATGTTACTGACTCACCAGAAGCAATCTGAAATTCAAAATTTAGCAAAGCCTCCACACCCGGTACTGCGGCAATTTCGGCATATACATTTATCTTACTCAGTTCGCTTTGAGCCAATAATACATTATTTAAGCACAAAAACAGAACTACAATAACTATCGCTCGTTGATTAAGAACAGAAAATAATCCCGCTTGTGCTCTTGTCATATCAAATTATTAACTAGTTGTTATAATCGTTGTAGTCGTCAGCATAATCACCAAACTCGCCATAATAGCATCATGCACCTCTTTAACCGTTGTATTAATCATTGAATTGGTTTTCGAACTTTCAATAATGGTCTTAATCTGCTTCTTATATCTTTTGGCTTTCTCCTTACCATAAACCTCAACATTTAATTCACAGGCATCAACCAGACTAATCAGCATGAGTTCGCTTAATTCGGCTTCGCTACCTCTTTCAACAATGCTATTTAAACGTCGGCGCACTTGATTTTCGTGACGTGAATCCATGGCCGGATATTTGGTAGAGGTAAATACCCAAAGGATCTTTTTCTTTTCCATCTTCAACACGCCTTGACGTATCAATTTGTCGGTGCAGGACTTGATGATGTCACTTTCTTTGCCTCCAATTTTATCAATCCAATGATCGACCTTACGTACTTTCTTTGATTGACGCATGATATCCAAATAATGATTCAGTAATTCATCATTGGCACGACCCGAAGCTTTTACTTCTACTTTCTTATCTTTAATGACAATCAGTTCCTGAAGGCTCAACTCCATTAAAACAGCTCCGGCCAGAGCATAACCAAATCCAAGTGAATTGGGAATAAATGATCCGCTTTCATCATCCAATGAAAGCAGGATTAAATCGTCGATTAACGTTAGGTTCATAGTGCGTATTTTTTCACAAGGTAAGTAATCGCATCTAAATTACAAATTACAGCTTAAAGCACAGATGACTTGCACATTAGTCACTCAGCAGAAGACTAACAAAGTGCGGTCTCACGATTAATTATTTCAATTAGCGGTCAAATCTTTAAATAAAAGACTTGACTGTCTTATTTATAGTGTGGATATTTACTAAACAGGGAATGAGCACTTCTTTTATTGTATTGACCTTAGCAAGTTTTAATATGAACTATTTATCAAAAACAGTAATAAGTCCTTGTTTAATCTTACTCCTTAGCTTATTCTTTCCGCAAAGGATTCAGGCCTCTTTTACTGATCAAAACGATAGTCTTCTACAGGTAATAGAGGCTGCTCCTGACGATACCAACAAGGTATTTCTTTACATCAAGATAAGCGATTGGAATACTTACAGTGATTCGAAACAAGCCATAGCGCATGGGCAAAGTGCGGTTGATCTCTCTGAACTGCTTGGCTTTCATGTTGGTATTGCCAAAGGATATGAACGCATGGCCAATGCCTATTTTCAGTTGGGCGATCATCTCAAAGCAAGCGAACATTATTTAAAAGCAAGGGATGCCAATAAGATAGCGGGTCTGTACCAAATGGAAGCATCGGTTTATTATAACCTGGGTAATATTCAGAGTGAATTAGGCCATTATGATAGCTGTATTTACTATGCCGAAAAGGCAGGTGAAGTCTTCCTTCGCCATAATGACTCGGTAGGATACGGCGTGAGTTTGTATTTGGCTTCCAGTGCCTATAGCAGTTGGGGTAATTATAACGAATCGGCCAATCTTACACTTGAGGCGCTTGAAATCTTTCAGAAAAAAGGCGTAAAAAATTGGGAAGTCTACACTTTAACCCAATTGGTAAGCACCTATAATGCACAGAAAAAATATAAAGAAAGCATTGAGATTTTGAATACATGCCTGCAGCATTATCGCGAAATAAATAACACCAAATTTGTTGCTATCACCTATCGCATGTTAGGCGATATTTACATCGAAACCGAAAATTACAGCAAAGCCCGCAACGACCTGGATTCTTCATTCTATTTAAATTCGCACAATGGCTTTATCGTAGAAAAATGTAAAACCATGTATTCGCAAGGTTTACTGGAGTTCAACATGAAGAATTATAAGGAAGCTCTTAAAAAATACGAAGACGGCCTTGAATTAAGTTATGAATTGGACGATGAGCTTTTTAAATGTTCCAACTATCTTGGAATCGGACTCTGCTTGTTTGAAGAAAAACAATACCAGGCATCCATTGCTAAGCTCAATAAATCCATTGAACATGGTGAATTTATACAAGACATCTATAAACTAAAAGATGCCTTCCTGGGTCTGTCCGACAACTACGAAGCCATGAATGATCATGAAAATGCCTTGATCAATTATAAGAAATACAAACAGTTTAGCGATAGCATCGACTCTCAGGAAAATAAGCGACAGTTTGCTGAGCTTATCTCGAAATATGAAACGGAGAAAAAAGAACAAAAGATATCTGAATTAGAACAAGAGCAGATATTGGCAGAGGCCAAAAGCGATAGAGTGATCTCACTGTGGATAATCACCATTCTTATTGGCCTTATCATTGTTTCTTTTGTGTATCAGCGTTTACGGAAAAACAAATTATTATTGAATAAAGAAAAGGAATTGGATAAGGTCAAATCGCGCTTCTTCTCCAATATCTCCCATGAATTTCGAACGCCTTTAACCTTAATAATAGGTCCGGTTAATGACATCATCAAACAGGAAGCATCCAAGCCGATTCGCACTAAATTGAAACTGATACGCGATCAGGCCAACCGTTTATTGCAGTTGATCAACCAGATATTAGACTTGTCGAAATTAGATGACAATAAGTATCAGCTTAATGTGAGAAGCAATGACTTTATTAAAGCTTTAAAAAGCATCGTATGGTCCTTCCATTCCATGGCTGAGATTAAAAACATTAACTTATCTCTTGATGTCGATCGTGAAGAATGGCCTTTTAATTTCGATCGCGAAAATATTGAAACTGTAATCAATAATATTCTTTCCAATGCTTTAAAATTTGAGCCCGATGGAGGTCGTATTGATATACAATTACAGTCGAACAGCACAAACTCAAACCAGAGCTTACTTTTATCCATATGTAACCGGGGATCTTATATTTCGGAAGAAGCCTGTGCATTAATCTTTGATCGCTTTTACCAGTCGCATGATGATAAGCAGATAGGACTTGGCTCAGGAATAGGACTGGCGCTTAGTCGCGAATTAATTGAATTACATGGCGGAAGTATACAGGTAGATAGTTCCGTGGACAAGGGTACATGTTTTTCCATAAAACTGCCCACCCATCTTAGTGAAAGTCAAAATTCTGAAAGAAGGGATATAAATAGCTCCGCCGTATTGAACCAGCTTAGCGATCATCGTGAAAATACAGCTTCTGAAGAAGATATAGAGAAAACAAATGGTTTACCCCTTATTCTTGTTGTTGAAGATCATGCCGAAGTACAGAATTATATCGTATCTACTTTAGCCAACAACTACAGCATATTAAAGGCTAATAATGGCAAACAAGGTGTTGAAATGGCCATTGAGGCCATACCGGATATAATTATCAGTGATGTCATGATGCCCGAGATGGATGGAATTGAGTTAACCCATACGCTTAAAAATAACGAAATCACCAGTCACATTCCAATCCTCTTATTAAGCGCAAAAGCTTCAGTTGAAAATCGTCTGGAAGGCCTGGGTGTAAAAGCGAACGATTATTTAACCAAGCCGTTTATTGCTGAAGAATTGAAGTTAAAGATTCAAAACACCTATGAAACACAGAAGAAGTTAAAGGAAAAGTATGCGAAACACATCATATTCAAGTCAGGCAAACAAAAATTGCAATCCCTGGATGATATTTTTATATCAAAGTTATGTGATGTGATTGAAGATAATTTATCCAATGAGTTTTTCTCCGTTCAGGAGTTATCCACTTCAATTGGATTAAGTCGAAGCCAATTGCATCGTAAATTGGAAGCTTTATGTAATAAAACAAGTAGTCAGTTTATCAGAGAATACCGTTTGGAAAGGGCACATGAATTTATCACTAATAAAATCGGGACCATCTCCGAAATTGCCTACAAAGTGGGCTTTGGAACTACCAGTTATTTCAATAAATGTTATAAAGAATACTACAAATACACTCCCGGAAATACTCCTCAAAATGCTGAATAACATTAAAATAGGGGCATAACAACATATGTGTTATTAAATGCAACATATATTCTATATCGTCTTTTGAAATGTGGGTCAACTTTGATCAAAACATTTACTAAAAAACGATAGTCATGAAAAAAAATGATTTTAGAACACCAGGATTTAAGTTGAGCAAATGGAAAGTGCAAAAGGTTTTCATATGGGCACTTCCCCTCTTTCTGTTATTAACTGTAGCATGTCAGGATGATGAAGGCATTAACCCCGATATACAAACCAACGACTATTTATTAAGTCTGCCCAAGGTTGAATTTCCTCCTGAAATGCCGGCTAGATTAGATAGTTCTGCAAACGAACAGGATCCGGAATACGATTATAAAATTGATTACTATTCGGCAGCGGCCGGATATAACGAGCAAATTGTAATGGATCCACAAACCGATGTGATCTATCCGGGCGCATTAATAAAAGGTGAGACAATTCTGGATGGCCGATACATTCCCATTGCAGTAGGACGAAAGCCCATTACTATCTCCACCTCATTACAAGGATCAGAAAACGTATCCACTACGGTTGAAGATCCTAAACTATCAACAGTGCGTGAAGCGGTTAACTCATTGATGAATCAGGAATATGATGTACCTCCGGCCAATGTAGGCTTTGAAGTTAAAAGCGTATATAACAGGGCGCAATTCGATATGAGTTTTAATGCCGGATATAATTCAGGTTTTGCCGAGGTGCATGGTGGTTTTGATTACAGCCGAACACATATTAAATCAAGGGTAGTGGCCAAATTCATTCAAAAGTATTACACCCTCGATATGGATCTACCTTCGCAACCCTCCGATTTAATTGCCAATGCTCCAGGAACTAATATGTATGGCTCTTTAATGCCCATGTATGTTTCAACCGTCACCTTTGGGCGAATGGCACTATTTGTTGTAGAGTCGGAATTACAGGAAACAGATGTACATACCTATTTAAACGGTTCTTACGGAACCAATGATGCAGAGGCTGAAGCTAATTTTAATGAATTAATCAGCAAATCCACCATGAAAGTATATGTGCTGGGTGGCTCAGGTGAAGATGCATCGGCCATCATTAATGGCTATTCTGATTTTAAGAAATACGTGACTCAAGGCGGCAATTATTCAAAAACATCTCCGGGAGCTCCCATCTCCTACAAATTGCGTTTCATCAACGACAATGCAATAGCCAGAGTGGTATCAGCCGCATCATACCCCATACGCACAGCTACCGAGCGAACCGATAATATTCGCTATGATGTATCGGTACGTCTGATGAATATGCAACCCTTATTTGATGATCCGGGCGGACATTTAGAGCTTTGGGGAACCATAAAATCATACCTAAACAACAGCAGTAGTGGGTCAAGAAATCACTGGCGCCAATTAGACAAGAACCATTTAAGCCTTGCCAAAAACGAAGTATATAACTTTCCGAATAATACAACGACCAGAAGAACATATACCAACCTGAAGGCTGGTGATTACATCACCCTTTATCTCGACATCAATGAAAGTGATTTAACCAGAGATGAAGATTTGGGTGTTGGAATATATACGATAACCGTAAAAGACATCAATGGCAAACCCAACGGTCATTACGATTACAACATTAATCGCTATGGTCGTAACTCAAACTTTGTCAGTGTGCAATTTGATTTAAAAATAGAAAAGACAAGCAGATTGTAGGGTTTCACCGGAAGTGGTTCGATAACTTAGATCGGACCACTTCAATGGTAGAATCTTTATGAAGACAATACCTGAGAATAAATAATTGATGTTAGGATTCCTTATCCAGGATCAAGCCCCAAAACGCTTTATCGGGATTGGTAAATAACTGGTTGTGTGAATAGGATTCTAAGCTTAGCAGCTTGATATCATTGCGGCTTTGGGCAATCCTCGCACCCATCTCATAAGGTACAATTTCATCATCCTTACTATGTACAATTTGTATGGTTGCTTGTTGCACCTTAAGAATTGTCTTTAAATTATTCCAGACATCAGGAATGAACCTTGACAGGGGCTTACTGTTTTCGCCTAAATGCACACTAATATCCCGCACCGAGGTATAAGCACCATGTAAGACAATTTTATCAGGAAAGAAACTGTATTTCTTTAAGGAGCTTAGCAATACTGCCGCTCCAAGAGAATGCCCCAGAGCTGTTCTCGAATACGATTCACTGCTAAGTTCACAAAAATATTTCCAGGCATAGGATGCATTTGAATCCAGCTCATCTACTGAAGGTTTTCCTTCGCTCATTCCAAAACCTGCATAATCGAAAACAAAAGAATTAAAGCCCATTTTCTTAAGAAGAAGCTGAGCATGCAACCAATCTCCAATATTTTCACCATTTCCATGAAGGATGAATACCGATGGAGCACTTGCCTCATGTAACATCCAGTTGGCGCAAAGCTCGGTTTCAAGTGATTTAAACTTTACACACTTAATGGCGTGCTCTTCAGCCAATTTTATTTTTTCATCACTAACATCCTTTAATTCAAACATGGTTTCTTCCAGTCTGCGTTGAAGCAGAAATCTGGAAAACATAACTATTAACACAAGAGATGGAACTGCAATAAATGGCCACATAAGAAATCGATTGCTTGATATAAACCCAATATATGGAGAATACTCAACTAGGCGCAACTATTATGTGTTCAGCGTTAGTTTTTTGTTGATGAATGAGCTTTCTAAGGTTATCGAGCAAATTGCATTATAATCCTTTAAAGTTTATTAGGAATGAAACTATTCAATACTGTCGCCTAACTGGCCAATGGCTTTTAGTAATAGGGTTTCACTAATCTTAAGTTCAGCAAGTGCATCAATGTATTCACTTTTGGCTTCTCGCAGTTGTGCCTGAGCTTCCAAATGATCAGATAAGGTCTCCATCCCGGTTTCATACATATCCGTACTCATCTTTAAATTCTCCTCCGCCTGCTCCATACTTAACTGTGTCATATCCAGACGGGCCTCAGCATCCTTAACGCCATAGCGCGCTTTAGCCAACTCCAACTCCATCAGCTCCTGATATTGCTTAAACTTCGATTCACTAATCCGTTGCTCGGCCTGTGCCGTCTTAACCTTATTACGCCCCTCGCCCCAACTATAAATAGGCACCGATAAAGAAGCCAAGGCACTGAACGAAGCATCTGTGGCACGTACTCCATTTAATTGCACGCCTGTAAAATATGAATAGCTGGCCAGAACCCCCAACTGAGGCAAAAAATCAGAGCGTACCAAATCAACCTGTCGCTCTTTTAAAGCAATATCCTTTTCAAGCATACGATACTCGGGCCGCTGACTTAAATCATTGGTCTCCGATACTGAGCTTACAGTATGTGAGGCATCTAAACCTCCATCAATATCAATTTCGGACTCAAATGGCAAGCCAATTAAACGACAAAGGTTCATGCGAGATAAGTCCATTCCATTCTGAGCCTTTTGCACCATAAGGTTGGCCTCATTATATTTTACTTTAACTTTAAGTAAATCATTACGGGTGGCCATACCTACTTCATAAGCATCCTTAACATTCTTCTCAAGCTCAACCAATAGTTTAAGGTAATCAATTGCTGTTAGCCATTTTTCCTTAACCCCCAGGTATTGCCAAAAAGCCTGATCCGTTTCAGATATAACAGTGTTACGCTTTAGTCGGAGGTTCTCGATGGAGATTTCTTCACCTATGGCCGCCATTTTATTGGCACTTCTGATTTTACCACCCATATAAATGGGCTGCTGTAGCTGCAAACCGGCTACACCAACTCCTTCCAGACCAAGTTCTAAATCAATATCAGGTAAATAAGCATATTGATTAAAAACCGGATTACCATCAGGACCTATTATGGGAGCGCCTGTTCCGGGATCCAGCATCAAATTAGGCTGCAATTGCCCATCAGGACCCGGCAAGTAAGTGGGCAGATAACCACCATCCAAAGCATAGTTTAGGGCACCTGGTTTATAAAAATACAAACCACTTATTGATAAGGCCGGATAGTACTTAGCCTTATACGCTTTGTGTTCATAGCTTGCTTTTGCTTTTTGCTGATCTGCTATTGTTATTAACTGACTATACTCTAAAGCCATATTTCGGCATTGATCTTTTGTTAGAACAAGTTGAGCTTCAGAAAACGATGGCCAAAAGCATACTAACGTAATTAATATCTTAATACTTATCTTCATGTTATTCTACCTTATTCTGATTTTGCACCTTTAGACTTTACCCTTTTATCAGCCGGATGATATACTTTGTAAATGATTGCATAGAGCACTGGCACCAATATCAGTGTTATCATGGTTCCCACTAACAGGCCTGACATCATGGTGACAGCCATTGAGCCAAACATATCATCAGGTAAGAGTGGAATCATACCCAATATAGTAGTTAAAGAAGCCATCATCACCGGACGTAATCTTGACTTGGAACTATCCATGATGGCATCAAAAGCAGCTTTACCTTCTGCCAATTGCAATCCTATTTCATCCAGAAGAACAACCCCATTCTTGATCATCATACCCAATAGTCCTAATGAACCAACAATAGCAACAAAACCAAACTCTTTGCCAAACAAAAGCATTCCCCACACAATACCAATTGATGCTAAAGGCAAACTAAGGAAGATAATAAGCGGTTTTTTAAAATCCTTAAATAAGGCAATCATTATGGTAATCATTAAAACCAAAGCCAATGGTAAATTTAAAAAGAGGTACTTCTTTGATTTACTGCTTGCTTCATATTCTCCTTGCCAGGCCAAGGTATAACCAGGCGGAAGCTTAATGCTTTCCACCTCATCCTTTATACTTGATCGAATGGCTTCAGCCGATTGGCCCGGAATAGGGTTACATTGGGCTTTAATGGCACGCTGCCCATTATAACGTCTTACAACAGGCTCTTCCCAGCGCAGTTTAAATCCATTGCTTGTTTGATTTAATGGTATAGTGCCAATACTTTGATCCAGTAAATCTTCACTTGAGACCATACCCATTAAGAGCCCCTGAATAACGGAAGCTGAAAGTCCTGATACATTTGGGATCAAACTCCATACAGGTATATTATCCAGTTCATCAACCGCTTCACCGTTATGTCCAACACTTTTCATTAGGATGGGTAAGGCATTCAGTCCTTCATAATAATGCCCCACCGGAATACCATCTGTTGCTGCTAATAAAGACATGCTAATATCAGATCGCATCATACCCGAAGTACGTGCTTTGGTTTGATTATAATCAGCTACTAGCAATGCCGACTTAGGCTCCCAGTCATCAGTTACCAATTGTGCTGATGGTTCATTTGACATGATGCTTTTAGCTTGTTTACTAAGTTCCTTAAGCATCGCCGGATCAGGCCCACTGAATAAGGCTTCTATAGGAAACTTCTTATACATCAGATTATAACGCTTAATACGCACATAGGCTTGCGGAAACAGTTCATTGAATTGCTGTTGTAGTTCAGGAATACTTTCCTTTAACTCATCAGCAGAAGTAAAATCAACTATCAATTCGCCATAACTGGTGCTTCGTTCAGCAATTGAACGTACCAGATTATATCTTGATGGAGTACCACCTATACTGGTTGTTACATTAACAATATCTTCGCGTTTTAATAATAGTGTTTCCATCTGTTGTAAATCAGCTTGCACCTTTTCAACACGAGTGCCTTCGGGCATTTTGTATTCAATGTAAAACTGATTGTAGCTCAAATCAGGAAAGAATCCTTGTTTCACATATCGAAAAGCATACAAACTTCCGATGAGTAATACAGAAGTAATAATAATGGTAAAAGCCTTATGAAGAAGTAAGAAACTTAACACTTTTGAAAAAATATCATACACCTTACCCTTGTACAAATCTTGATCATCTCCTTTTGCTTCAGCAGCCTTGAAGCGTTTACCGGCAAAGAAAGGTGTATGTGTTAAAGCCAGCACCCAACTTAATAATAGTGACACCGCCAAAACGATAAACAAATCACGAACGTATTCGCCTGAGGTATCAGGCGAAAGAAAGATTGGCAGAAAAGCAACAATAGCAATGATAGTAGCTCCTAACAGCGGCCATGCTGTTTTTTTGGCTGTATTAACTAAGGCTTCAGCCTTATTCATTCCTTTCTTTAAATCGATTAATATACCATCAATGATAACAATGGCATTATCCACCAGCATTCCCATAGCTACAATTAATGACGCCAACGAAACACGCTGTAACGTTCCGTCAAAAATTTGCAAAACAACAAAAGACCCTAAAATGGTAATAACCAATCCGGATCCAATAATTACACCACTTCTAAAGCCCATTGCCAGCATTAGAATAATCACTACTATGGCTACCGACTCCAGTAGGTTAAGCATAAAACTCCTGATGGCCTCATCTACCTTTTCAGGTTGATAAAATACTTTGTTAAAATTTATCCCCTGTGGAATACGGGTATCTTTCAGACTGGCTAGTTTAGCATCAATCTTATCGCCGAGTTCAGTAATATTACCACCTGAAGACATGGCTATGGAAATACCCATAGCAGGTAAGCGGTTATAATACATTTGTGTTCGTTCAGGCTTAACATACCCACGGCTAACTGTTGCTATATCGTCCAAACGAAGTTGATCTGACTCGTGCCCTTGAATAATAAGATTCTTAATATCTTCAATACTAGTATAGGTATCACTAACCGTAACTCTTAGCCGTTGGTTGCCTGCGTCAAAATAGCCTGAATAGTCGGTTTGATTCTGGTTGTTTAAAGTATTTATTAACTCGATAGGATGAACGCCAAGATTGGCCATTTTATCCTGTTTCATTTCTACATTAATACAAGCATCACGTAAACCATAGATATCAACGCGTTTAACATCTTCTATGGACTCCACTTCGCGTTGTACCAATTCAGCATAGTCTTTCATTTCTTCATAGCTAAAGCCATCTGAAGTCATGGCAAAGAAAATGCCGTATACATCTCCAAAATCATCCACCACTATCGACCGTTGAGCACCACTTGGTAAAGCTCCCTGGATATTATCGACTTTACGACGTAATAAATCCCACTTCTGCTCAATATCATCACCACGCACAGTACTCTCCAGTTCTACTATTATTTCAGAATAATTGGCCATGGAGCGTGATTCAATATGATCCAACTCACCCATAGTGCGAATCGACTTCTCCAGCACATCTGTCACTTCCATTTCTACTTGATGAGATGATGCGCCTGGGTAAAGGGTAACAACCAAAGCCTGCTTCACTTTTATCTCAGGATCTTCAAGCTTGCTCATACTAAGAAAAGAAGATAATCCGCCAACCACAAGAATAAAGAAGAAGAAATAGAGTAAGGCCTTATTCTTAAAAGCAAGTTCTGTTAAGTTCATTATAACATTCCTCCCACATTAGTTGATGAACTTTGTTTAAGCATTTTAACTTCCTGTCCATTGTTAAGATGATGAACACCTGCAGATACAACAATCTCACCTTCCTTAAGTCCTTCCGAAACAACGGCACTGCCATCTTTGTGCAATTCAACGACTTTAACTTTTCGTTTTTGCACCTTACCATCACTTACAAGCCACACATTGGATTGTCCTTCTTCTTCCCAAACAGCAGCCATAGGTATTTTTACCTTTGTATTAACCATATCTTTAGACTGGATAAACACGTTAACACTCATGCCTGGCGCCAGATCAAAGCCTTCTTCAGGCTCAAGTTTTAATCGTAGCTGATACAGTTGATTAAGGTTGGCCTTTTGATTAATAGCTAAACCACTTAATTCAAAAGAATGATTTGGATAAAGATCACTAAAACAAGTATATCCATTGAAATCTTTACGCTTTACAAAATCATTGGAAGGAATATCCACCACTACTTCCATCCATGCTACATTAACCATACTTAATATGGGAAGACCTGCATCTACTGTTTCATTGGCATCAAAGAACTTATCTTGTACATAACCATCAAAGGGTGCTAGCAGTCGAGTATCTGCTAATGCATTTGTATGGGCATTAAGTTTGGCTTCAATTCTACTTAGGCCTGCAACGGCTTTATCGTAATCATTATCAGTTGCGCTCTTTCGCTTGTGAAGCTCAATAACACGCTCTGCTTCTGCTTTTATTTGTGCATATTCAGCTTTCGTAGCTGCCAACTGTATGTTATAATCTCTTGGATCAATTTGTGCCAGTAAGCTCCCTTTCTTTACAAACTGGCCTTCTTGTACGGCGAAGCGTTTAATCGGACCTGCAACTCTAAACGCTAACTTAACATCATTGGCTGCATGGATTTTACCAGGGTAAGGTCGCTGCATTTCACCAATAGCAAGACGCACAGTATCAACTTTAACTACTTTTGATTTTAGGGAATCACCGGATTCATTCTTACATGACATTGGTAGCACAAATAGCACAATAAGGATAATCAGAAAGGAATAGTTCTTCTTCATAAGTGTGGTATTTATAGATAAGTTTAAATATAAGAATTTTTCAATATAATATTCAACTCCTTATATTATGGTTTCTGAAAAGATCAGCTTAATTAAGAAACAGTAATACCCTAAAATTGGTTTATATAATCCTAAGCTAGTTTAATAATACAAAAACAGATATGACACCTCCCTATATTCAGAAATAAAAATGGCTACCCAATAGTTGAGTAGCCATATAATATATTGTAATAAGTGAACTAAAACTTTAAATTCAATCCCAATAAATAACTTGAGCCTGTTTCATCTGAAAACATAAATTCATTGGACGTTTGATTTCCTATATTTCTGGCATTGGCATACAAATTTAAGCACTTGTTTAATTGATAGGACACCTTCATATTGAGGGTTATTTTAGGATCAATCTCAATGGTTTTATAATCGCGACCGAAAGTATAGAATGAAGTCTGCTTGCTATAGCCGTATAACGAGGAATTGATGTTCCACTTTTTTGTTGGCTGATAATTAAACACTGCACCACCATAGACTTTAGGTGTGTAATCATGATCAATGTTTAGACTTGTATCATCAGGAATTTCTCCCGGAGCAATGGTTTCTCCGGTGAGCCCTGAATACACCACCGGATTGGAAGCATCAAATCCATTTAATTTGGTATTCTGATAGGTAGCAAAAACCGTGGTGTTGAACTTCTCATTAAGCACATACTTTAAGCTTAGGGTGGCACCAAGTTGCTCGGCCTCCAAATCAATATTCTGAAGCGTCTCGGTGACGATTATATCTTGTGCTGACTGTTCATTACCATTATCCAAAGGTGCCTCACCCTCCATGGGCATGCCCATTGTTTCCTCATTTGTCAGTTGTGAATAATTACCGGATGTATTATAAAAAACGGATAAGTCAGCCTGTACCTTTTTTCCAATTTTCTGACGTACACCAAACTCAAGCATATTCATTTCAACCGGATCAAGATCAGTATTCCCTTTCTTCTCAAGGGTCATACTACCTGTTTCTCCCTGGCCAGGAGCAGGTAATTCCATCGTCTTATTCATATAAGTATCCAACACAAAGGGGCTTGAATTAGCCTTTGAAGCAAGAGCTCTAAACAAAGTGTTTTGTCCCAATTTGTATGATGCAGAAAACTGATAAGAAGTATAATTACGATCCAATTGATAAAAATACCCTTGCATTACTGCCCCAACCAGTCTTACATTATTAAATAAAGTATAATCCAGTCGCAAGCTGCCTTGCACAGTACCCAGAGTGGCATTTCCATTTAACAAACCATTCTGAGCTTCCACATCCACATATTTCTCATCGCTATAATAGGCATAGTTGGCATCAAAGCCGGGACGAATCAATAGATTCTTATATTTAAAGTTATAAGCCAATTGCCCGTTCAGCTCGGTGTAATCATATTCATAACCCGGTAAGCCTTGTACTGCATTTAAATGACCAAAAGTAGCTGAAGCATAAGCTTCAAACTGGCCGGCTTTTAAATTAAAGTTATTGCTGAATGATGATGATTCACGAGTTGACAACACTGAGCCAATGTCCATATATGCCGTTTGTACTGAAGACGCCTGGTAAGAACCGGTATAGTTCAATTGGAATTTATCCGACGGCGTATAATCCACAAATAGATTTAAAGCACCCTGTTTTTTGGCATTCCAATAGTCATTATCAAACTCCGAGGCCTGATAGGTTGTATCAATCATTTTATTCACCTCTCCCACTTCCTCTCCTGACACATATTTATCCATCTGCGGAATGTAATAGGTATCCTGAAAACGATCAGCATGTTGATAATTTCCGGAAAGGCGAATTCCCAGATCACCCTTTTTATAAGCCACTTCAGCAAAAGCTTGCTGTGAATTATTATTACCGGCCTGCACATCAAAACGACTTGATAAGCCTTCTTGTATGCCTTCTTTTGTTATAAGATGAATAACCCCTGACACAGCATTGGGACCATATAAGGCAGATGATGGTCCGTAGATAATTTCAATTTTATCTAAATCAAGAATGTCGACAGGAAGCGTTTCCCAAAAAGTAGCGCCTAAGAAGTTATTATACACCGGACGATTATCAATCATGACCAGTGTGGTAGAATTAACAGAATTACTTAGGTCCGAACCAGGAGGGATATAATCATTACCTCTGATATGGACATCGTAATTCCCATTCGTTTTTTCTCTTACAATTAATCCCGGAGCTAAGCGAAGGGCTTCGGGTATTGATCGTGCACCTGACTGTTCTATTTGCATAGCTGTGAGCACAGTTGTTGACAAGGGAGCATTAAATACATCCTCTTCCATTTTTGAGGCCGTGGATTGAGATGGGTTAAGCAACATGGCATACAGTTCATCAATAGATGATAATTTAAAGCGTTCCACCAAGCTTATTAAATCTTCAAATTCAAATTGCAACAAATCATCCTGTGTGTAGTTTTTTATCTCCTCAATGCTTATATCTTCAACATTTATCGTTTTATCCTGAGCATAACTATTTAGGGCAAATACCATCAAGGTACTGGCCAAAAATATTCCTTTCCTAATCATATCTAACATGTCTTCTGGCTTTTTGCTAATCATTACTATTTTACTATTCCAAGGTTTAATAAGGAACTCGTAATATTTAAGTGGTGTTCTTTGATGGTGTTTGGAAATACTTCGAATTGAATCTTGGCAGAATTATCAATAAAATTGATACAAACATCCTGAACTCCCGGTTTGTCACTGATAAGCAATACTGGCTTAGATGCTGTTAAGGATTTAATCTCACTGATTTTATTGGTCCATGTTCTTCCCACATAAACCAAATGGCAATCACCAATATTTAAGCGGGATGGTGATATTGGTCTGACATCAATCCTATGCCCGAACAATTCCCGTTTTTGAGAAATATTCTCCAATTCGCGCTGTAACTCTTTAGTCCCTACTACCCCAATTACAAAGGCATTATTAACTTCAGGCCATTCAACCCCCTGAGCAATATTGTAAATAAATAAGGCCTGAAACTTGTAGTTTTGAGCAGGTAGTTGCTTAAAGAGCATAAGCAACATAAAAATCACAAATAGTTTCTTCATCGATTTAAAAAATAAGTTAGTATTGTTCCCCCATACAAAGCGCTTTTAACATTAAACTTCGCGGCACTTTGTACAAGGCAAACATCTCTCTTTTTATAAGCTCAGGAAACTTTAATCTATCAACCGTCAGATTCTATCTACGACTTTACTTCTTTTACAAATGGATAAATAATTAAACCATTGACGAGAGCACTTCTGATGAAATGAATCAACTCAAATGAGTTTAAAATTGAGTAATCTGGAAGGATAAAAAACAGGCCAATAAACAGAAATTGACCTTAGCCAATTTTACTTTAATCTTAATAATGGCTATCTAAAACTTGTATAAACACAAAATAAAAATGGCTACCCAATTATTGAGTAGCCATTTCATATCTTTTTAAGCTTTCGGCTTAGAACTTGAAGTGCAATCCTCCCAGGAACATTGCCGGGATCTCATCCATATAAGCAAATTCTCTTTGCTTTTGATTCAGGATATTTCGTCCATTTACATAAACACTCAATTTATCAGTAACCTTATATGATACTTTGGCATTAAGTAAGAACTTACCTTCAATCTTTTCAGTACTATATTGGTTTTCGAACATTTGTTCTCCATAATAATAAGCCTGCGGTAATATCTCTAGCTTTTTAATTGGTCGATAGGTCAAGGACAAAGCTCCAAAATACGATGGCGTAGATTTATGTTCGTAATCATTTTGCGCCACATCAGGTATACTGCTTGAAGTAGACACAAGGGCATAAGTTTGAACAGTAGGATCAATGGTTCCACCAATCACACCTGTTGCATAATCCGTAACAGCTTGTCCAATTTTAGCTACCAGATCAGGGTCAGTTTGAAGAACTCCCGCCTGATGTCCAATAACCTCATTACGATTAAGTGCAAAGTAATTATCAAGTTTAGTTTGCTGTACAGTAATGTTTCCGTTTGCAACTAATTTTTCAGAAATCACCCAATCAAGAGATGCGGTAAGTCCCATTTGCTTAGCCACCAAATCCATATTCTGATAAAGAATATTTACAATACCGTTTACATCTGGCATTGCAACACCTTGTGCTACATCTAAAGGATTAAAAACGGCCAAAGAAGTACTCTGTGGCATTAAGGCTCCTAAATCTTTTGAAATTGTATAAAAAGCCTCAATATCAAGCAATAGATTTTTTGTAGGGCGCGAACGGTAACCTAACTCAAACAAATCCATTGTTTTAAGCTTATGCTCTTTATTTCCATCGAACTGCATTATTCTTGGAAATTCAAGGTTAACAATATTCCAGGTATAGTTAGAATAGGCATTAACTAAGAATGATGACTGATTAGCTCGTGAATACACAGCTCTTAAAAGATTATTATCATTTATCTTATAGCTACCTACAAATTGCCATGAACCATAAACATCATCAGGTACATCATATTTTTCCGCTCTTAAAGCAGCTACAAAACGAAGGTTATCTGTTGCTTTATAATCTACACGTGCACTTCCCGCAAGAATATTGATGGTTTGCTTTTTATTTAAATAACCATTCCCGATTTCAGCAATATGCTCTGTATCATCATACGAAATGGATTGATAACTAACTCCTGGGCGTATACTCACACGACCAAGATTCCAATCGTATTCAGCCTGAATATTGTATTGAACATTATCCAGTTCAAACCCTTCGTTACCTGCCATATAGTCGATTGTACCTCCATTATAATTGGCCTGTAAACTAAAGTTTTTATGTTGAGCTCTAAGATCAACATAAGATGTTGAAGCAGTTTTAGTTGCATATGGAGATGGCACATCACCCATACTTGAAGTCAATGCTTGTGACTGCTGATGACCGGCCATAATGTTAATTGTAGTATTTTCGCCTGGCATAATATCAACATACCCGTTTACACCCATACGTTCTTTTGATTGGTCAGGATCTGGATAGGACTTGTAAACATCATAAGTCTCTCCCTTCACATCATATGGAGGCCATAATGGTAAGGATCCATTATACATACGGCTTATCTCATCTCTTGAGAAATAACCAGGATCAACAGGGTTTCCATCTAAAGAATATTGTGAACCACCACGATCATAAATAAGGATATCATCACGTTCACGATTACGAGTTTCGTAATTGGCACTTAAGCCAACACTAATTTTATCGCTTAATTTCTTACGAAATGCAACATCACCCAGATAAGTACTTAAAGAACCGCCCTGAAAGTTACCTGAAACAATCGGTGAATCATCGGTAATGGTTTGTGTAATAATATTAATTACACCAGATAGTGCATTAGGTCCGTATAGTGCACTAGCACCTCCTCTAACCACTTCAATACGATCAATATCTTCAAAGCTAACCGGTAAAGTTTCCCATAAGGTTCCACCATGCGAATAGTTAAATACCGGACGACCATTAATCATCACCAAAGTATTCATATTTTCAGAATACAGAATCATATTTTTAGCCGGAAGATTGTCGTTACCTCGTATATGAACATCATAATTACCATTGGTTTTCTCACGAACAATTACACCTGGAACCAAGCGCAATGCTTCTTCAATGCTTGTCGCACCCGAAGCTAAAATCTGATCGTGTGAAAGTACTGTTGTAGACAAAGGTGAATCAAAAAGACTCTCCTCAGATTTAGATGCAGAGGTGACATCCTTGTTAAGAAGTAATTCATATAATTCTTCAAGCGACGATACACCAACCACATCAATGGCAGCCATTAAATCATCCAACGAAAGAGCACTTAATTCTTCCGTGGTCATACTTAATACTTTGTCCCTGGTTAAAGTAGTTTCCTGAGCAGTAATGCTTCCCATAAAAACTGTTAAAACCAAGAATATTGTTAGGATTTTTATTTTATACATTATCAGTGTTTTAATAGTCAATTATTGTACTTGTATCCCCAATGAGATTAGTTTTTGGGTAACATGTAGTTTATTCGCTTCGATATTCCCAAGATGAATTTCATACCTTAACTTACCGTTCGAAGTCAGAAACGAGATTCCTGCGCCTTGCTTCCACATCCCACTCTTATCCGCAACAATTAAAACAGGTTTTCCCTTTTGTGCTGCACTTAAGGATTGCATTAATGAACTCTTGGTAGATCCTAAAAAAATAATATGAGAAGTACCCACATCATTAATATTCTTTACTGACTCTACCTTAATGGTTTTTGAACCGGCCTTTTTAACTTTGGCAATTTTTTGTAGTTCTGCGGTAATCTCCGAATCTCCTACAACAGTAATTATCAAATCCTCTCCGTTGGCTTCGGGCGGCCATTCAACATTCTTCGTAAAGTTGAAAAGGAACAAAGCCTTAAAAGTAGCAGATTGCCCTTTTACATGCGAATACCCTGCCCCCAAGAGCAGGACAAGTGACATCAAAATAATTTTTTTCATCTAGATTCTTTGCGTTAAGTTATATTTCTTTTTTCTCAAGTTTATGATCTATTACGCCCCCGCTCATAACAGATTCTTTATTAAAAGTAATTAGTACGCTTAACTGCCATTAAGGTTATGAATTATCAGTATTAAATGATGAATATGCTATATTTTATGATGAATAAAACCGCAATTAAATACTTAAATTAACTAAACATAAACACTCCAAATTATCAATAATACAGCTAGATTATTATCATTCAATATTCTAGCTTAAATCAAGTCAATAAATTGTATTAACTGCATGTTTTTTTTAATCAATTCAATTTGTAACTTTAATTATTCAAACCTAAAAATTTCACATGCGAAAATCTACAACTTTTCTTCTAATGGCAATTCTCATTTTGGGAGCTTGCACTAACACAAAAACACGTATGAACCTAATGCCTGATAAATTACCTGCGGCACCAATTGCTGAGGTAAAAGATTCCGTTCTTAGCATCCATGATCATACCAGAATTGACCCCTATTTTTGGATGCGATTAACTGACGAACAAAAAAATGCTGAGAACAGGGATGAGCAGACACAAAAAGTTTGGGACTATTTGGAAGCTGAAAATACTTATCTGGATACAGCTCTGTCAAACACAAAAGATCTCCAAAACAATATCTTTGATGAAATAGTTGGACGGATCAAAAAAGACGATGAGTCGGTTCCTTATCTAAAGAATGGATATTGGTATTATAGTAAATACAAAGAAGGTCAGGAATATCCGATTTATTGTCGTAAAAAAGAATCACTCGATAATACTGAAGAAATTTTATTGGATGTCAACAAGCTGGCCAAAGGTTATAATTACTATGCTGCCAGTGGACTTTCGGTTAGCCCGGATAATAAAATATTGGCGTTTGCTGAAGATACGATGAGTAGACGCGTCTACACATATCGTTTTCTTAATCTGGAAACAGGTGAGTTCTTAAACGATGAAATTGGCAATTGTCAGGCAGGTGGAGCCTGGGCCAGCGATAATCTTACCTTCTTTTATACAACTAAAAACAAGGTATCGCTATTAAGCGAAAAGATATGGAGGCATGAATTGCATACTGCTCTTGATAAAGACGTTATGGTATATCATGAAAAGGATCCTTCGTACTATATAGGAGTTACAAAGTCCAAATCTGATGAGTACATCATCATTTATAATAACAGCACCTTAATTTCAGATTATCATATTCTGGCATCGAACAAGCCTAGGGGTGAATTCAAACAATTTACACCTCGCGAAGGTGCTCATGAATATAACATAGAGCATTTCGAAGATAAGTTTTACATTTTAAGTAATAAAGATGCTGTTAATTTCCGTTTGATGGAGACCTCTGTGGATGCAACCGGTATTAATAACTGGAAAGAAGTTATTCCGCATCGCGAAGACGTACTGCTTAATAGCTTAGAAGTATTTAAAAATTATATGGTATTAAGTGAACGCTCAAATGCTTTAACTCATTTACGTGTTATCAATCAAAAAAATAAAGAGGAACATTATTTAGAATTTGAAGAACCTGCATATGTGGTTTACATTAGTACCAATACCGAATTTGATACTGAACTGCTACGTTTTGGTTATAGTTCCTTAACCACTCCGGTTTCCACCATCGACTACGACATGAGTAAACGAACTAAAGATGTCAAAAAAGTACAAGAAGTAGTTGGAGGACATAATCCGGATGACTATGTAACCGAGCGTTTGTTTGCAACAGCTCGTGATGGAAAGCGAGTTCCAATTTCTCTGGTATACAAAAAAGGTTTTAATAAAGATGGAAAGGCTCCACTATTATTGTATGCCTATGGATCGTATGGAAGTACCGTTGATCCCTGGTTTGGGTCTACCCGTTTAAGTTTATTGGATCGTGGATTTGTTTGGGCCATTGCCCATGTCCGTGGTGGACAAGCCATGGGTCGCCAGTGGTACGATGACGGTAAAATGATGAATAAGATGAATACGTTCAACGACTACATTGACGTTGGACAGTATTTGGTTAGAGAGAAATATACTTCTTCGAAACACATGTATGCTTTAGGCGGTAGTGCAGGTGGTTTATTGATGGGAGCCGTGGTTAATATGGATCCTGAATTATTTAATGGTGTTATTGCAGCCGTTCCATTTGTTGATGTGGTATCAACCATGCTTGATGAAACCATTCCTTTAACTACCAACGAATTTGATGAGTGGGGTAATCCTAAGAATAAGGACGCTTACGATTACATGTTATCCTATTCTCCTTATGATAATATTGAGGCCAAAAACTATCCAAATTTGTTAATTACAACAGGATTGTTTGATTCTCAGGTTCAATATTGGGAACCGGCCAAATGGATAGCCAAGCTTAGAGCTACCAAGACGGATAATAATTTATTAATAATGCATACCAATATGGAAGCCGGTCATGGCGGGGCTTCAGGTCGTTTTAAACGTTATAAAGAAACCGCTATGGAATATGCTTTTGTGCTTATGTTAGAAAGTGCCGGGGAATAAAGATAGATTCTTTTCAGTTTTGGATTGACTATAGGTTAACCAGCTTTAGAAATGAATCGCAGAAGGGGTCGTTGCAGGAAACAACGTCCCCTTTTAGTTTTTTATAAGGTATAAAACAAAAGGGCCGCTTTCTGAAATCAAAAAACAACCCTCTCATTCCTAAACCAAACTACTTAATCGTTTACAAATAAGAAATCGCCACCGCCGCCTTTGGCATGACAATCAATACAACCGGCCAATTTGCCGCGATCAGCTGCATCTGCTAACATACCAAATGGATGAGCATCATAATCATTCCCATCCTGATATGGCAACATGATGTATTCCCAATCTTTATTGGCTGTATCGTAACCTGCTTCACGTTTCACCATAGCAAATGCCACCAATAAGTCATCACGATCATTCCCCATACGTTTCCAGGTATGCTTAGTAATAATGGTTCCCGGCACAATTTCAGTAGGAAGATTGGTAAGCGAACCATAAATATCGCGATAGGTTTGATCTCCGGTTAAACCGGAACCTCCATGAGGAAAATCACCTCCGGTAAGTTTCTCTGCAATAGCTTTATTGGCAGCATCCAATTGAGCTTGCGTAATTTCAATTTTAGTTGGTCCTGTGTCGCCATCATCATCATCGCTACACGATGTGAATCCAACAAAAGCCAGTAACATTAATGCACTGGCAAAAAATTGTAGTTTTTTCATGTGCTTAAGTATTAGTATTAAAATTTAATATAATCACCCTATAACAGGGCCTCTTTAATAATCATTTTAACTATTTCACTACCGAACATTGCGTTAATCGCACATCCGACAGGTAACCGTCACAACGTCCCTTAATCTTCACATTATCTCCTACTTTTAAATCCTTAAGCAAGTTGTTCTGCTCATCTGACAACTGTGAATTGAAATTGCATGTAACACCAAACATGGCATCTACAAGAGCAATACTTAAATCGCCATGATCTGACAGTGCTACTTTCTCAATTTGTCCATCAACCAATATCATTTTATCCAAATACTTTTCGTTGGCTTCCTGCTCATTGCTCTCGAAATCCTTAACTAAAACAGTACTGGTAATAGTGATATCTACCTTTTGAGTTTCGTAATTCTTATGTGGCTTGTTATACATATACAAAGCCGCCATCATACCCAATGCTCCAAGCAAGGCAAGTATTACTATTATTCGTTTAGTTTTCATGATATCGGCTTTAAGAATTTCAATTAGTATGGTTCAAACTTAGTTTTCACCGTCACTTCTATTTCTTTAGCAATATTGTCCTTAACCAAAGCAGGAATTTTAATATCAAAATCACTTGGCTTGGCAATAAACAATGTCTCACCTTTTATAAAATTGCCTTCTTTAATCAACTCCACATCAGTAGTCAAATCCTTTTCAATTCCCCGAATAAGCAACTTTCCTTCCACCTTCACTTTATATGGCTGACCACTTAATAATGCGGCTTTATCGTAATCCAATATCTTTCCCTTAAATGTGGCCTTCGGATAATTATCCGACTCCATATAGTTTTCGTTAAAATGCTCCTGCATCAGTGCTTTTTCGAAAGTAAAAGACTTGATTAGTGCAGCGAAAGTAATTTCGCCAGTCTCTATATCTAAGAATGCTGCTACTTGCTTATTTACAGCTGTTATATCTTCCATAGGAGAATGAGAGAAGAAGCTAATAAAACCGGACTTGGTAAAGTATTTATCCTGAGCCTGTCCAAGAAATGATATCAATAGAAGAGTAAAAATTAGTATATATCGCATATTATTTATTTTAGGTTTTGTTATTAAATCTTAATTATGAAGGCTAAACATCCGTGAAATATTAAAGCCTAAATGTATTCCACCATCCGACCATTTGCCACGTGTTTCAGTAAGAAAGGCAGCTTCACGCATTGGTAGTGAATTGGTCAACATGATTTGAAAAACGTGTCCACCTGTTTCCAGATCAAATCCCAAAGACAATGGATACTGATTGGTCACACCTTCAGGGCCGGTTAAATCATTTACCCAAAAGAATTCGGCATTAAGGCTAATTCGTTTACTAAGCTTGTAACGACCACCAAAACCAACAGCATAAACATCATTAGCCATTTCACTGCTTTCAACATAGTTGCGATGGACAAAAGTTGGTGACAACTGAAGACTTAGATTATCGTTAAATTTTCGGGCCACCAAAGCCTGTGCCACATAAGCTAATCGGTGACTATTATTAAAGTCTGGAATATCGTTCTTAATGGTTTTGTATTCGGCAGAACCTACCACACTAAGCGATATAGGAATAGTTCTTCTGCCTGACTGCTGTTGCAATATTGCATATTTTGCATATCCATCAAATGTCTTTTGGTAATTGCTTCTTCCCAAGCCAAAGGTTAAGCGATCAATTGGTGAATACTCAAGGCTAAAATGAATCCAGGCCTGATCAAGTCCCCATAATTCGTATCCACCCCCATTTAATTGACCAAAACGATGAGAGATACGAAACTCCATTTCTCCTTTTTTAGCTTGTTCAATTGAATGACCGAGTATTACGCGCGAAGCTTTAAAAGTCGCAGAAGTTATATCGCTTTGTTCACTCATCATTTCGTCGAGCAAAGCATCTGCATCCTGGGCTAATGCAAAAGGCGTAAAAACGATAATGGTTAAAAGGTATATATAAAGTGTTCTCATGTTTTAGTTATTAAGTGCTCCGTTATCAATCCAGATTTCAATCTTAAGAATAGTACAATCATCAAGCTTGCTACCCTGAGGCATTGGCTCATAACCAGGCAGATGCTTGATTGATCCCAGGAGATCACCTTCATCAGCATGTTTTTTAACTTGTTCGTAGTTATCAAGACGAACACCGCCACTCGGAAAATTAGCATTGTGACAGCTGACACAGCGGTTTTGCATTATTGGCTGAACAGATTCGGAGTATGTCACATTAGTGGTATCACAATTATCAGCGTAATAGTCATCGTAGTTATCGGATGTACAGCCGATCATGCCCATTACCAGCAATAATGTCAGAAAAGGTGCTTGTTTGTTAAACTTCATATTAATTCAGTATTAGTTCCAAAAAATAACATCATATGTACTTTTGATGTTCACTCAATCCAATCTCAACACCCACATAATATCTTGCACAGTGAAATAGACGAAGCAGAAGATACATCCTTACAAATAATTCAGACTTTTTGGTATTTTTATTTCTTAATGAAGTGAAACCCCTTTATAACAAGGACATATTATCGAAAAATATTTTTACAAAAGGCTTTGTAAGCAGCATTATTTAGATCCTTTATTTCTTATATTTTTCATAACTTTATAAAAGAATAAAATCCAAACTTTTATGAAATTCTATCTAGTGGCCTTGCTAATCCTGGTATCTTCATGTCAAAGTTTTACTCACAAAAATTCCTTTGATCGTACAATCCGCTTATACATTCATGCCCTAAACACTTCTGATCACAAAGCTTTGAGCGAAATAATTACAGACTCTATTACTCTGAAAGAACAAGATTTGGTGATTTGTGAAGGCAAGCAACAATTCTATACCATCTTTCAATGGGATTCGGTTTTTAATCCGCATTATACGCTTATGAAAATAACACATGATGATAAGTGTGCCATTGCCACCATTGCTAAAACCTGCGATCGAATCCAGTTTCTGCAGGATACTGCTTTTGTTTCAAATGTGATGTTTGAACTGGTTGAAGAAAAGATTGAGTTTATCAACACAACAGAATATATCAGCTACAATGATGAACGGTGGAATAAAAACAGAAGCAATCTGATTAATTGGATAAAGAAAAATCATCCTGAACTTGATGGTTTTCTAATTGATCAAACCAAAGCAGGTGCTGAAAACTACCAAAAAGCCATAAAACTTTATCAAAATCGTTAAAATCGTTTTTATTTAAATATACCATTCTAAAAAATAGGTGTTAGCCCCTATAAATCTTAAAAACAACTTCAACAATTAATTTAGCTGCTGGAAATTTATTAATTTAATAGCCTCAACAACTAAATCTGATCTTAATGAAAAAATTGTTACTGCTACCTTTGTTGTGGCTACCAATGCTTGTAATGGCGCAAACTAAACAGCTTAACTCCTTTGATGAATTAATGGAGGCTATGAAACAAGGACAAAAAATTCAGGCTGTTTTCCATTACAAAGATTGTCAATTGATAAGCGGCAACGAAATAAGTGATAAAAGTGTGGATGCCATTGGAGGGATGCCAATTGATACCTGGGAGTATTTTGCAGAAGGTGCTATTCGCAACAAAGAGGCTTTTGTGGTTATGTCGATTGCGAAGTTAATTGCAAATCCAAAAGGTAAAGGCTATGTTCACAACTATGTAAAAGTTAGAGTTTATGCTTCTAACAAAGTAAAAATTACAGCCAATTATATTGATGCCCTTAGTTTTGAAGAAACCATGACTGAAAACTTCTTCACAACTATGAATGATGGCAATGAAGGTGCTGCCTACTTCTACGTATCAAAATAGATTACTACTATTCCACGCCAGCTCATACTTTGTTAACTGGCGTGGAATTATTACCTTCCTCCCATAACCAAATAGATTAGTAATGCATTGTCCAAGATGTGAAACATTGCTTAAGGAGGAAACCATTAAAGATGTATCCAGCTCTATTCAAGTAGATTCCTGCCCAAGCTGCGGAGGCACATGGTTTGATAAAGGTGAACTCCAGCAAATTGACAAAATAGTAGAGCTCTCCATCATTGAAATTCGTAAAATACCGGATAAACAATCGCAGTTTAAAAAACTGGCTTGCCCAAGCTGCAATCTAAACCCAAAAATGGGTAAACTGGAGCACCAACGCGATAAAAAGGTGATCATAGACTATTGCCATGTTTGTGACGGCATTTGGTTGGATAAAGGTGAATTGGAAGCCATTCAAAAAGACAATCTTTTAAAGACAGTTGGCAAGGTATTACGTTTGTTGATGAGATAAGGTCTATCAAGGTTTTTGGAAAAGGCTTGCGCAAGAATCAATCTGAATACATTCGATCATATCTAAGAACCTTTGCTATGGATAAAATAAATATTCAATATTATAAATCACCAATTGGAGAATTAATTGTTGGTGATTACAATGGGCATTTATGCCTTTGTGATTGGCGATACCGAAAGATGAGATCATCTATTGACCAACGCATTCAGAAGGGATTAAATGCTGAATATCATGAAGAAGAATCAGAAGTAGCTACACAGTGCATTCATCAATTGGAAGCGTATTTTAAAAAGGAACGAACGTCCTTCTCGCTTCCTATTAAGTTTGTGGGTAGTGATTTTCAAGTGTCCGTTTGGAATGCTCTTATCTCGATTCCCTTCGGCCAAACACAAAGTTATTTAGGACTATCAAAATTATTGGGAAACGAAAAGGCCATAAGAGCTGTGGCAAGTGCCAATGGTGCTAATGCCATTTCTATAATAGTGCCTTGTCATCGAATTATTGGAAGCAAAGGTGAATTAACGGGCTATGCTGGCGGACTAAATGCTAAAAAGAAATTACTACAACTCGAAAACGCCGGTCCTTTTGCCAATCAAATGGAATTATTTTAGTTCAGTACTTAAAGCATATAGTTCTTGGTAAGGCCAGGAATATTATACAGCTCCCTGATCTATCATAGCTTCTGCCACTCTATGGAATGAGGCAATATTTGCTCCATCGCTTAAATTAATGCTTCCATCCGGTTTAGCGCCATGAATCTTACACAATTGATATATACGCTCCATAATATCCTTCAAGCGAGTATTAACTTCATCATTGGTCCAATTGATCTTCATTGTATTTTGAGCCAATTCTAAAGTAGAAACCGCAACACCTCCTGCGTTGGCCGCCTTACTTGGTGCCAGTTTCACACCATTTGCAACAAGAAATTCTGAAGCATCAGCAATGCATGGTTTATCTGCCGCCTCCACCAGGTATTTGCATTTATTCTCAATCAATAGTTTGGCTTCCTTCATTCCTATCTCATTTTGTATGGCACACGGAATGGCAATATCGCAAGCTATACCCCAGGGTTTTTGGCCTTCGTAATACGCCACACCCGGAAACTCTATTGAGTATGGCCGAACCAAATCCTGTGAAGTAGCACGCAATTCAATTAAATAATCCAGTTTATCATCAGAAATGCCTTCCGGATCATGAATAAAACCATCCGGACCAGAAAGGGTAACCACTTTTGCACCTAACTCAACAGCCTTCCGAACAACACCATAAGCCACATTTCCAAAACCTGATACACAAATGGTTTTACCTTCAAGCGTATCGTTGTTATCATCCATCAAGGCTTTTAGAAAATACATTACACCATAACCTGTCGATTCAGCGCGTAATGCAGTACCTCCCCAATCCGGTGCTTTACCCGTAAACGCGGCATTATGTTGGCGAGTTAGCTTTTTATACATCCCAAATAAATAACCTACTTCACGACTACCAACACCAACGTCGCCTCCAGGAATATCCATATCGGCACCCAACAAATCCCATAATTGCAGAACAAAACTCTGACAGAAACGCATAATTTCAGCTTCCGACTTACCAGTTGGATTAAAATTGGCGCCTCCCATAGCCCCACCTAAGGCTAAAGATGTCAGGCTATTTTTAAACACCTGTTCGAATGCCAGCATCTTAACCGTTCCTAAAGTCAATGCCGGATGAAACCGTAGACCACCTTTATATGGCCCAAGGGCATTATTATATTGCACCCTATAACCTCGGTTAACCATCACTTTTCCTTGATCGTTCAACCAAGGAATTTTAAACACAAATACGCGATCCGGCTCGGTTAATCGTTCAAGAATACCAGCATTACTAAGTCGGAAATCATCCTTAATACGATCACTAACCGATATAAGAAATTCCCTGACACCTTGAATAAATTCTGGCTCCTCAGGATTATTTTGCTCTAGTTCAAGTAAAAATCGTTCAAGGTTCATGTTCCAATTATTATTTAATAATTTCAATTAGCAATGATATAAATGACACCTATTGCCATAAGCTATACTCCAGGATCTGGTGGCATAACCACACCAATTCCTTTTTGTCCATCTATTTTTATCACACCTTCAGATGGCAATTTTACATGCCGAATATATTCGTCCTCATAAACCGCCGGTAAGGCATCCAAATATTCAGTATTGATATAGCCATCTCCAATTGACGGGGTGATTGTAAAATAAGCCACTCGTAAACTGGTCAGATTCTGGAAGAAATGTGTTCCTTGGCTTGGATCAACACGATAATTCTCCAACCCCATTTCAACAATCACGCGCGCAGCTGAAATCTGAGTCCATTTAACAGGTACACCCAACCATGGATCTTGAGATCCCCAGCGCCCAGGACCAATCAAAATATAAGACTTTCCATTCTGATGAAATGGCGCATTGAGTTTTTCAATAATGGGTAATAATTTGGGATTATTAGCTGGTTTAAAAGTTTCTTGTTTGATGTAAATAACATCTTTCACGTCATTAATTATACCATTTCCTAAAGCTGATTTAGAATGAATCAGGGTATCTTCCGGCTTAAGCTCTTCTAATTTTTCCGAGATGGTTTCTTTACTATCAACAATAGGTCTGATCTGCAAAAGATAAAATACTGGTAGTCCACCTTGTTTCGGCTGAAGATCAACCGCAAATTCAACCTCTACGGGCTGATTCATTTCCTTTTCGCCAAGCTCAAGTATTTTTTCCATAATACCTGCCAAAGGAAAAGCATCGTATTTGAGCACATTGGCAAATGTGACAATACGTAATCCTTTAGCCATAAGACCATCGCGAATCATGTGATTATTGTAATCGTAAACCGAACCCAACCAGCGTAAAGTCCCATGTTCCTCTGCAGTCTTCAGGTTTAACTTTTTAATGTTGACTGAATCATTTACCGATGGCTTGAAACTATCCGCATTTAAATCTAATGCGAAAAAATCCTTTTGTGTTTCTCTCACAGCCATATCGGTACTGGAGAGCTGAAGTATCTTTTGTGGATATTTAGGAGAAAACCTAAGCGATACTCCTCCTTCAACAATATGCTTACCCAGTCCCATGGCCACATTTACGGTACCATCTTCGGCCTTCTCAGGTTCGATAGGGTAAAAATTAACTGATCGTCCAACGCCGGAAAACGTAGGATAAAACACATCGCCATGCTGCTGCCCAACTACTTCCTGAAGTACGATGCCCATTCGCTCCTCATCAATCACATTCATTGTAGCTTCCATGTAGCGTTTGCTCGACTCGTAAAAGGCAGAGGCATATACACATTTAATGGCATCACACAATTGCGATAAGACCACATTCTCATCTTCACCCTTCGGAATCATATAAGTTGAATAAATCCCTGCAAAAGGCTGATAATGGCTGTCCTCAAGAACACTGGAAGATCTAATGGCAATTGGGCCTCTTACAATGGTCATAAATTTAAAAAGATCGCCATGAATACGTTCCGGCAGATGCCCCGAAACAAAAGCTTGCATTATTTCCTCATCGCTAGCCTCGGATAATGCAATTGGGTACAACTTATTGACCTCCATAAATTCATCAAACACGTCTGTACTAAGCACAACTGTCCGAGGAATGGTTACTACAATATCTTTATAGTTATTAAGATTTTCATGCTTTTTAATCAACATATTCAGAAAGGCCAATCCTCTGGCCTTACCTCCAATTGTTCCATCCCCAATACGTGTAAAGGTCAGATATTCGTCAAATTTTTCACGATAAAACTTGGCGATGATACCACGTCCTTTGCTATATCTAAAACTGGCAATGGTATCGAATAAAAACCGCTTCGTTTCTTCCAGATCGCCAAAGTCCTCAACTTTCAAATATTTTACCACCTCGGCCACCGCAAACAAAGCTCTTGCGTTAAGCCATTTTGAAACATGATCACGCTTAAAATGATAGAATAAAGATTCATCAGGTATTTGGAATATCTTCTCTTGTAATTCTTTAAGATTACTTACACGCCCTACCTCATGCCCCGTGCTTGGATGGATAAAAATAAAATCACCAAAAGCCATAAAAGTATTAATAAACTCTTTCAGGCGGCGCAGTAGGGACGATGAATGCTTGTAAACAAAACCAACCCTGAGTTCCTTAGCTACCGGCTCCAAACTACGGTTTGAAGATTGCAGTAAGAATGGCATATATGGATTTTTCCTCTTTACGAGTTTGGCCAACTTTATCCCCGCTTCAGTATCTTTAACTCCTTCTTTTTCATAAGATACATCGGAAATAATACCCAACAGATTATCTTCGTAAGTTTCATAAAGCGACACAGCCTCTTCATATGTTCTTGCCAATAAGATTTTTGGACGACCTCGCATGCGCATCATTTTTTGATGCTCATTCAGACCTTCATCCATAAACTTTTTGGCCTGAGTTAGAATTATGCGATAGATTAATGGCAGGTAACTCGAATAGAAACGAACTGAATCTTCAATCAACAATATGCTTTGCACCCCAACCTGCTCAACATCATGCTCAACATTCATTTCGTCCTCAATCAGCTTGATTATAGCCAGCATAATATCAGCATTACCCAACCAACAGAATATATAATCAATGGCAGCTGTATCTTCTTTACTCATTCGAACAGAAACCTCTCTCGAAAATGGTGTTAGTACGACAATTGGTATGCTTTCGTATCGTTGTTTTACTTTTTTGGCCATCAAAAACGGATCCATACCGCCTACACTCAGCATGGTAATAACCAAATCAATCTTCTCTTCATTCAACTTCTGAAAGGCCTCCTCTGCAGATTTAACCTGAATAAATTGAGGAGGGTAACGTAAGTTTAATGAAACGTACTCATTAAAAATTTGCTCATCAATTCGACCGTCTTCTTCAAGCATAAACGCATCGTAACCACTACAGATAAGCAAAACCTTATGAATACGTCTTTGCATCAAACGGTTGAATTGCGTTTCAGCAAAAAAGTTTGATTGCCTTATATCTATGTTTGTCTTCATTCTTAGCTAGCTTTATTGCTATTTCTTTAATTCGAGAGGCTATTAACCACAGTTTTCATTGGTTAATATAGCCTTTCGCTTTCTTCCATCCATTCGAATAATCAAATTATTCTTAAACCTGACGTGTTTAAAAAATTGTGTTTCTTCAATTAAATCCTGTTTATCAAACTCTTCCCACAAAACAAAAGCATCTTGATTATTCTGTTGCACCGAGCAATAACCTACCTGCATCGACGTGACATTATGAAAAAAGTGAGAGCCCCCAGAGGCCTCCAAAGGAAATCCTTCCAGATCTGTCTCAACTATCATCTGCGCATTCGATATTTGAGTCCATGAAACAGGAATTCCAATCCAGGGATCACGTGTTCCCCATCTTCCGGGACCCACAAGAATATACTTCCTATTCTGGCTTCTCATTTTCGTATTAAGCTGTTCAATCTCTACAGCCATTTCACGAGTTTTTGATTTATCAAATCGATCCACATTAATATAAATGATATCACATATGGTTTTGTTCTTGCCATTACCCATACTTTGGTTGGATTTCATTATAATTTTACTTTCATCAATCCTTTCCATGTTAATCGAATAGTTTTGTGCACCGCCCAATAAAGGCTTAATCTGAAGAAGATAAAAAGTAGCTTTACCACTCTTATCTTTATTCAAATCAACGGCATACTCAATTTCAACAGGAGAGCCCATAGCTTCTTTAACCACATCTAAAACCACCTCTAGAGTTTTAGCAAGCGGGATGTAATTGTATTTAAGGATGTTCGCAAAATTTAATATTCTTGGTCCGGCCTGATCCAGACCAGGCTGTATTGTATGGTTGTCGGGATCGTAAACCGAAGCCAAATGACGAAGTGTTCCATGCATTTCAGCATCCATGCAGTCCAGTCGTATCAACCCGGCCGTATCACCTTCCAATAAATTAAGATCCAGCTTATTTAAGTCGATAGCAAAAAACTCCGTTTGAGAATTCCTTAATTGATCCTTAGGAGCATTGTTTTCAAGGTTAGGATATACGGGACAAAAACGCAGAGCCTTTTCTCCGTCCACCACATATTTCCCAAATCCAAGAGCCAATACTGCAAACCCATCTTCCGGATTCATATGTCCGAATGAATAGTAATTGTACGATTGAGCAACTCCACTCATATGCGGATAAAAAACATCTGCATGCCGCTGTCCTACCGCCTCCTGAATCACAACCGCCATTTTCTCTTCCTCAACCTTAAAATCAACCGCCTCGGTAAATGCCCTTGCTGTTTCACTGAACACCGAAGCAAAAACCAACTTAACGGCATCACAGAGCTGACGTAAGCGCTGTTCGGGATCACTGTGATTGTTTGGTAGAAGATAAGTCTCAAATACGCCGGCAAAGGGTTGCTTTTGACTATCTTCTAATAATCCGGAAGAACGAACGGCGATAGGTGAAGAAAAAATCGCCAGCAGACGTTTTAATCGATGGACTAAGGTCTGCGATAATTCACCACTCAAAAACATTTTCTTGATCTGATGGTAGCTGATGTCTCGAAATATTAGCTCACGAAAATTGTTACGCTCCATGAATAATTCGAATTCATCGGTTCCAATGACCGTAGTGCGGGGAGTACGAATATTTATACCAGGTACAAAAGAGTCAAAATCAAAATTATACAAAAGCGTATTTATAAAAGACAATCCTCTTCCCTTTCCTCCTAGTGAGCCACCCGAAAGACTAACGATGTTACTATCATCAAGGACATCCACTTCATCAAAATCAATTACTTTGCCTTGATTCTTCTCTTCGCGATGCGATTTGATGATTTTGAGTAAATAGCTTCTTATCTCTTCGGCATTTTTGAAATCACTAATCCGATAAGGTCCAATTAATTTAGCAATCTTAATCTCACCTCTGGCCATCAGCCACAACGAAAAATGATTTTTCTTGGCATGATAAACAACAGACTCAATAGGTACCTTGCGAAGGTTCTGTTCAAATTCTTTCAAGTTTCGTGCAATGGCAATATTTCGACCATTGGCATCTTTATAGGCGAAATTACCAAAGCCTAAATAATGGCTTATAAAAGTTTTTATATCCTGAATTAGGCTCTCACTATATTTATTAATGAATACTGTTTTTAACTCATAGGCATCCTGAGAATATTCAATTTTCGAGCTTTGCAGAATGACCGGCAAATCCTTTATTTGATTTTTGGCATAATTCACCAACTCAAAACCCGCATTGGCATCCATCTGCCCATTATGCGAAAACTCAACATCGGAGATTAAACACAAAAGATAATCCTTATACTTCTCAAAAATCTCAAGAGCTTCTTCATAATTTCTGGCCAGTAACACTTTGGGTCTGGCTCGCATGCGCAATACAGCATAGAGTTCGTCGCCTTGCACATCATCAATTAATCTGCGGGTTTGCTCCAGTACACTGGCATATAATAGCGGCAAGTATTTTGAATAATACCTTACCGAATCTTCAACCAATAAAATGACGCGTGCTAAACCAATTTCAGTATCATTCTCCACATTCACCTTATCTTCCAGATGAAACACCATGGATGAAAATACTTTGGGATCACCATTCCAAACAAATATTTCATCCAGCACACCTAGTTCACGTTGCCTTGCCTGAAAGTATGGAATATCGGTATCGTTATTCAAAAGCATAAAAATGGGAATATAAGGAAACTCCTTCTTCACCATTTTACTTAAATTCAGTGGTGATTTCTTTTCAACGCCAACCATCACAATGATCAGGTCGAAATGCTTCTCATTTAATTTATCAAGCGCCTCTTTGTAGGTTGTTACACCTGTTACTCGCGGTAAGGATGATAAATGTAACTGGTAAAATCCGCCCATCACTTGTTCCGTAAACCGCCCTTCGTTCTCTATGGCATAAGCATCATACAGATTGGCGACAAGCAAAATCTCTTTTACTCTAAATGGCATCAAGTCGTGATAAATATCCCTTGCCGCATTATTCTTGTGCATAAAGTTCTGCAAAAGGTGCTTACTGTTTTTTTCTGAGCTACTCTTGCTAATACTTTTTTTATGCTGATGGATTTCAGTTAATGGTCGACGAATTTTATCCATCAAATGTCGGGCTTCCATACTGTTCAAATAGCCGACTACCAGATTACCCAGATTGCCAATCAAATCGTTCTCTTCATTCAGAAATAATTCCTCCTGAGTTTTAGCCAATTCTTTTAAATAGTAAATTTCGATAGCCCCTTTTTTCCCATTAATCGTTTCAAATCGATGGCGTAAAAGCCAGGGTGTTTCAACAAAACCCGAACTAATATATTCCTGCTTATTAAATTCAATCCGTGCAACGGAATATTCAGGATGCTGCATCCCTGCTGGTATCAATTCAGCAATATGACTTAAAGTATAAGCCAAAGGCATCTGAAGGCCTATCACGCGTGAAGTCTCATTAATGGTTTTTAATTCCTTAACCCGCTCCTTACTTTCAAGTTTTTCTTGCTTGGCTAAATTTGAATTAAGAAAATCAGTAACCAGGCGCGTCAGGTTCATTAATAAATCACGTTCTTCACTAAGAAAAGGATCTCCGGAGAAATAAGAAAAATCACGGGTATAGTATAAATCAATCGAGCCGGATCTTCCATCGGTGGTTTGAAAACGTTGCGTTTGAACCCATTCGCTCTCAGAAAAATATTCACTTTTATATTCTCTGTCACCATATTTAATTCGGGCAACCGCAAATTCAGGATATTGCCACCCCGATGGTAGCACAAAAGTAATCTGCTGCAAGACATCATCAATGGTTTTGCCTTCATTAATTATCCTGGTGGTTCGGTTAATCGTCGATAATTCTTTCAGGCGTTCGAGCGATTCAGAATGACTACGTTCAGCAACAATATTGTTTATATATGAGGTCAGCATTCGTGCAACCTCATGAATCATTACACGTTCATCTCGTAAAAATGGCCCTTCCTCCTTTTCCTCTTTCTCATCGACATAAAATACATCTATGGCACCCTTCTCACCATCAATGGTTGTAAATCGTTCAGTCAATGCCCATTTAGTTTCTGCAAATCCTGTTGAGGTAAACTCCAGCTTCTTATAACGAATTCGTACCACAATTGAATCAGGATAACTAAGCCCCTCTGGCAGAAGATCTATGAACTCCTCCAAGGTCTCATCAATTGGGTTTTCCTGACGTAAAATCTCTAACAACTTATTCAATAATCCTAAGGCCCTACTTGATTTATTGCCGTCATCAGGAAATGATGCACCACGGTCCATATGGCTCCAATCATTTTGCATAAGGTTTCCATTTAGAATTAAAAAGATAAGAAATTTCATGCAATAAAACTGCCTTTACTTTTTATTCTTAATTAAAAGGAAAACTGATAAAATTTGCTTAACTTTTTACTTTGGTTTTGGGCAGAGCAGTCTATGCTAGTGAATGATGATAATCAAAAAAGGGATTGAATTTTTGTTACGAATGATGAATGCTTTTTAAATAAATCTCAGTTAACAACCCTTTAAAAGAAGCTAGTACTATGTCACACACTTCATCGTTAGGCATTAATGCCTTTATGGCTGAATTAATAGCCAAGAATCCAGCAGAACCTGAATTCCATCAGGCTGTACACGAGGTGGTTGAATCCTTAGATTCATTCCTTGATGAAAATCCAAAGTACAAACATGCCCGAATTCTCGAACGCATTGTTGAACCCGAGCGCATTATCATGTTTCGCGTGCCATGGGTTAATGATAAAGGCGAGATGTGTGTTAACCGTGGTTACCGTATTGAAATGAACAGCGCAATAGGCCCATACAAGGGTGGATTACGTTTTCATCCTACTGTAAACCTCGGAATACTTAAATTTCTGGCTTTCGAGCAGGTGTTTAAGAATAGCCTTACAACACTGCCAATGGGCGGTGGTAAAGGCGGTAGCGATTTCGATCCCAAAGGAAAATCTGATAATGAGGTGATGCGCTTTTGTCAAAGCTTTATGACCGAATTGTATCGACATATAGGACCTAATACAGATGTGCCGGCTGGTGATATTGGTGTAGGCGGACGCGAGATAGGGTTTCTCTATGGTCAGTACAAACGTATTAAGAATGAATTTACTGGCGTACTTACAGGTAAAGGGCTCAATTATGGTGGTAGCGTAATCCGTCCTGAAGCCACCGGCTATGGCACAGTCTATTTTGCTCAGGAGATGCTCAGTACTCGCCAGGACTCTTTTAAAGGCAAAACGGTATTAGTTTCTGGTTCAGGCAATGTGGCCCAGTTTGCTGTAGAAAAAGTCACGGAGCTTGGTGGTAAAGTTGTTACCTTAAGCGATTCCAGTGGGTACATTTATGACCCTGAAGGCATCGATTCTGATAAGCTTAAATTTGTAATGTACTTGAAAAACACCAAACGTGCCCGTATTAAAGAATATGCTGATAAGTATGGTGTAAAATATGTTGAAAATGAACGACCATGGGGTGAAAAAGGAGAAATTGCATTGCCATGCGCCACACAGAATGAGCTCAATGAGGTAGAGGCAATTAAGCTGGTACAAAACGGATGTTACTGTGTTTCAGAAGGCGCCAATATGCCTTCCACTCCTGAAGCTGTTCAGCACTTTCTGGATAAGCGAATCCTATTTGGCCCGGGAAAAGCAGCTAATGCAGGAGGTGTTGCTGTATCGGGCTTGGAGATGACTCAAAACAGCATGCGTATTAGCTGGACACGCGAAGAAGTTGATCAACGTCTTCAGGTGATCATGAAAAGCATCCATGATACCTGCACACAATATGGCACTAAAGATGATGGTTTTATTAACTATGTGGATGGCGCTAACATTGGAGGATTTGTGAAAGTAGCCGATTCAATGCTTTCTCAAGGCGCAGTATAAACGTATTTGAATAGGCGAATAATAAAAATGAAAGCGGTTCTTCTGATTAATTCAGGAGAACCGTTCTCTTAAACAGATCACCATACTTCTGTGTTGTATCTAAAAACGACTCATAGCACTATGAAATTTACTTTGATTATTCTAGTCTCAACCTTTCTGCTGTCCTGCACAAATTTAAAAGAAGATACAGCTTCTAAAACCAGTTTCGCTTTTGAGATAGAAACGCAATTATCTGGTGATCCCAATCAGGTTTACGATAAACTAACAGGCGATATAAGTCCATGGTGGGATCATACATTCAGTGAAAATCCCTATAAATTATATATAGAAGCAAAACCCGGAGGAGGTTTTTATGAGATCTTTGATGAATCTGGAGATGGAGTCAGACATGCTGTAGTCACAGGAGCGCATAGAGGAGAATTACTTCGTTTAGAAGGTCCGCTTGGATTAGCCGGACATGCACTCACTCTTGTAAGCACCTATCATCTGTCATCTGTTAATGACTCAACATTACTCAAAATTGAAGTTCATGGTTCGGGTGAGTTTAAAGAAGATTGGCCAGAGGTGATAAAAAGTGTTTGGACACATTTTATCATCGAACAATTCAAACCCTATTGGGAAGATATAAACAACAAATAAAGCACAAAAAAAGGGGAACCGTTTGGTTCCCCTTTTCTTATATATCGATATTCAATTATCGTACTTCTACTTTTTCTGCAGCTGAATAGTTTATTTTCAATGCTGCAGCTTTACGTAATGCCTGTTTAATGTCAGTGATAACACCCATTGGACATTCACGATCCGCTTTAATTGAAGTTGTCATTTTCGGCTGATCACTTTCTTTCATGTTATCTCTTGCTTGCGCAATATAACTCTGAATATCCGGAACAGTCGCAAATTGATCATTCAACTGAATACGTGGTTCACTACCATAAAGAGACTGGAACTTTTTAGCAGGCACACCCACATAAATAAACGTTACCAATTCCTTTTTTTCTAGTTTCACAATTTCGGTTGCTTCAGCAGGACTTATCTGTACCTTCATATCTACCTCTTTCATGGTAGTTGATACCATAAAGAAGAAAAGCAACATAAAAACGATATCCGGTAAGGAGGCAGTATTAATAGCTGTTTGGCCTCCACTCTTCTTTTTTCTGAATTTAGCCATACTAGTTCTTTCCTCCTATATTTTTAGGCTCAGCCTCTGAAATCTTTTGAGGATAGATGGTACGAATCGCTTTTTGCTCTTCTTTTTCTAACTCATCATATTCCTTACCAAATTTTCTTTTAGCCAAATCCTGTCGTAATTCGCTTATTGCTCTTTGAAGTTCATTTTGAACCATCAAGTAGGCTTGATATTCTGTACCTCGGTCACTTTGAAGTGAAATTACCCCTTTAGTTAACATTTGAACTCCGAAGAATTCAACCTCAACTTCTTTTTTCTCAGGTAATGTTTCTAAATCCATAGGATTCTCCATAAATTCCTTGGTAGCCTCTGTTAATTGCTCAATCTGCATTGGTTTACCTTCTACCAGCAACTGATTGTTACTGTTTAACAGCACCGAAAACACATTACGCTCCTTAATAGGAGGTGTGTCGTCCGGCTGATCCTCCTGCATAGGAGGAAGCAGACGTGCTAAACCAGTATCAGTGTCCATGGTAGTTGTAACCAAGAAGAAGATCAATAATAAGAAGGCGATATCCGCCATTGACCCTGCATTAACTTCCTGTACATCTCTTTTTCCCATAAACTAATTAATTTAATAGTTTATTAATCGACCCAAGTCAATTAAAAACAAGGATAATTATTTAAACATACGAGATAATTCTGCATAAAGAATAGCAACTACTGCTACTCCGAACAGAATGTACATTCCATATAACATCGTACCTGCCATTGCTAACATGCTTGGCACGTTATCTGATCCCTGGTATCCAATAATTTGAAGTGGAGTTGTGTCAGCCATTGCATACGCAATCAATACTACTACTAGTAATAAACCAATAGAGATTAAAGTACGTACTGCATTTTTAGGATGCACAATCAAATTAAACACTTCAAAAAGTATAGATATACCAGCTGCAATAAACACTAGCATTTTACCCCAGTTCAAGAATGAATCTGTATACACTGGTGTGTAATAGGTTTCACCTACAATCTCACCACCGAAAAAGAACATTCCTGCAAACACCAAGGTAATCGCTAATAGCAGGTATTGAACAATACTTAGTATTTTTGAAAGCTTAGTCATAGTGACAATTATTTTTTCATGTTGTATTTTACCAAAATATCTAATAGAGAGATAGAAGCATCTTCCATAGTATTAACAATTCCATCAATTTTAGAAACGATGTAGTTGTAGAATACCTGTAGGATGATAGCTACGATCAAACCAGATACTGTAGTAATAAGTGCTACTTTAATACCACCTGCTACAGCTGATGCAGAAATAGTACCCATAGCCTGGATATTATCAAAAGCTTCGATCATACCGATTACAGTACCCATAAACCCAAGCATAGGAGCAAGAGCAATAAATAATGAAATCCAAGTCAAACCTTTTTCTAAAAGACCCATTTGAACTGAACCGTAAGAAACAACTGATTTCTCAACAACTTCAATACCTTCATCGAAACGATCAAGTCCTTGGTAGAAAATAGAAGCTACAGGACCTCTGGTGTTACGACATACTTCCTTAGCTGCTTCAACACCACCGTCGTTCAAAGCGTTCTCGATGTTTTGAAGTAACTTCTTAGTATTCGTAGAAGCCAGATTCAAATAAATAATTCTTTCGATACAGATTGCCAAACCGAAGATTAGACATAAAAGTACGAAACTCATAAAGATGGCGCCACCTTCGATGAATTTTGCCTTAATCTGCTTGTGAATTCCCTTAGGAGCTTCAGCCATTTCTTCTTCAACGGCTACTGCTGCTGGTTCTTCAACTGCTGCTGGTTCTTCAGTAACCTGCTCTGTTGTTGTAGCATCGGCTACATTTTCCTCGTCCTGAGCATAAACGGCGTTAGCACCGAGACTCAGCATTCCAAATACTGCTAAAAACGCAAAAAGCTTTTTCATAGTCTGCTAATAATTTTGATTCGTATCAGTTTTATTAATACTCAAAATAGTTTTTACTGTTTATCTCTTCTCACCCTAGACCTAGACTTCAAAGCAGATAAAAATCCTTTATTTTTTCAGGGATGCAAATTACAAAAAAAATGCCAAATACAAACTTTCTAAATATATATTTCACCCTGAAGTGACTTATTAAGATTGTTTTTAACCTCTTCTACAGAACTGGCATTTGCCAAGAGATACATCAATTTTGTAATCGCGGTCTCAGTGGTCATATCGTGTCCACTGATCACTCCTATCTCCAATAAGTGTACTCCTGTTTCATAGCGCCACATTTCAACGCTACCTGAGAGACACTGTGTTACATTCAATATTATAAGTCCTTTTTTTACAGCCTCTTCCACCTCATCAAGAAACCACTTTTGAGTAGGTGCATTTCCAGATCCATAGGTTTCAAGCACAATTGCCTTAATACCAGGCGCATTCAGCACTGCCTTCACGACTTCTCTATTAATCCCCGGAAAGATACGCAAGAGCGCAACGTTGGTATCCATTTTTTTGGCCACTCTAAATGTTCCGTTTAAAGTGGTATACCTTATAAATGGGTAATTGTACTTAATATGTATACCAACCTCAGCCAAAGCAGGATAATTATCGGAACGGAAAGCCCTAAAATGCTCTGCGTTATATTTTGTGGTGCGGTTTCCTCTGAATAATTTATCATTAAAGAATATACAGACTTCAGGAACTAAAGCCTGTCGATTTTTTTGTGCTGCTGCAATCTCAAGCGCCGTAATCAGATTTTCCTTGCCATCAGTTCTTATTGTACCTAAAGGCAATTGGCTACCTGTAAGAATTACCGGCTTCTTAAGATTATTAAGCATAAAGCTTAAGGCACTTGCTGTATAAGCCATTGTATCAGTACCATGAAGAATAACAAAGCCATCATATAAGGTATAGTTTTCTTCGATAATCTCAACCAGCTTAATCCAAATATCCGGATTCATATCAGATGAATCCACTAATGGCTCAAAAGAATAACTCTTAACTTTGAAGTCAAATTTCCTTAATTCAGGCACTTGTTTCGAAATACTTTCAAAGTCAAAAGGAACCAGTGAATTGGTTTCAGGATCGATAACCATCCCAATTGTACCACCGGTATAAATTATTAATATTTCTCTTTCTTCCATCTTCCTCCCTAACTACAAATTAAACAATCGCGCAGCATTATCGCTCGTATGGGCGATTATATGGTCCAAATCCGTTTTATATACTTGTACCAAGGTCTCTGCTACTTTTTTAACATATGAGGGTTCGTTTCGTTTTCCCCTATGCGGAACCGGAGCTAAATATGGGGCATCCGTTTCCAATACAATCTTTTCAACAGGCACTTTAAGTAAAGTTTCTCTCAAATGGGTATTTTTAAATGTTACTACTCCATTTATCCCCATCATAAAACTTTCGTACTCAAGAATGCGTTGAGCTTCCTTCTCTTCTCCTGTAAAACTGTGAAATACACCTCGAAGCTGACTGTCCAATTGTTTTTCAACTACTTCAAACACTTCAGGAAAGGCATCTCTGCAATGAATTACCACAGGAATATCCAACTCTTTGGCCCAAATAATTTGCTCTTCAAAAGCAAGCATTTGTTCATGCCTGAACGTTTTATCCCAATATAAATCAATGCCAATTTCTCCAACAGCTATATACTTTCGTTTATCCAAATACTGCCTGGCAACAACTAACTCCTCCTGATAGTTTTCTTTTATTGATGTTGGATGAACACCCATCATAGAAAGGCATAAATCAGGATAAGCCTTTTCCGTTTCATGCATACGATCAATTGTTGATGCATCAACATTGGGCAATAACACTTTTTTTAAACCTAGAGACTGAGCATTAGCAATTACCTCTGCCCTATCTTTATCAAACTCCTCCAGATAAATATGTGAATGCGTATCAATCAAGCCTTATATTTTTAATAGTTAAAGCTGCAAACATAAGAAAAGCCGCCACATAAATAAAGCTGAGATAAAGACTTTTTAAGTTGCAACAAAGCCGTCTCGGGGAGGAGACGGCCTTATTTATAGTTGCATTAGAAAAATTTAAACAACACCTTGAGCGATCATAGCGTCGGCCACTTTCACAAAACCTCCGATATTAGCTCCTTTGATGTAATTTATTTTGCCGTTTGGTTCAGAACCGTATCTCACACAAGCATCGTGAATGTCAGTCATGATTTGATCTAAACGATCATCCACTTCTTTTTCTGACCAATTCAAACGCATGCTGTTTTGAGTCATTTCCAAACCAGAAACTGCTACACCACCAGCATTAACTGCCTTACCTGGCGCAAACAATATTTTGTCAGTTGCTAAATAAGCTGCTTCAGCTGTACATCCCATATTTGATGCTTCAGCTATCATTTGACAACCGTTTTCGATCAACAATTTACAGTCGTTCTCATCTAATTCATTCTGGATGGCACAAGGAATAGCGATATCCACTTTTTGCTCCCAAGGACGCTTACCAGCAATAAACTGAGCACCAGGGTATCGTTCTGCATAAGGTGCAACAATATCCATATTAGAAGCGCGAAGCTCTAATAAGTAATCAATCTTATCACCAGAAATTCCTTCAGGATCATAAATGTATCCATCAGGTCCTGAAATAGTAACTACTTTAGCTCCGTATTCAACCGCTTTAAGAGCAGCACCCCAAGCTACATTCCCAAAACCAGATAAAGCAACTGTTTTACCTTCTAGCTTATCGCTTTTGTTAGCTAACATTTCGCGAACAAAGTAGATTGCTCCGAAACCAGTAGCTTCCGGACGAATTAAACTACCACCAAACTCAGCTCCTTTACCAGTTAAAACACCAGTAAACTCATTGCGAAGTTTTTTGTACTGTCCGAATAAATAACCGATCTCACGACCTCCAACACCAATATCACCGGCAGGTACATCTGTGTTAGGACCAATATGACGGAACAACTCGCTCATAAAAGCCTGGCAGAATCGCATAATTTCGATATCTGATTTACCTTTAGGATTGAAGTCAGAACCACCTTTACCACCACCCATAGGCAATGTCGTCAAGCTATTCTTGAACGTTTGCTCAAAGCCTAAGAATTTAAGACCACTAAGAGTTACACTCGGGTGAAAACGCAAGCCACCTTTATAAGGTCCGATAGCTGAGTTAAACTCAACACGGTATCCGCGGTTTACTTGCACTTCGCCACTATCATCAACCCATGGCACACGGAACATAATTACCCTTTCAGGCTCAGTCATACGTTCCAATATCTTTGCTTTCTTATAATGTGGGTTTTCTTGATAGAAGTCCCATACTGTTTCAACTACTTCCTGCACTGCTTGCAAAAATTCGTCTTCGCCAGGGTTTTTTACCCTAACGCTATCCATGAATTCTTTCATTTTAGTATCCATATCGAATAGTGTTTTAAATTGGATCTGTTTTATGGTTTCAAAAATAGATATTTTAATATAACAACCTTATAAATCGTAAGGAATTTTGACTTTTTTAAGAAAAATATAATCTTATTGTATTTCAATATATTACAACAATGATAAACATGTTATTTAGCACTTTATGATATATATCACTTAAAAAAGACCCAACAGGAAGTCAAAAACTGTAAGCAGAATAAAAAAAGATGAGTTTTCATCCTTTGCAACCCCAACATTATAAAGCTAAAAGAAGCTCTTATCATTTTTCACCAACTACATGTTGTTCAATGTTATACAATTTAGACAATACAAAGCTGGAAAACAAAATTATTTAAGCGCTTCGAACAGAACCTGAACCGGATGTTGTGCCTCCACTCCTGTGCCATCTTTAATCTGATGCCTACAGGATGTTCCGGAAGCTGCAATCAATGCCTTATTCATATTTTCTCTCACATCAGGGAACAGCACTAATTCACCAATCTTCATCGATAAATCGTAATGTTCTTTTTCATATCCAAAGGAACCAGCCATTCCACAGCAACCGGATTGAATTTCAACAGCTGAATAATTACGAGGAATCTCAAGTATCTTTTTAGTTAAACTGGTCTCAGAAATTGCCTTTTGATAACAATGCGCATGAAAACGAATATCCTTACTTTCATCGACAAACTCAGCTTTATCTATATTACCTTGATCCAACTCATGAGCTAAATACTCTTCAATTGTCATGGTGTATTTTGCCAGTTGCCTCGCTTTTTCCTTTAAATAATCAGGAACCAATTCAGGATATTCATCCCGAAGGGTTAAAATAGCCGAAGGTTCAACTCCAATCAAGGGGCTTTCTGAACTCACAATTTCGGACAAAGCCAGAACATTTCTTTCAGCGAGCTTTGCCGCATCCTTCAGCAAACCTTTTGATAAATATGTTCGACCGCTATCAAAATGATGAGGAACTTTAGTAGTGTACCCTAATTTTTCCAATAGCAGTATAGTTTGAATACCTATGGAAGCATCGTTATAATTGGTAAACTCATCAGCAAATAAAAATACTTGCCTGCCTTCCGAGGCATTTTTGTTCTTTCTTGTCCAGGTCCGAAGCGACTGTCTGCTTAACTTGGGCAATGATCGCTTTGAAGAGAAACCAAGATTGATCTCATTAAAGCGTTTTATCAGTTTTAAATTGATACCTATATTATATAGGTATGGAAAAACCATCATCATCCTGTTAATCTTTGGGAGGTATGCGATTAAACGACTTCGTAAGGGGATACCAAATTTACTGTGATATAGATGTAAAAACTCTGTTTTTAGTTTGGTCATATCCACATTACTAGGACATTCGGTTTTGCACGCCTTACACGACAAACAAAGATCTAATATCCCTTTTACCTCATCAAACCCCAATTTATCCTGAGAAATGGAACCATTAAAAAACTCACGAAGCATATTTGCTCTGGCTCGTGTCGTTTGTTTTTCATCACGAGATCCCATATAACTCGGACACATTGTTCCTCCAATTACATGACTTTTTCGACAATCACCAGATCCATTACACTTTTCGGAAGCTCTCAAAACACCTAAAGTTGAAGACCAATCAAAGATTGGTTGCTCTATAACCTCCTTCTGTGTTTTCTTATAGCGCAAAGAGGTATTCATTTTTGGAGTATCCGTAATCTTGCCCGGATTTAATATTCCTTTTGGGTCAAATATTTGCTTAATCTGCTTAAAGAGTTCATAATTTTTATCGCCAACCATCTTCGCTATAAACTCCCCCCTTAATCGTCCATCTCCATGTTCACCACTCAAAGATCCTTTATACGTTTTCACAATATCCGCCGTATCCGATGCTATATCATAAAACATCTGAACATGCGAAGGCTCTTTCATATTTAGAACAGGACGTAAATGCAACTCCCCAGTACCAATGTGTGCATAATAAACACACTCCTTACCATACTTAAGTAGCATTTCATTTATATCAGCTATAAAAGCTGGTAAATCTATAGGTCGTACGGCAGTATCTTCAATAACAGGAACAGGTAAATCATCTCCGGGCATATTTGAAAGAACACCAAGCCCGGCTTTTCTTAAAGACCACACCTTACCAATCTCTTTCCCATACAAAACCGGATAGGCGTAACCGAAACCTTTTTGTTTCAGAGCTTCAATCATAGCATCGGTTAGCGATTCTATTTCTTCTTTGGTATGACGGGCAAATTCAACCAATAATAAAGCAGCTGGATCACCCTCAACAAAAAAGCGATTTTTAGCTTGAAGAGGATTGCCCTTGGTAAGATCCATTATGGTTTTATCCATCAATTCAACGGCGCCAGGTTCAAAATCCAAGGCAACTAAATTGGCCTCAAGGGCACTTTCTAAAGAATTGAGATGAACACAAACCAGCCCCTTTTCCTTAGGTGGAATATCTACCAAATTAAGTTTTATCTCGGTGGTAAACATTAATGTTCCTTCCGATCCTGCCAACAATTGACAGAGATTAAATTCCTTTCCTTCTTCCTTGAAAGGCACCGTATCTAGAAGTAAATCCAACGCATACCCTGTATTTCTTCTATGAATATCGACATGTGGAAATTCTTTACGTATTCCTTTTCTATTCTCTTTATTGGTTAATATATCGCGCACCTGCCGATATACTTCGCCTTCGTTATTCTCCTGCCTGCACTTATGCTCAAACTCCCACTTTTGCAGAGCTTTAAAATGAACCTCATCTCCATTGGCTAAATAACCGGAAAGCTCCAGGGTATGATCCCGCGTACTGCCGTATATTAATGAATGTGCCCCACAAGAATTATTGCCCACCATTCCTCCCATCATACATCTGTTTGATGTTGAAGTTTCGGGGCCAAAAAATAAACCTAAGGGTTCTAAATGTAAGTTTAGTTCATCTAATACAACTCCAGGTTCAACTCTCACCCATTTTTCATCAATATTGACTTCGAGTATTTTATTCATATACTTGCCAATATCAACAACAAGTCCGGAACCAACTACCTGACCGGCCAATGAGGTACCGGCGGCACGTGGAATTAACGGTACATCATATTTATTTGCAAAATGGATAATACTTCCAACATCTTTTGCATCGCGAGGACGAGCAATACCTATTGGTTTTTCTTTATAGGCTGATGCATCAGTTGAATATACTGTGCGTGTGGGATTATCAAATAACAGATCACCTTTAATAAAAGGTTTTAATTCTTCAAAAGGAAAAGAGGAAAGCGGAACGTCCATTATTCGTTTTATTGATTCACAAAACGAATTTATAAAATAATAAATAAATACAATTACACCGTTTAAGAATTCAATGAATCATAAAAGGACATTAACCGTTACTCGTTATAAAAACGAATACAAATATGTTTTAAATTGCAGTAATTACAATTAACAAAGTAATGACTGTAATAGTAATTGTTCCTGCAACAAACGACTTCACCAATGCTAATCTATCTTCTCTTTCCATCTAATTTTTTCCATGGTTAATCAAAGATCATGCTAAATACGACCTAATTGATTAAAAATCTGATATATTTAACATCCTTTAATTTAGCCACCCTTAGTATTGAAATTTGTTAAATCATCATTTACTAAAGAGTATGCGCAATTGCATAATCCTTATTTCGTTTATATTTCTATCACTTGAGGCTTTTGGAAGCAAAACACATGAGCTAAATAAAGCTGGCGACTATATAAATCTTGTTAATAAAATTGAAATTTATGAGGATCCCCAAGGCTTATTACAACTTGACGAAGCTTTAACGAAAAACTATTCTCCTCATAAAGGACAGCAAATCAATTTTCAATTCTCAAAATCAGCTTTCTGGTTAAAGTTTTCAATTTGCAATAAGAGCAGGGAAGATATTATACTTGATGTTGGCAACCATTTTATTGAATATGTTGACATTTATTACAGTACATCTTCGGAAGGCAAGTTTAAAAACATAGCAATTGGTTCTTTAGGCCATGAATCCATAATCTCCAGAAAACATTTATCCTACACAAAACTGAATTTAGTTAAAGGACAAAGCTATGTGTTCTTTGTTCGCATCCAATCCAGCACTCCACTTCGTGCACCAATGCATATTAGAACAATGAGCAATCACATTATTCATCAAAGTCATATAGCTAAAATTACATGGTACTTTTATGGTGTTGCTTCATTCTTATTTCTTTTTGCACTTTTTGTGTATTTCTCGTTAAAACAGAAGCTGTATCTCTACTTCACGCTTTCATTACTATTCCTTATAAGCTATCAGTTTGGTTACGATAATTTTTATCCCGCACTACCCTTTTGGGGAGAATCTGACTTTCTACTTAAGAAAATGAATGGGACCATTATCTGGAGCATCTTTTTCTATTTGCTATTCGCCTCCGAATTTTTAAACTCTAAAACTATACCTAAGTGGGCGAATGGGATATTAAAAACCATGATAGGAATAAGTTTTTTTATTGGTATTTCTTTCCTCATCCATTTTCGATTTGCAAATGCACTTGCCTATGTCTTTGCTCCTGTCATTTGGGTTGCATTAACCTTTCTGACGGTAACATTATTCATTAAAGGCTTAAAGTTTGTAAGGTTTTTTGCCTTAGCAACCATAGTCCTCTTAGGAGCTGTAGTGATGCATGTATTTACTAACCTGGGATATATAACTTCTTCGAATACCATACCCCAACTTGCCATTAAGTTAGGCTATTTAGGCCAGGTATTTTTCTTCACTATAGCTATTGTAGATCGCTACTTTTTGTTTCAGAATGATTTCACCAATATATTGGAAGAAAAAGTGGAAGAACGTACCACCGAATTGGAGAATACCCTTTCAAGCCTGCAAACAAGACAACAGCAATTGTTCCAATCGGAGAAGATGGCTTCAATTGGTACATTAAGCACAGGCGTTGCTCATGAAATAAACACCCCTCTTAATTCAATTAATTGCGGCATTAGCATTTTCGAAAGCTATAGAAATGATTCAGAAGTTAGTGAGCAGGAAAAGTCAGAAAAAATTGACTTATCATTAGAAATGATGAAGGAAGGCATTGAAAAAACAACTGACATTGTCAATTCTCTTATGAACTTTTCTCATGTCGACGAAAGCCAATTAGAACTTACAGATATTAATCAACTCATTGACCAAACCTTACTGTTTATCAAGTCAAAAACACCACAAAACCTCAGTATACTAAAGTACTACCTCCCTAAAATAAAAGCTCAGGTTTATAAAGACAAATTCCATCAGGTTATCTTCAATATTCTACTCAATGCCATTGAAGCTATATCGATAAATAAGGGGACTATTAGTATCTCAACCTCCGAAACACAAAAAGACAATCAGACTTATTGCAGAATAAATATAGAAAACTCGGGAAGTAAAATTGCTGAAAGTGCTTTGCTCAAAATCTTCGATCCATTCTTCACAACTAAAACACAAGGTCAAAATGTTGGGTTGGGCTTAACAATTGCTTACAACTACATTAAAGACCATCAAGGAGAATTATCAGTACGCAATTCTAATTCGGGAGTAGTTTTCACCATCTTAATTCCATCATCCCTCGCACCAAGTTAAAAAGCTTCCATTATACCAAAATAAAACATCACCCCTTCGCGTCCTACGGTATTATCAAACCTTACATTCATGCGTGAATCTTGTTGCAACATATAACGCGCTCCAACTCCAGCCATAGGCAATATGTCGGCATCAGAAAAACTATTGTAATCACCAAACACCTTACCCACACCTGCAAAGCCAACAAAGCCAACCCTATCTTTCAACCATGAAGTACGCAAGCGATATTCGGCCTCGAAATTAAACATGTTTTTATCAATATACGATCCGGTTTCATAACCTCTTGCAATATCACCACCGGTACGTCCATAATAGGTTTAATTCTGCTCAGTTGGATTGCCGCCCAAGAATCGACACAACACTCTATAACCAAAAACATGCTTCCCTTCGGTTGGAGTCAAACCAAAAAAATGCTTATAATCTATATAGTAGGCCATATAAGCTGGCTGTGATTTATTCTTAAAAAATTGCTCAGTTCTTAAGCCCATGTAATAACCTTTATACGGATAATACACATTATCTCTGGTATCCTGAGTCAGCAAGTATTTTATCCCATGATTACCACCTCCTCCAAGAAGTCCAACCAAGGCCAATTGATTCTCCGACTGCTCATCCCGTCCTTCATAAACAACTTTGGTATAGTTATAGCCCAAGCCAAAATATATTCGATAAGCTATATGTCTTAAACCTTCTAAATTCACAAAGAAAATTTTACGTCTTGCACTGGCCGCCTCCGGAAATCCAAGAGATAATTTCTGATGAAAACGAGCCACAGCAATTTGCGGATTAATTCGCCACTTATCCTCATTAAAATAGGCTGTTCCGCCAATTCCTCCCAGTAAAGAACCATTGGTTGTAGCCTGAAAGAAGGTACCAAAAACCGAAGGTGGGGAAATAGAATCACTTCTATCAACATTGAATGTAAAAACCTGAGCTAAAGTAATTCCAAATTTAGTTGATGGATCATAGGACGGTAAGGGGACAATATTATACCGTACTTTTTTATCTTTCGGGTCCTTCTTTACTTTAAGCGAATCTACATCCTGAGCATGGCCCAAGGATATAATACTAAATAAAAAAATAGAGACTTAGATTCCTCATCCTATCCTATTTAATTTGAGTCGAAACCAACTAAACGAAAACGCGTTGACCTTAACAACTATCAATTTAGCTAAACAAATAAAACAAAACAATTGTTGGTCATTATAAATACACAAAAATGAACAAAGAAGATATAGATAATCGCTATAACATTGAACTTTTAATCCGTGCATTCTATGCAAAAGTCAGGAAGGATAAGCTCTTAGGCCCTTTTTTTAATGGCAGCATTAAAACTGAAGAAGCCTGGGAGGAACATTTACAATTACTCGTCTCATTCTGGGAATTAAACCTATTGGAAGTTTCAGGTTTTAATGGCAATCCTGCCCTGGCACACCAAGGCGTTGATAAAAGTTTTAAACACAGCATTACCACCAACCACTTTGAACGCTGGGTTGAATTATGGAAAGAAACCATTGATGCCGACTTTGAAGGGCCTATGGCTGAAAAAGCTAAAATGCGTGCTACCAATATGGCCAAGGGCATGTATAAAAAGGTACTTGATAAACGGCCTGGTGGTTTTATCCTTCCGGGCGGACCATCAGGCATTTCATTTGGATAATTCGTTATCTATTACCCACTTTTTATATCAAACAATAATGTAGGAACCTACATAAATGTCAATTTTAAGAGGAAGAGGTATTCTATTCGGTAAACGCTTTATTTAATCTAAATAATTATATATTTTTGCCGACAAAATCACCTTTAACCTTGTTTTTACAAAGTCATTTAACAATGAACTAATGCGAGTATGCATTGTTAGATTGACGAACATTTGTTACTAATTTTATGGCTGAAGATCAAGATAAAATATTAGAAGAAGTAACCGGAGGGGAATATAAATATGGCTTTTATACAGATATAGAAACTGAATTTATACCCAAGGGACTGAGCGAGGACGTGGTGCGCATTATTTCGGCTAAGAAAAACGAGCCTGAATGGATGCTTGAGTTTCGCTTAAAAGCATTTCGTCATTGGCTAAAAATGAAGGCGCCTAACTGGGCTCACTTAAATATTCCGGAAATCGATTTTCAGGACATTATTTATTATGCAGCTCCAAAAAAGAAGCCTGAACTTGAAAGTATGGACGAGGTCGATCCTGAATTAAGGGCAACCTTCGACAAACTTGGAATTCCTTTGGACGAGCAAAAGATGTTGTCGGGAGTAGCAGTGGATGCGGTTATCGATAGTGTATCGGTAAAAACCACATTTAAAGAAACACTTGCAGAGAAAGGCATTATCTTCTGTTCTATAAGTGAAGCTATTCAGGAATTTCCGGATTTGGTAAAAAAATACCTCGGTTCTGTTGTGCCTCATGGAGATAATTTCTTTGCGGCTTTAAATGCTGCCGTTTTTAGCGATGGATCCTTTGTTTATATTCCCAAAGGAGTTCGTTGCCCAATGGAACTATCCACTTATTTCCGCATTAATGCAATGAATACAGGACAGTTCGAACGCACTTTAATTGTGGCTGACGACGACAGTTATGTAAGTTATCTTGAAGGCTGTACAGCTCCTCAACGAGACGAAAACCAGTTACATGCTGCAATAGTGGAGATTATAACTATGGAACGTGCCGAAGTGAAATACTCAACGGTGCAAAACTGGTATCCGGGCGATAAAGAAGGCAAAGGAGGCATTTACAACTTTGTAACTAAACGCGCTCTTTGTAAAGGAGATTACTCCAAGGTTATGTGGACACAAGTAGAAACCGGTTCAGCAATTACTTGGAAGTACCCAAGTTGTATATTACAAGGCGATCATTCAATTGGAGAGTTTTATTCAGTTGCTGTTACTAACAATTACCAGCAAGCGGATACCGGAACGAAGATGATTCATTTGGGTAAAAACACCCGAAGTCTGATTGTGTCGAAAGGGGTATCAGCCGGGAGAAGTCATAATAGCTACCGTGGTCTGGTTAAGGTATCGAAGAAAGCCGAAAATGCACGTAACTTTAGTCAATGCGATTCTCTTTTATTGGGAGATCAGTGTGGAGCGCACACCTTCCCATACTTAGAGATAGTAAACAATACGGCAAAAGTAGAACATGAAGCCACAACTTCTAAAATTGGAGAAGATCAAATATTCTATTGCAATCAAAGAGGCATGAGTACTGAAGATGCCGTTGGTCTGATTGTGAACGGGTACGTTAAAGAAGTCATTAATCAGTTACCAATGGAGTTTGCAGTAGAAGCACAAAAACTACTTCAAATTAGTTTAGAAGGAAGTGTGGGATAAACCACCAAATAATTAATTGAATAGCAACACATACAGTTACATCATATGTTAGTCATTAAAGATTTACACGCTAAAATAGAAGACAAAGAAATCCTTAGGGGAATCAACCTTGAGGTAAAACCGGGAGAAGTACATGCCATAATGGGACCTAATGGTTCGGGTAAAAGTACATTATCATCTGTATTGGCCGGTAACGAAAAATTTGAAGTATGCGAAGGAAGCGCATCATTTCATGGCAAGGACCTTCTTGATTTATCTCCTGAAGATCGTGCTCGTGAAGGATTATTCCTTAGCTTTCAGTATCCGGTGGAGATACCAGGAGTAAGCATGGTAAACTTTATGCGTACGGCGGTAAACGAGCACCGCAAATACCAGGAAAAAGATCCGTTCTCAGCCAGTGAATTTCTGAAGCTAATGCGAGAAAAGAAAAAGTTAGTGGAAATTGACTCTAACCTAACTAATCGTTCAGTGAACGAAGGTTTCTCTGGTGGTGAAAAAAAGAAGAATGAAATTTTCCAGATGGCGATGCTTGAACCTAAGTTGGCCATTTTGGATGAAACGGATTCAGGTTTGGATATCGATGCTTTACGCGTTGTTGCCAATGGTGTAAACAAACTGAAGTCGCCTGAAAATGCGACAATATTAATTACACATTACCAACGCCTTTTGGATTATATTGTACCTGACTACGTTCACGTACTGTATAAAGGACGTATTGTGAAGTCTGCCGGTAAGGAGTTGGCCCACGAATTAGAAGAAAAGGGCTACGACTGGATTAAAAAGGAATTTGAAGATTAACATTAGTAATAAGTACTAGGTAGCGAGTATTAAATACTTCATGAGTGGAGATAATATTCAAACAACAACTATTAAGTACGAAAAACTAATCACTAAAAACTAATTACATGAATGTAGCTTGCCGAATAATAGATCTGCAAGAAGAATATATAAAACTCTTCAATGACCAGTTACCGCTTTTACAAAGTGGTGCACCGGAAAAAATGAATTCCTTGCGTGAGCAGGCCATCAAAATATTTAAGGATAAAGGTATTCCAACTAATAAAGTTGAAGATTACAAATACACTAATCTACAGCCTTATTTCAAAGGTAATCTTAATCTGGCTTTCACTAACGAATCGGCTCACAACGATGTCACTCAGCATTTTCATTGCGAAGTACCTCAACTTAAAACTTATAATGTTTTTTTGGTTAATGGATGGTTTTCAGCGAAAGAGAGTGATTTAAATTTGCCTGATGGCGTTGTGGTTTGCAGCATTCGTGATGCTGCGGAACAACATGCTGATGTATTAGAAAAGTATTATGGAAAAACGGCACCTATGGAAAAAGATGCCATGGTAGCCATGAATACAGCTTTTGCTCAGGATGGTGCTTTCATATATGTACCTAAAGGGGTGGTGCTCGAAAAACCAATTCAATTGGTAAACATCATGACAGGCAGTGAAGATCGTTTGGCTTTTCAACGTAACCTTATTGTTGCTGATGAAAACAGTCAACTGAAAGTGATGCTTTGCGATCATACTATGTCACCACAAAAATTTGTGGTTAATAGCGTGACTGAAGTATTTGCTAACGAAAGCAGTGTGTTCGATGTTTACAACTTGCAAAACCAGCACAACCTAACAACCCAGGTTGCCGGTATATATGTACATCAGAAAAGAAATTCGAATATATTAACCAATAATCTGACTCTGCATTCGGGCATTACGCGTAATAACATTCGTGTAACTATGGATGATGAAAACTGTGAGAGTCATGTTTACGGTTTATACCTTAGCGATAAGAATCAACATGTCGATAACTTTACTTTTATCGATCATGCTAAACCACATTGCGAAAGCTTTGAGCTATTTAAAGGTGTGATGGATGATTCGGCAACGGCTGCATTTACAGGTCGTGTTCTGGTTCAAAAAGATGCTCAGCAAACCAATGCTTATCAAAGCAATAATAATCTTCTACTCACTCAAAACGCCAAAATCAACAGTAAGCCTCAATTGGAGATTTATGCTGATGATGTAAAATGTTCTCATGGTGCAACAGTTGGTCAATTGGACGACGAGGCCATGTTCTATTTGCGTGCCCGCGGTATCAGTCAGGAAGAGAGTAGAGTGTTACTGATGTTTGCTTTTGCCTATGAGGTGATTGAAAAGATAAGAGTAGAGCCACTTAAAGAACAAATCAGAGGCTTGGTTGAAAAACGTTTCCGTGGAGAGTTCGACAAGTGTGATTCTTGTGTGGTATGCGGACAATCCGGATCAGGGGTAAGCTGTCTTTAATGGCTAATGATATCGGATTAGGATTTAGTTATTGGTAAATAAATTACCAGTCAATTAAATTCTGATGAAGGATAATATTTTTCATTAATCACTGAGGACTACAGACAATATACAAGAGACAAATGAGCATAGATATACAGAAGATTAGAAAGGACTTTCCAATACTGGATCAAATGGTACATGGAAAGCCATTAGCCTATTTCGATAATGCTGCTACGGCTCATAAACCGCAACAGGTGATTGATGCCATTGACGAAGTATATACCACTTATAACAGTAATATTCATCGTGGGGTACATCACTTGAGTAATGTTTGTACTCAAGCGTTTGAAGATGCGCGGGTAAAAGTGCAAAACTTTATCAATGCTCCTCACTCGCACGAGGTGATTTTCACACGAGGCACCACCGAAGCTATTAACTTGATCGCCACTTCATTTGGAGAATCATTTTTAAAGGCGGGTGACGAGGTTATTGTTTCTCAATTGGAACATCATTCTAATATTGTACCCTGGCAACTTCTGGAAAAACGTAAAGGCATTGTACTTAAAGTCATTCCTATTAATGATGCCGGAGAATTGGTTCTTGATGATCTGGACGATTTTTTGACCGAACGTACGAAACTTGTTGCAGTTGCGCATATATCCAATGCACTGGGTACAATCAATCCCATTAAAACTATTATTGATCGCGCGCATGCTAAATCAATTCCTGTAATGATTGATGGAGCGCAAGCTGTCCAGCATCTTAAGGTGGATGTGCAGGCTTTAGATTGCGACTTCTATGTATTTAGTGGGCATAAAATATATGGTCCTACCGGTATTGGTGCTTTATATGGTAAGGAAGAATGGCTGAATAAAATGGAGCCTTATCAGGGTGGTGGCGAGATGATTCAAACGGTATCATTCGATGGCACAACGTTTAATGAACTTCCATTTAAGTTTGAGGCTGGTACTCCTGATTACAGTGGAGCCGTTGGAATGGGTGCAGCCATCGACTATGTCAATGCTATAGGTCTGGAGAATATTGCGGCATATGAGCAGGAACTTCTGGAATATGGGATGGAACAGTTAAGTCAGATTCCAGGCATCCAGTTTTATGGCACAGCTAAGGAAAAGGCCAGCGTAATTTCGTTTATCGTGGGTAATATTCATCCTTTTGATATGGGTACTATGCTGGATAAATTAGGATTGGCCGTTCGTACAGGCCATCATTGCGCACAGCCTCTGATGCAACGTTATAATATACCCGGAACTGTAAGAGCCTCCTTTGCCGTTTATAATACCAAAGAAGAAATTGATCGTTTGGTAGCAGGCGTTAAGCGTGTCAGCCTGCTGTTTGCATGATTCACTGAAAAATAGCAATTTTACCATCTGATTTAAATACAGACGTACAGGATTATATATACATTCTGTATTTGTTAAAATATACATGGGGATGACCATAAAAGAAATACAAGAAGAGATAGTTGAAGAATTTTCAGTCTTTGATGATTGGATGGACAAATACTCTTATCTTATTGAAATCGGAAATGATCTGGAAGGCTTTGAAGAAGAATACCGCCTTGATACTAATTTAATTGAAGGATGTCAGTCGAGGGTGTGGTTACACGGTGAATTGAAGGATGGCAAAATACATTATGTAGCTGATAGTGATGCAATAATTGTAAAAGGTATTGTCGGGTTATTGGTTCGTGCCTTAGATGGACGTACGCCAGATGAGATACTTGAAAATGACTTAACATTTGTAGAAGAAATAGGTTTGAAAGAGCACCTCTCTCCTACCCGTTCGAATGGTTTGGTGGCTATGATTAAGCAAATGCGTTTGTACGCCCTGGCTTTTAAAGCAAAACAAAGTAGCTAGTCATTAGGGCATAGTGATTAGTTATGCTTTAAATAAAAGGGATATAGAAGTCATTTGAAAAAAGAAATAAATACATCACTTAGGCCTGACAACTAAACCAAAAGTAAATAAAGCTGTTTAACAGAGAAATAGAAGACAATGGGAACCGATTTTTTACAACAGGAAGCCAAAATAATAGAAGTAATCAAAACAATATTTGACCCTGAGATACCAGTGAATGTGTATGACCTGGGATTAATATATGAGATTGATGTGGATGATGATGGAAAGGCCAGAATTGTGATGACCTTAACTTCGCCTAATTGTCCTGTAGCTGAATCATTACCCGAAGAGGTGCACGATAAAGTAGCAGCAATTGATGGCATTACACATGTGGATTTAAATCTGACTTTTGATCCGCCATGGACTAAAGATATGTTGTCGGAAGAGGCTTTACTGGAATTGGGACTATTGTAGATTATCTGACATCCAGTTAATGGACCATTAGATCAATAGATATTGTTATTGATTTCCGATTTGAAGTTGACAATAACTCTAATCAAATTTATAAAGTATAAAGCTCTCTTACGGGAGCTTTTCTTATTTTAGCAGCATAAACGAACTATACCCGATTAATTAATGAGTATGAGGCTGTCAAGTTGCCTTCTTATTGTTTTTACTTTAGCAGGACAGCTCCGACATTAATTCTTCGGCAAAACAGACAAACGTTAAATTTTTAGTCAACATGGTATTACACATCGACTTAATCCGAAAGTTTCCCAGAAACATATTCCGCATTGCCATGGGCAGTTTGTTATTAGCCGCAGTGGCGTACTTTATTATTCGTAAAGAGGCGTTTTTTAGTTCTACTCAGCTTATTATTTTTGGAATTGCAGGTGTATATTATCTGGCAATGGGATTTGGATTTAATCCCCTCACCTTCTGGGCCAAAGCATATATACATATCGACTCCACCATTGTGAAAATTAAGGCTTCAATGTTTGCCAAAGCTGAGCAATTTCAATGGTCCAACATTAAAGAAGTGCAAATAAAGGTGACTAGCATACGATTTCTTTTTAACCAAGGCGAACCGCATGAAATGGACTACCAAAAATTAGATGATGATCTGATTAGCCAGTTAAAAGAAAGCGTGATATCGTTTTGTAAAGAAAAAGACATTAAATTGGGCTAAAGGTAGGTGGTATTAGGTTAACTGTATAGACCTAATCACTAATGAACTAAAAGAAAAACCCCATGCATAAAGCGCTAAGTTCAAAACATATGATCCGCGATAAAGCGCTTGAATTGGGTTTTACAGACATTGGTTTTTCCAGGGCTGAGCATTTGAGTGAGGATGAAGGACATTTGAGAACCTGGTTGGATAAAGGCTACCAGGCCGACATGAGCTATATGAATAATCACTTTGAGAAACGCCTCGATCCCACTTTATTAGTGGAAGGTTCTCGCACTGTGGTTTCGGTTCTTCTCAATTACAAACCTAAAGTTCTTCAGCAAGATGAAGAAGCCCCTAAGCTGGCACGTTATGCCTATGGTAAAGATTATCACTTTGTGATAAAAGATAAGCTACAAGTACTTTTTGATTTCATTAAAGCAGAACTCTATCCTGAACTGGATGGACGGCTATTCACCGACTCCGCCCCTGTGCTGGATAGAGCCTGGGCTGCTAAAAGCGGACTTGGCTGGATTGGGAAAAACACCAACCTGATTCATAAAACACATGGCAGTTTTGTACTGATTGGTGAAATGATAATTAATATGGAGTTAGAGGCCGACACCCCAATAAAAGAAGCTTGCGGAGGATGCCAGCGTTGTATAGATGCCTGCCCTACTAAAGCCTTAATTGGAAACTATAAGCTAGATTCGAATAAATGCATCTCTTACCTTACAATCGAACACCGAGAAGCTATACCTGAACAGTTTAAAGATCAAATGGAGAACTGGGCCTTTGGATGCGATATTTGCCAGGAAGTATGCCCATGGAACTGGAAATCTCGCCCAACTAAAGAGCCGGAATTTTCTCCACACGCCGATCTTTTATCATTGAGCAAAGACGATTGGCACAATATGAATGACGAGCATTTTAAAGAATTATTCCGCAAATCAGCGGTTAAACGCACTAAGTATAAAGGCCTAAGGCGAAATCTTGATTTTTTAAAATAGGATGTGAACAATCCACTCACATTTCGCGACTTTATCTACAATTAATTTACTAATATCTTAAAATCAAACAATCTGCTCAAAAAGAGTGTTAAAGACTAAGCAGGGTAAACTTATAAGGACTGAAAAATAAGATAATCCTGATACATATATTATGATTTCGGAGAATCGTGTAAATTCTCACTTGCTAGTCGATCGGCTAGTATTTACATCCTAACTTTAAGCACATGAAACGAGTCATGAGAAAAAGTTCTCACACACGAGAATGATGTTTTTTCAGGCGAGTTCCATATGGCAATTGAAAGAAAATATTATCATATGAAAAAAAATCATACAAAACTAGTAATCAGAATAGCATTGGCTGTTGGAACTATTATTTCACTTTTTTTCGTTCCATGGTTATTGGTAAAGGCCTGGATACTACCCCTGCCGGATACAATTCAGGAGCAGTGCAATGAAGCCATTGGGCATGGATTTGACGGAATGATCGTTTATGTAGATCAGGCGGGTAAGGCTCCTCAGTTTTTTGCTTCCGGTTGGCACAATAGAGAAACCCAGATTCCTGCCAAACCTAAAGCACTATTTAAGATTGCAAGTATTAGTAAATTATATGATGCAGTGGCTGTTACTAAATTAGTAAATGATGGACGACTTTCTCTGGATAAAACCATTGCTGATTATTTACCTGAACTGGTGGGAAGAATCGCTTATGCTGACAAAATCACCTTGAGTTTGATGATACAGCATAAAAGTGGGATTCCCAATTATACAGATGCGCCTAATTTTTGGGTAGCTCCAATAAGTTATGAAGAAAGCCTTAATTTAATTTTGGACATGCCGGCTAATTTTAAACCCGGTGAAGACTATGAGTATTGCAACACCAACTACTTACTATTAAATAAAATAATGGATGATGTACTTGGTTATAGCAATTTCCAATACATTCAGAAAGAAGTTTTAAGGCCACTAAATTTGAATAATACCTTTGGTTCGATAAATGAAGTAAATATGGAAGATGTGATGAGTGGCTATCATGTAGGACATCCCTTTGATTTAAAGTCCGACGAATATGGCATGGTAGCTTCAGCCGAAGACGTTGGTATTTTCCTAAGAGCTTTAAACGATGGATCAATATTTAAACCTGGAGAACAGGAAATATATAATTCCATATATAAGTATGAACATTCTGGTTGGGTTCCGGGATACCAGAGCTTTGCTTTTTATCACAAAGATCTTGATGCAGTAGTTGTTGAGTATTACAGCACAACGGATTCAAAACTGTATAATTGGAATCTATCGCAAATCATAAATAATAGAATTGTTAAAATATTAAAGAAGCAAAAAACCTCATAATTACACATTAACGCTATTCCAGTACTTTCTGTTTTGGGCCTAACAAAGTTGGATAATTGACAATTGTTCTTTTGGTTAAGCCTTATTGCTTTAACTTTTAATCTAGAATACTGGGTTCTGAAAAAAGAACATAGTCATATCTAAAACCGCTTATAGTCCTTCTAAATTGCCTTATTAAATTAAACTTCAAGAGTAAGATGGATGTAAGCAGATTAATAATGTCGCATTTTTACAATCATACCTGATATTCCAACACTACTTTCGTTTCTGTTCAAAATGGTTTAATAAAAATGTAAAATCATGATTAATGTATCAGAAATTGCTCCGGATGTGTACCGTATATCGGTATTTGTTAAAGAAATTAATTTGCAATTCAATCACTTTCTAATAAAGGATGACGAACCCATGTTATATCATGCGGGAATGAAACAGATGTTTCCTCTTTTACTGGAAGAGGTGAGTAAGATTATTTCTCCTTCTCAACTCAGGTGGATTGGATTCAGTCATTTTGAAGTTGATGAATGCGGTGCCCTTAATGAGTGGTTACAAGTTGCACCCAATGCACAAGCGGTTTGCAGCGAGGTCGGCGCTATGGTAAACATGAACGATTTTGCGATAAGGCCTGCACATGCAATGGCTGATAATGCCATCTTAAATACAGGCAAGCACAGTTATCGCTTCATTAGAACTCCTCATTTACCCCATGGCTGGGATGCCGGTGTAATGTATGAAGAAACTAATGGTACTTTGTTATGCTCTGATTTATTTCATCAAAATGGAATTGTTGATGCCATTACAGATAAAGATATTTTAAGCTTACACAGAAGTTCATTACTTGACTATGAACAAGGACCTTTAATGGAATACTCACCCTATACCTCACGAACACAAAAAATACTATACAATTTGGCAGAACTTAAACCCAAAACCCTGGCAACCATGCATGGGTCGTCATTTAATGGCGATTGCAGTCAAGCTCTTATGGACCTAGACCATGTGATGAAAGAACTTTGGGGAAATGAACTATAATTGAAACCAACAGTTTAGTTATAAGTACGCTGATACACATAGAAGTGAACCTGTATTTGAGTATTGTGAGATGATAAGCCATTTTTCAGAAAAAATAGGCTTTTGGAAATATTGAGTAAAATCAATACGTGTAGAAATGATAACCGAGTATAAACCTTGCATAGGGCTCATGCCTTTCGTAGAACTTTTTTGGGAAGGAAGTTTTAATTCAAATGCATCCGGACGTATTTCAATGCAAATGATTCCTAATGGCTGTCTGGAGTTAATTATTCACCTCAACGATTTGCATTGCGATCTTAATAAAGACAGTAAATGGTCACAGAGTCCTGACTATATGATTTTAGGATTATTTACTCAAGCTCATGAGGTACAGTTTGGCAATCATGTTCAAGTATTTGCCATACGTTTTAAGCCTGAAGGAATCTTTAACATTTTCGGGGTACCAGCTTCTTTGTTAAAAGATCGCTTTGAAGATATGTCATTGGTACTGGGAAGTCAATTTCGTGACTTCAGCCATCGGGTGAGAAAAGAAAAATGTGTTTCTGCAATGATTGATAGATCAGAACGTTATTTACTAAAAACATTAAATAAAAATAGCATAGACATAAGTTACGTTAACCTTGCTGCAGAACTTATTCGAAATACAAAAGGCATTAGAATAGAAGAACTATCTTCCAGAGTATTCATTGGCAAACGTCAATTAGAGAGGGAATTTAAAGATAAGGTTGGCATTAGTCCGAAGCACTATCTGAGAATCATTCGAATAAATGAAGTAGTCCGTTTACTGGACAATAATAAAACCCTCGACTTAACTAAAGTTGCCTATCATTGTGGTTACTTTGATCAGGCTCATTTCATCAATGATTTTAAAAGAATAACCGGTAGAAAACCCACTATTTTCATTAAAGAACGAGGACAATTTCTAGTACATCCCGGACTATCAAATTATACACATTAAACACAACAGACTTAAATTCTTATCCATTACATTTCAGGACAATCAGGTAAAAAAAAGGATTGCCCAAGCGAGCAATCCTTGATTAAATTAAATCTTTTTACCTATAAAGAAAGCGTAGCCATAATACGCCTTGTACTTATAATATAATTGAGTTTCGTGCCTTTGATTGGCAATAAAACCTTCTGCCGCCTTATTACCTTCATGCTTATTTAGAAAGTCAATTTCAGCCTGAACCTGAGGCTCATAAAAATGTTCTATCCAACAATTCTCAGGCAAAATAAATGAAGCAACAGGTAGGTAACCTGCTTTTTGCATCTGAGCTTGCTTATTAGCAATTGTATCTATACCCGGATAGACATCCATCCAAAAATCTTCTATCTCTTTAGGTCGTTCATCAGTAAACCACGAAGCCTCTGATACGGCAATGTATCCACCTTTCTTAAGAAACCTTCTCCACTCCATTAAACCTTGTTCAAAGCCAATGTTATAAATGGCTCCTTCCGACCAAATAAGATCTAACTCCTCATCTTTAAACTGGAGTTTTTCCATGGAGCCAACTTCACCTTTAACTCTATTTTCAAGTTTCAACTCTCGAGCATTTGAATTAAAGATGTCTATAAAAATCTGAAACATGTCAATACCAGTAACAAACCCAGCAGTATTTTGAGCCAATACCATGGTCTGTCCTCCGGTTCCACACCCAATATCGGCAATGCGTGACTGGGCATTAAGATTATTAATAAAGCTTAATGCTCTCTTTGTTACTTCAGGGCTACCGGGCCCTTGTCGTTTAACGGTAGAATAATATTCGCAAATTAAATTTAAGTCGAATTCGTGAATTGATTGAATTTCTTTACTCATAACATTTAAATTAAAGCTATTAATCAATAGCTGATTAAAAATGCATATTTCATATTTAGCACATGGCCATAATACTGAAATCACAATATAATACATGATAAATCAGAGGACAAGGAATTGTCGACTGAAAACGTGGGATAACTTTAGGCAGGACAGCAAAAGTTATTTACTTCACCAAATCCTTCTTACTATTATACATCAACTAATTTTAGTAAATCAAAGATAATTAAAAAACGATACATTTAGGGTAGTAGCAAGATAACGACCCAATTAACCACATAAATTCATTACATTTAAATGGAATTGAGAGTGCAAATATTATAGAGTAATCACGTTTTCATCGTTTATAAATAACAAATCTAAGTATGAGCAAAGAACTGGAAAGTATGAAAGCAATAATTTGCACAAAATATGGACCTCCAGAAGTCCTTCAACTACAAAACATTGAAAAACCTGTGCCGAAACCTCATGAGGTACTGATAAAAACTCATGCAACTACTGCTCATGTTGGTGATGCCAAAATACGTGGTTTTAGGCCTGGTTTAGGACCAGTTAAAGATTTTTTCTTTAAGCCCATTATGAGATTGATACTAGGAATTAATGGTCCTAGAAATAAGATCTTAGGAATGGATTTAGCCGGAGAAATTGCAGAGCTAGGTTGTGATGTTACCAAATACAAGATTGGAGATCAAGTCTTTGCATCTACTTATGAGGGATATAAGTTTGGCGCTTATGCTGAATATAAATGTATGCCTGAGAATGGACTTATAGCAATAAAGCCAACCAATTTAAGCTATGAAGAGGCAGCTCCTCTGGCCAATGGAGCATTAACTGCTTTGTTAGTCCTAAGGCTGGCAAATATTCAAAAAGGTCAAAAAGTCCTTATTTATGGAGCTTCTGGAAGTCTAGGCACCTATTCAGTTCAGTTGGCAAAATATTATGAAGCACAGGTTACTGCCGTTTGCAGTACCAAGAATATCGAAATGGTAAAATCTTTGGGCGCAGACAAGGTTATTGATTACACCCAGAAAAACTTCAACGATGAAAACAAAATCTATGATGTTATTTTTGATTCAGTAGGCATGATAGCTCCTTCTGATCGTAAGAAATCCTTAAAAAAGAACGGAATATTTCTGGATGCTTTAAAATCTTCAGAAGGATAAAAGTTAAAACAAGAAGATCTCACATATCTTAAAACACTTTGTGAAGAAGGAAAATTAACTTCGGTTATTGACAGACAATATCCCTTGGAAAAAATAGTCGAAGCACATCGATACGTTGACAAAGGACATAAAATGGGCAATGTTATAATTGCCGTTTAATATTTGAATGACAAACTTGCTATGCAATAACATACAAGTTTCAACACAACGAGGTAACCTGGAACCTGAGGCAATTGCAGCATTTCTCTGCTAAAAAGAAAAAATTGTTCATAATCTAGAAGAATAAGGCAAAAATGAGTAAGATATGAAAGTCTTGTAGGACCATTAGATCTATATTCTAATATCCGATGCTGTATCCAAAAAATTTAATGGTGTATATCAGAATGTATGCAACCTCAACAGCTTAGGAACTTAAAATGTGACTAAATTTAATTGCTTCTTTATGAATGTAGAAGATTAATTTTTATCTTTCATTCAGTAAGCTAAGTAAGTAAAACCTATTGATTATGAAACTGTCTGCAAAAGCCAAGGACATTTATTCACAAATTAATTCGGAACAAACCAAGCTAGGTGATTTACGAAAGATCGCCAAAGAAATCAAAAAGGATCATGAACTGGCTATGGAATTATGGTCCATTAAAGAGTTTTATCCGCGACAATTAGCTATACTGATAATGGATAAAAAAATGCTGAGTCAAGAGCTAATTGACCAACTCGAAACTAACATTCAGCAACATGAGTATAATGAAAGAAATCAGTTGGCAGATTGGCTAATGGCCAATCAATTGACGAAAGATAAAAAAACAATAGCTCTGCTTGAATCATGGGAAAAGAGTCCCTCTCCAATGCAAAGATGTATTTTCTGGTACTATCAGGCAAGATTACGATGGGCCGGAAAAACACCTCCTCCTAATACAGATGAATTACTTTCAAAAATTGAAGAGGGACTAGAAAATGAAGTTCCGGAAGTACAATGGGCAATGAATTTTACAGCAGCTTTTATAGGAATCTACGATAAACCATTTAGAGCGCGATGTATTGAATTAGGAAAGAAGATTGGGCTTTATAAAGATCAGATTGTATCAAAAGGATGTACTCCTGATTACCTACCTGAATTTATAAGGATAGAAGTAGAGAAACATAAGTTGTAAACCTCAACAACCAAACACCTACCTGATAATAAATAAATTAAATACAAATCAACATTCACTTACCATTTAATTCCATCGCCATGAAAACCACAGTTGTATCATTAATCACTATTGTATTCTTACTCAGTCCAAGCTATGGCCTTTCTCAATCAAAAAAAGGAAAGTCAAAAATCCTTAAAGTTGGAGAAGTGGAAAAGCTGGCTGGTGACTTTAAATTCACTGAAGGTCCGGCTGCAGATGCTAAAGGCAACGTTTATTTCACCGACCTAAGACAACATTTAATATTAATATGGACAGTGGATAACAAGTTGGATACCTTTCGAACAGAAAGTGGGCGCACCAATGGCCTGTACTTTGACAAACAAGGCAATCTGGCAGCCTGCGAAGGTGATCCGGGACGAATTAGCCTAACCTCTCCGGATGGCACTATAAGTATTGCTGCAGATACCTATGAGGGCAAACGCTTTAACCAACCCAACGATGTTTGGATTCACCCGAATGGTGGCATGTATTTTACTGATCCTAAATATGGATCAGACGTTAAAAACCTTGATCAGGATGGCATGCATGTTTACTATATCAATCCAGATCGTTCTTCTGTAGTACGAGTATGCGACGATTTTGAAAAGCCCAATGGTGTAATTGGTACATCCAATGGCAAAACACTATATGTCACCGATGCACAAGCAAGCAAGACCTATCAGTACAGTATTAATCCGGATGGAACACTCAGTAACAAAACTCTGTTCGTTGAAGTGGGCTGTGATGGCATGACTGTAGATAAAAAAGGTAATGTCTACATGACACCTCGAGGTAAACATTCGGTAGACATATATTCTGCATCAGGCAACTTTATTGAATCTATTGAAGTACCAGAACGTCCATCGAATGTATGCTTTGGCGGTAAAAATGGGAAGCAGCTCTATATTACTGCACGAACATCCATTTATAGGGTGGCTATGACTACGAAAGGTGTTAATTAGTTAAGAATATATAAGGTTTCTTGCATCCTTTCATGTGTCTCTATTTTAAAATTAAATTAGGGCCTAATAGCTACTATTGGACATAAAACACACCATAAAATTTCATAATAATGAAGAAACAACTCTTAATAGCTGCATTGTTGATACTCAACAGCTTTTTATTATTCTCCAATACATTACTTCAAAATAATTATTTACGCGAAGGTATTAGCCTCAATGGCAAATGGAACTACATTGTTGACATGTATGAAACCGGCTATTACAATTACAGATGGCAACCACACGATGGGTCTCCAAATCCGGGAGCTGGGGCATTTTACACCAATACCAAACCACAAAACAAAATGGATTTGGTTGAGTATGATTTTGATGCATCCCCCACTTTACTTGTTCCGGGTGATTGGAATTCTCAAGAAGAAAAACTGTTTTATTACGAAGGGACACTGTGGTATAAGAAGTCTTTTGACATCCCGAATTATGATTCATCGAAACGCTACTATTTGCATTTTGGGGCCGTAAATTACCGGGCTGATATATATGTCAATGGTCAGAAGCTGGGCATGCATAAGGGTGGATTTACCCCCTTTAATTTTGAGATGACCAAGCATGTTAAAGCAACGGATAATTTTGTAATTGTAAGAGTAGATAATAAACGAGCTGCCGACGAAGTACCAACCTTAAACACTGATTGGTGGAATTATGGAGGCATTACTCGTGATGTAACCATTTATGAATTAAGTCCAACCTTTATTGAAGATTACAGTCTTCAGCTTGACAAGAGTAAGAAGAATGTCATTGCCGGTTTCATTCAGTTGAATGGAGACAATAAAGCCAACTCAAAAGTCAGTGTTTCCATTCCTGAGTTAAAAATAAATAAATCATATACCGCTGATCAGGAAGGCCAGATCAAGCTAGAAATTCCAATAAAAAAGTATGAAGCCTGGAGTGATACCAATCCAAAATTATATGAGGTTATCATTACAAGCCAAGAGGATAAGATTTCAGATAAAATAGGCTTTCGTACCATTGAAACAAAAGGTTCTGACATTGTGCTCAATGGCAAAACTGTATTTTTAAAGGGCATCTGTATACATGAAGAAAATGTGATGCGAGGTGGAAGAGCGCACTCAATGGAAGATGCTCGAATGCTACTCGGATGGGCTAAGGAGTTAGGTTGTAACTTTGTACGTTTGGCTCATTATCCGCATAATGAAAATATGGCACGACTAGCGGATGAAATGGGTCTCTTGCTGTGGGAAGAGATACCGGTGTACTGGACCATCCAATGGGGAAATACTGAAACTTACAAAAAAGCTGAACAACAACTAAGCGAAGTAATTAATAGAGATAAAAACCGTGCATCAGTCATTATCTGGTCCATGGCCAATGAAACACCCATGTCGGATGAACGACTGAGATTTTTAAGTAAGCTGGTTGATGCCACACGTCAACTGGATAATCAACGCTTAATAAGTGCTGCCCTGGAAGATCACGGCAAAGAAAGTGATAACAACATTATGGTTGTGGAAGATCCTTTTGCCGAGAAAGTAGACATCCTAAGTTTTAATCAATACTATGGTTGGTATGGTGGCGACATTGACAACATTAAAAATATCCGTTGGGAGATTGATATGGATAAACCGGTAATTATCTCGGAATTCGGAGCCGGTGCCTTACAAGGCTACCATGCCGATAATATGACTCGGTGGAGCGAGGAATTTCAGGAGTTATTGTATGAAGAGACATTACCGACTCTGGCTAAGATACCTCAACTAAGTGGTATTACACCATGGATACTGGCAGATTTCCGTTCACCACGTCGCATGCTAATACCTTATCAGGATGGCTGGAACAGAAAAGGACTTATTTCGGAAACAGGCAATAGAAAAAAGGCATTCTTCACCTTACAACAATTCTATTCCGAACTTGAACTGGAGAAATAGGGCGTAAGGCCTTATGCACTCATCATAAAATATTTCCCGGTTTTGAAAATAACAAATCCGGGAAATATTTTTGCGTCTCACATCCAGCTTTTTTCAGTTGACTGTATTTTATATACCAGGAATTTATGCAACTCTTTAGCTAAATTTTCATTGATAAAAGGAATGGAGGTACTACCCGATGCCGTATAAATCTGGATGCCTGCCAGACCAGATGATTTCTGAAAAATTGACTGCCTGAAATCCACAACTTGAATTTTATAAATTTCCAGTTGTTTCCAATCCTGACCAAACATACCCTTAGATATAATAAGCTGATTTTCGCTAATCTGAAAATACCTTTTTTTGACGGCCAACCATGATGCAAAAGTGCTAAAGCCAAACCACAGAATGGGCACTATATAATGTACCACATCATAAATGTAGAGAGGTGAACTTATCAAAATTGGCAAACAGCCCATAATAAATAAGACGCGCCAGAAGAATTTTCCGGATATCTTATATTTCCTGTCTCTTAAAAACTCGTCTTCTCCAAAAATGACTTCTTTGAGTTGATTTAAGTTTTCATTCCCGCAGCCAGGTATTTCCATCAAAGATTTTTTCTTGTCGACTTGGCTATTGGCTTGTTTTATTTTTATTGAGAACAGTGAAAAAGCCTTTTTTAAAGGATTAGTTCCCCATGACAATTCCTGTATTTTCTTGAAGGGGATAATCATGTTTTTCCGATTTAATAAACCAGCTTGCATTTGAAATGATGATTCTGTTTTTGAAAACTCAAAATCGAAAAACTTCACTATAATCTTTATTACCGAGGCCAATATGCTAATTCCGAAAAATAAAAGGCCCATAAAGATTAAGACAATTAAACTCGATTGAAGAATTTGCTCATTTACCTGACCTGAAACCTGGCTGATCTCCTCTTTAAACGAATCTGCCAATTCGTTATAGAACTGCCAACCAAAGGCAAGTATTAGCAAAGCCATCTGCAAATGGTTTTGCAACAAACCAATCTTCACCAGTTCGCCTATTTCTATTTTTAATAGCTTTTCAGCCTGCTCATCTTTTATTGGCACATCCTGATTTACATCTTCTGTCTCTTTCACGTTAACAGAAGTACTCAATGCATTTTTTAAGGTATCTGCATAATCAAGCTCCAGGGCCAATATCTTAAGTTCCTTTTTTACCGATCCTGCTGTATCAATTTCAAGACTAACCACCTTTAACAAACGTTGCAATACATTTGCTTTGTAATTTACCGATTGAATGCGATCAAGTGGAATATTCAATTCTTGTTTACGCAGGTAGCCTTTTCGAAGAATAAAGTGATCCTTATCTACATAAAACTTGAAATTTAAATAATACAAAACAGCGTGTATAGAGAGCAATAGGATAATAACTATTATACCCACATTAATGATAGTCTGGTATTCCACAAATTGATCGTTCTTCCAAAAGTAAATTAGAAGCATTGGCCAAAGTGCCCGGATTAACTTTTGAATACTCATGGCCAGTATAAGTACCAGACCTTTGGGCGCTTGCCTATTGGGTTTTGTAAGATCTATATTACGCATGCTGGCTAAGTTTTTCGCTTAATAGATCTTTAATTTCTTCACCTTTTTCTTTATTAATACCCGCAATACTAATGTCGGATTGGCTACCACCTGCTGTGTAAATTTTCACGGTAGATAAATTAAAAAGTTTCATAAGTAAAGATTGAGTTAACTCCACATGCTGCATTCTATTCACCGACACGGTGGTTTGCTTAAAAACAATTAATCCTCTCTGATAAGAGATATCCCTCTCCCGAATGGCATAGGCTCTAATTTTGAAAGAAAGTATCGTCAATATAACACGCAAGGCAAAAAGGCTATTAATGGCCAATAAGATGTATTGAATCACCTCCGATGGTATACCCATTGTTTTAGTAAAATAAAAAAATGCTCCTATACCATTGAATATTAATCCAAAAATGATAATTCTTAATAATAAAACCAGAAGGTAGTTTTTCTCAACTCGATTGAATTTAAGATCCTCAAGTTTAGGTAATTCCTCAATATCTATTTCCTTATTCTCAAATTCTAATTTTTCTATCATGAATGCAAGGGTTTGTTTAAAAAGCACTACTCCCGTTTGTGCTTGTCGATCTATCCAACTAAAATAATATCAAATGTAAATATAAACCTTGGCAGACCACAAAAAAGTATATCTGTAGAAATAAATAAATAGAAATGAAGTTTAGTGGATAATTCTATAGGATAATATCTTTTAATCGTAGCAAGACATTAATAGGTACAAACAAAATAGCATACTAAACAATCTCACTACCTAATGGTTAGAACTTAAACTAACAACCATTAAAATAGTTTGATATGAAAAAGAATATGGGATCAGCTGACAAAATCATCAGATTATTAACAGCTGCGGTAATTGTAGTGTTGTATTTTACCAATATAATTAGCGGAACACTTGGGATTGTTCTTCTTGTTTTAGCTGCCATTTTTGCTTTAACAAGCTTTGTTAGCTTTTGTCCTTTATATGCCCCATTTGGTTTAAGCACTTGCAAGAAAAAGTAGATCAAGCATAAAGGATACAAATGGCTGCCCTTTGTGGTAGCCTTTTTTCATTTTTCCTCAATAACATCAAATTGAAATGTATGTAGCTAGCATTGATGGTTGTCCATATGGATGGGTAATGGTTTCGTATTATCAGGGGCATTACTCTATTTCAATTCATAAACAGATTAAGGAGATTGTTAATGATGAATCCTTTCCAGAGAGGATACTTATTGATATGCCTATGGGTTTGGCTACTCCCACACACCCGCGAAGTATTGATCAAACATTACGCCGTGAAATGGGTAAGCGCAGTTCAACTGTTTTTAATACTCCATGTAAAGCAGCCGTTTATGAAGATGATTTTACCAAAGCCAAACAATTAAACTTCAAAGAAGAGGGTAAAAGTTTATCCATTCAAAGTCTTAACATTAAATCAAAAATTAAACAGCTCGATGTATTTTTAAATCAACATCGTGGTAAAATTGAATTTATAGAGAGTCATCCTGAACTGTGTTTTAAGTACTTCAACAAGGGTATTGTTGAAACTAAAAAATCCACCGAACAAGGACGCAATGAGCGATTAGAGATTTTAAGTCAGTATGACGATACTATATTAAAAGTATATAATACTGGAATTGCTCAATATAAACGTAAAGATGTACGGCCTGATGATTTGATTGATGCGCTTTGTCTTTGCCTTGCCAATCATATGGCTAAGAAAAATGGTTTCAGTTTTATTACGGATGATTATACTTTCTCCGAAGATGGCCTTCCGTATAAAGTGGCCTATTGGGAACCATAAGTGTATGCATCGTAAAGACCTATTCAGACCAGTTTTTTATAACAGCCGTTTTTCGCTTTCTTTATGCTAGTTATTACAAAATTCGGCAACCATGAAATACATCATCTTTGGTCTATTGTTTATTATTAGTGCCTGCTCATTTAATCAAAAAAATAGTTCTGAAAAAGCTGATACCATTGAAATATCACGCGATAAATATGCTGATCAATTGTATGGTTTCTGGTTAGGGCAATGCATTGCTAACTGGACAGGCCTGGTCACTGAAATGGATAAGATTGGAAATATTGGTGAGATAAAAACCGGGGACTTTTATACCCGGGATGATTGGGGACAGCCCGATCAGCCAAGCATATGGGGACAAGGTGTTCCAAGTGATTTATCAGCTACAATAGACTTTGTATTTCGCGATACCAATGAAATATGGGGAGCAGATGACGACACTGACGTTGAATACATGTATCAGCACTTGATGTATAGCCATCAAACCAGTTTGCTAAGCCCTGTACAGATTCGCGATGGATGGTTAAAACACATTATGTCAGAAGAAGAAAACTTCTTATGGGTATCAAACCAAAAGGCCTATGATTTAATGGCTGATAGCATTTTACCTCCAGATACAGGTGATCCCAAGTTAAATGAGCATTACGACATGATAGATGCCCAGTTGACCACTGAGATTTTCGGACTCTTTGCGCCTAGCCGACCGGATATCGCATTAAAGCTGGCTCATCTTCCTATTCAAACAATCGCACGTGCAGATGCGGAATACATTTCAAAATTCTATGTAAGCTTGTATGCTCTGGCTTCGGTGCATCATTCCGATAAAATGAATGAACAGGTGCATTGGATGGCTCAGGAAGCGAAAAAAGTCCTTCCCCAAACATCATATGCTTCAAAAATGTTTGATTACACCTATCAACTTTACAATAGTGGCATCCCATGGGAACAAACCCGTGATTCATTATATGTCAGATATCAGGTCAATCAAATGGATGGATACGACCTCACCTCGAGAGAACTCTATTGTAATGGCTGTTTTGCCGCCGGAATTAACTTTGCCGCCAGTCTGGTGAGCTTGTTTTACGGAGAGGGCGACATTGTTGAAACCATTAAAATTGGAACACTTGCCGGTTGGGATTCGGACAATCCAACTGCAACCTGGGGTGGAATGCTGGGTTTTATGATCGGAAAGGAAGGTGTAGAAAAAGCTTTTGAGCGAAAATTCTCAAACCGTTTCAACATTCACCGAACCCGTCAGAATTTCCCAAACAATGGAATCGACACTTTTGACAATATGGCAAAAACAGGCCTAAGCATTATAGACAGAGTTATTACTGAAGAAATAGGTGGTAGTATAGATTTAGAAAAGAATGTGTGGAACATTCCCTTGACGGAATAATTTATGCCAAACAGACATGTCCACTCTTCTTGAACTCCTTAACAGTCATTCCATACACTTTTTTAAAAGATCGTGCCAAATGACTACTATCGGCAAAGTTAAGTTGATAGGCTATTTCTTTCAATGTCAAATCGGTATGCAGTACTTTTGTTTCTACAATCTTAAGTTTCGATTTAAGGATATAATCGGCCAAAGTTACTCCTGCCTGCTTTTTAAAATATTCGGAGAAATAAGATTTTGACACGCCAAATTTATTGGCCAACAGCGGTATTCGAAGACTCTCGTGATTGGCAATATTTGTATTGATATATCGTAATATTTCACCAAAACGATTATCTATTTCATTGGCCTGCTCCACATATTTTTTTTCAATACTTCTGGCGAGGATGTTAAGAATCGAAGCCACACCTCCACTTATAATTGATTCCGAATAATGATCGGCCGATAAATACTCTTGATAAATTGATTTAATGGTGTTGATGATAAATTGTCGCTCTCTATCACTTGAAATTATATCTCCGGGTACCTTATTGTAATTGGCCAATATATACGCTATTCGATCAAACCAACTATTGTAATTGGTCAAGCCATCATCTTTCAAAAAATAATGATCTGTAAATCGAATAAAATAAAATCGAGATGGCTCTTCTATTTTAAAAGAATGACAATCCAATGGAGGAAGCAAAAATATATTTCCTTCGTTATATTCAAACTCATGTTGGTTAATACATTGTTTCCCTGAACCTCTCTCAACATAAACAATTTCAAAGAAATTATTTTTATAAGCACGGTTTCCCCAAGACACTAATTCCTCAAGGTGGATTTCAAATATATTATTGATCGACTTAATAAACATTGTATATATATTGGAATTTCAGTTCAAATATAGGCTATAGAATCCATATAAATGAAACTTAAGTGAAATATTCAATAATAGAACGTACATTTCCAACTTAGGTACAATTTTAGCCAACATTAATACAACAGCTACACAAGATGCTTGATCTAAATTTGCATCATAAATTAAAATGTAAGTCATTAAGCTAAGATTAAGAATAAGCTAAAAAGAAAATACCATGGATGCAATAGCAATGATTACCGATCGCAGAAGTGTTCGGAAATTTAAAAATGAGAAAGTAAAGCGTGATACCATGAAAGAAATTGTGTCGTTAAGCAGATGGGCACCTTCTTGGGGAAATTTTCAGGTTGCGCGTTACACATTGGTTGATGATGAAGCGACAATAAAAAAGCTTGCCACAGATGGCGTGGAAGGTTTTGTGTATAACATCAACACTTTAAAAGAAGCGAAGGGTGTAGCAGTTTTAAGTTTTGTAAAAGGTAAAAGTGGTAAGCTGGAGGGCGATGATTACGCGACTTCAAAAGCCAACCTTTGGGAGGTATTTGATGCGGGAATAGCCTGTCAAACGTTCTGTCTGGCTGCACATGCCAAGGGTATAGGCACATGCGTTATGGGAGTAATTAATGATGTGTCAATTTCGAAAATTGTAAACTTACCAAAAGAAGAAACCGTGGCTGCACTTATCGTTTATGGACACGAAGATGGGCACCCCGCCCCAACTAAGCGAAAAGATGTTGATGAGATATTACGTTTTGTGTAAGTATACTAAGAGAATTATTTCTGATGAAAAAGAATGTATTAATCACAGGCAGCACTGATGGAATAGGAAAACTGTTGGCCATCAAGTTAGCCAAAGAAGGGCACGGGGTAATCGTGCATGGAAGAAGCGAAGAAAAAGTCGCACATTTAGTTACCGAACTAAAAACTCAATCTAATAAATCAGACATCAAGGGTTTTGTTGCTGATTTTTCTGATATAAATGCTGTAAAACAAATGGCCGAAGAAGTGAAAAAAGAAATTTCGCACATCGACATTTTAATTAATAACGCCGGTGTTTTCAAAAGCTCGTCTTCCAGAAATGCTGACGGTTTAGACCTGAGATTTACAGTTAACTATCTGGCGCCCGTTGCACTTACTAATAGACTTCTTCCCTTACTTAAAAAAGGTAATAATTCTAGAATTATAAATTTAAGCTCAGCTGCGCAATCTCCGGTTGTATATAATGCTATAAGTGGATCAAGAGAAGTGTCGGTCAACGAGAGCTATGCTATTAGTAAGTTGGCCCTCACCATGTGGAGTTTTTATCTGGCTAAAGAACAAAAAGACATCACAGTAATCGCAGTTAACCCAGGCTCATTGCTAAATACTAAAATGGCTTTGGAAGCATATGGCCAACACTGGTCACCTGCCGACAAGGGCACAAATATTTTGTATGATCTTGCCATTTCGGATAAACACAAAGGAATGACAGGCAAATATTTTGATAATGATAATGGCATGTATAGTCAGGCACATCCCGACGCTTATAATGAGGATGCCATTAAAAAATTGATTGAAACCACCAATCAAATAATTGATTAAGGAGAAAAAAATGAATTTTACAGGACCAATCTATAGACCTCCCTATGAAGCAGAAAGCTTATTGCTTCAGGTCACTGTTGGATGTGCGCATAACAAATGCACTTATTGCACCATGTATAAAGATGTGCGATTCACAATGGAGAAGATAGATCAGATAGAAGAAGATTTAAAGGAAGCCCGACAATTATACAAAAACGTTAAACGCGTATTTTTAGTTAATGGCGATGCTTTTGTGCTATCAGCTAATCGTTTAAAGCCCATTGCTGAAAAGATAATCGAATATTTTCCTGAAGTTGAATGCATAACAATGTATGCTTCCATAAATAATATTAAAAGTAAATCGGATGAAGAGTTACGTCAACTGCGTGATTTAAGAATTGGTGACTTATGGGTAGGTGTAGAAACCGGAAACGAGAAAACACTTGATTATATGAATAAGGGTTTCACTCTTGAGGATTCTTACAAACAATTAGAACGCTTGAATAAGGCCGGAATGACCCATATTGATATTATTATTTTTGGCGCAGCCGGAAAAGGTAAAGGCATGCAAAATGCTCTAGACACGGCTAAGCTGATCAATCACTCAGAGCCTATTGGGATTTCAATTACAACAATGGGAGCATTTGGTGACAGTCAATTGGCCAAAGATGTTGAAAATGGCATTTTTGAGCCAGCACCTGAAATAGAAGTGCTCGAAGAGCAGAAACATTTCATTGATTTAATAGATTTTAATACGGCTTATCTGGGCATTCATGGCATTAACACAGTGGCCTTCGACGCATCACTTCCATCGGAAAAAGAGATGTCGATTAAAAGAATTGACCATGCCATTAAAAATTTAGGTGAGCAATACTTAAATAGTGTACCTGAACGCCATTCGATTTAAAGATTAAACTTTACAGCTCCAATAGTTTTATGCGTTTAAATGATTTATAAATATTCAATTAAACGCTTTTTGTATCTCAAGAAGAATCGTTCAGGTATAAATTTAATTTCGATGCTAATTTTCTATTGATTAACTTTTCGAAAAAAAGGTAAGTCTGGAGAAACCAATTTAAAACGGCTGATAAAAGGATGATCTCCCAAATTAAATAAAGGAGAATACGTTTTTGTAACAGTTGATGATCTGGAAAAGATTGACAAATCCGATAGTATTTGTGAATTTAAGGAAGTCGAAGGAATAACTGTTGTAATTGAAAAAAGGAAAGCTGATCAATTGAACTTATCCTATGAGTACATCGCGTCCTGGATTACCTTAAGCATTAATTCTTCACTCGAAGCCATAGGGCTTACAGCCATGTTCTCAAACGAATTAGTTAGACACAATATAAGTTGCAATGTAATATCACCTCGTCCCTGGGAGACTGATTAAAGAGCGTAAAACCAAGTTATTTAGCTATATCGTCAGACCAGAATGCTGATTTGAACAGTCACTTCAGGCGAATACGTTTAGCTATAAACGATCAGTAATTGCTTCAAGCAGAAATCACTTACAGTTTTCACTTTTTAATCAATAAATCAAGCCATTCATCAAGAAACTAAACGTAATTACCTCTTAAAACAATATATTGGCTATCTTAACATCAAAAGCTATACAGTTTTATCACGAGTAAATGCATACAATCAAAACAGTACTAATAATAGCATTGTGCCTGATCGGCTTAAATAGCTCTGCTCAGGTTATTCGTAACGAGTTTAACAAATCAATTACGAATAAAACAATTACTGAAGACTTTTCCTCTTTGATCAATGATCACACTGATTTACTTTATCGGCAGATTATTAACAACAGGAAAAATCTGCTACAACATTATGAAAACACAGATAACATTGAACTTAAGTTTGATATCCTGACCGCCTTATCCAAATCTTATTGGTACAGTAATAGAAAGGATACCATGAGCATTTATTTACAAAAGGTGGACTCACTACTTATCATTTATAATTACCTGCCAGCCCGTATCCGAGCTATTGAAATAAAAGCCTTAAATGAAGTTAGTAATAAAAATCTCAGTGCTTCTATTCAACTACTAGATTCAGCTAATCAATATGTTGATAAGTTTTATGCAAATCTTAAAGGTGAGTTATATTATTATTATGGGATGGCTAATTGGAATCTTGGCCACTTTGATGAAGCTGTAGCGTGGTTTTCAAAAGCAGAACATGAAGGAAAAAGTTACCCAAACGAATATCGTCGCGGTAGAATATATATGTACTATGGCATTTATTATAAGAAACTTGGCGTTCTTGATCTGGCCCTTGAAAACTATTTAAAGGCTCAGAACATTTATAGCAATATAAATTACACGCTAAGACAGTATTCAATGCTAAGCAGAGTGGCCTCTATTTACGAGTTAATGGGCGAATATAAAGATGCCTTAAGCAAATACTCAGAAGTGATTGAATATGGTAAATCTACCAATAATTCATATTTGGTTGGCGCCAATTATCAGAATAAAGCACAAATACATAAGCATTTGGAAGAATATGATAAAGCATTAAGCCAAGTTGATAGTGCAAGTCTTTATCTGTTCAATAACCGATCGCCCATGACTATGGCTGAGACTGAGGTTACTAAAGCTGATATATTATTTGACATGGGGCAGTATCAGGGTGCTCTACCTGTTTACCAAAAAGCTCTGCTTTTATATTCTGATAGAAAATTCTCATCCGGCATAACTGCAATGCACTTACGGATTGCTAAATATCACCTGGCACTAGGAAATACCAAAGAAGCAAAACAGTCGTTACTAGCTGGATTAAAGATTGCGGAAGTACAAAGCAGTGTGCAAAAGATGGCTCAAATCCATGGACAATTAGCCGTTTGTGCTGAGCAGCAAGGCGACTACCAAAAGGCCTTTGAGTACGTCAACCTTCATAAGAACTACTCTGACAGTTTGGCAACTATAGCTGGAAAAGATCGTGCTCAGGCCTTACGTACCTATTACGAATTGCAACAACGAGAAGATAAAATTAGCGCACTGGAAACCGAAGCCAAATTAAATGATCAACGCTATTGGAAACGTTTAATTTTAGCACTAGGAATAGCCTTACTATTCATAGTGGTGCTTCTTTACTGGAGGTACAGAGAGAAGAAACGCCTAATTAAACAATTAAAACATTCAAACAGAGAACTGGAATTGGCTAAAAATCAAGCTGAAGAAGCCAACCAACTAAAGTCTTCTTTCCTTACCAACTTGTCGCACGAAATTAGAACGCCAATGAATGCAATTCATGGTTTCTCTGGATTAATCGATGCAGATGCAAATGTTACTGAAGTAAAATCCTATTTGAATATAATAAAGACTAATACCGAAGATCTACTAAAAACGGTCAATGATATTATGGAAATATCAATGATCACAACCAATCAGCTTAAAATAAAAAAGCAATCCTTTACTATTGATGTTCTTATGCTCGAAATAAAAGAGTATGCCCTATCAAAAATTAATGGACTCAATAAAAATCTAAGTCTGAGCATCAATGGGGATGTGCAGTTAACCATTGAAAGTGATAAGGACTGCCTTCATCGTATCCTTTGTCATATTATGGATAATGCCGTGAAATTTTCTGATAAAGGCTTGATTTCAATCACCATTGACTCCAATGAAGAGGAAATCATTATTGGCATTAACGACCGAGGAATAGGTTTTGATAATCAGTATAAGGAAGAAGTGAAAAAAGATTTCTTTAAAATTAATACTGGCACTACTTTACATCGCGGAGCAGGCTTGGGCTTGAGTATTGCTGATAAGCTAAGCTATTTAATCGGTGCACAATTACACATTAACTCTGAACAGAATGTTGGAACCAAGGTATCAGTGATTTTACGTAAAAAATGGATTCCAAATCCTGAATTAATTTCCTAAGAGTGGGGTTCAGGTAAAACAATTGCCACTTTGAATAGTTATTAGAGCAAACTTTCTTTTATTGCTTTAACTAATTCTAATTTTTCCATTGAAGAAATGGCTATCCATATCGTTGTTACTAGTTATTCTACTACCGGAATTAACGAAAATATGGATTGTATTTGACTTTAAAATCAATCAGGATTTTATTGCCGAAGTACTATGTATCAACAAGGATGAACCTACTAGCGGCTGTAATGGTAAATGTCACTTGGCTAAACAATTAAAAAAGGTAGATCCCAATGATCAGGATGACAAACCTGATAAGATCAATCAAAAAATAGAGATACTTCTTTTTCTGGTGCAATCCAATAACATATTGCACGAACCTCTTATTCCAAACGCTAAAAAAAGTGAGTGTACAATGCAATTTTTGTTTGCCTATACCTCACATCTTAGTGACATTTTTCGTCCGCCAAAAATGTTGATTGCCTAATTAAAAAACGCCTATCCAACAGCTACCACATTGCTCTATTATACCATTCATATATCGGTATTAATACTTTGTGGAAGAATATGGTGTGCGTGTATTTGTAAACGAATACAATCAACTATATAAATTGATAAAATGACATTCAAGAATATATTCTTAATACTAATTCTATGCCTTAGCGTGAATAGCGCAATGGCACAATCTAAAATGCAATTTAGCTTATTGGATTACGATGACAACTCGCCAATTATTGCCGCTACATTTGAGTACGGTAACGAACAAGGAGTGTCGGATGCTAATGGGCTAATCTCTTTTTCTTTCGTTAAAGGAAGGTCAATAAAAATATCACATGTTCAGTATGGCAGCTGGGAATGGAACGAAAATCAACTTCTGGATGTGGTTGACAAACAACTCTATCACCGCCGAAGCACTACTGTTAATCTATATCCTGTATCTGTAATAGCCTTAAGAACCAGCATTCAAACAGATGATGGCATTACAATTGATTTCCAGGAACGAATGCAGCATGATGGAGCAGATATATTAAATCAACTACCCGCCTTTAACAGCATCCGTAAAAGTGGAAATTATGGCTTTGATCCCGTATTTCGTGGTTTTAAATACGATCAGCTCAACATTGTGATGAATGGGGCCCAAAGCGCCACAGCTGCTTGCCCCAATCGTATGGATCCTCCGAGCAGTCAGATGGCTCCCAATATGATGGATCGTGTTGAAGTACTAAAGGGCCCTCATGCCCTACGTTATGGAACAGGCTTTGGTGGAACCATCAATTTTATTCCATCCAAATTAAAGTTCACTAAAGAACCAGGTGTTTATGGCAGGTTTTCAACCGGCTATGAAAGTAATGGCAACATTATACGTGGTGAGGGTCAAATCGGATTCAGTGAAGCCAAATATGATTTAAGCTTTTTTGGAGCCTGGTCGCAGGGCGATGATTATAAAGATGGAAATGGTGAAAATGTAAAAGCCGGATTTTTAAGAGGCAGTTTTGGAAGCAACTTGGGTTTAAAACTAAGCAACAATCAACAACTACGCTTCTCTGCCATCTACAATATGGCTCGTGATGTTGATTTCCCGGCTCTTGCAATGGATCTTCGTAATGATGATACATGGATGTTTAATGCCCGTCATGACATTCAGATTCACGGTAAAAAACTAAAATCATGGAATACCACTATTTTTGGATCCTTTGTTGATCATTTTATGGACAACCGATTAAAGCCATTGAATCCAAGAATGATGGATGCTGAAACAGCAGCTAAAACCTACAACTATGGTGGACGAACGGAAGGGATCTGGCAATTCTCAAAATCAAAACTATATGCAGGCGCCGATTTAAGAACCGAAAGTGCAGAAGGTACCAGAGTCAGAGAATTTTTAATGGGACCTAATGCCGGTATGATACTCCAAGATAATGCCTGGCAAAACGGAAGCATTACTAAAACGGCCTTGTTTGGAGAGTATCATCTCAATACAGAATCGTTCAATTACATTTTTTCCGGACGATTGGAATTAAATAATGCGGACATAAAAGATCCAAGCCCTGAGTTTTCTGAGCTGTATCCCGATACCAAGGTCACACAGGTTAATCCTAACCTAAGTTTTGGAATTCAAAAGGCATTTACCAATCAGCTAAGTGCAGGTTTATTTTTGGGTCGTGCCCAGCGAAGTGGAAGCCTGAGCGAACGTTATATCAACTATTTTCCGATTGGGCAAGATCCGTATGAGATGTTAGGTAATCCACAATTAAAAGCTGAAATTAATAATCAGTTGGATTTGACATTTGAATGGAAGACTGAAAAATCAGCCATTAATGTGGATTTATTTGCATCATATTTACAGGACTACATTTCATCAGTAATCGATCCTGATCTTGATCCACGCATACCAACAAGTCCTGGTGTTAGGAGATATATAAATATTGATGATGCCTCAAAATTTGGTTTTGAGTTTAATTGGACACAACACCTCGCTTTGGGGCTTCAACATCAATTGGGAATGGCGTATACCTATGCCAAAGATTTGGAGCGCAATGAACCCTTACCCGAAATACCACCTTTGGATTTTCGATATAGCTTGTTGGGCAAATATTTCAACAATAAATTAATCCCGGAAATACTTTTCAGATATGTCTTGGAACAAGATCGCATCTCTTTAGAGTATGGAGAAACTGCAACACCATCATTTGCTCTATTGGATTTAAAATTGGGGTATAACATATCCAAATCGATTAAAGTGAATGCCATGGTAAATAATGTTTTGGATGAGGCATACTATGAACACTTAAATCGTTCGGTTCGTGGAACTAGTAATCCAATTTACGCTCCCGGAAGAAATTTCTTTCTTGGTTTGACGGTGGTCTTTTAAAACAATGACACGCCATTGCAAAAACTTCTATGGAGTGACTCTTTATTGACATCTTTTAATAAAGAGCCGCTCCTTGTTTAAACTCTCAAAACTCCAGATCAGTTCTAATAAGTATGTACTTGCTCTATATAAGTGATTACTTGAACCTCCCGACCATGTACTTGAACCTCCCGAGTGTGTACTTATACCTTCCGAGTACGTATTTATGCTTCATCACTATGTACTTGCCTTTACCAGCCATGTACTTAACCATCACAAGCAGGTACTCTCAATACCAGAGCAGGGGATAACATCTATAAGCTAAAATTCAGGTACAGATATGGAACAGTTCCTTATATTCAAGCACCAGGCCCTTGTTTCTTAGCGAAGGTGTCTTGTTTATATGATTCCGTCAATTAGAATTGTATGACAACAAGAACAAGGTCAGTTTGAAATATTAACATAAAAGTCTATTTTTAATGCTAAATATTTCCAATCTATGAAATTTAAACTCTACTCTCTTCTATTGCTTTTTACTTTTCTTAGCTTTTCCTGCACTTCTGAATTTGGTAAGGATACAGTGATAGGTCAATGGAAAGTAAGCGATCTTAAAGTGAATATGGAGAACGTCCCTGCTGAGCTCATCAAAAATGCAGAAATACTATCCCTTGCCACTAGTTATGAAATCCGTCCGGACCTAAGCTATACAATGACAATAGCTAAGAATGAACTTGAAAATACAAGAATACAAACAGGACAGCTTAAACTTGGCTTAAAAAGCCAAAGGCTGCGCTTTACCATTGACACTCTAAAGTTTGAAAAGAATAACTCATGGCAAACCATTAGCAAAGAGGAACACAATAAGCCTTTGTTTCAATCCACCACCATGAAGCTTGAAAAACACAGTAGAAATATGTTAGTATTGGCACAAGAAAGGCCGGGTGGATTATTGTACTATACACTTGAACGGATAAAATAAGGCACTAAACTTCATTTATAATGGGTTATTCAGGATTTGGTTTGCAAAAATGGATATACAGACAAAGACCACGGCGCCCTTTTTCAAAGGATCGTAAGGCTCATGGCGATACCATTCCCAAAATGGAACACTCCCATGCATTTGGTAAAGATGGCGTGTCGCTGAGTGCATTGTCAAAAAAGGAGTTAAGTCCTGAGGAGCGTCGTCAATAAAAGCTAGTTGGAAGATGGCGATTATACTGAAATTCAATTAAAAGAAATACTTAATGACGCTGATTCATATCAGGATCAAGCAATACTTGCAGTTAAAGAATTATTAAACCTTAAGAAAAACAGGATCTAATCACGAATTCCCAAAAGAATTGAACTACCAAATATCTTAACCTTTAAACGTGTTGAAATAAAATAGGATAGTTTAATTCTTGACGTAAAATCTAAAAGTATAAAACTCAAATAAATGATAGCTAAGCTTTTCAATATTTTCTGCATCGCCTTTTATTAAACTCCTAAAATATATCTGTTTTAAGGAGCAGCTCTTTATTTGCATGATGTGTATAAAGAGCCGCTCCTTTTTACTATAACAGCATATGCAGGATATTTATTACTGAACTGTTCTTTGATGCAAACTACCAATACAATTGAGGAAATAATCGACCTGAGCACCTCAAACAAAAAGGAGAAAGCAATCAGCTTGTTTAAAATCAGCTCATCTACTTCGCCAAAAAGGATAAGTTTTACTAGTTTTGCAGCCTGAAACTAAAGAGAATAAATACGAGCATTCATATAAATATCATGGAATACAATTTTAAGGACCTGGAGCAGAAGTGGCAGCAGTATTGGATTGACAAAAAAACCTACAAAGTAGATGTAGATGAGAGTCGTCCTAAATTTTATGTACTCGATATGTTTCCTTATCCATCCGGAGCAGGATTACATGTTGGACACCCACTTGGCTACATCGCCTCTGATATTTATAGCCGCTATAAGCGCTTAAACGGGTTTAATGTGTTGCACCCAATGGGATACGATGCCTATGGTTTACCAGCTGAGCAGTATGCCATCCAAACAGGCCAACATCCGGCTATCACAACCGAAAATAATCTTAAGCGTTATCGCGAGCAGCTGGATAAAATTGGTTTTTGCTACGATTGGGATCGTGAAGTGAAAACCTGTGATCCTGATTATTACCATTGGACACAATGGGCATTTATTCAAATGTTTAATCATTACTATTGCAATCAGGCTAAACAAGCACGACCAATTTCGGAGTTAGCGGAGGCTTTTGCATCTGTTGGAACCCAAGGATTGGATTTAGCTTGTAGCGAAGAATTGGAGTTTACAGCTGATGAATGGAAGGCAAAATCAGATACAGAACAACAAGAAATATTATTGAACTATCGTTTGGCTTACCTGGCCGACACAATGGTTAACTGGTGTCCTGCCCTGGGAACCGTCTTAGCCAATGACGAAGTTAAAGAAGGCGTTTCTGTTCGCGGAGGTCATCCCGTTGAACAAAAGATAATGCGTCAATGGTCATTGCGCGTTTCTGCCTATTCTGAGCGTCTTTTAAACGGATTAGATAATGTTGATTGGAGTGATTCATTAAAAGAAATACAGCGCAACTGGATTGGTCGCTCTGAGGGTGCTGAAATGACTTTTAAAGCAAAAGACTCCGATGTTAACATGGAGATTTTCACCACCAGAGCCGATACGGTTTACGGAGTTACCTTTATGGTATTGGCACCGGAAAGTGAATTGGTTGATCAATTAACTACTCCTGAGCAGCGCAGTGTGGTAGATGATTATATTGCAGAAACAAACAAGCGTACCGAACGCGAACGTTTGGCTGAAGTTAAAAAGGTAAGCGGTGTATTCTCCGGATCATACGCCATCAATCCATTAACCAACGAAGAAATTCCGGTTTGGATTAGCGATTATGTATTGGCCGGATATGGTACAGGAGCCATCATGGCGGTACCGGCGCACGATTCGCGAGATTTTGCCTTTGCAAAGCATTTCAATTTACCAATTCGTCAGGTTGTTATTCCTGTTGGCGCTGAAGAAACCGATCCGGCTTACTGGGAAGATTCAATTGATTCGAAAGAAGGAACTATGGTTAATTCCGACATCTTAAACGGATTAGATGTAAAAGATGGAATTGCCAAAACCAAAGACTATATTAAAGAAAAAGGCATTGGTCAAGTAAAAGTGAATTACCGTTTGCGTGATGCCATTTTTAGTCGTCAACGTTATTGGGGTGAACCTTTCCCGGTATATTACAAGGATAACCTACCCTATATGTTGGATGAATCCCAATTGCCTTTGACTTTACCTGAAATAGATAAATACTTACCAACAGAACAAGGTGAGCCACCATTGGGACGTGCTATAGATTGGAAGACTGAAGAAGGTTATCAATTGGAACTAAATACCATGCCTGGTTTTGCGGGATCATCGGCCTACTATTTGCGCTACATGGATCCTAAAAACAATAAGGCACTTGTGGGTAAAGAGGCAAATGGATACTGGCAGGATGTTGACCTTTACATTGGAGGTACAGAACATGCTACCGGTCACTTAATTTATTCACGTTTCTGGAACAAATTCCTTTTCGATATTGGTGAAGTTGTGAAGGATGAACCATATAAGAAGTTGATCAACCAGGGGATGATTCAGGGAAGATCAAACTTTGTTTATCGTAAAAAGGGAAGCAATACTTTTGTATCCTATAATCTTCGTAAAGAGCACGATGTTACACCAATTCATGTGGATGTAAACATTGTTCGCAACGATGAGTTGGACATGGAGGCATTTAAAAAATGGAGTCCGGATTATGCTGATGCTGAATTTATTTTGGAAGACGGCAAATACGTTTGCGGATGGGCTGTTGAAAAGATGTCCAAGTCGATGTACAATGTGGTTAACCCTGATGATATTATTGCTGAGTATGGAGCGGATACATTACGTTTGTACGAAATGTTCTTAGGACCTTTAGAACAAAGTAAACCTTGGGATACGAACGGCATTGATGGCGTTCATAAATTCCTTAAGAAAACATGGCGTTTGTTTTATAATGGCGATCAGTTTAATGTGAGCGACGAAAAAGCTACGCCTGATGAATTAAAGGTACTACATCGTACAATTAAGAAAATCAGTGATGACGTAGAGCGTTTCTCATTCAACACATGCGTGAGTGCATTTATGATTTGTGTAAATGAATTAAATGACCTTAAGTGTAATAAGCGTGAGATATTAGAGGAATTACTGGCCTTGTTGGCGCCTTTCGCACCGCACCTTTCAGAAGAGCTCTGGCATGCCCTTGGTCATGATACAACTGTATGTGATACAAAGTGGCCTGAATTCAACCCAAGTTTAGTGGTGGAATCATCTGTAACTTATCCGGTTTCTTTCAACGGTAAAATGCGATTCAAGCTGGATTTACCGGCCGATATGAATCCAAAGCAAATTGAAGAGACCGTGTTGGCACATGAAAATGCAGCTAAATGGATTGAAGGCAAAACCATTCGAAAGGTTATTGTAGTTCCTAAGAAGATTATAAATATTGTAGTAGGGTAAGCCTATTATTTCAAATAAACAGAAACTGCCTGGTAATTATTTGTCAGGCAGTTTTTACATTCCATATCTCTATTGGTCTATCGATCTTATAATCTAAAGACATGCAAAGCACTAAAATCCTAAAAGAAATACGTAGCTACCTGATGTTAACCATTGGTTTAGCAATTGGCACCCTGGGTTGGACTGGTTTTCTGATTCCTGCAAAAATTGTAGGTGGAGGATTAACAGGTATTGCCACCATTATATATTTCCTGCTGGGATGGGATGTTGGTTTAACTACCTTAGTCATCAATGCCGTTTTAATTCTTTTAGCCATACGGATTCTTGGCGCTTCCTTTGGAATTAAAACCATTTATTGCGTACTGGTTTTTTCGGGCTTACTGACTGTAATGCGTCCTTTATTTGATGAGCCGATTGTTTCTGAAATCATGATGAATGCCATCATTGGAGGTATTCTTGGTGGACTTGGTGCCGGAATTGTATTCGTAAATGGCGGCAGTACAGGCGGAATAGACATTGTGGCCATGATTATTAATAAATACAAAAATATAAGCCTTGGACGCTTACTGTTGGGTATGGATGTACTGATCATTTCATCATCCTATTTTCTGCTCCACACCTCATCCATCGAAACCGTTGTTTATGGATTTATGACCATGGCTATTTTAGCTTATACGGTTGATATGGTTATCTCAGGGAATAAACAAACGGTGCAGTTCTTTATCATTTCAAGTAAACCGGATGAATTACGTAAATCTGTAATTTTTGAAGCTGAACGTGGATTAACCGTTTTACACGGTACCGGAGGCTACTCCGGTGAAGAGCGAAAAGTACTGATGGTCATTGCCCGTAAAAATGAAACCCAGATGATTTTTAAGGTAGTCAAACAGATCGATCCTGAGGCATTTATTACGGTTGGAACAGTTATGGGGGTGTATGGACAAGGCTTTGATAAGATTAAAATATAAAATAGAAATCCTATCTTAGTAATTTATTAGCCTAGGGCTAGACGATTTCGAGAAAAACCTGACTTATTGCTTACACAACAACCTGACAATTATTTAACATGAGTAGAAAGACCATAATCATCATAGTTCTTGCAGTCCTGGTACTAATACCAAGTATTTATTTCGGAATTCAACGCTATAATCATCCGCGTTCAGTTGTTACAGATGAAACCATTGATTCAATGGAAATTGTTGAGGTACCCGAACCCGAACTATTATATGGATTACCATTAGATTCTTTCGCTGTGGAAGGGAATCGGGTTAAGCGCAATCAATTTTTGGCAGATATATTTCTTAAAGCTGGAGTAGATTATCCGACTATCCACAAGATTGTTGAAAAGTCGAAACCTGTATTTGATGTTCGCAAAATAAAGGTTGGAAATCATTATGCAATGTTCTTGAGTCAGGATTCTTTAAAAAGTCTGCAACATTTCGTTTATGAGATTGACAACACCGATTATATGGTGGTATCATTAACAGATTCGATTAATGTGTATCGCGACATTAAAGAAACAGTCAGCGTACCAATGGAAGCTTCCGGTGTTATAACATCATCCTTATGGAACGCAATGACAGATAATGGACTAAATCCTCTTTTGGCCATTGAATTATCCGAAATATTTGCATGGACCGTAGATTTCTTCGGAATTGAAAAAGGCGATAACTTTAAGGTATTATACGACGAACATTTTGTTGACAGTTTAAGCATTGGTGTTGGGAAAGTACATGCGGCTGTGTTTCATCATAGAGGTAAAGATTATTATGCCTTCAACTTTGAGGAAGACAGCGTTTGGAACTTCTTCGACGAAGAAGGACAGAGCTTAAGAAAGGCATTTTTAAAGGCTCCACTAAAATTTTCACGCATAAGCAGCAAGTTTTCTCACAGCCGCTTACACCCGGTATTAAAGATTCGTCGTCCGCATCATGGAATTGATTATGCGGCTCCATCTGGCACTCCGGTATATGCTTTGGGAGATGGAAGGATTTCGGTAAAAGGTTATCAAAAAAGAGGTGGAGGAAATTACCTTAAGATCAAACACAACAGTGTTTACACAACAGTATACATGCACCTCAGAGGTTTTGCCAAAGGCATGGCTAAAGGTGTACAAGTAAAGCAAGGACAATTAATCGGCTATGTTGGCTCTACAGGACTATCTACAGGTCCGCATCTGGACTTTAGAGTCTTTAAAAATGGTAAACCGGTTGATCCATTACGAATTGATGCTCCACCTGTGAATCCTATTAAAGAAGAAAACAGAGATACTTTTAATGTATTTATTGAACCCTTGAAGCTAAAATTGGACAGCATTGCCCTTAAGCAATTCTAATCGCGTCGGCTAATAATTACTTCAACATCAACATTGCTGATTGACTTAAGAAGATGTGTTTCGCATTTATCTTTAATTCGATCGGAATAATCAATGGGAACAACATCTTTAGCTGGCTGAACATACAAGGTGAGCCAACGCTTACGGCCGGTTTTTAATACATATAACTTACGCTTTGCAAGAGGCTCATCCTGCAAAGCTTCATCAATCATTCCTTCAATTTCATTCTGCGATGCCTCATCATGCCCAATTAGCAACAACTCTTTGGTTCCTGTTGACATCGCTCTGATTGGAATAGTTATGGTTAAGATACCCACTGCAATAACAATAATCTGATCCACATATTTTACATATGGGCTTAAGAAACCATCCTGAAAAATAAATGCGATTACAAATGAAAGCGCAATACTTGCGGTAATAACTGTATTAATCATCCAGTTATCCTTTTCTACCTGTAATAAAGAAGAATCAATTTGTTTGTTTTTAGCTTTTACATACACATAGGTTAAAATATTACCGATTAAGGCTATTAATATGTAGATGATGATCACCCCCAACTTTAATTCATTACCACCATTTAGTAATAATATGACATTACTGATAACAACAAAAGCCGTCAATCCAAAAACAATAAACCCTTTAATAATAATGTATAAAGGTTCTAAGGCCACATAACCTGCCGGACGCCTGAAAGAAACCGGAGCATTCAGCAGTTTTGAAATTTTCAAACCAAAACCAATGGTTACTCCGGAAATTAAATTAAACGCACCATCGAGAAGAACGGCTTGTGAGGACGACCAAATGGAAAAAATGAAACCCAGTAAGGAAAAGAATAATGCGCTAAACATTGAAACGAGAATTGCTCGCCTTTCTATTTGCTCTACTCCTTCGTCAGCCTTACTTAGTGTCATAGATTATAATTTAATCATGATATACAGATTTCCGAACTATCTTCGTTTACCCGGTTTAATCGGGTATTTAAACATGATGTTACTCGCAAAATAAGGAATCTTTCGGGCTCGTTGTTTCGGATTTTCAATAACTGTATCGGAGCCAACGCCTTGCCAAATTAACTGCTTTGACTTTCCATCAAATACATCTACAACTAAGGTTCCAACATTATAATCATACTCCTCTATAGTTGTATGCGAAGTTCCCATTCCGTAGCCATAACCATAGCCATAGCCCCATCCATAACCATAACCATACATTCCACCCATGTGTGTGGTATAAGCCGTTTTACCGGTTTTCTCATCGACCGCCATATAAAGGGAAACTTCAATATCTCCACCTTTTTCAACTAATGTATATCCCCTCTTCTCAAATTGCTCCGTAAAAGCTTCCTCAAGGCGTCGTTGATCGAATTTATTCATTAATTCATTACTATCTTCAAGCCATCCAATAAAACTAAAGGTATGATGTTGTTTAAAATCAACTGTCCTATCATAATCCGAACTCACCTTCATGCTGCTACAACTCACTAAAAGTGAAACAACAAGTATACTTGCTAATATTTTTCTCATAATGTTTTTTAAAACTTTAAATCAAAAATCAGACCAACCAAAATATTGATTCGTTTATAAAAGTATTTTATTATCCTTTATATGCAATCCTAATTAGTCTTTATTTAATAATTCGTCTATGGCTAAAGGGAAATGGGTGTATTCAAGTTCGTGTATCTTCGAAGCTACATCTTCAGCTGTATCGGTGGACTTTAACTCACAACTGATCTGTTTTATAATTTGTCCTTCGTCATATCTTTCATTCACATAATGAATGGTAATGCCAGTTTCTTTTTCTCCATTTTGAACTACCGCTTCATGAACATGCTGCCCAAACATACCTTTACCTCCATATTTTGGCAACATTGCAGGGTGAATATTGACGATTTTTTGAGGAAAAGATTGAATATAATCACTTGGTATTAACCATAAGAAACCTGCCAACACAATTAAATCGGGGTTAATACTCCTTAACTCGTCCAATATCACAAGGTTATCCCTGAATTCTTTTCGACCAAACACAGTACATTCAATATTCAGTTTTGCACAACGCTCAATTACATAGGCTTTTGGATTATTGGTAAATACCCTTAAAATTTCGACCTTTTCATTTTCTTTATAAAAATTAACAATGTTTTCGACATTTGAGCCAGAACCTGATGCAAAAAGAACTATCTTTTTCATTATCTATTATTTAGACTTGATATTTTTATTCGAAACAAAGGGTAAAAATAGAAAAAATAGAGGCGAATAATCAATTTCTTTACACGAAGTTTGAATTATTATCCACAAATGTATTTCTTTGCAAAGTTGTTTAAAAACATTTTATTAGTATTAATTTAAAAAAACTTAGAGCTATGTCAGACATTGCATCAAGAGTAAAAGCAATCATCGTAGACAAGTTGGGAGTTGACGAAACAGAAGTAGCACCAGAAGCTAGCTTCACCAATGATTTAGGAGCTGACTCTCTTGACACTGTAGAATTGATTATGGAATTCGAAAAAGAATTCAACATTGCTATTCCAGACGATCAAGCAGAGAATATCGGAACTGTAGGAGATGCTATCTCTTATATCGAAGAAAACGCTAAGTAAGAACGAGTAGGATAACTTAAGAGTAGTTATGGAGTTAAAAAGAGTAGTTGTTACGGGGCTTGGTGCCATTACACCACTAGGTAAGACAGTTGATGAGACTTGGACTAACCTGGTAAATGGAGTAAGTGGTTCAGCACCTATTGCTCAATTTGACGCCTCAAAGTTCAAAACACAGTTTGCGTGCGAGGTTAAAGGTTATGATGCCAAAGAGTATTTTGATCGTAAAGAAGTTAGAAAACTTGACATTTACGCTCAATATGCGATAATTGCTGCCGATCAGGCTATTGCTGATGCAAAGCTTGACTCAGAAGACATCGACAACAATGAGGTTGGTGTTATTTGGGGTACAGGAATTGGTGGTATCAAAACATTTTTAGACGAAGCAACAGGTTATGCAAAAGGGGACGGAACACCACGTTTAAGTCCTTTTTTCATTCCGAAAATGATTGCCGACATTGCCCCAGGCCATATTTCTATGAAACATGGTTTTGGTGGTCCTAATTTCGGTACCGTTTCGGCTTGTGCTTCTTCAACCAATGCAATTGGCGATGCGTATAATTTAATACGCCTCGGCAAAGCAAATGCATTTGTAACTGGAGGTTCAGAAGCTGCAATTAATGAAGCCGGTGTGGGTGGATTTAATGCTATGCAAGCTTTGTCAACACGTAACGACGATCCGAAAACTGCATCCCGTCCATTTGATAAAGGACGTGACGGTTTTGTGATGGGCGAAGGCGGTGCTTCATTGATTCTTGAAGAATATGAGCACGCTAAAGCACGTGGCGCTAAAATCTACTGCGAAGTAGTTGGAGCTGGCATGACTGCTGATGCACATCATCTTACTGCACCACATCCTGAAGGATTGGGAGCAAAACGAGTTATGGCAAATGCACTGAAGGACAATAACATTGATCCATCCGAAGTTGACTATATTAATGTACATGGAACCTCAACACCTCTAGGAGATATTGCGGAGACCAAAGCCATTAAAGAAGTTTTCGGTGATCATGCTTATAAATTGAATATCAGTTCAACAAAATCCATGACAGGACACCTGCTTGGTGCTGCCGGGGCTATTGAGTCTATGGCATGTATCTTAGCCATCAAGAATGGCATTGTGCCTCCTACCATTAATCACTTTGAAGACGATCCTGAAATTGACAATAATCTCAATTTCACTTTTGACAAAGCACAGGAACGTTCGGTTAAAGTGGCTTTATCCAATACATTTGGATTTGGTGGTCACAATGCATCTGTGGTATTTAAAGCATTGTAAAAAAGTAGTTTTGATTAAACCACTTTTGCACATTATAAAACTTCTTCCCTTCAAAGGGAAGAAGTTTTATAATTTTATATGGTCAGCAACTGGTCTTCGCCCAAATAATATGGAATTATACCAGCAGGCCATGGTACATAAATCAGCAATGATTAAAGCCAATAAAAAAGGCTTTATCAATAATGAACGCCTCGAGTACCTTGGAGACGCAATTTTAGGTGCCATAGTTGCAGAAATCCTATTTGAGCAGTTTCCCAATAAAAACGAAGGTTTCCTCACCAAAACAAGGGCGCGCATTGTTAACCGAAATTTACTTAACAATATTGCTTATCAAATGGGTTTGCAACATTGGGTTAAAATGCAATCTCAAATAGATGCATCACAAACAAGCATTCTCGGCGATGCCCTTGAGGCTTTAATTGGCGCGGTGTATGTTGATAAAGGTTATTCTAAATGTAAAGCCTTTATTCAAAAAAGGTTAATTGACAAGTACATCAACCTGCACAGTATTGCAAAGAAAGACACCAACTATAAATCGATTTTGATAGAATGGGGTCAGAAGCATAAGAAAAACGTCAATTTCGTTACCGAAGAAATTCATGAGGCTTCAGAACTAACGGCCACATTTATTGCACGAGCCATTATTAATGAAGAGTTACTTGGAGAAGGAGAAGGATACTCTAAGAAGGAAGCTCAACAGAATGCTGCCCATCAAGCTTTACAATCTCTGGAGGAAATATAGCAGCACTCAATAATCTTTTACTATATTAGACTAATATTCATGCTAATATTTCCATGAAGAAAAGTCCTCAAGATAGTATAAGTTATATGGGTCTGGCTACAGATTTAAAAACACACGCCCTCTTGCTACACCTCAAAAAACTAGGTGATTATTTAATCTGTGAAGAAAAAATAAGCATCATGGCTTATGACGTGCAATTGTTTGAATTAGAAAACCAATCCTCCATAGAAACTTCATATCTCCTGAAACTATCCAGCTCGCTTCAAAAATTATTAAAAACACCCAAAGGCATCGACTATATAATCTGCCCGAGCAATTTGATTGAGCAAAAGAAACTAATTTCTTGTATTGCTTCCATTCCAAACATTAAAGGATGTTATAACATAAATAACCAGGAAATCACAAAATATTTACCTCCTCACACCGAGCTTAGCAGCCTGAATGTGAAGAAAATCCCTGTTAATTAATGTTAAAGCTCTCAATATATTCATATAGCCTACTATTTTTGTTTCCATGAGTAAAAAGTTGATACTTGTACTTACTATTGTAATGGCCATTTCTTTAATAGGACTGACGTATATCCAAACTTTATGGATTATGAGTGCTACAAAATTAAAGGAAGAACATTTCGATCAGTTGGTAACTAAAGCAATGGATGATGTGATAGGTAGGTTGGAGCGAGATGAGGTAGCCATGTTGACAAAGCGCTCATTTAACCCAAAACCTCAAAATAAATTACCTAGTAACCTACAACCAAATAGCAAATATTTTAACAATAGCGCTCAGGGAGATTTATATAATGCGGAAAAGGAACTAACTTTTTTATTTAAATTGAACTTATCGCGAGGTAAATATAACCTTAATACCTATGAAAAAGATTCGCTCCTAACCACCTTTCAAGGAAGAACTTCAATTAGTGGATATGGTAAAGTTGATCCACTAAGTGGTGCTATGATGGCCATGCGAAATGAAATCAAAGCGCATTACGATAAAAGACAAGACGCTTTACTAAATTCGTATATTCAGGAAGTTCCTATTGAAAAGCGCATTGACAACATGCGTTTGCAACAGTATCTTTTCCAGGAGTTCGAAGACAAAGGCATACCTTTCCTTTACGAGTACGCCATTATAAACTCAAAAGGCGAAACTGTTTTTCAAACCGAAAGTTATAACAGCGATAAAGCGCAACAGTTGTATCAAAAGCGCCTTTTTCCTGGAGACATACACACAAAGGCGAACTTTATTTATGTGCATTTTACTCAAAAGCCTAATCCAATCTTTGAATCATTGGGATTGGTAATTCCTTCGGCGGCTTTCACTTTAATAATGGTATTTTTATCCGTGATAACAATTATCATTATCATTCGACAAAAACGCCTGGATCAGATAAAGAATGACTTTATCAATAACATGACACATGAGTTTAAAACACCTATATCAACCATCTCATTAGCCTCACAAATGCTAAAGGATGGAACAGTCATTAAAACACCAAAAACACTTCAACATATCTCAGGAGTTATTCAGGATGAAAGCAAACGTCTTAGTTTTCAGGTTGAAAAAGTCCTGCAAATGGCTATATTTGAAAAAGGAAAATCTGGTCTTAAACTAAAAAATGTTGACATTAATGATATAATTCATCATGTAACTAATAACTTTAGGATCAAGGTTGAAAATAAGAAAGGTAAAATAATCGAACGTTTAGAAGCCAAGAACAGCATTATAAGCGTTGATGACGTGCATTTTACAAATGTTATTTATAACTTGCTTGACAATGCTGTTAAATATAAGATGGGAGTTCCAGTTTTATATGTTAAAACTTGGAATAAAAACAATGGAATTGTAATTTCGATTAAAGATAACGGCATGGGGATATCAAAGGATAACCTCAAACGGATTTTTGAAAAGTTCTATAGGGTTCCAACCGGTAATGTTCATGATGTTAAAGGATTTGGATTAGGACTTGCCTACGTTAAAAAAATTATAGACGATCATGGTGGCCAGATATCCGTTGAAAGTGAATTAAAAGTTGGCACAAAATTTGACATATTCCTACCTCTAAAAACACTAAAGAATGGAAAAAGAATATAAAATCCTCCTGACAGAGGACGATGAGAATTTAGGAATGCTCCTTAGAGAGTATTTAGAAGCAAAAGGACTTGAAACGGATTTATTGCCGGATGGCGAAGAAGGTTACAAAGCCTTTATGTCGAAAAAGTACGACATTTGCATTTTGGACGTTATGATGCCCAAAAAAGACGGATTCTCATTAGCAAAAGATATTCGTATGGTTAACGCTGATGTACCTATCATTTTTTTAACAGCCAAATCACTTAAAGAAGATATCTTTGAGGGCTTTAAAATTGGTGCAGATGATTACTTGACCAAGCCATTCAGCATGGAAGAATTATTGTTTCGCATCGAGGCAATTCTTCGTAGAACAAAAGGAGGTAATGCAGCCCAGGAATTTTATCAACTTGGTAAGTTCAAGTTTGACACACAAAAACAACAGTTACTTGACGACGATAATGTAGTTAAACTAACTACAAAAGAATCTGAATTGCTTAAGCTTTTATGTACTAATGCTAATAAAGTATTGGAACGTAACTTTGCTTTAAAAACCATTTGGGTAGATGATAATTATTTTAATGCACGAAGCATGGATGTTTATATTACCAAGCTTAGAAAGCATTTAAAAGATGAGCCTAGTGTTGAAATCATCAATGTTCATGGTAAAGGATACAAATTAGTCATGTAATCTTCACGATATTAAGTAAAGCCGCTTCGTTTACGTAGCGGCTTTTTTTGTGTCTATTCAAGAAAGTAGTATTTTCACTTCATGGTTAAATTCAGAACAGAAATAGACATCCCCAAACAAGAACAACAAATCCCCTATCATTCGCACATGTTGTTTATGGGTAGCTGTTTTGCCACAAATATTGGCAACTACTTTTCTGAGATGAACTTTAATGCTTTAGTTAATCCATTTGGAGTCCTTTACAATCCATTCTCCATTGCCAAAAGTCTTGAACGCTTATCTGATGCCACAACTTACAGTGAAAATGATTTAGTTCATCACAATTCAACATGGCAAAGTTTTGACCACCACGGGAGTTTTAACCATTCGAATAAAGAGAATTGCTTAAACCATATTAACAAGACACTAGAAGAAGGGGCTCGTTTCCTAAAAAAAACTAATGTCCTGTTCATCACCTTTGGCACCTCCTGGATTTATGAATTGAAAGATTCGCAACAAGTTGTTTCCAATTGTCATAAATGGCCTGCATCCTATTTCAATCGTTCCTTATCCAATGTTAAAGATATTGTTGATAAATATAGCATTGTATTTAAGAGACTACAATCAGATAATCCAGATTTAAAAATTATTCTTACCGTAAGCCCTGTTCGACATTGGAAGGATGGTGCTCATGGCAATCAACTGAGTAAAGCTATATTATTACTGGCCATCGAGGAGTTATGTGCGAATTTTAATAATGTTAGTTATTTCCCTGCCTATGAACTATTATTAGATGACTTGCGGGATTATCGTTATTTTGATAATGATATGCTTCACCCCTCACCAATGGCTGTGGAATATATCCGCGAAAAATTTATTCTTTCCTGGCTTGACAACCATGCACACATTTTTAATAAAAAAATAGGTAAGCTAATAACAGCTGCCAAACACCGTCCATTTGATCCAACTTCCATTCCACATCAAGAGTTTTTGAAAAAAAACATTACTATTCTTCAGCAAATCAAAAATGAGTATCCAAAGGTAAATTTGAGTCAATTATTTACATTTTACAATTCTAAACTATGTTAAAACTCTAAATCATAAGTTAAAAAGCTAAATTAATTTACAATTTGATTTGCTTCATTAGCTTTTTTTCTCACTTTTGTATTGTAAAACATTGGATAAATGATCCCTCTTTATTCAATGACCCTTAAATTACTTCTTGATTAATTTACAACATCTAAAAAAAGGTGTTAACTTAATAATCCTAATTTATTGGCTTATGAGTATTGAACATTTGGATAAAACACGCCTTATCAATCTGGAATATTCTCTTTTTAAGGAGATCCTACGTACCAATAGAGCTGGAGCCTATTCCAGCAGTTCTATCATTGGATGTAATACCAGAAAATATCATGGTTTGCTTATTGCCCCGGTTGAAAACCTGGACAATGAAAGACATGTATTACTTTCTTCATTAGACGCAAGTATTGTCCAACGCAATAAAGTGTTCAACTTAGGAATCCATAAATATAAGGGAAGTCACTATGAACCTAAGGGGCATAAATATGTGAGAGACTTTACAACTGATCCAACACCTAAAATAACGTATAGAGTTGGTGGGGTTGTTCTGTCCCAGGAAATCGTATTGGTTGAACGTGAATCGCAGGTATTATTACGATATACTTTACTAGAAGCCAGTTCGCCTACAACATTGCGCCTCGCTCCGTTTCTGGCATTCCGGCATATACATAATTTAACCAAGGAAAACTTAAATGCTAATACTCGCTACTCCTATGATGAAAATGGCGTAAAGCTTAATCTTTATCAAGGATTTCCTGAATTGCATATGCAATTAAATAAAGAAAATGATTTTGTAGCTAATCCGGATTGGTATCGTGATGTAGAGTATATAAAGGAGCAACATCGAGGGTATAATTTTACCGAAGATTTATATGCTCCTGGCTATTTTGAGATCGAAATTAAAAAGGGCGAAAGCATTGTTTTCTCAGCAAGTACAAGTTCTGCTAAAAGTGGCTCACTTAAAGCCAAGTTTACCCGAGAATCAAAGAAAAGAGTCCCAAGAACTGGTCTGCAAAATAATCTTTTAAATGCTGCACAGCAATTCATTATCCGGAATGGGAAAGAGTGTAAACTTATTGCCGGCTATCATTGGTACGGATCTCGACTAAGAGATACATTAGTATCCTTGCCGGGTCTGACCGTATTTCAGGAAGATAAAGCAGATTTTTCTCAGATTCTAAAAAGTGCAATTGAGCAAATAAAAACAGAATACCTGAATCCAGAGACCTTAGTTATAAAAGATATTGATGTTCCACTGTGGTTATTCTGGACATTACAGAAATGTGAAGATTACTGTGGAATAGAAAATACATGGTCAAAATTCGGAGACCTGTTCAAGTCCATCCTTTCATTATACAAAAACAGCACGTCACAGCAGTTTCGACTTACCTCTAGTGGACTGATTTATGCCAAAGTGGATGGTATCGCATTAACATGGATGGATGCAGTTGTTGATAATCAACCGGTAACACCCCGATATGGCATGCCAATTGAAGTAAATGCGCTTTGGTATAATGCCATAATGTTTTCCGTGGATCAGGCTAAAATAAATAATGATAATGCTTTTGTAAGCGAATGGGAACCATTTGCAGAAACTGTGAAGCAAGCATTTATTGAAAAATATTGGATTGAAGAACGAGGATATCTGGCCGATTATCATGACAGTTTCCAAAAAGATACTTCGATTCGACCTAACCAAATCTTTGCGACCGCATTGCCTTATTCTCCTCTGGACATTGATAAGCAAAAGTTAGTGGTTGATATTGTAAAAAAAGAATTGCTTACTCCCAAAGGCATTCGAAGCCTTTCGCCTCAGGACCCAAAATACAAAGGAGTAATGGAAGGCGCAGTAGCCCAACGTGATTTAGCATTGCATCAGGGTACTGTATTTCCATGGTTAACTCCGTTTTTTGTTGATGCTTACTTAACTATACATAAGCAAGGTGGTTTACACTTTGTCCAACGTTTACTTGAACAGTTTGAAAAAGAACTGGGCAAACACTGTTTGGGCACGATTTCAGAAAGTTATAATGGCAATCCACCCCACACAGCAAAGGGTGCAGTGTCAATGGCTTGGAATGTTGCAGGAATTTTACGAGTAATTAAATCAATAGAATCTTTCACAATCTAACACACTTACTTCTATGAGGGTACTCATGTTTGGATGGGAATTTCCTCCTCATATATCTGGAGGATTAGGCACAGCCTGCTACGGGCTAACTAAAGGTATATCGCATATTCCTGATTTGGATGTAATTTTTGTCGTCCCGAAAGCTTTTGGTGACGAAGATCAATCAACAATGCAATTGGTTGGTGCAAATAACATTCCTATTAAACAACGTAAGCTGAATGTGAGTAAATTTGCTAAGCAGTTAGATTACATTGAAGTAGACTCAAAACTGGTTCCTTATGTAGATCCTGAAGAATTTTGGACCATGAATAGCTATGAAGTTAGTGGTACGCGGAAATTTGTACAAACTAATGAAAAAGGCAAGGTTGATTTTACCGGAACCTATGGTCCCAACTTACTTAAGGAAATTGCTGATTATGCAATTGTATCGAATGTTATTGCCCAGGATAACGAATTTGATGTTATACATGCCCATGATTGGCTTTGCTACCCGGCTGGAATAGCGGCAAAAGAAGCATCGGGTAAACCTTTGGTTGTGCATGTTCACGCCACCGATTTTGATCGAAGCGGAGGAAGTGTTAACCCCACAGTATTTGAAATTGAGAAAAGGGGCATGAATGCGGCTGATAAAGTCATCACTGTTAGTAATCTCACAAGAAGAACTGTCATTGAAAAATACGGTATTCCTGCTGAAAAAGTGGTAACGGTCTACAATGCTGTAGAACCGTCTGAAAACCTCTCTGAATTTCCAATAAAGAAAAATGAAGGTGAAAAGATTGTGACTTTCCTTGGGCGCATTACAATGCAGAAAGGTCCTGAATATTTTATAGAGGTAGCAAATGCGGTATTAAAGCGAGTTGACAATGTTCGTTTTGTAATGGCCGGAAGCGGTGACATGATGGAAAAAATGATTCGCAGAGCTGCCAGCCTTAACATTATGGATAAGTTTCACTTTACCGGATTTTTGAAAGGCGATGATGTTTTTCATATGCTTCGAATGAGTGATCTGTATGTGATGCCTTCGGTGTCAGAGCCTTTTGGCATTTCTCCACTTGAAGCCATGCAAAGCTCTGTGCCTGTGCTTATTTCGCATCAATCCGGTGTTGCTGAAATTTTGACTTATGCAATAAAGACCAATTTTTGGGACATAGAGGCAATGGCTGATGCCATTCACGGTATTGTTAGCTACCCTGCTTTGTCCTCAATGTTTGTTAAACACGGCAAAGAGGAAGTTGATTCATTAAAATGGGAGAATTCGGCGCGTAATGTAAAATCCGTTTACGACTCCGTATTAGTTTAACCTAAACCAACAGATTATGAGAAATATTTGCTTTTACTTTCAAGTACACCAGCCATTCAGATTCAGAAGATATCGTTTTTTTGACATTGGACAAGATCATTATTACTATGACGATTACACGAATGAATCGGTATTAGATAAGGTAATGACAAAATGTTATTTACCTACCAATGAACTGTTATTAAAGCTTCTCACTAAGCACAAAGGGCAGTTTAAAGTTACCTTTTCAATATCCGGGGTGGCTCTGGATCAATTTCAACTTTATGCTCCAGAGGTTCTTGAAAGCTTTCAAAAGCTTGTCGAAACCGGTGATGTAGAAATATTGGCCGAGACTTACTCGCATTCCTTAGTCGCTCTTAAAGATAAGGCTGAATTTAAAAAACAGGTCGACCTGCATAAGAAGGCAATCAAAAAACATTTCAACTACACTCCAAAGGTATTTAGGAATACTGAGTTGATTTATTCCGATGAGATAGGACAAATGGTTAAATCCATGGGGTTTGAAGGTATGCTTACCGAAGGAGCCAAACATGTTCTTGGATGGAAAAGCCCTAATTTCTTATACTGTAATGCCATTGATCCGAAATTAAAAGTACTTCTTAAGAATTTCATACTTAGTGATGACATCGCTTTCCGATTTGGTAATAAAGGTTGGTGCGAATGGCCTCTAAGTACAAAAAAATACGTGGATTGGCTATTGAAGGTAGATGAAAAAGAGGAAGTAGTTAACCTATTTATGGATTATGAAACCTTTGGCGAACACCAATGGAAAGAAACAGGAATATTTGAATTCCTGGAAGATCTTCCACAAGAGGTTATTAAAACCAAACAGCTTAAGTTTAGCACTCCGAGTGAATTAATTAAAGAACTTCAACCGGTTTCAGCTATTCACGTTCCAAATGCAATTAGTTGGGCCGATGAAGAAAGGGATTTGACAGCCTGGCTGGGTAATGAAATGCAAAATGAAGCCTTTGAAAAATTATACGCCTTGCTTCCTAAGGTGAATCAATGTAAAGATGAGAAACTACTGAAGGATTGGCGCTATCTGCAAGTTAGTGACCACTTCTATTATATGAGTACTAAATTTTTCTCAGATGGTGATGTTCATGCTTATTTCAACCCCTATGAAACGCCATACGAAGCATTCATCAATTACATGAATGTACTTAGCGACTTCACATTAAGACTTAATGCAGAAGTACCGGAATCCAATTCGGATCAGGAAGTTGCCAACTTAACTAAAATCATTGAAAAGAAGGATGAAAAAATAAAACGTCTTGAAAAACAAATAAAATCAGCGGGAAAGAGAAAAACAAGTAAATCGTAATTTAAACAACGCACGGGCAACCAGACTTATTAACCACTTTTAAAATTACAAAAATGAGTATCAAAAAACAGTATCTGAAAAGCCGGCCTGAATGCAAGGTGACATTTAAATTAGGTAAAATCGAAAATGCTGAATCAGCAAGTATCGTCGGTGATTTCAACAATTGGGATCCATCAGAAACGACAATGGATAAATTAAAAAATGGCAGTTTCACCGGAACTTGCTATTTAGAAACTGGAAAAAGCGTACAGTTTAGGTATTTAGTTAACAACACTTTTTGGCTTACAGATGAAGAAGCAGATGATTTTGTTGACACCGGAATGGGCGATGAACAAAAAAATGCAATCTTAAAATTGTAAACCTTAGTAAAAACACTTTGATCTGAAGATAAAAAAGAGAGGTATGATTAGTAGCTTTTTAAAGCCTGACTATGTGTTTGAGACAAGTTGGGAAGTATGTAATAAGATGGGTGGCATTCACACAGTATTGGCCACAAAAGCGCAGACGATGGTGCAAGAGTTTCAGGACAAGGTCGTTTTTATTGGACCTGACGTATGGCGAGGTACGCCTTCCAATCCTGAATTTCTTCCTGAAGACAGCCTTTTTCCAGATTGGAAAGAAGAGTTAAGTCAAGAAGGTATATCAGTAAGAATTGGAAGATGGAATATAGTAGGTCGGCCAATAGTAGTACTGGTCGACTTTACTTCATTTATGCAAATGAAAGATGATATCCTTGCCAAATATTGGGAATGGTATGGCGTAGATAGTTTAAGCGGTCATTGGGATTATATTGAGTCCCTCTTGTTTGGCTATGCATCCGGTAAAGTGATTGAGAGCTTCTATCGCTATTTCCTTAGCATGAACGACAAGGTTATTGCTCATTACAACGAATGGATGACCGGTTCAGGTGCTTTATATTTAAATAAAGCTCTACCACAAGTCGGAACCGTTTTTACAACGCACGCCACAACCATAGGTCGCTCATTAGCAGGTAATGGATATGCCTTTTACGATCACATGAGTGAATATGATGGCGACACAAAAGCCCAAGATCTAAACGTTGTAGCAAAACATTCTTTGGAAAAAAGAACGGCCATGAATGTGGATTGCTTTACAACTGTATCAGAGATTACGGCTCGTGAGTGTAATCAATTTTGTGGGCGCGAAATTGATGTAGTAACGCCCAATGGCTTTGAAGAAGACTATGTTCCGAAAGGCAAAAACTTTAATACCAAAAGAAAAGCAGCTAGAGAAAAACTACGCACTGTAGCTGAGGCTCTATTGGGATACGAATTGGGTAAAGATGCCTTATTTGTAGCCAATAGCGGAAGGTATGAATACAAAAACAAAGGCATTGATGTGTTTATGGATGCCCTGCAAGATTTAAATGAATCTAATAGTATTGAACGCGATGTTGTTGCATTCGTACTTATACCGGCCAATACTTATGGGCCAAGAAAAGATTTAATTGAAAAATTGGAGAATCCGGATAACAAGTCCACTCTAGACAATCCTTTTCTAACTCATGGGTTGAATGATTTAGGTTATGATCCAATCATAAATAAAATACAGGATACACACCTTAATAACGAACAAGGTGACAGAGTTAAATTAATCTTTGTGCCATCCTATCTCAACAACGATGATGGGATATTCAACATGCACTATTACGATCTGTTAATAGGGATGGATCTTACGGTATTCCCATCGTATTACGAGCCATGGGGATATACACCTGTTGAGAGTTTAGCTTTTAATGTACCAACAATCACAACGGATCTTGCCGGTTTCGGGCTTTGGGCACAACAATTTACGAAAGGCATTAAAGATGGTGTAGAAGTTTTACACCGTAATGATTCAAATCATCAGGAGGTTGCAAAAGAAATCTCCAAAGTTATCGAAGCTTATAGCTCAATAGATGAGGATGAAGTGAAAATCATAAGAGCCAAATCCAAACAAATTGCGCAATCGGTTGAATGGGATACCCTAATAAAACATTATTATAAGGCCTATGACATTGCATTGAAGGCTGTAATTAATCGAAAAGACAATTTAAGTCCTGTACTAAAGGACGCTCGTATTCGAACCAAGCCTCAGCCTTCGATACAGCCAATCTGGAAAAGAATAGTTGTTAAATCCAAATTACCGGAAGAACTAATAGCGCTTCAAGAATTAAGTCATAACTTATGGTGGTCATGGAATTATCAAGCCACTGAACTTTATGAAGAAATTGATAAGGCTCTATGGGTTGAAGTAAAGAAGAATCCAATGCTTCTTCTTGAGAAGGTTTCATACGACCGCTTAAGTAATCTGGCTGAAGACAAAACATACCTTAAGAAAGTAAACAAGGTATACGACATGTTTAAAGCCTATATGGACAAGCCATATTGTGATGGCCCTTCCATTTCGTATTTTAGCATGGAGTATGGAATTAATGATATTCTTAAAATATATTCCGGTGGTCTTGGTGTTCTTGCAGGTGACTATTTAAAAGAAGCCAGTGATTGCGCCGTTAATATGGTAGCCGTTGGTTTACTTTATCGCTATGGCTACTTTAAGCAGTCCTTGTCCTTGAGTGGAGAACAAATGGCTCAATACGATGCCCAGGAGTTCTCAAATCTTCCTTTGGATGAAGTACGAAATGAAGATGGCTCATTAGTTACTGTGGCTATAAATATGCCAGGTCGAACCGTTTATGCCAAGGTATGGAAAGCAATGGTTGGACGAATTCCGCTATATCTGCTCGATACCGATCTGGCAACAAATAATGATGCGGATAGAGATATTACCCATAGTTTGTATGGTGGAGACTGGGAGAATCGTCTGAAGCAGGAGATCCTGTTAGGAATGGGCGGTATAAGAATGTTGAATCAGTTGAAGATAAGCAACGAAGTGTACCATTGTAACGAAGGACATGCGGCTTTAATCAACATTCAACGTATGGTTGATATGATTGAATGTAAGTTCACCTATCACGAAGCTATGGAAATGACGCGGGTTTCTTCTTTATTTACAACTCACACTCCCGTGCCTGCCGGTCATGATAAATTCGATGAGGATATGTTCAGAATCTATCTTCGTCACATTCCTGAAAAACTAAATATTTCATGGGACGAATTTATGGATCTTGGTCGTGAGAACCCAGGTGACAAAGGCGAAAAGTTCAGCATGAGTAACCTTGCTGCCAAAACTTCACAAGCCATGAATGGTGTAAGTTGGCTACATGGCGAGGTATCGAAAGATATGTTCCAGAATGTGTGGAAAGGATTTTATCCTGAAGAATTACACATTGGTTATGTTACAAATGGTGTTCATTATGGAACATGGACTGCAAAAGATATGCGCAAATTCTATGAAACCCAGTTTGATGATGACTTCATGTCAGATTTAGCTAATAAAAGTTACTGGGAGCACATCCAAAGCATTGCCGATTCTAAGATCTGGGATATCCGAAAAGGACTCAAGCTTAAATTGATGGATTACATCAAGGACCGGACATACGAAAACATGTCCACTATACATGCAGATCCATCAACCATTTACGAAGTTCTTGAAAAGCTCGATCCTAATGCATTGACCTTTGGTTTTGCACGACGATTTGCAACTTATAAAAGAGCACATCTTCTATTTACCGATACAGAAAGATTAGCTAAGATTGTTAATAATCCGGACAAACCTGTACAGTTTATTTTTGCTGGTAAGGCGCATCCTGCCGATGGTGGTGGTCAATCCTTAATCAAACATATTGTTGAAATATCACGTCGACCTGAGTTTATAGGAAAAATCGTTTTCCTTGAAAACTACGACATGGATTTGGCCAAGCGTTTAGTAAGTGGTGTGGATGTATGGATGAATACCCCAACCAGACCGTTGGAAGCTTCCGGTACATCTGGTCAGAAAGCCGAAATGAATGGTGTGCTTAATTTCAGTGTTCTTGATGGATGGTGGTACGAAGGTTATCGTGAAAATGCCGGGTGGGCAATTACTGATAAACGCACCTACGAAAATCAGGATTATCAGGATGAATTGGATGCTGCTGTTATCTATAGTATGCTTGAAAATGAAATCATTCCTGATTACTATGACAGAGACAGCGAAGGTATTTCAAAGAAGTGGCTACAATACGTTAAAAACTCAATCGCTACAATTGCTCCGGATTACACCACTAAGCGTATGATGGATGATTACCGCGAGCGTTTTTATGGTCCTTTAGGCAAACGTCTTAAAGAATTAAAAGCTAACGACTATAGTATCGCTCGTGAACTTGCCACCTGGAAACGTAAAGTGATGCAAGGATGGAACGATGTTGAAGTTGTGGATATGGAGGTGCCTGATATTGGTCGTCAGGAACTTGGTATTGGCGATGAATACAGCATAAAAGTAGTGGTTGACCTTAAACAATTGGCCGGAGTAGAAGTTGGACTTGAAATGGTCATCACTGAAGGATCAGACGAGGGTAAATCTTCCAGAGCTAAAACTGAAAAGTTTACTGTGGTTAAGGAAGAAGGCACTCGTGTTCATTACGAACTGAAACACACCCTTAATTTCCCCGGTGTATTTAAGTTTGGTGTCCGCATGTATCCTGATCACAAACACCTGCCTCACAAGCAAGACTTTGGTGTAATGAGGTGGTTATAGATTTTAAAAATCAATTACTAGATAAAAGCCCTGTAGAAATACAGGGCTTTATTTTTATCCTATTGTCTTGTCCCCTAATGACGACCTGGTTTACTTCTCGTTTTATGCAATGAGTATTTCTCTAATAAACCCTCCTTATTGCTTGCTTTCTAAATACAATTACCGATCGGGTAGGTAGATAAACAAGTAATTGATGCTGGTCTTTTGATACCGATTGGGAATAATAGATATGCTCCTTATTAACCCGACTAAAACCTCCGTACTTTTCATCATCCGATGAAAACAGCACGCGATACTTACCCGGGTCAACAGGTATACCGTATGAAGTGAACGATTGCTCAGGATTGAAATTGAAAACAAATAAATGATCACCTCTGGAATAAGCCAATACCTGATCGGTATCGTTATCAAAACGATGCCACAATTCGGTATTCAACAAGTTTTCTGTCCTGAATAGCTGAATCATGCTTATATCAAAAGCATTTAATTGCTGAAAGCGAAGTGTTGGATTTTCCACCAAAGACCACTGTCTTCTGGCATATTGATATGAATTATTGTTGCCTACACGAGGAAAATCAATCCATTCGGGATGGCCAAATTCATTGCCGATAAAGTTAAGGTAGCCTCCCGATGCCGTTGACAAGGTTATGAGTCGTATCATCTTGTGCAAAGCCACGGCCCGATCAATTACCAAATGCCTCCAATTAACCGACATATGATCGTACATATCTTTATCTGCCAATCGGAAAATTATGGTTTTATCGCCCACCAATGCCTGATCGTGCGATTCGGCATAATTGATGGTTCTTTCCTCTGCACGATGTTGGCTTAATTCATGAAAGATGGATCCTACCTTCCACTCTTCATCCCGCTGTTCTTTTATCATCTTTATCCAAAAGTCGGGCACTCCCATCGACAAACGGTAATCAAAACCAATTCCACCATCCTCAATGCGACCGGCCAAACCAGGGTAACCACTCATTTCTTCGGCAATTGAAAGTGCTCCCGGCTTTACTTCATGAATCAACTTATTGGCCAGAGTCAGGTAACATTTAGCATCCTCGTTGCAAACGCCATCAAAATAATCTTTATAAGCCGTGAAATCCTTTTCTAATCCATGGTCATAATACATCATACTGGTTACGCCATCAAAACGAAAACCATCAAAATGATATTCCTCTAACCAATATCTACAATTAGATAATAAAAATTGAAGCACCTCATCTTTGGCATAATTGAAACATCTGGAATCCCAGGCCGGATGATCCTCCTCCATAAAATATTGAGTCCTGTCTCCATCAAAATTGCTTAAGCCTTCCAATTCATTCTTAACCGAATGAGAATGTACAATATCCATAATAACGGCCAATCCCATTTCATGAGCCTTATTAACTAACATCTTTAGCTCTTCCGGAGTACCAAATCGCGAACTCACCGCAAAATAATTGGAAACATGGTAACCAAAACTTCCATAGTAGGGATGCTCCTGAATAGCCATTAACTGAATGGTATTATATCCCAACTCTTTAATCCGGGGAAGAATATTCTCCATAAATTCGGTAAAAGAGGCTACTTTTTCTTCTTCGGAAGCCATGCCTACATGCGCCTCATAAATCAGTGGATGAAAACGGCTTTCATTCAGGCGAAAATCAGAATCAGTCCATTTAAAATCCTCTTCGGGTGCCCAAACCTGAGCATTATATATTTTAGTCTGCTCATCCTGAATCACTCTATTGGCAAAAGAAGGTAACCGATCTCCTTCTCCCCCTTCCCATTCAACATGAAGTTTAAATTTATCTCCATGCTTAAGGGTATCAAATGGGATTTCCAATTCCCAAATACCATGATCTTTTCGATAAAATTTGAAATCCGCTTGTTTTTCCCATGATGAGAACTCACCAATAAGAAACAAGTGACTGGCATTTGGTGCCCATTCCTTTATTATCCAATTCGTTTTTGTTTTATGAAGACCCAATTCCTGATGTCGGGAAGCAAAATTGCTCAAACTACCATGGAGTTCAACAATTTCATCCAACTTATTCTTATAGCGTGAATGTTGCTTGATAATTTCTGAAGCGTATGGCTGAAGCCATTGGTCGTTTTTAATCAGGTTTGGTGTCCACATAAGCTATGATATTAATCCGGATTTCAATAATTTCTCAAGGTCCTCAGGCGTGTCAATAGCAATCGCTTGTTGATTGGTTTCTTCCACCCTAATTTTGTACCCATTCTCTAACCATCGTAATTGCTCGAGTGACTCGGCCAATTCGAGCCGGGCCAATGGCAATTGTGTAATTTCTTTTAACACATCGGTTCTGTATCCATATAATCCAATGTGATTAAAATATTTGTGTTTATTTACCCACTGATCTTCAGGTTCTGATCGCAAATAAGGAATTGGAGACCGACTAAAATATAAGGCCATTTTATCGGCGCTAACCACCACCTTAGGTTTATTGGCATTGAATAAATCTTCCGACACACTGATTGGCTTAACAAGTGTTGCCAGCTGCGTCTCTTCGTTTTCAAAACAGCCTGCTACCAGTGCAATTTGTTCAGGACTGATAAAAGGTTCGTCACCTTGAATATTCAATACGGCATGAAAGGTCTTGTTTTCAAGTTTCTGGACTTTCTCCAAGGCTTCGGCGCAACGATCCGTACCGCTCTGGTGATCTACTGATGTCATTACCACCTGTCCTCCAAAGGCTTTCACTGCGGCTTCAATGCGCCTATCATCAGTAGCAACATAAACGTATTTCAATTCTTTTTTGGTTTGCTCATAAACACGTTGAATCATTGTTTTGCCACCAATGTCGGCCAAAGGCTTTCCCGGGAAGCGAGTTGAGCCATATCGTGCAGGGATTAATCCCAGAATATTATTCGTCATTTTTTGCCTTAATAGTATTTAAGGTAAATTTAATGATATTTTTCAGCGACGAACTATTGTAAAAATAGTTTTATTCTTTTCCTGCAAAAAAGTAGGATAATTGTAACTTTGTCAGTCCGACTGCTAAAATAGCAGTCAACGAATCATCAATACAAAAGCAAGTGTAGGTATGGATCTTCAACAAATCAAACAAAGATTTGGTATAATAGGAAACTCATTTGGATTAAACAGAGCCATCGATGTTGCTGTTCAGGTGGCCTCAACCGATTTATCTGTATTAATTACTGGTGAAAGTGGAACGGGTAAGGAAACTTTCCCTCAGATTATACATCAATCCAGTTCACGCAAACATGGTTCATATGTAGCGGTTAACTGTGGCGCCATACCAGAAGGAACAATTGATTCAGAATTATTCGGTCATGAAAAAGGAGCCTTTACCGGGGCCCTGTCTGATCGTAAAGGCTATTTTGAAGAAGCCGATAAAGGCACTATATTTTTAGATGAAATTGGTGAATTGCCTTTATCTACACAGGTTCGCTTATTGAGAGTATTGGAGACCGGCGAATTTATGAAAGTAGGTTCTTCCAAGGTTCTTAAAACGGACGTAAGGGTTGTGGCAGCAACCAATGTTAATATGGAAAGTGCAATTAAGGAAGCTAAATTTCGTGAGGATTTATTTTACCGTTTGAACAGTGTTCCTATAAATGTTCCACCATTGCGTGAACGATCGGAAGATATTTATTTGTTGTTTCGTAAATTCTCGAGTGATTTTGCCAACCGTTACCGCATGCCCGCCATTAAACTAAACAACGATGCCAAAGATCTATTAACGGGCTATCGTTGGCCGGGTAATATTCGCCAACTTAAAAATATAACTGAGCAAATATCAGTTATTGAGCAAAAAAGAGATATCGATGCTGAAACAATGACCCATTATTTGCCCTATCATTCGGGAGATAATTTGCCAGCCATTATAGATACCAAAAATGCCCCAGGCGGCTCTGATTTTAATACTGAACGAGAAATATTGTATAAAGTATTGTTCGATATGAAGAAAGACATGAACGATTTGAAAAAGTTAGTTCATGGAATGATGGAAGATGGACCCGTGGTTGCGCAGGCAGAACACTCACAAATCATCCAAAAATTATATCAGGATGATGAAGGTGGCTTCGTGCCTGAAAGCACCGTTCAATCAGTGCCTAACTTCACTCCAGCGGATGATCATTCAAGCATTGAAGACACTGAAGAATTTGTTGAAGAATCATTATCATTGGCCGACAAAGAAATTGAGCTCATAAAAAAGGCGCTTGATAAATACAATGGAAAACGAAAACAAGCAGCACAGGAACTAGGCATTTCTGAACGCACCTTATATCGTAAAATTAAAGAATATAAAATCGAAGGCTAAAGGCCATAATCAACATAGCAGATGAATTACATTAAAACTATTATCATATTTGCAATATCCTTTACGGTATTGGTATCATGCTCAATTAATGTTACCATGAGTGGAGCTTCCATTCCTGAAAATATTAATACGTATTCGGTACAATATTTCGATAACCGGGCTCCATTAATTAATCCTACTTTAAGTCAGGAGTTTACTGAAGGATTAAAAGACCGTGTTACCAACGAATCGCGCTTAAAATTGGCGACCAATACAGGTGATATCGATTTCTCAGGCGAAATTACAGGATATTCAATTCGTCCAATGGCTATTCAGGCGGATGCGATATCGGCAGAAACGCGACTGACAATGAATGTGAAAGTGAGGTATAAAAATTATAAGGACCCTAAACAAAATTGGGAATCAAGCTTCTCTGCTTTTCGCGATTTTGAATCTTCTCAAAACATTAATGCCGTTGAAGCAGATTTAACCAAAGAAATGGTTGAGGAAATAACTGAAAATATTTTTAACAAAGCTTTTGCCGACTGGTAGATAAATTCCAATCCCAATAAATGAATAAAACTCAGTTTTTTGACTATGTATCTGAACCCAATCTTCTTAACGAAGAAACGGTTAATCCACTCAATGAAATCATTGATGAATATCCATGGTTTCAAACGGCTCGTGTATTATTAGTCAAAAATCTTCATATTCTTGATCACGTAAAGTTTAATAGTGAGCTTAAAACTTCAGCTGCTTTTATTTCAGATCGAAAGCGACTATTTGAATTAGTACATCAGAAGTCTTCGGTTGAAAAGGAAGAAAAGAAGGAAGACCAAGAGGCTCCTAAACAGATTGTAAAGCCAGCTGAAAAAGCCAGCCCAACTAAGGAAGATCAAACTGAGCAAAACAAAGAACGGCAATCTTCGGTTAAACTTTCAACTAATGTAAGTTCGTTTGCCGATTACTTTCAGGCCGATGATGTGTATGAAACAGGTGAAGGTCAAAGAATTGATTTCTCAGACGCTTCGGCGAGCCATCAGGAGGAAGAAAATTCAATTGTGCTGCCAAGTGCCGATTTTCTAGAGTACGAATCTTCTGATTATTCAGGCTATCAATTAAAAGAAGCCGTTGAACATGAAGAGGATGACAACCGTTCGTTCTCAGGATGGCTTAATGTTCTTCGCCATGCACCTGTTAAGAAGGAAGAAGAGAAGGTAGATCAACCTGTTAAAAAGAAATCGCAACAACTAATCGATAGTTTTTTAACCGTTGAAACCCCACGCATTAGATCCACCAACGATACCGGTTTGAAGCATGATAATGATGACCGACATCAAAAAAGTGTTGACGATGCTGATGACCTACTATCTGAAACTCTGGCAAATATTTACATCAAACAAAACCATCACGATAAGGCCATTAGCATTTATGAAAAGTTGCGTTTGAAATATCCCGAAAAAAATGTTTACTTTGCCGAGCGAATTAAAGAGCTTGAAAAATTAATTAATAATAAATAAAACAGAGAAATATGTATCAGTTTATTTCGATACTGGTTATTCTGGTAAGTGTTCTTCTTATCCTTATAGTACTGGTTCAAAACTCTAAAGGTGGAGGTTTAGCTTCTAACTTTTCGGCTTCTAACCAGGTAATGGGTGTTAGAAAAACAACAGATTTTCTTGAAAAAGCTACATGGACTCTTGCGGGTACATTGTTAGTTTTATCTTTTGTAGCCGTAATGGTATTGCCAAAAGGTCAAGCAGCTGGAGCGGAGATTGATGAGAAAGTGAACGCATTACCAGTGCAACAAGAAGTTCCTGCCTTCCCAACACCAGCGCAGGGAGATCAAGCAGAAGATCAGGCTACTGAAGACGGACAATAGTTTTTAGAAGCATACGATATAAAAGAAGTGTCAGACCGATTTGGTTTGACACTTTTTTTATGAAAAAATTTTAAGGATCGCATCTTTATTGGCATAATGCTCTTAAAGATGCGATCCTTATTTATGCACATTATGTCAGGTCTTCTTTTTATCACTATCAAAAACTGACAGTAGCAATGGCCTTTTTTGTCATATGACTGCAAAAAAGTCAGTGAATTTGAGAAAAACACATCATAAATTGCTTTGGCATACTTTGTGAGAAAAAGCCATCAGTATTTAATATGTTTAAACTTAAAAATTAATTGATATGTCAGATTTAAAAGGTAAGGTACTAGCCGGTAAAATTTTGGTTAAGCCACAAGAAGCTGAAAAAGAAACAGCAAGTGGAATCATCATCCCTGATTCGGCAAAAGAAAAGCCTTTACAAGGACAAGTTGTATTGGTAGGTGCTGCCAAGCAAGACGAAGCTATGGAAATAAAAGCCGGTGATGTTGTATTGTACGGAAAGTATGGTGGTACAGAATTAAACATCGACGGACAAGATTTCTTGTTGATGTCTCAGACTGATGTGTTGTATATCCTTTAATTAGTAATCAAAGATTTTAAATAGTTATAAAATGGCTAAAGAAATAAAATTCGATATCGAAGCTCGTGACCTGCTTAAGCAAGGTGTTGACGAGTTAGCAAATGCAGTAAAAGTAACATTAGGACCAAAAGGTCGCAACGTGATCATCGACAAGAAATTCGGTGCACCGTCAATCACTAAAGATGGTGTTTCTGTTGCTAAAGAAGTTGAGTTAGCTGATCCTTATGCAAATATGGGTGCTCAAATGGTAAAAGAAGTTGCTTCAAAAACTGGTGATGACGCTGGTGATGGAACTACTACTGCTACTGTATTGGCTCAGTCAATTATTAACGTTGGTTTGAAAAACGTTACTGCCGGAGCTAATCCAATGGAATTAAAGCGCGGTATCGACAAAGCAGTTAAAGCTATTGTTGCAAGCATCGATGAGCAAAGCCAGGAAGTTGGTGAGCATAGCGAAAAAATCGAGCAGGTTGCTACTATCTCAGCCAACAACGACAACGAGATTGGTAAGTTGATTGCTGAAGCAATGGAAAAGGTAAGTAAAGAAGGTGTAATCACTGTTGAAGAAGCTAAAGGAACGGACACTACTGTTGAAGTAGTAGAAGGTATGCAATTCGACCGTGGATATATTTCTCCATATTTCGTGACTGACACTGAGAAAATGGAAGCCGATATGGAAAATCCATATATTCTTATCCACGACAAGAAGATTTCTACAATGAAAGATCTTCTTCCTGTATTAGAAGCTACTTCTCAAGCAGGTCGTGCATTAGTAATTATTGCTGAAGATGTTGACGGTGAAGCTTTAGCTGCACTAGTGGTTAACCGTTTACAAGGTCGTTTGAAAGTAGCTGCTGTTAAAGCTCCTGGTTTTGGCGATCGTCGTAAAGAAATGTTGCAAGATTTAGCTGTTTTAACTGGTGGTTCTGTAATTTCAGAAGAAACTGGTTTAACACTTGAAGGTGTAACATTAGAAATGCTTGGTCAGGCTGAAAAAATGACTATTGACAAAGAAAACACTACTGTTGTTAACGGTGCCGGTTCAAAAGAAGCCATCGAAGCTCGTGTGAACCAAATCAAAGCTCAGATTGCTAACACAACATCTGACTATGACCGTGAGAAACTACAGGAGCGCTTGGCTAAATTAGCTGGTGGTGTTGCTGTACTTTATATCGGTGCTGCCTCTGAAATGGAGATGAAAGAGAAGAAAGACCGTGTTGATGATGCATTGAGTGCAACTCGTGCTGCTGTTGAAGAAGGAATCGTTCCTGGAGGTGGTGTTGCTTTCATTCGTTCCATTAAAGCCCTTGAAGGTTTAACTGGTGAGACTGAAGACGAAACTACAGGTATCGAAATTGTAAAACGTGCTGTTGAAGAGCCATTGCGTCAGATCGTATTTAACGCCGGTAAAGAAGGTGCTGTAGTAGTTCAAAAAGTAGCTGAAGGTTCAGCTGACTTTGGATATAACGCTCGTTTCGACCGTTACGAAAACCTATTGGAAAGCGGTGTAATCGATCCTGCTAAAGTAACACGTATCGCTCTTGAGAACGCTGCTTCTATCGCAGGTATGTTCTTAACCACAGAGTGTGTATTAGTTGAAGAAAAAGAAGAAGCTGCTCCAGCTATGCCTCCTATGGGTGGTGGTATGGGTGGCGGTATGCCAGGAATGATGTAAGAATCATTTTACCATATATCAAAAAGAGGAATCCAAACGGGTTCCTCTTTTTTTATGTGGCAGAATCGAATCATCTTATCCTTGCACTCAAGGGAAGTTAGCTTTCTATTGTACTGCATAATATTATCCCCCGGGGAGCTGGCGTAGTCTGAGGGGGTATTTTTCCTGATATACTTTAATCAGCATTGCAAATAGCTTGTGATTACTTATTCCTACTTCGCTTGAAGATTATCCTTAAGAAACTCTGTGCCTCTGCAACTCTGTGTTTTGTTTTTGCTGCTATTTATTTTCACCCCTCTCGAGATCTCCCCTAAAGGGGAGACTGTGTTAGCGTATTTTATTATTGCTGACTGTAGTGGAAATGATTTACAATATTCCATGTATAAAAGGCTTTCACATTATTGATATTGTCCCCTTACCAAACTCTATCTGTCAGCTTCCAAATGGTGTCTTCCTCTCTCCAAATTACATCTGTCACCTTCCAAATCGATGCTTTCGGTGTCCAAATTGCATCTTCCACCTTACAAACCGAATCTGTCAGTGTCCAAAAGAAGTCTGTCGCTTTCCAAATCGTATCTGTCAGTGCCCAAATCGATGCTGTCGGCTTCCAAATGATGTCTTCTCCTCTCCAAATTGCATCTTCCACTTTCCCTTTCGTATCTGTCGGCTTCCAAACCGTATCTGTCAGTACCCAAATTGATGCTGCCAACATAAAACCCTGGCGTTCTGCCAGTAGGACTTTAGTGGGACAATTCATTAATCAACAGTAAATCCATCTTAGTGGATAAAAAACAGCAGTTTATCAACAAAACCGAAAATAGCATACTAAAAAGGTGTTACGAATACGCATTTATGCAATTAACCTATGACAGGGTCTCTCCAGATTAGGAGGCCCATATGAATAAACTAAGCTAATAATATTATGACTGCAAAACAGCGTAATAAGTTGGCTATGTATGTAGCCGTTAACCATGTGTTTGGCTTATTTAAGGATGATCTGAACACGATTCCCGCACTGGCGGAAGCGATGGGGCAATTTGACTCCATTGTAAAGTTGATCCATGAAATCTATCAGGTTCAACAAGGCTATTCTGCTTCTTCGAGTCAATTAAAAATGAAAGAAGAAGCTGAGATGATTCAAGCAAGTATTCAAGTAGCTGCAGTGGTGTACGCGTATGCGCATACCCAGCAGAAGCCCGATCTGGAGGTGAAGGTTAAGGTAAGCCCCAGCAGCTTAAGGGGCATGACCGATGAAGAGCTACTGGCAGCCTGCCGTAATATTCTGCAGATTGCCCGAGGCATAGTGGCTGAACTGGCCGACTATGGCGTAAGCGAAGAAAGCTTAAACCTGCTGGAAGGTGATATTAACGACTTTGCAGCACTGGTGGGTTCGCCGCGCGGCGAAATTATAACCCGCTCACAGGCTACACGCGAGCTGAAACTTGAGTTTAAAAAGGCTGACGACCTGCTTAAAAACAGTATTGATAAACTGATGCTGATGATGGAACTGACGCAGCCTAAAGCGTACAACAGCTACCGCGCCGCCCGCATTATTGTGGACCTGAAAGGCAAAGGTGGTGGTGACGAAAGTAATGAAGATTAATCCAAGGGCCTCCTCAATTGGTTTTGGGGAGGCCTAATTATATTATAAACAACCAAGCCCAGCTAGTACACCTACTTAAAAAAGTTTAAGTTTTTTTTAGAGCACCAATACCCTATTAAGAAAAGGAAATGCTTAATCAAGCAACTAACGGCTTTAAGAAAAATGTGTTACGATTGGGGAATTTGGGTATTAACTATTGAAGGATAAACTAGGAGTGGCAGTAACTAAATTGAAAACACAAAAATGACATGGATAGAATAACAAAAAGTTTAATAGCAGAGATGCTAGTAAATCAAGAACTTAATTCCCAAGGTGACTCTAAAGATTTTGAAAAATTGGTTAACTATTGTGTTATTTCTAATGAGTATTCCAAGACTTTTGAATTAAGTGCAGTTACTGTTGGAGATGGAGGGGATACAGGTATTGATGGGATTGCGATTATTGTAAATGGACAGCTTATTGAAAATAAAGAGGAGATAGACGATTTATTAGACCGTAATAATTCACTTGAAGTAACATATACTTTTATTCAGGCTAAGACATCTTCTAATTTTAATAGTGGAGACTTAAATACATTTATTTTTGGTGTAAAGGATTTCTTTACGGAATCACCATCTTTGGTTCGCAATGAAGATATTGAGAGATTTGCAGAAATCTCTGATTACTTATATGCTAAAGCACCTCATTTTAAAGATAATCCAACGATTAAATTATTTTATTGCACCACAGGAAAATGGATTGGTGACCAGAATTTACAGGCTGTAATTAATCAAGGAGTGATTGATTTAGAACAAGCAAGCTTATTCGAGAAAGTTTTGTTTCACCCATTAGGAGCAAAAGAAATTGCTGCATCATACAGAAAAACTAAGGAAGCAATTTCGACTACAATTAGTTTTAGTAATAGAGTAACTCTTCCGTCAATTAACGGAATTTCAGAAGCATATATTGGATTATTACCATTTGAAGAATTTAAGAAAATACTTTCTGACGAAGATGATAACCTTGTTAATGTTTTTGAAGACAATGTAAGAGATTTCCAGGGAAATAATAACGATGTAAATAGTGGAATTGAAAAAACACTGAACAATCCCGATTCTGACCTTTTTAGTGTTTTAAATAACGGGGTCACAATTGTAGCCAGTGCAATTTCACCAACTGGTGATAGATTTACAATCAAGGATTACCAGATTGTAAATGGCTGTCAAACGAGCAATGTTTTATTTAACAATAGAAATAGTGAGTTTATAAACAATGTAAATGTCCCTATTAAGATAATTGCAACAGATGATGATGAAATAAAAAATAGAATTACATTAGCTACAAATAATCAAACTCCAATTAAGAAGGAACAACTAGCCTCTCTCACTGGATTTCAAAGAAGTCTTGAGCAATATTATAATTCTTATAGTGGGGACTCAAAACTATATTATGAAAGACGTTCCAAGCAATACAATTCAGATAGTTCAGTTTTAAAAACAAGAATCATAACAGTGCCATACCAGATAAAGTCTTTCTCTGCTATGTTTTTAAATACCCCTCATACCGTTACAAGTTTCTTTGGAACAATAGTAAATAAACTTAATGAAGGTAAAGCTCAAATATTCACACCTGACCATGTTTATTCCCCTTATTATACAAGTGCATTCGGTTACTTTAAGTTGGAGACATTTTTTAGACGTCGAGAAATAGATTCTTCCTATAAAAAGGTTCGTTTTCATATTCTTATGTTGTTTAGAATGCTTAATCAAGCTAACGAACTTCCAGAATTTAACTCCAAGAAAATGGATAAGTATTGTCAGGTTTTACTAGATCTGTTAAATGATGAGAATACTGCTTTAAAAGCCTTTAAAGAATGCATAGGTGTAATAGATCGTGCAGATTTTGATAAATCCGATAAACAAGATATTAAACTGTTGTCAAAGACTAAAAATTTAGTTGACGAAGCCAATAGAAGTGCACCTCACAATATTTCTCATAAGTAATAGCAGTTGAAATGGAAAATATCAAGAAATGTATCCCATTCAATCTGCGAAACTGTTAATTGGATAACACCACGCAACCTCTAATACTAATTCTGGTTGTGTGGTAAAGAAAGAGCTCCAAAGAATTAATGCCATTAACCTTACAATGAACAATCATGCTATTTAGTTTTGAAGAAATAATTAACCCTTCAACAAAAATTACCTACGATAAGGTAATTGAAAGTCATAACCTTGATATAGCAAAAAGAATTTGCTTTAATTCATGCCATAAGAATGCACTAAAAAAGAAAACATTTAAGGATATAAAATGGGTATTAAATGTTCCCTTTGAGGAGTCTATTGGAAAGATATTGAAAAAGGAAACAGGTTTCTCTTTAATACGGACAAAATATGGTTTCTGGTATCCAATGAAAGAAAGGTTGGAGTATGATGAAATGCTTAAATTCAAAGAAAAATATAACGAAATCGTATTTCTAAGAGATAATCTCGATATATCAGTTGCTCTGTCTGAACATTTTAATTCTGAAGGAGAAAGAACTGCTTTAGGAGAATTAGAATTCCAAGCTAAATGGCACAGCTGTTCAAAAAGCAGAATTAAAATAGCCGATAGGGTTATTGACTTTATTAATTCTACTCCACATTACAAAGACTGCTTACATGTGTGCTCAATTCCTTCAAGCAAATTAGGCAAAGTAAATCTGCCAATGAAAATTGCAGGTAGAATTGCATTGAAGTGTGGAGTGACAGATATTTCGTCCAGTGTTAACTGGGCATCTGAGAAGAGTCAATTGAAAGAATTATCATTTCTAGAACGATGGGATGCGTTAGAAACAACAGGTATTGAAATAAATCTTGAATCCAATCCTAAAAGTGTTATATTAATCGACGATTTATATCAATCTGGAACAACTTTACAGTATGTTGCAATGAAATTGAAAGAATCAGGAATAAAAAAGGTATATGGTTTAACAATAGTCAAAGCAAGAAAGGATTCTGACAATTCATAATTATGAAAAGTTTTAGATTAATATATAACATTTTAACATTAAAAGGTGTTGGGCGTGTAAAGGCTAATAAAACTTTACAAAACATTGAAAAATTACTTTCAAATGATGTAATTGATAATGAAACAATAGAAAGCTGTCTTAAACATGTTTTGAAAGAAGAGGAACTTAAAACCGTTCTTTCATTAAATCCTATGTTAAATCTAAAACTTGATAACCCAAAGCCATTTTTTCTTAATCGATTTCACCCCAACTTTCCTAATGCACTAAAAGATTTGGGTAATAATTGCCCTCCAATCATATCTTGTTTAGGCAATATAGATTTGTTAAAAAAAAGGAAAGTTGGTTTTTGTGGTAGCCGTAAAGCAAGTGCTAAAGGCATTGATGTTGCTAAAGATATTGCTCAACAAGTTTCTGACAGAGATATTGTAGTCGTTTCTGGTTACGCTTCAGGAATTGACCAAGAAACACATTATTGGGCGTTAAAAGATGGTGGAGAAACCATTATAGTTTTACCTGAAGGGATAGAACACTTTAATATTAAGAGACACCTTAAAGATATCTGGGATTGGAATCGCACATTAGTAGTAAGTGAATATATGCCAAATGCAATATGGTCTATAAATAGAGCAATGCAAAGGAATGCTACTATTATTGCTCTTAGCGATGTTATGTTTCTTATTGAAGCTAAAATTAAGGGCGGTAGCATAGATGCCGGATATAAGACCTTAGAAATGAATAAACCCTTATTTGCACCAGTCTATGAAGGGATGCCTGAGGAAGCTTCTGGAAATCAACACTTACTTACCAAAGGTGCTCACCCCCTAAGAAAGAGTCGAGAAACAAATAGAGCTAATTTAGATTCTGTAGTTCAGTTATTAACTAAAATAGGAGATCAAAAAAGCACCTTATTTTGAGAAATATCCAAGTTAGTGAGTAATTGCATCACGTTTTTAAGAATACAATTATTGTTTGTCACTAGAAAAATTATTATACGAAGTGATTTATAAATATAGATTACAACTACCCCAATTATCAAACATACTCCCTGCCAACTTTTATTAACTTTGAGCCATCAAGCACAAGAAAAATAAATATGCATAACCACCCTTCTGCACTAAATTCTATTAAAGCTCAAAACTTTTACTCATACTTTCGCGACTGCTACAAACAGGATAATAAGGAGTTTGTGGTAGAAAACATTTTAGCTACGAAATACCCTTATAAATGGTTTGTGAGTGGTAATGAAGAACTGGTGAGGGATGATTTGCCATTAATACCCTACAACAATAAAAAAGTGGCCGACCTTGAAAAGGAAATGCAGCTTTACCAGCTGGAGAAAAAACTCTTTTATGGCTGTTTCTTTATATTGGGCCAGAGTGAGAATCCACTGATTAAAGACAAACGCATCTGTGCACCCCTACTGCTCTACCCGGCCAATATAAAAAACAATGAAGGCATCAGCTACTTGGAGACTGAGGCCGAATCTTTTATTATAAATCAATCTATACTCTCCAAACTTGAACTTAAAGACCCGAGCCTGAGTAAAGATTTATTTTTAGGTGAATTATCGGATAAACTTAAGCAATACAATACGGATTTAATTGGCCTGAAGTCCTTGTTTGATAAATATTTCAGCAACATACACTGCGATGAGTTACTGATGTATCCTAAACTGTGGTCGGTGGCTAAAATAAGGAAACACCTTAGCGACACCGCCTACGACAGTGATCAATTTAAAATCATCCCTGCCGCGGGCACGGTGCTTGTTGAAAAGGCTGAATCGTCATTACGGGTACTTAACGACCTCAATGCATTAAGTGAGGAAGGGGAATTTAATGCCTCGCTTCGCGAATTACTTTCAGATAAAGCGCATAGCAGGCATTTTGACTTCAGTTATTATAAATCACGACTAAACACTGAGCAATATAAGGCGCTTCAGAATGCCTACTATTACAACAACTCTGTTATCATTGGCCCTCCCGGAACCGGCAAGTCCTATACCATTACCTCCATTGTGGCTGACGCTGTGGTTAACAATCAATCGGTTTTAATTGTATCAAAAACCAAACAGGCGGTTGAAGTCCTTCGATCGATGTTAAACTCGCATTTTAGGTTAAAAGATTACCTTATTCATACCAGTGGAGCAAGATATAAATTCAGCTTAACCACTAAAATACGCAACTACCTCAGCGGCATTTCATCTTCAGGCTATAACAGCATTAACAAAACCACTGTTGATCGATTTAATCGGGAGTTACTGGAACTTGAAAAGCGCTTTGATGAATACGTCGAAGGTGAAATGAAACTTTCCGATCTGTCATTTTCAGATAATCTGGGATTACTGGATAAATGGCGTAAGTTCTACCTATCAAGTATTGCTTATGATGGTGAAAAAATCTGGGAGATCTTTAATCGCTTGCAGGTGGTATTATCCAAGCTGGATAAAGAAGTCAATTTATATTCAAAACTGAAGGTAAGAAACAATATAAAGGAGAACATCAAGAACTATCGTCAGGATATAGCATGGTTTTATGATGCCTTAGTGGCCAGTTCTTTTTCGGAGTATAAGCGATTGATGGACTATGTCAATCATGAAAATGTACTAAAGGTATTCCCCATCTGGCTGGCTAACTTATCCGATTTAAATGATGTACTGCCACTTCAAAAGGAAATGTTTGACCTGGTTATCATCGATGAGGCTACACAGTGCGATATCGCCTCGGCATTGCCAGCTATTTATCGGGCTAAACGAGCAGTAGTAGTGGGTGATCCCAATCAACTGCGACACTATTCTTTTGTTTCGAGGCAGCAGCAGGCCAACTTCCGCATGAGCCATCAACTGCCGGAAAATAGAATGTTTGATTACCGCAATCGCAGTATTCTGGATGTGTACCTATCCAATGTTCAAAGTCAGGAACAGGTTACTTTCCTTCGCGAACATTTTCGTTCTACACCTTCTTTAATTGAGTTTAGTAACGAGCAGTTCTACGAAGGTCAGTTAAAGGTATTGAAGTCTACGCCCAAACATACCACCCATAAGCAGATTGAAGTATTTGATGTCGATGGCCAACGCGATGGGAAAGGCATTAACGCCATTGAAGCCAATGAAGTTATTAAGCAATTAAATAAACTCATCGCAAAGCACAAGGAGGACGACACTCCACCTTCCATTGGCATAGTTTCTCCCTTTAGCTCTCAGGTTAATTTTATCAACAAATTGCTTCGTGAGAAATACGATTTGAAGGAGCTGAAGCAATTCGATATATTATGTGGTACACCTTATCATTTTCAGGGTTCGGAACGGGACTTTATAATACTATCCTTTGGCGTATGCCCCAATACTCATCCCTCGGCTTTTATCCATTTAAATAAACCCGAGGTGTTTAATGTAGGGATAACCCGTGCAAAGTCCTATCAGATAATTATAAAATCGCTTGAAGTCTCGGTATTAAAAAAGGACAGTCTTTTATACAAATACCTTCGCTTTATTGATGACTTTACACATGCCCCAAAAGAAGAAATTGAGGCAGATGAGTTTCAGACAGAAGTGCTTAAGGAACTGAATAAATTAAAGTTTGACAGCATAAAAACGGCTTATCCTTTGGCAGGTAGCTTATTGGATATTCTGATAAGCCACAATAACAACAATTATTTTATCGACTTAATTGGTTACCCGGGAATGTTTAAAGAGGCCTTTACTTTTGAACGCTATAAAACACTGGGTAGAACCGGTGTTAAAACTTTCCCCCTGCACTATAGCTATTGGCAAAAGAATAAGGTTAATGCAATAAATAGAATTAAACGATTGATAAAGTAAAGGTATTTAAACCGATCTCCCCCTCTCCCTTCGGGTATCTCCCCGTGGGGAGAATAAATTTCCTACCCATTTCTTCCCCGTGTGGAAGGGCCATAGGCGGTGGGGGAATAAGGAAGGTGCACCATAACTCCCTCCTTTAAACTTAGTAGAATATATATATCTAAAGGGTATGAAGCGGCTCTTTATCTAAGTCTTGTAAATAAAGAGCCGCTCCTTAAGTATTTTCTTTCGGGTATTTACATCTCTGTATTTAGTTTTAAAGGAAATGAGTATCTTTGCAGACTTGAAAAGTGAAGTTGAACGATTTGAGGTGGAACGAATTGAATAATAGGTAGATGAAGAATATACGTAATTTTTGCATTATAGCTCACATCGATCATGGTAAAAGTACCCTGGCCGATAGATTATTGGAGTACACGGATACTGTATCAGGAAAAGATGCCCAAGCTCAGGTGCTTGATGATATGGACCTGGAACGCGAACGAGGAATTACCATTAAGAGTCATGCCATTCAAATGGATTATGAGCTAAATAATGAAAAATACGTTCTTAACCTCATCGACACCCCTGGACACGTTGATTTTTCGTACGAAGTATCACGTTCTATTGCAGCTTGTGAAGGAGCACTTTTAATTGTTGATGCCACTCAGGGCATACAGGCGCAAACCATTTCGAACCTATATCAGGCCATCGAAAATGACTTGACCATTATTCCAATCTTAAATAAGATGGACTTACCCAATGCCATGCCCGAAGAGGTGGAAGATCAGATTATTGATCTAATTGGCTGCGATCGTGAAGAAATTGTACGAGCCAGTGGTAAAACGGGTGAAGGTGTTCATGATATACTTCACGCCATAACAGATCGTGTTCCTGCACCCGAAGGAGATCCAGAAGCGCCTTTTCAGGGCTTAATTTTCGATTCAGTATTTAATTCATTCCGTGGTATTATTGCTTATTTCAAGGTAGTAAACGGAAGCGTTAAGAAAGGCGACTTAGTTAAATTCTTTAATACTAAAAAAGAATACTATGCCGATGAAGTAGGAGTACTTCGTCTGGATATGGAGTCGCGTAAAGAATTAAAAACAGGTGATGTAGGTTATATCATCTCAGGAATTAAAACCAGTAAAGAGGTTAAGGTTGGAGATACCATTACGCATGTTAAGAATGGTTGTCCTGAAGCCATCGGTGGATTTGAGGAAGTAAAACCCATGGTATTCGCCGGAGTTTATCCGATCGATGCCGAAGATTATGAAGATTTAAGAGCGGCAATGGAAAAGCTGCAATTAAATGATGCCTCGCTAACCTATGAGCCGGAATCATCAGCAGCTTTAGGATTTGGTTTCCGATGCGGATTCCTTGGTTTATTACATATGGAAATCATCCAGGAACGTTTGGATCGTGAGTTCGACATGGCTGTGATAACAACAGTACCTAACGTACCATATATTGCCCAGACCAAAAAAGGTGAAACCATAGATGTGCACACTCCTTCGGAGTTACCGGAACCAACTATTCTGGAAGTTGTCGAAGAGCCTTATATCAGAGCATCAGTTATCACCAAGTCGGAATTTATTGGTCAGATTATGACCCTTTGCCTTGGTAAACGCGGTGTTTTAATGAAACAGCATTATTTAACTTCTGATCGTGTTGATCTGGAATTTGAATTGCCATTGGCTGAAATTGTATTTGATTTCTATGATAAACTTAAGAGTATATCCAAAGGATATGCCTCATTCGATTATCACCCTATTGAGTTTAGAGCAGCCAAATTAGTTCGCTTAGATATATTATTAAACAGTGAACCTGTTGATGCCTTATCCTCATTGATTCACTTTGATAATGCGCAGGTATTTGGACGCCGTATGTGCGAGAAGCTGAAAGAATTGATCCCTCGCCAGCAATTTGATATTGCTATTCAGGCTGCGGTTGGGGCTAAAATTATTGCTCGCGAAACCGTTAAGGCCGTTCGTAAGGATGTAACTGCCAAATGTTATGGTGGTGATATCTCGCGTAAACGTAAGCTACTGGAAAAGCAGAAAAAAGGTAAGAAACGTATGAAGCAGGTTGGTAATGTGGAAGTACCACAAAAAGCCTTCTTAGCTGTATTGAAGTTAGATTAATCCATTGAAGCATATGCTCATTGATGTGTCAGCAATTGACATTATGAACATCGGTCTCAGGTGAAATAGATGCAGATATCTGTGGTAATTTCAACCGTAGCCTTGACTCGATAGCTATCGGCTTTCTTTGCTACCGTTCTTGTGTTAAGACAAGAAATGAAAAACCTCGCGGCATGAGCGAAGATTAATAAGTATTTGACCTAATATCAAAGCGTCTATTCTCTTTTTGACTAGTCCTAAATAACCGTTACAGATTATTGGACTAATATAATAACATTCACGTTAGTCCCCAAGGGTACCCTTG
>CANNEA010000005.1 GCA_947503525.1 uncultured Carboxylicivirga sp. | reverse complement strand
TGTTTTCGCTTACTCTTTTTTTTTGCTTAAAATTTAGCGCTGTAAACGCATCAAATCAAAACCCCTTATTCATTAGAATATGGGGTTTTTGGGATTTAATACACTTCCATTATAAATTTTTCTATTGTTTCGATGGATATAAAGCTAATTCAAATAATGGTCATTAGGATTGTAAATCGTCTGATTAAACATTTATTGGTATTGCATTGTGTTAACAATTCTACTTAGTCTTGACATCTTCTTTAAGATTTCTTACTATTAGCTGCGATATGTTACTAGTACACATGATAAAGCTCATGTACACAAGAAAAATATAAGTGAATTGCAGTTTATGTGTTGTAATTGACATGAAAATCATAAATATACTTTCAAATTTATCTGCTAAAAATGATAAATTGTAAATGGTGGACTAATATTTTAGTATTTAATTACCAAAATTAAATGCTAATATAACAAGGAGTTAAGTTTAAATGCTTTGTCTGGAAAAGTATTTAATTGCTTGATTTATAACGTTAAAATTCGTTAAGAATGTGTTGTAAAACAATCTTTTTTTAATACTAAAAATGAGGAATTGGAATGATTAGTTTATATTTTTGCTGTCTCTATTTTAATTAAACAATAAATTATTACATATGAAACCTACGCATATTGAGCACATTGGTATTGCTGTTAAGGACTTAAAAGAAGCTATTCCTTTTTATGAGAATGTATTTGGATTGGAATGCTATGCAGTTGAAGAAGTTAAGGATCAAAAGGTAAAGACTGCATTTTTTAAGGTTGGTCAAACGAAGATTGAGTTGTTAGAATCTACGGATGCAGAAGGACCAATTGGTAAATTTCTTGAGAAAAAGGGTGAAGGTATTCATCACTTGGCTTTTGCAGTTGAAAACCTGGCTGAGAAATTAAGTTTTGCAGAAGAAAAAGGAGTTAGAGTAATCGATAAAACACCACGTAAAGGTGCGGAAGGTTTGAATATTGGTTTCCTTCATCCAAAGTCGACATTTGGTGTTTTGACCGAGTTATGTGAGGATCCTAATTATTAATTTATATCTGACTACTTATTCATCTATATATGTCAACTCAAGATAAAGTTAACAAGTTAATTGACCTACGCAACCAAGCTAAATTGGGAGGTGGGGAGAAGAGAATTGAAAAGCAACATTCGCAAGGTAAAATGACTGCCAGAGAACGTATTGAAATGCTTTTGGATGAAGGATCGTTCGAAGAATTAGATATGTTTGTAACACACCGTTGTACCAATTTTGGTTTAGAGAAAAATAAGTTTCTTGGTGACGGTGTAATAACGGGCCATGGAACTGTCGATGGTCGTGTTGTATATGTATATGCACAAGATTTTACAGTTTTTGGAGGATCTCTATCGGAAACTATGGCACAGAAAATCTGTAAAGTTATGGATATGGCCATGAAAGTTGGTGCACCGATTATTGGAATTAATGATTCTGGTGGTGCTCGTATTCAGGAGGGAGTTACTTCATTGGCCGGTTATGCTGAGATATTCGAACGCAATATTCTGGCTTCAGGAGTTGTTCCACAAATATCAGCTATTTTTGGTCCTTGTGCAGGTGGTGCTGTTTATTCTCCAGCATTAACTGACTTTGTTATGATGACAGAAGATACCTCTTATATGTTCGTTACAGGACCTAAGGTGGTGAAAACGGTTACAGGTGAAGATATCACTGTTGCCGATCTGGGTGGAGCAGATGTGCATGCTTCAAAATCTGGAGTTTCTCATTTCAAAGTTGAAAATGAGGAAGAGGGTTTGTTGTTAATTAGAAAGTTGGTTTCGTACCTTCCTCAAAATAATATGGAAGAGGCTCCGGCAATTGAATGTCATGATCCAATAGATCGACTGGATGATCAATTGAATGTGATTGTGCCGGATAATCCAAACCTACCATATGATATGAAAGAGGTTATCTTCTCGGTTGCGGATGACGGTGAGTTTTTAGAAGTACATCGTAATTACGCCAAGAATATAATTACTGGATTTTGTCGTATGGATGGACAGTCAGTAGGAGTTGTTGCTAATCAGCCTAATTTCCTTGCTGGAGTTTTAGATTGTGATGCTTCACGTAAAGCTGCTCGCTTTGTACGTATGTGTGATGCTTTTAATATTCCTATTTTAACTTTAGTTGATGTTCCTGGATTCTTACCTGGATCAGGACAAGAATATGCAGGTATTATTACTCATGGTGCTAAGTTGATGTTCGCATATGGAGAAGCTACAGTTCCAAAAGTGACTGTTACTATTCGTAAATCATATGGTGGAGCTCATGATGTAATGTCATGTAAGCAGTTAAGGGGAGATTTTAACTATGCATGGCCTATGGCAGAAATTGCTGTAATGGGTGCTAAGGGCGCTATTGAAGTTCTTGAAGGAAGAGCAATTTCTAAATTGGAATCAGAAGAGGAAAAAGAAGCTTATGCTCAGAAGAAAACTGATGAGTATGAAGAAGCTTTTGCTAATCCTTATCAGGCAGCATCATATGGATATATCGATGATGTTATTGAACCAAGAAATACGCGTTTCCGTGTGATTAGAGCATTCCAGAATTTGCAAACCAAAAAGGTTTCAAATCCTCCTAAGAAGCATTCAAATATTCCACTTTAAACCGATAGTTTATGAGTTTATTAATCGTTGATTCAATGACATGGACCATTACAATATTAGGATGGTTTATTGTTTTTGTTGCGTTGGTTTTTCTTATTGGAGTATTTTTAACGCTTCCAAAAATTCTTAATTGGGATACCAAAAGGGTATTGCGTAAGAAAAAAGGAGTGGAAAAAGGACAAATAAAGGATTCGGATATTGTCATTCCGGGAGAAACGAATGCTGCAATTGCCATGGCACTTTATATGTATTTTAATGAAATGCATGATGAAGAAAGTAATGTTATCACTATTAAAGAAGTGAAAAGACGTTACTCTCCATGGAGTTCAAAAGTTTATGGTTTTAATAATGTAAATTTCCCTAGATAGGATGAAAAAATTTCAATTTACAATAAGAGGTAATAAATACCAGGTTCACCTTAAGGATATTGAGGATAGCATGGCAAAACTTGAAGTGAATGGTACACCTTATGAGGTGGAAATTCATCAAGAGGTTAAAAAGGCCAAAACTCCACGTTTAGTACGTAAGGAAGTTCAGCGCAAACCAGGTGAAGGATTTATCACTAAAAAGGCTGGTGCTGGTGCAAGTAAAGTTTTGGCTCCACTACCGGGTAATATATTTAAGGTGTTTGTTAAAGAAGGTGATGCCGTGAAAAAAGGTGATGTCCTTTTAATTATGGAGGCCATGAAGATGGAGAATAATGTACTTGCTGAAAAAGATGGTACTGTTGCTTCGGTTAAAATAGCAGTTGGTGATGCGGTTCTTCAAAACGATGTATTAATTGAAATGGAATAGATTTAATAGTCATTTTTAGGACTCAAGATGATCTCTCTATAAATGACTTAATCCATCTTACCATTGATAATAAATTTAATTAGATGAAAAGATTTGTAACGCTTTTTGGCGTTTTATCCATGCTTTTTAGTCTTCAATTTATAGGAGTCGGTTTTGAAGCTTTTGGCCAAGTAGCTAATGATGCGGCAAATACGTTAACCCCTTTTGACGGTTTAACGCAATTTTGGGAAAAAACGGGATTTCATAACCTTCATATTACCAATGTAATAATGATTGGCATTGGTCTGTTCTTTATTTTTCTTGCCATTAGATATGATTACGAACCCTTATTGCTTGTTCCGATTGGAACAGGGATTTTAATTGGGAATGTGCCTTTTGTAGAAGGTAACTTAATCGGGATCTATGAAAAGGGATCTGTTCTTAATTATTTATATGCAGGTGTTGAAAAAGGAGTATATCCACCATTAATATTTTTGGGTATTGGTGCAATGACTGACTTTTCATCATTAATTTCTAATCCGAAATTAATGATTCTTGGAGCTGCTGCACAAGTTGGTATTTTTGCTACATTTTTGGGAGCTGTCTTTTTAGGTTTTGGACCTGAAGAAGCTGGAGCGATTGGTATAATTGGTGGGGCAGATGGTCCTACTGCGATATTCCTGTCTTCTAAATTAGCACCACATTTGATGGGTGCAATTGCTATTGCGGCATATTCTTATATGGCATTGGTACCGGTTATTCAACCTCCTATTATGCGATTGATTATTCCTAAGCATGAGAGATTGATTAAAATGAAACCGCCTAGAGCAGTATCGAAGACTGAGAAAATATTATTTCCTATCATTGCATTGCTGTTAACAACATTTATATCTCCATCTGCATTACCTTTATTAGGAATGTTATTTTTCGGAAACTTGTTGAAAGAATCTGGTGTGACGGAACGTTTGGCAGATACGGCACGTAACGCAATGATTAATATTGTAACTATTTTATTAGGTGTTACTGTGGGTGCATCTACGCAAGCTGATTATTTCTTAACTACCGATTCGTTAAAAATATTTGGTCTTGGAGCTGTATCTTTTATGGTAGCAACTGCTGGAGGTTTGTTTTTTGCTCGTTTTATGAATCTATTCCTAAAAGGTGAAAAGAAGATTAATCCTTTAATAGGAGCGGCTGGAGTATCGGCAGTGCCCGATTCGGCACGTGTGGTGCAGCATGAAGGATTGAAAAATGATCCAACAAATCACTTATTGATGCATGCTATGGCACCAAATGTTTCTGGAGTTATTGGGTCGGCTGTTGCAGCTGGTATTTTATTAGCTTTCTTGTCAAACTAAAATAAGTAACTCTTATCATATATAGCAGCTCTATTGTATAGGGCTGCTATTTTTTTGTCCTGTCGTTAAGAATGGCTTCTATGGTAGGAATGCATTTTCCGCAATTTGTTGCAGCTCCGGTTTGTTCTTGAACTAACTTTAGAGTAGTAGAGCCTTGACGAATTGATTCCGCAATCTTGTTTTCTCGCATTCCTTTACAAAGGCAAATAAGTTTATTCATGCATATATATTATGTGTCAAAACTAGATAAGTTAATTGGAAGGGCAAAGTGATTTTTTTCATTTGCTGTCTTTTAGCAGGTTAATCTATGTGTTGATTTAAGGAAAATTAACAAAACTTCATACTTTTTTTGGAAGTTATCTACCTTTTTCTATATTTGTATATGTCCAAAAGGACAAGAGTTTAGATCGAAAGGTGATCTAGCTGGTTACTTTCAAATTGAAATGTTGACAATAATATTTGTTAGAAATTGATATTTGATTATTTTTGCAATCGTAATTCGCCAAAGAAGATTTTTATTTTGTTAAGAAATTATTACAACTAAACATACACCTATATCGCCATTATTAATTTAAACCTTTAATCAATGAATAAAAGAAATCGCCAAAAAGTATTTAAGAAAGGAATTCTTCTTTTCCTATAGCCATTTGTTGTTTCAAACAAGTGCAATTTCAAAATAATAACATGATGATTTAAAAGTTCATGCTTTATCCTTGGATTAGTATGTCTTTAAGTGATTGTTTTACAATAATTTTTCTTTATCACTATTATTAACTTAAACCTTTTGTTTTATGCGCAGATTAGCATTAGTCTTGTCCCTGATTGTCTTAGTCGGGATGAATGCATTGTTAGCACAGACGAAGACCATTACCGGTACTGTTGTCGGTAGTGAAGATGGAGATCCTATACCGGGTATTTCTGTTGTAGTAAAAGGAACTACAATTGGTACTATCACAAGAGTAGATGGTACTTATTCCTTAAGCGTTCCTGAAGATGCTACTAACTTGTTGTTTTCTTTCGTAGGAATGACAACGCAAGATGTAGTTATTGACGGTCGCTCAGTAATTGACATTTCAATGGTATCAGAAGCTATTGGTGTTGATGAAGTTGTAGTAACAGCTCTTGGTATTTCAAGAGAGAAGAAATCTTTAGGTTATGCTTCACAAGGAGTTTCTAAAGATGCCTTAATGAAAGGTAATAATGCAAATCCAATGGAAGCACTTTCCGGTAAGGTTGCAGGTTTATCCATTTCTGGAGAAAACTTTTCTGGTTCACAGAATATATTGATTCGTGGAGCGAGTTCATTCTCAGGTAATAACCAACCTTTATTTATTGTTGACGGTGTACCTATCAGTAATGAAGGATTTAATGACACTAACACGCAAATTGGTGGTGGTGGTTATGATTATGGTACAGGTATCAGTGACCTTAACTCAAATGACATCGAAAGTATTGATGTTTTGAAAGGTAGTGCTGCATCTGCTCTTTATGGTAGCCGTGGTCAGAATGGTGTTATCATGATTACAACCAAAAAAGGTAAAGCAGGTAAAAGTTCTTTCTCTGTTGAAGTTAATTCAGGTGTTACATTCCAAAATGTATCGATCATACCAAACATGCAAAGCTTATATGGTGGTGGTGGTGATACTGAATTTGAAACCAAAGTTATTGACGGTAAGGAATATAAACTAGTTAACTATGGTATCGATGAAAGTTGGGGTCCTAGACATGAAGGCCAAGATGTACTGCATTGGTGGGGTGTTTATGATTATGAGCAAGGTTTAACATCTTCGCCTGTAACTGCACCATGGACAGCAGCAGCTAATGATGTTGATAGTTTCTATGAGACTGGTGTTGCCTATCAGAACTCTGTAAACATTGTAACTACTTCAGAAAAATCATCTTTACGTGTTGGTTATACCAACGTAAATACGACAGGTACCGTTCCAAATTCTTCACAGAATAAGAATACATTTAATGTAAATGGTAGTACAAAATTATGGGATGGATTTGCAGAAGTTAATGCAAATATGACATATGTAAATACTTATACTAAAGGTCGTCCTCAATTTGGTTATGGTGATAATTCACAGTCTCAGAAGTTTTTCCAGTGGGGACAACGTCAGGTAGATATGAATCGCCTTAGTAACTATATGAATCCGGATGGAACGCAGAGAACTTGGAACAGAAACTCATTTGATGATCCAGCACCTCATTACTCTGATAATCCATATTGGACAGCCTATAAAAACTATCAGGATGATGATCGTAACCGTGTTTATGGTACTACTGGTCTTAAATTAAACTTTACGGATTATTTAAGTGCTCAGGGAAGTATTTATTTGGAGACTTATACTTGGAACATGCGTGAGCGTGTAGCTAAAGGGTCGCAGGCTCAATCAATGTATAAGCAAACTCAACGTCAAGCAACTGAAATCAACTATGAAGGTAAAATTACTTATCATGATCGTTTTGAAGACTTTGACGTAACAGCATTTATTGGTGCAAATAAACGAACTAACAAGTATCACCGTTTTGAAGGTGAAACAAATGGAGGTTTGGTTGTAGCTGACTTATATAACCTTAATAACTCTGTTAACCAGCCTTTATTGGATGACTTTAATCGTGCTAAGAATGTAAATAGTATGTTCGGAGCTGTAAGTGTTGGTTATAAGAATATGGTTTATGTTGATGCTACTTACCGCAGTGATTGGGATTCTTCATTACCTAATGCAAATAACAAATATAGTTATGCATCTGTTTCAGGTAGTTGGATTATTTCTAATTTGTTGGATGTAAGTTGGATGGATAACCTTAAGGTACGTGTTAACTATGGTGAAACTGGTAATGGTACTGCTGCTTATCAGGTTTATAATACTTATCCTATTGGACAACCTTTTAACGGTAGCCCTCAGTTTACAAACTCTACACGTTTGAAAAATAGTGAGCTTAAGCCAGAACAAACATCAGAGATTGAGTTTGGTTTAGAAGGTGCTTTTTTCCAGAATCGTTTAGGATTTGACTTTAGTTATTATAACAGAGATACAGAGAACCAAATTGTTCCTGTTGAAATTAGTGGTGCATCAGGTTATTTGTCACGTGTGATTAATGCTGGTTCGATTACCAATAAAGGTATTGAATTGGTATTACGTGGTACTCCTATCAGAACAAATGATTTTACATGGGGGCTTTCTGTTAACTTCGCTAAAAACACAAATGTTGTTAATGAATTACCTACTGAATTAGGTGATAAATTACAATTAGCTCGTGCACCTTTTGGTGGAGCATATTTGAACGCTGTTGAAGGAGCTACATTCCAGGAATTATATGCATACAGATATGTGTTTGATGATAAAGGTAATAGAGTTATTGATCCTTCTACTGGTTTCTATCAGAGAGGTGAATTAGAATCTGTTGGTTCGGTTTTACCTGATTATACTGCTGGTGTATCAACTACTTTCACTTATAAGAGTTTTGATTTAAATGCTTTGTTTGATATTTCACAAGGTGGTAAATATTATTCTTTAACTAATATGTGGGGTATGTATTCTGGTATGCATGAAGATACTGCAACACCTACTTCTGGTGGAAATACTATTCGTGAAGATGGTATTGTTGTTCCTGGTGTAATGCCTGATGGTTCTCCTAATACTGAAGTTCTTGATGCTGCATATTATGGTTCAAGATGGTATCATTCATCAAACAGACCTAGTGAAACAAGTGTTTTTGATGCATCGTATGTGAAATTACGTAATATTTCGTTAGGTTATAAAGTTCCTCAGTTTGTAGATGCGATTAAGAGCCTAAAGGTTTCAATATACGCGCGTAATTTAGCTGTATGGGGATTAGACAATACAGGAATCGACCCTGAAACAGTTGTTGGTGGTAGTGGAAATATTCAAGGTTTAGAAGGAGGTATTGTTCCTGCAACAAGATCTTACGGTCTTAATGTATCCCTTAAATTTTAATTTTAAAACTGTAAATTAATATGAAAAAGCTAAGATATATAGCAATTGTACTGGTTGGTGCTTTACTATTTTCTTGTGAGGTGGATTATTTAGCTGATCCAAATCAACCAGAGGTAGCGCCAACATATGGTTTAATGAACCGAGTGCAAAAAAGGTTGATGGACGACACAAGAGATGAATGGTTCTCTGGACGTATGTCACTTTTGTGGGTGCAATATTGGAATCAAGTTAATTATACTGAAGAAGATAGATATGAGTTCCGTGAAACTGTTAATGATGGTGGATGGCAAGACCTTTATCTTAATGCTCAAGATTTAGTTGATTTGATTACCTTTAATACTGATGAAGCTACTAAAGGTAGTATGGAGCAGTTTGGCCCTAACGAAAACCAGATTGCTGCTGCCAGAATAATGTTGACTTTTATTTACCTTCAAGCGACTGAAGTTTGGGGTGATGTACCTTATTATTCATATGGTAGTGATAATGCTTCGTTTCAGGCAAATTCAGTTAAGTTAAATGGTAATGCGACTCCTAATTATGCAAAGCAGCAAGATATTTATGTTGATATGCTTAATGAGTTGAAAGAAGCTGCAGCGCAGATTATTACTACTGAAAAAATGATCGACGGGGATAATTTCTTTGGAGGTTCGGCCACTCAAGCAATGCAATGGAAGATGTTTGCAAATTCTTTACGTTTAAGAATTGCCAACCGTATAAAAGGAGTTTACCCTGCAGCAAGTACTCATATAAGTGAAGCATTGAGTTCTGGAATATTAGGATCAAATGCTGACAATGTAGGAGTAACTTATGAAAATAATGCTGTTAATGGTGCACCTATGTATAGAGCTTTTGTGGTAAATGCTCGTACTGACTTTGCTCCATCTATGCAGTTTGTTGAATTATTACAAGGTAAAAGAAGTAACTTTGGTGCTGATCCAAGGTTAGACATTTTTGTTGCTGATAACCAACAAGGTTTTAAAGTAGGTATTCCATTGTGTGATAAGAACGCTACTGTTGCTGGTTTTAACTATGAGTCTAAACCTGGTGATAAAGTTTTAGCTGCTGACGCAACTGAAATTTACATTGAATATTCAGAAATGTGTTTTATTCAAAGTGAATTGAATGGTTGGGATCAGACTTGGTACGAAGCTGGTGTTCGTGCTTCTATGGAAAAATGGGGTGTTGCCGAAGATGATATTGCTGCATTTATTGCTGCATTACCAGCGGCTAGCGAAGAAAATGTAATGATGCAAAAATATATTGCTCTTTATATGCAACCTTATGAGGCATGGAGTGAGTTACGTCGTACAGGTTATCCAAATACCTTAGTGCAACCTAATGATACTTATGACTACACATGGCCATATATTAATGATGCTAAAGAACAACGTGATTCTACTGTATCATTTACATATTTCGTACAGGATTTGACTAAAGTTCCAAGTCGTGTTAATTATGTTTTAAATGAGCAAAGTGTAAATGCTGAGAGTTATGAAGCAGCAGTTCAGTCAATTGGATCTGATGAAATGACTACCAAGATGTGGTGGGAGAAATAAATTTCAATGATATGACAATACTAACTTTAAGCTGTGGTGGGACAGATTAAAGGTTTAGTTGTGTGAGGAAGGGACGCTGAGGAGCGTCCCTTCCGTTTTTATACAAAAGATCTAGATTATAGTAGATTATTCTATCCTCATAAGGATGTAATATCAAATAGTTGAATAACTATTTTACGGTCAATGGTATGCCAGAAACCATAAGTATTACAGAATCTGCTTTTGAGGCAATATATTGATTCATCCAGCCTTGAAGGTCTGTAAACTTTCTTTGAATTTCATTTTCAGAGATGCCACCTAGACCAATTTCGTTACTAACAACGATTATTTGTGAATCTGTCTCCAATAAACGTTCAAATTCCTGTTTTGCTTCGTTTAAAGAAAGTTCAACTTTACTTTCATTGTCAAAAAAGTAGTTGGTTAACCATAGGGTTACACAATCAATAAGTACTACTTGTCCATTGGTAATGTGTTGGGATAAGTTTTTTTCTTCTTCAATATTTATCCATTGTGGGCCGCGATCGATTTGATGACGTCTAATTCTTTTTTGATGTTCATTATCCCATATTCTGGAGGTTGCCATATAAATTGGATTCGCACTCAAACTTAAAGCAAGTTTCTGTGCATAAGAACTTTTTCCTGATCGTTGCCCCCCTGTTATAAATGTGATGTGTGCCATTTTATCCTTTTAAAAATTGTACTTGATGATACTCATCGGACTTCAGCTCTATTTTTATAATACAAGCATAGTTCAGATGTAAGTTAAAGATACTTACGGCTGGGATGCCTAAATATTTCATTAGAAAAGCCCGAATAACTCCAGAGTGCGTTACTATAGCAATTTTCTTATGATTGAGGCTTAATAAATCCTTTTCAAACAATTCAACCCGTTTAATTAATTCTGAGAATGATTCTCCATTTGGGGGACTTTGGCTTATAAAGTTGGGCGCCCATTCGTCTATATGGTCTTTAGGTATATCTTTCCAAAAATTGCCTTCCCAATCGCCAAAATTTAATTCCGTTAAGCGATTATCTAGTTTAATTTCCAAATTAGGATAAAGAACATTGGCTAGTTTTGCACAACGTTGTAAAGGGCTGGAATACGCAAATTCAGGTTTTAATGAATCTAATACCTTATTTATATCATTAATTTCGTTTTTAAAAGAACTGCTCACATCCAAATCTAGCTGACCATAACAAATACCATTTTCAACATCAGGTGTAGTATGTCTAATAATTATTAATTCTTTCATTAGAACAGGTTTATCTCTATTGGCGATGAGGAATTGTAGTGCAAGGCCGCGATAAATAAATAAGCAACTAACTCGGTAGATTGTTGAATAGTACCAAGGCAATCACCCGTATATCCACCTATCCATTTCTTAAAATAGCGTTCGAAAAGTATTTTGACAATGGTCAATGGAAAAATAATCGCAATAATATGCCATGAACTTCCAAGTAATAAAACCGGAAGGCTTAAAATTGACGCAATAATCAAATCCTTAATTTGTATTGATTTGGTTATCGGCTTCGATTTACTGTTTTCATCGTCCCTGACGTATTCTAGAGTGTGCATAGTCCATACGGCCATAAAACGGCTCATAACATGGGCTATAATTATTGAGTAGGCAATAGAATTCGAATCAATATGATTGATTGCGGTATATTTTGTAAATAATAGAAGGATAATGCCAACAGCTCCGTATGCTCCAATTCTGGAATCCTTCATTATGGTTAATATTTTTTCTTTAGTCCAGCCACCACCAAATGCATCACACACATCGGCAAAACCATCTTCGTGGAATGCGCCCGTAAGCAGAATACTTGTTACCATAGAAAGTAAGATGGCCAATGATGTTGGTAAGAAAAAAGAAAGTAAAACATAGCACAATGCAGTTAGTCCACCAACAACATAACCTACTATAGGGAAGTATCTGTTACACTTATTTAAATTGTCCTGCGAAAAGGCTATGTTCTTGGGGATAGGAATCCGGGTGAAAAAGCCAAATGCTGTTAATATTAAATTTATTTGCTTTCTCACATCTATTCTTTATTACTTACTCCAGCATCTTCAAAACTACTCATCTCATTTATAAATTGCACCGCCGACTCAATTAATGGATAAACAACCGCAGATCCTGTTCCTTCACCTAGCCTCATTCCTAGTTGTAGTATTGGTTCAGCTTTCAGATGTTGAAGCATTAATTGATGACCTTTCTCTTCAGACTGATGCGCAAATAGGCAATAATCAATAATATTAGGGTTTATTGCGTGTGCCGCCAATAGGGCCGATGTTGCGATAAAACCATCGGATAGAATTAGCATTTTCAATTCGGCTGCCTTCAAAAGGGCGCCACATATGGTTGCAATCTCATAACCTCCAAAGGTAGCTAATATTTCAAGTGGAGAATTAATTTCACTATGAAGCTTAATTGCTTTATCTATCACATCAGCTTTATGGTTAATGCCCGACGCATCAAGTCCAGTTCCGGCACCTGATGCTTCCTTGGCTGTGCATTTTGTGTACTTGCATAAAAGTGCTGAGGCAGCAGTCGTGTTTCCAATGCCCATTTCGCCAAAACCAATAACATTAGTTCCTTCGTTATGTAAGTTCTCAACTATTTTTTGACCGTTGACCATTGCCTTCGTACATTCTTCGACGGTCATGGCTGGTTCAACAGCAAAGTTACGAGTTCCTTTTCTTACTTTGAGATCAATCAGTTGTTTTGATGGATGAAAGTCAAAATTAACACCAGTATCTGCAACTAATAATTTGATATTATTTTGTTGACAGAATACATTTATTGCTGCACCACCACCAAGAAAGTTCATTACCATTTGGAAGGTTACTTCTTGAGGAAATGGACTGATTTTTTCTTCGGTTATGCCATGATCTCCGGCACAAACCAGAATTGCCGGTTTGTTTAGCGAAGGGGATAAGGTGCCTTGGATTTGGCATACTTTTGATGCGATCTTTTCAAGTGTACCCAGAGCACCCAATGGTTTCGTCTTTAAGTCAATTTTTTTCTGGATGGCCTGATCCAACTCATTTGAAATGGATTCAATTATAAACTCCTGCATGTTTTGTTTTTAAACATTAGTAAAAAACTTCAGGAGGGAAGAGCAACCGTAATATTCGAATTCGATATTACAAAAATTACTTTACCCCGAAGTATATACAAAAGGCAGGTCTTCCGGCTTTCCCAAATGTCATGGCCTTCCCGTCCATCGACAGTGGCAGAATATAACATTCACCTATTAACAGGTAAAGGGATTGCGGCTACGGGGATAGCTCCGGATTTCTTAGATAAGGCACCGGATTCCCATTTTAAGCATTTGCACCTTTATCCGTCAAAAATAGAAATTAAATGGCACTATTTTCAATAAATGTTAATTCATTATCTAAAGAGTCATGCATCTTCAATTTCTATTGTACCTCCAAACTGGTAACCTAGGTCATCTATAATTTTTTGAATTTGATCAGTAGCGTCCATTGTCGATTCAACATGAACAGTGTTTTGATTAGGGATAGCTTCTACTGAATTAATTCCATCAAGTTTAATCAGATTCTTTTCAACACTCGCTTTGCAATGGCTACAAGTCATTCTTTTCACGCGATAAGCTGTTTTTGTAATTGGAGTTGCCATAGTGAATCCATTGAATTGAGAAGCTTTAGCATTATCTTCATTATTTAAAAGAACAGAAGTGTTAAGACTAGATGTGTGAACAGATTGTTTAGTCTTTCTTGATTTTTTATTTATTGCTTTTTGGATATAACCATTAACGATTAAGGCAATTAATAAAACAGCTGACAGAATTTGCAACCAGTCAGGTAATAATTCATGGTTGTGTAGCATATGGTGGGCATGTTCACTTATTGGGAACCATTCGCGGGGAAGAAAATTATTAATAATCATTCCAAAGGCAAGAGCTCCCAGAATAATTGATCCCAGATATGAGAATAAAGTTTTATTGCCAAATACCTTTTTAATCACAGTTATGGTGGCAGCATTGGTTGCTGGACCTGCCATAAGTAGAACCAAAGCAGCACCTGGCGATAATCCTTTAAGCATTAAAACTGCTGCAATAGGTACAGATGCAGTTGCGCACAAATATAATGGCACAGATGCCAGCAATACCACCAACATACTTAAAGGCTCGTTATCGAGATATTGTGTAAAAAAGTTATCAGGAATTAAAACTGCCATTAAAGTTGCAATTAGAATGCCTATAACGAGCCATTTGGCTATGTCCATTAAAAATTCATAAAACCCATATCTGAAAATTCCTTTAATTCCTTCTTTAGTACCCATTTTATCGGAATCGCAGGATTGAGGACTTCCATTGGCATGAACAACATCATCCTTGGCAATTGCATTTGTTGCAGCGCCGCCAAGTACCCCGGTTATTAGTGCTACTAAAACTCTGATGATTGCAAAAGGTAGACCAAGTAGGGAATAGGTTACCATTATAGAATCAACTCCGGTTTGTGGGGTAGATATTAAAAAGGATACACTTGATCCTTTGGATGCACCATTTCGATAAAATGATATCCCAGTTGGAATTACGCCGCAAGAACATAAAGGAAGAGGAATGCCAAGTATTGCCGTATTGATCACAGACATTAAGTTATTTTTCCCCATATATCGATCTATCCATTTTTGAGGAAACCATACTTTTAGTATTCCGGCAAAGAAAAAACCAAGCAATAAATATGGCGACATTGCCTTTAGTAAATCAAAAAAAGATTCAAAAAAGTCTATGGTAAACTGTTGTAATATGTCCATGTTATTATAAGCCTTTTGTGTTGTGAAAGGTTCACTGTTTATAGATTTAATAATCTAAATATATTGATGCGAAAGTATAAAAAAAAATCCTGCATTTGCAGGATTTCAAAGTTCATATAATGATTTGTATTACCTCATGTCAATAACATCAACATCTGGGTTCTCAGTAGTATTAAAAACAAATGTATGATCGCCTACTGCTTTATCAACGACCATACTTTTAACGACTATCGTATAGTTATTACCATCCTTACCCACCTGGCGTAAAGAATATAACTGTAAATTGTCTTTAAATATCAGAAGCTTAATCCTTGAGAATGGTTTGTCTCTATTCTCAGGATATAAGTCAATTTCGTGACACGCTTTGCCTTCAGCAACCCCATCCCCAATATAATTGTACTTGTATCCCTCCTCATAACCACTGAAAATAGTCGCAGGGTTTAGTGTTTCTTCATCCTCGGGATCAGGTATTGTAATGTTTACTTCTTCAGCATCAATCATATGCGTATAAAGCGCTGATCCGTCATAATAGGTATCAAAATCCATCAATGAAATTTTATACTTGTTCTCTTTAATTATGATAGATCCATCACGTAATTCTGAAATTCCCTCTTGTAAGTTTTCCATTGCAAAGCTGAAATCGGCAATAATGGAAGGATAAGATTTTGTTTTTGCTGCAACTTGATCTAATATTTCTTTCGCTTTCTCTGCATTCTGAGCATAAGTAAATGTAAATGCAAAAATTAAAGCTAAAGTTGTAATGTGTTTTTTCATATTTAAGTCTTTATCTTTCTTTACGCAATTATTATTCCAAAACTTGGGATTTATGAGAATTGGCTTAAAATACGTTCCAATTCCAATTCGTCAGGTACCAATACCTGACGTGCTTTACTGCCTTCAAAAGGACCAACAATGCCAGCTGCTTCCAACTGATCAATTATACGTCCGGCTCTGTTATACCCAATGGAGAATCGACGTTGGATTAAAGAGGTTGATCCACTTTGATTGGCTACAACTACTCTTGCGGCATCTTCAAACATTGGATCTTTTTTCGACATGTCTACATCTCCAGGTTCAGTGCCACTGCTTTCTGCGCCTTGGTATTCGGGTAATAAAAATGCTGAAGTATATCCTCGTTGTTCACCAATAAAGTCGTTTACACGCTCAACTTCAGGTGTATCAACAAAAGCACATTGAACTCGTACCAGGTCACTGCCTTGCGATATCAACATGTCACCTCGTCCGATTAGCTGGTTAGCGCCCGGTGAATCTAAAATGGTTCTGGAGTCAATCATCGAAGCCACTTTAAAGGCAACCCTGGTCGGGAAATTGGCCTTAATTACTCCTGTAATGATATTGGTTGAAGGACGCTGTGTTGCAATAATCATATGAATACCAACTGCACGAGCTAATTGAGCAATCCTCGCAATAGGAAGTTCCACTTCTTTTCCAGCTGTCATAATCAAATCAGCAAACTCATCGATAACTACAACGATATATGGTAAGAAGCGATGATTCTTTTCAGGATTCAATCGACGTTTGACAAACTTATGGTTGTATTCTTTGATATTTCGGGCATGAGCTGCTTTCAGAAGATCATATCGATCGTCCATTTCAATGGCCAGTGAATTTAGGGTATTCACTACTTTTTGAACATCTGTAATAATAGGATCTTCCTCATCCGGCATTTTTGCTAAAAAGTGGCGTTCTATTTTTGAATAAATGTTAAGTTCCACTTTTTTAGGGTCTACCATCACAAATTTAAGTTGCGAAGGATGCTTTTTGTAAAGTAAAGATGATATGATCGCATTTAGACCTACCGACTTTCCTTGTCCCGTAGCACCCGCTACCAACATGTGAGGGGCTTTAGCCAAATCAATTACAAATGTTTCGTTCGAAATGGTTTTTCCTAAAGCTATAGGTAGTTCGTATTTTGAATTTTGGAACTTTTTGGCGTTGATGATAGAACGCATCGAAACTACCTCGGGTTCCGAATTTGGAACTTCAATACCGATTGTACCTCTTCCCGGAATAGGAGCAATGATTCTAATTCCAAGTGCCGCTAAGGATAGTGCAATGTCATCTTCAAGATTCTTAATTTTAGAGATTCTTACACCCGGTGCAGGCACAATTTCATAAAGGGTTACTGTTGGACCAACAGTAGCTTTAATATTTTTAATCTGTATTTTATAATCTTCAAGCGTTTTTACAATACGATTTTTGTTCGATTCCAGCTCCTCCATCGAAACCTCACCATTATCACTTGAGTGATCATCTAACAATTCGACCGTAGGTAATTTATATGACGATAAATCTAGCGTAGGATCATAATCACCCAAGGGTTCACCATCGTACGTTTCGAGAAATTCTTCTTCCTCATTTTTCTCTATGGTTAGATTAAGTTCAAAATCGTCACCTTCAGGTTCAGAATCCATATTGGCTGTTGGGGTAAGCTCAAGCGGTTTATTACTTTCTTCCTCATTTTCGATTTCAACTATTACTTCTTCTTTGACTTCCGTAGTGTCAGAAATATCATTTTCAGGAATAGGAATTTCTATTTCTAAATCATTTGCTTGTTCATCACTAGAGGTCTCAATTATTTCTTCTTCATTATCGATAAATTGTTCCTCGTCCGAATTAACATCTTCTGTTGGATTTAGTTGTTTATTGAACGGTTTTTGAACAGCTCTGTAAAATGCTTCAAATGTTACCGCTAGGTAAACAACCAAAGAGATAAGAATAAGTAATGAAGTACCAACTGTTCCTATGGACGAAGTCAGCCACTTACTAATAAAATAGCCATGCGTTCCACCAAGTAATAAGTACTGGTCATCAGTGCCAGAGATAAATAAAAAGCCTAAGGTAATAGATAGCCATATGGTAATGAAAAAGCTGTGATAGATAGTCTTTTTTAAAGGAAGTATACGAGCGCCTAATAATCTGAAACCTATAACGAAAAGTAAAACAATTAATGAAAAAGAGGCGATACCAACTCCATCATTAATAAAATAATCCGCAAGATAAGCGCCAAGTTTACCAGTCCAGTTTTTAACTGTAATGTCAGAATCGGATATTAATTCCCAAACAGAAATATCAAATTTACTTTTGTCAGCAAATCCGGTAAATAAATAGGAAAAGAAGGCTAGTAAAAGGAAAAAGGAAATACCTATTGTTATTATTCCCGAGATGAATTTTAGCTTGAATTGTTTTAAACTTTCAATCCATGTTTTAAACTGTGATGCAATAGATGGTTTTTTAACTTTTTGTCTTTTTTGCTTTTTGGCCATAGGTTACATTATTGTCATAGGTGCTTACCTCCGCAAAAATAATAAAAGCCTTAACCTAAAAATAAGATCTTGGAAAAATCTTTAGAATTCTTGCCTATGAAGTTTACAATTCTAATAACGAAGCAACAATATCATTTATTTCATTGGCATCCGTTTGTCTGTAATTACCTGGAACGGTGAATTCGTCTTCCTTTATTTCTTTTAACTTTACGGATTCGGCTCTTAAGGAAAGATTTAAACCTTGGTAAAAAATAGTAAATTCAAGTAAGGTGCCGGGGATTTCTTTAAACGGAGTATTGGCATTTGGCAGATTAAAATCTATATCCTCGGTATAATACATCTCCATTTTAGGAATATCTTTATCGTCAAAAACAGCCACCGCTTTTTTGCAGTTCATACCGGCTATAACTTTGTTTGAATCGGAGAAAAAGGTAATGTCAGGATTATTATGCTTCTCGAAAAGAAATAAATCTTCATCCTCATTTTGCGGATAAAAAAGTCTTTTATCGAATATCTTGAATAAAGTGAAACATGTATCACCATTAGAGCGCGATATGTATTCAAGATTATAAATGTTGAACTCACCACTAATATTAAACTTATAATGATCCCCTTTATATATAGTCGTCATCTTACCAGGAAGGAAAGTAGCAAAACCTTTGTTTGCTATATCTTCTGGATAAGTGATGTTATATGTTATCACTCCCTGGTTATTTTTATTCTTATCCGTGTTATCACACGAGCTAATAAGAATTAAAACAATGGCTATAAATATTAGTTGCTTCATTTTGTTTAGCTTTTTTTCGTCCAAAAGCTGAATGCCAAAAATAGTAATTTATCGATGACAACGATGATTGTTTGTCGTTAATTTCATGAAGTTCATAAAAATCTGTTGTAATATGAGTTTGGATTAATTAAACCACTCAAAAATAAATATGATTATAACTTTTGTGAAAATGCTAATTATCCAAGCCTGATTGCGATCAGAAAAATCGAATATATGTTATATAACTATTAAATAGTAAGCTATGTAAATAGCAGTATTGTAGAGTGTTGGATATTGGATGATTAAAGTCATATATTAAACGACTAAAAATTTGTTATATCGCAAATTGAAGACCTATTATTAATAACCAAATATGTAAAAGCATGGGTAAATTAGCTGTCATTGCACTTGGAGGTAACGCTCTATTGAGAGATAATCAAGTGGGCACAATTGAAGAGCAAGAGCAAAATACTACCGAGACTCTTGAGAACATTGTCTTTTTATTAAAAGAAGGATACAATATTATTATTTCTCATGGAAATGGACCACAGGTTGGAAATATTGTGATGCGTAATGATGCTGGTGAACAGATGTATAATATTCCTCAAATGCCATTAGATGTCTGTGTAGCTGACTCACAAGGAGGAATTGGATATATGATTGAACGTGCATTGAAAAATGTACTGCGTAAGCATAATATTGATCGAAACGTACTCACCTTAATGACTTCAGTTGAAGTTGATCCTAATGATGAAGCTTTTAAAAATCCAACAAAACGAATCGGTAAAATAGTTAGTAAAGAGGATGCCGATAAATTATCAGAGAGTAAAGGGTGGACCTTTAAGGAAGAAACTAAATCGACAAGTGGATATCGTAGAGTTGTGCCATCACCACAACCCAAAAATATAGGTAACTGGGAAGTAATTGAGAAAAACGCCAGACAAGGTACAATTATAATTGCAGTAGGGGGCGGTGGTATACCGGTTTATACAGATGAAAAAGGGGATATTCGTCCTTCGGAAGCAGTAATTGATAAAGATGTTGCTTCATCGCTTTTAGCACGTCAAATTAAGGCAGATCGTTTTTATATTTTAACTGATGTTCCTTTTGTATACACCAATTTTGGTAAGGAGAATCAAGAGGTGTTAGAGTTCTTAAATATTGAAGACACAAGAACGTATCTGGATGCAGGTACGTTTGGGGAAGGAAGTATGGCTCCAAAAATTAAAGCTGCTCTTCAATTTGTTGAAGGTGGAGGAGAAATGAGTGTAATTACTGAATCGAAAAAGTTGGAAGATAAAGCTTACGGTACGAAAATTACAAATGAGTATGAAGAAGCTGACCTAAAAAAATATAAGAATAGCTAACTTTGCATTTTTCCATGGAGAAAAAATTAAAACCAAATAAATATAAAAGATTATGGCATTCAATCTAAAAAATCGGAATTTCTTAAAGTTGTTGGATTTCAGTCAGGAAGAAATCAAATTTATGCTAAAGTTGGCTCAAGATCTTAAGGCAGCAAAATATGCTGGTATTGAGCAACCACGTATGACAGGTAAGAATATTGCTCTGATTTTTGAAAAGTCGTCAACACGAACGCGCTGTGCTTTTGAGGTGGCTGCCTTGGATCAGGGAGCTCATGTTACTTACCTGGGGCCTTCAGGATCTCAAATCGGTAACAAAGAATCTATGAAAGATACGGCACGTGTTTTAGGTCGTATGTATGATGGTATAGAGTACCGTGGATTTGGACAAAAAATAGTTGAAGAATTAGCTGAATATGCAGGTGTACCTGTTTGGAATGGTTTAACTGATGAGTTTCACCCAACTCAAATTTTAGCTGATTTCTTAACAATGATGGAACATACTGATATGCCATTGAATCAGGTTTCATATGCCTACCTTGGCGATGCACGAAATAATATGGCTAATTCGTTGTTAGTTGGTGGTGCAATTATGGGAATGGATGTACGTATTGTTGGTCCGGCGTCTTTACAGCCAGATGAGGAATTGGTAAAAAAATGTCAGGAAATTGCTGAAACTTCAGGTGCTACGATTACCATTACAGATGATGTGAAAACTGGAGTAGAAGGATGTGATTTCCTTTACACTGATGTTTGGGTTTCAATGGGTGAGGCTGATGAAGTTTGGAAAGAGAGAATTGAATTATTGTCTCCTTATCAAATCAACAGCAAGACAATGGAGCTAACTGCAAATCCAAATTGCAAGTTTTTACATTGTTTACCGGCATTTCACAACCGTGAAACTAAGGTAGGTGAAGAAATTTTCCAGAAGTTTGGTTTGGATGGAATGGAAGTGACTGAAGATGTATTTGAATCGTCGGCCTCAATAGTTTTTGATCAGGCTGAAAACCGTATGCATACTATAAAAGCCGTAATGGTATCCACACTAGGATCTTAATTCTGGCTAGAATAATAAATATATGGAAGAGGGTGTTCGTGATAGGACACCCTTTTTTTATAATTCTATCGAACCTTTAAATACAAAGGTAGCCGGCCCAACAAGCCAGATGTTAGAGATTGTACCATGTTCACTACTTTCAAAATGTACTCTAAGTTTGCCACCAAGTACCTCTATATCGTAGTCGCAAATGTCGGTATTCTTTAAGTGAGCTGAGATAGCTGATGCAACAACGCCTGTTCCACATGCAAAAGTTTCATCCTCAACGCCTCTTTCATAGGTTCTGACTTTGATTTTATTATTGTCTATAAATTGGACAAAGTTTACATTGGTTCCGTTTGGTTTGAATGTGTCAGAATAACGAATTACACTTCCTAAGTTCACAATATTTAGGTCTTCAACGGAATCATGAAACTCAACATAGTGGGGTGAGCCTGTATCCATAAAGGTGTATTTCTCTTTATTATCAATGGCATTAACATCAATCATTTGTAAAGAAACTATACCATCCATATATCTAGCCTTGTGTAAGCCGTCAACGGCCATGAAACTAAAGTCTGATGGATCAGTCACAACTTCCAACTTAACCGCAAAGGCAGCGATACATCTTCCTCCATTGCCACACATAGAGGCTTCTTTGCCATCACTATTAAAGTAGCGCATCGTGAAATCGTAGGTGTCATGATTTTCTAGTAGCATAAGTCCATCACCACCAACACCGAATCTTCGATCGCAAATTGACTCGATTGATTTCTGATCTGAGCCGTCAAAAAGCTTATTCCTATTATCAATAATCACAAAATCATTTCCGGTACCTTGATATTTGTAAAACTCGATCATATTCATGTAATTTATACAGGTCAATTTGTCATTTCAAATAAAACAATTCCAACTGCGTCATGTTAGATATGCAAAAGTAAGCTTGAAACAATTAAGATCCTTAAAAAAATGATAAAAAAAGTTAAGCAAGAGCTGCTTTATAGCTAAGGCATGACATTTGTTAGCTTTCTTTAATATATTAATTGTCTGATCTAAATCTTAACTAATATGAATGTAAAGAAATTTTTATTCACTTTTTTTATAGCGACAACTAGTGCTGTCCTTTCTGTATTTGTTTACACTAAAGTTTTTAAGACTCAATCCGAAGTTAGAATTATAAGTGAACAACAGGTTCCAATTACTCAGGCTAGTCTGCCGCAATCGAATTTGCAATTGCCTGATTTAACTGCAGCGGCAGCAAAGTCCGTTCATGCCGTAGTTCATGTTAAAACATTGTCGAGAGGCCAAAGTTATAATTCAGGAAATCCACTTTTTGAATATTTTTTTGGTCCGGGTAGTGGATATCAGCACGAACCTAGTCCGGTGATGGGAGCGGGTTCAGGTGTTATATTAACAACAGATGGTTACATTGTAACTAATAACCATGTCATAAATAACGCCGAAGAAATAGAAGTTGTTATGAATGACAAACGAACTTTTACAGCTGAACTTGTTGGTGCTGATCCAACATCGGATATTGCCCTTTTAAAGATTGATGCTGAAGATTTACCTTATTTATCTTACGGAAATTCTGATGCCTTGCAAGTTGGTCAATGGGTTTTGGCGGTAGGTAATCCTTTTAATCTGACATCAACCGTTACTGCTGGCATTGTTAGTGCCAAGGCAAGAAGTATAAATATAATTGCCAATGGGCGTCAAAATTATGGTATTGAATCATTTATTCAAACTGATGCTGCAGTTAATCCTGGAAATAGTGGAGGGGCTTTAGTTAATCAAAATGGTGATTTAATTGGAATTAATACCGCAATAGCTTCTCAGACAGGTTCTTATTCAGGTTATTCATTTGCGGTTCCTGTTTCAATCGCACGTAAGGTCGTTGCGGATTTAATGGAATATGGCGAAGTACAGAGAGCTTTGTTGGGAGTTAGTATCCTTGATGTAACCAAAGCTAGTGCCGAAGAATTTGGCCTTGATATGGATAAGCTTGAGGGTGTTTTAGTTGGAGGTGTATCAGAAAATGGTGGTGCAGCTAAAGCTGGTGTAAAAGCAGGAGATGTAATATTAAGTGTTGATGGAGATAAAGTAAACTCAGTTCCTGAATTGCAGGAGAGGGTAAGTAGGCATCGTCCTGGAGAAGTTGTAAATTTAATAGTGCTTAGGGATGGCGGAAAGAAAACTTTTGACGTAACTTTACGTAATATACGAGGAACAACCAGTATATTAACTTCCAGTAGTGATGAATTAACACTTGGAGCAACGTTAAAAGAGTTATCAACCAATGATAAACGTAGGTTGGGAATTCGATATGGAATTCAGGTGGAAGAGCTTTCTGAAGGAAGTTTAAAAAAGAGCGGTGTAAAAAAGGGATATATTATTACTAAGGCCAATAGAGTATCTATTGAGTCAGTTGAAGATTTTAAAGAAGTAGTAAAAGATGTTGATGAAGGATTATTCCTGACTGGGATTTATCCAAATGGAAGGGTGGTTTACTACGCCGTTAATCTTCAGGAATAGAATTCTTTTTCAACTAAATATGTGCGAAGGGTTGGAAAAGCCGTTATAATGTAGTAATTTCGCGCGGTAATTTTTGTAAGGGATATGAGACAACTAAAGATAACAAAGTCAATAACAAACCGTGAGAGCGCCTCTCTCGATAAGTATTTACAAGAAATTGGTCGAGAAGAACTAATATCGGTCGAGGAAGAAGTCGAATTAGCTCAGCGTATCAAAAAGGGTGATCAAATTGCCTTGGAAAAATTGACTAGAGCGAATCTTCGTTTCGTAGTCTCTGTTGCAAAACAATACCAGAATCAAGGATTAAGCCTACCTGACCTTATTAATGAAGGAAACCTTGGACTGATAAAAGCTGCAGAGAAATTTGATGAAACCAGAGGTTTTAAATTTATTTCATACGCTGTATGGTGGATTCGTCAATCTATCTTACAAGCTTTGGCTGAACAGTCAAGAATTGTTCGTTTGCCTTTAAATCAGGTTGGATCGCTTAATAAAATAAATAAAGCATATTCAAAATTTGAGCAAGAGAATGAGCGTAAACCTTCTCCGGAAGAATTAGCTGATAAATTAGAATTACCTGCTGATAAGGTGGCTGATACTATGAGAGTATCAGGGCGTCATATTTCTGTTGATGCACCGTTTGTTGAAGGTGAGGATAACAGTCTTTTGGATGTGTTGGTAAATAGTGATTCACCAAATGCGGATAAGGCCTTAATTAATGAGTCATTAGCTCGTGAGATAGAAAGAGCATTGGCAACTTTAACTGAGCGTGAAAGTGATATTATTAAGTTGTTCTTTGGTATTGGTTGTCAGGAAATGACTTTAGAAGAAATCGGAGAGCGCTTTGGTTTAACCCGCGAACGTGTTCGTCAGATTAAAGAAAAAGCGATACGTCGTCTTCGTCATACATCAAGAAGTAAATTACTTAAATCTTATTTAGGATAAATTAGATTTTAATGATATTGAAACCCTCGAAATTTATTTCGAGGGTTTTTTGTTTAATAACTCTTCCAGTTTAACGATTTCATCTCGATATTGTGCCGCAGAAATAAAATCCAGTTCTTTTGCAGCCTTTTGCATTTCTTTCCGAGTTTTATCAATTGTTTTCTTTAGCGCATCCTTCGACATGTAGCCAACAACAGGATCAGCCGCGATATCTGTTCCATCTGGTTCAACGTAAGCTTTAGGATGAGCTTTGCCTTTTAAGATACTGGTATTTTGTTTATTTATCTGTTTGGGGGTAATGTTGTTGTCAGCGTTGTATTTTAGTTGCTTTTCTCGTCGATAAAGTGTTCCATCAATTGTGGCCTGCATGCTTTTTGTAATTTTATCGGCATACATAATTACTTTACCATTTAAATTTCTGGCTGCTCGTCCTGCAGTTTGAGTCAAAGATCGTTCCGAACGTAAGAAACCTTCCTTATCAGCATCAAGAATTGCAACCAATGACACCTCGGGCAAATCAAGACCTTCGCGTAACAGGTTAACTCCAATTAATACATCGAATGTTCCCAATCTAAGGTTTTCCATGATTTTAACCCTCTCCAATGTATCAACATCAGAATGGATATATTCACATTTGATCGATAGTCTGGTTAAGTACTTTGTTAATTCTTCAGCCATGCGTTTGGTTAAAGTTGTAACTAGTACTCTCTCATTTCGTTGGATGCGTTCTTCTATTTCATTAATTAAATCGTCAATTTGATTTTGACTTGGGCGAACATCTATTTCAGGATCAATAAGTCCTGTAGGGCGAATAAGTTGCTCAACTATAATTCCTTCAGACTTTTCTAATTCATAATCCGCAGGAGTTGCACTAACGTATACAACTTGATTAATTAATGTTTCAAATTCTTCAAACTTCAATGGGCGATTATCCATCGCAGCTGGCAGGCGAAAGCCGAATTCCACCAGATTTTGTTTACGGGATTTATCACCACCATACATCGCTCTAATTTGTGGAATAGATACATGGCTTTCATCAATAATTACCAGGAAGTCATCCGGAAAGTAATCCAAAAGACAGAATGGTCTGGTGCCTTCGTTTCTTCCATCAAAATATCTCGAATAGTTTTCTATACCTGGACAATATCCTAATTCACGAATCATTTCTAAATCGTAGTTGACACGTTCGTCTAGTCTTTTTGCTTCCTGGTTTTTACCAATTTCTTTTAGAAAGCTAACGTGTTGAACTAAGTCATCTTGAATTTCACGAATGGCCTGTTGTGTTCTGGCCTTTGAAGTAATAAATATATTGGCCGGATAAATTATTGTTGATTCAAGTGACTCAATTCGAGTTCCACTATCCGGATTAAAGGTTTCAATCTCTTCAATTTCATCTCCCCAGAAAATAATACGACAGCCATAGTCTGAATAGGCCAAAAACACCTCAATGGTATCGCCTCTTACTCTAAAATTTCCTCTTTCAAATAATACTTCGTTCCTTGAGTAGAGACTATCAACAAGTTGGCGTAAGAATTCGTTTCTACTAATTTGATCTCCTTTTTTAATGCTTATAATGCCTTCATGAAAGTCAACCGGATTGCCTATTCCATATAAACATGAAACGGATGAAACTACAATTACATCTCTTCTTCCTGATAGGAGGGCTGAAGTTGAACTTAAACGTAGTTTTTCAATTTCATCATTAATTGAAAGATCTTTTTCGATATAGGTGTCAGTTACCGGTAAATAAGCTTCCGGTTGGTAATAATCATAGTATGAAACAAAGTATTCAACAGCATTCTCAGGAAAGAAACTCTTGAATTCGCCATAAAGCTGTGCGGCTAAGGTTTTGTTATGGGATAGAATTAGTGTCGGTTTCTGCGTTTTTTCAATAACATTAGCCATGCTAAAGGTCTTACCTGAACCAGTCACGCCTAGTAATGTTTGGTGTTTTATGTTATTGTTTAAACCTTCAGTAAGAGCTGATATGGCTTGTGGTTGATCACCTGTTGGTGAGAATTCTGAAGTTATTTTAAAGTCCATCAATTTAGATTTGAATTTCAAAGTTAAAAAGATGAAACTATGGAGCACAAAAAAAGAGCTGAATTATCAGCTCTTTTAAATTATATTTTCAAATAACTATCTTCTACTACGTCTTCGTTTCTTGTTGATTGACTTGACGTTTTTCTTATTACCAGAATAGCTTCTTGCATTTCGGGTTTTCATATATGCCTTTCTATTGTATTTAGGTTCGTTTTTCCATTGACTATCATTAATTAAGAATGAAACACCAGCAGTTGCCGTATAATAAAAATCGTAAGATTTGGTTGGAACAACAACAGGTTGTCCATCCGGGCCATCGTACATCCAATTTTCATGTCCATCCATAAGGTCACTAAACGGCATGGTTCCAACTAATTCGATGTTGACATTTATTTTGGAAGAAACCCAATAGGACAAACCTAAACCACCAGAAATTATCGGAGAAATTCCACTTACATTATGTCTAAATGAATTTGGGATATAACCAGAAGGGCCATACCAGTTATCTGCATTGTAATAGGCGACACCAAATTGACCAATAATATATGGATTAAAAGATCTTTGTTTAAAGTATCCAAATGCTAGATCAATGGGACGAAAAGATGCACCTACGCTAAAATCTCCATAAATATTTTCAAACCGAGAAGTCATTGTATTTTCTATTGGGTGTATTTGGGTTCCCTTCATACTTCCGCCCATTAATTGAACTCGAGCAGATAGGTATGGCGAAAGCTCTTTTTCAGCCACTACTCCAAATGAATAATTTGTAGTTGATTTGTCTACCAAATCTCCAAAAAAGAAGTTCGCACCAGCTCTAGGGGTAACTCTAACTCCATCCCAAAGAGTCGATTTTCGTCTTCTTTGAGCAGAGGTCTCACCTATAAAAGTGCAAAGTAATAATGTTAGAATGAAATATCTTAAAGCTATTGGCATTCGAATGTGCTTTGAATTTGGATGTAAAAATGTGAAAAAGTTTGTTATTAGAAAAATCTATCTTTTGCAAAAACGATAAAACGGCACTTATTGATACAAAAACTTTACGGAATTGCCTATTTTCACAATGAATGAAAGTTTATGTTAGACATAAGTATTTTCTATTTTACTAATTATTTGCTTTATTATTACGGGATCGGAGATAAAAAGGTTATAATCTGATTTGTTTGTCGACCCATTGAGACTTATTTCGGTATTTATGAAGTTCATTTTTGAGACAAATGGTCTTCTGGCGGAAAAGTGAAATTCATTTGCTTTACTTTCTTTTGCGATTTTAACAATATTATCTGGAGAAATTCCAGAACCGGGCATAATTATGATTCTATCTTTAGCCTGATCAATCATTTTGGATATATTTTGGATACCTAGTTCTGCATTTTGCTTCATGCCGGAAGTTAGAATGCGAGTTACACCCAGATCAATTAGTTGTTCAAGAGAATCAAAAGGAGATTTACACATGTCAAATGCACGATGAAACGTAAACGGTAATTCTTTACTTGCCTGAATTAATTTCTTGGTTGATTTTATATCAATATCTCCTTCCTCAGTGAGAGCGCCGGATACAATGCCATCAACTCCCATGTGTAATGCTTGGTTTATATCTTCAAGCATAATACCTATTTCATCATCCGAATATAAAAAATCACCGCCTCTTGGTCTGATGATTACAAAAGTCTTAATGGTTTTTGTTAAGGATTTTATTCTCTTAATCATACCAAAACTTGGTGTGGTTCCTCCTTCATTGAGGTTGTCGCATAATTCGATACGATCGGCACCAGACATTTCAGCATTCAGAGCGGACTGAACGGAATCTACACAGATTTCAAATTTCTTCATTATGTGTTATTAATAATTTGTCTCAGATTACCAATGTTTCTTTCAGAAAGGAATTCTTTGGCTTCAGCAGTGTATAAGTATTCAATTTCATCAGCAAAGTATTCCTCTACCTTACCTCGAACTACTTTCATTGTGCTGTTTATCATCTTATTATTTTCAGTGAAACCTTCGGGTAAGATGATTGATGTAGTAGGTAGCCATCTCGCCGGAAACGCCAGTTCGGGTAGCTTTGAATTTTTTATCTGATCTATTTCTGTTTTTATTAATTCTAATATTTGTTTGATTGCTTCATCATCTTCCAGCTTTTTGTTGTGAAGTTTTAACCATAATTTAATTTTTTCCTGATTTGGCACAATTAGGCCTGTAGTATAAGGGTTTTGGTTATTGTGTAGCACAAATTGATCAATAAATTGGCAATGATCAATTATGGCTTCTTCAATTCCTTCAGGGCTATACTTTTCTCCATCAGCACTTATGAGTAAACTCTTAAACCTACCCAGTACATATAAATAATTCTCATTATCAAGATACCCAAGATCACCTGTGTACAACCAACCTTCCTTTATTGTTTCTGAAGTTGCCTCATCATTTTTCCAATAGCCCTTCATTACATTTTCCCCTTTTACAACAATTTCTCCTTTAATGCCTGCAGGTAATGAGCGACCTTCTTCATCACAGATTTTTATTTCTAAGTCGTTAACAACTCTTCCGGATGAACCCAATTTGTGATATCTAGGTGTGTTGGCTGAGATTATTGGTGCAGCTTCACTTAATCCATATCCTTGATACATTGGCATTCCAATGGCATAAAAAAATCGTTGAAGCTCTATATCTAATAACGCCCCACCTCCGATGAAATATTGTAACTCTCCGCCAAACTTTTCTTTAACTTTTGAAAATAGAATTTTATTGAATAGTCCATACAAAGGTTTTGTTAGTATTTTTAATCCTTTTCCAGCATTATTGCCAGTCTGGTTATACCAATAAGCAAAGTTTAATCCTAATTTGAAGAGGGCAGAGGCGGTACTGCCTTTTGCTTCTATACCTTTTTCAATATTTTTTCTGAAGTTTTTAGCCAGAGCAGGAACACTCATTAATATTTCCGGCTTTACTTCCATCATATTGGTAACAAAGTTCTTTAATGTTTCCAATTGATTTTTACCAACTTGAACTGAAGCAATAGAGGCTCCTTTATGCATGAATGAGTATAAAGCAGCAGTATGTGCGAATGCATGATCCCAAGGGAGGACAACTAAAGTTTTAAAATGTTGAGGTATCTCAATATAACTGAATGCTTGCTCAATATTAGCTGTATAATTTCGATGGGATAATATGATTCCTTTAGGATCAGCAGTTGTGCCGGATGTATAGCAAATGTTGGCATATGTATCGGGTGAAATTTGATGAATTATATCTTGCAATGCCTCTGGGTGATTTTGCTGATGATCTTTTCCGGATAACATTATATCTGCTATACTAATCTCATTATTTTCTAGATCTTCGATGTGATCAAGAATGATAATTTTTTTCAAATTATTCAAATCCTTTTGGACTGCACGTATTTTAGGAAGTTGATTTTTAGAAACAATAATAATTTCAGATTCTGAATGGTTAAGTCTAAAGCTTAAATCTGAATCAGCTTCAAGTTTGGTTGATAGAGGAACATTAATTGCTCCAATATGAAGAATGGCCAATTCGCTTACTAACCATAAACGTCTTCCTTCAGATAGTAGGGCTACCCTATCGCTATGTTGTATTCCAAGGGAGAGTAATCCATTCGCATAAATATGCACTTCAGTTTTTATGTCTTGATAACTATATGATTTAAATGTTTTTTCAGGCTTTTCCCATACTAAAGTATTATTTGGGTATTTTGAGACGCTGTCTTCAAAAAAATCTATTATCGTTTTCATTATCGAAGTGTTAATATTAGAAATTGGCTTTGATGATTATTAATAATCATTCCTTAATATGATTGCTAACTGCTTTGTATAGCTAATTTACTAAGAATAATTAATAAATAGGATTCAGGTGTTCGATAACGTTCATCAAATGTACGCTAACAAACGGTTTTGCTAAATGTATGAAGTTGTAAAGGGTTGTATTGGTGTAATTTAAAGATTTATGGCACAGTAGTTGATATTTTAACCTTAAGCACATTTATTGTTAATCTTAAACCTAGAACGCCATGAAGATAAATTTGATAGTAGGAATGCTGGTAATGAGTTTTGTTTTTAGTTATTCTAATTCATTTGCTCAAACCAGTTCAGCAGAGAAGGATAGTATTGAGTGTCTGAAGAACTTTTCCTTATACAGCCTTTCATTTAAAAAGAAAATGTATGATTACGCCATGCCTGCATGGCGTGATATGTTTGAAAACTGCCCTGATGTAACCATACGGATTTATTCTGATGGAGTAGATCTTTATGAACACTACTTGTCACAGGAGAATGATAAGGCCAAAAAGGATGCTTTGGTTGATACTATCATGATGATTTATGATCAAAGGATTAAGTATTTTGGGAATCATCCAAAATACCCGGAAGGTTGGATTTATGGTCGTAAAGCTGTTGATTTAGTTCGGTATAGAAGAAACAATACTGAAGCTCTTACAGAAGCCTTGCAATACTTTGAAAAATCTTATGAAATGAGGCAACTGAAAGTAGAACCTTTGGTGGCATTAAATTGGTTGCAAACCTGCCATGCACTAAAGAAGAAGGAGCAGCTTACAGATGATGAAATGCTTGATGTGTACATTAAGGTGGATGAAGTGATTGGTAACTATTGGTCGAAGGAGCAATCGGAAAACAAGAAAAAAGTACTTGCTAAAATAAGCAAAACCTGCGGTGGTATCCTGGCCGAAAGTGGTTTTAATGATTGCGGGCGATTGGAAGCAAGTTTGAGCCCTCGATATGAGAGTGTTAAGAATGATCAGGAAGCACTAAATCAATTATTGCATTTAATGAACAAATTGGAATGTACTGATAATCCACTTTTCGCAAAGGCATCTGAACAAAATTACAATTTGAAGCCTGGAGCATCAGCGGCCTACTTCTTGGCTAAATACTACGTTAAGCAAAACGATTTCGATAAAGCCATCACCTTTTATAATAATGCGATTGAACTTGAGGAAAACTCTGAAGCTAAAGCAAAATATTACTACGAATTGGCTTTAATAACTTTTTCGTACTATAAAAATGGACCAAAAGCCAGAGATTATGCTAATAATGCAATCAAGTTAGAAACGGACTGGGGGAAACCGCATATTTTGATTGGTAATATATATGCTATGGAAAGTAAGAAGTACGGAAGTAATGAATTTGAACATCTTACTGTTTATTGGGTAGCTTTGGATAGGTATAAGCGAGCAAAAAATATTGATCCGGAATGCAGCAGTGAAGCTGATAAGCAAATAGCTCTGTATTCACAATATATTCCAGATAAGGAAACCGGTTTCTTTCATGGGATAGAGGAAGGATCAAAATATAAGGTAGCTTCCTGGATAAATGAAGAAACTGTTGTACGATACAGATAGGGATGTTAATTATATATGATTTATAAACCTTTATTGATGGGTTACCTTTTTAAGGGTAACCTATTTTTTTATCAACCTTTAGCTAATTGAAATGTGTGGTTTACGCTTTTTATCTTAAATTTGCAGCTCAAATAAATCATCAATTCAAAACTTTCATTCATGGTCCTGTTTTTCAAGGGAAACAATAAGCAGATCTTAGCCGTTGGTGCTCAAACCGATCTTTTGGCTGAAGACATTACGAAATTAGAATGGTTATTTAGCGGTGCAAAGCTTTCTGAACTTAAAACTTTAGAAGGCTTTTTTGTTGGTCCGCGGAAAGAAATGATTACTCCATGGAGTACTAATGCAATGGAAATTACCCAAAACATGGGCATTGCCGGTATTCTTAGAATAGAAGAGTTTTTTGCTGTTGATTCAGAAAAAGTTGATTTTGATCCAATGTTACAAGCTTTATACAGCAATTTGGAACAATCAGTTTTCACTATTGATAAAGAGCCCGAAGCAATTGTTCATATTGATGATATTGCGGCGTATAACCAAAAAGAAGGTCTGGCGTTGAGCGAGGAGGAAATTGAGTATTTGAATGATCTGGCTATTCGTTTAGGCAGAAAACTAACAGATAGCGAAGTTTTCGGTTTCTCTCAGGTTAACTCAGAACATTGTCGTCATAAAATCTTTAATGGCGTATTTATCATTGATGGGGAAGAAAAGGAGAGTTCCTTATTTCAATTGATAAAAAGAACTTCGAAGGAAAATCATAATTATATAGTTTCGGCTTATAAGGATAATGTAGCCTTTGTAAAGGGGCCGGAGGCCATGCAATTTGCGCCAGGTCGTCAGGATACTGCCGATTTCTTTGAAACCAAAGAAATAAAAACGGTTTTATCATTAAAAGCAGAAACTCACAATTTTCCGACTACAGTTGAGCCATTTAATGGTGCTGCAACCGGAGCAGGAGGTGAGATTAGAGATAGATTAGCAGGTGGTCAGGGATCTTTACCATTAGCCGGAACAGCGGTTTATATGACTTCATATTCGCGTTCAGAAGAGGGAAGAAGTTGGGAAGAGTCTATACCGGAGAGACCATGGTTGTATCAGACACCAGAAGAGATATTAATTAAGGCGTCAAATGGAGCCAGTGATTTTGGTAACAAATTTGGACAGCCATTAATTTGCGGATCGGTGCTTACTTTTGAGCATTTCGAGAATATGAAAAAGTTTGCCTTCGATAAAGTTATAATGTTGGCAGGTGGTATCGGTTTTGGAAAAGAAGAGCATGCTTTAAAAGCGGATCCTGATAAAGGTGATAAAGTAGTTATTCTTGGTGGTGATAACTATCGCATTGGAATGGGTGGAGGTGCAGTTTCATCTGTTGCCACTGGTGAATTTGATAATGCCATTGAATTAAATGCCGTTCAGCGATCAAATCCTGAAATGCAGAAAAGAGCAATGAATGCCATACGTGCCTTGGCTGAGTCAGACAACAATCCGATTGTTTCCATTCATGATCATGGGGCAGGTGGGCATTTAAACTGTCTTTCAGAATTGGTTGAAACGACCGGAGGTACCATTCACTTGGATAAATTGCCGGTAGGTGATCCTACTTTATCGTCAAAAGAAATAGCCGGCAATGAGTCTCAGGAAAGAATGGGACTTGTGCTTAAGGATAAAGATATTGAGAATTTAAAAAATATATCAGCTCGCGAACGTGCTCCTTTTTATGAGGTTGGTGAGACTACTGGTGATATGCATTTTAAATTTGAAGATGATAAAGGTAATGCACCAATCGATTGGCAATTGGCCGATATGTTCGGTAATCCACCAAAAACCATCATGAAGGATGTAACAGCGGATGATAAGTTTGAAGCTGTATCATATGATAATTCTCAAATTGAAAATTATATCGAACAAGTATTGCAGCTTGAAGCTGTTGCTTGTAAGGACTGGCTGACCAACAAGGTAGACCGCTCGGTAACAGGTAAAGTGGCTAAACAGCAATGTGCTGGTGAACTTCAACTTCCTTTAAATAATTTAGGTGCATGTGCTATTGATTACAAGGGCATAAAGGGAATGGCGACTTCCGTTGGTCATGCCCCAGCAATTGGATTGGTTGATCCTGCTGCAGGAGCTGTAGTTTCTATTGCAGAAGCTCTTACTAATTTGGTTTGGGCGCCTTTAACACATGGTTTGCAAGGTGTTTCCTTAAGTGCCAATTGGATGTGGCCTTGTAAGAATAAAGGAGAAGATAGTCGATTGTATAGGGCCGTTGAGGCTGTAAGTGATTTTAGCTGTGACTTGGGAATCAATGTTCCAACTGGTAAGGATTCACTCTCAATGACTCAAAAGTATAAAGATGGAGATCAGGTTTTAAGTCCTGGAACGGTTATTATATCCGGAGGAGCTGAAGTAAGCGATATTCGCAAAATCGTCGAGCCGGTTCTGGTTAAGGATGAGAATACGCATTTACTTCACATTGATCTTTCGTTTGATCAATTAAAATTAGGTGGGAGTAGTTTTGCTCAAGTGGTTAACAAACTTGGTGCTGAGGCTCCTACTGTTGCTGATTTTGATTATTTCAAAAGTGGATTTAATGCCATTCAGAAATTAATTAATGAAGGTCAGGTATTGGCTGGTCATGATATCTCAGCCGGAGGTATGATAACAGCTATGTTGGAAATGTGTTTTGCCAATACAACATATGGTTTAAATATCAATTTGGATTCGTATGAGGAACGTGATCTGGTTAAAATACTATTTAGCGAGAATCCGGGAGTATTGATTCAGGTTAAGGATGTAAAAGCAGTTTCTTCTGTTCTGGAGACAGAAGGCATCCAATTTATTGAATTGGGACGGCCTATTAAAGATCGTAAAGTTCAAATAGCGCATCAATCGACTAATTTGAATTTGGATATTAATAAGTATAGAGATGCCTGGTACAAAACCTCATATTTGTTGGATCGCAAGCAAAGTGGAAATGAACTGGCTAAAGAGCGATTTGATAATTATAAGAATCACGGTTTAGAATATCAATTCTCTGATTCTTTCACCGGAAAACTTAACCAATGGAATTTACAGCTTGAGCGTAAGGAACGTACCGGTATTAAAGCAGCTATTATTCGTGAAAAAGGTGTGAATGGTGATCGTGAGATGGCCTATAGCATGTTCCTCGCAGGAATGGATGTTAAGGATGTTCATATGACTGATTTGATTTCCGGACGCGAGGATTTGAGTGAAGTGAATATGATTGTTTTTGTTGGAGGTTTCTCTAATAGTGATGTACTTGGTTCGGCCAAAGGCTGGGCTGGAGCATTCCTATATAACCCAAAGGCGAAAAAAGCATTAGATAATTTCTTTGCCCGTCCTGATACTTTAAGTCTGGGTATTTGTAATGGTTGTCAGCTAATGGTTGAACTTGGTTTGATATATCCTGATCATGAGGAGAAACCAAAGATGTTGCATAACGAATCGCATAAGTTCGAGTCTATTTTCTTGAATATGAATATTGAAGAGAATGAATCGGTAATGTTAAAGTCATTATCCGGAACTAAGCTTGGCGTTTGGGTGGCACATGGTGAAGGAAAATTCAGCATGCCTTATGGCGAGGATAAATACAATGTAGTTGGTAAATATAGTCAATCAACTTATCCGGCTAATCCAAATGGTAGTGATTTTGATACATCAGCCATATGTTCAAATGACGGCCGTCATTTAGCTATGATGCCTCACCTTGAACGAGCTATATTCCCATGGCAATGGCCAAACTATCCGTCAGAGAGAAGTGCCGATGAGGTTTCTCCATGGATTGAAGCTTTTGTCAATGCTCGTAATTGGATTGAAGATAAGACTAAGTAAGATATTAAGAATAAAAAAATGCGGCTTCTTATTTTAGAAGTCGCATTTTTTATGACTTTTATTTAATAGTATTTCAACTAATACAGTTCTTCAATAACTTCTTCATAGGCCGATGTGACTTGCTTACGTCTGACTTTCATCGAGCTGGTCAACATTTCATTTTCAATGGTAAATGGTTCGTGTAAAAGAGCAAATTTGGCCACCTGTTCATGAGATGGTAGCTCACACAAGGTCTCCTTTATTGTTTTCTGAAATTGTTCAATAATCTGATCGTGTGTAACCATATCAGCATATTTCGATACCTCTTTACCTTGACATGGTAGGTGTTTTACAATGCGCTCGAAAGAAGGAACAATTAATGCAGTTAAGTATTGCCTGTTATCGCCAATAACACACATTTGTTCGATCATTTCGCTTTGCGACAATAAAAGCTCAATCTTTTGTGGAGATACATATTTGCCTGTCGAGGTTTTTATGATGTCTTTAATACGTTCGGTCATCAATAGCTTTCCGCCTTCTATTAGCTTTCCCTGATCACCCGTATGGTACCAACCATCTTTGAGCACTTTTGCCGTTTGTTTCGGTTTTTTGTAATATCCTTTAAAAACTGTTTCTCCCTTAACCAATATCATGTTATTGTCGGATATCTTCACGTCAACACCAGGCATTATATCTCCGGTGTATTCAAAGTCATATTTGTCATGACGCATGCAAGAAACAGTGGCTAATGTTTCGGTAGCACCATATCCATAGTTCACAAAAATGCCAAGGGCATGAAAGAATCGCCTGTGTTCGGAGCTCATTCCTGCACCGGAACATGGCATATATTTGATATTTCCACCAAATACCTTCCGCACTTTTTTGAAAACCAATTTGTCTGCAATGGTTCTTTTTAATCGCAGTTTAAAAGGAGCTGTTGTACCTTCTTTTTGATAATTGATATATTCATGTCCTACTGAAAGTGCCCAGTCGAATATATTTTTCTGAAGTTTGCTCCATTTTTCGGAAGTGCCTATTATTCCGTCATATGTTTTCTCGAAAAAGCGTGGAACAACGCAAAGTACTGTTGGTTTTACAATTGGTAATTCTTCAATTACTTTCTTGGGATTTGGATTGTATACGTTTACTCCTCCAGAATATAGTAAGAAGAAAGTCCATGCACGTTCGAAAATATGGCTTAATGGCAGAAAGCAAAGTGATACATCATTTTCGCCCAATGAAAGGCGTTCTGAATGTGCTTTAAAGGAAGCCAAAAAGTTATTATGATCTAGCATTGCTCCCTTAGGTTCACCCGTAGTTCCTGAAGTATAAATTATTGTGGCAATATCATCTGCCTGAGCGCAATTTAAGCAGGTTTCCAGTTTTTCATGCCATGTGTTTTCATATGATTCGCCCACTACATTATCGAATCTGATAACTCTTTTGTCGTTATGCGACGAGCAATTATACGTAACTATTAATTTTAGGGCATTGTCATCATCTAGTAATTGTGAAGCCACTTCAAGATGTTCGTCATCGCCAACAAACAATACTTTCATTTCAGTTTCTTCAACTATATACTTTAATTGCGCTAAAGTTGCAGTTGCATAAACAGGAACAACTACTGCTCTGCAAGAAAGAATTGCCAAATCAGATATTGTCCATTGTGGACAATTCGGGCTATAAATTCCAATGTTATCTTGTTTGTTGATTCCTTTTGATAGCAGAAAGCATGATAGCTTTTCGGCTTGTTCTTTAAAGGTTAGCCATGAAATGTCTTTATAAATACCTTCTTGTTTATACCTAAACGCTTCCCGTTGACCGTATTTATCTGCCCTATGACGCAACATGTGCGCTAAGTGTAATTCCTCCATTGTAATTCCCCAGTTTACTTAACAGGCGTATGTTTCCATCTTTTATGCGACCATAACCAGTTTTCAGGTTGTTGAATAATGACCGATTCTAGTTTTCGAACATAACGTTCCGTTAACTCTCCATCTCTTAATACGCCAGGTTTGTCAGAAAGTTCCGATAATTCAACAGAATAATAACCTCTTTTTTTCCGTTGAATATCAATATAGACAACAGGATAGTTATTTGCCTTTGCATGTTTCTCAAGACCATGTAGAAAGGCTGTTTCTCTCCCCAAAAAATTATACCAAAGAGCATGCTTTAATTGGGGATGAGATGGACTTTGGTCGGCTGCCATAAGATATACTTTCGGCTGACCTTTATTTTCTTCAAAAATTTTAGAAGTATTATAAATGGAAGCCAGTATAGTTCCACACTTTGATCGGCTTTTACGCAGTGCCTTATCTATAATTGGATTACTCAATGGTTTGTACAAAGCAATGAAGCCATACTTTGACTGAAGCCCGGCAGATAAACTCCCCCATTCCCAATTGTTATAATGAGCCGCAACACCTATTATGCTCTGTCCTTTTTCGTAATACTTATCTAACAATTCCGGGTTAAGTATCTTATGGCGTTTTACAATGCTTCGTTTACTCATTGTGAAAGTTTTTAAACTCTCAGCCAGATTATCAGTCAAGTTTTGATAAGTTAGTTTAACCAGTCTGTCTAACTCCTTTTCATCCTTGTTTGGGAATGCGTTTTTTAGATTTGTATAAATGACTTTACGGCGATACTTAATGATACGACCAAGTACTATTTTTGCAAAATCAGAAAAAAGATAGAGTACAAAAAAAGGCATTATGCCAAAGAGACCAACGAAAAAGAAAAAAAGACCACTCAGGAAATAATTCATGTCGCAAATATATTAGTTTACTTTATTCGCACAAGAAAAAAATTAGTTCCATTTTTGTTGCATTTGTTTATATTGGCCAGGTGACATATTGAATTCTTTTTTGAAACTCTTAATAAAATAAGAGCTACTATTAAAGCCTACTTTATAGGCTATTTCTGCGATTTGATCATCCGTTGAGATTAATTTGGCAGCTGCCTCCTTTAGTCGAATCGTTCGAATAAAATCAGTCGAAGATTTTCCGGTAATAGCCTTTAATTTGCGGTGTAAATTACTGCGGCTCATATTTAGTTCTTGCCCTAATTCAACCACCCCGAACTCCTCATCTTCCATATTTTTCTTAACCACCTCCAAAGCTTTGCTAACAAACTTTTCATCAACTGAACTGGAGGTAACCTCCGAGGGAACTATTATGGAGTTACCAGTGAATATTTCCTTTAGTTTTTCACGTGAGCGTAATAAGTTTTCGATGTAGGCAAGGAGTAAATCAGGATTAAAGGGTTTAGGTACATAGGCGTCAGCACCAATAGATATGCCTTCAATTCTATCTTCAACAGAGCTTTTAGCTGACAGCATTATTATGGGTATATGACTGGTCTGTATCTCAGTTTTTAATGTATGACATAATTCAACGCCATTCATTTTAGGCATCATTACATCAGTTATAAGTAAATCAAAAGAACGGCGCATCATTAAATCGAGAGCCTGTTCACCATCATAGGCTTTATCCAGATTATAGTGATCTTGAAGAATGTTTTGTAAATAATCAACAACTTCTTTGTTATCATCAACAACAAGAAGGTTATACTTGTGTGTTTTGTCTGGCTTTGAATTGGCATTTTTCACCGTAGTATCAAAGTAATAATTCTTGTTCAGGTGTGTTTGAGTAGGTTTTTCTGTAACTACGAATTGGCCTTCTGCTTCAACAATAGGAATTGATATGGTAAAGGTTGCACCTTTATCTTTTTCTGAACGCACACTTAGTTTTCCACCATGTAATTCCACCAGAGATTTGGTTAAAGGCAATCCAATTCCGGTTCCGGGTTGATGTTTATTTATTCCTTGGTTAAATTGTTTGTATTGCTCAAATACTTTCTCTGGATTATCGCTTTGAATGCCAGGGCCATCGTCTGAAACTGTTATGATTAGACACCTTCTGATTTCACTGTCCTCGCATATTTGTTCAGAAATGGATAAAGACACATTCCCGTTTTCTTTACCATATTTAAATGCATTGGATAGTAGGTTATATATCACTTTCTCGATAATGTCAACATCAAATTGTATATACAACTGTTTTATTTCCGTTTGAACTTCAAAACTCATATTACGTTCGTTAGCCATATAGGCAAAGGCATTGGCCGAATCTTTTAGCGCCGATATAATATCACCCGATGAAACATTCAATTCCATTGATCCGGTTTCCACTTTTCTGAAATCCATGACCTGATTGATCAAGCGTAACAATAAGTTAGTATTCTTGTGCATGATATTGAAAAGGTCACTTTCTTCCTGATTGAGCTTTAGTTTTTTGCGCAATGCCTCAAGAGGACCGGTGATTAGTGTTAATGGTGTTCGAAACTCATGAGAGATATTTGTAAAAAACTGGAGACGAAGTTGATTAAGTTCCTTAATTTTCTCTCGCTCCATAACCTCAAACTGAAGCTTTCTTCTTAAATCAATCCATAGAATAGAGTACCTGATATAGCCATAAATGATGGCTCCAAGAATTAGGAAGTAAATTAAAAAGGCATACCATGTTTTCCACCATGGAGCTAATATTGTGATGTGCAATTTAGTTTCGGATGTACTCCATATACCATCGTTATTTGCAGCTTTTACTCTAAATACATAGGATCCGGGTTTGAGATTATTAAATTTTACATTGCGATTAAATGAACTTTTGCTCCAATCCTCTGAAGAGTTTTCCAGCATATAGCTATACGAGTTTTTTTCAGAGAAAAAGTTTAACGCTACAAATTCGATACCTATGTTGGCTTGATTATGATTTAGAATTAACTCTTTAGTTTCAGTAATATTTTGTTTTAACGGACTATTTAGGTCTCCTGCTTTAACCACGACATTATTAATTAGGAGTTCGGATAATTGAACCTTAGGAACATAATTATTGATTTTAATCACATTCGGATTAAACACATTAAGTCCTTTTACACCTCCTACTAATATTTGATTGGATAAGGAGCTGAGCAATGTATTAAAAGCACTACCCATTAAACCATCTCTATTGTCATAGTTCTGAAAGCGACCTGTTTCTATTTCATACTTCGAAACTCCACCTTGTGTAGCAATCCAAATGCTGTTGTTATGATCTTGAGTGATGTCATAAACTTGTTCATGAACCAAACCGTCACTTTTGTTTAATTCCAATAAGCTTTCATTGTCTGGATCAATAATAACAATTCCACCACCATTTGATCCCACCCATACTTTTTTATTGTGGCTTTCGTATATACTTAGAATTGCATTCTTTCCAACACCACTGTGATTTTGATCATCAAACAACCACCTACTGTACGAATCAGATGTACGATCCCAAAGGTAAATACCATTGCTGGTGCCGATCCAAAGATTGTTTTTACTGTCCACCCGCAAACTTAAAATATAATCATTCATCACTTCATCGAGTTCAGGATAAAGCGTCTTAAGGGGAGTGAATTTTTTTGTTTTAATATCAAAAGAAAATAGTCCGTTTCCCAGTGTTCCAACCCACAGTTGACCTTTAGATTGTTGCTCAAGAGACCAAACCGATAGATATAGTTGTTCGTTAGTAGATGACTCTATAGGATTATAAGAGACAAAAGATTCAGTTTTTGTATTGAATTGAGCTAGTCCGCCACCATAGGTTCCTAGCCATAGACTTTCATCATCGCCTTCATAAATACACTTGATAACATTACTTTTTAAATTAGATGAGAGTTTTTGAAAGCTTCTGAAAGTACCTTTTTCTGGGTTGAAAAGGTTTAATCCACCTCCGTCAGTACCCACCCATATGCGATTTTTTTTATCCTGAAGTAATGATATAACAGCATTCTCACTTAAGCTACTTGGATTGTTTTCTTCGTTTATAAAATAGCTAAAGCGATTGCGTTCCATATTGAGCTGACGAATACCTTTACCAATAGTGCCAATCCAATATAAATTGTTGCTATCGAAATAAACCCTGTAAATAGCTTTTGTATCCAGCCCCTGGAAAGCCTTGGATTGTTCATTGTTTTTAAGAACAATACTTTTCTCAGTATCGATTATGACAATACCGCCGCCATCGGCACATACCAAAAGATGACCATCGGGTGTGTTTGAGAAGGACATGATGATATTTATGTCACTATCTTCTTTGTCATTTAAGAATGTAAACTTTTCATAGGTACGCGTCTTTTTAATAAAACGGTAAAGACCCATATTGTTTGTTGCAATCCAAATAACACCTCTTTTATCGTCATAAAGGTCATTGATTTGCATATTGTTAAACGGAAAGTGCAAAAAGGACTTTTGTGATTTATTAAACAAGGCTATTCCATTCCCATATGTCCCTAGCCATAATTCATGATCTGATCCATTGACCATGGATGAAATATAATTGATATGGCTATAGTTCTTCTCGTTTTGTACAAATGCAGTGAAATTATCTGATGCATGATGGTAAAGGTGTAAACCTCCACCCATTGTTCCCACCCAAATATTGTTTTCACTATCGGTGGAAAGGGAGCCTATCTGATTATTTACTATGCTTCCAATTTGAGTTGAATCAACTAAATATCGGCTGAATTTTTCGGTGTTTTTATCAAATCTATTTAGTCCGAATTTTGTGCCTACCCATATATTACCGTCTATATCCTCAAGCAGTGAGGTTGTAAAATTATCAGATACGGAATGTGGATTATCCGATTCATTATAGTAATTCTTGATTTCATATCCATTATATCGGTTCAGACCATAATACGTACCGAACCATATATAACCCCGACTATCCTGTATAATTGAATTTATGGAATTATTAGTTAAGCCATCATCTATATCCAACTTACTATACCTATACACCGATTTTTGACCATAGCCGGCGAAGGATATTGAAAGAAGTACTAGAATAATGAATTGAAACTTAACTATCCGCATATGAAATTGCTGGTTTTAATCACATAAAAATAATTTAAAAATAATAAAAAGAAATTGTTTGATAGTGAATTTTCTTTTAAAACCTTACTAAGGTCTTTCGTTATGTTTTATTTCAATGAAAGTTCTTCAATGTATTGATAAAACTTCGCCTGTGATCTAAACGGCTCTTTTTCATCGGTAACATTAAATGAGTTACTCATTTCATTATCCAATATGCGAGCAGAGCAGTTATCTTTCCATTGAATTTGAAACATCGTGTGTAATTCGGTATTAAGTTCAGGAGAATATACGGGGCAACCCACTTCTACACGTCTGTCAAGGTTACGGGCCATAAGATCTGCTGAAGAAATCCATATGTTGTTTTTACCATTATTGCAAAACATGTACATGCGCGTATGTTCCAAAAATTGGTCGATTATTCCAATTGCCGGGATGGGCTCCTGGTTTTCATCGAACTTTGGATTTAAAGCATTCATGCCTCTAATATTAAGCCTTACATCTACACCTGCTTTTTTTGCTTCAATAAGGTGTGTAATTATATCTGTATCTGCCAGATTATTAATCTTAATAAAGATGTACGAAGGTTTTCCTTCGAGATGATTCTTAATTTCATTATCAATCATCTCGGTTATTGTGTTACGCATGTTGAATGGTGCCACTATAAGATGCTTAAAGCTTGGAAGTCGGTAGTTTTTATCAAAGAAATCAAAAATTGATGCTACTTCACTCGCAATTTCCTTGTGCGATGTAAATAGCAAATGATCACTAAAAACACCTGCAGAATCCTCATTGAAGTTACCTGTGCCGACCGTCGCATAGCCAACCATTTTTCCCCGTTCTTTTCGGCTTATATATATTAATTTGCTGTGAACCTTTAGTCCGGGCACTCCATAGGCTACCTTAACACCATGTTCTTTAATGCGATTGGCCCATTTGATATTGGCTTTTTCATCAAAGCGAGCCTGAAGTTCCAATATGGCGGTAACACTTTTCCCATTGCGAGCAGCATTTATCAAGGCATTCATAATGCTTGATTGACGGGCCACGCGGTATACGGTTATTTTAATTTCCTTAACATTAGGATCAATGGAGGCTTCGCGTAAAAAGTCAATGACATGGTGAAAGGGGTGATAAGGAATATGTAATAAAACATCCTTCTTTTTGATGAGCTGAAAGATCGATTCGTCACGTTTGATAAGTGGATGTTGTATTGGTTTAAAAGAAGGATAAACCAAATGTTTACCACCAACTTTTGGGAAGCTCATAAAGTCTTTAAAGTTGTGATACCGCCCTCCGCTAATAACCACATCGTCTTTAGTAAAGTGAAGTTTTTTCAGCAATTTCTGAAGCAAGTCGACGGGCATATTTTTATCGTAAACAAACCTTACAGGAGACGCATCTTTTCTTTTTGATATACTTTCTGCTATTTGCTTGATGTAGTTTTCAGAGAGTTCGTCGTTAAAATCCAATTCAGCATCACGTGTAAGTTTAATGGTATAGGCACTTATCTCGTCAAAATCAAACATGTAAAAGATGTCTTTTAGCTCATAGCGAATTACATCATCCAATAGAATAATGTACTTTTTATTATTCTTTGATGGTAAATGAACAAAGCGTCTAATCGAGTCAGTTGGTATTTCAATTAATGCAGCTGTATGATTTTTTTGACTTTTCTTTTTAAGGTAAACCGCCAGGTATATACCATCGTCTTTTAGCACGGGTAAAGACCTGCGATTTGAAATTATCACCGGCATCAACTTTGGTCTCACTTTTTTATTAAAGTATTCACCCACAAAACGACCTTGATCTTCATCCAGTTGTTCTTCAGTTAGCAGATGTATATTTTCCTTTTTTAGATCAGTGATTATTTTGTCATATACATTTCCGAAGTAAACCGATTGCTCTAATACAATCTGCTGAATTTCTTTAAGTATTTCTGATGGCTTCCCCCATTCGAAAATAGTTTTGTCATTTAATAAGGCCAGACGCCTCAAGATAGCCACACGAACCCTGAAAAATTCATCAAGGTTATTACTGTATATTCCAAGGAATTTAATGCGTTCAATCAATGGTACTTCTTCTCTTTCGGCTTCTTGAAGTAAGCGTTCATTAAATGAAAGCCAACTTATTTCTTTAGGTTTTACAATTGCCATTATATGCTTTCGTTAGGTATTAATGAATTAAACAACTTACATAAGAGCCTGTTTAAGAAATTTCAAAATAAAAAGATGTTATTGTCCTTTTTTATAAAAAATATACAATCTATTACTTAAAAAATTGCCAACTTTGCGGCCCTTAATATTTAAACCAAATGCCATTACGACTGTTAATTCATTTGGAATTAAGTTTTATTTAGAAATATAATTGAATTATTTGATATGAGTAATAAAGTACCGGCTGCAAATAAAATAAAAACTGATTTACATGAAATTCTGGATGTGCGTTTTATAACTGATAGCACTTTTGTACTTCGGTTCGAACGCAAAGGTATTGAATTTGAAGCTGGCCAGCATATTTGTGTGGGACCTCCCAATGGAATTCATACAAGAGAGTATTCGATATATAGTGCTGAGAAAGATGATTTTATTGAAATTCTGGTAAAGGAAGTTGAGAATGGTTTGGTATCACCAAGCTTGAAAAAACTCCAGAAAGGTGGTTTTGTTGTTGTTGAAGAGCCTGTTGGTTATTTCACCATTAATAAAGAGCTGCCCACTGATCAGGAATATGTTTTTATCGCAAGTGGAACGGGTGTTTCTCCGTTCCATAGTTTTGTATTGTCAAAAGAAAATCTAAACTATTCGTTATTGCATGGTGTGAAATATGGCTCGGAAGGCTATGATTCAGAAATATATGATAGTAAAAGGTACAAACTTTGTACATCACAAGAAGGTACTGGCGATTACTATGGCAGAGTAACTGAGTATCTAAAGGAAAAACCATTTGGTAAAAGCGCTCAGTATTTCTTGTGTGGAAATTGCAATATGATTCATGATGTATACGATATTCTTGAAGATCAAGGAGTGAGTACTGATAATATCCATGCAGAGGTATACTTTTAATAAGAAGCAACGTAAGCTGTTGATATCAGCTTAATATTATTTTAAAAAAGCTATCAGCGAATGGCTTATAGCTAAAAGCTAATTTCATGAAATACCATTTAGTGACATTGGGATGTCAGATGAACTTGTCTGACAGCGAGAGGGTGAAAAACGTATTGGAAGGTATGGGCTATCAATCGACCGATAAAGAAGAAGAGGCTAATGTTATCGGAATATTAGCATGTTCTGTTCGTCAAAAAGCCATTAATAAGGTATACAATAAGATTGCCATGTGGAATAAGCGCAAGCAATCACAGAATCTTATCACATTTATCAGCGGGTGTATCCTGCCTACAGATAAGGAAAAGTTTCTGAAATTGTTTGATATTGTTTTTGCCATGCGTGAGTTGCCTCAGTTTCCACAGATGTTGTCTCAATATGGGGTTACAACACCTGCCGGTTTAGAACGTGAGAATCTGAATCCCAAAGAAGAAATAAATTTTTTCTGGAAGGTTAAACCTAAATACAATAGCACCTTTGAAGCATTTATTCCTATACAAAATGGTTGTGATAAATTTTGCTCGTTTTGTGCAGTTCCATATACAAGAGGGCGAGAGGTAAGCCGACCTTCAAATGAAATTATTGAAGAAGTAAGAAGCTTGGTTGAAAAAGGTTATAAATCCATAACCTTGCTTGGTCAGAATGTGAATTCATATGGCTTGGATAAAAAGGGTGCTGAAATTAATTTCGCCGAACTGCTTGAATCTATTGGTAAAATAGGTGAAGAAAGGGCCAATCGTTTTTGGGTTTATTTTACATCTCCTCACCCAAGAGATATGGGAAGAGAGGTGGTTGAGGTAATTGCAAAATACGACTGTCTGGGTAAACAAATTCATCTGCCTATACAATCAGGAGATGATAAAGTATTAATTAAAATGAACCGTAAACATTCGGTTAAAAAATATAGAGAAACAGTTACTGCTATTCGTGAACTAATTCCTCAGGCGACTTTATTTACTGATATAATTGTTGGTTTTTCAGGAGAAACAGAAGAACAGTTTCAGAATACCCGAAAAGCAATGAAGGAGTTTGAATACAACATGGCCTATATTGCGATGTATTCAAAACGTCCGGGAGCTGCTTCGTATAGTTGGGAAGATGATGTGGATGCAAAGGTGAAGAAAGAGCGATTAGCCCTACTAACTGAAGATTTGGCTGCGGAATCTGGAAAGTATAACCGGAACATGATTGATCAGGAATACATTGTCTTAGTTCGTGATACTGATCGAAAAAGTGGTTTTTTAAGCGCTCAGACAGAAGGTAAGATTACAGTTAGATTTGCATCTGAGGATAAGACTTTGATAGGTCAGTTTGTGAAAGTGAAAATTACTTCATCAACTAATTTCTCGGTTGAAGGTACGTTGGTTGAGGTTGAACATTTGCAGGAAGTATAATGGAATTTAGTTTAGCTAAAAAAAAGGTTGGTTTTAAAACTTTAGGCTGTCGGTTAAATCAATTTGAAACAGATGCTTTGGCTTCCAAGTTTGTGGGAATGGGCTATGATGTTGTGGAAGACAGCAAGGATACCGATGTTTTTGTAGTAAACACCTGTACAGTAACCAATCAAAGTGATCAAAAATCGCGATATGCAGTTAATAATGCACTAAATAAAGGTCATTCCGGTATGTTGATTATTACGGGATGTATGGCTAATCATCACAAGGAAAAATTGGAAGAAAAATATCCCAATGCTTATGTGGTTGACAATGAAAATAAGAGTGCGATTCCTGAATTAGTGCAGGCTCATTTTAATAAGGAAATTGTACCGGTAAATCAGAATAGTGGCGGAGTATTTAATTATTCCCCTGCTGCCGAAACTTTTCATACGCGCAGCATGATTAAAATTCAGGATGGATGTGATAATTTTTGCACCTTCTGTATTATTCCTAAGGTTAGGGGTAGAGCAACCAGTCGACCAGTTGATGAAATTCTTGAGAACATTAAAGAGGTGGTGAGTTTTGGTTATAAAGAAGTGGTAATAACCGGAGTAAACATTAGTCGATACAAGCATAATGGCATAGGGTTTTCTGATTTATTAAAAAAGATACTTGAAATCCCTCTTGATTTTAGAGTTCGAATATCGTCGATTGAACCCGATAGTTTTGATGACCAGTTTTTTGCTTTATTAAAACATCCAAAAGTTACTCCCCATTTACACTTGTGTCTCCAAAGTGCTTCGGAATCAATATTGTTGCAAATGAGACGGATGTATACCTATCGCTCGTATAAGGAGATAGTTAATAAATTAAGAGCTATTAATCCACTATTTAATGTCACTACAGATATTATTGTTGGTTTTCCTGGCGAAAGTGAAGAGGATTTGCAAAAGTCTGCGGATGCCATCAGGGAATTAAATTTCGGACATGTTCATACCTTTAAATACTCTAAACGAGAAGATACGCGCGCGGCCAGAATGACGAATATATTGCCTGAGAAAGAAAAGACAGAGAGAAGTGAAGTTATTAGGGATGTGGCTCTGGAGTCAAAGATTGCTTTCAGGAAACGATTTATAGGTTTGGAGCAGGAGGTATTGATTGATACCATTAATGGGAATGCTTCGAAGGGGTATGGTCAATCATATGTGCCAATTAGTATTTTGCAAAAACTCCAAAAAAATCAGCTTTATAAGGTTCGAATTATTGACATTGAAAAGCAAGGAAATGATCCACTATTGATAGGCGAAATAGTAGTTTAAATAAGCTTAGTTTTTGTGGCTTGTATTAGATGTTATAATGCAGTGCTGAATTAGTTTTGAATCAACTTAATTCCTTCTTTTTCAATTGAAATTATACGCTGCTTATATAATGTTCCAATCGACTTCTTGAAGCTTTTTTTGCTCATGCTGAAGATTTTATAAATCATTTCAGCCGGGCTTTTATCGGTAACTTCCATAAAGCCACCTTTGGCTTTTAATATTTCGAGAATTTCCCCCGCTTGTCCTTCAATGGCATCATAACCCGGTTTTTGAAGCGAAACATCCACTTTGTCATCTTCCCGCAGTTTAACCACAAAGCCCTTGAAACGATCGCCTAATTTTATCGGCTGAAACAACTGGTTGTGGTAGAGCATTCCTGTGTGTAAGTTATTAACCACAACTTTATAACCAATGTCGGCCTTGGCATATACAAATAAGTCAACCTCTTCGCCTGGTTCATACTCAGGCATAAGATTATTGAGCACGGTGTATAGCTTAGATGTAGCAACAATACGTTGACTTTCTTCATCCAGATAAACATAGACAGAGTAGGATTCGCCTTCTACCATTTTTTCATCCTGTTCTCCAAAAGGAACCATAAGATCTTTCATCAATCCCCAGTCAAGAAAGGCACCTACTTTATTTACGGATTTCACTTTTAAATAAGCAAACTCATCTACACAGGCATAAGGCTCTTCCGTAGTTGCAATTTTCCTGTCTTCCGAATCTAAATAGATAAATACTTCTATATCATCGCCAGGTTTTAAGTTGACAGGTAAATACCGAGTAGGTAATAATATTTCACCATGTTCTTCGCCACCATCAAGGTATACTCCGAAATCAACTTCTTTAACGACTTTAAGTGTATTGTATCTACCTATCATTTTTGCTGCTTTAAGTTGCAAAGATATATAAAAGGAATTTGGCCTTGTTGATGATGTTTTAAATATTTTATACAGGTACTAAATTCATTAATGAACAAGATGCCTTATATCGGGTTATTATCTTATAAAAATCACTATTGAATTCTAATAAATCAATTATTATTCATTGTAGCCTTGAAAAATATCGTAATATTTGCAAAGAATACAATTTATAGTGTTGAATACCCCTTTTGAAATAGGGGTGTGTGGTAAAATAATGCAGAATGATAAATAAAAAGCCAACGGCCTGTTCGGAGTGCCCTAATAAGTCATGTCTCATAAATATGCATCGCAGAGCAAATAGTACTTCATTGTTTGTTGAAAAGAAAAGTCTGTTAAAAGTGCGTAAGGGACAAAGTTTTATAATTGAAGGGTCTCCAATGCATGGTCTTTATTTTGTACATACGGGTAAAGTAAAAGTATTTAATACCGGAATAAATGGGAGGGAGCAGATTTTGCGCTTTTCTACGGATGGAGAGGTTATAGGGCAACGAGGTTTTAGTAAAGATCACTTTTATCCAATTAGTGCTGTTGCCATGGAAGATTCTGTACTTTGCCATTTTAGCACAAGTCTTATTGAGGGAGCTTTAAAAACCTTACCCAAGCTTTCATATGATTTTATGACTTTTTATGCGGAGGAATTGCATCGTAGCGAAACTAAAGTAAGAATGTTTGCCCACATGACCGTCCGTGAAAAAGTAATTGACGCATTACTATATATAAATCGTAAGTTTGGACAGCTTCATGGCTATCTTAATATGGCTTTAAGTAGGAGAGATATAGCCGATTTTGCAGGAACAACTGAAGAGCAGGTTATTCGCACAATATCTGCACTTAAAAAGGATGGGCTTCTTCAAACTACCGGAAAACGAATAGGGATTGTTGATGTGGAGTTGTTGGGAAAAGAAATTGATGTTCACCATTTCTTTTTACAAAGTTAAGTGATTGACATTTATTGATATGTAATAAACCATGTCACCTTCTTCATATTTTATTTATATATTCATGGAGTATAGTTATTTAATAATCTATTATTGAACCCAACAAATCAGAAGTAATGAGTAAAATATTTAAGTTTGGAGAGGATGTTGAAGGTTACTCCATCCCTGTATTAAATGAACGTGAAATTCGCGCAGGGGCTGGAATATTATTTGTTTTAATGTTTGTTGCCATATTATTGGCAATAATGAAAGGCGATTTTGCTTTACTTAAGTATTCAATTACTTATTTTCTCATTGACATACTAATAAGAGTTGTCATTAATCCAAAATATGCGCCAACTTTAATTTTAGGTCGATTGATCGTTCGCAATCAGACACCTGAATATGTAGGTGCTCAACAAAAGAAATTTGCTTGGGTGATTGGAATAGTATTGGCATCTACCATGATGGTATTGCAAGTTATAATGAATACCTATAGCCCAATTACCGGTATGATTTGTTTAATCTGCCTTTTATTTCTGTTTTTTGAGACTTCCTTTGGTATTTGCCTGGGGTGTAAGTTTTATGCTCTTTTTTATCGTGAAAAGGCTCAATATTGTCCTGGTGAAATCTGTGAACTAAAGGACCGTCAGGAGATTCAGAAAACAACCTGGACTCAGATAGTAATAGTATTGGCTTTTGTCGCCTTTATTGTTGCTTCTGTTTTTCTTTTAAATGATTTTTATAGTGAGGCTCCACATAGTCTGTTCTAAAGTTTATGCTTCGAGATAAGTATGATTTTCCAACAGTAAACTGTAGAGTTTTTGCTGTGTTTAGTGTATTTTTTCTATTTGCATGTACATTAACTAGTCAGGTTGTTGATAGTATGCCTGTATTCGCTTCTCAAAATTTTGATAGTGTAAATGGTAAGCAGGTATACTACATAGTTGAGAAGATGCCCCGGTTTCCAGGGGGCGAATCTGCACTTAGGGAATATATCGCAACTAACCTTGTTTTTTCTAAAGATTCGGGTTCTCATTTTCATACTCGAGCATATGTGTCATTTATAATCAATGATGATGGTCATGTAAGTAATGTCCACATTGAAAAACCAATGCATTCCGAAGGATATACTCTAATGGAAAAGTCTTTAATCGAACTATTAGAGTCAATGCCTGCTTGGAAACCTGGAGTGCATTTTGGAGAAAAGGTTTCTGTCCGCTATACCGTTCCAATTAATGTAAGCTATCAATAAGAGGATGTTAGTTGCAGTATGTAAGAGGCAGTAAGTAAGGTGGGTATTAGTTTTAAGAATACTTTTTGATAGCTTACATAAGTTCCTATTTTGTTATAAAATCAGTTGTTTTAGTAGTTTTTAATATGCATTACTGCAGTTTATATTCAAACATATTGACGTTCAAAAACGTAATAAAAGAATAAAAGATCCTAAAAGATGACATAAAATTTCTGGAGGCTTGCCCATACTTTTACAATTAGTAATTCAAACCATATTAATTGTAAATCTATGAGAAAAGTAAGTTCACTAATATTAATGTTATTATGTGCGGGAGCCTTAAAAGCTCAATTCACGTTTGATGGCCAATACAGAGCCAGAGGAGAAGTTCGAAATGGATTCAAGAAACCCATTGTAGATGGTCAGGAACCAGCCGCGTTTATAGAGCACAGAGCACGATTAATAGCCGGATTTAAAACTGACAAAATAGGCTTTAAAGTTTCCATACAGGATGTGAGAACTTGGGGAGAAACTGGCCAGATCAATAAATCAGATCAATTGTTAAGTGCACACGAAGCGTATGGTGAATATTATGCTTCGAAAAAATCTACATTTCGTGTAGGGCGTCAGGAGATGATTTACGACGATCACCGTTTTATCGGAAGTTTGGATTGGGCTATGCAAGCCAGAGCATTTGACGCGGTACGTTACATATATAAAGACGAAAGAAATCAGTTTGACCTGATGGCTTCATGGAACCAAACAGGTTTTGGAGATGGCGCTCCTGAACCTGCCAAATTAACCGGTAACATCTATAGCATACAAACGGGAGGTGGTGCAAATCCTAGAATATTCAATTTGGCTCTTCCTAAAAGTCAATTAATGGCTTACTATAAGCATAATTTTTCAAAAGGAGATCTTGGTTTAATGTTAGTCAATGATCTATATAATTCAACTTCTGACAGTAAACGAACACATAGTAATTTCACATTAGGAATTTCTCCTAATATAAAGTTGGATAAATTAAAGTTTGGTGGCCAATTTTACTACACAGGCGGAACCTTTGGAAAACCAGATAATGGCAATGGTGGATTTGATAAAATCGATCTTTCGGGTTATATGATTAATGTTTATGTGCAGAGTGCGGGTGTTTTTGGATCACCCTTATTAGGTGTTGATTATTTGTCGGGCGATGACGAGGCTACAATTGATAAAGTTGAAGGATGGTCGCCTACTTACGGTACCAACCATAAATATTATGGTTTTATGGATTATTTCTACGTAGGTAATGGTCATGGAGGTGGTAATGCCGCAAGTGCCGGACTGTTGGACGTCTATTTAAAAACCAATTTCAAACTAGGCTCAAAAAGTACTCTGTTGGCTCATCTGCATTACTTTGCTTCCGGAGCCGATAGAACTTCAACGGTTGATGGAAAAACTTATGGCGGTACTTTAGGTACGGAACTGGATTTAGTTTTTATTCAAAAGTTAGCTCCAGAACTTGTTCTCAAAGCGGGTTACTCTCAAATGTTTGGCATTACCGATACCATGAAACAACTAAAATTTAATGATCCTACGCAAGAGATTAAGGGTATGCAAGCCTGGGGTTGGCTAATGCTGGCATTTACACCCAAATTCTTATAAATACATTAACCACTAAATCATACAATTATGAGTATTAAAGACATTAAAAATGTATTGGTTATCACGCTAATGGTGATCCTTACCGCCTGTGGTGGGAATTCAAAAAAAGCAGAGTCAGAATCAAGTACAAGCGAAAGCCTAGGGGCTTTAGTAGAAAAGCCACAGTTAACTTTTGGATTTATTAAATTGACTGATATGGCACCTTTAGCTATTGCTAAAGAGTTAGGTTATTTCGAAGAAGAAGGACTGTTTGTAACTATTGAAGCACAATCGAACTGGAAGAATGTGTTGGACCGTGTAATAGATGGTGAACTGGATGGTTCACATATGTTGGCAGGACAGCCAATAGCTGCCGCTTGTGGTTTTGGTCGTCAGGCTGGATTGGTAACTCCCTTTTCAATGGACTTAAATGGAAATGGAATCACGGTATCTAATAGCATATGGTCTAAAATGGAGAAATATGTAGAAACCGATACTGAGGGTAAGCCAATTCACCCTATTACAGCTGATGCATTAAAGCCGGTTATTGATGAATATAAAAATGATGGTAAACCATTTAAGATGGGTATGGTGTTTCCGGTTTCCACACATAATTATGAAATTCGCTATTGGTTAGCGGCTGCAGGAATTCATCCGGGAATGTATACTTCAGATAATATTCAAGGTCAGATTGATGCGGAGGTATTATTATCGGTAACGCCGCCACCTCAAATGCCGGCGACGCTTGAAGCAGGAACCATTTATGGATATTGTGTTGGTGAGCCCTGGAATCAGCAGGCTGTGTTCAAGCAAATTGGCGTACCTGTAGTAACCAACTATGAAATCTGGAAGAATAATCCCGAAAAGGTGTTTGTCATGACAGATCAGTTTATTAAAACTTATCCAAATACTGCCGTAGCCGTTACCAAAGCTTTAATTCGAGCTGGTAAATGGTTAGATGATCCTGCAAACAGAGCTGATGCTGTAGGAATTTTATCTCGTCCTGATTATGTTGGGGCCGATTCAACAGTAATAGCCAACTCGATGACTGGAACCTTTGAATTTGAGAAAGGAGACAAACGATCTTTGCCCGACTTTAATGTGTTTTATAAGTACCATGCCACCTATCCATTTTATTCTGATGCCATTTGGTTTTTAACTCAAATGCGTAGATGGGGACAAATTTCGGAGTCTAAGGATGATGCCTGGTATGTGGAAACAGCCAAAAAAGTTTATAAACCGGAGATCTGGATAAAAGCTGCAGAAGCATTGGTTGCCGAAGGCAAAATTCCAGCTTCCGATATACCTGTGACAGATGGTTTCAAACCTATAACTAAAGATTTTATTGATGGTACCGAATATGATGGTAGAAAGCCAAATGAGTATCTAAGCAAATTTGAAATAGGAAATAAGGATATATAGTCAGTTTTCTCAAACTAAAGTGAACAGTTCATACTGTTCTCAATATCCTTATCGTGGTTTAGTTGATTGCAGGGAAGGTATAGTAGCGGAATCTATACCTTCCCTAATAGCGATTTTCACGAAAAACCATTGCTATTAAGATAAATCGAAAAAGAGAAAAACTAACGTTAGATGTAACCATCAACTAAATTCATTGTATGGATTCAAAATTTATAAAGACGATCAAGTGGCTTGGTTTAGGATTTTTAGAGCCATTAATTAATCTGTTTCAAGGTAAAGAGACGGATAAAAATGTGCGATTGGTATTGCGACAAATTATTGCACCTGTACTTTCAGTGTTTATATTTTTAGGTGTATGTAATTTCGGTGCCAGTTACCTTTATAATATCGAAAAGGAAAGAAAGATTGAAAAAACAAGAGCGGATCAAGGAGGTGCTGCTGCTGAAGAAATGGAACGATGTATTGATTCTGGAGAAGCCAGCTGCAAACCTAACTCATTGCCATCTCCTGGTGATGTAAAAGAAGGGGCTAAAGCTTTATGGGCTGACCACAAAAAAATAAGTGAAAGCAAAAAAGCGTTTAAGAACAAAACGGCTAAAATTAATGCGCAACGCAAAGCTTCAGGTTTGGAGCCGATTAAATATACTGGTCGACCTTCTTTTGTGGATCAAATAAAGACCAGTTTAAAGACCGTATTTGCAGGTTTTTTATTAGCGGCTTTTCTTGCCATACCAGCTGGTATTGTACTTGGTTTAAGTGAGACATTGCGGTCTTCGTTAAATTGGATCATTCAAATTCTTAAACCTGTCTCACCTGTAGTTTGGTTGCTATTGGTGTCGATGGTAATTAAAACAGTTTTGGCCAACTCAGATAGTGATAAATCCTTTATAATATCCTTTATCAGTGTAGGCTTTTGTAGTATGTGGGCTACCTTGGTTAATACAACAATGGGTGTGTCATCCGTAGATAAGGATTTTTTAAATGTGTCTAAAGTTCTGCGCTTAGGTGTGTTTAGCAATGTATTTAAAGTGATATTACCGGCTTCAATTCCAATGATATTTACCGGGCTCAGAATTACCTTGTCAGTTTCGTGGATGGTGCTAATTGCCATTGAACTGTTAGCGCAAAGTCCGGGTTTGGGTTCATTTGTGTGGGAAGAGTTTCAGAATGGAGCTAGCAACTCAAATGCTAAAATCATAGTAGCCATGTTTGTCATTGGTTTTATTGGGTTTATGTTGGATCGCATCATGATGATAATTCAAAAGTTAGTGAGTTTCGATAATAATTAGGATTCGAATAGAATATATAAATTATGGCTGCATTTTTAGAATTAAATAATGTATCAAAAGCATTTGGAGAAGGTGCCAATAGAGTTGAGGTACTTAAGAATATAAACCTGAAGATTGAAGAAAGTGAGTTTGTGGCAATTGTTGGATTTACTGGCAGTGGCAAAACTACACTTATTAGCTTGATTGCAGGTCTGATTGAACCGGATGAAGGCGAGATATTATTAAACGGCAAACCCATAAAAGGTCCGGGGCCTGATAGAGGAGTAGTTTTTCAGAATTATTCATTGCTTCCATGGCTATCAGTTCAAGGTAATGTGGAGTTGGCGGTTAAAAAAGTATTTCCTCAATTGAATAAAGAAGAGAGAGAGGAGCATATTCGCAAATACATCAGCATGGTAAATTTGAGTTCTGCTTTGCAAAAGCGGCCAAAAGTACTATCTGGTGGTATGCGCCAGAGGGTATCCGTAGCAAGAGCACTGGCGATGGATCCTCAGATACTATTACTCGATGAACCCCTAAGTGCACTAGATGCCTTAACACGTGGATCGTTGCAAGTAGAAATTGAGCGCATTTGGAGTGATTCCAAAAAAACAGTTATGCTCATTACTAACGATGTTGATGAGGGTATTTTATTGGCAGATCGCGTAATTCCTCTTACTCCTGGTCCCAGGGCCACTTTGGAGCAGGTGTTTAATATTGGGTTTTCGCGACCACGTGATAAGGCACTAATTAATGCGGATCCTAACTTTAAAAAGGAACGTAACGCCATTTTATCCTATTTGCATAAAGTTGGTAAGCAACGTTCAGATCAGGAAACATTAAACATTCAATTACCTGATTTAAAGCCGCAATTAGTAAATCGCAAACTACCATTTTAATTACTAAACTATGCTATGATGAGCAATGCAATATTAGATAATAAAATCATGCTTGAATGCATGGATATCAAGAAGTCATATCCATCCCCGGACGGGGAATTTGTTGTGCTTGAAGACTTTCAATTAAAAATTCATGAAAAGGAATTTGTATCCATAATTGGTCATTCAGGATGTGGTAAATCTACACTTCTAACAATGGTTGCGGGTTTAAATGATATCACCGATGGCAAAATACTTCTGGAATCGCGAAAGATTCGAGGCGCCGGACCTGATAGGGCAGTGGTTTTCCAATCGCCTAGTTTATTCCCATGGATGACCGCTTTGGAAAATGTAATGATAGGGGTTAAACAGGTATTTTCACATGGCACAAAAAAGCAACGCGAAGATATTTGTAAATACTATCTCACCAAAGTAGGCCTGGGTAATAGTATGCATAAGAAAGCTCGAAGTTTATCCCAAGGAATGAAACAACGGGTTGGTATAGCCCGGGCATTTTCTTTAAAACCTAAAGTGTTATTACTTGATGAACCATTTGGAATGTTAGATTCAATGACTCGTGTTGAATTACAAGATGTGTTGATAGATGTATGGTCGAAAGAACAAATTACCGCCATAATGGTTACTCATGATGTTGATGAGGCTATATTTTTGTCGGATAGGGTAATCATGATGACCGGCGGACCATATGCCAAAGTAGGTGACGTGGCTCATATAAATATTGAGCGACCACGAAATAGAACAACAACAATCGAAGATCCTCGTTTTTATAAGTATCGTCAACATTTACTTGAATTTCTTGATCATTAATATATATGAGTAATCAATTTTCATGTGCCGGCTGCTTAAATCATAACTGTTTAATTAATAAACATAAAGATGCTGAACACATCGAGTCGTTTTTAAAGCAAAAGAGTGCATTTCAATGTCAGAAAGAGCAACAGTTTATTTTGGAAGGTGCTCCTGTAAGTGGTCTGTATTTTATTTACAAAGGTGATGTTAAGGTGTTTAAAAATGTTGCCAATAAAGAATCACAAATAATTCGTTTATCCAGCGATGGGGAGATTGTTGGTCATCGAGGGTTCGGGACTAATTATGTTTACGACATAAGTGCAGCCGCTCTTAGTGATTCAACACTTTGCCATTTTTCCACGGATGTATTGATTGAAATGCTGCACAAAAATCCGCCATTGATGTTTGATTTTATGCTTTTTTATGCCGATCAGCTTCAAAAGAGCGAAGCAAATGCTAAACGTTTTGGTCGTTTAAGTGTAAGAGAAAAGGTTATCAGTGGCTTACTATTTATTCATAATAAATTCGGCCAGACTGATGGTTTCTTCAATTTGACACTTTCAAGAAAAGACATCGCCCAGTTTGCGGGAATATCTCAAGAGCAGGTTATTCGTGTTATATCAAAGTTGAAAAAAGAAAACTTACTTATTGCCAATGGAAAGAAATTGGGAATTCCTGATGTTGCCTTGCTTGAGTCGGAATTGGACGAAGTAGTGTCCTTTTTGGAAGGCTAGTAATTGTATAAAAAATATACTAATTTCATTGGGTAAACAGCTTGAGATATGTGCTACGACATCAAGACGAAACTAGAAACCCAACTAAAGAGGGCCAAACACTATAACAATGAAGCTTGGATTGCAGATCTGGAAAAACAACTTCAACCTTACCTGGATAAAGATATTAATCACACTTCAGGTTTTATGCACCCTACCCTATTAGTATATACTAATGATAAGCCTACGGAACCACAAGCCTTTCAATGGGGCTTGGTGCCTCATTGGGTAAAAGATGAGAAGCAAAAATTACAGCTTTGGAATAAGACCATAAACGCTCGCGGCGAAACCATATATGATAAACCATCGTTTAGGCAAGCTGCACGCGATAAACATTGTGTTATTTATGTGGATGGTTTTTTTGAGCATCATCATTATAAGGGTAAAACTTATCCATTTCATATCTATCGTAAAAGCAATGAGCCCCTCGTTTTGGCAGGGTTATACGAACAGTGGTTAGATAAACAAACAGGCGAATTGTTAAATTCCTTTACCATAGTTACTACCAAAGCCAATACCTTACTAACTAAAATTCATAATAATCCTAAACTTAGCGAACCGCGTATCCCGGTAATCTTATCGAAAGAGAACGAAGAATTGTGGTTGGATAAATCCTTTAAATCAAAGGACATGCCCATCATTTTGGATCCGATTTCTAGTAGTGATTTATCTTTTCATACTGTAGTTCCTCTGCGAGGGAAGAATGCCTTGGGTAATGTGCCTGAAGCTAGCGAACCGTTTATATATCCTCAATTAGAGTTTGCTATTTAATTTAACTTATGGAACTTTAATGTGGCGAACTTTGTTTTACCTTTGGTATAGGATATGCATGGATAATAGTTTTAACCTAATTTTATAATGATGAGAAAGTTTGTTTTATTGAGTTTAGTACTTGCCGTATTGTGTTCGTGTGACAGCATGAAGGTGGTAAGTGACTATGATAAGAATGTTGATTTTACACAATATAAGTCGATACGATTATATGGATGGGCCAAAAACAGTGACGAAATTCTTAATAGTTTTAATAAGGATAGAATAGAGCGTGCTGTTATTAAGGAGTTTCAAAATAGAGGACATGAACTTGTTGAATCTGATGCGGATATCGTAGTGTCGTTATATGTGGTTTCGGAAGAAAAAACGGAAAGAACAGCCACTACCACTCACATGGGAGGTATGGGTGGATATTACGGATATGGCCCTGGTTGGGGCTGGGGTGGAGGGTATTCCACTACTTCAATTAGCGACTATGATTATACCGTAGGAACTCTGGTAATATCGGTTTATGACTCGAAAAAGAAAGAGTTGATCTGGGAAGGAATGGGCCAAGGTACGGTAAAAGAAAACTCTAATAATAGAGAAGCTGATGTAAACCGAACGATTAAGAAGATCTTATATAATTATCCGATTAAACCATCAAAAAAATAATTGTTTCCTTTAATTACGACTAATTAATAAGCATCTTTATTACTAATTATAAACCTAAATTACGAGTTATGAAGAAGTTAAGTGTTATTGTATTGTGTACATTGCTAGCTATTCCTTTCAGTCAAAAGGCAAAGGCAGGAGATTTTGGTATTAGAGCCGGATGGCAGTCGGCCTTACTAACCTATTCGGGAGGGGAAAACTCCGATGCGCTAAGTTCATTTTATCTTGGTGCCTTTAAAGAAAACAACATTATCCCTCTACTCAAATATGGATTAGGTTTGGAATATGCTCAAATGGGAGGAACAGATGAACTTGTCGGTGATTATAAGTTGGGATATGTTGGTATTCCATTATATATTAAAGCTGAACTTGGGCCAGTTTTTGCTTTGGCTGGTTCAGGTATTAACTTTAATGTTTCGGAAACAAAAGATATATTTACTGAATCCGTTAATGCTATAGATGTTCCTGTCTATGTGGGCTTGGGAGTTAAAATTCTTATGTTATCCGTTGAGGCCAGATACCATTGGGGTATGATTGAAATTCAGGAGGAAACGAAAAATGCCTATTTGCAATTGGGTTTAGCGCTTCAGTTTTAACATTTAAAACTTAAATAACAAGGGCTCACTTATTTTAGTGAGCCCTTATTGGTTTATCTTCTAACTATTAATCAATCCAATGAAGTACGTCTTTGGCAATACTCCATCTTGGCTCTTTTATATCAGCACCTTCTCCTTCTACCCAATATTTAAACAAAGCATCAACGGTTCCTTCTTTTTGTTTGAGTTCAATCCAGGTATCCATAAAGAGTTTCCAACTTTCATCCATCATAGGCAGGGGATACGCACAAGGTACTTTTATAACATCCGGTCGTGGTATGGCTACGTTAAATTGCGGATAAATAACGGTCCATGCCGAACCAGCCTCTGCAGATAATAATAAAGCATCCAACTCTTCATGTTTTTCTTTGAAAAATTCTCTTGGTGAATTGAGCGTTATAATATCAGCTTGGGGAAGATAGTTTTTTAGTTTTTTTGCAAAGTAGGGATGAGCGCTCCCAATTGATAAACTATCCAGGTTTTTAATAGAGTTCCTGGAATTAAATAAACTTCTGTTATGATCCGGCACCATAAATGCCAATGTTTGGTTGATATAACTTTTGCTAAAGGCATAATTATCCAATACATCGGTAGTAACGATAATGCCTGACATCACAATGTCCAGTCGATCTTCCTCCAACAGGCTTTTCATCTGTCTTTGAGTGATTCTATAAAACTCAGCTTTCACATTAAGTTCAGCTGCAAGAAGATGAGCCATTTCAATATCAAACCCAACTAAAGTACCCTGCTGATTTCGAAAGGCAAACGGAAGGTGATCGGCTAAATATCCAATTCTAATACTTCCACGTCTTTTAATTATATCCAGATGGTTTGAGCCGTAGTAATTTAAACTATCAGCATATAAACTTTCGATGCTTTTTATTTGGGCTGGTTTATGTTCATTCATAAAATCCATCTCAACAAAACTTTCGTATTGATGACTTTCTCCCAAGGTTTGAGACAAATAATATCGGGTGCCAATGATGCTTCCAAAGGTGAGGATACTACCAATTAGAGTGCCCTTAATTAATTTTGACCATTTGGGTTTAAGTCCATGAACTGTCCATATTACGGTTATAATGGTTAGTGCCAATAAATGTATCGTTCCCAATACAACACGTATTCGATCGGTATATACACTTGAGATGACAAATAACTGAAACATCTCTTGTGGTAATTTTAAAAGGTCCAGGATAAAAGGTATACCGGTTACTGGTGCCACAAAACTGCTTAATAAGGTTGATCCAAGATAAGTTAAGGTTTCTTCAAGATCAAAATTATTACCCATATACCAGGCTATAAAAGGAACAAAAACAAAAATTACGAATGTACCCAGATTAGGGAAAGGATACGATAGTGGCATCATTATTTCCGTTTTCGAAGCCATTTCATCATTCCTGTTGTAATGTAGTCGCAATACCCGTTTGATGTCATCAATTAACTGTGGGAGAACTATAATAATTTTAGCTGTAGCAAATATGGTTAGAAGTGTGGGACGTGTTGCCTTGAACAAGGCTCTTGGCGATACATCGGTGAGTGAAGATATTAATAAAGGGATCCAATAAAATCCAAGTAATAGTACGCCAACAGTGTAGATAATTATATAAGCATGTAATCGCTGTATTTCATCAATCGTCATTGTTCCTGCATTATAGGCTGCAATGGCGAAAACACCGTAAGGCGTTAATTTGACTACCATTTTATTGATTTGGTTTAGACCTTCTCCAAATACATCCAGCATTTTAAGCAGTACTTCTTTTTCCTTTATATTGGCCAATCCTACTCCAAGAAATATACTAAACATCACAACGGCTGGTACAACATTGTTAGCCATTGAATAAAATGGATTTGAGGGGATATATAAGTCCAGTAAATTCAAAGGTTCCTGAACGGCAACAACAGATGATTTAAAAAAGGAAGAAGCTGTCCAACTTGGCAAAGCAAATGGAAGAATAAGTAGTGTTATCACACCTATTCCTAAAAGTAGTAATAATACATACAAACCATTCATAACCATACGCCTACCTTCGCTCATCTTCATTCGCCCAAGGTTGGCCACAATGTTGACTATAATATATGGTAATACGGTCATTTGAAGCAGCCCAATAAAACCATCTCCCAGATAAGAGAAAAATGAACAGTACTCTCCAAAGAATAAGCCTGTTAAGATGCCTAATAATAAGCCTATGATGATTTTAACGGATAGGTTCATTTAATATGTATTAAATAGATTAATGACAGCAAATAAAAATAATAAGAATAGATTAAAGTGAAACCAGGTTTGAATTAAAGTATTGGTTTTTGGCTTCGATTTATTCAATTATCTTTAAAGCGTATGAGCAAAGATATTAAATATTATTCCGAGTCAGAGGAGAGAATAAACGTTTGGTCACATTTTATAGGTTTTCTCTTTGGAATTGTTGCCCTTATTTTATTAGTCATTAAATCAGCGAAGCAAGAAAGTCATTTGGATTTGCTGGTGTATAGCCTTTATTGTGCTTGTATTCTGTCGCTTTTTGCGGCATCAACTTTATACCATAATTCTAAAGATGAGAAAAAGCGAAGGCAATTAAAAGTATTTGATCATTGTGCTATTTATACACTAATAGCAGGATCATACATCCCTTTTGTTGTTTTAGGAATGGCGAATAAATGGGGGTATATAATACTAAGCGTAGTTTGGGCTTTGGCTATTGCAGGAATAATTCTAAAACTTTTTTTCACTGGAAGGTTCAAACTATTGTCCACCATTAGTTATGTGCTATTGGGTTGGATTGTTGTTATAGCCATTAAACCACTGATGAATGCCCTGAGTTCAGAGGCTCTTTTGTGGTTAGGCCTCGGCGGTTTGTTTTACACCGTGGGAGCTGTACTATATTCCATTAAGAAAATTCCATATAACCATGCCATATTTCATGTGTTTGTTCTTGGTGGCGCATTTTCCCACTTCTGGGCAGTGTATTTTTATTTGTAGTTTAACTTCTGATTAGTTTGAGTAATGAATTGGATATTATTAGTGATAGCGGGATTATTTGAGGTAGGATTCGCTACTTGTCTTGGAAAAGCAAAAGAATCGGATGGAATGGTGGCTGTTGCTTGGTATGCGGGTTTTACAATTTGTTTGAGTATAAGCATGCTGTTGCTTATTAAGGTAACACAAAATCTTCCAATTGGCACGGCCTATGCGGTATGGACTGGAATAGGTGCTGTTGGAACTGTATTGGTTGGTATTTTTGTTTTTAATGAAGCGATTCATTTTTGGCGCCTATTCTTTTTATTTACTCTAATTGCGTCAATCATTGGATTAAAATTTGTAAGCCACTAATGGAACAGTCCATACCAAATACCGCTTTGGTTCTTGAAGGGGGAGGGTTTAGAGCAATGTTCACATCTGGCGTGCTGGATTCCTTTTTGAAAAATAAACTTTTCCTGCCATACTGTATTGGTGTGTCAGCAGGTGCAGCATATGGTATTTCATATGTAACTCGCCAGTATGAGCGCAATAGAAAAGTTAACCTTGAGTATACTTCTGATCCACGTTACATGAGCTGGGGCAATCTTTTTCGAAAAGGCAATCTGTTTGATTGGGACTTTGTATATGGTGAAATTCCGAAGCGATTAATACCTCTGGATTATGCTCAGATGGCCAAGTCTGATACACAGTTTTATGTCGGAATGACTGATGTACAGTCAGGTAAGTCTGAGTATGTACATGCTAATCATCTGAACGGAGATGATTTAATGTCTGTGGTTACGGCCTCATCAAGTCTGCCTTTTGTGACGAAAATGGCTCGTTTTAATAATAAGCTATACATGGATGGGGGAATTAGCGATTCAATTCCAATTCGGATGGCACTTGACAATGGATTTGATAAGGCTATTGTAGTCCTGACTCGTAATGAAGATTATCGAAAGAAAGCAAGCCGTTTGACAGCTCTTGTGAAATTAAAGTATTGGCGATATCCAAAATTGGTAGAAGCTATATTAACCCGCTTTAAGAGATATAATGAATCGCTTGAATTAATAAGTAGTTTAGAAAAGCAAGGAAAAGTATTTGTTATACGACCACAGGAAACCATACAAGTATCCCGAATTGAAAACAATCCTGAAAAACTGGATGAGCTCTATCTTCAAGGAGTGCGTGAAACAGATGCACTGATTACACGCCTGAAGGAATGGATGTAGATTCAATTATTAGCCACTGATTGAACTGAAGGTTTTAATTATCAATTGGATTACTTATATTGATGACACAACATTAAAATCAATAGTTTTGGGAACACTAAATAAACCGCAGACAGTATCATTAGTTTTGGGAAGCGGTGGTGCCAGAGGAATGGCTCACATCGGCGTCATTCGGTATTTGCAAGAAAAAGGTTTTATAATTAAGTCCATTTCAGGTTGCTCCATTGGTGCTTTTGTAGGCGGCATTTATGCTGCGGACAAACTGGAAGTATTTGAGTCATGGGTTAAAACTATAAAGAAGTCTGATATTGCGGCTCTACTTGATTTTTCTTGGAGTATGAGCGGGTTATTTAAGGGTGATAAGGTTATAAATACTATGGTTGATTTAATTGGTGATATTCGTATTGAAGATTTACCGATGTCATATACTGCCGTTGCCGCTGATATACAAAAAGAAAAAGAAGTGTGGATAAATAAAGGGAGGTTATTTGATGCCATACGCGCTTCTATTTCATTACCCTTGTTTTTTACTCCTTTCCTTTATAAAGGTGTTGAACTGGTTGATGGAGGTGTGCTTAATCCGGTTCCTATTGCACCTACTTTTAGCGACGATACGGATATTATAATTGCAGTAAATCTTGGTGGACCAAAAGAAGAAAATAAACCTGAACAGGTATTACCAAAAAAGCAAGAAAAGGAGGCTGGATTTCTGAGAGAAATGATTTCAGATTTTACAAACTCAATTAAGCCTGAGGATAAGGTAACTATGGCGACATCGCATTATTTTGACGTGGCAGATAAATCGTTTGATACAATGCAAAGTGCCATTGCCAGGGCTAAGTTGGCGGCATATCCTCCTGACTATACGATTGAGATAGCCAGAGATGCTTGTGGGACATTAGATTTTGATTTGGCTGAAAAAATGATTGCTCTAGGGTATGAAAAGGCAAAAAGTGTTTTGGGATAATTAAAAGAATAGGCAATGAAAAAAAAGGTGACAGGAATAGGCGGAATCTTCTTTAAAACAGAAAACCCAAAAGAGGTTAAAGATTGGTATGCTAAAAATCTGGGTTTGAAATGTGACGAATATGGTTCAATGTTTGAATCACGTGATAGCGATGAGCCGGATAAGAAAACCTATTTGCAATGGAGTGCTTTTCCTAAGGATACGGAGTATTTTAAACCCTCGGAGAAGGAATTCATGATAAATTATCGAGTGGAAGATATCGAAAGTTTAGTCAAGGAACTTAAAGAATCCGGAGTGAAAGTGCTGGATGAAATCGAAAGTTATCCTTATGGAAAATTTGTACATATTCTTGATCCTGAAAATAATAAGATCGAATTATGGGAACCTGTTGATGAAGGGTTTTCTGTTGAGAATTAAAATGCCTTACATCGGATCGTTACTAATTGGTCCTTTGGTTAGTTCCAGGATAGTAATTTCAGGAGGCATTCCAACTCTGGCGGGCATACCTAAATAGCCTAAACCTCGGTTGACATATAGAAATTGGTTGCCTTCCTGATATAACCCTGACCAGCGCTTGAATTTATATTTGGCAGGGCTCCATTGGAAACCCTTGAAATCAAAACCAAACTGCATGCCATGAGTATGACCAGCAAGTGTAAGGTCATAATCCGAATTATGAATGACTTCTGCATCCCAATGATCAGGATCGTGGGACATTAATATTTTAAATGGCATGTTTTCAGTCCCCACATAAGCCTGATCCAAATTACCATATCGTGGAAATGGAGGATGTCCCCAGTTTTCTACACCCGACATGGCTATTTGCTCTCCATTTATTTCTAATGTTGCAGAATCGTTATTAAGAAGCTTAAAGCCTAGTCTCTCATGGGCCTCTTTTATCCCTTTAAGATTATCCGTTTTAGCTTTTTCAGAAGGCCATTTTGAATAATCTCCGTAATCATGATTTCCTAATATGGAATATTTTCCAAGCGGGGCATTTAGCTTTGAGAATACCTTTTCCCATCCTATGGTTTCTTCATAAAAGTTATTAACCAGGTCACCTGTAAAACATACAATATCGGGATGTTCTGCATTTATTAAGGCAACTGCCTCTTCCATCTCCTGATAATTTGAGTTTAAACTACCCAAATGGAGGTCAGATATTTGCACAATTTTTAAGCCATCAAATGAATCAGGAAGATTTGGGAAAGATAATTTAGAATACCTTTTACTGAATGCGAATCTCCCTTTCATCACACCGAATAGTAGTGATACAAATGGGAGGGAGGCCGTAATAATACCCACTTGACTAAGGAATTTTTTCCTGGTAATACGTGGGTATCTACCATCATTCATCTTTTTTATTTGCCCTTTGTCAGTAAACTTTGATTTTACTTTTTGGGCCCGACCGGTAATTTTATAGCCAAGAAAAAAGAATACTTTAGAGGAGTAAACCAAAAGGTATAATGTCATTATCCATTGAAAAACAACATAGGTAAAGCTGCTTTGCGCAATAGGTATTAAGGCGTATAAAGAACCAAAGGCTATAATAAATAAGGAAGCTATACTGTAGTGCCAAAAAGCACCAAATGGAAAGCTAAATCGAGAAGGATGATTATCTCTATGTTTGAGAATTAATCGATGAAGTAGAAAATCAACTAATAAGGTAAATATTGTTACTCCCACAAAAGCCCACAAAGTGTACTTCATATTTTCCATTCTTTTTATTCCTGCAAGAGGAATCTATCGTCCATAGAACACTACGCAAGTGCAGGCCAAATGTTTACATTATTGCTTAAATAACTATGAATTTTATAGTTTTTTAATATTCATGAATAAAATATCACTAATTACCCAAGGAGAATCCATTAAACCCAAGACTAAATAAAACTTCATTAAAATGATTTTTGGTATCAGGTAAATAAGCATATCTGTACCCAATTGAGAAAGGAAATACAAATCTTAAAGCATGGAACTCTGCCCTTAACTCAGTCCCTAAAGATTGAAAGGTTTCGCTTTGTCTGGACCATTCATTCGTGTTATAATCTTGTATTGCCAATGACGAAGTTGAATAATCATAAAATAGGTTTGCAGTTATCCGCTTTAAATATATCACACCGGGAACATTTAAATCAGGATTTATTAGTGGAAGCAGATAGTCACCTTTGAATGAGTATAGTTCATCATTGCTAGCCTTAGTTACTCCGCGAGGAAACCTTACGAAATCTGCAAAATAGTAATAGTAGTTGCGCGTATCGTTGTGATCATATTTCTCACCTGGATTCTTTTTCTGCCAATCATTGTCGATGCGAATAGAGTGATGTTTGCCTATTCCTGGAAAATATAATCTGGTATGCAATCCAAGTATGTCGCCAATATTTGTTCCCCCAACCGGAGTGTGTCGATAACTCAGCTCAACGACTTGCCCCCATTTGCTACTTAAATCCCGTGCAGAGCGGTTTTGAATATTATAAAGCATCAAGCCATAGTTGAGTGGTTGAGCATGTGTGGATGGTATGTGCTTTTCAATAGTCTCTTTTTCAATCCATCCGTTATCACCTGGTGTAACGTAAGTTTGAGTATAACTATATCCCGAAGCGTATTGATAACTGGTGCTAAAGGAAGGCTGAATTCGTCGTTGCCATTTACCCCTTGTTAAGTTAAGCGGGAGGTTTACCTCCAGATGAGCATAAATATGCTGTTCTTTACTATCAATATTTATACGAAAAGTATCAGTTTCATTTCTATAATAACTGTCATCCTTATATTTTTCATCACCGGCTTTAAATTCAAATTCGATTACCGGCCACCATGCCCGATGTGAAATGTTGAAATAGTACTTTTCGCGAGAATATTGACTATCGGCATTATATCCAATGGTTGTAAAGGTAGAATTTAACAAGTTTTGAGATAACAGTGATATACCTGTGTTTAGCGTGGCATCATCCATGTTGATAAAAGCAGGTGCCCAGCTATGGAAATTAAATAAATTCCATTTTGAGTATTTTTTGGGTTGATATTCGTCGGTAGGAAGATTTTTTAGGTTAGGAATAGCTTTCTCATCTTTCTGAAGTTCCAAAACATATTTATCCATTTGGTTCTGACGAGGCACGAAGTCTTCAACTGTAAGGCTATCCAGTGAACTGCTCACAATTTGATAGCCATCGGAGGTGTAATCCTGATAAACTATTTTATTATTGGCTCCTTGATTAAGCTGAGTCGCTCCAAACCTAGATTCGGTCACCTTTTGCAGATGATCACCATGAGAATCAATACGGTATATATTGTCAATGCCACTCCAGGCGCCGCTAAAATATATATGACCATTAATATATTTTGGAGCTACTATCTCGGTAAAAGATGGAGCTAATAATTGTTTCCATTCTTCTGAATCCAAATTAAGCTCGGTAATTGCTTTGCCTTCCTGAGAAAGAAGTACCAGAATCAGTTTGTTTTCATGCGGATGCCAGCTTGGAATCAGAGGCAAATTATTATCCGGGCTTGAAAGTGATCTTATAATCTCACCACTTATTGCATCGAGCAGGTGAATGGACTTTTCATTACTTGTGGAAATATGAACGGCCGCAATGGTTTTTCCGTCCGGAGAAATAGAGGGGGCAAAATATCTGCTTTTTGTTGTTATCTTCTTTTCCTGACCATTAACAATATTATATGTTCGAATAACCGAAAAATGTTGATTTTCCCATCTTGCATGCTGTTCCAGTTCAGTCCAGCAAATGATATTGTTAGCATAAGAGAAAGGTTCACGATCGCGACGCCCAAGGGTTAATATTTTATGCTGCTGTTTAGTCTTGGTGTTAATCCTTACAAAGTGTCTGACTTCTCCAGGGCCGGATACTTCGGCAATGATATTGTGTTCATCAATTGCCACCGGAAAAGTGTAATCTTTGTAACTCTCATCTCGTTCTGACAGAACAGTAAGAGGACTTAGCTCAAGTTCATCATTTTGCCTGTACCACCTATTCTCCCAATCATTAAATACTTCATGATATAGAGCAACTTTATTTTTGCCCGTCACTTTTTTAATGCCGCGGTTAAAAGGCGTTATTGACCAGCTTTTTCGACCTGATTCTTCCAATGCATTTTCCCAGACTTCAGGGCCATATTTATATCGGGCTCCGGCTGTAAATAGGTAACCCATTCGGTAATGATTGGGAATGTAATCCTTGTATGAGCCAAAATAAGCTTTCTCATAGGAGTAGGTTTTTTTCTCCAGAATTTGTGCTCGGATTTCCTGTTCGAATGAAGGCAGGCGTCCTCGTCCACTTTTTGACAAGGTTGTTTCACTTAATGTGGCATCTCCTTCCAAAAACCAGAGAGGTACATATAAACCTAAAATAGCTCCTACGGCTTGTTGGCCAAATGGATAAGATAGTACCTTTGTGAAGCCCGCATTTAATTTATCTATTTGAACTACATGTCTGAATTCATGGATGGCTAATTGTTCTAAATAGTCCTGAGCAAAAACACTTTGGCCCGGAGTAGGGTAGATTTCCATTCTTTTTGGAGCCCAGGAGACTAATCCGTTTGAATATGCTGATTTGGAGTGAATCAATACGGGTATAGGTTTTGGGCTATGTTTTAATGTATATCCACCATATAAGTACAATGAATCCAACATCGAAATAAATCGTTTTGCTTCTGATTCAAAATCGTCAGGGTAAACAACTTTAAAGAAAGGGCTTTTAATTTGTTTCCATTTTATATTAGAAGGATCGGAACCGGTACTATAATATTGACCATAACTCGAATGACAAAATAATAGAAACAAACAGAAAATAGCGCACTTAATTGCTTTCATGAATTCGTATTTCAAGCTAAAATAATTTATTCCTTGCAATGTATGTTATTAATAAACACTGATTTTGCAGAAAGAGTTGCAAATGCCTATTTTTCATATGTGTAAAATTACCTATCTTTTATCCAAAGTTAGTCAGCTTTAGGCTGAATCAGCGCTAAATCCATAAACATAAAATTTAAGAAATTAATATGAGTAAGACAGTCATATATCAGGTATTGCCACGTCTGTTTGGTAATATGCAATCGGCCAATCAATACAATGGAACACTGGAAGTAAATGGTTCAGGTAAGCTCAATGGAATTAATTCTAAGGTGCTAAATCATTTTAAGAAAATGGGGATTTCGCATATGTGGTATACCGGAGTAATTGAACATGCTACGACAACAGATTATTCCGATTTTGGTATTGTAAAGGATAAGGCACATGTGGTGAAAGGTTTGGCAGGTAGTCCGTATGCCATTAAAGATTATTACGATATTGATCCTGATCTGGCAACTGATGTAGATAAGCGCCTGGAAGAGTTTGACAATCTGGTTAAACGAACTCATGATGCAGGTTTAAAGGTAATTATTGATTTTATTCCTAATCATTTAGCGCGGCAGTATAGCTCAGATGCAAAACCTGAAGGGATAAAAGATTTTGGAGAAGATGATGATCAATCTCAATCATTTATTGCCTCAAACAACTATTATTATTTACCCAATACTGATTTTAAGGCACCCGGTGATCATACTGATGATCCTTGGCAGGAAATACCTGCCCGAGCCACAGGTAATGACTGTTTTAGTCCTAACCCGGATATTACCGATTGGTTTGAAACGGTTAAACTGAATTATGGAGTAGACATCCAAAATAATCGTCAGAACAATTTTGATCCAATACCGGATACCTGGCATAAGATGAAGGATGTTTTATGGTATTGGGCATCAAAAGGAGTGGATGGCTTTAGATGTGATATGGCGGAAATGGTGCCTGTTGAATTTTGGCAATGGTGTATTGCGGAGTTAAAAAAAGAATATTCTGAATTATTGTTTGTCGCAGAAGTTTATCAGCCCGATCTGTATCAGGCCTATTTACAACATGGAGGCTTTGATTTATTATACGATAAAGTTGGATTTTATGATAGTGTAATTGATGTGTTAAAAGATCATCGGCCTATGCATGTAATTAGTGATGCCTGGCACCGAATTGATTCTTTCTCTTCTAATATGTTGTTTTTCCTTGAGAATCACGATGAACTTCGTCTGGCTTCGGATTACATTTGTGGTAATGCCCATAGTGCCTGGCCTGCTTGGGTACTAACTGCCGCTTATAGTTCCAATCCGATCATGATTTATGCGGGACAGGAAATTGGAGAGCCTGGCATGGATGAAGAAGGGTTTAGTGGTAGGGATGGACGTACCACCATCTTTGATTATTGGTCGGTGGATAGTTTAAGACGTTATTACGATTCCATCAATAAGGGCGAATCGGAATTATCAGATTCGGAATCACATCTTTTAAACAACTATCAAAAAATTACTTCTCTCCTAAATCAAAATAAGCCATTGTCTGAAGGAGGTGTTTATGATTTAATGTGGTGTAATAAAGAGAGTGGAGGGCTCGAACAGTCAAAAGTATATGCCTGGTTAAGATATCATGAGAAGGAATGGCTTTTATTAGTTGCTAATTTTAGTGATCAGGATAAAAAGACAAGAGTTATCATTCCGGAACATGCCTTGGGAATTATTGGTGTTGATAATAAAAACTACTATAAAGGAAAAGAGATTATGGAAGGTGCACGTCCAATTAGTTTTCCGAAGGAGGTGGCCTGCACCAAAGGTGTGGGTTTAAGCATTAAAGCACATCAGGTTTTGATTTATCAATTTTAGGCAATCTTCTGATTATAAAAAATATCGACTGGCGAAAATTTTCTTTATTTAGAATCCGGATAAATAAAGAAAAAGTTCACTAATGTGTTTTCCTTTATTACTAAGATGTAGTAAATTACAGAAGCTATACTAAAATTGAAGGTAAAATGACAAAAGTTAACTTAACACTAAACGTTGTTCTCGAAGAAGGAGAATTCATTCAAATTGATGATCATGTATACACTACCAGAGATTCATTACAGAATGAAGAGACAAAAATTCACATCGTTAACAAATGTTGTCTAAGAATTTTAAAAGATTTTAAAGGAAAACTTACCCAACAAATTGTTGATGAATGGTTGTTATTGTCGCGCGCCCTTGACCAGTCCTGTAATTTTGAAAACAGCTGGGATGACAGAAAGATATTAGAGGAGCTTGTAGAAGGTTCTCAACACCCTGTTTCATGGTATGCTTCACATTGTAGAGCAAATTAACTTATTGCTTATTTAAGCCTGAAAACAGTTGTTGAAGAGTTATTTCAACAGCTGTTTTTTATACCCTCAAAATGAGACTTACTCTTTTTTTGTAATCATTTAAAGTGATTGATGTATATTTGTTTGCTAAAATTACAAGTTACCAATGATTGACTTTACACAAACCAGCATACAAAAGATAGTTGTACATCAAATTGGATGTAGAGCAGAAGGTGAAGAAATTAGATTCTCAAACTCTGAGGCCCAGTTTCAGGATGAAGAAGTAGTAAGTGAAGTGCTTAAACAATATTTCTTTAAGCCTTTTAAAACCGACGCTTATTTTAATTTTCATCACGAAGAAGGTATTGAAAGTAATATCATGTATGGTTTGAGTGAGAATGTATTTAATGATGCCTCCACATTTCATGAGTCCTCGGTTAATATAGCCAATCATTTATTTGAACAATCGAACCATCCTAAGATTAGAGGAGGGGAGTTTTACATGGTATTATTTTCTGATATTGTTGTAGACGGTGAAGTTGTTGACGCTCTGGGTATTTTTAAATCAGAGAATAAGGATACTTTCCTAAAAGTGATGCTTCGCAATCAGAGCTTTGAATTAGGAGCACAGGAAGGAATAAATATTAAAAAGTTGGACAAAGGCTGTTTAATATTTAATACAGAAAAGGATTTAGGCTTCAAAATTTGCTCCGTGGATAATATCAACAAGGGTAACGAAGCTCATTTTTGGCATACAGACTTCTTAGGTCTTAAGCCCCGGGAAGATAATTACTATTTTACCAATAATTACCTTCAGATGTGTAAAGGGTTTGTTGGTGAAGTATTTAACGAGGATAACGATGTGGCACGCCCGGATCAGGTGGATATGTTAAACCGTTCCATTGAGTACTTTGGTAAGAATGCCAATTTCAACGAGCGTGAGTTTGAAAAAGAAGTGATTCGCCAGCCTGAGGTTGTGGATGCCTTTCAGGATTATAAAAGCTTCTTTACGAATGAAAAAAGTATGCCGCTTCAGGATAGTTTCGATATCTCAAAAGATGCAGTAAAGGCTGAAAAGAAGCATTTCAAATCAGTTCTTAAGCTCGATAAGAATTTCCATGTCTATGTTCATGGTAAACGACAATATATTGAAAAGGGTTTTGATAGTGAACGTGGATTAAAATTCTATAAATTATTCTTTGAATCAGAGGAATAATTAAGCCAAAGAGTTGTCTTTTCAGTAAAATAGTTTAATATTGACGACCAATTGGTCTAATGTTGTGATATGAAAAGATCTGCTTTATCTTTCTTTCTTTTAACTCTCTTGTTAGTTGCTTTGTCTTCTTGTGATAAAGAAGAAGTCGCCATCGTATGGAAATATGATTTCAGTGATTGCACTGTATCAACAGGTTCTGAAACATTAGAAGTTGTAACATTCAATATAGAGCACTTTAATAACAGTGGCAATCACGATTATAAGATGTCGGAGCGTCTGCCATATATTGCCAGTTTAATCGGGCAATTAGATGCTGATGTTGTTGCTATTCAAGAAATAGGAAGTGAATATTGGACATCTCGTTTGACTGACGAATTGCCCGGTTGGGAAGGTGTATTCACACCAAAATCTTCAGGAGATCAATCTTTGGCCTATATCTATAAAGTTTCAGAAATTGATTTGATTACAGAAGAAACGGAAGCTATCCTTTCTACTGATTGGTATGCCTTTCCTCGTGCTCCAATGAAAATTAAAGTTCATCATAAGGGCTCGGGACTTCAGGTATATATGATTAATAATCATTTAAAGTGCTGTGGCGGATCTGATAATGAAGAGCGAAGAAGGGATGCATCCGAAAAGTTAAAGCAATATATTGATGATAATTTAGATGATCAGATGGTTGTTGTTTTAGGTGATTACAATGACGAAATCAGCGATGTTTATACAAGTGATAATGTCTTTTGGAATTTTATTGAAGACGCTGCTAATTATCGTTTTGCGGATATGGAGTTAGCAAATAGCGATAGTGAGTATTGGTCTTACCCTTCGTGGCCAAGTCATATCGATCATATATTAATTTCAAATGAATTATTTACCCATCATCATAATACTGTAACGATCAGGCCTTCCAACTGTCAAGCAGATTTTTTGAAAAAAGGCAGTGATCATCGGCCTGTTATGTCAATTTTCAAACCTTAATAATTGTAGAAGTCCTTATTGGGTGTGGAAGCTAGATCAATAATAAACTTACTAAGCACCTGGCACAGGTCGTTAAAGTACTTTTCCCCTTTATCAGCATTGGCATAATGTGGATTACCTATGCCGGTGTCATTTGTTACTTTACTCCATTTGCGTTCGGCCCAGGCCCAATTCTCGTTTAAAGCATGAACCCGAAATTTCTTGTGTTGACCATTCCCGGCCTGATCAAGGGGAAGCACCAATTCAGGGTATAGATACATCATAAGGCTGGTTTCCATTTCATCAGCATGCTCACCCGGATGATTGAAGTAATTACTTTGTTTTAAAGCCTGAAACCAATTGCAGGTACAAATTAATTGTTGAGGATATTGACTGCCGACTTCCCGGATGATGGACTTAAAATCATTACCACCATGTCCGTTAAATATGAGAAGTTTATCAATTCCACAGGAAAATACAGATTTCGCCACATCTTTAATTATGGCCAACTGTGTAGATGGCAGCATGTTTATTACAAACGGGATATCGGTTTGTCCGGTGTTTACCCCAAAAGGAATAATTGGCAGCACTATTACAGAAGCACCTTTCTCACTAGCTAATTGAGAAGATTGTTTAATGATAACCTCTGTTTCAAAATTATCAGTACCATAGGGTAGATGATAATTATGCGCTTCGCAGGCGCCCCAGGGTAAAATTGCTACATCAAACTGCTTATTCTTAAGATGCTTGTAATTCAGCTCGTCCAGATGTTGTGATTCTTCCATGGCTGTGCTTTTAAGTTTTTTGTCAGTAGCTCTATCCTAAATTGTGTTGTTAGTTAAAAGTAAATGATCAGCTTCATACCCAATTAAACCTGCCCGCATAAAGCGGGAGGCTTTTATCCCATTATGGGATTTAAGGGTGAAATAGGGAACTGATCCCTATTTCACTTTCTGCGTTATTTCTTATTTTTTACATATTTTTCAAGCCACTGATCCTGCTCCCAAAGCATGTGTAATACCGATTCTTTAGCTCTGTAACCATGACTCTCCGAAGGTAATAGTACCAAGCGAACAGTTGCTCCTAAACCTTTTAAGGCATTAAAGTAACGTTCACTCTGCATGGTGTAAGTTCCTGAATTATTATCTTCAATTCCATGAATGAGAAGTAATGGATGTTTCATTTTTTCAGCATTCATAAAAGGCGACATGGTATTGTATATCTCAGGGGCTTCCCAATAGTTACGCTCTTCACTTTGGAAGCCAAAAGGTGTTAAGGTTCGGTTGTATGCTCCACTTCGAGCAATACCGGCAGCGAATAAATCGGAATGCGAAAGTAGATTGGCCGTCATAAATGCCCCGTAGGAGTGACCTCCCACAGCTACACGTTCTCTGTCCACATAACCTTGTTCTTCCAGATAGTCAATGGCTGCTTTAGCATTGCTTACCAATTGAGGAATAAAGGTATCATTAGGTTCTTCATCGCCTTCACCTAATATTGGGAACGAGGCATCATCCAGAACAGCATAGCCTTTCATCACCCAGAACACAGGTGATCCATACCACGGGTAGATAAATTCATTGGCGGATGAAGTAACCTGAGATGCACTTTGTTTATCTTTAAACTCATAGGGATAAGCCCACATGATTAAGGGTAGCCTTTCTTTTTTATTCATGTCGTAACCGGCCGGAAGATATAAGGTGCCGGATAGGTCCAAACCATCCTTACGTTTATAGTTGATGATTTCCTTATGCACACCGGCAATACTTTTAAATGGATTTTCAAAACGTGTAATTGGTGTTGGTGCTTTACGCGATTTGATATTACGTAAATAATAGTTGGGATAATCCGTAGCCGATTGAATACGTGTGATAACACGACCTTTTTTAATGTCAATTACTTTTGAAATGGTTTCAAGCTTGTCTTCGTTATTGGCCTGGAATAAGCGATTTTTCTTTTTGCTTTTCAGGTTCATTTTATCAATGAAAGGCTTTTGGCCTTCAGCTGAATAGCCTTCTCCTTGAAGGTATACATAGCCTTTGTCAATAACCAATATATTCTGGTTCATACGGTTTTTTGTTGTGACAAACGAGCCTGGATCATTGTATCGGTCTTGATAATTTCGATCAAATAATATTTCCGTAGCCTGGGTGTTATCTGATGGATTGAATTGGTAGGTTTTGGTATTTCTGGTATTCCACCAGTAGTCATAAGCCATCGCAATTTCATCATTACCCCACTCAATACCATAAAAGCGATTGTGTACCTTAATTAAGGATGTGGGTTCGCCATCAAAAGGAGCAGCCCATTGAAAGACTTCATCTCTGTACTCTACCTCGTTTTCTGGATCTCCTCCATCTAAAACTTCTGCCCAGTACATCGTTGCCGGTTTATCATTTCTCCAGCCAAAATTACGTTTGCCTTCTCGTTGAGCCATAAATCCCTTCGGAAGATCTTCAATTAATGGTACATCTTCCAGAGTTTTAATTTTTTCACCATCTTTTCCAAAGAGAATATATTCGGTACTAAACCTGGAGTAAGGCACTAAATAGGAGAAGGGCTGCTTGGTGATTCCAATGATTAAATAATTACCATCAGGCGACTGATTAATACTTCTGTAAATGGCCTTTGGAGCCCATTTTTTTGAAGAACCATCCAATCCAATAACATTCAGTTCAGCTTCAGCCAGTGTAATAAAGTTTTGCTCATCAGCCTTGTCTTTTAACAAATCTTGATAAGTTCGGTTCTGGGCTTTTTTACCATCGTTTACAGATATAACCGGACCTGTTGGAATGGACGTGGACTTATCGATTAACGCTTTTCGGTTTTGAGGCAAAATTTTAGTTAGTAGTCCGGCATTGTTTTTTAACCAGTAAAAGGATCTCCCCAGGTTACTATTGACTATTGTAGAACTAAGCTTTTTAGCCTTCAAATCACTTAAATCAACATACCACAGTTCAGTTCCGGAAGTGGTGGTGTTGGTAAATGCAATCTTACTTTGGTCAGGTGACCAGGATACATTGGCTATTCTTGCATTTTCGGGCAAGTTGCTGATTGTATTGAGTTTTACATCACCGGTTTTTTGAACTTCGATATTACTGTAGAATCTTGTTCGAGAAGAGATATTGGTAAGCGGGTTGGTTCGTATTCCTGCCAGGCGCATTTCTTCTTCGGATAATTCAGCAATGCTTTTGTATTGATTACGATACATCAGTATTACAATGGAAGCATCTTTATTGGTTGTAGTTACCGGAGGGAGAGGTACATCTGCCAGATCAAGGATTTCTTTTGAAGGCAGTTGGTATTTTAGGTCTACCTGAGCTTTTGACAGAGTGGAGCTCATGATTAGACAGCAGATTAAGAATGTAATTTTCTTCATTTGTGCGGTTTAAAAGTGGATTAAATTTGAAATTTAATATTCAATGTAGGAGTATTTTTTAATAAGTGCCAAAAAATGATCATAAAAAAAGAGCTGCATAAAATTGCAGCTCTTTCAATACTTTGAATGTGACGATTATCTCAGCTTAATTATTTTACCTTGAGATATTTCCTGACCACATACCAATCGATAAAAGAAAATATTTTCTTTAGTATCCTTAGCCGTGAACTCAAAGTTATAATAGGTATTTGTTGTTACCTTCCCTTTATAAAGGCATTCGATCAAATTACCATAAACATCATAAATATACAATTCTGCATTGGTATCTTCTTTAGCGGTAAAATCTATGTTGATTTTATCGGTAAAAGGATTTGGATATGATTTGCTCACAAGTTGATTTGAATATAATTCTCGACTAAAGATTAAGGTGTCTATGGCCAGACATTGTGCTGACTTGTACGCAAGTGTAAATTCATCCTGTCGATCTCCCTGAAAGCATATCGCAAACTCGATATTAAACTGGTCCTTCGTCTTACCAAAGTTTTGAATGTCGTCAATCTTAAAGCCATACAAACCCGATGTTGGATCTTTGCTGTTGATTTCAGTCTTCCAGCCTTTTGAATTATTAAGGTATTGAATGCTACCATTCATCACTTCAAAGCTTAAATGAGATAGTTCAAATCGGCAGGATCCATCCGTCAATACAGTTGCACTATATTTATAACAATTGTCTTCAAGGTTCCATATGCCGGTTGGAACTATTTGATAACATGGTGTGCAATCATCTTCCGGATCAGGATTTGGATCTATTGGCTCTTCAGTATCGTCTTGCTGGCAAGTAAGTGCCAAAGAGTCAATTGCCATACAGCCATCTTTACTAATGGCTTTTAGAGTAATAATTGCAGTGCCCGGGCCAGAAGTATATATTAATTCTTCCATACCGGCTTCCTGTATGATCCATGTATTAGTATCGTCAATAATGTCCCATTCGTAGGATGATGCATTGTTAAGCATTGCTATTAATGATTGATCAGGGCTTAAGCAATCAGGCAGTGCATCGGGGTGTAATATTTCAGCTGAAGCCAGCTCAATTGCATTAATGGTAAACTGATGCTCAGCTGAACAGCCACTGGCATCGCTTACAGCTACATTATAATTGCCAGGCATTAAGTCACTACGTTCCATTTGTTCTGATCCATCAGACCAGCTAACCAAATACGGGGCGTTGCCCCCATTAATAATAATGCTGGCTGAACCATAATCCGGTTGATCGCAATCGGTCTGAACAATGGAAATTGAACTGTTAAGATTAGCATTGGGACGTTCAATGTAAATACTATCAATGGTTTCGCAGCCATTGTTGTCCACTACCCGGAAGGTATAATAAGCCACCTTGTCAACCGTGTATGTTCCAGTGATTTCTTCGTCATCATAATAAAATTTGTAAGGAGCTGTACCTCCGGATGCATTTAAATCAACCAGGATGCTTGAATCGGATTCAAGACAGCTTAAGCGCCTATAGGATGCATTTAAAGCAATTTCTTGAGGTGCTTTTATGTTAACGTATTTTCGATAGGTACAACCCAATGCATCGCTAATGTCGGCCCAATACCAACCACCGGCCAAATCGTTTAAATAACTTGTGGTGTCGCCTGTATTCCACAAAATAGAATAGGGTTCCGTACCATTAGATATGTCTAATTCAACTGATCCGGTGACATCACTGTTACAAACCGGATTGTTAATGCTTGCAGATGCTGTCAGCTTCTGTAAAATAACATATGCTCTCTTTTCAATACTACAACCAAGGGCATCTGTAATAATGACTTTATGTGTTCCACCATTTAAATTATTGGCTATCGCTGTGGTATCACCGTTATCCCAAAGATACGTATATGGTTCAGTACCGCCACTTGGCGTAACGCTTAGTTCGCCTTCTCCTTCTTCATGACAAGCAATCACATCAGTGGTCACGCTAGCTGTTAAGCTGGTGATGTTTTGAATGTTAAACTTTAGTGTTTTTGTACACTGATTAGCATCACTTAGAATTAAAGTGTACAATCCGGCTTCCAATTTACTAAGCGTTGAAATGGTATCGCCATTATCCCAGCTGTAATGGTAAGGTGCTGTTCCACCCGTCACTAATGTTTCGATGGCTCCATCATTTAATCCACAGTTTGAGTGCGTGATTTTACTTTCCACATTAATAGCATTAGTTTGAGTAACTTCTGCACTGAGTTGTAGTGTTGATCCATTGGCATCAGTTATCAGCACCTGATAGGTTCCGGCCTTTATATTTAGCAGATGTGCTGAAGTTTCACCCGTATTCCATTGATAAGAATAAGGTGGTGTTCCATTTAGGATTTGAGTTTCTACCTTGCCACTGGCTTCATCATAGCAATCAATGTGACCAGGGGTGATGCTGGCTTCCAAATGACTATTACTTACTTCAATGGTGTCAATAAATACACAGGTGGCAGCTTTATATGCCACAATAAAATCTCTGTTTTCAATAAGTTTAATGCATTCTGCATCTGAAGAACAAATGGTGTAGGATAATATAAAGGATGTGGAATCTGAAGATTCACCAAAATTCTTAATGTCATCGACTTTTATTCCTGTAATACCGGTTGTTGGGTCAGTGCTATTCAGTTCCATTGGCCAGCCTTTGCTGTTGCTAGCTTCTGTAACTGTACCACATGGTACTTCTGCACTAAAGTGTGATAAGGCATGAATGCAATTAAAAGCACTTATTTCAAGTTGAATGTTAAGGCAATCATCGGATTTGTCAATACTGATAATTTCAGTTTCAAAACAATTAACACAGTTTTTGCTGTCTTCGCTTGAAAAGGATGTAATTGTAAATAAACTCAGCCCAATCAAAAGCAGAAATTTCTTAATGTAGATCCTTAACCCCGTGTAGTATCGGTAGTTGTTTTCCATTATAACGTATTTGAGTGTATGAATTTATACTCTTCATCTTTAAAAGGGTTGCGTTTATCATGAAAAAATAGCCGTTAATCATGTTTTGTGTGCTTTTAATTTAAATCATTTGTTAACGATTTGTACCTAATAAACATGCCAGCTCTCTCAAGTAAATGTTATATTTGTATCAAGAAAAAAATATAGTGAGCACAACACATATAGAAGATCAATTGGATGCTTTTCTTGAAAAGGAAGCGGACACAATAATTTTGTATCGACATCAAAATAGCAAGATTAAACATTTGATGCTTGGTAATGCCGTTAAATTAGAGGATGGTGTTAGTGATAAAATATTGAATGCAACAGGATTTGTAATGCATCCTTTTGTTGAAGGGAAGTATTCTTCATTTTTTGTAAATCAAGTTTTTTCAGATGAGTTTTCAAATGAGTTATGTCCTGAATCCATACTAAAAATAAACTCATTTTATAAGGATACCATCCTTGATGAGACCGATACGGAAATAGATTTCAATACTTATGCCAGGCATTTTTCACAGATGCACTCTGCAATCTGTGATAATAGGCTTGAGAAGGTGATCTTATCAAGAATAAAAAAAGCTGAAGCATTACAGCCTGATTCAATTGTAACACTCTTTGAGGAATTGTGTAGCTTATATCCACATGCTTTTATTTATGTTGTGGCAAGTCCGGTTTCCGGTATTTGGATAGGGGCAGGTCCTGAGGTTTTACTAAAGAAGGAAGATAATACCCTTTATACGGTTTCTCTTGCAGGTACTTTAGTCAACTCCCCGGAAACAGAATGGAGCAAGAAGGAAATTGTTGAGCAAGCCTTGGTGACTGAGTACATGGAGAATAAATTGCTTCAGAATGGTGTTGTACGTTATCAAAAAAATGGACCGTATAGCGCTGAAGCAGGTCAGGTTAAGCATCTTCGAACAGACTTTACTTTTGATCAGGAAGATTTAAACGATAAGCTTAGCCACTTATTATCACAATTAAATCCAACACCTGCGGTTTGTGGGATGCCAAAAAAAGAAGCAATGGATTTAATTAAAAGTTGCGAAGATCAGGATAGGGCTTATTATGCGGGTTTTCTGGGACCTGTGGATAAGGGTAGTTTTACCTTGTATGTTAACATCAGATGTATGAAGGTTTGCAAGGATCACACCGCCTTATATGTTGGTGGAGGAATAACTAAAGAGAGTGAAGTTGAAAAAGAATGGGAAGAAACGAATTTGAAGGCGCAAACCCTTTTGTCGGTAGTGAAAAATGTGGCAAATTTGCAGGGATATGAATAAACCCGTTTCTGAGAAAAAAGTTGTAAAAACTTTAGTTGATATATGCTTAGCAGAAGGATTAAAAGAGGTGGTTATTTCACCAGGATCAAGAAATGCACCACTAACCATAACTTTTGCGGCACACCCCGAATTTAATTGTTACAGTATAGTAGATGAGCGAAGTGCAGGTTTTTTCGCACTGGGTATTGCTCAACAAACCCAAAAGCCTGTGGCTTTGGTTTGCACCAGCGGATCCGCTCTTCTGAATTATGCACCGGCATTGTCGGAAGCTTATTACCAGAATATACCTTTGGTAGTTATTAGTGCTGATCGTCCCATGGAATGGGTTGATCAAGCGGATGGTCAAACCATTCGGCAAGTGGGAGCATTGGATAATGTGGTTAAGTATTCATGTAACTTACCATCTTACCTCGAACAAAATGATTGGTATGTAAAGCGTTTGGTAAGTGAAGCTTTTTTTCACTGCATGAACAGAAAACCCGGACCGGTACATATTAATTTACCCTTGCGCGAACCCCTCTATGGAAAAACAGTTCATCCAAATACTGATTTTAAGCGTATTAAGCAATACGATGCTGAATATAAATTAGATGATAATCAGATTAATGAACTGGCTGAGGTATGGAATGAATCAGATCGTACCCTTATTATAGTTGGATCTCAAAATGCAGATCAGGACTTAAATAAAATGCTTGACGGCATTGGTGAGATGGCCCAGGTTGTAATTCTGAGTGAAACCTTATCAAATTTAACGGGTGATCATTTTATCTGTGGAATTGATAAGGTTGTGTCAACCATTACAGAGGAAGAAGTTCATTTTTATAAACCCAATCTGCTGATCACGATGGATGGCGCAGTGGTTTCGAAAATGGTTAAAACATTTTTAAGGAAATATCCTGCTAAGAACCATTGGCACCTGAGTACGGTGAATCGACATTTGGATACCTATAAGCAACTAAGTGCTTCGATTGAACTTGAACCATTGGCATTTTTTAATCAGATCTTACCTTCAATAGATTCTAAAAAAAGTCGATATAAACTCACCTGGACAAATAGAGCTGAACGTTCAGAAAGGCATCATGATGAGTACATACAAAAAATGCCCTGGAGCGACCTTAAGGTTTTTAAGCAACTAAAGGAAGTATTACCAGAAAGTTATTCAATTCAATGGGGTAACAGTTCAAGTATAAGGTATGCCCAGCTCTTTAAGCAATTTCATATGCTTGAATCGTATTGTAATAGAGGGACTAGTGGGATTGACGGAAGTACAAGTACCGCGGTAGGGGCTTCTTTTATCAGCAATAAACCTACCCTTTTGGTGACAGGTGATTTATCGTTTTTATACGACAGTAATGGCCTATGGAACAACTACCTTAGACCAAACTTGAGGATTCTGCTTGTTAATAATGGAGGAGGAGGTATTTTTAGATTTATACCCGGTCCGTCAGATACCGAAGAATTGGAGACTTATTTTGAAGCATCTCATCAGCTTCAAATGAAACCAATGGCCGAAATGTTTGGATTACAATATGAGCTTGCCGATGATGAGGAGAGCCTTAAACAGGGATTAAATAAATTATTTGCTGAAAGTCAGCAAGCTATTATATTAGAAGTGAAAACACCGGGTAAAGAAAATGCTGGTGTTCTTAAATCATATTTTAAACGCTTAAAAGAAGAATTATGAGCCAAGTGAGCTGGACTTCTGTTAAGGAGTATGAAGATATCAAGTTTGATTTTGCAGAAGGTATCGCCAAAATTACCATTAATCGCCCCAGGGTATACAATGCTTTTCGACCTAAAACAGTGAATGAACTGATAGAAGCTTTCGATATTTGTCGTGAGCGCCAGGATGTTGGAGTAATTGTACTGACCGGAGAAGGTGATAAAGCTTTTTGTTCAGGTGGGGATCAGAACGTTAAAGGCTACGGCGGTTATATCGACGATGATGGTGTGCCCCGATTAAACGTACTGGATTTACATAAACGTATTCGATCTATGCCTAAACCGGTTGTAGCTATGGTAAATGGATACGCCATAGGTGGAGGGCATGTTTTACATGTGGTTTGTGACTTAACCATTGCTTCTGACAATGCTATTTTTGGTCAGAGTGGTCCTAAAGTCGGCAGTTTCGATGGAGGTTTTGGATCATCCTATTTGGCGCGCCATGTAGGGCAGAAAAAAGCCAGAGAGATTTGGTTCCTTTGCAAGCAATATTCGGCTAAAGAGGCTGAAGATATGGGACTGGTTAATACTGTTGTTCCATTTGATAAGCTGGAAGAAACCACCATTGAATGGTGCAGAACTATGCTGGAACGCAGTCCAATGGCCTTACGAATGATCAAACGCGGATTAAATGCGGAGTTGGATGGTCAGACCGGAATAATGGAAATGGCAGGAGACGCCACGCTGATGTTCTATTTGATGGAAGAAGCACAAGAAGGCCGCAAAGCCTTTTTGGAGAAACGAGATCCTGAATTTCAGAAGTTCCCTAAATTCCCTTGATGGATACTGCAAGTGATATTAATGAGGGTGTACAAAAATCCCATTATTTCTCACAAAGTGTGCAAAACAAGAAAATCGCAAAGAACGCAAAGCTTGAAAAATAATATTTTATACTTTGCAACCTTTGCGAAATCCTTAGCGATCTTTGTGTGAAACTTTATTTTCGGACACCCCCTTTTTTATGTATAGGAATAGAGCATTTAATACGAAATGCTTCAGATGCCCATATTTGGATAAAAGAGGAACGTTAGAGTTAATCCATCTTAATGGCTTCTATTACTACTTTATTACCTGAAATTATCAATAGCCGATTGTTATATCTGTAAAAGGCATCTACATTTTGCAGCGTATTAAAGTACTCCTCTTCCAATTTGCTCTTGTCACAATATTTTTCTGTTGAGCTGAAATTTGAAAGGCTGAACTTATTCGAACCTTCTTTAATAGCAAGATTAGCAGAGAATGAATTACATGCTCCCTGACCCAGAATCTGCTTTTTTGTGGTGTTAATTTCAAACATTTGAGCCACGCCTAATCGTTTTAAATTGCTGTTATTAAGGCGCAGAACACCCCAGATATCATATAAGGATGTGATGGCTTGCGTGATTTTTTGTTTTTGTATAATTTCATGTAACTCAAAACACATGCTTGAACCATCGGCCGGAGGATTGGCTATTGCAGTTAGTTTTACTTTAATGATATAGGAATAGCCTGGTTCAAAATCGAAACCTTCTATGGTGGAATAGAAATTCTGCCACTGATCGTTTATTTTACGCTTTACCAAAAAACATTGCTGAATACCTTCCCCTTCACAATGTACCTGATAAGGAGCTATGTAATAACTTTTTAATTCAAAGCTGGATAGGCCTGAACTCTCGCTTGTTGGTTTTGTCGGCTTACACGAAGAAACAAGCCAAAGAATGGAGATGTAAATCAATATATAACGCATGCTAAATGTTCTTTATGATATTCTCTTAAAATACTGAGAATAGAACTAGCATCAAAATATATAATTATTCTTCGTAATACCCTTTGCCATAGGAATAGCCATAGCCATAATTGTATCTGTAGCGATAACCGTAGCCATAACCTTTACGAACACTGACATCGTTAAGCAAGAGACCCACATTTTCGATGCCCTCGTCATTCATATGTTTTAGGGTTTGTTCCATTATCTTTTTAATGGTATGATTCTGACGTACTAAAAAGATTAATGTATCAGTATGACGTGCCAATAAATATGGATCAGAGACAATGCCCATTGGAGGAGTATCCAGAATGATGACATCATGATCTTTTTTCAGATAATCAATAAGTTCCTTTGTTTTATTTGAGCTAATTAATTCAGACGGGTTCGGAGGAATATCACCCGTAGGGATAATGGTTAGCATATCTTGCTGACTCTCCATCTGTATTTCATCAAGAGTAGATTCACCAATTAAGAAATTTGAAATTCCCTTATGACCTTTCCCATTGATCAATTTATTTAGTCCGGGTTTACGCAGGTCAAAGCCCAGTATTGCCGTTCGCTTTCCACTTAAGGCCAAGGCCGAAGCAATATTCATGGCACAAAAGGTTTTACCTTCACCCGGTAAAGATGAGGTTACTCCGATAACAGGGCATTCTGCATCTTTATTTAAAAAGTCCAGACGGGTACGAACTCGTCGGAAGGTTTCGGTAATTACCGACTTTGGATAATGTCGAACCACATTATTCTCATCTTTTGTATTATGCAGGATATGCCCCAGGATGGGCAGATCCGTAACATTTTCAATATCCTCCTGGTCCAGTACTTTGGTGTTCAGTAACTGGCGAATCACAATAAAAGCCAGGGGTATCAATAATCCTATTAACAGAGCCTTTTGCCGGTTACCCTTTACATTCGGAGAGACTTGTCCTTTGTTCTGGGCCGATTCCAAGACCTGATGGTCTGGTGTGTTTGAGGCTTTCTGTATTTGCGACTCCGAACGTTTGCGTAACAGAAAGGTATATACTTCGTTACTTAATTCAAATTTACGCTCTATACCCAGCAGACGCCGCTCTGTTTCCGGCAACTGGTATAATTCCTGTTCGTTTTTTTCTTTGTTTAAGAGAATGCGTTGGACGGTCTCGTCTAAGATGTTTAATTGACTATCCAGTGTTTTAAGTAATGTAAGAGATGCAACCTGAATCTGACCTTCAAGATCCTTATAGGCGAGGTTTAAATCCTCACTAAATGATTCGCGCATACTCAAGCGTTGGCTATTTAATTCCATTATTTGTTTAATGGATTCACTCAGCATCGAGTTGTTGGTTTCGTATTGTGCCGGAGCAATAATTTCAGCACCTGTAAATCCATCCTGAAAATAATCCTTTAAATATAAATAGTAACGTCGTGTTATTTCGTGTTGAGCCAATTGTTGCTCCATTTCCTGCAAGCCACTAAATAGATACTCGGCCTTGGCAGAAACACTTTGTATCCGGTTGTTGGTTCTGAATTGGCTTAATTGTGAACCGGTTAAATATAAAGAATCAGAAATAACAGTCAGCTGATCTTCGATAAAGTGAATGGTATTGGTTGCAATCTGATTTTTTTGTTCCAGGTTATTGGCAATAAACACTTCTGCCAGTTTATTAAGGAAAGTCACATTTTTTCCTCTGTTTTTACCGGTCACGGAAACCCTGATAATTGAAGATGTTTCATTGCTACGAACGGCTCGAAGTTTTGATTTATATTGAGCGGCAATACTAGAAGGGTGATTAAAAATAAAATAAAGTTCTTGTTCAAGCTGTTTGTAGCCACGTGGGTTTCTGACTACAAATCGAGCCCAGGGTAAGGTGACTACTTCATCAAACTTAAAGTTTTGTTCAAAATCAATTGAATGAAAGTTTCTGCCCGATTTTTTATCCTTGTATATATAGCTTGTAGCACTTTCACTTTGTACTTTTATTTGAAACTCTTTTTCATTGATGAAACTCAGGTAAATGGGCACATCCAATAATTGCGGATGAAGTGAATCAAATTGCACTATAAAATGTGGATTCTGATAGGCTTCAGTGTGTTTAACGCGGCCACTAATAAAATAGCTTAGATGAAAATCCAATTGATCAACGGTCCTTCGGACTATATCCCAGGAGGTAAGTATGGCCATTTGGTTTTCCAGATTCTGTTGCCCCGGCGTTAAACCAAAACCTTCCATCATATTACCTTGTGGCATTTTTTCACCACGTTCTTCCAATAACAAGGAAATGGATGCGCTATAAACAGGAGGGATATACCTATGGATAAAAATTATACTTAGAATACTAATCGGAATGGTAATTACAAATAACCACCAGAAACGCAATAAATCATTAAATAAGCGTTTCGGATCTATATTAAAAGACGAGGAATTATGATTTGGGTTCTGGTGTTTTGCTACCACTTCTTATTCTATTTGGTAAATGCCTGAATGGTTAAAACTAATGCTAACAGGGTTGTGATCATTCCAATGGAGAAGGATTCGCCAATGCCCAATTGTTTAGCTTTCATTGGACGGACATAAAGCATGTCGTTGGGGTAAATGTAATAATACTCCGAGTTGACAATGTTCTTATCCGTTAGGTTTACCTGATAAGTAACCGGACCATCAGGTGTTTGTCGCATTAATTTAAGTTTTTTACTCTTACCAAAAGGGGTTACACCTCCGGCTAGCGCAACCGCCTCAAATATGGTAACTTGTTCTTTATTCATATTAATAACTCCCTGGCTTCTAAATTCGCCAAGAGCAGTAAAGGTATTGGATGCCAGCTTAAAGGTTAAGTTATATTCTTTCAAAAAAGGCTTTAAGGCTTCTTCTATTTTTGTTTTCCCCATTTTAACATTGCAATCCGCCAAACTAATTTCACCTACATAGGGGAAATCAATATTCATATCATCATCAATCTGATAATAAAAGAAGTTTTGATTTTGCTGAGTATTTCCACCACCAGCTCTCTGTTGATTAAAAAACTCCGATATTTTCGGATCCGGTGTGGTGACATTTATAAACAAATAATCATTGGGCTGAAGAAAGTATTTATCAGTAATGGTTTCCAATGGCGTAAATGGATTCTCATAGTTTTTGGTGTCATCCAAATCCTGAAGAAGAACAATCTCCTTTTGCGGAATGCAACTATAAAGACCTAAGAATATAGAAGTCAAGATCAAGGCCTTTATGTACCCTTTCCCCGATCGCCACTGGGGCTGAATTCTAAATTTGTGCATATCTTGTTTCAAAACGATGTCTGTGTTGGAATTATTATTAGCTATCAAAAATAGCTTTTTCTTTACTTATATATAGTGTATATGCGCTAAAAACATTCCTAAAGTAAGTCGAATAGTCAAAAAAATACTTTTTAAGTCTTGTTCTTATAAGGCAACAAAAAATATAATTTCTCGTACTTTAGAGAGGAGAATTGTTAAGTGTGCCAATGATTTTCTATTTTTAACCCGGATTACAGCACAACACGCTAGCATTATGAATGAATTGACTATTCAGCTTCTTATACCATTTGCCTCATTTTTATCTTTTTTAGTGGTTTTTTTATCCATTCCCACAATTTTGCGTGTGGCAAGAATGAAAAATCTTTTTGCTGAGCAAAATAGAAGAACACTTCACCGCGTTCAAGTTCCTACATTGGGAGGGATAGCCATTTTTATTGGATTTATATTTACCTATTCTTTATTTGTTGATTGGTTTGAGTTTCCTCATATTCCTTTCCTGACGACTTCCTTAATAATTATTTTTTCCATTGGAATTAAGGACGATATATTGGCAACGGCACCTATGGTTAAATTGGGAGGTCAGCTATTGGCTGCCATGATAATTGTTGGATTGGGGCAGTTACAGATTACCGATTTTCATGGCTTTTTTGGCATTACTCCGGATCCTTTCTGGAGTGTTGTGTTTACTATTGTTACCATATTGTTTTTAGTTAACGGTTTTAACCTGATTGACGGTATCGATGGATTAGCGGCCATAACAGGTATTATTAGCCTCTTATCTTTTTCAGTTTGGTTTTTTATTAATGGTGAGTATCATATTCCGGTTTTGGTTTCCACCCTGGTAGGCGGATTATTTGCGTTTTCGTATTATAATATTTTTTCTTCCCGTCAGAAAATATTTATGGGAGATACAGGTTCCTTAATATTGGGGTTTTTAGTGGCTGTGGTTGCCATTCATTTTAGTGAATTTAATTCTGTTGTAAACAGACCCAATCTTGATTTTCAAATGAATAGTGCGCCTGCCGTTGCTCTGGCCGTATTAATTGTACCGATCATTGATACGGTTCGGGTGTTTTTTCTAAGGGTATCCCAAGGAAATTCACCGTTTACCGCTGATAAAAACCATATTCATCATCGTATGTTGGCGCTTGGGTTTAGCCATTTGCAGGTGTCCTTAATTATAGGAGCGGTTAATATTGCTTTTGTAATCCTGGGGTTTAGTCTGCGTAACTTGGGTATGCTTCGACTTACATTTTTGGTGTTTGGGCTTGGCTTAGTAGTCGCCTATATACCATCCTGGGTACTTTATTATAAAAAACGACACCTGATAAGGCGCCTGAAAAGAATGAAAAATAAGGGAAGAATGATGATTTTTTAATCTCTCATACCGTTGCACCTCAATGCTCCCCATCCCGATGGATTGACAAGTTGGGGAGCTCTTGGAACAAGAGAGGGGGAGTTAAAAGCACATTTCGTTTTGGTTTTGTGTCGGAAGTTTTAATGAAGATTAATCCCCCATCGCCTGCGGCACTTCCCCAAAGGGGAAGATAGGTTTTAGGTTAGCTCTGAGTACTTTACCAACTATTGTTTGTTTCTAATGGTGTTAGCGAACCTTCGTTTACCCAATAGAAAGATCAGCGACACATTGATGCTTCACTTGGGGAGCTGTCGGAACGACTGAGGGGGAGAGTTGAATTTAAAGACTGTATATTTGTTTCATCTTTCATATACATATAGGAACATTTTATCTTTCCTCTTGTTAAATTGATTAAATACCTCTTCAATTTATAATGATTTAAAGTTCATTTGTAATATTGAGGATGAATTTATTATTCTGATTATAAATAAGCAAAAATATTAAGCATGCAAAAGCAATCGGACATCGGCCTGATCGGGCTTGCCGTAATGGGTGAGAACCTGGTTTTAAATATGGAAAGTAAGGGTTTTCAAGTCTCAGTTTATAATAGATCTACGCAAAAAGTAGATGACTTTTTATCAGCGCGTGGAAAGGATAAAAATATCATTGGAACACATTCATTGGAAGATCTGGTTTCGTCACTGGCTAAACCACGCAAAGTAATGATGATGATTAAGGCGGGACCTGCAGTGGATGCTACCATTGAAGCCTTATTGCCATTATTGGACAAAGGAGATATTATTATTGATGGTGGAAATACCCATTATCCTGATACTGATCGTCGAGTAAAATATGTGGAGAGTAAAGGCCTGCTTTATGTTGGATCCGGAGTGTCTGGCGGAGAAGAAGGTGCTTTATTGGGCCCATCAATTATGCCGGGAGGATCGAAAGAAGCCTGGCCACTTGTTCAGCCCATTTTTCAGTCAATAGCTGCCAAGGTTGAAGACGGTTCGGCCTGTTGCGATTGGGTTGGAGATAGCGGTGCCGGACATTTCGTAAAGATGGTTCATAATGGCATTGAGTATGGTGATATGCAATTAATTAGCGAAGCCTATCACATTATGAAGGATTTATTGGGTTTATCAGCAGATGAGATGCATGAGGTGTTTAAGGAGTGGAATACACAGGAGTTGGATTCTTACCTGATAGAAATTACACGTGATATCATGGCTTTTAAGGATGAGGATGGGGAGGCCTTGGTTGAAAAAATATTGGATAAAGCGGGTCAAAAGGGAACGGGAAAGTGGACAGGTATTTCAGCCTTAGACTTGGGTGTACCTTTAACCTTAATCGGGGAAGCTGTTTTCTCTCGTTGCTTGTCATCGGTAAAGGATGAAAGAGTTGAAGCATCTCAAGTATTAAGTGGACCAAAGTCTGAGTTTACAGGTGATAAAAAACAGTTTATCAGTGATATTAAAGATGCCCTTTACGCTTCCAAGATTGTATCCTACGCACAAGGTTATGCTTTAATGAAAACGGCTGCCGATGAATTTAGATGGGATCTGAACTATGGTGGTATTGCGCTTATGTGGCGAGGTGGATGTATTATCCGATCTGCCTTTCTGGGTAAGATTAAAGAAGCCTATGATAATCAGCCTGAATTGACTAATCTCTTACTGGATCCTTATTTTAAAGAAGCAGTGAATAAGGCACAAGTTGGCTGGAGAAGAGTAATTGCAAGTGCTGTAAGTAATGGTATTCCGGTTCCGGCTATCTCTACTGCTTTAAGTTATTTTGATGGATATCGTAGTGAAAGACTTCCTGCGAATCTCTTACAGGCACAGCGCGATTACTTTGGTGCACATACCTATGAACGCATTGATAAACCGCGCGGGAAATTTTTCCATACCAACTGGACCGGTAGAGGAGGAGATACGGCGAGTACAACTTATAATGTTTAGTTAGGTGTTAGGCCCCGATAGCTATCGGGATAGGTACCAGGTGTTCGTTTTTAGGTCCCAGGGATTGGGTTTGATAAGAGATGATTGATTAGGGATTAATTGAATCTAGCCTATTGTGGTTAAAACGATATTTATAAGGATGCGATCTTTATTTGCGATAAGGCAAGATAGATCGCATCCTTATTTTAAGGGTATATCTGTATTACCACCTTCTTCCACGTCTCAAGAGGTAACACCCCCTTCCCGCTGAGCGGACTTGACAACACGTGTCTATTTTAGGGTTGCCGAAACTGCGTTTTCCCCTCAGGGGAAGATATGCTCCCCTTGGGGAGCCGGCCGCAGGTCTGAGGGGGTGTTCTCTCCTTGGGGAGCAGGCGGATCCTGAGGGGGCTTGAAATACTCACCATTCTTTCTGAACTTTTCAGTATGAAAATCGCTTCAAAAGAAAATAATTGGCACCACAACCCATATCTTACAGCTAGAGCCAGATACTTACGCAAGCATTTCACTAAATCAGAAGCCTGTCTATGGAAATACGCTTTGAAAAATGGAATGATGGGCGTTAAATTTCTGCGACAAAGGCCTGTATTAAATTATATTGCTGATTTTATGTGTCGTGATATATTACTGATAATTGAGTGTGATGGAGCCACACATAAGTTGAATGGTGCGGAAGAGAAAGATCGAAGAAGGGATAAGAATCTGGAAGATGTTGGCTTTACGATTCTTCGATTTGATGATTGTATGGTAATTAATCATTTAACTACCACATTAGGAATTATTGAAACTACAGTTCAAGAAAGAAGAAGGGAGTTTGGAATTTGATCACCTATCCCCACTACGTGTAATTTTTCCAGGTGAAGATTAAAAGCTGTAAATCAATTCTCCCCTTGAGGAGATGCCCGGAGGGAAGAGGGGGTAGTAATGGTAACTTGAAAGCTGGCATTAGAGTTTAACTGTATCGTGAATTGACCCCCTTCCCGCTGCGCGGACTTGACAACACGTGTCTATTTTAGGGTTGCCGAAACTGCGTTTTCCCCTCAGGGGAAGATATGCTCCCCTGGGGGAGCTGGCCGCAGGTCGGGTGTTCTCTCCTTGGGGAGCAGGCGGATCCTGAGGGGGCTTGAAATACTCACCATTCTTTCTGAACTTTTCAGTATGAAAATCGCTTCAAAAGAAAATAATTGGTACCACAACCCATATCTTACAGCTAGAGCCAGATACTTACGCAAGCATTTCACTAAATCAGAAGCCTGTCTATGGAAATACGCTTTGAAAAATGGAATGATGGGCGTTAAATTTCTGCGACAAAGGCCGGTATTAAATTATATTGCTGATTTTATGTGTCGTGATATATTACTGATAATTGAGTGTGATGGAGCCACACATAAGTTGGATGGTGCGGAAGAGAAAGATCGAAGAAGGGATAAGAATCTGGAAGATGTTGGCTTTACGATTCTTCGATTTGATGATAGTATGGTAATTAATCATTTAACTACCACATTAGGAATTATTGAAACTACAGTTTAAGAAAGAAGAAGGGAGTTTGGAATTTGATCACCTATCCCCACTACATGTAATTTTTCCAGGTGAAGATTAAAAGCTGTAAATCAATTCTCCCCTTGGGGAGATACCCGGAGGGCAGAGGGGGTGGTAATGGGATCTTGAAAAACAGGGATTATAGTTTAACTGTATCATGAATTGCCCCCCATCCCTCTTTGAGGACTTGACAACAAGTGTCTATTTTAGGGTTGTCGAAACTTCGTTTTCCCCAAGGGGAAGATGTGCTCCCCTTGGCGAAGCCTGAGGGGAAGTTAAAAAGCTACGCATCGAAATAACATTTAAGAGCTAAGATATATCTTGCCGTCATTATCAAATTCACTACTTTTGGCTATGCAAAAAAAAGAAAATTCTCATACCGATTAGTAAATGAACTAATAGTTAAGTTCGTTTTCAACTTCTTAGCTATTGTTATTTATCTATCGGCATTGTAACATAAACAGTAAGCATAAAGTAATATTATAGTTCTTTAAATATAAAAATGCAAAAAACTAGAATACTAATTTTTATTGATTGGTTTTTACCGGGCTATAAGGCAGGTGGTCCGGTGCGCTCGATGGCTAATATGGTGGACTACCTTAAAGATGATTATGAATTTTATATTCTTACGCGAAATACGGATTATACTGAAAGCATACCTTATCCTGATATTAAAAATAACACATGGCTTGAATTTAGTGAGGGTGTAAAGGTCTTTTATGCGGATGCTGAAAATCAGAATCGAAGAGTATATAAGCGAATTATTAATGAGTTAAAACCTGAGGTGCTTTATATTAATGGAGTTTACTCATGGCGCTTCTCCATTTTGCCTTTGACTTTAAAAGCCCGAAAGAAAATTAAGACGATAGTTGCTGCCCGGGGGATGTTGGCTCAGAGTGCCATTGATGTAAAAGGAGGGAAGAAACGATTTTTCTTAAAATTGGCTAAGCGGGGCGGCTTATATAAAAATGTGGTATTCCATGCTACAAATGAGAAGGAAGAACAAGATATTTATAAGGTGTTAGGTGTTAGGTTAAAGGTTATAGTAGCAGATAACTTACCTAAAAAGGATTTACCAGATATTAAAATAATTGAAAAAAAGAAAGGTGAACTAAAACTGGTGAGTTTAGCACGTATTGCGCCTGAAAAGAATACTTTGTTTGCCTTAGAGCGATTGGCGGAGCTAGACGAATTTGCAGGTAGTATTCAGTTTGATTTATATGGACAGATCTATAATGAAGACTACTGGAAGGAATGCCGAAAGGTGATCAATCAATTGCCTGCGCATATAAAGGTAGAACACAAGGGGACTGTGGATGCGAAATTAGTTGGTCAGACCATTCAGGGTTATCATGCCTTATATATGCCAACTCGAGGTGAGAATTTTGGACATGTTATACTGGAATGCCTTAGTGCCGGACGACCGGTTTTGATAAGTGATCAGACGCCCTGGAGGAATTTGAAGGAACACAAGGCAGGGTGGGATATTGACTTAAAGTCCGAAGTCCGAAGTTCGCAGCCCGAAAAGATTGGATGGGGCAGAGTGTTGAATTTACTAATAAGCATGAAGCAGGAGGAGTTTGATGAGTGGTGTAAGGGAGCCAGAAGAAGGGCTGAGGGCTTTGTTAATAATGATAAATTATCAGAGGCTTATAAAATATTGTTTGATCACAATAATTAATACTACATTCAAACCCTAGTCGTAAGAAATGATCAAATAATGAAACGAATTTTATTTTTGTATACTGAATTAGCCGGTTATTTTCTGGCTTGTATTAAGGAACTTGCCGGAAAAGATGTTGATATTTCAATTGTGCGATGGCCTGTGAATTCTGAAGCTCCATTTAGTTTTGAATTTCCGGATAATGTTTCTGTATATGAACGTTCGGACTATACCGACGTACAGATGGTGGATCTGGTTAAGGATATTCAAGCTGATATCATATACTGCAGCGGATGGGTTGATAAAGCGTATGTGAAGGCTTGCAGGCAGTATAAGGGTGCAATACCCACGGTGATGTCTATGGATAATCAATGGCATGGAAATTTTCGTCAATGGTTGGGAAGAGCATCGTTTCCTTTATTATATAAAAAAGCATTTAGTCATGCCTGGGTACCTGGTGAGCCACAAAAACAATATGCTATTAAGTTGGGCTTTGGAGCAGAAAAAATAAAAAAGGGTTTTTATTGCGCAGATGTCGCGGCCTTTTCTGCGATTGGTGAAAAGCGATTGAATGAAGATAGCGAAATGCCAAAGCGTTTTATCTACATCGGCAGGTATATACCACAGAAAGGAATTGATATTCTTTTTGATGCTTTTCAAGAGTTATACCAAGAAGGTTTTCAAGAATGGGAATTACATTGCTTAGGTACAGGAGAATTGTATGATCAACGCCCCGTGCATAAAGCTATTGTACACCATGGCTTTGTTCAGCCGTCTGAAATGATGGCTCATTTGACGAATACGAGCGTTTTTGTTTTGCCATCTCATTTTGAACCCTGGGGTGTGGTAGTACATGAAATGGCGGCAGCAGCTTTTCCTATGATTTGCTCATCAGCGATTGGATCAGTTGGCCGATTTGTGGAAGGGGATAAAAATGGTTTTATTTTTGGGGCTGGTAGTAAAGCGGAGCTTAAAAATGCAATGCTTAAAATGATGCAATCATCAAATGATGAGTTGTTAAAGATGGCCAGGGTTTCCCATGAAAAAGGTCTTAGCCTTACACCAAAAGAGTGGGCTGATATTGCTTCTTCAGATTGGTGAAAAAAAATTCAGAATAAGAAATTGTAACTTATATGTGTGGAATCAACGGAATCATTTCCAGGCAAAATATAGACGGTAGAAATTTGCTTGTTAAAATGAACCAAAGCATACAACATCGTGGACCGGATGCCAATGGAGTTCATCACGATGATCATGTAGGACTTGGGCACCAACGTCTAAAAATTATTGATCTGTCAGAAGCAGGAGATCAGCCAATGATATCTGCGGATGGACGTTATGCAATGGTTTTTAATGGCGAGGTTTATAATTTCGAAGAACTTCGAAAAGAATTGGACTATCCCTTTAAATCTAAGACAGATAGTGAGGTGATATTGGCGGCCTGGATCAAATGGGGACCAGAATGTGTAAAGCGTTTTAACGGTATGTTTGCCTTTGCCATTTGGGACAAAATGGAGAAAAAAGTTTGGCTGCTTAGAGATCGTTTGGGCATTAAGCCCTTGTACTGGCATTTTAATGGTGAAATACTGGTTTTTTCTTCGGAATTAAGAGCGCTTTTGGCCAGTGGAATTCCATCTAAATCTATCTCCTATGAGAGTCTGGTTGATTACCTGCGTTATCAAACTGTACAAGCTCCTGATACCATATTGGAAGATGTAAAAATGTTGAGTGCCGGTTCGATGCTTAGTTATGATTTTAAAAGTGCCCAACCTGGCATTGTGCCTTATTGGACGCCTGTACCGAAAAAGGAAGCAGAAGTATGCAGTTATGATGAGGTTAAAACAGAAGTGAGAAGACTCTTTCTGGAATCCGTTGAGCGACGATTGGTTGCAGATGTTCCTTTTGGAGCCTTTTTATCTGGAGGAATTGATTCGAGTGCCATTGTTGGAGCCATGTCAAAGGTATCAAACAACAAGATTAAAACCTTTAATATTTCCTTTGCAGAAGAAGAATTTAGCGAAGCCAGATATGCCCGGCATATTGCTCAAAAGCACCAAACGGATCATTGCGAAATTAAATTGTCGCCCAATGATTTTTTAAATTATTTGCCCGAAGCTCTTAATAGTATGGACCACCCAAGTGGTGATGGGCCTAATACTTGGTTGGTATCAAAAGTAACCAGGGAGGCCGGCATAACAATGGCCTTGTCAGGACTTGGAGGAGATGAATTGTTTGGAGGATATGCCGTTTTTAATCGCATGTTATCACTGGATAAGAAAAAAGATTTGTGGAAGCTTCCATTGGCGGCACGTAAAGGTATTGGAAAGGTGCTTAGTGCCGTTAAACCTGGGGTAGCCTCTAGTAAAATGGCGGCCATACTTAGCATGCCATCGTATCAATTTAATACGGCTTATTCTTTTTCGCGTCAAGCTTTAATGGATCAGCAAGTGGCGGGCCTTGTTAGCAATGGGGTTTTACCGGAACACAAACCACTTCAGCATATTAATGCCTTTAGTTATGCAGAAGCTAATAATTTGTTGACTAAGGTATCCGTTAATGAATTGACTACATACATGCAAAATGTATTATTGCGCGATAGCGACCAGATGAGTATGGCCCATGCTTTGGAGGTGCGTGTTCCATTTCTGGATCATGAATTATTGGAGTATGTTTTAAGCCTTCCCGATAAGTATAAGTACCCCTTAACACCTAAGAAATTACTGGTTGATAGCCTACCTGATTTATTACCTGATTTTATAGTAAACAGACCTAAAATGGGTTTTACCTTTCCATGGAAGGAATGGCTGAAGAATGAGCTCTTTATTTTTGCGGATGATCGTATTCGTAGTTTGGCCAAACGAGATTTTTTTAATGAAGCAGCCTTAATTAAACTTTGGAAGGATTTTAATGCTGATGATCCTAATGTAAGTTTTTCTCGTATATGGCCGCTTATTGTGTTAGAAGAGTGGATGGAGAATATAGATCTTTAGGTTGTGAGGTCAATAGGTCGTTAGGTATAAGTTATAAGCTCAATTGCTTATTAGATCATTAGATTGACAGCTTATGTTATTAATTAATATACTCTTACACTATAGATCTAATTGCCTCCTCAACAAATTACCTACTGATCTTTTTGATCTATCGACCTCATTGATCTATCAAATAAGTTCATGGTTTTATTTTAGGAAATCTCTTTGCTTACTAATTAAACTATTGAGCATTTTGCTTATCTCCATTCCTAAATTTTCAAGATCACTTAGCTGAGCGTTTGTTATATATATTTTTCGATAAAATAGGTTAAGAATAGTGATACTTTCATACAAGGACCCTCTTGCAATGTACAAGAAGTGAATATATTCTTTAGTAGAAACTCTGCCATTGCCTTCAGCAATATTTTGCGCTATTGAAGCGGAAGCTGATTCCAGTTGCTCGATAAGACGAAAATGATTTTTCATTGAATTAGTAATGCCTAAACAAATTTCGGCAAAGTCCATCGCTTTTTGCCATACAATCAATTTTTTGAAGCTGTAGTTTTCCATAGGTTTTAATGTTAGTTTGCAATAATTATATATGTTAATTAATTATTGAAAATTAAGAAGTATACTTACTTGTCTATTGGTCTAACAAGCTCTTGAACTAATGATGTTCCATTCTAATCCACTATCTATTGACCCCATTATCTTCTTATCTATCGATCTAACTAACGTAAAATTCCTCCATCCCCAACATGCTTATAATAATCACCAATTGAATGGTAAAGGGATTCATACTTGCAGCCAGCCACGATTCTACACTGGTCGTCAGAAGTGCGCCGAATAGTATCGCCCATGCTAATGGAGAGAATTTAGATGCATCATAGATATTTTTAAGCCAGCCCCAGCAAACTGCTAAGAGGCCTACCAAACCGGTATCCAACCAAATGGTGAGGTAGGAATTATGCACATTGCCCTGATGACCTTTGGATAAGAAATAGTCTTTCCATTCAAGCATTAAATATTCTGCATATCCAAAACCACGGCCCCACCAGTAATTGTATTCGATATGTTTGCGTGCAAAGGCATGAGCCATTACACGTCCAGATCCTTTTTCCAGGGTATCCAGGCGAAAATAATCCTGTAGGTTGAGTGAAACAATGATGGTTTCAAGGTTAGCCATAACCAGTTGATAGGAGGCAAAAGTGGCAATCATAACAATCATGCCCATAAGAGTGGATTGCTGAAATAAGTAGTAGGCTGCCAAAAACATTAACGAGGAGAAAATACCTCCACGGCTACCTGAAAAAATAAGGGATAGAGCTATGACGCCATATATAATCCAGTGCTCTTGCTTTGTAACAAGGTAAGGATGAAAATGTCGAATGAGGGTATAGAGCATTAAAAAGCAAAAAGCGTAGATCCCCAGGCCATTGGGATTACCCAATAGGCCACTATAACGTCCACTTTCGACAAATAAAACAAAACCGGGGAGGGTATATTTTAAAACCAGCCCAAGACCTAATATTATGGACCCAAGTCCAATAAATAACTTTAAAAACCGTTCTTTTTCTACTAATAATAAACGTTGAACCAATTGAGGAACAGTGAATAATAATAGAAAGTAAGAAAGCATTTTTTGAGCTGATGTAAATTGGTAGGGGCTGCTCATCCAACCCACGATGGCAATGGCAAAAAAGGGTACAAAGGCTTTGAAAAAGTGGGTAGCTGGCCAACGATGGCGTTCTTCCCAAACCATGTAGGAGATTATTAACATGGCAAAGGGTTTCACCGTTTGGGCAAAACGAAACAGGCCTTGTCGACTATCTGATAAGGTAAAAATAAACCATAAGCCAATAAGCATTAAGAGGTACTCTCCCTTACCTCGTAAACTCAATAGGTGTAAAGGTATTAGAACCAAGGCTGCCATTGAGGATATTGCACCTATGGCTGTCCACAGCAGAAGTATAATAAATAAGCGTTTCTCTTGTAAGAGGTATTGATACATGGTGCACGAAGATAATAAAAAAGCTTGTTTGCTTTATAGAACCATAGCTCGATAGTTCATGTGGTCTTTAGATGATGACGTAATCAAACTGGAGTTAGTTTCTCAAATTAAAGAATCATGAGAGAAAGGAATTTTGCTCAGTAGGAGTGAGTAGGGTAGAAGCATACTTGAAATTATGTATAATGATTCTAAATTTCAATTAGGGTTATTTTTCTTTAGTCGGAAACTTGACTTTCATTTCTGGTTTTCACTAAATTTATTATTGATAATTAAAAAGGAACCCTGTCGGCTTTCATCTCAAACTTGGCAGGCTGATATGTTGCTGACAGGATTTCCTAGTATTAACGTCCAAATTTATAACAAAATGACGAATAATGAAGAGTATTTGAAGTGTTTGGAAGAGATTAAAGGAATGGATCCTAAGGCCGTAAAGCGCCCAAGTGAAAATGTACGAGGCTTTCTTGGAAAATGTCAGGTGTACTATACCGAAGGCACCAAGGATATTGATAAACTTAAAAAGGCAGGATTAAAGGAGGCTGTGCTGGAATCCATAAAAACATACACCAAAGGCTTAAGTACAGCAGAGGCCCATTGGCTTGACGTGTACAAGCGGAAAAAAGATGCTATGGAAGAGTGGTCGTCCAATCTGGACGACTCCTATGAGTTAAAAGAGGAACTTTTGAACGACCTGAGCTTTGCTTTTCGAAAGGAGCCCGGATTATTGGCAAGGGTTGAAATGCTGCGCGAAGGCAATACGCATGATGATATGATTCAGGATTTAAAAGAAATTGCCATTACAGGGCGTAAACATCTTGATTTGCTGGGGGCTATTGGTGTTAGCTCTGACAAGTTAGATCAGGCTGAAGAACTTTACAATAAACTATTTGAACTAAAAGCTTTGGCAACTGGAGAAAAAAATGAGGTTCATCCCGCTTTATTGGTCCGTAACCAAATATATACCCTTTTGGCTGATGTGGTAAAAGAATTGAAGGAAGTGGTGCGTTATGTATTTTGGAGGGATACAGATAATTTAAATCGCTACCTGATGGAACGATAAAAACTTGCTTATTGATCACTATTTATCTATAAAGGATTCTGGGGGGCATGTTAAAGTGCACCCCATTTTTATATTCTTGTGGGGTGGTAGGACTGGCTGTAATCATGAAGGCATTTTCAAGCTTATTTTTGATACATTATTAGATTAATAGATCGTGAGATCAATAGATTATTTAATCATTGGGTTAAAAGGTCATTAGATTATTAGCTTATAAAGAGGGAACTAATGTGGTTTAAAACTATTCTTTTATATCGCCTTTGCTTACGCCACTTCACCTAATGAAGATACCCCCATCCCGCTGCGCGGACTTCCCCAAGGGGAAGATGTTCTTTCCAAGGGGAGATACCCGAAGGGAGAGGGGGAGTCATGCAGATAGTCGTTAAGCCTTGCATAGTAATTTGAGTTCTTTATCAATGCTTTAGTCAACAAATCTGCTATGGCACTTCCATACTTGTTCGGACCCTTCGGAAAAAGGACGATTGCCCCCATCGCCTGCGGCACTTGACAACAAGTGTCTATTTTAGGGTTGTTGAAACTTCGTTTTCCCCCAAGGGAAGATTGCTTCCCAAAACATAAACAAGCTGTAAATAATGCTCCCCTCGGGGAGCTGTCCGGAGGACTGAGGGGGTAGAAAACAATGCATGGAAAGGCATTAAAATGGAAAAATAATCTTGCATCAATGATTTAATATGCCGAAATTCCTGTTATGGAAATAGCCTCTTCCCAAAACAATTGGCATCACAATCCTTATCTAACTACAAGGGCTAGGTTGCTCAGGAAGCGTTTCACAAAATCAGAATCGTACTTATGGAAATTTGGATTGAGAAAAAGTATGATGGGTGTTAAGTTTCTCCGACAAAGGCCAGTGTTAAATTATATTGTAGATTTTATGTGTCGTGATTTATTACTGATCATTGAGTGCGATGGCATTACTCATCAAGTGGAAGGGGCGGTAGAAAAGGATGCCAAAAGAGATCGTGGTTTGGAAGCAGTAGGTTTTAAGGTGTTGCATTTTGATGATAGTATGGTGTTAAATCATTTAACGACTACATTAGGGATTATTGAGCAAGAAGTGATTGAACGGAAAAAATTATTTGGTTTGGATTAATTCAAAGCCCCCATCCCGCTCCGCGGACTTCCCCAAGGGGAAGATTTATTTCCGAAATCTAAACAAGCTGTAAATAATGCTCCCCTCGGGGAGCTGTCCGGAGGACTGAGGGGGATTTCTCCCCTAGAGGAGATACCCAAAGGGAGAGGGGGAGTCATGCAGATAGTCGTTAAGCCTTGCCTAGTAATTTGAGTTTTTTATCAATGCTTTAGTCACCAATTCTGCTATGGCACTTCCATACCTGTTCCGACCCTTCGGCAAAGGGACGATTACCCCCATCCCGCTGCGCGGACTTCCCCCAGGGGAAGGTGGAGTGTACGCTGCCGAACAGGTTTTAGCTCTGCTGGCTTTTTACTGCACGCTGCCGAACAATGTAATATTCTGCTGAGAATTTGATGTGCGCTGCTGAACACCTAATACTTCTGCTGGCTTATTGCTGCACGCTGCCGAACATTTTGTACTCTGGAATGGTAGGATGTGTTAGAATTATTGCTTGATCGGGCTGCTGAACAGAATTAGGCAATTCATACGATTAGTTGAGGAGTGATAAAATGAGGAGTTGATGAAGTTAATGGATAAGATGAGGATTGGTTCTGTAGGTGTGAATGATTAATTAAGTCAATGTGTTGAGATTGATGTTTATATCCATCGACTGGGAATTTCTATTTCATTTAAGGCTGTTAGAAGCTGATCTTTTTTAGATAGAATTAACTCTTTTTCCGAAAGTATCCAATCGATATTAAGTTCAGGATCATTCCATAAAATACCAGAATCATAATCAGGCGCATATTTATTGTCAACCATGTAACTAAATACTGCCGATTCACTTAATACAACAAAACCGTGAGCAAACCCTCGGGGTACAAACAATTGTTTTTTGTTTTCATTTGAAAGCTTAATAGAGAAATGTTTTCCATAGGAAGGTGAATTAAGACGAATATCAACAACAACATCCAGAACTTCGCCATGCACACATCGAACTAATTTCGCCTGATTAAAGGGCGGTTTCTGAAAATGAAGACCACGAAGAACTCCTCGAGACGAAAGTGACTCGTTAACTTGAATCCATTCAATTGGTGAAATGTTCGCTTCAAATAGTTCTTTATTAAACGATTCCAGAAAGTAGCCACGATTGTCGCCAAAAACGTTTGGTTCAATAACTATTAAATCTTTTAATGGAGTTTCTATAAATTGCATTTAGCTTGATATTGTAGTTCGCTTAAAATCGTTTAGCCATCCTACGATTTAGCAGAATTGGTTTAAACATATATTGAAATGCCTGAGCATAAGTGAAGCCCTTTAGCTTATGGCCAATAATAACTTTTAGGCTAAGGATAACTGTAAAGACAAAGGAAACAAAAAAACTAATTAACTTAGTTTGATGCTTTTGTAGAAATAAGACCTGGTTGCTCCGTACTAACAAGTCGCGCCATGTAATTTCTTTACTTGTTTTTCGATTGTGTTCTTCAAAGTGCATTATACTATTACCCGACCAAAACCGAATGTTATAATTGGCTTGCTGCATTCGATAGCATAAATCATTTTCTTCACCATACATAAAAAAATCTTCATCAAAACCGCCGATGCCCTGAAAAGCACTATTTCTGATGAGCATACAGACGCCATTAATCACTTCACAAGGATAGAGTTTTGGTGTGGACTCCAATATGGATATTTGTTTAATTGCTTTTTTGAAAAATAGTGCACTTTTTAAGCTTACCTGGGGTAGGATGGTGTTTTGTATTGAATGGTTTTTATATAATACACCCGGTCCAATTAGCCCAATTGATGGGTCCTTATCCATTAATGAGATAATATCGTCAATGTAGTTTGGATTCAGAATACTGATATCGGTATTTATAATTTGAATGTATTCGGGTGAATACTGTTGAGCATATTTCACTCCCAAATTCATGCCACTTCCATAGCCACCGTTATGTGTATTTCTGATAAGTTCACAATTGAGCGTCTTCAAATGTTTTTCTAATACCGTGTATTGTTCTGATTCATTGTCAACTACTACAACATGATGCTTTAATCCTCTTAACTGGATCAATGCATTCACAATATTAATGCACTCATCAGCACTATTATAATGAACCAGTATGCTTGCTATTGAAGGTGTAGTTTTAGACATTGATAGATCTGAAGTTTTTGTTTTGTATAAAGCCTGTAAACTTTACCCAGCGCATGGATAGATCATTAGCTAATGTAATTGCAGAAACCAAGACGCGAACAAAAAGAGTAATGGCAAAGAAGAAGCTATAAGCCAGATATTGGCCATTTTTATCAAACTTTTTAAAATAATACTTCATACCATAATAATTATCCAAATCAAGAAATAACCTTAGCTTATTGTTTTCTGTTCCCCCTTTTGATTGATGATGATAGACAATAGCATCCGGAGTCTGTACTATTTGATAATTGTCTTTTTTAATGGTTTGACATAAATCGACATCCGAGCCATAGATAAAATAATGCTCATCCAACTTCCATTGCTTACGAAATAATAGGGCAGCGCCAGCTGGTTGATCAACATCTTGATCCGTTGTAAAATCAATGTCCTGACAAGTATATTTTCGATATGATTTGAAGTGATTCCACCAACGCATGGGTATAAATGTTTCTACCCATAAGCCCATAACTGATGGAAACCTACGTGTGTAGTTTTGAAAACTTCCATCAGGATATTTAAGCATGGGGGCAATGGCTCCTAACTTCGGTTTTGTATCCAGTTGTTGCACCAAATAATTAAGGCTCTTACTACCTAACCAGGCATCTGGATTAAGTAATAAGATATATTTTCCTTGTGCTTTTTTAATGCCTTGATTACAAGCCTGGGTAAATCCCCGGTTGATTTTATTCTTAATAATAGAAAGTTGTCCTTTATAAGCATCAATTACCTGAAGTGTTTTATCAGTTGATGCATTATCAATGACGATGCATTCGGCATTGTCCTCATTTAAGGCTGATTGGATGCATTGTTGAATGACATCAGCACAGTTGTAGGTAACTATTAGAATGGATGTTGTGGGCATAATCGTAAATTAAACCTGACAGGTTTGATTGGCATTGGGCCTAAAAACCTGTCAGGTTTATAAATTTAAATATTTCGTTAATGATTCCGTATTTGAAGTATTCTTATGGCAATAATCGAAATTGCTAAGATCGCCAAACCACTCAATTACTTCATTACGCTTTAGTTTTGTTGCTTTATTATTTGTAAAATCAAGGTAGCTGCTCCAAGGGTATTCTATTTGATGCGCACAGAAACCATGGTGAATTGGATTGTTGTGGATATAAATGAGTACTTGCTTCAAGTAGTCTTCACTATCGATTAACTTTCGTTTAAAGGGGCGTTCGAAGAGGGTGCCGTGGCGATTGATTTTAGTATTGAAGTATTTACTGTAACTATTAAAGAGGTGGGATAAATGTTTGGAGGCATTGGGTGTTTTAAACGCTGACAGGTCTTCGACACTGTCAGGTTTGGGGATAGTTTCCCATTTATTTTTTTCAAACCCGACAGCGTTGTTTAACCTGTCGGCGTTGGAAAATTGGTAAATAATATCATCTTTAATTCGGATAAGTAGATGGAAGTGGTTTGGCATTAGTACGAAGGCATAAATATTTGCCACCGGGAGAATATATTTATCCAATAGTTCAAGAAACTTACTGTAATCATTTTCTTCTTCGAAAATTTTACACGAATTAATACCTCTGTTGTAGATATGGTAGTAGTTATCGGGTTCGAGTGGTGGTTGGTTGTTCATGGTTGGTGGTATTATTAAACCTGACAGGTTTGATAGGCATCTTGCTTATAAACCTGTCAGGTTTTTGACTTCCTTTTTCTTCCAAATCGCTTCCAATTCCTTAGTTGTTTTATTATCCTTAATAAACGGTGATAAAAAATATTTAATCTTCATCTTAATAAAAATGGGTGTGAAACCAAGGCCTTGCTGAATGTAAATTTTAAATAAATCCCATAAATAGCCTTTGGCCAGTTTGGCTTTTAAGCGATAAATAAATAAAGCGTGATAAGCCTTGTTTATTATACCTTTAGAATACTTTACCTTAATAAGCTTAGGAATGTTCTTATCCAACACCCTCACCATAGCTTTATTCATGCGCATTTGGTCCGAAGTCATGCTGCCTTTGCGAATACGTACTTTGGATAAGCTACCAGGTGTGTAGCCAAAATGTGAACCTCGTATCGATAAACGTAACCATAAATCCCAATCTTCTAACTCCCGAAAGTTAACATCAAACCCTCCAGTTTCTTTTACCTTGTCTGTGCGAACCATGACAGAATTAACATGGATAAAATTACCATATAGGAGATAGGGAAGAACATCACCTTTGTGAACTGGGAATTCTACAGCTCGGGTATCATTTAAATCATCTTCAACAAACCATTGTGAATCGGAGTAGACGATGTCCACTTCAGAATGTTCATCTAAGAAATTCGATTGCTGGCTTAGCTTTACTGGTAGAATTATATCATCAGAATCCAAAAAAACCAGGTAATTGCCTAAGGCAAGCTCAATCCCCGTGTTTCTGGCTCCGGCAAGCCCCTTATTTTCCTGATAGATGTATTTAAAACGCTGATCAGTTAAATATGGCTCAACTACAGTTTTGGTATGGTCTGTGGAGCCATCATCAATAATCAATACTTCATAATCCTGGTAGGTGGATTGATTAATACTGTCAAGTGTTGTGCTAATTAAGTGGGCTGAATTATAGGAGGGGACAATGATTGATACTAAAGACATATTAGCGATTTAGAAGGAAAGACCATAAGCGGGATACTCCAGCTCCTTTTATAAAAGTTAATCCAGTTTTATTCAAGAAATAGAACAGTTTAATATATGTTTGCCTAAAAGGTATTTCAATACCCAGTTTCTTTATAGCCTTTATATAGGATGATATATTTGTTGAAGCGCTGAGACGATATTGAAAGAGCAAAGTATATATGCTTTCATATACAAATTGACTTAATTCTTTTGTATAACTGTTTTCGATATTCAAATCTTTTAAGATGCCGAGTGTATCATCAAGCAATAAATGAAAGCCATTTGTTATGTTATTAAAAGATTGCACTTTTATTTTATCCTTGCTAGTTGGTGCTTGACGATAATAACAATCAATTCTAGATTGCTCTATCACCTCAAAATTTGGCTTATGCTTTAATAATATTTTGGTGTGAAATTCAGGATCCTGCAAGCGTTGGAATTTCTCCGAAAAACGAATGTTGTTCTCTATTAAAAAGTCACGCCTCCAAATGGGACATGTTATAGCCCATGGAATATTGTATGAAAGAAAACTTTTCAAGTAATCTTCTATTGCCTCGTTGAAAATATTAACATAACCAATGGTATCACCAATACGTGACTTGAAGTATCCCATTTTAAAAACCGAAAAATCAAGAGAAGGGTTTTGGCGCATGACCCATTCTCTTTGTTCCAGGCAAAATGACTCTAATATATCGTCAGCATCTAAAAAGAGAAGATAATCACCTTTACTTTTTTCAATTCCAATATTACGACATACAGAAGCTCCTTTAAGTTTACTTTCTCGTTTGAAAAATTTTATTCTTTGGTCTTTTTCAGCCCATTCTAATATTTTTGTTGGAGAGTCGTCGTGCGAACCATCATCAATAATTAACCATTCCCAATTGGTATAGCCTTGGTTTAAAATAGAATGGTAAGATTCTTCGATGTAATCTTGGCTGTTGAAGTTAGGGGTGATAATGGAAATTAGTAGTTCTCTCTCTTTTTTCATGGTCAAATGTTCAGAAGCTGGTTGTAATTGAATATAGTAGCATCTTCTCCAATGAATTCATTAAGATTTGATTTGTTTTTTTCGATTTCAGCCTTGGTTAAAGGGACAAATGAGATTGAGTCATTTATTTCGAATACGTGAATTCCTTTTTGTTTAAGTAGCTTATACAAGCTATTGTCTGAGTAGAAAAAAATCTTTGCGCCTTGCCAAAGCAAATTGATGATATTTCCGAATGCTTGAGATCGAAGATGAGGCATAAATGCGCACGCAATTGAAGCAATAATTTTATTGTACTCTTGTAATTTCATAAAGCCTTCCATAGCAATAAATTGATTAGGAAATAATAACTCTCCTTCATTTTTAATCTCCTTGATATACTCAGAAGTGCCCGAATAGGATAATGGGCAATATATTATGGCATCTTTAATGTTTTGCTGTTTATTTAATTGATGAATAATATCAACATGGTTGTTTGAAGGGTTGGCCGAATTACCAATAAGTATATTTTTTTTAGTTGTCCTGCTTACATCACTTGAAGTGAAATCACTTAGTGTGCCATAGGTAAAGTTTATGTATTTAAAGTTACACCCTAGTTGTTTTTTTATGAGGTTAAAATCTTCTTGAATATAATGTGCAAAATAAGAGAATTGCTTTGATGCCCGTTTCTTCTTCTTGGCTTTTTTTGCCAGAATGAACTTTTGTTTGATGCCTGAAAAGAAACACCGGAAATTATTGGTTTTATTTGAAATACGACTTACAATTTTTTTAGTATTATTGGTCCAATAATTTGTTTTAAAGCAAGGCAAGTCAAAAGCATCAGCCCCCCAGAAAACCCAAACAAATGTTGTTTTATCCCCATATTGCGATACAAAATCAACTAAATCATCCGAAAAATAATGAATGTATACCTTTGCGTATTGTGCAATTACAAGCTTACCATCATTTAAGTCGGATAAGCTAATTCGGTGTATTGAAGTATCTTTGATAAATTTTAAACTACTGTAGAGATCTCTTGAATAGATGAAGAATTCGTGGTTCAAGTAGCCTAACGATTGCGTTTTTCTTATAAAAGCATCAATAAATTTATCATCATGAGTTAAATGTAATACTTTTTGGTTGGTCATTGTTTCAGGAGGTCTTTTTCTAAAGCGAGATAACCGGATTTTCTTTTTTTCAATTGAACAGCAGGATTACCAGCATAAATATAGTTTTCAACACAGTCATTTTTGACCAGACTTAATGCTCCAATTGCAACACCATCATTTATTTTGATATTAGGTAGTATAACAGATCCTGATCCAATAATGACATGTTTCCCTATTGAAACTGAGGCACTAAATATATTTGTAAATTGGTCTGGAACCATAGGATTTGTCATCCAATTTCCACTATAATCATCATTACTGCTATAAATGGCAACTTTTGATGATAGATTACTATAGTCTTTAAGTGTAATTTTTCCTTGTCCAATTAAACTGGTATAACAAGCTATATGAATGTAGTTGCCAACCTCAATACCACCTTCACCGGCAGATAATATACAAAAATCGTCAATACGTACATTTGAACCAATTGTAATGTTTCCAGGATTATATACCGAAGCTTTTTCGGAAATTAGTACATTTTCTCCATACTTCTTTAAGCCAAGTTCAGATAATTGATCTCTAGTCAGAAAACCCATTTTAGTATTTTATTGTTCGAATGATTAAACGACATATTAAGTCGATTTCTTCGGTTGTAAGTTGATAATACAATGGAAGACAAAGTACCCTTGCAGATAAATTATCACTTAATGGTGTGTTTTGTTTTTCTACATACTCTAATCTACTTAATGAAGGGTAGAAATATCTTCGCGCGTATATTTCGTGTTTAGCTAATTCTTCAAATACTTTTTCACACGTTTTCGAATCATTAAAGATAACAGGATAATAGGCGTAATTATAGTCTGTGTCATTTGGTATAACTGGCTTTTGAATATTTTCTTTTAAAAGCCAATGGTCGTAATGATTGCTATCATTTTTTCGCTTAGTAATTATTTTTTTAATATAAGGTAGATTTGCAAGACCCATAGCAGCATGAAATTCTGAATTTTTGCCATTAATGCCTACACCATTAAATTTATCAGGACCGTCATGTCCAAAATTACGTAAATAAGCCATTTTTTTCAGGAGTTCTGGCTTATGAGTTATAACAGCACCGCCTTCAATTGTATGTAAAAGCTTAGTAGCATGTGTACTCAATGTACTTATGTCGCCAAAGTTGAGTAAGCTTTTTTTCTTGTACTTGGTACCAAAGGCATGTGCAGCATCATATATAACATACAAATTGTGTTTTTTAGCTATGCTTTCTATTTCTTCAACGTGGCAAGGTAGTCCATAAACATGTGTTGCCAATATCGCTGAAGTATTCTCGTTAATAAGCGACTCAATCTTATTAGGATCAATAGTTAAGCGGTCTGGATCAATATCGGCATATATAGGTTTGCAATTTTCCCATACGATTGAACTTGTTGTTGCTACATAAGAAAAAGGAGTTGTAATAATCTCTCCTTTTAATTCCAAAGCTTTAATGGCTATCTGAAGAGCAATGGTTCCATTTCCGGTAAATAAAATATGATCAAGACCTAAATGGTCCTTCAGCTTTAGTTCAAGGTCATTTACAAGCGGACCATTGTTGGTTAACCAGTTACGTTGCCATACCTGATCAATTAATTTGTCGTATTCTTGTTTGGGTGGTAAAAAGGGTTTTGTGACTGGGATCATATTACTAATTTATCTTTTTTGAAGCTTCCAAATACTTGTTCTGATAATAAAAAGAAAATATTCCAAAGATGGTGTATAGTATAAAATTAAGTATGCAAATTTAAAATGTTCAATCCATTTAATATCATTTCTGTGATAACTTAAAATATATCGACAATGATGGCTGAATATGTTATTTATCTTTTTTGAGGAAATTTGTTGTTTAATTTCTTTGTTGGAAAATATTTTTTTAAAAGTATTCAGATAATCTTGAATACCTTTTAGTGTTAAAGTATTCGTAGAAGTCTCATTGGACTTGTCATACACAGTTGTGTATTTATCTATTCTATAAACAGGATATTTGAGCAAAGCTCTTAATCGTTGGTGATGGTCTTCTGCTAAATATAGGTCTGCATCAAATGGAATTTCTTTCAGAATAGACTTGTGCATACAAGTATTATTCATTGTCATTTTACCATCTGTTAAGTAGTATTCAATTTCTGATACAGTATCCTTTTTCGGATTAATGGCGTGTTTAGATTTTTCTCCTTCACTGTTAATAATATAGCTGTATGTGTGGTAAATAGCAGGTAAATTACGTTGTTTAACAATTTCCATATTAAGAGCTAGCAGATGATCCGGTAGGTAATAGTCGTCGTCGTCAAGAAAGCAGATGAATATTCCTAGAGCTTTATTAATTCCAATATTTCTGGCTACAGACCTTCCTTCATTACCTTTTGCAATATATTTAACATTTGATTTATCATTAATAAAATCTTCAACCTCATTATAATTTGCAGTTGAACCATCGTTTATTACAATAACTTCGTATGAGGTGAAAGACTGAGCTAATGCACTTTTTAAAGCCCGTAATAATAGTTTTGGACGATTATATGTTGGGATTATTATTGAGAAGAATGGTGTAACGGTCATATAGTTAAATGATGGAATAGTTAATACTGCATGATATTTGAGATAAGTGTTTTCGTGAATTCTTCAAGATTATTCTCTTGGTCATATTTCACCGAAATATTCTCGTATGCAAGCATGAATTTCTTTAAATCTTGTTTGTTAATTTTAATTTCACCTCCCATAACTTTATTGATTGCATCTTTGCAGTCAGTATTGGTTCTTATTGGAAGCACACCTGGGGCGAACTGATAAACATGATAACCAAACATTAAAAAGGGTTTGTTTTTAAATAAACCTTCCCAGCCAGCAGTCCCTGTTACTGTTGCCACGGCCAAGGCATTGTCCATTAATTCGAATGAATTAATTTCTTTAGAAATAAGTTTTGCATTTGATATTTTTAATATCTCGCCATAAAAGTGGATGGTTCTGTTTTTAAAGGTTTGCCTTGGGTGCTCCTTAATGTATAGAAAACAATCTTTAGGTAAATAATATGCCAATTGCTGTATCATCAATAATTGATTGGCATACATACCTCCCATTGGAGCAGTGGTCATTTCTGGTTGATAATGAAGAGGTACGTATATATATTTATCTATACTAAATTTAGGAGTTGAGCAATTTACATCATAAAAATTTAATAATACATTGTTAAAATATCTGTAGTCTTTTAACTTGAATTGAAATTGCCAAAAATGAATGTTTAAGTAGTTTTTACTGATTTTGATTTTTTTTAGTTTATTTCTCCAATATTTCTTTTTGATTATTTTATCTTGATTTCGTATAATTATCTCTGATTTGCGAGGAAGTTGTTGCTGAGTTTCACTGTTTAATCTGTTCCATTCGTCAATGAAATCTTTGGACTTGAATTCACTTATCTTTTCTTGTATAATTGACCAATTTGATAAATTATTGTTTAATAGCTTGTAGTCATTTACGAAAACTTTGTAAGATGGGAGTACGCCCAATGCATCAAATACACATCTAATCTTTTTCTTTTTTGCCAATTCGTAAATAATTAGATCATATCCCAAGTGAGGCGCATTGTCAAGGTATATTATAGTGTCTATCTCATTATTTGAAAGGAAGTGGTTCCAAAATCGTAAATGTTTTAAATATATATCAAGCCTTTCGCTATATTCTAAATTGCCTTTGAAAAATGGATTAACCAATGTTTTTTTATAATATTCGAAATATTTTTCCTTTCGGAATACAGTATTATCTGAGTAGGATAGTCTTTCAGATAATCCGCAAAATTCAGATTCAATCTCAAAAAAATCATTTCTTAATTCAGGATCAATTGGTGGTATCTTTGACCATTCAACATCAATATAACTTCCATCAATGATATTATTAAAGTCATAAAAATTTATCGAAGTTTCAGAATTTAATGGTAAGGGTGGTATCACCGAATCAACTATATATGCATTTTGACAGGGTATTGCCTCAAGTATATGCTTAATAACTTGAGATCTAATATTTTTACCGGAATAACACTCTAAAAAAAGAAAATTCATTGTTAATATAATTGAATAGAATAATAAATAAGGTAAGTTTCTGAAAAATAGAAATATGTTATGTCATGTGCTTAATTAATTCTGTGGCTTTTTTATAGTCATCCAACCTTCCAATATCTATCCAATAGCCTGTGAGTGGATTGTCAATCACTTTACCGCCCGTTTCAATCACCTTTTCGATTAAATCGGTAGCATTGTAATATTTTTGATCAGGTATTAAGTCGGTAACCTTTTTTCTCATTAAGTAGATGCCTGCATTGGCATAATGAGTGTGTGTGGGTTTTTCTTTTAAACCTGTTATTTGTCCATTATTTCTATTAAGTATGGCGAAAGGAATATTGACTGTGTATGGTATTGAGGCAACTGCAATATCTGCTTTATTCCAATTTAGATTCAAGAAGAGATCTTCAATATCTGCATCAGTAAATAGATCAGAATTCATCACCAAAACAAAAGGATTATTAAAATTTTCAACAAGTCGCATAGCACCTATTGTACCCAGGAATCGTTCTTCCTGGATGTATTGAATATTTACACCTTTTGATGACCCATCACCAAAATAGTCCATAATTTGATCAGCCAGATAATTAACAGATATATATATGTTTTCAATGCCATAGGAAATAAGTCGATCAATATTGTGTTCAATGATCGGTTTGTCGCCTAATGTTAACATTGGCTTAGGTTTACGATCAGTTAATGGTCGTAATCTTTCTCCTTTACCTCCTGCCATTATTAAAGCATCCATTGGTAAAATTGTTTTTAGCCTCGTCAGGTCAAAAACCTTTATAATCTTTTTATTCTCATCTAATAATGGAATAAGTTTGACGAATTTCTTTCGGAATTCTTTAATTTTTTGGGGCGAGATTTCATTCATTAAAAAATGAAATTCTCTATTCATAAACATGTCAACAGAATCATTGAGTGTTTTATTTTCTATAAACCCTCTTCTAATGTCACCATCTGTTAGCGTACCTATTAGTTGTTGATCGCTGTTGAGTACGAACAAGGTCTGATGTACGGTTACCTTATTTAATTGTTTAAATGCTTCTATTAATGGCGAAGTTTGTTGAATGGTATGATTTGAAAAATCTTTCATATTAATTCGATCAAAGTTCTTTAGTTATAAGAAATTCTGCATATTGAAAGTCTTCAATGGAGTCAATATCTACAGATCGATTTCGCGGCATAATATATGCAAAGGAGTTTTCAGGATAATAGTTGCCATTTTTCAAAGTGTTTTTTGTGAAAATATAAATACTGCCGTTAGGATAGTAAGTATTTTTTAGTTCTTGTCTGTTTTTGATATTAGGCGGGAAAATGTTCTCAAACTTTAACTCTTCATTTATATATTTATGCCAGCTAATAGGATGATGTTCTTCTGTATATGAAATGACACTCTCTGCTTTTTTTTCTTTGAAGATTGAAATAGCATTATTTATATCTTCAGACGTTCTTAAGGGTGACGTTGGTAATAAGATAATAACTTCTTCGATGGTGATCTTATTTCTTTTTTCTAATTCATCAATTGTAAATAGGTAAGTATCTATTGCTGCGGAGGTATCATTGGCCAGATAATTAGGTCGCATAAACGGTACCTCAGCTCCAAATGCACTTGCAATTGTAGCTATTTCATCTGAGTCTGTTGACACAATTACCCTTGTTATAAATTTGGCATTCATAGCTGCCTTTATAGTATAGGCAATTAAAGGAACACCATTTAGTAATTTAATATTTTTTCCTGGTAGACCTTTGGATCCACCTCTAGCTGGTATTAATGCGATCATACTAAACTAAATCTTCCCATTTGATTACACTATCTTCTTGCAAAGTATTTTTAACTGTTCTTCCAACAACATAATTTATTTCTGCTGGACTTATGCCAGTACCAGGCCTTTTAAAATCCAGATCATCAATTTTTATGATTTCACCTTCCTGAATATATCTTTGTATTACAATACTGCGTCTAAACTCACCTCGTCTTTCCAAATCTTCTACCACTTGTACACGATGACTACCTAATGCCTTATGTATTCTTTTTGAATCAACTACAATACTCTTCAATTCACTGGCATCCGCTGATACTTTATGATCCCAACCAAACATTTCTTTATCGAGCGTAAAATGTTTTTCAATAATGCATGCACCTTTTACAACCGAGGCTAAAGGAATAGAAGTTCCAATTGTATGATCTGAAAAGCCAATAGGATAGGGGTATTGTTTTTGAAGGGTTTCAATATTATTTAAATGAACTTGTTCGTCATCAGGCGGATATATTGAAACACAATGGAGTAGTATAATTTGTTTATTGCCCATGTTTTCAATCGTTTCTATTGCTTTATCAATCTCCGCTAAAGAACTTAAACCCGTAGAAAGAACAACGGGTCGGTTCTTACCGGCAATATATTCAAGAAAAGGCAAGTTGTTCAAATCCATAGATGCCACCTTAATGAACGGAGATTTAAGCTTATCGATCAAGAAGTCTACTTCTTTTTTTGAGAATGGTGTAGATGTACAATCAATCCCGATTTCATCGGCAAAATGCTTCATCTGTATCAATTGTTCTTCTGAGATTGAGAACTCCTCAACTATCTGCTCTAAGGTGTAATCACTGCGGTCTCTGTAATCATCCGTTAAAAAAAAGTTATCTTCATATTGCTTCTTAGCAAAAATGGTGTCCTTTGTCCAACTTTGGAACTTTATGCAATCAGCCCCGGCATTTTTAGCTTCTGAAATTAGTTTTTTGGCCAATTCCATGTCTCCATTGTGATTGGAGCCCAATTCTGCAATTATATAAGGTTCACAAAAGTTATATATGGTCTTTTTCTGAGTTAACTGTATCTTATTGTGCATTTTTTAATCTTTATAGTGTTATACTTTCCCACCAAAAAACAGGTTCTAAACCTAAGTGAATGATGGAATCGCAATATTCTTTACATCTGATTGGATTATTCTCAAATACCAGCGACAGCTCTTCTGTTTTTAATAGTAGATCACTGTACGAAGAATCTATATCGGCAAGTGCACTGTAGTGCAGTCGTTTAATTCTAAGTTCCGTTATTATTAATTCAGGGGTTATAGCTTTCCCTATACCAGCTGTGTTCAATTCATGCTGTCGATAATACGTAAGAACTTCATTTGTAAAAATAGCTTCAATATCACCGTTTGACAATATCTGACTAAATATAAACCAGTCTAATGCCACTACCCGTTCATCAAATACAATATTGTCAAAAAAATGGGCTTTTGTAGCCGTGTTGGACAAGCCAAAAATATTCTTTTCGCGCGTAAACTTTTTTTCAATGATTTGATTATTCTTAATTCGTGCTGAAAAGAGTTTGTCTACAATTGGTTGTCCATTTGAATCAACTGAACTTAAGTCGTTAACAACAATATCATAAGTTCTTAGTAATTCAATGGAATGTGCTATTCTGTTGGAAGAAAAGTAATCATCAGCATCTCCAAAAATAATGTTTTCATACCCGTTTGAACGGGCATATCTTATGGCGATTTCCCTGTTTTTAACGATATTATTTAGTCCATTTATTATGTAAATATTAAGTTGACTGTAATTTTTTAGCAGGCTTTTCAATCCATCAAAACCATCATTTACAATGACTAAATCCCATTTGGAAAAAGTTTGCCCTACCAGCGAGTCAAAAAACTGCTCCAAATACATTTTGGGCATTGGGTAAACCGTTGTTAAAAAAGCCGTATTGTTTCGCAATGTAATTGAGATTTAGATTGAGGCTATGGTTGAGTTAGCGTCTGATAAAGATACCAGCTTTATTGATATTTTTATATACACTACTGCCGGCCGGTACAATCACATTATTAACGATTGATACATTGTTGGCGATTGTAGATCCACTACCAATAAAACACTCATCTTGTACCTTTACCTGTCCGTTTAGTTTGGCGGCGGTTGAAATATGATTGTGATTGCCTACAACGGCTTCATGCTCAATTAAAGCTTTACTGTTAATTATATTATTAATGCCAATTTGGGCTTCAGCATTTACCAGCACATGGTGCATGACTATAGTTCCTTCATCTATTTTAGCATGCTTACTTACATATGCAAGTGGTGAAATAATTATTGGCAAATTGGCTTTGGCCTCTTTTGCCAAGCGGTAAAGTTTGATTCTTAGGGCAGCTGATCTAATTTGACCGACGGTGATTAAAGCATTTTTATACTCCTTTATCAATTCAGGTAGATCATCATCACAACCAATTATTGGGTATCCAAGAATTTTTTCACCAATTGGTTCATTGGGATCAACAATGCCAGCAATTTGATATTTGTTTTCTTGCTCAATTACATCGATACATGATTTACAATGTCCTCCACCGCCTATTAGTATAAGTTTCTCCATCTTATAAGATTAAGGATAAGGTTTAGCTTAAGAATTCTCAATCCTGATCTCAGCCTAAACTTTAAATTATAACGCTGCTTGGTATATTAACAATACGATCTTCAAGCCACTGTGCATTTGATTGCTCATCATGATAACAGTTAGAATACATTGGCATTTTAAAAAGTAATGTCCAGATTGGACGACACATAACACCTTTTTGGTTCAAATATTCCAAAACCTCATTTCGCTGTTCTCGGCTTTCAAGACATAAAGCATTTAACCAATAGTTCGATTTAGTACCTTGGGGTTCAGTTATGAAGTTAATCCCATTGTTATGGCAGAATTCACTTAATTGACAAGCCCAAGATCGTTTGTTATTTATAAATTCTTCCAGCTTTTCCAACTGCGCACAAGCTAATGCGGCGTTTAGATTCGGCATCCTATAATTATAGCCAATCATATCATGGGTATATTCATAAGGATGGGGGACTTTTGCTGTAGTTGTGATGTGCTTGGCTAAGTTCGCTAATTCTTCATCATTGCATACGATAGCTCCGCCACCACCACAGGTCACGGTTTTATTACCATTAAAGCTAAATGTTCCCAAGAGGCCAAACGTTCCTGTATGTTGATTTTTATAATAACTTCCCAATGATTCAGCGGCATCTTCAACAACAAGTATATTATAGGCATTAGCAATATTAATTAACTTCTCTATTTCAAGCGGATGCCCAAAGGTATGCATGGGTACAATAGCTGCTATTTTTTTTCCTGATTTAGTATTATAACAAACGCCATCTTTTAGTTGTGCATACTCTTCTAAAAATCCAATTAAGGCAGAAGGGGATAGTCCCATAGTTGTTTTATCGACATCCAAAAAAACCGGATTAGCTCCACAGTAATTAATGGCATTGGCAGTGGCAATAAAAGAAAGTCCTTGAGTTATTACTTCATCACCTGATTCAACGCCTGCCAATAATAAGGCCACTTGTAATGCCGAGGTGCCGTTGATAGTAGCCACTGCATATTTGGCACCTGTAATCTCACACATCATCTCTTCAAAGCGATTAACGTATGCTCCAACGGAGGAAACAAAAGTAGAGTCGATGGCATCATTTACATAGGCCTTTTCATTTCCGATAAAACGAGGCTCATGCAAGGGTATAAATGCTTCGGGAGTAGAATAGGCGTCCCTTATAAATTTTATGAGTTGATGGTATTTATCCATAATTAGAATGCGGCTAAGGTTGAGGTTTAGTTTAAGCGGGGGTGCTTAGGTTTTTGATGATCTTGTTTAGTTCGAATATAAGGTCATTATATTGATTGAATAGATCATCGGTTTTATTCTTGTCAAAATAGTTGACCCGATTACTATATAATAAATCATTTTGGGTCTCAAAGGCTGATCCTCTGGCTATAATATAAAAGTTACATTTATCTTTCTTAGTTTTCCTGCTAAATCCTTCTGAAATATTGGATGAAACATTATTGGCAGCTTACCTGATCTGCGATGTAAAACCATAATCTTCAGACTTTAGTAAATCAACACTCAACTTAAAAAACTCTAGGGATAAATCATGGGTCTTTTGCATACTGCATTTCGGTGAAACTGGTATACATACAATAAGACTTAGATTGAGACTGAGATTGAGTTAAAGGTATAGAGTAGGTTAAAAGCTTCTCAACCTAAACCTAAACCTTATCCTTTACATTTTTGAATCCAGGTATTTACCTGTTTCTTTATGTCCAAAACCGGGAATCATTTGATGAAACAATTCTACAATTTCTTCTTTAGTCCACCTTCTATTATCCTTCATTTGCTCTATCTTATGGGTAAATAGCTTCAGTTTATCATCTTCAAAACTCAGCTCATTCTTAATGATTCCAAGGTTTTCAAAACGTAACATGTTAAGCACCTCATTGTCTGTATAGAACTCTTCAAAGTCTTTTTCGCCGGTTGTGTCACTATTAGTAAAAAGGCAAGGCCATTTTCCTTTTTCAGGAAGAGAATGGACCAGTTTACGAGCTTCATCTTCCGATTCGCATAAATAGGGTTCGTAACCTAAGTCATTTAAATACCTTACAGCAATATCCGCAAATGAAATTAAATGAAGACTTTCGCTTAGTTTTGGAAAAAAAACATCTCTGTTATCGCCAAATATGCATGACATTAAACATAGTTCGCCTGATTCTTTAGGAACGACAAAATAACGCTTAATATCTTTTGGTGCTACAATGGGCTGCTTTTTCTGGATACGTTGGTTAAAACCATGGAGTAGTGAACCATCAGAAAAAGCCACATTGGCAAAACGAGCTGTAGAGATAGAGATCTCTTTGCTACGCCTCATCAAAAACAATTCCATTATGCGCTTGGAAGCACCCATCATGTTAACCGGATTGGCTGCTTTGTCGGTAGATACACAAAAGTATTTCTTTGTACCTTTTTTAATAGCTTGTTGTATGGTTTTATCTGTGTTAAACACATTAACATCGATCATTCGCATTAAAGTGAAAGGATCCTTTTCACTACGTACATGTTTGAGTGCCGATAAATTAAGTACATAATCATATATTCCATCGGACTCAATAAAGGCGTCATACTCAATGGATCCGATATCTAAGGCAAAGGTTTGGAAATCACCATCGATATATCCGTAGGAACTGCGGATGTCGCGTACTAATTCCACCATGTTATTTTCACTGATATCAACAATATGCAGTTTTAGAGGCTTACGTTTGAAGATTTCTTTTGTAACGGCTTGTCCAATGGATCCGGCACCACCAATTACTAAAAACGATGAAGAAGAAACAATCTCTTCCAACTTGTCCTGATGATGAATTAGGTCATCGGTAAATAGTTCTTCGTTCCTTCCTATTAAATTTAGTATATTCATTATCTACTTATTCTAAGCCTATATCACTATTTTATTAGAATCTCAGACCGATTTGCCGATAAGATTATCGTATGTCACCTCTCTCTTAATCTCACCCTCATTCACCTCAATAATTCGATTACAATACTTAAGTGTACTTGTTCGATGTGCGATAACAATAATGGTTAACTCACCATCCGTTAGTTGTCGAATACTTTCGGTTATTTCTTCTTCGGTTTGGGTATCCAAGGCTGAGGTGGCCTCATCAAAAAAGAGGATGGTTGCCCCTGAATATAATGCTCGTGCAATGCCTACGCGCTGCCTTTGTCCACCGGATAGTTTTGTGCCACGTTCGCCAATCATGGTTCTTTGTTTATTCGGTAAGTCCTGCACAAAGTCCCAAAGACTGGCTTGTTTAAGTACCTTCTCCAACTTAGCTGGATCTATTTCGTTATTATCTAATCCGAAAGCAATATTTTCGGCTAGAGTACCATCCAAAATATATACTTCCTGCTGCACATAGCCGACTTTATCACGCCAGGATTTAAGTGTGGTAGAGTTTAGTAAACGATCATCAATTTTGATTTCGCCTGAACTTGGTGACCAAAAACCCAATAAGATGTTCATTAGCGTGGTTTTTCCGGCACCGGAAGGACCTATAAAACCAATATTATCTCCTTTTGTAATTGTTAAGTTAATTCCATTTAGTAAGTTTTGCTCGGCATCGGGGAAACGGAAATTTATGTGATTCAGGTTAATCTCATTGTGAAAAGATAGTTCTTCCTCTTGTTTTCTTTCCGGAGTATAGCCTTTCACTTGCGAAATCGTATCAAAAGTAAATTGATTTCCTTTTATGCTAATAAGCGCAATCATTATGCGATTGACCGAGGGTAGAATGCGATAGGCTGCCAAAGCAAATAAACCGAGGAGAGCCGCCAAACCGGCCCGATCTGGAAGAAAATATAAACCATATGTCGTAATGGCAAAGATGGTGATGACCATACCTGCTTCAATAACCTTTGTGGGAGCTAATGAGTATACTGTTCGTTTGATACTTAGCTTAACTATTTTAGCCAGGTAGAAGCTAATTTTATTACGGAAACGTTCATGTGAGTTAGTTATTTCAACATCAGTAAAGCCAAAAATGCTTTGGAAAATACTTTTTCCAAGTAAGGGTTGAATTTCATTGGCTTCCGTTTCTATTTTAGCTGATCGTTCTTTCACCCAGCGGTAAAACAAAAGAAATATGGGTAAGATAGTACCACCTAATAATAGTATTGCTTTCCAATCATAGAGCACTAAGCTTACTAAAATAAAACTAAGCACGAATAGTTCGTTGAGGAAGTTAAAGAGTGGCAATACCATGTTTTGAGCAAAGCGTTGAGGGATTGCATTCACGTCCCGCATAATGACATTACTGTTGGTACTTTTAAAGTAGGGGAAACCTTTAGAATAGAAATAGGAATGTAAGCGAATGGCGAAATACTGGTATAAGCTTAATGAAAAGCTTGCTTGAGACCTGGCAATCCATAAGCTCATCACATTTTTAAAGACTATGGCAAACACTATGAAGCCGGCCAGGCTAAGTATAAACTGATTTTCACTGGTAAATCCACCCAAGAGATACATTTTACTTATTATTGGATGCGTTGTAATCATTCCATCCTGTAGTATCACAGAAAAGAGGGGGAGGAAGGCTGCCAAACCAAACAACTCCATAACCGAATTCAGAAATAAGAGTAACATCATTTTGGCACTTTTCTTTTTATAACCCGGTGGTAGTACCTGAAGTATGCGTTTTATGCTTGAGAGTATAAGGTTGTTCATTTAAGGATATGTTATGATTAAGCTTGTTGAAATGTTCGATTTACGAAGTAACTATTTGTAGTTTAAGTTTTTGAATAAATATATCGAGTTAATCAAATGCTAGTTGAGCAGAATGTTGAGCTTGAATCATGAGCTTACTGAAGGATGCTGAAACTACCATCTTACAGCAGCTCTAATATATTCGTATGCTTTATCAATCCCTTCTTCAATACTTAAATCGTCCGTATTAACAGTTACTTCTGCAGCATCAGGTCGGTCAAAAGGGGCATCCAGTCCGGTAAAGTTAAGAATTTCACCAGCCAAAGCTTTTTTATAGAGTCCCTTGGGGTCGCGCTGGGCACAGGTATCAAAAGTAGCATCCACAAACACCTCAATAAAGTCCTTGCTACCTACTATATCACGTGCCATCTGGCGTATTTCATTGGTGGGCGAAATAAAGGCATTAATGGTAATGATGCCACAGTTGAGGAAGAGTTTATTGATCTCTGCAATGCGGCGTATATTTTCTGTTCGATCCTTATCCGAGAAGCCCAGGTTATTGTTAATTCCGGTGCGTACATTATCACCATCTAAGACTTGAGTAAGGTAACCTCGCTCTGCCAGCTTACGCTCCAAACCCTGAGCTAAGGTACTTTTCCCTGAACCGGATAAGCCGGTGATCCATATTACCTTTGCATTTTGCTTAAGGTATTGTTCCTTGTCGTCGCGATTAAGGTAGATGTTAGTAGGGTGTATGTTGTTCATTTGGATATATGATGGATGAATTATTATTTATGATGTTGATTTATAGCTTCCCGAGATATTGTGACCCGTGCTTTTTTTTTGTCCACTAATGTCACTAATTAACACGAATTTATTTTAGTATACCACCCCGCCTTACGGCACCCCTCCTAAAATTCAGGTGGGGAATGATTGGCATTGGTGATATATGATGTAGAGACGTTTGATCGATGATATTTGATTTAAAGATGTGTGATATTCACTAATTCTTTGCGAGAACTGTTTTTCTTGTCTCCACTTCGGCAAGCTCTTGGTAAATCTCATTACTCACATCTCACCGCTCATCTCATTTTTGTCCACAGATTTTACAGATTAAAATGATTATTGATTGGCAGCTTCCCTAAAATGATTTAATGGATTAATTGCTGTGCAATTGGTTTGCTCACTGCTCACTTCTTTACGCTCAACTCTTATTTCTCTTATCTCACCACTCAATTCTCATCTCTCTTTCCTTAGCGTTACACTTGGCGTCTTTGTGAGAAACTTTTTGTTCCCTATACACTGATTTGTTGTTTTTAAGCTATTTCTAAATGAGTATTTGTGTCAAAGTCAATTGTCATTTTCACCTTAGCTTTTAGGGCATTGAACACTTTTAATATTGTTGATAATCTTACATCTTTTGCATTATTCTCAATCTTAGAAATCTGTGCCTTTTGAACTCCAATAATTTCGCCCAATTGAGCTTGTGTTAAATTTTGTTCTTTTCGAGCTTTTTTTATCATTTCTCCAAGAACATCAAGTTTCAGTTCAAATTCAAATTCGTCCCTACTTTCTGTTCCTTTTTCACCTATATATTTATCTGTCAATTCTTCTAATGTGAACTTTTTCATCTTATTTCCCTCCGTTTTCGTTAAAATACTCGCCTCTAATTTTTATAGCCTTTTCAATTTCTGCTTTAGGTGTTTTTTGAGTTTTTTTTATAAAGCCATGAGTGGCAATTACAAGCGTTTCAGTCTTCTTTGTTTTATCCCAAAAGGCAAGTGGCCTAATTTGTTTCGTTAAAAACTTCGTTCGGAACTCCCAAATATTGCCGTCAAGCTTTTTAAATAATTCTGGGTCATTGACATCACGAGACTTCCATACATTATAAAGCACCTTTTTTCTGGTTTTGTCATCCAGACTTCCTATAAATTCTTCTGCCCATTCCAGAAATATTATAGCATACTTTATCATTCTAAACTTTTAATGCAAAGATATGAATTATTTCCTTATTGGGAAACTTTAGGGGCTAGCTAGTATTTTACGATAAAAATACGATTAGTTCTAATTATTATTGATTGCGTCACAGGTAGAGGGGTGTAACCCACTTCTCACTTCTCACTTCTCATCTCTCTTTCCTTAGCGCTTATCTTAGCGTACTTTGCGAGAAACTCTTGGTCCACAGATTACGCAGATTTACAAGGATTGATGATTTATAGCTTGAGGAAGTACCGGGACAAGTGTTTATTTTTCGACTCTGCCGACTGCATATGGGTGTTAATTACATAAATTCATTTAAAAAAAAATGAAACAATATTTACTCGACTCCTTTTATCCATTTGTTCGGATTAATACTTGTATGCAAAACAGCTTCTATACGTACCTCATTAGTTTTTATATTTAACCTGTAATGAATCATATAAGGAAATTTGCGTAATGGCAAGCATCGAATTTTATCATATCGATGCGCAAAACAATGGGCTGATTTTCTTAATATAGAAATATAAAACTCTAGTTCCTTATAAAACTGTTTACCTAAACTAGATTGCTTTTTATTATACCATGATACAGCATCCTGTATATCCTTTTTGACTTCAGGGTTATACCTAATACTGTAATTCATAATTATTTGTCAAAATTTATTTCAATATCATTCCAGTCTTGATATTTATCAGCACCGTAATTCGTAATTCTTTCCCTAACAATATTTTTATGCTCTTCAGAAATATCAATGCTGCTTAAATCTTGAATATTCTCAACAAAGGATAATTCATTCAGTATATCAAGAAAAAGTTTTGTTTTATCATCTTGTATTGATACAGTGAACTGTTTCATTTTACTTTTCTTTTGTTATACAATATACTTAAGATTTAATAATTCTGTAATAAGAACGTACTTGAAAAATAACTTACCGCTTTTTATTTAGCAAGAGAATCTTTCAACTGAGTGTACTTATCTATGACTTTGCAAGCCAATGTCATTAGTGGACATTTTTATTTTTGCTAAGACCTAACACCTATTTATCAAATGGATGCTTTGTCAATTCTCCTTTAGCTAATGGGTGATAATCCCCAACCAGTCCTATGGCTTCCTGATTACGTATGTCGTGCACAATGTTTATGGCTTGTCGTGTATCGCCGATTCGATAGCCTGTGCCATCCAGGATATGCTGATAACTGACTGTATGCAGGTCGGTAAAACCACCGCTAAATTCTATTTCTTCACCATCCAATGTGATGGAACGATAAGTACGCATGCCTTTATCTTTTATCTCCTGTGGAATCGTGTCGTAATTGATGGATAGAAACCAACGTACACGGGCTTTTTCGAGCTCCAGATAGCCGGCTGCACGATCATGCGAGTGGATATGCACTGTGTTGTTTTTTACCGGACCGAAGATCCAGGTAAGCATATCGTAAAAGTGTACACCAATATTTGTGGCTATACCACCTGATTTACTGATATCCCCCTTCCAGGAAGTATAATACCAATGGCCTCGTGAGGTGAGGTAGGAGAGGTCGATATCATATATTTTATTTGGATCTCCTTCTTCTACTTTCTTTTTTAATTCTATGATGCTCGGATGGTGACGCAATTGCAGGATGGTATAAATATTTCCTTTGGATTCCTTTTCTATGTTTTCCAAGGCATCAATATTCCATGGATTAAGCACAATAGGTTTTTCACAAATGACATCGGCTCCACTGCGCAGTCCAAAACGAATATGAGAATCATGCAGATAATTAGGTGAACATACCGATACAAAATCCAAAGGCATATTGGCTCTTTTTAGCTTTTCAATATGACGATCGAAGCGTTCAAACTCCACAAAAAAGTCAGCATTTGGGAAATAACTATCCATAATTCCCACGCCATCATAGGGATCAACGGCCGCAATCAGCTGGTTATTGGTTTCTTTAATTGCCTTTAAATGCCTTGGTGCTATGTATCCGGCTGCTCCTATTAATGCAAAGTTTTTCATTATCCGCTAATTGTGCTTTTTGTTAATGTTTATCCACGAATTTCACTAATGAACACTAATTTATTTAATAAGAGTGATTCGTGCTTGTTGCATGGTGATCAGGATTATAAAACTATTCTTTTATATTTCAATGACTGTTCTCCGAAGTTTACCAATAATCCTAACTTGAAACCGGTTGCTTTGAGGTAGTTCAATACCTGAGATTCATGAACTGTATCCAAAGAGTTCACTGCCTTTAACTCTAAAATTATTTTGTCATAACAAATGAAATCTGCTATGTATGATTTTTTCAAAGCTTTGCCTTTGTACTTAATGATTACTGATACTTCTCTTTGAAAAGGAATGTTTTGTTTTTCAAATTCCATTTCTAATGCTTCAGCATATACTGCCTCTAGGAAACCACAACCAAGTTCACGATGAACAGCCATACAAGCACCTACTATTTTATAGGCGTCTTCTTTGTAAATTAATTCTTTATTTTTGAGTAAGTCTGGCATATCTTTAAAGGAAAATGATTCGCTTAATTCGTGTAATTAGTGGATGAAATTCTTACAGAACTGAACCTTGAGTAATTCGCTATACAATTCCTTATCGGCCCAGGATTCTTCCCATTCAGGATGAAGGGTATTGGTGGCAAATATAAATGCATCCAGCGAAAGCAAATCTTCTTTTGAAACCAGATATTCGAATATGGCCGTATGGGCCGTCATCAATTCAAATGAATGAATCCATTCCCGATTATTGAATAGCTTCTTAAGACTGCCTTTCTCAATGGTGTCCGCATTTAAATACTGGCATGTTTTACCCTCTCTGGCCAAGAGGCTATCTCGTTCTAATTGTAGAATTGTATCTTCCGGTGTTATGGATAGAGCATCTTCTATCTGAGCTATAATTCTTTTGGGAGCCATTTCCTTAACATACATCATCACAATTTTCATGTGCGTAAAGAAGGGCACTTCAGGATAATCCTGAGCCAGTTTTTTAAGTTTAAGCTTTTTAAGGTCTTCCAGATCATCCATGGCATTCAGCAGTGTTTCTATCTTCTCATCATGCTCTGTACCATTGCTGCCACTCATGCTCATCGGAATCCGTTCGTCATTAATTTCAATGTCAAGGAAATGCATCATCTGCTGTCGTGCCTGGATCACCTTTTCCTCACCATGAAAATTATAAAATAACCTTTTACTCACATAAAGTAATTCAATCGAATCCTCTTCATTTTGATTATTCTCAATGCTAATCAGTTGCTTAAAGCGTTCAATGTCATGGTGCCGCTCTTTTAAAGCTTCGGTATATATATATTCTTCCAGAGGAAGATCTTCTTCGTATTGCATATTTACTAGGGCTTAGGTTCTAGTTATTAGGTTTTAGTTTGTTCAATAAACCATTTAGCATTTTGCCTATTTCGTCAGCTTTTCTTTCAAGGTCTGCTAATTCTTTATCAGTAATCCATTTTCGTAAATGAAAAAGGTTTAACAGTGTTATGGTTTCGTATAAAGAACCTCTGGAATAGTATAAAAACTGTTTATATTCTTTTATTGTATGTCGTCCTTTACCTTCAGCAATGTTTTGTGGCACTGAGGAAGAACTTGCTTCTATTTGTTCTATAAGTCTATAATGTTTTGACTTGGTGTTAAGGTTTTCAGTAAGCTCAATTATTTCGTTTGCAAACGCCAGAGATTTTTGCCAAACAATTAAATCCTTAAATGATTTTATATCCATAACAATACTAAATCAAACTTATAGTATCAGTATAATGCGTACTTGTGATAAATTTCTCCAATTATCCAAGACCTAAATCCTAACACCTAGAACCAAACACCTAAATACAGCTTCGCCTCCTTCCCGATGAATCGGGATTTCGCTCCGCTCAACACTTCGTCGTCCAGCTATTCCATAGCTTCGCCTCCTCAGTCACAAAAGTGCGAGTTAACAAAGGCTTGTTACGCGAAAGAGGTGCTATAGTTGCAACTTTAGAGTGGTGATTTTTTTAGGTAACAATACAATTTAATGCAACTTAATATTTGGTGTATACTGATTTGTTTGTTAGTGATCAAATTACATACATTCCGTTGCACATTTGCATTTATAAAACATTGTGTGATTACCGCCTTTAATCCACCCTATTCTTTACGCCGCCATTAATTAAGATGCGAATTTACTAAAAATTAAAATAGCTCAGTGCAATGGTCAATTGAGGATCTGTTCTTTCTTTTCGACTTATTTGAACAACAGAACCTTCCGCCATATGGTTTAGTGCATATTTTTTATTGGCTTACATTTTCCGATACGTCTGAAATGGATTCATCCTTAATCAAAACGATTTTTGAGTTTAACTTTTTAGTGACCGTATTCATAAAGTTTTTTAACTCTCGATATGATTTCGAAGGATAGTTAGGTTTTTTGAAATTATAAATGGCAAATAATCTAATCTTATTCTCTTCAATTTTTTGAGCCATATAATTAAATTCAACATTTTCAGATTTAAGTGTTTTATTCACAGGCATAACATCCACTTTATACCCTTTCGGAATATTAATAATTACATTGTATCGGTATGCCTTTTTGGTTACCAGATCTATTGGCATTTCCCTTTTTTCCTGCTTGAATGGATTATCTTCGGGTGATAAATGCGCAAAGGGAGCGAGTATGATTTGATTGTCAATGATATCGATATCCTGAGTAAAGTCAAATTGATATTCAAATGGTTGATCCTCTTCCATTAGGTATTTAACCTCAAAACTTTCGTCATCGTTAAAGCCATATTTTTTTAAATTAGTTTTAAAGTTTTCATTGTCATTGTAGTAATTGCGACGATCTCTGATTGCCAAATATCCGGTACTTGTTTTTTCACAAACACCATCAATGGTATAATTATCCTGATTAATGGTATACTCAAGCTTAGTTTCTTCAATAGAGGGTGCATTGTTACTAATGGTAATCCAATTTTCGCTGTCTTCTGTAATAATAAATCCTTTACCATTAATACATTTTGAAGGGATGAGTTGATTGGGACAGAAACCTTGTGTGGCATCTAATAACTTTAGTTTATCATTTATCTTCGCCAAAATAAGCACATAGTTGAATGCATCGGAATTAGGAAATTGTTGCTGGACCTTACCATTGTTACGTGTGCTGATGATTACCGGATTGGCTTCGATTCCATTGCTTCTCATTATACCTATGGTGAGAAGGTTTATGTTAGCAATGTTACCACTAAGTTCATCCTGAAAATCTTTGAAAGATAATAGAGCAAAATCACCTGAATATTCATTCCATTTATAATTGCTTTTAACAAAGTCAAGAATAGCATTGTATCGTTGTTCTTCGTCCATTGTCTTGAAACTGTTGGCATTTTTACCTGCCCACTTTTCCGATTTTTTGAGGTATCTGCCAAAGCGATCGGCTTCCAGGTATTCATTGGCTAAATTTGGCCAGGTATCCATGTATTTACGTCTATATCCAGAGGGGTAATTGATTTCAGCCAGTTGAAATTCTATTTTCTTAATATAATCCTCTCTTGAAGAGATAAAGTTTTCATCTTTGAATGAAGGAATGTTTTTTAATCCAAACTCATAGACCATATCTTTGAAAGGTATTCCGGCAAAAGTTCGACTAATACCCGTGTGCTCGTATTTTTTTTGTTTGTGCAAACGAGAAGCCCCTTGCAAGCGATATCTATAGGAATAAAAGGGTATCATACCTACTTTATATTCACTATACATTGTTGGTATGTCGCTCTGAAATTTCCAATCTCTAAAATGGTTGTAAAATGGCGAATCAATGGTATAGCTAAACTCAATAATAGTGCCTTTTTTGATTTTTGGCATAGCAAATTTTTTCATGTACCAGTACTCATTAACCTTTTCCTGGAAAATTTGAGTAGGATCTAGAGCTGTTTGAACTAGCTTTCCATCAATCAAATTGTACGAATAGCCCTTTATCTTTCTTACGGTTTCTCTTGCACCTTTTCCAATGGATAGATAAATCTCAATTTCCGACTGATCAAATCCGCCTTCTTCGAAAATTTTAATGCGCGTGTGACGAGTAAATGTTAATATAAAACCATGGGTGTCATCTTGTATGAATTTGGATTCACCACGATCAAACAAAACCACAGCAGGGGCATCCGATTCAAATGCACAGGACTTTAGATCAAGGTCGGCCGGATTTAATAATCCAAATTTACTTGCATTGTTTTGAGCTATTGCTGTAATCGTTAATAAAGTAATCAGACTTAGTGTTAGGATTCTCATATTATCTTGAATTGGCTTTTGAATTAGTCTATTTAGTTGTGATTAAAAGTTTTTCATTTTCATATCTATTCATCTCGTTTATAAATTGATAAAAGGAATCGTATTCGTCAATTTCATAAGTGCCGGATGATATAGAAATGTTTCGTACAATAGTTAATTTATTACCCTTAATTATTATTTGTTTTTCATAAGTCCCATATGCTGAATTTACCTTGATATCTGCTTTTCCTGAAACTTCAGCAATCTCTTGATTTAGTATGTAATGCGTGGAGTCAATTCTGGATCGGGGATAGGCTAATGATATTGACTGGGTTCTTTTTTGCGGCTTATCTAATTTCATTGTGAATGACTGAACAGGACGAATTAATAGTTTTGAACCGATGCGTTCAGCCATATTAATGACCCTTGCATTCAATTCCAGATCAACATAGCTTGAATCGCGATGGGGGCGGGTAATGTTGATTGTATTGATGTCTCCGTTTTGCATTAGATTGGTGCGATCAATAATGTCAGCCATTCTGCTTTCCGGAATATCTTTTTCAAAACCCTTCAGAAACTCAAACAGTCCAGCCCTTATACTAGCATGTAATTCAAGATTTGATTCACCATTTGGATTAACCTGGACAGTTGTTTTGTAGGTGTTTGTACAATCACTTAGGCTTAAAGCCCTTGTTTTAATTAATTTGCTTTCCTTAGCATCTACAGCTAAAACCATTCGGTTTTGAGTAGATGTTCCCAAATAATTAAAAGGGGCAGTGTTATCGGTGCATTCCAACCATATGGTGTCCTTCTTTTGCGGAACACACAAAATAACATGATTAAATTGTTGAGACACGTTTGCAGTATCTACTGAAATTGGATTAGTGTCGGCGTAGACGGTAGTATACAGGGATTTAATTCCTACTTGATTCAAAAGTGCTTTCATGTAATTGCTCAAGGCCTTACAGTCTCCATATTTATTACGACAAACATAGCTGGCCGGGTGGGGGATTAAACCTCCTAATTCCAAGGATACATTAATATAGCGCGTGTTGTCCTGCATATAATGATAAAGCACTTTTACTTTTTCTTCATCTGAATTAAGATGATCAGTTAGTTGATGAACTTTTAGTTTTTCTTCTAATGTCAGTTCGCCAAGTGTTTGGTTAAGTTGATGATGCCATTCACCATAAGTGGCCCAGCTTTGTGTAGATCCTTCAATTCCATATTGGAATTTTTCAGGTACAATTTCCACTCTAGGAAGAATGGAATAGACTGGTGGAGCATAATTTTGACGTTCTGTATTTTCGGGATAAGTTACGATCCATCCATAAGTAATATCATCACCTGCATTGACGGAATATGAAGAGTCAATTTTGTTTTCGATGCTTTTAAATTTAAAGTCTTTAGGCAAAGTTATTTCCAGCTTAGCTGTTTTGATGTCTATGTTATTGTCATAAAGTGGAATCCAATTGACCAGACTTACATAGCTCCCGATAACTCTTGTGTAACTGTATTTTAAAATGTGAGGATAACGATTATGAATTAAGGCAAAGGACATGACTTTGTCATTACTATGGAAGGTGTCGTGTGAATAGGCATTGCTGTATTCTATGTCTTTTTTGCGTAGTTTTTTGATTTCTTTACCATTGATGGATTCAATACTCGCACTTATATCCTTTATATCGCTGTCGTCAACATAATGGATATCAATTTCAGCTTCATTGGTACCTTTTGCAGTGTTGATCTTTATCTCAACTTCAATCGTTTTTACTAGCTTTTTCCCATTAATAGATATGTATGTGTTGTATTTGTTGACTTCACAATGTTTTATTTGAGTATAAGACATTAAACAACAGCTCAGCAAAAGAGATAAGGTAAGGGTTCGGAGCATTAACGTTTTTGTTTTGAATATAGTAGTTTTTTATGTAATGTAGTTTTTCGATTGATGTTTTTACCCTATTATTTTACTAATAATGCCTTATAAAGACTGTTTAAAAATTAGAGATGCCATCTTATGGCTGTTGGTTGAATTTTTTTTAATTTTGAATTTTACTCAGAACGTAATTTAAAACATGTAGAAGATGAGGCGAATGATAAAGTGGACCATTATGATGTTGCTGGTATTGATGTATGCTTGCGAAGATTCGAAGCAAGAAGCCAGATTAGAACTTAGGTTAACAGATGCTCCTGCAAGCTATGAGGAAGTGCTTATTGATATTCAGGATGTGACCATTAATTTAAGTGCTGATGATGAGGAAAGTGGATGGAGATCCCTGGATGATGTTAATCATGGTGTTTATAACCTATTGGATTTTACAAATGGCTTGGATACTTTACTTGGTGAACATTCGATGCCGGCTGGAAAGATTTCGCAAATGCGACTTGTTCTGGGAGACAACAATCAAGTGAAAGTGGATGGAGAATATTATGATCTTAAAACGCCTTCAGGACAGACTTCGGGCTTGAAACTGAATATTCATGCTCAATTGGAAGAAGGTATTACCTATCGTTTATGGCTCGATTTTGATGCAGGAAGATCGGTTGTTAAGAAAGGGAATGGGAGTTATTCGTTGAAGCCTGTTATTCGAACATATACGGAAGCAACGAGTGGAGCCATTGAAGGCAATGTAGAGCCTGTTGATGCAAGACCATATGTGATGGCAATATCTGCATCTCGTGATACCTTTGGAACCTATTCGGATACTGTAAGTGGAGCTTTTATGATTAAAGGCTTGAATGAAGGGATCTATGATATTGAGTTAATCCCCAAGGATGAATACACGAAGAAGGAAATTGAGGATGTTGAAGTACAAATAGGCGTGAGTACTAACTTGGGTTTGATAGAATTTCAGAAATAATTTAATATCACCTATAAGGAAAAAGGGAAAAACATGATTGTTTTTCCCTTTTTTATTTATCGTTTGCTTATGTCACCTCCACCGGATTCATGAATATTTTTAATCTCCGGATTACCAAAATAATCAATGTCGCCACCACCTGAAGCTTTGGCAGTAATTTGTTTTTCAGCCCACACAGTGGCATCTGCACCTCCTGAAGCTGTTACATGAACGATCTGAGCTTTCAGTTCATTAGCGTTTATATCTGATCCGCCACTTGCAGAGGCTTCCAGATTAACTGTACTTCCTTTTATTTTAATATCAGATCCACCACTTGTTGATAATACAACATCGGAAGATTGTATTTCTAAATAGGCATCAGCACCACCTGAAGTTGAGACTTTAAGTTTCTCGGTAACAATTAAATTTTGTCCATACACATCAGCACCACCATTTGAAGATATATAATCTATGTCTTTAACGGTTAAATAAACTTTGGGTGCTTTATGCATGCCCCAGTTATAGCTCTTTTTATTATAGATACGTAAAGTATTTCCATCTACCTCAGTGATGATTTTATGCATGTCGCTTTTATCACTTTCAACAACAACTTCTATTTTATCTCCCTGGGTAAGGTATAAATTGATACCTGATGAAACATTTATTTTTGTAAAGTCGCCAACAGTGCGGGTTTCTTTTTCCTGTGCCTGGATAGATAAGGCAAATAGAATCAAAAATAACATGGTAATGGATCGAGAAAATATGGTCTTCATAATAAATAGTTTTAGTCTGTTAATTATGACGCTTCATCATAAGCTGAAGTTACAATTTTGGATCATTCTTTAGTTTACTAAAGTACTTTATGGTTGCTTTTTTCACATGTGGCGCCAAAAGTATTGCGGCTATCATATTTGGAAAGGCCATTAATGCGTATGCAGAATCAATGAAAGCAATAACCACATCAATTGATACTACAGCTGCTATAACCGCACTTCCTACACTTACAATATTGTAGATGTTTTTTGAGCGTGTACCAAACAAATACGACGAACATTTATTGCCGTAATATGGAAATGCAAACAATGTTGATAAGGCAAAAAATATAACGCATAAAATTAGCAGATACGGACCATAGGTCGGAATGGCTTTTTCAAAAGCATTGGCCGTTAAGGTAATTCCATCGGCATCACTTGTTTCCCAAACGCCGGTTACCAGGATAGCTAAAGCAGTCATGGTACATACTATTAATGTATCCACGATAGGGCCAAGCATTGCAACTAATCCTTCCCGTACAGGTTCGTTTGTTTTTGCTGCTCCGTGAGCCAAAGGAGCGGTTCCGATACCTGCTTCATTCGAAAAGGCTGCTCGTTTTATTCCAGTTATTATAATGGTACCCACGGCTCCACCCAGAGCGGCTTCGGCCGTAAAGGCATCCCTAAATATTAATGTTATTGCACCCAACAATTGATCCGGATGAGAAAAGATGATGTAAAAAACAACCAGAATATACAATACCACCATCAGTGGTACAATCCGGGAGGTGACTTTACCTATTCGCTTAATGCCACCAAAAATAACTGCAGACATTATTCCGGCTATTATAAACCCCGTTAGCAAATCACTGGTAAATCCGGTTTCAACGCCATTGGGCTGTAATACCACATCTCTAAATACCTGCGTTAACTGATTGCTTTGGAAAACTGGGAGTACTGCAAACATGGCTGCTACGGCAAAAAATACAGCCATTGGTTTCCACTTCTGACCTAAGCCAACAGTTATGATGTACATCGGGCCACCTTGAATTTCACCCTTATCATCTTTAGATCGAAACATAACTGCTAAAGTATTGGTGAAATATTTGGTTGTGATGCCGATGATAGCACTGGCCCACATCCAAAAGATGGCTCCCGGTCCTCCTGCGCTAATTGCAACGGCAACACCACTAATGTTTCCCATTCCAACTGTAGCTGCTAAAGCAGTTGATAGCGCTTGAAAATGGTTTATCTGACCAGCTTCATTTGGATCGTCGTATTTACCTCTCAAAATATCAACTGCATGCCCGATATATCGAAAAGGCATAAGTTTAGAATATATCATAAAGAAGAATCCACCTCCGATGAGTAAGATTAAGAGTGGCGTGCCCCAAATAAATTCACTGAATTTAATAATGGCATTTTCAAATTGTTCCATAATGGAAAGGTAATTAATCCTAATTGTTCTGCAAATATTTCAATAAAGAGGCAATTATCTTAGATTTGCAGTTCAGAAAATATGATTCTGATTTAATAATGATAATTGAACAATTATTAAATCGATATATAACCTACTTTTGCTTAAAAATACTAATTGTTATGGGTGATTTTAAATATCAGAAACCATTTCCTATTCAAAAGGATACAACGGAATATCGTTTGTTGACCAATGATTATGTTTCAACTATTGAAGTTGATGGACGAAAAATATTGAAAGTAGATCCTAAGGGATTGGAGTTGCTTTCAAAGGAGGCCTTTGCCGATGTTTCATTCTTTTTGCGACCAACTCACTTGCAAAAGTTGGCCAATATTTTGGAAGACAAGGAAGCTTCGGATAATGATCGTTTTGTTGCTCATACCATGTTGATGAATCAGGTGGTTACTGCTGAAGGTGAATTGCCTACTTGTCAGGATACGGGAACGGCAATTGTTATGGGTAAAAAAGGTGAGGATGTTTATACCGGTGTAAATGATGCCGAACATCTGTCACAAGGTGTTTACGAAACTTATCGCGATCGCAATCTGCGTTTCTCACAGGTGGTACCTTATTCGATGTTTGAAGAAAAGAATACGGGAAGTAATCTGCCTGCACAAATTGATATTTATGCCAATCAAGGGAATGCATATGAGTTTCTGTTTATGACTAAAGGAGGTGGTTCGGGTAATAAAACCTTTTTATACCAGCAAACCAAAGCCCTTTTGACGGAAGAGAATTTAACAAAGTTTGTACAAGAAAAAATTAAAGACCTGGGAACATCAGCGTGCCCGCCATATCACCTTGCTTTGGTTATAGGAGGTACTTCTGCTGAAGCCACTTTAGCAACCGTTAAGAAAGCATCGGCCGGCTATTTCGATCATTTACCTACCGAAGGAAATGATGGAGGGCAGGCCTATCGTGATTTAATTTGGGAAGAGAAGGTGCAAAAGATTTGTCAGGAAAGTACAATTGGAGCTCAGTTTGGTGGTAAATATTTTGTACACGATGTTCGTGTAATTCGTTTACCTCGCCATGCGGCTTCGTGTCCTGTTGGAATGGGTGTTAGTTGCAGTGCCGATCGTAATGTGAAAGGAAAGATAACTGAAGAAGGTATATTCCTGGAGCAACTTGAGAAGAATCCTGCTCGTTTTGTGCCAAAAGAAGCACCTCATATGGCACCTGCTGTAGATATTGATTTGGACCGTCCAATGGATGAGGTATTGAAGGAACTTTCAAAATACCCTATTAAAACGCGTTTAAATCTATCGGGAACTTTAATTGTTGCCCGCGACATTGCACATGCTCAAATCAAACAATTGTTGGAGGAAGGCAAACCAATGCCTGACTATTTGAAAAAGCACCCGGTTTATTACGCGGGTCCTGCGAAAACTCCAAAAGGAATGGCATCAGGTAGTTTTGGTCCTACAACTGCTGGTCGTATGGATCCATATGTGGATCTGTTTCAAAAGAATGGTGGTTCAATGATTATGGTTGCCAAAGGTAATCGCTCAAAAGCGGTGACTGATGCATGCAAGGATAATGGAGGATTCTATTTGGGTTCAATAGGCGGACCTGCTGCAATATTAGCTAAAGATTCTATTAAATCGGTTGAAGTATTGGACTTCGAAGAATTGGGAATGGAAGCTGTTCGTAAGATACGTGTTGAAAACTTTCCTGCATTTATTATTGTGGATGATAAAGGGAATGATTTCTTTGCCAAACTATAAGTAAACAAGATAGTTAAATATAACCGCCTGATGATATCAGGCGGTTTTTTTGTGCTTTCCTGTCTGTTTCTTATTGACAAAAGTATAATTCTTTCTTATTTTCGATCACCCGCCAGAATGAAGATTTCGCATAAGAAAGATGTGAGAGTCTACTTTAACAATTCACGTACTTAAGCAATTATTAAAACTTTTGAAATGAAAGCATTTGATTTACATTGTCATCCAACCTTAAAGCCTTTGTTAACGCTTAAGGAAAATCGTAATTCCCCGTGGTACAATATCCAGATAAAACTGGATAATATCGCTGACAATATTTATGACTCACAAAGTAATCCTGATCAGCTGTTAATTGGCAACTGTAATATTGCTTGTGTTGGACTAATGGCTATTGAAAGGGCTTTTGCTGATCAGGTGTTGGCTCAGATAGCAGCAGGTTGGGCTGATAATATCGATAAAAGGCAATTGTGGAAAATCAGAGATATGGAAGTGGGTTGCACATATTCCGAATTGTTGGATCAGGAAATAGCGAGTGTAATAAATAATGCCCAGAGTGATGATGGGAATAAAATGCGCTTCATCAAATCATTTGGTGAGTACAATAAAAACGATAATAAGACACTTCATTTAATTGGAAGTCTGGAAGGTGGGCACACTTTATATTATGGAAAAAACGAATACAGTGATCATGAGAAGGTAGTTGCTAAAGTCAAAAAGTTTAGGCAAGGTGATCCAATACGTTTGCTTTACATTACTTTATCTCACCTGAGTCAGAATGCTATGGCTAATCATGCCTATGGAATGAAAATATTTTCCAAAAATGATTTTGCTCCATCCGGAAATGGAATTACAGAATTAGGCCATAAAGTAATTAAGGCTTGTCTTGAAGATAACGCTTCCACCAAACCTATTTTCATTGATATCAAACATCTTAGTTTGAAGTCAAGGATAGAGTTTTATAATACATATGGAACCGACCATCCGATTATTGCATCTCATGTTGCTGTAACCGGATGCAGTTATGAGGCAATGCCAATTAGTAAGGTGAAGCGCCGTAAGCGAAAAGGATGGCTTAAGGTGGTGTATGATAAGCAGAAAGGATATTTACCAGGTACATACTTTAATCCAAATAGTATTAATTTGTATGATGAGGACATTGAAAATATTTTAAAATCTGGCGGATTAATTGGTTTGATTTTAGATGAGCGTGTTTTAGGCTATTCCAATAAAAAACTAGTTCCGGATTGGATTGAGAAGGAGAGAAGTAAGGAGTTTGTTAGCATGGATGAAGAGGATGTGTTCTTGAATCCGGGTGATTATGTGGTTCAGGACGAATCTGTTGATTTTGATAATGAGGATGAATTAGATGAAAATATTGAGCGTGAATTTTTAAAGTTAGGTGGTCATTCTCGTGATATTTCAAAAGCTCACCTTCACCTGCGTTATCTGGTGAATAATATCGTACATATCGTTCGTGTTGGCAAAAGTGTTGGAATTGATGCCCGTAAACACATAGTTATAGGATCTGATTTGGATGGCTTGGTAAATACTATTGACTCGTGCACTACAGCAGCTCAATATGGTAATTTATACGATCAGTTAAAAGAAAACATTAATCGCTTCGCTTTTACTGACATTCCAAATGTTGATCAATTTGTAGACGACATGTTTTATAATAATGGATATGAATTTCTAAAAAAGAATTTTCAATAGATATTACATAGTGGTAGTTAGACATTTTATGGCCCCAAACCTTTAATTGTAAGAACAATTTGAGATTTGGGGCTAATGATGATTTGCATCATATCTTACGATAACTTTCGAATAGTATTTCGTAAAGTTTCGAAAGTGATTATCTTTGGGCTTCAATAATACTATTAGTAGCTTGAAGTGTATAACCATTTATTTCAACATGAAAATTTATAATTTCTTATCCATTCTAGTTATTGCCCTTTTTTTTATGGGATGTAAAAAAAGTATTCCGGCAGATTTATCTGATGTAAGTTTTATCCCGCACCCTCTTTCAGTTGAGGCAACAGGAACAGCATTTGAAATTAAGCCGAAACTTCTGATTGAATACAATTCAGATCAAAACAGTATAGATCAGGCTGATTTATTATCAAAGCAAATTTTTGAGATTAGTGGTTTTGAACCGGTAGTTCAGGATGTTAGTAATGGTAATTCAATTAGTTTAGAAATAGATCAAGCTTTATCGGCCAATGACTCTTATGAAATTAGTATTGAAGAGAATCAAATAGCTATTAAGGCGAATAATGAAGCAGGTTTGTTTTATGCGGTTCACACTTTGTTACAAGCTATTGAGTATTCAGCTGATTTTGATGCCTGGATAATTCCGTCAGGACTAATTAAGGATGCCCCTAAATTTGAATATAGAGGTGCCATGCTTGATGTGGCACGTCATTTTTTTAGCGTGAATGATGTAAAGCGTTTTATTGATTTAATTGCAGCATATAAGCTAAATGTATTACATCTTCATTTATCCGATGATCAAGGCTGGCGAATTGAAATTAAATCCTGGCCAAAATTAAGCGAAATAGGAGGGAGTACTGCAGTAGATGGTGATATGGGAGGCTATTATTCTCAGGAAGATTATAAAGAAATAGTGGCGTATGCCAGTTCGAAATTTATAACAATCATTCCTGAAATTGATATGCCGGGCCATACTAACGCTGCTCTTGCAAGTTATCCTGAGCTGAATTGTAATGGTAAAGCACCTGAACTCTATACAGGAACTAAGGTAGGTTTCAGTACTTTGTGCACGGATAAAGAAATAACATACCAATTTGTTGATGATGTGATAAGAGAATTGGCGGAAATTACCCCGGGGCCATATATACATATTGGTGGCGATGAGTCACATGTTACAGCAAAAGATGATTATATCTCTTTTATCAACCGGACTAATGAGATAGTTAAAAGCCATAACAAAACAATGATGGGATGGGACGAAATTGCTTTGGCAGATATTGATTCAAATGATGTTGTGCAATACTGGGCGAAGGATGAAAATGCTACGCTTGCTGTTGAGAAAGGAGCAAAGGTTGTTTTGTCTCCGTCGAAGCGTGTTTATTTAGATATGCAATACGATTCCACAACTCACCTTGGACTGCATTGGGCAGCATATATAGAAGTGGACAGTGCTTATATATGGAGTCCTAAATCATTGGTAGATGGCGTGAACAAAGATGATATTCTGGGTATTGAATCACCACTTTGGACTGAAACGATTACCAATATGGAAGAAATCGAATATATGGTTTTTCCAAGGATTTTGGGACATGCTGAAATTGCCTGGTCGGATGAAAAATATTTGGATTGGGATTTATATAAACATCGCTTAGCCAAGCATGCCAAACAGTTAAAAAGAAAGGAAATAAATTATTATCCTTCCAAATTAGTTCCTTGGAAATAAGTGATATTGATACAATGGCATAGATTGAAGCACTTAACATTAGTTAGGTGCTTTTTTATTCAATAGCTACTTTAATCACAATCTTTTCAATCTTAGCCGGAGCATCAACTCTGATGCCGGGAGCATGCAAATCTTCGGGATATAGAATACAACCCATTCCAGAATTTAAACGAATACTGGAGTAATCTGCTGCTTTTGGAAAATAGACATCCTTTTTTTCATTGTAATCGGCATCCTTTATCATTCGAGATGAAGGAGAAACTAATATTTGCTCCGTTCCACTATGTATATACTGAATGTCGATGAATTTTTTGTGGCCTTCAATTTTAGCCTCTTCTATGGCTTTAGTTTCATAACATTGAAATATGGCGTAAACTGAACGACCATCAATTTCAATTTCAATGGGATGTCCTTCTTTAACCTGCAAGAAGATTTCATTTAGGTTAGTTGATTGTAGGTATTGAAGAGCCTTATAAAACTTTAGTTTATCGCACTGTTTTATAAGTGTCTTAATAGTTCCGAAAATGGCCATGATTAATTTTGTTGTTGCAGTGCTAAAGTTAAGTAAAAACAAATAAAGCTACTATACAGAAAGAAAAAAGGGAACGACATATTAATTCGTTCCCTCTCTGAGGTATAGTTGTGTGTATTTTTTCTATTGACAATGAATGTATTCAAGAACCAGATCTCTTAGTGCATCATTTTTACCATATAGACGTTCACTTAAGTCTTTGTCATTGAAGTTTTTTAATTTCTCAATGGTGTGATCAATTACATTTTCCGGAAAGACTGAGTTTTTTTCGAAAAAAGCGCGTTTACTTTCTAAACATATGGCAGAGTCGAAGCATGACGATGGCAGTTGTTCCAAACCTTCTTCTGGCATGGATTTAAAAATATTGCCATTTACATATAGTCTTGAGCTAATCTCCAAGGCATTGTCCATGCTTAATCCATGTTCAGCGGCAACAATCAAGCCTGCTATTATTAAGTGGATGTTTGCAGATCCGTCAGGGGCGCGGAATTCAACAGTTTGTTTGCTGCCTGTATCAAAAGGTTTAATGTCTACATTTGGATTGGCATCGTATATCATTTGATCAACTTGCCCGGTCCATCCCAAAGGTACTCTTACAAGAGCAGAACGGTTTCTATCTCCCCAGCAAATATTTGTAGGTGCTTCCTGATGAGGTACTAATCTTAAGTACGATGTTGGAATTGTATTTCCAAATGCAGTTAAAGCATCGGCCACATCAAGAATACCAGCAATAACTCTTTTGGCTTCATCACTTAGTTTATCGTTTTCAAGCATAATGTTCTGGCCATCCTTTTCAACTAACATATGAAAATGAAGTCCACTACCTGCTTTACCAACAGTGATTTTTGGTGCAAAACTAATTTCAACATTTAATTTCTCAGCCAACATGCGAAGAACCCATTTTGCAATTAAAAGTTGATCCGCCGCAAATTCAGGATCAGTTGGTAGAAATTCTATTTCATGTTGTTCAAAGGCTTCATTTTCACTGGTAAACGTGCCAACTTCCGAATGGCCATATTTTATTTGACCACCGCATTGGGCAATAAGTTTCAATGCTTCCTTGCGCATGCTTTCAAATTTGGCGAATGGTTCAGATTCGTGATAGCCTTTTTGATCAGATGCAGGGAAGTTGCTGTTTCGTTCACTATTAACATAGTATTCTAGTTCGCCCAGGAACTTCATATCCATTCCAGTGTTGGATCTGAATTGATTAATGGCTTTTCTTAAAATATTTTCAGGAGCCGATTCCAAAGCTTGTCCTTTGTGGTCATAAAACGAACACAGGATTTCTAATGATGGAACTTCTGAAAAAGGATTCAAGAATGCTGTGCGATAACGGGGTACAACATAAAGGTCACTGCTTCCAGCTTCCATAAAGGAAAAAAGGCTTGAGCCATCAACCCGTTCACCAGCCGAAAGTATGGCATCCAGATGTTCGCGACTGGAAACCACAAAATTTAGCGTCTTTAACCTTCCATCTTCAGCCACATACCGAAAGTTCAACATTTGAACTTCGTTCTCTTCCATATATTTAATAATGTCTTCCTTATTAAATTGATTGGCTGATTTATTTAGAAATTGAACCAGAGGATTTGGATTTAGCGTCACTGAATTATTCATCATCACCATATTTAAATTTGATGGATGCAAGATGGGGGATGTGCAATTCTTAAACGATGAGATTAATCATTGAAATGGGGTTTAAATCAGAATGTGATATGTTATAGGGCATAAAAAATACAAATGGTAGGGTAGAGAATGTAATAAATGAAAAAATACTGAAGAAAATAAAAGAAAATATGGGGTAGCGTGAGTAATAGTAAAAATAAACGAGAAGGCTGTCTTAATTCCTTCTCGTTATCTTAACTTAAACCTTTAGTCTACGAAGCGTTCTTCGAATATTTTAATACAAGGATTAATTCATCCCTATGCTTAAACCTTATTCTCTATATAATTTTCATTAATTAACTGGGGGTAATAGCATGCAATTAGAGCCAATAATTCTTTTTCTGTTTTTGGCTTTTTTGTAATTACTTTTTGATAATAGAACTGTTGCCGATCAATTGCGTCATCTATTGACAGCGAAGTACTTTTTTGTTTAGGCAATTTTTTCGTTCCGAATACTCCATTGTTACATGTGTAAATGATTTTCATGTCCTCAATTACTACAATAAAGTTTTTACAATCTTTTTGTTTCTCAATTCCTATAAACATCTTTTTAGTGCAATTCTCATAGCAAAGTGTATAGGTTTCCAATGTTTTACCCTTATGCTCAATACTGATTTCACTTTCCACTATTTCGTATTTGCCCATTTCTGTATTGCTTTGGCCTTTTATTTTTTTTGCAGAAGCAGTTTCTAAACTAAAGCATAGAATACAAATGATACCTGCAAATTTCACTACTGTTTTCATAAGTTCGGTCTTTTAAGTATAATGTGTACAGCTAACAAATGGGGTATTATCATGCAATATAAATGCATCTTTCATTGAAAGTTTATTAGTTCAGTAAATACCATACATCTATGGCTAAACAACCAAGTTATCAAGGTAAAGACCCTTGGCATTTTGTTAACACTATTTTGATTGAAGGCATCGGTAGTTCATAGTTTTCTATTTAACAGTTGTTATTTTTATTCGTTATAAATAATTTTTTTTGTATTCTATAAGTAAAATTAAATCAGCAGCATAGGGAGGTCTTGAAAAAAAGAATTAAAATTCCACCAAAAAATAGTGTTACGATTGACCTAATATGCAATTAACAGATGAAATCTGGTTGAATTAGCCCATTAATTATGGGATCAGGAAAAGGGCTTAGGAGCTGATTTTCGACTTGAAAAATGATTGTACAATTATTAAAACTTACTTAATGATGACACACACATCAAAAGAAGAGAAGTCTTACCTTAGAGGTAAGTCGTTCGAGTCGTTTAGAAAATTTTACAAGGATTCAGGGCAAAGTGGCGAAACCCTTAGTTCAGCATCTCCAATTCAACTTCGCTCTACAAGAAGTTTGATTACTCGCAGAACCACACTACTTCGTGAGTCTTTTAAGCCTGATGTAAATGTTATGGCTACTTCACTACTGGTACCATCTGAGTTAGCCTGGGCTTTAAACTGTATTCCGTTAAATTTAGAAATGTTTAGCAGTCTGTTGGCTTCTCATTCTAAAATTATTGATTTATCGAATAAAGGTAGTTTAACTGCGCCACGGTGCAGTTTTATTAATTCTGTCAAAGGGGCATTATTGGAAAATCTTATTCCAATGCCCGATTTGATGGTTAGTTCTTCAGCATATTGCGAAGGAGTTAGCTATGTATTTGAGGATTTTCGTCAAGAGTTTGGAACAGATCATTTTCATATTGATTTACCTGTTTATGCCAATAAAGATGCTGTACCTGATTTAGCTCAACAAATCAAGAGTTTATTTCTTAAAATGGCTGATTCAGTTGGGATGGATCATTCTGAAGCCTTGGATAACTTTAAGAAGGTAATGTATCAAAGTACCATAGCCAGGAAAGAGTTTTTGGAAATGTGGCAGTTTAGGCATGAACATGGGCCTATCAATCTTGGATTGGAACCTCTTCACTGGCATATGCAGTTTTTGCCGATGTGGGGTGATGAAAAAGCATATGGTATCTGTAAACGTTTAAAGGACGAATTAATTGATTACGTAAACAATAATCAGGTGGATGATTCCGCTGTGCCTATTGGGTTCTTTGGTTTAATACCATACGGAAGGACAGAAATGTGGCGCATTTTAAATGAAAACAATGCTTATATGGCGTTTGAAGGAGTTAATTTTCTGGGTGATTATGTTTTGCCTTCAATCGATACTTTTGAACAACTTAGTATTGATGATTTATTTGAAAACCTTGCTCAGAATTTGATAAATGTTCCCATGCGAGGAGGTAATATCATTGAGAAGTCAAAATTCTTTATGAAAGAGGCTCATGATATGGGCGCCAAGGGAATGATGATAATTTCCCACGAACATTGTCAATTATTGGCTCCTCGATTGCACGAATTAGAGAACGAAGCAACACAAAATGACTTGAAGGTTGTGTCCTTGGGTGGCGATTGTATTTTAGGCATGCCTAAGGGGCCGACTAGCTTTAGGTTGCGCACCTTTCTTTCTTCAATAACAAATGTTGCTCTACCAAATGTTGATTATAATTCTTTTAAGCCACTGCAAGGAAAAAAACTAAAAGCAGGCTATCGTCTGGGAGTTGATTTTGGAAGTGGTTTTAGTAAATACATGCTTTTGGACGAGAAATTAGATATCATGAAAAGTGGCGTTATATCATCAGGAATTGATTATCCTGGCTTGCTCCACGATATCACTAATAAACTGGCGATTGATGGTCCGGTTCGTTTAGGAGTTGCAGGTATAGGTAGCGATAATCCTGTATTTAAAAATATGGTGCACAATCAGACCACCGAAATTAATGCCTTAATAGGATCATGTCGTCAATTATTTATGGAACGGGAAGATCTTTTGGTAATTGACATAGGTACGCAAGATGTTAAAATTTTGAATTTTGAAAATATGCATAGTGCTCCATGGATCAATACAAATAAAAGTTGTGGAGCTGGTACAGGAATGGTTTTGGTACAAATACTTGAGCGATGGAAACAGACCAAGCCAAATTTTACGTTTGATACTTTAGATAAATTAGCCTTAGAGGCGGAAGAAAGTGAAGTAATAAATACCACTTGCGGTATTTTTGCCGTAACAAATGTTGTTTCTGCATTGGTACAAGCATCTGATAGAAGAAGAAAAGCAATTTTGCGAGGACTTTACGATTATGTGGCTACTCAGGCCATTAAGCTTTTGCCAACAAAACTACAAAATGGACATGAAGTTTATTTGACCGGAGGCGTGGCAAATCATGAGACACTTAAAGAAGTGTTTAAACAACGAGGATATACATTAATAACACCTGAAAAGGATATTCACCCACAATTTATGGTGGCGTTTGGAACGGCCCTTTCAGTACATTAAAATTTCATAAAAATGGACATTTTTACACTTGGCGTAATATTGATTGTTTTGGCAGGAGCACTCTGTTGGTTGTTTGTTTATTGGGCTTTCAAAAAGTCCTTTGTTCTCCTAATAGGAACAGTGTTTTTGGCAGTTATAGATGTGGTTGCATGCTTTGGTTTTGTTGTAGGAAATAAAGGGCTGATTCATCTTGTTTGGGCTGTACCTGTGGCTATTGTTGCCATATTAAGTTCATATTTTGTGCTTTCAAAAAAGGTAAAGGATCCTATTCAACACCTAACATTATTACTTCAAAAGATGAGTGAGAAGGATTTAAAAGATGATGTTGACGATCGTTTTTTAAAGGGACAGTACGAGATTCAGGATATTGCTTTGGCAGTAAAAAAGTTGGTAGCTTCTAATCGTGAAATGGTTAAGATGTTGGATGATAGTTCTTCAGTCATAGTTGGATCGAGTTCTAATATTACCTCCAGTTCTTCCAATATCAGTTCGGGAGCTTCAGAACAAGCGAGTGGGATAGAAGAAATATCCACTTCAGTGGAAGAGATGACTGCTAACATTATGAACAATGCTGATAATGCCGTTAAATCACGTCAGATAAGCGAGCAAGTTCAAAAGCAACTCGACTTAGCCTATCGAAAGGTGAAGATAAACGTTGCGTTAATGAGTAAAATCGATGAACAAACAGCCTATGTGAGTCAAATTGCCGAGCAGACTAATATATTGGCTTTAAATGCTTCAATTGAAGCTGTAAAAGCCGGTGATGCCGGAAGAGGTTTTTCGGTAGTTGCCAAAGAGGTACGTTCACTGGCAGAGCAATCGAATGAAGCAGCCGGTGAAATTGTAAAAATGGCTAAAGAAGGAGTTGATCAGGTAAATGATGTGGTAAGCGAAATAAATGAATTAGTCAGTAAAACCCAAGAGTCAGCTCGCTTGGTTCAGGAGGTTGCTGCTGCGAGTGAAGAAATGAATTTAGGTGCAACCCAGATTAATTCAGCTATCAATGAGTTAAATGGAGTAGTCCAAGAAAATGCGGCCTCCGCTGAAGAACTGAGTGCATCTTCTGAACAACTGCTTGATGAGGCTAAAGGTTTAAAAGGCCTTGTATCATCTTATGAATATGAAACGATGGTGAACTAAATGAATAGGACAATTCAGTTTTAAGATATACAATTTAGTATTCTGAATCTAACTTTAATTCAACTTCATGGGTGCTAAACGTAGCACCCTTTTTTGATTAGAGAACCCCACTTAGTGCAACACTTACAATAAACGAACGGGTTGTTCCATCCGGCCTAACCTTTCTTACCAGAATTGGAGCTGCTGCTAAGAAATCTAATTGAAGATTATTTTTAAGTTGTTTAGTGTACTGAGCATTAAGATTAATGCTCAATCCTTCCGATCCACTTATAAATTCTCCATTTGCATAATCACCATTTAACCTGTAGACCGATACCGCTGAAAAATGCCACTTGTTATTCAGTTTCCAATCTGCCCCAGCCATCAAATCGTCTCCTCTTACAAAGTTATTTGTTGTTAAAAAATCAGGGTAGAACTCATTGCTTGTAAACGAGTTTTTGTTTTGATTTAGTGGGTGTTGCCATCCAATATTTATTGTCCACTTATTGAATCGTTTACTTAATAATGCTATTAAGTCGAAGGTTCCCAGACTGGTTTGTAATGGCATGGGTAAAGTTTCATTGTTGGAGTTAGTTTGATTCGCATCATTTACTGGTATCTTAAGTCCAGCAAGAACTTTCCAATCAGGAGCAAAACTATATTTATTTAAAATGGTAATATCTCCAAAGCCATTATATTGAGATCCATCATAAATGTGAAATAAGTATGGTATTGAAAATTGCAATTGGTAGGAGCCCTGTTGCCATTCAATTTGAGCGCGTGTTGCTAAATGCACTATGCTTTGCTCTCCCAGAGCGACTGATTGTAAAGCACTATAATGAAACTTTGAACTGCTGTTATCTTCATTAAAGCCTGGTTTTACTGAGCAAATGCCGGCATCACTGCAACCTTGCGACAATATGTTTGAAAGGTAAACTGTACTAAAAAGTAGTATTAAGATGTATTTCATGATAAGGTTGTCGAATAAAAATCAAATCACTTACAAAAAAAATGGATAATATTTTAACAAGGAGAGACAGTTTGGTGATGCCGTTTTTTTTTGATATTTTCAAAAGTCTCAAATTTAAATATATACATAAAACCTTGTCACTATGCTAAACATTGCTCTTTTTGGACCTCCCGGTGCTGGTAAAGGCACGCAATCGGAATTTTTAATCAAAAAATATAATTTATTCTACATTTCTACCGGAGATATTTTACGTCAGGAACTTGCGGAAGAAACAAAGTTGGGATTGGAGGCAAAGAGTATAATAGCAAAAGGAGGATTGGTATCTGACGAGATAATTGTCCAGATTATCGAGAAGACGATTAAGAATAATCCGGATGCCAATGGTTTTTTATTTGATGGTTTCCCAAGGACTTTTGTACAGGCATATATACTGGAGGGCTTAATGATAAAGTTAAATACCACCTTAGATAAACTAATTAGTATAGAAGTCCCTCAAGAGGAATCCATACAGCGCTTATTATCGCGCGGAGAAACATCTGGTCGCCTGGATGACAATGAAGAGGTGATTCGTAATCGATTAAGAGAATACGACGAAAAAACCTTACCTGTTCTTAATTTTTATAGAGAGCGGGGCAATTATGTTGCAGTTAACGGCTTGCAATCCATCAAAAAGGTGACTTCAGCGATTAAAAAACATGTCAATCATGTGTTAAGTAAAAAGCATCTGAATATTGTGCTATTTGGTTATCCGGGTTCTGGCCGTGGCTCATTGGGAAGAGCTATAGCAGAAAGGTACAAATTGGAGTTTATTTCAACAGGTACCATGCTTGATGAAGAGATTGAAAAAGGAACTGAGATTGGAAAGAAAGTTAAAGAACTATATGAGAATGGGCAACTGGTGCCTGATGAGATCGTGATCCGACTGATTGAAAAGAAGATTGAGCAATCGAAAAATGCCAAAGGATTTATATTTAAAGGTTATCCACGTACATTGGTTCAATCTTATATTCTGGATGGAATCCTTAAAAAGCATGATTCATTTATTAATAAAATCATCGACTTAGATGTTGATACTTTGGAGTTGATTCGTCGACTGAATCAAAGGAGCAAAACGAATGAACGCATGCCTTACGATTCAAGCACTGAAAAGATCGTTAAACGCTTGCAGGAACATAAAGATAAAACCCTACCGGTAATTGAGAAGTACAAAGAAATACATGATGTTTCTGCCGTTGATGGTATGGCTTCTTTTGATGAGGTATTTGGGCGAATTTCAAAAGAAATAGAAAGTAGTTTTAAAACATTGGATTAAAAAAATAAACTATTCAAAAACATTTTCCTTGACGATTGTTAGTATACAAGTAAGATTGTATTATGACAGAAATCAAGAAGAAAAAAATAAGCAAAAGCAGTCTCAAAGAGGCTGCTCAATTATATCGTTTTATAAAACCTTATCGCTTTGAATTTTATTTGGGCATGGTGGCCCTGGTAGGTTCAAGTTTAACCATGTTAGTATTTCCAAAGCTACTAGGTGATTTAGTGAATGCCGGTAGTAGTGGTTTGTTAGCGGAAAAAATAAACGGAATAGCACTTCTTTTGGGGGTGCTTCTGTTAATACAGGCCTTCTTTTCTTATTTCAGAACCTTGCTGTTTGTAAGAGTAACAGAAAAGACTTTGTCTGATTTACGTCAGTATACCTATAATCATTTAATTAAATTACCTCTGTTCTTTTTTGAAAAACGACGGGTTGGGGAATTGACTAGCCGCCTTTCTGCAGATGTTACTCTTATGCAGGAAAGCTTAACAACTACCTTGGCAGAATTAATCAGACAATTAATTATTATAATAGGTGGTATTGGTTATATCATTTATGAGTACCCTAATTTGACGCTTTTTATGTTAGCGGTAATACCTGCTGTTGTTTTAATTGCGGTAGTATTTGGTCGATTTATTAGGCGATATTCCAAGAAGGCGCAGTCAGAGGTAGCGGATTCTACTACAATAGTTGAAGAAACTTTACAAGGAATACAGAGTGTGAAGTCATATACCAATGAGTTTTTGGAGATGACCCGTTATAAGCAAAAGGTTGAAGAAATAGCAAAGGCCGGCGTTAAAGGAGGAGTTTATCGTGGAGCTTTTGGTTCTTTTTTAGTATTTGGATTATTTGGATCCTTAGTGGCAATTGTATGGAGAGCATCTTCGCTTTTAGCTTCGGGTGAAATGGATTCGGGTAATCTGTTTTCTTTTGTAATGTATTCGGGTATAATTGGAGGAACCATTGGGGGTATGGCCAATGTTTATACGCGTATTCAACGCTTTTTAGGCGCTATTGAAGATGTATTTAAAATCACGCGTGAAAAAGAAGAGGACCTAAAAGAGATAAAAGAATTGCCGGCAAGTAGTTTGTTAAAAGGAGGAATAGAAATTAAAAATTTGTCTTTTGCTTATCCTTCAAGGCCGGACACAGAAGTTTTAAAGGATATAAGTTTTAGGGTTGAGCCAGATCAAATGGTTGCTTTAGTTGGGGCGAGCGGTGCCGGAAAAACCACCATAACGGCTTTATTGTATCGTTTACATGAAATAAGTAAAGGTTCAATTCTGTTTGATAATAAGTCTTCAGATGAAATGGAATTATCGGAATTGCGATACCAGATGGCGCTTGTTCCGCAGGATATCTTTCTTTTTGGAGGTAGTATTCGCGAGAATATAGCTTATGGAAGGGCAAATGCCAGTGAAGAAGAAATAATAAGTGCTGCAAAAAGTGCCAATGCCTGGGAATTTATAGAGGAGTTTGAAGAAGGCCTGGATACTGTTGTAGGCGAACGTGGAACACAATTATCAGGTGGTCAACGTCAGCGAATAGCAATAGCCAGAGCGTTATTGCGTAACCCTCGCATACTGATATTAGATGAAGCTACATCGGCATTGGATTCGCATTCTGAAAAGTTGGTGCAGGACGCTCTTAAAACATTAATGCAGGGTAGAACTACCATAGTCATCGCTCATCGCCTTTCAACAATTAGGAATGCAGATCAAATTTTTGTAATGGATAAAGGGACAATAGTTGAGCAGGGTAAACATGAGGAGTTGTTAGATTTGGATAAAGGTGTTTATAAAAAGCTATCTACATTACAAGGCATTGAACAACAATTAAATTAAAAGTTCGAATATTCGCATTAGCTATGAACGGTAGCAAATTATCAATGAACCACAATTACTTTTGAATATTATCTAAAATTATTCTGCTTTTATTATTCATATTATTATCAGCATCTGTATATAGCACTAAATAGTATGTTAACAACGTATATGTAGGGGTAAATGTCATATACAGACAGTAGTCAATTAATGCCACCTCGCAAGTTGTAACTGGTTGAATTTAAAAATTTAACAGTGTTAATAAATGTAAATTCACTCATAGTTAATTATTCTAAAACCTATGAGTATGAAAAGAAAACATTTATTTCTATTTGTAATTGGAGCCCTGTTTTTTACCGGCTTCGTACAGGCTCAGCAAACAGTTAGTGGCGTGGTAACTTCATCAGAAGATGGATCTCCAATTCCCGGAGTATCTGTTTTAGTTAAAGGAACTACCATTGGTACAATAACCGGAAATGATGGAGCCTATAGTATTAACCTTAATAGTGATACACAACTAATAGTGTTTTCATTTATCGGAATGGAAACTCAAGAGCACAATGCAAGTGGTCGAAGTGAGCTCAACGTTGTGCTTAAACCGGATGCAGTTGCTGTTGATGAAGTGGTTGTGACGGCACTGGGTATTTCGCGAGAGAAGAAAGGTTTGACATATGCAGTTGAGAAGGTGGATACGGATGGAATGGTTAAAGCCAAAGAAACTAACTTTGTTAATAACCTGACAGGAAAAGTAGCAGGTATTCAGGTTACTCAATCCAATGGATCAATTGGGTCTTCATCTCGTGTTATAATGCGTGGTTGGTCTTCAGTAACAGGCAATAATCAACCTTTGTTTGTTGTGGATGGGATTCCTTTAGACAATGGTAATTATTCGAGTGCTGCCGATGGCTATAGTCGTGGAGGTATTGATTATGGTAATGCTGCTATGGACATTAACCCAAATGACATTGCCGATATTTCTGTTCTTAAAGGAGGTACCGCGGCTGCTTTATATGGATCACGAGCGGCTAATGGAGCAATTATCATTACAACAAAAAGTGGACAGGATGCCAAGAATAAATTTGGTGTAACTTATAATTTTTCAGTATCTCTTTCCTCACCTTTGAAATTACCTGACTACCAAAATAAATATGCACAGGGTTATTTCAATGAAGGATTGGGTTATGCTGTCGATAATTTCGGTTATGCTCCTGATGAAAGTTGGGGACCAGAAATGGATGGACGCATGGAGTTACATCCCATAACCGGTGAGTCGGTAGCCTTAACACCTAAGCCGGATAACCGTAAAGATTTTTATGATACAGGCATATTGTATAGCAATAATTTATCAATAATTGGAAAGTCTGATCAATTTGATTATCGATTTTCATGGACCAATTTGGATCAGAAAGGTATAATGCCGACAAGTACCTTTAAAAAGAATCAGTTTTCTTTTAATGGCAGTTTTCGACCAAATGATCGCTTAAAAGTATCTTCTTCGGCTAACCTTGTATTATCATCAGCTCATAATCGTGATCCTCAAGGGCAATACGATTATGGTGGTATTAATGCCATGTTTTTATGGTCAGGACGAAATTTCGATTGGCGCGAAATGCGTAATTTGAAGGATGAAAATGGTCAATATTTGGGATTCTATGAATCATTCTGGTGGGATAACCCATGGTTTATCTTAGAACAAAATCCGAATGATGATAGCCGTACACGCTTTTTTGGAAACGTTGAAGCTGATTTGAAATTAGCGAAGGGCTTATCTTTAATAGGTCGTATAGGAATTGATACATATAATGACGATAGGGCCGAGAAGTTCGCGTTTGGTGGTTTTAGTACAGATAAACCACGAGGTGGATTTATTAACTACTTTGTTAATTCATCACAAATTACAGCTGACTATTTTTTAAGCTATAATGCAAAGCTAAGCGATGATTTAGATCTTAATGCTATACTTGGACATAATATTAATCAACGTAAATTTGCTGATACAAGATTAGAAGCAGCCGAATTAATTAATAATGGTTTGTATAGTTTAGATAATGCAACAACTGTACAATCAACCGATTATAAATCAATACGGCGCTTGCATGGTATATACGCATCTTTAAATTTTGGTTATAAAAACTATCTGTTTTTTGATGTAACTGCTCGTAATGATTGGTCGTCAACGCTACCAACAGACAATAACAGTTATTTTTATCCATCAGCGGGTCTGGGATTTTTATTTACTAATTTGCTTGATATCAACCCCTCGATTCTTAATCATGGTAAGATACGTTTAAACTGGGCTCAGGTAGGTAATGATGCGCCTCCGTATAGAATACAGAGCGTTTACGAACGAACGGATGTGCATGATCCGTTAAGTGATAATTTTAAGTTTCCGGTTGGTCAGGTCAATGGATTTTCGGTTGAACAATCCAGAAAGAATCCTAACCTGAAACCTGAAATGCAAACCAATTTTGAGATTGGTACGGAATTGTATTTTGTCAATAATCGAATTGGTCTGGATTTAACCTATTATAATCAGACGACTAAAGATCAAATTATCCGACATGCCGTTTCACCAACTACCGGATATAGTCAAAACTACATTAATGCCGGAGAGATTGAGAATAAGGGAATTGAGGTGCTTCTTAGGTTTAACCCTATAAAAACAGCAAACTTTAGTTGGGATATTGATTTCAATTATTCAAAAAATAAGAACAAAGTTCTTAGTTTAACTGAAGGTGTTGATGCTATTACTCTTCCTGGCGGATTTACAAGTCCAAGTTTTCAGGTGAGGGTAGGTCAGCCATTTGGGGTTATATATGGATCGTATTATGAAAAGGATCCTGATGGAAATTTGGTGGTAAATGCCAATGATGGTTTGCCGGTAATTCAAAATGATCCTCAGAAAATAGGAGATCCTAATCCGGATTGGATGGGTAGTATGCGCAATACCTTTTCATACAAAAACCTTTCTTTAAGTGTTTTATTTGATACTAAACAAGGTGGTGATTTATATTCAACTTCAATCGCTATTTTACGCCATTCCGGACAGGTAATTGAAACAGAATCCATGTTTGGACATAGTAGAGAAGATGATTTTGTACTACCTAATTCAGTCAATAAAATTGATGATGGAAATGGCAATGTGAGTTATCAGCCCAATTCAACAACAACAACAGTTAATGATTACCATTGGCATAATTTATTCGCTGTGGATGATCAGTTTGTATTTGATGCTTCCTATATCAAGCTTCGTGAGGTTACCTTAACATATCGATTACCGGCTAATCTTTTAAAGAGAACAAAATTCTTCAACGCGGGTAATATTTATGCTTCAGGAAGAAATCTGTTATTGTTTGGTACAAACATACCACATATTGACCCTGAGGTTGATGCAGGTGCTACTACAGGAAACCTTCATGGATATGAATATGCAAACAGTCCATCAACTAAGAGTTTCTCATTTGGTTTAAGTCTTGAATTTTAAAAACGCGAAAGCTATGAAGAAAATATATAAATATAGTTTAGTCCTTTTGGGATCATTAATATTAATATGGGGCTGTGAATCAGATTTTCTGGATGTTAATCAGAACCCCAATGATCCAACGGAAGTAGAAACTGAATATTTGATTGCAGCGGGCGAAGGGGCATTAGCCTATTATATGGGTTTTGAGGTTAATCGTGATGCATCCTTAATTTGCCAACATTGGTCCAGTATATATACCCAATATTGGGATGTTGATAAATATAGGTTGTTACCAACTGATTTTGATAATCATTGGAGTAATTTTTATGGTCAATCTTTGTCGGACCTTAATGCCGCCATTAAATTGTCAGAAGAAAGAAATACACCTAATATGAAAGCCATTGCGATGTTGTTACAGGCTTATGCTTATCAGGCAATTACAGACATGTGGGGAGATGTTCCTTTTACGCAGGCAATGCAGATCGATGAGTTCTTAACGCCAGAGTATGATGAGGTTTCCAGCATTTATCCGGCACTCATTTCAATGATTGATGATGCTGTTGAAATGATGGAAGGTGATAATGAAACTGCATTAGCAACTCAAGATGTTATTTACAATGGAAATTTACTTCAATGGAAGGCTTTTGCTCAGACCTTAAAATTACGCTTGCTTATGCGTATGAGCAACACCAGTGGGTTTAATTCTTCCGATGTAGAAACTTTAATTGGTGAAGGTGGATTTATTACAGCAAATGTTGATAATGCTACATTTGGATATGGTATAGCGACAAATAATTTTAATCCTTTATTCGAACGATTTACTTCAGCCGGACGTGCTAATGATTTAGCTCCGTCCTCTTCGATAGTAGATCTGATGAATACAACAAATGATCCTCGTCGTGCCAGTTATTTTGAATTGGCTGAAGGAGCAACTATTTATGTTGGTAATCCAAATGGTCATGGAACAAGTGTCGTGGATGATTTGTCAAGATTACCATATTGGTGGTATGATAGAACTAATCAGGATGGAATGAAACGACCAACCTTGTTAATGACGAGTGCTGAAGCCTATTTTTTACAAGCAGAAGCGGCGGCTAGAGGTTTTACAAGTGCAGATCCGGTACCATTATACAACTCGGCCATTTTAGAATCAATGAAGCAGTGGAATGTTGATGATACTGAAGCAAATACTTTCTTAAGTAACAATCCATATTCAAATTTGAATGGATTATATGTGCAAAAATGGATCGCACTTTTTGATCAAGGACTTGAGGCATACAGTGAGTGGCGAAGAAATGGTCAACCTGGTTTAATGCCTGCTGCAAACAATCAGAACTCAGATCGAATTCCTGTACGATTTCCTTATCCTTATGATGAATTTAGTACTAATTCACAAAATGTACCTAATGATGACGTCAATACACCAATATGGTGGGACAAATAAATAGTAATAAAAGCCAGGAATATAATTCCTGGCTTTTTATTATCGTAAAATATTTGTATTTTTCAATGTCCCAAGTTCCAAATCTCAAAAATATCTATCTTGATTTACAGGTATGCTAACTACACACTTAGCTTACTATTTCTTTTGCTATCATCATGTTTTAATAAATCGGCTAATACCGATGCGCTTGTCAGGGACTTTATAGGTGAACAAGAGGAAAAAGTAAAGTTATATCAAACTGAATTTAATAAGTCATATTGGCAATTTGCTCAGCAGGTTGATAATAGCGACAGCTTGCAAAATTTTTGCAGATCACTTCATCGAAAACAAGGTTTATATATGGAGCTTCAGTCCAATATAGGCCAACTCTTTAGTGACTTCTCGGATTATAGGTTCTTAATGGGGGTGAAGCAATCAGGTCTTGTTAATGACCAACTTTTGAATCGACAAATTGAAGAACTTTTGAATAGATTCAAGGCAAGTAATTATGGTCATGATAGCATTGAACTAAAGCGATCAGAATTAATAGAAAGTTTTACTCTTCTTAATAATCACAAATCTCTAAATTGGAGAAGGAATGATACCCTCTTCAACGACTTTAAAAAACAATTGCAGCTTTTACATTATGATTTAAATGCTTTCCTCATTTCTGCCAATAAATTTGCCGTGTTGGCCGGATATGATAATTATTTCGATTTTGTCATGGAAAGAAACGAAGTGACGAAATCTAATTCAAGAAAGGTTCTAAATCAAATTGAATTAAGCACAAGATTGGATTATAGGAGGCTGAAAGAGAAGGCTGAACAATTGCTTTGTGACAGTTTGAATCTGAATTCAAGTGATTTGAAATTAAAGCATTATTATTATTTTATGCAGCAATATCAGCATCCAAATCAATGGAATAGAGAAAGAAGCAGCATTGGTATTAAAAGTTCATGTGCAGAGGTGTTTCGGGAATATGTGGAAGGTTTTGAATCGTACATTGATAAAGCTGTGGTGGCAGGATGTAAACAAGGTCGTTACAAATCCATAATCTTAAATTGTGATAATTATTATGATCTTCGAAGCTATTGCACTACTCCCTTAACTGACAGAGGCATGGTTTTATATCTTGGAGATATGGGGCGCCTGTTGGCTGCCGCTGAAGTTGATTCATCTGTTCCTTATTTTCTTCGACAACATAATCCAATCATTGAGGAAGCCATTGCTTCTTTTTTTACCAATCTTTCTTTTGTGTCCGAAAAGGTAAGGAGGAAGTTGGAGCTTGGTCATTTGGAGGACCAATTGGATTGTGGCATTCAGAATCCATGGTTGTTATTCAAAATTCGTTATTTATTGGTTCTGGCTGAAATGGAACAAGAAATGTTTGAGAATCCTGATCAAGATTTGACCGTCTTATTTTGGAGCAAAATTGAACAATATTTGTTTATAAATATTGAAAAACAAAAGCAGAATGCAGAATGGATTAATGATCCTTATATTTTGGCATTAGATGGATCTGCGCGTATTGATTTATACAGTATTGTTTTGGCTTCTCAATTCCTGTACGCAAGCAACAAATTCAATGATTTTAAAGTTAGTTTTAATGATGATTTCTTGGCGTATGGTAATTCAATACCATGGGATGAATTGGTAAAACGACTAACGGGAGAGGGTATAAATCCAGAATATTTAAAATATATCTATCAGGAAAGCGTATGAGAAGTGTTATGGGTAAAGGTAGGATTCATTTCCAATTTTGGGTGATATACATTACTTTCTTTGCTGTGTTAATCAGTATTGAAGGTAATTTTTCGTTCGGCTTTTATTGGCTCCACTTTTTATTTGATTTACCTGCAGTGTTTTTATTTGCCTATCCATTGGCCTATTGGATATATCCTAATTATAAAAAAAGGAATGTGTTTTGGTTAGTGGGATCTGTTGTCGCTCTATCTTTATTGGCTAGTTTGGTAAAATTACTTACCACTTATGAGGTCTTTTATAGCCTTTATTTGCCCAATGAACTAGCCCCAAATAATTATTTTACCTTAAGTCATATTGGACGTAATTTATTTTGGGTTAGTTTGCCTTCCATCCTTTTGGTTCTAATGAGGTTTTACATGGCTTCTGTAAGAATGCAGAAAGAAAGATCTGAGTTAATTAAGAATAGATTGGAAGCAGAATTGAGTATGCTGAAATCACAGCTTAATCCACATTTTTTATTTAATGTTTTGAATAACTTATATTCTCTAACAATTAGCAAATCGGATAAAGCTCCGAAGTTGATTGCCAGATTATCAAACTTGTTTGAATTTATGCTGTATCAAAGTAACAAACCATTGGTTTTGCTTAGTGATGAGATTGAATTGATTCAAACCTATGCTGAACTACAAGGGATGAAATATGGTAAGCGATTAAAGTTTTCTATTGATTATGATCCTCAGGTTTTGAATAAACAAGTGGCTCCGTTGTTATTATTCCCTTTTGTAGAAAATTGTTATAAACATGGTTGCAGTAATGATCCGAACGAACCAAAAATCAACATTTCCATAAATGCATTCGATGAAAAAATAAAGTGCCAGATAACAAATACCAAACCCAATAATTCGTCTGAATTTAAAGACAAGAAACAAGGTATTGGCATTGAAAATACCAGAAAACGATTAGAAATATTATATACAGATACTCATAAATTAAGCATAAGAGATATGAAAGACTGTTTTATTGTAGATCTAACATTAATTGGTGAGCCTAAGACTGATCAATATTATGCTCAAAATAATGAATTCATTTCACTTGTTTAACCTAAATATATATCTATGAAAACAATGTGTTTAATAATAGATGATGAACCCTTAGCAAGAGAATTAATAAAGGATCACTTGTCAAAAGTGCCGGGTTTTGAGGTTGGTGGCGAATGTGCTTCGGCTATGGAGGCCATGATGTTTTTGCGTGCTAAACAAGTTGATTTGGTGTTTTTAGATATTCAGATGCCTCAAATTACCGGGCTTGAATTTCTTCGAACTTTAAATGTAAAGGCCAAAGTGATCATTACATCCGCCTATCGTGAATATGCTATCGATGGGTTTGAGTTAGATGCTGTTGATTATTTATTAAAGCCCATTACCTTTGAACGTTTCTTTAAATCGATTTCCCGCTTTTGTCAAATACAGGAATCGAATATGATGCCGATTGTATCCTATGATGGCACTGTTGAATCAGATCGTTTTATTTATGTGAAGGAGAATAAGCGGTATGTTAAGGTTGTATTTAACGATATTGTTTACATTGAGGGATTTAGTGAGTATATAAAAATATACACAAAAGAAAAAAGGATTATTACTAAGTTATCGCTGGCCTGGATGGAAGAGCAATTACCTGAAAATGATTTTATAAGAATTCATAAATCATATATTGTGTCCTTGCATAAGATAGAGGCATTTAGTGCAAGTACTATTGAAGTTTTTAACAAAGAACTACCGGTAGGAAGAAGTTACAAAAACAGTATTGCAAAAGTTTTGAACTTTCCGGGAGTTGCTCGCTAATGCCTATTTTTCTTTATTCTTAAAAGTGATCATTTTATTCAATCAAATTGGCTTATTTTGCAGACATTATTAACAATTGCATTGGTGATTGGAATAATAGATAAATAAGCTATGAGTATACAATTCGAGAAAACTATAAATCTTAAAGGGAAACTTTATACGTTTGATCAAGCCATGGTCATGGGTATTTTGAACATTACACCTGACTCATTTTACGATGGTGGGAAATATAATATTAAATCGGATGTGTTAAGTCGCTGTGAGCAAGTATTAACTGAAGGGGCAGATGTAATTGACATTGGTGCATATTCTTCACGACCGGGAGCAAAGCATATATCTGAAGAAGATGAAATTGATCGTCTATTACAAAGTCTCGACTGGATTAAAAAGGAATTTCCGGATGCCATCATTTCAGTAGATACTTTTCGTTCAGGAATAGCCAAAAGAGTTGTTGAAGATTATGGCGTAGATATTATCAATGATATCTCCGCAGGTGAAATGGATAAGAATATGTTTGAAACCATTTCCAAGCTTAAAGTGCCCTATATAATGATGCATATGAAAGGCACTCCTCAGAACATGCAGAATGAGCCAAATTACACAAATCTTATTCAGGAAATTTCAAATTATTTTTCGGCTAAGATTAGAGAGTTGTCTTTATTGGGGCATAATGATATAATAATTGATCCAGGATTTGGTTTTGGAAAGAATCTTGATCATAATTATACCTTATTACGCGAAATGAAACAGTTGCAACTTTTTAACCTTCCTTTATTAGTCGGATTGTCTCGTAAGTCAATGATATACAAGTTTCTGGAGTTGGATTCAACGGGAGCGTTAAACGGTACTACATCCCTAAATACCATAGCTTTACTTAACGGTGCAAATATTTTACGCGTACATGATGTTAAAGAAGGCGTAGAATGTGTTAAATTAGTGCGTCAACTTTTAAAGGCTAAGTAATAAATGACATTTTTAGATATACGTTTAATTGATCTTGTCGACATTGTTCTGGTAGCTTATTTGATGTTTAAGGTCTATAAGTTAATTAAAGGAACAGTTGCCTTAAATATACTCATAGGTATTTTTGCCTTTGTGCTTTTGTGGTTGTTGATTAAGGCATTTAACATGGAGTTGTCTGCCAGTATCATGGATAACTTTGTTAATGTTGGGGTTTTGGCTTTTATTGTTGTTTTTCAGCAAGAAATAAGACGCTTCCTTTTATTGCTTGGATCAAAATATAATTTATCCACTAAGTTTTCAATGGAAAAGGTCTTTATGTCGGAGTCCAAAGGGATGATGAATATTTACAATAAACCGGTTGTAAGAGCATGTACTGCGCTTACGAAGACGAAAACGGGTGCTTTAATAGTGATTTCAAAAAATTCAGAATTAATTGATTATGTGCAAACCGGTGAATTAATCAATGCTGTTATATCTACTCAATTGCTTGAGAATATCTTTTTCAAAAATAGTCCCTTGCACGATGGTGCAGTAATTATTACAAGAAATAAGATTAAAGCTGCGGGATGTATCTTGCCGGTTTCTCAAAATACTAGTTTGCCTAAAAAAGTGGGATTAAGGCATCGGGCAGCAATGGGTGTTACCGAAACGACTGATGCTGTGGCTATTGTTGTGTCGGAAGAAACAGGGCGAATTTCCTATTTTAGCAAAGGTCAAATGGAGATGGGTGTAAGTTCTGAAGAATTACAGGAACTTTTAGATAAAGTCTGACGTAAGAGAGATTTGAGGAATTAATAATAGGGTTTGAATCGTCATTTTAAATGTCGTTAAAAGGAGAAATAAATAAAATAGCTTTAAGCGGTGCAACTGGTTTTATTGGAACTCAGTTGTGTCAGTTTCTTGAATATAATGGTTATCAGGTTGAGCTTATTACAAGAGCTCATCTTAAAGGGCCGATTGAAGGATTATCGAAGTTAATTAATGGCTGTGAGGCAGTTATTAATCTGGCTGGAGCTCCTATTTCAAGACGCTGGACTGAAAAGGTTAAAGGACAAATTTTATACAGTAGGTTAAATGTGACTCGTAAAATAGTTGAAGCTATTGATGGGACTATTGATAAACCAAATTTGGTAATATCGGCATCAGCTGTTGGAATATATGATTCTTATGAAGTTCATGATGAGTTTTCAACCAATTATGCAAACGACTTTTTAGGTGAAGTTTGCAAAAAATGGGAAGCTGAGGCATTTAAAGTTGGTAAATCCAATGGGGTACGTTTATGTATTGCTCGATTGGGAGTCGTGTTGGGGAATGGAGGTGGAGCTTTTCCAAAACTTATCCGTCCATTTAAGATGGGCTTGGGAGCAACTTTAGGAGATGGTCATCAGGTTTTTCCTTTTATCCATATAAATGATGTTTTAAGTGGTTTTTGGTACCTGTTGAAAAGGGAAGCTTCAGGAGGTATTTATAATTTTGTAGCACCTGAAATGGTCTCTAATAAAGAGATGAGTACTGCAATAGCTGAAAAGTTAAGAAAGCCATTATGGTTGAAGATGCCGGAATTCATGTTGAAATTAATGTTTGGCGAGGGTGCTCAAATGTTGTTGAACGGACAAAAAGTTATCCCAAAACGAATGCTGAAAGATGATTTTCATTTTGCCTTCCCTACTTTAGAATCAGCTTTGAATGTATTGTGTAAAAAATAAAATTCCCGCAGTATTTACTACGGGAATTTCTCTTTATAAGTTGTATTATAGCTGAGGTCCGGCTTGTACTAATGACTTTCCTTCGTCGTTGTCGGTATATTTTTTAAAGTTGTTAATAAAAAGACTTGCCAGGTCTTTCGTCTTGACATCCCAATCACTTTTATTAGCGTAAGTGTCCCGCGGATCTAATATGTTTGGATCAACATCGTGAAGCGCCTTTGGTATTTCAAGATTAAATATTGGAATTTTTGAAGTTTCGGCTTTTTCGATAGATCCATCAAGAATAGCATCAATGATTGCCCGGGTATCCTTAATAGATATTCGTTTTCCGGTCCCATTCCATCCCGTATTTACAAGATAAGCCTGAGCGCCATGTTGATTCATTTTTTTGACTAACTCCTCACCGTATTTAGTAGGATGCAGAGAAAGAAATGCTTCGCCAAAACAGGCCGAAAAGGTAGGTTTAGGTTCAGTAATTCCTCTTTCTGTTCCTGCTATTTTTGCTGTAAAGCCGGATAGAAAGTGATATTTGGTTTGTTCCGGAGTAAGTTTTGATACAGGTGGCATTACTCCAAAGGCATCTGCGGTTAAAAAGATAACTTTATTGGCATGTCCGGCTTTTGATACGGGCTGTACAATATTATCAATGTGATCAATTGGGTATGAAACTCTTGTATTCTCAGTTATTGAATTGTCTGTAAAGTCAATTTTACCATTGGCATCTACCGTAACATTCTCCAATAGAGCATTTCTTCGAATGGCATTGTAAATGTCTGGTTCACTTTCTGCATCTAAATTTATAGTCTTTGCATAACAACCTCCTTCAAAGTTGAAAACACCTTCGTCATCCCATCCGTGCTCATCATCACCAATTAATTCCCTCTTTGGGTCTGTTGACAAAGTTGTTTTTCCTGTTCCTGACAATCCAAAGAATACAGCAACATCACCATTTGCACCCTTGTTGGCAGAGCAATGCATTGAAGAAATTCCATTGAGAGGTAAATAATAATTCATCATCGCAAACAAGCCTTTCTTCATTTCTCCACCATACCAAGTGCCACCAATAAGTTGCATCTTTTCGCTAAGGTTAAAAACGGTGAATACCTCTGAATTTAAGCCTTGCTGTTTCCAGTTTGGATTAGTGGTTTTAGAAGCATTAAGAACAACGAAGTCAGGATCATCAAAATCAGCTAGTTCTTCTTCGCTTGGACGAATAAACATGTTTTTTACAAAATGTGCTTGCCAAGCAACTTCAGTAATGAATCTAACCTTCAATCTTGTATTTGCATTTGCTCCACAAAACGAGTCAATAACAAATAATCGTTTATTGGAAAGTTGCTGCACTACCGTTTCCTTTAGTTCATTCCACACTTTTTGCGATATTGGCTTATTATCGTTCTTTGCATGTTCAGAATTCCACCAAATTGTATCTTTGGTTATTGCATCTTCAACAATATACTTGTCCTTTGGTGAACGGCCTGTAAAGTCACCTGTCATTACATTTACCGCTCCTAATTCGGAGACTACACCTTTTTCATAACCATTAAGATTGGGATTGATCTCTTCATTGTAAAGAAACTCAAATGATGGATTGTAAATGATGTCATATGCATCATTAATGCCATGTAATTCAAGGTTTACCATTGGTTTTACTGCTTCCATTTTGTTTGATTGAATTGGGGTTGCTTATAAATTATAACTTAAAAATGTAGATATGTCCTGAAATAGTTGTTTGTTGATTCATTTATAGTCATATCTTTTAAACTAAAATTACACAATAAATACAATAAAAAACAAATATTAACATCATTGATTAAAGAAAACATTCATTAATTCAATGTGTTATGGGAGTCTTTGCTTCTTACAGACACATTTGTAACCACTAATATTTGTTAATAGTTTTGCAAAAAGCAACAATTTCACAAATATAAATTTTCAATCATTTCTAAAAGACAGATATATAAGTAGATACAAATTAAACCTTGACAAAAATCATAGAATAACTTACGAAATGAAAGTGAAGAATGTGTGTAAGTATAAGTAAATCAATAATGTGTGATGTTTAGAATGATTATTGATAATCCTTTTCTTGGAGGATGTGAATTTGAAGCATTGAAGTGAATATATAAAAAAAGCACATCCTAATCGGATGTGCTTTAATATTTTAAGCAACTAATGCTATTCTATTTTTACGATCTTGGATGGAATTGAATAAGAGTATTCTTTAAATATTCCTTATCAAGATGTGTATAAATCTCTGTAGTGATTATCGATTCGTGTCCCAGCATTTCCTGAACAGCTCTTAAGTTTGCTCCGCCATCTATTAAATGGGTTGCAAATGAGTGACGGAAAGTGTGTGGGCTTACATTCTTTTCAAATCCAAGACGCTTAGTCAAGTTCTTAATGATCGTAAAAATCATTACTCTTGACAATTTCTTGCCTCGTCTATTAAGGAAAAGAATATCCTCATCATCAGTATAAATCTTTAGATTACGACGGTATTCACTTAAATATAGGTTGATTTCCTTAATGGCTTTAGTGCTAATAGGAACCAGACGCTCTTTATTTCCCTTTCCTTCGATTTTGATAAATCCAGATTCGAAAAATAGGTTTGAAATTTTTAGTTCAATTAATTCAGATACGCGTAAGCCACAACTATACAGAGTTTCTAATATGGCCTTGTTACGCTGCCCTTCGGGTTTACGTATGTCTACGGCATTGATAATTGAATCAATTTCTTCAACAGATAAAATATCCGGAAGTTTTCTGCCGATTTTAGGAGATTCTAATAACGCAGTAGGATCTCTGTCAACTTTCTCTTCAATTAAAAGAAACTTATAGAAAGATTTAATTCCACTAATAACCCTGGCCTGAGTTCTTGGACTGATCCCCCGATTACCAATCCATTCCATCATTTCCTTTAGGTCTGCAAGAACAACATCTTCCGGTCCTTTTTTATCGCCTTTTTCTTCTAAAAAAGCAACGAGCTTTGTGAGGTCTGTCACATAAGCATGAATAGAGTTTTCTGAAAGACCTTTCTCAATTTTAAGGTAATTTCGAAACTCGCTTAGTTCTGATTCCCAATTCATAATTTTTTAAGTTTATTACTGTTTCCCGATTGTTAGTATAGGTAAAAATAAATATTACATTAATAACGATCAAGGGTTTTACTAAAAAATACTATTATAAATAGTAATTAATCTTTTTACGGACAGGAATCTGTTTCATTTTCCAATAAACAATTGTAATTTTGTGGCATAGTTATCAACTGATAATATATGGATATAATAATTATTAATGGACCTAATCTGAATCTGCTTGGTAAAAGAGAGCCAACGATTTATGGATCAAAAGGTTTTGAAGATTATTTTAAAGAATTGCTTAGTCGTTATCCGAATGTAAATTTAAGTTATTTCCAATCTAACGTTGAAGGTGAACTTATCAATCAAATTCATGAAAGTGGATTTAAGGTTGATGGTATAATATTAAATGCAGGAGCTTTTACTCACACTTCATTAGCTATTGCTGATGCTATTTCGGCTGTTAATAGTCCGGTAATTGAGGTACACATTAGTAATGTGTTTAAACGTGAAGCTGTGCGCCACCATTCATTTATAACTCCGGTTTGTGTAGGAAGTATATGTGGTTTCGGGCTGGATTCATATAGATTGGCATTGGAAGCCATTTTAGAAGATAAATAAAATAGTATTATCAGAATAAAGAATTTGTATCATTTTGAATCAAGCAGGGGAAGGGCTGGGTTCAATTAATTATTAATAGTTGCATACCTCCAGAAAAATTTAATTATGAAGAAGTTTACCAAAATTGTTGCTACAATTTCGGATCGCCATTGCGAAGTCGATTTTCTTAAAAAGTTGTATAAGTCAGGGATGAACGTGGTGCGGTTGAATACAGCTCATCAAGACTTTGAAGGTGTTGAGAAGGTTTTGAACAGCGTTAGACAAGTATCTGACAAGATTGCTGTTTTGATTGACACCAAAGGACCCGAAATCAGAACGACAGCATCAGATGGTGATATTGCCTTGAGTACTGGTGATACCATTAAGGTAAAAGGGGATATTAACTGTAAATCAACAAAGGAATGTATTTGTGTAAGTTACAGTAGTTTCGTTGAAGATTTGCCTGTTGATGGTGAAATTTTAATTGATGATGGTGAAATTGCCTTAAAAGTGATTTCAAAGGATGAAGAATACTTGACATGTCAGGTAACGAATGATGGTATAGTTGGAAGTAGAAAAAGTGTTAATGTTCCAGGAGTCAGAATTAATTTGCCTTCTGTTACAGAGAAGGATAGGACATTTATAAAATTTGCTGCTGAAAAAAATATTGATTTTGTAGCGCATTCATTTGTAAGAAATAAGGAGGATGTAATTGAAGTACAGCAAATCCTTAATGAGATGGAAAGTCCTATGAAGATTATTGCCAAAATCGAAAATGAGGAAGGTGTTGATAATCTAGAGGAAATTCTTGAGCATGTTCATGGAGTAATGGTTGCAAGAGGTGATTTAGGTATTGAGGTTCCTCAGGAGAAGGTTCCGGGAATTCAGCGCAAGATGATTAGAATGTGTGTTGAAGCTAAAAAACCTGTTATTGTTGCTACGCAGATGTTGCATACGATGATTAAAAATCCTCGACCAACACGAGCTGAGGTTACTGATGTGGCTAACGCTATATATTATCGTACTGATGCGGTAATGTTGAGTGGAGAAACTGCATATGGTAATTACCCGGTGGAGTCGGTTAAAACAATGGCAAAAATTGCCAAAGAGGTCGAAGCTTCAAAAGATTCACGCAACGATATTCCTGTGCCTAAAGATGAGCAGGATGTAACCGCTTATTTGGCAGATACAGCTGTTAATGCCAGTAAATTATTGGAATTAAAAGCTGTACTAACGGATAGTCTTACGGGAAAAACAGCGAGGTATTTAGCTGCTTTTAGAGGTGTTTGCCCTGTATTTGCTTTATGTTATAATCCAAATGTAGGACGTCAGCTTTCATTATCTTATGGGGTATTTCCTCGTATGATGGAAGAAGGGTCCAACAAGAAAGACATCTTAAAGAAAACACTTCATAAACTCATGAAAAAAGATGTTTTAGGAGAAGAGGATTTAGTTGCATACCTGGGTGGAAGCTTTGGTATTGGTGGAGGAACCACTTATTTGGAAATTATTACCGTGAAAGATTTACTTAAAAAAGTAGATAAAGATTAGGTATTCAAATATGAATTTTAAGTGATGGTTCATGTAATCGACACTTTTTTTATGTTTTTTTCTCTGATGTTTGAGTCTTAAAATATTGAAACAAAAGTAGGAAGGATTATGGTGTGTGTAAAAACCTACTTTCAATTTGTATTTGGTATTGCATAATAGAAAAGAAGCCTTATCTTTGCATCGCTTTCAGAATAAGAAAAGGCAATGAAGAAAGAGGAAACTCTTACTGACAAAGGTTTTCAGAAGAAAGTGTTTAATTTCAAAGGAAGTTAATTAAAGCTCAAAATACTGTAATGTTACTAAACTGGTCTGGTAGTTCAGTTGGTTAGAATGCCGGCCTGTCACGCCGGAGGTCGCGGGTTCGAGTCCCGTCCAGACCGCTTTTCTTTTTTATTATTTTGGGTCTGGTAGTTCAGTTGGTTAGAATGCCGGCCTGTCACGCCGGAGGTCGCGGGTTCGAGTCCCGTCCAGACCGCAAAGAAGGGAGCTAATAGCTCCCTTTTTTCGTTTATACAACTTGTGCCAGCTCTCGATGTAAATAAAGCGTATTTAAAATAAATAATGGGATACGAATTGGTTTATGATCCGCTTTTCCAATGCATGCTATGGTTAATGATGCAGTATTTATTTGCTGCTCTTCACTATTGAAAGTACAATATGTAAATGTGATTTTTGCACCACTAATCTTGGTAATCCGGACTTCAATATTTAATAGGTCATCATAAATAGCCGGTTTAATAAATTTGAAATCCATATTGATAACTGGCATAAGCACACCGCTCATTTCAATTTTGGAATACGGAATATCCAGAGAGCGGAAAAACTCCCATCTGGCATTTTCATATATTCTTGCGTAATTGGAGTGATGTAGAAAGTTCATTTGATCTGTCTCCGAATAAGAGACCCTATGTTGGTATTTAAACCCTGTTTCTTTAATTAATGATTGCATTGATGCCCTTCTGTATGATGTGCGTGATTACAATTGATTGCTGAATCAGAAATGTTGCCATTTAAATAGTCCGTAATTACATCATTAATATTTCCGCAACAACCACGTACAACTTTAATGTTGGCTTGATTTATTTTGTTCACAGCACCCTGTCCAATGTTACCGGCAAGCATAATCGTCACTCCTTTGGATTTTAAGGTGTCAATAATGTTTGATTTACATCCACATCCTTTGGGAGAAGGAACGGACTCAATGCTTGATAAAGTTTTGTTTTCAATAGTGGCAATACTAAAATTGTCACAATGACCGAAATGATCATCTACCTGATTGTTCTTTGTTGGTATTGCAATTTTCATAATGATAGTTTTAAGTTTATTCAATTGTTTCGTTTCTAATTGCAATGGCTTTACCATTCACCAATGCATCTGCAATTTTTTTGTGGGCTGAACTTAATATTCTTCCGAAAGTTTGTCGGCTGACCTGCATTTTTTGAGCAGCATCTTCCTGGTATAAACCTTCATTATCAGCAAGACGAATGCTTTCGTACTCATCTAAACTAAGTTCCACTTCAGTCAGATGACGAAGAGGAATGCCAGCCGGTTTATAGTAAGTGGCATTTGGAGAGCCACACACGTTTCGATGATTTTTCTTTCTTGGCATATGCTCATAATTGTGAAATGCTAAATTAAGCATATGCTCATAATAATCAAGAAAATTAAATGCTTTTTTAGCTATTTATATTGAAATTTATTATACGAGTAGTGATACAGGATTATTCAAAAAAAGAGAAGTGCACTTTACCGTATTTTTTTACTTCTTGAAATCGGGGGTGAGATTCGAATGATTTCTTATCAGAATGCTCCAATATAAAAATGCCATCAGCTGATAACAGGTCGTTGTCTAAAACCGCATTTGGAACGTTGTCGAAAGTTTTCAGATCAAATGGAGGGTCTGCAAAAATAAGGTCGAATTTTTGGTTGCATTTTTTTACGAATTTGAATGCATCAGCCTTGAAAGGTTTTATTTTCTTTTCGAGCTCAAATTCTTTAATGGTATTTTTTATAAATGTAAAATGACGATAATTAAATTCAACAGATGTTATGTCGGAGCAACCACGTGATGCAAATTCATAGGAGAGGCTTCCGGTTCCGGAAAATAAATCTAAAATTACAAGTTCCTCCAAATCCAAGCGATTGCCTAAAATATTGAAAAGGCTTTCTTTTGCAATATCAGTTGTAGGTCTCGCTTTAAAACTTTTGGGTGGACTAAATCGCCTTCCTTTAAGTGAACCGCTAATTACACGCATATTGCTAAGTTAAAAAGGTTGTGGTGCTCTTGTTTGTGACTTTCTTTTATTTTTAAACCATCCTTGTATTCAAAATGATTGGTAGTGTCAGCAATCTTTGTTTGTCGTAAATATTGCTTTAGAGCTTGATAATAGCTATTCTGTCTGTCGTGTATACCATAGATATTAATTAAAGTATCGTCGGGCGATAATTTTAATTGTTCGAAGGTGAATAAAACAAAATAGATAAAGTCATTAATGTTGGAATACTGAAATGAATTGCAAAGTTTCAAGGATCGGGACTCCATAAGTACAATATCGAAAAAATGGTCGTGTAAATCAATATTTAATATTGATGTAGACTTCTTGTTTTGAGCGGATAATAAACAAGTTTCTATAAACGGCGAGTAATGCTGATAGAATGAGATGTACTCAAACTGGTTTTTCACTAAGTGGTACAGAAATTTAGGGACGCTAAATACATTCCATGCATCAGCCATTTTTATTTTATGAGCGCAAAGGATGTGTTCATTTTCACTATACTCATGATTCAAGCTAAAGATCTTTTCCTTTTTTGATGGATCGTAGAGTGCCGATGGAACAAGTGTTGATTTTGATGACTCAATCATAAACAGTACCTTTTTGTAAGGCATGTTTAATAATTTCTCCTTGATAAGAAGTTCTTGCGTTTTAATGTTATCGTTACTCAAATCTTTAAATGGAATATGAGCATACGCAACATAGCAATTTATGACCGGGTCCAGTACACAAAAAGAAAGTCCATCCGATGCTGATCGGATGGACAAGAAATATGATGTAGTTATACTTTCGTCGAATGACGTATCAATAACGTATGTATTCGTCATTGTACTATTCCCAGTTACCTGCATTATTGTTAGCTTCTTCTAAAGAACCAACTTTCAATCCAGGATATCTTTCTAATTTCTGAGTTTTGTCATTTAAATTAATAACCTCTTGCGCTTCCAAGCCTTTAAGGTAGATGTTGTTGTGAACTTTCGCCTCAAATACTTGTACTTTCACACCAGATCCTGTTATCACTACTCCAGCGCCCATTTCGTACGATTCTAATCCATCAATAAAAGGAATAAATCCTAATGAATCTACAGGATAGTTTTCTGGAAATAACGAATCTTTCACACTTACGCGAATCGTATCCCTTTTGATAATTCCTAAAGCAAGAGCTTTAATTTCAGTCATGCCAGCCTCTAGCATGCTATCAGTTAAGCTTCCTTCTTTTTTTACCAACGGCAGTGAATCAGTTAATATGAAGTTGATAAGTGTATCAAAGCTTCCCGTATACTTGTTGTAAACAGACTTGTATGCAACTTGAGCATTACGAGTATAAATTAATTTTTCAACATTCGCTTCCTCTCTTAGAGCATGTTGTTCTTGGAATCGAATAGGTTTATTAATACTTTCAACACACAAATAGCCTAAAGCAATTATAGCAACGATAAGGACAATCTGAATTACTGTTTTCATTATATTGGAATTTTGTTTTAGTTTGATAGCACAAATTTAAAAAAAAAATCAAATTATGATTTTCTAAAAGACTTTATCTACATTAAAAATGCTAAATAATCACATTTCAACTCTAATTGAGGACAAATTTAGTTTTAAACCAACCTTATCGCAGTCTAAATTGATAGATGGATTGGGTGATTTTGTATTGAGTGAAGAGTCAGATTCAGTTTGTTTAATAAAAGGTTATGCCGGAACTGGTAAAACTTCATTGATGAAGGCTTTTACAGATGTATTAAATGAACTTAAAATGCCTTTTCAATTAATGGCGCCAACGGGTAGGGCTGCTAAAGTATTAAGTTCGTACACCCAAAAGCCGGCTTATACCATTCATAAATTGATTTATCGTAGAGAATCATCTAATAATGATTTTGCTAATTTTAATTTAAACTATAATAAAACAAAGGATGCCATCTTTATTGTGGATGAAGCTTCGATGATTTCGAATAGTAGTTTGGAATACACCATGTTTGGTTCTGGACGATTACTTGAGGATTTACTCAATTTTGTATTTGGTAAGGGCAAGTGTAAGCTTATTATTATCGGAGATGTAGCTCAGTTGCCTCCTGTGGGATTTGAAGATAGTCCGGCCTTAGATAAGGATAACTTAAGGAGTTTAGGGCTTAACGTTTCAGATTTTTTTCTTAGTGAAGTAGTTCGTCAAGAGGAGGATAGTGGTATTTTGCATAACGCTACAAAGCTTCGATTTCTACTCGATGAAGTTATTTCTGAGCCTGTGTTTCCTGATTTGGAAACTCAAGGCTATCCTGATTTTCGTCGAATAAATGGAGAAGAGCTTATTGACGAACTAACCTGGTGTCAGGATAATTATGGCTTGGATGAAACATTGGTGGTATGCCGATCCAATAAAAGGGCGAACCTTTTTAATCAAGGGATTAGAAATAGTATTCTCTATAGAGAAGAAGAACTGACTGCGACTGACCATCTGTTAATAATGAAAAATAATTACCATTGGCTTAAAGACAGTAAGGAAGCTGATTTTATTGCGAACGGTGATATTGCTGAAATTGTAAGAATAAATGGTTACGAAGAATTATATGATCGTCGTTTTGCCAATGTTACCTTACGTTTGGCAGATTATAAATTGTTGGAAATTGATGCTAAAATAATTCTGGATGCTCTGCATAGTGATACTGCCGGTTTTGCAAAAGAGGAACAAGAGGCATTTTTTAACAATGTGATGGAGGATTATCAAGATGAGAAATCACGTAGAAAGCAATATGAGAAGGTAAAAGAAAATCCGTATTATAATGCTTTGCAGGTTAAATATGCTTATGCAATGACCTGCCACAAGTCTCAAGGGGGGCAGTGGAAGGCCGTTTTTATTGATCAAGGATATGTGCCCGAAGAACAAATGGGTAAGAGTTATCTAAGGTGGTTATATACGGCTATTACCAGGGCAACTGATCGAATTTATCTTGTTAACTTTAAGGATGAGTTCTTTCTTGATTAAAGATTAACCTGAATTTTTGAGTATAAAAAAGGTGCGTACAAGTATATTGTACACACCTTCTGTTTTTAGATATCTCGATTAAATACCAAGGTCTTTTACAATTGCCTCAATAATTTCATCAGCCTTTTCATTTGCTGGGTAAAACTCTTCCTTACTATTCATTGGAACCTGAACTTCAAAATAGAACTTAATCTTTGGTTCAGTACCAGAAGGACGAACAGAAACTTTATATCCTTTTTCAGTAAAGAATTGAAGAACATTTGATTTTTCAGGTAAATCTATCGCTTCATGAGTATCACTCAATACATCAAAGGCATTCAAATCAGCATAATCTTTAATGATTTTTACCTTATCACCAGCCAATGTTTGAGGAGGAGTACTCCTGAAATTTTGCATTAATTGTTTAATTTCATCAGCCCCACTTTTTCCTTCACGAACAATATAGATCATTTTTTCCTTAGAAAAACCATATTCCATATAGATGTCTTGCAATACATCATATAAAGATTTTCCATTGTCTTTAGCCCATGCTGCTATTTCGGCAGTAATTGTAATGGCTGCAACAGCATCTTTATCACGAACATAATCGCCAGGTAAGAAGCCATAGGATTCTTCACCGCCACAAATGTATTTTTTCTTACCTTCTAAGTCGCGGATAACCTTAGCAATCCATTTGAATCCGGTATATACATCAAAGTATTCAACTTCGTTTTTAACGGCAATTTCTTTAATTAATTCCGAGGTAACAATGGTTTTAACAATGTATTCGTTACCGGTGAATTTTCCTTGTTCTTTCCACTTTTTGATGATATACCATGTCAACAAGGTGGCTGTTTGATTACCATTAACTAGAACAAAGTCTCCTTTTTCATTCTTAACCGCAATACCCAAACGATCACTATCCGGATCGGAGGCCATAACAATATCAGCATCGGTTTCGCGTGCTTTATTTAGAGCCATCTCTAATGCAGCAGGTTCTTCAGGATTAGGTGAAACAACAGTAGGAAAATCGCCACTCACAACATCTTGTTCCGGAACATTAATCACGTTCTCAAATCCACATCGCCTTAAAGCTGCCGGTATCATTTTAACTCCAGTTCCGTGAATAGGAGAATAAACTATTTTAAGGTCTTTGTTACGATCAATTAAATCCTGATCTAAAACTAGTGACTGTACCTGATCAAGAAAACGGTTATCCATTTCCTCGCCCAATTCTTCAATTAATTCCTTATTACCTGAAAACTTAATGTCTTCAACGGATGTAATATTATTTACTTCATCTATCACATTGGTATCGTGTGGAGCAGTTAATTGAGCACCATCATCCCAATACGCTTTGTAGCCATTATAGGCTTTAGGATTATGAGAAGCAGTTATAATAACACCAGTTTGGCATCCTAATTGACGGATAGCATAAGAAATTTCAGGCGTTGGACGCAAATCTTCAAATAAGTATGCTTTAATACCATTTGCACTAAAAATATCTGCCACAACTTCAGCAAATAGCCTACTGTTATTACGACAGTCATACCCAATGACAGCACCTTTTTCTTTTATATCAGTAAATTCTTTATTAATGTAATTAGCCAGGCCCTGTGTTGCAGCACCTACTGTATAGCGGTTCATCCGGTTTGAACCAGGTCCCATTATTCCACGAAGTCCTCCAGTACCAAACTCAAGATCTTTATAAAAAGAATCAATTAGTGCTGTTTTATCTTCATCATTCATCATTTTACGAATGGCATCTTTGGTAGAGTCATCGTAGGCGCCGTTCAACCAAGCTTCTGCTTTCTCAACAACTGAGTTTAATACGTCCTTTTGCATTTTCAAATATATAAATGGTGTGTTAGATTTTATTTAGTTCCGAAAGGCATTCTTTTAGGCTTACCCTCCAATGTGGTATTTGTATTTTGTATGTTTCTTTAATTTTATTTTTATTCATCACACTATACTGTGGTCTTGGTGCAGCAGTTGGGTAATCTTTAGTTTCAATTGGTTTTACATCACAATCTATTTCACTTATTTCATGTATAGCTAATGTGAAGTCGTACCACGAACATACTCCTTCATTACTGTAATGGTATACCCCTTTTTTAAATGGTATTTCAGATGATATATCCTTTTTAATTATTTCAATAATTACCTCAGCCAAATCCTTAGCATAAGTTGGCGTTCCAACCTGATCAAAAATCACACTCAGTTCACTTTTTTCAACACCAAGCTTTAGCATTGTTTTTACAAAGTTATGACCAAAAGATGAATATAGCCATGATGTCCTAATAATTATTGATTCAGAGTTGGCATTAAGCAAGGCATTTTCACCGTCAAGCTTTGTTTTACCATACACTGAATTAGGAGACGGACTGTCAGATTCTTTGTATGGTATATGATTTGTGCCATCAAATACGTAATCAGTTGAAAGATGAATAACTTTCGTGTCTTGATTTGCTGCATTCTTTCCGATGGTATGCAAAGCGCCATGATTTATCTGATCAGCTAATTGAACCTCAGATTCTGCTTTATCAACTGCTGTGTAGGCTGTGCAATTGATGATGTAATCAAAATCCTGCGATTTTATGGTTTGTTCAAGTAAGGAGTTATTGGTAATATCCAATTCTTCGATTGTCGTAAACTTGAACTCAATATCATCAATTTTAGAGGCAATGATTTTAATTTCATTGCCTAACTGCCCCTCAGACCCTATAACAAGTATCCTTTTCATTTCTTAAACAAAATTATGCTCAGCTTCTTTCAAGGTTGGCAGGATTCCATCTTTGGATGAAGTAATGATTTTATCTTTCGGCAATTTCCAATCAATTCCCAATGAAGGATCGTTGTAGGATAGTCCTCTTTCAGCCTCTCGGTTATAATAATTATCGCACTTGTACATAAAAATAGCTGTTTCACTTAAAACTGAAAAGCCATGTGCAAAACCTTGCGGAATATAAAACTGAGTTTTGTTTTCGCCAGTTAATTCTATGGCATAATGATGACCATAGGTTGGCGACTTTTTGCGCAAGTCAACAGCTACATCCAAAACTGTACCCTGAATAACTTGAACCAATTTAGCTTGAGAATAAGGCGCTAATTGATAATGAAGACCTCTTAATGTTCCGTAGCAAGATTCTGAAATATTATCCTGGATAAAATTTGAACTAATATTATTTTCCAAATATCGTTTCTCGTTATACGATTCCAGAAAGAAACCTCTTGGATCGGCGAAAACATCCGGTTGAATAATTAGTAAACCTGGAATATTTGTTTTTGTTATTTGCATTTAATTATAATTGGTGCGCAAAGATAATAATACGCAAGTAAAAACATATATACTTGTGTCAGATTACAATTCGTGTTCAGCCACTTTTATCAAATATTGCCCATATTCGTTTTTACTCAAAGGCTCTGCTAATTTTAATAATTGCTCTTTGTTAATGTAGCCACGCTTAAATGCTATTTCCTCAATGCAAGAAACTTTAAGGCCTTGCCTGTTTTCAATAGTGGCAATGAAGTTACTGGCTTGAAGTAAACTGTCATGTGTACCTGTGTCTAGCCAAGCAGTTCCTCTTCCCAATTTTGTTAATTGAAGTCTTTTTTCATCAAGGTATAATGAGTTAAGATCTGTTATTTCTAACTCACCTCTTTTTGACGGTTTTAAACCTTTGGCTTTGCCAACAACATCATTAGGATAAAAATATAATCCAGTAACAGCATAATTCGACTTTGGCGAAACAGGTTTCTCTTCTAATGAAAGAACATTACCATTGCTGTCAAATTCAGCCACTCCATATCGTTCAGGGTCATTTACATAGTAGCCAAATACGACTGCTTCACCTTCTACCTTAGCTGCTTCTGCTAACGTTTGACTAAATTGGTATCCGTAATAAATGTTATCTCCCAATACTAGTGCAACATTACTATCACCAATAAATTCTTCTCCGATAATAAAAGCCTGAGCCAAGCCATCAGGAGAAGGCTGTTCGGCATAACTAAGTTTTAAGCCAAGACTTGAGCCATCTTCAAATAAATTCTGATAAAGATGTAAATCCTGAGGCGTACTGATAATTAATATTTCCCTAATCCCTGCCAACATTAAAACTGATAAAGGATAATAAATCATCGGTTTATCATATACCGGTATGATTTGTTTGGAAATACTTTTTGTTACCGGGTAAAGACGAGTTCCAGATCCACCGGCTAATATTATTCCTTTTCGCTTATTCATAATTCAATATTTTAGGGACTAGTTTTGATTATTCTATTTTCTTGTCCAACCATTTTTAAGCAACTGGTCGAAATATTCAATTGTTTTAGAAAGACCTTCTTTTAATTGGACATTTGGTTCCCAATTATCCAGTTCTTTTTTAGCTAAACTTATGTCAGGTTGCCTTTGAGTTGGATCATCAGCTGGGAGTGGCTGAAAAATTAATTTAGATTTTGAATTAGTGAGTTCAATAACTTTTTGGGCTAACTCCAACATTGAAAATTCATTTGGATTTCCAATATTAACTGGTCCGGCAAACTCTTTTCCTGACTTCATCATTCTAATCATTCCCTCAACTAAATCATCAACATATTGAAAGCTGCGAGTTTGTTCGCCATTTCCGAATATTGTAATTTCTTCGCCCAATAAAGCTTGCATAATAAAGTTGGAAACAACTCTTCCATCCTCAGGGTTCATGCGAGGTCCATAAGTGTTAAAAATACGTATGATTTTGGTATCCACATTGTTCTGTTCATTGTAATTCACAAATAGGCTCTCAGCACAACGTTTGCCCTCATCGTAACACGAACGAATACCAATGGGATTTACATTTCCCCAATACGATTCAGGTTGTGGATGGATTAATGGGTCGCCATATACCTCGCTGGTTGAAGCTTGAAGAATGCGAGCTTTAATACGTTTGGCTAAACCCAACATATTAATTGCACCCATCACCGATGTTTTAATAGTTTTTATAGAGTTATACTGGTAATGGACAGGAGACGCCGGGCAAGCTAAATTGTAAATTTCATCAACTTCAATAAAGTAGGGGTGAGTAACGTCATGTCGAATGAGCTCAAAATACGGATTGTCTAACAAGTGGACAACATTGTCTTTTGATCCGGTAAAATAATTATCCAGACAGATGACTTCATTTCCTTCTTTTAATAAACGTTCGCAAAGGTGAGATCCTATAAAACCTGCTCCTCCTGTTATTAATACTCTCTTCTTCATGCTAACTTTTTCAGTTTCTTACGGCCAAAAATCTTGATTTAATGATTGGTCAAATATAAAATAAAAAGTCTGAGCATTAACCCAGACCTTTTTGTTTAATTTTAGTTTTTATTTTCTACCAATTGAGTAATAGGTGTAATTGTTTTCTTCCATTTCTGTAGGATCATATATGTTTCTTCCATCAAATATGATCTTGTTTTTCATTAACTTCTCCATAACCTTAAAATTAGGTAGTCTAAATTCAGGCCATTCAGTAATTAGAATTAACGCATCTACATCAATAAGTGCATCATATTGATCCTTGCTGTATTCAATTTTATCACCAATTATTTTTTTAGCTTCTTCTTTAGCAACCGGATCATATGCTTTTACCTTGGCACCCGCCTCAAGCATAGCTTCAATAATAACAACAGAAGGGGCTTCTCTCATATCGTCTGTTTGAGGCTTAAAAGATAATCCCCACATTCCAAAAGTTTTACCTCTAAGATCACCAAAGTGTTTAGTTACTTTTTTGACAACAACCCTTTTTTGATCATCATTAACCTCTTCAACCGATTCCAGAATTCTTAAATTGTAATTGTTTTGTTGGGCTGTTTTAATAATAGCCTTTACATCCTTTGGAAAACATGAACCACCATATCCAGCTCCGGCATATATAAATTTACTGCCAATTCGTGTATCCGATCCTATACCTTTTCTGACGTTTGTGACATCCGCACCTACAATTTCACAAAGATTAGCGATATCATTCATAAAGCTAATTTTTGTCGCAAGCATGGCATTGGCCGCATATTTTGTCATTTCAGCTGAAGGAACATCCATAAACAGAATTGGATGACCATTAAGAACAAATGGCTTATATAAACGACTCATTATTTTCTCTGCCTTTTCAGACTCAACACCCACTACAATTCTGTCTGGCTTAAGAAAATCTTCAATGGCATTTCCTTCTTTAAGGAATTCTGGATTTGATGCTACATCAAAATCAATTTCTAATCCTCGTTTTTCAATTTCATCTTTGATGGCCGCTTTTACCTTTTGCGCCGTGCCAATCGGAACGGTACTTTTGGTAACAATAACCATATGATGATTCATATGTCGACCAATTTCACGGGCTACATCTAGAACATGACTTAAATCGGCACTGCCGTCTTCGCCTGGTGGGGTTCCTACAGCGATAAAAATAACTTCGGTGTGTTCCATGCTATCGGCAATACTCGTAGAAAAGTGAAGCCTTTCCTTTTCAACGTTTGAAAGTACCATTCTATCTAAGCCTGGCTCATAAATTGGAATTAATCCCTTTCTGAGTTGGCTAATTTTATCAGCATTATTGTCAACACAGCATACATTAATACCTGTGTCAGCAAAACAAGTCCCTGTAACTAAACCTACATAACCAGTTCCTATAATTGAAATCTTCATGTTATAATTTTTAAAACACTAGAGTTTTGATTTGGCAGTAAATAAGTAGTCAAAAATAAAACTAAATGTTTATATCAGTGCAGAAAATAATTAAAAATGTGATTTATCATATTTCTATATGCTTACGAATTAAAAGGCGTTTTGTTGATGCTTTGATATAGAGTAGCTTAGGTGTTTCCTATTAGTTTGAATCTTTAATGAGCCATTATTATGAACTATCTTTCTTTATTATAGCCAATAAAGTTTTCTAAGCTCAAAAAAAGTTACTAATTTTGCAGCGATTTTTACAATATAATGTCTAACTACTAGTTTTTTAACATTTTAACAAAAATGACTGAAGAAAAAGAAAATGTTCAGGAGCCTATCGAAGGTACTCCTGAAGTAAAGGAAACTCAAGTTGCAGCTGAACCAGTAGCAACAGTACCAAGCGATGATTTCGATTGGGATAGTTATGAAGCAGGCGACGTTGTCGGCGGAGGTGCTTCAAAAGAAGAATTAGCTAAGATGTATGACGAAACACTTTCAACAATTTCTGAAAAAGAAGTTATTGAGGGAGAAGTTATAACTCTTACTAAGCGTGAAGTTGTTATCAATATCGGTTTTAAATCTGATGGTATTGTTAGTCGCAACGAATTTCGTTACAACCCTGAATTAAAAGTTGGCGATAAAGTTGAAGTTTATGTAGAAAGCCAAGAAGACAAAAAAGGTCAGTTGGTACTTTCGCATAAGAAAGCAAGAGCATTACGTTCTTGGGATCGCGTAAACGAGGCTTTAGATAACGATGAAGTTATCAAAGGTTACATCAAGTGTCGTACTAAAGGTGGTATGATCGTTGACGTATTTGGAATTGAGGCATTCTTGCCAGGTTCTCAAATTGATGTTAAGCCTATTCGCGATTACGATATGTACGTAGGTAAAACAATGGAATTTAAAGTGGTTAAAATTAACCCTGAATTCAAGAACGTTGTTGTATCTCACAAAGCGCTTATCGAAGCTGAACTTGAGCAGCAGAAGAAAGATATTATTTCTAAGCTTGAAAAAGGACAGGTTCTTGAAGGAACAGTTAAAAACATCACTTCATATGGTGTATTTATCGACCTTGGTGGCGTAGACGGATTAATCCACATTACAGATCTTTCATGGGGACGCGTTTCTCATCCGGAAGAAATTGTTCAGTTGGATCAAAAATTAAATGTTGTAATTCTTGACTTTGATGATGAGAAGAAGAGAATTGCTCTTGGATTGAAACAATTAACTGCTCACCCTTGGGATTCATTGAATGCTGAGATGAAAGTTGGTGATATTGTTAAAGGAAAAGTGGTTGTTATGGCTGACTATGGTGCGTTTGTTGAAATCGCAGCTGGTGTTGAAGGTTTGATCCACGTTTCTGAAATGTCATGGTCACAACACCTACGTAGTGCGCAAGACTTCTTAAAAGTTGGCGACGAGGTTGAAGCTATGGTATTAACTCTTGATCGCGACGAGCGTAAGATGTCTCTTGGTATTAAGCAATTGAAAGCTGATCCATGGGAGAAAATCGAAGAGAAGTATGCAGTTGGTAGCAAACATAAAGCTGCTGTCCGTAACTTCACAAACTTTGGTGTGTTCGTTGAAATCGAAGAAGGAATTGATGGATTAATCCATATTTCAGATCTTTCTTGGACTAAGAAAATTAAGCATCCTGCAGAATTTACAGCAATCGGAGAAGATATCGAAGTTGTTGTTCTTGAAATCGACAAAGAAAATCGTCGTTTAAGTTTAGGACACAAGCAACTAGAAGAGAATCCATGGGATGTATTCGAATCGATCTTTACTGTAGATTCAGTGCATGAGGGTACAATTATCGATATTTTCGATAAAGGTGCTGTAATTGCATTGCAATATGGTGTTGAAGGATTTGCTACTCCACGTCACCTTGTGAAAGAAGATGGAGCACAGGCTAAAGTTGATGAAAAGCTTGATTTCAAAGTGATTGAGTTTAATAAAGCCGCTAAGCGAATCATCCTTTCTCACTCTCGTGTATTCGAAGATGTAGCCAAAGGTGAAGAGGTAGCAGCTAAGAAAGCTCAAGCCAAAACAACCAAAAAAGGTGTGAAGAAGTTGAATGATAACTTAGAAAAAACTACTTTAGGAGATATTTCTGAATTGGCAGCGTTGAAAGATCAATTAGAAGCTGATGAGAAATCACCTAAAGAAGATAAAAAATAAGTTAAAATAATACGGAATGGACTTCAAGATTGACAAATTAGATGAATATACTTTAGTGCAGGTTCTGAAAGAGAAGTTGGATACGCATGTAGCTCCAACCTTAAAATCGGAATTGGTATTATTATCAGGTAATGGCGAAAAGAATCTTTTGCTTGACCTGAGTAAATGCACCTATTGTGATTCATCTGGATTAAGTGCTATTCTTGTGGCTAACCGTTTATGTAAAAATGCAGATGGGGCATTTGTTTTGGCAGGATTACAGCCAGCTGTTGAGCGATTAATTTCTGTTTCTCAACTGGACTCTGTATTAAATATTGCCCCTTCACTGGATGATGGTACTGAAATGATTCGTAAAGCAATTGAATCGAATTAACGAATGAGTTTTTCGCTTACAATTCTGGGAAGTAATTCAGCATTACCAACATCAGATAGATATCCAACCGCTCAGATACTTAATGTGTCTGAGCGGTTTTTTTTGATCGATTGTGGGGAGGGTACACAAATGCAGTTGCGCAGAAATAAAGTTAACTTCTCGAAAATTAATCATATTTTTCTTTCGCATTTACATGGTGATCATGTATTTGGCTTGATGGGCCTAATTTCAACTTTTGGATTACTTGGCCGAACAAGAAAGTTGACTATTCATGCTCATGCTGACTTAAAAGAATTACTTAATCCACAGCTCAAATATTTTTGTCAGGACTTACCTTACAATATCGAGTATAAAGATCTTAGTTATGATGAAAAAGTAATCATTTACGAAGATAAAAAGGTAAAGGTAGAGTCTTTTCCATTAGCTCATCGTGTACCAACTTGTGGTTTCTTGTTTAGTGAAAAAGCCAAAGAGCCTAATGTTCGCAAGGAAGCTATCTTTAAATATAATCTTGAAGTCAGAGAAATAGTGGCCTTAAAAAATGGAGGCCAGTTTACTGATGATAATGGTAGAGTTGTGCCTGAAGAGGAGTTAATAATTCCGGTGCCAAGACCAAAATCTTACGCTTTTTGTTCAGACACAAAATATTTCAGAAGGCTAATACCAAATATCACTGGAGTTGATTTGCTTTATCATGAGGCTACCTTTTTGCATGAACTGAAGAATTTGGCCAAGTCTTCGATGCATACAACTGCAAAACAAGCAGGAGTAATTGCAAGAGATGCTAATGTGGGCAAATTACTAATTGGTCATTTTTCAAGCAGGTATAAAGATCTTGATCCATTGTATCGGGAAGCAAAAGCTGAATTTAGTAATGTTATTTTGGCTAAAGATAATCAAACGTTTACCTTATAGTATTTAAGATACCAACTTACAAAGTGTTTCAATCCTTCTTTTATTGAAGTGTCAGGCTTAAAGTTAATTCTTTCTTCCAGGTCTGAAACATCAGCATATGTTCGAAACACATCCCCTTTTTGCATAGGTAAAAGTTCCATGTTTGCCTTTCTTCCTAACAGGTCCTCAAGGATCTTGATAAAATCCATAAGCTTAACCGGTGCATTACTTCCTATGTTGAATAGTCTATAAGGCTTAATGTCTTCCCCGTTTATATTAAAAGGCAGATCAATTAACTTTTCAATTGCTAATACAATGTCATCTATATATGTGAAGTCTCTCTCCAGCATACCATTGTTAAATACTTGTATGCTTTCACCGTTAAGTATCCGTTTGGTAAATGAAAAATAGGCCATGTCTGGTCTGCCATATGGTCCATAAACTGTGAAAAACCTTAATCCTGTCATCGGAATATTATATAGCTGAGCATAACTGTGAGCTAATAACTCATTGGCTTTTTTTGTAGCCGCATATAAGGAAACAGGTTCATCGGTTCTGTTTTTTGTACTAAATGGTATTTCCGTAGAATTTCCATAAACAGAACTGGATGAAGCGTATATTAAATGTTCTATCGGATTATTACGACATGCTTCAAGGATATTCACAAATCCAATTAGATTACTGTCCAAATACTTATAGGGATCAGAAATACTATATCGCACTCCTGCTTGCGCTGCAAGATTTATTACAATGTCAAACTGTTCTTTCTTGAATAATTCATCTAAATCATCCTTAGCGCAGATGTTTATATTCTTGAATTGGAAGTTATCAGTATCAATAATCTGATTTAAACGATCTAATTTAAGTTGACTGGAGTAATATTCATTTAATGAGTCAATGCCATGAACATCATAGTCAAGTTTAATTAAATATTTGCAGAGGTGAAACCCAATAAAACCTGCTGCTCCTGTAACAAGAACCTTTTTCATAGTTGAATTTTACGGGAATAATAGGTTTTTATTCTTTCGTAAATGTAGCATCTGCCAAATCCACTACTAAAGTATAACCAATATTGCTTATGCTTAAATGAAGTTTTTTAGTTCCTTGCACTTCAAGAACCTCACCAGTAACTCCTTTTAGTGGGCCGGAAGTTACGGTAATTGTCTGGCCTTTTTTTAGTTGGTTCGTTTCTACATCAAAATCCAGTTGATTCTCAATGGTTCGTCTCATTGCCTCAATGTCACCATTTGGAATTGTACAAGCTTTACCTTTGTACGAAACATACGCTACAACACCATTGACTTCAAATACCTTTTTATAATCTTCTTCCGGAATATTAATAAAGATATATGAACTTATGACAGGCATTTCAACCCATTTTTTTCGATCACTCCATTGACGAAGCACTTTTTTTAATGGGAGATAGGCTTTAATACCCATTTTAGTTAATTGATCCAAAACTTTCTTCTCTGCTCTGGATTTGGTATACAATGCATACCAGGTAAGCGTTTTATTATCGTCCAAATCTATAATTCTTAATTGAAAAGCTAAATTAGTAATTTTTAAGAAGGATATTCGATGATCAAAGAATTGAAGCAAAAAAAAGCACTCAAAATTGAGTGCTAAATATTATTGAATAATTTTTTGCTATCGCTCCGATTTAAGTTTTTCAGCCATTGCAACTCCTAATTGCCAGCAAGCTTCATACTTATCTTCCTTTAGTGCATGTTTCTCCTCAACAGCATCGGCTACAGATTCCCATTTTAGATTTTCTCCAACTTCATTAAGTTTTTTAACCGATGCTCCTGCCCAGGTAAATGAACCTAAAACACCATAATAATGGTTAGTTACGCCCATGTGTTGAAGTTTCATGGCGAGGGCTTCCATGTTAGGATGTAACTCATTACTATAAGTTGGACTGCCTAGAATAATTCCTTTGAATTTAAATACATCAGAAATTATGTGTGAAGGATGTGTCTTACTTACATCGTAAACACGAACATTTTTTATTCCATTTTCAGAAATCGCTCTAGCCGTTACTTCAGCCATTTCTTCTGTATTTCCATACATCGATGCATAGGCTACAACAACTCCTTCTTCAGCCTCATATTTACTCCACTTATCATACATGTCAATCATGCGTGATATATTCTCTCTATAGACTGGCCCGTGTGATGGTGCTATCATTTTTATGTCCAATGCCCCAAGTTTTTGAAGTGCTTTTTGAACAGGGTTGCCATATTTACCAACAATATTGGAATAGTAACGACGCATTTCATCCACGTAGTGCTCAAAATCCAATTCATCATCAAATATACCTCCATCAAGTGTTCCAAAACTTCCAAAGGCGTCTGATGAAAATAATATATTGTTATTTTCTTCGAAGCACACCATTGATTCTGGCCAATGAACCATCGGTATTGTATAGAAAGATAACTTGTTTGATCCCAATTCAATGGAATCACCTTCTTTAACCAGTTTGAAATTTGAGCTAATACCATAATAACCTTCTATCATTGGCAGTGTTTTTTTGTTGCCAACAATTTCCATATCGGGATAAAGCTCGGTTAAAATACGAATAGCACCAGAATGGTCAGGTTCCATGTGGTTAACAACCAAATAATCTACAGGTCGTCCTTGTAAAATAGCTCTGACTTTAGCAATCCACTTTTCAAAATGACCGGCTTCAACAGTATCTACTATTGCTACTTTTTCATCAGCTATTAGATACGAGTTGTATGATACACCACGCTCAAGCGGCCACATGTTTTCAAACAAAGCTGTACGTCGGTCGTTTACTCCTACATAGTAAATTTTGTCCGAAAGATTAACTGGTTTATACATCTTTACTCTGATTTTATTCTTGTTTTTATTTATTTCGGTAAAAGAATGCGCAAAAATAGGAAAAAGAAACTTCTATAAATAAAAAAAGCTCCTTAAAAGGAGCTTTTGGTGTAATATTTTTTGATTTACTTTTTACTGATTAAAAGCCATACATCGTTATATTTTTCGAATTTACTTCGGATTGATCCGATTTTATCGCGAGCTGGCTGCTCATCGTTGTAAGCGGATACAGAAACTCGATATAAACCATTTTCATTTTCCAACAGTACAGGAGTAAAACCTTCTTCAATCAATTGTGTTTTATAGTTTTTAGCGTTCTCCAATACCTTAAATGATCCAATTATAACATAGTATTTAAATACTTCCTTATTTGTATTGTCTACTACTTTTACTTTTTCTTCTTTAACAACTATGGCCTTTTTAGGAGTTGGTTGTTCTTTAACCTTTGGTTTAGTGTTTTCACTTACATAGGGGCTGTCACTATCATCAAAACTAGATGTGCCTTTATTTAACGAAGAACAAGAAGCCAAAACAATCAGGGTAATAAAAAAGGTAAAATAGGTTGAAAATCTCATTTTAAATATTTTAGTTAATGATAAAATTATTTGCCAAAGCTTAATGTTTCAACCAGTTGTTTTCTACTACGAAAATACTTCCAGTTATCGGCTGTGGCAACTTCCTCCATATAGTCCTCAAAAATAATATTAAAAATATGACCGAAGGAATAATTTTTAGATTCAATTGAATTTGTAGAATGAATTTTAATAATTCGATCACAATATTTAGTAATGACTGAATCTGGATTAAGCGTGCTTTTATATTCACCATTTGCAATTCCTCTTGTAATATTGTTATTAAAATGTTGCCTGATTAGTTCAATTTTTAATTCAATATGTCTTTGGTAGATTGATGGAAAGAGCTGTTTTAGAAAAATCAGTTTTTCTGGAGAAATGATCTCGAATTCATGAAATATAGCTACACTAACATTAATAATGCTTTCAATTGCAGGATCTTCTTCATTAACTTCCTTTGCCAATAAAGATTCTAAGGATTTTAAATCATGTTCTAATAAATCTTTGGCGAGTTTATTCGGGGAAGGATAGGTTTTAATAATATCGGCATACGATTCACCTATGTTCTTACTAATGTCGAATAGGTTCAATGATTTACAAGGTGAGGAAGTAATATAGTCGCGCACCTTTTTAATTAATATTTTTTCCATTGCGCCATCGATTTATATAATGCTCTGTTATTTAGCGATAAATTCGCTTTTTATTTAAAGCCCGTTGAAATTTCGCTGCATTCTGATTATGTTGTCGTAATGTTTTTGCAAAATTATGGTATCCCGAAAAATCTTCTTTTGCACACATGTATAAATAGTCATGCTCGGTTCTGTTTAAAACTGCATTAATTCCGGAAATAGAAGGTACGCGTATCGGTCCTGGTGGAAGCCCGGCATACTTATATGTATTATATGGTGAATCTATTTCCAAATCTTTACTCAATACACGTTGAATACTAAAGTCGCCCAAAGCATATTTAACTGTTGGATCAGCTTGAAGTCGAATTCTTTTCTTTAGGCGATTTAAATATAATCCGGCCACTTTTGGTTTCTCATCAGCTTTAATTGTTTCTTCATCAACAATGGCAGCTAATATGCTAACTTCTTTAGGCGTTAAACCGATTTGCTTAGCTTGTTTTACTCTTTTATCATTCCAAAAGCTTTTGTATTCGGATTGCATTCGCCTGATAAAATCTTCAGCATCTGTGTTCCACCAAAATTCATAGGTGTTAGGTAGAAACAAGGTTAATATTGTTTCCGAAGACACATTTAACTCATTGAATAAGCTTTTGTCATTCAGACTATTCAAAAGACTTATACTATCCGCTTCGATATAATGGCTTATTATTCCACTTAATTCTTCCTTTGTTCTAATGTTGTTAAAGGTTACTTTAATGGGCGTCTGATTGCCAGAACGAAGTAAATTGACCAGATCATTATTGGACATGCCTTCCTTTATAAGGTAATGACCGGGTTTTACAGTTGAGAATTTTTTCTTTTCAGCTACCCACTTAAATGATTTAACATTTTCAAGAATGCCAAGTTCATTTATTGAGGTGAGCAGATTATTAAAAGATGAGTTACTCGGAATATATAAAGATGTGGTTTGTGCGTTATTGAGTTTAACATTACTGTCAAGTATCCAATTGTAATATTTTTGTCCAATTAGGGATACAGCCACTATCATTAGTAATACGATGGATAGTAAAACCAATAGTTTATTACTATTTTTTCTTTTATTGCGTTGCTTAATGGGCATTTTAGTACTTGTTTACATGGCTAATTTATGAAAATGTCTTGCTAATGACAATCTCTAAAGGCTATGAAATGATGATTGTATTCTATTTATATGATATTAACTTCAGGTTCGAGCTTAATATTATACTTCTCTCCAATATTTTCAATAATGTTGTTTGATAATTGAATAATATCAGAAGGCAAAGCATTGCCTTTATTTATTAGTACAAGCGCTTGATCCTTATGTACAGCAGCACCACCAATGGATTTGCCTTTCCAACCAGCTTGATCAATCAACCAGCCTGCAGGAATCTTGAACGAATCAGAATTTAGTTTATAGCTTGGAATAGAGGGATTTTTATCAATTAAAGCATCAAAGGTAGCCTTGTCAATAATTGGATTTTTAAAGAATGATCCAGCATTACCATATTCTTCAGGTTCCGGAAGTTTACTTTTTCGAATTTCGATAATGGTATTTCGCAAAGCCATAATACTTGCGTCATTTTTCTTATCAAACTCAGCTTTTACCGGGCCATACGAAAGATTTAATTCACCACTCTTCTGTAATTTAAATACAACAGATACAATTACCGTTTTATTCTTTAGTTCTTTCTTGAAGATGCTATTTCTATATTCAAAATGACAATCTGAATTATTTAAAGAAAAGGGTTTGGAATCGCTTAAATATATACCTTTAACACTTTCAATGCAATCCTTAACTTCTACACCGTAAGCACCAATATTCTGAACAGGTGATGCGCCAACATTCCCTGGAATGTATGACAGGTTTTCAATGCCAAACCAATTATTATTCACACAGTGCTCAACCAGCTGGTCCCATTCAACACCTGCTCCAACTTCAATCCAAACATTTTGCGCATCTTCATTAATCACCTCAATTCCTCCTATGGTAGGATGAATGATTAAACCTTCATAATCAGACGAAAATAATAGATTACTTCCACCGCCCAGTACTAAATGTGGTTGAGGATTATAAATTAAATGATCAATGGTACTAACTAAACTTTCTACATCGGAACATATTGATAACTCGGATGCCTTAATATCCAGTCCAAATGTATTGTAAGTCTTTAAAGCAGCTTGCTTAGTGATATGCATGTAGTATGATTTGGGCAACAAATATATTAATTAATTCAGCTTTTTCGGCTAAGCAATTGGGTGCTTATTCATGTGTGTTGATTAAAAATTAAGACAAATATGTATTTTTGTTCAAAATGAATGTTTATGTCTAAAATAAAAGTCTGGCTTACGGCTTTTCGACTTAGAACCTTGCCTCTGGCATTTTCTTCAATTCTGATGGGTAGTTTTCTTGCTGTGGAACAAGGAAGTTTTAAGTGGGAGATATTTTCACTGGCTATTTTAACTACCTTGTTTTTACAGATTCTTTCTAATCTGGCTAATGATTATGGTGATACCGTTAATGGTGCTGATCATGATGGACGGCAAGGTCCACAAAGAATGGTTCAAAGTGGGGCAATTAGTCTAAAACAAATGAAGATGGCTATATTTATTTTTATTGCCTTATCCCTTGTTTCAGGTATAGCGCTTATCTATTTGGCTTTTGGTTCATTCTTGACACTTAAGTTTGTTCTTTTCTTATTGTTAGGCATTGGAGCTATAGTAGCTGCTTTAAGATATACTATGGGGCGTAATCCTTATGGCTATAAAGGCTTGGGTGATTTATATGTTCTTTTATTTTTTGGTTTGGCAGGAGTTAGTGGAGCCTACTTGTTATATGGTGGGGAATGGACCTACTTGATTTTATTACCTTCTTTAAGTATCGGTTATATAAGTGCAGGAGTTTTAAATGTTAATAACATGCGAGATATTATTAGCGATAAAGAAGCGGGTAAAGAAACATTGGTTGTTAAGTTAGGATTAGAAAAGGCCAAAGTCTATCATTTTAGTCTCATTATATTAGCGATTCTTTCTTTGGTGGTTTATGTTGTAGTTTCTGAAGGTCAGTGGTCAAGGTTGGTCTTTCTGGCAATTCTTCCTATTCTATTCAAACATTTGAATGCAATAGCGAAAGCGAATGATTCAAAGGATTTTGATCCTCAACTTAAAAAGCTCGCTTTATCAAACTTAATACTTGTTGTATTATACGGGGCAGGTTTACTAATCGGTCATTATGCTTAAAGCGACTTTTAAAAAACACAATCTAATATTCAATATTCCTGGAGGTACTTCCAGAGGAGTTTTAACTGAAAAACCTTCCTGGTATCTCCGAATTGAGAATGTTCAGGGAAATATTGGAATAGGTGAAATCTCGATTATCCCTAACTTAAGTCTGGACGATGTGGATAAGATGGATTTGACCTTAAATGATGTATGTTCAAATATTGATAATGTTGTAAAAGATTACCATTCACGTTTTGAGAGACAACCCGCAGTTCGATTTGGAATTGAAATGGCTTTAAAAGACATGATAAATTCGGCGAGTCATATTTTATTTCCATCAGATTTTACACAGGGTATGGACAGTATTTCAATTAATGGATTAATTTGGATGGGTGATTTAGACTTTATGAATAAGCAGATAGAGTCGAAACTGAACCAAGGTTTTACCTGTTTGAAGATGAAAATCGGATCAATTGGTTTTGACGATGAGCTAAGTGTTCTGAAAAATATAAGACAGCGATTCTCGAAAGATGAATTGGAATTACGAGTTGATGCGAATGGAGCTTTCGAAACTGAGGAAGCACTAAATAAGTTGGATCTGTTATCAAAGTATGATTTACATAGTATTGAACAACCGATTAAGGCAGGGCAATGGAGGGATATGGCCGATCTTTGTGAAAAAACACCTTTACCAATTGCTTTAGACGAAGAACTAATTGGTATCAATGGCTCAAGAAAGCGAGCTGAGATGCTAAGCACAATTCTGCCGCAATATATTATTCTTAAACCAAGTTTAACGGGAGGCTTTAAATCCTCTGAAGATTGGATCTCTTTGGCCAAAGAACGGCAAATTGATTGGTGGATAACATCGGCTCTTGAAGGAAATATTGGTTTAAATGCCATTGCTCAGTGGACATATGGATTACAATCATCTTTACCCCAAGGTTTAGGAACCGGACAGGTGTTTAGCAATAATGTTAATTCGCCTCTGTATCTCAAAGGTGATCAGTTGTTTTATGATCCACACTTAGAGTGGGAGAACCCATTTAATATCAATGAGTAATGGAATCATCAAAGAGCTATAAATCATACACTACTCTTACCTACAATAATCAGAAATTTATTGGACTGGATGAACTACATGATCTATGTAAGAGGGTTGAAAATAGTGAGTTTGAATGGGAGAGAGCTATTGGTGTTTTTTTAAGAGAATGGTTTGATGATTCCAATAATATAGAATTATTAACATCAGGCAGCACTGGGCAGCCAAAACGCATTTTGGTTGCGAAAGATGCAATGATTGCCTCAGCCAGTCGAACGCTTTCATTTTTTAATCTTCAAAAAAACGATAAAGCTCTGCTTGCCCTATCTGCCAATTATATTGCAGGTAAAATGATGATTGTGCGTGCAATGGTGGGGCAACTTAATTTGCTATGTTTTGGTATTGATTCCAATCCTTTGCAGCACTTAAATGAAGAAATAAAATTTACTGCACTTGTACCAACTCAGGTTTGGTCATCCATTAAAGAATCGAAGGATAAGTTTAATTTAATTGACAAGCTAATCATCGGTGGAGCTGCTGTCGGTAAGGAAATGCACAATAAATTAAGCAATCTGGGAAGTAATGCCTGGGAGACGTATGGGATGACTGAAACCGTTTCTCATATTGCTTTAGGTCGAATATCATCTGAAACGAAACAAGTTTTTGAGTTGTTGAAAGATGTGAAAATTGGAATTGATAACAGGTCATGTTTGTATGTCGAAAAATCAGACATTAATCAAGAGAAAATTCAAACAAATGATATTGTTGAATTGGTGTCCGACAATAAATTCATATTCAAAGGCCGATACGATAATGTGATAAATACTGGAGGTATTAAAGTTTTTCCTGAGGAAGTGGAGCGAATCCTTGAAGAACAAATGAAAGATCCCTTTGTTATTTCAAGCGTTCCGGATAAAAAGTGGGGGCAAATGCTTGTTATAGTTTTTGAGAACTCATCGAAAATTTCAATTAATGAATGCGATTTTAAAAATCTGAAAAAATACCAAATACCTAAAAAAGCTTTTTACTTAAACTGTTTTCCAAGAACTGAAAGTGGTAAGGTTAAACGGAATATTGTTCGTGACTTGATTCTAAGAGAAAATAAAACAGTTTAAATGTGAATGCCAAAATAGTATATTTGCGATATTGATTGAATAAACCTGCACAATGAGACAAATTATATTATCCGTATTTATTCTTCTTTTACTACTCCCTTCGTGTTACAATCAACGTCCTGATCTGGAGGTTCAAACTTATTCCGAACCAATTGTTGAAACGTATGCTGTTGACCCTCTATGGGCAAAAACGGGGAAAGGACTTCATGCTTCGTTTGCTTCAAAAAACATTCGCTATGCCAAGCATACGGTGCCAATGGAAATTGTTACTAAGGATAAACGATTTATAGCCTGGAAAGGAGAATGCCTTAATGCTCAGGCTGTATTATGGGCAGTTAACGATATAAAACAAGTTGAATGTGTTTGGAAACCGTTTGTTAATAGAAATAATGATACCATTGATTTAGAAAATTTCAAAGCGCGATTTGTAAGATATGTGCTTTCCGATGAATATGGAAACGGTTGTGGAGCTAGAGAAAAGTCAAGTTCAACTATTCAATTAGTTGCTGATCCCCTGGATGAATTGCCCTCTTTGGATATGGATGCTCAAACCGTGAGACCAATTTGGTTAACTCTTAATATTCCTTCATCCACTAAACCTGGTACTTATTCTTCTTCTTTAATTATTTATTCTAAGAAAAATTCACCTCAGGAATTAAGGTTCACGATAGATGTAGTGGATCGCGAATTAACAAATATTGATGAGAGAAGTTTTCATTTAAATATGAAACAAGATCCTTTGTCTATTGCATTGTGGCACGATGTAAAGCCTTGGTGTGATAAGCATTTCGAAATAATGAAGCCCTACATGCAAATGTTGGCTAATGCCGGACAAAAAAGTATTAGCTGTTCGCTTCATCAGGGTATTGAAGATGAATGGACTTTTGATGTCCCCACATCGATGGTTAAGTGGTACAAAGAAAACGGTAGATGGAGTTTTAATTTCGATATTCTTGAGCAATGGGTTAAATTTATGTACAGTCAAGGTATTGTTTTACAAATTAATTTGTACTCCATTTTACCTGAAAACAAACAGGTTCTTTATCTTGATACTAAGACAAATGAAACAAATGTTTTGTCCTTAGAAAGTGCAACTACTGAGCGTAGCGCAGCAATTCATGCATACCTTGACGCTTTAAAAACCTTTTTATCTGAAAAAGGGTGGCTTGCCAAAACACGGGTTGTGATTAAGGATAAAGATCAGGTTTATCTTTCGGAATTCATAAATGAGATGCAATCTTATATTCCTGAACTAAAAATAACCCTCATCACCCAAAAGTATCGTCCCAATATACTGGACAACGTGCAGCATCTTGGACTTTCAGCTTCATATATTAGTGCGGAATCAATGATTGAATTAAAAAGAGGCAAAGATACGGAGGCAAGCTTGTTTGTAGGGTGCGAATTAGAGCGACCTGGATTATTTACATTCTCTTCGCCTTCGGATGCATGTTGGTTGGGATGGTTCGCATCAGCTCAAAACCTGGATGGTATATATTATGACGGGTACAATAAATGGACAGTTGAGCCATTATTAGATAGCCGAATATCAACAGGGCCAGCAGGTTCAGGTAATCTGATTTACCCAGGTTGCAGAAGTTCAATTCGCTTCGAAAGACTTAAAGAGGGTATACAGGATTACGAGAAAATATCTATGCTTAAAGCATCTCTTGATTCTGAAAAAATCAAACTGCTAAATAGTACCCTTTCGAAATTTACCATCAATAGAATGGCGGATAACGAGACTGGTGATATGATTGACAAGGGACAAGAACTTATTAATCAACTTTCAATATTTGAATAGTTCAGAATTGTGTAAAGCATGAACTATATCATATGAGAAGTTAATCTCATTCTATTAATTTGTTTGTTTTCAAATCAGACAATGAAACTGTTTTGATTGTAGAGTGTACACATAGAATTGGATATATAAAATCAACAAAAAATGAGAAAAATAATGACATTAGTTGCAGTTTTATTTTCTGTTGCAATGATTGCACAGGATAAAACTGAGGGTTATCAATTTGAATCGGTATATGATTTGGAAGCTACATGTGTTAAAGATCAGCATAGGTCAGGAACATGTTGGAGTTTCTCTGCTTTAGGTTTTTTCGAATCAGAAATGATTCGTTTGGGAAAGAATCCTGCCGATTTATCAGAAATGTTTGTGGTTCGCCATTGTTATGCCGATAAAGCTGAGAAATATGTGCGCTTGCACGGTTCATTAAATTTCGGACCAGGTGGAGCATTTCATGATGCCTTGTATGTAATGGGTAAATACGGTATGGTTCCGGAAGAGGTTTACACAGGTTTAAATTATGGTGAAGAGAGTCATGTACATGGAGAAATGGATGCCGTTCTTAAAGCATATGTTGATGGTGTAATCAAGAATAAAAATAAGAAACTGTCTCCTGCATGGAAAACTGGATTTAACGGTATTTTAGATGCCTATCTGGGAGAAATACCTGAGTCTTTTGAGGTAGAAGGTAAGAGCTACACTCCACAGACATACATGACTGAGCAAGTTGGAATTAATCCTGAAGACTATATTCAGGTTACTTCTTATACACATCATCCTGTTAATTCAACTTTTATTATTGAAGTGCCGGATAACTGGTTATGGGGAGAAGTTTACAATGTTAGCCTTGAGGATTTGATGAGCATTTTCGATAATTCAATTGAGAATGGTTACACCGTAGGTTGGGCTGCTGATGTAAGCGAAAAAGGTTTTTCTTATCGTAATGGTGTTGCCATAGTTCCTGAAAGTAATGTTAAAGAAATGGCTGACTCAGAACAGTCGAAATGGGAAGCTATGACTCCGGCAGAAAGAAATAAGAGTCTTTATAGTTTTGAAGGGCCTGTAACAGAGAAAAATATTACGCCTGAATTACGTCAGGAAGCCTATGATAATTATCAAACAACTGATGATCATGGAATGCAAATTACAGGTATTTCAAAAGATCAGAAGGGAAACAAGTATTACAAGGTGAAAAATTCCTGGAATACTGGTAATAAATACGATGGATATTTTTACGCTTCAGAAGCATTTGTGAAATATAAGACAATGTCTATCATGATTCACAAAGATGCTTTAACGAAAGACATTAAAAAGAAATTGGGTTTGAAATAAGTTTCACAAGATATTTTATTTTAAAGGCATCCGTTTGGATGCCTTTTTTGTTATCTTACAAATAAAAAACATGTTTAAATCCTTTATTTCAATTTTTTTAATCTTTAGTTCATTTCTGGTTACTGCTCAATCTGATACTTCAAAAACAGCATTACTGTTAATCGATATTCAGGATTTTTATTTTCCTGGTGGTAAGGTAGAATTGGTAGAGCCTGATTTAGCTGCTAAGAAGGCTAATGAAGCCTTGAAATTTTTTCGAGACAAGAAGGCTCCGGTTATTCATATTAAGCATCAATTTGGACCAGGTGGAGATATCAATAAATTAGTAGCTCCTGAGGAAGGTGAAATGATTATTACTAAATCGGAAGTAAATTCCTTTAATGGTACAGATTTGAATGAATATCTTAAGAAGATAGGAGTGAGCAATGTTGTCATTGTTGGAATGCAAACACATATGTGTGTTGAAGGAGCCACGCGAGGCGCCTATGATTTAGGTTATAAAGTCGCCGTAATTGGAGATGCTTGTGCCACGCGTGATCTTGAATTTGCAGATGAAAAGATACCAGCAAAATTAGTACACGCATCTACTTTAGCTACCTTAAAAAGCTATGCTAAAGTGATAAGCTTGGAAGAATTTTTAAAAAAGTTTCCTTTTTAAAAAAAAAGTCTCATATTTGTATCAAATGTTAAAATGTGTAAACAATCACATATAAATGATTGTTTATTTTAACAGATTAGGTAGAATTACATATTTGAGTTAAAAAAGATTAAAGTATTGATTTCTGTTGGAAATAAATGAACTTTTTTAAGTCAAAACAGTATAAAGAGTTATGAAGCTTTCTTCATAAGTTAGGGTTAAGGTTAGGTTGAAGAAGGAATGTTCGAAATGTCGGGCATTCCTCTCTTTTTTTAAGGACAAAATGAACCAAAATGATATTACCTTGTTTCATAATCAAAGAATTTATTTCATAGATTTGGATTTTGAGTTAGGGTTAGATGAATGTAGAGAAGTACTGTTAAGTGCTTCTCTCTTTTTTTGTCAATTTATTACAGTTATTAGTACCATTTTACGTTTATTATCATACAGGTTTTCATTCTGGCATCAGGGTATTCTATCTCAATAAAAAAACTGTATTTTTGTGCGCTAATTGCTTTTATAAATTGATTGATGCAAAAGAAGAAAGTTGTCATAGGATTGTCAGGTGGAGTTGATTCAAGTGTAGCTGCTTATGTACTGAAGGAACAAGGATATGAGGTTATCGGCTTGTTTATGAAGAACTGGCATGACACTACAGGTGTGCTTAAAGCCGATTGTCCATGGTTGGATGATAAATTCGATGCACAGGCTGTGGCTATGAAATTGGATATTCCCTTTCATATGGTTGACCTAAGCGATCATTATCGCAAGAGGGTAGTAGATTATATGTTTGCTGAATATGAGAAAGGACGTACACCAAATCCGGATGTGCTTTGTAATCGTGAAATTAAGTTTGATGTATTTCTAGATAAGGCTTTGGAGTTAGGAGCTGATTATGTAGCTACAGGTCACTATTGTCGTAAGGAAACTATAATGGTTGATGGTAAGGAAGTACATCGATTATTAGCCGGAAGTGATGACAATAAAGATCAGAGTTACTTCTTGTGTCAGTTGAGTCAGAAACAATTGGAAAAAGCTATGTTTCCGGTTGGAGATATTATTAAGCCAGAAGTGCGACGTATTGCCAATGAACTTAAATTGGTAACTGCTCACAAAAAAGATTCGCAAGGTATTTGTTTTGTTGGTAAAGTTGATTTGCCTGTTTTTCTTCAACAAAAATTAGAAGCAAAACAAGGAAGAGTTTTTAATATCGATCAGCACAGTGAATTGTTCGTACGGGATTGGTCCAAAGCTAATGGGACTGAACCTTTGGATGAAGATTTATTGAGTTTATGTGAGCCGTATGCTTTTCATCCTAAATATGGATCGAAGATTGGAGAACACAATGGTGCACACTTTTATACGATTGGTCAGCGTAAAGGACTAAATATTGGTGGGTTTGCAGAACCTTTATTTGTAATTGGCACAAATGTAGAATTTAACCAAGTATATACTGGGATGGGGAAAGAACACCCGGGCTTGTTTAGGAAAGTACTTAAGGTTGATTCAGATGAGATACATTGGATTCGTGAAGATCAAGCCATAAAAATTGGAGAATCGCGCCGTTTGAGTTTAAGAATTCGTTATCGTCAACCCCTTCAAGAAGGAGTTCTTCACTATAGAGAGGCCGGTATGTTTCTGGTTTTTGATCAGCCGCAAAGGGGAATTACAGCAGGACAGTTTGCAGCCTGGTACGATAAAGATGAATTAATAGGTTCCGGAGTAATAAGCTAAAAAACAGCTTATGAAATCGTATAACCCTGAGATGCATACCGCTGAGCACATTCTTAATCAAACTATGGTAAGAATGTTTTCTTGTGATCGCTCTTTTTCTAATCACCTTGAACGTAAAAAATCAAAATGTGATTATCATTTTAGTCGTGCCTTAAGTCATGAAGAGGAGGTATTGATTGAATCCAAAGTTAATGAGGTGCTTGCGCAGGAATTGGATGTACTTGAATCCACCATAAGTCGTGAAGAGGCGATAGATGGATTTAATTTTAATTTGGATCGATTGCCCGAAGAATCAGGAAATCAATTGTGAGTTATAAGCATTGGTGATTATGATCGGTGCTTGTGTATTGGCGATCATGTTAAAAATACCAGAGAAGTTGGTCAATTTAAACTTGGTACAACAAGTTTCGATCAGGGGATATTACGGATTCGATTTAAACTAAAAAGGCCTCAGTGATGAGGCCCTTATTATTATAATTCTGCACTTACTTTCTGTTCTTTATCCAGTGGTTTTGAATAAACTGTTTCAATCTTAGGATTCACAAAAGGTTTATCGGGTAACACATCATTGTGGTATGCTATTAGTTTATTATACATGCCAGGGTCGCTCCATTCGTTTTTAACAGCCTCGCTGAATTTAATTGATGATAAATCAAATTTGAACCAACTTAAGTCTTCCTGAAAAGCTTCGGCGTAGCCTGTTTCTGTTTCATGCACTCTAACTGAACTAACCTTAACAGATCCTTCACCATTATTATATTCTGTGGCTTTTAATAGCTTGTCTATCATAAATAAGATAGTCAAAGCAAAACATTCAGCAGATGGCGATACAGGCATTTCTACATAACGATCACTGTTGGATTTAATAAAGGTTTTGAATTCGTCACTTTCATTGCTCCACATGGCATAAGCATGATCAAAGCTATCAATAATGTCCTTGATTGTACCCTTGGTAAGTCCAAAGTCGTAGATCATTTGTCCATTATCAAGTCGGTTTGAACTTAAGAATACTTCAACAACATAACTGTGGCCATGTATTGATTTTTTACAGCGTTCACTTGAGCAGTCTCTAACAATATGAGCTCCTTCAAATTTGAATTTTTTTCGAATTATCATGATATACTTTTTTTAGGCTGTTTGATTAATTTCTTGACGCAGGTGGTAGTTTTCGAAATCACCTCCATAATATTCTGAACTAAATGATCCTTCATTACTTTGCGTTCCACGCAAAGATTCACAAGTGTGAACCAGGCCATGAAGTTTCACATAAACGGATTTAGTATTGGCGGCAGTGCTTACTTCATTATAAATCATCTGGGTAAGATTCTCCTGAAGATGACCCCTGCGAGATACCCAGTCAACAATACGTTGAAGTTTAGATATGCCCAAAACATTCTTATCCGGGATATAACTAATAATGGCATAGGCATTTTCTCTAAATAGAGTGCTAAATGGCGCAATGTGATGCGAACAAACAGAAACAATATCTACTCGTTTTGTTATAGGGAAGTTCTGCTGCTGTTCATTTGGAAAACTGGCCATATGAGGACGGTTGGACCACCTTCCAGATAACAACTCAGTATCATCCTCCAAATTATCGCCACAATACATTTTTGACATTCGGTATGGTGTACCTTTGCTTCCACCTACATTGGGGTCGTTCATATCAATTTTCATGGCTTTAAAAGCCTGTGTTAAATGATACTCTGTGATTAGCCTCATAATGTAATGAGCTTCCTCAGAGATGCCTCCGACAGACTCCACATTATCTGATATTTTGAAATCTTCGAGATGACAGTATTCAATCCAAGTGGTAAGAAAGTCTTTATGAGGGAAACGCGTTTCAAATTTTTCTTTCACATACTCTTTTAAATAATCGAAAGTAGATTGATTATCTGAACGTTTGACATGTTTATGTGATCGATGTTTAGTATAGCTTTTGGTTTTAACTCTTATATCCTTCATCGTATTCTGTTTTATGAGTTATATAATTGCAAAGGTCATGAGCCATTTGCTTCAAGAGGTAAACACTGATGTTTTAATTGTGTTCAATAAAAATTCAATAAGAATGAACAAATATTTAATAAGTATCTACTTAAAGCCTTTGATTAAAGGAAGAAGGGGTAATATTTAGCTATTTACCAATTGATGCACCTAAGATATTGAATGAAGATTATTACTTACTTCTTAAGCTTTATTCTGGGATTTTATTTAAGTGTTATAAACTTCAACTGGGTAAATAAAAAATGCCCGCTGTTAAGCAGGCATTTTTATCGCTATGACAAAATCAAATGTGTTTTAATAATTGCATAGGCAAATATAGATATTATTTTTATTTAGACAAAATACAAATAAGGAATATTCTAAAATAACTTTAATTGTTCATCGGAGGTTTTGTTATAGAAATCCATCTTAATCGGGATCTTATATTTTTGACATTCTTCCTGAAATACAATCCACAGATTTTTTGCCACTGGAGAGGAGCAATTATAATGATCGCCAAATTGCCTGATGTACTTTTCTTTCATCCCCGGAAATGTTTTGTCCAGTTGTTGATAAAAATATTCTCGCTGTCCCTCCCGAATAGTCATACCCATCGATGCAATAATATATGCCGCTTTATACTTAGCTGCTTGTTTAACGAGTTCTGTTATGTTTTCAAGGGTATCGTTGATAAAAGGGAGAATTGGCATAAGTGTGATGCCGGCATAAATCCCAGCTTTTCGTAACTGAAGCAGAGCATTAAATCGTTCAGATGAGCTTGGTGCATTCGGTTCAATTTTAGAGGCAAGCTCATCATTTGCAGTAGTAATAGTAATACTTACCGCGGCATAAACTTTAGTGATTTCTTTAATTAAGTCTATATCACGAGTTACCAAAGTACCTTTAGTAATAATGTGAATCGGAAATTTATGGTGAGCAATTATTTGAAGAGCTTTTCGGGTTAGTCCTTGCTTTTTCTCAATAGGCATATAACAATCGTTCATACTGCCAAGTCCTATTGTTGCTCGTTCGCGCTTCGATCGTAATTCTTTATGAAGTAAATCTATTGCATTGCCCTTAATCCGGATATTGTCAAAATCAGCAATTTGATAGCATGAACTTCTGGAATCGCAGTAGATACATGCATGTGAGCAGCCTCTATAAAGGTTCATGGAGTAGGTCGTGCCAAACCAGGTATCAACCTGCTTTAGCTTACCCAATATAGATTTTGCCTGAATGGACTGACTCATCAGTTAAAACATTATTAAACTAATTACTGAAGCTAAACATCATTTTAATAAACTGGGATAGATAAAATTTTTGACTTTGCCTTCTCGCGCTGCAATATTTTTCCAATTATCAACTTCAAAGTTGATGACGGCTGTGGCACAGGTTGGAAAATGAAAAAGATCATCATTGGTAAGATTAATGGCAAGCATTGCTATTTCAGGATTGTGACCTACAACAAAGAGTGTATCGTGATCTTTCCCATATTTCGAAAGCCAATCAATAAATTCTGATGTGGTATATCCATCATAAATAAACCGTTGATACTCGATTGATTCCCTATCGTAATTCAGGTGTTCAGATAACAGTTGCGCAGTTTGTTTGGCACGTTTAGCCGAACTTGAAAGGACTAAATCAGGTTTAATTCTTAAGTTTGAAAGTTGATTGGCTATGATTTGACAATCTTTAAAACCTCGTGGCTTTAATTCTCGTTGATAGTCCGTTTTTGTGCTGCCATAATTTAATTGCTCAGTTTTGGCATGTCTTATTACAACTAGTGTCTTCATATTCAATACTTATTATTTTGCCGCCTGATGTTTGTGTTTGTTTCTAATCTTCTCATCTAACTCATGCAGGTAATCGTATATGCTTACTTGTGCCCTCAGAGGTGGTCTATTCGTTACCTCAAGTACATTGTTAAGCTTGGCGTCGATTCTTCTTACCTTAACATTATCATTTAACTGCATCTCCAATATATTCAATATTTCATCCTTTAATTCCGGATGTTCAATCGGAAAGGCAGTTTCTATACGTCTATTTATGTTTCGATTTAACCAATCGGCAGAAGAAAGGAACATTTCCTTTTGCCCGTTATTGCCGAATACCCAAATTCGTGGATGTTCAAGAAAACTATCCACCAATCGCAAAGCACGAATGTTTTTACTGAATGGCTGATCCGGAACCAGACAACATATACCTCGAACGATTAAATCAATTTTTACACCAGCTTCGCTTGCCTCATATAATTTACTAATCAGATTTTTATTTTGAATACCATTCATTTTTAAAAGAATGTACCCTTCCTTTCCGGACTTAGATATTTCTATTTCCCGGTTAATCTTCTCCATAATACTTTTACGAAGATTGATTTGAGTGACCAGAAGTTTATTCATTTTTGGTTTGGGGCCTTGATCTTGGAGATACTTAAATAAGTTCTCCATATCATCTAGATAAGCATCATTACAAGTGAAAAAACCGTGATCGGAATACAAGCGGGCCGTTTTTTCATTGAAATTACCGGTGCTTAAATAGGCGAATGATCTTTTTCGAACCCCGTTACTTCGGCGTATAACTAAAGCCATTTTGGCATGAACCTTTAGGCCAGGAATACTATATATTATTTTAATTCCCGCTTGCTCCATCTGATGAGCAAAATAAAGGTTGTTTTCTTCATCAAAACGCGCCTGTACTTCAACAAATACGGTGACCTTCTTTTTGTTATGAGCTGCAGCAATTAAGGCACTTACAACTTCTGAGTTGTTGGCTACCCTATATTGTGTTAATTTAATTTCTTCTACTTTAGGATCAGTGGCAGCTTCGTTCAAAAACTGAATCACATACTTAAAAGAATGGTAGGGGTAATGTAAGATGCGTTCCTTTCTTTTAATTGCCTCAAACATCGATCCTGTTTGCTCTATTTCGAAAGGTTGAATTGGAGTAGGAGCTTTCCATACCAAATGTGGTGCGTGATGCGTAGGAAATCCAAAGAAATCATGTGAATTTAAATAGGTGCCGGTTGGAACCAATTCGTTATTATTAATGCCAAACATTTCCTGTAAGTAACGCAATAGGTCTTCAGGGATGTGGCGATCATGCAAGAAACCTGCAGGTTTACCAATTTTCCTTTTGGCCAGGTTTTCTTTAATTCGTTCAACGATGTCAATTCCAACTTCATCTTCAATTCCAAGATCAGCATCCCTTGCAAGTTTCACCCCCCAGCTTCCTTCAATATCAAAACCTGGAAATAATTCCTGAAGATTAAACCGTATAATGTCATCGAGAAATACAATATGTTGTTGGTCGTCCACTTTAGGAAGTTCAATAAAACGAGGGGCATCATTCGTAGGAAGCTTGATCAGTGCATATCTGGCTTTTCTGCCTTTTTTGGCAGCTTCTTTTTTATTCTTTCTGAATAGTTTAATGGCCAGATAAAGTCTGTTATCGCGCATAAAACTTCGCGCCCCTTTATTGAGCAAGACTGGCTGGACATATGGAGTTAGTTCATTATCGAAATAATTTTGAATATATTTTAAATGGCTCGGATAGCTTGGGTAGCCTTTGTAATGCAATATTATTCCATTCAAATGCATTTGTGGCAGGATTGCCTCTTTCCAGATTCGGCTAAATTCAACCCAATGTTTCCCCACAGTTGAATTTATCTTTTCCAACATCTTTTCCGCATCCGGAATATCCGGAAAACTCTTGGGATCAACAGTTGCATTACGGTATTCAGCAACCCTCACTTTGTAAAACTCATCGAGGTTATTGGAGTAGATTGCCATAAATTTCAAACGCTCGAACAAGGGAAGTTTTTCATCTTTAGCTTCTTCGAGGACGCGATGGTTAAACGATAGCCAACTTATATCTCGATTAAAAAATTGATTGGGCATATAATTACTGTTGGTGCGCATTAAATTTATGAAATTTAAGATATTTTTGAGCAAACTTTATTATCTATTTAAACAGTCATGACCAGAATAGGATTATTATCAGATACCCATTCTTACTTAGACCCTCGCTTTAAAGAACTGTTTAAAGATGTGGATGAAATATGGCATGCAGGAGATTTAGGCGATATAAAAGTGCTGGAAGAAATGCGCGGCTTTAAACCTACCAGAGCTGTGTTTGGTAATATTGATGGAACAATTATTAGGCAGGAATTAAACGAGAAGTTGGAATTTTTATGTGAAGAGGTTAATGTTTTTATGATTCACATTGGAGGATATCCAGATCGTTATGATGCAAGGGTTAAAAAGGAAATTCTAAAAAAGAAACCCAATTTGTTCATTAGTGGTCATTCACATATTCTAAAAGTTATGTTTGATAAAAAGCTAAACTTACTGCATTTAAATCCCGGAGCTTCCGGTTTATCCGGTTTTCATGCAGTACGCACTGCCTTACGATTTAGTATTGATGGTGATCAAATTAAAGATATGGAAGTCATTGAACTAGGTCCGAGAAAGGCCTAAAAATCACAATAGAATTCTTTGTTTTTGTTATTAAACATTCAAATTACTTGATGTTGAGCTCCAGGTTAATGATTAGTTATATGAGTAACAATGAAATTACGAAATCCATTAATCTGTCTGATTCAATTTCAGAGCAATACGATTTGGAGCAATATCCCGAAGCAAAAGTTTCCTGGTCAACAGCATATTCCGTTTTAGGGAATTATTATGAGTTTGGTTCGCGTAATATGAAAAAAGCGATAAGGTACTATACAAAAGCAATTGAGTTAAATCCCAATGACCGTGAACTTCAACGTACATTTAACAGGATTAACTTTGGTGGATAAACTATTGTCGAAGTAATTTATGCGATAAAAGTTTAGAGTTTGACAGATGTTTAGGTAATAAATGCTTGTGGCTTGAACGAACCGGGCAAATATCTATACCACCACGACGGGTGTAGATACATGATACCATAAGTTCTTCGGGATTAAATTTATCCCAAAGTCTTTTGTAAATCATCTCACAAATCTCTTCGTGGAAATGGTTTTCATTACGTATGCTAACCAGGTATTTAAGCAGACTGGTTTTATCGGGCGAGTTATGGCTTCGTAGATAAATGTACGCACTTCCCCAATCAGGTTGATGTGTAATTTTGCAGTTGCTACGAAGAAGGTGTGTAGCTACCTTTATACCCGATACACCTGAAGAACTAAGTAATTCCGGATCTTCAGTATATTGATCAAAGGATGTAGATTCCGCCTCAGGCATATTTTCCAATACCTTGTAATCATCAAAGTCGTAACAACAATTATTGCTTTCTTCCTGATGAAAACTAAGTTCAACATTGGTTTCTAGTAATTGATTGAGATCGGATTGAATATTATTTAGTACTATTTTTATGCCTTCCTGTTTTGTCGTTCCAAAACGATCCATGTTGAAGGAATTTAAATAAAGTTTTAAGGATTTACTTTCGACTAAGGAAGGATTATCTGATGGATATACCAACTTAAGTACTCCTGTTACCGGAAGGCCTTTTTCAGTTAAGAAACTTAATTCATAGGCGTGCCATACATCAACCCCTACAAAAGGTAAGGCCTTTTCCTTTAGCTCGTATTGTTCACGATTTAAATAACGCGGCACTGCCACCAACATTTCAGGGGCATAATGCTGAGGGTATTTAACTTGTTTGCCCAGAAATCGATCTTCGCTCGCCATGATTGGTGAATTGTTAATGTTTAATTAAGGTGTGGGTTTTGAAGCTTTGATGATTTATATAAGACTAGTAATTAAAGATTAAACGCCTTGCTTCGATCCAAACAAATCGATATGAACACGTGGACTATAACGCCATCCATTGGCAATTGACATTTCCAAAACCATAGGAGCCGATTTGGCAATTTCTTCCTGAGTTGCTCCCAAAGGCATTAGTAAAATATCGTTGGAATTATAATGGCTTAGTTTGTCCAGATATTCTGCTTTGATTTCGGTGTAATCTTCCTTTTTACCAACTACAAATTTTAATTGTACTTCCTTCGCACTTTCGTTACAAATATTAATATATGATTGTAATACTTCCAGATTTAATCGGCGTTGAGCATGGAACTTAAATGGACCAGCCTCTTTAAGATCATAAGCAGCCAGCTTTTTCGGATTAGGTTCCGAATTCCTCAATTTAGGTGAAATGCTAAATAAATCCACCCAGTTAGCCACCTCAGCGTCAAACAAGGTGCCATTGGTTTCCAAAGTGACATGTACTTGTAACTCTTCTTTAATTTTACGACAAAGTGTAGCTAAAGCCTTTTTCTGTAATAGAGGCTCACCACCAGTTATAACTATATGCCGTATTCTTCCAATATTATGTTTTAACCACTGAATGATTTCATCTGGACTAAACTCGGTGGTTTTATCTGGATGAAAAGAGGCGTAAGTTGTATCGCAACGACAAAAACTACCATCCTCCATTTGCCATATGCAACGAAGATTGCAGCTGGATAAGCGGATAAATAGTGAAGGAACACCTGCAAGCTTACCTTCGCCCTGGATTGTTCCAGGCATAAGTAATCCGGTTTGTGGCTCAGAACTAATGGCTTCACCATTTAGATCCTTTACAACAGGAAATACACCTTCGCTTGCTAAAACCAACTTCTCCATTTTAATAAAATAGTATTATATATCTGAACTAATTAATCTAAAATCTTCTTATTACAAGGAAGTATCTATAACTCCGGCTTCTTGAAAAGCTTTTGCACGTAACAGGCAACTGTCGCATTTTCCACAAGGCTTTTCTCCACCGCGATAACAGCTCCAGGTTAAACCAAAATCAACACCCAGTTCTGTGCCAAGAGTTATCTCTTCGGCTTTGGTCATATTAATAAATGGTGCATGTATTTTTATGGGCTGGTTCTTTTCAGCACCCATAACAGTTCCCATATTAATGGCTTTTTCCATGCTATCAATAAATTCCTGACGGCAATCAACATATCCCGAATAATCTACCTGGCTTACACCAATATAGATGTTTTGAGCACCAACGGCTTCTGCGTATGACGCTGCAACAGATAAAAACACCATATTACGCGCAGGCACATAAGTAACCGGAATATCTGTTCGATCTGCATCGCCGTCTTCCACATCCATGTTTTTATCAGTTAATGACGATCCACCCCATTGATCCAATTTAAGTGTAACCACTTGATGTGATGCTACACCAGCTTTATCTGCGATGGCTTTTGCCGCATTTAACTCACGATCATGACGTTGTCCATAGTCGAATGAAAGCGCATGCACTTCTTTGGCTTTGGTTTTTGCTAAGTAAAGCGCAACAGCTGAATCTAATCCTCCCGATAATAAAACAATGGCTTTATCCATTCTATCTCATTTTTTTTCGAATCGGAAAGTAAATAACCAGGTGAGTAAACTTGTTGCATGTTAAATCATGCAAAAGCATTGCAACATAATATCTGCAAGATCCTAGTTTTGTTTACCGACAGGATGGTTACGAACTGTCCGATTTGTTAAAATCGTTGCAAATATAAGGAAAATATTTAGCGATCGATCTCTGATGCATGGTTAATAGTTGTGAAAGCTCACTTATGCACCGTTACAGGCTTATCACTATAATGGTAATTGATTATATAGGTTTATTTCAAGGCTTAATTTTTGAGTCAGAATAATTCGTACGAATCGTTCTATGCATCTTGGCCTATTAATGCGAAGTGTCATTATTTCTATCAACATTTTTTTCTATTTTGTCTGCCAATTCAAAAATTAACACACAACGAAATGAAATTTTCTACCAAACAATTACTGTTGGCTGTATTATTTGTTGCCGCAACACTGCAGATAAACGCTCAGAAGGAGCGTAGTGAAATAGAAGACAAATACAAGTGGGATGTGACTGACCTTTATGAGTCGGATGAAGTATGGAGTCAAAAACTTGATGCTATGGCTGAGAACATGAAGCAGATTACTTCTTTCAAAGGTAAAATTGGTGCGTCTGCCTCTGATTTATTATCATATTTGACCTACTCTGACGATTTAATGAAGGAAGGTTATCAGCTTTATATTTATGCTTCTTTAAAATCGGATTGGGATTTACGCGACCAGGAAAATATGGGACGTGTTAAGCAGATTCGTGAAGTTTTTATCAATTACAGCCAGATGGCTTCATTTGTTTCTCCTGAAATGGCTGCCATATCGGAAGAAGATATTCAGAAGTTTCTTAAGGAGGAACCTAAATTGGAAATCTACCGAATGAGCCTTGAGGATATTACCAGAATGAAAGTTCATACTTTGTCTGCTTTAGAGGAAGCAATTATGGCGAAAACGGGAATGATTACCGGAACTGCAAATTCAGCTTTTAGTGTATTTAGTAATGCCGAAATGCCGTGGGATAATGTGACTTTAAGCGATGGTACGGAAACAGAGCTTAACCGCACAGTTTTTAGTGTTCAACGTGCATCCGCCAATCGAGATGATCGTCAGAAAGTGACTCAGGTTTATTGGGACAACTATATGAAATTTGAAGGTACTTATGGTGAAATGCTAAATGGAAATGTTAAGGTAGATATATTTAGAGCAAAGTCGCGCAATTATGAATCTGCTCTGGAAGCGTCATTAAAACCTAATAATATTCCTGTTGAGGTATATCATTCACTAATTAAGAATGTAAATGCTAACCTGCCAACTTTCCACCGTTATCTGGAAATTAAAAAACGTATGCTGGGAGTAGATACTTTAATGTATTCTGATTTGTATGCGCCAACAGTAAAGGGTGTTGAACTAAAATATAGCTACGAAGAGGCACAGGATTTAATCTTGACTTCGCTTAAGCCATTGGGTAAAGAATATACTTCGGTTGTGAAAGAAGCCTTTGATAACCGTTGGATTGATGTTTACCCAAACACCGGCAAACGAAGTGGTGCTTATTCCAATGGTGGAGCATATGATGTGCATCCATATATATTAATGAACTATACCGATCAGTACAATGAGGTAAGTACCTTAACTCATGAGTTAGGACATACCATGCACAGTTACTATTCAAACAAAACTCAGCCTTTTGCCACAGCCAACTATGCTACATTTGTTGCGGAGGTGGCTTCAACGTTCAATGAAGTATTGCTGAACGACATGATGCAAAAGAAGTTGAAGGATGATGATTTAAGATTATCATTATTGATGAGCATGTTGGATGGTTTTAAGGGTACTTTATTCCGTCAAACTCAGTTTGCTGAATTTGAATTAGCCATTCATGAACAAGCTGAAAAAGGCATGCCTTTAACCGGACAGTCACTAACTCAGTTGTACGGCGATATTACGCGTAAATATTATGGACATGAAGAAGGTGTTTGCAAAGTAGAAGATAATATTGCCATTGAATGGGCTGCTATTCCTCATTTCTACATGAACTTCTATGTATATCAGTATAGTACATCATTTGTGGCTTCTCAGGCTTTAGCCGCTAAAGTATTGACAGGTGAAAAAGGAGCCAAGGAGCGTTATATGCAGTTTATCTCAGCCGGAGGTTCAGACTTCCCAATTGAGATTCTTAAAAAGGCTGGTGTAGATATGACTCAATCAGAACCTTTTGAAAAAACTATTGAAGCCATGAATGGTATTATGGATGAGATTGAAGCCATTTTGGATAAGAAATAATGTAAGCATATCTTATACTTGAAAGGGACTCTATTTATGAGTCCCTTTTTGTTTGCCATTACTTATGAAATATGTTTTGGAATTAATTAACCACTTTTTAATATGACAGCTTATTATATGAGCATAATAAATTGTTACTTAGTTAACTGGCGCTGATATAGACCAAGCCGGAGAGTTATTGTTATGTACTAGTATATAAAATGAGTTAAGTATTTTATGGTAATGAAAAATTAGAAACACAGATAATTAAAGGCTTTAGATTTTGATGAGCTTTTTAACGAAGGATATTGCATGATCTGCATTAATGGAGTTGAATAGAATATGTTGGCATTGCCATTACCTTCTTCATAAATAAATTCAGTTTCACATCCATCGCATTCAATAATTTTATACAGGTAATCATTACTATCGTATAAATAAATGTTGGAATAACTTAAGTGCCACAAATTAGAATCATCCATTTGATGATAGACATAAGATTCACTTAGAAGCTTATTTATATATTTTAATTGGATTCTTTGCTGAAGGTTCCAATTAGCCAGTTCATCTATCGAGTAGGTATAAATTTCTGTAATGCCTTCATGACTGTAGTCAAATGTTTGCTTTACCTGCATCAACCAATCGTTAAGTTCTCCTCTTATGTACATTCTAATTTCATGAATTAGACCATCTTGATAGTTAAAGGATAATTTGTGTCTTTCTTTTTCTTCACCATCATAAAGTTCTATGTATTTTCGTTCTGTTAAAAAGTCCGATTCATAAGTGTAAATATATTTGCCTTCCGTAATCCATCTATTTTCAAAAAAATCCAATATCTCAAATTCCTTTAGTTTAGAATAAATCATCAAATAGTTAAAGCCGTAGCTTTCGTGCCATTGATTATTGCGCCACTCAGAAGTTTTTTCATGAATGCTATTAATATTGTAATCAAAGTTGCTTATTTCCTCAGGGCTCCAGATGTTATTGAAGTTGGTGAATGATGAAGTCTCAATCACCTTATCATTTTGATACACAATATCACATCGCCAAGTTTCATAACCATTTTTCTTCTCAAGAATGGTTTTTACCCTATGTGAGTTAATTACCGGCTCAATATTATTACTAGTCTCTTTGCATGCAGAATATAGAAATATGATACATATTAATATTGAAGTGCTTATTAGTTTCATGTTGGATGGATTAAAAATGAACACTAATGGTTTTATTAACTCAGCACTTGAGCTGGGTGATTTTTTGGTGCCTATACTTCGTGGGGCCAATCTATATTAAAGGCAAGTTACGACAGCTTTAAGGGTATGGCAAGTTATCCATTACTAACTTTAACATTTAGAAACTGGGAAATTTCATAGCTTCTTCTATTTTTGTGTTTTCAATTAAAACATGTGCAGAATGAAGAAAGTATTATTTTTTGCTTTAAGTATATTGGTATTAACAGCTTGTAGTAAGGATGATGTTGATCAGGCGGCGATTGATGAGGAGATTATAACAACTTATCTGGAAGATAATGATATTTCAGCAGAGCGTGACGCTTCAGGTTTATATTACAGAATAATAAACAAAGGTAGTGGTAAATTCTCTTCTAGCGCAAATCTTGAAATTAGATATACCGGGAAATTAATGGAGAATGGAAATATTTTTGACAGTGGTACAATTGTAGGGCCATTAAGTCGATATATTTCGGGATGGCAAATTGGTGTGCCTAAGATAGAGACAGGAGGAACTATTGTCCTTTATATTCCGTCTGGTTTGGCTTATGGAGAAAATGGTGCTGGTTCGTCTATTCCCCCTAATGCAGTACTAATATTTGTTGTTGACGTATTATCGGTAAAGTAAATTGCTAAAGCAAAATATAAGAAGCCTGAAGTTATAAAACTTCAGGCTTTTTTGTATTTTGTAGTTATACTTTAAGCTATGGAAAAAAGAATAAGAGTATCATCAGGCGCTATTTGGGAAGATAAGGTAGGTTATTGTAGGGCGATAAAAATTGGCAATGTAGTTGAAGTAGCCGGAACAACAGCCAGCAATAGCGAAGGTGAAGTGATAGGAGTAGGTAATGCCTATGTGCAAACGAAATACATTATTGAAAAGGCGCAAATCGCATTAAAAGAGCTTGGCTTAGATTTAAATAATGTCATCCGAACACGCATGTTTGTTACAAACATAGATTTATGGGAAGCTATTGGAAAAGCTCATGGAGAGTTTTTTAGAGATGTAAAACCCGTTGCCACAATGGTTGAGGTTAAGCGACTTATTCATCCAGATCTTCTGGTTGAAATGGAATTCTCAGCGATGCAATAAACTAAAGTTCACAGTCCGAAGTAAAAAGTTTGTAGTATTCTTCCGGGTAATCAAAAAATCTTTAATCATTTATCTTTATTCCTTAATCTAATTAAATGAGAATCAATAAAGCTGAGATAGAACAACTTATTCATAAACAACTTACCACATTAGAGCGAAAAATAAAAAGCTTAAAAGAATTGACAGGAGCCATAGCGCCAGATGATGCCATTGGACGTGTTTCACGTATGGATGCCATTAATAATAAAAGTGTCAATGATGCGGCTCTTCGTCAATCGGAACAAAAACTCACAAAACTTCACGATGCTTTGAAACGATTAAACGATGAAGATTTTGGAATATGTATAACATGTAAAGGTGCAATTCAAACCGGTCGGCTGGTACTAATGCCCGAAAGTAACAAATGCATTAAATGTGCAGCAAGGTAAATGCTAGTATCAGGGTAGATAGCTTAAGTTGTGAGATCTATAAAGTTGATTTATTTCGTTGTTTACATGTATTGTTAATTTAGCATGGGCATACAGAATGTTAATGAGCTAGGGTAAAATAAATACTATGTTGTTGTCCAAAATGGAATGTACCTTGGATACTTACCAGAAGAAATACGTACACTATTGATGACAACTAATGTGAAATTAATGACATAACATATTGCAACGAATATTATCAGTTTCCATTCAACACTCATTGATATAGATAGTGAGATATTTTGATTCTGCTTAAATAGATATAGGGCATACCAACGAAAAAACAAGTAACCTCCAATTAAGAGTGCCAACCAAATTATTTGAAAAAGAATAATTTGCATTTTAACTTGCCTGTTACTTTTTACATTTTGTGATAAAAACCAAGTACATAATGGAACAATACTGCCAAGTGGCGGAAATATTATATAGCTTAAGCAGGATAAGTTTATAACCAATAAAGATCGATCATAGAATTTATCATTTGGTGTATCTATGTCCAGATTTAAAACTTTATACACTTTGCGAATGGTGTTTCCTTGAGGTTCAGTTTCACCGGATTCAATTCGTTGTATTGTTCTTAGACTAACTGATGATAACTTTGCCAAATCATCTTGTGAGAGTTTTAAATTTTCCCGTTGACTTTTTATTTTATGTGATACTGACATGTGATTTAATTTATTAGGTTCAGAATAATCGAAAGTATTTAAATATTTTGATTGTTCTGAGGACAACATTACGTCAGTCTTACGTCATTGTGGTAATGTCTTGTTAATAATTGAGGTACAGCATTCAAATAAGATTAAAAATGAAAGTGATTATTAAATTCATGCTCAAAATTGGGAGTGAAGATGTCTTTGTTTAGATTCTCCTTTATCTCTTCCTTTGACCAAAATCGTAATTCCTCAACTTCATTCTCTGCTTTTTTAAATGGGCCATTATGTTTTGTGCGGAATAAAAACACCAATTCCTTTTCTACTTCACTTTCCCAGATATATGGTTTCAAGGACTGAGTGTTAAATTTATTTATGCCAATTTCTTCAAAGGTTTCTTTTTTCAAAGCCTGCTCTATATTTTCTCCTGCTGATACATGGCCACCAACCGCGGTATCCCATTTGCCAGGTTGTATAAGTTTATGGTCAGGCCGTTTTTGTAGCAATAATTGATCATTATTAAATACATGAAGATGGACAACCGGATGAAGTAATTTTGATCCATTATGAACTACCGAGCGAGGAGCAGAGCCTAAGACCTGACCTTCGTCGTTAACTAGAGGTAACCATTCTTCATCTTTAAACTTTGCGTTTTGTCGCTTTTTAATAAACCATTCGAATGCAAAATAAAATCCCATTATTACAAATAATCCAGGACCATTTAAAAAGCTCCAAATGGCTTTCAGCTCAATAAATGCAGATGTTAATGCAGCCAGAGAATATACTAACAGTACCCAAAAGAAACGTTTCAAACTGTTTTGCATTTCCCAAAGTTGATAAGGATTCATTTGCATTTGCTTCATATAACGTTTGGTCACCTGAAGCAGTAGGTTGTGTTTCGAGAAGGCAGAAAATCCAATTAAGCCTGTCATCAGCAGACTAATTATTCCTGGTTTTAATTTGAAAAACATTTCGTTATCCAGGGCAATTGAAACAGCACCTAATGCAACCAACAAACCAACATCAAAAATGATAAAGCGATCAATCTTACCCTCTTTTAGATAGGTGTAAATTAATTCTACTATACCAACAGCAATGGCTACAATTAAACCGTAAAGTGTACCCCAAATTTCGTCAACAACAATAAAAACAATTATGGGCAAGAAGCCTGGAAGAAGGCGTTTTATTAATTCAAGTTTATTCATAATTCACAGTTGTTGGGCGAAGATAAAAAAAGCCTTTTGGTGAAGATAGGTTTGAAGTAAAAAAGTATAAGACAAAAAAAAGACATTCCAGATGGAATGCCTTCATAGGTATAGTTGTGTGAAATGTTATTCTTTTTCATATACAAACCAATAGGCCAATCCAACAAAAAAAGCACCACCAACAATGTTCCCAAGAGTAACCGGAATAAGGTTGTTTACAATGAAACTGGTCCAGGTAATATCGGCCCCATAAAACATTGCTGTTGGAATGAAAAACATATTAGCGATGGAGTGTTCAAAGCCCATGGCAACAAATGCCATAATTGGAAACCAGATGCCAATTATCTTGCCCGTTATATCTTTAGCTCCATAAGATAACCACATGGCCAATGCTACCATCCAATTACATGCTATGCCCTTAATAAAAGCTTTATAAAAAGGAGCAGATGTTTTACCTATTGCAATATTCTTCACACTATTCAACCAAGGATCTTCAGCAAAAATATCAGTCAAATAGGCAAAGCAAAATGCCACAATGATGGAGCCAATAAAATTACCTCCATAAACCAAAGTCCAGTTTTTAAGGATAGACTTTATTTTGATTCGTCCTTCAAAAAAGGAGGGAACAAAATAGGCCGTATTTCCTGTAAATAAATCGGCACCCGCAATGGCAACCAAAATTAGCCCCAATGGGAAAACTGCACCGAAAAAGAATTTTTGCAATCCGGGATTGCTTTCCGCCAATCCTGGAAGACCTCCGCCTACCACAAGAGCTAATAAGCCACCCATGGCAATATATCCTCCGGCGAGTATGGCCAGTACAATGGTTTTTGAAACGGATGTATTTGTTTTTGCCTCAGCAACCTTGTTGACAACTGAAACAATTTCTTTTGCATTATAATAATTCATTCCTGAGATTGATAATGACAGTGTGAATAAAGGTATTAATTGATGATGACCTGCTTAAAGTAGTCTTTCAGAATGTTGTAAGCCGAATCGAGCTGTTCAGGCGTATTAGATGGAACACCTTCTAATTCATATTTCCAGCCCATATGCTCATATTTATGAGAACCAAGATGATGGTAAGGTTGGATTTCTAGCTTTTCAATATTCTCATGAGTCGAAAAGTGTTTGCCAAGTGTATGTAAATCATCAACACCATCGCTGTAGCCCGGAACCAAAACATAACGTAGCCAGACTGCTTTGTTTATTTCATTTAAGTATTGAGCAAAAGCCAAGGTGCGATCGTTATTCTTTCCAACCAGCTTATTGTGCTTGGTATTATCCATGTGTTTAATGTCCATCAATACAATATCTACATATTGCATCAGTTCCTTAACAAAGTCGTTAAGTATACTGCCGTTAGTGTCAATACACACATGAAAACCTTCAGATTTAAGGGCTTTAACAACAGGGATTAATTCCTTGGCTTGAACCAAAGGCTCTCCGCCTGAAAATGTTAATCCACCTTTTTTGCCAAAAAATGGCTTTTGATTTTTAGCCATGGCGACGATTTCCTCAGCTGAGGTTTCTTTTCCACCTTTGAGTTCAATAGTATCGGGATTGGCGCAATACAAACATTTGAAATTGCAGCCCTGAAGAAAGGCAACTAAACGGATTCCTGGTCCATCATATGTTCCTAATGATTCAAAAGAATGAACTCGTAACATAGTATATTATTGAAAAGTAGATAGGCAGAAGACAGAAGTTTGACCTTCCAGCTTCTGCCTTCTAACTTATATTTAAGTAATTACTTTTACATATTGCTGTGGAAGCTACGCGAAATCACCTCCATTTGTTGCTCACGCGTTAAGCGAACAAAGTTAACAGCGTAACCTGATACCCGAATAGTTAACTGAGGATATTCTCCGGGATTTTCCATGGCATCCTCAAGAAGCTCACGGTTAAGAACATTCACATTTAAGTGATGTGCTTCCTTCGAGAAATAAGCGTCCATCATCGTTACCAGGTTCTCGCGACGTACATCAGCATCTGCTCCCAATGATTTAGGGATGATACTAAATGTATTGGAGATACCATCCAAAGCATTTTTGTAATCCAATTTGGCTACTGAGTTTAGCGAAGCAATTGCACCGTTTTTATCACGTCCGTGCATTGGATTTGCACCCGGAGCAAATGCAACACCTTGCGCACGTCCATCAGGAGTAGCACCTGTTTTTAATCCATATACTACATTCGAAGTAATAGTAAGGATGGACATTGTAGGCTCAGCATCTTTATAGGTGCCCAAGCTTTTTAATAACTGATTGAAGTGACTTGATACATCAACAGCCAAATTATCTACGCGGTCATCGTCGTTTCCGTAACAAGGGAACTCACCTTCAATTTTAAAGTCAGTACTTAAGCCTTGCTCATTTCGTACTACTTTTACCTTAGCATGTTTGATAGCAGATAAAGAATCGGCAACAATTGAAAGTCCTGCGATACCATAGGCCAAATTTATCTTTGGGTTAGTATCTACTAAGGCCATTTGAGCTTTTTCGTAGTAATACTTGTCGTGCATATAATGAATCACATTCATTGATTCATTATATACCCTGGCTACATCTTTCATGGCTATCTTATAATTAGCCATTACTTCGTCGAAGTTCAATTCATCACTACTCAATTCAGGAATACCTTCAACAATTTGTTTACCCGACATTTCGCAACGTCCTCCATTAATTGCCAAAAGTAATGTTTTAGCCAGATTGGTGCGGGCTCCGAAGAACTGGATTTGCTTTCCAATTTCCTGGAAGGATACGCAACATGCAATTCCGTAATCATCTGACTGACGCGTGTCTTGCATCAGGTCATCATTCTCGTATTGGATAGATGACGTATCGATAGAAACCTGAGAACAGAATTTTTTGAAATTTTCAGGTAGTGATTGTGACCAAAGCACTGTCATGTTTGGTTCTGGTGAAGCACCTAGATTGTATAAGGTTTGCAAGAAACGGAAAGAAGTTTTAGTGATTTTGTGACGACCATCCATCAATTTACCACCTATAGCTTCAGTTACCCATGTTGGATCTCCAGCAAAAATTTCATTATATGCGTTCATTCGCAGGTGACGAACCATACGAAGTTTCATGACAAACTGATCGATAAATTCCTGAGCCAATTCTTCAGTAATAGTACCTTTTTCAAGATCGTACTGAATGTAGATATCAAGGAATGATGAAACGTTACCTAATGACATGGCAGCTCCATCTTGCTCTTTAACAGCAGCTAAGTACGCCATGTAAACCCATTGCACAGCTTCTTGTGCTGATTCAGCCGGACGGCTAAGATCTAAACCATAGGTTTGTCCTAAAAGTTTGATTTGACCTAATGCTTTGATTTGCTCAGCTACCTCTTCACGTAGACGAATTTTCTCATCAGTCATAGGACCAGTTAAACCAGCCAAGTCTTCTTTTTTAGCGTCAATTAAACGGTCAATTCCGTATAAGGCCAGACGGCGATAATCTCCAATGATTCTACCACGTGCATAGTTATCAGGTAATCCGGTTAAGAATCCTAATGAGCGATATTTACGAATTTCATCCGTATATACATCAAATACACCATCATTATGAGTCTTGGCATAGTTGCGAAAGATGTCTTTTACACGGTCTGAAACTTCTAAACCTTGCTCAGTACAAGCCTTTTCCACTACAGCAATACCACCATAAGGCTTCATCGCACGCTTCAATAATTCATCAGTTTGTAAACCAACGATTAACTCAAGATCTTTTTGGATGTATCCGGCATCAAAAGAGGCTATGGTAGATACAATCTCGGTATCAATTGAACGAACCCCGTTATTATCCATTTCTTCCTTAATAGCAGCACGACACAGATCCCATAATTTTTGAGTTCTTTCTGTTGGACCACATAAGAATGATGAATCACCCTCAAAAGGAGTAATGTTTTTTTGAACAAAATTCCTGACATTGATTTGCTCATTCCATAAATCGGCGGCAAACATCTCTTTAACTTCACTCATGATTGATGTATTTAGCTTTTATATTATTCTTGGATAAAACTGGCCTTTCAACCAGCTTTCAGCTGCAAAGTAATGGCCATTTATTTACTTATGCAATGGCAATAAGAGACTTTATCATCTTTTATTATAAGGATGAAGAATCGCCTGATTTAAGTTTACGTAGTCCTATACTTAAATAGTGTTGTCTGTAACAACTTGATTACAATCAAATTTCAGAGGTGTAATTAGGAGATTGCAAAATTAAGGATTTAAATGTAATGTAGAGATTGCAATATTGTTGCCGCATTTCATGTGCGCGTTATTTAACAAAGTTTAACAAGGCAAGGACTCGGAACTTAGGAACAGGCTTGAATAAGTATGGAATATTTGGAATAAAAGGTTGAATATTACAAGGCCAAATAGTGTTCAGTTTAGAAATAAAAAAAGGCGCCATTGGCGCCTTTATATCATATGGAGCAAAAGCTCTATAAGGAATTCAAATAGTCAGTAACGTTTTTTTCAACGCGACCTATAACTTCAGATACATCAGCTTTCTGGAATTTATTTCCAGTAATGCTTTCGTATAGCTCAATGTAACGTTCTGAAACTTCAGTTACATAGTCATCCGACATTTCCGGTACAACTTCACCTTCACGCCCCTGGAAATTGTTATCCATTAGCCATTCACGAACAAATTCTTTTGATAACTGCTTTTGATTTTCGCCTTTGTCAAAACGCTCTTGATAACCATCAGCGTAAAAATAACGTGATGAATCCGGAGTGTGAATCTCGTCAATCAAATAGATTTTCCCATCCTTTTTACCAAATTCATACTTGGTATCAACAAGGATTAGTCCCATCTCTTTCGCAATTTCGCTACCTCTTTTGAATAACTCAAGTGAAATGCGCTCAAGCTCTACATACTCTTCTTCCGAAACCAAACCTTGCTTTAGGATCTCCTCACGAGTGATGTTTTCATCATGTTCACCTTGTTCGGCTTTGGTTGTAGGTGTTAGAATAGGCTCTGGAAATGCCTGATGCTCTTTTAATCCATCAGGAAGGGGTACACCACAAATATCGCGACCACCATCTTTGTATAAACGCCACGAGCTACCAGTTAAGTATCCGCGAACGATCATTTCAACCGGATAAGTTTCACACATATGACCAACAGTAACAGTTGGATCCGGTGTAGCAATTTTCCAGTTTGGAACAATATCCGCAGTAGCATCTAAAAATTTCTCAGCAATCTGGTTTAAAACCTGCCCTTTGTAAGGAATACCTTTGGGCAATACCACATCAAATGCGGAGATACGGTCGGAAACTACCATTACTAAATAATCGTCGTTGATGTTATAAACGTCACGAACTTTACCTTTGTAAACACTTTTTTGACCTGGAAACTGATAGTCGGTCTTTACAATTGCTTTACTCATTTATATTTGTTTTAATAATTACTTCCAACATTATTCTTTAATTGAATTACTTTCCACTTTTTTTTCATAGGCTTCAACAATATCCTGAACAAGTCGATGTCGGACTATATCCTTCTTGTTGAATTCTATCATAGAAATACGATCTATATTTTTGAGGATTCTCATTCCTTGAATTAAACCTGAATTTTTAGGGTTTGGTAAGTCTATTTGAGTGATGTCTCCAGTCACAATAAACTTGGCGTATGTTCCCATACGTGTTAGAAACATCTTTAACTGGTTATTTGTTGTGTTCTGAGCTTCATCAAGTATAACACAAGCATCGTTGAGGGTTCGTCCTCGCATAAATGCCAAAGGGGCAATCTGAATAGTATCATTCTCCATGTACTCTTTAAGTCGGGCAGGGGGAATCATATCTTGCAATGCATCGTATAAAGGCTGTAAATACGGATCAATTTTTTCTTTCATATCACCGGGAAGAAAGCCTAATTTTTCTCCGGCTTCAACAGCAGGTCGACTTAAAATAATACGTCTCACTTGACGATTTTTAAGTGCAGATACCGCCAGTGCTATGGCAGTATACGTTTTGCCCGAACCGGCAGGTCCGATAGCAAATAATAAATCATTCTTTTTAAAGGCTTCAACCAACTTTTCTTGATTTTCGGTTCGTGCTTTAATAGGACGACCGCTAACTCCGAAAAGAATGACATCGGTATCACCTCTAGCTTCAGTTATTCCACTGCCAATAAGTATCTCCTCGATAGTGGCTTCTTTTAATACATTATATTGATTATAATGCTCTATTAAGTTATTGATCTTATCCTCAAAATCAACCATTTCTTCTGCATCACCAATGGCTTTTAACCAGTTTCCGCGAGCAACTATTTTAAGTTTAGGGAAACGGTTTTTGATAATCTCTAATTTAGAGTTTTTTACGCCTAAAAATTCTACCAAATCAACTGATTCGAGATAAATCAATTTTTCTATCATATGTAGGTTTAAATTCCTGCTTTTTAGTTGATGCAAAGTAACAACAAATTTTGCATTTCTTAGACGGAGGTACTATCTTTTACATCGGTTTTCACACATATCAATTACTAACTTAATTTATGCCAGTTATTACTGTATTGTCCGATTGGAACTCAAGCAATAGTTATTATGGCCAATTAGCCGGAAAACTCTATTCTTCGGGAAAGGATTTTGAATTAATTGAGTTGTCAAAAGTGACGGATCATAATGTGGCAGATGCGGCATATCTACTTAACTCATACTTGCCTAATTATCCAACGAATACAATACACCTGGTTTTTGTAGGAATGACAACAGATCCTTCGCAGATTGTGATTGGCCGGTATAAGGGCCAATATATTATTACATGGTTGGAAACCGGACTTTTATCCTTGCTCGATGATATTGATGATGAGAAAAGATTATTTAGCTACTCTAATGAGGGTGTAAACTGGATTGATGGGATAGGGCAATGTTGTATTAAACTTCTCTCGGATAAAAATCTAAATAATTGGACTGAACCTGTTTCAGAAACCGTTGAGCTGAATCAAATAGAGCCTGCCATTCAAAGAAATACCATTTTAGCCAATGTCATTCATATTGATACCTATGGAAATGCTATTTCTAATATTAGTAAACAATTGTTTGATGAAATCGGGAAAGGGCGACAATTAGAAATATATTTGCAGAGTAATTTTAATAAAATAACAAGCTTAAGTACCCACTACGAGCCAAAACAAATGGGTGAATTAATAGCCCTGTTCAATGAAAGAGACCTATTAGAGATAGCTATATCGAATGGAAATCTAGCTGAACTACTAAGTGTTAGTGTTGGAAGTGAAATTATAGTGAAATTTATATCACAAAGTAATGCCAACTTTTTCGGGTAAAGTTTATAAAATTTAGTAATTGAAAAGAAAGTATGAGTAGTAAGTTTGATTTGACCTTGGTTGCATTTAAAGAGTTGTTGGAAATAATGGATGAGTTACGTGCTAAGTGTCCTTGGGATAAAGAGCAAAACAATGAATCGCTCCGAACATTAACCATTGAGGAAACTTATGAATTGGCGGATGCAATTATTAAAAAAGACTCAAAGCTTATTAAGAAAGAATTAGGTGATTTACTTTTACATATTGTTTTCTACGCGAAAATCGGATCAGAATCTAATGATTTCACAATGAAAGATGTGATAGATGCATTAAATGAAAAGTTGATTTATCGCCATCCTCATATTTTTGGTGATACTGAAGTTGCAGATGCAAAACAAGTGGAAGAAAACTGGGAACAACTTAAACTCAAAGAAAAAGGAGGTAATAAATCTGTATTGGAAGGTGTTCCGATGTCCTTACCTGCCATGGTAAAAGCCAATCGTATTCAGGATAAAGCACGTGGGGTTGGGTTTGACTGGGAGCATAAAGAACAGGTTTGGGATAAGGTGAAAGAAGAGTTGGAAGAATTGAAAGTTGAGATTGATCAACATGATGAAGATAAAACTGAAGCTGAATTTGGAGATCTTCTTTTTTCAATAATTAATGCAGCACGTTTATACGGAGTTAATCCTGAAAACGCCTTAGAAAGGACAAATCGAAAATTTATTCAACGCTTTAATTACCTCGAAGAAAAAACACTTAAGGTTGGGAAGGATTTAAAAGCCATGTCGCTGGAGGAGATGGATTTAATTTGGGAAGAAGCCAAGAAATTACCAAAATCCTAAGGTGTATAAAACCAATTCTTAGAAGTACTGTTTGGCTTACATTGTTAATATCTGTTAAGTTTTGGCATAAAGTTTGAATTGCTTTAGACAACAAATAATCATTCAGTATTGAATGAATGTCTAACTTAAACTTATCGCCATGAAAGCAAGAAATATAAAAGCAGTATTGATTTTCAGCTTAGTTTTCGGATTAATTTCTGTGCTTGGGGCTCAGAATCGACATCAAGATAAAGATGACCACAGACGATCTACGAGAAAAGAGTATCGTTCAGATCGTGACCATAAGCATTACAAGAAGGATAAACACAATAAGCATTCTCATAATTATCATCATAATCGTGATAATTATAAACATCAACAAAAGCGTCATCATCAACACGCCCAAACGCATCATTGTCATCATGGATGTAAAGGCAAGCATTGTAGTCATAATAGCCATGTGCACCGGCATCGTTCAAATTATGAAACACACCATAAGCCTTATGGAAATTCATCGAGATACTTACAGCGATTGCCCTCGCATCGTTATTTGAGTTTCAAAATAGGTTATGATACCTTCTATCATTGTAAGGGATCATTTTACAACTATGTACCAAATAGAGGTTATACAAATGTTCAGTTACGATTAACAAGTGTGAATTATATTCCACGCCATCATACTTATAGAGAAGTTAATGGAAACAGCTATTACTATTGTGATGGGTATTACTATATACCTCATAAACACGGGTATTATAGAATATACAATTCTCATGAGGAAAGGCTAAGCTGCAGAGTCTATTAGCAGAGGTATAATGGAGTAAGCCGGATTCTGCTCAATTTTGTCCATTTTTTAGTTTTTTAGAGTTTAAAGGGAAGTGCAACGGTGCTTCCCTTTATTTTTATGTAGCTAATGCTTGGTACACTTATATTTCAAAATTTTTCAACATCATCAGCTTTTAAAAACTGTTGAATCTCAAACTTGTGCCCTTCCTTATCGTCAAAGAAAAAGGACTTGAGAGGTATCGATTCAAAGTGCTTTATTTCTGATAGTTCATAAACTTCTAATACTTTAACTCTACTATACTCACTTTTAACATTGGATGTTGTCAATGAGAATAAAGTATTACCTGATACTTCCTCTTCATCCTTTTTTTGTACCATACCCAGGTAAGCCTTTTCATTTACCTGGTATACTCTTGCAAAACCTTGGTCCATCACCAAATTCAATTGCAAAATCTGCTCGAAGAACTCAACGCCATAAGAGAAATCCTCATAATATAAAAAGGTGATGGCAGAACTATATTTCATATCTGTATCTTTTTCCGGTTTAACTGAACAAGAGTATAAGAGGCCCACTAGTGTGGTTAATAATATTGCTGAGATTAGTTTCATAACAACGTTAAGTTTTGATAGGTTGCCTCTAAACTATAATAATTTATTAATTTTTCATGTGTCTAAATTTTGTTTTTTATTGCCACATGGAACTCGCCTCCCGATAGCTATCGGGATTAATCATTCTCCTTTGTGAGAGGACTTCTCTCATGGCTCGTTTCATATTTGTTGTAAATAGCATTTAGCTTTCCAGAATGCCTTAAATCATACAGGACTTTCAAATATTACTATTTCTTATAACAATATATACCAGCAATTGAATGCCTTCATCAGACTATTCTAGTGGCCTATATATATATATATAATCTGTAGGGTTTCAGGAAAGAAGCCCTAGGGTTAAAGGAAAGGGGTAGTAGGGTTAAAGGAAAGGGGTAGTAGGGTTAAGGGAAAGGGGTAGTAGGGTTAAGGGAAAGGGATCGTAGGGTTAAAGGAAAGATACAGTAGGGTTAAAGGAAAAAAAATCTAGGCTTAAGGGCTAGAACAAATACTCAGTGGCGCTGTAGAATGTAGCAAAGATACTTAAGCACTTTAGTTTCATTCTAAATTAGGTCAAACACTGACAATTATCACTTCAAAACTTGATAAGAAGCATTTATTTTGCGCTTCGTTAAAAAAACTATTCAATAATTCGAAGGCAAGTAAAATGGAGTTACAATCAACCAAGGTTTACAAGAGTGATTTGGAGATAGCCCAATCAGCTAAGATGCAACATATTTCAAAAATTGCATCTAAACTAAATGTGGATGTCGAAGATTTGGAAATGTACGGTAAGTACAAAGCCAAACTGCCTTTGGATTTGATTGATGAGAATAAAGTAGAGCAGAACAGTTTAATATTGGTAACTGCTTTAACTCCCACTCCAGCTGGTGAAGGTAAAACAACCGTATCCATTGGTTTGACCGAAGGCTTAAATAAAATTGGGAAACAGGCTACGGCAGTATTGCGCGAACCTTCATTGGGACCTGTATTTGGGATAAAAGGTGGAGCGGCTGGTGGAGGCCATGCTCAGGTTGTTCCTATGGAGGATATTAACCTTCATTTTACAGGAGATTTTTCTGCGGTTGAAAAAGCCAACAATTTGCTGGCAGCATTAATTGATAACAATATACAAAGCAAAACTCGAAGCCTGAATATCGATCCGAGAACCGTAGTTTGGAAACGTGTGATTGACATGAATGACCGTGCCTTACGTGATATTGTAATTGGTTTGGGAGGAACAGGAAACAGTATTCCACGCCAGGATGGATTTAACATTACGGCAGCTTCAGAGATCATGGCTATTTTATGTATGGCTAAGAGTTTGGAGGACCTAAAAGAAAAATTAGGAAATATTTTTGTTGGTTTTACCTTTGATAAAAAACCAATTTATGCGCGTGATATAAATGCACAAGGTTCGATGGCCTTATTACTGAAGGATGCCGTTAAACCTAATTTGGTGCAGACTTTGGAAGGAAACCCAGCCATCATTCATGGGGGGCCATTTGCCAACATAGCGCAAGGAACAAACACAATACTAGCTACTAAAATGGGCTTGTCTTTATCCGACTATGTAGTAACCGAAGCCGGATTTGGTGCTGATTTAGGTGCTGAGAAGTTTTTGAATATAAAATCCGTTGTTGGTGGATTAAAACCTAAAACAATGGTCATTGTCGCAACCATTCGTGCTTTGCGTCATCATGGAGGCGCGACAAAAGAAGAATACAATACACCTAGTACCGAACGTGTTGATGTTGGCTTTGCTAATTTGGCCAAGCATATTGAGAATGCTAAAAAATTTGGTTTAAATCCGGTTATTGCCATAAATAACTTTGTTTCTGATAGCGAAGGTGAAATAGCTTTGGTGAAAACGAGGTGTTCAGAAATGGGAGTAGAGGCTGTGTTGTGCCAATCGTGGGAGTTTGGTGGAGATGGATCAACAAATTTAGCTCGTGCAGTTGTGCGATCGGTAGATAAAGGTGAAAATAACTTTAAGCCCTTGTACGATCATAAGGCTCCTGTAAAAACAAAAATTGAAACCATTGCGCGTGAAATTTATGGCGCTGATGGTGTGGATTTCTCAAAGCAAGCATTAATAGATATTAAAAAGATAGAATCTTTAGGATTGGATCAATTGCCAGTCTGTATGGCTAAAACACAGAAATCCTTCTCTGATAATGAAAAACTAGTGGGGCGTCCAAAGGGCTTTACGGTTACAGTTCGTGAATTTGAAATTGCGGCAGGTGCCGGTTTTATCATTCCTATACTTGGTAAGATGATGCGTATGCCTGGACTTCCAGCAGTGCCTGCTTCAGAGGGTATGGATATTGATAATGATGGAGTGATTTCAGGATTGTCTTAACAGTACTCAGCTAAGAATATAATAGGCAGTAGCTATGGGTTTTAATTGCTATTGCCTATTTCATTTTATCCTCTCCAATAAGATTTAATCCTGTTGTTCGAATGCTATTCACTTTTTGTACCATTGCTAGCCATTGAATAATAATATCTAGATGAACCTTCGGAAAAACATTTATTCTGACTTAGGAACAATGTCCAGCCGGAATTGACTAATAGGAGCAATGACAAAAATTACTTGCCCACCTTCTTCACATTGATCAAACAAGGTTTTGTCCACTTTATAAACTGTGTTTTCAATAATAAAACTATATGAAGTAAATGCATCCATATCTTTAAGAAGACAGCCTGCTTTTCCACTTCCTGCTTCAAAGTCTATCTTCTTTTCCTTTTTATCTATTGTCTTAATATATAACTCCTTTTCATCATTTTTGATGTCTTTGAAATATTTATTTGTCATTTTATACCCAATCAATAATCCAATACCAATTGAAATCACAACTATTAATGAATACTCTACAACTGAAGGATCAGGAGAAAGAAATGAAAACAATAGAGTAAGTAATACAAACAATGCAGGAGGTATTAGAAAAATCATAACTATTCCCGCTCTGCATTGGTATCTGAGCTCCTTTTTATCTTTCTCAGTCAAGCGTTGTTTGGTATAATAGGCTGCCATTTTATTCAATTATTTCCTTTACTCGTCCTACCTGACCATCTTCCAGCCTTACCTTTATGCCATGAGGATGTTGAGGTGATTTGGTTAATATATTTTTTACCACACCTTCAGTCAGATTGCCACTTCGTTGGTCTTTTTTTAACACTATTGCTACCTCAATTCCAGGCTTGATGTCTGATCGTTTTCTTCCGTCCATCTTAATCTCCAGTTATTACAGTTCCTGATTCATAATTCAATTCACTTCCAAACATACTATGAGGAATCAAATATATGGCTAAAGTAACCAAGGCTGCTATAATGATCCAAATAGCTCTTCGTTTTTTCCAGTTAGCTGCAACTGCAATGATCCAAAATACAAATGCTATTAGTGTTTTATTATCGGTTAAATCCTTGCCATAAGGGAATCCTGTCCAATATTCGCCAAAGGCATATTTTTGCATAATTGGACCGAATACCATTCCCCCTATCAGTAAGAGCACAAAAGTCATATTGGTATATAGTGCCATTCTATTGTGTTTGGCCAATGCTAAAATCCCGGCTAAATTAGAGATCATCATGGCAAAAAACATTAATAATACATGAGGGATTAAAACACCTTTGGGCACAGCACCCTTAAAGCGAATAATTACATGGTAATCTTCAGCCTTATTCAATTCGACTCCATTCTGCCAAAATTGAACATTGTATTCCAGTTTGCCGGCAGGAGCTTGATGAGGTAAGGAAGCGATTAAAAATTGTTCAGTTCTATGCATTGCTACTTTAGTCCACTTATCAGTGGTAGGATAGCGTTTATATTTAATTTCACCATTAATCGAACGATCGGGTATATCAAACTTTAATTCGCAATTGTTATCTCCGCCATGACTTCTGATCAGTCGAATTTTATAGGTGTCACTATCGGATTGCAATTCCATTCTTTTGGGATGCGTTGGGCCAGTCAAACGCTGGTATACCGCAGCACTTAAAGTGATGATAACAGCCATCAACCAAAATAATGTCATTTTAAGAGTATTGTTCATCTGCCTGATTTGTTACAATTGAATTAATTTAATTTCGATATCACCTTTACGTTCTATTTCTACAATTGCAGTTGTTCCGACTTTTAGTTTCGACAGGCGGAACATATAATCATAAATATTGGTAACTGCATCTCCATTAATCGAAGTTATTTTATCCCCTTTTTTCAAACCACCTGCCTCAGCCGGCCCTCCCGGACGCACACCATCTATGCCCAGGCCATCTTTAACAATGCCGGAAAAATCAGGAACAATACCAAGTGTGACCTTTAAGCGTGTACGTCTTTGATTACCTTGTGGGCCTCCGGTAGATTGGAAAGTTAATGTATCGGAATTAGATGCCATATTTAGAATTAAGAGAGCCGCATAATCAAGAATCGCTTTTTCTTTGTCGGCTTTAATAAATTCAATATCATCTTTTGGAGTGTGGTAATCGCTATGCGCACCTGTAGAAAAGAATAGTACCGGTATCTTTTCCGAATAAAAAGGGGCATGATCAGAAGGTCCGTAACCATCAGGAAGTTTGCTAATATTAAAACTAGCTTGCTTAATGGCGAGTAAGGAATCAAATTCAAGAGCAGTGCCTGTACCACCAATGGTTATCCCGACGGTGTCATGTTTCATTCTTCCGATCATATCGAAGTTTAGCATGCTAACAATTTTACCATCTTCTTCACTCCAGTTATTAATAAAATGCTTTGAACCCAGTAGGCCCATTTCTTCAGCATCAAAGGCCACAAATAGGATGTTCTTTTTTAAATTATTCTGCTTGTTTTCAAGGAATCCTGCCAATTCTATAAGGCCTGCTATACCAGATGCGTTGTCGTCAGCCCCATTATGTACAGCAATGGTGTCGGGTACTCTTGAACTAACACCTGAACCACCCATGCCTAAATGATCGTAATGTCCCCCTATAATAATGTATTGATCACTTTCCTGTTTTGCCTTTAATTGGTATACCACATTTTGGCTAGTTGATACTTCCTGGACTATTTCCGTTTTTGCCTTAATTATTGTTGACCTAAGCTTGGCCTCTGCTTCACCGTTTTCAATAATTCGACTCTCGTAATCTTCAATGGCACTCAAAAGAATAGAGTTGGCAACTTTACGTGTTATGCTAATTACCGGAATGCCCGCATCGCTTATATTTTGATCGTAGTTTAGTTCCAGAGTTTTATCCTTTTTTGAACTATTCACACCGTTAACCAAAAGAACGCCTACTGCGCCTTTATCTTTTGCTAAGGTGACTTTAGCTCTATCACCTGCAAAAGGAATAAACTCACTGGTCATATTATCCGGTTCCGGATCGTCTCTTAATAACAAAACCCATTTCCCCTTAACATCCAGATTAAGATAATCATTCCATTGCAGGCTGTCGGAATCAATGTCAAACCCATAGCCAGCAAAAATAAGTTCACCATCAGCTGCGGTATTGGCTGAAAATGCTAAAGGCATAAATTCTGAACTTATAGCCAAGGTGTCAGTATTGATAATAAGGTAATTGGATTCGCCCAGTGAACACTTGGTCACAATGTCAAAACGTTGGAAGCCATCTTGCGTGAAGGCTTCAAGTTGATTGGCCTCAAATTGTTTTTTAATGTATTGAGCAGCTAATAGCCCTCCTGTAGTCCCTGGAAGCCTGCCTTCCAGACTGTCTGATGCTAAATATTCAATGTGATTAAGTATTTCATCCTTCGTTATTTCTGGATTTGTTTGACTAACACATCCGGTGATCAGCAAGGCCACGACAGGCAAGAATAATTGCCATATAGATTTATTCATTTAACTGAGGTTTTTGGGTAAGAAATATCCTAAGTGCAATATAGTTATTTCCGAAATATTTCATACCAAAATGAGACTTTCGTTAAATTCGAATTTTTATTCCAAATAAAAATGTTGATTTATTACGAATTGTCGTAAACAACTTATAATTTACAATCGTTTTAAGAGTAAATAGTTTAAGATATGAGTGAGCAAATCGAAAGAGCTTTTAAAGAAGATGTTGAATTAAAATACCAATTATATAATAGTTTATTTTTAACCCTTCCTTTGGATGCAGTTGAGCAAACCGGACTATTATTGCCTTTGTTACAGGAATCTAGCCAAAAAGGATTGGAACAAGGGCTGTCTCCGGAAGACATCATTCTAAACTTTTTTAAGGAACACAAACCATCTTTTACCGAAGAAGAACAGGTTTTATTTCTGTTTAAAGTGGTGCAGTATGTTGAGCGACAGATTGTATTGATAGATGCCTTAGAAGAGGCGGCATACAAGAAAATTCACCGGATTGGTAAACATTGGGAGCGGATCAGAGATAAGGTGAAGCGCAAGAATCTGGAGTCAGAATTAGCTCAGGTTCTTGAGTCATTTGCCATACGTGTAGTATTAACTGCGCATCCAACACAGTTTTATCCGGGTAAGGTATTAGCCATTTCAACAGATTTAACAGAAGCCATTAAAAAAGGTAATATTGCCTATGCACGAGATTTGCTGCAACAGCTTGGTAAGACACCATTTTTCCGAAAGCAGAAACCTACGGCATACGATGAGGCACATGCACTTATTTGGTACTTAAGTAATATATTTTATCCGGCGATTGGAGAGTTATTAGATAATGTGTCTAAATCGATGGGTGAGCAATACAATATTGGTCAACTTATAGCCCTTGGCTTTTGGCCTGGTGGGGACAGAGATGGTAATCCTTTTGTAACTGTTGATACCACATTAAAAGTTGCCAAACGATTACGTTCGGCCATTACCGATTGTTATTATGAAGAATTTAAGGGGCTTAAGCGTCGTTTAAGTTTTGATGGAATCTATGAGTTGATGAATGAATTGGATCAGCAATTCTTCGATGAGCTTTCAAACTCGAGTGGAGAAAAAAATATCTCCCTTGGCTATTTAAATTCCAAACTGGATGAAATAGAGGAGATTCTTGTGAATAAACACCAAAGTTTGTTTTTAGATAAACTGCAGTCATTCAGGCGTAAAGTGAAGTTATTTGGATTTTACTTTGCGAGTATTGATATTCGCCAGGACAGTCGAGTAATATCCAAGGCTTTTGATGCTTTAGTGGAAAGTAATCCCGGCTTGTTACCTTCTAATTATAATACCATGTCTTCGGACGAGCAATTGAATTTGCTTTTGTCACTCAAAGGAGATGTGAGTATTGATAATGTAGAGGATAGTGTTCTAAAAGATACATTGAAATCTTTTTCGGCAATGAAAGAGATTCAAGGCCAGAATGGTGAACTGGGAGCACACCGTTATATAATAAGTAATTGCAGGGGACCATTGGATATGGCCAGGGTTATGGCGATGGGACGTCTTTGTGCGTGGAAGGATGAAGAACTAACTTTTGATATCGTGCCCCTTTTTGAAACTGTTGATGATCTGCAAGGCGCTGGTGAATCTATGACAACTGTGTATAAGCATCCTGTTTACAGTTCACATTTGGAGAATAGGAAGAAACAACAAACTGTAATGCTGGGTTTTTCAGATGGAACGAAGGATGGTGGATATTTAACCGCTAACTGGTCAATCTATAGAGCTAAAGAAGATATTACACAAGTGTCCCGCAATGAGGATGTTGAGGTTATGTTCTTTGATGGTCGAGGTGGACCTCCGGCTAGAGGTGGAGGTAATTCACATTTGTTTTATTCGGCCATGGGTAAATCGGTTGAAAACAAGCAAATTCAAATGACTGTTCAGGGACAAACAATAAGTTCGCATTATGGGATAAAACAAGCCGCCATAAATAACTTAGGGCATCTTTTGTCAGCAGGAATGGAAAACAATCTGTTCAATTTACAGGCTGCAAATCTTGACGATGAGCAACGGCAGCTAATGGACCAGCTTTCGGATGAAAGTTTTAAAAAGTATGATGCACTCAAAAAACATGAACTGTTTATCCCATTTCTTGAGGAGCGAAGTACGCTAAATTACTATGGTCAGGCAAATATTGGTAGTCGACCTTCGAAAAGAGGTAAGGCAGCTCAGCTTAATTTTGATGACTTACGAGCCATCCCATTTGTAGGAGCTTGGAGCCAGTTAAAGTTAAATGTACCTGGGTTCTTTGGTTTAGGTTCTGCCTTAAAAGCGCAACTTGATGCTGGTAATTGGGATGAATGTGTAAAGCTTTACAATAAATCGGTATTCTTTAAAGCATTAGTGGCTAATAGTATGCAGAGTATGAGTAAAACAAATTTTGCTTTAACTCAATATATGGCTGAAGATAAAAAGTTTGGTGCATTCTGGACTTTAATCTATGATGAGTTTGAATTAACCAAGTCCTTAGTTTTGAAATTGTCGGGATACAATGAATTGCTTGAAGATAGTGCGCGAAGCAGAATGAGTATTGGTTTAAGAGAAAAGATAGTTCTTCCATTATTAACAATTCAGCAGCACGCTTTAATACAAATCGAAAAAGGATTTAGCGGAAAGGATGATTCCTTGAAAGAGAAGTATGAAAAGATGGTTGTTCGCTCATTATTCGGGAATATCAATGCAAGTAGAAACTCTGTTTAAAAATAAATGAAACGATAATTCTGAAAGGGTTATAATTGCTACTAAGTGCAAGACATAAATTATTATCTTCGTAATAATCAAACTGAGCAAGCTTAACTCGAATTGCAATAATGGATTTTAGTTTAGGTAGACGTACATATATTACCGTTGTTTTGCTACTGGCATTGACAGGTTCTGTTTTTGCACAGAGAGATACCTTAGTGTTTAATGATGGTGAATTGGTCATTGGAGAGATAAAGTCACTGGATCAGAATGTTCTCACCATTAAAACACTTTATAGCAAAAGTGATTTTACCATTAAATGGGATAAAATCCGTGAAGTTTATACACAAACAGAATTTGTTATCGAATTGAGTAATGATGATAAGTTCTTTGGTTCTTTAATGAGCAAATCGGCCATGGATGTGGGTATCTGGCATGATGGAGCACTTTTAAGTGAGTGTAAGTTTCTTCATATAGTCACACTGAATCCATTGAAAGATAAGTTTCTTAATCGTTTCTCTGCTTCCTTAGATTTTAATTTTACATCAACAAAATCGCGACACGCCACCCAATTAAATTCACGTGGAATGATCGCCTATAATACTGAGAAGTGGTCTACAAATTTGTCAGCCAGTACAATTTTTTCTAAACAAGACGATACAGAGGATAATAGTAGGAGTGATGCCACGCTTTCATTTAGGTATTATTTAAGATCGCGCTGGTACCCAATTACTTCATTTGCCTTATATTCTAATACCGAGCAAAAGCTGAAATATCGTTTTAATACCCAGTTAGGTATGGGACATTTTTTCATGCGTAATAATAAAGCATATTGGGGGTTAAAATTAGGAGCCAACAGAAACCTTGAAGAATACACCAATGAAACACCCTCTCGTCAGAGTTGGGAGGGATTTCTGGGTACAGAGCTTGTGTTGCATAATACAGGAGATATTACCCTGACCACTATATTAACATTTTATCCGGGTATTACGGAGAAGGAACGTAATCGTGTTGATTATTCCCTGGATGTAAAGTTTGATCTGCCATTGGATTTTTATATTCGTCTGGGAGGATCACTTAGTTTTGATAATAAGCCTGCGGAAGATGCCGGCAAATATGATTATGACCTTCAGACCGGTATTGGTTGGAAATGGAATAAATAAATTGTTACAATGTTTAAAAGACTTTTTCTAAACGATAGATTCATATTACTATTAATAGTATTAAATGCAGTATTACTTTTTATTGAAGGCTATCAAATTCATAACACTGGAACAAGTTATTTTACTCTAATTGACCACCTTATTACTTTTCTTTTTATGGTGGAAGCCGGTGTTAAAATAAAGGAATGGGGAGTCAAAAACTACTTCAGAGGGGGCTGGAACCGTTTCGATTTTGTTTTAGTCGTTTTTTCTTTACCTGCATTTATAACATTTATATCCGGCTTTGAAACCTTTGATGTAAGTTATCTTTTAGTTTTTAGAATATTCCGAATCTTACGTGTATTTAAGTCTTTTCGATTCTTCCAGTTTATACCTAACATCAATACACTGGTAAGTGATGTTAAGCGAGCAATGAAATCTTCCGTTTTTGTATTGTTGGGCTTTATTATATTCATCGTTGTTACAGGAATACTGTCACACTATATATTTGGCCCAAGTGGTTCCGAGATGTTTTCCAGTCCGATGAAATCTTTGTATTCTACTTTTAAGGTATTCACTATTGAAGGATGGTTCGAAATACCAGAAGAAATTATTGAACACTACAGTCCAATAGAATCGTTTTTTACTTATCTCTATTTTATTATAATTGTGATGTTAGGTGGTATTCTTGGCTTATCATTAATTACCTCCATTTTTGTTGATTCTATGGTGAGTGATAATAATGATGCACTTGAAGCCAAGGTGGCCAGCCTGGAAGGCAAAATAGATGAATTACTGAACGAAATCAGGTCAAAAGAATCATAGCAATTGATTTACTGGTGTTTGTAAACTAAATTTATAGGATGAAAGCTATCGTTTACAAGCAATACGGATCACCTGATGTACTTCGGCTTGAAGATGTTCCTATGCCTCTTCCAAAAGACAATGAAGTTCAGATAAAAGTAAAGGCTGCATCAATTAATTCACGAGACTGGGATATGCTAACTGGCAAACCAAAGCTTTACCGTATGATTTACGGTCTCCTGAAGCCAAGATATCCTATTATAGGTACAGATATTTCGGGTATAGTAACAGAAGTTGGCTCTTTAGTAAAAACAATACAGGTAGGGGATGAGGTGTTTGGAGCCAATCCGGAAGATGGTTTTGGAGCTTTTGCCGAATACATCTGTTTGCCAGATCGCTTGGTTTGCCATAAGGATACAGAAATGTCGTTTGAAGAAGCAGCTTGTATTCCTGAAGCTGGATTGTTGGCTTATCAAGGTTTGAATTCTAATAATGGGATTAAGGCTGGGCAAAAAGTGTTGATTAATGGTGGTGGAGGAGGTGCCGGAACTTTTGCCATACAAGTGGCCAAACATTACGGGGCTCATGTTACGGGAGTTGACAGTGATAATAAGCTGGATACCATGTTGGCTTTGGGAGCAGACGAGGTTCTGGATTACAGAAAGCAGGATTTTTGTCTTAATAAGCAATTGTATGATTTTATTCTTGATTGTCAGGCAACTCGGGCATATAAGAATTGCAGAGCCAGCCTTAAGCCATCAGGAACATATGCAGCTATAGGGGGTAAGGTGTCAATTATTTTGCAATTAGCTTTTCTAGGTAGTTTATTGCCTCGAAAACAAGGAAATAAATTGGGTTTAGTTATCTATAGACCTAATGTTAAAGATTTTAAGGCGATGAGCGATTTGATTAAAACAGGTATTGTGAGGCCTGTAATTGACAAATGTTTTAAGCTGAATGAAACGCCTCAGGCCATGCACTACTTTGCATCCGGCAAATTTAAAGGTAAAATTGTAATAAGCATGTCTTGTGAGTGATGCTAGTTATTGCAATCTTGTTGTACTTTAATCAGTTTTGTGGTATCGAATCCATTTGATTGGGCAATATCAGTTAATCTATCATAAATACCTGCATCTAGTTGTTTAGTCCTGGATAGTATCCAAAGGTATTTACGACCGGGTTCGCCAACTAATACATACTGATAGTTATCATCTAGTTCAATGATGTAATAATTACCATAAAATGGTCCAAAGAAACTTACTTTCAAACGTCCTGGATAGTTCTGGTCAGGTACTTTAGCTTTCCCTTCCGCTGATTTTATTTTTTGTTTATCAGGAATTTCATAGCCTTTGTTTATGACTTGAATTGTTCCATCTACCTTCAAAGTGTAATTGGCTGTAATACACTCCAACCCTTTCTCAAAACGGTTGGGTAGGCGGGCTATTTCATACCAGGTTCCGGAATACTTTTGAAGATTTATTTCACTAACAGTAGGTAGTTCTTTTGGCGCTTTACAGCCGAATAAGATTAGACTTAAAATGGCCATGATCTGAATTGACTTTCTTGATGTTATCATTTGGAACGTGCTTAATTACTAGATAAACAAGCTAATGTCTCATTGGTTGTCAGCCATTTATTATTTAAGCTTAATGTAGATTGCTAATGTTCTTCTCATACTTCAATCACATTCATACCTACTAAACGATTTATCACCTCCACTTGGAGTATCAATTATTAAAATTCAAACCTGAATTTTGTTGCTTCATTACATTTATCTAAAATGTAATATGTGCTTAAGGTAGTTTAACACTTTATTAGATGCATTCTTTCAGTGTATCTGCTGTCAATAAAGTACAAACTACAGGCTATGAATAAGTTGTTTCTGAATGATATTACCAATCGGAATATTAATGAGTATTTAGTACTGCTGTATCGTTTTTTGCTAATGATGATATTCTTTACGGTATTCAGATTACTATTTTGGGCATTTAATACTGATATGTTTCCTGATGTTACCATTTCCGGATTTCTGAATATTATAAAGGGAGGTTTTGTTTTTGATTTGGCGGCACTACTATATCTAAATGCTTTTTATATAATTATTAGTATTTTACCCTTCCCTTTTAAATTTTCAAGTTTTTATCAATCCTTATTAAAGTGGATTTATTTACTGACTAATGGTATTGGTATAGCACTCAATAGTATAGACATTATCTACTATCGTTTTATACATAAGCGAACCACTTTTAACGTCTTCGATATTTTGGCAAATGAAGAGAATATGGGACGTTTATGGATTCAGTTTATATTAGACTTTTGGTATATAGCTGTTCTGTTTGTTGTATCAATTTTGATGCTTTATCGTCTGTACTCTTTTTATAAACCAAAACCTGTTCAATTTTCTGTTAGGTGGCTTTCAATTCCTTTTTCTTTATTATCTATTATTGTTTTTACGGGTTTTTCAATTGTAAGTATTCGGGGAGGATATAGACATTCTACACGGCCTATGAATATGAGTAATGCAGGTAAATATGTGGAATCAACAGAGCATATGGCTTTGGTATTAAATACGCCGTTTTGTGTTATTAGAACATGGGGCAAAAAGAAAATTGAGCGAGCAAACTATTTTATAAATGAAGGTGAACTAAACGCAGTATTTTCGCCTTATCATTCACCTGAAGCCTTTACTGATGCAATGAATAAGAATGTAGTGGTCATTATTCTTGAAAGTTTTAATCGCGAATATATTGGAACACTGAATAAAGCATTGGATAATGGTAATTATACTGGTTATACACCATTTCTTGATTCTCTAATGAATCATTCACTTGTTTTTGAACGGGCTTACGCCAATGGAGAAAAATCGATAGATGCAATGCCTTCAATTTTGGCTTCCATACCTTCAATGGGAATTCCTTATACTGTTTCGGAATATTCAAGTAACAAAATTAATACTTTACCTGGCTTGCTGGGAGAAAGTGGGTACACTACTGCTTTCTTTCATGGAGCACCAAATGGATCAATGGGGTTTGATGCATTTGCTAAGGTGGCCGGTTTTCAAGATTATTATGGCATGAGCGAATATGGAAATAAGGATGATTTTGATGGGACATGGGGGATATGGGATGAACCATTTTTTAAATATTTCGCTCGTGAAATGGATAAGATGAAACAACCGTTTATGACTTCGCTTTTTACAGTATCGTCACATCATCCTTTTAAAGTACCGGAAAAATATGAAGGTGTTTTTCCTAAAGGAACTTTACCTGTTCATCAATGTGTTGGATATACAGATAATGCCTTACGGAAATTCTTTAATGAAGCATCTCAAATGGATTGGTATAACAATACTTTATTTGTAATTACAGCTGACCATAGTTCTGCCTCACACTTTGCCTCGTCAAAAACCACCTTAAACCGCTTTGCCATTCCTTTGTTGTTTTATGTTCCCGGTGATAAAAACATGGTCAAATGGGATAAAAAAATAGCCCAGCAAATTGATATAATGCCAAGCGTTCTTGGTTATTTAGGCTACAATAAACCCTATGTGGCCTTTGGCAATAATATCTTAAAGTTGGATGAAGAACGTTTTGTCATCAACTATGCTAATCAAAACTATCAATTTTTCGATGGTGATGCAATTATCCATTATGATGGTCAAAAGTTAAATGCAGTTTACGATTTTAGTTCTGATTCTCTATTAAGCTCAAACCTAATAAACGATGTAAATGTTATTGAATCAGAACATAAGTGTAAAGCAATTATACAACATTATAATAATAGGATGATTGATGATAAACTTATTGTGAATTAGTCTTTGTTACTTTGCTATGAGAAATTTAAAATGATCAGGATAAAATTGATAACGTTTCCCTGGAACGTAAAGTCCATCGTTAAATATGAAGAATAATTCTAATAATAATTCTATCTTAGAAGGGTTTAGTTAAAATTCATTAATAAACCTTTTATATAAAAGATGGGGCAAAGCAAATCTTATATTGTTTTATGGTTAGCTAGTTTAGTTGTTCTTATTGCTGGAGTAATGGCAGCGAAAACGGTTATTTTACCTGTGATTTTGGCTGTTTTTATAAGTGTGATATGTAATCAGCCAATTCTCTGGCTTGAGAAAAAAGGTATTCCTTATACGATTTCCGTACTTATAGTTTTGGTCAGTTTTGCTTTAATTTTGATGCTCTTAGGAAGTATAATTGGCACTTCTTTATCTAATTTTATGAAGGAGTTGCCGAAATATGAAGCCAACTTAAGACAAATCATACTGTCCGTAATTAATGACCTTAATGCTCTAGGTGCTAATATAAATCCTTCGCAATTGATTGACTTAATAGAGCCGGGTAAGGTCCTAAGTTTCACTTCAACGGCTGTGGGTGAGATTGGACGGCTAATGTCAGACTCATTTATTATTCTTTTGATCACAATTTTTATTTTGCTTGAGGCTAAGAGTTTTGTTACTAAAGCTGATTTGCTTGAAAGGATGCAAGGCACAACTTTAAATCATTTGGATAAAATAGGCAATAACATAAGACATTACTTATCAATTAAAACCATTATTAGTCTTATCACAGGTTTGTTTATTTGGTTATGGTTATGGATCCTAGGCGTTGATTACCCAATTCTGTGGGGAGTAATAGCTTTTTTTCTTAATTATATTCCCAGTATCGGATCTATTATTGCTGCTGTTCCCACGGTATTGTTAGCCTTGGTTCAGTTTGGTTTAGGAGGCATGTTATGGACCGCATTGGCTTATTTAGTTGTAAACGTGGTGATGGGGAATGTTGTTGAGCCAAGGGTTATGGGGAAAGGCCTAGGCCTATCTACTTTAGTCGTATTTCTTTCTTTAATTGTGTGGGGATTTATATTTGGTCCGGTAGGCATGTTTCTTTCAATTCCTTTAACTATTACGCTTAAGATTATGCTTGAGCAAAATGAATCTACAAAATGGATTGCTATATTGCTGGGTACAGGTGACGAAACGAAGGACATTTTAGAAAAGTACAAGGAAAGGTAGTTATTAGTCAAATTGTATTTATTCTAAGGTTTTATTAAATAGATAATAGGAGAGTTTGAAAAGAGTTGTGCTTTCATTAACTTGAGTTTTATTATTAACCATATCTCTTTACCTATGAATTCTTCCATTCGTCTTTTTCTATTACTTTTTTTTATTCTAACAATTTGTAATTCAAATGCTCAGTTAACTGTGTTGTCGGGCCCTGAAAATGGATCTTACAATCGTTTTGTTAATGATATAGCTAAAGTTCTGGCAGCCAATAATCACATAGTTATCCATAATGAAAACAGTGGAGGCAGCGCTTATAATTACAAAAAACTTATAGATCCCAATTCTGAGTATAAGATGGCTCTTATACAGTCGGATTATTTGAGTTTAATGCAGGCAATGGATAAGGTAAACAACAGCAAGGATGCCAATGCTATTAAAGTGGTAATGCCCTTGGCTACCGAACAAATTCATCTCATTGCTAAAAAAAGCAGTGGTTTAAAAAGTTTACAGGATTTAAATAATAAAAGAGTAGGAGTTGGTAATGAAGATCAAGGATCCGCATCTACTGCAGAAAATATTAAAAAGCGTTCTAAAATTGCATGGCTGACTAATAACATCGGTTTTGATGATTTATTAAAAAAGCTTTATAAGGGTAATATTGAAGCAGCTTTAATTGTTGGAAGTGCACCAATGGCTTTGTTGGACATCGATCCTCAAATAATGGTGGATGAATTAGTTTTACTTGAATTGACAAATTTTAATGGATGGGCTAAATATTACGAAAATGATGTGATTTTGAGTGCCGATTATGCTTGGCTTGAAAATGATATTTCAACCTTTGGGGTTAGAACTTTGCTGGTAGTAAATGAGAGTAAATTAAACGAAAGCGAAATGCAAATGGTTGAGGATGTCAAGTCAGGTATTATAAAGGGCTTAACTCAATTACGTCAGGATGGTCATCCAAAATGGAATACAGTTATTATACCCGATGTTTCAAATGTGCCGGTACCTGTAAAAACAACAAGCATTGTAAAAGAAGCAAAAGTTGAGGATAAGGTCGTTTATAGAGTACAAATTTATTCAAGAAATTATGAACGCGCTGATCAAATTGACATAAGTGGTACGATTTATACTCCTTTTATATATTCATACAAAGGGGCATACAGATATACGGTAGGGGAGTTTTCTAGTTTTCAAGAGGCAGGATCATTTCAGAATAAATGTAGAAATTCGGGTTATAATCAAGCATTCGTAGTGGCCTTTAAGAATAATCAGCGATCAACAGATTCAAGCTTGTTTAAATAATTATCGAGTCAGAAAATATCTAATATAAAAGGTGGGAGCATGGCTTCCACCTTTTTGTTTGATATCAAATATTAATCTATAGTTTTACCATCTTTTTAGTTTCTCTATAGCTGTCTCCCAGTTGAAGCTGATAGTAATAAATACCACTACTTAGCTTACTGGCACTAAAGTCTATTGTGTACTCACCAGGACTCTGCACTTTATTAATTACGGATTCAACTAATTGACCATTGCTGTTGTAAACTTTCAAATTAACATTGCAAATCTGCTCCACTTTATAGGTAATTTCTGTATTGGAAGAAAATGGGTTAGGGGTGTTTTGTTTAAGCAGTTTGACAGAAGTCTCATTGGTTTTACCAATTCCTGTTGCCAAACCTTCAATTACTATGTCATCTATATACCAACCTAAGCTATTTGAATAGGTATCCGAATAAAAGTAAAATGCTATTCGCACAGATTCTCCGGCGTAATTCAATATTGGTAAATATGGATAGGTCCAAATATTACCTCCAGTTTGGGTGAAATAACCATTTTCTACGTCTTCCCAGTCAGAGGATCCTTCTATTTTAATTAATACTTTAGCATAGTCGCCCGATGAAAAGCTATACCAGTGTCTAAACCTTAAAACTGGATTCTCTGATGCTTCCGGTACGGTAAATACTGGACTAATTAATTTTGAAGAAATAGAAGTTGTGTAGTTGCCATCTATGATCGTTGCCGCACATTTTAAACCTGAATAGGCGTTTTCAGGACCAGACAAAGGAATTCCCACTTCCCATGTTCCTCTTTCAGAAATGTAATCTCCAATACCATTTTCCCAATCTTCAGGATTATTTAATATAACTGGCCTTGTAATAAGCTCCAAATTATCTATGTACCAACCCGTACTGTTGGAATATGTATCGGAATGAAAGTAAAGTGCAATTTGAACTTTCTGTCCCTCGTATTCTGATAAATCAATCGAAGGATATGTCCAGATATTTCCTCCAGTATTAGTGTATTTAGGGGACATATTTATCCAATCCGTTGTTCCATCGATTTTAAGCTGAATATATCCATAATCACCGGATGAAAAACTATACCAATGTTGGAAACGTAAACGTGGCATTTCATTGGCATTAGGAACCATGAAATAAGGACTAATTAATTTTGAAGATACAGAGGTGGTATAGCTGCCATCTAAATTTGTAGCAATGCAATAATCTCCCGAATAGGCTTCGCCGGGCCCTCCATTAGGGATGCCAACTTGCCATGTGCCTTTTTCTGACGACCAATCTCCAATACCATTTTCCCAACCTTCGAGCGTATTAAATGTTGTTAAACCAGAAAGAATTCTTAAGTCGTCAATATACCATCCTGTGCTATTGGAATATGTGTCCGAATGAAAGAAAAATGCAATCTGAACCGACATTCCGGCGTAGTCAGAAAGATCTATTGAAGGATACGTCCAGACATTTCCACCAGTATTAATATATTTAGGTGAAATGTTAATCCAATCCGTTGTTCCATCGATTTTAAGCTGTATATATCCATAATCACCAGATGAGAAACTATACCAATGTTGGAAACGTAAACGTGGCATTTCATTGGCATTAGGAACCATGAAATAAGGACTAATTAATTTTGAAGATACAGAGGTGGTATAGCTGCCATCTAAATTTGTAGCAATGCAATAATCTCCCGAATAGGCTTCGCCGGGCCCTCCATTAGGGATGCCAACTTGCCATGTGCCTTTTTCTGACGACCAATCTCCAATACCATTTTCCCAACCTTCGAGCGTATTAAATGTTGTTAAACCAGAAAGAATTCTTAAGTCGTCAATATACCATCCTGTGCTATTGGAATATGTGTCCGAATGAAAGAAAAATGCAATCTGAACCGACATTCCGGCGTAGTCAGAAAGATCTATTGAAGGATACGTCCAGACATTTCCACCAGTATTAATATATTTAGGTGAAATGTTAATCCAATCCGTTGTTCCATCGATTTTAAGCTGTATATATCCATAATCACCAGATGAGAAACTATACCAGTGCCAAATTCGTAATCTAGGATTCTTATTAAGTTCTGGTACAATAAAAGAAGTGTGTCTGATCAATCTTGAATTTACTGAGGTTGTATAATTTCCGGCCAATATTGTTGCGGCACATTTTGTAGGTGAATGTGCTTCGTTAGGACCACTAGTCGGCACTCCAACTTCCCAGGTTCCTGCATCAGCATGCCAATCACTTGTCCAATCTCCTTCAAAGTCGTCATAAAAGACGCTTGTAACTTGCGATTTAATAAGGTTGGAGCAGAGAAATAAAACAAAAATTGCTGTTAATGTTCTAATTAACTTTCTTTTGAATAGCGTAGTTTGGTGTTTCATTTTACGTGGTGTTTTAGTTTGTAATTAATTTTAACAGCTGCTATTCCCCTTTCAATCCTTTCTTAATTTTATTTTTATAATTACAAGAATTTCAAATGTGAATGCACATTGAAAATTATGTATTTAAAAAATAGAAAATACAAATCTACTCTGCAATTGTCTGGTATATTGCAAAGTATGTTTTTATGTATTTCAAATATTGAAATGCAAATTAGGCCCTTCGTATGGTAATGTCAAGTAATTAAGGAAATATTTACGTATAACGTATGGCGAGTGTAAGTCGTGTATTTTTACTTTACAATTGAATGGGAAAGAGTCTCATATTAATGGCTTATTTCAGATGATTCCATATCGACATAAGATTAAATGTAGCGAGACATAGACAAGGAACAGGTTTAATGGCTTAATGATTTTAGCCTTAATAGAATGAAGGTGTATGAAGTGATAAAAACACCCTGTTGGGCGGTATTACTTTGCATATTTGTTCTGTGATAATTGACAAAAAACAAATGACTTAGTTTGTAAAAAGCACTCAGCGTGCGCATTATCTCAATTGTTCTTTATTGAAGAAGTCTATGGTATTTAAGATGGCATATGGCTTGCCTGTACACCTGTATGTCTTACATAAACCTTGTACAAATGAAATCTTTAAGTGTTAATTTTCAAGTTCTATTCATTTATTTTCTAAGTTTATTTACTCTTTTTAGTTTCGATTCCTATTCCCAGGATAAAACAATGTCACCCTATTTTATGGTGATGTCAGCAGGAGAGGAGGAGCCCATACTCTTATTAAAAAATACAACAGTTGATGTTAATATTTCCGGAGTAATTGCCGATGTTAGTGTTCGTCAGGTATACTCCAATACAGGCAAAGATACATTAGACGCTGTTTATGTATTTCCTGCTTCAACCAGAGCGGCTGTGTATGATATGACAATGCTACTTAATGGACGAACTATCAAGGCTGTGGTAGAAGAAAAACTCAAGGCTCGCAACATGTATAGGAAGGCTAAAAAGAAAGGAAGAACGGCTTCTCTTTTGGAGCAAGAGCGTCCTAATGTTTTTAATATGAGGCTTTCAAACATCGCACCGGGTAGCACTGTAGAAGTTAATTTACGATATACAGAAATGTTGATTCCCGAGAATAATATTTATGAATTTATTTACCCTACAGTAGTAGGACCGCGTTATGTAAGTCAGGCCGAACTGGAGACAGGAATAGAGGATTGGGTAGTTAATCCTTATTTGGATGAAAAACACGAATTTAATAACAGTTTAAAACTTAATCTGCATTTGTATTCGGCCATACCAATAAAGAGTATGCTCTGCGATACTCATCAGACTCAAATCAATTACAAGAATAAAACAGAAGCCAATTTAACTCTAAATAATACACAAAGCAGTGGAGATTTTGTTATGCAATATGCATTGGCTGGAGATGTAATTGAATCGGGGGTTTTGGTTTATGAAGATCCCAAAGGAGAAAAGTATTTTTTAGCAATGATGCAGCCTCCAAAGCGTGTAAAACCCAAAAGTATACCCAAAAGAGAATATGTTTTTATAGTTGATGTTTCGGGATCAATGAGCGGATTCCCTTTACAATTATCTAAGCAAGTTATTAAAAAAACCTTGTCTCAACTTAATGAAAATGACAAATTTAATATTGTCTATTTCGCAGGTGGTTCAGCGGTATATGCTAATGAATCGCTAAGTGCCAGTACGGAAAATATTAATAAAGCACTTAAATATTTGGATAAACAAAATGCCCAAGGAGGAACGGAACTTCTGAATGCCCTAAAAAGAGCTATGAGCTTAAATAATCTTGAGGATTACTCCAAGTCATTTATTATTCTGACCGATGGTTATGTTACAGTTGAGAAAGCCACTTTTGACTATATCAAACAATCTTTGGGTAAAGCCAATTTCTTTGCATTTGGAATAGGTAGTTCAGTTAATCGGTACATAATCGAAGGGATAGCTAACGTAGGACGTGCCGAATCATTAATTGTAATGAATGAAGGTGATGCTATAGAACAAAGTCAAAAGTTTATTGATTACGTAACACAACCAATTCTTACCAATATTAAGTATCAATTTAATGGTGTTGAAGCCTATGATGTTTTACCCGAAAAAGTTCCTGATTTATTTGCGCAAAAACCATTGATTATATCAGGAAAATACAAAGGTGATATTAATGGACAACTTGCAATTAAAGGTATATCAGGTGATAAGAAAATTAATGAAACCATAACTATTAAAAAGAAGGTTTCATCTTCAGGTGTTGCATTAAAGTATTTGTGGGCCAGAGAAAAAGTACGACTTTTGGCTGATTATAGTAAAGTGGTACATGATAATTCGCTAAAGGAAGATATAGTTGAATTAGGTAAGAAATATAACCTGTTAACAGAGTTTACAAGTTTTATTGCGATTGATCCTGATGTTGATATTCCGGTGCAGAAAGAAAGCACAGTTGAATATGATAAATCTGCATTTCCTCCTATTACCAGCATGTGTATTGTTGACGATTCTTCAGTATTAGATGATGATGTGGCTATTACTTTTTATGAGCAAGAGGAAGAAGCGGAGGCCGAAGTAACAGTATTTACGCTAGTTGAATCTATGCCAGAATACCCAGGAGGAGATGATGCTTTAAAAGCATTTATTTCTTCATCGATTGTTTACCCGGCCAAAGCAGCAGAGAATGGGATAAGCGGAACTGTTTATATAAAATTCACCATAGATATTGATGGAAGTATTATTGATGTTAAGGTTGTAAGAGGAATATCTCAGGAATTAGATAATGAAGCCATTCGGGTTGTTAAAGCAATGCCAAAATGGATACCTGGCAAACAACGAGGCAGGCCGGTTAAAACCAGCTACACAATTCCAGTTCGTTTCCGCTTAAGTTAGTGAAAGCTAATATTTTTAAAAGATGTTGCAGCCATCATATACCAATTGATAATTGATGGCTGCATCTATAATAAAATACGTTTAAAAAGTAAGTGTTTCATAACCTAAGAACCGAATTTTCATTGAGTAATACCTTACTTTCCTTTAATATGCTGTTCTATTAAGGCCTCAATCTCATCTAACTTTTTAAGTGGAATAGAACTGAGTGTTTTGGCAATGTCAAGGGCTTTTTCATTACGTCTGATTTCGTTTAAAGGATGCTCGGTATCATCAATCATCTCACCAGAGGGAGTCCACTGAAATAAGTCATTTGGTGAGCAATGCAGTAACAAACAAAGTTTTTCAACAACAGCAAGGTCAACTCTACTGAGTGCGTCATTTTTAATGTTTGAAGCCATATTTACTGAAAATCCTGATTTACTTAAATAGGCGAAAGGACGAATGATGCCACGAGCCTTTATAACTCTACTGATATTATAGCTTAGCATAATCAAATATTTAGGTATTATAAGTCAATACCTAATATCGTGAAGTAAATTATTAATGTCAATTACAAAATATTCTTCGCTTAAAGTACAGTTCGTCTCCCACCAATTTAAATCTGAATCACTTAAAGTGTAATTTCTTTCCTTTAAATTTAAATCTTAATATAAAGGATATAAATCCATATTTAATAATTATTTATGTTAGTATAGTCAAGTAAACTATTTAATACTTAAAGTGAAATATCTATAACTGATAAATAACTATCAATTTATACAAGTCATTACCTTAATCGAACCGATGATTGTTTAATTTTAAAGCTGCCACTTAATTTAATACGCTGCGAAACACGAATACCACTCTCCAATTCTTGCAAAAGCAGTTTAGCTGCTGTTTGTCCCATTTCAAAGGTGGGCTGTTTGATTGTCGTAAGGGATGGTTCAATCACATCAGACAAGCGTGATTCAGAAAAACCAACGATTCCTATTTCGTCGGGAATTTCAATGTTGTTAGCTTTCATTACCATCATGGCCCCCAAAGCAACCGGGTCATTAACAGCAAAGATGGCATCCGGCAGTTGCTTCTTATCAATCAACATTTGCATACCTTGTTTTCCATCGTTTATGTCAAGTCCATGCACATCAATGATTTGTGCATCACAGCATAAAAGCTTGTGTTTATGCATGGCATCTTTAAAGCCTTTGAGTCGAGCCAGTGAGAAAGACAAGAACTTAGGTCCTTTGAAGTGAACAATGTTTTTGTAGCCCTGAAGTATAAGGTGCTCTGTGGCCATGAATGCCCAGGCATAGTCGTCCAATACCACTTTAGGGGTTTGTAGTTTGTCAATTATCCGATTGAATTGCACGATTGGGAAATCTTTTTCCAATAAATCTTTATAATAATTCACCTTTTGCGTATCAGCACTGAAGGAAATTATTAAACCATCTACCATGTTGTTGTACAATGTTTTTACATTGCCCAGTTCTGTTTCAGCATTCTCATTCGATTGCATAATGAGTACCTGGTAACCTTTGGGAATCAGGATATCCTGAATGCCTGTAATCACATCCGGAAAGAATGCATTACGAAATTCAGGCACCACCACACCAATGTTGTTAGTTTTATTCTGTTGCAGCTTTTGGGCAATGGGATTAGGATTATATCCCAATTCTTTTGCCTGAGCCATTATGCGCTCACGGGTTTCCTTTTTTATATCGTACTTATCGTTAAAAGCCCTTGAAATGGTTGATACCGAAACACCCAATTGAGCAGCGACATCTTTGATGGTTACTTTCTTCATATTTATAGATTATAATCGGAAATAGATCAGCAAAGGTCTAAAAATTTCCGAAAATAAAAATCATCATATCCTAAGTGTTTCGCTAGTTGCATTATTCTAATGGTAATGATGTCAGGGCATAACGTTCTAAATGAATTAATTTGAGAAAATATTTTCGGAAACGTTTCCGAGGATTTTAGGCTTGATTTATCTAACAAACCTTGCAGTTGCTTTGTGCTTATGCTTCTTTTGTTGTATCATTTTGCTAACTAAGTAATATATCCAGATAATGAATGTAATTGATATCCTCGCCATAGTGCTTTTTATGCTAATTGTCTTTATGACCGGAATGGCATTCTCCAAGGCATCGGGCAATAATATGAAATCGTTTTTTGCAGCCGATGGTGCGGTGCCTTGGTGGATGAATGGCCTTTCATTATTTATGAGTTTTTTCTCTGCGGGTACCTTTGTGGTATGGGGTGCCATTGCTTATGCTGATGGAATGGTGGCGGTATCCATACAATGGACTATGTGTATTGCAGGCATTATTATCGGAATTTGGATTGCCCCCAAATGGCAGAAGGCTAAAATTCTGACTGTTGCTGAATTTATAACCAAACGTTTAGGCTTGGAAGTACAAAAGACCTACACCATATTATTTTTGGGAGTATCCATTTTTACGGCTGGAGGTTTTCTATATCCGGTAGCTAAAATTGTGGAAGTATGGTCTGGATTTCCTGCCGCCTATAGTATTATCTTGATTGGAGCCATTATGGCCATTTATACAGCCGTGGGCGGATTATGGGCTGTGGTTGTCACCGGAGTCCTTCAGTTTATTGTTTTGTTGGCAGCCGTAATTATTGTTGTGCCTTTGGCTTTGGATCATGTGGGTGGTTTTGAGACCTTTTTAGCTAAAGCACCTGAAGGTTTTATGGAATTGAGCGGTGGCGAATATTCATGGGGCTTTTTAATGGCCTTTGGTTTATATAACCTCTTTTTTATTGCTGGTAATTGGGCTTTTGTGCAGCGTTACACTACGGTAGCAACTCCAAAGGATGCCAAGAAAGTAGGTTGGATGTTTGGCTTGCTTTATACCATTAGTCCATTGTTATGGATGTTGCCCCCAATGTTATACCGTATTGTTGACCCGGGTTTAATCGGTAACGAAAGTGAGGAAGCTTATATGTTGATGTGTAAAACGGTTCTACCGGTTGGTATGTTGGGCTTAATAGTAGGCGGGATGGTGTTTGCTACTTCAAGTTCAATTAATACCACTCTTAATATTTCAGCTGGTGTTATTACCAATGATATTTATAAACGCTTGTTTCCAGATACCAGTGATAGAGATCTGGTAAAGATTGGAAAATTAGCCACCTTAGGTTTTGGAGTATTAACGATCATCATCGCCTTATTAGTACCATATATGGGAGGCATCGTTAATGTAATACTAACCATTGCGTCCTTAACCGGAGCTGCTATGTTTTTACCTCCGCTTTGGACCTTATTTTCCAAACGTCAGACCGGTTTTTCGGTATTGTTTACCACCATTAGCAGTTTGGCCATTAATCTTTTTATGAAGTTTATCGCTCCGGCATTATTTGGAATATCTCTAAGTCGTGCCAATGAAATGATATTAGGTGTAGCACTTCCTATTTGCATATTGCTGGTGTTTGAAATTATTAATAAAGCCAAGGGTTATAAATACATTGAAGATACACCGGAAGAAATCGAAGAAGAACAAAGTGTTGAGTCGGCAGAAGCCAATACACATGGTGTTAAAGTCATGTCAATAGGTATTATAGCTGTTGGTCTATTATTAGGCTTCCTTGGCCTGGCAGCTGACGGATCAAGATTATTAATAATGGGTGTTGCAGCTGTCATCCTTGCTCTTGGAATAGTCATGTATTTGAAGAATAAAAAAGACACCAAACAGTAAACAAGCTTAAGCCAAAATTGAAGCGTAATGATTAAACAAGAATTTGAAAATAAAGTCAGAAAAAACCGAAGCATTGAACTTGAAGCAGAACTTGTGGTTTGTGGAGGAGGCTTATCTGGTGTGTGTGCTGCGGTAACAGCTGCGCGTGAGGGAGTAAAGGTTGTGATGATTCAGGACCGACCTGTGCTTGGAGGTAATGCCTCAAGTGAAGTGCGTTTGTGGGCCTTGGGTGCCACATCGCATATGGGAAACAATAACCGTTGGGCTCGTGAAGGTGGATTGATTGATGAGATTCTTGTGGAAAACACTTACCGGAATAAAGAAGGTAATCCGGTTCTGTTTGATATGGTATTATTGGATTTTGTTAAGAGAGAATCCAATATTACATTACTCCTAAATACGGCAATTTTTAATACAATAAAAGCAAATGAGAATACCATTAAGGCTGTAGAGGCCTTCTGTTCGCAAACATCAACTAATTATATTATTAAAGGTGATTTGTTTTGTGATGCCACAGGTGATGGTATAGTGGGCTTTCAGGCTGGTGCTGCCTTTCGGATAGGACAAGAGGCCAAGGCTGAGTTTAATGAAATGATGGCTCCTGAAGAAGCCAATAATGAACTTTTGGGACATAGTATCTTTTTCTACAGCAAAGATGTGGGTAAACCGGTAAAATATGTGGCACCGGATTTTGCTTTGAGGGATATTACACAAATTCCAAAATACCGCTCCATTAAAAGTAAAGATGAAGGATGCAGCTTTTGGTGGTTGGAGTATGGCGGTAAAATGGATACCATTCATGATTCAGAACTGGTTAAGGATGAATTGTGGAAGGTAGTATATGGCGTATGGGACTACATAAAAAACTCAGGTGAGTTCCCTGAGGCAGAAACGATGACATTGGAATGGGTAGGAACCATTCCTGGCAAACGCGAGAGTCGACGTTTTGAGGGACACTACATGATGACACAAAATGATGTGATTGATCAAACCCAGTTTGATGATGCTGTATCGTTTGGAGGATGGGCAGTTGATCATCATGATGTGGAAGGTGTTTATACCACTGGAGCAAGTTGTACACAGTGGCATGGTAAAGGCGTATATCAAATTCCTTACCGTAGTTTTGTTAGTAAAAACATTACCAACCTCTTTTTAGCAGGACGTATTATTAGTGCCTCTCATATTGCCTTTGGTACCACTAGGGTTATGACTACCTGTGCCCATGGAGGTCAGGCAGTTGGAATGGCAGTAGCCGTGTGTAAACAACAAAATGCCATGCCTGCCGATTTAATAAGCGGAAGATTACTAACAACCTTGCAGGATAAACTAAGCCTAAGTGGTCAAGGTATTCCAAATGTAGCTTATACAGGGGCTAACCTTCTGAATTCAGCTAAAGTAAGTGCCAGTTCAGAGTTGCAATTAAATTATTTACCTTCATGTGATGCCTGGTTTAAATTAGAAAGAGCAGCAGCGCAGTTACTGCCCCTTCAGAAAGGGGAGAAATATACGGTTGAGTTTAGTATAAAAGCAGAGGATGCATGTGAATTAAGTGCAGAAATACGCTTAAGTGATAAGAAGGAGAATTACACGCCTAACCTTATTTTACAAAGTGTATGCCAACAAATTAAGGCAGGAGAACAAAAGGTGAAGTTTGAATTCTCAGAAGCAATTCCTGATAATCAGTATGCCTTTCTTATCTTATTAAAAAATGAAAAAGTAAGTGTACAATTAAGTGATCAGTTGCTTACAGGTGTGGTTTCGGTTTTTAATACTGAAAATGCCAAGGTAAGCAATACCGGCAAACAAACACCACCTGCAGATATCGGCGTTCATAGCTTTGATTTTTATACGCCTCTTCGTCGTCCCAATGGGCAGAATCTGGCACTTAATATTTCACCTGCTGTTAAGGACTTTGCCGTTGAGAGTATCACCAATGGCTATGTCCGACCTTGGCTTGGCTCCAACGCCTGGGTGGCTGATTTTGAAGATAAAAGTCCAACACTTGACCTTAAGTGGAATGAGGCGCAAGAAATCAATTCGATTATTTTATTCTTTGATACAGATTACGACCATGCCATGGAATCAGTTCAGATGGGGCATTATGAGCATGTGCAGCCCTTTGTTGTTCGAGACTACGATATTATTGATGGTAAAGGGAATCTGGTTTATAGAAAAGAAAATAATTACCAAACTATTAATAAGATACAGCTGGATAAAGCCATAAGTGCCGATTCATTAAGGATTGTATTTAAACCTTTAGAGTCGGGCAACCCGGTTGCAGTATATCAAGTTGTGATCCAATAGTTTTAAATTACTTATAAAACAATTGAAATGAAGAATCTAATAATTTTCATATTTGTATTGAGTCTATTAAATTCCTGTCAAAGTAATAAGGCACCGGATTCGTATCAGATTGAGTTAGGTGAGGTACCAGAATCAGCTCGATTTTCAGATGATGAATGGTATATATGGGGAGGAAGTGTTATTGAGGCAGAAGGACAATATCATATGTATTATAGCCGTTGGCCTAAAAAGCATCACTTTAATGCATGGTTGACTTATTCTGAAGTTGCCCATGCGGTGGCCGATTCACCAACAGGTCCATGGAAACATCTTGATGTGGCCTTACCGGAACGTGATTCGATGTATTGGGATTGTCACAATACGCATAATCCAACAGTAAAAAAGTTTAATGGCAAGTATTATATCTACTACACTGGAAATAATGGTGACCGGGTAGTGCGTAAGGAAGGCTATAATTGGTCGCACCGGAATAATCAACGTATTGGTGTAGCTGTTGCTGAACATCCCAACGGCCCTTGGAAACGTTTTGATCAGCCTTTGATTGAAATGCCAGAAGATTCTCTGGCTCATGATGCTTTGATGATGGCTAACCCATCAGTTACACGTCATCCTGATGGCAGATACATTCTGGTTTATAAATGTGTAGGCAAAAAACGACCTTTGCCTGGTGGTGGGCCAGTCGTTCACATGGTGGCTTTTGCTGATTCGCCAACGGGTCCGTTTACCAAATATCCTAATCCTGTTTTTACAGCCGAAGGTTTCGACTTTCCAGCCGAGGATCCTTATATCTGGACAGAGGATGAAAAACTTTACGCCATTGTTAAAGATTTTAGAGGAACCTTTACAAAGGCAGGTCAGTCCTTAGCCTTATTCGAATCTGTAGATGGTATTGATTGGAAATTAAGTGAAAATGCTTTGGTTTCGACCATGCAAATTAAATGGGAGAATGGCACGCAAAAAGTGAAACATTTAGAGCGTCCGCAATTGTTTTTAAAAGACGGTAAACCACATACCTTGATGTGTGCAGCCGATACATTGGATGCCAATGGAGTTTATCAATCATGGAATGTGCAGATACCAGTTGTAAACTATTAATTTTTAAAGCATGAAAACGTTTTATAAAATAATCTTTGTAATTGTTTTTTCTTGCAGTGCTTTATCTGCCTATGCTCAATTACCTTCCGAAATTGATACAACTGATAACTGGCATCTCACCTGGAGCGATGATTTTGACTATGAGGACAGTCAATTGGATGAAGCATGGGAAAGTCAGAATGGCCCAAGCGGACACATACTTTGTAGCCGATGGCGAGAAAATGCTGTTGTGAAAGATGGCGTGCTGGAATTACAGGCGCGAAAGGAAAATAAAGGAGGACAGGAGTGGACAGCCGGTAATATCTGGACCAAAGAATGGTTCAAATATGGCTACTTTGAATGTCGATATAAATATGCCGCAGCTGGTGCAACTAACAATTCCTTTTGGTTAATGACACGTGGCGCAGCTCCTGAAGAAGGAGAGAAGTTTGAAATAGATATTAACGAAGGACATTTCCCAAATGAAGTAAATACCAATATTCATAACTGGGGAGAAGTACATACATCTTCCTCTAAATCTTTTGTTTTTGGTATTACACATGATGTAAACCTTTCGCTTGAAATACCGGTAAGCACCACTAAAGTGCGATTTTCATCAAATAACGGCGCTCATTTTCATATCAGAGAATTTAGAATTTACAACGATAATAATCGGAATTTCCCGGATGTAATGTCCGAAACGGCAGATACGGATGTGTCAGGACTCATTAATTATGCGAGAGCCAGAGATACAAAAATTAAAGTGAGTGGAACCTATCGCGATGAATTTGATAAATCCAGAATGGTTGATGGAAAAGTATTGCAAACCAGTTGGGTGAGCCAGGCTGAAGGCGAAAAGTGGATTGAGTTTGAATTTCCTGAAGAGAAGACGATTGGCTGTATTCAATTTATCAACGGATGGAAAGATGGCGATGTATGGACCGCTTTAATCAGTGATTATAAAGTTGAATATTGGGATGGAACCACGTGGGTTAAAATGGCCAGCTTAGATTTAGCAGGCGATGAAAACTTTGCGGCAGTTTATCACACTTATGGTCTTAAGTGGGATGAGGACGAAATTGTGTTTTATTTTGATGGTGAAGAAGTTCGTAGAGAAGCCAATGAATTTTGTTTTAGTGCAGCACCTATTTGGTTAAGTTTAGCCATTATTGAATGGTCAGGTCCGGTAACAGATGCCATTGATGGAACAAGCATGAAAATAGATTATGTATGCTATTACGAGCAGAAGGAACAAGTGGGAATAAAAGAAAATAAACAAGTTGTAAATATTTATCCTAATCCAGCTGACAGTAGTATTCAAATAGATCAAATAAAATCGGCTCAGGAAGTTTCCATATACTCTTTGTCTGGTCAACTTGTTCAAAAGGAGCTATGCGATCATTCAGGTATGGTTAATGTGACTAATCTTGAGAAAGGCATCTATTTGCTAAATTACAATGAAGCAGGAAAGCACTATGTTGGAAAGTTTATAAGACACTAAGTTATGAATCGTCTAGTTCTGTTTTTTTTAATGGCTTTGCTGTTGCTAGGATGTAAAGTACCTGCAAACAAAAGTAATGGACATCAGGATTCAAAAAGGGAGGCTGAATTAAATCTTGGCGCCATGGTTCAACCCGTACCGGAGGACTATAAATTTATCAATCCTGCTTATCACATCTGGGGAGCTTCGGTGGTGAATGGCTACGATGGTAAATACCACATGTACTATTCACGTTGGAAATATGAGCTGGGACATATGGCTTGGGTTACTGATTCGGAAGTGGCTTATGCTGTGGCCGATAAAGCCGAAGGGCCTTATGAACATGTGAATGTAGCCTTACCCGCCAGAGGAAAACAATTTTGGGATGGTACCACAACCCACAATCCTACCGTGTTTAAAAAGGATGGAAAATACTATTTGTATTATATGGGATGTACATCTCCTGTAAAAGCCAAACAGCCCACTTCAATGAAAAATAAGGACTGGTGGATCTATCGTAACAATCAGCGTATTGGTGTAGCTTGGTCTGATAATCCTTCCGGGCCATGGGAGCGATTAGAAAAACCTGTAATTGATGTGAGCGATGATTTAAATGCTCCTGATGCCTTAATGACGTCCAATCCTGCTATAAATATTGCCCCTGATGGCAGAATATTTGCCGTATACAAAGCTGTTGGTAAGCAAGAGGGTTGGAAAACAGTAGATATGAATAGTAGTGAGGGCTGGCAGGTTTCCAGGGGTGATCGAGTACGCTATATGGTGGCCTTTGCTGATGATCCTTTAGGACCATTTAAAAAACATACGGAGACAATCTTTGAGCTGAAAGGTTCGGAAGATGAGCATATGATAGCTGAAGACCCATACGTATGGAGTCAGGATGGAAAGTACTATGCTATTGTTACGGATATTAAAGGGAAATTTACTGGTGATCGGGGCGCTTTAGCTCTAATGGAATCAGATACTGGCTATGATTGGGTACAATCAAAATACCCGCTTGTTTTACCAAGTAGAATCCTAAAAACGGATGGCACCTACACAGAGTATAAGGTTGAACGTCCGCAACTATTGGTAGAAGATGGAGTACCAACATTTTTATATGGTGCTTTGGGCATAACCGTTGACGGCGTTCATAGGGGACATGCTTGTAATTTAAGAATTCAATTAAAATAAAAACTATATGCTTATGCTTAAGCCCTTGTTGATAGTTCTAATTGCTTTGTATACGCTTGCTAGTGAGGCACAGCAAAGCATTGGCCTTAACGGACAATGGCAGTTTTTCGCGTCCAACACAATTACTGAGGATAAAATCTTATCAGATTCTTCGCTTGTATGGCATAGCATGATTGTACCCGGTAATTGGGATGCTCAGGAAAAGTATTCAAGCTATGTTGGTAAAGGCTATTATAAACGTTGTTTTGAATGGTCTCATAAATGGAAAGACAAGCAGCTTCGAATAAGATTCAGAGCCGTTTATCAACGCTCAAAAGTATGGTTAAATGGACATTATATAGGAGAGCATATTGGTGGCTATACGCCTTTCGAGTTTAATATCACAGAGTATATCAATACAGATAAGCCCAACACCTTGCTTGTGATGGCTGATAATTCTTATAAACGTGGCGCCTGGTGGGCGTGGGGTGGAATTAGCAGGGATGTCAGTATAGTGCCTAACAATGTCATTCGTTTGGTATACCAACACATAGAAGCTATACCTAATTTTAGTTCAGAAACCATTGACTTTAAGCTAAAGTATAAGCTTGAGAACAACTCAAAGCAAAATGAGTCTGTTCAGGTATTAAGCAAAATAGAAGACAAGCAAGTCGCTTCATTTAAGCTTAAACTAAAGCCGGGTCAGATAAAGCAGCATGAAGTGAGTTTCAGCACTGATTTGTCGGCCTATGATTTATGGGATGTTGATCATCCAATTTTACACCTACTATCTTCCGACCTTAATCAAGGAAAAGAGGTAGTTGATAGTCGACAAGATAAATTTGGTATACGTAAAATAGAGGCAAGGGGAGAACAGTTATTTCTCAATAATAAAGCCATCAAAATGAATGGCCTTAACCGTGTTCATGATCATCCTGAAAATGGAAATACCGAACCTGATCACCTGGTGATTAGTGATATGGAAGACATAAAAAGTTTGGGTTGTGATTTTTCTCGCCTTATGCATGCGCCCTTAGCTGAAAACATACTTAACTGGTGCGATAGTGTTGGCTTTTTGCTTATTGAAGAAATACCCGTTTGGGGAGATGATGATCCGAATGCTTTTGCAGATAACCCTTTAACAAAACAGTGGTTGAAAGAAATGATTGAAAGAGATTTTAATCATCCTTGCGTTGTAGGGTGGAGCGTTGCCAACGAACTAAGAGATTCTGTTCCGGATTGGCCACAAAAAACACTTACGCCAGATCAAACAGCTTATTTAACATCGATGCTTAATTATGTGGATGAGCTGGACACCACACGCTTGAAGACTTATGTGAGTTTAACGGCTTACAATAAAACTGCTAATTTCAAAAACGAGCCCATAGCCGATGTTGATTTAATTTGCCTTAATTCATATGGCAACTCTGCACAAGCTGCCCGAAATGCGCATAACAATTTTTCAGGCAAACCAATATTTATGACTGAGGTAGGACGTACACAAATAGGCCCTTATCCTGAAGCTAAATTGGGTGATGACTTAATAGGCTATATGAATGAAATGCTTAAGATGCCTTATGTTGTAGGGATATCGTACTGGTGCTATAACGATTACAGAAGTAATTTTAAAGGAACACCTGCTTCAGGATATCGCGAGTGGGGAATTGTAGATGAGTATCGTAGGCCTAAAGCTGCCTATCAACAATTAAAAGCAGTTTATGAGAACAAGACTGAAAACACAGACCAAGATGAATAGAATATTATTAGTAATACTAGGTACCTTGTTTATACTAAGTGCCTGTCAGCCCGGAAATAATCCGGTTGAGAACAAACTTTCTTTAAATGGCACATGGAAATTCTATACCATATATGGCGAGGGAGCTAATTATATGAATGTGAATGAATCAGAAGATGATATCATTATCGATAATGATGATGTGCGCGTTGAAATTCATGGTAATTGGTCCGTATCAAAATATGCTAAACTCAACTCAAGCTTTCAAGGTTCAGACTATTTGAAGCGTTACTATTCAAATACTGACCTTGGTAACGCCAATCCATCAGATAGTTCATGTGTACGTTATTATCCCGATTTTAAGAATTCAGGGTACTATGAGGTGTTTGTAAAGTACCCATATGTGTCGCATTTAACCACCCGGTATAACATTAATAATGCCAATGGAATATCAACCAAATATTTGAATCAACGGCTATTAAGTGGAGAGTGGATTAGTTTGGGTATTTATGAGTTTAATAATCGTAAGGATCGTAATTACATTGAAATAACAGCCATCGTTAGCGGTGAAGTAGCTGCTGATGCAGTCATGTTTCGTAAGATATCCAAAGAAAAATTCGATCGGGCCAAAGAGGAGCCAAGCAGGGTATTTCAAACTGATTTTGATGATTCACAATGGCATGATTTAACGGTTCCGGGGCATTGGGGTACGATAAATAGTTTTTCTAATTATACAGGTAAAGGTTGGTATCGCAAAACAATAGATTTGCAAGAAGAGTGGAGCAAGGGCTCTGATGATCGATACTATTTGAAGTTTGATGGAGTTTATCATCTATCTAAGGTTTACCTTAATGGAAAGTACTTAGGCATGAATCGTGGCGGATTTACTCCCTTTGAATTTGATGTAACAGAGGCACTAAATTTTGATGGTGAGAATGTTATTGCCGTGGAGGCCGATAATAGTGCCATTGTTAGTGCAACCTGGAATTGGGGAGGCATCATTCGGGATGTAACGCTGACTAAAAATAAGGCTATTCGGATAGATTATCAATATGTTCATGCTGTGCCAGATCTGGAAAGTGGTGTGGCTGAAATTAAGCTAAAAGTCAGGGTTGAAAATAACTCCGCAGAAGACCGAACCATTAATGTCAGTACAGTTATTTTGGATGAAGGGCAGATTGGGGAGCTAAGTGGGATGCTCAATATTAAGGCAAATTCTACGAAAGATATTCACCTTAATGCATCCTTAAAAGCAAACGATGTAGAACTGTGGCATTTTGATAACCCTAAGTTGTATCAAGCCCAAACAACTATCTCTGAAGGAGAAATTGAACTAGATAAGCTACAGGATAACTTCGGCATCAGAAAGGTGGAGTTAACGGATTCGCAAATGCTGTTAAATGGTGAGGCCGTGCGTTTGGCCGGATTTAACAGGGTGAGCGAGTCACGTTTTTGGGGCTCCTCAGAACCTCTTGAGGTATTGGAGAAAGATGTTGATCTTATGAAAGAAGCTGGCGCTAATTTTATGCGCATCATGCATGGTACACAGAACCAAAAACTAATTGAGCTGTGCGATAGAAAGGGTATTATGCTTTTTGAGGAAGTAAACGTTAGGGATTTAGATAATGATGAATTCAGAGCCAATTATTATCCATTAGCTAAACTTGAGGAAGAAATAGGTGGTAAGCTAGATCTGGAAGAAGAGGAGATTTTAATGCTGGATGAAGCTTATGTGAAGCTAAGAGAAGAGCATAAGGTAAAGGTTAATGATAAAAACTATTTTCTGGCTAAATATTGGCTGAAGGGAATGGTTGAGCGCGATATTAATCATCCGAGCATTATTGGCTGGAGTGTTGGTAACGAACTAAATAATCATTTCGAATATGGGAGAGAGGCGATAGCCTATGTGAAAAGGGAATTGGATCCCTATCGTTTTGTTGTTTGTGTGAGTAATTCAGGACAGAAAGAGGAGTATACGCCCGAGACTGACCCAAATACCTTTGGTGATTTAATTATGCATAATATGTATCAATGGCAAGGCGAACCACAGGAGATATTAAATGCTTTGCGCACTAAATGGCCCGATAAACCTATTTTTATTTCAGAATTTGGATTCGATCCTTTCCCATCAACAGGTATTGATGCTGATAAAGAAATATTTTCAGAATGGACCAATACATATTACCGTCATAAAAACGAGTTTGTAATTGGTACATCCATGTGGACTTTTAATGATTATCGTAGCATGTATGGCGGCACCACGGCCGAAGAAAACAGGGTGTGGGGTGTTATTACTACATGGCGACAAAAAAGGCGCTTGTTTGATCGTATTAAAAAAGAACATGCACCAGTATTGGATATTGAGGTAACGAGTATTGATTTTGAAAATAATACCGCAAAAGTGCGAATGCCCATGAGGAGTGCAAGTGATTATCCGAGTTATGCCATCCGCAACTATTCCTTGGTTTATCAATTCCGCAATACCAAAGGCGATGTTATCTCAAGCAATCGTTTGGATGTACCAAGCTTAATGCCTGGCGATCAGCCATGGGAAGAAAACCTTAGCTGGAAACCTTTATCGGGAGAGGTATTGGATTTAAAAGTAAGCCTGATGAGTCCAACTGGCTTTTCGAGGTTAGATAAAATCATATCATTCCAAAAGGCCATCACACCTGAAATAGAAGAAGTTGTAGCAGGAAAAAATGCGGCCAGGATACTGTTTGAGCAGGTGCCAAATGCCTCCGAGTACTTTGTAAAGTACACGAATGGTTCATTTGAAAAACAATCGTATAAAACCATCGGTGATTTTATTGATGTGGACAGCTTAGAGGCGAATAGTACATACAGTTTTGAGTTATATGCAATTAATGATAAAGGCATTAGTGTACCTTCAAAGAAGATTGAAGTCACAACTAATGATCGGCAACTACCGCCGATTATTTGGGATGCATTTATAAGCGATAATAAATTGGTTATTGGCTACTCAAGCGATTTTACAGATGGTAACTATACCGTTCGTTATGGTGCCTCTAAAGATAAGCTTGATAAAGAATTTATCTCCAATGTAAGGGGAATGCTGTCCATTGATTTAGGACAAGAGGAGTTGGTATATTTTAAGATTAAAAGAGAAACACCTGAGGGCGAAAGTATGTGGTCGAAAGTGAAAAAAGTCAAAAACAGTAACTACTAATTTCTTAAGTATTCAGTCTAGTAACTTATTTTAAATATATGAAGGAAATAGTCGTTTTACTCTGCGCTGCATTTGTTTTCGGAGCTTGCTCCCCAAAAGAAAGATCAGCCCCTGATTTTAAAATCCAATTAGGGAAAGTATCAAAGCATTCCGTTTTTAATGGTGGCGACACGGTAAGTCACTGGGGTGGTTCTGTTGTAAAGGGGGAAGATGGACTATACCACATGCTGTATTCTCGATGGCCCAAGGATATTGGATGGGAATGGGTCAACTATTCCGAAATTGCACATGCTGTTTCTGAATCTCCCTTTGGCCCATATAAGCACGTAGATGTAGCTTTGCCCGAAAGAGGAATTGACTTTTGGGATGGATCAGCAACGCATAATCCAACAGTTCACAAATTTAGCGATGGTAAATACTACCTGTATTACATGGGCAATTATGGTAATAAAAAGATTGTAAGTGTTCCAGGAAAGGCCAAGATCAACTGGGTGCATCGCAATAATCAACGTATAGGTGTGGCTGTGGCTGACAGTCCTAATGGACTGTGGAGACGTTTCGAAAACCCGGTGTTGGATGTAACCCATGGAGATTCAGTGGCTCATGACGCATTAATGACATCTAACCCATCGGTATGTCAAATGCCTGATGGACGAATATTAATGGTTTATAAAGCTGTAGGTAAGAAATTTGATTTACCCAAAGGGGGACCTGTGGTTCATATGGTAGCCATTGCTGAGAATGCTGCTGGTCCGTTTAAGAAATATCCCAATCCAGTGTTTCTCGAAGAGGGCGTGCGCTTTCCAGCCGAGGATCCATATATCTGGTATCAAGATGGTAAATTTCGAGCCATTGTCAAATACATTAAGCATGTTGATCATCAACGAATTTTCTCATTGGTTCATTACGATTCCAAGGATGGTATAGATTGGGAAAAGGCCAGATATCATGAGATATCAGATCGCACCATAACGTGGGAAGATGGGACAACGCAAAAGCTGGATCATCTGGAACGTCCTCAGGTTTTGATTGAAGATGGTGAACCCATAGCATTGATTTGTGCGGCTGATATTTATGATGAAAACAATGTTCGTCAATCGTTTAATGTGCAAATTCCATTAATTGTTATGAAATATTCCACGGATGAATAAAGCGTATATTACAATAGCATCACAAAAAAAGGAACGTTCATTAAAAATGTGCGTTTTCGTCATGTTTATTGTGTTGGTATGCTTTACTATTCATACAAGGGCTCAGCCACAGCCCAACATTCTTTGGATTTATTCGGATGATATTAGTTTGGAGCTGAGTTGTTATGATAATCCTGATGTGAAAACACCTAATCTGGACTACCTCGCCTCCCAAGGAACCCGATTTACAAAAGCTTATACAACAGCTCCAGTTTGTTCCTCAAGCCGTTCCTCAATAATAACAGGAATGTATCCAAGCTCGATAAATAGTCTTAATCACCGTACTATTAATAAAATGCCCCTTCCTGAAGGAGTAAAGCCGGTAACTGAATATTTCAAACAAGCTGGCTACTTCTGTTCTAACATGGATAAGAGTTTTAAGAGAAAGGGTAAAACGGATTTTAATTTCGAGACGGATAATATATTTGATGCCATCGATTGGACGGACAGGGATAAAGACCAAGCTTTTTATGCTCAGATAAATATTAAATATCCGCATCGTAATTTTGTGCACGATGAGCAGAATCCAATTGACTATAAAACGGTTTCTGTACCGGCTTGCTATCCTGATCATGAATTGATAAGGGCAGATTGGGCCCTGTACCTCGAAAGTATTCAGCATTTAGACCATGTGATTGGGGATATTATTAAACGTTTGAAAAATGAAGGTTTGTGGGACAACACCATAATCTTTTTCTTTGGTGATAATGGTCGTCCACATTTACGCGACAAGCAGTTTTTGTACGAAGCAGGTTTACATGTTCCGCTCATTGTTTATAATCCATTCAAGCCCGAACAAAACAAAATAAGTAAAGAATTGGTAAGCATTATTGATGTCACTGCTACTTCGCTTCATCTTGCAGGCTTGAAAGTACCCGAACACATGCACGGCATTATATTTATGGGCGATAAAATGGAGAAGAGAGATTACGTTTACGGTTTTCGTCAGCGTTGTGGCGATGCACCTGACAATATTCGCAGCATTACAGATGGGCGTTACAAACTTATTTGGAATCGTGAATCACATCGACCATACATGCAGTTGAGCAGTTATAAACGTTTACAGTATCCAGCTTTTACAGTGTACAGATACTTGCATGCCAAGGGAGAATTGGAAAGGCCATACAGCCACTTTATGGCCGAAGAACGGCCCGAATTCGAATTCTACGACTTGAAAAATGATCCCATGGAAATCCATAATCTTAGTGGTTGTAAGAAGTATCGACAAAAAGAGAACGAGTTGAGAATACAACTGAAAACGCTCTTGGATGATATTGAAAAAGATATGCTTGTGGAAGATGAAGCAACTATCGCAAAAGCCAAAGAGAGTTCAGAAAATTGGTTTATCAATGCTATGAAAAAAGAAGGTTATACGGGTGAAATTACCGATGAAGAGATGATGGATTATTGGTATAAAAAGTTGTTTAAAGAAAAAGAAACTAAATAAGAGATTATGAAATCTTTACGATTTAAAATTTTTATAGGATTGATCTTGATACTGGGTACACTATCATGTTCAAACCATTCTGTAGTCAATCAGACAGAGAATCAGGCCTTCCCTCATAAAATGCCAGATCAAAAACCCGATTATCCCTTAAGTGCTTCAATGGAACGCATGTTCGATTATCCAGCGCCACGTTCGCAAGATAATGAGTTATATACCCTTTTCAAGTATACTCGTATCGAAGGTTTTGACTATAATGGTGGCGATGGAACTATCTCGCGCCGTGATCCATCACGTCCTATTTTAGTGGATGGTAAGTACTACATGTATTACACCAAACGTCATACTCTTGTTCCTCCTATAGGTGCTAGTCGTGCTGCGGAAGCAACAGATGAAATACCGTCAACCGATTGGGATTTATGTGATATATGGTATGCAACCAGTACAGATGGTTTCACTTGGGAAGAACAAGGTGTTTCAGTAAAGAGACCTGAAAAGCCAAAAGCAGGATGGCGCTCAGTTGCTACGCCTGACATTCTGGTGTGGAATGGAAAATACTATTTATACTATCAAGCATTTAGCGAAGCAAGTGGGATTCGTGGCGATTGGTGTCCTGTATCGGTTTCAGTAGCCGATTCTCCTGCGGGCCCTTGGCGTGAAGGTAAATCAAATGTCATTCCTAACGGTAAAAAAGGCGAATGGGATCAGGATGTGATTCACGATCCAAATCCGATTGTGTTTAATGGAAAAATCTACTTGTATTACAAAGGAACCTATAACAAATGGATTGATAAACGCGATAAATATGCCGTTGCTCTTGGATTGGCAATTGCTGAAGATCCATTAGGTCCATTCGAAAAAAGCACTTTGAATCCAGTACTGAATTCTGGTCATGAAACCTGTTTCTTCCCATTTAAGGATGGAGTTGCTACATTGGTAATTCGCGATGGAAACGAACGAGAAACGGTTCAATATTCACCAGATGGTGTCAATTTTAATATTGCATCGGTAATATCATTACCTCCAGTTGCGGCTGCACCATATACTCCTGATGCCTTTACAAATTCAGGTGATGGAAGAGGTTTCTCTTGGGGAGTATGTCACTTTGTTCACCAGGGTGAAAGAGAGAAAAGCTATTCAATCATGGCACGTTTCGATTGCGATTTAAGCCTCGATGTTAATGAGCCTGTTTTTAAAGGCTCGAATGTTTGGCATAAAAGCGATGTGTATTTCAAGCAAGGTTTGGGAGGCTTGAGAGCAAAGAGAGAACAAGCTAGTAAGTTAGAAAATTAGAAGAACTACATTTGTGGTTAAGGCCTGTACAGCAAAGGAGTCACCTTAAAGTTAAGTTTTTCTTTTATCTGCTAAAGCCTTGTGGCTTGAGTATAGTATTATTGATTTTCATTTTCATAAAATTCTGATGCAAAAAAAAGTGGTGTTGAATATTTTAACATTCATAATTCTGATAAGTAGCTATGGCTGTTCTCACTCTCAACAGGAACTGAACTTTACAGTTCTTCTTCCTGAGAAGTTCGACAAAGCCAATATCATTCAGGAAGATGATTACAATGTTTGGGGTACTAATATTCTAAAAGGGAAGGATGGTAAATACCACGCCATCTATTCGCGTTGGCCAAAGAGTCGAGGGCATCTGGGATGGGTCACTCATTCCGAAATTGCCCATGCGGTATCTGATAGTTTAACAGGTCCGTACGTCTTTAAAAACCTGGTGCTGCCTGCAAGAGGTGATCAATATTGGGATGGTCATTGCACGCATAATCCACACGTATTGGAACATAATGGAAGATACTATTTATATCATATGGGCAACCGGGGAAGTGCTTACTGGAATACTACTGCAGATACTGTAATGCCTAAATATAAGGATGAAGAATGGTGGATTAATCGCAATAATCAAAGAATAGGTTTGGCCGTTGCGGATGATTTGAATGGTGAGTGGAAACGCTTTAACAAACCTTTGGTGGATATTGACAGTACACAAAAAATGACATCTACTCCTGTTGTTTCTATTCGTCCGGATGGTAAATTTTTGATGGTTTATAAGTACGTTGTAAATGATGGAACAGCCAAAGGAGGAAATGTAATACATGTTACCGCCTTAGCGGATAACCCACTAGGTCCTTTCGAAAATACAGGTATTCCTTTTATCAAAACTGAGGCTTCTAAGTTTGCACTTGATGATCATGTAGAGTGGTTTCAGGATGGACGCTATTATTGTATAGGCAAAGATCATGATGGCTCGTTAACTTCTTTTGATAAAGGAACAATGGTGCTTTATACTTCAGATAAAGAAGGTATGAACTGGACCTTAGCTAAGCAAGCTCTGGTTTTAAAAGCCGGAAAACTATTTTGGACTGATGGTGCAGAAACACTTTGTGAGCGTACAGCTGATATGCCCAAACTATATTTTGAAAACGGTATACCAAAGGCATTGATTATAGCTGTGCTTCCAAAAGATAGTGAAGAATCTTACTCACTTGTTATCCCTTTAAATTCTACAACTTAGAAAATATTTTTTTCCTTTTTGTTTTTCATTCCCTAATTTTATTAAATTTGTCCACATTTTTTCAGAATCCTATCGTTTGTAGTTGTAGGTTTTTGAATTGCAAGAGTTTACAAGTGTTTTTCAAGGGTGGATAAAACGGGTGATTCACTCCATTTTTTACTTTTATAGACTATAAAAAAATGAACAAGGTTCTTATTATTGGGGCTGGAGGGGTTAGTAATGTAGTAGTACATAAATGTGCAGCTCTTCCTGAGGTATTTGGTGAAATTATTTTAGCTTCACGTACCAAAAGTAAATGCGATGCCATCGCAAAATCGGTTAAAGAACGAATTGGGAAAGAGATCTTGACCGAATCATTAGATGCAGATGTAACCCAAAATACGGTTGCACTCATTCGAAAACACAATCCGCAATTAGTTATTAACGTTGCATTGCCTTATCAAGATTTGGTGATAATGGATGCTTGCTTAGAAACAGGTGTGCACTATTTGGATACGGCCAATTACGAGCCAAAAGACGAAGCTAAATTTGAATACAAATGGCAATGGGCTTATCAGGATAAATTTAAAGATGCTGGTTTGATGGCCTTGCTGGGAAGTGGATTCGATCCAGGTGTGACAAATATGTTTTGTGCATATGCCCAGAAGCATTTGTTCGACGAAATTCATACCATTGACATTGTTGATTGTAATGGTGGAGATCATGGTATAGCTTTTGCAACCAACTTTAACCCTGAAATAAACATTCGTGAAATCACTTCTCCAGGCCGTTATTGGGAAGAGGGAGAATGGCATAGTACCGATCCGCTATCAGTAAAGCAAGATTTTGATTTTCCGGGTGTAGGTACACGTAAAATGTACTTGATGTATCACGAGGAAATGGAGTCCTTATGTCAGAATATTAAAGGTTTGAAACGTATTCGCTTTTGGATGACCTTTGGTGAAGAATACTTAACACACTTACGTGTTATACAGAATCTTGGATTTGACCGCATTGATGAGGTAGAGTATAAAGGTCAACAAGTTGTACCGCTTGAGTTTTTAAAGACCCTATTACCTGATCCGGGTTCACTGGCCGCAAACTATACTGGTAAGACATCCATCGGTTGCGTTATCGAAGGGATAAAGGATGGAAAGAAAGTCCGCAAATTTATATTCAACATCACCGATCACGAGGAAACATACAAGGAAGTTGGTTCACAAGCTGTTTCGTACACAACGGGTGTGCCGGCTATGATTGGTGCAAAAATGATTTTACAAGGCCATTGGAAAAATGAAGGTGTTTATAACATGGAACAACTAGATCCGGACCTTTTTATGGATGACTTAAATAAGTACGGTTTACCTTGGCAAGTAGAAGAATGGAACAGTTCGGTGGAATAAATTTCTCATCACAAGAGCTGGCCAATCTGCAAACACCTTGTTACGTAGTTAACGAAACACAACTGGAGCGAAATCTCCAGTTGTTACAATACGTGCAAGAAAAGGCCGATTGTAAAATTCTATTGGCCTTTAAAGGGTTTGCCATGTGGAGTTTGGCACAATTGGTGCGCAAATATTTGCCAGGTACATCTGCCAGTTCGGTGAGTGAGGCAAAGCTAGGACGAGAGATCTATGGCGGCGAGTTGCACGTGTATGCGCCTGCTTTTTCTGATCGGGATATAGCTGAGCATGTAAAACTGGCCAACCACATTGTATTTAACAGTCCGGGACAATATAAGCGCTTTAAGCCCATATTGGCAAAGCACCCGAACATTAAAACGGCCATTCGTCTTAATCCGGAACACTCCGAAACAGAAACACCAATATACGATCCGAGTGGACAGTATAGTCGCTTGGGTACAACATTAGAAAATCTGAAATCAAACATCGATGCTATTGATGGGATAAGTGGTTTGCATTTTCATAATTTATGCGAACTAAATGCTGATGCGCTTGAAAGAACATTGGCTGTTGTGGAAGAAAAGTTTGGTTTTTTATTTGAACGTTTATCCTGGATTAACTTTGGGGGAGGACACCATATCACACGACCGGATTATGATGTTGAGCGCTTGGTCAATATTATTAGGGATTTTAAAAGCAGATATCAGCTTGAGGTCTATCTGGAACCTGGAGAAGCAATCGCTCTAAACACAGGCGTATTAGTATCTACGATTGAAGATGTGCTGCATAACGAGATGGATATTGCTATTTTGGATACTTCGGCAACGGCACATATGCCTGATGTACTAGAAATGCCGTATCGACCACTTATAAAAGGTGCTGCTGATCCAAAGGAAAAGGCACATACCTACCGTTTGGGTGGAGTGACATGTTTGGCTGGCGATGTTATAGGGGATTATAGTTTTGATTCGCAGCTAAAAATTGGCGATCGCCTGATTTTTGGTGACATGGCCCATTATACGATGGTTAAAAATAGTACCTTCAATGGCGTAAACCTACCATCCATTTATATATATAATCAGGAAACGGAAACCTGTCGTTTAGTGAAACATTTCTCATACGAGGATTATAAAAATCGTTTGAGTTAAATAGCTTGTAATGGATTACACTAAATATTTTTGTGGAGAAGATGGTTATTGCCTCGATTACAAGAAGGCTGCCATTGCTATACTTCCCGTTCCTTATGATGGAACCAGTACATGGATAAAAGGCTCCGACAAAGGACCTGCTGCATTAATTGAAGCATCAGGAACTCTAGAAATGCTGGATATTGAAACGGGCATTGATGTATCTCAAAAAGGCATTTACACCTTAGCGCCAATTGTAGAGTATCAATCTCCCGAAAAAATGAGTGCTACTGTTGAGAAAGCCCTTGCTAAATTGATGGATGATGGCAAATTTCCAGTATTAGTAGGCGGTGAGCACTCGGTAAGTATTGGTGCATTTAATGCCATGGCTAAAAAACATGACGACATTACTTTTTTGCAGTTCGATGCCCATGCCGATTTGCGTCAAGCCTACGAAGGTTCAGAGTATAACCATGCTTGTGCCATGCATAAGGCACAAGAGTTGGCACCGATTGTTCAGGTAGGTATTCGCAGTATGTGTGAGGAGGAAAGTGTATATGTTAACGAAGAGGCCTTGTTTTATCGTTACCGTATACGCCAGCAAAACGATTGGCAAGAGCGGGTGCTAAAACAACTTAGGCAGAATGTTTACGTAACAATCGACCTGGATGTTTTTGATCCTTCAATTATGCCTTCTACCGGCACACCTGAGCCCGATGGTTTATTATATCACGAAGTGCTTTCGATGGTGAAAAAAGTTGCCAATCATTGTAATATAGTTGGTTTCGATGTGGTGGAGTTATGCCCAAATAAGCAAAATAAAGCACCTGATTTTATGGCGGCAAAGCTTATATATCAGATATTGAGCGAGATTTTTAAGTAGTATTTGTGTTGTTGAATAAATTACGGTTATGAGAAAGTGGACTGTAGATGACTCAAAAGAGTTATACAATATAGAAGGATGGGGAATTAATTATTTCTCGATTAATGATAAGGGGAATGTGACTGTTTGTCCTAATATGGATGGCGTTAAAATTGATTTGAAAGAAGTGGTTGATGAGTTGCAACTACGAGATGTAACTGCTCCCGTTTTACTGCGTTTTCCCGATATACTGGATAACCGTATTTTAACGATGACCGAATGCTTTAAAAATGCTAAAAAGGAATTTGAGTATACGGGTGATAATTTTGTGGTGTACCCCATAAAAGTCAATCAGACCAATCATGTTGTTGAAGAAATTGTAAGTCATGGTCGTAAGTTTAATGTAGGCCTCGAAGCCGGATCTAAACCTGAATTACACGCAGTTATTGCCACTAGTGTCAACAGCGATTCTATCATCATTTGTAATGGCTATAAGGATGAAGATTACGTAGAGCTGGCTCTATTAGCGCAAAAGATGGGGCGAAACATCTTTTTGGTGGTTGAGAAATTAAACGAACTACGCATCATTGCCGATATTGCGAAACGATTGAATATTCGACCTAACATTGGAATTCGAATTAAGTTGGCTAGTTCAGGATCAGGAAAATGGGAAAGCTCAGGTGGCGATGTTAGTAAGTTTGGATTAACAGCCAGTGAGTTGTTGGAAGCTCTTGATTTTATGGAAGCCAATGAATTAAAAGATTGTTTGCGCCTGGTTCATTTTCATATTGGAAGTCAGGTCACAAAAATACGACGCATAAAGATTGCTTTGCGGGAAGCTGCACAGTTTTACGTTCAATTACATAGTCTTGGTTATAAGGTTGATTTTGTTGACATAGGCGGAGGTCTTGGGGTGGATTACGATGGTACCAAATCGGCCAACAGCGAGAGTAGTGTGAATTATTCTATTCAAGAATATATAAATGATGCGATCTCGAATATGGTGGATGCCAGCAATAAAAATGAGATTCCACATCCTAATATCATAACTGAATCTGGTAGATCCTTAACAGCACACCACTCTTTATTGGTGTTTGAAGTATTGGAATCAACCTCAGTACCGCAATGGCATAATGAAGATGAAATACAAGATGATGATCATGAGCTTGTTAAAGAGTTGTATGCCTCTTGGGAAGTGCTTAATCAAACTAAAATGCTGGAGGTTTGGCATGATGCTCAATCGGTTAGAGAAGAAGCATTGGATCGTTTTAGTTTGGGTATGCTCGATTTAAAAACACGAGCACAAATTGAACGTTTGTTCTGGAGCATTGCATCTGATATTTATAAGATGACGCAAAGCCTAAAGCATGTACCCGATGAATTCAATAGTCTTCCAAAGCTATTATCTGATAAGTATTTCTGCAATTTTTCGCTGTTTCAATCATTGCCCGATTCATGGGCTATTGACCAAATATTCCCAATAATACCCATTCATCGACATAAGGAAAAACCAACTCGCCATGCAACTTTACAGGATATTACTTGCGACAGTGATGGTAAAATTGATCGTTTTATTGCAACCAGAAACCTGTCGCACCATCTTCCGGTTCATACAGTAAAAAAGGACAAGCCGTATTATATAGGAGTATTTCTTGTGGGTGCCTATCAGGAGATATTAGGCGATCTTCATAACTTATTTGGTGACACCAATGCAGTCCATGTTTCAGCGGATAAAAACGGCTATAGCATTGATAAAATTATTGATGGTGAAACGGTTGCCGAAGTATTGGAGTATGTGCAATACAGCCCTAAAAAATTAGTTCGTGCAGTAGAAACCTGGGTTACATCATCGGTTAAAAATGGTAAAATATCCTTATCCGAAGGAAAAGAGTTTTTGTCTAATTATCGTTCGGGACTCTATGGTTATACCTATTTGGAGTAAACAGTCGTAAATAAGAATTATAGCGTATCAAATTTTCATATGGCAATAACAGAAGGATACGACTCGGTTTTATATTCCTATAACACGTATTAGCCAAATAGTTTTGATTGACTTTCGTTAAAAAATATCAAGGCCGTAGCCGGCACATATGCGATGTATTTGAGAGAGGTGTTATTACATCTAAAACGATATTAATTGTGCTCGCATATGCAATTCTTCCTTTTGCCTTATTTAATTCAATATTCTTAATTCGTTTTAAGGTATAATAAAAAGGAAATCTTTATTAAATGACATAAAAAACCCTGTAAGTTAGTACTTACAGGGTTTTACTTTATTTAGCTTAAAAGCTCAGCGGAGAGAGAGGGAACTGAAAATTTACTTTAAGTGCCCAATTCTCAATATTTTACGAATTCAATTTTTAAAGTCCTCTGTAAGTCCACCAAAAAAGGGTAAAAAACACCCGTTTTAAATGCGTTTTAATGAACTCATTTTACTCCAAAAGTAGCAAAAAGGAACCGAACCTAAAAATGGATTCATCAAGAGTAAATATTGGTAAAATTTACTCTCGTTTTGTTTTGGAAGGTAAGAACTACTCTTGTTTGGGATTCTTTATTCCAAAATAGATTTCCGTAACAATCAAAATCATTATTGAAAAAAGTCCAGTAATTTAATTAATAAACTGGACAAATATTTATCTTTGTCTGAAAGAGCATCCTATGAAAGTATCTGAATATATTAAGTCTTCAATAGATAAATTGCCTAAAGGGTATGTTTTTACATATAGTAATTTTGTTGCTGATGTAAATAAAAAAGAAGCTATAATAAAAGCATTAAATCGTCTTGCTGCAACTGGTAAAATAGTAAAGTTAAGCAAAGGTAAGTTTTATAAACCAGAGGAAAGCCCTTTCGGGACTTTAGAACCTGAGCAAAAGCAAATAGTAAAAGATCTTTTGGAAAAAGATGGGAAACTGATAGGTTATATTACAGGATTAGGTATTTATAATCAATTAAAATTGACCACACAAGTTAGTTATGTTATGCAAATAGGTCGCAACGAAACCCGCCCTGCTCTTAAGAGAGGTATGTACAGCATTACTTTTATTAAGCAAAAAAACACCATCACTAAAGAAAATATACCTTTATTGCAGTTACTTGATGCTATTCGTTTTATAAAAAAGATACCCGATACCAGCATAGAAACATTATGTAAGCGTTTAAAAGCTTTATTGGAAGAATTGGATACAAAGAGAATAAACACCATGGTACGCTTGAGTATGAAATATCCTCCTGCTACCCGTGCTTTATTAGGTGCTTTACTCGAAATATTAAAAGCAAATATTAATTTAAACTCTTTGAAAGAGAGCTTGAATCCTATAACTGCATATAGACTAGGTATATCTGAGAATATTTTACCCACAACCATAAACTGGAATATAAAATAATGCAATTACATAACAATCCACAATTATTTAAACAGGCCATACGTGCAGCATCGAGATTATTTAAGTTGCAGACAGTTTACATTGAAAAAGATTATTGGGTGACATACGCTTTGCACTCCATATTTCACAATGACATAGGAAAAGAAACTGTGTTTAAAGGCGGTACTGCCTTGTCGAAATGTTTTGGATTAATAGAACGTTTCTCTGAAGATATAGACTTAGTTGTTATAAAAAGCGGTGACGAGACCGATAACCAACTCAAAAAGAAGATTAAAACGGTGACCAATGCGGTAAATGAAATAATGCCCGAAACTGTAGTAAAAGGAATAACTGTTAAGCGTGGTATGAACCGCAAAACTGGACATACTTATCCAAAAGTTTTCGAAGGTGATTATGGTCAGGTGCGGGATGTAGTAATTGTTGAAGCTACATGGTTAGGTTATTTTGAACCATACTCTACAAGTGTCATTAGTAGCTTCATTTATGATATGATGGTAAAGACTGGTCAGCAAGAGATAGCCAAAGAATATGACTTATTGCCATTTGAAGTTAATGTATTGGACACCAGGCGTACTATTTGTGAAAAAATAATGTCGTTGGTACGTTTTTCATATACTGAGCAACCATTTGTTGATTTAAGCAATAAAGTGCGCCACACTTACGATTTGCATCAGCTGTTCAAGAAGGATGAGATAAATAACTTTTTTGTGTCGAAGGAATTTGATTCTATGCTTTTACGGGTAGCGCAAGATGATGTGGCCAGTTTTAGAAACAATAACCAATGGTTGGTTCATCATCCTAATCAATCGTTGTTTTTTACAGATGTTGAGCTCACGTGGGAACAGATACATAAGTCGTATTTCGATACTTTTGCAAAGCTGGTATATGGAGAATTACCAGTAGGTGATGATATTGTTCAAACACTGAAGAGTATCAAAGAACGTTTGCAGTCGGTGGAATGGACGATTAAAATTGATTAAAGATTATGACAACAATTATAACAGATCCCCTTAAAGACGGCTATGATTTCTTTATTACCGACAAATGGGGAAAAGAATATCATTTCAAAATAATAACCTTCGATGTTCCCAGTGGAAAATTATCAATAGCTGTTGAAAATGCAGAAGAAACGGATAATTACCATCCCAGAAAGATGGAAGTTTTATCTGACTATGATGTTGATATTGAAGCTGCAGAATTAAAGCTAAAAGCAAAAGTTAAAAAAGAAATAAACCATAAATCATTAAGAATGAATGATGAAGGTTACATAGAAATAAAAAATGACAGTTTACAAGGAGTTATCTTGGCCGATTGGGATATGGATATTTCTGAACCAATGTTTTCTGTTGATGGTAAGAAGATTACTGCTCAGGAACTAAGCAAGTTGCTTTCTCCATATGGTGCTTTTAAGTTCAGACTTGAAATAATAGACCCAAGTGAATAGGTGCTAATTGTTAAAAGCCTATGTTAATAAAGATAAAATACTAAATCAATGCTCTTAACTACATAGGCTGTTGCTCGTGTATTGCTTTGAAATATAGTTACATGCCACTATATACTAAATTTGATACATAGGTATATACTAAAAATGCTACAGAATTGGTTTTGTTAATAGGTTAATTGCTTTTGACAACGAAAAGAATACAAATAACTTTATAAATATGGATTTTTGCGTAGTTTAACTACTCATTAATGAATATTTTTAAAGCTTTTAATATTTTATATGAGTAACGCTACAAACCTTGTTGCATCAGTTTTTGCGAAATTTCAGTTTTTTTATGATTATCAATGGCATCACAAATCTTAACGTAGTGCGTCATTATATCCAAATTATTCAGGCACATCTTAATCAACCTACCACTAGCCAAAGATGTCACACCCTCATTCTCAATATTAGATATGGTATTTTTACTAAATCCTAATACTACACTTAATGTTGATGCAGCAATATGGTACTTCGTTCTAAAATTAATTATTTCATCAGGAGCAGCAGCTCCTTTAGCAACTAAGTAAGCACTTTTCAAAGCTTTCAAATTACGAGTTATTTGATTCTTAGTATAGTGCTTAACTTGTTTTTCTCTATTAATCATGCCCGTATTTTCATCTACTTCATAATCTAAGTAGTATGCTTCTACGTATGATAATTCCAGACTCTTGTAATTCTTTTTTACAGTCTCATGTAATTCCTCAGTAGGCTTATTTTTTCTTGTTAAAACTTTTTTAGTTTCCATAATTTCTAATTTTTAAATGGCTGATTCATTGGAAAATCAGGAATGTGATTAGAAAAAACTAGTATTTGTAAACCGTCCTCTTCAAGTCCGTATTTTAAATATATCTCAACATTATCTTTACCAACAAAAGCACGAAAGGCACATACATTAAAATCTGCTTTACCAGAAGGATCTATACCTCTATAATAGTTCTCTGGAGTAAGATTCAATATGGTATGTTCTATGTCTTCAACGGTTATATCATATTCAAGCATTAAGTCTTCCAATTCTGAATTAGCCTTTGCTGTAAAAGTAATATCAACCCCATTGGATATCCTTTCTCTTGTTTCATTTATGAACTCTTGTACCAGTTCAATATTATCAACCGTATTCGGTAGTTCTATCATATTGTAAATCTTTAAAACAAAGATACGAAATATTTTTAAAAATTCCCAATCATTGGGAATTGCTATGTTTATTCACGAAAATACTAACATGTTGATATGTTTTTTGATAGCTACATGTCGCTATATACTAAATTTGATACATCGCTATATACTAAAAATGCTACAGAGTTTGTTTGTTGCGATAATTAATTACAGTTTCTCCTTAAATATGTTTGTATATGAGATGAATGGATTATACCTTATCGGGTATAAATAGACCAATATAGTTGAGAATTATACCCGAAAGGGTATTGCTAAATAAAATTACAATTCTCCAAACTCTTCCTGACTAATACAAAAGTGTTCCAGGATAAGCTCCAGTTCTTTGTGTGTAAAATAATGGGCACGTTTATTACGTGTCAACTTATCAAGCCTAGTACTTAAATCCTGTGATAGTTTAATTTCCTTACGCAGCAATTGCATGGCGGAAGTTGTATTTGAACTTTGAGGATATAGTTTTTTAGCTAATTCTTGTTTTAATATTGTTCGGGGTAATATCATTGTATTGCGTTTAATATTATTCTACTTCATTTTGATGGTTGTAAAATTATATTATAAATTTTTGCGATAAGTGAGGGCAGAGCCAAGCTTGCTTGAACTATGCCGAGCGCAGTAAAAATCATGAAAATAATCACAAAACTAATGACCTACGGCTGTGCCAATTTGCGACACAACTTAGCCAATTAACGACAATTTGAACTTTTATTGGTTTTAGGCACGACAGACCATACAATTCCCAATAAGGTGCTCAAAAAGCACTCTTAAAAAACGAAGCTTTTTCCTAATTCAACTTTGGTGTTGTTTTCATATTGGTGGAGATTTACACCAAGCACTATTGATAATGAGCAAAGCATCCTAAAAGCACTCTCATAAATTTTGGAAGCATTCAAAAAGCACGCTGAATATACTCTGCAAAATGGGTAAAGCTCTCAAAAGCAAGCTCAATATACTCTGAATATGGTCTGTATATACTCTGAAAGTACTCTGAAGCTTGGAAAAGCACTCAAAAGCTATCTGTTTATTGGCTTAGAGAGTGCTTTTGAGCTTGATTTCGCTAGGTTTTCAGTACGTTTTACCATGATTTCCCCAAAGAAGCTCTTATAGTAACTCAAATTCTTCCTGACTAATACAAAAATGCTCCAGAATTGCTTCCAGTTCTTTGTGAGTGTAATAATGAGCTCGTTTATTTCTTGTCAGTAATTCAAGTCTGTTATTCAATTCCGGCGACAGTTTTATTTCTTTACGGAGCAGCTGCATCGCTGCATTAATATTTGAGCTTTGCGGATATAATTTAATAGCCAAATCTTGTTTCAATATCGTTCTTCTAAATATCATTTTAGTGAGTTCTTTTTGCGTTTTTCTGATTCAATTATAGAGAAATAGAATGCAATTTCAAAAGGTTTGTAGAACATGGTAATATATAGTAATAAAAGTAAAAGCGTTTGATTTTTAGATAGTAACAAATAGCAGTAAATAGAAAAACACCAAGGATTAGAAGTGTGATATAATTTAGTCTGTATTCAGTAATATTTACTTGCGCTCAAGTGAAAACCTTCAGATTGATTATTTACGTTCTTAAAGCGTTTTTTACCATCACTTACGTGCTTTTACTCTTCTTTAACGTCTTTAACGTATAGTTGGGTGTACTGTATTGCTTAGGTTTGACGAAATATAAATTGATAACACATTAAATTCGTATAAAAATGAGCAAGACAGTTGTAATTGTAGATGAGCATCTCTTTAATAAGTTAATGGGCAAAATTGACCATATTAATGATAAGATAGATAGTATCAATGTAGCCAAGAATGATGGTTTTAAAGACCGTTGGTATGTCACTGAAGAAGTATGCAAATTATTAAATGTTAGTAGGCGGACTTTGCAAACCATGCGTGACAATAAGGTTATCGCCTATAAAAAGACCGGACGCAAAATCTACTATAAGGCTTCCGAAATTGAAGCTTATCTAGAAAGTATTAATGGATACCGACCTGAAGGTCAATTTCTGGCATTCTGAACAAAACATTAAGTTAGCATCTTAAAATTTATGAGCTGTGATAGATAAAATTAGCGATAAGTTAGAGAATAATTTTCAAGTCAGCAAAATTTGCCAATTCATTTTTCCAACGAGTGCTACAAAAGCACCACACCATTGGATTTCCCGATAGGTTGACCAAAATATTTGGTCTTTCAAAGCCCGTTCATAACAGTAAAAGTACTCAGAATAAGTATTCTGTTCAGGCTTGTATAAAACATTGGTTGGAAAAAAACTCAATAAAGTGTTACAATAAAAGCGGCTGTTTGCTGCGAGTTGAAACCACAATCAACAATCCGGATTTGCCCGGGTTAAAGCTCAAGAAGTCAGCCTGTAATTTACAGGCATATTATTGGTATGGACTCAAATGCAACAGCCGCTACTTAAAGACTTTGCATGATATTGACTTAAACTCTTCGACTACAGACGTTTATGAAAAATATCAACAAGCTATCGTAACAGAGAAAGGAGTTCGGATTGCTGCCCCTGATTTACGCAATAAGGAACAGTTAGAATTATTTGCTTTATTATTGAGTGATTTTAGTTTAATTCCCGGATTTAAAAGCAAGCATTTACGTTCAAAAATGCAAGAAAATCCAAAAACATCAAAAATAGCTTACGAACTGCGAAAATTAAGAGCGCGAGGAGCTATTAAAAAGCTTAAAAACACTCATTACTACCAAGTTACTGAAGAAGGCTTTGTCTGGCTATATTACTCCTTATTTAATTATTCTCGTTTTGTAAACCCTTTATTATCAAAGAGAAGTAAAGCATCAATTAGTAAATCGTCTGACAACCCTTCTAAAATAGAAGAGGCATATTCTATGATTGACAATGCCGTAGGTCTTGTTATATCTGAATTAGGACTTGTTGCATAAAAAATAAAAAACGTGAATTTTATTTACGTTTTTAAAAAGTTAAAACATAAAGCCCGGTAATCTTATGGAATCAATTGAAAAAGAAAAAACGGAACTAGGGAAAGCGCACCTAAAATTTGGAAAAATGTCCAATTATGAAGCTAACATTCGACTTAAAATGGCAGAGGAATCGGAATTTCCATTGAATATATTTCCACGCTTCATTCAGGATACCATTATTGAATTGCACGAACACGGGAATTATAACATCGACTACACTTCGGTAAGCATTTTCACAGCCTTAGCAGGTATCATTGGTAATTCTTACCATCTCCGTAAGCATATTGAATGGATAGAAAACCCATCCATGTGGGTGGTTTTAGTCGGTAAGTCAGGACAGAATAAAAGTGCTCCCTTAAAAACAGCTTTTAAAGCCATCAAAAACCTGCAAAAACAATACGACCAGGAATATGAAGCAGCCATCACTAATTATGATCCTGATTTAGGTGAAAAGAAACCGACTAAGAAAAAACTGTATTCTACCGATCCGACTTTTGAGGCATTGATAAATATCCATAAGCAAAATCCCAATGGTATGATATTGATGCCCGATGAGTTTAAGAGCTTTATATTGAATTTGATTGGATATAGTGGAACCTCAAAACAAAGTCAGTTTTTATCCATTTGGGATGGAGCACCAATTTCACTGGATCGTAAAGAGGTCGAAAGTTCTTCGTTGAGTATGCCTTGTGTTTCCATTATTGGCAGTATTCAGGACGATGTGATTGCATCCTTTAAGGCTAAGGATATCAAAGACGGGTTCTTTGAGCGAATTCTATTTGCCATTCCATTAAAAATGGAAAAGAAATTAATTGGAAGGAAGAATCCTGATGATTATCTGGTAGGGAAATTCCATGCCAGGATGAAAGCATTAATGGATAAAGTCAATGAGAGCATTAATACGATAGAGTTACCATTATCTGAGATGGCAGAGGACTTGTTTATTGATGAAGTAAACAAACACGTAAAGCCATCCAATAAGGATGCTGCCATATCTGGAATCCTGTCAAAACTCGATAGATATATATTACGGTTTGCCCTGGTTCTTGAAGTCTCCAATAGCTTTTTTGAAGGGCAGGCGATCAAGCAGATAAGCGAAAGCTCAATGAAGAAATCCATTATGCTTAAGGATTATTTCTTTTCTAATGCATTAAAGCTAAATCACATGGTTTTAAATGTGTATGAAGACAACTCAAAGGAAGGTAAGGTATTTCAGGTTTTAAAGAAGATTGGTAAACGGGAATTCACCAATAAAGAGTTTATTGAAATGGCCAACAAACTCAATATCGCCAAAGAATCATACGCTTACCAATTGCTGAGCAATACAAAACTGGCGCATAAGAAACAGAAAGGTGTTTACGAAACTGACGTACTCAATTAATCTTACTGCTGCCATAAAGGCTCAGAGAAAAATATGGAATACTGTAGAGTTTGCGTAGTTGTGGAGTTTGGTTGATTCACAATTGTTTACGTGTGTAGTTTGAGTGTAGTAACTGTGGAGTATGAAGTAAATTGATCTTTATTCTCCTGCACTATAAAAGGTTGTTGCTATAAATTGCCAGTGTTTCGAGTTGAGTACCCGACATCAGCAACGCAGCTTGGGACCCACTTTTCTTATGTTTTGATAAGACAGAAAGCTGTTTGACCGCAGGGAGTTCTTTCTGTCTCAAAAATAATGAAATAGTGGGTAAGCGAGTGGTGCAGTCGGCGGGCTTCTTTGTTTCCTTTCTTCGGCTGCAGGAAGAAAGGAAAAGCCTTTGCGGCTTGAGCAAAGAAACGTATGAGTTTAGATATCGGGACAGTTAAGGATTGAGTATTCGTAATTATTTCAGAATGAGTTCGGGTTTGGGCAAAGCGCCAATTAATTAATCATCATGCTGTGGAGTGAGTGGAGTTGTATGGAGTGATAAGTGTCTGAAAAACAACAATCCTCCACTACTCCACAAACTCCACTAAAACAAGAAAAGTCTCTTTATGTCAGAAATCCGCTATTCATTGGAAAAATACAAAGGACGGTCAACCAGGTATCATTGTCCACAATGTCATCAGCGGACTTTTACCAGGTATATTGATAAACATACCAACAAGCATTTGTCGGAATATACAGGAAGGTGTAACCGTGTAGAAAAATGTGCTTATCATTTTACTCCTAAAATGTATTTTGAGAAAAATGGATACGAACCGGATGATTTTAAAATACCCCCACCTAAAACCAAACCAATCATCAAACCTCCTTCATGTATTGACAAAAAGCTAATGCTAGCTTCGCTTACCAACTATCACCAAAACAACTTTGCTATCGGCTTGACTAAATACTTTCCTGAACACTTGGTTTTAGAAGTTTTACAGAAATATTACGTTGGAACTGCCAAAGGGAACAAAACCATATTTTGGCAAGTCAATCGAGAGAGACAAGTGCGAACAGGTAAGGTGATGCTGTATAATTCAGCGACCATAAAGCGAGTTGGTTACATTAATTGGGTGCATCATATCAATAAGCAAAAGGACTTCAATCTAAAGCAAGTATTCTTTGGCGCTCACCTGCTTATTGATAAAATAAGACCTGTTGCCATTGCCGAAGGTGAAAAGAATGCCATATTCGGAGCCTTGTATTATCCGCAATATAATTGGATTGCAGTAGGCTCCATTGAAATGCTAAATGTCCGTAAACTAAATGACCTTAAAGATTACCAGGTAACCTTATTCCCAGACAAAGGGAAAGCATTTGAGAAGTGGAGTAAGATAGCAGAAAGTGCTTGCTTTGATGTTCATGTGAATAATGTATTGGAGAATACATATTTAAATGAAGGTGATGATATAGCAGATTTGGTTATCTCTATCAAAAAGGAACAGTATCAGACAAGCCCTAATGTTTTGAATAAGGAATTTTTAAAGAAAAATCCATATATGAAACTACTTGTTGAGAAGCTTGATTTAATAATTGAATTCACCTAAGAATACGATTTGACTTAAATACTGTTAAGCGACAAAAATCTACTGATATTTCATATATTCACTTGGCGTTTTTTTAAACTGTTTTTTAAACTGAGTCCGGAAATAGTTAATGTCTGTATACCCGACTTTGAATGCCGCTTCTGAAATAGAGAGGTTGGTTGTTTTAAGTAGCTTGCCAGCCTCTTTAAGTTTTATGGTTCTGACAAACTGATTTGGGCTGAGTTCTGTAAGTGCTTTTATTTTATTATAAAAAACAGTCTTGCTGAAACCTAATGAAGCATACATATCCTGTAGGTTGAAATTTTCATCTCCCATGTGATCGGTCACATAAGAAATCACAGCATCGATAAATTCCTGATCCTGTTTTTCAGTGGCAACTGATCGGGATTCAAACTCTATATCATTACTAAATTTCTTTTTTAAAACTTTCCTTTGTTCCAGAAGATTGCCGATGCGGGCTATGAGCACTTCAAAATCAAAAGGTTTTGAAATGTACGAATCAGCTCCTCTGCTATACCCTTCTGCTTTATCTTCATTGGAGGATTTGGCTGTTAGCATGATAACTGGAATATGGCAGGTGTCAAAGTTACTTTTTAATTCTTGGGTCATTTCCATTCCATCCATCATTGGCATCATCAGGTCGGTCACGATAAGGTTGGGATGGTGCTTTTCAACTGCTTTTAACCCTTCCTGACCGTTTATAGCCGTATATACTTTGTAATATTGACAAAGCTTTTGCTGAAGCATGGAAAGTAATTCTTCATTGTCTTCTACCAGCAAGATAGAATGTTCTATTTTTGCTCTTGTTACCTCTTCTTGGTGCGTGACAATATTATCTACCTGCGCAGTAATTATTCTTGATTCGGAGCCAGCAGTCCAGGTGTTTTGTTCAGCGAAATCATCTTTATTGTATACTTTTTTCTGACCGGGAATATTAATGATGAATTTAGTGCCTCTTTGGGGCTGACTTTCCACATCAATATGTCCATGGTGCAGTTTTACAAACTCCTCTACTATAGACAGGCCTATGCCGGCACCTTGTGCAAAAAAACTTCTGTTTGTACTTTCGGCTTTATAGTAACGATCGAAAAGTCTTTTACGTTGTTCCTGATCCATTCCTTGCCCGGTATCTTCTACCATAAGAGTGAAAAAGTTAGGTTCCGCTATTAGTTGAATAGCGACTTTTCCATTGGGAGCTGTAAATTTAAAGGCATTAGTCAAAAGATTGAGGATTACTTTTTCAAGTTTCTCAGGATCAAACCAATATAAATATTCCGAAACATTAGTGGATTTTTCGAATGTAATTTTTTTTCTTTCTGCTACATAGTTGAAGTCAGATGTTATCCTGTTAAAGAACGCTACTACATCAACTTCTGAAACCTGAAGACTTATTTTGTTGGTTTGAATTTTTCTGAAATCTAAAATTTCGTTGACTAGTTTGAGTAAGTTGTTCGCATTGTTATAAGCTAGTTGTAAGTGTCTCTGTACGGAGGTGCTAAGCTGGTTATTGCCATTGATTACTTCTTTCACAGGGTTAATGATAAGTGTTAGAGGTGTTCTTAACTCATGCGATATATTTGTGAAAAATTGCAGCTTAAAATTTGTTACTTCCTGCTCCAGTTTTAGGTTGTTGCGAAGAATTTTTATTTTAGTGATAGCATTAATAATAATGAATAATATTAAAAACGTAAGTACAACGTAAATAAGGTATGCCCAACCGGTACTCCAAAAAGGAGGTCTGATAATAATTATTAATTCTTTTTGAGGAGAGATGATACCTTCTCCTACATGTGGGAACCTTAGTCCTAATTTGTATTCTCCGGGTGGTATATTGGTATAGGTGATATTGTTGTTGTCAGTGCGAATCCACTCGCTATCAAATTTATCCAATTTGTATTCTAAACTATTCTTATTGTCTGCGCTATAATTAGAGGTTGAATAAATAACTGTAAAACTATTCTGATCGTGGCTTAAAGTAATGGATTCTGTAATGTTAATGTCTTGGTTTAGTGGCCCGGAGCTGCTAACCTGAATTGGTTTATTAGAAATTAAAAAATCAGTCAAAAGGATATTTGGATAGGAGACATTCTCATCTATATTAGAAGGTGAAAAATATGTTATACCCTTTATGGTGCCAAAAAAAAGTTTGTTATCAGCTACAAACGGTTTTCCCTCCGTAAATTCGTTAGAAGGCAGGCCATCCGCAGTAGAGTAGTTGGTGAAGTGATTGTTTGTACTATTGAATTTTGACAATCCGTTTCTCGTGCTAATCCAAAGGTTCTCTTTGTCATCGTTAATTGTGGAATGAATAATATTATTGGGTAATCCTTCAGTTGTAGTATAATGGTTGATTATTTTTGTTTTGAGCTGATAGGAATTCAAACCTCCGCCACCTGTTCCAATCCAGATTATTCCTTTCTTGTCTTCAAATAAGGATGTAATATCATTGTACCCTAATGCAGTAGCTTGGTTTGGGGAGTTGTATGAATAATAAATAACATTCTTAGGTAAACGCTCCTTGGTATCTACGTTAAAACTGATGAGTCCATTTAAACCACCATACCATATCTTGCCTTGTGAATCTTCCAGAATACATCTACCATATTCAATAGAAAAAGGACAAAATGGATTTAAAAACTGATTGTAATCTAATAAGGATAGCTGCTTATCTTCGTCCAATAATAAGTACAAACCTCCGCCAAAACTGGCAAGCCAAATTCGGTTCTGGCTGTCTTCAATAATATCGTAGAATTCGTTGTGTAGGTTATCTTGTTCAATGTGCGTAAAATGAGCTTGCTCCAGGTTGTTAGCATATTTTTTAAGATCCAGAAGATATAAGCCTTCCCCCTTGGTGCCAATCCATAAGCGATCTTTTGAATCTTCATAAAAGGTGAAAGCACGCATATTATTTAAACCACAGATTTGTTCTTTGTCAGGAAAGATGTGTTTCAACTTTAGTTGATGGTCGTATACATATAACTCACCAGATTTTGTTCCACACCAGATGTTACCATAGGAATCTTTATATAAGGCATCTGTACTGTTATCAAACTGGTTAAATACATTCGGATTGTGAATAATTTCAGTGAAGTTACTTTCTTTAAAGTTTAGTTTAGATATACCATACTTCGTCCCGATCCAGACAGTTTTATTGTAGTCCTCTTTGAAGGATAAAATGCTGTTTGCAATAAGACTGGTGTTCACTCTAGGGTTGTTCCTTATTTTTTGAGCTGTCGAGGAGCGAACATCATAAAAAAATATACCATCCTCTTCGGTGCCGATCCAAATATTTCCTTCACTGTCTTCTTCAAAGAACTTTATAACATTGGCAGGATTTTGTAATAAGTTACTTTGGGCGGTAGGGAAAAAGAAAGTGCTTGATTTTGCCTTTTTAGTATTGTAACAAACAAATTCCTGATAATGTGTTGAATAGAACCACAAATTTCCTTTTTTATCATTATATAGTTTGAGTACGTTTTTTAGAGGAGAATTATGGAGGTTCGTTATATGAAAAAGTAGCTCTTGTTCATCATTTGAAATTCCCAAAGCACCATGGTCATCTGTTAAAATCCATAACTGATCCTGGTGTCCGGTAATGTAACGTATATTCTTTAAGTCAATCCCGTTTGTCGATTCAATAATTCTTGACGAACCATCTGTTAAATCAATAATTGACAAGCCTTTTCCAGGTACTATAAAAAATAGGGAGGAATCTATTTTATAATGTTCTGCCCGGCTTACCTGAGTGGTTGGTTTTGAGATAAAACTATATTGATAGCTATCTGATGACGGATCTATTTTTAATAACAGAGGACCAGTGTAGGTTGAAAGCCAAATATTGTTTAAGTCTTTCGCATAGATACTTTCAATCGTAGTATTGTCTTTTAAAGTTTCTTCGTCGAAAAGATATTTACCAATTAGTTCTCCAGGATTTGTTTTAATGTCAATAATAAAAACTCCGAACTCTTTTAAAGCAAGTACAGCAAAACCATCTCTATGTAAAAATATTTTTTGATTTGGAATGGTCGGATAATATCCAAATGCATCAGGGAAAACCATTGTTTTATGTGTACTCTTATCAAACATGCGATAGGTACCTGCATATCCTTCCAGCCATAAATGTCCAAAGTTATCCTCTTCAATGCTCATAACATGTTGGTCATGTAATGGAACTTCTTTTGAATTTTCCTGGTTGAATGTCTTAAAAGAATATCCATCATACCTGTTTAAGCCACTAATAGTGCCAAACCACAGAAAACCTTCCTGATCCTGATGAATACAAATAACCTGGTTATCTGAAAGACCATTGGATGTGTCCAATCTTTCAAATTGGAAAGATTTCTCCGCTTTAATTAATGAAAATGAATTAATAAGCAGAAGTAATATTACTGTAATATATGGCAAATGAGCTTTACGGGTCATTACTTCAGGTGTATTTATTAACCAATAATTTTTAATGCATAAAAATATTAAAATATAGTATTCTAAAAGAAAAACGTGATTTTAAAGTCAATTTACCATGTAGAATACGTCAATATGTCGAGTCTTAAGATTGAGCGGATTGGCTTATTTTGAGACTAATATAAATGATGGATGTTTTGTGATAAAATTTTGCTGTAAGCTGGAGTGTATATTACAAAAAAATCAATGATAAACTGTTTTTATGTATAAGTTAATTCACATTATTCTTTTAATAATTGTTGTATTATCCGGGTGGAGTTGTAGCGATGAAAAACCAAATATAATTTTTTTGCTTGCAGATGATCACCGTTGGGATGCGTTGGGGGCGGCAGGTAATACGATTATTAAAACGCCAAATTTAGATCAAATAGCTCAGGATGGGGCAATGTTTAAAAATGCTTTTGTGACTACTTCAATTTGTAGTAGTAGCAGAGCAAGTATATTAACTGGTCAATATGTAAGCAGAAATGGGATCACTGATTTTAAAAAAGAGTTATCCGAGCAACAATTTGCTAATACCTATCCCATTCAATTAAAGAAAAATGGTTATCAAATAGGTTTTGTTGGTAAATACGGGATTGGTCAGGGAGATTTAAAAAGAGAAAAGAATGCCTATGATTATTTCTGGGGCGAGAGCAAGCAGCCGAGATATGAGAATTTGAATGGAGTAGGAGAAACCATACATTATACCGAGTTGGTTCAAAGGCATGTGATTGAGTTTTTGGAGCAAACATCCAAAAGTAAACCTTTTTGTTTATCAGTTAGTTTTAAGGCTCCTCATGTGGAAGATAATGATCCTCGACAGTTTATTTATAATCCAAAGTATAAGAGTTTGTACAAAGATGATGTTATCCCTGTACCCGAAATATGCAAGGATGATTACGAGGAAAGATTCCCTGATTTCTTTAAGAACACTCCCGATGATTTACCCAACGAAGCTCGAACAAGATGGGAAGTTCGTTTCTCAACTCCGGATAAGTATCAGGAGTCGGTAAAAGGATATTACCGGCTGGTTACAGGAATAGATGATGTTGTAGGAAAACTGAGGAGCAAATTAGAAGAGAAAGGCTTAAGTAAGAATACTGTGATTATTTATATGGGTGATAATGGTTTTTATCTAGGAGAACATGGGCTGGCCGGCAAATGGTACGGGCATGAACCATCTATCCGTGTTCCTTTATTGGTATTTGATCCACGGCTTAAGAAATCACAACGAGGAAAAGTGTATGAGAAAATGGCCTTAAATATAGATGTGGCCCCAACGATTCTCAATCTAGCCGGCATTGATCCGAATTTAAATATGCAAGGAAAACCACTGACTGATATTTATAGAGAGAAAAGTGATGAGTGGCGCAATCAATTTTATTTTGAACATTTATTGCCTTTTCCTACTATCCCTCGTTCACAAGGTATACGTACCGAAAAATATAAATACCTCTATTATCCCGATTCACCTAATGGCTATGAGGAAATATACGACTTAGAGAACGATCCAAATGAAATGAAAAACCTGGCTATCCATGGCAGGGATACAGAAGTATTGGAAAATTTGAGAAACAAGTTTCAAATGCAGTTGCAAGAGGTTAAATAATTTCTGCTGAGAAAAATATTTATATCTAAGTAGATTGCGTAGTCTGCAGAAAGTCAGTGCTTAGGAATAATAGCATGTGTGCTTAGGCAATTTAACATGCTTACCTAAATTAATATTTAGTGAGTTTTGTATTGATAAGTAGGAATAAATTTAAAATCGTAAATGAAAATTGTAATGAGATTTATACTATCCATTTTACTATATCTCTTGATAAATATATCATCTTTTGCAGAAAATGATAAAAATAGTACAATACTTTTAAAAGTTGAAGATTTTGGTGCAGTAGGTGACGGAAAGACCGATGATGGGCCGGCGCTACGTAAATTATTTGAAAAAGCTTCGGCACTTCATAAGCCAGCTAAGATCGTTTTTCAGAAAAATGCCATCTATTATTTAGGGAAGGAACAAAAACATCCTGTAGGAACGATGTTGTTAGATCGCGCAAACAACTTAATAGTTGAAGGTAATAATTGTTTGTTATTGGTAGATCCACAACGCAGGCCGTTTGAAATTTATCGTTCAAAAAACATTACCATACGTAATTTTCAAATCGATTACTCGCCACTTCCTTATACGCAAGGTAGAATAACAAAGATTGATAATGCTAATGGATATTTGGAGTTTAAAGTTGACGAGGGATTTCCTCAGCCCTACGTTAGAGACGATAGCTATTATTTTGATGGAAGGGTGTCGGACTGCACAACGATTAACGGCGACAATCTGAAGTTCTATCAGGGGCATTCCAGAATCTCCGGGGTAAGAGATTTAGGAAATAATACCTATTCGGTAACTTATAGAATGCATCGTCAGGATAAAGCAAGGGTAGGTGATTGTTTTGTGATGAAAGTATGGCCTCCTTCAATGAATCAGGTATATAATACTAGCCTGAAACCCTCAGAAAAGGGAGAGCACTATGTAACCAATTATGCCAATATTCAGATAAATCATTCTGATGATGTAACTATTGAGAACATTATTTCCTATGCGTCACCAAAGATGACGGTATGTGCCAGGAGCTGCTCCGATTTAAAGATACGAGGTCTTATAATTACCCGTAAACCCGGGCGAGTGCTGGCCAGTTGCAGTGATGGTATTCATCTTAAGGGAAACGAACGTCAACCCCTTATCGAAAATTGTTACATTGAAGGGACTTTGGATGATGCCATTCATATTAAAATGTCGGGTGATGTAGTGGAAGAGGTTGCATCTTTGCAGAAAGTAAGAATAGCCCATATGGATACCAGGGATAACACTAACCTTGGTATTGGTAAGAAGGTTATGGTATTTGATGCTGACCTGAATAGGCAATTAGCCATGGCTATGATTGCTGATTTTGAGCATATCAATCACCGTCAGGGGTGGGTCACCTTAGATAGAAAAGTTGAAGGTATTAAGGTGGGTACGAGGCTTTATCTACAAGCAGAAAATGAAGCTATCATCCAGAACTGTCAGTTTGGAACACAGTTGCAAAGAGCAATACTGACGCATCAGCCAACCACGATACGTAATTGTGCAATCATTGATAATGGGAAAGCATTGGATCAGGCGCTTGCAACGGGGGGGATTGAAGGACCTCCATCGCAACGCGTTATCATAGATAATGTTGTATTTGAAAATCTTAGCCAGGTTGCTTTGCAGGTGGGCTGTCCATCCAAAGAGTATAACCAGCTTGGAACACCGCAGCTTATTGTTAAAAATTGTCTGTTCAATTTGCCAGATGGAGTACCTGCACTTAATATAAATAACTCAAATGGTGTAACTATGGTAGGGAACAAGTTTGGTTACTTAAAAAAGAAACCCAAACAGAAAGATTACTTCCAGCTTAACAATACCGATATGATGGAATTCTCCCGTAATACCTTTCAAAAAGGATGGTTTACCTGGGATAGCGATAAGGATGGTTTGGCTGATGCACTCGAAGTTGTTGGTGATGCGGATGGTGATGGTATAGAGAATAAGCTAGATATAGATTCTAATAACAATGGCATTAGCGATTTTGAAGAATTTAAAATGGGGAAAGATCCTTTCAGTATTGATTAAAGAAGAAAGTATTTGTTGGTTAAAGTGTTGAAATATAAAAGAATGGAAAAATGCCTAGTAGGATTAGTCAGTTTGACACGTAGGCATATAGTTAGCTAAAGATATATTTGCAACTATTAACATGAATTAAGAAAGTGTTTTCAGCAATTATGTTGTTGATAAGGAAAATCCAAAATATTATTATAAAAGTCTAATGAGAAAAATCTTATTTTTAATTTTATTTATGGCTGTCAATATAGTTGAGCTTTGGTCGCAAGAAATGACCATAAGCGGTAGAATATATTCGGCAGATGATAATGAACCATTACCGGGAGTAACGGTAGTTATTAAAGGAACATCGCAAGGAGGTATTACTGACTTTGACGGGAATTTTAATATTCAAGCTAAACCTACAGATGAGTTGGAAATATCTTTTATTGGCTTTGAGACTCAGATTATTCAACTAGCTGGGCGAACTTCCTTAATAATTAAAATGAACCCATCCGCTGAGAGTATTGACGAAGTGATGGTTGTTGGTTTCGGAGTGCAAAAAAAGGAGAGTGTTGTTGGTGCTATATCACAGGTAAAAGGGGACGACTTGGTTCAGTCCGGTGTCTCCAATGTTTCAAGTGCTCTTTCAGGTAAATTGGCAGGGGTAGTTACTATACAAAACAATGGTATGCCCGGAGAAGACAATCCTGAAATTCTTATCCGTGGAAAATCATCATGGGTAAGTTCTTCTCCTTTAGTAATGGTAGATGGTATAGAACGTGAGTTTACAGATATCAATCCTAACGATATTGAATCCATGTCCGTGCTAAAAGATGCATCAGCTACTGCTATTTATGGTACAAAAGGGGCAAACGGGGTAATCCTGATTACTACTAAAAGAGGAAAGGAAAATAAACCATCAATCAATGTTTCCGTAAATCAGGGTTTTAAATTTCCTACCAAGGGACAGGAGTATTATAATGCATACGAGACCCTGCAACATGCTAATGTAGCCATGAAAAATGATAATAATTGGGATGGTTTATATTCTCAAGAAGAATTGGAGCATTACAGGTTGCAAGATCTACCTTATAAATATCCATCGGTAGATTGGTACAATGAAATGATAAAAGATGTAGGATATGTAACCGACCTGAATTTTAATGTTAGCGGAGGTACAAAAAAGGTTAAATACTTTGGCTCATTGAGTTATTTGCATGATGGAGATATTATCAATACAGAAAAAAATGGAGATTATGATCCTCGCTTCTATTATGACAGGGTTAATATTCGAACCAATCTGGACTTTCAATTAACCAAAACAACACGTCTCTCTTCCAATATTGGAGGAAGTTATCAATTGCAGAATAAACCTACTGCAGATCAGTTTAATTTATGGAATTCTATATTGGTAGGTTCGGTAAATATGGCTCCACTGTATTATGGCGAAGATGCCACCCTACTATATCCGGATCCTTATGATCCTTATTCCGGTATTCGCCCTTCATTGGCTGACTCACGACAGAATCCATACACCATGATTCATTATGGTTCTCCTTTAGAGAATGGGGGTGCAAAAGGTGGCTATCAAAAACAGAACGAGGTTAGAGTAAGTACTGATCTGGTTTTAAGTCAGGAACTTGATTTTATTGCTAAAGGCTTGGTGTTTCAGGGTACAGTTTCCTATAATTCCCGGATGAGTTATCGTAAAGTTTACGAACAGACTGTACCTCTATATCGATTAAATGAGGATAATAGCTGGACACGATTCCCAAGTTACGAGCAGGATCTTTCCCCTATTTCCTTCCGAAGCGAGGGATTAAATGGCAACGAAAGAAGGTTGTACTATGAGGCAAGGTTAAATTATAGCAGGAACTTTGGACCTCATTCTCTTACTGCCATGGGAGTGTTTAACCGGACTCAGCGAAATATAGATGCTTACCAACCATTTAAATCTGAAGCATGGGCAGGTAGAGCCACATATGACTATAGTTCGAAATATCTTGCAGAAATAAATATAGGGTATACAGGTTCAGACCAGTTTGCACCAGCCAATAGGTTTGGTTTTTTTCCTGCTTTTGCTGTTGGGTGGAATATTGCCCAGGAAAAATTTGTCAAATCAAATATTCCTTTCCTAAATACATTTAAAGTGAGATATTCTTATGGTAAGGCGGGAAATGATAACTCTAGTGTTACATCACAAAACAATAGGTGGTTGTATTATAGCTCATGGTCGCAGGTGGATAGGTATAATGATGAAAACCAAGGATTACGACATGTTCTGTTTGGTAACGATAATTCGGCCATATGGACAACACCGTACAGTTATATTGAGGGAGCTGTTCCTAATACTACAGCACAATGGGAAATAGCTACAAAAAACAACCTGGGAGTTGAGGTTGGTGTCCTTGAAAACTCTCTTAAGCTATCGGTTGATTTATTTAGTGAGCAACGAGAGAAAATATTGATGCAGCCCATTACAGTGCCTGATTGGGTATCGGGAACTTTCAAAGACTTAAATATCGGAGAGACAAAAAACCATGGAATGGAGGTTGAAGTAAGCTATAATAAGGCTTTCGACAATGGTTTAATAATGACCATGAGTGGGAATTTTAGTTTTAGTGAAAATAGAATTATTAAACAGGACAATCCGGAAAATATGGCGGATTACCTGAAGACAGAAGGAAAACCTATCGGAGTTCATTATGGCTATTTAACTACCTCTGATTTCTATCAATCAGTAGATGATATCAATAATTACACAAGAATAGATGGTGCAAACTATTTGATAGAGGGAGATATAAAATATGTAGATTATAATGGTGATGGTAAGGTTGATGCAAGCGATAGAGTTCCTATTGGAAATACAGATTATCCATTAATTAATTCGGCATTAACAACAAGTTTAGGATATAAAGGTTTCAGTTTAACCGTGATGTTACAGGCTGTTAGCGAGAAATCGTCATTGCATGTTCATAATGCCAGTTACCTTTTTGCTTTAAATAGCAATAGAATATTAGGTGACCAGCTGGACTATTATACTATAGGCAATACTAATGCTTCTAATCCAGCTCCTCATTATAGTGATGCTATCAGGCAAACGAATAATCAATTTGATCAATACAGAGGAACAACACAAACCAGTTGGGTAGACACTGATTTCTTCAGAGTTAGACAGGCTGAGCTTGCTTATACTTTTACAGGTGATAGGCTAAATAATATTGGGATTAATAATTTGAGACTGTATATCAGTGGAAATAATTTGTTTACCAAATCAAAAATAGAATTCGGTGATCCTGAGAAGAAGTCGATTGATGCAGGTGCGGCTAATAGCTATCCGTTGATAAAGCGTTTTAATATTGGTCTGAAACTAAATCTATAATTAAAGCAACATCATACTATTATGAAACGAACATGAATTTTAGCATTCTAAAATACTAACAAGAGAATGTTAAAATTCATCGAGAGTTCCATGTGACAAATGAAGATAAAATTTAAACACATGAAAAAATATTTCAAATATATTATCATATCAATTTTGATCATATCCACTGCATGTGAGGATTATCTGGATGTTCCGAAAGAGACTTTGGACTTAAGCGATGAAGATATTTTTACCTCCTATCTTGATTATAGGAATTACCTTTCCACGATGTATGGATCCATTAGGGAATTTGCTTTTTATGAAGACTATGGTGCACGGTTTGGATCTGAAAAAACATCTGGTTTCCCTATTTGTGCAAGTGATGCCATCAGAAGTTTTGACAATTATTTGTTTGAAGACAGGTGGTTTAATGTGGCTGCTTTTGAGGAAACATATTGTGCAAAAAGAAGAACTCATCATCAGCTACCTTTTTGGTCGCAATGTTGGAATGCAATTCGTGTTGCAAATACAGTGCTGCAAAAACAGGAAATGTTGCAGGTTCCTGAAGCTGCTACTCAAGAGGAAAAAGACCGTTTAATGGGGCAGGCATATTTTGGTCGCGCATATACTTATGCATGGATGTTAGAGATTTGGGGAGGCATGCCATATTTCAAGAAGCCCTTGGATATAAATGTAGATGAGGTTAATGTACCGCGTTTGAGCTATCACGAAACAGTATTGGAAATTGCTGCAGATTGTGATTCAGCAGCAAAATACCTGCCAGCACGATGGAATGAATATAATTCAAATGATGGTTCATACTCAATTTCTGATGAGGTTGGACGTTATAGTGCGATGCATGCTTTAGCTCTTAAAAGCCGGGTTTTACTTTATGATGCAAGTGAATACAGTAATGCAGAACAGGATCCTGTCAGGTGGCAAAAAGCAATGACAGCTAGCAGCGAAGCGCTGGATTTTGCACTGAATAATAATTATGGATTAGTAAATAGAAATAATTATTCAACGATTTTTTACGGAGAACTATATACAAAAGAACATATACACAATATTTTCTATAATGCTTATCAAAGGAGAGTTACTGATTGGGATCATGCATTTACCTGGTTACCTCCAACAATTAGCGGTGATTTCGGACGAGGACATGGGCTGTGCGTGACACAAGATATGGTGGATCGGTTTGAAATAATTGTAGAACGTGATGGATCTGGCAATCCTACAAGATCATTGTCAGTTGAAGATGCTCAGGCAGAAGGCCTATATAATGATCAGAATCCATATGCATCCAGAGATCCAAGATTCTACCAAAACATAATTTATCACGGAAGACCTGTGGATAAACCTGCACGTGAGATCAATATGACAGAAGGATCTCAAGACAGAAAGCAAGCCTTCGGTTATGATAATAAAACAGGGTATTATGTAGGTAAATATTGGGATGGAGGAACAGGTGTTTCCGGAGGGAATAATACTGTAACAATATATCCGTGCGTTATGCAGAGGGTTGCTGAGTTGTATCTTAATTTTGCAGAAGCAGCTAATGAAGTAACGGCATCTCCTGATGTTGTTCCTACAGAAGCTACTTTTTCAGCCTTATCTGCCATCAATGAATTACGCAATGCTCGTGGCTTACCTGATGTTGATGACATCTATAAGAGTAAAACAGAATTTAGAAAACGCATTAGAAACGAACGTTATGTAGAATTGTGCTTTGAGGGTAACCATAGTTTTGTCGATAGCAGGCGTTGGAAGTGGATAGATAAGGCTGATTATACGGAAACATTCAAGATGACTATCAAAAAAGATGAAACAGGAAATATAACAGACTTTCCCACAGGCTATATTTTCAAAAAAGAATTCCTTGAGGAGAGACCATTTTACGAGCGATTGTACTTTTTCCCTATTCCTCAGCGAGATATTGATAAAGCATCTGCATTTAAGCAAAATCCGGGGTATTAGAATAACTAAATGAAATTATAATTATAGATATGCTGATCTCAATAAAATATATATTTAAGAAAGCCATTCTTACAATGGTTTTTATGTGGGCTCTGATTAATATTAAAGCTCAAGAACCCATCAGTCAACCTGACAGTATGGAGGTAAGTTATAGCAGTAAGGCTATTTCAACACCTTTTTTCACTACTGATTTTAATAAGGTAACAGCACCAGTAACAGTGCTTTCATCAGAAGATTTAGAACATTACCCAACATCTGACGTACGTGAGGCACTTAATGGACTTATTCCATCTGGTTCAGTGATGAAAAACGGTTATGGTCCCGGTGAATCCAATGTGCAATTGCAAGTTCGCGATATGGACTATGCCATTATTGTTGATGGTATGGAGCGCTCTGTTGTTGAGTTGGATATTCAGGAAATTGAATCTGTTTCAGTTCTTCGTGGGTTGACTGCACATGCACTATATGGCAGTTCGGCAAAAAACGGAGCCATTGTGTTTACAACCAAACGAGGCTTCGCAGGTGAGGATGAAATTGATGTCAATATCGAGTATGGTATTAAAATGGCCACTCATTTACCCGAATGGCTACCATCTGATGAATATGCACAACTTTACAATCAGGCACGACTTAATGATGGAATGACTCCAAGGTATTCTCCAGAGGATATAGCGGGATATCAGAGTGGTGAGAACGGACTGAAGTATCCAAATGAAGATTTGTATAGCGAGTTGTTTAATAATTCAATGAATTTTACAAGAGCCAATATTGCGTTTAAAGGAGGAAGTGAGAAAACTCAATATTTTGCCTATTTGGGTTATACCGGAGAAGGTAGGGATTATATGAAAATTAAAGAAAACTCATATGATCGATTAAATATTAGAGGTCGAGTGGATGTGGCGTTAGCCAGTAATATAAAGTTAAATATGAATGTGGCCACAGTAATGGGTATGCGGAATGTAATACCTGGCCAGAGTCAAATGTGGAATGCCCTTGCTTCTTATGCTCCCAATGTGTATCCGATATCAATTGCCAAAGATACTTTTGGCATTAATCAGGCATTTCCGTATAACCCGGTTGCAGACCAGACCTTAAAAGGAGATATTGATGAATTATCACGGACGGTGCAGGCAAATTTTGGTCTTGATTTCGATTTGAATAAAATCACGAAAGGATTAAATTTTGGCATAAAAGGTATGTTTGATATTTATGATTTTCAACAGAAAACAGCCAAGGCAGGGCTATCCTATGCTCTTTATGAACCTGTTTTTACTATACAGGAAGATGGTTCTGAGTTGATGACTCTCACTCCCGTGGGAGTGGACGTTCCTGCTATTGGGGCATCAATTACTGCTACAAGTTATCATCAGCAAGTTGCAGCGAATATGAATCTGAATTATTTGCGAAAATTCGGAGACCACGAGATAAGCAGTAACCTTGTATATTTTGTACAACAAAAGAAAATGAGGGGAACAGCACTGGAGGATAATAAGCAAAACTTCGGACTCGCCACAGCCTATTCTTTTAAGGGAAAGTATTTTGCTGACTTATCACTTTCGTATACAGGTGATATGAATTTGTCAAGTGATAATCGATATAAGATGTTTCCATCTTTGGGTATTGGATGGATATTAAGTAAGGAGAATTTTATGAAATCAGTAAATGCTATTGATTTTATGAAGTTAAGAGCTTCCTACGGAACCATGGGAACGTACGATACACATGAATCCTTTCTTTTCAGAACAGAATGGTATAGGGGGATTCCTGCTTTCTTTGGAAGTGCCGGAGGTAAATCGGAAAACATTTCTACCACGTACATGAATCAATATGGTAATGTAGGTTTAAGCTGGGGTACTATTCGTCAGTTTGATATTGGAACTGAAGCGCTTCTGTTTGGATCGCGTCTTAGGCTTCAATTGGATTACTATAATATCATAAAAGACGGTATTATAACCACTGCGGTTATGTCCGATGTAATAGGTATTAAAAAGTACTATGATAATATCAATAAAAACAAGTATTGGGGTGTTGACGGAAGTGTTAGCTGGAGTGATAAGTTGAAGTCGTTTAATTATAGCATTGGAGTTAATTTTGGGTTTAACACGTCAGAAGTACTTGCTTTTAATGAGGTAAACAATCCTTATCCCTGGATGAATCGTACCGGTGAACGAGTAGGTGAAATTTATGGCTTTGAAGCTATTGGTATTTTTAATGATGCCAACGAAATAATCAATTCACCCACACAATATTTAGGTGAGGTACAGGTAGGTAATCTACGCTATAAAAACCTGAATCCTGAAGATGATGACAAGGTGGAAGCAAGAACTGATGAAAAGGCTATTGGTAATTCAACACCACTTTTCAAGCTTGGAGTGCCTGTGTCTTTAAAATACAAAAATGTTGAGTTGTATGTACTTGGTGTTGGCTATTTTGGCCGTGATTTAAATGTTGTCAGTCATCCTTACTTTCATGCTGATGGAGAACAGAAATATTCAACGTATGTAAAGGGCAATGCCTGGAGTGCAGGAGGTGCTAACCCCAAGCTCACAACTTCTGCCAGTCCAAATGATAATGTGACTTCATCCTATTGGATGAGGGATGCCGGATTTTTTAAGATTAAAAATGTTGAGTTATCATACGATTTAAGCAGCATTACCTCTAACTGGACCAGAAAGATGGGCAGTAAAGTATTTGTAAGAGGAACAAACCTTTATACATCCACTTCATTTGACACGCTTGACCCTGAAAATCCTTATGGAGGAATAAGTACTTATGCTTCCATGAGCACTTTTACAGGTGGACTTAAAGTGACGTTTTAGATAAACTGATTAGATGATTAAAGCTAAAATTTTAAAGAGAATGAATACTATAAAAATCATATTATTCTTTACAATGATGGTGACTGTGCTATCATCATGTGAGGATATAATGGAGCCGAAGCCATTAGATGGTGCTTATACCGACGATTTTGTATGGAGTAATCCAACTTATGCACGTGGGGTGCTATACTCCAGCTATTTGTCCATACCTTATTCTTCAGCCATCATGCCGGGATCCGATTTTCTTGCAATAGCAACAGATGATGCTGTGAGTAATAATTTAAGTTCTGCCAACAGGAATTTTTCTTTGGGGCAATTGTCTTCGTCATTCAATGTAATTAATTGTTGGGGAGCTGATTATGAGTTATTGAGGAACGTAAATGATTTTTTAGAAAATGGACTAGAGCTTCGATATATGGAAGATCCTGAGGTTAATGCAAGGATGTTAGATCTGTATAAAGGTGAAGCGCTTTTTATGCGGGCTTATTTGCATTTTAAGTTATTAAAATATTATGGTGGTCAGGTAGATGGTATTCCAATGGGGATACCTATAGTTACAGAGGTATTAGAAGCTGAAAGTGAGGATAAAATAATCCGTCCTTCATATATGGAAACTGTCCGACAGATTTATAGTGATTGTGATTCGGCTTACAAGTATCTTCCAAAAGTATATTCAGGTAATGATCAGGTAGATGGAGAAAAACATGAGGGAGGAGCAACCAAAGGAGCAGCAAAAACACTTAAAGCCATAGCGGCATTGTTCGCCTCAAGTCCTGCATATAGTGTTGATGAAGCTTTAAAATCAAAAAAATGGGAGGATGCTGTAAATTATGCAATGGAAGCTATTTTGGAAATAGATGGAGTCGTAAGTTATAATGCTATAAAAAGAAACTTTTCTGCACCTGGAGGTGAGGATGTTATATGGCGAGGTCGCTTTTTTTCTGACTATAACCTGGAAACGAAAAATTTTCCACCCTCTTACTACGGACAAGGAAGTACCAATCCTACCAAGGATCTGGTGGATGCTTTTCCCGATTATTTTGGTTACCCCAAGGGACACGAAAGATATAATGAACGGTTCAAAGATCCACGTTTGGGTGAGTATATTTTGTTAAATGATGCCACGTTTAATGGTGTAAAAATAGAAACCTTTGAGGGAGGTAAAGATTCACGGGAAGTAAGCCAATATGGGACTCGTAGTGGGTATTATCTGAAAAAATTTCTTGCAAAGGGAGCAGAGTTACACCCTGAAAAAAAAGGGGCTCAAAACACATTTAATCCCATATTTTCAAAAACGGAACTTTATTTTGCCCTTGCTGAGGCCCTGAATGAATTTCATCAGGATCCCAATGGCAAAACGGATGGTGTAAGTTCTGTAGATATCATGAAAAAACTTAGAAAAAGAGCATTCGTGATCGATATGTATATGGGAGAAATAGCATCTGCCGGATATAATGAGTTTAGAAAGTTCATCAAAAATGAACGTCGTGTTGAATTGTGTTTTGAAGATAAACGTTTTTGGGATTTAAGACGGTGGGATGAGCAAGTGAATAACGTAGATGTACACGGTGTAAGAATTACAAAAGAGAGCGATGGATCTTTCATTGAAGAGGAGTTCGTGATTGAAACGCGCAAGTTTAACGGTGCCTCTTTACCTATACCTTATAAAGATGCTCTTCTTTTGGAAAATGTTGAGCAAAATGATGGATGGTAGCAGAGAGGTGTCAAATAATGTCAAACCATATCAAATATGATAAAATGAAACGAGCCATGAGAATTGCTTCACACACAGGAGCTTGATTGATTTTGGCGAGTTCCATGTGGCAATAAAAACAAAATTTAAACACATGAAACGAACATGTAAATTTGATTATCCAAATTACACACAGGAGGATGATCAAATTTATTTGGGAGTTCCATATGGCCTTTGAAAATAAATTTAATCATATGAAAAAAATAGTAAATATTATATACATAAGCATTGTGGTGTGTCTTTTATCATCTTGTTATGATGATTATGAGTATGATTACGATTATTCTGTAGCCTATTTTTATAATCAGGAATTGACCAGGAGTTTCGTGGTTAATGAAGTCAATGAGATTAAAGTGGGCATCACGATGGGGGGGAAGCGGTTTAGCGACTCGCACGAAACGGTTGATTACATTATTGATCAAACCCTTCTTTCCGGTACGGACCTAACGCTGCTTCCAGAAGAATACTACTCTTTGAGCAATAATTCACAATTTGAAGTACATCCGGGTGATTTTGATGGGAACATTACATTATCTATTGATCCCTCTTTTTACAGTGATCCAAGGGCATTAAATGGAGAGTATGCCATTCCATTCAGGTTAACAACAACTTCAATGGACTCTATTCTTGAGAATAAAGATGTTCTTATTTTACAATTGAAATATGAAGCGCAATTGTTCGGCAATTATTATCATAACGGAGCAACCATAGCCAAGGATGCTGATGGCAATGTTGTTAGTTCGCTCTCGTCTGTATATCACCAGGAAGAACCGGTGACTAATGATGTTAACAATTGGACATTAAACACATTTTCTGCAAACACACTGTTTACATCAGGTATCTCAAATAAATTGGACAGTGAATCCATGAGGTATAGCTTTAATATTGAATTTGATGGGGAAGATATGGTCATTATTACACCCAATCCGGAATCAAGCATTGAAGTATCACAAAATGGAGTTTGCCTCTATGACAAGGATAAAAGAGAATTCTATTTGAACTATTCATATTCACATGAAGAATATACCTATACTGCTACAGATACGCTTATTTACAGAAACCGAATATTAGATGGCGTAAATCAGTGGCAATAAAAAACAATTAAGTGTTAATTTAAATTTCAGTTATTATGAAAAAAATTTGTACAATGTTATTGTGCGTAGCTTTCTGCGCAACATCAATCATGGCTCAAACAGTCAAGGTAGGCCCCAATGGTGAGGGTGGTTCCTGGGATGGTCCTGATGGTCTTTATTATGCAACTCAAGCAGTTAAAGCACTGCAGGATGATAATAGGATAGAAGAGTGGAGAGATTATATCTATGTATCTGGTACACTTACAAGGCCCGGATTGTTTCAATTTGGCACATGGGGTAAAGACAGAACATTTATTATTGTAGGTGATGGTATGGATAATACTACCATACAGGCCTATACCGATGCTGAATTAGCAGCTTATGAATCAGATCCGGAAAACAACCCACTTCCAGCATGGAAGGAGCAAGGTGCTCAAAGTTTGGCTTTTTACATTGCACCATCGGGTATGGATGATCTTAATGCAAATTACAAAGTGGAAGTTCAGTTTCATGATCTTAGCATAAAAAATATATGGCTTCCCGATCAGGCTAATGGTCGTTCTGCTATTAAAATGGATGCAAATGCAGCAGCTGAATTCCATAACGTGAGAATATCAAATTGTAAGAACTCCGGAGCAGACGGAAGTGCTATCATGGCTGCACATAGTTCATCTTTGATTATGGATAATTGTATTATTGAGAAAAATGAAGGTAAGACCGGAACTTCATTATTCTGGTATACAAATCAAGGCTCGAGGACTTCATCTGTAACCATATCGAATACAATAATCAAAGATAATGCATCTTTGGGTAAAGCTGGAGGAATAGTTTTCTGGTGCCCAGATGCTTCGTCGACCATGACGGTTCAAATTAATAACTCTACGTTCTACAATAATTCCAATGTAACAGGAACATCTGCATTGGAAGTGAATGGCCCGGGAGTAAATATAAGCTTGTATAATACAACCATTGCCTATAATAAAGGTGGTCATTCCGGAGTTGCTTGTATGGAGGCTGAACCTGATATGTTTACCATGATAAACACGCTTATATATGGCTCAACAGGTAATGAAGGACAGGCTGTTAATGACTTTGGTATTTCATGGATACCGGATACCCAAACACCAATCTTTACTCCTGCACCAGATAACTTTACATTATTTACATCTATAATCGGAAATACGGATATTTCTTTTGATGGATTACCAACAGCGGCTTCTTCTTATTTTAACGATTGGCTAAATGGTTGGACTATGGGACTAACAGATGCAATAACAGCTAATAATGAGGTAATCCCGGCAGAAGGTAGTGTGGCTATCGATAATGGAACCGAATTTCCTCCTTATACAGATGGTTATTTTGGTAGTAATCCTGATATAGGTTCTTATGAAAGAAGCCCTGCAACTGCTATTGATGCTGATTTGGAAAATGATGTTGATATTACTCTGTACCCAATACCTGCACAAAGTGCTTTGAATATTGGATATAAGAATGAATTGAAATGGCAAATATTCTCACTGACCGGTCAATCTATTCTAAGTGGCGTAGGAAATACGATCAATGTTGAGTCTTTGCAATCAGGCGTTTATATTATCAATATGTCGGAACAGGGAGGTAAGGTTCTTACTACTAAGAAATTTATTAAGCAATAATTTTAAGTAAGTTATATAATCGAAAGCTATTGCTTTATAGATGTCAGGCAATAGCTTTCTTTTAACATTAGAGTGGTGATCATAAGTTTGTGAATTACCCACAATAACGAATGAAAGTTATAGTCAAAGGTCATATGAAGGTAATACATATTTTAATCGTACAATTTCTGCTGTTTTCTTCCATAGTAGAAGCACAAAGCAATCTTGTTGGTACATTTTATGGAGGTTGGGCTCGCCAAAAAGGCGATTATATTTGGACCAATGAATTAGGTCAGAATGCACAAAAAATAGGCGTTGCAGATGTAGATGGGGATGGATTTGAAGATGCTATTTCATTCATTAATGGAAATATTGAAGTAGCGCTTTCATCTACGTATTCGAATTTAGCAGGAAAAGAAATACGCCATTTTGCACAGAAATCAACTTGGTTCAACGGTTTAGATACCAATTACGATGTTGTATTTACCGGAGATCTTGATGGTGATGGATTGTTTGATGTTGCCGGTTTTAAAGAAAGTACAGGGGTATGGGAGTTCGTTATTTCTAATGGAACTCAGTTTAATCAATCTTCCATATCTGCAGCTGGTTTTGGTACAGGTAGTTCTCATCAGTTTTTTGCGGATGTCAATGGTGATAATAAAGATGATTTAGTGGCATATACCTCAGGTATATGGCATGTTCGAATTAATAACGGCAGTGGATTTGATAGCCCAACAGCATTTGTATCCAATTTTGGTACTGATGGTTCTACTACATATATGGCAGATGTAGACAATGACGGAAAAATGGATGCTATTTATGTTTCAGCAGGTAGCATTTATGTTGCTAAGTCAAATGGAACAGCATTTGTTAAATCTGCATCAGCATGGAAAAGTGGAATATCAGGATATACACACCTTATGTTTGCAGATGTGGATGGAGATAAAAAGTCAGATGCTATTCTCTATTACTTAAATGATGGAAGTGGAAACCCAATTAGAGGCGAATGGCAGTTTTGTGCTTCTAATGGAAGCAATGCTTTTGGCAGTGAAACTTTCTGGACCACTCGTCATGGTAGTCGAACAGACAGGCCTTCAAAAGGACTACCAGCATGTCATACTTTTTTCACGGGGCATGTTCAACAATCAAAAACGAGTAACTTCGGTGTGTCTCCAATTGCATTCAATAATGATGCAGGGTATTGGCAAGTAATGCCTCCTTATAATATGTTCGGTAATGGCAATTATCAGCCCGGGCAAGATCCTGATTGGTATTGTTCCTGGCATTCCAGAAACAGAGGCTATTTACCTTTGATAGGTGATGAATATTATGGTTTCGATGCTGAAGATGATGTTTTTGCAATTACAGAAATTATAAGTGATATGGCAGAAGCAGAGATTGATTTTGTATTACTTGACCAATCGAATGCCTGGGGAGCACTTTTTAAAACTTATCAAGTATTCGCATCAGCACTAATGCAATGGAATTCAGATCCAAACAATAGAAAGGTCCGCTATGCTATATGCGGTATGTTCAAAGACTCTCCAAGTGAGGTTGAAACAAGTGCCAGGAACACTTTGATGAATTTTTACAATACATATGGTACTGATAATTACCAGACCTTGGACGGCAAACCGTTACTGGTCTGTTACGGTCCAGCCCCAAGCAAACATATTCAATGGGCCAACTATACAGGAACAAAGCAAGCAGCCGATCGATTTACTCTAAAATGGATGGATGCAGATTTAATAGAATCGAACATAGATCCAGATAATAAAGGTGACTGGTATGGCTGGCAATTAATAAATGGAACCATTGAAAACGAACAGCAAATGGTAGTGCAACCTGGTTTTTACAATGGTGGAGCTTTTATATCCAGAGAAAAAAATGGCATCGAAGGTGATTTATATCGATCAGACTGGGATAAGGTGTTGGTAAATAAACCCAAAGATGTGACAATCATCAGCTTGGTTGGCGATCCAGAGCAGAATGATGTATTCAACATGACGGAAGGTAAATATACCTATGGAATGGGGAAAACAGAGTTCTGGAGTTATCCTGAAATGTATTGGGTAATGACCAAAGATTTTATTCAGAACTTCAGAAGATTGCATAGCGGTGAAATCAGTCATATTGCAGAATATGGTTCACAAAATGTTTCCTCTTCGTCGGTTACGATCAACTTTTCTCAGGCTTTTGATGTACAACCAGTCGTATATGCTTCAATTAAAGGAACAGAAACAGGGAGACGAATAATTAAAGTGCAATCGCTCAGTAATAGTTCAGTTACACTTGAGATTACCGGTGCTCAGACCGGTTCTGATGTTGTTAATTGGATAGCTGTGAAGCCGGGCTATTGGCAAGCACCCAATGGTATGCATATAGCAGCAGGAAAAAAGATAGTGGACAACAGTGATAGAGTTAGTGTTAGTTTAACAAATGAATTTGGTAGTGCACCTGTTCTATTTAGTTTATGTAATACTAATGCCAATAGTGTTGGGTGCTTCACTAAACAATATGCTATTGGAAGCAATGCCTTTGAAATTAGTACTCATGCTACATTGGGGGATTTGTACCAAGCTGAAACGGTTGGATGGATTGCCATAGAAGGTGGTAAAAAAGAATTGTGGTCGGGTCGCTTTTGTAATGCGATTAATGCAACAGTTAGTCAGTCTACATTTGATTTTACGCTTCCAACCTATTTTTATGATGATGTTACTACCTTGGTGAAATCTTCAACAGGATTTGAAGTGTCTGAAGGCGAGCCATTCGTAGTATTAACAAACAACCTTGGAGGTCAAATTAATTATCAGGAAACATCTGCTCCACAGTTAGATATATTAAATATACTATCATTTGATGGTTCTGGAGGATGCCTGTATGGCTCACCATGGGTATCTGATCCTACATCTGTTAATAAACCGGCCGGTAATAATAAGGATATTAAGATTTATCCAAACCCTGTAGACGATACTTTGCATATTAAGGTTAATGGTGGTTCTAAAACAACAAAAGTTCAGATTTTCAATGCTATGGGTGTAAAAGTTATTGGTGATAATCGTTACTTGATGAATAATACAGTTGATGTGTCACAACTTGTTTCCGGCACCTATTTTTTGGAGCTTGTCATAGGTAAGGAAAAATATGCTTGTCAGTTTATTAAACTGTAGAATAGAAATTCGTTGACTATATAATATATTCAATTTTAACAAATAGATACTCCATAAACGGAGGAAGATTAAGTTGTACTATTCTTTAGTACTAAGAAGTTAAGTTCACTTTTCAAGACTGGATTAATTTCAGGATACTTCGAAGAGACGAGATAATTAGTGCTTAAATATGATGAAGCGAGCATTCAAGTGCAATCATTTTTTTGCACGATAAAGTGATGGATTCATTTATCTGCAATTTTTACAACTGTAGAAAAAAATATTAATAATGAAGAATATAGTAATGCTTCTTTTAGTTTGCAGTCTCAGTATGGTAATTTTTGCTCAGGAGGCAAATTGGAAAGCCCAATGGATTACTGCCTTTGAGCAGCAAAATGAAACCAATAACTGGACGGCTTACAGTAAGACGTTTAAAGTAGAAGATATACCAGTCGAGGCTTTGGCTAAAATAGCCTGCGACTCCAAATACTGGATGTGGATAAATGGTGAATTGGCTGTTTTTGAAGGGCAGCTCAAACGAGGGCCTTCACCCAAGGATACATACTATGACGAAGTAGATATAGCCCCCTATCTTAAGCAAGGCGATAACTATATTTCCATTTTAGTATGGTACTTCGGAAAAGATGGTTTCTCACATAATAGCAGTGGTAAGGCTGCCTTGATTTTTGATTGTCAGACCGCGGATTTTGACTTGCTCTCAGATGTGAGCTGGAAAGCTTCTATCCGAAGGGAATTTGGAACGGCCGGACTGCCTTTGCCTAATTTCAGATTACCGGAATCCAGCATTCGTTATGATGCACGTATAGGGAATTTTGATTTTACAAGACCAGTATCAAAAACGGTAGCATGGGGTGCTACACGTTCTCTTGGTTGTCCTCCTGTAGCTCCATGGAATAAATTGGTTAAACGTCCTATACCTCAATGGAAAGATTTTGGCCTGAAACATTATGAGAATGAGATGACATTCCCATTTGTTAGTACTGGAGATACCATTGTTTGTGAACTTCCTTACAATGCACAAATAACTCCTTTTTTCAAGATTGAAGCAGAAAATGGCCAGGAAATCACAATCCTTACCGACCATTATCAGGGAGGTGGTCCATATAACGTAAGAGCAGAATACATTACCCGGAAAGGAGTGCAGGAATACGAGAACCTTGGATGGATGAATGGTCAAAAGGTCTATTACATCATTCCGGAAGGGGTTAAGGTATTAGATTTACAATATAGGGAGACTGGTTATAATACGGAATTCACGGGAGAATTTGATTGCAACGACGACTTTTATAAAAGATTGTGGATAAAAGCAGAACGTACTTTATTTGTCACTATGCGTGACACCTATATGGATTGTCCTGATAGGGAACGCTCGCAATGGTGGGGTGATATGGTAAATGAGAGCGGTGAAGCATTCTATGCCTTAGATCCTGACAGCCGTTTTTTAACTCAAAAAGGAATACTGGAACTTATTAACTGGCAGCGAGAAGATAGTACAATCTTTTCTCCCATACCGGCAGGGAATTGGGGCAGAGAGCTTCCAGGACAGATGTTGGCAAGTATCGGTTACTATGGTTTCTGGAATTATTATATCAATACCGGAGATAAAGAAACCATTGCTAAAGTGTATGATGGTGTGAAGCGTTACCTGGATATTTGGAAACTGGATGAAAATGGCGTATTGGTCAAGCGAATGACTGACAGTGATAGCAAAGGTTGGTACTGGGGCGACTGGGGCACCAATGTAGATAAGGACCTGTTGATGAACGAGTGGTACTACTTGGCTCTGAAAGGTTACAGGAATATGTCTGAACTGCTTGAGAAGAAAGACCAGGTAGAGTGGGCAGAGAAGGTGATGAATAAATTTAAAAAGGATTTCAATGCCACATTCTGGAAGGGTAACGAATACAGATCGTACCATTATAAAGATGATATGGATGATCGTGGACAGGCACTTGCTGTAGTCGCAGGATTAGCTGATGAGGATAAATACAAAGCCATTTACAAAGCGTTGCAAACACAGGAATATGCCAGTCCCTACATGGAAAAGTATGTATGTGAGGCCTTGTTCTTAATGGGAAAATCGGAATATGGATTAGCGCGCTTAAAAAAGCGCTTTCAACCTATGGTGGATGACAAAAAACATTCAACCCTTTTTGAGGGATGGGGTATTGGGAGACATGGTTATGGAGGTGGTTCTACCAACCACGCCTGGAGTGGTGGTGGATTGACCATATTGGCCCAGTATGTATGTGGTTTGTATCCTTTAGATGCAGCCTGGAAACGTTTTATGGTTAAACCTGATTTGGCCGGATTAGAATTTGCAGAGACAAGTAATGAAACGCTGGCTGGTAAGGTGGCTGTGAGAGTCACAAAAACAAAGGCCGGTATGGACATAGAACTCAATGTGCCGGAAGGAAGTGAAGCTGTGGTTTACATTCCTGCTAAAGAAAAGACGGTCATGGTAAATGGCCAAAAAGTAAAATCAAAAAAGATAGAAGGAGAACATAAACTATACACCCTAAAAGGTGGAGACTATAAAATTGAGGCAAATTAAGATGAATAATTATAAAAGTAGGAATAAATGGTATTTCCTGGCAATAGTTGGCCTTCTGTTATCTGTTTCTTGTAAAAAGGAAGCAGAAATGCCAGAGCCTAATATACTATGGATCGTTGTTGAGGATATGTCATCCCATTTCGGCTATCAGGGCGAAACTCTTGTGGCGACACCACATGTAGATCAATTGGCTAACCAGGGAGTGATTTTTAATAACGCTTATTGTAGTGCTGCGGTATGTTCTGCCAGTCGTTCTGCATTTATTACCGGAATGTACCAAACATCGGTTGGAGTACATCATCACCGTTCATCGAGGGGGAAACATAAAATTAATCTGCCTGAAGGAATAAAAACGCTACCTGAATTATTTAAAGAAGCCGGTTATTATACCTGCAATAGTCAGGAAAAATACGATAAGAAAGGCAAGGAAGATTATAACTTTAGCTATGACTCCAGCCAGTTGTACGATGGAACAGATTGGAGTGAACGAGCACCTGGACAACCTTTCTTTGCACAGATTCAACTCAGAGGAGGGAAGCTAAGAAACGTCCCCAAGTGGCATGCAGAAGTGTTGGCTGGTTTAGATTCATTGGTCATCGTTAGTGCCAATCAGGTTGTTTTACCTCCCTATTATCCTGATGACGCTGTGTTTTTACAAGATTGGGCTGATTATTTAAACAACGTCTCTTATACTGACATTGAAATAGGCCGGATAATGGATAGGCTTGAAAAAGAAGAGCTTCTGGATAATACCGTCATTTTCTTTCTTACCGACCATGGCATTAGTCAGGCACGAGGAAAGCAGTTTCTGTATGATGAAGGAACCCGGATTCCATTTATTGTTTGGGCACCTAAGCTTTTCGAACATCAAATCAATAATGATCTGATCAGCCACATTGATATGTCGGCTACTTCTTTGCAACTGGCAGGTGTCGATATCCCGGAATACATGGACGCAAAAGCCTTGCTTGGTGAAAACTATAGTCCTCGTGAATTTGTGGTATGTGCTCGCGACCGATGTGATGAAACAGTAGATCATATACGTAGTGTGCGAAAAGGAAACTTCAAATACATAAAAAATTATCTTCCTCAACGTCCATATCTGCAACCATGCGATTATAAGGATCAAAAGCCATGGATGTCAGTACTACATGAATTAGATAAACAGGGGAAACTAGATAAATATCAAAAACTGGTGACAGCCAAAACACGTCTTTTTGAAGAGTTGTATGATTTGTCTGTTGATCCTTATGAACTTAATAACCTGGCAAATAGCAAGGTCCATAAAGCACAGCTGGATGAATTCAGGGGGATTCTTTCAAACTGGATTGAGGAAACTGACGATAAAGGTGTTTTACCGGAATCAGAAGAGAGTTACGATAGCAGTATGGAGGCATATCTTGAACCTTTTAAAAGACGAGGTCAAATAGAGCAAGCAAAAAATATTGAAGCCAATATCGCCTTGATGAAACAATGGGCGAAAGAATGTAAATAATTTATTCTTTTTAATAAGAAAAAAAAAATATACAAATATGATACAAAAGTTATTTTTTACTACTATGATAGGATTATTCCTACTAACATCTTGTAGGGATCAAGAAAAGACTGTATTGTCAACACTTGATTATTCTCAAATAAAAATTGATGGGGAGTTGCGCGAGCGTGCTTTGAAAAATTTCGACAGACTTGAGAGTGAAATTTATACGCCTGAGAATGTGTATCCTGAAAAACATCATCATACTTCGGCCAATTGGGCCGGAGATAAGGAAGGACGTATTATTTTAGGACTCGTAATGCAGGCTCAGGCAACACACAGGGAACCAAAGTATCTGCAAGAGCTCATTGATTTGTATCCTACAAAAGCCAACTCTGGAGGTTACCTTGGCGCAGTTCTTGGCGACACCATTGATGAACAGCAACTGTCGGGGCATGGATGGTTATTAAGAGGTTTGTGTGAATATTATATCTGGAAAAAGGACGAGAAAGTAGCTGGCTATATTAATGATATTATCAATAATCTGGCATTGCCTACCAAAGGTTTTCATGCTACCTATCCCATTAGTCCGGAAGATCGCAGGGTAAAAGTAGGAGAGATGGCTGGTACACATCAAAATGTAATTGGTAAGTGGTTATTGTCTTCCGACGTGGGTTGTGATGTAATCTTTCTGGATGGTGTTGTGCAGGCCTACGAACTCTTCCCAAATCCAGAAACCAAGGAGTTGATTGATGAGATCATTGCCCGTTTTATGGAGATGGATTTGCTGAAAATAAAAGCGCAAACACACGCAACTCTTACAGGCACACGTGCACTAATCCGTTACTATAATATTACCAAAGACCAGAAATATCTGGATAAAGCCATAGAAAATTTTGATTTGTACCGCAGTGCCGGTATGACCAATAATTTTGAGAATTTCAACTGGTTTGGTCGCCCGGAATGGACAGAGCCTTGTGCCATTGTGGATTCGTACATGGCAGCCATGCAACTATGGGAAGTCACGCAAAATCCAGAGTATATTAACGATGCCCACCTGATTTATTATAATGCGTTAGGTCATACGCAGCGTGCTAATGGAGGTTACGGTTGTGATAATTGCCCTACCCATCATGGAGAACACTCTTTAAAAGTACATGCCGACGAAGCGTGGTGGTGTTGTACCATGCGTGGAGGAGAAGGTTTAGCTAGTGCCATTAATTATAATTATTACAATCATGGCGATACATTAATTATTCCGGCATATCACAACAGCCAGATTACATTAGATAATATGACCATCACCCAAAAGACAGCCTACCCTTATGATGGTAAGGTAGAGTTAGTGGTGAACTCATCTAAGCCCTATAATGTCCCTGTTAAGCTTTTTATTCCGAAGTGGTCAGAGAACTTTTCAATTACAAGAAATGGTAAATCTGTTTCTTTCGAAGTAAAGAGTGGCTTTGCCAGTCTAATTCTCAAAGGCGAAGGAACTCCCTCGTATGAAGTAAATTTTGATCTGACACAAAAGGTTCGTAAAAATATCAACACTGCTAACAATAATGCAGAAAGCTATAGCTTTATGGCTGGCCCATTAATGCTAGGGCATGAACATAGTGGTGAGGAAATTAGTTTTTCTTCAGTTCCGGTAATAGAAAAAGTTCCCGATTCAAATATCTGGAAAGCGAAAGATGGCGATTTAGAATATGAATTATCACCTGTTTTTCATGTATTGAATCCTGAAGTCTCAAAAACGAATGATTATCAAAAGCAGATTGTTTTTTAGTGAAAATAGTTATGATTCGCCAAATAAAATTCATCATCATTGCACTTTTTGTTGTTTCATTAAGTGCCAACGCTGATGGAAAAATAGTAAATGCAGCCGACTTCGGCTTAACACAGGATGGAGATGCCGTACCGGCTCTCCGTCGTGCTTTAAACGCATGCGTGCAACAAGGAGCTACAAAACTAATTATTCCAAAGGGGAAATATGATTGTTTCCCTGATAGAGCAACGGAAAAATACATAAGGGTTAGCAATAATGATAATGGTATGAAACGAATCCTGTTTCCATTACAGGATATGAAGAACTTTGAGATTGATGCTCAGGGTTCACAATTTATCATGAATGGTCATATGGTTGCAATTGATGTGGATCATTATAAGAATATTAGATTGACAAATTTTTCCATCGACTGGAAAAAGCCATTCTATTTTCAGGGTGAAGTGGTAGCTCTTGATGAAGCCAACAATTCATTTGACTTGAAAGTGCATGAGGAGTGTGATTATGAGATTGTGGCACATGAATTATTGTTTGTCGAGAAAGCAAAGAAAGCTATCCGTACCTGGAAGCGCTGGTCCATACCTCTTGAGGATGACTACGGTTGGGAACAAAACATTGATTGGAATATCTGGTACGATTCTAAAACGAATGCGCCAGCTTTTAATCATGAAGAAATCCTATTGAAGAGTTATAATGAAGAAAAAGGACTTCGTTACCATGCAGAAGAGTTAGAACCTGGCTTAATCCGTATTTTTAATGCTACTAATGTGTTGCCAAAAATAGGCTGGGTGTTGGTGGTGAAAGGTAGAAAAGAACGCAATAGAATATCTCCTGCGATTCATCTGTTTCATAACAAAAACGTAACACTCCAAAATGTTAACGTACATCATGCAGGAGGAATGGGCTTAATAGGGGAAAGGTGTGAGGATGTCACTTTGAATAACTTTAATGTGGTGTTGCCTCCCAATTCAGATAGAATGGTAACCACAACCGCTGATGCTACTCACTTTGTGAACTGTAAGGGGTTGTTGAGTTATGATAATTGTACCTTCGAAAATATGCTGGACGATGCCGGTAATTTTCATGGGATATATACCAAGGTAGTTGATTTGGTTGATGATTATACCATTGGTGTTCGACGCATGCACGGACAACAGACCGGTTTTCAGTTTGCAGAATCTGGTGATTCAATAAGGTTAAGTGACAGTAAACCTATGAAGCCTTATGCAACGCTGAAAGTTGTTGAAACAATAGATTACAATGAAGATTACATGACACTGCGTTTTGATGAGAAGGTCAGTGGAGTGTTACACCCCAATAGTGTGGCTGATAATGTAAGTTGGCAGGCCGATGTTGATTTCAGAAACTCAACTGTTCGACGAAATCGCGCGCGTACCCTATTAATTTCCACACAGGGGGATGTGCTCATTGAAGATAATCATTTTAGTACTTGTACCGCTTTTAGTATCCTTTTTGAGGGTGATGCCACGTACTGGCATGAGTCTGGTCCTGTGAAAAATGTGGTGATTAAAAACAATCACTTCAAAGATTTTGGTTTAGTCAATGGTAATTGCCAGATTCTTCGATTTACACCACGTGTTGCATTTGATGGTGTGCCTACGCATTACTATCATAAAAACATCATATTTGAGAATAATATATGTGAGGTGTCAAGCCGTGTTTTGGTGTATGCCAATTCGGTAGAAAATCTGGTCATTAAAGGGAATACCATTCTGCCAAGTAAAGATTACACGCTGTCCAGTTCTGAAGCTCCGGTGTTTGAATTTACCAATTCCAAAGATGTGCGCATAGAGAAGAATAAATATTTGTGGGATAGAAAAGCGACAGTTAAAACGGACAAATACACAAATGTGATTGTAAATAAGAATAAGGGAATTAAATAATGGATGCCCGATACGCATCAAAATAATTGGTAGTGTCTCTAATAAAAGCAGTTTGGAGAGCGAAAAGTTTAAAACTTAATCCGTTAAAACTCCATAGCAATCATTTAACCCGCAATATGCATTAGAAGATCTATTCCATATTGAAATTGTTTCAATACAAAGCGCTTCGCTAACTTGCTTCAATTCACCATAGCGGTGCTATGATTCATCTCAGCAAGTTCTTGTATTTTTGCACTTTCAATTTTCATGACAAAATTCTAATACATAATCCGGGTTTAACTTGATAATAGTCATATTTATATGAAACGAGCAAGCAAATTCAATCAATTAAGTTGCACATAGGGCAATGATTGAATTTATTTGGGAGTTCCATCTGACTGAGCAGATTGATGTAATATTGAATCAGTATCAAATTACAAACCCAATTGACTTACTAAAAGTATATTGTGACATAAAAATAGGAAGATCAATACGACCGCTTAAGAAGCTATATACAAATGTGTTTCAAATCCATTATTCAAGACAGTATCAATGGTTACTGCAGCTGTAAAAGTGATAAAAGCTGCTCAAAATATCAATTATGCAATTGATGATATAAATGCACTTACCTACAGGTTTTAGTTTAATGCTGAGTTTAAAGCATAGATTGAGAGCGACTTAATACGGAAAACAGATTAATGTTCATTGGTCTGATAAAAGAGCTTGTGCTGAGTTGGAGCTTATGGTTGAACCTGACGAAGTTCAATATACTGGAGAGCTAGATTTGCCATCAAATGCAAGACTTATTACAACTCATGAGGAGTTGCCAGGGAAAGTTTTGAAATGAACCATTGGATTAAGGAATATTGGGAGGATGTAAAAGCAAGAGAGTGTTTTGTTATTAATGTAGGAGTTCCTTACGGAATAACAGTATTGATTAGGCTATGCGAATTTATGGATTGGTATATTATAGCAGAGGCCAAAGGAGAGCAAAACAGTGAGAAATGTCGATATGACTTAAAGGAACTGAGTGAAATAATAAAGAAACCAGAAAGTCAATACTTCTTTCAAATAAACGGTATTATCTCAGATAAAGAAGAAAGTTTACCGTTTTTTTCCATCAATGATGAATTTCCTGGTTTACCTTTTTAATCGTTAAGGTTAACATAGTCCTTGGTGAATTTTATTACCCTTATGTTGATATTCTAAAACAAATATTTAGTTGAGGTGCTCAACACCTCGACTGAATTATAATAAACCCTTTTTAACAAGGGTGCTGAGCACCTCAGTTGAAATAACCGATGAAATTTAAGTAATACTATAAAAGAAAATTTCGGGGTTAGTACTTCAGACTTCCTACTTAACTCTGATAGGTTACTTTTTCAACCATACTGCTCAGCACTACAGTTGGATTAAAAAGTTCACGAAAAAAATGGAGGTAAACATCGCATATCGCGATATTTACTCTAAAGTGATATGTTTTAATACAAATCCTTAATCTTCTCCATATTCTTTTGAATCAAAGCTTCCGTTGTTCTGGCATAACGCTGAGTCATTTTGGTACTGGAATGACCTAAGGTTTTTGATACAACCTCCAAAGGTATATTGTTTTCTAAAGCTACAGTTGTTGCAAAAGTATGTCTGGCTGTATGTGTTGATATGGGTTTATCAATACCGCATATGATTCCTATTTCTTTCAAAAAGGCATTCATTTTTTGGTTACTGAGAACGGGGAGGACTGCGTCTTTTTCAATAAGCTCTGGTTCGTACTCATATTTAGCCATTAACTTTTTGGCAGCCTCAATAACAAAGATGGTACTTATCTGATCTGTTTTAGTGCGCTTTTTATGAATCCAGGTAATTCCATTAGCGTCGGTAGTGATGTGTTCACGTTTTAAGGATTTGGCATCAGAGAAGGCTAATCCGGTAAAACAACAGAATACAAAAACATCACGAACCTGTCTTAAACGGGCTATCCTTATTTCCTTATTAATTACAATATCCAATTCTTCTTTGGTAAGATATACTGCATCAACAGGCTTTAGTTTAAACTTAATCGTTGCAAATGGGTCTTTCTTCATCCAACCATTGGCCAGTGCTATACGCACTATCTTTTTAAAGTTCTTCAGATATTTGATGGCTGTATTGTGGGCGCATTTACGTTCTGTTTTTAGGTATAGTTCATAATTACGAACAAACTGATGATTTAGATCATCCAAAGCCATGTCTTCTCTTTGATACTGCCAACGAATAAAGTCTTTTGTATGCATATAAGAAGTTTCGTAACGCTGAATAGTGTCTGGAGCGAAATCAATACCGATTAGTTTCCTGGCATTGTCGTTATGCTCCTGAAATACTTTCAGGATAGTTAGTCTGGTTTCTTTTTTACCAACTAGCTTTTCCTGGATAATTCGAGCAGTGACTGTTTGATTATCCAAGATCATAAAATCAATATAGGATAGAATTTTCCTTTGATATTGGTCTATAAACTCATTGAGTTCTACGATTTCCGGGCTTCGCCCTTTAGCTCTTTCCATTTTGTCATCCCAATTTCTAGGATTAACATGCTTTTTAAGTGAGAACTCTGTTCTTTCCTTGTTAATAGTGATTCTTACGAAGATTGTTGCATCTCCGCTTTGAGTCAGTTTAGTCCTTTTAATGAAGAACAGGATTTTGACATTTTCAAGTCCGCTCATAATGATAAATTTTAATGTTAAAATTATTTCTATGAGTCCATTTTTGAACGATTCAAAACCGAGTAATAGAGCGCAATACAGAGTGTTTCGCAACTGTCAATCGAGGACTTTTTTCGTGGAAATTAAGTCCTCGATAAGTCCGCTCAAAAACTGCGTTTTTTTGCGTCTTTTTGCAAAATATTGCGCATAAAAAAACCCTGTAAGTGTTGACTTACAGGGTTTTGCTTAAAATTGCTTTCGCATTCAGCGGAGAGAGAGGGATTCGAACTAATGAGTCAAGCTGGCATATTTACAGCTAATTAGCTGTAAATATGCTAGCTTGTTCACCTATATGTTCACAGAACTCGAATGAAAGCTTATTTCAATGCTTGGCCCTAAAACATTTTAATCTTTAAGAATGTTGATTTTCGAGTTTAATTAGTTCATTGACATTTTTCTAGAAATTCATCTAAAAGGATTGTAAGCTTCCCCAAAAATTAAGAATATTTATGAGACTATTGTCAAAACAAAAAAGCTCTCTGAAAAAGTATTTAGAAATTGGTTTAACAAAAAGAAAAATGTCTATTTTGCGACAGTCCTTCAACGGGTAAGGCTACAGCTTCTGTTATATTTTCATACCGGCACCTTGTCAAAGATGGATCTTGGAGAAAAACAGATTACAACATCAATGATAGAATCTTTATTTAAAATTTTAGAAATCAACCATAAAGAACAATTCATTAAATATATCGCTATAAAAGTTAAAATGGACTTTAAGGGTTAGCCTGATCTGAAAGAAGCATTAGAGTCCATTGTTAAAGAATTATAATAAAGGGATCACACAAAAAATATTAAAAAGAGAGTTTTTTTACATATACATTTGATTATGTCTAATTCAACCCAAATTCTTCGCACTAAACTTCATCGGCCACCAGTTACTAACGATATAGTAATTCGGACCGGACTGATAGAATATCTTGAGAAAAACAGACAGAAACCTTTTACATTAGTCGCTGCACCTGCAGGTTATGGGAAAAGCATAACTATTAGTCAATGGGTTGAGGATATGAAATTTGAACATGCTTGGATTTCATTGGATGAAGAGAACAATAGTTTACCCGTTTTTCTTCAATACCTGGCTTACTCTATGAGTAGCGCAGCACCTGAAAAGCTCAAAGAATTCAGTTCAATGATTGAGGCTGCTGATTTGCCACCTGTAAAGATCCTTGCTCATACCTTTATCAATGAAATAGATGATATTTCAGATGATTTCATTTTGGTCTTGGATGATTACCATAAAATAAACAATTCTGAAATACATGATTTTGTAAATACTTATTTGCAATTTCCTCCTCAAAACCTACACCTCGTAATTATAACCCGTAGAGATCCACCATTGAAACTTACTCATCTGAGGGCGTATAATCGTATCAATGAGATTCGTATGTCAGAACTGTGCTTTAGTGAAAGTGAAATTTTGGAATTGTTGAAGAATATTGTTCAAACAGAATCAAGTGTAGAAATTTCGCAGAAATTGATGCAACAAACGGAAGGATGGATTACCGGTTTGCGACTGCTATTATTAATGGTAAAAAAAGATGAAGACTTAAATGTATCCCTTGAAAAAATTCAAGCTTTTAATCCTACAACCACTAATTTTTTGCTGGAAGAAGTAATCTTAAATCAGCCGGAATCCATCAGGGATTGTATTCTTAAAATAGCTATCCCTGATCAGTTTTGCGATGAATTGGTGAATGAACTATGTTTTTCTCATGTTAAAAATCAGGATGCTGATATAAGCGGAGAAGATGTGATTCAAATCCTCCTTAATGCTAACCTCTTCACAATCTCATTGGATTTTAAAGGGAAATGGTATCGGTTCCATCACCTTTTTCGTGAGATGCTTCTTAAACAATTGAAGAAACAACTGAGTGTTGATGAGATGAATGCTTATCATTTAAAAGTTTCTGAATGGTTTGATAAAAATGACTTTAAAGAAGCAGCCGTTAAACATGCCCTTAAGGGGCAAAAAACTGATTTGGCCGTTCACTTAGTAAACAGTTATAAATATGAAATGATGGAAACGGGGCAGATTCATCGTTTAAACAATTTAATAGATCTGTTGCCTCCAGGCATAATTGATGTAACTCCGGGACTTTTGACTGCCAAATCCTTAATCATGGAATACCGTGGTCAATTAGCTGACTGGATCGGGTTTAAAGAAAAAGCAAAAGCCCTATTAAGTAAGATATCCATCGAATCACCAGAGATTAATGATATTAGAGGTGAATTAGAAGCAATTGAAGGAGAACTATACTTGCTTTCAGGTGATGGAAAAAGTGCCCTGGAATGCACCGGGAGGGCGCTCGAATTATTGCCGCCCACTGCCACTTATGCCCTTTCTTATGTATGGGGAACTCAGATTGTTAGCCATCAATTGGTCAACAATATTGAAGGCTTGGCAAATATCTCAATAGAAAATACGCAGAATTCCGATTTCTTCGCAGCAAGAATTCATGGTTGGTATTCAATTGCATATGCCATGCAGGGTGATACAGCAAGCTTAAAAAAACATGCACATAAGTCTATCGAGCTTAGTGAAAAAAATATGGTGCCTGAATCAATTGTTTATGGTAAATATTTTAAGAGTGTCGCTCATTATTTATTAATGGAAGATGATAAGGCAGAGCCCTACCTAAAATCTATAGTTGAAGATCCTTTTATTGCCCGCCCTAGTTTTCTTGTTAACTCTGCTTTTTTACTTTCCTCAATTTACATCGAAAGGGGTGAAGTCGAAAAAGCTGATCAATTAATGGAATTCATAATCAACCACACTGATAATTCCAAAGATTCCCTAGTCAATACCGAAGCAAAAGCCATGCAGGTTGAACTTGCTTTAAAAGAGAAAAATCTTGAAAAAGCACTACTGCTGGATAAGCAGCAGGATACTTATGTACTCTATCCGCCCATTTGGTTTTATTATGTTTCTCATTTAACCCCTGTAAAATTAAAATTGGCTATAAATACAACAGAAAGTGTTTCAGAGGCACTTCAACTCTTAAGTGAAATTGAAGAACCTTTGCGGCAAACCAATAAGAATAAGATATTAACTGATGTGCTCATCCTGCAAGCTCTCGCTTTAAAAGCACAGACAAAAGATAAAGAGGCTGTCTTAAAAATTACAGAAGCTTTATCAATTAGTAGTATGGGTAACAACATCCGCACCTATGTTGATTATGGCGTTGAAATAAAAGGGCTGATTGCCGGATTACCAGAGACCAATGAAAACAGGGAGCACATTAATATAATTTTAAATGCAATAGATAACTGGGATAGCTGCCAACAGGATATATTAAAAAATGAATCGGTTAAAAAAATAGTTTCTTTAAGTGAATCTGTGATGCCAGAAAAGCTTTCTTCTCGTGAAATGGAGGTACTTAACTTGGTAGCACAAGGTTTAAGAAATAAAGAAATAGCTGCAAAACTTTTTGTAAGCGAAGATACTATCAAAAAGCACCTTTACAATACCTTCCAGAAATTAGAAGTTACAAATCGTTTACAATTAATCGAGAAAGCAAAAGCACTTGATATCTTGGGTACTAACTAGCTAGACTATTATTTAATCGAATCTGACTGAGTATTTCTTCATACCCCTCTTCCTTTAACTGATTTTGTTGAGCCCAGTCCAGTGCAGCTTCAATTGTAGAGAATATGTTCCAATTTACAGGCAAATGCCTCCCTTTTTCAATATAGAGTGTTGTTATTGCAACTTGGGCTGGGGTTAACGTGAGAATAGCACTTCTTCTTGTAGCTAATATCTTTTCATGATTCTCAATAAAAGATATATATGAGTCGATATTATTTCCACTTAAGCTTACGTTTGCTTCTCGAAAGTCAAGAATATGATTATAGATTGGATTATAGTCTTTTTCTTCAACCAACCTAAGTTTTAGGTTAATTAAATCCTCCAATATAATATTACCTGATAAAAATTCAATTATTAATCTTTTATCAGGTATAATTTGATATGATGCTACTTTTTGAATATCCATTTCTAAACTCGTTATAATGAAAACATCCCTATCATAAATTTACCTAAAAACTCCTGAACTCTTTCAAATTTACTTTCCCTTATAGCTTATTTTCCACTTTTCTTCCACTAAAGTGTAATTGACTATAATATGCTTTCTAAACTACTTTTATTAAATGAAATATGATAGAGATTGAACTGCTAATGTTTGTATCGAAGAATACCTAAATAATCAGGTAATTCTGCATATGCTTGGTAAACGATCAAATCTGACAGAAATCGAAAAGTGTGGCTGGTAACTAGCCACTCTGAATCCCTATATACGGGTAGGGAATGACTATAATAAATAGAAATCACTTGACGCTAAGAGACTAAATATGAACATCATAATTAATGAACTCAAAAAAACAAACGACATGATGAGAAAACGCAATGTTTTAACATGGATTACTATTCTGATTGCCATGATAAGCTGTCAGAATCAGGGAACTAAAGAGGCATCCGGACCGGAAACAGCTAGTTCAGATGCACAACCCAAGGTAGAACAGACTGCAAGCAATATTCCAGTAGAGATTACTACACCAGATCAGGTGGAAACATCCATCGGTAAGCTGGAATTCTTTGATGGTGTGCCAACAGAAGCAACTGTAAATAAGGTATATGACAACCTGGATCTGATGCGGGGCGTAGAAGTATTTCTGAATTGCTTGCCCGGAGTTTCTTTGTATGGATTACTCGATGGTCCTAGAAGTCTGGGACAGACAAAATCCAATCAGGTGGTGATTTTCGATAAGCTGATGAGTTCCGAATCTCTTTTTCTCACAGCAAATACCTCCACCATGTATGCTTTTCCTGTCCTCGACCTGGAAAAGGATGGGCCAACGGTTGTGGAAATCCCTCCCGGCCTACTAGGAGCATTTAATGATGCATGGTTCCGCTATGCTGGTGATGTGGGTCCTGCTGGCCCTGACAAGGGTAAGGGCGGTAAGTACCTGGTTCTGCCTCCAGAATACGAAGGGAAAGTTCCAGCGGGTTATTTTGTGGTACATTCCAGAACCTATGGAATGTGGGTTTTCTTGCGAGGTTCCATTGCTAATGGAATCGAAGCTGGGGCAAAAAATATCAAAGATAATCTCAAGGTTTATCCGCTTGCCAGCAAAGATAATCCACCAGCCATGGAGTTTATCTCTGGCTCAGGCAAAACATTTAACACCATATTCCCCAACGATTTCAGTTATTTTGAACAACTGAACCAGCTTATACAAAGGGAACCACTCGAATCGCTCAGCCCCGAACGTCGTGGAGAATGTGCTGCCATTGGTATTGTTAAGGGGCAACCATTTAATCCGGACCAGCGAATGAAAAAAATTCTTGAAGAAGCTGTTGCTATAGGTAATGCAACGGCACGAGCCATTGACTGGTATCCTCGTGAAGAACAGGCTTATATTTACGGCAAACAAAGCGCCTGGGTTATGGCTTATGCAGGAAAGGATGTATTCTTTGATGTGGATGGAGCCCGCAATTTGGATGCCCGCACCATGTTTCATTATGCTTATACTGCTGTAACTCCGGCCATGGCGGTTTCTAGAGCAGGCCTTGGTTCCGATTATGGAATTGCCTATGTCGATGCCAAGAAGCAATACTTGGATGGAGCGAAAACCTACAAGCTGCAGCTTCCAAAAGATGTCCCGGTCAATAATTTTTGGGCAGTGACAATTTACGACAGCCAGACTAGGTCGATGTTGCAGACGAGCCAGCCCTTCCCAACAGTTGGTAGTCAGTCAGAAGGTTTCGAGCAAAACGAAGACGGATCTTATGATGTTTATTTTGGACCGAAAGCCCCTGTAGGCAAAGAGAACAATTGGCTGGAAACTGTTCCGGGAAAAAGTTGGTTTATCATTTTAAGAATGTATGGACCATTGCAGCCATGGATTGACAAAACCTGGAGACCTGGTGAAATAGAAATCGTTGATTAATGAGTTTAAAATAAAAAACTCCACCCCTTTGGATTGGGGTGGAGTTTTCTTTAAGAAAGATTGGTCAAGAACATTCAAAATAGTTATTAAGGTGTAAATAGAGTCTTGAAACAAGCTAATACCAAAGCCCTTTTTCCATAGATTGTAACAAGATATTTTTAAATCTTTAAAAAAAACGTCTTAACTTTATGGGGCTAAATTCATCTTGCATATGTCCCATAGGAGCCAAGTACTTCGAACCAAACTTCATAGACCACCTATTACTCACGATTTGGTAATTCGAGCCAAACTAATAGAATATCTTGAAAAAAACAGACAAAAGCCTTTTACATTAGTTTCAGCCCCTGCGGGGTATGGTAAAAGTATCCTTATTAGTCAGTGGATTGATAAAAACAATTTAAAGAGCTGCTGGATATCACTTGATGAGGAACAGAACGATCTATATACTTTTTTGGCCTATTTAACAACAGGCTTATCTAATCTTAAAGATAATAGTTTTAATAAAATAGCTGGTTTTCTAAAATCAGCTGAACTTCCCCCTATTAAAACTATCTAATTCATTAATTAATGAATTAGATAGTATAGATAATGCATTTATTCTCGCTCTGGATGATTACCACTTAATCCACAATAAAGAAATTCATGAATTAATCAATGCTATATTAGATTACCCTCCACAAAATATGCATTTGGTTATTATCGCTCGCCGAGATCCTTCATTAAGGCTGAGCCATCTAAAATTCTATAACCGTAGTACCGAAATTAGAATTAGCGATTTGGTTTTTGATGAAGTGGAAGCAGGTCTTTTGTGTAAGAATCAACTAGGTTCAGAACCCACACATGAAATTATTTCTAAACTTATCGAGCTAACAGAAGGTTGGGTCGTTGGTCTACGATTATCAGCGTTTTCTGTTAATAGTAATCAAGATTTATTGAAACTTATTGATTCTTCCAAAAATTCAAATACTATGATTTCTGAATTTTTAATTCAGGAAGTGCTTTCAAGACAATCTAAAGAACTACAAAGCATATTACTATTCTCCTCATTGTTAGATAGATTTTGCCCCGAACTTTTAGATACTATTGATACAATTAATAATCAGCAAAGAAGTGAAGCTTTTAATCAATTAATCGACTCGAATCTATTTATTATTGCATTAGACAACCAAAATAATTGGGTTCGCTACCATCATTTATTCCAACAATTGTTACAAAAGCAACTAAACAGTGCTTTTAGTAAAAAGGAAATTACAGAAACACATAGAAGTTTTAGTATCTGGTTCAATAATAATAATCTTTACAAGGAGTCTGTAAAACATGCTTTATTGGCCGAAGATGTTCCGTTCGCATTAACAGTTATTGAAAAGCATCGCTATGAACTTATGAATTCAGGACAGTGGAATCGTCTGCATAAATTAGTGGAAATGTTCCCTGATTCTATCATCGAAAACAATCCTTTATTATTGACCATATCTGCCTATATTTCTGATACAAGTGGAGATTACACAGGTATTGTGTTAAACAAGAACAAGGCAAAACTTCTGCTTGAAACACAGCAAGAAAAATCGATACTAGGGAATTCTCTTAGTGGTGAATTAAAGGTTTTAGATGGTATAATACAACTACTGGAAGGAAACTCAAATGGTGCTCTTAAGAATGCAGAAGAAGCGATTAAATTACTGCTAGAAGATGCTTGCCATGCAAAATCTTATGCGCATGCTTTAATAGCTCTTTCCTACCAAATGATGAATAAAATTGATGTTGGTGTTGATATTATTAACGATTTAATAGATAAGCAAAAATTGCCAAATGGAATATTACAGGCTAGGTTCAAAGTGTGGTGTTGTATGGCTTATAAAATGGAAGGCGATATGCACAAGCTTAAAAGATCAGCGCTTGAATGCATTCGAATTGGAGAGGAATTTAAACTGGTAGAATCTATATCTGTTGGCAGGTATTTTATGGGGGCTGCACATTATGTTTTAAATGAGCTTGACGAAGCTGAGCCTTATCTGAAAGCCTTGGTAAATGACCGTCAATTTTCTAGATTGGACTATCTCGTTCAGGCGGGTTATTTATTAGCCTTAATATACATAAAGCATAGGGATGACAAAAAAGCCTCTGATGTAATTAATTCTTTAATAGCACTTAAAGCTGAAACAAACAAGGAGTCAATACATGCCTTAATTGAATCAATACAAATAGAATTAAACCTCATTCAAGGAAACGTTAATGCGATCACTGCTTTGGATGAGCAGTATAAGGATGATTTACAACCGCCAATGTGGTTTTATTATGTGCCCAAATTTACACAGGTAAGAATCCTCTTGCATAAAAATACTAGGAAAAGCCTGGAAGAAGCTATCGATTTGCTTAATCCTACGGTAGAGTATTTAATGAAAAACAACCGAAAAAGAATTCTAACTGACTTCTTGGCGTTGTATGCTTTGGTGCTTGATGCTCAAGGTGACAGGATTAGTGCAACAGAAAAGTTATCCGAATCGATACATTATGCAGCTCAAGGCGGTGCAATTCGAAATTATATTGATCTTGGCAAACCAATGCTTGACTTGTTAAACGCCTATCTCGGGGCTGTTGATTCTAATGCTTATGTAAGTGATATTATTGAAGCATTTAAAAAGGAATTGAAGATTTCTTCAATTAAAACAAATAGAACTGAGATTACTAATCAATCAATTGATAAAGATATATTCACTCAGCGCGAAAATGAAATTATATATTTAGTTGCAGAAGGTATGCGTAACAAAGAAATAGCCTTGAAGTTACATGTTTCAGAAGATACCATTAAAAAACATCTATATAATACCTATCAAAAGCTAGGTGTAAAGAATAGAATTCAACTGATTGAAAAAGTAAAGGAGCTAGAAATATCCTAATTGGCCTATTTTGCTTTAATTCGCATATTCCTCGCTTGTTTTTATTGCAACTTATTTTCCACCATTCTTCCACTAAAGTGGAATTGACTAAAACATGCTTTCTAAACTAAATTTGTTTAGAAAATATGATAATGGTTGATATGTGTAAAAAACTTCTATTTATAATGCTTTGCACTATAATGCTTATTAAAGTGCAAGCACAAAGCAATCAGGATACTTTATTAAAGTACTCACCTTACGATTTACTTTCCAGTTACTACGAAAACGATTTCAAACCTTTTGAAAAAGGAAACTGGTACGTTGGTTTAGCATTTTCATTAACCGACAAGCAAAGTGAAAATACCCAAGGGCTTCTGCAAAAAACATTGGATGGAGATGATTTAAGTTACAATCTCTTATTTAAAGGAGGTTATTATACGGGCGATTATGGTATGGTCGGGCTAAATGTAAATTACTATCAGAGTAAATATGAAAGATTTCTTTTCCGCGATCCAGATACTATTCAGTCTAACTCCTTAACACGCGGTTTTAGTTTTACTCCTAACCTTCGTACTTCAGTACCTTTAACAGCAAACGAAAGGCTAAGTTTTTTTACAATGGTTGGACTGGGTTTTGGCATCGAAAACTCAAATTCCCGCAGTATAATGCATGTTGATGAAATCTCTAAAACGCTATCAACTACTTACAATTTTGGATTAGGAATTAGTCCTGGTATCACATTTTTTGCCATGGAAAATTTTGCTTTCGAAGTGCAATTAAATGTACTAGGCTATGATTTAAAAGTAACTGAGACAACTATCGATGGTGTTGAACAATCTCAAGATATTAGGCAAAATGTAAATTTTAGCATCGACATTTTGTCTCTTGAGTTAGGTCTTGCATATTATTTTGGTACAGGTAATAAAAACTAAAAATTATGAAAAATATAATATTTCTCTCTATATTAACAATAGCTTTAGCTTCTTGTATAAGCGACGATTATTTTGGCTTATCTCAATATGGCAATATTAAATCATTCGAAATTAGCAATCAGGCAAGTCAGGCCGTTATAAATAACGAAACGTATGAAGTTTCAGTAGAAATTCCCGCTGGAGTTGATGTTACAAACCTAACTTTAAAAACACTTACATTATCATCGTTTGCTACTGCAGATAAAAATATTGGTGATGAACTCGATTTTACTGCTGATGTAAGCATAAAAGTAACAGCAGAAAATGGACAAATTACTACATGGACAATAAAAGCATCAGCTGCTTCATCAACTCCGCAGCTTGCATATTCCGATTTTAATACCTGGTACGAAACCAATGGTGGTTTTTATGAACCTGGTGAAGATGCTTCAACAACAATTTGGGGGACTGGCAACGCTGGCACTCAAATTTTGAATTTATTGGCAACAACTCCTATTGAGTTAGAGGACAATAACCTTGCTGTAAAAATGGAGACTTTAGATAATGGTAAATTGGCCGCCACTTTTGGAACACCAATATCAGCAGGATCGGTTTTTACAGGTTTGTTCGATAAAGATAAAATTGATCCTATCGACCCCGAGGCAGCTATCAATTTTGGTATTCCCTTTGCGAGCCGACCTCAAAAAATAAAATTTAGCTATTCCTATATTCCGGGAGCGGAAAATAAGGACAAAAATGGAGATTTATTGTCAGAGCCGGATATGTTTGACATTTATGCCATTTTGGAAATTAGAACTGCTGACAATACAGAACGATTAGCCGCAGCTTGGTTTAGGGATGGTGATATTCAAGAATCTTTATCCGAAAAGGAATTAGATTTTTACTATGGCGAGTTAGATCCCTCTATGCCCGACTATATGTTCCCTGAGAATGGTCAGTTTGTAAGTTCCGACTCAGCAAGCTTTATGCTACCAACTCATATTACCTTTGTTGCATCTTCAAGTTACGATGGGGCTAATTTTGCTGGTGCCATCGGTAGTGTTTTAATAGTTGATGATGTAGAGCTTATCTATTAACGCAATTTCAAATTCTATATTTTCAAAGAATTTAGATCAAAATTATAATTCAGGAAATCCGTGGTGGGATATTTCTGAATTATGATTTTTATTCGCTTCAAAACTGCATAGAATTATTCCCCCAGCAGAAGCTTGATTTTGAATTTGTCAGACCCTAAAACTATGATTTGCCAAGGCTTTTCCACTTTTCTTCCACTAAAGTGGAATTGACTCTTCCACCTCTTACTCCGTAAATTTGATGGTATAAAATGGAACAACATGGAAAAATGTAAGAATATAAAATTCGGCGGCAAGGCCACTTATAAAATTCGGGTTCAGGGCAAACTTGATACATCCTGGTCCGATTCACTTGGTGGGCTGGATATAGAAACCGAGCAAATTTCAGATAATCAGTTCATGTCAACACTTACCGGGCTTATCGCAGATCAGGCAGCTTTATCCGGAATACTCAACACCCTATATGAACTACACTTGCCTGTTATTTCGGTGAAGTGTATCTGTGCAGCTAATGACGATAAATAATCTACAAACTAATATTAAAAAACACTAAGCTATGAAAATCACTAAACATCTTCTATTCGGAATAGCACTCTTTTTAATGGGGGCTCTATATGCTCAAGCACAAGAATATGATCTGGTTATTCTGAATGGTCGGGTAATGGATCCGGAAACAATGTTTGATGCGGTACGAAATGTGGGCATTAAAGATGGAAAGATTATAATCATAACGAAAGATGAGATTAAAGGTAAAGAATCCATTGATGCAACCGGGCTCGTGGTAGCACCCGGATTTATCGATTCGCATGACCATAGCATGGATTTGTTTGCAGCCAAAATGGGATTGCGCGATGGTTTAACTACCGGCCTTGATTTAGAAATTGGTGCTTTAAATGTAGGAGCCTGGTATCAAGAAAAAGAAGGTAAATGGCCCATTAACTATGGGGTATCTGTTTCGCAAGAATTTGCAAGAAATGTGGTGCACGATGGGACTGTTATTGACAAACCGGTTGATGCTACCGATATGCCTCGACTTAGGGGCGTGGCTGCCAAAGATGGCGTGGATGGTTGGGCCGATACACCCAGTGATTTGGAGCACATGAATAAGATCACACAGATTATCGACGAGAATCTCCGTCAAGGAGCTTTGGGTTTAGGTTCAACCGTAGGTTATATGCGCAATGGTGTAACCACATATGAGCAATTTGAGGCACAACGTGCAGCTGCTCGTTATGGCCGTTTAACGCTTGCACATACCCGTTTCCACAGCAGCACAAAAACACCCACCGAAGCCGCTTTAGGTTTTGATGAGGTTTTTACCAATGCCTTTTTATTAAAAGCTCCATTAATTATCGGTCACGATAACGATTATGGCTGGTGGGAGCACGAGGAAAAACTACAAATGGCTCGTAAAATGGGCTTAAATATGTGGGCAGAGTATTATCCCTATGCAGCAGGTTCTACTGCTATTGGTTCAGGCTTTTTGCAGCCTGCAACTTGGAAAGATATTAATGGCTACCAGTACGAAGAAACCATGTACGACCCTACCCAGGATAAGTTTTTAAATGAAGAAGAATTCCTTAAAATTGTCAAAGAAGATCCGGGCCGGTTGGTGATTGCCCATGTTCCTCCGCGCAAAAAATGGTTGCCATTTTGGATGAACATGCCACACATGGTTGTTGGAGGCGATAATACCTTTGGAGCAGGTTCTGACGGTGAACTATTGCCCTGGGATGCTGATTTTAGCGAATATGCCGGTCATCCACGTACAGCTGCCTCGAGAGGAAAAGTATTGCGTTTGGCACGCGAACAAGACATTCCGTTAATGTTTACACTTTGTCAGATTAGCTACTGGAGCGCCAAGCACTTGGGCGACGCAGGTATTGAAGCCATGAAAGTTCGTGGACGCATTCAAAAAGGAATGGTTGCCGATATTACCATTTTCGATGCTGAAAAAGTAACCGATAATGCTACCTATAAAGCAGGGAATCAGGGAAATCCTACTACAGGTATTCCTTATGTAATTGTGGGTGGAAATATTGTGGTAAAAGATTCAAAGGTGCAGGATGTCTTTAAAGGCCAGGCTATTCGCTACCCCGAGGAAGAAAAAGGACGCTTTGTGCCAGCTACACAGAAACAATGGATAAAAATGCATTCCATCGATTTCTGTCCAGCTAAACATGATAATCATTAATAATATACACTATGCTCAACTCCGTTCGAATCGACTCTTCGGTTTTATAATCGTGTCACACCGAGGGGAGTTGAGATGTAAGCAAAATAAACAACACGCACCTATATTATTAATACAGAAATAATGAATCAGCTTTTATTAATTGCTTGTCTACTTTTACTCGGACCAGGTTCACTATGTGCTCAGTCCGAGCATCTACTCGACACACTGAAATCAAATCCTGGTTTTGGTGGCCCAAGCAGTGTAGATGGCCAAATAGATCGCGATGCCTCTCATAAAACTGATTTTCTGCAATCTTATTTCGATTTCAAAAATGCCCTAAAAGAAGAAAGTGGTTTTTCTTATGGAATCGATTATTTTTCAAACTATCAGACAGTATCAGAAAGTCTTGGCGAGAAGTCAGGATTTAGCGGTGTGTTTAGAGTTTTTGGTTCATGGGATTTGGTAGGTAAAAAAAATAGTAATAAAGGTTCCCTAATTTTTAAAGTAGAAAACAGACACAAATATGGTAATTATATAGTTCCCCAGTCACTTGGTTCTGAGATTGGATATGCAGGACTTACATCAATCACCTTTAGCAATATGGGATGGGGAATGACTAATTTTTACTGGCAACAACAACTTTTAAACAACAGGTTGGCTTTTGTAGTCGGTATTCTTGATGCAACAGATTTCTTTAATATTTATGGCTTGGCAGACCCTTGGAATGATGTTTCTAACTTAACATTTTCAACTGGGGCACACATACCAGTTCCTAATCAAGGTTTAGGTTTTGCAATTCGAGGACTGGTTACCGAAAACATATACATTCTGGCTGGATTAGAGGATGCAAATGGCGATCCAACTAATCCTATGGGTAGTTTCGACAGTTTTTTTGGTGATGCTGAATATTTTACACATGTGGAAGCAGGCCTGATAGGCGATTATGCCAAGCGATTTACCGACAATGCGCATATTTCATACTGGCATGCTGCTAAAAGAAAAGCTGCAGGTATTCCAGAAGGTTGGGGATTGGCATTGTCGTTAAGCAAAATTATCAGCAATTATTGGGAGCCATTTATCAGAGCTGGTTATGCCGATAAAGGTGGTGCTATGCTCGAGAATTCTCTCGATTTAGGACTTGGCTATCATTTTCCGGATAATAACAACCAATTAAGCCTGGGTGCAAGTTGGGGTAAGCCTTCAGAATCAACATTTGGCGAAGGTTTAAGAGATCAATATACTGTGGAGTTATACTATCGCATGCATGTTGCAAGAATCCTTACGATAACACCAGATATACAATTGCTAATAAATCCTGCTATGAATCCTTCAAAAGATATCATAGCTCTATTCGGTTTAAGAGGAAGAGTGAGTTTTTAAATAATAATTTAAAATGTCAAGAATAAAATATTTGACTAAACATTAGAGTGATCAACAAATGCAAAAAGGCAGATATTCATATAGAGTGAAGGAGTATTGTTTGATATTCATAATGTTATTAGTTGGAGGGGCAACTTTCTCTCAAGATACCATTCCTTCAGGAGCTTCATTATTGGACACTTTAAAACTTGGTGAAAGCAAATCAGGTTACGATAAAATAAGTTCAGTAGGTGGGGTTAACTCCGTTGGTGCTGATTTGATATTAGATGATGGATTAAAAATGAGCTGGCTAGATGTTGATGTATCTAAACGTTTATTTAATAAATACTATGGTTTTAAAAGAAAACTAAAAGATAAAACGAGAATTGCTGTGGGCACTGATTACATGCTTTTAAATCAAATGGCATCTTTTAGTTACTCTGATAAATGGGCAAGCAGTGGAATATTCCGATTCTATGGTTCTTGGGAAGCTTTTAATACAAATAATGGATTACATGGTTCACTAATTGTAAAGGTTGAAAACAGGCATAAAATAGGCACATCACAACTTCCACGACAATTGGGTTATGAGGCAGGTAGTGCCTTAAGTACTGCCAGTTTTAAGGATTTTGGTTGGGGATTAACCAATTTTTATTGGAAACAATTTTTCGGTAATAAATTTGCCTTGGTCGCGGGCATAATGGATGTTGGAGATTGGGTTGACCTTTATCCATTGCTAAATGCCTATAAGTTTTATTTAAATGAAGCTTTCTTTAATAATCCTGCGATGGCTTTACCCAATCAAGGCTTTGGTATTTCAGGAGAAATAACCATTGCAGATTATTTTTATATTTCAGGTGGGATACATGATGCTAATGGTGAAGCAAGCTACTTTATAGCAGAAAATTTTAAATCTTTTTTTAATCAACAAGAATACTTCTATTGGATAGAGTTCGGTTGGAGTCCAAGTAAGTCACTTATTAGTGGCCAAACCATACACCTTAGCTATTGGAACCAAGATGCCAGAAAAGACAAAGGAATAGAAAAAAGCCAAGGGTGGTGTTTCTCCGCATCTTACGATTTCTCTGGAATAACTCCATTTTTTAGAACCGGTATTTCTGAAGGAAACGCTGCTCTTATGCACCATTTAGTAATGTTGGGTGCTGATGTAAATATCTATCGTGGTGATAACCTGGGTATTGGTCTCAGTTGGGGTGGACCAAGTGATAGAAGACATAGAGATCAATATGGAATGGAATTTTATTATGGGATTCAACTTACGGAGCATTTAAATATTATGCCTGATTTACAATTAACCATAAATCCATCCTTTAATGAATCAAAAGATATAGTAGGAGTATTCTCAACAATCAGATTGAGGTATGCAATATAAACTCATTTATAGATAAATTTTATAAAACTTAAACTATTTTACCATGAAAGAGAAAAACGAATCGACACAAAATCAAGTGCTAAGTGAACTTTGGAGGTTAATCCTGCTCCGAGGTATTAGTCTCTTAATTATCGGAATTATATTACTTGCATTCCCACTAGCCACACTTACAGTTGTGCTCATTATTATGGGAGCGTGGTGGCTGGTTGATGGAATTTTCACGATAGTAAAATCAATAAAAGGACGAAAAAAAGTGAAATCCTGGGGGTTGGGGATTTTTACAGGCTTTTTGGGAGCTGTTGCTGGTGTTATTGTACTCTCTCAACCAGCTCTAAGTGCAATTCTAACTTCATCCTTTTTAGTATGGTTTCTTGGCATTTCAGCTTTTATAAATGGTATTCTTGGAATTATTACTGGATTACGCCTGCGAAAAGAAATAAAAAACGAATGGTCAATGATTCTAGGTGGAATTATCTCGATTTTCTTCGGAATTATATTGCTAACATCTCCTTTTATCTCTGCCCTTACTATTATAAAACTAATTGGGATTGTTGCCCTTATCGGGGGTATAACTCTTTTCATAATCTCTTTCAAGGTAAAAGGAAGTGTGAAGAAAGAAACTAAAAAATAATCCGCTGAAAGAAATGTGCAGATATAATAATGGATAAATAATAAACTATAATCATGAAAAATCTATTGTCGATAATACTATTAACAACCTTATTTATTGGTTGCTCCACTAAAAACGAAAATGCTGAATTGAAGGCCCAATTGGCAGCCCTTGCTGAAGAGAATGCAATGCTGGCTGCGGATGATATCGAAATGGCACTCACAATTGAGGTTTATCAGGAAATGTTAACTGAAATTGATGAGAACCTTGCTGCTATTGATGATAAACACAGTATGGTAAAAAAACAAATTACTGGCGATGCAGAAACTGTTGAAGAAGATATTCAATTGCATTTAGAGCATATTCATGGCTCCATGACTAATACCAAGCATAAGCTTAGTAAAATGCAACAAAATATCGATGAGCTCTATGCGAATGAAGATTTAGATGAAGAAGTCATACTCGCTCTTGAAATTGAGCTGGACGAAGCTGCTGATGCAATTATTGAACGGGATGAAGTAATTGATGCTTTAAATTCTGAAGTTGTAGAAGAGGGTATTAATATTGCCTTATTAAGTGAAGCTTATGAAGAACAAGCAATCTTAACGGATGCTTTGTATGGCGCGTTAAATACTGCCTTTGTTATTGCTGCAACTAAAAAAGAGTTGAAAGAATTTGGCATCATAAATGCTGAAGGCGGTTTTCTGGGAATGGGAAGAGTGAAAAGTCTGGCTGCAGATGCTGATGAAGGTTGGTTTATTGAAATACCCATTGATGAAACAGAAGAAATTAATCTTGCATGTAAAAAAGCTAAACTTCTTACAACACATCCTCAATCTAGTTATAGCTTAACAGGTGATAAAACAATTGAAAGCTTAAAGATACTAGACGCTCTCGCATTTTGGGATAAATCTGATTTTTTAATTATTGAAGTCGTAAAATGAAAATTTCGGCATTGTGCAAATTAACTATTAAAACAAGTACATCATGGTAGAAAATAAAAACATAAAATCAGAAAGTTGGATTGAATATATCGATTCATTTATTAACGGTCACAGAGGAGAAATAATAACTCTGGAGGTTAAGGATGAGGGCATTTTGGCCAATGAACTGCCATTGCAGCATTTCGTATTGGATCCTGTAGATAAAGGAGATGCTCTAACAATTGCTCTTGGGCATAAGGGAGTTGAATTTACACATGTTGTCAATTCGCCTATCAAAATTACAGAGTTTTTTAATCCGAAAAATGGACAAGTAGTTTCAATTGAGATTACTGACAAAAACTATAGTCTTATAACACTCAGTTTTAAAAATTAAATGGAATGAAAAATTTAATCTATTATCTTGGAATAAGTATCCTGTTCCTTATAAGTTTGCAGAATATATGTGCTCAGGAAGCAAGTGAAGCTGATCAGGCAAATAATCTTGCAAAGACTGCTCAAAACCCAATTGCCTCGCTTATCAGTTTACCATTTCAGTTTAATTGGAATATGGGTATGGGAGAATACGATCGCACCCAAACCATTATTAATATACAGCCTGTATTGCCAGTGAAAATTGGTGAAAACTGGAATATGATCAACCGCATTATTATGCCAGTGATGAAACAGCCTCATTTTAATTTTGAGAGTGGAAGTACAACAGGATTGGGAGCGATAAACTACACAGCTTTTTTTACACCTGCACCCATTGGTAAAACAGCATTGGGATTTGGTCCTAGTTTTCTGATTCCTAGCAATAGCTCAAGTGATCTTGGTGATGGTCAGTTTGCTGTAGGTCCTTCATTTGTTTTGTTTTCAGCCGCAGGGCATTGGACATTTGGTTTTGTTGCTGCCCAAAACTGGGCTTATTATAGTCCAAATGCAGCAGAGAAACACAGCACCTTTTTCACACAGTATTTTATCAACTACAACTTAAAAAAGGCTTGGTCGATAGGTACTGCACCTACTATTACCGTTAATTGGAAGGCAGAAGAGGGTGAAAAAGCGGTTGTTCCTTTTGGGCTAAATGTGGCGAAAGTAACACACTTTGGAAAACAACCTATTAGGCTGACTATGGGCTACTATCACAATTCTATTGTACCGGAAGCAGGTGCTAAAGGAGGCCAACTGCAATTTATGGCTGTCCTACTATTTCCTAAAAAATAAAATAAGAGCAAGGAACAATAAACAGAGTATCGTAATACTCTAAAAATGAAAATAGAGGATTTATTAAACCTATAACATCAATACTATGAAAAGAATAAGATTTATAGCACTATGCATGATTTCTGTGCTTTTAGTACCTGGTTTTATAATGGCACAAGAAACATTGCCATTTAAAAAGCAAAAATCGGGATCGATTGCCGGTGTAACTATGGAGCAATCAACGTATGCACCTATACAAGCAAAAAGTCGCCTGCCTGAGGATGCGCCTAATATCCTCATTATTCTTGTTGATGATGCTGGGCCCGCTTCACCAAGTGCTTTTGGGGGTGAAGTTAATACGCCTAATTTATCAAAAGTTCGTGATGAAGGTATTTCCTTTGGTGCTTTTCACTCAACAGCCATGTGTTCACCTACTCGTTCATCACTAATGACAGGGCGAAATCACACCCGGGTTGGTAATGGACAAATCTCTGAAATATCGAACGACTTTGATGGCTTTACAGGCTTGATACCAAAAACATCGGCCACTACGGCTGAAGTATTGCAAAATTATGGATACAGCACAGCAGCATTTGGGAAATGGCATATGACACCAGTTACCGAAACAAGCGCAGCTGGTCCTTTTGATAACTGGCCAAATGGTTATGGCTTCGATTATTTTTATGGCTTTTTAGGAGGAGAATCATCGCAGTACGAACCCTATCTGGTACAAAATACCACGTATATCGATCTTCCTAAAACACCTGAAGAAGGGTATCACCTTACTGAAGATTTGGCTGATAATGCAATTGAGTGGATGCGAAATCATCAAGCATTGGCACCTGAGAAGCCATTTTATCTTTATTGGGCAACAGGAGCAGTACATGGTCCACACCATATTACAAAAGAATGGGCTGATAAATACAAAGGTAAATTTGATGACGGTTGGGAAGCTTATCGCGAAAGAACCTACAAACGCATGATGAAACAAGGCTTGCTTCCAGCCAATACAAAGCTTACTCCAATTCCTGATGGTATGCAAAAATGGGCGGATATTCCTGAAAGTCAACGTCCATTTCAATCCCGTTTAATGGAAATATGGGCTGGTTTTGCAGAACATACCGATCACCATGCAGGAAGAGTAATCAATGAACTTGAGAATCTGGGTATTAAAGACAATACACTTGTTTTTTACATTTGGGGCGATAATGGTAGTAGTTCAGAAGGAAATCATGGAACAATAAGTGAATTATTAACCCAAAACCAAATTCCTGTTTCGCTCGACGATCAGCTTAAAGTTCTTGAAGAAATGGGTGGTATTGAAGTGTTAGGTACACCGGCAACCGATAACCATTATAATGCCGGATGGGCATGGGCGGCTTCTACACCTTATAAAGGAACCAAATTATCAGCTTCTTATTTTGGAGGAACGCGACAACCATTAGCTGTTTCGTGGCCTGAAAAAATAAAGCACGATACTAAATTACGCCGACAATTTCACCATGTAAGTGATATTAGTCCAACCATATTCGAAATATTAGACATTACACCACCTGCAGTTGTTAATGGTTACCAACAAGATCCGATTGATGGTGTAAGTATGCTATATGCCTTTAGTGATGCTGAAGCACCAGAACAGAAACATACACAGTTTTTTGATATTATGGGTAGCCGCGGTATTTATAACGATGGTTGGTTTGCATGCACATTCGGACCTCGTATTCCATGGGTGACAATATCACCAGGAATGGCAACATGGACACCAGATAAGGATGTTTGGGAATTGTATAACCTAAAAGAAGATTGGTCGCAAGCCAATGACCTGGCAAAGGAAAATCCAGAAAAGCTTCAAGAACTGAAAGACTTATTTTTGGTAGAATCGGCTAAGAATTACAACATGCCTATTGGAGGAGGTTTATGGGCGCTGTTACACCCAGAGTATACCATGGCTAATCCGGCAACAGAGTATAATTACACACCTGGTTTAATAACCATACCAGAATTTTTTGCAGCAAAAATTGCACGTAAACATAGTTTAACCACCCTTACAGTCGACATGCCTGAAAAAGCAGATGGTGTACTATTTGCTTTGGGCGGAACTGGTGCTGGTATTACATGTTATATGAAGGATGGATACTTAAATTATGAATACAACTGCTTTATTGTGCAGCGAACTAAATTAAAGTCTAAATCGCCCATCCCTGCCGGAGAGACAAAGATTGAAATACTATTAGAGCCTATCGAAGGAACGCTTGTAGTACCAGCCAATGTATCTATTAAAGTAAATGGCAAAAGCATTGGTAAAGTTAAAGTGCCGAATTTGGCTAATCTAACATTAAGTACCGAAGGCCTTGAAGTTGGCCGAGATGAGCACTCCCCAGTTTCTCCAGATTATGCAGATAAGGGGGAATTTGAATTTACAGGAACCATTCATAATATGAATGTGAAATATATCGAATAAATTCTCAATAAATTTTCCCGCTGTTTGCAGCGGGAAAATTATTTCAATTAAATAGGAAAATATAAATACATCCGCATTCAACTGTACTGATTTACAAATCTCAAAATGGACAACTAGTTTGATTAGAGATCATCAATAAGCATTTTAATATTACAAAACTCAACTTTAATGACTAATAGGACGAAAATATTACTAAAATTAGTATGCCTGGTTTATTCTTTTGTTTTCATCATTTCCTGTAATAATACCATAAAGGATGATACTAAAGATGATCCATTGCCTTCCTGGAACGAAGGTTCTACTAAATCAGCAATCATTCAATTTGTTAGTGAAGTTACCGAGGATGGAGGGGCTAACTATGTGAATCGAAAGGATCGCATTGCCACATTTGATCAGGATGGCACACTTTGGTGCGAACAGCCTGTTGTTCAACTGGAATTTGTTGCGTATCAGATTAATAAAATGGCTATTGATCACCCTGAATGGAAAACTCAATTGCCATACAAAGCGCTTCTCGAAGGAGATAAAGATTATTTGGTTAATGACTTGCTTAACAACCATGGAAAGGAGTTGATGCATTTAATGAGCACAACGCATAGCGGTATGCCAATAAAAACATTTAACAAAAATGTGGAAGCGTTTTTTAATGAGGTAAAACATCCAAAATTTGATAAACCATATACCGAAACTATTTATCAACCCATGTTAGAGCTTCTGGAGTATTTGCGTAAAAATGATTTCAAAACCTATATCTGTTCTGGTGGAGGTATTGATTTTATGCGTGTGAAGACAGAAGAGATGTATGGTATCGTACCAGAAAATGTAATAGGTAGTTTTGCAACAAATGCTTTTGAGCAAGTTGATGGCAAATGGGTGATCACAAAAAAGGACAAAAACGTATTTATAAATGATGGGCTTACCAAGCCTGTTGGAATAGAACGACACATTGGCCGTATTCCTATATTTGTTGCAGGAAATGTTCGTAGTGGTGGTGATATAGGTCAGCTTACTTATAGCCATGCTAATGGATTGCCAAATTTCCAATTGCTGATAAACCATGATGATGAAATACGTGAGTTTGCTTACGCCGAAAAAGATAGCGCTTCGTTAAAGGCTGCCAATGATGGTAACTGGCACGTTGTAAGTATGAAGAATGATTGGTTGAAAGTATTCGCTTTCGAAAAGTAATTCATTGACGACTACATAAAATGTCGATATTAATTTATTTTCCATAGTATTTTTAATAAGACTTTATAGCGCAAACTAATGAATCAGAAAAAACAGTTTCGCAAACAACATATCGATAAAAAAATTAAGTATTTCGGTAGAATTTATATTTTGCTTGTGCTTTTTATGTTTGGAATAGTAATCCACGATTCATTTGTTCATAATTTACCCTTTTTCTACATCCTTTATACACTGGTTGGCTCTGTAATTGGGCATTTTATTGGTCTTACTCAAAGAGTTATACTATCTGAAGATCAAAAAACGTTGAGCCTCAAAGTGAAACCCATAGGAATGGCAATTACCATTCTTTTGCTACTGTTTAGATATTTTGCAGGGAATCTAATTCTTGAAGAATTCAATGTCATTTGGGCAACAGATGCATTATATCTTTTCTTCATCGGCATTTACTTTTCTAAAGTGAAAAGCATGTTTAAACAAGTTGATGAACATGTATATGCCTATTTCTTTGACAAAAGTGAATAATAGCTTGTAAGTCCTTATGTTAATTGATTGCTTATGTATCAGAACCTTACCATAATAGCATTCTTAGTTTTGATTTATAGCCTTTTAGCGGGTCGTATAGAAAAAACCTGGCTTAGTGGTCCTATAATATTTGTTGTACTTGGAGTAATTGCTGGACCATTAGGAATTAATATATTAAACTTCAATATACAGAAAGAGACTTATAAAACCCTTGCTGAACTGGCATTGGCTTTGGTTTTATTCACTGACGCATCTAAAACGAATTTAAGGGTGCTTGAACACAATATAGCCATTCCATTGAGATTATTATTGCTGGGACTACCGCTTACGATTTTTCTTGGTTGGGTAATGGGATATCTTGTATTTAACGACTTTTTATGGATTGAAGCAGCCTTGTTGGCAGTTATTCTTGCACCAACCGATGCTGCCTTGGGAAAACCAGTAGTAAGCAGTCAGAAAGTTCAGTCTAAGATTCGTGAAGGACTAAATGTTGAGAGTGGGTTGAACGATGGTGTTTGTGTTCCGGTGCTTTTCTTGCTGGTGGCTATTTTTGCCGCTCAATCGGTGGATAAGATCAGCCTCAGTTTTGGGCTTGTTCTTTTTGCCAGAGAAATAGGCATTGGTTTATTGGTTGGATTGGTAGTTACATTTATTTGTGAAAAGCTGATTGGCCTGTGTTTTAAGCGCTCGTGGATATTAGATTCATGGAAGCCTATGATCATCATCGCTATGGCTGTCTGTTGTTTTTCCCTTGCTCAGGTTTTAAATGGAAGTGGCTTTATTTCCTGTTTTTCAGGAGGTATTTTATATGGTGCCATTAATAAAACACATAAGATTGATTTGATTAAAGCTGCTGAAGGCACAGGCAACACTTTGGGACTGATCGTTTGGATAATTTTTGGTTCTTTAGTGGTTAGTGAATTTTTTCATGAATTTACCTGGCCAATAATCATCTATGCTATATTGAGTCTTACCCTTATTAGAATTCTGCCTGTGTTCATCTCATTGATTGGAGTTGATCTTAATTTATCAGAGAAACTATTTACAGGGTGGTTTGGGCCGCGAGGATTGGCAAGTATTGTATTCGTTATAATGACTATTGACCTTGACTTACCCAACCTCCATACTCTTGTTTTGACTGTAATATGTACTGTTTTATTAAGTATTCTACTCCATGGCTTTACTGCAAATCCAATTATAAAAAGAACATTTCATGCTAAATAATATACTACTTGGATCTATGTTAATAATTGTAACGATAGCTATTCATGGATTGGCAACAAAGGGGATATTCCATTTTATAAATCGGTATTCGGGAGGGCAAAAAAAGTTCTTCTTTCCTAAGTCATACTGGATAGGATTCATTGCTTTAGTCATGATTTTTGCTTCTATCCTAGAATCGATGGTTTGGGCATGGGCTTATATCTTGCTTAACTTGTTATCAGGTTTGAAAGAGGCATTGTATTTTTCTGTGGTAACATACACATCATTAGGATACGGCGATATAACTTTAAATGAGAGTCATCGTTTATTGGCATCAATAGAAGCTGCTAATGGAATTATTATATTTGGATGGTCAACTGCCATTGTAATGGCAGTTGTGCAACGTATTTACTTCTCACATCAACCGCCTTCTTCCAATGAGAAGGATAATTAAATGTAATATTATGAATAAATCAGAATCAACAAATGATTCAGGCTTCTCACTTGTTAGCGGTGGGTTAATCTATAGTATAACATCTCCACTTAGAAAAGGCAAAACTGCAGATAAGGCCCGATATCATATGGCATTTTTCCTTGTTATTTTAACATGGGGTATTTTGGGGATTTTAGCATTTAGTGCAAATGCAATTGAGGATACAGAATTGACAATCAGTTTTCTTGAGGATATAATGATACATGTGCGCTATTTATTCGTTATCCCCTTTCTCATTTTAATTGAAAAAGTAGCTGAAAGTGCATTCCTAGGATATGTAAAGACATCGGAGAAGATAATACAAATTAGCGAACAACCTCGCTTTAACAAACTTGTTGAAAACTTAAACAAGCTTACCGATTCATTTATTCCTGAAATAGTCATGTTAATTACTGTTTATACTTATGTTGCTTTAAATTGGGATAGCCTTGAGCAATTTACTTCTGAAAGAAATTACCTAAGCAATGCAGGAGAATTAAATGCTGCCGGATGGTATTATCTTTTAGTTTGCAGCCCAATTTTTCAGTTATTGGTATTTCGCTGGTTATGGCGATGGGCGGTTTGGGTATTCTCTGTATTCAAGATTTCGAAGTTTAATCTTAAAATGGATTCATTACATGCTGATAAAATGGGTGGTTTAGAATATATAAATATTGTACCGTTAGCCCTTAGTTTTCTGTTAATTGCCCCATCTGCAGTTTTTTCTGCACACATTGCATGTGAAATTATTTATAAAGGAGCTGAATTAAGCCAGTTTATATTTTCTATTGGGGCCTATGTATTTTTACTGCCTTTAATCCTCTATGCTCCATTGCTATTGTTTATTACAAAGCTCATTAAAACTAAAACTTATGGTATTATAAATTTTGGCAATACAATACGTAAACACAATATGGCTTATAATGATACATGGATAACGGAGAAAGACAAGAAAATTGAGCCTTTACTTGGAAGCATGGATAATTCTTCTCTTGCCGACATTAATGGTAGTTATGCATCTGTACAAGCAAGCCAATTATTACCAATAAATCTAAAAATGCTTATATTAAGTTTTGTTATGAATTTACTTCCATATCTACCATTAATATTCACTTACTATACACCCAGTGAGCTTTTTCAGGATTTTCTAAAATCTCTCTTATAAGGCTTAATAACATTGTGTAAATGAAAGATTTAAAATATAGTCATCCACTTATCCTAGTAATCTTCTTGGGACTAAGTTTAAATTGCTTTGCAAAGAATGATTCAATTTCAAAATATTCATTGCCTTGGGAAAAGTTTTCAATTGATATTGGAGGGTATGCAGCAAGTATAAATAGTAATTTACGATTAGGTAATGAAACTTTTGGCTTGGGTCTCGATATAAATCTTGAAGATGCTTTAGGGCTAAACACAAGATCTGCGACTTGGCGAACGCAAATGCTTTATCGTTTTTCAAAAAATAGAAAGCATGCAGCAAAAGTATGTTATTTTCAAATTTATCGCAGGGCATCAAGAGATATTAATAGCGAATTACAAGTTGGCAATACTACATTTGAAGAATCAAGAAATGTTAGCACTAAATTTAAATTAGAGGTTCTTCAAATTAACTATTGCTACAGCTTTTTATTAGATGACAGGTTGAACTTCTTTGGTTCTATAGGTTTCTATATGATGCCTACCGAATTTGCTTTTGGTCAAGATGGTTCTATTACAGAACAAACTGATTTCATCGCTCCCTTGCCTGCTTTAGGTTTAGGTATGGATTTTTACCTCAGTCGTTATTTCTTACTAAGACATAGTACCAATTTCTTCTATCTCCAGTTTGAAAATTATAAAGGAAATATGATTGACCTTGGTTTGTTTATAGAATATCAACCGAAAAAGAATATTGGAATAGGTTTGGGATATAATTCCTTTCATATCGATTTAGAGGTCGAAAGAAGCAGCATAATCGGCAATAGTGAATTTATTGGTAAGGTTGGCTATGAACATTCTGGGTTACTGTTTTATACAAAAGTTATGTTTTAAATTTAATTTATCAAAATTATAAAACCAATAATAATTAAGCAGCGTTTTTTATATCAATCATTTATTTTCCCCTTTAATCCCTTTTTTATCTTATTGTCCAATCCTAAAATAAGTTCTGTTGCTTCAATAAGCGTGCCTATCGGTTTCAGGGAGTTAGGAACTACTAACTTTAATAGTCTGGCTACTTTTAAATATCTCATTTTCATGTTTATAATACTCGATCATCATTTTAAAAACTTTAAATCGAGCATATAAATAATCTTTATATGTAGCAAAGTCCTCATCGTATTGAGTAATTGTTGATTTAAAATCGTTTATCTCCGTTATAAATTGGACATAACATTCTTTGTAACTAGGGTTGTTCATGGATAAAAGTTAAAAAATAAACAAAAAGACGATTAAAAGTCTAATAAATCACAATATTGGTATTTTTTGGCTCAAATAAGTTTGTATTTGATAAATGGAAAATATTATGAGGTTAAATTGGATTGTCTTTTGATAAGTGTAATCAACATTCAGTCAGGTAGATAGAACTATTACCCACGAGACGTTATTGAAATTAAATTAGTATCTGTAATACTAAAATAAAAATATTTTCCCCAACTTGGGTAGACCTTGGGATTTTTTTCGAAAAACGCTTCTGAACTTTGAGGATAAACCAATTCTCATTAAAACGAAACATTATGTCACTCAAATCAGAACGCGATTATGGCCAAGAAAAGCTCTATCGCGAACAAATTGTCACCACTTTTGACCTTGTTGAATTCAAAGAGGTTCTTTTGAAAGACCTGGTCCGCATTATAGCCGACAACTACAGTTCCACACCCAAGAAGTGGCTCAAGAGTTTTGAGGTCAGAAAGCTTTTGGGCATCTCTCCGGGCACCCTCCAAAACCTTCGAACAACAGGCATACTGCCCTATACCAAAGTAGGCGGAATGATGTTTTACGAATACGCCGATATTCAAAAGATGCTAAATGACAACAAAGCGACTATGGAACAGTTCAAACAATGAACTACATCAAACATATAAACGCTGTTTTGCACTCTTTTGCACAAGATGTTCGCATTGTGCCCAGGCACATCAGTTTGTATCTGGCCCTTTTTTACCTGTGGAATAAACTAAAATTCATCAATCCGATCCATTTTGATCGAAATGAGTTGATGAGGCAGGGAAAGATTGGCTCAGTCAATACCTTTATCAAAACCATGAAAGAGCTGGATACCATGGGCTACCTGCGCTATCAACCTTCACAGAGTGCCTATCGGTTATCCAGTGTCACTATTATCACTTTTGATACAAGCACTGATATAAGCACTGCTATTAGCAGTGGTACAAGCAGTGATATAAGCAATGATAATAGCACTGCTACAAGCGAATTATTTCCTTTAAATAATAACTATAAAACTATTATAAACTTAAAAAACAGTAATAAACAAATAACAAACAATAGAGAGCACGCGCCCGCGAAAGCAATCATTTCACTTTCAGAAAATGAAAATTCAAATGAAACTAAAAGCAAAACATCCAAACGCTTTGTCAAGCCAAAGCTTGAAGAACTCAAAGTCTATTTTGCCAGCAAAGATCAGGATGAACTGGAAGCAGAACGCTTTATGAATCATTTTGACTCCAATGGCTGGAGAGTAGGGGGTAAGAGTCCCATGAAGGATTGGAAAGCTGCCGCCAGAAACTGGATCCTGAACATTGAAAAGTACAACAGACCTCAGGCAGAAAACCAATTATCCACAAAAAACGATAAAGATTATGGAGAGCCACTGTAAACCCATAAGATGGGAGAAAAATGGCTGGATGAACTATAGTTTCCCGGCCTGTTTATCCTGGTTGGATCATGCGGGTAAGAAACGTTTTGGGGATCAGTTTAAGATCCATAAAAAAGACCATGAACTACTTTATAAACTCTTGATCTACGCCATTGGCGATAAGGAAAATATGAAGCTGAAAGACCTCAATCCAAATAAAGGCATATTGCTTTCGGGCCCTGTGGGGTGCGGCAAAACAAGCCTGATGCAGCTAATTAATACCTTCTTCCCAAAGGAAAAACAGTATGTTGTTCGCTCAGCCCGAGAGGTCTGTTTTGCCTTTGTCAGACATGGCTATCAGCTGCTAAGTCAATACACCACCTCCTCTTATCGCTTTACCAAACAAGGTTATGTGCCGGCTGTGTATTGTTTTGATGATGTTGGTATCGATCGTCCGGTATTTTATTTTGGTAACGAATGCAATGTTATGGGCGAGATTTTACTCAGTAGATATGATCATTTTGTCAATAAAAAGATGCTGACCCACCTGACCACCAATTTATCAGCCTCAGAGCTGGAGGGCTTGTATGGCAATCGCTTACGCAGTAGAATGCGTGAGATGTTTAATTTGATCAGTTTTGATCGGCATGTCGTCGATAAAAGACAATGAATACAAGCGGATATAAAGCTTAAATTTGCAGCGAATGAATACCAAGACAGACATAGAAGACCTTATCAAAAAGCATATTGGATCCATTGATTCAAAGGCAGAAATAATCCTGCTAAATACAAAGCATTCAGCTAGCGGAGAGGAAAAGCAGATCTATGTATTAACAACACACAAGGTGGATTTAAATACTGAACAAGCCTATGAAAATGCCCGTTATGAGGTTGAAATGAAAGCTGGAGAGAGTCTGGCCTTGTATATCTATCCCAAAGAGAAGTGGCATAAGCAGTTTAAGGATACAGCCATCTATAAGAAATTAGATACAGAAGGCGTGCTATTAAACTAATTTACTTCACCATCTTAAAATACTTACATCTTACACTACATCTATTGATCTAGATCAAACAAGCTTTAAATACATCTTTTCCAATGATTCTTATTGGCTAAGAATCTATTCCTATTAAGATAAACCCTCCACGGCCCTTTGGAGAAAGCACTTCCATAAAGCATCACTTTTCCCAAAAAGCCGTTTAGGCGCAAGACCTGCCCGATAAAGGCATCACAGGATCATCGGCGAAGACAAGCTTCCCGGAGCCAGCCAAGCCTTGCTTGTCCTCGCCTCTTCACCAAAGATGCCCTTTAATAGCCAATTAAACCATGTTTTTTAAGCCACGCATTTCTTATACGCTTTAGCAAAGCTATTGTCGGTCGGCGATGTGCAAAAGTGTTCGGCATAAACCCGCCAATGATGCGCATTGCGCTTAAATAATGACCAAAACACATGTGCTTTTACATTTATTTTAAGCGACACCTTAAAACTATTTAAGCCCTTAAAAGCACATCAGTTTTGCCAGTCAAAGGGGTAATGCCCATCAATCCATGCCCACGCGCAGGCTCTTTATATCCGCTTCCTTTTGCAGCCTACGCCTCCCTTTTAATAAAAGTGGCTTAAGCGATAAAGAAATGCCGCAATATGTTTCATTATGCCTTTTAGAGGAGTCAAAACACTTCAAAACCTTTGCTTTGAAATAAAAAAGCCCAACTTGGGAAAAACCAAAACCATCATAGATGGCTTATTTATTATCAAAAAGGAATAAAACCAATCAAGTTTAATGCGAATCGAGTCGTCTGGTAAAGTCAAATTAGACCTAAACACTGCAAGAAAAATAATTTCACCCAAGTTGGTATGAACTTGGGAAAAACGGAACCAAGAATTGATAATTTTGCCTTAAAAAATAGTGAAATCTAAACTTCTACGAAGTGAATGCAAGATGTGTTTTTTAGTACCTAAAAAACCTTTGGCCTTGCCCTCCGGGGGTATCAAAAAAATGAGTTGAGATGCGACCAAAATTAGATGATATAGACAAGCGTAATATCCAATTGAAAGTTTACATAACAGCTGAAGGAAGACGCAAAATAATGGAGACTTATCATTCTGAGCGGATCTGTTCTTTAAGTGAATTTGTCAGGCAGCGACTACTTAAGAAGCGACTTAAGAACCAGGTTGAAGTGAGTGAAGAATTTGTTTTTGTTTTCAGAACCTTGGATTATGATCTGACAAAGATTGGGACTAACCTGAACCAGATTGCTCATAAACTCAATGCCTATAATTCTTATATTCTAAGTACTGAAGATAAGGAGGTGTTTAAGGGCTGCTTTAGACTGCTTAGGGAATGCAGAAAAGCCTTCGAAAAGCATATGATAGTAATGGATTTATATAAATGAGACCACCAATCACCAAACGAATAGATGATAAAAATACCTTGTCGTTAGCTTTCCAATGAGGAGGTAATTTAAATTTTCATTAGCAAATATGTGCATTATTTTCCTTTTATACATAAAAGGAATGCTCATACAGTGTTGTTTGTGAGTCTTTTATGTTTAAGTAGGTAGGGTTCATATAAGCCTTTTTCTTAATTTGTTCATGTCCTTACTGACTTTTTCATCTATCACTTTCGAATATATTTGAGTTGTTCTAATGTTTTTATGACCAAGCATTGAACTGATAGATTCAATTGGAACACCGTTAGCAAGAGTAAGCGTTGTAGCAAAAGTATGTCGCGCTATATGAAAAGTGAGGTTTTTTTTAATGGAAGCCAAATCTGCCAGTTCTTTGAGATAAGCATTTAGTTTTTGATTACTTAGATTCGGAAGGATATGTTCCTCTGACTTCTTTGCAGGATAAAATCTGTACTTCTCGATTAACGCTAGCGCCTTCGGCAGCAAAGGTATATTTGATGGTACCTTCGTTTTCTGGCGTTGAATGATTACCCATAAGTTTCCATCAATTCCTTTTTGGATGTTGTCCATAGTCAGATTTGCCACATCTATATAAGCTAAGCCAGAATAACAGGAAAAGATAAAGATGTCTCGAACGATATCTAAGCGAGATAAGTTTATTTTAAGATGTTCTAGCTGATGTAATTCATCTTTACTAAGGTATTCTCTTTTCACTTCAACCAGTGAGGATTTGTATTTGGCAAATGGGTCTTTCTCCAACCATTCATTCCTAATGGCAATATTAATAACCTTTTTAAAGTTTTTTATATACTTATAAGTTGTATTGTTATTACAATTACGAACGGTTCTAAAATAGTGTTCCAAGTCAGTAATGAAAGAATATTTGAGTTGATTCAAAGCTATGTCATCAGTCTTATAGAGATGTTTGATAAAGTTCTTAATATGACCCAATGTTGTCACATACCGTTGTATAGTTGCTGGCGAGTAAGATATTCCGGATAATTCAGATATTTGTTTGTTATGGTATTCAAAAACCTCCAGTACAGTTTTTTTATCTTCTTCAATGCCTAGAAATCTATTTTTAAGCGTTTGGGTTGTAATATGCTCCCCTTTCTTCACCATGGCAGTATGGTGATCAAAAATACCATTCTTTAAAACATCAAGGAACTGATTGATTTGTGAACCACCTTTCTTTTTGGAAAACGCTTTATTTAATTTACTATTCCAGTTTAAAGGATTGATATATCTGCCGGTGGCGATTTCAGCACGTCTCTGATCAATTGAAATTCGCATATAAATTGGGGCTTCTCCATGTTTATTAGTTCTATTCTTCCGAATCAGAAAACTAATATTAAGAACTGAAAAAGTATTCATAGCAGGTTCTTTAGATAGGTTTGAAACATCTGAGTGTTTGTAAATAGATTTAAAATAACCAAAAGTGTTCACTCAATTTACAAAGATATGCCAGTAATGTCAAATATATTTTTACTCTACATTTATTTTAATGTATTTTGATTCAATTTGTTATGGTTGTTTTGGTGAACACCGTAGGAGTAGTAATTTGTTCACCGCAGAGTACTCTTATTTATTGTATATATTTGGGTGTTTATGGTTTGATTAAAAACAAAAAAGACCGTAAATCAATTGATTTACAGTCTTTTGGTGCAATATGATAATTGCTCAGCGGAGAGAGAGGGATTCGAACCCCCGGTACCTCGCGGTACAATGGTTTTCAAGACCACCGCATTCGACCACTCTGCCATCTCTCCAAGTCGATATACGTGAAGTGTATTTCTACACTTTTAGTTTTTAAATAAGTTCTGAAAGCCTTTGTTAATGGGCTCTCGGTAATCATTATCTCTTTCGATAACGGATGCAAAAGTAGAGGAATTTTTTAAACTGCAAAAACATATTGGGAAAAAATATAAAGAAAAATTAACCGAACTTGTAAAAGCTTTAGAAATGATGATGTTGTGAAGTGATAAAATATTGATTTAATTTCCTGTTTTGTAGGTAAGCATAAAAACATTAACTTTTCAATAGTGAATATGTAAAAGATGAAAAAAGGATCTAGTTATAAGTTCGGCTTGTTTTTATTTCTGCTTAGTACATTGAGTTATGCTCAGGATGCACATTATTGGACTGAGCAATTTGGCACGAAATCGATGCTCTTGAGTAATTCAGTGATTGGAAGTGTTTCTGATTTGGGTGCCGTGTTTTATAATCCAGGCCGTTTAGGTGTTATTGATAAGCCGGCTTTCGTAATTAGTGCAAAGGTTAATCAATGGAGTACAACAACCTTTGAGAATGCAACTGGTGAAAATGCAAATATTTCTAAATCTAAGTTTGGAGGTGTTCCGTCTTTGGTGTCAGGAACGTTCAAGATTAAATGGTTACCAGAGCATAAATTTGCGTATGCTTTTTTAGATCGAAGAAGATCCGATATCAATTTGAGTTCAAGTACAATTTTAGCGGGAGATGTAATTGATGATCTTCCTGGTGATGAATATTTTAGTGGTAGTATAGGTATTGGAAAGGATTTTAGTGAAGAGTGGATTGGTTTATGCTGGAGTAAAGCTTTTAGTCCTCACATAAGTGTTGGTGTGTCGGGTTTCTTTAGTGCCCGTAACCAGAATGCATTTGCAACCACTCAATTACAAGCATATGCTGAGGATGAGACTGTAATAATGTATACTAAAAAGAACAATTACAATTATAAAAATTACGGCTTAGTTTGGAAATTTGGTTTGGCACTTGATTATGAAAAAGTGTCATTGGGTTTAACCTTAACCGCTCCAACGATTGGCTTAAAAGGTGATGGTTCATTTTATTACGAACAGTTTTATTCAGGAGATGCAGTTTTAGATCCAATATATGAAATAGATTCGCAGGGTGGGATAGATTTAACCTATAAAACGCCATGGGCAATTGGCTTTGGAGTTGGTTTGCATTTGTTCGGAGGAACTTTACATGCGAGTGCTGAATATTATTCAAAGATAAATAGGTATACTTTGTTGCAGGCCGAAACATTTATAGGACAAAGCACTGGAATCATTCGCAATCCAAATGTGATAAACGAATTAAACCCGGTATTGAATTATGGAATAGGATATAATGTTGTTATTGCAAAACATATAAATGCCTATATAAGTTTCTCAACGGATTATTCAGCTGCAATAAGGGATTTTGAGGTTGATGAAGAGGGTGAACACTTAAACTATATGGCGTCAACATTTAAGTCAGACATTAATCATTTTGCCGGAGGATTTGTTATGGATTTTCCATGGGCAGATGTAACCTTAGGAGCTGCAAACGCATCAGCTAGTTATGATATAGATCGGCCTGTAGATTTTCCTGATGGTGAGGGAAGTATTTTAAATGCTGATGATAAAACCAAGGTATCTTGGTCGAGATGGCGTTTTATAATTGGTATTTCTATCCCTTTAATAAAGCAGATGGCTGATAAATTAGATTTAACTAATTAATGCAAAAATATTAAGGGACAGTCAGTTAGTTTTTATCTATCAAATTTGAACCTCCTGATAAGTTCTTACTAATATCAGGCAAGCCTTTATAATATACATTACTTCCGCCTGAAGCAGTAACTGTTAGGGCTTTAGTTACATTTACCTCCACCATGCTACCTCCAGAGGCTTCAATATTGATGTTTTGGGCTATAAAATTAAAGCCATAGTGTTGACTCCCTCCAGAAGCGTTAAGAGATGTAATTGTATTACACATTCCTTCAAGGCTGAGGGATGATCCTCCGCTTAATGAAATACGCATATTCAGGCATTCTATTGACATATCACTTTGACTACCTCCACTTAAATTAAAGGTGAACTCATTGTTGGAAAAATCATCTGCCGAGAAACAATTGCTTCCACCAGACGCTCCGATATAATTAAGGCTTGCAGTAGATATGTAAATTTTACGTGTATTAAAGTCCTTTAAATTAACGCTGTTATCTACCTTCAATGTCATTACGCCATCAACAACATTAGTAATAATATATTGCTGAAAATTTTCAGGCACTTCCACAATTACGTCTTGTTCATCTGAATTATAGCTTATCTCAGCCACAAATCCGTGTCCTATGGAAATGCCTGTGAATTCATTAAGGTTTCGTACTTCTTTAGTAATTGGGCCAGGAGAAATACTGTCCTTACAACTACTGAATACATTAGCAATCAGTATTACTGATGCTAAGATTAAATAACGATATGTTCTTCTTCCTGTTTTCATTTGTTGTTCAATTACTTTATTACTTATGCAATATGAATGGGAAAGTACTAAACGATAAACAATAGCTTTATTAATAAATAGCTTAGCCAGATCTTAAAATTTCCCGAATTTAAACGCGATACCATAATTCATTCCGCGTAGCATGTCCTGTGAGCCAATTATGTTTGGTTCAGGTTTGTTAGAGTTTGAATCCTTATAGCTTAGATTAATATTGCTGGTATATCGGTAACTGGCACTTAAGGCAATTCGGAAGAATTTTAGCATATTGAATTCAACTTCAACACCTGGCTCAAGAACAAAAAAGGCATCACTATCCTCATAGGTATTGGCATAATCATAGTCTGAATTTTCCCAGTCCGTATTTTCCCAATGTTTGGTATATGCTATACCGCCGGCGCCTACAAGAATAGGGAATGAAAGATGAACCGGGTGTTTTGCTCCAACAATTGGTTCAAATAACAAGCCACCATATCCTCCGGCTATTTGATACTTCTGAGGTATTCCGTCTTCCATAATATAAGGGTCGGTTGCAGGATCGGTGAAAAAACCATATCCTCCCATACCAATTGTAAAATTATGGTCGATAATCCATCCTCCGCGTCCTCCTATTAATATCGCGTCCTTATTTCCGATTTGTCCATAATTAACCATTATTGCTCCATAACCACCATTGGAATGATCTTTTTTGCTTCCAAACAAAGTTTTCACTTCATTGTCATTTTCTTGTGCTTGCATTCCTAGCGATGCCAATATTATTATGGCTGTAAGAATTCGTTTCATATCGTGTGTTTTTATATTTCTTATTGTTGTTACTATCTTAATGTCAACTTTAAAATGTAAAGGCTGCACTAAAGGAAATATTATTCAGATTTAACCTAAAAAAACCTGGTCCAAAGAATTCAAATCCCGGTATATAGTCCGCTGATAATGTAAATGGAGTTTTTAAGAATCGATACTCCAAAGACAGATAACCATCAAATCCCGGTGAAAAGAAATGTCCTTTATGAACGATTGGTGGGGCAAATGGTGTAAATAGGTTACGTGATTCAATTTTGGTGCGGTATGCCAAATGAACCCCATATCCGTATCCAAAAAACCATTTGCTCGACTTGGCGGGAAAGGCTGGCGAATGAATAACTCGCAAACCAGTCAACTGGGCACCGCTTTTATTAATCTGAAAACTCCCCATCATTCCTTTCTCCTGACTAAACATCCTTTTGTAGTTTATTCCCCAGTAATGTCCTGCGGAGAGTCGGACGGCATTGTTATAATCTTGCCCCTTTACATTAAGGCAAGAAAGTATGATTATTAAAATGATTATATATGACTTCATGGTTGGTTGCTTAAGTACTATTACTTACTTATGGTTTAGTTTTAAAGTAGCATCGGTAATGTTTATCTGTACTTTTTCTTTCGCTTTATTCTCCAGGTAATAGAAGGCGACCGGTTCAATATTTATTTGTTCCTTCCAGTTGGTCACCGGACTTTTAATGGCATCTGCGATTTCAATTTCACTTTTTGTTCCTTTGATTACACTTTTATAAGCTACCGGATTATCTAATAATAAGGTGCAATTGGCATATTCTGAGTTGATTCGTACCAATTTAAATGCCGGGTTAATACCTAAATGTTTGAGCTCACCGTATTTGACAACCATATTAAATTCGGTATTAAGTTGCAATACACTCAGTTTACTAAAATAGGTGTCACCAAACAGGTAAGCAATCTTATCGATGCTGTACTCATCTCGTTTCGATTTTAATTTAATGAGATTGCATTCTTTAATTGTAACATTAGATGTCTTTGATGTTAGGTCGATTTGTCCGGCCTTTGTAATGGTGGCCTCACTAAAGTTTAAATTTATAGTGCTTTGTTCCAGTTGCTCAATTAGTACGTTACCAAATTCAAGGTTTAGAATGTTAGAACCCGTTATTTTACGAGCCTGAAAATCTCCATTTGATAATTGCGCATTTATGTTGCCATGAAAATCAGGAATAAATATATTACCATAACGGTTATTTATTTTGAGGTTGATATAACCGGGTACTTTCACAAAATAATCGATTCGCGAATTATTATTGCCTGATGATAAAAGATTAGTTGCTTCTTTAATGTTTTTAAAAAAGGATGAATACTTGCTTCCAAAAACAGTTTCGGCCGATAAGTAAGCTGAATTTCCGCTGATCTTGAAATCAACATTGTCCTTTATTTTCTTGAATTTACTTTCGTTTTTCTCCGAGATAAAGAAGTTAATGTCGATACTAACTGAATCTTCTTCCCAGGTTGAGATGTGAATGTTTCCGTACTTGTTACTAATCTCCAAGGTAGCTGAAGGCGACACATAAAACACACGATTGTGCTTTATTTCTTCCGTAAAAGTTTGTCCCAATAGCCGGCCATTAGGAAATACGAACAGCAAAAAAACTATTAGTGCCAATTTATAATTCATAAGATATAGTCTTTTCAGTGTTGTTGTTTTTTTGTTCCAGAAAACTCATAATATCTTCCAGAATCATCAATTTCATGCGGTAGTTTTGAATCATAGCATCCACTACTTCAGCATTTGAAACATTATCGTTAAGGTCATTTTTTAGCTCAAGCATGAGACTATCTAACTCAGCCAAATCATTATCCATTTCCTGTTTTAGTTCAGGATGGCCTCCGGCTAATTTATATACTTGATCTCTTTTCTGATTAACTTGCAATGTATAATAAGCTTCAGTTTCCACTATTTCAGGAATGTCAGCAAGATCAAATTTCTGGTTCTGAGAATTATTAAGTGGGCCCAGATATAAAAAGAAACCTAATAAGGCAGCTGCAACCGCTGCACCGCTATATTTAAGGAGGCGATACCTGAAATTTTGGCGATGTCCCATTTTTGCAGAGATATGATCCCAGCTTTGTTTTGGTGGTTCAAGTTCATTGAACTCATCAAAGTTTGTGTTTATAAAATCTTTAAGGCGATCAGTCATAATACACGTTTTAGTTCAGATTGTATTGCATTGAACCTGCTTTCAAAACTTCTACCAGTTTCTTTTTTGCCCTTGCCAACTGCGACTTGGAGGTTGAAACTGAGATGTCCATTATTTGAGAAATTTCCTGGTGGTCGTAACCTTCAAGCATGTATAGCGAAAAAATGATACGGTATCCATCGGGTAATAAGGCCATCGCATGTTTAATGTGATTGACACTTAAGGATGTGTTTTCCGTATCTTCATAATCATCAGATAATGCATCGGGGGTAATTTCCTCTTTTAATTCCAGGGTTACTTTCTTTCGTTTTAATTCATTTATACATTTATTTATAGTGATGCGTTTAATCCATGCTCCAAAAGTGGATTCAAAACGAAAACTATCCAGTCTGTTGAAAGCCTCACAGAATATCTCCTGCAGCATATCTTCAGCATCATGAATGTTATTCATCATCCGATAGCAGATATTGAACATAGCCTTAGCGTACAGATCGTATAATTGTTTCTGAGCTTTGGCACTTCCTTTACCTGCCTTTACTATAATGGGTTTATGTATGTCAAATTTTTGTTCTGCCAACTTTTATTTTGTTAACGCCCTAATGACAAGACTAAAATTAAAAGGATGCACCATGTATGAAAAAAATATCATTTTTTTTAAAAGTTATGAATTTAACCAGTTTTATCGAATTCACCGAATACTAGTTTGCAATTGGTTAGGGACAAATAAAATCGTGGACTATTAATTAACGGTCCATGTGATTACTTTATGATTTTAATACTCTATAAAAAGGATTCCTTTTTAATGGATAAATGAAGTAATGTGAAGAATTAAATAAAATAAGTCTCTAAAATTTAAGACAATTGAGATTTTAAGAATATGGAGATAATTGCGTTAGGGGTGTGAAAAGATGGGGTGTGAGGTTGTAAATAGGTACTAAATTGTAGTTATGGGCTTTCAAATAGATATTAATAGATTAATTTAAGTAAATATTTGTAAGTACACCCCTGTTTTATATATTTGCACCTGAGAAAACTGATAAATGTCATAGAAAAATGAAGAGTAAGAGGAAAATAGTATTGACTTTAAGTTTATTACTTGGTGTTGGGGGCTTAATTAGCGCCAATGCACAACCCGAAATTGATTCTGGTGCTACGGCTTGGATGATTACATCAACAGCTTTGGTATTATTAATGGTTCCTGGATTAGCCATGTTTTACGGTGGTTTAGTTCGTTCGAAAAATGTATTGGGGACGATGATGCATAGTTTTGCTGCCATGGGTGTAATGAGTGTGCTGTGGGTAGCCGTAAGTTATAGTATGTGTTTTGGCGATAGTGTCCTGGGAGGATGGTTTGGCTGGAACTCTGATTATTTATTTTTAAATGGTATTGATGAAACCATTATGGAAGGTGGAGTTCCTGAGTATGTGTTCTCGATGTTTCAGGGCAAGTTTGCCATTATAACACCTGCATTAATTGCTGGTGCTTTTGCAGAGCGTGTTAAGTTTAAAGGTTATTTGATTTTTATTACTGTTTGGGGTCTATTAGTTTACAACCCGCTATGTCATTGGGTTTGGGCCGAAGATGGTTTCTTATATAATATGGGTGCTGATGGTGCCATTGATTTTGCAGGAGGAACAGTTGTTCACATTTCTGCAGGTATAAGTGGATTGGTTGCAGCCTTATATTTTGGTGCACGTCGTGGTTATCCTCACCGTCAAATGAAGCCAAATAATTTAGTCATGACCATGATGGGAGCAGGACTTCTTTGGGTCGGATGGTTTGGATTTAACGCAGGTAGCAGCGTGTCAAGTGGATTGGCAACAGCGCAAGCCTTAACTGCCACTCAGGTAGCTGCTGCAGCAGGGGCAATGACTTGGATTTTAATTGAAGGTTTACACCAGGGAAAAATGACTGCTCTTGGTTTTGCTTCCGGAATTTTATCAGGTTTGGTGGCAGTTACACCAGCAGCTGGTGTTGTTCAACCGGTTGGAGCTATGGCTCTAGGTGCAATAGCAACTGTTATTTGTTATTACATGTTGATAATGAAAGATAAAATGGGATACGATGATTCATTGGATGCTTTTGGTATTCATGGAGTTGGTGGTATTGTTGGAGCAATTGTACTGACATTTTTTATCCGTGATAGCTGGATGGCTGATGCTGCTGAAAAAGCTGGTGGTGTTTGGACGATATGGCAGCAATTTGGTGTTCAGGTAGCAGCTGTTGGAATTGCGATAGTATATTCTGTTATAGTGACTCTAATTCTGTTGGTTTTAGTTGAGAAGATATTTGGATTAAAAGCCAATTCAGAAGAAGAGATGCAAGGTTTGGATCATACTTTCCATGGAGAGCGTGGTTACGGTATGTTGAATCCAAATTAATTAATTCTAATAATATTAAATTATGAAACTTATAACAGCTATAATAAGATCATATCAACTGGATCAGGTACGTGAAAGTTTGATATCAGCAGGAATTACAAGAATAACAGTTAGTCGTGTTTCTGGTCATGGAGCACAGTTGAGAGAGGAAGTGTACCGTGGTAAGAAAGTGGTACCAGGGCTGATTCCTAAAATGCGTGTTGAGATTGCGGTTAATGATGAATTTGTTGATACTGCAGTTGATGCGATTGTGGAAGCTGCCAAATCGGTGAGTGATATTGAAGGGGAAATTGGTGATGGAAAAATATTTATTACTCAGTTAGAAGAATGTATTCGCATACGAACTGGAGAAAGAGGTAACAGCGCAATCTAATTATATAAGATTGAAAATAATACCGTTAATAACTACAAATCTATGAAGTGTCCCTCGTTGTTTCGACAGCGAGGGATTTTTGTTTGTTAAGAAATTACTTCGCGATATACAGGAATCATTTCGATACCTAATTCCTTAAAATAAGTTTTTGATTTCTTGTATTGGCGTGTAAAACCAAGAACAAAACCGCCACCTCCAGAACCACAAAGTTTCAGTGTAAAGTCATTTGATTCAAGACCATTTACCCATAACTTTTTTACCGAATCCGGTATCATCTCGGGAAAATAGTCCAATTGTAAAGCAGATAATTTTTTCAAAGATTCGAACATTGCGCTCAGTTCCCCATTTAAAAGTTGCTTTATACATGCATTTGTTAAGGGAATCATCTTTTCCTCAATGGTCTTAAGGTAACTGCTATCCTTGATTTTATCCATGAATTGTTTAACCAAAGGTTCTGTTTTACCCGGTTTTCCACTGTTAATAAGAAAAATGGCATCGTCGTTGAGAATTTCTTTACGAGGTATCCCAACTGAAGAAATTTTGGTGTTATTCTCTAGTACAATAGGATGTTTTAAATAGCAAATAAGTGGATCTATCCCTGAACTTGTCCCATGATAGAAGGACTCAATTTGAGCAAAAGTTTTCTTTAGCTCCAGCATTTCACTCATTTTAATACCAGCCCGAGAATCAATCCTATCCAGTGTATATTCGTTATAAAGTGCAGCAACTAAAGCGCCACTGCTCCCTAATCCATAACCTTCAGGTATGCTTGATTCAAAATACAAACCTTTTTCTAAATCTTTAGATAACCTTTGACTATCAATGTCATGTAGGAGTTGGTCCTTGCTTTTTAAATTAATGATATAATTGTTTAAAGCTTTAATTTGCTCATTCGAATTTTTAGCAAAATCCAAATCGGTATAACTGGTTTTATTAATAAAACGTAATTCACCATTGAAATGCGAATATGGAATTGTTAATCCCATTGAGCCCAGTATAATACTGTATTCGCCAAACAACATCACCTTCGAATAATATATTTCTTTTTTACTCTTCTTACTCATCTTAAATATTTGTTGTTGGCATTGATATTTGATCGTATAATACGGTGTTGTCTTCGCATAGTTCCAACAAATTTTCCTCAATAAAAGGAACAACTAATTCACTTTGTTCTTTGGGGTATATAATATGAATGTTTGGTCCGGCATCCAGGGTGTAAGTAATTGGAATATTCTGATCGTCGCGAAAACGTTTTATTCGATTAATGGCCTTTAATGATTCAGGAGCCATTAAAGTATACCCGGGTGATGAGCTCATCATCAAGCCATGCAAACTTAAGGCTTCTTCTTCGCATATTTCAGCAAAACTGTTAAAGTCGCCTTCGTTCAATGCTTTTAATAACTTTTCGGTATTTGAGTTAGCTTGCCTAATTCGTCCCTGCTGATAAGGATGATTATTCATTAGAGAATGCCCAAGTGTACTACTAACAGTTTTGGTTCCTTTTCGAATGACTAAAATACTATCTTGAAGTGAATTAAATAATGGATCGATTGTATCATTAATAAGAACTCCATACTGATCACTTGAATTAGGCAGGAGTGGAGTAGATCCCCATAAAGTCCAACCCAATTGTGTTGATCGGCAAGCACTGCCAGAGCCTAAGCGAGCAATTTCTGATTCTAACAGGTTTCTATTATTATGCGAATGGCCCAATTTTTCATAGATATCAACCAGACCTTTGGCCAAAGAGGCCATTGAACTGGCAGATGATGCAATTCCACTTGAATGAGGGAAGGTATTTGAACTATCAATTCTTAGATGACCTTGATTGAGAAAAGGCAATAAATGTTTAATGTTGGATATAAAGGTTTTAAGTTTTGGTATAAAACTTCCTTTGTTCTGGCCTTCAAACAAAAAATCCAAACTAAGATCTTTATCTCCCTCAAAGTACTCAAGTTTAGTTTTGGTGACAGCTTGTGATAAAGTGAAACTAATACTCGGATTTAATGGTTTCTGAATATCTTTTTTGCCCCAATATTTCACAATGGCAATATTGGATGGAGCTTCTTTATATGTATTAAATGTACTTTGCATTTATTTGCTTTTTAATACCACTTCATCAAATTTAAAAATGGTATCTATACCTTTGTTATTGAAATAAGATGTCACGTAATCTCTATTTTTTTCACTTGCGGCCATAAAAAAATCACCTCCCCATGCTCCTAAGCTTTTAATGTAACCATCGAAATCGGAAAAACGTTCACCTTTTAGAGTATTTATTTCAACAATATTACTGATAAGTCTTTCATGATCTTCCATATGTTGTCCAAAAATGTCCAATGATTGACTGTGTATCATTTTATCCGTCAGGTCATTAATCTTGGTAATTGTCTCAGATTTAATATTCACGTATTTATTAAAACGTTTAACTTCCTTCTGACTGTTTTGTTTCTGCCCACTATAAATAAAATATAATTGGTCCTTAAACTTGGGTTCGAATAGTGTTAATTCTACTTTAGGCTTATTATTAATTAACTGGTAGGTAAGAGGGGCATTGTTTATAGCACACGCAATGTCATAACCAGAACCTCCAAATGTTGAATCTAGCAATTGGAAGGCATCTATATCTAACCATTGCGACAATAAAGCTATTAGGCTTGAACTGCTTCCCCAGCCCCAATCTTGCTTAAACTCCAGTTGAGTTTCAATAGCTTTATTTCTTAATTGATGTTTAGCCTTGGGATTAAGTAGAATGGCTTTTTGTAGTATGTTTTTCAATTTTTCAGAGGACACAGAATTATTGGATTTAATGATCTCTAGGTTTTGATCAAACTCCATTTCAAGCCAAAGGCCATCAGGAGTGTATGCCTTCCAGCTTAAAAAATGCTCTGTTGCTTTATATACTTTAAGTGATTGGCCTTTATTTAAAGGGATGGCCAATGCCTTAGCTCCTTTTAATACCAGGTATTCACCTGTTATTAAAAGCTTACCATTGGCGTGAAATGTCTTTGGATAATTTTGATCCATAATTAGTTTCTGCAGGCTTTTAAAAAGGATTGTACAGCAGAATAACTAACGGCTTGGTTGGCAAATTGAATCATTGCCTTTGCTTTCTCTTTTTCAGTTGCGTCCAACGATGTAAGAATGTTAGTCAAATGTAATTGCATATGGCCTTTTTGAATACCAGTTGTCACCAGAGCAGAGATAGCACTATAATTATTAGCCATTCCCGCAGATGCCACTATTTGCATTAATTCCTCAGCACTTGGTTTTCCCAGTAGCTCCATGGCTGATTTTACCATTGGATGAATATTTGTTAAGCCGCCAACTGTTCCTATCGCTAAAGGCAGTTTTAAGGTGTATATAAATTCATTATCGGTCAATTCAATTGATGTTAGAGACCTGTACTGTCCGCTTCTTGAAGCATAAGCCTGAGCACCGGCTTCTACAGCTCTAAAATCATTCCCTGTTGCTAAAATCAAGGCATCTATACCATTAAAGATTCCTTTGTTATGTGTTACAGCCCTGTATGGATCATTGGTGGCAATATCCACTGCTGTTTTGAAGCGATGAGCAAATTCCTTCGGTGAAAATGTACCGGAATAGGGAAGAAGTGCTTCAATCGGACAAGAGACTTTGCATTCTACTACGCACTCTGGTGTATAGTTGCTCAGAATGGACATGACATGTTCAGCCTTTCCTTGTTGATTTAGTTCATTATCATTATTGATAAAGTCAACTAAAGGTGTTGACATTTGCTCAAGACAGGTATTGATGAAATTCGCACCCATCGAATTTGCTGTTTTGAATTTTACCAGCAGCTGATGAGTATGCTCCATGTCATCTATGGTTTTGAATTCAAAACCAACTATTCCACCGCCACGAGCACGCATATTGGAGGTCGCTTCTTTTGTAACTTCCAATAAAAGAGTAACTAATTTCACTTTCTTAGCTTCCAGGTCCTTAAGGTTTCCATCCCATTTAAAGAATATCTGACCATTTTTTAAGGTGTTAATTACCCTGGTTTTGAAACCTCCGTTATTGGCCCAGAAAGCGGCAGCTTTTGAGGCAGCAGCCACAACTGAACTTTCCTCGATGACCATTGGTAAGATGTATAATTTGTCATTAATCAAAAAGTTAGGTGCCAGGCTAAAGGGTAAATAATAGTTTGAGACCGTATTCTCTGAAATGTCATTAAATAGAGATTGCTGCTGTGGATGTAAATAACGATTCAGATCGGCTTCGAACTGTTCACCTAGATTTCTACGTTCAATGACCAAACGTATTTTTTCCTCTCGACTTAATTTTGAGAAGCCTTTTATAATGGACTGTTTCTGCATCTTAATCTTCCTTTACTCTTAAAAAGTTATTCGCTAATTGTATTCCATTCGCCAACTTATCTACATAGTTCCTTAGCTTTTCATAACTTCCCATAGAGTGACGAAGAAAAGCAGATCCCATTCCAAATATGGCAGGCATCTTTGATATTTGAGTTAAATAATAACCATCAAGTATTGAACTAATCCCACCTGAAATTATCAAATTATTAGTTTTAATTTGATCAGCACCTATCTCGTCAAAGAGTTGGTTAATGGTTAGAGTCATATCCTCAGCGGTATGTCCAATATGAATAAACGGATTGTATACCTCAGCCGCAATGGCTTGCGAACGATTTAATTCAACTAATGAAAAGTTAGTGCCACCCAAAGCTCCAAATTCAATACTCTCAATTGGAAGTTTGAGTAGCTGTCGTAAACTCTCTTTTCCAAAGCCTTGACCAACTTCTTTTACTATTAATTTCAGATCTGTTTTTTCAATATAACTCTGAAGAAGTTCAATGGCCGGCGTTTTTAACAGATCACCTTCAGGTTGAAAAGCCTCCTGCATTGGATTGATATGAATGGCCAATCCATCTGCATTTAATTTGTGAATTAATTCATCCAATTGGCCATCAGTTCCTTTTTCCAGCATTTGTTCAAGTTGACAAATGCCAATATTAGCAAACAATGGAACATCATTACCCATAATGGGTCTGACATTGAAATCATCGAAATATTCAGGGGAATCCAACAAAATGCGACATGAACCCAAGCCCATACCTAAACCAAATTCGGCACAGGCTTCTGCCAGATTCTTGTTAATCGTCCCGGCACGTTTGGTTCCACCGGTCATACTCGATACCCAAATTGGAAGTCGCATTGTTTTACCGGCAAATCCGAAGCTTAAATCCTTTTTTTCATGAGTGCCTAATAAAGGTTCATATTCAAAACGATTATCTACATGTTTGCTGCTCAGTCGTGAGCTAAATGCTAAATCAATATGGTCTTTTTTGCGATCTTCCATTATTTGATATTAAGTACGGCAAGGCAAATTTAACAGTAAGTTATACTAATGCAAAATAACTACAAACCTAAATGCTTACTGATAACCATTCGTAATATTTCCGACGTACCTTCGCCAATTTGAAGAATGCGCTGATCGCGATAGAATCGTTCTATATCATTTGATTTAAATAATCCTTGCCCTGAGAATATTTGCACTGCTTCATCAGAAACTTCTTTAGCAATGTCGCTGCAATATAATTTCGACATGGCTGCCTCTTTTCCAAAAGGAAGACCTTTATCTTTTAAAGCGCATGCATTGTATAAGGTATTTCGGGCCAGCTCAATTTTTAATGCCATATCGGCTAATTTAAACTGAGTGGTTTGAAAAGCTGATATTTTTTCTCCGAATTGCACACGTTCCTGTGAGTAGGCTACAGCCATTTCGAAAGCACCTTGTGCCAAACCTAAACCCATAGCAGCAATTGAAAGACGACCTGAGTCTAAAGTTTTTAGCATTTGGCCTAAACCTCGACCTGTTTCACCAAGTAAGTTTTCTTTTGGAGCCTTAATGTTTTCTAATTTAATTTCAGCTGTATCCGATGCTCTCCACATCATCTTACCAAGCATTCGTTCAGTTGAAAAACCATCGGAATTACGATCTACTAATATTGTTGAGAAACGTTTTTTACCTTCTTCATCACTAGTTAAGGCCAGCACCGTCATGCCCTTCATCAGTTCATTACTTCCATTGGTAATGTATCGTTTTGTACCATTGATTAACCAATGATCCGAATTTTCTTCAGCTACCGTTTGTACACCTTTGGCATCCGAGCCTGCAGTTTCTTCAGTAAGACCAAAAGCCCATAAGCCTTCTCCACTGGTAAGCTGAGGAATGTATTTTTGACGTTGTTCTTCCGTTCCGAAATGATAAATAGGAGCTAACCCTAAACTATTATGTGCAGCCATTGTAGCGCCTTGAGATCCGTCGACACGAGAAATTTCTTCAACGGCAATAATGTACGATAAAGTGTCAAGTTCACGGCCTCCATATTTTTTAGGAACGTCAATGCCAAATAAGCCTGCTTGTCCCATTTTACGCGTCAGGTCAATGGAGAAGGTTTCGTTCTCATCCAATTGAGGAGCAATTGGCTTAATTTCTTTTTCTACGAAATTTCTTACTTCTTGTCTAAATGCTTCGTGTGATTCAGTTGCTAATATCGACATAGTTTAATTTGTTGTAATAAGTAGTTGATTAGATTTAACTTTCTCGCCATTGGTAATGTGGATTTGCTCAATTATTCCATCTTTCCAGGCATTTAAATGATTTTCCATTTTCATGGCTTCCAAAATGATAAGTGCATCACCCTTTTTAACACCTTGTCCTTCATTTACTAATATTTTCATGACTTGTCCTGGTAACGGAGCTTTTAGAACCTTGCCTTGCGAATTAGTCTCCTTTGTTTTATCAGCTTGATAAGCTGGAAGAATATCACTCGCAATAATATGATGGGCCTGGTTATTGATTATGATCTCAAACTTTTCGTTATCGGAAAAATGAAAGGCTTCAATAATATCACCCTCTAATTCATATCTAAGATAATGATCCTCTATGATTAAATTTTGTACGAAAGAAGTTTCCATATTCCGTAAACTGTTAATGCCATGGCCTTCTTTAGTATATGAAGCTGTTATATGCTCTCCATCAAAAGTATAATTAATGTAGGGGTGAATACGCCAAAAGCCATCAATTCCATTTTCCGGATTAAATCGTAGAAGTGCATATGACAGACTGGCTAAATTTTTCAGGTTTGATTTTTGTTCGAGCAGTTTGATATGCTCCAATTCACAAAAATGAGTATTGACTTTAGCTTCAAGAAATAATGGATGTTCCAATACATTGTTTAGGTACAACAGATTGGTTGAAATGCCAAGAAGTACGGTTTGATTTAACTTGCTTTTTAATTGCTTGATGGCCTCTTCTCTGGATGCTTGGTGTACAATGATTTTTGCAATCATTGGGTCAAACTGAGGATGAATTGTGGCAGGCTGATTAAAACCAGCTTCCAGCCTAAATTCATTCTGAGATGGCCAATTTATATACGTGATATCCCCGGGTGATGGTTGAAAGTTATCATCGGGCTTTTCGGCATAAACGCGTGCTTCAATGGAGTGACCTCGTATTGATATGTCATTTTGAGCTATATTCAGTTGTTCTCCATTAGCAATCTTAAATTGCCATTTCACCAAATCAATCCCCGTTATCTCTTCAGTAACACAGTGTTCAACCTGAATTCGCGTATTCATTTCAAGGAAATAATGTTTTCCGTCTTCATCTAATAAAAATTCCAGTGTTCCAGCACTTTTATAGTTTATTGCTTTGCAAAGCTTTAAGGCATCGTTACAGAACTCATTTTGTTTTTCAGGGCTCAGGTTAGGAGCAGGGGCTTCTTCTATAACTTTTTGAAAACGACGTTGAACCGAGCACTCCCGTTCAAATAGATGTATTGTTTGTCCCATTGAGTCGGCAAGTACCTGTACTTCAATATGACGAGGAGAATTTAAGTAGCGTTCCGCATAAATTCGTCCATCCCCAAAGTACCTTTCTGCCTGACGTGCAACTGCAGGTAATTGTTCGCTAAGTTCAGTGTGATTATTACATATCACCATTCCTTTTCCACCACCGCCCATGGCGGCCTTAATCAAAATAGGGAAGGTCATTTCGGAACTTTGCGCTAAAATGTCTTCTATGCTTCCTTCCCACGATGGAGTTAGTGGAACACGTGCTTTTTGCGCAATGGAACGGGCCATTTGCTTATCACCCATTTGTTTAAGGTTTTCAGCAGAAGGGCCAATAAAAATGATCTTATTGGCTTCACAAGCCTCAACCAATAAATGATTCTCAGCCAAGAAGCCGTACCCCGGATGTATGCCATTCGCATTGTATTTTTTTGCCAAGTCTATTATCAATGGGATACTCAAATAATTCTCACTAAAAGGTCCATCCGGGAAAAAATGTACTTCATCACTTATCTGTGCAGGGAGTGTATCTTTTTCAAGCTCCGATAAAGTCACCACAGTTTTGATGCCCAAGTCATGAGCAGCCATTATTATTCGAACAGCGATTTCACCTCTATTTGGTATAAGTACTTTCTTAATCATTTATTTTTACTTGACTTTACCACTTGAATCCAATTTGGTTTGCGCTTTTCAAAAAAGGCATTAACACCTTCCTGACCTTCCTTTGAAATGCGGGCTGAAGCTATTGTATGACAACATAAGTTGGCTAGTTCATCATTGAGTTCACCATCATCAACAATTCTATTTAATAAGTGTTTGGTTGTTGCTATGGCTTCCGGACCATTTTTCTTGAATAATTCTGCAAGTGCAATTACTCTTTGTTCTGTATCAGTACTTTTACATACTTCGTTCAGCAGACCTGATTCTAGTGCTTTTGTTGCGGTAAAAACTTCACCAGTAAGCATCAGCGCTTTTGTCTGTGCAGGTCCTGTTTTTTTAATTACAAATGGGGCGATTGTGGCCGGAATGATACCCAGTTTAACTTCGGGATAGGCAAAAATTACATCCTCATCGGCTAAGGCATAATCAGCACATGCTACCAGTCCTGTTGCTCCTCCAAAAGCAAACTTCTCAACCCAAACAATTATTGGTTTGGGAAAATTATATAAGGCAGAATAAAGGCGATAAAAAAGGGAGGCATCATCCATATTACTTTGCATTGAATTATCGATGCCCGAACGCATCCAATCCAAATCAGCGCCGGAACAAAATATTCCACCTTCGCCTTTAAGAACCACAACACGCTGTGTGGCATCTTTAGAAATTTTCTTCAAAGTGCCAATTAATTCAGTAATCATGTTTTTGGAAAGGGCATTTTTTTGTTTGGGATTGTTTAATCGAATCCAACTAACACCATCTTTCTGATCCAGAATTAAACTTGTGTCGATTTTACATTCTGAAAACGCCATATGATGAATTTTCGTTAATGTTATTACTTATAATTTGCAAGGCTCGACCAGCAACTTCTCTTGTCCTGGAAGGATCTATAATTCCATCATCCCATAAGCGACTGGTACTGTAATATGGAGAACCTTCTTCTTCGTATTTGTCGATTATTTGCTGCCTTATTTTTTCCAGTTCCAACTCATCAACTTCCATATTCATTGCTTTAGCCTGATCTTTTTTAATGGTCAACAAAACTTCAGCAGCCTGCTTGGCTCCCATAACCGAAATGCGTGCATTGGGCCACATAAATAGGAAACGTGGTTCATAAGCTCGTCCGGCCATGGCATAATTTCCTGCTCCATATGAACCTCCAATCAAGATTGTGAAATAGGGTACCTTAGAATTGGCTAATGCGTTAACCATTTTTGCTCCATCCTTGGCAATGCCTTTGTGCTCATACTCTTTACCAACCATAAAACCAGTAATATTTTGTAAGAAGAGCATTGGTATTTCACGTTTATTGCAGAGCTGTATGAAATGAGTTCCTTTTAATGCTGATTCCGAAAATAGTATGCCATTATTGGCCAGAATCCCTACCTTTTGTCCATATATCTCTGCAAATCCGGTAACCAGGGTTGTGCCATATTCCTTCTTAAATTCATGAAATTCACTATTATCCGTTAATCTTACAACTATCTCACGGATATCAGGAAATGGTTTACCTCCGGATGGAATTAAGCCAAATATCTCTTCAGAATGGTATTTAGGATTTAAATATTCTTTACTAACTAATTTATTAGCAGGTAATGATTCCACAAGATTTCGGCAAATGTGTATGGCATGAATATCGTCATCGGCTAAATGATCAGCTACTCCGGAAATCTGGGTGTGAACATGCCCACCACCCAACTCTTCAGCTGTTACCACTTCTCCGGTGGCAGCTTTAACCAGAGGAGGGCCAGCCAGAAATATGGTGCCTTGATTTTTTACAATAATCGTTTCATCACTCATGGCTGGTACATAGGCACCACCAGCAGTGCATGAACCCATTACTATGGCGATTTGAGCTATGCCTTTAGCTGACATTCGTGACTGATTAAAAAATATGCGACCAAAGTCTGTTTTGTCAGCAAAAACTTTTGATTGCTCGGGAAGAAAAATTCCGCCACTATCCACCAGATAAATACAGGGTAAATGATTTTGTTCTGCAATCTCTTGGGCTCTCAAATGTTTTTTAATGGTCTCAGCTATATAGGTTCCACCTTTAACAGTTGCATCGTTGGCAACTATCATAACATCGCGACCGTGCACCTTACCAATACCTGTGATAATGCCTGCAGAAGGGAAATCATTTTTATGCTGTCCAAATGCAGCTAAGGCTGAAAGTTCAAGGAAGCTACTGTCCTTGTCAATTAAATAATCTATTCGCTGCCTGGCAGGTAATTTGCCACGTTGGGTATGTTTAGACATGGCTTTTTCACCACCTCCCTTAATAATATTTTGAAAGTGATTTTTATATTCAAGTAGCAATTGCTTATTAATTGCGCTATTGATTTTATATTCTTCGTTGAGTTGTATTTCGCTTTTTAATTGAAACATATTTCCTTTGTTGGGTCATCTTTAATAACCTCTAAGGCCTTTAATTGTTCAGCTTTTGGTGCTATTAAATCGACAATAAGGTAATTAAGATGTATTTCTCCTAATATATAGCGTCTTAAGAAGAAATGTCCTTAACCATTTGCTTAGTTCTTTAAAAATAGTTAAGCTTGTTCTGAAATTAACCAAATGGTTAAACTTAATGGTCAAGTTTATTTGATGATGAATGAAAAAATAAGCGAGGAAAAAATATTGAATGCCGCTCGAGAGGTATTTATGGAGAAAGGTTTGGATGGTGCCCGAATGCAAGAAATTGCGAATAAAGCTGGCATAAATAAAGCTATGCTTCATTATTATTTCCGATCAAAGAATAAGTTATTTGAGAAAGTATTTGCAGAAGCATTTAAGGATTTTTGGCCTCAAATGGAAAGTGCAATTCTATCAGAAAGATCTTCTGCTGAAGTTTTTGCTTCAATAATTGAGGCTTATCTTACCGTCTTCACGCAAAATCCGTATTTGCCCAACTTCATATTAAGCGAAATTCATCGCTCTCCAGAGCATTTGGAGCGCTTGATGAAAGAAATAGGTTTAAATCCTGGTATGATGATTCACTTTGTAGATACCTTAATTGAAAATGGTTTTCTTAAGTCAATGGATTCCCGCGAATTTCTAATTAACATTCTATCACTTTGTATTTTTCCATTTGCAGCTCGGCCTTTAATATCCAGGCTAATGTGGGAAAACGATGATAAAGAATTTGAATTGTTTGTACAAGGCCGTAAGGCTTCCATAATGCATATAATTGAAACGTGTTACATAATCAAATCTGAATAAGTGATGAGGGTTTATACTTTACTATTCGTTCTGTTACTTAGCTATACTTCTCAAGGACAGCTTTTATCGCTGGAGCAGTGTTTGGAAGCAAGTCGCTTGAATTATCCTTTAATTGCTGATTTTGAAAACCTGGATCAACAATTGGAATTAAAGCTTAAAAATCTGAATACTAATTATTATCCTAAATTGGATGTAACTGGTCAGTACACCTGGCAAAACGATGTTCCAGGCTTTGATTCTCCAGCACCTGGTTTCGATATTCCAAAAGCTCCTAAGCAACAATATAAGGCATTTGTAGATGTTCAGCAGGTTATTTATGATGGAGGAAAAACAAAAGCTGCCAAACATGCAGAGCAGCAAAATAAAATAGCTGAAAAACAAAGTGTTGAAGTGCAATTGAATTCAATCAGGTCGAAAGTAATAGATAGCTATTTTCTAATACTAATGATTGAAGAGCAAGAGCAACAACTTGATTATAGATATGCCAGCTTAAAACAACGATTTGAAGAGATGCAAAGTGCCGTTAATAATGGTGTGCTCTTGCAAAGTGAATCGGATTTATTTGAAGTTGAAATACTAAAATTAGAGCAAGATAGGTTCGCATTGCAAGAAGGTAGAGAGGCTGCCTTGGATGTACTAATGGAATTAACCGGAAAAGAGTTAGCTCTTGATAGCGAGCTCTTATTACCTCTTGGGAGTAGTCAACACATCCGGCCTGAATATGGTCTTTTTCTTGCTCAACAGGAACAGCTTAATGCCTATTCACATTTAACAGCTCGGAAAAGAATGCCTGTGATAGCTGGATTTGGACAGTTGGGTTATGGTAATCCGGGGTATAATATGCTAAAGGATGAACTCGCTACTTTTTATATGGTGGGCTTTCGATTGAGTTGGAATCTTTGGGATTGGAAGGTGACTTCACGTGAGAAAACCTTATTGCAATTGCAATCGAAAAGTGTAAAAACGCAAGAAGCCACCTTTTCAAAAAATTTAAGTCTGGCTGAAAGTGAAATACAATCTCACATTCGGAAACTGGAAAAAGTAATTGAAAAGGATAATGATATTATTGAGTTGAGACAGCGAATTACGGCGTCTAAACAATCGCAATTAACCAATGGAACTATAACTGCGGCGGATTATATAAATGAGTTAAATTCTGAGAGCATGGCTAAATTGGGAAAAGAGCTACACTTAATTGAAAAAAGTAGGGCAGAGATTGAGCTGAACGAGTTGGGCTTAAAATCAAGTGACGACATTAAAAACTAAACATATCTTCCTGCGCTTGAACGCCAGGTAAAAATCGACATAAATTATGAATACGCAATATCTAATAATATTGATGTTTCTTTTAAGCTTAGGAGCTTGTAAAACATCGGACAGTGAATCTGATGCATTTGGAAATTTTGAGGCAACGGAAGTATTAATTAGTTCCGAGGCAAATGGTAAAGTAATTCAGTTACTTGTTGATGAAGGTCAGGAATTAAATAACGGTGAAGTACTGGCCATTGTGGATACAAGCCAATTAAGTATTAAAAAAAGCCAGTTAAAAGCATCTTTTGCAGTGGCTCAAAGTAGAATTATACAAATTGAAGCACAAAAGGAAGTACTAAGGGCCCAAAAAGGGGTGTTGATGAAAGATGTAAGCAGAGTTTATAATATGTTCCGTGATAAAGCGGCTACATCGAAACAAGTAGATGATTTACAAGGACAAGTGCATGTGATGGATAAACAACTCGAAGGATTTGATAGCCAGGTTGGAAGTGTATATGCGGAGTTAAATGTAATTAATACTCAACTTATTGAAGTAAACGATCAAATAAACAGATGTACCATTACAATGCCGTCCAATGGAACCATTTTACAGAAATATATCGAACAGGGAGAAATGGCCTCAATCGGTAAGCCGGTTGTTAAGGTTGCTGATCTGAATAAAATGTATTTGCGTGCATTTATTTCAGGGAGTCAATTGCCTAATGTTAAAATAGGTCAGGAGGTAGAAGTCCGATTTGACATGAATGAAGACCATAATCAAAGTATCAAAGGTTCTGTATCATGGATTTCATCAAATGCAGAATTTACCCCTAAAATTATCCAAACCAAAGAAGAACGGGTTGACCTGGTTTATGCAATAAAAGTGATCATTCAAAATGATGGTTGCGTTAAGATTGGAATGCCTGGTGAGGTTAAATTTTAAGTCATGATTGAGATCAATGCGATTAGTAAGGCTTTTGATAATGTGCAGGCTGTAAAAGAGGTTTCTCTGCAAGTTGATGAGGGCGAGTTGTTTGGTTTTATCGGACCCGATGGGGCTGGAAAGACAACCTTGTTTCGCATGCTTAATTCATTGATTGTACCTGATGCCGGAAGTATCAGTTTGTTTGGTCTCGACCCTGTTAAGCAGTATAAGAAGGTACGACAGATTATAGGCTATATGCCTGGTAAGTTTTCCTTATATACCGATTTAAGTATAGAGGAGAATCTCAGTTTTTTTGCTACTGTTTTTGGAACTACAATTGAAGAGAATTATCATTTGATTGAAGATATTTATAAGCAGATTGAACCTTTCAAAAAACGTTTGGCAGGCCAGTTGTCAGGTGGAATGAAACAAAAGCTAGCCTTGTCGTGTGCCTTAATCCATAAGCCTAAATTACTTCTTCTGGATGAACCAACTACAGGAGTTGATGCGGTTTCAAGGCGAGAATTTTGGGATATGCTTAAGGCTTTAAAATCAAAAGGCATAACCATTGTGGTTTCTACTCCATATATGGATGAGGCCAGTTTGTGTGATAGGGTCGCTCTTATGCAAAATGGCAAAGTGCATGCAGTTGAAAAACCTCAGGTAATTGTCGATCAGTTTATGGGTAATATATTTGCTGTTAAATCGAATAATAATTACAAATCCTTACTTCAGCTTCGAACCTGGGAACATTGTAAAAATGTCTATCCTTTTGGAGAGAGTCTCCATTATTTAGATCATAGATCAAAAGTTTCAGAAAAGGAAATTGAAAACTTTCTCCTGGAAAAAGAACTGGCTGAAGTTGAGGTTGCATTGGTAACTCCGGATATTGAGGATTGTTTTATTGCTTTCACCCAAACCGAAACTGACTAATATGGAAAAGGAGAAGGTCATAATTGTGAAAGATTTGGTAAAGAAATTTGGCAATTTTATAGCCAACGATCATTTGAATTTCCATGTTGATAAAGGAGAGATTTTTGGATTTTTAGGCGCCAACGGAGCGGGTAAAACAACAGCCATGCGAATTTTATGTGGCTTGTCCAAGCCTAGCTCAGGTTTGGTTGAAGTAGCCGGGTTTAATGTAAAAACCAATGCCGAGGATGTAAAAAAGCGCATTGGTTATATGAGTCAGAAATTTTCATTGTTTGAAGATTTAACCATTTGGGAGAATATGCGATTTTTCAGCACGGTGTATGGTATGAGTAGATCTAATTTTAAGGCCCGAGGTCAACTGCTACTTCAAAAATTGAACTTGTTCGATGAAAGAAACCGTTTAGTTAGTACTCTTTCACTAGGCTGGAAACAGAAACTTGCTTTTACAGTAGCTATTCTTCATGAACCATCCATTGTGTTTTTGGATGAACCAACCGGAGGTGTGGATCCGATAACACGTCGACAATTCTGGGAAATGATTTATGAAGCTGCAGATGATGGAATAACCGTATTTGTTACAACTCATTATATGGATGAAGCAGAATATTGTAACCGGGTTACAATCATGGTTGATGGACGAATAGATGCCTTGGATACGCCTTCAGAATTAAAGAAGCAATTTAAGGCAGAAAGTATGAATGAAGTCTTTCTATCTCTTGCCAGGTAAACTGACTATGATCTATTGATTAAAAAATAAAAGATGAATCGATTTATAGCTTTTGTTAAAAAAGAGTTTCTACATATATTCCGCGATTATCGTACAATGATGATATTGTTTATCATGCCGATAGCCCAGATTCTGATTTTTGGTTTTGCTATAACTACAGAGATTCAGAATGCTTCGATAGCCATATTGGATAAATCAAAAGATGAAGTCACTCGTGAGCTAACTCAAAAATTACTGGCCTCAGGTTATTTTAGTGCCGATCAATATTTAAGCTCAGAATCTGAAATAGAATCAGCTTTTAAACAAGGGCGCGCAAAGATGGTAATAGTTTACGAATCAAATTTTGGCAATAATTACGAGAAAATCGGAGCGTCCAATATTCAACTGATCTGTGATGCATCTGATCCCAATACGGCCAGAATTCTATCTCAATATGCTGAAGGAATTTTTGCGTCATACAATCGAACCAATCAAGCTATAGGTATAATCCCGGAAGTCAGAATGTTTTATAATGAAAATCTCGATGGATTTTATATGTCGATACCGGGAATTATGGCCATGATATTAATGCTTGTATCAGCAATGATGACAAGTATATCAATTACTCGTGAAAAAGAGTTTGGTTCGATGGAAGTGCTATTGATATCTCCTTTAAGGCCTTTGCAAATTATTTTGGGGAAAGTAACGCCATACATTTTAATGGCTGTAATTAATACTATTTCGATATTGGCTTTGGGCTATTGGGTTTTTGGGGTGCCTGTAAAAGGCAGCTTGGCTCTTTTACTATTCGAATGTATTCTGTTTACGATTTTGGCACTTTCACTGGGCATATTAATTTCGACAGTAGCCAAAAACCAGATGGTGGCTATGTTTGTGAGTATGTTTGCCTTAATGTTGCCGGTTATTCTTCTTTCCGGATTTATCTTTCCAATTGATAATATGCCTGTAATCCTTCAATGGATCAGTAATATTATTCCTCCCAAATGGTTCATTATTATTGTAAAAACCATTATGCTTAAAGGTGGAGGATTGGAATACATATGGAAGGAAACACTCATTTTAATTGCCTTTATAGTTGTATTTGTAGGCTTGAGTGTAAAAAAGTTTAATATTCGATTACAAGATTAGTATGAGGATTCTGATAAGTATATTACAAAAGGAGTTTCTTCAAATATTTCGCAATAAAACTTTGTTGCCTTTAATATTTGTAATGCCGCTCGTACAGCTTATAATTTTGGTTAATGCCGCCACAATGGATATGAAAAATATTCATATCACAGTTGTTGATGCTGATTTATCTTCAAGCTCCAGATTATTAGTTGGTAAATTAAATGCCTCTCATTTTTTTGAAGTAGGCGATATGGCCATTAGTAAGCAGGATGGCATGGATCGCCTGCAAGATAACCTAACGGATGTTGTAATTTTTATCCCAAGTGGAATGGAGCAGGACATGCAAAAAGTAGGGGGCAGCAATGTTCAAATAATCGCTGATGCCATTGATGCTTCTAAAGCTCAGCTATCATATGGATATTTAAGCAATATTATACGCGATTTAAATTTTGAGATTTCTATCCGGCAAAAGAATAGCTTTGATTTAAAGCAAATCAAATCAGAGTCTTTGTATTGGTTTAATCCTGAATTAAATTACAAGTATTTTATGTTACCCGCAGTATTGGCTATTCTGGTTACCTTGATTGGGATGTTTTTATCTGCGCTAAATCTTGTTCGCGAGAAGGAAGTGGGAACTGCTGAACAAATTAATGTCACGCCCATAAAAAAGTATCAGTTTATTCTTGGAAAGCTTATCCCTTTCTTAATAATTGGCCTATTGGAATTGACATTAGGATTGACCATTGGAATTGTTTTGTATGGTTTACCTATTAATGGAAATCTAAGTGTATTGTATTCCTTTGCCATCATTTATTTAATTGCGGTTTTAGGAATAGGTTTGTTTATCTCTACGCAAAGTCAAACCCAGCAGCAGGTTATGATGATTAGCTTCTTTTTTATGCTGATATTTATTTTGTTGAGTGGCGCTTTTACTGCTGTAGAAAATATGCCTGAAATAGCTCAACAACTTAACCGTTTAAATCCCGTTTATTACTTTATGAATGCCATAAGAATGATTCTACTTAAGGGAGTGGGTTATTCTGATTTGATATTAGAGTTTCGATCCATTTTTATCATCGCATGCGTTTCGGTATCTTTAGCTGTGATAAGCTATCGCAAAACAACATGATAAGTAATAAGATGATTTTTAAGTCCATTCTGTTTGTTTGTCTGGTATTTATGGGTTTATCCTGTTCAACATCGGGTTATGATTTACTTCTTGAGAAAACCTTTGATCATGAACAGAAAGCCAGGTTAGAGGATTTTGCCAACGCTGGAATAGAAAATTGCTGGCCGTTTAAGTTTGAGAAGAAACACATTATTCAATCAGCTTTAAAATATAAAGGTGTTAAGTATCAATCGGGTGGAACTACCAGCAAAGGTTTGGATTGTTCTGGATTAGTTTATTTGTCGGCAAAAGATATTGGTTTAAAGCTTCCTCATCATGCTCAGGAGATGGCAAGATTTGGACAGGTTGTGCCAACACGTGGCCGATTAAGAAAGGGTGATTTCGTTTTTTTTAAAGGAGAAGGAAAAAGACTTATTAATCATGTAGGAATAATGCTAAGCCACACGGAATTTCTTCATGTTTCGAGCAGTAAAGGTTGTATAGTATCCAAATTAAAGGAAACTTACTGGGCTGATAGATTCCTGTTTGGAACAAGGTAGGAACAACTCAAAATACACTATGTTTATTCAGATTGAATTAACATTAATTTCACACATATTATATTAACAATTTGTTTATTTGCAAACTCATAAGACTTATCAGCAAATAGTATTGATTTCATGGGAGGGTTAGTCGTTCTATCAAACGATAATCTTTTTCGCGAATAAAGCCTTTCCATGAAGTCATGCTGCGCACAACTTCAGACTTCATAAGTCTAAATATTAATGTTTTATCTTGCTTGTTCGCTTTCCAGATTATGAAAGGCAAAAAATGTGGTTTGTCCCTTTTTAATGTTGAAGGTAAACGGAACTTTATGTTGCATTCTGCCGTTTGCTTCAAGTTCAACCTGATGAGTTCCTTCACTTAATGGTACCCGGCAATAGGAAATACTGTAGGGCAGTGATTGCCAATTACGGGTATCAGCCTTTTCTGTGGCTGCATTTATTATACTTAATACCGCGCCCAGGTTTTCATTTTCATTTCTGGCTACCGCTTCCAGGGCTTTTTTGGCGGCTAATCGGGCTATACCCGATGCTATTTCGCGAACCATTCGATCATTGAGGCATTGAAATGCTATGGCATTTAGATCTTGAGACATTTCTAAAGGATAAGTATTTCCGTTAGCCTGAATAATGGCTGTATTAAAAAAAGGCTTTCTTTCAACATATTTAGGGAATGCTACCCTTAACATAGACAGATCTTTAAAGGAGTTTTGTTCTTCACGAGAATAATTTCCAATATACAATGGAAAACTTAAGCCATGTTCCTCATTTACTAAAGTAATCCAGCCATTATTATAGCCTGTATTTACAAAATTAATACTCCACTCATCCTTGACCGGACCAAATCCATTAAACCAAAAGAAAACCAAATAACCTTCATCAGCATTTGTTTCCTCATGTTTCATTTTAAATTTTTCTTCATAAAAATTTAATTCCGATCCAAATCCAAGTTGATAAGCGGTGCGTAATATGTCCTTTTTTAATTGTTCCGGAGGACCAACCTGATAAAGATTTGAATAATCTTCCTCATATATTTCAAGCGCATTACGATAGGCAATAAAGGCATCATTATAATTACCCGATGCTTCATAAACCAAACCCATCATGTTATGTGCAAAGGCATCTCTGGAATATCTGTTCTTCTTTTCTTTATATTTATCATTAAACTGTTGCAGTAGAATATTTACTCTTCTGCATTCAACCAATGCCCCCTCATAATCATTAAGATAAATAAAGTTCATGGCCTTGTAATAATGAACCATTACGGATTCAAAATCTTCCGGCTTGTATGGTTTCATCATTGGATTAGTGATTAGGGCTAATGCTTCACTACCAATATTCTTTTTATAATCTTCTACATAATAATCGGCTTCGTTTAAATAAGAAATGCTTTGCTCATACTGACCATTCATAAAAGACACCAGGCCTCTGTTACAATAATAAAGCATTCTATTTTTACCTTCCGTACCTTTTTTGTCGGTGGCAAGTAACTTATCAGCCGATTCAAACTGACCGGATGCAATAAGGTTCTGAAGTTCAAAACTGCGTTCGTAATAAGTAGCGCAAGAGCTTAATGAAAGCCCGATTACAAGAAGAAGTATAAGTTTTTGGATCATTGGTGAGGTATAAAAGAAAACCATGTAGTGCAAATAAAAGCACCACATGGTTTAATCAATTATTTAGTGACGTATTTTTTAATTTCCTTGTCTCCAATCCAAACTATTTCGTTGGTTTCAAGATTTGCTAATTCAAGATTAACCTTATAAAAGTTAACGCGTTCCTTTTTGTAAGTGTCAACAATAGAGTTGATATCACCATTCATCATAAAATCGGCTCCAAGCTCTTTACCCCATGCTTTGGCTGTTTCCAAAGTAGCAAATTCCTGTTGAGCAGCTCTTTCACGACGAAGCTCTTCACGTTTATCACCGGCCTGTACTAAACGAACACGACCACTGTTGATAAAGGCACGTTCTACATCTTTAATAAATGTTTCGGCACTGATGTGTTCATGCGACTTATTATAAACCAATCCAACAATCACAACTGGTTTTTTTCCATCAGATTCTTGATTATGGTTATTAATCCAGGCTCCACCTAAAACTTGATTTACCATCTCCTCTGCAACAAGGCGAGAGTCAGTGTCATTCCATCTTCCGCTTAAATCGATTGCTTCTTTCGTATCAACACGTTCAACTTTATGAGTAGCACATCCGCTTAGGAAACTTGTTGCCAGAACAATTGCTAAAGTCAAAATAATATTAGTCTTCATAGTATGTAGTTTATTAGGTTTTAGTCTTTACAAAAAACAGACCATTTTTGTTACAATTCGTTAATTTGGTTTTGTATAGATCGATATGTTTCTTCAGTAACAGGAACAAGAGGTAGGCGTAATTGGTTTTCAATCAAACCTCGGGCATGTAATAGCGCTTTAATTCCAGCCGGATTTCCTTCGCAAAATAATTTTTTAATAATATCTGTAAGACGATAATGCAGTTTACGGCTTTCGTCCATTGAATTAGTTAAAGCTTCCCGTACCATTTGGCTAAACTCAAATGGTATTCCATTGGCAATAACAGAAATTACACCTTCAGCACCGCATGCTATCAAAGGAAGAGTAGCAGCATCATCACCTGAGAGGACTTTAAAATTTTCCGGTTTGTTTTTAATAATATCCATTATCTGCTCAAAATCGCCGGAAGCTTCTTTTACAGCAATGATATTATTAAATTCATTGGATAATCGTATAGTAGTAGTAGCGCTAATGTTTGATGCAGTACGACTCGGAACGTTATAAAGTATTATTGGTACAGGAGAACTTTCAGCAACCGCTCTGAAATGCTGATACAGTCCTTCCTGATTAGGTTTATTATAATACGGGGCCACTGACAAGATACCATCTATTCCGTCAAAATCAGTTTTATTAATCGTATCAACCAATTCGGCAGTATTATTGCCGCCCATTCCCAAAATAATTGGTAAGCGTCCTGCATTTACCTTAATAATGTGATGAACAACTTCCAGTCGTTCTTTATTGCTTAAGGTTGCTGCTTCGGAGGTTGTGCCCATGGCAACAAGAAAGTCTACTTGATTTTGAATCACAAAATTCACAATTTGATCAAGTGCATCAAAATCAATTTCTTTTTTGCTATTGAATGGGGTTACTAAAGCTACACCTGTTCCACGTAGTTGATTGGGAGTTATCATTGAGTTATTTATTATTGATTATGGATAGATAGTGTAAGATATGTTTTTTAAGCTCTCGTATATCACTACCATTTTTAAGTTCAATCATGAAATCAAACATATCATTGTTGATATCCGTTTTTCCAGCCTTAAAATGGGCTTTGGAGAGACTACCAATGTAATCAATGGGGAAGATATGCTCACCGACTAAAACGATCAATAAGTGATACGGTTTATCGATGAAATTTTGAACGGCTTCGGATTTCGCCTTATAGAAGAAACTAAAATCCTTTTTGCATGCAAAACTATAAACCGAATCTCCTATGTAATTATCATCACGTTTACTTTTATGAATATATCCAAGAACCTCACTTTTTATATTAAACTCTTTCAGTTCAAGTACTAATTCTTTTGCTATTTTTAAATTATCAGGGTTACATGCATCATATAGTATACCAGCTGTTTCTGCTGTCTGAAGATTATGAATAGATGCTTTATGTGGCTGTCGTTTCAGTTGTCGCTGCAACTGAAAGTCAGCTATCTTTTCCCTGATTGTTTCAATAATGTTGCTCATTCTCTATATAGCTAGTTAGCCTGGTTTAAAATCCCTTTTAATTAATTAAGTCTTTAAATTCATCTTCCGAAATAATTTTAACCCCTAATTTTTCGGCTTTGGCCAGTTTACTTGGCCCAATCTTATCTCCTGCTACAAGATAAGTCGTTTTTGATGAAACACCACTAAGGTTCTTACCTCCATTTTTCTCAATGACTGTTTTTAGCTCATCACGAGAGAAGGTGCTGAAACTGCCACTTACAACAAAACTCATCCCTTCGAGCTTATCAGAATGACTGGCTTGTTCTTCTTGCGATAGTTCGAATTGAAGGCCTGCTTGCTTAAGTCGTTCAACTAATTGTCTGTTATTTTCATTTGAAAAATAATCGACAACACTTAAGGCGATTCGATCTCCAATTTCATCTACCTCAATCAATTCTTCCTGCGAAGCATTCATTAGTTTATCAAAGCTTTTAAACCCTGATGCCAATTTTTTGGCTACTGTTTCACCTACATATCTTATTCCCAGAGCGAACAATACTCTTGCAAAATTTACTTGCTTCGAAGCTTCAAGACCATCCAATATATTTTGTGCTGATTTTTCACCCATACGATCTAAACTAGTTAATTGCATTGGGTGTAAAGCGTATAAATCAGCAACATCATTTATCATTTTGTTCTGAAATAGAAGATCAATGGTTTCAGTGCCTAAACCATCAATATTCATTGCTTTGCGTGAAATAAAGTGTTCTACACGTCCTTTTAACTGAGGCGGACAGCTTGATGAATTTGGGCAATAATGAGCCGCTTCGCCTTCAATACGGATTAACTCTGTTTCACATTCCGGGCACAGTTGGATAAATTTAACCACTTTAGCATCATTCTGTCTGACAGATTCGTCTACACCAACAATCTTTGGGATTATTTCACCTCCCTTTTCAATATAAACCATGTCTCCAAGGTGTAAATCCAAGGATGAAATAATATCTGAATTATGCAGGGATGCACGTTTAACAGTTGTTCCGGCTAGGAATACAGGCTCTAAATTGGCAACAGGTGTAACTGCGCCTGTTCGCCCAACCTGAAAGGTTACGGATTCTAATTTGGTATAACCTTGCTCAGCCTTAAATTTATATGAAATGGCCCATCGGGGTGATTTTGCGGTAAACCCTAAGCGTCGTTGCTGATCCAAACTGTTTACCTTAAGTACTATTCCATCTATATCAAAAGGCAGATTGTGACGCTCTGAATCCCAGTGGCGAATAAAATCAAATACTTCCTCAATAGACTTACATAGTTTTAGATGAGAAGGTATTTTAAATCCCCATGTACGGGCTTGGTCAAGGTTTTTAATATGGTATTCGCTTGGTAAATTTTCTCCAAGCATGTAATATAAGAAACAATCAAGTGGTCGTTTGGCTACCTGAGCGCTGTTCTGCATTTTTAAGGAACCGGAAGCAGCGTTACGGGGATTTGCAAAAGGTGTTTCTCCAGCTTCTTCTCGTGCTGCATTTAATTTTTGAAATCCATTGTGTGGTAAAAATATTTCACCGCGAATTTCAAACTGCTCAGGATAGTTGCCTTCCAGACGTAAGGGAATACTTTTAATGGTTTTCACATTATTTGTGACATCATCTCCCTGCACGCCATCACCACGTGTAACTCCTCTTATTAATTGACCATTTTCATAACTTAAGCCAATGGCAGTTCCGTCGTATTTAAGTTCGCAAACTATTTCAAAATCCTCATCAGGCAGCTGTTTACTTACTCGATTATAAAAATCCTGGATCTCTTCTTCAGAATAAGTATTACCTAGCGAAAGCATTGGATACTGGTGCTTAACTTGCTCAAATTCCTTATTTAAATCACTACCAACTCGTTGACTAGGACTATTGGAATCATTATATTCAGGGTATTTAGTTTCTAATTCAATTAGTTGATTCATCAACTGATCAAAATCGAAATCAGTAATACTGGGGGTATTAAGAACGTAATATTTGTGATTATGTTGGTGCAGTTGTTGACGTAAATTATTAATTTCCTGCTCAATATTTTTCTTCATATATTTTCTCTAACTAGCATGATAAACAAAAATACAACTTTTAGTGCAATTTGAATGATGTGGCCATACCAAGAAATAGGGATATCGCTTATTTTCTTCCCTGTTTGAATATTGGGATTGACTGAATTATCTTTAAGAACTCAAATTGCTTTAATAATTGCACTATGATAATTGATTTTGCGCTGATAATATTACTCGCTCTTTTATTAAATTACTTATTTTCATTACTAAAATTGCCCGGAATATTGGGTATGATAACGGCCGGAATACTTTTAGGACCTAGTGTATTTAATCAGGTGAATCCTGAAGTTGCACATATTCTCAAAGAATTTAAAACAGTTGCACTGATTGTGATATTGATTAGAGCTGGCCTAGGTATAAATAAAAAGACCTTACACAAAGTTGGTCGACCTGCAATTAATTTGAGTTTTATTCCTGGAGTTCTGGAGGGTACGATGGTTATGCTAATTGCGCATTATCTTCTCGGATTTACCTTTATTGAAGGCGGACTACTTGGTTTTATTATAGCGGCTGTTTCGCCCGCTGTAGTTGTGCCTGCTATGCTGGAATTAAAAGATAAAGGTTTTGGTAAGAAAAAGGAAGTGCCCACGCTTGTTTTGGCGGGAGCTTCAGTTGATGATGTCTTTGCCATTACCATATTTAGCGTATTTGTAGGATTGGCGGCTGGAACATCTATAAATTATGGCTATTTGCTTTGGAGTGTGCCTTCAGGAATAATATTAGGGGCTTTAATTGGAGCGCTAATTGGCATTGTACTGGTATGGTTTTTTAAAAAATATCATATCAGAGATACTAAAAAGGTGATCATCTTTATGATTGTGGCAGTGGTGTTCTATGAGTTTACTGAGTGGGAAATGATTAAAGAGATCATACCATTAGCCGGATTACTAGGGGTAATGGCTATTGGTTTTATGATACTCGAAAAGTATAATAAATTGGCAAATCGACTTTCTGCCAAATTTAACAAGGTCTGGGTTTTGGCCGAGATTCTATTATTTGTTTATATCGGTACAGAAGTTCAGATTTCCCAACTTAATGGAACTTTGGTTGGTATAGGACTATTAATATTATTGTTGGGATTAACCGCCAGAAGTATTGGCGTCTGGGTTTCCCTATTTGGGTCTGATTTAAATACCAGGGAGCGAATTTTCTGTGTAATTGCTTACTGGCCCAAAGCAACAGTACAAGCCGCAATTGGTGCTGTTCCTTTAACAATGATAGGAGAGGGACGCTTAGGTAACGTAAGTTTAGAAACGGGACAAATTATTTTGGCTTTAGCTGTTTTAAGCATTGTTGTTACGGCACCAATTGGTGCAATAGGAATTAAAGTGTTTGGACCACATTTATTATCAAAGGATTAATCAAAGTCATCAAGGTTATGGATAAAAAAAGGCGCAAAAGAATTAACTCATTGCGCCTATAATTTTTTATTGGATAAGTTTAAAAACCTAGTCCAAATTTACCCCAATACTTTTCTTCCAATTCTTTCCAGCGCAGCATAGCGGCACCTGAAAAATCTTTAGTATAATGATTGATGAGTTTTTGAGCTTCTTCTTTCTTTCCTTCTTCAAGTAAGCCCGCAATGTGTGCTTCCAACTCCTTGGTTTCTCTTTGGCCTTTTTCTTCAAAATACGCAACTTCGTCCATCATACCTTCCTTGGTTAGCTGCCATGCTAATGTAGCCAGTTTATTCGCTTTTCTGTACTGCCAAATGGCTGCATCCTCACGATAGCGTTTTTGCCCGCAAAAGTTAAAACTTTCAGGTAATTCAGTTGTCCCTGAATAGATCGGTACCCTTGGGCTTTGTCCCGGATTATCAAATGAGAACCAGGCAATTCCGCCAATTTCATCCGGTAACCAATCACGCAATTGAATAATTTCAGAATAAGAACACCAAGATACAGCTACGGTGCGTTGAAATTCAATAGTAGTGCTATCTAAATAGTTATAGGTGTTTCGTAAGTTCCCGGTTGGCCATGGGTGAGCAATGGGTGAAGTAATCGTATCTTGTCCGATTACCTTGCGATCCTTATCGTATTTCTTTTTAACCGACTTGATGTTTTGTGTCATATCATACTCAGTACCTTCATAGGTTTCTCTATAAAGAGCCATTACGTCCTGAACAGATACTTTCTTATCAGGCTTTACTGAGAAAGGTAATTCGTCAGCTTCAAAATCAAGGTTTAAGGATGGCGCCATTGCATTCAGTATAAAAAACTCCCTAATTTTAAACGGTTTTTTAACATGGCCATATGCCTTCCAAAACTTAAATGGCTCTTTACCATCCCAGCGATCAAGATCTTTAGCCACTTTAAATACATTCTTTGACGCCATAAAATGATCTTTATCTTTAAGATCAATTATGCCAATACGTGAAATATTAGCTGATACACCAACATGGCCTTCAGGAATGCGTTGAGCTGCCCATACACCTCCAATGTTATCAGGACCTTCTCCAAAGATTTCCAACTGCCACACCTCTTTTTTGTCGGCGATGGTTATACATTCACCCCAATCACCATATCCATATTCTTCAATTAATTCACCTATTAGTTTAATCGCATCCCTCGCGGTAGAGCAACGTTGAAGGGCCAGGCGCTCTAATTCTTCAATTAGAAACATTCCATTTTCGTTGACCAACTCTTTTGGACCTACTATGGTAGTTTCACCCATTGCCAGCTGCTTTTCATTTAAACAAGGGTAAGCAGTATTTAAAAATGAATAAGTTTGTTTAGCCTGTGGTATTTGGCCAACTTCTTTCACCTTTCGCATATCCCATGGAGTTTCGGTCTTTAATAGTCCTTTATACACAGGCATCGTTGTGTCATTATCAAAACTCTGGCATTTATCTACGGTAAGCCATGTTCGGTAACGACCATCACATGTGTGACTGGTAATAACTGAACCATCAACGGAAGCGCCCTTACTTACCATTATGGAAGTACAGCTTTCACCGAAATACGGATCATTAACCTGATCAAATACGCTTTGTGCCGTAAGGCTGAATGGCATGGTGCATACCAATGCCAAAAGGAAAGAAAACAATCTACTCATAACTCTAATTGATTATTCTGGTAATTATTTGAAGTGCAAAATACACTTTTACCTTTAATTATTAACTAACATTAGTCATTCAGCATTTCGTTCATTAATGATATAATGTCTACTTTATAAGATATAAGCACAGATATTGTTGTACATTACCAAAAAGGATAAAATAAGGTCAATTATGAAGATACTTCTTATCTCACCGACAATTGATGCTGAAAAAAGAACGAATAAAGGATTAATGCTTCCACAGCTTGCTCTTTATATTCTGCAAGGATTAACACCTAAAGGAATTGAAGTGGAAGTTGTAGAGGAAGAGGTTGATGATGTTAATTTGGATCATGATTGTGATTTAGTTGGGATAAGTTGTCTGACGGCAAATGCACCACGTGCCTACGAATTATGTAAGGCATTTAAGAGTAGGGGAAAAACAGTTATTCTTGGTGGTGTGCATCCTACCATATTGCCTGAAGAAGCGGCAGAACATGCAGATTGTGTTGTTATTGGTGAAGCAGAGGGAGTATGGGAACATTTAATTCAGGACTTTCAAGCGAATAGGTTAAAACGTAGATATCATGATCCTGTCCCGGATTTAGGGAAATACGTAAGTAAAGATTTTACCAATATTATTAAAAGGCGTCTTTTCAAACTTATTCCATTGATGACGACCAAAGGCTGTCCGTATAGTTGCGACTTTTGTTGTGTGACTAATTTGTTTGGGAAAAAAATAAGGCATGTCCCGATTGAAAACATTGTAAGGGACATTAAGGAATCGGGTGCCAAAAACTATATTTTCCTTGATGATAATATTATTGGTCATCCAGAGTATGCAAAAAAACTTTTTAAGGCCATCAAACCTTTAAATATCCACTGGGTTGGGCAGGCTTCGGTATCATTGTTAGTGGCTGATGATGAACTAATTCAACTGGCATCGGATAGCGGATGCAAAATATTGTTTTTCGGAATTGAAAGCGTATCACTGGATCAGCTACTTACTATGAGGAAAGCGATAAAAGACATCGAGGACCTTGAAAAGGCATTTAAAACCATTAAAAAGATGGGTATTCTTATTCATGCTTCCATGGTCTTTGGTTTCGATAATGATAATTTGAAAACCTTCAATGAGACTGTTCAATTCCTCAAGCGTAATAAAGTAAGTACGGTTTCCTTTAATGTTTTAACGCCTTATCCCGGCACAAAAACCTATGAAGATATGAAAAAGGAAGGCCGACTGATTACCACTGATTGGAAGTATTATGATCATAATACGGTGGTGTTTAAACCTAAAAATATGACACCATTTGAACTTCAAATTGGGAAAGTAAAGGCCAGAAAGGATTTTTATAGTATATCTTCGGTAATAAAAAGATTATCAGGAAATTTGTATAGTCCAATCTTATATTTTGCCACCAATTATGGACATATGAAGCAACTAAAAGTAGAAGCCAAACGAATAGATAAGATAAAAGCCGCGTTATTTTAAAGTTTAATATTATGATTTATCCATATAGTAACAAACAAACCGTTCTGGATACCGATAAGGCGAAAGGGTATAAACTGACCGAAGTTAATCAGCGTGAATTGGTTCAATTAGAATTAGAAGCAGGAGGGATGATATCAGCCCATAGCTTACCCATCCATGTTACATTCTATGTTGTAAGTGGTTCAGGAAAAATAATTATCGATAGTAAATCGTATTCAGCATCCGAAGGTGATGTGTTGGATGTAAAAAGTAATCTCCAACGATCATGGGTTAATGACGGTGATGAATTGTTAAGCTTATTGGTAATTAAAGAGGTAAATAGAACGACCAATTAGCTTGTCCGGCATAACCTACGAAGGTTCTTCAGATTCTACAATGCTAAAGGGTAATGTTGTGATAGATTGGTAGTCTTCCCCAGCCTCGATCATATCGAAATCATCTTTTTCACATATCCAATTGATACTGACGTCACTATCGTTTCTATTAACCTTTTCAAGTCTTCTGAAAATATCAAGAAGGAATTTAGAAGAACTCGTGTTAAAATAGTCAAGATGAATATTTAGTTGGGTACGTAAAGATGGATTCATAATGTATTCATCCAGCCATTCCATAATTGGTTGAAAAAGCTGTTGAGAATTTTCGGGAGTCATTTTGCCCTTTATTGTAATTAAACCAGACGAAGGATCAAGATTTAAATAGGGCGTAGACTTAGTTGCCTTCATTAAAAAATTCCTGTTCATAATTGTTCATTTAAGGTTATATGTTTGATTTTATTGTGTACTTACAAATTCAATTAAACTTAATTAATTAAATTTACACAAATAAAGGATTAATCCAAGCATAATTATGTCATTTCAACGCGATTATATACTTCGAATAATTGAAGAGATAGCTAAATTTATTGCTATACTACTCAACTTAAAACAGGAGAAAAAGTTTAATGTAGCCTATGATGTTTTTACAAAAAAATCCAACAAAGTTGTCGGATGTGCTTATGATGAATTCTTAAAAATGACTTTTGATGAGTTTAAATCCAGCTTACAAAATAAAACCATTACTTCAGATTATTTAGATACTCTGGGAAGATATTTTATGGTCAGTGGAGAGTTGTGTCTTGGCATGGAAAAGGACGATGAAGCTATTCATAATCTGAATTTTGCGAAGGCATGTTTTGTTGAGGCTGAGCAAAAATTCTCAACTTATTCCTTTAATCGTCAGGTTGATTTAGAAAAGCTTCAGAACTTATTTATACGTGTTGGAATGGTTTGAAATGTCTTTATTAGTGAGAAGTCAATTTAACCAACTTAACTTAAAATTTATGAATTATTCTATCCGATTAGGTCTCGGCCTATTATGCTTGTTCTTTATTACTGCAACAAGTATTGCTCAAGATAAATTAATCAAAACCAATAATGACACTATTTCTTGTCTGATAAAAGAAATTGGTGATTTAGAAATAAAATACAGCAATCCTGAATTGAGTGAAACCATTTTATTTGGTATTGATAAAGCCAATGTTTCTCAAATTATTTTGGCAAATGGAAAAATAATGAATTTCAGTGTAGCCCTAAAAGACCCTGAGAATTACGCTGCAAATCATAAAAATGTCTTTAAAGTCAACTTTTTATCCCCTTTATTTAATAGCTTCAATTTCAACTATGAAAGAAGTATAAAGCCTGGTCAGAGTATTGAAGGTACCCTGGGTATTATTGGGTGGGGTAGTGATTTTGATGATAGAAATGAAAAAGGAGTTTTTATGAAATTGGGCTATAAGTTTATTAAAAGTCCTGATTATTATTTGCGTGGTCAGCGCTATGCCCATATACTCAAGGGTGCATATATTCGACCAGAGTTAGCTTTTTCTTCATATAGCTACGACACAGACCAGTACTACACAGCATATTCCAGTTCATCTTATTATAATACCTCGTACCAGGCTGAGAGAAAAGATAATTTAATGTTTGCCATTTTATTGAACTTTGGTAAGCAATGGGTAATTGACAATGGCTTTGTGATTGATACATTTCTGGGAGTAGGCTATGCATTTGGAAATGATGAAGATTCATTTGGAATGCATAAGGCATTTATTGGAGGAGTGGATGAATTTCCTATGGCTTTAACCATGGGAGTGCGCGTTGGATGGTGTTTTTAAATTCTGCATAATAGAAAATAAATAGTAACTAAGTTACGGTTCTGAATCAGGAGTAAATTAATTTTTACTCCTGATGTTGTTTTATAAGGCCTTCTTACCATATTATTTGGGATAAAGTAATAAGTATACAACTATCCGTAATTTGTATTTATGCTTACATAAATGAACCAAGTACTTTTGTTTCAGTTAAAACTTAAAAGATATTGAAATGAAAAATGTAGCGTTAATTACAGGGGCATCATCCGGAATAGGGAAGGAATTTGCTAGGATTCATGCCGCTAAACAAGGCGATTTAGTTTTGGTTGCCCGAAGTGGTGATAAATTAGAATTGTTGAAAATTGAATTGGAGCAGCAATATAGTGTGAAGGTGAAATTAATAGTTAAAGACTTAAGCTTGGCTGCTGCACCCCAGGAGATTTATAATGAATTAGAAGAAGAAGGAATAAGTATTAATTATCTCATTAATAATGCGGGCTTTGGTGGCCTGGGTAAATTTCATGAAAGAGATTGGACTCAGGATTTGGCGATGATTAATCTAAATATTATTGCTTTGACTTCCTTAACTCGTTTGTTTTTACCTGATTTTGTAGCCCGAAACAAGGGACGTGTATTAAATGTTTCATCTACAGCAAGCTTGATGGCTGGCCCTTTGCAAGCTGTTTATTTTGCAACTAAGGCTTACGTCACATCTTTTAGTAATGCTTTAGCCGAAGAGCTTTATGATACAGATATTACTGTAACAGCCTTACTGCCCGGAGCAACGGAAACGGAATTTGGACGAACATCAGGCATGGATAAGACCCCCATGTTTCAAAATACCTTTTCAGCTCGAGGTGTTGCAGAAGATGGTTATCAGGGAATGTTGAAAGGGAAACTAGATGTAATTACAGGTGTTAGCACCATGCAAAAAATGATGATGGCAGGTATTCCTTTAACACCGAAGAAGATATTACTAAAGCAAATTAGGACAATGCAAGAGGTAAAATAAATCATTAATACTACTGATATGAAAATATATGATCTGGAAACAAAGGCGCCAAACGGGAAAGTTATTCCAATGAATAGTTTCAAAGACAAAACGATACTAATAGTTAATACAGCTACTAAATGTGGTTTGAGCCCTCAATTCGAAGAATTGGAGCAAATTCATCAGAAATATAAAGATAGAGGCTTAGTTGTTTTGGGTTTTCCGTGTAATCAGTTTTTAAATCAGGAGCCTGAGACCAATGAAACTTTAGTTGAGGCATGTAAGCTGAATTATGGTGTTACTTTTCAATTGACTGAGAAAGTAGATGTTAATGGAGAAAATACTAATCCTATATTTAAACTGTTAAAAGAAGCCTTGCCAGGCACCCTTGGTAAAAAGATCAAATGGAACTTTACTAAATTTCTAATCACTTCGGAAGGCAAGCCGTATAAACGTTATGCTCCCACTACAAAGCCAATGAAAATCGAAAATGACATTCTTAAGTTAATTGAATAGGAAAATGGGAAAAACAGCTTTAATTATTGGTGCAACTGGTTTAGTTGGTGGACAGCTACTAAATCAAATTCTAAATGACGATTCCTTTTCATCAATCAAAATATTTGTTAGAAGAAGTTCTGAAATTACACATCCTAAACTTCAGGAATACATTATTGACTTTAATGCATTAGATAAGGCAAAAGGTCATATAAAGGGAGATGTATTGTTTTCGTGCCTGGGTACCACTTTAAAGCAAGCTGGTAGTAAAGCAAAACAGTATAAAGTTGATTATACCTATCAGTGTGATTTTGCAAAGTTAGCAGCTGAAAATGGAGTGAAAGAATACTTTCTGGTTTCATCAGCCGGTGCCAATGCCGGTTCATCATTTTTTTACCCACGAATTAAAGGAGAACTGGAAGTGGCGGTGAGTCAGTTTTCTTTTGAGTCCATTCGAATAATTCAGCCTAGCCTCTTATTGGGATCCAGAGAGAAAAAGAGAACTATGGAACAAGTGAGTGCTAAGCTACTTCCGTTTGTAATTAAAGTCTTTCCCGGGCTCAAAAAATACAAAGGAATAAAAGGGGCGGAGGTTGCTGCGGCAATGCTCAACATTTCTAAATCCAGTTTTAACAAACGAGTAGAGGTATTTACCTTGAATGCTTTGTTTAATTATGTGAATTGAAATTTATAGATTAGTATTATCTGATGCAAAATGTCTAATAGATAAAAGGGGTGAACAATCTTATAGCCCTATTCCTTAGTAGATGGATTAAAAGCAAATCTATCTATGAAAAATTCAAAATTACGTTGGGCGTTTTTCTCATATGGTCATAATTTAGGAGATTTTACCAGGGCTCTTGAAACGGCCAAAGGTATGATGGATACTGGTTCTCAGGTTAAGTTCTTTAATCACGGAGGTGTGCATAATAATTTGATAGCAGAGGCTGGTATTGACGATGAAAACCTCAGCCCGGAGCTGACATGGGAACAACATCAAATCATTATGGATATCAACCGATACAAGGTTAAGGTTGGTACTCCACTTCCTGTATCTGCAGCGCAATGGATTGCTATGGCTGAAGCCGATTTAGAGGCATTGGATGAATACCAACCCGATGGTGTTTATGCTGGTTTAAATCTGAGCTGTATGATTTCGGTGCCCTATGCCAGGTTACCAATGGTTACTCAGGTACCTACAGTTAATTGTCCAGCATTTATTCATAAAGAGATGTACAATATGCCGAATACTATGGAGAATAGTTTTTTGATGAGGCATATAATTCCGGATTTCATTAAACGAAAAATAATGAAAAGGGTACTTTTGAAGGACTCTGCAAAGGCATCACTTACAAGTTTTAACGAAGCACGCAAGCATTTTGGTTTAAAGCCTATTTACAATATTGTAGACCTGGTACGTGGTGACATTACACTTTTGCCTGATCTTCCAATTTTAAGCGGATTGGCCGAAGAAGATTTGACGGATGGTTATCATTATACAGGGCCAATTTTTGCAATGATAAATAAAGCCGTTCCCAAAGAAGTGAAAGCCGTTTTTAATCAGCCTGGATTAAATATCTTTTGTTCATTGGGTAGTTCTGGTTTTCCTGAAACATTAAAGTTAATCATTGAGGTTCTAAAAAAGGAAAAAGGATTTAATATTGTCTGTTCTACAACTACCATTCTGGATCCTGAAGAATTAGGGCCCAACACAGATCACTTTTTTGCTACCCGTTTTTTACCTGCGCATTTGGTCAATGAAATGGCTGATATAGCACTTACTCATGGGGGACAAGGCACTATTCAAACAGCGGTTTGGTCAGGAACTCCTGTTGTTGGAATTGGATTTCAGGCTGAACAGCAAGCCAATATTGACGGAATCGCAAAAGCAGGGATGGCGATTAGAATTCCCATATATTCGGTTTCACAAAGAACAATCATTAATGCTGTTAGAAAGGTTTCCGGAAAGCAATACCGAGAGAATGCAAAAAAACTACAGTCGCAGGTAAGAGCCGTTGATGGTGTTAAAAAATCGATTGAATTAATGAATAACTATATACTTACAAATAAGGCATAAGCAAAGGAACATTATTTATTTCAATCTTATCCTTTTAATTGAAAGCGCGGTAGCTTATGGCTGAGTTAATACATGAACAAATGTATTGGTCTCCTGAAGAAAAGGTAGGGTGCATACTATATTATATCAATAGTAAATATATGTTAAAAATGTTTTAATCTATAAATATAGGCTATTAGTCATCTCATTTCGTTCTTTCATCATCATTTTTTTAAATAGTCTGTTTTTTTGTGTTACGAAATACGATTTCTGTTATTAACCTATAGAGTTATACCTATTATTTTTTAGGGCTTAAAAAATGAAAGATGGAAGTGTGAGATTATAAACGGTTTAATCAGATAGTAATACACAACATTCACTTTGCCAATAATCTAGGACATTATTATTGAACGTTGATGACTAAACTCCATCCTTGAAAACATGCATCGCTGATTAAATCCTGGTTTTTACGCTATATTTCCGATTGGTAAATGTCTAGGTTATCATGTGATTACAGTTTTTCAGTTCGAAATCCTTTCAAAAATTCAACACCCAAAACTATTTTCAGGAAGGGGATTTGGTGGTATTTATTTCATCTGAATTTTTTTAAGCCCTTTATTGGTTTACTTGCGATAACCGTAAGTCCTTTCATTTAGAAGTTTTCATTTCAAGCAAAGTTTATCAAATGCGGAATTTCATGACTTTTCATGTTGTGTAGTAGAATTTGCGATTATAACATGACTTAAGTATCTTAGGTTTCGAACCTAATTCAGATAATATATGTGTTTTTCAGCCGAAGTTAGCTTTGGGGCAAGTGCGGTGATAACAACTGTAGGAATTGTTGCTATTAAAAATAGTAGGCAAAAGGAACAAACCTTTTTTGCTATGATTCCGATACTATTTGGAATCCAGCAGTTTTTTGAAGGTTGGCTATGGTTGGCATTACAGAACGAACACTATCAGTTCTTAGAACCTTTGTCGACATTTGGATTTCTTATATTTGCTCAGCTAATATGGCCCGTCTGGGTGCCCCTTTCATGTCTTCGAATGGAGAAGAATAAAACAAGAAAAAAAATAATTAGCATCTGCCTTTCTCTTGGTGTTTTCTTATTATTATTACTCTCTTATCGTTTAATGGTTTATGATGTGTCTGCACAAATTGATGAGCATCATATATTTTATCAGGTTGGACACTTTAAAAGTACAAATTGGTGGAGTGGGATCTTTTATCTTCTTCCGGCAGCTATACCTTTTACCATTTCGAGTTATCGTCAGGTAAATTACTTAGGGATACTGATGTTGGTGCTATTTATAATTGCAAAAGTCTTTTATTTAAAGTATATGATTTCCGTGTGGTGCATGTTTGCCGCCGTTTTAAGTTTGTATATCTATTTTATTATTGGGAAAGAAAAAGATGGTAGATAGGTTTGATCCGATACATGAAGCCAAAGCACATGGTGTTCGAATGGCTGTTCTTCCAATTTCTCGCCTAATTAATTTAAGAGAGGACATTAAGCAGTTCGCCGCAAATGAACAATTAAATGCGCTTCAGAAACGAATAGTTAAACAAAGCTATATTCTTAATATTCCACGCTTAGAATATAAGGTTCAGTCGATTGTTTTGGCCATTTGGCAACTCAAATTAACCAAAGGCACTTTTATTCAAGATGATAAAAAAGTAAGTTGTATAATGGATAATAGTTTTGCTATTACACCAATGCATGAAATTCTTACCCGGCTTTTTGAAACTAAAGGATATCATTTAGACTATCAATCGTGGTTACCATTAAAACGTATGGCAGTTAGCGCTGGACTCTGTGAGTTTGGAAGAAACAATGTGGTCTATGATAAAAAATGGGGTAGTTTTATTTTAATATCTGGTTATTTTTCTGATATCCCACCAAAGGATATGCAGTGGCATGAGATGAAAATGATGTCAATTTGTGAATCGTGTGATAAGTGCCTGCAAAATTGTCCTACACATGCAATTCTGCCTGAGCGTTTTTTAATTAATAATGAAAAATGTTTGTCCAATGTAAATAACACCGGTTGTGCTGAATTTCCTGATTGGATACCTTCTTCAGCGCATCATCGTATTATCGAGTGTTTTAAATGCCAGGAATATTGTCCTGTTAACCAAAGTACACTTCAGCAAAAAATGGAGAGCATTGAATTTACCAATACGGAAACCAGTACCATACTACAAGGTTGGAATTATGATGGGTATTCTCCTGAATTGAAAGACAAATTGAAGTTTTATCATTCAAAAGAGAATTTGGATTGCATACCCAGAAACATTAATGCCATGTTTAATAATTCGGAGCTGTGGGAGTGATTTGCCTTTAGATAGTTTTTAGAATAGCGCTATCCTATTTAAAGATGAACAACAAAAAAGCCAAAATTCATATAAATATAGATTTTGGCTTAATTATTTTTACTTCGTTTATTTTTCTAGAATATATTACTCAACTTAATTCCGGCATAAATAGTTCGTGGATTAGTTGGTCCATATATATATGCAGGATCTCTATCAATTCCATAATCAAAATCATTTTGATATGAATTAAATATGTTTTTAACACCACCAAAAACTTTAAAAGGTAATCCTGCTAATTTAAAATCATATTCTGCTTTTACGCCTAAATCAAAGAAAGTAGGTGTTGTTCTAATCGTTCCCTGAACACCTTCCTCATCTTCAATAATATTATCGCTTGGAAGGAAATTATTTCCGTAATATGCAATTTTCATTTTACCGGTATATGTACCTGTAGCAATCAAACACAACTTTGGAACAATATCAAAATCAACAGAAAAGAATCCATAATCATTAGGTGTTCTTAAGAAATCTTTTTCGCCTAACTCCTGAGCATCCCCATATACACTATTCTGAAAGGTATATCCTGCTTTAAGATAAATGTTGTTATTAGGAGAAGCAGTTGCTTCAAGATTAACACCGGATACCTTAGCTCCGTTATCAGCATTAGCTCTGATATAAGTAGTAACTCCTGTTGAAGGATCAAATTCAGGAGTAGATGCAAATGCATCCTGAAGGTTGGTATAAAATCCTTCTGCCAAAAAGCCTAGGGTCCAATCACCAGCTTTTGTATTGTAATCAAAGGATGTCATATAACTATGACTGGTTTCTTGTTTCAGATTAGGATCATTAACATGTATTACTTTTCGCGATCCTGAGGTTTCAATATGTAAATCTTCATCAAATACCTGAGGGGCACGATAACCCTGAGAATAACTCACACGCCACTGCAAAGATGGCATTATGTCCCAAAGTAAGTTTACACGCGGACTCAGTACATTACCACTATTATTTCCTTCTTTATGATCCAGATCAGTGATGTTATAATGATCAAATCTAGCTCCAACAGAGGCTTTAACCGGACCGAATCTGTGATCGTACTGTGCAAACAGACCCATAACACTTTTCTTTTGGTCGGTAATGGTAGTATTCGGAACGTGATCTTCAAAACCAATGGTATTACCTTCATCATCTGTTATTGGAGTACTATTAAAATCAGGATAACCAAGTTTTTTATCTTCCAATACATCGTTAACCATTTCGATACCGGTCACCAATGAACTATTTGCAAAGTCCGATTTATATTGAGTTCCAATGTTATAAGTTAAGCCATCTGTTTGTCCGTAATCTTGTAAGCTTTGATTGGCACCATAATAGGATGCACGATCAACATTTTGAGTAGACCCATAAACCGACCATAAACTTCCGGTTCCAACAAAACGCTCATAGGTTAATGCAACGGTGGTGATTTTGTGATCAACGGCTTCCGATATATCGGCTTGATGATTAGGAGAGTCAAATTTATTTCCTCCACGACGTTCTTCATTTACTCTTATAAAATCAAGAGTTATTTTATTGCGGTAATCAATTCTGTGATTAATACGTCCACCCAAGGTTAAATTTTGGATTTGAGCAATCTCTGAAAATCCATCACCATTAGCATCATAGGGATCTTTATCACGGTAAAAGCCAAATAATGCCAAACCTGTTTTCTTATCCTCACTCACTAAGGTTGTACTCATGTTTAATGTGTAATCGCCTGCCGCAGTACCATCAGTTCCTGTTCCTACAGAACTGTATTGTGTACTTATATCATAAGCATTTGACATGGGATCCTTGGTAATCAGATTAATGGTACCAGCAACGGCATTACTGCCATACAAAGCTGAACCTCCTCCGCGTACGACTTCAATTCTATCAATCATACTTGCAGGTATAAGTTCAAGGCCATAAACACCGGCAAGATTACTGAATATGGCACGATTATTTATCAGTACTTGAGAATGAGCACCATCCATTCCATTCATACGTACTTGCGTGAAACCACAATTTTGACAGTTGTTTTCAAGACGTAAGCCAGGTATATAGTTCAGTCCTTCACCTACCGATACGGACTGTGTATTTTCCAGAAGGCGAGGAGTAAGTGTATTCACGATAACAGATGCTTCCGTTCTTTTTCTTTCGTTACGATCAGCAGTAACAACCACCTGTTCCAATCCCAGAACGTCGGTTTCAAGATTGAATTCAATTTCCTGCAATTGACCATTTTTGAATATGACTATTTTCTCAACGGGTTTATATCCCATCGCCTGGGCTTTAACAATAAACTCTCCATCAGGAATATGACCAAATTCGAATTGACCATCAAGATCAGATGCCGATCCTAAGGTTGTATTGGCAATGCTTACAGTTGCAAAAGGCAGAGGTTCGCCTTCGGCAGTTACCATTCCTTTTAAACTACAAATTGGTTCAGGAGGTGCTGCCTGAGCAATTATATTTTGAAAACTAAAAAGGCTAATAATAGCCACTATAAGGGCATTAAGGTGTTTTGTACTCATTTCTATTCTTAAATGATAATGATGTATGATAGTGCTTGGGATGTAAGGTTCCCAAAAGTGAATTTATGATGGCTAAGCCACTTTCGTCACACTATTGGAGGAGCACGATCTTTATTGGAATGAGAAACATAAGAAGTAGAGTCGTCATTCCTATACTCAAAATAACTTATAACGTACTGAGGATAGCATTCTTGAATTAAATTTGAATTACTTTGCAATGAAAGTAATTGTAACTGTTCAAAAAAGCCGAATTGAAAATCTGAATGAGAATGATTATTACCACAGTTCGGATGTGCATGACTAAAAGTTTTTCCGCCCTCCGTGATGTGGCTGTGAAAGAAGAGTGCATTATTAGTCACTTGCAGGATAAATGCAAGAACCAGCACGAAACTAACGCGCTTTAATATATTCTGGTATGACTGATACTCTTTTATCACGATACAAAGGTGAATTTTTTCTTTAATACCTCCAATACCAACATATGGGGATTTTTGTCATGTTTTCTCTATTTCTTTTAGCTGAACATTGCTATTATGTACGATTGCAAAGAATTAATGGTTGTGCGGAAATGGCCTTTTTGACTTTTTTTAAGTAAAATGCGTTCAATAATTCCTTCATTTAACGAAAATGTACTAGTAATTGATGGCTATTTGTTAATTAAGTACACATTTACCTTATTATATTTGCATGAATTAGTAAATACTCCGTTCTCAGCTTAATTTATATTGAATGATTAATGACTAGTTTGAAAAGGGAGTTTCAAACATATCTATATATTAAATTAAGAAGTGGAAAAGATTAAGAAGAATATAATTAATAAAGAACCGTTATGTAAGATTAGCAGAAGAAAGGAGCTTATTAAACCAACCAAACCTCATAAACATTCCGGTTACCATGAAATAATTGTGTTAAGTGAGGGAGCTGGAGTACATACCATTGATGATAACGACTATGAGGTTAATCCGCCTACACTTTTTTATCTTCAACCGGATCAGGTTCATTGCTGGGATTTTACTCAAATTCCTAAGGGATTTGTTTTAATCTTTAAGGACGAATTCTTGGATGAATTCAGTGAAACTCGACCTTTACTTTCTAAGGTTCCAATAACAATTCGTTTAAAGAATGGAATACATCAATTGGTTAAGGAATTTGACCATCTTTTTCAAGAGTTTAGTAATGAAAAAACAAATGAACTGATATTAAAGGCCTATCTTAATATCATCATATATCGTATAATAGATTTGGTTCAAATCGGACATAAAGAGCTAAGTAACGAAAATGTTGTAGTAAATAAATTTAAACTTTTAGTCGATAAATATTACAAAGTACATAAGGAACTTTCGTTTTATGCCAATCATCTTAATGTTACTAATCGCAAGTTAAGCGGGCTTTGTAAACTAGAATTGGGTAGACCAAGCAGTTCAATTATAAGTGAACGATTGGTAAAGGAAAGCAAACGGTTATTACGATATACTTCTAATTCAATTTCTGAAATTGCCTTTGAACTTGAGTTTACCGATTCGTCGCATTTTGTGAAATTTTTTAAATCCAAAACTAAGTTGACACCTTTAGAGTTTAGAAAACGATTTTAGGTTTAATACAAAATATACCATAATATGAACAAATTGTACAATAAAGCTATAGCTTGATGTTGTACTTTTGGCAAAGATTTTTTTACACAACTTAAACAATGAATAAGAAATTTTTATTGAGTGTTATAACAGGATTATTGATCCTGTGTACAACACATGCGCAGAATGGCATTATAAAAGGAATAATTTTGGATGGTCAGAACAGTGAGATGATCCCTTTTGCTAATGTCACTTTATTAGATGGAGAGAATATTATAGGAGGTTCAGTTAGCGATGATAATGGAAAATTCAAGATTGACAAAGTACAATATGGTAATTACCGCATTGTTGTTTCATTTCTGGGATATCAGACGGATACGCTTTCTAATATAGTATTAACCAAAGAAAAAAGAATAAATAATTTAAACTCGATTTCACTATATCCTTCTTCAGTAAGTTTAGGTGATGTAGAAGTAAAAGCTTTGGTTAAAGCCTCTTCATCAGCGATTGACAGAAAAACATATAGAACTGTGGATTTCGCAACTGCCAAAGGTGGTAATGCAGTAGATGTACTTAATAAGTTACCTTCTGTTTCAGTTGATCCTGATGGAATTGTATCAGTAAGAGGAACAACTGATTTTATGGTTTACTTGAACGGCAAACCAACTCAAATGGAAGCTTCAGTTTTACTTGGGCAAATTCAGGGTGAATCCATTGAATCCATTGATGTGATAACAGTACCTACTGCCAAATATGATGCGCAAGGGAAAGGAGGGATTATTAATATTACAACAAAGAAAACTGGATTAAAAGGATTATCTATTGCAGCTAATGGATTGATAGGTGGAGCACCTTGGGGTAATTTAACAGATCCGATAAGTGGATTTAAACAGAATGACAATCGATATGGCGCGGGTATTTCAATGATTTATCATGAGGATGATTTAACACTTTATGGAGGAGCAAGCTATAACCGACGCAATGTGAATGGAATGCGTACAGGTGATGCTCGCATCTTACAAGAGGATGGCTCCTTTTACCATATGGTGGCCAGTGGTGAACGTCCTGAGTGGTTTATAAATTATTCGGCCAACGCAGGTATTGATTATAATATCAATGATAAAAGTTCTATTGCGGCTTCCTATTACTATGGTAACCGTACCGAAGGACGATCAGCTTTTTATGTGTACAATAACTTTTACGGGGATAAAAATAAAGAGCCTATTTCAGGGATAGATCCTGAAAATGAATACGTGTATAACCCCAATACCGACGATCGTTTTGGTGTTTTTCATACGACCAATCTGGATTATGCTACTAAGTTTGATAACAACAGTTCATTGAAACTCTCATTTCTATACGAATACTCGGAATTAAGCCGGGAATTGGATAATGAAGATTATAACTTTGATAATGCTGATCAGCAAATCGGAAGTAAAAGGCGGCATTTTAAACAGTCTGATCAGGCTCCGTTGAATGGGTATCGTTTCTCAATTGATTATGAGAAAGAATTAAACAATGGACATACTCTAAGTATTGGAGCTCAACCTCAGTTTTTAACGCATAAGGATGATTTTCAATATGATACTTTAAACGTACAGAGTGGCGAATGGGCCACGTATGAATCTTTAGAAAATGCCATTGATTTGCAAAGAGGCATTTATGCCGGATATGTTGACTATTCTGCTCAATGGAATAGATTGACCATGATTGCCGGACTTAGACTTGAATATACAGATCAGAAAATGGATATCGCTAATCCTGATTATTTTACCATTTTCGATCGTGAAACCGAAGGCACCTATAAAACTCAACAATTAGATTGGTTTCCAACTGTACACTTGAGTTATGAATTAGCTGAAGAGGATAAGTTGATATTGGCGGCCAGTAGAAGAATTAACAGACCGGCAACTAAAAATCTGGCACCATTCTTATATCGTCGTCATTATGAAGTTTATTTGGTTGGGGATCCTTCATTGCAGCCGGAATACTTATCAAATGTTGAAGTATCATATGACACTTATATTGGCAAGCAGAACATTACATTAACCGGTTTTTTCAGAGGAACCGATAATGCGGTATTTAGAGTCAACACAATTTACCGGAATAGTGAGATAGGAGAATTGGATCCAGATCACAATAAGGTATTAATTCGCAGTTACACAAATGCTGGTAATACAACTGCCTTAGGGGCGGAGTTGAATGGTAATTTTGTGGCAAGCGATAAATTGAAGTTCTTTTTAGGAGGTTCATTATATCACTATAATGTTAATGGCAATGTATTCGGTTATCAGGAAAACAACAGTTCCACCAACTGGAGTTTAAAGGGTAATTTAAATTGGATGATGTCCAATACGCTTAAGTTTACTACCGATTTTGATGTTAAATCGACTACAGTTACAGCCCAGGGGAGAGATGAAATGTTTTACATGGCCAATGCTGCATTGAGCTATTCGCCTAAAAAAATGAAAGGATGGGATTTCTCATTGCGCGTACTGGATATTCTGGCCTCGAATAATAAAGGATTAAATACCAGAGCTTATAATAGTGATTCGGTTGAGATATTTTATCAAGAAACTGAATATCGTCGTCAGGGACCAATTGTTGAGTTAGGTATAAATTATTCTTTAAACCTTAATGGTAAGAAGAAAAAAACCGGTAGTACCTTTGGTAAGGAACAATTCTAATGAATAATTTCTGAAAGCATTAAGAAGGCCGATGGTATCATTTCTATCGGCCTTTTTTTGTATCCATTTCAATTTTGTTTTCTGTAGTACAAATAGCGTTTTGTTAAATTAGTGGGAAAATGATTATTGTGGGTTAGTAAGCTTAATATCTAATTTAAATCTCTTTAATACTAGCTTAAAGTTGCCGTTGTAAATTCAATTACAAATTTAACTCAGATGAAAATTGGTAATTATTACACGGCTATTTTGGGGGTGTTATTGCTAGTATTATTTGGCTGTACTAAATCAGATCAGTATTCAGCTAAAGATATTTTAAGCGAACACTTGACCCAAGGACAATGGAATATTTTCGTTGTTGAAGGAGATCCTGCGATGAATTCGAGCTTATGTCAATTGAACCTTAACTTTATTTCCTCGAAATCAGTTCATTTATCAAATAGTAAAATAGTTTCTGGAGTTTGGGGACTATACTTTGCAACTGAAATCGTGTATTATGACGATTGGGAAAAAGAAGTTCCTGATTTCTCCGATGAACTTTTTGTGGATGATGATGATGTTGAGGAGTTATTTCTATTCCTTTTCTTTCAAACAGAAAACCATCGTGAAATTAATCGAAGATGGAAGGTGAAAGGCTATGACGCCAATAGTGTAACTCTTGAAAGAGATGATGTAAAAATAAAGTTGTTACGCGAAGATGAATAATATTCTAGTTGAAAAAAGAAAGACCGACGGAATAATCCGTCGGTCTTTCTTTTTTAAGTCAATTCTTAGTAATTGACCTGTAATTGTAATCTTAATAATTGTCCAGCTTGACGATTAATAGGGTTACTCAGATCTTCATATCGACGATCAGCAATGGTGTAAATGGCTACAACTTCAAAAGCTGTAATAGGTTGCCATTCAAAACCTATTTCCAACTCTTTCATATCATAGCTTCTTGCATCCAGTTCAAACTTTTTACCACCCTTGTAATACATCCCTTTTATAAAAGGAATAAGCTCTTGTTTTTTACCCTTAATTCGATACATTATCTGTGCATATCCGCCGTGCAGGTTTTCAACAGCTATAGAACCAATTTCGTTTTCTGCATCGTATCCAAACTCCGGACCTTTACCAAAATTATACTCAGCTTGGAAACCAAATGGTTGAGGATAATAGATAATACTAGCCGCTAAACGTTGATCTACCCATTTTCTATCATATGGAGAACTATATATTAAATTTCCATTTTCATCTTGCTGTTGTTCGTATGAGCCATCTTTCTGTCGAATTCTGGTACCATCCGAAACAGTAGTTGTTACGTATTGACCTGCATACCCTTGGATACCGAGTTCAAGGAATTGCCCATTGTCAAATTGCATTGGGTATGAAAAGCGTAGAGCAGTATGGGGGAATTTATCCTCATCAGGTACAATGCTATTACCTCTCTGTCCATTATAAAACATGACGTAAGCCATACCATAATCTCCAGAACCTTTAAGACCTAATTTTTTAAGTTCACTAAAACGCTTACGTATCACAGTAGGGGCATAATGTACACCAATACCCATATCACGTTCATCTTTTACAGCACTGTTTAATGGATCATTTCTATCAAGTGCTAAACGATTTTGAGATGACTGTAAGTTTTCGAATCCGAAAGGAATTTTACTTTGTCCACCACGCATTCTCCATTCACCTTCCTTGTCAAGGAAATAGTCGAAATAGGCATCTCTTAATTGTCCCAGGTTTTTGCCATCAGCAGCAAAGTCAGCTTGAAAATAAAAATACATGCGAGGATGAATTTGACCGCTAATTTTCATACGCATACGACGTAAAGAAAAACCATCATACCCACCGTAGGTTCGATCTCCCTGGGGGTTTTCCATGTCGGGATTGGTTTTGTAAATGTCGTTATTACGCAGCTGCATATAACCACTTATTTTCACCTTTTCAAACCAATCTTTTGCTTTTGAAACAGTAGTGGTGGTTGGGTTTGTAGTTTGTTGTTCTACTTCCTGGGCATTCGCCAATTGAAGTGCTGAAGCCAATATGGCTACAATAAAAATTTGTCTAGTCATTTTTCCTTTTTTTCCACTAATGAACAAATTACCTGTACGCAATTTATTCAATTTTCCTGATAAGAATTATAAGTCTTTGATTGTTACGAAAAAAGGAAGAAAATGTGTGTGGCATTTTCTTCCCTTGGATAAGTATTTATTTTTTTTGATAATCAACAAAATCACGTTGTGCTTTTGTAAGATTAACAAGATGTAGTAGTAAGTTCTGTGTTTCGTGTAGAATGTTTAAGTATAGCAAACTAACTTTAGTTCCTGCCTTTTCATTCTTAATACGCTTTAACTGCGCTTTACGGAAGTCTCGAATATTATCTATGATTGAAGATTGTAATTCCATTAAATCATTTAATTGATCGAAATTCCCCTTGTTAATTAGCTTAACGGTTTTATCCATAAAATCTTGAACAGACACTTTCAGCTTGTTTAAGTCCTCAAACTGTTCCGGCTTAAATACTTTATGGTTATTGTCAAGATGATCATAACAAGGCTCAGTTATAAATGATAAACAATGTGCAGTTTCACGTAAATAATCAATAACCTGTACGTAATATAGACTTGAATCGATAGATTGTTCCTGAAGCTTGATTACCGTAGGATAAACGTTGTTTTTAAGCTTCTTGGTTTTTTTATTGATATTTCTAACTGTTTTATTAATCTCTTTTAAGCTTTTTCGATCTTCGTTTTCAAAATCCTGAACTGCTTGCACATAGATTTTTGATACTTTCGTTAAGATATCGGTAACGCTTAATTTGCACTTTTCAAGAACTTTTTCTGCAAGTATTTCACCATTAACTTCTTCAATCTCAAAATCTCCTACTTCGGTTTCATTTGCCTCGTTCTTCTTGTGAATGAGGTGTGTTCTGAAGATAGTGTATATGGCTATTGCCACTAAAACTGCGATAACCCATAAGCCAAGTAAAGAGATTAACAAGGCCATAATAAAAGCAACTGTAAATGCCGATAAAGCGGTGAAGAACCAGCCTCCAATTACCGAAAGAACTCCGGTAATACGATATACAGCACTTTCTCTACCCCAAGCACGGTCAGCCAATGAGCTACCCATGGCAACCATGAAAGTAACATATGTCGTTGATAGAGGTAATTTCATGTTAGTCGCAATGGATATCAGAATACTGGCAACTACAAGGTTTACAGATGCTCTTAGCATATCGAAAGCAGGAGCTTCGCTACCTAATTCTTTTCTGCGTTCTTCGTAATTTTTTGAATCGAATTGTTTATCTAAAGTATTAACAAGTGCCGAAGGCATAGTTTCACGCATCGTGTTTGACGCATTTACTGCCGAGCGGACTATTGAACGAGCAAGCATAGATGATCCAAAACGTTCATCACCTTCTTGTTGGCGACTTAGGTCTAAAGAGGTTTTAACTACAGCTTTTGCCTTTTTTGATGTCCAAAGTGTAATAACCATAACCGCACCCGCAATAATTAGCATATAAGTTGGTGTACTAACTTTTCCGGCCAAGGCACCCATACCAACTTCACCCGCTCCTAAATTAGAGGCTGAGAATATTTTAAATGACTCAAATCCCGCCAACGGTACACCTATAAAGTTAACCAGGTCATTACCGGCAAAGGCCATGGCTAAAGCAAAGGTACCTGCAAGAACAATTATTTTAAGGATATCTATTTTGAAAATCAGTTTTAAAATCTGCAATAGAATGGTCCATCCGGCAAGACTAATTAAAATGATTGTAAAGCCATTTGATTTAATCCAGTCCTTTGTTGAAGGATCCATAAAGGATGCACCTTTAGCTCCTTTTATTAAAATAAAATAGGTGATGGCGGTAATTGCCAGGCCACCCCATAAAGCTCCAAAATATTTTAAGCGTTTGGTGTAATCAAAGGAAAACATCAATCGGGTTAGATATTGCACGATTGCACCAACTGAGAACGAAATTACAACCGATAACAGTATGCCGGAAATAATGGCCAGTGCCTTAGCTGTATTGATATATTGGCTCAAAGCCATGCTTGAGTCGTTGCTAACTTTAATAAGAGAAACGGCAACTGCTGCTCCAAGCATTTCAAATACGATTGAAACAGTTGTGGAAGTTGGCATTCCAAATGTGTTAAATAAATCCAGAAGAATGACATCGGTAATCATCACTGCAAGGAAAATGATCATGATCTCATCAAAAAAGAAAAATTGAGGATTAAAGATTCCTTTACGAGCTACTTCCATCATTCCGCTGGAAAAGGTAGCACCAAAAAGAATTCCTAAGGCAGCCACAATCATAATGATTTTGTACGGAGCGGCTTTCGCCCCAATGGCTGAATTTAAAAAGTTAACAGCGTCGTTACTAACGCCCACAATAAGATCAGAGAAGGCGAGTGCAAATAGCACAACTACCAAAATTAAATAGATATTTTCCATCAAAACTTGTTTTTAATAATCTTTTTCGCAGCGCAAACATACTTAGTAGGGGTAACTCAAAGATATAATTAAGGTTAAACGAATGTTAAATTTACGTTAACTCACCTAATTTAAATTTATATATCTTAATATTCAAGTGTTTAAGATAAAATAGGCTTCATAAATTATTAAATTAAAAGCAAGGACGTTTTGTGGAAAGGTTTTTATAATTTTGCGGAACTTTTTGCCTAACTTAATGCATACTTGGATTTGAACTCTTTCGAGTAGATTTGGAGTTTAACTATGCAGAGTGATTAATTTTTGATAAATGAATTGGAGCTATATAATTGATGGTATAATAATAGGGATTTCGGCATCTATTCCACTGGGTCCAATTGGTGTACTTGTTATTCAGCGAACACTCAACAAAGGACGGCTTTCCGGTTTTATATCAGGATTAGGAGCGGCTTTGTCTGATACAATTTATGCAATTATAGCCGGCTTTAGCTTGTCGTTTATAGTTGGTTTCATTGAAACTCAAATGTTATGGATTCAGATTATTGGAGCAAGCGTATTGATTGGATTAGGATTAAAAATCTTCTATACTAATCCGGCCACCCAGTTACGTCGACAGAAAAAAAGAAGTTCGAGTTTGGTGCAGGATCTCTTTTCTACCTTTATATTGACCATTACCAATCCCTTGGCGGTATTTTTGTTTTTGGCCTTTTTTGCCGGTTTCAGGGTAGTTGAAGCTGAACAATCGCTATATGATCGATTCATGTTAATTATTGGAGTATTTGCAGGAGCAAGTTTATGGTGGTTTACCTTATCATCGCTTATTAACATGTTGCGCTCTAAAATTAACCTCAGACGTTTGTTCTGGCTCAATAAGATCGCCGGAAGTACCATTATAGTGTTGGTTTGCGTTGCCTTTTTCCTTTGGGCCGGTAATGAGTATCTATGGGCAAATTAGATCAAAGAGTTTTTAATTATCCCTATTCCTTATCAAAACAAGGTATTAAAAGTTCAAGCAGATATTGAGGTGCACGCTGTGGACGTCGGGTTTCAGCATTAACAAAAGCTTGTTGACTATAACCTTGATTAATAAGTTGATTACTCTGATTATAAATAAAGTATTCAAATTTGATTCGGCTTGCGGGTATTTCTTTTACAAGGGTTTTAATGGTTAATTCATCTTCGTAATAAGCGGGTTTTAGATAACGGGAATACAAATCGATAAGAGGCATCATTATTCCATTAATTTCCATCTGTTGGTACGATAAGCCAAGTTGACGCAACCATTGAGTACGGCCAATTTCATAATAACTGGCATAGTTCGCATTATTCACTATGCCCATTTGATCAGTTTCACCATACCGGACAGTTATTTTACAGCTTTTTTCAATCATATCGAACTATTTAAAAGGTGAATCAGGTTCTTTAGCCATATGATTATAGGTCAGTTTACGCAACAGACCTGGTGCAAACTTTTTTAAGAAAACAGTCACTTTCCCTTCGATAAACGTAAGAATAAGTGTTGGCTTGCGTTTAATAATGGCTTTAGCCAGATGAAGAGCTACTTCTTCTGAACTCATCATTTTTTCTTCTTTTCTAGGTGTTTCGCCCTGATTGCTTCCGTCAGCCGTTAAGGCAGCCTTTCTTACATTTGATGCGGTAAATCCAGGGGCTGCAATTAAAACATGAAGTCCTGTTTTAAGGTTTTCAACTCTTAAGGCTTCAAGAAATCCATGCATGGCAAATTTCGACGAAGAATAACCTGTTCGTGCAGGTAAACCAACATATCCGGCAATTGATGAAACTCCTACAACAGAGCCTTTTTTATCCAACAAGTAAGGTAAGGCATATTTTGTACAGTAAACGGTTCCCCAGAAATTAACATCCATCAATTGCTTAAGCACATTAAGATCGACGTCTTTAAACAGGGCACGCATCGAAATACCCGCATTATTAACCAAAATATCAATTTGTCCGAATGCATGTATTGTTTGATCGATTAGGTTTTTACAGTCCTCTTCAATACTAACATCTGTTGGAACGGTAATTACATCAGTGTTTTGCGACTCTAATTCTTGTTTTATTTCTTCAAGTTTATCTGTACTTCTAGCTGCTAAAGCTAATCGGGCTCCTCTTTGAGCAAATTCACGTGCACAGGCTAATCCAATACCGGATGATGCGCCTGTAATTATAATGACCTTATCTTTCATTGCTTTCGTATCAATTATGGCCGTGAAAATAATCAATATGTCTGATCTATGGTAATAGCATCCTTGAATTTTATTTTTCTACGGAAATCCTAAAACGATCCAATAGCATTTATTAGCGAGTCATCGCTATTAAGTCACTGTTCGTCTTCCTTTATTTCAATTCACTTTAATTGTTGATCATATTTGATTTGTCATTTAAACCAAGCCCAACGGAAATGAGACAATTCAAAATAGTATTAATAGTTATACTCGGTTTATTTATATCTCTATTAAGCCATGCTCAAAATATTATAAGTGGTAAAGTTACGTCAACAGACGGAGAGACCTTAATTGGCGTTAATATTTCCATTAAAGACAGTTACGAAGGTACCATTACGGATTTAGACGGTGCATTTGAGTTTGAGACCGACCAAAAAGGGGATTTGGAGTTAATAGTGAGTTATATAGGTTTTAGTTCCAGGGTTATTACCCTCAATCCATCGGAATATACTGATATCAACATACATTTAAAAGAGAGCGTAACCAGTTTAAATTCGGTTACAATAACTGCCGGTTCTTTTGCAGCTGATGATAAACAGCGCGCTTCAGTGTTGGAACCATTGGATATTTACACCACAGCAGGCTCTTTAGGTGATATAAATGGCGCGCTCAAAACGCTACCGGGTACTCAACCTGCATCCGACGATGGTCGATTATTGGTGCGAGGAGGAGAAGCATCAGAAACCAAGGTATTTGTTGATGGTCTATTGGCGGCAAAGCCTTACTATTCGAAGGTACCAGATTTGCCAACTAGGGGACGCTTTGCGCCAAGCTTATTTAGTGGAACGGTATTTAGTACGGGAGGGTATTCTGCCGAGTATGGTCAGGCATTATCTTCAGTATTGGTGCTTGAATCAAGTGATATAGCACTTGAGGAGCTTACTAGCATTTCTGTAATGAGTGTGGGTGCTGATTTATCAAAAACTTGGTGTGCCAATAAGCGATCCACCTCAATAGGATTGGCTTACACTAATCTAGCACCATATTATATGATCGCTAAGAATCGATTAGACTGGACGAAACCAACAGAATCGAGCAACCTTAATTTTATGCATCGTCAAAAGTTTGACAATGGTTCAATGCTTAAGATTTTTTCAAATGCTGATTATAGTCTTAATGCTTTTAATACAGTGCTTGAGGATGAAGGAGCTAATATAGATACCGAAGGAGGTAATGTGTATTTAAATATTAATTATTCAGTACCCTTTGGCGATAAAAGTTATATGAAGAGTGGGCTGGCTACCACATTTGATAATTATCGTCAAATTGCCGGGACGCACAGAACGGAGAACGAAGAACTCAATCTAGAAGCGAGAATTACCTTTGTTCATAACTTGAGTGAAGGTGTGGAATTGAAGGCAGGGCTTGCTGATGCGTTTATGGGTTATTCGCACAGCTATAAGTATTTAAAATCTGAACAACAGTGGGATGGAGGTATTAATGATCATATTTTAGCCATATTTATTGAACCGGAAATTAAACTTTCAGCTCGTTTTGCGATTCGTCCGGGATTGCGTTATGAATATTCTACTTACCTACAAGAAAGCAATATCGCACCAAGAATGTCATTTGCTTATCGAACCAGTAAAAACAGTCAGTTGTCGGCTGCTTATGGAGAATATTATCAGAACCCGGTAAACGAATACCTTAAGTTTGGAACGGAATTTCAATTTGAGAAAGCCACACATTACATTGTAAGCTACCAGATTGGTAGTGTAAAAGAACGCTTATTACGCTCAGAACTTTACTATAAGGATTATACTAATTTAGTTAGTTATCAACGTGGCAGTCATCCATATGAGAATACATTTTTTAATGATGGACATGGTTATGCCAAAGGAATAGATGTGTTTTTCAGAGATAGAAAAACTCTTAAAAACACAGATTACTGGTTGTCGTATTCCTATTTGGACACCAAAAGATTGTACAAAGATTATCCGTCCACCGCTACCCCTTCGTTTATTTCAAAACATACTTTTTCAACAGTTGGAAAGTATTTTATAGGTTCAATTAATACTCAGGTTGGTGCCACATGGACCGTGGCATCAGGTCGTCCATATCACCGACCCGATGATGATAATTTTATGAGCGGAAAGGCGCCTGTTTATAATGATTTAAGTATAAATCTTAGTTATTTAACTCATATCGCTGATCATTTTACAATTATACATTTTTCAATGTCCAACGTGTTAGGTCGCGATCATTTGGTGGGCTATCGAACCATTCCGTCTTACAGCGACCGTCAAGACGCGTTAATGCCCTTAATGCCGGATGTTAAGCAATTTTTATTTCTGGGCTTATTTATTTCAATCAAATAATTCAAACTTAAAATTAATATTATGAAGACTTTATTAGTAGTATTAGCAGTGTTATTTGCTTCCCATTGTATTGCAGGTAACTATTATGAAACCATGAAATCGAATATTGAAAAACTGGAAAAAAGTACCTCCATCGACGAACTTAATCAATTAGCAGCTTTATTTTTGCGCATTGCGAATACTGAGAAAGAAGAATGGTTACCAAATTACTATGCCTGCTATGCCTATACTCGTTCAACACATTTTATGAGTGACGGAGATTCTATTGATAGTGCATTGGATCAGGCGCAAACCATACTTGATAAACTTCTGAATACACAAGAAAAAGAATCTGAGGTTCATGTATTACAGGCCATGGTTTATTCTTTAAGAATAACTAATCCTACAAGAGGTTATAAATATTCCTCCTTATCCAATAAATCTTTAGATCGTGCAGAACAGTTGAACGGTAATAACCCAAGAATTTACTATTGTCGAGCGAATAATGTTTACCATACTCCTAAAGTGTTTGGTGGAGGTTCAGATAAAGCAATTGGTTTATATGAAAAGGCAAAAGCTCTATTTGAAAATTCATCCGTGGATAACGATTTGTTTCCTTCCTGGGGCAATTATCACAATGGCCTTATGTTGGATAAATGTCTTGCTCAAAAATAAATTGTATTTTCACAAACCATAACTTGAATCATGGGTAAATATTTTGACTTTAGAGGCAGGAAATTAAAGCATATCATATTACACTTTATTAGTGCCGGTATAATATCTGCTCTTATTGGTTTTGTCTTTCTGATTCTTTCCTGTCCTGGATGCATTAGCAAGCTTTCGTCGGTAGTGCAAAATGTGGGCTATAGTTTGTTTTTGGGTTATGGTTTGTTTGCCTTTGGTTTTGTTTTTGGATGGCTCGAAACGCGTTATGTATTCTGGATAAAACATACCGTTAAAAGTCTGTTAATTGTATTAGGCTTTTCTGCAATGTACAGTTCGCTGGTAATATTTGGCGTAAACTATATTTGGCATAGTGTAATTGGAGGTATTCCATTCGCTTATCTTATCAAACATCATGGTTCTATCATGTGGATTGAATTTGGTATCTTTTACTTCATAGCCCTTTGGTTTTATGCGCGTTCCTTCTTTTTTGAATGGCGATTGGAGGTGGAGAATAAAGAGAAATTGAAACGGGAGGCACTTCAATTGCAGTACGAATCACTTAAAACACAGGTCAACCCTCACTTTTTATTTAATAGTTTAAATGCTTTAAATACCCTTATTGATATTGATGTTGAATCTGCAAAGGTTTTTACAAGAGAGTTATCCCGCTTCTATCGCGACATTCTGGAGTTAAAAGGTAAGGAACTCATAAAGTTAAAAGAGGAACTAAATATATTGGATAGGTACATGTATTTGCAGCAAGTTAGATTTGGATCGAAGTTTAGCTTTACTGTTGTGAATCAGAATCAAGATCATGCCATGGTGATCCCTTTATCTGTGCAAATGTTGGTGGAGAATGTATTTAATCATAATGTGATTTCAAGCGATAATATAATTAGCATAAATCTTAATATCTCGGAATCGGAACTGAGCTTATCAAATACTTATGTGCCAATAAAAAAAGAAGTTGAATCAACCGGTCTTGGACTTAAAAACTTGAAGGATCGGATACATTACCTTACAGGTAAGGAATTAATTTATAGTGTAAACAAAGAATGTTATAAAGTAGTATTACCATTAATATTTATAAAAGATGAAGATATTACTGGTTGAAGATGAGCACCTGGCAGCTCAGCGTTTGGAGACCTTATTAAAGCAATTTCTGCCTGCTGGTAAAGTTATTTCCGTGTGTGACTCAATTGCTCAAACAGTGAGGTGGCTAAATGCTAATCCTGCTCCCGATATTGCTTTCTTTGATATTCGATTAGGTGATGGTTTGAGTTTTGATGTTTTTAAGCAGGTTGATATTTATTTTCCGGTTGTATTTACCACAGCTTACGATCAGTATGCGATTAAGGCTTTTCAGGTAAATGGTTTAGATTATTTATTAAAGCCAGTTGAAGAGCAAGAACTGGAGCGTGCTTTAAAGAAATTTGAAGCCGGGCATCAGCTTATTGATCAGCAATTAAAGGAAGTGCTTTTAAAAATGAATTCTCAACTGCAGGTTCAGGATTTTAAAAGTCGATATTTAATCAAGGTCGGTGAGCATCTTAAGATGGTTGATGTTAGCGATATTGCATTTGGGTACAGTCAGGAGAAAGCCAATTATTTTCGAACAATTGAAGGGCGTACATATTCTATAGATCAAAGTCTGGATCAATTGGACCTTGAATTGGATTCAAAAAAATTTCATAGAATTAGTCGAAAATACATTATCAATATAAATGCAATTGAGGATATGTTGAGTTTTGGATCGAGCCGGATGAAGTTAATAATGAAAGGCATGGATAAAAGCGAGGAAATAATTGTGAGTCGCGATAGGGTAAAGGCCTTTAAAGAGTGGCTGGAGGATTAAGTCTGACCACAAAAAAAAACTAAAAAATTGAGCTTTAGCAATGAACTTTTTTTTCTTTAATATGTCTTTTTAACATGAATCATTGCTTGGTTACAAAAAAACTGATTTTCTTTGTAGCCGATTTAACACGATTAAATTTAAAAAAATGGAAATAGGAAGAAATAAATCAGTCACCCTTTCCTACGAATTGCGTCTGAACGGAACTGATGGCGAGGTAGTTGAAAAAACTGAGACTGGTGCTCCATTAGAGTTTGTTTTTGGTGCTGGTAAAATGTTAGAAATGTTTGAAAACAAATTAGAAGGTCTTACAAAAGGCGCTAGTTTTGATTTTGAACTTAAAGCAGCAGAGGCTTATGGTGAAGTAAATCCTAATGCAGTTGTTGAAATTCCAAAAAATATATTTGAAGTAGAAGGCAAGATTGATGAAACCTTGTTGACTGTAGGAAACCAGGTACCAATGCAAGATGCACATGGTAACCGATTAAACGGTATTGTATTAGAATTATCTGATGCAAACGTTAAAATGGACTTCAATCATCCATTAGCTGGTGATAACCTTTTCTTTAAAGGTGAAGTAATGGAAGTACGAGAAGCTTCGGAAGATGAGTTAGCAGAAGCTTGTGGTACAGGTAGCTGTGGAAGCAATAGCGGTGGCTGCGGTGGCGGTTGTTCTTGCGGATAATCATTTTTCACAAAGAAATTTTAGAAAGGGAGGTTGTTACCTCCCTTTTTTGTACAATAAAATATAAGGTGTGTTGGGTAAACACTGTTAATGTATTATTTTTACAGCCTTAATTATTTCAAATTGATATAAATTTATACATATGTCAGGTAATTCATTTGGGACTTTATTTAAGTTAACTTCGTTTGGTGAGTCGCACGGAAAGGCAGTCGGAGGTGTAATTGAAGGTGTTTTGCCCGGCACAATCATAGATGAGGTATTTGTTCAAGGTGAATTGGATCGACGCCGTCCGGGACAATCGGCTATTACAACACCCCGTGATGAGGCAGATCGTGTTGAGTTCCTGTCAGGAATATTTGAAGGTAAAGCCACCGGGTCGCCAATAGGTTTTTTGATTTGGAATAAAGATCAACGGTCCAAAGATTATGGCAATATCAAAGATGTCTATCGCCCTTCACACGCTGATTATACTTATCAAAGTAAATATGGAATACGTGATTACCGTGGAGGTGGACGTTCTTCAGCGCGTGAAACCATTGCTCGTGTTGTAGCCGGTGCTATAGCAAAACTTATGCTTCAGCAAATGGGAATTAGTATTAATGCGTTTACTTCAACTGTTGGTGATTTAAAGCTGGAGAAAGACTATAAGCAATTAGACTTATCTGAAACTGAAAATAACATTGTTCGTTGTCCTGATGCGGAAACTGCAGAAAAGATGATAGAATATATTGATCAGGTTCGAAAGGACAAGGACTCGGTAGGAGGTATTATTTCGTGTGTCATTAAGCAAGTGCCTGTTGGTTTGGGTGAGCCCGTGTTTGGAAAGCTTCATGCAACACTTGGGAGTGCTATGTTGAGCATCAATGCAGTTAAAGGTTTTGAATATGGCCTTGGATTTGGAGCCACACATTTAAAAGGTTCGGAGCACAACGATGAATTTTATATGGAGGGTGATCGGGTAAGGACGCGTACCAATCGATCTGGAGGTATTCAGGGAGGAATATCCAATGGTGAAGATGTGTACTTCAATGTGGCCTTTAAGCCAATTGCAACCGTTTTAAAGGAACAGAACACTGTTAATAAAGCTGGAGAAGAAATCAAATCAACTACTAAAGGGCGTCATGATCCATGTGTATTGCCTCGTGCAGTACCTATTGTGGAAGCCATGGCTGCAATGGTAATGATTGATGCTGTTTTAATGAATAAGATGTATCAGTAATATGATTGATTAAATAATTATAGGACAAAAGTATATAAATGGAAACCCGGGTTGTCGCCCGGGTTTTATTTTTTCATACAGATGGATTTAAGATACAGTCATTTCGATTTATAAATTAGATATCAAATACATTTTATTATTTTAGAGCCTTATCTTTTTTACATACATCATGAAGAAATTGGCTCTGCACTGGAAAATAATTATTGGTTTGTTATTGGGAATCGTTTGGGCGGTTTTGTCCGGATTCTTTGGGTGGAGCGAATTTACGATGAATTGGTTAGCGCCCTGGGGGCGTATCTTTATAAGCCTTCTGAAATTAATTGCTATTCCATTGGTTTTATTCTCAATCATTGGTGGAATCGTTGGTTTAGGTGATCCAAAGCACCTGGGTAAATTAGGAGCACGCACATTAATGATGTATTTATTAACGACAGTTGTGGCTGTTTCAATTGGGTTACTGGTTGTAAATATTGCCAAGCCTGGTATTTGGATGGCTAAGGAAGTTAGAATTGAAAATCGTATTGCCTATGAATTATGGGCGCACAAAGAAGGGTACGCGATTCATGACGATACTAATCTAATTGCAGATGCTGCTAACACCGAACTTGTTAAAGAAGTGGCTAAACGTCGTGGTTTTGATGAAGATGAGGCTGTACAAAAACGATTAAAACTAGCTGCTGATCAGAAGGGAAGTGGACCTTTATCATTCGTAGAAGATATGGTTCCTGATAATGTGTTTGGGGCAATGTCTGATAACGGTAGTATGCTGAAGATTATTTTCTTTGCCTTGTTTTTTGGTATTGCCGTGCTGTTTGTACCGCAGAAGCATTCGGAGCCTGTTATTGACGTGGTTCATGGATTAACCGAAGTGTTTTTAAAGATGGTGGATTTGATAATGAAAGCAGCGCCATTCTTTGTATTCGCTTTAATGGCAGGTTTGGTATCAGAAATTGCAGGAGATAATCCAGCTAAGGTATTTGAGTTATTTAAGGGATTATCGTGGTATGCGCTTACTGTGTTGACCGGTTTATTATTTATGGCTTTTATTGTGTACCCAACCATCATGAAGTTTTTTGTAAAACGACTTAGCTTTGGTAGTTTTTTAAAGGGAATTAGCCCGGCACAAATGTTGGCTTTTTCTACCAGCTCAAGCGCGGCGACTCTTCCTGTTACTTTGGAATGTGTGGAGGATAACCTTAAAGTGGATCCTAAAATCTCCAGTTTTGTACTACCTATAGGTGCAACAGTTAATATGGACGGTACCAGTATGTATCAGGCCATTGCCGTGGTATTTTTAGCTCAATGGCATATGATTGATCTGGACTTTGCACAGCAACTCACTATTGTTTTAACTGCCACATTAGCCAGTATTGGTTCTGCTGCTATACCTAGTGCCGGTTTAGTCATGTTAATGATTGTATTAAGCTCAGTTGGCTTAAATCCGGCATGGATTGGTATAATCCTTCCCGTTGATCGCATTTTGGATATGGTTCGAACAGTAGTTAATGTTACTGGAGATGCAACGGTTTCAACTGTAATTGGGGAGATGGATAAAAAGTAATATATCTGAAAGTAAAATAGTATACCATATAAATTTGGAACTAAGACACGGATTATCATTAATCAATGTTATAAAATAATAGTAATTGCGCTACGATTAATGGACATTATTAACATATGATTTTACATAACGGTGATATAAAAGAATTTTATGAATGTAACATTTGTTGTTTTGCTATTAATTCCAATCTGCATTACTGTTAATAGTGTTTATCATTTGAAGAAAGCCTTAAAAACAAGAGGAATGCATTTTTCAGATTTGTCCATTAATGAGGAAGGAGCACAAAAAATCAAGGCGGATACAGAGAATGTAAAAATCAATAATGTGTTAATAATTATCGTCGGTATTTTACTAGCAATATTATCAATGATAATTCAGATAATTGTTTAAAATGAGAGAGCAACATGAACTATACTCTTGAATAAAACTAATTCAAACTTGCTGTAAATACCTTTTCTTCGTAAGGCCTGTTGTGCAACTCTAAATCATGGCTAAAATATACCGAAGTACCTTCATTAACCGTGGTTCGTATCCATATTTTTCCACCTAATAATTCAATTAGTCCTTTACAAATGGTTAAGCCCAAACCCGAACCGCTATAATTCCTTTTTAGTCGCTCATCGCCTTGCCTGAATCGTTCAAACACATAGGGTAAGGTTTCAGGAGCGATACCGATACCCGAATCTTTAACAAAAAAGGTGATTTTCGAACCATTTTCATTAATGCTATAGCCAATTTGAATGTAGCCCTGTTCCGTAAATTTGACGGCGTTGTTTATTACATTAGAAAATACCTGAAGAAGTATGTTTTCATCACTAATTATTGCTGTGTTATCGGATAAATCTTTCGTGTTAAGGTGTATGTCCAAGCCTTTTTTTAAAGCTTTTTGCTGAAAACTGACTTTTAAGTTTTCGAAAAAGTGCTTGAGGTAGAGTGGTTTTTTATTAACCGTCATTGAGTTGGCATCCAGCTTCGACAAGTCTAATACGTTATCGAGTACACTTAACAGCAAGTTGCCATTTTTTTGGATGATATCAAGATATTGGTTTTTATCATTTTCCTCAATATCCTTATCGCGTAGAAGTTCCGAAAACCCAAGCAATACATTCATGGGAGTTCTGATTTCGTGACTCATGTTGGCTAAAAAAGAGGATTTAATCTGTTCTGAGCGTTTTGCTTTTAATTGTTCTGTTTTATAGTTTTTATTGGCGTAATAGATTAGTGGAATTTCACTCACTAAAAATATAATGGTGATTAAGTACAAGTCTAAAATACGATCCAGAACGGAATCATACCCAATAATGTATTGAGGATATGCATACTCAATAAAGAAAAGTGCACTTAGATTAAAAGCAAACACAATACATGCTGTCAGAAATACTCGAGAAGGAATAATAAATAAACCCAAAGCGAATATGGCCTGGAAAATAAGTAATGTAGGCCCCTTGGAACCTCCATTTAAAATCCAGAGGAAATTCAGAGCCACTATCATGTAGGCTACAAAAAATTTGCGAGCCTGAGAGTATTTACTTTTAAATCGGATTAAAAAGTAAACAAAGGCAAAAAATAAAACGGATAATGCTGTGAAAGCAATCAGATTGGTTTCCAGTCCTATGGAGATGTTAAAAGCAGTGGCAAATATGCTTAAGGCAAATGCCAAAGTAATAGTCTTTAATAGAAATCTATTCCTAAAGTTTATTCCTTCCGGAATAACTATTAAATATAAGGAACGGAATTTCCAATGTGACATTTGTTGATCTAGTTTGGGTTAAAATGAAATTATTAATTTCATAAACATAAAACTATACAAAATGTCGCCATCAATGAAAATAGATTGATGAATGCTTAATCAGCTATTACGAATGCGTATTTACCTAGGTTAAAAAACTATGCCGGCCAAGCTGAAGGAATACTTACTGTAAACTCAGTACCTTCATTTTCATTAGATTGATATTGTATTTCACCTTTAAGGATTTCAGTTAATCCTTTACAAATTGACAGGCCAAGTCCTGCACCTTGCATCGGAAGATGTTCTTCGTCAGCATCTCCTTTTCTAAACTGTTTAAATATAAGCGGTTTTAAATGTTCGGCAATGCCAATGCCAGTGTCACTAACTTTAAAGATGATTTTATTTTGATCGCTGGTGTAACTCATAACTACCTTCCCTTTGTTCGTAAACTTAATGGCGTTATAGGTCAGGTTTATCAGTATCTGATAAATTAATGTATGATCACTTTCAATAACACTTTCGGGTTTAGGCGCATCCTCCATAATAAAGTCCAAATCACTTTTACTCTGTGCAGATGGTAATAGGGTGTGATATACTTGTTCCATGCAATTTTTTACACTAAATCTGGAAATCGATGGAACAACCATATTGGTTTCAATCTTCGACTGGTTAATGATATTATTGAGTAAGTTGAGTAATATTTTACCATTTTGGCTGATGACGTTCAAATATTTTTGATGCTCATCTTTACTTAAGTCCGGTAAACTCATTAGTTCAGTAAATCCCAGTATGGCATTCATTGGTGTTCGAATCTCATGACTTAAATTTGCAATCATAGAGGTTTTTCGTTCCTCAGAAACCAAAGCCTGATTTCGTTCTGATAGCATTGCTTGTTTGGCAAATTGCAACAATGGTATTTCAAATATTAAAAAGATGATAGTCATAAACATGATATCCATGGAGCGCTGACTATCTGTAGGGTATTTAACTATACTGCCTGGCATTGCGTTTTCCAGAATAAACAGGGTTAATAAGTCAAGGCCTACAATCGATAACACTAAAAACTGTGTTTTGCGCGGGCTGAAAAATATTAACAATGGTATAAAACCCATAATAAATACCGTTGAAGGACCTGAGCTTCCATCTGTTTCGAACCAAAGAAAGTTAATGCAGGTTAAGACTGCAATATGTAATAATATGCGAGATGTAGTAAATTTTCTTTTATAATACGATAGCCAAAATATGAAAAGAATCCCCACACAAAAACAAGCATTCATTATATGTATGCTAATTGGCAGATTCAGAAATAAATTAATGAAGAATGAGAATGCTGATACAGTTAGTGCCAGATATATTGTATAAATGAAAATGGTGTCATCTAACGAAAACTTTTTTGAATTATAAAGCTTTGTTATAGACAATTGTGATTTTAAATTCCTTAACCCCTTCATATTAAATATTCTCTTTCCCGCCTGATCTTACGCAGTTAAAGTAAAACAGTTCCAAAATGCTTCTTATTTTTTAGACTTGATGATGAAACCAAAGCTATAGTGCGATGATTAACGATATTTCTTCCACCAAACCCATAATCCCGAACCCAATAGCATTAATGTGGCCAAACCAACAAGTGGAACAATTAAAATGTAAAATGGACCGATCAAATCCTGAAAAATACGACCTGTATGAATTTCAAGTGCCAAATTCCAAAGGGATAATGGTGAAGATTCGATCACAGATTCAGGCATCATAGCAAAGTTATTTGTGCCGGATAAGCGAACTGCACCATGATTATAATCAAAATAATGTTGTTCGTTCGAATCTGAATAAAATGCTGTCGCCATATGTGAGCCGATGGGACGTGCTGGAGCATTCTTACTTATAAGTGCTTGTCCGTTAATGTAGTTGGTAATTTTCGAGGTGAATGGATTCCATAGATATAGACCGGAAAATGAACCAATAAGATACTGGTCTGATTTTATCTCCTCAAAAACATTTATACCCATAACTGATACTGGAGCTTGTGCAGGGATCTTAAGCATTTCTTTGCGATTCTCAGTTAAGGCATAAAAGCCTTTATTTGTTGAAACCAGGTAAACTCCATATTTTTCATTAAAGCGAACGGCTCTTAACTGATCGTACCAGGCATTGGGAGAATCAAGCATGGTGAAAGGAATGTTGCCAACCGTAGAATTAGCTATCGCAATTAGTAGTGGAGGCCTTAAAAACATTCCGGTAAATGTTGTGAAAGCCAGAAATACAATAGTATATACACCCAACTTATTGTGCCACTTAACTGAAAATCTAAAGACTTTCTTTTTGCGATAAATCGGTTTTAATTTCAATTTAGCTTTTCGAATTAGCGATGGAGAAATAAACCAAATAAAGCCGGTAACAGAAAAGAAGAGGAATATAAGAGCTATTAAATCAACCACTAGCTTCCCGGTAATACCTAGTATTTCACCGCTGTGGAGTTCCCAAAGTGTTTTAAACAGGCTGGTTTTGGCTTTGTAGTTATCAGGTGTTGGCAGGAATTGAAATTCAATATGATTTTGGTCTTCCCGAAGATTAAGTAAGCCCAATTCACTCCTGGTCAAGATGTGCAGAGTATCGCTTACCTCAATTAAATCGCATACTCTTGGATGATCAAGATTTAAAGGAACTGAATTCCATTGATTGCCATTGTGCTCGTAAAGGCCAAACATGGTGCCAGCAAATAAGCGTCCGCCATTTGTTTTTATAAGGCTAGAAATTTTTCTGTTATCAATACCATCAGGGAAACCGGAATTATAATCATCCCAATTTTTAGTGAGAGAATTGTACTGCCAACATCCAACATTGCCATAAAAGAGGGTATGAACGGAATCCAATTCAATATTTCCGCGTAAGGCAGCATTGTTCCAATTATGGTATTGATAACTTGAGCTTAATATATTTCGGGGTATGTCAAACTGACTAAGCATTGACCTGTGGTTAAGTATTACACCCGAAACGGCAAACAGGAATAGAAAGAAGCTGAGTATTAGCCCGGCCCACTTATGATATTTTCTCCAGAACTTCATAGATTAATTTTCAGCTGCAAAAATAGAAAGATTGATGAGGATTAAGAATGGTATTTAATAAATCCCAACAAATAGGGATAGGATAAGAACTTGTAGGAATTTAAATTTGCAGGTATAAAATTATACTCTGAGAAGAAGATATTGGTTATTATTACAAAGCCCTTTAATTGTCTTAGCCAGACGATTAAAGGGTTATTTTTTTGCCCCAAATTAAAACCTTTACTCCATTTGTAGGTATACAAGTAATATTGAAATAATTGCGTATTTAGACTATGCGGTCTATGTTCTGTGTGTTCGAGTCTGCCTGCAATTATATCTTAAAATGTGCAATATGAACCATATGAAAGTGTTAGTGAGATTATATATTTAACATATGGGTAAAGTATATTATTGAGAATTGTGTACATTTGGCACACAATAAACGGGGATTTATGAAAAGGGCTTTACTTTTATTACTAAGTGTATTATGTATCAATATATATGCACAGATACCTGAAGGGTATTATAGTTCTACATCTGGTTTGCTTGGTGAGGATCTGAAACTGGAACTTTATTCAATAATTAAAGATCACAAGGAGTTTACATATACTTCAAGCTCAACTGACACATGGGATATTCTAAAAGAAGCAGATCAGGACCCTCAAAATCCGGATAACGTTATACTCATTTATTCGGGTGAAAGTGTGAATGCCGCTCAGGAATACAATAATAACAATGGTTGGACCCGTGAACATGTGTGGGCAAAATCCAGAGGTGATTTTGGTACAAGTAGGGGTGCAGGTACCGATTGTCATCATTTAAAGGCATGCAGTAGTTCAATTAATTCAACCCGAAGTAATCGTGCCTTTGGTGTGGGTGGAACTGAGGTGATCTATAACGGTTTGAATACCGGTAATTTCATAGGGGTAGCTTATACTTTTGAGCCCAGAGATGAAGTAAAGGGTGACGTAGCACGTATGATTTTATATATGGCCGTTAGATACAATGGTGAAAATGGTGAACCGGATCTTGAATTAACTGAATCAGTTTTTGGGAATACGGATAAACAACCTATTCACGGTATGAAAAGTACATTGTTGAAATGGCACAAAGATGATCCGGTTGATGAATTTGAGCGAAATCGTAATGATGTTGTATTTTCTTATCAGGAAAACCGCAATCCTTTTATTGATTATCCTGAATTTGTTGATAAAATATGGAATGTAAATACCTCTATTGGTAATGCATTTGATCAAGATGAAATCATAAAATGGACTGTTCAGGGAGATCTGATCACTTTGCAATCAGATCAAATTCTTAATAAAATTGACTTGTATGATATGACAGGTCAGCGTATTTATTCAAATGCGGGTATCGGAACCAATGAGCATAGTTTAACTACCTCTCATAATGGCATTATCATTGTTCTGGTTGATGATGTTAAACCCTTTAAAATTGTGTTGTAAGCATTGTTGAAATGCTATCTGAACAGGCTTTTTCTGAACCATGTTTCGTTAAAAGTTATACCAATTGTAATTTTATTATATTTCTCTTGTATCAGACTTTTGTCCTTGGTGCCTGATTGAGAATATTCGTAGGCAATGTTTAAATATGACTTTTGTAAAGGCAAGCCCAAACCGATAGTTGCTCCTTGCTCATTTAAGTTTTGTCCATGAAGATTAAGATAGCTCTGATTAAAGAATAATCCTGCTCGATATTTAATGCGATTTACATATGAACGATCGAAATTGCGTTGTGGTGTAAACTGAAACCCAAGGCTGGCTGAATGTGTATCTTGCAGGTAACCTTGCTTTATCAATAGTTGCGATTGCGACCATTCGCTATATTTATAATCAGCAGCTATTAAAAATTTTCCACCTCTGTCGTAGGCTAATCCTGTTCCATAACTGGCTGGAATAAATAATTTACTCTGGTTTTCAGAATCCGAAAATAACTCAATGTCTAAATCATTTGAAATATTGTGTTCGTATTCGGTGTTGAGCTGAGTTTCGGTATGTAAATAGGCCCCTATCGATAGTTGATCTCGGCCCAGGGGAAGATGGTATTGCAAGCTATAATCTAACTTAAACGAATTAAGTTTATAGGTTCTCTTGTTGCTGATCGTTTCGCCTGTAATACTTGGATAAAATGAAGTTTCAATAATATCAGTTGATCCCCAAAGAAATGAAGTATTTAAACCTATTGACAATCCTTTTATGATCTGAATACCATTCATCCATGAGAACTGGCTTAAGCCGCCTTCTCCATAATATTCAACCGGATAGGTTGTAGAGGCGCCTAGGATATATTTCTCACTATCGATCTGGTATCCAATTTTCGAATATGGACTAAGGGAGAAGGCCATTCCCCAATTTCGATTAATTTTAAATGCAAATGAGATGGCATCAATATTGGCATCAAAATTACTTTGCTGTGAACTGCTGGTTTCAAAGTTTGCAAAGCTTAATTGACCTTGCAGGTTGAATAGGAATGTGGTACTATCCATATAAGCCAATGAGGCCGGGTTCATTGTATTGATATAATTATTCGACTTAAGTGCTATGCCCGTATGTCCCATTGCTTTTGTAGTAGCATCTCCGGGCGAGTTCAGTTCACCAATGCCGAATATCGAATATGGTGATGATGTACTGTTTTGCGATTGTATTGAAAGGCTGAAAAAAAGACATGTAATAAATAAAAATAAGTGTTGAATTCTATTTCTTGTCATAGTAATAATAATATAAATGCAATTTTGAGGAAAAGCCGTCTGATTTATTTCCTTTTAATATTAAACCGTCAAGTGAACTTGATAAATCTTCCACAGGAAGTGTCATACACAGCCCATAGCCTGTATCGATCATGTCCAGGCTCAACAAGGCGTTGATGTAATCTGAGATATCACATACGTAATATGAGTTTTCATCGTAGAGTTGGTCAGTATACAATATGGGGGTAATGGCGTCATTATTGGATGTTACAATGTAGGATTGAAAAACATTGTTTTTATCTAATTCCGACAAATAGATTGTACCCGGTAAATCTTGCCAGCTTTGTAATGTCATGTCAGGTATAAGGTGTAATTCGGCCTTAATAACATGGCCAAGTTGTTTTAATTCCAGCAGGTTATTAAGATAAGGAAAGTCAATACGTATTTTATAGCCACTTCCGGCCTGAAGAATACTTAAACCCTCACTTTCATTTTCAACAAGTTTTTGTTTAGAAGTAGAAATCTGATTGTAAACATTATCTTGATTGTAATTGATGATCTGGTTAAAGGATGTGGATGAATTATTAAGTTCAATGTCTCTGTACTTACTAACTTTTTCCAGACCAACTACATGTGAATATAAACGAAGGTAGGGTATACTATCGCTTGTTGATATGCCAATTACGCCATTACTTGCAGATTGTGTGCTGCTTAAGCGCAGTCCATAAAAGGTTTCTCTGAATAAATCAGCCTTTTCATCATCGTTTTTGTATTCTTGAATAAACTCAATAATTCTTTCCGCAAAATCTGTATTCAGATTTATTTCTATTCTTTCGCCGGAATTGGGTTTGGGCTTAAATGTGTATGAACCCAAAGGAGCATCCTCAATAACTTCAAACGACGAGTTGTTCGACAGGTAATCATCGTCATTAACCTCTATGCTTTCATTAAGCAAATGCACATTTATGGTCATGCTTTCTGAAGTATCACCTAAAAAATAAGAGCTTGGTCGTAGAATCAAACTTATACTATCCAACACTTCTTTGTCTTCCCATGTATAATTGGTAGGTGCATTAATGGGGAGAAATGAACGACATTCCTGATTGCCCAATAAAGGATGCTGATAGTGTCCGATAAGCGCATTTTTAGGTGCAGAAGTCGATACTGAATCGTCTTTAATGGTAGACAATTGAATGCTTACAGAGTCTATCAGGGCGGTATAACTCGAATAATCAATAAAATCCTGACCTATGTCCAAATCACCTTCAGAGCAGGATATTAGATAAGCAAATAGAACGACTACTATTAGCTTGATGCTTACTGCTTGTTTTGCATTAATAAAGTTAAGGATAATATTCATTGAAAATATCTGATTGATTTGATGCAAATAAACGCAGTTCAGGCCTTGACCTGATATCTATTCAATAAAGAGGAAGTCCAATATTATCTAGGAAGCGATTTCTTCAATAATCCAATTTTTATTCCTGCTATTTCAACCAAAGGCTTTCGTTGAAATAATTAATAAGTAGAGTTGAAATCATATGTCTTTAATGGATTAAATTATCATCAATCAGCTGCCAATTCTACATTTGAGCAAATTAAAATTTGAGATGATGAAAATAAATAAGCTTTTGGCTTTAGCCGTTTTAATAAGCAGTTTTTATTCTTGTTCAAGTGATGACGATGATGAAGAATTGCTAGGTAATTGGTCGGAATTAGGTGCGTTTGAAGGTGTGCCACGCTGCGATGCCGTGGCTTTTTCGATTGGTGATTACGGTTATGTAGGCACAGGGTATGATGGTACAGAAGATGAAAGGCTCAATGATTTCTGGCGCTATGATGCTGAAAATGATTATTGGACTCAGGTAAGCAGTCTGCCTGCTGCAGCCAGGAATGGAGCCATAGGTTTTGGTACTGACAACCGTGGTTATATTGCCACCGGATATGATGGCGATAATAAATTAAACGATAATTGGGAATACAATCCGGAAACCAATAGCTGGACGCAAAAAGCTGATTTTGGCGGTACCGGAAGATATGGAGCCATTGCTTTTAGTTTGGAAAATAAAGGATATGTCGGTGCCGGTTATGATGGAAATAACCTGAAAGATTTTTGGGAGTATAACCCTGATCTGGATCAATGGACACAACGTGTTAGTATTGGTGGTAAGAAGAGAAAGGACGCCGTTGCTTTTGTTATAGGCAATAAAGCCTATGTATGCATGGGATCGGATAATGGGGTTTATTTAGATGATATGTGGGAATATGATCCGCTTGAGGATTTATGGAATGAAAAACGCGAAATAGGAAAGGATTCAAATACCGATGAAAGCTATGACGATGATTATGAGATTACGGGGATTAATGCTGTGGCTTTTAGTATGAATGGTATGGGCTACGTTGCAACCGGAGGTCCGGGTTATCCAAGTAACCGCGTATGGGAATATGATGTGGTGACCGACTTATGGGATGAAAGAAGCAATTTTGAAGGTTCACCTAAATATGAGGCAGTTTGTTTTACAATTAACAATGCGCCGTACCTTGCAACGGGCAGGAGTAGTGGTTATTATATGGATGATGTTTGGACTTTTAACCCCGATGCAGAACAGGATGATAATGATTAAAGCGAAGAAATATCTACAACGACATTGGTATAATGGATTAATTATACTGGCATTTTCACTGGCTTTCGTAGTTGCCAGTATTGCACCAAATAACGGACTGGACTACAGTATTATCGAAGTTGATGGTGGATATGGTTATAAGATCACAAAAAATGAGAAGCTTATCATTAAACAAAGTTTTATACCTGATACAAAGGGCTACCGTGCATTTGAATCAGAAGAGGATGCAAAAGCAGTTGCCAGGATGGTAATTAATAAACTAAATAAGGGAGAATCACCAAGTGTAAATAAATCGGAACTATTATCATTATTAAATTAATAAACTAAGTTGGCATAAATGAAGATATTGAATCTTTAACAAATTGATAGAAAGCTAAAGATTAAACTAGACGGAGCACCTAACGAGGTGCTCTTTTGGTATAATAAAGGGATCGAATTTTTATTAAATGATCCAATTGGATATTAATACGGTTTAGTATAGTTTTAGGGTGGAAGGAAAGGTATTTACTTTATATCCACTAGTTGTGTGGCATTAGAATAAAGACTGTGCAATTCATACTTTTGAGATGAAGAAGAAAGAGTTATAAACTTGAAAAATAAAAGAAATAGATATGATTGCAAAAACACCACGACCTCCATATTATGCTGTGATTTTCAGTTCAAATAGGACTGAGGGCGATAACGGCTATTCAGAAATGGGTAATAAAATGTTTGAGTTAGTAGAACAATAAGAAGGATTTCTTGGATTTGAAAGTGCCAGTAAAGAACTCGGAATAACTATTTCATATTGGAAAGATTTAGATGCAATAAAAAATTGGAGAGAAAACGCTGCTCATTCAATCGCAAGAGATAAAGGTAAAAAAGAATGGTATCAGCGTTTTAAAGTAAGAATTGCAAAAGTTGAACGAGACTATGAATTTGAAAAATAATATGATAGCAGTAATATTTGAAGTTTTCCCGAACGAAGAAAATAAACAAGAGTATCTTGATATAGCAGCAAAATTGAAACCTATGCTTGCAGACGTTGAAGGTTTTATATCTGTAGAACGTTTTGAAAGTCTTCAAACGAAAGGAAAAATTTTATCACTATCGTTTTGGGAAAGTGAGGAAGCTGTTGAGAAATGGCGAAATGAAACGATACACCGAGAAGGACAAGCCAATGGCTTAGGACATATCTTCTCTAACTACAGAATTAGGGTAGGTTCGATTATTCGTGACTATGGAATGAGTGAAAGAAAAGAAGCACCGAAAGATAGTTATGAGTATCACAAATAACGCCACACAACAATAAATATACGTAATGCGGGGCGATTTGGTAAATTGTGAACATTAAAGCATTTAATAAGCAATGTAGCGGTTTGATAGTGAAGTGTCTTGAAATCCCGCACTACGCATGTTCGGACCGTTAGCCGCCACCAGGTACGTTATACAAACATCCTTTACAAAGTTATATAAACATCGTTTACACTTTTTAGCTTGCAATTTGAACCAAAAT
>CANNEA010000004.1 GCA_947503525.1 uncultured Carboxylicivirga sp. | reverse complement strand
GCATATGGCTGGTCAACACATACAGGAACAGTAAATGTAGTTTCTGGAACCGGCGAAGTCGCTTTTATCACGATGAGCGCTGCCACTCAAGTAAACTTTGGAATAATACCAACCGATGGATTATTTGCGATTCAGGGCGCCACAGTCACTGTTGATGTAAACGGCACTCCAACGCAGGCAACATGGGATGGAGGACTAAGCCAGTATTCCATAATGTTATTCGAAGGCGATTATAATGTAGAGGTAGAAGCGAATGGTTGGGAAACATATACAGGAAGTGTAAGCGTAGTTTCAGGAACAGGTGAAGTAGCTTATATCACGATGAATACAGCCACTGTGATTGATTCTGAAGAGGTAATGTCACTTTCAATCTACCCGAACCCAACAAGTGATATCATCAATATTTCATCAGATAGCCAATTGGTATCAATTGAAGTTGTGACTTTAAATGGTGCTAAAGTAAAAACCGCCGCAGGTGATGACTTAACACAAATCAATATTTCAGAATTACCTAAAGGTTTATATATAGTAGTTACAACAGATGTAAACGGAAATACATCGATGAAGAAAGTTAATAAACTCTAAAGAGTTAATTGTGTCGGAATTGCCCTGCAAACGAGCAGGGCTTTTTCTTTCACATTAATGAAATTAAAATGAAGAGCGAAACAAGTACTTCCTTTCATAATGTATGGTTAAAAAAAAAGCAAACTAAATACAATGAAGATGAGAATAATGATTAAAAACTATATGTTTTTGGCAATTGGCCTTATACTATTTATGGCATGTGATAAGGAGGAAAGTACACAAGATGTTATACCCCCAAGCTCTGAGATTATAATGCCTCAGACCCAAACAACCTATTACAGGGGAAATACCCTGATGTTTACAGCAAATTTTAAAGATGACATTGCTCTAAAAGAATGCACGGTTTATTTGTCGGAGCAGTTAAAGGCAACAAGAGGGTGGGATGATCCCTGGAATCCTGATCCTGTAACCTTTCCACTTGCAGGAACTGATGATGCCATAAGTGATCAATTTCTATTTGAAACCAACATTCCGCTTGAAATGAAATCCGGCGATTATCTATTAGTGGTTCTCACCGTTGATCAGGCACTCAATTTTAGCCGAACCGAAATCCCAATTACTATAGAATAAACAAGCCGTACAAATAGGCTTGACAGACATTAAGATGGTTTTCACATTAGGAGAGACCATTAAATCGCAACGAATCTAAATTTAAAAACTACATAAAATGAGGCATGTATTAAGTTATCTGCTCTTACTGTTTATTGTGTCGTCTGGAGCAGTTTTTGCTCAGGATAAATCGATTTCTGGTACAATTACAGATAAGGCAAATGGTGAACCCATGATTGGGGTTACCGTAGTGGTGAAAGGCACAACAATCGGAACAGTAACCAATTATGAGGGCTATTATAGCTTTCAGGTGCCTGATGATGCAACGACATTAGTCTATTCATTTATTGGCTATAAGGCTCAGGAGATTGCATTTACTGGACAAACCCTATTAAATATTCAATTGGAGTCTGACTCTGAAAATTTGGACGAAGTTGTGGTAACGGGTTATGGCATTCAAAAGAAAGGTACATATACCGGTTCGGTTGAAGTTGTATCTGCTGATAAGATTGCGCAGGTGCCGGTAGCTAGTTTTGATCAAGCACTGCAAGGACGTGCGCCGGGTGTTATTTCAGTTGGCTCATCAGGTCGTCCCGGAGCGGCAGCAACCGTTCGTATTCGTGGTGTGAGTTCGATAAATGCAGGTAATGATCCCTTATACATTATGGATGGAGTACCTATCACAGCTGGACAATTTTCATCCTTAAATCAAAATGACATTGAGAATGTATCTATCCTGAAGGATGCGACAGCTACATCTTTATATGGTAGTCGTGCCAGTAATGGGGTAATAGTTATTACCACCAAGCGCGGTTCATATGGTGGTAAAACCAATATCCAGTACCGTGGTCAATATGGATTCAACCAGATTGCCCGTGATAATTTTAATATGATGAATACAGCCCAAAAGATTCAATACGAAGAAGAAACGGGCATTAAAAATTACACTCCTGAGGAGAAGTTGGAATTAATGAAAGTTAATATCAATTGGCTAGATGAAGTATTACGTGATGCTTTTACCCAGTCGCATGAGATATCGGCAAACGGAGGCGGCGAACGCACCCGCTACTATGTATCAGGAGGTTATTATTACCAGGATGGAATTCAATACCGTTCGGATTTTGAACGTTTCACTTTTCGTTTAAATCTGGATAATAAAATATCGGAGAAAGCGAATTTGGGCACCAATCTCTCTATTGGTTACGAGAAGAACAATAATACAGTTTCCGGAGGTGCCGCTTCAACCAATGTCTATAATCCGATTTTTTCAGCTCGATTATTAAATCCTTATTTAGCACCTTATAAAGAAGATGGCAGCTATAATAGCGAGGGATTTCCATGGGCCAACCCAATCGAGCAGATCATGCTTAATGAAGATAAAAACAATACTCTAAAAATTGTTGGAGGTGTATTTTTTGATGTTGAATTAGCAAAGGGCTTAGTGTTTAAATCTAATTTAGGAATTGATTTCTATGATTACACAAGTTATAATTTCCTTCACCCTGAATCGGAATGGGGGCAAGCTACCAATGGTCGTGTGACCAATTCGTTCAGACGTAACTTTAGAATAACCCCAACCAACACCTTACGCTATAAATTTCTGGTAGCTGAAAACCACGACTTTAATGTGATGGTGGGGCAGGAGATTATTTCAAATAATAGCACCAGTTTTCATGCTGCTGGTAAAAACCTGCCAACAAGCAAACTTAAAGTGCTTGATGTTACTTCAGAGATTGATAGTTGGGGTGGTAATGGCTATGACTATACGGTAGCATCTTTCTTTGGAAATATGGCTTACAGTTATAAGTATAAATATCTGGCCGATTTAAGCATACGTCGTGATGGTTCGTCTCGATTTGGTAAAAATGAACGTTGGGGAACATTCTGGAGTGCCGGCCTAGGCTGGAACATACAGGAAGAAGATTTGGTGAAGGACATAGCATGGATTGATCAACTTAAGCTTCGTGCAAGTGTTGGTGAAACAGGTAACTACAATATTGGAAACTACGAGCATCAGGCTTTATTTGGATATGGTACCTACATGAATCAAAGTGCCAGCTTTTATGCTCAGGCTGCCAATGATGATTTAACCTGGGAGAAAAAATTTAAAGCTAATGTGGCATTGGATCTGGCTTTTTTAAGAAAGTACAGAGCTAAGGTTGATTTTTATAGCGAAACAACAAAAGACATGTTGTTCTTTGTTCCTCGATCAATTACAACCGGATTGTCGGGTCGATTGGAGAATATTGGAGAAATGAATAATAGTGGTTTCGAACTGGAGCTAGATGGCGAAGTTGTAAAAATTCAGGACTTTAGTTTTCATTTAAATGCTAACCTATCTTACAACATCAATAAAGTCACAAAATTATATAACGACCTTGAAGAGATTGATCAGGGTTTTACCAAAATTGAGGTAGGTCAGCCTTTAGGTACTTTTTATATGGCTGAGTGGGCTGGTGTAAATGAAGCTAATGGTAAAGGATTGTGGTATACGGCTGATGGTGAAGTGACAGATACCTATTCAGATAATCATAGAGTGATGCAAGAGGGTAAAGCTTATTTACCTCCTTTAACAGGTGGTTTCACAGGTACATTTAGTTATAAGAGCCTACAATTATCTGCTTTCTTTTCGTGGATGGCCGACAAATGGATAGTAAATAATACGCGCTATTTCACCGATAGTAATGGCATGTTTGCTTCATACAATCAAAGTACCGATATGTTGGATTATTGGAAAGCTCCGGGTGATAAGGCGACTAATCCGCATCCTCAATATCAGGATAACCAGTTTGATACCCGATTATTAGAGAATGCCTCATTCCTTCGCTTAAAGAACTTGACATTAAGTTATACTTTAAATCCTAATTTATTGAATAAGACCAACTTTTTTAATAGCTGTAGGGTTTATGCACAAGGGCAGAATCTTTTCACATGGACAGCTTATAAAGGCATCGACCCTGAATATTATGGGGTGAGTGAGGCTAATATGTATCCACACGTGAGAACCATTACCATCGGTATTGACATCGGATTTTAACCCAGTAAAAATGAAAATCATGATAAAGAATAATATTTCAATTTACGCAGTGCTCATTGCCCTTATGGTGATGTTGCCTTCCTGCGAAGATTTCTTTGATACAAAACCGCAAGATAGTACTCCAGTAGATGATATATTGACTAATGAGCAAGATGCTCAGGTGTTATTGAACGGAATGTATGCCTCATTTAAATCATCAGCATCCTATGGAAGAACACTAACGGTGTTAACTGATATTATGACCGATGCTGCTTTGGCTTCTTCTGGTTTTACCAATCAAATGGGTGAAATGTATGCCTGGAAAATAAATCCTGGTACTTCAGAGGTGGGTAACGTTTGGGGTAATCATTACACTACCATTTACAATGCCAATTACTTAATAAACCATTTGCATACTATTGAAGGTGATGAAGCCAATATAAACAGAATAAAAGGTGAAGCCTATGTAGGAAGAGCATTATTGCATTATAATTTAGTTCGTCTGTTTGGTAAGGCCTATAATTCTTCTACATCATCTGGTGATTTAGGGATACCCTATCGTAAAACTTATGAGAATGAGAATCCAAAACGAAATACGGTTGAGGAAGTTTATGCAATGGTGATAGATGATTTGGAAGAAGCCATCACCTTGTTACCTGAAAATACCAATTACGACAATGTCATTTTTACCAATCATTTCGCAAAGGGTCTAATGGCTCGTGTGATGATGGATATGAAAGATTATGAAGGCGTAATTGAATACAGCAGTGATGTAATCGAAAGTACGGTTTATGCATTAAGTAAAGATCAAGGTTTTAAAGACATGTGGCTTAAAGACATTGGCTCAGAAATAATCTGGAAGGTTGGCTATACAGTAACCGATTTTGGAGCTGCTCCGGGATATAACTTTTATAATCGTAATAATACAGTAACATTACCTATGCCCGATTATGTTCCAGCCAACTGGTGGGTGAGTAATTATAATACTAGTGCTGACGCGCGCTATACTACTTACCTCGATTATTCACTCACTGGATTTGGTTGGAACAGTTATATGATATATAAATACCCAACTAATCCTGAGTATACCGATCAGGGAATGAACATGCCAAAACCTATGCGATTGGCCGAAATGTATTTAATGCGCGCCGAGGCCTATGCGTATACAAATGATGATGCTTTGGCAGCAGCTGATCTGGATGAATTATTGGATCATCGCATAACTAATCATCAAAGTATTAGTATTGGTGGAGATGCATTAAAAGAGTTTATCGTGAAGGAGCGCCAAAAGGAGTTAATGTTTGAAGGGTTCTATTGGTTTGACCTTAAACGAATGGGTAAGGGATTTACTCGTATTCCTCAGGAAAACACATCAACTGCCAATGACTTATCGATTGATGCGGACGACTATCGTTGGCAATGGCCAATTCCAACTGCCGAACTGAATGGTAATAAGAACATCAAGCAAAATGATGGTTATTAATGTTTTAAATTAATCAAAAATGAAAATTCAATATATATCATTGTTCGTGACATTAGCCATTTTGATCGGATCATGTACGGACAACAAAGTGGAAATATACGATGGCCCCTCACAAGTTCATTTTCTGGAAACAAAGGGTAGTTTAATTGTAGATGATACTGATCCTGTTTTTGAAATAGAAGTAGGAGTAAGTAAAGCTGTAGACCAAAACCGAAGCTTCGAAGTGGTAATAGATGAGCCCAATTCTACAGCACAAGAAGGGGTGGATTTTATCTTACTCAATAATATAATAGAAATACCAGCAGGAGAGGTTATAGTTAAAGCACAAGTTAAAGGATTATACGATGGTGCCAAACCATTTGGCTCAACTTTAGCGCTAACACTTAGGGCAACTAAGGCCGATGAAGAAGCTGCGTATAACAATTCGTATAAGTTAGACTTATTTAAATTTTGTGATTTTGATCGTGATGCTTTTATCGGATCTTATCATGTATTTGAACATGCTTACAATGGCGAATTTGAATATGATGTGGAAATTACCGCAGGAGATGATCCCTTTTCTGTATTTGTTGATGGTCTTTGGGATGTTAAGGGCTCAAAAGTTAAAATCAACTTTGAACGCTCCGAAACTAATTGCTCTATTCCCGCACAATTTTTCTTTGAGGATTTGAATATTGGTTATGAAAATGTCTGGATAAGAAGCCTGAGTAATGGGACTTATAATGCCTGTATGGGAAGTATCGAAAATCTGGAATATTTTATTTATCCGGGAGATTCACCTAATCAAGGTTGGGACCGGGGTACATTTGATATGTACAAAAAATAGTGCTAAAGAATGTAGGAGGTGTTTATTGAAACACCTCTTCCTTTCTTAGTAGCTTATAAATAAGTAAAGTTCTTTTAGTGTGCCTACCCAAGTTTAAATTCATTATGAAGACATTTTCTATCTTCTAAATCTCGAATTCTTAAAAGCGTTCATCTTGGAAATTAATATAAAAGGCAAATTAAATTTTGGTCAGATACGACAGTTTTTATTAGATCAGCTAAAAGATCTTAAGAGTCAGGAATTATTAGTTGATGTAAGGCATTTAACTTTAGTTGACTACCATCCTGGATTCGATAATTACGCAGCTTATTTAAGCGAGATGATTGGTCAATTTGGTTTTAAGCAAATTGCTTTTGTCAGCAAGGGAGCTACAGAAACGGCATTTTTAATACTGCTGTGTAAAAATATCAAAACAGCCGGAGTAACTGTAAAAGTTTTTAACTCTTACCATTTGGCTAAAGATTGGTTATAGATCAGTAGGATTAAAGCTTTTATCGTCACAATAAAAAGGGATAACTTATTGCCATCCCTTTCTTAGTACTATTCAAAAATATTGTTGAGTAAACCACCGCTATCCTCTTTGCTGGTATTTTTACCATATGGTGAAATAGCTGTGATCAATTTACTTATTGGCATGGATTGTAACCATACTTTACCTGTTCCTCTTAGTGTTGCTAAAAACAGGCCTTCTCCACCAAAAACCATGGACTTTAGACCGCCAGAGCGTTGAACACTAAAATCGATACCATCCGTATAACCAACTACACATCCTGTATCTATTCGTAGTGATTCGTTATTCAGATCACGCTCGATTAAAGTACCTCCGGCATGAATAAATGCTTTGCCATCACCTTCCAGTTTTTGAAGAATAAAACCTTCGCCACCAAAGAATCCGGCGCCCAGTTTTTGATTAAACTGCATAGATAATTTTGTTCCCATAGCGGCACACAAAAATGCATCTTTCTGCACAATGACTCGGCCACCTAACGCGCTTAAATCAAGAGGTACTATTGTACCCGGGTATGGAGCTGAAAAAGCTACACGTTTTTTACCATGTCCTCTGTGAGTAAAGTGGGTTAGAAATAAAGATTCACCTGTAATAACGCGTGATGCCCCTGAAACTAATTTGCCAAAAAAGCCCTGAGAAGGATTAGATCCATCACCCATTTTGGCTTCGAATTCAATGCCATCCTCCATATATAGCATGGCTCCGGCTTCGGCAATAACCGTTTCTTGTGGGTCTAGTTCAACTTCAACAAACTGAACATCATGACCTTTTATCTCATAGTCAATTTCATGTGAATACATAGGCTTATGTTTTAGTTGTGATTATTAAAGTACTTCTTTTAGCGTTTCTTGAAGTAGTTTTTTGTTTTCCACATCATATACTTCCGGGTTTTTCTTCCAATCCACTTTTATTTTATAAAGACTCGAATGGTAAATGGCATTAAGCTCATCTTCGCTTAAAGTGCCAGCGCCAATAAAATAGGATTGGTTCCATTTGTCGATAAATTTCTCTTCAATTTGTTGATCAATAGGAATGTTGATTTCTTTATCATCATCTAATATCAGTGTGATGCTCCGCTCTTCCAGTGATCTGCCAAAGTAACGATAGCCATCGCCGACGGGAGCATTTAATTCAAATCGAATTGTAAGCACACCTTTGTCGTTACTAAGGGAAGAGTAGCATCTTATTTTACCTTTTTCTTCACCAAAATATTTAGAAAGTTTAGGACTTACACAATTGAATAACTCTATTCGCTCTGAACTTTTGGTGGCCGTTTTGTCAATGACAATGGCTGTAGCAGCTACTGCAGCAGGAATAACTGCGGGTGCCGTTTTTTCAGGTTGTTTTATTTCCGCACCTGCCTCGTAATATTCCCAGGTTCCGTTTTTATACAATATAACTGTATTTCCACTTTCTGTTTTGGCCTTGATTTGAGCATTGATCTGCGAAAAAGTAAATAGAGTAATGGCTATTAAAATAATCTGTTTCATGAAATTAAATGTTTAGAAGAGGCAAGATAAAAATAAAATAACTGAGGAAGGAGAATTATTCGGGAATCATTAGTGCTTATCAATCACAATATTCAATTCTGCTATTAATTTTTCAATTTCAATAGTTGGTATTCTTGTAACACATTCAAATTTGTCCTCATTTCCTCCAATGACTAAAACTGCTTGATTATTATCGCCTAACTCTATAGGTTTTGATGAATAGCATATAGGGTCTATTTCTTTTACTTTTAATGCATCTTTAAACCAGCCATAATCTACTAAATAGCTAATGTGCTTTCCATTAAATGTGATTTCTTCTTTCCCATAGGTATTCCATAGTGCGATTCGTAATAAATAGATGCCCATGAGACTAAAAATAAATAAGCCAATTAAAAAGCTCACATGAAAACCTTTATTTATAGCCATGTAGCCTATCATTCCTCCTAATGGTAAAAGGAAAGATAAGAAGGAAAATAAAAACAACATTGAACGAATAAATAATGGTGATTTTTTGACTTGCAAGGTCAATTTATTCTCTTCAATTAAATAAGAATCCATTTTTTAATGTTGTTATTGCATCTGATGAATTTGAACCAGCTCAATGGTGCGATCCAGTAATTCAGATCCACCGAAACTGCCATGGCCAGGGATGACGCTTGAAACTTCTGAATATTCCATTGTGATTTTGTTGATTGTGTTCTCCCATTCTCCTACAACAGCATCGGATAAATTACCTAAACCTTGAGCGTTGTAGGTTTTAACCAAACATCCTCCAAATAGGATTTGCTGCTTAGGTAGCCATACAGTGATGTTGTCGAATGAATGACCGCCGCCAAAAAAACGACAAGAAATTGGCACTCCATTGAAATCAAAATTTAAAGCATCTTTAAATGTCGAACCAGGCAGCGCTAAGTTAAGCTCTTCACATTTGGCTTTGGTCAGCGAATGGGCGATGGATTTCACGCCAATGCTTTGAAGATAAGGTAAGCCTCCCAAGCAATCATTATGGAAATGCCCAATAATTAAATGGCTTGGTATAGCATTGAGTTTATTGCTTATATAGTCACACAAGCGTTCTGTTTTTTCATTATCCATTGGTGTATCTACCAATAGTACTTTTCCATTTTTAATAAGCAGTAATCCATTGGAAGGAAAACGACCAAAGCCATCACCTTCGTGCCAGGTAATATGTACAAATATTGAATCTTGCAGTTGAATCAGTTGAATATCTTCATCAATTACAATTTTATTACTGCTTTGTCCAAGTGCATATGAAGCAAATAATAATAAGATTACTAAGGTGGTTGATTTTAGCATGCTTTATCGGCTTCTTAATTTCGAAAGTAATCTTAATATCTCAAGATAGAGCCAAATAAGAGTAACCATCAAGCCAAAGGCTGCATACCATTCCATATATTTAGGAGCTTTAGCTTCTGCTCCTTTTTCAATAAAGTCGAAATCAACTACTAGATTAAGTGCAGCAATGGCTACAATAACCAATGATATAATAATACCCATGGTCGAATTGTCGTGAAGAAAAGGAAGGTGAAACCCAAAGAAACCGCCAATAAATGAGATGAAGTAGAAAAATGCAATGCCTGCCGTAGCAGATGCCACCATTAATTTAAAATTCTCAGTGGCTTTAATAATGCCCATGCGATAAATCAATAAGAGGCCAAACAAAATACCAAAAGTCAGGATGATGGCTTGTAATACAATACCCGGGTAACTCATCTCCATCATGGCCGATAGTCCGCCAAGTGCTAATCCTTCAGCAAGGCAATATAGTGGAGCTAAAAAAGGAGCAAGTGTCTTTTTAAAAATGATCACAATAGCGGTAATAAACCCAACCAGAAAACCTCCAATGATATAGGGCTGAATACTCGCCGGGTTTTGATTAAGCATAAATATATCCCAGGTAAAAACAGCAGCCGCAAAAGCCAATGTGGCGAGTAATGCCGTTTTATTAACGGTTCCGTTAATGGTCATCACTTCGGCAGAAGAGTCGATGCTACGTGCTGATTTAAATGTTTTGCTGTTTAAGGCTGGGTTACTTGATTTGTATAAAGCCATGTTAGAGTTAATTTATTGGTTGCTGAAATTAGTATGGTAATGTGTGTTATTTAATCACTTCAGTAAAGATGCCTAATTATGTGCATATGACCAAGAGTTATGTTTTTGTGTTTGGTAGTGGGGATAAGCCTTTTTAGTGGTTTGGGGTAATCGTTATCAGCATTGTAATAAATAGAGAACCGTTCTCTTACCTTAGGGAGAGTAAACTGTATTTAAATCTTCACTCCTGACTCCACCTCAAAACCATTATAGGTAATAAACTGCCACACCTCTATTATTTTATTGGCATCTATCTCATAAGGTTTATAATTGCGGTTGGTCGATACCAGTAGAAGGGTATGGTTCTTTTTAATCTGGTTATACACCACCTTAAATACAATACCGTCATCCTGAGTAACAATAACACAAGGTGTACCGTCTTTAATCGTGTTCCAGTTCTGTGTGTATGCCCCCGTTACCCACGATCCTTCAGGAATAGGCAGCATCGAATCGCCTTTAATCTGGAACGTGCGATAAGTTTTTTCCTTGGGCAGAAAAGGCAGTGAAAACTTAGGCAAAGAAGCGATAAAACCAATGTCGCCATAATCAGAGGTGTAGCCGGCCTGTGCTTTTACCGGAACCATTTCAATGTTTTCTTCTCCGTCCTTATCCACCGATACTGTTAAGAGGCGAAGCTTTTGACCAGTCACATCTATATCAAAACCACCTTCTATTTGTGAGAGTTGAAATTCGGATAACTCGTTAAGCTTATAACGAATCAGTGCATCGATGGATACCTTAAAGTAATCGGCAAACTTTACTAATGTCTTGAATGGCGGTTGAACACTCTTTTCATATCCGGCTAAAGTTGTTCGGGTTAACTTCAAGCTGGATGATAAGTCGTTCTGGGATAGTTTCTTTCGTTGACGTAGGAATTTAATGTTATCTGCAAAATACATAGCCTGAGTATTTAATAAAAGCTACCAACCATTAGTTGTCAGCCGATCGTTAATTTTTAGCCTTAACTGTCAGTCTCTTCTGCTTTGCATCGCAAAAAAGCCATTTAATTATTTTATAAAGATAAGAATAATGACTAATTTATAGTCAGTAAAATGACGAAAATATCGACATAATGCAAAAAACAATATTGCACATGGATTTAGACACATTTTTTGTGTCGTGTGAGCGCTTGATGGATAGTAAATTAAATAACCGTCCGGTGCTGATTGGAGGAACTTCGGATAGAGGAGTGGTGGCTGCGTGTAGTTACGAGGCAAGGCAATATGGTATTCATTCGGCCATGCCCATGAAGATGGCGCGGCAGTTGTGTCCCCATGCAACAGTTATTAGGGGGAATAGCGGGGTGTACAGTAAGTTTTCGGATGAGGTAACTGATATTATTCGTGAGCGTTCGCCTCTGTTTGAAAAATCATCGATTGATGAGTTTTATGTAGATGTGAGCGGGATGGATCGCTATGTAAAAACGACCTACTTATGGGCTAAAGAGTTGCGTGAGGAGATTATGAAAGAAACCAGTTTGCCCATTTCTTTTGGTTTGTCAACCAGCAAAACTGTATCAAAGGTGGGTACCAGTGAGGCTAAACCCAATAATCACATTCAAATTGTAAAAGGTTATGAGAAACCCTTTTTGGCTCCTCTGTCGGTGAAGAAAATTCCGATGGTGGGTAACCAAACTTACCGTTTGTTGCGCAGTATGGGAGTAGAGCGGGTGAAGACGGTTCAGGAAATGCCTGTGGAATTGATGGAGCGTGTGCTGGGTAAAAACGGAACCATGATTTGGAAGAAGGCACAGGGTATTGATAATACACCGGTTATTGCTTATCACGAACGTAAATCCATTTCAATGGAGCGCACCTTTGAAAAAGACACCACGGATGTGTATAAGTTGCGGACTATTATTTTATCGATGGCTGAGAACCTGGCTTTTCAATTGCGAAATGGCAATAAGTTAACGGCTTGTGTGAGTGTGAAAGTACGCTATAGCGATTTTCAGACACATACTAAGCAACGGCGTATTGCTTATACTTCGCTCGACCATACTTTAATAGATGAGGTAAAGGATTTATTTGAAAAAGTGTATGATCGTAGAGTTTTGGTGCGATTGATAGGTGTGCGTTTTAGCCATTTGATTGGAGGTAGTTATCAAATCAAACTCTTCGAAGATTCGTTTAAGCTGATTAAGCTTTATCAGGCCATGGATAAAGTACGCGATCGTTATGGCCAGCAAGCCGTAAAACGTGCCATCGGAATGGGCTCAAAAACCATTGGTCATATGAATCCATTTAACGGGCAAGCCCCTGTTATTCCAGCGCATCGAAGGATGTAAGTCAATGTTTAATGTGTTAATTAATCAATTTGGAGATTGGACAATTTGCTAATGTCCGGCTGTAGAGCGAAGTAATCTAATGAATTAAGGTGTGAGTTCTTTTGATCTTAGAGCTTTATGGTTTCATAACCAAAAGACTCTAGTGATCTAATAAGCTCACAGTCTATTGTCTAATATTTAATGTTAACAAACTGTCATACATATTATAGTTTTAAATACGGTACTTTATCTTCCGAGGATTTATTAAAACTCGCTTCTGAAGGAGGGTATAGTATCGTTACGCTTACAGATATCAATAGCACTTCGGCTTGTATCGATTTTGTACGTCGTTCGCCAGAGTTTGGTGTAACGCCTGTGGTGGGCATTGATTTTCGTAATGGAGTGGAGCAGAAGTATGTGGGTATTGCCCGCAATAATGAAGGTTTTAAGGAGTTGAATGAACACCTGACGGCACATCGGCATTCGGGCGATCTTTTTGAGGATACTGCTCCAGCCTTTAAGCATGTTTATGTGCTTTATCCTTTTTCAATAGCCAATAAAGAGTTGCGTTATAATGAGTTTGTGGGTGTGTCGCCGGAGGAACTAAAAACTTTACCTTTTTCGCAGTGGAAAAAGCGACAGAATAAGCTGCTTATTCAGCATACGCTCACATTCAGGCATAAATACGATTTTAATGTGCACCGTTTATTACGCGCCATTGATTTAAATACTTTGTTGAGTAAACTGCCGGAGACCGAGCAGGGATCGATGAATGAGGCTTTTTTACTCAAGGATGAGTTGCTGACTTTATATGCCGATTATCCGGCTCTTATTCAGAATACACAGAAGGTATTATCCTCGTGCTCCATCGATTTTGAATTGGGAGTCAATAAAAATAAGCGCTATTTTCTGGGTTCAGATGAAAAGGATTTTGCTTTGCTCCAGGCTGAATGCGAAGAAGGATTGGAGTACCGCTTTCCTGATCGCCCCAAAGAAGTGATTGAGCGTATGAATAAAGAGCTGAAGACCATTAAAGAATTAGGTTTTTGTGCTTATTTTTTGGTGACCAATGACATTGTGAAATATGCCAGAAGCAAAGGCTATTACTATGTGGGGCGAGGAAGTGGAGCCAATAGTTTGGTGGCTTATCTCTTACGCTTAACCAATGTCGATCCCATTGATCTGAATCTTTACTTTGAGCGTTTTATCAATCCTTATCGTACTTCACCACCTGATTTTGATATTGATTTTTCATGGACAGATCGTGATGATGTCACTCGCTTTATTTTTGAACGTTATGGTTATGATCGGGTGGCTTTGTTGGGCACCTATATCACCTTTAATCACAAATCGGCTTTTCGCGAGATTGGTAAAGTATTTGGTTTGCCCGATGAAGAAATAGTGAGTCTCCAGAAGAACCCTGCGCCTGATAATTACGGGCAGTATGGAAAGTGGGTGATCAAATACAGTCAGTATATCGAAGGTTTTCCAAGCTATTGTAGTATTCATTCCAGCGGGATAATCATTTCAGAGAAACCCATTTCCTATTATTCGGCTACCGAAATGTTGCCCAAGGGTTTTCCTTCGCTTCAGTTTGATATGTACGTTGCCGAAGATGTGGGCTTGCATAAGTTTGATATTCTTAGTCAGCGAGGGCTGAGTAAGATTAAGGATTCGTTGGATATTATTAAAGAAAACCAGGGATTGGATATTGATATACATGATATTAAAAAGTTTAAAGAGGATGAGCTGATTAAGGAGCACTTAAAAGTAGGTAAAGCCATTGGTTGTTTTTATGTGGAGTCGCCGGCTATGCGTATGTTGTTGACTAAACTGAAGGCTGATGACTATTTACGTTTGGTGGCAGCCAGTTCCATCATTCGTCCCGGAGTGGCCAAAAGCGGGATGATGCGTGAGTATATCCTGCGTTTTCAGGATGAAAAAAGACGGGAGAAAGCAAAAGCCGATTTACCCGAGTTGTATGAAATACTGGATGAAACCTATGGGGTGATGGTTTATCAGGAAGATGTGATTAAGGTAGCCCATTACTTTGCAGGCTTGAGTTTAGATGAAGCAGATATTTTGCGCAGAGGTATGTCGTGGAAGTTCCGGCAACGCAATGAGTTTTGGAAAGTGCGCGATAAGTTTTATAGTAATTGCCGAAAAAAGGGTTATGCCGAGCAAACGGTGAAAGACATATGGATGCAGATAGAAAGTTTTGCCAATTATGCCTTTGCCAAAGGGCACTCGGCCAGTTATGCTATTGAGAGTTATCAAGCCCTCTACCTCAAGGCGCATTACCCTTTGGAATATATGGTGGCCACACTTAATAATGGAGGTGGTTTTTATCGACAAGAATTGTATTTGCACGAAGCCCGAATGGATGGAGCAGAGGTGGAAGCCCCTTGTGTTAATCAGAGCGCATGGCTTAATTGCATTAATGGGAAACGCATTTACCTTGGATTTTCAATGCTTTATAATCTGGAACGCGCCACTTCTAAATCTTTTCTTCAGAATAGGCAGCAGCATGGTCAGTTTAAAGATTTGACCGATTTTGTAGGTCGGGTAGGCATCTCACTGGAGCAGTTGTTGATTTTAATTCGTATTGGAGCGTTTCGTTTTACAGGCAAGGAAAAGAAAGAATTGCTTTGGGATGCGCATCATTTATTAGGTCATTCTAAAAAGGTAAAACCCGACACCACCTTATTTGCGCCAGAGGTAAAAGAATTTGAACTGCCTGAGTTGTGGAGTCACGAATTGGAAAGTGCTTTTGATGAAATGGAGTTGTTGGGTTTTCCTCTCTTAAGTCCTTTTAAGCTCCTGGCTGAGAAATTGCCTTCTACCTTGCGTGCTCGCGATCTGCCTTTGTTGATTAATAAATATGTGTCGATAGTTGGTTATATGGTTACCCGAAAGCCAACCCGTACAGCCAATGGACAGTCTATGTTTTTTGGAACTTGGCTAGATATGCAAGGACATTGGGTGGACACTGTTCATTTTGTGGAAGCAGCGCGGCAGTATCCTTTTCGAGGTCCCGGCTGCTATCATATATATGGTACCGTAGTGAGCGAGTATGGTTTTATCAGTATTGAAGTCACTAAAATGTACCGCTTACGTAACCGAAGTTTGGAAGAGTAGCTTTGTTAATTTCATTTACATCCCCGTTGGTATAAAAAATAATATCTACAAAGCCGGGGCATTGTAGATATTAATTACGGTAGTATATTATTAGTACTCACTTCCTGGTGGGCACAGTTGTGTCTTTTACCTGAACGCATACAATGGTTCAATCCCTAATGCAAGAGCTGGGAATAGTTAGTTTGTGAAAATGGAATTAACGGGCGTAAGTGTTGGCCCAAACAATTAGTATTGTTTATTGCATCAAAAATCGACGTCGCATCAATTTATTTTTAATAAAATGCTGTATTTTTTCATCCCTGAAAGCCAGCCACTCCAATCGGATTTTTGGTTCCATCATTCGTATACAATCATTAAAATGTTTGATGCCATCAGGTTTCCGTAAGGCTTCAACCAGTTTTTTTGTGGTTTCTATGAATTCCTGTTCTGTGGCAAAATCCATCATGGTATTGTATAGCTCGCGCGAATTCATCCCTTTTACATTTAAATAACGTTCGGGGTGCATTTCAACCTCTTCCATCGCCAATTCAGTACTGTCGTTGAAATCGGCGAAATCGTCAAATTCCGGGATAGCTGTTACTTTGCAGGTTTGCATATGAACATATACAATAAAACCGTTATCGAGGAGACGGGCTATATTCTGAATAGTGGAAGCAGAAGCTGTATTCATGGCTAAATAATTTAGTGAAACAGAACATTAGCTGATTAATGCGAATTCTACCGCCTGTTAAAAATATTCATTTTTTATCAATACAGCACTATTCAAATGTTAAAAGTGTAATATGATTTTTGTTAGGCTTCCAGAATGGCCTCTTTTAATTCTGGCACTTTAGAAGAAGATTCTATATCATGTGGTATAGCAAAACAAACTTTAGTGCCTACATTTTTTTCTGAAGAGGCCCAAATGCGTCCTTTATGTAAGTCTACAAAATCTTTACACAATATTAAGCCCAAACCGGTTCCTTTGGCATTATAGCCCGATTCAATAAAAAAGGTCTCTTTCTTCTCAAAGAGCGCCGTAGATTCTTCGGCGCTCATTCCATAGCCTTCGTCAGCGATGCAAATTACAGTGTCATTTACGTCTCTTTTTGCTGATATGGTAATGAAACTTGCAGGTGGAGAATATTTAACCGCATTCGAAACCAGATTGCGCATAATCGTTCGCAACATATTTAAATCGGCTGTAAGCATGAGTCCCGGACTCATTTTATATTCAAACGAAACATTACGTGCATTAACAGAACTGTCTAATAATTGCACGCTTTGTTTTATTAATGGAAGAAGTGGGGTGGAAACGGGTTTAAAATCAATTTGTCCACGCTGTGAGTTGGCCCATGTTAATAGATTTTCGAGAAGAAGGTAAGAACTCGAGGAAGATTCCCGTGCCGCTTTTAGTAAGTTTTTAAAATCATTTTCTTCATACTCGGGCAACTCCATATATAATTCAATCAATTCCTTTAAGCCGCCTATTGGGCCACGTAAATCATGACCGATAATGGAAAGGATTCTATCTTTGGCCTGATTTGAAATTTTGAGTTCTGCATTAATATGAACTATTTCTTTTTGTTTGCTCTGGAGGTGATGTTTGGAATTTTGAAGTTTTAAACGCTGACGGTTCATGAAAAAGGCCAATACTAGCAAAACCAATATTAGTGTGCAGGTAAATGCAATTAATAACCATTGAATTTTAACGGTAGCTTTGTTTAAAGCTTCGTCTTTTTTAAGTAAGGCAATGTTCTTATCCCGTTCTTCGATTTCAAAACTTTTTTGCATTGAAACCAACTTGTTTGAAAATACAGCTTGAGCAACAGAGTCACTCAGGTTTGTGTATTTAATCAATTCTTTATCTGCCAATTTGGGCTGATTGGTGAGATGGTAAAACTTGATTCTATCATAACTATATGCAATTAATACATCAGTATGAATGTGTTTGCTGCGGTTAATAATGTCTCCTAATCGTTTTTCTATTTGGGATGCTTTAGCTACATCTTTTTGATCGAGTGCAAGTTTAAATAAGTTTAAAAGTGTAGATGCCATCTGAATAGAATCATTCAGAACTTCTCTTATTTCAAGCGCTTCGTTTAATTTTATTTCCGCATTATCCCAGTCTCTCTTATGCAAATAAGCAACTCCTATATTATTTTTAATTCTTGAAAGTTTTGACGGTTTTGCTTTCTGTAGCCTTGCCGCTTCAACTTTTAAATAAAACAATAAGGCACTGTCGTAGTTTCTTGTTTTAAAATAATGATTGCCAATATTTAATTGTAAACTCTCTTTAAGTGATTCTTTTATGGCGAATTGTTCGGTCATCTTCTTAGCTTTAGCATAGTATTCCGAAGCAAATAAGTCATTACCATTTAATGAAAAATAGTTTGCAATGGCCATTTGACTTATAAAAGCATGATCCATATTGCCAACATTTGTATAATGCTGAATGGCTTTATTATAGTTTTCGATTACCTCCTCTGATACTTTTTTGACTCCACTTATTTTACCTTTATAGAAATAACAATCGCCTATTCCTTCTTCGAAATTAGTATTGCTAAATGCTTCAATACAGTTGTCAAGTAATTCGGGAATGACATTATACTGTCTTTTTTGAAACATTAATTTCGATAACTGTAAGGTGTAATGCCATTGGCCTTCGCCTTCAAACTGATTGATTTGTTCCAATAAGTTTTCAAACGATACGTCTTGCTTTTTTAATTCGTCATATATAAGCTTTTTGTTATCCGCAAAATCGACTGATGACTGATATAGGTTTTGTAAAGGTTTTTGTGCATTAACGTTACTTGCAAGTGATAAAAGTAAGATAATAACGCTAAGTACTTTAAGAGCGGCTAATAAATTGGACTTTCCCTTTGTATTCATCCTTAATACTTTTGCAGAGGAATGTATTTGTAATATTTGTTTATGTGTAGTTTTGGGCTCCAATCAGTTTAAAGATTGATTTGGAGATGAAGATAGAAAAAAAGTATTGAGTTAATAAATAGACCGAGAGGTATTTGTAAATACTTAACTTATACTGTTGGTTTCAGTTTGTAATATCGTTTGATTTGATCCTTCGAAGATTTTATGTGGTATAGCAAAGCAAACTTTAGTGCCCACATTCTTTTTTGAGGAAGCCCAAATGCGTCCCTTATGTAAGTCCACAAAATCCTTACACAATATTAAGCCCAGACCGGTACCTTTGGCATTGTAGCCCGATTCAATAAAGAAGGTTTCCCGTTTTTCAAACAGGGCAGTCGACTCTTCGGCACTCATTCCGTAGCCTTCATCGGCAATACAAATAATAGTTTCCTTACTATCACTTTTAGCCGAAATGGTAATAAAACTTTCAGGAGGTGAGTATTTAACGGCATTGGATACCAGGTTTCGCATAATGGTGCGTAACATGTTCAAGTCAGCTGTTAGCACCAGGTTTGAGGCGATGTCGTATCTGAATTGCACATTACGTGTATTTATGGAACTATCCAACACATTGATGCTTTGTTTAATTAAAGGCAGTAGAGGCGTGGCTACAGGCTTAAATTGAATATGCCCCCGTTGCGAGTTAGCCCAGCTCAAAAGGTTTTCAAGCAGATGATAAGTGCTGGTGGATGCTTCGCGAGCCGCTTTTAGCAAGTTGGTAAAATCCTTGGGATCATACTCGGGCAGCTCCATATATAATTCAATCAACTCCTTTAAGCCGCCTATTGGGCCACGCAAGTCATGCCCTATAATCGACAGGATTTTGTCCTTGGCCTTATTGGATACCTCCAACTCCTGATTAATGTGTTTTATTTCTTTCTGTTGCTTTTTAAGGTTAGTTTCCGATTTGCGTAGCCTGTTACGCTGACGCATTATAAAGTAGCCGAGTATTAATAAAGTAAGGGCAAGTGCTCCTATGGAAAGGATAATTAATAGTTGGTTGCGAAGCTTTGCTTCATTCAATTCATCTTCAGCTTCCAATAGGGCAATGTTTTTATCCCGCTCTTGTATTTCAAAGCTCTTTTGCATTTCTATTAGCTTATCGGAAAAGGTAGCATTATTAAATAATTCAGTTTTGGTAATGAAGTTTTCAACGAGAATTGGCAGAATTTCATATGAGCCAATTAAAACATGGTAATCGATTTCATTATCTAAGAATGTTATATATGTTTTGTCTAGACTATTATTGTTTTCAAAATGATTTGAAAGATTAGAATAGTAATTCTTTGCTTCCGAGATTTGTCTAGATTTAACACAGAGGTTAAATAAATTTTGTGTGGTTGTAAGGATTCCAATAGAGTCATTAAGATCATTTTTAATCATCAGACTTTTCTCGTAGTATTCTTTCGCAGACTTCCAATCTTCAATCTTTGCGTAATTTATAGCAACATTATTGAAAAGCCTTGATTGTTTAGAAACTGTCAAATGATTTGGGAAATTTTTTTCAATGTTTTGGTAAAGGATTAGAGCATTCTCCACTTCGTTTAGTTCAGTATAGTATGCCGCTTTGTTTAGTAATACAGAACATTTAAGTCTATCATTGGACGAATTTATGAAAAAGTACTCTGCTTCATTAAAATGTCTTTTGGCTAGAATACTTATTCCTTTTTTTGAATAATGAGTTGCTAATTTAAAATGACAAATTATTATGCCATCAAAGAAATTACAATCACTAAATTTTGCAAGGGCTTGTGTATAAGCTTTAATCAGAGAATCACTTTGATTTGTGATACTCGCAATGTTACCTGTGTAATAGTGGCAATACCCAATGCCTTTCTTAGAAGATGTGTTTTTAAAATGAGTAAGTGTTTTCTTGATTAATTCTTCTGCTTTCTCAAGTTTTTTATCTTTTATTAGAATCTTCGTTTTCTTTAGTCCAGCAATTCCAGCAATTAAATCCCGCTTGTTATTTATTAAGCTGTCAATAGTATAGGTTTGATTCAGACTGTTATTGATTATATAAGTAATATGCTGTTCCGCATCATCAAATGATTTTGCGCTTTGTGAAAAGGTTGACTGTGAGGTAAAGGGCAATATAGTCAATATTGTAAATACTAATGCCTTACAGCATAGCTCTTGTTTTTTTAAAAATATACTGCAAGGCATTACTTTAGTTTAAGGTAAATCTTCATCTTCATATTCAACAATGGTTCCACCTGAATCACCCGTCGGATCTGTAAGATTATCAGAACTTGTACTCATGGCCTTAGCACTAACTCCTGTGTATTTAACCAACACTTTTACACCTCTTTCCAATAATCCAACATCGGCACGATTAATAATAAAGTCAACTCCAAAATAATTGAACTTATCAGAAGTGCCATCGTAAGGGATGGTCAGTGGACGATATAATACATTGTCGGCTATTGGGCCTTCAATAACTTCTTTAGGTGGGTTGCTATCAGCAGGTAAGTACGATACAGTGCGTACTATAAACTGCTCAATTTTTCCTTCCTTATCTTTAACCGTTTCAAGGTTAACATAGGGTACCAATTTCTTCATTTAATTAGGCTTTTTGTTAATAACGCTGTAAGATATAAAATTTTATATGCTTAAGTCAATATTAATATTGAACTTTATGCTAATTTATTCCATAATGCTTTGTCCTTGTGCTAAAAATGCAATTCCTTTGTAACTCATTTAATAATACCGTCAGACGTCATATTTATGGAAATTAATAATGTACTTTTTGCCTTTGGATTAACCTTGTTTGCAGGATTAAGCACAGGTATCGGAAGTGCCATGGCTTTTTTTGCTAAACGAACCAATACACGTTTCCTGGCTATTTCACTTGGCTTTTCAGCAGGGGTTATGATTTATGTATCCTTTGTTGAAATATTTATGAAAGCCAAGGATAGTTTAACTGAAGCATACGGGGAGGTGCCTGGCACCTGGTATACGGTTATTGCCTTTTTTGGAGGTGTTCTGTTTATCGCTTTAATCGATAAATTCATTCCGTCAGCTGAAAATCCGCATGAACTGCATTCGGTAGAAGAAATGGATAAAAAGCCCGTTGGAAAAGATAAGAAGTTAATGCGTATGGGAATGTTTACTGCATTGGCCATTGGCATACATAATTTTCCTGAAGGATTGGCCACATTTACAGCGGCACTTCAGGATCCTAACCTGGGTATTGCCATAGCCGTGGCTATTGCTATTCATAATATTCCTGAAGGTATAGCAGTTTCAGTTCCAATTTATTACGCCACAGGTAGCCGGAAAAAGGCATTTCGACTTAGTTTTTTATCCGGTTTGTCCGAACCCATTGGGGCACTTATTGGTTATTTAATCTTAATGCCATTTATGACTCCACTAACGTTTGGGGTTATATTTGCTGGAGTGGCAGGTATAATGGTATTTATTAGTTTGGATGAGCTATTACCATCGGCCAGAGAATATGGCGAACACCATTTGTCTATATATGGATTGTTTGCTGGTATGGCGGTAATGGCCATTAGTTTATTATTGTTTTTGTAACCTAAGATTAATTTAATTCTATGAAGATCATAACAGGACTGTTTTTAATGGTCTGTTTAAGCATAAGTATGCTTTCCGCTCAGGATACCGATTCTAATATTTTTGGTGATGTAACGGCTGATGGAGAGCACCTTCCTTTTGTTAGTGTTTACTTGAAAGATACTCAGTATGGTAGCATGACTGACTTGTCTGGTCACTATATGTTGACCAATTTGCCAGTTGGAGAGCACATTTTGGTGGCCAGCTTAATTGGCTACAAGCCGGTTGAAAAGAAGATTACTATTGTAAAGGGTAAAACTCAGGAAATTAATTTTATCCTCGAGGAAAAAGTAATGTCACTTGATGATGTTGTAGTAACAGGCACCAAAACTTTTAAGCGCCGAACGGAATCAGCTGTAGTTGTCAATGTATTGGAAGGAAAAAAACTGGAGATGTTACAGGCTGGCACACTTTCTGAAGGATTAGCTTTTCAGCCTGGTTTAAGAATGGAAACTGACTGTCAAACCTGTAACTACACGCAGCTTCGCATGAATGGTTTAGGAGGTGGCTATTCTCAAATATTGATTAATAGTCGTCCGGTGTTTAGTCCTTTAACCGGATTGTATGGACTCGAGCAAATTCCAACCAACATGATCGAACGGATTGAGGTAGTTCGTGGTGGAGCGTCAGCCTTATATGGTGCAGGAGCCATTGGGGGAACGGTTAATGTAATTACCAAAGTTCCTGAATCAAGTTCTTTTTCGGCAACTTCAACTAATTCTATTATAAATGGTTCGGCCAATGATCGACAAATTAGTGCTAACGCAGGAGTTTTGTCGGATCGAAAAAATGCAGGATTAACCTTGTTTGCTTCTCATCGAAACAGAGAATCCTACGATCACAACGATGATGGTTTTAGCGAATTGCCAAAGCTGAAGAATAATTCGTTTGGATTTACTTCTTTCTTATTGCCCGCACCAAATCATAAAATAGAGTTGAGCCTATCCAGTATGTACGAATACCGTAGAGGTGGAGATCGTGAAGATTTACCTGCTTATCTGGCTGAGCAAAGCGAAGAGCGAACCCATAATGTTCTAATGGGTGGACTGGATTACTCTTTCAATTTTAATGATAACATGTCATCCTTTGCCGCATATGTGGCCGGACAGAGAACAGATAGAGATCATTATACTGGAATTAAGCCTGAGGAGGAAGATGACTTTGATATTTATTTAGAGCATCTCGAAAATCCACCATATGGTTTTACCGATAACCAGACTTATATGGGAGGTGTACAAATGAATCATATGTTGCCTGATTTTTTTTCCGGGAAGAACAATTTGACCTTTGGCGCTGAGTATAATTACGATATGGTGAAGGATGAGATCAAAGCTTACGATTATCTTTTGGATCAAACCACACGCAACTTTGGTGGCTACCTTCAAAGTGACTGGGATATTACGAAAAAACTAAATTTACTTACAGGAGTTAGAGCGGACAAACATAATATGGTTGATCGCCTGATATGGAGTCCACGTGTGTCAGCACTATATAAGCATGAAGAGATGCAGGTAAGAGCTAGCTGGTCAACAGGATTTAGACCGCCGCAAGCTTTTGATTCAGATATGCACATTGCATTTTCTGGTGGAGGAATTCAACGCATTATATTGGCTGATGATTTAAAAGAAGAGCGATCACAAAGTATCAGTGCATCCATTAATTACGATAAACCTACTGAAAAGTACATATGGGGAGTGACAATGGAAGGCTTTTACACGCGCTTATATGATGCCTTTGTATTAGAAGAAGATGGTGTGGATGAGCAAGGAAATGCAATACTGGAAAAACGAAATGGTGGCAATTCAACAGTGCAAGGCATTACCTTTGAATTAAGGGGGAATTACAATCGTTTATGGCAGCTTGAAGCTGGTATAACTCTTCAATCAAGTAGATATGATGATATAGTATATTGGTCAGAAGATGTTGAAGGAACAAGTAAGTATTTAAGAACACCTGATGACTATGGCTATTATACATTCACTTATAACCCGAAATGGGGATTTAAGGCAGCATTGTCTGGAGTATATACAGGCGAAATGTTAATGCCATATTATAATGGACCGGAGCTAAGAACATCAAAATCATTTTTTGAGCAGAATTTAAAATTAAGTTATGCATTAGACTGGAGACGTGTAGGTGTTGGAGTTGAATTTTTTGCTGGTTTGCAAAATATGTTCAATGCTTACCAGAATGATTTTGATACGGGCAAATATCGGGATAGTAATTATGTATATGGTCCTTCGCGTCCCCGAACGGTGTTCTTTGGTTTGAAATTAATGAGCCTGTAAGGAGTTGTTGTAAGTTCATCTATTGATCGGATTTAAACGAATTTAGTAAGAATGTTAAAGAAAGAACGATACGATAAAACGATTGAATATTTTCAGGAGCACATGCCTGTTGCTGAAACAGAGTTGCATTATTCAAATCCTTATGAATTATTAGTTGCTGTTATTCTTTCTGCACAATGTACCGATAAAAGAGTTAATACCTTAACCCCGGCAATATTTGAAGCCTATCCAAGGCCTGAAGATATGGCATTGGCTACACCTGATGACATTTTTGCATTAATTCGATCGTGCAGTTATCCCAATAACAAAAGCAAACATTTGGTTGGCATGGCAAAAATGTTGATTGAAGACTTTAAAGGAATCGTGCCTGATGATATTAAAGAATTACAGAAGATGCCTGGTGTGGGGCGTAAAACGGCCAATGTAATTGCTTCAGTTGTCTATGAAAAGCCTGCTATGGCGGTTGATACTCATGTCTTTCGCGTTGCAGCTCGCATTGGCTTAACCACCAACTCAAAGACACCATTGGATACCGAAAGGCAATTGGTTAAGTTTTTTCCAGAAGATTTATTGCCAATTGCGCACCATTGGCTAATACTACATGGACGATATGTTTGTATTGCGCGAAAACCCAAATGCGGTAGATGCGGCTTAAAAGAGTTTTGTAGGTATTACGAGAAGGAAATGTCTAATGCATAAAATTCATTGTGCCACTTATGAATCGTAAGGGGATAGCATAACTTTGCTGCATTTTGAAGTTTAACAATTATTAACGGCGATAATTTGACGTATTTGATCAATTGTTCGCATCTTTGTGGTAGGGATTTTCATAAATTTGGATTTAGTTAGCTGATTTAGGGTAAGGGCAGATTTTTTAAATCTGTCCTTTCTTTTTTTAATTCTTCGATGTTTGGCTAAGCCTCTAATCTTTAACATGAATTAACTTTGTTTGAGTTTTCTTCACTATATTTTTTATAATATTTGTATGTAGATTTTTTTTCATAGATTTTGGATTTGGTTAACGAACTGATTAAGGGTAGGGCAGATTTTTCAATCTGTCCTTTCTTATTTTAATAAACCTGGTAATTCTGTTTTAACATGAATTAACCTTGTTTTAATTTTCTTCACTGGAAAAACCATCATATTTGTAAGGTAGATTTTTATTCATAGATTTGGATTTAGTTAACGAACTGATTTAAGGGTAAGGACAGGTATTATATCTGTCCTTTTTCTTTTTTATATACTTCAATAAAGCACTCTACTAAGTCCTATATGTTTTGCAGCATACCCGTCTGATTATCCTTGATATTATCGCCATTATTGGTTATATTATTAACCAATTAAACCTCTAAAATGCGATGCTATGGATAATTTATTTTTGAAATACATGAAGGAAAGGTCAGGAGTGCAAAAGAGTCCTGATAAGAAGCATGAACTAGCTGGTCCGGTTATTACCATTTCGAGGGAATATGGCTGTCATGGACAACCCATCGCTCAATTGTTAGCCGATAAATTATCAAAACGATCGGTTAAACTTGGAGTCAATAAGCCTTGGCGAATGATAAGTAAAGAAATTCTTGAGCGTTCTGCCAATGAGTTAAAGTTGTCGGAAACCATGCTTAAGGACTTAACTGATTACAAACAAAAAACATTCTTCGGAAATCTAGCCACGTTTTTTAGTCAGTCGTATTATCCTGGAGATGCAACCATCAGGAATACAATTGCGAAGTTTCTTCATGATGAGGCTGAAGAAGGACATGTCGTAATAGTTGGTCGTGCGGCAGAGGCCATTACCAAGGATATGAAACAGTCTTTCCATGTTAAGCTAGAAGCGCCGTTGGATTGGCGGGTTGAAACAGTGGCCAAAAATGATGGTATTTCAACAACAGAATCAAGGAAAATAATTCTGGAACAAGATAAACGAAGGGCTCAATTTAGAAATTACTTTGAGAAGGACAGGCCGGATGTTGATTTTATAGATCTTCGTATTAATGCCAAATCAATGAATGAAGAAGAGATTGTTGATTTGTTACTTTCGGTTGCTGAATCTCGTGGTTTTTTATAGATAACTTTTCATCAACTGAACGGCTTGTGATTTATAAGATAATCCAAACAGATTAAGGTGATTGAGTACGTGATAAAGAAGATAAATATTCTCTCTGTACTCATAACCTTCTTTCAAGGGGTAGCTGGAATTATAGCTACGATAAAAATCTGTATTAAAGCCTCCGAATAGTTTGGTCATGGCCAGGTCGGCTTCGCGGTGACCGTAATAAACAGCCGGATCTATCAATACAGCTTTTCCATTTTCGTCGACCATGTAATTTCCACCCCACAAATCACCATGAAGTAAAGTGGGAGCTTCATCACTTTCATTCAGAATACTCTTTATTAGATGTTCAATTTTGATGAAAAGATTTCGGAAATCCTCGTCTGAGTAGCCATTTCGTTCGGCCAGTTTAAATTGATATAACAGTCGATTATTAAAATAAAAATCTGTCCAATCTTGTTCCGGCTGTTCTTTGCTGGTGTTTATCTGTGGGCTTGCACCAATAAAGTTGTTTTCGTAGAAGCCAAATTGTTGTGATGTAAATTGATGGAGTGAGGCAAATTGTTGTCCAAACTCTATAAAAAATGAATTTGCTTTTGCTCCTGATCTTATGTGTTCTAATAAGAGAAATTGCTGATCGACAGCAATAACTTGCGGTATCCTGATACAATCCGCTTTTCTTAATTCGTTTAATCCATTGGCTTCATTTAGAAATATTCCATTGCTAAAACCTGATTTAAGAAAATACGTTTTACCCGATATGGTCTCAAGCATAGTTGTTTGAGCAATGCATCCTCCACCGACAGATCGTTGATTAACAATCTGATCATTAATATGATCTTCTATTTTTCGGAGTAGGCTATTCATTTTTAATGTGCTCAAGTAATCCTTCGCAGGCATCCTCCAGAATATCAAGAACCAATTCGAATCCTGCCGCACCTCCATAATAGGGATCTGGTACTGAAGTGTTGTTATGTCTTGTGCAATAATCGGTCATCTTACTAATTTTGGCTAAGTGATTTTGGTTTTGAGCCAGATCCTGAAGATCACTGATATTCTGATTATCCATTCCAATGACATAATCAAATTCATTAAAGTCTTTGGGCGACTGTACCTGACGACTAACACTGCTTAAATGAAATCCGCGTTGTATTGCATGACGTTGCATACGATCATCAGCGGGATCACCAGCATGATAGCCTGTGATTCCGGCAGAGTCAATAGAAATTTTATGCTCAAGACTTTCTTTCTCAATTAATGCTTGCATCACCGCCTCAGCACTTGGGCTGCGACAAATATTACCAAGGCAAACGAAAAGTATTTTAGTTTTATCCATTTCTTCAATTTTATTCCAAATATAATAGTTTGGTGTTATATCACTTTGGAAAATGCTTTGTAATTAGTAAAAGCTTAAACAGTAGATGTATATATGCCAGTATAGTTACTTTTTAAAAGAAGCAAAAACAAACAATAGCAACTATTGTTTTCTTTGTAAAGAAAAACTTTTTTCTTTGTTCATTAGCGAATCAAAATTTTAGGAAAGATGAAAACAATTATCTTCATATTAAGTATTCTTTTAATGTCATCAAACCTGATGGCCCAGGAAGATTACAAAAATAAGAATGAAAAATACGAATACACTGTTGAAAAGAAGCACGAAGTACTTCTATTCAATGCGGATGACTTAAAGTTTAAAAAGAGGCCAAAAAACATTATACTATTTATAGGTGATGGCATGGGAACGGCTCAATTATTTTCTGGACTTACGGCGAATGGTGGTGAATTAAATATGTCGAACATGAGCTATGTTGGTTTTAGTAAGACGGAGAGTTCTGATAATTATGTCACTGATTCGGCTGCAGGTGGAACTGCCATATCAACAGGAAAACGAACCACTAATGGAACGATAGGTTTAGACGCCAATGGTGAAAGGTTAACAACTATTTTAGAGTATGCTGAACGAAATGAAAAAGCTACCGGTCTGGTATCTACATCAGCTATAACTCACGCTACTCCTGCTTCGTTCATAGCTCATCAACCAAGTCGTAATATGTACGAGCAAATTGCTGCTGACTTTATGGAAACGGAAATTGATGTTTTCATAGGTGGAGGTGCAGATTTTTTTAATAAACGTGTTGATGGCCGGAATTTGGTGACAGAATTAAGTGACAAAGGATATCGAATTGGATATAATTTGGAAGAGGTTGCGCCGGTAAGTAATGGAAAGTTAGCGGTACTTACTGCGATTGGGCATAATGCTGGATACAGAGACCGTGGTGAAATGTTAACGGAATCAACTTCTAAAGCCATTGAAGTATTATCAAATGCTGATAGTAAAGGTTTCTTTTTAATGGTAGAAGGCAGTCAGATTGATTGGGGTGGTCACCAAAATGATGCGGCCTATGTTACTGGTGAAGTATTAGACATGGATAAGGCAGTTGCTAAGGCTATGGAATTCGCCATTAAGGATAGACGAACTTTGGTGATAGTAACAGCTGATCACGAAACCGGGGGAATGGCTGTTGAAGGTGGAGATCCTGAAAAAGGTTATGTCAAGACTGGTTTTACAACCGGAGGACATTCGGCTGTAATGGTGCCTGTATTAGCATTTGGAGCGGGTGCAGAGGAATTCGCCGGGATATATGATAATACAGAAATATTTGAAAAAATGTATAAGCTCTTTAAGTTTAAGCAAGAAGATAGAGACTAGAAAAATACTATATATTTAAGGAACGGTTTTTTCATAGTTAAATGCTATGAGAGAACCGTTCCCTTTTTATATACTCACACGTACCAACCGATGCTCTTTGGTGAGAAATATTCTTTCATAAATGTTATAAAAATCTTTCTGCAAATGCTATTCTGTCCGAAATGCATTTATATTGAGTCTGTTCAGGGTTTATTTCTTGAAAGATTTTCTTTAAACACTCTTCATTAATTTTGTTTTTTTAAAAGAATCATTTTATATTGCAGGCTAAAGCTAAAACGTTTTGGCAAATCAGTTTTTATTAGACTGATTTTTTTAGTGACAATTGCTAAAACGATTTAGCAATTTTAAAGAATATGCAGATTTACTAGAAGTATTACTGGTATTGAAAGTAGTTATTAAGGTCAATGATCAAATGAAGTTAGACAATTCTCATAATATGGAATCTACTACTGAAAAAGACAAAGCAGTGATCAGATTTTATACTGGTAGTTACAATAAAGAAGGAGCACCAGCCTTAAATCCAATTGGAGAAGGTATTGGAACATTTACCTTAAATACAAAAAATGGAACTATAGTTAATGAAGGGTATTATAAGCAGTCTAATCCCAGCTATATCTGTATCTCTCCAGATGACAAGTATTTATATGCCGTTGAGGAGCTTCCGGAAGGTAATGGTGCTAAAGTGTTTTCTTATCAAATAGCATTAGATGGTAGTTTAAACTTATTAAATTCGAAAAGTATTCCCGGAGGATATGCTTGTCATTTAAGTATTTGTGCACAACAACTTATTATTGCTAATTATATGTCTGGTAATGCTATTTTTTATGGTATTCAAGCGAATGGTTCACTATCGGATATAAAACAAATCATACAGAATGATGGGATTGGACCGAATGAGGCCCGACAAGAAGCTCCGCATATGCATATGGTTTATCCCTGGGCAGAGGATAGGATTTTTATTATAGATTTAAGTCTGGATACTGCACATTCCTATGTATATGATAATGATAGATCGGAGTGGCTTAGGGATGAAACAAAGGATCTTAAGTTAGATGCTGGTGCCGGAGCACGCCATATGGTTATGAACAATCATCGATCATTGGCATTTGTTATAGGTGAGCTTAAAGGTGAAATATTTGTGTTTGACCGCAAAGAAGAAAGGTTTGATTTGATTCAGAAAATAAGTTATGTGGATGATAAGAATGGTTGTGAACCAAGTGGAGCAGCAATAAAGATTCATCCTAATGGAAAGTTATTATATGCTTCTGATCGTTCATCAAACAAAATCGCAATCTATAAAATAAATAATTCTACCAGAAAGATAAGTTTAGTAGAATTTGCTGATACGGAGGGTAAATGCCCAAGGGATTTTAGTTTCGATCCTTCAGGCCAATGGTTAATTGCTACGAATCAGGAATCAAATAATGTAGTTCTGTTTAAAGTTAATACTGAAAACGGAACTTTGGTCAAACAAATGACCGTTGAAGTAAACACGCCTGTAAATGTATGTTTTCAGTTGGATAATAGAGTAAACAATTAGCTAAATTATTATATTAATAAATTTTTAATTTCATTTGAGTTTATTCGATGGTAATAATATGAAGAAAGCGTCCATTAAAGATATTGCACAGCACCTTAAGGTTTCAATACCAACAGTTTCGTTGGTTATGAATGGTAGGGGTGATGAAAAGAGGATTAGTCAGAAGACACAGAAAAGAATTCTTGACTACGCCAGGGACATAAATTATAAGCCTAATATTTTTGCCAAAGGATTAAAAAAAGGAAGAAGTGAAATGATTGGTTTAATTATACCTAACATTTCGGATGTTTTCTATGCGAGAATTGCCAGTCGTATTGAAAAAGAAGCTGCTAAACAAGGTTATACGGTTATTTATAGTAGTTCGGAAGAAAGTGATAAAAAGGAGAGTGATCTTATTCGCTCAATGCTAGATCGACAGGTTGAAGGCTTGATTATTGCATCAACACAAAGGAATGATGAAGATATGTTGGAACTTCAACGAATGAATTTTCCTTTTGTTCTTATCGATCGACATTACCCAACAATAAATACTGACTATGTTATTGTAGATAATAAAGGAGGTGTTGAAAAAGCGGTTAATCACCTGGTTCAACACGGTATGTCTAAAATTGGTTTCGTTACCCTAAAACCTAAATTAGACGCCATTAAAAATAGAATTTTAGGATACAAAAATGGTCTATTAGCTAATGACTTAGCGCTTAATCCTGATTATATTCAAGATTTAAGTATTGATAATTATGAAGTGGAAATGGAGCAGGCTATTGCTAATCTTACTCGCTGCAAAGAACCTGTGGATTCCATAGTATTTGCTACTCATTTTTTAACAACATTTGGTTTAAGGGCACTTCGAGCGAGTCAGATTAGAGTGCCTGATGATGTAAAAATTATAAGTTACGATCAGTTTAGCGCGTTTGATTTGTTGGAGCCACCAATTACAGTGGTGACTCAACCTGTAATGGATATGGGTGATAAGGCCGTTGATATTTTATTGGCTAAACTTCAATCAAAAAGTACTGATAAGAAGCAGCTAGTATTAGACACAGGATTTATTGAACGAAAGTCTTGTGGTGAATAGATATTTTTGAAACCACTAACTGGTTCAATATAAAATATAGATTGTAAGGTATATAGAAATAAAGTGATTGCCAAACACTGAAGATTAATATGAAATTTTGTAAACTAAATCCATTACCATCATTTTTGTTACTGTTTTTTTTATCCGTTACGGTGATCTGGGCTTGTAGCGAAGAAAAAAAGATTGAAGCAATCAGTTTTGACACGGAACTATTAAAGAGTCTTGTATCAGAGGCTGAAAACCTTGTGAAAAACAGCGATGAAGGAATGCAACCTGGATTATATATGCCTGGGTCAGTTGAAGAATTACAGAAAGGATTAACAGAGGCTCAAACAATCCTTAATAATCCTGAATCAGAAGAGAATGTTTCGAATGCAGTAAAAAGCCTTAAGGAAGCCATTGATCTTTTTAAAACTAAAAAACTCAGGGCCGCCATTCCATACATAAAGCAAAGAGCTGGTACTTATATTAAAATATCTGATGGAATTAAGTACACCATCAGAGGTTCGTTCACAATAGAAACGGATTGTTATTTTATGGATTTAAATCCATTAGGTTATAGTAATACTGTTTTTTCTTGTGCACAGATGGAACCCAATAGCGGATTTGGGGTCCGTTATTTTGAAGATGGACATATAGAGATTGTTGTTGGTAACGGTGATTGGAAAGATGCTAAATCAGTACCTGGGGTCGTAAAAGTTGGGCAATGGCAGAAGTTTTCATTAACAAGTACGGGAACAATTCACAAACTATATGTTGATGGTGTAGAGGCAGTATCCTTGGAACAAGAACATTTAGCTGCTAAAGATGCGGCATTAGTTATTGGTAATGGCTATGTATTTAACGATCGTGTTGTTAATGCAATGGTAAAGGATGTTAGAGTTTGGAATACGGTGCGAACAGAGTCGGAGGTTATTGAAAATAAGGATGTCATGTTAAACGGAAATGAATCTGGTCTGATCGCATATTTTCCACTGAATGTTGATTTGGGAAAAGAGTTCTATGATCTGACAAATAGTTTTAAGGCTGAATTAGTTGGGAGTATTGAATTAGTTTATGATGGTGGAAAACCTGAAATAGTTTTGGATTATTCAAAGTTAGATAAGGCCATAAGTTCAGCTGAGAACATGAAAAATAATATAGTAGAAGGTAGTGGTGATGGTGATTACCCTAATGGAACTAAAGATTTTATTCAAAAATTAATTGATGGTGGCAAGGCTGCTAAATCAGATGCGAAGTGGCAAAAAGATGTAGATAAGGAGACAAAAAATATAGAAGATGCCTTGGAAATAGTTGAAGGAACTAATGTAGCTCCAACTTTAGCTCCGGCAGGAACTTATTCGGCTATTTTTGGTGGTGGTAATTTCTACTCCGGTGATGCTGCCATTTTGGATATGAAACATTCAGGATTTACCACTGCAATTCTTTGGACCATACATATTGAAGATGATGGTAGTATGATATTTAACGATAAAGGTGTGATCGATCAAAATGGGGATTATATTGGAGATCCGGAATGGGGAGCTCGTTTAGCCACACTTTTGGAGGCGCCAACAACCGTTGATCGTATTGAATTGGGCATAGGAGCGTGGGGCTCCAAATCCTGGGAAAACATTAAAAAACTAATTGATCAGGAAGGTATTGGTTCGGATACAAAACTGTACAAAGCTATAAAAAAACTTAAAGAGGTCACGGGGGCAACGGCCATAAACTATGATGATGAATTGACCTATGATGTTGAATCGACAGTAGCGTTTAGCTTAATGTTGGATGATTTAGGACTAAAAGTGAGTTTATGCCCGTATACCAAATCTTCATATTGGAAATCCGTTTACGAACAAGTTGAGTCAGAAAGACCTGGAACCATTGATAGGGTGTATTTGCAATGTTATGCTGGTGGGGCCTCAAATAATCCTATTAACTGGAATCAACATTTTGGAGAAATAAAGGTGTCTAAGGGACTTTGGTGTAAACATGGTTCGGCATGTAATGAAGGAGATTCTCCTGCAGAAATTGAAAACGATATTCGAGCTGAGAAAACTAATATATCTGGTGGATTTATATGGTTATATGATGACATTAGAAAATGTTCAGATCTGGGTAATACTCAGGACTATGCTTCAGCTATAAACAAAGGATTAGAATAAATGGAATATGGGATAACAGACTGTAATCTGTTATTTAATAGTCAGCAAAATATAGCTGCATTTTAGATTTATTAATATTAACTTGAAAATTGTTATAGATGGTTAAGTTATTTGGCATAAGCCTTTTTTTTAATGATATTGCCAAAACGATTTAGCAAATTGGCTTTTAAAATTATGGGCAGCAATTATTGCAATAAGAATACCCTGTGATATTCAATTCTCTACAATGTTGAAAATGAAATTAGTGATATTAAACAAATAGATATGAAGAAATTAACTTTGCTTTTATTGGTTTCTTTTCTGATGCAAATTAGTATTACAGCAGCAGAAAAAAGTATGAAGTTTTCTTATCCAACTCCTTATAAATATGAGTTGCATGATGGTTCATATAAGGTACAAGCCTTGGTAAAAAAAGAAGATTGGATTAACGGTTCGAAGCTGACTTATAACGGAGAGTCGATTACAGCCACGATTCTGAAGAATGGAGATGTAGAATTATGGTTGCCATTAATCGGTCAACCAGATGTGCTTACAATTACGAATAAAAACAAGGGTAAAAAATCAATTACAAAGCAGCATTTTGAGCCATTGATACCATCAGATTGGGATTATTTTGGCGATGGTAAGATACATGTTATTGTTTCGTCACACCAGGATATTGCATGGATGAACTCACCTGACAGTTGTCGTGAAGAACGGGTACATAAAATTGTACTGCCTGCCCTTGATCTTATGGAAGAATCACCAGAATTTAAGTTTGAGATGGAACAGTCTTTAAATTTGATGGAAGCTCTTGAGGATTCTCCGGAAAACAAACAACGTTTAATTGAAACATATAAATCAGGTAATTTCGAGTGGGGAGCAACTTTTACCCAACCATACGAAGGTCTTGAGTCAGGAGAACAATTGGTTCGTCAATCATATCTGGGGCGCAGATGGATTAAGAAGAATTTGCCAGGAATGGATGCACATGTAGCGTATAATATTGATGTTCCGGGTCGTTCGATACAAGTTCCTCAGTTATTTAAAAAATCAGGGATCGACTATCTGTTTGTTTCTCGAATGAAGGAGGGTTTTTACAATTGGTACAGTCCCGATGGATCAAGTATTTTCACTTATAGTCCAGGTAATTACGGATGGTACCATTATCATCACAAGGTGTTGGATGAAGATGCAATTACCGCTATTCATGAAATGCACAAGATTTTAAAAAGTTGGAATACTTATTACCGCGAAAGAAATATCCCACCGCATTATGGAGCTGTTATTAGCGCCGATGCCGGAGGACCAAAGTATTATAAAGAACTACTTGAAGGATGGAACGAGATTGCTAAGAATGCTGGGATTAACATGCCAGAGATTCAGCATTCAACAGCTTTGGATTTCTTGCATGAAGTGAATGTGCCTGAAGCACTTATTGATTCTATTTATGGCGAACGCCCAAACTTATGGTTGTACATCCATGGTGCGGCTCACTATCAGGCTATCAAAGCTAAGAAAGAAGCAGCTGTAAATATTCCTTCAGCTGAGATTTTTAATACAATTAGTTGTGAACTAAACAACGATTTCTCAGCTTATCCGCAGGAGGAGTTAGATGAAGCGTGGTACAATGCAATTTATCCTGATCATGGTTGGGGTGGTAAGAATGGTGATATTACTGATAGTCTATTCAGAGTTGCATTAGAAACGGGAAATGAAATAGGAAAAAAACTCTTAAATCAGTCATTAGAGAGTATTTCTGAAAAGGTGGAGTTGAAGAATACTCAGAATATCGTTGTATTTAACGATTTATCCTGGAGTAGAGATGGATATGCCAATATTGACATTTCACATTTGCAAGGATCCAATTGGGTGGTTGCGACTAATAATGGTAAAAAAGTTCCAACACAGTTGGTGACAAGTGAAGGAAAGAAAGAGCTTGTGTTTAGTTTAAGCGCTATGCCTTCCATTGGCTATAAAACCTTTACTATCAAAAAAGGAAAACGTCAGGCTGCTGAAATTGAAGCTGGAGCTAATTACTGTGACAATCAATACTACAAAGTTGAATTAGGGCAAGGGGGAATTACTCGTTTATTCGACAAAAACTTAAATAAGGAAATATTCAACACCACAGCAATGGTGGGCGGAGACTTATTTCACATGGGTTACGAAGGTAGTGGTGCTGGTGAATTCGTAACAGTTACTGCACCTCATTATGGAGGAATGGAACGCGGCCATCAACAAGAGAGCACATGGAGCTTGGTTGAATCGGGAGCTGTTTATTCTAAATTTCAATCAGAGTTTGAAATGGATACTTTTAAAGTGCAACAGAGTATTACTGTGTTCCACCAAAAGAAACAAATTGATTTAGAATATACGATTCCAGACTGGCCAGGAGTGCATAATCGTCAGGTAAGTGTGATGTTCCCTTTAAATATGAAAAAGGAATCTCAGATTTCGTATGACGTACCAATGGGAATGGTTCATGTAGGCCAGGATGAGTTAACTATGCGTCCCGGAGGATCTGCATGGGGAGGAACTTATCTTCAGAAATCAGAAGAAATTCATCCTCGCGAAATTCAGAATTTTATGACGGCTAATGGAAGTGGTTTTGGATTTACCATGTCAACCAATGTAGTAACAGCCGATTGGGTTGATCCAAGTATGAATTCAGCTGATTATCCGGTTATCAATTCCATCCTTTTATCATCTCATAAAAGCTGTCATTGGCAAGGGCCTTGGTATCACCAAACCGGAAGTCATTCATTTAAATTTTCAATAAGCTCACATGAGGAAGGTTGGAAAAATGGATTCCATTTTGGAGTAGCCGAAAATCACCCAATGCACACTGTTTTAGTAGAAGAAAAGCAAGAAGGAGAATTGCCGGCAGAGAAGAGTTTTGTTAGCATTGATGATCCATTAACGGTAATTACGACTATCAAAAAGGCTGAAGATGATTCAGATGTTGTAATTCGGGTATTAGAAGCGGAGAACAGAGATAAGACGGTAAAGATTGAGCTTCATAAAGCTGTTAAGTCAATTTCAAAGACTGATATGATAGAAGACAATCCTGATAAGCTAAATCAGGAAGGTAAATCCATTGAGCTGCAACTGGGAAAGAGTGCGGTGGAAACCTACAAAATGAAATAAACTAAACGGTATTCATCTCCATATGCCCATTGGAAGAAAAATATAAACATATGAAAAAAGGAAAAAGCTCATTATACCTATTGATAATTAGTTTCATTTCAACAATAGGAGGCTTTCTTTTTGGTTACGATACGGCTGTAATATCGGGTTGTAACACTTTTCTGGAATCAAACTTTGGACTAACGCCAGTAATGTTAGGTTGGGTGGTTTCATCTGCTCTGTTGGGAACCATTGTTGGTTGTATTGTCTCAGGTTTGATAACGGATAAAATAGGTAGGAAGCGCACATTACTTATTGCTGCTTTCTTGCTGTTAATTTCTGCGATAGGATGCATGTTTGTACCGCAATTTTTAGGCGAGGCTACCAGAGGATTGATTACTTCTAGTCAAAGCTTTGCGTTTAATTGGTTAATCATTTTCAGGATGATTGGCGGTATTGGTGTGGGAATCACATCGGTGGTTGCTCCAATTTATATATCGGAATTAACTCCAGCTGAAAATCGAGGTAAGATGGTTTCCATTTATCAGCTATCCATCACATTGGGTATTCTCCTGGCATTCCTAATTGATTGGATTGTTTTAAGTAATGCTGGTGATGCTGCAGGTGTAATTTCGAACGAGGCAAGTTCATTCTGGAATTGGGTATTTGTTCAGGAATTATGGCGTGGTATGTTTGGAACCGAGATTCCTATTGCCTTAATGTTTTTTGTTCTTTTGTTTTTTACTCCTGAAAGTCCACGTTGGTTGGTTGCTAAAGGGCGTCCGCAAGAGGCTAAGGGCATAATGGTAAAAATTACTGATGAAGAAAGTGCGAAGAAGGAAATGGAAGAGATCAACGAATTAAAACATTCTGAAAAGGGTAGTCTAAAAGAATTGTTCTCACCGGTGCTGCGTGTTCCATTTGCAATTGGAATATTGCTTCCAATGTTCTCGCATTTAAGTGGAATTGCCGCCATCATGTATTATGCACCTAACATTTTGAATGAGTCGATGAACAGTGTAGAAGGTTCTTTCCTGGGTGCTATATTGGTTGGTGTTGTAAATTCATTATTTACGTTTATTGCTATCCTCAATATTGAAAAGTTTGGAAGGCGACGCTTATTATTAATTGGCGTGTTTGGTGCATTTATTTCATTGGCATCTATTGGAATAATGTTCGCATTAGGATCTGAGTATGTCATTATCCCACTACTGTTTTATGTAGCCAGTTTTGCATTTTCATACGGACCAATTGTTTGGGTAATTATCAGCGAGATTTTCCCGACAAATATACGTGGTTTAGCTGTCTCAATGGGGAGCTTTTCTTTAATGGTAACCGGCTTTATTATCACATTAACTAACCCTGTGTTTTTCAAAGTCATTATGCCTTCAGGTACATTTTTCCTATACGCAGCATTAACCTTGCCTGCATTATGGTTTATCTGGAAATATGTTCCGGAAACCAAAGGGAAATCGTTGGAGCAAATCGAGAAATATTGGAAAACAAAGAAGTGGTAAGACAAAAAATATGAGCTTGATTGAAAAATATGCAGTTAAGGAAAGTGGCTATCATCCTTTTTTAATTCGAGAAGGATGGCAGGTTGCACAACTTAATGCTGATGAAAACCAAAAGATTGAAAATATTACAAAGTTGGATGTTCACTATCAAACAGATGAAGTTTTTCTATTACTGAAGGGTAAGGCTGTACTAATAACGGCAGCTATCGAAAATGGGAAACCAACGTTTGAAATGGAATTAATGCAATCTGAGGTAAGCTATAATATCCCAAAGAAAGTATGGCATAACATTGCCATGTATGAAGGTAGTGAAGTCATAATCGTCGAAAAGTCTGATACTCACTTAGGCGACTATGAATTTCATCACTTGTCGGAACATGAGCAAAAGGAAATGAGGGAAAAAGTAAATCAATTAATAGAGAACAATAAATAAAATTCGATATGGCAATTTGGAAAGATGATAAGGAGCTGTTCAGTATAGCTAAAAAGGAATTATTTGTAGCGTTGGTTGGTGATGTGTTGGACAAATTGGGTTATCAACATCAATTTCTTTCACCTCAGCTAAAGCCGGTTAATAACGATTTTGTCGTTATTGGAAGAGCAATGCCTGTGTTGGAAGCTGATGTGTTTGAAGAGGTGGTTGAGCATACGAATAATCCACTGATGAAAAAGCCCTTCGGAATTATGTTTGAAGCGCTTGATAGCTTGCAAGAAAACGAGGTGTATATCTGTAGTGGTTCTTCTCCACGATATGCGCTTTGGGGTGGACTAATGAGCACCAGGGCCATGAAGCTGAAAGCAGCAGGTGCAGTTGTAAATGGTTATTCCAGAGATACAAATGAGATTTTGAGTCTTAACTTCCCAACTTTTTCAATGGGTGGATATGCCCAGGATCAAGGTCCTCGAGGAAAAGTGATTGATTATAGAGTGCCGATTGAAGTTGATGGGGTAAGAGTTAATCCGGGTGATATTGTATATGGCGATCGTGATGGAGTATTAATAGTTCCCCAGGAAGTGGCAGAAAAAGCCTTTACCGGAGCAATTGAAAAAGCACGTGGCGAGCAACTCGTTAAAGAGGCCTTGGAAGCCGGGATGAGTACTGTGGACGCTTTTGCCAAGTTTGGAATAATGTAAACCTAAAAACTATCTAAAATGAGAGAGATTGATTTAAAGGGTAAAAAAGCATTGGTTACAGGTGGTAGCCAGGGTATTGGTTCCGAAATTTGTCGCGAACTGGCGCGATGTGGAGCTGATGTTGTTATTAACTATTACTCCAACAAGAAAAAGGCTGAAGTATTAGCTGAAGAAATCCAGAAAGAATATAAGGTAAAAGCAGTTGTTGCCGGAGCTAATGTGGCTGATGCAGATCAAGTCAAAGAGATGTTTTTGGTGTTGGATAAAGAATTGGGTGGTATTGATATTCTGGTGAATAATGCCGGATGTGAATCTGTGGAGCATGTTTTGGATCTGGAGGAAGCTGCCTGGGACAGAGTCCTGAATACAAACTTAAAAGGCCCGTGGTTGTGTTCACGCGAAGCAGGTCGCAGAATGCAAGGTAAAGGTGGAGTAATTATTAATATTTCATCAATCCATGATGTGGTACCACGTAAAGGATTAATCCATTATTGCTCTGCTAAAGCAGGATTAAGGATGTTTTCAAAATGTTTGTCATTGGAGTTGGCTGAAGATAATGTACGCGTTGTATCTATTGCACCGGGAGCGATAGAAACAGAAATGAACCGTGAAGAAATCAATAAGTTTGGTCGTCATCAATTTGAGGAGTGGATTCCACAAGGAAGAGTTGGTGTTGTGCAGGATGTGGCTCCATCTGTTGCATTTTTTGCAAGCGACCTGGCCAGCTATGCTACTGGTACCGATGTGTATTTAGATGGTTCTTATATGAACCATACCATACAATACGATCCGCGTCCTAATAATAATTCTTAAAAGAAAACCATGACTACACTACGAGGGATGGCTTGGGATCATCCACGCGGTTATGAGCCTTTGATTGCTGCATCAAATGAATTCTCAAAAATACACGCGGATGTTTCCATTAAGTGGGATGTGCGTTCATTAAAAGAATTCGGAGATATGCCAATTGAGTCTTTAATTGAACGTTATGATTTAATTACAATAGATCACCCTTATATGGGGCAAGCCCATAAAAATGGTTTGCTTCAAAAGTTGGAAAAATTTATTTCTTCGGAGAAACTTGTTGAATTGGCAGGACAATCAGTAGGGCCAAGTTTTATTTCGTATCAGTACAATAAGCATATTTATGCCTTACCTATTGATGCAGCCGCATTAGTTGGTGCCTATAGAAACGACATTTTAACGGACAGAGGTCTTGTTTTACCGCATTCAAAGGAAGAGCTAAAAAGTTTCTATTCGAAGTTGCCAGGTGATTTATTCGTTGCATGGGCACTTTGTCCAACGGATTTTTGGTGTACATTCTTAACACTTTGCGCTCAAAATGCAGGACGTGATTTTGTCAATGATAAAGGGGTAGATAAACAAGTTGCAAGCCTTGTTCTGGATGAGATAAAGTCTCATTTGGATTATTTACATCCTGATGCGATGAGTTGGAATCCAATTCAAATTTTGGATCATATGGCTGCCAACGATGAAATTATTTATTCGCCATACCTGTTTGGTTATACCAATTATTCTCGGGATACTTATGCTAAAAAGCTCGTGCATTTCTGTAATAGCCCTATAAATAAGAAGGGAATTTCTACCATATTAGGTGGTGTGGGCTTAGCTGTTTCGGCGAAGTGTTCGTCACCGAATGTAGCCGCGAAATTTGTTGAGTATGTTGCAGGCGAAGAGATGCAAGAAGGCATATTTACTGAAAATGGAGGTCAGCCGGGTAACCTTAGAGCATGGACAAGTGATAAGAACAATGTCCTATGTCATAACTTTTTTAAGGATACACTATTAACATTAGAAAACGCATATGTGCGACCTCAATTTCCGGGTTGGAATCAAATTCAGGAACAAGGCGCTGAATTATTGCATGATGGAGTGGCTAAAAACAGAAACTCAGAAAAAGTAATTGATGATTTAAACGACTTATTTCAAACAATCACAAAAGATGAAAACGTTTAAGACGCTTAAGATAGAACAGGTGGATGCAGTCGCTATATTAAAGTTTAATCGCCCTGATCAGTTGAATGCAATGAACAGGGAGATGATGGATGAAATTATTGAGGCCATTGATCTAATTAATTCACATGATGATACTACTGTAGCTGTAATTGTCGGAGAGGGACGTGCATTTATGGCAGGTGCTGACATTAAAGAATATGGAAGTCAAACTGATGAAGAGTTTATTGCCTTTCAGCAAAAAGGTATGCGCTTATACGAGTCCATCGAAAATTCATCTAAACCATGGATAGCGGCTGTTGATGGATTTGCCCTCGGAGGAGGGTTTGAAATTGCGCTTTCGTGTGATATGATAGTTGCTTCAGAACAGTCCAAAATGGGCTTGCCGGAAGTATTTCTTAGTCTTATTCCTGGAGGTGGAGGAACACAACGATTAATCCAAAAGATTGGGATTAACCGAGTAAAGGAAATGTTGTTTTTTGGAGCTCAATATGATGCCAACACCTTATATAATTGGGGAATCGTGAATCGTGTTTTTAGTGATGATTCTTTTGGTGATGAGGTGATTGGGTTTGCTTCTAAGCTATCAAGACGGTCTTCTCAATCCATAAGCCACTTAAAACGTTTGGCGAACATCAGTCTGTCTGCCATAGATTTTAAGCAGCGAATAAATGATGAAGCACAAACCGTTAAGAACTTGTTTATGCAGAATGAGGCTCAGGAAGCGATTCAAAATTTTATTAAAAAATCAGAAAAGTAAATTATGGAAAACAACGGACCATTAAAAGGCTTAGTAGTAGCAGACTTTTCACAATTGGCTCAAGGTCCTTGGGCTACTCAGCAACTAGGAGATATGGGTGCAGATATCATAAAGATTGAGCCACCTAAAGGAGATTGGATGAGACATTATTCTTACGGCAATTTGTATCCGGAAGGAGAGAGTATCTCATTTATTAGTTTCAACCGAAATAAAAAGAGTATTGCCCTTGATCTTAAATCTGAGGAAGGAAAGAAAATTGCAAAGGATATTATTCTTAAAGCTGATATTCTTCTTGAAAACTTCCGGCCCGGTGTTATGGAGCGTTTGGGTTTAGGTTACGAAGAAATAAAAAAGCTACATCCCGGTCTTGTGTATTGTTCCAGTTCAGGATATGGCGCTTCAGGTCCATACTTAAAACGTCCGGGACAAGATTTATTAGCGCAATCCATTAGTGGAGGAGCCGCCTTAAATGGAAAAAAAGGAGATATCCCTGTTGTAACTGCAGTTGGACAGGCAGATTTGCTAACCAGTTTATTTATTGTTCAGTCAGTACTAGCTGCCATTTACTCAAGAAGTGTCAGCGGTAAAGGACAAAAGATAGAAGCCAACTTAATGAATTCTGCAGTTGGTTTTCACATTCAGGAAGTTACAGCGTTTTTGCATAAAGGTGAAAATCCTGAAAAGAGTGCAAGCGGCATACCTAATCCATGGTTAGGAGCTCCATACGGTTTATACAATACCAAAGATAACTTTGTCGCAATTGGTATGAATTCAGTGCAAAAATTAGCACAAGCCATCGGATTTAAGAAGTACGATTCAAAGGAGTTTGATTCCAACAATATTATCGATGGAAGAGACGAAATTCGTTTCGACTTTGATGAGGTGTTTAAGACAAAGACGACCGAAGAGTGGTTAGAGATACTCTTAGAGCATGATATTTGGTGTTCGCAAGTCAACTCCTTCAACGAAATGGTTGAGGATCCTCAAATAAAACATAACCAGATGATTATTGAGTATGATCATCCAAAAGTTGGTAAAATAAAGACTACAGGATTTCCTGTTTCGTTTGGTGAAACGCCTCAGAACATATATAAGCCAGCTCCATTATTGAATGAGCATGCCGTTGAAATTTTGAAAGAGTTTTGCGGTTATAATGATGAAGCAGTAGTATCATTTTTACAGAATAATGATTTACAAGCCCACTGAAAAAAATAATTATGAAATTAGGATTTGGATTATATAAACACATGCTGAATGAAGAGCATTATAAATTTGCTAAGCAATGCGGTGCAACTCATTTGGTAATTCACTTGGTAGATTATTTTGGAAACGACGATAACAACAAGGAAAATGCCAACCAACCTATTGGCGAAAAAGATGGTTGGGGAGGTGCCGGTAATGGTCAGCTTTGGAGTTTGGAAGAGATTTTAAAGATCAAGGCAGATATAAATAGTCATGGCTTAGAACTTGAAGCCATAGAAAATTTCGATCCGGCAATATGGCACGATATCTTATTGGATGGGCCTAAAAAGGGAGCGCAGATCGAGCTTGTAAAAGAACAAATTCGTATTGTTGGTCAGGCAGATATTCCATTTTTCGGATATAACTTTTCATTGGCAGGAGTATCAAGTCGCGATATAGGACCATATGCACGCGGAGGTGCGGAGTCTGTGGGTATGAATGGAAGTGTGGATGAAACGCCTATTCCTAACGGCATGGTTTGGAATATGGTTTACGATAAAAATGCGCCCAAAGGAACAATAGCACGAATTGATCATGATGAGCTTTGGAGTCGATTGCAGTATTTTCTGGAAAATATTGTCCCTGTAGCCGAAGAGGCAGGTGTAAAACTAGCCGCACATCCCGATGATCCGCCGATGCCGTATGTAAGAAATACACCACGTTTGGTTTATCAGCCAAATATGTATCAACGTTTAATTGATATTAGGCCCAGCGATAACAGTCAGCTTGAGTTTTGTTTAGGTTCTGTAGCTGAAATGACAGAAGGTGATGTATACGAAGCTACCGATCACTACTCAAAACAAAATAAGGTAGGGTATATTCATTTTCGTAATATCATTGGAAAAGTACCTAACTATAAAGAGGTTTTTGTTGATGAAGGCGATATTGATATGCTTAGGATCCTGCGTATTTTGAAGAAAAATAATTTTCAAGGCACGCTGATACCAGACCATACGCCACAAATGAGCTGTAGTGCTCCATGGCATGCTGGTATGGCCTATGCAATGGGATTTATGAAGTCAGCCATTTCTGTAGTTAAGCTAGAGAATTAAAAGTAAATATATTATAGTTTTCATCCTGTTTTAAGAGAAGAGTGTTCTTATTTGACATGATGAAGACTAGTTAGTCGTTATAGGAGTATAAAAAACGGTTTAAGGCAATATAATCGAATTGTGACAGAATATGACATGTTGTATTTTTATGGTTCAAAATTAGGGTTGTAATTGAAAGTTCAGGTTTATAGAAGTTTGAACTTTTTCTTTCGAAGCAAGCTAAACCGTTTTAGCAAATTAGGATTAGACAATGTTTTAGAATAGATAAGATGAAGACAAAGATTAATTTAAGATTGAAATTAGCATTGCTTGCGTTAGTGAGTGTTTCATTTTTTACATTAGAAAATTTAAAGGCACACGAAAGCGCTGGTAAGAATCAAATTCATAGTGTAAACATCAATTACGAGTTATTCCAGATTTGTAAAAATGATGTTGAAGGATATACTAGTCAAACTAAAGGAGGCGTTTATTCTTACCCTTCATTAAGAGATGATGTACGACAAGCTATGATCGCAAGGGCTTCAACGGGAAAGGCTGGTTTTGAGTTTTTGACGGCAAATGTGCCTGCTGATCATCAAGGAGAGTCAGTTGACTTTTTCTTCTATTCTGATATGGATCTAAATATTCGTGAACCATACAATATTAAGATTAATGATAAAGCCTTACTGTCATTTGTTGCTGATGAAAATGGTAAGCTTCAAATACTAAATAATGCGGGTAATGGAGATGCTAATTATTACCTGTATCGTCGTGATGGTAACGGAGATGGTATTGGTGCGTTTCGATTAAGCGTTCCTGCATCCATGCTTAAAAAAGGTGAAAAGGCAAAAATATCAGTTGTGGGACAAGCCAAGGGGACAAATGGCTGGTTTATGTTGTTTAAAGTCCCAAACGCAATCAATTGGTTAAAAGAGGCAGCTTTGCGAGATGTGTCTTTTTCGATTAAGCAATTTAACGATCAACTGCTAATAGATGCTCCCGCGAATTGGACAGGTCAAAAAGTTTCTGTAGTGGCTGATGGCAAAAAAAGTACTACAGCAACTTTTAAATTGCAAGGTGATATGGCTAAAGCAGCTGTTAAGTCTATTGCTCCGCAAAAGTCATTTCAAATAAATTATGGCATTGAGGTTTATGATATTGAATTTGAAAAAGGTGATGGAGTAATTAATGAGAATGTTGTAAGAGGCGATTTCTTCTATGCGTCTCATTCACATTCGCATCATGGTTGGCTAGGCGATTTTACCAAACGTTACCGTCCTGATTTCTATGCTTCATATCAGCCATTTTTCGATAATAAGTACGAAGAAGGTTTAATTTCTATTATGAACTCAAGCCATCAGGATATTGCATGGGTCGATCGTCCTGAAGCGTGTATTATAATGCGCGACACATTATTGTTAACTCCCATCATCAAAGATGCCTTTGCCCGTAAGGATTATGGTTTCGATATTGAAGACGGATTAATGTTACGTGAATATATTGAACGTCATCCTGATGCCAAGGAGAAATTGACGGAGCTCTTAAATCGAAACTTACTTTCTGTAGGAGCCACTTACAACTGTCCTTACGAAGATATGTATGATGGCGAAGACTTGGTTCGTCAGCTTTATCTTGGTAAACTATGGGTGAAGAAAAACTTTGGAGGATACGATTCTAAGGTATACTGGAATGTTGATGTTCCGGGTAAGACCATGCAGTTTCCGCAGATACTTAAGAAGGCAGGCGTTGATTATATGATTATAAGCCGACATGCAAAAAGTATGACACATTGGGCCAGTCCTGATGGAAGTAGTGTTTTTACTTATTCTCCTGGACATTATGGCGAAGACTTACTTCATTTATCGAAAGATATTGATGAGAAAGTAAAGTATGGTGCTGAACAAGTAGTTTGGTGGAGCCAATATTTCGAAGGTGGACAAACACAAACACCATTATTATCAAGCCAGGATATGTTACCTGCCATCGATTATTCCGATTATATAAAAGAATGGAACAGTACTGAGTCCGTACTTGATGAAAACGGAAAGGAAAAAGACGTTTATTTCCCTCATATGGAATTAATGACGGTTGATGAATTTATGCCTTTAGCTGAACAAAATGCAACTTCGATAGATACCATTCGTGGCGAGCGTCCTAATGTTTGGGTTTATATTCATGGCCCTGCGCATCACGATGCTTTAACTGCTAGTCGAAAAGCCTCAAAATTGTTACCTGCGGCAGAGAAATTTCTTACTGTAGCTTCTATTGTTGATGGCGAAAAAATGCCTTATCCTTATCAGGAATTGGATGCCGGATGGGAAGCGAAAATATATCCTGACCACGGTTGGGGAGGACATGACGGCGATATCACAGATAACCTGTTTAAAGAGAGTTTAGTTGAGTCGCAGTTTATAGGCGAGAAATTGCTTGATAAGGCGACTAACTTTATTGCGCAACGTGTTAAAACAGAAGAGAAGAAAGGTATTCCTGTAGTACTATTTAATAGCCTTTCGTGGGAAAGAACTGATCCAGTAACAGCTAGTTTCGATTGGAAAAAAGGGAAAGCACAAGGTTTAAGTGTTTATACAGCTGATAAAAAAGAAGTTCCATTCCAATATACTAACTTGGTTAAACACGATGACGGTAGTATTAAACATGCCGAAATTGTATTTATAGCTGAGAATATTCCGTCGGTAGGTTACAAGACATACTATGTGAAGCAGGAAATGAAGAGCAACCATATAGTTGATTCTCCAGAATATAAATCAGTTTACGAAAACGACTTTTACAAAGTAACTTTTGTTGATGGTGGAATAGAGCAGGTATACGATAAAGAACTAAAAAAGAACTTATTTGATACCAAACAATTTAAAGTTGGTGAGATATTTACTTTACAATCGGAAGGAAATGGAGCTGGTGAGTTTGGTGATGTACAGCAACCATTTATGAAAAATTTCGATCATGTAAGTCAGCATGGTGCTAAGTGGGAATTGCTGGCATCAGGAGAAGTATTCTCATCATATCAATTAATTCAAGAGATTAAGCATGCTAAGGTAGTACAGACTGTAACTATCTATCACCAGTTAAAACGTATTCAGTTCGAAAATGACTTAATGAATTGGGACGGCGAATTATATCGCGAGTTCAGAACTGCATATCCTGTGGCCACTAAAAACTCAACTATCGAGCACGAAGTTCCGTTCGGTACTGTTCAGGTAGGTAGAGATGAAATTAAAACGGCTGGAGAAAGATATACAGCTCTTTGTAAAGACGTTCATCCAAGAGCGATAATGGATTGGATTTCTGCTAACGACGATGAAGTATGTGTAACTGTAAGTTCATCGGTAGCAGCTGCCGATTGGATTAATCCGGCAAAAGAAGGTGATGCCGATTTATTACAGCATGTACTATTAGCAAGTCGCACATCGTGCCATTGGGAAGGAAATGAGTATTCTCAAGCAGGTCATCACTCATACGCTCACGTATTAACTTCGAATAAAGAAGGTGATATTAACGGTTCGCGCATTTCAAAGCAGTTTAACGAACCGGTTAAAGTTGTGGTAAATCCTGAAAGGTCGAGTAAAGCCAATCTAGCCGAGAGTACAGAGTTCTTTAGTATCGATAAGGAGAATGTTATTGTTACGGCCATCAAGAAAGCAGAAGACGGCGATGAGCTGGTTGTACGTATGTACGATACCGAAGGTGAGAATGTAGTGGTTAACATTGAATCACATTTTAAGTTGGAGAATCTAAAGCATACTAACATCATTGAGGAAAATCCTAAATCTGTTAATGAAATTAAAGTTTCTCCATACGGAATTGAGACTTACCTTTTCGATGTGAAGTAGAGTAATAGCATCTAAATTGTGAATATGAATCAACCATGATTGAATAATTATTCAATCATGGTTAGTTTCATAAGGCCTCTGATAATATATAGTTATATGAAAAATGTAGTTAAGAGTTTAGTAGTTTTTGTAATGGCAGTTTATGCAATAACTTCCTGTAATATCACTTCAGAATCAACTGTTGATTTGGCCAATAAAGGAGTGTTCAAATATGTTGATACCCGTATTGGTACAGCGGCAAGTATTTCTGACATTACGGTAACCGAAGTGGAGGAACCCATGGGCTATGTTTCACCCATTGTTGGTAATCCATCAGCCTTAACGCATTGGACGCCTCAAACGGCAGTATGGACTCAGCGAGTAATAACCGTACCTGTTCCCTATTGGTACGATCAGGATAAAATTCAGGGGTTTCGAGGAACGCGTTATCCCAATGGTGCTGTTGTGGGTGACTGGGGAGCCATGTGCATAATGCCAATGACAGGTGATGTGAAATTGGATCCGAAATCTCGTGCCTCAAAATTTAGGCACGATAATGAGATTGCGAAGCCTCATTATTACTCGGTACAGTTAGGTGATTATAACATAAAGGCTGAGCTTACAGCTGCTGGTAAAACAGCTTTCTTTCAATTTACTTTTCCTGAATCTGAGCAGTCATCCATCATAATAGATGGCGTATTTGTGCCTGGTTATTATAAAGTAATTCCCGAACGAAATGAGATTGAAGGATATTCTGTTATTGCAGGCCATTTTCAGAATCATTTTGTAGCTCGATTTGATAAACCTTTCGAGGTTCAAAATATAGATTTATTGCCTGCTGTGGTTGATGCTAATCTGGTACCTGATGGTTTTAAAGCTGAATATTATAATAACGATAAGCTTCAGGGTAAGCCCGATGTAGTGGTAAATCATCCTAAGTTAAACTACAATTGGTTGAAAGAACCTGCTGAAGGTGTGGTGCCCGATTTCTTTTCTGCAAGGTATACGGGTAATCTTATCGCTAGACATTCAGGAGAGCATGTATTCGAATTAACCACCAAAGATGGTACTCGTATGTACATTAACGGTAATATGGTTATCGACAAATGGGAGTACAGGGCAACAGGGACTAATATACACAAGGTAAATCTTACCAAAGGTGAGAAATATGAAATTCGTGTTGAATATTACGATGGATCGAGCACTACTGAAATGCACCTTAGATGTTCTGAGCCAGTAGAAGCAACTCCCGAAATAGGTTCTAAATTGGCTCTTAAAGGAGCCGATGGAAATGCAGTATATGTAAGCTTTGCCACTAAAACCAATGAAGTGGTAAAAATGAAAGTTGGTACTTCTTTAATTGATATTGCTCAGGCGCGTGCAAATATGGACGAAGAGTTTGCCGATTTCGATTTTAACAGAGCTGTTGCCAAAGGAGCCGAAGTATGGGACAAGGAATTAAATATGATTAAGGTAGAAGGTTCGGAAGATGATAAGGCTATATTCTATACCGCTTTAACCAAATGTTTCGTGAATCCTCGTAACTTAAACGAAGGAGGTCGATACTTTAGCCCATTCGATTATCAGATTCACGAAGGCGAAATGTATACCGATTTATCGTTATGGGATACTTTTCGCTCTTTGCATCCACTGTGGGTTATAGTAAAACCTCAGGAATCTGTTGATGTTATTAATGGTATGCTGAATGCCTATCAGCAAGGAGGTTGGTTGCCAAAATGGCCAAATCCTTGGTATCGAAGCATTATGATGGGTTCTCATGCCGATGCTGTTATAGCTGATGCTTATATAAAAGGTCTAAGAGGTTTCGATACCGAATTGGCTTTCGAAGCCATGCTTAAAAATGCTACTGAAAAGGGAAATCGTGGTTTCTCAGGTCGTGTGGGTATTGAGCAGTTTAATAAAATTGGTTATGTTCCTGCAAGCGCTGGATTTGGTGAGTCTGTAGCCCGAACATTAGAGTTTTCATACGACGATTATTGTATTGCTCAAATGGCTAAGGCGCTCGGAAAGGACGATCATCATGAAGACTTTATGAACCGTTCTAAACGATATATTAATGTTTTGGATAAAGAAACCGGTTTGGTTCGCGGTAAGAAAGAGAACGGTGAGTGGTTGCCTCCTTTCGATAAAAGCATTAGTGTTTGGGCGCAAGGAGACGAGAGCCATACCGAGGTTTACTATAGAAATCATACTTTATTGGTTCCTCATGACATTAGCGGATTAGCTGATTTTATGGGGGGCGATGATAAACTGGTTGCTTTCCTTGATGATTTCTTTGATAAGGATATGTACTATGTGGGTGATGAATTTTCAATGCATGCACCTTATATGTATAATTTCATTGGAACACCATGGAAAACTCAAAAGGTAGTTCGCGATATGTTGGCGAAATACTTTTTCAATGATATTGGAGGACTTCCGGGTAATGATGATTGTGGCCAGGTTTCATCGTGGTATGTGTTTGGAGCAATGGGTTTTTACCCTGCTTGTCCAGGCGACCCAATTTATCAGCTTTGTAGTCCTGTGTTAGATAAAGTGAGCATTAATGTTGGAGAGGGAAATACCTTTACAATTATTGCCAATAATAACTCAAAGAAGAATATGTACATCCAGTCGGCTATTTTAAATGGTAAGGATTATACCAAAAGCTGGTTGCACCATGATGACCTAATGAAAGGCGGAGAATTGGTGTTTGAAATGGGGTCAGAACCAAACAAAAAATGGGGAGTAAAATAGATTTATAATCTTAATATATTATGATGAAGGTAGTTGTTAATTATCTGGCAGTAGTTTTTATCGGTGTTGTATTGGTTTCTTGCTCAACCTCTGAAAAAGGAAAGGATAAAGAATCAGTATTGAAATATGTAGACACACGCGTAGGTACTGCTGCAAGTATTGCCGATATTACGGTAACCGAGGTAGAAGAGCCAATGGGCTATGTTTCACCTATTGTTGGATACCCCTCTGCATTAACTCACTGGACACCTCAAACGGCAAGATGGACACAACGAGTGGCCAATGTGCCTGTACCTTATTGGTACGATCAGGAAAAAATTCAAGGATTTCGTGGAACGCGTTATCCCAATGGTGCAGTTGTTGGCGATTGGGGACCAATGTCAATTATGCCTATGACAGGTAAAGTGGTAAGTAAAGCTGAGAAACGCGCTTCAAAATATAGTCACGATACTGAGATTGCGAAACCTCATTATTATTCGGTTCAACTTGAAGATTATAATATTAAAGCAGAATTAACTGCCGCAGCAAAAACCGGATTTTTTCAATTTACCTTTCCTGAATCTGAAAAATCATCGGTGCTTTTTGATGGCGTAGATGTTCCCGGTGAATATAAAGCGTTGCCGGAGACCAGAGAAATAGAAGGCTTTTCCGTAATCAATGGTGATTTTAAAAACCACTTTGTTGCCCGGTTCGATAAAGCATTTGAGTCATATACTGTAGACTTAAGTAATGCAAAAGTTATAGATGAAGGATTAATACCTGAAGGACTCAAAGGGGAATATTTTAACAATGTTGAATTAAAAGGCGAGCCGGCAGTTGTTGTTACAGAATCAAAGTTAAATTACTCATGGGCAAAATCACCATACGAAGGTATAGTTGAAGATGGTTTTTCAGCTCGATATACAGGTAAGCTGGTTACCCGTTATTCGGGAAAACATACTTTCGAACTTACAACTGATGATGGAACCCGTTTGTATGTTAATGATGAATTGGTAATTGATTCCTGGGTTCCTCGCGGACCAACAACAGATGCCTATAGTGTAGACCTTGAAAAAGGAGAAGTAGTTGACATTAGAATTGAATATTTTGAAGGTGCTGCATCTGCAACCATAGAGTTTAGGTGCCATGAACCAAATGTTCTGGATGCTGAATTTGCAAGGCAAATGGCACTAAAAGGGTCTGAGGCTAATGCTGTTTCGGTATCGTTTGTCACAAAAGAAGGAGAACAAATAAGAGTAAAAGTAGGTACTTCACTTATAAGTATTGATCAAGCGCGTAAGAATATGGAGTCGGAATTTGGCGATTTTGACTTTGATAAGGCAGTGGCTAAAGTTGCCGATGTTTGGGAGAAAGAGTTAAACATGATTAAGGTTGAAGGTACCGAAGATGATAAGGCTATTTTCTATACGGCCTTAACTAAATGCTTTGTTAATCCACGTAACTTAAACGAAGATGGTCGATACTTTAGCCCATTTGATTATAAGGTTCACGAAGGCGAAATGTACACCGATTTATCTTTATGGGATACATTCCGCTCTTTGCATCCGCTTTGGGTTATTGTAAAACCTCAGGAAACAACAGATATCATAAATGGTATGTTGAATACCTATCAGCAAGGAGGTTGGTTACCAAAATGGCCAAACCCATGGTACCGTAGTATAATGATGGGGACTCATGCAGATGCTGTTATTGCCGATGCGTATATAAAGGGCATTAGAGATTTTGATATGGAAATGGCCTTCGAAGCCATGCTTAAAAATGCCAATGAAAAAGGAAATCGTGGTTTCTCCGGTCGTGTAGGTATCGATTACTTTAATGAAATTGGTTATGTACCAACTGGTGTCTTTGGCTATTATGGCGAACCGGTTGCAAGAACTCTTGAATTCTCATACGACGATTATTGTATTGCTCAAATGGCCTTAGCATTGGGTAAAGATGAATATCACGATGAGTATATGGAGCGCTCGAAACGTTACATTAATGTGCTGGATAAAGAAACCGGCCTGGTTCGCGGGAAGAAAACAAATGGAGAGTGGTTAGAACCTTTCGATAAAAGTATAAGCGTTTGGGCACAAGGTACAGATCATGATACTGAAGTATATTATAAGAATCATACCTTGTTGGTTCCACACGATGTGCCAGGATTGGCTGAGTTTATGGGTGGGGATGATAAACTGGAAGCTTATCTGGATGATTTCTTTGATAAGGATATGTACTATGTGGGAGATGAATTTTCAATGCATGCCCCTTATATGTACAACTTTATTGGAACACCATGGAAAACTCAAAAAGTGGTTAGAGATATGTTATTCAAATATTTCTTTAACGATGTAGGTGGTCTTCCGGGTAACGACGATTGCGGTCAAGTATCATCGTGGTATGTATTTGGTGCCATTGGCTTTTACCCGGCCTGTCCCGGTGATCCTGTTTATCAGCTTTGTAGTCCTGTGTTAGATAAAGCAAGCATTAATGTTGGAGATGGAAAAACCTTTACCATTATTGCCAATAACAACTCACGCGAGAATGCCTACATTCAGTCAGCTACCTTAAACGGAAAGCCATATGCCAGATGTACCTTGGATCATACTGATTTAATGAATGGTGGAGAGCTTGTTTTTGAAATGGGTGCTGAACCAAACAAAAATTGGGGAACTTTATACTAATACATAACTAGGATTAGAATTAGTATTGCTGGATAATAAATATTGTCATAAGTTTTATGTACTAAAGGAACTGATAGAATGCTACTTGATATTGATTCAGGTAGCATTCTTTTTTTTGCAATACTCCTAGTGTATAAAATCGATTATTGTACTTCAACAAGAAATTATTATGCATTGGCGGTCTGTTGATTTACTTGCATCAATTTATTCGTAATATTATATGTCAGAACATATCTACAGGTATAGTTAAATAGTATGTTGTCAACTGATAAGCATGTCTGGATTGACATATAATAACAGAGTTTAATGAAGGATTAGAATCATTTTTTTGATTTAAATACGAATGACAACTTAATGTAGTTTGTTCTCAACCAGGTCATGAAAGTGATGGCGTATTGTTGCACTTGTACGAAACAGAAGAAGATCAGTTTATGTGGTTATTTCAATAGGTGAAGAAATAAAGAATTATTACCTCTCATAATAATAGAATATTGGGTAACACATTTCATTCTTCTTAAAACAGAGCATTAAAATATATAACAGGATGAGGAAGCTAAACTTATTATTAATCGTCTTTTTTGCTATCGTATTTACTGATCAAGGCTTGTTGGCACAAAGAGATATTACGCCTGCCGACCCGGAATACTATGGTATGGATAGAGAAGACATGACTTTTGACGATGAGCAGGTTTTGTTGGTTAACTATCGTGGGTTTGTTTCGCCACGTCAATATAGTGTTACACAGTTTACCAATGTATGGTTTTTACCAATTGGAGCGCCTCATTACGATTTTAATCTAAACTTTTTTGATAAAAGAACGGGACGTATTATACAAGACGATGTGCCAACTATGTGGAAATATTGGATTAATGATGGGAAAGGGCATGACCCGCTTGGCTCTAATTTTCGTCCAAATTCTCCTTCCATCATGGTAACACAAGATGAAAGATGGCAGCCAAATCAATACGAAAGAACAGCTACTTTTCATAAGGAATATAATCAGAAGTGGGTAAGTTTTGCTGCAAAAAGCTGGACAAATGTGTCGTTTGAAGACGATGAGGTATTTATTAAATTACAATTGACCAACCGAAATTCGAAAGATTTAGAACTAACTATAATTCCTAATCAGGTAGCTGAAATAATGGAATGTCATTTTAAGGTTGGTGATACAAAAGCCGACTCCATTGATGCTTTTACGCATGGAAGTAAAATGGCTCATGCCCGCGTGTCTTCATCAATACAAGAAACCAGTGAAAAGGGTTTTGAAATTAATATTGCTCCGGGTAAAACGGAAACTTATTATTTTGCAGTTAAGTTTTACGAGCCACAAAATGGCGCTCCTGCAATAAGCCAGTCCGATATTAAACAGCGCATGGAAAATGCAGACAAGAAAACACGCGATATGTTGTCTTGGGCATATACTACACTTCCACAGTTGTCTGGCACTAATAAGCAGTTAAAAGAGTATTATTATCGATGTGTACTTTCCGTGTTAATGAGTCGATATGAGAATCCAAATTATATTTCTGAAGTATTTTGGGCCGTAGGAACATGGCCATACACCATTAGTTGGGATAATTCGTATACATCCGATTTGTTGGCAATGCTTGATCCAGAGAGTTTAAGAGGAGCTATTCTTACCAATTTCGAACAGGTAAAATTAAAAAGAACATACGTAGGCTGGAATGGTGCACATTGGGATATACTTTATATTCAAGAACCATTTGCTTTGCAAGTAATGATAGAGGCTTACATACGTCACACAGGCGATTATACCTTATTTGATGAATTGGCTTCAGGCAAAACAGTATGGGAATGGATGCAAGCTTGGGTTAATGAGTTACAAACGAATTATACCAACAAGTTAGGCTTAATTGATGTGGGTTATAATACCGAGAAGATTATTGAGATTCGTACCGATGGTTATAATCATGTGGTGCCGATAACCAATACTTTAACTATCGATTTGTTATACACAATGTCTGAATGGGCCGATAAAAGGGCCGAAAAGAAGTTGAAACAGAACTATTTTAACGATGCTGAAAATCTAAAAGGTTTGGTTGATGAGTATTTGTGGAATGACGAATTAGGATGGTTCGATAATTACTATCCTGATGGTACCAAAGGTACAATTTGGACTTATCATTTATTTGATCTGCTAGGCACAGATTACCTCCCGGATTATCAGGCTTATCGTTTGGTGAGTCATCTTCAGGAAGGTGAGTTTCTTGGGAAGTATGGTGTTTATTCAATTGCAAGAAGAGATTCGGTACATTGGGATTTAATTGATTCCGACTGGGGAGGTGGTGGACAATATGCAGGAATGCCTGGGCGTATTTCTCGTAACCTATACCAAAAAGGTTTTGCAGGTAAAGGTTGGGATGTACTAAATCGTAACATTCGATATATCAACCATTTCCCTTATCTGCCACAAAATCCACGTATCGATGCACCCGAGCAAGATCGCTCTTCTATGCCAGTTCAGATTGCAGCCGGTGCAGGTATGGAAGCCATTGTTTTTGGAACGTTTGGAGTGAAAATAGAAAATGATAAAATGACTATTAAGCCATTTAACCACGAAGATATTGGTGAAGCAACATTAAAAAACATCAAGTACAAAGGCCGAACTTTTGGCATTCAGTTAAAACGTAAAACCTTTTCGGTATACGAAGATGATAAGTTGATTGCTACTAAATTTTATGGCGAGGAAGTAGTACTATAAATAACTATTAAAGCAAAGTTGAAATCCGTGTTTCAAAAAAGAAAAAGCATTGTTTTATAACCACAAATTATACTCATATGACGAGGTGCAAACTTAGTGCATGTTTTGTTTTGGTTTATAAGAGTCATATATACAGCGTTATATGTGTTTTGTGTAAAAATGCTGCTAAGCTATTAGCCTGGACTAAAACTTAAATTGTTAATACATTTGCATGTTCAAACATATGAACAAGGTATTATATATCAGGTAATAATTTATGATTTTTAAAATCGACCATTCAAGTCCGATTCCATTGCATGCACAGGTGGAAGAGTTACTGCGTAGTTTAATTGAACTTCCTGAGTACAAGAATGGTGGTTTTTTACCCAAAGAAGTTGACTTAGCCAAGAAACTTGGTATTTCCAGAAACACTTTGCGTCAGGCAAGTAATAAACTGGAATACGAAGGCTTATTGATTCGTAAAAAAGGAGTAGGAACAAAAGTTGCACAAAAACAAGTGACTACGCATTTAAACGAATGGCACAGTTTTACGCAGGAAATGAATGATAAGGGTGTTGCTTTTACCAATGTTTCCTTACATACAGAATGGGTTAAGGCAGATAAGAAGATAGCCTCATTTTTTGAAATTAGTCCTGAAACCTCAATATTGAAATTAAGTCGTTTGCGTGGTGATGATGATGGGCCTTTTGTGTTTTTTGAAAGCTACTTTCATCCAAAAATTGGATTAACAGGAAATGAAGATTTTTCACGTCCTCTCTACGAAATACTGGAAAAGGATTTTCATGTTATTCCTTCATTTTCAAATGAAAGATTAAAAGCACGATTGGCATCAGAAATTACATCGAAGCGACTGAAAATAGCCAAAGGCGACCCGGTGTTAATTAGAGAACGTTTTGTTTCTGACCCGGGAAATCGTCCGCTTGAATATAATAAAGGCTTCTATATAGCCGAACGTTTTACCTATACAATAAGCATTAAACGATAAGTATGAAAAAAATTGCAATAGGCGTTGATGTTGGCGGCAGTCATGTTAGCTGTATGGCTTATGATTTAAGCGAGAAGAAGTTATTAGCAAATACTTTGTCTGAAACTGATTTAAATAATCAAGGTATGCCTGATGAGGTTATATCTGCCTGGGGTGGAGTAATTAAAAGTACCGTTGATGCAGTTGGTATTGAAACGGTACAGGGAATTGCTTTTGCCATGCCGGGACCGTTTGATTACCTAAATGGAATTCCTTTGTTTAAAGGCGAAAATGGGAAGTATGATAATATTTATGGTATTAATGTTCCTCAAAAACTCAGAACATACTTAAATCTTGATGGTGACATTCCTGTTCGTTTTATTAATGATGCAACAGCTTTTGCTATAGGAGAGGACCAGGTTGGCTTTGCTAAAAACTTTCAACATTCATTATCCATTACTCTGGGTACAGGATTTGGTTCTGCTTTTATCAAAGATGGATTACCCGTTGTTGATGGTAATGAAGTCCCACAAAGTGGATGCTTATGGCATTTACCTTTCGAAAATGGAATTGCGGATGATTATTTTTCTACACGGGGATTATTGAATCGGTACGAACAGCTTTCAGGACAAAAACTAACAGGAGTAAAGCAAATTGCAGAGTTGGCTTCAAGCAAAACGGAAGCACAAGATGTATTCAATGATTTTGGTGAAAAAATGGGAGTGTTCTTAGCCCCTTGGATTCAGTGTTTTCATCTTGAAGTTCTTGTAATGGGTGGTAACATATCCAGAGCTTATCACCTTTTTGAAAATAGCCTTAACGAATACCTGAAGAAGGAAAACCTGAAAATCAACATTGCTATTTCTGAGTTAAAGGAAAGCGCATCATTTATTGGAGCAGCCACATTAATTGATAATACTTTTTACCAACGGACACTACCTGCTTTAGGAAAAATGTAAATAAATATTTCTTCAATGTTTCAAACTAAATTATCTCTCAAATATGTAATCCCTGTTCTTGTTGGCTTTTTCGCCATGAGTTTTTGCGACCTTGTGGGTATAGGCGCAGATAACGCCAAAGCCGATTTCGAACTAAGCAATACGCTAGCACAGTTAATTCCAATGGCCGTTTTTGCCTGGTTTTTTATTCTTTCTATTCCTGTAGGCATACTGCAAGATCGAATCGGTAAAAAAAACATGCTAAATATTGGAATGCTTTTAACAGCTTTGGGCTTATTTCTTCCATTTATTGTTTACACCTTTCCAACGCTACTGGCTGGTTTTGCCTTGCTAGGAATTGGTAACACGATTATTCAGGTTTCTGCAAACCCTTTGTTGGTAGATGTGGTTCCTTCGAATCGAAGTTCCAGCTTCTTAAGCCTATCACAATTTGTCAAAGCCATAGGATCAATGATAGCGCCTTATCTGGCCACTTTTTTTACTGTTCAGTTTGGTAATTGGATGATGGTACTTGTGGTTTATGGTGGGATTTCAATTCTATCTGCCCTTTGGCTGCATCTGTCTAAAATTGAGGAAAGTAAATCAGAAGGTGAAAAAGCAACATTTATTTCATGTATTAAACTTTTAGGAAATGGCTACATAGCCTTAATGGTGCTGGGGATTTTCTTTGTTGTAGGAATTGATGTTGGTATAAATGCAGCTTCCGGTCAATTTTTGATGGAAGAGTTAGGGATGGATATCGAACCAGCAAAACAGGGACGAAGCCTTTATTTTTTCGGTAAGATGTTGGGTACATTTATGGGCGCATTACTTTTAACCCGTGTGCCGGCCAGGAAATTTCTTATTCTATCGTCAGTTTTGACCTTAGGTACAATAGTTGCTTATATCGTTTCGCCAATCCCTGGCATTGCCTTAGCACTAATGTTTGCAATTGGTTTGGGAGCTTCAAATATTTTTCCACTCATTTTTTCAATTACCATCGACAAATTTAATCACCGTGCCAACGAAATATCCGGCTTGATGATTATGGCCGTATCAGGTGGTGCATTTATCCCGCCAATTATTGGAAAAGTGGCGGATTTATCAAGCATTTGGTTTGGCATGTTTGTATTAGTCTTTTGCGCGGTTTATTTGCTTGCCTTATCATTTTATGTCAAAAAAATGGCTGATTGAAACTAATGATCGGTAATCATCTTTAACGAATAGTTAGGTCATATTAAAAAAGAATAATAAAGAAACCATATCATGAAGAAGTATTATGTTTTTTTTGTTCTATCTCTCTTATTTATTGGGTGTTTTCAAAAACAAGAAATAAGCGAGGAACTTAAATCTTCGATTCAAACAAACAAAAGTTTTGCCTTTGTAAAGAAGAAAGCTTTAGAAGTGGTTAAAACAGGTTTTAACGCCGGCGATGGATATGGAGAGGTTTGGATTCGTGATTACAATACCTTTATCGAGCTATCGGCCGAAGTTTATCCAAGAGAAGAGCTCAAAGAAAATTTAAGGGTATTCTTTCGTTTGCAAGGAGATGACGGAAATATTATTGATGGTTTTATTCCCAAGGAGAAGGCAGTAGATGTAGAAGGAGGATATACATATATTTATAATGATTTGGAACCCGTTTATTGTGGACATAAAAACACGGTAGAAACTGATCATGAATCTTCACTTGTTCAAGCGGTTTATAAGTATGTGACTAAAACTGGTGATAAAGACTTTCTTCAAGAAAAGGTTGGGGATAAAACCATAGCTGATCGCTTACAATGGTCCATGGATTTTTTAATAAACCAAAGATGGAGCGAAGAGTACGGATTGGTTTATGGGGCTACCACGGCTGATTGGGGCGATGTTCAGCATTCTCATCCTTGGGGCGTGTATATCACCGATGATACAAAATATTGTCTGGACATCTATGATAATGCGATGATGGTTATTGCGCTTAATAATATAATCGAGTTGATTCCTGAATCAAAGGTTAAGTGGAAAGCTGTTAAGGATGGTATTGCTAAAAACATAATGGAGCATCTTTGGGATGATAAGAATCAAAAGTTTATTCCTCACGTGTATCTAGATGGTTCACCTTATCCTGATGATTTCAACGAAAACGAAATATTCTATCATGGTGGAACTGCAATAGCCATTGAAGCGGACTTGTTGAATAAGGAGCAAATTAAGACTTCTCTTGATAAAATGATTGCCAATGTTAAAGCCTCAGGGGCAGGTTCAATAGGTTTGACCTTGTATCCTACATATCCCGAATGGGCCTTCGAGAATGAAGGAATGGTTCCTTACGGTTATCAGAATGGGGGAGACTGGACTTGGTTTGGTGCACGAATGATACAACAGTTGGTGAAATATGGTTTTTACCAAGAGGCCTATGAACAGTTAATTCCTATGACTGATAGGGTTGAAAAAAACAACGGCTTTTACGAGTGGTATACAGTTGATAATAAACCAACAGGTTCAGGAACTTTTAGAGGTTCTGCTGGTGTTTTGTTTAAGGCTATTGAGATGTTAGAAGACTTAATTGAAGAATGATGAACAAGATTAGAGAGACTAAACAATTTCTTTTGCCGCAAAGCAAAGAGCAGGTAGAAGAAGGGAACTACGATATATATCCAAGCTTAAAGATAGATAGTGGTGTAATCAGTTCTGAAATTAGTGAATTAGCAGAGGTCATTGTCAACAAAAAGCTCGTGCTAATCGATGGTTTTGAAGGTGTTTTTTACAAACAGATTGCAGCCGATCTTGAAGATGCTCTGAATAGCAGAAACAAAAGTTTAAACTTTATTTTTACAACTGACCTGATGAAATCATCATCAGATATCGATGTAATGATAGCTCCATTTTTAGGGGGCAGCGACCCTATATTTGGTAAAAGAACCACGCTTAAACTATCGGATTATTTTATTGATGAGAAGATTAAAAATTCGGATTTAAAAGAAGAGTCTGATATCAATGTCGTTATAGGACCGGGAGCTGCATTAACTGGTTTGAAAGGATTTTTGATTTATATCGACCTGCCAAAAAACGAGCTTCAATTCAGAGCAAGAGCTAAGTCAGTTTTGAATCTGGGAGCAGATGATGCATTCGCCATCAAAGCCATGTATAAAAGGTTCTATTTTGTTGATTGGATAGTACTTAACGAACACAAAGCGAATGTTCTAAGAGATATCGATATTATTATTGATGGACAGCAAACGGATAGTTTGGTTTGGATGAAAGGTGATGATTTCAGGCAGGGCTTAAAAATGATGTCGGAAAATGTATTTCGTGTTCGACCATGGTTCGAACCGGGAGCTTGGGGAGGACAATGGATCAGAGATAGAATTAAGTCATTAAACAAGGATGTGATAAACTATGCCTGGTCCTTTGAGCTAATTGTGCCTGAAAACGGATTATTATTTGAAAGCGATGGCATGTTGCTGGAGGCATCGTTTGATTGTTTGATGTTTCAGGAAAACAAAGCAGTAATGGGAATGCATGCTGATCAATATGGTTATGAGTTTCCTATTCGTTTCGACTTTCTGGATACTTTTGATGGTGGAAATCTTTCAATTCAATGTCATCCTCAATTAGAATATATGAAGGAGCATTTTGGAGAAACCATTACTCAGGAAGAAACCTACTATATTTTGGATGCCGGAAAAGATGCCAAGTGTTATTTAGGTTTTCAGAAAGATATCGATCCTAAAGCTTTTGAGACTGATTTGAAATACAGTTTCGAAAACAATAAAGAGATTGATATCACCAAACACGTTCAAATACATGATTCGCACAAACATGATTTATTTCTGATACCCCCTGGAACTATCCATGGTTCGGGAACTGAAAATCTTGTGCTTGAAATAAGCACCACGCCTTATATTTTCACATTTAAAATGTACGATTGGCTCCGTGTTGATTTAGATGGAAAGCCACGTCCAATTAATGTTGATAGAGGGATGGAAAACCTTGTGTTCGAAAGGAAAGGACAGTATGTAAAGGATAAGCTGATTGCAAAACCTTCATTAATAGAAGAGGGCGACGATTGGCAGAAGTTTCATCTGTCAACTCATGAAAAACACACTTACGATGTTGAACGCTACCATTTTAATTCTGAAATTGAAATTGAAACCAACAATAAATGCAATGTGCTTTCATTGGTAGAAGGAAGGAGTATTCTAGTGGAAACGAAAAATGGAATATGTCAACGTTTCAATTTTGCCGAAACTTTTGTTATTCCCGCTGCTGCCGGGGTTTATAGGCTCATTAATAAATCAGACAAGGAAGCCGTTGTTGTTAAGGCTTTTATGAAATAGTTTAACTAATCCTGAGTCACAATTATGCTGAGTGTTTATAATCGAAACCTGCAATTTTAGGCTCATTATAGATTATACAAATGAAAAAATATTTATTCTTAATACTTATAACTGGTTTATTAATATCATCCTGTACTCAAAAAAGTGCTGTTATCTGGCAAATTGGAGAGAACAATAATTCAGGTTCTGAATTTGCTTTATCAGGTAATGGATATCTGGACTACATTGCTAACGATTTTGGTTGGGAAGATAAGTACTTTCTAATTGGTAAATTTGATGTAAAAAAAGATTGGCCATATATTATTCCCGGTACGAGCGATACATGGGGCGGTACTTGGGGAACTTCAGGCTGGAGGTCAAGTACATTAAATGTTTTATTTGGTGTAGATAAATTACCAAAATCTGGTGAATGGAAACTTACCATTGATATTCTCGATTGTAATGCCGACGATTTGCCATTATTTAAGGTAATTGTTAATGGGAAGGCTTGGAAATATAGAATTCCTGCAATAAATGGAACTTGCCTTCTAGATGAATTCCCGGTTGACTCTTCAGAATATTTACTCGAGATTCCTTTACCATCAGGGCTGATTAAAAAAGGAGGTAATGAAATAATTTTAACCACCATAGAAGGCTCCTGGATTAAGTTTGACCAGATAAAACTTGAAGGTCCGGGAAATACTATTCTATCCGAAGCTGATAAAGTGCATTTACGAGATGTAAAGGCGGCAGATTATCAAACAAACGGTGCACAAGCTTTACTGGTGGATGTTGAACATCTGCAAGCAATGCCTACTTTGAAAGTGATGTTGGATGGAGAGGAAATATTAAAAGAAAGGGTTGAAAAGGGACGATATATTTTTGAAGCTCCTATGCCTTTGGTAAAGGAAAAAGTTAATAGTAATTATAAAATTTTTGCTGATGGTTTAGAAGTTGCTTCCGGTGAAGTAGTAAGAAATCCTCAAGACGAAATTACACCAGCTGCTTATATTGATACTAAAATGGGTACAGGCCACTCTCGATGGATGATTGCACCTGGACCATGGATGCCGTTTAGCATGGTTAAGTTAAGTCCCGATAATCAGAATGATTGCTGGCAAGCGGGGTATGAACCTACTTTTGAGTCGGTGGGCTGTTTTTCGCATATTCATGAATGGACTATTGCCGGATTAGGAACCATGCCAACAAACGGGCCTCTACAGACCTTGGTTGGCGATGAAAAAGATGTGGATAGTGGTTACCGTTCGCGAATTGATAAGTCAACAGAAGAAGCACCAATTGGTTATTATAAGGTTGATTTAACGGATTATGATATTAAGGCTGAATTAACAGCAACTAACCGTTGTGGATTTCAACGTTATACTTTTCCAAAAGATAGAGAAGGCTCGCGGGTGTTGTTAGATCTGGTTATTCCTAATGAATATACCTATCAATCTATAGAAGCCTATTTTAAACAGGTTGACGAGAATACCATTGAAGGCTACAGTCACCAGATTTGTCCGAACACATGGGCAGGCGGTATTGAGCAAGAATATATTGTGCATTTTGTGGCCGTGTTCGATCAGCCTATCACTGGGTTTAAAGTGTGGACGGAAGAAGGTGTTCAAGAGATTAATGAAATTACCATTAAAGGCGCAAAAGATGTTGGAGGCATTGTAGAGTTTGATACTAAAAATAACAATGTGGTTCAGTTGCGCACCGGGATTTCGTATGTGAGCATTGAAAATGCCAAAGAAAATCTCGAAACAGAAATAGGTAAACCATTTGCCTGGGATTTTGAAGCTATCCGACAAAATAATGTGGATACATGGGATGAATTAATGATACGTGTAAAAATCACTTCGAACGATGCACGTGAGAAAATGCGATTCTACAATAATTATTACCGTTCGCTTTGTAGCCGAAATACTTTTAGTGATGTAAATGGTGAATGGCGCGATGCAGATGAGGTAGTTCGTAAAATGGAAGATTCAAGTTCACCGGCATTAGGTTGTGATGCGTTCTGGAATACCTTTTGGAACCTTAATCAGTTTTGGAACTTAGTTACACCAGAATGGAGCAATCGTTGGGTTAAATCTCAGTTGGCCATGTACGATGCTGGTGGTTGGTTGGCTAAGGGGCCGGCAGCAATGGAATATATTCCTGTGATGGTAGCTGAACATGAAATACCACTTATCGTTGGAGCCTATCAAATGGGGATTAGAGATTATAATGTAGATAAAGCATTTGAAGCGGTTAAGAAAATGCAGACTGTTCCCGGACGAGAAGTAGGAGGCGGTTTTGCTGGTAATCGCGACCTGGTAACATATTTAAAGCATGGATATGTACCATATGATGAAGGACGTTTCTCTAATTCGCTGGAATATTCATATGATGATTGGACGGTTGGGCAGTTTGCGAAGGCCTTAGGCAAAGAAAAAGATTATCGTGTATTTAACAAACGTGGTTATTACTGGAAAAACATTATAGACGAAGAAACCGGATATGCCCGTATGAAAGACGCCAAAGGCGAGTGGTTGCCTGATTTTGATGCTTATAAGTCAGGTGCTAATCATCATTATGTCGAAGGCAATGCCTGGCAATTAACTTATTTTGTACCGCAGGATGTTCCGGCTTTAGCTCAGGCAATTGGCAAAGATCGTTTTATCAACCGCCTTGAGTGGGGATTTGAGGAAAGCGACAAAACGCGTTTCAATGGACTAAATGACCAATATTGGAACTATCCGGTTATGCAGGGAAATCAGCAGAGTATGCATTTTGCTTTTTTATTTAATTGGGTCGAAAAACCGTGGTCGACACAAAAATGGAGTCGCGCAATTTTAGACCGTTACTATGGTTACGGTGTATCTAACGCCTACCTAGGTGATGAAGACCAAGGGCAAATGAGCGCATGGTTTATTATGTCATCTTTGGGGCTTTTCCAAACAGGTGGAGGCTGCAGCGTTGAGCCTGTTTATGAAATTGGTAGCCCAATATTCGAAAAAGTAGAGATTGTTCTGGGAAATAGATTTGGCAGAGGAGAGAAATTCGTTATTGAAGCAAAAAATGCTTCTCGATTGAATAAATACGTTCAATCGGCTAAACTAAACGGTATAACCTTGCAGGACTTTAAGTTTTCAGCAAGAGAATTGCTAAAAGGAGGAAAGCTTGAGTTGGAAATGGGAAGTGAACCAAATAAAAGTTGGGGAGTAATAAAGTAAAACTAATTGATACATATTGTTATGAGAAATTTATTCGTATTGTTTATCGCCTTATTCTTGATGTCCTGTCAAAATTCGCAGGAACAGAATTCAGAAGTGAAAGAATCGAGCCCAAAGGATTTTGTATTTGCCACCTGGGCACATTCCGACAACAATTTTGTTGAAGAAGATTGGAATAAAAAGCTGGATTATTATCTAAACATGGGAATTAGCGAAGTGTTAATTGGAGCTAGTCCTGAAGTATTGGCCCAAATAGTTCCCTTGGCTCAAAAAAGAGAAATGAAAATCCACGGATGGATGTGGACTTTAAATCGCCCAAATGATACCATAGCCAATAAACACCCGGAATGGTATGCAGTTAATCGAAAGGGGAAAAATTCATTGGAATACAGAGCATACGTTGATTATTACCAGTGGTTAAGCCCACACCACCCTGAAGCAAGGGAATACATTAAGAGTAATGTTCGTAAGCTGACGAAAGTAAAAGGCCTGGCATCTATTCACTTGGATTATGTGCGATATGTTGATGTGATCCTTGGTGCAGATCTTCAACCTAAATATGGATTGGTTCAGGATCATGAAATGCCGGAATATGACTATGGTTATCATCCAATTGCCCGTGAGGGATTTAAGAAAATATTTGACAAAGATCCTCTGGATATGGAGTTTCCGGAATTAAGCACAGAATGGCGTCAGTACCGTTTAAATGCCGTAACAACTTTGGTAAATGAATTAGTTGAGATCGCCCATTCTGAGGGGCATAAAATGACAGCTGCTGTTTTTCCTTTTCCTGAGATGTCGCGTCAAATGGTTCGTCAGGCCTGGAATGATTGGAACCTGGACGCAGCCTATCCGATGCTTTATCATAATTTTTATAGAGAAAATATCAACTGGATTGGTTTTGCAACCGAACAAGGAGTTAATGATGTCGATTTTCCAATCAACGCCGGATTGTTTCTACCTGCATTTGAAACCGCAGCCGAACTTGAAAGGGCCATACGTTTAACTAAAGAAAAAGGTGCTGGTGGAGTAACAATTTTTACGGCAGATAATATGAGTGATGAAATGCAGGAAGTCATGAAAAAGTTAAGTCAGGAGTTTTAGATTATTATTTTATTAAAGCTCTCGATGTTCTAAATTTTGAGGGCTTTTTTACTGTGCGCGTGGATAATATCTATTTGTTTTAAACAGAAGAAATTGATGAAAACCTTATTCAATATATTATTAATATTTAGTTGTATTGTTCTAGCATCTTGTTCGCAACGAAAAGAAGATGTGAAAGATTACACTATGTATGTTAATACTTTTATAGGGACTCAGAATGAAGGGCATTGCTTTCCAGGAGCAACTGCTCCATTAGGAATGGTGCAAGCCAGTCCGGAGGCATACAACGAGTATTACGAAGGTTACGAAATGGATCATGTTACAGGTTACCAGTATAATGATCCATGGATCATTGGTTTTACCCAAACTCACTTAAATGGAGTAGGCTGTCCATCAATGTCTGACATATTGTTGTTGCCATTTGGCGCTAAAGAAATTGATCCGTCATCAAGATTTAATTATCGTTCCACATATGATAAAGAAAATGAAGAAGCTACACCTGGCTATTATCGAGTTTATCTAAACGATCACAAAGTTAATGTTGAGCTAACAGCATCTGAACATGTTACTTATCATCGATATTCTTTTGATCATCATGAAAATGCTAAGCTTTTAATCGACCTTCAATACGGAGTTTCATGGGATATTAACTCTATTTCCACAAATGTGCTCGATGCAAATCAACAGTTCGAAGACGATTATACCTTAACAGGCTATCGTAAGGCTAGTGTTTGGGCACATCGTGATTTATATTACGTTATACAATTTAGTGAAAAGATTGCTGCAAAAAGGGTACTTGAAGCTCCTGAAGGTAAAGAAGAAGAGGCTCCCAGATATGAACTTGATTTTAATAATATCAATGAATTGGAGGTGTTAGTTGCTGTGTCGACTGTTGGTATTGATGAAGCAAAGGCTAATTTGAAAGCTGAGATACCTGAATGGAAATCTTTTGATAAAGTGAGAGCAGCAGCTAAGTTTCAATGGAATAATATTCTAAAGTTGATAGAATTAACCACCGATGAGAATAAAAAGGAAGCTTTCTATACATCCTTGTACCATTTATACATTCAACCCAATAACATTGCTGACGTAGATGGGAAATTTCGTAGTGCTCAAAGCGGAGTTCAGGAATCAACCGGTGGGAAGTACTATTCTACTCTGTCGTTGTGGGACACCTATCGTGCAGCTAATCCGATGTATACCATTTTAAGTCCCGATTTAGTAGGTGCTATGCTTAGTTCAATGATGGATAGTTATACACATATGAAAGCTGATCCGGATAATCCCCGTGAGGCAAACAAGTATCTGCCAAGATGGCAATTATGGGGACATGAAACGCATACCATGGTAGGTAATCATGCAGTACCTGTTTTTGTAGATGCGTACTTGAAAGGAATAAAAGCAGCTGGATACAGTGATAAGGAAGTTTATGAGGCCGTTTGGAGTTCTGTATCTAAGCCTCATTATCGCAATCATGTTGCCTTAATCGATTCCTTTGGATACATTCCTTATGATGTTAAACTTTCGGAAATTGATGATGGCAGAGAAACCGTGGCACGGCTACTTGAAAACATATATGATGACTATTGTGCATCACTCTTAGCTTATGAACCTGGGAAGACTAAAGAACAAATTTTTCTGAATAGTAGAGCTGGATATTACAAAAATGTATACGATAGCCAAAGTGGCTTTATGAGAGGTAAAAATGCCAAAGGCGAATTTAAATCTGATGTGGACCCAACTGAGGTTGTGGGCGAGTGGGTTGAGGGTTCCGATTTTACCGAAGGTAACGCATATCATTACTTGTTTCATGTGCAACATGATATTCCCGGTTTAATTGATTTAATGGGAGGTAAAGAGGCTGTTGCTATCAAATTAGATTCTATGTTTTATTCATCATCTAAACCTGAAGTTAAAACTTTGGTTTGGAATATTCATGGTACAATGGGGCAGTATTGGCATGGCAACGAACCTTGTCACCACATTCCGTATTTATATAAGTATACCAATGAAGGGCATAAAACAGACAGGATAATCAAAATTTTGGTTGACGATTATTACAATAATAGTCCAGATGGTTTGATGGGAAATGATGACTGCGGTCAAATGTCAGCCTGGTATATGTTTTCGTCACTTGGTTTTTATCCGGTTAACCCGTGTGGAGGAGAATATATTATTGGTGCCCCACAGGTAGAAGAGGCTGTTATTCATTTGCCTAATGGAAAGATGTTTACAATTAAAGCAAATGGTTTAAGTGAAACTAACTTTATTGTACAATCCGTTCGCTTAAATGGAGTGTTATTGGATAGAAATTATATTAATCATCAGGAAATTGTTAAAGGAGGAGAACTGGTGTTCGAGATGAGCTCTAATGCTGTTAAGTAAGTTATGATGATTGCTTGAGTGCAATAGCAACAAAGCTGGATATTTAAGAACCTAATGGTTTTAAATATCCAGCATTTTATAATAAAAAATACTATTTCAATTCAATACCAACCGGGCAATGATCTGAGTCCATTACTTCGTTTAATATAAACGCATCCTTTAGTTGAGATAAGAATGATTCACTAGTTAAAAAGTAATCAATTCTCCAACCTACATTCTTGCCTCTAGCACCTGCTCTATAACTCCACCATGAATATTTGTCGGTCATATCAGGATAGAAATGTCTAAATGTATCTTTTAGCCCGCCATTTGTAAAGCGATCCATACCATCAATTTCTTCCTGCATATAACCAGCCGATTTATTGTAATTTGGTTTAGGGCGGGCCAAATCTATATCCGTATGGGCCACATTAAAGTCACCACATACAATTACCGGTTTCTGCTTTTCCAGGTTCTTTAAATAATCAAAAAATGCTTTATCCCATTCCTGACGATAATCCAAACGTTTTAGTGCACTGCCAGAATTTGGAACATATACATTAATTAGAAAAAACTGATCATATTCGGCACATAATACACGGCCCTCAGTATCATGCTCGCTAATACCAATGTCCTTTGTTACATTTAAGGGTTTCTCCTTCGAAATGATTGTTGTACCTGAGTAGCCTTTCTTTTCAGCAGAGTTAGAGAATATATGCCAAACTAAAAGTGATTTAAGAACTTCTGCTACCTGATCATCTTGCGCTTTTGTTTCTTGTAAGCATAAAATATCAGGTGCCATCTGTTCAAAGGATGTAAAAAAGTTCTTTTTGGCTACTGCCCGAATACCATTTACATTCCAGGAAATTATCTTCATATCTATAGTTTATATCATTTATACACCAATAATAAATACAATTGACATATTTACAATGTTCGGACTTTAAATTATTAAAGTTCCTGCAAGATAATTAAACTCTAAATACGTTAACCAGATATTATGAATACTCTAAAGAGAATTTTCTTTTAAAAATGTAATGATTTCATCTATGTAACCAAAAGCCAGTCCGGTTACGGTATCAGCTGCACCATAATATATGGCAACTTTACCATCGTCATCGTGTAATGCCGCACAAGGAAAAATAACATTAGGCACATCACCCGTCATTTCATAGCTTTCAGTTGGTGCCAGTAAATAACTTTTAGATTGATATAGCACCTTTTGAGGTTCGTCAAGATCCATCAAAGCTACACCCATTGAATAGCGATAACCACTACATGTTTGAATAACACCATGGTAAAACATAAGCCATCCTTCTTCAGTTTTGATCGGTATAGGTCCTGCTCCAACTTTTAAACTTTGCCATGCGCTATCCTCGAAAGGTGATGTTCCCAAGGCATGACGGTGCTCTCCCCAGTATTTCATATCAGGGCTATAGCTTATAAAAATATCGCCAAAGGCTGTATGTCCATTGTCACTTGGGCGACTCAGCATGCAGTATCTGTCCTTTATTTTTTCAGGAAATAGCACCCCATTACGGTTAAAAGGTAAAAAGGCATTTTCGCATTGATGGAATGATTTAAAATCAAAAGTATAGGCAATGCCAATTGTTGGCCCATGATATCCATTACACCAGGTAATCCAATAACGATCTTCGATAAATACAACCCTTGGATCATATTTATAATCCGAAGCAATCATTGTGGTATTACCTTCTTGCATGACTATAGGCTCATGTTCAATGTCCCAATTAATGCCATCCTTACTAAAACCAGCATGAATGTTCATTTGAATGGCTTTATTATCGCATCGAAATACACCAGCAAAACCATCATTAAAAGGTACGACTGCGCTATTAAAGATGCTGTTGGAACTTGGAATGTGATTTCTATCTATAATTGGGTTTTTAGAGCAACGCCAAATTACATCCGTAGTATTTTTCGGCTTATCTTCCCAGGGAATATTTATTTTTTGCATACTATTTTGTTCAAAATGTTAAAGAATGAGTATTAGCCTAATCATCTGGATTATTCTTAATTCGGTTATACCAATTGAATTTTAAGAACACTGAAGTGATAAGCAATAATACAATACTCCATGTCATTGATGAGTATTCTCTTATGATTAAATATATCGGAATGAGTACCAGTGTCATCTGCCAAACTATACCTACAAGGCTATTAAGCATATCTTTACCGAACTCATTGTTTGTTTTTGCATTAGGATTCTGAAGAATCAGTTTTTCGTGAATCGGCTTCCATAGTCCCCAGGGCCTTACTTTTTCATAAAAATCAATTAATATTTCATCCGGTTCAGCAGGAGTTTTTAAACTGACCACTATTGAAGTGATAAATGAAAATAGGAAAGTAAGTGGGAATACATAAATGGCTTGAGTATTCGGAAATATAAATGGTATTACAGCGGAGCTAATTAAGCCAGCTGCCATGCCCCAAAAATATCCATAACCGTTAAATCGCCACCATATCCATTTTAAAATATTTGCAGCAATATATCCGCCAAACAAGGCTCCAACAATCCAATTCAGAACTTCATCAATATTGGTGGCAAACAATCCAAAAATAACGCCAACGAACACGACTGCAAAAGAAGCTATGTAGCTCATTTTTACATATTTTTTTTCGTTGGCATTGGGATTGATGTATTTTTTGTAAATATCATTAATGATATAAGCTGGACCAGCATTAACATTGGCCGCAAAAGTTGACATAAATGCAGCAACCAATCCGGCCAGAAGTAATCCTTTTACTCCGGTAGGTATGTAATTATTTAAGGTATGTGGAAGTATTAATTCAAAATCGATATTTGATCCCATACTTTCAAATTCGGGAAGTAGATAAACAAGAGCAATAACTGCCAAACCTGTAATCATTAAATAGCGTGGGATAAACAATGCCAAAGAAACTATTCCACTCATTTTGGCAGCATCCTTAGGCGTTTCAGTCGAAAGTATTCGCTGCATGTCGTATCCAGGAACAGGACCGGCAATGCTTACCAATATTCCTTTAAATATCATCATCATCATCAATGCTGAAAATAAAGTATAGCCGTCCTCCTGAATTTTTTGGTTAACAGCAGGTAGTGATTTGCTCCAGTCCAAATCCAATTTCCATCCAAAAAACAGGTCTCTCCATCCATCAGGGACCACGGCATTAATTTGTTCTGCTGACACCATGCCGAAGGCTATGTAACCCACCATAATACAGGCAGCTGTCATTATAATAAATTGCATTACTTCTGTAAATACAACACTGTACATTCCGCCTTTTATAACATATAAAGTAGTAATGGCCATAATAATTATGGCATACATATTAGCGGAGCTTAAAGTAAAAGCACCAATGTTTGTTTCAAGGTTCCAGGGAAAGAATATTTCTGAAAACTTACCAACACCGGCAAATCCATAACTGATAAAACCAATGATTGCCGTAATGGCAAAAATAACCACAATAATATGTGACAATTCAGCTCCTCTGTTTTTGCCAAAACGGGTTTTTAACCATTCAGCTCCTGTCATTACATTTGACCTTCGGAGCCAAACCGCCAGAAACATCATTAAAAAAATTTGATTCCAAACAGGCCAGAGCCATGGCAGCCAAACACTTTTTAATCCATAGATAAAAAGAATGCTAACCATCCACATGGTACCGGTTATATCAAACATACCTGAGGCATTTGATATACCAAGCATATACCATGGAATTTTATTTCCCCCCAGAAAATAATTCTGTATGTTTTTGGATGCTTTTTTCGACAAAAAGTAGCCGATAAAAATTGTTAGAGCCAAATAGCATAATATGATGGCGATATCAATTGGTGCAAGTTTCATTTATTTGGCTGTTTTAAAAGCTGTAAAGCCTAAGAATATTTGTTGAATCATTGATGTTAAATTGTAATGTAAAAGTAGAACTTACTGATTACGAAGACAAATTGAAAACTTATCGTTAAACGTTTTTTCATTATTCAATTCCGTTCTCTAAAAAAATGTATCTTTATGCTATTCCGCGATTTTTGTATGTTGTTTGGAATTGCCTGAATTAGTGATTTTATATATTGGTGAAGGTTATGTTTTGATAATTTTACTGTGTATCACGGTTTTTGATTGAAAGTTAACGATTATAGTAACGAAGAAATAAAATGGAATTGGAAAAAACGAAGATAAGTTTACCGTCATTTTTATTAAATCCGGATGATGTTTTTCATATCGTTAGAAGGACCATTACGGCCGATGAGGATTTAGATTATCATGATCATGATTATGCTGAGATTTTATGGATTAAAGAAGGGGAGGGGGTGCATATAATTAATGGAGAGAAACATCCTATAAAAAAAGGTACGCTTTGTATGATCCGGCCTGATGATGTGCACACATTTAAAGCTTCTGGAAATAACACGGGACTGGTTTTAACTAATATTGCATTTTATTTCGAAAGCCTGCAGTTGTTCAAGGATCGTTATTTTCCAGATTCCAATACCTTTTTTTGGACCGATGATAAATTACCGTTTACAAGAATTTTAGATCCTGATCAATTAAACGAACTTTCTGGCATAACGGATTACATTTTATCAAAGAATAGAGATTACATGCATCTCGACATATTGATTCTGCATATTTTTAAAATTCTAACAGAGCATGCCTATCGTGATGAGATGGAAATTCCACATTGGTTACATTATGCCATGGAGCAATACAATACACCTAAGTTGTTTAAAGAAGGGGTTCCTGGTTTTGTTGGATTAACTGACCGGACAACAGATCATGTTAACAAGGTGATTAAGCAACATTTGAATCAAACCTTAACCGAGACTGTTACGAAAATTAAAATGAACTATGCCGCTCAAAGATTAACAATGACCAATGTGCCTATTAAAACTATTTGTTTTAATTGCGGATTTAATGCCATTGGACATTTTTATAAAGTGTTCAAACGATACAATGGAATGACTCCAAAGGAATTTAGAGAGATAAATCATAAAGTGTTCTAATAAAGTTATCAAGTTTAATAAAAAGCAAAAGTGGCATGAACCGAAGTTCATGCCACTTTTTATATGAAAAGAATCTAACAGTTATTCTGATTCGGTTACGTTCCAATCAATGCCTCGCATTTCAGCATTGTAATTACCCGTAACATCTATGAATTCTATTCCAGACACTTTATCTAATGGAAGATAGATATTCAATCCAGTTTCATCGCCCATAATATCAGTGTTTAAATCCGATTCAGATCTGGCAACGTCCCATAAACGGAAATCTTTGATATAACCATTCATTTTTCCCCAGCCATTTCCTAGCCAGATTTCGCCCCATCCGGATACCTCAGGTGCACCAATATCCTCTTGTGTACCTTTTAGTTCCCCATCTACATAAAGTTTAGTTGTTCTGGCTGTATTGTCGTGAATAATAGCAACGTGCTGCCAAATGCCTGATTTAATAGTTAAAGCATCAGCTTTTGGACCTTGCCAGCCATTTCCAGCGTTAGTAAAGTTCCATAAACCTCCGGAATTTAATAAACCTTCTTCCGTAAATTCTTGGTATCCATATACCCATAAACCAAAATTACCGTTGTTAAAGAATTCACCAGTTCCATATTCTCCTAGTGTTTTTACATTAACATCAAACTCAACAGTATAATCTCCTTGAGGTGTATAATTAGGAGTAATACGTAATCCAACCGCATTTGGGTCTTCACGATCTATGTATACTCCATTAGCATCAGCTACAAGGAATTTTTTGACCGTGATTAAGTCATCCTGAATACTTTTGGCTTCAATGTCAAGTTCATCTTGTTTACTAGCATTGGCTGCAACTTCATTTCCTGAATCAATTATTTTTTGAAGATAATCTTTCGTTCCAACAGGATAATCACCATCTTCAGTTCCTTCAACAACTTCACCTTGTAATGCAGTTGCATCAGCAATGGCTTTGTTAATTCCTGCATAGTCAAGAACTATAACCGGTAATTCACCTCCTGGTAACCATTCAATGTTTCCAATAAATTCGATGCTAGATTGTCCTGTCATATCATCGAAATTTAAACCTAGGTCTGCATTTAATGGGAAGAAAGCAACAAGTCCATCTTCAGTTCCTTTTACTGCACCTTCGGCTTGTAAATCGTTAACTTCTGAAGAGCTTAACACTTTAGACCAAAATCTAAAATCTTTCACTAAAGCATTGACAACACGATTGTCCCATGGAGGAGTGTTGCCGATTACTAAAGGTGCATCAGCAGGGCTTGGGCGATAATTAGCCTCATTTGTTAAAATAGGAACACCATTTACATATAGTATATGTTCCGTAGAATTGTTTGTATAACTTATGTGCATCCACTCTCCAGCTTTTATAACACCAGGTCCGGATTCAACATGTTTCCAACCTCCTGTACCTGAGCCTTGGCCAATGTTTAAGTGAATAACACCATCACTGAAATATCTAATGCCAAAACCTTGCTCTTCATTAACAACGCTGGCAAACATATTATTTGAGTAGCCCATTTGCTGTAAGTCAACCACATAAAACTTTGCTTCCATTGTAAATGGTTGTTCTGCAGCTTGCTTAACATTGTTAGACAATTGCATCCAAGTACCTGATTCTTGATGAATCCATGGAATGGCAAGCTTAACAACATTATCTTTGTACTTATCAATGTAGGTCTGTAATCTAACCGTTGCATCACTAATTTTTTGCTGCGATTCAGCATTTAATTTTTGCCACTCAACCCAAGTTAAAACTTCCTGTAGCTCGGCTTTCGACCCTGGTTGTTGCATTCCTAATTCAATACCTTCTTCGGTGGTTTCTAGTAGAGTATTTGCTTCTTCAACCAGAGTATCTAATGAAACCGTATCAAAATTACCAGCGGGCTTGTCATCTTCACAGGCTGCTATGGCTAATACCATAATAATAGCAGTCAGATATGACAATAGTTTTATATTTATTCTTTTTGCTTTCATATAATAAAGTTTTAATAAAGTATTTTAACTGCCAGGAGCTAAAATACTTTACCCGTATTATTTACAAATTACTGTTCATTAAGCCGTTACTTTTTGTTTTCGTGTCGGCTGTGTCCCACCATATGCGAACATCCATTCTGTCTGATTCAACAGGAGCAAAACCAGATGGAATGTTGTCAGCATTGTTGTTATGTTCGTTATTTGGGTAACGAACTCTCTTAACCCAAGTGCCGGGAGCTACAGTAGAACTACCACTTACGCCATCCTTTGGTAAAGTGATATCCGGGTAATCTGTTCTTCTGAAATCGGCCCATGCTTCAATTCCATTAGGGAAGTTGGATACCCATTTTTGGGTTATAATTTGTTTTAACGATGACTCATTAACTCCAGTCAGATCTGGTAATCCGGCAACATAAGCGGTTGCTGCTGCATCATCCGCACCAACATATTCCATTGATGCTTCAACACCTTGCTTATAAAGGGTATTTGCATCTCCAGGTAACCATCCTCTTAGGGCTGCTTCGGCTTGTAAGAAAAGAACCTCAGAATAAAACATTACTGGACAATACATTAAATCTTCAGCTCCATCGCCAACAAAATCAATATATCCACCTTCAAGGTTAATTGTAGCAAAATCTTCTCTAAATCCACTAGGGACTAAATTAAATCCGTTTTCAATACCGTCGTAGATCGATTTACCAACATCTTCTTTGGGTACAGATTGTCCTTCGCTTTGGTAAGCAAACCAGATAGAAGCTCTAGGATCTTCACCGGCTGAAGATTGATTGTACAAGTAGTTAGAGAAGGTTTTAGACATTCTAATATTATTCCAATTCCAAGCCATTTGGTGTAAATAGTCGTACCATCCTTTTGTCCATAAAGGAACTTTGGTAACATCATCGTTACTACTTAAAAGTCCATTAGGTCCATTTGCAGCCGCCTTTGCTTCTTCCTCAGCTTTACCAGGATTGATATTTGAAATACGCATGGCTAAACGCAAACGCAAGGAATTACCAAATTTTTGCCATTTAACAATGTCACCATCAAATATTAAGTCGTATCCCTCATCATATTTATATTGACCAGCATCGCCTGTAATAGCATTAATTGCACGGTCTAATTTTTGGAATAGGTCCATGTAGATGTCTTCCTGACGATCATATTTAGAATTAATTCCTAAAGAAGCTTCAAAGTAAGGGATGTCACCATATGTGTCGGTCATTCTTGACCAGGCGTAGCACATCCAAATATCCTTAATGGCAATTGCATCTACATAAGCTGGTTTATCTCCAACCATATCTTCCATGGCCAATGCTCTTCTCAGGTTTCTTGTATAATGCTCGTTCCATTGATTACCGATCCATCCGTCTACATATTCATAACGGGCGGATCCAAAACCTGAAACCGTGTTGGCCCAGTATTGAGAGTATAAATCAGGATAAAGATTTACATTTCTCTGGTAGTTTTGCAAAACTTCTTGCTGCATGGCATTAAAGAAGAATTTTGGCTCCACTTTAGATACTGCATCAGCTGGTGTATTCATATCACCAAAATCGTCAGAACAACTAATGTTGAGGACTAAAAGTCCAAAAACAAAAAGTATTAAATTATATTTCTTCATAATAATTTTCTTTTATCAATTAAAATCCAACATTAACCGAGAAACCATATGTTCTAGTAGATGGTACTGGTGCAAAATCAAATGCTTTTGCATAATACACAGTGCTGTATGCACTGGCATCAGGAACTGTTCCTGGTGTATGCTTGTAGAAATAAAACAAGTTTCTTCCAACCAGTGATAATCGAACTGATTTTACAGGATTGTTGTTTATTTTAGTCAATAATGAGCTAGGGAAATTATATCCAAGAGCTAATTCTCCCAATTTCATATATGAGGCGTCGTATACGAATTCTTCGTCTACTTTTGATACTTGTCTCCAATATTCCTCGGCTGAAATCATTGTTGTATTTAATCCGCCGTCTTCAGTAACTCCATCAACAAAGAATGAAATTCGATTATTGGCATCTGTTCTGGCTGCTGTGCCAGCAGAAGTGGCACCTCGTTCTGATGATGATACAATTTCACCACCCTGCTGCATTGTTATTTGAGATGTTAAAAACAATCCTTTATAATCAACGCTCAAGTTAATACCACCAGTCCAATCAGGTTGAATATTACCTATTACAAGGTTGTCGTCGGTGTTAACTACCATTAAACCATTATCATCAACAATGATTTGGCCATTTTCATTTCTTTGGTAGATGCTACCTGTTATATCACCTAATTTACCACCTTTATAAGCTACAACGCCTGAACCGAATACATATCTATCTCTGTCGCCGCTTAATTCAACTAAGGTACCTGTGTTCTGTGCGAAATTAAAATCTAAACCAATTCGTAAATCATTAGTTTTAACAGGCACTGTTGTTATCATCAATTCAACACCTTCATTCAAGATTTTACCGATGTTAGTTAAAACTTCACCATAACCAGATGACTGGGCAAGTTCTACTTTACCAATTTGGTTTTCAGTAGATTCGTTGTAGTATGTGAAGTCTACACCTAAACGATTATTTAAGAATCGAAGATCAGCCCCAATTTCGAATGATGTCGAAAGTTCTGGTTTTAAGCTCGGATCAATAAACACACTAGGTACATTACCAATAGATAAATTATAACTCCAGTTGCCAATAGAATAACTCTGTGCAGTTAAATATGGATCTGTTCCTTTACCTACTTTAGCCCAAGAAGCTCTGATTTTAGCAAATGATACCCAAGAAGGTAATTCGGTCATTTCAGAAATAATACCACTTAAACTAAGTGAGGGGTAGAAGTATGAATTATCAAAGTTGGTATGATTGGATGTAAGTGTTGAAGACCAATCGTTGCGACCTGTAAAATCCAGAAATAAATAATTTCTGAACGCTATTTGACCAAATCCATATAATGAACGTACTTCTTCTTCTCTAAATGTTTCGAAGGCAATGATATTTGATCCTGCTCCTAAAAAGATGTCATCTTCAGAAGATAATCTACCGGAATTTGCACTAAGTGTAGATTGGTCAGAATATCGATTGTTACCACCAAAGTTCAGACTAAAAGTAAAATCATCGTTTATGTCTCTATTATAAGATAATAAGAATTCTGCATTCTCTTCCTTAAACCTACTCTGAGCTGGATTGTAGTTGGGTCTGTTTGCATCCACATTATCAGCAAATCTATATCCTTCTACAGTTGATAGCTGATAGAAGTCCATACCATATTTTAATTTACCGGTAAGGTGAGGTGTGAATTTTAAATTCGCAGCAACATAACCAAATGTTCTGTTTTTTTCGTCTCTATTGTATGTTTGCGCTTGTAAAAAATAAGGATTACGGTAGTTTGCACTTGGAGTTGTATATAACTTTTCTATGTGCTGTTCCTTGGCCTCATCGTAATTGTAACCTGGTTTTAAGTCTTCATTACGTATGTTCATTGGCATGCCATTATAGTAGGATACGTATGAGTAATTACCAATTTCAGGGCGATCATTACCCAGAGTATTATAAAACGAAAATTTAGCATCAACATTTAACCATGGATTAATATCATAGTCAGCTCTAAGGTCCATAGAAGTTTTTTCTACCTTATGTGTTTCGTATATTCCTTTGATAATGTCTTTACCTAATGAGAGACGAAAAGCTCCATCTTCATTTCCACCTGTAAAAGCTAAACTATGCTTTTGAGTAAAACCGGTGCGAGTAAAATCTTTTAATCGATCCTTTTGTCCTTCGTATGGAATAGTTTCACCAGTCCATGATTCCAACATCTGACCTTTCATTTCCGGTCCCCAAGATGAAGTCTCATCATTAACATACTCTCCATTTGTTCCTTGACCATAGCGATCTTGTAAATCCAACATATATGCCGCTTCGTCCATAGAGAATACACCATTGTATGAAATGCCTAATCCAGATTTACGTTTACCTGTCTTTGTGGTAACAAGAATAACACCATTACCACCTCTTTCTCCATAAAGAGCGGCTGCGTTTGGCCCTTTAAGTACAGAGATTGATTCTATGTCATCTGGATTTAAGTCAAAGGCACCACCCGAACGTGATGTTCCTCCCCATATGGTTCCATCTCTGTCGCCACCATTATCGAATGGGACTCCGTCAACAACCCAAATAGGTTGATCGTTTCCAATAAGTGAACTTGCTCCACGAATATCAATTCTGGATGATCCACCTACTCCACCTCCGGACTGACTGATTTGTACACCTGCTACTTTTCCGTTAAGAGAAGTGGTGACATCAGATGCTCCAGCTTGAGTAAGTTGTTCCGACTTAACGTCTTGAACTGCATAACCAAGAGCTTTCTTTTCGCGTTTAATTCCTAAGGCTGTTACAATTACCTCGTCAAGTCCTGTTGTTTCAGGTACTAATGTAATATCAATTGTTGTCCGACCTGAAATAGTTGTTTCCTGAGTTTCAAATCCGATAAAAGAGAAGGTAAGAATACCATCTGATAAAGCTGTTTCAATAGAGTACTTACCATCAATATCCGTGATGGTTCCGCTTGTGGGATTACTTTTTTCAAATACATTAACACCAGGAAGTGGGCTGCCGGTGTCGTCCATTACTGTACCTGTAATTATGTGTTGGGCCATTAAACCCAGTGAGCACATAAAAAACAGGGCAAATAGAAATATGGATTTTCTAATCATCGCGTGTTGTTTTAGATTTTTCGATTTAGGAAGTTTTATATATCCTTATTTACTTAATTATAGTGTTTCATATTGGCAATGGTATTACATAGGCTTTCCTCCATATTGATTTAAAATATTATATTATTAAGTATTTAGCACTACAAAATTTATGACTTATTATTATCAAAATCAAGTGTGATTTTCTGTTGGTAAAATTAGGATGACTTAAATTGGTGGTCAAATCTAATGATTACTCTATGGCGTGATTTTATTATTGTCTACCGACAGAAAGTTTAAGTGTGATAGTAATAGTCTCTTTTTGTTGCCTTGTAATACAGTCAAGTAGGGCAATTGTTAAATAGTTTTAACAAAGGTTTTCAATATTTTAAAGCGTTATTTGTTAATGAATGTTTATGTTACATTTTTCAAATAAGAGTGAAGAAAATGAGTACATGTATCACATAAGCTATTTAACTTCTTACGAATTGATAGTTTGCAATGAACTTTAATTTTGTTTTGCTGAATACGAAGTCTTTTTTGCAATTTATTTCAATTGTAAAAGGCGAATCATTGCCTTGTATTAATGATGATAATATAAGATGTATGAAAGTATTTCTACTCTATGTAACATACACAATGAAAGGAGTGGAATTATTTATGATTTACTATACTTCTATCCATGAAGCTGCCAGAGAAAATTAAACCGCCTATTATTCCCATAAAGATATAGAGTACTTGCTCTCCCATATTTGTGCTTCCAGGTGTGGCCAGGAAAACGGTACTTAGGGTAATAAAGGCTTTACTCCCCGGTACAAGCATTATAATACCAGGAGTTAGATAGACCAACCTGGGTGTTTTGGTAAGACGACTAAAAAACTTACTTATTGCCGTGGCAGCTATGGTTCCAAGAAAGATACTTGTTAAGATTCCTGTAAAATCGAATATAACGGTAATGCTGTAACATATAAATCCGGTTACAATTGATAAAGGAACATCTTTCGGTCTCACTTTAAATACGGGAAGTAAACTCGATGCCAATAAGATGATTGCCGGATAATCCACCCAATTCGGAATGTCTTGAATAATCTCGGCCTGCTTAAGTTCCATAAATTGTGAAAGAATAGCCAATCCTAGTACAACTCCCAAAAACTGTTTGAATAAGGATACCAAAGCATCAAATAGTTTTGCGGTACCTGAAACTAAACTTTTTGAGGTAATTTCTTCCAAAGCTGTGGTAATGGATAATCCGGGAATAAATACAATAATGGAGGCCAAAATGGTCATTGAGATACTGATTTGATCAACATACAGTGAGAGTATTCCAGTTATTATAGTTGCTAAAAAAGCTACCAAAGATTCAAGAGTGCTTTTTACATAGCTTGATTTTTTTGATAATAGCGTAATACCGTAAACCAAAGCTCCAATCCCGGAAGCGGTAAGAACAGATGCCCAATTTGTATCAAGAATGACACTAAATGCTCCTGCTGAAACCATATATGAAAGTAATTCAATCGGTTTGCTATAGCCGGTTGGTGTTGATTCAAGTTTTTCTATTTGAGTTTTAGCCTCACTAAAGTTTAATTTGTTAGCTAAAACTTGTTTAGTGATTTCAACAACTTTCGACAAGGCTCCCAAATTTAATTCTCCAGGAGGGATACATTCCACATAATTATAAGTGTGCTCATCTTCTTCATAAAATACATAATTAATCCAGGTGGGTGTATCCATAAAGCTGGCTTTAATGCCTTTTAAAGCAGCTACCTCTGTCAGGTATTTCTGAGACTTATAGGATGGAACACCATATGTGTGAAGAGCCTTGCCTAACTGAACTATGAACTTGTACTTATGGGGGACTTGCATTTTAATCTGTTGATTTCGATACAAAAATAATGCTTAAACTTAATATTGATACTTTCATTGCTTCTTATTTGATCTATCTTTGTACAGATCCACTACAGGGTCATCTTAAAATGTAAACATGTCGTTTAATTCCTTAGGTTTATCACAATCTTTACTTAAAGCTTTAGCTGGTCAAAACTTCTCAAATGCTTTTCCAATACAAGAAAAGGTAATTCCTGCTGTTCTTGAAAAAAAAGATGTTTTAGGCATCGCTAAAACCGGATCAGGTAAAACCGCAGGATATGTATTACCTGTTTTAAGAAATCTACAGCGCAGTAGGGAGACCAAAAATCGACATGTTAATGTTTTGGTTCTGGTTCCAACGCGTGAACTGGCCGATCAAGTAAAGGATGTATTTCAACAATTTGGATCTGTACTTCCAGAGCGAATTAAGGCATTAGCGGTCTATGGAGGCGTTTCGATAAATCCTCAAATGAAAGCTTTACAAGGTGTAAATGTATTGGTTGCAACGCCGGGGCGTTTATTAGAGTTAGTCGAAAGTAATGCCGTTCATTTATCAGGGATTAATACTTTGGTTTTGGATGAGGCTGACAAGCTTCTGACCCTGGGCTTTAAGGATGAGTTAAGTCGTATTTTTAAGTTGTTGCCAGCTATGCGGCAGAACTTGCTTTTTTCAGCAACATTAAACGATGATGTTAATCAAATCAATCAACTCTTATTAAATGATCCGCTTGTAATTAAGATTGAGGATAAAGTTGATAACATTGATCTGATTGAACAAGTCGCCTATTTTGTCGCAGAGGAAAGAAAAGGGCCTTTATTGCGTTATCTTATAAAAAGCAAAGAGATGCATCAAGTTATGGTTTTTGCTTCTTCAGTATTTAAGGCAGATAGTGTTGTGACTAAATTAAAGCAAAACGGAATAGAAGCCGCAGCTGTGCATGGTAAAAAAGGGCAAACGGCTCGCATCTCAACCCTTAATAGATTTAAGGCAGGTAATCTTAGGGTATTGGTAACTACCGATTTGCTGGCCCGAGGAATTGATATAGAAGAGTTACCTTACGTAATTAATTACGAATTGCCCCGATCGCCAAAAGATTACATTCACCGTATTGGAAGAACAGGTAGGGCCGCATCAACAGGAGAAGCAATATCTTTGATTACTTTGGAAGAAGAACATCATTTTAAGGTTATTCAAAAGAAAATGGGCAAGTGGGTTGATCGCATAAGTACTGATAAGATTGATTTAAAGGGCTACTAATGGAATCAGGGGTTGTTAAATAATGGTAACTTATTATTTATTACATCATCCAATTATCAAATTAGCTTATTAACTTATTGATTCTAGCCTTTTAACTTGAGATCATGCAAGTAAGGTTCGTTTAAAAGACTTATGTCCTTTCCATCTAATTTGATAATGCCTTCTTTGTCTAATGTTTTTAGAATTTTAACAGCACTTTCGGTTGTTATTGCAGCAAAGTCAGCAATATGTTTTCGAGATAGTAGAGTAAAAACTTCAGGATAATGTTCTTTCATTGTATTAATGTACAATAGACTCTCAGCCATTCTTCCCATCATCTGTTTGTAAAGCACTGTGCGAAGTGTTTCAAACAGATTCATATTTTGCTCTGTATATCGTCGAATTAAACCTAAACCAAACATACCATTTTGTTCTATCACATGTGATATGGCACTTTTTTCAACTAAAAGAACATGGCAATCGCTAATGGCTATTGAAGAGTAGTTAAAAGTATTACCTGAAAATACGGAAGATAAGCCCACAAATTCGCCCGGTTGAATTATTCTTAAATTAAAGCTTTTGTTGTTATCTCCTTCAACATATTGAATAGCCAACCCTTTAGCCATAAATAAAACATAGGATGCAAAAGTACCTTGCTTGGTTAAATTATCTCCTTTTCTGAACTGAACCTGTGTTTTACTCGTGCGGATAAGGTCCATCTCTTTGGGGGCAAGAGCTTGAAAGCATGGCGCATTAATGTCGCATAAATACTCTATGTCTTGTGCTGTAATCGTCTTCATTCTATTAGGTCAATAGTAGTTGAGTTGCAAAGGTATTAGTTTGAACAACAAAAAAGTTGTGCTAGTTCAATTTTTATTCGGATCAAGCACAATCGCTTTTATTAGTTGTAAATATTTTATGGTACTAGTTTTGTCACATCAATTTAAAGCAAAAAAATAAAAAATAGAATATATGGAAAAGATACTTATTATCGGAGGGGTTGCTGCAGGAGCAACAGCGGCTGCTAAAGCCCGACGTTTATCACCGGATGCTGAAATTACAATGTTAGAGGCTGGACCGGATGTTTCATTTGCCAATTGTGGTTTACCTTATTACATAGCCGGAGATATTGAAAGTCGTTCGAAGCTTATACTTCAAAGCCCTGAGAGTTTCAAGGAGCAGTACAATGTTGATGTACATATTAATACATTGGTTGAATCAATCAATAAGGACACACATGTGGTTTATACAAAAGATACACGTGATGGATCGAATAAGGAATTTACATATACCAAACTTATACTTGCACAAGGAGGGCGACCAATTCAGCCTAATCTACCGGGAGCACAAGACGACCATGTATTTAGTCTTTGGACATTAGATGACATGGACAAGATTGATAACCATGTTACTAATAATGATCCAAAAACAGCTGTTGTTGTAGGTGGTGGATTTATTGGATTAGAAATGGTTGAGGCATTGGTTAAGCGAGGACTTAAGGTTCATGTAGTAGAAAAAATGCCTCATGTAATGTCATTAATGGATGCTGAAACAGCTGGGTTCGTAACTCGTGAGTTGCTATCATATGGTGTAGGAGTTCATACTGAGGCTGCTGTTACTTCAATTGGTAAAAATTCAGTTGAATTAGATAATGGTGAAACATTAGATGCTGATATGGTATTATTATCCGTGGGGGTTAGACCAACTCTTCAATTAGCTATTGATGCCGGATTAAAAATAGGCGAAGCCGGTGGTTTATTGGTAAATGAATATTTGCAGACTTCAGATGCTGATATCTATGCAGGTGGTGATATGGTTGAGATAGAGCATAGAGTAAGCGGTAAGAAAGTACGTATTCCTTTAGCTGGTCCGGCTAACCGTCAAGGGCGTATTGCGGCTGAGAATGCCTTGGGAGGACAGCATGCTTATAAAGGCTCTGTAGGAACCTCTGTAGTTCGAGTTTTTGAGGCAGTAGCAGGAATTACCGGTATGTCATTAAAACAAGCCAAGGCAGCTGGGATTGATGCTGATGCAGTTGTGGTTCATAAGGAACATCATACATCCTATTACCCGGGAGCAGAAACCGTAAGTGTAATGGTGGTTTTTGATAAAAATACAGGGGTAGTGCTTGGTGGTCAGACTGCTGGATATAAGGGTGCAGATAAACGATTAGATATATTAGCAACAGCTGCAGCTGCCAAAATTAAGGTTAGCGAGATAGCAGATATGGATTTTGCCTATTCCCCTCCAATCGGTACGGCAAATGATGCAATGAATATGGCGGCCTACACTGCTGAAAACAAAATGTCAGGGTACAGCCCAAGTTTATTGGCTTCCGAGTTAGATGAGTTTATTGAAGGAAAACGTTTGGTTGTTTTAGATGTTCGAGATGTGTTTTCTTTTCAGAAAAGTAGCCTGAAAGGGGCACACCATTTGCCTTTGGAAATGTTATCGCAGCATTTGGAATCCATTCCTAGCGAGGTACCAATATTGGTTTATGATGAAACAGGTAAGAAAGGTCACCAGGCTCTTCGTACATTAATTGGTGCTGGTTTTACTGAAGTTTATAATATCTCGGGAGGAAACACCTCCTTACAACGTCATGCAGCGGCAGTTGGATATAAAAATTTCCAGGTAGTGCAATTACCAATCGAGAAAAAAAGCATTGAGGAATCTGTTGAGGAAACTGTAGAAACTACTCAAAATGTGAATGCAGATGAAAAGAAAAGATTAGTCGTTGATGTTCGCACGGAAGGGGAATTTATGACAGGAGCCTATCCTGGAGCTATTAATATACCACTCGATGATATTACGGCAGGAACAAGTGATTTGGGATCAGACAAAGATCGTGAGATAATTGTGTATTGTGCCTCAGGAGCTCGTTCTGCTTATGCACAGCAATTCCTGAATCAGAAAGGATATACGAATGTAACTAACGGAGGTGGAGTTAGCTCAATGATGGCTAATTATCCGGTTGAAGATTTCGAAGAAAGTAATAAAGAAGTAAAGAAGGAAGAGCTTGAAAGGTTAGTCATTGATGTCAGAACTCCGGGAGAGTTTATGTCGGGAGCATTTCCAAATGCGGTGAACATTCCATTGGATGATATCATGGCAGGTAAAGCTGATTTGGGTTCAAATCATGATCGCGAAATAATTGTCTATTGCGCATCTGGTGCACGATCAGCATATGCTCAGCAGGTATTAAATCAACGTGGTTTTACCAATGTGAAAAACGGTGGAGGTATTGCATCAATGATGGCTAGCGTTTAAGATCCGTTTGCAACAAATCAAGAAGTTTAAATTATTAAAAATAAAATACAACATGGGATTATTTAGTAACCTATTTGGAAAGCGTAAGAAGATTATAATAGAAGCATTGGAGCGTAATGCCAAAATAATTGATGTTCGTACGCCTCAGGAGTTTAGAATGGGCAATGTAGATGGATCAGTCAATATACCTTTGGATAAGTTTAATTCGGCAACGATAAAAAAGATAAGGAAGATGAATCGTCCGGTTTTGCTTTGCTGTGCTTCGGGAAGTAGAAGTGCTTCTGCAATGCATACTTTAAGGTCTAGTGGCTTGGAAGATGTACACAATGGTGGAAGCTGGTATAAAGTCTTTCGCACAATGCAAAGTGCATAAGTATTTCCGAGTTTGAGTACTTAATGAATAATGGAGTGAACACCTAAAATTCATTTATAGCATACCTTGGTAAGTTAATCGAGGTCTTTTTCAGTAGACACGGCGCAGGTTTGATTTCAAACCTGCGTTTTTTTTGAAGTTACGTCAGAAAATTAAACACAATCCTTTTGATGAATTGTTATCATCTGAGTATGGTTTATTCAATTTTTGAACTTTGTTGGCAAAGTTTTAATAGACAGATGAATAGTGTATAGAAAAAGAGCTCATTCAAATAAATGAATGAGCTCTTCTAAAGTATATTGCTTGAAGATCTATAATCCGAGAACTTCAGGTCCTTGTTCGAATATAATATCTACAGGTATACCTGCTTTTGCAATCCGATCAAGGTCGTGTTGTAATGCAGGGCGGATGGTTCCCATTTCTTTAAGTGTTTGCTTTGCTTTTTCATAATCACCATTACCTTGCATGATTAAAATGTCGGCAGATAAACTATTCATTGCAGCTGTCATTTTATCGAAATCAACAGCGTAATAACCGGTTTCGCTATCGTAAGAAAAAGCTTCTTTCTCCTGAAAATAGTTAAAACGCATCATGTTGGCCTTTCCGTGCGCACTAGCTGCTCCAAATCGCACAGAGCGAAAGATACCAGCCATAAAAGTCACGTAATTATCCATCAGGTCTTTATTTGGTAATTCACCCATTTTAGCTAATTCGCTTACCATATAAAGCCCAAGTATATCGGCTTTGGCTTCTTCAATTGATGAATAAGTTTCTTTCAGAGCTTTACCAACTTCGCCTTTACCATTGATCGTTTCTTTTATTCCCAAACCATGTGCTACTTCATGAAACATAGTGTTTTCAAAAAAAGCATCAAATTTCACATGCTTTTGTTGATTCGGAGTTATTAAGACCTTACTAATTGGAACAAGGATATTGTCAAATTTAGCTTGCATTGAGTTTTTAAGCTGTAACTTTCTGCTTCCTTTAGTTACATGTACTTCAGGGTCGTTTGGAAGATTTATTGCAATGGTTTTACTTCCAGCATTACAATCTCCTCCATAGTATAAAGCATCGTAAGCACCCAAATCACTGTCGCTACCCGGAACTTCAGCTTTGTATTTATCTTCAACAGGCAAGGAGAGTTGTAGTTTTGGTAATAAAGCTGCAAAACGAGTTAGCTTATCCGACCATTCTTTATCCTTGATAAGAATATAAGCTTCAAATGCAGTTTTATATCCATATAAAGCATCTTCGTAGTTTTCAATTGGTCCAACAACAAAATCAATTGTATTGGTTTTCATATCCATCCAAGCCATATCACTTGCCCGATACTCATTTGAGAGTAGGGCATCAGCACGTAATTCTAAATAGTTTTTTAAACCTTCGTCCTCGGCTAAGACTGCTGCTTGTTTTAGCAGCTCTGAGGCTTTGGTCAATTCCTTTTTATAGGCCTCGCTATAAGGAACAACTTCTAAGCCACCTTCTTTATTGCGTTTAATAATGGTATATAAATCATCTTTTTTTGCTCCATCAAAAGCTTCGAATTCTTCCTTTGTCATATCACTTGGATAGAATCCTGCTCCTTTGGGTTTAGCACCAATAGTCTCAATAAATGATTTGTTATCATCCAGCCTTTCCCATGGGCCATAGTTGATTTTAATATACTGTTTTAGTGCCGGATCAGCTGAATTACTAAGTAAATCATCTTTATCGCCCCAAGCTTGCTTCCAGAATAAATTATCCATTATTTTGGCCGTTTCAAACAACAGAGGAAGCATTTCTTTTTCTTTGTCAGATAGTTGACTTAAGTCTGTTGTTAACTTGAAAGGGATAAATTCATCAGCTTTTTGCTGAACATCAGGTAAGGAAGCTACATACATTTTAGCTGGTTTTTGTTGACAAGCAACAAGTATAAACAAGGCCATTAATGGCAGTAATAATTTGTGCATAATGCTGATTTTTGTAGAGTTGTTATTCAAAGTAAATGCAATGCTAAATTAATTAAACAGCATTTAGTAAACAACCACATAAATCAGCTAATTGAAGTATAATAGTTAATTCTAACTTTACTGAGCCGTCTCACCAGCCATCAATTTTTCGAGGCGTTCTATTTGGATTTGTTTATTTACTTCTCTAAGGTTTTGGGCCGTTTGAGTAAAATACTGATGTTTACGTATGAAGTTGACTTGGAGCTGATTCCATTCATCTATGGATCCGATCATATCACGATCTTTTAATTCATCATACAAAGTGTTAGATACGGGAATGAAGTCGCTACGACCAAGGTAGTCCAAATCTGAATCACAAATAACCTGCTCTAATAAATCTTTGGGCTCAGGTGGGAATTTGGTTGACATGATAAGTCTGCAAATCGTCTCAACTTGATCTTCAGGATAATTATAATTGCTTAAAAATTCTCTGGCTATATGTGTTCCATGCAGCTCATGTTCCTTATAATCTCGAGTATGCCCGCTATCATGGAAAAGTGCCGCCAATTTGAGAACTAAGATCTCTTCTTCGTTTAACCCTTCTGCCCATCCGATCAACTCTACTTCAGTAATGACATCGATGGTGTGTTTAATATTGTGGTAATAGAGTGTGGCGGGTAAATTTTGCTCCATTAAGTCCAATACTTCCTCTTGCAAATCCATAAATTGGATAAGATTATACTTTGTATTGAAATTGCGGTTAGCTACTAATCCTTCTCTGTTTTCAGATAATTCAGGAAGAATTCCATTTACTTCAAACATATCCAGCAGGCCTTTGTATTTGGCTGGTATTTTACCACTTTGAGAAAGGCTAAAAAACTCTTTAACCAATTCATAGGTCATATTGGAAATGTTGATTTTCCCCGGGTGGCAAGCCATTCCCATTCTTGAGGCTATATTCACGCTTTCACCGGTAAGCCTGTATGGCATACTTTTTTTGCCGGTAGGCGAACCCAGAACCGGGCCGGTATGGATGCCAATACTTATTCTCCAGAAGGGCTCTTTAGTATTATCAAGGATGCAAGTGGAAACCGTTTGTTGCATCTCGATAGCTGTATTGATTACATCTATTGGATTGGTCCTGTTTTCCTCCAGAATTCCACCTGCAAGCAGAAATGTGTCTCCAATAGTTTTGATTTTTAAGACACCATATTTTTGCGCAATCTCATCAAATTTTAAATATATTTCATCCAAGGCATCCACTAAGTCCTGTGCTTTAGGATGACCATTGAGATTTCTAAATCCTTCAATAGTAGCGTAAAGTACAGAGACCATTTTAAAACGTTTTACCTTTCGAGTAGGCGTTTTTTGCAATTGGGACTCTATATCTTCGTCGGAATATTCAGCCAGTAGGTTATGGTATTTTTCGTTTTGACGTTGAATGTCTTCATACCATCCCATCCAACCCTGAAGTTGATCATTTAATTCCTTATTGCGGTTTGCAAGTTTGGTGATCCTCGATATGTAATTATCTATGCCTTCCATAAATGATCTGTAGCTTACAGTTAGGTTAATGTTTTTAAGTAACTAAAGGTTCAAAACAACTATCTTGAAATTTTAAAATAATCCTTATTTCATTCTTTTGTTACTTAGGTCTTTATGATGTTAAGTTCGTTCTAGTATCATAAGTACGTTGTTTAATTCAAAATGTTATTCTAATTTAAAACAATTCTAAGATTAAGTAAATAACAAAAAGCCCTATGAAACACGTTTTACTTATTATTTCATTACTCGTTTATATTGGCCCATTTTCGCTGTTAAGTCAGGATTTAAAAAGGATTTGGGCTTCGGAGCCAATTTTAAAAGTTCCTGAATCAGTATTGTATTCCAAGATTCACAATTGCTTATTTGTGTCAAATGTTTTTGGTAAACCGACGGATAAAGATGACGAAGGGAGTATTTCGATATTGAGCGTAAGCGGTGAAATAAAAGAGATTGATTGGTTGAATGGTTTTAATGCGCCTAAAGGTATGGCTATTGATTCATCATTTTTATATGTAGCTGATATTGATGAATTGGTTATTGTAGATGTTGAACTAAAGCAAATAAATAACCGGATTAAAAAAGAAGGGGCTAAATTCCTCAATGATGTATCGATAAATAATAAGGGTGATGTTTTTGTTTCCGATATGATGACAAATCAAATTTTAAAGTTGAAGGATGGTGTGCTGGAAGTATGGGCAGAAGGAGAAGATTATAATAGGGTTAATGGCCTTTATTGTGAGGGTGATGATTTAATTGTTGGAACTGCAGAGCGCATATTAAAGGTAAGTATGGTGGATAAGTCAGTTATGGTACTGATTCCTGAAACCGTTCCTGTTGATGGATTAATGGCAGATGGAAATGGTGGGTATTACTTCTCTTCATGGCAAGGAAAACTGTTTCATGTTATTCCTGGACAGGTTCCTAACTTGCTATTAAATACATCAGAGGATAAAATTAATTGTGCTGACATTGGCTACGACAAAGAATCAAGATTGATTTTTGTGCCTACTTTTTTTGATAATAGAGTGGTTGCCTATCGTTGGGGCAATTAACTTATTGGTCTGTTTTGCTCAGTAGTTGCATTACACGATCTATACGTTCCTCCATGGGTTCAAAAGCATCCACCCAATGTATCTTGGTTCCTTTGCGTTCCATTCCTCTAAACCATGTCATTTGTCGTTTGGCAAATTGATGGATAGAAACGTTAAGTTTATCGAACATCTCTTTGTAGGTGATTTTTCCATTAACATGCATGGTAAGGTACTTGTATTCTAGGCCATAATAGATAAGGTCTTCAGATTTCACGCCATTATCTATTAATGTCTGAACCTCATCAATCATCCCTTCATCAATTCTCTTTTTTAATCGAGAAGTAATTTTTTTTCTCCTGGCTAATCGGTCAATATTGACTCCAATAATTAATGGATTTATTGGTGGTAATTCTAATGCAATATCCGGATGCTTAGAATAATAAGTCTCTATTTCAATGGCCCTAATCGCTCTTGGTATTGTTTCGGTGTCGGTTTGGTTATGTAGATTTTTGAATTCACCAAGGATGGATTCAAGCTCGTTAATGCTTTTGTTTTTAAGTTCCGCACGCAATGCTTCGTTTAAGGGAACATTTATAAGTTTATATTTTTTAAGCACAGATTCAATGTACATGCCTGTGCCGCCACACATGATTGGCAAATGCTTATTTTTTTGAACTTGTTCAAAGGCTTTGAAAAAATCGGATTGATATTCAAAGACATTATATTTATATCCGGCATCAACAATATCTATCAGGTGATAGGGAATACTAAGGTCATTAATTGTATAGTCTTCCAAATCTTTACCTGTTCCAAGGTCCATGCCCCTATATACCTGGCGCGAATCTGCACTAATAATTTCGCCATTAAGCTTTTGAGCTAAGGCTGTAGCAAAGCTTGTTTTCCCGGAAGCAGTTGGGCCCAGAATAACCAGAAGATTATATGGAGTTTCAATAGATGACATAAATAATTTTTATCCTTCAAAACTAAGCTATTTTAAGGAAAAAGTGCAAGTATCTTCCATCTAGTGTCATAGAACATTATGCAATATAGAATTTCAAATTAGATATTTTTGCTATTTTTGCCACACTATGTCAGATGGAAAAAAGAACAAAGAAACCTTGTTGCTCGGGGATATGTATAAAAACTTATTCACAAGAATTAAAGGCTTAATTGTGCGGCCCCGTATGGTGTGGGAGGGAGCTTTTGCTGAGAAAAGTTCATTGAATGAGGTCTTAATGCAATTTAGTTTGCCTCTTATTGGAGCATACAGCTTAGCTATATTAATTGGTTATTTATTAAGCCATCAGGAATTTGATCTTGAGAGTGCTTTAAAGTATGCCGTGTTTATTTTTTCAGCTTGTTTCTTTGGCTTGTATTCAGCGTATTTTGTTTTGGTGAAACTAATGCCCGTTTTAGAGTTAAAGGGCGATAAAGAAATAGCATTTAAGTTAGTTGCATTTTCTTCGTTACCAATCTATTTATTCGGTTTTATAACAGCCTTGTTTCCTGAAACCTTCTTTTTGTCTTTTTTAGTTATTTATTCTGCCTATATAGTTTGGGAAGCAACAGGTGTTTTAGATAAAAATAAGAATAAGAGATTATGGCAAACCATAGTCATAACTGTTTTAATATTATTACTACCATACGCCTTTAATAAATTATTAATCAATCTTAGTGGATTTGCATTATGAGTCAGGCAGCTAGAATAAATATTCGCAATAAGCGTTCCACTTTTGATTATGAATTAATCGAACGATTTTCGGCCGGGATACAATTGGCAGGAACTGAAATAAAGTCGATTCGAATGGGAAAAGCCAGTTTGGTCGATTCATACTGCTTTTTTGTAAAAGGAGAATTGTGGTTAAAAGGTATGAGAGTATCCGAATACTTTTATGGCACATATAATAACCACCAGCCTGAACGAGAGCGGAAATTACTTCTTCATAAAAAAGAGCTTCAAAAACTGGAGCGAAAAACAAAAGAATCCGGACTTACTATAATACCAATCCGTTTATTTCTTAATGATAGAGGTTTTGCTAAAATTGAAATCGCTTTAGCCAAAGGTAAAAAGCAACATGATAAACGAGAAACCTTGAAGCAAAAAGATGCAAGCCGCGAGATGGATCGTGTTAAAAAAATATATTAAATCTTTCCTGATTAATACGCAACCGTTCTTTAAAGTACTCGTCAATAGATATTATCCCTAATATCTATGAGCAATGACTTTTGCGTATGATGCAAGTTGTTACATTCGTATAAAAAGATTATTTTCAATGCTCTCAATTAATGACTTTGACCATTGGAAATAGTTTTGGCCTGTGAATGATTTGAATCAAATAATACAAGATTGTCAAAACAACAAGCGTAAGGCGCAACAATTGCTCTATGAGATGTTTGCGTCTAAGATGTTTGGGGTTTGTCTGCGGTATTGTAAAAATCATGCGGAGGCAGAGGATTGTTTGCAGGAAGGCTTTATAAAAGTGTTTTCGAAAATACATTTGTTTGGTTTTAAAGGCTCTTTTGAAGGATGGGTTAGAAGGATAGTCGTTAATACTGTAATTGAATATTTCAGAAAGAAGCAACCTGAAATATTGGTTGACGAATTTCCAATTATAAAAGAAGAGGAAGTGGAGGTTTATATGCCTGTAATCAACGAGAAGGAATTATTATTGATGATTCAGGAGTTACCACCAAAGTATAAAGTTGTTTTTAATATGTATGCAATTGAAGGGTATACGCATAAAGAGATTGCGGAAGAAACCGGGATATCGATAGGAACTTCCAAATCAAACCTTTCGAGAGCAAGGCAATGGTTAAAACAGAGGATTGAAGATAAGGTGAAAAGTAAAAAGCAGATTGTATGTTAAAATCTGATCAACATATAGATAATGTCTTTGAGCAGGGGCTGGGGAGTCTGGAAGTTAAGCCTCCCGAAGGTGTTTGGCAGAGCATTGAAGCAAAACTGGATATATACTCAAAAAAGAGACGACTTGTATTGTTTTGGAGAGTTTCAGCTGCGGCATCAATTGTTATTGCCGGACTGATTGCTTGGTTTGTTATGGATAATAATGTCACAGAATCGCGTGATATTGTTGCAGCAGGAATTATCGATAATATTAATGAAGAAAACATAGAGATAGTCGATAAGAATGAGAATATTTCAAATTATGACTTGGATAGCAAGGCTAATTCAGAAGTGAAAATTCACCAGATTGGAACCGGTTCTGGTGAGCCTGTTAATACCATTGTGGAAGAAGCGGAAAGTAATATATTAATCGCTAATATTTCAGATGGATCAACAGATAAGGATATAAATCATTTGAGGCAGTTTTGGAGTGTTCTGGAAGGTAAAAAGGATATCTACTTATTAGCTTCATCGAATGAATTAAACAGATCCTTAGTGCAAGCCGAATCAAAAAAAGAATACTACTCGATTTATGCTTATGAAGAAGTAAAAGAAGCTAAAAAAAGTATGAGAATGCTTCTTGGTGGATCTATGTCTTCTTCGTATAGTTATAGAGAATCGACGGGAGCGCCGGTGAGTGCTGCCAATTATTCAGAGAGTGGGATTAATACATTAGGAGGAGGTGTAAATATTCGATTGGAAGGTAAGTCGAGATGGAGTGTTGAAACCGGTGTGCTTTTTGCTCAAATGGGGCAAGAGCTCTCGAATAACAATTTGCGTCAAGCTGACTTGCTTTATGCTGAGGCTTTTATAAAATCGGCTGTGCCTCCATCGAATGATTATTTATCAAATAATTCGATGGGTAGGGTGAAATTCGATCAAAGAACCGCTAATAATGGTGATAGAGCATTGAGTGAAGCCGCGATGAGTTTCTTTGAAGATAACTCTCAATATAACTCAGAGCTTTCAAATATTGATGGTTTGCGTCAGACATTGGATTATGTTGAAGTACCGTTGTTGGCTCGTTATAAAATATTAGATGGCTTTCCGATACTTTCTATTGCGGGAGGGGTGAGTTCAAACTTTTTAATTGGTAATAATGCTTACTTGTTAGATGGTGGTGAAAGAATTGATATTGGTGAGACTGAAGATATTAAGCCTCTTTCATGGAGTAGTTCAGTCGGATTAGGATTAGAGTTGCCTTTGTCAAGATTAATAAGGATTAATATAGAACCTCGTATGAAATATTATTTGGAATCGGTGAGTACTAATCCAAATTATGACTTTCAGCCCTATTCTTTTGCGGTATTCGGAGGAGTAACTTTCATTCTGAAATAAGTATCTAGCTGTTTTTATAGCTTTGAACCATGCGATGAAATTCACCTTCATTCGCTATAAGTTCCTCATATGCTCCCATTTCTTCAATTTGTCCATCTTTCAATACTACAATAATATCGGCGAGATTAATAGTTGTTAATCGGTGACTGACTATAATTGCAGTCCTTCCCAGTGTAATGTTTTTGAAATGCGAAATGAGTTTTGCTTCCGTGTAAGCATCAAGAGAGCTGGTTGGTTCATCAAGAATTATGAGTTGAGCATCATTGTAAAATGATCGCGCGAGAGCTGTTCTTTGCCATTCACCTCTACTAAGCATTTCGCTATGCTTAAAGAGTGTGCCTAACTGCGTATTATAACCATCTTTTAAATTACTAAAAACTTCATCTATGCCTGCATTTTCAGCAGCCTCTTTAATATTGTTTTCATTATATACGCGATCGACATTTCCAAAGCGAATATTGTCATCAGCAGATACATTATAGAGCATAAAATCCTGAAAAATGATACTTACGTTTTTCGCTAAATCAGTTGGATGAATATCATTTAGATTTATTTGGTCAATTCTTATTTCACCCATACTGGGTTGATAAAGACCGGCCAGCATTTTAACTAAAGTAGTTTTGCCACTTCCGTTTTCACCAACTAAGGCAACCGTTTTTCCTGAAGGGATACTAAAGTTTAAGTTTTTAAATACATATCGATCTGTATTGGGGTATTTAAACTCGATAGATTTAAATTCAATTTGTTTTTTTAATGGGACAGGAAATTGACCTGGTTTATTACCTTCTTTAGGTAGTTTTATTTGTTGGAATTCGAAGAAGTTCTTTAAGAAAAGATTGTCTTCAAATAAAGATGCCATTTTCGAAAGGAAATCTTGTAAGACGGCATAACCACGTTGGAGTGCAAGGAAATACATTGCTGTTGAACCCGTACTGATTTCACCTCGTAAAGCTTGTGAGATGATAAAATAAAAGATAAACAGTATAGCAATAGTCGACAAAATTTGCACAAGTGATTCCCATAGTGCCTTTGCCTTTGAAACTTTCCATTGTCTGGTTCGGAGCTGGTCGCGAATTTCAATGTATTTATTTTTAAAAGTATCACTAAGGTTAAAAATTCGTAATTCCTTGGCAAAATCTTTAGCTACAAGTAGTCGGTTAAAATAATGCATTCGCCGTTCGTCTTCTGTATGCTCTTGTTTAATGGCATATTCTTTTCTCGAGTAATAAAGACGAAATATAATAATGGGTACAGCAGCTATAAAGAGTACGGGAACGATGCCCCAATGAAAGGTTGTAAGAACTACTAATACAATGGATAAAGTGATTAGGCTTTGTATTAAGCCAAGTATCCCATAAAATATTTTTGAAGGCCTATAGTTGGCCTCGTTTATTGCTCGAAAGAATAAATCTTGATATGTTGAATCTTCAAAATATTTGTAAGGCAGTCGTACGGTCTTATGATGGATTAGTTTTTGGATGAAGTCATTTACAAAATGCGATTGTCTTTCACGTACAAGATTGTTTATAGAGCCACTTATGGCATTTAGTAGAAAGAATATTCCAACCAATGTAAGTGTAAAGATCACTTCTTGTTTATCAATGCTATGTAATTCCTGGGAGGAATCTCCTACAATATCAACCAATTGTTTTACAACAATTAAAAGTAATAATGGTATGAAACCTCGGATTATGGTAACAACAGAATTGATTAAAGTCCATTTAGGGGAACTTTGATAAACCAATTTCAGTGTTTGTCGAATATATTTTAAATTAAATGTTGTTCCGAATATCATAGGGTATGCAAAAATTCAATGACTAAATTAATAATAAAATTTTAGCCGCATGGTTAAAGCATATTTACTTACGCAGCTTTAACCATAGAATAGCCCACCACCTAAAGAGTAGAGAAGGATATTTTCCGGTATAAGGAATGATTTTTGCGAATAGACGGTGGCTTAAACTAGTATTCTTAATTGTTTTTCCATCACGTTGCCTTTCTATTACCTTTCCTAAAGTCTCATTAAGTAAGAATGGTTTATCAACTGAAAAAAGACTATCACCTTTACAATAAATCTTGTTATCGAATATTTTTACCACCCGATGAGCTATAAGAGAAGTTTCGGCTTTAAATACAACGATATCCCCTATTGTTATTTCTTGGGTCGGTTGTATCGTTAGTATATCACCAGGGTGTAGCAAGGGGAACATACTTATTCCGTTGGCAACGATCTTTGTTGTTTTGCCTTCTTTAAGTAATTCAATTGCCAGGCTTATGATGGTTTGTTTATCCAAAATTTTCTAAAATTAGATCCACAATAGAAGTGTCAGGTTTGAAACCTATTTCAAATACACTACATTTAGTTACCGCTTGTTCGATATAATCAAGTCGTTCCTTTACCTGCGTTTCATCAAATTGATATTGCATACAGTTTCCTAATATTGCAAGGGTACCCTGTAATGTACTTAATGGTTTAATATAATTAGTAGGCGATTGTTTAATGATAAATAGTTTAGCTAACTCAACACTTTTATTATAATCATTATAATAAGGCATTGGTGTATTGCTAATTATCTGGGTGTTGTTTTCAGGTCGAACTATGATTCGATCATCATTTATGATGCTTGCCCCTTTGGATTGCCACAGTTTAGCCATTGTGGTTTTACCTGTTCCGGAGATTGCTGTGAATAAGAATCCTTTCTTTTTATAAGCAATGGCAGAAGCATGAAGTATAAATCCTTTTTCCAGATGCACTATGTATTGTAATAGGAGAATTCCAAAGGGGTGAAAAAATGGATCCAGAGAATAAGGAATATTTGACTTGTTACAAATCCCTAAACTAACCGTTTTGTTTAGGTAATCAATTTCAGCAAGTCCACTATTAATGTGTGAGTGGTTTTCAAGTTCAAAATGTATGCAGTGATTATGTCTTGATGATTGTAACAGGCTCCATTTATAAGGCACCTCGTCAGCAAACTCCTGTGCTCCTTTGAACATCAATTGATAAGCCGATAAATCAATGCTGTCTATTGAATCAATATTAATTGTCCAAGCATTGGAAGTCAACGAATCAATTGTGAAGTTCTTGCTTCCACAATTAGTATTAGGAATGAAAAAAGGGCATAAGAAATTAACTGTAATTTCTATGCCCCCTATATTGTAATCGGCTTTTGTCACCAATGTTATGTTTTACATATTGTCATAATCAGGAGTGCTGCCACCAAATGGTGAATCATCACTTAAAGTGCTTGGATATTCAGGTGTTGATGCTGGTGCTGCAGCGGGATCCCATGGATCGCCTCCTCCTCCTGGATCAACCGGTGGAGATTCCATAACCAGACATATCTCCTGATCGATACGATGAATTTCTATTTTTGGACTTATATATTTTTTTCTAATTCCCATTGTAATCATTTTCCTGACTAAACAGTTTCTATTACTTTTGCCTTAATGGATTCATTAAGGAAGCTCTTTATATCCTGTTTAGCTATTCTTTCAGAAACTTCAAACTCGATAATTACTTTATTTAAAATCTCTTTTTCAGATTTAGGTTCATTCAAAAAATCATATATTAGTGATCCAATTTCATTTAAAGAAAACACCTTGTCCATCTGTGCCACGGCTGCAACCATTGGTACAATCACCAATTCATTACCCATTCGTTTCTCCACAAATCCTGATGCTTTCTTGTACAGTAATTCCCCCACTAATTAAATAATTCTGCTGCAAAAATATAAAAAAACGAATATATGCCTTGACATAAGGCTAAAACTTAGGTTTAATTTGATAAATATTCGAATTTAGCATTTAAACAACCTTCATTTTTGTTCAATTATTAAAATTCTAATCGAGCAAATGGTGTAGTTTCCTGACCCACAAACTCGTTTTTTAGAAATTTATAGTATCCGTTGATAGCTATCATTGCCGCATTGTCGGTTGTGTACGAGAACTTTGGTATATAAGTTACCCAATTATTTAATTTTCCTAAATCATTGAGTCGCTGTCTTAAACCCGAATTAGCTGAAACGCCTCCCGCAAGAGCAATTTGCTTAATGCCAGTATCTTTAGCAGCCGTTACTAATTTGTCCATTAAAATGTCAATAATTGTCTTCTGCAGAGATGCACATATGTCTACTTTATTTTCTTCTATGAAATTTGGGTTTATCTTTAATTGATCACGAAGAAAATATAAAAACGAGGTTTTGAGTCCACTGAAACTATAGTTGTATTCAGCAATCCGAGGTTTACTAAATGTAAAGGCATCTTCGTTACCTTCAGTAGCAAGTTTATCAATTAGAGGTCCTCCGGGATATGGTAAGCCCATAACCTTAGCGCATTTATCAAAGGCTTCGCCGGCAGCATCATCAATGGTTTGCCCAATTATCTCCATTTCAAGATGACTTTTAACTTTAATAATTTGGCTGTTTCCACCTGAGACAAGTAGACATAGGAAAGGAAATTCAGGTTGATCCTGATCGTCCACATCTTCTTTGATAAAGTGAGCTAAAACATGTGCATGCAAATGGTTAACTTCAATTAAGGGTAATTCATTAGCCAAAGCAAAACCTTTTGCAAAAGATGTACCAACCAATAATGAACCCATTAATCCAGGGCCTCTGGTAAATGCCACAGCATTTATTTCAGATTTGTCTATGCCTGCATCATTAATTGCCTTTTCAACTACCGGAATAATATTTTGTTGATGAGCACGCGAAGCAAGTTCAGGTACTACGCCTCCATATGCCTCATGAACATGTTGATTTGCAACGCAATTAGATAGTATAACTTCATCATTAAAAACTGCAGCGGAGGTATCATCACATGATGATTCTATTCCTAAAATAATCGTACCCATAATCTCTATCAATAGAATTAGCCTTCAAGCTCTTAATATTCCCACCTTTTTGTTAATTTTGGTGGGTTATAAAAACGGGTCAAAAATATAAAAAAAAATATCAAAATAGTATTGTACGCTCTAGCGGCATTTTTTGCACTGCTAGTGATATTGTACACCTTAGTTTTGATCCCGGTTGTTCAAACCAAAGTTGTGGCATATTTTGCCAATCAACTTTCGGAAGAATTTGACACCGAAATTTCCGTAGGTCGGGTTTATTTTAAGCCATTCAAAAATATCGTACTTAATGATGTACTTGTTAAGGACGAAGAAAAGGACACTCTTGTTTTTGTTCAAAGATTAAGCGCCCGCTTAGATTCTATTTTTATAAATGAGAAACGACTTTATCTCAACAATTTACTTGTTCAAAAGCCAATTGTCAACATTAACAAAGGGGATTCAGTCTATAATTATTCTTTTTTACTCAATGCATTTACTCATGGAGATAGCGTAATTAAAGAAAAATGGCTAATGAGTGTCAGAGCCATTCACTTTCAGAACGGAGATTTACGTTTTAAAAATACTAGTTCAACTATCCATGATGAATTCAGTGCTAAGAAAGTAGAGTTCTCCCTTAACGATATTAAGGTGGATAGTACGGTCTCTTTCAACCTGAATACACTTAGTTTATCTGAAGCGTCTGGTTTTGAAATCGAAGGAGCATCATGTAAGGCTAATATTGGACAAAGTGAGATTAGTCTTAGGGAGTTAAAATTAAATACCTATTTCTCTAGGTTAAGTTTAGATAGTTTAAATTTGGATTTAAATGCGGGTGAAACAGGATTACAAAAGATAAAGCATTTTTATTTAGGCTTAAATCCATCTTATATTTCTCACCAAGACCTAAGGCGTTTTGTCGATCTTAAAAACTTTAGTAATGTTCCTTTTAACCTGTCCGGTTCATTATATGGCAGTATAGATAATATTAAAGGGAGAAATGTAAGGTTTGATTTTGGATCGGAATCCAGTATTTCAACCAGCTTTGACCTTAATGGTTTACCTGATGTAGATCAAACATTTCTATATTTAAATGTTAAACAACTCATTACATCTCCTGCGGATTTGCAGAATATTCTTTCTTACGGAAAAGGAAATGCCTTAAAGCTGCCTAAAGCCTTAGAACATCTGGACAAAATTACCTATAAAGGTAATTTTACGGGTTTCTTAACTGATATAGTAGCATTTGGACAATTCAATACATCGATGGGTTCGATTAAAACAGATATTGGTCTCAAGTATAATGAAAAGGAAGGACTTGTTTTTGCCGGTAATCTTAATACTGCAGGCTTTGACATTGGTGAGCTTGTAGGGGCTGAAAACAGACTGGATAATTTAAGCATGTCTGTGACCATTAGAGGTAATCGTAAATCAAGTGACTCATTTTATGCCTATCTGGATGGAGTGATAGATACCTTATCCTTTAATGAATATGATTATACCAATATTAATTTAAATGGTTTATTTAGTAATAATAAATTTGATGGTTGGTTTGCCTTAAATGATCCCAATGGAAAGATGGCATTTAAAGGAAAGATTGATTTATCAACTGAACTACCAAATTTTAATTTTAATGCCACCCTACGTGATGTCAAGCTTGATAAGCTAAATTTAATGCCACAAATTCCGGATAATAACCTGTCTTTGAGTCTTGAGACCGATTTTACCGGCAAAGATTTAAATGACATAATCGGTTATGTAAAAATTAAGGATGCCACATTCTATTCGCCAGACAATGATGTGATTATGGATTCATTGTTATTGGTTTCAGTTAGGGATGGAGATCAAAAACATTTGGTTTTACAATCTGATGTCTTAGAGGGGGATTTAATAGGTACCTATAATTTTACTCACCTCCGTCAGGTGCTAACTAAAAAAGTCCAACAATATTTGCCTGCCTTGGAATTGGTGTTGCCACAGAAGGATATTGATCAATATGAGAATAACTTTACGTTCTCATGCAGATTTAAAAAGATTAGTGATCTTGTTCAACTGCTTGAACCTGATGTTTATGTGTCTGATAAAGGTCTTCTCCTTGGTAAGTACAATAGCCTGAATAATACAACAGACCTTAATATTGAATTGGCTGAGTTGCGTTATAAAGGGATTCGCGCACTGGATCCGGAGATGCAAATTGCATCGGGTGATGATGATAAGCTGACATTAGTCACCAGGTTTAAAGAAATGGAGTTGGGTGAGTTCACAACCTTACAGAATTTCTCTTTGCATCATCAGTTTTATAAGGATACTATAGTTTTTAATGCGTATTGGAACAATTGGAATGAATACAATAATAGCGGATCCATTCATACCAAAACTCACATCAGAAGTAATGAAAATGGATTGTATGCTTCTATCAACCTGGATCCTTCCTATATAATGGTCCGTGATAGTTTATGGGAAATTCAATCAACAACATTAAACTATCATCCAATGGGTTTTTCTATGAAAAACTTTCGAATTCATCATAAAAATCAAGAGTTGGGTATAAATGGATTTATCCATAAACAAGCCAGTGATGGTATGATGGTTCATTTTCAGAATATTCGATTACAAGATATTGTTGAGTATCGTTCACTAAAAGAACTTAGTGTATCAGGATTGCTTAACGGTACCCTTAATGTTGCTGACCTTTACCGAACTCCAATTGTATCGAGTGATATAGACGTGAAAGGTTTTGAATTTAATGACGATGAAATTGGAGATTTGTATTTATCCACAAATTATCTGCCGGATCAAAACCTGATAGCTTTAAATTCTAAGGTAAAAAAGGGTGATTCTGAACCTCTTAATGGAGGAGGTTCTTTAAATATGGAAACTCTTGAGCTTGATTTAAACTATAAATTAGATAGTCTGGAAATCGGATTTCTTAACCTTTACCTCAGTAAAATAATGCAGAATTTGTCCGGAACAGCTTCTGGAAAACTTGCCATCAAAGGTCAGCTTACAGCTCCTGAGTTAGTCGGTGGTGTAAATATTAATAAGGCCTTTTTCGATGTAGGTTTATTAAAAACAACCTACTCAATTTCCGATTCTATTCTATTCACGCCAAATGGTATTGACTTCATGTCATTAAGTTTACATGATCGCTATGGACAAAAAGGATCATTTGATGGAACAATAACTCACACCGGCTTTAGAAGTATGAGTTATAATCTTATTCTCATTACGGATAACATGTTGGTTTTGGATACTAAGTATTCTGATAATCCTTTGTATTACGGAACAGTTCATTCGAATGGCAATATGTTGATTACCGGTACTACCAAAGATTTATATATTGATATTGCCGCAGAGACCAAGGAGAATACCAATTTTTACATCCCACTTCGGAGTGAAGGAAGTGCGGAAGAAACGGACTTTATTCGATTTGTTTCTCACAATCAGGATGAAGTCGATGGTGAAGAAACTGAAGTTGTGGATGATTTCTTAGCTGATTTAGCCGGTATGACCATCTCAATGGATTTGGATATTACACCGGAGGCAAAAACACAGGTGATATTTGATTCTAAAATTGGAGATATTCTCAAAGGAAGTGGAAATGGAAACATTCAGATTCGCATGGATAAAGAGGGAGGGATAAATTTCTTTGGCGATTTTAGTTTTGATGAAGGGGATTATATGTTTACGCTTCAAAATGTAATTAATAAGCGATTTATAATTAATCCTGGTAGTAGTATCAGATGGGATGGAAATCCATATGATGCTAACATTGATTTGAATGCCACCTATAAACTGAAGACTTCTTTGTATGATTTGGTGCGTTCAAATGTTACGGATGAACAATTATTGCAGGAATATAACCGGAGAATTCCTGTACATTGTAATCTGCTGTTAACTGACAGATTGATGAAACCTGCAATTAAGTTTGATATCGAAACACCTTCTGATCAAAATAATAATCAGGATGTTATTGATGCCTACATCAATACTGAGGAAGACTTAAACAGGCAAGTCTTATCTCTTCTAATACTTAATCGATTTTATACCGATGAAAGTTTAACCAATAGTGGGGCAGGAAACAGAACGACAGGAAATAACGCGGCCTTGGTAACAACTACTGAAGTTTTATCTAATCAATTAAGTCACTGGTTATCACAGATAAGTAATGATTTTGACATAGGTGTGAGTTATAGGCCTGGAGATGAAGGGGTGACCAGTAATGAGGTTGAGGTTGCATTATCAACACAGGTGTTTAATAATCGTGTTTCCATAAACGGAAATGTTGGCTATGGGCAAGATGATACCCGGACCAGTAATTTAATTGGTGATTTTGATGTTGAAGTGAAGTTAAATAAGTCCGGTAGTTTACGAGGGAAAGCTTATACACATACCAATAATGATGTAATATATACCGAATCGCCGACACGGCAAGGGGTAGGTATTTCGTTTGAGGAGGAGTTTGATTCACTAAAAGATCTGATGCACAGTTATTGGCTTAAGATTAGTGGAAAAGGAAATAAAAAGGAAGATAAAGAAGAGAATAAAGACTAAAAAAATGCGTTTAAAATAACTAGATGCAATCACACGAATCATTTTTATTATTTTAGCAGCTTAAGAAATCAATATACACAAATGAGATTATTACTATTTATACAAGCAACAGCCCAAGGTGTTGGCAATGTAGAATTAGAAGAAGGTGCGGAGCAAAGCATAAATTATATTGAAATGGCCATGAAAGGTGGGTGGATTATGATTCCATTGGCATTACTTTCTATTGTTTCGGTATACATTTTCTTCGAACGATTTGTAGCCATTAAAAAAGCGTCTCAGGAAGATGACGGTTTTATGAATAAGATTAAGGATTATATTCATGATGGTAAAATTGATTCAGCAATTGCCTTGTGTCAATCTCACGATTTTCCTATTTCAAGAATGATTGAAAAGGGTGTTTCGCGTATAGGTCGACCTTTGAATGATGTGAATACCGCCATCGAAAACGTTGGTAATTTAGAGATTAGTCGTTTAGAGAAGAGTTTGCCTACATTGGCCACTGTTGCGGGAGGTGCGCCTATGATTGGTTTCTTAGGAACCGTTATTGGTATGATCAAGGCTTTTTATGATATGGCCAATGCAGGAAACAATATCGATGTGAGTGTACTTTCATCTGGTATATATACCGCTATGGTAACAACAGTTACAGGTTTGGTTGTAGGTATTATTGCCTATTTCGCCTATAATATTTTGGTGGCAAAAGTGGAAAAGGTAGTTTTTAAAATGGAAGCCCGTACCATGGAGTTTATGGATTTGTTGAATGAACCTGCTCACTAGTCAATGGCGCTGAAAAGAAGAACTAAAATAAGCGTGAGTTTTAGCATGTCGTCAATGACCGACATTGTTTTTTTGTTGCTGATCTTTTTTATGATTACATCAACCATGGTGCATCCTAATGCCATCAAATTGTTGATTCCTAAGAAGAGTACAAAAAAGGTTGTTGTGGAGAAATTCCTTAATGTTCGGGTAACAGCATCGGGTAAGTATGTAGTGAGCGGCAGTTGGTTAGGTGTTGATAAGCTTGAAAATAGCTTGCTTAATGCATTTGCCAAAAATGATAAAACAATAATTAAACTACGTACCGATAAAAATGCCTCTACGGGTAGTGTTGCAAAGGTATTGGATGTGGCGGAATCCAATGGTGTTAAAGTAATTTTGGATATTAGATAATGAGTTTAAAGCGAAGAAGTAAAGTAGAATCGGGTTTTAGTATGTCCTCAATGACGGACATCGTATTTCTTTTGCTCATTTTTTTCATGATAACATCTACATTGGTTACGCCTCCGGCAGTTAAAAATCTTAATTTGCCAAAGAGTGATCATCAGGTGTCGGCAAAACCCAATACAACCATTTCGGTAAGTGCCGACCAAAAATATTTTGTGGAAGGTGAACAGGTATCATTCTGGAAAATTGAATCCAGATTGAAAGAGATTTTAGCTGAAAGTCCTGAGATGTATATTGCTTTACACGTAGATGAATCGGTTCCTTTTTCTACGGTTGGCAAAATCAGGGATATAGCAATCAGAAATAAGTATAAGTTGATATTGGCAACACAAGCCAGATAAATATGAATGAAAAAAATAAACGATACGGTGTAATTGGGACAACGGTATTTCATACCTTATTGTTGTTATTACTTATTTTCTTTGGCTTATCGTCTATGCCTAAAGGTGAGGAAGGGGTATTGGTAAATCTTGGAGATACAGTTATTGGTCAGGGTAAAGTTGAACCTAAACCAGCACAAACTGAGAAAGTGGAAGAAAAAACGCCACCTCCTCCAGCAAAAAAGCCAGAGCCTGTTGAACCTGATCCTGTAAAAGAAGAAATTAAAACTCAGGATTACGATGAGGCTCCTGTTGTTAAAACGGAAGCAGAAAAGAAAAAGGAAAAAGAAGAGAAGGAGCGCCTGGAGAAAGAACGGATAGAACGAGAAGAAGCGGAGCGCATCCGTCAGGCAGAAATAAAGAAGCAACAGGAAGAGGAAGCTGAACGAAAACGAATTGAGGAAGAGGCCCGAAAGGAACAAGAGCGCAAAGACAAACAAGCAGCCGATATAAGTAATAAAACCAAAAACGCTTTTGGTAAGGGAACTGGAGATAGTTCTTCGGAAGGAGATACCGGTGGTGAAGGTAATCAGGGCAGCTTAACTGGTGATCCCAATTCAAAAAATAGGGGAGAAGGGTCTGGATTAGGTAACTCAGGAAGTGGATTTGATTTAGCAGGAAGAAGCCTGGTGGGCGGTTTGCCTAAGCCTACTTACAATATACAGAAAGAAGGAATAGTTGTAGTTGAGATAACTGTTGACCGCAATGGCAAAGTGGTAAGTGCTGAATTTAAGCTTAAAGGTTCAACCACTCAAGATAATTACCTTGTGGCCAAAGCAATTGAGGCTGCTAAAAAGGCTAAATTTAATTCTGATCGGGAATCTGCGGCTTACCAAAAAGGTACTATTACTTATCACTTTGTTTTAGATTAACGCCAAGTCCTAACACCTAATACCTACAACCTAGCACCTAAAAGAACAAAACCTTAATTGCCGCCAACATAACAGCTGTTAGTAGGATGTGTCGGATGGGTTTAACGCCGATTTGGTTGGCGTATTTTGAGGCTATAAACGCGCCGCTTGCATTTCCGATTGCCAGAACAAAGCCAAATACATAATTAATTTGGCCTGCCCAAATAAAGATGCCCAGGGCAATGCCTGTGTAGCACAGAACAATTAGAACTTTTACCGCATTGGCTTTAATTAAATCATATTCTACGCCTAATACCAATCCGGCCAATAAAAAGAAACCTACACCGGCCTGTATAAAACCTCCGTAAACGCCTATAAAAAAGAAAATCAACATTTGCCAAAAAGTAGCTTTGCCTTCCACCTGACCAGCCTGTTCCTTAATCCATTGGCTCGGTTTTAGAAGAATCACAAAAAACATCACAAAGAGTAAGCCCCCTATAAAATAATTCAACAAGCGTTCATTAATATTTATAGCAAAGCTGGCCCCTATGACCGAGCCAATTAATGCTGGAAGTATCAGATAGACATTGGCTTTTATGTCGAGTGTTTTTTGCTGATGAAAGTTACGGACTGCCACAAGATTTTGAAAAAAGATGGCAATGCGATTGGTAGCATTGGCCTGATGTGGTGTTAAGCCAAGAAACATCAATAGAGGTAAGGTGATTAATGAACCACTACCGGCAAGGGTATTAATAAAACCGGCAAATAGTCCGGCTATAATAAGCAATACTGCGTCAATTAAGGTGATGTCCATATGGTAAAGGTAAATATTTTGGTTAATAAGCCTAGTTTGAAAAAAGAAACGGCTCTTTATCACCAAATGCGAATAAAGAACCGTTTCAATATTATATTCTAATTCTATGTTTAAGCTCTTGTACTACGTACTAACACCTAATACCTAAAACCCAACAGCTAAATACTACCAGGCAAACATTGGCTTATCGGCCATTAAGGCATTTACCTTTTTGCAAACACCTGCAATAGCTTCTTCATTATCGATGTTAGAAATCACTTCGTCGATAAAACCAACAATGGTACGCATATCATCTTCTTTTAATCCACGAGAAGTAATGGCTGAAGTACCTACTCTAATTCCAGATGTAGAAAATGGTGAGCGTGTATCAAATGGCACCATGTTTTTATTAATGGTAATATCGGCTTTTACCAAAGTGTTTTCAACTTTCTTACCTGAGATGTCAGGGAATTTAGTTCTAAGGTCAATAAGCATAAGGTGATTGTCAGTTCCACCAGAGATTATTTTATAGCCTAGTTTAACAAACTCATCAGCCATGGCCTGAGCGTTTGAACGAACCTGATCTACATATACAGCAAAATCATCAGATAATGCTTCGCCGAAGGCAATAGCTTTAGCTGCAATAACATGCTCTAGCGGTCCGCCTTGCTGTCCAGGGAAAACAGCAAAATCAATCACTGCACCCATCATTTTGGTTTCGCCCTTAGGAGTTTTATAGCCAAAAGGATTTTCGAAGTTTTTACCCAATAAAATCATTCCACCACGTGGTCCACGAAGTGTTTTGTGAGTTGTAGTTGTTACAATATGGCAATGCTCAACAGGATTGTTTAATTTACCTTTTGCAATTAATCCGGCCGGGTGAGCCATATCACAAAGTAAGATTGCTCCAATCTCGTCAGCTAAGCGACGCATGCGAGCGTAATCCCATTCGCGAGAATAAGCAGATGCACCGGCAATAATCATTTTAGGTTTTTGCTCACGCGCTAAGGTTTCCATTTCATCATAATCAACCAATCCGCTTTCTTCCTTCACGTGGTATGAAATGGCATTATAAGTTACGCCTGAAAAGTTTACAGGAGAACCGTGAGTAAGGTGTCCGCCATGAGCCAAATCCAATCCCATAAATGTATCACCTGGTTTTAAACAAGCAAAAAACACAGCCGCATTAGCTTGTGCTCCGGAGTGAGGTTGTACATTGGCGTATTCTGCTCCAAATAACTCACAAGCTCTGTCAATAGCAAGTTGTTCGGTTTGATCCACAACTTGACATCCACCGTAATAGCGCTTGCCAGGATAACCTTCGGCATATTTATTGGTCAAACATGAACCTTGAGCTTCCATTACTTGCTCACTAACGAAGTTTTCGGAAGCAATTAATTCAATGCCGTTTTTCTGACGATCGTACTCTTTGTTGATCAGGTCAAAGATGACTGTATCTCTTTTCATATGTTCAAAAATTTATTTTTTAACCAGAACCCATTTAATAGTTAATGTTTGCACAAAACAACCTTATTTCAGAGTGCAAGCCTATGTTTTTTAGCACTTATTCTTCAAGAGTCCACAAATTTACGGAACTAATTGATATAAAAAAGTAATGCAGTTTATAACTTTTATGCAGATTCAAAAATGATAAACTACATAATTGACAAAACTCACTTTTTTATTAGCTTTAAAGCTTTTAAAACCTATTATTTATGGATGCAAATACAGTGACTTTCTTTTTAGCTCAGAATAGCGATAAATTTCCTGCAGAATCTTTACCGATTATTAAGCAAAAATTGGAAGAAGTAGATGAGCAAAAATTCTTTCTGATCAATGCTCAGGAGTACAGAAGCCCAACACTTGTTTTAGTGGTTTCAATTTTAGTTGGATATTTAGGTATTGATCGCTTCCTGATTGGTCAAACAGGTTTGGGTGCTGCCAAGTTATTAACATGCGGAGGATTGGGTTTCTGGACTATAGTGGATTGGTTTATAATAATGAGTGCGACTAAGGAAAGTAATTTTGAAAAATTTACGCGCTCGTCTTACTAAGATTATTTTAAAACCAGCAATTGTTAATTCATTTATCGTGTTGGCAATTGTGGGAGGATATTATTATCTGCTCTCAACCGGAGCACCTAGTAGTGAGCAGAGCATGTGTTTATTTAAGAATATAACTTCTATTCCGTGTCCGGGATGTGGAATGGGACGAAGTACCTGGTTTTTTGTTAGAGCACAATTTGCCGAATCTTTCTTTTGGCATCCATTAGGAATAGTGTTTAATGGCTTTATGATAGTGGCATTGATGTGGGCAATTAAAGATATTCATAGCAAAAGTGATAGCTTGTATCAGGTTTTAAGATTGAAATGGCCCAACTATATACTTATCCCTTTTATTTTGATGGTTTTAATCGTTTGGTTGCGCAATATAGTTGTCGGTATCTAATGGTTATTCATCAGAGAAGTGAATTAATACCCTTCTATAAACAGAGAAGATTTTTGATTTGGATACAAAACCAAGATATTTTCCTTTCTCCACAACCGGTAAGTTCCAGGCGCCTGTTTCTTCAAACTTACGCATTACACAATCCATATTTTCCTCGCGCTCTATCATGGCTGGCGGAACATTCATCAATTCTTCAACAAGTGTTTCCTGGTAAAGATCATGATTAAACATGATTTCCCGGATATCATCAAGTAATAGAATTCCTGTAAGTGCACCATCCTTGTCGCATACCGGAAAGATATTTCGTTTAGAACTGGAAATAACTTTTACTAATTCTCCCAATGTCATTTCTGGACGTACCAGTTTAAAGTCTGTTTCCAAAACCTTATCCAAACGCATCATGGTTAATACGGCTTTATCTTTATGGTGTGTGATTAGCTCTCCTTTTGCCGCCAAACGTTTAGTATATAAAGAATGTGGCTCGAAATACATAATGGTTAAATAGGCTATAGTTGAGGTGATCATCAAGGGAATAAATAAGCCATATCCATTTGTGATTTCTGCTATTAAAAAGATAGCAGTTAATGGTGCATGCATTACTCCAGCCATTAAACCCGCCATTCCTACTAAAGTAAAATGGGAAGAAGGTAATTCTACAAATCCGAAACTATTCGTAAAACGAGCAAAGAAGAATCCGGTGACACCACCCATAAAAAGTGTTGGTGCAAAAATACCTCCAATTCCTCCGCTACCAGTTGTTGCTGCAGTAGCCAATACTTTAAAAATTATAAGAAGTGCCAGAAAACCTAAGAGTACCCATGTGTTATCGTGAAACATATAGAAGAAACTCTCTTGCATTACTTCTTGGGTTTCACTATTTAATAAGGCTGTTATTGTGTGATATCCCTCACCATAGAGAGGAGGGAATAGAAATATCAGAAAACTTAAGGTTACTCCACCCACAATCCATTTGGTAAAGGTATTTTTTATCTTACCAAGTTTTTTCTCAACCTGCATTATTCCTCTCGTAAAATACAAGGAGATTAAACCGGCAATGATACCTAAAGCTATATAGTATGGAATATTATTAAGAAGGAAGGGCGCCTCTAAAGCAAAAGCAAACTCAACTTCTTTACCCAGGAAAAAGTAGGATACTGTTGCAGCAGAAACAGCAGATATTAATAAGGGAACAATTGATGCCATGGTTAGATCAAGCATCAATACTTCTAAGGTAAAAACTAAACCTGCAATTGGAGCCTTAAAAATACCCGCTATGGCACCGGCTGAACCACAACCTATAAGCAGGATGATGGTTTTAGTGTTCATGTGAAACAGGCGTCCCAGAGTTGATCCAATCGAAGCTCCCGTCAACACAATAGGTGCCTCCGCTCCAACCGACCCACCAAAACCGATGGTAAAAGTACTTGTCAGAATTGATGAATAATTATTGTGCGCCTTTAGATGTCCACCTCTTTTTGAGATAGCATACAATATTTTACTAACACCATGACCTAAACTGTCTTTTATAAAGTATTTAATTATCAAGACGGTTATAAGGATTCCAATAATTGGATAGGCAAGGAATAAATAATTTAAGCCATCAACATCAAAGTTTTTGGTCAATAAACCTTGTGTAAAGTGAATCGTATTTTTTAGGGTTACGGCCGCCAGTCCACTAAATATACCAACTAAAAGACTTAAGATAAGAATGAACTGCTTTTGGTTGATGTTTTTAACCCTCCAAACCAAAAACTGTCCTAAAAGTTTATTGACCTTCTTCATAATGGCGGCAAAAGTAATACAATTAGAGCTTATTCAAATCAACAATATATATTTAGTTTGATTATAAACAAGCACAATAATTAAGGTGAATGTAGTAAATTCTAATTTGGGAAGAAGGTCAGCTTAATAATTGTAATCAGTTTAATGTTGTTGCTGAATTTAATTAATCCATTTTCGGTTCTATCTCAGGCCAGTTTTCTTTGCGTGCTATTCGGCTTACCTGCATTTCACTAACACAAAAGAGTTTGGCTATAAGGTTTTGCTTTACACCTTTTTCTAACATGCCCTTAATGACGGCCACATCATTGGTACTTAGTTTGGAACTGGTTACTACTTTTCCTGCTTTCTTGCGTGCTTCCTGCAATACTTTATGCATGCGTTTGTAGCTTTCTTCCTTGGTTACCCATTGCAGGTTGGTGAAATAGTTATTTTGTTTGTTCCAGTCCAGATGTATAACCACATCTTGATTATCAGCAGTTTTATCTACGAAATACTCTGCAGTTAACTTATGCACCAGGTATGACTTTTTCTTTCCTTGTACACGTAAACTAACATTATAAAAGCCTTTAATATTCCCAAGCTTTACAATTCTTCCGTTTTCACGATCATAGCAATAACTCTTAATTCTTCCGTAATTGCTTATCTCGTATTTTTTATCCGTGAAGTCAAGCAACTTCCATTGTTCGTCTTCAATTTTACGAAGCTTGCGGGTTTCATTTTTTATTTTCATATACCGTCCTAGGTTAGTAATAGGTTCTGTTTAAAGCTTAAAGTCGTCAAGAATTTAAGTGATGTGTTTTCGCAGCAAGAATAAGAAGGACTTTAACTAACTGCTTTAAAGTAACAGCAAAAGTATAAAAAAGCAATTCGCAATGCAATATCATACGGTAATCTAATTACGTTAAAAAACGTTAAGTGTTTACATGCAGTGCCTTAAACTAATCCTGCTTCTACATTAAGAACGTAAGTTGTCGCTTCTTTATTATGCATCTGAGAACTATTAGGTAATTTAAGTATTAAATTGTTAATATGAAATACAGCGGTCAATAATCTAGCGATCTTTCGGAGTTTTTATTTCAGAAAACTAGTTTGCAATGACCTCAAGATTATTCCTTTTAATGAGAATGAAAGTGTATTGATTAAGGAATGAGAAAAAATAATTATAATTTTGCGATCTCAATTTTATAGAAAAGAGAGATTGAATTATTTAGAGGTGAGAATAGAATGAAGGAAACTGCAGGTAAAACCATTATAACAGGAAAATCAAATTATTGGAATGATTTTAAAGAATCGATATGGGCCCTTGCCCCTATGGAAGATGTTACGGATACTGTTTTTAGAGAGGTTGTTCTTCGTTTAAGTAAACCTGGTCATTTGCACCTCTTATTCAGTGAATTTCTGTCTACCGATGGCTTTTGTCATCCGATTGGCAAGGAAAAAGTGATTCATCGTTTTAAGGTTAATACAAAAGAGTTAGAATTGGCCAAAAAGATGAATGTTAAGCTGGTTGCTCAGATTTGGGGAACTGATCCTGAAAAATTTTATCAAACCGCTAAGTTTATTGCTGAAGAAACTCCTTTTGATGGTATCGATATTAATATGGGATGCCCCATGAAAAATATCATTAAGAAAGGGGCATGTTCAGCCTTGATTAATACACCTGAACTGGCAAGGGAAATAATTACAGCAGTAAAAGAAGCAAGTGATCTGCCACTAAGCGTGAAGACCAGAATTGGCTTTAAAACTGTTGTAACGGAATCATGGATATCAAACTTATTGGAGTCTGAAGCGGATGCATTAATTGTACATGGACGAGTTCAAAAAATGATGTCGGAAGGTGAAGCTGATTGGAATGAGATTGCCAAAGCTGTGCAATTACGCAATGCCATTAATCCTTCAATGAAATTGCTTGGAAATGGAGATGTAATGTCCATTGAAGAATCCAATCAGAAAGTCAATGAGTTTGGAGTTGATGGTGTAATGGTTGGTCGTGGAATATTCCATAATCCATGGTTATATAATCCGGGTCATGAGCCGTCATTAATAGAACGTATCGAAGCATTGCGTTTGCATTCTTCGCTTTATGCCAAAACATGGACAGGTGAAAAACCATGGGCCATATTAAAAAGATTCTTCAAAATTTACACAAACAGCTTTGTTGCTGCGGCGCAATTACGCGCACAGTTAATGGAGACCAACGGATTTGAAGAGGTTGAGGAGATTTTAAATGCCTTTCTCGAGGAAAGTAAAAGACGGGAAGAGAATCGAGAATTAAATGATTAAGATTGATTTCATTTAATGATCGCCAGAAAACATTTTAAGCTGATTTCTGTAGGCTGTAAATGCATTGGCTCTTGAAATAAAACCTAAATATTTGCCTTTGTCAATTACTGCTACATTAAAACGACTCGATTTACGGAACATTTCAACAAGCTCTTCCATAGAATCATCCGGGCTGATAAAGTATTCGGGCATATACATTAAATCTTTAACTAAAACCGAATCATATAATTCAGGTTTAAAAATGATTTTACGGATATCATCCATCTTTATCATGCCATGCATACGACCTTCCTTATCCACAACGGGAAATAGATTTCGATGAGCCTCTGATACAACTTCTACTAAATCACCCAGGGTTGCATCAGGAGTTACTTTTGCAAAGTCCGTCTCAATAAGGTTCTTAACTTCCATCATGGTTAACACAGCCTGATCCTTATCATGCGTAAGTAACTCTTTTCGTTTGGCCAATTGATGCGTATAAACGGAATGTTTTTCAAAAGATTTGGCAGTGGCAAAAGATACCGTTGCCGTAATCATTAATGGTAAAAACATCTCGTATCCACCAGACAGATCCGCGATTAAAAACAGACCTGTTAAAGGCGCATGCAGCACTCCGGCAATTAAGCCAGCCATTCCAATCAAGGCAAAGTTTTGGGTGTGTAACTGATGAAAACCTAATTTATTTATTAAAGTTGCAAACAATAAACCTGTGTTAGCCCCCATGAAAAGTGTAGGAGCGAAGATGCCACCAACACCGCCACTTCCGAAGGTTAATGATGCTGCTACAACCTTGAATAATATGATGACACATAAGAGACTTATTGTAGCAGTAAAACTTGTTGACCAACTTGCGAATATGGAATGTTCAAAAAGGTATGAGGTGTCACCTTTAAGCGCTCCGTTAATAACTTCGTATCCTTCACCGTATAAAGCAGGGAAGAAAAATAACAATAGGCCAAGCAATGAACCACCGACCAGAAGTCGAACTCTCATTCGTCCCATTTTTTCGAACCATCTTTCAAGAATGATGTATACGCGAGTGAAGTAGGTCGCAACAAACCCAGCCAGAATACCCAAAAGTACATAGTAGGCTAGGTCGATTAATTCGTAGGTCGATTCTACTTTAAAGGGATAGACCACTTCTTGTCCCATGAATATATATGAAACAACTACCGCAGAAATAGAAGCCAATAGTATTGGAACGATAGCTGCTAGTGTGAGGTCGAGCATAATTACCTCCAATGCAAATACAATGGCTGCAATTGGAGCTTTAAAAATAGCCGCCATGGCTCCGGCACATGCACAGCCTAATAGTAATTTGACTTGCCTGTAATTCAAACGAAAGAGCTGACCAATATTACTTCCAAGAGCTGCTCCGGTAGATACGGTAGGGCCTTCTAATCCAACACTACCTCCAAAACCAACTGTTAAAGCACTGGTTACAATTGACGAAAACATATTGTGCCTATTCATCTGGCCTTGATTCTTTGAGATGGAATATAATACATTGGGAATTCCATGTCTCACCGGACGTTTTATGATGAACCTAACAAATAAGATGGCAAGAAATATACCAATGGTTGGCGCAATTAAATAAATGTAATCCTGGTCTCTTTCAATATAATCACGAACGAAGTCACTTATAAAATGTACAGATTTTTTGATGACGACAGCAGCTAGGCCTGCTGCTATACCTACTAAGACACTTAAAATCATCATGAATTGACGATTGCTTACGTATCTTAAGCGCCATATTAAAAACTGTTTAAAAAGAGACTTTCGATTCATTCTACTAAGATTGGAGTGTTAAGTTAAGGAATTTTAAATTTTTTACGTAGTGAAAACTTTTTTAAGCAAAATGTGTTTAATGATAAGTATTTAATGATGAACAAAAATAATTGGTTTATTAACTTAATATTATATCATAAACAATGAGTGCTATCTTGGTAAATGTCTTAAATTACATAAATGTTTAAAGATAGTGTCTCCTTATAAGACGAATATGAAGAAATTATACATTATAATAATATCATTGTGTTTTAACTTAACCGTTTTTGCTCAAAATGGAATATTGAAAGGTGTTGTTAGGGATGCATTTACCAATCAACCTTTACCATTTGTTAGTGTGGTTATATTCGATTCAAGCAACGGCACCATGACTGATACACTTGGACGTTTTGAGTTTTCAAATTTAGAAACCGGATTTATACGCTTACAACTATCATCTTTAGGATATAGTCCAAAAATAACTGAAGAGTACAATGTTTCGCAAATTCGAGCCAATTTTGTGGATATTAAAATGGAAAGCAGCTCAGAGGCTATTGACGAGATTCAAATAAGGGCTTCATTATTTGCCGTTCGTCCCGAGGCTCCGGTATCGTTGCGACGAATTGGCATCGATCAGATCGAAAAGAGTGCTGGTGCAAATAGAGATATTTCAAGGGTTTTGCAATCCTTTCCGGGTGTGGGTAGTGCCAGTACATTTCGAAATGATTTATTTGTTAGAGGTGGTGGTCCATCCGAAAATAGGTTTTTTATAGATGGGATTGAAATACCTAATATTAATCACTTTGCCACGCAAGGTGCGTCAGGTGGACCTGTTGGAATTTTAAATGTTGATTTTATTCGTGAAGTTGATTTCTATTCGAGTGCCTTTCCGGCTGCAAAAGGTAATGCCTTGAGTTCAGTTTTTGATTTTAAGCAAATTGATGTGGATGTGGACAATCCAACATTTAAAGGAACGCTTGGTGCGTCGGAGGTTTCGCTGACTGCAATGGCTCCAATAAGCGAGAAAACCGGTTTGATTGCATCTGTTCGACGTTCATATTTACAGTTTTTATTCTCCGCCTTGGAATTACCTTTTTTGCCCACTTTTACCGATTTTCAGTTTAAGACAGAAACACGTATAGACGATAAAAATGAAATTTCATTTATTGGAGTTGGAGCTATCGACCGTTTTAAATTAAATACAGATGCTGAACCTACAGAAGAAAATGAGTATGTTTTAGGCTACCTTCCGGTTAATAATCAATGGAGCTATACCATTGGAACATCTTACAAGCACTATTTTGAAAATAGTTATTTATCCATGTTTCTAAGTCGAAATCATTTAAATAATGAATCGTATAAATATCAGGATAATATAGAGATACCTGAAAATCTAAATTTGGATTATAATTCTGATGAAGTTGAAAATAAATTCAGAATTGAATATACCGCACGCCCCAATGATTGGACGCTTAATGTAGGCGCAGGAACTGAATATGCTGATTATAGCAATCAGACTTTTAATCGTATTTTTACTAATGGTCAGCCTAGCGAAATCAATTATTCATCTAAATTGGGTGTTGTTAAGTGGTTTGCTTTTGGCTCAGTGGCTCATCCATTTTTTGATAACCGATTAACCTTATCAGCCGGAGTGAGAATGGATGCCAACAATTATTCAAGTGAAATGAATAATTTATTGGAGCAATTTAGTCCTCGATTAGCTTTGTCGTGGATGGTGTTGCCTGATTTCTTTTTTAATGCCAATGTCGGAAGGTATTATCAGAACCCTGCATACACAACCATGGGTTACCGAAATACAGAAGGAGACCTAGTAAACAAGCAAAATGGTTTAAGCTATATTCATTCCGATCATTTTGTAGCAGGTTTAGAATATCGGCCGAATAATCATAGTCGTATAACATTGGAAGGATTTTATAAGCTCTACGACAAATATCCATTCTCTGTGAAAGATTCAGTTTCGCTGGCAAGTAAAGGAGGAGATTTTGGTGTGTTTGGAGATGAAGAAGTAACTTCGACATCCCAAGGGCGTGCCTATGGATTAGAAGCCATGCTTAGAACACGTACTCATAAAGGTTTGAATTTGCTTATGTCGTACACATTTGTGCGCAGTGAGTTTACGGATTATAAATCCAGCTATGTGCCATCGTCATGGGATAGTCGACACTTATTGACCATAACAGTGAACCAAACCTTAAAACGAAACTGGAGCATTGGGGCTAAGTGGCGATATGTTGGAGGATTGCCTTATACACCATACGATGAAGATAAGTCATCTTTAGTGCCCGCTTGGGACGCTCAAAACAGGCAGTACTTGAATTATGCAGAATTCAATACGCAACGCCTTACTAATTTTCATCAACTGGATTTAAGAGTAGACAAAACCTATAATTTCAAAAAAATGACTTTGGGATTTTATGTTGATATTCAAAATGTCTACAATCAAAAAGCCCAGCAGCCACCTGAATTGGTGCAAGTTCTTGATGACGATGGATCGCCGATAAAGTATGTTGATGGACAAGGGAATGAGCGCTATGAATTAAAAGAATTAAATGCTGCATCTGGCACAGTCTTGCCAACCATTGGTATTCTAATCGAGTTTTAAACTAAACAAAGCCCTGTTTGTAGTTCACAAACAGGGCTGAGGTATTTATTAAAGACTATCTCTATTTTAAATTCTCATCTAAAAAGCGGAAATATTCGCGTTGCCAAAGTATTCCATTCTGACATGATAATACCCAATGATTTTCTGTAGGAAAATAAAGGAAGCGAGCTGGTACGTTACGCATTTTAGCAGTATTGTAGGCTCCCATACCTTGTGTAAATGGAATACGGAAATCTTTTGCCCCATGAATTACCAACATAGGAGTATCCCAGTTTTTAACGAAATTATGAGGAGAGTTAGCATAACTACGCATGGCTGTTTTATTGTCTTTGTCCCAGTAGTTGCCTTTGTAATCCCAGTCAACAAAGAACATTTCCTCTGTAGTGCTGTACATTTGCTCAAAGTTGAAAATTCCGCAGTGTGAAATAAATGCACTAAAACGTTTATCATGATTACCGGCTAACCAATAAACAGAGTAACCACCGTAACTGGCACCTGTCGCACCAAGATTGTCGTTATCAACAAAAGGCTCTTTAGCAACAGCATCAATTGCTGATAAATAATCCTTCATGTTTTGACCGCCGTAGTCACCGCTAATTTGTTCATTCCATTCTTGTCCAAATCCCGGTAATCCTCTTCGATTAGGCGCAACAATAATGTAATCGTTAGCTGCCATCATTTGGAAATTCCATCGAAGGCTCCAGAACTGGCTAACCATACTCTGAGGACCTCCACCGCAATATAATAGAGTCGGATATTTTTTAGTTTTATCAAAGTTTGGAGGATAAATCACCCAAACCAACATGTCTTTATTGTCGGTGGTTTTAATCCAACGTTTTTCAACATCACCCATCTTTAATTGACCAAGTAAGGCATCATTTACTTTCGAAATATTTATGCCTTCACCACTTGTAGGATCAACAGAAATAATCTCAGTTGGATATTTCATTGAAGTACGAGTAGCAATTAACTTGTCACCGGCAATTGCAACTGAATTATAGTTGTGAATACCTTCTGTGATTTTAGAATAGGATGCATCGGCCAAATCGAAACGATAAATTTCTTTCGATCCTTTATCCTCTGTTGTAAACCAGATGTGTTGAGCATCTTTACTCCATGTTAAGCCATGAACATTGTAGTCAAAACCAGGATTGTAATCCGTTTTTTTGCCGGTATTCATATCTAAAATGAATAAACGTATCTGATCAGCTTCGTATCCATCACGCTTCATGCTTTCCCATGCCATCAAATTACCGTCAGGTGAGAAGACCGGTGACATATCATAACCCATCATTCCTTCAGTAAGGTTCTTAGTACTCTTTGTGTTGATTGAGTATAAGTAAATATCACTATTTGTTGTAAAGGCGGCATCTATGCCTGAAAGCTTTTTACAGGTGTAGGCAATGTTTTTACCATCAGGAGTAAAGTTAATTTGCTCCATACCACCAAATGGTTTAAGCGGAGAGTCGAAGCGTTCACCTTTCATTATATCGGTAGCAATACCTAAAGTTGAACCATTAGCATATCCAATAAAAAATACATGGCTATATGTATGATTATGCCAATGATCCCAATGGCGATACATTAAGTCATCTTCAATTCGAGCATTGGCTAAAGGTAAATCAGGGTAAATGTCATTAACGGTTTTGTCCAGTTTAACACTTTGAGTAAAGATTAAACGGTCCATTGTAGGCGCATACTTATAGCCTTCAATTCCTCCTTTGATTGCTGTAACCTGTTTAGGGTTGCTGCCATCAGGATTCATTTCCCATAATTGAACCTCTCCTGATTGTGCAGAAAGATAAGTTATCTTCTGACCGTCAGGGCGCCAGTTAACTTCAAATTCGTTACCGGCTGTACTCGTGATTTGAGTATAGTCACCACCTTCAGCAGGCATTGTGTAAATGTCGGTATAGGTTTTATTTTCCTCAATTTTAGTATAGGAAACAGTGAATACAACTGTTTTTCCATCAGGAGAAACGGATACATTACCAACTCTACCAAAAGACCATAGAACTTCCGGTGTCATAATTGGGCTTTTCACCTTAATGTCTTTATTGGTGAAAGTTGGTTTTTCTGGAGCCTTGGGAGCTGAGCATGATACCAGCATCAGTACAAAGGCGAACAAAAGCACAAGTTGTTTCATTATTTTGAAATTTTAAGATTAAACCTATTTGGTAAACAGGCTTTTATCTTTTCGATTAGTATTCATAATATAAACCTTAAAGGTAATATCTTTATGTGATTATGTGAGTGAGATATGTCATTATGAGCCAAAATGAAACTGGATTTACTGATTTAATACGCTAGAGTTAGTATAAATGAATAGTTGGATACAATACTTAAATTGGCTCATTCTAATTCTGAATGGAAACAATTTCCTTATTTTGAATCATACTATATTAGTTTCAAACTATTCTAACGCTTGGGAATCATCTGTTTAAATTATTATCTTGCTTTTGTACAAAACCCGGAGCATATGGATCAATCAGGAAAAAACAGTAGACGTCACTTTTTAAAGGTCGCTGCTACAGGTATTGCTGGTGCATCACTTCTAAAACCAACTGATGTAGAAGCTAAAAAGAGTAAAAAAGAAGAAGTTATTTATCGTACTTTAGGGAGAACCGGAGTGAAGTTACCTATTGTTAGTATGGGAGCTATGCGCGGAGACACTAAAGCCTTGGTAGAGGCTGGAATTAAAAAAGGAATTGTACATTTTGATACAGCCTATGTGTATCAAAAAGGTAAGAATGAAGAAATGCTGGGTGAGATATTTAAAAACCATGATCGCAGTAAATTCTTTATCGCGACAAAAGTGGTACCTGATGACATGGATCGTAAAACCGGTTTGTTAGGGGAAGAAGCAACGGCAGAAAAGTTCTTGGAGAAATTTGAAGTTAGTCTTGAACGCCTGCAGATGAAACAGGTTGATTTATTGTATGTTCATGCCGTTTCAGCTAAGGAAACAGTATTGCATCCTGAGATGATTAAAGCCATTAAAACCGCAAAGGAACAAGGTAAAACGCGATTTGTTGGTTTGTCAACGCATAAAAATGAACCTGAAGTAATACGTGCTGCTATTGAATCGGGTGTGTACGATGTTGTATTAACGGCATACAATTTTAAGCAAGATCATAGGGAAGAATTAAATGCTGCCATTGCTGAAGGAGCTGCAAGTGGAATTGGATTTGTAGCCATGAAAACAATGGCTGGTGGTTTCTTAGATGAAGAGCAAACCAAAGCAGTTAATACCAAAGCAGCATTAAAGTGGGCTTTGCAAAATGAGAATATCTGTACAGCTATTCCTGGTTTTACGGCTTTTGAACATTTAGATGAGAGTTATTCTGTAATGGAAAAACTTAAGCTGACTAAGCAAGAAGAGCGCGACTTGGAATTTGCGAGAGATTATGCCGGTTTGTATTGTAATCAATGCGATGTATGTGCAGGGCAATGCAAGAAGAATCTTCCTATACCTGAAATAATGCGATCATACATGTATACCTACGGATATCGCGATATGGATAAAGGGAAAAACTTATTGGCGGATATGGGAGTTGTTAATGATCCTTGTTCTACTTGTGATTCTTGCACAGTGTCATGTGTTAAGAATTTTGCTGTAGCCGATAAAATTAAAAAAGTGAGTCGTTTGGTGGATGTGCCGGATGAGTTTATTAGTTAAATCAATTATTTATTTGAAATAGTTTACATGAAGAATATGATAATGTGTGTGGGTTTTATGCTAATGGTATTTCCAATCTACGCACAAGATTACCCTGCTCAATTTAAATCCATTGAAGGCTATGAGATCAAGGGCGAGAAGCAATTTTTTAATAAAGAAAACCTCTATGATTATATTAATGGAGCTTCCGACTTTTATTTAGGATATGATTTTAAGGATTTGTGGGTAGTTGATTATGTCAATTCAGAAGAGCAATCCGCAACATTGGAATTATACCGTCATGGCAATGATATGTTTGCTTATGGTATTTATACCGAGGAGAGACCGCAAGGGGTAGATGGTAAAAAGATCGGAGCTGAAGGTTTTGTGGAAAGTGGAGCTGTGTTTTTCTTAGCTGATGATTATTACGTAAAAGTGTATAATGGTTCTCCGGCGTTGAGTGAAGATGAATTGCTTAAGTTTGCAAAGAAGGTAGCTCATGAAATTTGTACTGAATGTGATTTGCCAGAACAGTTTTCGTGGTTTCCTGAGGAAGGAAAAGTGGCATCAAGCGAGCGCTATATGGCAGAAAATTTCATGGGTGTTACGGGGTTTAATGGTGTAGGAACGGTGGTTTATAAAGTTCAGGATGAAAAAGTGAGGTTATTTGCCTATAAAGGTAATGATGAGAAATGCCGTCAAATAATGGAGCGTTATTTTAAAAGAATGAAATATAAGAAAAAGCTCAAGGCGAAGAAATATGCTTTTGATGATCCGTATCTTGGAAAGTTGATTATTCATTATTCCGAAGGTGGAATATGTGGCATTCTTGATGCCAAGGATCCTGTGAATTATGAAGGCTTATTAATAAAGTTGATTGCCGAGATGCAATAATTATAAAAAAACAAAGGGCAATCATTTGATTGCCCTTTGTTCTTCTATAGAGTTTTTTTAATATCTCTTTTTTCGGTAGTTACCTTTGTTGCGATTTGCAGGTTTAGGAGAAGCTACCTCAAGGCTAACCTTTTTGCCTTTTAGTTTAGCCGTACCTAATTTAGTGATAACTTCCTGTTCGTATTCTTTATCTACCTCAACAAATGAGAAGTTACGAAGTAAGTCAATTTTACCAATCTTAACGGTAACACCCTTCATCTTACTATTAATAAGGCCAATGATGTCGCCAGAAGTTAGTTGATCTGTTTTTCCAAGGTTAATGAATAATCGGCTGAAAGGAACATCACCTCTACGGTTTCTTTCACCTCTTCTGCCGCCTTTATCATCCTTGTAGATGTTAAGATCTGGAGCATCCTTATAATATTCCATAAAGCGATTGAATTCGGCAGCAACAAACTGCTTTATTAATTGCTCTTTGTCCATGGCTGCCAACTTCTCATACACAGCAGGTAGTAAAGAATTTACCGGAGATGCTTCATCTAACTCAGTTACTCCAACACGGTCAAGGAAGTGGAATAACTGTTTTTCACATATTTCATCACCCTTAGGTACCATTTTTCGTTCAAACGTTTTTTTAGCAATTTTTTCAATTGCCTTAATACGGTGTGATTCACGTGAGTGAATTATAGAAACTGAAACTCCGCTTTTCCCAGCACGTCCGGTACGTCCACTTCGGTGAATATAAACCTCTATATCGTCTGGAAGGTTATAATTAATAACATGCGTCAAGTCATTTACATCAATACCTCTGGCTGCTACATCAGTTGCAACTAAAACCTGTAGGTGTTTTGTTCTAAAGCGCTGCATTACCATGTCGCGCTGTGCTTGCGATAAATCGCCATGGATAGCATCTGCATTATAGCCATCAGCCATTAACTTATCGGCAATGTCTTTAGTTTCCTGACGCGTACGACAAAATACAATGCCGTATACGTTTGGTGTTACATCAACAATTCGTTTCAGAGCTCTATAGCGATCATGCGCCTGAACCATGTAATATTGGTGTTCAACATTTGAGGCACCGGAATTTTTGGTTCCCACGCTTATTTCAACCACATCCGACATGTATTTCTTCGACATTCTGGCAATGTCAGGTGGCATGGTGGCTGAGAACAATAAGGTTTGTCTCCATTCAGGAGTCTGTGCCATTATGCTCTCTAAGTCATCCTTAAAGCCCATGTTAAGCATTTCATCAGCTTCATCCAAAATTAACCAACGTACATCACCAAGCTCAATTGCTTTGCGGTTGATAAGGTCATTCATTCGGCCAGGAGTACCCACAACAATGTGAGATCCTTTTTTTAAGGCACGAATCTGTGTGCGGATTTCAGTTCCACCGTAAACAGGGGTAATATATAAGTCCTTGTAATACTTTGCGTAGCCTTGTAAATCCTTAGTGATTTGTAAACACAACTCACGTGTAGGACATAAGATTAAGGCTTGTACTCGTTTTTCAGCAGTAACAACTTGTGGAATAACCGGTAAGCCAAAGGCTCCTGTTTTTCCCGTTCCCGTTTGGGCCAAGGCAATAATGTCGTTTCCATGATTTAAGATTTCAGGAATAGTTTTGCCTTGAATAGGGGTTGGTGTTTCGTAACCTAGCTCACCAATAGCTTTCAGGATCTCCTCAGGAAGACCTGTTTCTTTAAATGTTTGCATATTAAATTCTTTATCCACTCACTCCACGTTCATGCAGCGGTACCCAGAATTTAGCCATGCTACGAAAGTGCTACTGAAAGTGACCAGAGTGGTCCTCGTTAAAATCGAGCGCAAAGATAGAGCGATTTTTGGATAAACAGCTAAAGCTTTCTGAAAGTAATTGATTTTTTGGCTTTAATTAACGTTTGACGCTATAATGAAAGCATTAATGACAATATGAAATTTCTTCCCGGTGCAGCGATTCCCGAAGAATAGCTTTTGTACCTTTTGTCGATAATGTTATCGATACTGGCGGTTGCTATCAAATTCTGATTTATTTGATATTGGGTTTTAAGGTTGATAATAGTCCACGATGGAGAATACGGATTGCCATTAATGTCTTTGGCATATAAATGAGGTTTGCTTATTTCGCTTGCAGGCATGTTAGAGAAGCTGACTTCTCCGTTATATTGAGCATTGAATTCAAGCTTCATTTTATTTTTTTCGTAGCTAATGTTTGTTGTTCCAAACCAAGGAGGAGCATGTCTGAGAGGCGAATAACTTCCATCATCCAATTCCTCTTTTCCTTTTTGATAATTGAATCGAGTAGAAGCACTTATACCTGATTTCCATTTAAACTCCATTCCACATTGTACCCCATAAACAAATGCATGGGCAGCATTTTGTATGGCTTGTACTTTACTCATCTCTCCATCATATAAAACACTATCCTGACCATTTAAGGTATAATCACGTCGAACCATGGCATCGGTTAAGATGGTGTAATACGCTGCAAAATCTATTTTCAATTGCTTTACCACTACTACCGCAGCACCAAGTTCTGCATTTATGGCATATTCAGGTTTTAGGTCCGGATTAGGAACAACAACAGATCCCGGTTCAGAATCAAATACTTTTCCAATATCATCAATATTTGGCGCCCTAAATCCTGTAGCAACAGTTCCATTAAATTGCCATTGGTCGTCAGGGGTGTGGATAATGCCAATGCTTCCTGTAAGTGCGCCGGTATTGATTCTTACATCTTCAAATTGAAAGTCGTAAAAATCATTATTGAAATCAGCATTAAGGTGAATATAATTATATCGTAATCCAGCCTGGATGTTTGTTTTGCGAGTGATTTTGTGCAAGAAATTACCGTAAGCTCCCATAGATAACCACTTAGAGCCATCGGGATAGCGTGATGTTGCGGGGCTCCAGCTGTTTTGTTCTAAATTTTCATTTAGTCCTTCAGATCCTACAGTGTTAGCTATGGTTTCAAAACCATAAAAAATACGATTACCATTTTTCCAGTCCTTTTCAAAATCGATATTGATAGAATAGGCATTGATTTGCTCTGTTCGATGTTTCTTATCTACATCATGCAATTTTCGACTATGGCGACTTTCTTTAAAGTATTGGTGAGCTGCAATAATCTTCATGTGATTGAACATTTCTGAATTACTTGAATGTTCTATGTTTAAATTATTCATTACCCATACCTGTGGGCCATAATACCATTCTCCGTATTTTAACTGATTGTCATCATCGTACATTATTAAGCGGTCGTAGCGGTCAACGTCAGAAGATTCAGAGTAGTGCAAGCCGTAATTGAATTGCCAGCTTTTGTTTGGTGAAAACTTGAATTTTTGAGTCAGGTTAATTTGATTATATCCGCTGGGCACTTGCTTTTCGGGATCGGTGTTGGGGGCAATGTAGTCATTGCCATTGAGGCGCTCAACAAACTCATGTCTCAGGTAACTATCTGGTCCATGAGAACCCATAGTCATATCCCCAAATTTGGAGTAGGTAATGCTTGTAAATGACGCCCATTTTTCGAATCCAAAATTTAAATCGACATGACCCGTTAATTCATTATTGGCACTTGAATATCTCGTATTAGCTCTGGCTTTAAAGAGGTCGTTTGTATTATGAGATAGGATTGGTTCAAAAGTGTAAAAGCCCATTACACCACCAATGGCATCACTACCATAAATAATGGAACCAGGTCCGAAAATAACTTCAGCACGATTGGTGGCAAAGGCATCTAATGAGATTATGTTTTGAATGTTACCACTTCTGAATATGGCGTTATTCATTCTAACTCCATCCACTGCGATCAATACTCTATTTGTAGCAAAGCCTCTGATCATTGGACTCCCACCGCCCATCTGGCTTTTTTGGATAAATACATCGCCGGTTTTTTCAATAAGATCAGCAGCTGTCTGTGGGTTTAAAAAGGTAATGTCTTTTGGTTTGAGTACAGCAATCTTAGAAGGAGTTTGTCTGCGTCCTTGTTTCCATTTGTTGGCTGAAACCACAACTTCATCCAGCGATAATTCGCTTTGCTCCATCAAAACTTCATAATTTTTATTAGCAAGTTCATTAAAGTTAAGCAGAAGTGTTTCGTATCCAATCAGCCTGAAGTAAATGCTATCGCTGCCAATAAAATCCTTCATTGAACTTTTACCATTCATGTCAGTTACTGTGCTTTTTGATGGATTCAAAGTAAAGATTGTGACAAGTTCTAATGGTTGCATACTGTGTCTGTCCCTAACCTGTATGGTTTGAGCAATACTTCCAAAAGAGAATAATATAAAAGTGATGAATAGTAAAAAACGGGTCATTGTATTAATTCGTCGGCTGAATTACTCTTTATAAAAGTTAATAAGAATTTGGGTCAATGCAAATATAGCTTTTATTGTTCCTTTTTATCGGTAAAATTTAAAGTTATTTCAAGTATTTCTGGCCTGTTGCCAGTCCTGATTGGTGGGCCCCATGTGCCAAATCCTGTACTTACTATAAAGTGTGAATTGCCTTTTTGTTTATATCCTTTACTTACTTCAAATATCTTCTTTGTGATATATCCAAAAGGCCAAAGTTGTCCGTGGTGAGTATGTCCGGATAACTGAAGGTCGATTCCTGCAATCTGAACAACATCAAGATTGTAGGGTTGATGGTCTAAAAGGATGATGGGTTTGTTGTGATCGCATTGTTTGATGAGCTGTTCAATACTCAAACGTTCATGGCCTGTTCTGTTTTTATCCCTATCTTCTCTGGCTGCCAGATAAAAGGAATTTTCAATCAGAAAACATGAATCGCGAATGACAGAAACGCCATGCTCTTCCAAATATTTTACCGATCGTTCAACTCCACCAATGTACTCATGATTGCCAGTTGATGCATATACTCCCAGTGGAGCAGTCAATTGTTTAAGGTTTTCACCAAGGTTCTGTTTTATTACGGGTTGTACATCTTCATCAACAACGTCGCCGGCAAATAAAATAATATCCGGCTTAAGTTCATTAATTGTTTCTACAAGTTTACGCGTTTTTCGAGGACCTATGATAGTTCCTAAATGTATGTCGGAAGCCGCAACTATTTTAAGTGTTTTTCTTCCATATACTGGCTTGTTAATAGAAATGTTGAATTTATTAATTTTCGGATGCCAGGCATTTAAAAAACCAATAAGGATGACGGATAAAACACCAACGCTGATTACAGAGCCACTAATAAATTTTAGCTTCAGGTAACTCTCTGTGCCTTTTTCGGGGAGAAAATGAAATAATAAATTAAGAAGTCGGACCAAATCAATGGTAACTATAGTTAACGTGAAATAAAGCATTCCGGCAAACCAGAATGCACCAATCCAATGCAATGTGGTGGCAGGTGGACCGTACCATATTTTTTCAAGGAATCGTCCAATAGGATAGGATAGGACTAGAATGAGCATTGTTATTTTGAAAGCACCTTTTAATGATGGTATGCTTTCCAACCATTGCAAGCCCCTATTGTATATGTAGAAATTAACTAAAAAGTGAATGGAGAGTATAATGCTTATAAAAATAATAATGTTCGCTGCCTTCATTGGAAATGTGTTTATTTGTGATGTAAATATAGGAAAGCTCTTTGAAAGAACTTTGTTATTGTATTTATATAGGTAGGATGTGGAATTCGATATTTTAAATTGAGGAAATCTGATATGGATAAATCTAAGGTATTATTGATTGTTGGTGGGGTTTTGATTCTTATAGCTATCATTTTTAGAATAATTGGACTTGAAGGATTTTGGCCAATATTGTTTTTCTCTTTAGGTGGTTTGTTGAAAACGGTTTATTTGACCTTAGGTGTTCGCTCCGGGAAATTTGTTCTTGGTCGGGAAATAGTTTTGCTGCCGATTGGAGTAGCTCTGGTTTTGCTTGGTGTATTTATGAAAAATAGTCCAGGTTTGGTGCATTTATATGGATGGTTGATTGCATCCGGTGTTTTAATGAAGTCTTCTTTTTTATTCTTGTTTTTTAGAAGGCAAAAGAAGCATGTCGATTAATTTAAGTTTTTATTGAGTTATGTATAAATCGACTTAAAGTCGATTTTTTTTGTGATTAAAATTAAAAGCATACTAAAAAGAAAGGAAAAACAAAGCCCCGTAAAATAAAGGTTATGGAGGTATAAGGATAGTGATTAGTAATTAAAACTGATTAAATAGTAGGAAATAAATATTTTTAAACTATATTTGACGAATAAAAGATACAATACTCCTATTAAAACTATAGATTATGCAAAATATTATTTGTCCGGTATCATCAGATCGCGTTTTAGAAGCGCAACCTCGAGTGTCAGCATTATTAGTCATTGCTTTGTTGGGTTTATTTTTGTTTACTCAATTATGGATCGTGCCTTTATTTTTGGCTTTTGATTTTTATATAAGGGGATATACGAAAGGTCGATATAGTATTGTTGGGCGATTGTCCAATATAATTACGCTGCGCTATTTTAATAATTCGACACTTATAGATAAAGCTCCCAAAATATTTGCAGCCAGATTGGGTATGGTATTTAGTATTGTCATATTTATTTTATCTATAGTAGGTTTACAAACGGTCGCTTTTTTCTTTTCATTCGTTCTTATTCTTTTTGCCGGAATTGAGTGTTTTCTTAATTTTTGTATCGGCTGTTATATATATTCTTTACTTATCGTATCCAGGATAAACAGAATTTGAATTTTCAAGTGTACTAGCTGTAATTTTTGGCATCAAAATTAGGCTCTGATTGTCTGTTGGTTAGCGAATTTGTGAAGTTGTCTAATCTGTTTCTTTGCCAATTTAGTGTAAGTTAAGGTCGTGTTTGTCAAAATAATTCAGTCGTTCAGCCATTTAACCGTAATTACTATCACTTTCATAAAGTAATAATTAAAAATGAAAATGATGAAACATCTAGTAACAACTGTAATTGCCTTATTGGTAGCGACGCTGATGTATGCACAGGATTTTTCTTACGTGAAGGAAGTTGAACTTAATAATACGGATCAGATAAAAGATGCTGAAGAAGATGTGTTAGAATGCTGCTATTATTTGGTAGCTGCCAGATATGATAAGAAAGATACTCAGAGAATATATGCCACTAATTTCGTTTCTCGCTGGTTAAGCGCTTCATTTGACGAAGAGAAAGTGCTCAATGAAAAAATAAGTGTGATTACAGAAGGAAGGGAAGAACTTAATAATCTATACCTGATTTATTACGCGCTTAATTATATTGAGAATGAAGGTCAGGTGAGTTCTGATGAATTAAGAGAAGCGGCCTTTGCAGGTTTAATAGAATTCTGTGATAACCCGATTAACAAAATTAAATTAACAAAGGAATTAAAAGGACTCAAACAGGTAATTGAAGAAGGTAAGCTATCGGCTTACTTACAAAAATAAAGCTTATTGTCTGTAAGCAAAAGCCCTGCACCGTAATGGTCAGGGCTTTTATTTTGTCTTTATTTAATAGTGTTGTACTTATTTTGTGCTCATTGAAGGAGGAGCTTCCGCATTCTTCCAATCTTTATTCGGTTCAGGTCCCATGTTAAATTCTAGTACGCCTCCATCAGTTAGTTCCTTATGGTACAGCCATAGTTTGTCCAATTCTTTACTGTTTAAAGAAACACTCTGAACATAGTAATTTTCCTCGCTGTTGTTGTTGGTTTTAATCACTAGTTCTTTGCCGCTATGGTATTTAGGATTCAGCTTAATGGTCACTTTGTCGAATATTGGGCTTCCGAATTGAACCGTTGGTTGCTTAGCTGTTAAACCTTGGACATCAAAAAGACCCATTGCGGCCAATGTATACCAGGCTCCTAATTGTCCCTGATCTTCGTCCTGACCAATGCCATAGCCATGTAAAGCGCTGTTGCCATAAAACTCGTTGCAAATGGTTCTTGTCCATTTTTGAGATAACCAAGGTTTGCCACTATAGTTAAAGAGCCATGGATTGTGCAGGCATGGTTGGTTGCCATGATTGTATAGTTTTTCTACTCCTGAAAAACTGTGTATCTCTTCTGAGCCACCGCCAAACATACTTCTTTGAGCATCATCAAACATATCGCTGAGTCGCGTGTTAAAACGCTCATTTCCCATTAAGCTGATTAAGCCTTTAATGTCATGTGGAGCATACCAGGTGAATTGAGCTGCATTACCTTCCTGAAAACCATCCCACCCTTTCATAGGGTCAAAGTCTTTAATGAATTGGCCATTTGGTAATTTAGGGCGAATGTAATGTGTTTCACTATCGTATAGGTTTTTATAATAATTGGCTTGTTTTGTCAGTTTGTTGTAATTTTTTTTATCGCCAAACTGAAGTGCCAATTGTGCAACGGCATATGAACTAAAGCTGTATTCTAATGTGTGGGATGCGCCAAAATTGAATATCCATCCATTCGATAGTACTGTATCTTTGTATGGTACGTAGCCATAACTCATGAAATCACCCAGGTCGTATTTTCCATTGCCCAAATTTCTGCCTTTGTAATCGATTTCATTCTTAAGAGCCATTTCGTATCCGTATTCAACTTCAAAATCGCGTATGTTAACATTATAAGCTGAAGCGATTAACAAACCCTGGAAATTGGTTTGAACGCCATTGGTATATGTACCTGCCGCTGCTCCATCATGCAACCATCCACGATCTTTGGAGAAATCAAGGTTGGATTGCACATAATCTCTGAAATATTCAGGATAAGCAAAAGACCATAATTGACTAAGGTTCATAAATCCGCCCCACATTCCATCTGTATTAATATGCAAATATTTAGGTTTACCGTTTTCGTCTAAAGGTTTTTGTCCGATGCCTCCATCAACAAGAGGATATTGCCCATTGACATCACTTGCGGTTCCGCGTCCCAGAAGGGCATGATATAATCCCGTATAAAACTTTACCCTGTCTTTATATTTACCACCTTCAACTACAATCTGATTAAGTTTGTCATTCCAAGCTTCGTTGGCTGCCACTTTGACTTTTTCAAAGTCCATCCTTTCACTCTCGGTTTTTAGGTTTAATCTGGCATTCTTTATTGAAGTGTAACTTAAACCGGTTTGAATTTCCAGGATATTAGTATTTTCCATTTTGAATGAAAGGTAAAGGCCGTTGTTAATGCCTTTTGTCTCCGAAGTATTGGCTGTTTGCTCATTGCCTACAAAAGATCCAGTGTTGGTTGGCGTCTGGCTTAGTTTTGCAACAAAGTACATTTTTACTCTTTTGTTAGGGTCGCAAAACTTGACATATTCCGGATATGTTTCGATGTAGCCTTCAACTTCATTCTTATTGACTAGTTTGGCGTAGGCCTCAGTTACATCACTGCTTTCGCCTTGCTTATGTCCAATATCAATTATCAGATTAGCCTGCTTACCTTTTGGGTATGTGTAACGATGGTAGCCAACCCGATGAGTTGCTGTTAATTCTGCTTTTATATTGTAGTCTTCCAATTCAACGCTGTAGTATCCTGGAGCTGACACTTCATTTGTTTTATCAAACCTTGAGCGATAGCCATCGTCCGGATTGTCTAATGTTCCTGGTGTCGTTTTGATAACGCCGGTGGTAGGCATAAATACCAAACCTCCTATTTGAAATTCATGAAAATGTCCAAATCCTTCAATGGACGAATGTCGATCATCATATCCGCATGGACCCCAGCTGCCTGGACTTCCATATGCATTTGTGTGAGGGGCTAGTTTTGCCATTCCAAAAGGCAGAGCCGCTGGAGTGTAAAAGAACCAGCGACCATGTACAGAGCCGATTTGCGGATCGACATATTGTGTCAGATTTAATTGTTCCTTTGACTTGACCTGACAGCCAATGGTTAAAATAACTATGAGTGATAATGTAATGAATTTCATACTTGTAATTTGTATTTAGTACTTGCGTGCGTTGGAGTTATTAATGACTTTAGAGTATTGTAATGTATGTATAAAAAGGTATTGTCTGATGTTTTATTCGATGCAGCTAATTTATCCCTTGATAGATTAATGGTCTTTTTGACAATGGGATCGATAGTTGCACATGTGAAATGACTATCGATATTATCAGGGACGATATGTTGGAAGTACTGCATTCCGTTGATTTAAATAATTACAATAGAAAATTATATAAATCCATAGCTAAGCGCAAGGATAATTATTGGTTAACTGCCATAAAAGGAAAGAATCACGTGTAAGGAATAAAAAAAATCCCTGTTGAATATTCAACAGGGATTAAGTTATTTTAATTAAAAGTTTATTTAGCCTGGATGGCGTCCATGATTTTAATTTCCAATTCTTCAGCTAATTCAGGATTATCCTTAATTACTTCCTTAACTGCTTCCCGGCCTTGGCCAAGTTTGGTTTCTCCATAGCTAAACCATGAACCGCTTTTTTTAACGATGTTTAAATCTACACCTAAGTCAAGTATTTCTCCTATTCTTGAGATGCCTTCTCCGTATCTAATCTCAAATTCAGCCTTTTTGAATGGAGGGGCCACCTTATTCTTTACAACCTTTACTCTGGTCAAGCTGCCAACCACATTTTCTCCATCTTTAATCTGAGATACGCGACGAATATCTAAACGAACAGATGCGTAGAATTTTAAGGCATTACCACCAGTGGTTGTTTCAGGGTTACCAAACATTACGCCAATTTTTTCGCGTAGCTGGTTAATAAAAATACATGTTGTATTTGTTTTATTTATGGTAGATGTCAGTTTTCGTAAGGCTTGCGACATTAATCTGGCTTGTAGTCCCATTCTGGAATCTCCCATGTCACCTTCAATCTCTGCTTTTGGAGTAAGAGCAGCAACTGAGTCAATTACAATAATATCGATGGCAGAAGAGCGAATTAATTGATCCGCAATTTCAAGGGCTTGCTCACCATTGTCCGGTTGAGAAATCAAAAGGCTTTCAAGGTCAACTCCAAGTTTTTCGGCATAAAAGCGATCGAAAGCATGCTCCGCATCAATAAATGCAGCTATACCTCCTTGTTTTTGTGCCTCAGCAATGGCATGGATTGCTAAGGTTGTTTTACCAGAAGATTCAGGACCGTAAATCTCAATTACTCTTCCTCGTGGCAATCCACCTACACCAAGCGCAAGATTAAGTGCAATTGAACCGGAAGGAATGACAGGGATGTTGTCTACTTTTGCATCATCCATTTTCATGATGGTGCCTTTACCATAGGTCTTGTCAATTTTCTCCATTGTAAGCTGAAGGGCTTTCAGCTTTTCCTGATTCACCTTATTTTCTTTTTCTTTCTTTTCTGCCATTTTATATTTGTTTTATGCTGTTTCTTCAGATTGTCAAGGCCAGGTATTAAATACCAAGTTCATTAAGGATTTGATTGGTATGGTCTTTGGTTTTTACCTTCTCAAATATCTTAAGGATAACGCCGTTTTCGTCAATGATAAAAGTCTTTCGCAAAACACCCATGTATGTTTTGCCATACATTTTCTTTTCGCCCCATGCATTGTATTGCTCAAGTATTTCTTTTTCGGTATCAGCAATGAGGTTGAAACCCAAGCTGTATTTTGCAATAAATTTTTGATGAGAAGCAATGCTGTCAGGGCTTACTCCAATTACCTCAAGTCCTTTCTCCCTGAGTATATCGTAATTCTCATTAAGATTGCACGATTCTGCTGTACAACCAGGAGTGTTGTCTTTGGGATAGAAGTATAAAATTACTTTTTTGCCTTTGAAATCATCAAGGCTAATGTTTTTCTCATCTTGATTAGGGCCTTTGAAAATGGGTGCCTTGTCGCCTTCTTTTAATACTGACATTGTGATGTTGATTAAGTTGATACAAATATATTTAATTAACAACGATTATATAGTAGCATGGTTCAAAAGTTATTAACACGAAAAGGAAGAGTTGAGTATAGTTGGGTTTTTATTTAAAAGTAAAGTAAATAGTGTAATGTTTTGATTCAATTGAAATTAAAATTTTACTTTTTTGTCTATAAAAATGCTTTAAGTACATCAGTCTTAATGAGATTATTATATCTTAATGCATTGATTTCAGAATATCTATTAATGCAGGGTGCATTATCATATGGTTTGATTAATTTTGGAGCTGCCAATACTAGAAAATAGAAAAGATTTGATGCGAATGTTTATTAAAAGTTTAGCCTTGTTTTTGATGTTAATGGTGTTGTCTGTTAGTTTACAGGCACAAAATACTTATACTTCAAAACAAGCGTTGGAGGTGTTTAAGAATAAGGATTATAAGCAGGCTCAGGAAGCTTACGAATATTTATTGATAAAGTATGATCGGGAGCCTAAATACAATTATTATTATGGGATTTGTTTATTACAGAATAATCAGGATATAGGGCAGGCCGTAAAACGATTAAAGTATGCAGCCTTAAAAGGAGTAAGTAGAGATGCTTATTATTATCTGGGACGCGCTTATCAACTTAATTACGAATTTGATGAAGCTATTAAGCAATATGATCGTTTCTTAAAATATGCATCGGCATCTGATATTAGAAATGATAAAGCAGAGATGTATAGGACTCAATGTGAAGTTGGGAAAGGTTTATCATCTAAAGTTTACAGTTTAGAAGTCAATAAGCGAGATACTCTCATTAAAGCGGACTTGCTAAATTATTATAATCCTGTAGATGATGCTGGAAAGATAATGACCAACAGTGATTTTTTTGAGGCAGGTGTAGATCCCAATGGAATATTGTATTTGACTGAGCGAGGTGATGAAGTGTATTTTACCTTGGTTGATGAAAATAATGGTCAGCGCGACCTTTATAAAATGGAAAAACTACTGGATGGATGGGGAGAAAGTACGGCCTTGGATGCACTTAATTCAGAGGCTGACGAAATGTATCCTTATTTAATGATTGATGGAAAAACCTTGTTCTTTTCATCTAACCGAGAAGGTGGATTAGGAGGATACGATATTTATAAAAGTACGTTTGATTCAGAATCAAAGTCATTTAATTCACCTGTTAATCTTGGTATTCCGTTTAATTCCCCTAAGGATGATTTTTTCTTTGTAACTGATGAGTTTAATTCTAAAGGCTGGTTTGCATCTAATCGCGAGACTTCGGATAGTTTAATAATGGTTTATCAAATAAAATGGGATGATTCTGTGGTTAAAAGTCTGGTAACAGATATGAATGAGGTTAAAGATGTGGCTTCTTTATCCTTGTCAGAATTAGCCGATGGCGATAAGTCTTTCGGAACAAACGGAGGGCGTTCTAAAGCCGTTAAAAAGAAGGATTCTTTTCGGTTTATGGTTGCAGATACCATAGTTTATAACGAGTTGTCACATTTTAATAGTGATGAAGCTAAAAGATACTTTCAAGAAGGGCAGAAATTATTATTGCAAAAGGATAGCTTATCTTTATTAATGCGTGGTCAAAGAGATAGATATGCAAGAACCAGTTCGGATACAGAAAGAGCGATGCTTGTTAATGATATACTATCCCTTGAAAAACAAGTATATGGATTGGATGGTAAAGTTGAGCAAAGCCTTAATAATGCAAGGTATACCGAAATAACGCGAATTAAGGAACTGATACGACAAGGAAGGTATATTGCTCCAAGTCAGGTTAAGATTAAAAAAGATAAGGAGGCGGAGCTTGAGGACTTGTTGATTCCATCAGAATATACTTTTTATACCGATGAAGAATTTGAACATCAGTTAAGTGAGCTTGAAGAAATGTATTCGAAGCTATTTAATGCTGAAGATGTTGAACAACTGAAAAAGGCGGATTCGCTATATATATGGGGACATATTCTTAATTTAGAATCTTCCAAGTTGTTAGAATCGGCTTCAAGTCAACCTGCTCAGGTTGTGCCTATTGTTTCTTCTCCATTTAAACGTCGCGATTCAATAGAGGAGCAAGAGTCCGTAGTGGATGACCTTATGATAAAGTCTAAGGAGTTAAAGCATACAGCGCTTAAAGTATATCATAGTTCTTTAGATAAGAAGTATGAATTGTATCGTAAAAAAATAAATGAATTAGTGGCTGCGAAACCCACTGTTGATTTTACATTTATTGAAGAACCTCAATCTGCTGCAAATACGTATTTCAGACAAGCTAATGAATTAATGAATCCTTTGCTGGGATATGATGCTGCAAAATATGAAAAGGCTGGAGCTTTGAAACGTTCAGGTGTTCAGGAGCAAGAAGGGGCATTGTTTGTTTATTTAGATTCTTCTGTTTCTGAGAGCTCCGCTAAAGAACCAGAAGTTGGCGTGGTTAAAGGGAAAAGTCAAAAAACATATCAGGAATTACAAAATAATGATGTGCTTACAGCAAAGGTTGTGGAGAAGAGTTTGCCTGAGCATGAATTTAGAATTCAGATTGGTGTATTTCGAAATACACCTAATCCCGACGCTTTGAGTAAAATACCAGCAACTACATCAGCTAATATCCCGGGTAAAGACCTGGTGAAATATTTTTCAGGGAGCTATTCAACTTATGCCGCAGCAACTAAAGATCTTGCTAAGATACGTGGAGCAGGTTTTTCCGGAGCCTTTATAGTAGTGTTTAAAGAGGGTAAACAAATTAATTTAACTAACGAATTAAAAAAGTAGGAATTAGTTTTTCCCGAAAAAAACTATTTAATTTAAGGAAACATTATACTATGGTTTCATTCAGTAAAAGAAGCGAAGAACCCAATAGGGAAGATGATGGAGATGAAAAACGCATTCTCGTATTGCATAATGATAACGAGAATACCTTTGATTATGTGATTGATGTATTATGTGAGGTATGTGAGCACGATGCCATTCAGGCGGAGCAATGTGCGTTAATTACGCACTATAAAGGTTCATGTCACGTAAAAACTGGAATGGTTGAAGATTTATTGCCAATTCAGGAGACCATGCATAAAAAGAAACTATTGGTTACAATTGATTAAGATATTATGTCTATACTCGTTATTGTTCTTATTATTTTATTAGGTCTGTTCTTATTTGTTCTTGAATTCTTTGTTTTTCCTGGTATAACCATCGCTGGAATAGGCGGACTGGTTTTTACGGCAGGAGGCGTTTATCTGACATATGCCGGATATGGCAGTATGTATGGTAATATTGCTTTAATAAGTACATTGTTAGTTGGAATAATAATGATAACAATGTCATTTAGATCCAAGACCTGGAATCGTCTAATGCTTAAGACGAGTGTTGATGGTCAGGTTAAAACTGTTGAAGAGACTTCTGTACATGAAGGTGATGAAGGACATACCGTAACACGTCTTAATCCTGTTGGTAAAGTAATGGTGAACGACAAGATTATCGAAGGTCGTTGTCCGGGTCATTTTATTGATGAGAATTCTGAAATTATTGTTCAAAAAGTATATCAAACATACATTATTGTAAAACCTAAAAATTAAACTCTATGGAAGGTTTAGCCCCCATATTTTTGATAGCAGCAATAGTAGTTGTTGTTTTTCTATTTTTATATTATGTGCCAATTTTACTTTGGTTTTCTGCCTTAGTTTCAGGGGTTCGTATTTCTTTACTTCAGTTGGTTTTAATGCGTATTCGTAAGGTGCCACCTGGAGTTATTGTCAGAGCATTGATTGAAGCTACAAAAGCTGGTCTGGCTGAAATTAAGCGTGATGAGCTGGAAGCGCATTATTTGGCAGGTGGTCATATTGAAGGAGTGGTTCATGCACTTGTATCAGCTGCTAAGGCCAATATCGATCTTAACTTTCAAATGGCAACGGCTATCGATTTAGCAGGACGTGATGTGTTTGAAGCAGTTCAAATGTCGGTAAACCCAAAAGTTATTGACACACCTCCTGTGGCGGCGGTTGCTAAGGATGGTATTCAGTTAATTGCCAAAGCTCGTGTTACAGTTCGTGCAAGTATCAAGCAGTTAGTTGGAGGTGCCGGAGAAGAGACTGTATTGGCAAGAGTAGGTGAAGGTATTGTTTCTTCGATTGGTTCATCTATTTCGCATAAGGCTGTATTAGAGAATCCTGATTCTATATCAAAGGTAGTTCTGGAAAAAGGATTGGATGCGGGTACTGCATTTGAAATATTATCTATTGATATTGCAGATATTGATATAGGTAAGAATATTGGTGCTGGTCTTCAAATTGATCAGGCCGATGCTGATAAGAATATTGCACAGGCAAAAGCTGAAGAGCGTAGAGCTATGGCCGTAGCCTTAGAGCAGGAGATGAAAGCTAAAGCCCAGGAAGCAAAAGCTAAGGTAATTGAAGCAGAGGCTGAAGTGCCAAAGGCATTAGCAGAAGCATTTCGTTCAGGTAATTTAGGTGTTATGGATTATCTAAAGTATAAGAATATTGAAGCCGATACCGCAATGCGCGACTCGATTTCTAAGCCAGGAACTAAACCTCCTAAAAAAGATAGTTAATAATTTAAAAGCTCCAATTGTGGAGCTTTTTTTTTGACTTATAATTAGTTAAACAAAGCCTAGATTAAAGTGCAATAAAAAGGTGAAGAAATATTCAAAAAAGTTTTTGGAGTTCTGATTCTATTTATTACTTTTGCACACGCAATTGCAACGGGGTAGTACGATAGAGGAGATTGATGCAGTTGTTACTCTTGAACGGTAAGAGTGTAAAAAGGAGAGATGGGTGAGTGGCTGAAACCACCAGTTTGCTAAACTGGCGTACGGGTTAAACTGTACCGGGGGTTCGAATCCCCCTCCCTCCGCATTAAATCTGAAATTCATTATTCGGGGTGTAGCGCAGCCCGGTTAGCGCACCTGGTTTGGGACCAGGGGGTCCCAGGTTCGAATCCTGGTACCCCGACTATCAAGAAGAGCTTTGTTTAACTTAGCTCTTTTTGTTTGAAAATGAATTTAGATTTATAATTGTTCGGGGTGTAGCGCAGCCCGGTTAGCGCACCTGGTTTGGGACCAGGGGGTCCCAGGTTCGAATCCTGGTACCCCGACAGAAAAAGCTCATAAATCGTAAGATTTATGAGCTTTTTATTTAATAGTATTTAATTGTCTTTTCTCAGTAAATAATTTTATAGACAGTTTTTTAGTACCTAAATAAGGTTTGGTCTGAATCTAGGAGGCTCTTCAGTTAATAATGTGATATTTAATTAGTCTGAGATATTGAAATGCACCTACATTAGGGGAAAAACCAGTGGAAGCGACAAAGGATTTTATCTGAGAATAGATCTCACGGCTGCGAAAATCCCAGGGAAACATATAATTCTAATGACTTAAAGGGCAATTGCTATGTATAGGTTAAGGTTAAGCAATTTGGCTTTTTTGCTATAATGAAAAAGAGAGCTTACCTGCATAGGTAAGCTCTCTTTTAATTCTTTAAAAGAATTATTAATTAATACTTTCATCTAAAGCTTTACCAGGCTTAAATTTAGCAACATTCTTAGCTGCTATTTGTATTTCCTTACCTGTTTGTGGATTTCTACCAGTTCTGGCTGATCGCTCCGATACCGAAAATGTACCAAAACCGATGAGTTGGATGCTTTCTTTTTTAGAAAGTGCTTCTTTTGTTGTTTTTACAAAGGCATTAACCGCTTTTTCAGCATCTACTTTTGTTATTCCAGCGTTTTCCGCAATAGCGGATACTAATTCTTGTTTATTCATAATTTTGATATTAAGATCTACTAAACTATAAAAATTTTCCTAAACTAACTTTGTTATACAATATTACTTTAGGAAATTCTAAACTTTTAATTCGATGTTCTCCTATTTCTTTCGATTTATATTAATTTTTATTCTTGGGTAACATAAATGCAAATTCTTCCAAAAGATTTCGTGTTGCAATTTTCAGGTATTTCTTTTAAATTTAATCTTAAATAAAACTTTGTTGAACTATGAGAAAGATTCTAATTTTCACCGGCCTACTTATTGCTATGACTTCGTATTGTAATGCTCAGGAAGTAGGTATTCGTTTTGGAGATGTTACCGGCGGTAATGTTGCAATTGATGCTGTATTTAGTCTAGGTGAATTTACAAGGGTGCATGCCGATGTGTCATTCGGTGATGGTCTAGGAATAGATGCATTATGGGATTTTATGTATCGCCCGTTAGGCGATGAGGCCTTTAAATGGTATGCCGGAGTTGGACCATATATGTTAATTGGGAATGACTTTAAATTAGGTGCAATGGGCGAACTGGGATTGGAATACCGTTTTAATGGAGTTCCACTAGCTATTGGAGCCGATTGGCGACCTTATCTCGAAATTATTGATAATACAAGCATGGGTTTTGATAATTTTGGATTAAACATTAGATGGGTTTTTTAAAGGTTGTCAGCTATACAAAATAGGTTTTCTAGTACATGTGTATTGGCAGGAAAGTTTAAAAAGAGTGTATCATTTCTTATATGTGCAATGCTTGGTTAATTCTGTGTTTCAGATTTTCACATTAATGTCTATAAATTAATATTGTATTTCGAGGAAAGCCAGTTAAGAAATTTGAATCTCGATTTAGATACTGGTGAAGTACTGATTATTCAAGGGCCAGCTCATCTTAAATATGAAAATAAAACGATAGGTGGAATTTTGGTTTTGACCACCGATCGATTGCTATTCAGGGAACTAAGAGGACAAAAGAGTTTCTGTTTAACAGCTAAATAGCGCATCGAAATAAGTAGGAACTGGGGCATAGTGCGAACTGGCTTAGTTGTAACTGCCGGGAACTCATCTCTTATATACAAAATTGACTATCCGTCAGATTGGAAAACTTTGGTGGAAAGGCAAAAAAGTTTTAGTGAATACCAGGATTTAAAAGCATTTGAATTACAATAGGCAATAAGCATATTACTATTAGGTAAGATAACTTAGAGCAGATTAATTAAAATACATGGGTTAGGTTGATAAAGCCGATTGATGCAGAAATGCAGGCCGGCTTTATTTTTATCCACTTGTTCGCATATCCATTATAATAGATAAGGGAAAATGGCTTTGCGTTCTTTGGGATAGTCCCTGAATTCTTTATTATACCAACTATGATGGTCAAGTGCACGTGGAATAAGGTTGACCATGGTCCAGACTAAGAAGGAAAGAGCCGGAAGGTTGAACGCAACGATTAAAAAACCCAACCAGGATATAATTTCACCAAGAAAATTGGGGCAGGATACAAAGCGGAATAAACCGCCATATGGGATTTTGTAACCACTGCCAATACGTCTTAGTTTTATTAATAAATGATCGTGATATTGGTTTATTATAAAGCCAATAATGAAGATGCACGATCCAAGAATGAATCTAAGTGAAGTGACATTGTTCAATTCAATATTGGTACTAAAGTGGGCTAAACCATATCCATTTAAAAATCCGTTTACCGTGTTGAATAAAATAGCAAATACAACAATTACAATAGGTATTTTTTTTCCTTTAGTTCTTATTCTTAAAGGAAAAATAATTGCTCTGTTTACATAATGCAATGCCCACAAACTGCCTGCTATATATATCACTTTGTTCTCAAGTTCAGGATTAGAGAACAAAAAGTACAAGAAAACGATTAAAGCAGGTAATTCCATTATGAACCATCCAAGATTATTGTTAATTAATGGCCCCCATGTTTTTTTGGTGTGCTTTCCATAAGGCTGAGAAACTCTGAGCAGTACTGGAAAAAGAACTAGTGCTATTGCAATCCATATCCAGCAAAGTTGATTAAAAGCTATCATAGTTATAGTGTTATTTTAGCTTGTTATTTGTTTTATACCAATCAATGGTATCTCTTAACGAATCTTCAAAAGGTCTGACCTTAAATCCAAGCTCATTTTGCGCTTTATCTGTCGATATCGTTCTTGCGCTTTGACTCAATATATTTAAAGACTGTCTCGTAAACAGCGGCCTTGTCCCGGTTATTTTAGCATAGAATTCAATCAATGGACAAAAGAGCTTTACCAATGAAATTGGAACAATCCAAGAAGGTGTTTTTCGTTTAGTAACTGCACCTAATATTTGAGATGCTTCTTTTAATGATAAGTATCGACCGGATAAGATGTATTTATGTCCTTTTCTTCCCTTTTTTATGGCATTTATCGCACCCAATACAACATCTCTTACATCAACCCAGTTAAAGCCTCCCGAGACAAGCAATGGGTAGCTATTCAAATACATTTGCATTATAGCCTGACCCAAATATGAACTTTTGTAATCGTTGGGGCCGAATACACCCGTTGGACTAAGTATGACAGCATCTAAGCCTTTGCTAACAGCTTCCAATACTCGTTTTTCACTTTCAGCTTTGGAGTGCCCATATAGATCATAGTTTACCTCAACTAATGGCCTTTCTTCATCTAAGATTTGATCAACCGGACGCGCTTCAAAAGCACTAATACTGCTAAAATGGATGAATTTTTTAACTTTTGCTTTCAGGCTGGCATCCAGTAGGTTTTTCGTGCCGATTACATTGGTTTTATAAATCTGGTCCGCAAGTTTATTATCGATGGATATATGAGCAGCCAGATGAAATACAAGGTCTGAATTGTAACATAAGGCAACTAAGGTCTCTGGTTTTAAAATATCACCATATATATAATTAACAGCAAGTTCATCTAATATGGGATCAGGTTTGCGTACCAATACATTGATGTTATGACCCTGTTTGAGTAAGGTTTTAACTAAACAGTTGCCTATATGTCCGGTAGCACCCGTGATGGCTATATTCATTAACAAAGACTATAGGTTTAAATTATAAAGCTAAGCTTTTTCAGTAATTCACAAACTATCAACTGCTCTTCACCGATACGAATTAATCAGTTTGCAGATGAATTTATTTTACGATTAATAGAAAATTGAAGATAATACCTACAAAGTGTAATATGAAAAGTCATTGTATCGAATAGAGAATTGAAAAAAAAACACTACTTTCAAATTAGTATATGATAAACATTGATTCATATCGAATTAATGATACCAGTGCAAAGCTAAATGAATAATCAAACGCAAGTAAAAAAGGCTTGAATTTAGTTGTTCGAGTTTAAAACTCTATGTCATTACAATCTACCTAAACACTATGAAAACAATTAGAATTCTATTTCTCATATTGATTTTATCGTCATCCTTTCATTCTTTTGCGCAAGATGTACTAATTAAAGGATTGGTTAAAGATAGTCGTACAGGAGAGTCTCTTGTAGGGGTGCATATCATTGCTAAAAATAAGGTATACGGTACAATAACCGGTTATGATGGAACATTTGAACTGAAAACCAGATCAACGCCACCTTTGTTTTTAACGGTTTCATTTGTGGGGTATGAGCCTCAGGAAATTGAAGTAAAAAACACATCAGAGTTTATTACTATTGAATTAAAGGAACAGATGTTACTTGGTCAGGAAATTGTGGTGTCTGCCAGTAGGGTAGAGGAAAGTATATTACGAGCTCCTGTAAGTATTGAAAAGATGAATTTAAGAGATATTAACCTGGTTTCATCTGCCAATTTCTATGATGGTTTGTATCAGCTAAAAGGGGTGGATATGAATGTTCATGGTTTAACGTTTCAGTTACCTAATACCCGTGGCTTTAATGATTATACCAATTACCGCATGAATCAAATTATTGATGGTGTGGAAAATCTTGCACCGGGCCTTAGTTTTGCTGCGGGTAATATTTTTGGTGTATCGCAAATAGATATTGAGAGTTTAGAAATGGTAGTTGGTGCATCATCTGCCTTATATGGACCGGGCGGGATGAATGGAACCTTATTAATGAATAGTAAAGATCCATATAAATATCAAGGGTTGACTTTGTCGGTGCAAACGGGAATGATGAATGTGAATTCCAGTTCTTTGGATAGCCCAACACCTATGTACGATGTGAATTTCAGGTATGCCAAAGCATTTAATAATCGCTTAGCCTTTAAAATAACAGGTGGATATTTGGAAGCAACAGATTGGCAAGCATCAGATCTTAGAGATAGAACCGATTTAAATAATCCATCATTAAACAGACAAAGTAACCCGGGATACGATGGGGTAAATACATATGGAGATGAATCATTGGTTTCTGTCAATTTACAGGATGTTGGTCCGCAGGTAATTGATGGAATTGCTGAATCTCAAGGAATTCTTCCGGGAACTCCGGAATATGATGACTTATATAATCAGGCTATTAAATATTTTCCTGATCAGTTGGTTACCCGAACAGGATGGATAGAGCGTGATTTGGCCGATAATAAAACGCAAAATATGCGCTTGGGAGGATCAATCAACTATTTTCTTACAGATAGAATGGAATTAATTGCTCAGGGAAATTACGCAATGGGTTCAAGTGTTTATACTGCACAAAATCGTTTTGCAGCACGTGATTTTAGTATTTTATCAGGTAAGCTGGAAATTAATGATCCTAACTTTTTTGTTAGGGCTTGGGGAGTAGCGGAAGATTCAGGTAACTCTTATGATATTGGTGGTGCCGGATTATTAATGAACGAAGAATGGAAAGGTTCTGAGGATTGGTTTGCGGATTACCTATCGGCTTATACGCAAACTGCCCTGGTTGATGATGATATGGATAAAGCACATCAATTTGCACGCCTGGTATCAAACAATAGAGATCCGGTAACCGGCCGTGTTTTTGATAATTCAAAACCTGCAATTCCAGTTGGAGGGAGCCCGGAATTTAATCAAATGTTAGATGGAATTTCATCAACCTCATTGAGAGATGGTGGAGCAATGGTATTTGATCAGAGTAAAATGTTTCAAGTTGAAGGGATGTATAACTTTACCCATCTTATACATTTTATGGAAATGCAAATTGGTATTTCAAACCGTTTTTATTCTGTTGATAGTAATGGTACAATTTTTATTGATGAACCCGGAAACCCAATAAAAATCAACCAATTTGGTTCATTCGTTCAAATCAATAAAAACTTCGTTCAGGATCGCCTTCGAATAACCGGAGCATTTCGTTATGATAAGAATCAATACTTTAAAGCCCAATACACACCGCGTTTCTCATTGATTTATTTTCTTGATGAAAATAAGGAGCATAGTATACGTGGAACGTTTCAAACGGCCTATCGCTTTCCTTCGATTTCAAATCAATGGGTGGATATAAACGCAGGGGTTTTCAGAACCATCGGAGGGATGCCTCAGGTTAAAGAAAAGTACAATTTTTATACTCTTCCGCTTTATCCATTATCTGGTCGAAATCCGGTGACGGATAAACCTGTCACAGAAAATGGACCAATGGATTTGCCAGAATTAAAACCGGAAAAAGTAGCCTCTACTGAGATTGGCTATAAAGGTTTGTTCTTGGGTAAGAGACTATTTGTTGATGCTTATGCATTTTATAATCATTACAAAGATTTTGAGGCCGTTCAGTTATTGGCACAGTTAGCCGAAGATGCAGGAACGGCTCAGGATTTATATTACCAAACCTATTTCACCTCAGATCAGGATGTTTCTTCCCTGGGATGGGCGTTAGGCTTGGATTATCGTTTACCAAGGGGGATTTTATTAAGAAGTAATATTGCCTATAACAAATTGGTTGATGAAATAAATTCACCTGGTGTGGAAGCTCGGTTTAATACACCTGATTACAGGGCTAATGTATCCTTAGGTCATCATGCCATATTACCAAATCTTGGGTTTAACGTTAACTTTCATTGGCAAAATAACTTTTTGTGGGAAGCGGCATTTGGTGCGGCTGAAATACCTGCATTCAGTACTTTGGATGCACATGTAGCTTATAAAATACGAAAAATAAAAACAGTGGTTAAACTGGGAGGTTCCAATATTTTTAATAATTACTATACAACCAGTTTCGGAAGTGCTCAAATCGGAGGCTTATATTATATTAGTCTTCAGTATGATGATATCTTGGGTTATATCGAGCGAAAGCGAAAATAATACCATGAAAAATGCCAGCGTACTATAAAGGAGATTTCTTTTGATTTGGAAAGAGAGCAATAGATTCGGGGTACAGATTTTAATCTCTAGATCTAATAATGGTCTGTATAATACAAAGGTGGTTACTTCGATCAGAATCGATAAACTTAAGGCTAAAAAAAACCACTATTATTTTGTAATAGTGGTTTTAACAAATGTGTTATATGTATTCTTATTGTTTTGTAATTTGAATTTCAAAAGCAACAGGAAGGGCGGCTGGAGTTGCATCAACCAAGGTATATGGTCCACCCGGAGCCTGAGCTGTCATGGCAGTTAAAATACCTTGTAGCATGTCCTTTGGTAACAGAACACTAGTCGTTCCCGACATAATATTACCAGCCATCACAATATTCGAAATAGTTAAAGTTGCGCCTGAAGGTGAAGTTGGTAATGCTGTACTATTCATATTTAACTTTAATTCTGTAGCACTAACTTCTTCCCAGGTACCGGCGTTTAGAGCATCAGCACCATCACAACTAAAGTACATCGAATTATCAGCCCTTAATTCAATAAAAGTCTTTTCAGGAGTACAAGTAACCTGACTAAGTAGAGCGGCATGTATCATTTCGGTGATATCCGTTTCTGCAGGTATTGGTATTTCCCCAATCTCATTAGTGGTTAAAGTAATGGCTTCAGTTGTTTTGGCTTTTGTAATTACATAGTCTCCTATAAAAACAGAAGGAATATCTTGGGGATCATCATCATCTCCACAGCCTCCTGCGAAAATTGCGACAATTAAAAGAAAAGCAATTAGTTTAAAACTTGTAGTTTTCATAATGGTAGTTTTTAGAATGATTAATATACTGATTTATAAAAATAACATTTTATTACACATTTAACTATTTTTGATTGTCTATAATCTCTCTTAAGTTATTTAATGTTTTGAACGGATGAGCAGTCACCGATTGATTTGCTAACCAGGCTGGTATATTACCTCCGGGCGCTCCATGAAATTGATAAATAACAGTAACCGAATTGTTTTTGGCATTCCTGTATAATTTCCAAAATCCTGTACCTTCTCGCATTCGGTATCTATCATCTTGTATAGGGTATTCGTCCGGTACAGGCAAAAGCTTTACTACTGCAGTGTCATTGTTAGATGAGAATGTTGTTTTTTGTTCATAAACGGCATCTCTATCCTGAACCGGCCACGGTGCTTTGACGGCAAAATAATGAATGTCATAGTATGCACCGTCCTCTTTTATAATATGGGCTTCTATACAATCAGGAAAAAGATGTTTATAGTTGTCAACATCCAATACAACACTTAAAACTTCAGTTAGCTCACTGTCTTCGATAACTGTTATTCCTTTAAATTCTTGAAAATCAGATGTGCCAATTTTGCGCGTAGAAATTGTAATGCCAGAATGTTCTTTTCTTATTTTCCAATCTGAAATAGCCTGGAAAGCGAGTAATAATGTGCCTATATATATCAGTTTATTCATTATTGTAGATCTAACGTTTACTGATTATCTACCGTATTATTCGCGTATATTTATATCAACGGGAATATCGTAATTATATTTTTTCATGTACGAACCCCAATGTTTATAAATCGTATCTATTAATGATTTTTCAACTTCGTATTTGTTCTTTTTGTAACCTTTAAGTGAGTCAAAGTACTCAGTAAAATACGGTTTAACCTCGTTAAAGCTTTCGTTTAATAGTTGTTCATATATTTTCTCCATTTCAATTACCGGATTTTGCTCAAAATCTTCAAATCTTAATTCCATAAGATTTTCTTTCGGAATCATTGATTTTTGCTCTTCATACCCGTCCATTAGCATTTTGTATACATCAAATATTAAACGATCAATAAAGGATTTGTCAACTTCGTGAAGCCATAGTGTTGGAAACAGCTTATGAAAGAATTTTTGGGTTGAATTAAAAACGGTAATTGGATTGCGATAGATGTATAGGAATTTAGCATTAGGATATAACTTAATGAGCTGATTTATACGCGCTGTATTAACCGGATTTTTAATAATGACTCTATCTCCTTTAATGTTTAACAAAGCTTTTTTAATCAGTTGATCATAGGATGAGAACCAGATGTTTTTTTCTGTTTCACTTAAGCCTTCATGACGGATTGCTCTGTTATAGAAAGTTTTATACTCCTTCGGAAAATAGAAGAAATTATAATAGGCATTGGCCTGGCAATTACTTAAGGCAAACTCATCTTCCTGGGGAAAATTAATGTTTAGTTGAACATTATCAGAAGGTCTTTTATCAGGCATGTTGATCCTCATAAAAGTTTTAAATAGCCACTTACTTGACATATTATTTGGAAATAATGAGTGGTAGGTTGTCATATAGCTGGCATTAGGGTCCTTACATAATACATTATGTAATAATGTGGTTCCACTCCTCCAGTGACCTAGAATAAACAGAGGTTGTTTTTTTAATGATAATTTCGAGACCTTTCGATTGAAAATTAACTTCTCCCACCAATGAAAAGGAGTGGCTATAAGAATTATAAGTGTTGTAAGCACTATCTTTAAATAGAATTTAGGTGCGATATGTTGCTTCCTAATAATTTTAAAGTAATTACCCAAAGTTGATCCGGCAAGTGTTGATATAGGTGGTATTTTAAAGTCTTTCATTTTTTATCAATTGTATTTTATGGAATGATTATCAGTAACAAATTCAATCATTCTTTATCTTTAATTCGAATAGTCAATCCTCTATTAAGTTGGCAAATAAGATTTTAAACGATAATCTTAATGCTATATGAAGGAATTCTTTCAATAATATTAATCGTGCTGATATCTAACATATTCAAACAAGATAATGTTATAGTATTAACTATATTTGTAATAGACACAATTTAAAGATAGACTATTGACCCCAAAAATTAAAATGGATAAGTCAAATAAAACATTAGCTTTAATCCAAATTGGTTTAATTTATTTAGTTTCTGTAGCTATAGCTATTGCAAGCTCCTTCTTATTGGATTTTGATAATGAGATGTTCATGGTTTTATTCGTGGACGTAGTGGCAACTATATATGTTTTTGCGTTTAGTTATATCACAAAAAATTCAAGCGTATATGATCCATATTGGAGCGTAATTCCGTTTCTTATAGTTACCTATTTAATAATTGTAAACCCTGAAGGTAATCTGGCCAGACAGCTTGTTTTAGCCTTTCTTATCCTCTCTTGGTCAATGCGTTTAACAGCAAATTGGGCAAGAGGATGGGCAGGTTTTAAGCATCAGGATTGGAGATATAGCAAATTATCTAAGGATACTGGTGCATTCTATTGGTTAGTCAGCTTTCTGGGAATACACATGTTCCCAACCATTCTGGTATTTATGGGATGTATTCCTTTATTCTTTCTGATACCAAGTTCGGAACCTTTGCATTTCCCAGAAGTGCTTGCTGTGCTAGTAACGATCTTAGCTGTGTTGATTGAATGGATTTCTGATGAACAACTGATCCGATTTAAGAAGAAAGCAAAAAAAGGCCAGTATCTCAACACAGGCTTATGGGGAATTGTGCGGCATCCTAACTACTTCGGTGAGATCTTATTCTGGTTAGGCCTGTTTTTATTTATTCCCGCTTCAGGAATGACCGAACATATTTTGTTTTCATCCTTTGGTTTTATTTTAATGGTTCTGCTTTTTAGTTTTATTAGTATTCCAATGATGAAAAAAAGACATTTAAGTCGAAGAGAAGGTTATGAAAACTATGCCAATAAGGTGCCCGGGCTTTTTCCATACAAACTTAATTTGTTTAATCCGAAGAATCAAAGCAATTGAAACACTGGATACTTAAATATCGACTCATCATTATTTTGATTACCATTGGTTTGACCATAGGTGCACTGAGTTTATTGCCTCGAATTGAGGTGAATCCTGACTTGGATAAATACATACCTGATCATATTGAAAATAAAAAGTACCTCAAAGAATTGGATAGTATATTCGGTGGGAATGAAATGATTATGGTGCTATTACAAACGGAGGATGTTGTCAATTTTAAAACCCTTAATCGCGTTAAACTAATAACAGAAGAATTAGTAGAGTTGGAAGGATTGCAAAGTTGTCTTTCACCATTTGATGTACAGGATATATTTACAGAGGATGGATTAATGGTTATGGAGCCCTTGCTTGAATCCATTCCGTCTAATCAAGCAGAGTATCAGCTTTTGAAATCAAAAATAGCTGACAATAAAATGGCTTCACGTTTTTTTGTGGATGACTATTCAATAGTTGCCATAATGTTGATGAAAGAACCAAAGTACTCTGATAAACTTTTAATTGAAAGTATTAAAGAAATCATTGCCCAACATAAAGGCGATGAAGAGGTTTTGATTGGCGGAATGCCCTTTGTCCGTTATTCCATTTCGGGGAATATAAATAAGGATCTGATCTATTTATTACCGATGGCCTTGGTATTAATGGTATTAATGCTATTTGCGTCATTTAAAGAATGGAAGGGTGTGTTTTTTCCATTTATCATTGTCATGATAAGTATGATTTTATCCTTTGGTGTTATGGCACTGTTAGGATGGAAAATGTCACTTATAACCATTCTGTTGCCAATTATGCTAATAGCTATTGCCAATGATTACGGCATTCACATGATAGCGCATTATCAGGAATTGGCCAATTTGGAAATGTCTTATAGTATGGCAGATATATGCCGTAAAATATATGAAGATCTAAAGCGTCCGATTATCATAACAGGTTTAACCACAATTGGCGGCATATTAGGATTGTTAACTCACACAATGATTCCTGCTGCCCAATTAGGCGTCTTGGCTGCTATTGGTATTGCATTCGCGCTTGTTTTGAGTATACTGTTTCTACCGGCATTATTATCCTATTTCAAACCAAAGGTCATTCAGACACATTCTAAAAAATCAATTATTATCTCACCTGATCAAATTCTGAAGAGGTTCAGTAAAACTGTAATTACTTATCCCAAAAGAGTACTGCTTATAGCAATAATTATTAGTTTATTCGGATTGGTTGGTTTAGTGTTTTTGCGTGTTGATACTAATGTTGAAAGTTATTTTTTAGGAAAATCAGAGGTGAGCCGCTCCATAAAATTGATCAATGAAAAATACGGTGGCACACAATTTCTATCTGTGTTTTTTGAAGGTGATGTGCTTTCTCCAGAATTATTAAAGCGAATGGAGGCCTATGAGCAAGAGATATTAAATGATCCTACAGTTGGAACAGTAAGTTCGCCAGTTGCATTGTTTAAGGAGTTGAGTAAAGGGTTTTATAATCAGGAAGAACCCGAGTATGGGCAGTTGCCTTCATCAGCAGATGAAGCTTATCAGTTGATTGAAGTTTTTTCTATGTCAGGTAACGATGAGGCCATCTATCAATTTATCGATTATAATTATGAAAGTTCTCGAATAATAGTCAGTTTAAAAGATGCAAGTAACAGGGAAGTAAAACGCGTACTTAAGAAACTGCAAACTTTAACCTCAAATGATGAAGATGTACAATTTGTTGCAGGACCTGCACTTACATCCATGCAGTTAGCAGATATGGTTATTAGTGGGCAAATTAAGTCATTAATATTTGCGATTATTGTCGTATTTGTATTATTAAGTTTGATATTCAGATCGTTAAAGGCTGGTGTGATTTCTGCCGTTCCGCTGGCACTTGCTATTTTGGTTTTATTTGGATTAATGGGTTTTCTTGGAATAGCTCTTGATATTGCAACGGCATTATTATCATCAATTATGATTGGTGTTGGTATTGATTACACCATACATTTTATCTGGCGTTTTAAAAAGGAATTGGCCAAAGGAGATGGACATAAAGCAGCTGTAGAGAAAACATTATCAACCACAGGGCGTGGAATTATTTTTAACGCATTGTCTGTTGTTATTGGTTTCCTTGCACTGACCCTATCAAATTTTGCGCCATTGCGATTTTTTGGAGCCTTGGTAGTAGTTTCTATTAGTACTTGTTTAGTAAGTGCGTTAATGCTTGTTCCTTCAATTGTATTATTGGTTAAGCCTAAGTTTTTAAATAAAAAGTAAAAATATGTACTATATAAAGATAATTTGCGCTTTCATCCTATTCCAATTTCTGACTAGTGAATTTGTTCATGGACAAAAAAGTGCTCAAGAAATTTTTGAAAAGGCTAAAGATCAGGTTCTGAGTAAAAATTTCGAAATGGGAATGGATATCACCACAACAGATAAGAAAGGTAGGGTGAAGGAGAAGACCATTCGTGTTTTAATGGCTAAAATTGATGACATCGATAAGACAAAAGTTAGCTGGATGAAACCAGAACGAGCTAAAGGTACTACGGTTGTCATTACCGGTTCTGATGAGGATAAAGGAATTATTGAAGTATATACGCCCTCGAATGGTAAGACACGCAAAATGAAGGCGTCCTCGGCAAATATGAAAATGATTGGATCTGAATTTAGCATGTCCAATTTTAATTCCGAGGATTCTGAGAGCTTAAACTATGCCCTTCTTAAGGAGGAGGTAATTAATAATCGAACCTGCTACCTGATTAAGGTTACATCTGAAACTGCAAAGGCTGAATCAAGAGGGCAATTGTGGATTGAGAAAAGTTCATTTAAAATCATTCAGATAAAAGTGTTTAATGCAGGAGGTAAAAACACACGTTTGGTAAAATTAGACAACTATCAGAGTGTTAATGAGACTGAGAATAAGATACAAGCCATGCATATTATAAATGAGGATTACGAAAATAAAAAAACAACAGAAATGCATGTCACAGAGATTTTAAGTCGAAATAATTTAACAAGTAAGGATTTTTTGCTGCCGGTTGAAGCTAAAGACTAAAGTTTTAGATAAATTTGGTATAGGTCCTATTTAAAGGATTATAATTGGCTAGCTGTTGGATGTGAGTTAATAGCATGCTTTTAGGCTGAATGGTTTATTGCAAATTGTAGCTTGCTGATTTAGTTTTATTATTAGAAGAGCAGAACAAAAACATTATCAAAAACATTATCAAAAACATTATATAATGTATAACCTAAAAGCATTAAAATGAAAATTATCGGCTTTAGTTTAAGTGTTTTAATGCTATTGGCAATATCCTGTAATGTTGACAATAGCTCTGTGGAAATTGGGAAAAAGAATGTCGCCGTTGTTGAGAAATACATTAAATCAGTAGAAAATAATGATATTGCAACTATGGCAAGCTTATTGGACGATAACTATATGGGGTATGGGCCTTCTCATTCTGATTCGATAAATAAGGAGGTTGCACTTCTGGCTTTCGAAAGTAATATGACCCATTTGTATTCGAAGTTAAAGTATAATACTTCCAGAATTGCTCCAATAACATTTACTTCTGGTTTATCTAAAGGTAACTGGGTTGCTAATTGGGCGGAGTTAGAGATTACTTATCGAAATGGTCAAGGCCCGATAACAATATGGGCTAATACCAACTATTTATTGGAAGATGGTAAAATATTAAGGAGTGTAACGTTTTACAATGTCTTAGATGCTTTGCAGCAGTTAGAAGACACTTATTAAAATAATAATATGAAACGAGCCATGTGAGATTACTTCTCATACACGAGGATGACTAATCCCGATAGCTATCGGGAGGCGAGTTCCATATGGCAATTGAAAGAAAATATAATCATATGAAAAAAGTAATATTATCTGGACTTGTATTTGTTGCTGCAAATTTGATGTTTACAGCTCAAAGTCAGGAAACGGCACCTGCAGAGGCTAATCCAGCTATTGCAAAGAGTTTGGAATTGTATGTATTTCCATCCAAAGATCAGGATAAAAAGCAACAAGAAGCTGATGAACTGGCATGCTACAATTGGGCTGTTGAACAAACAGGTTATAATCCAATTAAACCTGCAACGGTAGAGGCTGAAAAAGTTGACAGATCAGCTGACGGAACAGCTGTTAGAGGCGCAGCAAGAGGCGCGGCTGCCGGTGCTGCTATTGGAGCAATTGCCGGCGATGCCGGAAAAGGAGCTGCAATTGGAGCTACAGCCGGAGGATTGAGAGGTAGAAGGGCGAAAGTTGTTGGTGATGAAATGGAACAACAACATAATAATAAAGAAGCAGCGGCGGCTAACCAAAAGATGCTGGTTGATTTTAAGAAGGCGTTTTCTGCATGTATGGAAGGTAAAGGATATACGGTGAAGTAGTATCGAATAAGAATACTAAAGAGACTTTCAATATAATTTGGGAGTCTCTTTTTTTTGCGCTCAAATGTAGTTGTGTAGTATCCTAAGGGTGTGTTTCTGGAAGTGGTAGAGTATTTTGAATTCGGATTTTAAGATGCCAAGTTAGTTTTGGTGCATCACATAAGCAATCTATTACACCTAGTAGTTATAAGTGTTTTTTTGCGATTAAGTTCTTCATATTAATGGAAAAAGAGTATTAACTTGTACTTGTCAATGTGAAGTTCAGCAATGGATGTTGTTCATCATTTGGGCCATTTAACATTTATCGTGATGTTTGATGCTCATAATTAGGGCGACACCAATACGATTTTTGTTTAATAGAGAACATCGTGTTAACTTACGTGTTGACTTGGGAATAGGACAAGATGGTAATAGCGGTGTGTATTTTGGAATCGAAGAAGCTTTTTAGCTTTATTAAGTAATTTGAATGAATATATGAGTAACAATATAAAACTCTTCACCTCACGGGTGTTTTTAATTCTTCTATCTTTTTTGTTTTCTACATTATTGACTTTCTCGCAGTCAAAAATGAGTGTGTTCCGAGATAGTACTGATAATGCCATAGATATTAGTAATTGGTTACTTCAAAAAAAGGGTTTTTTACCCGTTCCAATGGTTATTACAGAGCCTGCACTTGGTTTTGGAGCTGCGGCTGCCATTATGTTTTTTCATTCTTCATATATGGAAAGCGAAGGACCGCCTAGTGTGTCAGGACTTTTTGGAGGAGGTACGGATAATGGAACATGGGGCTTAGGTGGTTTTCATGCCGGTTTTTGGAAAGATGATAACATCAGATATTTAGGTGCACTTTTTAAAGTGGATGTTAATATAAAATATTATGGGCCTGGTTTGATATTAGATGATGGAATCAAGATGAACATGGATTCGTGGTTTCTACTGCAACAGCTGAAATTCAGGATTGCTTCGTCAGATTTTTTTATTGGCGGTAAATACATCTATGTCAATACAGATAATGTTTTTGACTTACCCATTGATATTCCCGGATTCAATGGTATACATGTTGACAATAATTTAAGTGAATTAAGTTTATTACTTGATTATGATATTAGAAATAATGTGTTTACTCCAACTAAGGGAATGTTTGCGTATCTCAATACTACCTACAGTGATACATGGTTAGGAGGAGAAGCATTGTATGGTCGTTTAGAGGCTGGTTTTATTGGATTTATGCCAATGTCAAAGGTGCTTAATCTGGGTATAAGATATGATTCTCGTCACGCCTTTGGAGATACTCCTTTTTGGGCAAAACCATTTGCAGATATGCGCGGGGTACCCCTGATGAAATATCAGAATAATCATGTTCAGTTGTTTGAGGCCGAATTTACCGCTAATGTGTATAAACGTTGGTACTTAAAAGCATTTACCGGAATGGCCAATGCGTATGAAAATATTGAATTATTTTCAAAGGGAAAATCAGTTAGAAATGTTGGGACAGGCTTTAGGTATCAACTGGCGCGATTACTTGGCTTAAGAATGGGTATGGATTTCGCCTGGAGCAATGATGATTTTGGTTTTTATATTGTTGCAGGCCATGCCTGGATGAGGTAGTCGTAATTATTTCGTAAATTGAACATGATTTAAATGGCTTTGATAGGTTTGAAATTATCCATTTAAATCTTATAGTTCATACATAGCCTGATCCAGAAAATGAATAAGATAAAAAATAGTTATTTTTCAATAATTGTACTTTTTGTATTATTAAGTTGCGGAACCTTTCCGAGTAATTTAATTGCACAAAATACAAACGATAGTATAGTCAAGCAGTCATGGCAAAAGTTTAGGTTCGAACTTGGCGGTTATTTAGCAAATACTAGCAGTAGCTTACGATTAAATAGATCAGGTTCAGGTATTGGGGTTGATGTTGACGTGGAGGATGCTTTGGGTTTGAATACTACTTCTATAACCGGAATGTTCACTTTTAATTATCGGTTTTCTCAAACAAACAGACATGCACTGCATCTGTCAGTTTTTCAGTTAACTCGTACTGCAACTAAAATCTTGGAAAATGATTTAGAAATTGGAGATAATTATTATCCGGCAGGTTCAAGTTTAAGTACACGGTTTGCCTTAAACGTGAGTAAACTCTCCTATCGATATAGTTTAATTCATGATGAACGTTTAGATTTATATTTGGCTGGAGGCTTATATATTATGCCAATGGATCTAAAAGTGGAAAGAAGGGTAATTGAGTTTGACGAAAAGCAATTGGCAGATCTGGTTGCTCCATTACCGGTTATTGGTGTTGGGAGTAGTGTGTATCTAACCAAAAAATGGATGCTGAAAAATGATATGAATTTCTTTTACCTCGAACTTGATTCATACAAGGGCAATATGATTGATATTAATCTTTTGCTTGAGTATTATATCTTAAATAATTTTGGACTTGGACTTGGCTATAATAGCTTTAATATTGATGTAAAAGCAAGAGATAAAGATGCTGGCTTAGGTTTAGGATTTGATGGAGATATTGCTTACCACCTTTCTGGAATAGTGTTCTTCGCCCATTATTCCTTTTAATTTGTTTTCACTAAGCTATAATAGGGGATGAACTACATTTTGTTATTATTAATGAACCCTTTCTTAAAGAATAAGGCCGTTAAGGTTTTGGGACCCAAATAAGATCTTATCACCCAAAAAAAGTTAAAAATAAGAAAGGTTATAAATAGAAGAGCCAAACTGATCAGACCTTGAATGGAAGTGAGATTTTCTGCATTGTGCACACAGGATATCCATATTCTTTGAGAGTGGAATAATCCCAAAACAGCATGTTCCAAAAACGTGAAAGATATATATCCGAATAAGTAAATAAAACTGCGGAAAAACACCCTGTAGATGCAGGCCAAATGGTCTAATTGCTTAGTTAATTTTAGCTTGTCGAAAATAAGTACCACTTTACCCAACACTAATCCTCCAAAAGCAGCGGTTAAGAATCCATAATATTCTATCTGATATTCTGCGAGAAATAGTTTTTTTAGTATTACAAAAAGTGAGAAACAAATAAAAAAGAAAAGCGAAATGGAGAATACTTCTTTCGCTTCGCTAATTAGCACCGATTTTTTAATCATTAAAATACAGTTTGGTTTTATATAAATACCTCTACAAGTTAATCCTTAAACTCTTCAATATCTCCTTTTTCTGATAATAAAACAGCAATAAAACGAGTTGACGAATATTGACTGGCTATTATTACAATCAAAGAGGTTATTGGCACCGCTAAGAGCATTCCGGTAATATCCCAAACCATTCCCCAAAACGCTAAAGCAACAATAACAGCAACAGGTCCCATGTTGGATCCTTTGCCCATTATTTTAGGTTCTATGAAATTGCCCAAAACTATTTGCACCCCTTCCATAGCTGCAAATACATATAGGAGTTGCATGACATCGGCCTTAGTTAACATGGCAAAAATAGCAGGAAGCAAGGATGAAATTAATGGACCGATATATGGTATGAAGTTAAAGACAAATATTAAAAACGACCATAAAAAGGCGTAATCAACATTCATAATTAATAGAATGACAAAACTTATACCTCCGGTAAATAAACTAATTAGTGTTTTTGACCAGATGTAAGAGCGAATAGAATTAGCAATACTGCTTATGTTGGCTTGAAATCGATTGTATTTTTTTCCTTTGCCTGGAAATAGTTTCTCAATTTTAAGCTTATGTCTTGACCCCTCCAATAGGAAGAAGATGACATAAACAACTACAATTGCAGAAGTTGCAATTACATTTGAGAAAGAACTTAATAATGACCTTATTATTTCCGTATAATTAAGACCAAAGACCCAGTCCTGAATATGCCTTGAATATTTTGCATCCAATAAAACGGCATTGGAATTTGATATTTTGGCACGCAAATTATCTATGTCACCAGGTAATTGTTTTGTTATACCTTCAATGTTCACCATAAGAATTTCAGAAATGGCCACAATTAATGCACTTATAAGTAATAAGGCTAATATGCTGCTTAATCCGGAAGGAATTTGCTTTCCTCTAATTTTAATCTTCTGAATTAAAAGCTTGATTTGGGATAAAATAAATGTTGCAAAAAAAGCAATTATAATAGGTTTAAGTATACCTTCCAGAAACATAAGCCCTGCAATAATTAGTGCGCAAATACCTAAAGCATGAAAAATTGAAGACGCTGTGGCTTTAGGGATTAAAGAGTCCTGGTTCATGAAAAAGTATACTTTGAAATTAAAATTGACTTAAATTTAATTAATTGTTTGAATATAATTCATTGACTGCAATTTTGATTGCTTCATTTTCTTTTAGTTTGGCATCTTTCTCTAAATCATTAATTACATTAACTACATCAATTTTTAATACATTATTGCTTCGTGCGATCAGTTCTTTTACGGTTTCATTTTCTTTAGCTCTTACAATTTTCATTGTTCGCATTTCAACGTTCTTTCTTTCGCTGGATGTAAGCGTGCGCAAACTTAATGCGGATTCTTTTAATTCAGATTCAAGAGTTCTTGGAGCAAAACCAATTAACTTAAAAATGAGTCCATCAACCTTAACCCATAAAATATGAATATACATGGTTTCGTTTCCTGTATTATCTTCCATCGAAACGATATAGCCTTCGTGACTATTCACAACTCTTGATTCAGAGCGATAAGGACTAGCTTTATGCTGTTTTCTAATTTCATTCTCAAATGCTTTGGCATATTCCTCTGGAGCCTTGCCTGGGGCTTCCAATCCAAGAAACATTCCAGCCCGTCGATCTTCATGAATGGCATTAACCGAAGTTGGCTGATTTGATGTATGCCATCCGTCAGGAAATGTAATGGTGAAGCCAAGATCAGGATGGAGAAAAGTTTGACCTTTAAAGATCCCTTTTTTGGGGTTAGCACCAAAAATCATCCCATCAAAGGGCATTGGAAAGGAATCTGAGAGTTTAGGGCTTTCATCCCAGGCTAAACCAGTTGATACCTTATTTATTTTCTTTACTCGGTTTGGAGTATATGGATGATCATCAAAGTAGCTTTTTTTCTCTTTTTCATTGGTTAAAACTTCAACAGCATCTGAAAGTCTCGCAAGAATATCACCCATGGCAGTAGGATCATATCCTGCTTTACTGGCTAGCTCAATACCCTTGGTATCCGATTCGGTTTCATGTTTACGGCTATATGAGGATAAAAACAAACTGCTGGTGGTATTAATTGGAGAATTGATAAGCGAACCTAAATCATCACTAACTACAGTTCCTACAATCGCCCCTGGTACTTCAAGCAAACTTGGTATTATACTGCTTCGCATTTGTTTTATCGAATGACGCTCTGTGACATGTATTATTTCGTGAGCCATTACGCAGGCCAATTCATCTTCGGTTTTTGCAAGAGATAAAATGCCACGCGTCACATAAATGTAGCCACCGGGTAAGGCAAAGGCGTTTGGCAGAGGATCATCCGCAATGTGAAATTGAAATTCAAAGGGATTCTTATCCAATTTTGCGACAAGACGTTCCCCAATTTCTTTCACGTAATTAGTCATTTCTTCATCCTGATATAGACCAAAAAATATCTTAACCATTTCTGCATTTTCGGCTCCAAGCTTTTTGTCTAATTCAATGCTTTGTCCTACCGAGTGATTGGAGCCTAATAGAAGTAAGAAGAAAATTAGGCCAATCCATTTTTTATTTATCATTATTGTTTTCATAGTTATTTTAGTATTATATATGTGTGTTTATAAATTAGGAGACTGTATTTGATGTGTCATTTAATAAGGTGTTGCTACCAATACAGCTGTAATAAGTATTGGTTTATATCACGAGTTTTATTTTAGTTTTTCTCTTTTTCTGATAATAGACCAGGAACATATAACAGGCTAAAATGCCAAATTTGGTTTTTAAACCTTTGTTTTACACCGTAGTCCTGAAGGAACTTTCCTCGAAGTTGAAGTTTATCAATTATCCAATAATTTATTCCTGTGCTAAATGTATTCTTGCTATCATAATTATTGGCCCAGCATTCATCCGAACCTTTATCATCCGTTATCTGCCAATTATGTCCATTCATTAATTCCACTTCCAGTTGATCAGATAAATATTGACTTATTCCATACTCCAGAGAGAAGCGATTACCAGGGTTAACATCCGCATCCTTTATTTGGCCACTAAACTCTATCGTTGGTATTACTGCTAAGGCCGTAGCTTGTTGCATGGCATAAAAATAAACTGGAGTTTGCAGTTGATGCGTCCAATAGCCTGTTCCCAAATTATCATCAGCACCAGTGGTATATCTGCCGGTTGGAATATACATTGTATATAAAAAACTATAATCCATTTTTTGACTGGCCCAACTTAAGCCAACAGGCATTAGTGCCAAATCACCTAAGCCGGAAATTTTATTGGATTCTGTTTGTGTATTTCCATTGTATTCTACTTTTACATCGTATTTCATAGAAAGGTACATTGGACTTACCGAAGCCATATATCTTGCGCCAAATATTTTAAACCTTGAAACATAATAGATCAAAAACATATTGGTGTAACTTGAAATATTCGGATCAACAGAAATTTCATCCAATGGAGAGTTTTCAAATGAATTACCAAGTTCAACTTTATTTCCGTCCTTATCGTATATACTTCCGGAATTAAACCAAAGGTTGTAATCGGCAAAAATAAGCCCGGGAGGAGGTGCCGCATAATCTCTTAAACTTAAGATGGAAGGATAGTATGATCCTGACTGAAATGGGCTAACGCGCTGAGCTTTTGTATTAAAAGATGTAATAATAAAAAGAATCAGAAGTGTTTTTTTCATACCTGACCAAATTAAAATGGCTTTAATTAATTTTTGTCAATTTACGACTTAAAACTTCGTCGTTCAATAACCAATAAGGGTTACAAAAGGATATATTAATAATGTGTATCTTCATTGCTTTAAGCAATCTAAGTAGACAAGTGGTTTTATATTTTTTGAGATTTGTTCCATTATGATAAAACGAATAACGAATAAGTTCAGTCAATTTATTGATTTTAAGATGGGGCTTGCGGGTGCGCTTGTTATGGGGCTTGTGGTTTATCGAATTAATTACAATGCCTCAGTTCATGCCGATAATGCTTTTGTAGCAGCCGGTAAACAGGCTGTTTACACTTTCTTTTTGGGCGGTTCATTTATGAAGTTATGTGAATATATAGCAACCCGAATAAAATCTAAGCTTTGGGCAATCGTTCTTTCAGCAGCGGTTCCATCGCTAATTACCTTATTTTTAACCTATAATATCCACATGCTTAAAGGCACAGCAAAACCTTTTGAATCAACACTTCCCACATTAACTATTATACCGGTTACGCTTGTATGGGGAATAAGAAAAAGAAGACAATATGGTGAACTTGCATTGCAAGAAGAAAATTCATCATTAAAATAAGATCAAATGAATCCATCACAAAAGGCTCTGTCAAAGGCAAAACTCGGCCATCTTATTTTAAAAAATAGGATAATTAAAGCTGGATGTTTTGAAGGCATGTCGCAGGATGGGAGGGTGACTGAAGCCTTAGTTAAACATCATAGTGATATGGCTAAAGGTGGTGTTGCAATGACAACTGTTGCCTATTGTTCAGTCAGTGCTGATGGTTTGGCCTATGGGCATGAGATGCACATAAAAAAAAGTCTGATTCCTGAATTGAAAGCATTGACGAGGAGTGTTCATGATGAAGATTGTTATGCTTCAATACAATTGGGGCATTGCGGCTACTTTGCCAGTAAAAAGGTTATTAAGAAGCGTCCGATGGGGGCTTCGGTTAAATTTAATCTTTTTCGCTTTTCCATTTGTCGGAAAATGAGTAAAAAGGATATTAATGATAAAATCAGAGATTTTGTCCAAGCTGCAGAAATAGCTGTAAAATCAGGATTTGATGCACTTGAAATTCATGCCGGTCATGGATATTTGCTTTCGCAGTTTATATCGCCTTATACTAATAAACGAAGGGATGAATATGGAGGTTCTATTGAGAATAGAATGCGTTTTCCTTGTGAAGTGCTGAGGCAAATACGAAATAAGATAGGTCCTGATGTTCCGATTTTAGTTAAGATGAATCTAACGGATGGGGTCAAAAGTGGACTTAATCTTGAAGAGGCTATAGAGGTAGCAAAAGCCTTTGAACGGGCTGGGGCATCAGCACTTGTTCCTAGTAGTGGATTTACCTCAAAAACACCATTTATGATGTTGCGAGGGCATGTGCCGGTTAAAGAAATGGTGGCTAATCAAGTAAACCTTCTAATCAAGTTAGGTCTGACTTTGTTTGGAAAAATAATGGTTAAAGAATATAAGTATATGCCACTATTTCATTTTAGTCAGACAAAAGAAGTGAAAAGAGTGGTTGATATACCACTTATTTACATTGGTGGCGTTACAACAACTCAAGAAATCACTAAAGTTATTGAAAGTGGATTTGATTTTGTTCAGGTAGGTAGGGCTCTAATACATGATAATGAATTTGTTAAAAAGATGTACAATAATGAATTGGTTGATGAGGTATGTGATGCTTGTAATCGTTGTGTGGCGGCCATGGATGGAGGAGGAGTCTATTGTGTGTCAAAGCGGATGGGATACATGTGAGTATCGCATTATTTGATGAGCCTAGTTAGTAGAACCCAGTAAGAGAGGAATGATTGGTAGTTGGTTTGCAGATTTGGATTGAAGAGAATAAGTAGTGTTTAAAAAGAAGACTAACACTTAAGTACTATTCTCTACTGAAAAATCAATTGATCTTAAAACTATCATACAAAGAGTATGTTTTATTATTAATCATTTAGAGTAAGAAAATATTTAAAGTAATAAGCGCTCCGACGTTTATTACAAAACGATAATGATATGATTCGAATAAATGTAATTCTGATATCGCTTTTTGTATTACTAAGTCACTTATCAGCATCTGAAGCATTTGTGCAAGAAAATGATACAACGCAAGAACTAAGTAAAAAGGAGGCAAGGAAGCTTAAAAGACAAAGTAAAAATTTTCGAGTTAGTATACTTGGGGGGCCCGGTTATACTCCTGATTTTGGATTATTAATTGGAGGTAGTGCCTTGATGACTTTTAAAACGAATAAGGAGGATTCTTTAATTCAAAGGTCAGTGGTACCTGTAGGATTTGCCTTGATGTTCGAAGGAGGTTTTAATCTAATAAGTCGTCCGCAGTTTTTCTTTAATGAAGATAAATTTCGGATTTTCGGACAAGTTATCGTTAAGAATACCTTAGATAACTATTATGGAATTGGCTATGATACAAATAAGGAAATTGAACGGGGTGAAGAAACGACTCAATACAGAGCAAGTAATTGGCAAATCAATCCTATTTTTCTTTTCCGTTTAGGAGAGTCTAATTTCTTTACCGGTCCACTTATGGATTTATCACGAGACTATATGAAAAATCCGAGTGTTGGAGTTCAAAGCGACCCGGATTATATTGCTCAAGGTGGAACTGAAGATGGATATATTTCACTCAATACCGGCGTAGGCGTGGCACTTTCATACGATACTCGTGATATTCCGGCAAATGCCTATAGTGGTTTAATGTTTGAATTCAAAGGGAGTTTCTTTTCTTCGGCATTGGGAGGTGATTCGGATTATGGCGTAGCGAGTGTTGAATACCGTCAGTATACCTTATTAAAGTTTTTAGGAAAAAGGCGATCTTTAGCCTGGACTGCACAATCCAAAAATAGCTTTGGAGAAGTTCCTATTACCCGCATGCAAATGGTTGGTTCACCCTTTGATCTTCGAGGTTACTATCTAGGTCAATATCGAGATAAATCTACGCACTTTGCCATTGCAGAATATCGACACATGTTTAATTCTGACAAAGAAAATTTTTGGGGAAGGATGCATAATCGTTTAGGATTTGCCGCGTGGGGTGGCTTTGGAATGATGGGCCCTGATATAGGACATATAGAAGCTGTATTACCTAATTTTGGAGCGGGACTCCGAATTGAGGTTCAACCAAGAATGAATTTTAGAATTGATGTAGGACATAGTCCTAACGATGGTCATACTTTGGTATATTTTAATATGACTGAAGCCTTCTAATGAACTATTTCTTAGCTACGAAATAAAAATTCTACAGATCATTAAGAATGAATTAGTTTTTGGGATGCTTTGTCATAAACCTTCCAAACTAATAAACTATTTATTGGTTAGAATAAAGGTGCAATCATTAGTAAAGCTAAGTGAAATGCATTAAGTGCCTTATTACTATTTCTCATATAAGAGTTTAATAAAGACATGCCCACCTACCATCTTGATTAAACTCCGAATAACAATCCATGTTTTAATCAGGTATTTTTGCTTGCCCATTCATTTCATTTTACCATTTTTCACGGTAAGCAGATTCATTCATAGTCACACTTTGTTTTAACTCCATCCACATTATAAAGTAGTTAATTAATTATAGTTGAATTATAGCTTAAAGAGTATTGGTTTGCTGGTGTTAACTATTAAAGCAGTTATTAATTTTCTGAATTAAGATCAAAAAAAGGTCGCATATTAATGCGACCTTGATTATATATTTCTTAAAAAGAGTTTTTACAACTGACCCGAAGCTCGTTTATAAACCACAAGTGCATTCTTGTAATATAACTGAGCATCTAGTAAGTCCTTATATGAACGTTGCCAGTATAACTGTGCGTCTAATACTTCAAGAATGGAAGTTAATCCTTCTAAATAACGATCAGTCATTATAGATAAATTTTCCTCAGCCTTAGTTAAGGAATTAGCAGTTAAATCAACTCGCTCAGCAGCTTGCTGAAGTTGATAGTCTGAAGTGTTTAATTCTAATGATAATTGATCGCTTAACTCTTGCAATTCAAATCGAGAAGCCTCAGCCTTTAACTTTTCTCTTTTTACTTCATCTGATTTTTTACCCCAACGTACAATCGGAATATTAACGCCTGCAAAAAATGCGGTGTTATAGTTAGGCGAACTAGAACCGAAATTAGTATTAGGTGCACCCCAAATAGGATTAACCCCTACATAAAGATTTGGCATATATGCGGCCTTGGTTAAACCAGCTTTAGTTAATTGAGCATCAACCGCAAATTCTTGTGCTTTGTATTCAGGACGATTGACTACAGCTTGACTTGCTGATATATACTTTACTTGTGTTTGGGTGTTAGTTAAATCTCCTGTAAGGGTAACTAAACTATCCATAGGAAAACCAATTAAGCGATTTAAATCCATGATGGCTAACTCATAATCATTGTGAGTAATCATCTCAAACAGACTCGCTTCATTCTGTCGAACTTCAAGCAGAAGTAAATCATTACGACTAATAACTTCAGCTTCAACTTTATCTCTGACAACACTTACCAGACCATCGATTGCATCACTATAGGCTTGAGAAAGATCGTTAAGGCCAGCATTGTATATGCCTTTCCAAAACGCAATTTCGGTTTGTACCATTAAGAAATCTTCATATGATTCTTTATAATTAACCGAGATGTTTAACTGCTGTTCAGCCAGTTCTTTGTTTTTTCGCACATTCCCACCGCTATATACATTTTGTATAATAGGAGCACTTAATGAGTAAGAACTTTGATTGGCCTCATTTGTAACTCTACCTGATGTGATTGTTAATGGGTTCTGCCAATAATTGGCATCACCTCCAATGTCGACGGTAGGATAAAAATCCTTTTGAGCTGCATCAATATTTTCTTCTGCAGCTTCAACCTGTTTAAGGTTTTGTTTCAGTGTAGGATTGTACTTTAAAGCGTGCTCCTTGCACTGGTCTAAATTTAAGGATGTTTGACCATTGGCTGTGAATACAGCCAATAGTAAAACAAGTATTATAATATTATTTCTCATTTTCATTAGTTTCAGGTTTGCGAAGCTTATAAAATATCACGTATAAAACAGGAATAACGATAATGGTTAAAAGCGTTGCCGCTAGCAATCCTCCCATTATTGTAGCTGCCATACCACCAAACATAGGATCGGGTAGTAATGGTAACATTCCTAAAATTGTAGTACCGGCTGCCATTGATACCGGAATAACCCTTGATCGCGTGGCATGAATCACTGCTGTATATGAATCTTTGCCGGCTTCCTCCTCAAGGCCAATTTGATCAATGAGTACAATGGCATTCTTTATCACCATTCCTACTAATCCTAGCAATCCTAATGCAGCAAAGAATCCAAATGGTGCTCCGGTTACAATCAGAGCCAGTACAATACCGATAATCATCAACGGCACAGAAAGCAGAATAATTGTCGGTTTCTTATAGTCGTTGAATAAGATTGTTAGTATGAATATAAATATAATAAGCGTCAAAGGCATATTCTTAGCAATGGCCTGACTTGTTACATCCTGATAGAACTTTATACCCTGGTAGCGTAATCCATAGCCAGGAGGTAACTCAATCTGTTCTATTTGAGGGAATATTATGGCTTCTAATTCAGGAGTTTCTACCCCTCTTATTGGATCACACTGTGCAGCTAAGGCCCTCTCGCGATTATACCTTCGAATAACTCCGTTACGCCAATCCAATGTGTGTCCTTCGGTAACCTGATTAAGCGCTACCGCCTCGCCAGTTACACTAAACACTGGATAAGAACCCGCATTATTAAAGTTTAAATTTTTACGTTCACTATTTAGTAACAATATTGGCATAAACTTATCGCCTTCGCGATAATTACCTACAGGAATACCATTGGCCAGCATTTTTAATGACGATGCCATTCCTTCCTTGCTTACACCTAGTAATTGTCCCTTGGCTTGAGAGAAGTGAGGTTCTATAACCAGTACCTTTTCACCCCAGCTATCACGCACATTGTCAGATTTTGGTTCTGCCCGCATTATAGCCTTGGCTTGTTCTGTCAAATCACGTAATACTTCCGGATCAGGACCAGTAAAAGTGGCCTCTAAACCGGCATCCGGTACAGGGGATACCATAAAGCGTTGCATAACAGGCATTACATCAGGGAAGTTACCAAGTATGTATTCCTCTAATTCTTCAAGAAGTGGCACTGCCTGATCCGAATCGTAAGTTTCGATAAGGAAATTAGCGAAATTAGATTTTGGACCAAAACTAGCTGAAGCCAGGTAGTAACGTATTGGCGATTGACCAATCGTAATAGAAACATTCTTTACATTCTCATGTGCTAAAAGATATTCCTCAATCTTAACTACATCCCTTTCTGTCTTATAGATATTGGTTCCTTCGGGTTCCCATAGATCTACCTTAAAATATGGTTTATTGATGGCCGGAAAGAAACTTTGTTTTACATTTCCAAATGCGATTAATGATACAATAAATAGTACCACGACAATACCTATCGTTAGATATTTGGCATCAATAACCTTTACAATAAATGTATGAAACTTCCTGTAAAATGGTGTGTCATATGGATCGCCTTCATCACCTGTTGATGATTTCAACAAAAATTCACCATAAACAGTTGTTTGAATTAAAGCAAAAATCCAACTTAAGAACAATGAGATGGCAAGAACCACAAACAGAGGTTTGATAATTTCTGCTGCATTAGCTGGAGCCAGGTACAATGGTAAGAAAGAGCCAATTGCTATAATGGTTGCCCCGAATAATCCCCATTGGGGTACAAGCGCAGCATCAATAAGGGCTTTTTTCTTAGGTATGCCTTTTTTGATATTTATCATGGCATTATCGGTGACCACAATGGCATTATCCACCAGCATTCCCATTGCAATAATAAATGCAGCTAATGATGTACGGTGCAATGCCAAACCGATTGGCATCATTATAACCATTGTGCCTAAAATACTAAATACCAAACTCGTTCCAATCAAAACTCCGGCTCTGGTACCCATTGCCAAAAGGATGATTAATACAACGATGGATACAGAAATAATAAGATTTATAATAAACTCATTATTCGCCTGATCAGCGATTTTATCTTCAAAGTATATTCCTTGAATCTCAATTCCCACAGGTAACAATTGACTTACCTCTTCAAGTTTTTTCTGTACCAGACCACCCACTTCAACAACATTGGCATCGAGTGGCGTGGATATACCCATTCCAATGGCCGGTAGACCATTCATGCGCATCATTGAATTTGGTGGGTCCTGATACCCTTTGGTAATGGTAGCAATATCACCTAATCTAAATTGTTTTCCATTACTGGTTTGAACAATAACATTTTTGATATCATCAATACTTCTAAAGTCTCCTTCAGCCTTAATTTTTATCTGAATATTATCTAATAGCAAGTCTCCTGTATTAACCAAGCTGTTTTGCTTTTGCAATGCAGATGTTATCTGAGCAGGATGAATCCCCAGATTAGACAGTTTTTCGGAAGATATCTCCAGGTTCACAACCTCTTGTTGTTCTCCAAATAAACTAACTTTCGCGACACCAACAATTGGAACCAGCTGAGTCTTAACCAGGTTAGTATAATCTCTTAATTCAGAGTAAGAATAACCTTCATCTGAGGTAACCGCAAAATATAAACCATAAACATCACCAAAATCATCATTGATGCTTATTTCAGAGGCCCCTGGAGGTAACTTCGCTTGCGCATTTTTTACTTTACGACGCAACTCATCCCATAATTGAGGCATGTCCTCATTGGCATAGTGTTGATAAAGATCAACAAAGATTTTAGAGAATCCATAATAAGATTCGGATCTAATATAATCAACTCCCGGAGCAGCCTGAACTTCACGTTCAATTACCTCGGTTATTAATTCTTCAACTTCTTCCGGAGTAGCACCTGGATATGAGGTTGCTAATACCGCCGTTTTTATAATAAAGGGAGCATCTTCCTTTTTACCAAGCGTAAAAAAGGCGCTGATACCTGCCACCAGAATTAAGGCCAGTAAAAGGTGAACTACCTTTTTATGCTCTAGTGCATATTTTGGAATATTCATAAGTATCAGTTTTGAATTAATTCAAGAATTTAATTTTTTGTCCATCATGTAAACGTGCTGCTCCAGCAGTTACCAGAGTTTCTCCACGATTAAGTCCACTGGTTATCCAAATTAAATTAGAAGACACCATTGTACCAACTTTTACTTCGCGTTTCGAAACAGTCTTGGAAGACTGGTCAACTACAAAAACGAATTTACGATCGCCAGCATTCTCTTCGATAACAGCAGTTACCGGAACAGAAATTGCAGCTTCAGCATCTACGTCTTGTTCGTCATCCTCAATGTTTACTTTAACCCTACAAGAAACACCCGGAATAATCTTATACTGCGAGCTGGCAGTTGATTTATGATCTAAAACAAGAGTAATTGGGATACCTGCACTACTTTCGGATTTCTTTCCAATCTCTTTGAAACTGGCTTTGAACGGTACATCCTTATATACATCAAAGTAAACGGTAAAATCCTTGAACTTTCTAAACTGTACCGCCAACAATTCAGGAATAGTAAATTTAATCTCAATAGCTGATAAGTCGAGCAAGGAAACTATGGTTTGTCCAACACGAACTCTTTCGAAATTCTCAACTAACTTCTGATCAATAAAAGCGTTAAAAGGTGCTTTCAGTTTAGTATCCACAATTGCATTTTTAGCAGCATCATAAGCAGATTTTGCCTCAAGGTATGCAGCCAGTCTATGATCGTACTCGTTCTGAGATACTGACTTCCTTGCTAATAAGCGTTGGTAACGATCTTTTTCTGCACGCGTTTGAATATAGCGAGCTTCCTTTGCGGTCAAATCAACTCTAAAATCTCTGGAGTCAACCTCGGCAATTATCTGCCCCTTTTTAACCTGCATACCTTCGATTGCATTAAGGTAAACTAAAGGACCTCCAATGCGAAAAGCCAAATCAACAGACTGTAATTCCTCTGTTACACCAGGGAATTCTGTGTTTATTAATTGTTTGAGATCGCCAACAACAACAGTTTTTACCGGTCTGATAACTTCTTTCTTTTCCTGTTTATCGGATTTACATCCTGATAACACCATAACTCCAACAATAAATAGAGCTAAAAAGCCTGTTTTAAGTTTAAGTAATTTCATGCTAAATAATTCATATAGGTTTCTAATATGTTAAATTTATTTATTCCAATAAAAGCAGTTTGATATTTACTGCCTTTCGATCTATACTCGAAGCTATGACATGTTGATGAATAATGCAAAGTTAACTACTCATAATACCACTAAGGTGTAAAGCAAATAGGTGCTTTTGGCTATACTTTGCTTAAATAGTTATTAAATGGACGCTCTCGACGAAGGATAGAAATTGTGGAGTGGAACAATAAATAAGAAAGTTCTTATTTAACAAAAACCTTTAATGTCGTATAAAAATCAGGATAATCTTTATAGATGGAAAATAATAATAAATGCATTGAAGTAATCGCATTGCAATAGCCCTGTACCAAACAAAGGCACCTACTTAGCGGCCGACTATAATTTCTTGATAGTGGATGTCACGAAACCAGTATAACAGTCTTCTATGGCATAGAATTGAGAATAGTTAGAAAAGAGGACTATAGAATGAAAGATTAGTTAATACTTAATGTTAAAGTGAGGCCTTAGTACAAATCCTCATGTAGAATACCATTTTCCTGCATGTTTACAATCTGGGCATTGGCTTCTTCAAGACTTAAGTTTTTAAATTCTATTAGGAGCGAGGCCAGGGTGTTTCTTACTCCATGTCCCATATGAGTATGTCCACATAGGTATAAGTGAGCACCATTTTCAATCCAATTAAAGATTTCCGTTTTATTTTCCTCAATCAAATTTTGCACATATATCTTTTCCTGCTGATCACGTGAAAAACAAACATCCAGACGATGTAAGGTACCATCGTCTTTATAGGCCTTTAATTCATCTTCATAAATATAATCTTCGGCTTGCTTTTTATCACCCCAAATCAGCCAGGTCTTGCCAAGGGATTGATGAGCTTTTCGATCCTGTAAAAATGACCGATATGGAGCAATACCTGTTCCTACACCAATTAGGATGACGGGTTTTTGGGAATCATCAATAAGGTGAAAGGATTGATTAGGAACATGATTAAATGGTATGCTTGCTCCTTCTTTTAATCCTTCATTCATAAAAACAGATGCAGCACCTTCATATTGACGCTCTGCAGCTTCGAAACGAACCGTTTTAATGCACAAATGGATTTCATCCGGATGAACATCATAACTTGATGAAATAGAGTAATAGCGCGAATGCATTGGTCTGAGAAGTTTAATGAAATCTTCACCTGACATAGCACCCGGATAATCACTTATTAAATCCAATACATCAGCATTATCGGCATAGGTCTTTAGTTTTTCCTTATCAGAAATTAAAGCCAATAAAGCCTCGTTTGAAGTAGCCAATTGATAGGCTTTAACCAGATTTCGAGTCAGCTTTGTTAATTCATAATTATAAGTCAGTAATTGAATAATGCCTTTCCCGCTTCCATTAATTGTAGTTTGTGTATCAATTCCTAGCTTTTCAACTAAGGCTTCTACTAATTTGTCTGGGTTTTCAGGAATAATTTCAATACAGTCCCCACCTTTATAAGGTATATTGGTTTTACTATTATCTAAAACAATATGGTAGCTTGCTTTATCCTGATGACCTTTGCTCAACTGAATTCGTTTTAGCAGAGTTGAGTTTTTTAAGTCAGGAACGTCAATGGAAATGCTTTCATCTAGGTTACCAGTGTTTTGCTCAAGTTCACCACGGATATAGCCGAATACTTGTTTAATCCAATCCAAGGCGGAATCTTTAAAGTCAAGATCACAATTGATACGAGGAACAGCAGCTACTGCACCCAACTCAATTAATCTTTCTTCGATCAACTGCCCTGCACCACAAAAATACTCATAGCTGGAATCACCTAAGGCACAAATGGAATAATTGAGCTTATTTAATGGTGGGAATTCATTATGCTTTAATTGCGACAGAAATTTTCTGGTGTTTGGCGGAACTTCACCTTCTCCATCAGTACTCATCACTATAAGGAGTAGGTTTTCAGAGAAAACTCGTGCCAATGGGTATTTCGCAATATTAAAACATTCGGAATCTATTCCACTCTGTTCAAACGATTTTTGAGTTTGTTGCGCTACTAATTGAGCATTACCTGTTTTAGTACCGTATACAATAGTAACTGATGGACAATTGTATTTTATTTTGGTATCGAGTGTAAGACGTTTTGGTTCTTTTTTAAATAGTGCCGATAGTAATCCCATTTCTTATTCTGCCTTGTTGTTCAATCTTTAATTTGAAAGCCGACTTGCGAATTATAAACCATATAATATGGCTCTCAAAAACTATTGGGCAAATCTAATACCAAAGCCCGAGATATTAAAATGCATAAAGCATTGTTGTCTTTTTTTAGCATAAAACTCCTGAATTCATCTCATTTTTTGCATCTATTTCTTTTTGGGCTAATGCTAAGTCTTTTTGGAATAAACAGGCGATGTCATATGCTACATCTTTGCAGTGTAATAATTAACAAACAACACAAAAACAATAAGTCATGAAAAAGTTAAATGTAGTATTATTAGCAATTGCTAGCCTGTTTTCAACAAGCTTATTTGCTCAAGACATTATTCACGATGCAGATCACTATATATTAAAAAAACAGCATGGAGATAATTGGGCAACAGAAGATGATGACATTGATGCTAAACTCAAGACACTTGAGAAAAAGCATGGTACAAAGCCTAACATTATTCACATTATGTGGGATGACACAGGTGTAGGTGAAGTAGGTATACCCGAGATTCAAAAATTACGGGGTTTTGAAACACCTAATATGAATCAAATGGCTGAAGATGGAATGAACCTGATGCGTATGTATACTGAGCCAAGTTGTACACCAACAAGAGCTGATGCCATGACTGGCAGATATGCTGTTAGAACCGGAATGCATACCGTTAGTTTTCCGATTGAAAACTCTGGACTTGATGCAGAAGAGGTTACCATTGCAGAAGTATTGTCAGAAGCCGGCTATTCAACCGCGTTTTATGGCAAATGGCACTTAGGTGATACTGAGTCGAGTTATGCGCATAACCAAGGTTTTGATGAAGCATTTTTTACACCTTATAACCAGGTGCCAAGTATGTGGGTTCGTGAAGCTGAAGCCAATAATGTAATCACAGGTTTATATCCTGAATTATACGGAGAAGATATTTATGATATCGATCAGTCATGGAAGCCGATAGGTTATGTATGGACTTTAGAAGGAACTAAAGGCGGTAAAACTTACGAATGGGGAGCTCCACCTGCTGTACCTAACTTCTGGGATATTGATAAGGAGTGTGAGAAACGGACAATGGAGTTTGTTAGAAAAAATGCTAAAGCACAGAAACCATTTTATGCAGCATACTGGCCAACCGTTACTTCTTTCATTCCGGATGCCAGAAGTCCTGAAAAGTTAACAGCTAATAAAAATGTATTGCAAGAAGGATTGGTTAAAGTTGATGCCTTTGTAGGTGAATTACTTGAAGAACTTGAAGAATTGGGAATTGCTGAAAATACATTAGTAATAGTAATGGCTGACAATGGCCCATTTACACACCATGGACCACGAGGTATGGTGGAAACATTATACACAGGAGGAAAAGGAGACTTTACTGAAGGTGGTGTGAGAGTTCCATGTATAGCAACTTGGCCCGGTACCATTGAAGAAGGTCAGATAGTGGGTGATATTGTACACGTAACTGATTTATATACCACTTTTGCGCGCTTAGCCGGAGCAACAGATTACATCCCTCGCGATAGAGTAGTTGATGGAGTAGATCAAACATCTTTACTAATGAATGGAGATGGTTTTAGCCGGAGGGATTATGTAATGATTTATCAAGGGCCTAACTTAGCTGCTGGTGTTAAGGGTAGATTTAAAAAGGATTACAAAAATGCGGAACCAGGACTGTCAGGAGCTGAGTTTTATGATCTGTATACCGATCCTCGAGAAGATAATCCTGAGATGATTCAGCAATTCCATACCAAGAGTATGTTTAAACGTCAGAAAGAACGTCACTTATTATGGATTGAGAAATATCCTAACCGTCCGGATGCAACACCAGGAATTCCTTTACAGGGTATCGAAAATGTTCGACCTGAAACAGAAAAGTTGTATCATGCACCATTTAATATGGATGATTTACCATTCGATCTAAAAGAGGTGATGGACCATGAATTACCATTTGTAGACTAAGTATCTAAATTAATAAACACATCAAGGCTGCTTCGATAGAGGCAGCCTTTTTTGATGCTTCAAGTGAGCGTTTTAAAATTTTAAAATTACAATTCAATTACTCCCTTTAATACTCGCTATGTCATTCCGGGCTAAGGCTAAGTCTTTTTGGTCTAAAGCTGGGGTACAATATGCTACATCTTTGTAGTGTAATAATTAACAAACAACAAAAAACAATAAGTCATGAAAAAGTTAAATGTAGTATTATTAGCAATTGCTTGTTTATTTTCAACAAGCGTTTTTTCGCAAGAAATCATTCACGATGCCGAACAAGAAATTTTATTGGAACAATTCGGTGTTCAATGGGCCGAACAAGATGAAGACATCGATAAAAAATTGGAAGCTCTCGAGAAAAAGTTTGGAAAAAAGCCAAACATTGTGCACATCATGTGGGATGATAATAGTTTTGGTGAAGTTGGTATAAAGGAGTTGAATTATATTAGAGGGTATAAAACTCCTCGTTTAAATCAGATGGCAGAGGAAGGTATGACGTTTACAAGAATGTATACTGAACCTTCATGTACACCTACAAGGGCTGCTTGCTTAACAGGCCGTTTAGCTGTAAGAAGTGGAATGCACACTGTAGCTTTTCCACCTGAAGGTTCTGGTTTGCCGGCCGAAGAAGTTACCATTGCAGAAGTTTTATCAGAGGCGGGATATAATACAGCGTTTGTAGCGAAAGCGCATCAGGGCGATATTGAAGAAAGTTATATGCATAATCAGGGATTTGATGAAGCAACCTTCTCAATGTATAACCAGTTTCCATCTATTTTTTGGCATGAGCAAGGGCAGAATGCTAATATGACAATTGGTTATGGCGAAGATATGCAGGAGAAAGATTATTTAGTTGATCAAACCTGGAGACCTTACGGTTGGATCATGGATGTTGAGGCAAAAAAAGGAGAGAAGGCCAGAGAAACTTTACCTCCATCTTTAGAAAATTATAGAGAAATAAATATCAGACACCAGGAAAAAGCTTTGGATTATATAAAGCGTAAGGCGCATGATGATAAACCATTTTACTTAGCCTACTGGCCAAATGTATATGATTTGCTACCTGGACAGGATAGAACAACCAGCAACAGCTCTTACTTTGCCCAAAATATTGAAACAATGGATCGTTATATCGGTGAGATAATGGATGAGTTGAAGGCTCAGGGCATATCTGAAAATACATTAGTTATTGCAATGGCCGACAATGGTCCTATGACAGAGGTTGTTGGAGCAATGTATCAGACAGTATTTAATGGAGGTAAAGGTGATTACCGCGAGGGTGGTATTCGAGTAGCAGCTTTTGCGCAATGGGATGGTGTTATTGAACCCAGAACAATTGTTGGTGATATATTTGCCTGTCACGATTTATATACCACATTTGCACGCTTAGGTGGTGGAACTGATTTTATTCCTAGAGATCGTATTATTGATGGCATTGATCAAACAGCTGTTTTTCTTTATGGTGATGGACAAAGTAGACGTGATTATTACCATGTATATACAGGGCCGTACCACGCAGCTACCATTAAACAACAATATAAGCGTGTTTGGATAGGAGGAAGACCTGGTTTGGTGAAAAACGATTTTTACGATTTGTATCAGGATCCGCGTGAAATGAGAGGTATGATGGCACAGTTTTTATGGGCATGGGGACCTTTCGATATGATGAAGAAGCGTCACGATGCTATGAATGAGAAATATCCGTTTACACCTACTCGTCATGGTGTTCCATTTGAAGGAATTGAAAACTTACGACCTGAGAGTATAAAGTATCAGGAAACAGTGAAGAAAACAATGGAAACAGGTAAGTAAATAAGTGTCTATGTGTTTTTTAAGGAGCGACAAAATATTGTCGCTCCTTTTGTTTTTATTTGGCCCGGGTCACTTCTGTAGGGAGGATACCTTTTATTTTTTTAAACATACTACTAAATTTTGATAGGCTCGAATAGCCCATATCATAGCCAACTTCCGAAACAGAATAGTCTCCACTTTTAAGCCTTCGATAAGCTTCTTCCATTCTTTCCTTAGTATAAAACTGGTATATGGAAGAACCAATTAAATGCTTAAAGTCTTTTTTTAATTTAGTAGGACTTAAACCAAACTCGCTTGATAATTCTTCGATGGTAAATGCTGTTTCAAGATTATTAATGATCTTTAATCGAACGTTATGAATAAGCTTGTAGTCATCAATGTGCAAACCTGATAATTCATCCTGATCAACTTCTTGCTTAAAATGCAAGGCTACATTGGTAAATATTTCCAAGGCCCGAGCTGAGATAAGAGGTACTTTAGCATAGGGCAGTTTATCAAAGGCAAATACGTCAGAAATGAGTTTGTCATTTTCAACTGATAGATCCATTCGATAGGCCAGGCCACCGTCCGAATCAAATAACTCAGAATGCACCCTATCGAGCCCATCGTATATGGGGCCCATTTTATTTCGGTCAAACTTAAAGCCAATCCATTTTACATTTACATTGGCGTCAAATTCACCCTCCACCGGAAAAAGACCATTATATAGGAATATATTACCGCCAGCTTCACCACCCATGCCAGTATTTGTGTCTTTATAACTATGCGTAAAAGAACCTTCTTTTATAATGTTAAGATGGATGAAATCAGGGTTGTTGTCTGGAGTACGGGTTATAATCATTGGTTTTTTAGAGTTAAACTCCACATAAGTAAATTCAACTCCTTCGATGGAATAATAACGTAGCGATAATTTAACGGGGCCAGTTGTAACTTCCAAACTATTTTCGGTTTCATTTCCACCTAAAACATCTTTAATTCCTTTGATGTAATTTTTTGCAATCCCTTCAGGAATAATGATATGAACCTTGTCTTTTGTTTCTCCCATAAAGAATGTGTGAATTATCGAATTCCTACTTTAATTACTACTAAGGTAAAAAAATATATGAAGTGTCGCATTGGATTAGCATAATGTCTTCAAGGGATTCTAAGGAGCTGTCAAAGAGGTGATATTTGTATCAGAATAAAAACAAAGTCAAACAGTAAAATTAAAGTCATGAAAAAGTTAAAAACAGTTTTAGTAGTAAGTTTATTTGTAATGGGATTAGGACTAACATCGTGTAGTAATGATGATGATTACACTCCTCAGAATCCAGCTCAGCCCGTTCAGCCAGGACCGGATAATCCAATAGGACAGCCACCTGTAGTTGCACCTTTATAAGTCGTTTAGGATTATTAAAACGTCCTTTTGGAATAAAAAACAAGCGCTAAGTAGAGCATCTTTGTATCAGAATAAAAACAAAGTCAAACAGTAAAATTAAAAGTCATGAAAAAGTTAAAAACAGTATTAGTAGTAGGCTTATTTGTAATGGGATTAGGACTAACATCGTGTAGTAACGATGATGATAATTACACTCCTCAGAATCCATCACAGCCCGTTCAGCCAGGACCGGATAATCCAATAGGACAGCCTCCTGTAGTTGCACCTTTATAAGTCGTTTAGGATTATTAAAACGTCCTCTTGGGATAAAAGACAAGAGCTAAGCATAGCATCTTTGTATCAGAATAAAAACAAAGTCAAACAGTAAAATTAAAAGTCATGAAGAAGTTAAAAGCAGTATTAGCAGTAGGATTATTTGTAATGGGATTAGGAATGACATCGTGTAGTAATGACGATGATTACACGCCTCAGAATCCGGAAAGACCTGTTCAGCCAATTGCTCCTGGAGTGGAACATCCAATTGCACAACCGCCAACAGTTTCACCAGCCTAGAAGTCTAAAGATTTGAATCTTCAAAGTGAGTAAGAGAAACGGTTCTTCAAGCAACTAAAAGTCAAAGAAGAGCTGTTTCTGTGTATTGAAACATATCAATAAATTAAAAATTAAAGTCATGAAGAAATTATCAATTTTAATAGTAACGGTAGGATTACTGGCCTCTTGTTCTTCAACGAAAGTTACAAGTGACCAGGCCAGTAATGCCAATTTTAGTGCCTATACCACCTATGCCTTAAAAGAGATTAATACAGAGGATGGTAAGGAATTAGTAAATCCAATTAATCGCCAGCGCATTGAAAAAGCCATAGAAAATGAAACCTGTCAGCGTGGTCTTGTTAGCGCCAATGAAGCTGAACTCGAAATTATATGGGGATTTGACGTGGATATTCAACGAAACTATTCAACTAATACAAACTATTATCGTTCAGGAGGTGTTGGTTTCAGAGGTCGTTATGGCGGATATGGAATGGCCAACAGTCATAGCGATACGCAGCAATATGAAACCGCAAAAGGAGTATTGCAAATTGCACTGGTTGACACCGAAAGTGATGAGGTGATTTGGATTGGGACAGCAGAGGATGAATTCAAGGGCAAGAATAAAAAGGCCGAGGAGAAAATAAATGGTGTAATTGCAAAAGTATTTAAAGAATTTCCTATCGACAGGAGTCAATCATAAGTTATTTCATGACCATCGAGGGGAGCTTGCTAACGGGTAAGTCCTCTCGGTAACTTTAAGTCATATGAGATAATCAGTAAAAAGATAACTAGGGTAGGATAAAAATCCAATAAGTTTGGGCATACCAATTGAGTTATTTCAAAGGTGTGCTCTTTCTTTTGTAATATAAAAAAGTTGAGTCACTTTTAAAGTAACTCAACTTTCATAAACACACCAATCTCAGACTACTTTCTTAAAACAGGATTCAGGTATAAATCTTCGTAATAACCTTCATTTGGTCCGGCAGTAAAGGCAATGGCAAAAGGTGTCCTGAAAATTATTTCACCTTTGTCAATATCTATATCAGCAATTATCGATCCTTCTGTAATCACGCCACCAGGTTCTTCATCATCGCCATAAAGTGTTAACGCATGTGTTCCATCGTTATAGGTTTCCTGATCAACTGCAATGCTCAATGTTAAAGCATCCATATCAACAACTCCTCGCACTTTTGTGCATTGTGCAAAATCGCCATGATCGCGATAATAACCAAGTACTATATCTACTTCCGTGGAGCTTCCTTCAACCGAAAAGATTTGATTTTCCTCTTCCAAATCATTGCCATTCCAAGGTGAATCCCAATGTAAGGTATAGGAACCTAAGATTGGAGCAAGGGGATGTTCATCATCAATAATGGTGATTTCAAATTCAGAGTTATCTCCATTGGCCATGCCGTGTGAAGCACCAATGGTGTTAGAATCTAAAACCAGTTTAAAGCGTTTGTCTCCATCTATTTCATTATTATTAATGAGTTCAATATCAATGCTTGCATGATACATACCATTAAACGAAACGGTGTATTCAGTTGTGATAAAGTTATAATCAACACCTTCAATCGCGGGATTATCATATCCTTCAGTTACAACTCCAAAACGAACATCACCAAGAGCTTGACTTTTTGCAAGGTATAATGGAATACTGATTATATCTTCCGAATTCTCACTGCTGGCAATGGCGCTGTTTTCAAAGGCAAAAAATGCATCTTTATCATTAAACAGTTGCTCATCCTGCTCACCACAAGAAAACAAAGAGCTAATCAAAATCAGGTATGTAATGTGTAGTATTATCTTTTTTAGTTTCATTGTATTTATTTTAATTTAATGAACGTAGTGACAAAAGGTAGAGTCACAACAAAGCATTTTAGTTGCTGTAGCCATCGTTCTGAACCATGTTTTTATTGGCAAAGATTTCGCTCTGAGGAACTGGAAAAACAAAACGATAATCACCAGCTTCCAAAGTTCGCGATGTTGTTTCCGAATCTTCAGTTAAACGTTCAATACCCAAAGCCCACCTTTTAAGATCATAAAAACGATGCCCTTCGTAAGCTAATTCACGTCTCCTTTCATCTCTCACCGCCTGAATTGCTTCTTGTTGATTTGTAAACTCAAGTGCATCAGGTGATACCAAACGATGATTGCGTAAGTAATTCAACTCATCTGCTACCTTGTCTAATTGTGCCTTTTGAGCATATGCTTCTGCTTTAATCAACACCAATTCAGATACCCTGAAAACCTTCACATCATTAACATTCGTTTTGTCATTGGGACGTCCATCATGCTTAGTAACTACATCCTGACCTTTTTCATCCAATCCAAAAAATGTAAGTCCTCTGATATCATCATAAGTATACTGATTCATTAAATCATAGGAAGGATGAAAGAATATATCGCCGTTCGTGGCTCTTGTGTAGTAATTTCCTATTCCCGAGTTTTCGCGACGTAAACGGAAAATGACTTCCACATTATTGGCTATGGCATCGTCCCATACATCCCTATATTCATCGCGTGTTGCCAAGCGATAGCCTCCCAGATCAATGGCTTCATTTGCTGCAGTAATCGCCATATCCCAATCTTGCATATATTGAGCTACTCTTGCTTTTAGTGCATATGCTGTTGATTGAGTTATCCAATAATTACCCTCGCGCATAATTGATAATTCTGGAATAGCCGCGTTAATATCTGCTATAATGTTCTGATAAACCTCACCTTGTGTCAAGCGAGACGGAGAACTGATGCCTGATTCGAATTTATAAGGAATCCCAAGTGGATCATTGGCACTATAGTTTTTGCAATACATGCGTACAATGTTGAAATGACCGTAGGCGCGAGTGACTTTTGTTTCGGCTATAACTCGCTGTACTGTTTTATCTTCCTGATCAAAACGTGCAGCAATAGCCATTATTCTATTGGCCCTGTCAACGAGTGTGGCCTGTTCATTCCAGGTTCCTGCCAAATCGCCTGTTGACGAGTTATAGGTCCAGTTATGAACCTGAACACCCTGTCCGGTATTGGCTAATGAGTATCGCAGGTCGTCGCTGGCCCAATCACTCATGCCAACAATATTATGACTGCCAAATTCTGTCATCACACCTGTCATGCCTTTTTCCAAATCTTCAACAGTCTCAAAGGCTTTGTTGTCGCTAATTTCATCAATTGGCTCCAGATCCAGCGAGCAAGCACCGGATAATAAAGCAGTAGCTATAATGCTGCTAAGTATATTTATTTTAAGTTGTTTCATTTTATACGATAGTTAGAAGTTAACATCCAATCCAATAGACACTGTACGTGGTGTTGGATATTCATATTGCGCAATGTTATTACTGTCTTCCGGATCAAAGCCAGTCCATTTAGTCCAAGTAAATAAGTTCTGTCCCTGAGCATATAGACGCAAACCTTTAATAACTTTGAGTCTGTTCAGTATGGGCTTTGAGAAATTGTAAGCCAGAGTAAGGTTTCTAAAACGCAGGTAAGATGCATCTTCAATATCTTTAGATGAAAATTCACGTTGTGAGTGAACTCCTGGAATTTCAGTCAAGTCGCCTGGTTGGCGCCATACATCAAGCATTGCAGTAGACTGATTAAACTGTGCAAAGTTTGGATTTTCCTGAAAAAATCGCTGGTTGTTGAATCGTGAAAAACCATTTGCAAAAGCAAAATCAGCATTTAATTCAAAGCCTTTATAACTTAATGAAGTATTAAATCCTCCATAGAAAGGAGGTTCTGATGTTCCAAAATCAGCTACATTGTCATCAGCACTATACTTATTGGTAATGGCGCCGTTAGCCGTGTAATACATGGCATCACCTGTGGCAGGATTCACACCAGCCCATCTCACCAGGTAGTGAGTGCCGATGGGAAGTCCCTCTCGTACAATTGATGTTCCTAATTCAAATTCATTAACCTGACCAAGGTCGAGGATCTCATTCTTGTTGTACGATAAGGTAGTGCCTATAGACCATCTTAAGTCATTCATTCGAATAAGGTCGTAGTTAAGCATTAGTTCAATTCCACGGTTAAGTACTTTACCTGCATTGGTTGTTTTAGAATTTCCAATAACACCATCCCAGGCTGAGAAAGTTTGAGAAATAAACAGGTCAGAAGTGATATCATTATAGAAATCAATTGTACCATTTAAACGATTTGCTAAAACATTGAAATCAAAACCTACATTAAACTTGTTGGCTACTTCCCATTTAATATTAGGATCACCTGTTTGAGCTAAACTATAGCCTGGTTGAGTAGCATAACTGGAGTTCTGCCAAAGGGTTAAATGCTCATAATGACCCAATCCGGCCTGATTACCATTGGTACCATAACTAATTCGAAATTTAAGATTGTTGAGCCATTCAAGAGAAGCCATAAATTCTTCTCGAGTAATGTCATAGGTTAATCCTAAGGAATAAAAAATACCGTACTTATTATTCTCTCCAAAAGCTGATGAACCATCACGACGCAAGCTGGCACTTAAAGTATAGCGCTCATTATATGTATAATTAAATAAGGAAAACAATGAGAACATAGCTCGTTCTGCCTTATATCCATTTACACTGGCGATATAATCATTGGTATCAGTACCCGGTGTTATAGCGGCTGGTGTTTCGGGTAATTTTGGTTCTAATCCATATCCTGTATACCCAAAACCAAAATAATCACGTTTTACGTATTCACTTCCTAGTACAGCGCTTAGTAAATGACGATCACCAAACATTTTTTTGAAATCAAGTGTATTGGCAAATGTACTCTCTATCCTGCGTTCAAAATCTTCAGAGATAGAACCATCACGATGTGCATCACCTTCACCTGCAGATATTGAAGCCCAGGCATCAGGGCTCACCCATCGCTCATAGAGACTATGTCGATAGTCAATGCCATATTGACTTTTTGCTGTCAGATAAGGAAGGATATCCCATGAAATGTTAAATGCTCCAACAAATTTTGTTTCTTCCTTTTTGCGGGTTGAGTTAGACATAAGGTCCAAAACGTTAGCCCCTGTATTATTATAGGCTGCGTAACGCTTATTCTCTTCTTCACTTAAATAAGGGTTATTGTATTTATAGGATCCGGGATTAAGATTCCCGTTTTCATCATAAGGATTTTCCCATGGGTTAGCCAGATAAACTGCAGCAAAGGGATTGTTAAGTGCAATGCCTCCCTCACTTTCAATGGCGTTTATTTTTGATTGACCAATAGATGTGATCACACCAAGTTTAATTTTATCTGATACTTGATGGTCAAGATTTAGACGCCCGGTGTTTCTATTTATATCAGAACGATCGGATAGGCCTTCCTGATAATAATTTTGATACGACAGATAGAAACGTGTTTTTTCGTTACCACCAGACATGTTAATCTCGTTACTCATGGTTTTTCCGGTTCGGAAGATATGATCCTGCCAGTTGGTGTCAATGCCTCTTAAACGAGCTAGTTCTGCATCTTGAGCTGATCTGGCGTCAGGACTTAGTGTTGAATATAAAGGATTCAATGGGCTGAATTCCCATCCTGGCCCTTTCTGCGCGATCTCTTCAAACCACAGCTTCTCAGCTGTATTCATCATATCAAACTTTTCACGTGTCTTGAAGGACAAACCTGATTGATGGCGATAATTAACTTTTGTATCCCCTTTCTTACCTCGTTTGGTTGTAATTAATACAACACCGTTACTGGCACGTGATCCATAAATGGCGGTTGAAGAGGCATCTTTAAGAACTGCCACATTTTCAAAGTCATTGGCATTTAATGAGGCAAATACGCCTGGTTCTATAGGAACTCCATCAACTACATACAAAGGATCATTCGATGCCATGATGGAACCATTACCACGAATCCGAACTTTTGTATTGCCCGATCCTGGTTGTCCTGAACCCGTTGTAATATGCAATCCAGCAGCTTTCCCTTGTAGCATTTGATCAAAGGTTGCTACCGGAACCTGTTCCAACTCTTCAGCCGATACAGTACTAATGGCTCCCCTTAGTCCTACTTTACCTTTACTACCATAAGCGGTTACAACTACTTCATCCATTCCAATGGATTCGGTTTCGAGTACAACATTAATTTCTGTTCTACCATCCATATCAATCTCCTGTGTTTCCATACCCACAAAAGAGAATACAAGTGTATTGGCATCGGCTGGAACACCAAGTGTATATGCTCCGTTAATTTGTGTTATTGTTCCTATGGTTGTTCCTTTTACAATTACAGAAACACCTGGAATGCTTAGTCCATCTTCTCTAGCTGTAACAATCCCTTTTATCTGCTTGGTTTGGGCATGAATAAGTCCAATGGAGCAGCATAAAAAGAATAACAGTAAATGTGTTATTTTTTTCATAATATTTTGATTCTTAATAAAGGATTATGGCATAGCTAACCTAAGAGCGTAATGCACTTAACCCATATTTACTATCTATGTGAGGGGGATAAAAAGATTTGATTTAAGTATTATTGAATACAGCAGGCTCATTAGCCTGCCATATTCAATGTTTAATTCAACATGTACTTAGTCTATGTATATATTAACCGTATACATGCTGAAGTTTCCGGCCTTGTCGCTTACTTTAATATTAAGGATATAGTCACCCGACATAATGTCTTGTGGAATTATGTCTTTAAATACTTGATAAGCTGAAATATCAGCTTTTGTACCACTTAGTTCAATTCGATCTACAAGCGGTGTCCAAGGATCATCCCAACCTTTGGTTGCTTTTAAAGTGGTAAGAAATAATTCGCAAGATCCTAACTCAATGTCGTCGGTAAAATAACCTTCAAATATTATGGAACTTCCCCTGAAAAATAATGCATCATCTGTAGGCTTTACAATGCTGCAGTTGGGCTTAATAATATCCTTTACTTCCTCATCTTTTTCACAAGCCGACAGTAAAACTAAACCGATAATGGATAATGAGTAAATGAGTTGTTTATATTTTGTTTTCATACTATTATTTTTTAAGTCAATGAAATGGGAGGAAGTTTTAACTTCCTCCACAATTCGGCTGTTTCCGTTACTATTTCTTTATCACTTTCTTAACAACGGTATCTTCTCCTGATGTAATATTTACAAAATACACACCGGCATCTAAGCCACTCATATTAATCACTCGGTTGATGCCTGCTGATTTTTCTTCCATAATGATCGTTGTTCCCCTCACATCAACAATGCTAATTTGAACAATGTCATTTGATCGCTCTTCCCAGATTATTGTTAATTCATCTTCAACGGGAATTGGGTAAACCTTAACTTCATGATCAAAAGAGTTGTCATCAATGCCTGTTCGCATAACTGCAACTAACTCAAAAGATGTTTCGGCTTCCGCACCGTCAGGATCAATGGCCTTAATGTTAACTGGAACAGTACCAATGGTAGAGGCACTAAATATGACTTTATCATTAGATTGGAATACTTCAAATCCTTCCGGCCATTCGGCTGTAATTTGATAAGTCAGTGTTTGTTCATCCGGATCAACGAATACATTTAAAAGATCTACATGTGCCACACTATCGTTCGGCAAGGTAATTCTTAAGTCTTCAATTGATGAGGATACCATTGGCGCTTGATTGACATTGACCACATCTACATTAAGTACAAAGGAAGATTGATTGCCATGTTCATCTTCACCAATAATATCATAGCTGTAAATTCCGGCCATTTCAAAATCGGTATTAAAAGAAAACTTCAATGTTTTATCATCGAATGAGGCCATTACTTTGTCATAGGCTTTCGCCAATTTTAAGGTAAAGCTGTCGCCTTCCAGGTCTTCTGCAATTATGTCCAGATAAAGTGTTTCTCCTTCATTCACGGATACATAAGTTTCAGTGCCCAGATTAAATAGAGGCCCCATATTCTTATTTAATTCAACAGGGATTAATACCTTAGGACTCAGTGGATCGTTGGATGAAATGCTTATTTCAGCCCTGTTTAATCCGTAATCGGCATAGGCGGCATCAAAGCGCATGTCAATAGCTAATTCTTCACCAGCAGCAATTGATCCATTTAATTCCGATTTAATCTCAGCCCATACAGCCACCTTAAATTCAGCCTCACAAGCTTTCATCATCCAGCCATACTCAGGGAAACCATTGGTTGAAATATCAAACCAGTTTTCACCTTCACCAAACATGAAGCGATTTTCTATCGGTTCATCAACATGAGCAACACCTTGCGGGTAAGCTGCTCCAACCGGGAATTGGAATACCACATAGAATTGTTCGTCAGGGAAGAATAATTGTGCTTCATCCAATTGAACTGTGATGTAGGAACCATGTGGATCAGCTGATTCAATCGTATGTGTGAATTCCTGTCTGTAGACTTCCTGGCACTCCTGAATCATGGATCCCCCTGTCAGAATTTTAACTATAATTTTTGATTCCAACCATTCTCCTGGTGTGTACCAGGTTTGAACGTGAGTTAAGTTAAACCCGTCTCCCGGAGCCGTAAATCGAGTTGCTGAATGGAAGATCATTCCACCACCATAACCGAGAGCTTTTTCAGGCTGATCAGCCGTTGTGTGACTTAATGTACGGTTGAAATCTTCAGCAGTACTGTTTGTTTTCTTTAGTTGAACTGAATTTTCAATATCGAGTGTTTCCAAAGCTGGTGCATTAACCATACTCATTGTGCTGGCACCAGCTGTTGACGATACGATAGGTAAATCACGAATAAACTGAATATCCATCGCAAACTCCAAATCTGAATCACCGTTAAGATTACAAATGTTAAAGCTGAAATTTTCAGTATATTCATGTGTTGGTGCAAATACCTCAATCTTTTTATCCTCAATTTCAATAACTGGTGGCAATACCGGTTGTGCGGTAATAGCAATGTTGATATCGCCAATGTTTTGAATATCGGTTTCAATACCTAGGTTATCATTAATGGCCTCATCCGTTGTTGGTGTGATTTTAGCTCTTAATTTCAAACTTTCGTTAGGTAGTACATAAATTTTTCTGTATCCACCAATTGTAGCATCAAATTCAGGTAATTGTTTAACATTTACCCACATTACTTGAGTGTCACCTCCAATTCCAAAGGCTGATGGTACCCAGGCCTCAAGAACAGTTGCAGAAATATTAGTTGTTATGAAATCAGTTATCTCCATTGGCTTGTTGCCATTGTTTGAGATTTCAAACTCCTGAATAAACTCCTTGCCATAGGCTTGTACTTCACCAAATTCTACTTCTGTTGGGTATTCTGGTTGGGCTTCTCCTGTAACAGTTAAGCTAACCGGTATAGAATATTCACCTGCATCGGGTGTATTGTTGTATAGTACAAAATCGAAGTTGTGCTCACCAGCATAAATATTTGATGAACTCAACATCACCTCAATTTGCTCTGATTGTCCCGGTTCAATAATTAGTTTCTCGGTAGGACTAAACAATAAAGCTGTTTTATCTGAAACAATGCCATACTGGCCCCAGCCTACAGTCATTCCTTCAGTACCATCTTCATTTTCCAAACCAATACCTGAGAAGTTTGTCAAAGCTTCACCCGGTATGTCAGCCATATTATACTGGTACTTAATATTACCATCAGGGTAAAGAATCACCTGGAAGGAAATAGGATAGGCCATATAAAAACCATCAATATACTTGTACCACTCTATAATCACTCGTTCATTGTTGGCGTGATAATAGGCTCCAGCACCTTCTTCATACCAGGTTGGGTATATGAAACCCCACATTGGAGCAATTACGTTGTTAGGTTCCAGTGGAGTAGGGAACATGCCATTTGCTCCAAAGCCTTCTCCCACATCAGAATAAGAGAAACTCATTACGCCATTGGCACCAATATAGAATTGATCGTAGTCATTACCATAGTAATTAAATGTAAATGGCATATCGATCGCTTCACTCCATGGTTTAGCTTGATTACCCCAAGAATCTAATAAACCGGCATATGTGCCATTACCGTATATTTCCTCCCAGGTAAATGTTGGTCCACCCTCATCTTCACTGCGCGTCAATATGTATGTAAATTCGGGCACTTCATTGGCCAAAGTAGAAGCTTTACTTACCGTTAACCATTCATTGCCTATTGGTGCTACCTCCAGATTATTACCTCCATTATTGCTGATGGTTATTGTGTGAGAGGCTTGCTTATCATCCGCCAGAGTTTGAGTAATACTACTTACATCTGTTGAAATTTGCGGAGCTTCAATAACTTCAGCATTTAAGTTAATGGTAAAAACTTCACCATTTTTCGAGGTGACGGTCATTACATCGTTATAGATGCCTAATGCATCGGTATTTAGGCCAATGGTATATTTAGTCTTACGCTTTGGTGAAAGAATTGCTTCTAAATCACCTTCAATTGTAAAATGTCCATTTGTTAATTCAACAGATTGAATTGTATCTGTGGCACGTCCCTCATTCACCACCCAAAGCAGATTTTCTTTTACATCTCCCTGGAATACCTGTCCATAATCAAAGTTGTCGTTACTAATTGTCAATTCTGATTCACCGCCTCCTGTAACATTAATATTTAAACTTAGAATACCAGGATTGTTAAATGGATCGTTAGTCAGAATAGGTAAGTTCTCCACATGGTTCTCCACATTAAGAATGTCTGTCGAGGCCTTAAAATCGATGTTTAAAGTTTCTCCCGCCTGAACGACACCTTCTGCAGTGGATAACTCTGTAATTAGACCTAATCCAGGGTTCGTTATCTCAATAGCCATTTCATTACCAATACGAAGGTTTTCGGAATACTGTTGTGATATCAACAAGCCATCATCCGTGGTTTTATCTTCAATACCAAAGAAAGTCCACATGGTTATATCCGTTTCAGGAACACCACCAAAATCATTGTAGTAAAAATTAATATTACCATTGGCATGCAGTACAATTTGGTATTCAATTCCTGGTTCCTTCCATTGCCATACTGTTTTATCATAATAGCCATAGGTAACATCTGAATATTGCACAATTAGCTTATCCCCAAAATCCTGATAATAGATTTTGCCTGCAAAACTTAAGTCATGCCATTTACCTAAAGCTGAAATAAAACGATCATGTGAAGCGGTGCGTTTAAAGTAAATAGGACTTGAGCTAAAGCTTGAGTTAGTATCAAAACTAACTAAACCATAGTTGGTAACATATACCTGATTTTCCAGTTTACCAAAGAATGGAAAATCAAAACCCATTTCAACAGGGTAATGGAAGTAGTGGAATTCGTTACTATAATCTGTAATTTGAGTGCCACTTTCCGAAATGTCAATCCAGTCGAATACAGGTGATGTATAGTTACCACCTCCATTATCACTATAGGAATAACCGTATTTACAGAAATCACCGGATACTTCTCCCACTGACTCACCAGATGAGAAGGTAGGCATGTAAAAAGAGAGTGGGTATTTACCTGTGTTTTTAATACTGAACGAACCACTTAGTTCATCGCCAATGGTAACATCATCAAAATTCACAACTGCAGGTTCTATTTCCAATACCGGCGGTTCAGCACAAACACCAATTAAATTAAATTCGTATTGCTGACCTTTACTATTACTTAAGGTCACTTTTGAGCTGGCATTTCCAATTTCCTGAGGATTGTACAAGAATTGGAAGGTGATCTCACTACGCGGATTAATGGTACTGCTTGTACCTACCAAAGAGAATACCTCATCTGTATTTGAGAAAGTGAAGGCAGGGCGATAAAATTTACCATAGCCTTCGTTACTCAACGTTACTTCTATGATTTTTTGCTCACCGTATAATACGCTACCAAAATCAACAATAGGCTGACCTACAATAATAGGCTGTTGACCCTCAATTTCCAGCCAGGTTTGCGCCCTCAATTGTGGTTCGTTGGTTTCATTGGTTTCTATAACAACATTTGCCTTATACGTACCATTAATCATTGTACTGGCATTTGCACCAACTGTAATGTCCGATTGTTCGCCATTAGCTAATTCACCTGAAGCAGGTGATATCATCAGGTAATCGCCAGGGGTTTTATACAAACTATAAGCATTAACTGCCCACACAATGTTATTATCGTAGTAGAGATCCTCAAATAAGGCCCAGGTTTTACCCATGTTTAAACTAATGTACGCATGTTGAGAGTCATCTTTCTCATTCTCAGTGGAAGCACCTAAAGGATACAAAGGCCCTGCAGGTATGTGAATAACCAACCAGAAATACTCACCATGATCAAAGTAGATTTGCTCCTTCAGGTTCATACTATTCCAGTTAACAGAGGTCTCTGTTAACTCTTCTGAATAGCTTAATTTAGCCTCATTAATATCCCAACCAGAGTATACCTCCAATATGACTGGTTTTTCAGCCGTACTTTCATAGTTAATAAAGAAGTCTATATTAGTCAGATTAAATCCATCTTCTTCATCAATAAAAAAGCGTGTTGCTGAGGAGTTGGATAAGCTTGTGTCTGTTTCACCAATGTAATAGTATTGTGCACCCCAAGGTGTGATATAACTCTTATACTTATTGTCCTCTTCCTGAGCCAATGGTTTCATCTCACCATATACAGGGGCATTGCGCACCTCTACATTAGCATTCAAATAATTAATGTCTGGTGTGTTGACCAAATAATTAGGGGTTGATGTTGAATTGGCATCAATACTTTCAATATGTCGTTGAAGCACAGACCAGCGTAGCAAACCTTCTCCATCATTGTGTAAGCTAAAGCTATTACTACCCTCAACACTATTTACGGTATTTATGTCAACTGGCATATAGTAGGTCGTATCGTAAATATTACCATCTTCCTGTGTCCAGCCAATGTATTCTGTGTGCATGCTAAAGTCCGATTTGTCTATCCACGCATCAGGGCCACTATTAGTCGTCGCCATTACTTCATTTGATAATTGAGAGTGATTACCCCAACGGTCTAAGGAACGGATTCTGAAATAATAGGTTGTCAATGCCTTTAATTCCAGCACATCAAATTCAATTTTTTCACCTATTTTCTTGGTGTTGTCAAGTGTTCTGATTTTTGCATACTCAATGCTTGCATCGGTAATTGCTTGTTCAGCATATAATATCTCGTAGGATGTTGCAATGCCATCATCCTCATCAGCCGGAACTGTCCATTGTAATTTGGCAAACTCCTGAGTAACGCCACTTACAGAAAGGTCTTCCGTTTTAAGTGGTCCAACTTTTGTATCTTCAATAAGTGCTAATGCCGCATCACTGGCTCCTTTACCCAACTTTCCGATGTAGGGCTCGTTTTCCGGAACAGTATCAATATTAACAGTAGCCGTTAATAAATGGGTTCTTAGTTTTTCAGGTGTGAAACCATCTCCACCATATTTCGATAATACCAAGGCCGCGATGCCACTAACATGAGGACAAGCCATTGATGTGCCATCCAAATAACCATAAGCATTGGAATTAAAGGTGCTTAAAACGCCATTGGAGTAGCCTGCATCTTCCTGTCCATCCGGTAAATTGGCATCATCACGCGCTTCACCACCGGGTGCTGATAAATCAACGGAAGCATGATAGTTAGAATAAGATGCTTTACCACGCTTGGCATCCAGAGAAGATACATTAATTACTTTCTCATAGGTTCCAGGCCAATGATCCTCTTCGGAGGCATTATTACCGGAAGCAAAAATGACAATTCCTCCTTTCATTGGGCTACCCGGATAATCACCGGCTTCCTCAATAAAATAGTCAATGGCATCCAGAACGGCTTGATTGTAATAGCCCGGAGTTGAATAGCCCCATGAATTTTGTGAAATAACAGCCCCGTTATTGGCTGCATAAATAAAGGATTCAGGAGTATTACCTGTACTCACACCTCCAAATATCTGACACGACATCATTTTAACACCAGGTGTGCTTTCTGTACCACCTGCAACACCTGCAACACCAATGCCATTATTATTCATAGCACCAACTGTACCGGCTACATGTGTGCCATGATAATCGGGCGAAATGGTTCCTCTGTTTTCTGCAAAGTTAAAACCATAAATATCGTCTTTAAAGCCATTGCCATCATCATCCACCATGTCTTCACCATTTAACTCGGCTTCATTGATCCACATATTTGCAATTAAATCTTCATGATCCCAGTCTACACCTTGATCATGAATGGAAACTATGACATTTGATGCGCCAGTGGAAACTTTCCAGGCTTCGAATAGATTGATGTCAGCTCCAACATATCCACCTGTTTGGCCAGTATTATTATAATGCCATTGCATAGGCAGGTAAGGATCGTTGAAGGGTTGTTCTTCGCCTCTGCCAGTGTTTAATATTTCCGCCACTTCTTCATTGGTCAAATATACCGGCTGACCCGTGAATAAGGTGGGTTTGTAAATGGGCTCAGCAATTTCAATGGACTCAAGATTACCGTATTCTGAAGCTACAGAACTCACCTTTGCACTATTTGTGTAGGTAATTTCATACCATAAGTGCAGTCCATGCTTTATTAATTTGTGTTCAAATTTTGGGTCATAGCGAAATACCCTTTTGATTTGAGTGGTATTATAGGTTCTGGCTAAAACATCTAAAGGATACATGCCGATTTCAACAGCACTGCCATTGGTCGACTTTAATTCCATCATTTGTTCTGAGAGTTCAGGTTTAATTTTAACCCTGATGACTCCGTCTACTGAAAGTGGTTCTGCTTTTTGAGCATATACCCCAAGTTTGCTTATTAGTAGGATAAGCAATATTACAGTATACCTAATTCGACGTAAATTACTGTTCATAAATACAATGTATTGGTTTATAACTGTGATCTATTTTTCTTTTATTGAATTCTTGATTCTTTTCTTTTCAAGCTGTTCAAGCAATTTTTTGAAAGCGTTATTTTCTTGCTCACGTTTTTTTATTAATGCTTCGATTTTTTGGTCTTCACTGTTTATTTTACTCATGTCACGTTGTTTTGAGTCGGTATTAAATCATAAGCAAGTATCTTAAATGTGCTATGAAATACATGAAGTTTGACCATAGGCAGTCTTCTACAGACTTGTATTTTTCAATTATAAAAATGCTACATGCAATTTGATTAAGCCCTAAACACTACTACATGATAAAGGGTATGTGCCAGTAAAATAGATATGTAGTACCTTATCAAATGAAATTTAACTTAAACATCAAGTTGTAGTAGATTAGTCTTAGGCTTTGCGCGCTTTTATGGATTAACTATCTTGTGAAGCAAAATCACCATGGGAAAGTATATCTATGATCTTGTCAAGAGGATAGGATATGTAAATGTGATGTGGGGATTATTAATTGTATGCCTTAATAAGAGTGCATGAAACGAGCATGCAAATTTTAATCTTAAAAATTACACACAGGGTAATGATTAAAATTTCTTGAGAGTTCCATGTGACCATTAAGAAATAAATTTTAGACACATGAAACGGAGCCTTTATTTTTTATTGATCATACTATATTCAACTCAGAAGCTTTGTTCACAGGATTTGTTGATTATTGATAGCCTAAAGGTTAGCATTCAGTATGTGGAGTCTGACACTCAGAAAATCCGTTTGCTATGGGATTTATCCAAGGAGTTTCTTACCTCTGATTATAGTGAGTCCCTGACATTTCTTGAAGAGGCTAGGGAGTTATCTGAATCCATTGAGGATGAGTACAGGATAAGTAAAACACTAATGCAAATAGGCAAAGTATACGCTTTGGCTGGTGATTATGATGATGCCTTAGCTAATGCAATGCAAGGTGTAGATATGTTTAAACGTGAAGAACGTTGGTTTGAATTATACGAGTGTTATATACTGATTGGAATCATTCATGATCGAATTGTGAAGTATGAAGAGGCACTGGAATACTATTTTAAAGCAGTCAATATTGCCAATAACATCAAACGTGAAAAATTACCTTCCTCACGCTTAAAGGAACATGTACTCTTCAATAATATTGGAAATATTTATTTTGCAAAAAAGGAATACGATAAATCCATTGAGTATTATACCAGAGGGATTAGCTCAGCTGAATCCGGCAAGGATATGATTAATTTAGCTGTGCTTAATAATAATATTGGCCGGGTTTATGATCGCATGGCGGAATTTGAACCCGCTTTAAAGTACTTGCAAAAAGGATTGGATATAAGACAAGACATAAAAGATAAGGCAGGTATGGCCAAATCTCATTATTTTTTATGCGCTCATTATATGAAGATCGATGAATATGAAAGGGCTTTAAAGCATGCTACTGAATCGCTGCGCTTAGGAGAGGAAGTAGGTTCGGTACAAACACAGTATAATGCTATGTTCTTTCTTCATCAAATCCATTATCACTTGGGAAACTATAAAAATGCTGCGGACTATCATGTGGTGTATAAAGAGCTAAGTGATAGTATGTACAATAGCCAGGCGATGAATGAAATTACCCGGCTTAAGATGCAGGCTGATTTTGACCAACAAGAAGCAGAACAGTTATTATCGGCACAACGTACGCGCTTCAGGTATATAGCAGCCTTGGTTTTTTTGGTTATCTGCATACTGGTTCTAACTTTTATATTCTTGTTGTATCAGTCTAAATCAAAACGGATAAGGCTTGAGAAGGAAGGTTTGGAGAAGGATATTGAACTGAAAAATAAAGAGCTGGCCACAAATGTGATGTATATGGTCAGGAAAAATGAGATGATAAATGGTGTAGCTAAAAAACTACTTGAGTTAAAGAAGACAACGCAAGAACAAAACCATAAGGCCATTCAGAATATCATTCTTGAGTTACAGTCGGAAGTGGATAAAAATGTGTGGAAGGAGTTTGAGCTGCGTTTCCAGAATGTGCACAACGAGTTTTATGAACACCTTCAGATTAAACATCCAGACCTAAGTCCAAACGAAAGTCGTTTGGTAGCTTTTCTAAGGCTCAATATGACGACCAAAGAAATTGCGGCAATTACTCATCAGAGTATCAAAAGTGTTGAAGTAGCTCGCGCTCGCTTGCGGAAGAAGTTAAATCTTACTGGTACCGATACCAATTTGGTTAGTTACCTCAATAGTTTATAAAACATTCTTAATGGAGCAGCTTCCGGGCTTGGTAATTCTCTTTTTTCAAGTTGTTGAATCGTTTTTCTTCTATGCTTTTTTCTGTTTTCTTGAGTCTTTAATTTACCATTGCAGCTATTGATTATTAAAGCAATCAGGCTAAATAGCATTACAATGGCCAATACTAATCTGAACTTTCTCATAATTCAAGTTTTTATTTGATTGACAAAGTTGGTTTAAGGGCAAATTATTTTTTAGGCCTAAAAGACATTGTGCTAGTCCGAACGGTTTTTTCTTAGTTCATCTTATGCTTTTTTATTCCAACGATTTATACTCTTAAATCAGACATGTAATTTATATAGTCATGTTATGGTACATGTGGTTTGAAATAGAGTTGTTTAACAATGTGTGTGTAGTAGTAAATCTGTATCCGGAATAAGCACAGTAGAAGTATTTTTATGCCATAATTTCGATCTGTAGAAACCCTTCTAAGGTCTTTTCTTTCGTCTTCAACTTGTAAATAGTGAATATAGCAGTGGATTTAAAATGGAGTAGTAAAGCTCCTGTTTGAATTTGCTTTTATCATTCGAACTCAAACTTAGTTTTGAGTAATTATTAACTAGTAATTAAAAATTATGAGTATGAAGAAATTGTACGTCTTAATGGCAATGGTAATTGCCGTAACAAGTTTAAATGCACAAATAAGCCTTCTGAAGGATATCAGAACCGATTCTGAGACAGCTAGTGGTACACCTCAAAAAATGGCATCTTTTAATGGAAAGGTTTATTTCTATGCGAATGATGGGAATGGAAATGAGCTTTGGGTTACAGATGGAACTGCTAATGGTACATCAATGATTGATTTCGATGCAGCAAGCAATGCTACAGTTGATAATTTTATCGTTTATGATAATGAACTTCATTTTTTCCTTAAAGAAGGGGCTTTCCCGTACGTTAAAAGTATCTCAAAGATAAATACTGCTGGCGATGGAGTTGAGACAGTTCTTGAAACTTCTGATGATTTACTGAAGCAAGCTGTGGTATTGGGGAATAATATTTATTTTCAACAGCAAGATGATCAGTATATTAATCATCTATATGTTTTTGATGGAACAGATGTAAACCCTATTGAAGTAAGTGATGAAGCTCAACGTGATATGCATTTTGAGTCTGCTATAACTTTTGGAGATAACTTGCTTGTTTATACTGGAAGAAGTGATGAATATTGGGATGCACCATCGTTAACAGGCTATGGTAAAGAATTGTATTTATATAATATTACAGCTAAAACGTTAACACTTGTTAAAGACCTTGTTGAAAGCTACTTTATTCAGCCGGGTTTTTGGGGAAGTGCAGATACACCTTATCCTAATAGTGCTGGAATTACTGACTTTACCAGTTTAGGTGAAGAAGTCTTTTTTATTGCAAATGAGCCGACTGCAGAGATTATTCCTGGACAATACAATGGTCCTGTAGTAAGACAAGTATTGTATGTGACAAATGGTACCACAGAAGGCACGATGAAAGTTGAGATGATTGACGCAGATGATAATGCCATTGATATGTCATCGGTTTCCAATTTATTTAACTGGAATGGAAAACTCTATTTTTCAGGTAATGACAATTCAGATAACGGAAATGAATTATGGGTTTATGATCCTACCACCGAAATGGCTCAAATGCTAAGTTCAATTGATGGTACTGCAAATCATAGTCCAGAAGGTTTCTGTGAGTACGATAGTGAACTGTACTATATAGGTAGAGAGGCAGATAATTATACTTATCTTTTTAAAACCGATGGAACATCATCATCAAGAGTTGATCCAAATACAAATGTAAATAGTATTGACGATTTAGCTGTTACTGGAAATAGCCTTGTGTTTAAAGGTAAAGGCGAAACTGGCGGTTCAGAATTATATTCATACACACCAATGCCAACCACCATTGGTGAAATGCCTGACGCTAAAACGTATAGTGTTTATCCTAACCCAACTGTGGGTGTTGTAAATATTAAAGGTTTAGAAAGTAATAATGCCAATTATAAGGTATATAACCTGGCCGGTAGTGTTGTGGAGCAAGGTGTTGTTGCCAATAATCAAATTGCATTGAGAGTTATTAAGGGGGTATATATGTTGGAAATCTCTGAGGGGGGTAATACTGCCATTCAAAAGGTAGTGGTGAAGTAAATTGGAGATTGGGAATAGTGTGAGTGAAGGGCCCGTTCTGGGCCCTTTTTATATTATTCTAACATTCAAATCAATGCATTATTTACTACATAAAGCATTACTCGTTCAGAAAGTTTTGGTTTCAGAGGTCGCTACGGTGGATATGGAATGGCCAACAGCAATAGCGATACACAGCCATATGAAACCGCAAAAGGAGTATTGCAAATTGCACTGGTTGACACCGAAAGTGATGAGGTGATTTGGATTAGGACAGCAGAGGATGAATTCAAGGGCAAGAATAAAAAGGCCGAGGAGAAAATAAATGTTGTAATTGCAAACGTATTTAAAGAATTTCCTATCGACAGGAGTCAATCATAAGTTATTTCATGACCATGGAGGGGAGCTTGCTAAGGGGTGTCCTCTCGGTAACTTTAAGTCATATGAGATAATCAGTAAATAAGAAAACTAGGGGTGGAGGTAAGTTAATCAATATGTGATAAGGCATGCTAAGTAGTTAATACTGGCATGCCTTTTTTATTTCGAATAAAATTTAAATGGAACAATAAGATGGAAACTCAATAAACTCTATTCATTCAAAAATAGTCTAAATATGCTGAATATGAAAAGAATGAAAATATTTATCTACTAAAAATGTTGCCTATAGCTTAATACACTTGAAGAAGAACTAAGCAAGGGGCATGAGTAGTTTTATGTGTTGGTGTTAGGATTGAGCTTAGCTTATTTCTATTTATTGCTTAAGTTCACGTATTATCTTACAAGGATTACCAGCGGCAAAAACATCGGATGGAATATCTTTTGTAACGACACTGCCGGATCCAATTACAGTTCTGTCTCCGATAGTAACTCCCGGGCAAATAATAGCACTACCTCCCAGCCATACGTCTTCCCCTAAAGTTATAGCTTTGCCAGATTCAAGACCTTCTGACCTTTCTTTATAATTAATTGGGTGGGTGGCCGTATATATTTGAACATTAGGTCCTATTTTAGTTCGGTCCCCAATGGTCACTGCTGCCACATCCAGCACAATACAGTTAAAATTGAAATATACATTTTCACCAAGACTGATGTTACTGCCATAGTCGCAATAGAATGGAACTTGAATCCATAAGTTCTCTCCTGAGTTTGGAATCAATTGTTTTATCAGTTGTTCTCTTTTTTCTGTTTCATCCTCTCTTGAATCATTTATCTCTTTTATTAACAAGCGGGCATTCAATCGTTCATTTGAAAGTTCTTCATCCATTGCATTGTATAACTCTCCCGATAGCATTTTTTCTTTTTCTGTCTTCATCTGCCTAGAGGTTTAATTGAAATTGCAACTGTCTATTCTGTTATTTCAATCCAGTTTCCTTCACTATCTTCAACTACACTTTCGTAATAACCATCACCTGTTGTCCTGGGCTCGCCAACAATTTTATAACCATCCCGGCGCAGTCGCTCGGTGAGTTCATCAACTTTTTTCTTATCTCCGATGGATATGGACAAGTGAGTCAGACCAAAAGTATAAGCATTTTTACTTTCTGCTTCAGTAATATCTGGTCGACTCATTATTTCAATTCGGCTTGTTTCACCCTCAAATGATAAAAAATAAGAGGAGAAGTTCTTTTTTGTGTTGCTGTACTTTTCATTACACTTCATGTTGAAGTATTTCATATAGAAACTCTTCACCTCTTCTAAATTGCGTACCCAGATTGCTATATGTTCTATTTTCATTTATTAGATTTCCGTTGTTTATATTGGAAGAACAATATTATATAAGCTTCCAGTTTTAGTTTAATCGCTCCGTTTTCTATAAGAAAAGCAGTTGTATATTGGACGGTGTCTTCCAGTTTGCTGATAAGACAAGCCCAATCCAATAACATTGCTTTACCCAGATCTTGTGAAGAAGCTGTTGATATTTCATGACGACCTGACTATTTTTAACCTGTACGAGGTTTATACCACTTCATACATTCATAATTTAGCTTTTTATTCACTCATCTCAAATATAAAAATAAAAGCTAAGTGTTAATCTGAGTTCAAAGGCTTTTCTGGTTGAATGGCAAATAAAAAGCCCGACCTATAAGGCCGGGCAAATGCATGTCTATGACATTAAACTAGTATTGATGTTTTTTTAGGGATTAAAAATTGACACTGTCGGCAGTTGGAAATTGCAGGTTATAGCCCTTTGGAATGGTAATGTTTCCATCTCCTGCCAATATGGTTGCGGCACCCATCGTTGCAGCACCTCGGCCTGCTCCTTTACCTTTGTTAAAGGCAGCTCCTGTGGCAGCACCAACACCAACATTACGAACCGTCTTTTTACCCTGTGCCTCACCTTGTACGGCTAATGCTTCAGTTTGAATGGTTACATACTCATCACCTTTTTGAATTTTAGTTAGTACCATTACTATTTCGGCTTGTCCGGCTACACGACCGGCCGTCTTTACCGAAACAACTTTACCCATTACCTTGGTTCCGGCTGGAATTAGAATTTTATTATCACTGAGGACATCCAAATCTACCACTCCACCAAATTGAAATTCAGGCTGTACTGATTTTGATGCGATATTTCTATCCACGTTAATGGAAATATTGGTGCCCTTTGGAAGAATAACTTTTGTTTTAGCTTCTTCAGCAAAGTTCATGGATGATAAACTCAAAGTGAATACTAATAAAATGCTTTTTACAAATGTGTTGTTAAATTTTTTCATGACTATCATTTTTTATTGTTGTTTTATTGACAGTACAAAGATGGGGGAGTTGAGGCTGTCTGTTTAGTCCATTTCGGCATAAGAATGATCCAATCGGACATATACAAGGATACATCTTAAATGCTATATATTCTCCATTAAATGTAAACTTGAAGTTTCAAACATTTCTTTAAAATTTATTTTTCTTTTGGAAAGTCCTTGATCATACAAATAACGACAGGCAGCATCATATGAACTGGCACTAGCTTCTAGTCCATAGGGATAGAAATTCTCACCCATCAATTCACGTGTTTCATTAAATTCTTGGCCATACCATGGCAAGGAATCATAGGCCCATCCCCATGTTTTCATGTAATCGTAGTCTAGTTGTTTTGCTTTACTATAGGCTTCAAATGCAGCTTTTGCTAACCAAGGATGCTGTTTGGCTGTTTCTTTCTTTATGGCAATGGTATGCATAATTGGAAACATACCGGTGCGCTTATAAAAATCCTGCTCCACAGTTCGGTGATCTGAAAAAAGTCGTTTAACGATCGGGTTTCTATCCTGATAGACTTTGGGTTCTGCGGGATGCAATATGGCATCCACTTGTCCTGAAATAAGTAAGCTCGATTCATCTTCGCCTTCAGGCGCATCAGTAATTTTAATACCCTTTGGACGAACTTTCTCCCAGTTGGATACTCCTCCCGTTAGGTTTGCAGCTGAATCTTTTTGAGTTGATATCCACTCAATATCTTCAGGTTTAATATCATACTCATCTTGTAATATGCCTCTAACATGAGTTAATCCGGATGACGAATAACCTACTGTTGCCACTTTTTTCCCTTTAAGGTCAGCTGGTGTATTTATTCCTCTATCTGAACGAACAAATATGCTTTTATGTCGAAATAGTCGCAATACGGGGATAGGCAGTAGAAGGTAGTCTCTAAAGTTATCATTGGCATAAGCTAATATATATGGTATTAAACCTATCTCGGTTATATCCCTACTTTGTGAACCAAAAAAAGCATGATTGTTTAGCGGTCCAATACCTGTTACTTCGTACTTATGCTGACATCCTTGAATTGTTACTCTGCCATCAGCTAAAGGGCGAACACGATTATAATCATAGCCCGCAAGGGTGATTGGTAAGCCTTCACCAAATGGTCCAGAATACGATCTAACTGTTGGATCATTTTGAGTTTGACTCTTGTTTGATGAAGAGTTTGAACATCCTATTAAGGCTGAGCCAGCAATAAATGCGGCTGTTTGTTTTAAAAAGTTTCTCCTGTTTGATTTCATGACCTGAATGTTGAATTAATCTTAATTTGATAATTCAAAGGTCCGCCTTTTCAAGAGCTATGCTTAATTCAAAGAGACATATGTGTACACCAATCGGACAGAATAGGAATGCGATCTTTCTTAGAGTTTTGTTTATAAAGATCGTATCCCTATCCCTGCTATGATTATGTATTGAATTATTAAACTTTAACCTTAGGCATGTTTGTCTGGTTTAATTGATGTGTTTTGTAAGGATGCGATCTTTATTGACAAGAAGCTCATAAGATCGCATCCTTACAACTTGCAATAATATCAGGTTCTCATTAAATTGGATCTATAACTTTATTCTTTTATGCCATCTCGTAAAACCACAACTCCAATTTTAGCCAGTAAAACTTACCACCTATTCAACAGGGGCATAAATGCACAGTCTGTTTTTTTTACTGATGCCAATTACTATTATTTTTTGAAGTTGCTTAAGCAATACCTAAGCGCATATTGTCAGTTTTACTCCTATTGTTTACTTTCAAATCATTTCCATTTAATGATTAGGATTAATGATTTTGTTTGTCAGAAAGGACAAATAATAGCGGATGAGGTGGCTGTTGGTAAGGTGTTTGCGAATCAATTCAGAAGTTTAATCATTACTTATACCATGAGTATTAATAAACAGGAAAGACGCATAGGATCGTTATTTAGTGCTCGATACAAACGGCTTGAAGTAGAGTCGGAAGAGTATTTTAGATATTTGGTATTTTATTGCCATTATAATCCTGAGAAGCATAGAGTAGTTGATGATTTTAAGAATTATAGATTTTCATCTTATCAGGCACTTATATCTGCTAAGCCTACATATATTAATAAGGCTTTTGTTCTTGATCAATTTGGTGAAATAGATGATTTTATTAATTACCATAACATGATACATGAAGAGCGTAGCTTGTTAATGCTTGAAGACTAATATGAATAATATACTACATAAGGAAGCAATCTCTATTTGCATCTTACTTATAAGGACAGGATCTGTATTGGCGTCTTACTATTAGGGATACGATCTCTCTAATCGTCTTGTTTATAAAGATCGTATTCCTATCCCTTTAAGGTTTTAATAATTCAAGATCTATTGGCATCCTGGCTATAAAGATCGTATCCCTAATTCCTACTAGAAGCCCATGCCAATATTAACGCCCCAAACAATTGCCGGATGATAACGGATAAAATCAAAATCAAAGCTAGGTGAGATAACCAGTTTATTAATATTTATATCATAGCCCATGCCAAAACGCATCACAAAGGTGCCTATGATTTTATCCTGCTCATTACGAACCAACTCAAAACCAGGTCCTGTGCGCAGCCAGATATTCTTAAGTGGTTTATAAACGACAGGTGTCACTATTAACCATTGAATGTCTTTAGCCAGAATGATTTCCGTTGAGGCACTCAAACCCCAATTGGAGTGATGTTTAAAAAAACGCATATAATCAACACCAAGCGAAGTTATATTTTTGCCCAGATGGTATTGAGAGGTTAGACCAGCAAATAGCGCTATATGATTGCGATGGGCATGATCTTCGTGATGATCATGGTGGGAGTCGTGCGACTGACCTTTAAGAGAGTGGCTTAAAATAAAGAGAACGCATATGATTTGCAGACTTTGAGCTACTACACGATTAGATTGGAAGAGGTTGCGCATTACCAAGGGATTAAAGAGTTAAATAAAAGGGCTGCTGATTACTGGGGTTATTTGTAAGCGAAAAATCCAGCTTGTCGCATAGTGCGAAGGCCGGATAATATTATATTGAGGTTCAAGTTTAATTTTTACAGGTCGATCAGCAATTTTTACCATTTTCACCACTCCCAAACCTATGGGGAAGGTAAGTTTCTCTCCTGAAGGAGCATTCCAGTTAACGGTAACAGTTGGGCCAACGCCTACTGACATGCCCTTACCTTCAATGTTTCGGCGAATCAAATATTGAATGTCTGTTTGTGACACATCTGCTCTGTTATTATCTCCGGCATAGGATTCCCAGTGTTGTCCAACTAATCCCAGAGTCCATTTTTTAGTCATGTTAATCAACATCAAGGAAGGACCCATTTGGTATTTGCCTTGCCCTAGAAATTCAGAACTGGCAGTAGGGAAGATGAAGGTTAGTCCGGCCCCCCATACGAACTCACTCTTGCGATCCGGTCCAATGAGGCTTAAGAGTTGAATATCACCTAAACCACTTACGCTTTTTCCTGCCACGCCGTTGGCATCAAAGCTGGGATTAGTTACTATTGGCAGTACTGGTCGGGCAGTAAACATGGTTTTCTTACCCAAGGGCACAGGCAATGCCGGTTGAAAGAAAAAAGTATTGGCTACTTTGTTTTTATCCAGTGCATCACCTGTTTTAATATTTAAGTTATCCTGAAAAACCAAAGACCAGTAGCGGGATAAAGGATTATCAAGGGCTCGATTTAATTTATCCAGATCTAAGGTATCCACATCCTGAGCCAGACTATTAAAGGAGAGGCCCAGAGCAATCATCAATATACTATAGATTTTCATTCTAATAAGATGGATTTAATGGTTTTGATATCATTTCTGTTAATGCCAAGTTGATTTAGGTAATTATTCACTGTACCATAATTACTTTTAATGGCAATCGCACTCCCTTCAATATATGCTTCTTCCAGATTATAAAAGGATGAAATGTTTTGGGCATTGCTGTCCAAATCTGAAATATTTGTATTGTTTTGAGCCAATTCATTAAGCTGCTGTATTCGGGCTGTGTTTTCCTCACTACGGCATTGGTTGGATAGAATATAATCTTCAGATATGTATTCCCAAGGGACATCTAACATCATTTGAATAAGAGCAGTTGCGGTACCTGTTCGGTGCACGCCATGTGAGCAATGAAAAACAATGGGGTAATTGTTTTCATCAGCCATCAATTTGAACAATGCTTTATAAGCCTCCTTACCATCTTCAATTAGTAATTTGTGAATGTTATAATTGAATGTGGAAGGTACCCTCGAAAAATCACCATCTATTCTGGCTTGTAACACATGTTCTGCTTCGTTATTTTGACCTTCTATGGGAAAATTAAAATAGTTAACATCACTTGGTAAACGATCCTCGCCATATTTTTTTATTTCTCCGGGTATCAGAAAACTAACCACGGTTTTAATTTCCAATTGATCTAGTTTTTCAATATCTAAGCTGTCCAACTCAGATAAGGCTCCCGACCGGTATATCATTCCATTTTTAACTAGCTGACCATCTCGGTTGGTGTAATGACCTATGTCGCGAAAATTACTCTGCCCATTTAATTCTATGCTTCTCGAAAATTGGCTCTTATCCGAACACTGAATCAGAAGCACGGCCAACAGTGCTAATATTAACTTATTATAGTACATTAAAATAGTGTTTTATTTATAGTTTTGATGATGTCTTCCCATTGCTTTTGATCCACATTGCTCTTTAGCTGCTCTCTAAAAGTAACGATATCCTCAAATGCTTGTTGTCTTAAGTCATTGTTAGTTGTGCCAATGGCTTTTAAGTCCTCAAGGCTGGCCTTGTAATTCCTTATTATTTCGGAGTCTTTTACATTTCGCTCACTTAATGACACGTCAAGTTTTAAAAGTGAACGTTTAAGTATATCAACTTCCTGTTTAATGGCTTCATTATTTTTCTGATCTGTAACATCCTGGTCAACTCTAAGGTTTATTACATCCCAGGCGTCCTTTTTTTGTTTATCAAGTTTCTTTTGAGTTTTGCTTCTTTCTTTTTCAAAACGAGCTTCTGAAAATGTAATTATACCGTCCCATTCACTGGCTTCGATATGATCCATACAAGCCAGGCGTGTTTTGAAAACTAAATCCTGATGTTTGCTAACAGATTGAATTTGTGTTTCATAAAAACCAAGTAAATCCTGCTCGCTGAGTTCATAATTATTAAAGCTTTTCTTAAACTTAGAAAAGTTTTTGGATCTTTCTTTATAGTATGAGTTAGCTGTTTTCTTCTCATTCTTTATTATTTTTATAACTTCTTGCGACCTTTGTTTGTCAACAATTATTTCTTTTGACGCCTTGTCAATATCCGTTATTAAAAAATAATCTTCAGTGCCTCCACCCAAAAAGATGGCTGTTATTAAGGCTAATATACCTACTATCATAATTTTATTGTTTTTAATTGTTTGCTTTCAATATTCGATTGGATATATGGAAAGCTCTATTTAAATCACATATTTCACTCTTAACATTAACATGTGACTGTCGATGTTACTACCACTCGCAAATCCATTGCCTGAATGATCGAAGCTATAGAACATTCTAAAACTCCAATGCAGAGTATGACGGTATTCGGGTCCAAAGCGCACCCGAATGTTAGATAAATAACGTTCGGCAGGTTCGGTACTTAATGGAATAAAGAACTCAATGTCAGTGTCCAGTCTCCAAAGTCGAGGACCTAACATGTTCTCCTTATTTATGGCATATTTTATTCGGGTACGGTTTCTGTAGCGCCAATAACTATTTGTATTATTCGATTCCGAATAGTTAAACACCCTATGCTCAACACGACTGAAATTACTTAACTCTAAGCGTGGACTGACTTGAATTAAAGAAGGTTCACCTTTTCTGAAGATACTGTTGCCATTTTTAAAGATAAAAAAGGCAACTCCCAGTCGTTGACTAAATTCATAGGTGTTTTCTGCATGGTTTTCACTGGTGTAATAATTAATAATATCAAAATAAAAACTCCAGGTTTTATTTAAGGTCCACCTGCTACGCACCAATAGTCCTGATTTATTCCAATTGTCAAGGTCGTTACCTAAGTTTGTTCTATATCTGGCATCCAGACTCAAATAAAATTGGTTACTAATATCAGATCCTACTTCAACATTATTCCACAGTTGCCAATTAGTTGTTGTTTGACTTACCAACGAAAAGCTAGTGAAGAAAAGTAGGGTGACGATTAGGAACCTATACATGATATTGAGTTTGATTAATTACTCTAAAATAGTAATTCTTAATTGTCTTTTTTATTCATTCAACAAAAGAGTTTCTTCACAAAATAGCTCTTCAATGCTTAGCAGGCGTGAGCTTAATCCTTGTTCATAGGAGTACCTGAAAAGTGTTTCCAGCGTTTTTTTATTGGCATTAATGCCATAAGGCCAGAAATTATCTCCCATGAGCTTTTTCGTCTCTTCGTATTCTTGTGCAAACCAAGGTAAGGAAGAGTAAGCCCAACCAATTTTATCCAATTGCTTGTAATGTATTTGTTTTGATTTGGAGTAGGCTTCAAAAACGGCCTTAGCCAAACCGGGATTCTCTTCAAGTAATTCTGTTTTTATAGCCACTGCATGCATAATTGGGAATATACCTGTTTCTTTAAAGTAGGCTCTTTCGGTTGAACGCGCATCTCCAAACAAACGTTGTACGTTTGGGTTACCTTCAATATATGCCTTTGGTTCTGCGGCATGGAATAAAGCATCCACTTCACCGCTTATTAATAAATCTGATTCATCCAAGCCAGCCGTACCATACGATGCATTTATACCATCAGGTACAACTTGCTCTTCAGCTGATATTTTTCCTGCAGCTCCTGCAGATGAGTCTTTGTTCGAAAGAACCCATTCAATATCTTGGGGTGAAACACCATATTCATCCTGCAATAAGCCTCTAATCCATGTTAAAGAAGTGGATGAATAACCAGGTGTTCCAATTTTTCTTCCCTTTAAATCTTCTGGGGAATTAATGCCTTTTTCGCTGTTTATGAAAATACTCTTGTGACGGAATACTCTGATGGGGAAGACAGGGATTAGCGTATAATCTCTGAAGTCATTATTGGCATAGGCCAGCATGTATGGGTGTAAACCAATTTCGGTTATGTCGTAGGTGCCTGCTCCACTGAAAGCTGCAGTATTTGCATCGCCAACGCTCACTTTTTGAAAATCGAGCTCATAACCTTCAATTCCAACTTTACCTTGAATCAGGGCTTGGATACGATCCATGTCGTAACCGGCTACTTTTAGAACTGGTTTTTCATTTACCTCTGTGTCGGAAGTACTTGTATTCATACAGGATGGTAACAAGAGAATAACCATCATCATTAAGGTGCTTTTGATCATCTTAGTTTTTAATTCTTTCATGACTTTATGTTTTTATTATTTCATTGACGATACAAAAGTCAATATTCTGTAATAAGCTCTTTGTTCCTAAACGACATATTACTAGTCCCTACGGACGTATGATAATAAATTAGTAGGTATTATTTAGGAAACATAAATTGAAGCTGGAAGCGTGATTGCCATTTTCCCCATCCTGTTGGAGTAACTGTATTATAATAGACCTGAGCGTTAAAGTTAATAGGAAGTTTTCCTACTTTAAATACTTTTCCTACACCGCCACCGAAAGGAACAATCCATTGTTCTCCTGATTCAGCATTCCAATTGGCGGTCATTATAGGGGCTGATACCAAGTAGGTAGCATGTGGTAAATTATAGTTAATAAAATACTGGAAGAGAAACTTATTCTCTTTAGTTTCACCAAAAGTCCAGATATTGTTGCTCACTATTCCAGCTACCCATTTATTAATCATCATTAAGGCCACAACAGACGGCCCAAGTCCAAATTCACCACTTCCCATTTGTTCTGAAGTAGCAGTAGGTAACTGAAATGCAGGGCCCACTCCATAAGTGATTGTACTCGCCTTTGCGGGAGAAAACCAAGACGTTAAACTAAGATCACCCAATCCGGTTTTAGTTTCATTAGTGGCTAAGTTGGGTTGAGTGATTACTGGTGCAATTAGTCGGTTAATAAGGTTGAATTTGCCCAGAGTAATAGGATAGACGGGCTGAATGTTGAGCACATTTTGAGTTTGGTTGTCTGTACCAATTCCGTAGGTAGTATTGTTTTGGAAAGGAACACTAATCATTTTAGCTAATGGGTTTTGCGAGGCTTTAGCTAATTCGGCTTCACTTGGCACGTCATCCTGAGCAAGTGCTATAAAACACATACCTAGCATGAAGACTATGGTAGTAATTTTAATCATACTTTAATTATTAGTAAAAAAGGAAAGGTGCAAACCTTTCCTTTTTACAATTAGAAAATCTAAAATTTCTTATTTTCCTGCATTCATTGATTTGCGAACTGTTTCCTGATATACTTTACTTTCAGGACGTAAGTTTTCAATGCCTTCAAAAGGAACTCCATGACGAGTAGGTGTAAATGGATACTTTGCATTCATTCCATCATGGCGTTTCTTCATCATATCAAATGGTCCCCATGCCCATAAAAACTGAGCCATCATACCGCGCATTTCTCTTGGGTCGGCATATAGGTCATAAAAATCGTTTTTAACCAATCCTGGACGACCACCTATCCATACTCGTTTGTATTGTTGCTTAATGGTTGCGGCATGGTAAGGTCCTGTATATATATGATAGTAGTCTCGTCTCGATTGGCCATCGCCATATAAGAAAACAGCAGTTTGATCAATTCCATCGATAATACGGTCTGTTGGAATATATTTCATTCCGCCACCTAAGCGAGCAAACGTAGTAAATAAATCATGCACTGTAATCATATCCCCCACATAGGTTCCTGGTTCAATTACACCATCCCATTGAGCAAATGCAGAAACGCGAATACCTCCTTCGCGGTAATCGCCTTTTCCACCATTAAAAACAACCTGATACATGGCGTTAGCTACTTCTGTCATTGGCCCATTATCAGCCATAGCTATAACAAGTGTATTCTCTGAAATACCCTGAGCTTTTAGTTCATCAAGAATTTCACCAATATGACGGTCAAGACGTTCAATATTTTGAGCAAAAACGGTACTATTACTTGTTGTAATTTCCTGATCGCGCTTGTTCAAGTCATACACATTAGGCCAGTAAGCCAAATAGAATGGTTTATCATCTTTTGCCTTACGCTTAATATAATCTACCGCCTTCTCTTGGTGCATCTCACTTACTTTACGGTAGTTATCTAGCAACACCTCAGGATTAGTAGGAAGGGTTTCTCTTGCTTTCCCTCCTTTTTTAGCTTCTACATCCATAATCCAACCGTAAGGACGCCATGTTTCATCAACCAAGTATTTCTTTTCTTGTCTTTCTTTGGTATAACCAATTGTCATACCCCCAGCCTCACCGTCTGGATGCCAGAAAATAGGTGGAAATTGATTGTATAAAGAAAATTGTGCCTCATCAAATCCTTGATTATGCATATAACTTTCCTCGATATCGCCCTGATGCGCTTTAGCAAAGAACGCTGTGTTATATCCAGCTTCAGATAAAACCTCTGCAATAGTTACTTCTTCGGCAGGTAAACCTGAACCTTCTGGTGGAAATGCAACAGTGTGCATTCCGCTACGAACAGCTAAACGCCCGGTTAAGGCAGCCGCACGGGTTGGTGTACAACTTGGCTCAGTATACATTCGTGTAAAAACAATACCATCTTCACCCATTTTATTTAATCGAGGTGTATCAAAACCACGTATTTTATTAAATGCTTCAATTCCTACTTCTCCAAAGCTGTTATCATCCCACATGATATGAATGATATTTGGCTTTTTACCAAATTTTTTCTCAAGAGCCTTTAATTTTTTATCTATCTCTTTGTCTTGTTTGGCCCATTGTTCTCCATACTGCTCTTGCAAGATAGTTTGCTCAGCATCGTGTATTATTTTTTGTGCATTTACACTAATAAATGCACTCGCCACTAATAATAGCAATAACGACTTTAAGTGTTTCATAATTATTTGTTTAAGTATTAAGTCAATTTAGAACAATTACATTAAATGTTCAATAATCAAACACGAAGTAGCGAAAATTGTTTAAGCATGTAAATGGTACTATCAAAAATCCGCAAAGACTTTATTTGTAAAACTTAATGTTGGTTTTTTTATTGATGGGCTTTTATATAGTTTTGCTGATAACTACTATTAATCTAGTGAATGGAGGAAAATCAATCTTCAAATATTTTTGTTCAACAGTCTTTTAATGACTTTGATTTGTACCGTGAGGTGGCTCTCAATTGGGAACTCGACTTTAAGAAATTAGATCGGGGTAAGTTCAATGCTGATATTATCTTGATAAATGTCGGAGAAGTTCAAATAGGGCAAACCGCTTTAGAAGGTACAGTTCAACAACAGGGACTTACTCCTCAGGGGCATCGTACTTTTGTTATTCCTGTTGATAATAAACAGTCATTTAAATGGTTGAATCGAAACGTTAATAGTCGTAACCTTTTGGTATTTAAAAAAGATGGACCATTGGATGGCGTGTCGTATAATGATTTTAATGTATTTACGATTAGTGTTAAAGAGACTCATCTGGACAAGCTCATTAGTCAGTACAAATTTAAGAACCTGAATAAGAATCTAACGTCAAGTGAGCATGCATACCCCATTGATGGGAATTTTGTACTGTATATTGGTAGTTTTCTACAAATACTAATCAATAAGCTGAGTCAGAATCCAAGCTTGATTAATTCAGCTGAATTTTTGTATAAATTAAAATACCGTTTGCCATTAATGCTGCTCAATTTTTTGGATCGAAAAGAGATGATGGCATTGCTGCCGATGCACCGTAAACGTGATGTGTGTTTTCATTTGGCATTGGAATACATTAATCGTTACTTTTACCGTAAGATATCAATAAAAGAACTTTGTAAGCATTGTTCCGGTTCTGAGCGTACTTTGGAATATGCTTTTAAGGAACGCTTTGGAATTGGACCTAAGACATATATTAATACTATTCGATTAAATCATGCATATCGCATGATTGCACATGGAGACAAGCATTCTAGTATTTCCGAAATTGCAAAATGTGTAGGGTTCACCCATATGAGTCAGTTTGCAGTGGATTACTATAAGCTATTTGAGGAGCTGCCAAGTGAAACCAAAGCGATCAATTTGATGACGACAACAAAATCAAAACAAGATATAATTGTAAACTAAGAACTAATTCAATGTTATTTTATACTCGGCCTAAATGAGGGGTTAATATTTACGACTCTTCGCATGTGTTATATTTTTGTATATCCTGTTTAATCTTCTTATTCTGTAATGATTTTTAAAGTCCGTTTTGAGGCATTCGATCAAAAGTATGGATTCATCAAATGAGGCAGTACTAATTTGGATTTGTACTTTTTTCCTTAAAAATGTTGCAGCTAACAATTGGTTTTTTGAGACAAATTTATTTTAAGCCGAACTAAAGTTTTAAGCGGAATTTTCTTTATAAGATAATTCAGGTTAAAAGCCATTTAGTCATCTGCTTATTAAAGATTTTCGGCTTTGTAATATAAATGCCAAGAACGATGTTGCTGTTTAGTTAGTTAAGCTTAAGTTTGAACAATAAATATTTCCTAATAAGCGAATAAAACACTTCTAAAGTAAAGGCATATTAATTACTTTTGAATTATTCACAAAGGTGTAAGGTGTTGTATATTGAACTTGTGTTCATTTTATTGGAAATATTGGCAGGGATAGATAATTCAATTGATAAAACAAAGCAGCCTTACCTGTGTTACATAATCTGATGGAATAGTTGAACTGACTGAACAAAATTGGACAAAATATATGATTACATCAACTAAACGATTTTGGAGCTTACTAAGTCAATATAATTCAATACTAAAACAGATCTATATTTATGCCATTTTTATCGGTGTGATAAATCTGACACTTCCAATTGGTATCCAGGCAATCATTAATTTCTTACAGGCTGGTGAGATGACTTCAACCTGGCTGGTTTTGGTAGGCTTTGTATTACTGGGTATTACTCTGGCCGGTGTATTGCAGGTCTTGCAATTACGCTTGGTGGAGAATATCCAACAAGACTTGTTTGCTCGCTCAGCTTTTGAGTTTGCTTTTCGTCTACCGGAGATCACACTGTTTAAGTTAGATAAGGTGCATACTCCGGAACTCGCTAATCGTTTTTTTGATACTCTTACATTGCAGAAAGGGCTTCCTAAAATTATTATTGATTTTTCATTGGCCATTTTTCAGATCGTCTTCGGCTTAATACTCTTAGCCATATATAGTTCCTATTTTATTGTTTTGGGTATGATATTGGGTGTTATTATTTGGGTCATTTTTAGGGTGACTGGTCCCAAGGGGTTAAAAACGAGTCTAAATGAAAGTAAGTATAAATACCGCTTGGCTCATTGGTTAGAAGAAGTAGCGCGTGTTCACTATAGTTTTAAGTTATTTGGCAAATACAAATTTCACCTCAATAAAGCTGATGATACGGTGCAGGACTATCTTGAAAATCGTGAGAGTCACTTTCAGGTCTTAATGAATCAATTTTGGTTTTTTATTGGGTTTAAAATCATTCTTGCTGCGGGCCTTTTGATATTAGGAGGTTATCTGGTGTTTTCTGAGAAGATTAATCTGGGGCAATTTGTGGCGGCTGAAATCATTATCATTTTAATCATCAATTCCATTGAAAAATTACTTGAATTGGTTGAAACAGTTTACGATGTGTTAACCGGACTTGAAAAGATTGGTCACATTACTGATTTGGATTTGGACCAAAACGAAGGAACACTTAAAGTTATTACAGAAGGTGGTATTAACATAAAAGCAGAAAATATATATGCCAGTTTTCCTGATGATCAGAGTGGAATAATAAACGGATTGAACCTCGACGTAATGGCCGGAGAAAAAATCTTGATCGAAGGAAGTTCAGGAAGTGGTAAATCTCTTTTAATGAGGTTACTTTCCGGCATTCAGAGTATTAATTCGGGTAAGCTTTTAATTAATGATATCGCTATTGAAAATTATACCCGTTCAAGTTATTATCAGGCTGTGGGTATTGTTTTTCCTACCAATCAAATATTTGAGGGAACTATACGCGAGAATATTGAAATGGGACGCAAAGTTGATGACCTGTTGATTCAAGAACTAATAGATGTTCTTGGATTAAATGGTTTTTTAAACCGACGTCCCAAAGGCTTGGATACTGTAATTGATAGTGGAGGAAGGCGTTTAACCCGGAGTATAATTAAGAAATTATTACTGGCAAGAGCTTTAGTTAATAAACCATCATTATTGTTGTTAGAAAACCCACTTCAATATTTAGAAGATGAAGAGAAGAGGAGAATCATCAATTATTTATGCGATGTTCATTCTCACTCAACAATTTTGGTCATATCAAATTATGAGCAATGGAAAAATAAATGTAGCAGGATCATTAACATTAGTCAAAATTAAAAATAGCCATGTTAAATATATCCCATAATAGCATTGCCAAACGCATTAGTTTACGTGATTTTAAGTCGTATAATTTATTACTTAAAACACAAATGCCCAGAATGTATCTGACTATTTTGTTTGTGTGTTTGTTGCTCTTACTCATTGGCTTATTTCTGCCATGGACACAAAATATTGGTGCCAAAGGTTACGTTACAACACGTTCGCCGGAGCAACACCCTCAAGCTATCCAGTCTGTTATTGCGGGAAGGATCGAACAATGGTATATTCAGGAAGGTGATTATGTGGATAAGGGGGATACTATTGTTTTTATCTCAGAAATAAAAAGTGAATATTTTGATCCTGACCTTATTGAACGTACCTCAGAGCAGTTAATTGCCAAAGATTTGAGCATTGAGTCTTATGATCAAAAAATATTGGCATTGGAGAATCAATATACAGCACTTGAGGAAGCATTGAACTTAAAACGTCAGCAAATAAGGAATAAGATTCAACAAGCAAAAAACAAAATTGTGATTGATAGTATTGACTATGTAGCCTTGAGCAATAATTTTAAGATTACAGAAAATCAATACACAAGAACAAAAGAATTGTATGATAAAGGGTTAAAATCCTTATCAGAAATGCAAGACAAGGAATACAAGGTTCAAGAGAGCCGAGCCAAGCTAAATGCTCAGAAAAACAAATGGTTGAATCAAAAAAACACTTTAACCATTCTGCATCTTGAGTTTTTGGCCGTACAAAAGGATTATGCCGATAAACTTGCCAAATCACAATCTGATTTGCAGTCAGCCATTTCTATTCGATTGCAAGGTGTTGCGGGTGTTTCTAAGTTAAAAAGCACTTTGAGCGCTTATAGTGAGCGACAAAAAATGTATTATATAACGGCACCACAAAGGGGGTATATTACAAAGATAATTAAGAAAGGTTTAGGTGAGAATATCAAAGAAGGAGCTGATATCGCAATTGTTGTTCCGGTTGAATATGATTTAGCTGTAGAGGTGTATTTGCAGCCCAGTGATTTACCATTGTTAAGTGTTGGAAACAGGGTACGCATGCGATTTGATGGCTGGCCTGCCATTGTAATTAGTGGTTGGCCCGAATCATCAACAGGTGTTTTTTCCGGAAAGATTGTGGCCATTGATCAGTTTATTAGTGATAATGGTTATTACCGGGTACTTATTAGTCCTGATGAGTCGGAGAAGGAATGGCCTCAGGAGTTAAGGGTAGGGGCCGGAACACATGCTTTTATTCTTTTAAAAGATGTGCCTGTGTGGTACGAGATGTGGCGACAACTGAATGGCTTTCCACCTGAGTTCTATAATGTAAAAGGATCAGATAAAAGCGAGATTAAACGTAAGGCTCCTTTAAAGTCAGTAAAGTAGCGCTAAATGATTTGTAGATTGATTTATGATTGTAAGTACTTTATGGATAGAAGCACTTTTATAAATAATCGGATTGTGCCAATGAGGATACTATTGTATATACTTATTTTGATTGGTGTTGGTGATTACCAATTGCTGATGGCTCAAGGTGGTCCTGATAGCCTTAAACTAAGCTATGATGAGTATTTAGAAAATATATTGATTTATCACCCCATCGCACGTCAAGCCGGACTGAAACAAGGCTTTGCTGAAACCGAATTGATGAAAGCCAGGGGATATCTTGATCCTGAAATTGTAGCCGGATGGAATGAAAAGAACTTTGATGATAAACTCTACTATCGAAAATATGGTGCAAAGCTACGCTTTCCAACCAGTATTGGATTGGATGTTGTGGGCGGGTATGAAAATACCAAGGGCGACTATGTCAACCCTGAAAATAAAACGGATGAGTTTGGATTTTGGCATGTAGGACTGGAATTAAATGTTTTAAATGGCCTATTGGTTAATGAACGAAGCACAGCTATAAAAAAAGCTAAGGTTTATCAAAGCTTGGCTGAAAATGAGCAGCAGGTATTGCTGAATGAACTTATGTATGCATCTTTAAGTGCCTATTTAACCTGGCAGAAGTATTATTTTTCGTTGGAAGTACTTGAGGAAAATAAAGCAATTGCTAATACCTATTTGGCAAATACAAAAGAGGCTTTTGTAAATGGCGAAAAAACGGCTATGGATACTTTGGAGGCTTCAATTGCTTATCAGGAGGCTCACAATTATTACCTTAAAAATGAAATGTACCTGGTAAAAGCACGACAGATTATTGAAAATTACCTGTGGTATGAGGATGTGCCCATATCCCTTCAGGATGATGCTATTCCAGAGTATTTTAAGGACCCGTTTTTTGAGAATGTAACGAGCTATGATGTTGAGCTAATTGAATATCACCCTAAAATTCTGGCTACGATCAATAAACTTTCCATGGCAGAAATTGATCAGCGTTTGAAACGATCAAAATACTTACCTAAACTTAAGGTGAAGTATAATCCTTTATTAAAAACACAAGGAAGTACAAATATCCATAGTTTTTCTAGTTCCGATTATAAGTTAGGATTTGAGTTCTCTATGCCTATAACCTTCAGAAAAGAACGTGCAGATGTAAATAGGGGTAAATTGAAGATTCAGGAAATAGAGCTGGACCTGGAGCAAAAACGAAATGAATTGCTCAATAAGTCGGATGCAAGCTGGGCACAACAACTACTGTTGAAAGAACAGATTGATATTCAGAATCAGAATGTGGTAATGTATAAACAGCTTCTGGATGGTGAAAGTGAGAAGTTTAATTATGGCGAAAGTTCTGTTTTTTTACTTAATAAGCGGCAAGAGAAGTACATTAGTAGTCAGTTAAAATTAACGGATGCCTATGTGTCGCAACAGTTAGAAGTTTTGAACTTTTTATATTATAGCAATCAATTGTTGGAACGATAGAACAAAGCACAAGAAACGACCCACTAATCATAAATTAGAAGGCCGTTCCACATCATTAACAACTAAAACTTAATTTTCTTATTGCATATTTAATATGACTTCCTGAGTGCCCATCCCTTCAATCTTTGCTTTTACAATTACAGCCCCTTTAGTAAGCTTTGATTGTATAATAGCTAAACATCTTCCTTTATCAGTTACTATACTATTTGATTGAAAATCCTGAACGTTATCATCGGCACCTGTATCAACACCTAAGATCTTGGCATCGCCAATAATTTCAAACTCTACTTTAGTATTTTCAGTTTTAACCTCACGACCTTCTTCATCAATTAATTGCACGACAAGGTGTGCTACATCATAAGCATCTGCTTGCATGTTAATTTTATCAGCGCTTAATGTAAATGCAACAGGTTTGGATGTAGTATGTAATTCGGCAATGACTTCCTGTCCCTCAAAACCTGCCTTGGCCGTTATTGTTCCAGCTTCAAATGGTACTGTCCATCGAAAGATGCGATCAGGACATTCCGACATGCTTTTACGTCCTATTGAACGACCATTGACCAATAATTCTACAATCGTATGATTTGAGCAGACTTCAACAGTTATGGACTCACCCGGTTTATAATTCCAATGCATGTTGGAATCTCTCCAGCGGAATGAACCATTGTTATTTGGTATTGGCTGAGCCGAGAATCCTGAGACTTTAAAACCTGATTCATTTGCAGGCAATGTCCCAATTGAGATATGTGGTTCGTTTATCCAAATGCTTTTAAAGTAATTCCAGCCTTGAACACGGAAACCTGCAATGTCTAATAAGTCTGACCACCCACTTTTTGAAGGCCAGTCTCCGTGACGCTCACCAATATAACCTATCCCTGTCCACATAAAAATACTAAATACTCCAGGGTTTTCAAGAACCTGTTTCCAATCGTCCCATGTTCCCGGACATTCGTTAATTGTAACTTGCAGGTTTGGAAAGTGTTTGTGCGACCACGGGATATCCAGATTACGATAGCTGAAGCCCGGAACGTCAACCGTTTGCGCATATCCTGTTGCTAAACTTACATGTGGAATAACAAGATTTGTTGTAGTGATTCGGCTAGGGTCTAATTCTTTTACCCAGTCATTAAGTTTCTTAGCTGTTTCGTGAAGCTTAAATTCGCCCTTCTCAATATTATCGTAACGCTCTTTTAATTCTGCCGGTGTAAACATTGGTCCGCTTCCCCAGTAAGCTCCTGAATTTTGTGGTTCATTCGGATCCTTCCAAAAACCTGTTACATATCGATAATGTAGATAGGTCCATTCTATTTCGTTACCAATACTCCATTGAAATACTGATGGATGATTGCGATCGCGAAGTACAGTGCGGGTTAAATCACTCTTGGCCCAAAGTTGAAAATGACGATCGTGACCTCTGGTGATATAATCATCATGGCGATCGTGGTAGTTTTGGCGCTTATCCTTGGCGTAATCAAATTCATCAAATATTTCGTTCTGAACCAGGAAACCCATTTCATCACACAGGTCAAGAAACTCTTGTGAGAATGGATTGTGCGAGGTGCGTATTGCATTAACGCCACATGCTTTTAATTCTTTAAAGCGACGTTCCCAAACTCCTTTAGGTACAGCAGCGCCAACCAAACCACCATCATGGTGAATGCAAATGCCTTTTACATCAGTAATTTTTCCATTTAAGAAGAAGCCTTTATTGGCTTCAAATTTTAAACTTCTAATTCCAAATGGGGTAGTGTATTCGTCCAATAATATACCATCCTTCTCAATTCGAGTTACAGCTTTATACATCGAAGGTGAGTCTGGCGACCATAAAGCTGGATTGTCTACTGTAAAGTTTTGTACGCTTTTTGTTTTACCATTTTTAGCAATCTTAATCTGATCCCGAACATCGGTTATTTTTGCACCATTCTGGTCTATGATTTGAGTGAATACAGAAACTGAGCTCTCTGAGTCTTGATCATTTTCGACAGTAACTTCAAGCTTTACACTTGCTGTTTGATCTGTTACATCAGGAGTAGTAATGTAAGTTCCCCATATTGGGATACGTACTTTATTTAGTGTAAGTAATTTTACATTTCTGTAAATGCCACTTCCGGTATACCAGCGACTATCAGCATACCGACTATGATCGACATGCACAGTAAGAATGTTTTCAGTACCATCAGTAGTAAGAAATTCTGTGAGATCAAAATACACAGGGGAATATCCGTATGGATTTTCACCCAATAACTTACCATTTAACCAAAAGGTAGCATTGTTATAAACCCCATCGAATAATACAAAGGTACTTTTATCGTCTTTATTTGCAGGTGTTGCAAAATGCTTTTGATAAACACCAACGCCACCCGGCAGATAACCGGTACATCCTTCTAAAGTTGAATCAAACGAAGCCTCTACACTCCAATCGTGAGGTAAACGAATATCTCTCCATTGAGCATCATCCAATGGAATTGTATTTGGTATACTTGTGTCGTCTTGCAGACTAAATTTCCAGTCGAAATTAAAATCAACCTCGCGTTCCAATGTTTCTTGCGCCTGACAAGAAAATAAGAAAATGCTTAGAAGAAGAAATGTGTAATTCAAAAATTTCATTATCCTATGTTTTGGATTATAACAGTTATTACTAATTGATGAATACAATTTTAACTGATCAGATGGATTAAATAGTTGGTGTGGGCTCAACAAAAACTGTACGGAACCAAAATAAGGGGCTAAATAAACACGACAAATAGTCTAAGGGTGTAAATGATGTTGTGTTTGTTAATATTCAGTATAATAAGGATTTGTGAGTTGTGTTTAATGTTGTTGGTGTCTGACTTCGATCTGAACAATTATGATTTTTTCACTACCATATCAATATGTGTACTAAACATTAGAAATGAAGTACTCAGGATTCAAGAAAAGGGCATCCAACAGTCGAACCTGGATTTACGATATCTAAGAATTGCTAATGAAAATGCCTATTTTCCTAAAGTGTGAGGTAAAACCCCTTTAGGGAAATAGGCATTAGTTAAAAATATACAGGATACTCTTCCTTGCTTTTAAATGTTTTCTACAATTACACTCAGTTTAATAGAATCATTAAAGCTCCTGCAATTGTTAACAGAACAATGGGAAGGGCATATGCGCCGGTGTAACCAATACTTGCAACAGTGCTCTTCGCAGCATTATTAATTACATTCAATGCACCACCACTTGTCATTGCTCCAACAATAGCACCTAATATCATGAGCGGATTCATTTTTAATACTTTGTAACCATAAGCAAAGGCAATGAATAAAGGTAGCAAGGTGATCACAATACCGATGTGAAAATTTTCTATCCATTTGAGCTTAATGCAGTAGCTGAATTAGATGGAAATAGTATGGGAGTTGGTATGACTTTTGCTAGTGCGTATAGCTACTATTTCGGGGTCGTGGATATGAATAATGTCTGGATCACCTTGAGTAATTTTGAAAACCGATACGAACTAGAGTATTACCTGTTCGATTGGGACGTACTATTAAATTAGGTAAAAATCCACAATCAAATATAGGTTTTTGGGTTGGTGCAATGAATGTTACTCTCTGTGGAGTCACCGAAGGAAGTATCACGCTAATAAATGAATTACCATCTGAAACCTGGGATAAAACGGGCAGATCGTAGAGGGTTATTATGTCTGGTATATTGGAGTTGATGAAATGAAGCAAAAAGCGGCGGATAAGGTTTTAACGCCTATCGTTGAGAATATTGATCAAGTTAATGGTGAAGGAACTGTTCACTATAGTCTTACAAAGGCATCCAAAGAGCAATGGAATATGTTAGTGGGAGGCCAATATCAATTTGATAAACATTTTCAATTTAGAGCAGAGGCAGGATTTTTAGGTTCACGTTCATCATTGTTATTCTCATTAAACTATCGTTTTGGAATAAAACATAAGAAATAAACGGAATACATTATTGAATTCTAATAATATAACGACCCCAAATAAAACTTTAATTTTTATTGTGGTTTTTATTTTTGAAGAAAAGGTTGCGTTTCCTTTACACAACACTTATTTACTTATAAGAATATGGTAAGCCCAATGCTTGCTGTATGAATCTTATCTTGAAAGTTTCCACTATAGAATCCGGTTAATTGCATTTTCTCGTGGATAGCGTATGATGCAAATACTTCTTGTATAAAGCGATCTTGACGAGCATTGCCCAAGTCGTTCATTTTTAAGATTGGTGTAACTTGCATAAAAAACTTATCGGAGAATACAATTGGTGTAATAACCTGAAAACTTAAACCATTGGTTGCTTTATTGGTTTCAGGAGTTGGATTATCGTATATCGGCTTGCTTGAATACTGGTAGGATAAGATGGGGAAGAACTGTATGGTTTCAGAAGCCATTAAACCAACGGTTACTCCTGGTGATACCACTAATCGACCTGAGCCTAGTCCATTTTCAAAACTGCCGGTTGGTACAAATATATCTATTGAAGGACCAAAGGCGCCTAAAAAATTGTCATAGTTCTTATAAGGTAAATAAAAGTAACGGGCACGAAGATCACCTACTCCAAATTTCTTTGTTCGGTCGTTGTACAACATTGGTACTTCTGCCAAAACAAGATGGGCTTCAGACGGCGCTATCATCAGCTTACCGCGGTAGCCATATACATTTTGATTGGACTGGCTTGAATACTCTAAGGTATTATCCAACATACTGTAAAAGTTGGTTGGTTTTGAAGCGTCTATTTCGGTTTCTGTGGTGTTATCTTGAGCAGATAAGGAGACGATTGATACTGTGAATGTGATGATGAATAAAAGTCTTAATGTTTTCATGATTTCTAATTTTATTGTTTATTACTTGCTTTCATAAGTAACAGGGATGTAAAGCGGTAAAAACCCTAATGCGAAACAGAATTTTTGAAAAGTTTTTTTTGATGGTTTTAGATGAAGGCTGTAAGTGTCTAAAAGGCAAAGTGTAATAGTGTGCCTTTAGTTAAATTGAATTGATAGGTGTGAAGTCTATTATTCTAAAACTATTTCAATATCGGTGAAGTTGTACTTTGCTTTAAGCTTGGAATCGATGTTTAGTTTGGTTTTAGCCAATTCTGAAATATCAATAGACTTGTGTTGCGATTTTAAATAAATAATGGCCAAATAACTGGATCCTGTTTTATTAATGTAGCTTCTCAGGTATTGAAAGTTTAGCCCCAGAGCTTCTTTAAGCCAGCTAACAATTTCTTCACGTTCTGATGTGTCTTGGATACTTCCTCCTCCTATTTCAATAAATGCATTTTTAAGAATGCTTAAAGGTGTTTTTAAAAATAATAGGCTTAAAACGATCACTAAAATAGAATCGCCAATGGAATGGAAAAATGCCAACGGGCTATTCTTATCTATCCATGATATAAATAAAAAGGAGAGTCCCAGTGCTAATGAAATAATTCCATCGAGAATAGATGATTTTGCTTCAACAAAAAGAATGGAACTTTCTTTATTGGCAGCACGATATCGATTTGTTAAAAAAATGGCCAGACCAAAACAAATCAAGCTCATTGAAATGGCATAAATCAAAATTGGTCCATATGTCACTTGAACTAGCTGGTCGCCTTTCAAATAGTGAATAATTTTAGAGACGTTTTGAAAAACAGCCAGAAGGATAATCCCCAATAAAATTAAGCCCTTAAAAAACACAAAAAGCGATTCGTATAAGTACAAACCAAAAGGAAAAGTTTCTGTGCGCTTACTTTTAACTTTGGATAAATACACAGATATCATGCTTACGAGAGCTGCGATGAACGAAAAATTTCCATCTAGCAAAAGTGACTCGGATCCGGTTAGGTAATAAAAATAATATGCAGCCAATGCCATAACCGTATTTGCAACAACAGCGACGATAATTGCTTTGTGTTCAATAATATTGTTTCTTGAATTTTCCATTTGATTAAAACTTAGAACTGTTGCAAAATAAAAGCTGGTGGGTTTTAAGCACCGACTTTTTGCTGCTTTATAATGATTTATTTAAATTCCAAAAACAGTTGTTTTATTGCATCACTTGTATTGGAAAATCTTTCATTATTTGCGCTATGGCTTTGTCCACTTTTTCCTCCGCATTCTTTGGATCTTCATCAACGGTGCCTTTTCCTACACTTTCCCAAATAAGTTTTTCCTCTTTAGCATCAAATACCGAAACAATTAGGGTTCCAACGGTGTAATCATACTCGTTAAACGATGTGTGTGAATGACCAAGATCCCATCCATATCCGGGACCGTAACCGTAGTAGCCGCCATAGCCGCCCATATGTGTAGTAGTAGCCGACTTTTCTGTTTTTTGCTCAGTTACTACATATAAGGAAACAATCATATCAGCATCATCGTCCTGAATGCTAATTCCACGTTTAGAAAACTCAGTGGCAAATGCACCTTCAATTCGCTCTTTGTCGAATCGGTTAAGTATCTTGTCACTATTGTCAGCCCAACCGTAATACTTAACTGATTTATACTGCGAGAAATCCGTTGTCTTATCAAAATCAGAATAAACTTGAATACTTGAACAAGCCGTCAACAAAACTGCGACTACCATAAATGTTACTATCTTTTTCATAATATTTAATTTTTCTATTATAGAAAGCGTATAAACGCTGTTAAATCCCTAATGTGAATTAAAAAGCTTCTGAAATTCGAATGTTGAAGCTCCAATCTCCTTTTCCCTTTGCCACATCAAAACCTATATTCGAATGCGTATCTTTCATGTAAGTATATCTAAAGCCACAACCAATACTAGGTAATAGTTTGCCATTATCATCCGCATTGTTTGAGCCGAAAACACTGGCTATGCCGGCAAAGCCAACCGCGCCAATGCGCTTGTGAAAATTCCAGCGGTATTCGGTTTGTGCAGCAACTAAGTAATTACCTCTGTATTGCCCCATGGAGTAACCTCGTAAGTCGGTATCATCAACAATAAACTGTTGGTTAAAATTCACATCGCCAATACCAATGCCTGTAAAGAGTCTGGTGGCCAATACATCTTTCTTATTTGGCATTGAGATATAATGGTTATAGGATAGCTCCAATTGATTTGATAAACTATTATTACCCATAAAAGAAGGGTAGGTGGTTAAGTCTGCTTCAACCTGAAAGCCTGACCGAGGATAGCTTACATTAGAACGGGCATCCCATGTGGCACTATAACCAATTCCGTGAAGTCGTGCGGGAAGTGAATCATTGGATACTTCGCTTGTGTTTTTAAAACTGGTATAGATGTAACTCATTCCACCATATAGATTGGATTTAATTTTACGTTCAAATCCGGCATATACAAAATCTACATTGGTTTGATATTTGATCCATTGGTTAATAGGACTATTGGCAAAAAACTGAAAGTTAAAATCTCCTAAACCAGCGGCATAACTTATACGCCAATTATCTTCTTGTAAATAAAGCATTCCAAAGGTCATCGCGAACCAACTTTTATTCTCACTGTATGAAACTAATAAACCAGTGGCTGATGAGGGCGAAATTGTATCTTTCTGGCTAGGATTAAACATGAGTATTGGTAAAGCTCCCACAGTAAAACCAGATGATCGATCGTAATCGGCATAAGGTATTGGCAGAAATTTAACTTTTCCTTCAATTCTATCACTGTCGCCTCCCATTCCTCCAAATCCTTGACTTTTGGCATTGAGTAGGTTAAGAAAGAGAAGAGCAATAATTAATGTTGCGACAGGTGTTTTCATAATTTCTTGAGAATAATCTTGTTTTCTATATAAGGGGGAAAGCAATGCCGAAACCCTAATTGCCATAACAATAAAATGCCTCACTAATCAAATAGCGAGGCAAGATTTCTAATTTTATTTGCTGCTCAGAATTTTAAATGTCTAGTTTAAAATTTGTAAAAAACAGAGACGACTAACTTGTTAGCCCTTATTGCTTTGTTTTTAGATATGTCATAAATGTATTTAGCATTTAAGAATACGCTACTGCCGATTGCCAAATTACTGTCTAAACCCACTCCGGCAACAGATGAGTTGGCATTGAATACTTCTTTTTGTCCCACATATTCAGGGGTGACATTACTATTGTAATATCCGAATACACCAATGGTATTGCTGTTTTTAAAGTGTTTTGAGAAATTTCCTTCGAAGGCCATCGCATCACCATATTCTCTATCGGCAATTTTCTTTGCTTTTCTATATTCATAGATTGCACTTCCGTTTATCGAGTAGTTCCCGTCGTTGATATAGTAGCTAGCCTTTGTTGTAAATAAATGGCCATTTAAAGGCAAGTCCTGACCATAAAGTAATGAGTAGTTGCCTTGAAGTTTTAGATTATTAAGATCCCATGAGACCTGAGTCGGAGAAATGACCGTAACCGGGTAAAAATGATTTTTGAAATTGCCATCGAAAAGAATGGGTTGAGCAAAAGACATGGTATATTTTCCTCCAATAACATCCCAGCCAGTGTTCCATACTACTGCGCCGATGGTTGCATTTAACTTATGTGAGAACAATCCGCTAACGCCTACCATTACACCATCTCCTGAGTAAGTAGCCGCATGCGCATTTGTGCCTCCTCCCAAACCTGGTAATGTTAGGGTTCCAAACATTTGTGCACTTGCTGATGTAGAAGCTGCTAGTATAATTCCGATTAATAGTACTTTTATAGATTTCATGCTTGTCGTTTTTAGATATTTAATTCCGTTCTATTAACAACAGGGATAGAACAGCTATAAAACCCTAAATCTATCACGTCTTTTTTTAGACTCTTAAATGACGTCATAAAAAAGCCGGCTGTACCTTATCGATACACCGGCTTTATGAAAACACAATAAAAAACAATTATCGTCGGGTAATAGGTTGGTAGCTGCATCGTAAGCCTCCTCCGAAATAATTACCTTTTTCAAAAGGAATCTCAATCACCTCAATGCCCATGGCACGAACCTTCTTGGCTATTTCCGGGAAATGATCGATTAATATTACGGTATTAGAGTTTACCGAAATACCATTGGTAGCCATATGCTGTGCTTCCTCGGGACTTGCTTCAACCCACTCTCTGTTTTTTAAACGTTCAGGCAATGCATCAAAATCAACAAAGTCTTCTTTGCAAATGATTCCTTGTTTCTCATTTATTAGCATCATGGCGCAGTCCAGGTGTAATACGTTTTTATGTAATGGAATTTTGTGTACGGTGTAGTCACTTCCTAGTTCTTCTTGTAGCCATGCTATACCCTTGTCATTTGATGCATTTCCGGTTACACCCACGTAAACATGTTTACCATCAACAAATACATCTCCACCTTCTAAATATACATTGTCTTCGGAGTACCCTGCTTTATTGGCTGGCATACTAACTACTTCACCATCGTAATGTTTTGCAAGATCAAGCGCAATTCTTCTATAATTTGCTGATTCTTGCCTACGACCCTCAAAGTTTAAATTGGTAATAATAAATTTGTTGCCGACTGTAATGATTGGATCTCGAGAATAGCACTGTGTAGTGGCTGTGACTGGAAACTCCATTTCGTCAGGTCTTCTAACTTTAACGCCTAATGATTCAAGTGTCTTAACCAGGTTTTCCTGTTCATCATGATAAAGCTGGTCATCCTCAGGGTAAGTTTCTGACAATAATTTGTTTTCAGCTTTCTTTAGGTAGGTCCAAGCCGCTTGAGGAATATATGGAAAAAAATCGGCCATGCTTTTATCCACTGTAGGAGTGCTCAAGGTATTTTTAACCCATCGTCCAACTACCACTTCTTTTAATTGGCCCCATTCATAATCATTCTGAATGCTTTGTTCTGATTTAAGTTTCATCTCAGCATGATTTTCTGAATGTTTTGAAGCACTAAAGGCGGTCAGTACTGCCAAACCAATTGCTCCGCTAATAATTATAGTCTTAAATGTTTTCATTAAAGTTGTTTTTAACAATTAATAATCTGTTTTCAAATAGAGCAGGGTAAGAACTATGTGAAAACCCTAATACAATCTCGCTTTTTTTATAAAAAAAGCCGAAGTCTAGACTTCGGCTGATTTTACTTACTTCGTATTAGTTGATTACCTTGTTTTTGGCATGTTACCACCTTTAAAAAGTTTGATGCCTAATTTATTGTAGTTATATACTACTTTACAAACTGCTTCTGTTTTATATGGAGCTGCCACTACCTGCATTCCAATTGGCATATCCTGGGAGCTTAAACCTACCGGCATACTGGCCACCGGGCAGTAGTTTAACAGGTTAAATGGGATAGTATAGGCGCCACCTACAATACCTGGAAATTCTCTACCGTTTTCTTTTACTATGCCATCCACCAAATCGAAATCGGCTGGAATATGGCTGGTTGGTAATGTTGGCAGTATAACTACATCGTAGCCTTTAGCAAAAGTTTGCGATGCTAAAGTGTGATACATTTCTTTTACTAAAGATTCAACTTCAGCTAATTCTTTTCCGGAGAAACCGGCATTAGCCGATACGTCAACAAAGTTTGCTGCATACTTGGTTAGTTGATCTTTGTATTCGTCATACACAGCTATTTGACCACCCATTGGGCCTGCAAAAGCCATTTTCTTAAAGTTCATAAGCAACTCTTTCGCATCCATACCAAAGTCTACTTCAACAACATCTACTTCTGCACCTGCTTTTTCTAAGGTTTTAATGGCAGATTTCATGGCTTCATTAACTTCTTTGGTTGGTTCTAATATTCCCATGCCTCCAATATAGGCAATGCGTGTTCCTTCCAAAGATTCGTATTGTAAAGCTAATTTGTTGTGAGGCATTACATTGGGAGAATGCGCTGTTGGGCCTGCGATAATATTATGCATCATTATCATATCGGTAAAATTTCGTGCCATTGGTCCTGTTCCTGAATAGTACGACATTGGTAAATCAGTATGTACAGTACCATAAGATGGTTTCAGACCATAAACGCCATTAAATGCTGATGGAATACGAACTGAACCTCCCATATCAGATCCGGTAGCAATGGTGCAATAGCCTGATGCTAATGCGGCCCCTGAGCCACCTGATGAACCACCAACACTGTATTCTAAATTCCATGGATTTCTCGTTGTTCCCCACGCACGAGTATCGGTACAGTAATGAAGATACAATTCAGGAACTGTTGTTTGAATGGTAAATATCGCTCCTGCATCTTTTAGTTTTTGAGTTACAGGGTCGGCATAGGTTTTGGCTTTATCACTTTTATGAACTAACGAGCCTTGCGTAACAGGCATTCCTTCATCGTGATGTTCATCTTTTAAACCAACCGTTATTCCTTCTAAGGGGCGATTTGTTCCATTTACGTAATTTTGTTCTGCAATTTTGGCTTGTTTTAGAGCTTTGTCCCAATATGTGAAAGTGCTTGCATTAACTTTATCATTTGTTTTCTCCCACTGTTCTTTTTGTGCTTCTACAACATCAACTGGAGAAACAGCTCCTTCTTTGTAAAGTTCAATTAAGGTGGAGGCGGGCATAAATGCCAATTCTTCCTGAGTGAATTTTTGAGCAACAAGATTAAAACTCAATAACATTAACATTATTAATGTTACAACTTGTGTTTTTACTTTTTGTGTCATGATTTTCAATTTTATAATTAATGTTTTCAAATAGCTAAGGGAAAGTGGGAGGTGAAAACCCTAGTTAAAGAATCATTTTTTTGATAATTTTTGGAAATACAGTTAGCAAGGCTCTGCTTTTTTTGTAGAAAAGTATGTTTATGCGTGATATCTTACTTATTGGCCTTAATCATGGGATGAAGTTCTAATTCTGTGCCTCGCAAACCTTGATTCTTATTTGTAGAATCATTTGTTATATACATAACAGTGGGCATCAGATAGAGACTAAGGCACGGCCAATAAATTTCTAACAACTGATCCTTAGAGCTAAGAATAGTTTTTATTAGGCATCCAGTATTATGACACTTACATCGTCAAAGGGCACTAACTTATAATTGTTAACTAATAGATCGTGTCGTTGTCGTAGGTTAAGTTCATCTTGCTTAAGCATCAAATTAAGTGTATCAACTTTTGAAATGGGTTTATTGTCCGCATCAAAGTACTTCATTATGCCATCACTCGAAATCGCAAGGTGTTTAACATTATCAAACTCATAACTTATGGAATGTGATGTTAACCAGTCGTCAAATTTCAGTTTGCTATGAAAGGCCATATAGTTAGGCGTGTTATTTTGGTCGATGGTGGTAACTTCATCATTAACCATAAAAAAGCCATCCCCACTAACATTAATAAATACACGCTTTGATGGTTGATGATAAATCATTAATAGAAGGGTGGATAAGTTTTCAATGGTGGTCAGCATTAGCGATTTTTGCGACTTCTTTAAATCGTCGAATACCTGATTGAGAACGTGTAAACCTAATTCTTTTGGGCTCATTTCATCAAGTTTTAAGTCGGAAAACTCGTTAAGTATAACAATGGTTTTACAGCTTTTAGCTATCAGTTTTGACATTAGTGCAGAAGCAAAATGACTATCTGTACCTGAAGAGCATCCATCCATGACGGCACCAATAAACCACTCATCATTAAATTGTTTGGTAAAAAGAGAATCTTCTCCATATACCTCGTGTATATTGCCTTTTAGTAATAGAGTGTCAATTTTCATGGTCCTTTTATCCTAATAGCGCAAGTTAACAATGAATACCCTAAAAGAAAACTTTATATTTTGTAACAAGTGAGCAAGAATGGAAAGAATAAAGCAGGGGTATTTAGCTGCTAAGCTCTCGGAATAAAGTGATATACCTTCGAATCCGGTTATTGCAAAAAGAGCTGAATGCATTTTGGATTCAGCTCTTTTTTGAATGTGAAATATGAAAATCATGTTAGTTGGCTTTTATTCTTAAATAGTGGATAATAGCCAACGCCTTATCGCGACTTTCAAGCAGTTTATCCATTTCAGCATTTACCGCCCAATCTTGCATAAATATCACAGATACTCCAGTGCTTAAGTCGCTAAACCCTTGCTGACCGTACGAACCCTGGGAGTATAGAACATTGTGGTCCGCCATGTAATAACTTTGAGAACCGTAAGTTATACCTCCGCCAAATAATTTGCCGGTTTCGTCTCCTCCAAACTTGGTTTTACTTGCATCTGTTGCAGATTTATAATAACTCTTAGGTGCTTTACCTTCAGCAATCCATTGGTGAAAAAGTGCATAGTCACGTGCCGTCATACTAATGCCATAATTGGCTGAAGCTGTTCCATCACTTGTTAGCGCAATACTTCCATTACTATTGGCTCCAATTTCTTCAAATAATTCAGAAAGTAATTGCGCATATTTTTGCCCACTGACCTCTTCACATATCAATCCTAGAACATCGGTGTTAATATCGCTGTATTTGTATGAATCACCTGGTTTTGATTCGGCTTTGGCATCTTTTAAGTATTCCCTATGTCCGGTCGCCTTGCCAGGTTGTAAACCAATTTCAACTTCCCATTTCTGTCCATCAGCACCAGGGGTGTGGTAGTCTAATAAAGCTGGTAAGCCACTAAGCATATCTAAAACATCTTGTACTTTTGCATTTCCCAAATCGCTTCCTTTAAAATCTTTAAGGTATTCCTCAACTTTAAGGTTTGTATCGATTAAGCCTTCATCAACTAATCTCCCTATAATTACACCGGCAAATGATTTAGAGGCAGATTGTAACAGTTGTGTATCATCAAGAGTAAAACCATTGTCGTAAAACTCAGCTAAAATTGTATTGTCTTTTATAACAACAAATGCCTTAACCTGTGTTCCGTTAAATGATTCCATAAAAGATCTTCCATTTTTCCATTCTGTATTTAAATCAAGTCGTTCGTCTCCTTCAAGTACAGATAATTCTTTGGGAGATTTTGAACACGATACCTCTTCAGTTCCATAAATGCTATATTCGTTCCAATGTACACTTGCATGCTTATAGTAGGGCCATTTCTGCATATTGGCCGGAGTAATGTCACTTATAGAATAAGGTTTATAGAAATCCTGTTGGTCGTATCCACTTCCGAAGGCTGATTGTGCCTGTCCATTTATCGAGTAAATCAAACTGCTTAAAGTCACAATTGCCACAAGCATAAATTTTGGTAGCGAGAATCTTTTTACTTTATTTTTCATCTTGAAAATTTTATAATTATTTTTTTAGACTTTTTGTCTTTCGCTTATAACAGTGCTATATCTTCAATTATACAGTAAGTTAAACCTGAAATGTGATTAATACTTTCCTTTTTTTAAGAGAAAAGTTTTGAATAAATCTTTAAGAGTATTTTGTAAGTAGCATATTATTAGAGGTAAAGCGATTGTGGGAAATAATTTGGATTGAAAAAATGTTAGACTAACATTTCAGAAGAAAATTCTTCACAGGACGACTTTACAATACTTTTTTTGGCTAAATAAAGCTCTATTTTTTTCTTAGCTTAAAAACAGTCTAATGAATTTATTTGTTACTAAGGCTTATTAAATAGCTTGTTGATGAGCTTAGTACGCAATATTTATTTCAATTTATTTAATGTTGGAATACTAGACTTTAACAATAAAACCGTCTATTTTTGAAGCAACGCAATAGTTATGAAAGAAATAAAAATAGCTGTAACAGCAGCAAATGGAGCCTTAGGTTCGGCGGTAGTAAAAGAATTGATTTGTACAGTAGGCAGTAACAATGTGATTGGCATAGCCAGAACAATTGAGAAAGCCAAAGGCCTGGGTGTGGAAATTCGCAAAGGCGACTATAATAGCAAGTCTGATTTTATATCAGCCCTTCAGGGTATTGATGCCCTGCTTCTGGTTTCGGGCATGGATCAGCCAGATAAGCGAATAGCTCAGCATCGCAATATCATTGAAGCAGCCAAGGCCAGCGGAGTTAAGCGAATTGTTTACACCAGCATAATGGGATCGAGCAAAGGCAATGCTTTCAGTCCTGTTGTGGCAAGTAACCGTCAGACCGAAGAAGACATACGCAATTCTGGTTTACAATGGGCTATTGGTAGAAATGGCATCTACATCGAGCCGGATTTAGAATACATTGCGACTTATACTAAGGAAGGTGGTATAATCAATTCTGCAGGTGATGGAAAGTGTGGCTATACTTCAAGAAGCGAACTCGCTTATGCCTATACACAACTACTGATTAATGAGGATCTATCAGGAAAATGTTATCAACTATTTGGTGAGAGCATAACACAGCACGAACTTGCTGAAGCCATAAACAAAGCCTTTAATACCAAACTAAGCTATACTTCTATCTCAAGCGATGAATATGTGAAAAACCGTCAAGCTGCCCTTGGTAATTTTTTAGGGACTGTAATTGGCGGAATATATGAAGGCATTAGAACTGGACATTTCGATGGCCACTCAGATTACCCTATTGTTGCACAACGTGCCCACAAATCAATCGATGAAATGATTGCTGATTTTATGGAATCGAACTCAAAATAGGATGTAGTACGAAACAGAATCTTGATTCTCGTTGCCCTGATGCGCTCTTACAAGGAACATAAAACTACATTATTTAGCAATGAGCCTAAAGAATGCGGATTTCTCCCCTTAAAGCGAGTGAAATTTATCCATGTTTGGCCTGTTTGAATGAGTATTTTTATGCATTAAAATTGATTATATCAATCATTGAAACAGAACTCATCACTAATGAAAAAACTAATTGTAATAATACTGACCATCTTGATTCACATCAATGGGGTCAATTCTCAAAGTTCTCCATCTACCTTTCAGAACCCAATTCTTCCGGGTTTCTATCCCGATCCATCCATTTGTCGTGTTGGAGACACTTATTACATGGTAAACTCCAGTTTTGAATGGTGGCCTGGCTTGCCAATTCACCGCAGTAAGGATTTAGTAAATTGGGAATTAATAGGCCATGGTTTAAACCGTCCGGATCAGGTGATCTATCGCGATGGGATGAAAGACTCCAATGGTATATTCGCCCCTAGTATCAGATACAATAATGGTACTTTCTATATTATCACCACCCTGGTTGGTCAGGCAGGTAATTTTATCATTACCGCCAAAGACCCTGTTGGTCCGTGGAGCAATCCAATGTGGATAAAAGATGCACCGGGCATTGACCCTTCTTTGTTTTGGGACGATGATGGACGCTGTTACTACACTGGAGCGGGCCTTATAGATGGAACAGAAAAGGAATGGCCGGGAATAAATGGAATCTGGATGCAGGAGATTGATCCCGATAAAGGAGTGCTGATAGGCGAGAAAAAACAATTGACCTATGGTCATGCCAGTAATGCGCGCTGGGCCGAAGGACCACATATCTATAAAATTGAAGGTGAATATTTGCTATTGATTGGCGAAGGAGGAACAGGTGAATACCATTCTGTAACTGTATTCAACAGTAAGAATCTATGGGGGCCATATGTTCCCAACCATGCCAACCCGATAATCACGCATCGTCATTTGGGCAAAACGCATCCTATAGGACAAACCGGGCATGCTGATTTAGTACAAACACAAAATGGCGATTGGTGGATTGTGATGTTGGCCAAAAGACACTATCAAGGCTATGTTACCCTTGCGCGCGAAACATTTTTAGCTGAAGTTAAGATGACTCAACAAGAAAGTGGTCTTACGCCCATTATTAATCCGGGAATAGGTTTGCTTCAAGCTGAGCAGAAAAGACCAGACCTTCCCTGGACACCGGTGCCGGCAATACCTGAAAAAGATGAATTTGAAGGCGCAATCCTGGGTATGTATTGGAACTTTCTAAGAACTCCAAGTCCTTATTGGCACACACTTAAGGATGGTCAGCTTGTGCTTAATCCCCGTCCTCAAACGGTTAATGAATTGGTAAATCCATCATATGTTGCTCAACGTACCCGTCATCATAATTACGAGGCCTCTACTAAACTTGTATTTAAAACTAAGAAAGAAAACGAAAAGGCCGGCCTTGTGGTATATCGTCGTCATGGCAATAATTATCAACTACTTAAAGCCAAAGGCGAAATACAACTGGTAAAATGCATCCAGGAAGGGCTTAATGGTGAACATCACTCAGAAATAGTTGCAAGCGTGCCATACAAGGGTAAAGAAGTGGTATTTGGCATTAAGGTTAATGGAATAAAAGCTGAATTCTTTTATGGCGAAGATGATAATAAAATGAAATCCATTGGTGAAGAGCAAGATTACACCATCGTATCGGACGAATTAACTTTTCGTTTCAACGGTGTATATGTGGGAATGTATGCAAGCTCAAAAAATGTTGAAAGTAAGAACCAGGCCTACTTTGATTGGTTCAAGTATTCAGGTAGTAATTAATATACATCTTCTTATTAAGACCTGAAATCGAATTAATAGCTGTTCGGTTTCAGGCTTTTTATTTAGAAGCTGAATGATCAAACACTCTATTACTATTAAAATCTATCAATCGAATGTTTTAGTTTGATTTTAACGAAGCTATTTATTTGTTAAAGCTGTATTAAAGATTGAAAATACCCTGACTTCTGCCTTAGCAGGCTGCTTTAACAAAACACCCCCCCCTTTTTTAATGGAAAGTATCTTTAGACGGATATTGATTTACCGTACTTTGGCATTTACAAATAAGCTAAAATACTATGGATTTATTTAAAGGCCTTGCAGCGATCTTAATCGTTATTTTTGCCACCGCTTGCAATACAAATAAGAATAATAACGATAGCTGGAAACCACTTCTTGATAAAGAACTTAGTCAATGGGATGTTTGGTTAGGTATACCGCATAAAAGTACCGGCATTGCTGGATACGAAAATCAGGATAACGTTAAAGAAGGCATAGCATTAGGCTTAGTTAATAAGCGTAAGGTATTCTCTGTTATAGAAGATGATAATGAACTACTTTTAAAAGTGAGCGGCGAAATATTCGGAAGTCTTGCAAGCAAGCAAGAATTTAAAAACTATCACTTGAAACTAGAAGTTAAGTGGGGTGATAAGAAATGGGAACCTCAGTTAAATGCCCTAAGTAACAATGGTATTTTGTACCACAGTATTGGTGAACATGGCAGCGGACTATGGGAAACGTGGATGAGCAGCCTGGAGTTTGAAGTTGAAGCAAGAAACTTTGGCGATTATATTTCCATTAATGATGAAAATGTAAAAGCCTTATGTCCGGCCATTAAAAAAGAAGATGGAAAATACCATTATGCACCTTCCGCCCCGCTGCAAAGCTTTATATGGACCGGCGAAGCAACAGGTCGTTGTTATAAGAGCCAGGATTTTGAGAAATCCTTTGGCGAATGGAATACGCTTGAATTAATTTGTTTTGAAGATATGGCCATTCATATTGTAAACGGAGAAGTGGTTAATGCAGTGTACGAACCGCGCTTTTTTAATGGATCTGAATGGATTGCAATGAACAAGGGCAAGATTCAACTACAATCAGAAGGAGCAGAAACTTACTTTAAAAACATCGAAATTAAATCAATTAAGGATTTACCGAATAAGTATCAGGCCTTAAAAAAATAAGCCCTGCTGGGATTTAATAAGTGATCTTTTTCGATAATTAGAGCTTAAGAATTAAATCTTTTATCTTTCCATCCTAAAACAAGCGGATGTGTTGGAATTAAATGAAGAGTTATTTGAATATGTGTTGGCACCACTGGTCTCTGCCCAGTTGTTTATAACCATATTATTATACTTCATTGTAGTTCGAAAGCGGATTGCTGCAGATTACAGCTTATACAATTTGTTTATAATCACTTTCATCATTTTTCTTATTGGCCGTATATCCTGGGTTTACCTTGATGAAGTCGGAGCCATTATAGTGCTTTACATCCGGATGGGTTTATTTATGGGCATAGGTATTCCTTCTTTGCTTATTGCAGCAGCTAAACAATCAGGTATTAAAATAACAACTCCACTATTTGTAAGTCCATATATTTTGGGTGTTATATTGGCTGTGGCTTACATACTATTTTACGATGCAGGCACGCTGAATTGGTTTATTAGACATGATCAGCTAACATTTCAGCCTTCTAATTATGTAGCAATGGCACATAATATACAGGTCTTAGGTGCCATTATTCAGCTGATTATACCTTGTAGCTTGCTCATAGTTAAAGAACTATTAGGTCAAAAACAGCTCAAACTATTACTTTTTCTTTCCGGGAGTTTAATATTCGGCATAACATTGGCAATTGGCGTTTCTTCAAAACCTCAAAATATAGGTTTGTATTACATTGGATCCATACCTACAGGTATTATGTGGATTTGGGCTGTATTTTTGGATATTAATGACATGAAAGGTAAAGTGGGGCTATTGAAAGACGAGCTGCAATTTATGCTACGTTCTGATGTAAGTCGTAGATCCTTCGAAATAAAAAGCCTGCTCAATAATCTTGAAGAGCTTTCACAAGGCAATCTGGATGTCTATAAAATGCGAATTCGCGAAATACTAAACAGATTGACTGACACAACTATTGAAGCTGGAGGTAACACAGCTCAGTTGGTTCAGCGTAATGTAGAGTTGGCGCAAGTTATTGATACGAGTTCTGACACACATCAAATCAAGGAAATGGTTGTTAAGGAAGCCATTGAACTTTCCGAGATTTTGACGGATATCCCATCTCAAAACAGTATTGCTATAGATAAAACCATTCAATACCTAAACGCGAATTATGCTGAAAACTTTAGTGTTGATGACATTGCTGCAATAGCCGGATTGAGCAAAGCACATTTGATGCGAGAATTTAAGAAAAACACCGGTCAAACCATTAATCAATACCAAACTCAAATACGTATCGACGAAGCGAAGCGACTGCTAGCTGCGAAAAAAACGGTCGGCGATACGGCTTATCTGGTAGGCTATAATAATCCCAATTATTTCAGCACTGTTTTTAAAAAAACAGAAGGTCAAAGTCCTGTGGAATTTCAGGACTCTTTAGGCCAGAATAAATGACATTTATAGGGTGCTATAATTGTATGATGCCATGCATAACTTTATTTTTATGCTTTAAGTACTTCCGGTCTAAATACTGCAGAGATCAGACTGGTTCTAAGTGATAAGTAACTTTTCTTCTTTACTATTCAATGCTCATGTTGTTGTCCGTACATTCCTCATTATCAACACAAGCATTAATTTGTAGATATATAAAGCACATTTTTGAAGATGATCCGCGATATGGAAAGCTACTTTTAAGTTCAATAACTTAAACATTAAAATAATGAAGCGTCATTTAATCTTAAGCATTGTTTCAATAGCTACAATTTTTATTGCAGCTGCCTGTGCACAAAAGTCACAACAGATAAGCACAAAGGATGAGGTCAAAGCCATTATCCTGAAGGTAAATGATTATTGGCAGGCCAATAATCCGGCTGAAGTGAGATCCTTTTGGGATCCTGCTGCCTATCACACTGGCAATATGGCTGCTTATGAAATTACTAAAAATGAAGTTTACCGCAATTATTCCATAACTTGGGCTGAACACAACCTTTGGATGGGCGCTAAATCCGACGATAAAGCAACCTGGAAATACAAATATGGTGAAACAGATGATTTTGTTTTGTTCGGCGATTGGCAAATATGCTTTCAAACCTATATCGATCTTTACAATCAATCGGAACAAAAAGATTCTGTGATGATCAAACGAGCTTTGAAAGTGATGGAGTATCAAATGAGTACTAATCAAAGTGATTACTGGTGGTGGGCCGATGGGCTTTACATGGTAATGCCGGTTATGACCAAACTGTACAAACTGACAGGTGATGAAATTTATCTGGATAAATTGAATGAATATTTCAGTTATGCCAAGAGCATTATGTACGATGATGAAACAGGTTTATTCTTTCGCGATGCCAGATATGTATACCCTGAGCATAAATCAGTAAATGGGCATAAGGATTTTTGGGCCAGAGGAGATGGCTGGGTGTTCGCAGGCTTGGCCAAAGTGTTACAGGATGTTCCGGATAGCTACCAGCATAAAGCGGCTTTTACAAGCGTATATAAAAAGATGGCAATTGCTCTTAAAAAAGCTCAACAGGAAGAGGGGTACTGGACACGCAGCCTTCTTGATCCAAATCATGCACCCGGACCTGAAACAAGTGGGACCGCATTTTACACCTACGGCTATTTGTGGGGTATCAATAACGGTGTATTGTCTAAAGAAGAATATGAGCCTGTTATACGCAAGTCCTGGCAGTATTTGACAACGACTGCATTAGGTGATGAGGGGCAAGTTGGCTATGTTCAACCCATTGGTGAAAGGGCAATCCCAGGTCAGCAAGTAGATGAAAATTCGCATGCTAATTTTGGTGTAGGAGCCTACCTTTTGGCAGCATCAGAAATGTATAAGTATGTCCAATAGAATCAATTCAATACTATGAAAAAAATAAGCATAACGCTCTTCTTTAGTTTTATATTATTTATCGGTATCAAAGCCCAAAAGGAAATTGAACCGATAATAAAATATAATTTAGCAAGCCCTGCACAATCTGATGATTTTAAAGTGTCAGGTGAATCACGAATACTACAACTAAAAGGCAAGCAAGGTCTTAATCCAACAAGTATTCATAGCCGTATTCAACTACCTAAACACAATATTGAAACAGATAGTGAAGGTAGTATGATTATCTGGGCTTTCTTCCTTGAGGAGTTAAACGCCGCACATCAAACTGGCGCCATGACCCATGATAATGAGTCGTGGTATACCTACCCGCTAATTTCAGATATTAGTGATGTAAGTAATTCTACGGAAGCTAATTTTGGTATGTTTTTCTTTGCAGAATGGCATCCTCAGTTTTATGTAAAAATGTACAAAGGTCAATTATATCCAACACGTGTTGATCCTCCACAAAAAGCATTTGTGACTTCAGAACATTTTAGTTTTAAAGCCAATAAGTGGTATCAGTTGGCATTTACATGGAATAAAAATAAGGAAGATTTAAGGTTATATGCCAATGGTGTTTTAATCGGCACTGACGACAAACACCATATGGCCTTTCATATTGATAAAATAAACGAAGATCTGTTTACAGGCAATCCAACAATATGCTATGGAAACGTCGATTTCTATAATAAAGAATTGTCAAACCAGGAAGTTGCCGCAAAATATAAAAACATTGCGCCGGATTTCGATCAGCATTATATCGATCACTTGCAACATGTTTTTAATGGATATGGGGTGAAAGACTTTGATTGGCAAGTGGATAATAACTGGACAGAGAAATTGAATCTTAAGCTGAATGAGGCCAACCTATTGGACACCTTCTACGTGCAAGGCTATCAGGAAGCACCAACAGTAACTGAAGAAGGTTTATTAGTTGAAACACCAAATATTCCTCAACAAGGAAATACCATTGAGAAACAAGTGTATATGTGGCCTTTGCAGCGTTTTGAAGGGGACATCTACATCGAATATGAATTTAAGCCATTGCGTGAAGGTGGTTTAAGTCTGCTGATGGCACAATCTTCAGGTATGAATCGTGAAGATTTTATGGAAGATTATCCCTTACGTACCAATGGTAATATGGGAACGGTACTAGCTCAAGGCGTGCGCAATTATCATTGGGAATACTACCGTGAGATGAACGACGTCAGAAACGATGTTGCATCAGGAGCTTTGGTTAAAAACCCATATTTCTATCCCTTGTCGTATGGATCATTCAAGGATAATCTGGAGAATAATGCTTGGCATAAGTTACAATTCCTTCAGCGCGGCGATAAAATTATTGGTGCCATCGATGGTAAAATAATCGTAAGCGGAACGGACAATTCAAATATTAATAATGGTCCCGTTTTAAACAGCGGATATATGGCTATTCGCTGTATGATCCGAACTAAAATACTGTTTCGCAACCTAAAGGTTTACAATAAAAATGAAGCCTTTGATATTATTTCAGAAAGTAAAAAGTAATTGTGTTTAAAGTCTTTATATGAAATATCTGCTCACAGCCCTGTATTCAGTATTTGTTTTTACCTTGCTAATAACTGGGTGTAAACCTGAATTTGCTGCCCAAAAGCGAAGCTTTATTGTTGACAATGATAGTCTAGGGCATTGGCTTTTGCAGAAAGAAGTACAGGAGTTTACAAGTGAATTGAATGATAACCAGTCACTAGATTCCTCAACGGGATTAAAAAAGAAGCATTACCTAAGTGTAATTGAGAGACAGGTAAAGGTGATGCAATCTTATCAGGATGATCAGGGTAGAATCATTGATCCAGTTGAGCAAAAAGAGATGTATTATACAACACCTTGTTATGCTCACAGCGTATCCATACTGGCTTCATCAGGATTTACTAAAGATAAGGCGCTTATTGAAAGTGGTATGAAGGCACTCGACAATGCGTGTATTCACCTTAAAAATCAATTTGCACCAGGTAATCATAGCGATTTTTTTACATGGCCTGTAATGTTGGCTTATCGTCACTTTAAAGCCTTTGCAGACAGGGAGCGTTATCAGAATTGGACTGAAAGCATTTCCGGAATAAAACCTGAGAAATTCTATGCCTATCATCGCAATTACAGCATGAATTGGAATCTGGTACATGCAGCAGGCGAATTTTTGCGTCACACTGAAGGTTTTACAAATATCAACTACATTGATACTTGCATGCATCAGCAACTCAAACATTTCACTCCGTATGGAATGTATAACGAATGGGGTAACCCATTGGCTTACGACTTGTTTTCACGGCATTATATTGCCGGAATGCTGGCAATTGGGTATGTGGGTAAAGAGTCGAAGAACTATAGATTACTAAGTCAAAAAGGAGCCTGGATGTCCTTATTTATGCAATCTCCCTTTGGTGAACAGCCAACTGGTTTTCGCAGTGGTCATCATATTTGGAACGAAGCAGAACAGGCCATGCTGTTTGAAATATATGCGCATCAATTTAAAATGGAAGGACAAGAAAAGGTCGCTTCAGCTTTTAAACGAGGTGCTATGCTATCACTTCAAAGCATTAAGCAATGGATTAGGCCTGACGGGAGCGGCTATGTAGTGAAAAATAAATATCCTATAGATAAAAAACATGGCTACGAGAGTTATACAGCCCATAGCTGTTACAATATGCTGGCAACATCGATGCTAGCCCAGGCCTATGAATTTTCAGATGATAACATTAATGAAGGCCCTGCACCTTGCGATATGGGTAGTTATTTGTTGGATATAAGTAAAGACTTTCATAAAATCATTGCGGTTCATGATGGTACCTATATGGAGTACGATACAAAGGGTGACCAAAAATACAATCCTACAGGCTTGTTAAGAGTTCACATCAAAGGCAGTCATCCGCAACTAGGTCCTTCAGATGGTTGCGCAGAAAAGTATAGTGGCAAAGGAATAAGCATTGCTACCGGGCCAGCCTGGAAAAAAGATGAACAATGGCATTCGTTGGCTTCTCAAAAACCCTTTGAAACCACAATTAAAAAACACGAAGCTAATGACGATCTGTTCATTTTTACTGTAAAAAACGCCATTGCTATGGATCGGGATACCATTATTACGAAGGAAACCTTCACGCTGAGCAACGGTAAAGTTAATGTTTACAATGAGATAGAAGGGAAAGTTGATTCTATTCGTGTAAGTTGGCCAATGCTTATTGATAATGGTCTGTACAAAAGTGGAATTACAATGCAAGGCAATGGCATTCAACTTGAACTGGAGAACAAACAGATTAAGTTTGAAGTGGATGGACAGAATTCTATTCTAAGAAGTCGTCTTAACTACAATCATAGAAATGGTGTTGTTGAACCGGTTTATGCCGTAACAAAGAATAAAACCATTTCATATACTATTTCAAAAGATTAATTGAAATAGTAGTTCTGGTATGAGGTATACTAATATGACCTCATTTGAAAAATTGCATTGAAATATAAAATGCACAAAACTAGAACACTTAATATATATTTGTCATGAAAAACAATTTCTTCCTTATAATATTGCTCAGCCTATTAGGTATAAACATAACTGCCCAAGACTTATCACCTTCAGTGCATACAATCCTATGGGATAAATTTAAAGGTGTAAAATCAAGTGAGCAATATGCATTAAGTAGTCAGATAGTGGCCAACGCTACCAGGTATTCGTACCAATGGGCCAATGAGAAATATGCATTATCAGGAGACAAGGATTACTTTTTAATCGAAAACAAGAACTTTGAGTGGGCTATACGTCCGTCTGCCAGCGCAGCTTATGGAATGGCTGTTGCCATTAAAACAAAAGTTAACTCCGATGCCATAGGCACGAGCCAGGATGAAGTGATCACATGCGCAACTCGCTTGATAAAAGGAGTGGCAAGTATCCACAAAAGCAATGGCGGTAATTGGGGCGATCATTGGCAATCTACACTATGGGCGGCTTTGGTTGGGCGAGCAGGCTGGATGCTATGGGATCAAATGGATGCTGAAAGTAAAGAGATGCTCTGCAGAATGCTTGTTCATGAGGCTGACCGATTTATTCAAGCAGATTACAAAGTAAAATATTGGAATGGCAAAGGTGGAGATTCAAAAGCTGAGGAATTATCATGGGACTCAATGCCTTTGCAGTTGGCAATCGCCATGCTGCCGAATCATCCTCATGTTAGAGACTGGAAACATATTTGTAGTAAAATGTTGGTGAGTGCGTACTCTCTGGAAGTTGATATGGAAAAATCGCAGCCCTTAATCGATGGGATTAGTCCTGCTGAATGGCTGGAAGGTTATAATGTGCGCGAAGACGGCATAGTGATCAATCATAACTTGTTACACAACGATTACATGGCATCCATAGCTCATTTGCAAATGTCGGGTTTCCATGTTTTTTCTCTGGCTCAACAAAAGGTACCTCAGGCACTTGATTTTAACTTTCGACTCATCTACGAAACCTTAACAAGCAAGCAATTTGATGCTCCTCCATTTAAATCACCAGGCGGAACCATGTATATACCTAACAGTCCGGAACAGTATTATCCTGAGGGTACAGATTGGTCGGTTCATCGTTATGCCAGTTTTTATGGCTTGGATGCTTTGGCAGATGTGCTAAAATATGATCAAGAGTTACCAAAAGCATCAGACTGGGTAAAACTGAGGGGTGAAAGAATATTAGAATTTCAAAGCAGACATGCAGATGGTCATATGTATCAACCGGGCGAATACGATACGTATAAGGGTGTGGAACAGATGGTATTTTGGATGATGGCCGACGCTCACTTGTTATACTGGTTAGATGATCGTAAAGCTATATTAAAACAGGCGAATTGGTTAAAATAGTTCAATAAATATTTAATAAATTGAACTATTGTCAGAATTCCTTATACTGGTTTTATACTTGTGTTTAAATTAAATACAATAACGGTTTTGTTATGGGATTAACGAAGTGTTTTAATATTCCTCGGCTGTTTAAATGTATCGTGTTTTAGATGATGTATTTCGGATAAATTATCAACTAATTTACCTCTTCATTCATAAGATTGATTTTTTTCTTAATAAGGTCGCTTATTTATGAAGACTATTGATGGCAAAAAAAGCGCTTAAAACATTAGTTTTAAGCGCTTTTGTGTTGACTTATAGTTCTTTAAAGTGATCCAGGCGGGATTCTGCCAGGATTTCTATTTTGCTAAAAATCAACAGTATACGTTGCGATAAAACCAATAGGTCTCGGTTTAGTACCTTCTGATATTGTATATGTAAAAATACAAAAATAAGCTGAATTTAATTAGATATTATTCATCAATTGTTCAAGCAAAGAAGGCGTTCTTTGTATGAAATTTAATAGTGCAAAACATAATTGATTATCGAATACAATGCAAATGTTTATAATGTTGCATCAGGACACATCTTATAGTTCTATTCCTTTTGACATCTCTAGAAGAACTATTACCCGAGGCGGGACTGATTTAGTGTCCGCAACGCTTATGTTTTTCAGTAAGTTGTAATTGTCAATGAATTGTGTTCACTGGTTGTTCTCTGTTGAACCAAATGACCACAAACAAAGGTAAATAAAAATAGGATAAGAAAATAACATCGAACAGCAATAATGGGTTAGGATTCTAATCATCTCAAATTGCGTTTTCTTATTGTATTTCAATTTTCTATTTAATAAATTTTACTAGACCAAAATATTGTGGTTGGTGAACATCATTTTCAATTTTTAGATTTGGATAAATAATTGAGGTTACACGCCTCTCACTATTAATTTCATCACGATTCTGGCGAAGTGCTAAAAAGGCCCAATAAGTACCCGGCTTTATAGGATTTGTTTCGCTTATGCGTGAAAAGGCGGTCAAGGGAATAGCAATTTCCATTGTCCAAGCTCTATCCAGATCAGAGTTGTCATTAATTGTTCCATCAATTGTGACAGCTGCCTTATATTCTGGATTAAATGCCTTAATAACGACGTCTTCACCTGAAACAAACTTGTTTAGATAGATAATATCATTCGATACTTTATTGAGGTTGATTTCAAGGCAGAAGTGAAGTCCTGGATTATTTTTTATGGGAGATAAGAATATTTCAGCACAATCGTCTAAAAATGTTAACCCATCTCTTTGTGTTTCGCGCACTGTAATAAAATTATCTTGACAGTGATATAAGAGGTACAGGTTTGTTTCATCCCAAAGCATTCTAAAGGTCGTAGCTTGTTTGTCGGTTTGATTTACAACGTTGTAGTGGAAGTTGAATTGGGCTGACGGCGTTGTAATCCAGCTTTGCTCATTAAGTTCGCCATCAATGATTATTTTTTCACTGGTATAATTAGCAATGAATAGTTTATCATCCGTTTGGGGCTGATTTTCTTGAGCAAAAGCAGAAAACGCATACAAATAAAAAATCATTATGAAAATAGAATGGGTAAGAAAAGCTTGCTTCATTTTTTTAACGATTGACTGGTCAAAATTTATTCTAAAACTAAAATATGCTTTGATTTAACGTGTATTTACTCCTGAGTATATTTCAATTACTCAGGAGTAATTTCTAATATTAACCTTATAGTTTATTGTAGTTAGCAATTTATTTCATTAAGATTAGTAATGCTAATTATTGGCAATAACACTGGAATTTGTAACTTTTAGCAATAAAATAAATAGTTAGGAATATTTTTCATTTAAAAAGTAGTTTACCTTATAAAGTATTTGAAATAATGCCAAAAGGATTTTTTCTTTTTTTCTTCAGTTTAATTCAATTATTCTCAACATGTTTTGCGCAGAATGCCGTTTTAGAGTTTTCGCAAAATCTGACTATATCTGACGGTTTAGCACACAATGGGGTAACTTCAATATTAGAAGATTCGAAAGGTTACTTGTGGATTGGTACTTACGACGGTATTAATAGGTACGATGGTTATGAGTTTGTTACGTATAAAAACACCATTGAGAAAGAATTATTAGTTAGTAATAGAGTTAGATCACTCGCAGAAGATAAAAGTGGAAATATTTGGATTGGTACAGATCAAGGTATATCTATTTACAACTATAAATACGAACGGTTCGATAAATTGTATTCTATAACAGATATTAATCAGGATGGACCGATTATTCGCAGGGTGATTATTTCAAAAGACAAAGCTAATATCTTATGCCTGACGGAAGGGGATGGTATACTCGTTTTCGATGCCAATTATAAGCTCGTTAATCATATTCAGCCAGAAGATACCTATGGGGTTGATGTTTATACTTTTTTTGATGGGATTGAATTAGATGCATCTAATTTCATTTTTACAACATCGGTTGGTTTAGTGAGTTATGATTTTAGAACAGAAAAGTTCAAGCTTGAAATCGAACATGAGCGTGGTATGTCAAATGCCAGCGTGGAAATAAAGGGTAAGATAATTTTGGCAACTCGTCAACGTGGTCTCTCAATTGTTAAAGTTGATACTCGAGCGGGAAAGTATATTTATAAATTGAAGTCAATTCAGTTTGAAGACAAGCAATTTAATAGTGTTTCAATAGATGAAAATGATAATGTATGGCTGGGAACTACTTTTGAAGGCATTATACATGTTAAAAACATAAAAGCTTTTGTTGCTGGGAAGGATGTTGAAAAAAAGTATTTTGCAAATTCTAGTAAAATATTACGAACCAGTTCTATAGTTGCTAATACGAGTAATGGATGTTGGGTAACAACTTTTAATAAAGGTATATATCGTTTTGACATAAAAGAGAATCCATTTAAAAAATATATAGCTGGTTTAGATGCAGACAAAGGGCTTCGTTCGAGCAGTGTATCTCATATTGCTGCATGGGGTAAGGATAAAGTTTTTATTAGTGCGGTTAGAGGTGGATTTGCCTTGTTTAATACACGAACTGGCGAATTTGAAGATATTCCTTTTAATATACCGTCAAATGCTGGAAATATAGCATCTGTGTTTGTTGATTCACGGAAAGATATTTGGATGAAAATATTGGGAAACTATGGTCTGTGCCGAGTTCGTAATGGTTCACATAAAATAGAAATAATTGATCAAAGAAAATTCCCCCTGGCTCGAACTATACGTCCTCGCACTATTACAGAAGATCAATATGGACATATTTGGGTTGGAGATGAAGCGGGTGTTTATAAAATATCCGTTGGTGATAATAAAGAGGTGCTTGCTATTGAAGAGCTAAACAATAATCCATTTTTCAAGCAGAATCCATTAAGTTTGGTACGTTGTGTTTATACTGATCCTTTACATAATTACATATGGATTGGGACCGATTCTGATGGACTTATTCGCTTATCTAATGATGAGAATATCCCTGTTGTTGACCTAAAACTAAAAAGATCAATACGTAATAAGAATAAGGACTTATCAATCTCTAGTAATTTTGTGAGTACCATAGTTCGATTACCAAATAATGATTTATGGATTGGTACAGAACGAGGAGGTATTTGTAAGGTACTAAATGCAGAGTCAGAACCTGAGTTTATTTCTTTTACCGAAAAGAACGGCTTATCAAATAATGTAGTTAAACGGATTTTCTATGATAGTGAATACAATTTATGGGTTGCCACGAATATTGGATTAAATAAATTTTTCACCAAAGACAATCACTTCCGTAGCTTTAGTAAAGCCAATGGTTTGCCATTTGAGGATTTTTGGTATTCATTTGCCAAACTTAGTAATGGTTATGTAGTACTTTCGGGGATCGATGGTTTGTGTTATTTTAAGCCAGAGAAGGTATCTGACATTGAAAAACTTCCTCCTTTAGAATTTACGAATTTCAAAATTTTTAATGAGTCTGTAGCTCCAGGAGATACTATAGGTAAACGTGTTATTCTGGATGAACGATTGAATGACCTGAGAGCTATTGAGTTAAAATATGATGAGAATGTGTTCTCTCTGGAACTTAATTCGTTACATTATTCTAAAGCTGATAATCATTACCTAAGATACCAACTATTGCCAGTAAATGAAGAATGGATTGAAGTACCTTCGAATCAAAAAGTTATTTCCTTTAATGGTTTAAGGCACGGTAAATATACTTTTCGTGCCATGGCGTCCAACTCATTACATGAATGGACAGAGCCTAAGGAACTAAGTATTAATATTTCTCCACCTTATTGGAAGACTACTCAAGCCTATTTCTTTTATGTCATTTTTGCTACATTAGTTATTTACATCGTCATCTTCTTTGTCTTAAAAATACAATCCTTACGGCATAATTTGCAGATTGAACACATGGAAAAGGAAACAGTAAAAGAAGTAAATGCTGCTAAACTTCGTTTCTTCTCTAATATATCACACGAGATAAAAACACCTTTGACTCTCATTACAGGCCCGGTTAATATTTTGGCTGATCGGTTTAAAGGTAATGTTGATGTGAAAGAGAAATTGAGTATTGTACAACGTCAGTCCAAGAAAATATCTCAACTAATTGATCAGGTACACGACTTTCAGCGGTCAGATGCTAATTTATTGGAGATGTCTATGAATCAGTTCTGTTTTGATGACTTTATAAAAGAGTTAAAGACTGATTTTGATTTTATGGCTCTGACTGATAAGAAGCAGTTGGAAGTTGAAGGTTTGGCTTCAAAGGTTTATGTGTCGGCGGATAGAGACAAGTTGGAGAAAATATTCAATAACTTACTGAACAATGCTTTTAAGTATACCAAAGAGAATGATAGTATTACGATTTCATATCATGTTAAAGGGAATGATTTATTTATAAGCGTTTCTGATTCTGGTAAAGGAATTGATGGAGATGATTTACCCTATATTTTTGAACGCTTCTATCAGTCAAAGCATAAGCACAGTGAATATACTGGCGGTTCAGGAATTGGTTTAGCTTTCTCGAAGCGCTTAGTTGAAATGCACTATGGCGACATTGATGTAGAGAGTGCATTAGGCGAAGGCAGTAAGTTTAATTTACGCTTACCAATAGTCATTGAAAAGGGTGAAGAATTAGCAGAAGATAAATTAGTAGACATTCTGAAAGTTGAAAAGGAAGCTGATAAATCAGAGTTTCTAGCCGAACAATTTGATATTTCAAGTATAAAGGTGGATGAGGAATTTGCCGAGACGTCTGTTTTCTTTGCGGAGGATAATACAGAGATGCGTAATTTTGTATCAGGTGTGTTGTCTAATTTCTTCAAAGTAAAAACTTTTACAAATGGGCAAGAATGTCTTGATGCTCTGGATCAGGAATGGCCCGATATTGTTATTAGTGATGTTCTAATGCCTGAACTAAATGGTTTTGATCTTTGCAAAACTCTTAAAACTGACATAAAAACCAGTCATATTCCTGTAGTTCTATTAACCGCTTGCACAACCATAGATGATCATATTCAAGGCCTGGAATTGGGAGCGGACGCCTATATCCGAAAACCATTTAACGTTCAACATCTAGTAACACGGACAGAATCCTTGCTACGTAATCGACAGCAATTACGCGAACGTTACAATATTGATCTGCCATTAACGCGACAAAAGGAAGATAATAAGGCAAGTGATAATGCATTTTTAGAGAAGTTATATCAGTTAATGGAAAAAAATCTCGATAATCAGGAATTAGATTTGGATGGTTTTGCAAAGGAACTCTACCTCAATCGGACCCACTTTTTTCAGAAGGTAAAGGCCATCACGAATCAAACACCATATGAACTTCTTAAAAGCTATCGGGTAAAAAAAGCGGCTGAATTTTTAGTTCAGGATGGCTTGTCGGTAAATGAAGTTTTTATGATGACTGGGTTTAAAAGTCGAGCCCATTTTAATAAGCTATTTAAGGAAAAATATGAAGTAACACCGGGTAAGTTTGCTACCGAGATGAATAAAAAATACTCAAGTTAAGAGTGCTATTTATTTATTTATGATGTGTTTTAATATGGTATTTACTCCAAAGTACAAAAATTGAACGCTTAGAGATAGGCTTGTTTCTTGATTTTATTTCTTTTGTGATAGGTGTTTTCACTATATGGTTAAAGTGATAATCTTAATCAAAAAGAAAGTAAATGAATATGAAGAATAGTAGTGGTCTGGTAATCGTTTTTTTAGTGATGACGTTATTATCAGCATGCACGCATTCCAAGGAAGTGCAATCTGATAAACCTAATGTTATTCTTTTTGTATCTGATGATCATGGGAAGGATGCTTTGGGATGTTATGGAAATCCCATTATCCAAACACCGAACTTAGATAATTTAGCTAAAGAGGGCATTATTTTTAATAATGCATATTGTACAAGTGCAAGTTGTGCAGCTAGTCGTTCTGTTATTTTGACAGGCAAGTTTGGACATGCTACGGGCTCATATGGACATGTGCACGACTATCATCATTTCAGTACATTTGATAATGTACATTCATTACCTGTAATGTTGGAAGAGGTTGGTTACGAGACTGCTCGTATTGGCAAGTATCATTTGGCTCCTGAAAAAGTTTATCACTTTAATACGGTATTAGAGGCCAATGAGCGAAATACCGTTGAAATGGCCAATAAATGTGTTGATGTATTAAATTCTGAAAAGCCTTTCTTCTTGTATTTCTGTACAAGTGACCCGCATAGAGGTGCGCCCTTTAAACCTGATAATTGGGACGAACCAAATAATTTTGGAAACAGAACAGAGGGATATGAAGGTGTTGAAGAGGTAACTTATAATCCTGCTGATGTTTTAGTTCCTGACTTTTTGCCGGATACTAAAGAATGTAGAGAGGAATTGACTCAATACTATCAGAGTATATCACGAATAGATCAAGGTTTTGGTTTATTAATGCAGCACCTTAAGGATGCAGGTAAAATTGACAATACCATAGTCATTTATATATCAGATAACGGAATGGCTTTTCCGGGAGCCAAAACTACGGTTTATGAACCTGGCATTAGTTTACCCTGTATCATCAAGGATCCATCTCAAACAATACAGGGAACCGTTAATAACTCAATGGTTTCATGGGCGGATTTAACGCCAACCATACTGGATATGGTTAATGTAACACCAAAGAATGTTGACTTTCATGGACGTTCTTTTAATCCAATTATGAATGAAAATCTGGCCGAAGGATGGGATGAAATTTATGCATCACATACTTTTCATGAAATTACCATGTATTATCCAATGAGAACCTATCGCCATAAGAACTATAAATTAATATGGAATACTGCTTGGCGATTAGAATATCCATTCGCTTCTGATTTGTGGGCATCTTCAACCTGGCAAGGTGTGTACCGCCGTAAGGAAGCTTTATATGGCAATCGAAACGTGAATGAGTATTTATTTAGAGCCGAATTTGAGTTATACGATCTGGATAAAGATCCCAATGAGCTTCATAACCTCGCTAAAGATGAAGAATATTCTGATGTTTTGGAAAAGATGAAAGCAGGGCTTAAAGGTTTTCAGTTAAAAACAAAAGATCCATGGGTTATCATGTGGGATCATGATAACTCTATGCAAGGAACAGGTGTAAACCTGTAAGGTACTTATGATTGTAAGAAAACGTACTATGAAAAAAATGAAAAATATAGGTTTATTAGTGTTAGGTGCTTTGTTTCTAAATGCCTTGTCCATACAAGCAAAGGAAATAATTAAGTTGAAGCCTACATCTGAAGATATGACAATGGTAGTGAGAAAAGCCATTGAGAATGCACAAGACAAAGAAATTAAGTTGGTCTTTGAAAAAGGCATCTATCGTTTTATGCCAGACTATGCATTGGATAAATATTGCTTCATTACCAATCATGAGAATGGTTTTAAGAAGATCATATTTCCCTTTCAAAAATTTCAATCTGTGGAGATTGAAGGTAATGGTGCTCAATTGATTTTTCATGGTCAGGTTTTACCATTATTATTTGAAGAATGTGCGAATGTAACAATGAATAATCTTTCCATCGATTGGGATATTCCCTTTACTTTTCAAGGCGAAGTTATTGCTGTAAACGAACAGGAAGGTTGGCGAGATATAAAACCTGCTAAGTCAGGTTTCTCATGGGAGGTGAAAAATGGAAGGTTGACCTTTCCGAACGTTGATGGATACAGTTATTCTGACGTGGGAAGTAGTTTAGCTTTTAACCCCAAAACAAAAGATGTGGCTCATGGTGCCTATGATATGAGCAGTAGACCTACCAAAGTAGAAGAACGGGCTAATGGCATTCTTCGATTTCATGAAAAGCTAAAGCATTACCCAGAGGTAGGGATGGTACTTAATTCAAAAGGTTTAAAAGGTGAAAACAGATATGCACCGGCTGTACACGTAAATGCTTCACAGAATATAAAGATGGATAGTGTTATTGTACACCATGCCTTGGGTATGGGATTTCTGATGGAGAAATCAGAAACAGCCATTTTGTCTAATTGTGGTGTTTATGTACAAGAAGGTTCGGAACGTGTTGTTTCGATTATAGCCGATGCCACTCATTTCTGCAATTGTAAAGGAGATATTGTTGTTGAGAATTGCCGCTTTGAAAGCATGTTGGACGATGGAACAAATGTCCATGGTACCTATGTGGAAGTTGACGAGCTTATTGATGAATATACTTTACGATATGGATTAGAGCATTTTCAACAATTGGGCTTTGACTTTGCTAATGCTGGAGATGAAATGTGGTTTATTCATCAGCCTGATCCATCACGGAAGTCGGTTAACGTAGTTGAGCAGGTTGAAACAATTAATGATAAATACACCATTCTTCGATTTAAAAATAAGTTGCCTGCTAATTTAAAAAAAGGGGATATTCTTGAAAATAAGACTTGGAATCCAACTTTTGTTATGCGAGGATGTACCATACAACATCATCGTGCAAGAAACATTGTTATTAAAACACCAAAGAAGATTGTGATAGAAAATAACAAACTATCATCTATGATGTCTTCCATTTTGTTTCGTGGAGAAACTTTCTATTGGTATGAATCGGGTGCAGTAGAAGATGTGTTGATACAAAATAATGAATTTAAGTATGTGGCTTATAGTGGGTCAGAACATGCGGTTATGTATGTTACGCCACGTTTAGGTAAATCATTTGATGATTCTATGGCCTACGACCGTAATATTCGTTTTATGAATAATACAATTGAAACTTTCGATAATCGTATTGTCATTGCTGATAGGGTTGATGGATTAGTTATTAAGGATAATAGCATTAAAAAAGTAAAGTCGCACAAGCAACTGTATCCTAATGCACCTTTGTTTGAATTCATGAATTGTTCGAATATTGATGTTAGTGATAATACATATGATGGAGAGTTCCCAAAAGCATTTAAGTTGGATAAAAAGAGTGCGTCAAGTATTAAGGTTAAAGGAAATAAGGGTTTTAAGAAGGATTAATAATCCATTTTAGACTTAGATAATAATCATTGTGGTACAACTTTAAGTAATTCCTGTTTTGATTGTTGTTGTTATCAGGGTGATTATATGAATGATAAGTTCTGTGATGCAGGATTGTTTGACGGCAGAGTACAAGCTTTTAACCTCAGAGAACACCCTTATTCATCATTTAGTATTACTTTATTTTAGAAAATACAGCATTACAGAATAATATCAATATCAATGAAGAAGACACTTTTATTAATAGCATTTATTAGTAGTTTATTTATTAGTTGTGCTCAGAAACAACCTAATATAGTTGTTTTGTTTGTCGACGATCTAGGATGGGCGGATTTAGGCTACCGAAACCCTTTGTTTGAAACGCCTAATATCGATCAACTAGCTAAAGATGGAATGGATTTTCAAAGAGCGTATATCGCATCACCTTCTTGTAGCCCAAGTAGAGCTTCAATGCTGACTGGAAAAGAACCTGTTCGTTTTCAGATGGTGCGACATATTATTGAAAATGAGAATAAATTAGGCTACATGGATGGTGAAAACAACATGTGGGTGAAAGACCCTGTGCAAATGCCATCAATTAATCATCTTCCACTTGAAGAAATAACCTATGCCGAACGCTTAAAGGAATTTGGCTACTACAATAAGTTCATTGGAAAATGGCATTCAGGAATAGAAGCCTATCATCCAATTCATCAGGGATTTGATGCGCAATATGGAACTGGTAATCATGGTCATCCTAAAAGCTACTATCCTCCATTTTTTGTGCATGGTAATCCTTTGAAAGAAATCAAAGAGGATTACCTGACTGATGTATTAAGCGATGAAGCTGAACGTTTTATTTCGGAATACGAAAAGGATGAGCCGTTTATGCTTAACCTATGGTATTACAACGTGCATGGACCTCATATTGGCCGTAAGGATTTAATTGAGAAGTATAAGGCAAAAGGGATGGAAGCTAAATATGCTAATTATGGAGCTATGGTTGAGGCCATGGATGAATCTGTTGGACGTGTAAGGGCTGCTCTTGAAGAGAAAGGTATAGCTGATAATACAGTCATACTATTTACTTCAGATCAAGGTGGATACTTTACTAATTTTCCTTTGAGAGGTAAGAAGAATGGAGGTTATACTTTGAATGAAGGTGGGGCACGTGTACCATTTATGGTTTATTATCCTGGTGTAACAAAGCCAGGGACTCATTGCGAAACACCTATTCAAACATTGGATGTGTATTCCACATTGCTTGAAATAGCCTCCGGAAAAGATCAGAAAGATCAACAAGTCAACGGTGTTAGTTTGATGCCATTATTGAAAGGTGATGATATATCGAAACGTGATTTATATTTTTTAAGATCCTACGAAGATCAGTATGCTGCCATTATCGATGGTGATTGGAAACTGATAAAATACCATAGTGGCAATGTGCAGTTGTATAATGTGAAAGAAGATATTGGAGAGGTAAGTAATTTGGTTTTTGTACATCCTAAGCGTACTAAGGAACTAAAAGCGAGACTTGAGGCCTGGGAAAAAGAAGCGGTACCCGAATTCTAAAAATAGTGAAATGAGAAAAACTATAATAGCAATATTAATAAACCTAGTAATCCTTTTAGGCAATGCTCAAGAGAAGCCAAATATTATTTGGTTGATGGCGGAGGATATGAGTACTGATTTGGAGTGTTATGGCATGAAAGCCGTTAAAACGCCACATCTGAATAAGCTAGCTGAAGAAGGTATTCGCTTTGATAATTGTTTTGTTACTAATTCAATTTGTTCGCCTAGTCGATCTGCAATGTTGACTGGAACGCACCAAATAAAAATCAATGCTCATCATCATCGCAGTAATAGAAATATTCCCTTAGATGAGGATTTTAAGCCATTTACCTATTTTCTACGCGAGGCTGGTTATACCTGTATTCTTGGTCATGAAAAGGTGATGAATAAAGGTCGTAAGATTGATGTTAATTTTAAGCACAAGGCCATAGGAGAGTGGGATGGAAAAGAGAGTTTTGGTTTGTTTGATAAATACGATCGATTTGATGAAGCTGATCAACCGTTCTTTGCGCAAATACAGTTACAGGTAACCCATCGTGGTGATTGGTGGAATGACGTGCGTGATCAGTCTAGTCATCCGGTGAATCCTGATGAGGTAGAGTTGCCTCAATACATGGCTGATCATCCAACTATTCATTTAGATTGGGCCAAGTATCTCGACCAGGTTGAATACATGGACAACGAAGTGGGAATGATTTTTCAAGAGTTGGAAGACAAGGGTATGGCTGATAATACCATTATTATTTTTATTGGCGATAACGGACGTTGTAATATACGCGGAAAAGGCTACGTGCACGATCCGGGTTTACGTATTCCATTTATCATGTATTACCCAAATAAAATAGGTAAAGGCATCGTGCGTAAGGATATTATTAGCGCAACTGATATAACTGCTACTATTTTGGATTTTGCAGGACTAGAAGTTCCGAAGTTCATGACTGGACAAGCTATTTTTGATAAGCGATTTAAACGGGAATATGTTTATTCGGCACGCGATTTATGGGACGAAGTAGAAGAGAAAATGCGATCAGTAACATCTGATAAATGGAAGTACATTAGAAATGATAATACACAAGCTTGGGATGCACATCAAGCATATTTAGAGTTTTATCGACCTGCAGTACATGTTATGCGCACTTTAAAAGAGGAAGGTAAGCTAAGCGAAAGTGAAGCCTTGTTTTTTGCAGATCAAAAACCAATCGAAGAATTATATGATTTAGAGAAGGATCCGCAGGAACTAAACAATTTGGCATCAGATCCACAATATTCGTCAACGCTAAAGAAACTTAGAAAGCTAACGTGTCGATACGATAAGGAAATGACACCTGTAAGTGATGTATATGAGCCAATCGTTCCTAATTCGGTGGAGATATTAGAATGGGTTAAGAGTGATAAACCAGAGTTGTATAAGCAAATACAAGAAGGCATTGAGATTGGATTTAAAAGCCTGGGGAAAGAATACAAGGCTTATCAAAAAGCTAAAAAATAGGTTATGAGACAAATGAAATTATTTGGTGTATTGTTAGTATTTGTAACGCTTATGGCCTCATGTGAGGCCGATAATCCTAACAAGATAAAGATTAATAAGGATTGGAAATTTTTATTACTTGATGATGCCAATGGCTCAGAGGATAATTACCACTTATCAGAATATGATGATTCAAACTGGAATAAGGTAAGTTTGCCACATACCGCTAATATTGAACCATTGGTTGTAAACGATCAGTGGCAAGGCACATGCTGGTATCGTAAGTCATTTAATATTCCTGAAACCTCAGCTAATAAGAGTTTATACCTTGAGTTAGAGGCAGCCATGAACCATTCTAAATTATGGATTAATGGCATGCAGGTGGCTGTGCATCAGGGAGGATATTTACCTGTGGTTGTTGACATAACAAAGTATGTCAAAAAAGGTCAGCTGAATGTATTAGCCGTTCGTTTGAACAACACAGACAATGCAATAACTGGCCCTAAGCCATTGAAACGCCTGGATTTTAATATGTATGGCGGCTTATATCGTAATGCTTGGTTGATTGTAAAAGATAAAGTACACATTAGCCACCCGGTTTTAGCTAATAAAACTGCAGGCGGAGGAGTGTTTATCACAACGCCGCTTGTTGATAAGAGTAAATCTATTGTGCGAATAAAAACGCATGTGCTGAATGAGTCGGATCAGGATCGAGAAATTGAAGTTAGGAATAAAGTCTTCTTCAAAGGAAAATTAGTGAAAGAAACATCGGATAAAAAATCAAAACTTCAATCCGGAGGTGACGGGGATTTTGAAGAAGAGTTTGAAATTGTGAATGCTCAATTGTGGTCTCCACAAGAACCGAACTTGTATACCGTTGAAACAAGTATTGTTGCTGATAAGAAAGTGCTTGATAAAGAGGTTAATCGTATTGGTGTTAGAGAGTATCGCTTTGAAGGAAATGATTTATACATCAATAATGAAAAGACTTATTTACGGGGTGTGAATCGTCATCAGGAGTACCCATATATTGGTTATGCTTTATCGGATAATGCCCAATATCGCGATGCTAAAAAAATAAAAGAAGCTGGGTTTGATTATGTACGCTTATCACACTATCCACATTCTCCTGCTTTTATGGATGCTTGTGATGAATTGGGATTGGTGGTAATCGATGCCATTCTGGGCTGGCAGTATTACTTGGATAATGAGCAGTTCAGAGCCTATTGTTATCGTTCGGCTCGTGAATTAATCTTACGCGATCGTAACCATCCTTGCGTATTGGCTTGGGAAGTATCACTTAACGAAACTCAAATGCCAGTGTTCTTTATGCAGAAATTGCATGATATCGTTCACGAAGAATATCCATCGCCAAAGACTTATTCATGTGGATGGAAGAATGATGTGTACGATATCTTTTTTCAGGCACGTCAACATCGTATTATGCATCACTACGATTCAATTCAACCAAAGCCATACATGATATCGGAATATGGCGATTGGGAATATCATTCCAAAAATCCAGGTTTGAATCAGCATAAGCTTAATGATATTATGCGTGCCGAAATGAGTAGTCGCCAGTTACGATCAGATGGAGAGAAGCGAATGTTGCAACAGGCGCTTAATTGGCAAGAGTCGCATAACGATAATCATAACACACCGGCATATGGCGATGGCTATTGGGTGATGTACGATTATAACCGTGGATATCACGATAATATTGAGTCTTCAGGAGTAATGGATATTTTCCGTCTACCGAAGTTGGGTTATCACTTCTTTAAGAGTCAACAATCTCCAGAGATTGAAACAGTATTAAACATAGCCTCATATTGGGATGAAAACTCATCTTTAGATGTGCGAGTGTTTAGTAACTGTGAAGAGGTTAAGCTCTATCTGAATGATAAGCTAATAGGAACTCAAACGCCTGATGAAGATAGTTTTAGTACTAATTTAAATCATCCACCTTTTACTTTTAAGGTTGATGAGTTTGAACCGGGAATATTGAAAGCCATTGGGTATATAGATGGTAAGGAAGTGAAGGAGTACGAGGTTCATACGCCAGGGAATGCAGTTGCTTTAAAATTGTGGATCGACGAAAGTGGAAAAGAACCACAGGCAGGCGTTAACGATATATTGTTTCTTCATATTGCTGCCGTAGATATGAATGGAACAGTTGTGCCATCATACAATGAAAAAATAGAGCTAGATAACAAAGGTGATATTAGCATAATTAATCCGGAAAATATAAACTTTATTGCCGGTATTGCAACTGTCGTGGTTAAAATAGGAGAGAGCAGTGCTAATGTTTCTGTACAAGCTGGAACAAAGGATATAATTGGGAGTACAAGCTTTAAAGTAATAGATTAAGTTAAGGATTTACCAACAAACACACCAAATTTATCCCTAAATACAGTTGTGGTTTAGTTAAGCCATATTTTCGACTGTTGTTTAGGGATATTTTATTTTTATACTAAGGTTATGAAGAATCAACTACAGATAGTATTCATTTTATTATTGTCATTAGGACTTTCAAAAGTGGCTGCGCAAGACAATCTACTTGATGAAAAAGTATATAGTTTTGAGCAAGGCGATAATTGGTCTACTGCCCATAATTCTAATTGGACTAGATCATCGGAACAAGCATCGCATGGGTCTTTTAGTATGAAGTACACCGTTGATGCTGATAAAGTATATGCCGATGCTGCTTTATACAGCTTGGATACAAAACACACTATTCAGAAAGTTCGCAGTGCAGAAGGCAAGAAAGGTACTTATATTGTTGTCAGCGCCTATGAAGGAACAGTGATGGGTGTATCGTATGATGGTATTGTTTTATGGAAAAACGAACTGTCTGGCTATATGAATCATGATTTATGGTGTGGAGATTTAACCGGAGATGGCATTGATGAAATTCTGGTAGCGAATGCCAATGGCGTTGTTTACTGTATCGATCATAAAGGAAAATCCTTGTGGGAGTTTTCGAAGAACGAAGCTCCAATGTATGCTATATGTGTGGTTCATAAAGAGGATACGCCATATGTGGTTTGTGGAGGTTTTGACCTTAGTGTTTACTACCTTAATGCAGAAGGCGAAGAAGTGAAAGAACTAAAGTCATCGACTTATTCCAATGAAAAACCATGGGGGGAGGAGCCAAAACCAGCTAAATTTGTACATATGTCAAACTTTCTTCGTCCGGTAAAAAAAGCGGATGGAAGCGAAGCATTGGCTATTGTTGGAACCAATAATCATATGCAAGTGGCAGGTACTGTTTATCTTTTTGATGTACTGGCTGATGAACCTTATCAGGAAACAAAAGTGGTTTGTGCTAATGTAGTTGGTGATTTTAGAGCTATAGCTCAAGGTAACAGCCAAGAAGACTTGATACTCATTGGCTCAACTGGTCATAATAAGGATATGTCTATTTCATATTTCCTACCATCAAGTGGGGAGATGATTCAACACGATATTGAAAATCTGGGTTTTGGCTATAACGTGACTCAATCCGCATCAATAACAGATAATGGAGTAGAGAAAATAATGGTGTTAGCAGGTAAGCATTTTAGTATCTTCCCAAAAGACTTTAGCACTGCTGCTGAGCGCCATGATGGCAAGTATGCTTTTAACGATATGTGGAAGGATGATGTAAGTGGGAAGCTGCTTTTAGCAAGTTTGCAGAGTGGAGGAAGCTGTATTCATATTGTTGATACGGAGAAAGAAGGATGGGAAGAGATGATTACAACCATTCAACCCATTGGAAAAATACAACGAATTCTTGATAACACTGCATCTTACCGATCTCAATTGGCAGGCTTTACGAAGCCTGAATGGCAACGTGAGCAATTGCCTGTTTACATGATGACAGAAACCTTTAAAACTCCTCTTTCTCTACAGGTTAAGGAAACCATTGAAGCAAATTATACATCTCCTTTATTTTTAGGAGGCGAGCACATGCCTAAGGTTGAAGATTGGGATCGTTCGGCAATGGAAAATGAGAAATATCGTGATAGACGAGATAAACGTAAGCAATATGTACTATCGCAACAAGAAGTGTGGGACCTCATTTTTCCATGGTTTAATAATGTAGAAGGTATTGCTTATTGGGGTGGTCATGGAAATGATCCGTATATGTTTCAATTGGAGACTACAAAAGGTATTATTGATGAAGCCAAAGGAAAGAAAACTGTTCTGATCTATCCTGAGATGACTGATCTCTCTGATGATTTTGCCTGGGTGATGGAAGATTTATTTTATCCTATGGCCGAATATGGAAAGGATAAGGGTTTAAATATTTATGTACGTAGTAAGCATACTTTTTGGCAAGCCAGCGTTTATACTCCTGTTTGGAAACGAGTGCTCGATGGAGATTTTGCCGATGTGTTTGTTCCATCGATGGAAGAAACAACTGATAAATCGATGGATTTAAGCTTATCATCACGCATTGGATTATGGGCTAGCGGCTCAGTTAATAGCTGGGGTTCTCGCTCTGTACCTGATAATCCAAGCTTTGATCGTTCACGTCAGTTTAGTCATCAAATGCTACCAAATCATTTTCTCCGTCAAATGGTATATGCCATCTCAAGTGGAGCACAGTATATCAATAATTTCCCTGTTGATCAGGATTACATGAGTTTTCTATGGGAATTAATTGCTAAAGGTGCTTTATATGTGCCACAACGTGATGAGATTGTTAGTTTTTCACCGGTTCACTTAAGTATAAATGAGCCTGATGAGTATTTTATGAATGAGGGTAACAGTGTTAAGTGGAGCGCCTTCTATGATGAACAAAAAGAAGCTGAAAATAAATTGGTGTTTAGTCACTTGAATGGTTCTTGGCCGGCAGCGCCTGTAACAGAATGGGATTTCTCAAGGTATGCGGCTGGTGTTAAGGATCGTCGTCAGCATTTTATTCCCAACTATAACAACGGTTTGGTTTTGATGACACCTGTGCAGAATGGTGCTTTTGCTGCGGAAAATCCTACACGCGGTCAGTTAACAGATCATTTACATCCAATTTATAAGGATATAATGACAGAATATATCACCGATGGACGTAACTATTATTCTACGGATGGAACAGAAACCTATCCGGCTGAGGAGTATTATACGACTATTGAATCTGATATCAAGACAAATAAAACCAAGTTACCGCTTACAGTTGAGGGCGAAGTTGGTTGGGTAGTTGCACAAGTTTCACCAACGCACCTAAGGTTGACCATTATTGATAATGGATATCTTAATCCAGACGATCGTGAGGCCAAAATCACATTTCATACGGTTAAGCCTAAGAACATGAAAGATATTATTGATAACACGAGTTTTGACATCTCTAATCCTAATAATGTATTGGTAGATGTGCCATGTGGTTTATTTCGTTTTATCGACATTGAGTTAACTGAAGAGCTATAATCCTAATGGATATGTTGAAAGTATATTTATTAAGCATTCTTCTATTTGGCGGCTATAACTCAAATTTATACGCTGCCAACGAAGAAGGTGAACCGCCTTTAGTTAGAGAGATTGAAACCTCCATTGGCGATATCTCATTGGAGGAGGGGACTTATCAAATATCACTTAGCGTGTATGTTAATGAGGGCCTTCAATTATCAAAGTTTTATACACGAATTGATGAAGGCTGGCAAGTTCAAGAATGGGATTTATCTGTTGCTAAGCAAGGAGAATGGGTAAGTCTTTCCAATGAACTTCTTATTGATGAAGCAGTAGTTGATAGTAAGTTTTTTATTCAGGTTCCGAATTACCAATCAATCGCAGGCACCAACGGATCCTTTTACATTGATAATATTACAATTAGGAAAGCCGATGTGTCAGCACATAATCCAGTTCACGTTTTTGAATGTGAGGTATATCCAAACCCGGTTAAGGATGTATTAAATATGAATTTACCTGTCAACAGCAGGGTGAATATATACAATACAATGGGCACGTGTGTGCTCATGATCCCATCATCCACGCAAAAACAAATTAAGTTACCAATTCAGTTTTTAGAGAATGGAATTTACTTGGTTCAAATAACAAACCAAAACAAGGTGCTTACGAAAAAAATAATGGTCAATAAATAAGTCGCGGTCGTTGTGTAATGTCTTGTTGTAAAGTGATTGGTGGTCTTATTTACTCATGAGTTCTGTGGATTTATTTAGAAGTACACCTTGCTATTTGATTCTTTCTTCCTTGCATATAAATAAATATCAGTAAACTTAAATGCATTGCTTTATGAAAAAACTTTTACTTTTTACAGTATGTGCTTTAATGGCACTTTATTCAAATGCTCAACTTTTAAATACGGATTATTACGGTTTTGAAACAGGTATAGGAACATGGTCTCCTCAACATAGTACATGGAGTTTTGATGAAACAACATTTGCTGGAACTCATGGCGGAGTAGCTAAGTTTTCATCTATTGCGGATTACACAGTCGATCAAAAATTGCGTAGTGTCACAGACGCATCAGGTACTGCCTCCGATAACACGATTATTCTGAATTCAGGTAGCTCATATTTGTTTAAAATTAAGGTTTATGCGGAAGCCGGAAGTACTATAAGTACTTTAAATACACAAATAACCACACCAACAATAAATATTTTGTGGGATCTTCCTCTTGATGCAGATAATCAAGGGAAATGGGTGGAATTAGAGCAGATGGTTACCGTATCTAGTGCTACTAGTGCGAGTTCACGTTTGTTTATTAAAGTTCCAGCCAATGATGGTGCAGGAACTATATATATTGATGATTTTAATGTTGAAGAGGTGTTGCCAACATCAGTTCAATTCAATATTACGCAAGATGTAGCATCGAATGGTACGCCTAATGTTATAATAGATGATGTGCAATATAAAGCAGATCAGGTTGTAAGTGAAACTGTTAGTACAACGGACGGGCCAATTGATCTTTTACATGGGACTTATGATTATGTGATAACTTCTAACGGTTCTGATATATACTATGGTTCTTTAACCCTAGCCAATGGGGAAGAGAAAGTAGTAGATGTTACAATGCCTGTAGCTCAATCAGGCCAGTTTGTGTTTGCATATACCGATGGAGGTGTAAAGTCCACCCAAAAGGCAATTACGGTCAAAGATGATCAAAACAGAACAGTAGCTATTGGCAAAACCAATAGTGGGGCCGGTAAGTTTTGGGCTTCAGGCCTTATAGCTGGGACTTATACCTATGAGTTGGATGGAATTACAGGTACATTTTATTGTGGTGGCAGAAATAGATCGTTTAATATTGAGAAAAGTGCTTCATCAATTAATATGGGATTATTCAATACGACTAATGGAAATATAATAGATGCCACTGTAGTCTTATCAGACGGATCAACCGATTTCAATGGCACAGCCAGCGCATCAGGCGATGTTAGCTTTGGTGCTGATTTATTTGTGAATGGTACGGCTGGAACGAGCTATAGTTATACCATAACTGCGCCAGGTTATATAACAAAAACGGGTAGTTTTACAACTGTAGCTGATGTTGTTGATTTCTACGAAATTGAACTAGAGAGTGATGGTTCAACTGCTATTGGTGATGTGAATGAAAGCTTAGTTAAGGTGTATCCTAATCCTGCTTCAGATCTTATCAATGTTGAATGTTCAGTTCAAAGTCAGGTAAACATATTCAATGTAACTGGTCAGCTAATTCTTCAAAAAATGGCAGAGGGTGGAGTTGCTCCAATTAATATCTCAAACTTGCAGAGTGGTTACTACTTTGTTCAAATATCAAATAAGGATTACACAGAAGTTGTGAAAGTTCAGGTTTACTAAAAATAGATTGTAATGGTTCCGGAGGGCCCTCCCTCTGGAATCATTTTTTATTAGTTATGCTCTTGCAGATATGCCGTAACTAATCCAAATATCTGCACCCAAATCAGCAAGAAATCAAGGAGGCTATGCAAAGCACTCCTTTCGTTGTAAATATCCAAGCATTACGAAAAGTCGATAAGGTCGCACTACTGGAATATTTTAGTAGTGCGATTTTTTCATAAATGGATTGAGAGGTATATTTTATTTATTCCTAAATATATTTGAGCTACTACCATCTGTTACCTTAGGTATGGTAAATCAATACATTATACTATTGTCTTTACATAGACTCTAAAAAAAGTTATAAACCATACGAAATGAAAAAGCTATTAATACTGGTAGTGTGGCTTAATGTAAGTTACTTAAATGCATCGCCTGATGTGCGCACCCAAATACTCTTTAATGATAATTGGAAGTTTTGTTTAAATGATAAGGCTGAATACTGTTCGAGTAATTTTGATGATAGCATGTGGCGAACTTTAAGTTTACCGCACGATTGGAGTGTCGAGGGGCAGTTTAGTAAGGATAATTCTGGAAGAAACGCATGGCTTCCTGGCGGAAAGGCTTGGTATAGAAAAACATTTAATGTACCTATGGAATATGCCAATAAGGCTATTCAAATACAATTTGATGGTATATATAAAAATGCAACAATTTGGGTCAACGGTCATCCAGTAGGTACTCAACACGATGGATATACAAGCTTTTATTACGATATAAGCGAACTTGTAAAACCGGGCGAACAGAATACGATTGCTGTTAAAGTAGATAATTCTGTACAGCCCAATTGCAGGTGGTATAGTGGTTCAGGCATTTATCGAAATGTTTGGTTAAATATTAGTAATAAAACTCGAATAGCAACTTGGGGAACTTTTATTACGACACCAACTATCTCAAAAGATGATGCTTCAATAAAGCTTGATGCAACAATTGAAAACTTGGATGAAGCAAAAACTCTTAATGTTGTAATAACGATCCTTAATCCGCAGGGCGAAGAAGTAGCAAAGAATTCGACTGTTCTTGATATTGGAAGGTATCGGGAAATGGAACTAAGTCAAAATTTGAATGTGACAAATCCTCAATTATGGTCCCTTGATTCGCCATTGTTGTATAAAGCCATTACTCTCATTAAGAATGGAGATGTAGTTGTTGATGAGTATCATAGTGTATTTGGGATGAGAACCATTGAGTTCGATGCAGAAAGAGGGTTTTACCTGAATGGAGAAAACTTAAAGATGAAGGGCGTTTGCTTGCATCATGAAGCAGGCGCGTTGGGAGCCGTGGTACCAAAAGAAGAATGGTATCGTCGTCTAAAGAAATTAAAAGACATAGGTTGTAATGCAATACGTACTGCACATAATCCGGCATCGGTTGAATTCCTTGATTTGTGTGACCAACTTGGGCTTTTAGTAATGAACGAGTTTGTTGATAAGTGGGAGAACCCATATAAAGAACCAAATGCAAAGAAGAACCCATTTTTCGATGTGCCATTTGCTGATATTAATTTTAGTACCGAATGGGAGAAAAACTTTCGGGCAACCATTCGTCGTGATAGAAATCATCCATCTGTGATCATATGGAGTGTAGGCAATGAAAATCATTCGCCAGGCACCAGAGAACAAAACCATGGGCTACGAAAGTATGCTTCTTTTGTTCGAAGTATGGATCCTACTCGTCCTGTTATATCCGGTATGGAGCGAGGAAGAGATAAAGGCGTTGACCAAAAGGTTGACGATATAATAGAAAGTTGTGAGTATATGGATTTAATAGCTCTTAACTATGGCGAACAATGGTGTAAGTTAATTGCAGATAAAAAACCAGGGAAACCTTATGTAAGCACTGAGAGTTACACCTACTTTAATTCTGCTTTAGAAAAGCGATTTGCAAATATTGAACGTTCTCCATGGATTGATGTTATCGAGAATGAGAGTAACATGGGCTTATTTCTTTGGGTTGGTTTTGATTATATGGGTGAGTCAAAGTCATGGGGTATGCTTGGAACAGATTGCGGACTGTTCAATAATGCCGGCTTCCGAAAATCGCAGTCTTATTTATACGAAGCCTTTTGGTCTGACAAACCAATGATTCACATTGAAGTATATGAAGGTGATGCCGATGATTTTTCTACCTCAGGAAAATGGGGGTGGCCACCCATGAATGCACACTGGAATCAAGCAAAAGGGTCGATTGTTGATGTGGTAACTTACACTAATTGTGAGACGGTTGATTTATACCTTAACAACAAAATGATTGGATCACAAAACATAACAGATTATCCAAATTGGATTATGAAATGGCGTAAAGTCAATTATCAACCCGGAACTCTGCGTGCCGTTGGTAAAATAGATGGTAGAGTTGTTTGTGAGACTGAGTTAATTACAACAGGAAAAGCGCATCAAGTTGTTTGTTCGAGTGATGTTATGGATATCTTGCCCAATAGTATTGTGATGGTAGAACTTTCATTAAGTGATAAAAAAGGTAACTTAGTTATCGATGATGATCGGGCACTTAATTTTGTGGTGAAGGGAGATGCTGAAATACTTTCATTGAGCAATGGAAACATGAAGAGTTTAGATTCATTTACCAATATCGAATCTAAATTTACTCACAATGGAAGATGTCTATGTGTTATTGAAGTTGGTAATAACCCGGATCAAATAGAACTTGTTGTTTCAGGGGAAGATATTAAATCATCTAAGATAATTTTGTCAGTAAAATAGATTCTAGTAAAACTCATGAATACAAGATGAAAATTTCTTAAAAAAGCAGGATTTAAATCTGAATGTAAAAAAATAATTAGTCGTAAAAATAGCAGAATGAAATATAATATAGTAGTATTATTGCTTGGCTTATTTTGTTTAGGTTCTTGTGTGACAACTCAAAAAAAATCGGAGCCGTGCAAACCCAATATCGTGTTTATCCTTGTGGATGATTTGGGTTATGCGGATGTGGGATTTAATGGATCAAGCTATTACGAAACACCTAATATTGATGCCTTGGCTAATGAGAGTTTGATTTTGGAAAATTCGTATATGTATCCAACCTGTTCTCCTTCACGAACGGCACTTTTTACAGGGAAGCAATCTTTTCGCACAGGTGTATATACAGTACCTGTACTTGAAAAAGGAACAGCTGAAGAGAATATTTTTTCGCGTTGGACAGTTGGCTTGGAGCATCCCATTCATGCTGAACTGTTGGAGAAAGTAGGGTACCAATCCATTCATATTGGTAAATATCATATTGTAGGTCCTTATCCAGAATTAGAAATGACCCAGGAGTATCCTTTTAAGGAGCGTCTATCACAGCCCGATCCTGCTGATTTTTCATGGGTGGATAAACACCTTACAGCAGATATTATGAAATATTATCCCGAAGGTCGTGGCTTTAAAAAGAATGTAGGTGGTACCTATCGTGGCGATCCAGCTCTGGAAGTTGGTGGTTATAAAAGTAAGACAGGAGGTTATTTTGCGCCTTTCAGTAATCCATTTTTAGAACAGAAAGATAATGACGAGTGGTTAACTGATCGCTTGACTGATGAGGCCATTCAATTTATGGATGAGAATAAGAACAAGCCTTTTTTTATCAACTTGAATTACTACACAGTTCATCGTCCCATACGTGGTCGCAGTGCTGAGTTAGTTGATAAGTACATGGCTAAAAAAGGGGATGAGTTAACAGGTCAGGGTGTTGGTAAGAAGAAGTTAAAGATGGCAGAATATGCGTCGATGATAGAATCCCTTGATGACAATATTAAGCGTATTGTAGCGTTTTTAGATGAGAATAATTTACGTGAAAATACCATGATTGTATTTTCTTCAGATAATGGCTATCACAGAGCAATTAGTGCGAATAAATTAATTCGCGGAGCTAAGGGTGATATTTACGAAGGCGGCATTAAAGTTCCGACATTTATTAATTGGCCAGGAAAAGTCATAGCTCGGCGATCGCAAGCTGCTGTTACATGTTTAGATTATTACCCAACCTTTATTGAACTGGCTGGAGTGACTGATTATACCGGAGAATTGGATGGTAATTCTTTAAGCGATTTATTTACAAGAGATACATCGTTGTTTACCGATAGGCCTTTATTTTGGCATTTGGCAAGCCGTTTTAAACATGGCACTTGTTCTGTAATCCGAAAAGGTGATTATAAACTAATTCAGTTTCTTGCCGATGGAAAGCTGGAATTATACAATCTGAAAAGCGATCCGCTTGAGGCACATAATCTTAACGATGAACAACCGGAAGTAAGCACTGCATTACTCAAGAAATTAGTTCAATGGAGAAGAGAAAATCAAGTACCTCTACCTCCAAATTCAATTCTAAAGAATTGATTAGTTGCGATTAAAGATTCGAAAAGGTTGTGATTTGAAAAAAAAAATGGTGCCATAAATTATTGAGAAGTACAATTTATTTTTACCATTAAGTACAAGCAATATATACTCACATACTTAGAATTCATTAAATATAATCTCTTTTGTGTATCAAGTTTAGTTTTTAAGATTTAATCCAAAAGAATGATGAAGAGATATCTATTTATATCAGTTTTTATGCTTTTAGCTATCGGGCTAAGTGCACAGAATTTCACGACAGAAGGTAATGGTATTCGTAATGTGGTTACGGGGCACGTCAAAGGAAAGCCGGTAATGTATATTTCAGAATTGGATGGTACTCTTTCGTCATATAATGTTAATGGAAAAAAGTTATGGAGTCAATTTACACCAAGCGCAGCTGTATTATTTGAAATAGAAGCGGCCGATATAAATGGAGATGGAAACGATGATGTATTGGCGGCCAGTGGGGATGGTCATATCTATTGTTACTCAAGTAAGGGTGTTTTATTATGGAAATATGCACCCGAATATAAAGTTCGTTTCTCGGAGATAGCCATTATAGACGATGGAGAGAATGCCAAAGTATTTGCAGGGGGTAACGACCAGAAATTATATGAACTGGATAATAAAGGGAACTTGCTTTCATCAACAGATGTTGATGGTTTGATTAGAAAAATAGAAGCCGGTAATTTCGTTGATAAAAACAAACCATCTTTATTTATCATGACCTATCAGCACGATAAATATCGCTGGAAGTTTTTTGGGATAATTGATCCGGACACTAAAAAGGAAATCAGATCGGCATCATTTAAAAAGAAATCTTTAAAGAAGTTGGGTAAACAAATGTTGACGGATATTTCTGTTGCGGATATCACTAAAGATGGGAAGGATGAGCTCTTATTATTTGGTACTACTGATGTTGCAGAATTTATGGCCTTAAATGGTGATTTGGAACCAGTGGCACAATTTACGGCACTTAAAAAAGCTAAACAGCGATATGCCCATACTGTTGGGACTTGTTTATTGCCTGTTCGCGATGAAATTGCAATGCAGTATGGCGGTTTATTATACTCACTGAATCTTAAAGGAGAACTTATTGGCCAATCGGGAGATCGATATCAGAATGTGATATACAATGATTTGACCTTGTTGCCCGATTCAAAGCAGCTTATTGGAGGTGGTCAAGTTGGTGGAGGTAACAGCCTGTATTTTTATACTTTAAAAAACTCATGGTATAAAAAAATACAAAAGCTTCAGGGCCGAATGGCAGAGGTTAATGATAACATTAATACTTTATATAAACAGGTTTTAAATTTTGAAATGCCGGCTTATCAAACAAAATCAGATAAGCCTTGGATAATGATTACTTCTGCCACGTCGTCTAAAGAGGTGATGAAGTTAAACGGCGCAGACATTATTTATGCACCTCAGGTACGAATGCAAGAAAACTGGGATAGAAGTGAGTTAGTGGCCTTAATAGGCGAATCGGCATTGAAGAAGGATAAGCGCATGCAGTATGATAAAACCCAGGATGAGATTGTTGCTTTAGCAAAGGAACTGGAAGCCAAAGGGCAAGCATTTACTGCATGGACCGGCCATGGCAACGATCCATTTATAACCTCATTGGAAACCATGCTGAAGGTGTTGGAAGTTGCACCTAATACTTGCTATGGTTTTATCTATGCCGAGATGGATAACGTTAACGATCCTCGTGTGCAACATTTTATCAACCATTATGTACCTGCTTTGGCTAAGGCCATGCGTAAAAATGGAAAGGCTAAAATGTACTTTCGATACAAGAACGTATTTTGGGGCGGTACTTCGCATTTAGAACCCTGGAAATCGATGTTTTTTGGTGGAGAATATGCCGATGTATTAGTGCCTGCTTCTGAAGATACCAGTAGTCGCACTCAGGATGTCAACCTTGCAGGACGCGTTGGAATGTGGGCAGGTGGATATATCAACGACTTTGCCATGCGTTTAGTTGATGATAATCCAACTTCATGGAGACCATTAACACCGGGTGGTCAGCGTTCAGTTTCACCATATTTACGTCAAGGAGTGATGATGGCAGCCTACGGTGCCAGATATGGAATTCTATTTTCCAATAAGTACATGGAAGATCCCGGTTATGACGTGCTTTATGCTTTGATGAAATCGGGTGTTTTGCCAATAGCGAAAAAGGAAAACATAGAATCGATAAGTTCATGGCATTTATTAAAAGATGTAGATGCAGAATTGAATCATGACATCAACCATCATCATACGGTTGATAATTTTACTAATGATGACGCGGATGCCGTTTTCTCACTGACTCAGATGCGATGGGCCGGAACTGATGTTCCAGACTATGATTATTCAAGGGTTTTGGGTGTTGATTATCGCTGGTTAAATTACATTCCTATTTTACCCAAGGGAATGGTGCCAATTGGCCCTTTTGAGTATGCACAAGCTCTAGAAGGTGAGGATATACCATACACAGTAAGTGACATGAAACACGGGTTTCTTGCCGGGAATAAAGTAGCAGCTAAAGATTTTGGGCTTGAAATAAATAAGGCGGCCATTGAAGGTGCTAAAAACATGCCTCTTAGTGTTGAAGGAGCCGCTTGGAGCGCGATTCGAATTGATGAAAAACACATTCGTGTCATATTGATGGATCAAGGGTATATTGATCCTCAAGCGCGAGAGGCAATTATTACCATTCAAGGAGAGAATGCAAGTGGTGCAAGAGATGTATTAAGTGGCGAAGAACTGGAAATTAAAAATAACAAAGTTGTATTAACTGTGCCAACTGGCTCGCTTCGATTTATTGATGTTAGTTATAAATAAGGTAAAAACGAACGAGTGAGAGGTAATAATGAATAATATTACTGATAAATTAATAAAGATATTGGTCTTACAAAAAAATGATATGAAACCATCAAGATTTATACTATACATTGCTTTGAGCTTCTTACTTGCAAGTTGTTCAATAGCAAAAGAACCTGTAAAAAAGCCGAATATCCTTTGGATCGTTGCTGAAGATCTTAGCCCTTTTATGGGGTGTTATGGCGATAGTGTTAATCAGGGACACACACCCGTTATTGATAAGCTGGCCACTGATGGGGCTTTATTCACAAAAGCCTTTGCTCCGGCACCTGTTTGTTCTGCTTGTCGTTCTGCGTTTATCACAGGTGTTTCACAAACAGCTACAGGTACTCATCAGCACCGTTCCAGTAGAACAACTGATGGCCAAGTTGTGCCTGAAGAGTTAAGGATTAATTTGCCCGAAGGAATGAAAACTATTCCTGAGCTAATGAAGGAAGCAGGGTATTTTACCTTTAATAGTGGTAAAGACGATTATAACTTCCATTACAACCGACTGGATTTATATGATGTAGGTAATGAAGATGATTATCAACCTGGAATGAATGGATGGCAAGGAAATCATGCTAAGGCAATGATGTCGGTTACCGAAGGTGTTTGGAGTGAAAGAAAAGATAAGAATCAACCATGGTTTGGGCAAGTGCAGATAATGGGTGGCAAAAGAGACTATAAATATGTTAGAAAAGGTGAAAAATTAGCTGCTAATGATGTGCCATTGCCACCTTACTTCCCTGATGTTCCTTCACAACGAAAGGCATGGACTGATCATTATAATGCCAATAGAGGTTCTGATGTTCAGATTGAAAAGATCTTGAAGCGATTAGAAATGGACGGAGAACTGGATAATACCATTGTCTTCTTTTTCTCTGATCATGGTAGTCCTACTTCATTACGTCATAAGCAGTTTTGTTACGAAGGTGGCATGCATGTTCCGTTAATGGTTATGGGAAAAGGGATAGATGCTGGAATGCAAAGAAATGACTTGGTAAATCTATTAGATGTAAGTGCAACAACCTTAGTTCTTGGAGGAGCAACCTTACCTGAATATTTGGATGGTCAGGATTTATTTTCTAAAAATTATGAAGCTCCAGAGTATGTTTTTGGTGCTCGAGATCGTTGCGATTTTACCATTGATCGTATTCGTACTGCTCGCTCAGAGAAATACCGTTATATCCGTAATTACTTTCCTGAACGCGCGATGTTGCAACCTGGTTATCGCGATTTGAAACCCATTGTACAGGATTTTAAGCAAGCTAGAGCAAAAGGAAAATTAACACCTTATCAAGAAGAACACTGGTTTGGTGTTCGACCTGAGGAGGAATTGTATGATATCGAATCCGATCCACATCAAATGAATAATCTGGCTAATAATGCAGACTATCAAGATGTATTACTTAAGCATCGTGAGGCTTTGAAACAATGGATGAGGGATTGTGGCGATGATGGGTCGCAAGAGGATGCATTACAGTTAAAAGCAACTTATGAGCTTTGGAAAGACCGTAAGCAGTTTAAAGGTGCCGATGTTAATCCCGAATATCATCAGTTTATGAAATAGAAAATACCATTTTAATAAAAGGGGCACAGGGATATAAGGTTTTTATCTTTGTGCCCTTTTTCTATTTCTAACTTATCATCTCATCACAAAAAACAGCTTAAGATATTTAATTTCTCGTATGTGTGTATTCTGCAGAGCTAAATGAACTCTGGCTCACATTAAGTGTTAAATGCATCGGATATGTAAACAATAGGGTCGCTTATCAAATTACCGAGAAGTACACGAAATATACGAGGCAACACAATCTATTTATTCAGAAAAACATCGTAATTAGTTAAGAATGTGATATTGCAGTGATATGTAAATCATATATTGTTTTAAAATCAGATCAAAATCACACTTTATGAAGAATTATCTAATTATTCTAATAATCGCTCTTTCGTTTACGTCTGCATTTGCAAAGAAAAAGCAGCCTAACCTATTGATTATTCACACCGATGAACACAGTTTTCGTACCTTAAGTTGCTATCAAAAACTGATGCCCGAAGATCAGGCTTTTGTTTGGGGCAATGGTAATAATGTGGAGACACCTTTTATTGATCGCATTGCAGATGAAGGAGCTATCTGTATGAATTATTATGCCTCTTCTCCGGTTTGTACCCCATCACGTGCATCAATGATAACAGGTCTTTATCCGCAGGCAACAGGAGCGCCAAAAAATGGATTAAAGATTCGTCAGGATATAAAAACCTTTGCACATGTTTTAGCTGATGAAGGTTACTCAACCTCTTATGTTGGGAAATGGCATTTGGATGGTCATAAAAAGTATCAGTTCAACATTAAGTATAAAGCAGGTTTTAACGATAATCGATATATGATGACAGGCGGTCATGCACCTTATTTTCAAATAACAGATGGTGTTATTTCAGAATTAAATCAGAGAGAGGCTGAAAAAAAGATATCAGCCGGTGCAGATGGTATTCATTATGTAACTGATTTTTTTACAGATAAAACATTAGAGATATTAGAACGAGATAAGGATAAGCCATTTTGCCTGATGTTATCTATTCCAGATCCGCACACACCTGATGCTGCACGTGAGCCTTATACAAGTTTATACAAGGATATGCCGGTTGAGGCACCTTTAACAATGTTGTCTGAATACGTTGCAAATAAACCGATGTGGGGAAAAAGTGCACCTGGAGATAAGAATGAAGCTAGTAAATTCGATGCCAAAAGTCTACGAAATTACTTTGGGATGGTAAAATGTATAGATGATAATGTGGGACGCATTTTAAAATTTCTGGATGATAATGATTTAACAGATAATACCATCATCATATTTACGGCCGATCATGGTGATATGTTTTTCGAGCATAATCGCAGAAATAAAGGTGTTCCTTATGAGGCTTCGGCTCGTATTCCGTTTGTTATTCGTTATCCGAAAGGCATTGCTTCTGGTAAGGTCATACGAAAAGCATATACCAATGTTGATTTTGCACCAACTATTCTTGGAATGATGGATGTGGACAACAAGGTGGCATTCCATGGAACAGATACATCATCTGATTTCTTAAGCAAGGAAAAGAATATATCAAATGATAGAATTACGTATTTTGCCAAGAATGGAGGTTGGTGGGTTTGCGCGGTCGATAACCGATACAAGTTGGTAATTGATAAAAAAGAGAAACCTTGGTTAATTGATTTGGAAAAGGATCCATTTGAAACGACTAATTTCTATTACGATCCAGCTTATAAAGCGATTGCAGCAAAAATGCAGAAAGAACTATTTGTACAATTAAAGAAGTTTGACGAGCCTGGACTAAAGAATAAGAAGCAAGCCTATATAATAAAATAACCATTCAGCTATGATGAAAAATATCCAACTAGTCATCTTGCTTTTAATGGCAAGTATTACTGTTTTTGCTCAGGCATTAGAAAAGCCCAACTTAATTGTCATCATGACCGATGAGCACAACTTTAGAACTTTAGGTTGTTATCGTGATCTAATGAATCACGATCAGGCTTTTGTGTGGGGTGGTGGAGTAGAAGTTGAAACACCAAATATTGATCGTATTGCCCAGGAAGGAGCCATATGTATGAATTATTACGCATCATCACCAGTTTGTACACCTTCAAGGGCTTCCTTTGTGAGTGGTTTATATCCAGATGCGACAGATTCGTATAAAAACAATATTCCCATGCATGATGGAGTGTTAACTTTTGCTCATCAATTAAAAGAAGAAGGTTACGCAACATCTTATGTGGGTAAGTGGCATCTAGATGGAGATGCTAAACCTGGCTTTGCTCCAGAACGCAAATTCGGTTTTGACGATAATCGTTACATGTTCAATCGCGGCCATTGGAAAATGATAAAAGAAGAGAGCGATGCGTGTACAGCCTTTGAGGCCAATAAATCAAGAAATTCGGATGAAGATTCATTCACAACTGATTTTCTAACCAATAAGGTACTTGAAATAATAGACAGAGACAAGAAGCAACCATTTTGTTTGATGCTTTCTTTACCCGATCCGCATGGGCCAAATATGGTTCGTGCACCTTACGATAGCATGTATAATAATCTTGTATTTCAGCATCCGCGTACAATGGATGCCGATGTTAATGAGTTTCCAAAGTGGTTATCATTCAAGAAAGAGAAGGTTGATGAGTATAATCAGCAGATGATGCGAACCTATTTTGGTATGGTTAAATGCATTGACGACAATGTTGGGCGAATATTAGATTATCTTGAAAGAGAAGGCTTAGAAAAAAATACTATCATAATATTTACTTCAGACCATGGAGACTTGATGGGAGAACATAAGCGTCATAATAAAGGTAATCCTTTGGAAGGATCGGCTCGTATTCCTTTTGTGTTGAGATATCCAGATAAGGTTGAAGCTGGTAAGGTGATACGAAAAGCTTATACATGCACTGATTTTACACCAACTATTCTTGGTATGATGCAGGCTGAACAAATAAAAGTGGTACATGGACAAGATGCCAGTTCCGACTTTTTATCGAAAGAAAAAGAAGTGATTAACGATAGAATAACCTACATGACTGGTTCGTCGAGTAATTGGACAGCTTCAGTAAATAATCGATATAAGTTCGTTTTGTCTCAACAAGATAAGCCTTGGTTGTTCGACCTTGAAAAGGATCCTGATGAATTAATCAATTTCTACAATCACCCTGAGTATGTTGAGGTGGCTAAAACGATGAAACGAGCCTTACTTGATCAAATGAAAAAGTATAAGGATAGAGCTTTGGTGAAGAACCAATTGATTCTTGAATAATTTAGACAGAAGAAAATGAGCCGTATAATCATAATACTTACTTCTATAATGCTCCTTAATATTAGCTTTGGTCAAGCACTTACGGGACAAAATAATGATCGACCCAATGTATTGTTTATTGCCATAGATGATATTAACGATTGGATTCAACCCTTGGGTGGACATATTCAGGCTCAAACGCCTAACATGGATAAGTTCTGTAATGAGGGAGCTGTTATTTTTAATAATGCTGTTTGTGCTGCACCTATTTGTGGGCCATCACGTTCTGCAGTTCTATCCGGTTTTATGCCCAATCGTACAGGGGTGTATGGCAATGCAACAAACATGATTTATACCGATTTGGTAAAAGAGCAAGCAACGCTTCCTGAGTATTTTTCCAAACATGGTTATCATACCGTTTCTAATGGCAAGATATTTCATAAACATGCCACTGCAAATGGAGTTGACTTTGGACATTGGGCTTTTGATGAGCACGCTCGATCACGACGATATGTAAAGGATGGGGCTGATCAAAGTATGGTGACTTCTGGAAAGTCTGGAATCATTAATGGAGTAAAGAATCCCGACTATATAAGCAAAACATGTAAGCTAAGTTGGGGACCAACTAAAAAAGGCTTTGAGGAAACTGTTGACTACAGAGTAGCTACTTGGGGAGCTGAGCAATTAAATAAGGAGCATGACAAACCCTTTTTTCTGGCATTAGGTTTTATTAAACCCCATTTACCTTGGTTTGTACCAAAGGAGTTTTTTGATAAGTATTCCTTGGATTCAATTAAGGCGCCAAAGGTGCTTACGGATGATTTGACCGATATTGTAAACCCTGATGGGTCACAACTACATGAAGCCACTGATGAATATAAATGGATTAAGAAACATGGACTTGAGCAAGAAGTAACAAGAGCCTATCTGGCTAATGTCAGTTTTGCCGATGCTTGTTTGGGTATTGTAATGGATGCACTCGAAAAAAGTGGATATGCCGATAATACCATCGTTGTCATATGGGGAGATCATGGTTGGCATTTAGGTGAAAAACTTCGTTTTAAAAAGAATACGCTTTGGTCGGAGTCAACTAAAACACCTTTATTGGTTCGTATGCCAAATATGAGTAAAGGATCCTATAGTAATAGAACCGTTAGCCTAATTGATATTTATCCAACCCTTGTGAGTTTGTGTGGTCTTCCAGCAAAAGAATTGGATGGACACGATTTCTCGGCCTTACTGTCTGATCCGGAAACCGAATGGAATTATCCAGGTGTGACAGTATCAAACGAAGGAACATCAGTAATGGACGAACGTTGGCATTACATTAGTAATCTTTCAGGCGCGGAGGAGCTTTATGATTTGGATAATGACCCAATGGAATGGAGGAATCTGATTCATGACAAAAAGTATAAAAAGATAGTAGCTGATATGCGCCAATGGGTGCCAACAGAAAGAGCGAAAGCACCACGGATTCATCATAAGAAACCACCTAACTATGTGGATACAGATGCTGATCCAACAATAAAAGCTAGACGTGATTTGAATCTATTAAAATAAAAGAGATGAAACGAGCCATGAAAATAGCTTCACACATAGGAGTTTGTTTGATATTGGCGAGTGCGATAGCTATCGCACCCATGTGGTAAAAAAACAAAATTTTAGACATATGAAAATACTTATTTATTTAAGTTTGATATTAACGCTTTTCTTGTCTTGTACAAATGCACAAAAGAAAGGTGATAAGAAGCCAAATATCATTTACATTTTAGCCGATGATGCAGGTTATGGTGATTTTGGATGTTACGGTCAAACTCATTTTCCTACACCAAATATAGATAAGTTGGCTGCAGAAGGAATGAGGTTTACTCAGCACTATAGTGGATCTACAGTATGCGCACCATCACGATCGGTGTTAATGACGGGTCTTCATACCGGGCATACTGCTATTCGTGGAAATAAGGAATTAAAGGATCGGGAAGGGCAAACCCCTATTCCGGCCGAATACTTGACTATCGCTGAAGTTTTAAAGAATGCTGGATATGCCACTGGTGCATTTGGCAAATGGGGCTTAGGGTACATTGGCTCGGAAGGTGATGCGGTTAATCAAGGCTTTGATCAGTTTTTCGGATATAATTGTCAGCGTATGGCACATCGCTATTATCCGACCTATTTATGGGATAATCAAGAAAAGCATTACTTGGAAGGCAATGATTGGACAAATACAGTTACTTATGCACCTGATGTGGTTCAAGATAAAACCTTGGAGTTTATAGAGGATAATAAGGATAAGCCTTTTTTTGCATACATACCATTAATCCAGCCTCATGCCGAAATTATTGCGCCAGACGATTCCATATTAGCTAAGTTCAAAGGAAAGTTTGTTGAGGATAAACCATATACCGGGACTAATAGTAAAGGGCAGTATCGAGGTGCATCTGATTATGGACCGGATATTGTTATCTCGAAGTATTGTTCGCAAGAAATTCCAAAGGCTGTTTTTGCAGCCATGATGTATCGCATTGATGTTTATGTAGGTCAGATAATGAATAAATTAGATGAGTTGGGTATTGCTGAAAATACCATTGTCATGTTGTCGAGTGATAACGGCCCCCATCTTGAAGGTGGAGCTGACCCTGATTTCTTCAATAGTGGAGGCGGACTTAGGGGCTACAAACGCGATTTATACGAAGGAGGAATCAGAACGCCTTTGATTGTGAAGTGGCCGGCCAAAACAAAACCAGGTTCAGTTAGTAATCATGTTTCAGCTTTTTGGGATGTGTTGCCAACATGTGCAGATGTAGCTGGTATTGAAATCGATTCTCAAATAGATGGCATCTCATTTTTACCAACATTAACAGGGAAGAAGAAACAGAAAGAACACGACTTTTTGTATTGGGAGTTTGCACTTAAACAAGGAATGCAAGCTGTAAGAATGGGAGATTGGAAAGGTGTGATTTATAAATTAAATAATCCGGAAAAGGCAAAACTTGAATTATTTAATCTTAAAACAGACCGAGCTGAAACTACAGATGTAGCCAATCAACATCCTGAAATTGTAGCTCAGATCAAACAAATTATGAAAGAGCAGCACCAGCCTTCAACACGATTTCCACTTTTTAAAGAAGTAGAACAGAACTAAGAGTATATTAAAAAAATCATAGAAAGCCTCATGGACTAGTTCCTTGAGGCTTTTCCATTTGATTGTAATAGTGCATTTTTCAAAGATATGTATTGAGAGAGACAAAGCTATTTACCGAGACGGATATAAAATTATATTAGAAAATGTTGGTTTGTACTACATTATTTAATTCAATGAAGTACGATGCATTTAAGTATCCATAAAATAATCATAATTCTTCTTTTAATTTGCTCGAGTCCAAATTTGACTGTGGGACAATATCTGCCACAATCAGATCCAGATAATAGTGGAGATTGGAGACTAAACCTGTCGGTTAGTGATGAGTTTAATACTTTAGAAATTGATGAAGAACGATGGTACATAGTTGGTGAATTTAAGGATGGGGAACCATTTTATAAACATCCAGATAAGCCAAAAAAGAAAGTCTGGAAAGGAAGAGCTCCTTCTCAATTTTCAGGAAGAAACTATCGATTAGAGGATGGTAAATTAAAACTTGAAGTGCGCTGGGAGCCCGATTTTCCTTTTTCAAAGGAAATACACAAACCTGTGTTTGGTGAGGCTATGCCTTATGAGAATATAACAACAGCTTGCTTTATTGGTCGGAAGTATTTTAAATACGGATATATTGAGATTAGGAGTAAAGCAGCTGATGCTGAAGTTACAAGTGCTTTTTGGTCAATGGGTGATAAGTTGGAGTTTGACTTTTTTGAAATGTATGGCGATGGTCGTGCAAAAGGGAAAGAACATTTGGATAGCGAACTCTGGTGGTCTATTCGTGATTGGGAACACCTAAGGGGTAAGCCATCTTATACTGAACGCAAAGATATGGGATTTCGTGGAGCGGATGATTTTCATGTGTACGGCATTGAGTGGGATAAGAATGGAATTAAATACTATATCGATGGTCAATTGTTTTCATCGGTTACGGCAGAGGAGGCCACAAATTGGGCCAAAGAAAATCGAGATGTTGATGAGAATTATGACGCATATGTAGCAACAAAGCCAATTTCCATTTGGCTCGATAATGAAATATTTCCGTGGCATGGAATACCACAAAGCAAGCAAGATTTAACACAGAACGGAACGCAAGAACAAAAGGATGGTGGTTTTATGGATTACGAAATTGACTACATCCGTGTTTGGCAAAAAACTAAATAAACCGATGAATATGAAATTATCTTTACTATTAATAGCATTATTAGCAGTTAGTCAGTTGTTTGGGCAAGATTACCCAATGTCTGATCCGTCCAACTCGGCTGGTTGGATATTAAACTCTCAAGTTAGCGATGAGTTTAATGGAAGCGAATTGGACAAAACGAAGTGGTGGATTTTAGGTGAGAATAATGATTACAGAACTAAGTGGAAAGGCCGTGCACCTGGCCAATTTGTTAGCCATAATGTAAAAGTTGAAAACGGCGATCTCGTATTAATGAGTCAATGGGAGCCTACCTTTCAATTTGCTAATGAAATTCATGATGGTACATGGTATGGAGGATCTACTTCAGCTGCCGATAATAGTCAGCCTATCACGCAAGCTTGCATTATGAGTGAGAGCTACTTCAGGTATGGCTATATGGAAATTCGTTGTAAAGGTGCTGATGCCCCTGTAACTTCTGCATTCTGGACAACAGGTTATCATTCTGAGATTGATATGACCGAGAATTATGGTAAGCGACCTATTGGTAATCCTGAAAATAAACCTGAAAGTTTGGAGCGAAAGTATCGAACAAACATGATTAATTGGGATCCTGATAAAGCAGCTGATCATAAAAACTGGAAAGTAGAAGATATAATGGATGAACGATTGGCCAGTGATTATTTTGTTTATGGATTTGAGTGGGATAAAGATTATATAAAGACCTATTTTAATGGTGAGTTAGTACGTCATGCTACACGTACTGAATTGGAAGCCAATGATCAGTGGAGACATCAGCATCCTATGGAACTTTGGCTTGATACTGAAGTGTTTTCTTGGTATGGACTGCCGGCAGCAGCTGATTTAAGCTCACCTGCTGAATTCAAAATTGATTACGTTCGTATTTGGCAAAAGGAAATTACAGGACCTGATTATAATGCGCTTGGCTTTGAAGGACCATTTTATTTCCAGGGAAGAAGTGTTCAATGGTGGAATGCAGGAAATATTCCATGGCGAATTAAAGATGAAAAATCTGCAAGTGGGGATTTTAGTGCTCGGTTTAAGCAATCTGGTTCCTTTTCAGGAAACTATGCCATGTTCACTCCATATGGTTCATTAGACTTGCCAGCAGGAAACAATACCCTGTATTTTAAGGTGTGGATGGATCCTTCTACCAGTATTGACGAAATCGATTTTATTCTTGAAAATCCATGGCAAAGTATGACGGTTGATTTGAGGGGCGTTGAAAAAGGTAAGTGGGTGGAGTTATCTCAAACTTTTTCAAGAAGTACATCATCTGATCCAAGTCTTGCAAATGGTGATCGCATACGTATGATTTTACGAGCAGATGATATTAATGGAACTGATGCCTTGCTATATATCGATGATATCATATTTGAACACGACAATGCAACTAGCTTGGAGGATGTTGAAGCCATTGAATTCAAACTATATCCGAATCCGGTAAATAATGTATTAAATATTGATTCTATTGAGAAGGGTGTGGTAAATATTTACAATAATATGGGAGTATTGGTCAGAACCTTAAAAAAACAAACTTCCTCAATTGAAATAGGAGTAGCTGATTTGGTAACCGGTATATATTTCGTTCAATTATCTACAGGGAAACATGCAACGACAAAAAAGGTGATCATCAATTAATTTCAAAAAATTTATATGAATAATTTCATTAAGAAATATTTGTTTCTGGCATTTGCAATCATCTTGATTAATGGAGAGGTAGTTGGCCAGGCTTCACGTCCAAATATCCTGTTAATTTTGATGGATGATTTGGGATACTCCGATGTGGGTTTTATGCCAGATGCAGCCAGCGATATTCATACACCTAATCTCGATCTATTGGCCAATCAGGGCACTGTTTTTACTTCAGCCTACGTTACGCATCCTTTTTGCGGGCCAAGCAGAACCAGTATAATGACAGGGAGAGCACCGCATGATTTAGGAGCTCAATTCAATTTAGCAGCCTTCTCGGGCAATGGCATTAATGCTGAAGAAAAGTTTATAAGCAAGGTTTTGGACGAAGCCGATTATTATACGGGATTAATTGGAAAGTGGCATTTGGGTGAAGAAACCGAATTTCATCCAAACAGCAGAGGTTTCGATTATTTTTATGGCTTTTTGGGTGGTGGGCATGAATACTTTTCAAATAGCTGGTTGAACCACTCTACTTATGATCCATCCAATTATAGTGTTGGAAATTATACTGGCGACTACAAACGTCCAATGATGGAAAATTCCGATTATGTGGCTTCTGCATCTGGAGCGTATTGTACTGATGTTTTAACTGATGCAGGAATACAGTTTATTGAAAATGCCTCACAAAATACGGAGCCATTTTTCTTATTTTTGTCCTATAATGCACCTCATACGCCAGTTCAGGCTATGCAATCTGATATTAATGAAATTAAAACTGAGCTTGGTAATAATGCAGCACCTGATGGATCGGAGCGTTTGACTTATACTGCCATGATGTACAATGTGGATAATAATGTGCAGCGTTTGGTTAATCAATTAAAAAGCACGGGAGAATATGATAATACGCTTATTATCTTCCTGAGTGATAATGGGGGTAAAACGTCAAGAGGGGCGTTAAATAGTCCTTTGCGAGGTGGTAAGGGTGATGCTTACGAAGGAGGTTTCAGGGTACCCATGTTTTTTCATTGGCCCAATGGAAATGTTCCTCAGGCCTATACACACTCAAGCAATTTCTCATCGCTCGATTTCTATCCTACTTTTGCTTTCTTGGCCGGAGCTACAATTCCTGAAAGCAAAATTTATGACGGACTTAATGTATGGGATGATATAATTAATAAAAGCAATCCACGGGCTGATGTGCCTGTTTTTGTAATGCGTCAACACAATGGAAGTAATTATACAGGAATAGTGGAAAATAATTTTAAGCTCTACACGCCAGGCAATGGAAGATGGTTCTTATATAATTTGACAAATGACATCGCTGAAACCACAGACCTATCAGCCCAATATCCAGAAATTGTTGCATCAATGAAAGAGGCAGCCTATCAATGGACCTGGTCTCATATTAGGCCTGAGTTTTTTGATAATCCCAGCTACGGCTTTGAAGATTCATGGAGCGATACCAATATGCCTAATTTTGGAAAGACATTTGGTGACTTATATGATCCGAATGATTACGATAAACCTACTAACATTTCTATTCAATCTGAGAATTTAGTGGACGCTTATATTTATCCTAATCCGGTTTCAAATACCTTATATATTGAGTTTGATTCAAGTGAAGGACAAAAGTGTGATGCTGCATTGTATGATATGAGTGGTCGTTTGCTGCAATTGCAATTGAGTTTAGGTCAAAGTGGGAATGGCGCTTTTGTTTTGCCCATTGATAATGTTATCCCTAATGGTTCATACATTTTTAAGGCTTCGATCGGAGAGAAAAGCTGTAGTAAAAGTATAATTGTGAGCCGGTAAAGAAAATAGCAAGTCAAGTTTAAGAATCCCATGATTTGTATCCTAGAATCATGGGATTTCTTGCCTTATAGAATAGCTAGTTGATTTTTACTTGTGAGTAAATGAATCATTAAGTACATTTCATTTATTGATCGGTAAGTATACGAGCCTTAAATTGGCGTATTTTGAATTAAATCCTATTTAAGAAAAGTTATATGCTTAATTCGAAATGCCTACTGTTTGTGCTTATAAGCACGCTTTTTGTTAAAGCCAATTCTCAAGATGAAGCAGATTTTTACACTGAATGCAATCATCTCGTTAGTTCGACTAAAGCAATTACCGAATATGGCGCAATTGCTGATGATGAGGGCGACGATAGTCAGGCTTTGCAAGATGCCATTGATTTTGCAACTGCTCAAGTGAACGGAGGAAAAGTGTTGATCCCTTCAGGGATCTTTTACCTCAAACAAATTAACCTCAAATCAAATGTGCATATCGAAATTGATAAAGAGGCAATAATAAAGATTACAGCCTGGGAGGATCCTGAAAATCTCAAAAACTACATGCTGTTTAATCTCAATGTAAAAAATGATCTGATAGAGAATGTTAGTATCAGATGTGCCCAGGAAAATGAAAGATATACCATTGATTTTCGAAATTTGATTAATAAAAACATTAGAGCCTATCAATTAAATAATGTAGAGAATTTTTATGTGGCAGACTTCAATGTAATAGATGATATAACACGCTTCTCTTGTGTAACTTTTGGTTATGAAGTTTATTCTCCATCACCTGAAGGGTGGAACTCACCTAAAAATGGTATAGTGAAAAATGGGGATGTCAGAAACGCACATTACGGTTATGGTCTGATACAAGCACAGGCAGCAACAAATACTTTATTCAAAAATTTAAGTGGCGAAGGAGGAGTAACCCTTCGTTTTGAGACAGGCTATGATAAAATGAACGAATTGCAAATTGGGGGTATTTTTGATTGTTATGGCCGAAATATATCTTGTGTGGATGGTAATGCTGCCTACATGATGTCACCTCATGCAATACATAATGGGCATGTGGATATTCAAGGAGTGGATGCAGTAAACTGTGGTTTTGCTGTACGAATAGGAAATGGATATGTAAAGAAAGATCAGGAAGGGCTGCCAGGAGTAACACCTGGTACATTTGCTGGTACGAGTATAGTGAAAGATGTAACAGCGACATATGGTACATCAGCACAGGTTAAATCAAAGCATTTTAAATATATGCCCTGTACCCTTCGTCATTTAATCTCACCCGACTATAATCCGGATGGAGAAAGTTATTCAGCTCCTGCTGTAGCACCATTCTTAAATGGCGCTGAAGGTGTAGGAGCTGGTTATTTTAATGTGAATATTTCAAACGTTTCATCCAATGGATTTACAGAGTTAAGCAAAGATATTTTAGTTGAATCAGATGCTGTGGCTGATTGTGATGAAACAGCTGTGAGAGATTTAAGTAATGATAAGTTAGTAACAATATATCCCAATCCATTTAAAGATGAGTTCAGTCTTGAATTGGCAACAACACATGGTTTTACACATATCGAGTTAATGGATATGTCTGGCAGAAAGTTATTGACAAAATCAATAAACATTAAGCAAGAAAAATTGAATGTTAATATTTCAAGCTTAAATCTACCTAAAGGTTTCTATTTATTAGCGCTTTATAATTCCAGACTTTACGGTCAAAAGAAGCTTTTAAAAATTTAGCCTATTCAATGTCAATGTACGATAGTGTGTAGGGTTTGCTATGCGCAGTATTGATCATGCCTTTTGTGACCATTAAATCAAAGTTGGAGATAATAAGTTTACCATCATAAATAATAAGGTCAGCAGGCTGATCAATTTCACCATTCGCCCCGTTGTTATCAGAATATTGAGCAATCACTGATACCTTACGCTTTTTATCAATCTTGAAAATTTGATTTTGAGAAAACCCAGCCACATAAATAGTATTCTTATCATCCATAACCATACCATCAATACCTGCATTGTTTGGTAACTGTGCGTAAATAGAACTTTCTGTTACGGCTCCACTTTTCCTTAAGGATAGTTGGTAAATCGTTCCATCGCCAAAATCACCAACCAAGAGATGTCCTTTTTTATTGAAAACTAATCCATCTAAACCAAATTGTCGTTCAGGATTTTGTGTTTGTGTTGTAAAAATCAATCTTGTGTCTGTGCTGTCGTTATTTATCTCTACATCACGATCGTGCTCCGAAAAGCGATATACACCACTTGTCAGTTTCTCGGTTTTAAATTTGGGAAGTTTAGGAGTTGTTACAAATAATGCTCCATCAAAGTAACGTACTCCATTCGGTCCATTTATGTTATAAGCCACTACTTCTGTTGTAACGTCATTATTATCTTTAAAACTTACTCTTAATAGACGTCCCTTGTTAGTCCCTTGGTTATCGCACACAAATAAAGAACCATCAGGCGCGTAAGCAATTCCTGTTGGTGTGCACGAACCTTTATCTGTTAATCCGGGAAGTTGGGCTAGTTTCGATACTTTTCCTTCTTTACTAATGCTTACTAATAAGCCGGGTGTGTTTTTGTCAGCATAATTGGGGCAGGATAAAGTTAGACTACCATCTGGTGCTATGTCAAAAGCATCTGGTGTTGGACAATAGTCAGGCAACTCAACAAATAGTTCTGCCGTTTTTAGTGAGTCATTTTTAGGTTTCTTGCAGTTGATGGAAATACCAATTACAAGGAATGAAATTAAAAAGCTTGCTTTTAATATGGTTCTGTTCATAACGGTATTTTTTGTGGTTCAACAATTCAGAATAACCTATGTAAATAGAATCATTTCAATATTTCAGGGTGTATAAATAGAGAATCATTATTTGAAAGACAAGTGTTTATCTATATATGTACGTGAGAGCACATGATATTTACTCATAGGCATAAAACACCGTTGGTCGATCCCCATTTTTACCATATAGTTAACCGATTGAAAAGTCAAATTCACATTATGAAGAGACGCGATTTCTTTAAAAAAGGAGCTAAAGGAGCAGTAGCCGCAAGTTTATTACCACTTGTTGGAGCAGCCTCTGCACAGAATGTACATCAGATTGATAGAACTAAAGATAAATGGTATCAGGTTGCCACTGGAAAAATGGCTGTGCCTGATCGTTCAAAAAATGTAGATTGTGATGTTGTAGTTATTGGCGCTGGTATTGCAGGTATCGCTGCAGCAGTTTCTGCGGCACGAAACGGAGCTAAAACCATATTGGTGCAGGATAGACCAGTACTTGGTGGTAATGCATCAAGTGAAATGCGTGTAACCGTTAATGGAGCTCCTCAGGAACGCGAAACGGGTATTGTTGAAGAGATTTTAATTGAAAACTGGGTTCATAATAAACAAGAGTCATATCCTGTTTGGGATCATGTATTATATAATTATGTAACGCGTGAGGCGAATTTGAAACTGATGCTGAATACTCAGGCGATTGATGCCCAGGTCGAAGGGGATTTCATCAAGTCAGTTAAGTGTTGGGGTTTAACAAATGAAACTGAGTTTGTTATCACTGCCAAACAATTTATTGACTGCTCGGGTGATGGATTGATGGCGGCGATGGCTGGTGCAGAGTATCGAACAGGGAGAGAAGGTAAAGCTGAATTTAATGAATCATATGCACCCGATCAGCCAGATGGTTGGACAATGGGAGACTGCATCATGATGATCACTAAGGATATGGGACGTCCAATGCCATTTAAAGCTCCCGATTATGCGATCCCTTTCGATCATGTTACTGCTTTTAAGGATAAACATCGACGAATTAAACAAATAAAAGAAGGATTTTGGTGGATTGAGGTAGGTAATGAATTTGACATTATTGCTGATCGCGAAAATGTCAGACATAAATTAATGGCTCATTTTTATGGCGTATGGGATCATATTAAAAACTCAGGTGATTTTCCTGAAGCTGATAACTTAGCCTTGGATTGGATTGGTTCCATACCTGGTCGTCGTGAATCACGTCGCTTTGTTGGTGATTATATGCTTACTCAGAATGATATATTAGAATGTCGTCATTTTGAGGATGCTATTGGGTTTGGTGGGTGGTCGCTTGATGAGCACAATCCTGGAGGTATTGAAAATTTGAAGGAGCCAGCCAGTTATTTTCATGCGAAAAATAAAGAAGTATACGAAGTGCCATACAGCATTTTATATTCCAGAAATATTGCAAATCTATCATTTGCTGGTCGAAATGCTAGCTTAACGCACATCGCCTTGTCCTCAACACGGATCATTGCTACATGTGCAATGATGGGGCAAGCTGTGGGGACCGGTGCATCAATGTGTGTGAAGAAGGGACTTAATCCTCGTGAGTTACGTTCAAAGCATATGAATGAGCTTCAGGAACAACTATTGCGTGATGATGCTTTTATTCCTCATCGTCCTGCAAATGATAAAGATGATTTAGCTCGTAAGGCAGATGTTTTAATGGCCTCATCAACAGTTTCTGGCGATGTGAAATTATTATTGGATGGTGTATCCCGTGATAGAGGAGAAGAGCTTCACCACTGGGAAGCAGATGGCGTGAATGCTGAACTACAGCTGGAGTGGAAAAAGCCTGTTGTTCTTTCAAAAGTTGAATTGAAGGGGGATACCAATGTGCATCGATATTTAATGATGCATAAGAATCCAGCTAAAAACATAAAAAGAAAGCAGATTTTAGATGTACCACCAGAATTGATTAAGAAGGCCGCTGTGGAGGTACGTGTTAAAGGTAAGTGGCAAGAAGTAGCCAAGGTAGACGTGAACATTACCAGATTGATAAAGACCAGTTTTGAGCCGGTTAAGACATCGGCAATACGCATTAAACTGCAGGATACCTGGGGTTATAAGAATGCTAAATTATTTGAAGTGCGCTGTTATTAATAATGATAAATCGTAAAGTCATATTAAGCCTATTGAGTTTGGTGCTATTGAGTTTTGCTATGCCTCAACTCAAGCACCTCTCGAATTCGGTGTTCACTCATCAAATTAGGATCCTGCATCCTGCTTTTGAAAGTGAAGGAGGGCGGACTTATGACTTGTTTGAAATAAAGAACGAAACCGGACAGCCTGTGGAATTCTATATGGATGTCATTTCAGTGTATTGTGAAGCTGGTGTTTGTCAAGTGGATACTGTGCGCTTGTTTTGGTCGCCCATTGGAACATTCCTTAGATATGAATTACCAGCTAATGTGGAACTAGAAAAGGTGGAAGGTAAACCTTTTACAAATGAAGATTATGAATTGTTGAGTGCCATTCTCAAAGATGAAAATTCTCGATTTAAAAATTTAAATCTAAGTGATATTGTAAAGAAAAACGAGGTTGAACATGGCGTTGAATTGGATGGCTATTCCGGTGCAACCTTAGTTAATTTTAAAGCAGATGCGTCTGTGGATGGAGCAGCGTTAACCTGTTTTGCGTTGTGGCACTATGCCAATGGTAATGTAAGGGACCATATTAAAAGAATTACAAGCCAAAGTTTATCGTCAGAAAAAGTGGAGGAATATCTAGAATCGGATGATATCTCTTTTAAAGTGTTTGCGATAAATTGGTTTAATGACAAGAAAGTTGATTCCGGAAGAATTGTAGAAACGGTAGTTTCAAATATTCATGAATTTCCACAATTATTAAAAGTTGCCCAGCCTTATTTTGAAGGACTACCTACACAGGTATATTTTGATGTCATGTATAGCTTATCGCAAGCATCGAATAATCAACTAAGGTTAAAAACGCTTCAATCATTGAAGAGTTACATAGCAGAACCATCTTCAAGAGATTACTTTGATGAGATATTGAAACATTACTCACAAGTAAAAGATTACCAAGAGTTAAATGTTTTACTTGAATTGATGGAAGAGAGGAATAGTGCTTCTCAAGATGTGATTTGTTTTTGCTTTTCCTTGCTTAAGGAGGATGTTGTTTTATCGCGTCGTGCATACTATTATTTAAATAGTGCAGAACTCACAAAGAAAGAACATAAAAGGCTTGAACGTTATAAAAAGAAACATATAGAATATTTATAAAATTAGAAATCACTAAAAACAAAAAAGGATGAAAAAGCTAAGTTTACTATTTGCATTAATTGCTATCTGTGGAACTGTAATGGCGCAAAAGCATGTTGAGAAAAAGGTCAATTATTTTGTTGATGAAACAGTTAAGGAATATAATTTAAGCGAAGACCATAAAAGTGACTTGCATGAGTTTTATTCGGTGCAGGCTAAGGCAGTAGCCGCAATCAATAAAGAAGTAAAAGCGGGGAATAAAACCAAAGAAGAAGCAAAAGTGATTTATAAGAAAAATAATCAGGAATTAACTGCTTTTTTGAGCAAGATGACTGGTAAAACTAAAAAGGAGTTAAGACCATTTTTAGATCGTGTACGAGAAGAAATGAAAAGTGTAAAGTAAGCACGAGAAATACTATAAAAAAAGCGGGGCTAAAATTATGACTTTCATGCATGTTGCTCCCTTTATTAATGTAAAATGAGCGTTAAACTATTTAATCCTAATCTAATACAATGAATCTATTCAAATATCTGAACCTTCTATTGTTTGGTCTTTTGTTGATCAATTCGTCATGTCAGCAAGCGGAAAAGAAAATTTCAAAACCCAATGTGTTAGTGTTATTAGCTGATGATTTGGGTTATGGGGAATTAGGTTGTTATGGACAGGACGTAATAGCAACACCGGTGCTCGATCAGTTGGCTAAAGATGGTATGCGATTCACTAATTTTTATGCCGGAGCACCTGTTTGTTCGCCTTCAAGAGCGGTATTGTTGACAGGTATTAGTTCTGGTTTTAATACGATAAGAGGCAATAAAGGCTATGATGTGGTTAATAAGCGATTTGATCGAATCCCATTGAAGAAGACTGATCTCACTTTGGGGGATATGATGAAGGATGCAGGTTATCAAACTGCTTTTATTGGCAAGTGGCATGTTGAGGATCCTAATGATTTAAGTACTTGGGCTTTTGCTCGTGGATTTGATTATGCCATTCAGGAACAATGGGCTAGTCCCTTTGAAGGAATTCGTTACGATGAGCAAATGCATTGGATAAATGCGAAAGAAGATTCGATTTATTATTATGAAAAGGAGTGGAACTGTAAGGATGAATTTCGTACAGAATTAGCGTTTAATTATCTGGATGAGCAATTGGATAAGGACAAACCTTTTTTCCTGTTTATGAGTTACAGAGCGCCACATGCACACGAATATTACATTCATGACAAGGAATTGTATGCCGATAGAGGTTGGCCTGAAGTAGAACGAAGACATGCGGCTAAAATAACACTGCTTGATCAACAAATAGGGCGCTTATTAGAGAAGTTGGATATTATGGGAGAATTGGATAATACATTAATATTATTCACCAGCGATAATGGCCCAACAGGAGAAGGGGAACATGATTATGAATTTTTTAATAGTAATGGCGATTTACAAGGCTTTAAACGTGATGTTTACGAAGGAGGAATTCGTGTTCCTACCTTGGCTTACTGGCGTGGAAAAATTAAAGCAGGTTCAGTTTCAGATTTTATAGGTAGTGGACAAGATATTATGCCAACAATAGCTGAAGCTGTTGGGATACAAGCTCCCGAACAAACTGATGGTGTTTCAATATTACCGGTTCTGAAAGGCAAAAATGCACCTGAGCGTGATTTTTTAAATTGGGAATTTCATAAAAATGGTAGAAAGCCAGATGCTTTTCGTCAGGCTGTTCGAATTAATAACTTGAAAGCAGTTCGTTATGGTGTGGATTCTCCAATAGAGCTTTATGATTTAAGTAAGGATATTTCGGAGGCGAATAATATTGCTGATCAACATCCTGATGTTGTTAGTGAAGTTGAACAATTATTTATTGAGCAGCGTAGTGAAAATCCACATTATCCTTATGGAGGAATGACAAATAGCAAATAATTCATATGACTAAAAATAGTAATAAGAGTAATTTCACAGCATACATTAAATGGGCAAGAACAGCGATGTTTTTGTCCATGCTTTTTCTATCATTAATAGCCTGTTCACAGCAAGATAAGGTAAAAGTAGTATTGCTGGCAGGTCAGTCAAATATGGCAGGATCAGGCAACTATGATGAGTTGTCAGATTCAATTCAGGCAAGAATAATGGAAATTGCCCCACGGATAATGTTGAGTCAAAAAAGAAAATTTGAACCCTTGAGCTACTATTTAGCTCCAGCAAAGTCAAAGAAATACAACTTTGAGAAGTTTTTTGGTCCGGAGTTGTTTATTGGTCTAAGTCTGGCTGATGCATATCCCGAATCAGAAATATTACTGATTAAAACTTCAATGGGAGGAACCGCTCTTTATGGTGCCTGGAACCCGAATTGGTCAGCAGAAAAAGCTCAAATGGTTGAAAAGGAAGGAGAAAAGCAAAAGGCGAAATTATTTAATGAGCACATTACACTTGTTAATGAAAACCTAGACCGACTTATATCGGAAGGTAAAAGTTATGATATTATTGGCATAGCTTGGATGCAAGGCGAGAATGATGCTGCAAAAGAGGTGAGTGCCTTATCGTATGAAGTTAATTTGAAAACTTTAATCCAAGCTTATCGAGATAACTTTAGCTTACCTGAATTGCCTTTTGTCTTTGGGCAAATTAATTCTACCTATGGCCGTTTTAAAGATGGTCCGCGTATAGTTCGCGAAGGAATGGCCGAAGTGGCTAAATCAACTAGTAATTGTATAATGTTGCCAACTAGTACCGATCGCAGTTGGACCGATTACCCGAAACATATTGATAATACCCATTACAATACAGAAGGTCAAAAGCGCCTTGGTATTGCATTTGGGGAAGCTATAATTCAATTAAAATAAAAGGGAGTAAGTGGGCTGCTATAAGATTATTTATAAAGAATTTATTCCTTTTTCAACTCGGATAAACTCGCTTTTTACCATTGAATACATTAAATAAACGATAAGAGACAATATTGAGTTATTGGATCTATACTTTTAGATCCATAAACCCAATATCAGTGTTCAATGATTAAATTATCTACCTTTCTTAGAGCCTTTTTTCTCTTTACTTCTATTAATATATCCATCGTTCTGGTGGGACAAACTTTAGAACAACAGGCGCAAAATAAGATTACAATATTAGAAACCTTAATAAGCGAAGCAGAGGTCTTAGGTCATGATGTGCTGCGCGAGAAATTGTCAGTACGTACAGCTGAAATATTTTTGACTTTTGCAGATTGGGATGAACAGAATGTTAGTATTAATTCTGAATATTTTGCCAAGGTTGCTATCTATAAAAATACTGCACATGAAATGGCTGAGGACCTTGCTGATTGGGAACGAGGCGATGTTATATTAATGTTAGATGCTTCTATTGCTACCCTCCAAAAAGTAATTAGCAAAGAATATAAGCGTAAGCCAACACCGATAGTTGATTGGAGTCAGGTTAGCCATCAAGGTGATCAATTGAGATACAATGGACAACCTGTTTTTATTACTGATTATACTTGGAAACCTGAAGATGCTGATCTGGAGGAGTTTTTTGGACAGCAAGATGGCTACTATATTTCTCCAGCTCATGTCTTAAATAAGAATGGTGATTTAAACCAAAACCAAGTTGGTGATCTTCCAGGTAAAGCTTCCGGATACTTAGGTTTTATTTTTATTAATAACAAAGGTGTGAATGATTGGGCTGAAGAGGAATATGGTCCGGACTTTATAATGCGTGATGATACTTTTACTGGTTATGATATCGATAATCCAGGTGCAAAAAAAATGATGGGTGATTTGTTGGCTGGAACAATCCCTTATATGGCGGATAATAAGTATTCCGAATTGGGTTACATGTTATGTAACGAGCCGCATTTTTATACTACAACAACTGGCGACAAATTGGATTGGGCCAGTGGGCCGGTATCAGAACATACCTTCGATAAATTTAGAATTTGGTTAGAAGATAAACATCAGGATATTGCGAATTTGAATGCTCTATGGGAAACAAGTTTTGCGTCTTTTGATGCTGTTCAGATTGTTATTCCAATTGATAATGCTTTGCAAGGAACGCCAATGTGGTATGATTGGACACGATTTAATAATTATCGGGTTACTGAGTGGTATACCTGGTTAAAATCTGAGATACGTAAGTATGATGATGATGCCAAAGTACACCTTAAGATTATGCCTAACCTGTGGTCGAATAATAAAAGAGGGCATGGTATTGATTTGGAGATGTTAACCGAATTGAGCGAGATAATTGGGAATGATGCTGGTGCTGCTTATAATAAACTATGGGGACCAGATCATGAGTGGGAAGCTAATTATGCTTTTGAATGGCGTGAAATGTGTATGAGTTACGATTTTTTGAAATCGGTGAGCCCTGAAAAGTTGGTTTATAATACAGAGGCTCATTATCTATCGACGGGGCGTTCACGCGATTTATTCATGAATCCACTTTATGCCAGAGCTACTTTTTGGTTGGCGCATACACAAGGTCTTAATGCCAGTCAGATTTGGTATTGGCCTCGCGATGTAGATGGCTCGTTTCGCAGGGAACCTGGAAAAGGATATGCTGGTTCCAACAATCAGCAACCTCGGGTAACCAAGGAAGTAGCCGAAACCATCATGGATTTAAACTCCTATTCCGAAGAAATTACTACGATGCAAGGTCAACGTAAACCGATTCGCATCTTTTATTCAGAAACTTCGGCCATTAATGATGCTACATATATGGATAAGGTTTTTGAATTGTACGAGGATTTATTCTTCGAAGGTGTACCTCTTGGCTTTACAACACAAAGTATTATAAATACTCAGGATAATGGAAATTGGGACGTCATATTAATACACGAAACTCAAAATGTAACACAATCGGAATTGGAGGCCTTGCAAGTATACCTGGATAATGGAGGAACCATTATAATAGATTATGTGAGTCTACAAAAGAATGAATATGGTGAGACTTTATCAGGATTGAATGGCGGTAATGTTATTACGGTTAGTACACTTGAAGATTTTAATACTAAAGCTTTTGAAATAGTTAATGCCAAAAGATTAATGCCGGATGTTTTCTTAAATGAATTGAATACATCAAAAAGTAAATCATGCACATGGAAATGTGTCAAAAATTCCGCTGGAAATAATGTGTTATCCATTATTAATCTTGGAAAAACTGAGACTAGCATTAGTATTGAATTAAAGAACCCTATTAATGGAACCAAATGTATCAATCTATTAAATGGAGTTGAAATTGCTAATGAGGTTAAGTTAGGAAAGTATGAGGTGTTGTTTATTGAAGTTAAGGATGAGAAAAATGAAACGGGCATAAGTAGTAATCATCTGTATGATGCAGATATGGCCAGGTTATTTCCAAATCCATCATCGGGATATTTTACTCTTGAATTCTATGAATCACAAAGCAATGTTGAGTTATTAATTACGAATATGTCAGGGCAGGTTTTACATCGTGATTCAATAAACTATACAAATCAAATATCTAAGGATTTATTAAATTATCCTGTTGGAGAATATATTGTTAGTGTAATAACAGGAGATAAAAAACAAAGCTTTATTTATTTGAAAAACTAAATAAACTTAATCATTTACACTGGGGGAATTGGGGTTAGTCCGGAATGGTAGTTATGCTATTGTTCCGGACTTTTTGATTTAAATGAAGAATAATTAGAACGGATTAAAAAAGTTATTCAGTGGTATTTATATAAGTTGTTGAAAGATAGTGTTTAGTGTTGGTTATTGGATGGTTGAGATTTCGAATTTATAACCCATAAGTACATCATTATTACCCATAAGTTCTAAACAAACTTATCAATTGTGAAAATTTGTAAAGAGATTAATGGAGAAGTACAAATGGAAAATAAAAACATGAATAAGAAAAGAAACTATTTAGTCGGATTTGGAATGCTGATCTTAAGTTTCACAATACTTAGTTGTATTACATCCGATTCTGAAGCTAATGTTATAACATTTAAAACTTCAATATCTGACGATGCTACGCAAGCGGTATTAGCTGAAGTATTAAAGGTGAATGACCATAAAGTTTCTGAATTAATATTCGAGAAGGGTACATATCACTTCTATCCTGAAAAGGGACTAGAAGAGTTTTGTCATATTTCTAATCATTGCGATGTAATGATTAGGACAGCTTTTCCCATAAAGAATATTAATAAACTAACAATTGATGGACAAGGATCTACTTTTATTTTTCATGGTATAATGATTCCATTTTTGGTAGATAAAAGTAAGGATATAACCATAAAAAATGTATCAATTGATTGGCATGAGCCCTTTCACAGTGAAGGACTTATTGTAGCACATGATAAGAAGAAGGGGACTTTTGATATGCAAATATCTGAGGAATATCCTTACGAGATTCGAAATAAACAATTGCATTTTATAAAGGAGTATTATGAACACACTATTGGGCAAAGCATTTTATACGATCCACAGCGAGTGGCAATAGCCTACGATACTGAAGCTTACACCAATCTAACTAATTCAAGAAAGGCTGAGGTGAGTCGTTATATTGAAAATATTAATTATAAATATACCTACGATTACAGAGCTCCTGAATATAAGAGTATTGGACGCGAGAATAAACTGATTGTTGAAGAGATTAAGCCTGGATTAGTACGAATTCACAACCATTCTAAAAAACTCCCACCAATTGGTACCATATTAACTATGAAAGGTGAACAAGGGTTTAACCGGGTTGCACCAGCATTTCGTGTAACATCAACTTATGGTTTTAATGCTCAAAATGTAAATGTCCATCATGCAGGTGGTATGGGTATTATTGCAGAAAATTCAGCTGACCTAATTCTTGATGGCTTTAATATTACACCTTCCAAAGGAAGAATGGTTTCTACTACAGCTGATGCTACCCACTTTGTAGGTTGTAGAGGAAAAGTTGTTTTAAAGAATTGTACTTTTCACAATCAACTGGATGATGCTTCAAATATTCACGGTACCTACCAAATTGTAGAGGATATAATTGATGCGAATCGAATTGGTGTAAGAATGGGACATCACCAACAACAAGGTTTTGTTGTTGCCAATCCTAATGATACAATTGGTCTGGTACGTTTAGATGATTCTTTTTTTCCATATGATCAGTTAACAGTAAAAGATATACAATATCTAAACGGTCGTTACCAGATTATCACCTTTAATGAAGAAATTCCATCTTCCCTTCAAGTTGGTGATTTTGTTGAAAACATCAGCGCTTATCCTGAAGTACTGGTTCATAATTGTGATATAGCTAATAATCGTGCTCGTGGTTTATTGATTTCAACACCTAAGCTTACTGTTATTGAGCACAATACATTCCATACAGAGATGGAAGCGATTTTAGTTCCTGTTGAAAGCAGTCATTGGTATGAATCAGGCAATGCAGCCAATATATACATACGTAACAATACATTTCAGGACTGTCAGCACAGCGGGTTCGATCGTGGTGTAATTCGTTTTGATACGGATGATGAAAACAAGAATATTGCCTTTAAGAATATTGAAATTTCAGATAATACATTTAATCAATTTGATAATTTGATTTTACAAATTACAAATGTTGATGGTTTAAAGTTTACTGGCAATACGATTACTAATTCGGGCAAATTTGCTCAAAAGTATCCTTCCAATCCGGTCATTAAGTTGAATGCCTCTCACAACGTAGAATTTACTAACAATAATTATAAAGGGAAGGCTAAGGTCATGCTTCAAGGTGACCGTTCAATTAATAATACTGAATTCAAATAACTAAAAATCAATAATATGAAAACCAACAATTCTCAATTTAAACAACTCATTTTAACAGGTTAGTTCTTAAACAGAAGGATGCAATAAATTCTGTTCGTGAATAAATGATTATCAATTGTAACTTTCTTGTGTTAATGATATGGGTTTAGGAACATATATTTGTAAATTAAGACAAGGCGGTAAAACCCTTTAAGTAATGAAAAATAATAAAAAAACATTCAATCTAAATGATAAGGTCATGCGATCGGTGCTGATGACAATAGTGATGTTGTTGATTTGCACTTTACCATCGCTTGCTCAAAATATTACCGTTCAAGGAAAAGTAACATCATCCGAAGATGGTGCGCCAATCCCGGGAGTAAGTATTGTAATAAAAGGAACAACCAATGGTACAATTACTGATTTAGATGGTAATTACAGTATTTCAGTTAAAGAAGGTGAAGTATTACACCTCAATTTTATTGGGATGCAAGATGCCTTTGTTACGGTGAGTCAAGCTATTCATGATGTTGTTATGCAAGCTGAAGTAATCGGATTAGATGAGGTTGTAGCCATTGGTTATGGTACATTGAGAAAAAAGGAAGTAACCGGTGCTGTAACTCAAGTTAAATCAGAGGACATCACTCGTCATATCACATCTGATATTGGCATGGCTTTACAAGGTCAGGTAGCTGGAGTAAATGTTGTTGCTAGTTCCGGTGAGCCAGGTGCATCTTCAAATATTCAAATTCGTGGAGTATCATCAATAGGTGGAGATAATACCCCTCTTTTTGTAGTCGATGGAATTCCACAAGAAGGTGATCCTCGCTTGAGTGCCAATGAAATTGAAACCATTGATATTTTAAAGGATGCTGCTTCTTGTGCTGTTTATGGTACTCGTGGTGCGGCAGGTGTAATTTTGATTACCACCAAATCAGGTCAGAAAGGGGCCATGAAGGTACGTGTTGACGGTTCATATGGTATTCAACATATTACCTCCGGAACGCCTTTGATGACAACAACAGAACAGCTTTATTACGAGGCTATTGAAAATAGAAATGCCGAACCATTATACCCAACCGATATTGCAGGTAAATATCCACATTGGTTAACCAATGAGACAAACATTGTGGATATGATGCAAGTAGACAATGCTGCGACTCAGAATTATAATGTAACATTATCTGGAGGAACAGATAATTTGGTAGCGAGTGCTGTATTCGGTTTCTTTGATCAGGATGGAGTTATTATCAACTCTAGTTTTAGACGCTATAACGGACGTATTAATACAAAGTTTACGAAGAATCGTTTAACAGTAGCTGCGAGTATTAATTTTTCACTGGAAGATCAACAAAAACCAGTAGGTAATATGCTGACTCAAGCATTCCGTTACTTACCTTATTTTCCTGCTGTTGATGCTTCAACAACAGAGATTGATGCATCAGGCGGGAATAGAACTAAAATGGATAATGTACTTCAGGCCATTAAAAAGGAAGATTTTAATAAACGAGATCGCTTGAATGCTAATATTAATCTGGATTACAAAATCACAAAGGATTTAAAATTCATTTCAAAGATTGGTACAGGTGTGACCAGTAATCATGGAAGACAATTTGTTCCATTTTATACTGTGTATGATCAAGGAGTACCTGATGTTGACCCGACTAAGAGCTATAGTTATATTCGTCGCAATAGGGCTACTTCGTTTAGTTTGGAAGGTGCTTTGAGTTATATCAAGAAATTTAATAAGAAGCATACAGTTAGAGCTTTAGTTAATTTTTCGGTTGAAGAACGAACTTTCGATGATGTTTATGGACGTAAAGAAGGTATCACCAATAATAACATTAAAGTGATTAATGGTGGAACCATGAACCCGACGATCTTCTCTGGTGAGAATTACAATTCTAAATTATTGGGTACACTGGGAAGAGTACAATATGATTATAAAGGGCGTTATTTATTTAGTGCCAGTGTACGTCGCGATGGCTCATCAAAATTTTCAGAGAAGAACCGATGGGGAGTTTTTCCTTCGGCTTCAGTAGGTTGGAATGTTGCTGATGAGAAATTTTGGAGTGGTTTAAGAGGCGTTGCTAATTCTTTTAAAATTAGAGCAAGTTACGGTACTACTGGTAACGAACGCATAGGTAACTATTTATATGCCGGAGCAATTTCTCAGAACGTTGATTATTCATACTCAACCGGACATTCAGATATATTGGCTTTAGGTACAGCTCAGAAAACTTACCCTAATGTTGACGTAAAATGGGAGACTTCAATTCAATCAAATATTGGTGTTGATCTGGGTTTCTTCGATAATAGATTAACATTAACGGCTGATTATTATAACACCGAGAAAAAGGATATGTTATTCCCGGTTAAACTGCCATCCTCAGCAGGTGTTGGATTAAAAAATGAAGCTAATGTTACTTTAAATGTTGGTGATATGATTAATCGAGGAGTCGAGCTGGCTCTATTGTATCGTGGAAGAACCGGGCAAGTTAATTGGAATGTAGGTGGAACATTTACGACCAATCATAATGAGGTAACCAATATGTTTGGTTCAAGTGATGTAATTGTTAATTCAAATAGTACCCTTTTATCCGGAGATATTTACTCCACAGTTACTGCCATCATGCTCGGACATGAAGCAGGATCCTTTTTTCTGAATCCTACCGATGGTGTAATTAAAACTCCAGAACAATTAGCTAAATATCAAGAATTAGTAGCTACAGCTAAGATGGGAGATTTAATGTATCGTGATACAAATAAAGATGGTAAGATTTCTGATGAAGACAGAGAATATAGTGGAAGTGGATTACCCGATTATGAGCTCGGATTAAATTTGAGTTTAGATTATTATAGCTTTGACTTCTCCATGAACTGGTATGCTGCCGTTGGCAATGAGATTATGAATGGAGGCAAAGCTGCTGCCTATAGTTTTGAAACCCATAAGGATTTAGTTTATATGTGGTCTGATGTGAATCCTCATTCTGAGATTCCATTGTTTAGAGGCACAAGTAAAGAACATGATAATTATAGAGCTTATACTGATTTCTGGTTAGAAGATGGATCCTATGTAAGATTAAGGAATGTAACCTTGGGTTATACTTTGCCTAAGTCCTGGTTGATGAAGGCTGGAATTAGCTCTTGCCGTTTCTATTTAACAGCTCAAAATCCATTAACTTTTACGAAGTACACAGGTTATGACCCTGAAGTTGGTGGAAATGTTGCGAATCGCGGCCTTGATAAAGGAAACTACCCTGTGAGTTCAACTTACTCAATAGGTATTAATCTTGATTTTTAATATTAAAAGGAGCAAAGAGATGAAACATCGAAACTTATATATAGCAATAATAGTAGCATTGATTATGCCATTGGCCGCATGCAGTGATTATCTGGAGGAAACCAATCCAAACAGGCCGAGTGCTGATATTTACTGGGCTAATCTGGATGAAACTCAGGCAACACTTAACGGTGTATATGCTGGCTTAATGGATCAATACCTCATGTTGATTCAACGGGAATCATATCGATCTGATATGGCATTTCCAGGGGATAGAAATAAACCATTAGATGCCATGGCACCATGGTATTCGCAACTATACAATAATGCAACAGCTCAGGTCAATGATAAATGGGCATTGTGTTACCAAGGTATATTCAGAGCCAATCAGGTTATTGAAGGTTTAAGTCGATTAGAAGGTAGTGTTGAAGAAGAAAGATGGACAGAGCAAATGGCTCAGGCTAAATTCTTCAGAGGTTTATTCCATTTTTATTTGCATTCGTCATACAACAATGGTAATGTGCCCATTAACGATTCATATGCCAAATCAGTTGACGATATATACAGACCTATATCTACTTCTGAAGAAGTTATTAAATTTTTCAGAGAGGATTTGAAATATGCATACGACAATTTACCTTATCAGTTTGATGAGAAGGGTAAAATTACTAAAGGAGCAGCTGCCAATGCATTAGGGACAAGTCATTTGTATCAAGGTGAATACGCATTGGCTAAGCCTTATTTTTCTGAGTTAATTCATAATTCTGATTACGGATATGAGTTGGTGGATGATATGTCTTTACTATTTACTAATGCAGGTGAGTTTAATAAAGAATCTATTTTTGAGATTTCGTATACACTTGATTTTAACAGTGAATATACACAATGGCAACCAGAGTCAATGGTTCAACGTTTATCACGATACTCAAGTCCAACCGGATCATCGGAGTTTGTGCCTTCATCATGGTTAGTATACGAATATCAGAATGAAGAGATGGATCTGAATGATTCCAGAAACTATGTGATCGATGATAATGGTAATTCAAGATTACGTTCAGCTACTTTACGTGCATCTGCTATGATAGCTCTTCCTCAGGATTTAGATACGGAGTATTATTTACGAAATTATGCTCTTGAAGATGGTGGAGTTAGAAAAGTATTTCTTCAAAATAAAGTGGCTTACTTTAAGCATTATACCAATCATTCAGTTGTTGACGATGAGGAGAATATTGGAGGAACGAGTTGGAAGTCGGGTAAAAATGTTGTAGTTAATCGTTTAGGAGAAGTCTACCTGATGTTGGCCGAATGTTTAATTCAGGAAGACGATATTACTGGGGCATTAAGCTACATTAATGAAGTACGAGCGCGTTGGGCACTTCAATTGTTAGGCACTGATGATGGTTCCGGACCAGACTTTGATGGTATTACTTACGATAAAAATACTTTAATGGATCGTTTAATGTATATCGAAAAACCTTTGGAATGTTCCATTGAAGGTCATTCAATGCGTTTTATCGATATGCGTCGCTGGGGAATCACCAAACAACGTTTTCAAGAGCTATCTCAGCAAACATGGTATATAGGTAACTTCACCTATCTTGATCCTACTACAGGAGAGACACTGACCCGAAAGAATTGTTTCTTATATACAGAGGAACCTGCAACTTATGGTATAGCTATAAATGAGTATGAGTTGGCCGCATCCAATTATGTTAATGAAGTACACGATTACTTTCCATTACCTCTGAGCGAAACATTAAACAATCCTAATATTTCGAATTAGAGTACTTGAATTTGTGTTTCATTTTTTCAAAACAAAAGACAATGAAAAATTATAAAATATATACGTTTCTAATTCTAATGGTCATAGGATGGTCATGTGAAAAAGAATATGAACAACCATTCAGCTTTTCGGATGTAGAATGGGTTGTAAGTGAAACTGCTGTAGAGAATCTTTTTCAGATAGCACAGGAGGATTATATTTCCTTTGTTGATTTGTCAAAAGGAGCTTTAAGCCATAAATGGACTATTGATCAGGGATGCTATTTTTTACGTCCGGATTTCACTAAAGAAGATTCGGTTTATACCGATTTTATTGTACCTAATGCCGGGAATATAAGTAATGATGCCCGTGCGCATGTTTTATTCAGGGAAAGTGGTATTAAGACCATTAACTTGTATAATACTTATAGTGATTCAGTAGCGTTTTTTACGAAAGATGAAGTGTTGTTACAGTCAGTTAAGAAGGGAGATCAGTGGGTAATTGATACCACTTTTATGGTTGACGTTTATGCCACTATTGAACCAGCTTTTAAAGTATTTTTTGGAGAAGAATTGGTGCTTGAAGTTGCAGCTGACGAAATGCCTGATGATGCAGAACAGGACAGCTGGAAAACGGTAACGGTTGAAGTAGGACAGCAATTAACTTTTGTTGATATGACAACCATTGGGCGACCTAATCGTCGAACATGGGATATTGCTGGAGGATCACCTATTTCAAGTAATGATTCTGCCTCTGTTATTTCTTTTTTTACAATGGGTACTGCAACAGGAAGTAGTGTTACTGTTAGTCGAGGAAGTGGTTTGCCAGCTGGAGCAACTACTAAGATAGTTCCATTGAAGGTAGAAGTAGTACAATCATCTCAACCATTTGAAATTACAGGTAAAGCTAAAGAGCTGGAAAATGGTAATATTGGTTTTAATGTAACTGGTGAAGTTACACCGTTCAACAATGAAGAAGCGAATTTTACAGTGCATGTAGTTAATACAACTGCTGGTTTTGATCAGAATATACTTGTAACAAAAGCTGAGGTTAGTGATGATGATGCTACTATGATCGAATTAACATTAGCAGAGCCGGTATACAATACTGATGAAATTAATATTTCTTACGCAGGTGGAGTAATTCAATCACTAGATCTACGTGACTTACAGGAATTTTCAGATGTGAATACAACTATGATTATAGGAGGAAGTGTAACTAATACGGATAAGATGGGCTTTGAAATAGCAAGTGCGAACTTTAAGAAAGGTTTTGCTGATGGTTTCTGGGTAGGTAATCAAAATCCAATTGTTTTTGCACGTTCCGAGGATGTCGCAGCAAGTGGAACAGCAAGTATGAGTTGTACATTTGATGGTGCTGGAACAACGTTTAAAATTCAAGCTTCTAGTTTTATTGCCAACGGAGCAGTTGCTCCGGCTGGTCCATATATCGAAAAAATAAAGGTTTATGTAGATGAGAATACCACGCTTAAAGCCTTCAAAACGTATATGACTGCGCCGGTATATGCCAATACCTGGGATATTTCTGAAATAGAGAAAGGCCAATGGGTAACTTTAAGTAAGGTTGTTAATATTGATGAACAACCAACTAAAAATTATGGCATTAAGATATTGGCAGCTGATAATCCTGATGTATCAGGTACGCAGTTAATTTATTTTGATGATATGCAGTTGATACCTTTGGAAGCAAGGCCATAACATTCCAAAACCTAAAGATTTTAAGGGACTGCCAACGGGCAGTCTCTTTTTGTATTTGTGCAAATCGATATAATGCATAGAAGATTTGGTTTGTTTTGAACGATCATATACAATAATTGTATACAGAAGCACAATTAAATTTAGAATAATTGACTTATTCGCAATACAATTATATGCGGAATAAAACTACAGAAATATTATCAGGAATATGAATAAAAAAAATATGTCATTTGGATTGTTTGCCATTTTATTGGTATTATTCAGTTCATGTCAGGTAAAAAGTAAAGAAGCAAAAGAAGAAACTACAGTTAAACCAAATGTTGTAGTTATTTATTTAGATGATTTGGGGTATGGTGATTTAAGTTCATGTGGAGCCACTGAATTAGAAACGCCAAACATTGATGCCTTAGCAAAGGGAGGTATTAAATTTACAAATGGTTATGCTTCATCAGCAACTTGCACACCCAGTAGGTATGCCCTTCTAACAGGTATGTATCCATGGAAAAATAAGAGCGCAAAGATTCTTCCGGGAACAGCCCCATTAATCATTGGAACAGATCAAAAAACCTTACCAAAAATGTTAAAAGCCAATGGGTATCAAACGGCCTTAGTTGGTAAATGGCATTTAGGTTTAGGATCAGGTCTTGTCAATTGGAATGAGAAAGTAACACCTGGACCGAATGAGGTTGGTTTTGACTATGCTTATTATATGGCAGCAACTCAAGATCGTGTTCCAACTGTCTATTTGCAAGATGGTCATGTTGAGGGTTTAGAGGCGGATGATCCAATAGAAATTGATTATAAAAACAATTTTGAAAGACAACCAACAGGTTTAGAAAATCCGGAACTGTGCGAAATGATGTGGCATCATGGGCATAACTCTACAATCATAAACGGGATTCCGCGAATTGGATATATGAAGGGAGGAGAAAAAGCACGTTGGTCAGATGTAGATATGGCTGATCATTTCTTGCTAAAAGCCCAAGAGTATGTTAAATCTCACAAAGAACAACCTTTCTTTTTGTATTATGCCATGCAACAACCTCATGTGCCTCGTACGCCTCATCCGCGTTTTGCAGGAAAATCTGGTATGGGGCCACGCGGTGATGTAATACTGGAAGCTGATTGGTGTATTGGTGAATTTGTTAAAACTCTGGAAGAGGAAGGTGTTTTGGAGAATACTCTAATTGTATTTTCAAGTGACAATGGCCCTGTGTTAAACGATGGTTATAATGATGATGCTGTTGAAAAGTTAGGAAAGCATAAGCCCGCCGGAGAATTGCGTGGTGGCAAGTATAGTTTATTTGAAGCAGGAACGCGAGTGCCATTTATTACCTATTGGAAAGGAACAATTGAACCAAAAGTTTCTGATGCTTTGGTTTGTCAGATGGATTTATTTGCATCCATTGCAACCTTAGTCGGAACTGAAGAGCAATCAACTGATAGTAAAGATTTGTTGGATGTATTTATGGGAAAGAGTGAGTCAGGAAGAGAAAGTTTAATCATAGAAGCCACAACCAGAACCGCTTTGCGCAAAGGTAATTGGCTATTGATACCTGCTTACAAAGGTAAAGCTCTCAATAAACAAGTTAATATAGAGGTAGGCAATAGTCCTGTACCATTGCTATACAATTTAAAAGAGGATATTGCTCAACAACACAATCTGGCTAGTGAAAATCCTGACAAACTTAAAGAGTTAATGGATGCTTTTATTGAATTGAGAGGGGCAGATTACACCAAAACACAAAAGCTTGAGTTGAAATAAAACTCAATTAAATAAAATCATTGAAGGCACTTGTATGAATTTATACAGGTGCCTTCTTTTTTTCGATCAATTTTTATTCTAAGCAATGTGGGGTAAAATAATGTAAGTACTAGGTAAAATCAGCAAATTAATTCAGTGATACATGTCATTTCTTTGTATTAATCAAAAGTATATAAGCATGGAATTTGAATTTTTACCTTTAGCATTAGTCTTATTTGCGACCCTTTTTCAGGGCTCATTTGGTCTTGGAATGAAGTTTATGGCTCCACTTAAGTGGGAAGCCTGGTGGTTAGTCCACTCGTTGTTTGCGATGATTATATTACCAACAGCATGGGCGTTAATTGTTGTGCCTGACCTATTTCATAGCATTGCTCAGGCTCCTCTTGATATTAAAATCCTGGCCATGATATTTGGAGCAGTGTGGGGGATCGGAGGTATAATGTTTGGTAAAAGTGTTCCTTATATCGGCATGTCATTAACCTATGGTATTGTGCTAGGCTTATGTGCTGCAGCAGGCAGTCTTATTCCATACTTTATGAAAGATGATCCTAATGCGGCTGCTTTGCCGTATGTATTGGGAGGCGTTATTGTTATGGTAATTGGTGTAGCTTTAACTGCATATGCTGGTATCTTACGAGATAAACAAAGTAAGCAAGAAGAAGGTAAAAAGATCAACCTTAAAGCAGGTCTTATAATTGCTGTTTTGAGTGGATTCTTTTCTGCTTTCCTAGGAATTGGTTTTGACGCAGGTTTTGCAGAAGGTAGTGGAATAGGATATTTTGCTCAGGAAGCTGGAGCAACAGCGCGTAATAGTAGTTTGGCTATTTGGGTTGTTGTATTGTGGGGGGCATTTATCCTAAATGCTATATATGCTGTATTTCTATTGTTTAAAAATAAAAGTTGGAATTCCTTTAATGAGGCTAAATCAGGCAAAGCATATATGTGGTCTATTGTAGCTGCTCTGTGTTGGTTTGGTGCCCTTGGAGTATATGGCCAAGGAGCTACTTTAATGGGTAATATGGGCTCGGTAATAGGTTGGCCAATTCTTATGGGTGGGGGCTTAATTGTTAGTAATGTTTGGGCATACTTCAATAAAGAGTGGACTGGTGCTAAAAAACCATTTGGCTGGTTAATGTTTGGCGTAGTAGTCATTTGTATAGGAATGATCGTAATAGGATATTCCAATACAGTTGGCTAGGAATATGAGTGATAAACTTGATACTGGAAAAAATGAAAATAAAATCTATAGAGGTCTTTGTATTAAATGATAAGTTGGATAAGCCATTTTATTTTTCTCAATGGTCATATAGTGAGCGAAAAATATGTTTGGTGAAGTTAAGTACTGACGAAGGTGTAGTCGGATGGGGGGAAGGATACGGGCCCGCAGATGTTTTGGCAGCTGGCGTAAAGTTATTGTCGCAATATGTAATTGGTATGAATCCATTAGATAATGAGACCATTTGGGATGTAATGTATCGCCGCTCTTTGGATTATGCTCGCCGAGGTATTTTGGTAGCCGCTATAAGTGCAATTGATATGGCTGTATGGGATGTCAAAGGAAAGATTTTGAATGTGCCAGTACATCAATTGTTAGGTGGTAAAAAAAGAGATATAATAACACCATACGCTACAGGTTTATACTTCAGAGAAGAAAAGAACTTGCCAAAGGCTCTGGCTGATGAAGCTATTGAGTATAAAGAACTAGGATATAAGGCGGTTAAGATGAAGGTCGGTATGACCATTGAAAAGGATATTGAGATGGTGCGTGAGGTAAGAAAAGCGATTGGTGATGATATGGAACTGATGGTTGATTCTAATCATGCCTATAATTTGCGCGAAGCCGTAAAACTTTCAAAGGCTATTGAAGAATATGACATTGGATGGTTTGAAGAACCTGTATCACCAGAGTTTTATTCTCAATATGCGGAATTAAGAAATGCAACAACAATTCCAATTGCAGGTGGGGAATGTGAATATTTACGATATGGATTTCACCAATTATTAAGAAGCAACGCTGTAGATATTGCTCAGCCAGATATAGCCGCTTGTGGTGGTCTTACCGAAGTGAAGAAAATATCAACCTTAGCTTCCACCTATGGTAAAGAAATTGTTCCTCATAGTTGGGGTACCTACATTGCGATTTCGGCGGCTATGCATTTTATTAGTAACTTGGATAATGTGCCTGGCCGTATGTTCAATTCAAACTTCTGGATGGAACATGATCGAACTGATAATGATCTTAGAGATCAAGTTACCATTCCGGATTTCGAGGTCAAGAATGGAGAAATTAAAGTTTCAGATAAACCCGGTTTAGGCGTTACTATTGATGAGGATGCTTTTAAAAGTTTTTGTAAGTAAAATAAAAAAATAATCATATGAATTTCGGATATAAGAAAATGTATATAGGTGGCAAGTTAGTTGATGCCATCTCAGGAGCCAAGAAGGATATTATTAACCCAGCTATAGAAGAAGCTGTTGGTTCTATTGCTTATGCCCAAAAGGAAGATGCTGAATTAGCTTTAATTGAAGCACAAAAGGGTTTTAAGGTATGGTCAAAGTTGCCACTTAAAGAACGTACCGAATGGATGATGAAACTTCGCGCCGAAATATTAAAACGTGAAGATGAATTGAGAAAAGCCGTGGTTTATGAAATGGGTAAAACCTATGAAGGGGCTGCTGAAGATGTGGAATTACTGGCAGATGGTTTAGAGTTTTATCCGCAAGCCATGAAAAATATGCACGATGAAATTATTCCTGATTCGGAAAATACGCATCATCATCAGATAGTTAATTTACCAGTTGGTGTGGCTGTTGCTTATTTAGCCTGGAATTTCCCATTGCTGAATGTAGGCTATAAGATTGGACCTGCTTTAGCAGCTGGTTGTTCGATCGTTATTAAGCCTTCTGAATTATCACCAATTTCGGCTTATTTAGTGGGAGAGATAGCTGAAAGTATCAACTTTCCTGCAGGTGTTATTAATGTTATTAGTGGGCCTGTTAGCGAAGTCGCAACTACCATGACAAAGAGTCCTATACCAAAGGTGTTAACCATGATTGGTTCATCAGCTTCTGGTAAACGAGTTATTGCAGATTCGGCAACAACCGTTAAGCATGTTAGTCTTGAACTTGGTGGTAATGCACCATTTATTGTTCATAAGGATGCTGATTTAGAATTAGCTGCAACATTGGGAGTTGCCTTAAAATATGGTAATTCAGGTCAGATATGTGTATCTCCTAATCGTTTTCTGGTTCATGAAGAGGTTTATGATACATTCTTAGATATATTTACAGCTAAGGCCAAAGCACTTAAAATAGGTTTTGGGATTGAAGAAAAGCCTGATATGGGACCTTTGGTGACCAAGCGCGATCAGGAACGAGTGTTGAAAATGGTGGCCGATGATGTGGCATCTGGTGTTGAATTGGTAATGGGCGGTAAAGTTCCTGAAGGTTTTGCTAAAGGATTTTACATTGAACCAACTATACTTTCTGGTATTAAACGAGATAGCCGTTGTTTTCGTGAAGAAATTTTCGGACCTGTTGCTGCTATGATGAAGTACTCTACTGTTGAAGAAGCCATTGATTTAGGAAATGATACCGAGTATGGTTTGGCTTCCTACTTATTTTCCAACGATCAATCTGTTATTCGTAAAGTATCAGAAGAATTAATGTTTGGAGAAGTGCAAGTGAATGGTGTTAAGTACGCCATCTATCTTCCCCATGGAGGTATAAAAGAAAGTGGAATTGGGCACGATTGCTCATACCTTGCTCTTAACGACTATTTGGTTAAGAAACGTATTTCAACAGCATTGTAGTGTTTGAATTATAGCTGATTAGAGGTTTTGTTTGTGGAGTCGTAAGTTTGACCATTATCTAATCATCTATTAATCTATAATCTAAGAAAATGTACACATTTGATAAGCAGGCTATGGGGCCTGAAATGATAAAGCGTATTGATGACGCTGGAGTAATGGCCGTGTTAGTGGTAGACCAAGTTAAACATGCTGTGCCTTTGGCAAAGGCCTTATTGGCCGGAGGTGTCGATGCCATTGAATTAACGCTACGCACACCAGTTGCTATCGAAGCTGCTAAGGCAATCAAAAAAGAAGTGCCTGAAATAACGCTTGGTTTTGGAACTGTTTTGTCTACCGAACAGGTTAAGGCTGTGGTAGATGTTGGTGCTGATTTTGCAGTAGCTCCTGGTTGTAACCCTAAGGTAATAGCAGAGGCACGTAAGCAAGGCTTAGATTTTGCCCCTGGTATAATGACACCAACAGATATTGAAATGGCAATCCATGAAGGCTGTCGGGTTTTAAAACTTTTTCCTGCTGAAACTTCTGGAGGTATGGCACATCTGGAAAGCATGGTGGCACCTTATCAATACCTTGATCTTAAATTCATTCCATTAGGCGGATGTAATATGGCGAATGCCAGAACGTATTTGGAATCGCCATTAATAACTGCCATTGGCGGATCGTGGATTGCAAAGCGCAATATGATACTCGATGAAAACTGGGAATTAATAACACGTAATGCCAGAGAAATACACACTTTAATTAAGGAGATTCGTAATATATAACATAAGTACCAGATGCTAACTGCTGGTAGCTAGAACCTAAAATCATGAAAACAATTATAACATTCGGAGAAATAATGGGGCGTATATGTCCTGAAAACTTTCAGCGCTTTCGTCAGAGTATGCCAGGGAAGTTGGATATGACTTTCGCAGGAGCTGAAGCTAATGTAGCTTCTTCAATTGCCATGCTAGGCGGTAAAGTACGTTTTGTTACTGCTTTGCCTGATAATGAAATGACTGAAGCTTGTTTGCAAGTGCTTAAAGGAATCGATGTAGATACATCAGGAATTAAACTTACTGATTATGGTCGTTTTGGTTTATACTTCGTTGAACGTGGTGCTAATCAGCGTCCAAGTCGTGTAATGTACGATCGTGACTATTCTGCAGTGTCAATGACAAAGGGCGAAGCATACGACTGGTGTGAATTGCTGAAAGATGGAGCTTGGTTGCATACTACTGGTATCACACCTGCTTTATCTGAAGTTTCAGCACATGCCACAGAGGTAGCTGTTCGAACTGCTAAAGAAAAAGGTTTGACTGTTTCGTGCGATTTGAATTTCAGAAAAAAACTTTGGCAATGGCAAAATGGTACAGCCGCAAATGTTTTGGCTGAAAAAACGATGCGTGCTATTTTACCATTTGTTGATGTTGTAATTGCCAATGAAGAAGATGCACATGATGTATTAGGAATCTCTGCCGGCGATACGGATATTGAAGGAGGGCAGTTAGATATAGATAAGTACCTTGATGTAGCAAAGGAGATTGTAAAGCAATTTCCGAATGTAAAGAAAGTGGCAATCACCTTACGCGAGAGTCTATCAGCCACTCATAATAATTGGGGTGCTATGTTGTATGATGCAACAACTGATACGGCTCATTTTGCACCTTTAAATGGGCAAGGGGAATATATGCCCTATGAAATAAAGGCGATAGTTGATCGTGTTGGTGGAGGTGATTCTTTTGGCGCCGGCTTAGTATTTGCCTTAAATACACCTGAATTGTCAAAACCAGACCAAGCGATTCGTTTTGCTGTAGCAGCTTCTTGCTTATGTCATTCGATAAATGGTGACTTTAATTATTCTTCACGCTCTGAAGTGGAAGCCTTAATGGGTGGATCCGGATCAGGTCGTGTGGTGCGATAAAAAAAGAAATGAAAATGAAATTAGGAACATGTACATTAGCCGTTAGTTTATTGCTGTCATTCGTAGCTTGTTCAACTAGAATTGATAAGGCAGAAGCTCCACGACCCAATATTGTGGTTGTTATGTGTGATGACTTAGGTTACGCTGATGTTGGTTTTAATGGATCAACTGATATAAAAACGCCAGCCTTGGATCAATTAGCCAATGAAGGAATGAAATTTACTTCAGCGTATGTGATTCATCCATTTTGTGGCCCAAGCCGCGCGGGCTTGATGGTAGGTAGATATCCTCATAAAATAGGAGCACAGTTTAATTTGCCGCCAAACTCAGAAACCATTGGCAAAGGCATTGATTTAAACGAGAAGTACATAAGTTCTGTGCTTCAGGATGCTGGTTATTATACAGGGGCTATTGGTAAATGGCATTTAGGATCTGTTGAGGCCTTTCATCCTAATAACAGAGGGTTTGATGAGTATTATGGTTTTCTAGGTGGTGGTCATAAGTATTTTCCAGAGGAGTATAGAGTCATATATGAAAAACAAAAGAAGGCAGGTAAGAAAGTCATTTTTGAATACTTATTGCCCTTGGAACGCAATGGTAAGGAAGTTCAAGAAACAGAATACATAACAGATGCTTTATCTCGAGAAGCAGTACAGTTTGTTAAAGAAGGGGCTAAAAAAGATGATCCATTCTTTTTATATCTAGCCTATAACGCTCCTCATGTTCCATTGGAAGCAAAAGAGGAGGATATGGCTCTATTTGCTGATATTAAAGATCAGGATAGAAGAACCTATGCCGGTATGGTTTACGCGGTTGATCGTGGAGTAAAACAATTGGTCGATGCTTTGAAACAAACTGGTGAGTATGACAATACTTTAATTGTGTTTTTAAGCGATAATGGAGGTAAAGTTTCTAAAGGAGCCAATAATTATCCTTTAAAAGAAGGTAAAGGAAGCACCCATGAAGGAGGATACCGTGTTCCTATGTTTTTCCATTGGCCCGATCAATTACAAAAAGGTCAAGTTTTTGAACATCCAATTTTAGCCATCGATTTTTACCCCACCTTTGCAAAGTTGGCAGGGGCAAGTATTCCTGAAAACAAAAAATTAGATGGTTTAGATATCTGGGACGATATCAAAGCCGGAGAAAATCCACATGATGATGATATGATTTATTGTTTAAGGCATCGGGTGGGATACACCGATGTTGGAGTAAGACTAAACGAGTGGAAAGCGCTTAAAGTAAACCAGGAACCATGGAAACTCTTTAATATTGTTGAAGATATGAGTGAGGATTTGGACTTAAGTGATACTCATCCTGAAATATTGAAAGCTTTGGTTATTGAAGCTGAACAATGGAGTCAAACGCATCAGCAACCACATTGGTTTCACGATAAAGCTACAGGTATCGATTGGCGCGACGATAATATGCCTCAGTTTGAAAAGACCTTTCAGTTGGATTAAAATAAATGTAGTTAGTAAGGTTTAAACTTGGCGAATGCTCCAGTTTAAACCTTTTTTTTGAATTGTTAAAAAGGAAAATATATGAGACAGTTATTTATAAGTTTCGCAATACTAATTGCCTTTTTTACTCAGTCAATGCTTGGGCAAAACGATTGGGAAAACGAGTTGGTGTTTGAGAAAAACAAGATGTTAGCTCGTGTTCCTGCTTATTCATACCATAATAGTCAGGATGCCCTTACGGGAAACAGAGAATTGGCCAGAATTAAAACTTTGAATGGAAACTGGAAATTTAAGTACGTTGGACAAGATGATAAACGTCCAATGGATTTTATGAATCCTGATTTCGATTGTTCAAAATGGGATGATATTGATGTACCATCTAATTGGGAGTTACAAGGTTTTGGACAGCCTATTTACAGTAATATTATTTATCCTTTTACACCTGATATTTTAAATCCGGAGTTGAAATATGGTTGGCGCGGACCACAACCTCCAAAGCCACCAAAGATTTATCGTGATAATCCTGTAGGTAGTTATAGCCGTGAATTTGAAGTGCCATCAGATTGGGATGGACAATCTATTATTTTGCATTTTGGTGGTGTGTCGTCTGCTTTTTACGTTTGGATTAATGGAGAAGAAGTCGGTTATAGTCAAGGAAGTCGATTAGCCGCTGAATTTGATATTACAGACTACCTAAAAAAGGGCAAGAATAAAATAGCTGTTCAAGTGTTTCGTTGGAGCGATGGAAGCTATTTGGAAGATCAGGATATGTGGCGCTTAAGTGGTATTCATCGAGATGTAATGTTGATGGCTCAACCCAAAATAGCCTTAAACGATTTCTTTGTGCGAACTAAATTTGATGCTAACTTACAGGATGCCAAATTAGAAATTCGCCCGAAAGTATGGGTGAAAGATGAATCAGCTGACCTTAAACAATGGCAACTAAAGGCAAAATTATATGATGATTCAAATAAGGAAGTAGCTGAATTATCTGCAGTTTCGTTCGATGCCATTTATAACGAGCGCTGGCCACAACGCGATATAACCAAATGGGCAATGTTGGAAGCTGATATTAGAGCACCTCGTAAGTGGTCGGCTGAAGATCCTTATTTGTACCGCATCGTTTTTGAAGTATGTAATCCACAAGGCAAGGTAGTAGAAGCCCGTAGTCAGAAAATTGGCTTTAGAAAAATTGAGTTTAGTAAGGATAACGCTTTATTAATTAATGATGAAGTTGTTAAAATCAAAGGGGTTAATCGCCATGATCATCATCATATACGAGGAAAGGCTTTAACACGTGATGATATGCGGAAAGATGTTGAACTTTTAAAACAATTCAATTTTAATGCTGTTCGTACCTCGCACTATCCTAACGATCCTTATTTTTATGAGTTATGCGATGAGTATGGTTTATATGTGATGGATGAAGCGAATATCGAATGTCATCACTTAGGGAGTTATTTACCTCAGCAACCTAACTGGGTTGCTCCCATTAGCACGCGAATTATTCGTATGGTGGAGCGCGATAAAAATAATGCTTCTATCATTTCATGGTCGATGGGTAACGAGGCCGGAACAGGACCTGCCTTTGCCGCAGCTGCCGGATGGATTAAAGATTATGATCCATCTCGTTTTATTCATTACGAAGGAGCCCAAGGTGATCCTACACATCCGCAATATGAAGAAGGTGTTGGTTTTGGGTTAAGTAAATGGCCTGTTTATGCCAATCCGGATGATCCGGCATATGTTGATGTTCTTAGTCGTATGTATCCTGAGTTGAGCCAATTGGTTGGTATGTCTGAAAGTGGTTACATCGATCGTCCAATAATTATGTGTGAATACATGCATGCCATGGGTAATTCCATTGGTGGTTTAGGCGATTATTGGGATGAAATTAACGCACGTCCTAATTTGATTGGAGGATACATTTGGGATATGATTGACCAGGGCTTAGAGAAAAAACATGAAAATGGTGAGAAGTTTTTTGCCTATGGTGGAGACTATGGTGACCAGCCTAATGATGAAAATTTTTGCTTGAATGGTGTATTTGCCTCTGATCGAACTCCAAACCCTCACGCCTGGGAATGTAAATATATTTTTCAGCCTGCTAATTTTGAGCTGGTGAACGCTAAAGAAGGCACAATTAGAATTTTTAATCGATTCTCAATCTCAAACTTAAATCAATACGACATTAAATGGACGCTTTCAGAGAATGGTAATGAACTACAAAATGGTAAACTATCAGAACAAGATATAGTTGCAGGTGGATCAAAAGTGGTTAAAGTACCATTTAAAACCGTTAAGTATAAGGAAGAAGCTGAGTATTGGTTACGCTTAAGTTTACATGAAAAAACAGATCGTTTTTGGTGTTCAAAAGGTTTTGAAGTAGCCAAAGATCAAGTTCTGTTACAAAAATCAGAAGTAAGCAAAACTGAATGGCAAGGAAAGAATCCTATTTCAGTTAATTCCTCTGATAAGGCAATAGAACTTAAAGGTAAAGGTTTCACCGTTAGTATTTCCAAATTATCTGGTGAGTTAACATCCTATATAACAAATGGTGTTGAGCAAATGGAAGCACCTCTTCAACCAAACTTTACAAGAGCTGGTGTTGATAATGATTATAGAGGAGCCAATAGTAAGGATTTTAAGAAATCTAATAATTTCTGGGGAGCTCTTACTACTAAATTGGTAACTAAAGATGTGAGCCTTTCGCTTAATGATGAATACATAAAAGAAGTAAGTGTAATTCGTGAACTTAATAAAGAAGTTAAGCTTGTTATTAAATATCAAGTAAATGCTCTAGGTCACTTGGAGGTGATGATGGATATGACGGCTGATGAAACCTTACCAGATCTAATCCGCTTTGGAATGACAATGGGTGCTTCTTCGAAATATATCAATACTACATATTACGGAAATGGTCCATACGAAAGCTATAGCGACAGAAAGCGAGGGGCTGAAGTTGATGAGTTTACATTTGCAACTGAAATGCTATCATACAATTATGCCATGCCTCAGGAAAATGGAAATAGAACAGATGTAAGATGGGTAAAGTTAGCTGCGGATAAAAAGACAGGTTTGCAGATAAGTGGTGATTCACATTTCAACTTTTCAGTTAGTCCATATGCGCAAGATAATTTGGATAAAGCCAAACACCCATATGATTTGAAGAAGCAAGGCTATTACACCTTGAATATTGATTTAGTACAAGCAGCCATCGGAGGAACATTATCCTATCGATTAGTGCCTTATGAACTAAAGTCAGGTCATTATACATTTAAATTTTCTTTATCACCACTTAAGTGAATTAGACAAAATGGAAGAGATAAAATATAAGTTTAGCCATATTGGAATTCCAACTAGCGAAGAGAAACAATGGGATGGTTTTTATGAGCCAGGAAAAATTCATTATACTGACTTTGCTAACGATGAGTTTGGTGTAGAGTGGATAAAGTGCGATGAAAACAGTCCAATGCCTGAAATGTTTCAAAAAGTTGCACACATCGCTTATCAGGTTGATAACATTGAGGAAGCCATTGAAGGTAAGGAAATATTAGTTGAAACATTTTCTCCGGGAGAAGGCGTACGTGTAGCCTTTATAATTCATAATGGCTCACCGGTAGAGTTTATGGAGATATCAAATTAAGTAACAAAGTATAAAGAGAGAAACCCATCAGTAGTTCATACTGGTGGGTTTTTAATTATTGGTTGCTCATTGCTTTTATTTTTATTATAGTCTTAAATGATTATTCATTATGTATGGAAGAATATTTATTTATTCCTACGTACAAGATTTATTACACTGGAATACATTTAGTCTCATTTCAACACATATCTTCGATCGACGAAAGTTTAATGTTTATTAAATAGAAATTACTCTTTTATTATATAGGTAGATGTAGCAGTGAATTTTGTTAGCTGATATTTATGAAATTGATTCTTAAAAATACTGATAGCTTTAAAAATGAGCGTGTGGATATTACTAAAAAGGAAATTCCTTGTTTAGATTCTTCATGGCATTATCATGCGCAATATGAACTGCTTTATATTTCTAAAAGTAATGGTATTCGGTTTGTTGGCGACAGTGTTTCTCAATTTCACCCAGGAGATTTGGTGCTTGTTGGTCCTTATCTTCCGCACCTCTGGCGGAACGATCCATCGTACTACAGCGAAGATGATACAAATAAGGTTAAAACCATCATTCTGAAATTTACCAAGGATTTTATTGGTGAAGGCACCTTTAATTTACCCGAGTTTCATGATTTGAATCTAATGCTTGAACAGTCGAAGTATGGCGTTTCGTTTGGTCGTGATGTGAGTAGAATGTTACATAACGATTTTATCAGTATCATTGAACTAACACCAGCAGAGCAGTCGGTAAAATTGCTTGATCTGTTGTGTCGACTATCATTAACAGAGGATAAAAAAGTACTATCCTCAACTGATATGCGACAGTATACAACCGATAATTCTGAACGCCTCGATGATGTGTTGAAATATATATCGAATAATTATGCAAATGATATAAGCCTTCAGGATGTATCTGATGTAGCATGCATGACTACTAATTCTTTCTGTCGTTTCTTCAAGAAGATGACCAATAAGTCATATGTGCAGTTTTTAAATGAGGTTCGTATTCGTAATGCATCTCGCTTGCTGGCACAAGATGACTTACCTGTATCTGATGTATGTTACAAAGTTGGTTATAACTCCATCACTAACTTTAATAAGCAGTTTAAGCAGATAATGGGAGTGACACCTAATAACTTCAGAAATAGCTTATAAGTGATTTTTTCATCAACTCATGTGGAGATATCATACAAGTTGATGCCTATCCGGTTTTAACCAAAAATTACCCTTTATCAAACAAGAAGGGTAAAATAATGTAATCAAAGGTTAAAATTCGCCAGTTCTTTTCCTTAAATTATAATCTACTTTGTAATGTAAAATAATGCACAGCTTAGTGTTAATTACGAGAGCTATTGCATTTGAATTTACACAATAGACAAAGTGACTTTTTAAGAATTAGTTAATTAAAACAAGAAAGCAGGAAAGCGCTGGATCCGCTTCCCTGCTGGATGAGGAAAAAAAGATTAATCACCCCAAAATGTAAATTTATGAAAAAATCATTGATTTTTAAGTTTAAAGGTAATGTACCTAAATTGTATGGCGTTAATAGTACATACATACTTAGGTTGTGTATGGTTACCTTTTTATGCTTATTTGTTAACCTCTCAAACGTTTTTGCTCAAGAGACAACAATAAGTGGAACTGTTATTGACACTGAAGGGATTTCGTTACCAGGTGTTACTGTTTCTATTAAAGGAACGACTGTTGGTACAATAACTGATTTAGATGGTCACTATACGCTTGCAAATGTTCCGGTTGACGCAACAATTGTGGTGTCTTTTGTTGGAATGACAACACAAGAAATTTTGGTTGGCAATCAGTCCGTTATCAATATTACACTCGAGAGCAGCACAATTGGTCTTGACGAAGTTGTAGCTATTGGATATACAACTCGTAAAAAGGGTGAAGTAACCGGATCAATTAGTACAGTAAAAACAGAAGAGTTACAGCGAACATCAAGTCAGGATTTAGCGAAGTCTTTATCTGGTAAAGTACCTGGTTTAATTATTTCTGACCGAGGTGGATATCCTGGTGAAACGGATAATATGACACTGTTGATTAGAGGTAAATCAACATTAGGTAACAACTCGCCTTTGATCTTAATTGATGGAGTTACGGCAGCTACATTTTCACATTTAGCTCCAAACGATATTGAATCCTTAACTGTATTAAAAGATGGTGCTGCTGCCATTTATGGAGCTCGTGCTGCTAATGGTGTAATATTAATTACAACCAAAAGAGGTAAGTCTGGTAAGCCAACATTTAATATTTCATCAACATACAATATGTCCAGTTTCTCGGCTATTCCTAAGCCTATGAGTTCGTCACAGTTTGCTGTATATGAGAATGAAATTGCAGAGCGTAACGGCACAGACCGACCATTTACAGATGAGGATATTGCCTTATATGAATCAGGAAGTGATCCGATTCGTTATCCAAACACTAATTGGACAGATTTAACTTTTGCTGATTATTCTCCTGAGTCTCGAACTTCAGTTTCGGTTTCAGGTGGCTCGGATAATGTGAAATATTTTGTAAGTGGCGATTATGTCAATCAGGTGGGTATGTACGATTCTGGTGATCTGAAGTTTAAACAATATCAGGTGCGTTCAAATCTTGACATTAAATTATGGAAAGATTTTACACTTGGAGTTGATTTATCAGGTCGTTTTGGTAAACGTAAAGAGCCAGGTGTAGATGAATCATATATTTATAAGCACATTTATACCAACTTTCCAACCGAAGTTGGTGTGTATCCTAATGGATTACCAGGTTGGGGTGGAGAAAACGGAGCCAACCCTCTAGTGATGTCAAGCAATCAATCAGGTTTTGTTGACCGTACAGAGAATGATTTACGGGGACGATTCTCTTATGACTGGGATTTAGATTGGATTACAAATGGATTAAGTATTAAAGGTTTTGCAGGTATTCGCAAGCAAAGTAATGATATTAAATCGTGGTATACGCCTTGGACCGTTTATCAATATCAAGAAGGTACTGAAGAATATGTTGCTATTAATGGTTTTTCTCAACGTGGTAATCAGCGAATTTTAAGAGAAAGTTTTTGGAAATATGATGAACTCATGTTGAATTCAACAATTCACTATGATCGTACTTTTGCTGAGAGCCATACAATAAGAGGTTTTGTAGGATTCGAGCAGATGACCTCAGAGTCACGTACTTTCTGGGCAGAGCGTAGAGGCTTTCCAACCAATGATCACCCTGAGTTATTTGCAGGTAGTGATGACGGCCAACAATCGTCGGGAGTGGCATATGAGTGGGCACGTTTAAACTATTTTGGATCCATTTCATATGACTACAAAAAGAAATACTTTTTAGATCTTACTTTACGTCATGATGGATCAAGTAATTTTGCAGAAGGTAAACGTTTCGGTACATTCCCTGGTGTAGCTGTTTCATGGTCATTGGCTGATGAATCATTTATGGACTTTACTGATAGTTGGTTAAATACCTTTAAAATGAGAGCTTCTTGGGCGATTATGGGTAACGACCGTATTCCACCATTCCAACATTTAACACGCTATGATTACGGTGGACCATATAATAACGCAGGTGTAAAGCAATGGACTCAACCTAATTCCTATATTTTTGGAAGTACTATATACAATGGCTACCGAAGTAACAATGTGCCAAATCCTAATGCAACATGGGAAACAGCAGATACTAAAAATATAGGTGTTAATTTTACGATTCTTGATCGCCGTTTAACCACTGATGTTAACTATTTCTATCAGAAAAGAACTGATATTCTGATTCAACGTACAGCATCTATTCCTGATGCAGCCGGACTGCAATTGCCAGATGAAAACCTAGGTAAGGTAGATAATTTCGGTTGGGAGTTTCAGTTGGATTGGAATGATAAAATTGGTAGAGTGAATTACAATGTTGGAGCCAATTTTACCCATGCTAAAAATAAAGTGGTATACATGGATGAAGCTGCTGATGTACCGGAGTTAATGAAACGTGAAGGTCGTCCTTTGGATTCATATGTTGTTTACCCAACATTTGGTATTTTCCCTGATCAGGAACAAGTTGATGCAGCCACTGCAAAGTTAGAAGGTACTGTTGAAGGAGAGCCTTATTATGTAGATACAAATGGAGATGGTGTTATTGATTCCAATGACCGTATTCGTAAATTTACGTCTAATGTTCCAGAGATACAGTACGGTGTTTATGGAGGATTACAATATGGTGGATGGGATTTTAATTTCTTATTCCAAGGTCAAGCTAAGGCTGAAATGTTGGTTTTCTTTGATCAGTCAGGTGCTAAACCAGAACATGTTTTCACCGAACGCTGGACAACGAGTAATCGTAATTCAAGATACCCAAGAGCATTTGCTCAGGGAGATCCTTATAGCGGAAATCAAAGTGGCTCAGCTGAAAATTTTCAAGGTGCTGATTTTTGGTTGCATGATGCGTCTTTCCTAAGACTTAAACAAGTTGATTTAGGTTATACTTTTAAAAAGGATAAGATTAAAGTAGGTGATTTGAAACTGTTTGTAAGAGGATTTAACCTATTAACAATGTTTTCTGATGTTCATAAAATGGGCTTAGATCCGGAAGCCGCAGGATACAATAATTTCCGTGGAAGTAGATATCCTTCTTTGAAGACATATACTGTAGGTGTTAATTTCACTTTCTAGAATAATAAGATTATAAAGAAATGAAACGAGCTATGGTGAAGGTTCTCTTATAATAGGAAGATAACTGTGGCGAGTTCCATGTGACCAATAAATATTAAAATTTAGACACATGAAAAAAATAAATATAGCATTTCTATTCTTCTCACTGATACTGGTTGCACTTACAGGGTGTGAAGATGTATTGGAAACAGAAGCAAAGGATGCATTTGCAGAAGATTTAATCTATAGTGATCCGGTTCAGGTAGAACGCCTGGTGTTTACGGCATACAATAGTACAGAGAGTTGGGGGATGAATCGTTTCCAGTGGTGGTCGCGCCGATTTAACATTGAGGGTGCATCATTTGAAGGAAAATTTAATTTTAAAGATCTTGATTTATATCGCGTTAGGGCAGGTTGGACCACAAGTAATGTTGGTGTTTTTGCTCAAAGATGGAGGAATTACTGGGACTATGTACGTTTGACTAACGAATTTTTAGATCGAATTGATGACAGCCCGGCAATGCAGGCTGATCCTGATAAAGTTAATGTACTTAAGGCTGAAATGCGTTTCCTAAGAGCTAATTTGTATGCTAAATTAATTAAGAATTACGGTGGTGTACCAATTATGAAAAGAGCCCTGGGCCTTGAGGACGATTTTAATTTAGTACGTGATAGCTATGAGGATTGTGTTGATTTTATTGTGGAAGAGTTAGATGCAGCCGCTGCAGTATTGCCTCCTACACGCCCGGAAGGTGAGTTTGGTAGGGCAACTAGCCTGGCAGCATTGGCGGTAAAATCACGTACATTATTATATGCTGCTAGTGATTTGCACGATCCTGCTAATGTACCATCAGAGAATCCTGCACTCTATTCGTATAGTAAATCCACTAAGTGGAAAGATGCCGCTGATGCAGCTAAGGCTGTAATTGATGCAGTGAGCGATCGTGAATTAATTTCTGTAGCTGATGCTGCAGCTTATCAAGAATTATTTTTGTCTGTAAATGAAGATATCATTTTTGCTCGACCTTTTAATTCAGAATACTATGACTATGGAGTAGACGTTAACTCATTGCCTGATATGACACAAAGTCCAAATGGATACGGTGGTTGGGCATTGATTTCGCCAACTCACAATTTTTCATTACAGTATAACATGGCAGATGGAACAAGCACTGCCGGAGCTTCATTTGATCCTTTGCAGCCTAATGAAGGACGTGAAATGCGTTACTATGCTACACTTAATTATAATGGAGCACAATTTCGCGGACGAGATGTACAATATTATCTATCAGAGAATGTTAATGCTTATCCTCATGGTTTAGATTCTCCTCAAGGATTAGGTAATGCACTGCATTCTTCAAAAACAGGGTATAATATTAAAAAATTCCATGATGAGAGTCTAACTGATTTAACTGATATTTCTGCAGGTCGTCCATATATTCTGTATCGTTTGGCCGAGATATATTTAAACTATGCCGAAGCAATGTATCATGAGGGAAATGAAGATGATGCCAGAAAGTACCTAAATAAGGTAGCAAGTAGGGCTTTACTTCCTGAAATAACAGCCTCAGGCAATGAATTACTTGAAGCCATTAAACGCGAACGCCGCATTGAATTGTGTTTTGAAGGACATAACTTCTATGATGAACGTCGTTGGATGAATGTTAGTCATCTTGGCTTTGATGTGCAAGGTTTGAAATGGACAAAAAAGACTGATGGAAGTTTAAGTTTTGAAGAGTATACTGTTGTTACACGCCCTTGGTGGGACAGACAATACTATTTGCCAATTCCACAATCTGAAGTTGAAAAGGCGCCTAACATGATTCAGAACTATGGATATTAATACAGGCATTTGTAAAATTCAAAAACTGAAAAAATGAAGAAAAAAGTAATATTATTCCTGAATATATTCATTCTTGGTTTATTAGTTACAACTGTTAACAGCTGTAAGGAAGATGAATTATTATTGATAAAGGAAGTGGTTGTAACATGGGAAGATCCTGCCGAACTAGTTGAAGGATTACCATTGACCAAAACACAGCTAAATGCTACAGCAAATGTTCCGGGAACAATTGTTTTCACACCTGCTTTAGGTACAGTTTTACCAAAGGGCGATAACCAGGAACTGACTGCGACATTTACCCCTAGGGATACTAAGAACTATTCAAGTACTACAAAAAAGGTCTCTATTAATATTGTGGATAAGTATACTCCGGTAATTACCTGGGAAAATCCAGCTGTTCTTTCTGAAGGAACTCCATTAAGCGAAGAGCAATTAAATGCTACTGCCGATGTGGAAGGAACATTTGTGTATACACCCGCAATTGGTACAGTGTTGCCTCTTGGTGAGAATCAGGAACTAAAAGTTGATTTTACACCATCTGTGCCAACCCATAGAGCAACCTCAAAAACGGTAATGATTAATGTAAGAGATGTTGTGCCATTAAGTATTATTGAAAATAGTGCGATATGGACGGGTGCAATGTCGTTTTCCTTTGACGTTAAGGGTGAAGTAGGAAGCCTGGGCGATAGTCCACTAACCGGATTTACGGTTCATGTTATGCATGCCGGTAAATTTATAGATAAGGATTTTGAAATCACAGATATTAGTATTGCTGCGGATAATTCTTCCCAGTTAGTGCTTACACTTGCTGAAGAAATTTACGCTGATGACAAAATCACGATTGCCTACAATGAAGAAGGTAATACTATTCTATCAGTTGATGAACAGCCTATGAAATCATTTGATGCTCAAAATGTAGCTATTCCTGTTGCAGGCGATGACCTATTAGCAGGAAACTCTTGGGGAGGTTTTGAAGGAGAAGGCGGTGCTGACGCCGGCGGTGCTGCTGGCTACTGGGTTGGAAACGGTGGTTTACCATGGATGCGCACAACTGAAATGATGGCTTCAGGAATAGCTAGTATGAGTTTCTCAGGGGCTTTTGATGATAAGATTTTGTTTGGTATGGGCTTTGGCGATAATGTAAATACAGAGCCAGGAGCCTATGAAGTAACTCATAAAATTTACATTGAAGAAGGTTCAGACCTTAAGGCTATTCGCACAGCCACTGCCAGAAAAGGCAATGGTTGGGCCGATGATGTTTCTGCTACATGGGATGTTGAGAATATCAAGCGCGGTGAATGGGTTACCATTAAGCAAGTTATAAACTTCCCGGTTGCCTATAATAACTCTGATAAAATGCGATACTCGTATTATGTAGAAGCAGGCGTTAATCCAGGCGTAACAGGAGATCAAACCTTCTATCTGGATGACATGGGATTAAGAAAAGTTGATATAGCACCACGTCCTTAAAAATTGTTCGAATTAATAGGATGAAATAAGTGAATTTGTTTCATACATATTTTGCATAGAAAATGAAAGGCTGTCTCAAATGAGATGGCCTTTTATTTTTATACCAGACTAATTCTAAAATAAGTTGATACTATTTCGTCTTATTATGAAAGAATTTATGAACTTACTATGTTTTAAATTGATGCTCTATTTTTGATTGTGAATAATATTTATACCGATGTTTGTAAATCTAGCTATACTAATATTTTTTTTATTCTTATTGATTCTTTCCATCTCAAAATGGAAGTTCCATCCCTTTATAGCTTTAATATTAATTGCTTTAGCTTTGGGTATTGCAACAGGAATGGGAGGAGTGCAAACTGTTGAAGTGCTTTTAAAAGGGTTTAGTGAAACCTTAAGATGGATTGCAATTATTATAATCTTAGGTGCATTTATTGGGGAGATATTACAAGAAACAGGTGGAGCATTTCGTATCTCTGATAAAATTATAAAATGGGCTGGACAAAAGAGATTGCCATGGGCGATGGGATTTACCGGCTACCTTATTTCAATTCCTGTTTTTGTAGATGTAGCGTATATTCTTCTTCAGCCTGTTATTGAATCACTTTCGGTTAAAAGTAAAAAGCCCATCCTGTATGTCGGATTATCATTAGCAGCGGGTTTAACTGTTTCGCATACGCTTATACCGCCTACTCCCGGGCCAATGGCTGTAGCAGCATTATTAAATGTCGACATGGGACGGATGCTATTCATAAATTCGATTGTTGCTTGTAGTGCAATGGCAGGGGGTATACTTTGGGTTAAACTTTACCTAAAAAATTCATGGCTGGATTATGATACAAAATTAAAGGAAACTGTATTCCCAGTTGTAGATGCAAGTGCTCAGAATTCTGCAATGAAGGGAAACTTTCTTTTAGATATATTACCAATATTGCTGCCTATATTTCTAATAGCTTCAGGTTCATTTTTTCAATTCGAATCACAAACAATTATTTCAAAGGTGATTTTATTTGTATCCTCACCTATGGTTGCAGTATTAATTGGTGCGATATTAGCCGGGTTTCAAATTAAAAAAGAGAATCGAAAAAATACAATTAACAAATTAGTAGAACAAGCTATTCTAAAATCAGCTTTGGTCATAATGATTACCGGTGCAGGTGGTTCCCTGGGATTTGTAATTAAAGAAACGGGAATTCAGAATGATATTATTGCTGTTTTTTCTGAGTTTCCATTTTTGGGCATAATGCTTCCTTTTGTCGTTGCTTCCGTATTAACCATTTCAACAGGTTCTATAACTGTTTCATTGGTAGGTACAGCTTCAATGTTAGGACCGATGATTGATAGTTTACCGGTTTCACCAGAAATTGCTGCAGCGCTAATTGGTGCAGGTGCATTTATTGTGTTTCATGCTAACTCAAGCTTCTTTTGGCTATTGAACCGCCTTCATGAAGCGCCACCAGCCATTCTTTATAAAACCTTTACAGTCCAATCTCTAATTATGGGTTTGTTTGGAATGTTTGCCGTATTGATGTTGCAATTGTTGGGCTTTTAGCACTGTTTAGCCTGTACTATTTATAAACTAAATAGATTCTGTATACACTCTAGAATTGTTGCTTAACTTGTTTTAAGTAATCTGAGTCAAGTGAAATTATTAGTAGCACAATTATACTTTAGCATACAGGGGTGTCGGCCTATATTCTTCAGATGCTTACAAATATTAAACAGGGGTAAAATATTGTAATAAGGAGATAAGTTTAACTAATCACTCGCAGGATAGATTTATTTTATTTGTAAAGTATATTACTGAAAATACATAGAAACTAAATTGTTACTCAAATGCGCTTAATAAATCTTTTTATTATACTCTTTATCCTTGCTTTTACTGGTCAAGCGCAGGATAAACCTAATATTATACTGTTGTTTTCTGATGACGCCGGTTATGCTGATTTTGGTTTTCAAGGCAGTGAAGTAATGCATACACCTAATCTGGATAAGTTGGCAAAGCAAGGTGTTCGGTTCACACAGGCTTATGTTACGGCATCCACTTGCGGGCCTTCACGTGCTGGGCTAATTACAGGAAAATACCAGCAAAAATTTGGATTTGAAGAGAACAATGTTCCACAGTACATGAGTAAAAACTCAGGACTAGATGGTGATGATATGGGTGTGCCGATTGATCAATCCACCATGGGTGATTATATGAAAAAACTCGGTTATACCACAGCTGTCTTCGGTAAGTGGCATTTAGGTTGTGCAGATCGTTTTCATCCTACAAATCGTGGATTTGATGAATTTTATGGTTTTAGAGGAGGGGCACGAAGCTATTACGATTATGAACCTCTTAATAAAACGGCAAAAGAAAATTGGTTGGAACGAGGTTTCGGAGAGTATGCTGAGCCACAACGTTATTTAACCGATCGCTTAGGAGAGGAGACGGCTGACTTTATTGAACGAAACCAAGATAAGCCATTTTTTGCATTTGTATCATTCAATGCAGTTCATACCCCTATGGAAGCTGAACAAAAAGACATGGATCAGTTTCCTCAACTTTCGGGTAAACGTCAGCAGGTAGCCGGAATGACATTGGCTTTAGATAGAGCTTGTGGAGTAATCCTTGATAAATTGAAAGAATTAGGTTTAGAGAAAAATACCATTGTTGTTTTTACCAACGATAACGGAGGTCCTACTGATAAAAATGCTTCAGACAATTTACCACTTGCCGGAACAAAATCAAATCAATTAGAAGGTGGTATACGTGTTCCTTTTATAATGCGTTGGCCCGGACAAATTGATAAAAAGTCAGAATATCATCAGCCGATAAGCACATTTGATTTGTTGCCTACATTTTTTGCTGCTGGTGGTGGAACTATAAGTGACCTAAAGGATATTGATGGCGTAGATATATTGCCTTTTATTAAGAGAGAGAAGGAAGGACGTCCACATGAAAGCTTATTCTGGAAAAAAGATTGCCGGGCAACAGTTCGTCATGGTGATTGGAAGTTAATACGTTTCCCTGATCGTCCTGCTGAGCTTTATAATATAATGGAGGATGAGAGCGAGCAGAATGATTTGGCCTCAGAGAACCCGGAAAGAGTGAGGGAATTGTATAAAATGATTTTTGAATGGGAATCAACTCTGGAGCGTCCACTTTGGTTACTGCAACGCAAATTCGAAAATGTAGACATTGAGCGCATGGACAAATACAAAATGGTAGACAAACAGAACTAGAGCTGGATTTTATGTAGAAGGACATTCTTATTTACGCAGTAGCACAAATAATGTGCCTTTGACTAATACTTTTACATCAATCGAAAACAATTTAATAATCTAATTAAAATCAATATAATGAAGAAATTACTGTTAGTGGCACTTGGAGTAGTTTTACTACAGAGTGGTTTTGCACAGGAAAAAGGAATTATTAATAATGCCAATAGCCCACATGTGAAACTCAAAAGTATTAACATGGGTGAGTGTATCTGGACAGAAGGTTTTTGGGCAGATAAGTTTAAGGTAGCAAATGAAAATATGGTGCCATACATGGGGGAATTATTGTGTGGTGATACAGGGCATGCATTGAATAATTTTAAAATCGCAGCTTTCGAAAAAGAAGGACATCATCATGGTATGCGCTGGCACGATGGCGACTTCTATAAGTTTATGGAGGCAAAAGCATACGTTTATGCACAAACAAAAGATCCTAAATTACTAGAAGAATTAGATGAGTACATTCGCATTATTGGAAAAGCTCAGGAAGAAGATGGCTACCTTCAAACACAAATTCAGTTGAATGATAAGGTTGATCGTTACGACAATCGAAAGTATCACGAAATGTATAATACCGGTCACTTACTAACAAGTGCTTGTATTCATTATCGCATTACAGGTCAGAATAATTTCCTTGATATTGCTGTAAAGCATGCCGATTATTTATACACCATCTTCATGCCAGAAGATCAGAAGTATGGTCGTTTTGGGTTTAATCAAACTCAAATAATGGGCTTAGTTGAACTATATAGAACAGTTGGTAACAAAAAGTATTTAGCTTTAGCAGAGAAGTTCATCAACAACCGTGGAAAATACAAAGTTGAAGAAACGCCCTCTACTGTTGGTTATCCAATTGGGGATATGGTACAGGAATTTACGCCTCTACGCGAAGAAGATGAGGCAGTTGGTCATGCTGTATTAGCACTATACTATTATGCTGGTGCTGCCGATGTTTATGCTGAAACTGGCGAAAAAGCACTGATTGATGCTTTGGATCGTTTATGGGTAAATGTAACAGATCAGAAAATGTATGTGACTGGTGCTTTAGGGCAGACTCATTATGGGGCTTCTACTAATCGTCAGATGATTGAGGAAGGATTTATTGATGCTTATATGATGCCTAATATGACGGCTTATAACGAAACGTGTGCCAATATTTGTAATTCAATGTTTAGCAAGCGTATGTTAGATATTCACGGGGAGTCGAAGTATGCTGATATAATGGAGTTAGTAATGTATAATAGTGGCCTTTCTGGCATTAGTCTTGAAGGTAAAGATTATTATTATGCCAATCCATTGCGCGTAATTGATGGTTCGCGCGACTACGATAAGTTAGTTACAGAGTTTCCTAATCGTCAGCCTTATCTGGATTGTTTTTGTTGCCCTCCAAACTTAGTTCGTACTGTAAGTAAGATTTCAGGATGGGCGTATAGTAAAGCAGAGAATGGAATTGCCGTTAACTTATATGGTGGCAATAAATTAAATACAACATTATTAGATGGTTCAACTCTTCAATTGACTCAGGTAACAAATTATCCATGGGAAGGTCAAGTTTCATTGACGATCAATAAGTGTAAAAAGGGTGCTTTTGATGTCATGTTGCGTATTCCGGACTGGGCAGAAGGAACTAAAGTAACGGTGAATGGTAAGGATGCAGGTGTTGCTACTGCGGCAGGTCAGTTTGCTATTATCAATCGTACTTGGAGAAAAGGTGATGTGATTACTGTTGATATGCCAATGGAAATAGCTATGGTAGAGGGGCATACGCGTATTGAAGAAGTGAGGAATCAAGTTGCGATTAAACGTGGGCCAATTGTATATTGTGTTGAAACACCAGATCTTCCGGAAGGTACTAAAATTGTTGATGTATACTTGAATAGTGATTCACCACTAATGGCAGAATTTAAGCCTGAGCTTCTGAATGGTGTTACTACTATTGAAGGTGAGTTGTTGATACGGACTAACAACAATGAAGAAAGTATGTATAAAAAAGTATCGAAGCCTCAATTCGAAAAATATAAAACACAATTAGTTCCTTATTACTCATGGAGCAATCGTGGGCATGCTGAAATGACCGTTTTTATGCCTGTTGTTTGGTAATAATACACCTACTTACTGGAGGTTTGTAAGTGAATACCCAACAGAATGTATTGTTCTGTTGGGTTTTTTGTTTTTGGTGAAGAAAAACCTGATTTGGAAGCTATGTAAGTGGCATTAGTATAGGTTGTTGTGTTGATTTATTCCTGAGTACATATCATATATGAAGGCATACAATCAAAAGCCCTCTGTTTAATAGCTTTAGCTTACGAATATTGAAAATGATAACTAATAACTTTTGAATGAAAAAACTAGTCTTAATTTTTATTGGGCTATTAGTCTTGAGTACTGGCATTGCCCAAACTAGCGGAATTATAAATAATCAGCAAAGTCCTAATGTTAAGTTTAAAAGCATTAATATGGGTGACTGCCTTTGGACTGAAGGTTTTTGGGCTGATAAATTCCATGTGTGCGAGCACAATATGATACCCTATATGGGAGAGGTTCTTTGCGGTGATGTGGGGCATGCGCTGAATAATTTTAAGATTGCTGCAGGTCAAAAGAGTGGAGAACACAAAGGAATGAAATGGCATGATGGTGATTTCTACAAGTTCATGGAGGCTAAGATTTATGTCTATTCGCAAAATAGAGATGAAAAAATATTAGATGAGCTGGATGAGTTTATTAAGATAATTGGCCATGCTCAACAAGAAGATGGTTACTTGCAAACTCAAGTCACAATTCAAGGAATTGAACGTTTTGGCAATCGGCAATATCATGAAATGTATAATGCTGGGCACCTTTTTACAAGTGCCTGCATTCATCATCGAATTACCGGAAAAAGAAACTTCTTGGATATCGCTATAAAATATGCCAACTACCTACATTCTACCTTTATTCCATTACCAAAAGAATTGGAACGCTTTGGTTTTAACCAAACACAAATTATGGGTTTGGTGGAGTTGTATCGTACTGTGGGAGATGAAAAGTATTTAGAATTAGCAGAGCACTTCATTAATATGCGTGGTAAATATGGTGTAGCTCCTGACAAGACAGCTCGTGCTAAATTTGTGGGTGATATGGTTCAGGAAAGAACACCTCTTCGTGAAGAGAAATATGCCGTAGGCCATGCTGTTCTTGCCTTGTATTATTATGCTGGAGCTGCTGATGTTTATGCTGAAACCGGAGAAACTGCCCTTCTGGAGGCACTGGATCGTTTATGGTTAGATGTGACAGATAAAAAGATGTATATCACCGGGGCATGTGGTCAAACACATCATGGTTTATCCCGTCATAACGATGTTATTCATGAAGGATTTTTGCAAGCATATAATATGCCCAATGCAACAGCATATAATGAAACTTGTGCCAATATTTGTAACTCCATGTTTAGCTATCGTATGTTAGGTCTTCATGGCGAGGCAAAATACGCTGATGTAATGGAGCAGGTCCTTTTTAATAGTGCGCTGTCTGGTATAGGTATTGAAGGAAAAGATTACTTCTATGCCAATCCTCTCCGTATGGTTGAAGGCGCCATCAAATATAAAAAGAAGAATGGTGTAGAACAGCCTTATCGTCAACCGTACTTAAATTGTTTTTGTTGTCCTCCAAACCTTGTACGAACAGTAGCTAAAGTATCCGGATGGGCCTATAGTTTAACCGACAATGGACTGGCTGTTAATCTTTATGGAGGAAACCATTTATCTACACAGATGCCGGATGGCTCATATATTGAGCTTTCTCAGGTCACTAAATATCCATGGGAAGGAAAAGTAGATATAAGCATTAATAAATGCAAAAAGAAAGCTTTTGATTTAAGCCTTAGGATTCCAGAATGGGCTGATGGAACCATATTATTGGTAAATGGCAAAGATCTTGGAATTGAAGTTAAACACGGCACATATGTTACCATTAATCGAAAGTGGAAAAAAGGGGATGTAATATCGATTGATATGCCTATGAAGGTTAAGTTAATGGAAGGCAATCCTAGAATTGAAGAAACGCGAAATCAGGTAGCCGTGCAACGTGGTCCGGTTGTGTATTGCATCGAAACTTCTGATTTGCCGGAAGGCACCGAAATACTGGATGTATACTTGCCGGCTTCATCCGAATTAAAACCTGAATATCGACCCGATTTCTTGGGTGGTGTTACTACTATTTCCGCCTCGGTTAAATTACGCAAAGAGGGTGAAAAAGGGATGTATCATGAATTGAAAGCTCCGCAATGGGAATCATATAACACTCAATTAATCCCTTATTTCTGTTGGAGTAACAGAGGGCAGAATGAAATGACAGTTTGGATTCCATATATGTGGGATAATTAACAATGCATAAAACTTTCGTTATGATCAGAATACCCATATACATATTAATAGCATTGCTGTTTATTAATTGTTCTTCAAAAGAAAAAGAGCATACGAATAGAAAGCCAAATATTCTCTTTTTAGCTGTAGATGATCTTCGTCCCGAATTAGGCTGCTATGGTTCCCCAATTGCTGTTTCTCCAAATATTGATAAACTAGCAGCAAGTGGATTGTTGTTCAATCGTGCTTATTGTCAGCAGGCTATTTGTGGGCCTTCACGTGCCAGTTTAATGTCAGGAGCACGACCCGAAACTATTGGGATAACACATAATTATAGACTACTTAGAGATGGAGATATTGATGTGATAACTTTACCTGAGCATTTCCGAAATAATGGGTATGAAACGGTTTATTGCGGTAAAATTTTTCATGGTAAAGATGCCTTTGATGAGCCTTCGTGGAGCAGAAAGCCGGCTAAACAACATCCGGCTATGAAGGACTTGCCAAAACCTGTTGGCTTTGCACTTAAAGAAAATGTGGAAAGTCAAACTGCCAATAAAAAAGACATGTTTGCTAAATATGGAGAGCAAGCTAAGTATGGATTGGCAAGTGGGCCTGCTTTCGAATGTGCCGATGTGCCTGATCAAACTTACGGAGATGGTTATAATACCGATTTAGCTATCGCAACTTTAAAAGATATGCTGGCTAATAATCCCGATAAGCCATTCTTCTTGGGATTAGGAATGAAAAAGCCACATTTAAACTGGGTGGCGCCCAAGAAGTATTGGGACATGTATAAGCCGGAAGAAATACCTATGGCTGATGAAAAGCATGCGCCGGAGGAAGGTGCCTCTATGGGACTTCATGCTTCATTTGAGCTGAGGGTACGCTCAAATATTCCAAAAAAAGGAGATTTTACACCTGATTTGTCGCGCGAATTAAAGCATGCTTATCTGGCTTGCGTAAGTTATATCGATGCACAAATAGGCCGAATGATTGATGCTCTTGAAGAAGCAGGAGTGGCTGATAATACCATTATCGTGCTTTGGGGCGATCATGGATGGCATTTAGGCGATAAAGGAATCTGGGGAAAGGCAACCAACTATGAAATTGCAACCCGTGTACCTATGATGATATATTCACCTGATATGACCGAAAAGATCAGAGGGGTATCCACCAATGCATTGGTAGAGTTGGTTGATATTTATCCCACTCTGTGCGAGCTGGCAGGCATTGACTTACCTGATCATCTGGATGGAAAAAGTTATGCACCCCTTATGAATGATCCCGGTCAGAAATGGAAGGATGCTGTTTTTAGTCAATTTCCAACAACGGCATTACGAGAATGGGGCGCATTGCCTTTAAGACCAGGTATGCGAGAAACCTTTTTTGGTCCTCTTATTTCTGATGTAGAAAGTAGAATTCAGAATCAGATGGGTAATAAGTGGGATCGTGAACTTTTTGAGAACTTCCTAATGGCTTACGCCATGCGAACTGATCGTTACCGTTTGATATTATGGAAAGACAGGCGGAAACAAGACGCTGATCCATTATATATTGAATTGTATGACCATCACACAGATCCAATGGAGACAATAAATATTGCAGATCAGGATCCTGATTTACTTAAGCGTTTGATTTCCCAGTCCAAAGGAGGATGGAATGAAAGGAACTACAACAAGGTTCATATATCTGAAGTTTACAGAGTTAATTAATCAAGGCTAACAATCGAAGCATCAACGAATATGAAAAGGCGTGATTTCTTTAAAAAAGGAGCAAAGGGTGCACTTGCAGCAAGTATAATTCCATTGAGTGGATCAGTAGGTACAAGTGATAATAAAGATCGATCTGCAGACCGTTGGCAACAAATGGGACGGGATGAAATGCGTAAACCTGATCGGCAGATTGCAACTACATTTGATGTAGCTGTATTGGGTGGAGGCTTAGCTGGGATTTGTGCAGCTGTATCTGCTGCACGCAATGGAGCCAAAGTTGTACTTATTCAGGACAGGCCGGTGTTAGGAGGCAATGCTTCTAGTGAAATGCGTGTGCATATTAATGGTGTTAATCATTTAAAACCAGGAAATACACCGGAAAGGGAAACTGGCATCATCGAAGAATTATTGTTGCATAATCGCTTTTATAATCAGCAAGAATCATTCCCCGTTCAAGATCATGTTTTCTATGATTTTGTAACTCGAGAACCGAATTTAGAATTGATGCTTAATACTCAAGCGACTGAAGCCATTATGGATGGTTCTATAATTAAGTCAGCTGTATGTTGGCAATTAACCACAGAAACGGAGTACACCATTACTGCCAAGCAGTTTATTGATTGTTCAGGAGACGGACTTTTAGCCGCAACTGCAGGTGCTTTATATCGAACAGGTCGAGAAGGTAAAGCAGAGTTTAATGAACAGTATGCTCCGGATGAACCAGATGGTTGGCAAATGGGAGCCACCCTGTTGTTATCTTCAAAGGATATGGGTAAGCCAATGCCATATGAGCCTCCACATTATGTCATAAAATATGAAGCTGAAAAATCAAATCCCAAACGCAAGTTTAAAGGCTTTTACGACGGAATATGGTGGATTGAAATAGGAAGCAAAGATGACATTATTGCGGATCAGGAAATAAACCGACATAAGCTTATGGGCTACCTGCATGGAGTTTGGGATTACATTAAGAATTCTGGTAATTTTCCGGAGGCAGAGAATCATGCATTGGATTGGGTGGGCGCTTTACCAAGCAAACGTGAATCTCGTCGCTTTATTGGCGATTATATTTTATCCGAAAAGGATTTAACTGAGCATAAGCAATTTGATGATGCGGTTGCATATGGCGGATGGTCGCTTGATGAACATTGCTGGGCGGGGATTGAAAACTTATCAGATCCACCGAGTTATTTTCATTATCATTTTAAAAAGGTTTACCAAATTCCTTATCGAAGTTTGTATTCAAAGAATATTACCAACTTGCAGTTTGCAGGACGTAACATTAGTCAAACCCATATTGCCTTATCTTCGTCCAGGGTAATGGCTACATGTTCATTAATGGGCCAAGCTGTTGGAACTGCTGCAGCCTTGTGCATTCAAAAAGGGGTTAATCCTCGAAGTATATCTGAATCCTATATAGATGAATTACAGGAGCAGCTTTTGCGTGATGATGCATTTATTCCTAATCGCGTAGCAAAGGATGATAAAAACAAAGCCCGTACGGCCAATGTTATTTTTGCTTCCTCAACAAAATCAGGTGCTGCCAATTTATTAATTGATGGTGTATCACGTGACTTTGAGGGTGTTGTTCATCATTGGCAATCAGATAGCCTGCCGGCTAAGGTTCAATTGGAATGGGAAAAGCCTGTAACTCTTTCTCAAGTGGAAGTTAAATGCGATACCAATGTGAAGCGAAACATAATGATGCGGAAAGATTCCAAGGTAAGTGATATTTTTTGGAACGATGTTCCTCAAGAATTGCTGAGATCTTTAGATGTTGAAGCTCGCGTGAATGGCAAGTGGATTCTACTTGGACAAGAGAATAAAAATAGAACCCGATTGATAAAATTTGAGTTTGAAAAGGTTATGGTAACAGCAATTCGCATAAAGCTGAATGATACCTATGGGGCTAAAACAGCTAAGTTGTTTGAAGTGCGTTGTTATTAAACCAGTCTAAATCTCAATCAGTAATAACTCTAAATTTATTTCGATGAATAATCAAAGTACATCTTCTCTTAAATCGTCCTTATCTGTTTTTACAGCCGGAGCATTCTTTTTTTATGGATTCATTCAAATGACATTATTTAGTACTGAAGCCATGAAAGTTTTTTTTATGGAATTACTTTCCATTGAAACAACTGCGGCATTTGGTAATTATGCAGGCACCTTTCTTTATGGAACTGTTTTGTTTTTAATACCGGTAGGGCTATTACTGGATCGATTTTCTGTGAAGAAAGTCATTATTGCTTCTATTATACTTGAAGTAATATGTGTATTCGGACTAAATTTTACAAGTAATTTGTATGTGTCGATGGCTTTACGTTTTATCATGGGAGCAATTCATTGTGTGGCTTTTATGGCACCCTTTCGCTTAGCTCCACGTTGGTTTCCATCACGTCAGCTGGCATTGGTGGCCGGATTGCTGGTTACTTTTGGTGTATTTGGAGGTTGGGTGTCAGGTTCACCCATGTTATTTTTATTGGAGAACTTTGGTGGTCAAGCTACCATGATGTTAAATGGGGCTTTAGGTATTGTTCTAGCAGTATTGGCATTGATGTTTATTAAAGATTTTCCTGCAGGTATGGAGCCAGATTTGGCATCACAGAATATATCATTGTGGCAAGGTTTGCGAATGGCTGCCGCTAACCGACAGAATTGGTTGGCTGGACTCTTCATAGGCTTACTTAATTTGTCAGTGCTGTTGTTAGGTGCAGTGTGGGGAACCACATATCTTAAGTTTGTAAATCCGTCATTTGATGAAGCAACGTTTACCGGTATTGTTGGAATGATATTTATTGGAACCATGATTGGATCGCCAATTGGAGGATGGTTATCAGATTTGCTTAAATCGCGTAAAAAAGTAATGATAGGAGGAGCAATTTTATCATTGCTAATCATGTTGTTAATTATATATCCACCCAACACTAGTGCTGGATTGTTTTATGTTTTGTTTTTATTGTTAGGAGTAATTACGGCTTCTCAAAGTGTGGGATACCCTGTAATTGGGGAGTCAAATGATGATAAAGTTCTTGGTACCGCCAATGGTTTGGCATCTGTTGTATTAATGGGAATGGGTGCGATAGGACAACCTCTTTTTGGTCAGGTTGTAACCTTATTTGGAGGAGGAGAAGGTGCTACTTCCGCTGAATTACAAAATGCTTTTCAAACAGCAATTTGGGTAATGCCAATCGCTTTTATTGGAGCCACAGTTTGCGCTTTCCTAATTAAAGAAACTTTTAAAAAAGAGTAAAATCATAGATGCTGATAATTAGTTGTATGTGATTGTTTTCCAGACAAGATAATAAGCTGTGCTATAATTATCAAATTATAAAAGATGAGAAGAATTTTAGGAATAGGCAGTGTTATTGTATCAGTGCTTTGCTTATTAGGGGCATGCAGGAATGAACATGATGCAGAATTAGTTAGTGTTCGAAATAATTATAAAAACTGGGGTTGGGACAGTGTGTATGTGGCTCAAAATGAATTTATCAGTCTGGCTGTAGTTCCTGAAGCAGCTGGTCGTATTTTGGAGTATAATTTAGGAGAAGTGCCATCGCTTTGGTTGAATCCTAAGTTATTGGGGCAATCATTTGCTCCAAGTGATGAAGTGAAAATGAAGGACTGGAGAAATTTTGGAGGTTACCGATTAGTTCCAACACCATTAAATAATTGTGCAATTAATGTAGCTGGTGAGAAAACAAAGCGTTGGCCTCCGCCTGTAGTAATTGGAGATAGTCCATACCATGTGAAAATAGGCAAAGATAAAAGCGCTTACCAAACCATTGAAGTAGAATCAGGTATTCAGAATTTACCAGTGCCACTTTTCGATAATAAGACCAAGCAATTTAGTGTGCCATCGCAAGTAGATGAGCAGTTGCAGTATAGACGCAGCTTATATATTGAGGAAAATTCAAGCTTGGTATATATTAAGCATACCCTTATTAATAAGGGACAAAAACCTGTAAAAAGAGGGATAATGATATCAAGCCAACATGTATCTAGAAGTGAAACTCATCTGGAAGATGGGGAAAACTTTCTGGCTTATGTGCCATTTAGTCCTGAATTAAGACTCTCTGATGGAGAACAGTTTCATGTTACAACTAAACCGGAATGGAGATGGCGATATATCAATAATAACCGGATGCCATTGGATAAGAATAATCCGGAACATGTGGAGAAGTATTTTAATGTTGGAACCAACTGGACTGGCGAGGTGGCGCCTGGAGTCTTTGAAATACACTACGATTACTATCTTATGAGTGGTTTTCATATGATTGCTTCAAAGCCTTGGTTGTGCTATGCCAATAAATTGAGTAATACTGTATTTGCCAAGTTATTTGAGCCCTATAATAGTCAATTGGAATATGAGGATGGCCTTAATATTGCAATTTTCAATAGTGGCATGGAAACCGGATACCTTGAAACGGAAGTTAAAACACCTTTATATTCTTTGAATCCAGGCGAGTTTTTTAATTATTATGAAATGCACGGAGCTGCTCAGGTGGCTTCATTACCTGTATTAGATGTTAATAAAACAGGAGTTATAACAAAGCATTTGCATATTAATGAATCGACAAAAGAAGTGAGTGGTGAATACGGTGTTTTTGTTGCCGGGCAGGCTCTATTACAAGTTTTCACTCAGAACGGAGAATTGATAAAAGAACTTAGTTTGGATAAAGTTGATCCACTTCATGCTTTTATTTTTACTCAAGTATTACAGCCATTGCCCCAAAATGCCAAGTTGAAATTATGTATTAAGTCTAAAAACGGAGAGATAAATGTTTTAGATTCATCGTTTTAGATCGTTCTATTTTATGAATTAGAACGATAGCCAATGGTAATTGATGCCATTGGCTTTTTTTTTGGAAAAAATACAGAAATAATGTTTTAGTTTGTCTTAGTTATGTGCAATAAGTCAGTGGTTTACGTATAGAGACATTCTTATTTACTACTGCGCACATTCATTTTTATATCGCTATCTAACTTGCAGTAAATATTTTAAATAACCTTTAAATATCAAGTTATGAAAAGACCTTTACTAAAATTATTATTAATTGCCTTAGTTAGTGCATTTAGTTCACAGCTATTTGCAGGAGAAGGCCCAAGCGTGTTCACAAGCGTTACTTATTCAGTTGATGGTAATGTACTAACTGAAGGTGATGACGTCGTTATTGGTTCTACTATTAATTATGTGGCTCAGGTTACTATTCCTGATGATGGAAATACCTATGAATTGGATTTTTGGCCCTTAGGTCCTAAGAATGGCGACGAAAATCCAGTAGGTTGGCTGGGAGCTGCAGGTTGGCAAAGCGTATCAAATACAATTACTGAATTTTCTGGAAGTTTTACATTTACGGGTAGCCAGGATGCCGGAGCGGGAGTTTTAAGAATGGCTCAGCGAGTTAATGGTGTAGCACCTGCTATATGGACTGATGCTATTGATTTCTCAATTAATTGGGTTGAATCCTCTGTTACTGTTCTAGCTATAAATAGTGTTGAATACCGATACGGTGATGTCAATGGAGTAACTATTAATAGTGGAGAGAATATTGAAATAGGAAGTGATATTTATTACAATATCAATGTGGATGTACCTGATGATGGTAACACTTATGAGATTATTCTAATGCATAAGGCTACTATCAATGGGACAAATTATTTATGGCCTCAATTCCACAAAATTGAATCTATTGGTATTGGAACAAGCCTTGAACTTACAGGTGTAGCAACAACATTAGCTTCCAATGGAGCAGGCGATCCGTTTATTGCTGATCCAGGTGGAATTATTCGTCTGCGTTTACGTGATGTAGTTAATACAAGTACTTATAAAGACAATGACTTTGCATTTGCTTGGTCGGCAACCGTAACGGGCATTAATAATAATGAACTTAATTTTGGTTTGTACCCAAATCCTGCTAAGTCCGTTGTCAATGTGGTAATTGAAGATGTTAGTAATATTTCCATTTTCAATGTATCCGGAAGTGAAGTTAAAACCGTAAACCAGGTAAGCGGACAGGTTACTATTCCGGTTTCAGATCTTGCAAAGGGTATTTACTTTGTAAAGGTAACAGAAGGGTCATCTTCATCAATAAGAAAGATTCTTGTAGAGTAATTCACAATTTATAGTTCGAGGAAGCTGTTCATTATTGTAATGAACAGCTTTTTTAGCTTCAAACATCTTATAACGCTATACAATCTAACTGAAATTAACATTGCCTATTGTTTGAATTACCACCGTATTTGATAAATACAATGCTCAAATAATAGTCGAAAAAAAGCTCAGTTGTATTATTTAATTGTGTTAAAAAGCATGATCAACTAAAGTGTTAATTCTTGTAATTGAATGTTTATGAAGGTGATATAATGTATGTATCTGTGAAGACATTTAAATTGATGTTTAAATACATGCTTTTTAGTTCCTCAAGATAGATTTGTAAAGTCCAATAAAGAGTGGACGTAAGTGGGTAGTGCATGAGTATTGGAAATTAACCACTTTTTGAAATGAAAAATCAGATAACAGTTAACTAATAAACCTTTAGTTTATGAAATACAAAAGTAAGTATTTATTAAAAACGTATTTAAGTAGGCCGTTGCTAGTCGCTTTGGGGATACTTTTCCTTTTTAGTTTAGCAACAATGGCTCAAACAAATACGGTGATGGGGGTGGTTAAATCGTCAGAGGATGGATTACCAATACCTGGAGTGAGTGTTGTGGTTAAAGGAACGACAAATGGCACGATAACAGATTTAAATGGTAATTATTCCATTCAAGCTAAGTTAGGCCAGGTTCTTCAATTTAGTTTTATCGGAATGGCTGATCAGGAAGTTGAAATTGATAAAGGCCTTATTAATGTGGTTATGAAAGCTGATGTGATTGGTCTTGATGAGGTCGTCGCAATCGGTTATGGTACGGTTAAGAAAAAGGAATTGACAGGAGCTGTTGCACAGGTTAAATCTGAAGCAATTACACGAACAGTAACCTCTGATCTTGGAAATGCTTTGCAAGGTTTAGTGGCTGGAGTTAACGTTACAGCCAATTCAGGTCAACCTGGTGAAGCATCTAACATTCTTATTCGTGGTGTAAGTTCTATTGATGGCAGTAATACGCCATTATATGTTGTAGATGGTGTGCCAATGGAGGGCGATCCGCGTTTAAGTACTAACGAAATTGAAACCATAGATATTCTAAAAGATGCTGCATCATGTGCTATTTATGGAACAAGAGGTGCTGCAGGTGTAATATTGATTACCACTAAACAGGGTAAAGAGGGAAAAATGCGTGTGGCTTTGAATGGTAGTTATGGTTTACAGGATATTCGATCAGGAACACCTTTAATGAATTCTACAGAACAAGTGTATGCCGATATTATGGAAATGAATAGTCGCTACGGCACAATGGATGATGAATCACGATTAGCCATGTTACGTTCACCATATTTTTTCCAAAATAACACGCAGTTGAGTGATGCTGTTTTTAGAGATTTTGCACCGGTTCAGGATTATAACTTAAATTTGTCAGGTGGTTCGAAAGATATATCATACAACGTAACTGTTGGATACTTTAATCAGGAAGGCGTTGTAATCAATTCTGATTTTGAGCGATTGAATACACGTATCAACACTACTTATAAGCATAATAAGATCAGTATTAACGCGAATGTAGGTGTGACTTTTGAAGATATAGCACGATCTCCAGGTGGTATTATTACTCAATCCATTAAGTATCATCCAACCAATCAGGAACTGGATTTTGCCAGTAATGGACCAATTTATGCCACCGGTGATCATGAAGCACAAAACGTAAACTGGGTATTGTCCAGTTTTAAAAATACGAATACAACAGCTCGTACCATAGGTTTTGCTAATTTTAATGTTAATTATCAATTACTTAAAGGGCTTACTGTTAACGGTCGAATGGCGGTTCGAGGCTCCAATGATTACAGTCATCAATTTAGTCCTTTTCAAGAGGTTTATGACGCCGAAGGTGATTTAACCAGTGATCCAATTCGTGATAGCTTTGTTGAAAATACTGCTGCACACAGCAGATCAACCAACTTTAACTGGGGGCTTACCTATCGGAAACGAATTAAGCAACATAATATAACGCTCTATGGCGGACAGTCTATTGAGCAATACAAATACGAAAGTTTTAGAGCACGAAAAGATGGAGTTACCAATAATAACATTAATGTAATTGATGGTGCTGTGGCTAATCCACTGGCAACTTCACTGGGTAACGATTATCATAATAAGTTAATTGGTTTTATTGGTCGTGTTCAGTATAACTATAAAAGCAAATATTTATTAAGTGCTTCCTTACGTCACGATGGTTCTTCAAAATTTGCAGAAAGTAATCGATGGGGAACTTTCCCTTCAGCATCGGTTGCATGGAATATGCACGATGAAGCTTTCTTTTCAGGATTAAAATCAGTGATTAATAATGTTAAGCTTCGGGCCAGTTATGGTGAAGTAGGTAACCAAAACTTCTCACCATATTCATTCTCAGCAGGTATTATCAATGGTAGTGATTATATTTTTGGAGGCGATCAGGCCTTTGGTAGTGCACAAACCAGTTATGCCAATGCTAACGTAAAGTGGGAAACTTCAATCCAAAGTAATATTGGAATTGATTTAGCCTTATTAAATAACAAAATAACATTGGCCGCAGAATATTATGAAACCACTAAACGTGATATGTTAATGCCAATTCAGGTACCTGCATCAAATGGATCTTTGCCATCAACAAATATGTTTGTGCCTGGTAGTTCATTGGTATTTCTTAATGTTGGTAATATGACCAACAAAGGAATTGAGTTAGCATTGGGATATAAAGCCAGGACCGGTCAGGTAAAATGGGAATTTAATGGAACTTTCTCAACCAATGAAAACAAGGTGACTGAGGTGAAAGGTCTGGAAGGATTTACATTCTTAAATGATAATGGTTTAATAGCTGGTCGAACACGTCAAAGTCAAGTTACAGTATTAGCTGAAGGATATGAAATCGGTTCATTTTTCTTGTTTCCAACAAATGGAGTAGTTGATACACCAGAGAAGTTAGAAGAATATAAAAAAGTGGAAGGTACAGCTCAAATGGGAGATTTGATGTATGTAGATTCGGATGGTGATGGTGAGATAACCAATAAAGATCGTGTCTATTCAGGTAGTGGTTTACCTGAGTTTGAAATTGGATTTAATACTAATATAAGCTACAAAAATCTTGATTTTTCAATGCAATTATATGCCGCTCTTGGCCATGAAATAATGAATGGAGCCAAAGCTACGGCATATGCCTGGAATCGACATAGAGATATGGTTTCGCAATGGTCACCTAAAAATACAGCATCAACCATACCGTCCTATCGAGGAGAACCGAACCACCATACCAACTTTTATGGTAATACCGATTTATGGGTAGAAGATGGTAGCTATTTACGAATTCGCAACCTAACATTAGGTTATACGCTTCCAAAATTATGGACTGAAAAGGCGAGGATAAGTAAATGTAGATTTTATTTGACTGCTCAAAATCCATTGACTTTTACGAATTATGAAGGATTTGATCCTGAGGTAGGAGGTAATGTTACTAATCGAGGATTAGATAAAGGTAACTACCCTGTTACATCGCTTTATTCATTTGGTGTTAATCTGAACTTTTAATTGACGACATGAGACGAAATATATTAATATACATTGCATTGCTTGCTATTGTGGCATTCAATTCATGCACCGACTGGTTGGAAGAAGCTAACCCGAATATGTCAGATAAGGATAGTTACTGGCAAAATCTAAATCAGACCAATTCAACTCTAACAGCAGCCTATGCGACTTTATTGAGTGATTTTGCCCTAAATATACGCGAAGAGGCTCCACGTTCTGACATGGCAACGCCAGGTTTTGGAAGACCTACTTATTCGGGTGAAGGAGCTGTTTGGTACACGCATAACTACCATAATTCTAACTCTGTTGTAACTCAGAAGTGGGAAATATTATATATGGGCATCTTTCGGGCAAATCAAGTAATTGATGGTTTGAAGAATATGAAGGATGTTAATAATCAGGAAGCTTGGGATATTCAAATGGCTCAGGCTCGTTTCCTAAGAGGATTATACCACTTTTATTTACATTCTACATACAACGAAGGTAACATCATTATTAAGGATAAGGTTCCTGGAGAATATGAGGATTTTATGAAAAAATTGTCACCTTCAGCTGAAGTGATTGAGTTTTTTCGTAATGACCTTCAGTTCGCATTCGATAATTTACCCGATGTTTATCCTGAGGCGGGAGATCGGGGACGAGCAACAAAAGGAGCCGCAGCAACTTTGTTAGGTACGAGCTATTTATACGAAGCTACTTTACCAGATCCAGGTAATGTTGATTTAGCACAAATTGATTCTGCTCGTGTTAAGTTTGAGTATGTAATTAATAATGGTCAGTATGAATTAGTAAAAGATTTAGAAAAACTCTTTACAACTGCAGGAGCCATGAATGAGGAATCAATTTTTGAGATTGCTTTTTCATCGGTATTTAATTCAGAATATGGAAATTGGGATGAGGATAGAATGACAAACCGTTTGGCTTTTGCTTTTGATGGACGTGGTTCTAATGCTAATAATGTATTTCCTTCATTATGGATTACGCATGCCTATTTAAATGAAACCATTGATAGTCTTCAGGTAGAAGATAATCAGGTGGATAAAGTCATAAATGAAACCACCGGTGAAACAGAGAAGGTTTGGCGTCCTGTTTCAAGAAGAGCATCTGCAATGATTGCTTTGGTTCAGGATGAATATACGGCATACTATAATGGCTTAGCTCATAATCGAATACCATTGCCTAGCAATGATAAACGTACTCAAAACGGTTTTTCTCGTTTTAAGCATCATATCAATCATGATATTTTGGAAGATGAAAAGGATTTACCGGGAGGAAAGCAATTATCGGGTAAGCATATAACAGTTAATCGTTTGGGCGACGTATATATGATGTTAGCAGAATGCTATATCTATGAAAATCGATTGGACGATGCTTTAAACGCCATTAATATGGTACGTAAGCGCTGGGGATTAGAATTAATTGGTTTAAGTAATGGCGATATTAGTTATAGCTATAATGAAGTAGCCTATAACCAGTCTACATTATTAGAACGTCTTCAGGAAGTAGAAAAACCACTGGAAACATCTATTGAAGGACATAGTATTCGTTGGTTCGATTTGCGTCGTTGGGGTAAGCTTCAATCAAATTTTGAAAAGCGAGCTGCACAAACCTGGTATTCGGCTAATTACTTTGTTACACAAGGTGAGAATGCCAATCGAAATAAACAATTCAGCACTATTACAGATACTTATGATGCTACCGATCCTGCAGCTGTGATGATGAAAGATTTTGAACAGGCAGCAGCGAATTTCGATTACAACAAACACGCGTGGCTTCCAATACCATCTGTTGAAGAAGTGGATAACAGTGAATTGTAACCTATAAAAAAAGAAGAGATGAAGAAATTTAATATATACATACTAGTCCTTGTTTTGGTTACCTTGTTTGCCTGTGAGGATGAATATAAGCAGCCGTTTCCGGTATCAGATGTAACATGGTATACCAGTATGCCAACTTTAACTGAGTACACGGTATCAGAGGGCGAAATGATGGGTTTTATTGATGCCTCGCAAAACCCTTTAAGTCATCAATGGATAATTGAAAACGGAAGCTACTTTCTTAAAAAAGGTTTTAAGCAAGGTGATAGTTTAGAGTACTGGATAGATGAAAACAGAGGTTTAGTTACAACAGATCCTGCTATAAATGTATTGTTTATGGAGTCCGGACGTAAATCAGTTCGGTTGAAGAATACTTTCTCGGATTCAGTTGCTTATAATGGTGTTCGTCCAAGATATGCCTATAAAGAAAATGGTATTTGGGTAATTGATACCACATTTACAGTAGATGTTTATGGGCCTACAAAACCTGCATATAGGATATGTAGAGTGATTGAAAACCCTGATGGTACCTTAGTTCCGGGAACTGTTGAGCTTGAGATAGCGGCTGATGAGGAGATTGATTCGATATCCGATAATTGGAAAGCGATTGATGTGGAAGTTGGAGAACGCTTAATGTTCATTGATTTAACTGATGAAATAGATATTGACTTAGTTAAGCCGAATTCACGTATTTGGACTATTAGAAACCATAGTGAACCTATGACAAGCAATGATTCTGTAGCAATTGCTTATTTTAATGTGTATGGTTATAAAACTACCGGATTGGGTAATGTGCTAACAGAACGTAATGTAACTGGTATACCTGCTGGTAGGGCTCAAAAGGCTATACCATTAAGGCTCGAAGTAGTGAGTTCTTCGCAACCTTTTACCTATGCTGATGGAGCAGTTTGGACAAGTGAAACATCGATTGCATTTAATGTAAGTGGTGAAGTTAAATCATTAGGTGATGCACCGGAAAGTGGATTTAATGTGCAGGTTAAAAATGCAAGAACTGGCTATAACCAAACTATTGGAGTAAATGAAGTAACAGTTGATCCGATTAATTTAACACGAATAAACCTGAGTTTGGCTGCATCAATTTATGGTGATGATGAGATTACAGTTAGTTTTGATGCAACAGGAACTAGTATTGAATCAGTCGATGAACGTTCTTTCCAATCATTTGATGCTAAACTTGTGGGCATACCTTCTGGTGGCGAAGATGTATTAGCTTCTAAGAAGGATTGGGCAGGATTTGAAGGAACGGGTGCCGGTTTAAATGCAGCTTACTGTCCTGGATATTGGGTTGGAGCTCAGGATGCCAATGCTCCGGAATGGTCACGAACCATTGTGATAGCTAATGAAGGTGATGCCAGTATGATGTATAATGGTGATATCAATGCCAAGTGGAGATTGTTTGGAATGAACTTTGGCGATAATGTGGATATTGAAGCTGGTGCTTTTGAAGTAAGCCATAAAATTTACATCGAAGAAGGCTCTGATATTAAGGTATTACGTACTGATATCGCTCGTAAATCTACTTCATGGGCGGTTGATGTTAATATTCTTTGGGATATTGAAAGTGTTAAACGAGGTGAATGGGTGACAATTAAAAAAATTGTCAATTTCCCTGTTGACTATAACAGTTTGGATAAAACACGCTATTCATACTATGTAGAAGCAGTTAACAATACTGGTGTATCAGGTCAACAAACATTTTATCTTGATGATTTTGAATTAAGAAAAGTTGATGCAGGTACACGCCCATAACAATTTAGCAAATTCCTTCTTGCTTATGGCAAGAAGGAATTAGTGTGAATCTCTGTAACTGACTATCATTCTTTTATTTGTTGGTCAGGTTAGGCTGAAAAATTAAAACATTAAAGAAGGAAAACATGGGAAGGATATTGATCGTAGCTCTGTTTATCGTTTCAAGCATATCATTATTTGCTCAAAAACCGGTATCACATCAGGATATGAAATGGGATTTAAAGCCTGAGTATTCTGATGAATTTAATAGTGGAACATTAAATTCATCTAAATGGAACACCGATGTGCGAGATTGGGGTACTTGGTCGTGGGAACCTGAAAATGCCTACACTTCGGAAACGGATTTGATAATACGAATGCAACAAAAGGAGCATACGCGTAAGGTGGCTGGTGCTGATAAGAAATTCTACTTTACTTCAGGAATTGCACAGATAAGTGATGAAATAACTTATGGATATTTTGAAACACGAATTAAAGCAAGTGAAAAGGGGCAAGGAACATGTCCGGCTTTTTGGATCTATAGTGTAGGACAACCCGATCCTACAGAAGAAGGTGGTGTAAAATATTGCGAGATTGATGTTATTGAGATTTTTCAAATCCCAAATAACTATCAACGCCTTGAAATGAACTTACATACCCGAATACTTGAAAATGGAGTATTAACATGGAAACGTCCCGGGCAGGGAGATACTGAACTCTGTCATAACTCATGGGATGCACCATGGGATCCAAGAGATGAGTATCATACATATGGAGTTTTGAACAGACCAGATTCAATTTTTTGGTATGTTGATGGTGTGCAACGTGGAGCAAAGAAAAACCATTACTGGCATTTGCCTATGCACGTAACCGTTTCGATGGGTTTACGAACGCCATATGAGAAATATATTGATGGGGTTAGAACGGTAATGCCATTTCCGGAATCAAGCCCTGAACCTGGTTTTCCAACTGAGATGTTTTGCGATTATGTGCGTGTTTGGGAAGCTCCACCACAGATAATAGTTGATCGTGAAACTTATACTAGCAATGAATTTCCTGTTACAAAGCCTTTTATTTTTGATCTGTATTACGATGCCGGAACAGGACATTTGGTTTCGGCGGAGAGTTGGGGTGGTGTAAAGGTTACTTTGGTTGAAAAGAATGCTGAAGGCGTAATTCAAAAGCAATGGGCGGCAACAGATGCAAACACAGTTGGTATGCAGGCCGGTCAAGCTAAAGTAGAGTTTGATATTTCCAATTTGGTACCGTCTGATGAATTAACTGAAGGGCATTATTATGAGATTATTCCTGTTTTTAGGACAACAAAAGATGATAGTGATGTTTACCTGGATGAACCGTTAAAAGAGATCAAAATTGTAAAGCAGGATGTTGGAATTGATGATGAGTTTTTACCTACTCTAAAGTTATACCCAAATCCGGCATCTACAAGTATTACAATAGAAGGTTTTGAGGGCTTGGCCGGAAGCTTGTCCATATTTGATACTCGCGGATCGGTACATTACAAAAATGAGGTTTCCCCTATGTCGGAACAGTATACGCTTACTATAGCGTCTTTAATTGATGGCGTTTATTTTTTAAGCTTTGAATCCGACAGAGGGCATAAAGTTTTGAAGTTTATAAAATGCTCTACAATCAATTCTTAAAACTCAGTATTAAGGTGGTACGATTTAATATCGAAATATTATGAAGTATTTAATAGGGGTGTTGGTTTTAATTATACTGGCAACAAGTTGCAAAATACATAAATCAGATGAGCATAAGGAAAAGCGAAAGCCTAATATTCTTTTTATTGCTGTTGATGATCTTCGTCCTGAATTAGGATGTTATGGTTCCGAAATAGCCATTTCTCCAAACATTGATAAATTGGCCGCAAACGGATTAGTTTTTGAAAATGCTTATTGCCAGGAAGCTATTTGCAGTCCATCAAGGGCTAGCCTCATGACAGGTGCGAGACCGGAATCAATAGGTGTAATTGAAAACTACACTTATTTTCGAGATGTAAATGCTGATATCATTACTTTACCACAGCATTTAAAAGCGAATGGATATGAAACCGTTTATGCCGGAAAAATATATCATGGTAAGTATAATGATCCAGACTTGTCATGGAGCAGAAAACCTGCTCAACCTAATGCAGAACGTGCATCTACAAAAGGTGGCTTTGCCTTAAAAGAAAATCAGGACTTTTGGATGAAAGATCGTGAAGAAATGATTAAAAAATATGGTCCGGATGCACCACGAAATGGTTTGGCTCAAGGGCCAGCCTATGAATGTGCTGAGGTTCCGGATGCAAGTTATGAAGATGGCTATAATACCTTGGCCGCGATTGCTACACTTAAGGAAATGGTGAAGAATAATCCGGATAAACCCTTCTTCTTGGGCTTAGGATTTAAAAAGCCACATTTAAATTTTATAGCTCCCAAAAAATATTGGGATTTGTATGAAAGGGACGAAATTCCTTTGGCAGAACATCAGCAAGCACCTGTTAATGGAGCAGCAATGGGTTTACATCCTTCTTTTGAACTTCGGGCCAGAGCAGGCATTCCTAAGCAAGGCAATATTCCTGATACTTTAGCACAAACGCTTTTACACGGTTACCTGGCTTGCGTGAGTTATGTTGATGCACAAATAGGCTTGATGATAAAGGCTTTGGAAGAAAGTGGACAAATAGAAAATACCATTATAGTTTTATGGGGTGATCATGGATGGCACCTTGGGGATATGGGAATTTGGGGTAAGGCTACAAATTATGAGATTTCAACTCGCGTACCTTTAATTGTTTCTGCCCCTAATATTCCGGATAATGTTCGAGGCACAAGTACTAAAGCGTTAGTTGAATTGGTTGATATGTACCCCTCCATATGTGAACTAAGCGAAGTTAATTTGCCTACTCACCTGGAAGGGACCTCATTTGTTCCTTTGTTGCAAGATCCAAACAGGAATTGGAAGGCTGCCGTATTCAGTCAGTTTCCTAATCCAGCTCTTCGCGAATGGGCAGCTAATCCTCTGTCTGAAGGAATGCGTGAAACCTATTTTGGTCCACTTATTCAAGAGATTGAAGAGAATATTAAGGATCAACAAAAGGAAAAATGGGACAGGGATTTGTTTGAAAACCGATTAATGGGATATGGAATGCGAACAGATGATTATCGGCTGGTGGTATGGAAGGACTATACCAATCCGGAACAAGAACCCATTTTCATCGAACTGTATGACCATCGCGTTGATCCAAATGAAACAGTTAATGTGGCAGATGAAAATCAAATGCTGGTTAATGAGTTGTTGAATCAATTTAAACAAGGATGGAAAGGCAATCAGCCATAAGAATCTTAATAGGTGCAAGGAAGGGAGCTATATAAATATGGTTCCCTTTTTTTGATTTTTGTTAAGGTTTTCTTTAGCATGTTTGTATTGGACTTTCGACATTTAAGTGTATTTTTATAATGAGTCAGAAAACCTAAAAAATCCAAAATTAATGTTTGGGAGATTCTTTAAATTCGTTTGTGTACTTTTGTTAGCTTTCACCAGTTATGTTAGTTCAGCAAATAGTTTTCAACCTTATAAAAGTTATTCTTTATCCGATGGACTTACTCATGTTGGTGCTACTTCCATTCTGGAAGATTCTAAAGGGTATGTATGGGTTGGAACATTTGATGGTTTAAACAGATATAATGGCTACGAATTCACAAACTATAAAAATACATCAGATCAACAGGTTTTATTAAGTAATAGAATTAGATCCCTATTCGAAGATTCAAAGGGCAATATTTGGATTGGTACTGGGGCCGGTATTTGTATGTTCGATTACGAGCAAAACGATTTTGTTACCATTTTTACTAATGAGAATAAAATAGAAACCAAAAAAGGACCAGTTATTAGAAGTTTTGTAGAAATGCCTGATTATGGAATAATAGCAGTTTCTGAAGGTAATGGCCTACTTCTTTTTAATTATGATTACCAACTTACAAATCAATATGATTCACCAGATGAACTAAATGCGACAGATCGTAAATTTTTGTTTTTTGAAGCAAAAGAATTAGATAATCACAATATCTTACTTTCCTATTCTCATGGCGTTTTTCAGTTTAACTGTCATACAGGAGAATATTTCAAACTATTTAATCATTCTCCTTTATATCGAGGCACAATTCTTAAATTGAATGATTCTTTATGGTTAACAAATAATAATACCAATGTTAGCCTATTTAGAGTGTCAAAATCTGGAGAACAGTATGAAATCACGCTTATTAAAGAAGCTCTTCAGGGCTTCAAAGTCAGTTCAGCCTCCATTGACAATATTGGAAGGGTTTGGCTGGCCACTCAACGTAATGGTTTATTACGTTTTGCCAGTTGGAAATCAATCTTGTCCGACAGGCCTGTTTATGAACAATATTTACCTACCAATTCTCAGCTAACAGTTAATTCAATTCTTTCAACGCCTCATATGGGTAGTTGGATAGCTACTGAAAATCAAGGTATCTTGCGTTTCGCGAATCATGAAAGTGCCTTCAGGCATCTTAAAGCAGAGGGAAATATATATGGTTTAAAATCTAATAATGTAATTAGCCTTGCGGAATATGATGATTCGCGTGTGTTAATAGTAACAGAAAATGGAGGTTTATCATGTTATAATATCCAAAGTCAAGAATTTGAAGAGTTGCCTTTTTTTGTGCGAGCAAATATTAAACGTATGGCTCGAAGTGTTCACGTGGATAAATTGGGTCATATATGGATTCAAGTAGGTTTTAATGGTTTATATTTAGTTAGAAAAGGAATTAGAGGAGCCAAGTTTGTATTGGGTAATAAGAGCAATCGATTTTTGAATGTTTTAATACGAACTCTCGATCTTGACCAATATAACCAGCTTTGGATTGGCGGCTTAAGTGGTGTTCACCGAATAAAGCTTAATGAATCTATGGATGCACAAATGGTGGAGTCTCTTAATAATCACTCTCATTTCGAAGAAACACCCATTACCGTAGCGCGCAAGATATTTGTGGATCCAAAGAGTAATTATATATGGCTTGCAGCTGATGCAGAGGGTTTAATTAGGATGGAAAATGATCCGAATATCCTATTAAAGGAACAGAACTTAGAGCAATTTAAAAAGAACAAATTGGAGACCAATAGTATCTCTGGAAACTTTGTTACAACCATAGTTAGGCTATCTAATAATGAATTATGGGTAGGAACAGAAGGTGGAGGTATATGCCGTGTTGAGGATGAGAAGGGTCAAATTAATTTTAAGTCTTACAGCGAGAAAGAAGGTTTGTCGAACCATGCAGTTAAGGCTATTCAAGTTGATGAAGAAGGCAATTTGTGGGTTTCAACAAATAATGGGCTTAATCAATTTAATTATGAGAAGGAATATTTTAGGAGCTTTACTGTAGAAGAAGGTCTTCCCTTTAAAGCTTACAATTTTTCTTCAGCCCGCTTAAAACATGGAGCTGTATTATTTGGAGGATATGGAGGACTATGTATACACTATACAAGTGAGAACATTAGACGTGAACCTCTGCCTATACTAGATTTTGGCGAATTAAGAGTGTTAAATACCATTGTAAACCCAGGTGATACAATTAATAACAGGGTTATTTTGAATCATGCAATACAATCGGAGGATAGAATTACGTTAAAGCATTATGAAGATCTGATATCTATCGAGATTGTTTCATTGCATTACTCTAATCCCAATAACCACTTTATCAAATACAAACTCGAACCCATTAGTAATGACTGGGTGTCCTTGCCTTCGAATCAGAGATATGTAAATTATAGTAGTCTTCCACCGGGGAAGTACAAATTAAGGGTTAGTGCTTCAAATGCTCTTGATGAATGGACAGAGGAGAAAGTGCTTCATATAGATATTGCAAGTCCATTTTGGCGAACCCCATTGGCCATTATTATTTATATAGTTATTTTAATTTCAATTATTTATATGGTTGTTAAGTTTAGATTCAGAATGATTCAATTGAAACATAATTTGGAAATTGAACATCTGGAGAAAACAAAACAAAAAGATGTTGATGAAGCCAAATTAAGATACTTTGCTAATATCTCACATGAAATTAAAACACCTATCACGCTTATATCCGGACCAATTGAGGCATTAACAAATAAATATAATACACAAGATGATTTGGGTGAGCAGCTTGGTATAATTAAAAGGCAATCAAAAAAAATTACTCAGCTTATTAATCAGGTTTTAGATTTCCAAAAGTCAGACGCTGAGTTACTGAAGATGCATTATACCCAATTTAAGTTTAATACGTTTTTACAGGATTTACTGACAGATTTTGAATTCTATGCGAAAAGCGAGAATAAATCTTTAGCATGTAAAATTAGTTCTAAAGAAGTTTATATAAGTGCTGATAAAGATAAACTAGAAAAAGCACTTAATAATATTTTAAATAATGCTTTTAAATATACTCAGGAAAAGGATACCATAAATGTAGATTGTCATCAAAAAGGAAAGCAATTGATTATTACAATTACTGATACTGGAAGAGGGATTGAGAAATCAGATCTTCCATATGTTTTTAATCGTTTCTATCAATCACGGAGTCAGGAAAGTCCATATATTGGAGGATCGGGTATTGGTTTAGCTTTTACAAAAAGACTTGTGGAAATGCACTATGGTGAGATCAAAGCAGAAAGTGATATGGGCAAAGGAACAACTATTACCCTTACATTACCTGTAATTGTTAATAGTACTTCAATGGAAGTCGCTCATATAGAGGAGCAGATACTTAAAGCTGATCATAATGATAAAGCTACCATTAAGGATATCATTACACCTAAGGATCTTAAAACTGATGAGTCTTTAGCTAAATCACATTTATTCTTTGTCGAGGATAATACGGATATGCGTTCATTTGTATCCAAAGCTTTGTCTCAATTTTTTGTAGTAACGCCGTTTAGTAATGGTAAAGAATGTCTTAAAGCATTAGATCATGAATGGCCAGATATAATTGTGAGTGATGTGTTAATGCCCGAGATGAATGGTTTTGAACTTTGCAAAAGTGTAAAAAACAACATAAAGACCAGTCATCTTCCAATCATATTACTCACAGCTTGTACTTCAATTGATGATAAAATCCATGGAGCTGAGTTAGGTGCTGACAAATACTTAACCAAACCATTCGATATTCAGCTACTGGTATCAAGTATAGAAGCTTGCCTGCGCAGCAGGATTCAATTACGGGAACGTTTTCGATTAAATATTCCTCTAACACTTGAGAAAGGCAGTAATTCGGATGAAGTATTCCTGGAGAAGTTATATGAAGAGTTAGCTAAAAACCTGGATAATCAGGAATTAGATGTGGATCAGTTAGCCTCAGCACTATATTTAAATAGAACCCATTTCTATCAAAAGGTAAAAGCAATAACCAACTTCACTCCATTTGAATTATTAAAAGAATATCGTATTACTAAAGCCGCTGATTTCCTTTCAGATGAGAAAATGTCGGTTAATGATGCTTTTGCAATGACGGGCTTTAAAAGTCGAACCCATTTCTCGAAATTATTTAAGGAGAAGTTTGGTGTTAGCCCAGGTAAGTATAAAGGGTAGAAGTTATTCTAGAAATTAATTCGATTGTTGTTCTGAATATTAGTTTAAGTTTTTGAGTGGCTTTATAAAGGTTTTAAGGTCTTATAAACAATTACGGATGTCGTTGGTGGTGATAATGCTATTTAGTTATATTGAGACAATTCACCCTTGCAGATTTATTGGCTAGTAGGAGTGAATTTACTTATTATGATTATTACCATTAATCCCTTTTTCATCTTATTCAAGAAGGTTGTTGGATTCTTCTTACGATTCTTAATGTTAATAAATGAGCGATAAATGTCAAAGTTAAGTTAGTCGATGCTAGAACATATTATTTCAACCAAATAATAAATATCTATTTCACCATTATTAATTCACTTAATTGAAGAAATTGAGTAAATAAGTTCTGTTGCTTCAATATGCGTGCCTATCGGTTTCAGGGAGTTATGGAACTACAAACTTTAATAGTCTGGCCACTTTTAAATATCTCATTTTCATGTTTATAATACTCGATCATCATTTTAAAAACTTTAAATCGAGGATATAAATAATCTTTACATGTAGCAAAATTCTCATCGTATCGCGTTATTGTTGATTTAAATTCGTTTATCTCCGTTATAAATTGAGCATAACATTCTTTCTAACTAGGGTAGTTCATGGATAAGAGTTAAAAAATAAACAAAAAGAAGATTAAAAGTTTTATAAATCACAATATTGGTATTTTTTAGATCAAATAAGTTTGTATTTGATAAATTCAAAATATTATGAGGTTAAATTGGATTGTCTTTTAATAATGGTAATCGGCATTGTATCAAGTAAATAAGGCTATTATGCACGAGATGTTATTGAAGTTAAATTAGTATCTGTAATACTAAAATAAAAATATTTTCCCCAACTTGGGTAGACCTTGGGATTTTTTTCGAAAAACGCTTCTGAACTTTGAGGATAAACCAATTCTCATTAAAACGAAACATTATGGCACTCAAATCAGAACGCGATTATGGCCAAGAAAAGCTCTATCGCGAACAAATTGTCACCACTTTCGACCTTGTTGAATTCAAAGAAGTCCTTTTAAAAGACCTGGTACGCATCATTGCTGATAACTATAGCTCCACACCCAAGAAATGGATCAAGAGTTTCGAGGTCAGAAAGCTTTTGGGTATTTCACCCGGAAAGCTCCAAAATCTTCGTGATGAGGGTCTATTGCCCTTCACCAAAGTAGGCGGTATGATTTTTTACGAATACACTGATATTCAAAAGATGCTCAAGGAGCATAAAGCAACAATAGGGCAGTTCAAACCATGAACTACATCAAACATATGAACGCTGTTTTGCACTCTTTTGCACAAGATGCCCGCATTGTGCCCAGGCACATCAGTTTGTATCTGGCCCTTTTTTACCTGTGGAATAAACTAAAATTCATCAATCCGATCCATTTTGATCGAAATGAGTTGATGAGGCAGGGAAAGATTGGCTCAGTCAATACCTTCATCAAAACCATGAAAGAGCTGGATGCCATCGGCTACCTGCGCTATCAACCTTCACAGAGTGCCTATCGATTATCCAGTGTCACTATTATCACTTTTGATACAAGCACTGATATAAGCACTGCTATTAGCAGTGGTACAAGCAGTGATATAAGCAGTGATAATAGCACTGCTACAAGCGAATTATTTCCTTTAAATAATAACTATAAAACTATTATAAACTTAAAAAACAGTAATAAACAAATAACAAACAATAGAGAGCACGCGCACGAGAAAGAACTCATTTCACTTTCAGAAAATGAAAATTCAAATGAAACTAAAAGTAAAACATCCAAACGCTTTGTCAAGCCAAAGCTTGAAGAACTCAAAGTCTATTTTGCCAGCAAAGATCAGGATGAACTGGAAGCAGAACGCTTTATGAATCATTTTGACTCCAATGGCTGGAGAGTAGGGGGTAAGAGTCCCATGAAGGATTGGAAAGCCGCAGCCAGGAACTGGATACTGAACATTGAGAAGTATAGCAGATCTCAAAGCGATAACCATTTGTCCACAAAAACGATAAAGATTATGGAGAGCCACTGTAAACCCATAAGATGGGAGAAAAATGGCTGGATGAACTATAGTTTCCCGGCCTGTTTATCCTGGTTGGATCATGCAGGTAAGAAACGTTTTGGGGATCAGTTTAAGATCCATAAAAAAGACCATGAACTGCTTTATAAACTCTTGATCTACGCCATTGGCGATAAGGAAAATATGAAGCTGAAAGACCTCAATCCAAACAAAGGCATATTGCTTTCAGGCCCTGTGGGGTGCGGCAAAACAAGCCTGATGCAACTTATCAATACCTTCTTCCCAAAGGAAAAACAGTATGTTGTTCGCTCAGCCCGAGAGGTCTGTTTTGCCTTTGTCAGGCAAGGCTATCAGCTGCTAAGTCAATACACCACCTCCTTTTATCGCTTTACCAAACAAGGTTATGTGCCGGCTGTGTATTGTTTTGATGATGTTGGTATCGATCGTCCGGTATTTTATTTTGGTAACGAATGTAATGTGATGGGCGAGATATTACTCAGTAGATATGATCATTTTGTCAATAAAAAGATGCTGACCCACCTGACCACCAATTTATCAGCCTCAGAGCTGAAGGCTTGTATGGCAATCGCTTACGAAGTAGAATGCGTGAGATGTTTAATTTGATCAGTTTTGATCGGCATGTCGTTGATAAAAGACAATGAATGCAAGCGGATATAAAGCTTAAATTTGCGGCGAATGAAGACTAAAACAGACATAGCAGAGCTTATCAAGCAGCATATTGGATCCATTGATTCAAAGGCTGAGATCATCCTCCTAAATACAAAGCACTCAGCTGCCGGAGAGGAAAAGCAGATCTATGTGTTAACACTGCAAAAGGTGGATTTGAATACAGAGCAAGCCTATGAAAATGCCCGTTATGAGGTTGAAATGAAAAGTGGCGAAAGCTTGACCTTGTATATCTATCCCTTAAATAAGTGGCATAAGCAGTTTAAGGATACACCCATCTATAAGAAATTAGATACAGAAGGCCTGCTATTAAACTAATTTACTTCACCATTCAAAAATAACTTCACCTTACACTACATCTATTGATCTAGATCAAACAAGCTTTAAATACATCTTTTCCAACGATTCTTATTGGCTAAGAATCAATCCCCCATTAAGACAAATCCCCACGGCCGATTGGGAAAAGCACTTCTAGAAGGCTTAACTTTTCCCAATAAGCCGTTTAGGCGCAAGGCCTGCCCGATAAAGGCATCACAGGATCATCGGCGAAGACAAGTTTCCCGGAGCCAGCCAAGCCTTGCTTGTCCTCGCCTCTTCACCAAAGATGCCCTTTTAATAGCCAATTAAACCATGTTTTTTTAGCCACGCATTTCTTATACGCTTTAGCAAAGCTATTGTCGGTCGGCGATGTGCAAAAGCGTTCGGCATAAACCCGCCATTGATGCGCATTGCAATTAAATGATGACCAAAACAAATGTGCTTTTACATTTATTTTAAGCGACACCTTAAAACTATTTAAGCCCTTAAAAGCACATCAGTTTTGTTGTCAAAGGGGTAATACCCATCAATCCTTGCTCGCGCGCCGGCTATTTATATCCGCTTCCTTTTGCAGCCTACGCCTCCCTTTTAATAAAAGTGGCTTAAGCGATAAAGAAATGCCGCAATATGTTTCATTATGCCTTTTAGAGGAGTCAAAACAATTCAAAACCTTTGCTTTGAAATAAAAAAGCCCAACTTGGGAAAAACCAAAACCATCATAGATGGCTTATTTATTATCAAAAAAGAATAAAACCAATCAAGTTTAATGCGAATCGAGTCGTTTGATAAAGTCAAATCAGACCTAAGCGCTACAAGAAAAATAATTTCACCCAAGTTGGTATGAACTTGGGAAAAACGGAACCAAGAATTGATAATTTTGCCTTAAAAAATAGTGAAATCTAAACTTCTACGAAGTGAATGCAAGATGTGTTTTTTAGTACCTAAAAAACCTTTGGCCTTGCCCTCCGGGGGTATCAAAAAAATGAGTTGAGATACGACCAAAATTAGATGATAAAGACAAGCGTAATATCCAATTGAAAGTTTACATAACAGCTGAAGGAAGACGCAAAATAATGGAGACTTATCATTCTGAGCGGATCTGTTCTTTAAGTGAATTTGTCAGGCAGCGACTACTTAAGAAGCGACTTAAGAATCAGGTTGAAGTGAGTGAAGAATTTGTTTTTGTCTTTCGAACTCTGGACTATGATCTGACATAGATTGGGACTAACTTCAATCAGATCGCTCATAAACTTAATGCCTATAACACATATATTCTCAGCACAGAAGATAAGGAGGTGTTTAAGGGCTGCTTTAGATTACTTAGGGACTGCAGAAAAGCCTTGGAAAAGCATATGATGGCAATGGATTTATATAAATGAGATAACCAATCACGAAACGAATAGATGATAAAAATACCTCGTCATTAGCTTTCCAATGACGAGGTAATTTGAATTTTAGAAAACAGTAAAGTTATCTCTACAAAGTTAGAAATAAATCAGAGGTCTAGATAATAAAAATTAAATAAACATTTGATTTTAAGTCTTATGGTTATTGTAATTCATCAATCCGAATCAACCAAGGCAGGTTTACTAATATTAATAATCTAAAGAGTTAACTGAATAAAAAAATCACCAACTTTAGTGAAAGTTGGTAGGCCTCCGAATTTTAGAAAATTAAATTTCCTAAGCTTTAAAAATACTAATGTATTCTTATGTAGAAAAAATGACAATAAATCGATTAAACTGATTCTTTACAATAAATACTAAAAATTCAATTTTAATTATATCAACGGGAGCAACATGCTAAGTATTGATCGTTTTGTACAGGCTAGGCATGGGTCGTTAAAACATCTCTTTTAACTTCGCCATATCGCTGCGAATCTTTGAATCAACTATTTTGCCATATATCTGTGTTGTCTTGAGAGAATTATGGCCAAGCATTTTCGAGACAGTTTCAATTGGTACACCATTTGTCAGTGTTATGGTGGTTGCAAAAGTATGTCTCGCAACATGCATTGTTAGGTCTTTATTAATTTTACATATGTCAGCTATTTCTTTTAAATAAGAATTCATTCTTTGGTTAGAGTTGGTAGGCAGCAATTTGAAAGAGTTGATACATTTAGGGTGATTAGCATATTTATCTAGTATTGTTTTAGCTTTAGGAAGTAATGGGATTCTGCAACGGTTTGATGTTTTAACTCGATCAATCGATATCCAAGTTTCATTACTATCAATATGAATGATGTGTGATTGTGATAGTTGTTTGATGTCGGAATATGATAACCCGGTATAACAAGCAAAAACAAATATGTCACGAACAGTAGATATTCGATCCAATAAAATTTCTTTTTCTTCAATTCGTTTTAGCTCTTCTATACTTAGGTAATCTCTATTTGGATGGTGCTGTTTAACTCTGAATTTCATGTAAGGATTTATTTCAATATATCCCATAGCTAGACAATCATTTAAAACTTTCTTTAGTTTTTTGTGGTAATGTGTAACGGTATTTGGTCCTACATTATGGGTAATCCTTAGGTATGAATCAAATAAGCTAAGGAATTTGAAGTCCACCTGAACTATCGGTATATCTGTTTTATTATACCTATTTTCAACGAACTCTTTTAATCTTCCATATATAGTCTTGTAGTGTTTGAACGTCCCATAGGCATAGTCATGGCCAACCCTTTGTTCAATGTTACTGATGGTTGTTCTGAATATTGAAATTAAGTGGTGTTTTGGTTTGTTAGTTATTTGATCTTTAATTGAGTAAATGTCAAAGTCATTCCCTAAGGCTTCTAATTGATAGTATGTGTCATGAACTTTAGTAACAAAACTATTGAGCTTTTTATTAAAAAGTTTGGCATTTCTAGAAGGTGGGACTATTTGCTGAGCAATATTATCCCAACAGTTTTCATCAACGTATACTCCAGTTGAGAGTTCAATACGCTTAGAGTCAAGAATACATCTAATGTAAATGGGGCAAGTGCCATTTTTTTTTAGTTTAGATTTCTTTAAAAGAAAATTTGTTATTAATCGCATATCTTAAATGTTTTAGGTTCAAAATGTGCTATGGATTCAAAATAGGTCTCGCTATATTCAAAAATATAGACGTTTATCCAATAAACAAAACCTAAAATAGTGCATTTTGAACTAAATTAAATAAAAGAATATCAGCTAGATAGTGTTTTGCCGAGACCTGTTTTTAGATTTTGGCAATAGGTCTCGATTTAGTCTCGATTAATACCTTATTTTACGCAGTTTTTTGACTTTCGTTAAAATAAAAAAAGCGCCTAAAACATTAGTTTTAAGCGCTTTTGTGTTGATTTATAGTTCTTTAAAGTGATCCAGGCGGGATTCGAACCCACGACCCATAGCTTAGAAGGCTATTGCTCTATCCAACTGAGCTACTGGACCATCCTTTAATGCCTTTTTTCAAAAGCGTTGCAAAGATAATCATTCAGCTTAATTGATCAAAAGTATTTGAAAAAAAATGGACAGTGTTATCAGCTAAAATTCAAATTTATATTGTAGTTGTATGATAGCAAGTGAATTGTCAATATAGTATGGAATATTAATAAATATTAAATCCTTAATTCAAGTCCTGAGTTTGGTCGCTTTTACTAGCTTTGTGGCTCAAAAGTTCATTTAAATGGCAGAAAGCAATGTAAGAGAATTAGAGCACAAGAGCATTCCCAAGCTGCTGTTTAAGTATTTTATGCCAGCATTTGCCGGTGTTATTGTTAATTCTTTATACAATATTGTTGATCGAATTTTTATTGGTCAGGGCGTAGGTGCACTTGCCTTATCCGGACTTAGCGCAATATTTCCAATAATGGTTATCATGATGGCTTTTGGAATGCTTATAGGTGTGGGAGCAGGAGTACGTGTTTCTTTTAATTTGGGTAAAAAAGACTTTGATCGGGCAGAAAAAGTATTGGGAAATTCTTTTGTATTGATGGTAGTTGTCTCTATTGCTATTATGCTGGTTGGTTATACGATAAAGGATCCCTTACTTACTTTCTTTGGTGTCAATAATGAGACCTATTCTTACGCGAATGATTATCTTGATATTATTCTTGCAGGATCGATATTTCATATTGTTGGGTATTCACTGAATAATCTTATTCGATCAGAAGGAAGTGCGCGTGTGGCTATGTATTCGATGTTAATAAGTGCCGGACTCAATACTGTATTAGATCCCATCTTTATTTTTGGATTAAACATGGGAGTGAAGGGTGCTGCATATGCTACAGTTTTATCTCAGTTGGTTTTATGCATTTGGGTCATTGCGCATTTTCGTAGTAAACGTTCCTTGATACGGCTTAGGATGCGAAATTTTAAGGTGAGAAAAGATATCGCCTGGTATATTGTGACAATTGGTTTCGCCCCATTTTCAATGCAGATGGCCTCAAGTTTAGTGTTCGGAACCTTTAACGTTCAATTAATTAAGCATGGTGGTGATATAGCAGTTGGAGCTATGGGAATTGTTATGAGTATTGCCATGCTTCTGGTAATGACAATTATTGCCATTAATATGGCTTCGCAGCCAATTATTAGTTTTAATTATGGAGCCAAGGATTTTAAACGTGTTAAGCAAACTTTAGTAATTAGTTTAATTGCAGCAACTGTAATTTCTGTAATAGGATTCTTGTTGGGAGAATTGTTCCCTCGTACAATTATTAAAATGTTTAATTCTAAGGATGCAGATTTGTTAGAGATAGGAGTGAGAGGCTTAAGGATATTCTTATTAGCCTTGCCACTTGTAGGCTTTCAGGTTATTACGGGTAATTATTTTCAATCAACCGGGAAAGCCGGACTGGCAACTTTAATCTCACTGTTGCGTCAGGTAATTATACTGATGCCGATTCTTTTAATCCTTCCCAATTATTTAGGATTAGATGGAGTATGGATGGCCGGGCCTATTTCAGATACACTATCAGCCATTATAACTTCGTTTTTTCTTATGCGCGAAATACGAAAGCTTAACGAGCGTATTGCTATACAAAAAGGCCAGACTCATTGAGTCTGGCCGAAAGTTTAATTATCACTATTAACTGTGGTAGGGAATATTTTAGTTTTCTATTTTGTTAAGGTTCTTCTGAATCTTTTTGATCGCTGATTCAATTGATTTTTCAGGTTCTATTACATTATATTCACCCCAGAAATTTTCATCAGCAAAACCTAAATGAGCATCTGACATTACTACATTCATTTTCATTCTGTCAGAGCCTCTGAATGGTTTAGTATCAGTTGCTTTCCAATCTGTTACAGCCATTTCAATTCCAGTGTGGAACACAGAGTTAAATAAACGCTTCTTCCATTTTACTTTAAAAGTTATCTGACCTCTTGAGTAACCATAAATCCATTTACCATCTTTTTCTCTATAAGATACCAAATAGCTGGCTTCGGTTGGGTAAACATCAGCTCCGGAAGGCTTACGTTTAATAAACATACGACCAACAGCGGCTTTATCCTCAGTGTTTACATTGTAAGTGGCATTGATAATAGCAAGGTTTTCTGAGTCGATATATAGTTTGCCATAGAATAAAGGATCTTCAATCCATTCATGCTGTTTAAATTCCAAAACATAAAGTAGACGATCATCCTGGCGTGTTACATTTGCAATTTTGAAGGTATAATCTGACAGTCCTTCTTCATTTAATATCATGTACGGATTTTTCATTATATCCAGCATCAAGGTTGAATACGGACCACCCTGAAGTTTGAATAATAAGGTATCTAATTTAGAGTAATCTGCACTTTTTCTGCCTTTCATTAAACGAACCACGTCGCTTCTGTCATTCATGTAAGCATGTTTGTAAACTTCTACTACTGCTTCCGATAAAGATGCATACTTACGTCTGTTTTTAATTGTTTCACGATAAAAGGCGGTCATTAAGCTTTCATCTTGCACATAGTTCTCATTACGCCTGTTAAGTACAGCTTGTATGAGTAAGTAGGGATCTTTTGGGAATACATTTATCGCGTCAAGAGAAACGGTTAACAGTTCCAACTTAATCTTATTTTTATCAGTCTTTAATTTAGTGATGGGGAGTGTTGAACGTTTGTAACCTATATAGGATACAAGCAGATTCTTACTTGTCATATCCTTAGGGATTTTAAGACTAAATCCACCTTCAGAGTTGGTTACGGTTGCAATGTTTGTGCCTTCAATTGCTAGATTGGCAAAAATAAGAGGAGAACCATTGTCTGAGTCTACAACAAATCCTTTAACGAGTTTAAATGAGAGCGTGTCTATCTGAGCTTTCTTTTTAAAAATACTGTTGCCGGCGGATGCATTGGCAGCAAAAAAGAAGGCTACTAAAATCAGTAAGAAAGTTCGGCTGATTGTTATGGAAAATCGCTGTTTTGTTTTCATGGTATATAGGTTTAATTGTTTATTATTGATGTTGTCGTGTAAAGGACAAGTCTTAAACCGATATACCCCTATTCAAATTTAAATAAAATGGTAGGTTGGTGTGTAAGTGGTAGATATGTAGTGGTTTATAATCTTAATCCAATAAGTAATACATCATCAATTTGCTCATTTGTTCCTTTCCATTCATCAAAGAAAGTCTCAAAATTCTGCTTTTGATTAGGCATCGAATGATGATGATTATCAAGAATAAGTTGTCTAAACCCTTTTTGCATAAGTTTCTTATCTCTTGGACCGCCAAATTGAGAGGCATAACCATCGGAATACATATATAAACAATCTCCGTTTTGATATTGAATGGTATGATTACGGAATGAGCGGTTCACTTCACCATAGGATACGGGCATGTGATCAGCCGGATAAATATTAAGAAATTTGTTACGTATAACTACTATAGGGTTAAAGGCACCGGCAAATTGCAACTCTTGTTTATTCTTATCAATGGTAACTATACTAATGTCCATACCATCCTTAATCTCACTTTCTTCATCTTGCTGGAGCGATTGAATTACAATTTCCCGTAAGCGATCTAATATTTTAGCAGGTTCTGTTTCTCCATGATCATTAATAATTTCATGCAGGTATGCAATTCCAAACATGCTCATAATAGCTCCAGGTACACCATGCCCAGTGCAATCTGCAGCTATCAGAATGACTTTATCATCTACTTGGCTTAACCAATAAAAGTCACCACTTACAATATCTCTTGGCCTAAGCATAACGAAGTGTTCCGGAAGTAGCAAATCCATATCGATTTTTTTTGGTAGACTTGCGTTCTGAATTTTCTTCGCATAATTAATGCTATCGGTCAATTTCTTATTGATGGCTTCGATCTTTTGAATCAGTCGCTTGTTCTGATCTCTGGCCATTTTTATGGTGAGCTGAGTTTTAACTCTTGCCTTGAGTTCGTGAATGTTAAATGGTTTTGTGATAAAATCCACTGCACCAGCCTCAAATCCTTTTATAATACTATCCGGATCATTCTGACCAGTAATAAATATTACCGGAATATCCTTTGTTAGCTCATTTGTTTTAATGTATTGGCACACTTCATACCCATCCAGACCAGGCATAATAATGTCGAGTAAAATTAAGTCAGGTTTGTCTCTGGAAAATGCTAGCTCCAGAGCAGAATCACCTTCCATGGCCGTAAAAAGCTTGTATTTAGATAATGAGTCTTTTAAGATTTCTAAATTGACATCAGAATCATCAACGAGCAGTATGGTGGGTTTTAAACCTGTCATAAATTAGGAATAGATTTCCTACAATTTACACAAAAAAAGGAGGAAAGTCAGACCTAAGCCTATTTTAGATCAAAAAATTGATTTCAAAGTTTGGATGAGGCATCTGCGTCCATGAGCCATGTTGTTTTGCCTGGGCTTACTAATGCTGCAGGATAATTCTTGTAATTACCTTTTTGGTTAATGATTTCATCTACCTTTTCAGCTTTATTTGCGCCGGTAACTAAAAAGAAGATATTCTCTGAATTATTTATCACTTTACCCGTTAATGTAAGTCGGTTTTGACCACTGGCTGGATGTTGCGCTATTTCACAGATGTTTTGACTATTCCATAAATCCATCTGATATGGAAATATAGATGCTGTATGCCCGTCATCTCCCATACCAAGAATCATAAGATCAAAGTAGGGTAGTCCATTTTTTAAGGGTACATTTTCATTAATTGTATTAATATAATCTTCCAATGCCTGTTCAGGTTTTAATTCTCCTTTTACTCTGTGGATATTATCCGCTTTTGTCCCAACGTGATCAAATAAGTGTTCCCGAGTCATTCCAAAATTACTCTCATGATGGGTAGGTGCAACACAGCGTTCATCACCCCAGTAGAAATTAATATTACTCCAATCTATCTGATTTTTATATTCATGCGATAAAACTCCAAAAATAGCTTTAGGTGTGCTTCCTCCAGATAAAGCAATATTTACCCCTTTTTTTTCCAGAGATAGTTGTTTTAAGAAATCACCAAAGTAATGTGACAGAGCTATTTTATTATTAAATGTTTTGATGTTCATATTTGAATTGCCTAATGAGTTAAGTTGAAAAGTATACTATACTTATACAATTATGACTACTCTGATGTTCATATTTTCACTAATAATATTGGTATTAGGAATTGCTAATGTCATGATTGAAAAGAATCAAAAAGAAGCTTGCTTTAGTTGAGGATATGTTTGGTAGGAAATGAACATTGCATTGATAAGACGATTTTTTTTGAAGTGTGTTGTGGACTTATAATGGAGAAAAAGAAAAAAAGATAAAAAAATATGCTATATCTAAATATCAGATAAATAAATGCATAGGGCGATATGTGACATATGCAAATATCTAGAAAGTTGGATATATAAAAAAATACATATAAGTTTGCCTGCGAAAACAGAAATAGAATTAAAATGTACAAAATTATTATTACCAAGCTATTCGTTATTTTTCTTCTTGGAGTTCATGTTTCAAGTTGGGCTCAGGATGGCGATTCTTCAAAAATGTTAACCCTAAGTGAGGTGCTGAAATTGGCTTCTGAGAATAATACCGAGATATTAAAAGCTAATGCTGAAGAGGATGCAGCCAAAGCAAATAATCAGCAGGCTAATGCTGCTTTTTTACCATCGTTGGAGGTGTCAAGTGGGTATGCAGTTTCAGATGATCCTTTGTATGCATTTGGATTTAAGTTGCAGCAGCAAACTGTTACAATGGCCGATTTTGATCCTAATATTTTGAATTCACCAGGGCAAACGTCTCATTTTACTACTCAGCTTACGCTTGAACAACCACTAATCAATATTGATGCATGGATGGGGAAGAGTGCTGCAAGTAGTCAGTTCAAGGCAACGCAATTAAAAACGGAATATACTCGAGAATATGTAAGTTATATGGCCAAGCAAACTTATTATGCTTTGCAGTTAGCAATAAACAAAGTTCGTGTGTTAAAAAAGGCGCAGGAAACCACAAGTTCATATTTAAAAATGGCTGAAGACAATTATGAGCAAGGCTATTTAAAAGATGCTGATGTAATGGCCATTAAGGTTCGTCAATACGAGCAGGATGCTATGCTTCAAGAGGCCAAAAATCAGGTAAAAACTGTGCAAGAATCTTTAAATTTTTTGATTGGGCGACCTTTAACTGATGAATCTCAAATAGCGGACTCAATTACGCAGGTTTCATTTTCATTCAATACATCGACTAATATTTATAAACGTTCAGATGTGCTGGCCATGCAACATGGTATTGATGCCCATCATCAAATGTCGAAAAGTGATTTAATGAAATTTGCCCCACGTATCAATGCTTTTGGATCATATAATTTGTATGACTCTGATTTTGCAAGCTTCGGTGCAAATAGCTATATGCTGGGTATAAAACTGCAATGGCGAATTTTTAATGGTGGCAAAAATCTAGGTAAATACAAACATTCTAAGGCCAATTATAATAAAGCGCAAATATCTTATCAGGAATATGTTGATAAAGGCACAATGGAACTTTCTCAAGCTATGCGCTCAATAGCTCTTGCCGAAAGTCAACTGCTGACCTATAGATTGGCTTCTGAACATGCCAAAGAATCGTTAAGGATAAGGGCGAATAGATACGACAAAGGACTTGAGCGAACATCAGATTTATTAATGGCTGAAACTAAGTCAGAAGAGAGCGTGCTTAAGCAATTATATGCAATCTATAATTACAATATGGCCGTTTTTAAATATCAAATGTTAGTGTCGGAATCAGAATTGGAAGGATCAGTTTCTGATTCGAAAAATTAAGAAATTATAAAACTCATTATATGAATTCAATTAAATCAATTGTATTGTTGTTACTTGCCCTTTTAATTCAGGCATGTGGAAGTAAGGATACAGATCAAACCCAGGGAAAACAAGCTATAAAAGCAATGTCAGAAGTCATCAGCTTGATGAATGTGCCACAAAAGGTACAGTTTACAGGTACTGTCGCTTCAGTTAATCAATCTACCTTAAGTACCCGTATTATGGGGCAAATCAGCAAGGTATATGTTCTCGAAGGTGATGTAGTGTCTAAAGGACAGCTGTTGTTATCGATTAGGAGCAAAGATATTCAAGCTAAACAAAAGCAAGTTGAGGCTAATATTATTCAAGCCAAAGCGGCATTTAAACATGCTGAGGATAACTACAAACGTATACAGTCATTATTTGATTCAAAAAGTGCAACGCAAAAAGAATTGGATGATATTATTGTCCATTTTGAAATGACTAAAGCGCAATTGGAGGTTGCCCAAAAGGCTAAGGAAGAAGTGACTGAAATGTTGACATATGCAAATATTCGTGCACCTTATGCAGGTGTTATTACACAGAAGTTTGTTGATAATGGAGATATGGCTAATCCTGGTATGCCCTTAATGGCAATTGAAGCTCCGGGTTTGTTTGAAGTGAATGCAAGAATTCCTGAATCGGAGATTTCCAGAGTAGAGAAAGGTGATAAGGTAGAAGTTCGCATTGATGCTTGTGAAGAAATAATCACTGGTACCATATCAAGGATAAGTCCTTCAAGTCGTTTTTCAGGTTCGCAATTTGATGCAAGTATAAACTTGCAACCAAGTGAGCAACAAAAAGAACTAATCAGAAGTGGTGTTTTTGCTCATGTTGATCATCTCAAGGGAGAGGAGCAAAAGCTATTGTTGCGAAAATCCATGATTGTTGAACGTGGCCAGTTAAAAGGAGTATGGGCTGTTAGTCAATCAAATAATGCTTTGTTACGATGGGTTCGTTTAGGACGTTCGTACGGAGACAGAATTGAAGTTCTTTCAGGCTTGAATGCAGGTAGTGTTGTTATTTCTTCGGCAGAAGGACGTTTGTTTGAAGGCGCTAAATTAGAGTTGAACTAGTATCCCTAGTTGGTAAATCATAGAAGTTTTATGCTTCGACAGTAAATAATTAAATATGAAAACTGGATTTGCGGGAACACTGGCCCGTATGTTTATAAAATCAAAACTAACACCTCTTTTAATGGTCGTATTTATGATCATTGGTGTTTATAGTTCTTACCTGACACCGCGTGAGGAAGAACCTCAGATTGACGTTCCCATCGCTGATATCTTTATTGGCTACCCGGGAGCAAGCCCAAAGGAAATAGAATCTAAAATAGTGACTCCTATAGAGAAAGTTATTTCTAATGTTAAGGGTGTGGAATATGTTTATTCTCAATCCTTATCTGAACAAGCCATGTTAATTGTGCAGTTTTATGTAGGTGAAGATATTGAACGTAGCCTTGTTAAGCTGTACAACGAGATAATTAAAAACATGGATCAGATGCCAGCAGGGGTTACACTTCCTCTGGTAAAAACCCGTTCGATTGATGATGTTCCAGTGATGGGACTGACTTTATGGAGTGAGAATTATAGTGATTATCAATTAAAGCGTGTGGCTCAGGAGTTAACTTCTGAAATCGAAAAAATAACTGACGTATCGGAAACAAAAGTTATTGGTGGTCGAAATCGTGAAATACAGGTTATTCTTGATCGTGATAAGATGACTGCGTTTAAGGTTGATCCTTTAATAATTACTCAGCAACTGCAGGCAGCAAACCATCAGGTTTCTTCAGGCAGTTTTAATCAAAACAATAAAGAATATGTGGTTCGGACCGGTAAGTTTTTCGAATCAGCAGAAGAAGTATCTAACCTTATTATTGGGATTCATCAGAACTCACCTGTTTATTTACATCAGGTCGCAAAGGTTGACGATGGTCCTGCCATTCCGGATTCTTATGTTGCGTTTGGTTACGGAAAGGCCAGTGAACAAAAAGAAAGTTTTAAAAGTGAATATTCGGCCGTAACTATTTCAGTTGCTAAGCGACGAGGTGCTGATGCCATGCGTTTAGCTGAGCTCATTAATGAGAAGGTGGAGATTCTAAGGCAAGATCTGATTCCTGGTGATATTAATGTGGAAGTTACCCGTAATTATGGAGAAACAGCTTCAGAAAAGGTAGGTGAGCTTTTAATGCACTTATTAGGTGCCATTATTGCTGTAACATTTGTAGTGATGCTGGCAATGGGCTGGCGCGGTGGTTTGGTCGTGTTTATTTCTGTACCCATCACTTTTGCCTTAACCATGTTTAGCTATTATTTCCTCGATTACACCTTAAATCGAATTACGCTTTTTGCTTTGGTTTTCGTAACTGGTATTGTGGTAGATGACTCCATTATCATTGCTGAAAATATGCACCGCCATTTTAAGATGAAGCAATTGCCTTTCTGGCAAGCTGCTCTGCGTTCAATTGATGAGGTAGGTAATCCAACCATTTTGGCCACATTTACAGTAATAGCTGCTGTAATTCCAATGGTATTTGTTTCCGGAATGATGGGGCCATATATGAGTCCGATGCCAATTGGGGCATCGATAGCCATGATCTTTTCTTTACTTGTTGCCTTGATGATTACGCCATGGTTGGCTTATCGCTTGTTGAAACATGATGATAAAAAGGATGAAGACAAAGATTATTCGCTTGAGAAGACATTGATTTATAAAATGTATGATAAAACAATGCGTCCGATGATAGAAAGCCCAATGAAGCGATGGGTATTTATTATCGGAGTTACCGTATTGTTATTCGGGTCGGCAAGTTTGTTTTTGTTTAAAGTTGTTACGGTAAAGATTCTTCCATTCGATAATAAGAATGAATTTCAGGTTGTTATTGATATGCCGGAGGGAACAACTTTAGAAGAAACAGCAAATGTTACAAAGGAATTAGCAGCCTATCTTCGTAATCATGATTTGGTAACTAACTATCAAACCTATGTCGGTACCTCGGCTCCAATTAATTTTAATGGTTTAGTTCGACATTATGATTTACGAAGGGGTTCAAATGTGGCGGATATCCAGGTGAATCTGGTATCGAAAAAAGAACGTGATTTGCAATCGCATGATATAGCAAAAGAACTTAGACCGGGCTTACAGGAAATAGGTGAGAAATTCAATGCCAATGTAAAGGTGGTGGAAGTTCCTCCAGGGCCTCCTGTGATGTCAACTCTTGTTGCTGAAATTTATGGGCCTGATTATGAGGCGCAGAAAAATGTTGCTGCGCAGGTAAAAGATTTGTTTGCTACCACAGAAAGTGTTGTTGATATTGATTGGATGATGGAAGATGATCAATTGGAATATCGATTTAATGTGGATAAGGAAAAAGCAATGTTGTCTGGAGTAGCTCCACAACAGATTATTCAAGCTTTAAATATGGCTCTTCGAGGGGCAACTGTTTCGCAGATCTATGCAGAAAAAGATCATGGGCAGGTGGGAATTACTCTCCGTTTAGCCGAAGAAAATAGAGCTAGTCTTGATGACCTTAAAAACATCAGTCTGATGTCTCAGAATGGACAGATGCATGTAGTTGGCGACATGGTGGATGTTGTAGATGTAGTGAAGGAAAAAAGTATCTTCCGTAAAAACCAGAAGCAAGTAGTTTATGTAACGGCTGATGTTGCGGGAACGCTGGAGAGCCCTGTGTACGCTATTTTGGATATGAGTGAGCGTATGGATGAAATTAAATTGCCTGAGGGATATAACATTGAAGAATTCTATAACGGTCAACCTTTTAACGAGAGCAACTTTGGATTAAAGTGGGATGGAGAATGGCAAATTACCTATGAAGTGTTTCGTGATTTAGGAACTGCTTTTGCTGTGGTTTTAGTCATTATCTATATGTTGATAGTGGGATGGTTTCAAAACCTTAAAGTACCGTTTGTGATGATGGTAGCTATTCCCTTATCCTTGGTGGGAATTGTGTTGGGGCATTGGATGTTAAATGCCTTTTTTACTGCAACTTCTATGATTGGAATGATCGCTCTGGCAGGGATTATGGTCCGGAATTCTATATTGCTTATCGATTTTGTCAATATACGTCTCGATGAAGGAGTGCCCCTTCGTGAAGCTGTAATAGAAGCTGGAGCTGTACGTACCATACCTATTTTGTTAACTGCGGGAACGGTTGTTATTGGGGCAGTAGTGATTTTATTTGATCCAATATTTCAAGGATTGGCCATTTCTTTAATGGGTGGTACAATCGCCTCAACTGTTTTAACCCTGGTAATTGTACCATTGATCTTTTTTATGACTGAGAGAAAGAAATATGAGCAAAAAGTAGTGGTACCAGAACCATTGATAATTAACACTGAAAATAAAAGTGAGGAAAAGGAACAAAACGATAATAACCAGAACAAATAAAAACATCCCGTGCTTTAATTTGAAGTGCGGGATTGAGCAAAAAGAACTTATATATGAAACTATTAATAGCCATTACGGTAGCTGAATTAAGAGAGCACTTGCAGGAGTTTTTTAGTGAACAGCAAGTGTCGTATTATAACGAGTTTGAAATGAAAGGTATGCGCAAGCTCCAAAATCAACACAGACTAGGGAATTGGTTTGGTAAAGGAACAATGGGCGTAAACAACATTGCATTCCTTGCATTTGTGGGCGACACCCAGGCAAGTAGTTTGCTGGAAAAATTACTGCAATGTAAGGCTGAAGTTCCTCATTGTGAAATTAATGCATATGTTATTGATATTGCTGAGAGTGTGTAATGCCTTTCATAGTAACAGAAGGAATACTTATAAAAAAAATCATCTTAAAATGGAATAGTTATGCAGGAAAGAATTGTTAGAGCAGTAGCTGGTGCCATGGTACTTGTGAGTGTGATATTGGCAATAAGTGTAAATATTAATTGGTTATATCTGGCAGGTTTTGTTGGAGTGAATTTAGTACAATCGTCTTTAACTAAGTGGTGCTTAATGACAGATATCCTAACGAAACTAGGTGTACCAAAATAAACCAGATATTACAGATTGTAAAAAGAATATTGAATTACTCCGGCTTATTTAAAGTTGGAGTATTTTTTTGTTGCATAAACGAAAAGAATAGTCCAACTATTTTACCAGCTTTAAATTCTTTGGGTCAATATTGGGCTTTTCCATCGGAGCCTGATACAAAGCTTCATGAAGCTCACTTAATAATTCCTTTAAGGGTAGGTTTTGTGGGATCTTTGAACAATCAAGTTTGCTGATTTCTTTATTGGTGGCGAAAGCGCCGGGTACCCAATGATTAGGTGTTTTGAGCTCCTTATATCTGTACTTTGCAAAATCAAGCATGTCATAACATTTCCAGAGTTTACGCCAGTGTAGAAGTAATGGAAGGTCCAAATCAGACGTCTCGTTTTTTAAATTATAGGCATCAATAGCCGCAAATTCATCTTCAAAAACCATTTCATCCAGTTGATTTTTGGATTCAAGATCTTTCTGCAGATATTGACCATCGCTCGGAAAAATTCCATTCATCTCATCAAGATGAGCTTCCTCAGTCATGCCAAATGATAAGGTATGAATACCCGGGTGGCTTAAGCAAAATCGTGCATTCCATTGAATTGGGGTAGCGTGAGGTATGGCCTTTTTGATTTTATCCGGAGCTTTATATAATTGACCGCCCTTATCGTTGGGTGATATTATAAAAACACCCAAGTCGTTTTGTTGTGCCAAATCAACGGCCGCCTTATTTCTTTGGTAGAAGTAATAATAATGCAGATTAACGAACTCAAACAAATCGGTTGAAATCGTATCTTGTATTGTTTCTAATGGGCCATGAGTGCTAAAGCCAATATGTTTGATTACTCCTTCTTCTTTCAAACGATGAAGTTCTTCAATGGCTCCACCAGATTGACATGCGCTTTTTAACAGTTCGTTGTTGTTAATGCCATGCCATGCATAAAAATCGATATAGTCGGTTTGAAGCGTTTTAAGTTGCTCTTCTACAAGTTTTCGGGTTTCATCAGCTGTCTTTGGGTTGCCCTTGGTCATTAAGTAATATGAAGAGCGATCAATTTTAAGTTCTTCATTTAAAGTACGTCCAAAAACCTTTTCGCTTTTAACATAGCCATAAGCAGTTTCAAAATGATTGATGCCATTTTTAATGGCTAAATCCACCATCTGGTTGCAATGCTCTTGTGTTGCTGGAGGAATTTCATTTTTGGGTTCATCCCAGCAATGCTTAAATCGCATGCCGCCCAAAGTAATTGCACTAATTTGCTTATTGGTTTTACCAAATCTTCTATATTCCATCTTCAACTTGCAATTCTCAAGAGTGGTCGACTATATCCTTAACATGGATCATTTATAATTCGCAGTAATTTCCGTCGTCTGACAGATTTTTACAAGGGTATCTCCAGGCGATATCATCTTCCTCAATTAGGTCATCGGAAACGTCCGGTCCCCAAGATCCAGCCGGATAGCCATGTACAGGAATACTATTGTCGTTTTTCCAGGCGTTCAAAATTGGATCAACAAATTTCCAGGCCGCCTCTACTGCATCTCCTCTGTGATATAAAGTTCCGTCGCCCATCATACAGTCCAAAAGCAAGCGCTCGTAGGCACTTGGCAGGTAGGTGTCGGATAGCTCGCTATAGTGGAAATCCATATTGACATTTTGCACATTGAAACCGGCACCAGGTACTTTCATTCCAAACTTCAAGAGTACTCCCTCATCAGGTTGAATACGAATTACCAATTGGTTGTAGTTTTTACAAATGCTTTCATTATCAGCAAATAGGTGATGTGGTGTCGCCTTAAAATGAATTACGATTTCAGTTACTCTGGTAGGGAGCATTTTGCCACTTCGGATATAAAAAGGAACATCAGCCCATCGCCAGTTGTCAATAAAAAGTTTCATCGCCACAAAAGTCTCTGTGCGAGAATTTGGATCAACACCTTGTTCTTCGCGGTAACCTTTTACATCCTCACCTTTTATCTTTGAAGCCGTATATTGACCTCGAATGGTATATTTTGCGACATCTTTCTCATCAATTGGCCGTAATGAATGAAACACTTTAGCTATCTCATTACGGATGTTTGTCGAGTCGATTAAAGCAGGAGGTTCCATAGCAACAAGCCCGGCCAAAAGAAGTAGATGATTTTGAATCATATCTCGCATGGCACCTGATCCTTCGTAATAACCACCTCTGTTTCCTACACCAATATTTTCAGCCCCGGTTATTTCAACATGATGAATGTAGTTGCGATTCCATAGCGGTTCGAATATCCCATTGGAAAAGCGTGTAACCAGAAGGTTTTGAACTGTTTCTTTTCCCAGGTAATGATCTATTCGGTAGATCTGTTCCTCTTTAAAGTACTGAAGTAATTCTTTGTTTAATTTTTTAGCTGTCGCCAAATCATATCCAAAAGGTTTCTCAACAATAAGACGTTTAAAACCTGTTTTTTCATCACTTAAGCCTTGAGCAGCCAATTGCTCAGGAATAATTTCATACATACTGGGCGGTGTAGCCATGTAAAAAATGAAATTACTATTGGTATTATATTGTTCATCCAATTCGCGGAGTTGACCCTTTAGTAAGGTATATTCATCCGGCGATTTGGTGTCAAACGAAAAATAATGCAATTTCTCCAAGTAGGTTTGTAAGTGCTTTTCGTCCTTAACCTTGTTCATGGCAAACTGCTCAATGCCTTCTTTCATCTTGCTCCGAAAGGCATCATTTTCAAGCTCGGTACGGCCCAGACCAAGAATAGCAAAGTTTTCAGGTAAAAGGTTTTGATCAAAAAGATCATAAACCGCAGGTACAAGTTTGCGATAGGTTAAGTCGCCTGATGCACCAAAAATGACGAGTATGTGGTTTTTTGGTTGATTCACGGTAATAATGTTTCAATAGATAACTGAAAGGTAGGCATTATTGTTTGCCAGAAGTGCGATTAAAATAATGTTTGGAATCGCCCCATTCATCTAATCCAACCTTTCGTCCGGCCATTTCAACCCTTATGCTTAAGCAATTTGAACAGTCCTCAGCGCCTTCATCGGTACAAGGTTTATTCTCATACAAGGTATAATCCTTTCGATGAAGTGTTGGAGTAATATTTGGCATAATAACATTCGCACCATAGCGAAGGGCTTTTTCCCTGCCCATTGGATCAATGGCCTGAAGAGCAGTTGCAGCAGCAATATTAATATTAGGCATTAACAAACGCAGTGCCGCAATCATGTTCAAGGAAACATCAAAACGTCTCTGCAATGACCAAAGTTTATCTTTATGCTGATATAATGGGGTTTCGGTGTGTTCAATAAATGGTCCCATCCCAACCATGTCAATATTCATGGCTTTAAAGAATAATAAATCATTAGCAAGTTGCTCAATCTCCTGAAAAGGAAGACCAATCATGACACCTGTGCCTGTTTGGTAACCGATCTTTTGCAAGGTGTGAATGCAGTTAAGGCGATCTTCGAAATTATGATTTTTATTCTCTGGATGAATTTTATAATATAAGTCTTTGTTAGAAGTTTCGATTCGTAAGAGATAGCGATGTGCTCCAGCTTCGAACCATTCTCTGTATGTTTCTTCCGTTTGCTCTCCGAGTGAAATGGTAATGCCAACTTCTCCATTCGTAACATTCTTAATTTCTTTAAGAATATTCGTAATGCGCTTAGTAAAAGCATCGTCGCTTCGCTCTCCTGCTTGAAGTACGACCGATCCATAGTGGTTTTCATGGGCGAATTTGGCGGCTTCTATTATCGATTTATCATCAATTTCATACCTTTCAGCATTAGGGTTTCCTTTTCTAATGCCACAATAATAACAATCCTTGGTGCAGTAGTTTGAGAATTCTACCAGTCCGCGATAATAAACTTTATTCCCAAGGTTCTCAATGTATTTGTTACCCGATTCTCTTAAGAAAAAATCACGATCGTCACCTTCAAGACTTAATAAATGTATAAGATCTGCTTTGCTAAGTTGATCTTTATTAATAATTTGTGATATGATTTCGCTCACCTTATATCCTTTTTTAGAAAGTGTAAAAATAAGAAAAAAAGAATATCTATCAGTTTGTAAGTTCAATCATTCGTGTATTTTTGCGACAATTACAAATTGTTATTGAAGTAGAGTTAAAATTGATTTAGTATTTCCGTATTGGTTTGTTGGTGAGGTATGTGCTCTAATGATAAATTGTAATTAAAAATTGAATTTGTGTTAATAATAGCAATAAACCAGATAAAACTTTAGAGATGATAAATGAGCAGCTACTTAATCCCAAAAGCATTGTTGTTGTAGGTGGGTCGGATAATATCCATAAACCGGGAGGTAAGATTCTTAAAAATATTATTGATGGTCAGTACGGCGGTGATTTGTATGTTACCAATCCAAAAAGTGACAGTGTGCAGGGGATTGAATGCTATAAAGATGTGGCTGATTTACCTGGTAATGTAGATTTAGCGGTTTTGGCTATTGCGGCTAAATTTTGTCCATCTACCGTAGAAGTTTTAGCTAAGCAAAAAGGAACCAAAGCATTTATTATTATTTCAGCGGGTTTTAGTGAAGAGAATGAAGAAGGAGCCAAACTGGAGCAGCAAGTGGTAGATACAATAAATGAAGTTGGAGGCTGTTTAATAGGTCCTAATTGTGTTGGTGTATTAACCACGCATCACAACAGTGTGTTTACAACTCCGATACCAGCCTTGGAAAGTACAGGTGCTGATTTTGTTTCCGGCTCAGGTGCAACCGCTGTTTTTATTATTGAAGCTGGAACTTCAAAAGGCTTAAAGTTTAATAGTGTTTATTCAGTTGGAAATAGTGCTCAGACCGGTGTAGAAGAAGTGTTAGAGTATCTGGATAATTCATTTGATCCTGAAAAAAGTTCTCGTATTAAGTTGCTTTATCTTGAAAGTGTAAACAAACCTGAGAAGTTATTAAAACACGCTTCTTCTTTAATTCGGAAAGGATGTAAAATTGCAGCTATTAAGGCTGGTAACTCAGAAGCGGGAAGTAGAGCCGCGTCAAGTCATACGGGGGCTTTGGCAAGTAGTGATTTAGCTGTGGATGCCTTGTTTAAAAAAGCGGGTATAGTTCGTTGCTATGGTCGTGAAGATTTGGCAAATGTGGCCGCTGTTTTTATGGCTAAAGAGCTTAAAGGGAAAAATGTAGCTATAATAACACATGCAGGAGGACCGGCTGTAATGTTGACCGATGCATTATCAAATGGAGGTTTGGAGATTCCTCATATTGAAGGATCAAAAGCTGATCAATTATTGGAGAAATTATATCCAGGTTCAAGTGTAGCTAACCCTATTGATTTTTTGGCCACTGGTACAGCTGAACAACTTGGCGATATAATTGATGCATGTGAAAATGACTTCGATAATATTGACGCTATGGCTGTGATATTTGGCAGTCCGGGCTTATTTCCAATCGGTGAAGTTTATGATGTGTTACATGAAAAGATGAGAACGTGCAAAAAGCCAATCTATCCGGTTTTACCATCAGTTGTGAATGCGAAAGATGATATTGAGCATTTTTTATCAAAGGGCAATATCAACTTTCCTGATGAAGTACAGTTAGGTCAGGCTTTAACTAAAGTATTTAATAATCCTTTGCCTGCGGAGTTGGCCAAGGAATCGGAAGTGGTTAATGTAGAAGAAGTGCGTCGGATTATTGATGCTCAGGAAGATGGTTATGTGGCGCCTGAAGTTGTTCAGAGCTTATTGGATGCTGCAGGTGTGCCAAGAGTGAAAGAGTATGTCGATAATATCTTGAAAGGGTTGAATGCTGCTATTAAGGAAACCGGCTACCCGGTCGTAATGAAAGTTGTAGGTCCGGTTCATAAATCCGATGTTGGTGGTGTAGTGTTAAATGTTAATTCGGATATACAGTTGGAAGTCGAATTTAATCGAATGATGGAGATTAAGGATGCAACAGCTGTAATGATTCAGCCCATGTTAAGTGGAAAGGAATTGTTTATTGGAGCAACTTATGAACCTGGGTTTGGGCATATGGTATTATGCGGACTTGGAGGAATCTTTGTTGAGGTTCTTAAGGATGTAAGTTCTGGTTTGGCTCCTTTGTCAAATACTGAAGCCCTTCAGATGATTAAGGATTTGAAAGGTTATGAAATAATTAAAGGCGTAAGAGGTCAGCAAGGTGTTGATGAGCAGGTTTATGCCGAGGTTATAGTTCGTTTATCGTCAATGCTTAAACATGCTCCTGAAATAAAGGAGATGGATATCAATCCTTTGTTAGGGGAGGGAGATAAAGTAGTTGCTGTGGATGCTCGTATTCGAATAGAGAAATAGTTAAAGTTCATAAAATCAATTAAAAAGCTGACTTATCGCTAAGTCGGCTTTTTATGTTTTAGTACTAATAGAGAAAAATAGTTCTAAAGTTGACTTATATCATTAGGCTAAAACTATTATATCTAATAAATGATATTATTTTTGTGGAAGCTTACAAATTGTAATTAAAGTATAGGGATTAATTTCTTCAAAACGAGTAAAGCTGGTTATGGCAAGCATTAAAAAGGACATTATTTTTATTTTGGCAGTAGTATTGTTATTTGTGCCATTTTTTGTGTCGGATTTGGTTTTCCATTCCTACGAACAGTTTAATGTTCAGCATCCTTTGATTATGAGTTTTATTAAATTTGCCATTCTTGCAACATTAGGTGAAGTCATAGGATTGCGAATTAAAACTGGTAAATATACTTCTGAAGGATTTGGCGTAATTCCACGAGCTGTTGTTTGGGGAGTTTTAGGGATCACCATTAAAGTAGCCTTTGTAGTATTTGCCGCAGGTGTTCCACTGTTTCTTGAAAAAATGGGTATTAATGGAGTGGTTGAGGCTATGAAAGGAGATTTTAACACAACTAAATTACTGGCGGCATTTTCAATAAGTGTTGTAATGAATCTGGTTTATGCCCCTGTGATGATGACTTTGCACCGTATTACCGATACACATATTGTATCGCATGGTGGTCGCTTATCAGCTTTGTTAAAGAATATTAAGTTTGGAAAAATATTAAAGGAGATGGATTGGGATATGCAATGGAACTTTGTCTTAAAAAAGACTATTCCTTTTTTCTGGATTCCGGCGCATACAATTACATTTCTTATGGCTCCTGAATACAGGGTGCTTTTTGCAGCTTTGTTAGGAATAGTATTAGGTGTGTTATTGGCAATTGCGGGTTCCAAGTCTAAAGAGAAGGATCTTGAGGTTGCAAATCTCACATAATTAAAGCATATTTGAATTAATTCAAAACCAGCAAAAAATACAAATTATGTCTCAAATTGGTATCTTTTATGGCCCGGAATTGGGTAGTGTTGAGAAGGTTGCCCGCTTAATTGCCGAGCGTCTTGGTAGTGATAGGGTAGAGTTGATCCCTGTTAAGCAGTGTGATGGTAATGCGATCAATAAATTTGACAATATTATTTTTGGTGCTTCTACTATTGGAAAGACGAACTGGGATTCTGAATATAAGGATTCAGATTGGGATGTTTTCTCGACCAAATTGAAGGATGCTAATTGGGAAGGGAAGAAGGTTGCCATTTTCGGATTAGGAGATCACATTCAATATCCAGAACATTTTGTTGATGGTATTGGCTGGATTTATGAGAGATTAGAAAGGTTTAATGTCGAAGTGGTAGGTTTTTGTCCTGCTGAAGATTATGATTTTGTAGAATCTGAAGCGGTTAGAGATGGTCATTTTTTAGGATTGCCTGTAGATGAAGATAGTGAGCCGCACATGACAGATCTTCGCGTTAAAAATTGGGTGAACCGACTCGTGAATGAGTTTGGTTTCTAGATTAAATAATTAATGAAGGTAGTACTATTGTGCTACCTTTTTTTGTATTTATTCTGCCTTATTTATTGAAATAAGGTATTGAATTAATTATAGTTATAATGCAACAACATACAACAACTCCAATACCTGCTGAAATAGTAAATCGTGTTCTGGATAAATATCAGATTGGTGATTTAAATGAAGCAACCATTCGTGAAATTGTTTCTATCGTAAATGATATTGAAGAAGAGAGTGGAGAGAAGTTTATTCGAATGGAAATGGGTGTTCCGGGGTTAATGCCTTCTGAAATTGGAACTAAAGCTGAAATAGAAGCGCTTCAAAATGGCATGGCTTCCAAATATCCGATGTTGGAAGGAATAAAATCCTTAAAAAATGAAGCAAGTCGTTTTGTTAAGGCTTTTATGAATTTGGATATCTCACCTGAGGGATGTGTCCCAACCGTTGGATCCATGCAAGGTTCTTACGCCAATTTTCTTGTGACAGGAAAGCTTTTTCCGGAAAAGGATACCATACTTTTTATTGATCCCGGATTCCCGGTACAGAAGCAACAGCTTGATGTATTAGGTTACAATTATGAATCGTTTGATGTATATGACTTTCGAGGAGAGTCACTAAGAGAGAAATTAGAGTCCTATTTTTCAAGTGGTAAGATTGCATCGGTAATCTATTCAAATCCGAATAATCCAACATGGATTTGTTTCACCGAGGAAGAGTTGAAGATAATTGGTGAGTTGGCAACTAAGTATGATGTGGTTGTTATTGAAGATTTGGCCTATTTTGCCATGGATTTCCGACAGGACTTATCAAAACCATTTGAAGCTCCTTATCAAACAAGTGTAGGACACTATACCGATAATTACGTATTGTTAATATCGAGTTCTAAAGCATTTAGTTATGCCGGACAACGCACTGGAATGATGTGTGTTTCTGATAGTCTTTATCACCGGAAGTATCAAAATCTAGATAATCGCTTTGGATTAGCCAAATATGGACAGGTGCTTGTGGCAAGAGTATTATATAGCTTGTCGTCCGGTACATGTCATTCTGCTCAATATGCTCTGTCAGCCATGTTAAAGGCAGCCAACGACGGTGAATTTAAATTCCTGGATGAGGTGAAGGAATATGGAGAAAGAGGGCGTTTAATGAAGGAATTATTTGTTGGGAATGGCTTCTCAATTATCTATGATAAGGATATGGAGCAGCCCTTAGCTGACGGCTTTTATTTTACAGTACGTTATGGTACTATGACTGGGGGGGAATTACTTAAAGAAATGTTGTACTACGGTGTAAGTGCCATTACCTTAGGTAAAACAGGAAGTAAGCAAGAAGGATTGCGTGCATGTGTATCGCAAACAGGGCAGGAACGCTTTGGAGAATTGAAAGAAAGACTAGAGTCTTTTAAAGCAAATCATACTTAGAAAAGAATTCTTGGTGTTAATTTGTAAGCTCTATTAATCCTTTGGTGGCAGCGGAATAGTGATACTAATCATGTTGTTTTTACTAAAGGATGTGTAAATTTGAAACATCTATTAAAGACTCAATAAAATGGCAAAAGCAAAAGGTGCAATTGTAGTTGATAAAGCGAGGTGTAAAGGCTGCGGCGTTTGTACAACAGCTTGTCCGACAAAGGTAATTGAATTGGCTGCCGAAGTGAATGGTAAAGGATATCATTATGCCTATATGGCTAATCCTGATGCCTGCATCGGTTGCTCCAACTGCGGGATAATTTGTCCCGATACTTGTATTACTGTTTATCGCGCTAAAGCAGGTGCTACTGCTTAATGAAAACTGAATAAAGGAAATTTAGTATCACATGAGAGAACTAAAATTAATGAAAGGCAATGAGGCTGTAGCAGAAGCTGCTATCCGCTGTGGTGTTGATGGATATTTTGGATATCCTATTACGCCTCAATCGGAGATTATGGAGACCCTCATGGACCTTAGGCCTTGGGAGTCGACCGGTATGGTTGTTCTTCAGGCTGAAAGTGAAATTGCATCAATTAATATGGTTTATGGTGGCGCGGGTTGTGGAAAACGCGTTATGACTACTTCTTCAAGTCCCGGTGTTAGTTTGATGCAGGAAGGATTAACTTACCTTGCAGGAGCTGAACTACCATGTGTTGTAGTTAATGTTGTTAGAGGAGGACCTGGATTAGGTACCATTCAGCCAGCTCAGTCAGATTACTTTCAAACAGTTAAAGGTGGCGGACATGGCGATTATAAATTAATCACTTTAGCACCTGCTTCTGTTCAGGAAATGGCGGATTTCGTAGAAGACGCTTTTAACCTGGCATTTAAATATCGCAATCCGGTAATGATATTGTCGGATGGAGTAATTGGTCAGATGATGGAAAAAGTTGAGCTTAAAGAGTTCGCTCCGCGCTGGACAATGGATTATATCGAAGAAAATCATCCTTGGGCTACCACTGGTAAGAAAAAGGAAAGAGCAAAAAATATTATCACATCAGTTCAGCTTGAAGCATCGGTTCAGGAAGCTTTCAATCATAAGTTACAGGCGAAGTATCGAGCGGTTGAGGAAAATGAAGTATTGTTTGAAGAAGTATTATGTGATGATGCTGAATATATTATTGTTGCCTATGGCTCAAGTGCACGTATCTGTCAAAAATCAATTGAGATAGCGCGTGAAAAAGGCATTAAAGTAGGTATGCTTCGTCCAATCACCTTATATCCATTCCCAGCTGAGCAGCTACGTAAAAGAGCTGAACAGGTTAAAGGTATGTTGTCTGTAGAGATGAGTGCCGGACAAATGGTTGAAGATGTTAAGTTAGCTGTAGAGTGTAAAATTCCGGTTGAGCATTTTGGTCGATTTGGAGGTTCTGTGCATTCTCCGGGAGAAGTGGTTGAGGCACTGGAGCAAAAACTAATAGGAGGATAAGCAATGTCAGATATAAATACAATTATAAAGCCTGAAAATCTTACATACAAAAGAACCGAGGTTCTTTCAGATAATGATTTAAGCTACTGTCCTGGTTGCGGCCATGGAACTGTTCATAAGCTAATTGCAGAGGTTATCGAAGAAATGGATATCCAGGATACAACTATTGGTATTGCTCCTGTTGGTTGTTCTGTGTTAGCCTATAATTATTTAGAAATTGATTGGCAACAAGCTGCTCATGGTCGTGCTCCGGCATTGGCTACGGCTGTTAAGCGATTAATGCCAGAGAAGAATGTGTTTTCCTATCAGGGAGATGGTGACTTAGCCGCTATTGGTACTGCTGAAACAATTCATGCTTGTAACCGTGGTGAAAATATCGTGATGATTTTCATTAATAATGGAATCTACGGTATGACTGGTGGTCAGATGGCGCCAACAACTTTACCTGGTATGCCGGCTTCGACTTGCCCCGCAGGTCGTGACGTAAGTCATGATGGTGAGCCTATTAAGATTTCTGAAATATTAGCGCAATTACCTGGAACGTGTTATGTAACGCGTCAATCGGTACATACGGCAGCCAATGTTCGTAAGACGAAAAAAGCTCTACGTAAGGCTTTTGAAAATCAGAAAGCTAATAAAGGAACTTCGTTGGTTGAAGTGGTTTCAAACTGTAACTCAGGTTGGAAAATGACGCCAGTTAAATCCAATGAATGGATGGAAGAAAATATGTTCCCATACTACCCACTTGGTGATATCAAGAACAAGTAGTTCGGTTTAATCTTTTAAAATTAAAACAATGAAAGAAGAAATAATTATAGCCGGATTTGGTGGACAAGGAGTTCTTTCGATGGGTAAGATTTTGGCTTACTCAGGCGTTATGGGCGATATGGAAGTATCGTGGATGCCAGCTTACGGTCCGGAAATGCGCGGAGGTACTGCCAATGTAACGGTTATCTTAAGTGATGAACGTATTAGTTCACCTATATTACACGAATATGATACCGCTATTATTCTTAACCAGCAATCGATGGATAAATTCGAAAAGGATGTTAAGCCAGGTGGAACTTTAATATACGATAGCAACGGTATAACACATCATCCAACACGTACTGATATTAATATTTATCGTGTAGATGCAACTGAAGAAGCTGCTCGCATGCATTCTATTAAAACATTTAATATGATTGTATTGGGTGGTTACCTGAAAGTGAATCCTGTAGTTGAAATGAAAAATGTAATAGCAGGTTTAAAGAAGTCCTTACCTGAACGTCATCATCATCTTATTCCTATGAATGAGAACGCCATTGCGCGTGGAACTGAAATAATCAAAGAAGTTTCGATGGTGGAGTAAATCAGATATAACAGCCGAAAGGCAAAATCCAAGACCTTTATAGGTCAAAGTGAAAATCCAGAAAAAGCACAACCTTCAGCAAGTTGTGCTTTTTTCGTTATGTACGTTTGGCTGGAATCTATTCTTAAATTCTTTTTCGCTGAGATATTGAAGTTAAATTAATATCTTGACGCTTCTAATGAATTATATCATGAAGAAACCGTATTTAACCCTACCATTAAGAGTTTCAGTAATGTTGTTTGTTTTATGCATTACTGCATCCATATATGCACAAGATAATGTGGAGAAACTCAGAGAAATTTATCAAGAGGACAGTACCGTGTTGGATGGATTGGCTGGATTCGATCAAAACATACGAACAGATGTTTTAAGAGTATCAAAAAATCCGGAACTGATGGACCGCTTAATTGAAATTAGAAACTCATCGCAAGAAGCTTTTCAAAAGATTATAGATCCTTACAAACAAGATGTTCAGTTTGGTCTTTATGAATTAAGTCGTTATCCTGAATTAATTAATGCCTTAACTGTTGATGGCAAAAAAAGTAAAAAGGAAGTTGAACAAGTCGTGATGGCTTATCCTGAAGATATTCATGAATCAGGAAAGAAGTATGGTCGTAAACAATATAAAGCTTTGGCTTCAATTAATCATCTTAATGAGAAGAATAAGGAAGAATTTGCTCAAACCATTTCTACCTATGATGAAGATGTTCAAAACAGTATAAAACGCTTGCTTGATTATCCTGAGATTCTGGGAGGGATGTCGGAAAACATGGAATTAGTGAGACTAATTGGCGATGCTTATAGAAAGTCACCTGAGGAGGTGGAAGCTAAATTGAAAAAGAGGCATAATAAGATAAATGAGCAAAAGGCAAAGGAATTAGCTGATTACCAAAAGCAATTGGAAGAGGATGAGGAAGCGATGGCCGAAATGATTGAAGCGGCTAAAACATATACTGCCGAAAACGGAGGAGACAATGTAACCAAAGGGCAGAAACAGAATGTTGAAATTGTTCATGTTCATCATTATTCGTATTGGTATGGTTATCCCTATTGGTATGCTTCGCCTTATTGGAGGCCTTACCCTTGGTATTTTCATACAGGTTTTTATTACGGACCTGGCGGACGAATGGTGTTTATTGGAATGCCTTCTTACTATTATGTAGGCTGGCATCATAGAAGATATCCAAATCGATATCCACATTTATCATATCATTATTGTCGTCATTCATATCGACACCCTCATTCACGATACAATTTTAACAGAACGGTTAATGCTAACATCAATAATAATGTGAATGTGAATCGCGATAATTTGGTGAGGATTGATAACCGAATGGGAAATCAGGTCATGAGGCCTTCAACGCGGCCGGGTAATGCGGGGAATGGAAACATTAACAGGCCTGCCACCACGCCTTCTCAACGACCATCAACCCGACCATCAAATGTGCCAAATCAGCGACCATCGCAAACGCCTACTACTAAGCCTGCACAAACGCCAACTTCCAGGCCTTCAACAACGCCAAGTCAAAGGCCTATGAACTATAATAACTACCGACAGAATGAGAGTTTTCGTCAACCTACGACGCGACCGGCATCTAGACCAGCGTCTCGTCCGGCTGGGGGTAGAAGAAGATAATTTAGTAATGAAAAGCAAATAGAAAAAGGGATAATTAATTGGAAATGCCAGTTAATTATCCCTTTTATTATGAAGCTATAGTAATAGTTTATTAGATTGTTGAATACAGTTCTAATACATTACATAGGCTATAATGTTAAAGTGAATCCGCCATCTGCGATAAGTGTGGAGCCCGTAATATAACTCGAGTCATTAGAACAAAGAAAAACAATAGCCTTAGCAATTTCTTCAGGGAGGCCTGCACGCTGCAGGTGAACTTTTGGTAACAATCCCTGGTCATACAAGTCATCTCCAACAATGCCTCTCAGACGATGGTGCATAGGCGTATCTGTAACACCTGGACATAAAAGGTTTACCCGAATACCTTGAGGTCCTAATTCTGCCGAGACACTTGAGGTTAGTCCTATCAAACCATGTTTTGAAGTTACATAAGGCGAGCCTGTCGGAAATCCTAGAAATGAATTGACTGAACCAATATTTACAATCGCTCCCGGGTGACCAAGGTTAAGCATAGCTTTAGCTTCGTATTTCATGCAAAGAAATATTCCTTTAAGGTTTATGTCTAGAACCTGATCCCATTCATCTTCTGTAATTTCTGTTATTCCATTTAGTTTGCCCTCAATGCCAGCATTATTAATTGCATAATCCAGGCCTCCAAATACCTCAATAGTATGTTCTACCATTTGTTCCACATCCATTGCTATCGAAACATCAGTCTTTATTGCAGAAGCCTTAGCTCCAATCGCTTCAATGGAAGTCACTAATTTATCCAGTTCCTCTTTTCTACGTGCAGCTACTACAGCGTGTGCACCTTTTGCAGCGAAGGCTTCTGCTGTTGCTCTTCCAATACCGCTACTAGCTCCAGTAATCAGTACAACTTTTTCTTTCATGTCACTCATGGGAATAATTTTAATAGGATTTGTCTTTAATTAGATGACTTAGCGCTGTATTTGTTAAGGATAAGACTGATTGTGTTAATGGTGCACGAGATCTGTATCTAAGTTGCTATATAATGCTAATGGTCTGTAAGAATGGTTTCAATTAATTAAATAAAAATCTTTCTTAATTAGGCTTCTATTTATATCTAAATTACGGAATCATTTAGGCAGTGTCAAGAAGGTTTTTATTCACTCGCGTTCTTTAGTTCAGGGTTTGGCATGGTTCAAAAACATGTGGATCGTTACTTATATCGTGAAATACTAAAGAGATATGACCATATCAATAAATAAATTATTGAGGAAGTAGATATTGTGTAGTGTTTTTCCATAATCCTGTATTATTAAATTTTTATAACTCATAAGAGAATAAGGCTTGTCAAGTTTGCTTTAAAAAATAGTGTAGGCTTAGGTTTAGTGGTATGGTGTATTGTTTATAAGTGGGTAGTAATCAATTTATTTGAATTTTTGTTTTTTTAAGAGTTTATAATGCATTAATGAAAAAAAACTATACATTTATGTAGATATTTAAGTTAAATAACATTCATCTAAACCCATTAAATGATTTAGACATGAGAAAAACTGCTCTTTTCTTATTTGGGCTGTTCTTGGTTGCCCAATTTGCTTGTACACCCGAAGCAAAATTTAAAACCGGTAAAAAATACCATGGTTTTACCTTAGTTGAGAAAAAGTTTGTGGAAGAAGTAAATGCAGAGTGTTTGCTTTTTAAGCACGACAAAAGTGGAGCTCGTTTGTTAAAAATTGCCAGTGACGATCCTAACAAATTATTTAACATCGCTTTTAAGACTGCACCTGATAATGATTGTGGTACGCCACATATTATGGAGCATTCGGTATTGAATGGTTCGAAGAATTTCCCGGTTAAAAGTCCCTTTGATGTTCTACTGAAAGGCTCTTTAAATACTTTCCTTAATGCCATGACGGGTTCGGATATTACCACGTACCCTGTAGCAAGTATGAATGATAAGGATTATTTTAACCTGATGCATGTATATCTTGATGCTGTCTTAAATCCTTTAATCTATAGCGATCCTAAAATTCTTCAACAAGAAGGCTGGCATCATGAGCTGGATAGTAAAGAAGGTGAAGTGGTGTATAAGGGAGTCGTTTATAACGAAATGAAAGGTTCATTTTCAAATCCACGAAGAGAGCTTGGCTATCAAATTAATAAAATACTATTCCCTGATAATACTTATGGGGTTTCATCGGGAGGTTACCCAAGCGAGATACCAAAACTAACTCACGAGGCTTTTGTAAATTTCCATAAGAAGTTCTACCATCCGGGTAATAGCTATATCTGGCTATACGGAAATGCCGATTTAGATAAAGAACTACAGTTTATCGATACAGAATATTTGTCGGCCTATGAGTTGTCAAAGGAGAAGGTTGAAATTCCTTTGCAGAAGCCATTTGAGGCAATGAAGGAAGCAGAAGGTACTTATGCTATGCCGGAAGGAGCACCAACAGAAGACCAGACTTTTTTAAGCCTTAGTATTGTTACCGGACAAAGCACTGATCGTGCATTATCGTTAACTTTTGATGTATTATCTGATGTAATGGTCAATCATGAATCGGCTCCTGTTCGTCTGGCACTTCAAGAGGCAGGTATAGGTAAAGATGTTAGAGCTTCATATAGCGAAGCCAAGCAGAATACATTCCAGATTACCGTTCAGAATGCCAATCCTGAAGATAAGGATAAGTTTAAAGAAGTTGTTTTTGCTACGATGAAAAAAGCGGCTGAAGAAGGTTTTGACAAAACAACGGTTGAAGGGATTTTAAACCGTATGGAATTCAATATGAAAGAAGGTGATTCGCCTCAAAAAGGATTAATGTATGTGTTCCAGAGTTATCAGACCTGGTTTTTTGCCGATGATCCTTTCCTTGGACTTGAATTTAATGCACCTTTGGAAGAGGCAAAAACATCTCTTGAAACAAATCTACTTGAATCAACGGTTAATTCTCAACTCTTAAATAACCCACATGCCCTATTAATGGTATTGAAACCGGAACCGGGCTTGCAGGCAAAAATTACAGAGGCCACCAATGAGGAATTAAAAGCTTATCAGGCCAGTTTGAGTGATGAAGATAAAGATAAGTTGATTGAAGAAACAAAAGTGTTGATTGAACATCAAAAAAGAGAAGATACACCAGAAGCACTTGCTACTATTCCGATGCTTGAATTAACTGATATTAGCAGTGAGGTGGAATGGTTTGGAATTAATGAAAAATCAGTAGCTGATGTATCTGTTTTGCACCACGATGCTTTTACAAATGGAATATTGTACAGTAACCTATACTTCGACATTCGTGCTTTACCTATTGATCTTATCCCATATGCCAAATTACTTTCATCGGTATTAGGTAAATTAAATACAGAGAATTATACGTATGGAGATCTGGATAATGAATTAAATATTCATACAGGAGGATTCGGTACCTATACAAGCAGTTTTCTGGGTAACCATTCAGATGATAATCTTATCCCGAAATTTACGGTTTATGGAAAAGCTACTACCTTGAAGGCTTCAAAGATGTTTGAGTTAACAAGTGAAGTACTGTATAAATCGAAATTAAACGACACTGAAAGATTGAAGGAGTTAATTACACGTCATCAGGCAAAGGTTGATGCTAACATTAAAAATAACGGGCTTAATTATGCCATGACGCGTTTACGTTCATATTATTCAAACTCAGGAGCATTTAACGAAAAGACCAATGGTATGGAATATTATCGTTTCGTTAGTGATTTGTCTGAAAACTTTGATTCAAAAAGTGAAGAGATCGTAACTAATCTTGAAAAGACAGTGCAATTACTTTTTACAAAAGAGAATATGGTGGCGTCAATCACTTGTGATGAAAATGATTATTCCTCATACTCTAAAGGTGTCGAATCCTTCGCCTCTGGTTTAAAAGAAGGTGCACCTGCCTTATTTGATTGGCAATTTGATTTTGAAAAGAAGAATGAAGGACTGACTTCAGCATCGAAAGTGCAGTATGTTGTAAAAGGTTATGACTTTAAGAAATTAGGTTATGAGTACAATGGTAAGATGCGTGTGCTAAATCAGGTTATTTCCAGAGACTGGTTGCAAACTCAGGTAAGAGTTATTGGCGGAGCATACGGAGGTTTCGCAGGATTTTCAGAAAGTGGAAATGTTTATTTTGCGTCCTACCGTGATCCAAACTTGTCGGAAACTATTGACAACTATAATAATACACCAACTTATCTGGACGAGTTTGAAGCTGATGATAAAGAAATGACGCGTTATATTATCGGAACGATTTCTCGTATGGATGGGCCAATGACACCTTCACAAAAGGGAAGCAGGGCTGTACGTTATTACTTCGAACAGACTACAGCTGAAGAGTTGAAAGCCGAGCGTCAGGAAGTGCTGGCAACGACTGTTGAAGATATTAAAGGCATGAAGAAAATGGTGGAAGACATCTTGGAGCAGGATGCCATCTGTGTTTATGGTAACGAAGAAAAAGTTAAAGAAAATGCTGAGCTCTTTGGCGAAGTAGTCAATATTACGGAATAGATATTCCGAACAGTAAAAAAGGATAATCATTGATTATCCTTTTTTATTTGTTTATTGAATGACTAGTTTACGAGTAATTGATTGCTTGTTCTTGCTTCTTAATCGAAGAAAATATATACCATCCGGAAATTGCATTATATTCATGTTCACCTTGGTAGATTGATTGATCAATTGTGTTCCAACCAGTGATCCAACATTATTGTATAATTCTATACTTGTAAGCTCAAGACCTTCAATATTATCAATTGTAATTTGCCCATTGCTTACAGGATTTGGAAAAACCTTTATATTACCATTATTAATAGAAGCCTTAATGTCGGTAACATTGGTAAGTGTAATGCTTAAAGTACCCATTTTATTTCCATTGGTTGGTGCACTGTTAATCATTGACATAGGCTGCACAGGATCACTAACGATATCACCGGAGGTATAGTCTGTACCATCGTCCGTTCCTGCATCATACGCAAACATATCCATTGTAACTGAAGTTTTCCAATTGCCATCAACATCCAATAAATTAAAACCATTCATTGCGATCACCCAATCCGGACTAGGTGCAATCATCGAAATCAGAGTGATTAAAGGAAAGTTCTCACTTACTTCTAAATTAGAAATTAGCATATCGCCTGTTGCGGTACCTAAAGAAGGACCATTAATGTATTGATTGGCTTCATTTAAGGTAATTTGTTCATCTACCTCACTATTAAATACAGTGTTGTTGCCTGTCTCGGCCACATTTTTAATTCCCGGTGAAACTAATTCTCCAAGCTTAAAAAAGGTATCAGCTGTTTTATGCGTGGCCCCAACTAGTTTTGACCAATGGGCATTGCCTGGAACGCTGGTGTGATCAGTCGCATTCCAAATACTTGTAAAAGTAATGTCGTAAGTTGCTGTTGACTGTGCATAAGGTGTTAAAGCGACTATTAATAGCGCTGCAAGACTTAATAGGGTAGTTCTGTACATAGTAAGAGTTTTAGTGTCATACGCATTTGGTCGTCGTAATATACAATACCTTACAAGCAAAAGTCAAATGTTAATCTTTTAGCGTGCTGCAGATTGGTGTGAATGAATAACCTTCCAGGCGCCATTGATTTTTTTGTAAACAAAAGACCAGCAAAAGCTATTGCTGAATTGGCGTCCGTCATCTAAGCTGGCATTGGCTATTCCATGACAGGTCACTAGAGCCAGGTTTGTGCTTAGTTCAGTAATCTTTTTAGTGTTGATGGTCACCTCTTGTTTTGACACTCCTTTACTATTTACTTTTACAACTGATAACAGTTTTGCAAAGTCCTTATAGTAAACATTATTCGAGACAAAGCCCGCTTTAAGACTGTCGTCAACACCTGCATCTAATTTGTCATTGTTTAGCTCCTCAGCTGCCTCAAGCATTGACAAAAAATGGGCATTAACTTCTTTTTCAACTTTTGAATAGTTTTGCTGAGCAAAAGATGGAGTGATTGCGGCTAGGCAAATAACAAGGGAGAATAGTCTGAGTTTCATAAGATATGGATTTAATTGTTTTAAGATAACTTAATTATTTTGTCTGATGCTATTTTACCTGTTAAGATGGACATGGGCACGCCAGCTGGGCTATAGGCCCATTGGCCGGCTTGAAATATAGATGGGATAGGTGTAAGAACTGATTTGCCTGCATGTTGTATTTTATTTAAAACAGGAACCGGCTCCTGAAAAGACCATCCGATAATTGCACCTTCCGAGCTGCCAGTTCTATTTTCAATACTTATAGGGGAGAATGAAAAATGACCAATAATATTTTCCTTAAGCTTCGGAAAAATAGAGTCATTAATAACTTGAATGACTTGATTTTCAAGTTTACTTTTAAATTCGTCTTTCCAATCGGTTTCACTGATTTTTTTGAATAAATCATATTCAGCCAGAAAACTTATTATCATCCCGGTTTTGCCCTCGGGTGCCAGTTCTGGATATTTTAAACCAGGTATTGAAATTTCAAATGTGTTCAACTGAATGTACTTTTCCATCCAACTATAAACATCTTCTTTGCAGCATGCTTTCCAGTTTGAAAGTAGACGATATAAATCTTTACCATGAACTTCACCTAGGCCCAATTTGGAAGGCGTGTAAAAGAAGTGACCATTGGCAATTTTTCTAAATTCTTCCAATGGAACATTAACCCTGAGATATAGACTGAAAACAGATTCTCCTCCTCGTCGCTCAAGCATTTTAACCTTGGTGGCCTCAAAAGTATTAATTTGCTTTTGAGGTAAAGCCTCAGTATTGGTATTTCGATAGAGGGTTTTTAAATCGCCTGCCCATATTAAGGTATTGTACCTGTATGCATTATTATTCTCATCAATAACTTCCTTTTGATATGCGTTAACCCTAGTGATGGTGCATTCGGTTTTTATTTCACCACCCCAATCAATAATTTTCTCTTGTATAACTTCTGCCAGTCGGCCAACACCACCTTTAGGATAGAAATAATCTAAATACAAGGAGAAATAACTAAGGGCAAAAAATGTGGGCGTATGCTTGAAAAAATGTTGTGAGATAATATCTCGCAAAGAATCATTTTTTATAATTGTTTTCAAGTAATTCTCTACGGGCATATTCATCTTATTGATCTTGCCAACTGTAAAAATAAACTTGGGTAGCCAGGGCAACAGCTTTTTGAAGATGAATTGAGTGTCCTTTTTTAAGTCTTTAAACACGGGGTTTTCAATGCCGTATAGCACATCCATATGTTTCATAACTTTTTTAATTGAACTTAGTACTTTATCTATATCAGCTTGACTGTCCGGATAGGTTCTTAAGAGAAGGTCTCTATAGTCATTCAAGCTATTTAAGTCCTTAATATCCAATATGTCATTTTCAACGCCAACCGAAACGTTGCTCTTCACCACTTCCAAATCAATTCCCAAGTCTTCCAGCATTGGAAAGATAATACCTGCATCTTCCAGAGCTCTAACTCCAGCATCAAAATGAAAGCCATCCACTGAAAATGAATTGACAAGGCCACCACATTCCTTGTTTCTTTCAATTAGCAATACTTTTTTGCCTTCGCGCGCCAGGTAGGCAGCCGAGGTTAATCCAGCTATTCCAGCTCCAACAATAATGCTATCATATTTTGCATTGCTCATTTTTTTCAGGTTTTAAAGGATTGGATTAAGTTCTCGCGTGTTTAATTGACTTAGTTCAAGGCTTTTTTGCCAAAGCTGATGTGCAACTTCAATATCTAAAGCTGGAGGAGCAGGTTCTTCTAAAGTGGTTAGGTTAAAAAACTTTCCACTTACATCATCAAGATTATCAGAAACGCCTAGGTAATACAATGCTTCTGCTGATATCTCAGGCGATTTCAAGGTTTTATCAAACAGGTGCTTTTTAAACCACTTGTAAATGGGGCCATTTTCCTGGCCGGTATCTGTTTTAACCGCCCCCGGATGCATGGTGTTGATGGTTAAACCGGTGTTGTTAAATTGATCCTTAAAAATAAGCATCGATAATAGTTGTGCTGTTTTGGCCGAACCATAGCTTTTTAAACCGGAATAACGGTGTTTGTTCCAGTTGAGATCATCTACCTTTAAGCCCCATGCTGCAAAACGATGCCCTTCAGATCCTACCATAATTATTCGAGCTTTATCCTGAGATTTTAATTTATCAGCCAATAAGTAGTTGATAATAAATGACGAAAGATAGTGCACTACAAAAACGGTTTCCAAGCCATCAATCGTTAATTCCTTCTTCGTCAGATATACTCCGGCATTATGAATTATTACATCAATAGGTGTAGTGATCTTGTTTAACTCACGACTTGCTCTGTAAATGTCATCCAAACCACTTAAGTCGGCTGTAATGTAATTGCAATCCACCTTAAATTCATTTTCTATTTCGGCTTTAAGGGCTTCAGATTTTATGGGGTTGCGATTAATACATAGGATATTAGCGCCCATTGAGGCATATTTCCGGGCAGTTACTTTCCCAATTCCAGAGGTTGCACCCGTTATCACAACCAGTCGTCCTTTGAAATCTTCAGTGCAAATTTTGGGATCCAGGCGGTTGTTTTTAATCATGGCATACACATTCGACCACTCGTACTCTTTGAAATATTTAAAGAACTTTTTGTTGTTAGTCATTCAATAATGATTTTAGGAAATACATAACATAGGAAAATAGTATGCTTCAATGGGCTCAGCCAAATTTTCTACTCATAAATTTCCGATAGGCTTTTCCGAAACGGGGGATGTTATCAAATATATCACCCCACAAGTCGTAGTAATCGCGCTGCTCAGCTATCAATCCCTTTTCGTTTATGGTGAGTCGGCTTGATCCAAATAAAACGGAACTGGGATATTTTTTATAGGCAATGGTCATTTCCCACTCAATAAAGACAATTTTGTCGTTCATAACGGCTCTGACCACCTTCATTGTCAAATCTTTTGAGCGTTTGCTTAGGCGCTCAGTCATTGCTTTAAAATTTTCAAAACCATGGATTTTTTGTACTGAGTCTCTAAAATAGATGTCCTTATCATAGTATGGAAGAATGTGCGACCAATCAGGTTGTCCTGCTGTATTATAGGTTTTGGACCAAAGCTCGCTTATGGTTTCAACGTTGATTTGTTTAATTGGCTCAACCATTTCCTTATCTATGTTGACGTCCTTGTTCATATGTCTTGTCCTTAATGTCCTGATATATACTGTTAAAATAGAATTTTTTTTAGATAAAATAGCTACTATTGAAATTAGATCAACAATAAACCTTATAAATAAATTGATTTTTATCTAAGTGCTCGTTTTACAATGTTTTTGACATAGCGTCAACCGATGGCCGCTTGTCAGGAATTCAAAATACAAGTTACTCCTTAATAATGATCTGGATAAATATGATGAGGGTGGCTTATTTGAGATGCAGTATCAACTGAGTCAACGTTTTTTACTTTGCGGAAAATTATACCTTGGTTTCAAGAGTATTTTTAAAACAGAGTTTCAAAAACATTGATTATGATATGTGTCAATTGCGATTTAGTATTGTAACTTCCTATGTGATTTAGCATCATTTAATATAAATGTCATGACGCAGTTTTGATGGGTGTAGCTTTTCCATAGTTTGATTAAATATTATTTTTCACTATCTTATTTATTCAAAATCACAAATACACCTGGTTATGAAAGATGGTAAAATTAATCTTGTTGATCTGGACTTCGAATATAAAATGTGGAAGAGTCGACTCACATTGTTTGTCAAGGAGATTGATATTCTTAAAAATCGGAATGAGGAAGTAAAAACAGAGGAGTATATCGAGGAACTCAATACAGTTGAATTACTTGTTCTGGATGAGCATACCGACCAGTTGAAAAAGTTATTAAATCGCATTAAGGTTCAGGAGAATGAAATGCAATATTATAATAAGGATTTTCCGATAACCAAGGTGCATAAATTTTTTGTGGAACATGAAGAACTTCGTCAGCAGATGGCAAGTATTTCTAAGGTGCATTTAATGCGTGTTGCTGATTTAACCAATGCCCTAGGTATATAGTGAGTTTTGCTATTTACGCTGTGTTTGTAATCCAAAGAAGTATAACTCCTTTCTGCTATTATTAATCATTAATTTTAGTTCCTTTGTTTAAAACATAGAATGATGCTTAAAGAATTTAAAACACGTGTTAAGATAAAAGCTGAGATGGAAGATGTTTATGCAGCTTTTACTAATCCTTTTACAATTGAACTTTGGAGCGGTTATCCTGCTACTATGAGCACAGAGTCAGGTTCGGAATTCTCGATGTGGGAAGGTGATATTGCCGGACATGTTGTTGAAGCGCTTGAAAATAAACATATGATTCAGGAATGGTACTTTGGTCCACAAGAGGAGCAGTCTATTGTTACGATTAAGTTCTTTACGCAAAGTGGTGGTAAAATTCAGGTGGATTTATTACACACCAATATACCGGATGAGGCATATGAAGATATAGTTGAGGGATGGAATGACTCTTATCTGGGGGCCATAAAAGAATTTCTTGAGGTTGAATCCCGATAATCGATAGGCTTATATGATGTACTTGATGGTATTAAGCCAGACCGTTTGTACAGAAAAAATAAAAAAAGCCGAAATGCATAATTTGCATTTCGGCTTTTCTGTGGTTAAATTTTGATATTTATGGTTAATGTTTTGCTTTATTTCGCTTAGCTACCACTTTGACCATAGTTTGGAAGAACTCTTGCACTAGGATCGTCAACATCACAGTTTTCCCATTCTTTGTTTGGCATCCAGAAGTCTTTAATCGCCTCGCTTCGGCCTTCGAAGTGCTGTTCAAATATCTCACGATACATTAATGATTCTTTCGAAATTGGAGTAGCGTGTTTGAATTTAAATTGAGCTTTTTGTAAATCCTCATCCGAATACATTTCTTCAGCATAAGCTTTCAAATAATCAACACAGCTATGACCAACTGCATCCGAGAATGCTGCTTTTTCACGATATAAGATATCTTGCGGTAAATATTCCCCTTCAAAAGCTTTACGAAGAATATATTTACCAACACCGGTGTAGTTCATCTTCTTTTCTGGAGGAATACTCATTACATATTCTACAAAGTCAAGATCTCCAAAAGGAACACGAGCCTCAAGTCCATGACATGAGATACTACGATCGGCTCTTAATACATCATACATGTATATTTCTTTCAATCGCTTTTCTGCTTCTTCCTGAAACGCTAATGGGGTAGGCGCATAATCAGTGTATTTGTATCCAAATATTTCGTCACTGATTTCCCCGGTCATTAATACTTTAATGTCTGTATTCTCACCAACATATTTACAAATCATGTACATGCCCATGGCTGCACGGATGGTTGTGATATCATAGGTCTCAAGACAATAAATCAGATGGCTTAATGAATCAAATATATCCTGACGCTTAAATAAAATCTCGGTGTGATCAGCACCCAGGTAATCAGCAACCACTCTTGCATATTTCGTATCAATAGGATCGTCTTCGATACCTACTGCAAAAGTACGAATAGGTTTATCCAGCATTTTGGCTCCTACCGCGCAAACAACACTGGAGTCAAGTCCACCGCTCAATAAAAACCCTACAGGTACATCAGCATGCAATCGCTTTTCAATACCGGCTGTCAATTTTTCATTTATATTTTTAAATATTTCATCTTGGTCGTGATCAACAAACTCTTTAACTTTAGAAATATCTCTGTATTGTTTAATGCTCTCACCATCGTAATAGTGTCCCGGAGGGAATGGTTTAACTTCTTTGCATAAAGTGTGCAAAGACTTCATTTCGCTAGCAAACATGATTTTATCATCTTGATCATAGCCATAAAACAAAGGACGTATTCCAATAGGATCACGAGCCGCAAAATATTTTTTAGCAACCGAATCGTAGATGACAAACACAAATTCAGCATCTAAGACTTTGGCTGTTTCTTCAATCCCTTTCTCTAAAAACAACGGAATAATCACTTCGCAATCGCTTGTAGATTTAAAGTTGAATGAATCTTCATATTGATTTCTTAGCGCATTGTAATTGTATACTTCTCCATTACATACCAAATTAATGTGCTTATAAACCAATGGTTGATTTCCTGCTGCTGAAACATCCATGATGCTCAATCTATGGAATCCCATCCAACCATCATCTTCAAAATCTCTAGTAATTGAGTTGTCAGGTCCTCGATATTGGATCTTCTTAAACTCTCTGGCAAACTTTAGTTTGTCCATTTTGTCGCTTCCTGTATACACTGCAAATCCGCACATGACATTTAATCTTTAATTATTGTAATGGAGTTAATTTGAATTAAATTCTACATCAAAAGTAATGAATTAATATTTAAAAGCAACTAAAACTTACGAAAAATAAGCAAAAGTCACAATTAAGTATCAATATGAAACAAGTCTACGATGGGGTCTTTTGTTGAAAATAGATTATGTAATACTCATTTTTTCAGTGTTTTGAAGGGGTGTAGAACTGGAAAATATAAAATTTCCGGGATTATTTAAAAAAATGCAGGGGTAAAGCTAAATGATAAAAAATATCAATCTAAAGCAATAATTGTCTTAAAATATGTAAATCGTAAATTACAGATGATAATTGTAATAAATGAAAAGCTATTAATTTGATAGGGCCGTTTTTAATAAATGCAATATTATATGGTAGTTGAATATTATTTAAAAAAATCTACGTTTTAGATTATGGAAACTGAGGTGTCCTTGCATCTTTAAATGAAAGGAACAGATTATTGACTAAATTATTTTTTTATGAAAATTCTTCACACACTGGTTTTTTGCTTAATTATTTCGTCTGTATTTGCAACAACAGTTTCTGAAAAAGAAATAGATTCTAAGGTAAAGGAGGTAACCGTTTTTCTGCAAGGCGCGCATGTTATGCGAAATAAGACCGTTGCTGTTGGTGCAGGAACAACTATTTTAAAGTTTAGCAACTTATCTCCCTATATTGATGCTAAAAGTATTCAGGTTAAATCAAAAGGTGATATTATGGTAGTATCCATAAGCCATCAAAAAAACTTTCATTCCCATGTAAGTAATACAGATGAGGTTCTTACCATCAGGCAGCAAATTAAAACTATTGATAATAAACTTGAGGTTGAATCTGCTTATCAATCCATTATAAAAGAAGAATTAGAATTTCTAAGGGAAAACAGAAACGTTAGAGGTGAAGATTCGAATATTGATATTACTCATCTTCAGCAAGCAAGCGAGTATTATGGAAAGCGTTTGACAGAATTAAAATTGGACGATATAAAGCGCAACAGAACTATTCAATCCTTAAATGCTGAGCGGAATGCCTTACAAATGCAGATTAATAATTTATCTGGTATTAAAAAAGATCCAACAGGAGAGGTTTTTGTTAAGGTTAGGGCCAAGAAGGCTGTTACTGCAAGTTTTGAAGTTTCATATCTGGTAAGTAATGCTGGTTGGTTTCCTACTTACGATATCAGGGCTAAAAGCATTGACCAACCCATTCAACTTATCTATAAGGCAAATGTGTATCAGAACACGCTTGTAGAATGGAAAGATGTGAAGTTAACTTTCTCTTCGTCTGATCCAAATGCTGGAGGAGTAGCACCGGTACTTAAAAAGTATCAATTGGCGTATGGAATGTTAGCTCCAAATTATTCATCATCAATTAATCAGGTTGTAGGTAGGGTGACGGATGAATCAAATTTGCCCTTGCCTGGCTGTAATGTTGTAGTGAAAGGTACTACCATTGGAACGGTAACAGATGCGTCAGGATACTATTCGCTGACTGTGCCCGATAATCATTCTGTTCTTGTCTATTCTTTTATTGGAATGAATAGGAAAGCTTTGTCAATAAGTGGTAAACAAATGAATGTTAGGCTTGAAGCTAATACTGTTGCTTTGGATGAGGTGGTTCTTGTTGGCTATGGTAGTTCAAACAAGGAATCAGTTGTAAATAGGAGTAAAAGTCGTATGAAGAAAGATAAGCTTAAAATACAAGGAGGTAGTAGTTTATCTATTCCAATAGAGAGTATTCATCATCAGACAAGAGTTGAATTTCAGATTGAAACACCTTACAGCATAAAAAGTAACAATGAAAGTTATGTTGTTGATATGATCGCCTATGAAATGCCTTCAAACTATGAATATTACAGTATTCCTAAGGTAGATCAAGATGCCTTTTTAATGGCTCAAATTACCGATTGGCAGAAGTATAATTTGTTAGAAGGTGAAGCTAATATCTTTTTCGAGGATACTTACATTGGGAAATCAATACTTAATGTGACAAACCAAAGTGATACCTTGGAGTTGTCTCTTGGGCGAGATAAGCAAGTAATGGTTAGGCGTGAGAAAATTAAAGATCATAGTACTAAACAATTTGTTGGCGGGAAAAAAGAAGTTAGCAGAGCATGGAAAACGGTAATTCGGAATAATAAGCAACAATCGATAAGTTTAAAGCTCTTCGACCAGGTGCCGGTTTCATTAATGGAAGAGATAGAGGTTAAAGTTGATGAATTGAGCAAAGGTGAACTTAATAAAGAAAATGGTGAAGTTATCTGGAGTCTTCAATTGACCTCAGCAGAACAAGTTGAGCTTGAATTGATGTATTCAGTAAAATACCCTAAAAATAAGGTCCTGCTTGTTGAGTAGAAATTAAATGGCAGGTCGATATCCTATATCGACCTGTTTAGTTTATTATTCAATCCATTCATTGTCTTGCTTATAACCATAAATGTATTTGACCAATTCAGGATGATCGATAAAGGGATTGCGATTATTCTGAAATTGGAAGATCACATTATTTCGCCTTATTTCATAGGGATCAACAGGATCGAGCTCGTTCCATTTTAGTAGCGTTTCCAGTTTACCATGTCGCGCACCGCTTCCGGAACCATTGTCAACCATATATCCATAGCGTAAAGCCATATAAAAGATAGAGCGTGCCACATCGCCTTTGGCACTTAAAGGAGGTTCGTAATATGTACTGTTTTTTGTTCGGGGTCCATTCACATCATCAAAATCAAGGTTTCCACGCTTACCATTTTCCTGAGCATCTGAGGCTCTTAAATGATGACCATCCGTTCCTGGCCCGGGACTAGTGCCTAGATCACCATGTGATTTAGCCCAAACGTGTTCACGATTCCAGCCATCTGATCCACTGCTATGGTAGGTTTTAGCCATGCTTTTTTCAGTATAAATCAACCAAACTTCGTTACTGTTAGATGGGTTTTCATCACCAGCCTCACACATATCCCAAACGTCTGAACTTGTGCTACTGGTGTATTGTAGTTGTTTTGCCCCAGTTGTAATGATAGTTTTCAGTGTTGCTTTTAATTCGGTCCCACTTAAGGATGAGGCAGAGGAGTAGTAGTTATCAGGTATTCGAACCGATAAGGTGTGTTGACCTTTATCAACGTTTAAAACATAATCTTTTGGGCTGTGACGAACAATAATTTTGCCTTCATTGTCTACTTCAGCCACTAAATAATTCTCTTTATCAGGGTTAGTTTTTGGCGGTTCATTAATCGGATCTTCTGACTTGGTGCATGAATAGAGCAAGGAGCTTAAAGCAAGAAAGCAAATTAAATGTTTCATTTATATGAGTATTAACAGAGTAAAAAGGCTACCCCCAAGGGTAGCCTTAAATTTCAAATTAATAGAGTTTTATTCAAAGCAATTGAAATTATCAACTTGCCAAGTAGTTGTTTTACTTGTTCCAGTATCTCCTCCTACATACTTAAAAGCTACATAAATGCTTCCGCTGTATGATGATAAATCAATGTCACCTGATTTTACCCAATCAGAATAGTTGCCCGTTTCCGGTTTACTTGCAAGCGTTGGACTTAATTCTGTCCAGGTGGCAGTTGCTACATCATTAGTGTAATCGGTAGATATAAAGACTTGGAGAGTAGCACCATTATCGTATCCTATTGTGGTTTCGAAAGATAACTTTGGAGCAGTTTTGCCAGTAAGGTCAATCGCTGGTGTAACTAGCCACGAAACATTATTTGATTCAGCAGAATTGTAGGCTGAAAATTGCGCATAATGGTTGCCTGAATTGACTTTGCCTATCCATTTTCTAGTTCCTGTTTCTGCTACATTATTCCAACCTTGTATAGCTATGTCATCGTAATCAACAACAGAAGCAAAGTTTTCAAAAAAGAAACTATTCGCTGGTTTTTCCATATCACCTGGTCCAGGCTCTATGCCATCTCCATCTATCCAGTAGCCAGTAAGTGCTTTTACACCTTTAAAGCCATAATAGTACTCCAAAGCTCCATATACAAGAACTTCTTTTTTATGGTTGCCTGAATTATCCTTTAGGTTTAGAGCATCTCTGATTGCGCCACTAGGCAACTGAACAGAAACCATTTTAGTAACATCAGTTTCGTCAGCTGATTCAGCAATTAACATATTCGTATGAACATCAAATGGACCTGTTAAAGTAGCTTCACCAGTACTAGGGATGGTTCCTATAATGTAGCCTTTAACCCATCCAGTAATTGAACCATCATCAGCTGCATTAATAACATAAGCTGGATTGTAAGGATCATCTTTTGTTCCTGTTCCCGATTCATTTCCACCACCATTAGTAGGTTCTTTACCAAATACGAAATCATCAATTCTCCAAGTAGTAGAATTGCTTTCACCACCTTCACCTAAATATTTAAAGGCAATATGTATAGTTCCGCTATATGATGAAAGATCAAACTCGCCGGATTCAATCCAATCATGATCATCATCTCCTTCCTTAGCAATAGTTGGCGTTATCTTGTATCGAACAGTTTTGTCATTTTCGCATTTAAGCACGTATACTTCAAACATTGAGCTACTCTTCCAATAAGCCTTTGCTGTTTTAAAACTAACAACTTTCTTAGTAGCATTGTCAATGTCAAGAGGAGGACTAATCAACCATGATTCGTGACTGCCTTCCGCAGCTTTGTGAGCTGATGCTTGTAAATATTTATTGCCAGCAAAATCTTTACCTTGCCATTTACGCTCACCAGAAACGATTACATTCATCCAACCATTTTTTTCATAGTCTTCGTAATCTACCGCTGAACTAAAGTCATCTTCAAATTCAGCAACAGGATTCGCTGTAATTCCACATACTTCAACAGGATCCTTTTCCTCCGGTGGTGCTGGAGCTGCCGGATCTTCACTACAGCTTGATAAAATCAAGGCTGTCATCATAAAAAAAGAGCAATACTTCAAGAATGATTTCATAAGATTAAAATTAATTTGTTTGTGTTGGTATTAGTTTTTAATTACATCTTGGTCCTTCCAGATTAACTTCATCAAAATGCCTGATTTGGATTTGATAATCTGAATTAAATTTAGTTAAAACTCCCACAAAGGAGCCTTTACCTTCAGGCAGTATCGTGCCTGCAAAGGTTGAATAACCACTTGATCTTACAATGATATCATTACCATTGCAGTCTTCTAACTCTCTGTTTTCGGAGCGAGCCTCAGTATCACCTTCTTCAGGTGTGGCAAATGTTTTGCCTAATTCAAAATTGGCGAACTGTACGTCTTTAAGTTTAATCAGTGTGCCCATATGCTCCTCACTCAATTCGTCGATAGTTAGTTCAGTTGGAAGCTGTTTCTGACCTTCAATTACTGTTCGTTTTAAATATTTGTGTTTGTCAATTCCGGTTAATCTGTAATTATTGCTGTCATCAAAATAAGGATCTCCACCAAGTTGGATAAAATCACCATAATCGCTAAGGTATAATCCCTGAAGATTAATTATTACAGAGTCATTGACATACAAACCTCCAGTTGAAAGAAAAGTAACTCGTATACCTCCACTTTCATCTTGAACGTAGGCTTCTTTGTAAAAATTACCATTTGAGGTTTTATCATCGGCTATTATAATTCCTTTAATACTCCATTCATATCTGATTTCAACAGGTTCTCTATTGGTCCAATGTTCATTTAATTGATCCGCATACAGCTCTTTGACATCTGTTATGCTTGCCTTTTCAAAAGCTACAAACGGCTCAAGAGGAGGAGCATCTTCGTTATTGGTAACACAAGATGAAAACGCTATTGTTAAAAAAAGAATTAAGGATAATATATTAAGTTTTGTTCTTTTCATGATATTTATCTTAGAAGCTAACACTTAGGTTGATAAAATAATTAAAGCCATAGTAGTAGTAGTACTTCGAATCGAATAATTCAGGACGTTCAGAGTTGAAGCGTAATTGTTCGTATCCACCAGTAATAAAACTTTGGTTATTGGTTACGTTACTTAAGTTGGCACTAAGTGAAATAAAGAAATCGTCTAAACGCCAGCTTTTACCTGCAAAAGCGTCAATGGTATAAGCAGCATCCAACTGTTCGGGTAGAGTCCAGTATTGATCACTTGTTCTTGGGATAGGGTTAAAATCCATGAATATCTGATCAAAATAAGATGCGGTCACACCTGCCCACCAGTATTTTGGTGAATTATATTTTAAACCTATCGCAAAAGCCTGTTGGGGTGTGCCACTGATTTTAAAACCTTGCGAATACACCTTTCCGGTTTCAAGCAGTTCTCTGTTGTTATCTTGTGTTACGGTTACATCAGGGTTTGATTGATAAGTATATTCACCCACTGAGGCCACCAGATTAGCACTTAATGTAGAAGTGATTTTATATTCAGCACCAAATTCAAGTCCCATGTATTGCTTGTCAATATTAGACTGTGAATAGTTTACAAATGATCTCAATTCTTCATGATAAAAGTTCATGTTCTTTAACTGATCATTGAGTCGGGTATAATACCCACTGACTCTCATGGTTAATGTTGGGGAATTAAAGTAGTAGCCTCCATCAATCGAAATATGAGTTTCTTCTTTTAGGTTTGGAATTAAATTATCTCTCGTACGAGGAGAAACATAGGCATTGCGAAATAATGGAGGTTGCTTACCATAACTGGCATTGGCTTTTAGGATATGTCTTCCTGTTATGCGATATTCTCCTCCGGCTCTAAGTCCAAAAGTATTAAATTGCTGTTTTTCCGAATTTCCAAATGAATTATCAGGGAAAAGTCCCTTGCGCATTAATCCTTCTCTCCAGAATTCATTGTATTTATAATTACCACCGAAATACACTTTGTATTTATCGGCATTATAATTGGCCATCATCCATAAGTTATAGGTGTTGACATGCGACTTATAATGGTGAGAATATATATCACCTTCTTTTACAATTCGATTTGGATTGTTTAAATCGTTTTGAATAATATCAACGTTGTCAGGAAAATCTCTTTCTGCAAACTGATCGATATCGAGCCAGTATTCGCCGCCTAATAAATCATCAACAACATTAAAAACATCACCAGTATAGATATCAACATTTAATCCACCATTCAGGCCCCAATTACTTTCGTTAAAATCGTGTTCGAAATTGGAGTTGAATTGAAATTGGGAGATATCATTTCTTCGATCCTCAACAATATAGAAAGAACGGATACCTTTATAGGTGTTGCCTTCAACACCATTTGCATTTGGAACTTCAAAGTAACCATTGTTTCGGTTAGCTCGATATAGGCCATCCCAATCAATTTGCCTAACAGTTGGATCAGTTCTCCACATTTCAGCAATTCGTTCCTGATCTTCAGAATTAGTATAATAACTTGGCAGGTAACGATAATAATCCGGACGTGGATCCTTCGCATTATTCCAGTTTAAAGAGGTGTAGCCACCCTTTCCAAACCAGTAGCCAACCGTACTGCGAACTTTTGTAGATGGTGTTGGTGTCCAGATGTGTTGCAACGAGAACATAGGTTTGTTTCCACTTCTTACCCGCGCATTACGTTTGTTCCCATTTTGATAACCCCAATATGGGTTGTAGTAATTATCATCTACCAGATCATATACCTCTTGCATTGCTCCGCCACCAACGCCACGACTATACATTGAGGTGAGCGCTGTGAAATTAAGGCGATGTTTTTCATTAAAAACTTTTTCAGCAGCTACAAAAAAGCTGTTTGAATCATAGAAGGTGGCTTCTTTATACCCTTCCTGACTCCAACGGCGAGAACCTGAAACTGTAAATGCCCAGTTATTATCCATAAGGCCGGTTGAATAGGTAGCCATTGCTCGGTTTCGATAACTGCGGTTGGAATTAGAATAAACTAATTTTACACCCGGACGATATTCCGAAGCAGTGGTTAATACATTGGTCAAACCGCCAAGCGGTTCATACATGGCTCCGGTAGGATCGGCATCAGTAGTAATAACTGTATTGCGCATTACATCATTTAAACCACCCCAATTCGACCAGTAAGGACGACCTGATTCTACTTCATTCATGATAAAGCCATTTATCATTACCGATTGTAATTCAGAGTCGTAACCACGTATGCGATAGCGGGCTGGACCAAAAGTATAAGCCGCAGCCGAGACAAAAACATCACGAGAAGAGCTCAGTAAACCTGGAATGGTTTGAGATTCTAAGGTATTTTCGCTGTCAGAATCTGAAATTGTAATGGTAGGCACATCCTGAATATCGGTTGTTAGATTAACCAGAAAGATGGGGCCAATATCCGTTGTTCCTTCTGCTCCGACTTTAGCTTGCATGGTTAGGCTCCGATACCCCTCTCTTGAAAAGGTAACTTCGTAATTTCCGCCTTTGTCAAGCTTAAGAATAAAATAACCTTTGCTATCGCTTAGGCTTGATTTATCAGAAGCTTCAACTTTTACCCCTTCAATAAGTTGGTTGGATTCGGCATCTTTTATAAGTCCCGAGATGGCTGCTTCTTGGGCAGAAGCTGTTACTACCAGAAGTAACAAGCCAAGTAGCCATGAGAATTTAGCTAACATAGATGATTTTTTAGATTATTGGTTTTTTAACGAGTACTTAATTTACGGATTAAATACATTGGATGCAATTTAGGAAAATATTTATACAGACCGGACGGTCTATGAAATTTTTTGATGAACTTAAGAGGAAATTAACATTTAACTAATGTTGGGTGCCTTTTGATATGCTTTTGATATTGTTATTGACAAATGTGTTTGGGTATATTCTTTAAAAAATATTAACTTGCTCACGAAAAATACATGATAGTATGTTAAATAGACGATTTATTCTTATACTGCTTAGTGTTGTTGCATTTGGCAGTTTTACAGCCACTGGACAAACTTACAAGGCTGGAATTGTAGCTTTCTATAATCTGGAAAATTTATTTGATACGATTGACACACCAGATGTAAGAGATACGGAATTTACACCTGATGGGAGTAATAAATGGACAGGAGAAAGGTATTGGGATAAAATCAGCAAAATGGCAGATGTTATTTCTGATATTGGTGTAGATGAGGGAATAGGTGCTCCGGCAGTTGTTGGATTGTGTGAGTTGGAAAACAAAGCGGTTATTGAAGATTTAATTAATGATCCCAAACTTAAACCATTCAACTATCAGATCGTTCATTATGATTCACCTGATGAAAGAGGGATAGATGTATGTTTAATTTATCAACCTCGCTATTTTCAGGTTACAAACAGTAAATCATATCCTTTAATAATTTATAAGGACGAGTCGGATGATCGTTTATATACCAGAGATCAGCTAATGGTTTCCGGAATTTTCGATGGAGAGCCGATGCATTTTATTGTGAATCACTGGCCATCGAGATATGGGGGCGAGGCTCGAAGCCGCCATTTGCGAAACGAAGCGGCAAAACTTAGTCGTTCTATAATTGATTCAATACAGACGATTGATAAAAAAGCGAAGGTAATATTAATGGGAGATTTAAATGATGATCCTATTAATGAAAGTGTAGCTATGCATTTGAGCGCGGTGGGTAAGGTTAATAAAATGAAAAAGGGTGATCTTTATAACACCATGTATTCACACTATAAAAATGGCATTGGTACTTTGGCATACAGAGATAAATGGAACTTATTTGATCAGATAATTGTGACTCCAAGTCTGGTGTCGAAGGACAAGAAAACATATACTTTTAAATCGGCACATATTTATAATAAAAAGAAACTTTTAGTGCCTGATGGACGCTATAAAGGTTATCCTTATCGCACTTATGTTAGCCGAACAAGTTATAGAGGTGGTTATAGCGATCACTTCCCGGTATATATAATATTGCTGAAAGAGATTTAATGTTCTTTCTTCAATCTAAACCTTTAGTTACGAAAAAGGATCGAAGTTATTTCGATCCTTTTTTATTTATAGAGCTCTTGTGTTTTAATATACTCGAAAACTGGATGGCTAACAAAATATGGAAGTTGCTTACCTTGTTTTATCCAGTCTCTTATTTGCGTAGAGGCCATTTCAATAGTAGGAGCCTTAGTTATTTTAACACTAAGCGGTAAATCCAAATCAGAGGTGTCAAAACCAATTCGAGGATAAACCAGAATACAATAATTGCTTAGAATCATATCAGCATCTTTCCATCTATTGATCGATTGGATGTTATCCGCGCCCATAATAATATTGAAAAAACAATCGGAATATCTTTTCTGAAGCTCATTTAGTGTGTCAATGGTATATGAAGGAATCGGTAGCTCCAACTCTATTTCTTCAACCTTAAATTTCGAATAGTGTTCAGTAGCCAACATTACCATCTCAACGCGATGCCTGGTGTCTAATAGTTCAGAACTATCCTTAAAAGGGTTCTGCGGACTAACCACAAACCAAACCTCATCTATATCTTCAAATTCACACATGTAGTTAGCTAATGCCAAATGTCCAATGTGAATTGGATTGAACGAACCGAAGAATAGACCTATCTGCTTCATGGTTTACAAAAAGTCGTTTAGTAGTTTTTCAGTATCTCTTATCGCTTGATCAAGCTTGTCATTAATAACCACTTTATCGAATTGGGAAGCATACTCTAATTCGTACTCCGCTTTTGCTAGTCGCTGTTCAATTTTATCCATCGAATCTGTAGCACGCCCAATTAATCGCTTCCTTAATTCCTCAACCGATGGAGGCTGCACAAAAATGCTTAATGCATCTTCATCAAATTCCTTTTTAATATTTATACCACCTACAACATCCACGTCAAAAATCACATTATAGCCTGCTGATGTAATTCGTTCCACTTCGCTTCGCAGAGTACCGTAATAGTTGTCAGTATATACTTCCTCCCATTCTAAAAAATCACCTTGATTTATCTTAAACCGAAACTCTTCAGGTGTCAGGAAATAATATTCTTTGCCATGTTGCTCATCTCCACGAGGGGAACGGCTGGTTGCTGAAACTGAAAATTCAAGCTTATAATCTTTTTTTAATAAGGCTTGCACAATAGTACTTTTCCCTGAACCCGATGGAGCAGAAAATATGAGTAGTTTTCCTTTTTTCATTAAAAAACAATCAATGTTTTAACATGTCATTAAAGAACATTTAGGATCTGTTCTTTTATTTTTTCCAATTCATCCTTCATGCGGATAACGATTTTCTGAATGTCAGCATCATTAGCTTTAGAGCCAAGTGTATTGATTTCTCTTCCAATCTCCTGAGTAATGAATCCAAGTTTTTTACCAACGATATCATTGGCTTCTAAAGTCTCAATGAAATATTTCAAATGATTATCAAGTCTTACCTTTTCTTCTGTTACATCAAGTTTCTCCAGATAGAATATAATTTCCTGTTCAAATCGATTTTCATCAATCTGAGTTCTTTGAGCTATTTCATCCAGGTTATCCTTGATACGAGTTTTAATTTTATCAATTCGCTGTGTCTCAAATTTAGGAACCTCTTTAAGAAGATCACCAATAATGGAAATTCTTTCTCGAATATCTAATTCAAGTGCCTTGCCTTCACTTTTTCTGAATGAGATGATGTCTTCAATGGCATCTTCAATTGCAGCAGAAATGGCCTTCCACTCACTTTCATCAAGTTCAGCTAGCTCTACTTTAACAGTATCAGGTAGTGGCATAATGACTTTAAGAAAGTCAGTGTTGTCTGATAAGCCAAGCTCACTTGTAATCTCCTTTAACTGACCATGATAGTTTTTTATCACTTGATGGTTGATCTTTGTGATTTTATCTGAAGTAGCAGCTTCAACATAAAAACCAAGGTCTACCTTGCCTCTGGTTAGTCGCTTACCAACCTGGGTTCTAACCTCAATTTCCTTTTCCCTGTACAGGTTAGGAAGTCTGGTGTTTAAATCCAGTTGTTTGCTGTTAAGTGATTTGATTTCAATACTTACTTTTTTATTGGGAAGTTCACAGACGCCTTTCCCGAAACCCGTCATTGATAGAATCATGGAACGTTAATTACAATTTGAAGCAAAGGTAAACTTTTTTAGCAACTATTTAAGGCGCCAAAAATAACAGTGTTTAACAAATAATGAAAAAAAATAAACAAAAAATCACTAGGGTTAATGTGTAGATAAACAAGGTTATAGCTTGTGATTGATTTAAGAATGACTAATTAAATGCACAAAAAGATTAAACAAAAAAGCATTATCTCAGTTTACCTTTTAGTTTCATAATTAATAACTAAAAAATAAAAGTGATGAAAACGTTAAGGAAAAATTATTGGGTAATGGTACTATTGACTGGAATTATGTTTTTAAATGTATCATGTAGTGAGGATGATGATAATGTGATGGATGATGATCCTGTTGTTTTACCATCATCAATTACAGATGTTGCTGCTAACGATGATAACTTCAGTATTTTAGTAAGCGCACTCAAAAAAGTCGGATTAGATGACGATTTAGCTTCTAATTCTGAATTTACTGTGTTTGCACCAACCAACGCTGCCTTTGTTGCGTTGTTGGATGAACTTGGAGCTTCAAGTTTGGATGATATTTCGAATGATGTGCTAACCGATGTTCTACTTTATCATGTTGTTTCAGGTACAAAAATGGCTTCAATGGTTAGTACAGGTTATTATAGCTCATTGAGTGCAGGACCGGTTGATGGTTATACATTATCATTTTATATAAATATGAGTGATGGTATGATAAATAATCGTGCGAAAATAATTCAAACCGATGTTAAAGCCGATAATGGTGTAATCCATGTTATTGATAAGGTGATACTACCTATGAGTATTACCGGACATGCAGTAGCTAATCCTGATTTTTCATCATTAGTATCAGCGGTAACCAAAGCTGAATTGGCTTCTACTTTGGATGGCGAAGGTACATTTACTGTATTTGCACCGGTTAATAATGCTTTCGGTAGTTTTCTGGAGGAAAATGAGATGGTTTTTGATGACCTGACAAAAGAGGCATTGACGCCCATTTTATTATACCATGTAATGGGATCAATTGTACCTGCATCAATGGTGGCTAACGGTTATTTCCCTACATTAGGTTCAGCATTTGATAATAGTGTAAGTGTAAAGGTGGAAGTTGATAATGGTGTAATGTTGAATTCATCGAGCAATGTTGTTGCCACTGATGTTGTAGCTACAAATGGAATTATTCATGCTATTGATAAGCTGATAACGCCGCCTTCAATTGTTGATCTAGCGCTTCAAAATTCAGACTTTAGCACTTTGGTAAGTGCACTTGTTAAGGCCGATCTAGTGGATGCACTATCTGGTGATGGACCATTTACTGTATTTGCACCAACAAATAGCGCATTTGATGATTTATTTGCTGCTCTAGAAGTTAGTGGTATTGATGATATAGATAATGAAACGTTAACCGCTGTTTTGTTAGCACATGTTGTGAGCGCTAATGCCGTCTCAACAGGATTAAGTAATGGTTCGGTTTCGACCTTAAATAATCAGAAGTCTATTAATATAATGGTAGATGGTGGTGTAACGATTGATGGAGATATTAATGTGATAGCTGCCGACATTCAAGGCACTAATGGAATAATACACGTAATAGACAAAGTCATAGTACCGTAATGATTAGTTCTCAAACGTTATTATTTTGGAGGAGGTCATTTGACCTCCTTTTTCATATTTATTCATCTAATTTGATGATAATTTTTAATTTAAAGTTGAACATTAATTACGATTGGCCTGTTAAAGATTCAACCAATTAATGAATGTATCATTTCGACCCATTATGGCAGTCTACTCAATAAAAGATTTAGAAAAAATATCAGGTATTAAAGCCCATACAATTCGTATTTGGGAAAGGCGCTATCAGTTAATTGATCCTCAGCGTACATCCACAAATATCCGATTTTATAGTGATGAGGATTTGAAACGTATACTAAATGTTTCAATACTCAATCAAAATGGATTTAAGATTTCGAAGATTGCTGAGATGAGTGACTCACAACTCCGCGAACGTGTGATTGACTTATGTTTAGATACGCGTAATACGGATGTGCAAATTGAAAGCCTACTGGTTGCCATGCTCGAACTGGATGAAAGTAAGTTTGCTAATGTGTTAACCAACTCTATCATTAAATCGGGATTTGAATCAACCGTTGAAACTATATTATTTCCATTTCTTGATAGAATAGGTATTTTGTGGCAGGCAGGTACAATAAATCCGGCCCAAGAGCACTTTATTTCTAATTTGATCAGACAGAAATTAATTGTTGCCATTGATAATGAAATGCAAAACTTTATCCCTAAGGCAGATAAAAGGATTCTTTTCTTCTTGCCGGAAAATGAACTGCATGAAATCGGACTTCTTTTTTATAGTTTGATTGCACGAAAGGAAGGCTATAATGTGGTCTATCTTGGTGCTTCGGTTCCTATTGAAGATTTGAAAAATGTTATTGAAACACGAAGTGTAGATGCTCTATTTACATCATTTGTATCAGCCAGGAAAAAAGAGGAGTTGGAAGATTTAATGAATCAAATAACAGAGTCGGTACCGCGATATCCGATTTTTGTAAATGGTTTGCAATTGAAAGAATTGAATCCAAAACTTCCAAGGCGATATAAATGTATCACTACGGCTATGGAATTTAAGACTGAAATAAACAAGCTTTAATTATCTATTGTAATTTTATGGATGGATTGAGGTGAGAGTTTTGTTTGTTCATTACTGATAATAATGCCTTTGGTATTCCAGCAAATGCCTTCTGTTTGATAGCCATTCAATTCAGTAAGTTGATGGCGCTGTATCGAACGTTTTCTTTTATCGCTAAAGTTTTCTATCTGAATGAAAAAAGGAAAAAATTGCATTTCAATACTTTGGTAGCCTATAATTAATAGTTTGTCTTCTGAACTAATGTAATCAGCACCGGTAATCAATCCATAGGTTTTAAACGATTCCATATATTTAGCTATGCCTATTTCCTGATCAATAATGTAATAACTACTGTTTCCTGAAAGCCAGTTTTTTGTGAAAAGTGCAATGTGACCGTTAATGTTTATAAGCGCTTCGCAATCAAAATCGTGAGCGTAAGCTTTTAAATTTTCACCTTGATCTTCATATGAAAATTTTATGATTTCAGCATTTACTGTTACATCCTTTAAGCCTGTGGGAATGTCTTTTTTGGCGACTTTATAAATAGTGAAATTTCGCCTGTAGCCTCCATTGTTACCGGTATCACCAACATAAATGAAATCTTCATCTTGTGAGATGTCTTCCCAATCAATGTTTCGGGCATTGGCTATTTTAACGGTTTGAATAATATGCCCTGCGATTTTGCTAAAGCGATAGATACACGCCTGGCCACCACTATCGTTAATTGTCCAAAAATCACCATTGTAATATATAATGCCAGAAGTCTCATCTAAATTGGAGCATAAATTAATAATGTGTTCTGTTTTAGCTTTCTGAGCTTGTGTAGCTATAAAAGAGGAAGATAATGTTAAAAGTATAATTTGAAGGTAAAGTTTCATGGTGTCTCAATTAGGTAACTACGCTTTTGCTTTTCCATCTTCCTGTGAAATAGTAGATTAATGAACCTGCCAATCCCATTGACCAGCCAATAGGTATGGCCCACCAAATACCATTTACGCCAAAATGTTTGGAGAGGAACAAAGCAAAAGGAATACGAATTATCCAGAGTGAAAATAAAGTAATAAACATAGGAATTAGCGTGTCACCAGCACCCCGCAATACCCCGTGCATTACAAACATGGTTGAGAATATCATATAAAATGAACTCACTATCACCAGGTAATTAGTGCCGTGTTCAATCACATTTGCATCATCTATAAAGAGTCGCATAATATGATCGCCAAAGAAGATAACAGTCAGCATTACAACCAAAGAAATACTCCAGGCCATTACCAGAGTAGCTCTTAAGCCTTTTTTTATACGATCGATTCGCTGAGCCCCTAGGTTTTGACCAACAAAGGCCGAAAGCGCACTTGCCAGGTTAAGTGCAGGCATTGCGGCTAAAGCATCAATTCGACTGGCTACGGTAAAAGCAGCAAGTACATCGGAATCAAAATTGTTGACTATTCGAACAAGGGCCATGATTCCCAGGGCCACAAATGTTTGTTGAAATCCTGTAGGAAGGCCTATCTTAATGCTTTTTAAGAATAACTCCTTATCGAAGACAAAATCCCGGATGTTAAATGAGATGAGCTGATGTTTCCGAGTGAGATAAATAGCGCCTGAAATAAATGCAACTGCTTGTGCAATAACAGTGGCCCACGCAGCACCTTCGATACCCCAATCAAATATCACGATAAAAACGACATCAAGAACAATGTTAATTACAGTGGCAATCAACATAAACCATAGTGGTGTCATTGAATCGCCTATGCCTCTTAATACTGAAGAAGTTGCACTAAAACCAAAGAAGGCCAACATGCCCAGCATAAAAACATTGAAGTATCTGGTAGCTAGTGGTATGATGCTTTCTTCGACATGGAGCATTCTGAATATATCCTCGCTGAATGTTATTCCAAGAATTGAGATAACAATTGAAGCTCCAAAAAGGAATATAAATATAGTATCAATGGCACGTTTTACTTTTTTAAGATCTTTGGCACCAAAATATTGACTAATAACTATTGTCGCACCACTGCCTATTCCAATAATGAATGCAATGAGGGCATAAAAGATAGGAGAGGATGCACCAAGAGCTGCCAAAGCTTCTTTGCCAAGAAAGCGTCCTACGATGATGCTGTCAACAAAATGATACATCTGTTGAAGAAGCATGCCAAATACCATTGGCAGGGCGAACCTGAAAATTAATTTTGCTTCATTCCCAACGGTTAAATCCTTCATCTATTTTTTTAATTACAAAAATCCCTTTGCACAATTAAGATAGGAATGTCTTTTTTGCTTAGAGGATTACAAAGCAAGTTAAAAAATGAGTTCTGTCAAAGGAAGAAACTAAAAAAGGTTGCACTGATTAGGTGCAACCTTTTATAAATAGATTTTTCGGAATTGATTATACCGAAGCTGCTTCATTAACAGCTGGAGCTAGCTCAACTGTAAAATGACGCATGATAGGAGCTTCGGATAATATTTTATAACCTTGTTTGATGGAGTCGCGGCGATCGAAAACATTTTTCAATGCTACGGCAATAACATCCATGTGGTTGTTTGTATACACTCTTCGCGGAATGGCTAAACGTACCATTTCCAGGGCAGGATAGCGATTTTCGCGTGTGTCAGGATCTCTGTCAGCCAGTAAAGTGCCTATTTCAACCCCCCTGATACCGGCTTCTTTATATAGTTCTACTGCTAATGTTTGAGCTACATATTCTTCTTTGGGTAGATGTGGAAGGAATTTTTTTGCATCGATAAAGATAGCATGTCCTCCATATGGCTCCTGAATTGTAATTCCAAATTCCTTTAATCTGGCACCCAAGTACGCAACTTGTTTAATTCTGGTTTCCAGATAGTCAAATTCAGTTCCTTCATCTAAGCCTTGTGCCAAAGCATTCATATCTCGCCCTGACATTCCACCATAAGTGATAAAGCCTTCATATATAATGTTGTATTGGCAAGCCTTCTTAAACAGGTCTTCTTCTTTTAAGCCAATAAATCCACCCATGTTGACAATCGCATCTTTTTTACTGCTCATTGTCATGCCATCTGCATAGGTGTACATTTCTTTAACAATCTCTTTGATGCTTTTATCGGCATATCCTTCTTCACGCATTTTAATGAAGTATGCATTTTCAGCAAATCGCGCTGAGTCAAAGATTACACGAACACCATATTTCTTAGCCATGGTATACACTTCACGCATATTTTCCATCGACACAGGCTGTCCTCCTGAAGTGTTACAAGTAACTGTAACAATAATCATGGGGATGTTCTCTTTTGGATGTGAGATTAGGACATGTTCCAGTTTGTTTAGGTCAAGATTACCTTTGAAAGGATGATCTAATGTTGTGTCGAACGCCTCATTAATCGTACAATCAATTGCTCTAGCTTTACGAAACTCGATATGACCTTTTGTTGTATCGAAGTGAGAATTACCCGGAACAACATCTCCTTCTTTTACAAGGGCTGAGAATAAAACATTCTCTGCAGCTCGTCCCTGATGAGTAGGAAGGAAGTATTCAAAACCAAGAATGTTTTTTATCGCATTCTTTAAATTATAATATGATGAAGCACCGGCATAGCTTTCGTCACCAAGCATCATTGCCGCCCATTGACGGTCGCTCATGGCACCTGTTCCACTATCGGTTAAAAGGTCGATGAAAACTTGATCGCTTCTTAAATTGAATAGATTGTATTTGGCTTCTTTGATCCAGCGTTCTCTTTCTTCTCTTGAACTTTTACGGATGGGTTCAACCATCTTAATTTTATATGATTCTGAAAATGGTAATTCCATGATATGTTATTTAAATTGTCAATATCAAAGCATGTGCGATTACATGCGCGTTGTTAATTCGATCTAAAACATAGATCGAAAGAAAATCAATAAATAATATTGGATTAGGTACGATTCACAAGACAAAGCGTCTTGAGCATTAATACGCGAACTCGTCCCTGTTTTTGATATTGAGGTAAATGCGGGTCGCCAAATCAGATTGTAAGACTAATTTTACCATGGTATAATTACTTAAATACTCTGGCACAAAATTAAGAAAACAAAACATTGTAGAAAAATCCTGTGATAGGATTTTTATCATGTGAAGCGACTTATATAAACACAGTGAATTTTTCCTTAGCGTAAAATGATTTTTAGAATTTTGCGTTTTATTTTTATAATCTACTTTTCGTAGTATTTTTATGGCAGTAAAACCGTTCGTGATAAATTTAACCATAAGTGAACACCCTTAAACGAAAATTAAAATCGCATTCAAAAGTTATAATACTACTTATTGTTTTAATAGGTGTAAGTTTTAACGTTGTGCTTGCTCAGATGGGAGGTATTTTGCCTGAGACTTATGGTGTTGCTCCTAATGAGATTAAGGATGGGTTTGGTTTAAATATGTATAAGTATCAAACATCTCAACTTGATTTCTATCTTAGAGAATCCTACGTAACTCTTTATATAAGGAAACACATCTACCATCATGAATTTTATAGAGGTAAAGGTCTATCAAAATTAGAGCGATCGGATTTTATGATACATCGCTTGAGCTTAATGTATAAGAAAACCGAGTATCCTGAAATCATTCACCAGCCTGTAATAAATAGTTCCATTAAGTTAAAGAATTATCAGAGCTTTTTGATGAATCAAATGGCCAGTTTGCAATATCTGGACGTTTTTCATTCTGATCGACCATTGGATAAGGTAATGCGCAATGCTATGTTTCAGAATCCTCATCTGGTTGAATATGTTTGGAACGACATTCCTGATGTATCTCACATTGGAAGACGGAAACTTCGTCGGAGAGCTGTTGAAAAAACAATTGAATATTTAATGCTCGATACCTTTGATACAAAGCCAAGTCTTAAGAAGATTATTATCGAGGAAAGCCCTTGGAAATTGGAAGGGACGGAAAATATTCAATTGTCACAAGGTTATCTTAAAAACTGGGCAAAAGGTGGTGAAAGTAGTATTAATCTAAATAGTGATTTACGTTTAATTGCGAATTATGCAAAGGGCAAGCATAATTGGGATAACTATATTATTCATAAAATTGGAGTATTGGCAACTCAGGATGAAAGAAGCCGTGTTAATGATGATTTAATTGAGATCAATACAAAGTATGGTTTAAAATCTTCAGAAAAATGGTATTACAGTTTTTTATATAATGTTAAGACTCAGTTTTTTTATGGTTATGAGTCATCGGATAAAGAGCATTTAGTGCCTATTTCTGGTTTTATGGCACCTGGTTATATGTCTTTTGCCTTGGGTATGGATTATAAGCCTAACGAAAAATTTACTTTGCTTTTATCCCCTCTAACTTCAAGGCTCACAATAGTTGCGGATAATGAAAAATTCAATCCTGAAGACTATGGAGTTGACAAAGGAAAAAATGTGAAAGCTTTAAACGGTGTTTCTATAGTTAACAATTTTAAATATCAACTAGCACCTGAAATTAGTATTGCCTCCAAATTTGATTTGTTTTATGAGTATATGAGTGATGGTGATGATGAAAAACAAGTTCAGATAGATTGGGAGGTTATTTTTGATTTGCGAATAAATCGCTTTCTATCTACCCGAATTCTAGGTAATTTAAGGTATTTTACCAACGAGTCTGACAAGTTGCAAATTAAGGAGAATTTTAACATTGCTTTTAAATACAATTTTTAAGTATCTAGTTATGTGTAGGTAAAGATAAGTTAACATTTGATTTAACTTATTTTAACATTATAACTTAGGCACGTAATATAAAAACACCCTATTTTTGCATTGTAAGATTAAAGGGAAAGCAAGGTCTTACAATTTGAAATGATAGTAAAGTACTAAGTACTTCAAGATATTGAGTAAGTTTTCTCATAGTTTAGGGTTAGGTTTGGTTAAAAGTTGAAAGTCGTCTTAAAGAATGCTTTAAGACGGCTTTCTTTTTTGTATTAAGTGAAGTTCCATTTTTCTTCTTACTTTGCTTGAGAAATTGTTAAACTACCTGTCTTTAATGGTCTACCAAAAAGATTCTCAATACTATAAGTTCTGCGCCTATGGGTTTTTCAAGAACCTGAGGTTTTTCGATCCATTTTTAATGTTGTTTTTCATTGAAAAGGGATTGACTTATACTGAAATTGGAACTTTGTATGCAATAAGAGAAATCAGTATTAATTTATTCGAAGTGCCTTCGGGTATTATTGCTGATGTCATGGGTAGAAAGAAAGCCATGGTATTTTCATTTTTGGCTTACATTTTTAGTTTCTTCTTGTTTTTTATTCTTTCGGATTTCATTGGATTTATTTTGGCCTTTATCGTTTATGGTGTAGGTGATGCTTTCAGAACCGGTACGCACAAGGCTATGATTTTATCCTATCTTAAGGCTAAAGATTGGGAAGATTATAAAACCAGTTATTATGGTCGCACAAGATCCTGGTCGCAAAGAGGATCAGCCTGGGCTTCGATAATAAGTTCCAGTATCGTTTTTTATACCGGACATTACGACTATATATTTCTCTTTTCTATTCTGCCATATGTTATTGATTTATTACTAATGCTTAGTTATCCATCCTATCTTAATGGACAAAGAGCTTTGAATGATCAATCAATTTTTGAATTATTTAAATCTCATTTTACAGATTTAAAAGTAGCTTTCTCAAAATGGAAGCCTTTTAAATTAATTGTAAGTACCAGCAGTTATACGGGCTATTATAAAAGCATGAAAGATTACCTTCAACCATTGCTGGTGACATTGGCCTTAACATTACCTTTTGGAACTGAACTGGAAGAACCGCAGAAAGTGGCTGTAGCCATAGGTGTAATATATTCGCTTCTTTATTTTATTAATGCCCGAATGAGTAGGAGTGCCCATTTGGTAGAGCTGAAATTTAAAAGTGTTGCCTCAGCCTTATCTTTTGTTCAGGCTGTTGGATGGAGTGGAGGAGTATTGGCAGGGATTGCATATGTGATGGGTTGGACTACAATCGCTATTGTCTGTTTTACTTTGGTTTTGTTAGTTCAAAACCTTCGTCGGCCAATGGCCATCAAATATGTGAGTGATCAATTTGATGAAAAAATAATGGCTACGGTTTTGTCGGCAGAATCGCAAAGTGAAACTTTATTTGCAGCAATTTTTGCCATTGCAATCGGCTTTCTGGTTGACCTTTTAGGCATTGGTGAAGGAATAGCTTTATTCTCAATCCTGTTACTTTTGTCTTATTCCGTTATTGCTAGGTTGAATCTAAAATAAGGCATATTTTTGGTTTAATTAGTAAACACTCAAACTATAGGCATGCGTTATTTCTCTTTTTTTAGTCTTCTTTTTCTAATCTGTTCATGTGGCCCAAAGGAATTAGATGGTATTGGTGATAAGGTTAAACTTATCTTCGAAAATGAACATTTGTATTTTGGCCCAGGACAGTTTACAGATGAAGTTGGATCGGAAGAAGAACAGACTGTTAGAATAATGGATGGCCGAATTCTTATGAAGAAGGTAAAGCTGCCAAATTATCAAAGAGATGTAAAAGTTAGTATTAATGTAGAGCTGGTTTCTGCAGGTGATCGATGGGATAAGTCCGGATCTTGTTTCGTTATGTCACCAAAGGATGCTGTTAATTTCATTAGCTTGCATAACAAGCAAACAGAATTGCCGAAAGTTGGAGAAGAACTTGAAAATCTGGATGGAATTATTTCGGCAGAAGGATATCAACCGGCCTTGGAGTTGATGAGATTCATGACACCATTCGGTATTGGATTTTATAACGAAAAGTTAAAGAATAGAACTCCCGTTTATATTCCAAAGTGGGAAGATAAAGTTGTGTGGCAACAGGATGTGACTCATCTTTTAAGTCGTTTAGAGAATGAAGTCTGGGTTGGAGTATGGATAGATACATGGACTGCAGAAGGTTATTCGGTTTCGGTAAGTTTAAATTATACTGAAACTGAGTGTAAGTATATGGCTAAGAAGAGAAGCAATGTATTACCATTGATTAATACAATACCCTATTATCATGGTCAGAAACATGCTGATATTTTTGCGAGAAAGGATATAAATTTCACAGCTATAGTTCCTGAAGGCGCAAAAAATATAAGATTAAACTATATCACTACGGGGCATGGTGGCCATGCAGGTGGTGATGAATTTGTTGAGAAAAGAAATATTGTTAAAGTTGACGGTCAAGAAGTAATCAACTTTATACCTTGGCGTGATGATTGTGCATCATTCAGACGCTTTAACCCCGGTTCAGGAGTTTGGTTGATTAAAGATACTGCATCGTATATTGATTGGGAATCGGGTCAATATAAGGAAAAGGAGATAGAAGAACGTATTGCCTCCTCAGACTTGTCGCGCTCTAATTGGTGCCCGGGTTCTGATGTTATACCGGAAGAAGTTCATTTGGATATTCAATCCGGTGAACATCAATTTACTATTAGTATACCCGAAGCTCAGCCGACAGCAGAGAATGAGATGAACCATTGGCTGGTGTCAGCCTATCTGGTTTGGGATGAAGAATAGTCTTTGTTATTAATATAGTTTATGCTTGGTATGCAATCATACATCTTGGCAAGAAATGAATTGAAAATCGGCGAAACCAAAAGCTTCTCGGCTTGAGCGTGATTAAGGGAATAATAAAGTTCAGGTACTATTACGGATCATTTTAAATAAAAATTAAGATCAATAAACATTACTTTTTAAAAGTGAATTAAGTCATACTTCAATAAAACTAAACAGCCGATATTTGCGCGATTTTTAAAATATTAATAAAAAATTTCGCAACACATCATGGCTTTTGTTACTAAAGAGAAGTTTTTATCTAAAGACTGGTTTACTGCTTATTTTTACATCTTAGTTGGTAGTTTATTGTTTGCTGTCGGAGATGTTCTTTTCGTTAATCCTTATAAACTTGCACCAGGTGGTGTGTACGGGATTGCCAACTTTTTTTATCATACAACAGGTTGGAACATCAGTACTTCCGTTCTGTTTATGGAAATTCCTTTATTAATTATTGGTACCATCATTCTGGGACCACGTTTTGGTGTTAAAACCTTAGTCAGCACTTTTGCTATTTTGGCATTTGTATATGTGTTGGAAATGCCAAGTGTATGGGGACATGATGCTTTTTTACCGAATGAACCAATACTAAATACCATTATTTCCGGTATTATTTATGGTTTAGCCATAGGGTTAATTTTTAAGTCGCGAGCTACCTCAGGAGGTTCAGATATTATTTCGATGATACTGAATAAATATACCCGTATCTCTTTGGGTAAGTTGGTAATGATTGTTGATGGCTCAATAACTTTACTGACTATATTTATGCCAAATGAAAGTAATGAATTTAGTTTGCGTACCATCGATTGGACTTTGCCGATCTATTCTTGGGTAGTTATTTTTATTGAAGGTAAAATAATTGATATGGTTATTGACGGTATGAAAGTTAATAAAACCTTATTTATTATTTCGGAAAAAGGAGATGAGATTCAAGAGCAATTACTAAATGGAATAAAACGAGGTGGGACTATGTTTTCCGGTACAGGTATGTACGAAGGTGTTCCACGTCAGATGATATACACAACAGTTACACGACGTGAGTCACAAATTCTATTAAGTCATATATCTAAAATTGATCCTAAGGCATTTGTAAATGTTATGGACAGCAGTCAGGTATTGGGTGAAGGATTTAAATCCATTGATAGTGATGCTAACTCTCACTAAATAAAACTAAAAAAAGATATTCAGCCAGTACTCATGTGCTGGCTTTTTTATTGATTCTAAATTAGATATGTATTAATTTAGTTAATTAGCCAGACATCAATATGATAAAGGTTTTTTTAACTAAAGCTCCATTTCTTCGAATAGTGTTACCCTTAATATTAGGCATCTATTTAGGGAAATATTTTGTGGGCCAGCTTAATCTGCTTCTTCTGGTTGCCTCAGTTGTATTGCTGGTTTTTATTCTGTTTTATCTGTGGTATTCAAAGCATCCTAAATATTCATGGCGTTTTATTTTTGGCATTATTGCATTTGTTTTTCTTACCTGTTTCGGCTGTGTTTTGTATGGTATTCGGCCACCCATAAGTATAGATTATAATGAGGTAGTTACTTTAAAACTACAGGTTATATCGAATGTTGGAGAATCGAAAAAGAGTAATAAGTATGAGGTGATATTAAAGGGAGTTATGTCCGACTCCTTATTCAATCATGTTGGAGATAAGGGCTTGGTTTATTTTTCAAAACAAAAATATCCTGTTGAATTTAAACCTGGTCAGGTAGTATTGCTTAAAGGACGGCTGATGCCATTTACGCCTAGTAATGTGCCCTATAAATTTGATTACTCGGCGTATCTAATTAATAATCGAATTTCCTTCAGGCTGCTCGGATATGAGTCAAAATTATTAGGTGATGAAACTGCATCATTAAGTATTCCGGTTGTTTGTGCCAATATCCGAAGTTCTTACAACGAAATATTGAATCAATATGGCATGGAAGAAGAGCAGCTTGCCATAATTAATGCGATTTTTTTAGGCGATAAAAGTCAATTGAGTACAGAACAAAAAGAAGCCTTCTCAGGGGCAGGAGCAATGCACTTGTTAGCAGTTTCAGGGCTGCATGTAGGTATTATCTATTTAATGCTTTTAGCTGTTTTTAAAAGAGTTTTGGGTAAGCGTCGAATTCTGATTTTTATTCTGCTTGTTGCCTTCTTGTGGGCTTATGCTTTTTTAACCGGGTTCTCACCTTCAGTTTTAAGAGCTACTATAATGTTTATGGTAATTGAAATCGGAAAGATGCTTAAAAGGAATATTGGAATTGCCAATCTTCTTTCGGTTTCAATGTTTATAATATTACTGATAGAGCCTTTGTCAATATATAGTGTAGGATTCTGGTTAAGTCATTGTGCAGTGGCTTCAATCGTTTTATTTTATCCAATTGTAAACAGATGGTTTTACTTTAAATTTCCACCCTTGCGTTGGGCATGGTCCATGTGTGCATTGTCGATGACAGCACAACTTGGAGCTGCACCGATTAGTATACTTGTGTTCCATGAATTTCCGTTACTGTTTGTTCTATCAAGCCTTTTGTTAATACCTATTATGGCTCCTGTTCTCATTTTTTGCATGATCATTATCGTATTTGGTTTTTGGACAGTTGTTCCAGTAATACTTGTGCCCGCTTTAAGTGATATGTTATTGTACATGGGTGGGGTGGTAGAAGCAATTGATCGTTGCTCTTTTTCAAGCATTGCCAATATCAGTTTTGAATGGTGGCATATGATTCTGTTGTATATGACTTTAATAATGGGCTTGATAAGTATCGAAACCAAGACGATTAAATCCATTAAACGATTAAGTATTGTAGCAATATTATTTGTTGCGTCTTTACACCTTAATCGCTTGTTGCTTCCAAATGAAGGTGCTTTGTCCATTGAATTAAATGATGGGCTTATCATTAATTGTTTTAATGCTAATGTTAATGAGGTTTATTTGGACAAAAAGATTTCCACTAAAGAAGCAATGTATAACTTAAGTGGTTTTTGGTCGCATTATGGTGCCAACTCAAATTATCGCATTTATAAAAGCTGTGATCAGCTTGATTCGATGCTCACAGTAAAAACGATAATGCGTAAACATGCACTTATTGTAAGGAGTAAGGTGGTTTGGCCGTCTAAACCATTAAAGCATAATATTGATGTGCTGGTATTAATGAATAATGCCAATCTGACAGAAGAAGAACAGTTGTTGTTGTTTCCCAATACTATAGTTATTCAAAAAGGTGCTTTTAAAGATGAATCAAATAATTTATTTGTAATGAATTGAGTGAAAACAAGATTGGTTCATTATTTGTAATGATTAACTATTGGAAAAATGATTTCTATCAATATTATTTGGAAATGTGGTCTTATTATCTCTTAATTTGCGTTGTTTTTGCCTTAAGGGGATAATAGGGAAAAAAGAATTCATTCATCATGAGAATTTTTATTGCAGGAGCAGGAGAAGTTGGGACACATTTGGCTAAGATGTTTTGTAATGCCAATCACGATGTAATCCTAATGGACGAGGATGAGGAGAAACTTAAACAAGTTGATTCTCACTTTGATCTTATGACAATTGTTGGAACCATTTCTTCAATTGAAGATTTGAAAGAGGCCAATGTTAAGTCTTGCGATCTGTTTATTGCAGTGCCGCCATATCAGGATATGAGTATTCTGGCCTGTATTTTAGCCAAGCAACTTGGCGCTAAAACTACAGTGGCCAGAGTTAATAATCACGAATATTTGCTTGAGGAAAATAAACTGTTCTTTAAGAAATTAGGGATTGATGAGTTGATCTATCCAGAGGTATTGGGAGCTAAAGAAGTAAAGGCTTCATTAAAGCAGGTTGGTACCCGTCAGATGTTTGAATTCACGGGTAGTAAGTTAGTGATGTTTGCGCTCAAGGTGAGGGATAATGCTCTAATCGTGGGAAAAACCCTGGCTGAAATTTCGGCCATGTACGAGAAGCAAGAATATAATATTGTTGCTATTAATCGTGATGGCGAAACCATAATACCTCGTGGTCAGGAAGTGTTGATGCATAACGATTTAATTTATGTGATCACAACTAAACCAGCTGTTAAGCAAGTAATGCTTGATGCAGGAAAAAAACAGTTTGAGATAAAGAATGTAATGATACTGGGAGGGAGCCGTATTGGTAAAAAAGTGGCTCAGGGTCTCGAAGGTCATTACAACATAAAGATGATTGAGATAGATAAAGATAAAGCCGTTCGTTTGGCAGATCAATTATCTCATACCTTAGTAATCAATGGTGATGGTCGTAACTTAGAATTGCTAAAGGACGAAGGCATTAAGAAGATGGACGCTTTTGTTGCCGTAACCGGTAATTCTGAAGTAAATATCCTGGCCTGTCAATTGGCTAAAAAAATGGGTGTGAAGAAGACTGTGGCAGAGGTGGAAAATATTGATTACATCGATTTAGCTGAGAATATTGGTATTGGTACACTAATTAATAAGAAGTTAAGTGCTGCCAGTCACATTTACAGATATACAATGCGTGCTACTGTGTCGCATGTAAAATGTTTGATAGCCACCGATGCTGAAGTTTTAGAGCTCATCGCACAACCGGGGTCTAAGATAAGCAAAGGCCCATTGCGTAAATTAAATCTTCCAAAAGACGTTAATGTAGGTGGAATTATTAGAGGAGAGTCTGCTATTATAGCAACAGGTGATACTGAAATTGAACCGAATGATAAGGTGGTTCTGTTTGCTCTGCCATCGGGAATTGCTAAAATGGAGAAAATGTTTAGTTGATGCCACATTTAATTTTTTGTGGATACTGTAATTATTTCTGAAAAAAAGTAACATATTTGCCTTTCGGAATAATCTGTCCGCAAGAATTATGCTTAACTCAAGATTTATATTTCTGGTATTAGGTTTGCTGCTTATTGTCGAAGGCGTATTTATGCTTTTGTCGGCAGGCATAGCGGCTTTGTATAACGAATATGATTTACCATATCATTTATTGTCATCTGCCATTTGTATTGGTGTAGGAGGGACTTTAGCTTTTGTGTTTTTTAAAGCGCCTAAGGATATTGGTAAACGCGAAGGTTATTTGATTGTAACTTTGGTTTGGTTCGTATTTTCGCTGTTTGGCTTATTTCCTTTTTATTTGAGCGGTGCCATTCCTTCATATACCGATGCATTTTTTGAAACCATCTCTGGATTTACAACAACCGGAAGTAGTATTCTGAATGACATTGAAGCCTTGCCTCATGGACTGTTGTTTTGGCGTAGCTTAATTCAGTGGTTGGGAGGAATGGGTATAATTGTTCTTTCTTTGGCCATATTGCCTGTGTTAGGTGTTGGAGGAATGCAGATGTTTGTGGCAGAGGTTCCGGGTCCGATACCTGATAAGCTTCACCCGCGCATTAAAGAAACAGCTAAACGATTATATGGTATTTATGTTCTCTTTACAATTATAGAAGCTGTACTGCTATATTTTGGAGGGATGACTCCTTTTGATGCCATATGCCATTCATTCACCACCATGGCTACAGGTGGTTATTCTACCAAGCAAGCCAGTGTGGCTTATTTCGCTTCTCCTTTTATTCAGTATGTCATGATCTTTTTTATGTTCCTGGCAGGAGCAAACTTTACTTTATCCTTTAGTGCCTTAAGGGGGCGATTTTCTAAGGTGATAAAAGATGAAGAATTTCAATCTTATTTTGGGATTGTGGCCATTGTAAGTATAATCGTGGGTGGAGTACTGTTTTATACAAAGGGAGCTGATGGTCTGGAGCAATCGATGCGAGAAGGTTTGTTTCAGGTAGTCTCTATCATAACAACCACAGGATATGCCACGGCTGATTATTTATTGTGGGCACCGTTTTTAAGTATTATCATTTTTCTGTTAATGTTTTTTGGAGGTTCAGCCGGCTCAACGGGTGGTGGAATTAAAATAGTGCGTGTAGTACTTCTAATGAAAAACAGCTATTACGAGCTAAAAAGACTCGTTCATCCTAATGCGGTTATTCCAGTGCGTTATAATACCAGAGCCGTAGGACAGGGGATAATAACGAATGTATTGGCCTTTATAGTTATATATATGATGATTGTTGGTATAAGTATGATCATCATGAGTATAATGGGATTTGATTTGGATACCTCTCTGGGAGCTGTTGCAACTTCCATTGGTAATATTGGTCCGGGACTAGGTGATGTAGGTCCTGCATCCAATTTTTATAATATTCCAAATTTTGGGAAATGGTTCTTATCTATCTTGATGTTGATTGGCCGATTGGAAGTGTTTACGGTAATTCTGTTGTTCTCGCCTTATTTCTGGAAAGAGTAATGATAAAAATGGATTATTAAGAGTTATTTACTGGCTGTGTTTTGAATATTCTTTTTCATTTTTCTTCCAGGATTGCTTGCTCATAAAATAACCTACTATACAGAAAAGAATAAGGTTGAATAGGGGTCTGATATACCAATGCTCTACTGGTGACCAAAAGTGTAATATTAGCGAGGCAATTGATGATGCGATTAATCCAAATCCTAAAATGCCAACTTTTAAAATATAATTGGTTTTTCCTTTGATTCTGATTGTTGACCAGTTTTTCAGTTGTTTATCATTCATAAGAAGTAATTATTACCAATTATAAATCAATGTTTCCCAATCCCTGTCGAATAATTTCCGGCTCATGATCAGTGCAATCTATTATAGTTGAAGGCGCGTTACCTCCAAATCCACCATCAATGACAACATCTACCTGATCAGCAAACTTTTCGTATATAAGCTCCGGATCTGTGGTGTATTCAACTACGTCATCATCATCTCTAACTGAAGTAGAGAGAATGGGATTGCCCAAATGATTAACTAATTCCCGGATAATATTATTATTCGGAATTCTGATTCCAACCGTTTTTTTATTGTTTTTAAAAAGTTTCGGAACGTTTGAGTTAGCATTAAGAATAAAGGTGAAAGGGCCGGGTAGGCAGCGTTTCATCAATTTAAATACCTGATTATCCAAGGGGCGTGTGAAGTCTGAAATATGGCTTAAATCGTAACAAATAAACGATAGATTGGCCTTCTTAAGGTTAATGTCTTTAATTCGAGCCACTTTTTCTACAGCCTTAGCATTATTGATGTCGCACCCAATACCATAAATCGTATCAGTGGGGTAAATGACCAAGCCTCCCTTGCGCAGGATATCAGCCACTTTTTTTAGTTCCTTTTCGTTGGGATTGTCTTCGTAGATTTTAATTAGCATGATTCTGGGATTATTTAGGCTAAAGTAAGCTTAAATCAATCGACTTGACAACACTAAAGCGTAAAAACAACAAAAGCCACCCGATAAAATCGAATGGCTTTTTCGAGCGAAAGACGGGGCTCAAACCCGCGACCCTCAGCTTGGAAGGCTGATGCTCTATCAACTGAGCTACTTTCGCAAAGTGTTTGCTCTATCTCCCGATAGCTATCGGGATGAGCTACTTTCGCAATAACAGTTTCACTTTTGCCACTCTCTCAAAAAAGAGAGCCTGTGGAGGGACTCGAACCCCCGACCTGCTGATTACAAATCAGCTGCTCTAGCCAGCTGAGCTACACAGGCAAAAATGTGGGGAGAGCAGGATTCGAACCTGCGAAGACATAAGTCAACGGAGTTACAGTCCGTCCCAGTTGGCCGCTTTGGTATCTCCCCAACTGTAATTTCAAAATTTTAATTCTTTCCGAATAACCCTTTGGTTATCTGGAGCCTGTGGAGGGACTCGAACCCCCGACCTGCTGATTACAAATCAGCTGCTCTAGCCAGCTGAGCTACACAGGCGGGTGGGTAAGCTACCCATATCGCACTGCTACAACCGTCTACCCTTGCTGCCGCCAGGCCCTGGGGGAGTTCAACGGGAGCTAGTCGTATGGGACTTACCCGTCTTTGTGATTGCGGATGCAAAAGTATAAGAAAAACCTTTGCGTGCAAATATTATTTCGCACTTTTTTCTTGATTAATGCGTAAATGTGTGAAAATGAAAAACAAAAAATTTCAAAAAAAATGATAGCATGCAATAATTCCTTCCTCAGGTGGAGTATTCCAAGGATATTTGTATTTTTAGATCAATTATAATTTAAAACCCAAAAATATGGATAAATCAGTATCAAGTTCTAAAGCAGGTATGACCTATGGTGTATATCTTGGCTTAATTTCAGTTGTATTTACATTGATCATCTATTTCGCCGGCTTAGTTGGTGAAAGTTATGTTTCCTGGATATCTCTTGCAATCTCTATTGTATTCGTTAGCTGGGTGATGATTAATTTCAGAGATAAGCAGAATGGCGGGTATCTTGCATACAAACAAGGTGTTGGATTGGGATTTGTAACTTTTCTTATCGGAGGTATTGTTTCTTCACTTTTTACCTTTGTGCTTTTTAAGTTCGTTGATCCAGGATTAGTAGAACAGATTGTAGAAAAGTCGCTTGATGAGGCTATTCAAAAAAATCCTGAAATCGAAGGTAATATGGAAATGGTGGAGAAAATGACAAGGATGTTTGTTAATCCAACAGCAATGGCTCTTATGGGTGTTTTAATGTCCGCTATTGGAGGGATTATTATTTCACTTATCTTAGCGGCCATCTTCAAAAAAGAGAAACCACTTTTTGAAGAACAGGCTGAAGAATAATATGGATTTATCGATTTTAGTACCATTATATAACGAAGAAGAATCGTTAAAAGAATTATTAAGTTGGATCCGGCGGGTTGTTGACCCGCTGGATTGTTCTTATGAAGTGTTGTTTGTAGATGATGGAAGTGTTGATACTTCATGGGAAGTAGTGCGTCAGCTTAAAGTTGATAATGCAATGGTTCGTGGTATTCGTTTCCGACGCAACTATGGCAAGTCTGCTGCTTTATATTGCGGTTTTGACGCAGCTAAAGGTGATGTGGTCATAACTATGGATGCTGATTTGCAGGATAGTCCCGAAGAAATTCCCGGATTGATGCAAATGGTAAATGATAAGAATTACCATATTGTTAGTGGTTGGAAAAAGAAGCGTTATGATCCCATTGGTAAAACTTTACCGAGCAAGTTATTTAATCGTACGGTTAGATGGGTATCGGGAATTAAATTGCATGATTTCAATTGTGGCTTAAAAGCCTACAAAAATGAAGTCGTCAAGAACATAGAGGTCTACGGTGAAATGCATCGTTATATTCCTTTAATAGCCAAACAAGCTGGCTTTGATCGGATTGGCGAAAAGGTTGTGCAGCATCAGGAACGAAAGTATGGTGTTTCAAAGTTTGGTATTGAACGCACGATTAAAGGTTTTTTGGATCTTTTGTCGGTAACCTTTATTTCTAAATTTGGCAAGCGTCCTATGCACCTATTTGGTGGATTGGGAACACTAATGTTTATTGTAGGTTTTGGTTCTGCCTTTTACCTTGGGGCCAAAAAGCTATGGTATGTTTATAATAAGATTTCTGCTCAATTGGTAACGGATAGTCCGTATTTCTATATTGCTCTTTCGTGCATGGTTATTGGAACACAATTGTTTTTAGCTGGTTTCCTGGCCGAATTGGTGGCGCGAAGTGGATCGGATCGAAATAAGTATCATATTTCTGAAAATATCGATTAATGGAGTTCTATAGCCGTATTGCAAATGCATATGATGAGTTGTTTCCTCTGAATGAAAATCAACTTAATTTTGTTCAGGCTGCTTTAGGTGGTAGTTTATCACAAAAGCTTGTTTTGGACATGGGATGTGGCACTGGTTCTTTGTCCATTGCTATGGCCCGACGAAGTGCTAAAGTGAGAGGATTTGATTTTGATAAAGAAATGATTGCTAAGGCAGAAGAGAAAAGACCACAGGCTTTGGATCTGCAGTTTCGACAGGGCGATATGTTGAAGATTGCAGATGATTATTCCAAGCTTCAATTTGATGCCATTCTATGCTTTGGTAATACTTTGGTTCATTTGCCTGACGAAGCAGATGTACTATCTGTGTTTTGGAATGTGTCAAAACGTTTAAAGCCAGGTGGTAAGTTTATGTTTCAGATTGTCAATTATGATCGTGTATTAAAAGATAAGCTTGACCATTTGCCTACCATCGAAACCAACAATTATAAATTTGTTCGTAATTATATTCATCGTCTGGATGGTAAAATAGATTTTAATACAATTCTGAGTGCGGGGCTCGAAACAGTCACAGAAAGTAGTGTTGTGCTTCTTCCTTTATTGCATTCGTGGATGAATGGGCCTTTAAACGATTTGTTTAGTGAGGTGAATTGTTATGGAGCGTTTAATCGTTCTGAGTTTAATGCATCTTCTTTTCACCTGGTTGTTGAGGCTACCTTATAGATTCGTGTAGTAATTGAACGACCTTTTGATCAATGGGAAAGGTAAAGTCTTCGATCTGTAATTCGTTTAATTTAAGCCATCGAAAAGCCTGCTTACCTTCAATCGCTTCAAAATCAAATTTTCTTTGTGTTGTTGTTATCTGGTCAAATGATTTGGTGCGGACTAAATAGTAAATGCTTATAAGCTGTATGTTATCAAAGAACTGTGCAGCCTGGAAATAGTCGGTGGTATAAAAGTGATTTTCAATATCTACCTCTACATTGAGTTCTTCTTTAAATTCTCGTTTCAGGCAGTCGATTGTTCCTTCTCCATATTCCATTCCTCCACCGGGGAATTTTGTCATATACATATCCATGCGATATTCATCACTAATTAAAACTTCGTTATTAGTGTTGATTAAAATACCGTATACTCTGATGTTGAATGGTGAAGGATAGCTCATGGGAAGAAAAAACACCGGGCCTATAGTGTAAACCGCGAGCAAAGCTAAGCGAAAAAATGGCCCGGTGGGTTAAACAATGTTTAATTGTAATTCTACAAATTTAATAATTTCCGCGACATCATTGGGGTGAAACCAATGCATGTTTTTATCACGTCTAAACCACGATAATTGCCTTTTGGCATATCTTCTTGAATTGCGTTTGATAAGATCGATGGCTGTCTTCGAATCGTATTCGCCATCCCAATGTGCAAATATTTCTTTATAGCCAACGGTGTTTAATGCGTTTTCGCCTTTTAAATGATAAAATTGTTTGGCTTCTTCAAACAGTCCATCCTTTACCATCTGATCTACCCGTATATTGATCCTGGAATACAATTCTTCACGATCCATGTCAAGGCCAATTTTTACGATGTTAAAAGGGCGTTTTCTGGCGGAATTTGTTCTTAATGAACTGTATGGTTTGCCGGTCATCAGGCACACTTCAAGTGCATGCATAACACGTTTGTGGTTTTTTAAGTCAACCTGATTGTAAAATTCAGGATCCAACATTTTTAGTTGACGCCTTATGGCTTCTAAGCCTTCTTTATCATAGAGGTCCATAACTTCCTGTCTTAATTCAGGATCGATGGTTGGAAGATCGTCTATTCCGGTACATACGGCGTCCACATACATCATTGATCCACCTGTAAGAACAAGGCTGTTGTGAGTTTTAAAAAGTGAGTTACTTAGTTTTAGTACATCCTGTTCGAATTGCCAGGCATTGTAATAATCCTCGACAGAATGAGTAGCTACCATGTGATGTTGGACAATTGATAATTGTTCTTCAGTTGGTGCTGCAGTGCCTATTTTAAGTTCTTTATAAATCTGACGACTATCTGCCGATATTATTTCAGTTTGTAGGTGTTGGGCAAGTTTTAAGCTTGTGTCTGTTTTGCCAATACCGGTTGGGCCAACTAATACCACGAGGGTTTTTGTCATTGTTTCGTGGGTTTGTTTAGTAGCCAAGATTTTCGCTATCCAAATCGATGTCTTCTAGGGATTTAAAATCTAAAGTATTAAGAGAACCGTCAAATTCATCGTCATGCCAGTCCATCTTTTCTTTCTGCAGATTACCTGTTAGATCACCAATTTTTATTTGATCAGGGGTGCTTCCTTCGTTTCTATAGCACATTGCTTTATCAAGATTGCCTTCGGCAGTTTTTACAACTTCCATGAAAAAAGCACGTTCTGAAAAGAAATCAAATACATACAGTAGGCGTTGACCGATCTCGTAGATATATTCAGTAATAATTGTTTCTTGCATCACCCTTAGGCTGTTTGATTCGCCATCTGTCATATCAAAAAGGGTGATTTCCATTTCCTTATTCCATTCTTTATCAGTGGTGAAGAACGAAGCCATTTGTGTGGCATCGTATTTTAGTATTTCCTGAATGAAGTTGTGCAAATCTCCAAAGGTTTGATTGTCATCAATGGCAATCTCCTTCACAAAATCATTTATCTCATCCGATAGAATTCTTAAATAAACTATCATAAAATTGTATAAAAAATGGTTGTAATTAAAGCTGACTGGCAAAAGTACGAAAAAAGAGCTGCTTTAGTTACTTTCTTAATTGGCAATTTATTTCATCATCAAAAAATAAGAGAAGCTTAAATCGAGATATTTATTTCCCTCATAAATATATCTATAAACTTTGGCTTGCTTGGAACGTTTTAATCACTTGTTTGTTTGAATGTATTGAAAACGTATACTAATTCAATTATATCATTAAAATTAAGTAGTAAAATGAAAATATTTTATAGTCTGTTTTTAATACTCATCTTAGTTTCTTGTGGTCAGAAGAAGGCGAAAAATCAGCAATCGAATGCCGGCGATGTTGCTCAGGTACAAACCAGTAAAAAGCATCCCGGAGAATTAGCCTATAAAAAGCATTGTATGTCTTGTCATCAGCGTGATGCAGGTGGAGTTCCGGGAATGTATCCTCCATTGGCTGATAATAAAGTGGTTTCGGGCGATAAAAATGAACTGATTAAAATAGTGCTTGACGGTATGTCGGGTGAGATTGAGGTGAATGGAGAAATTTACAATGGAGTTATGGCAAGCTATCGGAATTTGCCTGATGCTGAAATTGCTAAATTATTGAATTATTTAAGATCGGGTTTTAAGAATGAAGGCGATGAAATAACTTCAGCCGAAGTAAAAGCAATGCGTTAAGTTAATAGTTCGTTTAAATATTTATTTTTGCCCTAAATCTATCAAAGCATTTAATCGATGGACAAAAACAAAAAAGGTTTTATAACCCAATCTCTACATACTCCCTATCCCAAAAAGGATGCCTATAATGCACTTCATATGCCTGTATATGATGGTGTGGCTTACGAATTTGAAAGTGCTGAATCCATAGCGGAAGTGTTTTCGGGTAAGACCGTAGCTCATGCTTATTCCAGGACTTCGAATCCAACGGTTGAATATTTCGAGCATAAAATGAAGACTGTGACAGGTGCGCATGCAGTGGTTGCTTTAGCTTCGGGTATGGCGGCAATATCTAATGTGTTGATTAGTTTGGTTGAAAATGGTGGTAACATAGTTGCTTCGAATCATTTATTTGGACATTCATATGCACTTTTAAATCAGACCTTACCTTCCCTGGGGATTGAAGTTAGATTTGCGGATATGACCAATCTTGAAGATGTCCAAAACACTACGGATGATAAAACCCGGGTGTACTTTTTCGAGACCATTACTAATCCACAATTGGAAATTGTAGATATTGAGGCTTTATCAAAATTGGCTAAAAGCAATAATATTGTCGTAGTAACAGACAGTACAGTGACGCCACCTTATGTTTTTGATTCAAAGAAATTTGGAGTGGATATTGAGGTGATGTCAACAACTAAGTTTATTTCTGGTGGTGCGGCAGCTTTTGGTGGAGTAATAGTTGATAATGGTTTGTTTGATTGGAGTTTGTTGCCGGCATTACATTCCTGGACTGAAAAATTCAATAAGAATGCCATGGTAGCAAGGGTTCGCAAAGAGGTTTTTCGTCATCTAGGGGGCACTATGACAGCGCATACAGCTCACTTTATGAATCTTGGTCTGGATATTATGCCTCTGAGGATTGACAGGTGTGTTGAAAATTGCATAGCACTATCCGCTTTCTTTGAAAATCATCCTAAAGTTAAAGCTTATAGTTACCCGGGGGTTTCATCTCATAAAAGTTATGAATTAGCAAAGAAACAGTTTGCGGCTAAACCAGGAGCGGTAATGAGTTTTGATTTGGAGGATAAGGAAGATTGTTTTAAATTTTATAACCGATTAAAGTTAATTCGTCGTGCTACTAATTTAAATGACAACAAGACTTTAATTATTCACCCGGAATCAACTATCTATGCAGAGTTTTCTGAGGCAGAGAAAGAAGAAATGGGGATTCGATCAACAATGTTACGTTTGTCGGTTGGAATCGAAGATGTTAAAGATTTGCTAAAAGATTTTGACCAGGCACTAGATTTTTAAATTGTATGTATCGTTATCTTGCAGTTGCTTTTGTTTTATTCGTCTCAGCTAGTGTTAATGCCCAAGAAGAGAGTGACACGCTAAAAAGCAATATTTTTTCAAAAGGTGCAGGATTGGTTGAAACGGTATTAGATCTGGTTACCTGGGAAACGGGACGGCATGCTTTTTCATTATATCCGGCTGCCGGATATTCGCCCAGAACGGGAATAGAGCTTGGTGTTATGCCAGTTTGGCGCATAAGTCCTGTAGATAAAGAAAGTGGTCGTCCAACAACTTTAGCTGGTTCCTTGCAATTTTCAACTACAGGTATGTATGAAGTAGGATTTGATTTACTTTCCTTTCTGCCTAATAATTGGTTGCTTGCTTCAAAAATAAATTATCAGTTTTTGCCTGACGAATTTTATGGCTTGGGTAATGAGCAAAAAATTAAGCCGTACTCTGAATATGACTTAAATAGTTTAACTGCTTCTATGGATTTTGCCAAAGGAATAGGTAAACAATGGTATGGAGGTATTCGTCTGGATTTTAATAAGAATAAGAATACCAATATTGAAGGAGATAAATTAACAGAGGAAATAACCGGCTATAACGGTGGTTGGTTAAATGGAGTTGGCCCCATGGTGGCTTTTGATACACGAAATGACATATTATATCCTTCATCCGGTTGGTTTATTGTTGGCTCTTATTTGTGGTATTCAAAGGTCTTTGGGAGTGATTATAAATTTTCCATTGGATCTTTAGACGTGCGTAAGTATTTTTCTCTATCTGATGATAAAACTATTTTGGCCTGGCAGGGCATGTTTAATGCCTCGCTGGGAAGTGTTCCCTTTTATAAATTACCTGGTATTGGAGGTAAAGAATTACTAAGAGGGATCCCCCATCCTTATAAATATATCGATAATAATGCATGGTTTACACAAGCAGAATTGCGGCAGCACCTATGGTGGCGAGTAGGTGTAGTTGGTTTTGCCGGAACCGGGCGTGTTATGCCAGATCTTAATTCAAGCTGGTTTTCTGACTTACATGTAGTTGGAGGATTTGGTTTTCGATTTAGGGTACTGCCTGAGGATGGGTTAAACTTTCGTGTTGATTATGGTTTCTCCAACCATAATGAAAATGGCTTGTTTTTCACTATTCGTGAAGCATTCTAGTTATAAAATATCAAATAAGTAGGATAAATATTGCTATAGGCTACTATATTAGTAGGAATGGTTAAATATTTATTAATGTTCATTAAGGTGCATGAAGACAGGTGCTAAAGACATCATATACTTAAATGGTAGGAGTAAAAAGTTGTTGATTGTTTGGTGGATTAATATACTTGTGTCATATTTGCCTATGAAAATAGTAAAACAGTAGGATATGTTTCCAAAAAAAGTTTATTACGGATTAAGATTTGTATTAGCATTATCGGTTTTATCTCGAAAAGGTCATGTTGGTGTAGCCGAGGTAGCAGAACGTGAAGAATTACCAGTTAAATTTTTGGAAGCTATTGCTGTTGCACTAAGAAAGAAAGGTGTGATTGATGTTAAGCGAGGTGCCGGAGGAGGGTACTTTTTAGCACGGGAGTTAAGTGAAATATCACTATTTGATTTGGTGGTAGTTCTGGATGAAAAAATGGAAAAGCAAATAGAAACCGAAGGTTCAAATTCTCAAAAAGCTGTTGGATTATTTTTAACCGGGTTTAAAGATGAATATGAGAATCTGCTTAAGAAACATACACTTGCTGATTTAAGATCACATTATTCCGAAGAGTCAGAACGAATAATGTATTACATATAGAAATAGAATAAAAACCATAAAAACAATAAACCATGAGTAAAATTGCCGAAAACGTTACTGCCTTAATTGGTAGTACACCTCTTGTAAAATTAAATAGATTAGCTGAAGGTGCAGTGGGCGAAGTAGTTGCTAAATTAGAGTATTTTAATCCTGCCAGTTCTGTAAAAGATCGAATTGCTTTTGCAATGATATCTGATGCTGAGAAAAGTGGTAAGATTGATGCCGATACCGTATTAGTTGAGCCAACCAGTGGAAATACAGGTGTTGGTTTGGCTTTTGTTGCAGCCGTTAAAGGTTATCGATTAATATTAACTATGCCTGAGAGTATGAGCATTGAGCGTCGAAAATTGCTTAAGAAATTTGGTGCGGAATTGGTGTTGACTCCTGCTGAAAAAGGAATGAAAGGTGCTATTGCAAAGGCCAGCGAGATTGCTTCAGAACTACCAAAGGCTTTTATACCGCAGCAGTTTGATAATCCTGCAAATCCGGCGATACATAAAGTAACTACAGCTGAAGAAATCTGGAAAGATACAGATGGAGAGGTTGATGTTTTTGTTGCAGGTATTGGAACAGGTGGAACTATATCTGGTGTGGGTGAAGTACTAAAACAACGTAAGCCAGGTGTTAAGATTGTTGCAGTTGAACCGGAAGCATCTCCAATTTTATCTGGTGGTCAGCCTGGTCCTCATAAAATTCAAGGTATTGGAGCCGGATTTGTACCTGGTGTATTAAATACAGAAGTGTATGATGAAGTAATAAAAGTATCGAATGAAGATGCCATTGAAACAGCTAATGAAGCGGCTAAAACCGAAGGTATTCTTTGCGGATACTCTTCTGGAGGAGCTCTTTGGGCAGCTATCGAAGTAGCCAAACGTCCGGAAAATGCAGGCAAAAGAGTTGTTGTTGTATTGCCAGATACCGGAGAGCGTTACTTAAGTTCTTTCAATATCGATTAAATAGTTTTTCTACCTTAAGATTACTATGCGCAATAGTTAACCACAAACTATGATGCTAATACCAAATGGCAGGCAAAGTATTCTTAAGGTAGCGAACAAAACATTAACCATAAAAACCATTAATCATGTTGTTTAATTCTCCATATAAGGCTTTTCTTTTAGGTAAGCGAATGCCCTGCCGGGCGTAATTATCAAAGCTTCGGGCATTATTGTTCGAACCTCATTTCTTATAGCGAATTATTGCAAGGCGCAGAAGCGTCCTGATATCGTATTACCTAAAATTAAAGAATATGTCTATTTCAAATAGTACAGATGTTTTACCCATTCAGTTATTGGGTAAGGCTAATGATCTAATAAAAGATTTAAGCAAAGATCAATTGATTTGGCTGGGCGGTTATTTGTCGGGTCTGGCATTAAACGGACAGGATATAGATACTGGAGAGCTTGTTAATGAACAAAGACAGCTTGAAAGTAATGTGGAACTTACAGTATTGGTCGGTTCGCAATCGGGCAATGCTAAAATAATTGCTAAACACTTATCTGAGCTGGCTGAGGCTAAAAATGCTAAAGCTAATGTGTTAAGCATGGCTGATTATAAGGTGAAGAACCTTAAGGATGAAAAGAACCTTGTTGTTATTGTATCAACGCATGGAGAAGGTGAGCCGCCTGCAGCAGCAGAAGATTTACACCGTTTAATCGATACCAAACGTGCCGGGAATCTTAGCGGATTAAATTTTTCAGTTATTGCCTTAGGTGATAGTAGCTATAAAAACTATTGTCAAACAGGAATTGATTTTCATGAGCGCCTTAAGAAAAGAGGTGCCACAGCTTTATCTGAGCCTTTGTTGTTGGATGTTGATTTTCAGGATCAATTGGAAGAGGTGACAAGGGAAACATTAAAGTTGTTTAAGCCAACTGAAAGCAATATTAGTGATCAAACTGAAAAGGCTACAACTAATACAGTTAGTAGTAACGGAATTTATCAGGCTGAGGTGCTCGATAAGGTATTGCTAAATGGGAAAGGCTCTGCAAAAGAAACCTACCATATTGAATTATCATTGGAAGATTCGGGGTTGGAATATCAACCAGGCGATGCTCTTGAAGTATTTGGAGTGAATGATGAAAGTTTGGTGAATGATATTATTTCTAAACTTGAGTTAAATGCGGATGAGTTGGTTGACCTGAAGAGTGAAAAGATTGAACTAAAAACCGCTCTACAGCATTATCGTGAATTGACTTTGGTTACCCTTCCGGTGATGAAAAAACTTTCGGCATATGTAACCGAGCCGGTATTAAACACACTCCTTGATAACAGGGATGAGCTGGATAAGTATCTTGAAGGAAGGGATTTATTGGATTTAATTAATGATTTTCGCTTTAAATTAACTGCACAGCAATTGGTGGACTCATTGCGTGCATTGCCCCCAAGAGCTTATTCAATTGCTTCATCGCAGAGTGAAGTAGGTGATGAGGTTCATTTGACTGTTGGAGCTGTGCGATATGAAAAAAACGAGCGTGTGCACGAAGGCGTATGTTCCACATTTTTGGCAGATAGAATTGCTACGGAAGAGAAGTTAGGTGTTCGGATTAAGCAAAATGAAGGATTTCGATTGCCTGAAACTGATAAACCGATAATAATGATTGGGCCGGGTACGGGCATTGCACCATTTCGCTCTTTTATCCAGGAGAGAGCTGAAAGTGGCTCGAAAGGTCAAAACTGGCTATTCTTTGGTGATCAGCATTTCGAATCTGATTTTCTTTATCAATCCGAATGGTTGAAGTTCCGTAAAAACGGAATATTGAATAACATTGATATTGCTTTCTCGCGCGACCAGGAAGAGAAAGTATACGTGCAAAATCGATTATCCGAAAAAGCATCTGAGGTTTATTCCTGGATTAAAAATGGAGCATACATTTATGTATGTGGCGATAAGGATAAAATGGCCAAAGATGTGAGGGAGGCTTTTGTAGAGATTTTTCAAAAGCAAGGTGGATTAAGCAAGCAAGAGGCTGAAGACGAATTATTGGCATTTCGAAAAAGTAATCGTTACCAGGAGGATGTGTATTAAGCATTATTCCAAACCCTCTTATCACTCACTATTTAAACGATTAAGCTTATTACGATGACTCAAATAAAAAATAATATACCGCAAGTTATTGAATGGCCGCCTTCCGAGGTGGAAGGCATTAAAACCAAGAGTAATTTTTTGCGAGGATCGCTTATTGAAAGCCTTGAAGATGAAATTACAGGAGCAATTGCTCCTGATGATACTCAACTTATAAAGTTTCACGGCAGTTACCAGCAAACTGATCGTGATTTAGATGACGAACGTAAAAGACAAAAGTTAGAACCACTTTATAGTTTTATGATTCGTGCCCGAGTTCCCGCTGGAGTAGCCACTGCAAATCAATGGGTGGCTTTTGACGAATTGTCTGATAAGTATGGCAATAGTACTTTAAAGCTAACAACACGTCAGGCCTTTCAATTGCATGGTATTGTAAAGCGGAATCTGCGTCAGGCAATGCAAGGTATTAACGATTCTCTTTTAGACAGTATTGCTGCATGTGGTGATGTTAATCGAAATGTGATGAGTACATCCAATGAAGGCTTGTCACCGGTTGTAGGTGAAATAGCTGAATTTGCCCAGTCAATCAGTGATCATCTTTTGCCAAAGACTACAGCTTATCACGAGATCTGGTTAAATAAAAAACTACTGACCGAGGGAAAGATTGATGAGGAGCCTATATATGGGAAGACTTATTTGCCACGAAAATTTAAAATAGCGATTGCTGTTCCTCCATATAACGATACAGATGTTTTTGCCAATGATATTGGCCTGATTGCTATCGTGGAAAAAGGCAAATTATTGGGATACAATGTTGCTGTTGGGGGTGGTATGGGCAAGACTTATGGTGTTGCTGAAACTTATCCGCGTCTGGCTGATGTAATAGGTTTTGTCGCGAAAGAAAAGGCATTGCAGGTTCTTGAAGAAATCGTAAGGATTCAACGCGATTACGGGAATCGTGAAAATAGAAAGCTAGCTCGATTGAAGTATACAATCGATCGAATTGGTGTTGATGCATTCGTAGAGCTTCTCCAGCAGAGATTGGGGTTTGAATTGGAAGCCTCTAAATCTTATCAGTTTGATAGTAATGGAGATGTATTTGGCTGGAAAAAAGCGTCAAGCGGCAAGTGGTTTGTAGGCCTGTTTATTGAGCATGGCCGAATTGTGGATTCTCCCTCTCTTAGCTTAAAAAAGGGGCTTCGTGAAATTGCGGATTTAAATGCTTGCGACTTTCGTCTGACCGGAAATCAAGGCTTGGTTTTGGGGAATATTACTACCAAGGATAAAAAAACGATTCAGACTTTACTTGATAAATATGGTATCGGAACAGCTCAGAAGATGTCTGGTTTGCGCAAGCATGCCATAGCTTGTGTTGCTTTGAATACTTGCACAATGGCATTTGCCGAAGCTGAACGTTATTTGCCTAAACTTATTGAGAAGTTAGATGTTTTATTGGAGAAGCACAGCTTAACTAATGATGATATCCTAATACGAATGACTGGCTGTCCAAATGGTTGTGGACGTCCTTTTCTTGGAGAAATCGGATTGGTTGGGCGTGCCTTAGGAAAGTATAACCTCTATTTGGGTGCCGGCTTTTCTGGCAATCGGCTAAATTCAATTTTTAAGGAAATGGTATCTGAAGAAGAGATCCTTGCATTACTGGATCCCTTGTTCGAACAATATGCGCAAAGCAGATTGGAAAATGAACGTTTTGGCGACTTTATTGTACGTCAGGGAATTGTTGATGCACCCAAAGTGGTAAAGGTAATCCGGTAAATGAGGGAGATATGAAAGAAAAAAGATATCGGAGCATCATTAAAACTATTTCGTGGAGAGTGACCGGAACCATAGATACTTTTATTGTATCGTATGTGGTTACTGGTAAGGTAGGAATAGCTGCATCAATTAGTGCAGTGGAGGTATTTACAAAATTATTACTCTACTATTTGCACGAGCGGGTTTGGAATAAACTGAAGATTGGAAAAGAAAAAGTATCAGGACCAGAATATCATATTTAATTCTGATGCAACTATAATTAATGTCTAAATAAGAAGATTATGAATTTTTTACCGATTTCAATAGATATAGAAAGAGAATCCATTCTGATAATAGGTGGAGGTAAGGTGGCTATTCATAAAATTGAGTCACTTGAGAAATTTACCAGAAATATTAAGATTATCGCTTTGGAGGTTGTAGATGAAATACGAGAGCGAGGATTTATAGAAATAGTAGAGAAGGCTTATGAACCTGATGATTTGAAGGGGCACTTATTGGTATATGCTGCAACTAACGATCACGAATTAAATAGTCAGATACGAGCGGATTCTTTGAATTACAGATGTATTGTAAATGTTGTGGATATGCCGGCTAATTGTGATTTTATATCGCCGGCTATATACAAGAAGGATAACATGACAGTGGCTGTAAGTTCAAATGGTGAAAATGTATATGCGGCTATTAATTGGCGTAATAGGGTAAGAGAATTTGCCGAAGACGGACTATTTCCAGAAGTGAAATCTAAGGAAGAATCGCGTTGCGATGATTTTTACTAATCCACCTGAAAACATTAAGGCATGAGCATTATAAACCTTAGAAGCTATGAGCCCGTTCTTGATTTTGTATTGCCGCAGTTTGAGAAAGTGCTTAATAAGCAGGTTGAAATTAACTGGAACTTTGAAAAGAAAAGGCAAGAATTGTCTACAAAGGAGTTGATGGTCTTGTTTGTTGAGGATGTTGATTTTGTACTTATTGCTCAAAGCAAAGTCGCATTTCATTTGCCTGAGCGTATTAAAGTGGATTGCATTTTAAGGAGTGAAGATGGTCAGGAGAATTATCTTATTTTATCCTTGAAGGAACATGCTTATGATTTTTCAGCGATTGATAGACGAAGTAAATACGGGAAGGTCCATATTGTTGGATTCGGACCGGGCAATCCGGACTTATTGACCATTAAGGCCCAGCGATTATTGGAAAAGGCCGACGTTATTTTATATGATGATTTAATTGATAACTCATATATAGATCAATTCACTTCCGAAAAAATATATGTAGGAAAGCGAAAAGGCAAGCATAGTTTAAAACAAGAAGAGATTAATGATCGCTTATATCAACAAGCCATTCGTGGTAAACAAGTTGTAAGGATAAAAGGTGGTGATCCCTTAGTTTTCGGACGAGGAAGTGAAGAGTATCATTTTCTTAAGCAGCGTTTTGTAGAAGCCGAGATTGTGCCGGGGGTAACATCGGCACTTGCTGCAGCATCTGATGCCATTATTCCATTAACTTCCCGTGGAGTAAGCACCTCTGTGGCTTTTGCTTTAGGGCATGATGCCGACAATAATAAACTGCCTAAGGCTGATACTTTAGTTTTTTATATGGGCGCAGCGCAGCAGAAGGCCTGGGCAAAAAGATTAATCAAAGAAGGATGGTCGGCCAATACACCTGTAGCGGCAGTTCGTAATGCTTCATTACCCGATAGAGCAATCAAACGATATACCTTGGGGCAGTTAAAAAAGGAAGATGATGTTTTGCCTGCTCCTTCATTAGTTATTGTTGGACATACTGCAACAAGTGATATAAAATCTTTGGGTCAGAAATGGCTGTATACCGGTAGTGATGTTAATGACTTTAAGAAGAAAGGAATTGTAATCCATAATCCAATGATTTCAGTGCAATCGCTAAATCTGGAGGAAAAGACTTTATCTATACTTGACAAGCTTCAACAATATGAGCGCATTGTATTTGCCAGCCCTTATGCAGTGAAGGAATTTTTCAAAGCTTTAATTACTATGGGTAAGGATGTCAGGGCAATTTATAATGCGGATATTAGTTCGATTGGTAATTCAACTTCGGCAGAATTAAAAAAATACGGATTAAGGGTTACTCCATCGAGTGATCAGAATAGTGTTAAGGCCTTAGTTAAATCCATTGTTGATTCAGCAAAGGCTAAAGAAAACATTTTGTTACCATGTGCAGTTGATGGCTTTGTTAAGTTGGGAAATGAACTTGAAACGAAGGGTAATCAAGTGCAGCGTTTGGAGTTATATAAAAATGTTCTTCCTAAAACAGCGGTGCGTCATAATCTGGATGAGTTTTATGGCGTTGTATTTACATCGCCAACTACGGTAAAGAACTTTTTCAAGTTTTATGGTGATTTTCCATCAAAACTTAAGGTGCAGCTAAGAGGTGATTACACAAAAACGCTATTTGAAGAGATGCTGCAAAAAGTAAGTACAAGTTAGTAATGAGTGATAATAGAAATGAAAAGTGACGTCCGAAAAAGTTCGGACGCCACTTTTTTATGTGATCAACTAGTGGTTTTTATTTACTTAACCAAGCTTGTAACATCCAAACTGTTTTCTCTTGTTGACTGATATAATCGCTCAATAGTGTAATTGTTCCTTCATCATCAGCTTCTTGCGCCAGAGGAAGAATGGATTTTTCAAGGCGTACTATGGTAGCCAGATTATTTGATGTATGTTCCATGCATTCTTGTCCGTTTGAAACATTCTTTTGTTGTTCAATCTGACTTTTCTGAACATAGTCCTCAAAAGTGTGGATTGGCGTTCCGCCAAGCGTTAAAATTCGTTCAGCAATTTCATCTATCTTCAAAACAGCATCATCATATAGTTCTTCAAACTTTACATGTAATTCAAAGAATTTTTCACCTTTAACGTTCCAATGGAATCCTCTTAGGTTTTGATAGTAAAGTTGATAATTCGATAGTAATGCATTCAATTCATTAACTAAGTTTTCACTCTGCTTTTTATTCAATCCTAATAATTCGGTCATTGTAAGCATATCGTATAGTTTTATTATTTATTTTCTGATACAAATGTATTCATTGGTATTATATCAATCAAATAGATAAATATTATATCTTTATAGTCGTAAACTATAATAATTGATTTTGATATGCTTGGCTTAAATTTGCAGCAGATAGAATATATAGTCGCCGTTGATAATTATAAGCAATTTACTGTGGCAGCCGAAAAGTGTTTTGTAACGCAACCTACATTAAGTATGCAGGTGAAAAAGGCTGAAGAGCAATTGGATATTGTAATATTTGATCGGACTAAACAGCCCATAGTAACAACTTTGTTGGGACAAAAGATTGTTGATCAGGCAAGAAAAATCCTACATGCATACAATCGTCTGGAGGAAATTGTACTTGAAGAATCGGGTAGAATAGAGGGGGAGTTGACCATTGGTATAATACCGTCACTTGCTCCTTACCTTTTGCCTCTTTTTGTGGGAGATTTTAAAAGAGACAATCCACTGGTATCATTATCTTTTAAGGAGATGATTACGGAGGAATTAATCAATGCTCTGGAGCATGATTTATTGGATGCTGCCATTTTGGTTACACCGCTTGAACATAAGGGTATTGTAGAAAAACCTTTGTTTTATGAAGATATTTTAATCTACGCCCATCCCGAACATGGTTTATATCAATCGAAGAATCTGGCTGTTGGAGATCTCGATTCTAATGGTTTGTGGTTGATGGATGAAGGGCATTGTTTTCGTTCGCAGGTTTTGAATCTGTGTGCGGTGCAGGATGAGATGCGTAAGGATTTACCACTTCATTTCGAAAGTGGATCCTTAGATACAATTCGAAAAATGGTAGATGCAGAAGGTGGCTACACATTAATGCCTGGTTTGGCAGCAGCTGAACTTTCGTTTGAGCTGCATAAACAAGTGGTTGAGTTTGAAAACCCGATTCCTGTAAGAGAAGTGAGTTTGGTGTATTCCCGATCCTTCTATAAGAAAATGTTGCTTGAAAGGCTTGCTCAGGCCATTGTTTCCAACGTACCGGAAGAGATGTTAGAGAAGGAGAGAGGTCATGTTGTTGAATGGAGATGAGAGCCAGGTGTTAGGCCCCGATAGCTATCGGGGTAGGTGTTAGGTTTTAGGATCTCTTGAACTTTAAAGTATGGACTCTAAAATGTAACATGCTCCCACAATAGCATTATCTCTTGTTGCGAAAGAGGATAGAAGAGTTTTATTTCACTTAAGTCGGCATTTTGCAGTAGTTGATTAAGCATGTATAAGCCCCTAAGAGCAGACAGATAATTATTGTTGTGTACCGAGGCTTTATCAATGCCTAGTTTTTGTCGTAAGTCGGCCGGTAGTTTTGATAAACGGGTGGGTACAGGATCTGTAGAACTTATGATTTCTACTTCGGCAGTATCTCCTTTAATAATGAGTCTTGCAAGGGCAGTACGCAATTGTCCCAGTTCGCTTATTGGTAATGAACATTCACGTTCTATACTTTCATACTTTTTTGGACTATTCGCTTTAAGGTGTATTGGTTTTGTTTTTAGTAGCAAGCTAATGTGCTTAATGGAGTCAAGCTGGTGTTTCTCAGTATCTAAAAGAATTGAGATGTATTCATCGGGTCTGAAGTAGCTTTTAAAGGTAAATGTATCCACAGTTACAGGTTTAATGCTTGCACGTGTTTTAATTGCCGGTGGGGTGGTACTGTTAACCAATAATTGGACTTCATCGCGTTGTTCGCCCTTCAAACTGTATGAGGCAGACAATAGATCAATATTTATCTGTTCTGGTTTTAATGAATCGGGAAAGATTAAATCCTGAGTGGATTTCCTAAATATAACGCCATCATTAAAGATGTACTCATTATTCTCTTCAATCCAGTCTTGAGGGTTATCTCCCAATACTGTATTCATTTTGCGGACCCTTTCACGGGCATTATCAATTTTGCGGTATTCAGTTGAAAGCTTATTCTGTACGTTTTTTACCCTTACCTCCTTTTGGGTGAGGTTAGTCAAGTGACTTTCGATAAGTTTTTTACGATGATTAATTGCAGCTTCGGGAAGGGGGCTGAGTTTTTGCAGGCTGTCAATTTCTAATTCCAGCTGTTCAAGATTATTCTCAATATTTTCCTTCAGTTCTATTTCTTTATCCAATATGGTGGCTAAGGAACTTTCTTGTTGTAATTCTTTTAGTGGCTGAGTTATGTTTTTATCGCGATACTGCTCAATCCGGTCGATATAACTTAATCCTTTACCTCTTTTCGGATCGGGTGATAATTCCATTGAGTTGATGTCAGAAAATAATAAGTAGCTTTTATCCTTACTTGAGATAACAACCATAGGTTTAAAAGAAGAATTTAATCCCCACATCGAAAAGTGAAGAGAGGCACTTGATGAGTTAAATGTTGAAATATGACCCTGAGTTTTCTCATTTGGTCTGACCTTGTCTCGTTTAATATCTACATCATAGGTAAATAGACCTATGGCTTTCCCATACCAGGCTTTATTGATGTCCTCAGGGTGTTTTTCTTTTTCATATAATAGTCCTGCTGTTCCGCTTCCTTCACCAGCCGCCAATAAGAGCATGTTATGAAATTCGTTTGCTGTGCTTATCTGCTCAAAAAAGTAACGGCTTCGCTGCAGGAAATATTCATTTAATAGACTTCGCCATTGCGTCAAAAGCTTTTGCTGTTCCCTGGCCGATAGTTTATAATCATCAGTCAATGCCTTGACTTTATTATTTAAGGGCAATGAGGGGTGAATAATTTGTTGCAAAATGGGAGCTTTCTTTCTAGTCTTTGTTTTGCCGGGCAGATAAGGCTCAAGTTGTTTGCTGAAGTTGTCATACAAAGAATCATTATAAGAGCCTTGCTTGTAGGTCTTGACCAGCTGATGGTTGAGTTCATAGATGGCCAGGAGCGTGGATGCTTCAGAAATCAGACCTGGTGAAGATGATTTAATCTTATTCCAGTTGATATTTAGGGATTGAGGCTTGTTGATCTGATAATATTCAATGGCATCATAATCAACTTTGGGGCCCTTAATGCTGTTCTGTTCAAATGCTTCAGTATCAAATTGCAGATAGGAATCCCAATTGCGATAGAGAACGGGTGTTTTCTGAATGATGCGATATAACCATGCTTCTTGCTCATTGCTGAGGTTTTGACTAGTGCCGGAATGTATGGTCAATAAACTTACAAGAAGGATTAGGAATAAGCGCATTCAGTTTGTCTTTTGAATAGTGAATATAGCAATATTCCTAGAATGCCACAGGAATGAGGTCATCCAATTTATGCATAGTGTTGTAAAGCGTCTCTCCCAAATACTTTTTTTGAAGCTCTTTAGAAAAGCTCTCGTTGTTGGGTTGAGCATTGGTATTGAAATCGTGACTCCTTCTTTCGACTTGAATAATAAATACAGTAAGAGCTGCCAGTAATGTTATTTTGCTAAGTAATATACTTTTGTTTTTGGTGAGAATAAGACCGGTGTTAATGGCAATGGCCAGGCAAACAATTAGGAATAGATCATAATTATTCCACCACCAGATTTTACCCCAGCCACCACTAAAATGCTCCGATGGCCAAAATAAGGCTATGCCATTCCAAGGTCCTCCCGGAGTAATCATATCTTCAAACAGATGTCCCATATATCCCAGGAAAAAAGCCAGTGAATAATGGATTAAATGGGGGTAGGCATGAACCTTCCGAATCTTACCCAAAAGGAAATGCAATAGTCCTCCTATAAAAGTAAAAAGTAGGGCTCCAATGATAGAATGGGTAAAAACATGATGGGAATACCAGTGGGTATCAAAAAATATATCGTAGCCACTTTGATTCAGATCAAACCATTGTACAATGGTACGATCAAATCCGGGAGCTCTGGATAATACGTCAATATCAGGAAATACTCCACCTATCAAACCGGAAACTCCAATAAGTAACTTTGTTTTTATTGTTCCCTTGTGTTGAGCTGCAATAGCTGTTGATAAGGCCAAACCTGTAAGTCCGTGTGTGAGTATATCCATATTTTACTTTAAAGCTAAAAACTGCGCTTAAAGATAATTGTTCAATTTAATATCTGTTTTTAGCTTACCTCCATTCGGTTAATGAAAATCCAAAACCTATGGTGCTTTGTTTGTGATTGAAGTCAATCATACTTTCACCATAGCCATGAAAGAGTTGGGTATGAAACTTAAGATTATCCCATATTTGAAAAGCATAATCAATTTGAATACTACCACGGTTATTTGTGCCTCCGCGTAATGAATGTTTTCCAATCAAACTTACATCGTGGCGACCTTTACTGTATGCACCCAGAATTTCGCCCCTGCCGACATAGTTTTCAATGCCGGGGTTGTCATCAATTTCCGCATCTTCCTGCAATCGCCACCAGGGACGAAGTATGATACTTGTGTTTTTAGTTTCCCAGGCCACTTGTAATATTACCCTGTTCCAGCTTCTGGATAATGGGTTGCCCCGGCCATTACTTTGATGATTAATGCCAATGCCGGCAAATACACCTTTTATTCCCCAGAAACTATATGGGGTTGGCATGATATACATGATTTCAGGCTCATAGTTAGTTTCGCGAAAGGGGCGTGATATTTCCTCGTTGAATATTTGCCAACGGGAGGTTTGAGTGTAACCCATCCAGAAATCGCCACCAAGTTTGGAGCCCAATAGATCGTTGAATACTTTGGTTTTAAAACTTAACTGGAATTTAAGTTCCGTATTGTTAAGGGGCACAGGATCTTTAACAACATTATTAGGATTGTCGCTTGACGGGGTCTGATTGATATCGTTGGTTATGTTGGCCAATAAAAAATAAAGAGGTTTATACTCTTTTACCACAAAAAGTCTTGATCGACTGCCTATACTATCGTTTAAGTCCCATTGTTCGGCTAATTTGGAGCTATGGTTTTGAAACAGTTGTTGAGCAAGGGGCTGAATCAGAAAAGCTACTAAAAACAGGCAGGTAAGTACACTTGATTTCATAAGGTTTAAAGATAGCAAATAGTTTGTTAGCTTTTGTTTAGAGCGAAGTTGGGAAAATAATAATGCATCTGTATTAAATTAAAATGTTTATAGGATAAATATTTATAGCTCACACTAAGATTTAAACCCATCTGACAAAAACAAATAGCTATGTTGGGAAAATTTATATGCCCCTGAGTAAAATAAATATGGCTAGTTGGGACATGTAAAGGGCATTATGGATTATGAAATCCTTGCCATTTGTTTTGCTTCACCTAGATGGCGTTCTTCTTTATTGCCTTAAGCTTTTGGATCCTATTGTTTATCAGATTCAATAGTTCTTGCAGAATACATAGGGTTTAACAAAAAACATGTAGTTTAGGGTAGAAGTCACCGCAGAGATAAGCGAAATATCGTTAAGTGAAGTGCAGATATAGAAAAGTTAGCCCCTATTAATTACAATCATGAGTTATAACAAAAAGGATAATTTAATTCAATCCATTATTAAAGGACCATCACTAGGTTATACGAATAACTATCCAAATAGAAATATGTGGAAGGAGTTAGCAATTGAACTTAATGGTAACTTTAAAATTAAACACAATTCTGGTTATGAGTTAGAAACACATTGTTTAATTGTTCCATATAGTAAGTGGAATATTGAAATCTCAGTTTCGGACACTAGACCTCTTAAATTTAAAATATCATTTCAACCAAATCAAGAATTTGAACTGATAGTAAGTTTGGAAGACTTTATAGAAAGATTACTTAAGAAGTTCTCCAAACCAGAAGTTGAAATTGGCAATAAGGAATTTGACAATAAATATTTAATAAAAAGTAATAGGCCTAATCTCGTAAAGGTAATTTTAACTCCTGAAATCCAAGAAAGTTTATTGAAATTCAATGTTTATTCAATTTCATATCAGACCAATAATAAAAAAAAGAATTCTCAATTAATAAGTGTTATACAAAGATTGGCTGGCGAAAAGGAAATGATTATTGAACTTGTAAAAACATTTAAGCAACTGATTGACAACTTAGAGAAGCAAAAGATAATAAAATAACAGGGGCTAACAAACCGCAATAAAGCATAGCAGGCGGCAGTGCGGTTTTGGTTGGGCAGTCTCCTGCAGATTGACTGTTTGTCCTACGGGCGGATGATCACCTTGGTCCGCTACAGTTATATGCGGCAGGGTGTTCGAAGCAAGGCAATTTGCTGAATGAAGGTGAAATTGCAACGAATATATTTTTTATAAAAAAAGGATGCCTACGGGAATGGTTCAACAAAGAAGGAAAAGACATCACTTTTCAGTTCTTTTTTGAAGGGCAAGGTGTCGCATCAATTGATAGTTTTATAAATAACACACCAAGCATATTCTCAATTGAGAGTGTTGAACCATCGGTATTATACACCATTAAGAAAAATGACTTCGCAGAAAGACTGAAAGAGTTGAATCTAGAAGTTGAATTAGTTGAAGAGTGAAGATTAAAGGAGATTGGTTTAAGACTTTATAAATAACTGTGGTTAATAATAAATATACTTAATGCGTAGCGAGTTAGAAAAAGTATACATTGGAGCAATTACTAAACAAAATTGCGATTTAATAGTTTGAATTCAGTAATCCCATACGAAATCATACGCTAAGCTGTATTGCCAATCAATTCAAAATCACATAAAAATGAAAGTTACAGCCGAAAAAAATGAAAAAGTTGCCAATATGGTATTTGCAAGCATTTATCCACTTTACCTGGATAGACTGGAGAAAAATGGCAGAACCAAAGAAGAGCTTGACCAGGTACTTAATTGGTTCACCGGTTTTGATCAAGCTGCCTTACAAGCCCTTATTGATGAAAAGGTAACTTTCAGAACATTTTTTCAAAGAGCAAAAATCCATCCCAATGCACACCTGATTAAAGGAGTTGTTTGTGGGTATCGAATTGAAGAAATAGAGGATGAATTTGAATTATATAGACAATGTAGACGCATGGAAAAGCTGATTGATGAATTGGCAAAAGGTCGTAAAATGGAGAAAATTTTGCGTGAAGAAAAAAAATAGAAGCTGGTGTTAAATTCCTGACCAGGCTGAAAAAGGCAATAATGTGAGCCGGCACATTTAAAATATATTGTAACATGAAACGAGCCATGAGAAAAAGTTCTCACACACGAGAATGATGATTTTTCAGGCGAGTTCCATATGACAATTGGAAGAAAATTTAAACATATCGTTAGTTTGTGGTTGAGAAAAAGAAAGAAGAAATGAAAAAGAAAGAATGCCCTTATATTATTGGTTAAACAGCTCCATCTGCTGCATTAACTTCATTAAACACATAGATAAAATCTAAGTTTCATATTAAGTACAGCAGATCATTGAGTAAAAGCCAGAGAGTATTTAGGGCAGAACCCACGATCACGATGTTAGCCACTCAATACGGAGCATAAAACTAGATGTTTATGCAAGTATATGGAATTGATTTATCAATGGAAAAGTTTGATGTAAACTTTACCGATTCGAAAGGAAAAGAGAAAAAGAAACAAGTGAAGAACAGACTAAGTGCCATATCAAAATTTTTAGAGGAGGTATCGGAAGATGCAGTCATATGTGTTGAGCATACTGGTTCCTACGGAGATTTACTGGTTTATCTGTGCAATCAGTTAGGAATAAGTATCGCCTTAGTTCCAGGTTATACGATAAAGCATAGTCTCGGAATGGTGAAGGGAAAGTCTGATGATATAGATGCAGCTAGAATAAGAGAATATGGAGAACGTTTCTTTGATAAGTTAGAATATAAATAATACGACACAGAAGAGATAGTTGAACTGAAAGGTTTGTATACGCTTCGTTCCCAATTAGTGAAGGCAAGAAAGATTTTAAGAACAGGAGAACATGGACGTTCCAATGTGCCTATCCAAAGCATAAATGTTCATAAACATGTCGAGAAAGCAATCAATAATTTAGATGACGAGATATCAGAAGTCGAAGAGGAGATAGAGTCAATTATAAATACAAATGCCGAGTTAAACGAGAATTACGAACTGGTTGTCAGTGTAAAGGGAATAGGGCCAGTAATAGCTACGGATTTAATAATTAAGACAGGTAACTTTCTTGTGATTGATACTGCTCGAAAAGCGTCTTCATATGCAGGAATTTGCCCTTTCCCTAATGCTTCCGGTAAGATGGTTGGAAAAGCTAAAATAAGCCCGTTTGGAGACCGTAAATTGAAGGCACTTCTTTATATGGGAGCTAAGTCTGCAGTAAAACACAACAAGGAATATCGCCTGTATTATGAAAAGAAAAAGTTAGAGGGAAAACCTCACTATTTAATCATGAATAATGTATCAAATAAAATGTTGCGTACAGTTTATAGTGTTGTAACCAATAAAACACCATACCGTCAAGATTACATATGTCTTGACCCGAGAGAGAAAAATATTAACAGCTCCACTGAAAAAGTGGCTTAAAAACTTGAATTTAATTAGAGTATATGAAAAGTCAAATTGTAATATTTCTTGCATTTGTGATGCTTAGCGCTTGCAACAGGTCAACAAATTCGGGAATTAGCCATCAACCAATTCTTGCTGATTACCAAGTTGGTGAAAAATGGGTATGGAAATATAAGGGTGTAACGACTAAAGGAGAAGTACGCTCGGAAGGAGAAGATACAAGAGAAATAGTCAGTATTGATGGCGTTTTAGGCATGACAATCGGAAATGACACCATTCCTGTTACTGACATTGTGAAGAAGGATGAAAGCAAAACGCCTAAGTACGCCTGGCCTCTGCAGCTTGGTAAAAAGTGGAAATATGAAAACAATTGGACAAGTCAGGATGGGACAACTGGAAGTCAAAGTCATAATGCTGAAATATTAGCCTACCAGGAAGAAAAGGTAGAAGCAGGAACATTTATGGCCTACACGATTAAATACACAGGCAAAACGACAAATTCGAGAGGCTATAATGCAAATGAAGAGGAAGTTTGGTTGTATGCCCCTGCTATAAAGACTTTTATTAAACTTACTCAAAGGCAAGGTGATTTCTTTTACGAAGAGGAATTAATCGAATATTCAAAAGCAGAATAGTCATAATCAAGATAATACCGAAAGAATACAACAAATGCCCTAATAGCGCATCAGGCCTTGGACTGGTTTCGTAAGACTAGCAGCCAAGGTGAACAAACCCAATTGGTTGTTTTATGAACAATTGATTAGTTTTATAAGGTGTTTGTGATTTACAATGTTTTTTAAATTAGAACTTAAAATACAGCGCTTCGGGTTTGCTCAGTTTAGAAAGTATGTAAGCTTAACTTCTTTTACGCTCCATACGACTGGCGCTAATGAAAAGCCAAAAACGATGATACTAAAATTTAAAAACAAGAGACTTCGTATCAACTTAGGTTTCGGAATATTTTGGATAATCCTTGGTGTATTTTCTTTACTTACAAAGGACAGTGTGATATGGACGGACTTTGGTTATTTGGTTATTGGAATTTTGTATATCGGACTTTATCTATACGAAATGACTAATCAGTATATGACAATTGACAATGAAACCATAAAACAAAACGGTCTATTTGGAAAAACAATTAATTTGAAAGATATCCATCGGATTAAAAAGCTGTATGGTCATTATACGCTTATTACAAAAACTCAGGAATTAAAAATTAATACAGAACTGATAGATGAAGAATCAAAAATTGAATTAGAACACATTTTAAATCATTTGGAATTACAATAAATGCCATTTTCAAGCAAACGACGCTCCATGCTCGGTAAAGTTTTCAACTACCTTGCAATCAAATAAAGTCACATACTTCGCTTAGAGCTCAACTTTTACAAAAACAAATTGATATTCTCAACATTAATAATGTCAATGGCTTGAAATTCTTTTTTCTCAGGAACTTGTCTTTGATTAATAAAATCGATTAAACGCTTAAGGCTTTTTTCACCTTGCTCAATGGGACGCTGACCAATAAGGAATTTAATGGTTCCGTTTTTAAGATACTTGATATTTGTTCCGAAGACTTCATATCCTACCAGAAAAATATTTTTAATGGATTTCTGCTTTAAGTATTTGGCTATGGCAAAGGTTCTGGAACTTGAAACCATTATGGCAGCTATATTCGGATTGTTAGCAAGAACTTTATCCATAACCATTGATACATCATCTTCATTAACAGATGGAATTTCTACGCTTATTTTCAGTCCATTGTTATTGCCAGAATCTAAGAAATAGCTTTGGAAACCTTGATTTCTACTATTTAGATGTTGAATGTTCTCAAGGTCTTTGGCAATATTTATAATGAGAATATCCTTTTCTTTATCAATTCCAAAATCAATTAAACTTGCAGCAACGCGTCCACTTTGATAAGCATCTTCACCTACAAAGGAAAGGCAGTTAGTGTCTTCAATGTTGGTGTCGATAAAAACATATGGAATATCAAACTTGTCCAATTGACCACAAAATGAAAGGGATTCCTTTTTAAGTATAGGAGCAATAATTACACCATTGGGCTGCAACTTCAGGATTTTCTCGGCCTTACAATTAAAGTCCTCTCCATTATGCATTTCATATAGGAATGAATGTACTTCAATATTTAAAGGGTGAGCCGTTTCAACCGCATTTTGAATACCTTCGGGGTGTTTACTCCAAAATTGATTATCGCCTTGGCACAAAGGCATAAGAACTGCAATTTTATATGAAGCAGATGACTTTAAGGCCTGAGCAGCAACATTGGGCTTATAATCCAGCTTTTTAGCTATTTCAAGTATTTTGTCTTTTGTCGCCTTTTTTACTTCACCTCGATTATGGAGTACGCGATCTACAGTTCCTATCGAAACACCTGCTTGTTCTGCTATGTCTTTTATCCTTACTCTTTGCATTAGTTGGTTTCAGGCTTAGTTGTTTTCTTTGACCTGATTTTAAACTTAAAAATCAGGTCAAAGAAAATATTATTCTACAATTAATTAAAATCCAAACAGTGATGGAAGGAATAAACTAATTTGAGGTATATAACTCACCATTAATAGCACCACAATCATCGCTATAAACATTGGCAACAATGGTTTGATCACCTTATCAATTTTAACATTGGCTACACTACAGCCAATAAACAATACTGAACCTACCGGAGGCGTACATAATCCAACACTCAGGTTAAGCACCATTATAATACCAAAGTGAGTTGGGTCAACGCCCATATTGGTCACAATTGGCAAAAAGATAGGGGTGAAGATGAGTACAGCCGGAGTCATATCCATAAATACGCCCACAAAAAGCAAGATCATATTAATGATCAAGAGGATGATAAAAGGATTATCACTAATGCCTAAAAGTCCAGCACTTACATTTTGCGGAATATTTTCGTAGGCCATAATCCATGACAGGCCAATACATGTGGCTACCAATAAGAGTACGATGGCAGTTGTTTTTACCGATCGTAGAATAATGTTCGGTAGATCTTTTATACTGATCTCTTTATAGATTAAAGAAAGTACCAAGGCGTACAATACAGCCACAGCTGAAGCTTCTGTTGCGGTAAAGAAGCCGCCTACGATTCCACCAATTACAACAATAAGGAGGAATAAGCTGGGAATAGCATCCCACAATACTTTTAAGCCTCTTTTTACCGATTCCGGTTTTTTCTTAATCACTCGCCCAATCAGGAAAAGAATCAGCGCAATGATAATGGCCACACCTCCATTATATCCCGATGCAGAATAGCCTTTTAGATGATGAAGCGCAACAAATACACCTGCAATAACACCAAGGCCTGCAATGGCCTTTGAAACGGCTAAAATGGCTTTGCCAATGCCTTTGTCGTGTTTGATGATCAAAGCCATTGAAATAAGCATAATGGCCAAGCCGGTCATAATACCCGGAAGGTAACCGGCCAGAAATAGTGCCGTGATAGAAACTCCGCCACTGGCCAGTGAATACACAATTAGAATATTACTTGGCGGTATGGATAATCCTGTGGTTGCCGATGCGATATTAACCGCTGCACTAAAATTAGTATCGTAACCATCCTTTTTCATCTCAGGCCCCATTATTGAACCAATGGCCGATGCCGAAGCGGCTGCCGAACCCGAAATGGCTCCAAACAGCATGTTGGCAAATACATTTACAAAGGCCAGACCAGCCGGCCAACGTCCTACAAGTTTCTTAGCCAGATTAATCAAGCGTATGGCTATTCCACCGCTATTCATAATATTCCCAGCCAATATAAAGAAGGGGATGGCCAATAGGGCAAAACTATCCAAGCCTGATGCCATTCGTTGGGCAAAGGTGGTAAAAGCCGGTAGCGAATCGATGCTCACAAGCATGGTTAAGATACCTGCAATGCCGATGCTAAAAGCAATGGGCACACCAATTACCAAAAGGAATAAAAAAGATACAACTAGTACTATAACTCCTAAAAACTCCATTAATTAGTTCCTCCTTCTGGTTTGATGATGAATAAAATAGAATAATAAAGTATAAGCAAGCCGCTTACAGGCATAATTAAGTACACATATCCTAAAGGCAGGTGCAAGGCGGCTGAGCTCACATTAAATTGAAAACGCGTAATCACTAACCAGCTGCCTCCAATAATCATTACAAACAAGGCAAAAAGAGCGATGCATATATTGATGAAAATATTAAGGCGTTTTTGATTTTTTACACTTGACTTTTGTATGAGTAAATCAATGGCTAGGTGCTGTTTTTGTCCGGCTACATAGGCCGCACCTAATACTCCAACCCATATTAAAAGGTAGCCCGCCAGTTCGTCGGTAAAGGAACTGGGCGAAGAAAGTATGTAGCGGCTAAGTACCTGCCAAAGCACATTAATTACCAGAAGGCTCATCAACGTGATTAGAACGAGCTCCAGTTTTTTATCCATGATGGTTTTTAATTTCATATCTTATTTGTTTGGTATCAAGTTTAAAGACAAAAGTATTAAGAAGGACTATGGGATTTTTAACATAGGGCATTCAACTTTATAAGTTTTACCTTTCAACCTCATATCTTTCAACTTATTCTGTTGCTCTGATGCGTTCAATTATTGAGTAGAGTTCAGGCTGACTTTTGTAGCTCTCAAGCATGGGTTCTACCGATTGGGCAAAAGGCGCTTTGTCGGGATAGTAAATTTTCACACCGGCTTCTTTAACAATTTCCAATGATTCCAATTCAGCTTCAGCCCACAACCTGCGTTCTTCGGGTACCGATTGCATGGCAGCCTCCTTTAGCCATTTCTGTTCCTGACTAGTGAGTTTATTCCATACCACTGTGCTGATGATAAGTACGTCGGGTACCATGGTGTGCTCATTGATGGTATAATGCTTACAGATTTCGTAATGTCGAGAAGTGTATAGGCTGGGCGGGTTGTTTTCCGCACCATCAACCACACCACTTTGCAAGGCCGTGTATAACTCCCCCCAGGATATTGGAGTTGGCGAACCGCCCATGGATTTAACCATGTTCATGGCAGTCTGGCTTTTCATTACCCTTATTTTCATTCCTTTTAAGTCCTCAGGACTAAGGATAGGTTTTTTTAAGGTGTAGTAACTCCTTGAACCTGCATCATAATAACATAAGCCTTTAAGGTTAAATGGTTCGGTGGAGTTTAATATCTCCTCACCGATGGGACCATCCAAAACATTAAATGCATGAGTTTTAGATCGAAAAACATAGGGTAAGCCCAATATCTGATAGTTATTCGTAAAGCTCTCCATAGCTGCAGTAGATACCTTGGTGATGGCAAGGCTACCAATCTGAAGCAACTCTATGCACTGTTGTTCTCCACCCAACTGGCCACTAGGATATATTTCCAATGTCATTTTACCATCGGAATTTTTCTCCAGTTCATCAGCCATGTATAACATTGCTTTATGTACAGGGTGGTTGGGATCCAGACCATGAGCCAATTTAAGCGTTGTTGATTTCTTTTGATTTTGACATGATATCAAAACAAGAGCCAACACAATAATTTCGAGTATTCTTTTCATATGAATATATTTTCTTTCCTTGCCATATGGATCTCGCCTGAAAAATAATTATCCTCGTGTGTGAGAATTTTTTCTTATGGCTTGTTTCATGTTATACATTATAGGTAGATGATGCTGTTTCTCCACCCCGCCCAGTCCAGTTTGTATGGAAGAATTCACCACGTGGTTTATCAATTCTCTCGTAGGTATGGGCTCCAAAATAATCACGCTGAGCCTGCAATAAATTAGCCGGTAAGCGTTCACAACGGTAGCCGTCAAAATAATTTAAAGCTGTGGTAATGGCTGGTGCCGGAATACCATTGCTTATTGCTGAAGCTGCAACCCTACGCCATCCAGCTTGTGCCTTGTCTACTTTTTCTTTGAAGTAGGGGTCAAGCAGGAGATTTGAAAGCTCAGGATTCTGGTCAAAGGCATCTTTTATTTTACCAAGGAAAACGGAACGAATAATACATCCACCTCGCCACATTAAAGCAATGCCTCCGTAGTTTAATTTCCATCCATATTCTACTGCAGCAGCTTGCATTAAAGCATAGCCCTGTGCATAGGAAACAATTTTAGAGGCAAATAAAGCATCTCTCAAATCATCAATAAATTGTTTTTTATCACCCGTAAAAGTTGGCTTTGGACCATTCAATATCTTTGAGGCTGCGACTCTTTCATCTTTTACAGCCGAAAGGCAGCGTGAAAAGACTGCTTCACCAATAAGCGTTAATGGGATGCCTAAGTCAAGTGCAGCAACACCGGTCCATTTTCCGGTTCCTTTTTGGCCGGCCGTATCCAGAATTTTTTCTACCAAGGCTTCTCCGTCCTCGTCTTTAAAGCCGAGTATGTCGCGAGTGATCTCAATTAAATAACTATCCAAATCACCAGTATTCCAATCCTTAAATACTTCATGCATTTCATCGGCTGAAAGACCTAAAACTTCTTTCATTATATGATAGGCTTCTGTTATTAACTGCATGTCGCCATATTCGATGCCATTATGAACCATTTTAACAAAATGACCAGCTCCATCTTCACCAACCCAATCACAGCATGGTGAGCCATCTTCAACTTTGGCTGAAATAGATTGGAAGATTGGTTTTACCAATGGCCATGCTTCTACTGAGCCACCTGGCATAATGGAAGGCCCTAATAATGCACCTTCTTCACCACCGGAAACACCAGTACCTATGTATAATATTCCCTTATCTCTTAAATAAGCTGTTCTTCGATTGGTGTCGGGAAAATGTGTATTTCCACCATCAATTAATACATCTCCTTTTTCAAGGTAAGGCAAGATGGATTCAATGGTTGCATCAACGGCCGGACCAGCTTTAATCATTAACATGATTTTTCGGGGACGTTCGAGCGAAGCCACTAATTCTTCAATGGTATGGGTTCCACGAATATTTTTTTCTTTTCCACGATTTGAGAGGAAATTGTCTACTTTTTCGGTTGAGCGATTAAATACACTAACTGTAAAACCTTTGCTTTCCATGTTAAGTACAAGGTTCTCGCCCATTACGGCTAAACCAACTAATCCTATGTCAGATAATTTTTTCATTTTACTGGATATTTTAAATTAATCTTTAAATCGATCGGGATGTGCCCATAGTCCCAGAGCAGGATTGGAAATATAGTATATTTCTTCACCATTGGCTAAAGTGTTGAATCCGTCTACTAAAGTATTTGGATTATAGCGTTCCAACATTTTGTCAAGTGAAGCATATTTAAAATTGACTGATTCTATTTCTTCCTGAGTCAGATGCCCGGGGCAGTAGGTAATTGAGAAGCGATCTTCGCTGCTGCCATGCATTAGGTGAGCCGCTGCTCCTAGGTTTGCTTTGAGATCTTCGTTTTCTTCAATAGCTTTTAAGGTATTGGGTGTGCCACGGTAACCATATTTTCTAATCAAGTGGTCGATGGTAGCATCTTCGCCAAATTCTTTTAAGGCAGGAGCAAGCACGATAAGCTCGGCATCATCTGCTAAAGCCATTCGGGTCCGATAGATACTCTTATTGCCCAACCAGGTGCTCTTGAACTCTGAAGGTTCGAGGTAAACCACTACTTTGTTCAACGGTTTTTCAACCATTTTGAAATTTACTTTGAGAGATAGTGCAGCAGCCAATTCAAATGCTTCCACATCATCACCTATATACAAACCACGCGTTACCGACTGACCGTTTTCGTCCTTCCCAATTACCGTTAATACATAAACAATTGGCATGTTGGCTGTGAAGTTGTCAGATGCATAATTTAAGAGTTTACGAACCGGAGTATCCGTTCGTCCCATTATTCGTTCCATGCCATAAGCAGCCCCAACAAAATGACTTTTATTAATACATTCAGAACCACCTGTACCAACAAATATGTTTTTATTATAGTTGGCCATGCCAATTACTTCATGTGGTACCACTTGTCCGAGTGATAAAATCAAATCGTGTTCGCCCTCAAGTAGCAGTTTGTTTACCTGGGCAGGCCACTTATAATTAATTCGCCCTTCTGTTATCTCTGAAACATATTCAGCTGATAGCTCTCCAACCGTAACAATATCATTTCTCCAATCGTGAACCTTAAATTTGGATTCCGGTACACCGGGAAACATATGCTTTATTTCTTCAGAGCTCATAGGGGCATGTGTTCCTAAAGCAGGTAAAATATCGCATAGCGCTTGTTGATAATAGGAATTGGTAAAGGTCGTTAATTCGCCGGCTTTTGAATGAAAGCGCGTGTAATCCGGTGGTATGGCCAATACCTTTTGTTTTGTGCCCAGCTTTTCAAGTGCTTCAAAGAGGCCTGCCTTTAAATCGCCATCGCTGAGAACTGTATTTTCTGAACCTGCTTGAAAATATATCATGCTATATTTTTTAAATTAAAAGAGGGCTTATCGTTGTACGCGGGCATTACCTTCCCATATGCTCCAAACCATGGCTTCATCTGCTGGTTGGGCATAATCCGTGAGGAAGGTTGTGGCCAAGGCTCCTGAAGCCCATCCAAACTGCATCGCTTTATCGGCTTCCATACCTTTTAACACACCATAAAGTAAGCCGCCAACAAATCCATCACCACCTCCAATACGATCCATTACATTGATTGAACGCGGTTCAATAACATGCCAATTAGTACCTTCCAGCATAATGGCGCCCCAAAGGTGTTGGTTGGTGCTAATAACTTCGCGCAGAGTAGTGGCAAATACAGAGGCATTGGGATAGCTGGCTTTAACTCGTTTAATCATTTCTTTGAAGCTTTCAATTTTAGCTTCCAGGCCTTCACCACCAGCTTCGGGTCCGTCTATGTTTAAGCATAATTGAAAGTCTTCCTCATTACCAACCAAGATGTCGGATACAGATGCAATCTCGGCGAATATTTCGTGAAGTTCCTTGTCACGATCTTTCCAGAAGGTAGCTCTATAGTTTAAATCAAAGGAAATGCGTGTTCCATATTTTTTGGCTGTACGAGCTAATTCTAAACAGAACTGACTGGTTTCGGGAGATAAGGCTGCAATAAGGCCAGAAAGGTGTACGATCTCCACACCATCTTTTCCAAATAATTGTTCCAGGTCAAAGTCGTTCACACTTAATGTTCGTCCTATTTCGCCTGCACGATCATTTTGAACTCTAGGACCGCGCGAACCGAATCCACTGTCCGCAATGTTAAATTGATGGCGATAGCCCCAAGGCCCTCCTTGCGGTACATCCGGACCTTCAAAGTCCATATGACGTCCTTTAAGGTTACTTTTTATCAATTGAGCAACCGGACTGCCTTGTACAAATTTAGTGAGTACTTTAACCGGTAAACCCAGATAGGATGAAATACTCGCTACATTGGTTTCAGCCGAGGTGGCTTGCATTGTAAAAGTATCACTGCTATGCACCGGTTGACCGTTGACAGGTGTAATACGAACGCCCATACTGGTGGGGACAACCAGAGCGTATTTGCAATTATTTTTTAATGAGAGTTTCATAATGACAGGTAATTTTAGGGTAAATATAAGCCTTCAAAAGAAGGCTTATGAATTTTATTTATATATAAGACCACTTTTTTCGATCCCCATTTCAAGACCACGCAATTCAGCCATTCCTCTAAGAAGGCCAATTGCAGAATAACCTGGGTTGGTTTTCTTTTTTAAATCATCAAGGATGGTGTGGCCATGGTCAGCGCGCATCGGAATTCTTTCGTCATGTCGATTAAGCGCATGTCTTTTCTTTTGCTCTTTAAGAACGGCAACAAAAACATTGAACATGTCAACGTCTCCTCTCAAGTGACTGGCTTCATGAAAACTTCCGTTTTCATCGCGTTGGGTACTTCTTAAATGAAGGAAATTAATTTTACTTCCCAGACGCTCTATAATGCCAGGTAGATCATTGTCAGCATTAACGCCCAATGAACCTGTACAAATACATAAACCATTGTATATTGAGTCCACGATGTTGGTGATGTATTGTAAATCACTTTCGGTACTAACCACACGCGGCAAACCGAACAAAGGCATCGGAGGGTCATCCGGGTGAATAGCTAATCTAACTCCAGACTCAATGGCTACAGGAACCACTTGCTCCAGAAAGTATTTTAAGTTTTCACGATAAACATCGGATGATATTTGGTCGTATTCAGCCAAACGATTTCGAAAATCATCTAAAGAATATCCTTCTTGTCCACCTGGCAATCCAGCGATAATGTTTTGCTGCAATACATAGTGTTGTTCATTGCTCATGCTTTCAAACTTCAAGGAAGCTTGTTGCAACATCTCTTCGGAATAGTCATTTTTAGCACCTTGGCGCTTTAATATAAATACATCAAAAGCAACAAACTCAACAATATCGAAACACAAAGCCTTGGCGCCATCTTCCATTTCCATGGTCAGGTTTGTGCGAGTCCAATCCACAACAGGCATCCAGTTGTATGTCACTACAGGAATGCCAACTTTTCCAACATTCCTAATGCTTTCTTTGTATTTTTCAATCCACTCATCCCGAGTCGCTTTACCTTGCTTAATGTCTTCATGTACCGGAATGCTTTCAATCACGGACCAGTTTAATCCTCTTGGTTTAGCCGGCTGTGCGTCATCGTCCCACTCAATCATTCGCTTGCGGCTGTTTAACAGGTCTTCAGGCCATACTTCACCAATGGATACTTCATGTAAGGCTGTTACTATACCAGTGGCTCCTGCCTGACGTATATCAGTTAAAGCTACCGGATCAGTCGGTCCATACCATCTCCACGTTTGTTCTACGCTCATTTTATCTTGGTTTTTCTAAATATATTCTCGTATTATACCCCACTGTAAGCACTAAAACCACCATCAACCGGAATAACTACACCAGTAATAAATTTGGCCCAATCCGACATTAGATACAGGATCGTTCCAGATAATTCATCCGATTCGCCATACCGGCCCATAGGTGTATTGGCTATTATCTTTTGTCCTCTAGGAGTGGCTTCTCCACTTTGCTCATCTACCAGAAGGAAACGATTCTGATTGGTTAGCAAGAATCCTGGAGCTATTGCATTCACTCTTATTCCGGTTTTTGCAAAATGAACGGCCAGCCATTGTGTGAAATTATTGATAGCAGCTTTGGCGGCTGAATACGCAGGAATTTTTGTTAATGGACGATCCGCATTCATGGATGACACATTAACGATGGCTCCATTTTTTTTCTTGAGCATATCTTTAGCAAACACCATAGATGGTAGTAAAGTGCCCTGGAAGTTAAGTGCAAATACCTTATCAAAACCTTCCATCTGTAATCCGAAGAAACTGTCTTCCAGTTTATCGATATTGGTCTCATCAAGTTCTTCCAGCTGAGTAGTTGCAGAAGCTGCGTTTCCTCCGGCGCCGTTTAGTAAGAAGTCAACTTCGCCTAATTCTTTGTTGATTATAGCTTTAGCTTCCTCTAATGAGGTTTTGTCCAAGACGTTTGTTGATAATCCAATCGATTGCACACTGTACTCAGAAAAAATTTCTTTCGCTACTCTTTCAGCCGCTTCCAGATTTAGGTCAAGAATTGCTGTTTTAACACCTTGAGCTGCTAATGATTTGGCAAAGGTGGAGCATAATACTCCACCACCTCCAGTAATCACAGCAACCTTACCTTTTAAATTAAGATTGTCCATTGATTATTTTTTTACACCTCTTATATTATCCATGAGCTCTTTTACCTTTAATTCAAGAGCCGTATAGTCTTTGTTTTCCATAATTTCTTTAGGAAATAAACTAGATCCCATACCAACACAAGTTACACCTGCATCAAACCATTTCTTCAGGTTATCCTTTTCGCAAGTCACACCTCCTGTAGGCATAATGTCGGTCCATGGCATTGGTGCTTTAACTGCCTTTACAAAAGACGGTCCACCTACTTCAGATGCCGGGAATACCTTCACCACCTCTGCGCCAAGTTCCTGAGCTTTACCAATTTCGGATATGGTACCACAGCCAGGCGACCACATTACTTTACGACGATTACAAACTTTAGCCATGTTCTCATTTAAAAGCGGAGAAACAATAAAGTTAGCACCTGCCTGGATATATATTGCTGTTGATCCTTCTTCAACTAATGAACCCGCACCCAGTATCATACCAGGTAGTTCTTTAAGGGCATATTTATTTAGCTCCGAAAAGATTTCATGGGCAAAATCACCACGGTTTACAAATTCAAAAACACGAATTCCACCATTGTAGCAAGCTTTAACTACAGCTTTAGCAACTTCTAAATCGGCGCTGAAAAACACCGGAACTACACCGGTTTCTTTCATTGCTTGAAATACCTCAATTCTTGTGTATTTAGCCATTGTATATTATTTAGATATGTGATATCGAAAAGCACTAATTTCCATCCAATATCACATATACTTTTTTGTTAATTATTAACGAGAAACTCGTCCGGATGCATCTCCACCCATTAATTTCTCAACTTCCTCAACAGTAACCAGGTTGTAATCACCATGGATGGTATGCTTAAGACATGAGGCAGCAGTTGCAAATTCCAATGCTTTTTGATCATCTCCTTCGTAGGTTAATAAGCCATAGATTAATCCACCCATAAATGAATCACCACCACCAACACGGTCAACAATATGTGTGATGTCGTAATCAGCTGCTTTCAATAGGTTTTCACCATCATAAAGAACACCTGACCAGGTATTGTGATTAGCGTTAATTGATCCACGCAAAGTAGTAATTACCTTTTTAACACGAGGATATTCTTTCATAATTCTTTGCGATACGCTGCGGTAGGCTTCAGCTTCAACGTGACCACCTGTGATGTCCAATCCTTCAGGCTTAATTCCAAGAACCATTTCAGCATCTTCTTCATTACCCAATACGATGTCGCAACCGGCAACTAAGGCAGGCATAACCTCAGAAGCTTTTTTACCATACTTCCAAAGGTTTTTACGATAGTTTAAATCAGTAGAAACTGTTACACCCATTTTGTTGGCTACCTGAATAGCTTCTAAACAAGCATCTGCAGCTCCCTGAGAAACAGCAGGAGTAATTCCTGTCCAATGGAAAAATTCAGCATCTTTAAATACTTCTTCCCAATTAATCATTCCTTTTTCAATGGTCGAGAAAGACGAGAATGCACGATCATAAACCACTTTACTAGCTCGGGCAACCGCACCTGTTTCAAGGAAATAAATTCCCAGACGATCACCTCCATAGATAATTTTGTCTGTATTTACGCCATATTTGCGCAGTTCCATTTTACAGGCATTACCAATATCGTTTTGTGGTAAACGTGTTACTAATGAGGCATCAATTCCATAGTTGGATAATGAATAAGCAACATTAGCTTCCCCGCCACCATAACACATATTCATGTTGTTAGCTTGCGAAAAACGTTGATAACCCGGTGTTGATAAGCGGAGCATAATTTCTCCGAATGTGACTACTTTTTTTGACATGACCTTAAAAATTAAAATATGATTTTGCGTTATTATAAGAAATTCCTTCTACCACTTGCTTAAGAATTGTTTCATCATTAGGAATCAAGCCTTTTTCGACTTGAGAACCTATATAATTACAGACAATTCTTCTAAAATATTCATGTCTTGGAAAGGAGAGGAAGCTTCTTGAGTCGGTAACCATACCAACAAATCGACTTAATAAACCTAAGGCAGATAAGTCACGTAAATGTTTTTCCATACCAGATTGCTGGTCGAGGAACCACCATGCAGCACCATATTGGACTTTGCCTGGAGTAGAACCATCACAAAAGTTACCGCACATGGTAAGCATCATTTCATTATCGGAAGGGTTGAGGTTATATAATATTGTTTTGGCCAGTTGGTTGCGTGAGTCCAATAGGTTTAAAAACAATGACATTTTAACTGATGATTGGGCATCGCCAATGGAATCCCAACCAGTATCAGCACCGAGTGCCTTAAATTGGCGTGTGCTATTATTTCGAATGGCTCCAACATGAAATTGTTGTGTCCAACCACGTTTGTGATTTAAGGCTGCCAATTCGGCCATCAGGCAGGTTTTATATTTTTCTTGTTCTTGACTTGAAATTTGCTCACCCTTGATTAATTTCGATAAGATTTCATCAACTTGCTGATGGGTATATTCAGCAAAGTAAAACCTGGCTTGTCCACTATCCGAAAGACGACAACCTAAACTATGAAAATAGGCATGGCGTTGTTCAAGTGCTTCAAGTAAATCATCAAGTTTGTTTATGTTGATGTTTGAAATACTTCCAAGGCGAAGCAAGTATTGGCTTAAATCTGATGGGTTTTCAGTGTTTAACACTTGATCGGCCCTAAAAGTTGGTAGTACCTTTATGTCGTAACCTTCTTCTTTTAATGCCTTATGATGTTCTAAGGAATCAGCAGGATCATCGGTTGTACCAACCATTTCAACCTTCATTTTCTTCAATAGCTGACGGGTGCTGAAATCATCACTTTGCAGCAGTTCTTCCGTAGACTTGTATATATGCTCTGCTGTTTTTGGCGATAGCAAATCATTAATGTCAAAATAGCGGGCCAATTCAAGATGAGTCCAGTGATAAAGCGGGTTGTTAACCGTATATGGAACAGTTGCGGCCCAGTGTTGAAACTTCTCATAATCTGAAGCTGATCCGGTACAGTATTTTTCGTTAATGCCATTAATGCGCATTGCACGCCATTTGTAGTGGTCACCGCCAAGCCATATTTCACTTAAGTTGGAAAACTTGATGTCTTCAGCAATTTCTTTTGGGCTTAAGTGGTTGTGAAAGTCTATTATAGCTTTGTCTTCAGCATAATCATGGTACAAGCTTTCAGCTGTTTTATTTTGAAGTACAAAGTTATCGGCAATAAACATGGATTTGTTTTTAATTAACGTTAACGAACACGAAAGTAAAACATTTATTTGAAAATGCAAATTTATTTTCATGTTTGATATAATAATAATGTTTATAACGTGCAGGTATAGAGCGCTTAGTGAGTTGTGTTAAATTTATTTTAGTTTCTTTCTGGAAATTAAGATGAAAGCTGGTTTATGAAATAATCTAAACGTTTTATTGTTTATAATACAAACGATTGTATTTTTGTTGTGAATTTTGATATGAATTAATCTATGCGTAAGGTTACCATTAATGATATTGCAAAGGTTTTAAATGTTACTCCATCTACTGTTTCCAGAGCTTTGGCCGGTAATTTGCGTGTGAGTTTAAAGACGCGAGAATTAGTTAAGGCAAAGGCAAAAGAAATGGGTTACAAACCCAATAGTATGGCTTCAGCCTTAAGGAAAGGAACGAGTGATACCATAGGTATTATTATTCCCCGAATTAATCGTCATTTTTTTAGTAATATTATTAGTGGTGTTCAAGAAGTTTTAGATCCTGCAGGTTATAACCTAATGGTTATGCAAACCGGTGAAAGTTTGGCCAAGGAAAAGAAGGCTATTGAGACCTTGATGAATAATAGGGTGGGAGGATTGCTATTGTCAATTTCATCTGAAACTCAAAATGGAGATCATCTTTCTGAGGTAATTCAATCAGGTGTGCCCTTGGTTCAGTTTGATCGCGTATTAAGCGAAGTTCAAAGTGTGAAGATTGTCAATGATAATCGGCAAGGTGCTTATATAGCCACAAAGCACCTTTTAAAAATGGGGTATAAGCGAATTGCCTATTTTGGAGGTAATCCAAAATTGGATACGTATATTAATAGGGAGAAGGGCTACAAAGAGGCTCTTAGTGAATATGATGTCCCAATAGATTCAAGTATAATATTGCATGATACAATAACCCGAATTACGGGTAAGGAAGCAATGGTGAGTTTAGTTAAAAAGAAAAAGATAGATGCTGTTTTTTCTGCAGGGGATTATTCTGCCTTAGGTGCAATTGATGCTTTGAAACAGATGGGTTTAAGTGCGCCGGAAGATTATGGTGTTGTTGGTTTTGCAAACGAGCCTTTTTCTGAAATTATGTCGCCATCACTATCTACGGTTGAACAATTCGCCCAGGAAATGGGAAACAAAGCAGCTGTTGCTATTATAAAAAGTATAAAAGAAGGACCAATGAATTATATAGAAACAATAGATACACGATTTATTGGAAGAGAATCTTCAATTAAATCTTAAGACTATTATTTCTTTATCAATTTTAATATTTTCTTCTTAGAATTCTGATCAAACAATACCACAAAATATATTCCATTTTGCAGATCTCGAATGGTATAGATATTTGAATCTTCCTTGTCAAATTTCTTTACGGCACTTCCAGCAGCATTTATTACCTCAATGCGTGTATATGAAATATTTCCCTTAAGCGAAAACTGATTGCGCGTTGGATTAGGGTAGAGACTCATTTTTTTCTCTTTCTCATCCTGAGATAATAGATTGAAGTCAGAGGCTAGGTTTTGATCCAATAATAAATAGTTCTCAGAATTAATGTCTATTAATTCTGATTCATAATGGTATCTTGTATTTACTGCATTTGAATTAGCTACAGCAAAAAGCATTATAATTGATAGAAGTAAAATATGTTTCATAATAATCGAAGTATTTAGGTTAAGCTAAAAACTCCTGATTGCTTGTTCCCTGAATGCAAAAATAGAATTGTTTCGGCATTTGTCAATATAATCACAAGGAATTCTTTTGACAATAGTAATAAAAGGCAGAGTTTAAGCAAGAGCAAGAGCAATACTTACTCCTATAAAGGTGCCTATTACATACCCTAAAATTCCAACCAGTATCGAAGGCGTAACCATTTTTTTCTGCCCAAGCGATGCTGCCATAGGTGCTGCTACTGAAGGCCCCATGATGTTAGCTGCAGAAGAAATGATGACTTCATACATATTTAACCTTAGTAATTTGGCTGATAATAGTAGAAATAGGAAATGAAACACCATAATAATCATGTAGAATAATAATAATGGTGGGCCAACTTTAAGTACCTCTTGTAAGTTTGTTGAGGCGCCAATTACAGCCAAAAAAACATACATCATCCAAAGGCCAATGGAAAAAGATGTGTTTTCCAGAATTTGAAGTTTTTTAGGAAAGATATTGGCCATAATTAGTGATAGAATAGTAATAATAAGAATACTCAAATTAAGTGGCGTGTTAAGTGCTGTCTGCAAATAAGGGGCAATAAATTTACCCGCAGCTGCCAAAGCAATAGCTATTAAAATAACCAATGCAATACGTTCCATTGTTATGGAACTCTTAGTTTCAGAATCAATCTTTGTTTCTTGTTTACTGTTTTCTGTATTGGTAGGTGCAAAAAAAAGTTTGAGGAAGCCCAAAGCCGGAACAAGAAAGAGAAATAATATATAAAGGTTAGCTACAAAGTTATCAACAGCTATGGTTGCAGAAAAATATGGGTTTGTACTAAAGTTCAGGACTTCGCCTGTGGCAATAAAGTTAATGCTTCCCCCTACAAGTGTAGCTGCAATTACTCCAGCTGTGTTTCCGGCATCTTCACCTAAATCGATTATATAAAAAGCAATAAAGCAGCCTATCACAACCCCAATGGCACCCACTATAAAAGCAACTAAGAGTTTGCCGCTTTCTTTAATTATTTTAATAATATTAGAACTCAAGAGTAGGAGTGGAATTGAAATAGGAATGAAGTATTCAAACACCATATCGTAAACAGGAACTGACACATCTGTTCCCGATCCCACCGGAACCAATCCAATCATAGCCAAAAGTGACATTGAAATCATGGTGACCAATATTCCGGATATTTTACCTAACCATTTTTTATGCTCTACCCATATGCCTAAAGTAGCTGCACCCATTATAAAAGCAAGGACAATGAAGTGTTGATTGGGACCTATAATTGATTGCATATTTTAATAATTCGTCAGTTAATTATTGATAAGAGGGCGGTGAAGATAATAATATTCAATTTTTAATTGGTGTGTATCAGTTGTAATTTATAATCAGAATTTGAGGCGAAATAAACGAAATACTTCAGTTTTTATTGAATTCTACTTAAATGTCTCAAATTAATAATGGATAATATTTAATGTTATTCTTAAATTGTTCTTAAATTGATAATGTCTCCTATTACTTTTAATTATCAATTGATTAATATCTGATATCAGAACAGATTATAGTTATACCTAAATCATTTAATTATGGCCTCATTCACAAAACAAGATGCATTGGATTATCACGAAAGTGGTAAGCCGGGAAAAATTGAAGTGATCCCAACTAAACCGTATAGTACACAGTTAGATCTGTCGCTCGCCTATTCTCCGGGTGTTGCAGAGCCATGTCTGGAAATTGAAAAAAATCCGGAGGATGTATATCGTTATACCGCAAAGGGAAATCTTGTGGCCGTTATTTCCAATGGTACAGCTGTGTTGGGCTTGGGTAATATTGGTGCTGCTGCCGGAAAACCGGTAATGGAAGGAAAAGGATTATTGTTTAAGGTTTTTGCTGATGTTGATGTCTTCGATATTGAAGTTGATGAGACTGATGTAGATGAATTTGTAAAGGTAGTGAAAGCCATTTCACCAACTTTCGGTGGGATTAACCTTGAGGATATAAAAGCGCCTGAGTGTTTTGAAATTGAGAGGCGCCTGCAAGAGGAGTTGGATATTCCCGTTTTTCATGATGATCAGCACGGGACGGCCATTATTTCGGCAGCAGGATTGATTAATGCTTTGGAATTGGTAGATAAAGAAATCTCTAAAATTAAAGTTGTGGTTAATGGAGCTGGAGCTTCAGCTATTATGTGTACCAAATTATATATTCTGTTGGGGGTTGATCCTAAGAATGTGTTTATGTGCGATAGTAAAGGTTTGATGACTAAAAAGCGCACCGATCTTAATAAATATAAAGTTGAGTTCGCTCAGGAATCTGATTTAACCAGTTTGGGCGAGGTTATAAAAGATGCAGATGTTTTTCTTGGTTTATCAAAAGGAAATGTATTAACTCAGGATATGGTTCGATCTATGAATGATAACCCGATAGTTTTTGCGTTGGCCAACCCGGTTCCTGAAATTAGCTACGAAGAAGCTATTGCTGCTCGCGAAGATGTAATTATTGCTACCGGACGTTCAGATTACCCTAACCAGATTAATAACGTTTTAGGATTTCCGTTTATATTCCGGGGAGCCCTGGATGTTAAGGCAAAAGCCATAAATGAAGAAATGAAGATTGCAGCTGTATATGCTTTGGCTGAGTTGGCTAAGGAAGATGTTCCGGATAAGGTAAATGCGGCTTATAAAAGTCAAAACTTAAGTTTTGGAAAAGAATACATAATACCAAAGCCTGTTGATCCACGATTGATAACAGTTGTTGCACCTGCCGTTGCTAAATCTGCGATTGAAACCGGCGTGGCTCGAGAAGAGATTCAGGATTGGGAAGCCTATCGTATAAATTTAATGAAACGATTAGGGCTTTATAATAAGCTGGTCAGGGATTTGCGAACTAAAGCTAAGTCTGATCCAAAACGAATTGTATTTGCTGATGCTGATCATTTTAAGGTGCTTAAGGCTGTTGATGTCATTCGTAACGAAGGCCTGGCCTTACCGATCTTACTTGGAGACAGGGGAGCAATATTTAAATTGGCAGATGAGAATAATATTGATATTGAAGATTTAACAATTATTGATGTCAAAGAGAAGGAGCAGGAAGAACGGAAAGAACGGTATGCAAAACTTCTATATGAAAAGCGTAACCGTAAAGGTTTAAATATGGAAGATGCTTGTCGTAAGATGAGTGATCGAAATTATTTTGGAATCATGATGGTGGAGTCCGGTGAGGCCGACGGATTTTTAGGAGGCTTTGCAAGTAAGTATGTTGATACCATTAAGCCGGCGCTCCAAATTGTTGGATCGAATAATACCTTAAATCACATTGCAGGAATGTATATTGTGATGACTAAAAAAGGACCTTATTTCTTTGCGGATACCACGGTTAATTATCAGCCTTCATCGCGTACCTTGGCAGATACCACCTTGCTGACTGCCAATGAGGTTAAAAAGTTTAATATCGATCCTGTGGTTGCTCTTGTATCCTACTCTAATTTTGGATCTACACGTCAGGGCAGTCCATTGCGTGTTAGAAAAGCTGTGCAGTATCTTCATGAAAATTATCCTGAATTGATTGTTGATGGAGAAATGCAAGCTAATTATGCCTTTAATGCTCAGTTACGAATGAAAAAATTTCCGTTTACTAAATTGGGCAGTAGAGATGTTAATACAGTAGTTTTTCCTAGCTTGAGTGCAGGTAATATTGCTTATAAAATGATGCAGCAATTGGGCAATGTTGAAATTATCGGACCTGTTCTTCTTGGAATCAGGAAGCCTATTCATGTGCTTCAAATGCAGAGTTCAGTGAGGGAAATTATTGACATGGCTGCTATAACCGTAGTTGATGCTCAAACTAAGGATGATAAGATTATAGAATTATAACTTAACAAATAAAAAGGCTCATACGGAGCCTTTTTATTTTTTCCATTCAGCACTTAATAAGGCATAAACAAGATCATCAACCCATTTGCCATTAATTAAAATACTCTTTTTGAAGTGAGCTTCTTTTCTAAAGCCGAAACTTTCAACTAATTTTATTGAAGCTAAATTGTCTGGATCGATAGAGGCAGTTATTCGATGCTTTTTTAGATCGGTAAATAAATGTTCGATGGTATTCCTTAATGCTTCCTGAGCATATCCCATTTTATGGAATTCCTTATTTAGGGTAACTCCAAGTTCCACTTGCCATTTGTCGATAAAGTGTATTCCAACGTCACCTATCAATTTTTGATCTTCAGTAAGAATAATGGCCAATTGAGCCCAGGAATCGATACTGTTATATTCCTTACTAATCTTGCTTATCCATGTTTCGATATCGTTTATCGTGTTTGGAATAAAACCCTGATATTGATTTGTAATGGAGTCAGATCTATATTGGAAAATTAAATCCTTATCGCTTTCTTTTAATTGTCTTAATTGTAATCTGTCTGATTTAAGTTTCGGGTATAGCATAGTGAGAAGTTTAATGATTAAGGTTTGGTTTTAGCTTATTACGATTTTTTCCAAATACCCCTTAAGTTGAGGTGTGTAAAGTAAACCACTATCGCTAACCAAACTAAAGCCCATCCAAACTGTGGGAGGATAGGTATTAAGGAAGTGAATTTGGCCAGGTCGGATGATGGGCCACCATTAAAATCCATAAGGATGTATACCAGTGAGCTGGTTCCGATTACTATCAGGAATATATTCTGAACTGATTTCGATAATCTGGATATCCAATAAATAACAGCAGCAAAAACCAATAAAACTGCACTTGTTCCGATGGAATTAAACCACACAATGGAAGTGAAAACCAGAATCGCCATTAAAAAGTAAAGGATAATGTTGGAATAGCGATCGCGATACAGCGAAACATAAAGCAACAGATTTCCCCAAAGAGCACTTCCTATGTACCCACCTGGAATCACTAATAAGGAAAAACCACCCGCAATCATAGCGTAACCAGAGCCATCGTTGTTTATTTGAATGCCATGCACACTACCGCCAGTAATAACTGCAAAAAAGGCATGTCCTGTCTCATGAAAAAAAGTAACCAATAAGGTGATAGGGTAAAGTATATAGCCTCCGTATGGTACATAGTTTTTCAGTACCCAATATAATATGATGGTTATAAAAAAGAGGACAAGTTTCTGCTTCATAAACGTAATATTTGGTTTACGAATATAGTGTTTAAGAGGTGAAAAATTCGTTTAGTATGTGGGTTTATTCACTTTTATAGTAGCAAGATTTTACCACCTCTAATGTGTTTTTAGGTGCGTATTATTTGAGCCTTTTTAATAATTCCTACCTCCAATTTGTATGAAAATGTAACTCATAGAACTGCATAAATAATATAGATTTGTACGTATCTCTTCTACTGTTCTTTTTGTCACCTTATCCATTTTTATATTTAAGTAAAACTTTGGAAAGCAAAAGGAGTATAGAATAACAGGATTGACTATTACGCCTAAGTCTTCATAAATTCGAATATATGTTGAAATTAAAACTTACAAGTTTAAAGATTGTTTCTTTTATTCTTCTGCTTTTGTTATCGGTAACGCAAAGTCATAGTCAGGTTGAGGGATTTAAGTCCAGACGTTATAATATTAATGATGGATTGTCTCAGAATACAGTATACTGTACCTTACAGGATAGGAATGGATTTGTGTGGATCGGCACCAGAAGTGGTGGGTTGGAGCGTTTTGATGGTCTGGAGTTTAAACATCATAAAAGTAATCCTCATCTGCCTCATAGTATTGGGGGTAACGAAGTTCTGAATTTGATGGAAGATCACAAGGGACATATTTGGGCTGGTCTTAAAAATAGAGGGTTAAGCCGGTATGATCCAGAAACTGAATTGTTTCATAATTATTTTCCTAATGCTAATGATACAACTTCCTTATGCGCAGCAACAGTATATTCAATGTGCGAGGATGCGGATGGGCAGGTATGGTTAGGTACGGCATGGGGCTTGTGTATCTACAATAGAGAGGATGATAATTTTATTCGTGTAACAAAAGATCATGAGAAGGAGTTCTATAAAGGAATAAGTTGCGTTCGTGTCTATGATGATCAGCATGTGCTTGTTGCAGTTATTGGCGAAGGTTTGTTTCTCTTAAGCACAAAGACTAAAAAAGTGGTTAAGCGGTGGTTGTATAATCCCGAGAAACCATATGGTATAGCTAGTAAATCTACTTCCTCGGTTGTGGTGGATAGAAAGAAACAAATATGGGTTGGGACACGAAACGCTGGAATTAGCAGGTTAGGAAATATAGACTCAGAAAACTTTGTTCATATTTCTAATGATCCAAATGATAATACCTCTTTGGCATATGGAGCGATCAATTCTCTGACTGAAGATTCAAAAGGTAATATTTGGGTAAGCACTCCCAATGGTCTTAGTGTGATATCTTCTGATCAGACCCAATCGAATAATCCTAAATTTATTCATTATCGAAATCATGTAAATGATAACTACAGCTTGAGTCAAAACTCTGCTTATGAAATAATGGAAGATAATTCGGGGGAGATATGGGTAGGTACCTGGAGTGCAGGATTTAATCATATCTCACTGAAGCAATCTAATTTTGATCATATAACAGAAAACACTGCAAATGATTTTTGCGTTAAACCTGGTGTAGTGCGTTGTTTTCATCAAATTGGAGATCTTTTATATATTGGCTCGCAAGGTGGTGGTTTGAACATAATGGATCTTAATACCGGAATGTTTGAATATGTACAACAAGATTGGTCGAATAATGGTGGATTGAATTCGAGCTGGATAGAGTGTATTTACAGCGACAAAAACGACAATATATACTTGGGAACCAAAGATGGTTTAAGTATATATAAACCTGAAACCAATGAGGTTCATAATATTGCTCAAGATCTTGATTTTACATCTATAATTGAAGGAAGTGAAAATAACATTTACTTCCTTACTTCAAAAGGTACATATGTGCTTGATCAGGATGTGTCTGGAAACAATGCATTTAAGTATTCGGATAATGATTTTGTGAAGGAAGATAATGTTGTAAGTTATAGTTCGTTAAAAGATGCGAATGGCCACGTGTGGTTGGGTACCTTGGACGGAATTGTTGTTTATAAAGGTTCTGCTGAGAACAAAATAAAGTATTCCTATTCCAGAAATGATTCTACATGTGTAAGTTCAAATGTTATTAACGCCTTGGGGATGGATTTGAATAATAATATTTGGGTTGGTACCGCTGAGGGGCTTAGCTTATACAGATCTGAAACCGACGACTTTTTGTCCTTTGGGGAATGGGATGGTTTGCCATCAAATGAAATAGATAATGTGGTAGCAGACAACGAAGGTTATATTTGGATTTCAACTAGCAAAGGGCTTAGCCGATTTAAATATTTGGCTAATAAAAGTACTCGTAAGGAAATGTTATCGGAATTGACAACCTTTACTGTTGAAGATGGCCTTCAGAATGGGTATTACACCACTGACTGCTTTCTGAAAGCGGATGATGGAAGATTATTTATTGGTGGAAAAGACGGCGTTAATTACTTCAGACCAGATGAGATTAGATTTAATGAAAATAAACCACGATTAGCGTTTACTGATTTTAGATTATTTAATCAATCCGCTGAGATTGGAACAAAAGATTCACCACTTCCGAAAGGAATCAATTACCTTGAGGAAATAGAGTTAAACCATAAGCAGTCCGTTTTTTCTATTCATTATGCAGCTCTTAATTATCTGGCTCCTGAAAAAAATACCTACGCGTATATGATGGAGGGCTTGGAGACCGAATGGAATTATGTCGGTACTCGACGTGAAGCTAATTATACAAATTTGCCGGCAGGAGAATACGTGTTTAAAGTAAAAGCTGCCAATAACGATGGAATATGGAATGAGGAAGGAGCTGAAATTAAAGTGATCGTCAATCCAATTTGGTACGCAACCTGGTGGTTTAAAATCATAGTGATTGTGTTATCAGTTGCCACCTTAGGTTATTTGCTAAGGCGTCGGGCAGTTGTATTAAAAGAGCGAAGAATGGAATTGGAGCGGAAAGTTGCAGAAGCTACCGCCGAATCAGAAAGTAAAAATTCCAGCCTAACAGAAGCCAAACAGAAGTTGGATGCCATTGTTATTGAAGTAAAGGAGAAACTTGGACAAACTTCGCAAGAATTGCTGGAAGCCACAAATAGTCAGGCATCAACAATCGAGGAAATTTCAGCTTCTATTGAGCAAATGGCCAAAGATATTAATGATAATGCTGACGGAGCTTCGAAAATGTATGAAAATGCCAGAACCATTGAGAAAGACTCTGAAGTCAGTGTTGAGGTGGTTGGTAAAACAGTTGAGTCAATTAAGGATATATCAGAGGGTATTAAATACATTACTGAGTTTGCAAGAACTACAAACATATTATCCTTAAATGCAACTATTGAAGCCGCAAAGGCAGGTTCTTATGGGAGAAGTTTTGGAGTGGTTGCCAATGAAGTTAAAAAGTTAGCAGATAGCTCTCATGATGTGGCGGCTAATATTAAGATGATGTCGGAAAACGGTTTGGAGTTATCTAATATGGCTAATGAAAAGATATTGGAACTGCAAGACTATATTAAAGACATTGTTGCTCTAATTGCTCAGATACGTGAATCATCACAAAGTCAATCCTATGAAGCTGCAAATGTGAATCAGGCCATTCAGCAAATATCGGTTTATATTAACGGCACCTCTGGTTTAGCCGAGAAATTGGATGATGCGATAAATTCGTTGTCAGTAAATTAGAATTACTAGATGAAATTTACTTTTAGCAACTAATTAGAATTAGTTGCTTTTACTTTTTTCGCGGACTGTTATATACAGAAAATGGACTTCATAAAAAAAGCCATCAAATCAATGATTTGATGGCTTTTTTGTGATCCCGGCAGGACTCGAACCTGCAACCTCTGCGGCCGTAACGCAGTGCTCTATCCAATTAAGCTACGGAACCGTTCTGTTGCATTTTATGAGCGCTTTTGCTCAAATGCGGTGCAAATATAGACGTTCTGATTTTTCTATCCAAATATATGTGTTAAAAATATTGGTTGAAATTCAGTGATGATAGGCAATTGAAAGATTATTAGTTGTTTGTAAGTAAACAAAAGACCACTTAGTAATTTAAGCAGTCTTTTGTTGAAGATATATGGGGCTGAATTAAGCTATTCCAACATGAACATAAGATCTTCCATAAAAGTGATTTTAGCCATAGTTTCGTTTTCCGGTGAATCGTATTTATAGATGAATTCCTTTTCGAAGTCATATTCCCCGGACCTTCCGATAGCACGTACTATAAATGTTACTTCATTTTTGCCAGCTTCTTTTAACTCATTTAGATCAAAAGATACAAAACCTCGTAGTGGAGGCTCGGTATAGGTATCTCCATTTTTATTGTGTTTGATCTCGAATATGGGAGTTCCATTTTCCGTGGTTAAATTGTCTACATCATAAACCAAATTGATGTAATGTGTTATCCATGGAGCTCCTTCATATACGAAATTGACATTTAGATAATTATTGGCGATCCAAACATCCTCATCCGGTTTACTAAACCAAAGTGCATCATTTCCAATGGAATCAGCATTTTCCGGATTATATTCAATTATACCTTTTGTTAATATTTCGCTATAGCCATTAAGTTTTATGTAATGATCTATACCTGTACCTTCTTCACCATCTGCCAAAATTGTAAAGTTGACAAACATACGATCGCCATTTTCAAAGCCATATTCAGGTACAGCGGTGGCAGAAGGAAAAAGTCTTGTTCCTTCATCAGTTACAATTATGTAAGCATTCGAATCACCTTCAATATTTCCTATTGTAATCCAAATATCGTTTAACGAATAGCTGTCATCTTCATCATTACAGCTAAAATTAAATATAGCTAGTATTGCTATGATTGCACCAAATCCTAATTTCTTCATAATTCCTTAAATTTTCTATTTGTTATGAAAGGGTTATGTTATTCAAAGCTTAACTAATCTCCTCAACTCAAATAAATATGAAACTATTTGTGTCTGTTTTGTGTAGAGAAAATTGTGCCATTCTTATTGGAATTAAGAAGCTTTAACAATAATGATGCTTTTTTATAAAAATGGTTGCTTGAAAACAATAATGAGCTTGCTTAGCAGTTGTAAAAGAAAGGTTGATGGGCTATTTTTGCGATCAGCCGAAATAAGCGAAATATAATATGGGACGAATTATCAATTTGATATTGTTAGTAATGTTAGTGAATGGGTATTGTTCAGCGCAGAGTGATTTTGTGTTGCCCATGAAAATTAAACCTGTGGTCAGTGGAAGTTTTGCTGAAATACGTTCCAATCATTTTCATTCAGGATTAGACTTAACAACTAATGGTAAGACCGGGTATCGTATTTATGCAAGTGATATTGGCTACGTTTCACGAATAAAAGTGTCATCTGGTGGCTATGGCAAAGCTATTTATATTGATCACCCAAGTGGTCATACTACCGTATATGCCCATTTAGAACGTTACTCAAACAAAATTGATTCTATCGTTAAGCTTCGTCAGTATGAGAAGAAATCATTTGGCATAGAGTTGTTTTTTAAGAAAGGCGAATTAACCGTTGACCGAGGAGAGGTTGTTGGATATAGTGGAAATTCTGGTAGTTCAGGAGGACCACATTTACATTATGAAATTCGTGATAAGGCAACTCAAAAGCCAACAGATCCCATGTTATTTAGGTCGGATATTCCGGATGATGTAAAGCCACAAATTCAAGGTTTAAAAATTTATCCCTTATCCAAAGATGCTTCGGTTAAAGGAGTGGATAAAGAAAAGTATTACCCAACAGTTCATTATGATGGTCAATTTCATCCCAAGGGCTGGAAAGAGTTAAGAGTCCATGGGGAAATAGGAATTGGTGTTCAAGTGTTGGATTATTTATCGGAAAGCTGGCGAAAATGTGGGGTAAAAACTATTGAGTTATTTGCTAATGATTCGCTTGTTTATGCTTCCGATGTGGAGGAATTTAGTTTTGCCGAAACGCGATATTTAAATGCGCATATCGATTATGCTGAAAAAAAGCGTACGGGTAAAGTTATTCAAAGGAGTTATATTCTGCCAAATAACCGATTAAGTATTTATAAGGTTAAAGAACGATATTCAATAAAAGTTTTACCGAATCAACGGTATAAAATGAAGTATATTATTAAGGATGTGACTGGCAATACTTCTATTTTGGAATTTATCTTAGTTGGTGATCAGCCTTACCGAAAAGAATTGAAAACATACGATAATAAAAGATTAAAATACAATCAGCACTATTCGATCGACACCTTAGGTATGAAGATTTCAATTCCTTCAAATTCCTTGTATGAGGATGCTGAATTACTGGTTCATCGCAATGATTCAATTACTGAATTACTTTCTCCGGTATATACTATTGGCGATGATCATATCCCAATGCATAAGTTAATGAAAGTGGAATTGCCTGTTCCTGACTCATTGCTGGCATGGAAGGAAAAACTATGTGTAATTGGTTTAACAGCCAGCAATAAAACCTATTATAGAGGAGGTAAATTTGAAGAAGGTTTTGTTAAAATGTCAACTCGCAATTTTGGTAGAATTGCCATAGGGATTGATACCATTCCTCCAAAAATCAGATTAAGAAAAGCCCCTGCTTCAAACAACTATACATCACGCAAATCTATTGAGGTATTAATTAGTGATGATTTCAGTGGGATCGATCATTTTGAATGTTTGATTAATGGTAACTGGGCATTATTTGAATATGATGGTAAACGCAGTTTGTTAAGCGGAGCTTTTAAGGATATTGATACCAATAAAGGGGAGAATGAATTAGTGGTCAAAGTGATCGATGCAAAGGGTAATAGTTCTGAATATAAAACCAAATTTATAAGATAACGGAATAATTTTTGCTAGCTGATATTGGGGGTTTAGCAATTTAAACCTAATTGCAAAGTTGCCTGTTTATATTTAATTATATTTGTCGACACCATAATTATAGAATAGAGAGCAAGTTTATAAATGATTCAACGATATATACTTTTACTAGTAGTGATTTTGAGTTTAGCTACACCAAAGGCAGAGGCTCAAATCAATACCGATCGAATGCTTACCATAGGTAAGAATGCCTTGTATTTTGAGGATTACGTATTAGCGATACAATATTTTAATAAGGTTATCAGAGTAAAACCTTATTTGTCTGAGCCCTATTTTTACCGTGGCTTGGCCAAATATTACCTCGAAGATTACAACGGTGCTGAAATAGATTTAAATTCAGCATTAATGAAAAATCCGTTTTTGGTGGATGCCTATAATGTGAGAGGCATAATAATGAGCCGAAAAAGTAATCACGAAAAAGCAATTCAGGATTATTCTGAAGGTCTGAAGGTTGATCCTAATAATATAAACCTGCGGGTTAACCGAGGTCAGAGTAAAACTGCGCTTAAGGAATACGATTCTGCCATAGAAGATTATGATATTATTTTAGATAAAAACCCGGGAATGCTTAGTGCTTATTTGAGCAGGGGTGGAGCTAAAATAAGTGCAAATGATACCATAGGCGCCTTAGCTGATTTTTCAAAGGTTGTAGAACTCAATCCCTATATGTCAGATGGATTTGCGTCACGAGGTATATTGTATTATCAAATGGGACGCTATGAAGACGCTTTGAATGATTACAATAAGGTTATTGAACTCAAATCCGATGTTGCTCAATTTTATATGATTCGTGGTAGCATACGTTATCAACTGGATGATTTAAGGGGTACCATGAAGGACTTTGAGCAGGTGATTGAGATGGAGCCAAAAAATGCAATGGCCTATAACAATAGAGGTATATTAAGAGCTCAAATTGGAGATCTCAATCGTGCAGTGGAAGATTTCTCAAGAGTACTGGCATTGACTCCCGAAGATTTACTGGTTTTATATCAAAGAGCGCAGTTGTTTTTAGAATTAGGGAACTACAGACAAGCATTAGAGGATTTAAATATTGTTGTTGCCAATTATCCGAATTTTGGAGCTGGATATCAAAGTCGTGCCATTGCGAAGCAAAACCTGAACGATCGACAAGGTGCCAATATTGATTTTCAGACTGCCTATAAGCTTGAGCAAGATAGACGTACGAAGAGTGATTTGGCTCAGATTCGCGATAGTAAGTACAAGGATGATGAAGCAAAATCGGATGGGAAGCATAAAAAAGCAACTCGTAAGAAGAAAGATAAGGACATAAGGAATGCCAATAAATTGGCGGTTTTGGATGATTTCGAAGATAAGGATGAAAAGGATGAAGAGTTTACCAGTATAAGAGGTAAGGTACAAAATAGGAATATCTTTATCGATCTCGAACCTGTTTTTGGTTTATCTTTTTATTCAGCTGATACGCTGCTTGGTCGACCAAAATATTATGAAGCGGAAGTAGAGTTGTTTAATAAGAAAAAATTATATACCAATACGCTTAAAATAACGAATAGGGAAGTTGAAGCCCAGGGAAGAACATCAATTCAGCTGTTTAATACAATTAATGGTATTAATGAAGAACTGAATGACGAAGAAGAAACAGATTCTGAAATATTAATTGTTCGTGCGGTTTTATATGGTCTGGTAGTGAATTATAGTAACTCAATGGCCGATTTTGACGAGCTTATAAGGGAACAACCGGAGAATGTATTGGCCTTATTTAATCGTGCCTATTGCCGTTATAAAATGGTAGAGGAAATTCGAGCCATGGAAGAGGAGGAAATCCAGAATAATAACATTACGCTCAAAGGTCCGTTAAAGGTTAATACGCCTCAGCCTACCAATGCCAATTCAAGTGGTATCGAGAAGGAATTGGAGTATGTGGTTGATTATGATCTGATATTAGATGATTTAAATAAGGTCATTGCCATATCACCCAAGTTTGAATTCGCCTATTTTAATAGGGCAATCGTTCACTGTTTAAAGCGAAATTTCCTACAAGGTGTTGAGGATTTTACAAAAGCAATTGAACTAAATCCTGACTTTGCAGAAGCTTATTTTAATAGAGGATTAACACTCATCTATCTTGAAAAAGAAGCAGAAGGAACTGCTGATTTAAGCAAGGCCGGTGAACTGGGAATTTATAAAGCTTATAATGTTATAAAGCGATATGGTGCGGAAGATGCTACTGCTCTTTCTGATAACAAATAAATCGAATGAATCAATTACCCGAGCATATTGATACAGATAATGATGAATTTCAGGATGCTTTAAAACTAATTCAATATACTAATTCGTCTGTTTTTTTAACCGGACGTGCCGGTACGGGTAAATCAACCTTTCTGCGATATATATGCCAGCACACGCATAAGAAATTTGTGGTAGTTGCGCCAACGGGAATAGCTGCAATTAATGCGGGTGGAGTAACTATCCACTCATTTTTTAAAGTCCCATTCCGACCAATATTACCTGATGATCCGGATTTGTCAACCAAAAAAGGGCGAATTTTTGACTTCTTGAAATATAGAAAAGCACATAAGCAATTGATTGAGGAAATGGACTTACTTATCATCGATGAGGTATCAATGGTAAGGTCTGATATATTAGATTTTATCGATCGCGTTCTAAGGGTGTACACAAAAAATATGAACCTGCCTTTTGGAGGTAAGCAGTTGTTAATGGTTGGTGATGTGTTTCAGTTGGAGCCTGTTGTAAAGAGGGATGACTGGCAGATACTACGTCGTTTCTATCAATCGCCATATTTCTTTTCAGCACGTGTTTTTCAGAAAATTCCTCTGGTTCAAATTGAATTGAAAAAAGTATATCGTCAAAAGGATGATTCGTTTGTCAATCTTCTGGATAAAGTACGATTAAAAAAGGCAGATCGTAGGGATATAATGGCGATCAACCAAAGACTCAATCCAGAATTTAAAGTTCCGATGGATGAGTTTTTTATTACGCTTGCTACGCGACGCGATACGGTGGATTATATCAATGATACCAAGTTGGAGGAGCTGGAAGGAAAAGAAATGGAATTTGTCGGACAGATTTCGGGAGAATTTCCTGAGTCGGCCTTACCAACACTAAAGAACCTGGTGCTTAAAGAAAATGCCCAAGTCATGTTTGTAAAAAATGACATGGAAAAACGTTGGTATAATGGCAGCCTTGGGCGAATCGAAGAAATGGATGAAGATGGGATTTATGTGAGACTGGAAAATGACGAGATGTTTTTGGTTGAGAAAGAAGTATGGCGTAATATCCGCTACAAATATGATGAGAAGAATAATAGAATAATTGAAGAAGAATTAGGATCCTTTTCTCAATATCCATTGAAGCTGGCATGGGCTATTACTGTGCATAAAAGTCAAGGCTTAACCTTTGACAAAGTGATGCTTGATTTTTCAGGCGGGGCATTTGCCGGAGGTCAACTATATGTTGCTCTGAGTCGTTGTCGTTCTTTAAATGGCATTGTTTTGAAAACACAGGTAAGTGAACGTGATGTCATTGTAAAAAGAGAGGTAGTTGAGTTTTCTAAGGCAGCTAACAATAAGGTGTTAATAGAGAAGGAACTCAATAAAGCTGAAGCTGGCGATTTATATAAAGAGGCCTTAAATAAATTTAATGACAACGACTTTACAAAGGCTGTTGCTGCTTTGGTCATGGCCAATGAAAAGCAAGAGGCACTTTCAGTTGAGTCGGTACAACGTTTTATAGGAATAAAACTTTCGAAAATAACACAGCTTAATAGTCAGATTGCTGATTTAAAAGATGATTTAAAAAGGCAGCAAAAAAGTGTTGGAGAATTTGCCTATGAATATTACCTGATGGCCAATGAATGCCTTGTCAAATACCAGGATAGTCGGTCTGCACTGGCTAATTTAGATAAAGCTCTGAAGTTGGATCCATCGTTTTTTGATGCTTTAATGCGACGTGCAGGCTTGAAGGCTGAAATTGGTGATTTTGAAGGTGCTGAGGAAGATTATGGCAAGGCCGGAAAAATAAAGAAACGATCGTTTAAAGTTGCCTTTAATCGGGGATGCAATCGTCTATCATTGAAAAGGTATGAAGATGCTTATAATGATTTGGTAAAAGCGACTAACATAAGACGTACCAGTGCTGAGGCCTATTACTTTTTGAGCGAAGCGTGTTTTAAGTTAGGTGAAGTTGAGAAAGCAAATGAGTTTCGTAATATTGCAGATCATTTGGGATACGAAGAGGATTAGTCATCAGACAAGCTAATCTTTGGTATCGCAAGTTTGTATCGAACAGCCAACAGTCTAATACTTATAATAGTTGCAACTGTAACCCAGGTGTACACGATAGGAGGCAGGCCGACATATCGCATGGCCAGATATACTACAGCACCCGCAATACATGCAGTCGCATAGATTTCTCGATGGAAAATTAGTGGTACTTCGTTACAAAGAGTGTCTCTTATAATTCCTCCAACCACCGCTGATGAAAGTCCCATTATTACAGCAATGGGAGGAGCAATACCAAAAGCCAAAGCTTTTTCCAGTCCCAACACAGTAAATACTCCAATTCCGATCGTATCAAATAGAAATAGGGTGTTGCGTAATTTTAGTACAATCTTTTTAAAAACAATTGTAATGAAAACACCCAGCAGTATGATGTAAAAATAATTACTCGATTGAATCCAGGAAACCGGAAGGTTACCTAACATCATATCACGAACAGTACCTCCACCAATCGCGGTAACAAAGCCAATGAAGATCGCCCCAAAAAGATCGAGTCGTTTTTGCGCTGCGGTTAATGTTCCGCTAATCGCAAAAACCATCGTACCTATATAATCGAATAATAATATTGGATCCATTAAGAGATGTAGCTTTAATAAAATGGATTTACATCAATTACCATCATACCAGCTGTTTTAGCAGCTTCTATTCCAAGATGTCCATCTTCAAAAACAAGACAGTTTTCAGGTTTAATCCCAAAGTGTTCTGCGGATTTCATAAAAGTCTCAGGATGTGGCTTGTAATTCTGAACATCATCGGAAGTTACAATAATGTCGAAATACGATTTAAGTTGTGTGGCTTCCAAAATGCGCTCTGCCATAACTTTTCGGGCTCCTGTTCCAACAGCCATTGGAATTTGCATGTGAAACTTTTTGATGACCTCCAGAATGGGTTTAAAAACGCTTACTTTATGTAATTGCTCCTTCACCAAAACTTCTTTTCTTCGCACTAATTCAACCGGACTTAATGGCAAATCAAATGCCTTAACAATATCTTTTCCCAATTCGATTGTTGGTCGGCCTGTTAAAGCCTGAAAATATTCCATTGAGAAATTAACTCCATACTCTTCACTTGCCTTTAACCAAGCCTCGTAATGAGCCGGCAAAGTATCAACAAGCGTACCATCCATATCAAAAATTAAAGCTTTAACTTTTTTGTTGGCTATCGTGGTATCTAACAGACTGGTTTTATTCACAAACATATGCTATATTGTTATTGCGGCGAAGGTAATTATTTCGGTTAAAATTAATGTAAAATGTTTCAATTAAGCCTAAATTTGATGAACAATTCCGAACGAATTTGGTTTAAAATTCGAATAATAAACACTTAACTTAATTACTATGGAAATTTTTGGTTACTCATTTGATGTAGAAAACATTCAGGAAATGATACTACAGTATGGAACAAAGCTACTTATTGGATTATTAATACTTGTAGTTGGACTTTGGATTGTAAGTACTATGGTTAAAGGCTTCAAGCGTGTTTTGATGGCTCGAAATGTTGATCCAACATTAGTTCCTTTCTTGGTAAGTTTGATTGCTACTACACTCAAAGTGTTATTGGTAATTAGTGTAATAACCTACATGGGTGTAAATATGACTTCCTTTATCGCTGTTCTGGGTGCGGCGGGTTTGGCAATTGGTATGGCCTTATCTGGGACGCTTCAGAATTTTGCCGGCGGAGTAATACTCTTAATCTTACGTCCGTTCAAAGTGGGTGATTTTATTGAAGCGCAAGGATATATGGGGGTTGTTAAAGAAATTCAAATCTTTAATACAATATTAACTACGCCTGATAATAAAACGGTTATCATTCCAAATGGCGGTTTGTCCACCGGCGCTATGACTAATTTTTCATCACAGGCAACTCGAAGAGTAGACTTTACATTTGGGATTGGATATGGAGATGATATTGATAAGGCCAGAGATATCATCAAGGAAGTCATCTCAAGGAATGAAAAGATTCTAAAAGACCCAGAGGCTTTTATTGGGGTTGTTGAACATGGCGACAGTTCTGTAAACTTAGTAACCAGAGTATGGGCTAATGCTGCAGATTATTGGGATGTTTATTTCTTTATGATGGAATTTGTGAAGAAAGAATTTGATAAACAAGGCGTTTCAATTCCTTTCCCTCAAAGAGATGTACATATCATTAAAGAAGACTAAAAAATATCAAATGATTGAGTAAGTTTGCCCTGCCTTTGTGGGGCAAACTAAATTATATTATTGCATAAACCTATCTTATGAAGAAGATTTTGTTGAGCCTTATGTTATTAGGCTCTATTTCAATTTTGGCACAGGATGCCAAAAAAGATACTACGTATTGGAAAGTGGGTGGAACAACCTCATTCACCTTTAATCAAGTTTCTTTGACCAATTGGGCTGCCGGGGGTAAAAATTCCTTGGCCGGTACTTTTTTAGTGAATAGCTATTTTAACTATAAGAAAGAGAAAGTTAATTGGGATAACGTTGTTGATTTAGGTTATGGTTTAACCAAACAAGGTAAAGACAATCCATTCAAGACCGAGGATAAAATTTACATCGTTTCTAAGTTTGGTTATTCGGCTGGTAAAAAATGGTTTTATTCTGCCTTGATGGATTTTAAGACACAGTTTGATTATGGATATAGTGATCCTCCGGAGAATACAATTAAACTGTCGGAATTTATGTCACCGGCTTATCTAAATGTTTCTTTGGGTATGGACTATAAACCATCTGAAAACTTCTCTTTATATCTATCTCCTTTGACAAGTAAAACAACTTTTGTATTGGATGATTCTTTATCAATTGCTGGAGCCTATGGTGTAACTCCAGGTAAAAACCTTAGGGAAGAATATGGTGCATTGGTTAAAATGACTGCTAAGAAAGCTAACCTGGTTAAAAACGTTGATGTGGCGACTCGATTAGATTTATTTTCAAGCTTGACCGAGAAACCTCAAAATATTGATGTGGATTGGGAATTGGTTTTTAATTTAAAGGTTAACGAATGGTTAAGTGCTATTGCCTCATTCAACCTTATTTATGATGATGACATCAAGTATGTTGATTCCGATGGGACAGAACATGGTCCAAGAGCTCAATTTAAACAACTTTTTGGGTTTGGTTTGAGCTACAAGTTCGGAAGTTAAACAGACTGAAACAGATATAAAAGAGAGATCATTGAATTAATTCAATGATCTCTTTTTTTGAGAAAATGTGTTTTTACTTCGGAAGCTCCAGTAATAATACATGTGAATCTTCCTCAATAGATGCACTGAATGATTCTGTTTCCCATATACCCATAGCATCACGTTTACTTAGTGTGGTGTCATTAATTCTTATAACACCTTCGATTAAAAACAGATAAACGCCGTTATTGCTATCACTAAGTTGGTATTCAAAAAATTTGCCCTTCTCAAATTGACCTAAACTTAATACCGCATTTTGATGTATGTTTAAAGGTCCGGTAACCTTACGACCACCAACTATTGTTTTAAGTTGGTTATAGAATTCTTCAGGTTGAAATCGATGTTGCGAATAACCTGGATCAAGATTATTTTCATCTGGAAATATCCAGATCTGTAATAGCTTTAATGGTTCGGTTTTAGAGGCGTTAAATTCAGAATGTTCTATTCCCCTGCCAGCGGTCATCACCTGCACTTCATTGACCGAGATTATTTCTGAATGCCCTGTGTTATCAGCGTGTTTAACAGCTCCTTCAAGAGGTATGGTAATGATTTCCATATTATCATGTGGATGAGTGCCAAAACCCATTCCGGCATCAATAATATCATCATTTAAAACACGTAATGCTCCAAACCTTATTTTTGACGGATCATAATAACCCGCAAAACTAAAACTATGATGGGCGTTTAGCCAACCATGATTGGCATGCCCTCTATCTTCTGCTTTATGAATTACTGTTTGCATCGTTTTATGCTTTAAGCATTGCTTGGTATTTTTCCTTATTACTCCAAAGTATTAGAATTGACATAATAAATACTAGATAGGCAACCAAACCTGTGGCTGGGTCTAGTACTGCATGAAAAAGGAAAATGTTAATTGAAATTGGCATAAACACAACAGCTGCTAAGGCCACAAAGCGATTAGTTAAAAATGCCAGTCCAGCCACAATTTCAACGACTTTTACAATTTGAATGATGTAACCGGATCCGAAAAGAGCCATCATTAAATCACCTGATGGGCCGGATGGCGGTGGCATGGGAATAAAATGAAAGAATCCATTTAAGCCAAAAACAACAAGAATCAAACCTAATAAATATCGACTAATCATTACTACTTTACTCATAATACTATATTTTGCTCATTAATAATTTACTAATGCAAATGTATAGTGAGGTGAGATGTGAGAAAATGGACAGATGCAGGGTTTATTTGGACATCTCCTGTATTTGGTTTTTGAATTCTTTCAACGTTTGTCCGGTATATTTTTTAAAATAGCGACTGAAGTAGGCGGAATCTTCGAAGCCTAATTTCCAGGCTATTTCCTTTAAATTTAAGCTTGTAGTATAAAGAAGTTTCTTGGCCTCATTAAGCACTTTATTACGTATAAGTTCACTTGCTGTTAATCCTGATAAGCTTTTAGTGACCTCATTAAGGCAATCTGCTTGAATATTAAGCTGATTTGCATAATCGCCAACTTGTCTGTTATTAATATACTGCTCATTCACCATTTTTTTAAATTGCAATAATGTTTTATGGTGAGAAGAAGGAATAGCATTGCCCGAATGTAAGGGAGAACTCAATTGCCATTGTTGAGCTTTTAAAAGAAAGACGTTAAGGTAATTCTTAAGCAATAGACCATTGCCGTTTAAATGGCCATGATGATCGTTTTGCATCATTCTGATTAAATCTTCAAATTCTGTGGCGATAATATCCTTTATTGGTAAAACGGCATAAATCTGATCATCAGAAAAGAAGGAAAGGTCATTAAAGAAAGGACTGGATTCTATATTGATAAAGGCATCATTAAATATTATGGAGTAGCCTTGAACATCCATTGGAATTTCCATTCTATGATTGATGCCTGGACCAATAAACAAAAGACCGGGTGTTGATATCGTGTCCTTAATATGCGTGGTAATGTATTTAATGTTTCCCGTTTTCAAAAGATAGATGCTGTAGTAATCATGAAAATGGTTGGTATTATTGGCATCTCTCGCATTTTCACAAAGCTGCTGAAGTTCCCCAACAAAAAGAAAAGCTTGTTCTGAATTCTTTACCGGATTGAGATATGTGTCAATTGCATCTTGATTCATAATTACTAAACACAGTGATTCGATCTTTGTTTGAAAGGCCTATTTAGCGAAGTGGTTTCAATAAATACTCTAGTCCATTTAATTTTATCTCGTACAAAGTATGTAAAAGCATACCTAATTTACCTGCAGGAAAACCTTTGTTGTGAAACCAAACCAAATAGGGTTCGGGCAAATCACATAATATTCGGCCTTTGTATTTGCCAAATGGCATACGCATAGTGGTGAGTATTTCCAAGATTTTTGGATCCATTATATTTTATTTAGCCACAAATATACTTCAAAGCTCTTGATATGCTTGTAAAAACCAAGATGGAATAGCGTTAAGAAAAACACAAAAAGAGAATAAAAGTTAAAAATGAAACAAAAAGCATTTGCAAAGTTTGAAATAAAACATATATTGCATCGTATATTGAAATTGGCAATACGTGATGTATTGCAAGGTCATTTATCGTGATTCTGAATTTGGGGAAAGGAAGTTTAATGATTTTTGACCGAAAAACAGTAAAACATTAAGGGTTTTATGGTTTTGTTTATCGGTCCTGTATTTGGCAAATTAATAAGATTAGTAATATATGATTGCACAAGCAGGAAACAAAGGCGATTCAGTTCGCTCTGACTGTCATGTTCAGCTTGAATTAAAAGATTCAGGAGGAATCCAGTTAAGTATAAAAAGTAAAGTCGCTAAGTTGTTTGGAAGACATATCCATAAACTTTGCAATGATGTACTTCAGCACTTCGGGATTAAACATGCCATATTAAAGATTGAAGATAAAGGTGCTCTTCCTTTTGTGATGGCTGCCCGTATTGAAGCAGCTATTCATCAGCTTATTATTACAGATAATTCTTATCTGTTACCAGTTCATGATGGAAACGACTCATTGACTGATTCTGACATCGTCCGACGCTCTCGTTTATATCTTCCGGGGAATAATCCAAAGCTGATGATAAATGCCGGTATTTATGGATCTGATGGAGTAATTCTTGATTTGGAGGATTCGGTGGCACCTGATAAAAAGGATGAAGCCCGTTTGTTGGTTCGCAATGCTTTACGGTCAATAAATTTTTACGGAACAGAGCGAATGGTTAGGATTAATCAATTACCGCTTGGTTTTGAAGATCTTCAGATGATCATAGGACATGGAGTGAATCTGATACTTATTCCTAAATGTGAAACTGCGGAGGATATTAAATCAGTTGATTCTAAAATTGCTGAACTACTTGCTCATTCGAATACGGAAATTCATCTAATGCCGATTATAGAAAGTGCATTGGGAGTGCAAAATGCTTATGAAATAGCTGCAGCTGCGGATAAGGTAGTGGCTTTGGCAATTGGTTTGGAAGATTATACTGCGGATCTGGGCGCACAACGTACCTACGAAGCCAAAGAGTCTTTTTATGCCAGAACAGCTGTAGTAAATGCTGCACGGGCAGCTGGTAAACAGGCTATCGATTCAGTTTTTTCAGATATTGAAAATATGGATGCCTTGCAAGCTAATGTAAAGGAGTCTAAATCCTTAGGTTTTGTCGGAATGGGATGTATTCATCCGCGTCAGATAGGCTTTATCAACGATGGCTTTTCACCGGATGATAGTGAAATTTTAAAAGCCAAAAAAATAGTTGAAGCATTTCATATAGCCATAGAAAATGGTTCCGGTGTTGTTGCCTTAGGCTCAAAGATGATTGATCCGCCAGTCGTAAAACGAGCACAGAAATTGATTAAATTGGCAATTTCCACCGGTAAATTATCTAAAGAATGGAGGGCCGAAAATGTCTGATAAAATGAAAGTAAATGCAGCAGGAAGGACTATTCCTACCTATATAAATGGGGAAGAAGTTATTGGGTATAAGGGTGTGGGAAAATATATTCCGCAGGCGAATAAAATGGCACCAAAAATTCCAAGTTATTCTCAGTTTCCATTGGATGGTAATAAGGAAGTGGCTGATTTAGAAATGGCTTTGCTTAATTCTGGCTTAAAAGACGGAATGACTATTTCCACGCATCATCATTTCAGGAATGGTGATTTGGTGGCCAATATGGTCTTTGATATTGCTAAAAAACACGGTGTGAAAAATCTGCGTTGGTTTCCTTCCGCATCCTTTCCGTGCCATGCACATTTATTGCCTTATCTGGAAGATGGTACAATAAGTCATATTGAAGGCAGTATGAACGGGCCATTGGGTAAATTCTGCAGCGAGGGAAAAATGAGTAAAACGGCAGTACTCCGATCTCATGGAGGACGTTACCAGGCAGTTCAGGATGGAGATGTGGAAATTGATATTGCAATAATTGCTGCTTCATGTGCCGATGATTTTGGAAATGCCAATGCACTGAATGGTGAAGCCAATAGTGGTTTGTTGGGTTTTGCTTTGGCCGATTCGCAATATGCCGATAAAGTTATTGTGGTAACCGACACCTTAGTTCCTTTTCCTTGTGTGCCATGGCAAATTCAGGGTAACTATGTCGATTATGTTGTTAAGGTTGATAAAGTAGGAATTCCGGAGAAAATCATCTCGGGTACAACAAAAATAACAAAGAGTCCTGATCGACTATTAATCGCAGAGATGACTGCTAAGTTTTGCGAAGAAACCGGAATTATTCAGGATGGCTTTTCTTTTCAAGCCGGAGCAGGAGGAACGTCGCTTTCCATCGGGATATATTTTGGTGAGATAATGCGTCGGAAAGGCATCAAAGCGCGGTTTGCAAGAGGGGGAAGTAATCAGTACTTGGTTAATCTTCTGGAAGAAGGTTTGGTTGAATATATATTAGATGGACAAACATTTGATTTGGAAGGCGTTCGTTCAATGCGCGAAAATCCTAATCATGTTTGGACAAGTCCTTTTACCAGTTACAATTATCATAGCAAAGGCAATTTTGCATCTAAAGTAGATGTGGTTATTCTTGGCGCTACCGAAGTAGATGTCAATTTCAATGCCAATGTAGTTACGCATTCTGATGGCTATTTAATGCATGGCATTGGTGGATGGCAGAATTGTTTATTCTCAAAAACCGTCATTTTACCCCTTCCTCTCTTTAGAGATCGAATTCCTGTGATAGTTGATGAGGTAACTACATTGTGTGGACCAGGAGAATTAATTGATGTCATCGTAACTGAACGCGGAATAGCCATTAATCCTTTACGACAAGATTTAATTGAAAAAGCAAAAGATTCAGCTTTACCAATAATGACGATAGAGGAATTAAAAGAAGAAGCAGAACGCATATGTGGTAAACCTGATCAACCAAAATTGGGTGATAAGATAATTGCGGCCATCAAATGGGTAGACGGAACCGTAATTGATGTGGTGAGAGAGGTGGCACAATGAGCATGACGAAGTATAGGATCGAAACTTGTTTCACTAGGTGATTTTTGAATCATGTGATGCGAACAAGACACTTCAAACTTTATATGGAATAATTAACTATTAAATAAATTAAGCACTAAATCATGAATAAACGAACTATTGTTGCAATGCCAGGTGATGGAATTGGTCGCACCGTATTAGATGAAGCTATCCGTGTAATTACAGCTGCCGGATTTGATGCTAATTATGTTGAGGGTGATATTGGTTGGGAATTTTGGTGTAAGGAAGGTAATCCCTTGCCGGAACGAACTGTCAAACTTTTAGAAGAACATAAAATTGGGCTGTTTGGAGCCATTACTTCAAAACCTAAGGATGAGGCAACGGAAGAATTAGTGCCCGAATTAAAGGATAAAGGTCTTATCTACAAAAGTCCTATTGTTGCCTTGCGACAGTATTTTAAAATGGACATTTGTTTGCGTCCTTGTAAAACCTATAAAGGCAATCCTTTGAATTTTATTAGAAGAGGAGCTGATGGTGGAGTAGAAGAGCCAATTGTAGATGTGCCGATTTTCCGTCAAAACACCGAAGGATTATATGGTGGCGTTGAATGGAGTGCTCCGGATGGAATAGTTTATGAGGGATTAATGACCCATCCTCAGTTCGTAAAGAACTTTGGTACGGTGCCACGAGAAGAATTATCAGTATCTACCCGAATATTTACCAAGCATGCCACAGAACGCATATTAAGAGCGGCGTTTGATCATGCTCGCAAGTATGGATATAAGTCGGTTACTGTTTGTGAAAAACCAAATGTTATTCGCGAAACATCCGGAATGATGTATAAAATGGCCCAACAAATCCAAAAGGCTGATTACCCGGAAATTCAATTGTGGAATACCAATATTGATGCACAGATGATGTGGTTAACAAAGAATCCGGAAACCTACGGAGTAATCGTTGCAGGCAACATGTTTGGTGATATTATTTCAGATGGTTTTGCCGGGTTAATTGGTGGACTTGGTTTTGCTTGTAGTGCACAGATGGGAGAAACCGGAGTTGCTGTATTTGAGCCAACCCATGGTTCAGCACCAAAATATGCCGATTACGAACGTTCGATAGTTAATCCTATTGCAATGGTTGAATCTGCTTGTATGATGTTGGATTATATTGATGAGAATGCAATTGCGGCTAAAGTTCGCAAAGCAGTTGCAGATGTTATTGCCGAGGGTAATGTTCGCACATATGATATGTTGAAGATGACCGGACGTCAGGATGTATTGGACAAAGGAGCTGCCACTACGCATGAAATGGCGGATGCCATTATTGCAAAGCTGTAATAAAATAAAGAAAATCAGTTGATGTACCCAAGCCCTAAAGGGAGCAACTGATTTTCTCATTTCCCTTGAAGCTTAGGTTAAATAGTGAAAATTAGACAAGATGTCTTAAGGAAATAGACAAACGAATTAAATGTAGAATAAAGAATGGATAATTTTAAGGAAGTCATCAAACTTTGGCCGGAAATAAAGTGGATAGAAAATCAGGTATTACAATTTCAGGTGGCACGTACCTGGGAGTTGGCACTTGAAAGAAGTGTGTTAAGCACTGATGATTTAAATTCAATACCTTTTACTCTATTATGTGGGCCGGATCTGAAAGTCACCTTTATGGATCATAAAAGAGCAGTTGTGCATATTGCTCGCGATAGCGGTATTAAAATGAATGAATTCTTTAAGGGTGAATTGCCTGTGAATATGGATGTTTTAATTGCTGGAGCAATTTTGGCGGATGTTGGGAAACTTCTGGAGTATGAGTTAGATGCTAATGGGAAAGCAGTTCAGGGCATGTACGGGAAATATTTACGACATCCATTTTCGGGAGTATCATTAGCCGAAGAATGCGATGTGCCTGCAGAAGTATGTCATATTATAGCTACCCATGCCGGAGAAGGTGATATGGTGAAACGCTCAACTGAAGCTTATGTGGTGCACCACGCCGACTTTATGACCTTTTTGCCTTTTAAAAGCAGGTTAAAATAAGCAATAGAATTATTAACCATTTATCATTAATAATTTACCATTATTATGACCATAATAGAGAAGATAATAGCCAATCATGCCAATAAAGCCATGGTTTCTCCCGGTGAGATTGTTGATATTGAAATTGATGTCAGGCTGGCACGCGATTTTGGTGGAGCCAATGTAGTGAAGAACTTAAAGGAGAACGGATTAAAATTGGCTGATCCCAAAAAGACTTTTTTTACATTTGATTGTAATCCTACAGGTTCAGATCAGAAATATGCTGCAAATCAGCAATTGTGTCGTGTTTATGCACGTCAGGAGCAGGTAAATGTTTATGATATAAATAGCGGTATTGGAACACATCTGGCCATCGATAAAGGAATGGCGACTCCGGGATCCACTTTAGTGTCAACCGATTCACACGCCAATATTTTAGGAGCAATAGGTGCCTTTGGACAAGGGATGGGCGACCGGGATATTGCCGCTGCCTGGTCTCGGGGTGCAGTTTGGTTTAAAGTTCCGGAATCAGCAAAAATTGAGCTTGTAGGAGAACGTTCATCACATGTAAAGGCTAAAGACATTGTCCTTAATTTACTTCAAAAATTCGGGGCGAATACCTTACTTGGTCTGTCAGTTGAACTATATGGGGAAGTTGTAAACCAATTAAGTTTAGATGAGCGAATTACCATATCTTCGATGGCTACCGAAATGGGTGCTATTGCTGTATTATTTCCTCCATCAGAAGAGGTTATTGCATACACAAAGGAACGAAGTAACCAGGCGGTGAATCCAGTTTATGCCGATGAAGAAGCTCAGTATAAGCATACTTTCACTATTGATGTTTCTCAATTTTATCAGGCTGTTGCCTTACCTGGAAAGCCGCATGATGTGGTTCCGATAGACCAAGTGAAAGGAACAAAGATTGATTCTGTATTTATTGGGAGTTGTACTAATGGCAGGATGGAAGATTTACGTGAGGTTGCTAAAATTCTGAATGGTAAAAAAGTGGCGCCGGGTGTTGTTCTGAAAATTGTTCCATCCACTGATGAGGTTTGGAATACCTGTCTGGAAGAAGGGATAATTAAAATATTTAAAAGTGCCGGAGTAATGCTTGGCAATGCAGGATGTGCAGGATGCGCAAGTGGTCAGATTGGTCAGAATGGACCTGGAGAAAAAACCGTGAGTACGGGTAATCGGAATTTTGCAGGAAAACAAGGCAAGGGCGAAGTCTATTTAGCTTCACCAGCTGTGGCTGCAGCATCCGCTATTGCCGGACATATTACCACACCTCAAGAGTTGCCAATAGAACCAAGTCAATTCGACCGAATGAAGGATGTGGATATTGCATCAGGGATTACAACACATTCTAAAGAAGTTTTACCTGAAATATTAGAAGGGAAAGTTTGGTTAATAGACGAGGACAATATTGATACAGATATGATTTTTCATAATCAATATCTTTCTATTACTCAGCTTGAAGAGATGGGGCAATATACTTTCGATAATTTGGAAGGTTGGAAAGATTATGCCAGTCGTTCAGAAGCGGGTGATATTGTAATTACAGGGAAAAATTTTGGAGCAGGCAGTTCGCGTCAGCAAGCCGTTGATTGTTTTAAATCGCTGGAAAATCTTTGCATTTTGGCCAAGTCCTTTGGAGCAATATATGAGCGTAACGCTATTAATGCTGGTTTCCCAATATTGACCTATGAAGATCTATCTACTCTTGAATTAAATAACCGGGATGAAATAAGGATAGAACTGAAGAGTGGCAAGGTAACAAACATTAGCAATGGCAAAGAAATGTATATCACACCTTTCTCTGATGTTCAAATGATGATTTATCAGAAAGGAGATTTATTGGCAGTATGAACAGCAATTCATTGTTCCTTAAGTTAATTGTGCAGTAACGAGAAATACATGAGAGCTAAGTAAAAGTTTTATTGCTATTAAAGAAGTAAAAACATGCTGAAAAAAACCGATAACTATCGGGGTGACAGTTAAAAAAACAAAGGAAAAATGCCAGCAAGAACATTTGTAGAAAAGATATTTGATGCAGCAGTCGGTTCTATTGTTTTTAAAAAACCGGATATAGTATTGTCGCACGATAATACTTCAAGTATTGAAAAGGTATTTAATAAGATGGGAGGCGCAGAGCTTCATGATAAAAACCAGTTGCTGGTTATTCTAGATCATAACGCACCGCCTACCAATGCCAAATTGGCCAATGATTATCAGCTTATTCGCGACTTTACTTCTAAGAACGGCGTTAATCGTTTTCATGATGTAGGTAATGGCATATGTCATCAGCTAATGAGCAAGTATGCCAAGCCTGGGATGTGTATTGTGGGTAGTGATAGTCATACTTGTACAGCAGGAGCTTTTAATGCCTTTGCAGCAGGAATTGACAGAACCGAAACGGCGGGTTTATGGAAAAAGGGTGAGACCTGGTTTAGAGTGCCGGAAACGATTAAGATCAATCTAAAAGGGCAACTTCCTGAAGGTGTTTTTGGCAAAGATATCGCCTTATACATTATAGGTATGATTGGCTCAGCAGGGGCGGACTATCTATCAATTGAGTATCATGGCGATGGTGTTAATAATTTGACCATTGCTGATCGCATGACCATTGCTAATATGGCATCGGAAATGGGTGCTAAGAATGCAGTTTTTCCTCCTGATGATGTTCTTACTACTTATCTGGGTGAATCAGTGGACGGAGTATGGGCCGATGAAGGAGCCAATTATTTAAAAGAGATCACAATAAATCTGGATGAATTATATCCGCTTGTGGCATGTCCGCATCATGTGGATAATGTTAAAAGTGTGGATGAAGTTGCTGGGACTCCGGTGCAACAAGCACTAATTGGCACCTGTACGAATGGACGTATAGAGGATTTACGGGAAGCTGCTGCTATTCTAAGAGGTAATGTTATTCCCAAAGGATTTCAATTGTTAATTACACCAGCTTCAAAAGATATTTATAAGCAAGCCAATAAGGAAGGACTGATTGATATCTTTATGGATGCAGGGGCCAGTGTATTGGCACCGTCATGTGGTCCATGTCTGGGCACCGGGCAAGGTATTCCAGCCGATGGTGTTAATGTAATAAGTACGGCCAATCGTAACTTCCTGGGACGCATGGGAAATAAAAAGGCCTCTATATATTTGGCATCTCCGGCAACAGTTGCATTGTCAGCCTTACACGGTCATATCCTTTCTCCAATGAAGGCCAAAAGTCACAAGTTTCCATATGAGAAGAAACAAACAAGTACTGTTGAAATAAAAGCTGGTGATGAAAGGCGTGTAAAAGGTGTGTGGGCTTATGATGATGTTGATAATTTGAATACCGATCAGATGTTTGCCGGAAGCCTAACATACGAAATCAACAGTTCAGAGCCTGAAAAGATAAGTCCTTATTTATTTAAAGATTTTGATGAAGCTTTTGCTGGTCAAGTCACAAATGACGATATTATAATCTGTGGGGCTAATTTTGGTTGTGGGAGTTCACGTGAGCATCCTTCTGTGGGATTAAAGTATGCAGGAGTGAAGGCGGTAATTGTAAAATCTGTTTCACGGATCTTTTTCCGCTCAGCGGTTAATCAGGGTTTACCGATAATTGTATTACCAGATGCAGTTGATGCTTATAAAAGTGGAGATGAAGTGAGCATTGACTTTACTGCTGGTCAATTAATGATTGGAAAGGATACCTTTAAGTTTACTCCATTGCCTGAAAAATTGATGCAGATTCTAAATAAAGGCGGATTGGTGAAGGCATTAATAGACTAATAGCATCCTCACACAAGCCTTCTCCTTTAAGAGAAGCTTAGTACAAAGTAAAATGTAAATAGAAGAAAATAACTAATAACTAATAAAGATGTACGGAATTAAAGAAGCACTAAAAGAACTTGGAATCGAGAATGTCAATCCGGGAATATGCACAGGAACTAAATGGAAAAATACAACAGGTGATGTAAAGATGAGTTTCTCTCCGGCGGATGGTCAAGAGATTGCGGGAATTCAGCAGGCCACCAAGGATGATTACATCGAAGTAATTGATACAGCTAAAAAAGCCTTTAAGAATTGGCGCATGGTTCCTGCTCCCATTCGTGGAGAATTAGTTCGTCAGATTGGATTAGAATTGCGAAAGTTTAAAGAGCCACTTGGTAAAATCGTCTCATATGAAATGGGTAAAATTTATCAGGAAGGACTTGGTGAAGTACAGGAAATGATTGATATATGTGACTTTGCTGTTGGTCAGGCTCGTCAACTTTATGGTTCAACAATGCACTCCGAGAGAGCTAAACACCGTATGTACGATCAGTATCATCCATTGGGAATAGTTGGTGTGGTTTCTGCATTTAACTTCCCGGTTGCTGTATGGGCCTGGAATGCTATGATTGCCATGGTTTGTGGTGATGTAGTGGTATGGAAGCCTTCTTCAAAAGTAATGCTATGTGCAGTTGCTGTTCATAAGATTGTGGAGAATGTATTGAAGAAAAACAAAATTGAAGAAGGTGTTTTGAGTCTTGTAGCTACCGGGTCAAAATATTTGGGTGATGATATGCTCGTTGATAAGAATATCCCATTGATTTCTTTTACGGGTTCAACTTGGATAGGTAAAAAAGTAGGTAAACTCGTTGGTGAACGCTTAGGAAGACATATTCTTGAATTAGGTGGTAACAATGCCATCATTGTTACTCCCGAAGCAGACCAGGAAATGGCACTGATGGCTATTGTATTCGGAGCTGTTGGTACTTGCGGACAAAGGTGTACATCCACCCGTCGAATAATACTCCATGAATCTATTTATGATACCATGAAGGATAAATTAATAGCAGCTTACAAAAGTGTAAGAATTGGTCACCCATTAGATAGCAATACATTGGTTGGGCCACTAATTGATACCGGAGCTGTTAAAGATTTCCAATCATCCATAGAAAAAGTAAAAGCAGAAGGTGGAAAAATTATTTATGGTGGTGAAGTGTTAAGTGGAGAAGGTTATGAATCTGGATGTTATGTGAATCCATGTATTGCCGAGGCCGAGAATCATTATGAAATTGTTCAGGAAGAAACCTTTGCGCCCTTATTGTATTTAATCAAGTATAAAGACATTGAGGAAGCAATTGACTTGCACAATGGAGTGCCACAGGGATTGTCGTCAGCTATCTTCTCTCGGAATATGCTGGAGACTGAGCGTTTCTTGTCGCACGAAGGATCGGATTGTGGTATTGCTAATGTTAATATTGGTACCTCAGGTGCTGAAATAGGTGGAGCATTCGGTGGTGAGAAAGATACCGGAGGAGGCCGTGAGTCGGGTTCTGATGCCTGGAAGGCTTATATGCGCCGTCAAACAAACACTATCAACTTTGGAACAGACTTGCCTCTTGCACAGGGGATAGAGTTTAATATATAGTCTGTAACAATATTCTTTTACCCCAATTGGCTTTGCCGATTTTTGATTCCCCTAAATGGGACTTTTACAGTTCCAGTAGGGGAGGATAGTAGGGGTATTGAGTGATGTTGTATCGACTATTCACTAACCGTAATAACTAATTTATGAAGATAGGAATCCTTAGAGAAGGCAAAACACCACCAGATAAAAGAGTGCCGTTAACTCCTCAACAATGTAAGACACTTTTGAACGTTTATCCAAAGTTGGAAATAGAAGTTCAATCGAGTCCCATTCGTTGTTTTTCTGATGAAGAATACCTTGAGCAAGGCGTTACAGTAAAAGAAGATATCAGCTCTTGTGAGGTATTTTTAGGAGTAAAAGAGGTGCCTGTTGATAATTTGCTTGCAGGGAAATCCTATTTATTCTTTTCACACACAATAAAAAAGCAAGACTACAATAAGAAATTACTTAAGGCTGTTTTAGATCGTAAGATTCGATTATTAGACTATGAGGTATTAACAGAAGCTAACGGAGCCCGGTTAATAGGGTTTGGGCGGTATGCCGGAATCGTTGGAGCTTACAATGCATTTTTAACTTTCGGTAAACGACATCAATTATATGACTTAAAACCGGCCCATCTCTGTGAAGGAAAGTTAGAATTAATGAGAGAGCTGAAAAAGGTAAATTTACCCAATATAAAGATAGCAGTCACCGGCAACGGTCGAGTTGCCAATGGTGTATTGGAAATACTTGAAGAAATTGCAATCCGCCGTTTATCAGTTGATGAATACTTGAATAATACCTATGATGAAGCGTCTTACGTTCAATTAACTCCTGTTGATTATAATTTACGATGTGATGGATCATCCTTTGAGTTGTTCCATTTCTTTAAGCATCCGGAAAAGTATAAGGGTAATTTTAAGCGATTTTGTACTCAAACGGACATATTGATTTCGGCAGCCTTCTGGGATCCCAAAGCACCTGTTTTATTTACCAATACAGACATGTTGGAAGAGGATTTCAAAATCAAGGTAATTGCGGATATTACATGCGATATTGATGGTTCAATCCCTTCAACTATTCGACCTACAGAAATTGATGATCCGCTTTATGATTTTAATCCTACACTTAGCAAAGAGGAGCCTGCCTTTTCGAACGAGCGTAATGTTACGGTGATGGCGGTTGATAATTTACCATGCGAACTACCTAAAGATGCTTCACGGGAATTTGGTGGACATTTGATCAATAGGGTATTGGATTTTATCATTAAATCTGATCGGGAAGGAGTGATTGAAAGAGCAACCATTGCCGAGGCAGGTGAGTTAAAAGAAGGATTCAAATATTTAGAAGAATGGGTTAGAAATTAGTTGTTAAGGATCAATTAAGAATGTTCGTGATAAGTTATTAATGATTTAACGGATTACGGATTTTAGACTATGGACTAAAAATTAAAAGATGAAAAACATACTCATTATAGGGGCCGGACGATCAGCCATCGCACTAATTAATTATTTGGAGGAACATGCAGCCATAAATAAATGGCATATTGCAGTCGCCGATAAGGAGGTGCAACAATTAGATGGTCAGATAGATGAAAATACTACGGTTATTGAGTTTGATTTGTTTAATGCTAACCAACTGGTTCATGAGGTAGGTAAGAGTAGTATAGTGGTTTCTTTATTACCAGCTAGTTTACATCCGATTGTTGCTAAGGTATGTCTTGATAATAATAAATCGTTATTTACGGCCTCATATGAATCAGAAGAAATAAAAAAGCTTGAGCCACAAATTAAGAAAAAAGGCCTTTTGTTTTTAAATGAGATGGGCTTGGATCCTGGTATTGATCATATGTCAGCCATGCAAATATTGGATAAAATTAAATCGGCCGCTTATGAGTTGAAGGCTTTTGAATCTTTCACCGGAGGATTGGTTGCACCAGAATCTGACACAAATCCATGGCATTATAAGTTTTCCTGGAATCCAAGAAATGTTGTCGTTGCCGGGCAGGGTGGCACGGCTAAATTTATTCAGGAAAAAAAATACAAGTATATTCCCTATAATCGTCTCTTCCGAAGAACAGAATTAATAGACATAGAATCCTATGGGAAATTTGAAGGTTATGCCAACAGAGACTCGCTTAAATATCTGGAACGTTATCATCTGGAAGGTATTCCAACTATTTATCGAGGTACTTTAAGGCGACCAGGTTTTTGTAGGGCATGGAATGTGTTTGTTCAACTAGGTATTACCGATGATTCATACGTTATCGATCATTTGGATGGAATGAGTTATCGCGATTTTATTAATTCATTTTTGTATTATCATCCTTCCGATTCTGTTGAAACCAAGCTATACCACACCTTACATATCGATCAGGATTCTGATATTATTGAAAAGCTTAAATGGTTAGGCATTTTTGAAGATACGCCTATTGGTTTGGATAAGGCAACACCTGCTCAGGTATTGGAAAAGTTGCTGACTGAAAAATGGTTATTACAGCCTGAAGATAAAGATATGATTGTAATGTGGCACAAGTTCTTGTACCGAAAAAAAGGAGATAGTGTGGACACATGTCTGACTTCGTCCTTGGTAGTTGAAGGACAAAATAGTGTAAATACTGCTATGGCTAAAACAGTAGGTTTACCTTTGGCTATTGCTGTAAAGCTTTATTTGCAGGGAGAAATTAAACAAACAGGAGTGCATATACCAACCAATAAAGAAATATATGAACCTGTCCTCAAGGAATTACAAGAGTACGGTATTGTATTTCATGAACAAGAAATTGATGATTGCTGATAAAAACTGAGTTTAGTAGATATTCTATCGCCAAAGACTGGAATTATTGATTTGCAAGAAAATTAAATTGTGTTTAAAATGTCTTTTGCAAGTCAACCCCGACCTAGTTGAACCCGTTTTTGTTATACAAAAACGGAAGTAAAACTTTGTCGTATTTGTTTTTTCCTAATAATTGAATTGGTAAAACGGGTTAACACTTCTAAACCATGAACCCCCACTGAATTGGATACAGTGGGGGTTCTTAGTTATTATCGCTTATAGTTTTTATAAAGGCATACCTTCTATTAATGGGGCGCCATTTTCAAGTAGGAGTTTATAAAGTTCTTCCAGTTCATTTTCTTGTATTGAGATTAGATTTATTTTCAAAGTAGCTAATTCTTCTTCAGCGATATCAAGGCTCTGTAGTTGAGTAGCTGTAGGTCCATAGGTGTTGCGAGTTGCCATCGATGCATACCTGTATCTTTCGTTAATGGTAGGCATTGTTTTTTCACCCACCTCATTTTTCGCTGATTGACCCTCTATCTGAGATTTTAGTTGGAACAACTTGTCTCTTAGTTCCTGAATGTCACCTTCAAGCTGCCCGGATTCAATTGGAGATTGAGAAAGTGATTTTTGCATCGCTGAAAGTTGTGAGATGGATTTACCCAGCGATAAATTTACGGCGCTTAAATCCTTTTGAAGATCAGTAAGTCGCTTGTTAAAAGTCAAAATAGTTTGATCATCCTGTGCAGGTAAATAACCGTCTTTCATGTTTTCAACCTCAAAACTAATGGCTTCGCTTAAAGTGATTACATTTCCGTCCTCTTCTTTGGAAAGAGTAACTGTATATTGTCCGGCTGGTGCTAAAGCCCCTGATCTGCCCCCGGACTTTGAACCTAATTTAACCACATTTTTTGAAGGGTATCTTAAATCCCACGCTGTACGGTGAAAGCCTTTCTTGGTTGATGCCTTTAATTTACGCACAATAGTTCCGTTAGAATCTTTAACGGTTAACCAAACACGGATGGAGTCTTGCTGCATCTCTTTTTCAATGTTATCCCATCCAGGGAATGTAATTGCTTTTTCTTCTTTGCTAAGTTCCTTTTCAGCTTTTTTTCTTTGTGCTTTAATACTCAGGTAGCTTTCATTAAGATAGTAAGTGAAAACCGCACCGAAATCCGGATTAGGAGCAAGATAGTATTCAGCACCCTGCGATCCTCTGCCGCCCATTGAAACTCCAGGTCGTGGAATGTAACGTAAGGCTTTTCGAGTTGGAAACAGGCTAGCCTCTTGGTTTAATTGTTCTTCATTAACATGACGTAAAACCGAGTAATCGTCAAATACAAAAAAGCTACGACCAAAGGAAGCCCCAACCAGATCATTTTCTCGTCGCTGGATAGCTAAATCACGGAACGATATAGTTGGAACATTACCTATTAATTTAATCCATTTCTCCCCGCCATCAATGGTGAAGTAAATGCCAAACTCAGTTCCAACAAACAAAAGCTCCTTTTTAATATGATCCTGAACTAACCTCCATACAAGAGTTTTTTCAGGAAGATTTCCTTTTATTGATTTCCATGATTTCCCCATATCTGTACTCTTAATCAGATAAGGATTTAAATCACCAAACTTATGGTTATCCAGCACCGCATAAACGGTGTTAGGTTCATACAAATCGGCTTTAATATCATTTACAAACGCTGTAGCCGGAATACCCGAAATCGAACTTAGTTTAATTTCGTTCCATGTTTCTCCTCCGTTGGATGTTACCTGTATGCGACCATCATCTGTTCCTGCATAAATTAAACCTTCCTGTAATGGAGATTCGGCCAAAGATGTAATGGTATTGTAATTAGACATCGCGAAAAAGTCCCAACCATTATCCCAACTTTGTGTTGAGCCCATTATAGGAAGCGTAATGCGATCCTGATTTAAGGTTAAATCACCTGAAATAGGGGTCCAGCTATCACCACGATTATCTGATCGCCAAACGCGTTGTGAGGCAAAATATAATCTGGTGGCTTGATGTGGGCTAACTAATATAGGCGCATCCCAGTTGTATCTTTCATTCGGCTCACCTTTACCCGGCTGTGGCTGAATATGTACAATCTCGCCAGTGGTTTTGTCAACACGAACTAAATTACCTTCTTGCCACTCGCTGTATAAAATATTTGGATTGCCGGGTTCTGTTGCCGGTTGATGTCCGTCAGCAAATAAGGTTACGTACCAATCGCGATTAGCAATTCCGTTGGCGTTATCTGTTCTACTTGGACCGCCTTGCGTATTATTATCCTGTGTGCCTCCATAAATATTGTAAAATGGTTCAGCGTCATCAAGGGCTAGTTTGTAGAACTGAGTTAGCGGAAGGTTAGAGATAAAACGCCAGTTTCTGGTGCCATCAAAAGTCTCATATAAGCCGCCATCTGTGCCAATTAAAAGGTAGTCGGGATCATTCTTTTTAAAGGCAATGGCATGATTATCGGAGTGCTTATATTTTTCCTTCATGCGGGTGAATGTTTTTCCACCATCATTAGATTCCTGTATACGCACATCCATCAAATACAATTTATCAAACTGGTGAGGACTAGCATATAGTTCCTGATAATAATGAGGTCCTGTAGCACCCGAAACTGCATTTGACATTTTACGCCATGATTGTCCCCGATTAACGGATTTGTATACACCACCTTGACGTCTATCTAATTCAATGGCAGCATAAAGTACATCCGGATTTTGAGGTGAAATAGCCAAACCAATTTTTCCAAGATTCGAAGAGGGTAAACCTTTTTTGAGCTTCGTCCACGAATCACCTCCATCACTTGAACTATAAAGTGCAGTGCCCGGTCCTCCGCCCATATACGCAGCTACATTACGATGGCGTTGCCAGGTGGCGGCATATAGTACATCAGCGTTACGTGGATCAATCACTAGATCAGTAACACCTACCCATTCATTATCGCCAAGAGTTTGTTTCCATGATTTTCCACCATCCACGGATTTATACAAACCTCTTTGTCCACCCTTATTCCACAAAGGTCCCTGCACTGCCACCCAAATAATATCTGAATTTTCAGGATGAATAATGATTTTGGAAATGTGTTGCGATTCCTTCAGACCCATATTTTTCCAGGTCTTGCCATCATCTGTACTGCGATAAATTCCATCTCCATAACTCACATGACGTCCACCTACATTTTCACCACTACCAACCCATATGGTATGGGGATTCTGTGGGTCAATGGTTATACATCCAATGGAGTATACTTTTTGTTTATCAAAGATGGGTTTCCAGGTTGTTCCGGCATTTACAGTTTTCCAAACACCACCTGATCCAACGGCTATGTACCAGGTATTCTCATGATCAGGATGTATTGCGATGTCCGCAATACGGCCCGACATAAAGGCAGGACCAATGTTACGAAGCTTTAATCCAGAAAATGTGGTGTCATTCATCAATGATTTCTGTGCAAAAATGCCAGATGTGCTTATCAAGATTAAGATCAAGAAAAAGCCTTTTGTAAGTAGATGTTTCATTCGTGTTTATTTGGTGATAACGGTTAATATGTCTTGAAAATCAGGAGCTGATGATACAATATAGTCAATATAAATTAATTATCTATCAATTGTCTATGGATTGATAGATAAACTATTCTCACAATATTTTGTTTGTTAAGTAAGTAATTTAATGAAATGACGAACTTAACATACGATCAGAACAATGATATAATCTGCCTCAAGCGCTCAGGTGATGTGGATGTGTCGGAGATGCTTGAAGTTATCAATATCATTGATTCAAAATATAATCATATTCTAAAGCTAAAGGTGCTTGATGATGTACGTGACTCAGAATTAAAGCTAGATCATTCGTCAGATTCACGAGATATTGTCAAAGCGATAAAATCAAAATTGGATAAATATAATCAAGTGAAAGCTGCCATCGTTGCCAGAACACCAATGCAAACTGTTAAATCAATGCTCTTCGCCGCACTAGCTAACCTATTAACTAAATACAAAGTAAAGGTATTTTCAAGTAAAGATGCTGCAAACCATTGGCTATTGCATTAAAAAACTCCACCCTAAGGGATGGAGTTTAAGAGTAATGCTATTGTAATTGCTTTAACACCCTTTCCGCCGTGATAGGTAGCTGGTTCACCCTTGCGCCTGAAGCATGAAATACCGCATTGGCTATTGCTCCACCAACACAAATAATCGCGGGTTCTCCACCGCCTTGAGGAGGTGTTTCCATATCATCTGTAAATACACATTCAATAGGGCATGTGGTTGAGAACCTGGTAAACTCATAGGTGTCAAAATTTCTGGTTTTAACCGTTCCCCAGTCAAATTCAATGTCTTCGTATAAAGCATATCCAAGGCCCATGGTTAATCCTCCTTCGGTTTGAACAGTAGCACCATGGGGATTTACAACCTGCCCCATATCCTGAGCACAGACCATGCGCAATGGCGTTACTTCTCCCGTTGAAGGATTGACTTCTACTTCTGCAATCAATACCACAATGGTTCCGGCATCCAGACCGATGGCCATTCCACAACCTCTGTTTTTACCGGTTTGAGGTTTCTTATATGCAAAGGTTTCAGTAGCCAATTTAATAGCAGTCCTTATTTGTTTATCCTCAATATTTTTAAGACGAAACTCAATTGGGTCCATCCCAATTTTGAATGCCAGGTCATCAATATGAGCTTCGCGAGCAAAAGTATTGGTATTGTTTCCGGGTGCTCTCCAGGCACCGGTTCCAAATGGATGGACTCCCTGCCCTCCATAAATACCGGTTTTTAGGTTGGGTATATTATAGAAATCCTGCGTTCCTCTTGGACCCGAGCAATAGATGTCAAAACTGGATGCTGTTATCTTACCATTAGTTTTAATTCCAGATTTTAATTTGGTTACAGCAGCTGGCCTAAACTTGTCATACATGAATTCTTCACGACGAGTCCATGATAATTGAACGGGTTTTCCACTTAGTTTTGCCAACTTGGCACACTCAATGGCTTGCTGATTATATATTTTACCACCAAATCCACCACCCAAGAATATTTGCTTGACATGAACCTTATCAACAGGCATATCTAATTCTTTCGAAATAGATTCTCTCGTTCCAAAAGGGGTTTGAGTACTTGCCCATATTTCTAATGTATCATTTACAAAGTGGGCCGTTGCTGCGTGCGTTTCAATAGACGCATGAGCTTTATAACCATCGTGATATTCCGATTCAATAACTTCATCAGCTTCATCGAAGCCAGCTTTTAAATCACCTTTCTCCTCTGTATATTTCCATAACTTAGCTGTATCCAGAATGTGCTTAAATATGTTTTGATCATTGGCTTTAGATTCCGGGATATCCCATTCTACTTTAATCTTAACTGTGGCTTCTTCAGCAACCAAAGGGTCTTTATGGAGAACTGCGATCAAGTCACCATCTTTAATCAATTTCGTTCCTTCAATAGCCTCCGCTCCAGAGGTGTCGATGGATTTAATTTTTGCCCTATGCGCGGGAGGACGCTTAATACTCGCATAAAGCATTCCAGGCAATTGTATATCGGCCGTGTATAGCGCCTTACCCGTTACTTTATTTATTGCATCAGTACTAATAATCGGCTTTCCAATGGTTTTAAAATCCGAAGGTTTTTTAAGTACAGGAGCTTTAGTTATGGTTTTTACAATTTTCTGACCTTTGGTTAAGTCGGAATAACTGATTTTTGGTTTCGCATTATTAACTGACTCAACAAAACCATCTTTACAGATTAATTCCTGTTCAGATAATTTAAGTTCAACAGATGCTAATTTGATTAATTCAACTTTAGCTTCTACCGCAGCCGATCTAAGCAAAGGATCGAAAAAACGAGTGGTTAATGATCCCCAGGTTCCAGCATCGTATGGGCATAAATCAGTATCGCCCATTACCATATTAATTTTATCCATAGGGACTTCCAATTCTTCAGAAAGAACTTGAGCTAAGGAAGTAATTATTCCCTGGCCCATTTCAATTTTACCCGTAAAGCAATCAACAGTTCCATCTTCTTTAATACGCAAATAGGCATTTAGATCCAGCTTGTCATCCAAGCGTTTATCATGATCATCTTCCGACCTCGATTTAAAAGCAAAAGAACTAAGCGAGAAAACAATAATTAATCCGCCTCCTAATTTTTTTATGAAATCACGTCGATCAATATTACGAACAGGTTTATCAATATCACCAAAATAGAGTTTGTTAATTTTTTCTTCTCTCATGATTCAGATCCTCCATTTATCGATTTAGCGGCATCTTCAACAGCATCCGCAATTCTATTGTAAGATCCACAGCGGCATAGATTGTCATTCATGCCTTTTATAATTTCTGACCTGCTGGGTGTGGGATTGGCATTTAATAAACCTACAGCGTTCATTATCATTCCCGGAGTACAAAAACCGCATTGTTGAGCATCATTCATTACAAATGATTTTTGAACCGGATGTAATTCATCACCAACTGCTAATCCTTCAATAGTTGTCACTTGTTGACCCGCCACTTCACTTACTGCCATGCCACAAGAACGCATAGCTTCTCCATTGACTAATATGGTGCATGATCCGCAATAGCCTATTCCACATCCGTATTTTGTTCCCGTTAAGCCAAGTTTTGTTCGAAGTACCCATAACAAAATATCGTAAGGCTCAGCTTCAACCTCGACAGCTTTGTTATTAAGAGTAAATGAGATCTTTTCCATTACTATTTAGTTTGTTTACCATCTTTTTTACTGCAATTAAAGATAGTTAATTATTCAATTCTTTACTATAAATCCATTGGTCCAAGCAATCGAAGTCTTTTGATGCTTTATCCGGTTTTATTATGAGCTCATTATCTTTCGATTTGAGAATGTAGTTTTTGTCAATGGTTAAACAGTCGCCTGATAATGATTTAGAGCTTTGATGGATAGCTATCAGTTTGATGAAAATTGACTTCAATTTGGCATATTCTTTATCGTCGATGGTGAAAGCCAGTTTTCGTCGGTCAATAGCATCCTTATACAAAACTGAAAACAAACTGTCCGTAGAATGTCGTTTTATTTCCATTACAGCATTACCTAAATTGGTGGCTGCATATCCGCCATGGTGAGGAATAGTTATTTTAATTCTATCTGACATAAACACTGTGTCAAGTATTTTAGTTTTCTCACTTTTACTCTCTTGAACAAAGGCAAAGCCAAAGGTGAGTGTAATCAAACCTATAAATCCAAGTATGATTTTAGTTTTCATCCTGTAATTGTTTAAGAGCTTTCTGATAATCTTCAGGAAGATCCAAGTCGATTAATATCTCATTCGAATCAATAGGTACAAGTGCCAGATCATCCTCATTTTCATGAAACAATTGTCTTAAGCCTATGGAGTGATCAAGTTTCATAATTTGATTTTTGTATTTGGAATCAATAATTACCGGATGCCCTTTTCTGTCATAATAAGTCGGTATTAAAAGGCCTTTCTGACTATCATCGTACATCTTAATTAAATGATTGATACTAGTACTTTTTACGAGAGCTTGGTCGCCGGGTAAAACCAGAAAAGCATCGCATTGGCGTAGAGCCATAACTCCACACTGTACTGAGGATAACATGCCATCCTCAAACTTGGCATTTTGAATGATTTCCACATCAAGTGACTTCAGCTGTTGGCTGATGAGCTCCTGTTGACTACCTGTAACAACTATTGTATGCTTAACATTAGATTGAATAGACGCGGTGACCACATTTTCAATAACTGTAGAGCCCTTAAAAGGGAGAAGCATTTTCTGTTGCTTCATTCGAGTACTTTTACCAGCCGCCAATATGATACATGTTAAGTTCATTATCTTCTGATATTGCGTTCTTGTATTAATTCAGCCGCAATGCTAATGGCTATTTCCTGAACTGTTTTAGATCCAATACTGAGACCAATTGGGGCATGGATACGGCTAAATTGAGATGCCTTTGCAATACCTCGTTGCTCAAAATCCGTTTTGACCTGTTGAATCTTTCGTTTGCTTCCAATCATACCAATATAGGAAGCTTCGGAATGAATTACTTTTTCCAAGGCCTCACAGTCACTTTTATGTCCTTGTGTGGCAATGACAATATAGGAGTTAGCATTTATAGCAAGCTCCTGGATGCTTTCACTAAGATCAGTATTCACAATTATTTGATGTGCATCTGACACAAGGGAATGAGTGGCATAAGAAGGTCGGTTATCCACAACCGTGACATCAAAACCGAGCAAGGCTCCATGATGACATAAGGCTTGGCCAATATGTCCGGCACCAATAATTATTAGCTGCGGTGCAGGTGTGAGGTATTCAATGAAATCAAGCTGACTCTCCGTACTAATAAGCTCTGATTTTTGTTTCTTTTGATTGGTAATAAAATTAGTCTTGACTACAGGTGATATGTTTTTGGATTCTTCTATGTTGTTTAACCATAGCCTTGTGATTGAGATGTTATCATTCTTTTTATTGATGCTTGTAATCAGGTAACCACTATTCTGATGCCTCAAATCACGGTCCATGGCTTGCAAAGCATCTTTGCCACTTTGTGGATTAAAGTCCAGTAAAAAAGTTGCTATGCCACCACAAATGGCACCGCCATCTTCTCCAATGTCTGAAGTGTAATCAATTTGTTTGATTTGATTATTCCGAGTATTCCACTGTGATATGGCTAAGTTTTCAGCTTCCAGTTCCAGTATGCCACCTCCCAATGTGCCATGTAACAGGCCTTTTGTGTTGAATAGCGCCGATGCGCCGGGAACCTGTGGAGCGGAGCCTTTTTTATCCAAAAGAAGACCAAAAACGATTTCTTCCTTGTTTTCTATTTTTCTTAAAAGTTGCTGGTAGTTGTTTTTCATACAGAAATTAATGCCTTACATAAAGGTATACTTAAAGTTATAAATCACCTATTGACCTGAGATTATTTTTAACTTAGAATTATAAAGACTTTTCCCTTTCAATGGATTTTATAACCTTTGATGCATCTTTAATACTAATAGATGGCAGTCGAATTAAATCCTATTGCAGAACTTACTAAACGTTACATCAATAATACCAATCGTTGTATTTTTTTAACCGGGAAAGCCGGGACAGGAAAAACTACTTTGTTACGTGAGATAACGGCCAATACACATAAGAATACCATTGTAGCTGCACCAACAGGTATTGCTGCCATCAACGCGGGGGGTGTTACTCTGCATTCATTATTCCAGTTACCCTATGGGGCTTTTGTTCCCGATAATAATATTAGCTTATCATCAGGTTCATCAACACAAATTAATACACCCAAGAGCTTATTGGCACAAAGTAAATTGCATCAGGTAAAGCGTAATATGCTTAAAGAGTTGGAGCTCTTGATTATTGATGAGGTGAGTATGTTAAGAGCAGATTTGCTGGATGCCATTGATGCCATATTACGCTCGGTTCGTCGTCAAAGGGATATGGCCTTTGGTGGAGTTCAGGTGCTTTTTATTGGTGATCTTTTACAATTACCGCCGGTTGTAAAAGAAGATGAATGGAATTATCTATCGCCTTATTATAAGGGTTTCTACTTTTTTTATGCCAATGCATTAAAACAGCAAGCGCCAATTCAATTGGAGCTTAATAAAATCTACCGTCAGAGTGATGGGGATTTTGTAAGCCTTTTAAATAACTTACGTGACAATACTGTTAGCTCTAAGGATATTGAGCTGCTGAATACGTGTTATAAACCCAATTATGACCATAGTAAGGAAAAAGGAACCATTTTTCTGACAACACATAATTATAAGGCTGATGATTTAAATCGAAGGTCATTAGCTGAACTATCAGGTGAGACTTATGCTTTTCATGCACAGATAGATGGTGATTTTAACGAATATAATTATCCGGTAGAAGAAAGTCTGAAGTTAAAGAAGGGTGCTCAGGTAATGTTTGTTAAAAACGATTATTCGGGTGATTTGCTTTATTTCAATGGCAAGTTGGGCACTGTGTCGAGAGTAAACGATGAGCTGATAGAGGTGCGTTTTGATGATGGTTCACCTTCAACTACCGTGGAGCCCTATAGCTGGGAGAACAAACGCTTTACACTTAATAAAGAGACAGGTGATATAGAAGAGAAAACCATTGGAACTTTTACACATTATCCCATTAAATTGGCCTGGGCTATTACGGTACATAAAAGTCAGGGTTTAACTTTTAATAAAGCCACCATTGATGTATCAAAGGCTTTTGCTCCGGGTCAGATTTATGTTGCTTTATCACGTTTAACAAGTTTAGATGGTCTGACACTAACCGCACCTGTTCCTACTCAAGGCTTAAGTTGCGATAAAGATGTAACTGATTATACCAATCAGGCCGAAGTAACAGATCTACTGGAGAAAGATTTAGAAGCAGCAACCATACAATATGTATCGGAAGTGGCCTTAAATGCCTTTGATTTTGCCTGGTTAAATAATGGTTTGGCCTATCATTTGGCATCCTACGATAAAGATGCTAAAAGATCGATTAAGCAGCAGCATAAGAGTTGGGCTGAACGAATTCTTAGTGATTTTCTGCCTACGCGAAAGGTAGCGGATCAATTTATGTTACAAATCCGGAAGATCGTTTTTGAGAATAAAAATCAGATGTTAGAGCATTTGCTTAAGAGGGTTGGAGACGCTAAATCCTATTTCGAACCTCGACTGAATATTTTATCTGATGCAGTTAAAAACCATGTTAAGGATTTAAGTTCAGAGAAGCGCATAAAGAAATACCTCAATGAACTGGATGATGTGGATCGCCTATTTGCCCGTCAATTGCAGCATATTTATAAGGCAGAAATCTTGCTTAAATCAGCCATAGAAAAAACTGAAATTAATAAGTCAACTTTAAAAGATATGCCTGTGTTTGAATCTTCTCAAAAGCGGGCAAAGGCCGAATATAAGCGTAATAGTGGCAAAAATAAAAGTTCTAAAACCCAAAAGATTCCAACCAAAGAGATCTCATTCACGCTGTATAAGGATGGGAAAACCATTAAAGAAATAGCCGAGGAACGTGATTTAAAAACTTCTACCATCGAAAGTCATTTGGCACATTATGTGCAACTTGGTGACATAGATATTACAGATTTGGTGGATGAAAAATTGGTAAAGAAGATTACTAAGTTTTGTGAAAGCCATGAAGCAGCTTATTCCAATGAAATTAAACAGGCCATGGGACGAAAGGTCAGTTTTGGAGAAGTAAAACTGGTTATGGCTCATTTAAACAGAGAATAGTCCTAACTGCCTAATAATTATATTCTATTTGTTCAGCATAATCCTTAATGTTTAGGATTACCTTATTGCCACCTATTTGTAGTTCACTAATATCAAAGGAGAGCTCTTTGGTAATATATGCTTCACACAATTCTTCGTTTTTTAAGGATAAGCGCAATGTGCGTTGAGGGGGTTCTGATTTCTGCACGGCCTCTGAATCAATTAACTTCAACTGCCATGAACTTCCACTACAACCACTGGCTCCAAATTCAATTTTCAGGCAATTATCCACAAGGCTAATGCTATTGATATGAAGTGCATCATCAGGCGCGGTATTATATTCAGATGAGCTGATTAACACTTTCTGATCACAAGTAATAGGCTTATTATCATCCTCTTTTTTACAAGATGCTGATAAAACAATTAAACTAAGTACCAGGATATATTTATAGGTTTGTTTCATGCTTAATATGACGGAGAGGAATTAAAATGGTTGCTTGTAAATTTAGTAGGCTTTTTAACTTGACTTCTGCGACATTGGATTCTAGATTTGTAATGAAATATCAAAATTTATTTTCTTGAACTTTGATAGACTTTGATTCTCACATGCGATCCATTTTTACTAAAAAAAACAGGATCCGCAAAGGCGGTTTTATACTTCATTTTAATTTTCTCAGATTAAAAACTTGAACGATGGAAACTAAACATCTCACCAAAGAAGAAGCCTTGTTGAACGAAGTTAACGAGGTGAAAGCCATAGAGCAAAAGAATGTTCAATTATTGACAAAATTTTATAAGCTGATCGATTCGCACAATTTTGATGCTGTAAGGGATATTTGTTCTATGGATTTTAAATTGTTTATGAATAGTGCTAAAGAACCTTTATCATATGACCAGACTATGCCCTTGGTAAAAATGTTCTACAAAGCAATACCCAACTACAAACACAATGTTGAAGAAATATTTGCTTGTAAGGATAAAGTTGTCACCAGAATATTATTTACAGGTACTCAACAAGACACATTTGAGGAGATACCTGCCACGAATAATAATATAGACTACAGAGGAATTCAAATTTTCTCTTTTAAGAAGGGCTTGATTAATGAGGTGTATTCTTCGGAGGATGAATTATGCTTGATGACCAACCTTGGCCTTAAACTGCAATAAGTGTATTGATAGCGAAATATGAATTGTCTTTTACATTCGGTTATGAAAACAGAACAAACGATACAGGAACTAAATAAAGAAATAGTCAGGCGCTATTGGAACGGGAAGCGGAATGAGAGAACGGAAAGTATACTAGATGAGCTTCAAAGCTCAGATGTTATTTACAACGGTACCTCAGAAACAATACAAGGACTGAAGGAGTACAAACTCTTATATAATACTTATTTATCTTCTTTTACGCATACCAAAGTTGAAGTAAAAGAATTAATTGCTGAAGGAAATCTAGTGATGAGTAGAACAGAAATGGATGCTACTCATACGGGAGAATTGGAAGGCATACCCCCAACAAATAAAAGAGTACATTTTAATGCTTTCACCATATTTCGGATACAAAATGGACGTATTGCGGAGGAATGGGAAATATTTGATGAACTAAACCTGATGATGCAATTAGGCTTGGAACTTCAAATGAAGGAAATAAGCCATTAGAAAACGTAAAAAAAGCCCCAACAATCGCTAAAATGTTGGAGCTTTTACCTTCAATCATGAATGATGATTACCATCTTATAAACAAGTTATGCCAATACTTAATTAATGTCAAGTCTAATGGGCCATTTTTTGCAATTAAGAAATTGCTGCTGGTTAAATAATTCAAGTTACTTATTGCTTATTAAAACAGCATTTAAAATTTAAGATCACGACGCTGTTTCTTAAATTCCTTGATGACTTTACCCAAGTCCTTATCTTTCTTCTTACGTTCTTGCGCATCTGATTCAAAGTGCATTCTTTCTTTTTCCATTTTTATGAAGTTATCGTAAGATGCTTCATCAATATCTCCGTTCTCAACAGCTTCTAATATGGCACAACCTTTTTCGTTCATATGGGTGCAATCATTAAAGCGGCAGCCATTAGCATATTCAAGGATAGACTCAAAGGTTAATTCTAATCCGCTCGAAGCATCTGTCATGCCTACTTCCCGCATTCCTGGATTGTCTATCAAAATTCCTCCATTCTCAAGAACAAATAGCTCACGATGACTGGTAGTATGTCTTCCTTTATTAACACTGGAACTAATTTCCCTGGTTTCCATTAGCTCAACACCAGAAAGCGCATTTAGTAAAGTGGACTTTCCTACACCTGATGAACCAAGCAAACAGTATGTATGTCCAGTTTTTATATAATTCTGCAAATCATTATACCCTTTGGTCTGATTACTAACAGTTATAACTGGAGTGTCAGTGATTCTCTTATTAATCGAACCAATTATTGACTCTAATTGGCTTTCATCAATTAAATCTATTTTACTCAGCACAATTATTGGTTTCACTTTAGAAGTATTGCATATGGTCAGGTATCGTTCTAATCGGTTAAGATTAAAGTCGCGATCAACTGCCTGCACAATTATGCCATAATCGATGTTAGTGGCAATAATTTGAATCTGTCCGGTTTTACCAACAGCCTGGCGTTCAATAATTGAATGACGAGGATAAATGGCATGGATAAGCGCTTTCCCTTTATCGTATTCGGTAAAGGCTACCCAATCACCAACTGCAGGGAAATCGTGCCGACCAGAAGCTGTAAAACGCAGGTTGCCAATTAGCTCTGCCTCGTATTCATTATCTGCAGTTTTTAGCACATAACGCTCTTTGTGCTCAAGTATAACACGTCCAGTTTCAAATGAATCCAGATTATGCTCTATTTTATATTGTTCAAGTTTGTCCGAGTAGCCTAGGTCTTCGTTTTTCATAAAGAAGTTATTTATTGGTCTGTAAAGTTTATGTCCAGAATAATATGAGAACAGAAGAAGCCTGCTTTTGAAATGGCTTTTTGTGAAGCTATATTATCATAAGTAGTTGAGCAAATTGGTTTTTGATTCGCTTTCAGGGCTAATTGCGCTTGTTGTTGCAGGATTTTAGGTGCAAGCCCTTTGCCTTGTTGTTCTTTGTGTACAATAACACCCAGATCCACAACGCCTTTCTGTGTTTCACTTAAGCGATATTCACTGCTTGCTATTATAGTACCCTTCTCCTTAATCATAAACAGTTCTTTCCTGTTAATTAGATTTTCTGTGTATCCAAAGTTATCATCAAATCCAATTTGATGCAATAAGAAATCCTTTATCATTTTAAGATCCATTATTGTAGCCTGCTCAATTTTTAATGGCGTTGGTAAAACGGAGGTTCCGGTATGATATTGGTAACAAAATGTATTGGCTTTTATGGATTTAGAATGCAGTAAACATGTGTTAAACGCAAGAGCTTCAATTGAACTGAGGCTGGCTGAAGCAATGAGTTCACCATTTATTAGTTCCTTGATTACAACTGACATCAAATTGATATTTTCGTCGTTGAGGTGTATTTCCAATAAAGTCGCCTTATCATTAATGCAACAGTATCCGATACTAGCTCCTTCATTTTCGATTAAATAATGCTGCGACGATGCGATATATAGCAATTCCCACATGGCATCAAGTGGAGCAACAAATTTCTGATATAATTTAGTTCTGAATTTTTTGATATTTGGGCTGATATCTGTTTTTATGAACTTCATATTAGGCGTATTTTTTTATTAAACTTCGCATTATTGACTTTAAAGGAAAATGTTCATAAATAGAGAGATAATGAAGTGCAATGCCATCCATCTCTGCAATTAGTACATGGCTCATTTCAAGTGAATTTTCCGGATCTATTTCGTCGAATATACTTTTGACCGATTTCAGAATGGCATCAGCTCTGATGCTTATTAAATCACCCAGTATAGCTTTTGTATTGGGTTGCAAAATTAAATTGAGATTAAACTTAAACCTGTCCTTTTCATCTTCCAGTTGTGAGGAATAGGATTCAAGCAATGCACGAATCCTTTCCTGAGGACTTAAACTACTTTGATTTTTTGAATTAATCTCAAGTATTAAATCCGTTGTTTGTTTGAATATCTCTCTAAGCAAAACATCTTTTGATTTAAAATGATGAAAGATTAAACCTTTGGAAACGTTTGCTTTCTCACATACCAGTGATAGTGGGGTATTCTCGTAACCATTTTTAGAAAACAAGTTACTTGCCACTACTAATATTTGTTCTCTTTTATCCATAACCAGCTTTCTAAATAGTGCAGACTGACCGTGCAGTCGGTTTGCAAATTTAGGTATTTATTTGTTGTATGCAAGTAAGGTACTTGTAAATAATAAAAGATTCACATATCTTAAATGACCAAGAGCTAACAATCATCAAATCACCTTTAATGACTATTTTACAAGAGCTGGAGGAAAAAGCACATGACAATGGTTCCATACCCAAGGAATTATATGCACAACATGATATCAAACGTGGTTTGCGTAATAGTGATTCTTCAGGTGTATTAGTTGGACTAACCTCAATAGGGGAAGTTGTTGGCTACCAAAAAGTAGATGGAAAGGTGATTCCTGTTGATGGTCGATTGTTTTATCGCGGCATTGAAATTCAGGATTTGGTTAAAGGATTTCAGTTGGATAAAAGGGCTGGCTTTGAAGAGATTATATATTTACTTTTAAGCGGAGAATTACCCAATAAGACAGAGTTGAACAGTTTTGCTAACTATCTTGGTGAAGAGCGTGAATTGCCTGGATTTGTGCGTAATGTGTTGATTCGTTTGGCCAGTAAAGATATCATGAATTTGGCGGCCAGTTCAGTCTTGGCTTTATATTCGGCTGATGATAATGCCGAAGATTTAAGTCTGAGTAATTTATTGCGCCAATCCGTTAGTTTAATTGCCAAATTACCAGTTGTCATTGCTTATGCCTATTTAAATCGTTTCTCGGATAGTCAGGAAATAGAGTTGCGTTACCCTCAGGTAAAGATGAGTACGGCAGAGAATTTCTTATATATGCTAAAAGGAGAAGATTATTCTCAGTTAGAAGTCGAAATTCTGGACTTGTGTTTGGTGCTGCAGGCTGAACATGGAGGTGGTAATAATTCAGCTTTTACATCCCGGGTCTTGAGTTCGGTACAAACCGATACCTACTCGGCCATTGCTGCAGCCTTGGGTTCCTTAAAAGGTCGCTTGCATGGTGGAGCCAACCTTAAAGTGATGTGCATGATGGAGGAGGCCAAAGAACAAATAAAGGATTGGAATAATGAAGATCATATTTCTAACTATCTATTAAAAATACTTCAAAAAGAGGCCTATGACCGCAGTGGAGTAATATATGGAATTGGACATGCCATGTATACCTTATCCGATCCAAGAGCCATTTTGCTTAAGGAGAAGGCTGAGTTGTTGGCCAAAGAGAAAGGTCGATCGAAGGAGTTTAAGTTATATTCAGAGATTGAACGGCTGGCACCTGATGTGCTGCGGAACTTTAAAAAAGGTAAAGCTAAAGAAGTTTGTGCTAACGTAGATTATTATAGTGGATTTGTATACGATTGTCTGCAACTACCAAGTGAAATTTATACTGCATTATTTGCGGCTTCCATTTGTGTAGGTTGGTGTGCACATCGTATTGAAGAACTCTCATCAGGGAATTCCCGCATTATTCGACCTTCATATAAAAATGTGAACAGTCATAAGGCCTATTTGAAGATGGGCGAGAGGTAAGATGATTTGATAGTCAAATCATAGTGGATGGAATTTAGGTTTGATTTATTAATTTATTCATACGACCTTATAGGAATATTGGAAGGTGTACTGCCAATCGTATAAACTTTATATAGGAACGAACAAATATACCCGGATAAGGACATATTGATAAACCACTAAAATGAATCATTATGAAGAGGATTATTCTATCAATTCTGATTGTACTATCAGCAAATGCTTTGGCTCAAGACATCGATGTTAAAAAATCACTTTCCGGTTTTGATAAATATATGGAGAAAGTTCTGTCAGATTGGAATGAACCAGGTGCCGGAGTCGCCATTGTATACAAAGACGAATTGGTATATGTAAAGGGTTTTGGATACAGAGATTATGGAAATAAACTGCCTGTGACAGAAAACACATTATTTCAAATTGCATCGAATACAAAACTGTTTACAACTGTTGCAGCCGGAATGTTAGTTGAAGAAGGTATTTTTAAATGGGATGAACCGATTAAAGAAGCTGTTCCGGAACTGGAATTTTATAATGATTTGTTGAATAATCAGGTTACGCTCAGAGATATGTTGGGCCATAAAACTGGAATTTCAAGGCACGATATGATATGGTTCCAATCCGATTTTTCGCGCAAAGACCTTTTTGATCGAATTAAATATCTTGAGCCATCTATACCTTTACGTCAGGACTTTATATACAATAATCTCATGTATACTGCTGTAGGGTATTCAATTGAGCTCAGAACAGGGAAGACCTGGGAGAAATTTCTCGAAGAAAAAATATTTGCTCCGCTTGAAATGAATAATACTGTTTTTTCCATTGAAGAGATGCAAAAATCGGAGGATTACGGGGTTCCATATAATGAAAAGCGAGATACCACAACACTCTATAAAATTCCACTTAAAGAAGATGGTAGTGCGGTAGGGCCTGCCGGCTCGATAATTACAAGCCTTGACGATCTTTCTCGTTGGGTTATTGCCCTAATAAATGATGGTCAGTATAAGGGTACAGAAGTAATTCCAAAGTCTATTATTAAGGAGACTTTGAAACCCGGGATTGCTTTTAGAAACACGGAGTTAGAGAGTAAAGGCTATAAGGAGCGATTAAATTCGACCTACGGTATGGCCAGAGACATTGAGATATACAAAGGGAACGTCTTAACAAAACATGGTGGAGCAATGCCGGGATTTCATTCACAAGTAATCATATTACCTTATGACGAAATTGGGATAATTACTTTCTCGATAGGTGACCAGGGTGCCAGCTTGGGAAATACCATTATCCCCTACAATCTTGTGGATAGATTATTAGGTTTGGAGCAAACCGATTGGAACGGTCGGAGATTGAAGGATCATATCGAAGGCAAGAAATTATCTAAAAAAGCCAGATCTAAAGTCGGATTTGATCATGTAGAAGGAACTTCACCATCACATGCCATTGAGAATTATGTAGGTGCTTTTTCGAATGAAGCATATGGAGAATTTGTTATTAGCCATGAAAATGATTCATTATACTTTAATTTTAGAAAGACAATTTTACCTCTGACACATTACCATTACAATAGGTTTGACACACCAAATGATGAGAATTTTGGTAAATGGAGTTTGAATTTTGGTGTAAGTCCACAAGGAGAGATTAACACTTGCATTATTTCAATAGACGAAGGCCAGGTAACATTCAACAAAAAAGTGGATGAATCTTTGGCAAGCCTTGAAGTGTTAAAGCAGTATATTGGAAAATATAAATTTGCCGGATTTGAGTTTGAAGTAAAATTGAAAAATGACCAATTAGCAATTATTGGAACTACAGATGATTTATTAATCCCATACAAAAAGGCATTGTTTAAAGTTGAAAAGTTTGATGATCTCCAAATTGAATTTGTTATGGATAATAATAAAACCGTAGGATTGAAATATATGACACCTTCCGGAGTGTATGAATGTGAAAAAATAAAGTGACATTTTTTGTCCCTTTAAAAGAAAAAGTTGAAAAACATTTCAATGCCTTTATTCTTACTTTAAATCCTAATGATACAGTTTTTTATGCGATAGCTTTGGCAGGAGAGTATGAATCGGAAAATTGGCTTAATGTGGCCAGGGAATATAGTGATAAATGGCATCATCAAATGCAATAAAACCTAAGCAATATGGAAAGATTATTTATAGTTTTCGCCATAATGCTAATTAGTTTCCCATCATATGGACAAAAATCAAGAGCTAGAGATTTAGAAATTCCATTTGTTGGTCTTTACAGGATGTTGTAATTCGTTTAATTCGAGGTTCTTTTTTTCGCTAAAGTTCCTCATATTAAATTACAGCCTTCCTGTGTTGACCAATATTTAAATGTGCTGGTGTCTCCTCAAGATAGTATTATTGGAAGGCACATTAAGCTGCAAATTCGTTTAGCTGATGCATTTTTTTTACTTCAAGCTATTTTATGGTATTGATATATGTGTTAAATTGAAGTGTCTTTTTAATTTAATACTCCTATGACAAGAGTAACTCACCTTCAGACCAACAGCTTCAATGCTGTTTATTCCTTTCAAATGAAAGCGAATCATAATAAGTTGCAGTTGTCGTTTATCATACTGCCTAATACCAATAGTCCCCTGGGGGTAAATGCCCTATTTGTTTTAGGGGTCTAAAGGCTCCTTAAACCACCTCCTTCAGTCTGCAGAGTTGCTAAGTAAATCATTTTTGCCAGGACTGTAGTCGTACATAAGTACAAAGTATAAGCTCCGGTGTACCATTGTTGCCATGCAATAGCTATGCGAAGGTTCTGAGTTAAACTTTGTACAAGTACAATTCCGGTAAGCGGCATCTGCTTTGTTACTCCGCAGTCCTGCAACAGCTGTAAGCCTGGCATCAGAACATGTTTTGTCAGGCTACAAAAGTACTTAGGGGAAGACCATTAGCGCTTTCGTATTATGTTGGAGGTGGTTTCGGAAGAGTTTTCCATGTTTCTTTCATCGACGAAGCAGTAAAAGGGAAGACCAATGCCGTTTTCGTATTCTGTTGGAAATGGTTTTGGAAGAGCTTTTCATATTTCGTTCATCGACGAAGCAGCAAAAGGGAAGACCATTACAGGTTTCGTACCACAACATAGCATAGCAGTAGCTCACTCCTTTAAACTCTGCAGGTCTACAGTAACAAGCAACAAAGAATGATCATATTTTTAACCAGCTTCGGATAGTATTGAAGCATTCCGGAGCCTAAATTTTAAGTATTATGAATAAGATAAGTTTTTCAAGATTTCGCAACAGCGATTATGTAGTTTTAGTAGTTAAGATAATTGGAATACTGAGTAAGTATGGCTCAGAAGTATTAAGCGCCCTGGGTTTGCAAGAGTTGCTGACCGGCCTTATTAACAGGCAAACCTATATTAGTCTGGCCCTGGATAAAAATCGTAAAAATCCGTATACCGATTTAATTGCGGATTGTGATGATAAACGCGACGATGCTTTAGATGCCTTTAAGTATTTTCTCTTGTATTGTACCAAGCAAGCGAGTATGGGCATTAGAGAGGCCGCAGAAGATTTAATCGACAGTATTAAAACCTTTGGCTGGAGCATGCAGGACGAAGGCAATAGCGAGCAGAGTAAACAGGTAAAAAGTTTTATTGCCGATGTGGAAAACAAAACTAATCTGAGTGAGGCCATTGCTACTTGCAATTGTCTTAGCTTGTTTGAATTAATCAAAAGCACACAGGTCAATTTTGATGATGCGATGGAAAAATTTAATACTGCTGAAACACATATCAGAGAAATAGATCCTTCGGTAGAAAAAGCCTGGGTGCGTGATACCATCGATTCAATGTTGTTGGAAGTGAATTACCACAAGCGCAAAGGTACAATGGATGAAGTAAATGCCATTGCCAATGAGATGGATACGATGTTTGAAAGCATTGGTTCTGAGCTTAAGTCGCGTCAAACGCGGGCTAAGTCAAAAGTAGATGCCAGTAATGGACAATAGAACATAGCTATACGCCAGGCATTAGCAAACCGTCTTAATTGAGTTTAAGGCGGTTTTTTATTGGATATTTATTTTGTTTAGTATAGTTTTATATAAGTTATTACTGCCCAATGTATAGGTGTTTAGAGTTGAGCAGTATTTATGGTTTGGGTTTAAGAGATTAATATGCTAATGCTAAACAAGTATTTTACACGCACAAACAATTAAACTAGCACCTGGAGCTAATTATTTAACAAAAAAACATAGTTTAGGGCTTGTGAATTATAAGATAGATAATGGATATATCGACACATAAGGTGCAGATACAGAAAAGTTGTGCTCCATCAAGAAAATGCCGAGTAATCTAATAAATTAAACTCCTTCAATCACAATCGCTTTCCCGTAAAAAGAAGTATGCCATAAACAGTAAACATTCCTTCCTTATTGCTTTGGAGATACTGAAACATATTCAGCATGAAGGAAAAGAAAATGTTATTTTAATAGTGTATTGATTTCAAGTTCATTTCAAAATCACAAAACTCTTCGCAGGCATTGTCAAAATAATCCCTTTTCCATCTTGAGCACTAATCTTTATCCCATTTAAAATATTTTGATAGTCTTTTTTATGCTGCTTTTTCAAAACATTGACATTGACTTCATTTTTACTATTATTAAAAACTACAATTACCTCATTCTTCCCATCAAAACGGCTATACGCCAATATTTCACGCTCATCATCAACAATTAAATATTCAATATCCCCAAATGCTAAAACTGAATTTTCTTTGCGAATTTTAATGAGTTTTTTATAAAATCCGAATAGTTCATCATTGAACTTAACTTCATCTTTTGGGCGAGAAAAATAATCTACCTGATGATGAGTTTCGGGTTCAAAGTCCAAATCTTTCCAAATTAACGGCTTTCTACAATTCGGGTCATCTCCGCCCCACATTCCCATTTCATCACCAGCCCAAATATGCGGCGAACCGATGTATGTAAACTGTTGCACTAAAATCATTTTCATAATTTCATATGTTTCAGCATCGGGTTTATGGATTTTATAATCGTTACCTTTATAGGGATTGGTGCCGACTTTATATTTGTTTTTATTAAAAATATCGGTGGCAAAACGAGGTACATCGTGACTTGCCGTTAAATTCATCATACCATAGATATTTTGTTTTCGCAAATCGGAATTAAATGACCGTAAACTATCCACAAATTCTGAAACAGGAATTTTGCTTGGTGATTGATTGAAAAAATGTCGTGTAGCACGATACCAACGATAATTCATCACCGCATCAAAAACATCGCCTTGCAAGTAGTTTTTTGGATTGAGCAGTTTATCAGGCCATTCTTCCCACCAAATTTCGCCTAACAAATACGCATCGGGATTAGTTTCACGTACTATTTTTCGGTAATCTCGCCAGAATCCTAAACCGATTTCACCAGCAACATCTAAACGAAAACCATCAACGCCATCTACGGGATTGCCATCGCCATTTGGGTCAAGCCAACGTTTGGTAACATTAAATATATGCCCTTTGACCGTTTTACTATACAAATCGCCTTCGTAAGCCTTGATTGTTGAATGGTCAATTTCTACATTTTCCTTAATTTCGGGTAAACTCGGCACATCGAACCATGTTTTATATTTAAATTCATTTTCAGGTGTTTCGGGATTATCAAACGATTTGATGTCGAACCAATCGACAAACTCCGATTGTTCACCTTTTTTGGCAATATCTTGTAATGCCCAAAAGTATTTGCCTGTATGGTTCCACGAATAATCCAAAATGACTTTAATGCCTCGCTTGTGAAATTCTTCTATGACTTTCAAAAATAATTTATCTGCATTCGTGAATTGCCAAGTTGTTGGGTCATTTGGTGTTTCAGCAGCAATGATTTGTTTATCTTCCTTTGGATTTGAGCCGAAATTTACATCAATATGTCGCCAATGTCTAGGATCGTATTTATGCAATGATGGTGCATCATTCAGCGGATTGAAGTAAACTGCCGTAATACCCAATTCTTCCAAATAATCCATTTTATCCAAAACACCTTGCAAATCGCCACCATAACGACGCAGTTGTACTTTATGTCCAAATACCGTAATAGGATAACCTGATAACATCTTTTTATCATTCAATTTCTCAAACCAAATATCGGGTTTGTACCAATCTTGTGTCCATGGTGTTATTGCCCAATTTTCGGGAATGTAAGAAGAGAAGTTACCAACAATATCTTCAGCTGTCGGGTCATTTGTTGGGTCTCCATTACGGAAACGCTCAACAAATATTTGATACCAAACCACGTTCTTTGACCATTCGGGAATGTCTTCAAAGGCAGTAGGTTCTTGAATTGCTGTTGTTTCTACTTCTTGCTTGCAACTATTTATAATGAGAAAATTGCAAGATATTATTGCGATGATAAATATTTTTGTTTTCATCATTTTGTTTTGATTTCGTATTAAAGCCTATAAAATAAGGTTTTTTTTCGTTGCAATACCAATAGCAATGGATAAAATTGAAGAGTTTAAGAGTTACAAAATAGACAAGCCTCTTTTGGCAATAATTGAGCTTTATCGAAAAAAATTACAAACTATTCAAGATGCTTTGTAAATTGTTTCGGGAAGGTGGAAAATGCAAATAATTGCACTACTTTGTCATGATGATTTTAGCTATTCTGAATTGGAAAAAGGCTTGACAAAAACAACTCCTAAAATGTTATCAAAAGAATTGAAAGATTTGGAAATTAACGGGTTGGTGGAAAGAAAAGTATATGATTCAATCCCAGTAAAAGTATCCTACAAGTTGGCTGACTATGGATATACACTCATACCATTAATCATTGAGATAACAAAATGGGGACAACAACATCGAGAATATTTGAAAAGAAATGACGAGAGCACAACAAAGGATGTATAAAAATAATAGCCGAGACAGTAGTAAATTCAATGGTTGTAGCCCGTTTCAACTTTTGTGTAATTTGACAAGAAAGTGCCACGCAGTCGGCTACTATTCTTATACGAACCGTTGGCGTTCATGTGCGAATCGCTCATAAGAAGTAATTTTCGTATCTAATTCTTATTTTTAACTTTGTGAAGTTATGAAAAGTGAAATAAATATAAATGCAGACATGATTACTTGGGCAATTGCCCGAGCAGGTTATGATATACATGAGTTTGTTTCTAAATTTCCAAAAATTCAAGACTGGATTGATAATAAGAAGAAACCAACATTAAAACAATTAGAGAAATTTTCTCACCGAGTACATATACCATTTGGTTATCTTTTTTTACCCAAACCACCAAAAGAAGAACTTCCAATTCCTTTTTTTAGAACAGAGAAAAAAGGAGATGCTCAAGTTAGTTTAAATGTATATGATACTATTCTACTAGTTCAAAGAAGACAAGGTTGGCTTAAAGATTATTTTAGAGATAATGAATTTGCTCCAAAAGAATTTGTTGGAAAGTTTAATGCCAGTTCTAAGGTTGATGATATAGTAAAAGATATAAGAAATACTTTAGGATTGGAGGAAAACTGGGCTCAAAAATTTGCTACCTGGGAAAAAGCACTGAATTACTTGACAGAAGTCATTGAAGAGAATGGTATTTTTATGACCTTCAATAGTGTGGTAGAAAATAATACAAGTCGTCCTATTAAAGTGGATGAATGTAGAGGATTTGTAATAGTAGACAATATGTGTCCATTTATGTTTATTAATGCTGCAGATGGTAAAGCTGCACAAATGTTTACGATTATACATGAGTTAGCGCATATATGGACAGGAGAAAGTGCTGGATTTGATTTTAGACAACTACAGCCAGCAAATGAGCCAATTGAAATTTTATGTGATAAAGTTGCGGCTGAGTTTTTAGTTCCCAAGGACTCTTTTTTGCGAACTTGGGATGAATATCCAGATATAAAAAGAATTGCAAAAATCTTTAAAGTTAGTCCAATAGTCATTGCAAGAAGAGCTTTAGATTTAGGTAAGTTATCCAGAACTGCATTTTTTGCTTTTTATAATGAATATGTAAGTCAAATAAAGTTTAAAAAAGAAAATCAAAGTGGAGGTGGTGATTTTTATGCTACTGCCAAGAAAAGAATAAGCTTATCTTTTGCAGCACATGTAAATCATGCTGTAAAAACTAACAGTTTACTGTATAAAGAAGCATATAAATTAACTGGACTTAAGGGTGATACATACCATAAGTTCTTAACGAAACATTTATAATTTATGAGTGTTTTTATTGTTGATACAAACTTCTTTATTCAAGCGCATAGGGCAAACTATCCCCTAGATATAGCTATTACATTTTGGCAAAAAGTAAAGGAACTAGCAGACCAAGGTAAAATTATTAGTATTGACAAAGTTAAAAATGAGATTTATCAGAATGATGATGAATTAAAAACATGGTGTGTCAATAATTTACCGAATGATTTTTTTAAAGACTCTTCTGATACAATAGATGAATACTCCCAAGTAGTAATTTGGGCAAACTCAAAAAGTGACCATTATCTTCCAAAGGCAATGGAAGAATTCCTAGATGCCGATGAAGCAGATGCATGGATAGTGGCGTATGCAATAAGTAATAGCTATATTATTACTACTCATGAAAAGAGTCAGCCTGAAAGAAAAAATAGAATAAAAATTCCTGAACCATGTAATGTATTCGGAATAATATATATGGATACAATTGAGATGTTTAGAGAATTACAAGTTCAATTTTAATAAGCACGAAAGCCCAACAATGGCTCATAAAGCTTGAGCTTGCCGCAGGCGCAATACAAGCCACGCATCATAGTCGCGTCCGTCAGACAGTCTAAAAAACAAAGTGATCTATTTACTGATGATTGGTGCTTTTTGTATCTTCAGATATGAAAATTTTTAAAATCTATAGCGGTCTTACATTAATACTAATTCTTAGTTATTCTTGTGAGAAATATGATTTTGATGGTTATTTAGAAACCAATCGAGATGCAATTGATGAGCTATATCTTAATTCCAATGACACCATATCTATTGGTAGCCAGAAACTCATAATGGATCCATATTTGTATAGAAATTTCTTTCATGGTGGTGTGGGTAAGAAGGATCATAGCTTAATTGCTTCATGTGATATTAAAAATGCAAATTGTGCGCAAATCCAAGAGAATTTCAAGGTGGAATATTTATATGTGATAAATGATTTTGTAGCCGGGAAGTCCAGGCCAGGAAATAATGGTAGCATCAATGAATATACTTTAAAATACCTTAGCACAGAGGGGCCGAATTGGGAAACAGGGATAAAAGTTGACGTCATAATTGAATTAGAATCAAATGGTGTATTGTATTTTCTGATGGCTAAGGATATCGAAATAAATAAAGTTCAGTAAACAAGCCTCCTTAATAAGGTGGTAAATGTATGGCCTCCTTATTTTTGGTCTCTGGATCCAGTGCCAATTATAGTGAAATCCGAAATTTAAGAAGTTATACATTAAGGCAACTTGCCACAATAGGCATTTAATATTCACAAAAAAGGCCAATTCCTTGCGGAATCAGCCTTTAAAATTTCTTAGGGTTTAGTTAACTAAACCTCCTCGATAGTTCGTTTATTTATATTTTTCTTCTCGAATTGCTTTGATGCCTTCATCAGCCAGGTAATCTTCAAAGTCCATCAACTTATCTACTATCCCTTTTGGAGTTAATTCGATAACACGGTTACATGTGGTACGAATAAATTCGTGGTCATGCGAGGCCATTAATATTTGTCCCGGAAAAGTCTTCATGTTGTTGTTAAAGGCCTGAATTGATTCCAGATCCAGGTGATTGGTTGGATGATCTAATATCAATACATTAGGCTCTTCCATCATCATACGTGCAATCATACAACGCATTTTTTCACCTCCGGATAATACCTTAGCTTTTTTCTGAGTGTCTTCAGTTGGGAATAACATTTTACCCAGGAAGCTACGCATATAATCTTCAGAGCTGTCTTTAGCATATTGAGCTAACCAATCGTACAATATAATGTCCTTTTGGAAGAACTCAGTATTGTCCATTGGCAAATAGGCTGATGTAATGGTTTGTCCCCAGGTGTAATTACCTGTGGGCGCTTTTTCGTTTCCATTAATAATTTCGAAAAATCCGGTTACAGCGCGATTATCTTTTGAGATAAGTACAACTTTCTCGTCTTTCTCCACATTAAAGCTAACATCTTTAAAAAGTGTTTCACCTTCAATTGAATAACTGAGGTTTTCAACTTTTAATACCTGATCGCCAGACAAACGGGATGGTTGAAAAATAATTCCCGGGTAGCGACGTGTTGATGGTTGAATTTCTTCGATGTTCAACTTATCAATCATCTTTTTACGACTGGTCGTCTGTTTCGATTTAGCCACATTCGCACTAAAGCGACGAATAAACTCCTGAAGCTCTTTCTTTTTCTCTTCAGCCTTTTTGTTCTGTAAGGCCTGCTGACGTGAAGCTAACTGACTGGATTCGTACCAGAATGAGTAGTTACCGGAGAAATTACGAACCTTACCAAAGTCGATATCAACAATGTTGGTACATACGTTATCTAAAAAGTGACGGTCATGCGAAACAACAATAACAGTATTCTGGAAATTGGCAAGGTAGTTTTCCAACCAAAGCACCGTTTCAAGGTCAAGGTCATTGGTAGGCTCATCCAGTAGTAAGTTATCCGGATTGCCGAATAAGGCTTGTGCTAAAAGCACACGTACTTTTTCCTTACCCGTTATGTTGGCCATCTGTTGATGGTGAAGATCTTCTTTAATTCCTAAACCACTTAATAATTCAGCGGCATCACTTTCGCTGTTCCATCCACCCATAGCTGCAAAATCATCTTCCAGCTTGGCTGCTCTCATTCCATCTTCCTCATTAAAGTCCGCCTTTAGGTATAAGGCATCCTTTTCCTGCATAACATCCCACATTTCTTTGTGGCCCATTAAAACTGTATTTAGTACAGTAAATTCGTCATAGGCGAAGTGATCCTGACGTAGCACGGATAAGCGTTCTCCCGGTTCCATTTTTACTGTTCCTCGTGTAGAATCAAGGTCTCCGGCAAGTATTCTTAAGAAGGTCGATTTTCCTGCTCCATTGGCACCAATCATTCCATAGCAATTGCCAGGAGTGAACTTCAGATTTACATCTGAGAATAATGGTTTTTTGCCAAACTGAATGGCTAGATTTGATACTGTTATCATTTTTATCTCTTTTTGCGGCCGCAAAAGTAGAGATTTTATTTTAGAAAGTGAATTTTAGGGTGTTAAGAAAGTAAAAAGATGATTAGATGTTCGATGTGTTAATGTTTGATGTATCGATTTGCTAAACATTATTGTTAGCCTTGCTAGCAAAGAATTAATGATAAAAGATTAAGGATTAGATTTTAATCGCGTGGGGAAAGGGTTTGTTTTAAATTAGTACATATTAAAAACTGTTCCTTCAATTTTTAAAGTATTCTTAATCCGTCATCCTTAATCACTAATCTTTTCATGCTAGGAGCTAAGTACTAATTTACTTCCGGCCAGATAACATCCTCATTGTCATCGTCCCAAAAAGGTCCCCATTGGATCTCAGCCAATATATCATTGTCAAAAAAGAGGTTTAAACTGCAATCAGGATTAGCGGCAACAGTTTGTCCTTCCAATCCATCTTCCGAAAGATCTTCCAATTCAAAATCACCAAGATCAAACACTTCCATTTGCTCCATTACTTCTCCCTGACTTAAACCAATTAGGTCAATGCCTTCAAAAAGTATTTCGGCCGAAGCAGAAGTAATAGATAATAATCGCCAGTCAGCATCTTCTTCAAAAGAAAGCGAGATGTTTTGTTCATCATAATGCCAGGCTTCCATGCCTCCCGACTCTTTGTCTCCATCTATTTTTTCCTTTTCATTTGGCTCACCCATAATATTCAATACCTCTTCGCGGGTAATTCCAAATGTGAGATTGTCCAGTCCTTGTCCTAATGTAATTTCTTGCATGGCTTTACTTTATAAGATGTGTTGGCAAATAATAGAGTTCAAAGTTAGACAATTGTCACAAAGCCCTATACTTTCTGTTTGATTTTTTCTCCGATTGTTTCTTCTTCGAATTTAAACGTCGTTCAACTGAAGCTTTAGTGCGTTTGGTTGGTTTTCGTTTTTTAACCGGTGTTAAAGCTGAAGCCAATAAGATGTAGAATCTTTCGTTGACAGCAAGTTTATTTTTAAGTTGAGAACGTTCGGTTTGTGCCGTTAATATCAATTCGCCTTGAAGCGTAAGTTTTGAACTTAATTTATTTAAGAGCAGATGTTTTTCCCGATCACTAAGAAGTTGAGATGAAGCTATGTGAAAGCGTAGCTCAACCTTTGAGTTAACTTTATTCACATTTTGTCCACCCGGACCGCCACTGCGAGATGCAGAATATTGTATTTCGGATGTAAAGTCTCTTTGTTTTAGCTCATGTACCTGCATAGCTAGCTTTCATCTTCAACTGTTCTGAACACTGAATCATCAGAATGTTGAAGGAGTCGTTTTTTAATTCTTATATATAGATAAACCATTAAAGGTGCAAAGGTCAATAGTAGCCATTTGTTTTGCGACATCAATATAAAATCGTACAAACCATGAAATAGGAAAGGGTAGAAAAAGGCATTGAATAAATGAAAGATTCGTCTTTTTGAAATAAAGCGTGCCAATCCCAAATGATATCCCATCATAACACCGAACATGGCATGGGCAGGGACTGCCGTAAAAGAGCGGGCAATGCCTGTTTGGATACCGTTTTCAGTATTAAGAACATACATGATGTTTTCAACGAGTGCAAATCCAAGAGATACAAACACCGCGTAAACAATACCATCAAATCGTTCGTTAAAGTTTTTATTTCGCCAAACCAAGAGCATTACTGCAAGTAATTTGAATGCCTCTTCCCAAAAGGAAGCAACAAAAAAGGCATCCCAGAAGGCAGCGGACATTAGGTTGGTTTTTAAAGGTGCTAGTAGGTTTGAGGCCCATTGTTCTGCAAAAAGAATTGGTATACAAGTCAACATACCTGCTATTAGGCTTTTGACAAGCAACCGTATAGGTTCTTTTTCATATTTATCACGATAGTAGATGTAAAAGAGGATAATGAATATTGGAGCGCTGGCAATTAAAATAAGATCCATTCAGATGATTATGTATTTGGTTTAAGGACTTAAAAATACAATTATAATGGAATAAAATGAATAATGACAAAAAGCTCTTTTGCAAGCTATAGTTTTTATAAATTTGTATCCAGGACTCGATAATTATGAAGAAACTATTATTACTGTTTTATGTGTTGGTCATGTGTTCTGTTGTATCCGGACAGGATTTTCCTGGTATAAATAGCAGCCGGTATTTTCCCTTACAGAACATTAATAATCAGCCGGCTGATTTGGTTCGTAATAATTCCAGGTGGAATATTAATGTAGTTTCTGCTCAAATAGGGCTGGCCAATGCCCTTGATTTTAACGAAACCGACTTCATGAAAAAATTATCTAAGGTTGGTTTTACCGATTTAAAGTACTTTTTAGGTTCGGATCAATCGCTATTTGTTGGGCGAGCGAAATTGGCTTTGCCATCGATTTCATATAAGATCAATCCAAATCATGCTGTTGCTTTTTCTATGAACTTAAGGGCTGATGGAATCTACCGATCATCCAACGATAATATCACTAATTTATTTATTGGTTATGATAATCCAGAATTACTGGAAACCGTTTCGAATGAATACTTTAAGTCGGTGGTGAATCAATGGATGGAATACTCATTTACCTGGTCAGGTGTTTTATGGAATAAGGATGAGCATCTATTGACAGGTGGTGCGAATATAAAATATTTAGTTGGAGGTAGTTCAGGTTATTTTGATTTGGATAATATTGATGTGATGTACGATAAGGAAAGCATTGAATATTTTCAGGTTGATGTAACTTACGCTCTAAACAAAAATCTGGACAACTCAATTAATGAAGGCAAACTGGATTTGTTTGGTGATAATGGTATTGGGTTCGATTTTGGATTGAGTTATTCTTATAAACCTGATGATGGGGAAGATATTCCATATAAGTTTAAAGTGGGATTAATGGTTGGTGATATTGGTTATGTGAAACATCGTAGTAAAGTTAAACGCTCTACTTTTAGAGTTTCTATTGAAGATGTTCCTTATTCACGCTTTAAAGGTATTGAATCATTACCGGCATTAATTGATTCATTGGAGAAGTCTGTTGACTTTGAAAAGATCAATAGCGAATCCTATAAGATGAACCTCCCAACCTCAATTTTATTATCAGGAGATTATGCCTTTACTTCAAGTTGGTATTTATCCGGATTAATTGGTTACCAGCCTGGCTTCTATAATAAGAACCTGGACATTATTGAAAATGATATTTGGAAAGTAAACTTAACCCCTCGTTTTGAAACTGAGAGATGGGGAGCTTATCTGCCTTTGTCTCATAATAACCGTTTTGATTTTTCTGTTGGAATGGCCCTTAGGTGGAAATATATCTTTTTAGGATCTAATACCATTATTAGCAATCTTTTTCAACCAGAACGCGAATATGGTGAGTTCTACTTTGGTATAAATATCCCAATTGGTCAGGTGGATTAGATATTACTAAATAATTATTGAAGATTATTCTTCAATTAAGGCTCTTAACTCCTTATAGTTTATTTTACCGGTTCCTAATACAGGTATTTCATCAATTTGTTCGGTTCGTTTTATTTTTGCTATTGCGGCTACTCCGTTCGAAAGTAAATATTTATTCGCCTCAATTAAATCAATTTCTTTAGTTGTAAATAATACAATATCCGCAGGATTGGTTTTGTCGCTGCCTTCAACTGCCAAAATTTGTTCTTCTTCCTCACCATATTTTTCAAGAAGAATTTTCTCGATAAATGGAAGACTAATCATTTCTCCGGCGATTTTTATAAATCGTTTCAAACGGCCCGTGATAAATAGGAATCCTTCATCATCAAAGTAACCAAGGTCCCCGGTTTTATAATATTTTTTACCATCTATTGTTTTAAACGGATTCTGATTGGTTTGACCCAAATAACCGCTAAAGATATTATCTCCACTGACATATATCATTCCTGATTCTCCATAGCCTAGTTTTTTACCTGTTTCCAAGTCAAGTATTAAGCCATCTATTCCAGGCAACAGTTTACCAACACTATTAAGCTTTTGTTTCTCAACGGGATTAAGCGATAAGACAGGGGCACATTCGGTAATTCCATATCCTTCCAGGATAAGTGCATTATCTGTCATGTTTTCAAATTGATGCTTTAAGGCAGCAGGCATTGCTTCAGCTCCTGAAATGGCATAATGAATGGATTTAAAATGATAAGCTGAACCTTCCGACATTAAAAGTTTTAAGAAGCCAGGTGTGCCAATAAGCAAATTAGCCTGTACGTGTTTTAATACTCTTAATACTTCACGTGCATCGGTTGGATTTGGAGTATAGGCTACTTTTACACCACTTATCAATGGTAATATACTCAATACGGTAAAGCCAAAGCTGTGAAACGGAGGGAGAAATGATAAAAAGGTTTCGTTGTTGCTCAATTCAGCCAAATTAAATACAGCAGCTAAGTCGCTAACAATATTCTTGTGTGATAGTGGAACTGCTTTGGGCATGGCTTCACTTCCGGAAGTGAAAAGAACCACTGCCGTGTCATCCATTTCAGGTCTGGCAATTAAAAATGAAAGTTTTGATTTGAGGACACCCTTTAGTTTGCTTCCAAGGCTTATCGTTTTAACCTTTTTCTCGAACAAAATGATTTTTGAATGAATGGATTCGGGGAGAAGTTCCTTTACCTTCTCAATAAAAGTACCAGCTGATAATATCTTTTTTATTCCAACTTGCTCAATGCAATGTTCCAGAACTTTTGTTCCCACGGTCCAGTTAAGCATTACAGGCACCTTTCCAGCCAAATAACAGGCTGAAATTAGTAATGTAGTGCTTTGAAGTGCAGGAAGCATTATTCCTACATGCTTTTCAGGAACTTCTTTTTTTAGTAATTCTGCAACAACACAAGCTTTTAAGAAAAAGTCCTTGCGTTTGGTCGAACCTAATAAGCTGTCGAATGCAAACGGATCGTTAGAATTAGTTTTAAAAGTATCTATTAATAAATCGGTGATGGATAATGAAGCGTTAATGCTTATCCTATGAATTTGGCTTAAATCCTGATGTAAGTTTGAAGGTGGAAGGTCAGTGTCTGTTTTGAATTTACCCAAAGCCACCTTGCACAGGTCCGCAATTGTTTTTATTTCAATTACCTGAGGTGCAGAAAACGTAGGGAAATTATTCTCGATTTCCGACAATATTTCGACTATGTTTAAGGAATCGGCCCCCAGATCTAGTTGTAAATAATCATCGGCTTTTATATCAGTTGAATTAATTTCCAGTATATCGGCCACACATAACTTAACTAATTTCAGTGTGTCGTCAGGAATAATTTCTAATTCACTCACTGTATTGTAGGAAACAGAATCATCATCTGATCCGGCAACTCTGGAAGGTAATGAGCGATTAAGTTTAGGAGCCAGAAAATGGTATTTAATAAAACTTACTTTTTCTTCTCCATTGATGTTGTATACCTCTTCAAGGTGGCTATTAAAGGCTGATTTGCCCTCTGTAGCTTTTTCCCTGGATTTATCAGTAATAGTTTCCAGTTCTATGGTCACCTTACGGCGTGGCATAAAGAGAAACAGGTTAGTCATTAATAAAACAAAGCATTTCAATAAGGTATTTACGAAATTTGGTGATTTACCTATCCATGCTCTCGACCATCGACTACCCCAGAGACCTGAAATTCGGACCGCGACAACATCTACATTTTCAGATAATTCTTTTACAACTTTGTAAGCGCTTTGTTTATTGACTATTTTCTCATATCCCTGGGCAGCAATCTGACCACTAGGGTATAGGACTATGTTTTTGTTGAGTTCAAACCCTTTTTTTACTGAACCTACAATCTGTTCAAGCACATTGGTGTTTCTGCTTCCTGACTCCAAATCACTAACTCGAACTGCTCCCCAAGCTGCAAACACCGATTTCGCAAGCGGCATATCGTAATATTTTGAAAGAACTACCGGAACCGCTGTTGTGTACTTATACAAATGGGCAAACAGTATGATGGGGTCCATAATAGCCTGATGATTTGGAAGTATGAGTTTGACCTTACCATTGCTATGTTCATTTCCACCTTTTACTTCCACCTTGTAACGAAGGCTTAATATCAATCGAATAAAGCTAAAAAAGACCTTAGCTATCCTTACTATTATAGGATGATGTTGTTTCATAATTCAAATGTTTTGAGCTTTTAAGAAGCTATAAACAGATAGTATTAATTAGCCATTAGCTTTTTGTTTGACTTTCATGGCACCCGGAATTCGCAACCATGTAATTATGGTTATGGCCCAAGTTATGGCTGCAATAGTCGCAAATACAACAATAGAGTTGGTTTTGGTTTCAACATAGCCGAAAATACCGGCAGATACTAATATAAAGGAAAATAAAACCAGATTGTTGTAAGCTAATATTATTCCCAACTTTCTGCCTTCCACTTTCGATTGGATAAAAGCATTTAATGGGATTTTAAATATCCCCGCGAAAAAGGCAGTAAGAATAATGAGAATAGTAAACCAGGTAGTTGACGGGTTTAACAGAAATATAAGCGTAACACTAATTCCCATACCTAAACCTCCAATGGGTACTAGATACATTTTTAACTTTCGATTAGAAATGACTCCGGTTAGATAGCAACCAGCCCCAATACCAATTGCTACCAACGCCATTATTGTGCCAGTGGCTGTATCCGAAAGGTTTAATACACTTCTGCAATGAGGAATGATGTTCATTTGTAATAATGATCCGATGGCCCAAAAGGTAGCTAAGCCAAAAATAACCACATTTAAGCCTTTTATCTGCTTGCTCCAGATAAAGGAGTTACGTATGAAAATAAAGGGGTTTAATGAGGTGTCTTCATCGTCATCTGGTACAGATTCCTTTGGTTTGATTTTTAAACTGCTTAACCAGCCAATAAAGGCAAAACCAATAATTGTGCTACATACGATAATTATCTGGTAGGGTGCCCAAGATTCCGAAAGAGAAATGTCTGAAACCAGGCCTGCCGCAAAAGTTCCGATTAATACACCAAGAAAGGTGAGCATTTCCATAGAACCCGTCCCATAGGGAATGCCTTCCTTTCCTCCAATGTCACGTATTATACCATACTTTGCGGGAGAAAAAAGAGCACTTTGCAATCCCATTAAAAATATGCCGATCATTGCAACAGGAATATTATGAATGATGAACCCTATGGAAGCAATAATCATTATTGGTATCTCATAGAGTTTAGCCCTTTGTATAATCTTAGCTTTGGAATGATCGCGAGCCAATTTTCCGGCAATTGGTGAAAAAAGTATGTAAGGAATTACAAATAAACCTGAAGCCATCATTATTATTATAGACTCATGCTCTTGGGATAACCATGTGGTTCCAATAAATAAAATGAGGTATTTGAGATAATTGTCGTTTAATACCCCCAAAAAGTTGGTGATAAAAAGTGGTATCCACCTAAATTTAGATTTATCCATGGTTTAAGTTTTGCGCCTATTCGATAAACAGAATAGCTGTAAATCGAATAGGCTTTGATGCAAATATAAAATAAGCAATTAAACTTGTTCCGTTTTGGCGGATTAAGTGTTTAATTCATCAATACTTGGTGGTTGGACTGCTTCTCTATCTTTTTCGTCTTTCTCCATCCATTTTTTATTGATATGGGCAATTCCCAAGGTTAATAAACCAATGATAATAAGAAAGATCATTTTGCTTATGTTGGCGTTTCCGGACAGATCCCAGAAGAACACTTTAATTGAGGTAACCAGGAGTACCACTGTACCCATAATTCTGAACGAAACTGCTTTGGTGTGTGCACCCCATAAAAAGATTAATAGGGCATAAACAATATAGGATATGGAAATGGCCAATGGGCGGCTAAAATTATCGATATCATAAGCCAGCCATATATTCTTAATCTGAATGGTAAAGAGGCCGGCTACAATTATATTGGCTATGATTGCAAATACATTACTCAATACCGGTTGTTCAGCTTGTTCCTGTTTTCCAACATAAAAACCAAAAGTTGCTAATATTATCCATGTTAAAGCCCCTGCATTTAAGAACGGAACAAATTTTAATCCAAATAATTCAATCCATTGAACATCCCAGGCAACAGTAAACCAATAAATAATTAATAATAACCAGGCTCCATAACTCACATAGCGAAGCTCGTATGATTTAACAAATCGACTGATTGAATATGCTCCGGAAACAACCAGGAACCATAATAGTGTGGTAATAACGTATTCCATTCCGTTTATCGACATCGGTTTAATATTGGCAGCAGAGATGGCAAACAGCACCAAGCCAAGACAAACGTATATTAAACCCGGGAAAATGTTTCTTCCTGAAAGGAGGTATACAAATACCGAAACAATCATAAAAGTGAAACCTACGATCAATAATGGAACGGTAAAAGTAATTGAGAAACTACCCAGTATATAGATGGACCAGAAAATAAACAACATGGCGTTTACCAAACTTAAATACAGGTTCCATCCCGTAAACTGATCTTTCTCTTTGTGCGAGGCAAAAATTATTCCTGCCATATACACTACAAAAAGCGAAGAGGCATAGAAAAATGGTTTTGCCCATGACTCCGGATCGAAATATATATAATAGGTAGCATAAACCAATACCGTTGCAACAAAGGTCATGATGCGCAGTTCTTGCCATCGCTTTGCTATACTTACATATAAAGCACCTAAGGTTAAAATAAGAACATAGCCAAACAACACCATATCGTGTTCTGGTTTTGCTTTCATTAAAATGGGTGAGAGCAATCCTCCTAATATGCTAATGAAGATTAATCCTCTTAAATTCTGTTTGTAACTCACAATGGTTGTGAGTGCTGTTAATGCCAATACGGAAATTAACATTACGTTGTACGGCCAATTAAGCTCATTGCTAAATGCCACATAGCTAAAAGTAGCGTAGATAACACTCATACCTGTACCTGCTAATACCTGGCAGGTGTAAAGTTTGTCTTTTCGGTAATAACTATACCCGCTAAAAAGTAAAGTAACACCAATTCCAAATCCGGATAATACTCTAATTTCAGGAGGAAACCAGCCATTCTCGAAGGCCATTTTTAGGAAATAGGTAAATGCTGAAAACAAAAACAAAATCCCTAAAGATGTAATCCAATGTTTTTTAATTAAGTCAATCATGACAAAACGATTTTGGGTTAAATAAATTATTGATCATTTAATTATTGACACTGCAAACATAGGATGGAATGTTGCCTGATTACAAACCAAGTTACGGCTAAAACGGACTTTTAAGAAGTGTATATCTTGCCTTCATTGGCTTTAAATTCTATATTTGAATATTGTATAACGGACTTTTGAATAGTGGCAGATACCTTAGTTCAAATCATAAAAACGTTTTCAAAAAACGATGTAAATGATTTTTCATCCTTCATTCATCGCTTGAAACTGAAAGATGGCAGAAAAGATCTGCAGCTTTTTCAGCTATTGTATAAACATGATAATTTGGCAAGTCAGGATGTGCTTTATGAAATGTATCCTGATGGCAATAAAGAAGCCTATCATGCTCTGCGCAAAAAGCTGATGAAACACCTGAGTGAATACATTTATCAAAAACAGGTAAAAAGCGATTACACATCTGAAACTCAGGTGTCGGCTATGATTAGCATGGCCAAATACCTAAAGGAATACAACATCATTAAACCGGCATGGAAATATTTAAATAAAGCTGAACAAATGGCACTTGGAGCTGAACAGTTTGCTCTGGCTAATAATATTGTCAGTTTGCAGCTCGATATGCCATTGAAAGAACTCAAAGTATCGATTGACGAATTGTTGATTAAAAAACAAAACTACCTTCAGCTTGCTGTTGAGGATGAGAATGCGGATACAGCATATAAAATCATCAGATACCGAATAAAAGAAGCCAAAACTTCATACAAAAGTGATGTTAATATAAATGAAGAGCTTGAACGGATATTTGATACTTATAAATTAAATAAAGCCCTCTCAAACAGACCATCGGTGGTATATAAAATCATGTCGATATTGCGAAGTGCGGCAGCTCGAAATAAGGATTATTATCATTTGGAGCCCTTATTACTTGGATACTATAATGCTTTGGAAGGCAAGGTGGAACTGAATAAGAACAATCAACTTTATATGGTGCGATTGCAATATATGGTGGCTCATACTTTGTTTCGGAATAAGAAGTTTTCAGAATCTTTCCTTTACCTTAAAAAGCTAAGAGAAAATTTGCGAACACTTGTAAAAACAGAATATGTTCGCTTGTTGCCTCGAGTTACGCAATTGTATTGCGCCAACCGTTTTTTTACCGGTCATTTAGATGAAGCTATCCGCATAGCTGATGCTACTTTTACTGAGAACTTAAATATTCAAGCTGAAGATGTATTAAACTTAAAACTAAATCAGGCGATTTATCATTTCTTTAATATGGAATATAAAAAATCGGCTAAGGTATTAAACTCCATAGGCCATTCCAATGCCTGGTGTACAAAAAATGCCGGGGTAGAATGGGTTTTGAAAAAGGATTTATTGGATGTTTATATTCAACATGAATTGGGTCATTTCGATATAGCGACTAATCGGGTTCGTGCCTTGCTGCGCCAGAAACATCTTTTTAAAAGCGATGAACGTTTTCAGCGTGTTGGAACTTTTATTAAGCTAGTAGCCAAAGTGGTAGATGATCCGGAGGTTTCAGGTCAGCAAAGTTTTAATGATGAAGTGGAACAGGCATTTCAATGGCAACCAATTGAGGAAGAGGATTTACATGCATCGGTATATTATGCCTGGTTAAAGTCGAAATTGCTTGGCAAGGATGCTTATTCTGTACTGCTTGATTTAATATCTATTTACTAAGTTTGTGCTCCTATGGAGATATTTTTAAATGTACAAAATAGAACCGCTGAAGCAGAAATGCCAGAAAGCTATAAAAAGATTTCGTTAAAAGTTTCTCGTTTAAATTGTATGGATGTATTGCTCGAAGTTGTTGATTCTGCTGGATTGGCAAAAGGTAAGCCGCTTCAGAAATGCTTGCCTGAAATTAAGAATAGGAATGTCGCAAAGCTTCGTTTTATAATGAAGAACAATAGCACCAGACCCATTACAATAAAAATAGATTTCTAGGATATGATGAAACAATACCTAATTTTAATTTTTCTATTGCTTATGATAGCATGCCAACCTGCAAGCGAAGTGCAATTTAAAAATGGAGATATACTTTTTAGAGGTAAGCAAAATGGTGGATTATCATCGGCCATTGATGAGGTAACTCAAACAGGTAAAGATCATCATTATACACATATGGGTGTAGTTGAAGTACAAGAGGGTAATACAATGGTATGGCATGCAGCGCCCAATAAAGGAGTTGTGTGTGAAACACTGGATAAATTTCAAGGCGGAGAAATTAAGGATTCTGTAGTGCTAGGTCATTATCGGATTAAGGAAATTTCGGATAAATCAATCAGCAGGGCATTGGATATAGCAGGAGATCTAGAGGGACAAAAGTATGATTTCACATATATCCTAGACAGTGAAGGCTATTATTGTTCGGAGTTTGTATACAAGATGTTTGAGAATGATGGGGTATTTGTATTAGAACCGATGACCTTTATTAATCCGTCCACTTCAGATTTTCATCAGGGATGGGTATCGCATTACGAGCAATTGGGAATTAAAATTCCGGAAGGTTTACCGGGTTGTAATCCCAATGGTATGGCGGCAAGTTCAAAACTGGAGTTGATTGGATATTTAAAAGAAATAGAGTAGCATATGCTTGAAACCAGCAGTATAAGCATTATCAAAAAGGAACTACAACAGATGCCAAAAGAGTTGTTGATTCAGCACCTTTTGCGATTAGCTAAATATAAAAAGGATAGCAAAGAACTACTCAATTACCTCTTATTTGAAGCTCATGATGAGGCTCATTATATCCAACAAGTCAAGGAGGAAATTGAGCAAGAGTTTGAAAATATTAACTATTCTTCAATATATTATGTCAAAAAGGGTGTTCAACGTATTCATCGTATTCTGAATAAATACATTCGTTATTCGGGACAAAAGACTACTCAAATTGAATTACTCATATTCTTTTGCCAACAGTTAAAGTCGTGTAAAACAAATTACAAGCGAAGTAAAGTACTTACTAACCTTTATGAACGTCAGATTGTGACCATATCAAAGGCCTTGGCCGCTGTTCATGAAGACGTAAGAATGGATTATGAATCGGATTTAGAACAAATATTGTAGTATGGGAATATTAAGAACAATTAAGAGTGATTACGAAATGTATGAGCATGAAAGCTTAGAATGTTTCGTTGCTATACAGCGCGATGATTGCAAGGCTATTAAAGCCTATTACAAAAAAAATAAAGGGCAAAAAACAATGCCTGGTGCAAAAATAAAAGGATTCAAATTTGTAATGGATGAAGAATTTGAATCCCTAAAGATTGATTTTTCCAATGAGCTGCAATTTGAAATACGAGAATTAAAAAAAGTAAAAGGCTAATTAATCCACAACTTTTACTCCTCGCCAAAATGCAATATAACCTTTAATTTGCATCACTTTTTCTTTTGGATCAGGATAATACCACGCAGCATCATAATTGTTTTTGCCATCAACATGAACTGAATAATAAGATGCAATGCCTTTCCATGGGCAAGTCGTGTGCGTATCTGAAGGTTTAAAATAGTTCATGTTAACCGCAGAAGGAGGGAAGTAATGATTTCCTTCAATTACAATTGTGTCATTACTTTCAGCCAATACTGTGTCATTCCAAATCGCTTTCATATCTTTTCGTTCTTATTTGACTAATCGTATTCCGTTAAACTGGTAAGCAATATGGGGATGGAAAAAATTACGATAGCTCTTTCGACTATGCCCTTCAGGTGTACCTACCGAAGCTCCACGTAATACTTTCTGATTAACCATAAACTTACCATTATACTCGCCTATTGCTCCTTCAGGTTTCTTGAAACCAGGATAGGCTAAATAGGCACTCTCTGTCCATTCCCAACGTTTACCCCAGTCAAAGAGTTCACATGCCGCTTCCCATTCAAATTCGGTTGGTAAGCGATAGCCTTTCCATTGAGCATAAGCTGCAGCTTCGTAATAGCTAATGTGTGTTAAAATGTGATGAGGATTCAGAGGACGTAAACCAGCCAAGGTGTATTGAAACCACCTTCCATCAATGTGTTTCCAATACAAAGGCTGAGAAATTTGATTCTCTTTTAACCAAAACAAGGCTTCATCGTGCCAATACTCAAAATTATTATATGCGCCACTTTCGATAAATTTCAAATATTCTCCATTGGTAACAAGTTTATTGCTAATCTCAAAGTTTTGAAGAAGTACTTGATGTGAATTAAGTTCATTATCGTAACAGAAGCCTTCTCCTTGATGGCCGATGTCATAATTGCCCTTTGTGACGGATAACCATTCTCCAGTATGATTTTCTTCTGCTTCGCATAACGCTATATCATTATAGGCCGGATATGTAGGATTGACACTGAAATTATATTTCAAATCCGTAAAAAATAGTTCCTGATGTTGTTGCTCGTGATTAAGCCCAACTTCCATGGTGTTTTTTATTTCACTTGATATTGAATTTGTCTTGAGGAAATCAATAATAGCATTGTCTACATGTTTTCGATAGTCCATCACTTCGCTCACTAATGGGCGACTTAAGCTGCCTCTGTCAGCTCTTAAAACTCTTTCGCCTACGGTATTGTAATACGAATTAAACAGGAAAGAGTAGGATTCATTATAAACCTTATAGTTAGGAATAAATACTTTAAGAATAAATTCTTCAAAAAACCAGGTCGTATGTCCAAGGTTCCATTTCGGTGGACTCGCAAAAGTGGCGGCCTGGGGTATAAAATCTTCGGTATGTAATGGAGCAACCATTTGTTCAGAAAATGATCTAACCGTTTTATATTTTTCGAGTAAGGACATAGTGCATCGAGGTTTGTTCTTAATAACAAGATACGAAAGAATGAGTTTAGTGTGAACCTATAAGTTTTTTATTTGTCATGTTAGGGTAAGTGAAGTTGGAAAAGAAATATATTTTATCACATATCGGTCAAGACAAAGTATTCATTGTAAGATAATGATTTGATCTGAAATGATCTTTGTAAACCAGTCTTGATATTTTAATAAGAAAAGATGAAGCAATTTATATTAATAGCCGGAACAATTTATAGTGGTTTTTCGGTAATACTTGGAGCGATGGGTGCTCATGCCCTGAAGAAAGTTTTAAGCGATGTGCCAATGGCCAGTTTTGAAACCGGGGTTAGGTATCAAATGTATCATGGACTGATTTTGTTGTTAGTAGGTTTCATTTTTAAGTTCGAAACTAAGCTTCAAAGTTATATGGGTTGGAGTTTTGTCTTGGGCACTTTTTTGTTTTCAGTCAGTATATATGCACTAAGTCTTTCTGGAGTGATGGGGCGTTCCTTCTCTTTTTTAGGACCAATTACGCCAATTGGAGGACTGTTGATGATTGTTGGATGGATCTTATTATTGATTGTCATAGTTAAAGAGATGCCTCGTTCATAATTTCTATATTTGCGGAAATTATTTTGTAATGGGAATAGACAATCGATTAGCCAATACGAACTTTCCTTTGCCTGCAATCCGGGAAGTAAACATGGCCAAACATAACACCGGAATAAGTCTGGGCCTGGGAGAATTGAAAGGTTTCCCTGTTGATGATAAAATCAAGAAGGCCATGTTGCAGTCTTGGGATAATGGAGCCGCCTGTTATACCCAAAATGCAGGATTACCTGAATTGCGGTCGGCAATAGCATCAAAGCAAAAGAAAGTTGATGGATTCGATTATTCCTTATTAAATGTTGTAGTGACTATTGGAGTTCAGAATGCAGTTTATTCAAGTGTAAAAACCTTAGCTAGGTTAGGAGCTACAAGGGTTTTAATTCCATCAATTCATTTTGGAATTTATAAAAAAATACCCGCTGAGTTTGGACTTGAAGTGCTTTGTTATCCTTTAAAAGAGGATTTTGGAATTGATTTAAAGGCTCTAAGTGAGTTAATTCAAAAGGATGATGTACTAATTCTAAATTCACCTTCTAATCCAACCGGCAGAGTATATGACTCAAATGAAATGGAAGAACTGGCTCAAGTTCTAAGATCACAATTGACTCAGGGTTATGTTATCTCCGATGAGATTTATGGACGTTTAGTATATGCAGGAGAACAATCAATCAGTTTTTCCAGGTATTTCGAACGCACAATTGTAGTAGATGGTATTTCAAAAAGTGGCGCTGTGGCTGGATTAAGGGTAGGTTGGATTATCACTCGTAATAATAAGTTAGCTGCAGCTATTACATCAAATAACGCAACAGTTATCAGTACGCCTCCAACTGCTAACCAGTGGGCTGCAATGCCCGTAGTTAATGAAGAAACTTCTGGAACTATTGATACTTACAATGAACGCTTGCATGAGAATAGAGATAAGGTACTGCAGTTTTTAAATCGATTAAAAATACCATGTAATGTTCCTCGCGGCAGTTTTTACATCTTTCCTAAAATGAATGGTGTTGTAACAGGAAATATAAAAGATTTCTGTGTTAATACTGCCAAAACAGAGAATGGTGTTGTTGTAATACCAGGAGCCGCATTTGGTGCTTCGGATTACATTCGAATTTCCCTGGCCTCTTTTCAATTGGATGAGGGATTAAAAAGGTTGGAAACGGCACTTATGAATCAATAGGCTTTGTTTGAAGGCATAAAAAAACGGCAGTCAATTAAGATCTGCCGTTTCAAATATTTTTGATTTACTCTTAGTCGTTGAAGTGGTATAAAAATACGATCTCACCTTCGTATGCAGGCTTACGTGCACCATCAATCTCTAATTTAATACCAATATTTGCCCTGCAAACACCTCTAAGGTTTTTGGCATTAATTACTTTAGCATGTAATCTTACCTTATCGTTAACTTTAACCGGGGCATTGAATTTTAGTTTTTCAATACCATAGTTCACTTGTAGTTTCAAGTTTTGAACGTCTACAATCTGATTCCACAAATGTGGAAGTATTGAGATGGTTAAATAACCATGGGCAATCGTTGTTCCAAATGGAGATTCATTTTTAGCTTTTTCAACATCAGTATGAATCCATTGGTGGTCAAGAGTGGCATCGGCAAATAAATTGATTTGCTCCTGAGTAAACTCATGGTATTCAGAAATACCTAAATCACTTCCAATCAATTTTTCAAGTTCGTCGAAACTTTTGATTATAACTTTACTCATCGTTTTCTATTTTGAGTGTTCTACATTCATTATTTCAGGGCGCTAATATAGAACATTTCAACTCAAATTGTAAGATTTAAGTGCAAGTTCGCTTGAAATTGGGACAGATCGAAAACGTTTTCGGATATAGATTGAGAATAAAATTAAGTCAATTATGATGTCATATAACTGTTTGTGTTCAGATAAGAGTTATTTAATTGATACATTATCAGGAGGTTTACGGAAAAGCCTAAGTTAACACTATGGTATAATTTTTTATAAAGTAGTTTCCTTTTATAATAAGGCTTCGTAACTTGTCCTAATCAGTAGCTTACATATAATAGTGTTAATAATGCTGCTATTTTATTAAATGTAAAGTTTATGAATTTCAGAAAAATTGGGATTGTATTAGTCTTATTTAGCCTTCTGTCAGGTGTTTTTATTAATGCACAGGAATCCGGTAGAACTTTTGAATCCGTGCGCTTTGATAAAGGCGTTTTACAAGTTGTAGTAAACGATGGAACCATTGTTTTTACACCATACACGCATTCAGGAATAGAAGTTGAGTTTGTACCTCTTGGAGAGTTAAATCCTCCTTCCTATGCATTAAATATGAAAGAGGCAGTTAATGACGCCATTTACGCTAATAATAAAAACACTATTACATTGTCCACTGGCCTTTTGAATGTTGAAATAAGCAAAGCACCTTTTCGAATTTCATATGTATACAATACAAGAGAATTATTTTCTGAAGAACAAGGCTTCTTTGATTCTGATAGTGTCAAGGGTTTTAGATTTAATTTATCTACTCAGGAAAAGTTGATGGGTGGGGGTGAACGTGTTCTGGGAATGGATCGAAGAGGAAACAGGCTTCAATTGTACAATAGAGCCAGTTACGGATATGAAACACACGCCGAGTTAATGTATTATTCCATGCCGCTTTATATCTCTTCAAAAAAGTATATGGTAGCGTTTGATAATGGCGCTAGTGGCTTTTTAGATCTGGGTGCAACAGAAGAAAATATTTTGCAATTTGAAGCTGTTGGTGGTAGAATGAGTTATTTATTGGTAGCTGCAGATGAATGGCCTGAGTTAGTCGTTAACTTTACTGAATTAACTGGCAGGCAACCTATGTTGCCGCGATGGGCACTAGGTAATATAGCATCACGAATGGGCTATCATAGTCAGGATGAAGTTGAGGCTGTTGTGGATCAATATAGAGCGGATGATTTCCCATTGGATGGTATTGTTTTGGATTTATATTGGTTTGGAAAAGATTTAACAGGACACATGGGTAACCTTGAGTGGGATTTAGATTCCTTTCCTCAGCCAGAGATGATGCTCAAACGCAATAAAGAAAAAGGGGTAAAAACGATTCTCATCACAGAACCCTTTATCTTAACCAATAGTGGAAAATACGAGGAATGCCTCGAAAAAGGTTTGCTCGGCCTGAATTCTGATGGTGAACCTTATACGTATGATTTCTTTTTTGGAAATACAACTCTTCTTGACATTTTTAAAACGGAAACTAAAAGCTGGTTTTGGGATATTTATAAAAGACATACCATAACTGGAGTTGAAGGCTGGTGGGGTGATTTAGGTGAACCTGAAGTGCATCCTGATGATCTTTTACATATCAATGGGCGCGCTGATGAAGTTCATAATATATATGGCCATGAGTGGGCAAAGATGGTATATGAGGGATTTGCAAAGGACTTTCCTAAACGCCGTCCTGTAATTTTAATGCGTTCTGGTTTTGTAGGCTCGCAAAGATATGGCTTGGTGCCCTGGACAGGTGATGTTAATCGAACGTGGGGAGGATTAAAACCACAGGTGGAAATTTCACTTCAGATGGGAATGCAAGGCATGGCTTATATGCACTCTGATTTGGGTGGATTTGCAGGATCATATGAAGATTCTGAATTATATACGCGTTGGTTACAATATGGCGTTTTTCAACCAATCTACCGCACACATGCACAAGAGGATGTGCCACCAGAGCCTATTTTTTGGGATGAAGCAACCCGAAACATCACTCGTAAATTTATTAAACTACGATACGAGTTAATGCCCTATACCTATTCTCTTACTTATTGTAATGCAATTAAGGGTATACCAATGATGCGCCCTTTGTTTTATTATGACGATTCGCCTGAGCTGCTGGATGAGAAAGATAGCTATATGTGGGGTGATAACTTTTTAGTGTCTCCGGTGGTGGAAAAGGGTATTACGGAACAAAAAGTATATCTGCCTAAAGGACATGTCTGGTTTAATTATTTTTCTGGAGAACGTTTTGATGGAGGACAAACAGTTAGTGTTAAGCTGGATATTAATACAATACCAGTATTTGTGAAAGCCGGAAGTTTTATTCCAACTGTTCCGTTATTCAATAGTATGGATGAATATAGTTCCGAAAAGCTCATACTTCATTACTATCATGATAAATCTGTGAAGACGGCACAAGATATAATGTATGAAGATGATGGTGAAACAAAGGAGGCCTACTTTAATCAGGAATATGAATTGTTAAAGTTTGAATCCGTCAATGAAAACAGTAAGCTAATCATCACGATTAATTCTGAAGGTTATGATTATAAAGGTAAACCTGAAAATAGAGAAGTTGATCTCTTAATTTATCATTTCGAAACCAAACCATCAGTGGTATTAATTAATGGTGAAAAAGTAAAGGTGGCGACAAAAATGAATAAGTCATCAAGTACGTACTACGATAAATCTCAAAACACAATACGAATTAAGTTGAGCAATGTTAAATCAGAAGTAAAAGTGGAAATCCAATAATTATATAATCATGCAAATTAAATTGAAGTATATTCTAACGGCAGCTCTTATAAGCCTTATGGTAGCGTGTCAGCCTGTTAAGAAAGAAAATGATTCAAATGAACCGGTAAAACGAAAAGAAGTAGTTTATCAGGTGTTTACCCGTTTGTTTGGAAATATCAATGAAACCAATAAGCCATGGGGAACCATCGAAGAAAATGGGGTTGGAAAGTTTAACGATTTTACCGATAAAGCTTTAAAAGAAATTAAAGATTTGGGAGTAACCTATGTTTGGTATACTGGTGTGCCACATCATGCTGTGGTAACCGATTATACAGCTTATGGTATTTCAAATGACGATCCTGATGTTGTAAAGGGACGAGCAGGATCGCCCTATGCTGTTAAGGATTATTATCAGGTAGATCCTGATATGGCTGTTGATCCGGCAAAGCGTTTAGATGAGTTTAAAGCTCTGGTTGAGCGGACGCATAAACATGGAATGAAAGTTCTGATTGATATCGTACCTAACCATGTTGCTCGTCATTACGAAGGTAAGAATAACCCGCAGGGTGTAAAAGATTTTGGTGCTGATGATGACACCAGTGTTGAATATGCTATTAATAACAACTTTTACTATATACCCGGAGAGTCATTTAAAGTTCCTGAGTCGATGCATGGATACAAACCTCTTGGAGGAAGTGTCAATGCCTTGTCGAATGGTAAATTTGATGAGAATCCGGCTAAATGGACCGGAAATGGTTCAAGACTAGCACAACCTCATTTTTATGATTGGTATGAAACAGTGAAGATCAACTATGGTGTTCGACCTGATGGGACTCACGATTTTGAGGCTCTTCCTGAAAACTATTCGAATAAGGATGCTGCTGCACATTATGAATTTTGGACAAACAAAGAAGTGCCTGATTCTTGGATTAAATTCCGTGATATAGCAATATTCTGGACTGAGTTTGGTGTGGATGGATTTCGATTTGATATGGCGGAGATGGTTCCTGTGGAATTTTGGAGCTATATGAATTCGTCGATAAAAAATGCTAATCCTGATGCTTTTATTCTTGCGGAAGTATATAACCCGGGCATGTATCGTGATTACATTCATAAGGGTAAAATGGATTATTTATATGACAAGGTGGAGTTGTACGATACTTTAAAGCATATTATGCAGGGACATGGTTTGACGGATAATATTCCGGCTATCCAGGAAGGTTTAAAAGATATTGAACACCATATGCTTCACTTTTTGGAGAACCATGACGAGCAAAGAATAGCAAGTCCTGAGTTTGCCGGTAAAGCAGAAAAAGGTAAGCCTGCAATGGTGGTTTCAACATTGATAAGTACAGCACCAACAATGGTTTACTTCGGACAGGAAGTGGGAGAGCCGGGTGCTGAGGATGCTGGTTTTGGAACAAATTCACGCACTACAATATTTGATTATTTCGGAGTGCCTCATCACCAGAGATGGATGAATGGCGGTGCTTTTGATGGAGGACGACTAAGTAGTGATGAAAAAGCTTTGCGTGATTTCTACAAGCGCTTACTTAATTTTAGTATTACTAGTGAAGCTTTAATGGGTGATTATAAAGAGATTCATTCATTAAATAGAACTGAAACAGAAAATTACAATACAAAAGTGTTTTCTTTTGCGCGTTGGTCTGAAAATGAAAAGCTAATTGTGGTTAGTAATTTTGATGATAAAAACCAGATGTCTTTCGATCTGAAAGTGCCAAAGGAGCTTGTTGAAGAATGGAAACTTAAAGATGGATCTCATAATTTAGTTGATGTTCTTTATGGTACAGAGATTGAATTGAATGTAGATGGTGGAAGTGCATCTTTGTATTTAAATGTCAATCCATTGGAGTCTTTTGTGTTTAGCTTGAAGTAAGAAAATAATTTATTGGTTTAATGGCTGCCATTTATTTGGTAGCCATTTTTTTTTGCTCAAATGTTTTTACTCTATTTTGCAAAGTTCGAATCAAGAAGGAAAATATTCGAAAATATGCTTATGATTTGAAACTAAATATAACTCTTTGCGTACATATGATCGTTGTAAGGTTTTAGCATGTCAAATCGGGAAAAATGAGAAGCCAATACCTTTATTCAATGTAAACTTGATTGAGATTTGTGTTTAATTATTTGATTAACGGGATTCAAATGTCCTGTCTGTCATTAGGTTTATATACTTATCTTATTGTTATGAAGATTAAATTGTCTCTAAGGCAAAAGTTAATGATGCCAACTATTTTTATTAGTGTATTTATTGGCATTCTCGTGTTTTTTATTAGTCTTTTAAATTTTAAAATCAGTGGTATGGATGAAGCCACTGCAAAAACGGCAAAAAGCTATAATACATTGCTTAATGTACGTGAATTGATCTACGATTTCTTTTCTACTGAAAGAGGCTTTGATGAATTAATTGCTGGATTAGAAGATTATAGTTCAACATCCTCATTTAAGAAGGAAATTGGATTGCTTCAGGATAGTTTGGATCAGGTCCATGGGCTAATTATTCACAACGACGAGTTATTTGAGGAAATGAGCCACTTGCTTTCTCAAGCAGGGAAAAATGCAAGCGAATACATCAGCTTAACAAGCCAACGATTGGCTTCACCACAAGAACGTTATAAAGTAACAACCATTGAAAGAGCTGTAATTGGAGGTGCTAAAGCAGCCTTGGAACAACAATATCAGTTTCAACTTCTATTGAAGTCGTATAAAACGGATTTAAGCTATAAAGATCAATTACTTGAGGTCGTATCTGCATCGCTCGATCAGGTGGCTTAAGATAAGACTGCATTGAAAGGAACAAAATTTGAAAGCTTACCTGTCGCTTTTGAGAATACCTATTTACAGATACAAGATAGATTAAACGATGTATTTGTAAATAATGAAGAAATTCATTTGAAGAAAAGCAAGCTGATTATAGAAATTAATGAGTTGTTTAGGTTCATCGGTAATTCAACTGCTCAATCGACCATGAAAGCCATCAAAACGCTCAGATCTGTTTTAACTGGATTAGCTATAGGGTTTGCGGTTATTGGTGTTATTGTGTTTTTGATTCTTAGAACAATGGCGAATAGAATATCATCAAAACTTGGTGGGGAAATAGAAGATGTTGAAGTCATTGCAGGAAATATCGCAGATGGAGATTTAAACATTAACAAGCTAAAATCGAAAAATAGTAGGGGTGCACTATTTCAGTTAACAGTTATGAGTCAGCGACTAAATGATATTATTGGCAAGCTACATATGAATATCGAAGGTGTAAACGATGCCGGGATGCAACTTAAAACAGTTTCTCAGGAAATGACTGACAGTGCTAATGAGCAAGCCGTATCTGTGGAAGAGGTTTCATCCAATATTGAAGAAATGTCTGCCAATATTGTGCAGAACACACAGAATTCAAAAGAAACTCAAGATTTGTCGAAAGCTTCTCTTACGATGGTTGCTGAAATGCTTGATAAATCAAAAGCTTCAACTAATGCGGCCAACGAGATATCTGAAAAAATTGGCATCATTAATGACATTGCATTTCAAACAAACATTCTGGCACTTAATGCTGCTGTAGAAGCTGCGAGAGCAGGAGAACAAGGAAGGGGCTTTTCGGTTGTTGCCGCCGAAGTGCGTAAACTGGCAGAGCGCAGCAAGATTGCTGCAGAGGATATTGTTAAAGCAGCCGAATACAATCAGGAAATGAGTATTTCTTCATCCCGATTAATGGAACAAGTTAAACCACAGATTGAGAAAACCACGATTTTAGTTCAGGAAATAGCTAGCGCAGGCAATGAGCAAAGTGTAGGAGCACAGCAAATAAATACATCTGTGCAGCAATTAAATAGTGTGGCTCAAAAATCGGCTGCTTCAGCGGAAGAAATGTCTGCCAGTGCAGAGGAACTATCACTACTTGCCAATGATTTAAAATCAGCAATCAGTTTTTTTAAGGTTAATGAAAACTCTGGAGAAAAAATTACTGAAGGAATCGACAATCTTTATGAGTCAACAATCCTTGACCAGAAACAAAGTTTTATAAATGAGAATGATAAAATGGCAGTTTAAATACTAAAGTTTTAATTAGAGCCCATTGTTCACAATGGGCTTTTTTTACAAACTTATTACTCCAGCAACTTCTGCAACCTTTTGTGATACTTCAATTATGGCATCGGCACTTTTCATACTGACCGTACACGTAACTGAAACGTGTTTAAGGTTCTTGGTATGCTTATAAGTTACCTTTCCATGTTTGGGAAGCATTCCAACAACTTTCTCAACCCTTCCTTCACTATTAGGAACAATGAATTTAAACATATACATCAAAGGCCACTTCTTATTTTCCAGAAGTAATTCTTTTAGTTTTTCGTAGTCTTGTGCTGACATATTCTTGGTAGTTTAAGTTGCAAAAGTAATATATAAAGTATTTACACCATCTATTGGTTCAATTGTTTTATTTGGTCATTTTATTTTCACTATATTGATAAAAACTAAAAGCCCCTTGAAATGAAAAAAATCAGTCTGTTATTTATTGTTGTATTAAGCTGTAACTTTGTTAATTCTCAAATAGTTGAGGATGAGAAAAAGGCGATTAAAAAAATCATTCAAACTGCTTATGTCGAAGGTTTACAAAATGAAGGTAACATCGATAAAATAGATTCGGGTATACATCCTGATTTTAATCTCCTTGGCGTTAATAAGGATGGTAGTATTTGGAAACTTCCTATTGATGAGTGGAAACAGAAAGTAATGAAGCGCAAAGAAGCCGGCGATTTTCCAAAAACGGGTGATAAACTGGTTAGTATTAAGTTTCTAACAGTTCATGTTACCGGAACTTCAGCTATTGCAGGGTTTGAGTTTTATGTAGGTAAAGAAAAGAGATATGTAGATTATATTTCTTTATACAAATTTGAAGAGGGATGGAAGATGATAAGTAAGATTTATTACCAATTTCCAAAAGAGGATTAAATTTCAACTACCTCCAGGCCAATATTATTTTGCTCAAGCAAAGCAATTGATTTGGAGCAAATATTCCGGGTGCAAATCAGGCTAATTTGAAACTTTGGTTCTTTTTTCCAAATGTGAGTAGCAAAATCTATAATCTTAACGGCATCTTTTTGAATAATACGACTCTTAATAATTTTTACAATCCCCAAATGATTAGTGCTAATTTGTTTTAGCTTTATTCTTTGGGGTAAGTTGTAATGTTTCGGATCTAATATCATTTCTCTTCTTATTTATGTTCTCCGGATAAATAATACCAGGTTCCATTTTCTTTTACAAAGTAGGAGTATTCATGGATTTGCTGTGGGAGTGAGTTTTCTATAAAAACTGCACGAAACTCAACCCATCCTTCATTATCCATATCTAAACCATCCTTCGTTTTAATTATTTCAAGGCCCATCCATTGAACAGATTTTGCCCATCGTAGTATTTCCTTTTTGTCATTAATTGGGCGGTTTTTTGGATGATGACTTTTCATTAGGTAATTAATGTCCGCTATGAAGTAGGCAGAATATCTCGAACGCATCAATTCTTCAGCACTTGTTGCTTTGCGTTTACCGTTAATAATGGGTAAGCAACAATGTTGAGCTTCTTTGCCGGAAGAACAATAACATAAATCACTCACGTTTAACAACAGAAAGGATTATTGGGTTTTTCATGATTTCAGCCTCCAGAGTGTCGAATTTTGGGTGCCAGTTTTCTCCACTAACTAATATCTGTGGATTTTTTATCCCATCTGCAATTCTATAAATGATGGAGTGATTTTGGTTGGGAACAATGGCCTGAGCATCATCAATAGCTAAAATTTTAACTTTAGTCATTGGTACACCATTAATATTAATAAGTTCGGTCAATCGCTTGGGCGTACATATTAATACATCCAGTCCATCATAGATCTCATCCTTCTGGTATTGCATTATGCCTTTATCGAAAGCTACGAATGTCCTTAGCTTTATATCTTTATTAAGTTGAGTAAATTGTTCTTCCAACTCAAAGGCTTTTTCTTTTGATGAAGTAATGATAATTGCTCTGGGAGCTTCTTCAAAAGGTTTTTTTAATTGCTGAATTATGCCAATTGTCAGAGCCGTTGATTTACCACTCTTTTCAGGCGAAATCATAAATAAATCAGCACCTGATTTTATCTTAGGGATACTTAAGCTCTGAATTTCTGTTGGTTCAGTGTCAAAGCCGGCATTAATTATCGCCGATGCTAATTCAGGTATTAGTTTTTTAAGCTTCATGAATTGATATTTGGAGGTAAAGATAATAAAAAGCTTAGTGAGAATAGTTGGTGAATCTTTACGTATAAACAAACTGCTTTCGTTATTTTTGCGGATTGAGCAATTTCAAAATTGAATCGTTGTGGAGCAGGCAAAAAAGGAATATATTCAGAAACATATAGATTTTTATAGTACAGATGAAATAACCGCCAAAGGCAGAAAGCTTTATTTGGATGGAAAGGTTATTTTTCGTTTGTATAATAAGGAGACAGATACTTTTATTTATTCGGTTAAGGGGGGGCAAAACTATAAGGTTCAATTAAGTCATCTCAAAAATCATGATTTAAAAACGTCTTGTTCGTGCCCATATATTTGGGGACCGGTCTGTAAGCATACTGTTGCTGCCATGTATCACTTAATGGATACCGGCGGTTTTCAAAATGCGGATAATACCACAAATTCACAAGCTGTAAACGTTAATACCACGCGACGTACTGATAAAGGTTATCCTTTGGATGAATATGTTAATGTTGATACGGATTATATCAATAAACATGCAGATAGCCAAATGCTTAATCGGATTAAGTATTCGCATAGTTCCATTAAAATGAGCTTGGAAGAAGTTGGTCCTTCAAAGGTGGTATTTGAGTTGGATTATGGGCATAAAATTGAATCGGTCACCTTTGAGAAAATTGACAAACAATTGTTTGTTCGTTCTACAACTAAGCCAATGCCAATTGGTCTTAATGAATTAGAAAGCATATGTTTAATTAAGATTGCAAATTCTAAAACCCAGGATTTGTTTGATTTGATTATTAATGAAAAGTATAAAGAAAACAGTAAAGAGCAATTAGCTAAATACGGTTTATCAGCGGATTCTAATTTTAATGATTATTTTGAATTTAGGTTTCATGAAGAGAAGGGCTTAATACATTCGTATAATTCCAAGTCTTCAGGATTACTTCCGGTTGAAAATGTGGAGCAGCTGGTGATGAAATCTTTAATTCGTGATCTGGAACCTATTAGGATTAATCTGGATGAAGAATTAATTGAACCCAAGCAAGAACGTGTTATTGGTTTTATTATTGAACTTAGGGCCAACAAGTCCAATTGGGATTTAAACTCATTCTTTGAAGCAAGGCCAATTATTGGTAAGCCCAATAAGGTTCGTACATACATATCATCCAACATTGAATTTTACACTGGCGATTCAAATGAATTCAATGTGGAAAAGCAATCAACAACTTCAAAATTGATTAGCTTATTAGAAGAAGCTCCTGAGCAGAGTAATAATATGGATTATTACGAATGGCAAACTAAAGTGATTGATTTGCTGGCGTATGAACCTTATGTATATGTTCAAACAACGGAATCCTATAAAATTCGACGTTCTGATTTAAAAGCTATTAATATTACAACCAAACGTGTTGATGTAATATTCAATGTTTCCGAAAATGACGAGTTTATAAGTTTAGTTCCTGCTCTTAAGTTTGAGGATCAATTATTAAATATTGATTCAATACAACAGATTCATAAGGGACAATTTATATACGAAATAGAAAATAAGTTTTGTGTTGCAAGAGATTATCGAGCAGCTATACTTCTGGATAAACACAGACAAAGTCTTAAAATGGTAAAAAGCCATAAGGAGGACTTTTTATCTAAGGTAATTAAACCTTTATCAAGTCATGTTGAAATCAACTTTACTGAAGGTATCTATGATATTGATATTATTGAATTGGACTTTCAGAATAAACGCATATATCTTAGCGAAAAGGATAATCATTTAATTATCACTCCGGAAGTAGAATATCACAATAATGTGTCCGTTCCATTGGCCAATAATGGAGATGTATTAATTGAAAATGATGGACGATTAATTCAATACAAACGAAATTTTGAATTGGAAGAAGGCTTTACTGATTTTCTTGGATCACTGCATCCGAATTTTGAAGAACAAAAGGTTTCACGTCGCTTTCATCTACAGTTCAACGATTTTGTGGATGGTATGTGGTTTTATAAGTTTTATGATGCCTTAATATTAAACGATGTTGAGGTATTTGGTCTGAAAGAGCTCAAGAAGTTTAAGTATTCACCACATAAAGGTAAAATTAGCACCGCAATTTCATCAGGAATTGATTGGTTTGAAATTGAGGTAACAGTAAGTTTTGGTGAGAACCATGTGAAACTAAGTGAAATTCGAAAAGCAATCAAAAGCAAGCAACGCTATATTCAGCTGAGCGATGGATCAGTTGGTATTTTACCAAATGATTGGTATCATCGTTTTGAACGCTATTTTAGACATGGAGAAGTTAAGGAAGAAAAGCTTAATGTATCCAAGCTGGGCTTTTCTATCATAGATGAATTGTTTGATAATATTAGCGATGCCGAGGTTTTGCAGGAGTTAATTGAAAAACGAAGAAGAATCGCCAATTTTACACAGATAGAAGAAACAACAGTTCCAAGTCAGATTACAGGCCAATTAAGGCCATATCAAAAAGAAGGATTGAACTGGCTAGCATTCTTAAATGAAATGAAATGGGGTGGTATTCTGGCCGATGATATGGGACTTGGTAAAACCTTGCAGATATTAACTTTTTTGCAGCACGTGCTTGCAACGGATAATACAACCAACCTGATTGTGGTTCCCACATCTTTGCTGTTTAATTGGGAGAATGAAATTAGAAAGTTTGCCCCTGAATTGAACGCACATTATCATTACGGTATACGACGCGCGAACAATACTAAAGTTTTTGACGAATATGATATTGTATTTACCAGCTATGGAGTACTTTTGCGCGATGTAAAAATGCTAAGTGAGTACCAATTCAATTATATTATTTTGGATGAATCGCAGGCCATTAAAAACCCTGCATCACGACGATATAAAGCAGCTTGTCTGTTAAAAGGAAAGAATAGACTGGCAATGACAGGTACGCCTATAGAAAACAGCACATTTGATTTGTTTGCTCAAATGAGTTTTGTGAATCGAGGTTTTCTGGGTGGGGTGACGCATTTTAAAGAGAATTATTCAAATCCGATTGACAAAGATGGTGATGATATAAGGGCAGCAGAGCTTCAAAAACTAATTAATCCCTTGGTACTTCGCCGGACAAAGGAAAAAGTAGCACAAGAGCTTCCTGATAAGACGGAAGATATTATCTATTGTGAGATGGATCCAGCTCAAAGAAAGGTTTACGATGCCTTCCGAAATTTCTATCGCGATCGCCTGATGGGGCAAATCGAAAACGAGGGACTTGCGAAATCGAAGATGATGGTTTTGGAAGCTCTAACACGTTTGAGACAAATTTGTGATTCGCCACAGCTTATTAATGATGATAAAGTTGATACGAATAATTCGGTTAAGATTGATCAGATAATTCAGCATATTACTGAGAAAACAGCCAATCATAAATTATTGATCTTTTCTCAGTTTGTCACAATGCTTTCGCTTATTAAAGAGGAACTGCAGAAACGAGGAATTAAGTTTGAGTATTTAGATGGTCAGTGTTCAACAAAGCAGCGCGAACAATCCGTTAATAATTTCCAGGAGGATGATGAATTACGAGTGTTCCTTATTAGCCTAAAGGCGGGAGGTACCGGGCTTAATTTAACGGCTGCAGACTATGTTTACATTGTTGATCCATGGTGGAATCCGGCTGTTGAAAATCAGGCCATAGACCGTTGTTATCGTATTGGTCAGAATAAAAAAGTGTTCGCCTATCGAATGATTTGTAAAAATACCGTTGAAGAGAAAATTCTTAAACTTCAGGAAAAGAAGACAAAAATTGCCAATGATATTGTTCAAACTGATGACAATATTATGAAGACCATTGGTGTGGATGATATTCAGGATTTATTTTCTTAAAATCACATGGCATAGGCATTGTTGTATATAAAGTAGAATTAGTCAACCATAATCTAATCAGAAAGATATTCAGTGTGTTGACTAATTCTAATCCTACGTAAATGTAGGATATTGATTAAATGATTATACAATAATGTAAACCTACGATTATGTCTATTGGTAATGCGATTGAATTTATTAAAACTGTCGAATTAGACGATAGTTTCAGAAAAGCTTTGTACAAAGTAAAGGGAGGTTGGGATGGATTGAATTTGTTTTTGAAACAACGCGATTTAAGTTATTCGCCGCTTGAGTTTGAAGATGCCTTCAATCATTTACATACTCAATGTCAATTTGAAGAACAGGCAGATCGTCTTCACAATGTATTAAATTTAATAAAGCTTGTTATTTCCGACAAAAACCAATCCTATGAAAAACATTGAATCTTTTCGATCACTTACTCCGGTAAAAGAATTTATTGAAGAAATGGGATTTGCCATTTCTTACGCCTACGATGATCTGGTATTTATTGATAACAATGCCTTTATGCTTAGGTATAATGATAACAAAGAGTCAAACCTTTTTATTCATTTTTGCAAGGATTTTCCATCGGAGGTGAAAACTAATTTGAAAATCAGATTATTGACTATTTCTAAGCGTAAAGGACTGACCCTTGACTTTAAGCAAGATTTTGAATTGGCTGAATCTACTGAAGAAGGATAAGTTGAGCTCAGGTATGCCGAATAATCAGTCTCTGTATTAGATATGGAATGTTGTCTTGTCATTGAGTAAAAGTGAATTCTGATAGTCTGTCTGTTTAAATAATAGGATAAATTTGTCTTTTTTTTCACAAATATCATTGTTGCTCTTGACTTTGATAGCATTAAGGCCTATTATTGATTCAGAATTATTATGATGCATATCTCATAATAATTCATGCTGATTTTAACCTTTAACACAAATCAATATGGCAGACTTTGATAGTGCATATAAAAAGATGCTCAATCATGAAGGTGGTTATGTTAATGACCCTCAGGATCCGGGAGGAGAAACCTATAAAGGGGTAGCTCGAAAAATGCATAGTAAATGGCCTGGATGGGATTTGATCGATATGGCTAAACAGCAATCTTCCTTTCCTAAAAATTTAGATAAAGATGCCGAGTTGCAAGAAATGATCTTTGATTTTTATAAGACCAATTTTTGGAATGTTGTAAAAGGTGATGATCTGGAAAACCAGCAAGTAGCTGAATCTATTTTCGATTTTGGCGTTAATGCCGGAAATGCCACTAGTGCGCGATTAGCTCAAATGGTTGTTGAAGCTAAAGTTGATGGTGTTATCGGAAAAATAACTACACAAAGGTTAAACGAATTTGATCCGGACCATTTTCTGGCTTCTTTTGCTTTGGCGAAGATAGCCAGGTATGTAAGTATTGTTAAAAAAAGACCCACGAGTCGAAAGTATTTCTATGGTTGGGTAAGACGAACAATTGGTGACATTTAAAAACTAAGGCAATGGGATTTTGGCAAAAGATATTTTCAGGTGGAGCAGCAACTTTGGTTAAATCAGTTGGTGGTGTGTTGGATGACGTAATTACTACGAAGGAAGAGAAACTTACCATTGAGATGGAGATTAAGAAGGCTGAAATGGCATACGAGATGGAAATTAGAAAACTTTCTGTCGAAGAAAAAAGAATGTACCTTGACGATACAGCCAGTGCAAGGACTATGGCGGCTGAAGTTCAGAAAAGTGAACATGCTTCGGGTTTGGCTAAGAACATTTCTCCAATCTTAGCAATCTTAACAACCATTTTAACTTTCGTCTTATTCTACTTAGTAATATTCAGGCAAGACCTTAATGCTGTCGAGGATAAGAAGGAAATTATAATTTATATTCTTGGTGCACTAAGTGCAATTGTTACTCAAATTTTTAGTTTCTACTTTGGGTCTTCTCAAGGAAGTTCTGATAAAAACTCCATGATTCAAAGACAAATGGAAGGAATTACAAAGAAATAATTACGAAGTTTTGTATTAGGCCTAACTTCTTTATTCACCAATTACTTATACCTAAGATATTGCAATTTGAGTAGGATATATTGCTTTTGTCTATGTTCATAGTCGGTATTGATTTCCGAATTGAGATTTAATAGGCGATTTCCTAAAAGCGAATTCCTTTTCTATTTGTAACTATTTACTATTAATTTCTTATGGATTATTAGTTATTCTTCCTTTGTTTATCAATTAGGAAGTTTATACTTTTATACTTGGACATTTGTCTGAGGTGTGGCTTTGATGTAGGATGGATTGGATGTAGGGACAGAAGCTAAAGCCATTAAAAATATCTGATTATAATACGATAACATTAACCACTGTTAGCCATTTATTTATGAATAACTCGTCAAAAGAATCTCAACGTTTAGCGGAAGCAAGAGAAGGAAAATTGCAATGGAAAAAATGGGGGCCATACTTGAGTGAAAGACAGTGGGGTACAGTGCGAGAAGATTACAGTGAAAATGAGGATGCCTGGGGGTATTTTACACATGAACAATCGCGTTCAAGAACATATCGCTGGGGAGAAGATGGAATAGGTGGTATATCTGATGACAAACAGCAACTTTGTTTTGCATTAGCGCTTTGGAATGAAAATGATCCGATTTTAAAGGAAAGATTGTTTGGCTTAACTAATGGAGAAGGTAACCATGGTGAAGATGTCAAGGAGTGTTATTTCTATTTGGATAGTACGCCTACTCATTCTTATATGAAATTTCTATATAAGTACCCGCAGTCAGAATTTCCATATACGGACCTTGTTAGTACTAATGGACAACGAAATAGGCTCGATCGTGAGTATGAGCTGATGGACACGGGTGTTTTTGATGATGATAAATACTTTGATGTATATGTCGAATATGCTAAGGAAGGACCGGACGATATTTTGATAAAGATTAGTGTTTTTAATAGAGGTAAAGAAGACGCATCAATTCATGTATTGCCAACATTATGGTTTCGGAATTATTGGCAAGCTGATGAAAGTGTAAAGATTCCTGAGTTGAGAGCATTGAAATTTGCGGATGGAAAGGAATGTATTCAAGCTAATCCTAATGAGGAAGATCCAAATAAAGAAAGCTATTCACTATACCTTGATGGAGAATGTGAGTTATTGTTTACTAATAATGAAACGAACAATCAAGTGGTTTTTGGTTCGGAGAATTCAACTCCATATGTTAAGGATGGGATTAATAGTTATGTTGTAAATAAAGCGGATAACACTATTAACCCTGATAAAAGTGGAACAAAATCTTCGGCACATTATAAATTAAATATTGAGGCGGAAGGAAAGGCCGAAATACACATGCGACTTTCATCTTCAGGTCATGATAATGTTGATGCATTCCATAATTTCAATAACATTTTTGAACAACGCATTAAAGAAGCGGATCAATTTTATGAGCAAACTATCCCGGAAGCTGTAAGGCATAATGAAGAACATTATCAAGTTGCTCGTCAGGCTTTCGCCGGAATGTTATGGTCGAAGCAGTACTATTATTACGATGTGGCAAAATGGATTAAGGAGCATGGTGTGGATCCTCTTTGCTCTGATTCAAAAGCTGATATGCGAAATAAGAGTTGGCATCACATGGAAACGGAGGATATAATATCCATGCCCGATAAATGGGAATATCCCTGGTTCGCGGCTTGGGATTTAGCGTTTCATATGTTTCCACTAAGTGTTATTGACTTGGATTTTGCCAAACACCAGCTTGATATAATGTTACGGAGCGATTACATTCATCCAAATGGACAGCTTCCTGCTTATGAATGGAATTTTAGTGATGTGAATCCTCCTGTTCATGCATGGGCTACAATGCAAATTTACCTAAATGATAAGGTGAAAGCTAACAATGGGGGAGATTTTGAGTTTTTACAATTCTGTTTTGGAAAGCTACTTATCAATTTTATGTGGTGGTTAAACCGAAAAGACCCAGAAGGAAATAATCTATTTCATGGAGGTTTCTTAGGTCTTGATAACATAGGTGTATTTGATAGAAGTTCTGAATTGCCGACAGGCGGACACATCGAACAAGCTGATGGTACGGCATGGATGGCCTTTTATAGTATGCAGATGTTACGCATGTCGTTTGAATTGGCCCAAACAGACGCTTACTACGAATCATATATTCATAAGTTTTATACCCATACAATGTGGATTTCAGCTGCAATGGGTAATGTGGGTAAGAAGGATGAAGCATTGTGGGATGAAGAAGATGGTTTCTTTTACGATTTATTGCATTTTCCGGATGGTACCACTACTAGGTTGAAAATTCGGTCTTTGGTTGGGTTGTTGCCAATAATGTCAGTTTGTGTATTTCCGGATAAAATTGGGGAACAGTTTCCTAACTTATTAGGACGCTTACAACATTTTCATAATAAATATGCTGATGTTTTGCAAAATGTGCATACGCCGAATATTTCAGGGGAAAAAGGTCGTCGAATGATTTCTATTGTGAATGAAGATCGACTCCGTTTGATTTTGAAGCGAATGCTTGATGAGAATGAGTTTTTGAGTCCATATGGAATTCGATCACTATCATTACATCATAAAGATCAACCCTATGTATTTCATTGGGGAGATGAAGATTTTAAAGTAGAATATTTACCCGGAGAATCAAACAGTAGCATGTTTGGTGGCAACTCTAATTGGCGCGGTCCTGTATGGATTCCGGTTAATGTGTTGCTTATTAATTCATTGTTGAATTACTACAGTTTTTTTGGCGATAATTTTAAAATAGAATGTCCAACTGGTTCTGGCAATGAAATGAATCTATTGGAAATTGTGAAATTTATTTCGAAAAGAATCGTTGATATGTTTCTTAAGAGTAGTGATGGACAAAGGCCCTTGCATGGCAATGAAACAAAATATAAAGATGATCCCAATTGGAATGATTTAATACTCTTTTACGAGTATTTTAATGGAGATACAGGAGAAGGCATAGGAGCCAGTCATCAAACCGGATGGACAGGTTGTGTAACTGAACTTATTGGAATGATTGATTTAGTGACTCCTGATAATATTGAACGTTATACGCATCTTTATACCAATGTCTAAATAGGTAAAATGAAATAAGGCCTTAGATTTGAGTTACTTCAATTTTGTAATATACGGGCAGTCTAATTTTCCCTTAATGGTGTTGTAAGTAATTTCAGGTGTTTTTGATAATATTTATCTAATAGTTCCTGGTAAAGCCTATCAGCCTTGTTTTGACGGTTATTGTATTCACTTCGGCTTTCTCCTTTCTTTTTAGCTTTAAAAAGTGGATTGTTTTTTACTTCTTCATTTAATTCATTTCCAAAATAATACTCTGCAAAAATCTCTTTAGTTACCAGCCAATTCAGTATTAGTCCTTCTTTGTCGCATGAATAGAATTCGGTACCATCATTATTCCATTCTATATCCAACACAGGGGCTTTATGATGTTTGTATTTATAAATCAAATCTCCTGTTGCTATAGAGTAAATGTTAATGGAATTATCATAAGAAGCAGTCAACAGATAATGACCATTCGGGCTAACTGCGATGTTACTTATGGCTTTCAGATGACCTGTATAGGTCTTTAAGTTTTCGCCAGTGTTAATATCCCATAATTTCGCCGTTCCATCGTGTGAGGCAGAAATTAATTGGCTTCCATCATTGGCAAAATCCAGGCAGCAAACTGGCATGGCATGTGCATCAATTTTAAGCACTTTTTGGGGCTTATCTAATTCCCATAATTCAATAGTTTTGTCGTACGACCCACTCGCAATCAAGTTGTTTTCTTTATTGATTGCAATGGATATCACATTTTTACTTTGATCAGTTTCAACGGTTAAAGGAGTTTTTAAATTTTCTTTATTCCAGTGCCTGAACTTTTTCTCAAAAGCACCTGCTACAAAGTAATTTTCATCAGGAGTTAAATCCCAATCAGTTATTGATGTAAGACTTCCTGTATATATTTTGACTGGCTTCTCATTGCCTTCAATCCAATACTTAAAACTTTTATCACCAACAGTATAAAAACCATTTTCTATTGTAGAGAAACGAACTTCAACAACAGCTTGATAATGCGCCTGCGTTTCAAAAGTAATTTTTCTGGATGTTAAATCTAGTACTCTAACTTTTTCATCTTCACCACCAATTAGTAGTTTGGTGTTATTTTTATTTATATCCAAACAATTAGTTCTGTAATCACCTTTTAATACTACTTCTTTGAGGTATTTATCTTTTTGTCCAAATGCTAATACGTTAATGCAAGCCGTAATACAAAGAATAATTATAATTCTCATTTAGAATGGTTTTTGAAGTTGAAGTTTCTTTGTGTAAATAATGTTTAGAGTCTTACGAGAATAAGCCATTTTAGTTTGTCTTAAATAAGTTTTGCTTACTCATTTTATGTGTAAATGATCAAACTCATATTCTATATATAAGACAATAAAGACAATAATTGGCATTGTTTTTGACAACACGGCTTCGTTAGTTTTAAGGTCCGTAATCAGCTTAAGGATTTTAATACAAGCCAATCGTTTTAAGAAATATATGTAATAATTTTTTCATGAAATTAGTGAGACTGATTATTGAGAAGTTGAGTAAAGTTATTGATGTAAAGAAAGGAGCAATTAGTGCTCTTATTATGTCAGTTATTATTTTTATCATCAATTATTCTAGCGGAGCAGATATTCTACTACCTGCAGCGGCAGCATTTAAACAGGGGATATATACTTTCTTTTTAGGAGGAGGACTGCTTAAAAGTTGCGAATATTTAGCTACTCACATTAAGAAAACACAAATTGCCATTGTAACTTCAGTAATTATTCCGTCAGCAGTAACCATACTATTAACTTTTGCACTTCACAGTTATAAAGGTACTCCAAAACCTTTGGCGTCAACTGTTCCCACCTTTGTAGCTATTCCTGTCGCGCTTATGTACAGCCTTAAAAAGAGGAAGAATTATGAAAAGATAAGTACTCAGCTTTTCGAGACTGAGGATGCTGATTGTGTTTCTGCGTGTTAATTTAGAGCCTTATAAAAATAGCATTAATAGCTCTGGATGTTCTTAATTAGTTCTTTGAAATATTTACATTATAAAATTCAATAATTTGTAAAATGCAGTGATACTTTCTATAATTCCTTATTTTTGAACACTAAAGCACTAAGCTACCTTCAAGCATAGTTATTATCTCGTTTTGAATTGTTGGGGTAGACAAATTGTTCTAATTTAATGTTTGGGAGTTTATGATTGCAAGTACTTTTATTCCTGTTTTTAAAGCGGTTTTAGCAATTTTCTTTATTGCAATAGCAAGTGGAATATTGGTTCGTCGAAATGTAATAAAGCAATTGGATATTCAGAGCATGTCGCACATCACTATAGTTGTGTTATTGCCGTGTCTGTTTTTTTCTAAGATCATAAGCAGTTTTAATCCATCCGGCTTTGTGTATTGGTGGTTATTGCCTTTGGTTGCCTTTGCAATGATTGGATTGGCATTGGGGATTTCACTACTTTTCTTTTATAAAAAACGTAATCAAAAAAAGGCGATAATGGCTGTGGCCTCATTTATGAATGCCAATTATATGGTTCTTCCAATCGCTACCTTATTATTTACTGAAGAACTGGATGAATTTCTAACCTATTGCTTTTTGTTTATTCTTGGTGTAAGTACAGCATTGTGGAGTGTTGGTAAATATATGGTTACTTCTGGAGAGAATGAGAAGATTAAGTTAAAGGAAATGATTAATCCTCCATTGATAGCCAGTTTAGCTTCAATCCTAATTGTATTACTTGGAGCTGCACCTTATATACCCTCATTTGTAATGATCCCAATTGATTTTCTTGGGCAAGCGGCAATTCCAATTGCTACCATTGTGCTTGGAGCAACACTTGGATCTATTTCCGTACGTCATTTGCCCCCTTTGGCGGATATTATAAAAGTAGCAGGAATTAAACTATTTCTAATGCCGGCAATTATTATTGCATTATTGTTTTATACTCAATGGCTTGAAAACTATCCGTTAATTGCAGATTTATTGGTTTTGCAGGCTGCTGTGGCCCCGGCAACCCTGTTAATTGTGCAAATTCGCAAATATGGTGGCAATGCTCAGGAAGTAGGGAGTATGATGTTGATTAATTATGTGATATGTATTATCACAATTCCGTCATGGCTAACGATATGGCGGATGTTGATCGCTTAAGTTTTTAATCAAAAACGAAAACCGGACAAGCCAGTTTTCGTTTTGCTCACGGTCTAATTAATATTAAGTTTCACGGGTTCGGCCTCTGAAATGAGTTTAGGATAAACTTTTCGAATAGCATCTTTCTCCGCTTTTTTCAATTTGCTATATTCTTTGCCAAACTTACTATTAGCCAGATCGTTTCTCATTTCATTGAAGGCTCTAATTATTTCATTCTGCACCAATAGATAAGCATGATATTCTGTATCATTTGCTGTTTGTAAGGAAATAATACCTTTACTTACATCTGTTAAACCAAAAAAGTCAATGGTTTTGGTTTCCTTTGATGATAAGTTTGGATCATTCAAAGGATTTAAGATAAACTCCTTTGTTGCTACTGTTAAATTTGAAATATCCATCAGACGTTTTTCAACCATTAGTTGATTATTGGCATTCACCAGCACTTCAAAAACGTTTCTTTCATTCTTCGATTTATCAGGATCAGGTTCTTTCTCATAAGGAGGTAAGAGGGTTCCTATGCCTTTGTCGGCATCCATTGTTGTTGATACTAAGAAAAAGATTAATAATAAAAACGCGATATCGGCCATAGAGCCTGCGTTAACTTCTGTAGTTTGTCTTCTTTCCATAATGGTACATTAAATTATTGGTTAATAATTAATGACCCTGCATATTATGGTTCCGAAATAATCATATGTAATATACGAAAAAAATAGAATAGGTGTTTGCTTGTGAGAAACTATAGTGATGTAGTTATTTAGTTTTGTCTAATTACCATGTATTATTCATCTAAATAGGACGTCAGCATTTTTATGTTTCTATGGTTGATATAGGTGATGATGTAGACTATGCTAATAGTTTTTAATGGCGGTATAGTTGAACTCAAAATTTTTATTTCATAACTTGAAAAATGTAACTCATAAACGACTTAAATTTCAGTACTATGAGAACTTATTTATTTATTGCAATTTTGATTTGTGGAGGCATTAATTCATCGTTTGGACAAGAGCTTGTGCCTATCTTGTCGTTTGAAGAAGAACCAAAATCATACTGTATGCATATTTGCTATGATGGTAAAGCATACTATACAGTAAATGGTGGAGTCGCCAAGGTGGGTAAAATTTCTGCTTATTCCTATGATGGAACATTTCTTCAGGAATTCCCATTGCCTTTGGATATGAGGGGTATCGTATATAGTAAGAAAAATAAGAACTTTTACTTCAATACGACAGATAATCAGGTATTTAAAATTATAGATTTAAATGCGGGAACATATGAACTTGTATTTGATAAGTTATATGAAAATAAGCAGGCATCTTTAGCTTTAGGACCAAAGAGTAAATATATATATGTCTTTGATAATGGTACATTGTTCATTCACAAATTAAAGAATGGGGAACTTGTAAAAACACTCTCTGGTTTGAAGTGTGGTAAAGGAAACAGACAAGGTGGAGCAACTGTAGCTATAGATGATAAGAGTAATATTTATACATGGGATTCGGAGGCTAAAACCATATATGTATATGATAAAGAAGGTCAGTTTATTAAATCTCATATTGTAAGTTCAGGTGACTTTGGATATTCCCTGTCTTTTGCGAATGGGATGTTATTTGTATCTCATTCTCCAAAAAATAAAAAAGGGATGTGGTACGGATATAAGCTTTAAGTAAATATTATTTATAAAGAGAATATTATTTATAAAGAGAATATTATTGTATTAAACTACAAATTGGAAATGAGTAAGCTTCAAAAGATAACATCAATAATTAATGACCTTCGAGAGGATATAAAAGCGGAGGCTATTATTGCTGATATTATTGATAATGGGGTTAAAGATTATGAAGTTGTTGTTCAGATGAATGGTGGATTTAAACGTCGTTTTAAGCGTGATTTATCTTATTCAGAAGTCAAACAGTTAAACAACGGTGAAGATGTGCTTTCTGTATTTTTAAATAGAGATGGGATTTATGATACCTTGCCCGAAGGATTATTTCATGAACCACCCGCCGAAACAAGCAATAGGGGAAGTGAAATGGCACACCAATCGAAAAAACAAAAAAATGAAGAGAAGCAAGCTCGACGTTTCTTTATGCCTTTTGAGAATGAGTTGTTCTTGCAACGCGTAGCAATAGAGCTTGAAGAAAGAAGTATTCTTAAACATTATAGTGAGAGTTTATTTGATGAGATATATCCTCAGTTCTGGAATTTGGACAAATCTTTACCTGAGAAATTTGTTTCCAGAATGATCCTGATTCTCCATTTTGCGCATAAAATTGTTGGATTTCCAGATCGAATTGCACGGATATTGGAAATCATACTTGAGGAACAAGTAACTGTTACTAAAAGTTGGGGTGAATATGGGACTGATTCTAATGCCAATTTATTAAGTGTACTTGGTCAGGGTAAATTAGGAGTAGATTTTGTATTGTCAAGAGATAAGGTATGGGGACCAACTCTGAAGTTTGAGATTGGACCTCTTAAAAATACATCCTTGGAAAACTATTTAGATAAGGGGTCGATAGCTTACTTTTTGGAGTGTTTTTATAAGTTTTTTGTCCCTATGGAATATACAGCCATTAGTACTATTAACATCCCAAAAGAAGCAACAAGCTTTGCCCTGGAAGATGATAGATCAACAACCATACTGGGATATAACACCGCTATTTAATCATTTTATAGATATTCAAATAAGCTAGACAAATGCAAAGCGAATACATTAAATATTACATTTTATCAGCGATACTAGCCATTGTATTATATGTTATAGTAGAAAACAAAACAAAAGAAGCTAAACTAAATAGAAAAATCAACATATTCTATGGAGTGATAATTGCCTTAATTATTGGGCTTGTACCTGTAATTGGTTACTTGGGGCTAAGAGGTTTTACCTTAATCATTTTTATATGTATTCAGGTTTTGCTTTTAGTTTTAGGTATTTTACACAATCGCTTATTGATTAAATATTTGCCATGGTTTAAGTCATCGCCTTTAGCGATGCAATTTTTATATAGCATTTCAATGCTTTGTCTTGGTGGAGCTTTAATGCTACTGTTACTTGATTTATCTCAGTTGACAGCTTATCCATTAATAATGTTAAGTGGCTTAATATGGTTTTTTGTTCCTTTATTATTTAGTCAATCATGGAAGGCGTACATTAGCTTACCAATCAAACAGTTTAAAAGCTGGAGATATCCTATTGATGAACCAATAGATCCTCCTACAGATGAGGAAATGAATTCATTGGTGGTTATTGCATTCGAATTTTTAAAGACGACGAATGAAACTGAACGAACGGTTTTCAGAGCAAAAGCACCTGTGTTTATGTCGCTTGGGCGTTTGTTTTATTATTTTATAAATGATTATAACGATCGGCATCCAGACACACCTATTGAATATTCTATAAATGGTACTTCGGCATGTCACTGGTTGTTTTATGTTAAGCCTAAATGGTATCAAGGAAAAAAATATCTCGACTATGAAAGTGCTATAAAAGATAATGGAGTTAAAGAGAATAGTGTTATTGTCTGTCAAAGGGTAAATCAATCTTAATAAACTGAAGCTTATGAATCCAATGCACTATTTGCCGGTGAACTGGGTAGATGGAATGAAAATTACTAAAGATCATTTCATTACTATTGAGAATGTTTTAAATGAACGAATCCAGGATGTAATTGCTAGTACACTTAACGAGTACAATTACGGTTTATTACCACCAATTAATGGAGAAATAAATTCTTTACATGTCGATTTACTTACAGATAATCAGGATCGTGTTAAGGTTAAAATTAAGACTTGCAGGGCGATTACGAGAAGTGGAGCACGTATTGAAATTTCTGACAATAGCCTTTATGCCAAGGAATATTCTATTCTTTTGCCAGAAGGAGAATTGAGCTATGATGGCTTATTTGACCTTGTAATATCGATTGAACCGTATAAGAGGATGCCTGTTGGAGAATGTGATGAATCCGAGGAACCTCCACGATATCCTTTTACTCTTCCTCGGATTAGTGTTAATGTAATTAAGGAAAATGAATTAGCAAATACAGAATTAGGACCAAATTTCCTAACCATAGGTAAAGTGAAACTAGCCAATACGGGAGCCGAATTAGTAGCGAATTATATACCGGCGTGTTGTTCAGTACAAAGCCTTTCCAAATTGAGGGATCTACATCATGCTTATGATCGTTTTTTGAGTCAAATGGAGATTGATTCGGTGAATATCATAAAAAAGACAAAAGAGAAGGATCAAAGCTATGAATTAGCTCAAACTATTAAGGTTTTGGCAGAAAGTGTACTGCATTTTTTAAGTTCGAATTTGATAAACTTCCGTAAAATTACTAACAGTCAGGCACCAATTGAAATGTTTGAGAAAATAGGAAGCCTTGCCCGAGTGATGAAAAACACCATTGATTCCAATATGGGAGCTGCTAAAGAAGAACTGCTGAATTATTTATCAGAATGGTGCCAGCTTAATCAGGGAGAATTGGAAAATGTACTGGAGCAATTAGTTGACTTTCAATATAAACATTCTCAAATCCACGAAATGATAAAACGTATAGATGACTTTACTGTGGTGAGTGGCGCATTATTCTCAAAACTTAGTGCCCTCGAATATATAGGGAAAAGAAAGGAAACTGGAATATTTGTGAAGGAACAACCCGGAAAGAAAAGTTTTTTAGCTGATTAATATTTATCATTATTTACATCATATACTTACACCATGGAACCCGAGAATAAAAAAGAAAGAAAAGTTTTGTACATACGCTTTTTAGCATTGTTCATACTGGGGATTATAATCGTATTGATTCCTTTCTATTTCACCTTAAGTTTACCTGCCAAAGAATCGAAAGAATCCAATGAAGAATTGCAGATGATCAAGCAGGCTGTCAAGTCGCACGAGGAGTTCTTTGTTTATCGCATGGATTCAGTTCAGAAATTATTCTCTGACTTTGAGAAAGAAGATGAAGACATCGACATGTTAAACGCTAAAATAGTTTCCTTACTTGTTGAGATGGAGCAATACATAAATAGTGATACAGTGTGGAGATCTGGAATGAACAAAAATATTGTTGCGACCTATGAGAGCTTAAAAAAGACCCATAAAACCATTCTGGACAAAGACGAAGAAATTTCAGAATTAAATAAAACTTTAAAGTTAAGTAAAAGGAAACAAAGGCAGGTTGCGAAAACGAATGAGTCAGAAGATAGCTTGGATTAGTAAAGAAGCTGTCTCGATGAAATTGTAGCATCAGAACTTATATGAACATTAAGACTTTTTTCCAAAAAATATGATGGAGTATTATCACATACCGTTTCGATTTAGTAGCATTATTGAAAAGCAGGATCATCCGCGGTGTGAGCTGGGTGAGTCTGTTGCTTCAATGCTTCGTTTAATTAGTATCACTCACTTTGGGGAATGTAAGTCTGACGAAACTTTTGGTTGTGAGATATGGGAACACGATTTTGAAAACATATCCAATACTCAATTATATAAGGAGCAACTCCGAAAATCGATACAAAATACGATAGAAACTTACGAGCCTCGTCTAAATATTTCACGTGTAGATATTCAAATAGAACAAGTGGATTCTCAAATTGGGAATAGGCGAACAAAAAGTCGGATAAACCTGCATGTTAAAGGTGCCCTTCTTAGAACTAATGAAGCTTTTTCCTTTACCGAGCAGTTTTATATAGGCCCCTTATCATATACTTTATAGTTTTAAATGTCGCTGTGATGCAAGAAAGCAAGGAAAAGATCAAGAGCCGGATGATAAAGAATGCATCGCGTTTGTGGGGTTATCAAGATACGCAGACAGAAAGTGCGTTTGATCCATTTGTGGGAATGCTTATAGGTAGCTTAGCTGAAGAATTAGAAAAAGTATCAGAAGAAATTGCAGGCACCGAATCAAGAGTAGTTGAAAAATTAGTGGAGCTATTAACCCCTGAACCGATTGTTGGACCTTTCCCGGCTCATGCTTTAATGCAGGCCAAACCGGTACAATCGCAGTTTACAATCGATCCTCTCTATCAATTTTACTTATACAAGAAGAAGGCTTTGGCAGAGAATCATTCAAAGACGGAGGACAAAACAGTTTTTTTTACACCTACAACTTCATTTAAATTATTTGATGGGCGGGTTAAGTACCAGGCTTCCGGAAATAAACTATTTGAACTGAAAGAGGAGAACTTTAAGGACCTAGTGGCTACTTCAAATGGTAATGGCTTGCCTCAATCTACTTTTTGGATAGGGATGGAGCTTAGTAGTGTGCTGGAATCCTTGGAAGGGCTCAGTTTATATTTCGATATACGTAATCAACAATATTCCGAAGCTTTTTACCAGTCACTTATGCGAAGTAGCTGGTTCACTACGGAGCTTAAAATTCCTTTTGTTAATGGCTTTGAAGACCAGAATACAACTACACGTAATCAGCTGGATAACTTGTTGATGCAGGATATGGATGTAATCGCCAAGATCTGTAGTCATGTCAACCGTTATTATCGAAAGCACTTTTATACCATTAGTAACGGAAGTATTAAGACGGAACTTTCACAAGTTTTTAAGAGTTATCCGGATGATTTTGATGAAGTGTTTAAAAAGGATGTCTTGGAGGAATTAGATCAACCTTTATTATGGTTAAGGGTGGAGTTACCCGAACATATTCCTTCCAGTGCTCTTGAGGATGTTTACTGTTTCATAAATTGCTTCCCGGTTATTAATCGTCAACTCAATAGTTTCACCCAAACCTCACGTGAGCAAATTAACATTATTCCCTTGCTGACAAAAGATACCTTCCTGGACATGAATATGGTAACTAATAGCGAAGGCAAGGTGTTTACAAAACAGTCCTTTAGCAGTATAGGTAATATGGAAAAGGGGGCGTATATACTAAGACATGGTGGAGTGGGGCGATTTGATTCGCGTAATGCACGCGAGGTACTGAATTATCTCTTGGAATTGTTACGAGATGAAAGTGCTGCTTTTGCCGTATTGGGCTCGGATATGATTTCATCCCATCTTCGTGAGCTTAAGCAAACTATTGCTCGTCTTGAGCAACGATTGGAGGATAATCAGGTGGAAAAGGAAAAAACATCGTATTTAATGCTAAAAGCACAGCCCGATGATGATTTGGTATTTGTGGAGTTTTGGTCTACGCAAGGTGTGTTTGCCAATAATATAAAGGCTGGCAATGCACTGAATATTTATGAAGGAAGTGATCTTGACTCCGACAGTGTTATCTTAATTAGCCCAAGCACTGGAGGCCGTGAACGTAAGGATACCGAAGAGCGCTTACACACGTACCGTAAGAGCCTGCTTTCGCATGACAGGATAGTTACTGCCGAAGATATTATAGCACTCTGTTATGAACATTTTGGTGAAGCATTGGAAAGTACAGTAGTAAACAAGGGCTTAATGAACGGACCAAGTAAAAAGCAGGGTTTTATTGCATGCATCGATATTCACATAAAACTTGATAATAGGAAATCGAACTATAAAGAAGAAGAACTGCAGTATTTAAAAGAGGACTTATTGATTAAGTTGGAAGAAAGAGCCGTGAATGTCTGGCCCTTCCGTTGTTTCATAAGTTAAATTTGAAGACTTCCTGATGAATTTGATTTTATGACAATTGCTTTGTAAAAATCTTGACATACAGTTTGATATGTCTTAAATTGTGAACTTGTAAAACAGAAACTTCTAATAGTTATGAGATGAAGCTAATACTACTATTTTTGGTGGTTTTTATGGCTGTGGCCTGCAGCTCTGAGAAGGATATACCAGACCCACACCAATCGGCTTATACAGGCGAGTATGCTAAGGAAAACACAACAGCAGAATCCATTGAGGCTATAGAACCAAAAGAACCAAAGCCAATTATCCATGTCGTAAAAAACGGTGAATCCTTATCTCTTATAGCTAAACATTATGGTGTTGATATAAAAGAGCTGATTAAACTTAATAATATTTCCAACCCCGACTTAATTGTAATTGGGCAGGAGATTATAGTGCCTGGTGTTGTTGAAGAAGAGGAGGAGAGTTTTTAGTGAAATTTGTTTTTTGATGTAATCAATATTGAATTGAATGGAGCAATTTTTATGCAGTTTGTGTAATATATAAATTTAAGATATGTCAAGATTAGGAATTTCATTATTTGGAACAGAAGCAAGAGCCAAACATGGATATAGACTTGAGTCAACTGAACATTGGCATCTTTTTCGTCATAATCCAAAGGCTAAATATTTGGTTATTCAAGCACACGGGTCAGAAAGTAATGGATCAATAAACGAATCGCTTAGGTGGCAACCAACTTTAGTATATGGCAGTCCACATGGTAAATCTACATATTGGACGGAGGTTGATAGGTTTGCTAAGCGAATGTTAAGTGTTGATAGATCTGAAGGGGAATGGCGAGTATTAGATTATTCAACAACCAAGCCGTTTAATACAATTCTTTCAAAATTCCAAGGGAAACATGCAAATGCAAATGGAAATTCCGTTACAACTTATAGGAACATCCAAGATCGTATGAAAAGAATGGACAACGAAGATATTGATTGGGGATTTGATGTTTTAACGATCCGGAGTAGAAAAGCTTTTGGTAAGAAACGTGATTTAATTACCCTAACAGAAGTTTTACGGTGGCTAAATAAAAAGGAATATTTTTATGATCGAATTGGTTGTCAATTCTGCAGATCTTAGTTGTTTTAATGTTATTGGGGATCCTATTAATGATTATTAAATCAGATCTTTACTGCTAAATTTCAGAATGTTATATTGTGATACTAAAGAATGACCTAAGTTAGTTAGTGTTAACTTATAATATGAAGTACGGTTTTTAAACTTTTCACCCACCAATCAATACAGTAGGACATCCAAGTGCAATGACTCCTCCATGCGCTGTGGAGTCACCCATTCGGGCAGCAGGCATACCTCCAATTAACACTGAGGCAGAACCTTTAATAATTGAATCAGGTGGTCCGGTACAAGTACACATATCTCCCATAACTGCCGCTGGCATTTTACCAATCAATACGCTTGGTTTTCCTGGTCCTGCAATTGGGCCTCCCACATGCGGTATGGGTGAGGGGAAAGCTGGTGTCTGCATCGGGCAGGTGTGCATATCTGTTAATCGTGCTGCTGGTTGTCCCATCTTTATAATTATTTATCTGATTGGTCACTTTTTACCTCCACTATCCAACTATCTAAATGTCGCTCAAGTCGCAAGGCTTTTGGCTGCGCCGATTTTCAATTCATTTCTTGTCTTGACCCAAGAAACGGAAACAAAGAAAGTCAAGGCTGCAAGTGAAATTATCCCTAATATTTGGAAATATTAAGTGCGGCCGGGCGATATTCGAACAAGTTCTCAGCTTCCCGGTCTTACTAAATTTTTCCAGCATATCAGCTTCAATTCCACCTGAGGCCGGCATGAACAAATCTTTTTTGTCTGGTATAATAATGACCATTTGTAATTATTTATTATCAATGATGAATTATTAATTAATCATTACCATCGTGCCTTTAACGGTTGTATTACCCACGGATGAAAGTTCGGCACTCGCATTACCTTTAGCTGCAATTGTTGCATTGGCGTTTAGCTTAATGTTCAGACCAGATACCTTAGTATCGGCGGTGGATTTGATGTCGACACCGGCTGTGCCATCAATAATCACCTTAGCTTTAGAGGTGATTTTGATATCCTCCATACTGTCCATACTGATGCCACTTGAATTGAGTTTAACGATGTTCTGGTTTTGGTCTTTTAGCAGTATTGACTTATCATCATCGCTTAGCACTACGGTATTACCGCCTGGTGTTTCAATGGTGGTTACCTTTTTATCATCATCAAACTCTATCTTTAGGTTACTTTGCGTGACAATGCCCTTAAAGGAGTTGTTATCTTCGATAAAGTTACCTGCTGGTTTATGCTTTCCGTGATATAAACTGCCCATTACAAAGGGCCGTTCGGTATCACCACCTTCAAAGCCAACTAATACTTCATCATCAATCTCTGGTATAAAATAAAATCCGCGTTCAGCCCCTGAATAGGGTGTCACCAATCTGAGCCAAGGGCTCATGCTTTTGTTTTTTTGCCAGAAAAATTGTACCCGTATGCGGCCTAGCTGCTCAGGGTCATTGTTATCCATAACTATTGCACTTTGTGCTGCACTATGTGTTATGGCATTGGGATTGGTATAATCCGGTACTTTGGCTTCGGCAGGAATGGCAGTGAATGAATTATGGTAGTTATGTAAGTTATCACAATGGTGTTGAACCGACTTAATGATATACTGTCCGTAATCCACTTCGCCCTGTCCTTCGTACTTCAAGGCTTTAATTGTTACCTCGCTTCCAGGTAAGAGTTTCATGTTTTCGCTTTGACCTTCAATAGTCGACATCCCCAAAGAGATTGAAGAAGTCTCCAGTTCGAGTGCTTTTTTCTGAGCTTTAGCGTAATTGCCGCCTTCAATATTCAGATGAGGATAATTCACTACCGCTGCTGATGTATACTTTTTTGCCGACTGATCATGGGCATATTTACCCGGTTCATTTTGTTGGTTCTTACCACTCTCGTCATCACTATTTGCTTCATAACGTTCAGCATTCAAATAGTCGTAACTGACATATTTAATGCCGGGTGCTTTCAGGTTTAATGAGTAATTGAAGTTATTCAAATCTTCGTCCAGTATCAGCTCTTCTTGCTTGCTTTTTAAGGCACCAAATACCAGTTCACTGCCGTTATAATACATCCATTCGCCATAACGGGCAGCCAACCGTTGGAGAAACTCAAGAGTGTTTTCCTGGTACTGTACACAATAGAGAATTTGTTCCTTGTAATTTGGGTTGACATTTGTTTTTAATACATCCCGGGGATAGGGTTGTAATACTTCATCTACAATTTGTTTAAGACTTTTGTTTTCAAATGATCGACAGCCTGCATGGTCGTTGAGCAGAATATCTGGACTAAATCCGGAGAGTATAATCTGGTCCTCGTTTGTTAAGTCTGATTTAATCGCTCTTATTGAGTGGATAATGCCCTTAAAAAAAAGCCCCTGTTCACTCTCATCACTGCCTACTTTGTAATTGTCAATGGCAATAACCATATTTGAACCAATATGCTTCTTGGATTGGTCCATAATAAAGGTATCAGGCTCTTCAAATGTATCCATGCGGCAGCACACCTGAAATTCATGAACTCCCTTCATATTTTGATTAATGGACAAAGATGTGAAATCCATTATTTCTTGCCCGTCAATCTCAATGCGAACTGCTGATGTGAGTGCCATAAGGTCTGATTAAAAGATTAATAATATTTCCGCTTGAATAGATCAAAGTAATGGTTTACTTAGCGCACTTATTAGCCATTGTCATATTTGGTCCAGGTGTTCATATGATTTACACCTGATAATGAAATCTCACGTGCAGATATGCTTATTTCTTCAACCATTTCCACATCACGAGTAAATGTCTCTCGGTAGTAAATACATCTGGCATCTCTAAATTCCAATTCTTTAAATATTTTTTCATCTTCCCCACCAGAAAAGACTATCCTACCATTTTTATCAGCATTTGAATAGATCATCCAATACATAATTTCCTCATCATCAATACTACTAAAAGACATATTAATGACACCACCTTGTACTTGTGATTTTGGTAAACCACGTTGATCTATATCTTGTGAGAAACTATAATCACAAGTCAGCAAAGGAATACCTTCATCTTCAGTTTCATGACCTTCAATATGTAATCGTCCTGTTAAAACCATTTGCTTAGAATAACGATTGATGAAAACATCCTCATGGGAGGAAGTATACCTCCCATGATAGTTTTAAACTTAATGCCTTGAGTTCTAATTATTAATCACAGCTGAATATAATTGTTAGCTACCGCTGTTGAGTTTGATCTACTGGTATTGTATCAACAGTCACTTTTTGTCCGACTATTGAAAGTGAGATTTGCGATCCATATTCTGAAATGGACTCGTTGTAGGACTCCAAACATACTTTTTCTAGAGTTAGATCTCTAGAATTGCCGTCTAGTTCTTGATCTTTAATGATAAAAGACACTTTGCTTTTTATCTCATGAGAAACCAACCACTTTATTAAAGCTTTAACCGCATCAGGTTTTGGTTCTAAAATTGAGAATGAGAATGGGGATACACTTACAGGACCAAATGTAATTTTTTGTGTAGGGTTGGATACATTGGCACTTGAATCATAGCCAAAACTTAAACCACCTTCTAACTCTAATTGATCAGTAATACCATCAATTTCGCATTTAATTACTGTTGACATAATAATTCGATTTATAAGTTATAATTGAAATTTAATTACAAATACTTATTTTTAATCCTGAGCATATTCAGAACTCCATTCGGTACCGTCATCTCCTTTTTGGCCATCCATTTTAATAAGGAAATTCTTAGCTGGGAAATATGGGGTCATATGAATATCAAGGTAGACACGATCTTTCTGATTAGGATCCTGTTCTAAACGTCTTATGTTAAAAGTCTCTATTAATTTACCCGGCCCGGTAATGCTGTTAAGGAATTTTCCAATTTGCCCCTTAAGCTCTTTTTGCGCAACAAAGTCAAAATTTTCAAAGGCTCTGCGATTCAGAAAATCCATTAGAACCTTAGTTACATAATCAAAAACCCGCACAACAGAATAGGTTTGTAGCCCAAGATTATCACCGTTAAAAAGAGTTTTGGCCGAGAATGCCATAACTTTTCCATATTCATTAACCATAGGAACTAAACCTAGTTTCTCAAGACTGGATATTTCACTTTTTTTAAGATCAAAAGTTACACCATCCACTTCGTTAATACCACCGTGCTTTTTGCCGGCAGCTACCTGCGACATTAAAGTGTTGTAGATGGAACCGGCTAATGCTCCTGATGGAGGAACATAAAGTTCTTCCTTTTCACCAACGTCCTCGTAACTCTCTCTGCCAACCAGCCAGTTACAGGCCATCATAATATTAGATCGATACATGTCTCCTCCAGTAAGGTTGGCTGCTTCAAACATTTCCATAACATCATCCGGATTATCCAGATGTTCAAAATCTGTTATTAACATCGCCTTATTGTCATGCGCTATTTTTGCCCATTTTTCAACTACTTTATTGGAGCCAAGGTAACCTGGAACAACAAGTAAACTATAGTTGTCACGTAAATCCAATCGATCGTAGTTGGCTACTAATTCTTCTTGAACTTTATCAATAAATCGAGTGTCATCCAAATCATTTAGTTGCTCCAATTCAGCATTCATAAAGGTGATATTCTTTATTTTATCACTTTCTGCATTCTTAAAAAAGAGTGCTACCGTTCGATATGATTTTTCTAATTCTTTGGTTTGGTCTATAGCTTTCTTCAAATTTCTCTTCAAGGTTTCTTCCGCACGAATAGCACTATTTTCGCTCTGTGCAACCATTTCAGAAATGTTTTCGGAAGAAGATAGCACACTAGCCCATAATTCAAGGGTGTTTTTCAGAGATTCGCGTTCTACTTTTTTTGATGAGTCAGTCATGAAAATGTTCTTTCGTGCCTTTCTTTCGGGATTCATGTTCTGAACGCCTTCAAAGGCCATTTCCAACAGGTCGAATCCTCCAACTTTAGCAAGTCCATCAATGCTTGTTTCAAGCAATTTCGAGGAGTTCTCAACCTTACTAACTCCTTCTTTTACTTTCTCTTTGTATTTCTCCAGACTTTGATCTTGTGTATCTTGGTTTGCCATTGTATTCTTTTTTATTAATATTGAATAGTTTAGCTTATGAATCAGCTATTAGGATTCTTCAATCTCTTTTATTAGGGCATACATTGAATGAAGAAGAGCCTCCTTTGTCTCTTGATCCTCAAGCGCCTTTCGAAGTAGCTTATTACTTTTAAGCTGTTTTATCACTTTGAAATATTGTTCTTTTTGATCGGCTAGTCCTTGTAAGAATTCACTTTGTTTAGTAATTCCTTTAATTCCAAAGTCAGAGAGGCCTTTAAAGTGCAGTGTTTCTTCCTTACTACCTCCATCTTCATCTTCAAATTCCACCTCAATTTCTGGTTTGAAATGCTCGAAAATTTCGTCAACATTCTTTAGATTGCTTACAATTTCGGGTTTGATTGGTGCATCAGCTGTTAATTTTTCGACCATTAAAGTTCTGTTTTGTGGTATGTCAGCAATTGCTTCGTTGGCATCGCCTTTCACTTCCTGACCACCTATTCCATATTCTTGCATAACTTTGTGTTTATGGTTTAATTGTTTTTATTTCTTCCAAATAAGTTTATTGTTTTTGTCCATACTCAGAGATATTATACTACCTCTTTCTATTTCTCCAGAGAGAATCATTTTTGACATAGGGCGTCTTAATTTATTTCTGATAACACCCAATAGAGGTCTGGCTCCATATTTTGGGGTAAAACCGGATTTCGCAAGTTCTTCTTTAGCAGCCTGCTCAATCTGCAATGTGATACCGAGGGTATCCAGAGACTTGAATAAGCTCTTGAGGTGTATTTCAAATATTTTCACAATATTCTCTTCGCTAATTGGCGCAAAGGGAACAATCTCAGTTAATCTTCCAAGAAACTCAGGTCTGAAATAGGCCTCCATAATTTCGGACAGTTCATTCGATTGTGGAATTTTTCCTTTAGCAAAGACTTCGCTAATATGTGCACTTCCTATGTTAGAAGTAAATAGAATTACAGCATTTGAAAAATCACCCACTTTTCCCAAACGATCATGCAATTTACCTTCATCCAATATCTGCAGAAAAATATCGAATACCGATACATGTGCTTTTTCAATTTCATCGAACAAAACTATGGAATATGGCTTTTGTCTAATTTTATTTACAAGAAGTCCACCTTCTTCGTAACCCACATATCCAGGGGGCGCTCCATATAATAATGCGGCAGAATGTTCTTCCTTAAATTCCGACATATCGAAGCGTAAAAGGGAATTTTCATCATTAAATAGAAATTCTGCTAAAGTTTTTGCTAATTCTGTTTTTCCTGTTCCTGTTGGCCCAAGAAAGAAGAACGAACCAATTGGCTGTCCAGGTTTACTAAGTCCTGAGCGAGATTCACGTATAGCCTCAGCTATACTTGTAATTGCATGATCCTGTCCCACGACGCGTTCCATGAGGTGCAATTCTGTATTAAGTAGACGTTCCCTTTCCTGAGTTTGGACTTTCCCGATTGGGACACCAGTTTTATGTGCCACTACTGCAGCTAAGTCTGATTTAGTTAATGAATTACTCAGATTTACACTAAGTTCTTTTAATTGGTTTAAAAGAGTAGTAAGCGATTGAAAAAGTTCTTTTGAGTCTTCAACTTCTTCGATACTCAATTCATGTTCTAATTTCAGAAATAGGAGAGGACTTACTTTTTCCTTTATTTGCAGATGGAACCATTTCATTTCTTTAATAAGCACATCTTCTGGCAGATCTGTGTTGTTGTTTGATATTTTCTCCAGTTTACTTATCAATTCCTGTACTTCCTTTTCAGAAGTGTCTTTAGTAAAACGTACAACGGACATACCCCTGTCTACCAGGTCAATGGCTGAGTCTGGTAAACATCTTTCTTTAAGATATCGTTGAGCTAGACGAACGGCCTCTTTTATTACATCATTATCTACTGAAACGTTATGATGTTTAGAATAAGTCGGGAGTATGTGATTTAAGATGCGGATTGTAAGTTCTTTACCAGGTTCTTCCAATTTTATAATTTCAAACCTTGGACCAAATGAATCATCAGATTCTACAAATTTAGTGTAGTTATCTATTGATGTTGTTCCTATCAGGGTTAAAGTGCCTTTATCCAGTTCTGGTTTTAGAAGGTTTACAACGCCTGTGGCACCACCTTGTTTATCTAATACCCTATGGATATCGTCGACAAAGAGAATGGCCTTATCAAATTGACTAATTTCCAATATAATATTCTTAAAACGTTCCTCAACTTCTCCTTTATATGAGGCACCGGCAATCAATGCTCCAAAATCCAATTCAAAAATGTGGGTATCAATCAGATTCTTTGATACTCTATTCTCAGATATATGTTGAGCAAAGCCCATAACAAGAGAGGTTTTGCCTGTGCCAGGTTCTCCTATAATAATTACATTTGGTTTTGTTCTTCTACCAAGTATTTCGGCCATCATGCGATGTTCCTTATCTCTGCCAATTACTGGATCTAATAGATCCTGTCGCGCCATGGCACTTAAATCACTGCAGTATTTTAGTATAGCATTTTGATTTTTCTTCTTGGTTTTTTCTGTTTCAGTTTTTGTAGATTTTCCAAGGGCATCATGTAGCTCGTCTTTTTCAATAATTGAATTCAGGATTTCCTGTGATGTAAGATTAAATGATTTTAGTTGTTCATATGAAAAGCCTACACCTGGAGTACTTAAGGCGACCAATAAACAAATTGGATCAATGACATCTTTAGATAACTTCAGACTGATGTTCTCAGCTTCAAGAAATACAGCTTGGGCTTCTTTATCAGCCAAGGGTTTATCAGGTATGCGAGATGATTTCGGATAGGCTTCGATTCGTACTTCGGCCCATTCTTCCATATAATAATTGTCCTTACCAATGGTTTCAAGAAATGAAATTAAATCAATCTCTTTATGAAGTATAGCCTTTAATAAATGTGCAGATGAAAAGTTCTCATTTGAAAACTCTTTAGCTATCGATTGTGCAATAGTAATTGCTTGTTTTACCTCTTTTGTCAACCTTAAACTTTCAACTTCTTCCATCAGGTAATGAACTATAATATTAAAAGAATAGTACGTAGCATGCTATTAATCAGGGCATGGTTGTAAACCATTTATAAGAACAAAAAAAAGTTACGATATATTTTAAGAATATTCAATTGTTCTTTTGGAATAAATTAGTTTACTGTAACTTATAAAAAGTTGTTTGCCAGTACATTCTTTTTTATTACATGTATTAAGTCAATTGAAAGTTTGACTATTGACTGAACTATAACCTTTTATTTAAGCGCATTAGAACTTTTATCAGCAATGATATTATTTGAATTTGTACTTTAAGACAATGGTTCTTAATTTATAATCGCAATACTAAATACAATTTACCTTTATGTAGGCGCATTCTTAAATGTCATTTATCTTTGACAATTAAATAATTATCACTGTCTTAATAGTATAATAAAACGGCTAAACAGGCTCTTTTGTCATAAATCAGGATTTGTTATTTACCGATACAAAAGTTCTTAAAGATATTTCCCAATACTTCATCGGTATTGATATGGCCTGTTATTTCACCCAGGTAATGTAAAACTTCCCTAATGTCCTGGGATAGTAAATCACCTGAAAGTCCTGTTTTTAATCCTTCAGATACCCGCATTATTGCTTCAAGTGATTTTTGAAGAGCTTCGTAGTGACGTGCATTGGTCACAATGACTTCATCGTTGTCAAGCGCTGTTAGGTTAACCGTTTTAAGAAGTTCAGAAGTTAAGACTTCAATATTTTGTTGTTGTTTGGCAGAGATTGGTACTATTGAATCAGTACCACTTAATTCGCGAAATGAAGATTGATTAAAGCGATTATCGACAACAATATCTTCAATTAAATCAGTTTTGTTTATCACTACAATAAGCTGTTGTTGATCATCCGTTATGCGATCCTTAACATTTGAAATGGCTTCATGTATTTTCTCATCCGGATCATTTACATCAAGCATTAAGAGCACTATTTGCGCTTTACTTATTTTATTGTAAGTTCGTTCTATTCCCAGGCTTTCAATTTTATCAGCTGTTGTACGTATACCTGCGGTATCGATAAAACGAAAACTGATGCCTTCAATATTAATTGTGTCCTCTATCACATCACGTGTTGTGCCGTGAATATCTGATACTATAGCCCTGTCGTCTTGTAGAAGTGTATTTAAAAGTGTGGATTTACCGGCATTGGTATGGCCGACAATGGCTACCGGAATGCCATTTTTAATAGCATTACCCAAGGAGAAAGACTTACACAGCTTAGCTATTAGTTGTTCAATTTCATCAACCAATGCACTTAGTTCCGATCGATTAGCAAATTCAACATCTTCTTCACTGAAATCAAGTTCCAATTCAACGAGTGTAATAAAATGGAGTAGCTGGGCCCTCAGATTAATAAGTTCATTGGAGAAACCACCACGCATCTGTTGAAGTGCAACTCGGCGGGCGGCTTCACTCTGCGATGCAATTAAATCGGCAACAGCTTCTGCTTGTGAGAGGTCCATTTTCCCATTAAGGAATGCCCTTTGGGTAAACTCTCCCGGTGTTGCCAGACGAGCACCGTTTTTAATCAATAATTGAAGTATTTGTTGCTGTATGTACGGAGATCCGTGACAGGCTATTTCAGCAATATCTTCACCAGTAAAAGAATGAGGATTTTTAAAAATGCTAATTAATACTTCATCAATATGTGTTTCATTTTCAACGATAGAGCCAAAATGTACGGAATTAGCCTTCTGTTCAACTATTCGTTTACCTTTTGTAGAGGATTCAAATATGGAATCACATATGCTAAATGATTGTTCACCGGAAAGTCGTATTACCGCAATGGCACCCATTCCTTGGGCGGTGGATATGGCACAAATAGTATCGTTGAATTGCATCTTATGTCGTTCTTTTGTGCAAAAATAAGCTTTTCAATTTAAAGACGAGAGAAAGACTCTTGTTTTGCATTTTGTTTAACCATTATTCTATAGTTATTAAACTTAGTTAATGGGGCAAATTAATTTTAAATTCTTTTGTCAAACTATAATCAATCTTCATCCGGAGTAAATGTAGATTCGTGCTATTTATGGGCTATGTTCACCTTTTGCTTACCACAAGTATGTAACAAGGTAGATATGTCATCGTATCAAAGGTTGATTTTATTTACTTTAATACTATTCAATGAAAAATAGGTCTACTTTTACTTTCAATAAAATTAAAGTTTTAATTCTGTTTTCTTTTATATTGATTTTTAGGATGTTTGGTCAAACACCTGGGATGATTTTTGAAAACATTGGGAATAATGTTTTAGATCCTAATAATGATGGATTTATTTCTAAGACTACAACAGGTTTTAGCTCTGCTGACAAATTCAGCAATCAGCAAAGTGAGATACCTTACGTACCATTCGCAGTTGTGCAGATGGAGCCAACCGAAGATCCTGGTCCCGGTCCCAATTGTTTTTTTAATGATTTTGATGATATTCGGGAGTATGGTGAACCTATGTACACGTATTTTGACCAGAATACAGCAGGTGGGCCATATTTGTTATATCGTTTCCGATTAGCGGGCTACGCACCTAATTCGAAAAGTTATAGTGTTTTTATTGATATTGATGGAAAATTTGGTGACCCAGCCATCGTTGGTGTATCGGCAGGAGATCCTAATTATACATCAGATAATCCTGGTTTTGAAGTTGAAATTTATTTAGCTACAAATTTTGGAGTTGGTATTTATAATATTGATGGTGTACATTCAGGTTCGTCAGTAGATTTGGCTAATGTAGATGCAAAAGATGGTACATACCAATATGAGAGTTATGCGCAAAAAGCCGTAGCATGGGATTATCCTGATGCAGCTTGTGATGGACAGGAATATTTTTACGATTTTTATTTGCCGTGGAGTGCTATCACATCGTTAACATTCGATGAGACTACCATTACTGGGGGACATATAACAACATCCACACCGTTACGAATGGTTGGTGCGACTATTATGAATCCAAACCCAGGTTTTAATAAAGGTTTAGACAATGCCTCTTTATCTGATTGGGGAGGTATTGATGGTGATGGAACACCTGAAGAAATGGTTACGGATTTAATTAACGTATTTCCTCCAACAAGTGTTGAGCAGATTGATGATAACCAACGTATATCTCCTCGAAGTGATTGTCCAACAATTAATACTCCTACCACTGGATCTGCAAGTATTGCCGGTGTTTCATCCGAAGATGATGGAACGGTAATTACAGGATACTATAGTGTGGATGGTGTTAGTTATTCCGAATTTAGTGCTACAGGAACAGTTGCTTCGGGTAGTTGGAGTATTGATGTAACACCTGAATATGCAGCAGGCCTTCCTGTTGATTTATATATTAAAGCAACAGCTCAGAATTCAAATGAAGACGATTATGGCGTGGTTCCAAATATTGCTGAGTCAGTTTCATATTCTGATTGCGATATAGAGCAGGTGACTGCACTTTGTACTGAAAATTTAACAAATGAAGTGCTTACTATTGATGTTGTTAATGGTAGTAAAGGATTTGATGGTACATTTCAAGCCGATGCAGGTTCGGATATCGAATTTTCGGTATATGATAGTAATGGTGATTTGGCCGTTACGAGTGCTGCAGGTACTGGTAATCCGGTAATTATTAATGCCACCGGAGGTGTTGATATATGGAGTGTCGATAATGGCACAGGTAATTCATGGGATGATGGAAACTACTACGTGGTTACTCGTGATATTACTAATAATAAGTGTCCATCACGAAGGACTTATGCATGTTTAGATGGTGGAAATAAAAACCCATACCATCAGAATGGGGCCGCTACTCCCGTTTTAGACCCGATATCATTGGGAGAAACAAGTATAACAGGAACTAATATAAGTGGCGCTACTGTACCCATATTTATTGATGGAGCTTATCAAGGAGATGCTGCGGTTACAGGAACAACTTGGAGTTTTGATACCAATGAGTTCAGTGGTTGTGAGGTTGTTGAGGTTTATCAATATGTAATTGATGATGGTAGTACCGATAATGGTGAATGTATTTCATTAGCTCCAGCAACTCAAATGTTGGGGAATACAACTCCTGATGCTCCAGATATCACAGGTTCTTACTGTGAAGGTAGCAATGTTACCGTTTCTGGTATTTCTACCGCTGATGATTATATTGAAGTTAAGCTTTATGAAGGTGTTACTGAAATTGGAAGTACCTTAGTTGAAGGAGGTAAATGGCGTATTTCTGGTTTAACACTTACTGGCGGAACTTCTTTAAGAGCACAGATTCCTGCGAGTGCTTGTGTAAACCAAAGTGCAATTTCAACCTCCGTTTTGGTTGGTTCGCAAACATCAAATACGGGATTGCTTGTTGATAATGCAACTGTTGAGGGAGCAACGAGTGTTGATGTTACGCTTCCTGCCGGAGGACCATATACGGTTCGTCTATATATCGATTATTATAATGAAACAGCGTGGACTGCTACTGGAGTTTCAGGAGGTGGGACTCACACTTTTACTGGTTTGGTAGATAGTAATGGGAATAGTTTGATTTATGCAGGAGCTCGTTTGACAGCAAGCATTCAGGATGGCTCAAATTGCGAAAGCGACTTGAGTGCTGAGTATGAAGTGCCTTGTGATGTCTCAGTTATTGAGATTACGAAAGTATTAACAGCCGAGTCTCCTGTTTGTGCTGGTACACCTTCTATTATTACAATTGAGAATAGTCAGAAGGGTATTATGTATCAGGTATATGATGCTGGTAACAACCCTATTGGGTATACTGCTGCTGGTAATGGAGGTGATATTTATGTGTCGACAGGTAATTTAACTTATGGAGGAGTAAATCCAAACAATGACCCCCAGAGTTTTACGATTATGGCTACACGTATGGTCCCAACAACTGTTCAATGTGAAGTTGATTTGAACGGAGGAACACCTGTTGTAGTTGAAGTAAGACCTGATATTGGTCCTGTTAACCTTGATATATCTGCTAATCCTGACCCAACAGCTATTTGTTCAGGAAGCACCTTTACAGTAACAGTGGTCAGTTCTGAAAGTGGTATTAGTTATCAATTATTAAATAATGCAGATGATTCGCCCTTGAGCGATATTGAGTCAGGTGATGGCAACGACCTAGTTCTTACTTCTTATCCAATTAATAATGCTGGTAATGTATCTGTTAAGGTGAGAGCTTCAAACGGTTCGTGCCATATTGATTTAAATAAGGTGATTGGCGTACAAATAAAAGATTCACCAGTTATCACCGGTAATTTTAATGTTTGTGATAGCGATACAGAAGCTTATTCAGCCGAAGCAGGAATGACCAATTATGTATGGTCAGTTACCAATGGTACAATTAACAGTGGTCAGACAACTAATTCTGTTAATGTAACATGGAATGCAGTAGGAGATCAAACCATTACGGTTTCATATGATGAGAGTGTTTGTGGAACAACAATGGATGTTGTCGTTGCCAATTGTGTAAGCGCTACCCCAACAGCCAATGACGATGCTGTTATGATCAACGAAGATTCGGGAGCTAATGCAATTAATGTGTTGGGTGATAATGGTAATGGAGTGGATGATTTTGGTGCTGATGGGCCTTCAAACACAGCTATTAGTATTAGTATGGCTGCAACAAATGGTACAGCCATTGTGAATGTTAATGGCACACCAACTGATCCAACCGATGATTATGTGGTTTATACACCAAATGCGAATTTCTCAGGAGCCGATAGTTTTACTTATGATATATGTGATGCAACAGGTGATTGTACTACTGCCTCTGTATCAGTGACAGTAAGCGGAGTAAATGACGCACCAATAGCTGTTGACGATACAGGTTATAGCACAAACGAAGATACACCAACAACCATAGTGACCATTAATATCAACGATACAGATGTTGATGGAAATGTTGTTGCAACAAGTATTGTATTAATTGACCCTTCTGATGCTGCTAACACAGCTAATAGTGGTGCTGATTTAGTTATTTCAGGAGTGGGAACTTATAGGGCAGATGTTATCGGTAATGTATTATTCACACCGGTTGCAAACTATAATGGTGCAGCCAATGTAAACTACACTATACTGGATAATAGCGGAGCAATTTCAAATGTAGCAACAGTATATGTAAATGTTGTTGCTCAGAACGATGCACCAGTTGTATCTAATCCTGCTAATGTTTCCACAAACGAGGATACACCATATACATTTACTGGAGCGTTTCTAGTAAGTGTGGCAGATGTTGATGGTGATGATCAAACTATAACCATCACGGTTAACAATGGAGTTGCCTCTCTTTCTGGTATAAACAACTTGGTTTTTACAACAGGAGATGGAGATGCTGATGCTACAATGGAATTTTCAGGAAGCATTGCAGATGTGAATGTCGCCCTGAATAATTTAATCTATACACCAACAGTTGATTTTAATGGCTTAGCATCATTAGCAATAAATACGACGGATGGAACAGCATCTGATAATGGAGCTGTTAGTATAACAGTAATAGGAGGTAATGATGCCCCGGTAGCTAACGATGATTTAGCAAATACAACTGTTGAGGACTCACCTGTTACAGTGAATACCATTGGAGCTAACGATACAGATGTTGATGGTTCAGTAGTAACTTCTACAATAATACTTATTGATCCAAATAATGCTTCCAATACTGGTAATTCATCAAGTCCATTGTCGATAGCGGGTGTTGGTAGCTATTCAATTGATGGCTTGGGTAATTTGAGTTTTACGCCGGACCAAGACTATAGTGGACCGGCCAATGTTAATTACACCATTGAGGATGACGGAGGAGCAGTTTCAAATATTGCAAGTGTTCAGATAACTGTTACACCTGTAAATGATCCTCCAGTATTAAGTGCTACCAATGTTTCAATTCAGGAAGGCACAACAGCTGTTCAAACTATCTCTTCAAGTGATCCTGATATTGGAGATACTAAGACTTATTCGATTAGTGGAACGGATGCTGCCTTGTTTGATATTGATCCTGATACAGGAGATTTGACATTTAAAATAGCTCCGGATTATGAAACACCACTTGATAATGGAGGTAATAATGTTTACGACCTAAGGGTTACCGTTACTGATGGTCCTGGCCTTGCAGATTTTGAAGATATTCAGGTTACTGTTACTAACATAATAGATGCCTTGACAATTCAATTTGCAGCTGCTTCATCATCATCTCCTGAGAATGTGGGTGGTAATTTGCCTCAATTACAGATCTCAGGTGAAGTAATACCAATTGATGTTACACTAAATGTAAACGTTACTGGAGGTACAGCTACTTCAACGGATGATTATACAAATACAACAATAGTTACAATTCCGGCAGGAGATTACACTTCTGCAGTATTGCAAGACATTAATCTGAGTGTTGTTGATGAGTCTCAGGTGGAAGCCGATGAAACCATTGAATTGACTCTTGCTAATGCAACATTGGGTGTGAGTTTTGGTACTCAAACCACCACAACATATACAATACTTAATGATGACCGGCCTGTTATTACACTATCATTGGCTGATTCACCATTAGTTGAAAACGGAGGAGTAGCTAAATTAACTGTTAACTCAGACCGTGTAAGTATTTACCCGATAACGGTAAATTTAGATTTTTCAGGTACTGCAACGATTGATGATGATTACAGTGCTGCAAGTTCGCTTATAATTCCTGCGGGAGATTTAAGTGCAGATATCTCTGTGACAGGTGTGGATGATGATATTATAGAAGGTAATGAATCTATTGTAGCCGAAATTTCAAGTGTTACTAATGGAGTTGAAAATGGCATTCAAACACAGACAGCTACAATAAGCGATAATGATTTTGCAGGATTCACCGTAACGGAAACAGGTGGAAGTAATCTAACCAGTGAAAATGGTACCACTGATTCTTTTGATGTAGAGTTGAATGCCGAACCATCAAGTAATGTAGTCATTACAGTATCGGTAGGCGACGCCACAGAAGGAGCAGTTGATGTAACTACACTAACATTTACATCAGCTAACTGGGATGTTGCTCAAACAGTAACGATCACAGGTCAGGATGATGATATTATTGATAATACCATAAGTTACGATATCACCTTATCAGTTGATGATGCCAATAGTGATGATGCTTTTGATGCATTGCTTGATCAAACGGTATCGGTTGATAATACAGATAATGATACGGCTGGATTTACAATCACGGAAACAGGTGGAAGTAATCTTACCAGTGAAAATGGTACCACTGATTCTTTTGATGTAGAGTTGAATGCCGAACCTTCAAGTAATGTAGTCATTACAGTATCGGTAGGCGACGCCACAGAAGGAGCAGTTGATGTAACTACACTAACATTTACATCAGCTAACTGGGATGTTGCTCAAACAGTAACGATCACAGGTCAGGATGATGCTATTATTGATAATACCATAAGTTACGATATCACCTTATCAGTTGATGATGCCAATAGTGATGATGATTTTGATGCATTGCTTGATCAAACGGTATCGGTTGATAATACAGATAATGATTCGGCTGGTTTTACAGTTACCGAATCGGGTGGAAGTAATCTTACTAGTGAAAATGGCACAACTGATTCTTTTGATGTAGAGTTGAATGTCGAACCATCAAGTAACGTAGTCATTACATTATCGGTTGGCGACGCCACAGAAGGAGTAGTTGATGTAACTACACTAACATTTACACCAGCAAACTGGAATGTTGCTCAAACAGTAACGATCACAGGTCAGGATGATGCTATTATTGATAATACCATAAATTACGATATCACCTTATCAGTTGATGATGCCAATAGTGATGATGCTTTTGACGCATTGCTTGATCAAACAGTATCAGTTGATAATACAGATAATGATACAGCTGGATTTACAATCACTGAAACGGGTGGAAGTAATCTTACTAGTGAAAATGGTACCACTGATTCTTTTGATGTAGAGTTGAATGCCGAACCATCAAGTAACGTAGTCATTACATTATCGGTTGGCGACGCCACAGAAGGAGTAGTTGATGTAACTACACTAACATTTACACCAGCAAACTGGAATGTTGCTCAAACAGTAACGATCACAGGTCAGGATGATGCTATTATTGATAATACCATAAATTACGATATCACCTTATCAGTTGATGATGTCAATAGTGATGATGCTTTTGACGCATTGCTTGATCAAACGGTATCAGTTGATAATACAGATAATGATACTGCCGGTTTAAGCGTAACTCTAACAGGCGGATCAACCGAAACATCAGAAGCCGGAACAAGCGATGCCTTTGATGTGGTACTGAATACTCAACCTGCATCAGATGTGAT
>CANNEA010000003.1 GCA_947503525.1 uncultured Carboxylicivirga sp. | reverse complement strand
TCGGGAGTATAATCACGTAAGACCTCATGAAGCATTAGGGATGGAAACTCCAGCATCAAAACATGATTTTTCGACCAGGCCATTTCCAGAAAAAACACCTAATTTTGATTATGACTCAAACATGAAAGTGTTGAAAGTAACCAAGAATGGGTCCATGAGATGGGGAGCCTATAATTGGGTATATTTATCTGCATCATTGCAAGGAAAATATGTTGGTGCGCTAGAGATGGGAAATGGAATATGGAGGGTATTTTATAGAAACGTATTTTTAGGATACTTCAATCAAAATGAATTAAGAACTAAAGAACAATCAGTAAGGTTAGAAACTAATTTAGTGTAAACCCTAATCTATAACTTTTGTAAACGATGTATCTTAACGAACACCAAAAAAAACAAAACGTAGGAAAATACCTGCAATGGATTGTTGAATTTGAAACTAAGCAGGAATTTGAGATTTGAAAATTAGACTTCATCAAGACTAAGTAGAACAATACAAGTACAGTTTATGGCAAGCAAAACAACTGGACAAGCAAGTAATTGGCAACAACTTTAAAGTAATTAACTAAGAAAAAATAGTCAGGGGATATCACAGGTAAGTGATTGGCCATGAAAAATTTCCGATGGATTAGCTCAAACTACCGATTGACTAACCCAACTATGTAATTGGCGACCACTTCAAAGTAATTAACTAAGAAAAAACAGTCAGGGGATACCACAAGTAAGTCATTGGCTATGAAAAAATGCTGATGGGAGGGTGCTACCTACTGCGGGGCTAGTAAAATAAGGCTTTTAAAACTGTAACAAGACCTGAAACGCTGTTTATGAGAAAAAAAATGGCGGCGGCTAAAACCGCAATAGCGTATAAGGCGTTCGGCACATTTTGGAAATTCTGTATCTTCGACTACCAACGCTACATCCTTGATTGATAAACAAAGTGCATGCTTTTTAATGGTGTTTATGAACTATTGTTTGGCTAACATGAAAAGTTAAAAGGAACTGAAACACTATGGGGAAGCCTTGTGTTTAGATCAAATCCTTCATACCTTACCTATTTAAAGAGTATCTGAAACCACATTAATATTAAAATGGCTCTATTGGATATTTATTTGTACACTTTTATTATGCTATGTAAGGAAATAGGGCATAAGCTTTGCTTCGGATAATTAGACAGGAATCTCCGTATTTCACAATAGAATAGCAATATAAGTGAGTTGGTATACATATAGCGATAATGGTAAAAAGAAAATGATATGGATATCAAAATTGGAAATATCGCAAATTACTTAGCTGTATTTATCCTTTTCGGAATGGGACTGCTTTATCTGTTAAATAATAGTTTCATGCCTTATCATAGTGATGCTGTCAGTCTTGATTGGAATGAGTTGGATACTAATATTCAAACTTTAATTCTTGCTCTAATGCGATCGGTAGGTGGGGGGTATATTGCAGTAGGCCTTGTTATTGGCATACTTCAAAAGAAAGTTGCTTCTTCAAGAATAATGTGGTTACCGTTACTTATTTTAATTACAGGATTAATAGTAAGCCTGACATCAATATATTCAACTTTAATTGTTCGTTTTAATTCTCCAGGGAAGCCACCAACCTTATTGGCTATTCTTGGAATTGTCCTCTTGATTATCGGATATATATTCAATAGAAAAGCTTTAAATGATAGATAAAAACTTTGCTTATTACATATAATGGCAAACTGATAGCACAAAAAATGCGACCTCTTTTGTCTTAATAAAGAGATCGCATTAAATATTTTATCAGCCTTTAGGCTTATTTTCTAATCTCAGCACCTAAATCTCTTTCGTAGGTAGCCATTAGCTTTTTCATGATTTTATCAATCACCTTATCGTTAAGTGTTTTTGTTTCATCCTGAAGGATAAAACTAACCGCATACGATTTTTTATCCGCTCCAATCTTATCACCTTCAAAAACATCAAAAAGCGTTACATTCTTAAGTAACTTCTTTTCCGTTTTTTGTGCAATTTGTTTAACCTGAGCAAATTTTACATCCTTATTAAGCAATAGTGCTAAATCGCGTTTTACTTCAGGGAATTTGCCTATTTCTTTATAAGTGATGCTTTTCTTAGCGGTCTTTTTAAGCAATACATCCCAATTGATTTCAGCAAAATATACAGGAGTGTCAATGCTAAATGCTTTGAGGAATTTTCCATTAACCGAACCAAATTCCACTGCGGTTTTATCACCGCTAAGATAAACGAGACCTTCACCAAATAAATCGGATTGAGTTTCTTCTTCCTTAAAGTCGCTAAAGGATAATCCTAGGCGAATCAAGATGTTTTCAACTTGATTTTTCAAATCAAAAAAGCTTACTGCTTGTTCAGGTGTATTCCAGTTAACTTGCGATTTATTACCAGTGAGGAATAGGGACAAGCGTTGACTTTCGGAATAACTTCCCAGATCCGTTTTTTCAGCACCTGGTTCAATGGAGTAAACATTACCGAACTCGAAGAATTTTAAATCAGAGTTTCTACGGTTATGATTGTGTTGAATAGATTCTAAGCCTCCAAATAGCAGGGTTTGACGCATTCCATTAAGATCATTGCTCAAAGGATTTGCCAACTCAACCACTTTGTTGCGGGGATAGACTTCAAGACCTTCGTAATACTCAGCTTTAGTCAAAGAGTTACACATGATCTCGTTGAAGCCTATTGACATTAACTGATTCGCAATACGAGTCTTTACTTTATGATCATCCGGATTTTGAGAGTAAACAATGGTACTCTGTACCTTTGAAGGCATTTCAACATTATTGTAGCCATAGATCCTAAGGATATCTTCAATTACATCTGCTTCGCGTGTTACATCAACTCTGTATGGAGGAACAGATAGCTTTAAACCTTCTTCTGTTTCATTAATAATCTCCATTTCCAAAGCAGTAACAATGCTTTTGATACGGTCGATACCAAGGTCTTTTCCAATCAGGCGCTCAATGTTTCGATAGGTAATATCAACTTCAAAAGCTTGAATTGGCTCAGGATAGATGTCTGTTATCTCGCTTGAAATAGTTCCTCCGGCAATTTCCTTAATTAACAAAGCCGCACGCTTCAAGGCATGAACAGTGATGTTAGGATCAATACCGCGTTCAAAACGAAAACTGGCATCAGTACTTAAGGTGTGTCGTTTAGCCGTTTTTCGAACCCATACCGGATTGAAATAGGCACTCTCTAAAAATACTTTCGTAGTAGAATTGCTCACTCCACTTTTACTACCGCCAAATACACCAGCTATGCACATGCCATCTTCGGCGTTACAAATCATCAAGTCATTCTCTGACAACTCACGTTTTTCCTCATCCAGAGTTTCAAACTCAGTACCGTCAGCAAGTGTTTTCACAATCACTTTATTGCCCTTGATCATATCACCATCAAAAGCATGCAAAGGTTGACCTAATTCGTGCAAAACAAAATTAGTGATGTCAACGATATTATTAATTGGACTTAATCCAATTGATTTTAATCTGTTTTGAAGCCATTCAGGAGAATCAGCAACTGTAATTCCGCTAATGCATACTCCGCAGTAACGAGGGCAAGCTTCAGTATTTTCTACACTAACTTCAACATGGAGGTCATTGTTATCAACTTTAAATTCATCAACAGAAGGAATAGTTAAATTAACTGTGTCCTGATGCTGTTTTAGGTAGGCTGCTAAATCACGCGCCACACCAAAGTGAGATGCACTATCAGCACGATTAGGCGTAAGGTCAATTTCAATAGCGGTATCATTTTCCACATTAAAATAATCCTTTGCTAAAGTACCTACTTTAACATCGTCAGGCAGAACCATTATACCATCGTGACTTGAACCAATACCAATTTCATCTTCGGCACAGATCATACCTATAGATACTTCACCCCGGATTTTAGATTTTTTTATGGTAAAACTTTCATCACCGCTATAAAGAACTGTACCAACCGTAGCTACTACTACTTTTTGTCCGGCTTCCACATTGGGTGCGCCACAAACAACAGGTAAAGGCTCAGCTTCACCAATGTTAACCGTTGTTTTACTTAATTTATCTGCATTCGGATGTTTCTCACAGCTTAATACTTCGCCTATTACCAAGCCTTCAAGACCTCCTTTAATAGATTGAATTTCCTCAATTCCACCCACTTCAAGACCTATGTCTGTTAAAATTTCAGACACCTTCTCAGGAGCCAGGTCAATATTTAAATAATTTTTAAGCCAGTTGTATGAAATATTCATTATTAAAAAATCGTTAATGGTTAAATCTTATAGGCTTACAACCGAACAATTAAGTAAAGTCAAGGCCTTTTTTTAACAGCGAACAAAAGTAATGATTTTGATGGCTCATTGCTAATAATACATCTTGTATTTTAAACAGCTTAGAATAAATTACAACTTTGTTGCTTTAGTCCTGATTACATATCTTTGATAACTTAAAATGTGGACGGATGAATGAAAACAAACCTCTGATATTAGTCACCAATGATGATGGTATAAAAGCCGGAGGATTAGTAGCCTTGGTTAAGGTTCTTAAAGAATTTGGTAATGTTGTTGTGGCAGCACCAAATCAATCTTATTCCGGTATGTCGCATGCCATTACAGTAAAACAACCTTTGTATGTTAAGCTGGTGAAGGAGAAAAAAGGGCTTAAACTGTATAAAATAAATGGCACTCCGGTGGATTGTGTTAAGATAGCTGTTAATCAGTTATTGGATCGTAAACCGGATATAGTGGTGTCCGGCATTAATCATGGGGCTAACTCGAGCATCAGTTTGCATTATTCGGGCACCATGGGTGCAGCGCGAGAGGGTGCCTTAAGTAATATCCCTTCGGTAGGTTTTTCGCTATTAAACTATAGTTTTGATGCTGACTTTTCAAAGGCGGCTGAAATAGCCAGAGAAGTTATTCAACAGATGTTGGTTAAACCATTGCCACAAGGTGCATATCTGAATGTGAATGTGCCGGATGGGAATGAGGTTAAAGGAATAAAAGTTGTGCGTCAGGCGAATGGGCGATGGGTGGAAGAATTTATTGAACGTCAGGATCCACGAGGACGTGACTACTATTGGTTAACAGGTAGTTTTAAAAATCTTGAACCGGAAGCGATAGATACAGATGAATATGCACTTGAAAATGGATATGCTTCGCTGGTACCATGTCAACTCGATTCAACTGATCATGCTTTAATTAATGATTTAAAGAACTATGAACTGTAGATGTAATAAACTCATTATTGGAATTGCCATTGGTATAATTGTACCAATGATAATGTCCTTAATTTTATACTATTCACTCTATAAAGGTGAATTGGAATATTTAGCATTTTTATCTGAAATGATACGAATGGGGAGCATAGGAAAGCTTTTAAGTATTAGTGTTCTGCCCAATTTAATTATCTTTTTTATTGCAGCTAATAAAGAGCGATTACTGGCTGCCAGAGGTATAGTAACGGCCACCTTGGTTTATGCAGTGGTGGTTCTTATTTTTAAATTTATGTTGTAAGCCTGACTTACATATAATAATATAATACATGCGATATTACTTAATTGCTGGCGAAGCATCAGGCGATTTACACGCCTCAAATCTTATGAAAGCTTTTAAAGAAAAGGATGCTGAAGCTGATTTTCGATTCTGGGGTGGCAATTTAATGGAAGAAGTGGGAGGAACACTGGTTCGCCATTATAAAGACACAGCCGTAATGGGGGCCTGGGATGTTTTAATGAATCTTCAAACCATACGTAAGAATTTTGATCAGTGCCAAAAGGATTTGTTAGAATACAACCCTGATGTATTAATTCTTGTTGATTATGCCGGATTTAACCTTCGCATGGCTAAGTATGCCCATGAAAAGGGAATATTAGTGTATTATTATATTTCACCAAAAGTGTGGGCCTGGAACCAAAGTCGGGTGAAAAAAATTAAGGCCACCGTTGATCGCATGTTCTCAATATTACCTTTTGAAACTGAGTTTTTTAAGAAGCATGGTGTTGAAGTACAATACAGTGGTAATCCGGTATTAGATGCCATTGAAAATCGTAATCATAATGATGAACCTTTTGAAGCCTTTGTGGCGCGAAATCAATTGGACACGAGGCAGAAGGTAGCTTTGTTGGCGGGGAGTAGAAAGGGTGAGATCAAATATGCTTTGCCCGATATGTTGGCCATGGTGGAGAAGTTTCCTCAATTTCAATTTGTTATTGCCGGAGCTCCTTCATTCTCAATGGAGGACTATGAGCCTTTTATTCAAGGAAAAGATGTTGCGGTAGTGTTTAATCAAACTTATGAACTGCTTCAAAATTCATACGCCGCTATGGTGACTTCTGGTACCGCTACTTTGGAAACGGCATTGCTTAACTGTCCGCAAGTAGTCTGTTATCGTATGTGGGGTGGGGCCTTTTCTGATTTTATTGCTAAAAAGTTTATTATTAAGGTGCCATTTATTTCATTGGTTAATCTTATTTTAGATAAGGAGGCAGTTTTAGAATTGTTCCAGGAAGATTTTACTTTAGAAAGTTTGGAGAAGGAACTTGGTCTGTTATTGCAGGAGTCGGGACGAAGAAAACAAATGCTGAACGATTATAAGGAATTGCATCAAAGAATGGGCGGACCAGGATCGAGTATGAAAACAGCTGAATTAATGCTGGAGTCTTTAAAAATTGATAAGTCATAATATATGTTGGCATTGTTAAAACGCGAAATTGCTTCTTTTTTTAGTTCAATAACCGGAGCGTTGGTAGTATCTGTGTTTTTATTAATTACCGGATTATTTATTTGGGTTCTTCCGGGTGATATGAACGTGATATTTGGTGAATACGCCACTTTAGATTCATTGTTTTATCTGGCACCATGGGTGTACTTGTTTTTAGTACCTGCCGTTACCATGCGTTTGTTTGCCGATGAGAAGAAAATGGGTACACTGGATTTATTACTTACCCGACCCATTTCAACTTTTGAAGTGGTATGGGCCAAGTTTTTAGCCGGTTTAACCGTTGTGGTGATAAGTTTGCTTCCAACATTAATTTATATGTATTCCATTTATCAATTGGCTAATCCGGTTGGGAATATGGATATGGGAGGTACATGGGGCTCATATATTGGTTTGTTCTTTTTAGCCTGTGTTTATGTGGCCATCGGAACTTTTTCATCAGCTTTAAGCGATAATCAGATTGTAGCCTTTGTTATTGCTGTAGTAATGAGTTTTGCTTTTTATTCAGGTTTCGATTCTATGGCTTCAATACAAAGTTTAAAGTCAATTAGTGAGTTTATTCGGCAAATAGGAATTGATAGTCATTATAGCTCAATGAGCAGAGGTGTGGTGGATTCCCGGGATCTTATTTATTTCGGATCACTTGTATTTGCATTTCTCTATATGACTAAAATGGTGTTAACAAGCCAAAAACAATAATCCCGGCCAAAGCGATTAGAACAATGAAAGATAGATATTTAAGCATAAGAAATTTACTTTTGGTTATTGCCGGTTTGTTAATTGTTAACTGGTTGGCATCAAAGTGGTTTTTTCGTATCGATTTAACTTCAGAGAAGCGCCATACATTAACTTCCACATCGACTAATTTTCTGGAAGATTTATCATCAGATGTATACGTAAAAATATATCTGCATGGAGAATTAAATGTAGGTTTTCAGAGTCTGTCCCGTGCCTCTCGCGAGATGATGGAGGAGTTCAAAAGTGTGGCCGGGCGACAGTTTCAATTCGAATTTGTAGATCCTAATGATGGAACAACAGAGGAGAAGAAAGCGCTAATGGCAGAGTTCGAGAAATATGGTTTTGAACCACAAACTGTGTTTGAAAATGCTGAAGATGGTCGAAAGATACAGTCCTACGTCTTTCCATATGCGACAGTATATTTCGAAGAACGTGTCATTGGGGTTAAACTCTTGGAAAACATTCCGGGTTATGGAGGAGCCGAAAATCTAAATATTTCCGTGGAGAGTTTGGAGTATAAATTTACTGATGCCTTCAGACGTTTAATCACTAAAGATAAGCCTAAGGTTGCTTTTCTTGAAGGGCATGGAGAACTGGAGGAATTGGATGTTATAGAAGCTACTGATGCTTTATCAAAATATTATCAGGTAGATCGGGGGCAGATTGGTGTAGATGTTGATATTTTATCGCCATATAAAGCGATTATCATTGCCAAGCCATCCAAGGCATTTGCTGAGAAAGATAAGTTTGTACTTGATCAGTACTTAATGAACGGTGGACGAATTCTTTATTTGATTGATGCCGTAAATATTACCTTGGATAGTCTTCGGATTCAGCCGCAAACCATTGGTTTATATAATGATGTCAATCTGGATGATCAGCTGTTTCGTTATGGCATAAGAGTTAATCCGGTATTGGTGGAAGATATTCAGGCTGGGAGAATACTAATGAATGCTCGACCAAATGGTAAACCTCAGTTGGTTCCCGTTCCGTGGCTTTACAGTCCATTATTGGCAGCTTCACCATCGCATCCTATAAGTCGAAATATTAATTTGGTTCGCGGTGACTTTACAGGTACTATCGACACCATAGGAAGTGATTTGGCTTTGGAAAGAACGGTTTTGTTGCAAACATCTCAATACACAAAGGTTAATAGTACGCCTGTTTTTGTTAGTATGGCCGATGTTAATAAGCAGCCTCAAAAGGAGGCTTTTGGTCAATCCTTTAAGCCAATAGCTATTATTCAGGAAGGTATTTTTCCTTCAGTGTTTCAAAACAGAGCTGTACCAAGAGAATTAGCATCTAATGTGAAGATTAAAGATTCAAGTGTGCCAACTCGTATGATGGTTGTGGCCGATGGAGATATAATTCGTAACGATGTTCGTTTTAAAAGCAGTAATCCGCGCATTACTCCATTGGGGTATGATGAAGGATCGCAGCAAGTATACGGAAATAAAGATTTTATTGTGAATGCAGTGAATTACTTATGCGATGATGATGGATGGATGCAACTTCGTGGACGTCATTTAACTTTAAGGCTACTCGATCGTGCTAAATTATCCCAGGGAACTGGATTCTGGAAATGGATTAATGTGGGTTTACCTGTAATGTTGGTTGTATTTGCCAGTTTAGTATTTATTTGGATGCGCAGAAAGCGGTTTGGTAATTAAATAGTCTGAAATTAAGACGACAGGGTTAGAAAAGAATTCTGTTTTACACATATTATTTAGTACTGTTAAAAACTTCTTAAAAAAATGATAGGAGCAGGGCTGTTTACAGTCTTGCTTTTTGTTATATTTCGGCTTAGAAACAGAATAAAGGAAAAGAACCTGATATACTATCTAATTATCTGTTTTTTTGATATATTTGATAAAAACTTAAATACTTATATACATGAAACGAGCCATTTTTAATTCTATACTATCGTTTAATTGAATTAATTGGCGAGTTCCATATGACAAATAAAAACTAATAGGCCATATGAAATTTGTAGTTTCCAGTACAGAATTGCTATCGCACTTGCAGGCAATAAGTCGAGTAATCAGCAATAAAAGTACTTTACCTATCTTAGATAACTTCCTGTTTGATCTAAAAGACAATAAGTTAGTGCTTACTGCTTCTGATTTAGAGGTGACTATGGTTACTTCCTTAGAGTTAGAAAATTCTGATGGAGAAGGTATAATTGCTTTACCATCCCGCATACTACTGGAAACTTTAAAGAAATTCCCTGAGCAACCATTGAACTTTGATATCAATATGGAAAGCTTTGGGGTTGATATTGTTACTGAAAAAGGTAAGTTTAGTGTAGTTGGCCAGAATGGTGAGGACTTTCCGGAACTTCCTCAGTTAGATGCTGATAAGAGTTCTAACCTTCAGGTATCTGTTGATTTATTACAGGTAGGTATAAATAAAACATTATTTGCAACTGCTGATGATGAATTACGTCCGGTGATGAATGGTATTTTAGTTGAATTATCTTCTGATAATATGACTTTTGTAGCTTCTGATTCTCACAAATTGGTTCGCTATCGCCGTTTGGATGCTAAAACTGAATTTGAGGCATCATTTATACTACCTAAAAAACCTGCTGGTTTATTAAAGAATGTATTACCTAAGGAAACGGGAGATGTAGTTATTGAATTTGATGATAAAAACGCCTTCTTCACCTTGCCTAATTATAAATTAGTTTGTCGTTTGGTTGAAGGTAATTATCCTAGTTATAACGCTGTTATTCCTCAGGATAATCCATATAAGGTTATTATCGACAGAAGCGAATTTCATAATACACTTGGTCGTGTGTCTATTTTCTCAAATCAGGCCAGTAATCTGGTGAAGCTTAAAATGTCAAATAACGAATTAACGGTTTCTGCTCAGGATATCGATTTTAGTATTTCAGCGCACGAACGCTTGAGTTGCCAGTACGAAGGTGATGAAATGGAGATCGGATTTAAATCAGGATTCTTAGCTGATATATTGGATAATATTAACTCTTCGGATGTGATATTAGAGTTGTCTGATCCTTCGAGAGCTGGAATACTTTTACCATTTGAGAATGGTGAAAATGAAGAAGAATTGATGTTATTAATGCCGATGATGATTAACGTTTAGCATCAAGGTAGACTAAAATAGCGAATCCGTTACAATTTTTATTGTGGCGGATTTTTTTATTGGAATCTTTCCATGTTGAATTAGAGTTTTTTAGGAGAGAATTACTTGAGGGTGGAGGGCGTTTTGTTTCCATGTTCTTGTTATTTGTTTCTGTAAAAATTGTTCTTTGTATTGGCAATTAGAAATCTATTCAATCAGCTTCGTGTATAAATATATTTAATCAGACTCCACATCCACGAAACACATTATTGAGCGTTTGTTGATAAATATGGTGAGTTTATTGAAAGTAACTTGTCTGCTGCTCTAAAACTGTATTTTTGTATTATGGTAAAAAGAGGTAAAACAATGGGACTTGTTGTCCACGTCATTTTCTGGTTGGGTTATGGATTACTGTTGTATTATTTGCCGTCGGTTTTTATGGAAGCCAAAGACGCTCTGATACTTGCTTTAAGTTCTCTGGTACTTAGTGCTTCAATATTTTATACGAATGCCTACCTCTTGATGTCGCGCTATTTGAGCAAAGGATCTTATTGGAAATATCTTTTAGGAGTTGCCTTTCTACTTGTCTTTTCTGTTTCAGTATATAGTTTTATTGGAAAACAAATCAGCGAAAAATATTCGAAAATACTTCGATCTAAAGAGTTTAACGAGCAAATTGATGATCATACAACTCTTAGGTATAAGAAGGAAGAAACGATATCGTTTCATCCTTCAGGAAAACCAAGGCCAAGAGGGATTTTGAGAGGAATGCATGCACGAATGGGTGTTATGACCTCAATTATCATGTTGTTTATTAGTACATTATTTGGCATTTATATTGATTCCAGAAGCAGACAACAACGCGAACTGGCCTTAGTTAATCAGAATCTGATTAACGAAATGAAGTTTCTGAAATCTCAAATGAATCCTCATTTTTTGTTTAATGCTCTCAACAACATTTATTCATTGTCCATATTGCATTCGGTTAAAACGCCTGAGATGGTGCTAAAGTTATCGGCCATGTTACGCTACGTTTTATACGAATCGGAAGATGTAAAGGTGGAGTTAGGTAAGGAAATAGAATATATCAAAAATTTTATTGAATTTCAGCGAATTAAAATTGAAGGCATTCCAAATTTACACGTTGATATTGATCGTGCTGATCGTATGATAATGATTGAGCCGATGCTCCTTATTCCTTTTGTTGAAAACAGTTTTAAACATAGTAAAATTGAGGATACAGAAAATGGTTGGATTAAAATGACCTTGACCTCTCATGAAGATTCATTGGAGTTTGAGATTAGAAATAGCCGCCCCAAAAAGCGGCAGGTAACTTCAAAAGATAGTGGGATAGGTATTGATAACGTGAAACGACGATTAAACTATCTATATCCGAACAAACATGTAATTGGCATATTTCGGGAGGAAAAAGAATACTGTATACAATTAAAGATATTTTTAAAGTAAGAGAGCTATGAAGGTAAGATGTATAATTTTGGATGATGAGTTTCCGGCTCGGGAATTACTTAAAGATTACATAAGTAAATTTGCTCATCTGGAGTTAGTTGGGAGTTTTAAATCGCCCCTTGAGGCCTTACCACTTCTGCAAGAGAATAAAGTCGACCTCATGTTTCTGGATATTCAAATGCCGGATATTACGGGTATTGATTTTCTGAAGAGTTTAACAAAGAAACCTTTGGTTGTATTTACTACAGCGTATAGTGAATATGCCATTGAGGGATATGCCTTAGATGTGCTTGATTACCTGGTTAAGCCTTTTCCCTTGGAACGTTTTATGCATACCATTAATAAGGTTGGAGACCGTATGAATCATCGGAATGAGACTCCTGCGCCTGCTACTGCTGCACAAGTTGATGTGAAAGATTATATGATGGTGAAGGCCGATCATAAAATTTATCGACTTAAATTTAAAGATATCCTCTTTATTGAAGGCTTACGTGAATACGTTACTTTCTATTGTGAAAATGAAAAAATAGTTTCTTTGGAATCCTTACGTAAGTTGGAGCAGGAACTAGAAAATCATGGATTCATGCGGGTTCACAAATCGTATATTGTTAATGTGGAGAAAATTTCTGCGTTTTATGGCAACCAACTTAAGCTCGATCATGTTACTAAGTATATACCAATTGGGAAGTCGTATAAGGAAGTAGTGAATAAACGCCTTGTAAATAGTTAGTTTTATTCGTAAGCATTTAGATCCTGATACGACTTATAAACAAGAAAGATTAATATAGGTTGTGATGAGAAAGGTATTATGGATATTCAGCTTAAGTTTCATCTTTATTTTTGGGTGTTCTGAATCTGGTGAAGAATTAATTGAGGAAGATCGATTAAAGGCACCGGATTTTAAATTGGTCACCTTAAGCGGAGAAAGTTATCAACTTTCAGATATGAAAGGGAAGGTTGTTGTTCTATATTTTTTCCTAAGCACTAATTGTTTGTCGTGTTTAGCTGCCATGCCCGACATTGAATCGGATTTGGTAAAACCATTTGAGAATAATAAAGATGTCATTGTTCTGGCTTTGGATGTTGCAGACGGCAATGCTAACATTATACAATATTTTAAAGATTTTACCGGTGTTACTTTTCCTGTATTGATGAATGCATCTGAAGTCGCCAATAGTTATCAAACTACATTTGATCGCTTGGTGATTATTGACAAGGCTGGAAAAATCAGGTATAAGGGTTCTCGACCGGTTATTAATGAAACTGCGGCCGCCAATCAAACCATTAATCAATATTTGAATTAGATATAAAAAAGCCCCGCTGATGCGAGGCTTCTATTTATGTGATATTGTACAAAAAACTATTTTGTTGGCAATTCACGCATTTTAAGTTTGTCACCTGCATCTTTAACTACAGAGCGATAAAACTCTTCAGAATATCCAGGGAATGATGGGCTCTTTGGATATCCATGTTCGTTGCGCAAGAACACACCATTCTCTTCCTCATGAAGATTACCATCATTATACTTTACCAATAGGAATTGACCTAGCTGACGCCATCTTTCAGTTACAATTTCTGCCTGGTTCATAGAGAAATCAGTTAAAAACTGACGTGCCAAATCCGGATTTTGATCATATAGTGCTTTAGCTGATTGGTCAATTGCTACTGTATATGACGTTAAATTATCTTCCAATTCCGTCTGTACCTTTTTGATGTCTTCAATCATGAAGTTATATCTTCCATAAGCCTGGTTGCTCACAAAGGTGAAAACCCAAAATGAAGCATCCCATGAGAAGTTCAATAAGTCACCATTTCCTTCAGCCAGACAGTATGGTACATTTGTCATACCGGCATACATAGGCATATACACACTTGACGCTGCATCATCAACACCAAACCATAAAATACCACCAATGTGAGCTGGTAGCCAGTTGCGCATTTGAGCAACAAATGAAAATCCGGTTTGCTGGGTTGCAATGGCACGCTCATTAAAATACGTTTCATCATCTACTTTCCATGTTAATGGACGGAAACGGTAAGGTTTTCCATAAGGTCCTGCGCCGGCGTCTTTGGTCATGTCTAACGGAGTACCTTCGTAATGGTCACGCATAATGTTCATCACATCTCTATGTGAAATCTTACGGCTAGGCTTAATGTATAAAGGCATGCGCTCTGTAGAGTTACCTTGAGCATATTCAACATAGTCTCCCATTTCAGCTGGGTTCATAATGTTAAAAGCACTCCATACACGAGCATCACAAAAACGAACTGCTCCAAAGTCTAATGGTGCAAAGGCATCAGCAAAACTGAAATCCTTTTTCTTTCCATCGAAATAGCCTTTTTCTCGGGCAAAATCAATGACATCCTTCGAATACAAGCAGTTTTCAGGATCGTTTAAAGGAAATGTTGTAATACGCGCTTGGTTAGCATGTGCAGATACATATCCATCAGGAATTTTAACAGCTACCCAGTTGGCGCCTTTAACGCCTTTGCCTTTTCCAATCATTTCCATTACCCAAACTTCATCAGCATCAGCAATTGAAAAGGATTCTCCTGAGCTATAGTAGCCATATTTTTCTACTAAATCCGCCATAGTTGAAATTGCTTCTCTGGCTGTTTTAGCACGTTGTAGAGTAATGTATATTAAGCTGCCATAATCAATTAAGCCATCGGGATTGCCTAACTCTTTACGACCACCAAATGTTGTTTCCGCAATGCTTAGTTGGTGTTCATTCATATTACCAATCACAGAATAAGTTTGGGCTACTTGGTCAATTTCTCCTAAATATTTAGAGGTATCCCATTCATACACTTTTAGCATTGTACCTTCTGCGTAGGTAGTAGCAGGCCAAAAATAAAGCTCACCATATAGAACATGAGAGTCTGCCGCATATGAAATCATGGTTGAACCATCAACTGATGCATTTTTTGTTACCAATACATTGGTACAAGCACTAGCTGGCATCATGTTTAGAAATGCTATTGCTAAAGCACCTGCAAGAGCCGTTAGTTTTTTCATATTATATCATTTTTAAATGTGAAATCTTCTAGAAAACAAATATATAAAATCTATACTACTAGAATGTGAGTTTTGTTAGGGTTTAGAAATATAGCTAAATGAATCGTGATTAATTGAAAGTTAATTCCAATGACGCGATATTTTAATTAAATCTTATCACGTTGATATTTGCTTCTTTAAAAGGTTTTTGTTAATGTTGTATAAGCTTGAATGAGAATAGGTACAAGTAATTTGGGGTGGTTTTTATGGGATTGCTGTTTTGTCATCCGCCAATAATAAGTTGGGCTTGGGAGATTTCTAGCTACACAATGAATTTCCAAATCGTGAATTAGATTTAATGGGTATCTCTAAGGAGTTAAAGAAGGCATTGGACTTTTCGGCTAGAATTATCGTTTTTACTGATAATCGTGGCACAATTCAGTATGTAAATAAAACATTCACAAAAAAGTATGGCTATACTTCTCAGGAAGTAATGGGTAAGAACCCTAGGATATTGAATACAGGTTATCACGATGTTGAGTTCTATAAAGACTTATGGCATACGGTTACCAATGGTGAGACCTGGGAAGGTGTGTTTCGGAATAAATCTAAGGGAGGTAAATACATTTGGGAAAAAGCTTCAATTAGTCCGGTTATTGAAGACAGTGGTCGCGTATCCGGTTTTATGGCGGTTAAAGAGGATATCACTCATGAAAGAGGTATTGCGGATCAATTGGAAAAAGATCATTACTTTTTAGAAGAGCTATTTTCTAATTCACCCATTGGAATTGCCATATTGGAGCCGGTGTTTTGCGATGCAAAAAAACTGGAAGATTTACTGATAATAAAAGCTAATCCTTCTGCTGGTCGAATAATTGATCGATTAGGTCTTGTTGGTTTGACAGTTAAAGAACTACTACCTAAGGAAACAGTTAGTAATGATCGCTTAAAATTAATGTTACATAGGAAATTCTCCTTTGAAACACATTTGGAAGATATTGGTAAATATCTTCGTTTTAGAACATTCCCCTTTGGTAAAAATCACTTGTGCATCTTCTTCTATGATGTAAGCCATTATATGTCTATAATTAAGGCCTTGGAGACAAGTGAGGAGAGGTATTTTAAACTGGTGGAAGATTCACCAGCAATAATTAGCCGATTTGACAAATATGGAGTTCTTCGTTATGTTAATCACCAGTACTGTAAGTTGTTTGGCTTAAATGCTGATGAATTAATCGGACATAACTTTCTGGATCAATTGCCCGTCGAGGAGCGAACTAAGGTTTGGAGTTGTATTGATAGCTTAAGTGCTGAAGAACCAATTAGCGAAGTGGAGTACAGGGTAGTTTTAAAGGATGGAACAGAAAAATGGTTACACCGTTTGGATAGGGCACTGGTTGATTCGAATGGAAATATATTTGAATACCAGTCGGTAGGTGTTGACTTTACAAGTATTAAACATACAGAAGATAAATTAAAACAGATTAACAGTACTAAGGACAAGTTGTTTTCTATTATTGCTCACGATGTAAAAAATCCGTTTAACGCTATTTTAGGCTTTTCTAATCTCCTGAAAAATAATATTGACCATTATACAAAAGAGCAGGTTAAGGAATACGTTGAACGTATCTTATCTGCAAGTGAAAATGTATATAAATTGCTGGACGACCTTTTAGTTTGGGCTAAATCACAATTAGGCCAAATGAAAGTAAGTAAACAAAATTTACGTTTGTCATCTTTAGTGGTTGATGCACTTGATAGCTTTTCAATTCATGCTAGTAATAAAGGAATTAAGCTGGTTAATGATGTTGATCCTAACATAATCATCACTGCCGATATGGAGATGATGCGATTTGTTGTGCGTAACCTCGTGCATAATGGAATTAAGTTTACCAATTCAGATGGTAATGTTACCTGTTCATCGTATTCCAATGGTAAATTTGAAGTGTTAAGTATCAAGGATACCGGGATTGGTATAAAAAGCGACAAATTAGAGGTGTTATTTAATGTTGGGGAGTTTATGGCAACAGCTGGTACTGCTCAGGAAAAAGGTACAGGACTTGGGCTTAACCTGGCCAAAGAAATGATTGAAAAGAATGGTGGTAAAATTGAAGTCGTAAGTGAGGTAAAGGTAGGTACTGAGTTTAAAATATTTTTTCCTAAAATAGAAAATTAGTGACCTAAACATTGTATTGTAAAGGTCACTTTATTCTTATCTCAGAGTTAAAATTTCTCGTCGTATTTTGTCCAAAGATCATCACCGATTTTCCATGCGGTATTCACAACCTTATCACCCCATTGTGCTGTGTACCTGGTTAAGAAAGCCTTTGTCTGCTTCTTATTCATACTCATAGCTTCCCTTTCAGTTTCGGTTTGTTTGGCAAATATATCTTTTTGCAGAGGTAGTAATACCTTATCTACGTCATGACGGGCATCGTTCCAACGAATGGCTGCCAATGTGCTCATACGATTAAATGCCCACCAGGCTGATTGGCGGTTAAAGCCATTTCGGCCGGCAGCTTTATAGGACTCGGGTAAATCAGTTACGCTGCAGTAGATAGGAATGTAAACCGATGTAGCAATGTTATCCTGTGCCATCCAAACTACACCGCCAATTTCGTCAGGTAACCAATCACGACTTTGAGTAATTGTACCATACATTGTGTACCATCGGGCAATTGTTCTTTCACCAAGTTTTCCCCAGCCACCATGAATATTATGCATGTCGTATCGGTCGTAAGGCATAAATGGATTTGCATAAGGATGCGGAATTGTATCTCCCTCTTCATTAACCATCGTAAGGTGCCCAACCATATCGTAGTCTGTACCTTCGTAATAATCCTTAAACATCTCTACCATCTTTTCCAGGGTAACTTTCTCGTCAGGTTTAACTGAAAAAGGAAAATCACGAGCTTCGGCATCAAGATTTAGAGATGGTGCGGCCAAACTTAAGACGCGCCATTCTCTGCGGGTTGCAGCTTTAGAATCTCTTCCGCTAGGTGCATAAGCATCTGCGAATCGGAAAGTACTGTCTTCGCTCCACCATGCACTATCTCTGGCCATCTCATAAAGATTCTCTGAATACATAAAGTCACGAGTATTTGTCGTATCAATTTCCTGAATACGCGCGGCATTAGCATTAACGCTGATATGATTATCGGGTACACGTTGAGCAACCCAAATGGCGCCAACTTTATCCGTTCCTGGACCAACGATTTCAAGGTGCCAAACTTCCTTTTTATCCGCTATGGTAAGGCATTCGCCGTAATCACTATATCCATATTTTTTGGTTAATTCATCCGTAAGTTTTAATGCTTCCTTAGCAGTAGTACATCGCTCCAACATTAACTGAATTAAGCGTTGACAATCAATAATACCCTTATCCGATACTAAAGATTCTCTTCCTCCGAAAGTTGATTCTCCAATTGCCAGTTGTTTGGTATTCATACAAGGATAGGCTGAGTTGATATAGCCGTACGTTGACCGCACTTGTGGAATTTCGCCAACTGCCGTATGTTTGTAGGCAGGCATTTTTCTACTGTCATCTTTTTCACGTTTATACATGGTAACCACATCACGGCGACCGTGTCTCATATCCGGAATAATGTCCATCCAGGAGCGCGTTCTGTGACTGTCATCTGTATGCGATGTGATTACTGAACCATCATACGATGCATTTTTGCCTACTGTTATAGTTGTACAACCCTCAGGAACACCGCCTTCCCAGTCAGCTTTTATTTGAGTGCTTGCCATTTGGTAACCAGCAAACAAAAAGATGGTTAGTGCTAATTTTAACTGCATCTGCTTATTTTTGAAAATTATTGAATAGGTTAAGATGTATTCAACAAAAATATAAAAATGTCTTTTGTTACTGTCTTTTTTTAAGTTCTTTTAAATAATAAAAAAAGAGTTGAAACAATTGCTTTTACTAACTTTGGCAGTTGACGTATTAGATTGAATTTGATTGTAAATAATTAAATATGAAAAGAATAATTAAGATTTTCGTAGGCGTTTTATTAGGCCTTTTTTTAGTCTTATTAATATTACCGTTTGCTTTTAAAGGTAAAATAGAGAAAATAGTTAAAGAAGAAATTAATAATAATGTAAATGCCAAAGTTGATTATGAGTCCTTTGCTTTGTCATTTATTAAAGGTTTTCCAGATATTTATGTGGGTTTAAATGGTTTGTCTGTTGTTGGCCAGGATGCCTTTTCTAGAGATACTTTGTTGGCATTAGGTGGCTTTTCAACGGAAGTCGATTTGTTGAGTGCCTTATCAGGTGAGGTAGTCGTTAAATCAATTCTATTGGATCAGCTTAGTGTTAATGCAATAATGCTAGCGGACTCTACTGTAAATTGGGATATTGTTAACGAATCGGAAGAAGTTGATGAGGATGAAGTAAGTGATGAAGAAAGTTCTTCGTTTAAAGTTGTATTAGAATCATTTGAAGTTCGGGATGCTAATATCAATTATACAGATCAATTAATGGCATTGCATAGTCAGATAAAGGGCTTTAACCTAAACCTGTCTGGTGATATGTCTGAAAGTCAAACTAATATTGAATTAGATTCGGAAGTAGCTGGTGTATATGTTAATATGGAAGGTAATCAATGCCTTAAAGGTGCATCACTTGGTTTAAATGCAGGAATTAATGCGGATCTGGAGAACATGAAATTCACCTTTCTGGAAAATGAACTTCGCTTAAATGGATTGGCCCTACAGATGGATGGTTCAGTTCATATGAAAGAAGAGGTCTATGGATTGGATTTAACTTTAGGAGCAAAGAAAACAGATTTTAAAAGCCTCTTAGCTTTAGTTCCTGAAATGTACCTTAAGGACTTTGAAGATTTAAAAACGGCAGGTCAGTTAGAGCTTAATGCTTCATTAAAAGGGGATTATGTAGGTGAAGAAAACTTGCCTGCTTTTAATTTTGTACTCAATGTAGTGGATGGAATGATTCAATATCCGGATTTGCCAAAATCAGTGGATAATATAGATATCAAACTAAATGTAAATAACCCAGGTGGATCTCCGGATGGCACTACAACCGTACTTGAGAAATTTCATTTTGAGTTGGGTGGTAATCCTTTTGATGCATCGTTAAATGTTACTACTCCTGTTAGTAACTTGACATTTAATGGTTTGGTAGATGGTAAAATTGATTTATCATCACTTGCCGATGCCATACCACTGGATAGCCTAGATCTTAAAGGTATGATTGAAGCTGATCTCACTCTTGTTGGTGATTATCAGATGGTAGAAAGGGAGGATTACGAAAAAATTGAAGCGAATGGAACAGTTATATTATCTGATTTCTACTACAATAGTGTGGATATGCCGCAAGGTGTTTTAATTCCGTCAGCCGAGCTTTTATTTTCTCCAAAGTACCTCGATTTGAAATCATTTGATTCGAAGATAGGCCAAAGTGATTTTCAGCTTGAAGGAAAAATTGAGAACTACTTGTCTTATGTGCTAAAGAACGGGATTTTAAAGGGTAAGTTGAAGCATACCTCAAGTTATATTAATAGTAATGAGTTTTTAACTGAAGCATCAAGTGAAGAGCCTGTTGCGGAAGATACCACAGAGCTTGAATTGGTTGAAATTCCTAAAAATCTTGATTTGGTATTAAGTTCAAATATCAAACATTTGTTGTACGATAAGTTAAGTATTAATAATGCCAATGGAAAAATTGTCATTAAAGATGGCAGTGTCGTCTTGGATGGTCTGAATATGGATTTAATGGGTGGTGATCTTAAAATGACGGGTCAATATAATACAGCTGATCTTCAAAAGCCTTTCGTTGATTTTAATTTTGTTGGTCACAATATCGATGTTAATAAAGCGGCTAATTCGTTTAGTGTAGTTGATTCAATGTTACCTTTAGCTAAAAATGCAATTGGTATTGTATCGCCGAAATTTAGCTATTATAGTCAATTAACAAAGGATTTTAAACCTGTTATGTCAAGTATTGATGGAGGTGGAAATTTGAAGTCCAATGGAGTAGAAGTTTCGGGATCCAAAATTCAGAATGGCCTTGCTACAATGTTAAAAGATGAACGATACAAAGTGATGAAAGCTGAAGATTTAGACATTAATTTTAGCATTGAAAAGGGAAATGTAATAGTACAACCTTTTACTACAAAGGTTTATGGTAAGAGTATTGCAGTTCAGGGGCGTCAGGGTGTAGATAAATCTATTGATTATAAATTAACCATGCCTGTAGCAAGGGCAGAGGTGGCTGGAATGGCAGGCTTAATGGGCTTAAATCTTCCTACATCAGGTGATGATTTATTGGTTGATGTCATTGTTAGAGGTACAGTTAACGATCCTCAATTGTCACTTAATCTGGATAAAGCCAAGGCAGAAGTGGGTAAAGAACTGGAGAAGGAAGCGGAAAAAGCAGTTAAAAAACTATTGGAAGATCCTGATGCTCAAAAGAAAGTTGATGAATTAACAAAGAAGTTTAAGAGCATTTTTAAATAATATTTGATAAACGCTGTATAAAGGGCTGCATATAATGCGGCCCTTTTGTTTTATTTATGGTATAAAAATGTACTTTTATATCTAGTCAAATTGATCGCACACCAGGTCGATCAGATAATTGTGAGTTAATGAGGATAATAATTGTAACGCCTTCTCTTGAAGTAAATCAGTCAGTTTCTAGTCATACTTGTCATATTGCATCTGCATTAACAAATCGTGGACATAAGGTTGAAGTACAAAATGTTAATAGTGGTGCCTCAGGTAGTGATTCTGATTGTTTTAAAGGAAATGATATAGAAGATTACATTAATGCGGCTGATTATATTAATAAGAGTGCTGATCTGTGTATTGTCCAATACCATTCTGATGCCTATGGAGGTAATGATGGTAGGTATATACTTTCATTAGTGTATAAGTTGAAGTTACCATTGATAACTATTTGTCAATCTGTAAATAATAACCCCACTAATAGTGAGCGCTTTGTGGTTAATGCTTTATCCGGAAAATCGGAAAGTTTGATTACATTAAGTCAAATCGGGCTTGATTTTTTGGAGCATTTCTATAAAATAAATCAGGATCAACTGTTTAGGTTAGAGCATGGTGTTCCCTCTCGCCAAAGTAAAACTGTAAATTCCGCTATAAGCGATCTTGAACTGGAATCAAAAAGGGTTATTCTTTCTGTTGGGTGTTTATCTCCAGAAAAAGGATATGAGACGGTTATAAATGCCTTACCAACCTTATTAAACCATCATCCGGATATGGTTTATTTAATTCAGGGGGTAACGGATAATATAGAATATCAAAAGAATGGTGATCAATATCGCAAGTCATTGATGATGTTGGCAAAAAGAAGGGGTGTTAGTGATAAAGTCTACTTCGATGACAGGACACTTTCTGATTTAAATATTTTTCAAACCATTAAGGAATCAGAGCTTTATATTGCGCCTGATTTTAATGAGAAAAGTTTAGCTAATGCCTATTTGCCGATGGCAGTTGGCGCCGGAGCCTTGGTGTTTTCAACTCCTACCTGGTTTGCAAAGGAATTATTAGATGATCAGAGAGGACAGTTTTTCCCGTTTAAATCATCCAAGGATTTAGCACAAATGATTATTAATACGCTAAGAAGTTCTTCAGAGGTTAGTGTTTACAAGGAAACAGCAGCCTTATACGGTTCGCAGTTTGTTTGGGAAAATATTGGGAAACGATTTGATAAACTCGTAAAGGAATGCGTTAAAAGTAAAGCTAAGCTTAAGGTCAGGGCTAAGACTGTAATAGCGCCGGAAATACTACCTAAGTGGAATAATGAGCATTTATCTAAAATGTCTGATTCAATAGGATTGTTTTCCAGTTCCCTCTATAGTGTTATTGATTTTAATAAAGGTTATAGGCTTAAGGATAATGCGATGGCTATTCAATTATTTGCCTTGGCATCAGAATATGTTGATCATTCATCAATAAAGGAATATCTGAGAACCTGCCTGTCTTTTATTGCTTATTTAGAGAATTCGAATGGGACCTGGAGTTCAGGAATGACATTGGATAAAAGTAAGTTGAATGAATCTTGCGAGTATAGTGAGGGCAGAGCAATATGGGCTCTGGGAAGTTTATATAAACGAGCGAAGAGTGAAGGCACTAAAGATGTTGCTTATTCATTGTTGCATCGTATACTATTTCGAAATAAAGATTGGGCAGATGTGAAGGCAAAAGCATCTATTATTATAGGTGCCTCTCAGGTATTAGAAGGTGGAAATCCAGATCCTGAACTGTTTGATATAGTTAAGCGATTTGCTAACGCTTTGTTGAAGCTTATACCCGAAGATATTGGAATTAAGTGGCAGTGGCATGAAGAGCAATTAACAAATAATTATGGATTAGTTCCTTTGGCTTTGGCTCATGCTCATAAAATTACAGGTGACAATCGGTATCTGTCAGCAGCTCGCCGATCATGTCGATTTATTGAAAAACTCTTAATGTCTGAAGGATTATTTAATCCTGCTATATCGGGTCATGATAAGCAAAGTAATAAATTGATTAAAAGCGGTGATCAATCGTGCAATGAAGCTTTCTTAATGGTAGCCTGTTATGCCAAGTTGTATCAAATTTCGAAAGAGCCGTTGTATTTGTCTCAGTTGTCAAAAGTGCACCTCTGGTATTTGGGCGAAAATAATCTGCTTAAATCCTTATATGATCATGGCGAAGGAGGATGTTACGAAGGCTTAAGCTTTAGAGGTGTTAATCCTGAGAAAGGCACAGAGAGTACATGTTCGTATTGGTTATCTCACTTTACCTATCTGGAGGCCTACTTTATGGAGATAGAAAATATTGCCAAGGTAGAATAGAAAATATAAGGCATAAAAAAAACCCAGCATTGCTGGGTTTTTTACCATTGTTATATAACGGCTTAAACTCTTTTCTCTTTGATACGAGCTTTTTTACCGGTAAGTCCACGTAAGTAATACAACTTAGCTCTACGAACTTTACCTTGTCTGTTCATTTCAACTTTCTCAATGAATGGAGAGTTGAATGGGAAAATTCTTTCAACACCTACGTTATTAGAAATTTTTCTAACTGTAAAGCGTTTGTTTGCCCCATGTCCTTTGATCTGAATCACAACGCCTTTAAAAACCTGGATACGTTCTTTGTTTCCCTCTTTAATCTTGTAGGAAACTGAAATGTTGTCACCAGGACCGAACTTTGGCATCTCTGTGCCACTCTCAAATGCGGCTTCTGCTACTTTAATCAAATCCATTTTTCCGTTTTTTATAGGATTAAAATTTCCCACGCAATATTACATGACTCCCTTGTTCAGTAAGAGATTACGTGAAATCGGGTGCAAAAATAGTATTTTAAGCCCAATAAAAGAAATGATTAGCCAAATATTATGCATTTATTCAGCTTGTTCTTTTGATGAATCATGTGGTTTTCGAGAAAAAAACTGTCCAATGAAGTTTTTGAATAGAGTTATAATGGGCTGTAACCATTCCGAAACAAGCATAGGAACCAGTCGGGCAGGGCTAAGCAACATGCCAAGTTCAATGTATTTAAGGGCTAATTTTTTTTCACTGAACTTCACCTGATAATACAGTTTCATCTTTTCATTTTCAAAATCCTCAAACGATTCAATATGGCTATATTTATTATTCGATTTATTTGTCATTGCTGATGTAATTAGGGAAAAACAATTGGATTACAGATTTGATAACTGGTTTTTCAATAATTCGTTTCCTAAATAAAAGGAATAATAGTCCGAAAATGAAATAGAATCCAGCAACAATAATAAAGCCGAGGCTTCTGCTTTCAAATAATCTATCCAACCATAATGCAATGGCTATGGAAGCAAACAAGAGAACAAAAAAGAAAACGTAAAAAAGAACCATGTTTATTAGAAGACCGGATACAAGTTTTGAAACGCTTTCAGCAGTTTGCAATTTAACTAAATCGACTTGAGACTTAACATATTCTTCAAAGTCGTCTTTAACTTCATTTATTTCATCGCTCAAACGTTCTTTCATAGATGTGTGTTTTAATAAGAAACCCGGAAGTAAAATTTCCGGGATCTTAAGTTAAAAGTAATTCAAATGTTTCAACGAAAAAAATTTTAATTAGCTCCATGAGTTGGTTCCAAAGTATTTTTGTACTCTTTAATTAATGTTTCAATTCGATTCTCTAAATCGTTCATTTTCTTTTTCATCTCATCTTTAAGCTCTCCACCTTTAACTTTAATCTTATCACGCATAGTGGCCAATTCGGCTTCCATTTCTTTAAGCTTGGCTTTCAATTGATCGCGTGTGTCAGTGCCTTTTTGTGGGGCATAAAGTAAGGCTAGTGAAGCACCTAAAGCAGCACCGGTTAGTAAGCCCCCGAGAAATAATCCAGTATTTTTCATGTCTTATATATTTTATGGTTATTAAAGTTAATAATATACCATATCTAATTGAACATGTCAATTTTTTTAGTGTATTAAAATGACAAGTTCATGTAAATATCATCCAATAGAAATTTTAACTTTACGGCACATTAACCACATCAATCAAGAATTGTAAAGATGACGTCCAATAAAGGTATCACAGAGGAAGAGAGAAAAAGTATTATTGTATTGTTTCGGGAGCTGTTAAATGTTTGTCAACCATTTCAACAAGCCAATGATGTTAAGCTAATTAGAAGTGCAATGATAGATATGATGGATGAGGGTAGATACTTGAGTCGAAATGCAGCAGGAGAATTGTATCTGATTGAAACCCTTGAAGTAGCCTTAATACTTACAAAAGAAATAGGCTTAGGGCGTGTAGCGGTTATATGTGCACTTCTGTATAATCCTGTAGTGGAGAAAACCATTACTGAAGCTAAAATCAGAGAGTTGTTTGGCAATCAGGTGTCGTCTATAACCTCAGGTTTGGTTAAGGTAGCAGAGTTGTATGCTAAAAAGACTTCAATACAAAATGAGAACTTCAGAAAGTTACTGTTGACATTTGCTCAGGATATTAGGGTTGTACTAATTATAATCGCTGACCGACTGAGAACAATGCGCTCATTAGCTTTATATTCGGAAGAAGATCAGAATCGAATAAGTAATGAGGTAGGTTTTCTTTATGCTCCAATGGCCCACCGTTTGGGCTTATATGCGGTCAAGTCAGAAATGGAAGATCTGGTAATGAAATATACAAATAGGAAAATGTATACCTTCATTGCTAAGAAGTTGAATGAAACCAAGCGAGCCCGGGAGGAATACATTAAGGCTTTTATTGATCCTCTTAAGAAGGAGCTTGATAAAATGGGGCTTAAGTTTGAAATTAAAGGCCGAACCAAAACCATTCATTCCATTTGGAATAAATTAAAAAAGCAGGATACTGAATTTGAGCAGGTTTTTGATTTGTTTGCTATTCGCGTTATTTTGGATAGTGAACCAAGTAATGAAAAAGCAGAATGCTGGCAGGTGTACTCTGTTGTAACCGATCGCTATCAGCCTAATCCGAGTCGTATGCGCGATTGGATATCGGTGCCAAAGTCAAACGGATACGAATCCTTACATACCACAGTGCTTGGGCCTGATAAAAAGTGGGTGGAAGTACAGGTGCGAACCGAAAGAATGAATGAGGTTGCAGAGAAGGGTTTAGCTGCGCATTGGAAATATAAAGGTGTAAAAGGTGAACGAGGGATGGACGAATGGCTGTCCAATGTTCGTGAAATATTAGAGAATCCCGAACTTAATGCCGTAGATTTTATAGATGACTTCAGGCTTGACCTTTATGATGAAGAAGTTTTTGTATTTACACCTAAAGGCGATCTGCGACGATTGAAAAAGGGATCGACAATTCTTGATTTTGCATTTGAGATTCACTCTGAAGTAGGGAAGAAATGTGTTGGTGGAAAAATTGAGCATCGCAATGTGCCCATAAAATATGAGCTGCAGAATGGTGATCATGTCGAAATATTGACATCAAGCAACCAGGTTCCTAAGCAAGACTGGCTTAATATAGTTGTGACTTCTAAGGCTAAATCAAAGTTAAAACAGGCCTTGCGTGAGATGCAATATAAGGAAGCTGAAATTGGCCGTGAGATGCTGGTTAGGAGATTGAAGAATTGGAAACATGAGCTGAATGATCAGTTACTGAATCAGCTGGTGAAGTTTTTTGGATACAAGACAATTCATGATTTTATGCGATCAGTAGCGCTTGATCAGGTTGATCTGGTTCGAATTAAAGAGTTTATAAACAAACCAGAGAAGAAAGAAGAGCAAGAGGAAGAAAAAGAGCGCAGTGCAGTTAATTTTGTTGCCAGCGAAGGAGATTTGCCAGACGATGATGTATTAATGATCGACAAGAGTTTAACCAATGTTGATTATAAACTGGCCAAATGTTGTAATCCTATTTTTGGAGATGACGTTTTTGGGTTTGTAGCCGCATCGGGAGGAATTCGTATACATCGCCATACTTGTCCGAATGCATTTGATTTGAAGACCAAGTTTGGTTATCGCATTGTCAAAGCACAATGGACTAGTGTTGCGGATAGTGTGTATCAGGCTACACTTAAAATTACTGGAGTTGATGATATTGGCATTGTCACTAATATATCACATGTCATATCGAAAGAGAAAAATGTAAAAATACGGTCGTTATCCATAGATTCTAATGAGGGTACCTTTGAGGGAACATTAACTGTTTTTGTTGATAATACGGAAAGTTTAAAGTTGTTAACCCGTAAAATTAAGAATGTTAAAGGCGTTTATTCGGTTTCCAGAGTAGGATTGTCATAATTATTCAATTGGCTTGATTTTTTCTTGAAAAGGACTTAACTTTTATAAAAAAGTCTGAACTTCTAAACTTTACCGCTATGGAAGGAAAAATCATTACATTAGTCGTGTTGTCTTTCGAACGAGCACAAATACTTAAAACATTGCTTGAAGCGGAGGGCATAGATTGCTTCTTGGAAAATGCCAATCTAATCCAAGGGGCAGTATCCTCTGGGGTCAAGATTAAAATAAGTGGAAATAATCTTGAGCGTTCTATGTTGGTTCTTGAAGGCATGATGCATGAAGACTTTGAGTTGCCAAATCTTGAAAAAATACCACCACGAATTCTTTTGCCGGTTGATTTTTCAGAATATTCAAGAAAAGCAGCTCGAATAGCTTTGGATTGGGCTTCAGTATTAAATGCCGAGGTGATGGTGTTTCATACTTATTTTAATCCGGTCATCAGCACCATGCCTTTCTCCGATACATTTGCTTATGAAATGAATATGGAAGAATTGGTTGTTGAGCTTGAAGAGAAGGCCAAAGAAGGGATGAGTGATCTAAAAGCTTTTCTCGATGAAAAAAACCAGGAATTATATAATGGTAATGTCGAAGTTAAAACTGAACTGGTCAAAGGCATTGCTGAAGATGAAATTGTTAATTACAGTAAAGTTTATAAGCCGTCGGTTATTATAATGGGAACGAGGGGAAAGGATCAGAAAGTAGCTGATTTAATAGGTAGTGTAACTGCTGAAGTCGTTGAGCGGGCAAAGGTACCTGTTTTTGCGGTTCCTGAAGATTTCAATTACACTGGCATTAATCAAGTGACCAATCTTTTATATGCTACCGATTTTATGGATGGAGACTTTAAAGCGATGGCGATTTTAGAAAAAGTGGTTAAGCCTTTGGGTGTAAAAATTATATGCGCGCATGTAAGTTCTAAGGGGCATTCTCAATGGGACGACGTGCGTTTACAGGGATTGAAAGAACATTTTAAGAAAATCTATGACGAAACAAAAGTTGATTGCGATCTTATAGAGCATGAAGATTTTTATATTGGGCTGGAAGGCTATGTTCGGGATAAGGAAATCGATGTGTTATCCTTTACCCGCAAGAAAAGAAGCCTGATTAGTAAGTTGTTTAATCCGAATATTGCCAAAAAGATGTTGTTTCATTCAACTACTCCTTTGTTAGTTTTTAATGATTGATTTTATTAGTTTTAAGGCAAATTGTTCGCCGTATGAAGAGTTTAAGAGCCGGCATAATTAAAGCCGGCTTTTTAATTTCCGTTTTATTTTGGAGCTCGGTCCAGATGAATGCGCAATACAAAGTGAGTGGGGAAATCATTGATGTTGATTTCGCTTTTCAAGATGTAGCGGTGACTTTGCTATGCGATGGGGTGAAAAGTAAGATTGTGGTATCCGGCGATGGCAAGTTCGATACCTTCCTGAAATGGAATCAGGTTTCATTGCTCAGTTTTAAGAAGCCGGGATATGTTGCCAAAGTAATTGAGTTTTCGACTATTGTCCCTGGTGATGTCTATCCTCAAACGATAGAACCTTATTATTTGCCGGTTAGACTCTTTAAAGTGTTTCCTGGGGTAGATACTGTTTTTTTTAAGAATCCGGTGGCAAAAATCAGATTTGATAATAATCTTAAGGATTTTGCAGATGATAGAGACTATTCCTTAAATGTGAAGTATAAAGTTGAGGGAATGCGTGAAAAAGGCAGAAAGGAAAGGGATCATCAACTTGGAAGCAATAAAAAAAATAGAAAGACCACGACAAAAAAGGTGGAAACAAGGAAAAAGAAGGAAGAGTCAGTTTCAGAAGAAACTAAAGAAGTGGTTCAGAAAGATAGTGAATTGATTAAAGGGCTTCCGCCATTACAACATTCATATCCGCAAGGAAGAACGGATGAGAGTTTTGAATTAAAGGGAAGGACTATTGATCGAACAATTTTTTGTGAAGGCAAAAAGCGTCGTATTTATTTCAGGGTGAAACATGATTGGGGAGGAGAATTCTTTTTTATTGATGAAGCCCAATTAGGCTACCGTTGTGTTTCAAAGCAGGTTTATTTAGAGTCTTTGGACAGGTTAATGTCTCTGAAATAATTGAATTAAAGGATAGTAAAGGGGAAGAAACAAAATATATTTTTTTAAATGAAAAGACCTAGAGGATTTGCAAGTGATAATAATGCAAGCGTGCATCCCGATGTGATGGAAGCCATAGTTAAGGCCAATTCTGATCATGCCATCGGATATGGAGATGATGTTGTAACAGAGCGCACAAAACAACTTTTTAAAGAAGTTTTCGGAAAAGATGTGGAAACCTTTTTTGTTTACAACGGAACAGGCGCAAATGTTATTTCAATACAAGCGTTGGCAAGATCTTTTAATGCAGTAGTATGTGCAAGAACGGCTCATATTAATATGGATGAATGTGGTGCACCTGAAAAACTTTCAGGATGCAAATTGTTGCCCATTCATACGGATAATGGAAAGGTCACTGTCAATCAGATTAAATCCTATATGCATGGTTTTGGTTTTGAACACCATGCGCAGCCAAAGATAATCTCTATTACACAAGCTACAGAGCTGGGAACGGTTTATACCATAAATGAAATTAAGGCCATAGCAGATTATGTACATAGCTTAGGTTTGTACTTGCACATGGACGGTGCTCGATTGTCAAATGCAGCTGTAGCATTAGAGTGTTCATTAGCCGATATTACCTTTAACGCTGGAGTTGATGTCTTGTCGTTTGGAGGTACTAAAAATGGTTTAATGTATGGAGAAGCAGTAGTCTTTGCTAACTCTGAACTGGCCGAGAACGTTAAGTATATTCGAAAACAATCTACTCAACTGCATTCTAAGATGCGCTTTACTTCTGCTCAGTTTGAAGCTTTGTTGAGCAATGACTTATGGAAGAAAAATGCAACACATGCCAATAAAATGGCTCAATTGTTAGCTGGGGAAGTTTGGCAAATAGATGGAGTTGAAATAACCCAACCTGTTGATTCCAACGGAGTATTTGCCATTGTTCCAAAAGAAATAATACCAAAGTTGCAAGAAGAGTTTTTCTTTTATGTGTGGGATGAGGAAAGATCAGAAGTTCGTTGGATGACCTCATTCGATACCACAGAAGAGGATATCAAAGAGTTTGTTGCTGTACTTAATGATTTGTTAGAGTAATTCTACTGTTGTATTAAATATTATTGAATGAGTTAAGCCATTCTTTGTATTAGTTGGCAAAATTGATATAGGTAGTTGTGACAATGTTTTTGAAATGCTTGGCGTGGTATATGGATATCCTATGCTTGTAAAGGTATTTTGTATAAAGCATATACTTAATGTTAATTAGTATTCTATAGGTTGGATTGGCATGTAACTAGAGGTGCTTAAACTTTTAACGTGGCTATAAATCAGTCGATATGGCATAAGGAATGCGTTGTTTGTGACATATTGACTGCATTTATCTTGTGGTGTAAAATTTGAGGTAAGTGCTGTATATGAATAATAAAATCACTTCACCCAAAGCATCAGACATTGAGCTAAAAAAGATAAAAACGGCCATTGTTATTCCTGCATTCTTTTTGATTGTTGCTTTTGCTTTAAAACTAATTGAAACTCTTGAAGGGTTTAGTTTTGTGGAGTGGGGCGTAAGACCCTTATCAATAGAAGGACTTCCCGGTATATTATTATCCCCTTTAGTGCACTCCGATTGGGAACATTTTTTTGCAAATGCTGTTCCTCTGATAGTTCTTGGAGTATCTTTATTTTATTTCTATAGAGGTATTTCAGTTAAAGTATTTATACTCATTTATCTCTTAAGTGGCTTGTGGGTATGGATGGGTGCCCGGGATGCCTGGCATATTGGAGCAAGTGGAGTGATTTATGGCTTAGCTGCTTTTTTATTATTTAGTGGTTTTCTGCGTAATCATATTCCTTTAATGGCTATTTCTTTAATGGTTATATTTCTATATGGAAGTATGATTTGGGGAATTTTTCCTTTTAAGTGGGATGTACCTTATTCGTGGGAATCACATTTGTGGGGATCGGTTGCAGGAAGTGTTTTAGCAGTAATTTACAGAAAAAGAGGGCCACAACGACCTGTTAAGGAATGGCCGGATGAAGAATATGAATACCCATATTGGGAAATTGAAGAAGATAACAAGACTGATGTTTGATATTAATTCAAATTGTACACTATGTCCACAAGAGTAAAAAGAGTTGCAGGCGCAAATTATACCTCAATTAATATTGGTAAATTGAGCAAGCTTGGACAACATGAGTTTGTTCATCCTAAAACAAAGGAAGTGGATAAGGGGCGGATTTTTCTTGGTGAGCTTCTAAATTCTACCGGATCAGAACTCTCTTTTCGTGAGCTTCAGCCAAAGACAACAATCCCTTTTCTACACAAACATAAGCAACATGAAGAAATTTATATTTTTCTTAAAGGAAATGGAAAGTTTCAGGTTGATGATGACGTGATGAATATTTCAGAAGGATCTGTTATCAGAGTAAGTCCTATAGGGAATAGAACCTTAAGCAATCTGTCTGAAGATCTAATGATATATATAGTGGTGCAATCAACCGTAGATACTTTAAGTGCATACACTGTTTTAGACGGAAAAAGAGAAGAGGGAGAAATCAAGTTATAATAAAATAGAAGAAGCCGTATTATAAAAGTTTTTTCGCATCTTTACGCATCTAAAAAAAAAAGTGAATCAACGAACAGCCATAGAAATGCAATATTTGAAATTACTCGGGGTTACCCTTGTTTTTTCTACTGCTTGTATTGGAGCAAGTTCGGGTCTGGATCGTTCCCCTTTTGCCAATAAAGAGGTTAGGGAGATTATACTGGATCAGATTCAGCATATGGGTTCTGAGCATTTATCTGAAGTCATAGAATGGGATATTGCACTTGAGGGAAAGATATCTTCAACTAATGATTCTCCTGTATTAGCCAATTGGAATGCTCTACAAGATCTTTATGTCGAGGTTATTCCTGTTGAAAAAAACCATAAAAGTTTTGAGGTGTTATCGGATCAGCCGATAGTCAGGCATGAGGATAATACCTTAGTTCAAATTTCATATTATAATTCATCAATTGAGAACAAGCTCTTTGTTCTTAGTAATCATCCATCCAGAGCAGGGCCACTTTCTTAAGTTTCCTCAATGTGTCAATCAAGCATTAAATGTGAATTGATACGTATTATTTATTTCTACCCTGTTGGGTAATCATCTGAACAAATAAAATTAAGATATAATGGCAATAGCTAAGTTTTTCTCTAAGATAATAGGGAATAAATCCGATAGAGATATGAAGGAGGTTGAGCCTTTGGTGAAGAAAATCAAAGAAGCTTATCCATCCATTGAAAAGTTGAGTAACGACGAATTGCGTCAAAGAACTCAAGAGCTTAAAGAGGAAATTAAAGGGGCTATCAAAGCTGATGAAGATCGTATTCAATCTTTAAAAGATCAGATTGAAGAAGGTAAAATCGAAGTAGCTGATCGCGAGAAAGTATATAATGAGATTGATAAAATTGAGAAGGACATTGTTGGTAAACTTGAAGAAGCCTTAACAAAGGCCTTGCCGGTTGCCTTTTCTATTGTAAAAGATACAGCTCGTCGCTTTAAAGAGAATGAGACCATAGAAGTACAAGCTACAGATGTGGATAGGGATTTATCTGCCATCAAAGACTTTGTGGATATTGAAGGAGATAAGGCCATTTACCAAACATCATGGATAGCCGGTGGAACGGAAATTTCCTGGGATATGGTCCATTACGATGTGCAGCTAATCGGAGGTATAGTACTTCATAACGGTAAAATTGCGGAGATGGCAACTGGTGAGGGTAAAACACTTGTGGCTACCTTGCCTGTATTCTTAAATGCATTGGCGGGACGCGGTGTGCATTTGGTAACTGTGAATGATTACCTGGCAAAACGTGACTCCGAATGGATGGGGCCAATTTACCAATTCCATGGCTTATCAGTGGATTGTATCGATAAGCATCAACCTAACTCTGCGGAGAGAAGAGCTGCTTATAAGGCCGATATTACCTTTGGTACTAACAATGAGTTTGGTTTCGATTATCTACGTGATAATATGGCCATTTCACCTGATGACTTGGTTCAAAGAGTTCATAATTATGCCATCGTCGATGAGGTGGATTCGGTATTAATCGATGATGCACGTACGCCTTTAATTATTTCAGGTCCTGTGCCTAAGGGCGATGATCAATTATTTGGTGAGCTTAAGCCAAAAATTGAAAAGATTGTGGATGCTCAAAAGAGCATGGTTACAAAAGTATTGGCTGAGGCTAAGCAAAAACTTAAATCGAGTGATAAAAAGGAACTTGAAGAAGGATCACTATTATTATTAAGAGCTTTTAAGGGCTTGCCTAAAAATAAGGCCATTATTAAGTTTTTAAGTGAGCAGGGGGTTAAAGCTAGTATGCTTAAAACCGAAAACTTTTACATGCAGGAGAATAGCAAAAACATGCATGTAGTTACTGATCCCTTATACTTTGTAATTGATGAAAAAAATAACTCCATTGAGTTAACTGATAAAGGTTTGGATTTGATAACAGGTTCTGCTGATGATCCTGAATTCTTTGTACTGCCTGATGTGGGTTCAGATATTGCTGCTCTTGAAAAATCAGATCTACCGGAAGAAGAGAAGCTTAAACAAAAGGATGAGATTCTTCAAAATTTCTCTATCAAGTCGGAACGTGTTCATACCATCAACCAATTATTAAAAGCCTACACCTTATTCGAAAAGGATGTTGAGTATGTGGTGATGGAAAATAAGGTGAAGATTGTAGATGAGCAAACTGGTCGTATTATGGAAGGCCGTCGTTACTCAGATGGTTTACACCAGGCAATTGAAGCTAAAGAAAAAGTAACTGTTGAGGCAGCTACACAGACATACGCAACCATTACTTTACAGAACTATTTCCGCATGTACCATAAGCTGTCGGGTATGACAGGTACTGCCGAGACAGAAGCAGGTGAATTATGGGATATCTATGAATTAGATGTGGTTGTTATTCCTACTAATCGTCCGATCCAACGTAAGGACATGGAAGATTTTGTGTATAAAACAAAACGCGAAAAATACAATGCTGTAGGCGAGGAGATTATCAAATTAGTTGAAGCCGGTCGCCCGGTGCTGGTTGGTACTACTTCAGTTGAGGTATCTGAATTATTGAGCCGTACATTAAAAATACGTGGAATAAAGCACAATGTACTTAATGCTAAACTGCACCAGCGAGAGGCTGATATTGTTGCTGATGCCGGTCAGGCTGGAATTGTGACCATTGCAACCAACATGGCTGGTCGTGGTACCGATATTAAGCTGACTCCTGAAGTTAAAGCAGCAGGTGGTTTGGCGATTGTAGGTACGGAACGTCATGAATCACGTCGTGTCGACCGTCAGTTACGTGGTCGTGCCGGTCGTCAGGGTGATCCGGGTTCATCACAGTTTTTTGTGTCACTCGAGGATGATTTAATGCGATTGTTTGGTTCGGATCGTATTGTAAAATACATGGACCGTCTTGGATTGGAAGATGGCGAGATGATTCAACACAGCATGATTACCAAATCCATTGAGCGTGCTCAGAAGAAAGTGGAGGAAAATAACTTTGGAATTCGTAAACGATTACTGGAATATGATGATGTGATGAACTCACAACGTGAAGTAATTTATACTAAGCGTCGACATGCGCTTCACGGAGAGCGTATTCAAGTGGATATTTCCAATATGATGGCGGATACATGTTCGGATATTGTGTCAGAATATCAGGATGCCGGTGATTTTGAAGGTTTCAAAATGGAACTGATCAGAGTGTTCTCAGCAGAGTCGCCATTTGAGAGGGAAGAGTTTTTGAAAACAAATGCCAATAATCTGGCCGAGCAGTTGAATGAAAAAATGTGGGATGCCTACTTACGCAAAAGCGAAATCATTGCTAAACAGGCGCATCCTGTAATTAAAGATGTATATGAGACTAAGGCTGAATTGTACAAAAATATTGTGGTGCCAATCAGTGATGGTCAAAAGGTATATCAGATTACAACTAATTTAAAGAAAGCATATGAATCAGAGGCCGTAGAGTTAGTGCGTTCATTTGAGAAAGCTTCCTTGTTGGTTACTATTGATGATGCCTGGAAAGAGCACTTGCGCGAATTGGATGATTTGCGTCAGGCCGTTCAGAATGCAACATACGAACAAAAAGATCCATTGTTGATCTACAAGTTTGAGTCATTTAACTTGTTTAAGGACATGGTAGGCCGAAACAATAAATCTGTAATTTCGTTATTGGCTAAAGGGCATATTCCTATTCAGAATGCTGATGGAGTGCAGGAGGCGCAGGAACGTAAGCGTCAGGATTATAGTCGTATGAAAGCGCGTAAGGATGAATTTTCTCGAGGAGGCAATGGTGCACCAGGAGAAGGTCCTAAAAGACCTGAGCGTGTCGAGCCGGTGCGTGTTGAGAAAAAAGTGGGACGAAATGAGCCTTGTCCTTGTGGAAGTGGTAAGAAGTATAAGCAATGTCACGGAAAATAGGTAATAGTTTAAGGTGGTTGGTAGAAATTGCTGACCACTAATGGCTAATCATTAATATTTAAAATATGATTTTGAATTCTATAAACTGGAACCTTAAACCAGAGATTTTTGAATGGGGTTTCCTTTCTGTTCGTTATTATGGTTTGTTTTTTGCCGTTGGTTTTATGGCAGGTTACTACATTTTAGAAAAGATGTTTAAGTCGGAGAATATTCAACAAGAATGGCTCGACAAGTTATTTATGTATGTGGTAATTGCAACTGTAGTTGGGGCACGTTTGGGGCATGTATTCTTTTATGGTTGGGATCATTATTCTCAACATCCGGGAGATATCATTAAGATATGGGAAGGTGGATTAGCCAGTCATGGTGGAGCTTTCGGGATTCTTATTGCCATTTATTATTATTCTAAAAATGTAACCAAAAAGAGCATGCTATGGACCATGGATCGATTATTGGTTCCGGTAGCATTGGCCGGGATGTTTATTCGTTTGGGTAACCTGATGAATTCTGAAATATATGGGCACGTAACCGATTTGCCCTGGGGATTTATATTTGAACGGCGTGGAGAAACATTGCCTAAGCATCCAACGCAACTTTATGAGGCCATCTGTTATTTATTTACTTTTATTGTTATGTTTTTTGCTTATTGGAAAACCAAGGCGAAAGAAAAGCAAGGTCTTCTGTTTGGGATATTCTTAATTGGCGTGTTTGGATCAAGGTTTTTGGTTGAGTTCGTTAAGGAAGTTCAGGAAGAATGGGAGGTAGGAATGACCCTAAATATGGGGCAGTTGTTAAGTATTCCATTTATAGTTGGCGGAATATATTTGATTTATAATGCGCTAAGAAAGAAATAAAAAATAATATTTATTGTTTAAAGGCCGAAGTTGTAATGATTTCGGCCTTTTTGTATGTTGAAAATTGAACTACTCACTTTCGGTATAGTAACCTATTGGCATTATGTATAAGGGTTCTTCTTCTTCGCTTAGTTGTATAACTTTTTTAACACCTTCGTCATCAAATGCGCCAATTGCACAAGTTCCCAGTCCGAGACTTTGAACTTGTAGATAGACATTTTCGGCTGAATGGCCCAGATCCATGCAAACATATCGTTCGCGACCACGTTCGCCATATTTCGATGTACACCTTTCAAATACTGCAGTATACAATAAAACAGCTGGAGCTTCCTGAATCATAGGTTGTTCAAAGGCTACATCGCAAAGAGCTTCACGCAGGTCTTTATTTAAGACTGGTTTCAATCGGTGTCCCTGTGGTATAAATTTATAAAGTCCTTTTTTCAAACCATCGACATTGCCAACTAGTACATAAATATCCAAAGGATATCTGGCTCCCGCTGATGGAGCAGTCTTAAGACCTCCTCTTAAAAAGGCTGGTTCATCCATTATCTCTGTTATCCCATATGCTGCCCATAACACTTGTGATAATTGTTGGTTGCTAATTGCATCTAGAGTATAATCGCGTTGCGATCTTCTATGCAGCATGGTTGTTTCAACCGATACGGAACTTTCGTAACTTGGAGATGCTAGTTGGAAAGTTGTATCAGCGAGCTGCGTGAGTTTTTTCTTGCTTGATGGTGCTTTAACCACCTGCTTCTTTTCAGGTGCATTGTTCGTTGCCTTATTCGGGATTTGGTATATGAGTATGATGATGACAAGAACCAATAATAGGTTCATCAATTCGCTAAACTGTAGTTTTTTCATTTTTTGACTTCTTTATATTTTAAAAGATCAAGGCATAGTCCGGTTGGACATAGGTATTTACACCATGGTTTATTGATTATTGTTGATAATAGCATTACAATAATGAAAAAGAAAAGCATGGTATTCGACACAATATGAATTCTAAACGCTATGAAAGGTTCCAGTTTTGATAAATCAACACCCCAGCCAATCAATAGTATGCCAATGATAATTAGTAGGTAAATTTGTTTTAAGTGTACTAGATATGTGTATGTGTTATACGGTATCTTTAACTTTTTATTCGGAATTTTATAGCAGATTTCCTGTAGGGCACCAAAGGGACAAATATTTTGACAATAAATGTTTTTTTTTATAAAAATAGGAAAGCCTAAACTAATTACTAAAATGGCAATTAAGACGATTTGTGTGCTAAGGTTAAAACCATTTATCAGTAAATTATAAAGGTTAGCATGTGTAAGCATTAAGCTAGTCCAGAAACCTAATATTATTACACTAGCAATAAGTAATGCAATTCTGTATCTTCGGAATTGTTTGGGCATAAAAAAGCTCAGAAGGGCTATTATTAATAGAGCAAGCTGACTAAGGAGCTGAATGTAGCGTTTATTTGAGTTTTGCGGCAAATGCACATTAGTTTCAATAGACATGAAACGTGTCATGCCTTCGATAGTGAGTTTTAAACCTTGTTCAATCGCAACTGCTGTTTCAGTTGCACCGCTAATTGCATCCACTTTATGCTCTGCAATTTGATGAATAGAAATACCATTCCAAGCCTGAGAGAAATTGCGTTTCCGTAAAATCTCAACAAAATCACCAGTTTCTTTATTGGGAAGTATAATGACATCGCGTATAGCTAAAGCACTATCAATGGCTACAATAAGGGGAACTTTACCATTATATCCTCTAACATGGGAAGCATAAAACGCTGAGTGTCCTAAGAAACCAAGTGTACTAATACTATCCATAGCAATGGTGAATGGGCCATAGGCTTTTATTGTGATTGTATTGGGAAATACGCTTTGTGTTTTTTTGAGATCAATGCTGTAATTATCCTTTTTTATTTCCTCGTTTATTGGAAAACCAAACAGCATTTTCTGTTGAAGTGCAATGGCAAACAGTATTAAAAGCGGGAGTAAAAATTGGTAAATAGTTTTTAAAGGATGGCGTTTCATAGTAATTTTTAAATACTATTGATTGTATTGGTGTAAACAATATACTTAATTAATCATGTATTATCAAGCGTCTATTTTCTGATGTTAAATGAAACGTGATAATTGAACTTGTTTGTTCTAGTTATGTTTGCTTTATTAGTTACTTTTGCAGCCTCAAAATATCACATGACGATAATAGATAAGCTTAACTCTACTGAAAGACGTGCATTTAAATACCATCTGTTTTACAGTGTAATGGAAGGGATTGCCAATGGTGCATTAATTCTTAATGAATTTATATTTATTAAGTCCTTAAAAGGCTCTAATGTGCAACTGGCTTTTTTATTTCAGTTTAGCATGGTGGTGTTTTTATTTGCCATGTTGAGTAATGAGTTAATGCGCCGATTTACAAATCGTAAACTCTTGTTGCGAATCACAAGTATTGTTACCCGGCTGCCTTTACTAGGTTTTGCTTTCTTTCCCAATGTTACTGGCGAAGGTCTCGAGCCAATCTATCATTATTTATTCTTGGGCGTCTTTCTAATGTTTTTTACGTCTAAAATCGCCGTTATACCTTCCATTAATCAATATTTAAAAGGTAATTACCGTCACGAGAATTTTGGTCGTTTATTCGGATACTCAACCACTGTTAATAAGATATGTTTAATGACGTCTACCTTTGTGGCCGGCTTATTATTGGATTTTGATCCGAATTCGTATAAATGGTTTTATCCGGTGGTTGGAGTTTTGGGTATTATTTCTGTTTTTCAATTGACAAAAATGAATTTTGTACAGAATACAGAAGTGATTACAACACCAATATGGCACACCTTGGGGGCATCGTTTAGGCGGATAATTGGCATACTAAAAAATAATGTTCCGTTCCGTCATCTGGAATATGGATTTATGTTATATGGTTTTGCATGGATGAGTACGCATGCAGTTATAACCATTTTCTATAAAGAAGCGCTGGATTTAAATTATTCATCGGTGGCTTTCTATAATAATGCATTTAATTTGGTAGCCATTGCTTTTCTGCCGCTTTTTGGAAAGTTGATTGGAAAACGTGATCCGCGGCGTTTTGGAATCCTGACCTTCGGGGCATTGATGTTGTTTATTTTCTTTACTGGAGCAACTGAGTACTTCCCTCAGTATACCGAGATATTGGGTATAAAAGTGTATTATATGTTATTGCTTGCCATTTTCTTCAATGGTATTTTTATGGGCAGTATGCCCATATTATGGGGGATTGGAAGTAGCTATTTTTGTAAATCCAACGAAGCTGCCGATTATCAATCTGTTCACATGTTTCTTACAGGAGCAAGGGCTATGTTTGCCCCAATTATTGGGATTCAGTTGTATGAGTTGTATGGCTTTAGTATGACTTATTTTATTGGAATTGTATTGTTAATTATAGCCATTGTTTTAATGTTATACTCCGAAAAGTTCTTTCCCCGAAAAGATTAAAAAGCGGTATTATCTGGATTATTTATATTATGTTTCTTAATTTTAGCAGTAACTAAATCATTGTTGAATAAGTTGTTGTATTGGTTTTTTATAAAAACAATTTGTTTAAAGAAAAAGCCGTTAAAATATTATACACAAGTTGGAAGGCGGGTAAAAAGAAATAGAACTAATGCCGGCTTCAAATCTTACTTCCTTTTATTTAAAATTTAATTGATTTAAGTGTCATAATAACAAGTTATTAGCGATAATGTGAGGTCGTTTGTGTTTGTTTAAAACAAAAAAAAACAACTATCTTTTAGGGAAGTTTTAATAAAATAACCCTATTGGTATTGGAAACTAATAAAGATTTAAAATGAAAAGAATTGTATCAATATTATTGTTGTTGTGCATAGTGGCTACTTATTCCACAGCTCAAGAAAAGAAATCAAGAGCAGAACTTCGCAAAGAAAAGAAAGAACAACGAGAAAAAGAGATGGCTGTCAAAAAAGAGCAGATGATTGCTCTTTTGGAAACCAGACAGTGGATTTTAGAAGCTAATACCTTACAGGATAGATCTGGCCAAAGTTACATTATTGAATCAAATCTGAATTTTGTGGGTGTTGTAAAAGAAAAAGCAACTGTGCAACTTGGTGTTAGTGATCAAATGGGTTTGAATGGTGTTGGTGGAATTACATTAGATGGTACCATAAGTAAATACGAAATGAATCCAGGGAAAAAAGCTAATTCTGGCATCACTTTGGAAATCAATGTTAGTGGCGCTGTAATGGGTTTTGTGACGATCAACTTCAGCATTGGGGCAGATGGTGGTGCATCGGCAACGGTTACTGGTATGAATGGCGAGCGCCTGACTTATCGTGGCGATATTAAATCATTAGCTGAAAGTACAGTATTTAAAGGAAGTTCGTTTAATTGATTATTAATTGAATAAAAACAAATAAGCCGCTTACCATAAAATAAGCGGCTTATTTGTTTTAGTAACTCTAATGATCAATATAGCCCTTTTAATGAGGGATATGGAGCAATACAAAATGACGGACAGAATGGTAATCATTTAACTTTTAATTTGAGCATGTCCTCCATTCGAAAGTTTTTAAAGATGCCTTGCGTAATTTGCTCTTGTTGAATATTATATGCAGAAATAGGATCGCCCATGCCCATTTTGTCGACGGTTGTTCTAAAGGGGCGTTGTCCAGCTACTGTATTAACAAGCAAACTAATGGCGTCAGCAACCAGCTGCGGGTTTTGCTCAGGATTGGATTCAAGTGCTTTGCTAAAACTATCGCCAAATTGCTTAGGTACATTCATGAAATCACCATAATCGCCATTTCTGCTTTGATCAGATGGGTAAATCAGTTTGCCAAAAAAGTTAGTTGGAAAACCTCCCGGTTCCACAATGCAATTATCAACCCCGAAACCAGATAACTCGATTCTGTAATTCTCGGCCATGGCTTCCATGGCCCATTTCGAAGCGTTATACGGTCCGTAGAAAGGCATGGTGACTCTTCCTAATAAACTGGTAACATAGATGATTAAACCTGAACCTTGTTTGCGAAGGAAGGGAAGAGCAGCTCTATTGACCCGTTGAACGCCAAAAACATTAACATCAAATACCTTTTGAAACTCTTCCACGTTAAAATGTTCTTGCATACCGGCTACTCCAACGCCTGCATTGTTGACAATTACATCCAGACCACCCATCTTATCAATAGCATCCTGCATGCCATCATTGACACTTTTCTCATCGCACACATCTAACTCAACAATATGTGCACCTGCCTTACTCAACTCTTCAGCATTTTCTTTATTCTTGCCATTGACTTGGCGCATGGATGCCGCAACAATGTGTCCTTTACTCAATAACGTGTTAATGGATAGTTTACCAAAGCCACTGCTTGCACCTGTAACCAATATCTTTTTCTGACTCATATCAAAAGTTTTAAGTGTATTAAAGAATTTCGGATAAATTACTACGATTATAAACGAATATCCAGTTTTTTGATGCTGATTTAAGATAAAAGCAGGTTTATTTTGTTTTAATTTAGATATTGTATTTTTACTTTCTATATGATTAACTCTAAATACCAATTAATGAAAAATTTATTAATAGCAATCCTGCTGATTGCAAGTGTATTAATCGCTTGTACACCAGATGGTGGAGCTCAAAAGTTTTATTTAGGTACTTACACAAAAGAAGAAAGTAAGGGAATTTATCAGTTTGAATTAAAGGAAGATGGTAATATGGTTTCTTTAGGTTTAAAAGCCGAAGTTGCCAATCCTTCATTTCTAGCGTTTGATGCTTCGAAACGTTTTTTAATAGCTGTTAAAGAAGAGAATAAGGAAGGTCAGGTTGAGTCTTATAAAATAACAGCAGCTGGACTGGAGGTGATCAATAGTTCGTCATCAGGGGGAGCTCATCCATGCCATATTAAAGTCAATAGAAGTAATCAGGTTGTGGCGGCCAATTATAGTGGTGGAAATGTTGCTTGGTTAAGGGTTGATAATGAAGGTAGATTATCCGACCTGGAGCATGTCAGCCAGCATGAAGGCACGGGACCTACTAATCGACAAAAAGGTCCTCATGCACATTCGGCTTGGTTTGTTGGTGATGAAGTGATTGCAGTTGATTTAGGGACCGATGAATTATGGGTTTACAATCAACAAAAGGAGCTAAAGCAAAAAGTAAAGTTAGCAGCTGGAGCCGGTCCCCGGCATTTAACTACACATCCAGGTAGTGGATCGTTATATGTTGTAAATGAATTGAATAATACGGTGACTCGTGTTGTTCATAATGAAGGTGTTTGGAAGGTCAAAGAAAGTATTACTACGCTGCCATCTGATTTTAAAGGAAATAGTTCTTGCGCTGATATCCATGTGAGTGAAGATGGCCAATTTGTTTACGCATCCAATCGTGGTCATAACAGTATTGCCATTTTTAAAGTTGAGGATAATGGTCAATTAAAAGCAATCGGACACGAATCGGTTAGAGGTGATCATCCACGTAATTTTGCAATCTCACCTGATGGAGAATTTTTGCTTGTGGCGAATAAGAATACCAATAATATAGTTTCCTTTAAAAGGAATAAAACCAGTGGTTTACTGTCTTTCGTAAATGAAATAAAAACACCTGAACCTGTCTGCATTTTGTTTGAGTAGATCATGCAGAACAGTACTCTATTCGAAAGATGTACGTAATGAGCCGTTCCTTATAGTTTATCTTGGACTACTTTTTCCGGACTTCGGACTATAAAATTCTTACTTAAAACTTCTACTCAAAAAACTATCTTTGCCGTTTAAAATTTATAAAATGAATGCGGAGACAATGTTTACAATAATTATAGCCATTCTGGTGGCGCAGTTTGTGTTTGATCAATGGATGGAATACTTAAATAAAAGCAGGTGGCGAGCCGAACTTCCCAAGGAATTGGAAGGAATTTATGATGCTGAAAAATACACGAAACAACATGAATACCGTAAAGCCAATTATGGTTTTAGTATTATAAACGATCTGTTAAGTTTTGCTTTGATTATGCTATTTCTATTTTTTGGTGGATTTGCGCTGGTTAATTGCTGGGCCATGCAATTAAGCGATAATGCCATTGTTCAGTCGCTTTTGTTTTTCGCCATTTTAGGTTTGGGATCAAGTCTCTTGAACCTTCCTTTTGGTATTTATGGAACCTTTGTGATTGAAGAACGATTTGGTTTTAATAAAACAACGCCGAAAATCTTTATTTTGGATATGTTTAAATCAATGCTGTTGTCTGTTTTAATAGGTGGGCCTTTATTGGCGCTTATTATGTGGATTTATGCGGTGGCTGGCTCTTATTTCTGGCTCTATGCGTGGATAGTGAGTAGTGGTTTTATGATTTTCATGACCATGTTTTATACTTCCTTGATTTTGCCACTGTTTAACAAACAGACACCTTTGGAGGAAGGAGAGTTAAGACAGGCCATTGAAGCTTTTTCAAAAGAAGCTGGTTTTACTCTGGATAATATTTTCGTGATGGACGGTTCCAAACGTAGTACCAAGGCTAATGCTTTCTTCAGCGGATTAGGTGCACGTAAGCGAATCGTTTTATACGATACGCTTATCAATGATTTGGAAACCCAGGAGATAGTAGCTGTTTTAGCCCATGAGGTTGGACATTATAAGCTAAAGCATACTTTGTGGGGAACGATTACCTCGGTGGTACAAACTGGCGTGTTGTTATTTGTGTTTGGTTTGGTTGTGGGTTCTCCTTTGTTATCGCAGGCTTTGGGTGTAAATGAACCTAATTTCCATATAGGAATGTTAGCCTTTGGATTATTATATTCACCTGTCTCATTTGTGACGGGAATTCTGATGTCATTGGTTTCACGAAAAAATGAATACGCGGCTGACGCCTTTGCGGCAGGTTTTCGATTGGGAGAATCTTTAATAAAAAGCTTGAAGACTATTTCTGTCAATGCTTTGAGTAATCTTACGCCGCATCCTTTATATGTGTTTTTTCATTATTCACATCCGCCATTATTGGAGCGAATTAAAGCAATACAGAATTTTAAACAGACTGCCGATTAATTATTTTGCTATCTACTAAATGCTAGCGACTAAGCAATAAAACAATGAATGTAGAAATAATTACCATTGGCGACGAATTACTAATTGGCCAGGTTGTGGATACTAATTCGGCCTGGATGGGTCAGGAGTTGAATAAACAAGGGTTTGCTGTATCACGTATTTCTTCAATTCAGGATACTGCCAAAGCAATTAAGGAAAGTCTCGATGAAGCTATAGCCAGGGTGGATGTGGTACTGATGACGGGAGGTTTAGGCCCAACCAAAGATGATATTACTAAAGAAACTTTAGCCGAATATTTTGACTCTGAATTGGTTTTTAATCAACAGATGTATGATGATTTGTGTGATTTGCTAAAGGGGCGTGTAAAAAATATAAATTCATTGAATAGGAGTCAGGCCTACGTGCCCGACAAATGCACTCCAATTAAAAATCCGGTCGGAACAGCACCAATAATGTGGTTCAATCACGGTAAAAAAGTAGTGGTTTCTATGCCGGGCGTGCCAAGTGAGATGAAAGAGGCAATGGCCAATCAAATCATTCCTCGTTTAAAAATGCGTTTTGAAACACAGAATATCATTCATAAAACAGTTTTGGTATTTAATATTCCTGAGGCGGTTTTGGCAGAGCAATTAGAGGATTGGGAAGAATCTATGCCAGATTACATTTCGTTGGCTTATTTGCCTTCTCCGGGTCGTATTCGCTTGCGTTTAACGGCTCGAACAGATCAGGAAGAGCTCGCTCTGGAAGATATTTCTAGATTGGTTGAAACATTACATGAAATTATTGGCGATAATATTTACGGTGATGAAGATCTGCCTGTTCAGGTTTTGCTAGGAAATGAGCTGATTGCGCAAAGTAAATTTGTTGCCGTGGCTGAAAGCTGTACAGGAGGATATATTGGGCATTTATTAACCAGTAAGGCGGGTAGTTCAGCTTATTTTAAAGGCGGCATTATCGCCTATGAGAATGCAGTTAAACAGAATTTGCTTGGAGTATGTGAAGAAGATTTAATTGAGTACGGTGCTGTTAGTCGGTCTGTGGTTGAGCAAATGGCCACTGGAGCAAAAAATGCTTTAAACGCTGATTATGCCGTTGCGACTTCCGGAATTGCTGGTCCTGATGGAGGTACAGAAGAAAAGCCATTAGGTACAGTTTGGATTTCAATTGCTGGTGATTTTGGTGTGGAAAGTCAGGTTTTTCAATTTGGAAAGCTTCGCGAACGAAATATTCAAAGGGCAGCTGATATGGCAATGGTAATGTTATTGCAGAAGATAAAGAAGAAATAATAGAAAGTATATAATGTATAGATATACTGATGTTTGTGATTTGTTATTTGGATTAAATAATGAATCTGGAATAGTAATTCAGAAGAATAAAGGCTTGCTAAAAAGTATTAAAATAGTAAAAAACAGAATATTTGTAGTTGTACTATTTGCGTAATTGAAGAAAAATGCCTTATTTTGCGCTCTGTTTGAAAAATGTATCCGAAAAACTGTTGAGAGATGTCAAGAGTATGTCAAATAACTGGTAAATCATTTATGGTGGGAAATAATGTTTCTCACTCGAAGAGAAGAACCAAGAGAAGATTCGATATTAATCTTTTCAAGAAAAAGTTTTACTTACCTGAGGAAGATCGTTGGGTAAGCCTTAGAGTGTCTGCAGCTGGATTGCGCATGATCAACAAAGTAGGTTTGTTGGCTGCCTTGAAAGGTGCAAAGGAACAAGGATTTATTGCTAACTACTAATAAGGGAGTAAGAAATGGCTAAAAAAGCAAAAGGTAATCGCGTACAAGTGATTCTTGAGTGCACAGAGCACAAAGAAAGCGGGCAGCCGGGAACTAGCCGGTATATTACCGTGAAGAACAGGAAAAATACTCCTGACCGTATGGAATTAAAGAAGTATAATCCAATATTGAAGCGTGTAACTTTACACCGCGAAATCAAATAAAACTGATTAACCATGGCAAAGAAAGCAGTTGCATCGTTGCAAAAAGGTGAAGGTAAAGGTCACACTAAAGTAATTAAGATGGTAAAATCTCCTAAGACTGGAGCTTATTCATTCCGTGAAGAGATCGTACCTAATGAAATGACAAAAGAGTATTTCAAGAAATAAGGTTCAATGAACCGTATAACTTAAAAGCTTCCTTAAATTAAGGGAGCTTTTTTGTATTTAATTTTATTGATGAATATCAATGCTTATATTAGCCCTCTAAACTATTGATCTATGGGTATTTTTGGAAGTTTTACCAAGGATAAAAAGGAAAGCCTGGATAAAGGATTGGCCAAAACAAAGGAGAGTGTGCTCAAAAAACTAACCCGTGCTGTGGTTGGTAAAACTAAAGTTGATGATTCTGTTCTGGATGATCTGGAAGAGATTTTGATCACTTCGGATGTAGGAGTGGATACAACTTTAAAAATTATTGAGCGAATAGAAAGTCGTGTAGCCAAGGATAAGTTTTTAAGTACTAATGAGCTTAACGACATTCTTCGTGAAGAAATCGCTGATCTCCTAGGTGAAAATGCCAATGAAAACGCCATAGATTTTGATTTGCCCAAAACAGATCATCCATATGTAATAATGGTAGTTGGGGTTAATGGAGTTGGTAAAACCACTACTATTGGTAAGTTGGCGGCCAAGTTTAAAGCTGCCGGTAAAAAAGTAGTGCTTGGTGCTGCTGATACATTTCGTGCTGCTGCCATTGATCAGTTAGTGGTTTGGGCTGAGCGCGTTGATGTACCAATTGTAAAGCAAAGTATGGGTTCTGATCCGGCTTCTGTAGCTTTTGATACTTTATCGTCTGCCAAAACTAATGGAGCAGATGTTGTTATAATCGATACAGCCGGTCGTTTGCACAATAAAATCAATTTAATGAGTGAATTGACTAAGGTGAAGCGAGTGATGCAGAAGATCGTACCTGATGCTCCAAACGAAGTATTGCTAGTGCTAGATGGCTCAACGGGTCAGAATGCCTTTGAACAAGCCAAGCAATTTACTTTAGCTACCGAAGTGTCGGCTTTAGCTATTACAAAATTGGATGGTACGGCAAAAGGCGGTGTTGTTATCGGTGTTTCAGATCAATTCAGTATTCCAGTTAAATATATTGGAATAGGCGAAGGCGTTGATGATTTGCAAGTGTTCGACCGAAACGAATTTGTTGATTCACTATTTAGATAAGAAATTTTGGCTGCTGTAAATAGTGGCCTTTTTTATATCTGTATTTAATTATTTAAGTACTTATTAAGATGGCAAAGAGTAAAAAAGTGGATGTTGTGACAATGGGGTGTTCTAAAAACCTTGTTGATAGTGAGTTTTTGATTCGTCAGTTTAAAGCCAATAATATTAAGGTGGCACACGACCCAGAGACTCCTGATAGTGAAGTGGCCATTGTTAATACCTGTGGGTTTATTGGTGATGCCAAAGAAGAATCCATAGATACCATCCTGGAATTTGTTGAGGCCAAGAAGCGTGGTGATATCAAGCAGTTGTATGTGATGGGCTGTTTATCGGAACGCTACCCAGGGCAATTAAAAAAGGAATTGCCTGAAGTGGATAAGTTCTTTGGCAAGTTTGACTGGAAAAATATTATATCAGAAGTAGGAGCGACTTACCGTCGCGACTTGATGAACGAACGTTCGTTAACAACTCCAGCTCATTATGCCTACTTAAAAATCTCAGAAGGATGTAATCGTACTTGTAGTTATTGTGCTATTCCATTAATTACCGGTAAACATCAGAGTAGAAAAATGGAAGACCTGTTGGATGAAGCCAAAGGTTTGGCGGATAACGGAGTTAAAGAATTACAGGTGATAGCTCAGGATCTGTCTTTTTACGGATACGATTTATATAAAGATTATAAACTACCACACCTTATCGACGAATTATCAAAGGTAAATGGTATTGACTGGATTCGTTTGCATTATGCCTATCCTGCTGGATTTCCTTTGGATGTACTAAAGGTAATGAACGAAAATCCTAAAGTCTGTAATTACCTCGATATAGCCCTTCAGCATATTTCGGATAATATGTTGGAGTTAATGCGTCGTGGCGTAAGAAAGAATCAAACTTATCGTTTGATTGAAGAAATGCGAAAACAAGTGCCTGACATTCATTTAAGAACCACTTTTATTACAGGCCATCCGGGTGAAACCGAACAAGACTTCCGCGAAATGGAGGAATTTGTTAAAGATGTACGTTTTGAGCGTCTAGGTGTATTCCCGTATTCGCATGAAGAAGATACTTATGCCCACAAAAAATATCAAGATGATATTCCTGAAGAAGTGAAGCAGGAGCGAGCTGATCGTATAATGGAAATTCAGAATGGTATTGCCAATGAACAAAATCAAGCTAAGGTTGGTAAAGCACTTAAGGTAATAGTTGATAGAGAAGAAGGTGATTACTTTATTGGTCGTACTGAATACGATTCGCCGGAAGTCGATCAGGAAGTTTTACTTCATAAAGAAGAAAATGAACTGTCAATTGGCGAATTTTATCAGGTTGAAATTACCGATGCCGAAGATTATGATTTATTTGGAGTAGCTCAGAAATAAAAAAAAAGCGCCAATCGGCGCTTTTTTAAGTATTATTGATCTTTCTCTTTAAGTCTAAATTCCATTACTGGTTGGCCGTCTTTTGTCAGGCTTAACTTTTCGTCTTCCACTTTGTAATCTAGTTCACCCTCCAGAATTTTAAAGAATTCAATCTCGGGAACGCCATCGCAATACATTTTAGTAGACATAAACAAACCCAATTTAAGTGTGTAGTCGGTCACTTCAACGCCACCACTAAATGAATTACAGCCACTGTTTCCTCCCATGCTTGCTTTTTCTTTGTTGATGACCACATGTGGGATACGATCTGTAAATCCCGCTTCTTCCGGAGATTTGCCCTGAAATGAAGTTAATTCCCATACGTTTTTTTCAATCATAAAAGAGCTTGCCTCTATTTGGCTTGCATTCTGCGTAACCTTTTTTTGACTAGTTCCTTTTCCTGACTTGCAACTAATTAGTGCAGTAGCGACCATTGCTATTATGAAAAATCTCTTCATAGTATACTGTTTTAAAGTTTTCAATTGGTATTTTAGCTAAAAGTGTGCCAAACTTCTGGCAAGTTAAACAATCAATATTATGGATACAATAGATATTAAAGTAGGAACACGAGTTGAACACCCAAGATATGGTGAAGGAATTATTGCAAAAATTAGCTTGGGAGCATATGACGTCTTTTTTGAACAGGGCGGAAAAATGGAAATTCCTAAAACCAGTACTAACCTTAATATTATTGAAAGTCCGGAAGAAGGAAAAGGAGAGGCGGTTACGGCCCGCGATTTACGCAGAGCTATAGCTTCAGTATTGGACGAATATGGTACTTTGCCGGCAGAAGTTGAATTGGGCCAAAAATGGATAGGTGGAAAACTACTATTACAACCAGCTGACGAGTCGCTACAAGCCAAGGAAATTCCAATGGAAACTTTCTTTAAAAAAATTATAATGTTGCGCGATCGCTTAAGGGTGTTGGAGCAAAATATCAATTCATCATCCACCTTAAATGAAGAGGAAAAAGTGCATATGCAACAATATATCACAAGAGCTTACGGTAGCTTAACCACATTTAATGTCCTGTTTGCCGAAAAAGAGGATTACTTTAAAGGAAGTGGGAAGTAAGAAAAAGAGCCAATAGATACTGGCTGATAGCTATTTGCTTTAGGATTAGTTTTAATATTTCAATGATGAATCATTTTGTATACTCGTTGTTAGCTTTATTTATAATAGCTTCTTCTTTGGAAGACTATAATGCGGTTGATAAGGTTAAGAGTAATATATATAGAGATCAAGAGGTATTTGTTGATTTGCTTAGTAAATATGGTCATGAAGATTGTCATGTATTGTTATATTTTAAAAATGAATACGCTGAGGAAGTTGTAAAGGAACTTAAAACTATTAACTCTCATTTGTTGGTGCAGAATTTCGAAGAGATTCGAATTAAATTAGATTCTGTAATGGTAGAGCGGTATTTGGAGGTCGATCATTTAAATGCCTTATTGGTTTTTAACGCTGATCAGGAGGTAATTGACACCATCTATAGAAAAAATTATGAGTGGTATGAAGATATGATCGAGAGTCAGATAATTGTAACATATCGTTCTGATTTTGATTACAGTGGGCATGCCGTAATTAGTCTCATTCAAGAGCGTCATTATGACTTTCAAAAAGCTCCATTTTTTATTAAGGATACAATAAGTTTAGATAAAATAAATATTGGCTTGCACCTTAATAATCGATATATCTATAATTCAGGTTCTACATATTTAGATTTGGATACAATCTCTTTTATTTCATATTCTGACTATACCATAAACAAAACGATAGTTTACTTTCTTAGAAATGGTGTAGTATGTGATTCTATAATGGAAGGTTTCGTAATTGAAGATTTAACACCTGTACCATTAATTGAAAATGATGAATGTCTGTATGTAGCTTCTGTTAGTATACCTGAAACAGATGCATTTTGGAATGTGTTTTTAGGTATTGATATGCGTACAGGTAAAGTTCGTTTATATGATAGAAACAGATTAAAAGGTTGATAGGCCAATGATTTATTAACATATCGATTTGTTAATAACTTCCATTGTCTACTATTGGCTATGCTTCTAAGAAAATATATATTTGTCATCGGTAAAATCTGAACATGGAATATATTGTTTCGGCAAGGAAATACAGACCAGCTACTTTTAAGTCGGTTGTGGGGCAGGGTAATATTACTACCACGCTTAAGAATGCCATTAAGAGTAATCATTTGGCGCATGCCTATCTCTTTTGTGGTTCTCGAGGCGTAGGTAAAACAACATGTGCTCGTATTTTTGCCAAGACCATCAATTGTTCTAATGTAAGTGAGGATTTTGAAGCGTGCAATACCTGTGAATCGTGCGAATCGTTTAACGAGAATCGTTCATACAATATTCATGAGTTGGATGCGGCGAGCAATAACTCGGTGGATGATATTCGTAGTTTGATTGACAAAGTACGTGTTCCGCCTCAATTGGGATCGTATTCGGTATATATCATTGACGAGGTCCACATGTTATCACAGGCGGCATTTAATGCTTTTCTGAAAACTTTGGAGGAGCCTCCAAGGCATGCCATATTTGTTTTAGCTACTACTGAAAAACACAAGATTCTTCCAACCATTTTATCTCGTTGTCAGATTTTTGATTTCAATCGAATTACTATTGGTGATGCGGTTGGGCATTTAAAATATGTGGCAGAGAGTGAAGGTGTTCAAGTTGAAGAGGAAGGGCTGGCTGTTGTTGCACAAAAGGCTGATGGAGCTATGCGTGATGCCTTGTCCATCTTTGATCAGATAGTTGCCTTCTCAGGTAAAGAGATTACATACAAGCAAGTAATAGAGAATCTTAATGTATTGGATTACGACTATTACTTTAGATTAGTAGATGCTTTTTTAGCTGAAGATTATAAGCAAGGTTTGCTGATTTTTAATGACATCTTGCTCAAAGGCTTCGATGCGCAACACTTTATGGCAGGCTTAAATAGTCATGCTCGTGATTTATTAATGTGTCGCGATCAGGCTACTGCAGGTTTGTTAGAAGTAGGGCAAAGTACAAAAGAAAAGTACCTGAAACAGGCTGCCGCTTGTTCAGTTGATTTCTTATATGAGGCACTTAAAATTATTAATGAAAGTGAGCAACAGTATAGGGCGGCGAAAAATAAACGCTTGCATATTGAATTTGCTCTAATTCGTTTGGCTCGTATAGTCACTGAAAAAAAAAACTAGAACCGTCAGGTAAAATACCAATTATTACGGTTGGTAAGCCAAAACCTAAGGCTCCTAAAGTTGATAAGTCACCTTCTAAAACACCTGTTACCACAACAAAAATACCAAGTTCTCCTCCGGTAAATAAAGGAACAGGCAATAATGTGGGATTAAAGTCTTTCTCGCTTAAAAATCTAGCTCAGAAAGTACAGGTGCCTTCTACTTCAACTAAAAGTTCAGATAAGGTTGAAGTCGTTGAAGAGCCAATTGATATGTCGTGGAATGAATCATTTTCTCAAGAAGGCCTTGATGAATCCTGGAGAAAATACAGCATGACATTCCAACAAAGTAATCCTCGTTTATACAGTATTTTAGATAACCACAAACCGGTATTGGTTGGTGAGAAAAAGCTTTTAATTAAACTTCGAAATAAAATACAAGAGACAGAATTACTTAAAGAGAAATCAGCCATGTCGGGGTATTTAAAACGCTCCCTCAAAAATGCCCGACTTACGCTGGAGTTTGAAATATCTCTTGGCGAACAAGATGGTCCTAAAAAGGCCTTTACCGTGGTAGATAAGTTCAAATTGATGGCAGAGAAGAATCCGGACCTGATTAAATTCAAGCAAGAGTTTGGCCTCGACCTTGAGTAATTGTAGTAATATACCCTTCGGCATAATGTATTGGCAAGGATGTTTCATTTTAAGCAGCATCCTTAATTAAAGAAAAAAATATGTAATCAAAACAAATGTCATGTTGCTGGTATTTTTTATCGATTAGATTTGCCAATAATTATTAAAATAACTGATTTAATCTAAATACTCTTAAACAGAGGGTGCAAGTTAAGTGTTTAATTAGTCGTGCATCAAAAAGAAATAACGAAATGGGAACACAAAATTCTAAAATCATCTACACCAAAACGGACGAGGCTCCAGCTTTGGCAACGTATTCATTGCTACCTATTGTGGAGGCATTTACCAAATCATCGGGTGTAGCGGTTGAAACTAGGGATATTTCATTGGCGGGACGTATCATTGCTAATTTTCCCGAATTCCTTAATGAAGATCAGAAAATAGGTGATGCTTTAGCAGAACTTGGTGAGATGGCTAAAACACCTGAGGCCAATATTATTAAGTTACCGAATATCAGTGCATCTATTCCTCAATTGCAGGCGGCCATTAAAGAACTTCAGAAAAAAGGATATGCACTTCCTGATTATCCGGAAGAACCAAAAAATGAAGATGAAAAGGCTATTCAGGCCAAATATGATAAAATAAAAGGTAGTGCTGTAAATCCGGTATTACGTGAAGGTAATTCAGATCGTCGCGCCCCAAGAGCGGTTAAGAATTATGCTAAAAAGAATCCACATTCAATGGGAGCCTGGTCTGCTGATTCTAAATCGCATGTTGCCAGCATGAGCGAGGGCGATTTCTTTGGAAGTGAGAAGTCACTTACAATTGAAAAAGCAGGTGATGTGAAAATTGAGTTTATCTCTGATAAAGGAGAAACAACAGTTTTAAAGGACAAGGTGGCTTTGCTGGATGGAGAAATTATTGATGCAGCCGTTTTAAGAAAAAGTGCCTTGAGAAGCTTTTTAATTGAGGCTATTGATGATGCCAGGAAACAGGATGTTTTATTTTCAGTTCACCTTAAGGCAACCATGATGAAGGTATCCGATCCAATTATATTTGGACAGGTAGTTGAAGTGTTTTACGATGAAGTATTTGCCAAGTATGGCTCTTTATTCGAAGAGCTTGGTATTACTGCCAACAATGGTTTGGGGGATGTTTATTCTAAGATTGTAAACCTTCCGGATGCTCAGCGTCAGGAAATTGAATCTGCAATTGAGGCGATGTATGCATTGCGTCCGGATATGGCAATGGTTAATTCAGATAAAGGAATAACCAACTTACATGTACCTAGTGATGTAATTATTGATGCATCTATGCCGGCTGCTATTCGTACCTCGGGACAAATGTGGGGACCGGATGGTAACTTGAAGGATACTAAGTTTGTTATTCCAGATCGTTCTTACGCAACGGTATATCAGGAAACGATTGATTTCTGTAAAGAAAATGGTGCTTTTGATCCAACAACAATGGGTAGTGTATCAAACGTTGGTTTGATGGCACAAAAAGCTGAAGAGTATGGCTCACATGACAAAACTTTCCAAATGACTTCAAATGGAGTTGTTAAAGTTGTTGATGCACAAGGAGCTGTCTTAATTGAGCAAAATGTTGAAGCAGGTGATATTTTCCGCATGTGTCAGGTTAAAGATGCGCCGATTCAGGATTGGGTTAAATTAGCCGTTAACCGAGCCAAGGACTCAGGTAATCCTGCGGTTTTCTGGTTGAATGCAGAGCGTGCTCATGATGCAGAGTTGATTAAAAAGGTAAATGCCTACTTGCCAAATCACGATACTACTGGATTAGAAATTTCTATTAAAGCACCGCAGGATGCGACTCGTTACTCTTTGGAAAGAATCAAACAAGGATTAGATACTATTTCTGTTACCGGTAATGTGTTAAGAGATTACTTAACTGATTTATTCCCAATTCTTGAAGTGGGAACAAGTGCTAAAATGTTATCAATCGTTCCTTTGATGAATGGTGGTGGTTTGTTTGAAACCGGTGCTGGAGGTTCGGCTCCTAAACATGTTCAGCAGTTTGAGCAGGAAGGCCATTTACGTTGGGATTCTTTGGGTGAGTTTTTAGCACTGGCAGTTTCTTTAGAACATTTAAGTAAGGTAAGCGGAAATTCGCAAGCCCAGGTACTTGCTGAAACTCTGGATGAGGCAACTGGTAAAGCTTTGGATGAGAGAAAATCACCTTCACGTAAGGTTAATGAACTTGACAATCGTGGAAGTCATTTTTATCTAGCTTTATATTGGGCTGAGGCTTTGGTTAAGCAGACTAAGGATTCAGACCTACAGGCTAAATTTAGGACTGTAGCATCAGAACTAGCTGAAAACGAGGCTAAGATTGTAGATGAATTAAATGTCGCTCAGGGTGATTCGGTAGATGTAGGTGGATATTATCAACCGGTTTTTGAATTAGCTTCAAAAGCGATGCGTCCAAGTGCAACCTTTAATAATATATTGAATAAGTTGGCTTAAGGTAGCTTAATAATAAATTAAAGGCCAGCTTAATTAAATTAAGCTGGCCTTTTAAGTTTTATAATGTTGTTAATTAATTTTTGGCAATCTTAAAGTTTAAGGTCTTAAGTTTAGTATTTCCCAACTTATCTTTAGCTTCAACTTCTACACTATAAACTTTCTCTTCCTTAAATAATTCCAAATCGGCAGGTGAACCATTACTTGAATAGTTTTTCTTTGGTCCGCCATCAATGCTATAATAAATACTTTTGGTGCCACAATGCTTGTCAGTTGCGCCAATGTATAGTTTAACAAATGGAGGATATATATTAATATCTTCACCATTTATACTTTCCTGGCGGGTAGGTTTAATGCTAAAGTTGATAAATACATCCGGGCCTTCATTATCCACACAAATTTCACTTGTTTTGTATACTTCTTTATTATTTACATTATCGCTTGAATAAAAGCTTAATACATACCAGCCTTCATCTTTTAGCTTTAAGGTTTTTCCTTCTTTAAATTCACTTTTATTAGTGCTAAACATGGTAGATTGTACTCCGGAACCATCATCTTCAGCAAAAAGTTTTATCTCCGTTGATTGGTTGATGAATAAGGTATCTCGGGTAAAAAATTGTGGGCCTTTAAAGTCAATTCCGGTCATTGGTGCTTCCTTGTCCATTACAACAGCTAGTTGACCAACTTTTGACCGATTTTCTACCATATCGTAGGATTGAAAATAAATTGTTTGAGAAGTTTTATCCGCATTGAATGCAAATGGTTCTTCATATAGTTCTTTAATTTCCAATTTACTGCCTCCAAACATTATTCGATCGACTACCAGTTGATTATCCTTTGCATCCAATTGGCAAAGGCTTCGCTCTGATACGAAAAGGTTTTTGCCTTGATAACTATCGTTTATGATACTGGCAAAGGCCTCTGGTGGATCGTAATCGATAATAAATGAAAAAGAGGTTGCACTTGTTCCTACATTTCCACTGGCACTGTTATTTAAATCAGATCGATTGCCGACATTGTCAATTGCCCAAAATTTGAACTCATGATTGCCTGAATTAATCGCACTTAAAGCAATTGGTTGAGTGTAGGTCTGAACTTTATTGTCATTAAGTTGATATACAATCTTTTCTACTCCAGACTCCCCATCAAAAGCTATCAATTCAATTTTAGATCTTGCAGAAACAACATCTCCCGAAACATCTCCCTGCATTTTCCAGTTTACAGTTGGTGCTGCACGATCGACAACAAAAAGTTTTTGTGTTAACTCTTCCACATTTCCCACATTATCAACGCTGTAGTATTTAAGATGGTAGCTTCCTTCTTTTTCAAAGCTAAGGGTGTCGTTATATGCTTGAAAGTTAGCTCCATTTATGCTGTAATATGTATTTTCGCACCCAGAAGTTTTATCGTATGCACTAAATGCAACTTTTAAATTCCGGCCAAAATAGCTTGAGTCATTTTTAAGGTGTTTTGGAGCATTTAAGAACTTCACTGTTGTTTTTGGAGCCATACCATCGGCATATATTTCAAATACAACATCCTGGATAGGATAGACCAATTCTTTAGACTCCGGATCTACTTGTGAAGGAGTACGAATTGTGTTTAGCCCTTCTGAGTCAAAATAAAAAGGATTGGCGTATTTGGGGCCACTTTCACTTTTCAGCTGTTCAGCATCGCCTGATGTGCCGGGCGAAGTTGATAGCATAAGGTACATGGCTTGATTTTTATTAGCAAACAATCGGCCTTCTGCATTGCGGTACATTTTTTTAGGGTGGCTTAATGGATTTTGAGCCATTCCATTGGCGACAGTCAGAATTAGAATACTAATTGCTAGGCATACATTCTTCATAGCGGGTAATCAAATATTAAATTGTAGATAATTATGATGACGGGTGAGTGTCATACAGGATTAAATACGTGACTAACGCGCAAGTGTTACTGCAATTAAGAGATATAATGTCCATATCATCAATTACATTGATGAATGTTATTAAAGCGTGGATTAAAGGCAAAATTATATTGACAATAAAAAAGGCGCAACCTAGTGGTGCGCCTTTGCATATAATTTTGAAAGAAGTTATTTTCCAGGATAGTATCCGATCAAACTGTTCTCAGCATAAAGCTCAATTTGATTATCGTTACCTTGTTGTACCTGAAAATTAAAGCCTGGATTTCTTTTTGCTATAAATTGATGCAAACGCTTTATTAATTGTGAGGTTTTGCTCTGCTTGCGACTCGATAAATAATTATCAAGGTCTAATAAAAAGGAAATCTGGCTCTTCTTTGCTACTGGTGTAATGTATAAATTCATAGTCTTCCTTTTTTAATGTTTCTATTATAATTTCCTTATACTCAATTATTCTAATTTAGTTATAATTTTAGACAACAAATACCGTTCCAATGCAAATTATTTTATTAACAAATTGTTAATAAAGTTAAAGTTTTACTTTAGATATGTCTATTACTATTTAGTAGTCAAAAGTTTGCGATGTTTAATTAAATTTTTTATTATTGACTGTTCCTAAAGAAATTATTATGAAAAAAGTTTGTCTTATTTTGGTTTCTGTGGTCTTATTGACTGAATTTACTGCACTTGGTCAAGAGAAAGAAAAGAAAATTGCTCAACTTTTCAATGGTGCCGATGGTTGTTTCGTGATCTCTAAAGTGGATAACAGAGAGCATTATTATTTTAACAAAGATCAATGTAAGGAACAATTTTCTCCATGCTCGACATTTAAAATCGTTAACTCCTTAATTGCTTTGGAAACCGGAGTAGCTTCAAATACCGAATTGGTGATTAAGTGGGACAGTATTAGAGATCCTCTTGCCAATGAGCTAAAAGATGTTGATCCATTCAAATATTGGATACAGGATCAAAGCATGAAAACTGCCATTAAATATTCTGTAGTCTGGTATTATAAGGAAATTGCCAGACGCATAGGAGAAAAGCAGATGACCAATGCCATAAATGATTTAAATTACGGAAATAAGAACATTAGTGGTGGTATTGATCGTTTTTGGTTGTGCAGTAGCCTAAAGATCTCTGCTATCGAGCAAACGCATTTTCTGAGAAGATTTTATAATGAGCGTTTACATGGTTTTACAGCGAAGAATATAAAAGAGGTCAAGGATATTATTTTATATGAAGAAACTGAAAGTTATAAATTATATGGCAAAACAGGTGGTGGTAAATGTTCTGCGGATTATGTAATTGGCTGGTATGTGGGTTTTGTAGAAACAGAGAAGGGACCATATGTTTTTGCAATGAATATGAAAGCAGATGATTTTAAAGCTTTTAATCAAAATAGAAGAATTGAGATTACAAAAGAAATACTTCATATATTGGGATATATTTAGTTTTAAATTAATAATTTAGATGTGAGTGTGAAACTAATAATGGGAATATGAAAAAAATTGCAATTGAGATTAAATGGGGAATTACATTTTTCGCGGCAATACTTTTGTGGGCTGTATTGGAGAAAATTACAGGACTTCATAGTACCTACATTGACAAGCACATGACTTTTACCAATCTGTTTGCCATTGTTGCTATTTTGATTTATGTATTGGCTCTTTTGGATAAGAGAAAAAGCTTTTATGGCAACAAAATGACCTGGATACAAGGTTTTGTTAGCGGTATAATTATAGCTGTAGTTGTGGCAATATTAAGTCCTTTGGGACAAGTATTAACGCATGAATATCTTTCGCCTGAGTATTTTCCGAATGTAATTGCCTATTCAGTTAAAACAGGAAATCAAACTCAAGTAGAAGCAGAAGCTTATTTTAATCTAAAAAACTACATTAAAATGAGTGTTATAGGAGCATTAATGATGGGAGTAATTACATCAGCTATCGTTGCTATTTTTACCCGGAAAAAGTAAGTTTAAAAACCTTTAATAGATCACATAAAAGCCCTTTTCGGGCTTTTATTGTTTATCAATAAATACAAACCGATTTTCATCTATCCGCTTTTCACCGCTATAACGATAGGCTGCCAAACGACCGCCACTAGCCAGGCAGGCATCAACGCAACAAATGTTTTGTGATGGAACTAATGGTCCTTGTCCAATGCAATAATGACCAATAAATACCATAGGCGCATCTTCAGGATAGACGCAATATTCATGTATTAACTCACCGGGTATGGTATAATTAGGTAAAGAGAATTTGTTTCCATAACTAAGGCTTTTAAAAGTGTGCCCCTTTGGATTCACCCACCATTTCACCCTAAAGTTGGTTCTTGCAATATTATTAGAATCTTTGATTACAATATCTTTTGGTAAGCGAAACTCTACACCTTTAATGGTTTCAGTGAAAGGTACATATAAAGGTGATTCCTTATTAACTATTTCTTTAAGGTATTTTTTTCGAATGCGACCATTCTCATACAGGCTGTTCAATTTAGTAATATGTTCAGCATTCCAGTAGGCATGAACTATTCGGATACCATCTAATTCCAGATATAAGGGTAAAGTTCTTAACCACTTTATATCATCCATTAGTTTTTCGTATTCATAATGGTATTCAAGGGCAAAAGCATCTAGCAGTTTACGGTTACCATTACGTGGCATTTTTAATGGTTTACCATTACTACGCTGCGTAAAATAGGTAATAGCATTTACTTCATGATTTCCTAAAATGGCATAAGCACTTTCGTTAATGACCATCGAGCGTATGCTATCGATTACCTTTCGGCTTTCGGGTCCACGATTTATAAAATCACCAACAAAAACAGCTTTTCTATAGGAGTGCTTCCAATAACCAGATTCATTGTTATAGCCAAGTCTTTTGAGAAGTAGTTCCATTTCAAGATGGTAACCATGGATATCGCCAATGATATCATAGCCAGTTTTTTGAATAGATGCAGTATATTGCTTATCGATTTCCACCTTACGTTAATTTGACCCTTTTATGGGCTCAAAAATAAATATTCTTCAATAAGTGCAAAAGAAAATTGATGAAAGTCGTAAATTCATTTGTAAATTAACCTTAATAAATAATTACCTCTTATGAGTAATCGGAGAAACTTTATAAAAAATGCCGGATTAGCTTCCCTTGGTGTATTATCCGCTTGTCAAATGAAACCCAAGGAAAATACTATTGAATCCAGGAAGAAGGGGCCTGTAATAAAACCATTGGCTATTTCCACCTGGAAAAATGGTATGGATGCTAATGTTGCAGCATGGAAAGTTTTGTCAAAAGGAGGAAAGGCCATTGATGCGGTAGAATCCGGGGTAAAAGTGGTGGAGGCTAATCCGGATGATATGAGTGTAGGTTATGGAGGAAGACCGGATAGAGACGGCATTGTAACTTTAGATGCCTGTATTATGGATTCGACTGGAAATGCAGGTTCGGTTTGTGCTCTTGAAAATATTATGCATCCTATTTCGGTGGCCCGCAAGGTGATGGATGATACGCCACATGTGATGTTGGCAGGAAAGGGGGCCTTGCAGTTTGCTCTCGAATTTGGTTTTAAACAAGAGGACTTATTAACGGAGAAATCTAAACAAGAATTTGAAAAATGGAGGCTTACATCGGAGTATAAGCCTTTGATAAATATTGAAAATCATGATACGATCGGAATGCTAGCGCTTGATCAGAATGGTGATATTTCAGGGGCATGCACAACCAGTGGTTTAGCCTACAAAATGCATGGTCGGGTTGGAGATAGTCCTATTATTGGAGCTGGTATGTATTGTGATAATGAAGTTGGTGGAGCTGTAGCTACAGGAATGGGAGAGTTGGTGATGAAAACCTTAGGTTCTTTTCTGGTTGTTGAATTAATGAATCAAGGTATGTCGCCTCAACAAGCTGTAGAAGAAGCTATTCTGCGTATTGTGAAAAAGATTCCGGGTTATGAAGAATTTCAGATAGGGTATTTGGCCATCAATAAAAATGGAGAAGTGGGGGCTTATAGTTTACACAGAGGATTCAATTATGCACTATATGCTGATGATAGTAACAATTTGATCGACTCTAATTATTATCTAAAGTAGCCATTCATGAAAAAAATTAAATGGGGAATAATAGGCTGTGGTGATGTCACGGAAAGAAAGAGTGGACCGGCTTTCAATAAGGTGGAAGGTAGTAGATTGCATATGGTTATGCGTCGCAATTTTGACTTGGCAAAAGATTATGCACTGCGTCATAATGTTGCCCAGTGGACAAACAATGCAGAAGATTTGATTAATAACCCTAATGTGGATGCCATATATGTAGCAACTCCTCCGGCCTCACATGCCGAATATGCCATAAAGTCAATGAAAGCGGGAAAGCCAGTATATGTTGAAAAACCAATGGCAACAACTTATCAACAATGTATGGATATGGTAAAAATTTCGAAAGAAACTGCTGTGCCCTTGTTTGTTGCCTACTACCGTAGAACTTTACCCGGCTTTTTAAAAGTGAAGGAGCTACTTAATGAAGGAGCCATTGGAAAAGTACTCTATGTTAATATACGCCTAACGAGACCGGCTTTGGTATCAGAAATGGAAAATAATGCTTCGTTTTGGCGTATAAATTCTGATCTGGCGGGAGGAGGAATTTTTTATGATTTAGCATCTCATCAATTGGATTTTCTTGATTTTCTATTTGGACCAATTGTTAAAGCTCAAGGAATATCAGCCAACAGAGGAGGATATTATACGGTTGAAGATACAGTAAGTGCTTCCTTTAAATTCGAAAATGGAATTTTGGGTAACGGAATATGGTCGTTCGTAACGAATGAGGATGCAGAAGAGGATCTAATTGAGATGGTTGGTACCAATGGCAAGATAATGTTTTCAAGTTTTAAACATACTCCAGTTCAATTGTTTAAGGATGGGAAATATATGGAGTTTCCATATCTTAATCCTGAAAACATTCAATACAATTTAATCAAACAAGTTGTTGAAAACATTCAAGGAATTGGTGATTGTGTTAGTACAGGTGAAAGTGCGGCCAGGACCAATAAGGTAATGGAAGAAATTATTAAATAATTACTCTAATTGATGTCATACTAATTTGTCCAATTTTATACGCGATATGGGATAGTCGAATATTGAGCTATTTGACCGTTAAAAAATCACAATATGGAATTGATCAACTCAATTTATACCTCAATTATTTAAATGAGCTTAAACGGTTAGCAATGAAGCCGTAGTATAATGAACAACATTTAGAGATAGAGAAGTTAGTTGGTTACTCAATCACAAAAATATGGGGCATTGAATTGCTTATGTTTGAGGCAGAAAATCGAAATAGTAAAATGTAAATTAATCTTTACAATTTCGAGCCTCCCAAACCTAATTGTTTAGCAACAGTTTTCATCGCCTCAATGGTTTCTTCAATCAACTCTTCAATTGGCATACTGAGCATTTCAGCACCTTTAGTGATAATACCTCTATCAACCTTCGCAGCAAAACGTTTGTCTTTCCATCGTTTTTTAACCGATTTAAGGCTTAATGAATGAATGCTTTTATCCGGGCGAACTAAAACAGCAGTAGTAATTAATCCTGTTAGTTCATCTGTGGCATACAGTATCTTTTCCATAATGTGTTTGGGCTCCACATCGGTACAAATGCCGAAGGCGTGTGATAGAATAGCATGAATGTAATCCTCCGGCCAATTTTCTCGTTCAAGTATTTCTTTTGTTTTCACACAATGTTCATCTGGATATTTCTCATAATCCAAATCATGTACTAAGCCAATAATACCCCATTTTTCCTCATCTTCACCATATTTCTGGGCAAAGTAACGCATAACTCCCTCAACACAAATGGCATGCTTTGTTAAACTTTCGCTTTGATTATATTTCTGAAATAATTCAATTGCTTGTTGGCGAGTTGGAATCATGATGTAATAATTTATTAATGGAATTTAAATATAGAAAAAACAGTAAGAAAACTATTTAAATAATGGAAAGCTTTTATTTGCTTTACCTATATTTCGAATTCAAACAATCGTACAATAAAATGCAACTAAGCGAAATTAACGAGAGGTATGGGATAGAAGGAGTTTTGACTTTTTACGAAGAGAAGCATAGCATCGTTGCTGAAATCAATTCTTCTTATTCAAAGGCAAAAATTTCCCTTTATGGTGCACAAGTATTGAGTTTTATTCCAATCGGTCAAGAAGACTTACTTTTTGTAAGTAGTGAGAGCTATTTCGAAGAAGGTAAAGCCATACGTGGGGGTATTCCTATTTGTTGGCCTTGGTTTAATGCGCATCCTACAGAGGCATCATTTCCATCACACGGTTTTGCGCGTATATCAACATGGCAAGTAAATGGGGCTATGCAAAATAACGGTGAGATTACCTTGGAATTAGTATTGAAATCGAATGAAGAAACCTTCAAATTATTCCCTTATGAATTTGAATTGTATGCGGAAATTAAGGTGGGAACAAAACTAAGTGTAGCCTTAACCACAATAAATAAGAGTGAAAGTGCTTTCGATATTAGTTCTGCCTTGCATTCGTACTTTAATGTGTCTGATATTGCTAATGTTAGCTTAAAAGGTTTGAAAGATACGCCATATATGGATGATGTGCTTAAGAAGGAAGCAAGGCAAAACGAAGATTTACTTTTGTTTAACAATCGTATAGATAGAAGGTATCATGGTATTGAAACCGATTGTGTAATTAATGATATATCAAGACGCATTAATGTTGCAAAGAAAGGAAGTAAGGTGACTGTGGTATGGAACCCATGGGAAGAACTCGCTGCTCAAATGGCCGATTTAGGGAATGAAGATTATCGGAATATGTTATGTGTTGAGGCGGCTAATAGCTTGGAAGACACGATAACGATTGTGCCTGGTAACTCGCATTGTCTTGAAACAACAATCTCTTTGATATAAAAGTCAAATCAAAAGCACTCTTAGATTGTTGTTATACATTATCCGCTGTATTAGCTGATTCCTATAATTCCAAATAATAATGAGCAAAAGGTGTTACCACTGTGGTAGTCCATCCCAAACATGGGTTCAACACGATGGAAAAGATTTCTGTTGTGAGGGCTGTGTGATGGTGTATGATATATTGAATTCAAAAGATATGGGTGCCTATTATGATATTAATAAGGCTCCCGGTATTCGCAAAAAAAATACTGCTGCAGAATACTATGATTATCTTGATCAGGATGAGATTAAACAGTCTGTTTTGGATTTTCATGATGGTTCAATTGCCCGTATAAAGCTCTATATTCCTTCTATCCATTGTAGTTCGTGCATTTGGTTAATTGAAAATCTTCATCAATTACAGCCAGGTGTCATCAATTCAGCTGTTAATTTCAACAGGCGAGAAGCCAGCATTACTTATAATGAGGACGAGATTAAGTTGAGTGAGTTAATGAATCTTTTATCATCCATTAATTATAAGCCTCATATTAAGACTGAGGAACAAAAGAAAACAGCTAAAAAGAGTAAGAAACTAATTGTTAAGCTTGGTGTAGCGGGTTTTGTATTCGGAAATGTAATGTTATTAAGCTTTCCGGATTACTTGTCAGATGATGTGGCCTTAAACCCTGATTTAATTAATAATTTTAAATGGATTAGCTGGCTTCTGGTGTTGCCGGTCCTGTTATTTTCAGGGAATGAGTATTTTATTACGGCATGGAAAAATTTGCGTCGTAAAATCATATCCATCGATTTACCTATTGCCATAGGGATTATTGCCATTTTTTTAAGGAGCACCTACGAAATTGTTTCGGGAACAGGTTCTGGTTATCTGGATTCTCTCACAGGCTTAGTATTCTTTTTGTTGATTGGTAAATGGTATCAGGCCAAAACTTATGAGGCCCTAAGTTTTGATAATGATTATTCATCTTACTTTCCATTAGGTATAACAAGGATTAAGGATAACGAAGAAGAAATAGTTCCGATTAATCAGTTAGAATCAGGAGATAAAATTTCAGTAAGAAATGGTGAAATCATACCTGCGGATGCATCATTATTATCGATTGGAGCTTCTATTGATTATAGCTTTATTACCGGAGAGTCGGTTCCTGTTCGCAAACAAAAGGAAGATATGATTTATGCAGGAGGCAGGGTAATAGGTAGCGCCTTGCTTCTGAAAGTGGAAAAGAAAGTAGAAACTGGTTATTTGGCTGAGCTTTGGAAAGAGCGTACAGATAAAGACGGCAATGAATCTATGTTGTCGGCAACTTTGGATGCGGTAAGTAAATATTTTACAATAGCCATATTGATCATTGCAACATTAACGGGATTATATTGGCTTTGGCAGGATAGTAGTAAGGCTATTTTGGCTTTTACATCGGTATTGATTATTGCTTGTCCTTGTGCCTTAGCGTTATCAGTTCCTTTTGCATTTGGACATGCCAGTCGAATTATGGGCAAGAACAAGTTCTATCTGAAGTTAACGGCTATTATTGAAGGCTTAACCAAAACAGATACCATTGTTTTCGATAAAACCGGAACCTTAACGGATCCTGATGTTTTTGAAGTAAATTATGAAGGTTTAGAATTAGATCATTTTCATTCATCTCTCATTAAATCCTTGGCTCATCAGTCACGCCATCCATTGAGCAGGGCCTTATTTCAGCATTTAAATAAGTCTGACGAATTTGAAGTTTTTGACTTTGATGAACGTGAAGGGGCAGGAGTTAGTGGCACTGTGATGAATCATAGGATTAAAATGGGTTCATCATCCTATATTGGGATTAATAGTGATGGTAAAGAGGAAGCGGCACGTGTGCATATTTCAATTGATGATAAGAGTTTTGGATATTTTGTGATTCATAACTTTTATCGACCAGATTGGAAAGAAATGCTGAAGGCTGTTCAGAGAAAAGCAGAAGTTCATGTGCTTTCAGGTGATAACGATGCCGAAAGGCAAGTATTGGAGAAAGAGCTAACGAATAAAAATAATCTTCATTTTTATCAAACACCCAAAGATAAGTTGGAATATGTAGCCAAGTTAAAGGCTGAAGGAAAACAAGTGTTAATGTTGGGCGATGGAATGAATGATGTAGGAGCCCTTAAAGAGGCTCAGGTAGGAATAGCTGTCGCTGATGATGTCTATCAGTTTTCTCCATCGAGTGATGCTATCATAAGTGCGTCCGAGTTGGTGAGATTACCAAAGTTTATTGCTTTTTCTAAATCGGCAATGCGAGTAGTATATGCTGCAATTTCTATTTCTTTTTTATATAATGTAGTTGGCTTGTATTATGCTGTCAGTGGTCAGTTAAGTCCATTGTTTGCAGCTGTTTTGATGCCATTGAGCAGTGCTTCGGTTGTTGTCTTTACCAGTTTAAGCGTAATGCTGTTGGCAAAAAAAAGAAGATTACTTTAACTTTTACGAAACAAAGTGAACATAGAAATTGTAATTATAGGCGAAAAACTGCCATTAAGAATATGAAATAAAGAGCTTAAAATCTTAAATATTGCTATATTTACGCGGTTTTTTAGGTAACGGTTAAACGTTATTAAAATAAAGTAAGAATGGAGATAATATTTGTGTTGGTGATAGCCAGTTTGTTAGTGGCTTTATTGTTTTTGTGGTTGTTTATTTGGGCTGTTCGTTCAGGGCAGTACGATGACGACTATTCACCATCAGTACGGATATTATTTGATCAGCACGATAATAAAGAAGAAAAGTCAAATACAAAATCCAAAATCTCAGATGAAGCAAGAGACGTTTTATTACGACAATAAAATTGTCAAGTACTTTATGTTCGCCACCATTATTTGGGGCTTAGTTGGTATGTTAGCTGGGGTGTTAGCCGCACTTCAGATGGCCATGCCAGCATTCAATTTTAATTTAGAGTATACCACATTTGGTCGGGTTCGACCAATCCATACCAACGCAGCAATTTTTGCTTTTGTAGGTAATGGTATTTTTATGGGTGTATACTATTCCATGCAGCGATTGCTAAAAACAAGAATGTTCAGTGATGTTTTAAGCTGGTTTCATTTTTGGGTATGGCAGTTAATTATTGTATTGGCGGCATTATCCTTAGCTCTGGGCTTTACCACAGGTAAAGAATACGCGGAGTTGGAATGGCCGATCGATATTTTAATTGCTGTTTGTTGGTTGGTATTCGGATGGAATATGTTTGGAACCATTATGAAACGCCGCGTAAAGCATTTATACGTAGCTATCTGGTTCTACATTGCCACCTTTGTAACAGTAACCGTGCTGCATGTGGTTAATTCAGTTGAATTACCGGTTACTTTGTTTAAAAGTTATTCGTGGTATGCTGGAGTTCAAGACGCCTTGGTTCAATGGTGGTATGGTCATAACGCAGTTGCATTTTTCCTGACTACACCATATTTGGGTCTAATGTATTACTTTGTACCAAAGGCTTCAAACCGCCCGGTTTATTCATACCGTTTATCGATTGTTCACTTTTGGTCTTTCCTATTTATATACATCTGGGCCGGACCACATCATTTATTATATACTGCTTTACCTGAATGGGCACAATCATTGGGAACCGTTTTCTCAATCATGTTGATTGCTCCATCATGGGGAGGTATGTTAAACGGCTTATTAACTTTACGAGGTGCCTGGGATAAAGTACGCGAGAGTGCAACGCTTAAATTTTTGGTGGTTGCCGTAACTGCTTATGGTATGGCCACTTTTGAAGGTCCTATGTTATCATTGAAAAATGTTAATGCCATTAGTCACTACACGGATTGGACAGTTGCCCACGTTCATGTAGGAACTTTAGGGTGGAATGGATTCCTGACTTTCGGAGTGCTTTACTGGTTAGTTCCTCAAATATTCAAGGTTAAATTATACTCACAGAAACTAGCCAATGCCCACTTCTGGATTGGTACACTAGGTATATTATTCTATGCCATTCCGATGTATTGGGCCGGTTTGGCCCAAAGTTTAATGTGGAAAGAATTTACGTCTGAGGGTTTATTAGCTTATCCTAGTTTCCTTGAAACGGTAACGCAAATCAGACCAATGTATTATATGCGTGCCTTTGGTGGAGTTATCTACTTAACTGGTGCCATTTTAATGACCTATAACTTGTTTAAAACGGCAAGTATGGGTAAGATGATTGCCAATGAGGAAACAACAGCTGTTGTTGAGAATATTACGGCTAAAAAGCCGGGTGAGAAGTTGCACGGATGGTTAGAGCGCAAGCCTGTTCAATTTATGGTTTTATCATTGGTTGTGGTTTTGATTGGAACCTTTGTTGAATTGATTCCTACTTTCTTAATCAAATCAAATGTTCCAACAATATCGAGTGTGAAACCATATACACCATTAGAATTGGAAGGCCGTGATATTTATGTTCGTGAAGGTTGTTATAACTGTCACTCACAAATGGTTCGCCCGTTCCGTTCCGAAACTGAACGTTATGGAGAGTATTCAAAAGCTGGTGAATTTGTTTACGATCATCCATTCCAATGGGGATCTAAACGAACAGGTCCGGATTTAGCACGTGAAGGTGTAATGACAGGAAAAATATATAAACCTGATGCATGGCATTTTAACCATATGTTGGATCCTCAAATTTTGAATGAAAATTCAATAATGCCTAAGTATCCTTGGTTGATTAGTGATGATGCGAATATTGAAGGGATACCTGCTAAAATAAGAGCAATGCAAACTTTAGGTGTGCCTTACGAAGAAGGATATGACCAAAAGGCTGTTGCTGATTATATGGCTCAGGCAGATAAGATGGTTGATGGTTTAAAATCAGCCGGCATTGAAACAAGTAGTGAGAAGGAGATTATTGCTTTGATTGCTTATTTACAACGCTTGGGTACAGATATTTATAAAGTAGCTCCTGTAGAAGAAGCTGCTGAATAACAAATTTAAGTATGAAACTGGTAAGACATTATTTAGAAGGTATTTCGGGAGTGGAAATTTATCCATTAATCTCTTTTGTGCTTTTCTTTACCTTGTTTTTAATCATCACATGGTATGTGATCCGAATGGATAAAGACGTGGTTGAAGAAGTATCAAATTATGCAACGGATAAAGCCGATGAGTTACCTGATTCAGATCCAGAATTAATTCAATGAACCTTATAAACTATGGGATCTTCGGATCCTGTAGTTTCAAAATATTTATTCGCATCTATGGAAGAGAATAAGAAAAACCAAAATCTACCGGAAATTGATCCATTAACAAATGACAAGTTTGTTCCGGAGCATGAATTTGATGGTATACGTGAATTGGCCAATAATCCGCCCTGGTGGTTAACTTTCATCCTTATTGGAAGTATATTATTTGCGTATGTATATATTGCCAAGTATCATTTCTTTGGTGATGGAGAAATGCAGATTGAGGAATATGAAAGTGAAATGTATGCTGCATTGCCAGTTGAAGAGGAAGAGGGTGCTGAAGGAGGAGGTGGTATAAGTATTGAAACCGTTAAGGTGGATTATTCAGTACCATTGCTTGGACAAGCTGATTTAGATAAAGGAGCAAAGGTTTTTGCTACCAATTGTGCGGTATGCCATTTGGCTGAAGGGCAAGGCCTGGTTGGTCCTAACTTAACTGATGAGTATTGGATTCACGGAGGAAGTTTTGAAGATATTATGAGAATAATTAATACCGGTGTAATTGAAAAGGGTATGATTGCCTGGAAAGGGCAATTATCGGCTAATCAAATTCACCAGGTAGCTAGTTTTATTACAACACTTGTAGGAACCAATCCACCTAATCCGAAAGCACCGGAGGGTGAGAAGTATGTGCCTGCAGAATAGTCTTAGACAATAAAGTATTGATATATTTCGGGCAATGTAAAAACGTTGCCCGATTTTGGTTATGGAATTCTGGAAAAAGATTTACTATTCAAAAAATCGAAAGTTAATTCTGATTTTAGCAGAGTATTGATACTTTTACAATTCCTGAACACATAAACACCACATCAATGGCAAACGATCAGAACAATTCCTTTCGTGACCGCATAGTCACAATGAATGAAGATGGAAAACGTAATTGGATATATGCCAATAAGCCTAAGGGGAAATACTATACCGCGCGTAATATTGTTGGTGTAATTTTACTGGCGTTCCTGTTTGGCGCACCTTATATCTCCATTGGCGGAGAACCTTTGTTACTCTTTGATATTATCCATCGAAAATTCGTATTGTTTGGTGTGGTTTTTTGGCCGCAAGATTTTCACCTGTTTGTGATAGGATTGATTTCAATTATTATATCCATTGTGACCTTTACGGTAGTTTATGGTAGAGTATGGTGTGGTTGGGCATGTCCGCAAACTATTTTTATGGAGGTGGTTTTCCGTAGAATTGAATACTGGATTGAAGGAAGTGGAGATCAGCAACGCATTAGAAATAATGGTGAAGATACCTTTGATAAATTCTGGCGTAAGTTATTGAAGCATTTTATTTTTATTCTCATTTCGTTGGCAATAACGCACACAATGCTGTCATATATTGTTGGTTCCGAAACTGTTCATGAATACATTACAGGCTCGCCATCTGATAATATGAGTGTATTTATGGCTATTATGATCTTTACAGGCGCCTTCTATTTTGTATTTGCTTATTTCCGTGAGCAGGTATGTTCTTTGGTTTGTCCATACGGTCGTTTACAAGGTGCCTTGTTAGATAATAATACATTGATGGTAACCTACGATTTCAAAAGGGGTGAATCAAGGGGACCTATGCGTAAAAATGAAGATCGTTCACTTTCAGGAAAAGGCGATTGTGTAAATTGTCATAAATGTACAACGGTTTGTCCTACCGGTATTGATATTCGAGATGGTATTCAGTTGGAATGTATTAACTGCACAGCCTGTATCGATGCCTGTGATGGTGTAATGGAACGTTATAAGTTGCCTAAAGGCCTGATCCGAATTACCTCCTTAAATAATGTCGAAAAAGGAGAGAAGTTTAGGTGGACGCCTCGAATTATTGCCTATACAGGTTTAATGGTGGCTTTACTTGGTGTCTTGGTGGTATTGTTTAATCTGCGATCGGATTATGAGACAACGATATTAAGAGTACAAGGTTCTTTATTTCAAAAGTTAGAGGATGGCCGTCTGAGTAACATTTATAATTACAAGATTGTAAATAAAACCAACGAAGAAACAGAGTTAAGCATTAAGTTGATTTCCCCTGAAGGAGAAGTGCAGTTGGCTGGAAGTAATATGCAAATTAAAAAACAGGAAATAATACAAGGTGCTTTCTTAATTAAGTTGGCCAATGATCAGTTGAGCGGAAGGAATACAAGAGTTGAGATAGGGATCTATAATGGTGATGACTTGCTCGAAACAATTCAAACCAGCTTTGTCGGACCTCAATAAAAATAAATAATACACTATGAAATTTACATGGGGACATGGGATATTTGTTGTAATCGTTTTAGGGGTAAGCGGCTTTTTAAGCCTGGTTTATATCACAACAAATGAGCGGATTGATATGGTAACGGATGAGTATTATCCCAAAGAATTAAAGTATCAGGAACAAATAGCAAAAGAAATAAACTATAATGCTTTAGGCGATAGAATTCGTATTGAATCTCAGGATCAGTTAGAAATATATTTTCCGCGTTTAACAGATAATGCTAATAATATTACCGGAACTGTTCATTTGTATCGTCCTTCTGATAAACGCTTGGACATTGAGACTGATCTTAAACTGGATTCTGCTTTTTGTATGAGATTCGACAAATCAGAATTACGTTCGGGAAAGTATCAACTTATTATTGAGTGGGAAACGGAAGGCAAGGCGTATTTAAGTAAACTTCCGGTATATATCGATTAACTATGGGAATTCTTGAAGGTTTTGTAATTGGTTTTTTTGGAAGTCTGCATTGTGTAGGAATGTGTGGACCTTTGGCTCTGGCTCTACCTTTACCAACCAATTCAGTTTGGCAAAAAGTACTGGGCGCCTTGCTTTATAATATTGGCCGTGCTGTTACATATAGTTTGTTAGGGCTTATCTTTGGCTTTGTTGGAGTTGGTTTAAAGCACTCTGGTATTCAGGAAATAGTATCCATATTATGTGGAGTAGTTATGATCCTGTCAGTAATATTACCGGGTATTATTAAGTTGCCGAAAAGCAGTAATAAAATATCTAATTCAATTTATTCCAGCTTAAAAAAGAAAATAGGCGATTCGCTTAATCGCAGAAAAGTAGGTAATCTGTTTATTATAGGCATTCTAAATGGATTTTTACCTTGCGGCTTGGTATATGTTGCCATTTCAAAAGCCGTTTTATCATTAACCATACAAGAGAGTGTGCTATCTATGTTCTTTTTTGGATTAGGTACCTTACCCATGATGTTTGCCGTCGCATTCTTTTCTGATATCATAAAAAGTAAATATCTACATAAGCTTAAAGCGTTTATACCAGTTTTTATCATCATTTTGGGTATAATTTTTATACTAAGAGGAATGAATTTGGACATTCCATTTATAAGCCCGGATATGAGTAAAGCGGCTTGTTGTCATTAAGTTAAGTCTGCTGCTTTAAGTTAATTGCATAAAAGTGTAAATTACTTTATACATTCTTCGCAGATAAAAAAAAAAGATTACATTTGCAGCCAAATTGGTTCAAAGAGTAATTGTCATTACTCTGCGATAAAAGGGAATGCCGTGAAAGTCGGCAACAGTATCCGCTGCTGTAAGTCCTGATTCCAAAGTTTTTGGAATAAAATGCTGCAACCAACTAAGCCACTGTCATCAAATGGGGACGACGGGAAGGCGGTTTGTAGTCAGGATAAGTCAGAAGACCTGCCAGTTGTAACTTAATTGTTCAATGCATTCGGAATAAGTGCAAGACAAGGTGATACATACTGTATTCTTTTGGTTTTCGATTGTTAGAACAGTTTTTTGAACGCTTATTTGAGATGAGAAAAGAACTGTTGCTTATACTATTTATTTTATTTGGCCTAATGCCAGATGCTATTGTCCTTGGACAATTCTCCAAGGATTCGTCCCTTTTGAATCTTGATCACTACGATATTGAGAGTGTAGATGTGGTGGTTAAAAAAATGGAGCAGTACCAGGTCGGTTCGAAAAAGGAAAACTTCACAAAGCTTCAGCACCAGGTAGTTGAGCAAGGTAGCTTAACTGAACTTATTACACGATATCAGCCAGTGTATATTAAATCTGATGCGGGAGGCTTGGCTTCATTTAGATTTAGAGGAACATCAAGTAATCATACCTCTGTTAGGGTAAGAGGTTTAGAATTAAACTCGCAAACTTTAGGTAGTTATAATGCCAATAATGCGCCAGTGTTTTTGTTTGATCAGGTTGAATTAACATTTGGAAGCTCATCTGCTACTCAGGGGTCTGGTTCAATAGGAGGTAATGTTCGACTTGATTTAAAAAACAATTTTACAAATGGAATAAATGGTGAGGCCAAAGCTTCAATGGGTTCATTTGGTGAATATATGACAGGGGCTAAGGTTTTTGCCGGCAATGGGAAATTTGAATCGGTAACACGATTTGTTTATTATGAAAAGGAGAATGACTTTCCTTTTGAAAATACGGCCTACTATGATTTTGAGAAGCAGAGTTATGCAAGAGATACTCAAAAGAATGCCAGAATTGAGAACTTAAATCTATTACAGCAATTCAATTATAAAATAAACGAAAAGCAAGTCTTGTCATCTGTAATATGGTTAGCTAAAAACCGCCATGAAGCTCAACCGAATATGACAGAAAATATAAATCCCAACACCAGATATATTGAGGATCAAAATATAAGAACATGGTTGCAGTATGATCATAAATCTACAATGGCTGATTATTATATAGGGGCCGGTTATGTATTTGATGATGCAGTGGATTATAGCAACAAAGAGCAAAAGATCAGCACGCAACGTTTGGTTAGTGAAGCCGGATTAAAACATGAAAAAAATTGGTTGAGCTCACAGCTAGGAATTCGTTACATCTATATCGTACCTAATGTTTATGCCTATGATGATCAGGTAGTAGAGCATCGTACATCATTATATGCGTCACTTTTAGCTCAGCCATTACCTTGGTTGAAAGCATCATTAAATCTCAGGCAACAGTTTGTGACTAATTATAATGCACCTTTTACACCTGCATTGGGCCTTGAGGCTCGCCTATGGTACACAGATAAAAATTTCCTTGCCATTGAAGGTAATCTGCAACGGGCATATCGCATTCCAACACTAAATGATCGATTCTGGGGGCAAGAAGGTTATGATGGGAATAAAGACCTTAAACCGGAAGATGCCATAAGTACAGAATTGGGTCTTAAATATTTTTATTCACCCAATAACCATTGGTCTTTGAAATTAAAGGGGAATGCGTTTTATATGGATGTAGATCAATGGATACAGTGGACTCAAGGAGCAGGTGGCTGGTATGCGGATAATATTGTACATGTTATTAGTGAGGGTTTGGAGTTAAATTCAAATTTGATTTATAGTATCGGTAAACAGGAATTTGAGTTAGGAGTAAACTATACCTACAATCCTGTTGAGAGGAGAAAGTCAAAACTGGAAACGGATGAATTAAATCAGCAACTTGAATATGCCCCTAAAAACATAGCAAATGCATTTCTTCAATATGTATATGAAGACATTGGAGCCGTTGTAGATGCGAATTATGTGGGTAAGCGTAATTATAATCAAGCTGGAGGAACACTTGACCCATTTAATTTAGTTAATGTTTCTGCCTTTTATAAGTTTAAAATTAAGAGGGAGCAATTCAGAATTGATGCTCAGCTTAATAATATATTCAGCGAAAAATACCAAAACCAGTTTCAATATGCCATGCCGGAAATTGGATATCGAATAGCAATAAATTATCAATTTTAAATACATAAAAACTTATTAATCGTGAAAAAAGTTCTTTTATTATTGTTGGCACTGCCTTTATTGTTTTCATCATGCGAAAAGGATGATAATGTAACACCTGAAGTGAAAATAACAGGGCACTACGTACTTAATTATGGATCCTATTCAAGTTCTGTTGGTAGCCTGTCTTTTATTGATTTGGAAGAATCAACCGTAGACAATGGTGTTTATAAATCTGTGAATGGAGTAGCCATGTCGGGTAAACCGCAATATGCCTATGAATACAACGGCAATGTATATTTTATGGGTAATGCCATTGATGAGATTTTTCATGTCGATTCAAAAACTATTAAGCAAAGTAAAAATGGAGTATCAAAAGATATTGTTAAACCTCGATTTTGTGTAGGGCAAGGTGACTACTTGTACATTTCATGTTGGGGTGGTGATGTTTGGGGTGATACATCTTTAGGGTATATTGCTAAGTATAACGTTACTACAGATGAAGTAGAAGCGAAAATCGCAATGCCGGGCGGACCGGAAGGTTTAGCTATTGTAAATGGAACACTGTTTTGTGCCTTAAACTATGCATCTAAAATTGGAATGGTCGATTTAGCAAATGATGAAACTTCTTTTATCGATGGACTAGTTGGGGTGACTTCATATTTTGTAAAGGATAAGTTTGATAACTTATATGTTACTATGCCGAATACATATAGTTCACCAAATCCACAAGCTGGAATTGGATACATTAATACTTCAACAAAAATGCTTGAAGCAAGCTATGAACTATCTTCAATTTCATCGAACTATGCTTCTGTTATGGCTCTTAATAAAGACGAATCAAAGTTGTATGTGATGGGAGGATCATGGGATGCAGGATATACAAAGTATAGCGGCGGAATTTTCACCTTTGATACAGCCTCAAAAGCATTTGAAACAGAACCATTAATTACCGGAGTAGATGGTATGAAAGGAATGCATTATAATGCTCAATCCAACCTTGTGTACGTTATGATTTCTGAAAGTACCACTGCCAACGGTCTGCTTCAAATGTATAATACTGATGGTGAAATGCAATCGGAATATAAAACAGGTATTTCGCCAACCTGGATAGTTGATATTAAATAATTAGAATGTACTTATCTGCCATTTCCAAACGATGAGTAGGCATTCAGCCTAACCCAAATTTTAGCCTCTAACCCGGGCTAATTGATTTCAAAGGTCAGCAATTTGCTGGCCTTTGTTTTATATAATACTTCAAAATTAATAGAAAATCGGCCCAATCATCCTTAATTTGAAAAAGGAATAATATCTTTGGTAGCGTTTTGACCGTATTGGATCAGAACACATATATTTGAAACTGAAAACTTAAATACAATATGAATAAGATCTTCCTGATATTAACCCTGGGAATATTTGCTTTTTCTTCATGTAATGACGTGAATACCTTTACTCTAGGTCATAATCAAGGTGCTTTTGTCCTTAATCAGGGCAATTCAGAAACGAGTACAATAAGTCGATATGATTATGAGCAAGAGAATATTATTAATTCAATTTACCAATCTAAAAACGGTGGACTACAATTAGGTCCTGGTGCGTCATCATTCGCAATTAAAAGAGGAGATGGCTATTTGTCTGGTCGTGGATATATTGTTTTCCCCGAAAGAGGTGAGGTGGAAATGATCAATATGGAGAATTATAAAATTGAAGCTAACATTGATGGTTTATCCCATCCCAATGATATTGTTTTGGCCAATGAATCATCGGCTTATGTAAGTTGTGGTGACGGAATGGCAACTGGAGCTGGTAATAATGTTGTTGCAAAGCTAGACTTGGAGACCAATACAGTTTCAAAAACCTTTGAGGTACATAATGGTCCTGCAAGAATGATTACTTCAGGTAAATACTTGTACGTGGCTAATTCAGGTGGTAAAAGTATGAATGGCTCAACTGTTATTGTTATTGACATGAGTAATGATAAGAAAATTGACACGGTTGATGTTGGTATGCAACCTATTGATATGGCAGTTGATTTAGATCGAAATATATGGGTGTTTTGTGACGGTGATACCGATGGTAAAAATCAAAGCCTATACCGAATTAACAGAACTTTTAGTGCCGACACCATTAAACATGAGGCGGAAATGGTATTGGATCTTGGAGACAAAATAGCCAATGGACAAAATGCGTTGACCGTAAGTAGAGATGGACGCTTTGTTTACTATGTAAATGGTAAAACTTATTTCAGAAGCATCTATAAAGATGATGATTCAATGGATGATGAAGCTATTGTAGGTGATTATTCTGATGTGGCTTTAGTGGGTATTGATGTGGATTCCAGAACAGGAAGATTACATGGCCTTCTGGGATCAGCCGGAAGTACTGGTAAACTGATTGTTTTTGAGGTTAGCAGTAGTCGTCATATTGTTAGTGAAGAATATACGGTTGGTATTAATCCAATCTTTACGACTTATCACTATTAGGCCTAATAATTAAAATATAGACGCCATGCAATGAAAATTGTATGGCGTTTTTTTGTACTTTACGTGAGTAGTATTATTTAAAAGTAGTCTTTAAGGCAACTATTTGTAATTTTAAAAAGGGTGATATCTGAATCAACATTACTTTTCTTTGTCCTGCTTTTGATACCATAATCATCAGGTTATTCTTGATTCTTGTTATTGTGGCTTTAATTTTCATGATATGATTAATTAGCGTTCATAACTATAAGGGGAATTAAAACTTATAAACCCTAATTAAGATTTGGGCAATCTCGAATAAATGTTTATCATTGTCTTAAACGAAAACAAATAGAAATGTATCTTTTGAATTCATATAATTGGTGGCGCTGCTTAAGTAAAATCTAAGTGGATCAATTGATATAAAAATATATTAAGCCGTAGGTATCCACCTGCGGCTTTTCTTTTATAATTTAAAATAAATATTAATGAATCAAAATTCAGACAAAAAGCAATTAAGCACTGCTGCAATGCCTGACGAAAATGGGTTTTTTGGCGAGTTTGGAGGGCGCTTTGTGCCACCAATGCTTGAACCTATTATGCAGGAAATTACAGAGGCTTATCAGAAGATTAAAGATGATCCGGTTTTTAAAACAGAATTATACCATCTTCAAAAGCATTATACCGGACGTCCATCGCCTGTGTTCCATGCACAAAACCTCTCAAAACGGCTGGGTGGCGCTCAAATTTACCTTAAACGGGAAGACCTAAATCACACAGGAGCTCATAAAATTAATCATTGTCTTGGCGAAGCCTTATTGGCTAAGAAAATGGGGAAGAAGAAATTAATTGCTGAAACAGGCGCCGGACAGCACGGTGTAGCTTTGGCAACGGCTGCTGCTTTGGTTGGATTAGAATGTGATATTTACATGGGGGAAGTAGATATTTACAAAGAACATCCCAATGTGGTACGAATGAAAATTTTAGGTGCTAAGGTCATTCCTGCAACACATGGTTTAAAAACATTAAAAGAAGCTGTAGATTCTGCTTTTGAAGCGTATTTAGGCGATCCAGTTAATCAACTCTATGCGATTGGTTCGGTTGTAGGGCCACATCCATTTCCCATGATGGTGCGTGACTTTCAGGCCGTGGTGGGGCGTGAGGCGAAAGAGCAAATGAACGACCTGACAGGTAAATTACCTGATAATCTGGTAGCCTGCGTTGGTGGAGGCTCTAATGCAATTGGTTTGTTTACCGATTTCTTAAATGATGAAAGTGTTAATATTTATGGTGTTGAACCGGCAGGTACCAGTTTTAAAACCGGTGAACATGCAGCTACCCTGACTTATGGTAAACCCGGCATGATCCATGGCTTTAAATGTTATTTGTTGCAAAATGAAAATGGTGAACCTGCTGCGGTTAATACAGTAGCCAGTGGCTTGGATTACCCTGGAGTTGGGCCTCAACATTCTTACCTTAAGGATTTGAATCGGGTCAATTATGAAACCATTAATGATAAAGAGGCCATCGATGCATTTATGGCATTAGCGCGTGAAGAAGGTATAATACCAGCTTTGGAAAGCTCGCATGCTGTGGCTTATGCTATGAAGTTAGCAACTACTTTATCCTCAGATCAAACCATATTAGTCAATCTTTCCGGCAGAGGAGATAAGGATATTGACTATGTAGTAGAGAAATTTGGAGATCAGTATGACATCCAATAGTTAAATATTATTGTATAAAAAAACCGGAAGTGATTTTCCGGTTTTTTAATTTCTATATTTTAAAATCTACTTTTCAAATAGAGTTGGCTTAAAGGTAAGCATTACCCAAGCCCAATGGTTGCCCGTACTGTTCTTATCAATACCTTTAACGGCGTATAAAGCATCTGATGCAAACATATGTGAATAACCAAAGTCAAGCTTTACCTGGCCTTTATGAGTATAGCTGCCAAAAAGGTCTAATTCAGTACCAAGTCCCTGATTAAAATCATCAATTTTACCATCTGCACTAAAGAAATGTACAGCAGCATTAAATTTTACTTTGCCAGGCTTAATGTTTCCTTTCAGGTAAATGTCATGCAATCCAACATTATTGCCATGATTACCTACATAAAAATAATCCATTAGTCCGTTAAACTTATGGTTGGTACCATATAAAGGCGCAAAAGAATTATTTTTAGTGGCCCCACTTTGGTCTGTTCCTGAAAGTAATTCGTAACCAGCACCAACGGCTGCTTTTTCACTCAAAGGCAAAGTGGCATCCAAAGCAAAGTTGATAGCAGAGATATCGGTTCCACCAGCATCTTTACCAAACTGGTAATAGAAGTTACCAACTAATTTTACATCAGAGATACTTCCTTTTGCGTGTGTTCCAAGAGTTTGGCTATAGTAAATGCCTTGTTCAGTTTGCTCGTTATTCTTCCAATACTGTTTTCCATTATTTAAGAAAAGCACGCTACCTGTATAGTTTTCCCCTTTATGGTTTAACCATAGGAACTGCATTGCTTTATAGGCATCAGGTCCGGTATAGAAGTTATTATTTAAGTTAGAATTATTATAGGCTAAACCTAAATGTACATTCACTTTTCCCTTATACTTAAACAAGGCTAAATCATGCGAACGTGCTTGTTGCGCCCATCCAACACTACCAAGAATACGGTGATCATCATAAACCAATTGTTGACGACCGGCTTTTAGCGAAAGCTTTTCATCCATAAACCATTCGGCCCAGGCTTCATGGATATAAGTGACGTTATTTCCGTTAGTTGTTAATTGAGATTCTTGTCCCCATAAACGAACATCCTGAAATACTGCACCAACGGCAAATACTTCATTCTTAAAATTTAGGTTTAATCGAGTACGTTGGCTGGTTAGTATCGATGCTTTTTGTCCATCAGAAGCAGGAGTTTTTAGACCTTGATTTAGTTCTGTACGCGGACGTATTTCAGCCGATATTTTAACCTGTGCATATAGGCTTGAAGCAGTTAATAGGGCACAAGAAAACAATAATATAGATTTTAATTTCATAGTGGTTGTTGTTAATTGAAAGAAACAAAAAGGGCAGAAGTGAGGATAGAGTTCCTCTTATCTTCTGCCCATACTAATATTATTAATTCATTGAAGTTTTGTAAGTCGCTTCGCGCTTAGCAGCTTCTTCTTTCCATTTTGGAAGAACTGTTTTTAGGAATTCATTCTTTTCTTCCTGTAATTTTTCTACCGGAAGTCCAATATAGGCCTGAGCCTTAGCTTTTGTTTCAATATCAGGATAAGGAATTTCTTCATTATGACCCATATCAGCTAATAAACGTGCCAGTTTAATTCTACCTTCCTGAGCCACTGTAATACCTGTAGCAATTACACGGCTTGTTTCAACAGGCGAGTGGAATGAACCACCATGACTGGCAGCTGCATAATCCCAACGCCATTGGGCATGACGAATGTCCATTAGGATATCCTCCATCTGTGCTTCAGTTGCACCATTATCCCATGCAAATTTAGCTTCGACATGCATACGTACGATCAGTTCTTCCAGTTTATCGCGGTTTTCAATAATGCGATCCTGACGCTCATAAACATCAGCAACTAAGCTGGCAGTTTCTTCGCGGTGACATACCTGACATGAATTGGCAACATTATTCAATGGACTTTGAATATGGTGATCAGTAAATTTTTGTCCACCTTCGCTCTTATATGGCATATGGCAATCAGCACATGATACCCCACGTTTCGCATGAACACCTGTTAAATATACTTCGTATCCAGGGTGTTGAGCTTTCAACATAGGAGCCTTACTCAATTTGTGTGTCCAGTCAGCAAATTCAATTTCATCATAATACTCTTCCATCGCTTCTACCGACATACCTTTATCCCATGGGAAAGTTAAATAAGGTGATCCAGGATGAGATTTTTTGTTGAAGTAGTACTCAACATGACACTGCGCACAAACCAATGAACGCATTTCCTGATGTGAAGCTTCATTGATGTCTTTACCCATGCGTTCGAAGGCTTCTACTAAAGCAGGGCGGGTAATTTTAAGGTTCATGGTTTCTGAATCATGACAATCAGCACAACCAATGTTGTTCATAACTTCAGGACCTTTTTCATCCCATTTGCCTTTGTAAAACTCTTCAGGTCCCATTTCTTTCATTAAACGAGGTACATCCGGGCTCTTACAAGTCCAGCAAGTATTTGGCATTGGGCTTTTTTTGCCTTCGCCTGGTGCTCCTGTACGAAGAGAAACTTGAATATCTTCAACCGCATACATATGACCACGTCCCTGGTTGTAGTCTTTTGAGAAGCCGTAACCAGCCCATAGTACAACTAAACGAGGATCTACTTCAAGCATGTCAATCATTGCTGCGCCATTATATTTACTGGCAAAAAGAGTATCTTTTGTTTTCATGTATGATTGATACTCTTTTGGGAAGTTTTGTCCCCAAACTTCATTGCGAGGCTCGGTTGGAGCATGCTTTACTTTTGGTGTATATGCAAAAACAGCTTCAGCACGGCGTTCGATTACCGAAGAAGCCAAAAGGCCTAATAAAAAGACCACCACAATAGTTAATAAGAACATGGCCCATCCTAGCCAAGGTTTGTTCTTTATTTGTTCGCGAATTGGTTTCATATTTTTAGATTTAAGTTATTTCTTGTTTAAGTTTTTTATCCACTCCGGAAGTGGACTTTCAGGTACCGGTACACGAGCATTGGGTACACTCGATATGCTATTTACACGGCCATGAGGTGTTTCTCGGTGGCACTCCCAACAATAACGATCCCCAATATTCATATGAATGTCAGGTGCTTTTGCCAAAGTTTTATCATCAGTAATCAAGTGAGAATGACAACGTACACAGTTTTGCTGAACCACGTGCTGTCCTTCTTCTTTTATGAAGATGACTTGAGGTTCGGCTCTCATGGTAAAAATAGTTGCATGACGCAAACCATCTTTAGCCTTAAAATAGTAGGTGTTAAACACATTATCTTGAGGTACGTGACAATCATTGCATGTTGCCACTTCTCTGTGCGCACTGTGGTTCCAGGTGGCATACTGCGGAGCCATAATATGGCAGTTCACGCAAGTCTTTGGATCATCCGAGAGATAGGAGTGAGCCCTGGCCACATAAAACAAGTAAAAGCCCAAGCCAAAAAATACGCCTAAGGCGAGGATGACAGGGACCTTCCAGTGTTCGGGTGGTTTAAGAAAATCGAAAAACTTCTTCTTCATAGACACTTTTGATTTAGTTAATCGGTAATTAAATACTCAATGGATAAATATATAAATCATTACCCGCACATTCTAATGAATATGCGGGCAATGCATAGTTTATACTAATTCTTAATAAAAGTTAAAAAGAATTCTTATGCAATCCAATTTTTTATGTCTTCTTCTACTGTTGAGATGCCTCCAATACCGAAATTCTCAACCAATATATTCACCACATTTGGTGATAAGAAAGCTGGTAATGTTGGCCCAAGGTTGATGTTTTTAACACCCAGTGATAGAAGGGCAAGTAATACAATTACTGCTTTTTGCTCATACCATGCAATGTTGTATACAATAGGTAGATCATTGATGTCTTCCAAACCAAATACCTCTTGTAACTTCAGGGCTGTAACAGCTAAACTATAAGAATCGTTACATTGACCAGCATCCAATACTCGTGGAATTCCACCGATATCTCCTAAAGGTAATTTATTGTAACGGTATTTAGCACATCCGGCAGTTAGAATTACTGTATCGTTTGGTAATTCATTGGCAAAGTCGGTATAGTAATTACGATCATTCATACGTCCATCACAACCAGCCATCACAACAAATTTCTTTATGGCACCGCCTTTAACTGCATCAACAACTTTATCAGCTAACTGTAATACCTGATTGTGAGCAAACCCACCAACAATTTCACCAGTTTCAATTTCTGTTGGTGCAGCACATTTTTTAGCATGCTCAATAATAGCACTGAAGTCTTTTGCTTGGTTGTTTACTCGATCAGGGAAGTGAGTACATCCGTCAAAACCGGAAGCACCAGTAGTATATACGCGTTCTTTGTAAGATCCTTTAGGAGGGACAATACAGTTAGTTGTGAATAGGATAGGGCCATTGAATTTTTCAAATTCAGTAGTTTGCTGCCACCATGCACTTCCGTAGTTACCTACAAAGTTATCGTACTGCTTAAACTTAGGATAGTAATGCGCAGGAAGCATTTCACTGTGTGTATATACATCAATTCCTGTTCCTTTGGTCTGCTCTAATAGATCTTCAAGATCTCTTAAATCATGACCACTTACCAGAATACCAGGCTTAGTTCCAACGCCAATATTAACAGAAGTAATTTCAGGATTACCGTATGTCTCAGTGTTAGCTTTATCCAATAAGGCCATAACTTCAACACCATATTTACCACACTCTAATACTAAAGGTAATAATTCGTCAGCTCCAATGCCTTCTTGGATAGTTGCCACTAATGCTTTCTTTACGAAAGTATAAATATCGTTATTTTCATAACCTAAATTCCAGGCATGTTCACCGTATGCAGCCATACCTTTAAGTCCATATGTCAATAGTTCTTTTAAAGAGCGAATGTCTTCATTTTCGGTTGAAAGGATTCCAATTAAAAGGCTCTTTGACTCCATGTCGTTGACATCATTACCGCGATATACAGCTGAATCGTGAAGGTCAGCAGGAACTTCAACCTGAGCTTTTAATTCATCTTGAATGATATAACCGGCCTTGATTTTTGCAACTATTTTATTGGCATCAAAGTTGGCATTTGTAATCGTCACAAATAATGAATCGATTAAATATTTGTTTGCTTTAGCCGTGTCAATACCTTTTTCATCGGCTAACTGGCTAAGAAGAGCTACACCCTTAGATGTGTACACTAATAAATCCTGTAGGTTAGATACTTCAGGTGTTTTACCACATACGCCTTTAATATCGCAACCTACGCCTTTTGAGGCTTCCTGACACTGGTAACAAAACATACTCATGATTTTCTTCTTTTTATTGGTTTAATTGTGATCTAGTATACTCTTATCTGATAATCTATTTATATCCACTCTTCGCTTAATACTTCACCTTCAACGGATACAACGGCCAATTTCACCGGTATTTTGCGTGTAGCCATTTCAACAGCACGTTTGGCCATTGATAATAAACCTCCACAGCACGGAACCTGCATAATAGTAACTGTTAGGGTGTTGATTTTGGCTTCATCTATCATCTGAACCAGTTTATTAACATAGGTATTCTGACCATCATCCAATTTAGGACACGCAATACCTAGCGCACGACCTTTAAGATATTTACTATGGAAATTACCCATTGAGAAAGCTACGCAATCAGCGGCCAATACCATATCGGCTTCTCTAAAATATGGCGCCATTGGATTTACAAGGTGCATTTGAACCGGCCATTGTCTTAATTCAGATGGGGCATCGCCACTGGCTACCGGAGTAGCTACATCTGCAGGGCGCTCAATAGTTCGAGCTGCTGAACCCGGGCATCCTCCACCTGTTGGTCCTCCATGTTGCATGACTGAAATTTTTGGTTTATGTACTTGACGAATAACATCATCGACGCTAAAATCTATTTTAGCTTCATTCTCTTTTAACCAACCAACGGCTTGCTTTAAGAAACCGGTTTCATTGTGATCTTTTAGGTGCTTAAGGTGAGCAACCACTGTATTGATACCTTTTTCAACCATTAAACCAATCACCTTAATTTCATCATAAGGTTCAGCTTCACGTTTTTCAATCTCCATGGCATCTTGTGGGCAATGATTTAAACAAGCACCCAAACCATCACACATTAAATCACTAATCAAGCGGGCTTTGCCATCGATAATTTGTAAGGCACCCTCATGACATTCCGGAATACAAACACCACATCCGTTACATTTATCTTCATCTATTTTTACAACTTCCCGTATCATAGTATTATTTTAAGTGGTTCTTTCTATTATTTTACATCAGCAAATGTAAGGCGGCATACTAGCATGTGCTGTAACAATTGTTACAAAATCGAAATTATTTCATATTTTGGCACCAAATTACTTAAATCATGAATGTACTTAGTAAGTGTCCCTTATTTAAAGGCATTAATCCTGAGGAGCTTAATGCGCTTCTGAAAGATATTCACTATCAAATTAAAAAATATCAAAAGGGCCAAATGATTGCTATGTCGGGTGATAAATGTAATGCATTAATGATAATGCTTAAGGGAAGCGTTAAAGGCGAAATGATGGATCCTTCGGGCAAGTCGATAAAGATTGAAGATATCGAACCTCCTAAACCTTTGGCAATAGCCTTTATATTTGGGGAAGAAAATACTTGTCCGGTTAATATTGTGGCTAATAATGATGTGGAGCTATTTCGCTTACCTAAGGATTCGATGATAAAGTTATTGCAGAAAAGTGCCATCTTCTTAAATAACTTTATGGATATTATTTCTAACAGAGCCCAATTTTTATCTGAGAAAATTCGTTTTTTGTCCTTTCAAACCATAAGAGGAAAGCTGGCCCATTACTTATTGCAGATAGTTGGCCCGGTAGATGGAGAGGTGATATTGCCTAAAAGCCAGGAGGAGTTGGCCACCATGTTTGGAGTAACCCGGCCTTCATTGGGAAGGGCCATCAGAGATATGCATAACGATGGCTTAATTGAAGCCAAAGGTAAAAGCATACGTATCTTGGATCGAAAACTATTGATTCAACAGCTGAAAAAAGGTTGATTTAGAGCATAATTATAAACTAGATGGGAATTGTCAATCAATATATACTTCATTATTAAGTATTAATATTTGATTAATAACAATTAAATATGAACTTGATATTAAGTTGCGAACATGGTGGGAATGTCATTCCGGAAGCCTATCAGCATCTGTTTACTGGAGCAGATGAGGAATTGAATACGCACCTGGGTTATGATATTGGGGCATTTGAATTATATGAAGCATTTAAGCAGCTGGAGCCAAAATATGCCAAAGCTAACAAAGTAAGTCGTTTGTTGGTTGACGTTAATCGCTCCTTATATCGACAATCCTTATTTTCAGATTATACCAAAACACTTTTTAAAGGGCAAAGACTAGAGATACTTGAGCGGTATTACTATAAGTATCGCAGACCATTTGAGCATATGATTCAGCAATTATGGGAGAGGGAAGAGCATGTTCTGCATCTTTCCATTCATTCATTTACTCCGATTCTGAACGACGAAATACGACTATGTGATATTGGCCTCTTATATCATCCTCAACGCAAGCATGAAAAAGACTTTTGTCAAAGATGGAAAAGTGCCTTAAACAGCTATTTGCCACATCTACGTGTGCGTTATAACTATCCATATAGTGGACGGCCCGACGGTCATGTGCGGTTCTTTCGTGATAGAGAGGAAGAAAAGTATATGGGCATTGAATTGGAGTTAAATCAGAAACATGCCGGTAATTATGATGTCATTAATGGAATAGTTGCTGGTTTTAAAAAGGGCATGCTTAAAGTTTAATCTATAAAGCAATGGAATATTTTAAGTGAGAAGCAGCTCTGACCCAAGCATTCCCCACATAAAAAATACGAATTTAATCAAGCTCTATCTAATGTCGAGTTAATTTGGCTTGGCAATTCATTTTATGGTTAAATGTGCTCAAACTATAGAGTAGCCACTGAATTTGAATTCTGCTAATTTGAGGGGGACTGAGTGCATGGTTGACCAATATTACTTTTGTATTTCTACATTTTTTGCTTAAAATTCCTGTTTTGTATCTAATTTGTGTCTTCTAATGCAGACAAACACCTCTTTGATCTTACTTCTTCTTATAGGATATAACATTATTGTTCCTCATTTAGTTAATTAAGTTTTTGGTTTTAAGTTGGAACGTTAATGATTTTTACTTCAAAAAAAACTATTAAAAGTTGTTAATTTAATAAAAAATAATTAATCTTGATATTACAAATTGGTAGACCAGTTGATTGGTAATTTGGTGTTCCACTTTGTTTTTGTGACATTAAACGAAACTCATTGCCTCCAAGTAAATGAATTGCATTTGTTTAAATCATTTTTACTAACAATTTAAATCATTATTATGAAAAAATTTTTACTATTATTTGCAGTATTGCTTGCGAGTCAATTTTCGCATTCTCAGCTTTATATAAGCGAGATTTTACTTAGTCCTCCAGGTGATGATATACCACACGAATTTATTGAAATTAGAGGAACAGCAAATGCTGTGATTGCTGATGGTACTTATATTGTGGGTATTGAAGGTGATGGAGAGAGTACGCAAGGTGATGTTGAATCAAGAATACTTGATTTGTCTGGCTTGCAATTAGGATCAAATGGTTTTTTGGTGGTTCTTAACACTGGACATGACTATACGGTAGATGCGAATGCTGCTGTGTTTTTAACAGCAGCGGATTTTACTTTTGAAGATCAGACTCACACTTACTTGCTAATTCAAACTGATACTCCTCCATCTAATTCTGATGATATTGACTCTGATAATGATGGCACACCTGATGGTGCAGTATATGAAGGTTGGAATGTGCTAGATGGAGTTGCTTTTGCAGATGATGATAATACTGTTGATGATGAATGTGTATATGCAGATGTTGTATTCGCTGAGGCAGCTGTTGTTACTTCTGGATCTTTGAAATATCCATCTACTGCTACTGTTATTCAAACAAGTACTCAATATGATTATGCTGCCAGAAATGGTAATTCAATGGGTTCAGCCATCACAAATGATGAAACAACTTCGGATTGGTTTGGTGGTGATATTCCTAGCAAGACAAATTCACCAAGAGTTTGGACAATAAGTACAAGCGATGGTAAGTCATATCCATCTTATTTTGGTGGTCAGGCATTGGATCATATTGGTAAAGCGAACCCATCAGGAATTCCAACCGGAATTGAAAATGCAATTACGTCTGGACAGTTCAAGATTTATCCTAATCCTGCAACAGACATACTTAATATTGAAGCTACATCACTTGAAATAACAAAGGTTGAAATTCTAAGCTTGACTGGTAGAACTGTCTTTTCACAAAAAGAATTTAGCGAGAATAGTATTGATATTTCAGCCTTGTCTAATGGAATTTATATCTTACAAATTAGTAGTGGTGACCAACAATATGTCAGCAAATTTGTAATTCAATAAGCACATTTAGTTAGATCTATATTACTTTAAAAAGCTTGCCTACTCATTAAGAGAAGGCAGGCTTTCTTTTTTTTAATGAATTAGTTAGAAAGACAAATGTTTATACTAATTAATTAAATTTGGCATTGAACTCATGGCTTTACTTTATGAAATCAACAATCGTATTTCTCCTTACCTTTTATTTTCTTACATCATGTATTAAAAAAAACAATGAAGCTGAGCACGCTAGGGTAGACTATTCTCAATATGTCAATCCTCTGATTGGATGCAGTAAAATGGGGCATGTTTTTCCAGGTGCTACTGCACCATTTGGCATGGTTCAGTTAAGTCCACAAACCAATTTTGAACCCATGTTTAAAAGTGATGGAAGCTACAATTCTGAAACTTACGAGTACTGTGCTGGGTACCAATATCGCGATTCTACTATAATCGGATTTGCCCACACAAATTTTAGTGGTACCGGTCATTCTGATTTGGGTGATTTCCTATTAATGCCGACTATTGGGGATTTGGTACTCGATCCGATAGAAACAAAGGAGGGAGGCAAAGGCTTTTATTCTATCTTTTCTCATGCCAATGAGCAGGCATTGCCAGGCTATTATAAAGTGGATTTGCAAAGTTATAACATCAAGGCTGAATTGACGGCAAGTGAGCGTGTTGGTTTTCATCAGTATACCTTTCCGCAATCCAAGGATGCTCACCTTATATTGGATCTGGTTTACAATGTCTATCATCATGACAATAAAAATGTTTGGACTTTTCTTCGTGTTGAAAATGATTCTTTGGTGACAGGATACAGGCAAACTAAAGGTTGGGCGAGAGATAAAAAGGTGTTTTTTGCCATGCAGTTTTCGAAAGCTTTTAAAAGTTACGGTCATAAAAAGTACGATAAGCTTAAATACGATGGTTTCTACAGACGGTTTAAGCAAGAAGAGAACTTTCCGGAAATGGCAGGTAAAGACATTCGTGCCTACTTTAATTTTGACACAGAAGAAAATGAAAAACTTAATATCAAGTTTGCCTTGTCATCGGTGAGCACAGCAGGCGCATTAAAAAATCTGGAAACTGAAATTCCACATTGGGATTTTGAAATGGTCCGATCAGAAACCAAAAGAAAGTGGAACAATGAATTATCTAAAATAGAAGTCAAAACCTTAAATAAAGGTGATAAGATTAATTTCTACACTGCTCTGTATCATAGTAATTTATCGCCTATAATTTACGAAGATGTAGATGGGCAATACAGAGGTCTGGATCAAAATATTCACACTTCTGAGGGATTTACGAATTACACGATATTCTCACTTTGGGATACCTATCGGGCGTTACATCCATTGTTTAATATCATTCAGCCAGAGCGTAACAATGACATGATAAAATCAATGCTGGCACATCATGATCAGAGTGTTCATAAAATGTTACCCATTTGGTCGCATTATGCCAACGAAAACTGGTGTATGATTGGTTATCATGCTACTTCTGTTATTGCCGATGCCATGGCCAAAAATGTTGGTGATTTTGACCATCAGCATGCTTTACATGCCTCGGTAAATACTTCAAAGGTGGACTACTTTAATGGCCTGGGCGATTATATGACATATGAATATGTACCGGATGAAGCAAGCCCTTATTCGGTTTCGCTTACCTTGGAATATGCCTATAATGATTGGTGTATAGCTCAGATGGCCAAAAAGCTAAATAATTCGAGTGTTGAAGAAGAGTATCAGAAACGGGCCTTGTGGTATAAAAATGTGTATGATCCATCCAGCAGATTTATGCGACCCAAATTGGCAAATGGTCTTTTTAGGTCAGATTATGATCCTATGGATACACATGGGCAGGGGTTTATTGAAGGTAATGCCTGGAATTATGGCTTGTATGTGCCACAGAACATTGACAATATGGTGGATATGATGGGAGGGAAAAAGCGCTTTGCTCAGCATCTTGATTCCCTGTTTACCATGGATATTGAAGATAAATACATTGCCAAGCACGAAGATATTACACGTGATGGTATTATTGGAATCTATGTTCATGGTAATGAGCCTGGGCATCACATTCCGTATTTGTATAATTGGACAGGACAGCCTGAAAAAACACAAGCCCGGGTACGGATGATATTGGATAGTATGTATGCCCCTACAGTAGAAGGTTTATGTGGTAATGATGATGCCGGACAAATGAGTGCCTGGTATATTTTTAGTGCACTTGGTTTTTACCCTGTTACACCGGGTTCTGCCGAATATGCTTTGGGAAGTCCTCTGGTTAATGAAGCCAGACTTCATCTTAATAATGGTAAGACATTAATTATTAAGGCTAAGAATCAATCGAGGGATAATGTATATGTCAAGCAAGTATCAGTAAATGGTCAGGTTCTTACAGGTACTCAGTTAAAGCATGATGATTTAATCAATGGGGGCGAAATTATTTTTGAAATGAGCGATAGCCCTAATAATTAAGGCTTTTAAGCTCATGCCTAATCCATCACAAATAAGCTTCGAAACCATATTCATCTTCAATATGCTTTTAGGCTAAAATTTCGAATATCGCTATAACTAATAGGAGGTTTTGAATATATATTTGTTTGGTTTCCACACTAAAGGTGGAATATACAAGGGGCCGAATGTGTATTTGACAGCAGCATTATGCTTCGGGGGTAAGGGTATTTTTTATGGAGTGGCCATGTGTCAGTCTAAGAAGTATTTAGGAAAGGTAGCCAATTGCGCTGGTGTATTTGAAATTATGGCAAGTTGCTTTTTTAAACCCTAGTCTTGGCCTTTGTAGGATTAGTTGTGCTAATCCCGGTTGAACTCTTTGAAATCATACTAATATTTAAAGCCATTCATTTGTTAAAATCACAAGAGGCTATATAAGAAGAATATTATATGTATCAATTATTAAAATATGTTAAACTTCCATGTTTTTAACCGAACATGATAATTATCCCATTTTTATTGCGTTATCAAAGGTAGATTCGCAATGTTTTTATTAATAAATAGGACGATTATTAAAAACTTATCCCCATGATTGGTGAACGAACCAACATGGGGATTTCATTTTTTTGATAATTTTCTTAGAATATAATTATAATTGCATTGCCTAAATATTCACAGGACTTAAACGCCGGTCATTATTAATTGTCGCAAATTCCTTTGATGTCATTTACAGAGTTTTTGTATTGGAAGTAATTTGAAATATTAACGTTGCCTCTTATACTATATTCCACATAATCTGATCCTACTTCAATTATAACACCTCCAAACTGACTTGCTCCTAACTGAGTTTGTATTTCTGGTCCGCTTAATGGTAAGCCCTCATCATCATTTCCTCGCAATAGAACCCTATGAACAAATGGGATTCTAACATTCTCAAGTTTTTGTATAACATCAAACACTTCAACAGATGTATAAGGCGGAACGGTTATCTTTCTATTTGAAGATACCGTTTCACTAACTGTAGATGAATTAGTTTTGCTGCTCCCTTTTTCTGAACCGAAACTTCGTGTGCTGCTGGTGCCAATAGTTCCTGATGCACTTACGCTTGCACCAACACCAAAGAAGGTTCCACCTGCTTCGGCATGAACCGTTGCTTCTTTACTGTCGGTTGTACTTGAATAGAGTTCAGCGCTTTCTTCAATACCTATTGTGGTAGTAGTTGTTTCTTGACGGTTAGTACCCACATAATATTGACCTGTTGCATTTGAGCAATTATGTATGGTTTGATCAAAGGCAAAATCCATTTCTGCCGGTGGAAGAATGGCTGCTGAATATTCAACACCTAAATCGTCAAAATCCCATTTGATATTTGCAGATACAACTGATAGAGAGGGAATAACTCTATTGTTTAATAAAGACAGGCGTCCATCAATATAAGGTAATATTTTTACCTTCCCTTCAGGGGTTTGTTCAAGTATAAATTTATGTCTGTCATCAATGGTAAAATCTGGGTTGTCGTCCGTATTGTTAGTGTTAAATTTTAACCAAACGCCATTTCGTTCAAGGTATGATTGTTTATAAGCTGTTTTAATAGCATAAATACCTTCTTCTAATTCAATAAAATAAAACTGTTGCAGTTGATGATCAATACCTTGTGGCGAACTATTGTAGATTGTACTATTTAGATTAAAAGTACCACTTTCTTCGTTAAAATATTGAGATCCGCTTCCGTGTGATGCAGAAATGAAACGTGATTCATTGTAACCGTCAACAGCCAAGTAATTAGGTACATTAGGATTGAATTTTAATTCCTTTAATACCTTGGGTTTTTTCGTGTTAATTTTAATACTTCTATTTAAGCCATTGATGATAAACTTGGTGTTACTTAAGGTTTCAACAAGCTCGTTATTGTCATCAAATACCTCTACCTTAATGGCAACACCTTCACTAAATATATAGAGCTGATCTGCTGATAAATCATTTCTAGACATTTTAAATAAGGCCACATTAGTTAATGCATCAAACGAAATGTTATTTTCTGATAATGAGCTAAGTTCACCAATTATAGTCATGTTGGCATAACTAGTTTTGTACCCCAGTGTGGCTAATTGGCGCGCATCAATGGCAATGCCAATTTCACCGGCATCAACTGGAATACTGTTTCGTGTTGAATCAGAAATGCCATCAAACCTGGTGGTTGTTACAAGGTCATCTTCTTCTTGAATAGGTTTTGGATCTTCTACAATTTCAAATGTACACCCCACAATAAGTGTGATTACAAATAGAGTTATTAGAAATTGAATATTTTTCATGGTCGTATTTTTTAAAACTTAATTAAATAAAGGAAATAGTTTTATGAACAAGCACCTATAATGTCCTGCAAACTATTGTTGTATTCAAAATAGTTTGTAACATTAACAGCACCTCGAATACTAACAACAATATAATCGCTGCCTACTTCCGTAACTACTCCACCAAAACGATTTGCAATAAGCTGAGCCTCAATTTCAGGACCGCTCAAAAAGTATTCATCATTAACTGATCCTCTAATTATAAAACGTTGCACAAAAGGTATCTGTACATTATCAAGTTTCTGTATAGCGTCAAATACTTCAACTGCAGAATAAGGTAAAACAGTAACATTTCTACTAGCAGAGACTTCTTGTGAAGATACTATGTCAATTGACTCATTGGATTTTTTGGTTTCTCCATACTCTGTGGTGGTCTCAGTAGCCAAGGTGCCAGATACAGATACACTAACTCCAACACCAAAAAATGTAGCATCAGCTGAGGCTTCAACCGTTGCTGATTCGTAATCAGTCTCTGATGAAAACAGGTTCATGCTTTCTTCGTATGCAATTGACGAACTTGTTTCTTCTGAACTAGCTACGCCTACTGTATAATCGCCTGTGGCTCCTGAGCAATTAATGATGGTTTGCTCAAAGGCAAAATCCATTTGAGCCGGAGGAATAATGGCTGGTGAATATCTGGTTCCCAAGTCATCAAATGTCCATTTGATGTTAGCTGCAAATAAGTTAAACTTCAAATCAGTAGTTTCATCTTCATCAAAGAATAGATACTTGCTATGATTGTTATCTAAAGCACTAAGGTACTTGTTGGTTCCAAATATTCTTATTTTTATATTCCCTGTATTTGTTTGTTCTAATAGAAACCTATTCTCTCCGGTATAATCATATTCATCTTCTAATTCGTGTTTATACCATTTTAATGACGGATTTTCATCGTCTTCAATATCGTATATATTAGCATGTAGGTAAACAATGTCATCGCCACTGTAGGTGTACGCATAGCCTTTAATATGGTATGCTGAGTCAACATCAAAGTTATTTGCTTTTACAAACGTAAACCTGCTTTGATATTCAACTATTGCAAGGTGGGAGGCAAAGCCTTCGTAATTACTCACAAAACCAAGCGTACTAAACCCCGTTCCTGCTTCCATTTGAATAAAATGCTCTATTTCGGTATTAATAGACAGTGGTTCAAAACGTTTTGGTAAACTAGTTTCTATACGAATCGTTCTGGCTGTGGTGTTAACAATGTAACGAGAAAAGCTTTTACTATAAAGTTCGGTTCCTTCATGGTTATGCACTTTCACTTCGATGGCTACTCCATTGCTTAAACCTTTTAATTCATCTTCACTTAATTCGGATCTTTTAAGTTTAAATAAAGCGATGTGGGTGTATTCATTAATGGGTAGGTTGGACTGCGAAAAACGACTAAAATCTCCTTCGATACTAACTGCTACATGTGTAGGATTATAGCCATACTTAACGAGTTGTCGACTGTCGATACTGAATCCAACTTCTCCCTGATCAATGGGAATGGTATTTAAGGTTTCCTCAGATATACCATTAATGACATTACCAGGTTTTGACAACTCATCGTCAATAATTTCATCTACTTCTTGGATTAATTCGATGGTACAAGCATAAAATAGGCTTGTAAGGCATACTAAACCCACTGATAAACTTTTAGTTATTTTCATTCGTATTGTTTTGATGGTTACTTCAGAGTTTGAACTCATCTTGCAGTGGGAGAGCTAATGTAGGAATAATAAAAGATAAATGCCTCTTTATTTTACAGAGCTAAAAATATATTAATGATTTGGCTTTGTCTTAAAGCTAAATCCATTGCTAATAACATGAAAATAGGATTTTGATTCCAACATGATGTTATATTGTAAATTTAAAGTGATTGCAATCTTGTTTTCATACAGTTTAACAATTCATTTGAAATAATTATAACTTAACTTTAGCCCTTATTAATTATTAATTCCATTGCTAAACATATGAAGGATTTAAAAGTCACCAATTCGTTATTACTAATTATTGTAGTTCCGTTGGTATTTTATCTACTTAAAATACTGTCCTTTATTTTTATACCATTGATCATGTCAATGTTTATAGCCTTGCTATTTTTACCTTTAATGCGTTGGCTTAATGGCAAAAAGGTTCCTAGGCCTATTGGAATATTGCTGGTTGTTCTTATTATCATAGGAGGTTTGAAAATAGGGGGAGAGCTTATTCGATTATCCAGCAATGAAATAATGGCTGCCAAAGGCGATTTTATTCAAAAAGCCGAGACAAAGTTGGTGGATCTGGTGGTTAATATTGAAAGCTTTTTTGGAATAGATCGTGATGAAGGAGACAATGTGATTAAGTATTATATGGGAGGGGATTACAATCTACAGAATTTTGGATCTACCTTTAATTTTATTCGCAGTACCTTATCGATGACTTTAATGACTGTTTTCTTCGTCATACTTCTATTGTCAGAGTCTGTTAATTTTCAGCATATATTAAATAGTACATTACTTCGACGACGCTACTCTTCAGTTAAAACCTTTATGAAGATCGAAAAGGACATTCTTAAATTTGTAAAGGTTAAGTTTGTTATTAGCTTATTTACCGGTCTTGGTTTTAGTTTAGCATGTGTATTGTTTGATATTAGCTTTCCAATTTTCTGGGGACTATTCGCCTTTGTAATCAATTTTGTTCAGATGGTTGGATCCGTCGTTTCTGTTGCACTATTGGCTCTGTTTGCTTTTATTGAATTGGACCCAACCGGAACATTACTCTTTTTTATTATAGTTATTACTGGTGTGCAAGTGTTAATGGGAGGCATTTTGGAACCTATTTTTATGGGAAAAACCTTTTCTCTGAATGTGGTCACGGTTTTAATCATGTTGATGCTATGGGGCTATATATGGGGTATTCCGGGTATGGTTATGTCTATACCTATTACGGTGTTTACTAAAATCATATTAGAACAATTTCAGAGCACAAAAATAATTGCAGTTTTAATGTCGGGTTCAGGAGCTAGCATGAGCTTTGGAAGAAAGGCTAATAATAGATTAGATGCTAAATGAGTCATATAAATAGGAGAGACATTGCAGAAAAATCATTGTGGGCAGCAAACAAACGCTATAACGATTACAGCAATTACATCAGAAGAACCTTTGGTGATCGGGTTCAAAAGCTTTCGATTAATGCTGGTTTTACCTGCCCAAACCGCGACGGAACAAAAGGGATAGGAGGATGCTCATTCTGCAATAACAGTACCTTTAATCCTGCTTATTGCGGTCCCGAATTTACAATAACGGAACAGTTGGAGAGAGGAATTGGCTTTTTCAAGCCAAAGTATAAAACCATGCAGTACCTGGCCTATTTTCAGGCTTATAGTAATACATATGGTGAGACCAAAGATTTGATAAAGAAATATAAAGAAGCTTTGGATCACCCCTTAGTAAAAGGTTTGGTGTTAGGAACGCGTCCGGATTGTATATCGGATGATTTATTACAACACCTGTCGGAATGGAAAAAGGAGTACTATATATCCATTGAATTAGGTGCAGAATCCACTTTAGAAAATACTCTCCTGGATATTAATCGTGGACATAGCTATAAGGAAACGGTTGATGCAAGCTTAAAAATTGCAAAGCACAAAATACCGGTTGGATTACATTTGATTCTTGGGCTTCCGGGCGAATCTCGAAAGGATCTATTGGATCATGCCACCAAAGTTTCTCAGCTTCCAATTAGCATACTAAAACTACATCAATTGCAAATTGTAAAAGGTAGTGAATTTGCTGGTCGTTATGAAAATAATCCAGATGGCTTTGAATTATATACTTCAGAAGATTTTATTGAGTTGGTAGTTGATTTTATGGAACGTGTAAATCCTAATATTGTTATGGAGCGCTTTGTTAGTCAAGCGCCAGCTGATTTGCTTATTGCACCAAAGTGGGGGCTTAAGAACTTCGAATTTGTAGCTAAAGTTGAAAAACGATTAAAAGAACGTGATACCTGGCAAGGTCGATTATATAATTCTTAGTGATTAATTATGTATGAGAAATAGAAATTAGCCACTAAACATTATCAATTCACCATTACTCAAATACTCTTTTTAAAATATCATTAACACGCGCCTTTGGATCTTGGCGAATATGTTTTTCTTCTTCAGCAATTTTAATAAACAAACCTGAAAGAGCCTGTTTGGTGAGATAGTCAGGTAATTCAGTGTGAACTGGTTTGAGTCCAGCCATTTGGGCAAAAGTATTATCTGCAATCCGATTCCATTTACCCGTTAGAGTTTCCCATGACTCTGTTGTAGAAACACCTGCAACTATTTCTTTGTCTAACGAAGCTTTAATTTTAGGACTATATAAGTCAAATAATTCTACGTAGGTATTTGATTTCAAATATTGGGTTGCAGCATCGTCTTCACCTTTTAATACTGTAAAAGCGTCATTAATTGTCATTTCTTGAACAGCTTTCCAAAAAACAGGTCCGGCATCTTTGGCTGCATCTTCTGCTGCTCTGTTAATCCGCAAGATTAAATCCTCCACCAATTTATCACCGCCAGGTATTTTTGAAAGATTATCAACAATCATGTTAGCTTCCTCCGGAAGAACAATTTTCACTAGGTCGTCTCCGTAATATCCATCTGTTACACCAAGGTGTGCAGAAGCAGAATCAGTACCAACCCGCAAGGCTTCTTTCAATCCATTGGCTACTTCTGCCTCGCTTAACGGCACATCAATAGGGTACGATTCCATTATGGTAGTAAGTTCGGCACAAGAAGAAAGGAAAATGGTAAACAGTAAAAGGTAGATCTTATTCATAAATTGATGTTCTTAATATTTTCTTTTGGGTTTTCTCGACTTATTTGATGATTTAAAAGTACGTTGTTTTTTTGAATTAGCTTGCGATGGTTCCTTATCCGGAAATAATTTACGAACCATATCCATACGGTTAAGGATCCTTAATCGATCCTTAATTTTCTGTCGATATTCTTTTTTATACCAAAACAAAAACATTCTTTGATTCAGTTTATCTGTTTTTGAAACAGGTGTGTACATCTTTTCTAATGTATACGGATGATAACCTGAATAATAGATTACAGTTGCTACAGTCATTGGAGTTGGTGTAAAATCCTGAACCTGCTCTAACTTAAAATCCATATCGTGTGTTTCACAAGCCAGGTTGGCCATATCCAATTCTTCACTTCCGGGATGGCTGGAAATAAAATAAGGGATAATCTGTTGATTTAATTTCTTGCTTTTATTAATACGATCAAAGTCGACTTTAAATTTATGAAAGAGCTTAAAACTGGGTTTGCGCATCACACTTAGGACCTGATCAGAGGTGTGTTCTGGTGCGACTTTTAAACGGCCGGAAACATGTTTTGTCACCAATTCTTCCATATATAATTTATGACTCTCCTTTTCTTTAGGCGTAGCCATATTATTATATAGCATATCATAACGCACCCCACTTCCGACAAAAGCTTTCTTTACTCCTTGCATCTTATCCACACTGGCATAAATATCGGTCATTGCACTATGATCGGTATCTAAGTTAGAACAAATGTTAGGATGAATGCATGATGGGCGCGTGCAGCGCTGACAAATTCTTAGATCTTTGCCTTCCATCTTGTACATGTTAGCGCTTGGGCCTCCCAAATCGGATAAGTATCCCTTAAAATCCAACATTTGAGTGATTTGCTCCACTTCATTCAAAATGCTTTCTTTTGACCGAGATGCTATAAACTTACCTTGATGAGCTGAAATGGTACAAAAACTACAACCTCCGAAACAACCGCGGTGCATGTTTACCGAAAATTTAATCATCTCATAAGCAGGTATCGGACCTTTGGCAATATATCTTGGATGTGGTAATCGTGTATAGGGCAAATCAAAGGATTCGTCCAGTTCACCAGTTGTCATAGGGGGGTATGGAGGGTTGATGACTACCTTTTTATTTCCTGCTGCCTGAACTAATCTGGCAGCATTCCATCTGTTTGACTCTTCCTCAACATATCGGAAGTTACGAGCATATTTCAGTTTATCTTCTAAACAATCATCATGCGAAGCTAATTCAATGTCCTTCCAGTTTTTATTTTTAGGCAAATCGTCATTAATATCTTGTAGAAAGGCCGTTTGAGCTACTGTCTTTAATGACTCCAATGGAACACCTCTTTCAATTAATCGGATAATTTCAAGTAATGGTTGTTCTCCCATACCATAAACCAAAAGGTCCGCTTTAGAATCAATAAGTACACTTGGCCTTAATTTGTCAGACCAGTAATCATAATGAGTAACTCTTCGTAAAGAGGCTTCTATTCCTCCCAACAGAACTGGGACGTCAGGATAAAGTTCTTTTAGAATATTACAATATACAGTAGATGCATAGTCCGGTCTTTGACCCGAACGCCCATCAGGTGTATAAGCATCATTTGAACGTAAGCGACGGTTAGCAGTATAATGATTCACCATTGAATCCATAGCGCCCGAAGTCACACCAAAGAAGTAATTAGGGCGACCCAGTTTTTTGAAATCTCTTAAATCATCCCGCCAATTAGGTTGTGGTATAATGGCTACCTTTAAACCATTCGCTTCAAGCATTCTTCCAACAACAGCTGAACCGAACGAAGGATGATCGATATAGGCATCACCTGTAAATAGTATTACATCAAGGCTATCCCAGCCTCTTTTTTCCACTTCTTTGGCTGACGTTGGCAGCCAATCCTCCATTTTATATCGCTTATCCAATTTCATACTTTGGCAAAAGTAGCCGATTTTTATTGATTTCAATTATTGCTTAATATGTCGACTGTAAATAATGCAATTTTCAGAATATTACAGGCTTAGTACTATAACCACAAAAAGAGTTAAAGGTTTTTTTTTATATTATAAAACCAATGTTAACTTTGTGTGAGAAAAATTTGGTTATGACAGATCCAAATAGCGATTTGATTATTGAATTAAAAGACAAAATAAACAAGCTGGTTGCTCAGTATAAAGGTCTAAAGGCAGAAGTTAAGTTGTTGGAAGAGGAGAAAGGACGCTTGGCAGGGCAATTGGAATTGGTGAATAACGATTATTCCAATTTGGAACAAAGGTTCAATAATCTTAAATTGACGAAGGATTTGGTATCAGGAAGCAGTGAAGCTGGCGATACTAAAAAACGAATTAACCAAATTGTGCGGGAAATTGATAAGTGTATTGCACTGTTAAACCGTTAAGCTGACTAAATGGACGACAAACTCTCGATACGTGTAAATGTAGCAGACCGATATTATCCATTACGAATTGATCGTAATGATGAGGAGCGTATTCGTTTGGCGGCTAAATTGATTAACGAAAAGGTTTTACAATATAAACAACGCTACTCTGATAAAGATGTACAGGATTTCTTGGCGATGGCCACGTTACAATATGTCATAAAATTATTAGAGTTGGAAAACCGACATGATGTCGATCCGATAGTAGAGCTTGTTCGCGATTTGAACGAGCAATTGGATAACATCCTTTCTGAAAAATCTGATCAGGTTTTTTAGTTAGTGTAATAGAAAATACAATATACCCGCATTATGTGTTGCTGTTTGAAAAAGGTTTCGAACAGGGCAGTATGATGCGGTTTTGTTATATATATAAATAGATAAACATGGGACTTACAATAGCTATAGGTATTGTTTCATTCCTGGTTGGAGGTTTAATAACCTGGGTATTTATTACCAAGGCCCTGAAATCCAGAAGTGAAAAGGTATTGCGAGAAGCTGAGGCTGAGGCTGAAGTAATTAGAAAGGATAAGATTTTGCAGGCAAAGGAGAAGTTTCTTCATTTGCGCACAGAGCATGAAAAAGAAATAAATAGTCGTAATTCAAAGATTGTTACTGCTGAAAACAGAATTAAGCAGAAAGAATCATCATTAACTCAAAAGCTTGAAGAACAAGCTAGAAAGCGTAAAGAAGTTGATGCGATTAAGGACAACTTAACGGCTCAATTGGAGTTGGTGGAGAAGCGTGAAGCGGATGTTCAGCACATGCATCGTCAGCAGGTGGAACAACTGGAAGCAATATCCAGTATGTCTGGCGAAGAAGCTAAGGAAATGTTGATTGAAAGTATGAAAGCTGAGGCTAAAACTGAAGCGATGTCATATGTCAATGATATAATGGATGATGCTAAAATCAATGCGAATAAGGAGGCTAAACGAATTGTACTTCAAACCGTACAACGTGTAGCAACCGAAACAGCTATTGAAAACTCGGTTACAATCTTCCATATCGACTCGGATGAGATGAAAGGGCGAATTATTGGTCGTGAAGGACGTAATATACGCGCACTTGAAGCTGCTACGGGAGTTGAAATTATAGTTGATGATACTCCTGAAGCTATTGTTCTTTCAGCTTTTGACCCAATGCGTCGTGAGATTGCCCGTTTGGCTCTGCACCAGTTGGTAACGGATGGACGTATTCATCCTGCCCGTATTGAGGAAGTCGTTAACAAAGTACGTAAGCAAGTTGAGGAAGAAATTCTGGAGACTGGTAAACGTACAGCAATTGATTTGGGTATTCATGGCTTACATTCTGAGTTGATCAAGTTGGTTGGTAAGATGAAATATCGCTCATCATACGGACAGAATCTATTACAACACTCAAGAGAAACAGCAAACCTTTGTGCTGTGATGGCATCAGAATTAGGTTTAAATGTTAAACGAGCTAAACGTGCTGGCCTTTTGCATGATATAGGTAAAGTATCCGATGAGGATCCAGAATTACCACATGCTATTTTAGGAATGAAGCTGGCCGAGAAATATAAAGAAAAGGCAGACATCTGTAATGCTATTGGTGCTCACCACGATGAAGTAGAGATGACCACCATGATTGCTCCAATTATTCAGGTTTGTGATGCCATTTCAGGTGCGCGTCCTGGTGCCCGCCGCGAAATTGTTGAAGCTTATATAAAGCGTTTAAAGGATTTGGAATCAATGGCTTTGGCTTATCCAGGTGTTATGAAAACATACGCAATTCAGGCAGGTAGAGAATTAAGAGTAATTGTTGGAGCTGAAAAGACTTCTGATAAAGAAGCGGAAGAGTTATCATACGATATTGCTCGTAAAATTCAGACTGAAATGACTTACCCGGGACAGGTTAAGATTACTGTGATTAGAGAAACCAGAGCGATTAGTTACGCTAAGTAATTAAGGTACTATAATATTATCAAGTAAAAAGCGGCCTTGCAAGGCCGCTTTTTTACATTCATCATTAAAATACTTAGTTTCGTAAAACAAACAATGTCAGACCTATTATTCTACTATTGAGCTTTGTATTTTTAGCATTCCAAAAACCAATTTTAAGTGAGAAAACTTGAGAATAAGTCTGTGTTAGTAACTGGTGGAGCTGGATTCATTGGTTCTAATCTGGTTGAGACATTATTAGATCAAAATAATAAGGTGGTATGCCTTGATAATTTTGCTACCGGTAAACGAAAGAATGTTAAGCCATTTTTGTCCAATCCTAATTTTACTTTGATTGAAGGCGATATAAGAAATCTGGATGATTGTCATAAGGCGGTTGATGGAATTGATATTGTTCTTCATCAAGCTGCATTAGGCTCTGTGCCAAGATCGATCAAAGATCCGATCACATCAAATGATGTTAATGTTAGTGGTTTTATCAATATGCTTGTTGCAGCAAAAGATGCTGGAGTTAAGCGTATTGTTTATGCGGCAAGTTCATCAACCTATGGTGATAGTATAAATCTCCCAAAAGTTGAGCATATTATTGGGAAGCCATTATCACCTTATGCCATTACTAAATATGTAAATGAGTTGTATGCCGATGTATTTGCTAAATTGTATGATATGCAAATTATCGGTTTGCGTTATTTTAATGTTTTTGGACGTCGACAAGATCCGGATGGGGCATATGCCGCTGTTATTCCAAAGTTTGTGAAGTTGTTAATTGATAAAGAATCACCAATCATTAACGGGGATGGCACATTCTCGCGCGACTTTACTTATATTGAAAATGTCGTTCAGGCCAATCAATTAGCCGCAACAGTAGAATATGAAGAGGCTGTCAATACCGTTTATAATGTGGCATACGGAGAACGAACTACACTAAATGAGTTGACAACGTGGCTAAAAGAATTTTTGTCTGAGTTTGATTCTGAAATAGCAAATATTGAAATCAAACATCGTGAAGAACGTGTTGGAGATATTCCTCATAGTTTGGCATCAATAGATAAAGGAAGAAAGCTATTGGCTTATGATCCGCAATACAGTATTAAAGCAGGCTTAAAAGAAGCTATTCAGTGGTACTGGGAAAATTTAAAATAATTAAGAAATAATATGTCTAAAGTTGCATTAATTACCGGAGTAACAGGGCAGGATGGAGCATACCTGTCGGAGTTTTTACTAAAAAAAGGATATATCGTACATGGTATCAAGCGCCGTTCGAGTTTGTTTAATACCGATCGTATTGATCACTTATATCAGGATCCGCATGTTGAGAATCGTAATTTTACCCTTCATTATGGTGATTTAACAGATTCGACCAATCTAATTCGAATAATACAAGAGACACAGCCGGATGAAATTTATAACCTGGCAGCAATGTCGCATGTTGGTGTAAGTTTTGATACTCCTGAGTATACTGCAAATGCAGATGGAATAGGAACTCTGCGTATGCTTGAGGCAATTCGCCTTTTAAATATGACAAAAAAAACAAAGTTATATCAAGCATCAACAAGTGAATTGTATGGATTAGTGCAGGAGGTACCACAGAGTGAAAAGACGCCTTTTTATCCCCGCTCACCTTACGCTGTAGCTAAAATGTATGCCTATTGGATTACAGTAAACTACCGTGAGGCTTATGATATGTATGCTTGTAATGGAATTTTATTTAATCACGAAAGTCCTTTACGAGGTGAAACATTTGTAACCCGTAAAATTACAAGAGCAGTTGCTAAAATTGGTTTAGGCATGCAAGATTGCCTTTACTTAGGTAACATGGATGCCAAACGTGATTGGGGACATGCAAAAGATTATATTAAGGCCATGTATTTAATTTTACAGCAGGATAAAGCTGAAGATTATGTGATTGCCACAGGAGTCACAACAACAGTTCGTGATTTTGTGAGAATGTCTTTCGAACATGTTGGAATTGAGTTAGAATTTAAAGGCGAGAAAGAACAAGAAGTTGGCGTCGTTAAGGCTTGTACTAATCCTGATTATCAAGTTGAATTAGGTACTGAAGTTGTTAAAGTTGATCCAAGATATTATCGTCCAACTGAGGTGGAGTTGTTAATTGGAGATCCAACAAAATCTAAAACTAAATTAGGCTGGGAACCGGAATATGATTTGGCCGGTTTGGTTGAAGACATGATGAAGTCGGATATTAAACTCATGAAAAAGGATAAGTATTTACGCGATGGTGGATACGAAACTCTTAACTATTTCGAATAGAATTCTCGGAATAAACAACAAGAATGGCTAATGTTGATTATTAGCCATTAAGTTTTCTTTCGGATCTATGGATTGTGAATGTGACAAAGATTATATTTGCCGACTAAGCGAGAATAAAATATGCAAAAGGATAGTAAGATATATGTTGCTGGCCATTTGGGTTTGGTCGGCTCAGCCATAATCAAAAGGCTCGAGAAAGAAGGCTATTCAAATATAATTGTCAAAAGAAGATCAGAACTTGAATTATTAGATCAGCTTGCTGTGTCTGATTTTTTCAATACTGAAAAACCTGATTATGTATTTTTAGCTGCTGCTAAAGTTGGCGGTATTATGGCTAATAATACCTTTCGTGGTGCTTTTATTTATGAGAATCTGCAAATTCAGAATAATATTATTCATTCTGCATACAAAGCAGGAGTGAAGAACTTATTATTTCTTGGCAGTTCATGTATCTACCCAAAAAATGCAGCTCAACCATTAAAAGAGGGTAGTCTGCTAACTGAAGAGTTGGAATACACTAATGAACCTTATGCAATTGCAAAAATTGCCGGGATTAAAATGTGTGAGTCGTACAATTTGCAATATGGAACTGATTACATTTCAGTTATGCCTACAAATTTATACGGTCCGAATGATAATTACAATCTGGAAACCAGTCATGTATTACCTGCTCTAATACGTAAAATGCACCTAGGTAAGTTATTAACAAATAATAATTGGGAATCCATTGATAATGATATAAATAGTCGCCCGATTGAAGGTGTGACTGGTTCTTCAAGTAAAGAAGAAAAGGTAGCTGTTTTGTCGAAATTTGGCATTAGTAAAAATGGTGATCAGGTAACAATTGCTTTATGGGGTAGTGGTTTACCTAAGCGTGAGTTTTTACATTCTGATGATATGGCTGCGGCGTGTATATATGTGATGAATAGTATTTCATTTAAAGATGTAGCTGAAGGAAAAACTGAGATTCGTAATACACACATTAATATAGGCTGTGGTGAAGATTTAACTATTAGTGAATTAGCTGAAACCATTAGTAAGGTAGTTGGTTTTTCTGGTAAATTAGACTGGGATTCGACAAAACCGGATGGTACCATGCGTAAATTAATGGATGTATCTAAATTGTCGAAGTTAGGGTGGACGGCAAGTATTAGTTTGGTAAATGGGCTTGAAGATGTTTATAAACAATATTGCCAACAATAATCAGCTCGATAATTCGTTTAAAAAATTATATTTGTAAAAAATACTTTACGCATGAATAAAATGATCAAACTTCTACCTATTGCTTTGTTGGTAATGGCATTTACTTTTTCTTGTAAAAAAAGCGATCCTGATCCCGGACCGGATACCACAGCTCCAACTGTTGAATTTACTAAGCCCAATGCTGATGGAACTACAAAGTATTCTCGCGGTTCTTCGATGGATTTAGATGCTGTTTTCAAGGATGATAGAGCATTAAAAAGCTGTACTATTACCATTAGCTATAATGCTGCTGCACCTTCAACAGCTTTAAAAGGAATTGGTACACCATGGACTCCAGCAGAAGATGGTTCTCAGCATGTGATTTCATTTAATGGTGAAACTGAAAAAGAAGAGAAGGTAGCGATGTTATTTGATCAGGAGATTGAAGCAGCTTGTTTGGCAGGAAGCTATACCTTAAAGTTTGTCATGTTGGACAAAACGGATAACAAGAGTGAGAAGTTAGTTGATATCACAATCGAGTAAAAAACAATATTTCCTTATATTTGAAAAGGGCTTATGGCCCTTTTTTTTGTATCATAGAATAATAAAAGACCACGATGTACGATTTTGATAAAATTATTAACCGTAAGGGAACGAATGCCTATAAATTAGATTTGCGAGAAAAGTATTTTGGATCAGATGATTTGATTCCATTATGGGTAGCGGATATGGATTTTGCTGCTCCTCCTGAGGTTCAAAAGGAAATTCAGAAGCGTGCAGCACATGAAATTTATGGATACACTATCCGAAAAGATAATTTTGCCAATTCAATTATTGATTGGTGTTCTTATAAGCACGAATGGGAGATTCAGTCTGATTGGATAGAGTATTCGCCAGGAGTTGTTCCAGCTTTAGCCTTCTCTGTACTAGCTTTTTCAGAACCTGGTGATGGAATTATTATTAACACGCCTGTGTATCCACCTTTTTATTCAGTTGTTTCTGATAACGGACGTAATTTAATACGTAATTCACTTGTTAAGGTGGATGGTAAATACACTTTTGATTATGATTCTTTTGAAATAGAAGCCGCTAAACAGCGAACTAAAATATTTATACTTTGCAATCCTCACAATCCGGTTGGTAGAGCATGGAGTAAAGAAGAATTGCTAAGAATTCATGAAATTTGTCAAAAACATGAGGTATTAGTATTATCCGATGAGATACATTCTGATTTGATTTGGTGGGGTAAAAAGCATATTGCATTTGCAGCATTAAATGATGATGCAGCTGCCAATTGTATAACATTTATGGCACCATCCAAGACTTTTAATATCGCAGGTTTTAATACATCGTATGTAATCGCTTCTAACCCTAAGTTAATTGCTGCTTATAGAAAGACTCAAAACAGACTTCAGGTTCATTTAGGGCATGTGATGAGTAGTATTGCTTTGGAATCAGCTTATAACCTGGGCCGTCCTTGGTTAAAGGAATTAATAGCATATATTGAATCAAATATTAACTTGGTAGATAGCTTCTTAAAAGAACATTTGCCCGAGGTAGGTATGGATATGCCAGAAGCAACTTATCTTTTATGGCTTAACTTTAAAGAATGGAAATTAAGTCAACGCGAATTAAAATCCGTCATTTTCGATAAAGCTAAGGTTGGCTTAAATGATGGTACTTCTTTTGGACCGGAAGGGAAAGGTTATATGCGATTAAATGTTGCAAGTCCGCGTGCAATTCTTGAAAAGGCATTAAATCAAATTGCTGAAAACAGACCTTAACCAAACATGAACCGCATAAATGCCATATCTTTTATTTTCAGCCTGCTTTTAATTGCGGGCTGTGGTGTTTATATTGATAGTTCCAGGCTGGTGTTTCAAAATGAGACTATTGTTATAAGTGACAATGATACCCTATGGCTAAAGTCAAGAATTAGAGATGTTCATATCGATTCGATTGCTGGTGTTAAACTGGCGAAAGAAATTATTGACTCTTCAGATTTTCCTTACCCGATAAAAGGCTTAGATGGTGGAACTCAAGAATTAAAGTTGACTGTCTTCCTATCGAATGGAAAACAAAAAACGATGAATAAGTCAATTAAAGTGGTTTCTTCAATAAAGTCAAAGATTATAGTTCCTAGAGATCATCTTTTCGTTAAACATGATCAAACCATTTTTACACAGGGGTTATTTTATAATAAAGGTGTATTGTTCGAATCTGGGGGTTTGTACGGAGAATCTACAATAAACCGAATTGATCCTTTAAGTGGGGAGGTTCTTAGGTCTATCAGTTTGGATTCTAATTTTTTCGCCGAAGGAATAGCTTTATTTGATGATACTTTAAGGTTACTTTCATGGAAGGAAAAGACTGTGTTTAATCTTGATACTGATCTTAATATTTTGAACCTTAAGGATTATGCTTATGAGGGATGGGGCTTATGTAATAATGATACAGTTTTAATTGCATCGGATGGTTCTTCAAACCTGTATTATTTAGATGCCATTAATTTAAGCTTGATTAAAAAACTCACGGTATATGATGAGAAAGGGACCGTATCATACATGAATGAATTGGAATGGATAGATGGTCATATTTGGGCTAATGTATTAGGAAAGGAGTACATAATCATTATTGATCCTTTAAAAGGTCGAGTAATTGCCCGTGTAGATTTTAAGGACATCATAGTAAAGAAGCAACTCAATAAATATGGTTCATTTAATGGTATTGCTTACGATGAATCACAGAATACGGTTTATTTGACTGGTAAAAATTGGCCTTATTACATTGTATGGAAGCCTTCGGAACTTTTTAATTAAGATTCTTTTCCAGCTTTGTTTTTCTTCTGGATAAAATGGGATGTAAAAAAACAGCAAGTAAAATAACAGCCGTTCCGAAATAAAAACCAGCCGACATAAACTCACTTTGACCAAATATTAGCCAAGCCATTACAATACCATAAACGGGCTCCATATTTATAGCTAAAACCACGGTATAGGCCGACAATACTTTCATTACATCTACCGCAGTGACAAAAGCATATGCCGTGCACACAACTCCCAAAATCACCACAAAAACGATATCCATTGTTTCCGGTTTGACCAAATTCCCATTAAAAGTGCCTGTAAAGGCAAGAAAAATGGTAATTCCAACAAAACCACTAAGCATCTCATAAAAGCTGATGGTAACCGGATGGTGGTCATTAATAAAAAGCTTATTTAATACAGTAAATAAACCTGCAAGAAATGCAGATACCAGGGCTGTAATTATACCATGGATATAGTTTAATTCAAATTGAAATATAAGGTATAAGCCAGAAATGATGATAATGCCTATTAAAACTTCAATCCATTTTACTTTTTTTCTAAAGATGATTGGTTCAAGGAAACTGGCAAATAATGTAGTAGATGCCATACATCCTAATGTGACTGAAACATTAGAGATTTGAACCGCTCCAAAAAAAGTAATCCAATGAAATGCCACAACTAAACCAACGGCCATTATTTGAAGTGCACTTTTCCAGCCAATTTTTACATTAATCTTTTTAAAGTGGATAAATAAGCCAAGTACTGCTGCTGCAATAAACATGCGATACCAAACCAATTGTGGCGAAGGTAAAGTAACAAGTTTTCCCAGAATAGCCGTAAAGCCATATAAAACAACTACAAAATGCAGTTTAAGATGATTTTTAAGTATCGCGCTCATGGCTATTTTTATTGCTAATAGTGCGCAAAATTATAAATAGTTTGGTTTTAACACATTATTTTTGTCATACTCATATCATTTTAACAGTTTAAGTTGTTATAAAAAGTAGTTAAACAAAAGAATATGCAAAGAATATTGAAAAAATGGCCTCTGATTATTAGCTCTACATTGCTGATTACAATTGTAGTAGCTTGTGCAACTGTTCCAATAACCGGAAGAAAACAATTGAATTTGGTTTCAGATTCGGAGGTAATGGGAATGAGTTTTAGTCAATACGATCAGTTTTTGGAAGAAAACAAAATCTCATCTGACAAAGAGAAGACTGCAATGGTTAAACGTGTTGGTGAGAAAATTTCAAAAGCTGTTGAAAAATATATGGCTGATAATGGACACTCAAGCCACATTGCAGGTTTTGAATGGGAATTTAATTTGATTGATGATGAAACCCCCAATGCCTGGTGTATGCCTGGTGGTAAAGTTGTATTCTATACTGGAATATTGCCATATACTCAGACCGAAGAAGGTTTAGCGGTGGTTATGGGGCATGAAATAGCACATGCTGTAGCAAAACATGGAAATGAGCGCATGAGTCATCAAATGGGTGTTCAAATGGGAGGAACAGCTCTTGCAGTGGCAATGGATGAAAAGCCCGAAGAAACCAAACAAATAGCTATGGCAGCATTCGGTTTGGGTTCGCAATATGGGTTTATGTTACCATTTTCCCGTACCCATGAAACAGAAGCGGACAAGATGGGCCTAATATTTATGGCTATGGCAGGATATAATCCTGAAGCTGCCGTACCATTCTGGGAGAGAATGGCTGCTGGTGGTGGACAAAAACCACCCGAATGGATGAGTACTCACCCCGCTGATGATACCCGGATTAAAGATCTTCAGACTTATATGCCTGAAGCCATGAAATATTATAAAGGTAAGTAATTGATCAAATGTGTGGATGTGCCAAATTTCTGATTAATTGGCACATCCATATATTTATATGTAAGCTCTCTACAACGAATTAATCGTTTTACGAATCTCAACTAATCGTGTCATCAATCCCTCCAACAGGTCAAGGTGTAACATATTAGCTCCATCTGATTTAGCAATGGCCGGATCAAAATGAGTTTCGATAAACAAACCGTCAGCTCCTACAGCAATGCCTGCTCGCGCAACGGTTTCAATTAATTCAGGTTTACCTCCTGTTACTCCACTGCTTTGGTTTGGTTGTTGCAGAGAATGAGTAATATCTAATACTACCGGAACATCAAATTTCTGCATTGTAGGAATACCTCGGTAATCCACTATCATATCCTGATAACCAAACATATTTCCACGGTCGGTTAAAACAACTTGATCGTTTCCTGAATCACGAACTTTGTTTACCGCAAAGGTCATTGATTCCGCACTTAAGAACTGGCCTTTTTTAATATTTACCACTTTGCCGGTTTTAGCAGCAGCTACCAACAGATCGGTTTGGCGGCAAAGAAAGGCGGGTATTTGTAATACATCAACATATTCAGCGGCCATGGCGGCTTCATTTGCAGCATGAATATCCGTAACTGTTGGTACGTTGAAAGTCTCACTTACTTTGCGTAAAATTTTCAATGCCTTTTCATCACCAATGCCACTGAAAGAATCAATGCGAGATCGATTAGCTTTACGGTAGGATCCTTTAAAAATATATGGGATCTTCAATTTATCGGCAATAGACACCACTTTCTCAGCTATACGCAAAGCCATATCTTCTCCCTCGATGGCACAGGGGCCAGCTAATAAAAAGAAGTTACCACTATCGGTATGTTTTATTCGAGGTATTTTATTTATATCCATATCTAAGTTTATCAAATTTATTTGTATCTGTCTTTCCAGAGGTGATTTAGACGTTCATCTACTTTTATTTCCTGAGGATTGCCTTGAGGCGTATATAATCGTTTATTTTTAATTTCATCCGGCATGTAATCCTGAATCACAAAGTTATTTGGATAGCTATGTGCATACATGTATTCCTTCCCATAATTCAATTCCTTCATTAATTTGGTTGGCGCATTACGAAGGTGCAAAGGTACAGGTAAATTGCCGGTTTGCTTAACCAACGATTGGGCATCTTTAATAGCTTGATATGCAGAGTTGCTTTTAGGGCTTGTAGCCAGATAAATAGTCACCTGCGAAAGAATTATTCTTGATTCAGGCCAACCTACCATTTTAATGGCCTCAAAGCAGTTTGAAGCTAATAATAGAGCGTTTGGATTAGCTAATCCAATATCTTCAGAAGCTGATATTATTAAACGTCGTGCAATAAATTTAGGATCTTCACCACCTTCAACCATACGAGCTAACCAGTAAACAGCAGCATCCGGGTCACTGCCTCTGATTGATTTAATAAATGCCGAGATAATATCGTAATGCAACTCCCCGTTTTTATCATATTGAGCTGGGTTTTGTTGCAAATGATTGGTTACTAATTCATCATTAATTACGATCTCATCTTTACTAATTTCAGCGTTTGTAACCAATTCAAGAATATTCAACATCTTTCGCGCATCACCACCTGAATAACGAAGAAGTGCATTATCTTCCTGAATTTCTACTTTCTTATCCTTTAACAGAACGTCCTTGGACAACACCTTATCAACCAACTCCAACAAATCTTCCTTTTCAAGAGCTTGTAAAACATAAACCTGACATCGGGATAATAAGGGTGAAATAACCTCAAATGAAGGGTTCTCCGTTGTTGCACCTATTAAAGTAACTACACCTTCCTCCACAGCACCGAGCAGACTATCTTGTTGAGATTTACTAAATCGATGAATCTCATCAATGAAAAGGATAGGAGAGGACGAATTAAAAAATCGTGCCTTGCGAGCTTTTTCAATAGCTTCCCTTACATCTTTAACTCCTGAATTAATGGCAGATAATACATAAAACGGTCGATCCAGCTGTTTCGACATAATTTTAGCCAAAGTAGTTTTTCCTACTCCTGGAGGTCCCCATAAAATTAAGGAAGAGATGACTTTACGATCCAGCATTTTACGCAGTACAGCACCTTCTCCAACCAGGTGTTTCTGACCAATATAATCATCCAGATTTTGTGGCCTCATTCGTTCAGCCAATGGGGGATATCCGCTCATATTTCATTTGTTGTGGCAGCAAAATTACAAAAAGCAGTTGAAGGCACATAAACAAAAGACGCCGAGTGCTGTTTTTTCAAGAAAGGCATTATGAGAAATATATTATTAATACTAGTAACAGGACTATTAACAATGACAGTACAAGCTCAGGAAGTAGCAACATTTGGAGGTGGATGTTTTTGGTGTACCGAAGCCGTTTTTGCCGAATTAAAAGGTGTAAGTAAGGTTGAATCGGGTTATAGTGGAGGTGCAAAAGCAAATCCGACTTATAAAGAAATATGTACCGGCTTGACAGGACATGCGGAGGTTATACAAATTACCTATGATCCATCGGTGTTGGATTTTGAAGATCTATTAGAAGTGTTTTTTGCTACTCACGATCCGACCACCTTAAATCGTCAGGGCGCTGACGTTGGAACACAATACCGATCTGTGATTTTTTATCATACGCTCAAACAAAAACAAAAGAGCAAATATGTGATTCAGGCATTAAATGAGCAAAATATTTTTAATAATCCCATCGTAACTGAAGTAAGTGCATTTGATAAATATTATCCGGCTGAAGATTATCATCAGGATTATTTTGCTAATAACGAAAATCAACCTTATTGTAGGGCAGTTATAGGGCCTAAAATGGATAAGTTTAAGAAGCTTTTTAAAGAGAAGTTGAAATAGATTGTTTCTTTGACGAGATAAAAGTATTTGTTCTTTATTGAAATATGATTTTATCTATGGACGGAATATTCCTTTCTATATAATATGCTATTTCATCTTTCAGCTAAAAGTACGAGCTTTGAATAAACTTTAATCAAATGAAGGTAATAGCTATTAACGGTAGTCCGCGTAAAAAGGGCAACACTTATCAGGCTTTGCAAATAGTTGCGCAGGAGCTTGAGAAGGAAGGTATAGAGGTTGAAACGCTTCAGGTAGGATCAGAGAAGATAAAGGGATGTACAGGATGTAATTCATGTTTTAAAACCAAGGATGAAACTTGCATTATTAAAGATGATCCTGTTGATGAATTTATTCAAAAGATGAAGGCGGCGGATGGATTGCTTCTGGGATCTCCTGTTTATTGGGCTGAAGTGAATGGCACCATGAAAAGTTTTCTGGATCGAGCTTTTTATGTTGCTGGAGCTAACAATGGACTGTTTCGACATAAGGTTGGAGCGGCTGTGGTGTCCGTAAGACGAACTGGTGGTATTCCGGCTTTTCAGGCTCTAAATCAGTTTTTGCAATACAGCGAAATGTTTATTCCTACCTCCAACTATTGGAATGTTTTACATGGTAATCGTCCGGGTGAAATACAGCAAGATGAAGAAGGAGTGCAAATTGCTCGCTTATTAGGTAAAAATATGGCTTTCCTTTTAAAGGCAGTTAATGCTTCAAAGGAACAATTGCCGGAACCCGAAGCTAAAGTCTGGACCAGTTTTATTCGCTAAACTAAAACGATTCAGAAAGGCTAAAATACATGTTGGCACTCTTTCGTCCGAATGCGACATCGAGTGCCACATTAATTTTGAATTTTGGAAAAATACGATAACGCATACCTGCTCCGATGGAAGGTAAGTTAAGATTGTCATTTAATTGATGAGGCTGATCAAATAAGATTCCATAACCTAGAAAACCAACTGTACCCCAACGTTCAGAAAACATCCATCTAAATTCTGCCTGTGCAGTTAATATCGATGAATTTAGAAAATTACCTGTGATATAACCGCGTAGAATAGGAGAGGCTCCTGGGGAAGCCATTTCGTGTAGAGGCAGATTGCCATAGCCCAGTTGAGTATATATTCGACTTGCTATAATTTTATCTCCTTCCAGAGTTAAACTTTTATAATTACTTACTCCAACAGTTATTTTATTAAAATCGTAAGATTGAGATTCTGATTTAATTAAACTCTCCAAGGCTAATGTGCTAAACCATCCTTCGACTGGATAAAATATATTATCACGACTATCATATGAAGTTTTAAGACCAGGTGTATGATACCATTCAAAACTTTGCTCTAAGCCATCTGGTAATTCCGCATTCTCCTTAATATAATTACTACTAAAAATTGGACCTAAATAAAAGTACTTTTTTAAATTAATTAGAAAAGAAACATTTGAAACAAAACCTTGAAAAGTTATTTCCCTATAATCGTCTTCAGGGGTGTCAATGTTATCATAGTATTTAAATTTCATTGAAGCATAGCCTAAATATGCATCAATCCAGAATTTGTTTTTATTTAGATATAAGGTTTGTTTTGCACCAGCCAGATAGGAACCTGTGAAATTTAAGAACAATATACCTTGGGATGTAGAAGGGTGAGTTTCTTTATCAAAACCTTTGGGGCGATACACAAATACAGGTAATACCGCTATTCCTGTACCAAATGCTGGATTGAATACCGGAGCTGGAATAATTCCCATATCTTTTTCTAAAGAGGTATTTACAATAGAATCGATGGTTTCTACTGTTTTCTTAATCGGAATTTGTGCAAAAGAGGTAAAAGAAGTGCTGAATAAAACAATAAGTATAAATCGCCAATTTGTGTGGACAATGTTTTTACTATTTAATGTTCTGAATGTCATTCTCAATTGTATTATTTTTAAGCTTCACCTGTTTTATAATAAGCATCAAAAAACCTGCTACAAACGATAATGAACTCATCAGACTTAAAATGCTTAATAAACTAGAAAGACTGATTGTATCATCTATATACCCAAGGGAAGGTGAACCGTATGGCAAAATAAACAAATGATATAATAAAATACAAAGACTAAGACCTGATCCTAAAATTAATAACAATCCATCCAGGCTATGTTTACGCATATAATAATAAATACTAATGGCCAAAATAAGAGCCTGAGGTAAAAAAAACTTAAAATTACCCATGAAATCTAATTCAATTGTTTCCATAGAATGTTTTATTTAAAGGAAGAAGAATACTGAATGTACTTCCTTTTCCATATGTACTGCTAACTTCAATCTGACCGTGGTTGCACTCAACAAACTCCTTACAAAGTATTAAGCCTAATCCGGTACCTTTTTCCTGTGAATGACCAATGGATTGAGTGTTAATATCAATTCGGAAAAGTTTATTTAAATCATTATCCGATATGCCTATTCCTGAATCTTTAATGTTTATCCTAATGGTTTGATTTTCTTGTTTTTCAGCCATAATTGAAATAGTACCATTTTCAGGTGTAAACTTAACTGCATTGTTTATCAAATTACGAAATACAGTGTCTATCATATCTCGATCTGCAAAAACAGAGAGCTCTTCGGTCAGTTTATTGCTTACTGAAATGTTTTTAGAATCTATTGCTGAATTTTGAAGATTTATATTCGTTTTAATGACCTCATTGAGGCAAAAGTTAACGGGATTTATTTCTATTAAACCACGTTGCGAACGCGACCAGGTCAAGAGGTTATCCAGCAGATTATATATAAGCTTGGATGAATTCCAAATACGGCTTAGTATATCTTTTTTATCAGTCTCATCCAAAGTTTTGTATTCACTGTTGATAAAATTACTTAATGAATGCACGGTTGTGAATGGGTTCTTTAAATCATGAGCAAGAATTGAGAAGAATTTGTCTTTTGTGGCATTTAGTTTTTCCAACTCGTTTTTCTGTAATTCAATCTCTAAATTGGCCTTTTTAAGTAAAGTAATATCGGAGTCAATGGCAATCATCTTAATTACATATCCTGTTTCGTCTAAAACAGGTGTTAAAGTGGTTTGCGCATACTTATCATCACCTTCTTTAGACTTAAGAATTGAATTATAGGCGATCGTCATACGTTTCGAACAACATTGATCAATAATAGATCTAATTTCATCGTAATTACTGAGGTCAGTAAGGTTTAAACCAAATTTATTTTGGATCTCTGTTAAATTGTAACCATACAAACGTTCAAAAGCCTTATTAACCCATTCCAGATTACCCAATCCATCCATTATGATGACCGCATTATCGGTTTGTTGGGCCACCATTGATAATTTTTTCAATTCTCGATTCTGTAGTTCAATTTCTTCCTTTGATTGCTTCAGTTTGTTGCGCATTTCAAGAAGTGACTTGCCAAGGATATCTTCGTTGCTAAGTAATGTATATTCAGTATTTAATTCGCCTTCTCCAACTTCATGTGCAAATCGTGTTGTTCTTATAAATCCTTTGACTAAGGTATTGGCCGAATTAGCCATATCTTCCACTTCATCTTTAGTATTAACACTCACTTGAACATCAGTATTTATTTTTCCTTTAGCCAGATCGTTTAACAATAAAGTGGTGGCTTCTATAGGTCGGGTAATGCTACGCGCAAACCATGCAATAAGAATAATTAATAATAATAGTCCAATAAGTCCTGTCGCAATTGAAATAAGGAAATCCTCTCGGGCTTCTGCCAAAATAACCCGTTCCGGTATACCAATTCCCAGTGACCATGGTTGATCCGTGTTGCCCATTTGAATTGGAGCCATAACGAAAAGCAATGTGCCTTCATTTTCAACAGTGGTCGTAAATGAAAAACTATTTCCGCTACGAATATCTTCAAAATGTGTTTTTGCCATCTTACCTACCAAACCACATTCCGGAATGGGTTGAGCTAATAACGAGGGAGAGGGATGAGCAACAAAATGACCATTGTTAGCTACAACAAAAGCAAAACTATCATCAAAGGGAGAGATGTCTTTAATCAAACTCATAAAGTGATTTAAAGGAATATCTACACCTGTCAAAGCTTTGAAAACACCATTTTTTAGTATTGGGATGATTATCGTAGTTTCCAAAATTGCATCCGGCTGAGTGGGGTAGTTGGCCGGCATTTCTTTAACATTATCATACGAATAAAAATAAGGATTGATAATGAATTCCTTATGACTACTACGCACTAAATAATATGGATTTTCGGCATCGTATGTATCCACATCAACGATACCCTTAATGGTATCAATAGGACTATCAGAAAATTGCCCGGGTAATGCTTGATTTTTTAAAACAGGATATTGCCTATAACTTAGGTAGCGCCTTCTTCCATGAGATTTATTGTAATTTGGATCAATATCATTTAATTCCCATTGCAAGAAAGAAGCGATGTAATTTGGATTACTTTTAAGGATGTTGGTCAGTATAGAAAATTGTAGATCCTGTTTCCCTGAAAATTCGCTCTCTTCAATGACTAACATGGATTGGGCCATACTTCTTGAGATAGCAAAGTCATGATCCATATTGGCTTTTATCATAGTCGCCTTTTCATTAGCCACCGATTGAATAAGCTTAAGAGCATCTTCTTTGGCATTTTCTTTATATCTAATGCTGATATAACCAATACCTATCGTATAGATGATTGTAACTGTTGATAATATTATTAGCAACAGGCGATTTCGAAGAGGCAAACGGTATTGCATAAAAAATTATTGTTGTCTCTTGTAAATGTAGTAAAGTCGTGTTACATATGCTAAAATGCTATTGATTCATTTTCTTGTTTAAACTTTATTTATAAAAGCTTCCCAGGCCTCTATGCCACCGCTTAAATTGGAAATTTGATGGTAATCCTGTTTTTTAAGAAATTCAACTACATATTTACTTCTTATGCCCGAATGGCAATAAACAACTAGTGCCCGATTTTTAGGAATTTTATTTAAATATCGAGGTACATCATTCATAGGTATATGTATGCTTGGCTCAATTATTCCATCCGCCAACTCTTCCGGTTCTCTCACGTCAAGCAATAGAGGTGGATTTTTAGAATTAAGTTGTTTTGCTAATGTATCAGCTTCAATATCTTCATCTAATATAGGCGAAGTACTGCCGCAAAAAGCATCATAATCAATTAGTTTATTTATAGCCGGCTCGTCACCACAGACTGGACATTCTGGATCTTTTGCAAACTTAATTTCATTAAAACTCATTTCTAAGGCATCGTAATTTAATAAACGCCCAATCAGTGCTTTCCCAATACCGCAGATAAGCTTAATGATTTCAGTAGCTTGAATGGTTCCGACCACACCTGGTAAAACCCCCATTACACCAGCATCAGCGCATGAAGGTACAGTGCCCGGTGCCGGAGGCTCTGGAAACAGACATCTGTAACATGGGCCATCTGCAGTGCCAAAAACACTAATTTGTCCTTCAAATTGACGAATTGAGCCAAATACATTAATCTTCTTAGAAAGCACGCAGGCATCATTAATCAAATAGCGCGTTTGAAAATTATCTGTTCCATCACAAACCAGATCATACTTTCCGATAATGTCCAAAGCATTATCAGAGCTTAATGCCTCATTGTAGATATTTAATTTAAGATAAGGATTAATATCTTCTAATGTTTCCCTGGCCGATTCCGTCTTTGACAGACCTACATTTTTACTTTTATGAATTATCTGACGTTGAAGATTCGATTCATCCACCACATCAAAATCAACTATTCCTAGTGTACCAACACCTGAGGCAGCCAGATAAATGGCGATTGGTGAACCCAAACCTCCGGTTCCAATAATTAGTACTGAAGCATTTTTTAGTTTCTCCTGACCTTCCAGACCAATCATTGGCAATATGGTATGTCGTTTATAGCGTTCAAGTTCTTCTTTTGTTAACGTCATGTTAAATAGCCTTTTTTCTGGAACGAAGATAGATAAATGTTGTTTTATTTGAAATCATTTTAAATAGTCTGTAGGCGTTTATTTATCTGGTGTCTATAATGTGTTGATAGAGAATACAACACGATACTTTGTTCTTTTTTTACCATAAAAAATCAGTTTGGAGCGAAGGAAATGACACGAGGCATCGTCAAATAGTCACTAAAAATTATACAAAGAAGAGAATGGGATCAAATTATAGAACACTGACATTATTGATTGGTGTAATTTTATTAGCGGGTAGTGTTTTGGGAAATAATCCTATTCCACCAGAAAAAGTTGGTATTGTAAAAGGGAAAATATTTGATGAAAAATCGAAGGCTCCCATTGAATATGCAACGGTAGCCATTTATAAAAGCAGTGATGACTCAGTTGTTACTGGTACCATTACAGATAATGACGGTGTATTTCGCATAAAGGGACTTAAGCCTGGTGAATTTTATATTATTGTCTCATTTCTTGGGTACGATAACAAACGGTATGATAATGTAATTGTTGAAGAGGGCCGGGATGTAATTGACCTTGGTAAAATAAATCTTGGATCTGCATCAACATCTTTAGACGAAATAGAAGTTGTTTCACAACGACAAACCGTGGAATATCAAATAGACAAAAAGGTGGTTTCAGTGGGAAAACAAATGACTTCCGCTTCTCTTTCGGCCGTTGAAGTTTTGGAAAATGTGCCATCCATCCGAGTGGATATAGAAGGTAACGTGGCGTTAAGAGGAAGTACCGGATTTACGGTGTTGATTGATGGAAAACCAACCATATTGGATCCCAGTGACGCTTTAAGGCAAACGCCTGCGTCAACCATCGAAAATATCGAAATTATCACCAATCCCTCAGCTAAATATCAACCTGATGGTACCGGCGGTATAATCAATATCATAACCAAAAAGAACCGAACTCCTGGTATTCAGGGTTTATTTAATGCCAAGGCCGGTTCATTCGGAATGTATGGAGGTGATTTTATGCTTAATTACCGTAAGAATAAGCTTAATTTTACTTTAGGAGCAGATTATAATAATCGTCCGTTTCCCGGAACTAGTTTGAGTGAAAGGCGAACCTCTAAAAATGATACAGTGAGCATTCTGAAAGCCAATGGAGATGATGAACGGGCATATGTAGGTGGTTCTATCCGAGGTGGTTTCGACTGGGATATTACTGAGAATGATGTGTTTACTTTTGGCTTTCGTCTTGGTGATTATAATATGAATAGCGAATCGGTATTAGATTATCGTAGCACACAGATTCCAAGCACGGGAGAAACAAGAGAACTAAGTTTAAACGAAGGTACAAGAGGTGGAAACTACTATTCTTTAACCACCAATTATACACACAAATTTGAAGAAAAAGGGCATGAAATTGCAGCTCAATTGAACTATCGCTACAGAGAGGGAGTAGAGTCTTCACAGAATGTTCTGAAAAATGCAGACATGACCATTACCGATGGAACACGCACTACTGAGGATGGTCCATCAGGGAGATGGGAACTGCGCTTAGATTACGTTAAACCCATTGGTGAAACAGATCGATTTGAAGTCGGTTTCCAAGGTAGAAGGAGTGAAAGCGAGGACGCAACTACATTCAGTATCTGGGATAATGGAGATTTTGTAAATCAGCCGGAAGTGGGTAATACCACAGATTATGATAGAAATATCATGGGGCTTTATACGACTTATAATGGTAAGCTAGGTGATTTTGGTTATCAGTTAGGACTTAGAGGTGAATACACTTTTCGGGAAATAACAACGGTAAGGGATAATCAGCAATTTACGATTGACCGATGGGACTATTTTCCAACGCTTCATTTATCATACCAACTACCTGAAGAAAATCAGCTTATGGCAAGTTATTCGCGCCGTATTGATCGTCCAAGAGGATATTACCTTGAACCTTTTGTGACCTGGATGGACATGTTTAATGTGAGACAAGGAAATCCGGATTTGCTACCCGAATATATTGATGCCATGGAAATGGGTTACATCAAACAATGGGAGAAATCGCAATTGTCGATTGAAGGATATTATCGTGTTACTCACAATAAGGTAGAGCGTATACAAGGGGTTTATGACGATGGTATTTTATTACATACCTACGCTAATGTAGGAACAGATTATTCACTTGGTGCCGAAGCAATGTATAATATCCCGATTTTTAAATGGTGGGAGCTTAATCTAATGGGTAATGTCTACGACTATCGCATTAAGGGTGTTAAGTATGAAGAAGCATTTGAGCGTTCATCGTTTAACTGGAGTAGTCGGCTTAATAATACTTTTCGTATAAAGAAGACTATGCAAATCCAGTTAGATAGTAGTTATGATAGCCCATCCATAACAGCACAAGGTGAAACAAAAGGTTATTATCAATTTAATGCTGCCTACAGAGTTGATTTCTTAGATCGTAAATTCTCCGCAGTAGTGCAAGCCAGAGATATATTTTCAACTGCTCAACGAATTACTATTACTGAAGAACCTGATTTTTATAATTACCAGGAGAGAAGAAGAAATGCTCCGGTATTCTCTTTTACCCTGACTTATAGGTTAAACAATTTTATAGCTAAGCGCAGTAAACGTGGCGAAGGTGGTGAAGGAATGGAAGATGAATTGTAGGGTTTTTCATTCACTATTGAAAACGAGTAAGTTAATTGTATTATTCTCTATTTTCTTGTTTCCAAGTTTGATGGAAGCTCAGGAGAAAGACGAAATGGTATTGGAAGCAGTTGAAGATTGGCGTTCAGAATTGCTAACCTTTCCTTTGGACTTTGCGTCTTCCTTACCATATTCAGGAGTAGAAGATATTCGTTTTGCGCCAGGTTGGGCCAATGAAAAAAGTGAAGAGTTTTGGTCCTATATTTTGGTATGGTGTATCAATGAAGATCCAACATTAACAGAGGAGAAGCTTAACAAAGAAATGCAGGTTTATTTTAACGGTTTAGCTAAAGCAATAGCTCAAAGCAAGAATATTAATTCGGATGTGCTTACACCAACACTATCTAATTTATCAAAAGGCAAAACCATTAAAAAAGGGGAATACTATATTGGCCAGGTAAATATTCATGACGCCTTTTTCACCAAGCGCCCAATCAAACTTAATTTTATAGTTGAATCTTATAAATCCGATTCGGATAAATACATTGTACTATTTCGTGTATCACCACAAACTTTTAGTCATCAAATTTGGGATAAGCTTAATGCGATTAAAGTCTTACCATCTTATCAATAGTTTATTAGCTGGATAGAGCTACTATTTGCAATTCAAGAATACTTCGCTTATACTTGTTAGCATGGATTTTAGAGATCAGGTATTTATTGCCGTTGCAGAAAATTTAAGCTTTTCTAAAGCTGCAGAAACCTTGTTTATTAGTCAGCCTGCTATAACAAAGCATATCAAAGAGTTGGAAAGTAAACTGAATGTGGCATTATTTGAACGTAAAAGCAACAAAGTGTTTTTAACGAAGGCAGGAGAACTCTGTTATACCAGACTAAAAGATATACGGCAGAATTACGAAAATATGGTATTTGAATTGGGGCGCTTGACTGATGCCTTTAAAGGTAAACTAAGGTTGGGAGCCAGTTCTACAATTTCGCAATACATATTGCCTGGCATCTTGGCCGAATTCCATAAACGATACCCACAGATAGATTTACACATACTAAATGGGAATTCACTGGAAATGGAGCAGAAGCTTCTTGCAAAAGAAATTGATATGGCTCTGGTGGAAAATGATTCATCTCAGGTTGATCTTCGTTACTCACCATGGATTAAGGATGAATTGCTTTTAGTATGCGGTAGTCAAAGTCTATATTCCAAACAGCGTAGCCTTGCAATATCTGATTTGCAACAAATTCCTTTGGTAATGCGTGAAAGAGGTTCAGGTACATTAGAAGTAATTGAACATGAATTGCGAAAAAAAGCTTTGAATCTGGAAAGTTTAAATATTCATATTCATTTAGGCAGTACCGAGGCAATTAAGAATTTCCTTGTTAATTTTGATGGTTTAGCCATCTTATCACAACAAGCTATTCAAAAAGAACTGCGTTTAAAGGAATTGTCAATTGTTAAAATTAAAGGTGTTAATTTACTTCGAGAGTTGCGCTCTGTTACAAGGCTGGGGCCGGAGGCTTCATCGGTGCCATTATTTAAGAGTTTTATCAATAGTTATAATTTATAGTTATAGGTAATAAGTATTTTGTATTTGCTTTAGTTATGTTGCGAGCATACTTTTGTTGTGAATAAACAAAAGAAGTTATGAAACTCAATATCAATCAAGGCAAGCTAATTTATGTGCTTGTTTTAATATTCTGTTTTTCGCCATTTGTTTCACCTGCCATTGCTTTGGCTTTAGGTATTGGCATGTCTGCCGTAGGAATAAGGTTTGATAAGGCAAGTGGATTAACATCCCTTGTACTCCAAAGCTCTATTGTATTTATGGGTTTTGGGATGTGCCTGACTGAAGTGTTGGAAGCTTCGAAAAGTGGTTTCGCCTTAACTGCCGTTTCGGTTGTATTCGTAATGTTATGCGGTTTTTTGCTTACAAAAATCTTAAAAATTGATTCTAAAACGGGCTTATTAATATCGGCAGGTACAGCCATTTGTGGAGGAAGCGCTATAGCTGCAGTATCACCCGTGCTTAATGCTAAAAATAGTCAAATATCATTTGCTTTAATTGTTGTATTTGTTCTTAATGCTTTAGCATTGTTTATTTTTCCTCATATCGGTCATTATTTTAGCATGAGTCAGGAAGCATTCGGACAATGGGCTGCAATTGCTATACATGATACCAGTTCTGTTGTTGGTGCAGGAGCAATATACGGTGAAAAGGCATTGGAAGTAGCCACAACAGTTAAATTAATTAGAGCCCTATGGATTATTCCATTATCCATTGTAATAGCCATAACGCAAAGAGGTAAGGGTAATGGTAAGATTAAGGCTCCATGGTTTATTGCTTTGTTTGTTTTGACCATTTTTGTAGCACATTATTTACCTCAGTTTAGCACTTATTATGGACACATGAGTACCATGGGGAGTAAAGGAATGGTGCTTGCTTTGTTTCTAATTGGCAGTAAAATCAATTTAGCTGATATGAAAACTGCAGGAATAAAAAGTTTTGTTTTGGGTATAAGTCTATGGTTTATTATTGCTTTGACTTCGTTAATTATAATTACTCAATGAAAAAACCTATTTCATTCAATTGCCATTGAGTATTGCAGATAAATCAACGAAGGATAAAAGCTCAAATAATTAGTATGGATTAAAGTTTATAAATCTCTTAATAAAATACTACTTTCAAAATTATATTAAATGCTATATTTAAGATTAGGTAGGTTATTATATTCTTTGGAATTATATGGATAAAATAAGAGCTTTTATAGAGTTTGAAATATTCCAGATTGGTGAATTTACATTCACTTTTGGAAAAGTTATTTCTGTTGCGTTTACCATATGCATCACTTTGCTTGTATTGTGGTTGGTGAAAAAAACGATTTTTAGAAAAAGAGCTCAAGACAGGTTTGATAAAGGTAATTTATATGCCTTATTTCAAATTACCAAGTATGTTGTTTGGATTATAGCTATTCTTTTAATCTTGGAGAGTCTGGGTATAAAACTAAATGTGTTGCTAGCCGGTTCAGCGGCATTATTAGTCGGTGTAGGACTTGGTCTTCAAAATACCTTTCATGATTTTATTTCAGGAATAATATTGCTTTTTGAAGGCTCCATTAAAGTTGGAGATATATTGCAATTGGATGGAGAAGTTGTTCGAATGGAAAGAATTGGATTACGGACTTCATCGGCTATTAATAGAGATGATATTGTCATTATTATTCCGAATTCAAGTATTATATCCAACAAGGTTATAAATTGGAGTCATCAAACTAAGAAAACACGATTTAGAATAAAGGTTGGAGTAGCATACGGGAGCGATGTTGATTTGGTGTTGAAGGTGCTTAAAGATAGTGCTATGGAGCATTCAGATATTAGTGATAAAACACTTATTGTATCGCGATTTATTGATTTTGGGGCTTCTTCCCTGGATTTTGAACTTTTATTCTATAGTGATAACATCTTTAGGATTGAAAATGTAAAGTCAGAAATTAGGCAGATAATTAATCGATTGTTTATTGAAAATAATATCACTATACCATTTCCTCAAATGGATTTGCACTTAAAATCGGACTATACCACCCATCGGAATAAGGTTAAAACAGACGAAGACTGATAACTTGATTAACTACCTTAAGATAAACTTGTAAATAGTTCCATGTTAGATTTAACGAAAATATTCGATAGTGATCAACTTTTGTTACGACCAATCTGTTTGGATGATTATGATCATTTTAAGAAAATGACCAACGATGGACACTTATGGACATATTTTACATGTGATTTATCCGATGAAAAATCACTAAAACAATGGGTGGAGGCATCAGTAAATGATAAGACTCGCATGGCCTATACAATAATCGATAAGAATAGTAAGGCCTTAATTGGTTCAAGCAGTTTAGGTAATTATTCGCCTCGGGATAAAAGAATTGAAATAGGATGGACCTGGTTAGGCCGTGAATTTCAAGGAAAAGGATACAATGATAAAGTCAAGAATATCTTTCTGAAATATTGTTTTGAGGAGCTTTTTGTTGAGCGTGTTGAGTTTAAGACGGATGTTCTTAATATGCCTGCACGAAAGGCTTTATTACGAATCGGTGCTGTTGAAGAAGGCGTTCTGCGAAGTCATACCTTAATGACACAGGACAGAAGACGCAATACTATTTATTATAGTATTCTTAAAAATGAATGGATAGCGCTCAAACAATGACGATAGTTAGATGATATTATACATAATGATCCTGCTCTAATAGACTAAAATCGTTATCTTGGAATCATATTGTTACCGGGTTCTAAAACTAAAAAGAATGAAAACAGGATTACTTGCTTTAATTCTCATCTTAGTACTATCATTTAATAAATGTGGTCAAAAAGAAGTTGTTAAAATTGGAGTAATTGGCTTAACTCATACTCATGTACATTGGATATTTGGCAGTGAAAAAAATGGAGACATTGAGATCATTGGAATCGTAGAACCTAATACAGAGCTGGCTCGACGATATGCTGAACAATATGGATTCTCAATGCAAATGGTATATGGTAGTATTGAGGATTTGATACAAGCTAATAAACCTGTTGCTGTATGTGCATTTGGTACCATTTATGAACATTTAGAAGTAGTTGAAAAGGTAGCTCCCTTGGGTATACATGTGATGGTTGAAAAACCCTTGGCCGTAAGTTTGGACCATGCCTTAAAGATGGAAATGTTAGCTAAAAAGCACAATATTCACTTGCTCACCAACTATGAAACAACATGGTATCCGAGTAATCATAAAGCGTACGAGTTGCTGTTTAATGATGAGGTTGGTGAAGTTCGGAAAGTAATTGTACGTGATGGTCATAGGGGACCTAAGAAAATAGGCGTTGATAAGGAATTTCTGGAATGGTTAACTGATCCCATTGAAAATGGAGGTGGAGCGATTACCGATTTTGGATGTTATGGAATTAACTTGATGACATGGTTAATGAAAGGTGAAAAGCCTTTGACTGTAACAGCAGTAACTCAACAATTACAGCCCGAAAATAATCCGAAGGTTGATGATGACGCTACCATCATATTAAATTATAGCAATGCTAATGCCATTATTCAGGCCTCGTGGGATTGGCCTATGGGTAGAAAGGATATGGAAATTTATGGATTAGATGGTGCAATATATGCTGATAATAAAAGTGATGTGCGAGTTCGCATAGCTAAGGGCTATGATGGATACACTGAAAAACAATTTCATATTAATGAACGTGAAGAACCTTATCACGATCCATTCGCATTTTTTGCAGCGGTAATTAATAATGAAATTAAACCCTCTGCATACGATTTATCTTCTTTAGAAAATAATATCTTGGTTATGGAAATATTGGATGCTGCTATACGTAGTGCCAAGACCAATAAGACAATAAAATTGAATCAAGAATAAAGAGTAAGCGTGCTTACAAAACCATAATTTATGCCTAATTACAAAAAACAACGATCTCTAGTATTTTCAATTCTATCAGGATTAATTCTGGTATTAATTGCGCTTACTATTGTTTTAATAAAGCAATCTTCTGAAATAGAGGAGTCTGAGAAAATACGACACAAATCTATACTTTTGGCCGACTGGTTGAAACAAAGCTCTGATGATTTAACCCGATTCAGTAGAACTTATGTTATTACCGGAGACTCTGTTTGGGAGGATAAGTATTGGAATGTTGTTAATATCCGAAATGGTCATGAAGCATGGCCTGATGGTAGTTTAATATCTCTAAGAGACAGTATGCTCAAACTTGGCTTTGTTGCATCTGATTTTAAATTATTAACTCAAGCCGAGGACAAATCAAATGAACTGGTACGAACCGAGAGAATAGCCCTTAATGCTGTGAAAGGCCTGTTTAGTGATTCGTCGAATCAATTTAATCGCATTGGTGAGCCGGATACATCATTGGCCAGGGTAATATTGTTCAATCAGGAATATCATAAACAAAAGGAAGCCATTATGGCTCCAATTTTAGAGTTTATTGTGAGTATTGATCAACGGACGCAGATCATGGTTCAGGATCAGGAAGCAAAACAAGATGCAATAGCTATTTCGATTCTGTTTGTCTTGCTGGGTATAATAATCCTTTCTTTCTATATCATATTTATTATTCAGCGACGATTAAATATTGAGATAAATGAAACCCTAAAAGCTAATAACTTAGTTGAAGAAGCACTGGAAGAAGTAAAAACAAACCAGGAATATACCGTACAAAGCGAAGATAAGTTTAAGGCCCTTTTTGAAGAATCGACCAACGCCATTTTAATTTTTAGTGAAGATGGAATTTTAGATTGCAATAACGCAGCCGTTAAAATGATTGGATGCAGAGATAAGGCTGATTTAATGACTCATCATCCGGCAGAATTTTCGCCGGAGTATCAATTAGATGGTGCCTTATCCAAAGAGAAAGCAATAGAGATGGAATCCCTTGCCAGAGAAAAAGGATTTAACACTTTTGATTGGACCCACAAAAGATTGGACGATGGAAAAGAATTTCCGGTTGAGGTAAGTTTGTCTATAATTTTTATTGATAATAAGGAAGTTGTATTGACCGTATGGCATGATTTAAGCGAACGTAAGAAGGTTGAAAAAGAGATTCGAGAACGTGAGCAGCGCTTCAGAGGTATAATTGAAGAAACACAGGCGGGCTATTTCTATATAAATCGCAAAGGTATATTTAAGCTGGTTAATCAGGCATGGTTGGATATGCACCTTTACTCATTTGCTGATGAAATTGTTGGCCAACATTTTTCTACCACACAAGTCGATCTTGATATAAATTCGGCGCAGGAAGTAGTAGATAATTTGATAAAAGAAGGCAAATCTGTTTCCGGTGAATTCTCACGAAAATGTAAAGATGGCTCCATAGGATATCATCAGTTTACGGTCCATCCTGTGGTTGAAAATGACGAAATTGTTGGTTTGGAAGGCTTCTTGCTTGATACCACTAAGCAAAAAGAAGCTGATAAAGATCTGGCTTTATTAAATCAGCTTGTTTATGGTTCTCTTGAATCAGCCGATATTGGAGCATGGTGGATTGATTTTAATGAAGAAGATACCTTCCATGCCTTAGATACAACAGCTATGCTGATTGGTTTGCCTGTTGATGAAAGTGATGATAAAGCTTACAAAATAAGTGCATGGGGTGAAATTCTTGTTAAGACAGGAGAAATAGATCCTGAATACAAGGAGATGATAGACTATACATTTGAACAGTTTTCAGGTGCTATTTCTGGTAAATATGAATCTTATCGTGCTACATATCCGGTTTTACAATTAGATGGATCGATCAGGTGGATTAATGCACGAGCTGATATTCCTAAGAGAAAGGAAGATGGAACAGCTGAGTTAATGACAGGTACATTAATTGATGTTACTGAACTGAAGGAAACAGAGAAAGAAATTAGTGGCAATGAAATTAAATTCCGATCAATATTTAATAACTCCACAGATGCCATAGGAGTAACCTTAGAGGGTAAACACATATTAGTAAACACATCTTTTGTAAATGTTTTTGGATACGAAAGCGAAGAAGAAATATATCAATTAACACCATTTGATTTAGTTGCTCCTGAAGAACGTAATAAAGTAAAGGATTTTTTTGATAAACGTAATGCCGGAGCAGAAGTGCCTTCCAACTATGAATCAAAAGGCCTGAAAAAGAATGGTGATATCTTTGATTTTGAAATAAACGTATCGGCCTACCATATTGATGGAGACAAGTATACTTTGGTTATTATACGTGATATTTCAGAAAGAAATAAGGCACTTGAGGAAATACAAAAACTATCTCTTAGCGTTGAACAAAGCCCGGTATCAATTATTATCACCGATTTAGAGGGCAATATCGAATATGCCAATTCCAAGTTTTATGATTTAACCGGTTATTCTGAAAGTGAGGTTTTGAATAAGAACCCTCGATTTCTTAATTCAGGAATTCATGATGCATCTTATTTTAAAAATTTATGGGATACTATAACAAATGGTAATACCTGGAATGGAGAATTTTGTAATAAGAAAAAGAATGGAGAATTGTACTGGGAAAGAGCAACTATATCACCTATAAAGAACGATGCCGGTTCTTTAACTCACTTTGTAGCTGTCAAAGAGGATATATCTCAACAACGGGCGATGGAAAAAGAGCTTGAAAATGAGGGCATGCGCTTACAACAAATGATGGATTCAAGCCCAATAGCAGTAGGCATTAGTACGGATTCCGAAATTCAATATGCAAATAAGCGATTTACCGACATTTTTGGACTTACAGCAGGTGATATTGGTAAGGAACGATACTATAGAGTTGAAGATTATGAATTTTTACAACAAAATGCGAAGGCGGGAAAAGCCGTTATTAATTATCCATTAAAGGCGTATGATAAGAACCATAATATTATTGATGTTTTAATGAATTATAGTCCTTTTGAATACAAAGGAAAACCTAGTTTGCTGGCATACATAGTTGACATTTCTAAGGTGAAAGAAATTGAAAATGAATTGGTGAAAGCAAAACAAACCATGGAGTTAGCTATTGATGCAGCCAATGTGGGAATTTGGGATTGGGACATAAAGAATGATGTATTAAAATGGGATAATAAGTTATATAGTTTGTATGGTATAAATGAAAACACCTTTAGTGGGGCTTATGAAGCCTGGACCAATGGATTACATCCTGATGACAAAACACGGGCGGATGAAACCATAATGACTGCCATAAAAGAGGATAAAATTTTTGATTCGGAATTTAGAGTGGTTTGGCCGGATAATACCATTCGTTATGTACGTGGATTAGGAAAATTATTGAAATCAGAATCGGGAGAGCCGGATCGTATGATTGGTGTTAACTGGGATATAACGGACTGGAAGTTAAATGAAGAAGAATTAACACAAGCCAAAGAACAAGCGGAAGAGGCCACTAAGGCTAAGAGTGCTTTTCTGGCCAGCATGAGCCACGAAATAAGGACTCCTATGAATGCGGTTATTGGTTTAAGCCATCTGGCACTGCAAACCAATCTGGATCCTAAACAATACGATTACATTTATAAAATACAATCATCAGGTAAAGCCTTATTGGGCATAATTAATGACATCCTTGATTTTTCCAAAATTGAAGCCGGCAAGTTGTCCATCGAAATTACACCTTTCGATTTGGAGAAAGTTTTTAATGATGTAGCCACGGTTATCACCTATAAAGCCCACGAGAAGGGAATAGAGGTAATCTTTAAAATCTCCGAAAATATTCCGCTCTTACTTATTGGTGATCCTCTGAGAATTGGTCAGATACTCATTAATCTGGCTAACAACGCAGTAAAATTTACCAAAGCAGGAGAAATTGTGATCGAGGTAGACCTAGAAGAAAACCCGCCATCAAGTGATGAAGAATCCGGTTATTCAGATAATGACATTTGGTTAAGGTTCTCTGTAAAGGATACCGGAATTGGAATTAAGAAAGATCAAATTGGTAAATTGTTTGAATCCTTCACCCAGGCCGATCGAAGTACAACTCGCAAATTTGGTGGTACAGGATTAGGATTGACCATTTGTAAAAACCTTTCGGAAATGATGGGCGGAAACATTTGGGTGGAAAGTGAATTTAATAAAGGCAGTACCTTTGCTTTTAATATCAAACTAGAGAAACAGAAAGACCAAAAGCAAAGAGTCCTAATACCTTCCGTTGATTTGCGACAAATGAGGGTATTGGTATGCGATGACAACCTCACTTCTTTGGATGTACTTAGCTCGATGTTGAAATCATTTACCTTTAATGTTAAGTCAGTCACTTCCGGTCAGGATGCTTTGGAAGAGCTTAATAAGGAAACCGAGAATCCATATGAGTTAGTCTTGCTCGATTGGCAAATGCCGGATCTTGACGGATTGGAAGTTGCCGAGCAAATAAAACGGAATACAAAATTGGCAAAAATTCCAACCATAATTATGGTTACCGCCTATACACGTGAGCAAATCATTCGTAGAGTTGAAGAGCTGGAACTGGAGGGTTTATTAACCAAGCCGGTAAGTCATTCTTCCATGTTTGATATTATTATGGAAGCTTTTGGGAAAGAAGTTGAACGGAAACAAAGCGACCATAAGGTAGATGATAAGTTTGAAGAACAAATCAAGCTAAGAAAAGGAGCCAGAATACTACTTGTCGAAGACAATGAAATTAACCAACAGGTCGCAACCGAAATGATTGAATCGGGTGGATTTATAGTAGAAATTGCCAATAATGGATTGGAGGCTGTGAATTATCTGAATAGAAAGGCTGATTTTGATTTGATCTTTATGGACCTCCAAATGCCGGTGATGGACGGTATTAAAGCGTCTGAAGAGTTACGCAAAAACAAGGATGTAGATGATATTCCAATTGTTGCCATGACCGCTGATGTGGTGCCTGAAGTAAAAGAACGCTGCCTTCAAATCGGTATGAACGACTTTATTACAAAGCCTATAAGTGCAGAAACGGTTAATGAGGCCATCATTAAATGGATTAAACCTAAAAAAAGAGATATCTCCAAGTTGATCAAAAAGGAACAAATTACCATTAAGGATGAATTTGATATTCCGGATCTAGCTGGTATTAATACGATCGAAGGTTTGAATCGAATGATGCAAAACAAAAAGTTATATCAAAAGATTCTCTTTGTATTTTATGACGACAATATAAATATACTGGAAACCATTAAAAATGCTTTTAAATTGGGTAATGTAAAAACCGCATTAAGGCAAATTCATACCATCAAAGGGGTTTCGGGTAATATTGGTGCTAATCAACTCTATAATGCAACTATAGATTTAGAAATTAAGCTTAAAGAAAATGATTATAGAAATGCAAGTGCTCTTATTGATGATTACGGTCAATGGTTAAATCCTGTATTGAATTCAATTGCATCTTATCGTAATTCCTTGAAAGAGTTTAATAAAGCAGCGTTTAAAGTAGAAAAGGCTCCTGGTATAGATATGGCCCTGTTCACTAAAATATATTCGAAGCTGTCAAATGCTTTAAAAGAGTATGATACAGAAGTGTTTGAGATATTAGATGAAATATTAGCTATACCCGGAATAGAGGTATTTAAAAAGCACTTGGACAAAGCTTCAGAGCTAATAAATAACTATGATTTTAAAGGTGCATCAAAGGTGCTTGACGAGATTAAACCATAAAAGAAAAGTGCTATTTATGGTCGTTCTTAATTTTATATTAAACAATGCTCGATATGAGAAAAATACTGATTTGCATATTCTTGGCTTGGCTAAGCTGTGGCTCTTATGCCCAATTCAAGTTAGAGGTTGAAATTGTTAACTTACCAAATGATAAAGGGCAATTAATGCTCGAATTATTTGATGCTAAGGAACAATCGATCAAAGGTTTGAAAGCAAAGATAAAAGATCAGAAATGCACTGTGGTGATTGATAGTTTGGCCAATGCACAGTATGCTATCCGCTTTTTTCATGATGAGAATTCAAATGAGGAATTGGATACTAACTGGATGGGTATTCCCAAAGAGGCTTATGGCTTCTCCAATGATGCCTATGGTCGGTTTGGTCCTAAGGACTTTAAGGAATGGCTATTTGAAGTCAACGAGGATATTAAAATCAGCTTAAGAGCATCGGATAAAATGTAATTAATTATTAAGGATAAGAATGCCAACTTATAAAATAGATGAGATATTAAGAGATTTAAATGATGTAAAAGATTATAAGTTCTTTATTGATCTGGAACATGGATACAATTAAACTTTGCAAGTATATGTTTTCATACAAATAAGCTCTTTCTATTGCGAAATTTATATAGCCAAAAAAATAGTTTCATTTATATACATACTACATCATATTAATAAGTTCCTTTAGATCTCTAATCTCATTGCGAGCCTGTTTTATTAGGAGATAAGTGGCAATAGGAATGCCAACAATCAAAAACACCACAATATATATAAAGAACCAATTGGGTAATGTTGCTTTAAAAGTGGGCAGCATCATTAAAAATCCGCTTATATATAAAACTACCGTTACCGCCGTAACCAAAGATACCAGATTTTTACGGAAGCGATAAAACGACATGATCTTGCTTCTATACACTTCGCTGAATTCATCCACTTTTATGTTCTGTATTCTCATGTAACTATAGGCTTCAAGTCCAACACGGATAAATATGGCCATAAACATAATGGCTAATCCAGTGCTAACCCAGTTACCAAGTGGTGTTATGATCCATAAGCCAGCTATTATTGCAATAAGGGTAAACAACACAACAATAGTGGCCATCTGTTTTCTAGATGATTTTCTTTTTTGTTCTTGTGCTTTATAAATCAGTTCATCGGCGCTATAGGCAGAAGGCTTATGTTGTTGCTGCCACAGATCTTGTATATTTTTAAAGTCGTTCATTTTCCAATAGTTTTTTCAGTTTGTCCCTGGTTCGATGAATTCGCACGCGCAAAGTAGCGCGTGAAATTCCAAGTATTTCGGCAATTTCTTCGTTTTCTACACTTTCAAGCAATAAGAGCATTAGGTTTTTCTCCTCAACTTTCATTTGATCCAGGGCTCTGTATACTTTAGTCAGCATTTCCTGAGCTTCTTTGGATTCTTCAGGTGAATAGCTGATATCGGGTAAAACATCAGTTGATATTGCTTGTTTTTGCTTGTCCTTTAAACGTTTCATGCAGGTATTAAAGGAAATTCGGTAAATCCAGGCAGGTAAAGCCTTTTTATCTTTCAAACTGCCCAGATTGTTCCAAATACTTATAAATACTTCCTGAGCTGCATCTTTGGCCCATTCATTTCTGCCATTGGCGTGAGCTGCACATAAACGAAATACTTTAGGGTAAAAATCACGATATATTTTTTCAAATTCGGTATGGCTCGGCATATGACTATAGAAATGATTGAATTTGTGTTAACAACCATTGAGTTTGATCAAACATAATAAAATGACCTGAATTTTCGATGTACTCCACTTTTTTATTCACCAGGGCAGCATATTGATCTTCCATAATCTTTTGGGTTTGTTCCAAACTCATTGGTACGGCTGCTAAAACAAGGGTAGGTACAGTAATGTTCGACAAGTCCTTTCGAATATCTACTTTTAAAATATCTGTATAACCGTTGACATAAGTTTTGCGATCAGCCTCTTGCATCCATTGGGCAATTGTCGCTTTTTTATCTTCATTTTTGGTCATAAAAGAAGCCATCTGAGTGGCCATTCCGGCAAATTGCTCATCATTCATGGCCATTATGTTTTTACTATAGGGCGAATCAGACGAAATAGATTCAAGCGGAACACCTGGCATCATTACCGTTGCCATTGCTGATAAGGCATCAACAAGAATGATTTTTGAACAAATTTCACTGTTATTAACAGCCAATTGCATAGCAAATAGGCCACCAACACTGTGCCCGATTAGAACAGGCTTTTCGGCGAAATTAGAACTTAAATAATCATTTAAGAGATTGGTTACGGTTTCATACCATAGTGTATCAGGAGCAATGATACCATTAAACCCAGGATAAGATACTAAATGACATTCATAGTGACCTTCTAATGGGGTAACCATATCAGTCCAAACTTCACCGGGGCAGGTAAAACCGGGTAAAAATACAATGGGACTTCCTTTACCTTTAACTTCAACTTTTATATTTGCGTCTTGAGCAAATAATTGTAAGGATGTTAGAAGAATTAAACAGCTTAGGGTAATTTTTGTAATTGTTTTCATTTGATTATAATTTAGTGTTTTTGATTTTCTATTTCCCTAAGGATTCAGAATTACACTAAGCGTTACAGAAAAAGTTGCTTTTTTCAATTTAATGATTGATAGAATGAAATGTACCCTCTCAATTATATCTACTTTGAGCTTGATTATCTTTGAATTAGTTTTATATTTCTTTCTATATAGTATAATTGCCTTTTTATGTGGCTATAATACCATGGATCAAACATTTTTATAATATTTGTATAAAGCTCTGAGCTTATGATGGAACTTTTATTTACGGCATTTATTACCTTCTTTACGGTTATCGACCCTATTGGTACCATTCCAGTTTTCATCGCAGTTACGGCTTCGGCAAGTGCCGATAACAAGAAAAAAATGGCGCGTAAGGCAGCCATTACTGCAGCTGGTGTTTTAGTGTTTTTTATTGTTTTGGGAGAATTGGTGCTTAATGCCATAGATATTCCGGTATCTACGTTTCAAATAGCAGGCGGAATCGTCCTTTTTCTGTTTGCACTGAGCATGATCTTTGGTGAAAGTAAACCTGAAGAAGAACTATCCCATATTGATCAAAAAGATGATAAGGCAATATTTCCGCTGGCCATGCCTTCTTTGGCTAGTCCGGGTGCTATACTAGCAGCTATATTATTAACTGAAAACACCAAATTTAGTTTAGTTGAGCAATCCTTAACGGCATTAATGATGCTTGTTGTAATATTTATTGCCTGGATTTTGATGGCTTTATCTGCCAAAATATTCAAATATATAGGAACAAGTGGTGCTGCTATTATTAGTCGTGTTATGGGTTTAATATTATCGGCTGTGGCCATCGATAATATTTTGGAAGGATTTACAGTTTACTTTGGTATTTAAAAGCATAGAAATTACATTGTGGCATCGAATCAAAAATATTTAGTCATTATAGAAAAGAAAATCTAATCCTGAAGTTATCGTGAAGCACATTAAAATCAATGATTAAAAATCAACTACTTCTGCTTCTATCCATGCTAGGTTATTTTTCGAATACAATTGGGATAGCTACCTATGTCACTTTCATTGATGATTGGATCTAAAATAGAATAAATTGATTTATAACTGATTATTGACAAACTCGTATCGACAGAGGTTTACATGTGCTCGCAGTTGTTGGCAAAATCAAAATCCTTATCCTTAATGGGTAAAAGTATCTCCTGAACCACCTTCACCAATTCCATATCTAAACTTTCTTCCAATACTTGAATGTTATCAATTATACGCGTGGCTTTTGATGTCGACACAAGGTTCGTAGGGATATCCGGATTGGCGCAACCAAACTGAAGAGCCAGCTTTTCAATACTAGTACCATTAGCTTTACAGAATTCAGCTGCTTTTTGAACAGCCTGTTTATCTTCTGCAGTAGCAGGGTGCCAGTCTGCTACACCTCGTTGTGTTAATAAGCCCATGCCTAGTGGCGATGCAGCAATAAGTCCTATACCTTGTTTTTTCGCCATGGGTAAAAGCTCAAGCATAGATGTATCACTAAGCATATAGTGGCTATGGCAAAGCATTGTATCCACTTTCGTTTGTTCACCGATCTTCTTGAAAATATCAATGGGATAGGAGGTAATGCCAATATAGCGTATTAGACCTTTTTGTTTGAGCTTTTGCAAAAAGGGTATAGATTCATTGATAACTGTTTCTAAATGGCGCCCTTTTTGATATTCTATGTCATGCAGTTGCAGCACATCCAGGTAATCCGTACCTAAACGCTCAAGACTTTCAAGTAATGATTTTTCAATGGCTTTTGGACTGTAGTTGAATTGCCCTTTGGCAAAACGCCCTGCTTTAGTGGCCAAATAATACTTATCACGAGGTATAGACATCAGTGCTTCACCCAGTACTTGTTCGGCTAAGGTATCGCCATAAAAAGGTGAAACATCTATGTAATTTATACCATTATCGATAGCAGCATGCACAGTTTTAATTCCCTCAGGTTTTTCAGCTTTTCCAAATACTGAACCTAATGCCGAAGCACCAAAACTTAGGGAGGAGACACGCATGTCGGTATGTCCTAGTTGTCTGTAATCCATGTCATTTTTTTAAATAAAACCGGGAACAATTGAGTCCGAATATTTGCTCTTGTTCGGCTTTAGTAAAGGCTTTAAAGTAGTTTTTCACCAAGCCAAATACTTCGCTGTATTCTGCTGCCAAAAGGCATACAGGCCAGTCGCTGCCATACATTATTCGATTGGTACCAAAGGTCTTGACTATAGTGTCCATATATGGTCTGAAATCATCCTCCTTCCAATTTGTCCAATGGGCTTCGGTCACCATGCCCGATACCTTACAATACACATTTTCCAATTCTTTAAACGCAACTATGTGCTTTTGCCAGTAGTCCAATTCGCCGCTTGTTATGCGTGGCTTGGCTATGTGGTCAATAACAAAAGGCTGATTGGGAAATGTTTTGACCAGCTCTAAGGCAGGTTTCAAATGCTGAGGAAAGATAAGCATATCGTAGCTCAGATTATGATGTTCCAGGTTTTGGATCCCATTCAGAAAAGCCCTTTGCAACATATAACGATCATTTTTCTCATCATGTAAAACATGACGTAGGCCCACCAGCTTCTTATTGTCACTCAGAGTTTCAAGATCAGCCTGAATTTGGTCTGATCGCAAATCAGTCCAGCCAACTACGCCTTTTATACTCGGATGCTTTTGGGCCAAACTCAATAAAAAATGATTCTCTTGTACCGTCTGTCTGGCTTGAACAGCAATGCATCCTGAGATGCTATTAGCTGCAAGTATTGGTTCCAAATCAGAAGGCATGAAGTCTCTCTGTAGTAAAGACAAATCATTGCTGATCCAGGGGTATTCCAATGGATTATATTGCCAGAAATGTTGATGGGCATCAATCTTCATAATTCATGTTTAGTAACCAAATGCAAGAGCACCACCATCCACACTTAAATCCTGTCCTGTGATGTAAGTTGCGGCAGGCGAGGAGAGGAAACAAATCATACTGGCCAACTCATTCGCATCCCCAAAACGATGCAAGGGCATGCGATTTAATATTTTAGCCTTCCGTTGTTCATCCATCACACCTTGAGTCATTTCCGAAGGAAACCATCCAGGAGAAACCGAATTAACCAGAATGTTTTCCTGTGCCCATTCAACAGCTAATCCACGGGTTATTCCCAATACAGCAGCTTTGCTTGAGCTATAAGGTACCACCTCCGAAAAACCAAGGTAGGAGGCCATTGATGAGATGTTAATTATGCGCCCGACATTAGTCGCTTTTTTAAGATACGGATAGGCCACCTGGCAACAGGAATATACGGCGGTGACATTAATGGACTGCACATACTCCCAGTCGTCACTCGTAAAATCTTCAGCTCTTTTTTTAATGGTGACACCGGCATTATTCACCAACACATCAATACAGTCATCGTTGTCTTTTGCGATGGCCTTAAACTTGTTTTCAACCGCAGCTTTGGAAGTGACGTCAAGCTTATCAAATATTAATTCTCCATCAAAAGCGGATTTTACGTCCTTATCAGGCTTGCCACGTCGGCTTAAACCATACACTTTAGCGCCACACTCTGCTAGCATTATTGCCATAGCCAGACCTAATCCACTGGAGGCTCCGGTTACAATAATGGTTCTGCCTTTAAGGCTATATAATTGTTCAATTTTATTCATATCACTTATATTATTCCCAATGTTAGATGTGAATGATTTAGGAATTCGGTTTGGATCTAGTCAATATTAATTACAATTTTCGAAACCTTTGAAGGGTCTTCAGCCCATAGTTGAATGGCTTTATCAGACTTGTCGAAATCAAAAGTGTGTGAGATAATATCTTCCGGATTGACAGCACCTGATTTAACAGCTTTAAGTACATTCTTAAAATCCTCGGCATCAGATCCTCTCGAACCCCTTATATCAAGTTCTTTTAATACAAAAAACTTGGTGTCGAAGCTAACCGGCTGACTAGCATATCCAATGTAAACAACACAACCCGTAAAACCTACGACATCAATGGCCATGGTATATGTTTGAGCCGAACCTACTGCTTCAATAACCACATCTGCTCCAAAGTCATTAGTAATCTCATTTACTCTTCTCAGCACATCTTCTTGTGCAGCATTTATGGTGTATTGAGCACCGGCTTGCCTGGCTTTATCTATCTTTTCATCAACCAAGTCAACGGCAATTACTTTTCCGCCAAAAGCTGTAGCACCGGCAATCGCACCTAGTCCTATAACACCGCAACCAAACACCACTACATAATCATCGGCTTTAACCTGACCTCTTTTGGCAGCGTGAAAACCAACGGCTAGTGGTTCCAATAAGGCCAATTGAGTTAAACTAAGTGAATCATCAATGATTAATTTCTGATACGGCACTGCCAAGTACTCAGTTAATCCTCCATTGCGCTGTACTCCCAGGGTTTCGTTGTACTTGCATGCATTAAAGCGTTTGTTTCGACATGAAGAGCACTTTCCGCAAGCTGTTTGTGGCATAACGGCTACTTGTTGTCCTAATGTAATATTAGAAGGAACACCTAAGCCCGTCTTCTCAATAATGCCGCTTAGCTCATGCCCAGGTATTACGGGATAATTCACAAGAGGGTTCGTACCACGGAAAGAGTTTAAATCACTACCACAATAACCCAATTTCTTTACCTTAACCAATACTTCTCCTTCACCAAGTGTTGGGATGTTTATATTTGCAAAGTTCGTTTCGCCTTTGCCTGTTATTTGAAATGCTTTCATGTTTTTAGTATTTGTCTCAAGGTAATAGTTTGAACAGTTTGTTCTTATTCAACTATACCTCGTTTAAACATTCATCTTTAAAGTTAAAACCCCAGCCAGCCCCTTCATGTGGTCGGGCCACTCCATTGTGTATTTGCAAAGGATTGTCAATTAATGGATCAATCCAATCGAAGGATTCTGCACCAACACCATTTGGAACAGTACATAACAATGGAATATCGTAATCCTTATAGTAGTGGGGTAATACTGGAATGTCATAAGCGCCTGCCAGAGCTGCACTGTCACGCCATGCCTCAACACCACCAATACGTAGTATGTCCGGTTGCCAAATGTCAATGGCACTTTTCGAAATCAACTCACGTAAAGGAAGAGTACCGTATTCACGTTCGCCCATGGCCAATGAAATGCCACTTTTATTTTTTAAAGATTCAAAACCCTTGAAGTTGCTGTGATGAATAGGTTCTTCGAACCAGGTAATACCAATATCACGAGCTGCAAACGACAATTGCATGGCATTGGGCAAGCTCATTCCCTGATTGGCATCCATCATTATTTCAACATCTTTACCCACATTATCGCGAACAAATTTCAATCGTTCCAAATCTTCTTTCCAATCTGGCTTACCAACCTTAATTTTAACCGCTTTAAAGCCACGCTTTACATAACCAACTACTTCGTCTTTAAGCTCTTCCATGCTATAAGATATCCAGCCTCCGCTACCATAAATAGGCACTTCGGTTTTGTATGTTCCTAAAGCTTTCCAGATTGGTACCTTAAGGATTTTGCACCAGGCATCCCACATGGCAATATTAAAAATACCCTGAGCCCAACGATTAATGCCTTCTTGCCCAAAATATTCATTCTCGGCATTCATCTTATTAAATACTTTTCCGGTATTGTTTACTTCTTCACCAATTATCATTGCACCATGATCTTTAATGGCACCTATGATGGCTTGTGGGCTATACTGGAAGCTCAAAAGATAGGCTTCACCAGTTATGTTTTGCTCAGTAGTGATGCGTAATACCAAAAATGAAATCTCAGTTAAGGTATGTGTTGCATCTGATATGGGTTTTTCTAATTTGGCTTTGGCCGAATAGATATTGTAACTTTTTATTTTTTGCATGATAACAGAGTTTAAATGCCAAATGAAAATCAAATAACAAGGAGCAAATTGATGCACCAATATTTTACCATGCAAAGAAATGACCTAAGACACTATATTAAAATAGAGAGACTTTTAAAAATGATGGAGTATATTTTACTAAATATGTTGATAGGGTTATCTTAGTGTGATCAAGCCTAATTGAAGTTTGCTTTTTGCCATGAACATGGAGGAGTTGTATCTATATTGGAATACAGATTTTATAGTTAGTAAATGTTAGCAAAAGCATATTTACTTATTATTCAATGCCATCACCAATAAATTGTCGGAATTTCTCAGGATTGCCATCTTCATCACCAAGTAATAAATAATACAGCATTCCACAATCCGATATGTCAGCCACACCTTCGCTATGCGTTTCAATCCGTGAATATAGCCATTGAATATTTGGATCTTTATGATCGCGCATCCAATACCAAACAGTGAAATCTTTGCCAGAATTCCATAGTTTGTTAATGTCGTATTTATTGTTTTGATCTTTAATTTTCCTGTATTGAATGCGATGACCACAGAGTTCCTGAATATCAGCCCAAGTATGATGATAAGGACGACGTATTTCTTTTTCGTTAAAACCACTGTGTGATAACAAGTAAACGTATTTTAATGCACATGAATCACCTGAGTGCATGACTAGTTCAACAGCTTGATAGACAAACTCAGATAGCCCGGCATGTAAAAAATAGAGAGGGTCTTGGGCTGTTGATTTCGCCATTTCATCTGCCAAATGCTGTTTGGATGCCTCAAGTTGAGTGGTGACGTCGAATAGTATTGATTTATCAAAGTTCCATCGTTCCGCTCCACCTTCTAAGCTTATTTTCAATTGGTTCTCTTTATTAGGCCCAGCTGGTGCATCGATAAAATTATTATACGAACAATGTACCAGTTTATCCTGCATATTTAATTTGGCAAGTATGGCCAGACTGGCTGCAGAAGCACCCCAGTCGTCTGGATCACCCCAAGGCCATTTGTACTCATGATCCGGGGCACTATTCCCATCAAAGCTAATGGCAATTCTATTATTGTTATAATTCCATGTCTGAGCTTTTAATAATTGTGTTAACAAAGCTATTGTTAGAACTGTGAAAAGATATCTCATTTGTCAGAATAGTTTTAGTAAGAGCTATTTCGGAAGCCGTTATTCATAGTCAAGTATAGTGATTTCATTCCAGATCTTGAGAATGAATCCTTCCAAAAAATGCCATGTCCATATAATGTCCTTAAAGTTTAAGACACAATCTTATTCAAAGAAGGTATTGTGAATAAAAGTAGACCAGTTGATGGATAGGCTTACAAGGAATTGATGTATTGAACCAACTTATCATTCTGGTTTAAATTTAGTTTTTTTCGTAAACGATAACGAGCCTTATTAATGCTGTCAGGAGATATGCCTAATAACTGCGCCATTTCTTTGCTTGAGAAATTAAGTTTAATAAGTGCGCACAACTTTAATTCGCTTCGACTTAATGTGGGGTGCTTTTTTCCCAGAGACTCATAAAATGTACTATTCACTTGCACAAAGCGTGCTTCGAATTCCTCCCAGGTTTTAGCTGAATTAACACGGATGGTGCTTTTGATTTGCTCTACCTTGCTTTCTGTTTGTATATTCTGCAATTCTTCAAGTCCATTTTTTACTTCTTCCAATAACTTATCTTTTTCAATAAGTTGAAGTGCGGTAACAGCCAATTCCTTCTTCTTCACTTTAAGTTCAGCGCTTGTCCGTTCACTTACCAGTTTTTTTTCAGCCAAATGTTTATGTCGAATCAATCGAAAAACAACAATTGAAGAAATGAGTAATAAGCTTAATAAAAGGATAGTGAAGGTGAGTCTTTGATTGAGCTTGTCTTTCTCGTTTTCAAGTATTTTCAAATTCTGTTCTCGCTGAATATTTTGATGTTTCTCAAGAGTCAATCGATAGGAATCCTTAATTTCAAAGAGTTCACTGTTTCGTGTACTTTGGCTGCCAAATAAACTGTCGCCTAATAATTTTGATTCAGTCATTTGCCCAAGGGCCTTTTTATAATTCCCTAATTCTTCGTTGATGTTGGATAGTTTCTTTAACAAGTCAACTTTTAAACCAATGCGCATATTCTGTTCTGAAATTGACGCTAAGCTCTTTTTATAATAGCTTTGTGCGATTTTCTTATGGCCTCTTTTTAGATGCAAATCTCCCCTTATGGAATATAGAATTGAGTTATATGAGTGTTGATGAGATATGCTATCGGATATGCTTTTTAATATTTGTTCTGCCTCATTATACTTATCCTTATGAATATATAAAACTGCACGTTCAGCCATTGTGTATAAGCGCTTATTAAAGGGTGAGTGTAACGAGTCGTGGAGCTGAAAACATATGTCCAAATGCTTATTTGCCAAATCATACCGCTTATTCATTCGGTAAGTCAAGGCGGCTGTATAATTTAAATTAAGCTTTTCAGTAGCTGAGTGTTTTAAGTTACCTTGCTCTAAATAAAAGAACATTGAATCCACACAGGACAATGCATTCTCTCCACTATGAAATATAGAATACAGCATAGCCAATTGCTGATATGCCAGATATTTTAATTGGGTATTTTTTAATAAATCTGATAAACTAAGAACTTCCCAAATATTATCATAGGCCTGCGGGTATCTGGCTTCACCTGTAAGTCGTTTCGATTCCTTAAGTCTTAATTCCCCTACAGAATATAGGGAGTCATACTTACTCAGGTCTATTGCTGAGAGTTTATTCGTATTATTATCCTTTGCAGAAACAGTTAACTGAATGCTTACAATGGAAATGAACGTTAACAATATGAATTTGATAATGGCCTTCATTCACTCATGTTTATCTCTACAAAGAAAGTCCTTATTCGCATTCCTCTTTATATTTTTTCTAAAATACTTTTTTTCAAGAGAATGAATTAAACGAAAGATCATGGGTATATTCTCTATTCTGGACTTTGTCCATATTATGTCCACTGTTTTTATAAACTCTTGTGCTGGTACAAATGTATATTTGAGTATTGAATAGAATTAAGAAATTCAATCAAAGATGCAACTATGAAAAATCTGTTATTTATTTTGAGTGTGCTTTTGACGACGCAACTGTATGCTCAAAAATCACTAAAAATAGAAATGTATTTCACCTCTCTTAATAAAGGTGAAGCAAACCCTCTCCAAAAAATTGATGTAGAAAAAGCCACATCTAATATAAAATGGGGACATGAGATTAAAGTTTATCCTGAAATTGAATATCAAATTATTGAAGGAATTGGTGGGGCATTTAATGAAATTGGAGGAGAGGCATTATCATGTCTGACTGAAACGCAGCAAAAAGAGTTAATAACTAATTTGTTTGCCGTCGACAAAGCCGGTTTTACCTTTTGTCGAACAGCAATTGGTTCAAGTGATTTTGGAATTGATGCTTATAGTTATTCAGAAACACCTGAAGATTATATGATGAAACAGTTTTCTATTGAAAGGGATCAGAAATACGTTTTACCATATATTAAAAGTGCATTGGCGATAAATCCGGAATTATTGCTATTTGCATCTCCCTGGAGTCCTCCGGCATGGATGAAACAAAATCATTCGATGACCGGTTTGACTGATCAGCCAAATACACTTAGAAAAGAGAAGGAAATATACCGGGCATATGCCAGATACTTTGTTAATTATTTACAAGCATATGAGAATGAAGGGGTGAGCATCGATCGTATTTGCATACAGAATGAGAATGATGCCAATACAAAATATCCGAGTTGTGTTATGCCTCCGGCACAAATGTTATTGTTAGCTACAGATTATATTATCCCTCTTTTTAATAAAAACAATGTGGAAACACGTGTATATGCCGGGACTTTCCGCACAGCCGAAAAGCTGGATTTAATTGAATACTTAACAATGGATAAGATCGACAACCTTGCCGGTGTGGGAATGCAATATACCTCACCTTTAATCATTACCGATGCAGTGAAGATGAATCCTGAGTTAAAAATGTTTCATACAGAAGGACATTGCTACAATGGACAAAATAGCGTAGAACAGGCCAAACATCGCTTAGAAGAAGCTGCAGAGTACATAAATAGTGGATTAAGTAATTTTTGCTATTGGAATATGGTTTTGAACGAAACAACAGAAAGTGGTTGGGATTGGCCTCAGAATTCATTGATCAACATCAACCGTGTAAATAAAACCATCCAATATAATCCGGATTATAATGCCATGTATATCCTGAGTCATTTTGTGAGACCAGGAGATGTTAGAATTGCATCTCTTAGTAAGCGCCCAATGATTAGTGTAAAAAGTCCGGATGGAAAAATAAAACTATTGATACAAAATACAGATGATACTGATTCTGCTTATAGATTAAATATAGGTCAGGTGCAGAGTGAATTAATTATTCCAGCAAATGGGATTACTGCCATTGTAATTGATAATAAGTAAGCTATGAAAAAATATGCATTGATCACATTATTGCTAAGTGTATTTATCTGCAATTATGCGTCTGTTCCGCGAGGTTATGAAAACATTCCGCGCATAAAACAAAACATAAATCTAAATTGGCAGTGGGTAAAACATGGGGCTGAAAATCCGTCAGAATTAAGTGTCAAAGATGAAGCCTGGACAAAGGTTTCACTTCCCCATAATCCTGATCCTGTGTCCTTGTGGTTGGATTCCATTCAGGAATCGTGGGTTCAAAGTGACTTTATGCGGCAGATTAGCTGGTATAAAAAAGAGATGAAAGTTGATTTAGAGGCTCATCAAAAAGCTTTTCTCGAATTTGAAGGCGTACATTCATTAAGCGAAGTTTGGGTGAATGGCCAATTTGCCGGTGGCAACTATATCAGTGGCTATGTGCCATTTCATATTGATATTACGCCTTTTGTGAAATCCGGACAGCTAAATGAAATATACGTCAAAGCCGATAATAGAGTTAATAATGTTATTTCCCCGGATCCGCACCGCACGGATTACATCAAGTGGGGTGGTATTTACCGAGATGTTTATTTAGTCATTAGCGATAAACTTCATGTGAATTTTAATTGGGAGGCGATGGACGCCGGTGTGCACATCACCACACCAACGGTGAAAAAACAATATGGAGCCGTAAGTGTCAAAACCACAGTTGCTAACGCTTATGCGGAAACCCGTAATTGTAGCATTGTAACGAAAATAATTAATGCGGATGGTTTGGTGCTTAAAACTTTAGTTGACAATAAAGAAATCGTGGCCGGCTCATGTTATACCTTTAAACAATCCACGGGATTAGAAAATAAGGACTACTGCACCTGGACTCCTGAAAATCCATATTTGTATAGAGCTGTATCTTATATTTATAGTCATAATACATTACTTGATTTTGTTGAAAACTCCTTTGGTTTCCGCAAACTGGAATTGGTTGATGGCAAAGGTTTATTACTCAATGGCGAATCCTTTTTTATGATCGGTGCCAACCGCCATCAAAACTATCCTCACATTGGAGATGCCGTTCCTAATTCGATGCATTACGAGGAAGTACTTCGGTACAAAGAGGCCGGATTTAATACAATACGCCTCTCACATTATCCTCAAGATGATGCTTTTATTGAAGCATGTGATGAATTAGGAATTTTACTTTACGAAGAGCCTGCAACCTGGATAAACTGGAATGAAGGGGAATGGATGGATAACTTAGAGAAAAGTGCTCGAATCATGATTCGTAATCATCGTAACCACCCTTCCATAGCCATCTGGGGGGCAGGTATTAACCATAGAGGTGCTGTTCCTCGTTTAGCTTATGCTGCCAAAGAAGAGGATCCTTTTCGTTTGACAGCATCAGCTTCCAGTCCGTGGAATGGAATGCGTCATGCCGGACCGACAGATATATTTGCATCCATGGATTACCGTCGTTCAGATTGGGCGGAGCAGGATTTTTCGCTGGTGATGGAACATGGCTGTAGTGCCGATGCTTTAATTAACCAACACCATATCTCTCGATATAAAAAACATAAAAACAACATTGGTGCATTAGCCTGGGTAGGTGCAGATTATAATCATCTTAAACCAGATGCTACTAATGCCGAGAAATTTACTGATTATGGTATCTGTAATATGTACCGCAGTAAACGTCCAGTTTATTATTGGTATCAGTCGGAGTTACTAACTCAACCTATGGTTCACATAGCCAATAAAAGTGTTTCGAAAGATGGAGTTGTTCATGTCTATAGCAATGCTGACAAAGTTGAGCTTTATGCGGATGGAATTTTGGTAGGGGTGCAGTTGCCCAACAATAACCCTCAGCTTCAAAACAATAGACATCCTTCATTTTATTTTCAATACCATTGGAAAAATGAAGAGCTTAAGGCCGTTGCCTATAAAGGAAATAGTATTGTGGCAGAGCATCAAAGGAAAGCACCGGGTGAGGCTTATAAGCTTCAGCTCGAGTTGGATTATCCCCAATTTAGTTTAATGGCTGGTGGATCTGATATAAAAACTCTTAGGGCTATTGTTGTTGATCGAAATGGAGCCGTCGTCTGTGATGCAAGCAATAAGGTGCATTTCGAACTTAGTGGCAATGGAGCCATTGTATACAATGAAAAGAGTTATATCGACCAGATGCAAGCCATGGATGGTGTTGCTACAGTCTATATCAGAGGATCAGAAATTGAAGGCGATATTACGGTTAAAGCCACATCAAAAGGTCTTAAGTCTGGCAAGCTAAGTTTTCAATCCATTAAATATGAAGACAATGAACTTTTGTTACGCGCAAGGGATGTTCTGGATTTTCCTTCCTACCAAATTGATATAGGGGGAGACGATCAATTGCAACAGTTCGATTGGAACGCCTGGACCATTATGAATAAGCAAGATTTGAAATATAAGCATGAATTGGGTGTCGAATTCATGATATCATCAAAGGCTAAGATAGAGTGGAGTAGAGGGCAACCAACTATGCTGGGAGATTTGTGCTTTATGGGAGCTGATGGTGTGTTTGTTAAGGGTGAAGAACTTGTATTGAATATATCGGGTTTGGATGAAGGTACTTATGAAATACTAACTTATCACCATGCACGAACGCATGAAAAGCAATTTCCATATGGTATCCAATTCAAACAAACAAAGGACGTAAAATACCAGATGAGCTCAATGCCTTTTATGGTGCCATTTTATAATGCTAATGATATCGGAGAGCGCAAACCAATATCTTGTCAACAAACCATTGAGATTGGAAAGTCGGGTGAAGTAGCTTTATACTTTAAATGTGATAAAGCAAATGGTTATACCTGGCTGAACGGATTCGAAATAAGAAGAATAAAGTAATACCATATGTGTGTTGGTTTTTAAGTAAACCTTTTCCACTGTGTGATAAGGCAGTTGTTAATTACGATAGGATCATCTTAAATTTTGCTTCATCAAAATTGAGATGATCCTTTTTTTACCCAAAAGAAATACTATTCCACTAATAATACATGGCATGTATGCACCGTCTTCTTGATAAGAAATAGTTATAGTTCATTTCTGAGGAGATTTATCAATGGTTTTTGAAAATAGACGCAAAAAATAATATTGATCAACTTATTTCACTAAAGTTCATCAAATTACTAAGGCATAAGATCAAAAGTCTAATTGAAATTAAAGCGTTTCTCTATTTTTTTTGCTTAATTGTAAGTGCAGCATTGATTTAAGATGCCATGGAGTAACTTTCTCCATAAACCTAACCAAACTTTTAAGATTGATAATGAATTGCAAAAACTGTCACGATCCTCTTCAAGAAGAATATAAGTATTGCTCCTCATGTGGAGCTCAGGTAGTTTCGGAACGAATATCTATTAAACGTCTTACTAATAATTTCCTAAGCGAATATTTCGGATGGGACAATAGGTTCCTTATTACTATAAAAGCCTTGCTAATTAAACCTGAAGTGATTTGCAAAGAATACCTTGATGGTGTGAGACGAAAGTATGTTGCCCCCTTTGCGTTTTTAGCCATAGGAACGGCCTTGGCCATGTTGTTATTTAATGAGTATAGCGATAAATACCTAGAATTAGCAAACATGGTTAATAATAAGCAATATGAATTGATTGAAGAACAATTTAATCATGATGAAAGCGAAGAAGTCATTAAAAACCATAGACTTGAAAGTATTGAACTAAATACTAAGATTCAGTCGACTATACTTAAGTATTTTAATATTTTCACTTTCCTGATGGTGCCATTTTATGCTTTGGTCACCTTTTTGGTCTATCGTAAACCTTATAATTATGGAGAGCATTTAGTGATTGTCTCCTATCTTCAGGGGCTTATATTTTTGAGTTCATTGCTCTTTTTTGTTTTGGCATTAAAGTTTCATCCAGCCTTATACTATTGTAATTTACTGGTTGCCGTATTTTTATATTTAAATACCTATAGACGCTTATATAAGGAATCCTTTGCACGTACCATACTGCGTTTATTAAAGTTCATCGCCATTGTACTTGGTTTCTTAATTGTCTTCATGTTGATCGGCTTCTTAGTGGGATTATTAAGTCGGTTCTTAAGCTTTTAATTTTTGCTTCCCTTTAATGGAATAAACACATTATAAGTGCCTTTAATGAGGAGTTATAAATACGGATGATGTGAACTGTATAGATCCTTGCTTCTACAGTGTTAAATACCAATTAGTTAAAAAGAATATAATATAATGAGGTATATAAAATGCATGATTACCAGATGTTTTGATTTGGAAAATATCAATATATTTGCAGTTCCAAATATTAATAGGGTGTAATATTCCACCTTAGCCTATGAATAACTACAAAGAAGCAGAACTACAAGGTCGCATAAAGGAATTGGAGCAGGAAGTAAAACTACTGCAGGAGGAAAAGCGCTTAAATAGGTATAAAAATGGTCATTTTACGCCAGAATTAAAGTTGCTATTTCAAACAATTGCTGCTCATATTAATGGAACCATTACGTTCATTAATGCCAGTACCTATCGCTATGAATTCGTTGGTGATTTACATTGTCAATATTATGGTTTAGAGGCAGATCAAATAATTGGAAAGGAAATGCGATCAATTATTGGAGAGGCTGATTTTCATACGGCAAAAAGCTATTTTAAAAGGGTTAAAAAGGGGCAATCAGTAACGTTTGAACAAAATTTAAAAAAAGACGGGTTCAATCGTTGGTATAGCATTACTTATATTCCTCATCAGAATAATAGTGGAGAGGTAGTAGCAATCATTGCTATAATCTTCGATATTACTGATAAAAAAGCGATTGAAATTGATTTACTCGATCAAAAGGAACAATTTAGATTATTAATTGAAGAGTCAAGTGATCCGATCTTCGTATTTGATACTGAAGGTACATACCGTTATTCTAACAAAGTATTTGCATTAAGTACCGGGCTGCATCAGGATGAAATAGTCGGCAAAAAACTTTGGGAAGTGTGTGATGCTAATGAGATTGAGAATCGTAAATTAGTCTTAAAGAGATGCACAGAGGAAGAAAAGACCATTGTTGAAGAGATAAGGGTTTTTAATGGAAATACCAAAATGGTATTTATTTCTACAATCAACCCGGTTATAAATCAGTATGGAAAAATTGAATCTTTTATTGGAATCGCAAAAAACATTAGCGAAAGAAAAAAGATTGAATTAGAGTTAAAGCAATCCGAAGAGACTTTACGTCAGCTCAATAAGACAAAAGACCAATTATTTTCCATTATCGGTCATGATCTCAAAAATCCATTTCAGGCTATAATTCGCTTATCAGAAGTATTAACAAATAATTTAAAAGATCCAGAGAATAGAAACGTGGTTGATACCATCCACAAGGCCGGCGAGACTGCTCATCGTCTTTTAGAAAATTTGTTGGAATGGTCCAGATTACAAACAGGTGATTTACTTGCTTCTTATGAGCGTTTTAGTGCTGTTGATTTAATTAATTTGGTTTTGAATTTATATGAATCAAATATTAAATCTAAAAACATAAGTGTCAAATCAGATATAGCGGATAATGTTTATTTAAATGCTGACCGACGCATGTGTCAGACAATATTTCGTAATCTCATATCCAATGCAATTAAATTCACACCAAAGGGGGGAATTATTGATATAGAGGCACAACTTATAGATAAAGGTGTTCAAATTACGATTAGGGATACTGGAGTTGGTATTGAACCGGATCATATCGGTAAACTGTTTAATATTAATGACAAAACAGTTAAGAACGATACTGAAAATAATAGGGGAACAGGTCTTGGATTAGTGCTATGTAAAGAATTTGTAGATAGGCACAATGGAAAGATTTGGGTCAATAGTGAAGTGAATAGAGGTAGTGTGTTTAGTGTTTATATTCCGACGGAATTTAACTGAATTAATAATTTCAATATCTTAGAGCCAACAAAAGAATGATAGGGTGTTGAACACCCCCCTAAACCTATGAATAAAGATAAAGAAGACGAACTTCTTAAGCGCATTGGAGAGCTTGAAGAGGAAAACAGGGATTTGCAACAAGTGAAAAATAAATATGAAACTTGCCGCAAAGAATGGGGAATGAGGCAACAAATGTTGTTTAGTGCAATCGCTGATAATCTTCCCGGTTCAATTTCTTACCTCAATGCTCAAAGTTTAGAATATGAATTTGTAAATAAAGCCTTCCTTCAATACTATGGCCTAAATCAAAATCAAGTTCTTGGTAAGAATATTAAGGAGATTATTGGGTCGAAGAATTATGAAATAGCTTTACCGTATTTGATAAAGGTGCAAGATGATCAGCCTGTTTCATATCAAAATAGATTTGAGTTTGAACAAGGACATCGCTGGTTACAGGTTAATTATGTGCCCTTAAAAAGCTTTGAAGGGAAGATCAATGCCATATTGGTATTTTCCTATGATATAACAGAAACTAAAGAAACAGAACAAGCTCTGATTGAAAATGAGGAGAAATTTCGCTTACTCATTGAAGAATCCAGCGATCCTATTTTCTCATTTAAGCCTGATGGAACCTATACCTATGTGAATAAAGCTTTTGCCAATGGGGTAAAAATGGATCAGGATGCTATTATCGGTCATCGAATTTGGGATGTATTTAGCAAAGAGGAGGCAGATAAACGTTATTCAGTATTAAAGAAAACATTTGATACAGGGGAAGAGCAGGTATTTGAAGTAAAAGTGCCTCATGCTGATCAAAATTTCTATTTTATCACTTCTGTAACGCCTATTAAGGACAAAAGCGGAGAAGTTAGTTCTGCAATTTGCATCTCAAAAAACATCAGTATCCGAAAACGAGCTGAGTTGGAGCTGCAAGCTTCGGAGCAATCATTGCGATTAGCCAATGCCACAAAGGATAAGTTTTTCTCTATTATAGCACATGATTTAAAGAATCCGTTTAACGCCATAATTGGTTTGTCAGAGTTGCTTGTAGGTAACCTAAAGGTTATAGGTTGTGATGAGAATTGTGAAATAGCCAGTGCAATCCATACGGCTGGTGATACCGCCTATCGCTTGCTTGAAAATCTATTGGAATGGTCGCGTATTCAGACAGGTGATCTGGCATTTAATCCGGAGCCTTTTGTATTAATGGAATTAGTGGACGAAGTTTTGGCATTATATAAGAATGCTGCAGATGCACGCCAAATAAGTATTGAAGTTAGTGTCAGCAGTAAGTTAAGTGTACATGCCGATAGAAATATGTGCAACACCATTTTACGCAACTTACTTTCAAACGCCATTAAGTTTACTGAAGACAAAGGGTCAATATGCATCAACGCCATTGAATTTAATGACAGGATTGAAGTAAGTGTAAAAGATAATGGTGTAGGCGTGGATGATGAAACCGTAAAAAAACTCTTTAAGATTAATGAAAAGGTATCAACTACTGATACCCAAAAAGAGTTGGGTACAGGCATAGGGCTGATTCTTTGTCACGAATTTGTTGAGAAGCATAAGGGTAAGCTTTGGGTAGAAAGTGAAGAAAATGTTGGAAGCGTATTTACGTTTAGTTTGCCAAAATAATCATTCTAACAGGCTTCTATAGATTATTTGTAAGCATCTGATAGAGTTCTTTCACTTCTTGCTCAATAAACAAATTATCCTTACGTTTATAATGTGCACGTGTAGCATATAAAACTATATGTGCAGGCTATATACAAAAGGAATGCTCAACTCTTCTGAAAAATATATTAATGTTAAGGTGGTCAGTGGCTTTTCACTGCTTTTCATTTTAGCTTTGTTGGCTTTTGCCATTAATTATGTAAGCATCGTTAATATTAGTTCTGTGGGTGTTAGCGGCGATCCCTTGGGTAAACAAGTTAGTAGTTTAAGTCAGTTGGTTTTTCTGTTGCAGGAAGCTGAAGGAGAAGCCCGGCTATATAGCATAAGCGGAGATAGAGAGAACCATCAGAAATACGAAGCTTTGAATGATTCTGTATCCCACACCCTTGATAATTTACATACTTTATTTACCGATAGTCTGTTTACTGCCCATTTAGATACCGTTTCCATCCTTTTCGATTTGAAAAAAAAGCAGATGGCTCAATTAATTGAAGTCCGCACCATTGAGCGTCATCGGAAACGTTATGGGGAGGTCTTAAGTTTAATTCCGGATAGCTTGGTGTTTGAAGCTAATCAGGTTGTTGATGCTACCTTACATGTTGACACCTTAACTTTCAAGGAAAATGTGGAGGACAATAAATCCATTTTTGGAAAGATTGCTGGCTTATTAGGGGGGAACGAGAAGGAAAAAGAAGTTCAATATAAACCGGAAGTAGAGCAACGAATTGATTCAGGTACAATTCAATCTCTTCGCGAGGCAAAAGCTATTGAGCAAGTTAGAGATGAAGTGGCTTCCTTAAATCGACGGGATCGAAATTTTGTAAATATAGTGCGAAAAAAAGAAGAGGAACTGGTTAATCTTGGTGAAGAACTTCAAAATAAAATTCGCCAGGTAGTTCATTTGATGGAAGATGAGGCATTACAACAGTCAGCTGGCAGAGCTTTGTTACTGGAGCAATTAAAGTCAGATATGCGCCTTAGAATGATATTATTGGGCTGTTCGGCCCTCTGTATCGTTTTACTGTTTATTCTATGGATTAGTCGTGATATACGAAAAAGCCGAAAACTCAACGAACAATTGATATTATCATCGAAAAATGTAGAACGACTGGCGAGAGTGAAAGAACAGTTTTTAGCTAACATGAGCCATGAAATTCGCACCCCTTTGACTTCCATTATTGGATTTTCGGAGCAGATTAAGAATCAGGTCAAAGAGGCAGGAATTATTCATAACTCGGCCTTACATTTACTGTCTCTGGTTAATAATGTTTTGGATTATTCGATGTTAGGCTCTGGAAAACTTAATCTGGTTGAAGAGGAAGTTGATTTACAAGCCTTAATAATTGATCTGTGTCGTCCTTTGCAAATTAAGGCCGAAGCTAAGGATTTGGATTTTACTTTTGAGAAGAAAACTGAGCTAGGCCAGGTCACAGTGGATAAAACCAGAGTTAGACAAATATTGGTCAACCTGATTAACAATGCCATTAAGTTTACTGACGAAGGTTGTGTGGTTTTGGTGGCTTCCATTAGAGAAATGACAATGCGTTTTGAGGTGATCGATTCAGGATGTGGTTTAGCTCCAAAGGATCAAGCCGTTATCTTTGATGAGTTTTCTCAGATTAACCCTGACAATGCATCTGAAGGTTCGGGTTTAGGTTTGGCTATTTGCAAAAAACTGGTGGATGCCATGGGTGGTGAAATTGGTCTGCAAAGCCAGGTTAACGAAGGTTCCTTGTTTTGGGTTGAAATACCCTATAAAGCTGCCGAGGGAATAAGTGTTAATGCTGAAGAGATTGATTTGAAGCTGCTTGAGCAAAGCGTGCTGGTTGTTGATGATGATCCGGTAATTTGTGATTTAATGCGAGCTGCTTTGGAAGATAAAGTTAAAAAGTTGTTGGTTAGTGAATCACCTCTTGAAGCTTTGGAGTTTGTCAAGCGAATGTCATTTGATCTGATAGTTTGTGACTATCGGATGCCGGAAATGGATGGTGGAGAATTTATTCAGGCCATTCGAACAAAATATAATGCTGAAATGCCGGTTCTGGTTTTGTCTGCCGGAATAAGCGATACACTTATCTCTTTGGTTAATCAACAGAAAGGTGTTCACCTGATGAGTAAACCATTTGCTCAGCAAGACCTGTTGCAAAAAATGGCCGATGTACTTCTAGGAAAATCCAATATGACGCGAAATAAGACTTTAGATTTAACATCCGACGCATTGATCAACCTGGATGGTATAAAGGCATTTACGGGCAATGATGAGGAGTTTTTTAATGCATTAATTGTCAAGTTTATTGAGCAAAGCCAATTAAACATTCAAACCTTAGGTGCCATGATTGAAAATGGTCATTACGAGGAGGTGCAGAATCAGGCCCATAAAATGAAAACGGGTTTTGCTCAGTTTGGTATTAACGAAGGACTAGCTATTATTAAAGCCATAGAAGCTTTAAGTAAAAGTGAGGGTAATAATCGTGAAATAAAAGCAAGCCTAAAGCGCCTTAAGCAGCTATGGCATAAAGTTGAACAGGAATTGGTGGTTTACACTTAATGGGTTTTTAATTCTTCTCTGCGCTCTTAAAATTTAATACTTAATTTTATATTTCTGAAGTTTGTTATACAGTGTTTTTCGATCAATTCCCAAGAGCTGGGAGGTTTTTGTTTTATTGTATCGGGTTTTTTCCAATGCTTCAATAATGGTAGCCTTCTCACTTTGTGATTTAGCCTGATTGAGCAGGGTTTGAGCATTGTCTTCAGCTGGATTATCCTTTTGATACTGACGAATTTCTTCCGGAATACACTTTAATGTAATGGTGTCATTATCTGCCAAAAGAACAGAGCGACGAATCACATTTTTCAATTCACGAATATTTCCGGGCCAACTGTAGTACTTAAAACATTCAATTACATCAACACTAAAATCCTTAACCGATTTATTAAACTCAGACGAAGCTTCCGTTTTGAAAAAATCCATAAAGGCCTCAAGGTCATTTTGTCTTTGCCTTAGAGGCATTGTATGAATGGTAAATTCATTGATGCGATGAAACAGATCTTCCCGAAAATGGCCTGATCGAGCATCATTTCTAAGGTCTTCATTGGTAGCAGCAATGATACGTGCATTAATGCTAAATTCATTATTGCTTCCAATCTTACGCGCTTTTTTCTCTTGTATGGCACGTAATAATTTAACCTGTACATCGTAATTGAGGTTTCCGATTTCGTCGAGAAAAATGGTGCCGTCAGCAACCGTTTCAAAATGGCCCTCCTTATCGTTAAAAGCACCTGTAAAGCTACCTTTAATGTGACCAAACAATTCACTTGAAGCCAGTTCTTGTGTAAGTGCTCCACAGTCAACAGCAATAAAAGGCGCTTTATGACGAGGACTTAAATCATGAATTCGGCGTGCGATAATCTCTTTTCCAGTACCGCTTTCGCCTTGTATCAATACAGATATATCGGTTGGAGCAACCAAATTTATATGTTCTTCAATGATTTTAGTATCACTGGTTGCACTAAGATATTTGGCATTGTTTTTAGCTTTATTGTCTTTTTTCTTCTCATTTTTCGGCGAAGATTTTTCGATTATGTGCAATAACTCCTGAGGATTTACCGGTTTAGTGATATAATCAAATGCACCATCCTTAATGGCTTTAACCGCAATTTTTATTTCGGAATATGCCGTAATTAAAAGCACTATAGTATTGGGATGAAGCTTTTTTATTTGATGAAGTACATCCAATCCATTACCGTCAGGAAGGCGATAATCAGTTAAAACAATATCAAAGCTTTGTTTATTAATAATTTCCAATGCACTACTGCATGAGCTGGCCACAGTTGTTTCGTAACCATTTCGTTGAAGAAAACCATCGATTAGCATGCCAAAAGCGACATCATCATCAACAATAAGTATTGATCTCATAGGGGTGTTTTACGCTTAACGTAAATATAGGTGTTTTAAAGATAACTTGCTTCACCCATTTACAATTGGATGTTATCCTATTGTAATAAGGTACAAAAAATGGGCGTGTCTCTTTAGACACGCCCACAGGGGGAATAAGCAACCAGCTAGTTTTGATTGAAATTATAGGGAAAATTTTGAACCGTCCTCCTTAAATGCCGCAACCGACATATTTCCTTTCGGACATTTTAGTTTTACTTTATAAACTTTTTTGCCTTCAGTTGTTTCTGCAATGGCAGCTGCTTCAACAGTGTGATCAGCATGCTCTTTTTTTACAGCATCACTAACAGCTTCAGGTAATTTTTTAATCTCAATTGGATTAAATTTAAGTTCATCTTTTAGCTCTGTGCTGATATTATCGTTGACCGTATTTGCGGTTAGGTTTGAAGAAGAAGCCAACAATAAGAAGCCAGCGGCTAAAATCAATACTACTTTTTTCATGTGTTAAGGTTTTAAATTATAAATAATCCATTGTTAGTGTTAGGTTGACTTGTCATGACAATAGTATATAAGGGAAAAGCATGCCAGAATTTTAGCAGTATCAATAAAGTTGTTTTAATAGTATGATATACATGGCATTAGGTTTGTTTAAGTTTTTTATTTAATTTAAACCGTATAAAACAAGTGTGTAAATAATTCTACAATATGTGGAAAATCCGGAGTGTTAAAGTGGGGAAGTTGATAAAACAAAAAAGCCGATAAAGAATCAACTTTATCGGCTTGGCTTGATCACGTAGTTTTATTTCCTGTTGAGTGGAAGTTCTATTCCAAAACCTTTCTTTTTGTCTTCATATTTTAATAATAAACCGAATAGCAAGGCAATAAAGCTTACACCAGCAAACATTAAGATGGTTGGCGTATAATTAGCAACTTCTGGATTGCCAGGATTGGTATAATCCAAGGTCATTCCTGCCAATATTGGAAATGCCCAAAGGCCAAGGTTCTGAATAGAATACATTAAACCATAGGCTGTTCCAATCTGTCGCTCTTCAACTAATTTTACCATACTTGGCCACATGGCCGCCGGAACCAATGAAAAGGCCACACCTAACAAGATGATTAGAAAATCTGGTGTGGTATAAGTTAATGCAAATAACAAGTGAACTACGACAAGTGTGACAGCACCAAATATCATAGCTGTTGCACTTTTACCATGTCGGTCAATCAGCCATCCAAAAAGTGGGGTAAATATCATTGTACCCAATGGCAATAAGGAAGTGAGGTTTCCACTTTCAACAGAGTTTAAGCCAAACTTGTCTGAAAAGAAATCCGGAGCATAAGCTAAAAATGGAAAGACAGCAGAGTAAAAAGTCACACAAAGTGCGGCGATATATAGATATGGTCTGTTTCTAAAGAGTCCGGTCAAGTCCGAAAATGAAAAGTCATCAGCTTTATCGTTCACGTCGTTCTTAGGCTGAATCTGCTTATCCAGTTTAGCATCCAGTAGCATATACACCATAAAGGCTAATAAGCCGGTACAGACTAAAATGGCCGCCAACCAAATGGCTGAAGTTAAATTAGTTCCTTCATTGGAAATATATGGCGATACTCGTAAAGCCGCAAATGTTCCCAGTCGGCCAAATCCTACTTTTAATCCAAAAGCCAGAGCTAAGTCTTTTCCCTTAAACCATTTAACCAAAATTTTACTCACTACTACAATACTGGTTTCAGCACCTAATCCAAAAAAGAAGCGACCAACAAGCATCATTTTTAGTTCAGGTGAGTAATTTGGTAAAAAGGATGAAAAGAAACCATAACCAAGACCTCCTTGACTATAATAATCGGATGCACCATAAGCTGTTAACACAGCTCCAAAGGCCATGAAAAAGACAAACATAAAACCCGTTCTTCGGATACCAAGACGATCTAAAATCATTCCGCCGATTACTGCCATTGCCAAAAAAGTATTAGGCACAGAGTAAAAAGATATGAATAGACCATAGTCACTATTCGTGAAGTCAAAGGCCGTTCTTAGATCGTCTTTTAAAGTTGAAAACGCATCATAGAAATAATAGTTGACGGATAGTACAAATCCTACGAGTATAAGAACGCCCCAACGCATTGCTGCGCTTTCGTTCATGGCTTTTTTAAATTGTTCCATTTGAAAGTATTTATGCCACTAATTTATACAAATTACTGTGGATGAAAGCATACATCTGTCAGCTTAATTTATAATATCCCTTTTCAATGTATAATGATACTTTTATATTTGATTACCCAAATAGATTTATTTTATGAAGTTGAGAATCCAAATAATCTGCGTTCTATTACTTAGTTTCCTTGTGGAGGTGGTGGAAGCACAAAAATCATTTACCTTTTGTCAAGGTGAGATTAATCAAAGTGATTATTTTGAAACAATCCCCTTTGAATTTGTATTAGGTAAAATTGTGGTTGAGGCTAAAATTGAAGGGAAGAAGGGCCGTTTTATTTTGGATACCGGAGCCATGTGTATTTTGTTTAAATACAGCACAAAAGAGCAGAATTTCGATGTACTTCGGACCATGAATTTAAAAGATGCCAATAAGAAATCGAAAAAGGCGGAAGTAGTTAAAGTTGAAAGTATTCAAATAGGCGGACTTGTTTATTCTGATATCCCTGCTTTATATATTGATGAGTTCGAAGGTGCCCTTAAATGTTTTGAAGTCGATGGATTATTGGGGAGCAATCTCTTGCGGTTTGGAGCGTTTAAAGTGGATGTTCAAAGGCAAGAAGTGATTTTGGCTGATTCCTACCAGGATTTTGGATTAAGTCGTGATACAGGTATTAAAATGAAAAATAATAAAGTGCAAAGTTCACCTCATATTGCTTTGAAATTAAATGGTGTTAAGCAAAAACATATCCTGGTTGATACCGGAAGTAATGGTATTTATGCCTTTAGTAATAAGGTGAGTGCCAAAATGCAACGAAAAGGTAAGTTTGATCATCCGGCATATACTTCTTCCGGAACCAACTCACAAGGAGCATGGGGCGTTGATGGATCGGAAAAAGTAACTAAGATTTGGCAAGTAGATGCCCTGGAACTTAATGGTACTTTTTTTACCAAAAATTTGTTAAGAAGTGATGAAGCCTCATCACGTATTGGCATGAGTTTACTGGATCAGGGGGAATTTGTTTTGGATTATCCTCAAGAACGGTTCTTTTTCCTTCCGTATGAGGACAAGGAGAACAGCCTTTCGATAGGTGGTTTTGGAATTGATTTGGCCAGCATAAACGATACTTTAAAAGTAAATGGAATTTGGTCAGGAACGGAGGCTGAACGTAGTGAGTTGGAAAAAGGCGATATCTTGATAGATGTTACGGAATTGGATTTCCCAGATAATTCTTTATGCACAATGTTTTTTGAACTTAAAAAACAAGCTAAGAAGTATAATGAACTGGAGTTTGTTTTTCTTAAACCTGATACTAATAAAGAGTTAAGGCTTAAATTAAAACGTATTGAATAAGCTGAACTTGCTTTCCGGAAAATAATAATGCCCTGGTGACATAGTACCAGGGCATTATCAATATATTATTGTTATTTACCAAATTCTTGCTCTGTTCTCAGGAGCTATATACAGTTCAGCAGTTTCATTTAAGTTAAAAGCATCATACCATTCTTGAATATTTGGAAGTGGCCCATTTACACGGTTGTTACCCAAAGAATGCACATCAACTTTAGTTAATCGGGCAATTTCTTTGTCCCTCACATTTTGAGCCCATACTCTTGAATAAGCCAGAAAGAAACGTTGTTTATCAGAAAAGCCATCAATCAACTCTGTATTCTCTTTACCTTCCAATGAGTTCTGGTAAGCTTGATACGAAATCATTAATCCACCCACGTCGGCAATGTTTTCACCTAATGACAATTGTCCATTCGCAAATACGCCTGGTAAAACTTCAAAGGCATTAAACTGATCAACCAATATTTGGGTTTTGGCATTGAATAATTCCGCATCTTCGGCAGTCCACCAATCTTTAAGGTTCCCATCCTTAGCATACTGACGGCCTTGATCATCAAAACCATGTGTCATTTCGTGTCCGATAACCACGCCAATAGCACCATAGTTTACGGCATCATCACCATCCAAATAAAAGAAAGGAGGCTGAAGTATGGCTGCTGGAAATACGATTTCGTTAGCTACCGGGTTGTAATAGGCATTAACCGTTTGAGGAGTCATAAACCATTCTTCCTGGTCAACAGGTTTACCGATTTTAGCCATATCAAATTCAAAATCGAATTGATTGCTCTTCATTATATTTTCAAGGTATGAATCCTTATTAATACTTAAATCAGAATAATCGCGCCATTTACTTGGGTAGCCAATTTTAACACGAATGGCATCTAATTTTTCATGAGCTGATTGTTTTGTACCGTCACTCATCCAATCCAATTGATCAATGCGTTGACCAAATCCTATTCTTAGATTTTCAACCAATTTGTCCATTCTGCTTTTAGCCGCAGGAGGAAAGTACTCCGCTACAAAAAGCTGCCCCACAGCTTCGCCCAGTGCACCATTGGTTTTATCCAATACGGTTTTCCAACGTGGCTCTTGTACTTTTTTACCTGATAAGGCCTGACCATAAAAGGCAAAGCTGGCATTCACAAAATCTTCACTTAAAGCAGCAGCCGTTTTACGTAAAACAACAGAGTTCAAATAGGTTTTCCAGGATTTCAGATCTTCTTTTTTGTACATTTTGCCAATCTCAGCTATAAATGCCGGTTGGCTTACATTTATTTCAGCTGGTACTTCAATACCCATTTCTTTAATAAACTGCGCCCATGGGAAATCTTTAGTCATTTCATTTAATCCGTCTAAATCTACCTTATTGTATGTTTTATGCGGATCACGGTTTTCTAGTCGACTGTTAGATGCTTTTGCAAACCGTGTTTCAAAGGACATACATACATCAGCCAGTTTTGTAGCATCATCTTCATTATTTCCAATTAAGGTAAATAATGTGGTAAGGTATGTCATATAGGCCTTGCGCAATTTCTTTGAGTCTTCATTATTCTCCAGATAATAGTCTCTATCAGGCATTCCTAAACCTGATTGGTAAATGCCGGCAATGGTATGTGTACTATTCTTTTGATCAGGCGTTGAGTAAAAATGGAACAAAGGATTCATTTGATGCCTTTGCAAATATGCGATTACATCAACTAATTGGCTTTGCTGTTCAATGGCATTGATCTTGTTTAAGAACGGTTTGATGGGAGCGTGTCCGTTTTTATTGATGCTTTCCACATCCATTCCTGATGCATAAAAGTCACCAATCTTCTGACTTACTGTCCCTTTTTCAGCCTTTTCAGCAGCGGCACTTTCAATTATGCTTTTAACCTTTTCCTTATTATCCTCTGATAATAAATCAAAACTTCCAAATCTACTTTTGTCATCTGGTAGCGGATGCTGTTTGCGCCAGCCTCCATTGGCGTATTCGTAGAAATTGCTTCCTGGATCAACATTAAAATCCATATCGGCTTGTGAAAAAACAGGCTTAATTTCTATCTTTTCTTCCTTAGTAGAAACTTGACACGAGCTGAGTCCAATTGTAACTACCATAAGCGATGACATTAATTGCTTTAAATTCATTCTTATTCATTTTAACAGCTTATGCTGCATTAAAAATTACAGGTTTAATTAGGCTAAGCTGATTGTTTAAAGTGATAGATCATATTTTTCATCAAATAAAGATAAAAGGAAACAAACCCCCAAAAAGTGGAGCTGTGAGCCAAAATTCGAAGTAATTAAATGGATTTACTATCAGTTTGTTGTTGATGGAAACAATTTTTAACCATTTCGAAAATGTCTTGTGCAAACTTCTTTATTCCTTATGTTTAAAGGCTTTTGGATAGGTTTAAACAGAGTTTCACCTCTTTTTTTACAAAATCATACAAGAGCTTCAAAACCTTTAAAGAAAATGATTGTTTAAAAATTGCAATGATTAATTATTAGCAGTGTAGTACCTTGAATTATCACGACTATTTAGATTTGGTATAAATAAAGCCAGTAGGTATATTTGCGCTGCTTTTATTTAGAATAAATAAAAATAAACTTAATAATATGTCAACATTTGAAATCTTAATGCCTAAAATGGGCGAAAGTGTTGAAGAGGCAACCATTACAAAATGGTTTGTTTCGGAAGGAGATACTGTGGACGAGGATGACGTTCTCTTGGAAATAGCCACAGATAAAGTGGATTCTGAGATTCCATCACCCGTTGCCGGCACTGTTAAATCAATTAAATATCAAGTAGATGATGTGGTAGCGGTAGGATTACCCGTTGCCGTTATTTTACTAGAAGGGGCAGAAGATACAACGGAAGATGCGCCTGTGGTGGAAGAAGCCAATGCAGAATTAGAAGCTTCTGCAAGTAGTGCGGAGGTCCCAACTGTAGTAGCTGCAGATGTGAATAAAGAATCTAGTCGTTTCTATTCACCTTTGGTTCGCAGTATGGCGAGTGCCGAAGGGATTGGCTTTGATGAACTGGAAGCTATTCAGGGAACAGGTAAAGAAGGTCGTGTCACCAAAGCTGACATGCAGAAATACCTGGCTAACAGAGGTGCTGCTCCAGTGAAAACTGCAGAACCAGTAGCTAAACCCGCTGCCAGTGCACCTGCCAGAAAGGAGCACACGCCGGCTCCGGTATCTGTATCAGCCAACGATGAAATTGTAGAAATGGATCGTATGCGCAAATTAATTGCCGAGCATATGGTCATGTCGAAGCAAGTTTCACCACACGTGACCAGTGTTGTTGAAGTGGACGTGACCAATATTGTTTTGTGGCGCACCAGAGTCAAAGATGAGTTCCAAAAGAAGTATGGCGAGAAAATTACTTATATGCCGATTTTCACTGAAGCAGTGGCACGTGCATTAAGAGATTTTCCAGGTGTAAATGCATCGGTTGACGGCGATAAGATTATTTACAGAAAAAATGTAAATATCGGAATGGCAGTTTCATTGCCGAGTGGAAACCTTATTGTACCAGTAGTTAAACAAGCTGACCAAAAGAACTTGGTTGGACTCACCGGAGACATTAATCGTTTGGCTAATTCAGCACGCGAAAATAAATTGTCACCTGATGATATTCAAGGAGGTACATTTACCATTTCCAATTTTGGTTCTTTCCGAAATATCATTGGAACACCAATTATCAATCAACCACAGGTGGCCATTTTAGCCATTGGTTCTATTGAAAAGAAACCAGCGGTTATTGAAACTCCAACAGGAGATGTAATTGGTATTCGTCAGAAGATGTTCCTGTCCTTGTCATACGATCATCGAATTGTAGACGGTGCCTTGGGAGGAAATTTCCTTCGACGCATAGGTGACTACCTTGAAGCTTTTGATTTAAATACAGAAATATAATATTATTGAATAATAAAGAGTTGAAGATGAGTGATATTCCAAAAATACATTCCATCAAAAAAACAGATAAGGAGACTTTAATGAAGTGGTACCGCCTATTGTTTTTAGGACGTACACTTGACGAAAAGGCACCTAATTATCTGAAGCAAGCCATAGGTTGGTCGTACCATGCACCGGCTGCTGGTCATGATGGGATTCAATTAGCTATTGGTCAGGTTTTTGATCGTAGCAAAGATCATTTATTTCCATATTATCGCGATTTGGTTACCAATTTATCGGCTGGATTAACGGCTGAGGAAATTATTTATAATGGTATCTCAAAAGATGCTGATGTTGCCGGTGGTGGGCGTCATATGTCCAATCACTTTGCAAAACCAGAATGGAACATCCATAATGTATCCTCTTGTACAGGTAATCATACCTTGCATGCGGTTGGTGTGGCACGTGCTATCAAAACTTATGAAGCTAAGGGTGTGGCCTTTAGTTCGCAAGGCGAATCGTCGGTTTCGGAAGGTTATGTATATGAGGCCATTAATGGGGCGTCTAATGAGCAGTTACCTGTAGTATTTGTCTTTCAGGACAATGGCTATGGTATCTCGGTACCTAAAAAAGACCAGACCGCTAACCGTAAGGTTGCTGAAAATTTTAAGGGATTTAAGCATTTACGAATTCTTCATTGTAATGGTAAAGATGTATTTGATTCTTTAAATACGATGATAGAAGCTTCGAAATGGGCTGAAGAAAACCAGAAGCCAGTGATCGTACAGGCCAACTGTGTACGTATTCATTCGCATAGTAATTCTGATCGTCATGATTTGTATCGTGATGATAATGAGTTGGGATATGTAAAGGAATACGATCCATTGGCAAAATACCGTCGTTTATTAATCCGTTATAACAGAGCTACAGAAGAGGAGTTGGTGGCTATTGAGGATGATGTGAAAGCAGAAGTGAAGGTTGCCCACCGTAAAGGAATGGCAGCTCCGCATCCAGCACCGGAATCTATTCATGATTTTGTTATTCCTGAGCCTTATAATTCAGGTAAATACCCTGAAGGCTTGCATAATTTTGATGGCGAGCCTCAAAAATTAATTCAAGGTTTAAATGAAACCTTGAAGGCCGAGTTTAGAAATAACCCGGATACCTACATCTGGGGACAAGATATCGCCAATAAAGATAAAGGCGGGATATTCAATGTGTCGAAAGGCATGCAACAGGAATTTGGTAAAAAACGCGTGTTTAATGCACCAATTGCCGAAGACTTTATTATGGGAACAGCCAATGGAATGGTGCGTTTCAATAAAAATATCCGTGTTGTGGTTGAAGGTGCTGAATTTGCCGATTATTTCTGGCCGGCAATGGAACAATTTGTTGAAACAACCCACGAATATTGGAGAACAAAAGGACAGTTTTCACCTAATATAACAGTACGTCTGGCTTCAGGTGGTTATATCGGCGGAGGCTTATACCACTCACAAAATATTGAAGGGGCTTTAACAACTTTCCCAGGTGTACGCGTTGTTTATCCTTCGTATGCTGATGATGCGGCTGGTTTGTTGCGTACATGTATGCGTTCAGAGGGTATGACTGTATTTATGGAGCCAAAAGCTCTATATAATGCGCCTAAAGCGGCTGCTCCAATTCCTGATGATTTTGAAGTGCCTTTTGGTAAGGCACGTGTTCGTCGTGAAGGAACAGACTTGAGTATATTTACTTATGGTAACACGACTCATATGTGTGTTGAGGTGGCAGAGCAATTAGCTAAAGACGGATTGGCCAATATTGAAGTGGTTGACTTACGTTCACTTTCACCTTTGGATAATGAATCCATTGTTAATTCGGTTAAAAAAACGTCAAGGGCATTAATTGTGCATGAGGACAAAGTATTTGCTGGTTTTGGTGGTGAAGTTGCGGCTTTAATCAATTCGGATGCATTTGAATTTCTGGATGCACCAGTCAAAAGAATCGGCTCAACCTTCACGCCTGTAGGTTTTAACCGTACATTGGAAGCGGCTGTACTGCCAAATTCAGAGAAGATTATGGATGCTGTTAAAGAATTATTATCGTATTAAAAGCTTAGCCACTTAATTATGAAAGATACAGGTATATTTTATAGTTATCGTTCGGTTAAAACCGGACAACAGATAAAGAAGATGATCAAGTTGCTGGGTGATGATAATATTTATACTGTAGATGTAGATATTGCCACCGGTGATGATTTTATGAAATACAGCAATTACATCTTAGCTGTACCAACATGGTTTGATGGAGAACTACCCAATTACTGGGATGAATTTTTACCTTCTATCGAAGACGAGGATTTAAAAGGTAAACAATTTGCTATTTTTGGTGGTGGTGATCAAAAAGGATACGCTGAGAATTTTGTTGATGGTATTGGTTTGATGGCTGAGTTCATTGAAGAACGAGGAGGAACGATTGTTGGATTTACTTCTACGGAAGGATATTCTTTTGAAGGTAGTCGTGCTCAACGTGGTGATCAATTTGTTGGTTTAGCACTTGATATTGAAAACCAGGCTGCTTTAAGCAACGAGCGAATTGAAAATTGGATTGCACAGTTGAAAAAGGAGTTTAAGTAAAAACAACTAACATAAGCACTTGAATTAAAGGGGTACCATATTGGTACCCCTTTTTGTTGTTAATAGAATTATCCCACTTAGGCTCTCAAATTAAACTATTAAATCATTTATTGATTAAGTAGGAATAATAAAAAGCGAATGCACCTGATTATTAGTAAATAACCGCCTTTAAGAATAATTAGCATTTCGTGGCACAGCACTTGCTATATTGCTTAACAATAATTAACTCGATTATTTGGGGATATTTTTTAGATCCTGGAGTTATGATCGTGATTATCGAAAAAGCAAAAATGAGTAGGCTACACGATAAAATGTAAAAGCACATTGATGAATCATCTCTTATTCAGATGAAGATGCATTTACAAAAATAAGTAGTAGGATAGGGGATAAGTTACATAAGTAATCATTTATTACACTAAGCTTCCCAATAAAATAGGTAAATGCATTGAATAGACAATACAAATGTAAATTATATATGTAAGCACCCCAACTATCAACCCCACCATTAGTTAAGTGTTAAAAAGTATTGCATATTATCCATAAAACCAGTACTATACAGCCTTTACTTGTATTGATAAGTTAAAATTTATTAACACATCTGTAATTCATTGCCTCTATTCATAGAGAAGACTCGTTTTTAATAAACTCTTAGTGCTGTATACCAGCCACATATACGAATTACTTAAAGTATAAATCACAGTCTATAATCACAGCCTTGGTTTTCAAGCTGTTTGGTGATAAACATCATCTTATTAAAGCTCTGTACTTAATGATAAGCATAAGGAGTTTTGGTATTGTTAAAATACATTAATACAAAGTGTTAATAAGTATTAACGAAAGTACGGCCTTAGGCGTATAAGATGGTGTGGTAAATAGATGGTTAATTCAACCAAGCATAATATACAAAAGTAACCCACATACTACAAATGTGCATTGATGAAAAATTGCATAAACTAAATAATTAAATTACATTTGTAGTTTACTTTTGTACACCAGTTTACTATTAAGCACATAGTCATGAAAGAGCGTTTAGAAGCCATTATTAAACACGAAAACATTACACCATCTAAATTAGCCGACCTAATCGGAGTACAGCGCTCTGGTGTATCTCATATTATGTCGGGGCGTAATAAACCTGGGTTAGATTTTCTAAATAAATTACTTCAACAGTTTCCACATATTAATGGTGATTGGTTAATAACCGGAAATGGTCCTATGCTAAAGGGGAAACCAACTAAAGGTACGGTAGAACAAATGTCAATTCCTGCAACTAATGAAGCTAAATTAACACCAGTATCAAGTTCGAGGGCAAGCAGTGAAGAAAATGCACCAGTGTATCAGAAATTGGCTCAAAAAACGCAAAAATCAAGTGTTACGGAGCTGATATCCGACACAAAGGATATTGAGCGAATAGTGATCTTTTATAAGGACAAATCTTTCTCTGATTATAAACCAGAATAGGCCGTTTGAAGATGGCAATAGCCCAAATTGAAATTGTACAATAACTAGTTCAACTTTTATCCTTTCAGTTCATCCATATATAGGTACTTAAATCACGATTTTTTGGTATATTTGCAGCGATTTTATGGAGTTTACAAAAGTAAACTGCTTTAATTTGCCTGATCTTTAAGCTTCAGGCCCTTGTACTGCAAGATATTAGATAATGAAGAAATATGTAGATGACTTTAAAGTCATAAAAAATGAACGCCTTAATCACGAGTATTTGGTGTTGACACTTAAGCATCCGGATAAAATGCCGGAAATGATGCCTGGTCAATTTGTTGAAGTTCGTGTAGATAACGGTCCCAACACCTTCTTACGTCGCCCTATATCCATTCATGATGTCGACTATGAAAACAACACCATGTTGCTTCTGGTGCAGGAAATTGGAGAAGGTACACGATTAATGGGGAAATTAAAGGAAGGCGACAACTGCAATTTGGTCTATCCTTTGGGTAACTGGTTTGCTTTACCTGATAAACCACGTGTTTTGCTGGTAGGTGGAGGTTGTGGTATTGCTCCATTGTTATTTATGGGACGCCGTTTAAAGGCCAACGGCATCGAACCTCGTTTTTTACTAGGTGCGCGATCGTCGGATGGTTTAATTGCACTAGATGCCTTTAAAGAGTTAGGCGAGGTATATACCACAACAGAGGACGGATCTGCAGGAACTAAGGGTTATGTCATTCATCATCCAGTGGTTAAAACACATACGCCTGAGATTGATTGGATTTATACCTGTGGACCTGAAGCCATGATGAAAGTGGTAGCAAAATATGCCGGTAATCATGATATCCGTTGTCAGGTATCCTTAGAAAATCATATGGCTTGTGGTTTTGGAGCTTGTTTATGTTGTGTAGCCGAAACTTTAGATGGTCATAAATGCACATGTACTGATGGACCTGTATTTGATTCAACTTATTTAAAATGGTAGATTTAACGATAGATTTAAACGGGTTATCGCTTAAAAACCCTGTAATGACGGCCTCGGGGACCTTTGGTTATGGCGAGGAATTTATGGATTTCTTTGAAATATCTTGTTTGGGTGGTGTATTGGTGAAAGGAACAACCTTAAACCATCGTGAAGGCAATCTTTACCCTCGAATGGCAGAAACGCCTCAGGGTATGTTAAATGCAGTTGGGCTTCAAAATAAAGGTGTACACTACTTTGCAGATCATATTTACCCTCGTATTAAGGACTATGATACCCATATGTTGGTTAACGTATCAGGATCGACCATTGAGGAATACGTTGAAACGGCCAAAGTGGTAAATGATCTGGAGAAGATACCAGGCATTGAATTAAATATATCCTGCCCGAATGTGAAAGAAGGAGGTATGGCATTTGGTACAAGTTGTCCTTCTGCTGTAGCCGTTATAGAAGCGGTTAGAAAGGTATATGATAAGCACTTAATGGTTAAATTATCTCCCAATGTAACAAACATTGCAGAGATCGCTAAGGCTGCCGAAGATTCCGGAGCTGATTCGGTGTCATTGATTAATACCTTATTGGGTATGGCCATTAATGCGAAAACCCGACGCCCGGTATTATCGACCATAACAGGTGGATTATCAGGACCTGCAGTGAAGCCGGTAGCCTTGCGCATGGTTTGGCAGGTTGCTCAAGTCTTGAATATTCCTATTGTAGGTATGGGTGGGATAATGAATACAAACGATGCAATTGAGTTTATGCTGGCCGGTGCTTCTGCCATCCAGGTTGGAACTGCCAATTTTATTGATCCCACGGTGACTGAAAAAATCGTTCATGGTATTGAAGATTATTGTAAAGAGCATGGTTTTGATAAGGCCAGTGACCTTGTCGGTGCCATGGAAGTGTAAAAATATAATGCTGTCTTAAAAAGATTAGCCGGACTGATTCAGTTCGGCTATTTTTATTTATAAAGCATATTACATATGTAATTAATGTTTTTGTGCCGTATTATTAGATTCGGAAATCGGTAAAATTTACGGGATCGTTACTAAACGAACTAATCTGAATAGTCTGTACTCATAAGTCACTTAAATAGCAACTTAAGTCCTAGATGGCCATATTGTAGTAAGCGAATGAATGGTAATTGCAGAGCTATTTGCATGGTTACATATGTAAACTATCTATAGTTAGTAGTGTTTCGTCTTAAATCACCTTTTCCTAAATGGTACATTTATTATTTCCTTCATGAATAAAATTCGTCCACAGCAATAGTAAACACGGGTTTAAACGACATATTAAGGGAATTCATCAATTATCCTGGTGTACTTACAAAGCATTGAATAAGCAAAATATGATCTAATCCTTTTACTAGGTGAGCTTCGAAGCAATAGTCTTCAAGTGAACAGCTGTAGGCTAAAAAACAAGTGATGGATTAAGGCTTATGAATCCATTTCTTAATCCAATTCCATGCCCGTAAAAAAAAACAATCGCTAATTAATAAATACAATGCTCTAAATTTCTCTGTTACCTATTAATATTGCTATAAATGCCACAGTATAGGCAGCACGTGAAGGTAAACGCCTACGAGTTTTAGGATATGAGCATCAAGGCTAGCCTTCTGGCCTAAAAAAAAGTGAGTTTTGTGACAAAAAAAATAATTTGTAAGCTTATATCAATACTAAGCTATCAAAGGCTATTAATGATCAGCTCGAGGAATAATTGCCCCAGATTCATAAGTCGAGTGACTAAGCTGACGAACTGGCTGCAAGTAAGGATATATTAACACAAGAAAGTAAAAAAACATAGCACTTGACTGTTAGTCAACGTATGTATTGATATTGGATTAAACGAAAAAAGCTCCGGTAAATACCGAAGCTTTTATTGGTGACTCAGCAGGGATTCGAACCCTGGACCCACGCCTTAAAAGGGCGTTGCTCTACCAGCTGAGCTACTGAGTCATCCTGTTTTTGCGGTTGCAAATATATAAGAATAGGATATACTGAGCAAATGAAAAAGATAAAAAAGTGATATTATTTTTTGAGACAGATGATAAGCACTTTATGATGTGGAATTTACCTCGTGCTTATTTTTCTCATTTAAGTTAACAACGGGCTTAAATTGTCTTCGAATGGTGGGCCAATTGGCCGGATGTTCAGCAAAAAGTTGAAGGATTCGGACTTTATTTTTCTTTAAAGCATCACTTATGGCTGGCGCTGTAATGGCCTTATCCATATTTTTACCGACTTCAGCACTGGTGAGTTTAATGCCTTCTTCCAATACCTTTTCAGCAGCGGCTTCCAATCGATCAAGCAATAGCATTGTCTTACTTATGCGAGTTATTACAGGGTTTAATATTTCATCTTGTTTGATTTCTACTATAGCTTCTATCTGTACATAGGCAGGATTTAATTCCACATCATCGCCTTGTTCAAATTCGTAAAGTTCACAAATGTAAACAAAACTTTTGATAATGCTTTTTTCCAGCTGTTCAAGATTATGACAATTGGAAAATAGGATTTCTTTACTTTTTTCGGATATAACATAATGTAGGCCGTCTCTTTGGCTTATTTGAACTAGATATCTATCTAACCAAAGGTTTTTCCAATTCTTCAAATCCGCATTCAGACATTCTACTTCCTTATGCTTGGTTATGAGTAACTTTTGTGTATTTTCTTTTAAACGACCATTGGCCAATTTCATTTCATTATAGCTATTGAGACTGGCGTTTGCGTAGTTATTTGCTAAGCGACCAATAATCGCCTTCTCAGATGTGCTTAAGACTTCATGATATCCCATTATTCCGAAATTGCTTTTGTCATCCCGAAAAAATAAATAGTACCAGGCTAAGTTACCGGTTTCATCTAATGGTGTTTGAATATGAAGAACCAGATAGTTGGATTCACTAAATAAATCCAATTGTCCAATTACCTTTTCATCTTCTGTGGCAAATGGTAAACTGGATGGTTGTAACCATTGGGCAGTTTTAGTTTTAGCAGTACTTCGCTGCAAGTTATTAATCAGTCCATTATCTATTGAAAGTAATTCTTCCTCTTTATAGCGATTTTTCTGCCAATCGATACCCTGTATACTTTGCGGATTGGAAGGCGTGCCCCAAAAAGCATAGATTCGATCTATTCCATCCATAAATACCTTCCATTGCTTAAGTAAATGCAAGGCACTCTGGGTGGCTGATCCGTATGTATGTTCCTTATTTGACACTGGGAATAGAACAATTAATTTAAGTAAGTAAAAGTAATAAAATTAAGCAAATAATTAAGTTGTCGTAAATGCTTAATTGTTTATTAAGTTAAAATATTCAGCTTAAAAGTTACTTAATATATTTATAAAAAGCACAATATCAATGTAATATTGCATAGAAATTTATGATGGAAGAAGTGAATATCTAATGTTGATTAAGTTAATTTACCCAAATATTAAGTTATGAAACCAATTTATTTAAGTAAAGTTGAGCAATTAGCCGAATGGTTTATGCTCTTATTTTTCGACCCAATGTATTTTTATGTACAAGCCAATGAACAAGAAGAAGAGTCGATTTCTGTGGAGTATATTTGTGAAAGATTGGAAAGTTCAATAGTGCAAACTAAAGAACGAATTATTGAAGTACATCAATATTTTCTTGAAACCGTTGTAAGTCAAAGTCGACAATTATTAGAGCAAGGAACTCAGTTAAGAAAAGTATTCGTCGAGATTGGAAAATCTGTTTTGAAAAATACAACTCAACTTATCTTGGTTCGTGAAAAGCTAAAAAAAAGCACCTTGAATCAGACAGATAAGGTGCTCAACATCGTTTTAAGCGATTATTTAGTTTTTAAGTGATTGGGCTAAGTGAACCATTTTAATGGCCGTAATAGCACCCTCATCACCTTTATTCCCATGTTTTCCACCTGCACGATCAAGTGCTTGTTGCTGATCCAGGGTGGTTAAGAGACCAAATATAAAAGGGATGGAGTAATTTACATTCAATTGTGTGATGCCCTGTGTAACGCCATGGCAAACAAAATCGAAATGTGGAGTATCTCCTTGAATAACACAACCAAGGCAGATTACTGCATCTACATCAGTCATTTCAACCAAGTATTTGGCTCCTGCAGTTAATTCGAAACTTCCCGGAACATATTTTTTAATGATATTATCTTCTGAAGCACCATGCTTAATAAGCGTATCATACGCTCCTTGATATAAAGCTTCTGTAATTTCAGTGTTCCATTCCGAAACAACAATGCCAAATTTCATGGATGAAGCCGATGGTACATCCTCAATATTATAATCCGATAGATTTTTTAAACTTGTAGCCATGTTTCCAGTTTTTGTGCAAAAATAAAAGAGCTTGTCCATAGAATCAAGACAAGCTCTTCGAAATATCGTTAATCTTACTAATTAAAGCTTAAGTTCCGCTCTTGTAAGGTATTTGTCAATCTGACGTGCTTCTGACGAAGTTTTGTATTGTTCCTTGATGGTTTTGTAGGCCTTTACTGCTTCAGCATTGTTATTTGCTGTTTCATAAGCAATACCTAATTTCATCAAATACAATGGTGTAGTTAAGTCATTGTTATATGAACAAGCCTTCTTATATTGACTAATTGCTTTATCTACATTACCCAGTTCTGAATAAGCATCACCCATCGCACCTGCTGCGGTGGCTGCAATCATTTCATCAGAAGTTGAAAAGCTACTCAGATAATCAACCGCTTCTTCATAGTTACCTAAATGAAGGTTAGCTACTCCAGCGTAATATGAAGATAACTTACCAGCTTTAGTTGAACCAAATTCTTCTTTAATTTCGATGAAACCAAGATTGATACCATCACCATTTAAAGCTAATTTGAAACTATCTTGCTCAAAATATTGCTGGGCATAGAATACCTGTTTTTGGGCTTCGTCTTCAAGTGGCTGGAAATAAAATTTCTTTAATCCCCAATAACCGGCAACCAAAGCAATAACCACCAATGCAATCATGGTTAATTTATTTTGGTTTTCTTCAATAAAGTGCTCGGTTTTACTCAACGCGCTTTCAACTTGCTCTAAATTGTCTTCTGTATGTGCCCCTTTTTGTTGCTTTGACATATTTGTGTTTATTTTATTCGAAACGCAAATGTAATTGTTTTACTAAAAATACAAAAGGCGGATTACCTTATTTTAAAGGCGTGATAAAAAATTTATTAACACAAAGCCTAAAAAATGATGGTTGATCGGCTGCTATCACTACTTTTGTACAAAATTTGAGTTTATGTACATCAAGCATCTAAACCTTGTTAATTTTAAAAATATAGCTCAGGCCGACATTCAATTCTCCAAGGGGATAAATTGTTTGGTCGGCCACAATGGCGCAGGAAAAACCAATGTACTGGATGCCATTTACTATATGTCGTTTTGCAAGAGCTATTTTAATTCGGTTGATAGTTTAAATATTTTGCACGATCAGGAGTTTTTTGTTGTACAAGGTCAATATAACAGACTGGAGGAGGATGAGCAAATTTATTGTGGTTTAAAAAAAGGGCAAAAAAAGCACTTTAAACGCAACAAGAAGGAGTATGGAAAGTTAGCTGAACACATTGGTTTTCTTCCTTTGGTTATGATATCTCCTTCGGATGAGCAATTGATTAATGATGGCAGTGATCTGCGTAGGAAATATATCGATGGTGTTATTGCCCAATACGATAAACCGTATTTAGATGATTTAATGCGTTATAATCGCTCTTTATTGCAACGTAATGCAAGCTTAAAGCAGATGCGGGAAAGTGGCAGTCGCGATATGTCGATGTTGCAATTATGGGATGAACAGTTATCCGGATTGGGGCATAAAATATTTGAAAAACGCGAAGCCTTTATAAAAGAACTTATTCCTGTGTTTCAGAAATACTATGCTTACATTTCTGTTGGTAATGAGGCTATTAATCTGGAATATCGATCGCATTTACAAGACGGGAAATTAATTGATCAGCTTAAGGAGAATAGAAGTCGGGATTTAGCCATTGGCTATACCACAAAAGGTATTCACAAGGATGATCTGGATATGTTATTGTCGGCTTATCCCATTAAAAAGATGGCTTCTCAAGGTCAAAAGAAAACCTTTCTTATCGCTCTCAAACTGGCTCAGTACGAGTTTGTTCATCGGCACAATGGGATAAAACCAATTTTGCTTCTGGATGATATCTTTGATAAACTCGACGATCAGCGAAGCAGCCAATTGCTTCAACTGGTTAGTGAAGATGTGTTTAATCAAATATTTATCACGCATACTAAAGCAGAATATCTTCTGGAAATCATTAAAACAACAGGTAAGGATTTTAAAATGCTAAATGTTGAACATGGTGGAGTGCAAGAGATGGACTAAACTAAGATTACTAACCATAGTATTTAAACGACCACTTCCCATTACTAAAGTATAAAGCTTACAAAATGAAAAGAAAAGCAGTTCAGCCCATAAGCGATATTTTAAAAGATTATATTAAAGAAAAGAACCTTAATACAGGCTTACTTGAAAACAGAGCTGTTAGCTCATGGGAAAAGATTCTTGGGCCTGCTGTAGCGAAGTCAACTCGACGTATATATATGTATAATGGTACTTTATATGTAGAATTGACTTCAAGCGTGATCCGAAATGAACTTTTGATGTGGAAGGATAAAATAATAGCCAACTTAAACCAGGCCGTTGGTGAAAATATAGTTCAGGAGATTGTTTTAAAATAAAAAAAAAACCGCCGGCTCGCCGACGGTTTCTATCATCGTGTATATATGTTTAAGGCTCTCTTTCTAACCATTCCTTTTTACTGAAAAAGAATGTCGATTCGCGTTCAGCGCTCTCGTCACTATCCGAGCCATGTATGGCGTTTTTGGATTTACTTGCCGCAAACAGTTTACGAATAGTCCCTTCTTCTGCTTCCTCAGGATCTGTACTTCCGATTAGCTTTCTAAAATCAACAACAGCATTGTCTTTCAATAAGATTGCAGCTACTATTGGTCCTGATGACATAAACTCAACCAAGTCGTTAAAAAAAGGACGCTCCCGATGCTCAGCATAGAATTCTTCGGCATCTTCACGCGATAGTTTTAAAGATTTAATAGCTGATATGCGAAATCCAGCTTCTTCAATCATATTCAAAATAGCACCAATGTGGCGGTTATGCACCGCACCCGGCTTAATCATTGTAAGTGTTTTTATTCCTGCCATTCCAGTAGAATATTTTAATGTGTGGTTAAAATTTTAAATTATTAGCTCTTTCTTGTAATCCTCCCTTTTATTCTATATTTGCAATCTAAGATAGCACAACAGATGAATATTAGTGATCAATCACAGATAGATTTTTTCAAATCCTACGTAAACAACACACAAAAGCTTGTAATTGTTCCGCATAACAATCCGGATGGAGATGCTTTGGGTTCTGCGCTTGGACTTTGCCATACTTTAAAAGCAATGGGGAAAGACGTTAGTGTAATTTCTCCAAATGAGTTTCCTGATTTTTTAAACTGGATGCATGGGGTTGAAGATGTACTCATTTTTGACAAGCAGCAAAAAGTAGCCAGTCAATTAATAAAGGATGCCGGTTTGGTTATTTTTGTTGATTTCAATGCTTTATCGAGGATTAAGCATATGCAAGCCTTTTTTGAGGAAGACGAAACACCAAGGATAATGATCGATCATCATCCCTATCCCGATGCGAATACTGCAGAAGTACAAATAAGTGTTCCTGATGCATCTTCTACATGTGAACTTTTATTTCATGTGCTTGATCAAGCCGGATTTAAAAGATATGTGACAAAGGAAGCGGCAGAATGCATTTATGCTGGGATAATGACTGATACGGGCTCTTTAAATTACAATTCAAGCAGGCCGGAAACCTATTTTATTGTGGCTGAGTTGTTAGGAATGGGGATTGATAAAGAACGGATTCATCATTTATTATTTCACAATAATTCCTTCGACCGAATGCGTTTGCTGGGCCATTCGCTAGGCGTTAAAATGCAGCGTTTACCTGAGCAGCGAGCAGCATATATTGATTTAAGCAAGGAAGAACTTAGGCAGTTTAATTATAAACCAGGTGATACAGAAGGATTTGTTAATCAAGCCCTGTGGATTGAAGGCGTGCAGGTTTCAGCCATGTTTGTTGAAAAAAATAATGTGGTAAAAATATCATTTCGATCTAGAGACGGATTCCCGGCGAATAAATTCAGCGAAACTTATTTTAATGGTGGTGGGCATTATAATGCTGCCGGTGGGGAGTCTAAGTTAGGCCTAAAAGAAACAGTGGCGAGATTTAAAAAGGTATTGAAAGAATTTTGTGATGAACATGCATACTAAGAGCTTCAATCTATTATTTGTCGGCTTTCTTTTGGTATTTCTTTTTTCATTAATGGCTTGTACTAACAAGAAAGATAGTGGAAAAAAGTTGATAACCAAGGAGATGCTACTGAATATGAACAGAGATCTTATCAGTGCTGAATCCAAACTTATACAAAAGCACCTTGAGGACGATAAAATTGAGATGCAGCAGACCAAATCCGGTTTGTGGTATCAAATCCTGAATGATTCCATTGGTGATATTGCCCGAAAGGGACAAATGATACATTTAATTTACAAAATTGAAATGTTGAACGGTACGCTTTGCTATTCTTCGGATCAAAATGGAATTTGGTCTTTCGAGGTTGGAAAAGGTAATGTTGAGTCGGGTATGCAGGAAGCGGTAAACATGCTGAGTGTGGGAGATAGTGCCCAATTGATTATGCCACCCCACCTGGCACATGGAATAGCAGGGGATGGAGACAGGATACCCGGACGGACCATTTTGAAGTATAATATTAAAGTAATGTTGATTGAAGATCAAGACATTAATTAATACCATGTTATTAATGGTTTGAAGATTCCTTAAAAATAGCTTTCTTTGTGTTTTTGGCAGCCTTAGCCTTTAATATGTATATAATGAGTAATTGGATAAAGAAGAAAATAGTTGGCAATAGTATATTGGTCGTTGTTGTATCTGCCATTTTTATGTTGGTTGGTTGTGAAACACGAACCTATATAAGTCCAAAGCAGTATTTAGAACAGGAACAAGTACTATTAAACGAGTTCTATAATAGTATTCAGGAAGATGGTAATACCTGGTTAGATTCAATGACAGCTGTTTCTGTTGATACGGTTGATCACCGAGGAGAGTCGGGAATGATGCTTTTCCATACTGAAGTTGGTGAAGGTGATTCGGTTAGATTGTTTAAAAGGGTAGCCTATCGATTAACTAAATACGAGATATTGCGAGATGATGAAACGAATGAGCCTGGCTTATATTATATTGGTTCAAATGAATATTCACAATCCCCAATTGTATATACTACATTTATATTAAACGATGCTGGGTCATCATCGGCTTCCGGAGTCGCTTTAGGTATTAATGAAGCCATTCTGAATATGAGATTTGGTGGTAAATCTACTGTTGTTCTTCCTTCTTTGATTGGAGACAATAGCTATATCACTACCGCTTATGACTTGCATATTACCTACTTAGGTAATTAGTTTGATACAAACATTATTAATAGCCACATTTATGTGGCTTTATTTGCTTTCCAAAGCAACCCTTTAACTTTTCCCACATCTATTCATTTTAGAGGTCATTTTTATATTGAACTTGGACCTTATGTTTTATTTTTAAAGTATTAAAGAATGAAAATTAATTATTCATCCATTTGGATGCTACTTATTGGTGTTATGTTGGGATTCACGAGTTGTATGGATGATCCTGAAGAAGTTGTACCAACATACACTTATGTTTGTGATATACAAGAGTATGCAAATGGCTATGTTTTGCAGACCGATTGGAATGATATTCTTTTCGCGAATAATCTTCCAGCAGATTATGACGATTTTACATCAGGATCAAGGGTAATAGCCACATTTACAGACCTTACAAAGGTAGAGGGGCAGGAGTACGAATATACCATTACCATTAAAGGACTGACAGATGTCATGACAAAGGATATTGTTGATATATCTGGTTCTGATCAAAAGGATACCTTGGGTACTGATATTTTAACTATTTATTCAGCTGAAAGTGCAAATAAATATCTGAATATCACGTATGATTTTATGGCATCAGAACTCTATTTAGACAAACATCAATTTTATATTGTCTATGACGAGGACGAGCAGGAGAATGATGATGAACTTGTTTTAAGGATGCATCATGATATGAAAGATGATTCTGATACTGGTGAATCAAGTCTTAAGTTGTACCGTGATTTTTTAAGTTTCGATTTCAGACAGTATACTGTTACAAAGGAGAAACCATTTGATATTATTCTGTATTATATGGCGGAAGAGGAAGAGGAAGTGAAGTTAATCATTAATGTACCGGATCTAGAGGCTAACTCAACGGCATTTTAAAATAACTATATCATTAGAATTGATATTGCCCTGAACATTGTATTGTTCAGGGCATTTTTGTATTAATAATTTCAATCAGTTAATTTCTTAAATAAGTTAGCATGGTTTTAGCCAAATAGCTAATAATATGATGCGAATACTAGTGTAATAAATCAAATATGTGTCATTCGTAAACTTCAAAGTGCTACTAATGTGATTGTATGCTTTTTATTACTGCAAAAGGTTTAATTTTTAATATTCTGCCAAATTGTAAATGATCTAAGCTATAAGGGTATCAAATTTTGTTATTTAGATTGATTTTAGAATGATATTAAAATCATTTTGGTATTTTCGGACATATTTTGTGAATACAAGTCAATTTAAAAATTTTAGGCTATTTATGAGAGAGGTAGCTTAGAAACTAACTTTCAAGTATTATTTAAAAAACAATTATGAGTCAGAAGAAAAATTATGCATTGCCAATTTTTATGATGATCCTACTATTTGGTATGATCTCATTTGTAACCAATTTGGCAGCTCCAATGGGTGTAGTAGTTAAAGAACAGTTTCAGGTAGGTAACTTTCTGGGAATGCTGGGTAATTTTGCCAACTTTTTGGCATATGGCTTTATGGGTATCCCTGGTGGTAAATTACTTGAAAAAGTAGGTTACAAAAAAACGGCTTTATTAGCAATAGTAATTGGTTTTCTAGGGGTAGGAGTTATGTTTCTATCTGGCGTGGCGGAAAGCTTTAGCGTTTATTTATTAGGTGCCTTTATTGCTGGTTTTTCAATGTGTTTATTAAATATTGTAGTAAATCCAATGTTGAATACCCTTGGTGGTGGAGGCAAAAAAGGAAACCAATTATTACAAGTTGGTGCTACTTTTAATTCATTGGCCGGAACAGTTACTCCTATTTTAGTAGGTGTATTGGTAGGAGAAGCTACAAAAGCCACTATTAAAGATGTAAATCCGGTATTATTTATCGCGATGGCTGTATTTGCAACTGTTGGTTTGGTTTTAAATTTTGTTAAGATACCTGAACCACACTTGTCTACAGGAGAAGAGGTTAAAGAGAAATCGAAACATAGTGCCTGGTCGTTCCGTCATTTTGTGTTGGGAGCAATTGGAATTGGTGTATACGTTGGTGTTGAAGTAGGTGTTCCTGGTACTTTAATGTTATTTCTTGCTGATGCCGAAGCTGGTGGCTTAGGAACAGCTACAGCTGGAACTATTACCGGAGCATATTGGTTAATGATGCTTGTTGGTCGTTTTATAGGAGCTTCTATTGGAGGTAAAGTATCGAGTAAAACAATGTTGATTACTGCCTCAGGTTTAGGAATGGTATTAGCCTTGATGGCCATTATTTTACCAATTTCCACAACGGTTTCAATTCCTGGATTTGAAAGTAGCTTGCCAATTAATGCTGTATTTTTGGTGTTGATAGGTTTATGTACATCTGTTATGTGGGGTGGAATATTTAATCTTGCTGTTGAAGGATTAGGTCGCTTTACCGCTTCTGCATCAGGAATATTCATGACAATGGTTGTTGGTGGTGGTATACTGCCCTTAGTGCAGAATGCAGTTGCTGATGGTATGGGATATATGACTTCTTACTGGGTGCCGTTCATAGGTTTAGCTTACCTGTTGTATTATTCGCTTATAGGTAGCAAAAATGTTAATACGGATATTCCGGTTGAATAAGGAATAGAATAATTGATATCAAGAACAAGAAAACACAATATAAGATGAAACAAGTATCAGTAGGAGTAGATATAGGCGGAACTAATTCTGCCATAGGAGTAGTTGATGAAAGTGGACATGTATTGGCTAAAGATAATATTGAAACACCAGGTCATGGAGATGTTAACAAATACGTTTGTGATTTATCAGATGCTATTCGTAAATTAATTACTAATGCTAAATTACTTAATGAGGATATTGAAATAGTTGGTATAGGTATTGGTGCACCAAATGGTAATTATTATAACGGAACCATTGAATACGCTCCTAATCTATCTTTTGAAGGTGTTGTTCCTTTAGTGGAGTTGTTGAAAAAGCATTTTGCTGATTTAAAGGCGGTGGCTTTAACTAATGATGCCAATGCTGCTGCAATCGGAGAAATGATTTATGGCGGTGCTAAAGGCATGAAGAATTTTGTAATGTACACCTTAGGTACCGGAGTAGGATCAGGACTTGTTGTTAATGGCGACTTGGTTTATGGTGCTGATGGATTCGCTGGCGAGTGTGGACATACCACTCTGATCCCTGGAGGTCGTTTATGTGGTTGTGGATCACTTGGACATTTAGAAGCATATTGTTCAGCGCCTGGTATGAAGCGTACTGCTTTTGAGTTATTGGCGAAATATAACGCGACAGATAGTCTATTGGCTGATAAGTCTTTTACTGAACTAAATTCTAAAATGATTTATGATGCTGCTGTTAAAGGTGACAAGGTTGCCTTGGAAGTTTTTGAACTGACCGGTCATTATTTAGGTCAAGGTTTGGCTGATACAGTACATCACCTTAGTCCTGAAGCGGTATTTTTGTTTGGAGGTCCAACGGCAGCTGGTGATTTCATTTTTAATCCAGCAACTAAAAGTATGGAAGATCATCTATTGCCTATCTTTAAGAATAAAATTAAAATTTTACCATCTAAGTTAGATCAGGGTGATGCTGCAATTATTGGAGCTAGCGCATTGGCATGGAAGGAATTAGAGTAGGATTATTTGTTTCTATATTTATAAAACTCCGTCTTCTAAGACGGAGTTTTTTTGTTTATATAGGGTTTGGATATAAAATTTAACTATTTTTGACAATTCCAATATATAATTGATTTATACAACATAATATATGAGTAAGAAAGAAGAGATCTATCAGGGGGCTATAGATTTGTTTGTTGCTAAAGGATTTACTGCATCAGTAAATGAGCTAATAGAGCGGATCGGTATTGCTAAGGGTACTCTTTATCATCATATTTCAGGTAAAGATCAGTTGATTGTTGAGATCTATAAACAATTAATGTTTGAGATTGAAGAAAAGTGTGTTGATTCATCAACTGGAGACGATCCCAAAGAAGATTCAAAAAGAGTATTTAGTAAGATTGTAAAATGGTTCATAAGTAATCCTAATAAGTTTTACTACATCAACATCTTTGAGACAAGTCCTTATATTAAAGTGCATTTTGGTAAAGTTGAGGATACACTAGAGGGACCTCGCAAGAATATTATGCAAAAAGTTAATATGGGTGTTTTAAAAGGGTATAAAACTGATATGATTGCATTTTTTGATTTTGCATTTACCCGTGCTATGGCTAACTATTTTCTATCCATGGCCAAACCTTTAAAAGCATTTAAAGAAGAGTTTGATGAAGCTTTTGATATGTATTGGGATGGTGTAGCTCAAAAGCAAAGTAAGGAATAAGAGAATCTTTGTATGAGGTATCACACTGAATGAGGATTGTTGATAAAATGTTAGAAATTGTTAATTTCTTATTAGTATTTTATTGGAAATTTAGATAAAATTAACAGAATTTTAATGTTTAGAAAACCGACCTGTCGGTCCAAGATAGGACTTTTGTTGCGAAAAGGTGATAGTGGAGAGTTATGATGATTAACTTACAGACTATCAATATTATATATGTTAACATAACGCACACGTAAATTTATTTTAACTGATTAATTCTTTCTATCATGAAAAAAAAGCTATTTAGTGCTTTTGCAGGATTATTCCTGATCGGTTTAACATCCGGTATTTTTGCCCAGGGGAAAGTATCCGGTTTAATTGTTGATGCGGATACACAGGAGCCATTAATTGGGGCAGCTGTTTATTTGCAAGACGACAAGGGGGTTGGTACCATTACCCGATTGGATGGTTCATTCCAAATGCAATTAGAAAATGGGTCATATGATTTAGTATTTAGCTACTTAGGTTATATTGATCTTGAAAAAACAATTGAGGTCAGTGGAGATACAGATCTAGGCAGAATCGAATTGAAATCTTCTTCTGTTGGTATTGTTGAAGTCTCGATTGTGGCTTCTGTTGCAACAGACAGAAAAACACCGGTTGCATTGTCTTCAATTAAGGCTGATTTAATTGAAGAAAAGTTAGGAACACAGGAATTTCCTGAAATATTAAAATCAACACCGGGTATTTATGCTTCAAAACAAGGTGGAGGTTTTGGTGATTCAAGAGTTAATGTTCGTGGTTTTGACATGAGGAATACAGCCGTAATGTTTAACGGTATTCCGGTAAACGACATGGAGAACGGTTGGGTATATTGGTCGAATTGGGCTGGTTTATCAGATGTAACACGTACCATGCAAATTCAAAGAGGTTTAGGAGCTTCCAGACTATCTATTGGATCTGTAGGTGGAACCATTAATATTTTGACTAAAACTACTGATGCACAAAAAGGTGGTACTATTTACACAGGAGTTGGAAATAATGGATACAACAAGCAATCTGTATCTGTTTCAACTGGTCAAACAGAAGACAATTGGGCGGTAACATTCTTAGGAGCTCGCCAATCTGGTCAAGGATGGGCGGATGCTACATCATTCGAAGGATGGTCTTATTTTATTAATATCTCAAAGCAATGGGATAGACATATGTTGTCGTTTGTTGCTACTGGTGCACCTCAGGAACATGGTCAAAGAAGAACTCGCCAATATATTTCAACGGTTAAAGATCCGAATAAAGGTTTGCGATACAATTCAGATTGGGGTTACAAGAATGGTCAACAAACAAATCTGAATACAAACTTTTACCATAAACCTCAAATGTCATTAAGTCACTATTTTACTGTGAATGACAAGTTGAATCTTTCTAATACGCTATACGCTTCGTTTGGTACTGGTGGAGGAACCGGTGAATATGGTGAAACCAGTAAGTTTTTCGAATATAAGCGCGAAGGACAGATTGATTTTGATCGTATTGTAGATGAAAATATGGAGAGTGGTAACGGTCGTTCTTCTTCAATAATGCGTAATTCAAGAAATGACCACGATTGGTATGGTTTACTTTCTAACGCAATTTATGAGTTGAATAATAATTGGACGATAAGTGGTGGATTGGATTTAAGATACTATGAAGGAAAGCATTATCGTGAAGTGTCTGACTTATTAGGTGGTGAATATTACATTGATTCAGGACGTGACCAGAATAATCTGGAGAAAGTGGTACGTGTTGGTGATAAAATCAACTACCATAATGTTGGTCAGGTAAACTGGACTGGATTATTTGCACAAGCAGAATATGAAAGTGGACCATTAACTGCATTCATAAGTGGATCTGTTTCAAATACAGGTTATAGAAGAATTGATTATTTCAACTATGTGAATTCTGATCCGGAACAAAAAAGTGATTGGATAAATTACACAGGTTTTGTTTTTAAAGGTGGAGCTAGTTATAATGTGAGCGAAAAATCTAATGTCTTCGCTAATATAGGTTACTTCGAGCGTGCACCAACCTTTGATAATACATTCCTTAATTTTAGAAATGATATTAATGAAGGTGCCAATAATGAAAAAGTATTTAGTGTAGAAGCTGGATATCGTTATAGAAGCCGCAAATTTAGTGGTAACATAAACGGTTACTATACCAACTGGATCGATAAGTTTTTCCGCAGATCAGTAACAGCTCCTTCAGGAGAAAGAGTAAATGCAAATATTTCAGGTGTTAACGCCTTACATATGGGTATTGAAATGGATTTCGTATGGCAGCCTGTTAATAAATTAGAAGTTAGAGGTATGGCTTCTTTGGGTGACTGGAGATGGCAAAATGATATTACTGATGTACCTATTTTTGATGATGATCAGAACTTAATTGAAACCGTAAACCTTTACATTAAAGATCTTAAAGTGGGTGATGCTGCACAAACGTCTGCTGCATTAGGTTTGAACTATCTATTAATGAAAGACCTAAAGGTGGGTGTAGATTATACTTATTACAATAACTTGTACGCGCAGTTCGATCCAACCGGTCGCCAGGATCCTGATAAAGCAGGTGTGAATTCTTGGCAACTTCCTAAGTACGGTTTGTTAGATGCTAACGCAAGGTACAACTTTACTATTGCTGGTTTAAGTGCGACTTGGTACGCTAATGTATTCAATATCATTAATACAGAATATATTTCTGATGCCAATGACGGATCTGATAATAATGCAGAAACTGCTTTAGTATTTTTTGGAATCGGTCGTAGCTGGTCAACAGGGATAAAGGTTAGGTTTTAATTAATGGTTTTACAATCAAAAAAAGACAAGAAATGAAAAAGATAATTTTCAGTTTAATAGCTGTTGTTTTATTGGTGGTCTCGGCTTGTGAACCGTTAGAAGACATCAATAAAGACATAGATAAACTTCAGGATCAGCAAAAGAAGAATGCGGCCTTTATTGCAAATTTAACTCTGGCACCCGAAGCATATACATTGAAGGAGAGTGATTATGAATTGTCTAGTAACGAAAACGTTGCTCAATACAAAAACTTTTCGGATGATGCGCTTCCTAAGGATTATTTACCTGAAATACTTTATCAATTATTTTATGGTGAAGCTGCTCAAGAATTAACTGTTACTTATAATTTCTATAAGCGACCAACAGTTGACATGGATAATGCACACGAAATCTCAGAGGAGGAATATGATGAGATGGGACAGTATTATGGAAACTTTAGTGATGAAGATGAAGCTGAGTATGCCATTGGGAAATTGTTTGATGGCATAGATCGATATAAGCAGGTGGAAGCTGGATCTGAAAAAACAGCAATGTATGTGCTTTATGAATCAGGAGCTACTCGTTACATCAAAGTTAATGCAGATAAATCTACCGAAGTATTGGATTATGCAAGCGATGCTTATGCTTTAACTGATCAGGATTATGAAGATTTAGGAGAAGGAACATATAAGAACTTCTATACTATCTCAGATGCTGAAGAAAAAGTAGTTGAATTGGCTGAGATGAGAGAGCATACTCTGCCTAAAACCTATAGCTGTACAGTTTACAGGAACTATTTCGATACCTACGCAGTATTTCGTCATGATGGTATGAATTGGCTAGTGGCTCAAAGTTTAAATTCGCAGTCAGAGCCGTTAAATTATTCTCTTGATGAGACTAATATTTCAAATAGTTATTGGTGGGCAGATCCTGCTATAAAGATAACATTAGGGCAAGCGGATTACGATTTGTTTGATGAGACTTCAAATTATCAGAACTTCGATCTACGTTCAGGAAAAGTTCCTGGAGAAGATGTTGCAAAACGTGTTGAAATGATAGGAGCAATGTTAGATGCAAATCATGCACCAATTATTGAAGGGCAACAATATTTAGTTTCCTATGCATTTTACAATGGAAGTAACGGTATTGGAAATGACAGGTTAGTTAAGACTGATGGTGTTTGGTCGATGTATAAAGAACCAAAGTAAAACAAATAGATAAACAAAAAACCGCAATCTATACAGGTTGCGGTTTTTTTATGCTTGAAAAAAATCAGTAAGTTTTAATTTTCCTTCTGTTCTTTACTCAGTTGTTCGATATTAGTAATTATTTTTTCTGTCTTTTTATCAAAGTCAACCTTAATAATATCTCCTTCCGACACCGAGGCTTGAATAATCACTTCAGCCATTTCATCTTCTAAATACTTTTGAATCGCACGCTTTAACGGACGAGCTCCATATTGAATATCATACCCTTTAGAGGCGATATAATCCTTCGCATTTTTTGTTAGCTCAAGTTTGTATCCCAATGATTCAACACGGGTATACAGGCCTTTTAATTCAATGTCTATGATTTTGTGGATATCCTCTTTTTCAAGATTATTGAATATAACCACATCGTCAATTCGATTGATAAACTCTGGTGCAAATGCCTTTTTAAGTGCTTTCTCAATAACTCCTTTAGCATGATCCTGATCTGACTGACTGCTTGTAGGCGTAAAACCAACACCACGACCAAAATCCTTCAATTCACGTGATCCGATATTGGAAGTCATTATAATAATGGTGTTTTTAAAATCAACCTTACGTCCTAAGCTATCAGTTAAACGTCCTTCATCCAATACCTGTAGCAAAAGGTTGAATACATCCGGATGTGCTTTTTCAATTTCATCTAATAGAACAACAGCATAAGGTCGACGACGCACTTTTTCAGTCAACTGACCACCTTCTTCATAACCAACGTATCCCGGAGGTGCTCCAACCAAGCGAGACACAGAGAATTTCTCCATGTATTCACTCATGTCGATTCTAATAAGGGCATCTGTAGTGTCGAACAAATACTTAGCCAAAACCTTAGCCAAATGCGTTTTACCAACACCGGTAGGGCCTAAGAATACAAAAGAACCGATCGGACGATTAGGATCTTTTAATCCAGCTCTATTGCGTTGAATGGCTTTAACAATCTTAACAATGGCATCGTCCTGACCAATTACACTACCGTTGAGTTCTTTACCCATTTTGAGTAACCTAAAACCCTCGGCTTGAGCAACGCGTTGAACAGGTATTCCAGTCATCATAGCTACTACTTCAGCAACTTTTTCAGCATCTACCGTTTCTCTGTGTTTTTGTAATTCTTCTTCCCAACGATTTTTGGCCTCTTCCAATTCATCCAGAAGACTTTTCTCCTTATCGCGGAAACTGGCTGCTAACTCAAAGTTTTGCGCTTTAACAGCTTTTATCTTGTTGTCCTTAATTTCTTCAATCTGAGACTCAACTTTTAAAATAGTTTCAGGAACCACAATGTTAGATATGTGCACACGTGATCCAGCCTCATCCAGAGCATCAATGGCCTTATCTGGCAGATGTCGATCTGAAATGTAGCGTTCCGTTAATTTAACGCAGGCTTCAATGGCTTCAGCATCGTAGTTAACATTATGATGATCTTCGTATTTTTCACGAATATTATTCAATATTTCTACCGTCTCATCTATCGATGTAGGTTCCACCATTATTTTTTGGAAACGACGCTCCAAAGCTCCATCTTTTTCAATATGTTGACGGTATTCATCCAGTGTTGTGGCTCCAATACATTGAATTTCACCACGAGCAAGTGCTGGCTTAAGCATGTTAGCTGCATCCAATGAGCCTGTTGCGCCACCTGCACCAACTATTGTGTGAATCTCATCGATAAATAAAATGACACTTGGATTACGACTCAACTCATTTAGAATGGCCTTCATGCGTTCTTCAAACTGTCCACGATACTTAGTTCCGGCAACAATTGATGCCAAATCAAGAGTAACTACACGCTTATCGAATAATACCCGCGATACCTTCTTTTCATTGATTCTTAGTGCTAATCCTTCAGCAATAGCTGATTTACCAACACCCGGTTCTCCAATTAATATTGGATTATTCTTTTTACGGCGACTTAAAATTTGCGCCAAACGCTCGATTTCATTTTCTCGACCAACAATAGGATCGAGCCTGCCTTCATCAGCAGCTTTTGTTATATCTATCCCAAAATTGTCAAGTACTGGTGTATCAGAACTGCTTTTTGCACCTGATTTAGAGCCTTCACTACCTGAACTGGAACCGGAAAATGAGCTTTCCTGATCATCATCTTCAGGAAAGTCAGCTTTAGCTTCGGGTTTTTGAGTCTCTAATATCTCTTTGATTTTTTGATAATGAATATTTTCTTCTGCCATAATTTCCCAGATTACACTGCTCTTTTCTTTTAAAAGTGCAATTAATAAATGTCCTGTGTTAATTTTATCGCTTCGTAACGCTTTGGCTTCCAAATGAACGAGTTTAAGTACTCTTTCAGTGGATTTAAGTAAGGGAAGGTGATCGGTTTGAATTGATTCATCACCTTTTAAATGCTTTTCAATAGCTAGTCGTACTTTCATAATATCCACATCCAATTCCTGCAGAATTTCAATAGCCTTGCCTTCTCCATCTCGGAAAATGCCCAACATTAAATGCTCTGGTGAGATAAAATGATTACCAAGCCTTTCGGCTTCTTCCTTGCTATATGTAATGACGTCTTTAATTCTAGGTGAAAAGTTTAGATCCATATGATGTCAAATATTTTATTCTTTTTAAGGTAACAACTAATGAAGATTCTTGTTTACCTGATGAAATTAGTGAATCTTGATTTAATAGTCAAAAATAGCATATTTCCTTCAATGCTCCTACAGCATTTATTTGTTAATAAATTGTCCGTTTTTTCGCTTTCTCATGTTAGGTAATTTACTTAAATTAGGGCGTTCAAAAAATGGCCCTTAAAAAGCCATTTTTTATTGTTGTAGTCTATATAAAAGAAATACATAAATGACTGAAGGAGAGAAAATAATTAAAATCAACATTGAGGAGGAAATGAAATCTGCCTACATCGATTATTCGATGTCAGTAATCGTTTCTCGTGCTTTACCTGATGTACGTGATGGTATGAAACCTGTACATCGTAGGGTTTTGTACGGTATGAGTGAACTTGGAATGGCCTCAAATAAACCTTATAAAAAATCTGCGAGGATTGTAGGAGAGGTGCTTGGTAAGTTTCATCCCCATGGTGATTCATCAGTCTATTTTGCTATGGTGCGTATGGCTCAGGAATGGTCATTGCGTTATCCACTTGTTGATGGTCAGGGTAACTTTGGTTCAGTAGATGGCGATAGTCCTGCTGCAATGCGTTATACTGAGGCTAGATTAAATAAATTAGCTGAAGAGATGTTGGTTGATATCGACAAAAATACAGTTGATTTTCAACTTAATTTTGATGATTCGATAAAGGAACCAACGGTGTTACCAACTCGAATTCCAAACTTATTGGTTAACGGAGCTTCTGGTATTGCGGTTGGTATGGCTACTAATATGCCTCCTCACAACCTCAAAGATACCATTGATGCTACGATAGCATATATTAATAATAATGACATTGAAATTGACGAGTTAATTGATATTGTCAAAGCACCTGATTTTCCAACGGGAGGTACTATATATGGTTACCAAGGAGTTAGAGATGCTTTTAATACCGGTAAAGGACGTGTTGTAATACGCGCTAAAACCGATATTGAAACAGAAGCTAATGGCCGTGAAAAAATTGTCATAACGGAGATACCATATCTGGTTAATAAGGCCGAGTTGATTATGAAGATCGCGGACCTTGTAAATGACAAGAAAATTGAAGGTATTTCTAATATCAACGATGAATCTGACCGTCAGGGAATGAGGATTGTAGTTGATTTAAAAAGAGATGCCATTGCTAATGTTGTACTTAATCATTTATATAAGTATACAGCATTGCAAACTTCTTTTGGAGTTAATAATATCGCATTGGTTAAAGGTCGTCCTGAGTTGCTGAACCTTAAGGGGATGATTCAGTGTTTTGTGGAACACCGCCATGATGTGGTGACACGTCGCACACAATTTGAATTGGACCAGGCTGAAAAGCGTGCTCATATTCTTGAAGGATTAATAATAGCCAGTGATAATATTGATGAAGTCATTAAAATTATTCGTGCTGCTCAAACTCCTGATCAGGCTCGCGAAAACCTAATGTCGCGCTTTGAATTATCTGATATTCAAGCTCGGGCTATAGTTGATATGCGTTTGCGTTCATTAACCGGACTGGAGCAGGATAAGTTACGCGCCGAGTATGACGAGTTGATGAAAGAAATTGCTCACTTAAAAGATATTTTGGCGAACGTTGAACTTCGTATGAATATCATTAAAGAAGAGTTAGTTGAAGTTCAGGGTAAATATGGTGACGATCGTCGTACCGATATTGTATACAGTTCTGAGGAGTTTAATCCTGAGGATTTCTATGCGGATGACGAAATGATTATAACCATTTCACATCTGGGTTACGTTAAGCGAACGCCACTGGCAGAATTTAAAACCCAGCATAGAGGAGGAGTTGGTTCTAAAGGGTCAACTACCCGTGATGAAGACTTTATTGAATACATCTATCCGGCTTCGATGCACAATACCATGATGTTCTTTACCAAAAATGGTAGATGTTTCTGGTTGAAAGTATACGAAATTCCGGAAGGAACTAAGGCTTCGAAAGGACGTGCCATTCAAAACTTACTTAACATCGATCCGGATGATAAAGTAAAAGCCTTTATACGAGTTACGAAACTGAATGATGAAGAGTACGTTAATTCGCACTACATCATTATGGGTACCAAAAAAGGTATTGTGAAAAAATCATTACTTAAAGATTATTCACGTCCACGTGTAAACGGTGTAAATGCAATTACCATTAAAGAAAATGATGAGTTATTGCAGGCTCGATTGACTACAGGAACAACAGAAATATTAATGGCTTCTCGCTCAGGTAGAGCTATCCGATTCAACGAAACGCAGGTACGTTGCATCGGTCGTACAGGTGCCGGAGTGCGAGGTATAACGCTGGCTTCAGAGCATGACGAAGTGGTTGGCATGATATGTGTAAAGGATATAGAGACTGAGGATATTCTTGTTGTTTCCGAAAAAGGTTTCGGTAAACGATCAAAAACTGAAGATTACCGTGTAACAAATCGTGGTGGAAAAGGCGTAAAAACCATGAAAATCACGGATAAAACCGGAGAGCTAATTACCATCAAGAATGTGACAGACGATAATGACCTGATGATCATTAATCGTTCAGGTATAGCCATTCGTTTATCTGTAAGTAATATGAGGGTAACTGGACGTGCAACACAAGGTGTACGTTTAATTAACTTGACCAAAAAGCAGGATGAAATTGCATCGGTTGCCAAGGTAACTTCTGAAGAAGCAATAGAAGAAGTGGAAGTTGAAGAAGTGGATGAAACTATTAATGAAGCTCCAACCGCAGAAACTTCGGATAATGATGAAACAAATGAATAAATAGAGAGTATAAATTACGATAAAGAATAAACTAAAACTTTTTTGAAATGAAAAGAGTCGCACTATTTGCAATCTTAATTTTAGGAATAACTACGGCGTTTGCACAAAAAGGAAAGGTATCTGCTGCTAGTTCATATTTAGGTACTAACGATTTTGATGCTGCTAAAGAAGCAATTGATTTAGCTTTAGAACATGAAAAGACAGTAGGCTGGCCTAAGACTTATATTATTGCAGCGAAGGTATATACTGAATTATACAAAAATGGAAATGATACTGAAGGTATCAAGAAGGCTGTAGATTATTATAAAAAGGCAATTGAATTAGATCAAAAAGGAGATGCTAAAGGTAAAGGCATTGGTAAATACGAAAAGGAAATCAAATTGCAGTTAACATTTTTCAAACCTGATCTAACTAATTCAGGTATTGAAGGATTTAATACTGAAGATTTTAACAAAGCTTTATTTGCTTTTGAAAACGTATTGTATATTAATGACTTAGCAATGTTTCAGGCAGAAGCTGCAGGTGTTGATACAAGTATCCTTTACAACTGTGCTTTAGCTGCTTATAACGCTAAGAACTGGGAGAAATCAGAAGAATACTTTAACAAAGCCATTGATATGAAATATGGTGGTGGTGATGCAGTATTACTTTTAGACCAGGTGTTTGATGCAACAGGAGATTCGGTTAAAATGGCGGATAACCTTAAAAAAGGTTTTGAAGTTTACCCTGAAGATGAGCGTATTTTAACGAGCTTAATTCAGTATTATCTGGATAGTAAGCAAAATGATGCTGCTTTGGAGTATTTGAATACAGCTATTGAGCAAGATCCACAAAATCCTTCATTCTATTATGCACGTGGTGTATTATTCGAGAATGTTGATAAGGACAAGGCTATCACTAACTATGAGCAATGTTTGGCAATTGATGATGCTTTCTTTAATTCATTGTATAACATTGGTGTTATATATTATAATAAAGGGGTAGAGCAGCAAAATATTGCTAATGACATGACCAGTACAAAAGACTATGATGCGGCTATGAAAGTTGCCAATGGTTTCTGGGAGCAATCATTACCATATATGGAAAAAGCTCATGAAGTACAGCCATCTGAAGCTGCTGTATTGGAAACTTTAAAAGGTTTGTACTACCGATTCGAGAAAATGGATAAGTATAACGAAGTTAAAGCTAAGCTTGACGATCTAGGACAGTAGAATTCCAGGGCATTAAAATATATTAAAGGCTGGTCTTTCGACTGGCCTTTTTTTTGATATACTCCGAAGGTTAATGCTCAGGGTGCTTTATGGGGAGGATTGGTTTACCAAGTATATTGTTGAGGATATATATGATAATAAAATGCACATATAAAAATAACATAATATCAAATGTTTGACATTATTTAGCCTGTAGACCCCATAATTAAAGGTGCAAAACAGTACGCGGCATTACACAACCCCTTATCAATAAGAAAAAATTACCTTATTTATAATTTATACAAATAATACGATTCAAAGTAATTAACAAACTATTATTGTCGATATTAGTATATAAATTATAATATCATATTTGTTATGTTGAAATATTCGCTAGTAATCATTCTTCTAGGATTTTTCTTAGTTTCCTTTACCACAAACGACAGTACGACCAATAAAAAAATTGCTGTTCATGAAGATAAAATTGATTTATCAGAAGCAGCGGCTTATAAATTGCTTTACGAGAATCAGAAAGAAAGTAACTCAAAGATATTAAATACAATTTATTGGGCACTTAGTGCAATAGGAACGGCTTTATTTGCCGTGTACGGAAGTACATGGTGGTTTAATTCTAAAAAAGTAACTGACATATTAGATCAAAATGAATCCAGAATTAATAATATTGAACAGAACATTAGGGCAGAAATCAAGGAGGATGTAGCAGAAATAGTCGACGTTGAGCTTCAAATTATTAGAAAAAAGAATGATGGCATCTACGAAGCTGCTATTGATAGGATGGGCGAAATAAATACTGATTTTCAAAATCTTAAGGATAAACTTAATGTAGAAATTAAGAATGATTTTAGTGAAATTAGGAAGGAGATTAAGACTGAATCTAATAACTATCAGAATTTACTAAATTCTCATAATAATAACTTATCGAATACTATTCATTTATTTAAGGAATCTGTTAGTAAAGAGCTTTCTAGCATCAGAAAAGATCTTACTGTCAAAATTAGAACTCTTCAAAATAATTCCACTTTATTAGAATATAAACTTAAAAGAATTGATTTAAAGCAAACCTACGAATTAGCAATGACTAATAAGCAATATAAATTAGCGTTACAGGAGTTAACTCGAAAGCTAATATTAGAGCATAGGATGAATTATGAGTGGGCATATGAGTATACATTATCTAAAATAATTAATTGCATAGTAAATACAAATAATTCTATATTTAAGGGTACAGAAGAAAGGTTGGATCAAATTATTCGTTTATTCGATGAAAAATATCCTAATGAGATAAATAAGATCAAAGAATTTCGCAAAAGTGCAGAAATTATTTAAACCATTGTAATAAAGCAAAACCCGTCCTAATCAGAACGGGTTTTTTTTATTAATATACTTGGGCTTCCAAATAAATCATATCAATACATAATCCATGTATATAATTATCTGCTCGAAAAGCTTCATTTGGTTCTGGTCTTCCCATTTTTAAGCGCACTTCATTACGAATTATATCAGTTAGTTTATAATCGTAGTACCGAAATTGACCAGTCTCAGTATAGTACTTAGGGTTATCAATTGGATTAATTACAGTTTGTTCCATTATTTCACCCAAGTTATCAGATTCATTTTGATCCATGTAAACTCTGTTGGCTTTTACCTTATCTTCGAAATACATCGAGCCAAACAAATAGTTCTGTGCACCATCATCACGGCCGATAACATAACCACTAATAACCATTTTTGATAAGTAATACAATTTACCATCATTCTCGGGTAGAAGAGGAAAACTCTTTTCACCTTCACCAAAACCGTATTCAGTTTTATAAACGTGTACAGTTTTTACTTTTTCTTTTACGTCCACACGATCAACACCGAAATGCTTTTCGGCAATATCTTCAAACGTGTTTTTGGTCATCAGACCAAACTGTTTATCTTGTTTCATTTCCTCTAATTTTAAAAATTCGTCTGTACAGCCATTCACAAACAGCCCAGACAGCACGAACAGCAACGACAATAAGAAGATTCTTGAATTCTGTAAATACTTGCAATATTGTTTCATCTGAAAAAATGCTTATTATTGTTGTACTAGTTAATAATTCACTAAAAAATTTAATCATGTCATTATTATTTATATCAGGGGGAGAGCTTCTTTTAATAATTGCAATATTTTTAGTTCTACCGTCTATTACATATTACTTAGGATATAGACGCGGCAAGTCTAAAAATTAAGCTCCATACCTGTTTTGGCCCATAATTCACGCATTTGGGCTTTTTCTTTTCTATTAAGTTCTGCACCAAACCATTCAAATAAATCGTATTGATATCCCAAACCGAAAGACCTACCATTAATTCCATAATTCCTAACACCGAAATACCTATATACCTTTTTCAGATTATGAGCATTTAAGGAACTCAACAATTCAAATAATTTATCTTCTTTAGTTCCCCAATCCAGCATTGTGTTATGCACTGCATCAGCAATATCAATTAACTGATTATCCCCAACACTTCCAGACCTCCAATTATTTGTAATAAACCTAAATGGTTTTAGCAGTAACAAAAATGGCAGCAGTAATAACCACCACCATTTCTTAAGGAACTTTATAACATTTCCCATACCTCATTGAATTTATTACGAGTCAATTTGTATTCACTTTCAAACCGAACGATAGGAGCAGCAATTGCAAAAGCAGTTTCCTTATCCCATTCAATCTTTAGATCTGGGTCAATACCAGACTTCTCAACAATGAAGTCAATAAAACCATCCGTAGGATTTTCATGTGATGGAGATAGAGTATGCATTAACTTTCGTATCGTGTCTTTTCCTCTACCTACATGGGTTCGACAATTTATCAATCCGGCACGTAAACCATATTCAATGCTTTCAAATTCTTCGAACTCATTATCCTTTTTGTCCTGGTATATTTTCCCATTCCAATCATTATTACTTATTCGAAGATTGAAAGGATTTTTATTTCGCATTCCACGAACACGATCAGAACCACCGACAGGCAGAAAGTCTTTTAACTTATCCTTAAAGAAGGGGAGAACAAACACAGCCCCGAATGGTAGAGCAATGATTGTAATTGCAATCAAAAGCCAATGATACCATTTAAGATTCTTCATTTGTTACCTCACTTTCTTTTTTACCTTCAAACTCAGCCTTAAAAGCCTTTAATCCTTTTTCCAGAGAGCGTATAAAACGAAAGCCTATTTCTAGGCTTTCGATTCCTCTCATTATTTTACCAATGAATTTCATAATGCTTTATCTACGTTTAACGTATGTTCCGAAATAATCCTTAGCAGGGTTAGCAACCATTTGCAAATCAGGAATAGTAAGCTTTTTGGTTACAGTATTGTAAAATCCTGTAAACGTTTTCTTACCATCAGGAAACTGAGCAGTAACAACCCACTTGTCCGAATTCTTAGACTTGGTTTTAAAGTTGTTACAAGGAATCGCCACAAAGGACATAAAGCCACGGGCTTTAGACTTATTCCATCCAGTAATACAAGGACGTTGTTTTTTGTCCTGACCTAATTTACAACCTGACTTTTTCCTTGGTTGGTTGCGGTAACCATTACCATAACCACGGTTGTAGTTACGGTTATTTCCATAGTTTCTTTGATACATGATTAAACCCTCCACTTTTTACCACCGAATACACGGTATACAACATATCCTGCACCAATTACAAGAACACCAATTCCAAAAGCCACTTTGTTCTTTTTTGCAAAATCCCATACTTGCATAGCTTTCGCTTTAATTTTAGACATCCAATTACTTTTATAATCGCCCGATGGGTCAAGCACATCACGACTAGGCACACTAGAAGTTGAAGCCATTACGGGAACTTTAATTCCAGTTTCCTGACTTACAGCAGCACTTACAGAGTTTCCAATATGATTGACAACATCTTTTCCAACGTTAACACCCACTTTTTTAAGTGTTTGGTCAATCTTATCGACCTTTACAACGCCATCTCTTACAGCAGCATCGACAATTTTGCCGACCTTGCTATCACCAATGGCTTTCAAAGCCTTACTAGCAACTGGTAATAACGTACCAAGTGATAAGCCACCAGTAATAGGAGCGAGGGCAACACCTGCAACAGCGGGGATAGCACTTTTTGCCACTTTCAACACTTTAGAACCTAAACCGCCAGTAGCTTTATCAATTCCTCGTCCTATGCGGTCGAAGAATCCTTTTTTACCAAATACTTTTTTAAATAATCCCATGATTCGCCCTCCTTATCGTTTATCAATCATGAAAAATTGGTAAGTCACGCCTGAAGTTTCAAGCTCTAACTCTTGAATATCATCGATATTCACAAGGAAATAGTTTCCGAATCCATGAACCAAATCCGTACCCGTTTTGACAACATCGTTTTCAAGGTTCATGATTGCCTTTAACTCAGTAGGGTTGTATTCCATGGTAACACCATCTTTCGCCCATACTTTTAATCCGATTAAACCAGCTACAGGGATTGCAAGCAATTCATTTTCACCTACCATGTACTTTTTCAAAGTTTCACCAGCAGGGATTGTAAAACGTTGATAAGCAAATCCTTTTTCCTGTAGGTTGTTATCTTCCAAACCATAAACCTCGTAATTACGAGCAGCAGTAAGGGTACCCATTTCAATTTCCAGATACTTGTCTGTATCTAATTTTAATCCACCGTCAGCAATGGCAATAAATGCAATAGATTCAGCAGCAGAGATCATAAAGAAACCTAACTTTTGCGCTGCAATTTCCGCTAAATCAACAACTTTGGTACGTGCACAAATACTTTCGTTTGCACCAGTATTCTGATTCAATCGCTTGATCTCAATTGTTTCATTAGCTAATGCTCCATCAGCCTTAATCACAATTCCGACAACAGGCTTGTGAACTCTCAGTCCATCAATTTCGGTTTGACCTGTAAAACTTTTAATTTTCATGCTTTTCGTTTTTCGTTTATTTTTCTTTAAAGCATGAGCAAAAAAAAAGCACCCACGAGGGGCGCATTTCGGAAACTTTACAAATGTTTAGTTCTTTTTCGGTTTCTTTCGCTTTTTAACCTGTTTTAGGCATGGTATATAGCCTTAAGACCTGTTTACATTCGTCTATTGTAAGACCTTCATATTTGGCTAAATGATTAATCAATATCCGCTTTCTATGTTTTGGTAAACGTAGAGCTTTCTTTATTTCGTCTATTCTACTTTTTGCAGTTACATGGCAACATGTATAGAATAATTGTATGTCCTTATTTGTAAGTTCCATAAGACTGTTTTTAGTTGGGCTTCGCCTTTAAAAAATAACTGTATCCCAGAGGGTCCCTCAGTCATTTTTCTAAATTTTATTTGTTGATAACATTGATATAATTTGAGTTCGTTCGGGAACTCAGCCAGTAGAAGCAGCATGATAGTTTCCTAACTGAATTCCCTTACCAATTTATTTATATCAATCTCATTGCACTAAATAAAACAATAGGGAGGGGGGGGGAATCTATGCCGATGCAGCATGTTAGTTTTCAACCATATCTATAATCCATAAACCAAAAGCTTTAGGGGAGATGTGTTTCCCATTTTCCATACACCAAACAATAAAATCGTAGATCATTTGTTCGTTAGTCTCAATTTTCTGACTTCTAAATTCAATAATGATTTTCATAGGTTTAGAGTTATTTGTTTTCCAAGAGTTTGAATCTTTATCTTTTCTCTTTTTTCTAGTATTTCGATTCGTCTTTGTTTTCCAAAGACTATTAATTCTTCTTTTAATCCAATGCACGGTTTGACTTGATTTTCAAATAGTTTAATATTCTTTTCTCTTTCAAAAATGACTTTGCAATGTTCCTCGAATTCATCGGGAATAGTCTTAAAGCCTTTATTTTTCAACTGGTCAATAGGCACACCTAGCATAATAGCATGTTCACCCTCATATACTTTACTAGTTTGTTGATACATTGAAAGCATATCTGCAAATTCTTGAATACATGAGTGATCATCCGCAGAGACCAGCAGTAAATTTTTCATTCTGGAAACCGCCTGAGATGAAAACCAAATGCGACCATCTACTTTTAATTTTTCCTTTGCTACGCCTTTATGTTCTTTTGACATATACTTTGAAATGTAAGCGGCTACATTTCCAACCTTTCGAAGATTCTCAATATCAATAGTGTTGGGGTTTGTCCACCTTTCATTAATACCTTTTTTATATGCTTGAGAAATGCGCTTTTTCTGAATTTCAGTTGGTTTCCCTTTTATCTCTTTTAAGCGCATATCACGATATTCTGACCACTCCAAACGGTTCATTTTCTTGGAATACTCATAGACGTAGCCAAGTTTATTAATAATTCTATTCCATCTTTCACGTACTTCTATAACTGGGAGGAACTTATCAAGTAGAATATGGAAATGCAATTGCCCTTGAGCTTGCTTCTCAGCCTTCCAAATGAATTTATCTACTTCATAATTTGCTCTTATCTCAGTAAGGAACTGTTTTAAACATTTGTCTTTAATTTCCTTATCTGTATGAACTTGCTTACTTGGTAAGGTAAGGGTTAGAAATGTAATTTTCTCTTTTCCTTTACCGGTATTCACTATCTGTTTATCTACGGAGTACAAGAACCAATACACGGCACGTTCTAAAGCTTTTTGACCCTTTTTTGAAATGAATCCTTTTTCCCTATTCTCGCAGGGTGGTTTAATTCCTTTATTCCAAGTCTTAAAGTTTCCACTCATATCCATTATTCTGGTATAGGCTGTAACAGCCGTGGGGGATACCGATAAACAAGGCATTTTTACGAGTCCATTATCTAATATACTTGGTTCTAAATCCATTACATACGTTTTTTGAAGTTCTGGGCGTATTGACAAGCCAACTAAAAGAGGGGAGAAAACCCCTCTTTTTTTTATTCTCTAATCCAGATGTATCTGTCAAATTTTCTATACTGGTAATTCATACCATTATGTATTGCTGTTAAGTCAAGAAACTCATTAGTAACATAATCAACATGATACCATACGACATTTCTCACACCATTAATACGGAGTGCTATAACAGCACCTCGCCATATTTTACTTATATGTATAGATTTTCCATTCATATTTAACACCTCCAATCTTTTCAGACTTCTGAGTCTTTTATTAATAGAAAAAGGTAGCCGCTAGACTACCTTACTTAATTGTATACTTTCTAAATCATCAAGACGGGCACGCTCAAACACGCGTACTGCCTTAAGTTGTTCAAACTCGTTTAAACCTCTTTCAATCAGATTAATTTCATTGTGGTAATTAACTATTTGATATTTAAGAGTTGTAAGTTTTTGCCTTTGTACAAGTAGATTCAATTCACTGCAAACAGTTCTTAATGCTGAAACACAGAAATAGAAAGCACTAAAAACTATATAGTTTCCATTTCTTGTATTTGACATCCATACAGCTTTATTCAATGATTCTGAAATCCTAGAGCATTGATCGTTAATAATTCTTTCAGCTTGAAATATTTCTGCTTGACGTTTCCCAGAGTTGGGAGCAAACAATAGATAGTTTTGTCGATAGGTAAGAAACACACTTGAATAAATGTGATTAATAAAACTCAGTTGTTCTGTAAGAAATCTAGAAGTTTTATTTAAGAATGCTTTAGCTTGTCTTTCCTGATTAAATGCAAATTCAAATCCATTACCTAGCTTGACAACGTATTTGTCATCTATAATACGGTAATATGTTAGTTTAATTTCTTTCAATTTTAATTGTGTGAGGTTAGTCTTTCCTCGGGTTAATAGCATTTATGCGTTTTCGTAACACATAAGTGCATATTTTCACTACACAATTATAATATATAAAAATAACATAATATCAAATATAGGACAAAGATATTATATTGTGCTTTAAGGAATTAAAATGAAATATGTATTCATATAATATATTTAGAAATATAGTTCGTAATTCAATGCACGCACCCATATTAAAACGCTATTTGCATCTTTAAATAAATACAATCTTTATGAGTATTGTTCCGGTATTCTACATTTCTACATTTATTGAATAAGTTAATACCTGTTGCGAATCAAACCAATTGTCTGAGATTTATTCATTAATTCAAATTCAGCAATTTTTAGCGAAACCATTTAGCAATCCTAAAAATTACCATTGCATTAGGGACAGGATAAATTGAAATATTAGAAGATCATTTTTTCAGCAATCATCCTGCAAGGACAAAATAGTTAATGATTGTTTGTAGTTAACAATAATTAGGACCTTTTAAAGGCCGTCAATCGCAAAAGCTTTGTTGTTGTTAATTAGATGGGAAAAACAAAACATATATTTCGGTAAAGATATACCGAATTAGTAAATGACTTGTGGACGACGACGTGTAGATGCCCAGGTATTATCTAATTCAAACAGATTCTGTTCAGGCCAATTTTTTACCTTACGCAAACCACGTTCCAGTACATTTGTAATATCAGTGGCTAGTGCCGGACCTTTCCAATTACCGGTATTGGTTAATACTACATATGATATGCCATCATGTTTGCGCACCATTAATGCTGATGTGCCTGCCAAAGTTCCAGTTCTTACCCATGAGTTTGACTTTATTCTGCGCCATCCTAATGGACTATATCCTGCACGTAATGGTGTTGTCATGGTTTCAATGCTTTCGTCGCTTAGTAGATTTGGAAAAGTTTCAAAACCATCTATTGCTAACATAAGTTTCATTAGGTCAGTTGTAGATGAGATCCATCCGCCAGCGGCACCCAAGGTATGCATATCGTTTCCACCATAGGTTCTGAGCACTTGTTCTCCCGTTCCACTATAGTCGTCTACATAATACGTGTTTTCGGGCTCGTAATACTTTACTTCCGACTCAACACGTTCGTTCATATGACTTCCACCAATCTGCATATCATATATACCAAGAGGGTATAAAACATTGGTTTTAATATATTGCTCATATTCCAATCCTGAGACCTTGGCAATAACCTGCCCAAGTACCATATAACCTAAATTAGAATAATAGGAAGATTGTCCCGGAGTAAAATGCAGACGTTTTTTCAGAACAAATTGAATGATATCGGATTCGTTTACCGGTAATGGTTTTTTAAGCGATCGTGAAATAATGGTTGGCATAAACATCTGATCACCCCATCGGGTTGTCCAGCCACCGCTATGGTCAAGTAAGTGTCGAACCGTAATTTGTTCTACCCTTTTATCCCTATAATTCAAATAGAGCGAATCATTCAAAATGCCTTCCGGTCCAAATACTTTATCATCCAGTTGAATACGACCTTGCTCATGTAATTTCATTACACCAACAGCCGTTATTAATTTTGATACACTGGCAACGCGAAATAAATGATGCGGCTCAACATTGCTCTGGGCTTCTTTATCGGCATAACCAAAACCCTTGGCATACACCAACTGGCCATCTTTGGCTACAGCCACTGAAGCACCAACGATATGTTCACGACGAATAAAGCGATTTATCTGTTTGTCTAGATAATCAAATTCTTCATCTTGTGAAAAGAAATTGGATACTCGAAAAGAACTTGGTTTGTTTTTTGGGGGTGTAAAGTCACTACCAAATGAATCTGTCATTGGATAAAAAAATGCAGTACTCCCCCATATCGTCGCTCCGACTACTACTGCAATACATGTTTTCAGCAATAATCTCATAATCTCACTATTCCACTCATTCGGAACAAAAATAATATTTTCAACTAATCTGATGAAATATTTGAACGAAAATTAGGTGAATAAGTTACTTAAAAGGTTTGATTCCGCAGCCAATTGCTTTTGTTGTTGTGTATTTTGGCGTTTTTCCATCTTTAATTGCCTTAATTGCCATTTCTAAATATTTTTCACCAACATCGGCTGCATCCTGTGGACTATCATCAATAGCTCCAATGTAGGCCACATTAAATTGATCAGCCTTTTTTTCCAATAGAAAGACATGTGGAGTTTTAGTGGCGCCATATTGTTTGTACACACCTTTGTCGTCTAACAAGTATGGGAACTGATAATTTTTGGCTACCATATAGGAAAATCCATCTGTTTTATAGGCAGCTGAATCATTAGGATTAATAGCTACTACCGGAAATTTTTTCTTTGCATAATGCTTATGCAAATCTTTCATTCGTTGTTCGTTGTATTTGGCATATGGACAATGATTACAAGTAAATATTACAATCACGCCTTCCTGACTGTTATAATCACTTAACGCTATCATTTTACCATCGGTATTTAATAGGTTAAAATCCGGAGCCTTATCTCCCACTTTAAGCTGTGCAAATCCTGTTAAAACAAGTGTTGAAAGAATCAGAGTTAAAAAGTACTTTTTCATCATGTTAAGTTTAAATAGTTATTGAATAGATTGAATCATTTCTGTTAATTGGCTGGTATTTAGCTCTCCTTCATGGAAAATTTGATTGTTATTATAGTACAACTTGGTGGCTGGAATAGCACCTGTCCATCTCTCATCCACCAAATCTATCCAGGCATTCGGATTTTTTTCATTCATCCAAAGTACCTGCTCAGTAATGTGTTTTTTGTCTATGAATTTTTGCAGGCCACTTAGTTGATTTTTAAAGTCTAGACTAACCAATAAAATTTTCAACGGCGCATGGTTGGTGGAAAGTTCCCCACTATCAAATATTGGTAATTCTTCAACACATGGTGCGCACCAGGTAGCCCAAAAATTGACAACATACATCGTATCACTAGGTGTCTCAATCCGATTAAGTAACTGCTGAGCATTAACATGCTCAATGTTTTGTGCATTAGTGTTTGAAACCGATGCCAAAAGAAGAAATATAAAGAAAAAAGCTGTTTTCATCAATGTGGTTTATTGATGAAAACAGCTTATGATATAAAATGTTCGATTACGGTGTTATTTATATAGGTATTTATACATATATGCCTGGCGTATAAACAATAAGATTGACAAAGGAAATACCATTGGAGGCAAATGCTGAGGCCATGCAAACCATAGTAATGGAATGGATAAGAGTAAGGCCAATGATATGATATATATAATTTTAATTGCCTTAGTTTTTAGCGTTTTAACAGGTAGAAAGGCCAAAATAATATTAAGTGGAAATGCCCATAAAATATTCAGGTTTTCACCAGTTACATCATGTCTGCTAAGGAACCATAGAAAGACAATAAGAAGTCCAACTAATCCGGTAAGTATATATAAAATACGGTTGATGATCAATATTGGCTTTTCCCATTTTTTAACCTCAAAAAATAATAGAACAAGGCTTAGAGCGAGCAAACACCAGAAAAATAAGGATGGAGTTACAATGGTTTGCTTAGTTTCAACATCATCAAACCTAAGCAAAGGCTTCATCTCTTTTATCATGTTTCTGTTCTCACCATCTTTTACTATGCTTGCTTTACCAAAATAAAGCATCATGTAATCCGGAAGAAACATTTGATCAAAGATATAGGCATCGTTATCGGTTTTCATTCCCAGAAGCAAGTCTAAACCTTCCAATACCCATGGCATTTCAGCCTCGTATTCATGTATATAAGTACGAAAGGAACGTATAGTTTCTGTTGAATCACGATAAGTAATATCCCCATCTATATTGTCAAAAACAATGTCACGTATTCGAGTTGCGCAATTATCGAAAAAGAAATCATATCGATAATACATATTTTCCTTTTTGGCATTAGTAACCAAGGCATCAAATAAAGCCTGCTTTTCTTTTGGCGTAAGATTTATTTCCTGCTCCCATACGTTTTGTTCATTATTAAAGTAACTTCTTAAAAAACTATTATAACTCCGTGCAGCTAAAAAGTAATTCAAATTACCATTGGCAAACTTTAGGTAGAAATTAGGTGTACTAAAATCAAAAGTGCCATAGTTAAAAACAACATCAAGATTGTTTAAACCATCATTAACTCTTAGCGCACTGTGACCATATATTGTATACAGATCGTTACTGCTTGGAGAACAGGTTAATAATGAGATTTTAGCATCGGGGCTTAAGGTTTTAGCTGCCGATACTGATATTGTCAGAAGTGTGATGAACACACTCGTCAAAATACGGGTCATACAATAAATTTTTCCCGAATATAAATAAACCTCTTATCGTTTCATATAACCTAAATAAAAAAGGTCTTTATTTTTGTTGTTTTCACTTTGGTACGATACCTGAATGCCGTTAGGAAGATGCGTTACCATTAGTTCAATATTAATTTCATCTTTTCTATCAAAGTGAATCGAATAGGTATTTGTTTTTGAAAAATTATTAACCTCAAAAAAGCATTTTTCATTGTTACCATCGTAATAAAGGATGTTAGCCAATTCGTCTTCCATAAATGTAATCTGCTTGATCATTCCTTTCAGAATATCATCTGATAAATTCATGCGACTATACGTAACCAATCCTCTATATAGTGAATCCTGCTTGATAAAAATGGGATTGATAAAAAACTGCCACTCTCCCATGAAATCTTCTTCTGATCGAGGGTAATTCTTTTCATCAATTAAAATCCCTAGAATATCACGGAAAACCTTATTTTCAAACTTTAAAGTATCATACATTTGTTGAAACTCCATTAAGGAATCTCTCAGAATAAGTAAGGAATCAGTACTGGACTTAACAGGCTCTTCTTCCGGCTTAATTGTTAATAAGGAATCCAGATAGTATTGTGTATAAGCCAGTGAGGGATTACTGTTGACTGGTAAATAGGTTTCCCTAAAATGTTTAATGAAATAATCACTTAGAATGATTTTCTGATTCATCGAATCATTTTGTGACTTCAGGAATAAGAGCTGTTGCTTTAATAAATCATTATGGTCTTGTAATTCTTTTTTCGATTGCGCCATTAAGGAATCAATACCAAGTAAGAATAAGAACGCGATGAGAATAAGAAGCTGTTTCATAATAATACTTTTTAAAGCCATCAGTATTGCTGCACTGCTGTTAAGTACATTATTTGATGGCGTTGCCTTATCGATTTAGGTTAATCAAGAAATAAAAGTTATTAAAAAGTAGATTAAAATTCCAGTGCTGTCATATATCTTTGTTTCGATGACAACAACTGACAATATTGAAGAACGCAAAAAACAAATCGAAATAATTCTGGTTGACAGATGGTTGTCAGGTGGATTTAAGGAGTTTGCTAGGCAGGTTTCGGAATCGGAATCAGACATTAAAATTTTGTTTGAGTTGAATGATAGTGCGGATGAAAAAATAGCCTGGCGATCAGCTTATATTATTGATATGGTCCATGACTATAAAAAAGAAGCCATCCTGCCTTATCTCACAAGGATTGCCGAAAAAGCGCCTCACGTTAAAAATCACAGCATTAAGCGACATTATTGTAGAATTTTAGCTCAGCACGATCTTAGTGAATTGGCCAGTGGTAGTTTGCTTGATTCATGTTTTGAATGGCTCCAGATGCAAGAAATTCCAATAGCTGTAAAGGCTCACTGTATGATGATACTTTACAATTTGTGTGAGGAATATCCTGAATTGATCCCGGAATTAAAAGCTGTTTTAGAAAACTTAATTCCTTACGGTAGCAAAGGTGAAGTTAACCGAGCAAAGAGCATATTGAAGCAATTGAATAAAATTCAAAAAAAATAACACATACACAGTTACTAATGAGAGCTTGATCGCATTTTTTTTCCTATCTTTTCAATCCGAAAATTTCAGACCTAAAGTATGCACACATCTATTGATGGGCAATATTTTTTTAAAGACAGAACTCTAAAATCGGTTAACTTCTTTAATAGTGAGCCGGATTTGGATGAGCTTAGTGTATATGAGGTTTTTCGGGTGGAAGACTCTGTTCCTCTGTTTCTTGAAGACCATTTAAAACGATTTGCACAAAGTGCGAATGTATCAGGTGAAGAAATAAATAAGAGTAATTCGCAAATTAAGCGTGCTATAAATACACTCGTAGCGGCCAATACCATTGCCAATGGTAACATTAAAATAGATTTTCGAATAAGTAAATCAGGCGAAAGGCAATTTTTGGTGCATTATATCAAGGTTAATTATCCTGAAATAAAGGATATTGAAGGTGGTGTTGTAGCTTGTTTTCAAGAGGCTGTGCGTACCGATCCGAGTGCAAAGATATATAACACCAAGGTACGTGGACAGGCCAATTCTATTCTTGATGAAAAGCACGTTTATGAAACGCTTCTGGTTAACAAAGATGGCTTATTAACTGAAGGAAGTAGAAGTAATCTCTTTTTTATAAAAGGCGACACAGTAATTACAGCAGCTGATAACATGGTTTTATCAGGAATTATTCGCGGAAAAGTAATTGAGCTGATAAAGGATAAAGGCATTGCTTTCAATTATGAAGCATTATCCAAAGAGCAAATTAATGATATTGATGCAGCTTTTATTACCGGAACAACTCCAAGAATTCTTCCGCTAAGACAAATTGAACAAACAGAAATAAATCCTCAGCATCCCTTCATTAAGAGCCTGCAGGCCGGTCTTGAAAATTATATTGAATTATTTAAAGAGAGTTATAACAAGTAATTAACCCCAAAGTGCTATGCCTGCACAAAATCTTCCGGTTTCCTTTTCAGCCCGGTATGAAAAATAGGTGTCTGAATTACATTTAGTACAATCCGATGAAATTGAAATATTTTTTGGCCTTACACCTTTGGATTTCAATTGCAATTCAATTCCCTTTTTAAGGTCAAGATAGGTTTTGGTTTCCTTTTGCCCAAGGGCCTCGGAATATTGAGGTATGTTATCTTCAATGGCTTTAATGACCTTTCCTTTAATCTCATAACAGCACTTACCGATAGATGGCCCGATAAAGGCCTGTATATCGTCTTCATTACAAGCAAAGTTATCTTTCATCTTTTGCAATCCTTTCACAACGATATGGTTTGTTAAACCACGCCATCCGGCATGAAAAGCACCAACTACTCCTGTAACTTCATCATATAAGAGCACCGGAACACAATCGGCTGCTAATATGATTAAAGCAATGTTTTTATCTGCTGTAATTAATCCATCCGTTTCTTTTATTACGCTATAGGAGTCTTCACTTAATTGACTTTCAGAAATGATTTCAATATTATCACCATGAATTTGACTAGCAAATACAAAACGGCTAAGTGGTAAGCTGGAATGTCGGGCAACCAATAGGCGATTGTAAAGTACGTCATCAACACAGTCACCAACGCTCATTCCCATATTCAGTTCTTCATATGGTGATTTAGAACTTCCTCCCCATCTATCGGTTATAAAATAGCTTAGTTTTGAATTATCAACTTTCCAGTTATCATGTGCTTTTTCGCAGAAATTACAATAGGCAAACAAAAGGTATTTTTTAGTGAGAGAAAATCGTTAACGGCAATATAACACAAAAAAGGAGGGAAATGTTCCCTCCTTCTATATTTAATGTTGAATTCGGGTACTATGGAAATTCAACTGTTATGTAATCATTGACGTTTGCTTTTGGTACTTGTGCACCATATTTATTATTAATAGCTTCAATAAAACTATTGGCAATAATTGCTGAGCCACGAGCTGTCGAATGAATGCCATCTAATGAAAAGATACCACCTGTAATAAAGGCTGTAGTATAAGTATGACCATCTATGACGTAACCGTCCTTTAAATCTTCCATTAAAGCATTAATATCAGCAAATGCTACACCATGGGCATCCGCCTGAGCCTTAAGAATTGCGTTGAATGATACTATTGCACTCTTAATGTTTTCAACCTGGTTAACAGAATTAAAAGGAGGTGTCTGGATGTGTAATGTGTGCGTATTTGGAATTGGCGTAGCCGAACCCCAACGGTCTTCACTTTGGATACCTGCAAGAGCACTTATTAAAATTTTCTCACCAGGTAAGGCTTGTCTCATTTGAGCAATCGGATATGTTGGATCTGCAATAACAAAAGCATTTCTTCCTTCTTTAAAATCCATAGTAGGAAGTCCGTTTGCTGCTGCTCCAGCATTATAAGCAGCATATGCTGCATTCATTTGAGCTGCTAAATCAGCTGTTAGTTCCAAGGCATCATATTGGATGTAACTAATGTATGGAATTGCTTCAATATCCGGAATATTACCTATTACACCTTTAGCTCCACCAGCTGATAAGTTGGTAAGAAGTGTATTAATGGCAAATGTAAATGTAGCTTCATCTGTGATATCATTGGTTCCAGTTCCACCAACATTACCCTGACCACCAGATAAGGCGTAGGATAAAACATCATTCCCCGCTAACCAAAGATTAAAAAATGTTGGTGTATTCGCCATGGCATCTGTCAACATGGATGATACTCCAGGCTGGGAAGCAAAGCGTGCATAAAAGGGGTTGAAATTACCAGCACCTAATGCAGGATTACCATATTCAGGAGCCAATAAATGAAATGATTTAGCACCCGGAACACCTATATTGTGGTATTGACCATTGATCCATGTACTTGGATCTGTAAGTAATTCGATATTACCGGGCTGAGCCAAAGGAGCCACAGGAATACTTGGAATGCCTGTTTCATACAAAATAAGACTTGCATTACCGGCTGAACCAATACTTTTACCTTCCGGAATCAGAGGTTGTTTAAACTCAGTGGTTCCAACCGACATTAATTGTTTTGCCATTATGGCACTAAAGCTATTCATTTGTCCGTATTGGCTTAATGCTCCATCAGTATAGCCTGCGGTATAAGAATCGCCAATGGTTACAAAACTTGAAAAATCCGCTGTACCATTGGAAGGTTGAAACGAATCAATATTCGGTTCACACTGCCATAACAATAAAGCAGATAATAACAGTGCAAAATGTGATATATATTTTCTTATCATTTCTTTAATGTTTTAGAATGAGTATGTTAAACCAATACCTGGAATAATAGCATTAGTTGAATAGGTTCCATAGAAATTAGATGGTGCATAACCATCTTCTCTCTTCTGACCATGGATATATAGAAGTGAACCATCTAAATCCATTTTTTCAGTAATTCCCCATGTGAATCCGGCTGATATACCTGTTTTATTGGTTCCAGGTGTTTCAGGTGTTAAAAGATCTTCTGGAATAGGTGTAGTATCATAATAAATACCAGCCCTTAACTGCACATTTTCTTTTAGTTCATACTCAGCACCAAGACGATAGATCATAGTGTTTTCAAAGTTTCTAACATTCTCTGAATCTTGTAAAGAAGGCGTGTTTTGCTCAAAATCAAAATCCAGTGTTTTGTAAGCTGACCATCCCACATATTGTAGATCCAATGCCAATAATAATTTTTCACTAGCCTGAAAACCAGCACCAAATGTAATGTTGTATGGCATAGGTAACTGGGCATCAAACTTATTATTTTTAGGAAATGCACTTGAAGTATTTAAAGATTTTGGCGTGTTAAAAGTAGCATCGCCACCTTCAAGTTTAACCATTACCTCTGAACGGTAATTTAATCCAAGTGTAAGCGTTTCATTGGCTTTATAAGTAAGTCCCGCATTAAACCCGAAAGCCCAGGTATTACCGGCAATATTTACATTACCTTCTACTCCACCCTGATCTGTTAATGGTAAAGCTTTGTTTAATTCAACATCACCGTTTACTGCTACAAATCCAACCCCAACACCAAACTTGTCGTTTATTTTATACGCAATGGTTGGCTGAATAAAAATAGCTCGTAACGAAATGTCCTGAATTAAGAAGCGACCGTCCCATTCCTTTCCCCAGCTTAATGAGTTTCCAAACGGAGTGGTTACGGATAGGCCAAAAACCATTTTATCCGTAAGTTTGGTGGCACCATAAAAATAGAATGGTGTTCCCATAGGATTATCTGATTTCGCTTCGTATAGAGAAGGTCCTTGTTTCTGAAATGTATTATTGGAGAATATAAAACTGGCTCCAAGAGAAAATTCGTATTTACTTTCCATAAATCCAAGAGCGCCAGGATTGAAATGAAGGCTTGATGCACCCATTAAAAGTCCTGTACCTGTGTGCCCCATCCCTGTTTGTCGATTACCTTGTAAATTGACTTGATAACCTTCAGCGTATGCACTTAAGCTACTAATTAACAGAGCAGCACCAATGAAGAGTTTCTTCATAAAACGTTTATTAAGTATTTAATTGATTTAAATTTTGTTCGAATATATTATTTTTTTTTAACGTAAAATAATTCTAAAGGTTTGAATTATAGACTAATAGACCATTGGGATAAAATAGTATAATATTCTAACGCTATATATTTTAATTTAGGTTTTGATGAAAATCCGCATCATTGCAGTACCGAGAGCAACAACATTTTATTATATTTATATCTACGATTACTTCTTAATATTATTAAATCCAATATATGTTTACAGATTCAGATTATAAGCAATTAGAAACAAAGGGAATAAGTGCAGATAAGGTATTAAATCAGCTGGCGAATTTTGTAAAAGGATTTCCATACGCTAACCTTCAAAAGGCAGCTTTGATTGGTGATGGTATTCAGGATTTATCTCCCAATGAATTGAAAAACTATATTGAAATTTTCGACAAAGCAGTTGAAGAAAATATTGATGTAGCTAAATTTGTGCCTGCTTCCGGTGCTGCGACACGTATGTTTAAAGCTCTTTTTGAGTTTATACAAGCTGAGCCCGAATCACGTAAGGATATGCTTACGAACAAACCATATGCTGATTTTGCAGCGCGACTTAAGGATTTTGCCTTCCATACTGAATTAGTCGCTTGCTTGCAGGCTAAGGTAGATAATTCAAATGCCGACCAAATTCATACTTTAATTCATCATTTGTTACATGAGGATGGAATGAATTATGGCAAATTACCAAAAGGGCTTTTGCAATTTCATAAAGAAGGTGATAAAAGTATTACGCCTGTTGAAGAGCACTTGCGTGAAACCGCTAAATATGCACAGGATAAAAATCAAAAAGGTAAAGTACATTTTACCGTGAGTCCCGAGCATCAATCGAAGTTTAAAGAAATTCTTGATAAGGTATTGAGTTCGTATGAAGAAAGGTACAAACTAAAATACGACATTGGATTTTCCTTTCAAAAGTCATCAACTGATACTATTGCCGCTAATCCGGATAATACGCCGTTTAGAACGGAAGAAGGAGAATTATTGTTTCGACCAGGCGGACATGGAGCATTAATCGAAAATCTTAATGATATGCAAAACGAGCTTATCTTTATTAAGAATATTGATAATGTGGTTCCGGATCATTTACAGGAAGATACAGTTCAGTATAAAAAGGCATTAGCAGGCTTATTGTTACAAAAGAAGTCTGTTATATTCGATATACTTAAGAAGCTTGACAGTACAGAGTCTGAAGTTATTCAATCAGGTATAAACGAAGGCATGCGTTTTCTGGCTGATCAATTACAACTTGAAGTGCCTGTTGCCATTGAAGGAAGCGAACAAAATGAGCAAATCACATACTTAAAAAACAGGCTTGACCGACCAATTCGCGTATGTGGAATGGTGAAAAATGAAGGTGAGCCGGGTGGCGGACCTTTCTGGGTAAAGCAAAGTGATGGAAGTACGAGTTTACAGATTGTTGAAGGTGCGCAGATAGATCCGGAAAATGATGCACAGCAGACTATTTTAAATAACAGTTCTCACTTCAATCCTGTTGATCTGGTTTGTTACATAAAGAATTATGAAGGTAAGAAGTTTGATCTTCATCAGTTTATCGATCCTAGTACAGGTTTTATATCTGAGAAAACCCAAAATGGTAAGTCCTTAAAGGCCCTTGAATTGCCGGGTTTGTGGAATGGTGCAATGGCCAATTGGATTACATTTTTTGTGGAAGTACCTATTAGCACATTTAACCCTGTAAAAACGGTTATGGATCTGCTTCGTCCTCAGCATCAACCAAATTAAAAGATGCTTATCTCTGTTGGCTGATGGTATTAATATAAAAGGATCGCATGTTTATAAGTATTATTTATAAACATGCGATCCTTAAACATTTAAGCTATTAGCTTTTATTTATAAATCTCTTTCTTAGCCGATTTAAGCGTATTGATGATTAATGAAGTAATGGTCATTGGTCCTACTCCACCAGGAACAGGAGTAATAAATGAGCATTTAGGAGCCACTTCATCAAATAAAACATCACCTTTTAAACGCCAGCCTGATTTAGTATCTGTTGCAGGCACACGAGTTGTACCTACATCAATTACAACAGCACCTTCTTTAACCATATCACCTTTAACAAAACCAGGCGAACCAATAGCTGCAATAATGATGTCGGCCTGAAGACAAACTTCTTTTAAGTTTTTTGTTCGGCTATGTGTAACAGTAACCGTAGCATCACCAGGATTTCCCTTCTGAGACAATAAAACACTCATAGGACGACCTACAATATTACTGCGGCCAATCACAACTACATTTTTACCTGATGTATCTACTTTATAGCGCTTTAATAGCTCCATTATGCCTTGTGGCGTAGCTGAAATAAAAGCCGGCATACCAATGGTCATTCGACCAACATTTACAGGATGGAAGCCATCAACATCCTTTTTAGGATCGATGGTTTCAGTAACCTTATCTTCTGATATATGTTTGGGTAATGGTAATTGAACGATAAAACCATCAATGTCAGAATCATTATTTAGCTCTTCAACTTTAGCCAATAGTTCTTCCTGAGTCACATTGTCTTCGTATCGAATCAAGCTAGATTTGAAACCTACTTCTTCGCAAGCTCTCATTTTACCAGCTACATATGATTCGCTACCACCATCATGGCCAACTAATATGGCGGCTAAATGAGGTGTTTTACCACCCGCAGCTTTTAATTTTTTAACTTCTTCTGCTATTTCAAGACGAACTTCTTTAGAAGTTGCTTTTCCATCAATTAATTGCATGGCGTTGATTTTATCCGGGTTATATAAAAAAGAAGCACGATAGTGCTTCCTTAAGTTCTTTATTTATCGACGGCCACCCATTGGCATTTTACCCATCATTTTACTCATCTTATTCCCTGTGGTCATCATTTTCATCACCTTACGGGTATCGTCGAATTGCTTGATTAAACGGTTAACTTCCTGAATTGAAGAACCACTTCCAGCAGCAATACGCTTTTTACGACTACCATTGATGATTGATGGTTGATCGCGCTCGCTTGGGGTCATTGAGCGAATAATGGCTTCAATTCCTTTGAAGGCGTCATCATCAAAATCAATGTTCTTAAGCATTTTACCCATTCCCGGAATCATTCCAGCTAAATCTTTCAGGTTACCCATCTTTTTGATTTGCTGAATCTGCTTTAGGAAATCATCAAAGTTGAATTGGTTCTTGGCAATCTTCTTTTGAAGTTTGCGAGCTTCTTCTTCGTCAAACTGTTCCTGTGCACGTTCTACAAGTGATACAATATCACCCATACCCAAGATACGGTCAGCCATACGACTAGGGTGGAATACATCAAGCGCATCCATTTTTTCACCCGTACCAACAAACTTAATTGGCTTGTCAACAACACTTCGAATTGATAAAGCGGCACCACCACGTGTATCACCATCAAGCTTGGTTAATACAACTCCGTTAAAGTCTAAGCGATCGTTAAATTCTTTAGCCGTATTAACAGCATCCTGTCCGGTCATGGAATCCACAACAAACAGAATCTCGTCAGGATTAACCGCCTTTTTAACAGCAGAGATCTCGTCCATCATCTGCTCGTCAACGGCTAAACGACCTGCGGTATCAATGATAACAACGTCATGAGCACCTTTTTTGGCCTCTTTAACACCGTCTTTGGCAATTTTAACAGGATCTTTACTGCCTTCTTCAGTATATACTTTAGCCCCTATTTGCTCACCAAGCACTTGCAGCTGGTTGATCGCAGCAGGACGATAGACATCACCTGCCACCAAAAGAGGATTTTTACTTTTCTTAGTTTTTAACAGGTTGGCCAACTTACCGGTAAAAGTAGTTTTACCCGATCCCTGAAGACCTGCGATAAGAATAATAGCAGGGTTACCATCAAGGTTGATATCAACCTTCTCCCCTCCCATTAAAATGGCCAGCTCGTCGTGAACTAATTTTACCATCATTTCGCCAGGTTTAACGGCAGTCAGAACATTCTGTCCCATTGCCTTTTCCCTAACTGTTTCGGTAAATTGTTTAGCTGTTTTATAGTTAACATCGGCGTCCAAAAGGGCGCGACGTACATCTTTTAAAGTTTCGGCTATATTTAGTTCGGTGATTTTACTTTCACCCTTTATCAACTTAAACGACCTCTCGAGCCTTTCACTCAGATTCTCAAACATTCCTGTTATACTTTTAAATTCGCTGCAAAATTAAAAATATTTACTTGGCATTAAAACAAAAATGGCAACAGCCTGAAGTAAAATTTATAATAGTTGAGATACAACCTCAATATATCATCAAGAAATAGGATGATAATGCATGAATATCAATAAGATAAGTTTTAATTTGCAAGGGGTGATACTTTAGGCTCAAAAATGGATAAGGCTTCATTTATGTGTTGTTCAATAATTTCATTGCTTGCCGAAGGTATTTCAGGGAAGAATTGATGGTTTTTAACCTCCATTCCACAAAACTCAAATACCTCGCCGCCTTGAATCTTCTTAAATGCCTCAAGAAGTCCCTTTTGTTCATATTGTTCCAAAGTATTACCCATTGATGTAAACAAGTACACTTTCTTATTGCCTAACTGACCTACTATGCCATTTTCATCGGCCTTGTAGGCAAAACCATAAGCCAGTACTCTATCAATGTATCCTTTTAATATGGCAGGAAAACCTGCCCACCACAATGGATAAACCACACTTATAATATCTGCAGCTTTAACCAACTCTTGTTCCTTTTTTATGCTTTCATCGGTTTCACCCTTTTTTAATTGGGCTAACTCCGATGGCCAAAGAACCGGATCAAACTTCATTTCGTAAAGATCACGAATGGTGCACTCCCACCCTTTTTTAATGCTATCCGCTTTTAAAGCATCTTTTAATTTATAACTAAAGCTATTTGTTGATGGATGTGCAAATATGATAAGATGTTTCATTAATGTGTTTTTTCAATCAATTTCTGTATGTGTAGTAGACGATTAATAGGCCAAAAAGTTCGATTGGAATAATTGCTTAAAGGCTTAATTAGATTTTTTTAAAGTTTATTAATCGCTTATAGCTCTAATAAAGCTGTTATCTTTGTTGGTTCTATACATAAGAAGTTAGAATACAAAACAATTAGTTTAAAGGTGTTTATGGAGCAGTTTGTAGCTGTTATTACAGAAAAAAGAAACATTGGATTAACCTTAATTCCTTATTTTGCTGAAAGTGGACAGGAGAATTATTTAGGTCTTAATGAGCAGGTTACTATCGATCATTTTAAGAGTAATCAGTTTCAGTTTACCGAAGCGCAGAAGGAAGTCGTAAAATTATTATCTGAGGTTAATGAGCAAAATCTTTTCAAACAGTTCTCAAAACAGAAAACTTTAAAACTCTTTTTCGACAAGCTCGATCCTAAATATGCTGAAGACCATATCAGACCATTTATCGATAAAAAAATATCGAAGGCTCTTGAAATATTAGCTCTGGACGGAACGCCTATATATTACAAAAATCCTAAATATAGCCGGATATACAATTCTGATCAGATTAAGGTAAATGCGACTTTCGATGAAGCCATTTTTTCATTTACGCTGGATCATACTGGATTAAAATACACCCTTAAAATAATGAAGGGTGAGCAAACTATGGGTTTAACCAATCGCGAGTTAATTGAATTAACTTCACAACCGGCCAATTTCATCATCAACAATCGTCTATTTCGTTTTGAAAATATAGATAGTAAAAAGTTCAAACCTTTTTTAAGGGTTAATCATGTGTTGGTAAAGTTGCTTAGCGTTAAAACTTACATGTCCACTTTTGTAAAAACGAGTATTCGGAACCATAAGGTCGAAGCCATTGGCTTTGATATTGAGGATAAAAAGGTGGATATGAAAGCCATATTGTCTCTGGAAAAGGATCTGGCGCATAATCCGGTATTGACCTTAAAATTTAAATACGATAATAAAGAATACTTAGCTGGAACAAAATCATCTGTTTTTGTTGATATGCTGAAAAACAAGAGAGAGTATACTTTTTATCGATTGAAACGGGATAAATACAAAGAAGGTGAGGTTGTAAACACACTTAAGCAATATGGACTGAAACAAGTTGGTGAATCTCAATATCAACCGGAACATATAGATGCATTTGCTACGGATCAAATTAGTTCAATGGTAGAATGGCTAAATACAAACAGTGCTGCCCTTCTACAGAGTAATATTCTGATAAGTCAATCCGGTTTTGATGAAGTCTTCTATACCGGGAAAGTTAAACTTACAGTTGCTTATACCGAAGATAATGATTGGTTTGATATAAATGCTGTAATTGTTATTGGAGAATTTAAGATTCCTTTCCATAAAATAAGACAGAATATTTTAAAAGGAAACAGAGAATACATACTCCCGAATGGCGAGCATTTTATTATTCCGTTGGAATGGTTTAGTCGCTTTACGGACTTAATGCATTTTGTGGAAGTAAAAGGCGATAAAATGCAATTGGACAAAATGCATTTTAACCTCTTGGAAAAAGATAAACTAAAAGATGTTTCTCCGGATTGGTATAAGCGAGTTGAAGAATTAGTTAATGAAGATAAAACTTTAGTATTGGATTCGCCTGAGGGATTAAATGCCGAATTACGTCATTATCAGCAAGAAGGTTATTCATGGATGCAATTGCTAAATAAGAATAAGTTTGGGGGTATTTTAGCTGATGATATGGGACTGGGAAAAACTATACAGACCATTTCAATGCTGCTGGCTCAATACAATTCTGAAGATGATGCTAGAAATGAACCCAATACCCCGACTGAGCAACTGTCAATGTTCGACAAAAAGATAAGTGGTTTTAATAAAAGTAATTTGCCGGCAAGTCTTATTGTTATGCCAACTTCGCTGGTACATAACTGGGCCAATGAAATTAAAAAATTTGCGCCATCCCTGAAGATTTATCTCTATACTGGAACTAACCGTGTGAAGTCGAAAGATATAGGTCAAATATTAAGACATTATCATATCGTACTTAGTAGTTATGGTGTGGTTCGAAATGATATTGAGTATCTTAAAAATTACAGGTTTCATTATGTGATTTGTGATGAGAGTCAGAATATTAAAAATCCCGGATCAAAGATATATCAGGCCATTTCTTCCTTACAATGTGATAATAAATTGGTATTGACGGGTACGCCGATAGAAAATGCTTTGGTGGACTTATGGGCTCAAATGAATTTTGTAAATAATGGCTTGCTTGGCAACCTTAACTTTTTTAAGAACCATTATGCCGGACCAATTGAGAAGAAAAAAAGTGAAGAAAAGGAGCTAAAACTTCGTCAGATAATTACACCATTTATACTTCGGCGAACAAAAGAAATGGTAGCTAAAGAACTACCTCCTGTCACAGAACAGGTGCTTCTTTGCGATATGACTGAGGATCAGCAAAAGTTTTACGAAAGGGAGAAGTCCGGAATAAGAAATGAATTGCTGAAAGCCATAGAGCAAACAGGGGTAAATAAAAATGCCATATTGGCATTAAAGGCCCTCACAAAATTAAGACAAATAGCCAATCACCCTAGCCTGGTTGATGAAAGTTATGCTGGTACATCTGGTAAATATCAACAGATATTTGAGAAACTGGATAATGTAATTAGTGAAAAACACAAGGTGCTCATATTTTCATCTTTTGTAAAAGACCTTGAGCTTATAGAGAAAGATCTTAACCTTAAAAAGATAAAGTATTCTAAATTAATTGGTTCAACTACAAATCGACAGAAGGCGATCAGTGATTTCACTAAAAATGAAGATTGTAGGGTGTTTTTAATTTCGCTGAAGGCAGGTGGTGTTGGACTTAATTTAGTTGAAGCAGATTATGTATTTGTGCTCAATCCCTGGTGGAATCCCGCTGCAGAATCACAAGCCATCAACAGAGCTCATCGTATCGGGCAAACGAAAAATGTTTTTGTATATAAATTTATCTCCACTGAAAGCATTGAAGAGAAGATTTTAAAGCTGCAAGAGAGGAAGTTAGAGTTGGCCGATACATTTATTACAACAAACAATCCATTAAAAGATATCAGTAAAAACGAACTTAAAGAATTATTTGCATAGTTTTTGATAGATTCGTATTATTAATTTTAAGACACATAAACTTAAGCACATGAAGATTTTCAGCACACTCCTACTATCAATGTTTATCATATTTGGGGTAAATGCTCAGGAAGAGGAAGAAAAAACTGCCAACGAACAAAACCAGGTACGTAAAATGGGTTCGTTCGATAGAGTTAAAGCTAGCAAAGGTATTAATGTCACCTTAATTGAAGGAAGTAAAGAATCTGTTGAAGTTCGCATACGTAATGGGAATTTAACGGATGTGGTTACCGAATTAAAAAGCCGTCAGTTAAATGTGAAGATGAAAACTAAGATATACAAGGACATGGCTGTTCAGGTATATGTAACGTATAAAACCATTAGAGAGATTGAAGCAGGCTCTGGTGCCAGCATTGATGCGGACAATACCATATATGCCGATAAATTAAAAATTAGAGCTGGTACTGATTCAAGTATTGAACTGGATGTGGATGTTAACGCCATAGAAGTATCGGGTTCAGCATCGCGAACAGAGTTATCAGGTACTTGCAAGGTACAGGAAGTGAATATAGGAACTGGTGGTAAATACTTAAGTTATCCTTTAGAGAGTTCTGAAGCTATTGTAAAATCTACCTTGGGAAGTAATGTGGAAATTACGGTAAATGACAAATTAACTGCAACAGCAGGTTCAGGTGGTACAGTTTATTATCATGGTAATCCGGATAAAGTAGAGAAAAAGGAAAATACCGGAGGAAAGGTAAAAGAATCGGGCGACGGTCAATAGTCATTATTAAGGACATAGAAATATGGTGCAAACAAAGTTATTGTTGAATTTGCGTAATTAATTCAATTTGGTTTTATTTGCACCGCATTTGAGAAAAATACTCAATGAAACGGTTCCGTAGCTTAATTGGATAGAGCACTGCGTTACGGCCGCAGAGGTTGCAGGTTCGAGTCCTGCCGGGATCACATAAAAGCCATCAAATCATTGATTTGATGGCTTTTATTATTTTTAAGATGTTAATATAGGTGTCAACTTACAATCTTTCTTCTTTGAGTCTTTTGTTAATGTAGGATTGTGTTGGTCCACCCCTTTATTGTAACTAATGTCTAGTGATTTAATATGAAACTGTTTTTAAAATCCAGGAATACTTTAAACATTTAATCCAAGAGTTCAGGCGAGAAGCGTGAACTTAAGTCCACCTTCAAAATTCCAATCGTATGGTCGATCGCCGCCTATCCCAAATCAAGGTCTAATATAAACACTAGCACCCGGTAAAGCCTTAATCATTAAACCATAATCGACTTCAGCTATTGTTGGAAAGGTGTTATAATCGTGGTCTACCACAATTTGTGGATCAATAATAAGCCAGTTGGCTCCTTTACCTAGCAACCATACAAAATATAAATCAAGCAGACTGCGATTAATACTATTGGCAGCGCCTCCATCAACATTGAATAAATATTGATACCTTGGTACAAAAAGGCTGCCTTTACCCAATAGTCCTGGAAAAACTGCAAATAATGTTGGCGCTAATACATTGGCATTAAACCTTAAGGCATCATGGCTTTCGGTATTAAATGTTGTTTCCAAACCGGGTAAAATTGACTTTTTTACTTCCATAAGCCATCCATAACACCCGCATATCAATATCTTCAATTCCCGATACATTGGAATTATCAAATATTCCTTCTCCTGGAGTTGCAATGTTAAGGTCTCTGTACCTAAAACGCATTCTTGTACCAAATTTCTTCCCTAAATCGTAAACCAGATTTTCGTTTTCTACACCAGCTGTTTTCGCTACATCCCTCCCTAATGGCCATCGAAACTCAAGAATATTGGTAAGGTAGGAGCTTTTTGAATCAGGTAACTTTGCCATTTCAGAATAAAACCTGGTATCGTAGGTAAAGTTGGCCGGATTGGTTCCTGTATTATCCTTTTTTTCTTGAGCATATCCAAGGGTGAACGTAAATACACCAAGCACAAGAAGTATTATAAGTTTATTTGAACTCATAGCATTAAATTTTAAATAAGCCGATTAATTCGCTGGTTTATAAGGGTCTTTTTGCCCCATCATAATGGCTGGACGCTTTTTTAAAGAAACCATATGTTCTGTTAACTGTTCCAGCGCAGCTTTGGGAACCCAAGTGTTAGGGAAAAGTACATTGTTTTTCTCCTGAGGATCAGAATAGAGGTTATAGACTCTTGGCATGGTATAAGTGTCTAATTTACCATTCCAAGCACTTTGCTCTTTAAAATGTAATTTCCAGTTCCTCCATTTTACAGCAAAAATTTCCCTACCCATATAAACAACAAATCCTTCACGACCAGACTCTTGTTTTTTTCCTAAAAAGAAATCAGACATTTCAATACCATCTATTTCACGGTCTTGAGGGACTTTACCTCCTGTTATAGCAGCAAAAGTTGGGAATAAATCCATGGCATGCACAATTTCATCACTTTCTGAACCTGCTTGAATTTTATTGGGCCAACGTATAACAAAAGGAACACGTAAGGCTCCTTCAAAACTTGAAAACAAAGTACTTCTCCAAGGGCCGGCTGAGCCATTAATTGCTGTTTCAACGGTTAAACTGGTATTTTGAAAATCTAAAGCTTCCGGGCCGTTATCTGCGGTGAAGATAAATATGGTATTTTCAGCTATTCCTAAGTTATCAACCTTAGCCAAAAGTTCTCCAGTGTAATCGTCAATTTGGGTTAGCAAATCAGCCCATGCCCCATTTCCGGTTTTTCCTTCATAATCAGGATGTGGCATGGTTGGAAAGTGAGTGGCTGTATATGGCAGATATAAAAAGAATGGTTGTTTATCTTTGGCTTTTCGCTCCATAAAATCCAAAGCCTTGTCGGTTAAGTCCCGGTCAATTAGTGGACGATAATCTACGCGATAAGGTCTTACCTTCTTAGGAGTTTCGCCTTTTTTTGACTCCATTACAAAAGTTTCAGCAACTCCACTTTCGGCAAAACCATCCAATTCCGAATAGACTGACTCATCAGTAGAATTTGGTATTCCATACCATTCATCGAATCCTTGATCGGTTGGGAAACGACCTTCTGTTCTTCCCAAGTGCCACTTGCCAAACATTCCAGTTGCATAGCCAACATCTGAGAGCATCTCAGCCATGGTTACTTCCCATTGCACTAAGCCATAAACGCCTTCTCCCAAAGGAACGGCTGCGTTACCGCTTCTAATGGCATAACGACCAGTCATAATTGCCGATCGAGAAGGTGTACATTGTACTTCAACATTAAAATTGGTTAAACGTAAACTTTCTGATGCCAATTTGTCGAGTTTTGGTGTTGGTGCTCCACGGGTTATACCCCCTCCATTGAATCCAGGTTCTCCGTAGCCAAAATTGTCGAGGAAAACTAAAACAATATTTGGTTTTTCCTGGGCAAGACTGCTTGCAATAAGAAAGAATGATAAAAGGAATGTTGCAATATTTTTCATGATCGGTAAATCTTAGTTAGAGTTTAGTTTTATAAACAGAACGTATTAGGGTATAATACCGATTACTATTTGAAATGCGTCTTTAGTTCGCTTCTCTCCTAAAGCCTCTTCAAATATGTATCGGCATTAACCATTGCAAACAGCAAAATGGCATTCACCGCATTTTGTCATGCAATTGGTATAAAATACAGGGCAGAACAGGATTACCAACTTATCCACCAATACTAATTATGATTGGAATCAGAACCTTCAGCAATACCTTACTGCCCTATTTTTTTCCTGCCTTGTGAGCTATTTAATCAATATCGATGACAATTTTTTTAATCTCTCCGGTAAAAGCTGTTTCATCAGGCCCATAACCAATATCTTCAGTTACGGCCACAGGTGTTTGATTGTCAAGCCCAACATCTGCCGTTTCATCAGCAGAGAACATATTGGGTTGTGTTTTTTCAATTCTTCCAGTTGCCACTGATTCTCCATCTACATAAATAGTGAGATCACCACCTTTTCCATAGCCTTCTCCATCGTAGGCAAAGTCAATTTTTATATTTGCCTTTCCTTTTTTAAGCTTAGTATCACTGTACACAGTATATTGCTCCAGTCCAAGCCAATTGTAAATAAACGCAGGTTTATCATCTTTCATAAATACCGCCCAGCCTCCAAAGCGGCCACCTTGAGCAAGAATTACTCCTTTAGTGCCTATATCTTGTACTTCAATGTCTGCTGTTATTGAAAATGAGCGATTTTTTATGTTGATAAAGGTATTCTCCAGCATTCCCTGCATTCCTGGATATAAGGTTAAAGATGTCCTGCCACCCATAACATCAGGCCGCCCTGCAATAGCGGCATTTGTTCTTTCAATAACCCGGTCATCTATTGGCAATACATGGTACTTTTCAGCTTCTGCCATAAATAAATCCTTCATTTCCTCTAGCTTTTCTGGGAATTTATCAGCCAGGTTATTCACCAGACTAAAATCTTCTCTTGTATTGTACAAATCCCATACATCATCTTCCAAAGGAGGTAAATTAGTTGTTTCCCATGGAGCCCTGTGTATAGTTCGGGCATACCAACCGTTATGATATAGTGCGCGGTTACCAAACATTTCAAAATACTGAATGGTATGACGTTCGGCGGCATTTGCATCATTAAAGGTGTAAGCCATACTCGTACCTTCAATAGGTGTTTGTGGTACACCATTTACAACTTTAGGCTCAGGCAAACCTGCAACCTCCAATACGGTTGGTGCAATATCTATGGCATGAGTAAATTGGGTTCGCATTTCGTTTTTCCCTTTGACACCATCCGGGTAATGAACAATCATACCGGTCTTTGTACCTCCTAAATCAGAACAAACTTGTTTTGTCCAGGTGTATGGCGCATCGAAAGCAACAGCCCAACCGGAAGCCATATGCGGAAAAGTATTTTTTAAACCCCAATCATCCATTAATGGAATAAGGTCTTCTACTTCCTCTTTTACACCATTGAAATAGGTCATTTCGTTATACATTCCAACAGTTCCTCCTTCTGCGCTTGTAGCGTTATCGCCGGCTATAAAAATAATTAAGGTATTATCCAATTCTTCAATTTCTCTAATAGCCTCTACTAACCTACCCATTTCATAATCGGTCATTTCTACGAATCCGGAAAATACCTCCGCCTGGCGAGCGAATAGTTTTTTCTCATCGCTAGTGAGCTTATCCCAGTCTTTTATATCCTTTGGTTTTGGTGCTAATTTCGTTTTTTCAGGAATTACACCTTTGGTTATCATATTTGCAGTAGATTGCTTTCTTACTTCATCCCAACCTTTATCAAACTCTCCTTTATATTTATCTGACCACTCTTTAGACACATGGTGAGGGGCATGAACTGCTCCGGTTGCGAAGTATACAAAAAATGGCTTATCAGGAGTCATTGATTGTTGTGCTTTCACCCAGTTAATGGCCTGATTAGTCATGTCTGTAGTAAAATGATAACCTTTTGTTTTAGGTGGATTTACTTTCGTAAGCCCATCGTAAATAAGTGGTGCCCACTGGTCAGTTTCTCCGCCAATAAAGCCGTAAAATTTATCGAATCCTTGTTGTGTTGGCCACCTGTCAAAAGGGCCGGATACGCTGGTTTCCCAGGCAGCAGTTTCATGCCATTTCCCAAAAGCAGCGGTGCTATAACCATTTAAACGTAACATTTCGGCCAGAGGAGCCACGCTACTAGGTAAAGATCCAGTGTTTCCGGGGAATGCAGTTGAAGTTTCCATAATTGACCCAGTATTACAAGTGTGATGGTTCCTTCCGGTTTTTATTGCCATACGGGTTGGGGAACAAAGGGCAGTCGTATTAAAGTTATTATAGCGTAACCCATTTGCAGCAAGATTGTCCATGGTAGGAGTCCGAATAGGACCACCAAAAGCAGTTGTAGCTCCCATTCCCAAATCATCAATTAAAAAAACAACAACATTTGGAGCATTCTTTGGTGCTTCCACGAAAAATGGCTCTGGAGGTGTTGCATCTCTCGAATCTAATTCAGTATATGTTGCAGGTTCAGGGAGTACAATAGGAAGTATCTCCCGGTTTAATTCTTGTTGTGCCAGCAAGTTTGTCAAACCAAATGCACAAAGAACTAAGATTAAAAGTGCTTTTTTTAAGTTCATGATTCTAGTTTTTAGCTCTAATTATTACTGTATTTAAATTTTTTCGTGTCTTATTTAACCAATTCAAGCTCACCTGGTCTCCAGGATTTATCAAAGAAGCCCTTTGCTGGAGAGTAGCATCTGATGATTTGAAACCATCCTCTATCCGGAAGTGTCTTCACATAATTACCATCTGCCACACCTTGAGGCTTTTCATAAAACATAGAATGGTTAAGTAGTTTGTAAAAAGCTAATACATTACGTTATAGTCATTTTGTATATTTAACTGCCTTCTTTTCTGATTAATACAACACATGCAACTAAAATTAGTCGCTTAGTCAAGTTTTTTTTCTAAATACACTGTTTATATCCTTGCATGGATCAATTCGTGGAGATGATTCAATACGTAGGTTTCAAGTAATTATTTGTAATTGATTGTAATAAAAATACAATAAAATGCTTTCAAGTGCAATATTTCCAACTTTTGATTATTTGTAATACTCCTTAATAAAACTATCCTATATGGAAACAAGGGGTTTACATATTTTAGCTGTGCTTTAATAAACACCGGCGTGCGTGCAGGTCGATTAGCTATTTTCGTTGTGTTCTTTTCCTATTGCTTAATGGTTTGATATTCGCAATTACTTGTAGTTTAATCCTATATTATCTTATTATCCAACCCTTATGGCAGAAATATAATTCTTTCAAGGTAAACGTCATTTTATGCTTCGGAGCTTAGTCTGGGGGCATTCATTTAGTTTGCGACATAACTTTTTTACAACATGTTTATTAAAAAGCTTCTACTTGCGCCTCCAAATATTGATCGTATAAACACACTTGCGTAATAGTTTCTATATAGGTAAAGCATTAAAACACAAATTGGTCATTTAATTGAACTTATTCGCAAATTATCAACGTTGTCTATATTCGGAATGCAACTTATATCTTCAGCCCTTCCTATGTGTAAAATGCTTATGCATTACTAGTTATTAATAACTTAATAATCGATGTTATTAATTGAATTGATAGGCTTATAATACAAATACTCACTTAGTAGTTTTGAATTATTAACAGATATTCACACATAAATTCCTTATCTTTAGTTAGAGCTAATCCCATAATTCAGACCTTATGACTACTTCACCTCACAAACTCGATCACATTGCTATCTCAGTAAAATCTCATATCCTTCTTAGGCAATTACTGAGAGAAAACCCGATACTTGAAGAAATAATGCGAAATGCAAGAAATGAAACTGAAGTATTGGTTGGGGTACGGAATTGGGTGTTGGAAGAAATTAAAAAAAATAAGGACGCTTATCATTTTTATAAACGTGAAAAACACGGTAGAGAAGCATTTGAAAAACTAAGCTGGAAAGATTTTGCTGCTATCCGAATATTGGATTATATCGACAATGCGGGTCGCGAGTTTGAGGATCCAAACCTTAGAGGAGAATTGGCAATAAGTAATCCTATTCATTTAATTTGGCTGGCTGTAACCCACGGAACGGGTGGAGCGAAACCATATTTTTTTAAGGATATGCTGATGTTGTTCCGACAATTCAGCGGTGAATTTAAACGAAATATCCCATCAAAGGAACAAGTTGAAGAATGGATGGATAGATGGTGTTCCGGTCTGGATCCAAGGATTATAAAACTTAGAGAAGAGAATAAGGAACGCATTATAAAAGTCATCATCTCTAAAATTGATAAGGGCGAAATATCTGACCAAAAATTCTTTTTTGCTGAAGGCTTATCGCAGGAACAAAAATACTTGAAAGCCTTGGAATGGTGGGATGATCGCTTATTCCATCTTAAATTTGCGGTGAAGTCGCCTGATTTACTAAATGAATTACTCGACAATTCGTTGGATCCGGATACGATGAAAGTATTGTATGAAGCAGAGGCCAAGGGCATTCCATTTTTTGTAAACCCTTATTACCTTTCCTTATTACATGTGAGGGTACCGTATTTTGCGGTTGGTGCTGACTTAGCCATTCGTTATTACGTCATTTACAGCCAGAAATTAATTGATGAATACGGCAATATTGTGGCCTGGGAAAAAGAAGATAAAGTAAAACCTGGTGAGCCTAATGCAGCCGGTTGGTACTTGCCTAACGATCACAATATTCACAGACGTTACCCTGAAGTGGCCATTCTTATTCCTGATACAATGGGACGAGCCTGTGGTGGCTTATGCGCATCGTGTCAACGAATGTATGATTTCCAGAGAGGTAATTTGAATTTTAATCTGGATAAATTAAAACCAAAGGAATCCTGGGATGATAAATTAGACACCTTACTCGAATATTTTGAGAAGGATTCTCAATTACGCGATATATTAATTACTGGTGGTGATGCTTTGATGAGTTCAGATAAATCACTTGAAAAAATTCTGGACAGAGTCTATACAATGGCTGCTAACAAAGTTGAGGCCAATAAAAATAAACCAGAGGGTGAAAAATATGCTCATATTTTACGCATAAGGCTGGGGAGCCGATTACCTGTGTATCTGCCACAAAGAGTTACCCCTGAACTGGTAAAGATATTGGGCGATTTTAAGAAAAAAGCGTCCAAAATTGGAGTGCAACAGTTTTTTATGCAAACTCATTTTGAATCACCAATGGAAGTAACTCCAGAGGCGCATAAGGCCATTAAACTATTAAACTCAGCAGGGTGGACAGTAACCAATCAGCACGTATTTATTACTGCTGCTTCGCGCAGAGGGCATGCATCGAAGCTTCGTAAGGTCCTGAATGAAATTGGCATTATCAATTACTATACCTTTAGTGTGAAGGGATATATGGAGAATAGTTTCAATTTTGCGACTAACGAAAGAGCCGTTCAGGAGCAGATGGAAGAAAAAGTGATTGGTAAAATTCCTGAAAAGTATTATTCGGTAATTAAGGAATTTCCTAATAACGCAGGCGCCATTGAAACCGAAATGGCTCAGCTAATGCAGGAAAGTACTTTGCCATTTCTTGGTACCGACAGGAATGTGCTTAATTTACCGGGAGTAGGTAAAAGCCTAACATTCCGGACCATTGGTATTACGCGTTATGGAAGGAGAATATTGGAATTTGAATTGGATCATACCCGTAAACATAGCCCGTTAATGAAACAAATGGATAAGGTGATTATTATTGAATCTAAATCATTAAGTGAATATCTTCGTCAACTTGAAGATATTGGCGAAGATATGCTGGATTATGAAAGCATTTGGGGCTACTCAATTGGTGAAACCGAACAACGAATTCCGATATATGATTATCCGGACTACGATTATAAAGTCACTAATAATTACACCAACCACTTAGATTCTTCTAATTGAATATAGTCAATGTCTTAATTAAGTTTAAATGAATGTTCCCGGCGCTTGCTCTGGGAGCATTCATTTGTTTTTCAAGAAGGTCTTTTGCACCATGAATCAATCGAATTATATAGTGATAAAGAATGTAATCTAAAAAATATCATAACGATATTTCTTCGATACATTTTATGACATAATCAGTAGGCCTATTGTAAAAGCTTACTTTTGATTAGCATCTACTATTACATCAGCAATTTCAGGATAAACCCATTGGTTATTATTTCGATTAATAAGTCCAAACATATCAGTAGCTCCGTTATCCCACCAAATTGGACAGATTCCGCGACTCAAACATCCTTTAGCGTAATATGCGGCATGCTCAACTCTTTCAGAAAGGTTATTATGGTTAAGGTTACCCCACTCTCCCATTACAACTGGTATACCTTTGTTAATAAAAGTGTTAAGTAATTTATCAAATTCAGCATCCATTTCCAGTTTTTCCTGAGCCGTGCCCCATTCCGTATTGAAATCCGTTTTAGCTAATGCGAATTTATATGGAAAGTAAGTGTGTACCGCAACAATTAAATTTTCTGATGTTGGTAATTCCAATTCATCCAACGCAATCTGTGCAGTGGACGCCGCATAAGTTGAGACCATTATGTAACGTTCTGCATTATTTCCTCCGGAAGTCCTGATAGCATCCACAGCAACCTGATTAAACTGATTGATACAATCACGGCCCTCAGCTGTTCCACCTTGCCACTCTTCGGCTGAACCTTTTAATCGGGTTTCGTTGAGGGTTTCAAATATAAGTTTGCTATCGTATGTTTTAAGTTGATTGGCTATTTGCGTCCAGACTTTACCCAATTGATCTTTTGTTCGAGCCACTTCGGCATATGTTGGGATCAACCACTCTTCATCATGATGAATATTTACGATAACGTGCATATCATTACTTAAACCATAGTTGACGACTTCCTCTACCCTTTCTAAAAAACTTTGCTCTATGGCGTAATCTGGCTCATTACCCATATTATATTGCCAGGTTACCGGTACTCTTAGTGTTTTAAATCCTTTTGCTTTAACTGCATCAATCAGTGCCTTGGTTGCTTCCGGATTACCCCATTGGGTTTTGTCTTTATTTTTTGTATCCAGGGTGTTTCCCAAATTCCAGCCCACTCCCATATTCGCAACAAATTCCATATCTGTGCCATCCGGCACATATACTTCTTTTGTTGTAAACGATAATTGTATTTCATCAGCTAAGTGCACATCAAAAGTATTAATGACAGCTCCTTTAGGAATATGAATACTGTATGTAGTATTACCAACTAATTCAGCTGTAAATATCAATTTTGTAAAAGATGCTTTCACATTTGCTGCGGCATTATTGATGGTGATTCCATGGTTTGTTGCCAATGTTACCACTTCATCAAATACTACTTCAATATCTGTGGTAACAATTACATCAATTGCATTATTAACCGGGATACTAGATTTAAATACTGGTGCGGGTTTTTCGACTTGTTCATTTTTTGCACATGATGAAAAACAGATTAATTGACAGGCTATAACTATGTATTGGATATATTTCATTCCTCTTTATTTTTGTTGGTTTAATCTTTTACAATTAGTTTTTGCGCATAATACATACCATCTCTCTTTAATCTTAAAAAGTATATTCCAGAATGTAATGCACCTAAGTTTAACTGGTAATCATTAGAGTTTAATTCTAATTGTTGAGATAGCAGGTCAGTTAACATATTTCCAGTAAGATCGTAAACGGCTACTTCTTCTATTGGGCTCGTCTCAGATGTAATGTTTACTTTTCTGATTTTACCAACTGGATTAGGAAAAATTTTAACATCGCTAAATTCATTTTCATGAACATTATTGTCTTTAGCGAACTCAAAATTAACAGCTACTACAGACAAGGGATTCATCGAAACTTCAATGGTATTTTCGACTTCAATAATCTCTTTATCCGACAAGGCGTTGTTCTTAGATGAAAAAAAAGTCTGACTAATTTTTAGATTATTTAATTCCTGAGCCTTAATGTTTTGGTTTACAATTCTCGCTCCTCCTAAATTGATATTTACACTTTGTGTGTTGCTAATATCTCTATTTACAATAAAGCAGGTGGCCTTATTAGTAACTTCATTAACTGTGGCATAACAGGATATAATCTCCTCATTTGATGAATTAGAGTGGTAATATGTGGGTTCGGAAGAATTTGAAAACAGATGTAAGACTTCCCACATTGACTCCTGCCATGACCATGGGGTGTAAATAAGTACATTATTTTTCATAAATTCACCAAGGGTGGATGCGTACCAAACAGCAACACCATCCGGATCGTTAATATTAACACCTGTTTCAGTAACGGCTAACTCAACCTGATGATTGTTACCCAGGTATTGAGATAACCAATTTTGAACCCGTTTAAATACAAATTCTTTATTAATGGAATTATCCCATCCTCCATTTACTTTCTTTACACCATTGGCTTCAGGGTACTCATAATTTACGTAAAAGAAAACCCGGTGATATTGCACTACTTCTTCTACATTGTTACTAGAGGGATAAAAATGTATGGAAAACACATCGAGCAAACGCACTCCACTTTGCTCCTCTTCTTCAGCAATGCGCTTGATAAAGTATTCCATGGCATTGTAATTATTGCCCTTATAATTGATTGAATTATTATGCCAGCTATACCATTGCCACTCATTGGCCAGTATTGGACCCACTAATTTTATATCGGGATATTTGGAACGCGCTTCCTTGGCTACTGCAAAGTACTTCTGTATATACTCTTCCATCGTTTGGTCATCTTCGACTACATCATCATGAGTACCATTCCAAATACCTGGCTCATTATCCATACACCAAAAACGACACTTGTTAATATCAAATCCCAATCCTCCTTCTCCAAACCAATGATCGAGAATACCTGTGGTTGATTCGGCAGGCCAATCTTCAAGATAAAGGTCAGGATTGCCATTGATTAAGGCTTGTCCGCCACCCGAAGTATTAACCTGACCGCCACCTGCCAGATTTTGATGTACACCATCCCACCACTGCGACTGGTTATAACTCCAGGAATCGAAATTATGGGCATTACTCATGGCTGCTTTACCAAGTAATTGAAATCCAAACATAATTTGAATTTCATCTTCCGGTAAATTGTCTAAAAAGGATTGAGTAGTATAATCCCAATTATGCTCAAATACGTTATTATACCAATCCGGATGACTACCTAGCTTTCTTTGCCAATTGTATTTAGTGCTGTTATTGCCTCCATTTTCTCTAAACAAGGTAATGCCGGCATCTTTAATTCTTGTCCATTCCGAGGCAGTTAATGGCATGTTTTCATTGTCAGACAATGAGTTGTTCTTACCAAAAATGTATTTTGAATATGGTTTTCCGCTCTGATTAAAGTCAATATTAATATTTACCTGTGCGCCAAGTACAGTTGACATTAATACTACTATTAAGAGTGAAGTTGTCCTCATATCGAATGACTTAATAATTAAAAACGCTCGCTTTTATAGCTGTTTCTTTAATCCCGAATGTAGAGTCAAATATTTCTTCACCCCAAGGCGTTAGGGTTTTCCAATCGCTGTATTCCACCAAATCAAGCCAATTGTTTTCTCGATTATTGCCTGTCCATGACCATGCGAGGTATCCTATATTTAGTTCAGAACATGTTTTTAAAATTTGCTTATGGTTAACCTTACATCCCAGATTATTATTACCCTTATTATAGTTATATCCAAACTCACCTACTATCAAAGGAAGAGATAAGCTATGAGCTTTCTTTAATTCATTCTTAATTTTTCTATCCTTATTCCAGGAACCATACATATGAACTGAAAATAGCAAATTATGCAATGGATCTGTTTTTATGAGATCCTTACCGTAGGTCAGAATAGGTCCACTATTTTGTCCCCAACCAGGAGCATCTATAACAATAACTGATTCTATACCCTGTGACCTTAGTAATAAGATACAATCGGCATATGCATCTCGCCAATAATCTGCTTTTAAAGTATTGTCGCCCCATTCGTTGGCGATATTAATTAGTACAAAACGCTCATACTTTTTGATAATGGATTTCATTTCTTCGGTGACAAAGTATTGGGCCAACTTAAACAATTTTATAGCACTTGTGTCTCCTGTAGCATCATGCAATTCAATCATAGGAATCATATCCAAGTCGATACATTTTTGCAAAATACTATCCAGGCCTTGAGGGGGTATGTGACTTTCCCAAACAATTCGTACGCAATTAACCTTTAGCTTTGCTATTTCGTTGAGAGCAATATATGATTGTTTGGCATGCCATGCATGTGGCACATTAATCCCACGCATAACAAATTGATTACCATTAGCATCTAACAAATAGCCCCCCGTTGTTGTGAAACCGTTATAATTCTCCTGACCCAGACCCGTATATATTGCTAATATCCAAAAGCCTATTACTATTAAAATCTTTCTTATAGAAGCCATCACTTATCTTTTAATTTGATCCTGAACGATATTGTGAAAATCAGGATAGTGAGTTTATTCTTTTAATTACTTCCATTATTGCTCTTGAGTTGTGATAAGGACATTTCCAGAAACCTACTTTTGGTGAATTCAGACAGGGATTATTGTTTTCATCAACCTTCCAATACCATTCTCCATTGGTATTATCTTTTATTTTGGTAATGATGAATTGCCAAACCTTATGAGCTGCCTCCAAATATTTTTGATTTGTTGAATTTTGAAAAGCATCTATTAATCCCACTAAGGCTTCAGCTTGTGGCCACCAATGTTTATCCTTATCCAAAAGATCATTTTCTTTTTCGTAGAATATGCTCCCATCATTACCAAAGCCTTCATTCATGGTAACATCAACCATTTTTAAAGAAAGCTGTTTCATCTCAGCAAGAAGTGTTTTATCGTTAATAACCTGTGCCGCTTCGGTTAACAACCAAGCCCCTTCTATATCATGACCATATGATATTATACTGGATTTGACAGTCCAATCCATATCAAAGAATAGATTAAAGTGGTATGTCTTGTTATCAATGATTTTATCTCGAAAGATTGCTATTTGCTCCTGAATCCTTGTTTTTAAGGTGTTATTAGGCCATACGCGATATAAATTGGTGTAAGGTTCAATTATGTGCAAATGCGTATTCATCGACTTTGGCTCGTTGGCATCTTTATCACTCAAACGCATATCTTCTAAAACTTGCCAATTGTGCCCTAAAGCTTCAATGTATCCACCATATTGTGCATCACTATAATTCTGCTCGATCAAATTATAGAGTTGAATGGCATAATCCAAACTTTCTTTGTTATTAGTCGCCTTATAATATTCAGAGAAACCATAAATACCAAAGCCTTGAGCATATGCCTGTTTTCTTCTGTTATTGGGCCTTCCAATTAGGTCGACTGACCAGAATAATCCCCCGTTAGCCTTGTCCCAAAAATATGTTTTTAGATATTCAAAAGCTCTATCTGCAATAGCTAAATATGACCTGTCATGGGAGAAATTAAATGCTGCAGAAAAGGTCCAAAGTATACGTGCATTTAACACCACACCTTTCTCTTGAGCTGCACTTGAATTTCCTTCTCCATCCAACTCTGCAACAAAACCTCCATTAACTTTGTCAATGGCGTTTTCTTTCCAAAAGCCAAATATACTTCTAAGCTCTTGTTCCAGTTCCGGAATCATGGCAGTTTGTACTTCCATCTTATTCTTTGTCATTTCTTCCTATTTCAAACTTGGCATCTCATCACGCGTAATTACATTATCCTGACTAAATGCATCCATCCACCAGTCCTTATTGGCATATTGATGTTCCGGACTTGTGAATTCAGCGTCATTCAAGTCATCTGTTCTTTCATGATCGTTCCATGGCATAAACCAAGACCACTTAGCCCCTTTCTCCCATTGCTTCGATATATTGGCTACATTACCACATTCACTTAGTGTAATCATTTTATTAGGATAGGTTTCCTGAATGGATTTAAATAATGCAGCCATATCAGTGGCATCACCATTATTGTATACATCTTTACCAATGATATCAACGTAGTCATCGCCCGGATAAAAATCATGATCTTTAGTTTGTGTGGTCCATACCCAAATAAGGTTATTAACACCTTTATCTTCGAAGTAATCAAACATAAATCGCCAAAGGCTCACATATGCTTCTCCACCTTCCATGCCCCACCAAAACCATGCTTTTCCATCATTATATTCATATATATTCCCCGCCGCTTCATGCAAAGGGCGCCATACTAAGGGGATGTTTTCATCTTGAAGTAATTTGATGTAAGCTATTAACTCGTCAAAATCGGCTTTAGCTACCTCATTCTCCCAGGTACCATCGATGGCAACATTTGATGGCTTGAATGTCACTTTAACCCCATCGCTGTTTTCCAACCTGAAGGTAAATTCACGAATATCCGTTATCGATGAATTTGGTGGGATATTCCAGTGCCAGGAAGCACCAACCAAACCATTATTACTCCACCAATCTTTAATGAAGTCCATTTTATTATAGTCAATCCAATTATCTGGAGACCAATTCAGTAAAATGTAATCCATATTGGCAAATGCAGGATATTTGCCGGTATGATATTTCACCCACTCTGCTTCATTTATATCATAGCCGCCATTCGATACCGTTGAAGAAAGTGTTTTGATTCCATAGCTCTCTTTTAAGAAATTATAAACATTCACCGCCTGAGTAGACGAATTTTTACTTACAAGTTTATCCGTAATTATTATCTCAATATTTTCCTCAGTCGTAAATGAAACTTTTTGTTCATGCTCAAGAGGAACTCCAAAGGTATTTATAACAGCACCTTTAGGAATTATTATTGTGTAGCTAGTTTCTTTTTGTAATTCCTGGGTAAATAATAGTTTGGTTTGTATGGCTTTTACCTGAGCAGGATTATCATTTAAGGTAATTTCATGAGAGTCTGCAAGCCTTATCACTTCATCAAAAACTACTTCAATTGAGGTTTCGACAGGTATATTTATAGAGCCATCCTCAGGAACACTGGATTTGAAAATTGGTGGTTCGTGTAATTCTTCATTTGAATCAGATGAACAAGCTAACAATAAACTAAATAATAGACCTAATATCATAATTGATTCTCTCATATACCTAATATGCTTTCCCCTCTTTTCCATTCTAAACTTGTAGTTTATAATGTGAGCGAGGTTGTTTATTTAAACAACCTCGCACCATATTTAAATTGTTATCATTAAATCAATAGTTGGAAAAACCTATCAACCTATTTGAGTGCCACTTTTGTGACAGTATAGTCGCCACCATAAGCTCCAAAACCTCCATTATCCTGAATAGATGCGATATCTTCAGCGGTCAATACAAACGATACGCTATATGTGCCGGCAGTTATCTTTATGTTTCCGTCACCAGAATCATCACCCGATTCTATAGCAATCGGTATTGTAGAAGGTAAAGCAGCCCAGTTTCCGTTACCAAGACGCATATCACCATCACCTTGTGAGGTGTAGTATACATACATGGTTTGTCCAACCATCAATCCGCTGAAATCGTATCCACCCCAGGTCAAAGCTGTGAAAGAGGTGCTCCAGCCAGAAACATCGGCTGAACCTTCCCAAATGGCTACTGGGGGTGAGTAGTCGTAAACCCAAGAGATGGAAGATACAATCATGCCATCACCTTGAAGAATAATTGAGTAACCCCAATCGCTATAAGGGAACAAGGATATAGGCAGATCGATGTAATCGGAAGCCGCTAAAAGAGCTGCATTTTCAGGATTTTCATCTGCTGAGCCATTAAATACATTACCCCAGTGACCGTCAAATACTTTCATTTGTGGAGAGTCGTTGGTCTTGGTGTATCTAATTCGCACTTGAGAACCTGCAGGAGCACCAGAAAAGTCGATATTCAGCTCATGATTTGCACTCCAATTGGCCAATTCCGTTGGGGTGTTATATAAAACAGTTTCAACTATTCCAGATGCTTCAACTTTAATGGTATAGTCAACATTTGTTGTACCAGACACCAGGGTCAATTTATTATCTCCTACATTAACACCAACTGCAACATAGAGTACTGTTCCTACTAGTAAATACTCTGTATTTGCATCATTAATGAATACGTTGGTAAGATTTTCTCCGTTAACAACAGAGCATTCCAATAAATCACCAACTGTTGTTGTTTCCGACACGAATTCTGAAACAGCACAGAATGTATAAGAATTGATGGTCATACTTCCTGCATCAACTGTTTCTCCATTATCCATCACCAGGCTTACACTGCCTGTTTCTGCCTCTAGTGGTACTATTACTTTGAAACCGTCGCTGGTAGCGGTGGCTTCAGCATCAAGCTCACCAAACATTACTGTTTTCACACGGCTACCTAAGGTCGACACAATGTTGAGCTCATCCAGTGGAGTAGCATCAGATGGCAATGTTGCTACGGGCTTGGTTGTCGCAAAACCATCAACAGTCACTGTTGTGCCATTGGCAGTGGTCAATGTTATTGATCCGCTCTGAGCTGCGGCTGTTACTTTTAGATTTATCTTACCATCAGTTAGCGTTACTGGTGTATCCTCTGCTCCGGTAAATGTTGCTGTGGTTACCAAATCCAGATCTGTACCATCGATAACAACCGTCTCATCCACACCATAGGAATCTTTCATATCTTCAATGACTGCTGTTGGTTCAACAAGGGTAATGTCGCCAACTTCAATTTCTACACCAGAAGCTACCATTAAAGTAACTTTACCATCCTGAGAATCTACTGGCACAACAACTGTAATTTCCGTTTCACTTTGCTCTTCGAACTTAGTTACAATTTTATCGCCCCCAAAGACCATACTGGTAGCTAAATCAAGATCAGTTCCTTTAATTACCAGATTTCCTCCAGCTTTTAGCGGATTTGGTGAAATGCTCTCAATAACCGGCAAAGAAACCGTTAGATCTAACTTGGAATAAATAATATTCGGATCTTCAGCTCCATCTGATACTGCGATTTTACCTGTTTGGGCTTCAACTGGTACAAGCAGTTTAATTTCCTTTCGTTCATGACTAACAAAATCCTTAGCCATTACAACTACTCTGTTCGATAAAATTACTTCATATACATTGTTTAAGTAGTCTCCAGTTATAGTGATTTCACTACCAGGTTTAGCAGATGCAGGTGCAAAACTGTCAAATGTTATCGGCTCCGCATATCCAATCGGTGTTTTAGCAATAATCTCACCATCTGGAGAAACAAGCTTTACCTGACCTGGTTCAGCCTCCTGAGGAACAGTTAGCTTGATGCTTGAATTACTATGCTCTGTAAATTCAGATTTGGCTATTTCCAAACTATTTGGTAAAACCACTGCAGTAACCTGTTGAAGATTATTACCAATAAAACGCAATTCTGCACCTCTCATAACAGGCATCGGACCATAACTCAACAACTCAGTTGCAGTACTTTGTGTATTTTCATCTTTTTCACACGAAGTGAATAGCAAGCTTATTGTTATTACTCCTGTCAATGACAGAAGTAAAACTGATTTGGTATAATTTATATATCTTTTTTTCATGTTAATTCCTTTATAAATTATTACATAGGTACAATACGGATGTTATCAATACACATGTGCACTCTACAATCCTCACCATCAACTCCACCACTCCAAACGAAAAAAGTTAAACCTCCTAAGTCATTTGTTTCAACAGTTCTTCCGGCATCGCCACCACTATTCGTATAATGAAATTCGGACATTGGAATAGAAACTGTTGTCCATCCTTCTGTCATATAGCTTCCTGTTGAAGCCCATGGCATCCATAAACCACGTGGAACTGTATTATCGGCAATATAACTATTGGTTCCACTCACGCTATACGGCGTAAAAATCATTTGCAATGCAGCTGATTTCCAATCTTCAACGACATACACTTCAAACTTAAGAACTGCTTCATTCAGATCACCATCGTAAAATGGTATATCAGGTCTTCCATTGGATGAATTCCAAAGGTTAAAGCTAAAGGCATCTTCATTCCATGTGCCATCACCAGGCATATCACCATCAAATCGAACATAATTACCGCTAACGCCTGCAGGGTTTGAGTTTGCAATAACTCCAGATCGCCATCCACCAGCAGCGTCCAAAACATCCCAATCCAGAATATAATTTCTATCATCGCGGAAGTAAAATGAAGACATCGATGAACCGTAAATATTCTTAACAGTGACAGGGCCAGATCCTGTTCCTTCAGGAACCACAACTACTATTTCCTCATAATCATCACTAACACTAATAACCTCGGCTGCAATATCGCCTGGGAATATCACTTCTAATGGAACATTTGGGTCATCGATAAAATAATTACCCTTAATGACGGCCTGATCACCAGCTGCTACAAACTCGCATAACATACCGCGAGGTGCCGGTGGAGGTACTACAACATTAAAATCATAGGTAACGGTATCATTCCCAGCCACCATATAAATCTTATCTGTTACGGTTATTGGTATTTCATTTGGGACAGTAACAATAACCGTACTTGAGGTCATAAAACTGCTATTCAGATACGCCTGTTTATCATTAAACCACATCTCAGTAATACTTGTCAGATTATCTCCCATTAATGCAATGGTCATGTTTAAAGATGCGCTAACGATCAAAGAATCTGATTTATCAGGATCAGTTAAACGAATATAATTCACACTAGGAACACCTTCAGTTATTTTATAGGCATTCGGATATTCCTCACATGATTGGAACAGTAATCCTACTGTCAAAAACATAAGTAAGAATGCTTTTGATACTATTTTTATATATTTTGTTTTCATAACTATGAATCTTTTTTGTGATTAATAACCAATAGAACCAAAGTCAAAGTCTACAGGATCATCCATTAAACCAGGATTTAATGAAAGGTCGACTTCAGGGAATGGAAGTGTAAAATCAGCATCTGTTACACTTACCTTATGTGTATTTATCTCTAAACCGGAAGCATCGTTGTTGGTGTAAAAGGCATCAAGCCCATTCCAACCACCTCTTTCCTGATCTTCTATTATAGCTTTAGCTTCTTCCGGTTTATAATAATGGAGTCTTACAAGATCATACCATCTGTCACCTTCCATAGCTAATTCTAAACGCCTTTCTCTATCAATATCAGCAAAGTTAAAGCTTGTTACATCTTCATAACTACTTCCTAATGCTCTTCTACGAACTGAATTTAAGGCCCTCAATGCCGATGCATCTGTTGTACTTGATGAATTTCCCAGAACAGCTTCGGCATAAATTAAATAAACATCAGCCAATCGTAAAAGGTGTGTGTTCATGGGTGTATGCATGGTATTTAAGTTACCATATCCTTGTGCCTGAGAATCTGCATTACGCCCTACAATGTGCTTAGCGCAACCGGAACCCGTTGAACTAACAAAAGCTAACTTACCTTCGTATTTACCTTCTGTAGAGTTGTCCCAGTTATAGTCAAAACCACCAAATTCTACCCACCAATGGTCATAATGGTCACCCATCATCATCATTGTAGCTTTGCGTCGTTTGTCGTGATAATTTCTGGTTAAACTGGCAGCGCTCTCACCGAATTCTGATTGTAAATCTATGGTGCAATACCTCCAGTTACCCCAGGAGTTCACAGCATCTGAAAAATTAGACATTGTTAGGTCAGATTGCATTGCATTTTGACTGGTCCATTGAGTACCAACAGTCCATTGCCAGGTTATTAAACCTTCCTCATCATAGTTCCCAATAAGCTGGAATAAATCTCCATATTCCGGATTCAAAACTTTACCACTTTCATCAATAACCATTTTGGCATATTTAGCTGCGTTAGCCAAATCATCTTCATTACGAGTTCCGCTCATGCCATAACCAGACCTGGTTAAATATACTTTAGATAATAAGCCATAAGCACTATACTTATCCAGTCTACCGCTTGCATTTTTAGTTGGCAACAATTCAATAGCTTCAGTCAAAATTATAGTAATGTATTTGTAAACATCTTCTATTTTATTTCGCTTTAGTTGAGCTGAAGTGTTGCTTGCAATTATTGATGCATTATCATGAATAATTGGTACCGCACCGAAACAACGTACTAAATAAAAGTATGCCATTGCCTTCCAGACCATTGCTTCACCTTTTACAGTGTTTTTAGCTTCCTGTGTGACACTTGGTCCTGATTTAGCATCTACATTTTGGATTACTCCATTACAATAGGCATTTACTGACCATAAAGAAGCTGAAACATTAGCCAGCTCAGCATCTGAACTATTTAAGTTGAAGTTGGTATAAGCATCTTCCACCGAAATCACATAATTACCTGCCAACACATCTCCAATTTGAATAAAACCACGTTGAAAATCGAACCAAGGTGAGTTGTAAATTGAATTTACGGACTGATAGACCTGTTCATCGTTTTGATAGAAACTATCAATGGTATAAGTATCCTCAGCCGGACGGTGCAAAAAGTCTTCACACGACATCGTACCCCCCATTATTAGGATGGTAACCAACAAAAATTTTATATTATTTATCTTCATGACAATACTTATTAAAATGAAATATTTAATCCTACAGTAAAGACTTGCGGTGATGGGTAACGTCCATTATCCAATCCAAATACGTTACCATTAGCACTTTGAGTACTTGCTCCAATCTCAGGATCGAATCCGGTATAGTTTGTGAAGGTGTAAAGGTTTTCGATACTGGTGTATATCTTAGCCTTCGACAGTTTTATTTTTTCGGTTAATCTTGAAGGGAAGTTGTAAGCAAGAGTAATGTTCTTAATGCGAATAAATGATCCGTCTTCGATATATCTATCCGAAATTCTATCATTATCATTTGGGTTACTTGCAACCGCTCTTGGAATATTAGTTGAAGGATTAGCAACCTGTACATTTGTTACATCTGTCCACCAATCACCTGTGTAGTCACCATTAATAGGCTCTAATCTTGCTCTTTGTGTTACCAATGCTAATTGATTAGAAAATATACTCTGCATATTAGATAAATTAATAGCTGTATAATTCATAACATCATTACCATATGAACCATTTATAAAGATACTTAAATCGAAACCTTTATATGAGAATGTATTATTAAAACCAAAAGTAAAATCTGGCATTGGAGAACCTATCGTTGTGCGGTCATGTGAATCAATGATACCATCTGGTTTTCCATCCGGTCCACTAATATCTTTGTATTTTAGGTCTCCAACATAAGTAGTCCCGGCAAAATCAAATGGTTCACCATCCGCTGGATATTTAGCTGGTCTAGGGCTGTTTTCTAAATCATCTAAATTCTGATAGATTCCATCTGTGACATATCCGTAAAAACCAAATAAAGGCTGACCTACTTCAGTAAGAGAAACAACATCTTGCCACTGTCCGTAACCTTCAATATGAGCTGCTGGTGTACCATCCAGTGCCACTAATTTGTTTCTGTTAAATGATATTTGGAAATCAGTATCCCAAACAAATTTTCCCTTAAAGTTGTGGGTGGTTAATGAAATTTCTAACCCTCTATTATTAATTTCTCCGTAGTTCCCCCAAGGTGCTGCAAGGGCACTGGAAGCATTACCACGTGTTCCCATGTAGGATGGTAATTGAAGCGGCATTAACATGTCATTAGAATTCTTGTCATATACCTCAACTACAAGATCTGCAATGCTCCATAATCTTAAGTCTAAACCTATGTTAAGCTGTTCTTGCTTTTCCCATTGAATGTATGGATTGGCAATATTTGATTGGCGATAACCGGCGCCAAGGCCAGTATCCATTTTGGAAATTCCCGAACCCCATTTATATCCACCAATACTTTGGTTACCAACTTGTCCCCAACCAACACGTAATTTACCGTTTGTTACAACTGGTTTCATCCATTCCATAAAGGTTTCGTTACTAAAACGCCAAGAAGCTGCAAATGAATGGAAACCGGCCCATCTGTTTTCCGGTCCAAAATTAGATGAACCATCACGACGATAGGTATAAGTCAACATGTAACGATCATCATAATTATAGGTTAACCTTCCAAATATTGAAGACATTGATGCGCTTCCAAATCCATAACCAATTTGTGGCTCACCATCACCGAGTGCAGGATTCTGAATGTCGTTACTTGGTAAATTTGTATTAAATACACTTTGGTTTTCCCAGCTATTTTCCCATACTTCCTGACCAATCATCACACTACCATTGTGTTTATCTATTTGTTTTGAATAAGTTAAATAGTTTTTGATCTGCCAGAAATTATATTGATTTATTCGAGAGCTCATTGAGTTAACCGCTCTCTCCCAATTACCATAAGTTATGGTAGGCCTAAATACTGAGGCCTTAGTTGTATTTAATCGATAATTTCCTTCTGAATGAAGTACCAGACCTTCGGTTATTGTTGCATCAAAGAAAACTGTTGATCCAAATGCATGACGTTTTAATCTGTTCTCATCGTTTAAAGCTGCACCAATCGCATTAGGTCTACTGGCTGAGCCTTCTCTGAAGACACTGGCATAAGTTCCATCCAAATTATAAATTGGCATATCAGGTGTTGTGCCGGCAGCAATTCTAATAATACCTTCTTCAGAATCTGCCAAACCAATACGCTCATCTGTTTGAGAATAATCAATATTTACACCCATTTTCAACCAACTTTTTAATTGAGTATCCATGTTGGTTCTAAAAGAGAATCGCTTGAATTCAGTTCCAAGTAAGGTACCTTCCTGATCCATGTAACCACCTGAGACATAATAATTCATTTTATCTCCTCCGCCTGAAATGCCTATCTGGTGGTTTTGAACAGGTGCCAGTTGAAAAATGGATTCTTGCCAATCGGTACCATGACCCAATATTGAAGGATCAAGAAACTCTACCCGTGAATCTCTTCCATTTGTTTCTGAAGACACGGAATTGCTATATTCTGCAAACTCGCGTAGATTCATAAGTTCAAGTTGAGTATTTTGGTTTTGTACGCCATAAGATCCATCATACTCAAATTTCGCATCACCTTTTTTACCTCTTTTTGTTGTAATAAGGATAACTCCTGCTGCACCTTGTGAACCATAAATGGCCGTTGCAGATGCATCTTTTAATATCTCCATCGAAACTATATCGTTTGGATTAATACGGGAGAGAGGAGAAACACTAGTTGATGGTGCGTTTCCAAGTACGCCCAATCCTAAGTCGTGAGAATTTGGAGCAGTTCCTGTCATTGGTACACCGTCAATTACATAAAGGGGTTCTGCACCAGCATTAACAGTACTCTGACCTCTAACACGTACACTTGTTGCTCCACCCGGTTGACCAGATGTTGAAACAACAGTTACACCAGCTGCTCGTCCTTGTAAAGCCATATCAAGATTAGCTACACCTGCTGTTTTCAAATTTTCAGCTTTAACCGAGACTGAGGCACCTGAGAGGTCACTCTTTTTCATTGTTCCATAACCAACTACAACTACTTCATCCAAGCCCTCCGTATCGGGTAACATTTGAATATTAATCGTAGTCAGATTTGCTACATCAATCTTTTGATCGGCAAAGCCGATGAAAGTGAAGTGCAAAATCACATTACCTTCCGGGACAGTGACGGTATAATTACCATTTAAATCAGATATGGTACCTTGTGTTGTACCTTGAATTAAAATTGATACGCCTGGTAATGGACTATTTGCATCATCCGTTACCGTTCCTGTAATCGTTCTGCTCTGCCCCCACATTATATGGGTGAATACCAGCATTACGAAAACACTTAGAAATCGCAGATTCATATTCATAAAATTGGTTTTAATTAATAATTACGTTCAGTAATATTGTTGCACACTGTTAGATTAAGTTTTAGGTTTAATATTTAGAAACTTCATTACATAAATGAGTTTTCTAACACTACTAAGTATAGTAAATGTAGTAAGTGTAGATTTAACACTTGTGATAATTTGTTAACGTTTTATGTATCGATAGTTAACAAATGTTGAATAAGCACTATATTAGGACTTTAGAGCCTTTAGTTTTCTCTTTTTTCTGAAAATTGAATTAATTAATTATCATTTAGTTCTAATTCAGATAAATTTTCATACCGATATAAAGCTTTTTTAAGGCGTTAGATTACAAAATTAAATAGCTTTCATTTCCTTTATTATCAATTAAGTATTGATGCTAGCTATAGGTACTTTTAATTCTCAATGTTTTTAATGCTTGTGTTCTTCATGTTAACTATTGATTTGCGACTTTTGGATACAATTAGCTCCCTTGATGTAAACTTCATGGCATTATTAAAAGAATAAGTTCTCTCATTAAGTCTTCTGACATACTAATGAAATCGAGCGAATATCTGTGAGACCTTAGTATTTGAAATAGCGCTCCCTTGTATAACCACTTGGACTCGAAAGCAATACTTATTGGGAGCTCCTATATTATGGCTTCACCACAATTAGGCAATGCTATTTCAAATGGAATTGAAACATTATTAAATCTTTATGAAGCAGAATAGTTAAATGTCGTATTTCAACTTAACCTGTTAGCTGAAATGTTAATAAACACACTACTAAACTCTTTGGTGGCCTTTTTAACCAAAACTTCTTTTTCAAGAGTTAAATTATCATTAAAGTAAACATCTGTATGAATATAAAGTCCTTAAGTATGTGGTTTTATTATATCCTTACGAAATGAATCTTATTTTTATAGTTGAAATCATGAACTTTTATTTAATTATCTACTTTGTTTTCAAATTTGACCAAGTCATTTAACAACCACATCTCTTCCTTATCCAATAATTCTTTTGCATATTTAGCTGATGGATGTCCCGGATAAGGAAAGAAAAAATGCTTAAGTGGATCGTTACGCCAAACCAGTGCATAACTAATGTTTGATGCCACAATGCTATCACTAAGAACAACACCAAGTTTGCTCATAAACCAAGTTGAATCAGGAATATTTTCGTAACCGGTTTCGGTAAAAGCTGCTAGCTTACCTTTCTCATTGGCGTAGTCAATAATGATGTGAAGTTTATCAATGGCTTCGTTTACTAAACCATCAGTATACAAATCGTAATAATTATCCATTCCAATAACGTCTATGTACTCATCTCCCGGATACCAACTTAGATATTCCTCCAGAGTATAAAAATTCCTGTCTGGTGAGTATGCTACTAGCATTTGGTCAACACCTTTTTCTTCTCTTAAGTATTTAATGCTAAATCTGAATAATTCTTTAAGTTCTTCAGGCGTGCAGCTTGCAGATCCCCACCAAAACCAACTTCCGTCCATTTCATGCCAGGGACGGAATATAAATGGCACTTTTACACCTTCGGGCGTTACCACGCTATTTAAGAATTGAGCTAAAGCATCGAGGTCTTTCTTAAAGGCTTCATGATATAATCCTCCCGGATTTATGTGTGCAACCACAGGTTTTTCAGTGTTCCATGAATCGACACGATCAATTACAGAAAACGGATGCCAGCTAAAAGTATTAATTCCACCTTGCTTAAATGCTTTAATTGCATACTTTCTAATATTGCTAAATGATACGGTATCTAAGTTGGCCTTAACTCCTTTCTCAATGCCACCCAACTCCCATCCAAAAACGGCAGGATAATCACCCGTGACACGCTTTACATCAGATTGACCTTCAATGTCGTTCCATGTAAATCCATACGCATATGTATCCTGATGCCCGAAAAGAATACCTTTTCCTTTCACAGCTTTTAATGTATTTATCAACTTTTGCTTTTCACTAATTTTAGTTGGTGAACTTGTACAGCCACAAAACAAAGTTGTAAGCAGTAGAAACAATATATAAATTCTCATTTGTAATTATTTAAGTCATTATTCTTTTAACCCAATTTTATTACCCTTTAATGACAACATTTTTAATGCATATCTTCTTCCTAATTCGCGATATCCTTCCGAATCGAAATGAGCATTATCTGTTCCCATACATCCTTTAGAAGAAATTATATAGGATGTTGGAATCACCTCTGGAAGAGTTGCTATTATTGAGTTCATGCTGGCACAACACACTTCTTTTCCTTCTTGCAAAGTCTCACCAGCTAAAAGCGGTACTTCATCAGGATTTAATGAAAGATCCACCAAGATATTATTGTAGATTGTTTTGACGTAAATTGGCCATTGTTCATCGCCCGTGTTTGTTTCTCCCTGATGCAAAAGTATGCCTTTGATTACACCATCTTTTTGTGCTTTTTTAGCAAGAGCAATCATATGTTTGTAGGGATTACCACCATAAGCCTTAATTTTTTTTGTAAACCAATCTTCAGCATAAGTTGAATCGTAATCCTGATAGATATCCTTATCGAATAAGCGAATATCACATCCCCCTATAGCGACATTAATTACTCCGATTTTAACACTCTCAGGGGTGTTGGCGACCATTGTTTTACCAAAATAATCGGCAGGAGAAAGCCCTGAGTGACATTGACACAAAGGCGGTATGGCTAATCGCCAAACATTTTTTTTACCAATTTCAGGGCAATCAAGGGATTGCATTACCATAAACCGATTACTAACACTTTTATCCTGATCCTCAATTGCCCCTTGCCCCTCCATATTTGACTGACCAAAACACAAGTAGATATGAAAATCAGGATCTTGGGAGTAACTATTAGTACTTAATAAAACAACAGACATGAATATTAAAACTTGTATTTTCATCTTAAAATATTATTTACCAAATAATGGTGTTTTCTGTACACTCAATTAGTTGATTTGCCATTAAACCATAATTCATTTTAAAACTGGCTAATGATTTATAGTACTCAAAAGTAAAAATGAAACTTCAATCCAAGGTGTATCGTTTGTTTCAGAACAATGTTAAAATGTTAATCATTGTAATGCCCATGTGTTGAATTGATAACTAACAAAAGCATCTTCGTCTGGATACATAACTTACTATCAGTTATTTTTCTACATTTATGGCCTTTTCTTTAACATACGCTGTAGGTAACAATCCATACTCTTCTTTAAAGTATTTACTAAAATAACGCGGATTGTTAAAGCCAACCTCATAGGCCACTTCTGCAATAGTCATTTGGCTTTTTTCGAGCAGTTGAGCGCCACGTTTCAATCGAATTATTCTCATAAATTCGATGGGTGATTTACCTGTAATAGCCAATAGTTTCTTATAGAGATAGACCCGACTCATTCCAAGTTCTTTACTTAAGTCTTCAACACTAAAACCAGCTTCACTCAGGTTTTCTTCAACTACCATAATCGCCTTCTTTATCAGCTTTTCATCCATAGAAGTTATTTGAACTTCACTTGGATTAATTTCCACTTTTTGCTGGAATGAATTCTGCATTTGGCTCCTTTTTTCAAGTATTTTATTAATCCTTAAAAGCAGTAAATCCATGTTGAAAGGCTTGGTTATATAGTCATCTACCCCTATTTCAAAACCTTTAATTTTATCCTCATCAGCTGTACGGGCAGTTAATAAAATAATTGGAATATGTGAGGTTCTTATGTCTTTACGTAACATCTGACATAACTCAAGACCATCCATATTTGGCATCATCACGTCACTAATTATTAAGTCAGGCATCACTTCGTGAACAATATCAAAACCAATTTGTCCATCACTGGCTTCAAAAATATCAAACTTATCTTCCAATGATTCTTTCATAAAATCCCTGAACTCCTGATTATCTTCAACTAATAACAAAGTAGGCTGTTTGCAATTATTTGAATGCTCCTCCTCTATCAATACTTGAGAATCAGTTTCTCTGGATTCATTAGTAGAGGATTCATCATGTAACTTTTCCATAGGTAGCGAAACTGTAAAGGAGGCACCTTCACCCTCTTTACTTTTAACTGTAATTGTTCCATTATGTAGCTGAACCAATTCCTTCGCTAGATTTAAGCCAATACCGCTTCCTGACAGACCCAATTTCTTATTGTTTTCTGCCTGATAAAAGCGGACAAATACCATATCAATATCTTCACTTTTTATTCCAACACCACTATCTTTTACAATTATCTTAACGGTTTGATCAACATTATCAAGCCTTAAAATTAATCTAACCCATCCCCTCTCAGGTGTAAATTTTAAGGCATTTGATAATAAATTCATTATCACCTTTTGTAATTTATCATTATCAAAATTGAGCATTAGACTATCTTGCTCATATTCAAAAGTAAAGTTGATATTCTTTTTCTTAAATGCTTCTTCAAAATTGCCAGACACTCTTTTGAGAAATACAATAATATTACCATAAGCCGGACTATAACGCAGGCCATGTAATTCTAATTTACGAAAGTCAAGTAATTGGTTAACCAGGTATAACAATTGTTTGGCATTACGATCAATTACTTCCAACAGCTTTATATTTTTGTCGGAATTGATATTTTCGAGAAGTTTTTGAACAGGAGTAAGTATAAGTGTTAATGGTGTGCGAAATTCATGGCTGACATTAGTCAAAAATTTAAGTTTCATTTCATCCAATTCATGATTGCGCTTTGCTGATAATCGTTCTTGTTCGATACTAAATTTAAGGCGTTCCTTCCTTAACATTGAATATCTAAAGTATACGATCATGATAATAATTACTAAGATATATATGAGGTATGCTATAGGAGTAGCATAAAAAGGTGGCAAGACCTTAATTTTTAATTCTGTGCAATCTTCATTCCAAAGTCCATCATTATTCGATGCCATCACTTTAAGTGTGTAATCGCCGGCCTTCAGGTTTGCATACGTTAATCGATTCTCGCCTTCATCAAGAACTTGCCAATTATCGTTTAATCCTTCAAGTATGTATTTGTATCGAGTTTTGTTAGGAATAAAAAAATTAAGAGCTGCTATGTCGATGGAAAACACATTCATCCCATGTTTTAACTCTATTTCTTTTGTTGTTGCTATTGAATGGTCTAACAAAGTAATATTTTGCACTTTAGAATTAGGTGAAATACTCTGATTATATACCTGCAAATCTGTGAAAACAACTTTAGGCAACACCTTATTAAATTTCAAATCTTTGGTTTGAAATATATTGAAACCATCAGCCCCACCAAAGATTATCTCATCCTTATAAGTTTTAAAGCTTGCATTTGCATTAAAACCTTTACTTTGCAAGCCATCTTCCTTCGTATAATTAATAATCTCAAAGTCATAATCACCGTTAGCTCGTTTACGATCTACATTTACTTGACTCAAGCCAATATATGTACTTATCCAAATGGATTGAAATTCATCTTCCTGAATACCTGTTATATAATTTTCATCAATACCATCTTGTTTAGTAAAATGTTTTACATAGTCTGTTTTCGAATCAAATACGATAACACCTTCACGCGTTGCGATCCACAATAGACCCCGGGAATCTTCATATAAAGAAATGACAGATGAATTACCAAAACCTAAGGACTTAGTTCTATTATCAATTGGGTGATACTTATAACGTTCTTCCTTTACATTGTAAAATATTAAACCATTGGCGGATGCGATAACCATATTACCATCAGATAGTTTTAATATTTGATTTATAAATACAAATGGCCAATCGAGCGCACCTTTGTTGGGTAATGGAACAAATGAATCGCTTTGACGATCATATAGAAGAACGCCACCTCCCAGGGTTCCAAGCCACATTCGATTTTCATTATCTGATACAATCGACCAAATATTATCACTGCTTAATCCATTACCCGATTCTGCTCGATAGCGTTTAAATCGTTTTCCATCAAACCGAGTTAATCCCCCGGTATATGTACCTATCCATAAAATATCCATCTCATCTAGATACAAACTAACTATTACATCCCCACCCAATGAGTTTGGATTATCAGCAATATGTCGATAAGATTGGTAAGTATTTTTTTCTCGATCAAAATAGACAAGTCCACCACCATTTGTTCCAATCCACAAGTTACCCTTTTTATCTTCCGTAAAACAGTTGACATCGCTGTAAGGTAGACTGTTGTAATCGGATACAATATGCTTATAATGGGGGAATTTATGAATGCTCTCATGATAATAACATATACCGTTTTTTGTAGTAGCAACCCACAAAATATTATTATTGTCAATATATAGGTCGTTTATCGCATTTTGCGCAATACTTTTATCGTTTTCAGGTTGGTTGTAAAGCCGGATCATTTCTCCTGAGAACTTATTTAGAATATTAATACCACCATGATCTGTTCCAATCCAAATAAGTCCTTTATCATCCTGAACTATTTGGCGAACCAAATTACTTGATAATTGAATTGGGTCCGACTTGGTTGTGTAATAGTTCCACTTTTTAAGCGTAGCACTAAAATGATAAATTCCTTTATAGTTGCCATAGTACCATATATCTCCTTCTTCATCAACAAACAATTTGGAATTTTGGAAATCATATCCCATTTTGTCTATCAGGAAATCATCGGCATATCTTAATGTATATGAGGAATCCTCATAACACTCGATTGTACCATCATTAAAAAGATAATAATAGGCATCATTAAAGTGTTTGAATTCTATAACCCTTAGGTCTTCACCTTTTTCTGCTGAGAATTTTTCTACAAGCTCGCCCTTTATTGAATCGTAAAGCTGAAAATATAATTGATGATAGCTCCTGAGCCATATGTTTTTGTTCTGATCACAATAAAACTCATGAGGCTGAAAATTGGATAATTTGCCTCCTAAATATTCTCCAACATCATTATAAAAACGCTCTTTGTGAACATCATATACAATAGGTTTCCAGCTAGTTTTCATCCAAAGATTACCTTTATAATCCTCCTGTATATCCATTATAAAGTGATCGTCGATGCTGGTTGAATCCGATGAATCGTGCATGAAATTCACGAATGTATGTCCATCGTACCTGCTTAACCCAGCAATTGTTCCAAACCAAATAAAACCACGTGAATCCTTATGGATACATTCAACCTTGTTGTTAATCAAGCCATCATCCGAATTGACCTGCAAAAAGGAATATTGCTTTTGAGCCATTCCGATTAGGCAATGGGAAATTAGAAATATGATGATTGTAATAGTTTTATTCATCCTTATCACTCTTTCATATCTTACAAGGCTTTGACAGTTATTCTCCTGATTATTGAAAATACTATTAATTCTTTTGCCTTCCAACTTTGAATATTTGTCTCAATGATAAAATTTCTATCAGACATCAATGTCTATAAATTGATGCTATTTAATGTATAAAATGATAATAATGCTAAGTTAAGAAATACCTAAATACATAATTTGGACATATTAATTTCCATAGTATTAGTCAAGTCGAAATAACTATTAGGACTTTATGATACTGGAAGGATGCACTTTGCAGCTTATATGAATGAAATATTTTGAAATGTGAATACTCTTTACTGTTGGTACGAATTCTACAAGGTGACTCCACTCTTAAAAATGGCAATTTCTTTAAAGTTTGCTATTTCATGTTTTAAGGCTTTACCATTTGCTACATCTAGCAAATAGTGTATAAACTTATTTAGTAATACTTCCATCGTGTCATTCTCCAATATACTACCAGCATTAAAATCCATCCAGTTTTGTTTACGATGGAATAATATTGAGTTTGATGCTATTTTAACGGTTGGAACAAAACTTCCAAAGGGTGTACCCCTTCCTGTAGTAAATAATACCATTTGACAACCAGCCATACCTAGGGCGGCACAAGACACTAAATCGTTGCCTGGTCCCCATAGAAGGTGAAGTCCTGATTTTTGAACTTGATCACCATAATTCAATACATCTACTATTGTCGTATTTCCACCTTTTTGTATGGCGCCCAATGACTTTTCTTCAAGAGTGGTAATGCCACCTTCTTTATTTCCCGGCGAAGGGTTTTCGTAAATTTCCTGATCGTTTTTTCTAAAATAATCCTTAAAGCCATTGATAAGGTCTACGGTTTTATTGAATATTGCAGGATTGGCCGCACGATTCATCAGAGTTGTTTCCGCACCAAACATTTCCGGAACTTCAGTTAAAACTGTAGCTCCCTCCTGCTCTACTAACCAGTCGGAAAATGCACCCAACAGCGGATTGGCCGTTATACCTGAGAAGGCATCACTACCACCACACTTTAATCCAATTTTAAGTTTAGAAATCGAAACTTCTGTACGTTTATCGGTTTTCATTATTTCCGACAACTCTTTAACTAGCGCTAAACCCGATTCAACTTCATCTTCCACTTTTTGTGCGACCAGAAAGCGCAGGCGTTGCTCATTCCAAGCTCCAAGCTTTTCTTGCAATAGTTTTATCTGGTTATTTTCGCAGCCTAAACCTAAAATAAGCACCCCTCCTGCATTGGGATGTTTTATAGCGGCAGCCAATGCGCTTTGCGTATTCACATGATCGTCACCTAGCTGTGAGCACCCATAGGGGTGTCCCAGTACTTCAATTGCATCAATGTGAGATGTATCAGTTTCCGCTTTTAATAAATCGATAATCTGTTTAGCTTGTCCGTTTACACAACCTACAGTTGGAACTATCCATAATTCGTTTCTGATGCCTACTTCACCATTATTTCGCTCATAGCCCATAAATGTAGTAGGAAAACTGACCGTAGCATTTACGGTAGCTCCCTCGACTTCAGGATTATATTTGTATTCCAGATTTTCATTTAGGTTCGTTTTCAAGTTGTGCGTATGCACGTGTGCGCCTATCTGAATATCTTGCTGTGCTGTTCCTATGGCAAAACCATATTTAATAATGGTTTCACCTTTAGAAATGGACCTAGCTGCAATCTTATGACCTAATGGTATATTTGTCAATGAACTGAAACTTACACCATCCGATATAAGGGTGTTGCCTTCTTGAAGATCCTGAATGGCCACCAAAACATTATCATTAGTATGTATTTTTCTTACTAAACCCATTATTTCTCCAGTGTCATTAATGCCGAAAGAATACCTACTTCCTTAATCTGTTTTATATAGTTGCTGACTTTTTGTGTTAAACCATCATGTTGGTTAAGGTTTATATCCCAAAGAGCATGGTTTGATAGAATATTATTTACTTTTTCAGATAGTGATGCTTCGGACTTCCATTCCGCTTGCATGGCAGATAGTTCAGTATTAGTATCGTTAACTTTAAATCCTTCCACCATATTGTCGTTGTATAACAAAATGAGAGCAGCTAAAGAAAAACATAGTCTTTTAGGAAGTTTCCCCGTACGCTCAATGCTATTTTTTAGAGATGGGTAATCGCGGGTTATCCATTTCGATAATGAATTTAGAGAAATATCCTTCATAAAATGTTTTAGATATGGGTTTAGAAAGCGATCAAGAATTTCCAGAGCAAACTGTTCTAAACTATCCGTATCACCAGCAATATTGGGTAATACCTCTTTTGAAATAAGATTACGGATATATGTTTCAATGGTCTTATTGGTAAAGGCTTCTTTAACGGTAAGGTAACCAGCCAATAACCCTACAGGCACCAGAGCCGTGTGAGCGCCATTAAGAACACGGACCTTTTTATCGCGAAAAGTTTTTAGATTATCCATCCACAATACATTTAAGCCTGCATTGTGCAATGGTAGACGCGCCTTTTCTTTGTCACTACCTTCAATAGCCCATAAGTGAAAGTACTCGGCCGTAACTATCATATTATCTTCAAAACCCAATTCTTGTTGTACATCTGCGATTTTGTCTTTCGGGAAACCTGTAACAATTCTATCGACCAAGGAATTACAGAAGGTACAGGCCTGATTTATCCAGATCTTAAACTCTGGTTCTAAATTATTTTCTTCAGCTAGTTCAAGAATAATAGACTTTAATCTTGTAGCATTGTTCTCAATTAATTCACAACAAACAAATATTAAGCCTTTATCCGTAGCTCCTTTGAATTTTTTATAACGTTGATATAGAAGTGCCACTACTTTACCTGGAAACGAAGCTGGAGGTGCTGCATTAATATCTTCGTTTTCAACCTTTGTTATGCCTGCTTCTGTAGTATTTGAAAAAACGAATTCCAATTCAGGCAATAGAAAATATGCTTTATACTTTTCATACTCATCGTATGGGTTTACCGAGTCTAAAATACAGTCAATCCTTTGTATTTCCCGAATGGGTTTACCTTCTTTTATGCCTTCGAGTATAACATGGTAAAGGTTGTCCTGTTCCTTTAACCTGTCGACCATACCATTGGCCAATGGTTGAATAATAACGCCACCCATATTCAAGTTTGTACTATCGTTTCCAATTTGTATCATCCAATCTACAAAGGCCCTAAGGAAATTACCTTCACCAAATTGTAAAAACTTAAGTGCTAGGTCTTTTCTTGTTTGGGTTGTATTATTTATCTTCTTCATTCTAATTCAAGTTTTAAAACGGTAGCTATATTGTTATATTCCACTTCAGGCATGGTAATTAATAATGTTTGTGGCGTTAATTTCCATGGCACTATTGCATCAGAGCCAATTAATTTAATGTCCTTAATTGGCGAAGGAGGCTGGTTACGATGAAAACCACCAATTGCTCTCATCTTAATTGTTTTTCCAGGTGTTGGTATGCCTAAAAAGAATACATACATCGACTTTTGGTCTTTGGCTACCGTATAGCGAACGTCTTTGGCAGAGTATTTAATTTTAGCTGATTGGCCATCGTGCGAAGCATCCGAAGCGCTAGCGGTACCATAACCAAAAATATGAAAAGGCCTTGTATCATAAACAGCCTCACCATGTACTTCCATCCATGCACCGATATCTTTTAATATCTCACGTTGTTCCTGGTTAATAATACCATCGGCACGAGGTGACACATTCAATAATACGGTTCCATTTTTACTCCATACATCAATCATATTACGTACCACCAGAGCTGCATCTTTGTATTCTTCACCCTCAACGTACATCCAACGGCTGTTCCCCAGCGTAATGTCTGTCATCCAAGGTAAAGGGTAAATGTCCCTACGTCCACCTTGTTCCATGTCGTCGATTCCATATTCCCATGGGATATCCTGATGTTTACTACAAACTACAACTTCCTGATTATTCTTAAGTCCGCTATTAAAATGGTAAGCAAGCATTTCATTTATTTTCTGTTCCGGAATCATATTTAACCATGAGTCATACCAGAGAATATCTGGCTTGTATTTGTCAACTACTTCAACTACTTGATCGAACCAGTATTGGTTAAAGTCATCAATGTTTTCCCAGTTCCCAAACAACATGCGTAATTTTGGATCTGTGCTTGCTGTAGGTAGGTCGGGATGATATGGGTAATGACTGTTAAATCCATTTTCACCCCAATATTCGGGAGTATTAGCATTACGCTGACCATTACGAGCATGGTGTAATGTTGCAATTGTTTTAATATTCCTTTTACGAAGCGCCTCAAACATTTCACCTGTAATATCACGTTTAGGCCCCATGTCTGCAGAATTCCATGGGTTGATCTGGCTATCCCACATAGCGAAACCATCGTGATGCTGTGCAACGGGACCAGCGAATCTTGCACCTGTCATTTTAAAAAGTTCAGCCCATTCTTCAGCATCAAAGTGTTCAGCAGTAAACATTGGAATAAAGTCTGCATATCCAAACTCTTCTATAGTCCCAAAATTCTTTTCATGAAATTCGTTCACTTTATTTCCCTTTAGGTACATGTTGGCCGGGTACCATGCAGAACCATAAGCTGGAACGCTATAAGGGCCCCAATGAAAATAGATGCCCAGTTTAGCATCCTGAAACCATTCTGGTGCAGCCACATGTTGCTTTAATGATTCAAAATTTGGCTGATATTCTTTAGAAGTTTCGGTTGAAGAACTTGTATCTGGGGTTGTACATGCATATGATAAAAGCAGCACTACAACTAAATTGAAGATTATTTTCATTTGTTTGAATTTTAAAATTAACCAAGAGAATATTTCATTGATTATCAAGTTGCTTTTTGCTTTCTAGACAATCATATTCGTCCGGTACTTACTTATTTCTAGTACCTCACTCAAGCTTAAACCTTTTCATTTCAAATATACTTAAGCATATGGCAAAAGTAGATCGTATCAGTTTCATGATTTCAGACTATTTTTTAAGCTTCTGTGTTGCATTGGCAATTCTCTTTTTTTGCTTACCACTTAAACCATGTTTATAATGAAACTCGGGGCTGTAATTCATATGATGATCTTTCATTTCCTGATCATCAACATCCTGACTTAGATCACAATCAAAACGAACTAGAATAGTGTGTTGCCAATTACCTCCTGCATTAATAATGTGTGATATTCCCCAAGTAATACCTCGCCCATATTTTGTATCAGTAAAGGCATCGGGCACAAACGGACCAGCAGCAACTGGCAATAATTCGGTTATGGAAGCTATTTCGAAATTAACCCAGTCTTTTGCATACTGAATAGTATTATGCTCTTGGCCATCACGTTGAACGATTGCAGCAACACCTTCTTTAAATGGGAAGAGCGTTGTTTCATGACCGGAATTAATTACCGGATTTAAAGGATGCTTAATAAATGGTCCTAGCGGATCTTCAGCAATTGCCAGGCCTTGCATGCGTATTTTAGAAGGTTTTAGTTCAGGGCGCTTATCGAAATCTCCTTTATAATAAAGGTAAATTTTGCCATGGTGTACCAATGGGTATGGATCGTGAATGGAGTATTGATCCCACGAACCTTCAGGCCCATTAGGTATTACTACTTTGTTTGTATGTGTCCATGGTCCGTCGGGTGAATCGGCATACGCTACAGAAACCGGGCAAAAATCACCACGTAAGCCACTGGCTTCCATAAATGCTTGAAAATATAGATAGTACTTTCCTTTGAATTTTAAAATATCAGTTGTCGTAACCGATCGCCATCCTGGTTGTGGCTTTGGTGGACGAGCTACTGCAATACCTTGTTCTTCCCATGTAAAACCATCTTCAGAAGTAGCATACCAAATATCAGCTAAATCCCAATCGCTTGAAGGAATTACGTCAGTAGCTTCTTTTGCGTGTGACATACCAACTGGTTTAACCGGTGTTTTGCGACCGGTATACCAAACGTAGTATTTGCCGTTTTCGAAAATTACTTTCGAAGGATCACGACGAGTAATTGTACCGTCTCCTCCCTTATAATCAAAACCTTTTAACTCTGTGTACTTAAACTGCGTGTACAGCTCCGATTGTTCAGGACGTATATTTTCATAGGCCTCGTAATTTCGTTCCACAGCAGCACTTAATGGGCGATCAGGTTTTTCAGCTGGAATGAAAAAAGGGAATTCATCATTAATGCTTTCAGAAGTTTTGGTGGCATCTGAGCCACATGCAGCAAGTGTGATTATAACTGTGTATAATACGATTTGGTATACTAATTTCATTTCAGATAGCTTTAAAATTCAAAAGTTAATTCAAATACAATTGGCTCATCATCATTTCCAAAATAGTTTTCTGAATGTCCATGAGGCCCCATCTTATCACCTTCTTGAAATTTAGTCCCTATGGCAGGAATGTTCTTCACAAAAGAAATATCACCTTCAGGAAATTTTGGAGAAAGCCTGCCTCTAGGATCACCACTCGGGTTTTCTGGAGTCAACATTCTTAAGAATGTGTGTTTAGAATGACAGTAAACCGTAAATCCACAATTATTTTTTCCGTTTATTTTAGCCCAGTATAAATTTGAAAAGAATCCTTTAAACTCAGGATATACAAAGCCTGATTCACCGGTGATGGTATTGTTATAATCGTTTTCCCAAACCTGAAATTTGGTTCCTTTCATACGATTACGCCATACCCGGTATGGGCCATCGCCCAACCATTTCATCCCTTCAACTTCAGTTTCAGGAAATGAGAAGGTGATACCTTTGTAGTCTTTAACTATTTTCTTGCCTTTAATTTCAACCTTTAAATCAAGCAATCCATTTGGATAAATGGTCCATTTGATCAGGTCTGAACTAAATTCTTTATGACTGGCCCAGTTGGGTGATTTATCTGTTTCTTCAAATACTACAGAAATCTCCACTTTCTCCTTGCTTTGTGTAACGGATAATTTTTCAATTTTGTCCTTATGACCAAGAATGACGGGACCATTATTGAACGGAATGATCTGGTTATCTTTCTTGACTTCTTGTAACAAGCCTGTTTTTTCTGAGAATAGAAATTCTATTTGATTGGCAACAACTTTAATTACTTGATCTATAGTCTCGGTTGAGAGATCACCAGAACCATTGTATTTTAAGTTTGATTCATTTAACTGTTTAGGCATACTTACCGGATAAGACCAGGTAAAAATCTCCATTCCATGTTGGTCAGTAGCAGTTAGGTGAAGGGCATCAGCATTTTTCCAATCACCAGGAAGATCAATGTTGAAAGTTCCTTTTTGGAGTGGTTTCAAAGATGGAAGAGTGATATTTGATTTTTTCAGAACAGTAGTGTTCACAGAGCCATCCGCGCCATCAAATTTCACCCATTTGGCGGTCATTGTACATTTATCCAGATTAGTGTAGTGGTATCTGTTTTCAACGCTAAATATTCCATTAAAGCCTTCCCTTATATATCGGTTTTCGATATAAATGGGTGACCATATTTCTTTAATCGTAAAATAACTACCTTCCTTTTCACCATAGGGCCCTACAATACCATCTGCAGCATGGTTACCATCTGTATCAAGAATGCCATTTTTATCTGTTCGTACTATTGCTTCATCTGCAAAATCCCATAAGAAACCACCTGCAGCAATTGGCATATTCCACATTTGATTCCAGTAATCTTCTAATCCGGCACCATGTCCTCCATCATATAAGCCGTGTAGAAATTCAGTTGCAAAATAAATTTTATCTTTTGCATAGGCATCATAGGCAAAAATATTAAAACTGGGATAATGCATTGTATTTGTTTTGCGAAAGATATTCCAGGGGTGAATCACTTCACGATTCTGAATATCCCATTTCGCATAATCATCATCTAACTCCTTATTCCAACCCGTTTCGTTACCATTTGCCCAAATCAGGATGGAAGGATGGTTAACATCGCGAACTACCAATTCTTTAATAAGTTTCTGGCCAACTTCTGTATCTAAATATGGACTGTGCCATGTACATAACTCATCAATCACAAACAAACCCAAGGAATCACATGCATCCAAAAAGTGGACATCGGGTGGATAATGAGACATACGAACTGCATTCATATTCATATCTTTCATCATCTTAACATGCTCAATACTCAAGTCCTTTGAACAAGTCCGGCCCGATTCAGGGTGAAATGAATGGCGATTAACACCTTTAAACTTAATGCGCTGACCATTGACATAAATACCATCACCTTCAAGGATTTCGACAGTTCTAAAGCCAATACGTTTGTTAACCTGATGTAATAACTTACTTTTCTTATCAAACAGACTAACCTTTAAGTTATATAAATCAGGACTTTCTGGATTCCAGGTAAGTATATTGGAGGCTTGCGTTGAAACATTCCATTTCGTTTTATCCTTTGTAATGGCATCAATTTTTAAATCTTGTATTTTCTTGCCTTGTAAATCATACAATGCCAACTTAATGTTATCAGCCTTTTTTGATTTTAGAAACACATCAGCGATTAGTTGACCATTTGCTTTTGCATCTATGGCCAAACGCTCAATATTTTCTTTAGGCAGAATTTGAAGATAAACCGGTCGATAGATACCACCAAAAATCCAAAAGTCGGCATTGCGTTCAGCATAATTGACTGATTCATTGTTTGATACTTTACTTACCTTTACTTCAAGTAGATTATTGTCACCATAAATTAGCAGATCGCTAATGTTATATTTAAACTCATAGAATGCCCCTTGATGAATTTCCCCAGCTAGCTTCCCGTTTATCTTAACTTCAGTATCGGTCATTACACCTTCAAAAACAATCCTGATGTCTTTATTCTGCCAGTCTTTAGGAACATTAAATACGTGTTTGTAGATCCCATATTCGTCATAAATCTTTTTGCCATCCTTATTGTCATGACCATAGTTGTAATTACCAAAGCCTTGTTGCTCCCAACATGATGGAACACCAATCGTAGTCCAATGACCACTATTCTTACCATCAGAAACATAAAAGTCCCAATTGACAGTATCGTCTTTTCCTTTTCCTGATAGATATTTTATTTCAGTTTGCTGGGCATTAAGTTGAAATGCAAACAATAATAGATAGATCGTAAATGCATGTTTCATATAAGTAGTGTATTGAATTCTATGATTTGGTAGAATTATCTGTTGTAAAAGTACCCAAGCACAAATAATTAGTCAAATACCATATTTACGATGACTAATACTATATTTACAATATATAAGCCATTATATCTTATAATTGTAATTATACTATGCGTGCAAAGCTTAAACCTGCTGTTAAATCTCCTGATCAAAGCATACTGGTTAAGAATGATAAGCTTCAAAGTTTTTATGCTCCTCACCATTATCATCCTGATTATGAGATAATATATATTAAAAAGAGTTATGGACTTCGGGTTATTGGCAATTACATTGATAATTATAAAGCGGGTGAAGTGGTTGTGTTAGGCCCCGAACTCCCCCATTACCACGAATTGGGAAATATGAATTCGAATGATGAAACACCTATTGAAACCATAGCCGTACTTTTTCCTCCAAGCATATTTGAAATTAATAATCAGTTTCCGGAATTTGCCAACTTACATGATTTCTTAGAACAAATTAAATATGGTATTGAGCTCACTGGTTCTACACGAAATGACATTATTAACATTTTGGAAAGTATGACTGTAAAACCAGCCCTGAACAATTTTTTCTCGCTGTTTAAAATATTGGAAATTCTATCTTCAACTGATAGTAATTACAATACCCTTTCGACGGTAAAATACGATAACAAAAAGCTTTACAACGATAAAACAAAACACATATTGGACTATTTAGCTGATAACTATTTAAACTCAATTGGCATAGCTGAAGTTGCTGAACTTATTGGTCTCAGTCATTCCGGTTTGTGTAATTTTTTCAAGGCTCAAACGGGGGTAACTTTCTCAAACTATCTTAATAAATTACGAATTAGTAAGGCTTGTGAACTACTGTTGACCACTCGTAAAAATGTAGCTGAAATAGCCTTTGAAGTTGGATATGAAAACCTTGCCTATTTTAATCGTCGTTTTAAAGAAATAAAAAACTGTACCCCTAAGGTTTTTCGAAAGAATTTGAATTATTTAGTGTAATATATGTAATTCCTGATATTCGATTTTAAGCTTTTGCCATTAATTTTCATATTAGAAACACTGTTTAAATATGTTGTAGATTAATATGTATACGGATAAATAAATTATTGACATTTTAAACATTTAGACCTAAATTGTAACTTTTGATATTTAAGTTTATTTTAATTTTTGTGTTTATAAGCAATAACACAAAAGATTAAGTCGTTTATTAAAAAAAGCAAACCAGCAATACAGAATGATTCAATTATACTATGGTTTTTCTGCCCATTAAAGAGTATAATTTGATAGAATATGCGATCAAAATGATGGTTAATGCTAGTAGTTTACTCGAATCATAATAATTTCATTTTGTGAAATTTGAAAATGGAAAAGGATCTTGCAATTTCTTATCTAGACTTTAGTTCTAATAAGAGTGAAAAATATTATATTAATAAAGTTAGGGATTTGTTATACCAAACATCCAATAGCTCTCTATTTATTTATGATTTATCTTCAAAAAAGTGCACCTACTTTTCACCTCATATATGGAAAATTACGGGTTATTTACCGCACGAATTAATTGGCAAGGGTATTGGGCATTTTCAAACATTGATCCACCCTATTGATTTTTCAAAGTTCATATGCGATACTGTAAGTTTCATTCAATCTGATCAATGCGACGAAAATTCATGTAAGCTTGTCAAAACTATTTGGTGTAAATTGAAACACAAGAGCGTTGGATGGGTACAAACCAAGATCAGTGTATTTAGTTTATTATCAACTCAAAAAACTGCTCCCAATAAACTAATCGGCTATATCCAGAAAGCCAAAAATGATTGCAATTCTTTTTCTTCCGTAAAAATAACACCACGTGAGAAGCAAGTTTTGCATCTTATTGCTGGAGGAAATTCAGCGAAGATTATCGGGCTAAAATTAAATATAGGCGAAAACACAGTAATAACTCACCGTAAAAACTTAAAGGAGAAGTTAAAAGCTAAAAACACAGCTGAACTTATCCAAAATGCTACTCATGCACAGCTTCTGTAACCACATCTCTTCTTTCTCTTAACATAAAACAATAGAAAAATCCTCTAAAAAGAGGATAGATTTTAAGACTAATATATCTGAGATTTACATTTTTAAGTATGCGTGTTAGCCTACCATGGGGCTGACCTTGGCGAAGCTATAGTTGCCTATTTACCAAACTTATAAACAAGGTTTCGTAGGCATACATTTTAACTTAGGTTGTATTAATGATTTATGAGACTCTACAAATATTGAAAGAACAACTTGATGGCTATTTTGACGCCATCAATCTTGACGAAAGTATTGCGTTAGGCAATATTGCACTATTTGAAACTGGTAGTGATGAAGCAAAAAAATTAGATGGAAAGCTTATTCTAACTCTACTTAACTTAAAGGAAGAAACCACTTTAAAAAACAACCGAAATTTCAAAGTAGTTAATAATACAATAGAATACTACAACCCACCTATCAATTTAAATTTACTAATACTTATTTGCGCAAATTGCCTGAGCTATGATCGATCGCTTCGAAGCATTGCAAAAACCATAGAATTCTTTCAAGGAAAAAAAGCATTTACCTCTGCCAATACTGTTTACAACAGAACAAATGTTGAAATGGATGTATTGGAACATTTTAAGTTTATGGTTGAATTATATACTCCTAGCTTCGAGGAATTAAACAATATATGGGGAACTCTAGGAGGCAGACAGCTGCCTTCGGTAATATACAAAGTACAACTATTACACATAGAGCGTGAGTCTAAACTAGGTACTGCTCCGGTTATAACAAATGTTGATGGAGATTTAAACCATATGAAATAATGGCATTTTCTATTAAATACAAACCTCTTCTTGATATTAACATTTTGCATCTGTTTTTTCTTAACCAAGGAACAGATATTTTTACCTCATTGAGCGAAGCCAAGCAACTTAAAAGACTAAAAGATTACAATGTTTCAGACTTTATGCTTGTAAAACCAAGTACCGAAACTGCAGAAATTATTAAGGGCTTTAAATTAGTTTTTAAGAATACACCTAAAGGAATAACAATATGGACGAAAGTAGATTCCTCTAACAATTCAAAGCCCTTTCTTGCTTTATATGAAGACTTAAACCTAACATTCACCATAACGCTAACAGATAAGCTATTTTATAATTACACTAATATTAAACCGAAAAACGAACGGAAGATATTTTACTTCTCCAATAGAAAATTAGCCGATAATAGTAATAAACTAATTCCTTTATCGGGTGAAGACACTTTTATAAACAGTGCATACTTTTTATCGGATTTAGAAAAAGAGAATGAGCTTGAACGGCTAAATACTAACGAATCAACAAAGCTATTAGGTCTTATACGCATCTTTATAAAAGCTGACAAAAGCAGATTAAGCCTCTTAAAAGCGAACGGTAATATTCAGAACCCTCATAAAGCATTCGAGCTGTCTTTTGAAAATCGTAAAACAATTTGGCGATACTATTTTAATAAAGCTCAAAATACAGTTGACTCAGATGATGTTAAAGAGGAAAACTCTGAACCTAAAATTCTTATTACTAAGCAAGAACAACCGCTCACTCAAAAAGGCTTTGTTCCAATTGCTTTAGGCGATAAAGAACTTCCCAATCCCAATTACAACCTAATTAAGCCCAAGGCTGTTTCTGGAACGAATCAAACCATCATATTTTCAGAAATATACATGTAAACTTTAAATACCACAATTATGGCATCATCGTATAAAACACCTGGCGTTTATTTGGAGGAAATTGTTAAGTTCCCCCCATCCGTAGCACAAGTCGAAACAGCAATTCCTGCCTTTATTGGCTATACCCAAAAGGCAACGAATAAAATTAAAGGCGATCTTAAAAGTGTACCAACTCGCATTACTTCGCTGTTGGAATACGAAACATATTTCGGCAAAGCTAAACCTGAAACAAGTATACAAGTTACAATAAACGACAAGCTTGTAAACGGAGTAGAAGACAGAACAATCGTAGTTGATCAGCCTTCAACGCGTCAACCATTCTTGATGTATTATTCCATGCAAATGTATTTTGCCAATGGTGGTGGCCCATGTTACATTGTGTCTGCAGGAAGATACGGCGACAGCGATGATTTAGATGAAACCGACACTCAAATAACATCGAGTACCACAGCCTTTGCTGACTTTAAAAAAGGATTAGGATTAATTGAGAAGGTAGACGAAGTAACCTTAATCGTTTTCCCTGATGCCACAAGCATAGCTGATGAAAATGAATTTTATTCCCTCTATAACGATGGCTTAACCCAATGTTTTAAACTTCAGGATAGATTTACGATTATCGATACAAAAAGCTACGATGCGTCTAGTCCCACAGATGCAAATATAGGCGGCTTAAGAGGAATAATAAGTAACGATAAAGATTATAGAAAGTACGGTGCAGCCTACTATCCTTTCTTAAAAACCATTCTTAATTACCACTATAACAAAAAGGATGTTGTTATTAATCATATTTCCGAAACCGCAGGTGCCTACCATGCCATTAAAGCCAATCTCGGACTTCTTGACGATCCGGCCACTGGTTTGGAAGTATGTGTTGGGGATATCTTTTCGCCTCCTGCTGCGCTACCTGGCAATATTACTGGTAGCCTTACTAGTGTACTTATGCATATGTATAGTGCAACAGGCTATAACTTAGCTGATGCTTTTGCTACCAATGATACCATAAAATCAACTTTTTTGACATTAGCTAAATCCTTAAATGATGATTTGAAGAAGCTAACAGACCATAAAACTCTTATAAATACTGAGGCCAAAGCGGCCTCTGGAGCTGTTAAAGATGAGAATCCGGCTATAGCAACTTTAATTGATACCGCACTCCAAACCTTCAATAATGATTTTGTTGGCGCTAATAAAATTGATGAAGTATTTGCCAATCTTAAGGAGTTGTTGGAGAAAATGAAGAATGCCGACACGGACACTAAAGAAAACAATCTCCTTAACACCAATGCTCTAAACTTTGACACTGAATTAAAAAAGTTAGCACTATATACACCACTAACAGCTATTACAGATATCACTGCAGTAGATGTTAATGCATTTGCCAATATTGTAAGTTCGTATACTGCTCTTGGTGTAGAAATTGAAAAGATAAAAGATATAGACAAGAATAACGGGGCATTACACCTAAGAAATTTAGGCAATGTAGAGTTTGTTGATAATGCAACTTACAATAAAATAATAACCGAAATAAATAGTTTACCATTAGAATTGCCTCCAAGTAGCGCAATGGCTGGCATATATGCCAGAGTTGATGCTAATCTCGGAGTTTGGAAAGCGCCGGCAAATGTTAGCCTTAACTATGTAATAGAACCTTCATTACAGGTTACTCACGATGATCAAAAAGATTTAAACGAACCAACATCTGGTAAATCAATAAATGCAATTAGGGCATTTACGGGAAAGGGGATATTAGTTTGGGGCGCTCGCACGCTCGCTGGAAACGATAACGAGTGGCGCTATATTTCAGTTAGACGATTCTTTAACATGGCCGAAGAATCCATAAAAAAAGCTTCGGAACAGTTTGTGTTTGAACCAAACGATAAAAACACCTGGGTTCGTGTAAAAGCTATGATTGATAATTACCTCACTAACCTTTGGAAAGCCGGTGCTTTGGCAGGGCCAACTCCTGAAAAGGCATTTTACGTAAACGTAGGACTTGGCGAAACAATGACGTCGCAGGATATTCTTGAAGGCAAAATGATTATCGAAATTGGAATGGCTGCGGTTCGTCCTGCTGAGTTTATCATACTTAGATTCTCGCATAAAATGCAAGAGGCTTAATTAAGTACAATACAAACATACAAAACAACAAATCATGGCAACTACATATCCCTTACCAAAGTTTCATTTTAAGGTAACATTTGGCGAAACAGAATTCAACTGTACCGAAGTATCAGGATTAGATTTCGAAAGAGAAATAATTGAATATCGAGCCGGTGCCGACTCGCACTATCATAAGAGTAAACAACCAGGTCTATCTAAATATAGCAACATTACTATTAAACGTGGTTCTTTTGCCGATAAAAGCAAAGAGTTTTACGACCAATGGGCTAAAACAGTATTTTTACAAGAAGATGGTGAAAAATATCGAGGTGATCTTACCATTAGCCTGTTAAACGAAAATCATGAACCGGTAATAACCTGGAAGGCCATAAATGCTTACATCACAAAGATACAGTCAACTGACTTAAAGGCTGACGGTAATGAAATAGCCATTGAAACAGCTGAGTTTGTACACGAAAAACTTACCATACAGTAATGGCATCATACTATCCTCCACCGGCATTTCATTTTATGGTTGAGTTTACAGGCCTGGAGGTCAATCAAAACGATCATCAATTTCAATCGGTTTCGGGTCTTTCTGTCGATATCGAAACCGAAGAAATTGCTGAAGGTGGCGAAAACCGATTTAAACATAAAATACCGGTAAGAACCAAATATCCAAATCTGGTTCTTAAACGAGGATTGCTAACCGATTCGAAAGTAATTGAATGGTGCCGTAAAGCTATGGAAGAATTTGAGTTTAAGCCCATCAATTTAACAATTAAACTTTTAAATGAAAATCACGATCCCTTATTGAGCTGGAGCATAATACATGCCTATCCACTAAAATGGAATATAAGCGATTTAAATGCCGAAGAAAACAAACTGGCTATCGAATCAATAGAATTAGTATACAATTATTTTAAGGTGATTAAGTAATGCCTATAGAGATTAAAGAATTGAACATTAAAATTAATGTAGAAGAACCTTCATCTAATACAAATGGTGAAACTCAACCTCAGGTAGAAAAAAATAAAATAATTGAGGCATGCGTGGAACAGGTATTAGAAATTCTGGCAGAAAAAGAAGAACGTTGATATGAGTGGCGAATTAATAAAACTAAAAATTACAGCCTATAGTAACCCTGGATTTACCGATGAAATTGCTAACGGTGAATTTAAAACCCTGCTTAACCCAGACAAATACACGTTTAAGTATAAGATTGAACAAAACGAAGAGCAGGCTTCAGGTACAAGTGCTTTAGCGCCACGATTTAACAAAGCATTACCAGAGGATTTGGATCTTGAGTTTGTTTTTGATCGTACAGGTGTAATAATCGACTATGGCTCTCCAAGTAGTGATAAAGATAATGTTGTATACAAAGATGAAGGTAATGGTGTAATCGATGACATTGAAAGTTTTAAACATGTAGTTTTCGAATATAATGGTACCGAACATCGCCCAAACTATTTAGAAATTTCGTGGGGAACTTTGCTCTTTAAAGGTACACTCTCCGAAATGGATATCACATTTAAGCTATTTAAACCAAGCGGAATGCCGCTTAGAGCTGTTGCAAAAGCTAAGTTCAAAGGTTTTGTAGAAGACAATCTAAGGGTGGCCATGGAGAATAATCAATCTCCGGATTTAACCCATATAAAAACAGTAAAAGCAGGCGATACATTGCCGTTAATGGCATACCGGGTTTATGGCGATTCTAAATATTATCTTGAGGTAGCCAAGGTCAACCGATTAACAAACTTCAGACAACTTAAAGCAGGCCAAAAAATAGTATTTCCACCAATTAAAAAAGTATAATAGTATGCCTGATGATAGAACTATACAGACTTCGCGCCCACCCGATTTAATAACACAAACTATTCTTGTTGATGGGCAAGAACTATCATCGGGATATCAGGTTTTAAACATTGTGGTTGAGAAAGAAATCAATCGCATATCAAGGGCGAAAATTATTATGCTGGATGGCGATGCTGCCTCACAAGACTTTGAGTTAAGCAACGAAGCTTTGTTTATCCCGGGCAAGGAAGTGGAAATTAAGGCTGGTTATCATTCCGATGAAGAAACCATATTTAAGGGGATTGTAATTAAACACAACCTTAAAATACGCTCGAACCAAGCGATGCTAATAATTGAGTGCCGCGATAGAGCCGTAAAACTTACAGTTGGAAGAAAAAGTAAATACTTTTACGAAAGTACCGATAGTGATATCCTCGCAGAAATTATTGGCAATTATGATGTAGATTCTCAAATAGAGGCATCTACTGTTACACATCCCGAATTAGTACAATACAATGTATCCGATTGGGATTTTTGTATTTCGCGTACTCAGGCCATTGGAAAAATATGTATCATTGATGATGGTCAATTAGCTATTGCTGCGCCTGATTATGCACAGGACGCTATTCAGACAATAGCCTTTGGTGCTACCATTTTTGATTTTGACGCAGAAATAGATGCGCGTCATCAAGTATCAACAATTACCTCCTACGCTTGGAATCCTTCTGAGCAAGCGATTACAGAAACTGAAGCTGAAGAACCCCGGATTGATTTAAATGGTAACCTAAGCAATAACGAACTATCAGAAGTAATTGGACTTGATAATTTTAGACTACCTGATGGAGGAAACATAAACAGTTCTGTTTTGCAAGACTGGGCTAATGCTAAAAAGGTATTTAACACATTGGCAAAAACCAGAGGTCGAGTTAAATTTCAGGGCATAGCATCAGTAAAACCCAATACAACTTTAATGTTAGAAGGTGTTGGCGATAGGTTTAATGGCAAAGTATATGTCTCAGCCGTGCGCCATCAGATTACTGAAGGCAATTGGACGGTTGACGCTCAGTTTGGCGTTAATCCAAAATGGTTAACCGAAACCGCTGAAATTAATGACACTCCGGCGTCTGGCCTTTTGGCAGCTGTTAATGGTCTGCAGATTGCAAAAGTTACCCAATTAGAAGAAGACCCCAATGGCGAAGATAGAATTATGATACGTATGCCAATTGTTGACAATGAAGAACAAGGCATATGGGCTAGAGTAGCAACCTTAGATGCCGGCGAGAACAGAGGTTCATTCTTTAGACCAGAAATTGACGACGAAGTTATTGTTGGATTCATCAATAGTAGCCCAAACGAAGCTGTTGTGCTTGGTATGTTAAACAGCAGCGCCAAACCCGCTCCTATTTCGGCAACAGACGACAATCATGAAAAGGGCTTTATCACACGCAGCGAAATGAAATTAGTTTTTGACGATGATAAAAAATCCATTAAGATCGAAACACCAGCAGGTAAAATAATCACAGTTGATGAAGACGAGGGAATTATCAAACTAGAAGATGAGGACTCAAATATAGTAACCTTGGACAGTTATGGCATAAAACTAGAAAGCCAGGGCGATATATCCTTAACCGCCGCTGGTGATGTTAAAATCGAAGGCACAAACATAGAACTTAGTGCTAATGCCGAATTTAAGGCTAATGGCTCCGCTGGTAGCGAAGTAAAATCCAGTGCAGTAACCAAGGTTGAAGGTTCATTGGTGCAGATAAATTAACAATCAATAAAAATATGGGAAGTCCAGCTGCACGAATAACAGATATGCATACTTGCCCAATGGCTAATGGGCCCGCACCCCATGTTGGAGGCCCAATTATGCCACCTGGAACACCAACTGTTTTAATAGGTGGTTTACCGGCCGCTAAAGTTGGAGATATGATAACCTGTGTGGGGCCCCCAGATTCTATAACCATGGGTTCGGGAAGTGTATTAATTGGAGGAACGCCTGCTGCACGCATGGGCGATTCAACGGCACATGGCGGTGTTATTGTGGCTGGCTGCCCAACAGTATTAATTGGAGGTTGATAAAAAATATGAATACAGAACGTACTTTTTTAGGAATAGGCTGGCGGTTTCCACCAGAATTTGATACTAAAACGCATGAACTTAAAATGCTTCATGAAGAGGATGATATAAAAAGTAGTTTGGAGATTTTGCTATCAACACGACCTGGCGAACGTATAATGCTACCAAGCTATGGCTGCAACCTCGATGAATTGCTTTTTAAACCACTTAATCTGACATTAAAAACTCATGTTATCGACTTAATAAAAACAGCAATTCTATACCACGAACCCCGAATCGATGTGAATAAAATTGACATTACCAATTCTAACAATCTGCAAGGAGAATTATTAATAAACATCAATTATTCAATCCGTTCAACCAACTCACGAAAAAATATGGTTTATCCATTTTATCAAGAAGGCAGCGAAGTTTAAATACCTGAACTATGACTAAATGCGGAAAAGACATACTGATAAATCGAGAGGGTACTGAGCAGCAGAAACGATATATTAATGCCTTAGACCCCAAATCAGTAAAACTTAACAACTTCGATTTAAAAGACTGGATGCAATTTGCCTATGACTTTGGTGAGCAGGTAAATTACTTTTCTAGCTCTAACGATAAAAGTGCTATTGGAAACTGGCAAAAGTTCCTAAAATCGGAGGCCGAACTTGATGAATTTTTACAAAAGGTTAAAGATGCATTAGAAACAGACCAATCAGAACACGATATAACACCACACCTTACCTTATTTGTTTGCTTTATAAAACTGCTGGAATTAACCCAGATAAGATTTAACCAACTCACTACTTTACACCTTGATTTCTATTATCAGAAAATACTTCAAATTGATAAATTACCAGCTTCTAGAAATAAAGTACACGTACTCTTCGAACTTGCTAAAAATGCAATGACTGAAAAAGTATCTAAAGCAAGTGAACTTGATGCTGGTATAGATGCCGATGGTAAAAAATTGATTTATAATATTGAAGAAGAACTCATTGTAAATAACACTAACATCGCTCAAATTAAAAGCATTTACCATAACCAGGAGAAAGAAAAAATTAAAGCTGCAGAAATTGCCAATTCCTATGACGGCTTTGGTGAAGATTTTCCTGACGACAAAGCCCACTGGTGGCCATTTGGCTATTACGAATTCGATACAGAAAACGCCAAAGAATATCCAGAGTTAGCTGACGCCAATATTGGTTTTGCTCTTAGTGGTGAAATCTTGGAATTGGCAGAAGGTTTACGAACCATATCTATTACCGCTAATTTCAACAGCACATCGTATTTAAACTATACAGCATCGCAACTAAACGCCATGCTTGAAATATACTGTACTGGAGAAAAAGGTTGGCTTGGTCCTTTTTCGATAACAGATACACTCACCATTTCTTCTCGCTTAAAGCGCAGAAATAGCAAACTAGATTTTACATTTCAAATTCCGAAAGATGAAGAGGCAATTGTAAAATACGATACCAAAATTCACAAAGGAAATTATGAGACTAAATCGCCTGTATGCAAGGTTCTGTTAAAAACTGAAAACACTGATACACATGCCTTATACCTTCTGCTTACAAAAGGCAAATTGTCGAGTCTTCAGCTAAACATTAAGGTAAACGATATTAAGAATCTGACTCTTTCAAATGATGTAGGACCACTAAAAGCCAACAAACCTTTCCTCCCCTTTGGAAATCAACCGGTAATTCAGTCTAAATTTTATATCGATTACCCCGAGCTTTTTAAAAAGAAAGAATGGAGTACATGTCAAATATCGATAAAATGGAAGAATTTACCATTAGATTTAAAACAACAGTATTTGGCTTATCGCGAACTTTTTAGAACACAAATTACGCCTTTAACCTACTTAAGTACCATTTACGGAAGTGGTTCCAATGTAACGAATAACGATTTAATTGTTGAAGACAACAATCATTTTAGCTTGGCAGTAGAAATTAACAACAAAGAAAATTGGGAGATACTAACCGGGCATAACGAACAAATAATGTTCGATGAAGAACAATCGATTAAAACCATTGATTTAGATTGGGAACACATATGGCAAAAAGATAAAGCAGGCCCAATACGCCTATCGCTAAATCAGTCTTTCATGCACGAAATGTATCCACGCATTTATGCATTAGCAATGAGTAGCACTTTTAACAATGCGCTTATTCCCAATGAACCATACACCCCCGAAATTGAAGAAATACACCTCAACTATGAGGCTTCTGCTCAAATAAATGTTGGTAATTACTTGAGTCGATTTTTGAGTCCTTCTAATGATCTGTCGCTTATTCATGAACATCCGTTTGGACAAGCTTTGCAACAAACCAGTTTAAAAAGAATTGTGAGAAGAGTAAGCAACACTCTGCTAGCAAAACCGCGCTTACAACAATTGTACACTAATCGAATGTTACCTGAAAGATCGTCTGTTTTTCAATCAACATTAGACCTAATACCCAAATATGAACATGGTGGTGAATTATACCTTGGTCTCGAAAAAGCTATTGGAGGCCAAACAGTTTCACTACTAATTCAACTTTTAGAAGGAAGCGAAAAACCCGATCAAAAAGAACCAGATAGTCAGGCAAAAGTTACGTGGTACGTACTGTGCGAGAATAAGTGGACAAGCTTAAGTCCAAATTATTTACTTCTTGACGAAACCGATAATTTCTTAAGATCTGGATTAGTAAAAATATCAATACCCAGAGAAGCTAATACTACGAACTCCTTATTACCACAAGGCTTTGTATGGCTAAAAGCCCAAATGCCTAATGAGTTTAATTCGGTATGTAAAGCCATAGGGATACATACACAAGCAGCCAAAGCTCAATTATCGGATAACAAAAACAAACAACTAGGCTTTGTTAATAATTTAGAAGCCGATAGTATTTCGAAACTTATCATACGTAAGCCCAAAATAAAAAGCCTTTCGCAACCCTACAACTCGTTTGGTGGCATAACAAAAGAAGCTTCGACGGATTATTACCGTAGGGTAAGCGAACGGATAAGACATAAAAATAGAGCTATTACCGCTTGGGATTACGAACATCTTATTTTGCAAAACTTCCCATGCATTCATAAGGTTAAATGCCTTAACCACACCTGCAGCAAAATTATTAATAACAGCAGAAATACCAATTACCTCGTGCCCGGCTCCATTGTGCTGGTTGTTGTACCAGATATCACCAATAAAAATGTTTTCGATATTTATCAACCTCGAGTTAGTAAGGCCAAACTAAACCAGATAAAAACTTTAATTAGTCAACTTATAAGCCCTCATATTTCCATTGAAGTAATTAACCCCTATTATGAAGAAGTTACGGTTGATCTTAAAGTCAAACTTCATAGGGGTTACGATAACCATTTCTATACAAAAGAATTAGAGAAAGATATTACAAAACTTCTATCGCCTTGGGTTTATGATAAAACCAAAAGCTTGCCTTTCGGGGTATCGCTTCACAAGAGTGTATTAATCGAATTTACCGAAAAATTAGATTACGTTGATTTTGTAACCGACTTCAAACTTTATCAGAGTGGCTTAGCCAATATCGAACAGACTAATGTAAAACAAGCAAGTCCATCCTCGCCTGAGGCTATATTAGTTTCCTCTAAAAGTCATAACATATCTGCATTTATCGATAACAGCGTAAATAATAAACCTGAGCATCCGGAATGTCGAAGCTAAACAAACACATAAGCATACCTAAAGATGTAGCTAGTGCAAACGATCTCGATTATGCTTTTTTGCGTAAGAAAGGATTGGAATACATCGAAAAACTATCCGGCAAAGTATGGACCGATTACAACAGTCACGACCCTGGCATAACTATACTTGAAATGTTATGTTACGCCATAACAGACTTGGGTTCTCGCATTGATATGCCTATTGAGGATATACTAAGCCCCGAAGATGATAGTTCATACATCAAGCAATTCTTTGATGCTCTACAAATTTTACCAAGTCAACCGGTTACCGTAAATGATTACAGAAAAATGTTTATTGATATCGACGGTGTACACAACTGTTGGCTTCAAAAATACCAAAGAAAGGTATATGTAAATTGTAAGGATGGGCAACTGTCGTACAAACCCAACGAGTTTAATTCCCTTGAAGAGAAGGATAGGGACGAATTTACAATTAGAGGCCTGTATTCTATTCTTGTTGATTTCGAAAGCCTTGATGATGAAACTTTAGCTACTGAGGATGACATTGAAGAAAAGTTAGCCCCAATACGAAAAAAAATCTTTTCGACATATCATAAAAATCGAAATTTATGCGAAGATTTAATTGAAGTTAAGGCCGTAAAAAGTCATAATGTACGCGTATGCGCAAGTGTTGAGTTAGAACCAGAGGCCAATGAAGAAATGGTTGAGGCTCAAATACGATATGAGATAGAAAAGTACTTCTCGCCTAACATTACGTTTTACTCCCTCAATCAGATGTTTGAAAAAAACTATACATCGGAGCAAATATTCGAAGGGCCAACATTAGAAAACGGATTTATCGATCCGGCAGAACTTGAGAAAGCGAGTTTGCGAACAGAAGTACGCCTATCGGATATTATGCAATTGATAATGCAACTTGATGGTGTAAAAGTGATACGCGATATTTCAATTAATGATTGCGATACAATAACAGATAAGGATAACGATGTTTGGATACTTGATATTGCCAATAATACTAAACCGGTTATCTGCGAAAAAAGTGTATTTAGCTTTTTTAAAGGATTCTTACCTCTTAATATCAATGTCGATGCAGTAAAAACATACCAAAAGCAATTAAAAAACAAGGATCAGGAATCGCAAGCCTTAGCAGCTATTGGCATGGATTTGGAAATTCCGGTTGGCCAATATCCGAATACAGAAAAAACCTCAACCATACAAAACGATTTCCCCGACACCTATGGAATTGGACAATCGGGCCTTCAGGCCAATTCATCGATAGCTCGAAAATCTCAAGCCAAGCAACTAAAAGCCTACTTACTTTTTTTCGACCAGATTTTTGCCACCTACTTTGCTCATCTCGGTAAAGTTAAAGATATATTATCCGTAGATAACTCATTATCTAACACTTATTTCACACAAGCCGTTAAAAACATTAAAGGGTTTAAAGAGTTGGTAAACGAATATCCAGAAGAAGAAAATGCTTTAACAAACCAACTACTCTCAACATTTGATGATAACATTGCTAGAAAGAATAAAATATTGGATCATCTGATTGCACGCTTTTCTGAGAAAATTAGCGAATACTCCTTTTTAATGAAAAAGCTGTATGGTTCCAGCGCTGATAAACTGGTTATAGAAGCAAAAGAACGCTTTCTGGCCGAGTACGGCGACGTGCGTAATACGGAAGGGGAATGGACTAATAAAGGCATTAGCAACTGGAGAGGCAGTGCATTTAACTATTATCAGCAACCCTTATCAAAACTGTGGGATACCGGTAATGTTGCAGGAACTCAAAAAAGAATAGCCCGTTTGAGTGGCATGAAGAACTTTAATCGTAGGAATTTATCAAGCTCATTTGTTGAGGTATACCAATTAATAAATTCAGATGGTGAACTAGTATATCGATGGAGAATAAAAGATAACGATGGTTTAAAGATACTATCTGCTACCGAAGATTATAAAACCCCTCGATTAGCTGAACGAGAAATGCATTTAGCCGTATTAAGGGTTCTTGAAACATCGGAAGAAAAAATTAAGACAGCCTTTGAAAAAGAACTTGCTGATGAAGATGAAATTGGCAATATTAAAATTCAGATATCACCTGAGAGACGTTATTCGTTTGATGTGATAAATCGAGAAGCAAATTCAAGAGGGAAAGATTGGATTATTGCACGTCAATTTATAGAATATCTCACAAAAGAAGAACTAAAAAAGGCTATTCTGAATACCATTAAGTTTTTTATTGCCGATTTTACTGAAGAAGGAATATTTATAGTTGAACACATATTGCTAAATCCTGAGGATATCGCTTTAGGTAGCGAAGAATTAGGTAGGTCTACAAACGAATTACCATTTATTCCGGTTTGTTGTAACGAAACCGAATATTGTCAACCCATAGATCCATACTCATATCGTGTAACCATTGTTTTACCGGGATGGACCTATCGTTTTAGCAATATCGATTTCCGACGTTTTATGGAAGACCTTATTCGTAAAGAATTGCCGGCTCATATTTTGGCGCGTATATGTTGGATTGGAGATAGACAAATTAATGATTCAGAAATAGAAAGTGACATGCAACTTTTTGAAAATGCATTTAAGGAACTATTGATAACAAAATCATCCTTATCTAGTAAGATATCGAAAAGCACCCTTAAAGACCACTCAGAAAGCATCACTGATTTTAACTCCATTCTAACTCAACTCAACTCAATTTATCCCGTGGGTAAATTAATCGATTGCAACGATGAAGATGATGATCTAAAAGGACGTATTGTATTAGGTCGAACAAACATTGGAAACCTTTAACTAACAGAGCTATGGCATCGCAATTACCAGAAATAACCACCCTGTACCATGAGTTTACAAAAAACCAGGTATTAACCCACAAGCAACTTAACGAACTCATTAACTACTTCGATGATCAGGATAGACTTACTAAGGTTTTTTTATTGGGGATAGGCATAGCCTGTGGTTATAAGCTATCTAAAACAAGTAGCTCAATAACTATAACTCCTGGCATTGGAATTACAAGCGATGGCGACCTATTACTGCTTAAAACAGACATTCATAAAAAAGAAGAAAAACTGATAGTTACCAATGATATTATTTATTCTCATTGTAGAAAATACACCGACGAGTTGGCCGAATATAGTGAGTTCCGTAAACTCAATATTAATGGCCAAACTGTTATTATGGATATGTTGGAGCTTTGTGATGCAAATGATGAAGATGCACTTCAGCTAAGCTCTATAGATAATCTGAATGAAAAAGCAGCTCTATTATATCTGGAATCGTATGACAGAAAACCCGAATTGTGCGACACTCTGGATTGTGACAACCAAGGAGTAAAAAAGATAAACCGTTTAAAGGTACTGTTAGTATCAAAGGAAGATGCCGAACTAATTGCCAAAAGAGACTCTGTTTATTCTGATTTTGACATACTCGATACCTACTTTAGTTTACCTTCTATTGCTATAAAAAGAGTTATTCTAAATGAGGTCAATACTGCAAAGCACACCGACTTAAAACGCGCTTATTACAATGCTATTAATCATGATAATGTAGTGAGTAAACTCTTTACTGGTATCTCCGCTATAATAGCAGACTTTAGTAACATATTGAACTTAAAAATAACTGATGATAATACCGATACTATTAACTCTTTAGAAGGACTTTTTAATTTCAGCGCTTACCGAACGCCAAATACTATACAATATCATTACGATTTCTTGAAAGACTTAGTTGATACTTACAACGAAATCAAATCCCTACTATTAGATTTAAAGACACTATGTTATCCAAATATTGCAGCATTTCCTAAACACCTTCTTTTAGGACTAATAAGCGAAACCGAGGAACAAAATCCACAATTAAGACACGATTTTTATAAATCGTCTGTTATAAATAATGGAAAGCATTTAAAACATTGCGCGAGTTTAATTAACCGATTTATTAATCAAATAAAAGAATTTTCGATAGTAAAAGCAGACATTAAGCTAACACCGTCCTGCCAAAAAACCATACTAGGGCAACGCGCTATTCCATACTATTACAATGTATCTGATGAACTTTTAAAACTTTGGAATTTTAAAAAGACCAATAATGCAGAACAAAATCAGAACCTAAGTTTTCATACGCAAAACCTGGCACCTGCCCCTCACATTCAGGAACCGTTAACATATAATATCGATAATTTTAACTTCTTCAGAATAGAAGGTCACCAAGGTAAAGATTACAGAGATGCACTGGAGGATATAGATACAATTAAAAAGAAATATGGACTCTCGTTCGATGTTAAAGCTCTCGCCGTTAATCTCGACGATGAAACTCTGGACATAAACGATTACGAATGCAGTTTCGAAGACTTAAAAGTGTTGTTAAAAGCCTGGAATGCGGAACAGGAATGCATATTAGCACAGGTATCCGATTTCTTCTCAAGTTTTAGCACTAGAGTACCGGGTAAAAACATAAGGGAAAATGAGTTACAATTAAATCAATATGATGCAATAAATAAACTCGCTAAAAAAACCGGCACCACACCTAGAACCTCTTTCAGGCCTGAGGTGGAGTTAAGAGCTAGTACTAGCAAATTATACAACCCGGTTTATAAAGTACACACCGTGGTAAGCAAGAATTTAAGCCTTGAAAAAGACACCATTGGAATTGAAATGCAAGCTGCAATTGCCGAAAACAGAAATGGTTCGGCTAACGATATAGTAGCCAGTGCCAATGAACGATTGATAAATAAAGTTAATTCTCCCGAGTGGCAAAAAGAACCCGAAATGAAACTCTTTATAGTTGATAAGGGAGTAGAGTTAATGGCTTATGTTGAAATTATAACCAGAAAAATGCCAACCGACATCGCGTTAGTTGACAGCGATATAGTACTTGAATACAAAAAGGCACTTACCGCACTATGTCAACTAGTAAAGAAAATGAAAGCGTATATTCAGGTCGTTAAGATAAGCGAAGAACTTAAAGCATTTATGAGTATGCTGATAAACCAACTTTCTTCGGTTTGTTGTTCTGGTAAAAAACTTGAAGTATTATTAGCAGAAGTAAATAAACGAAAAGAAGAAATTCTACTAAGCTTGCAATTATCTAAATTTATTGAAAAACATCCTGGTGCAGAACATAAGGCTGGCGTTCAACCTGGTGGCACTTTTGTTTTGGTATATATGAACAAACAAAGACTTCAACCTATAGATTTTAGTAAGCTAAAGACCCAAAGGCTATTTGACTCTGTTGAAACTATGTACCGAGACATAGCCAATATTGACAAGTTATCTACGGCGGAAAAAAACCTTGTCCTAAAAAGAACTAATAACCTTGTTAGTTTAAGAACTAACCTAATCAGCCCCATAAGCACTAGTACCATTTCAGATTTAGTACGAATTGATAACATAGCCGACAATACAGTTGTAGCCGATCTAAGCTTGCCATACATGTGCTGTTCCGACTGTACTCCAATCAATTATATTATTGCCAAACCTCCGGCATCCTTACGTCTCGAAAAAAATCATTATTGCTTAGCTAATGATAATGAGCCTGTTATTTTTGAAAAGAAACCTAGCGACGGTATAGTAAAATCCGATCCAGAAATAGAAGGATTAATAATTGAAGAAGACCAACTCATATTTAATGCTGAAGCATTCCCTGAAGAATTAATAGGCAAAGCAATACGTTTTACTGTAAACGAGCAATTAACTGATGCCGAAATAACGGTTTACAAAGGCATTATTATTGACTTTGAGGCACCTGAATCACCAACTAACGAGATAAAACACACCTTTATTGCTTTAGGTGATATTAAAAGTACTACATTCTTATGGGACTTTGGTGATGGTTCAAGCTCTACTGAACAAAACCCAACCCACACCTACTCTCTTCCGGTTAATGACGATAACACGGTAACAGTTTCGTTAACAGTTACAGCTAAAAACGGTATATGCACGAATACTGCCAAGCACGACATTGTATTTCTAGAAGTTGATGCCAATATCAACCTTGAAACAAAAAGCTATTGTGATAAAGATAAAAACGAATATCCTTTTATTATAACACCTGAGAATGCAAAAGTTGAAATTACTGGTTCGGGTGTACGCTTAAATAGTGATGGTAATTATGTATTTATTCCATTACAAGCTGGACACGGGACTCACACCTTTAAAGTTAACGACAAATCAACAACTCTTATCGTAAAAGTACAAGCTGCACCTCTTGCAGGATTGGATGGTCGACAAATAGGAAACTCATTGGTATTAAATAATAATTCTCAGAATGCCACTAAGTATGTATGGACGATAAATGGTGAAGACTTTGCAAGAGAAAATAAAGATCCATTCATTATTAATTTAACACCTAATAGTCCATCTAAATGGAAGGTAGTTTTAGAAGCCTCTGCAGGAGGCGTATGCCTTCCGCACAAAACTAAAGCAGTAATCTTCAACACTAAATTCATCGAAAAACCAAATTGTTTTGAAGAGACTAAGGCCGATATTATTGCCGACCATAAATTGCTTACTGATATTAAACCCATAAATGGCACTGTTGATGAAATAAGAAAACTTACTTTAGAAATCTATGGTGGCACAAATGGATTTAACGACGGCGTAATTGACGATATTGATAAATTCTTATCTGGCGATTCAAACGGTAGATTAAATAAACTATTCCGACAGCTATTGAGAAATACCGCTGAGACGATACTAGAATTCAGCAATCGAGAAGATGTTTTACCACAACTGGTTAAATTATTTGAGCTTCAACTACGTTTATTCTTTAATATTCTCGGCTGCCAGTCAACTGATGCTATTGAAAAACATGTTGATTTTATAGAGCGCATTCTTAAAGAAATAATAGAATTACTAAGCCTGTTTCAAGATCGAGAGCAAATTGTATTCTCCGACAACATGCGTAATTTCATACATACCTATCAGGAAAAAGTAACTGACATTGATATTCTAATTGAATATGTAACAGAAATTATTGATAGAAAATTGATTTAGTAAAAGGTTATTTAAGAATGTATGATACCCATATCATCCATAAAGTTTGTGTTGAGGTTAAGACCTCGAGCGAAAAACAAGCTATTAGAATTAAGAATGAAATTAGTGCCTTTTTGCAACAAGAGTTATTTCCTTTATTAGAGAAACTTTTCGAAGGGTATGCTACGCAAGATTCAATAGTACGTTTCGATAAACTTGAAGTAAATATAAGTACAAAGAACCCTAAAGCACAATGGTCAGATTCTAAAGAACAGATTCTTAAAGAGACTATACAAAAGCTTAGGGCTACTCTTGAATCAGAAACTAAAAAAAACCGAACTAAGAAGATAGAATTTAAAGAAGCTAAAGAGAGCTATAATCATCATGAATCCAGAAGCATTTCTGAAGTTACACTAAGCTCCACACAAAATACATTTGATGTTATCCTGTTTTTTGTTCAGAATGGCTATTTACCATGGTATGGTCGCGAACTTGAATTTAAGAAGGTTGTTAGGTATAACAATAGCTCTGATATAGTAGAACCAACAAAATTCTTTGAAAAATTAAAAACGCTCCTTCTTGATTCTTCTATTAGCTTAAATCGATTTATCAACCAGTTCTCTGATGAGTTCGTTTTATTTTTTATTGAAACATTAGTTTCAAATTCAATTCCGCAAAAGAAGACTCTAATTGACTTCCTAAGAAGTTGTGATATTCAATTAAGATATCAGCTTTTAAAATGCCTGTTGTTAATTGTAATCTTAGACCGTAAAAGAGAATTATTGCTTCCTGAACTCTTAAAATTAGGCCACATTTATTCGACTAATACAAACATTGATAACAACTCAATAACCAATCACAACATTCACCTTGTTGAAGCTATTAAACCATATTTCGCAAAAAATATCATTAAACGCTTTTGCGTTCACAAGGATGAATTAACAGATACTAAAACTATTTTAGAAAACAATACTGAGGTTGAACATACGAATCAAATAGAGGAAGCTTCAATTATCAGTTCCAATAATAATACTCAAAACGAGCCTAATAAAACCAACAACAAGGAAACACCTTTTTTTACTACCAACTTAAACGACATAATCGTTAAGAATGCGGGAATAATAATTCTGCATCCATTCTTAAGTACCATCTTTGATAGTTTCGATTGGCTTGATGAAGCAAAACAGTTAAAAATGGAATTTAAGGCACATGCAGTTCAGTTGCTGCACTATTGTGCAACAGGCGAAGACCAATTTCCAGAGAGTGAACTTATACTCGAAAAATTTATTTGCGACACTTCACTAAATACACCAATACCCTGCCAAAGCCTACTCAAAAAAAAGCATATAAACGAAGTTGAAAATATGTTGAACCATGTAATAAAAAACTGGCCGGCATTAAAGAATACATCCCCCGATGGCCTACGCCAAATGTTCTTTCAGCGCAACGGAAAACTAGGCCAAAAGAAAAAGAAATATGTATTAATGGTTGAGCGCAAGGTACAGGATGCTCTACTCGATAAATTGCAATGGAATATTTCTTTAATAAAATTGCAGTGGAAAAAGGATCTTTTGTTTGTTGAATGGTAAATTACAGCGTTATGAAAAGGATAGCACGCAGGTATAGATTTAGAAAAAGAAAACAGAAGCAGTTATTTCAGCAAGAACCAAATCATTCGTTTATTCCAGTACAAACGAAGCTAAAAGTAAGTCATCCATCAGATAAGTACGAAAAAGAAGCCGATAAGGTTGCCAATAAGGTTATCAGTCGATCGCAAAACACAGACAATGGTTTTTTTAAGGCTTCTCCAAATGCCTATATCCCCTCAGAGCAAGACAGCTACATTAGTGAAAAACCTATAGCTAATAGCATAACTCCTCTTATACAAAAACAAGAGAAAAAAGAGCTTCAGGCTATGCCTATTCAGAAACAGGAAGAGGAAGCTATACAAGCAAAAGCTATTCAAAAGCAAGAAGCAGAGGAAGAGGAATTACTTCAGACTAAAGCTATCCAAAAACAGGAAGAGGAAGAAGAAGAGATGCAACCTAAACTAATCCAGAAGCAAGAAGAAGAGGAAGAGGAAGAACCAGTACAAACAAAAGCAAACGAAGGTCAGCATACCTCTCCTTCAATAGAAGCCAAACTTAATAATAGTGCCAGTAAAGGGAGTAAGATGGCTAAAGATACTCAAATGGAGATGGAATCTAATTTTGGAACCAACTTTAGTGATGTTAGAATACATACCGACTCTGACGCAGTGGACTTAAACCAAAAACTTAATGCCCAGGCCTTCACCCATAAAAATGACATCTATTTCAATAAAAATAAATATAACCCTAATAGTAAAAGTGGTCAGCAATTACTCGCTCATGAATTAACTCATACCATTCAGCAATCTTCGAAAAACACCAATACCGATGAAAGTATGGTTGCACGAGCGATTACAACACCATTAAAAAGCTATAAACCAAAAGTAAATCAGAAAACAAGAAAAACGGTAACGTTTACACTAAACGGGGTTAAAGTAATTGTTAAACCCGATGGTAAATTAGCAGGGAGGTCCAATGCAAACAAGGCAAAAACCAATTTTTCTGCAAGTTACGCCACCCCTTCATATCGACACATGGATGGTGTATTAACAACATTAGGTACAATTCCTACCCCAACTATTACAATACAAACTAAATATGGTATAAAAGTAAACGCTCAAAGTCCATCTGCCTACGGTAAAGGCACTACAGTAAAAGATAAAAAAGAAGGCAATACTTCACTTGGATATCACGAAGGCAGCCATGGCACCGACTTTCTAAATTACATTAAAAAAAATGCTGTGCCACAATTTAATAGTAAGGTTGGAGATACCGTTACTCAATACAATGATGCCATAAATGAATATTCAATAGCAGGGAATAAATATAAAACTGCAATGCAGGCGTATAGCGAAAAACTAAGCGATTGCGTTGGGACAAAAGCAGGCTTCTGCCCTACTCTATAAATTTTACTCGCCTATTAACATGAAAACAAATCTGGATGTTTGAATCCAAACAAAAACATTCTTCCAACAATTCACCTTCGTCTAAACCGAAGAATTCACTGTTTATTATGCCCAAGTTAAAAGTGGGTCAACCTGGCGATAAATATGAAGTTGAAGCGGATAGAGTTGCCGATAAAATAGTGGCCAATGAGACCACTCCATTTATCGGCTCTTCTTTTTTTCAGTCTTCAAACAATCGAAATACAACAGCAATTGGCCGGCAAACAGAAGATGATATTCAGGAGCAAACGGACATAGTGGATAACATACAGGATAGCAAGGAATACAACAACATACAAACTGCATTAATTGATAAAACTTCGGGGAAAGAAAAAAATAGCATAATTGGAATACAAACTAAGGAGATTGCTAAAACTGAGGATAAGACTCAAGAACAAGAAGAAGAGTTGCAAGAAAGTTTACAAGCAAAAACGTTATTACAGAAAACCGAAGATGTAGAAGATGAAAAACTGCAAGCAAAAGCTAATAACACAAACTCTGAAGCGCCTTCAGCTGTAGAATCGATGTTAAATAGTTCTAATGGAAGTGGAAATACCATGCCCGATTCAACAACATCGGAAATGGAATCAGGTTTTGGAGCAGACTTTAGTAATGTTCGTATCCATACAGATACCAATGCCATGGAAATGAACAATCAACTCAATGCCCAGGCATTTACCCATGGAAACAACATCTACTTTAACGCTAACAAGTACCAGCCCGAAACTCCTTCCGGAAAACATTTGCTTGCCCACGAGTTAACACATACTGTGCAACAAGGTGCCTCTTCAATTAATAATGACACATTACAGTCACAATCTATAGAAGAAGAAACCATTCAGCAACAAGCTCAACCATCGAGTGCCTCCAATACCGAACAAACAACACTAAGTCTAAGTCCTGTAGATATCTCTAACTCCTTTAAACCTGATGCAGCTATGGCTGATTACATCGATAAAAACGGGTGGAAAAGATATGTTGAAGTACCGGTAAAGCTAGGTAAACTAGCTAGTGGAAGTTTAAAAGTAAAACAAACCAGAAAAGCCAAAGAAGGAAGTGAGGCAAAATATAAAATTGCAAATCGTCAAGCGCTTCCATTCGCAGGCATCGATTTTCTTAACCCTCTACTTAAGCACAATATTGCACCTGTTATTGCACTAAACGCAGCAAAGCCGGAAAACATTAGCGGCTATGTAACTTTACAAATAGGTAAACGCGCACCAATTAATCATAAAGCACTAATCCCAGAAATAAATAAGCACCTTGAAACACTTGGCCTACTAGGTGTTAAACCCTTAAAAGCTCCTTCTATCGAAAATAATGTTACTAACGGAATAGTAACTTTTAAAACCAGCGAACTTAGTACAACCGTTGGCGGATTTTTTGAAGCAGGGGGTAACTTCGGTCTTGTAGGTAAACATTTTGTTTTTGAGCTGAACACTCATGTAGATATAAAAGGTTTAACTCAAGGGGATTTTAAAATTGTTCGAAATGAAAAAGGCCAATTTACAGGCGAAGGGGAAATAACGACGAATATTAAGAATCTATCAGGAAAAGTTAAAGCAACATACAATGCAGGTGAAATTACTCTGTTAGGTACAGTTGGTATTCAATCAGAGAAATTTAGTGGTTCGGTAACTATAATGTTGGCCGACAAAGCTCAAGCCCGACAAACTATGATGGCTCAATTAGGAGTTGAAACACTAGATAGTGAAAAAAAGAAAAAACCATCACCTAAAAAAGCCAAACGAAAAACGAAAAAAAATCAGGTAATAATTGGTTGGGGTACTGTTACTGCAACTATTACGCCTTGGCTAGCAGGTACTGCAAAAGTTGGCATTGACGATGTTGGACAAGTTACAATCGTCGGCGAGATTGCCGTACCTAACGAAGTTAGGCTAATGGAGCAAAAGGGTAAAAAAACTACCCTCTTCGATTTGGAAATTAAAGCTGGTTACGGCATACCTGTGGTTGGGCAAGTAGGCCTCTTTGCCTCAATAGGAATGTTTATTAACGCAGGATTTGGTCCATTGGTATTGCGAGACGTAGGATTTACTGGCACCTACTCAACAGACCCATCGGTACTGCAAAAATTCACAATAACTGGCACTTTAGGTATTAGCGCCTTTGCAATTATAGGATTAGTAGCAAAAGCCGGTGTATTTGTTACAATCATATCGCATGATATAAAAGCAGGTATTAAAGCCACGGCTGCTGCAGGAATAAAGGCATATGCCGAAGTAAAACCGACATTCGAATATATCGAAACTGCAGATCCGCAAGGAGGCAAGGTCGGCGAAGCATGGCTTAGAGGTCATTTTGAAGCCGCAGCTCAATTGTTTCTAAAATTGGCCGGCTCCTTTTTTGTTGAAGTTGATGCACCTTGGTGGTCGCCAGTCCCAGATAAAACATGGGATTATCCATTAGGCGAGGTCGAATACCCTATTGGTCCAAGCATGGGTATTGGCGGCGATGTTAACTGGTTAGTTGGTTCTCCAGAGCTACCTGAGTTAAAATTCTCTCCTGTAGATTTCGACCCAAGCAAGTTTACATCAGATATAATGGCCGATCCACCTCCTGGAAAAGGAGGTGGAAAAGGAGGCGAACAGAAAGGAAATGGAAAATGGGAAGACAAAACCAAAAAAGGAGGTAAACAGGAAAAACCAGAGCTCAAGAAAAATAACAAAGGCTTGGAAGGAAAAAAGAAAGAGGACCTTAGCAAACTTCCTGATGAAAAACGCTATATGCGCGCTTTAGGAGAAATAGGAAAATTAGGCGATTCTTCGAAACAAGCCCCAATTACCTTTAGTGTGCTTAATGCTAAGCTAAATAAGATAAAGCAAAAATACCGTATCAATACCATTGCTACAAAAAATAAAAAAGACGGAAATGTCAAAGTATTTGTAAAACATGCCAAACAAAACAATAATAAAAACCTCATTAAGGTACTATTAATGTCTGAAGCTGAAAGAGAAAAACTAATTAACACAGCTAAAAAAGATCTGGATGCAAAACAAAAAGCCAAAGCCGACCCAAAACTAAAAACCATTAAAGAATCTGATGCAAAAACAATTTCAATTGAGATTTCTAAAAAACACCACGTTGTAAATACAACTACAGTTACCGATGATAAAGAAACATGGAATTATATTTTTGATTTCGGAGACAAAAAAGAAAACTTCAAAGGCTTCAACAAAGCTGCTGAAAAGATAAAGCTAAGCGATGAGGATATTAAAAAACACCAGAAAATTGCATCCGAAATAAAAACCCAACTCGAGAAAACACCAACAAAAAAACCAAAAACATTTGTAAAGCTATATTCGATTAAAAAGAATGAAAGTAAAGAGCTAGAGAAAAAATATCAGAATAAACTTAAACCTGGCATAAAAATCGAAATAAACATAAAGAACATAGCGTCGGATAAAAAAGATAACGATTTCGATTTTACAATTAATATTAAACCCAACGATACGGTTATCAATGGTCGTACTATTTTAACTCCTACAAAAACAGAAATTAAGCCCGGACCAACAAAAAAATTTAGTTTTAAACCTCCACAAAAAAACGTCGTCAACGGCGATGTGGCCTCGTATCATAAAGCAACACTTCTTCCTTCCGACCCAAAGATAGGCTCTTCTACAGCAGGAGTTAGAACAAATAAAGAACTATACGATGCCCTTACCGCACATACAAAAACAACTTGGAAACAAGGACATTTATTAAACCATGACCTAGGGGGGCTTGCAGAAGAAAATAATCTCTTCCCCATAACAACTTCGGCCAACAGTAATCACTACCACGAAGTTGAAAAACTTGTTAAACATTGGATAGCTAAAGGTTGCGCTGTAGAGTACAATATTACAGCAACAAAAACCAGCGGCAACGATTCGGCGGACGGTAAGTTTGAATGTAAGGCCATTGTTATTGAAGGTTCGCAAGAATTCGAAGGTAAGGTTATTCATAAAACCATTCACTCAGCAACCACAATAACAGAGTCTACACGTCTATATAAGGATAAAGAAAAAGATGTGAAAGGGTATTCTGAAGTTGAAGAAATGCGCGATAACAAAACCTTCAGAGATGAATACAAGAAACTAGAAAGCGACCCTGCCTGGAGTCATAAATAGAACTAGTTATTAAGCTATTTAGGAATTTAATATTTGTATTATGAGACGGCCTGAAATTATTAATATCCTTTTTTCGATGATAAGTGTATTTGCATTTGCCTTATCTGCATACACTTTCTTTGAGGAAAGTAAGCACAATCAAATTGCAATTAAAGAGTTACGAAGAATACATTATCATAAATGGACCCGTGACTTACGAGAAAAGGAAATTAATATCGATCCTCTCGAAAACTTCAATTTCACAGAGAAACAAAGGCTACTAATTCGTGATTATTGGAACGATGTGTGTATCGAAGAGTTGAAGACACTTAAAAACTACAAAGTCAAACCAAAGCACCAAGCCTGGCAGCAATGGGAGATGGATATAAAATCTGCCCTAACATCACACCGGGTTATTCTTCAAGAATTCTGCTATTATAAACTCTACGAGGATACAACAAATATAGACAAAATGGAATTGGTTAGTATTGTCGAAAGTATATACTATTCCCAAAAGAATTCAAAATTAGATTACAATAAGATTATACTCGAACGAAATAAACAAACTATATTGGATTCCAGTAGCAATTAAACACCTCTCGAAAGCTAACACCTTTTTCTTTAATGAACACTACAACAACAGATACACAACATTCTGAATTATCAGTGATATTCGGAACTTTAGAACATTACATAAGGTTAAGATTAGATACGGAAATCAACCAAAAAGAAAACCATTCTACTAGCCTGAGTTTTCGTAACGGACAATCGCCTCTATATCGATTTATTGAGGATAACCAATTAACCGAACAAGAAACAGTAATTCTGCTATTGGCAACAATTCCTCATATATCACCCAATTTCATATCTAATATTGTATCCGCCTTCTTACCCAAAGGAGGTGACTTTCCTGAATTTGGAGGTGTAAAGGGAAAAAACCATCGGGGTATTCTTCCTACCGGAGAAACCGCACTATACCTAATTGCTGGAAACGATATTGACAAGCGCAATATGGTTCTTCGTATCTTCAATGATTCGCACATCTTTCATAAAAAAAATGTTTTGTATATAGAGCAAGTTAACCACGGTGAACCTAAAATGAGTGGCCGCCTAATTCTAGACGAAGAATATGTTGACTTGTTTATTTCCGGAAAAGTCTCTCGACCAAAACTAAGCAGTAGCTTTCCGGCACAGCTAATTACTACAAAGCTTAATTGGGACGATTTAGTACTTCAGGATAAAACCTTACAGGAAATAAACGAAATAGAAATATGGCTAAGTCATAATGAAACACTTATGAAGGATTGGGGTATGTCCAATAGGATCAAACCCGGATATCGTGTCCTTTTTCATGGTCCTGCCGGCACAGGTAAAACAATGACAGCAAGCTTACTTGGCAAATACACCAATCGCGATGTATATCGTATAGACCTTTCGCTTGTGGTATCGAAATATATAGGTGAAACAGAAAAAAATCTTTCCAACTTATTTGATAAGGCCAACCATAAAAACTGGATTTTATTCTTCGATGAAGCCGACTCCGTGTTTGGCAAGCGAACCGATGTAAGAGATGCCCATGATAAGTATGCCAATCAGGAAGTTTCCTATCTTCTGCAGCGCATGGAAAGTTTTAATGGTCTGATTATATTGGCTTCAAATATGAAATCAAATATAGATACAGCTTTTATCCGTCGTTTTAATTCCATTATCGAATTTGATAATCCACGTACTACCGAACGGCTACAACTTTGGCAAAACTATCTTCCTCAGTCCATTTCAATCGATAAGAAAATATCCCTCCAGAACATTGCCCGCAATTTCGAACTCACCGGGGCAAACATAGTTAATATCATACAATACACTAGTTTACAAACGCTTCAAAAAGAATCAAAAACATTTGCTTACAACGACCTTATAAAGGGTATACAAAAAGAGTACAAAAAAGAAGGTAAAATGATGCGAGACCTTCTTCAGTAGCCATTAATCACATTCTTTACTTTTTCACATTCTTAAATGTGTTATCACGAATGAATTCTCACACCACTAATTGCATTCGAAATTTTGGTAGCGTTAGCATCGGTTTGTTCCTTAATCTCATCTAACTTAGTATTTAAATCACCTACTTCTCGAACCAGGCCTTGCAAGGTAATTTCCAATTTCCGCATACTCATTGCCTGATAAAAGGCAATTATATGGTATGGTTCTTTCTTGTAATCGTAGTCTTCGCCAAGGTTAAATTCTCTTTTAAATTCTTCTATTGCTTCAATAAAATTCTCCGCTTCAAATGCCATCATATAATTTTTATAGTTATGAAATGTGAATTCGTATTTTCCAATTTACGAAATTAATAGGTGCATATGGTTAATTATTTCATTTCAATAAAGAAGACATGACTCCTATTAATCACACCTTCAACTATAATATTAAAGTCTTTTTACTTATCTAATAATGGTGTTCTTTTATCATCCATACGTCTTAGAGCATTCACTTCGTAAACACGCTTTAATTGCCACAAAGGACGTTCTAGTTCACCTTCCCATGACCACAATAGTTTATACATTGCTTGTACTTTTTCCGGGTATTTATATGCTAAATTATTGCTTTCAGTAATGTCTTTCTCCAAGTTATAAAGTACTGCTGGTCTATCCGGATAACGCATCATTTTCCAATCGCCCTGTAATACGACTCCACGGTTTTCTTTTTTCCAGAATAATATTTCATGAGGAGAAGATGCATCTTCTTTTGTGATGTATGGTAACAGATCTACCCCATCCAAACCTTTAATTTTGGTGGCATTTCCGCCAGCAACATTCACAAAAGTAGGCAACATATCAAGGATACTCACCGCTTTCCTGTACATTTTCCCACCCTCTATTACACCGGGTAATTTCATAACGCAAGGCACTCTAATTCCACCTTCCAAATGATTAGACTTACATCCGCTTAAAGGGTAATTTGAAGTTAATGTTCCTTCAGGACCTCCGTTGTCATTAGAAAATACAACCAATGTATTTTCATCCAGACCATGTTCTTTTAATTTATTCAGGATAGTTCCACATGCACGATCCATTGCGATGGTCATAGCGGCTAATGTTTTTCGTTTTCCTGTGAGCCCTTCTACTTTGTCCAAATCTGCTTTTTCCGCTTGTAGTGGCGAATGAACCGCATTAAACGACACATACATAAAAAAAGCCTGATCTTTATTTCGATCGATAAAATCACATGCCTCTTCGGCTATTTCATCAGTTAAATATTGTTTTGGTTCTTCGTATTTACCAATGCCCTTTTGCCACCTATCTTCAGGTTTATCTGATGCTTCTTTCTGAGTTAATGCATAAAAGCTCCTTGCACCGCCTCTAAAACCATAAAACTCATCAAATCCACGATTAAGTGGATGGTATCGGTCTGCATTACCCATGTGCCATTTACCCAACACAACAGATCTATAGCCCAAAGGCTTAAGGTAGTCAGCAATGGTTTTAATATGTAATGGAAGCCCCATCTCATCCCCCATTAATTTGGATGATTCACTCATATAACCCGGCACATTGTTTTCTTCCATACCAAAGCGCTGCTGATACTTACCACTCAACAAACCCGCCCTTGACGGACCACAAACAGCCGCTGTGGTGTAGGCCTGATTAAATACAATACCTTCCGATGCCAACTTATCGAGGTGAGGTGTGGAAAATGTTTTACTGCCCTGAAAACCGAAATCATGATAGCCTGCATCATCAGCAAATAGAAGAATTATATTAGTTTTATTCTGAGCACGTATAGAACAAGAAAAGCTAGTAATGGCAGTCAAAATGATTAAATAGTTCAGTAGATTCTTCATACTTTACTCTTTTAAAAGTTTGATATATGTATAATACACCCCATAGTGCTCCTCTCCATCAATAAAATCATTCACTAATAATGTTTTGCCACTTTGCAGATGCAGCTTAAAAACAATAGCTTCATCATCAGGGTGAATTTCTTTCTCTAATATTTGATTAGCAATACTAATCCGCACTTTATCCGGATTGATGGAACGATAGTTATAAATCCCTTTGGGATTTTTATCCGGTACTCCCCTTAAAAGCCCAGGACATTCCTTGGGCCATCGGCAGCACCTGATTTCATATAAGCCATCTTTATGTACCTGAATAGAATGAGTATTATTTTGGTTCTTCACTCCTTCTGCCACCTGGCTAGCTTTCCATATAGCCACATCATCTCCTATGGCATGCTGAATGGTTAGTTTTACCTCCTTTTGTGCCGGATGTCCAATAACAACCGCTGGTAATTCATTGTATTCCACATTATCCTTGCTTTCCGAAATAAACGAAGTATTAGCTTCAAGCATCGATTCAACTACCGATGGATATTGTTGTGCTAAATTGTTAATCTGTCTTGGATCCTTATCAATATTATATAAAAGCTCTCCATTAATTAATCGCCAGTTTCCCTGGATGATACAACTTCCTTTAACATCCTTTGGGGGACGCCAATCTTGCCGATGATGGATAAATAGATGTCGGCTTTCTATTGGCTTATTATCAATTAGAGCATCAGAAAGATCAATGCCATCCAATTGCATATCATCTGATATTTTAATTTCGCATAATGAAGTCAGCGTTGGTAACAAATCAACATGAGAAGCTACAGCACCTATATCTCTGCCGCCATTAATCATTCCATTAGGCCATCGAATAAAGAATGGTACTCTATGTCCACCTTCTTTTTTACTTCCTTTTATACCGCTGTATCCCATATTATAGCCAAGGGTACCATCTGAGCTATAGCCAAACCGGGTACCGTTATCACTCATGTATATAAGTATGGTATTTTCTTCAAGCTTCATGTTCTGAAGAAAAGTAATGAAGCGACCGAAATTCTCATCAATATTGGCAATCATACCATATAAATCGGCACTGACTATTTCTTTACCTTCAAGATGTTTGTAGGGTTTGGAGTACTTTTCATCAACAATCAGGGGATCATGAGGTGCATTAAGCGGCAGATATACAAAAAAGGGTTCTTTGTTATTATCAGTAATAAAATCAATGGCTTCATTAAACCACACATCGGTGCAATAGCCTTTAAACTGTTGTGGTTCGTTATTTACATGGTAAACATCATTGAAATAACTGTTTCCCCAATAATCAGATAATTCCCCAATTCCTCCGGCATGATGTTGCACCACCTTATCAAATCCACAATCGGTAGCACGAACCGGATAATTATCACCCAAATGCCACTTACCAAACATTGCGGTTTTATATCCGGCTTGCCTAAATACATCAGCCATTGTAGTTGCATTGACAGAAAGTGCATCACGACCTTTAAATGTAGCCCAGGCCCCATTATTAATGGGATATCGTCCCGTTAAAATTGCTGATCGACTTGGCGTGCAGAGAGGACTAACATGAAAATCCGTCATCCTAAGCGCTTGTTGATAGAACGCATCAATATTGGGCGTTTTTAACCACGGATTACCATGACAACCCAAATCACCGATACCCTGATCATCGGTCAATATCAGAATAACATTAGGCCTTGACTTATCTTTTGCTGAAAGGTTTAGGATGGTAAATAACATCATCCACGTCAGGATAAAGCACTTCATTTTTTGCATCCTTAATCCTTCATAAGTTTAAAAGTATGAATCCAATCTACGTACATGGTATTTCTTGAATCATCCTTCAGGCTTTCCTTAGTGGGGAAACCATCCCAACTATTCGACCACAGATCAAAAATAATATTAAGCTCCCGGGTAAAAGGGCGTTTTGACGAAGAAAAACCTACATACTCACCATCCAAAAACCAGTGGCATTTGCGATCATCTTCCCAGTATAGACCCATGGTATGATAGCTTTCGTGGAAATTTTTATCCTTGTTTTTATTATCTTTTGAAAGATGCCTGGTGGAGGCATAACTTGGGCTGCGCAGATTAACACTATCAACGGCATGATGAATATTGGATTGCATAATATATGGGAAATCCTTAAGTCCGTGTTTGGTTTTTGGATTGGTAGGATTAGCGTTGTTCTCGCAAATATCAATTTCATTTCTATCCCTTGAATTCCCGTTGTTTAACCAATAGGTGTTATAGGCAGAGATGTCAGCTGCTTTCATCCTGCACTCGGTATACATGGGATAGCTAATTTGTGCCTTTGACATTATTCGGCAGGTTTTCATCCATCGTATAGTGTCATCATGTAATTCTGCTTTTATGCACAACTTACCATTTTCAGCATTAGCCTGACTTTTCATCATTATATTGGGCGGCGTATAGTTCCATAAAGAATAATTCCATTTATCCTCATCCAGCTTTGAGAACTCATCACTCAGGGCGTCAACTTTTTCCCAATGATAACCTTTTGGTGCTTCAGGTTGTGCCAACAATGCTGTACTTGCAAGAATTAAACTGAATAGTAATACGAAAATTTTAGGCATGGCTTAATTGTTTATAGTTGAATACTCTTTACCTCTGATGGCTTCAAACTCTTTCAGTAGTGCCTTAAGTTTATCAGGATTTGATTCAGCAAGATTCCTTTCCTGCCCCAAATCATCTTTAAGGTTATACAATTGGAACTCCTCGCTGTAAGCCGTTTCAACATTTGAATACCAACTTAAGGGTTTGCCCTTATGTGGAGGTATTAACACCCATTCTCCTGTTCGATATGCCGTTTTAGCATTAGCTTCAATTATAAGGCTTTTGCGGCCTTTATTACTCTTACCCAACAAGGCAGATAACATATCCTCACTATCGCCCACAATGGCTTCCTCACCAACTAACTTGGCTAATGATGCGAGCAAATCCATCTGACAAACCATAGCATCAGATACCTTTGGCTTAACTGTGCCTTTCCAATACACCATAAATGGCACTCTGGTCCCGGCTTCAAACAAACTGTATTTACCGCCTCTTAATTGACCTGCTGGTGTATGATCTCCGAGTTTTTCAATGGCTTCGTCGTAATAGCCATCATTAAGAACCGGACCATTATCACTCGAAAATATTATTAATGTATTATCAAGGATACCTTCTTGTTCCAAGGTTTTCATAAACTCTCCAATACACCAATCCGCTTCCAATATCACATCGCCACGTGGTCCCATCACAGATTTACCTTCAAAACGGGGATGTGGTGTGCGTGGCACATGAGGTTGTTGCAATGCATAATATAAAAAGAAGGGTTTAGCTTTCTGATCTCGCACATAGTCCTGAGCCTTCTTTAAAAAATGATCAGCCATATCCACATCCGACCACTTGGCGGCTTCACCACCTTTCATATAACCAATACGCGGGATACCATTCACAATACTGTTATTGTGGCCATGGTGCCATTTCATTGTGGTTAGTTCAGGATTATCTTTGCCAGTAGCCTCACCTTCAAAATTCTTTTGATAACTTACTGAAATTGGATCATTAGCATCAAGCCCTGCAACATAGCCATTATCGATATATACCGTTGGCACTCTATCCTGAGTGGCAGCTAGAATATAGGCGTGATCGAATCCTACTTCATTGGGACCGGGCGTAATATGCTTATTCCAATCCACATTGCCGGCGCCTAACCCCAGGTGCCACTTACCAACAATAGCGGTTTGATATCCAGCTCGCTTAAGCATCTTTGGTAAGGTTTCCTGATCCGTATTAATAATTAATGGAGCTGAACCTGGAAGAATACGGGCTTTCTCGTTACGCCATGGATACACACCCGTAAGCATACCATAGCGACTGGGAGTACAAGTTGATGATGTGGCATAACCATGAGAGAATTTTATACCTTCATTGGCCAGTACATCCATATTAGGCGTTTGAATTTCACTTGCTCCATAGGCGCTCAGATCGCCATAACCCAAATCATCAAAATATATAATCACGATATTGGGTTTAACCGGCTTTATTGCTTCAGCTAATATATAAAAGGATAATAATCCGATTACAAAGCTAATTCTTCTTAATACATGCATCTTCATATAACTTATTGTTTTTTCTTTTCTAATCCTTTGATAATTAATATGGCATCTGCCTCATTCTTCCAGGGTCGACCATCCCACATTTCAGATACAATGGAATTGTTTTGATAAGGTATCTCTGGGCTATATTCACCGGTAAGCGTGTTAAACCATTGCTCAGTGGCATTACTAAAGTCTAACTTATCCTTAATTACTTTTGAAGCACTAATCCAATTATTCTCTTTAGGGACGTACATCAAAACAATACCATCTTCCTCATTAGTCAGGTTATAACCACTGCTATTGAAATGCTTTAAAGGCACGCAATTCTCAAAATGCACCGAATCAAAGAAATGGTGCATATGTCGATAGTATTCAAAGTGAGGCTTTTTAAAATCCAGATCTTGTTCAAAGGGATTATGAATGATCACATTCCAGGAAGCACCTTGCCAGTAATAGGTGGAATAACCTCCTGAAAATGCACACATGTAATTACGTCTTAAACAGGCTTCAGCATTGTCGTAAGCACCAGGGAATACCACATATGGTGATTCTTCATAGCCACCATGTTCAATATTAAAAATGGGTTTATCAGGAAATTTCTGCCGGGCATTCAACATAATCTGATAAAGGGTATGTTGCCAGTTCTGCATTGAAATAAAGTCTACTTCATCGCGATGATTGACACAAAACCCATAATCATGTACAGAAACCAGTCGATTATAAGAATCCAGTTGCCTGGTACGCTCGATACGTTCTGATATATATTCTTTTGTGGCCCGCGTATAATGGAGAGCTTCCTTTGAAACATCCCAAATAATATTTGGGAAGGCCTGGTAACGTTTAATCACATAGTCGTAATAACGGTTATCTGCTTCCGATTCCATATCCGGCCAATTCACGAGCTTATTCCATACATAAATCATCAGGTGGCTTACAATTTCCTTTTCGTGCATCTCTGCTATTACCTTATCAAAATGCTTAAAGAAATCGATGTTTAAAGAGCTAAAATCAGGATTGGAATTGGACCCAGGAAAAGGGTAAATGTCTTCCCTACCTCCATATTCATGCTCAGGGTGTTTTGCCAGAAGCGTATCTTTAGGCCAACTCACATCATAAGAATAAACATTCATTACAACCTGGTTAAAGCCATTTTCTTCAATTAAGGATAGAAGATGCCTGCTTTTGGCAATGTCTTCATTCCCATAGTCCAGAGCAAAAAGCCAGTCGCACTCGAAGGCCAGATTAAAATAATGGCTGCCATCTTCATAAAAAAAGTGTTGTGGATTACTTTCATTTAATACAATGCCGCCATGACGGTTGGTTTTGGTATTCTTGTGAACATTAAACTGACCTTTTAGCCCGCTCAAGAATTTAATATCTGATTCAAGGGTAAAGTTTTTTATACCAGTAGTGGCACTTGAAAATCTTAAAACCCATTCCTTCTGTCCATTATAAAAAAGAGGCACTCGTTGTTCTCTATCGTCATGACTAATGGTAGCAAATAGCTTTGCTTCGAAAGGCATTTTAACGGTCTTCTTTGTTTTAAAAACTACATCAATTACCTCCCACTGCTCCAATTCTATACATAATTGTTTTTGCTCATAAGTGATTTGCCTTATTTGAGCCCAACTAAGTTGGGTACTCAAAAAAATTAGTATTAATAGGATTGACCTTTGCATTGCATCTCTATTTATATAACATTGATGATTGTGATTAAAAATAATTCTTTGCTACTTTACTACGCTCATCTTCTTCTATACAAAATCTAGACAAGGTCAATACTTAGCAAAATACCCCCTGTAAACTATTCTTTTTACAACACCCGATTATGAATGATTTTCGCCTTTTCCTGTATATTTCGATTGTTTTTATAAATTCACGGATGACAAAATTTAAACTGCTCAATTTATTACCAGTCTTTATGATTGGTTTTGTTCCGATCTTAGGCACGGCACAAGAATCTCCAGCTTATCAGGTTAAAAGAATTAATAAACACATATGTATTGATGGACGTTTGGATGAAACAGAATGGTCAACAGCCGATTCGATTAACTTCAGGCATCACTATTTTGTGGTTAATCCTGGAGACAGACAAAAGACACAATTTAAAATGCTTTGGGACGAAGCTAATCTCTACCTTGCTTACAAATGTTCTGATCAATACCTTACAGCAAAAGAAAAGAATAGAGATGGAGCCACATTTTTAGATGATTGTGCTGAAATCTTTTTAGTACCCATAAAAGGAAATCAGGATATTCATTTTTGTTTTGAAATCAATCTTTATAAAACAATTAATGATATCGTTTACTTGAATAAGTTTGTTGATGGTAATGATATTGTAATTAAAGGCTTTAATTGTGATTATCAAGCTGCTGTTAGCTACATTGGTACACTAAATGATAATTCGGATAGAGATATGGGCTGGGCCATGGAAGTAGCTATTCCTTTTAAAAACTTTAATCGCCTGTTGGAGCAATATGCTATTGCAAATGGCACGCAATGGTCATTTATGGCCCTTCGTCAAAACAGAGATGAGTTAAACAGCGAAAGAAGATCGATATCAAGCAGCTTCCCAATTTATGAAATTGAAAAGGATGTTCATCAACCCCAATATTTTGGAATCATGGAGTTTGTTGAGTAGTTTTAATTATAAGCATTAAGAACTAAAAAAAAATCCCCAAAACCATTAGGCTTTGGGGATTTCTATTGCAATTCTAATATTATTAATACGTTGGAGGTGTTGGAGCAGGCTCATCCGGATACATAGTTAATGATCCACCTGAAGCACCTGTTTCAACCTGACTAATTGGGATGTAATGATGCTTAGCTTCCCATGCATTTGGATAAAGCGCACCCATTACCTGTGCAGCACGTCCGGTACGAACAAGATCGAACCAACGATCGCCTTCACCGGCTAATTCACATCTACGCTCATACCAAAGAACTTCAAGCACATTTGGAAAACGAGTTGGATCACTGGCCATTAATTGATCCACAGTCATCACATTAGCCTGAACGCCTTTACCAACATGATGTAAACGTAATTCATCAATCAGACTTTTGGCGTCAGTTTCATTACGAGTAGTACCTCTTAAATGACATTCTGCTAATAATAAATACATTTCACCATAACGAAGAATACGCTCATTACCTGGTCGGTTCAGCATAGCGTTTCCTGCCATATCGGTATACACTGAGTTATTCCATGATGTATATTTACGCTGACAATAGCCTTCAAAATCATCACCATAAGCACCAGTGTTCCACTCTACATTTGCACCACCTGCATTAGGTATGGTTACTAAGTCATCGTATGAAAAGAAACTTGCCTTACGTCGCACACTGTCCTCGTCCAAGAAATAATCGTAAAAATCCTGACGCTGAACAGATAGTCCCCATCCGCCATCTATTTGAGGATGTCCACCTAATCCACGAGGGCCACCAAACTGCACCCAGAAATTAGATTCACCAACAACACCAATATTATTCCAGCTACCAGTACCTTGCTTTGTAGAATGTTGTACTTCCCAAATGCTTTCTTTATTATTCTCAGCCAAAGGAGCAAATAATGTTGAATAATCATCACTTAGTTCATATCCAGCACCCATCACTGTTTCAAGTAAAGGAATAGCCTTATCAAATGTGGCTTTATTATCATTATCCCAATCAGCCCAATAAATATAAACTTTAGCTAATAAAGCCTGCGCAGCTGACTTGGTAATCCTTCCAAGCATTTCATCAGGATGAGAATTTTCCAAAACCGGAATAGCTTCCATTAAGTCTTTCTCAATTTGCTTATTAACCTCTTCTCTGCTTGCGCGAATAAATTTATAATCAAGAGGGTAAACCGATTGCAAACTTATCACACAAGGCCCATAGGTACGCAACATATCAAAATGATACCATGCGCGTAATACCTTAGCTTCGGCAGAATAAACTTTGCTTAAATCAGTATCCAATGCCTTTTCCATCACAATATTTGAACGGTAAATACCTGCATAGGCTACCTTCCAAAAATTGTTACTAATGGAGTTATCATCAGCATTGATAAAATCTTCCATTTGTTGGTACTCAAAATAGTCACCTGGACCACCACCACCGGTGTTGGCATTATCTGAACGAATCTCAGAAAATGGAATAAAATGATTGGAACCATAAGTCCATTGCAATGGATCATAGGCTGCCATTAAGGCATTGAACATTTGAGCATCATCTTTATAGAAGCTCACTTCACTTTCTCCACCAATAGGATTATTGGTAAGAAATTCATCAGAACACCCTGACATAACCGATAACAGCAATACAGCGGTGAATAAATATGTTAATATGTGTTTCATTTTTTTGTGTTTTAATATTCAAGCAATTAAAATGATACAGTTAATCCAATTCTACTTGTTCGTGCTTGCGGATAAATCGATCGGTCAATTCCTGTTGCCAGAATTTCTGTGTCGTTTGAACCTTCTTTATTTTGCATTGATCCAACTTCTGGATCGAAGAAAGGATATTTCGTGAAAATAGCTACATTATCCACTGCTGCATAAACTCTTACTTTTGCTAAATTAAGTTTACTTAAAATTGATTGAGGCAAGTTATAACCTAATTCTATTGTTGCAATTTTCAAGAATGAAGCATCGTAAACAAAGAAATCTGATGGATTTGTAAAGTTTCCGTTTGGATCAGATGCAGATAAACGTGGGATATCTGTGTTGTCTCCTTTTTGCTTCCAAGCATCCATGTAAAATGTTGGTAAGTTAGCGTGTGCATACGATTCAGGACGATAATGGAAGGCCATCACATCTAAATCAGCCTTACCAGTCATAAACATTGAAAAATCTATTTCCTTCCAACCAGCTGAAAGATTAACACCATAAGTCCACTTTGGCCATGGGTTACCAATATTTACACGGTCATCACCTTCAATACCGTCCATACCATTAGTATCTTGATAAATTAGATCACCAGGTCTGGCATTAGGTTGAATTAATGTACCATCAGCGTACTTATAGTTATCAATTTGGGCTTGATCCTGGAAGATACCAAGTGTTTTATAACCATAGAAATATCCTAAAGGATGACCTTCCTCCATACGTGTAATGGTAACGGCTGTAGAATGTCCTTGAGAACCATCAACATATCCGTTTGCATTTCCTACTGCTTTCACCTCGTTTTTCAGGTATGAAGCATTGGCATCTACACCAAATCTGAAATCACCCCAACGCTTGTTATAAGAAACCTGCATTTCAAAACCATTGTTAGCAACTTCTCCCAGGTTATAGAATGGTGCTTCATTACCTCGAACCGCCTCAATTACAGGGCGCAATAATAAATCTTTGGTTAGCTTTTGATAATAATCTAAGGATACTCTTAATTCAGAACCAAAAAACACCATATCAGCACCAAAGTTTAACTGTTCACTGGTTTCCCAAATTACATCAGGATTAACCAGACTTGTTGGAGCTGAACCAGGTAGGATATTAGCATTTGGTCCTAAAGTATAATAATACTCATTGGCAATGGTACTGGTAAACGAGAATGGGTCAATAGCTTGATTACCATTCTGTCCCCAACTGAAACGAAGTTTCAGCATATCAAAGTTATTAATATCCCAAAAATCTTCACTACTTACATTCCAGCCGGCACTAACACCAGGGAATACAGCATATTTATTTTCAGGTCCAAAGTTGGTTGATCCATCACGACGAACAACTACCTCAGCCATGTACTTGTTTTTATAGTCATAACTAACTCTACCAAATACAGAAGCTATGGCATTAATTGGATTTGCACTACCATCATTGGTTTGACCATCAACCTCACCAAACTTCAAATACCAATAATTTGAATTGAATTCAGCATCAGGAGCATAGTTTTGGCGTCTTCCACTTAAGTATTCATAAGTAGTTTCAGCGGCTGTTGTACCTAATAATCCTGTTAAATTATGGTCATTAAAAGAATGAGAATAGGTAATGGTATTCTCCCACTGCCAGAATGTGCTTCTTGCAGAGTTCTGATTTACAGCCGAGTTATCATTGCTTATCTGAGAATTATAATAATATTCGGGAGTATAAGACCTTCTGTTATTATTAGAAATGTCTGCCGCGAAATCTGTTTTTATAATCAGATTCTTGATAGGTTCGATCTGCAAGAATGTATTTCCATAAAGTCGATCAGTTTTATTAAAGCCATTGGCATCAACCACTTCCATAAACTGATTCGCGTTCCACATTCTGGAGTGTGGTACTTGTGAGACTCCATATCCACGAGATGTGTATTCAGGGTAATTAGGATGGCTTGTACCAGGTCCTGCCTTAACAGGCGTCGTTGGATCCATATGGAAGGCATAATAGGCAGGATTGTACCCATTAGTTCCGGTTGATACGCTATTCTTATCAATGTGTAATACGTTTACATTAGCTCCAACTGTCATCCAATTGGTAATTTTCTGATTTGTGTTTACACGAGCCGAGTAACGTTTAAAGAAAGATTTATCACCTCCAATAATACCGTCCTGGTTTCTATATCCAACCGAAAGCAAAGTACTTCCATTTTCCCCACCGAAAGTAGAAGAAATATTGTGTTCTGTTACAGGAGCTATATTAGTAATAGCATCAAACCAATTTGTGTTAACACTAGGGTCTAAATCATTAATCCAGTCAGGATAAGCTTCACCATCATTATCACGAAATTCCTTCATCATCTGGATGTACTGTGTACTATTCGCCATTTCAGGAACATTATATGCTTTCTGAACACCATAAAAACCGTCATATGTTAATGTGGCTTTACCTGGTTTACCCTTTTTAGTGGTAATTAATATTACACCGTTTGCAGCTCTGGCTCCATAAATAGCAGCGGAAGTCGCATCCTTTAATACCTCCATCGATTCAACATCGTTAGGATTAATGGCATTCATATCGCTCATTGGCAGTCCATCAACAATATAGAGGGGGTTTGAATTTCCATTTGTACCTACACCACGAATAACAACACGTGGAGTACTACCAGGTTGACCTGATGATGGAGATACAACAACACCAGCAGCACGACCGTTTAAAGCCTGATTAACGTTGGCTGGTTTGCTTTGCATTAAATCATCAGTATTTAAACTGCTGATGGCACCTGTTACAACACTCTTTTTCTTTACGCCATAACCAACTGCTACCACTTCATCCAGACCAATATTGTCCGTTTCTAAAGTAGCATTAATTGTGGTTTGAGAACCAACTACAATTTCCTGATCGCGATAACCAATAAATTTAAATACGATTACGCTTTCTGCTGAAGGAACCATTAAGGAGTAATTACCTTCAATGTCAGTAATTGTTCCTTGAGTTGTACCTTGTACGAATACATTAACACCGGGTAAAGGTTCATTGTTGGTATCAATAACCTTACCCTTAATCGTTAGTTCTTGCGCCCAAGTCATGCTTATGCACAGGAAACTTAACAATCCGATTAAAACCTTTTTTTTCATAAAATTAGAATTTGTAAGCGTATGCTAGAATCATTTTCTTCAACATTTGAAGCAAAACAATTGAACACACATCAGTTAATTTGATTTCTAAAAGTATATATAGCAGCAGTTTAAAAAGGACACAGATGTTTACATCAAGGACACTGATGTTGATGAAGCCTAATAAATGTTAATTTTCTTGTTAGAATATTAAAATGTGGCCTTACGCAAGGAGTAAAAGATAGAAATGATTCGCAGAGTTGGTATAATAATGAATTACAATCCGTCAATAATAGAACGCTTAATTGAGAGTAATGTGTTCTTATAAAACCTATTTCTATCCAAAACAAGGATGCAAATAAGGTCAATTATCATGTAGTTATTTACGATGTAATTTGCTATACCTTGGTTATTGGTTTAAGATATTGCCTCTTCTGTTTTTATTTGCAAGTAGTCTTTAGGAGTACAGCCATAAACGGCTTTAAAACATTTGGAAAAATAGGATGATGACGAAAACCCAACTTCGAACATAACTTCTTTAATTGGCATGTCTTTATTATTATCCAGCAAGTCAACCGCTTTGCTTAGTCTGTAATTGCGTATAAACTCATTGGGACCCAAATTGGCAATTGTTTTCATTTTAAGGAATAAAAGAGATCTACTCATTTTTAACTGATCCGCCATCCAGGTAACAGATATCTCACTATTCGTTAAATTATCATCCAGTATGTCTTTTATCTTCAAAAATAATTCTTCATCAATTGAACTCAATTGTTCATTGTTAAATACCTCATTAACTTCTTTTTCAATCTTTTGAGACAAAACTGATTTATTCTCAAGAAGCCTTTTTATTTTTAGTTGTAAATATTCCAGACTAAACGGTTTCATTATATAATCATCTGCGCCATTACGCATACCTTGAACCTTCGAAACATCAGCCGTGTCGGCCGATATGATAATAATTGGAGTATGACTGGTTTCTATGTTTTTTCGTATCATTGAACACAGGTTAAAGCCATTTACAAAAGGCATCATCACATCGGTTAATACCAAGTCTGGTTGGTGTAACTTGATTAATTCGAATGCAACTTTACCGTTCTCAGCTTCTATAACTGTATATATCGGACTTAATTCCTTTTTTAAAAAGTCTCTGAGTCCTTCATCGTCTTCTGCTAATACAATGGTCTTATTTTTTTGATCTATTTCAATCAATTCATCTTCAGACTTGATTAGTGTATAATCTCTAAGTAAAGGGTTAATACTTTGAGTCACATTTATTTCACCAATAATCTGATCTGCATTGAAATGTTGATTGCCCTTCTTAAATAACATTTTAAAGGTTGAGCCTTCTCCTTCAGTACTACGGCACTTAATCGTTCCATTATGTAATTCAACCAAACGTTTACAGAAATACAAACCTATGCCGGATCCATGAAAGCTTGACATTGTTTTTCCGCCCTGAAAGTAGCGATCGAAAATATGTGGCATATCATCCTTGGCGATACCTGATCCATTATCCCTGACTTCAATGGCAATTTCTTCCTCCAGACTATCTACTATTATATTTATAGTCCCTTGTTCATGCGTATGTTTTAAGGCATTTGATAATAGATTATATATTATCATTTCAAATTTTTCCATATCCATCCAGATGGAGCAATTCTTATACCTGGAATTTAATACCAATGAAATTTTCTTCTCTGTCGCAGCTTCCTGAAACGATTCAATGATATTGTTGAGTAAGGCAATAGCGTCAAATTTCACAATTCTTAAGCTGTATTTGTTTTGTTCCAACTTATTAAATTCGAGAAGCTGATTAATAAGTCGAAGCAAGTATTTCGAGTTATTATAAATTGTTTTTAGGTAATGTTTATCAGGACTATCTGTATTTGAATACGTTTTAAGTAACTTTTCGATTGGTGCATATATTAGCGAAAGAGGTGTTCTGAACTGGTGAGAAATACTTGTAAAAAACTGCAATTTTAGTTGATGTATTTCTTCACTCTTTTCGTGTTTGTAATGCTCCATCAGTAAGTTATTCTTCTCTTTGTGTCTTATTAAAGAATATTTCTGAAAGAAAAACACCAGCAAAATGAATACTAAAGCATATGCTGCAAAGGCGTATGTGGTTCTGTAGAAAGGACTGGCAATATGAATATCCAGAGATTTTAAATCAGATAAACAAAGACCATCAGCAGTACTCGCTTTTAATAAGAATCTGTAATCGGCATAGGACATGTTGTTATAAGCCACACTATTTCTTCCTGAAGAAACAGTTGTCCAATCAGTATCATAGCCTTCTAATTTATAGCTGAAAACCAGGTTTTTATAATCAACAGCATTTAAAGCAGTGAAATCTATCGAGAAACTATTGTTGGCTGGTCCGAGCCGAACGAAATCTGTAAATGCAATGGACTCCTGAATTGCTTTAACACCAGTAATATTTGTGCGGGGATTTATTGAAGTATTGTTAACCTTAAATTCGGTGATAAAGCACTTAAGAGAATCATTGTACTCGACTTTTTTACGTGTAGGTTTAAAGAAGTTAGCACCTGAATTGCTTCCAAAGAGTAATTCGCCACTATTTAATTTAAAAGCAGCTAAATCTTCAAATTCATAAGTAATCAGACCATTATTTTTATCGTATAACTCGTATGAACCATCACTTACATTTAGTTGGGCCACACCAATGTTAGTTGCCATCCATAGATTCCCATTTCTATCTTCCGTAATGCTTTTTACTGTATTGTTTGGAAATCCACCATTCTCAACATTATACTGTTTTACCGTTTGAAGATCATCCTCATTGATTTGCAGTAATCCACTCCCTATTGTTCCAAACCATAACTTACCATCCTTACCTTGCAATGCTGACTGGATATATATTTTACTCTTGCCAACAGATGTATTGGCAAAGTTTATTTCGAACAATAAATTAGAGTTCGGAGCTTTCACCATAAGGCCATATGCAGTTCCGATAAACAAACGTTTTGATTCATCTTCCAACAAACATCTAACCGTATTGCTGTTTAAACCTATACCCTTTTCATCCTGTGCACGAATAGCCTCGAAATACAATTTATTATTGTCCAATGAATTAGTTACCTTATTAATGCCTCCTAAATAGGTTGCAATCCATACTACGCCAAAGCTATCCTGAAGAATATCACAGATATAGTTGCTTGATATAGAGCCGTCAGTGCCTTCTGTAAAGAAGTAGTTCAATGGTTTATACACTATCTCACCTTTTCTGTTTAATCGAATACGGAATACTCCATTTAACCTTGTACCAACCCATATTTCCTTTTTCCCATTATTATCCAGTTCTTTAATACAAGTGATATCATTTGAATTAAGCACCTTTTTATAAGGAATTTCACTTTTACTTAATCCGGAGATATGTTCATTAACTCTATAAACCGCACCATTATTTGTACTAATCCATGTTTTACCAAAACTATCTTCACATACAAATTCGACGCCTTCTTTATTGATGCTAACTTGCTTAAAAGCAATATTGAAGGGATTATACAAGCCTAATCCAATTTTTTTACCGGATAACCATAACAAACTTTGATTGTCGACAAACAAGTCCTTGTATGTACCTTCCCTGAACGGGATTGACATGTCTTTTCTAAGTTCCAGCTTAGCATTCTTAAGGTCAAGCTTATATTTATATTGATGAATTTTATTATTCGACATAAGCCACAAACCGGTAGAATCAGCACTTAATTTAGCACCCAGTAAATCATCTTTACACGTGGTTTTAAATAACTTTCTTGAAATCTTAGGGCAATAAGAGTACAAACCACTTTCGGAAGCAATGATATAATACCCTTCATGTATTTCCAGAATTTCAGTGATAATTCCGCATTCATCATCATGCTGATTCATTGAAAAACCGACTTCCTTATCATATCTAATTTCGTGAAAATTATTTTTGCCATAAAACCAAATATTACCTTGATAATCCTCGAAGAAGCCTGCTGTGGTAGAATGATCAATGTATTTATCAATTAAGTCTAAATCCTTAAAAAAAATTACCTTAGGATTACTTGATAGTTCGGCAACCGATAAACCTTTAGATGTATAGACCCATAAACGTTGATTTGAATCAACAAACAGACTGTGAACACGATTACTTCCTATTGAATACTTATTTGCAGGATCGGATCTGAAATGAATAACTTCTTCAGTTTTTAAATTAAAACATTTTATTCCATCTCCGTGGGTAGCAACCCAGAGACGATCAAAATTATCACCGGCGATATCGCCAATCAAGTTTGCATTGGCATCATTTTCACCATCACTTAAATTATAATGCTTAAACTGGTGGCCATCAAATCTATTCATGCCATCGTTAGTTCCTATCCAATAAAACCCATAGCTATCCTGGTAGAATCCATTAATGTCTTGTTGGGATAAACCTTCAGCTATTGAGAAATTTTTGAAGTATTGTGCATGAATTGCCAGAGGGATACAAAATAACAATGCAAATAAAAACACGATACGTTGCATACTATAATCAGGATAATTAAAATATGGAATTGGATTTACACTATCTTTTAGGGCAGACATAGTTAGCATTTAGAATTTAAATATAGTCATGCTAAATAGGTAAAGTGGAGAATTTTTCGATGAAGAAAAAGGGGTATTTTATAATTGATGGATAATACCCAATTTATTACTATTGCAGTTAACTATATCATTTACTGATCTTCTAATTGTCTTTAGTGCTTTTAATTCTCAAACCTTGATATTAGATCGGTATTATCTTCATTACCACATCAAAATTCTTTTGTCGTTTCCTTATCCTTATTTGAATCAGTCTTTAATTGTCATGAACTTGCCACAACTATCACAGTAGCGATAAGGACATTGATTTTAATAAAGTGGTTTATTATTTAATGAAATTATAATGGCTTGTTTTACCATCAATTTCAAATACTAGAGTATAGTTTCCTTTACTTAACCAACTTAAATCCTCCCATATTAAAGTAGATTTGCCTGTCTCGCATTGATGAGCATAAAAATCAAGCAATTCATTTCTGTCATCATATAAAAACAGTTTAGCCAATCCTTTAGTATCCGAATTAAGCCTAACCCATCTTCCATCATCTTTATATGGGTAGAAAACGCTCAGCTTATTATCTCTTATTTCTAATTTGTTAGTTAAGGAATGTTTGGTGCGACTGTTAATGATAAGTTCTTCATCGCGTTTCACATCTTTAATCATGGCCTTCCAATCTAAAGTAGTTACGCGAGAATACATTTGAGGATAATAATTTTCATCAGAAACATTGGCATAATTGGTCCAATATTGCGTAGCATTTTTCATGGTTTTTTCTAAGCCATTAGGCTTATCAATGCCCACTGTTGTTTCAAGAATTAAAGCAGCTTGAATTTTAGAAGCATAATATTTACCCAACCAGGCAAATGCTTCTAAATCGGCTTTAAGTAATTCAATAGATTTAGAATCGTCTCCAATTTCAGCCAATTGCTTTAAAACCTTATCAGACCATATATTCAAATTATCAATAATCATTAAAGGTGTCACATCATGGTCATTTATATTATTTTCATCACTTTTCTGAGCAAAACGCTTTGGATTTAAGATATTATTACCTGGCATCGGCTTCGCTATTCTGAAATAAGTTGTATACTTAAACGACTCCCGGGAAGCACACAATTCGGGAGCCCAATGACGATCGCCAGTAAAAAACATATACCTGTTTATTTGTGGAATTATCTTAGATGCCGTTTGCCATGTTTCAAAAAGCAGTTCAGAATTTACAGTAGGGAATCTTGAAGCCAATTGCCTTTTAAAAAAATCATTATCCAAACTATTATCATAACCCAACCTTCCCCACAACATGAACTTAAACCAATGCTTGTCCAATTCCAAAGTACCATTTACACTTTTGTCTTTATCTGAGAAAACACGAGCAAACACATAACCATCTGGCCCCATGTGATATCCTGCCGTAGTACCTTTGGGTAGGTTCTTTAAAAATTCTCTGGTATAATCAGGATCACCCCAGCGATAAACAAAAATGTCGTCATTTCTCAGATTCCACCAACATTTAAGATTGTTTTCTTTTAATGATTTTGTTAATCCTCCTACAAAGGGTGAAGTTTTTGGTGAAGAATAAATGCGTGCTTTTACATACTTATAACCAACTTCAAATTGATCAGGGTAATTTTTCCAATATTTCATGATCTGATCAAAGCGTGAATACCAAATGCGATGAATGAAACGAATTTCCCGATTAGGATCGGTCTTTTTGTAATCTAATATACCTTCACCATAGGTATCCCATAGCCATTTTTCCCTTTTGTCGGCCACATCTTCATTTTTTGCAACATGCATGCGTTCACCGGCTGTAATTCCTATGCCTTTAATTTGAGGATAGGTTTGAAGGAATACATTGATGGCCTGACGGTAATAAGCTATTGTTTTGGGATTATCGATCTCTTCTGTTAAGCCGTACTTTCCTTCAGTACCATTGGTATATATATTCCAGGTATAGAGGTATACATTTATTCCACGGGCTTTGGCATAATCAAATACCTTTTGCCAAAATTTAATTTTATCATCAATTGAGATAGATTTCACAAAACGCATGTCGTTAGTTACAAGTTTGTTAACACCGCCTGGCTCATCCCATTCCATAACCGTTCCCTTGGGAATAGCCTTTGTTACATATACATCATCAAGGGCTAAATCAGGGTAATCAGGCAACTTGGTCATCACCTGAAATGGATTAGGTGTCCATAAGGATAAGGTATTGTACCGATAAATAGCCAGTTTATCTAAATATTCAGTCCAGAACTTGTAATCCCACATATGCTCAATATTCTTCTGAGCAGCATCTCCCGAATCATCATAACTGGGACAACGCGCATCCAAAGGAATATTCAATTTAATTCCCCTATCCTTATGAAATGGCGTTTTCTGTAAGTCTAAATTATGAAGATCATAACCCAGCGCGATTAAATCGCCTAACTCAATTGCACCATACATCAATCCGGTATGGTTTCCTCCTTCAATTCTAATTGTTTTTTTCGTGCTCTTAATGGAAAAAGCCTGTTCGCTTAATGCATCATTAAGTGCCATTTCAATTTTATAATTGACTTGTTTAAGCTCATATTTCTGTAATATGTATGACCTGCCGAAATCTGATTGTGGCGAAGGATCGCTGATTTGAAACCTTATACCTTTCTGACAAGAAGAAGTAATTATTAAGAGAAGAATAATGAGAATTCCCAGAGAATTATTTTTCATGATGTATTGGTATAATTAGCTAGAAGTAAAAATACCAACACCTTGCTGTTTTGGCGGCTTAATTTTAGGTGCTAAAAAGGGGGTGAATACACAGAAAGCATTACGAGTATACAACAATAGAGACATGAAGAAGCGCATGTCTCTATTGTTGTTAAAGTTTTTACCGTTTAATCCTTTACTGGACGAGTAAGAAATGATTTAATTAATTATCAATTTATTACATATGCTTATGCCTTTTGTACTTTTTCCTTTAACAAGGTATATGCCATCTAATTCAGATACATTTATTTTGTTAACATTACTCCGTTTCATTACTAATTTGCCTGCAAAATCATAGATCTCTACATTTGCCATTTCAAAATTAAACTTTAGCAAATTAGAAGCAGGATTTGGATACATTACAATTTTATGGTTATTGAATTCTTTACCAATTGCAGTCACAGTCATGTCAACATCAGCCTGAGCATAAGCATTAAAATCATCATCAGGTAAAGCCTGAAGTTTAGCTACATAAACACCTCCTTCCTGGATAGTTACTGCACCATAGCTTCCTGTGTAAGTGTATGTGTTTACTCCAGCAGCAAGGGTTGTAATGTAAACATCGCCACTACTGATTGCAGGTTCTACAATAAAAATATTTGTACCGCCAGTTGCATTGGCATCAGCATCCCATGTTAAGGTAAAGCTATCATTTGTAATGTTTGAAACCTGAAGATTAGTTGGGGCTTCCGGGTCAGCAGTTTTTTCGTTGATGACCACATTATCAAAAAACCATTCTTCTCCTCCCACATTATCATCTACATTAAAGAAGAAAGTGAACTTATTAAACGTAGCTGTTTCAACATCAACGCCATCAAACGCAGTAAAATTAATGGTTACTTCGCTCCAGTTACTTCCGGCACTGGGCACCACTTCACCTTGAGCAACACCTCCTGATCCATTTTCAAGTTTAGCATATAGTTTAGTTGAGGAAGGTGCAATTAGCATTAAAGATATGTTTTGCATGTCTTTAAAGGCATAACTTTCTGTTGTAGTAACCACAGCAGCATTGCTCCAGCTTTGGTTGGCAGGTGTTGTGTATTTACCTGCATTTGCCGAACTATTAATACCGTCAGTTATGGTATTAGATACAACTTCAGCTACCCCATTCCAGGCTTGGTAGTCATAGTCAGCTGGTGTTTCAAAATCAACTGCAGTAATTTGAGCATAAACGACAGATACTGCAAATAATAAAGTAATAGTAGAGATTATTCCTTTCATAATAATTGGTATTAGTTATACATATAGATTTAGACAAATATCTAAACATCAAGGCTATAAGTCTTGACCTTTGATGCTAAATACTAATGATTTATTGAATGATTATAGTAATTTGTTATTTGAGTATGACCCGATCAGTTACAAGCACATCATCATTACTTAATCTAAGCAAATAAATACCTGGTGGATATGCTTGTAGATTGATTTGATTACGACCTTCCCGAGCTTTTGCCTTAACTATTCTTTTTCCTCCCATTGTTAACACTTCAACATCTGCGGACTTGTTAAGGTTAATATATACTATACCTACAGTGGGATTAGGATAAATAGAGTATTCAATAGTTTGGTTTTTGCTAATTACTGTAGTTATTTGAGTTTTTATAATAAGCTTATCGACTTCTGAATCTTCAAAACCATCATTGACGGTAAGTGATATTTCATATTCAGTATCAACCAAAACATTTGGACAAGTAAATGTAGGCTTGATTGGATTACTCAAGTCCAGATTAATTTCAGGAGGCGCATTCCATGTATAACTTAACTGATCCCCATCAGTATCATATGAAGCTGATGCATTCAAGGTAACCCGATCATTAATCGCCACAATCTGATCCATTCCTGCATCAGCAATAGGTTTACTGTTTAGTGTATTGGTATGTACCACTACATTGTCGTAATACCAATCTTCATTACCAACGGCATCATTCACATTAAAAAAGAAGGCCAGTTTGTTAAAAGTAGCACTTGAGCTTTCCTCTCCACTAATTTCAGAAAAATCTAGGCGTATGGTTTGCCAAGTCGAACTTGAAATGGGAGTCGCATAGGATTCAATTTGTGTTTCACCTTCAATATCTTCATTCTCCAATTTAACATACATTGTAGTCGTAGAGGGTGCCAGAACATCAAATTCTATATAATCCAGATCTTGGTAAGAAATATCATTCTCAAAAATTACCCAGGCACAATTAGTCCAGGTCTTATTTGGTGGAGTGGTATACTTACAGACCACAGCTGAGCTATTAGTACCATCTAATTGTGGATTATCGGTCACCTCAGAACTTCCATTCCATCCTCCTTGGATATAAGGAATCTCTTCAAAATCAATTATGGTTTTTGATCGACTTACCCACGTTGCATCCCAGCCCGGCATTTCATCCAGAGTAATAACTTTTGGGTTATTGTAAACATCTATGATGTGTTGAATGGTATTGGTAGTATTCCCGTTTACATCAACATATAAACCATAGGCCCAGCACATAAAAAAAGACATATTGGCTTGTTGATTAATAACACTTTCAGAAGGTAAAGTGAAACATTCACCAAAAGCTATGGGTTTACCATTGGCCTGATCATTTAAGGCATTGTAATAACTTAAATCGTAAAAACCATTGCCATAAATGTCAAGAGCAGCCAAATCAAAATAATTATCTCCTGGATTATATTGGGCAAAATTGGAATGAATATCCTGTACGTCCCAGGTCCATATCAAATTAGTTAATCCCAATTCCTTAGTCATGTAATCATGGGTTAATGCCCAAAGTGCTTTTGTATCTTCCGCAGTACCAGAATTCCACCAAAATACCGTTTGATTCTGCTCATGAAAAGGTCGCCACAATACTTCAACACCCCGATCCTTAAGATATTGAAGGTATGGAGCAGCTATTTGATCAATACGGTCTTTCCAGACTTCATTTAAGGTTCCTCCGTCGGTGAGCAGGTCTACCCATTGTGCACTGCTTAAAGAACTTTTAATTCCTCCATCCCAATTACATGGTTCAGATTGCGTAGGCGGACATGCATGCCACATCATGTTGATAATAGCTCCTTTATTCCATTGTTCCACGGCCTCATAAGTTATTTCCCATCGCATGTCATCATTACCGTGAAACAGTAGATCAACACCATATAATGCCGGGTATTTGCCAGTTACACTTTTTATTTCTTCCGTCCAATAACTGGCATCTGTTTGTTGTCCGTTATACGGTTTTTGGTCATTGTGTTGGCCAGATAGTATTTTATCACCTGATATTTGATATAAATAATTCAATGACTTAAATCGGGTTTGCGCTTCTATTATGCATAGCGTAAACAGGCATATAATTAAACTTATAATTTTGAATTTCATAGATTTTGGTTTTTTAGCTTGAGATACCAGCAAGAGATTTCGATGTATTTACTGAAAGTTATTTAAATAAGAGTGGCGCAATCTCCCAAAGATTCTTGCGCCAAACCAGCCAGGTATGACCACCAGGTGATTCGCTGTATTTGTAGTCTATTCCAGCAGCATCAAATAGCTTTAAGGTCTCCAATCCATTTTCATAGGCCAAATCCTCCGGGCCTCCCTGAGTGAAAAACATTAGCTTATTAGAAGCATTAAAATCACCAGCTATAGTTTTAAGTTGCGAGGCTCTGCTAAGTTTATCATCTATTGTGCCACGCTGCTTTTCCCAGGTTTCGCTTAACCACCAGCCTGAACTCAATACACCAACATATCCAAAGTCTTTGGGACTAGAAATAACCGCTTCAAGTGTTTCCAGTCCTCCCATAGATAAGCCCATAATAGCTCTGTTCTTTGCATTTGAATAAACCGGATAATTGTCTTCAATAAAAGGAATTAAATCACTCAGAAAATCTTCTTTAAATTTAATTGGTCGGTCAAGAATATTATCTGTTTCTATGGTGCCATTTGGCATAACCACTATCATAGGTTCAATTTTGCCTTCTACCATAAGCTTATCCAGAATGTTAGCCGCACAGCCAATTGTAGGCCAGGCCAAATCCGTGCCACCTCCACCATGTATCAAGTACAATACAGGTAATTTCTTTCGGGATCTCTCAAATCCAGCTGGTGTCCATACATGCAAACGGCGCATTTCATTTAAAGTGCTTGAATAATAATGCCGTTGAGACAAGGCTCCGTGAGGTATATCATTCTTCATCATAAAAAAATCATCCTGATCCCCTACCAGCAATAATGCCTTTGTTTCTGCGGCACTGGAGGCTTTCGGATCGTAAACATTTACGCCATCCACCACAAAATGGTAATGATAAGCTCCTTTTGCCACCTTGCTATAAATCCCTTCCCAAACGCCATTGCTATCTTTCCTGAATTCAACCTTCTCCCATATACCATCTGCAATAAGTTTTACTTCCTTTGCTTCGGGAGCATAAATACGAAATGCAAGCTTACCATCAGACATTACTTCTGTTGATTGATAAGACCTGTTAGGATTGTTTGATAAGGTTTGTGATCCTAAGTTTAGGGTGTAAAACGTCAATACGATTAACCACATAGTTCTCATAACAATTCGGTTTGCTAATTAATGATGTTAAAAGGAAAGCATCACCCCTAAGTCCCCCTCAGGGGATTTAAGGGCGATAATATTTTTACTTACAAAAAGATTAGGTACATGGCAAAACAGCCCAAAACTAGTAATGTGGATAAAACTCTAAAGTTTTTATACCAAACTACTCCTTTCAAGTCTTCACTTTCTTCATGCCATATTTTAACTGTCCATGTATTTTGAGCCACTTTTTCTGGATCAGGTAACCCCGTCAATAAACTAACCACAACATTAACACTCATGCTAAATACCATAACCACCGGGGCAATTAGCAAGAAATGATAAGGTATGGTTACATCTAACATATACTTTGAAACCATAAGAATAGCAGCAACCAGAATTCCTGAAATCAATCCCCATAGAGCTCCAAACTGATTGGATCGCTTCCAGAATAAGCCTAAGAAGAAGGTTCCAACAATTGGTGGAGCCAAATAGGAAACAACTTCCTGATAGTAGGATACTAAGGAATCAAACTTAGCGATAAACGGCGCCCAAATAACAGCAAAAACCAACACAACCAATGAGGTAATTCTACCTACTGTAACTAACTTCTTACTATCTGCATTTTTATCAAATCGCGAATAGAAATCCATGGTAAATAGAGTAGACACAGAACTCAAGGTAGCACTTAGAGTAGAAGTCAATGCAGATATCATTGCAGCCAGGATTAGACCAATTAATCCTACAGGTAAAAGTTTCACAATTAAGCGTGGGTATACCTGATCCGTATTTATTCCAAAAGTAGATTTAAGCGTACTTCCATCAATGATCTCTGTAGGCAGATTTTCTACACCAAATAAATTGATTCCTCGTCCTATCAATCCAGGAAGGATAAAAATAAATAACGTGAATAAGTATAGGAAACCAACGAATAATACACCTTTACGACCATGATCGATGGACTTGGCAGATAAAACACGTTGCACCATTACCTGATTATTGGCCCAGAAATAAAACCCAAGTATAGGAATCCCTATCCACATGCCTAACCAAGGCACAGTTGGATCATCCAATGGGCGGGTTAATTTCAACCACACACCTTCACCAAATCGATTATATAATTCTTCCCATCCACCTATCTCATGCAAGGCAAAAAAGTATAATATGCCTGATCCAATAATCAATATAGTAGCCTGAATCATATCGGCATTAATTGCCGATGACAAGCCTCCAACTATGGTATAACTACCAGCCACTATGGCCATGATTACAATAATCCAAAATAAATCTACTTCCGGAAATATCAGTTTGATAATCAATGCTCCGGTATATAGGGTTGCTGCTGCATCCAAAAACACGTTACCAAAAATGGTGATGAATGAAAAGTAATACCTTGATCGTTTATCGAATCGTTTCTCAAGAAATTCAGGCATAGTGAATATTCCCGATTTAATGTAGAAGGGTAAAAAGAACAAGGCAAAAAACACCATTACCAGAACGGATATCCAGTTATAATTAAAAACAGCGATACCACTTATAAAGCCTTCGCCAGAGTGGCCCATCAGTGTTGAACTGGATACACTAGCCGCAAATAAGGACAGACCAACAACAGGCCAGGTCATGTTTCGCCCTGCTAAAAAGTAAGATGTTGAATCCTGACTTTTTCCATTTTTAAGTGCCCACCATATTATACCAACTATAAAAGCAACAAGGATAATAATGTCAATGGCACTAATATTTATTGAATCCATATTTGTCAGAATTAAAAGTCAAGAGACGTTAACAAAACAAAACTATCTGCAGCAACACTTACCTTTAAGTCTTTATCCACTTTTATGCCCTCTTCAACAGCCATAGGAAATCCTTCACCATCAATGACTCTTTCGCCATCGAAGTAAACAAATTTCTTCAGTGTAAGTGCTTCTGGTATTGACAGATTTAAGACTTGGTCAACATCAGAATTATTAACGATTGCAATACTTATATCATCATTATAAACTCCCGCTGTTAAACGCAGGCCATCAATACCGGTAGTTTCTGTTTTTACAATACTACTTCCTGTTGGGAAATACCTACATAACAATGACCAAGAGTAATACCATGGACGCATATTTTCATCATCAGGATTACCACATAGCTCTGTTCCCAGGCTATTCCACATTCCCCAACGCTTCAGCTCATTTTTATTCCCCAAATCACCACAAGTATGCATGGCATCGTCCAATGCCCAGGCTGCTGAACCGGCAAATCCGGCATTCATACTTTGGATAAGTGCATCCGCCATAATTACACCATAACTATAATCAAATACTTCCATTTGACTGTCTTCACATGCGAATGGATCAGCTTGTGCTTCTTTTTGATTGGCTTCTCCGTTACGACTAAAACCAAGTTCTCCGAAAATAATCTGTTTGTTGGCTTTATTAGCAATATCAACGGCCTTTTTATGGAAGCTTGTAAATTCGCCCGTTTTCACGAAATTATGCTCGGTATAATCATGGATTTCATAAATACCAACTAAATCGTCCAACTGCTTGGCTGTTTCTTCTACCCATCCAATTCCGGTATAGGTCGATCGTGGATTATCATAGCGTGTTACCGCGTCTGGACCTGCTACTGAAATGTTATTATCTAATCCTCTTTCTTTTAGGGCTGCTGCCAGCAATTCTACTCCTTCTTTCCATTCAACAAAATCGCCATATGTACTGGCCCAATCACCGTTTGGCTCATTAATAAGGTTGTAATATTTGATACAAGTATAACCTTTCGTATTTATTAGATAATCAAGGTATTCAACTATGATATTGATATACTTAGGATCATTGGCACCTGAGAATTGATCAGAGTGCCCATGGTCTGTATCGTGCACCTGATAAGGTGTTCCCCACTCTCCAAACAGGACGGTAATGTTATTTTCCTGAGCATAATCAAGGATGCGCTCAAGTGCTTTTACCTCTGGTGTATTGAAATCAAGAATAGGTGTTCCATCTTTTTCAAAACCCACTAAATATCTCCAATTTGCCTGATCCAAAAGTCTGAATAATTTTGGCTGCATGTAATCCAGTCGATGAAAATTCATTGCCCATTTCTCATCCGTCATTAACTGCCCCCACTCAGCATTTTCAGTATCTGCATGAGGGTAGGCTGACCATTGAACGCCATTGCCGATATAGTTCTGACTAATAAATGTATTGGTATCTATATTAATTTGAACACCATTGTGCTTTTGGCAAGATGTGAATAACAACGCCATTATAATTATTAAAACTGTATGTTTCATTTGATTTTTCCTTTATAATTTTTCAAGCCCTGTGATCAGTTCTTACTATTTTTTCAAGAGTGATAGCATTTCTATCGCATATCTTCTTCCTAATTTTCTAACACCTTCAGAATCGAAATGCACGTTATCTTCACTTACACTGCATCCTTTGGAAGAAACCACATGAGCCGTTGGAATTACATCAGGTAACTTATTAATTATAACGTTCATGCTTGAACAAACTCCCCCTTGCTCCGCATGAACAACTTCACCTGCAATTAGAGGCACTTCTTCAGCATTTAATCCTAAATCCATAAGCATAACTGAATATACTTTTTCAACATATTTTGGCCACTCACGATTGCGTTCATTGGTTTCGCCCTGATGCAACAGAATGCCCTTTATCACCCCTTTTTTCTGTGCTGCTTTAGCCAGTTCAATCAAACGTTGATATGGATTGCCACCATAAGCAGCAACTTTTTCGGCAAACCATGGCTCAGGATAAGTGTTGGTATATTCCTGATAAATATCCTTATCAAACAATCTAATATCACAACCTCCAATGGCCACATTCATTACTCCCACACTTATGCTATCCGGAAGAATTGCAACCATGGTACGTCCAAAATAATCAGCAGGAGATAAGCCATGCCAACAACTACTTAAAGGCGGCACTGCTGTGTACCAATTTCCTTGCACTCGATTCAATTCAGTACAATCCATAGGTGCCATCATCTGAAAACGCGGATCCACGGTTTTATCCTGCTCTTCGATACTTGCAGAACCTTCCATATTGGATTGTCCGAAACATAGATAAATGTGAAAATTTGGATCTTGTGAATACATATGACTACTAACTAATATTAAGCCTAAAAGTAATGTTCTTATCTTTTGAATTCCCATGGTATATGTGTTATCCTTTTTTTACAAAATCTAATATTTCAGTTACTTTACATGTTGCCAAACCAACATATTTATCAGCACCGCCATAATATACATATAATGTATCGTCAACAATTACATTACCAGTAGGAAAAACACATCCCTTATAAAATCCTTCAATTTCGTAATCATGCTCCGGCTCCATTATCCAATCTTCAGCACGCGCAATCACCTTTGTCGGATCCTCTAAATCCAAGAGAGCTACTCCTACCCGATAATAACCTTGTCCACCATTCTCAACACCATGGTAAATCACCAGCCAGCCATCATCGGTTTTCAAAGGGGGTGTGCTTCCTCCAATTTTCTCTTCCCATGTACCATCAATACCTGAAAGCAATAATGTACTTGGCTCATTCCATACCATTAAATCATCTGAAAAACGTATCCATATCGCCGGCTTGTCACATCCATATTCTTCACCTACCCATTGCTTAGGACGATGTAACATGGCGTATTTACCATTTATCTTTTCAGGAAAAAGTATAACATCTCTGTCATCCAGGTTAGTTTCTGTTACACGACCCAAACGACGCCAGTTTTTAAAATCTTTGGTGACTGCCAAACCTGAATTAGCTATATTATCTTTCATCACTGCCGGTGAATCCACTCCGGTTTCAGGAAGAAGAATTACATCATGGGCAAACTTCCAATATTGACCCGGAAAATGCGGACGATAGGCATATGTAACATAGAATTCGTCGCCAAATTTAACTATGCGAGGATCTTCAACACCTCCCTGGTCAGGACCATCAATACTTGGGCCAAAAGTAGGTTCATCCGAAACACGTTCAAAGTTGACACCATCCTCACTTACTGCAGTACCCATGCGAATATAATGCTGTTCATCATCTCCGGCAGCTCTATACAGCATTGTAAATTTTCCATCTTCGTACCATACCCCAGGATTACATACAACCAGGTTTTCCCAATAATTAGTTGCATGTGGTTTGAGGATTGGATTTTTAGGATGTTTTGTTAATTTCATCTGTTCTTTTTGTTTGTATGATCAAATGGAACCCGCCACTTCGTTTTTTCTCCTGCGCGAGAATAATCTTAATGGCGTGTTTCATCTGCTTATGCATTCTGATTCGACAGGTAATTAAATTAATGTTTACTACTTTATCACCTGCCGTTTCTGATTATCGTTTAAATATTTACTGTTGGCTAAAATGATTAAGACTTTACTTAATCCATATTAGTAAATAGTATAAAAGATTCTCCTTCAAGAGTCATTTCGACACCTGCATTAAAATCTAAACTCACATTACTTTCCTTTGGTGTGGCAAAGCCATTTTCATCTACTTTACCATCAAATGTTCCATCGGAATTAGATTTATAGTGGTATTTGTTCATCGTAACTTTTGCCATGAAGTCTGACTTAAGTACAAGCGGATATGTGGTATAATGAGAATTAACAATCGCTATGGTATATTTTCCATCTTTAGCCCCCATAATGGCGCGAACACCTTTTTTAACGGGCAATTCAATGTGGTAAATATCACTTCCTGCAGGGAAATAACGACAGAGTAAGGATACCGGGTAAAAGAATGGACGAATCTCTTCATCAGATGCATCACCACAATGCTCCTCACCAAGGATGTTCCAGAATCCCCATCGCTTCAATTTATCGGTGTAATAATCTCCATTGTCAGGACTGTTGTACATGGCATCGTCCATATCCCATACCAGAGCCCCTGAGAAACCTGCACGCATCGATTGTATTATTGCATCAGCCATATCAACGCCATAAAAAGCTTCGTAAATCATCATGTTTGAATCATCTCCTGCATAAGGGTCTTTAGCAATAGCTTCTTCGTTTTGAGCCTTCAGGTCAGCATCCACTTCGGTATATTTAAACCCTATTTCACCTAAAACAATTCGCTTATCTTCAGGTGTCACATCACGATAGGCCTGAAGCATCTCGGTATAGTCACCATTTCGTACTATTAATTGTTTAGGGTAAACATGAATGTCATACAATCCAACGTCATCTCCTAAATCTTTGGCCGTTTTGGTAATCCAATCCGTTTCGCTGGCACTGTCAAAGATGGCGATATCAGGCCCCATTAAAGTAACTGTTGATAATTCATATTTTTTCATCTCTTCCAGATAGAGCACCTGAACATCTTTATAAATATCATAGCTTCCTTCTGTAGAAGCCCAATAACCATTAGGTTCATTGATGATATTTATTGTTTTTATACAGGTATAACCCTTTTCATTTACCAGATGATTTAAAAACTTAACCGAGGCTGCTATCCATTCTGTATCTATATTGCTAATGTCATCAATTGAATGATGCCCCCATTCTCCGTATGTAATTTCAATATTGCGGCTTTGAGCATAATCCAACATCTTAAAAAGTGAAACGGTCTTAGTCGTTTCATCATAGTCCCCATTATTGTCGTAGGACCAACCAGAGGTAGTCATAATACGCAAAAAAGGAGGTCGCATAAAATCAATGCGTTGGAATAAAGTTGCCCAGTCCGCATCACTTAATGTTTCCGTTTCCAGCCAGTGTGGAACCATGTCGTAACCACCCCATTGTGCCCCATTCCCAACAAAATCTGTTGAAAGCACTTTCGACGTAAGTGTAATCTCTCGGTTTTTAATTACACTATCCGGAGTGCCTTCTTTCTTCTCGCAAGCCGAAATAGTAATAAGTAAAGAGAATATTCCAGATAATAAAAGTCCTGTTCTCATTGTTTTATATTTAGTATCAAGTACAGAGTATCAAGATTTTCAAATGATTATTAGCCAACACACTTTTAAAAGTCTTGTGTCTAAAATCTTGATACTTCTGTCTTTTTTCTTTATTGTTTATTTAAATTATACCACATCTTATTCGACATATGTGCTACCTCTTCATAAGAGTAGTTTTGCACATCCCAGTCAAATAATTCCGACAGATACTCAATCGGGGTAGTTATAGCCACTTCAGTTTCTGATTTTATTTCTAAAGTTAATTGGTGCTCAATACCATCACCATCAGTTATTGTTATGGTTTCTCCATCCAATACCCAGGTTCCATTGCCAGTAGGCACTTTCCTGTATCGGCTATTAAAATCCGTCTCAGGCCAACTGCTATCATCCGAAACAAAAGTGCCAAATTCACCATCTGTACCGGCATTGTGTTCATAGGTGCCGAATGGTTGTCCTTCACCGTTAGCGCCATCAAGATTAAAGGTGATTGTATTGTCTAGCTCAGGATTTAAACTAGATAAATAATTGGTCAATAATTCTGTCTTGTCCCATCCCCAGCTTTCCCAGGAAAACAGGTCGCAGTATATATTAATGTCTGTAATCGTCCAGGTTCCAACAATTGAAATATCACCAGGATCTAAATCAATCTGCACTTTAATTGTCCATACCTGTGATTCACCGGCTTCTGATGTCACAGTAAGTTGTGTACTATTATCATTAGAAAAATCAAGCATCTCACCCACATTCTTATCTGCCGTAGCTGCATAGGAAAGACCTAAACCAAGTAATTCAATGGCAGATAAATCTGCTCCGTTATTCTCTATGACAAGACTTACAACATGATTGTCATTATCAATGGTAGCATCACCAACTTGATCTTTCACACTCATAGAAGTGATAGCATTACCGGTTTGGATCACACGCTCTTTAGTTAAGCGGTACCACATCTTTTTCGACATATTGGCTACTTTCTCGTAGCTCCAATCAGTATTGTTCCAGTCAAAATTCTCTGGAGTATATGGTAATTCTGCATTCAGTGCTACCTCATTTTCTTCAGTAAACAGCTCCAAATCCAATTCATGAGTCTTATTATTCTGATCTGTGATAATAACTTTATTTCGCTCAAAGTCGCGCTTCCAGGTTCCTTCGCCTGTTGGTATTTTTCGATAACGCTCATTATAATCCCATCCTTTGGCTTCATCAGTAAATTCACCATAAATACCATCATTACCCGCATCGTGTACGTATCTTCCAAATGGATTTCCTTTTTCGTCTGCCCCTCCTACTTCAAACGTAAACACATTATCTAGTTCAGAGGCTGATTCAGGAAGGTATTCAGGTATTTGTATGTATTCTTCCCATCCCCAGCTTTCCCAGGTAAACATATCGCAATAAGCAGCCATTTCACCAATGTACCAGGTGCCTTCAAGATCTGACTTAAATGGTTTTAAACTAACTATCCACTCTAAGGGTTGACCAGCTCCTGAAACAACATTAATTATTGCTGTTGTATCGGTGTTATCAAAGTTTAATACTGAGCCAACTGAGCTATTTGAACTTGCTCCGTAAGCCAATTCAATATCTTTAATCTCAACTTTTGAAAGATCTTCAATGTTTTCAAACTTGGCGAATACCTTAATCTGGGCATCATCTATTTCACGTTCAATAACAGCAGTTCCAATCTGTCCATCCAATAAAATGGATTTCACGTTGCGCTCCTTCTGCCAATCTGTGCTCTCCAAATGCTCTAAGGGATCTTCGGTACAGGCAGTCATTATCACCGCAAGTACAAATACGTATATCTTAAATATCTTAGTCATTTTCTTACTTATTAAATGTTAGGGTTCAAATCAATTTCGCGCTGAGGGATTGGATAAAAAGAAACATCTTCCGGTGAAAGACCAGCTGCCTGTATTACTTTTTCCTGCACTATATTTTTACGTCGCAAATCCCATAAACGATCACCTTCAAATGCCAGTTCACGCTGACGCTCTTCAATGACCAATGTTCGGAATTCTTCAGTTGATAAGCCTCCAATACTTGTCAGTTCGCTTACTCCTGCGCGACGACGGATTTGATTGTATTGAGCTAAACCATCGGCGTTAGCGCTTGCTTCCGCAAACATTAATTGCACATCTGAATAACGAATGAAATAAGGACGCGTACTTGTTTTATCCCCTTCGTAGTTTGGATCAACATACTTGCGAGTGAACTCATAAGCAATTACTCCATTTCCTACCGTTCCTATTGAAGCACCTGTTTCGTCAAAGATCTCAGATACTAACAAATCAGTTCTACGCTTGTCGCCAGACTCAAAAGCTTGAAGTAGTGTTCCTTCTGTTTGAAATACGCTCCAGCCGTCATGAGTAATCGTGTAAGTATCATCAGCATTTTTCAAATAAACCGCTGCACCATCAATCCAGGGAATAAAATATTTCGATAGTTTAGAGTAATCACCTTCCTGTGTTCCTGAAACATCCATTGACAGAATGAAAATATGCTCAGGTCCATTGGGCATCTCCACATTATAAATATTCTGAAGGCTGGCATCATGTGAATATTCTCCTTGTTCATTAAGTACGTATCCCGAATATTCAGCGGCCTTAGCGTATAAATTCTCTACACTTTCGGTTAAAGCTGCATACTTAGGTACACCACTTTCCTTTGCCGTGGCAGCAAAAAGGTAAATCTTAGCTAATAGTGCCTGAGCAGCAACTTTGTCAGCACGCCCTACCGAACGATTTACATTCAAATAGTCGATGGCTTTTGTTAAGTCTTCAATTAAGAAAGAATAGACTTCCTGCATATTTGCTGGTAATGTCGCATTGGTTTCATCCAATTTGTCGATTAATGACCTTTGCATAGGTGCTAAACCAAAAGCTCTTACTACATTAAAATGGTTCCATGCACGCAGAAAATAAGCCTCACCTAACAATCTGTTTTCATCTACCTTATTAAATCCTCGCCCTTCAACATTTTCAATAACGGCATTGGCTCGATTGACAGCTATATATATACTTCTGTAATATTGAAGTAGTAATTCGTTCTGTGAAGTCACATCCCAGTTAACAATAGCTTGCGCATCTGCCCCTTCATCCGGTTTTACCGTACAGTTATCCGTTGATAATTCACCAAAATAGTAGGTAATAGGTGCATAACTCACCAATGTAAGCGCATCATAAGCGTATAACAATGCTGCATCAGCATCTTCCACGGTCTTAAAGAAATTTTCATCGGAATAGAATCCTTTTGGTTTTATATCCAAGCCCTGGCACGAAAACAATCCAATGGCAAAGATCAATCCGAATATGATATTATTTAAAGTTTTCATTTTTAATCTTTTTTAGTGCTATTCAACTCTGAGCTTCCCTTAAAAAGTTAACTCAAGACCTAGTGTCCATTTTCTTAGTTTAGGATATCCACCCCAATAAATCCCATCGCTACCCAATTCAGGGTCGTAGCCTTCAAAGTCAGTCCAGGTAATTAAATTGGTAGCATTCATATGTATACGACCTCGTTTAAACCATGATAAGCCCAGATCTTTGATATTGTATCCCAATGAAAGGTTTTGCAAGCGAATAAAACTGCCTTCCTGAATATACCAATCCGACATATATACATTTCGTCCTTCGCGCAGGCTTGGATAGTCATTGGTACGATTATCCTGCGTCCAGCGTAATGGCTGATTACTAGGCTCACTAAAGGCTTTAGTGTTGAATATATCCTGGCCAAAACTACTGTTGATAAACATGGCCAGATCAAAATTCCTATAACTCAATTGCATATTTAAACTGGCCATAAAATCCGGATTTGGATCACCAATTACAGTCCGGTCTTTCTCATCGATAACACCATCTTCATTGATGTCAACGTATTTAAATTCACCCGGCTGAGCCATTGCTCCGCTAAGTCCGGCAGCTAATCCTTCTTCTTCTGTTTGGATAATACCGGCCACCTTATGTCCATAATACACACCAACAGCTTCACCTACTCCAAGAATGCTTGGAATGGCACGAAATGCTTCTACTGTATTGCCATAAAATTCATATTTCATTCCCGTGTTAGAATCCGTACTTAAACCAAATGCCAACTCATCACCAAGACTGACCACTTCATTCACGTTTCTAGAGAACATCATGGAAGCCGATAAGCGCCAGTCATTTCGGTTAACGATATCACCTTCAAGCGTTAGTTCAAATCCCTGGTTTTTAATCTCTCCGCCATTAACCCACATTCTGTCATAGGACGATGATGGTGACAACCAACGCTCACGCAATAAGTCTGTTGTATATTTATTGTAGTAATCGGCAATTACGCGGAAACGTCGGTTGAAAAAAGCAAAATCAGCTCCAATATTCACCTGTTGAGTACTCTCCCATTTTAAATCGGGATTAGGAATACCACCCCATATTTTTTTGCCACTATGGCTATCCTGCCCAACTACATAACCTGGACCTATGGCTGTTTGCCAGCCACCATTGACGTAATACTGATCTTGTCCATATCGGCTATTAATTAAATATGGTGGAATGCCCTGGTTACCTGAAATACCATAACTTCCACGAAGCTTTAATTCATCAAACACATCCAGATTCTGAATAAAATCTTCGTTGTGCATTTTCCATCCCAAAGCACCTGATGGGAAATAAGCCCATTGGTTATTAGAACCAAATTTTGATGAACCATCGGCACGCATGCTAAATGTAGCCAGGTACTTATTATTAAACACATAGTTCAAACGTCCGAGCCATGAATACATCACCGTTTCAGTGAGGCTATTGGATACGCGTTGTTTCTCCGGATTACCTGCAGACAGGTTACCATTACCTAAAGACTCGTTAAGAAAGTCGTAAGCTTTTAGTTCTGACGTACGGCTCTTATAATATTGATAGGAGAAACCCGCCATTGCATTAAGCTTATGCAGCTCGTTAAAGGTTTTGTCGTAGGTAAAGAAGGACTCGGATACAATTTCACTATTTTCCCAGTTGTTAATGCCACCTGAACCGTTATTGAACGTACCATCCAAAGTATATTTCTTAGGATTGTAATAGTCGGTGATTGATCGGCCAAACTTATAATTTAACTGTGATTTAAACTTTAAAGAGGTCAACAGCTCCGCCTCAATAAATCCCGTGCCAAGAAAGTCAAGAAATTCATTGGTATTACTACGGTGCTTGGTTAAGGCCAATGGATGAGAAAAATCCTGAGCTCCAATCAGGTAATAATCTTTGGTTGGATCATTGTCCTCGTAGATGGGGAAAATTGGATTACGCCAATAGGCCAGACCTCCATTGTTATTTCGATCTCCTGTTGAGAAAATCACATTGGTGCCGATGGTCAATCGCTCATATAATTTATGAATAACATTAAGGTTAATGTTCAGCTTACTGTAGTCATCCTCAATATAAACACCTTCGTCGGTGAAATAAGTTGTGCTCAGGCTAAATTGTGTCTTGTCGGTCTGGCTGCGCACTGCCACATTGGTATTGTTGGATACCGGATTACGAAATACCACATCATCCCAACGTGTATTATAAGGCCATGAGCCATCGCTTAGTTCTTTTACTGAAGGATAATACACGCCATTGGCATCCTCAGCACCTATATATAAAGGAACAAATCCACCATTTGATCGTCCTTCATTGCTTAACTCTGCCATTAAAGCAGGATCGCGCCAAAGATTTAATTGAGAAGTAAACTCTGAAATGGTATTTTGCTGCGATACAGTTATCTCAGTGGTGTTTTTAGCCCCTTTCTTAGTGGTAATCATGATTACACCATTAGCTCCACGCGAACCATAGATGGCCGAAGCCGAAGCATCTTTTAATATTTCCATGGATGCAATATCCTGTGGTGAAATCTGCTTGATATCTCCTGCATATCCAATAGGAAAACCATCAACTACTACAAGGGGATCGTTACCTGCATTTAATGAAGATCCTCCTCTAATACGTATAATCGAACCTGCACCCGGATCGTCAGAAGGTGAGATCACCTGCACACCTGCACTCTGCCCTTGTAATAAGCCATCAATGGAATTGGATGGTTTCATAGGGATATTCTCCATTTTAACCGAAGCAACAGATCCAGTCAAATCACTTTTCTGTACCGAACCGTAACCTACTACCACAACTTCATCCAGACCTTGCATTTCATCCTGCATTACAACATCAATTATAGTTTGTTCACCAACTACAATTTCTTGTTGTATCATACCGATTAGTGAGAAGATAATTACTGACTCATTGGATAAGCCGTCGAGACTATAGATGCCATTAATATCAGTAATGGTTCCATTTGTTGTGCCTTTTTCGTAGACATTAACGCCGGGAAGCGTTAATCCACTCGGGTCTTTTACTACTCCTTGTACTTTCGCCTGCTGAGCTGAAGCCAATAGAGTGAAAGAACATAAAGTAAGTGTTAACATCACTACTTTAAACCTTTCATATAATCTTTTCATAGATATAACTTTTTGTTAAGAGATTTTTTTAGTCTTTGTTAATGAAATTTCACATTACAAATGTATGTACACTAACTAATGATATATTCTCTTTTAATGCTCAAATATGATAATATTATGAATGTAATTACATGTTATTTCTTACATTAATATATCACAACATAGCTACGGGCCTTATATATAGTTATATAAATAACATATTTAGATTATAGTATTATGAATTTATTTCTACCTTTGTCACACTAATTATTATATAATACTATGCCGAAGCGAATAATAAGAGAGATTGCCCCTTTATCTAAAGATGACTTTTTTGTTATAATGAATCATGAGAACGCTAAATTTGACTTCCCAGTTCATTATCATCCAGAGTACGAATTAAACCTGGTTATTAATGCGGAAGGCAAACGCATTATTGGTGATTCAATACAAGATTTCGACGATGCTGATCTGGTATTAATAGGTCCTAATACACCACATGCCTGGACAGGACAATCGAAAGAAGCACATGTGATTACCATTCAATTTCATTCGGTATTTCCCAGCGAACAGTTTCTGGCTCGTAAACTGGCTTCTCCTATAAAAGACTTATTGGAGCAAAGTAAGATGGGTATACGCTTTTCTAAAGAGACAACAGCGCTGATGATACCTCGTATTATGAAGCTATCCAATAATAAAGGTTTTGATTCGGTACTGGAGATGTTATCAATTTTATACGATCTGGCGACATCACGTAATAAAACTAATCTCTCTTCACCTTCGTATGTACGTCAGTTTGATACTACTAAAAGCCGCAGGATTAAAATAGTAAACAAGTACCTCTACGAGAATATTCAGAATCCAATAAAAATTAATGATGTAGCGGATATTGTGCATATGTCACCATCAGCTTTTAGTCATTTCTTTAAAAAACGAACTCAACGTTCGTTCACAGAATACCTCACCGAACTGCGAATTGGACTTGCTGCCCGCTTATTGATTGACTCTGAAAAAAATATCTCTGAGATCTGTTTTGAATGTGGATTTAATAATATCTCCAATTTCAATCGCACCTTTAAAACTCAGAAAGGTTGTACGCCCAGCGAGTTCAGGTCGCAGCAGAAGTTGATAACGATTCATTAGAAAGTCTGTAGAGAAGTCCGGCGTCCGAATCTCTTACTGCGGCCTTCGGACTCATTTGACTCTACTCATCTCCTCTTTAATTAACTCCAGGGTACTGATATCATCATCATACACCCCATACCAGCCCTGTAATTCATGTGGCGGATCACCAACAAACACATCGCCTGTATTCCAATATTCACCAGGACGTGGTGGACGGCTTTCGCCTGAATAACTCCAGAAATTAACGCCTTGAACAGCTCCCTTTGTTTTTACATTAGTTACAAAGCGATTATAAACGTATTGATAGTAAAGGTTTCGCTCATTTATTGAAGCATCGGAATCGTAAGAAAAAGCATCACGTGCCAGGCCATACTCCTCTAAAACCAAAGGCTTATTCAGTGCCTTAGCAGTAGCCACATGGGTATTCCAATAAGTATTAAAGGTATGGATCATCTTATTGTATGCCTCTTCACCATCACCTGGCGTATACCAATTCCAATTTTGTACCCAAATGTGCATGGTGATATAATCAATCGATTCATAAGCATTATCAACACTGGCCTTTAAACCTTCGCTTTCATTGGGCGTATCCCCTTCGGAACCTAATGAAACCAGATGTTTGGCATCCATACTTTTAATTAATTCGGCTGTGCTTTTTATCCATTGGGCGAATTCATCTTTATTATCCATTCCTCTTGGCTCATTGGCCAATTGCCAACTCATAATAGTGGGGTCATCGGCATACATTAATCCATTAATTGAATTTTGACGTTGAACTGTTGTCATTACGTGATTGCGATACCACTCTAGGGTCATTTTATTTTTTAAAAAGCCTTTAGTATATTGCCCATAGTCCCACCAGCCATGTTCAGGCTCCTGAGGATAAGGAATCTCTCCTTCTCCGGCCCACTTAAGGTATTGCGAAAATCCACCACTCCACGACCAGAAATTACTTAATACCATTATGGCCTTCATATCGCGTTTAGCCATCTCGTTCAATAAATAATCCAGACCTTCCCACAAATTATTATCATATACTCCGGGTGCAGTTTGCAAAGCCGGTTGCATGCAATATTTCGAATCCACATCAGCCTCACACGAAGCCATTATGCGCAGATTAGTGATGCCATAGGCTTTCAACTGATCCAGTTCACGCTTCAATTGCTCTCGATCACCGTATTTCTCCGATCCCAGATGCATGCCCTGCCAATAATTGGCTCCTGCAAATACATAGGGTTTACCATCAATTTGAAAACGCCCTTCTTTAACTTCTACAAAGCCTGAATCAGCAGAAGAATCAGAAGAACAAGAAACATTTAATGCCATAATTATAATAAGGCTAAGCGTCAGAAATACACGCGATACATTCATAATACAGTTTTACTTGAGTTATGCGACAAAAATGATACTAATAGGCAAAAGACACTACAGTTCTGCTGTTGAAAACATGTATTTTGGTGAAAAGAGGCTGAAATAGTTTGAGAAATGCCTTATAATATGATTAAAATCTTTAAAGGCTTATTCTTTATTTGTCAAACACATTTTCAATAATATTTTTCCACAGAATCTTGACTTTTATTAATTGACATATTAATTTTAATCAACAATTAACAGTAGCATTAGAATCAAACCCAGACTTCTGTTCGTAATGTATAGTAAAATCGCCACATTATACACCAGCATATTCCAATTGCGATACTATGGCTTTGTTTTATCAAAGCTAAAACTATACCCCTCATTCATATATGCACTTACCGGCGTCCAGATTTGGGGAAGATAAGCCAGACCACTACCCTGCTTATTTATTCCCCTCCCTCAAAACATGTGATACTTATATTGTATTCGCTAATTATAATAAGTTTAACTATTCGAACTTAGTTTTATCTAATAATTGCTGTACACAAACAAGAATATACTGAGAATGTTAGGACATAATGGATGTTTTTGTTCAGAACAAGCTGGTATTTGTTTACACGCATTACTTTGCCATGCCAAACTAGCCATTATGTGCAAATAATTGCATGATCGGAGTTCAGATTTAACGATTATAATGACATAATGGACCATTTGGCTTTTAGAATGATGAATATAAAGACAGAATGGAATGTTTGGACATGGAAACAGAGCATTGTCAACAAATAATAGAGTGATCCGAAGTCAGAATGGCTCATTGTAATCAAAGAATCGTTCATTCGGAAATTAAGCCGCTTAAATGTTATTACATTATACATACAATGGTTCTCACATAGCTACAACTTAAAATTAGATAAAGCAGTTCTGAAATAAATCAATACGCATATGAGCGCAAATAGAATAGATCGTCAAACGATCACTTTTCAAAGATTATCCAATAATAGATTTTATACACTTGTGCAATCTTCCATTGCTATTCCTGATAAAATGCAGATGGACAAACAACATATCTGCTATTTAGGCCTGGTGAAAATAAACGGTCGAATAGTTGAGATGTCAGCTATTATGTCGCGCGAAGTAGAGTACTCCGAACGTAGAGTACTGGATAAAGTACGTGATAATGATTTAATTTATGTGATAGGCATGCTCAATGCCTTGGCCAAGAGTAGAGATGAAGAAACTCGTAATGCCGCCATTGAATTATTAAGCGTCTTTAAGTCCTTCGACAGCAATCTGGATGAATTACCTATGGATGAAGAAACAGCAGAGCTAAACAAGGTACTATTGGTATGGGGCGAGGCGGAAAACCAAAGACATTTTACAAGCTTAAATCTACTGGACGACTACGAAAAGCTAAAAGCATCGAGTGATGCCTTTGAGCAATATAATATAAGTCGTACGGAAGGCGCAAATGGCGATGAGCCCAAATTAAAAACCTTACGCCATGAGGTACAGAAGCTATTTGTGGATTGGCTGGATCTATTGAAAAGCCACGCCAATCTTTTGGATGATCAATTGTGTGAGAAGGTATTGGCAGGTGTTAATCTTCTCATCCGCGAGCAGGTTGCTTATCTAAAAAACAAAGCCAGTCGGAAAGAAACAGCTGATAGTGAGGACTAAAATCCACAATGGCTAATCTGCAAGGCCCGCAATAGTTATTGCGGGCTTTATAATCTCAATTTTATTTAGAAACGAAGAAATTCTAATATTTAATGCTTATAACAAAATCATGACTTCCTGATTTTAAGAATTGCAATTGGACTCCTTTCATTGGACAGATGTGCCAGAAGCATTCATAATATTTATGCTTAAAAAAAGTCCTACACCTAAATCCTTATTTACCATTTATAGTCAGTCTGGTTAATACCATTAATATTAAATATCTGAATCCAAGAGGTATAATTACTACAATTACCAAACCATAAACGCTTTAGCTTGTTTATTTTAGAGTAAGTTTATTTCATCATCAATAAATGCAGGTTCGAGCTTAAATATTTTCGCTCGGTATACTTTTCTTTGCGTAAATATTGGTGGAAGAATAACTTGCCTTAAAATTAGGCTTATGGAAAATCATTTACACAATACAATAAGTTGTCATTTAGATAAAATTCCCTTTAAGACATCACTCAGTTTTGAGTATTTAATTGAGGAAATTAAAGATATCAGCAATAAGGATGCACATCCCATGAAAAACATGGCTCAGGAAGTATTGCTGAGAATTGATGATACGCCTCTTTTTAAATCTGTTATAACAGACATTAAAGATTTGGAGACTCACCAGGACTTGCTGGAACAGATGATGGCCTTTATTATCAATCCAATGACTGGAGATAGTGAATATGCAGCTGTTCATATGCCTTTTAATATTCATCCGGTATATTCCACTCCACTGCATCGGAAAAACTTTATAGGAGAAAACAAAATGCTTGACATCAGTAAAGACATGAATGCTGATAAGATGTTGATCTCTATGCTTTATCAAGCTTTTCTTATTGTTCTTCAAAAGGAATATGGTATGGATTTACCAAAAGAAATGCCATTTACATTTAAACTTACTGATAGGGAAACTCAATCGCTTAAATTTTTTAATGTAAAAATAGATACCCGCTACTTAAAGGTAAAACGTCTGGGTGATGTTCCAGACTTTAAACCGGATGACATCAAAAGTCTTTTGGACAAAGAAAATGATCTGGATTATTGGAATGAGAAGATTCCTTTGGACAAATATGAATTTAGCGGCCTACTTAAATTCAATCAGTTTGATGTTACACGTAGTTATGTTATATCCGAACTCAAGTCCGATCTCCTGGAAAAGGAAACCTTTATGACTAAAGCCGGCAATAAAAAAATTCTTGAACGGGTTAGAGCATTAATGGAAAAACCACGTGTTGAATTTGGTTATGCCGCAAATCAGGATTTTGAATCGACTTTAAATCAAAATTTCATATGGAATACAATAATTCCGCAAAGTGAACTTAGTTGTTCTGCATACGAAGGATCAGTTTATGAAAAAGCTTATCGGGAAAAGCGGATCATCATTAGCCCTGATCTTAAACAAGTGGATAAAAATGCAGTAGTTAAGGCATTTTTAAATAAAGGGATTCGCAGTCATGCAGTAGTGCCTTTAATTATAGAAGATGAAGTAGTAGGTATGCTTGAGTTTGCTTGTTATGATGCAGATGCATTGAATTCTATACAAATAAAACTCTTATATGAATTGTTTCCCATTTTTGCCTTGGCACTGAAAAGATCCAGAGATGATTGGAGTGATAAGGTAAGAGCCGTAATACAAAAGGAATATACTGCCATACATCCTACGGTTGAATGGCGCTTTCGTGAGATTGCTGCTAAACAACTTAACCAGTCTTCAGACGAGGCCATTACAACTGAATCCATTGTATTTAAAGATGTGGTTCCTCTTTATGGCGCATCGGATATCAGGGCCTCATCCCTGGTACGAAATGATGCTATACAAGCGGATTTAGAGGAACAATTGCAACTGGCCTTAAACATCGTAACTGAGGAAGAAAAGGAGACTGGAATTCCCTTACTTAATAATTTAAGTTTTAAAATCAATCAGCACTTAGATACGGTAAAAGCCGGACTTAAAGCTGGTGATGAAGTAAGTATTATTGATTTCCTGACCAAAGAAATTAATCCTGTTCTTGTTCTTCTGAAAGACACCTATCAGGAGGCAAAAGAACCTGTAAAACGTTACTTTGATAGTCTGGATCAGGAGTTAGGTGTATTATATAAGAAACGTAAGCAGTTTGAAGAAAGCCTGACGCTTATCAATGATCATGTTTCCGAAATAATTGATGAGGAACAAAAAAAAGCGCAGAAGATATTTCCTCATTATTTCGAAAAATACAGAACCGATGGCATTGAGTACAATGGATATGTTGGTCAATCGCTGGTAAAAGGATTTAAATACAGTGAATTGTATTTAAACAATATGCGCCTGTGGCAAATCTTGTTAAAAGTAAAGGTGGCTCATGCCGTTCATAAATTACAAGCATCATTACCAATCAAGCTGGATATAACCCAGTTAATTCTGGTGCATACTAAACCTCTAAGTATTGCCTTTCGTCTGGATGAGAAGAAATTTGATGTTGCCGGAGCTTACAATATACGTTATGAAATAACAAAAAAACGTATTGATAAAGCGTTAATTAAGGGAACAAACGAACGCTTAACACAAGTGGGTAAGATTGCTATTATCTATTCTCACTCCAACGAAATAGGCGAATACAGCCGCTATATTGATTATTTGATTTCGAAGAATTACTTAATTGATAATGTTGAAGAATTAGAATTGGAAGATCTTAAAGGCGCCTCAGGTCTAAGAGCACTTCGTGTAGAAGTTAACTTTAATAATACCGATGATTTGGATAACATCATTTAGGAGTTATCAATATTAAAAGGTGTAAATTGAAGTTACTATGAAATACATTGATCGTGACATAAGTTGGTTAGCTTTTAACGAGCGAATTCTGCAAGAGGTTGAAAACCCGGAGATACCTCTTTTGGAACGCCTGAAATTTATAGCCATTTACTCATCAAATCTGGAAGAGTTTTACAAGGTTAGAGTAGCCAGCCATCGTTTTGCTCAAAAATACAAGGGTGATAAAAAGAATAAATACGGTTATCGTCCTTCTTATATTCTTCAGGAAATAAATAGTATTGTTAGTCTGCAACAGGAAAAACTGGGAGAGCATTTCTACAATTTGCTTTTACCTGCTATGGCTGAGGAAGGTATCCAATTCCTTTTTGATGAATTAAACGCGCAAGATCAAGTTCTGGTAGGTGAATACTATACGCAGCACTTAAAAGGAAAGTTTAATCTGTTGGATATAAGTAATGAAGCGGCAGTGGAACTCAAAAACCAGGTGATCTACCTTTATATTCTAAGTGGAGAGAAGTCCTTTCTATTGGAGATGGATTATAAAAAATGGGGGCGTTTCATAACGCTGCATAGTGATCAAAGTGAAACCCGTATCATTCAGCTGGATGATATTTTTCGTTGTAATTTACGGCAGTTTGTAAGTGCAGATGCCAAGGTTTATGCTGTTAAAATATCGCGTGATGCCGAATTATATATTGATGATGATCAGGATACAGACATTGTTAATAAGATCAAGAAAAGCCTGAAGAAAAGAGACACAGGGCTACCGAGTCGCTTACTCTTTAATGAGAATATACCCTTCAAATATATTAATACCTTGAGGAAACAAATGAACCTGGATATGACTAGTCTAATTCCAGGCGGCAAATATCACAGCTATTACGACTTTTTTTCATTCCCTCAATTTAAAGACAAGGTACATTTGTATTATCCTGATACACTGCCTGTCACATGCAGTCGTCTTGATAAATCCAAGGATTGGTTTGGCGAAATTAAATCTGCAGATCTCTTTCTGAGTTATCCGTATCAGGACTTTAATTACGTCTCGCGTTTTTTAAGGATGGCGGCAGAAGATCCAAATGTGAGTGAAATTAACATCACACTTTACCGCGTAAATGACTCTTCTGAGATTTGTCAGGCCCTTGAATTGGCCGCACAAAATGGCAAAGAAGTATTTGTACTCGCAGAGGTACAGGCTCGTTTTGATGAAGTGTCAAATATCTATTGGGGTGAACGCTTAAAGCAGGCAGGTGCAAAAGTGAAATTTGGCATTAATAAGCTAAAGGTGCATGCTAAAACCTTTACCGTACACCGAAAAGAAAAATCCGCTAATTGTATTTATGCCTATCTGGGAACTGGTAATTTAAATGAAAAGACCGCTAAGATTTACGCAGATCATGGCCTATTAACGGCTGATACGAATTATACCAGTGACCTTTGTGAAGTTTTCAGGTTCATGAAAAAAGAAACCAACAATCCGGTATTAAAACAATTATTGGTTGCTCCATTTACCCTGCGCAGTGGTCTGTCTGAACTATTGGACAATGAAATTCAATTGGCTAAACAAGGTCAGGAAGCATTGGTATATATAAAAATAAACAGCTTTGAAGACTTATCGATGATTGATATGCTTAGAGAAGCAGCCGATGCAGGTGTTAAAATTAATATGGTAGTACGCGGTATTTGTTGTTATTACCCACTAAGCACTGAACAGGAGAAAAACATTACTATTGTTAGTGTGGTAGATCAATATCTTGAACACACACGCATATACCATTTTAATAATGGCGGAAGGCCAAAGGTTTATCTGGCTTCGGCGGATTTAATGACACGCAATCTATCAAGTCGCATCGAAGTAGGATTTCCCATTTGGAACGAGAATATTCAAGAGTTCCTTTTACAGCAAATTAAAATACAGTTAGCCGATGGAAAAAAGGGCCGAATAAACGATAATGTCAATAACAATCAATATTTGTCTGGAAGCAACAGCTTAACTTCACAGGAGATGATGTTTGAACAGGTAAGAAAATTAAATGAACAATTGACTCATTCAAAGCAAAGGATATGATGCGTTTATTAGCATATAGCTTATTAATCCTAATCAGTTTTGGGGCTTGTAAAACCCAAAAGAAGAATTCGTACAAGCTCCATTCTCCATCAGAAGGTTTTCGTTTAGACAGTGAATTGGACGAAATTTCCGGTTTACATTATCTGTCCGAATCCAGTATCCTTGCCGTTCAGGATGAAGCGGGCATTCTTTATTATCTGAATGGTAATGATGGATCTATTCAGGAAACCTATAAGTTTGGTAAGAAAGGCGATTATGAAGGAGTAACGGCCTATAAGGATGATATCTTTATTCTTAAAAGCAATGGCGAAATCACAGTTATTAACCGGGATAAGGATAAAAAGAAGATCTTTAAATTTAAAAATAGCAAAGGTTTTGATTTTGAAGGTTTGTGTATGGACGAAAAAAATAATCGTTTATTGGTAGCCTGCAAAACACATGGCGATAAAGACAAAAACGATCATATACGCATCTATGAATTTAAATTAAAGTCAAAGAGCTATGGTAAATCACCAGTATATAAGGTGTCGAAAAATAACATCTCCAGACTCTTTTCTCCTTCAGCAATAGCGATTCATCCCAACGGCAATATTTTTGTTTTAAGCTCAACGGCAAAAATGTTAATATGCCTTTCCCCTGCTGGAGAACTGATTTATAAAGAAGCTTTACTAAAGGATATGTTTAATCAGCCTGAGGGTATAACATTTTCCTCTGATGCTGATTTATTCATAAGTAATGAAAAGAAAAACAAGTACCCTACCCTTTTAAAATTTAATAAATGAGAATAATAAAGACCAGCATATTATTACTCATAAGCCTGCTTGTTATGGCCATACCAGGGCTTAATGGCCAGAATAAAGTAGACTTCGAAGATCTGCCTGAAGATACTGAATTATTGTATTCGCTTTATTTAATAGGTGATGCTGGTGATGACACCATTAATTCGATGCCTGTATTAAATAAACTAAAGCTTCAACTTCACAAGGGTGATCCACAGAAGTCAGGAGTTATTTTTTTAGGGGACAACATCTATCCTAAAGGCTTGCATAAAAAGAAAAGCGATTACCGGGCTGAAGACGAAACCAGACTAAACGCTCAATTGGATGTTGTAAAAGATTTTGAAGGAGAAGTGGTTTTTATAAGCGGTAATCACGACTGGAAGAAGTATGATCAGGGAGGTTTAAAAGCAGTTAAGAGGCAGGAAAAATACATCAAAAACTATTTGGATAGAAAGAAGGTGTTTTTGCCGGAAAATGGTTGTCCCGGACCGGAAGTAGTAAAGTTAAGTCCTGGTTTGGTAATGATTATTATTGATACCCAATGGTGGTTGCATCGCTTCGATAAATCAAGTGGATTAAAAGATGATTGCCAATGTCGGAATGAGGATGAATTGATGATTCTGTTTAAAGATGCATTAAAAAAGTACCGAAATCAACACATTATAGTAGCTGCACATCATCCTTTATACAGTAATGGTGAACATGGAGGACATTTTCAGTTTAAAGATCATCTTTTTCCATTAACCAATCTAAACGAATCGGCCTACCTTCCCTTGCCCATTATTGGTAGCATCTATCCTGCTTATCGTAAATTCATTGGTCACAATCAAGATCTGGCTCATCCTGTTTATAACGATATGGCCTTTAAAATCAGCGAGGCTTTGATGGAATATGAAGATATTGTTTATGTAGCGGGTCACGAACACAACCTTCAATTTCATCAGAAGAAAAACATTCATCATATCATTAGTGGTAGCGGTAGTAAAACATCCAATATCAAAAACAACCCTAAGCTAAGCTACGGTTCTGAACAGAAAGGTTATTCACGCATTCTGTACTATGAAAATGGCGATTTATGGCTTGAATTTTACATCATCGACCCAGTTGATAACACGGAATTGATGTCTTACAGATCAAGATTATTTCAGAAAGATCGTATGGTTGCTGACCCAGATGTCAATGTGAGAAAAGTATCCTATAAAGACAAATGGGCCATAGTTACCCCTGATTCAACTTTTGCGGCCTCATCATTTAAACGGTTTTTCCAAGGTGATCTAAATCGGGATCTATGGATCACTCCACTAAAAGTACCATATTTGGATATCCATTACGAAAAAGGTGGTTTGCAGGCGATTAAAAAAGGTGGTGGGCAACAAACCATCTCCTTGCGCATGATGGGAGGTGATGGAAAAGAATACACATTAAGGGGGGTAAAAAAGAATACGCGTTTTCTGGTTGAAAAACAACTACGGGGCACTATAGCACAGGATATGATTTATGATGGCATGGCCGGGTCTCACCCACATGCTGCGGTTACCATACCTGAACTCTCCGAAGCGGCAGGCGTATATTATAGTAATCCCCGTTTGGTTTATGTGCCTAAAGACTCTGTTTTGGGGGATTACATCGATGAATTCGGTGGCTTGTTTTGTCTTTTTGAAGAACGCCCGGCTGATGATATGTCTGAGGCCCCGTCTTTTGGCAATTCAAAAAAAGTGAGAAGCTATAGCGATGCTATTCTAAAAATGCAGGCCGAATATGATCACATTGTAGATAAAGATTACAATGTAACTGCTCGTCTTTTTGATATGACTATTGGTGATTGGGACAGACACGATGATCAATGGAGATGGGCCACTTTTAAAACAGATGACAAAGTGCTATACAGGGCTATTCCTCGCGATCGTGATCAGACCTATTTTACTTTTGATGGAGTATTGCCATCCATTGTCAATCGCAAGTGGTTAATGCGCAAATTCCAGTCATTTGACTATGAAATCCGTGATATCGCAGGATTAAATTTCAATGCACGTTATTTCGATAGAGCTTTTCTGATTGAAGCCTCAAAAAGTGATTGGCTACGTAACGCTGAACAACTTAAAGCTAATTTGAAGGATGAAATAATTGAACAATCAATTCATGCCTTGCCTCCTGAAGCTTATGCCATTAATGGCCCTGAAATAATTGCTAAACTAAAGGCCAGACGTGATCAATTACCTGAAATTGCGGAAGAATATTATAATGTATTAGCTAAAACTGTTACTGTTCCCGGAACTTTTGATGATGATTTTTTCGAAATCATTCGCCATGAAGATGCATCAGTAGAATTAAGTGTTTATCCTCGAAAAAAAGGGAAAAAGGTTAAAAAGAAACGCTATTACCACCGTGTTTTTCAAGCCAATGAAACTGATGAAATTCAATTATACGGACTTGATGGTGAAGATGAGTACCAAATAAAAGGTGCAACTAACAAAAGTATTTTGGTAAGGATAATTGCAGGGCCTGAGGAAGATAAAATTGAAGATAACTCACGTGTAAGAGGAATGCGTAAATACACCTTGATTTATGATTCAGAAGGAAAAAACAAAGTGGAGAAAGGGCCGGACACAAAAGTAAAAGTGATAAAGGACACAGAAGCTTATGATTATGACCGGAAAGCTTTTGCCTATAATAATTTACTTCCTCTAATCTCGGTAGGTTATAATGCTGATGATGGGTTTTATATTGGGCCTGGTTTTAAATATACGGCACGTGGATTTAAAAAAGAGCCTTATAAGTATTACCATAAGGTATTGGCCAATCGTGCCTTTACAATAGATGGTTATAATTTCTACTATAACTTCGACTATACCAAGATACTGGGCAATTTTAATCTTGAGGGGAATGTAAGAATTAATTTACCTGACATATATAAGTATTACGGAGATAAAGGTGAAGAGGATTTTGATTTTGAAAGTGATGAGAATAATGTTAAGATGAATGACTATCACTTCAATCTAAATCTTAAGCTGAAATCAGATTCGGAAACGCAACACTTACGATTTGGGCTTGTGTACCGACACATTAATTTTGAAGAATTACCACTTAATGTGAGTGATGGATGGCAAACTCAAAGCCAGAATTATCTTGCCCCTGCATTTGAATATAAGTATGAAAATTTAAGTAATATTATTCATCCCTATAGAGGTATAAAGTTTTATACACGACTTCTCTGGAACCATAGTTTGAATAATCAACATGTTGAATACTTGCATTTAAACACAGCATTAAGTCTTTTTCAACCCATCAATATTTCATCAAAACAAACCACCCTTGCTCTACGTTCAGGGTATACTAATAATTTTGGTACTTATGCCTTCTATCAATCAAATTTTGCCGATGGACTAAAAAACTTCAGGGGTGTAAGGCGAAATAGGTTCTCATCAAAGGCTTACTTTTATCAGAATATTGATTTAAGAATGAGCTTATTAAAAGTGCCTAATTATATTGCTCCATTTGATTGGGGAATTTTGGGTCATTTCGATTTATTGCGTATGTGGCAAGCCGAAGGCATCAAAGATAAATGGCATAATTCTTATGGTTTTGGTACATTTATAAGTATACTTGATGCATTTATGCTAAAGGGCACTTATTCAATATCGGAAAATGATGAACTTTTAGTCATTGGAACCAGTTTTTTATTTTAGAATCTAATAGCAGCACATATGACAGATATAGTTAATGCCTGTTTGACAATAGTAAAGGAAAAAATAGATACAAGTTCACAGGATGATTTATTTTATCATAACTGGGAGCATATAAATAATGTATTAAACAGCGTCACAGAAATAGGTGATGCAACTGAAGGTATCGGTGCAGAAGAATTGGAACAGTTACAATTAGCAGCCATTTTTCATGACGCTTGCTTTCATTGCAGTAGTAAAAAACACGAAGCCAGCAGTGCGGCATATGCTGAAGAAATATTAACTTCTCATGGATATGATCACGCAAAACTGGAAGTGGTTAAGCGCTTAATTATGGCTACACGGTTTAAACACCAACCAATTGATCTGTTAGAAAAAATAATGATTGATGCTGACCTTTCACATTTGAAGGGTAATAAATACTTGAAAGGTGCATTCACCAATTTGTACTACGAACAAAAGACAAAACGCGAGCTTAATCCTAATCAATGGGTAATAGAATGCATTGATTTTTTAAGGCAACACCAGTATCATACCGAATATGCCCTAATGAATTTCGGAAAGGGGAAACAAAAAAACATTAAACGCCTCGAAGAGCTTTCTAATTTGGATATTAATAAACTTGAAGATGCTATAACAAGCTTGAAGAAAGATAAAATCCCAAAAGAAAAAGCTCAGAAGAATAAAGAAACAAAGGAAAAACCTGATAAGGGTGTTGAAACCTTATTTCGTGTAACACTACCTAACCACATCAGTTTAAGTCAGATTGCTGATAATAAAGCCAATACGATAATTAGCGTTAATGCCATTATTATTTCGATTGTTCTTTCTACATTATTTCCCAATTTTTCGGCCTTTCAGGGACTATTTATTCCTGCATCAATACTTTTATCTCTTTGTGTAGTTACTATTATATTAGCCATGGTTTCAACTATTCCACGCACCACACATGGAATTATGACCCGTGAAGATGTCATTAACAAGAAAGGTAATCTGGCATTTTTTGGAAATTTTCACCGTATGAGCCAGAATGATTTTGAGTGGGGAATGGATGAAGTAATGAAAGACAAAAACTACCTTTATAAAAGTCTTACACGCGATCTGTTTTTTCTTGGAAAGGTATTACATAAAAAGTACATCTTCCTGAGGATTGCCTACTTTGCCTTTGTTCTCAACTTAATAGTTTCAATTGCCTTGTTTGTTATTTATCTAAAAGCCGGGATGTAAAATATAAATTCAGTTTATGATTGGCTATTTTCCTGCCTTATTGTTTTTAATACTGCTCATAGGATTTATTCCGGAAAGACTGCATGCTCAGCAGACGGGCCGTGATTCAAGTTCAGTATATAAGGTCAATAAAAAAATAGAGATTCCTATATCAACAGCCCTGCTTGTAGCTGATTATTATGGATTTCGATACCTGGATAATAAACCTGGATTGAGCTATGAAGAAGTTCAAAAACTGGATGCAAACGATATTTGGGCTTTTGATCGAATAGCCACTCAACAAGATCCTAGTTATCGGGAACGAGCACATGATTTGTCTGATCTGTTTTTGAATATATCAGTCGGGCTTCCTATACTATTGGGCTTAGATCGTAAAATTAGAAAGGATTGGCTGGATTTACTAGTTCTGTATGCTGAAACACATGCCATAAACAGTGGAATCTACATTGTAAATACTAGTCTTTTCAACCGGGTCAGGCCCCTGGTTTATCACCATGATATTCCTATTGAGGAACGCACAGCGAACGAAACACGCAATTCTTTTTATAGTGGTCATGTTTCATCAACAGCAAGTGCCTCCTTTTTTATGGCAAAAGTGTTTTGTGATTATCATCCCGGATTAGAAAATAAAAAATACTGGATATTTGGCGCTGCGCTAATTCCTCCATCTTTGGTTGGGTATTACAGAGTTAAAGCCATGAAACACTTTCCAACAGATGTTATTATAGGAGGCCTTGTTGGTGCTGCTTCCGGTATACTCGTACCACATTTTCACAAGAGAAAGCTGTATCATTCAGGACTTGATATTCAACCTTTACTTGGCAATACCCTGGGATTAAGAGCCTGTTATACCTTTAAATAAAAAGCGACTTTGAGTGGTCTTATCCTTATAATCGAGATACGCTTACTTTCTTCTCTTCACCCCTCTTATGGCTTGTGCTTCCATTGGGTTTTCAGGCCATTCGTGTTTAGGATAGCGTGTGCGTAATTCTTTTCGAACCTCGAAGTAGGCATTGGCCCAAAAGCTATTAAGATCACCAGTTATTTGCACAGGTTTAAAGCCAGGTGATAAGAGGTGCATCAATACCTTTATCTGGCCCTTATTTACTGTAGGAGTATCCTGCATTCCAAACACCTCTTGTAATCTGGCAGCCAATACAGGTGTCTCTCCCGTTTCAGAATACTTAAGCTTGATATAAGAACCGCTTGGTACTTTTATCTTCTCTGGCGCCAATATTTCCAATTGCTTTTGTAAATCAAATGAAAGATGATGTTGCAATACTTCCTTTATGTTGATCTTCTTTAAATCATCTGGCTTTTTAACGCTTGTTAAATATGTTGATAACCATTCGTCATTAGTGGCCAGTAATTGAGCTGTTGACACATCTGGCCAATTCATATCCTTGCACCATTTTCGTAAACTTAATACCCTATATTGCCATTGCTTTACCTCCTCATTAAAATTTAGCAACCATTCTCCTTCCTTCTCAATGGCTTTACAAATGGCTTTTATTTTCAAATCCGGATCATAATTTTGCAATGGATTACTTTGAAGCACAATATGTCCTATTCTCAATTCCTTAAGCGCTATAAACCCACCTTTTTTTGTGTCCCAGCTCACCCGATCGAGACTTTTTACCATCGGAGCCAAATCTTTAGGATTTAGCGGTGATGCCAGAAATATCTTCCCTACTTTATCACTGGCATTCAAGTGAGCAACAGACAACCACGATTCATAGGCTAAATCATCATTTTTACCGGCCGCTGCAATATTACCATTTGCCAATTTAAATTGTGCGTTATTTCCCCGTTTAGCATGAGCAATACGTTCAGGATAGGCAAAAACTAATACAAGTCCGGTTTCAAAAGGATCTACTGCTGAATTATCTTCTTCAACATTAAGCAGTTTTCTGTATTGTGCAGCAATTTTTTCAATACGCGAAAGACTCCTGCTTTTGATATTTCCCATTCGCATTCTTCGCAAGGCCTCAATGCGCTTATTAATATCAATACCTTCCTCTCTGCCTAAAGGATCACGCTCTTCAAGTAAAGCGGCAACATCAGTTGCCAAACTACTCAAGCCTTCCTCTTCGGCAAGCAAAAGCATATGTGCAATTCGCGGGTGACAGGGAAGTCGATGCAAAGCCTTACCGTGCTCTGTTATCTTTTTATTATTTATGGCATCCAATTGCTCCAACAATTCATTGGCCTGAGCCAAATGACCTTTAGGAGGATTAGACAACCAACTTAAGCGATTAATATCATCTACACCCCATTGAGCCAAATCAAGCACCAAGGAGGCCAAATCCGCCTCTTCTATCTCTGGTTTACGATGTTCTTGTTTTCGTTCATGAAGTGCTTTATTCCATAGACGATAACACACTCCGGGAGCCAGACGTCCTGCCCTGCCAGCCCTTTGATCAGCGGAATCTTTTGATATCTCAATGGTCTCCAATCTCGATAATCCGGTTCCCGGATTAAATCGCATAGTACGACCAAATCCGCAATCCACCACAACCTTAACTCCTTCAATGGTTAAGCTGGTTTCTGCTATTGAAGTAGCTAGCACAATCTTCCGTCTGCCTTGTTTATCCGGCATAATGGCGGCATACTGGCGCGATGCATTAAGCTGACCATAAAGCAAATGGATCTGGACCTTCTTATCCAGATGTTTTAAAAGTTTCGCACAATTCTTTATTTCTCCTTCACCGGGCAAAAAAACGAGGATATCACCCTCTTGTTCTTTCACAGCCTTATCTACCACCCTTGCTGTCATTTCAGCAATGGAAAAAACATCAATCTCGCCAGCATATATCGTTTCTACCGGAAACATACGGCCCTTACTAACTACAGATTTAGACGATAACAAAGATGTGAGCTGAGGCATATCCAATGTAGCAGACATTATCATTAATCGTAAATCAGGTCGCAGTACTTCTTGGCATTCACGACTTAAAGCAAGGGCCAGATCAGCAAATAAACTTCGCTCGTGAAACTCATCAAAGATGACCAAACCAATACCTTCAAGTGCATTATCTGATTGCAGCATCCGGGTAAGTATACCTTCAGTTACCACTTCAATTTTAGTGTCAGGTCCAACTTTATTATCGAAGCGAATACGATAACCAATACTTTCTCCAACTTTTTCATTCAGAAGCTGAGCCATTCGTTCAGCTATGGTCCTGGCTGCCAAACGCCGTGGTTCAAGCATTATTATCTTCTGTCCCTGCAACCAGCCTTCATTGAGTAAAGCCAAAGGTAATAAGGTACTTTTGCCTGCTCCCGGTGGTGCATTTACAATTAAGGTATTATCTGTAATGAGTTGATTTCTGACATCAGAAATCACATCTCTTATTGGAAGATCTATTAAATATGGATCGAATTTCAAAGTATCGTATTTATTACCCGCAAAAGTAACTAAACCAAGCTTTATTATATGATCCCCACAAAAGAAAAGAGATGAAGACTCTATAAACCTTAGCTCATTAGACTAAGTTATTGCATAAGTTTGGAAAATTCATCCGCCTTAACTTCCATTTTCAGTCGGCGATAAGCTATACCCAGACAAGAGATAACGGCCTTGTCATTTGGAGAATTTGCATGGGCTTTTTCCAAATATGGTAAAGCTATTTTATAGTCCTGACTAATTGTTTCTAATTTCTTAGTCGAATTATGATAATCCACTCGTGTTGGATTCTTCAGTGATTCGTAACGCTTAGTTTCTTTCTTATATTTATAATCCGTTTGTTGAAAATTCAATACGCCTAACTTCTTTATACTGGTCTTATCTTCAGGTTTAATTTCCAGCATTCTTTTATAGCAATCACATGCATTAGCAAGCTCTTTTTGACGTTCATATGTTGAAGCCAATAAGTACCATAACCTATAGTTTTGTGGATCAGCTTTAAGGCTTGTATTTAAAAGATTAATTGACTTGTCATATTGTTTGGTATTCAGGTAAACTAAACCAAGTCGCTTACTAAAATCAACATCTTCTGAATTCTCCAGGTCCTTACCTTCCATTAGAATAATCTCTGCCTCTTTAAATTTCTTTAAACCAATATAACTATCGGCCAAGGATAAAAACAGTTCAGATTCCTTGTAGTGCCCATCCTTTGCTTTTAATAAAACCGGAAGAGCTTTGTCATACTGCTTAACCCTATTGTAATTCTGACCACTTTTAAACCATAAAAAAACATCTGATTGATTCTCTGACTCATAGGCCAATGCGGCTTTTTCGTACAATTCCGCAGCTTTTAAATACTGCATCTGCCCTTCATTCATAATAGCATCGCTCTTTAACACATCTGCATCCTGAGCTAATAATATAAAAGGTAAAAAGAATAAAATAGTAGAAATAGTAATTTTCAAATCTAGCCGTATTGAGTTGTTCATTAAATTTATCATTATCAAATGTAAGAACTAGATGTCATTTCAATATGGTTTTCATATATGATTTTTTGCAAGAAGAAAGGCGCTTGAAATTAATCAAACGCCTTAAATATCGTTGAGCTAAATTAAATTAGCTAGCCATCATAGTATCAATCCCCGTAAGAATAGTTTTTGCATTAGCATTTGTTGGGTCTAATTCTAAAGCTTTATTAGCAAGTTCACTTGACTTATCAAATACCACTTTTGCTTTTGCTTTAATGGCATCCCACTGATCGCGGTTACCATCAACACGTGAATTTAAGATAGTCTGTCCTTCAGTATAGAATTTGTTACTATCCATTAAATATTGCTTAGCCAACATTTTTTTCATGTGACCAACATACTTGCTGGTACTGAATTCTTCAATTCCAGCTACAAGAACTTCTACCTTCTCAGCATCTTTTTCTTGCTTATCGTATGAATAGGCAGTATAATATGTAGACACATCAGCTTTATAAGCTAATTCCTTTGATTGACCATAATACTTAATGGCTTTATCATAGTCCTTAATTTTACGTGCACATGTAGCAGTATTATATACCATCGCTGCATCCATTTCCTCTTCTTCTCCCCATGAAGAGATTGACTGTTCGAACAACGCCAATGCAGTTTTATAATCTTTTGCTTTAAGGGCAGCATTTCCTTCATTTTTCAATTCAGCCGCACTTTTGTCCTGAGCAATCGCTCCGACAAACATCAACATCAAAAAGGATAAAGTTGCTAAATACTTCATAATAAATAACTTTTAATCTTATTTTATAGACTTAATTCAATTCTTTGATCGTAAAAATAGTTTTTTTTTTAAAAAACCTTTAATCTCAATCAGGTTTTTCTTAAGCTAACCTTATTTCACATTGTTTTTTTAGCAATGTTTTGAAATCTTCATAATCTCTTGAAGAAGTCTTAACATCCTTCTTTCCCAGCATAAATTTCTTTAAACGCTCAGGCTGTTCAACCTTGGTTTTAATTATTTTCTCCACCGTTTCGGGAAACTTAGCCGGATGTGCAGTCGCAAGAAAGATGCCAAAGTCGTCGTTATCCAATAAATCATTCAATGATCTGTATCCAATGGCGCCATGCGGATCCAAAATATACTTAAACTGCGAATACACAAGGTCTATTGTCTGACTGATCTCTTCGTTTTGGCATACATATCCATTAATGTCGCTTTTAATACCTTGCAATTCATTATCGTATAACTCTTGGATACGCACAAAATTACTTGGATCACCAACATCCATGGCATTAGCTGATGTTGCTATACTTGCACTTGGTTTATAAATACCTGTTTCCAGATATTTTGGTACTATGTCGTTTATATTAGTTGCTGCAACAAATTGTTTTACCGGTAAACCCATTTTATGGGCAATCAATCCAGCTGTTAAATTCCCAAAATTACCACTTGGAACTGAAACTGTAATGTCTTTTTTTCCTAATTTAATGGCTTGGGCGTAGGCATAATAGTAATACACCATTTGAGGTAAAAAGCGAGCCAGATTAATTGAGTTGGCAGATGTTAATACCAATTCCTCATTTAGTTGCTGATCCATAAAGGCAGCTTTCACCATCCTTTGGCAATCGTCAAAAGTACCATCTACTTCTATAGCTGTTACGTTTTGTCCCAAGGTAACAAACTGTTTCTCCTGCACCTCAGAAACCAACCCTTTGGGATAAAGAACATATACATCGACACCATCAACACCCAAAAAACCATTGGCAACCGCACTTCCGGTATCTCCGGATGTGGCAACCAATACATTTATTGTTTTATCCAAACCTTTAGTGAACTGAGCCATTACTCTGGCCAGAAATCTTGCACCAATATCCTTAAAGGCTAAGGTAGGTCCGTGAAATAATTCAAGTGCATAAATTTGCTCTGACACCTGCTTTAAAGGTATAGGAAAATTAAACGCTTCCTTTGTCAAGACTTTAAAGTCAGCTTCACTGATGGTTGGACAAAAATATGGACTCAATACATGAAAACCAATCTCACCAAGATCCATATTTGGTAATTCCTTCCAGAAACTTTCTGGTAATACTGGAATCTCTTCGGGCATATACAGTCCTTTATCAGGAGCCAATCCGTTGAGAACGGCACTTTTTAAATCACTTATATGCGATGCATTGTTGGTACTATAAAATTGCATAGTGTTACTGTTAAATATTCATGTATTTACTTCTTACCAGATAGGAAATAGGTCATAAATTCTGTCTGATCCAGAAAGCCAATTTCACCATCTGCAACCGATGATTCGTTATATTCATTAACATTATCAGCTTTAACACCTGGTCTTGAAATCATAAATGGCACATAATCTCTTGTGTGTGTTCGTAATTCACAAGGAGTAGGATGATCAGGTAAAAAAGCAATGCTCAATTCTTCCTTATGACTATCCAAATAGCTCAATACGGGTTTAACCACCAGTTGATCTATATCTTCTAATGTTTTTATCTTAAGTTCCACATCACCTTCATGCCCGGCTTCGTCAGGTGCCTCAATGTGAAGAAAGACATAGTCATTATCTTTCAGGGCTTCAAGAGCTGCTTCAGCTTTTCCAGTATAATTAGTATCAAATAAACCGGTAGCTCCATCCACAAAAACAGATTTTAAGCCACCAAGTTTACCTAAACCATGAATTAAATCTACCGCTGATATAACTACACCGTTTTCAATGCCATAGAGATCTTTAAGTAATGGCATTTGAGGTTTAAATCCGGGAGACCAGGGCCAAATCATATTTGCAACAGGCTTACCCTTCTCTTTACGTTTTTTATTTACGGGATGATTATCTAAAACATCGTTAGACTTCAGCATTAAATCGCTTAATAAACGGGCTGTTTCATGACCTTGTGCAGGTTTGGGTAAAATTCCGTCAATCTTCGTTCCAGGCACATCGTGAGGCGGTGTACATGACAGGCCGTTTTTGCCACCTTTTATTACCATTACATGACGGTAACTTACACCCGGATAGAATTTCACTCGATCATTGCTCAGATTTTCGTTAAGAACATCAATAAGTTCCTTGGCCTCAGGAGTCGAAATATGCCCAGCAGAATGATTAAGTAGAACACCTTCCTCTGCACTCACCAAATTACAGCGAAAAGCCAAATCATCATCATCTAAATCCAAACCAAGAGCAGCTGCTTCAAGAACACCTCTACCCTCATAATATTTGGCCGCATCGTAACCCATAATGGTCATATTGGCTACCTCACTGCCGGGATGTAATGAATCCGGCACCGTTTTAAGTAATCCACATCTTGATAATTGGCACAATTGATCTATATGCGGAGTTTTAGCCGCCATCATTGGAGTTTTACCTCCAAGTCGATCTATTGGTTGATCGGCAAATCCATCAGCTAAAATGACTAAATACTTCATGTTTATGTAGGATTATAGGTTAACAACTTTAATAATATCAGCAAATACACCTGCTGCTGTAACATCAGCTCCGGCACCATAGCCTTTAATTTCCATTGGATGATCGTAATAATAATCTGTACGTAACATCACTTTATTATTGCTGTCTTCTAAACGATAAAACGGATGTGTTTGATCAACTTCAATAAAACCAACTTTGGCCTGTCCTTCCTTTAATGAGGCAGCATATCTTAAAATGAGCCCTTTATCTTCAGCTGCTTTACGGTTTTTTTCAAACTCCACATCAAATGATTTAAGTCGCTCCAGAAACTGTTCAACCGATTCTTCAACAAAAAACTCTTCCGGTAAAAATGGCGTAATCTCAATGTGTTTCTGTTCCAAAGGATATTCACTTTCACGAGCCAGAATAAGTAATTTACGTAATACATCGGTTCCTTTAAGGTCAATACGAGGATCGGGTTCACTATAACCTTTCTCTTTGGCTTCGATAACCACTTCTGACAATGGACGTTCGGCTGATACGTTATTAACAATATAATTGAGTGTACCGGAAAGTACAGCTTCTAATTGTAGAATACGATCACCACTCTGAATCATACCATTTATGGTGTTGATAATTGGCAAACCAGCTCCGACATTAGTTTCAAATAAATACTTTACGCCCTTTTGTACAGCAGTTGACTTTAATTGCTGATAGGTCTTGTAATCCGACGAACTTGCAATTTTATTTGCCGTTACCACAGAAACATTGTTTTCGAGTAAAGTCAGATAATGCTCTGCCACCATTGGACTTGCCGAACAGTCAACGAAAACACTATTAGATAAGTTATTGGCAATTGCCTGCTTAACAAATTGATCAATTGATCCCGGACTGGCTTCTTTAAGTACATCTATCGCACTATCTAATTCCAAGCCCCTATCATTAAATATCATCTGACGGGAATTAGCGATCCCGGCTAAACGAATACTCAATTGTTCCACTTGCAATAGTCGTTCAGATTGTCTCTGGATCTTTTTCAGTAAGCTTTTTCCAACAGTGCCAACGCCAGCCAAATATAAATGTATGGCTTGATATTGACTTAAGAAGAATGCTTCATGTACAACGTTTAGAGTTTTACGAAGATCCTTTTCATGAATTACAAACGAAATATTCAATTCCGAAGCACCTTGAGCTATCGCATAAACATTTATACCATTTCTTCCTACATCATTAAACAATTGACCTGATACACCGGAAGTATGTTTCATTCCTTCACCTACAACAGCAACTACTGCCATATCGGTATCCACCAATACTCCGTTTATGAGTTTGCGACTAATTTCTTTTTCAAATTCCTTAATCAATGCCAATTTAGCTATCTCTGACTCCGCAGCATTTATTACCACTGAAATACTGCTTTCACTGGAAGCCTGCGAAATAAGTATAACGTTGATACTATTTTCCGCCAATGCTTTAAACATACGCATTGATATACCGGAAACACCTATCATACCATTACCTTGTACTGTAAGAAGGCTTACATCCTTTATTGATGATAGTCCTTTTACTTTCCGTTCCCCATCCGATGTCTTATCAATAAGAGTTCCTTTTGCTTCAGGATTAAAAGTGTTCTTTATGAGAATTGGAATTTCTTTCTGTAGGGTCGGGATTATAGTAGGAGGATAAATGACTTTAGCTCCAAAATGAGATAACTCCATGGCTTCTGAGTAACTAAGATGATCGAGGCAATATGCCCTCTTAATTACACGAGGATCTGCCGACATAAAACCATCTACATCAGTCCATATCTCTAATTGCTCGGCATCCAGTCCGGCTGCTAATAAAGCAGCCGTATAATCTGAACCACCTCTTCCTAGTGTCGTATTATCATCCTGGTCATCACTGGAAATATATCCAGGAAATACTGCTACCTCAGGCAGAGTAAATTTAAGCTCCCCAATAGCCTGCATGGTAGGATTTATCTTTACCACATGCCCGCGCCCATTCAACTCTGTTTTTATAAATTGGCGGCTATCGTACAATTTTGAATCCTTAATTAAAAAGGAAATAATAGTGGAAGAAAGTTTCTCTCCGCAGCCAGTTATAGTATCATAACTTTTAGTACTTAACTCTCCAGTTAAGCTGATTCCCTGAAGAAACTGCTCCAACTCTTTCCAAACCACAAGAAGTTTTTCTTGCAAGCTTACTTCCAACGCAGGTGTGAATAACTCAGATATTATTTGATTATGCTTTTCCTTAATGCCATTAAGAATATCTATATAAGCTTCCCCTTTTACAGCCTTCTCAGATGTTTTTATTAATTCATCCGTAATGCCACCAACAGCCGATACAACTACCACAACCTGGTCGCTTGATTTCTCAACGATTCTTTTAACGTTAAGCATGGCTACAGATGAGCCCATAGAGGTACCTCCAAACTTCAGTACTTTCATGATTTCAATAAAATAAAATGATAACTAAATAGAATAACAACTGACCTGATGATATAACTTTTCTATAACCCCCAAGGGGTAATAGTTGTGGAGATGGTATTTGTAAGATTATAAATCATCATACTATTCGGTCTTCTGTTTAAGAATTCATCACAAATGTACTGATAATATTTACAATTCAAAATTACATTAGCCCACTTTACATTAATTCATCATTTATTTACATCAATGTCATTACAGTTGACTATATATTAACAATGCTTGCTTACTAATTGTTATTATTTAATAATATATTATCACAAATTCCTAAGATCATTTGCTTGTAGTACGCCTTTATTAGTAATAAATCCATTAATATATTTATGAGGAGTCACATCAAAGGCCGGGTTAAGTCCCTTTGAACCTGGCGAAGCCATTCTAATTTTGCGCATTATACCTTTTTCATCGGGTCCATCATGGTAAAGTAATTCTTCATCAGAGCGCTCTTCAATGATAAAGCTGTCTCCAGATGGACTTTCTTTATCTATTGTACTAATTGGTGCTGCCACATAAAAAGGTATATCAAATTCTTTTGCCAATATAGCTTTCTCCAGTGTCCCAATTTTATTAGCTGTATCGCCATTCCTTGCAATTCGATCAGCTCCTGTAATTACCATATCAATTTGACCATTTGCCATATAGAAGGCTGCTGCATTATCTGCAATTATTCGATATTCAACTTTATTTTCATTTAACTCCCAGGCTGTTAATCTAGCACCTTGGCCTCTTGGGCGTGTTTCATCAACATAAACAAACGGTTCTTTACCCGATTTATGTGCGGCGTACACAGGTGATAATGCAGAACCATAGTCTACAAAGGCAAGCCATCCGGCATTACAATGCGTTAAAATTCGCTGTTTGTTTTTGATTAGATCATTACCATATTCACCAATCAGCTTGCAGCTATCAGCATCTTCATCTGCAATGCTCCGCGCCATTACAATTGCATTATCAACAGAAATTAAACCAGCCTCAAATACTTTAGAAGTGGCGTAGAATAAATTTACCGCAGTTGGTCGTGTAGATTCAATTATTTGTTTTGCTTTAGTAACAAATGTCAGGTCTGAATTTTGCACAAAAGCCTGTGCCATGGCATATCCGGCACTTGCACCAATGGCACCAGCACCTCTGACAATCATATCTTTAATAGCCTTTGCGGTATCTTCAAAAGAATTGAGCTCAATAATTTCAAATTTGAAAGGTAATAAGGTCTGATCAATCATATAAACCTTATTCAATTCCACATTATTCCAAACCGTTCTGTATTCTTGATTACTAACCCGCATGCTATCATTATTTAATAAAAAGATTAAAGAATAGATTCTATACTTTATTTAAATCGGATTTTAATAATATGATTTCCTCGTCTATCCCTTTACTTTAAGAATTAATATTTGTAAATTAAATACAAAATTGCTTACCTAAAAAATATTTGACATGAAACAGATCCGCATTGTTCTCATATGGCTAGTCACCCTTATATTAATGGTTGGGTGCAATCAGAAACCTAAAATTGGCTTTTTAATGGACAACCTTAGCATCGAAAGGTGGAAGAAGGATAAAGACCTTTTCGAACAAAAGGTTATTGAATTAGGCGGCATTCCAATAATTGAGATTGCAAATTCAGATCCTGAGAAGCAAATTTTACAAGCTCAAAATATGATTGATCAGGGCGTTGAAGTAATTGTAATTGTTCCGGTAGATTTAAAAGAGGCTGGTGATATTGTACGTTTAGCTCACCGAAATTATATACCGGTAATCTCCTATGACCGATTAATTAAAGACTGCAATTTGGATTATTATATCTCGACGGATAATATCAATATAGGTGAACTACAAGCTAATTACTTAACTAAAATTGCTCCGAAAGGTAAATATGCCTTGATTAGTGGACCAAAGAGCGACTACAATGCTTACTTGCTACATTTAGGATGGATGAATGTATTACAACCTCTAATTGAAAGAGGAGATGTGGAAATAGTACTTGATGAGTTTTCAAATTTCTGGTTGCCTGATGAAGCGTATCGAATAATGAATAATTACTTTAAAGAAAGTAATGAAATTGATGCCATAATCTGTGGTAATGATGCTTTAGCATCCGGAACAATAATAGCTTTGAAGGATCATGGTAAAGAAGGGACCGTTTTACTGGCGGGTCAGGATGCGGACGTACAAGCGGTTCGAAATATAGTGGCAGGCAATCAAACAATAACAATATATAAACCTATCGAGTCACTGGCCTTTGCGGCGGCCAATGCGGCCATTAAAATATCTGATGGTGAAGCACCTTCAAACATGAACATTACTGTGAATAATGGTAAACGTCTTGTTCCTGCTATTTTACTTCAGGCAAGTGTTGTAAATCGACAAAATATTAAAATGACAGTTATATCTGAAGGTTTTATTGGTGAAAAGGAAATATACAATTAAACGCTTTATAATTCAATTTGAGCCACCTTATTAAAAGGTGGCTTTTTTATGTTTGTATACTTAGTTCTTATCGCTAATTTTGAACAAAACAACACTGAATGTCTAAACTGAAAATTTACCGTGCTTCAGCTGGTTCCGGCAAAACGTATACATTATCTGGTGAGTTTATAAAACTCTTATTTGAAGATCCTCAGAATTATAAAAGCATACTTGCAGTAACATTCACAAACAAGGCTACCTCAGAAATGAAAATGCGGATTCTTGAGAATCTGCATGCTTTATCAACTGAAGATAAAGCAGATCATTTAAACGAATTAATGGCGAAACACAATAAAAGCGAGTCATACATTCGTAATTTGGCCAAAAACTTACTCATAAATATTCTAAACGATTTTTCTAAATTTTCAGTTAATACCATTGACAGCTTCTTTCAGAAGGTAATTCGATCTTTTGCTTATGAAGCTAACCTTCCTGCCGGTTTTAAAGTCGAACTGGACACAGAACGCGTTCTCACACAAGCCGTGGATGAATTATTGCGAGAACTTGAATTAAAAGGCAATGAAGAGCTAAGGAACTGGTTGATTAATCACACTTTATCAAAAATTGAAGATGGTAGGGACTGGAATATTGCCAATGAATTGAAAACTTTAGGGAAAGAAGTTTTTAAAGAAGAATTTCAAAGCCTTGATTCGGAGGTACTGGAAAAATTAAAAAATAAATCGCTTCTAAATAAATACAGTGTTGAACTAAAAAACATTTGTCGCTCATTTGAAAAGCAAGTAAGCGATTTAGCTAAACAGGGATTGAATTTTATGCAATCGTATGGCATAAGTAGTGAAATTCTTCACCTTAAATCTCGCTCTCCCTTGCGGGCCCTGGATAAACTGCCCATGCTTTCTAAAGCAGATGATATTCTGTTGATTCAAAAGTTAGTTGTATTAGTTGATAGTCCAGAAGAATGTTTTAACAAGAAAAACAGTGAATCGGATAATAATATCATTGCTGATTGTTTCAGAGAAGGATTAAACTCCACTTTGTTTAAACTGGTAGAATTATTTCTTAAGGAAAAGTCGAAATATTATACTGCCAAAAGCATTGCTGCAAACCTAAATGCTCTGGGCATTGCCACTGACATTGCGCTTAAAGTACAGGATATAGCGCGAAATGAGAATATCTTTCTATTGGCTGATGCCAACCGTCTTCTGCATCAAATTATCGATCAAAACGACACCCCATTTATTTATGAGAAAACGGGTACCCGTTACCAAAATTACATGATTGACGAGTTTCAGGATACCTCACGTTTACAATGGAAAAACTTTAAGCCCCTGCTATTAAATAGTGTTTCTGAGGATAAACTAGCTATGATTGTGGGTGATGTAAAACAATCCATTTATCGCTGGCGTAATTCCGATTGGAAATTGCTAAGCGATCAGGTTCAGACTGATTTTGATGAATTTGGAACAAACCCAAATGTACTTGAGACAAACTGGAGAAGTTTCGAAAATATAATCTCTTTTAATAATATTATTTTCAAACAAGCTTCTACAATGCTTCAAAGTGAATTTGTAAACTCATCCGAGGAAGCAAATCCCCAACATGAATTATCAGAACAATTTAGGACTAAGATTACTCATGCCTATGATGATACCATTCAGAATATCGCCTCAAAATCAATAGGTACCGGTGGATATGTTCATATGGCATTTCTTGAAGGCAGCAAAAAATCTGAATTTATGGCCAATGCCACAAAAAGCGCTGTTCTTGAAATAGAAAAGCTTTTGGATTCAGGATATCAATACAAAGATATATGCATATTGGTGAGGCGCAAATCAGAAGGCCAGGAAATTACAGAGGCTCTTCTTTCAGGTCAATATTCTTCAATTCAACTCAAACATCCTGTTATATCCAACGAAACATTATTGTTGGGTAGCTCTCCGGCAGTAAACCTCATAATTCAACAAATTAAATTCATTCAGGAACCGGATAATGAGGTTAACGCTGCACATGTGGATTTATATGGACAGTTATACAAAAATATAGACATAAATGATTTAGGCGATTGTGATGCCACTAAGCTGTTGGATAAGGATAGTGCAGAACTTATCGCATTCAGATCCGAATTACTAGATTTAAAAGGACAGCCCCTATTTGAGATGGCTGAAGCTCTGAGTCGTCAAATTCCAGATGACTTACATGCACACCAATTCATTTTTATACAAGGGTTTATGGATGTGGTTAGAGATTATGTTACTAACTATTCAGTTAATTCACACGATTTTATTACATGGTGGGATGATAAAGGGCAAAACACTGCAATATCGGTGCCTGAAGGACAAAATGCCATTAATGTAATGACAATTCATAAATCAAAAGGACTTGAGTTTAAGGCTGTAGTTGTACCTTATTGCAATTGGCCCATTGATGACAGAGGATATGGCAGTTTAATCTGGTGTAGGCCTAAAAGCAAGCCATTTTCAAATATTGATTTAGTACCCGTCACGTATTCAACACAGCTATTACAATCTCAGTTTGTTAATGAGTATCTGGATGAGCGATTGCATCAGTTTGTAGATAACCTTAACCTTCTTTACGTTGCTTTTACAAGAGCTGAAGAGAGTTTAATCGTATTTGGTGAACAACCTGCAAAAAGTGGAGGTCTAAAAAATGTTTCTCACCTACTCCACCGTATTGCTAACCAACTCAATTTATTAAACATTGAGGATGAAGTCTTAAAATCAAAATTATGTGAATCGTGGAGTTTAGAAAACATGACTTTTGAATTTGGTGATCAAGTTACTAAGGCAAAAACGAACATTACTGAAGACTTAAAAACGGATTATTCTTTCCGTACTTATGCTTTAGAAGGTAAAGTAAGTATTCATCCTGAAAGCATCCCTCTGGATTCAGCGGATGGCATAAGTAACCTGAAGCGCGGGAAGCTAATGCATAAACTATTCGAATATATAAGAACTAAAAACGATGTTGAAATGGCCATTAATCAATTGATATTAAGCGGTCAACTTAAAACATCGCAGAAGGACGAGGTCTATAATTTTGTTAATTCAAAGATAAAGCAAGAGAGGGTTGCTGATTGGTTTAAAGATGAAAATAAGATTATAAATGAAGGTAATATTCTGACTATAACTGGCAGTTATCGTCCTGATCGTGTTGTTATTGGGGATGACTCATCGACAGTGATTGACTATAAATTTGGAGAAATTCATAACCCAAAATACAAAGAGCAGGTTTTACGTTATATGCGTTTATTGAAACAGATGGGTTATAGAAATGTGAATGGCTATTTGTGGTATATTGGTGATAAAGATATTATTGAAGAGGTAAAAGATCAGCCGGAACAAGGTAAATTGTTTTAAGGCTTAAATTTCATATTCATGTAATTTGGTATCCATTATTCCAATTTGCTCTTTTAATTGATCAAATGACAACTTTAACTTTGTATAATTTGATTTTAAGGAATCAGTTGATGAATTTAAATCAAAACTTGTCGATTGAGTCAATTCCACATTTTTTTGAAGAACAAGCAAATCTCTACCTAGTTTAAGAACATCCTCATTGTTAATTGATACCTGCTGAATGATATGCGCAATATTATCTATCATTTCATTTAAACTGACTTGCATTCCATTTGCCTTCTCCGCTACAGATGATGAAGACAATAAGGTTTGTTCAGAAAGCTTTTTAACTTCTCCAGCCACTACCGAAAACCCTTTACCTGCCTCTCCTGCCCTGTTTGCCTCTATTGATGCATTTAGAGAAAGGATATTGGTTTGAGCAGCAATATTATCAATTAATTCAACCGATTTATTAATATCATCAGAATGAATTACCATATCCTCAATAGAAGATTTAAAATTTTCTATCTTTTCTGACGTTAAATTAAGATTCTGTTCTGTAATGTTCATCGATTTTAAGGCAGTTCTTATCACACCAACCGATTCATTTGATCTATCTCCCAATAAATCACCAATCTCATTAACATGCTTTAATGATCCATTAAGATTGTCTAAAGTATTGTCACCTTGTTTAACATTATTAACGTCACTTAATACATCTTTTGAATAATTACTTACTTTAATAAATTCTTTCAACAAAAGCTTTATACTCAATATGCATGAGTTAATACCGCTTATTATTACACCAACTTCATCTTCACTTTGTATCTGGATTACATCTGGAATTTTCTTATTACTGAGATCTTCCGCTACTTCCGCTATTACTTTCAGCTTCTTGATTAATAATACTTTTACAAAGCCAAAACTTACCAAACCAACCGTTACTCCCGCTGCCAAACATCCAGAGAGAAACCAATAAAACATCCCTTCTTTCCATTCAACAAAAAAGTAGGCATAAACAGGAAAGATGAATCCCATTAGAATTCCAAAACTGAGCATATATATCTGCAGTTTTTTAAGGATACTTTTTTGCAACATATTCTGTTAGATCTTATGATTAGTCAATGAATATAGTGAATATATTTTTACTATTCAATTAACCCTGAGGACATCAACTAACCTAAATCCTGGATCAAAGGAATGTATACAATGATTGTAATATTATTGAATTAAAATCAACTCTAATTCTCCTGCCATCTCCAGACAAACATTTTCGCTATAATCTGAATAGATCAGACTATTCGTTTTAAGTTCAAATAATTTAATTTGCATTTTGGAATACATACTTTCTTCAATCTTACCCTTCATTGAACCATTTATTGGAGAAATCAAGGTTGACGCATGGTCAGATATGATTTCCAATTGAAGCCTATAGGATTTATTGGTCAGTTCCACTTTTAAAATATTATCTTTCAAAGCGCACTGAAGAAGCCTTGATTTATTATAGGTTGTAAACTGTATTAAATTATTATTGTACCATAAGCCGGCTATAAAACCATTAAAAGCTTTTTTAATCCAGGGGATTTGCGCTAGTGAAAATTTTATTGATGTATTTGGCTTATTAAAATGGTTGGATTGCATCCAGATGTAGGCTTTAGGAAATGATTTACCCCAGTCCTTCTCGATATAGCCTTTACCTTTGTCAAAATCAACAGTCTTTTCATTTATGGTAAGCTTACCTTTTATTATATGATTCATGCTAACTATTCCATGATAACACTCCATAAACGGCGCAAAACTATAAGGTCCCATTATACCAGGAGAGTACCATGAATTGGGCCAGGGAACATTATTTTCGAATAGTAATTCTCCTGAGAGCTTTGGCAAATCCATTTGTAAACCACTATTTGTAAAGTGGTTATTTCCAATCCATATGTCAAATCGTTTTGAAGAAGCTTTGAAATCAACAAGTTTAAACTTATGGTATTCGGAAGTCATTACTTTACCATCCAAAATCTGAATAAAAGAATGACCTTCACCTTTATTATCATAAGCGATTCCAGGAATTATGGCTAGGGCATTTTCCTTATTCTTACTGATGATTTTAAAGTACCAACCTTCAAAATAATTTTTCGTTTTGCCCCATCCCTGAAACATATCAGGTTTAAATAATGCGCGAAGTGAGTTAATCATAGGTCTTAAATCATTTAACTCCTATAATTTAGTTATTTTCTTTTGACCCGAGGTTTCTTTTTTTTCTTTTCTACGGCATATCCAAACTTTCCAATTTTTTTGCCTACTTCAAAGTAATGGCCATGAGAATAAGTTATTGGTTTAGCTTTTTGAAGACTAAAAGCACCTGTTTTCTCATCGATATACTTCTCATCGGCTTTAACATTAACAACCTCTGCAATAAACATATCGTGTGTACCCAACTCTTTAATCTCCGTGACTTTGCATTCAATACTTATAGGCGATTCTTCTATTATTGGAGCTTTAACCTTGAGAGCATTACCTGGGGTCAAATGCATTTCTTTGAACTTATTAAATTGACGGCCCGATCTAACACCACACCAATCAGTGGCATAGGCCATATCTTTAGTGGTGAGATTTATGACAAATTCACCAGTCTCCTTTAAAATTGGATACGAATGACGGCCTTTTCGAACTGAAATGTAACACATTGGTGGGTCTGAACATATGGTTCCTGTCCATGCTATGGTTATAATATTATAATTTTCAGGTTTATCACCTACCGAAACCATTACAGCAGGCAAAGGATAAATCATATTGCCTGGTTTCCAATCTTGTTTTGCCATAGTTATTTTGTTGTCATTCAAAGATAAAGTTTTTTGACTTAGAAAAATATTAGTTCTCTATGTCAAGCCATAACCATCCTAAAATAAAAATCCCGGCTTTAAGCCGGGAAGGTAATCTATAATGTTTTGATTTTATTATATGATTTCGAGGTGTTTTTCATCGGTGATCTTTTCACAGTACTGACACTTCAAAGCCAATGGCTCGCGTTCCACTAGAGCAAAACGAGTAGTCATTTCCTCATTATTTGTAATGCACTTAGGATTAAAACACTTTGCAATTCCAACAAGATTCTCAGGAACTTCAACTGATTTTTTCTCAACCACATTGTAATCCTTAATAATATTCAATTTAGCATGAGGTGCAACGAGTGAAATCTTATTGATTTCATCATCAGCAAAATATTTCTTTGCCACCTTAATGATTGCCTTGCGTCCTTGTAGTTGACTTTTAAGATTAGTTCCAAATGTTATTTGGTTCTCACTCTTATCCAGACCTAATATTGATATTACCTTAAATAAATGAGTGGCTGGAATGTGATCTATTACAGTTCCGTTTTTTATAGCGCTTACACTTAATTCTTTCTTAGCCATAATTTTGTTTCTTTAAAATCCTTCAATTATTACTTCAATCCTAGTATTGATGCCATAATAGCCATACGTGCATATACCCCATTTTCGGCTTGCTGAAAATAGTAAGCTTTAGGGTTTTCATCCACATCGGTATGAATTTCGTTAACACGTGGCAGTGGATGAAGAATTCTAAGATTTTCCTTTGTATTATCCAACATTGCATTACGCAATACATATACATTCTTTACTTTTTCATACTCAATATGATCAGAAAAACGTTCCTTCTGAACACGAGTCATGTATAGAACATCAGCAGCTTCAATGATATCTGTAAACTCAAGGTGCTCATAATACTTTATTCCTTTTGAATCTAAAAACAACTTGTATTCATCAGGCATTTTTAATGAATCTGGCGAAATAAAATTAAACGTTGGATTAAACATCGACATAGCCATTAACAATGAATGTACCGTACGTCCATATTTTAAATCTCCAACCAAAAAGATATTCAAATTATCAAGAGTACCTTGTGTTTTGTATATTGAATATAAATCTAGTAGTGTTTGCGTTGGGTGCTGATTAGCTCCATCACCTGCATTTATTACAGGAACATCTGATTGCTCTGAAGCATATCGCGCAGATCCTTCTAATGGGTGGCGCATAACAATTAAATCGCTATAGTTACTCACCATCTTAATGGTATCTTTTAACGACTCACCTTTAGTTGTTGATGAAGACGATGAATCGGTAAATCCTATAATACCTCCTCCTAAACGGTTTATAGCTGTTTCGAAACTTAAACGTGTACGTGTTGAAGGTTCGAAAAACAGACTGGATACAACTTTTCCGTCAAGTAATTTTTGATTTGGATTAGCTTCAAATTCTGATGCTAACTCCACGATGCGCAAAATCTCCTCTTTCGAGAAATCTGTGATGGATACTAAGCTTTTATTCTTCATTTGCATAAATTTTACCAATGCCAGGTTCTCACACCAGACACTATTTGGTTTGCATTATTTTGGTTTCTATTCTTTAATATGGGGGGAGCAATAGGAACAAAAAAAAGACCTGATAAAAATATCAGGTCTTTTAATAAATATCTAAAAATAAAAAATTGCTCAATGTTTGATAATCTGGAATCAACAACGAAATTACGATTTAGTCGATCCTTTTTCGGATGACTTAAACGACCAAAACTATGAAAGTATTTGTCTTTTTCGTATCTCATTCCGAAGTTCAAAGATAGATAAAATTAGTCTAAAGTTCCAAGGGAAATCTCTTCAAAAATTTAACTCATGATTAATATTCACCAAATGAAATAAGATCTTAAAATAACGAAAGCCACGATTATTAATTAATCATGGCCTTTGTTATAATTAACTTTTATTTACTTATCCAGATCATTTAACATTTCTTTTACCGCCTTTTCCAATTGTTCATCTCTGCCGGCAACCATTACTTCATATGTATTCTTAACTTTCACATCCGGTTCAAGCTGGCTATTCTCTAAATAATTTCCGTTCATATCCATTGCTCCAACCTGAGGTATTCCAAACACCAAAGATTTATCCTGCATTTGCTCCCACCAAACTGCTGTCATAGTGCCGGGGACCGGCATACCCACAAGTTTACCAATTTGAAGAGCATTATATGCAAAAGGAAAGGCATGCGCATCGGAATAGTTCCCTTCACTAATTAAGACGGACGATGGTTTATTCCATTTGGCAATTGGCTCTGATCCGAAATACTTACCTCCAGGATAATAATCCACATACTTTTTCCCACTAAGGAAAGTAACCAGATCATCGTGTAGCCATCCACCTCCATTAAATCTGGTATCTACTATTAAAGCTTCCTTATCGTGATTTCGACCCAATACCTCTGAATAAAACTCACGATAACTTGGTGAATTCATACCTCTAACATGAACATATCCAATTCGGCCATTAGATAAGCGTTCTGTTTCTTCTCTTCGTTGTTTGATCCATCGTTCATATAACAATTGATACAATTGACGATTAGATATTGGCTTCACCTTTTCTGTCCATTGCTTTCCATCTTCGGGATTGTAAAGGCCCAATAAAACTGATTTGCCTACTTTGTGATTTAACAGTTGATATTGTCGGGTAAATGATTCAACAGGATTTCCATCAATTTTATTAATAATTACACCTACCTTTATTTTGGTTTTCTCATTTAGAACGGGACTCTTATCAATGACTTCGGCAATTTTTATTCCATCTCCTTTAAAAGAATTATCATAAAACAATCCTAAATAAGCAGTTTGATCACCATTATTAATTTGTGGTCGATATCTTGCACCTGTGTGTGAGCCATTCATTTCGCCAAGCAGTTCGCTTAGCATTTCAGAATAATCAAAGTTGTTGTTGATATGCGGTAAGAACTTTTTATACTCCGTCTTATAGAAGTCCCAATCTACATTATGCAAATCTCTTCTATACCATTTGCGTTTTACCTGTCTCCAGGCATGCTCAAACATTGCTTCACGTTCAGCTGCTTCATCAAGATACATTTCAGCAGTATAGCTCACCGGTTTTGGTTTATTGTCCTTAGTGCTAATCTTAGTGATTTTTCCACCAGCAAAAACAAATAAATTATTAAAAGCAGAATCAGCTTGAAGATAACCGCCTCTACCTCCTAGTTTAGCAAGTTTTTTAGTCTCCTTTTTCTTAAAATCCTGAACCCATAAATCGTGACCTTTTTCAAAGCTGGTTAAATAATACAATTTATCAGCCTCAGGTGACAATAAGGCCCCGGCCAAACTGGAAGAGTGAATGGTCAATCTGGCTTTCCTATCTTCTATCTTTTCTAATTCAATATTTAGTGTTGGATCAGGCTTAACTTTATCATCATCATCCTTCTTGCTTTTTTTCTTGTCGGATTTAGCTTTGTCCTTCTTTTTATTCTTTTCACTCTCTTTTTTTAGAGCTAACTCCTCCTTAGTAAGCTTAAACTGATCAAAACTTTTTTGATTGAAGAACATGGCATATACATCATCATGCGAACCCCAGCTTCCGTGGTTACGCATACCATGCTTATCGGTAAACCAAATCATGGCGTTGCCTTTCATCATCCACTGTGGACGATAATCACCATAACCGCTTTGTGTTAAGTTTATCACTTCACCAGTACCATCTGCTTTTACCAGACCAACTTCATTAATTACCCAATGATGCGGACTGAAGGCGGTTAAAAACCATTTGCCATCAGGCGACCATTGGTACCATTGATCCCCATCGCTATATGAATAGTTGTATTTTTCATCCAGAATGGTGCGTACTGCTTTACTTTCAAGGTTAATTACCTTTAGTGCCACTCGATTTTCCAAAAAAGCAACTTCTTTGCCATCAGGAGAATAATGTGGTTGAAATGTTTCAGCCTCAAGCTCAAGTATTGCTTCTTCATCCACCAAAGTTGAGTTTGCAAAATTAAGTTCATCATCATCTTTGATGGATGATGTATAAAGATTCCAACTTCCATTTCGCTCTGAAGCATAAACCAACGAGCGACCATCCGGACTAAAGCTCACTGACCTTTCCTGTTCAGGTGTATTGGTGATTCGTTTGGTTGTACCGTATTCAACAGCTGTTACAAAAACTTCACCCCGGGCAATAAAAGCAATTTCTTTACCGCTGGGTGATACGTCCATCTCAGAAGCTTCCTTACTCATTTTAAGAAATTGCAAATCATCTCCTTGGATATCAAGATAAACATTGACAGTTAGTTTTTTAGGATCTTGTCCTACTTCCTGGGTATATAATTCTCCATTGTAAGAATAACATAAAAGATTGCTTTCGGAAGCACTTAAAAAGCGAACCGGGTGTTTCTCAAAATTTGATACCTGAGTAACGTTTGATGTATTTTCAAGCGATATTTGACAGACATTAAAAGAACCAAACTGTTCACTTAAATAAAATAAATCAGTTTGATTAGATGCCAAAACAGGCTGTCGGTCCTCACCAATAAACTGACTTAATTGAGTATGTTTCTGGGAATTTAGATCATACATCCATACATCACGCGTAACTGCTGAAGTATGATGTTTTCTCCATTCATTTTCATAACCTTTTACATCCTGATACACCATAAATGATCCATCATCGCTTAATGCTGCAAATTCGGCTGGTGTTGTTAAAACCTGACTCACGTCTGACGATTCAATGTCCACCTTATATAATTCGGGAAACATTCCGTATGGAAATTGAGCATTTTTATAATCATCCATTATTTGAGCGGAAAACAAAACAGATTTACCATCAGGTGTAAAACTTGTCGGCTCTTCTCTATTTGAATGATAGGTTAAACGTCTGGCATTCCCACCTTCAGCAGGTATAATGTACACATCAAAATTTCCGAAACGGTTTGAAGCAAAGGCAATATGCTTTCCATTTGGAGACCAAACCGGTTTATAATCATGTGCTTTATGAATAGTTAATGGAATGGCATCTCCACCATCCGACGAAACTTTATATAAATCGCCTTTATAAGAAAATACAATAGTTTGTCCATCAGGCGAAATTGAAGGATAACGCATCCATAAGGCTTGCCCCATTGAACTTAAAGACATACTTAACATTAGCAGCAATAAAGCTGATCGTAATAATTTCATGATATGTGGGTATTAAGTTTTAACTAGCATTAAAACCAGTCATAAATTAGTATAAAGATTTAGTTATTTCTAAATGTCGAGAGAACCAAATATAATAAGTAAATAACAGACTTTCAAGCTTAAATGTTCTGAATCATTATTTTAGATTCTTCTTCTTTATACAAGCCCCAGTTTTTGGCACTTAAAATGGTAAGCACATATTATGAGCAGCTATGGATAATTAGTTTAATAAAATGACATTCTTAAATTAAAGGTAATGCAGAGTTAGTTTACTACAGTTATTTCTCCACCTCCTGCATTTGCACATAGGATTATATCAGTTGCTTGTGAAGTTAAATAGACGATGATATAGCCTTATTAGATCGTCCTCAAGCATATGAGATTTTCTTTTCTCCGACATTGATTTAATTTTAGATAAGAGAAATTGGCATTTTTCCTTATCAATTGATATACCACGTTCATTCAATATTGCTTGTATGCTTGCAGCTCCCGAATGTTTACCGATGACAAAATTGCCCTGTCTGCCTATATCATTAGGGTTAAAGGCATGATAACTCATGGTATCATTTAATAAACTTTTGCAATGAATACCCGATTCATGAGAAAACACCTCACTACCTACCAATGGTTTTGAACTAGCTAAATCGCGCTGTGCATAAGTAGCAACGGTTTGGCTAAGTTCGCAACATTTATCCAGTCTAATTCCCGTATTAATTCCAGTTGAATAATGTAGTGCTGCTACCACTTCTTCAAGAGCTGCATTTCCTGCACGTTCACCAAGTCCATTAACTGTAAGCGATGCACAATGCGCACCTGACTGCAAGGCAGCGACTGTGTTGGCTGTTGCCATTCCTAAATCATTATGACCGTGAAACTCCAACTGAACCTGCTTGCTTAAGGCTTTAAGAGAATCAAACAATTTAATGGTGCTAATTGGATTTAGTACACCTACAGTATCCGCAATACGAATCCGATCAACACCAAGATCAATGGCTTCACGCATAAATCTTCGAAGAAGCTTAGGCTCTGATCTGGAGGCATCCTGAGCGCCTATGGCAATAAATTCAAAGTCGTGTTTAGCCCTTTCTACCATATCCTTTAGACTATTCAATACCCAACTCATATCGCGTTTCATTGCTGCCAACTGAATGGCGGAAACCGGAAAGGAAATATTAATTCGACTAGCACCAGTGCGCTTGGCAGCCTCCAGATCGGCCACACAAGCTCTTGCCCAGCAGGATGCCTCAAAACGAAAGCCTTGAGTGATCAGCGTTTTTATATCATTCTCCTCCTGCTTTGAAATAATGGGCGTACCAATTTCCACTTCCTTTACTCCTGCTTCATCAAGTAAAGCAGCAATGTGCATTTTTTCTTCTAAGGTGAAAACAACACCTGGTGCCTGTTCACCATCTCTTAAAGTCGTATCCATTAATGTGTACATAGGCTTCTGTTTTTATTGGTACGCCTGGTTTATTGCAGGAAAGCCTCTATACTAATCAGTGATTAAGTACTCTTCAACGGCCTCACCTTCTTCCAGAGCATCCAGTATTTCATCAATTTTTTCCTCGGTGATACCTCCATACCATAAATTATGAGGATGGACAACCATAATAGGTCCTTGTGAACATACGTTTAAACATCCAGTTGTAGAAATGGTAACATCCATTCCTCTGTCATCGCATTCTTCCATTAGATATTGAATCATATCAACGGCTCCACTCTTATTACAATAGCCTTGTGCATCTCCAGCCATACGGAAAGAATTACATACTAAAATGTGATAATCCGGTTTCTTCATAGTATTTACTTTTACGATTATTATTAAGATAAAAGTTGAAATTTAGAATTTGAGAGGCTTCACTAAACAACCTTTAACTTTCTTCTTTATATACTTTCAATACTCCATCAACCACAACCTGTTGCTTTACCGGTGCAGCCTGAACCACATTTAAACATGTCGGTTTTACAGAGGCTTCTTAGCTCAATGCCTTTATAAACATGATCCAGTCCCTGATCAATCATGCCACTCATTTCAACTATTTTAATACCATGAGTACTTATAATAGATGAAGGTTTGGGTCCAATACCGCCTACCAAAATAGCTTTACAATCATCTAACATTTCAGCTAAATGTATCCATCGTTCGTTACCTGTTCCTTTTTCAGGTGTAGCTCTAATATTCACCAATTTGTAACCATTGGGCGTTTCTCGAAATACATGAATACGATCTGCCTCGCCCAGATGTTGATTGACCAAAATGCCTTCCATTGAGGTAACCGCCACATATGGCCTATCTTCACCATCTGAGATATTCAATCGGGCAGCGTCAGAAAGCAATTGCGCCGCTTCAGCTGAATCCTTTCCCAATAGACCGGCCGCATCAGCTCTGCAGCGTGCACAATGCGACATGGGAGGTAAATAATTTTCAACTTTTTGACGCAATGCTTTCATCCACTCCGACGATGGTTCTTCAATATTTTCAAATGGTGTATCTTTAACTGGATACATCGGGATTGTATTCATCAGGTTTACACCCAGGGCTGCAATGTTTTCAGCAATTTCTTCTACTTCATTATCATTTACTCCTGGGATAACTATGGTATTAACCTTAACTACCATATCTAGCTCTTTGAGCATTTTAATAGCTTCCAATTGTTTTTCGAGAAGAACTTTTCCCGCATTCGCTCCAAAATAACCACGCTTGTCATATCTTACCCAGCCATATATCTTCTCTAAGGTTTCCGGCCTGAAACTATTAAGCGTTATGGTTACATGCGACACTTCCAATTCAGCCAACTCCTTAATGTAAGGTCCAACATTTAAGCCATTGCTTGACACACATAGCAGCATGTCAGGAAATTCTTCACGCACCAAGCTCAGGGTTTTCATAGTTTGCGTCGGATTTGCAAAAGGATCACCAGGCCCCGCAATGCCAACCACACTCAGTTCAGGCATGATTTTCACCAGATTCTTTAAATAATCCAGAGCCTGTTCCGGAAGCAACACATTACTTGTAACCCCAGGGCGGCTTTCATTGACACAGTCAAATTTACGATTACAATAGTTGCATTTGACATTACACTGCGGTGCAACGGGTAAATGAACCCGAGCATGTTTATGATGAGCTTCTTTATTGAAACATGGATGTTTGCTAAAGTCTTTCATAATTTTATATTTTATGGATGATTACTAAATCAACCGATAATTTGACCAATCACTTTCACCTATCTTATAGAATGATGGATGATAAACATTTGTAACCCTATTGGATATCTAAATGTATTTATAGCCAATGGGTGAATTTTCTTGTTTGTGTTCGATCATAGCATTTACCACTCTATCAAACAACTCCTGCGTACCTTCATATGACAGGTGCTTTATACGTTGCCCTCCCAGCCGATCATGGATAGGAAAGCCAACACGTATTATTGGTATTTTTAGATCGCGAGCTATATAATAACCTTTACTATTGCCAATGATAAAATCAGGCTTTAATAAATGGGCTTGTTCATTGATTTGCTCAAAGTCAGCATCACACATGGTTTTAATACCTTCTCCATTTTCAGGGCAATACTCTTTAAGCTTTTCAGACAGTTCACCACTGTTAGCTCCACTCCCGGCTAATATTACCTCCACCCCTATTTCATCTAAAAAAGAACAGAGGCCAAGTACCAGATCTTCTTCGCCGTACACTATGGCTTTTTTGCCAAATACATATTTATGACCATCGGCATATGAATCCAGTAGTCGAGCACGTTGCTTTTCATATTTCGGAGGCGTTACATTTGCACTTAAAAATTCTAAATGCGTAAAAAATACATCTGTTGCACTTACTCCAATAGGCAATACACATTGATGACATGGCACTTCTTTATTTTTTTCTAGCCATTCACCAGCACTATTAATGCCAGAATTATTTTTTCCTCCTGCCGTAACTTTATTAAATAGTCCTAACTCAATACTTGATACAGCCTGACCACACAGTCGCAACCTATCAATTGGCGTTCCTCCGTCAGGTACCCGATAATATTTATCCCAGGCACCATTATCCAACGAATCCGAAAAATCCGGAATCATAATGTAATCCAGTTCAAAATCACTTAAAATTTGTTTTAAAACACGTAAGTCTGCCGGCGAAACAAAACCAGGGAATAAATTGATGACCTTGTACAATTCTCCATCTTGTGCAAAATGCTTTACTATTTCATATACCGTGGCATGAAACCCATCCATATGTGTTCCCTGATAACTTGGTGTTGAAACAGTAAATAGCTCAGGCCACTCATGCCCCTCAGTCATACTGCTGATTTGCTTTAACATATTCGGAACATCTTCTCCGATAGTTTCGCTCAAGCATGTGGTTGACACGCCAATAGCCTGGGGCTTGTACTGATCAATGACATTTCCCAATGCTTGTTTTAGATTTTCAGCACCACCAAAAATTGTTGTTTCTTCACTAAAGTTCGAAGAGGCAATATCTACTGGCTCTTTATAATGACTGATCATGTAACGCCTGATATAAGTGGCACAACCTTGTGAACCATGTATAACAGGCACACAGCCTTCAATGCCTTTTAAAGCCACACTTGCGCCAAGCGGCGAACATAATTTACAGGCATTGCGGGTGGATACAAATGGTTTAATGTCTTTTAGTCGAGGTAGATTATCCATGGGGCAAATATTTTAGGGTTAATGATTAAGGTGTTATGGTAGGTTTGAAAAACTTCCAAACCGGACTCGTAACGGAAGCATATACTTCCTTGGCAAAGTTGAGCATCCCCTCATAACCTGCTAAAGCTTCTTTGCGCTCGTGATTATGATCACAAAATCCAATTCCCAACTTATAGGCAATGGGGCGTTCTTTTACACCTCCAATAAATAAATCTACGCCCTGACTTTTTACAAATTCAGAAAGCTCATTGGGATTAGAGTCATCTACAATTACGGTTCCCTCGTCGCAGAGCTTTTTAAGCAACATGTAATCGTCTTTGTTGCCGGTTTGAGATCCCACGAGTGCGGTTTGCATTCCTAGCAATCGCAAGGCTTTAACCAGACTAATGGCCTTAAAGGCTCCACCAACATATATGGCTGCTTTTTTTCCATTTAACTTAGCTTTATAGGGCTCCAGAGCAGGTATTAATTCTTTTATCTCATCAGATACCAAAGCCCTTGCTTTATCAAGCATTTGCTCATTTTTAAAAAAGGAAGCGACATCGTATAAAGCCTCCGACATGTCTTCTATGCCAAAGTAGGACACTTTTTTAAACGGAATATTGTATTTCTCTTCCATCTCCTTGGCCAGATGCATCATAGAACCGGAGCATTGCACCATGTTTAAGGATGCTTTGTGTGCTCTTCTGATTTCGTGTATGCGACCATCACCGGTTAAGCAGGTAATGATGTTAACACCTATTTTTTCGTAATACTCTTTAAGCATCCATAGTTCACCAGCAAGGTTAAAATCGCCCAAAATATTTATGCTGAAATCCGGAGCTTTATACTGATCATCTGTACCAACCAGTTTTGATAAGGCAGCACAAGCAGCTTTATAGCCATCTTTTTTAGTGCCTTTGAATCCCTCAGCCATTACAGGCAATACATCAATATTGTGCTCTTGCGAAACCTTTCTGCAGATGGCTTCGACATCATCACCAATAACGCCTACAATGCATGTAGAATAGACAAAAGCAGCTTTTGGCTTATAGGCTTCTATCAACTCACTAAGTGCCTGATGTAATTTTGGTTCACCTCCAAACACTACATCTTTTTCGCGCAAGTCGGTTGAAAAACTTAAGCGGTGTAATTGCGGACCTGATGACATGGCTCCGCGAATATCCCAGGTATATGCTGCACAACCAATGGGACCATGTATTAAATGTAAGGCATCTGCAATTGGGTATAACACTACCCTGGAGCCACAGAATACGCAAGCCCTTTGGCTTACACTACCGGCCTGACTCTTTTTTTCGCAAGCCAGCTCATGTGCCGAAGTACCTACTTTATGAATTTGTTCTGATCTTTCTTTGATTAACCTATCCATCGTCGTTAGTATTAAAGGTTAATGTTGATTTTAAAAACTGAGACCGGAAGCCTGAATCCCATCAGAATAAATTAAAAGTATTACGATGCAGTGTTGAAGTGAATTGCTTATACAAGCAATAGAGTAATCACTTTTTGCTAATCTATTCTTGCTTCTCGGTCTCAATCTTTTTTTGTGCTCCCTGATCATCCAAACGTTTTTGAATGACTTAAATAATGAAGGAAGAGGAACTACAGGAGGTTAAATACTGGAATATGTCATAATAAAAGTAGAGAAATTGATGACCTCCTGTCTTGCCTTCAAATGCAAAACTATTGCTATAATAGCCTAACTCATTTTTACATAGTAAGCTCAAAAGACTCTTCCGGACAATTGGCATCCTGATAATCCATGATAACAGCCAACATCTTTTCAAGTATGCGCAATCCGCCCATATATCCCATGGTTGAGAAATAACTATGTCCTATCCGATCGATAATTGGAAAGCCCATACGAACAAAAGGAATATTCTCATCGCGAGAAATGTACTTACCATAGGTATTGCCAATTAGCAGATCTACAGATTCTTCCTTAATCCATTGATGCATTAGATGCATATCCGCTGCGGCACCATTTTTAAATTTGGCCTCTGGAACACGATCGCCAAGTATGGCTTTCATGCGCTTATCGAAGGACTTACCAGGAGTACCTGAAACAATATAAACCGGTTTCATATCCATATCCACCAAAAATTCAGTTAATGGAATTAATTGGTCAGGGTCACCCCATAAGGCCACTCGTTTACCATATAAATATTGGTGCATATCGGTAATGGCATCTACCAATTTACCACGTTCGTCGTTGATGGATTCAGGAACAGATACCGATCCCACCTTGGATAAAGTCTGTATAAAGCGGTCAGTTGCTTTTAATCCGATTGGTAAATCTTCAATGGAAAACTTAACCTTACACTGATTGTCGAGAGCGATGGCTGCTTTTTGAGTTCCCCATTCACCGAGGCCGACACTATACAAGCTATCCCCCATGCTAACCATTTCAGGTATAGTGGTGCCTCCTTTAGGATACATGGTATACTTTCCCGTCATAGGCGTATCCAACACATCGGAAGTATCAGGCAATAGTACACTATTAACTCCCATCAAGGATAGTATACGCTTAAGCTCTTTCATGTCAGATGGCTCAATCCATCCGGCCAATAAATTTATTTGATTAATTAGCTTATCTGTATTAGTCGCAAAATACTTAACAATACCTTCCAGCATATTGGCATAACCTGTAACATGACTTCCCACATAACTTGGTGTGGCAGCTTGTATCACATGCTTTCCTTCCGGCACTTTACCATCAGTACGTGCTTTAGCTACAATCTGACCTAAGTCATCACCAATGGTTTCGGACAAACAAGTGGAATGTACTGCAATAATATCCGGATCGTAAATGGAAAAGATATTGCCAATTCCCTGCAATAGGTTACTTTGTCCACCAAATACCGATGATCCTTCGGTAAAGGAACTGGTTGCTGCCATTACCGGCTCTTTATAGTGGCGCGTTAATGTACTTCGGTGATACGAACAACAACCTTGTGAACCATGACTGTGTGGCAAACATCCGTGAATACCAAGGGCTGCATACATGGCTCCTACCGGCTGACAAGTTTTTGCCGGGTTAACGGTGAGCGCCTTTCTTTCTTTTACTTTATCTGTTGTATGACGTAATAACATAATGTTTCCTCCTTATTCGTTAATGGCAAAACTTCCTACTATCTCAGGTTCACTTTTCCATGGTGCATCTACCATTTTCCAGATATTGGTGCTTAGCATGCGCTCCATTTCCTTGTAGAAATTAATTGCACCTTCAAATCCGGCATATGGTCCACCATAATCGTATGAGTGTAACTGTTTAAGCGGCACACCACTCTTTTGAACCACATACTTTTCTTTGATACCAGCACAAAATACATCCGGCTTATAAAACTCAATCAGCTTTTCAGTTTCCCAATGGTTAACATCATCAATCACCAATGAATTGGAATTCATCTCAGGCATCATACCTTCATAGTCACTAAAGGCATAACCGCTATCCATTAGCTTTTGCTTTTTCTCAGCTAAATCATCACGGAAGAGCTTATCGTCTTTACTTACACTAAGATCCTCAATGTTACGCGTGTCAGCATCAATCTTGATATTAGGTAATACCTTACGCCCTTCGTAATCATCACGATGAGCAAATTCATATCCGGCAGATACAGTGGTTACCCCTATCTCTTTAAATAGATCCTGGTAATGGTGCGCTCGTGATCCACCAACAAACATCATGGCTAATTTACCAGTTGTCTTGGGCTCAACTTCTTTTTTGACCTTCTCAACTTTGGCCATTTCACGCTTGATGATTTTTTCAACCTTAGCGGTTAATTCAGCATCATCAAAATATTCAGCGGCTTTTCGTAACGATTTGGCCGTACCTTCAGCACTGATAAAGTTAACCTTCACCCATGGTATCCCGTACTTTTCCTCCATCATCTCAGCAATGTAATTGATGGAACGATGACACATTACCATGTTTAAATCTGCAGTATGAGAGTACTCCATATTTTTTATGGTAGAGTTACCACTGAAAGTTGACAGGAGTGTAAAGCCGGCTTCCTCGAATAAACGTTCCAGTTCAAAGGCATCACCTCCAATATTGTATTCACCCAATAGGTTTACCTGAAACTTGCCTTCGCGCTCACGATCATTGTTACCAACTACATGAGTGAATACGCCATTATTAGCAATATGGTGACCTGCCGACTGGGAAACACCCCGATAACCTTCGCAACTAAAGCCGAAAATATTGATTCCTAGTTCCGCTTTCATTTCACGAGCTACAGCATGCACATCATCTCCAATCAAACCAACCGGACAAGTTGAGAAAATACCAATTGATTTGGGCTGAAACATTTCGTAGGCTTCTCGAATGGCATCCTTTAGTTTTGCTTCTCCACCAAATACAATATTTTCATCTTGCATATCCGTTGAAAAAGCGTAGGTCATAAAGTTATCTTCACCTTCGGCCGGGCGTGTTTGATTACGACGTGTTAACCAGGCATAAAAACTACAACCTATTGGTCCGTGTACCAGGTTAATAATATCCCTGGTAGGTCCAAGTACCACCCCTTTACATCCGGCATAGGTACAACCACGCTGTGTAATAATTCCGGGAATTGTTCGGACATTAGCCTGAATTTCCTGATCTTCTTTAGGATCATTGGAGACCATGGCCTTCTTACGTTTCTTAGCTATTTTAGTCGGGTATTTTGCCAATATCTCATCCATCAATTCCGATGGATCGGGCAAACCCTTACTCATGTCTTTCTTTTTTACCATTGCATCCGATTTTAAATGTCCAACACTTCATCTCCACGCTCCCCGGTTCGTACTCTTATGGCTTCACCCATAGGCATAACGAATATCTTTCCATCACCATGCTCTTCAGATTGGTTGGCTTCAATTAGGGTTTCAACACACTCTGCTACTTTACTGTCGGGTATTACAATTTGCAATACCCTTTGAGGACGTAAACGGGGTTCTTTACCTAAATGCTCCAGAGCTTCAGGTGTATCATTCTTAGCGCCTTCTAGTACTTTAGCATCCCATAAGCCTTTTCCTCTGCCAAACACTTTTCCCGAAGCAGTCATCGAAGTTATACCAGCTTCTTTGAGAGCACGTTTGGTTTTGTTCATCTTATTGATGCGAATAATAGCCATTACACATTTCATAGATTATGTATTAGGGTGATTAAAGTTCTTTGGTTCCCCTACTTATTGTGTAGGATTCATCAACTGGTGAAACAAATATTTTTCCATCACCAAAGGCACCTTTAGGCTCGGTACGGGCAGCCTCCATAATGGTAGTGACGGCAAAGTCTTTATCCTCATCCTTCACAACCATCATTAACAACTCCTTGGGCAGTTCATCATAGGTAACATCACCTATTTTTATACCTCGTTGTTTTCCTCTACCCACTACAGGCATTTTTGTAACGGCTATGTACCCTGCTTCAAAGAGAGCTTTTAATACCTTGCTTGTTTTTTCAGGGCGTACAATCGCTTTTATCATTAACATAGTTCAATTATTTAGTTTGTTTATTATCTGGGAATTCAAATCTAACTACTGAAATTGTAGTCCTAGTTGGCAATACCAAAGTCAATTAATAGTTTCTCTAATTGCTCAATTTCCAAAGGAGTTGGAATAACAAACATTTCGTTTTTGTCGATGGCTTCAGCTAAAGTGCGATATTCATTAGCCTGATTGTGATCCGGTTCATAATCAATCACTGTCTTACGATTTATTTCAGCACGCTGAACCATATTATCACGAGGTACAAAATGAATCATCTGTGTACCCAACTGTCTGGCTAACTCTTCAATCATAGCACTTTCATTGTCCACCTTGCGAGAGTTACAAATCAAACCTCCTAAACGAACTCCACCTGCTTCGGCATACTTTTTAATACCTTTGCAAATGTTATTGGCCGCATACATGGCCATCATCTCACCAGAAACAACAATGTAAATTTCTTCAGCTTTGCCCTCGCGAATTGGCATGGCAAACCCTCCACAAACCACATCACCCAGTACATCATAAAAAGTATAATCAATTGAAAATTTTTCATCCCATGCACCTAATTGTTCAAGTAGATTAATGGAAGTAATAATACCCCTACCGGCACATCCTACTCCAGGCTCAGGTCCACCGGACTCAACGCAACGTACCCCAGAGAATCCAGGACGAACAATATCCTCCAATTCAACATCCTCACCTTCTTCACGTAAAGTATCTAGCACTGTTTTCTGGGCAAGTCCACCTAGGAGTAATCGGGTAGAATCCGCTTTAGGGTCACAGCCCACAACCATTACATTCTTACCTGCTTCTACAAGTCCTGCTACTGTATTTTGAGTAGTAGTTGATTTGCCAATACCGCCTTTTCCGTAAATTGCAACTTTTCTCATAACTCTAAATTTTAATTGGTTATCATTTGCATTTCACGGTATCACAGGGCGTGCCAATATGATAATTCGCTTTGATTTCATCAACGCCATATGAGCATATCAACCACACATAGTGAGAGTTAAAAATTTTACAGAGGCTTTTTGATAAAAGTAGAAACGGGAGAATATCCTACATAATTGTAAGAAGAGCAATAATTGTTACCTTTAATGTGATACTAGTATTAAACTCCTGTTATTGTTGACTTAAGCGTATCTTAAGCCATAAGATGGCATACATTAATGTGGATTAATCGCTGATGTCCTAGTGCAAGATAAGATTTACAGAATGCACCATGGATACATAGAACTTTAAGAACATAAATAAAAAGGAGCAACTCTTTACTGACATCACACCAATTGAGAGCTGCTCCAAAAGACTTTTAGCTATATTAACTTCGAACTAAGCTAAAACTATATCATAAATTGCCTTAACCCAGTGATCATCGGCATTTAAACTTTCAGTAAACTTAAATTCACTCCCACCACTCTCAATAAACAATTCCTTATACTGTTCGCCTATCTCCAAGGTTGTTTCTAAACAATCAGCTACAAATGAAGGTGAAACAACCAAAAGCTTTTTTACACCATTCTTAGCCAGTTTCTCTACCGTATCATCTGTATATGGTTTTATCCAAGGTGATTTACCCAATCGGCTTTGAAATGAACTGGTATATGCTTTGGGTTTCAACTGAAGTTGCTCGGCTAATAATCTGGTCGTATTAAAACACGCAGAGCGATAGCATAATGGTTTGTTTTCATTTTTAGTTTCACATGCACAATCAGGCCATTTGCAAAGCTTTTTACTTTGCTCCTGCATATTTGTTAAATGACGCTCTGGTATGCCATGATAACTAAATAAGATATGATCAGGTTTGAATGCCTCAATGTCCTTGCTGATTTTACGATAAAAAGCTTCGATAAATTGAGGATGATCGTGGTAATCATTAATAAATCTAACAGATGGAATAGCATTCCAATTGGTAAGCTCTTCCATTACATTTTGAGCAACAGATCCAATGGTAGCTGAAGCATATTGAGGAAATAAAGGAAACACCACCAGGTTATTAACTCCATTTTTTTTAAACCGTTCCAGTACTGAAGAGATATCAGGACTTTGATAGCGCATAGCTAATTCTACCTGCACTTCTTCATTATTTTCTTGGTAATGGCTCTGAAGTTTTTTCACTAAGTCCTGGCCATATACTAATAATGGCGAACCATTGTCTGTCCAAAGCTTTTTATATTCAAGAGAAACCTTTTTAGATCGAAAAGGTGCAATTATTCCTCTGACCAATAAAAACCTTTTCCAGGCAGGAATATCAATAACACGACCATCCATCAGAAATTCTGCAAGATATTTTTTTACATCCTTCCTTTTCCAACTGTCCGGTGTGCCTAAATTAACAACTAATAGTCCTGTTTTATTCATTATATGGTTTTTCAAAGTCAGTATAATAACATCTATGCGTATGGAATGTTTAAGAATTAAATTTATTAGATCTACAAAAATAGCACATTAATAGAAAAGCAATTCAATCCTCGTTCACTTAGGATTCAATATGACACCCTCCATAAACTCCATGTCCGTAATTCATATTTAGTATAAATTACGCATCTACCCCTCCTTAAGAGTGGGGCAATTCTAAATATTATCTATTTTTGATCATCCAAGTTCAATTTTCTTAACCTCAGCCTATGGAATTAAAATGTAGAAAAATAGGAAATGAATGCTATGGATATCAGGAGTTGTCACTACTGTTTGACATTAGCCAACGCCTGTTGGACAGTAAAGAACTAAAGTCGGATTTAAGCCCAATAATGTCACTATTGGTTAAACACCTCAATGCAGAACGCAGTTTTGTAACCATATTTAATCGACAAAGTAATCAAATTATTATAAAAGCAGCTTACGGCCTTAGCGACTCACAAAGAGCAAGAGGCAAATACGCATTGGGTGAAGGTATAATTGGTAAGGTTGTTGAGCTAGCCCGACCGGTTGTGATATCTGAAATTTCTAAATCAAAATTGTTCATCAATAAAACCAGAGCCGAATTAACTAAAGATGGTGAAGAATTAACCTATATATGTGTTCCATTAATGCTTGACAATGCGGTTACCGGGGCATTAAGTGTTATTCGCAAATATAATTCAGTTATTGAAAGTGATGAGCATATTCAGCTTCTTAGTATTGTGGGGTCGATGATTGCGAAAGCAGCTCGATACAAGCAAGAAAAAATGGAGGAGTTGGAAAACCTAAGAGAGGAGAATCGAAAACTCCAAAATGCCATAGAGGAAAATAAACCACAAAATATAATTGGTAATTCCGGTAAGATTAACGAACTCTTTTCCTTAATCAATCGTGTTGCTCAAACCAATAGTACGGTATTATTGCGAGGTGAAAGTGGAATTGGGAAAGAACTATTTGCCGAGGCCATTCATACGAATAGTAACCGCAGCAAAAAAAGCTTAATTAAAGTCAACTGCTCTGCTCTGCCCGAAACACTTATTGAAAGTGAATTATTTGGACATGAGAAAGGTGCTTTTACCGGTGCTGACCAGCAACGCAAAGGGCGTTTTGAATTAGCTCATGGAGGTACCATTTTTTTGGATGAAATAGGAGATTTACCCTTACCCACCCAGGTTAAACTTTTGAGAGTTATTCAGGAGCGTGAATTTGAACGAATTGGAGGAACAGAAACGATTAAAACAGATGTAAGGATAGTGGCAGCCACCAATCGAAATTTGGAAGAGCAAATTGAAAAAGGTGAATATCGAGAAGATCTGTATTACCGTATAAATGTGTTTCCCATATTTATTCCCCCACTACGTGAACGCAGAGATGATATTCCAATTTTAGTGGATCATTTTATTAGTAAATTCAACAGGAAAAACGACCGTACTATCAAACGGATTACCACTTCAGCCATCAATATGTTAATGGTGCATCGTTGGCCGGGCAATATTCGTGAATTGGAAAATGTAATAGAGCGTGCATGTATAATGAGTAAAGATGATGTGATACACAGTTATGATCTGCCACCTACCCTACAAACTGCAGAGTCGACCAATAGTCAGATGGAAGGCGGTATGATGTCAATAGTGGAACAAGTGGAAAAACAACTCATAAGGGATGCTTTGACATCAACTAAAGGTAACATTACAAAGGCTGCAGAAATACTAATGGTGACCGAACGCATGTTGGGTACCCGGGTTAAGAAATATGGTATTGATGCCTGGCGATTTAAGGTATAATTGCCGATATTATACGCAAATATTGATCTAATGAAAGAGTTATCCTACGAAATAGTTAACCTTACTATGGAAGAGCACCAAAAGGCGTTTTACAAGTTAATGAATGCTTATATGCTCGATCCAATGGGAAGCAGTACACCATTTGAACAAGAACTATATCACAAGGTATTAGATGATCTAGAACATCAGGATAACTACCTTGGCGTTTTAGTCAGGCATGAGGGAGAATTCATTGGCTTGGCCAATTGTTTTTATGCCTATTCTACTTTCAGAGGAGGACGATTATTAAATATTCATGATTTTATAGTTTTACCTGAAGCACGTGGATTTGGGGCTGGCAGATACTTAATGAAAAGCATAAAAGCAATTGCACGGAAAGGAAACTGTTGTAAGATTACTCTTGAAGTAAGGGAAGATAATACTGTAGCTAAGTCACTCTATCTATCTGAAGAATTTGATGAACTTGAACCCAAATATCAGTTTTGGCAGTGCATTTTGTAAAAAAAAACACGTCTTATTCTTTAAATAAGAATTACGAGCTCAGGAAAATGTTTATCACTAAACTTCCAATAAGGATTAGTATCAGGAAAATCCAAATCCTCAATATCCCTTTGGGAATTAGCTCCAGAAAAATGATTTTCCATAAACCCAAGTTACTATTTGATGCAAGAAAACTGGAAAGACCAATTCCCTTTCGGAAAACAGTTCCAGAAAAATCTATATTGCCTATCTTCAAAGGAGAATTGACGAAAATAATAACTTAAGCACAAAAGCCGACAAGAAGTTTTGTGGCAACAGTTTATTTTTCCTTAAGCTCTTTTTCTATTCTTGCAGATTAAAGAGAAAAAAAGCGTCTACCAAATTAATGATAGACGCTCATGTATTTTGAGATGTAAGTTTTACTTTACAATTGCGATTAACTCAACATCGAAGATTAAAGCTGCGAACGGAGGAATTACACCACCAGCTCCACGCTCACCATATCCTAAGCTATAAGGAATATATAAAGTAGCTTTACCACCTTCTTTCATTAACTGTAGGCCTTCCGTCCATCCCGGGATAACACCATTTAATGGAAACTCAATTGGCTCGCCACGATCCAATGAACTATCAAATTTAGTTCCATCAATCAAAGTACCTGTATAATGCACTCTTACAGTGTTTGTAGCAACAGGTGAATTTCCTGTACCTTCCTGAGTAATCTTATACTGAAGACCACTAGCCGTTGTCATTACTCCTTCTTTCTTTGCATTTTCAGCAAGAAAATCTTCTCCTGGCTTTCTTTTTTCAATGGTCAATAAATCATTGGCTTGTTCCATAGTTAATTGAGCCGTATCGTTCAAAGCTTCTCTTAAACCTGCAGCAGCTTTATCAGCATCAATATCTTCAATTTGACTCAATTGACGAGCCATCATTACACCATAACTATAGCTAATGCTATCCTGTTGCGTTACTAATTTAGCAGCCCCTTTATCTCCACTTGGTTGACAAGAAAAAAGACCTACTGTAATAGCAGTACCAAGTAGTACTTTTGAAATCAGTTTCATATTATATTGTTTCATTTTTAAATTCAGCCAAAGATATTGAAATAGTTCGATAAAAAAACAGGCCTTGAATTTCTCCAAGGCCCGTCTGCTATAACTAAAAATCAAATTTATAAAAACTCATATCTCACAAAGGCTTCAAAGGCTTCATATTCCGCCATTCCCAGTTCATTATATAAATTAGCTGTACCTCTGTTTCTATCTTCTGCCCTCTGCCAAAACTCGCGATTATCACCACCTAAAAACATAGCTCCATCTTTCTGAGATTGATGTTTGAAAATGGCATTTCGTTTACGAATCAATTCATCAGGGCTGATTGGAACTGCCATCTCAATATTGTGAATTTCCCATTCGTGCCAGGCACCTCTATATAGCCATACCCAACAATCTTTCATCCAGGCTTCTTTTTTAAGATCATCAACCGCTTTAAAAATGGCATCCAAACATACGCGGTGTGTTCCGTGGGGATCAGATAAATCACCTGCCGCATATATTTGATGCGGTTTGACCTCTTTAATTAAATCAGCAATAATCTTTACATCCTCCTTACCGATTGGCTTTTTCTCAACACCCCCGGTTTCGTAAAATGGCATGTGAAGGAAATGGGCATTTTCATCTTTCACATTGGCGTATCTGCATCCGGCTTTTGCCTCACCAACACGAATCAATCCTTTTATACGTCTAATTTCAGGCAAATCAACCTGGTCATGTTTTTTATTGGCTAAAAACTTTCTTATACGATCATGTTCAGCATGCAATTCTTTTGTATCCGCACTTATCCCATCCGCATAGTCCCCTATAAAATCAATATAGCGCAATACATCATCATCAGAAACCGCAAGATTACCCGAAACCTGATAGGCAACATGTACTTCGTGCCCTTGATCAACCAATCGAAGCATAGTACCCCCCATTGATATCACATCATCATCAGGGTGAGGACTAAATATAATAATCCGCTTCTTTTCCGGTGACTTACGTTCAGGGCGATAAGTGTCGTCAGCATTGGGTTTACCACCGGGCCATCCCGTTATCGTATGCTGCAGTTCATTAAATATTCGGATGTTAATTTGATAAGCTGAACCTTTATCTGCCAAAATATCTCCCATGCCATTATCGTTATAATCACGATCGGTAAGTTTTAGAATGGGTTTATTTACCTTTTGACACAACCACACAACCGCTTTTTTAATCAAACGGTCATCCCATTCAACACTATCAATTAACCATGGCGTTTTTACACGGGTTAACTCATTTGAAGCGGCTTCATCCAGAATAAATTTACAATCAATATGATTCTGAAGAAATGAAGCAGGCACTTCTTCTGTAGTATCGCCTTCAATGGTTTTATTAATGATATTAGCCTTGCCTTCACCCCAGGCAAGCAGACGAACTCTTTTGGCATTTAAAATGGTTTTAACACCCATAGTGATGGCTTTCCTTGGTACTTTGTCTTTACCAAAGAAATCAGAAGCCGCTTCTGTTCTTGATATATCATCCAGTGAAACAATTCGTGTTAAGGAATTCATGGACGATCCAGGCTCATTTAATCCAATATGCCCTGTACGACCTATGCCTAAGATTTGCATATCTATCCCACCCAATCTCTCAATCTTTTCTTCGTAGGCACGACAAAACTCATAAATCTTTTCCTGTGGCAATAAACTATCTAAATCATTTATATTATCCTTGGGAAGATCTACATGGTCAAAGAATTTCTCCTTGATATTACGGCTGAAACTTTGTAATGCTTCCGGAGCTATCGGATAGTATTCCATTACATTAAACACAATAACATTTTTAAAGCTAAGCCCATCCTTTTTGTGCATTCGAATTAACTCATCATACACTTCACTTGGAGCAGAACCTACTGCTAAACCCAATACACACTTGTTACCTTCTAATTCTTTTATTTTAATAATTGAAGCAATTTCAGAAGCTAAGGCCTTGGACCCTTCAGTTGAGGAATCATAAATTTTAGTCGAAATTTTCTCATGTTTCGTTATCAACGCTCTTAAATAAGGATCATCGTGATAACCTTCGTTCTTAAATCGACCTGTAGGTGAAATCTTCTGATTGAATTTTCCTATCATAACAACTCTTGTTAATGTGATTGTATTTTTAACCGCTGGCAAATTTACAATTTATATTGATTAAAAATAACAAATACAAAGATTAAATAAGTATTATTTTTAACAATGTAAGCATTCGTAAGCTTTCAAATGCTTTTATGTGCAACATAAATAATATAGGAAGACCTTGAATATTGCCTATAAAACCAACTTACGTAATTGAATAAAGTTATGGATACATTATTTAAAAAACCATAATACTGGCTAGTGATTCAAGATTGATCGATAAATTAAATCTTGAATATCCGTTCTCACATTAGACTTGATTAGCTTTTTATTATAAGCTCTGGGATGAATTCGATTGGAAAGAAAGATGTAAATCAGATCATATTCCGGATCAATCCAAACTATTGTTCCGGTAAATCCAGAATGACCATAGGATGACGGTGAAGCCAAAGGTGAAACAGGGCTCGATAGCTTAGGATTTAATTCAGGTTTATCGACCCCCAGCCCTCTTCTGTTTATTGAATCCGTTTTAGATGTGAAATATTTAATTGTAGAATCCTTAAAATACCGTACGCCACCATATTGCCCTTCATTTAAAAACATCTGAGATATTTTAGCCAAATCCGAAGCATTGGCAAATAAGCCTGCATTTGCAGCCACCCCGCCCAACATGGCAGCGCCCTGATCGTGCACATACCCTCGAAGCAACTCTTTTCTGAATGCCAAATCATTTTCTGTAGGAACAATTTCCTCTGCTGAAAAATAATTCAAGGGCCTATACTTCACTCTATTCGCTCCAAGCGGTTTGGAAAAGTTTGTGTAGAAATATTCATCCAGACCGGAATTTAATTTTGAATGCATCACGAGATGAAGCAAATGATATCCAACATCGCTATACAAGTAATCCTTCTTTAACCGAAGTTTGGATGCATAAGCATAGCTCTTCATTGAGTCAACAAAGTGCTTATTCATAAATAGTTTTCGGCTAACTCTAATATTAAAAGTTGAATCTTGCTGTTTTTGAAACACATCTTTGCGATATCGACCGTACTTACTTTGATAAAGCCAATCGTCAAGTTTAATATTATAGCTTGAAGTATACCTTCTATTGTAAAGCGATTTACCATTTAATGCATCTTTATCTATAGCATAAGTATGAAATGGCAAAAAACTAATTAATCCCGACTGGTGCAAAAGCAATTCCCTAATGGTAATATCTTTTTTATCTGTGGTATCAATATCAGCCAAATAATCGCCAAGTTTAGCATCCAATTTTATCAAATCCTGTTCGTACAAATCCAGAATAATTGGAAACGTGGCGCATAACTTGCTTACCGATGCAATATCATATATATCATCATTTTTAACTTTTACTTTTTTTGAATAGGTATGGTAACCATATGACTTTTTGAAAATTACATTTCCCTTTCGGGCTATTAAGAGCTGTGCTCCCGGAGTAGCTTTTTCTTTAATTGCTTTGTTTACTATGTCATCAATAAGATCAAGAGTATCTCTATTAAACTCTAAAACCTCAGGCAATGCAAAAGCTAATCTTGATTTACTGGTAGTAGCTCTTTTAAATCCCCGAGAATACAAAGTTTTAGCATTGTTATTACTACCATTTACATTAATTCCACCATATAAAGCTTGTACCAGTAACTCGCTACTCAATTCAGAGGAATCTTCAGCAATAAGAATGGCATCAAAAGCATTTAGAAGAGAGGAGTTAAAAAAAGACTCATCAACTCCTTGTACTAATAATATATGTGAAATTGTCTTTCTATGATTGAATATTCGAATGTCTTCTGATAAAGAAATCAAACTGTCAGGCGAATCACACACACTGATTACAATATCTGTATCATCCAAAGGATGTGATTCATATTTAATATCTGGATGATAAAACTCAGCTAATTCATAAAGGTTATTATCCTGTATTTTTCTGTAATCTCTAAATATACCACTCAAGGTATCAATACGATGCAAGGGTACAAGCGCCTTCTTTTCATATAAAGCAATTGACCCCTTAAGAATTTCAAATCTATTTTTGATTTGTTCACGTTTTCCTTTGGAGATTTCTTCTTCAGATATTTTCCTGTTTCTTTTTATATTCTCAAACTGATATTGCCTTAGAGCATCTATCAATAATTCTTGTTGCATTAACTTTTCACTATAAGCCCGAACCAACTTTTGATGATCATCTTCAAAATTCTCCGAATAAAACAATAAACCTTTTTCGAGCAATTCCTCAAATGATAAACTCAGATCAGTACTGCCTTTCCAATTCAGGAATTTCCATTTTTGACTCATAAAGCTAGCTGTCTGCTCATGAGTAACAGCACTAACCGTATTATTTTCAAAGTCCCTAAACGGAATACTTCGTTTCAAATCCTTAGGAAATTCAATGACTTGATATTGGTTGACAGTTAAATGAGAATTAGATATTAAACTCAAGAAGGTTACATTACCAATTTTATAAGAAATTCCACTTGCACCAAATAAACTTTCGAACAATAAAGCCGAACGCAATATTAAATCTAAAGATTCTTTATCATGAAAGCTCTCCAATACTTTTGAATTAGGAAAAGGTAAGAGTAATTCATCATCTGAGCCATTACTTAAATCGATTATTTGAAGCTGAGATGAGCTGGTGTCAATTTTCGACAATCCTTTTTGATTCTCATGTAAAACAAATCCGGGTGAATATTTATAGTTATTATTCAGAGACTTAATCGGTGCCACAAAAAGTTTTGCCAGTTGTTGTTCTATGCTACAACTTTGCGTCGTATCTACTTTGGCAACACTTATCTGAGGGCATCCTATTAATAGAATAACCAGTAGTAATATATATCGAATCATTTACACCATTCTAGCATGAAGTACGCGAATTTAAAGCAAAAGAGAATAAGGATCAAAGTATTTAGCATTAATTAAGAAGTTCTTTTTTTAGCTATTTCGTACTATTTTTGGTCTGCAATGTTTATCTTCAAACAATGACTGTAAGCTAATTATTAGCTTAGGGTTAGAAATTAAAATATAATTATTAGTTTTACATCCATTCATCTTTTTAAAAGATGGTCCCGAAAAGTTTCGGGATTTGGAAAATAGGTAAACAAACTATAATTTAGGATTTTAAATAGGTATAACTCCGAATAGCAATATGGGTGCAACTGATTCATTAAACAATTCCTTGGTACAAAATTGGGAAGACAAAGTAATTCTTGTGGTTGAAGATGTAGATACCAACAAAATCTTCTTTGATGCCGCTTTGCGTAAAACTAATGCCAAAATATTATGGGCTAAAGATGGAAAAGAGGCTATTACTCTTTATAAGGAGAACCGAATTGATTTAGTTTTAATGGATCTTCAGCTTCCTATAATGGATGGCTATACTGCCACTAGAGAAATTAAAAAGATCGATTCTGAAATTCCAATTATTGCTCAAACGGCTCATGTAATGTCAGGAGAAAGAGAAAAGTGTCTGGAAGCAGGCTGCGATGATTATCTGGCAAAACCGATTCGACTTCAAATTCTGATGGATACATTATCAAAATATCTTAACAAATAAAAAACTGCCTTACGGCAGTTTTTTTTGCTATAATATCTTTACTTCAGTTCTTCGGTTATTAGCCCTACCCTCTTCTGTTTCGTTTGAATCAATCGGCTGCTTATAAGCATAACCTTTATATTTCAATCGCTCTTCTTCTATTCCTTTTTCTAATAAGTAATTATAAACTTCTTTGGCTCGTTTTGAGGCCAATTGTAAATTATAAGATTCTGATCCAACATTATCGGTATGCCCGCCAATCTCAGCCTTAATTTCTTTATTTAATTGCAGTAGTCTTACCACATTGTCCAACTCAGTATTTGAAACAACTTTTAAAGCGTACGAATCCGTTTCGAAAAATACATTTCGCAGAACCATTCGCTCACCAGATTTTATTTTACTTAAATAGATATCCAACACTTGCGGATTATCAACCGAACTAACACTATTTACATCAAAATAACCGGAATAAAACAAGTATCCTTCCTTTTCAACATTAAGCCCATATTCGTTACCGGTTGGCAAACAGAACAAAAATTCCCCTGAAAAATCTGTTGACTCTGCATTAATCACGGTCATCCCTTTATTAATATCACTGACCTTTAAATAAGCACTAAGCTGTTCTTTAGTGTCCTTATCAAAAATTCGCCCCTTTACATAGGCTGAAGGAATCGGCCTTATTTTTTCAGGCATTTCAAATTGATACAAATCTTTACTTGTACTGCCTTCAGCTAATCCATCAGATGAGAAATACCCGGTACTACCTTTGGCATTAAGCACCAATCCAATTTCGTCATTGGAAGTATTAAGAGGGTAACCTAAATTCTCAGGTTCCTGCCAGCTACCATCATCCCCAAGACGTGTTAGGAACAAATCCATTTTTCCCATACCAGGCCAACCATCCGACGAAAAATAAAGAGTTTGATTATCGTGATGAATAAAAGGTGAATTCTCATTCCCTCTGGTATTGATTTTGTCACCCATATTTTCTACATCTCCAAAATAAGGGCTACCGTCCTTTTTATAACCTAACAAACGGGCTTTCCATATATCTTTTTTTCCAATTCCGCCAGGTCTGCTACTTATAAAGTATAAAGTTCTTCCATCCGATGAAAAACTAGGCTGAGACTCCCAAAACGGAGAATTTACAGGTGATCCAAGGTTAACCGGTTTGGTCCAGCCATTTTCTGTTCGTTTTGAAAAATACAGATCACAACTTCCTTTGCTATCCGATCTTCCACAGGCCGTAAAAAACATCCAGTTACCATCAGCACTTAATGTTTGTGCTCCTTCATTACTATCTGTATTGATCGATACTACTTGCTTTCTTAATGACCATTCTTGTTCTGAGAATTCTGAGCTATAAAAATCTTCCTTAAAATTGAGAGCATTCTTTTGTAAACTGGCGTTCTGAAACGCAAGCTCATCTCGAGGTACTAAAACAGTATAAATTAACCGCTGACCGTCGGCGCTTATACTTGGCCAATATTCATCGTAGGCACTATTAATTTTATCCCCCATATTAATGGGTTCAATATTTACAGGATCTGCAACCGCTTTTGCTGCAAACTCAGATTTACGAATGTAAACATCAGCTTTGACTTTTGATCGATCGCTGCGAACTTTATCTTTATATCTCTGCATCCATCCTTCTACCTTGGCATATTCACCATTATTAAACAAAGCAACACCCATATTATAATAGGCCGATATAAAATACATACTATCTACTGCAATAGCCTTGGATATACACTCAATTTCTTCATTGTGTTTATTCAATCTAAAAAAGATGTCAGCTTTTAATAAATGAGCTTCAATAAATTCCGAGTCCTTATCTATGGCTTGATTAAGAAAATCTAAAGCTTCTACTACTTTATCCTTACTATAATTTTCTTCAGCTGAGGCATATAAGGCCACAGCTTTCTTTGATTTAGTATGTAAACTCCATTTTCCTTTTTTCCTGGATTGAGCATTCGTAATAGAAAATGAAATACTCAGGAATAATATTAGTGGAATGTATATGTTTTTCATTTGGTAATTTAATAAGCAATCAATAAGTATATGTAAGCGTACAGAGTTAACGATTGTCTTTACTCTTACTATTAATAAAGGTTACCATGAATATAAGCAAATCGAATTCAATAGCAATTATTAATATGCTTTTAAATCATTTTCAGAAGAATATGTAATCAACTTTTACATATGCTACTATAAACTTATTAGTAATCTTAAGAGATGGAAGATACACCTATTAAATTGAAAGAAAATACAGAAAGAAGCAACTCATATCGTTAGCTTACAATTAAAAATAATACCACAGAAAAAGCATTAGAATCTTCATAGTAATTTGACATATACTACTGTTACGCACTACATTGTAAATTCGTAAGTATTTTTTGTAAATATTGGAACTTTTATAAATTTATGCCGTTATAATAGTGTTATATCAACGCTAACATATGACTAAATCCATGCTTAATTATCCGCATATTGACTTACAATTAAAGAATTACCTTCCCAGGCATTTTTTTCCCCAGTTGTTACTAATTGTGCTGATATTGATTTCTTCCCAATGTTTAAATGCACAAGAACAAGATAACTTGCAACTAACGTTTAAGGAATTATCTATAGACGAAGGATTAGCGCAAAGTACGGTATACTGTGCAATGCAAGACAGCAAGGGATATATTTGGCTAGGTACCAGAACTGGTGGTTTAGATAAATACGATGGATATAACTTTGAACATCATAAATATGATCAGGAAGATCCTTACAGTATAAGTGGGAATGAAATCATATCCTTATACGAAGATAAAGATGGGTTTATATGGGTCGGAACAAGAAATGAAGGACTCAACAAATACGACCCAAGAACTGAACGTTTTTACAGGTATTATAGTGATGATGATGACGGTTCATTAAAAAGCAATACCATTAATAGTATCACTCAGGATATTCAGGGATTACTTTGGTTTGCCACTAACAATGGAGTATTTGTTTACAATGATAAAGACGACTCCTTTATAGAAGTCTTTAATTCAATGACAAATCAGGCTTTTAGACAGATTAACAGACTTTACTCCTGCGACGAGCAAAATATATACATTGCTTCAAAGAGTTCCGGATTAATGATTTTAGATTCTAAAAGTAAGACGGTTACTCATTCATGGAGTCATAATGCTGCTCAGCCGAACTCAATAAGTGATAATAATGTTACCGCAATAAGAAAGGATGATAAAGGTAGATTATGGTGTGGTACCCGATCAAATGGAATTAACCTTCTATCTGACATAGAAAGTGGGCACTTCACTCATTTTAAACATGATGAGAATAACAAAAACAGTCTTTCGAGCAATATCATTAGAAGCTTACATATCGACGAAAAGGGCATCTTATGGATTGGCACAAAAGACGGTCTTAACACCTTAGAAATAAATTACAACTCTTTTTCGGATGTTCGGTTTTCTCACTATCAGAATAATACACAGTCCTATAACTCCCTTAGCAATAATTCAATTTATTGTTTTCTTGCAGATAAGCAAAATAACTTCTGGCTTGGAACCTGGAGTGGTGGAGTTAATCATGTAATTACTTCAGCTAAGAATTTTAATCATGTTTACCAGATTCCATATTCCAGCAATAGCCTTAATAATAATTCTACCAGCTCTTTCGCACAGATGGGTGAGATGCTTTATATTGGTACTGAAGGAGGTGGATTAAATTGTTATAATCTTAATAGTGGGGAATACACATTCTTGACCAAAGAAGATAACCGGGGTTTAACCAATAATCACATTAAATCTTTATTAGTTGAGAATGAAAATTTGTTATGGGTTGGAACCTTTGAAGGATTACATCTCTATAACATTGAAACCAATCGCTTTAAATCTTTTTTGAAAGGACAAAGTATTTATTCATTGCTGAAAGATAACGAGACGCTCTGGGTAGCTACCAGTAAAAAACTATTTAAACTTAACAATAAGGGTAATATCATTAAAGAATACACTACGAACGCAAATGATAATTTTAGCATTAGTGACAATTCAATAAACACTTTATGCAAAGATAAAGATGGCAAAGTTTGGATAGGAACAAAGTCTGGTTTTAATCTTTACAATGCAGCAGAAGATAATTTTAAAGGCTATTTCCGTGACAAAGAGAATAACCATAGTATCAGTCACAATCATATTACATCATTAAAGATTGATCACTCCAATAATATTTGGATTGGCACATTTGATGGGTTAAATGTTTTCGATATTAATGAAGAATCCTTTACTAGTTTCGGTGAAAAAGATGGCTTGCCTGATAATGTTATCAACAATATACAAATAGATAAATCAGGACAAATTTGGGTAACGACAAACCGGGGTCTTTGTTCTTTTCGTTATAGTAAAGAAGAAAATGAAAACAAAGGGCTCATAGATCTCAAAACATTCGGGAAAGATGATGGATTACAAGGAAATGAATTTCTGTTAAACTCGTCGTATCAAAACAATGATGGAGAAATTTATCTGGGAGGCACAAATGGATATAATGTATTTAATCCTAATCAGATCATTCAAAACTCCAACCCTCCTGAAGTTTTAATAAGCCGATTTAATCTATTTAATAAACCGGTAAACTATGATGATAAAAACTCTCCAATAAGCAAGCATATATCCTATTACGATGAAATTACACTAAATCATAAACAATCGGTTTTTTCATTCGGCTTTACTGCTCTAAATTATATCTCTCCGGAAAAGAACGAATTTGCCTACTATATGGAGGAATTCGACGAAGATTGGAATTACTCAGGAAGTAAAAGAGAAGTCAGTTATACAAACCTTCCAAGCGGTGATTATATTTTTAGAGTTAAAGCTTCAAATAACGATGGTGTTTGGAATGAAGAAGGCATAGCTCTGAAAATATCTATTCTACCACCCTGGTGGGAAAGGATATGGTTCAGAATAACGGCCATCTTAAGCATAATAATTTCAATATTTTTATTTGTTCGATGGAGAACAAATCAGGCCAGAATTAAGAGAGAAGAACTCGAGAATAAAGTGTCCCAAGCCACCAAAGATATTGAGGAGAAAAATGAAAAACTTCAGCTTGCCCAGCAACAATTAGGTGAAATAATCGGAGAGGTTAAAAATGAATTGGGTAAAACATCGGAAGAACTTCTGGAAGCAACAAACAGTCAGGCTTCAACTATTGAAGAAATATCATCTTCAATAGAACAGATGACCCGGGATATTGATGAAAATGCCCAAAGTGCTTCAAAGATGTTTCAAAGCGCAAAAGTGGTTGAGGAAAATGCAAACACAAGTGTAAATATAGTATCCCAAACCGTAAAAGGGATTGAAGAAATTACTGAAGGAATCAGGTTTATTTCGGAGTTTGCCCGGACCACCAACCTACTATCTTTGAATGCGCAAATTGAAGCGGCAAGGGCAGGTAAAGAAGGAAGAAGTTTTGGAGTAGTTGCCAACGAGGTTAAGAAATTGGCTGACAATTCTCATGAAGTGGCTAATTCCATTCAAACCTTATCGGATAATGGATTAAACCTATCGAAGGAAGCCAACGCTAAGATTTCAGAGTTGCAACGAATTATTTCACAAATTGTAGAATTAATTGCTTTGATCAAAGAATCGAGTGATAATCAAAATCATGAAGCTAAAAATGTAAATACTGCTATTCAACAAATTTCGGTGTATATCAATAGTACTGCCCAATTGGCAGGCAAACTGGATAATGCAATAAATTCACTGGATATTAATGCATTAAAAAAGTAAGTAAATGGTATTATTAAATAACCATATACACCTTAATTAATAATTAATACGTTTTTACTCTTGAGCATTTGGAAGTATTGAGATTCCTTCAAGTTCAGAAAGTATTTTAAATGCCTCTTCCTGACTTGAACCACAAAAGATTTTTTCGGCTTTAAACCCGGCACAAACCTTTGGTCTATCCGGATGTCCAAATATGGCACATGCGTAATCCTCTAATAAGTGTATACACCTCTCTCCTGCTTTTTTACCATCCAGAGCACCCGGTATTGGTGATGATATACTTGGCACTATACAGCAAGCTCCACAATTCTTTCTGCAATCCATTGATTTCTTAAAACAATTTAATGATCTAATCCTTATAAAACCGAATTAGATGCGAACAAAAGTAATTGTTTTATGCATTTAGAGAAATAAAATAATAATGAGATTTGATACACCTTTAATACATGGAAGACTTTTAAAGCGCTACAAGCGTTTCTTATCTGACATTCAATTGGATAATGGAGATGTGGTAATTTCGCATTGCACAAACAGTGGATCGATGAAAACCTGTATTGAAGAAGGTGCCGAAGTTTATCTTTCACCAGCTACTGATCCAAAACGAAAAACAAAGTATACCTGGGAAATGATTAAACTCAATGGCCAATGGGTTGGTGTTAACACTATGCACCCAAATAAAATTGTATACGATGCCATCTGTAATAATGAAATTCGACAATTGACAGGTTATACCAATGTGCAAAGAGAGGTTAAAACCGGTGATAGTAGAATTGACATAATGGCTCAGAATGATTCCGAAATATGTTTTATTGAAGTTAAAAATGTGAGCATGAAAGTTGGTGCTAGGGCATTGTTTCCTGATGCCGTCACCACACGAGGAAAAAAGCATTTGGATGAACTAATTAAATTACGATCGGAAGGCATAAGAGCAGTAATGATATATATTGTTCAACGAATGGATGTGGATGCCTTTGGACTAGCTTCTGATATTGATCCTGAATATAGTCTCACTCTTATGGACGCTATGAAACAAGGAGTTGAAGTCATTTCTCTTCAAACAAAAGTATCTCCGGAAGAAATTAAAATTGTAAAAGAATTGCCATTTGTGAAGGATTAATCAATAATTCCAGCACCGAATTACGCAATAATACATAATTACATGTATTATTTCTGTCATAATAACAATAATTACTGTTAATATCTAAAACCATTCTAAATTGTATGCTTTATATCAAATAACGGCCCTGTAATAAATAACATATTATTTTTCTTTTCTATTTTAAGTGAAAATTTAAACCTATCTCAATGAAAAGAAAATATTTATTACTGTTAGCTTTGCTAGTCTTAAGCCTAAACCTCGTTTCAGCTAAAGATCCTATTAAATTTGGTAAGGTAAACCTCGAAGACTTGCAGATGACTCAATATGATGGGGATACTTCTGCTGTAGCTGTTGTTCTATGTAAATATGGTGAATTTAACGCTGCCGAATTTAAGTTCACGCTTACACAGCGTGTGAAAATACTTAAGAAGGCGGGTACAGCTTATTCTGAATTTTCATTTCCAAGTCGAGAAAGTGTAACAGTTAGAGGAAGGGTTTTTAATTTGGTTAATGGAGAAATTGAAGAGGAAAAAGTTAAAAAAGAAAACATATTTAAAGAAAAGGTCACAGACAGTTATTATCGTAACAATATTGCTATACCTAATGTAAAAGTTGGAACAGTATACGATATCCAATATACTTTTGAGGGTTTTCCATTTGAATTTGGTTTTCAGCAATACATTCCGGTTAAGCATTCTGAACTAAGAATAGAAGAGTCTCAATACGTTCGTTTTAGGAAACGAAATGTAGGATTTATATATCCAACTTCACCTAAAAACAATGTCTTTGTTTGCAAAAATGTACCTGCTTTTAAAAAGGAGGCCTTCATTAGTTCAAGCAAAAACTATATTGCCAAATTTGAATTTGATATATTAGAGATAAGTTATCCCGGATATTATAAAAGCTATTCAACGTCTTGGGAATCTATTAACGACAGATTAAATGATAATACGTATTTTGGTGACGCTATTCATAATGGTTCAATGTATCTGAATGATATTAAAAAGGAAATTCTTGCTAAATACAACTCGCCTGAAGAACAAATAAAGGCGGCTGTTGAAGCAATTAAGACTGTTCAATGGGACCACTCCTACTCTATTTATGCCAACACGCCTTCATTAAGTGGAGCATATAAAGATGGTAAAGCCAATGCAGCAGAAATAAATTTAATGTTATTGCAATTATTAAACAAACTGGATATCGAATGTAAACCGGTTGTTTTAAGTACACGTTCCAATGGACTATTGAATCCATATTACCCGTCACAAGGTAAATTGAACTATGTTATTGTATGTGCGATGGTCAACGAAAAGGAAATACTACTTGATGCAACAGAAAAATATATGCCTGCAGGTATGCTTCCGTATAGATGCCTTAATGACCAAGGAAGACTTGTTAATAAAACTAATGGCAGATGGATTGATCTTAAAACGAATAAAAAAGATCACAAAATAATTATGTATAAATTAACTCTGGACGACAACCTTAACCTGAATGGTGAAATAGAATATGCCAGAACAGATTATGCAGCTTATAATTTTAGAGATGATTATCACGAATTTGCAAGCGAGGAAGAATACATCACTGATTTGGAAAGTCGTTTTTCTGGATTAACTATTAAAGATTATTCGATTGATAATATTGAGGATTTGACAAAACCAATTAAGGATCGCTATCAAATTTCAATCAGTAATAAGGTCGAAAAGGTAGGTGATATGATATTAATTAATCCCTTTTTATTTGAACAAGTTGATGATAATCCATTTAAAATGGAAAAACGTGAATATCCTGTAGATTTTGGATATAAACGTGAAAAATTTATGATCTCCAAAATTGAAATTCCGGATAATTATCAAATTACTGAAATTCCGAAACCAATTAGGGCCGTTCTTCCGGACAAATCAACCAGTGTATTAATCAATTATCAAACACTAGGAAATAGCATTACTGTAACTTATCGCTTAAAAATTGGCAAACAGCTTTACCTAATGGATGAGTATGCTTATTTACAGCAGCTTTATAAAGCCATTATAGAAAAACACGCTGAACCTATTATAATTAAACCTGTTCAAAATGAAGCTTCTTTATAAACAATTAGTACTCTTTGTTGCAGCGTGCCTTAGTTTTAATGTATCGGCCAAAGACAAAACTAAATATGCAGTTGCCGATATACCAAAGGAACTATTAGCAAATGCTCATGCTGTTGTTAGAGAATCAACAACTATTTATGAGTATATATCTCCTTCAAATGCTGTTGAAACCAACTTCTATGCTATAACAATTCTTAAGGAAAGTGCCTTGGATAAATCGGAATTTACCGAATTCTATAACTCATTGATGAAAATAAATTACATTGAGGCAACTGTATATGATAAAGATGGTAAGAAGGTAAAACGCATTAAATCTGATGATATTAATGATTATAGTGCTATTTCCGGTTTTTCTTTATACGAAGATTCGCGTGTAAAACACTTTGATCCTGAATATGACTCTTATCCTTTTACGATCGAGTATAGTTTTAGACGAAAGTATGAGACAACATTGTATGCGCCCAATTGGAGTGTTTTTGATGGTTACAATACATCAATTGAATTAACTCAATTTAAATACATTGCTCCATTGGATTATAACTTCAAATATAAGGCATCCAATGTTTCGGTTGATCCAGTTATTGAAGAGGTTGATGAGAAAAAAGTTTATACCTGGGAAGTTACAAATTATAAAGCCCCTAAATATGAACGTAATGATCCTCCATACTATAAATGGGCACCAATTGTTTTTACATCTCCCACTCATTTTAAAGTAGAAGGCCATACGGGTTCATATAATACCTGGCAAGAATTTGGACAGTTTAGTGAACAATTATTGGAAGGTAAAGATAATATCTCACAAACAACTCTTAATGAAGTTAAGGCATTGATTACTGAAGAAATGAGTGATTATGAAAAAATCAAAACCATTCATGGGTATGCACAAAAAAAGAACAGATACGTAAGTATTCAAGATGGATTAGGTGGTTTTGAACCATTTGACGCAGAAACAGTAGAACGATTATCATATGGCGATTGTAAAGCACTAACTAACTTTACAATGACCTTGTTAAAGAATAATGGTTACGATTGTTACTACACACTGGTTTCTGCAGGTCGTACCACCCCTATTGATCCCGAATTCTCAAATAATCGCTTTAACCATGCTTTTCTTTGTGTGCCTTTAAAAGCAGACACCTTGTGGATTGAATGTACAAATCCGCATTCGCCTTGTGGTTACATTGGTGATTTCACGGATGACAGATATGTATTATTAGTTGATGGCGAGAAGTCCAGGTTAGTAAGAACTCCTGCATATAAGGCTAGTGATAATGCACAAATACTAAAAGGTAATATTGTTATTGATGCCGATGGTAATGCAAAAGGTTCATATACATTTTCGTACATTGGAGCGCAATATTCCGATGAATTTGGATTAACTCTAAGAGATGAAAAGGATAGGAAAAAGAGTATTATTAATTCCATCGACATCCCCAATTTCACCCTTGATTCATATAATATTGAGGTAGAGAAAAGTCGACATCCGCGTCTTGATAAAACTTTAAATTTAACCTTACCAAAGTACGGAGCTAAAATGGGTAGTCGTATACTTGTACAACTTAATTCAATTAACGATCAAACCTATATCCCACCCTTTGCGCGAAAAAGAACCTTACCCTTATATTTTAAACGCAGCTACAGTGAATGTGATACGATAAATATTACAATACCTGATAATTATAAAGTGGAAGCTCTGCCCGAACCAATAGAGTTTGAGAATGAATTTGCCATTTATAAATCTTCAGCTAGAGTTGACGGGAAAGAAATCATTTATAATCGTCAAATAGAGTTTTACAAAGGAGAATATCCTAAGGAAGAATATAATGAGTTCAGATCTTTTCTTGAAAAAGTGGCTAAAGCGGATGCGGCAAAAGCTATTTTAATTCCTGATGAAGGTTAGGAAATTAAGTTCGTACAGATGATCTGCATAAGAGCTACTATTGTACATCTAACTTTATACAGGTTTAATAACAGTAGAAACACAGAAATAAGAATATAAATATCAACACATTACACCTAAAGCAGTTCTTTTAAGAGCTGCTTTTTTCATATCTACTCCTCAGATGTATTGAATTCGCGAAATTATATCCATATCTTTTATTTCGCATTAAAGTACTTTTATTGACTTTTATAAAACAAGAATGAATTTCAAACACCTACTCCCCGTGGTGCTGTTGATTATAATGTTGACGGCGTGCAGTACACCTAAACAGAATATGGAATCAAAGCATGGTCCTCTAAATCCCCAGACTGAACAAATTGATATAAACTCGATACTTGCAGAAGGTATCATTAAAACAAAAGGTGACAACAGATATTTTGTGGTAAGTAAGGTATTTATTCGTGGCAGATCAGCTCCTCATGTATTAAATGAACAGATTCTGGACCTAAAAAGCATAAGCCCTGCCTCAACACCGCTTAATACTTCTGTTAAAGGATTACTTACCTGTGAAGCCCCACATGCAAAATCAAATCGCATGTGGGAATTCAAACTAACACAATAAACTTTTTAACTATGAAACACTTTACTTCTAGATTATTCAAAACTACATTTTGGGTGGCATTAACTATGCTTGTAAGCATAAGTACCTATTCATTATTAAAAGAAAAAGCTTCTAATCCTGCCCCAAAAGTAAAATCAAGCTATTCACCAAAGGCAGCAGCTACTTCGGCAGAAGATCGTGAAGCCTTTTTTTTCCGAGCATTTCGCGATCCTTCTATAAATGCTATTCCTGAAGGCATCAGGTCTATGGAACAACAGTTATATGAAGATATTCGTAGACAAGGTTTAAAAAGTACTTTGGCAGGCGATTATACATGGTCAGAAGTTGGACCAAATGATGTAGGCGGAAGAACCCGAGCTTTGGCTATTGATGTTAGAAATTCAAATACACTATTAGCCGGTGGTGTATCAGGCGGTGTATGGAAATCGACCGACAAAGGTTTAACATGGTCACTAAAAACCACGCCCGATGAATCATTTTCTGTAACGTCGATTTGCCAGGATACAAGAACTGGTTATCAGGATACATGGTATTATGTAGGAGGTGAATTCTCAGGTAATTCCGCAAATGCAGGCGGAGCATCATATTATGGTCATGGACTATATATGTCAGTTGACAACGGTGAAACATGGAATCCAATTCAGGGAACATCATCAAGTCAATACAAATGGGATGATTGGATGGATTTTGTTTCTAAAGTAAAAATCGACCCGACAAACGGCAGGATTGTATTAGCAGTGCATGGCTACGGAATTATGGTTGTTATTAATAATGGGGGGACATTTGAACTCTACGAAATAATCGGAAACCCAAATGATCACTATTATTCTGACTTTGATTTTGATGCTAGTGGTAATCTTATTCTAGTACTCTCTGAATCCGGATTCAATACACCTCCTGAAAGTGATCCAGGTATTTATTACAGAGCTGTGGGAACAAGCAATCTGGTTAAAATTGATCCTACGCTACCTGAAGATTTTCCAACAGAATTTGATCGTAGTTTAATACGTTTTGCACCTTCCGACAATACCATGGCTTATGTATATACTGTAAGCGGCAGTACACCTTATTTTCATGCCATTGATATTGTTCCGGGTGATCTTTCCAGTTCTACAATTGAGAATCGAACTTCAAATTTACCAGGCTTCGGTGAACTCGGGAAGCAGGGAAGTTATAATATGACTTTGGCGGTTAAACCAGATGATTCTGATTTTGTAATAATCGGTAGTACTTCATTATTTCGTTCGAATGATGCTTTTGTCACTACCCCGACAGAAGATTATGGATGGATTGGCGGATATGGTCCCGATAATTCAGAAGTGTTTACCTATACCAATCACCACCCTGATTGTCATATTACCTTATTTGATCCGGCAAGTCCGAATGCGGTTTGGAGTGGGCATGATGGCGGTTTAAGCTATCTGGCTGATATTACTCAAAGTTTAACATTACCTGATCTTTTACCATGGGTAGATATGAATAATGGCTACAATATTACACAGTTCTATACACTAGCTGAACCAACAATGGCCAATGAAGACCGTTACCTGGGAGGTACACAAGACAATGGCTCACCTTATTTTAAGACCATGGTATCTGCAGGATCAACTGATATTAGCTCAGGTGATGGTGCCTATTGTCAGTTTGGAGAAAACTTTGCCTACATCTCTTCTCAAAATGGGAATGTATTAAGAACGGGATATAATTCCAATGGCGATCCTTTAAATCCATTTGCAGCGACAGGACCCTATGATTGGTCGCAAATAAAACCAACCGATGCCACGGGACAATTATTTATTAATCCATTCTGCATAAATACAAATGGCGATCCTGTAATGTACTATGCCGGAGGAGAACAATTATGGATTAATGAAAATGTAGATGATATTCCTTCATATCTTTCGGGTGGAACAATGGTAGGATGGTCATCTCCCGCCGTTTTAAACACACCTAATGAAGACGTTACTGCTATTGCTATTTCTAAAGTACCCGCCCATGTATTATATTACGCTACATATACCGGAAGCACTCCTAAATTATATCGCGTTGATAATAGTATTGCAGAAGAAGAAAACTTAGTTCGACAAGATAAGGATTTAAGCATTGCTACTGCCGGTTCATATCCGTATTTTATTGCCATTAATCCAAATGATGCCGAGGAACTGATAGTTGTATTTTCCAACTATGGCGTTCCAAGTTTACTACACTCTATGGATGGTGGCGATAACTTTACAATAATTGACGGTAATTTAACAGCTACTTCAGAAGTTCCCGGCCCATCCATACGTAGCGCTGCAATTTTGGAATGGGGAGGTGAAACCACTTACTTTATTTCAACCAGTATAGGTGTATACAGCACTTCAGTATTAAATGGAGCTTCCACCACCTGGGCTAATGTTGATCACAACAACCTTGGCAACGTAGTAAGTAACCGGGTTAAAGCTAGTGAATACGATGGGAAAGTGATTATTGCAACACATGGAAGAGGTATTTTTAAAGGCGAATTAGATAATACTTTATACATAAATAAAAAGATAAAAAGCATTAATGCATTGACCAGTTCACCAGATGAAGTTATTGACATTAGTGACGTTTTTGCACATAGTTCTGGTTCTGCTGTAAATACTACCATTCAGAGCAACACTGTACCTGCAATAGCCAGTGCTGTAATTGATGGTGATGAATTAACCATTGATTTTTCGGACACTATGGAAGGAACAACGGTAATAACCCTTCAGGGATCTGCTGGAACGGACCTAGTTTATACATCATTCTCAGTTAGTGTCGAAGAAGATCCGGCAACCGCTATTGATGAACTGCCAGCTATTGAAGAAAGCACTGATGAAGAACTTAAGCTCTATCCTAATCCAAGTGATGGTCATTTCCAAATTAATGCGGGTACAGCTCCGGGAGCTTGTTCCGTTAATATTTATGACTTATCCGGGGCACTTGTTTTTAGCAAATCATTCAATGACAGTGAAGACGTGAATGCCTACAACTTTAATATTAGCACTTCGGTAAGTGGCAGTTATATTGTTGTAATGAAAACAGCTCAGTTCACTAAAAAATGGAAGATTTATAAAAAATAAATGCATTTAACATAAAAGAAACGCCCTTAAAACCATTCGTTTTAAGGGCGTTTATATATCAAGTATAAATGAGCTTAAGATATCATGACAATCTTTGTCAAGCGCTCTTTGCTTAGTATCCTTATTTCACTACGACTAAAAGACAGAACCCCATCCTCTTTAAATTCAGTTATTAAGCGACTTACTGATTCTTTCGACGTTCCTATCCAGCGTGACATATCTACTCTTGAGATCACCAAAGGAATTGGTTCATCATCTTTAGTTTGAAATAGTTCCTGAAGCTTAAGAAACAGGTTGGCTAGTCTTCCTCTAACAGTTTTTTGAGATAATTCGATAAGTGAATTACAGGTTTGCTTCAACTCTTCGAGCGTTTGTTTCATAATTAGCTCGGACAAAGCATTATCTTCTTTCATGGCTGCTTTTAACTCATCACCCGGGATAATGCATACTTCAGAGTCGTTCAAACTTTCACAGCCGGTAACTTCAGGCTCTTCCGAAAGAAGTGAATGAAAACCTATCAAACTGCCGGCTTTTACCAGTCTAACAATCTGTTGATCTCCCTTTTGACCACTCCTAAAAATCTTGAGCAATCCACTTTTAACGTAGTATGCATGATTCATATTAGAATCCTGTGCATAAACAACATCACCAAGTTTATATGACCTACACTTTTGAAATGTCAATTGGCTCAAATCAGAATTTGATTCAAAAAACTTAGTATAATTAAATATTGCCATAACTGTTGGTTTAATTCCTGTTAATGATGTTCCAAAGGTATAAATAATTCAATTTAGACAAACCAATATTATTGCCACTTAACTTTAGATGAAATATCTTACCCATTCAATTATTACATCCGATTCGTAGTACTTTAAGCCAGAGTTATGAATGAAATAGAGATAAACTTATCTACAACAGCAGGATCCAGATCTACGAGAGATTTTTAATTCACTAACTATCTGACTTATACAAATTAGATACATTAAGAATATCAAGTTAATATCGTTTTAAATTGACATTAAAACAATCTGTATCCGAAATTGGACATATACATATTCATACCTATATATATCTTGATTAATATGACATGATTTATTAGAATTTGAATAATATTAACAGTCTACATCAACATTCATTAATTAGAAATCAATTCTTAAAAGAAAAAGAATGCTTTTTTTGTTACATTTGATTGATATCGCAATTCGAAGATTGACCTAAAACCAACGAAAATTGAAAAATTACTTATTCATAGCAGTAGCCATTACCTATAGCCTGTGTTCCATCTCAGTGTATGCTCAGCAAAAAAATAATAAAACGAAAAAGGACAGTCTGAAAAAAGTACGAATTGCGGCTATACCAATAGTAAACTATAATCCATCACAAGGATTCCTTTTCGGTGCAATGGGTCAAGGTTTCTATAAACTAAATAAAAAAGATACCATATCCCCTTCTTCCTCAACTGGCATATTTGCAATGTACACCACTAACAACACCTATTTTACGGCACTATTTCAACACCTTTATTTCGATGAGGATAAGTGGCGAGGAACCTTTGCGGCGGGTTTTGGTCAGATTAATTTCCAGTTTTGGCAGCAATTACCAATAGATGGAGGCTCATTCATTGATTTTAGTACTGATGCCCGTTTTGTATTAGCCCGAATGGAACGAAAAATCTATAAGGAAATTTACTTTGGATTGGAAGGTACAGTATCAAATGCGAAAACAGAATATGACTTACCTGATTATTTTCCTGACAGCCTTCGGTATGATGAACGCAATATGAATAACATTGGTATTTTATTGAATTTCGACAGGCGTGAACATCAAATGAATCCATATTCGGGTTTTAATCTGGCTTTTAAAAACAGAATATATGCCTCCTGGTTAAATAGTGGGAATGATTTTAATAAAGTTGAAATCACCTATAACCATTATTACAGGTTGAAAAATGATAGAAATATATTAGCTACACGATTTAAAACCACTATTGCCTCAGGTGATGTTCCTTTTCAGGGAGAAAGTATCATTGGACAGGATGACATCAGGGGTTATACATCAGGAAAGCATCGCAATAATCAGGTATATGCCCTGCAAGCCGAATACCGCTGGCGTTTTTACAAAAAATTTGGGATGGTTGGTTTCGCAGGCGTAGCCAGTGCGGTTGATCAAGCCGGTGATTTGTTTAAAAGTGAATGGCTACCGGGTGCTGGTGTAGGTTTTCGTTATATGATGTTACCATCTGAACGTATAAATATAGGATTTGATGTTGCTGCCGGAAAAGACGACTGGGGCTTATATTTTAGAATTGGAGAGTCCTTTGGAAGATAATTTGAGTGAAATGATTAAGAAAAAGAGTACTCATCAATAATTGTCCTATTTATATCCTTACGATTGAAGAATTTGCTTTCAGCTATAATCCCGTTAGATCATCTAATTCAATAATAATACTGAGCACTCTTTTATATGTGTAAAATAATACCATATGAAAATTAGCGCAAGCCCTAAGGTTCATTTTTATTTCTACAGTTTAAATGTTTCTGAATCAATAATTGCTTGATACCATAATCCAAATTATTCCATTTGATGTAACGGTGTTGTGTAGGTTCATTTCGAATTGAGTCAAAAACGCAATCACATTTTGTGTCATCATACGGGCACTTGAAAATTAAACCTACATAATTTGATTCTTCATTCATCTCGTTTGTTTTGGCTAAAGCAGCTGACATTGTCAAGCTTTGTTTGCAACAATCGGGTAATGTCTTTTTATATTAAGCAATGTGCTTCTTGCATAAAAAGTATTGCCCAATGGTAATTGACCCTTACAAAGCACAAGATTCAATATGCCTATACAGTATTCACTTATCCTACTCTGATATAAGCTAAGAGTTCATGATTAAGAGATTTTTACCACTCTTTTCAGTCCATTTATATCCAATAATTGAAATTTTCTTTTTTCAAGATTAATGAAACCTTCTTTATGAAATTCATTTAAAGAACGACTAATTGATTCCTTTGATGTGCCAACCCAATTGGCTAAATCATCACGTGAAATCTTAAAAGGAAAATCGTCACCACTATTCATATCAAATAGGTCAAATAGCTTAAGCAGCAAATTGGCCACCCTTGCCAATACCGAACTTTGAGTCATGACAAGTATAGAATCACAAGTCATTTTAATTTCATCACAACTCAATTTTAGCAATGCTGATGACAACTGTTGGTTGCTTCGCAAATAATCTTCCAAACTTGTTTCGCCAATTTCGCAAAGCACACTGTTTACCATGCACTCGCATGCGGTAGCCTCCGGTTCCTGAGTAAGAAGCGAATGATAACCTACAATATCTCCTTGTTTTGCTAAACGAATAATCTGTTGTTGTCCCTTTGCCCCTACTCTATAAATTTTTAGATATCCTTGCCTGACGTAATAAGCTGAATTTGACAAAGCATCCTGTTCATAAACCTGATCTCCTGATTTAAACATGCTGCATTTATCAAATCTTTCAAAATTCATTTGTATTAAATTTGAATTATTCATAAGACGTAATAATTGAAGTTTGTTTGTATTAAGACACTCCAAACGCAAATTAGGGTGACGCTATTCTAAAAAATTATGAGCATGATATTCGACATTAATAAAGAATGACTTATTCGTTATATTGTGCTCACAACATTAAATACAATGACATGATGAAAAAGACACTTCTTTTTACCTTAATGATAATTGGGTCTGCATTTCTATCTAAAGCTCAATTCCATCAGCATTTTACCAATTCAACAATGCGTTTGGATTATAGTCATGTTGGTAATTCTGAAGAGGAACATTTTGCATTTGACCAAATGGTAAATGATGGAGAATGGGCCGGTAGTAAAACCATTCTTATTGACGAGTTAAACCTGGGAAAATACTACTTTGAAATTAAAGATATTGAAACCGAGGCCGTTTTATATTCCAGAGGATATTCAAGCATCTATGGAGAATGGGAAGCTACACCTGAAGCCCAAAAACAATGGGGAAGTTTTCATGAGTCCATTAGGTTTCCATGGCCTAAAAAAGAAGTTAATTTGATCATTTCTAAACGAAATATTCACAATGGTTTTGATCCGGTTTGGAGCTATAAAGTTGATCCTAATCATCACCGGGCTTTTTCAAAGGCAGTAACTAACCATTACAAATCCTTTGATGTTGTAGTTAACGGAGATCCGGAGAAGCAAGTTGATATTGTGGTCCTAGGTGAAGGCTATGCAAAAGAGGATATGGCCAAATTCCGTAAAGATGCTAAGCGATTTGCCGAAGTTCTGTTGAGTACTGAACCTTATGCCTCCTTTAAAGATCAATTTTCTATCCGGGCAGTTGAAACACCATCTCCTGATTCAGGTATTAATCACCCACACCAGGATATTCATACTCGCTCTGCTTTGTCGGTTACCTATGGAGCTTTTAATTCAGAACGCTATGCTTTGGGCTATGATAATAAAACCATTCGTGATGCAGCGGCTTCAGTTCCATATGAATTTACGGCTATCCTAATGAATGATTCCATCTACGGTGGTGGTGGAATCTACAATCTTTACATTACTGCTGCTGTAGATAATGCTTTTCAAGAGTATTTATTTGTGCATGAATTTGGGCATCACTTTGCTGATTTAGCAGATGAATATTATACCTCGTCAACGGCATATGAGATGGATGGGCAACACCTTGAACCTTGGGAATTAAATGTAACAGCCAATACCAATCCGGAAACGATTAAGTGGAAAGACATTGTTACACCCAATACCCCTATTCCTACTCCATGGGACAAGGCTAAGTACGATGAGCACAGTATTGCAGTGCAAAAGAAACGTGTTGAAATGCGTAAAGCTAAGGTGGATGAAAAGGTAATGGAAGACTTTTTCATTAAAAAGCGTGACTGGGATGATGAATTATTGGCAAGCATGAAATATAGTGGTCATGTTGGTGCTTTTGAAGGTGCTCAGTATAAATCAAAAGGATTGTATCGAAGCGCTGCCAACTGCATCATGTTCACCCGACACGATCACTTTTGTCCAGCCTGCCAGAGGGCCATTAAATTAATTATTGAGCAAAATACTAAATAGATATAACTAAAAAGGGGTCCTCTAAATATTGGGACCCCTCTTATATCATTTAAAGCGTAAACTTTATTTACTCTCTCCAGTGCTCTTCCTTGTTCATGGCCTCACAACACTGCACTACTCCTCTAATCTCAGGTAATAGTCCTTCATTTAATGATTGTATCATCCAGGCATCTTTCACTTCTTCAGGAATGTCAAAGGGGGCTTTAAAACCGAAACTAAGTGCGTCATTGATAAAACCGTATCGTGGATAGTAATCAATATGACCCAGTACAAAAACCAACTCCACTTCCCAATCTTTTAATATTCTCAGTCCTTCATTGATTAACGCACCTCCAATTCCCTTTTTTTGATGATGGGGCGCCACTGCTAACGGAGCCAGAATATACATAGCAGGACCATCTGAATGTCCTCCCATCTTACATTTGGTAAATAAAATATGTCCTACATATTCATGATCAATTTCGGCTACTAAAGATAAGATGGGTTCAGCTGTCGCATCATTTAATAAATCGCGGGTTAAGTCCGCTACACTCTTTTCCTCAGGAAAAGCTTTTAATATTAATGGATAAATTCGATCTATATTATTACTTTCTTTTATTCTCATCTGAATTATAATTAAAATAACACATGTATAAATACAGCTATTCAATTAGCTTATTCTTTTCAGAGTGGATAATTATAGGTGCCACCAATTGCTCCCATCATAACGGGAACTCAATAATACTTGCAGGCTAAATGGATGAGCATCCATTTATAATTACCCACCTTAAGCCAGACACTTCTTAATATAGAACTTTGTATTCGTCATAAGCCACAAAAATATTATTTTCCCCTAAGTAAAACAAATTCTTCCGTTTTGACTGAGGCGCCACTATTACCTACGCTTTCTTCGTTTAAAAAATGACCAATATCCAAATACAATTAATGCCGAAAACCCCAAGGAGCCCAGAAAGTACAATATTCTTGAGAACCATGCCCCCCATTCTCCAAAATGAAATGGAGGTAACCACGCATCCAGAATAACATCCATCCTACTGGCTAACAAAGGATCTGAAACTACAATGGAAAAATTCGTATTGGGATCAAATAAAGCATAGGCTCTTTTCTTTTTACCATTATGCATTTCTTTAAACTTCATCCAGCTTATATAGGTGTGGCCACTGTTTTTGTAATTAAGAATAATGCTTCGTGGATGATAATCGACAAAGTAGTTCTCCAGTGGTTGCAGAGCTTCACTAAAATCATAATCATCGGGAAGATCTACTTTTGAGTTCTTCTGGCTTATCTGCACATCTGATCCCATAGTTTGCAGCATTTGCTTAAATGGCTTTTTGTAAACGAAATAGACTCCGCTTAACCCAACAATTAGTATAAACAGGCTCAAATACATGCCTAAAACACGGTGAAGCAGAAATGGCCAAATCCTATTACTTAATGAGCGTCTACTCAACTTAAAATCAAAGGCCTTAAATTTTCTGTTTTTAGGCCACCATAAATAATACCCTGAACTGAATATGATAAAAACACACAAGATACTGACCCAGGCAATGAAATATTTACCATTGGGAAAGTAACTGAAGGTATGCAGTTTCAAAACCACGTCCAAAAGACCTCTTCTTTGTTTTAGCTCTCCGAGTTTAGATCCATCAATAGGAGAATAGAAATGAAATCCCTCAGTCTGTTTAAAGGTGAAGACAAAGCTCTGGCGTTCGCGCTCCGGAAAGTACATTCTATTAATCGATTGATTCTCGGTATGCTCAACAACATGAAGCAATGAGTCAAGGGATAAGACATTTGCCTTATTATCCGGAACACAGTAAAGTTCAGGATAAAGCCAGGTGGTTAATTCAGGCTGCCAAACATATACTGCCGCACTAAGCGCAGAAATAAGCAAAGGAAGTCCTAAAATAAGTCCTAAATAGTTATGCAAAAGCCTGATTAGCCTTATCATTTCTATTTAAAATTTATAAATAAACGATAAGGTAAAATGTCGAGGAGCTCCTGGCATTGCCCGATTATAGTTTTGAGAACCCAGGAAGTAATACTCATTAAAAAGGTTGTTTATCGATAAAGTAGAAGTCCATGCATCATTACGATAAAATAAGCGGAGATCCACTACATTATAGGCATCCAATTGTTTAACATCAATTCCGTCACTGGCTGCACGTTCTGATATGTAACGGTGTCCGGCCCCCAAACCAAAACCCTTAAGGGCTCCATTTTGCATTTCATAATTCATCCAAAGTTTAAACATATCCGGCGCTACATTACCCAAGGGTTGACCTACCCGGTCTGCATTGGTATCTTCTGTGATTCGTGCATCGGTATATGAATAGGACGTCATAAAGGTCCATCCTGGTATTGGCTCTCCTTGAATATCTAATTCAAAGCCATTGCTTCGTGCTTCACCCGTTTGAATACTAAAATCCTGATCATCCGGGTCGTCAACCAAAAGACCATTTCGGGTTAGATCAAAGTAGGTAGCCGTAATGTTAAACTGATTATTAAGCATATAAAATTTCACCCCCACATCAAATGAGCTGTTCTTGATGGGATCAAATACATTACCCTCTTTATCAGCTGGATTGCCCCACAGCGGATTAAAGCCTTCGGAATAATTTGAAAATACTGAAAAGGCGTTTAATGGCTTCACCAATGCACCCACACGAGGTGAAAATCCGGTATAGGTATTGTTGCTTACACTATTTTTTAAACGATTATCATAAACTGATTTGTAGTGATCGTATCTAACTCCGGCAATAAGGTTCAGATACGAGTTAACCTTAATAAAATCCTGAAAATAGATGCCGAAATTGTCAATCTTATATTCATAGTCGTTTGTTGTAGCTAATACCAGCTGCTTTGGAGCCTGTTGATTATATTTGGTATTAAATACCGACACCACATCATAGTTTTTATCCTGCTGTATAAACATATCCGTTAATGTATGGGCATACTCCAAACCCAAAACCGCACTGTGTTTTAAGCTACCCGTATAGAATGTTCCCAAGACTTCATTTTGCCAGGCTGTATAACGCTCAACATGTCGTTGATCCTGAAAATAGCGCTTTACAGAATCTTCAGCAGCAAAACCACTCACTTCAACCGCATTCCTGAATCCATTGGTACTTAGAAGATTCACAGCACTACGAAACGAAAAATCACCATGCAATTTTCTAACAATCTCAAATTGATTTAAGGAATTGGTATTCACGGTCTCATTATAAGGATCACCAAAGCTCTTGGCTCTATCCAACTTATATTCCTTATCTCTTTGCGGATCATAAATGGGCACTCCCCTGTCAGTGGCCTGGCTGTGTTTTAAGTATTCTCCATTAAAGGTAAGCGTTGTTTTAGGATTGATCTGATACGAAATACTAGGTGCCAAAAAGAAGCGCTCAGTATGAATTTGATCTCTGTAAGTACCACCTTGCTCATAAGCCGCATTCAGTCGATAGTTCATTCTAAAATCCTTATTAAGCGGACCACCAATATCTATGGAAGGACGCACCATTCCAAATTGATTAGTTAGAAACTCAACTTCACCATGTTTAACTGACTTCGGTTTTTTGGTAACAATATTTACTGTGCCTCCAGGATCTGAAACGCCAAACAAGGTTGATGCCGGCCCTTTAAGCACTTCTATTTGCTGCACATTACTACTCTCACGGTATACACGCATAGGATTACGAAAGCCATTTTTAAAAATACTTTCCCGATCACTTCTAAAACCACGAATCACATATATATCCGTACGACCTCCAAAACCGGTTTCCTGATTAATCCCACTTACAAACTGAACCGCATCAGTTAAGCGGACGGGTTGCAACTGGGTAAGCATATAATGTGATAATACATCCATGCCCAAGGGTAATTCTTTGGGATGAACGGGTATTTTTGTACCAGCCGTAGTAGAATTGGTAAGAAATTCATCGCTGTATAAATCGCCACTAACAACAACTTCCTCCAATTCAGAAAATGCCGTTTGCATTATAAAATCTTGTGTGCTGGTTTCTCCGGCTTGAATATCAACAGTTATCATTTGAGCTTCATAACCGATAGCCGTTACCACCAGTTCTTTACTCCCGACAGATAGGTTTTCGATTAAAAACTCACCTTCTTTATTACTGGCAGCTCCATAATTACCACCTTGAACAAATATATTAGCCGCCTCAATAGCATCGCCATTCTGATCTGTTATTACACCTCTTACATTACCTGTATTCTGTGCCACAAGACCACTTAATGAAAAGACTGCCATTATCAAAAATAGATATCTCATATGTGTTACCTTAAACTATTATTATGATATAGTATGGAAACTATTAAAATTTAAGATCGGCAATATTGTTGAAAATCCAAAGCACTGCCCTAAGTACTTGCCTATAAGAACAAAAATATTCTGATAAGAACTTATCATTTATAATGCAGCGATAGAATAACTATAGCCTTTTATGGAAATATTTCGATTAATTAGCATTCATTTTTTTACCCATCATATAAGATACCGCCAGCAGAATAAGAGCAACTAGTGCCCCCATTTGATCACCGTCCTTAACCATAACATGAGCAAAGAAGGCCAATACAAAATCAAAGAAAAAACCGGCATAGGCCCATTCTTTAAGCGCTTTTGACTTGTTTGTCCATATGGCCACTAAACCCAGTATTTTAGCAATTGCTAAAGGGTAAATAATATAGGTAGGATAACCCAAGCTAAGGAATACCTGACTAACATCGGCATTTTTAAACAAATACATGGATGCTGACATTAACATCATTAAGCTCAATAAACCGGTACTAATCCAGAAGGTGATTTTAATCTTTTTCATAGGTTTAAATTTTGTTTTTTATTGCCTCAAATAGCAATCGGGATGGAACTCGCCTCCCAATTGGTATCGGGATTTGTCATTGACTTCGTCGATCTCACGATTCTCGTGTGTCAGAATATTTTCTCATGGCTCGTTTCATCTGTTTGATTTTATTTATAGTGGTTCAGATGAATAACAGGGCAGTCGGTATTTTGTTTGCCATTGCCACACCTCCTAAGCCTGATTAATAAAAAATACACTAAGAGTTCATCTTACATAAGAGCATGCGCTTAGCTGATCAACAGCCTTAAATACTTGCACAAAGCTACCTGTACAAGTTAATGCTTATGATTAGGTAATTTACCAGTGCATCCATACCCTATTGCATGACACATTAACTCATTGCTTGTTATCAACTTAATACAGGCTATCCAAATAATACAATACTTATCAATAATTATTCTATTTAAGCATAGAATGAATAATTTAAGTGGAAAATAAAAAGTAAGTTTTTTAACTTGAAGGGAATTATTGTAAAAGTAAACCGCCGGCTGGTCATCAAGCTACCATGTTTGCAGACGCGGATTGCAAGATGTGGCCGGCGGAGCTTTAGCAATATAGGATTTTAATTTCTATTTCAGATGAGCATTAAATGTAAAGTAGTTTCAAAAATCAACCCTCAAAACACAGACGAATCAAAATTTTATGTGCAACCTATTCGCAAAGGAACAATCAGCAGAACCAAAATGGAAGAAATGATTGTAAGAGAAACATCTTTAAGCAAGGGGGATGTACGATCGGTATTGACAACCTTAAGCGATTTTATTAGCGATAACTTAACCGAAGGATATAGTGTATCCTTAGAAGAAGTTGGCACATTAAGTATTCGTGTACAGAGTAATGGTGTAGACAAGGAAGAAGATGTTACTGTGCGTAACATTAAAAACGTAAGTGTTGGGTTCAGACCAGCTGTGGTACTAAGAGAGAAAATATCAAAAACAGTATTTGAAAAGGAATAACAAGGTTAACAGAGCCATGTTAATAAAGCATCCTGTATCGACTTGATTGATACAGGGTGTTTTTTATTTATTCGGCCTTAAGCATACTATCCTTAGGGTTTAACCCTACTGCACTCAGGGTTTAACCCTACACCACCCAGGGTTTAACCCTACACCTTGCAGGCTTAAGGGCAAGAGCTTGTTTGGCACCTTACAATCACAAGAAGCTTAAAGTTGGTTGTTTATCAGGCAATCAGATCTTACAGGTTTTTGCCCCCTACTCTTGTCATTTATGCAACTTTTAGTAGTGCTCGAATACCATTTTCTGGTTTTGTTGTATTGCGGCCAGGAGCGATAAGATAAGCGTCCATTGCATCGTCTTGTAGAACCTATGTTTCAATACTAAAGAAGTGTGATTAATTGAACGCGATCAAATCGCCCATTAGTGTGGGTAAATAATATTGGACGGAAAACCTAAGTTAAGGAATACCTGACTAACATCAACATTTATAAAGAAATACATGGATGCTGACATTAACATCATGACACTTAATAGTCCGGTACTTACATAATGTCCTATCTTCAGTTTTTATATAACATAAAAGCTTATATGAATACAAATGTGCAGCTTGCTTTGTTGAACTGATACAGCTTTGGCTGGATATTATAGAAATATAGCCCAGGTAAATACAGATAAATCAGCACCTGAGAAAGTCATACGATACCACTCTCCATCTTACTTTTCAATATTGATGCCCCATCAATATTTAAACGATGTGATGACTGCCATATAACCTGATGTATCTCAAATTGAATAGAAAAACCATTCTAAGCTTAATGGTTTGAGAATTTAGTTCCAGAAAGATTTCAATAAATCGTTGAATAAAACCTGAAATCTATTGATCAAAATGACTAATGAATTAAATCTTTTTAATAAATTTACATCTAACACATTTTGTGTCCTCCCTGAAAAGATTGTATTCACAACTTCAAAAACTTAATACTATGAAGTTAAAACATAACATCACGATAAATGATTCTGGCTTTGCATTTGATGCAAAAACAGGAGATTCTTATTCTTTAAACACCACTGCCAGAGAGATTGTTAAGTTAATAGAGCTCGGGCGAAGTGAAACTGAGATCAAAGCCTATTTTATGACTAAATATGATGTTAGTGAAAATATATTTGAACGACATTTAGATGATTATTTTCAGATGCTCAATCATTACCATTTAATAGTTAATGATTAAAGCATGAGTGAAAAAATTAAACTAACAATTGCTGTGTCTGGTCTAAACAACACAGACAATCCTGGTCCGGGCATACCGGTAATCCGAGGTCTTAGAGACTCAGCCATTCTTGATGTACGCATTATTGGCTTATCTTATGAAAATCTTGAGCCGGGCATCTATATGCAAGACCTAGTGGATACGGCCTACATTATACCTTACCCTTCTGTTGGGCGGGAAGTATACATGAAACGCATACTTCAGATTCATGAAGAAGATCCCATAGATCTGATTATTCCTAATCTGGATTCTGAATTACATACATTCATAATGTCGGAGGCCATACTCAAAAGGAATAACATCAGGACCTATCTACCCAGTTTAATGCAGTTTGAAGAACGTAACAAAGGAAATTTGGTTGAATATGGTCAAAAATATGATTTGAAAGTTCCCCTTAGCATTAATATTAGTTCACAGAATGAAATAGCAACGATCGAATCCAAGATGGATTATCCGGTTCTGGTTAAAGGAAAGTTCTACGATGCTTTCATGGCTTATAATACGGATGAAGTTGCAAAGCATTTCAATAAATTAAGTGCCAAATGGGGCATGCCTGTTATCATTCAAGAATTTGTTAAAGGTACCGAGGTTAATGTGGTAGCCTTAGGTGATGGATTAGGTAATACTGTTGCTGCTGTGCCCATGCGAAAACAATACATTACTGACAAAGGAAAAGCCTGGGGAGGCATTTGTTTGGATGACGAGCAACTCCTTCAAATAACTCATCGCCTTATTAAAGAAAGCAAATGGAAAGGCGGAATGGAATTGGAGATGATACGTACGGAAGATGATGATTATTACCTTATTGAAATAAATCCTCGTATTCCGGCCTGGGTTTACCTGGCTGTTGGTGCGGGTCAAAATATTCCCGAGATCCTGGCATTGTTAGCCATGGGTAAAGAAGTGGAACCAATGACCAAATATGAAGTAGGAAAAATGTTTATTCGCTACTCATATGATTTAATTGGTGATCTGGCTGACTTTGAGAAAATCGCAATCACCGGAAAATTTTAAGCTTTTAATTATGGAAAAAATACCTTACGAAAAACCCACTATAAGTAAAATTAATGCAGGCGTACCTGATAAATTTGGTATGAGCTCCGGTCTTAAGCCTATAAGTCATATTGACGGACAGAATATTGAAACACTCCTTAGTGAGTACGGATCACCACTATATATTTTGTCGGAGCAAAACATACGCGACACATACCAATCTGCCCGGGGTGCATTTGAAAGCCGTTACCCTAAAGTACAATTCGCCTGGTCCTATAAAACCAATTACCTTAATGCCGTTTGTAATACCTTTCATCAGGAAGGGGCTTGGGCCGAAGTTGTTTCGGGTTTCGAATACGAAAAAGCCATTGCAAATGGAGTTAGTGGTAACAAAATCATCTTTAACGGACCAGATAAAAGTCGTGAAGAATTAGGCCTGGCCATAGAGAACGAGTCATTAATACATATTGATCATTTGGATGAATATTACGACATCGTGTCCATCACCAAAGAAAGCGGTAAAAAAGCCAAAGTGGCTATTCGGATAAATATGGATACGGGCATTTATCCTAAATGGGTTCGCTTTGGATTAAACCTTGAGAATGGCGAAGCATGGTCAATGATTAATAAGATTATGCAAGAACCTGCTATGGAATTAATGGGATTACATACCCATATTGGCACGTATATAATGGCGCCAAGTGCCTATGCGATAGCAGCAGAAAAACTGGCCTATCTGGCAGTTCGCATCGAACACAAATACAATCATCATATTCAATACATTGATTTGGGCGGTGGTTTTGCCTCAAAGAATACGCTTAAAGGTGCTTATCTTCCTGGCTCTGACACCTGTCCTACTTTTGATGAGTATGCTGAAGCCATTACAACAGCCTTACAAAATTCGGATATCAAATATGATCGAATGCCAACTTTGATCTTGGAAACCGGAAGGGCGTTAATTGATGATGCAGGTTATTTGGCCGGCACGGTTTTAGCTAATAAATTTCTGCCGGATGGACGTAAAGCATTGGTAATTGATATAGGTTTAAACCTACTATTTACGTCATTTTGGTACGAACACTATGTGGTACCAACTAAAGAAACTCCGGTTCAATTGGAAGATACAACTATTTATGGTCCGCTTTGCATGAATATTGATGTTGTAAGAGAAGCCATTAAGTTTCCATTATTAGATAAAGGTGATCATGTTGTAATCAGTAGAATCGGAGCCTACAACATGAGTCAATGGTTGCAGTTTATTAAATACCGGCCAAAGGTGGTGATGATAGATACCGAGGGCAATACACATATCATTCGACAAAATGAAGATCACTCCACCATGAATGCCTTGGATAAGGTACCTGAACATCTGGTGAAACACGATTTATAATATCGTAAAGTCTAAATGACAGTTTGGATAGTAGCCATTATACAATATCAATATGCAAAGCATTAAATCACATATTATAAATAACCAGCATTTTTTTATTGATAGCTTATTAAACAGTTATTCGCAGGTTTTCTTTTCAAGTTATAAGCCCTTTGCCTTATTGATTTTTTTGGTCTCATTCATTGATATATATACTGGTCTGATGGGACTTTTGGCTGTATTAACTACATCAGTCACTGCATTTACTTTTAACCTGGACAAAGCTACTATTTCGAAAGGTTTATATGGATTTAATGCTTTATTAGTGGGTTTAGGATTAGGCATTTATTATGCCTTAAGCTGGCATCTGGTATTAATTGTAGTACTGTCCGGCATTTTCACCTTACTCATTTCTGTTAGTCTGCAAGGTATCGTTGGCAAATATCATCTTCCCTACCTCAGCATTCCCTTTTTATTGTCTATCTGGACATTTACCATTGCAACCAAACAATTTGAGGCTTTAGGCATTAGTGAACGAGGTATATATACCATGAACGAGTTGTATGTGGTTGGAGGTCATTCCTTGGTGAAGGTATATGAATATTTCAATGCAGCCAGTATACCACCTTTTATTAAAGGCTATTTCGTTTCCTTAAGTGCCATATTATTTCAATATAATGTATTAGTTGGCTTTCTGATTTCCCTGGGGCTATTGTTTTTTAGCCGCATCGCCTTTTCCTTATCCTTAATTGGCTTCTTTATCGCCTACCTGTTTTACAGTTCCATTGAGGCTAACATTACGATGATCGAATACAGCTACATTGGCTTTAATTATATACTCACATCCATAGCAATAGGTGGTTTTTTTCTGGTACCATCTACGCGTTCATATTTGAGTGTAATTATTTTGGTGCCTTTGGTGGCCATTCTCTCCATCAGTTTTAGTTCTATATTTCTGTATTTCCACCTGGCCATTTATTCTTTGCCATTCAACATCATTGTTTTGTTATTTCTGTATAGCTTAAAATACAGGGTGAACTACAATCAGAAATTATCAGAGGTGCTTTATCAATACAATAAGCCAGAAAAAAACCTTTATACCTATATCAATCATCAAATACGTTTTAAGCATCAACAATATATAGCATTAAAGCTACCTTTTATGGGTGTGTGGAAGGTATCGCAAGGTTTTAATGGAGAACACACCCATCAGGGTGACTTTCGTTATGCATGGGATTTTATTATTTGTAATAAATCAGGGTTGCAGTTTAAGAATGAAGGTCATATTTTGGAAGATTACTTTTGTTATAACAAACCGGTGATAGCACCAGCGGAAGGCACTATTGAAGAAGTTCTTGATGGCATTGAAGACAATCCTATCGGTGACGTTAATATCAAGCAGAACTGGGGTAATACCATCGTTATTAAACACAGTGACTATACCTATACTAAACTTAGTCATTTAAAGAAAGACTCTATTGTTGTCAAGAAAGGGGAAAAAGTCAGTTTTGGACAAATCATCGGGCGGTGTGGTAATTCAGGTCGTTCGCCATACCCCCATTTGCATTTCCAGGTTCAGCCACACCCTTTTATTGGTTCAAGCACCATGTATACTCCTGTGAGCAGTTACCTGACAATTCATGATAAAAAGGAGCTGGTTCAGTCCTATTCTATTCCTCAAGAAAATGAACATGTTGCAAATACAGAAAACCATGCTTTATTGGAAAATGCCTTCCATTTTGTACCCGGACAAATACTATCTTTTACGGTAAAGGGGCATAACAAAACAAAAAAGCTTGAATGGCACATCGCTATCAATTCCAATAACGAAACTTATTTTCATTGTATCGAAAGCAAGGCCAAAGCCTATTATATTTCCGACTCTGAATCCTTTCTCTTTACCTATTATGAAGGTCCGAAAGATGCATTATTGCACAAATTATTCCTTGGCGTATTTAAAGTCCAAAAAAGCTACTATAAGGATAATACGCTAAGTGATACCATTCCGGTATTCTATAATTATCCAGCTGTCTTTTTATGGTTTTACGATTTTATTAGCCCCTTTACCCGACTGGTTAAAACAACTTTTACAATGAACTATGATTCGAAAGATGATGTCTTCGAGACTTCACAAATACGATTATATTCTACTTGTTCTAATCAACTCATTGCGAAAACCATTAAAGAAAGTAAGTGCAGCCTATTCATTGAAAAAACAGGAATACAACAAATATCTTTCTATCATAAGAATCAAAAAGTTATTCTAGAACCAATCAATAATGATGAGGAAGCCCAGCAATAATAAGTCGCTATTTGCCTTTACGATAAAAGTGAATCATGTGAAAACATGTGGTTTATTGCTATTTCTCTGGTGCTTTACCGCTCCACAATTGATGAGTCAATCAACCAAAAGCTTTGCAGAAATAGATTCAAGCACCTATGCCTTATATATGAATGGTGAATGGAGTGAGCTTTTAAGCGAAGGGCGTTCTGCAATGGCAAGTGGTATCGATTACTATTACCTGCGCATGAGAATGGCCTATGCCTATTTTATAACTAACAACTATCGTGCAGCCATTCCTCATTACGAAAAGGCATTACAATTTAATAATAATGATATTGCACTTAGCTACCTCTTACAGTGTTATGAATATGGTGGTAGGTACAACGATGCTTTAATTCGTTCTAAACATTTAAATCATAGTCAATACCCCGCATTAAAGAAGAAATACAACAGAGGAGTTGTAACTTTAGCATTGTTTTACACTTATAACCAAGGACAGACCAATACTGTTAAAACGAATATCTCAGATGGACTTATTCCGACAATAGATGGATTACAAAAAATCACCAATTACTTTCATACAACAAGCGGTCTGATCTCGCATCGCATTGGTAAAACAATGCTTTTGAACCATACACTGAATTATCTATACAAAAATGAAGATGCCTTTTGGCTTGACAATCAAAGTGTATATGAAATTATAGGACAAAGTGTACATCAATGGAATTATAATGGTCAATTACAATTTACCCCATTCAAAGGAACACGAATAATCCCAAGCATTAATTATACTCAGCTCAGTATACCATCCTCAAATCAGCTAAGCAATTCTTATACTGAATCCTACACCTTTTATTCAGCCAAAATTCAACAAGACCTTAAAATGATACAACTCGGTATTTCCTATGCCTATGGACAAGCTAATGGTGCCCAGCAAGAGCAATATGGAGGTCATTTTACATGGTATCCCAAAGGAAATCTTAATCTATACTATAGCCTTGATGGCTATTACCAAAAACAAAGTGCCGAAAATCAAGAAGAAAGCAAGTTTATACATAAACACCTACTGGGTTTTAAAGTTAATAAATCGTGGTGGATAGAGGCTTCAGGTTTATTTCCCAACTTCGGTAATTTATACGATATCAATGATGGCGTACTTTATAACAGTATTGAACAAAGCCAGAATATACTCAACCTTAGAAATTATATTTTGTCCAAAGATATGAATACAACTTATGTATTAAGTTTAGGGTATTTTACGAGTATATCGGGTCAGTTGAAGAACTTAAATATGCTTCAACAATACAATCAACATACTTATACTAACCTAATGTTTTCAGGAGGTATTATATGGAAACTCTAATAAGATCCTTTGGAATTATTTTGGCATTTACATTTTGCAGCCAATTAAATGCGCAAGACGGAAATTTCAATAAATTAAACCTTGCTTTTGAATCGAGTTACGAACTGGAAGCTGAATATAAATATGAGGAAGCAATAAAAGTATTAAAGGCCGCTTATAAAGAAGATTCTTATGAATGTAATTTACGATTAGGGTGGTTATCCTATTTAGCCAGTCAACTAATGGAATCCAAGAGCTATTATCAAATGGCCATTGAGCTTAAACCTTTTGCCATTGAACCAAAGTTTGGCAAAGCTTACCCCATTTATGCTCTGGGTAATATGGAAGAGCTTAAAATACTATATAAGGAGATTTTATCGACTGCACCAAATAATACAAGTGCTCTCTATAAATTAGGTTCCGTCTATTTTTATCAGCAGAGCTATGATGAAGCCGAAAAGTATTTTTCAAAAGTCGTAAACCTCTTCCCTTTTGATTATGATGGGCTCCTGATGCTTGCACACACTAATTTTCATCTTAAAAAATTTCGTGAGGCAAAGGTTTTGTATCATAAAGTACTCTTGTACAATCCAAATGATGAGGCGGCCTTGGAAAGTCTTAAATTATTGGATTGACAAATACTAATGCTTCCAAACCTCGCGTATATTCTGCGCATTATCTGTTGATGCTTAAATTATGGTGATCAATTGCCCTGAAAGTACTCAAGAGGCTAAAAATCACTTCAAGTTGATTAATATGCTTTACCATAAAGCACATAAAGAAGCCAAGCATGAAGAAATAAGCCATCTGCCAAACATCCTAATAACCCCACCCCTATAGATTATTTTTAGAAAAATGATAACTTAGTAAACATAAATAAGCTGACTGGTTTTGTATGGCTTGTGGCTTCGATGAGCAAAGCCAAATCGCATTTATGATGATTTTATTAGTTGCATAAGGTGACCATAATTTACAATTGGCTTGTGAAAAATAAAAGATATAAACAAATACAACACTATGGCTCTGTGCAGTATTTAAAGTTCGTACATTAAATCCCGAACGACACTTGAATAAACCGTTAGTATTCATATAAGAAGGACACTCTGTAAACTGAGGATTGTAAATGGAAATAAGAAAATTAACTCCTAAAGATATTGAAACAGTAGTAGCGCTTTGGTATAAAGCTTCTGTAATTGCTCACGATTTTATTCCAAGAGATTACTGGAATAAAAATAAGGAGGCTATGGCTAATAAATATTTACCAAACTCTGAAACCTACTTAGCTATTGATGATAAAAAAATTGCTGGATTTGTTTCTATGGTTGAAAACTTTTTAGCAGCAATTTTTGTGGATAATAAAATTCAAGGTAAAGGAATAGGTAAAAAACTCCTGAATTTTGTAAAAGACACAAGGACGACGATTCAACTTAAAGTATACAAGAAAAATATAAAAACCGTTGATTTCTACAAGAGTCAAGGTTTTGAGATAATGTTTGAAAATAAAGAAGAAGAAACAGGTGAAAATGAGTTTTTAATGGAGTGGAAAAGATAAAACAAATGTGTGTAATTCATAAACAATAGGGTGCTAAGCGCATAAGTATAACAATTAGTATACATAGCTGAATTTTTAAATATAGCGGCACAAATACAAGCTATAAGAAATATGAGTATTTAACTAAAGGTAAACACCCTATCTGTCAAAAAGCCATTAAAGAGATTAATGACATTATAGCCCAAACAGACACGGAAACTGAACTAAAAAGTAATCATGAAAAATTAATTCTATTCGTATTTTTATAATTATTTATTGTTGTTCTAGCAAATTAAACTATGCTTATCAGTAACTTGACTAAATAAATGTTGGTTACACCTAACCTTGGATATATTTAGTAAAAAATATTTGGAATGAAATTCTTTCGGAAAATTCGGCAAAGCTTTCTTTCGGATGGTAAGACAATTCCTTATCTGAAATATGCGATTGGTGAAATAGTATTAGTTGTTATTGGAATACTAATCGCATTAACAATTAATAACTGGAATCAAAGCAGAATCAAACTTCAGGAAGAACTTAACTATTATTCAAATATTAAAAGGCAACTACTTGAAGATACTCAAGTCATTAGCAACAATATAAATTTCAATCAGTTTTATTATGAGCAATACCAATATGCGATTGAGCTTATTGAAAATAATGACAGAAGTAATCTTGATTCTCTTGGAATAATTGCTGTTAATCTTCTTGAATATTCTGATTTTCATCAGGAAACAAATACCTATCAATCACTGGTTAACAGCGGTGAAATTAAATTATTAAACAATCAAGAAGTAATTGAAGGGCTTCAAAGACTGGAAGAGATATACATCTATATCAACAAGATAGAGGAAGCTCATTTTGAAATTATAAAAATCATTTTTCCTGAATTGAATAAAATAATTCGTTTGCGCTCAATAAAGGTTGAAAATGAGGACTTACTTTTTAAATACCAATTTCAAAATTACTTTATTATCATTTCCGATATTATGAGAGAAAAAGATGAAATTTATAATAGGGCATTAGATGAAATTAATGCCATTCTGGGCCTTATTGATAAAGAGTTGTGATCATTATATAATGTAGCCTTCCCCTTATCTGTTCATGCTTTTATCGATTACACATCTGATAATCCTAGTGCCAAAATTAGGATTATGATGCATTCACTTCATTACGATCTATATGTGGCCTATTTAAGCATTTTAAGTGTAATACAACAATATTGATTACTGAAATAGATAACTACATACAAGCTAACTATGGAAAGGCTAAAAAATATAATTCATGTAGTACTTAGTATTACATAGAAATTGTAAATTTATAAAGAGACAAATGCCATGAATAAAGACACAATTAATTACATTTTATTGGTAGCCATAACCCTAGTGGTTGCGATTATTTTATCCTTAGTTTTAAGGAAGTTATTAAGCGTATTTATTACCAAATATGCAAAGAAATTGAAAACTGACCCTACTAACTTTTCTTTCATTAAAAATTCCGTAGGGTTTTTAATTTACACATCAGCAATAATTTTTATTTTTTATAAAATCCCGTATTTAAAATCAATTGGAACAGCCCTTTTTGCAGGAGCAGGAATAATTGCTATTGTTGTTGGATTTGCTTCGCAAAAAGCTTTCTCTAACATCATTAGTGGAATTTTTATTTTAATTTTTAAACCATTTAGAATATCGGATATCATAGAGTTTAAAGATGGACAAAAAGGAGTTGTTGAAGAGATAACATTGAGGCATACACTAATCAAGGATTATGAAAATAGGAGAATAATAATTCCAAATAGTGTGATTAGTGAAGAAACTATCATCAATAGCAATATCCAAGATGAAAGAATTAGAAAACATGTAGAATTCTCAATTAGTTATGATTCCAATATTGACCATGCCATACATATAATCCGCGATGAAGCACAAAAACACCCTTTGCTAATTGATAATAGAAGTAAAGAAGAAATTGCTAAAAATGAGCCTTGTGTTATTATTCGTGTCATCTCTCTATCGGATTTCTCGGTAGACTTAAAAGCTTATATTTGGTCTAATGGAAATGACAATGCATTCATTCTCAAATGTGACCTTTTAAAATCAATAAAACAGAGATTTGACAAGGAAGGGATTGAAATTCCATTTCCATACAGGACAATTGTTTATAAAAAAGACTTAGAAAATGATAACCAACCTGCTAAATAGGAAAAAAGTAAATCCATCAAAGCCGACCTTTACAGGTGTTAAACAGGTTGAGGAATTAACTGCTCAACTATTTGTTTACAATAAGTCAGAATGTTTGGAAAATCCAGATTTTAAAATTGCTGACTTTAAAGAATTTTCTCTTAATGAAAATTACAATTGGTTGAATGTACATGGAATTCATGATTCTGAAAAAATTAAAACGCTTTGCTCTAAACTCAACATACACAATTTAGCTATTCAAGACCTTTTGGATGTCAATCAAAGGCCAAAATTTCAAGAGTTTGATGATTATTGGTTTTTTACATTAAAATCAATTATTCCATCAGGTGATTCCATAATAGAACAAGAACAACTTAGTTTTATTTTGGGGCAAAATTATCTGGTTTCATTTCAAGAGCGAAAAGCGGACTATTTTAATCACATAAGAGAACGTTTAAGAAAAGACATTGGAATAGTTAGAGAGCGAAGTTCTGATTACTTATTGTTTTTATTGCTTGAATCCATACTTGACAATTATTTTACCACTATAAATGACATTGAAAATAATATTAGTGAAACTCTTGAAATTGACATTGGTAAAGATCCTTCGCCTGAAATTATTAATTCCGCTGAACTTTTTAAGCGACAAGTACACCAAATAAAAAAAACTATTATTCCAATAAAAGAGTTTGTTGTAAGGATTGAGAGAGAAAAGTTTTCATTTGTTAATGAGAGACATATAAAATATTTCTTTGAGCTAAAAGACCTTTGCCTTTCTTTAATTGATGATTGTGAACAAATAGAAGTCAGACTTGAAAGTATTTCAAATTTATTTTTTTCGATACAAGGACACCGAATGAATCAAGTTATGAAAACTTTAACTGTTGTATCCACAATTTTTATCCCTTTAACTTTTATTGCAGGTATTTACGGGATGAATTTTTCATATATGCCAGAATTAAACTGGAAATGGGGTTATTTTGGTGTTTGGGCAATAATATTAATTGTATTAGTAGGAATGATAATATACTTCAAAAGAAAGAAGTGGTACTAATATAAAAACGCATTTAACATTTTGTATAAGTAATGGCGGAAAACTTAGTAGAAAAAGCTTATAGATCGAATCATCCCTAGATCGGTTTGATAATGAATAGCTACAAAGTTCGACAACACTTATACCCTCATGCTTTACAAAGTGGTAAAAGAAGAAATATCTCCAAGATAAGGAGGTGCAAACATAACGGGAAATATGGTTCGACATAGCCATTTTTTTATTCTTCCCCCCTCCCCGCCGCTTAAAAAAACGATAATACTAAATTCGAACCAGCTCATATCAGCAAACTACCGTTTTGTTTGAAAACCTTGATCATTAAGATTAATCAAAACAGTAAGGAGTTTGAATAAAATTGAACTTTAAGTGAACTGAACAGGTACGCTATCCGCTGTACTTGCTTGATTTATTTTAGCTAAGCCTACTCTTTCCCATCTGTTTTTGAATATTATTTCTACGAAACTTTTGTTTTTATTCTAAAATATAATGTACATTTGGGCATCCAAACTGGTTACCCAAATTGGATACCCAATTAAAACAGACTCTATTAACGACTTAAACAATGTTAGATTGAAACCGAAAATCATATTAAATAGTATCTAAAACTGAGGCACTTAATAATGAGAATCAACTTGATGGCTTTATAGTTTAAATAAGTTAGCAATGAATCAATTACAAGCACAAAGAGATCCTTTTGGAGGACATGGCTTCCAAGAAAAAAAGGATATCTCAGGAAAATTCTATCATACCAACTGGAAAGAATTCAACAAATAAATACCTTATACATGGATAGCACTAAGAGAAATACATCTTTATTAAAGAAAATTATAGCGATCATTTTAGGATTTGGCCCTGGGATTTTTGCCATCGGATATACCATAGGTACTGGTAGTGTAACCTCTATGATTGTTGCCGGAAGTAAATTCAATATGCAATTACTTTGGGTGTTGCTCTTAAGTTGTATGTTCTCTGGTGTATTAATGTTTACCTACGGAAATTATGGATTAATCACTGGCGAAACGGCTCTCTATGGATTTAGGAAACATTTAAAGTATGGTAAAGCTTTAGCTATCCTGATTATTATTGGAATCACATTTGGTCAATGGAATTCTTTAATGGGAATACTCGGGATCTCTTCCAATATTATTTATGAAATATTAGCCGTCAATTTTGCTGATTTAAGCATGCATAAATACGGCATAGTTCTAACAATTGCCATTGTTATTATTGTGGTATTTTACCTGCTTTTATTAGTTGGTAAGTACACTTTCTTCGAAAAAATCCTAGTCATCTTTGTAAGTTTAATGGGGTTTTCATTTATACTATCACTGGTATTTGTACAACCCTTACCCATTGATGTAGTCAAAGGATTAATACCGACTATTCCTGATGTGCCTGGAGGTAAAATGTTGGTGGCTGCCTTTGTTGGTACAACGATGGCTGCAGCCACATTTTTATCACGACCGCTGTTTGTAAAAGGAAAAGGATGGAGCATTAAAAATTTAAAGCAGCAAAAAAATGATTCGATAAGCGCAGCCATTTTAATATTTGTAATTAGCGGGATTATTATGGCCGTATCGGCAGGCGCCTTATTTTATGAAGGGAAAGAAGTCAACCATGTTTTGGATATGGCCTCCACATTAGAGCCTGTTGCCGGAAAATGGGCGGTAACCATTTTCTTTTTTGGTGCTTTAAGCGCCGGATTATCTTCCATTTTTCCCTGTCTTTTAATTGCTCCTTTGTTATTGGCCGATTACCAATCGGGAGAGTTGGATACCAATTCAAAGCAATTTAGAATTGTAACATTTGTGGCTTGTTTAGTTGCTTTAATCGGCCCTGCTTTTGGAGCCAACCCTATTGAGATTCAAATTCTTTCGCAGGTATTTAATGTATTTGTTTTACCGGCAGTAATACTGGGTATTATCCTATTGGTCAATAACAAAAAAGTAATGAAAGGATACGCAACAGGCATGGGCGTTAATATTGGTCTTTTTGCAGCATTATTCTTTTCACTAGTAATATCTTATAATGGAGTAATAGCACTTACAGAGTATTTTTAGAATAACAAAACCTACAGATAACCTTTAAGCATTCAATTTAAATGAAGATTAGTTTAATAGATAAAGACGATAAGAAATTCTTGCAAAATGATACTATCTCTAAAATAAGGGATTTGGTCAACACACGAAATCTTGAAGTTGGAGAAAAGTTACCTTCCGAAAGGTTGATGTCTGAAAAGTTTGGAGTTAACAGAAATCAAATAAGAGAAGCTATACGTAAACTAGAATTTTACGGGGTGCTAAAATCGATGGCGCAAAGCGGCACTGTTTTAAATATTGGATTGACTGGATTTAACGGTATGATTGATGAAATTATATCGCTTGACACGCCTTCATTTACCGAGTTGGTTGAAACCAGAATAAGTTTGGAATTAAAGATCGTTTGTTTGGCATCTGAACGAAGAAGCTCGGATGATTTAAAAAATATAGAAAAGGCTCTCACAGCATATAAGACAAAATTAACTTTAGGAGAAGACTATCTGGAAGAAGATCTGTTATTTCATTTGGCCATAGCTAAAGCATGTAAAAACAGTACCATGTTAAGCTTAATGCTTTTAATTACGCCTCCAATCTTAACAAATTACGATAAAGACACCGTATGTAAGGGAGACAAAGTAGTATCAGAAATTGAAAAGCACGAAAACATCTATTTGGCCATAGAAGCAAATGATGCTGAACTTGCAAAAAAGATGATGCAAAAACACTTCACTAAATTATCAGATTACATAGAATAGGAAATTGAGCAAACTTAAAAAATTAAATATAATGAACGATAAATTAGCTAACAAGAATGTGCTCATAACGGCAGGAGCTCAAGGCATTGGAGAATCAATCACTAAGCATCTTATTGATAGTGGTGCAAATGTTGCTATTCATTATTTTTCAAGTGCAGATAAAGCAAAACAACTGGAAGAATATGCCATTAGCAAAGGTCAGAAAGCTGTTGTTATTGGGGGCGATTTAACAAATGAAACGGATGCAAATACATTGCTTGAGAAAAGCATAAAAGCTCTTGGTAGTTTAGACATCCTAATTAATAATGCCGGTTCTCTTGTTGCTCGAAAGATGTTAAACGAAATGGAGACGGAGTTCTGGCACAAGGTAATGGATATTAACCTTACATCTATGATGTTTGTTACCCGTGCAGCCGTTCCTTATTTGGAAAAAAATGAAAACAGTAGCATTGTCAACCTGGCATCTCTTGCAGGTCGTAAAGGTGGGCATCCCGGCTCATTGGTTTACTCAACAAGCAAAGGCGCTATCCTAACATTTACCAGAGCCTTAGCCTCCGAATTAGGTCCTAAAGGCATCCGGGTAAACGCTGTTGCTCCCGGTCTTATTCTGGGTACATCGTTTCACGATACGCATACATCAAAAGAATCAGCAGCAAAAACAATTGAAGGTATCCCTATTCAACGCCCTGGTAATGCCGATGATGTCGCCAGAGCGGTATTGTATTTAGCGTCTGAATATGATGGTTTCATTACCGGTGCTACACTAGATATTAATGGTGGCGTTTACAATATGTAGTTAAAATTTGATTTGCAATTCCATAAATTATGAAAATGAAAACAATTAAAATATTGGCAACTGTTTTAAGTCTTTTTGCAGTTTTAAATAGCTGTTCAAACAGTCCAAAAAAAACTGAGAAAACAAAGCTTGTCACAACAAAGTATGCGAGTGAAGTCATTCCATTTTTTGATCATTGGAATCTCATACTTGGGGATGGCTCAAACGCAGGAGTTGCTAACAAATATGAACATCCAGACTATTTTTATACCCAAACGGATAAAACAGGAGATTGGGTCGTATTTAAAGCTCCCAATGCGGGCGACACACACGGCACATCAAACAACTGCAGAACCGAATTGGCGCAATTAAAAAAATGGTCGGCTGAAACACCTGCTAAATTATCGGCAAGCCTAAAAGTTATGAATGTCTCAGCCACAGGAGATGCTCGAGTGGCGGCTTCATATTCCGTTGTTGTCGGACAAATACATAGTGCCGATGGACACGAGAACGAACCGCTTAAAATATTCTACAAGAAATTCCCCGGGCATACCTTAGGATCTGTTTTCTGGCATTACGAGATCAATACTTCCGGGGACGATAACTCGAAAAGATGGGACTATTCATCTGCTGTTTGGGGCAATGACTTTTCAACGGTTGGAAGTGCAGAAAGTACCTACCCCCAAGAACCTGAAGATGGCATTGCCTTAGGCGAAGAGTTTTCTTATGAAATAGAAGTTAAAGAAGATGGCATTATGTATCTGACTTTTACCAGTAAAGGGCATGAAACAGTTAGCTTTACTAAAAACTTAATCGAATCGGACTACCTAACAAAAGAGGATTTGCCATTGCAAACACAGAAGCTGTTTGTAACCATTGGTCAGGATGGTACCGAACGTTCAAATGCTTATTCTGAGGAAGGTTTATTCTTTAAATTAGGTGCATACAACCAAACCAATGGAAAATCACCGGAAGTAAATAAAAACTGGTGTTCGGCTGCTGAAACTTTTAATGGTGATTTGAAAAAACAATACGAAACCGGAAACTATACAGAAGTTTGGTTTAAAAAAGCCAGTATTGTTGTAAGCGACAAATCAATATCTAATCAAGGCTATTTTACTAAGAATGATTAGTAAATGCCTTCAAAATTTGAAAACAGCACATGACAAATACCTTGAGTGCTATCTAAGAATAAGTTGAGCGCTCTAGTCAAGTACTATCAAATACAAACCAGTCGAGGTGATTCGAGTAGAAAATGAGTAACGGATGTTTAGCCAAATATCTGTTACTTATCTATCGAATTCAAATCATCGCTTTTACTTAAACGTAATGATAGATCATTAGCCCTCAACTCAACCAAAGTGGATGAAAAATCCTTTACTTTCCATCGGTGATTAAAAAGCAATAGCTCTTTTGTACCAAAAGCAAGTGACAGAAAAAGCTCCTCTTCATCTTTCATCGATCCAAAAACCATGTCATCAGATTCCTCATCAGCCTCCCAATTACCACCTGTACGTTCAAACTTATCGTAAACTAAGCTATAGGCTCCTTCACCTTCAATCCAAATGTCTGATAAATGACTTCCATGATTTGCCTTGACCTTTCCAAGTTCCGAAAATGTTAGCTTTATCTTTGGATGCTCAAGCTTACGTTTGCTAAGCGAATGATGCAACTCAATTTGCCAGGATCCTTTTGTCAAAGTTTCATACAGAAAATCCTTATCCGTAATTATGTCCGAATCTGAAGAGCAAGCTCCCAAACAGCTCAAACATAATGCAACAACCAATGTAATTATCCCTTTCCTTTTCATAACACGGAGTTTTACTATGAAGGTAACACCTGTATTTTGCCTTAATATTAAGCCTACATTAGATGTGTATTAAGCATTGTTTTATCACTAGCAACAATACTCCAATGTATTCTGAATGTATTCAAACATGTTCGTCCCAAGTGGTAAAAACCAACTTCCATAGGCTTGATATATTTTTCATTTGAAATGATACAATAAAGGATTACCGATATAATTAACTAAGCCACTGCTGGCGCCGATTTGTAATCGGTGACACTCAATACAGCTTATAAAATTATAAGTCAATTTAATAACGCTGCTAATTTTTTGTTTTAACTCGGATTACAATTAGCTGCGCTGATCTACGATTCCACGCTAGCTTGTGCGTGAGGCGGGAAAAACACATCAATAACTAAAAATCAAATGGCTTGATTTTACTTGTCCCCAGGCTGGTAACATGCTCCCTTCGGGACTTTTTCATATCCCAATACTAATTTTAAAATGTCAATTACAAAAAATTAGCTTCACATTAACAATTTTACCGACCCAATTAGTAATACCAAGCAGCCCATTGGTAATTTCTGGTGCCCCATTGGAAGTTTTACCTCCTCCATCGATAAAATCATTGAATCTACGGACTAACAATTACTAACTTAAGCAAAAAAGCCCCATTCCGAAGAATGAGGCTGAGATGCATATTCGCTATGTCTTTTAATTACAGAAATACTTAATGATTTACAATAAAGACACCAGCCTTGCTAAAATCACTAATTTTAGGAGCCAGAATATGCGTATATATTTTATCAGCCTCGCTACTTTCATTACCTGAATAACGCAAAACATCTGTTTGTTCGTTTGGCATTACACCAGTTGGTGTATAAACGACTTGCCCGGATACTTTATCTGAATCAACATCCATATAATCACTGTCATCTTCATACTCTAAATCGCTCACTAATTTAAAATCAGCTGTTTCACCTCCCATGTATATATCCACAGCACCAACTCCATCTAAGGCATGAAAAAAACGCAGACGCACTTTACCTGATGCAGGCGGAGTCAAGTCTTTTTCAAGAACTTCTAACTCAGGCTCAGCGAATGAACCAAAAGCGATAGCAATATACTCCTCATCATTATCAAATGTCTCAAGGTCGGATACCACCAATGATTTATCAGAAGTATTAAGTACTTCTAATTTAATATTGTTGCTCCCCTGTTCCCACATAACCGTTGCCCCACCACCATATGCATAGGCTTGATTTGTTTGATATTCTTTGTCATTCACATGCCAGTCAATGGCAAAATTTACAGGCAAATAATTAAATGCCGTCAATTTAGCTTGTTCCATTTCCGGGTCTGGCTTTGGTTCTGAGTCATTATTACTACATGACATTAGTAGGCCAACTGCCAATAATAAGAGCATCCAGTTTTTCATGATATTTATTTTTTATTAATGAATAAGATCCTAAGAATTATAGCTTATAAAGCTATAATTCAAACAACTATAGCACTAAAAAGTTTTAATAATATTAAAAATCCAGTTGATAATGTTACGGCATTACACTGGCGTCGTTTGAATTTAGAGGTATAATACCCATAACAGTGATAAATAAAAAAGCACCTCACAACCAATCAATGATCGTTGTGAGGTGCTTTACTTAACCAATCCCGATTCAATTAATTCTCTGACAATAATGTCTTTAAAGTTGTTAGAAGGTTTGGATTTGAAGGCCTAGCTGCTTGTACATCAACAATATTACCTTCAGGATCAATTAACACAAATTGTGGAATTCCACTAATATTATATTGCTTAGTTAAGGCAGAACCAAAAGCATCTTTAACAATAAACTGTTTCCACTGTGGTTGATCTTCTTCAATCATCTCAACCCATGCCTCATGATCTGAATCAACTGAAACACTTATTATTTCAACATCTTTCTCATCCTTAAGAGCCTCTACAAGAACAGCCAAATGTGGTATTTCAGCTTTACAGGGACCACACCATGTTGCCCAAACGTCGAAATAAACAAATTTACCTTTGAAATCGCTTAACATTACCTTTTCACCCTCCTTAGTGTACATATCAAAATCAGGTGCTGGTTGGCCAGGCAGTAGTTTCTTAGCATTATTGAATAGCTCTGCTATGCGCTGTTTTTGTTCTTCATTTGTACAAAAACTCAGATAAGTATCATATGTTTCCTGTATGAGGCTATTAACACTAAACGACAAATAATTTCCCATGCTTCTTGAAAGCATGTTGTTTTTCAAATCAGAACTTTGAATAACACGATTAATCGTTTTCAATTCTACGATAGCTGCTGAATCACCTAACTCATATTGTTCACGTTTTACTGCAACATACCAACTAACTTTTTGGTCGAAAATGTTTTTATACATTTCCACATGCTCATCCTCCTTATCTTCTAGCACATCATTTATAAATTCATTGTAATCTTTATCAGCGTCGAATGGCTTACCAGTTTGACGAGTCATATACCAAGGATATACTGATTTTACATAGATAAAATAATAATTCAGATACTTACGCTCAGCTTCTAAGAAATTAAAATCCTTTGTACCCAGCTCTTCTAATTTTGTTAACCATGAAGTATGCATTGAATCCAGCTTACTATTATACATTGTAAAAGCCTGAGTCGCTTGATTATTACCGTACAATTGACGTGAAAGTCCATATCCCAATTCCTTTTCACGATCAAGCTTGTAATTATTTACTAAAGCACCATCACCCTTATAACTTACATCAACCGTTTGTTCGTTTTTTTGAAGAAAAATCTCCATCTCATCACCGATGTTGACAACCGGTTTTAAAATTGTTCTGCCATATCTAAAACTAAGTTCTTCCAAATCGTTATTACCTAATGTAAGAACAAGTGATTGCTTATCATCAACATAAAGTGTATCTATCTTATAATCTTCATCAACCAAATGATACATTATAAAGGTCTCTGTCGGATCACCCACTATTTTCACCTTAATAATTACACCATCCTGTTTACATTGAACAAAAAGCACAAAGGCTAAAAGTATTATCAATAATTGTTTCATCTTAATCTGTTTTTAAATTTTTATTTTTACTTTACGCTAGCTGAAGCGATGATTACCCTAGAAACACTAGAGTTTATTGCCCAATCAAATTAATTTACAGTGCCTTTTCTAAAGCAATTATCATATCTTCCTGATGATCATCGCCAATGAACACATTTGTAATAACTCCAGCTTTATTAATTAGAATCTTTGTTGGAAATGCAGTGATATTGTATGTTTTAAAAATATCATAATCCTTTATTCCTGATGCAAAAGCATGGCGCCATATCTTGATTTTATCATCTTCAATAGCTTTTTGCCACCGCTCTACACTACTTCCATTACCGATTCCTAAAATTTCAAATCCCTGCTTATTATATTTTTTATGCAATTCTATTAAAAAAGGATGAGTGGCCCTGCAAGGCAAGCACCACGCACCCCAAAAATCAAGCAATACAACCTTACCCTTGTATGCTGACAAAACCATATCTTTGCCTTGACTATCTTTTAAGGTAAAATCGGGTGCAGTAGCACCTACTTCTATTTTTCTTGCCAACTCTATTTTCTCATACATCTGTATCCCAGATGACGTTTTTTTTGTATCATTGTTTAACTGACTCCAATATTCTTCCAACTTAACTACATCCGAACTATAATACTTTAAAATCAATTCAACTGAAAATTCATAGTCTAAATGGTCTTGTATAAAAAGATCTGTTTGGGCTCGAATTTGATTCTTAACGACATCAAGTGTGGGAGTTACAAGTGCATTATAGTCATCTTCATTGTAACGATTCCATAATGCAAACAATGAATCTCTTTTAATGGTAAGAGTCTGTAATCGAAGATTGTATTCAGACTTTTGTTCCACATAATCGCTCCCGCTCCAAGTCATTGTAGAATACGATCTATAATTGCCATTAACCTTATAATGTTTTCCAGTTTTCACTTTTGTTTGACTAGGAGATAAAACAAAGTAACTGTTAGTTCCCAGAAAAGTCACTTTAAAATCATTTCCACTCGCGTAAATAGTAATAGTTTGCACACCTTCTTGTATGCAATTTGTTGTAAAATGAAATTTATCATTCTTCAGAAAAATGGTGTCTCTCCTGAGCTCGCCGATAGTGTCGATATAAGCTGCTATGAATGGTGTATCCTTACTTCCTTTAATTTGACCTTTGATGGAAATGGAGTTTTCATCTAAAGGTAATTCCGGTGTATTACAAGCTGTAAATATCACGGATAAAATCAGTAATACTGAAAACAATTGTTGCATATAATTTCTTAGTTGATTAAATAAATAGTCATAATTGCTCTTTAAAGCTAAGACGCTTTCAATAAGCTTAATCAATAATTTATTTATCAGATAAGAGTTCATCCAGTTTCTCGTACAAACCTTCTCCTTCGTCACCTTCACCAACCCATCGACCGATTATCTCACCTTCAGGATTAATGAGTAATTTAGTAGGAAAACCACTTACATTGTATTTCAGCACCCAATCAACACTTTTCTTGTCATTGTTAATGATGTTAAACCATTCCATTTTTTCTTTTGCAATGGCTTCCTTCCATAATTGCACATCTCTATCTTGGGCAATTCCTAATACTTCTAACTTATCTTTATACTTTAGGTAATACTCTCTCAAGTGTGGCATTCCTTGCATGCATGGACCGCACCATGTGCCCCAAAAATCGATCACAACATATTTACCCCTTAAGTTCTCTAAATTAAACACTTTACCATCGGGTGTATTAGAGCTAATGATATTCGTCGCTATTTCACCTGTTTTAGTGGCTTTAAAACCTACTAGACGCTCTGCTGTTTCTTTGTAATACATTGTTTGGCTATGCTTATTCGAAAATTGCGCATGTAATTCATCTATACGACTCATTGGTAATTGATTACGCAATGCCATGTCGGATAACATCCACACAGAGGCTAAGAGCTCAGGGTTATCAGCAATGAACTGTTCCTTCATTTTGAGGGACTTATTTGATAGAACAGCTCCTTTTTTTTCTACTTCAACTTTTTCATCGCCTTCCAATTTAGCCGCTTTTACTGAATAGTTAACGCCCTCATTCATGACTGGAAAAATAGCTTTATTTAATTCAGCTAAGCCATCATTCATTTCGTCACCTTCAGGATAAGCATTTATAAAATCACTAATATCACCACTTACTTTAATATCGGCCCCAGGATAAACAAATACAGCTAAAAGTGATGATTTCACAGGAATATAGCCTCGTCCAACCCACTTAACAACACGGTCAACACCGGTAGAAATAGTGACATGTGTAATTTCTTTAATCTCTGATATAAACTCAAAAGACTCATCTGTTACAGTAATTTCTTCACGTCGATAGCCATTGGGATCCTCTGCATCGGTGATAATGGCCATCATTTTTTCGGAATCCAAACCTTTAATGGTGCCATGTATTTTAAAGGTATTGTTTTGCGCAATACCCGTATTCGCAAACAACATAAGCGCTGTTAGCAAAGCAAATAATGATTTAGTCATAAGTTTATATTTTAGTTTAGCGACACACTTTTTTAAGCTCATAAACAAAGATAGCTTGTGGGCAGCATTAAACTGGTTGAATGAAATCAGCTTTAAAGTAACCAACGTTACTCATGTATTAGTAAAAACTACTATGCCAGATCAAGCTGGCATAGTAGCATAATTTGCTTAATATGGGCCTTCGCCTCTAATATCAGCAGGCCAATCTTTACCATCGGCACGTGTTACTCTAACAGTTGCCCATTCATCATAACTAGCAGTATAATAGTATGTATAAGTAATGTCACAAGTAGGTCCATTTATATTGGTTATTTCCCACTTTGTTTCATCATATTCATCCAATACAATTAAATTTGAACAATCCTGATCCAATAATCCTGCGGCAACTTTACCTCCATTCCATGAAGTACCAAATTGACAATCATCAATGGTATATTCTCCACTTAATGAAACTCTTGAAATTTCAACAGAACCCGTTTTGCCCACAAAACCTGATGAACCAGTTCCTTTGGCAAGCACTTCATAATTGAGCACACCTGACAAATCATTAGGACAAGCATAACCTTCTTCAACACCAAATAAATACTGACATTGAGTGCCAGAACAATTCATTCGGGTATCTGTCACCTTACCACTTTCATCTGTAATTACCCATTTAAATTCAATCAAGTCAGAAGCTAGCAATTTATTTGGACGATTGGTATTTAATAAATCGTTTTCAAATAACTCATATACCTCATCAACTGTAACATTCACTTGAAATTGGCTAAAATCTGGAAGCTCAGTATAGGTACTAAATAATTTTCCTGTTTCGCCTCCATGCATTACCTCTTCAGTACCATCAACTTCCTGAAAATACGCGTACACTTCTAACTTCTCTATTATATCAGATTCATTATTGCTCGCAGGCAACACTGAAATCGTAAAATCCAATTCGTCCACAATAAACGTTTCTGCATTAGTGGCATAAAAGAAATTTCGATATTCGCCTGGCATCACCAAGGTTAATGCTTCAGCTTTCCAAGCAAAATCGTCTTTAGAAAACGTTTCTTCTTTACTACATGAATTTAATCCAATTGCCAATCCTATAAAAGCTATCAACAATGGTATATATTTAATTTTTTTCATTTTACTTTATTTAAAAGTTTCCCACTATTAATACACATTCTGAGTTGTTTGACCCTTACTCAAATTGATAACTCCATCGTTTAATGGACGAGCAAACAAACGTGAGCCTGGTTCAATAACATAATCAATTGGTGCAGATTCCATATCCACCTGACTATCATTTAATGGGTAGAATTTACGACGAATAGTGATGTTATCTGTCTCTGAATCTACATTAATTCGTCTGATATCGTACCACCTTATAGTAAAAGGCATTTCTCGACGACGCTCGTCAATCACCGTTTGAATAGCGGCTTTTTTATCAGAAGGTAAGGCCATTGGCGCATAGTCTGCTGCAGCAAAACGATTGATACGTACTTTCTCTATATCTGACATGGCACCACTAATATCGCCACCACGAGCTTTTGTCTCGGCACTAATCAAATACATTTCAGATGTGGATGGTCCATCGATATACTCGCCATAATTACCACCTTGTATATAACCAACATACTGATTATCAACAAAACCAAAACGCAAAAGATAATTCTCAACCATAAACATTTCATAACGCTTATCCAGCGGATCGTATAGATCCAATAGTTCCTGACTAGGTAAGGATTTCCAATGTGGGTTAGATTTTGAACGGTTCATGTATTGTCCTTTCCAGAAATTTAACCATTGACTGCCATTTGAATAATAAGTGTTAGTCATAGGATAAGCAATGCCACTGGCATCTGTTACCGTATAAAACTCAGCATCATAATTGATCATTTCAGCATGCTCACCCAAAGCAGAAGAAGCATATTGAGCTGCTTTTGTGTACTCACCCATGTATAAGTAAAACCGAGCTGCAAAAGCTTCAACAGCAGCCGTACTTGCTCGCCAGTTACGTTCGAAAGCAACATCCATTTTAAGAGCTTCCTGTAAATCAGCTTCAATAAAAGCATAGGTATCTTTAAGGCTAGCACGTGCTAAACTCTCTTCAAAGTCAACTCCAACTCTTAAGGGCAATCCAGGTTCGCCGGCATTAGCTTCACTCGGATGTAAGCAATAATTTAAAGCCATTGCAAAATATTCGGTAGCACGTAAAAAATGGGCTTCTGCTTTCAATTGGCTTTTTAATTCCTCAGATCCACTTATGGTATTTTCGCCAATTTCTTGCAGGGCAAAATTGCACAACCAAATAGTTTTGTAACGTTGATTCCAACATTGATCATAAGCATTATCAATACGTGTATTAAATAAAAATTGCTCAATGATATTAAAAGAAAAAACACTTGGCAATTCATTGTATACCTCTAAAGGAATATCAAAATTATCGGTACAGAAAAAATCAGGGTCTGAATAATAGGAATAAGTAACCCCGTTAAACAAAGCATCCAACTCCTCAGCTGTCTCAAGTGTTTTTGCACTTGATTTGGTTGGTTTTTCATCAAGAAAACTATCGCATGATGCAAATACCACCCCTAGTAGTAATAAATAAAATATCTTTTTCATAATTATACGCTTTTAAAATCCAAGATTAAAACCAATAGTATAAGAAGCACCTGGGTTAAAACGTCTTCCTTTAATGTATTCCGGATCAATGCCCTTATCATTGGCTGTCCAAAGGGTTCCTAAATCGCGTGCATGAGTAAATACAGTCAGTTTATCTAAACCGATAGATGAAGCTATATTTTGTGGTAACTCATATCCCAGATACAATTCCTTCAATCTAATATGACCAGCATCTTCTACTAAAGTATTTAAATGTGGTGCATACCATCCCCAGCGATAAGTAAAGAATTCATATCCATCTGGTAATGCAGGAATACCCAACTCATCGGCCTTACCCTCCATTAATCCATTTAAATCCTCATGATAAAAAGTTTTATTTCTGGTTATCATTTGATAATCATAAGTAGAACGTCGGAATACATGACCAAATTTAGCAGTTATTAAAGCTCTTAGAGTAAAACCTTTGTATTTGAAATTATTATGCCATCCAATAACAGTGGGTGCGATAAATGTTCCCATGTTGCGTAACACATCCTGACCTTTTTCACCATTGGTACCAATGTTTTCATTCATAGTATAGGTAATGCCATTCTCACCAATAATTGTTGGTAGATCATCTTCGTTCATCCCTCCATACACCCATGAGTAAGCAGGCGATACAGACTCACCTTCAACAAACTGGTAGTTGCTAATGCTTCTTGGATATATATGATCAACTTGTAAGGAAAGGACTTTACTGGTATTATGAGAATAGTTTAAACCAGTATTCCAAGATAAATCGCCAAACTTCAGATTTGAATTTAAACTCATTTCAAAACCTTTATTGGATACTTCAGCTACGTTAAATATTTGGTAGGTTGACCCGTAGGTTGCAGGAATGGATACATCTGCTAAGAGATCTTCACTGTGCTTATCATATATCTCAAATGAACCATACAATAGACGATTGAAAAGAGAGAAATCAACGGCTACATTTAACTGATTTATTTTTTCCCAACGTAAGGTTGGGTTACCATAATCGCTAACATAACCTGAATAAGCACCTGTACGATTTGATGGAGATGCTCCTAAACTAATTACGGGTACAGTAGATGCTGTAGTAACCGTATTACCCGAAATACCATAAGTACTGCGCACAGTCAATTGATCAACAAAATCCACCGATTGTAAAAAAGATTCTCGCTTGGCATTCCAGCTACCTCCTATGGACCAAAATGGAGAATACCTGAATTTCGGATTATCCACTATCATATTAGAAGCATCGGTACGGTAACTACCTGTTAGCGTATATTTCTGCTTATAAGTATATGCTCCATTAGCAAAGAATGAAAATAAACGGGTATTATTATATCCCAGATAATGTCCAGAAGATAAAGAACCACCATAATAACTTGGAATCATAGTGTTCCAATAAATAGCACTTGAACCATATCCTTGAGGAGGTAGAGCATGGGTATTCTGATCCGGATCATGACCATATAACATATTTCCTGTCGACTCATTAACTCGCCAAATATGTTCAGTGGCCGCTACAATATTTACCTCATGGTCAGCACCTATCTTTTTATCGTAGTTAATTTGATTTCGCAAATCATAAGAAATTGTTTCATTGTATCCCTGATATAATGTTCCTCCCTTAGGCGCATAAGCTTCTTCAACGGTATTGGTATCTTCATTGTACTTAACATTGTCGTTTACTAAATTACGAACATAGTAAGTATCTTCTCCATTGTAATTGTTTGTTTTGGATGAAAATTTTTCATACTGAAAACTTGGCGAGAAATGTAGACCTTCGATAATTTTGAAGTCCAAACCTGTTTGAATTCTTGAATTGTTATAATCTGTGATATAATCACGATTTAGCATTTCTTCAACTGGATTATAACCCCAGTTACTATAAGGTAAGTCTATAGCTGTTTTAGCAATAGGATTCATATAAGCATAGTTCACCCCATGATCAACTTGTGCATAAGAACCATCAGCGTTGATCAAATTTTCGTATGGTGAAATGCCTTTGATCGTTCCCATATTACTCCCACTATTATCGCTTTTCTTTAATTCCGACATCATTCCAAAACGGAAACTTAACCAATCTTTAAGCTGGTAAGTATTACGGAAATTGATTAATACCTTTTGATCGCCTGATTCTTTAAAATGTCCTTTTACATTATTGTACAATACCGATAAGTAATACGATGCCTTATCTGTGCTTCCACTAATCGATACATTATGCTGTTGAGTAACTGGCTTGCGTAACAAGTATTTCTTTACATCATCTTGATAGTTTGAATTCTTCAAGCCCGCAATGGTATTGTTAAGATCTCCTGTACTAATAGCACCTCGTTTATGATCGAAATATGCTTGAACACCCTTTGAGTATACATCTCTGGCATCCGCTAAGTTATCAGGCACACCCCAATAGGTTCCATAATCATTGTCTACTAGGTATTTCTCGTAACTAAGTTGGTTATTTACTGACGCACGAGCCATGTTGTAATCCATATCAAACTCCTCACCCATTTTCAAATAGGATCCTAGTTCAACATTAAATTTACCTGAGTTCTTACCTTTACGGGTGGTTACAACTATTACACCATTACCTGCACGTGCACCCCAAATAGAGGCAGCAGCCGCATCTTTAAGGATGGTCACATTATCAATATCGTTTGGGTTAATGGTTGAAAAATCACCATCAACAGGAAAACCATCCACAACAATTAAAGGTGCTTTTTCACTCTTCATAGTGCCAACTCCACGGATGGTAATTTCGCTTTGTCCTGTTGCCGGGTTATAGGTCTCTTGTAAACCCGTTACATTTCCTTCTAATGATGCCCCTATTTCTTCGTTGGGACTACTTTCAATCTCAGATCGAGTCATCACACTATACGAACCCGTGGCACGTTCTTTTGAGATCTTTGTTAAACCAGTTGCATAAACTATTACTTCATCAACAGAACTAACTGCAGGTACCATAATTATAGCAAATGAAGATTCAATACCAAATGGTCGTTCTTGATCTTCATACCCTATATATGAAAAAACTATTGTTCCGTTATCCGTTTCTGACTCTAATGAAAATGATCCATTTTCATCTGTAATCGTACCATTAGTTGTGCCTTTGACATACACATTAACGCCAATTAAAGGCAAATTAGATTCCGCTTCAACAATAAAGCCTTTCAGAGTATGTGTCTCAACCTCTTGCTGAAGAACGATAGCCTCTTCTTTCTTTTCTGCTTTTCTGATAACAATATAATCATCAACTACATCAAATGTTAACCCACTATCTTGTAATATTAATTGATAAAGATCTTTCAATTCCAATTCAGATTCACTGATATCAATTTCTTGATCCATATCTAACTGGCTATTACTATAAATGGTAATCATACCGGTTTGAGCCTCAATCTCTTTAAACAATTCCTTATAGGTCATAGGGCTATTCTCAACCATAACCTTTTGTGCCAGAGTAGAAGCTGACATTTGAAAAAGAATTCCAAATAATAAAACAACAGTAAATCGCATAATTAATAATGCTCTACGAGGCAGTTTTTGCTTTAAACTACCACGCCACTTTCGTGTAATTTTCATAGATTTGTATTTACAAGTTAATACTTACCGATTTGTGCTACTATACTTAATCGGTATTAATTTTACTGATAGCGAAGAGTGCGACAACACTCTTCGCTATTTTTATAGATCTATTTTAATATTTTCCTTTTATCAATACAGCTTTTCCATTGACGGTAATATCCGCCTCAGTCGATTTCTCAAGTAACTCCATAAAAAATGAGAACTCTGTATTTCGTTTCATAGCACCAGTTATATGTTTTGCTTTAATATCCTCATTAGTAAAAAAGAACTGTACATCGTACCAGCGTGATAATTTTCTAGATACTTCATCCATTGGCATGTTCTCAAAACGGAAAATGCCATTTTTCCAATCCGTATATAAATCAGTATCTACCTCGTAAATAGACACGCTACTACTGCCTTCACTTATTTGTACTTGTTGACCTGGTTTTACTATCGTTTTTTTGTTTTCATATAACACGGCTATACTACCTTCAACAAGCGTCATTTGTTCAATGGTTTCATCAGCATAAGCCATCACATTAAATTGGGTTCCATATACTTTTACTGCCGAATGAATGGTTTGAACTATAAATGGCTTCTCATTATTACTAACAACATCAAAATAAGCTTCACCAATCAATTTCACTTCCCGTTTATCGCCAATAAAATTTATAGGATAGGTTAATTCTGTTTCAGCATTTAGCCATACATGAGTACCATCTGCCAACTTAAGGTTATATTCTCCTCCTCTTGGAACACGAATTGTGTTATATTCAATTTTCTCTAAGACAGCATTTGCATTGTAACTCAATACATCTAAAGAATCGCTACCTATTACATCACCATCTTTATTTCGAATAAGTTGCTTACTTTCTCCATCTAAACTCACAAAACTACCATCAGCCAATTGTAATAAGGCTTTGGTGGCTCCTGGTCGTATTTGTTGTGTAACAGTTTCATTCGTTGGCTCCGTATCTGATATAAATAAAACGGTGGTTGCAATTATTAGAGGTAAAACAATTGCTGCCGCGTATTGAAACCAACGCTTTAAACCAATTCTAGGTTTCTTCTCAACTCTCACCAACAAACGCTGCCATTGCTGTTCAATCTGATTTTCAGTAATTACATAGTCTTGCTCATTCCTATCAATCATGTGTTCATACAACAAGCGATGTTTTTCATCACTCGCCAACCAGTTATTTAATTCTAACTGCTCATCTGCGGTTGCTACATTATTAAGATTTCTCCAAATAACGATGTATTCTATGTTCATTTGTCTAGCCTCCATTTTTGCATTTCTACATTAATGACGTGTCAAATGTTAATATTGGTGACAAGTCATTAAAAAAAGTGCAAAATAAAAATGAAAAAGTGAATCCTTAAGTAATAAACAACTAAAAATGTACATATATTCACATACATAGCATGTGTATTAAATATGATCTGTTCAGAATGTATTCCTAGGAAATTGCTTTTAAAACCAATTTTAATGTTAGTTATGCAAATTGAGTAGATTGACACAAATTGTTTTTCTTCGGGAATCAGAAATTAATGAATTGACTATAATGGGAATAAAAACAAGACTTTAATTCCATATTTAAGTAGTTCTGTGCGAATTTTGTTTTTGGCACGTTTTAATTGGGTATTAACTGTATTAATACTGATGTCCATATCTTCAGCAATATTATTTACTGTTAATCCAACAACATATTTCTTTTCAAAAACATCACGCATCTTTTCTGGTAAATCTGCTAAACACTTTTTTATTTTATCAGTCATTTCTTCATTGATATCCAACTCACCAGCACTCTCCATATAGGCTTCAATTAAAAAAACCTCATGCTTATCTCTTACGTCAAAATGGCGTAAATAACCCAAGCACTTATTTTTAATGGCTGTGTATAAGTAGGCTTTTAAGGAGTTAATTTCCAGCGAGGCTCGCTTTTCCCATAGTGTGGCAAAAACATCCTGAATTAAATCTTCGCATGCTTCGGCATCGTATATGTAACGTTGTGCAAAATTAGCTAACAAAGGATAATATTGATGAAATAGAGCTTGGAAAACATCTTTGTTCCCCTTACGTAATTCATTTATAATTATTTTATCATTAATAAAATCCATTCTCCAATATTACCTGTAGCTACGTTTGAAATAATACTGACTAAAATAAAGAGAAATATTTGGATTATAAAAAATGACTTTTCACTTATCGTATTTTTATAACAATTAAATCAAAACATTAGTATTGCTGACTTCTAATATTATAATGCACTGGTAACGGTGTCATTTTTCTGAAATCACTGGCTAACAATATTATCATGGCGCTTAGCTTGTCTCTTTTACTTAAAATCACCTAAATAGAACGCTACGAGTGATCAATTAAATGTAATTTGGCATAAAACTATTGATATTGCACGATAGGCCTTCGATAGTTAATAGCACCCGCTAGTATACTACTTCGTACCTTCTTCGGGTCGGCTTCGAATGGTCTTCGATCTATAGAGTCGAACAACACCCGAAGAATACCCGAACAAAGGACGGATATGCAACGATTTTGTCTCCTGCAATCTTAGAAACAAAAAGCTTGAAAAGACAAGTCATAAAGGAATGCGAAAACATAAACATATTCTAAAATCGTATTTAAGGCGATTTTAGATATTAAAACTTTTAAAACATAGTAGATGTCAGCTTAACTATTTTCTTTGAAAATTGATCAATAGTTTACGAATGAAAATTTGATGTTTTAGACTGACATTAACTTGGCTTAAGGCTCAACAAGCTAATTGCTTATTTTTTCAAAATCATTTCTTCTTTAAACTAAAAACCATAGCTGCGACAGTGGTTTACAAAAAGGTATGCAAGCAATAAACACCGTCGAAAGCTTTGTTTCGGCTGTCAATAAGTTTAAATTAGTATGCAAAACATAAGCATCGGCTTATAACATCAGAATAGTGATGTACTTTTAATTCGGCCACTATTCTTATACGATATCATGACACCTTCTTAAAAGAGTGCAACAATGAATGATGACACATTAAAGGAAAGCATTAAATATAATGACAAGGAATTTAAATGTTCTTTGGCCTTTACGCTGCATTTGATAGGCGATAAATATAAAAGCCTAATTTTATTTCACCTTAAAGATGGTGCTCAAAGATCCGGTGAGTTACAAAAAAGCATAACGGATATTTCAAATAGGATGTTTACTTATTCTATTCGGGCACTTGAAAAAGATAAACTCGTTAAGCGTAAAGTTTACCCTGTAACACCACCAAAAGTGGAATATGAATTAAGTGAAGAGGGCAAATCACTTATCCCCATAATCCTTCAACTGGATTTGTGGGGACAAGATTTCGCAAAAGTTCATCACTTATATGCTCCTGGAGAGTAGTGCAGTTCGTATGAATGTGAATAGATTTCGAAAACAGTTCCAAAAGGATCTTCCACATAACACATACGGTAAGGTTTGTCACCGGGATAGTATTCTCTTATTGGCATTCTTTGTTTGCCTCCGGCATCAACAATTTTCTTAACAAGCCCTTCCACATCAGGATCCTGGACTGAAAAATGAAATAGTCCGGTTCTGAAAGGTTCGAAAGTAGGCTTTAAATCTTTACTAACTGGAAATTCAAATAATTCAAAACCAATTTTATCACCTGATGAAAGGTGCGCAATTTTAAATGTACCCCAGCCTTCGCCAAAAACATCAATACACATCTGACCAATGGCCGTTTCATTTTCTTCTTTTACTAATGTTGGTTCCATGATTACGTAAAAGCCTAACACTTCGGTGTAAAATTTAACTGCTTCTTCAATATCAGGAACAGTAATTCCAATGTGAGAAAATGTTTTAGGATAAGGTTTAACTGACTCATTCAAATTACTCATAACTTTTGTGTTTTGTGAATACGTTATAGTTGAAAACACTAATAGGCAAACAAGTGCTATAAAATTTTTGTTCATTATTTTTCGTTTTAAATTCAGGACAAAATAAATACGTAAATAAATACAAAACAATATGTTACACAAAATGCACATAGTTACATGAATGTGTATTTTTAAGGATTCTAATGAGTTATTGACGAAAAAAAAGTAAAAAATATTTTAACTGAAATAAGCGTGAGCTAACAATAATTGTGAAACACAAGGGTTTTTAAAGACAGTAGGTATAAAAAATAGCTATGCTCTAAGCTTCAAAACTCTAAAATTGGCCATCATGAGAAATAAGAAATTTCTATTCTTAGGAATAGTATTGATAATTGTTTTAGTAATTGGGATATTATCCTTTTTCACGCTTAAAAACTCCAAAAGTTGCGCACAATTTGTAATTGATACAAATGAACTAATTTCTGGAATTGACATACCTAAACAGACAAAATCACAATGTTTTTATAACGAAGAAGAAAACATCAGAATAGGGATCTATAAGATTGATAACACCAACGAGTTTATCAGTAAATATGGCTTTGAGAAACTAAATACGTACAATGACACACTTCTGTGGTCTCAAAACATTTTGATAGAAAAAAATGCTTTGCTACCAGTTTCAACGCATATGCTTTTTCAGAAATCTGGAGAAAAAAATGGTAATAAATGGCAGTGCGTAATTGACATCAATTCCGGAACAATGTGGTTTGAGATAAAATGGAAGAAATAAGTCACGAACTGGAACAATGGCTATATTAAGCTTAAACTTTCCATAGTTCAATCTAAGCCCAATCTGAAGAATGATGGTTAAATCTTTTATTTGAATTGGGGCATCAATTTTATCTCCCTAATCAATCCGCTTAACATCAAACATAAGTTAAGTAAAAAACGCTGGCTCGAATTATCAGTGCAAAAGTTACACATTTCTTCATCATATACCAGTGTGCCGTCATTTTTACGAATACCCTCTAAACTATTATTTAGATGCACTAATCCAAACTGTAACAGTACTGTTTGAATGTGCTATAAATATTTAATTCCTGCAATTGCAGGAATTAAATATTTTGTCGATTATTAAAATCATAATCGCACTTCCCAGCCAGGTTGATATTCCCTGCCCCATAATTTCATAGCATGTTCATCAAGCATTTTACCATTTCTGTCGATATCAAAGCCACTGTTGATGCGATATGCCACATTAGCATAATGCACCATAGACATACTCACTGAAGCATCATCAATGGGAGCAGCTAATGTTTCTTTCCCTCTGATTGAATTAAAGAAATTGACAGCATGGTTAGAAGATGTAGTCCCTCCTCCACCTAATCCAATACCTGACTCCTTACTATCCGAATCGAATTTTTTAACAACTTTACCTGCTCTATCGTATACTATATACTTATTTCGATCAACAAAAACAGTTCCATCACTACCATAAATTATAGTACCACGTCCACCTCCGTATGTACTATAACCATTACGACTTTGTCCATCCCATTTAATTGATTTATCGTTGTCGAACTTAAATGTTGCCTCCATAGAATCATACATTTCCCAGCCATCATCTTTAAAATGACCTTTCATAGCATTTACATCTACTCTATTGGGAAATTCAACCTGTAATGCCCATCGCGCTATATCCATTTCATGAGTTCCGTTATTTCCGGCCTCTGCTGTTCCAAAATCCCAACCATACCAATGCCAATTATAGTTCCATGTTTCGGAAGTATACGAACGTCGGGGAGCAGGCCCTTGAAACAAATCCCAATCCAATCCACCAGGAATATCTGCCGCCTTTTGGTTAGGAACACGACCTCGTTTATTGGTGTAGAAAGCAACGGCCCTGTAGGGTTCACCTATCAAACCATTATGTATTTCTCGTATAAGATTAATGGTATGCGCAGAAGAACGTTGCTGGTTACCCATTTGCACTACCCTGTCATACTTCTTCGCCGCTTGCACAATCAGCTCATTTTCATTCATGTTGTGACTACAAGGCTTCTCAACATATACATGTTTACCAGCCTGCATGGCCATTATGGAACCAGGTGCATGCCAATGATCTGGAGTTAAATTAAAAATAGCATCTATTTCTTTATTTTCTAAGACCTTACGAATGTCTTTTTCTAGCAATGGTTTGTAATCGATTTTATTCGCAAATACTTTTCCGGCCTTTTTTATTTGACTTGGCATTACATCACATAAATGGCTTAATCTTATATTGTTCGACGAATTACAAATTGGATCAACAAAAGCCTCTAATCGCCTACCAAGGCCAATAACTGCCACATTAATTCGATCGTTAGCTCCCATAACTCGTTTGTAACTGGCGGCAGATAATAATCCACTACCCGCGATCAGTCCGGCAGCTCCCAATGATGTTTTTTTAATAAATTCTCTTCGCGTATTTGCCATAGTTATAGTTCTTTTATTTTTATATTCTTAAAGTATATCTCATCTCCATGATCTTGCAAAAGAATTAATCCTTTCTTGCTTTCACCAAAATTTGGCCATATATGATATTTACTACCAGCTACTAAATCTTTCCATTTCTGGTTACCTCTGGTATATTTCACAACCAAAATGCCATTCAAGTAATGTTCAACATCATTGCCCTTAACAACTACTCTTGCCCTGTTCCACTCATATTTGTTCACACGCTTTTTATTGGGTAGATCCGGGTTGAAGTTTTGTGCATTTGCAGGTATCAAATCATATAATGAACCAACTGTTCTATTACCGTTCTTACCTTTTTTTGCATCCGGGTGGAAATCATCATCTAATATTTGAAACTCACAGCCAATACTGGAACCTTCCCCTTTATTAAGGTCGGTATTTACAAAATATTTAATTCCGCTATTTCCAGCTTTGGTAAATTTAAAATCTAACTCAAGTATAAAGTTTTCGTATGCTTCAGTCGTAACAATATCACCTCCATTTCGAGCTTCACCACCACCGGCTGATTCTACCATTAACTCACCATTTTTGATGTGCCATCCAGTTGTTGGGAAATCATTCAACTTAGCACCTCTCCAACCCTTTGAAGTTTTGCCATCCCATAATAATTTCCAACCATCCTGTTTTTCATTGGCAGATAAGCTATTGGTTAAATAACTGACTTGAATAACATTATCTTGTTCAGGCATTTTATGATCATCCAGATTGGTAGTACAGATATACATATTTTTAAATCGTACTTGCTCTCCTTCCAATTCCTGACTTTTAATACTATGAACCTGCAATCCGATAAAACCGGCAGCATCCACGTCATCTATCAGATCTGTCATTTGGACTCCATTCACATAAGTTCTAAGGCGGTTGCCGATGGCTTCAATACGATAATTATTCCAATCCCCCTTTTTAAATGCAGATTTTGCCTGCGCGTTATATTCCATATTATAAAGCCATTTTCTGCGCGCTTCATCATATATTCCTCCTGTCCAGCCTCTCACTGAAGGGTCCATTTCCATTTGATATCCATGTACACGCCCATCTTTATATTCTGAAGTACTTTGTGCCCTAAACATTACACCTGAGTTTCCTTCTCCAAATAAAGCATCAAAACTTAAAATAAAATCACTGTACTTTTCTTTAGTACACAGAAAGGTATTAGGTGTACCTGGCACGTTGGTTCCTACTATCTCATTATCTATAGCTTCAAATGGAGCAGATCCATTCTTAATTTCCCAGCCGCTTAGATCTTTTCCAGTGAAAAGAGATTTATAATCCTTATGCGGTTTATTTTTATCGATTTTGCATGCCATTGAAAACAATGCCAATGCTACCATAAATAGATATTTGCTTTTATTCATAATGCTGATATTATTTGATGAACTCTACGTTTGTTAATTTAACCACCACGGCATTTGGCCATACTTTATTGTTGTACAAGCGGTGTGCTCTTGAAATGGAAATTTCCAGCACATTTTCGTGTTGAACAAAGGTTGATTTTGGGTCGTTATCAGGCCAATATTCAACCACCAAATCATTCTGCCCTACAACAGATATTTCTGTTTTATCCGTAGCTTTCAAATTTTTTAATAGAAAATTTCGACGAAATCCTTTAAACCAATCTTTCTCTTCTGTGATAAAAACATATACTGCTTTTTCTTTTTCATTTTGCGTAAACCAAATATCACCATCTTTAATCATACCTGAAACTGGTCTTATCTCTTTTACCGCTTCGTCATTTACAAACATCCAAAGCCCCACTTCGCGCAGACGTTCTTCCTGCTCAATCGGAATTTCGCCATTGGGTTTAGGACCAACATTTAACAAGAAATTTCCACCTTTAGCCCTTATTTCAATGAGTTTATTGATAATGTCCGTTCCACTTTTGTAGTTTTCATTAGTGGGCTTGTATTGCCACTGTGTACCCATAGTCATGCATGTTTCCCATGGACCCGGCATAGGGCCATTGGGGATTTTTTGCTCCGGTGTTTGCATTTCACCTCTGGTTATCACAATATCGGGATAGTTTTTATGTACCCATTGCATCAATGGCTTTTTACTAAACGAATCGAAAAAAGCCATATCAATAGCGCCGTAGTTATTGAATAATTCATCTAACTGCTTTTTGGAATATTCCAATAACTCAGGATTGTCGGTCACCTGAGTTCCTTCACCTTTCCTTGAAATTACTTTGTCTTGTTTATGCAAGAAACTGAAATCTTCAGGTGAATAATAGAAGCCAACCTTTAGTTCGTATTTTCGCAAGGATTCAACAAGCATGCCCACAATATCTTTGCCATAGGGCGTATTCATTATATTAAATTCCGTGGTTTTGGTATCCCACATACAAAAACCATTGTGGTGCTTGGTTGTAAAAACAACATACTCTGCCCCTATTACTTTAAACAAACGTGCCCATTCATCCGGATCAAACTTATCAGGATAAAAAGTTTTTGGAAGCTCGTTCATATACTTGTCAATATATTCCTCAGAAGCTCCAACCATTGTGTGACTTATGACACTCCCCAATTGAGAATCGAAACTCCAATGGATAAAAATACCAAAACCCATATCCATAAACTTCTCTTCAAGAGGAGGTTTGTTTTTAAGCTGGCCAAAAGCCGACAAACTAATTAAACTAATAAGAATTGCTATTGTATAAGTCTTGTGTTTACTCATGCTTCATATATTTTAATAGATAAGCCTTAGAGGGCCTATTATCTCAACTTACTCGATATTTTATATATACAAAAAATGTGTCTCAGTGCCTGCTTATTTCATCTGATCTTGTGACATGTAAAGCTTTAATTCGCCTCCATTAACAATGTGCTTATGAAGAAGCGTATGCTTGTCTATGTCCTGATTGTTTAAGGTCATTTTATCGATATAAACATTTTCAGGACTATTGTTAATGGTTTCAATAACAAATTGCTTTCCTTTATAAAAGTCCTTATTTAAATGAATACTTACTCTATCAAATACAGGACTGCCAATCTGGTATTCAGCATCTTTATCAGTTCCGCCATTCATTTGAAATAAGCCTACTTTTAGTAATACGGCTAAGCTTCCCATTAAGCCCTGGTCTTCATCACCATTATAACCTGATGATGGAGAGAGTCCTGAAAAAGCTTTATCCACGACTTGCCTTGACCAAAAGTGCGTTAAATCCGCACGATCCAATTGATGAAAAACAAATGCGGTTTGAATAGAGGGTTGATTTCCATAATTAATTGGAACACGTCGATATTCGGGGTGCTGCTCTCTGTCATGTGCTTTTCCGGAAGTAAACCCTAAATACTCTGCATCTTTAAATTGCTGGTTAAGTTTTTTAATTGCCTGTTCTTTGCCACCCATTAGCTCAGCCAAATGCCTTAAATTATGCGGCACAAACCAGGTTGATTGAGCACCGTTCGACTCGTTAAAACCGTTTTCGTAATTGTAGGGATCAAAATCGCTTAACCAGTTTCCAGCGGCATCTTTGGGACGTATCCAGGTAGATTCGGAATCATATACATTTGCAAAATTCAAGGAACGCTCCATAAAATAATTATAATCATCCTGATGGTTCAGCTTTTTAGCCAACTGCGCCAATGTCCAATCCTGATAAGCATATTCCATTGTTAAACTGGCGCCATCCTGGTGGTAACCAAACTTACCTTCGGGTATGGGATATGGCACGTAACCATTTTTAATATAATAATCCAGTCCACCTCCCAGCTGGGTATCATGCTCGTATCCTGCTTTAGACATTATACCACCAGCCATGTGATTCTTTTTTAAAGCTTCATAAATTTCGGGGATATTTTCCTGAATGATGCCTTTTTGAATAGCACTTACAATAAAGGGGGTTGATGTTGCCCCTGTCATTACGTAGGTATAATTACCACCTGACGGGCCTCGTGGAACCATCCCTCCATCTTGATAATAAAGCATTAATGATTGAACAAACTCTTTATAAATTTCGGGATACGCCAAACCCCACAATGTATTAAGAGTCCATTGCGCTCCCCAAAAAGCATCAGAGTTGTAATGATTAAATAGTGGCTTTCCATTTTCAGCCAAAGGAATTTGGCCAATCCGAAACTCCTTACCTGTGTAATCGGGATAACTTCCGTTTACATCGCTGATAATTCTACGACCTTGCAGGGCATGCCATAAATCAGTATAAAAGCGGCGTTGCTGAACAGGTGTTCCTCCTTCAATTTCAATACGACTGAGGTAAGAGTCCCATTCGTCCCTGGATTCATTTACAACTTTATCAAAATCCCAATGTGATAGTTCAGTCAGCATATTTTTTTCGGCGTTCTTAACCGAAGTATAAGAGATACCTACCTTTAATAGGACCTGATCTACTTTTGGATCAAAAAACAAAAGGTAGTTACCGGTTTTGGGATCTTTCTCAATATTATGTATTTCGCAATTTGCCGCTATCTGAAAATATAATTTCGTTGCTTTAGGTCTGCGACGTGTTGGTGTATTGGTTAATTCACCTGTTACTGTATGTTTATCTTTACGATTTAAAACACCATCAACATTGTGACAGGGCCCCAAAATGGTATTTAAATTTACCAGTAGTGCTCTGGTGCCGGCATCATTATATTTATAGCGATGAAACCCTACCCTTTTAGTACTAGTGATTTCAACCTCTAAATTATATCTATCCAAGTCAACATACTGATATCCCGGACTTACTTTTTCTGTTTGATGACTGAATTTCGAATAGAAATCGGCATATATGTTACTAGCTGATTCGGGCATAACCGGCATTAACGATAGTCCAGAAAGTTGCCAGGCGTGTACATGACTAAAACCTTTAATCGTATCGGTTTTATAACGATACCCACTTCCCCATGCACCCCCTATCTGAGTATCTGGACTCAGGTTAACCATTCCAAATGGTCGACATGCTGACGAAAAAAAGAACCAGCGAGAATTCTCGGTATCCAAAAGCGGATAGACCAAATCAACCGGTTTTTTCACAACATTATCAGAGCTATCTTTAACAGAAGGCTTTGGATTACAAGCAGAAAATATTATTAATATCAACAAGAAAGAAAAGGCGAGCTGTTTTTTCATACTACTTTATTATTATCAGTTAAAACTTCCATTGATCAATGGCCAACTATCATATTCACGATTAACTTCTTTTCCTTCCACACTTTTTATTACCCATTTATCTTTGGGTGAATTTACATCGAATTCTATCAATGTACCTCCTGGGAATTGAAATTGTGTCATCAAGCTTTCCTCATTACTGTTTACTTTGCTAACATCACTCATAATTTGCTTATAATTACCTTGTTCAAAAAGGGCCATAATACCCAATTCATTAGTGGAATACGCCATCAAAACCAAATTAGAATGTAGCTGATATACTGCCCAATTACCATCTTTAATAAGCGGCTCAAACCCCTTTGGCACAAAAACTGGTCCGGCAGCACAAGCAAAGTGTTTATATACCCCGGTATTATTCCATTTTTTAAAATCTGATCCTGGGCCAGCCAAATGAAAAACATCATTAAGATGACTAGCATCATTATCAATAAAGAGGCAAATAGGGCGAGCTACAATATGTGATTTTTGTCCTCGGTTTACACCGCCTGCCGAAAGCAAGAAATGCATTCCTGCCGAATAAATTTCAGGACTTGCCTTCTTACCATGACCCAGGCTAAAAAAATAACCTTGCTTCTTTTTTAGCAGCAGTTCAACAGCTTTATCAGCCGGTCGGTAAGGCATACAAGCCCCCATTAAGGCATGTGCCTTAGCCGTACCAATCTGAAAATTGGAATTCAATCCAGGTAAAAAACTCATCCAGGCTTTAAAAAACACGGAGTGATAATCGGTTGTAAGTTCATGCCAATTGGCTCTTTCGTACCTACGTCGAATCGGCGGAAAATGTTGATAGTTATAAGTGCCTAAGGCATAGCAAAAATTCAGGTAATCTAATACTTTTCTAGCTTCCTTACTTACTTTATCTGAAGCATAAGCTTCGAGATTAAGCAAGGCAGTTAAGGTATAGCCAATATATGGCATTGAATTAAATTCATATAAGCCATTCGCATTCATATCTTTTAACACAGAAAGAAGTTTTTTCTCCATGCCATTTTGCTCATTATTGTAAAGCGGGTCACTGTTCCCATGGCTTGCCAGCCACTTGTTTTTGAGGTAACGCGATCCTTCGGTCATTAAAATATGATTTTCCGTTTCGGGAAAGAGTCCCAATGTTCGGGGAGCAGTTGATCTAAACTTATCACCATCCTCTACCAGTAAAACATTTAACAAGTAGTCTCGCGTCTCGGGATATAGAATATCAGGCTTATCACCAAATTGCCACAATATGGTCGTTAACACCGTAGATGTAAAATCATAATCACCCTTTTTATTTAAGGCCCACGCTGACCCGGAAACACCCCAAACTTTCATAGCCATTAAGAGCCGGTTTGTTTCGGCCAAATCTTTCTGCCGATGAAAGCGTGCTAATAAAATTCGAGGAGCATTAACCTTACTTCCTGCTTTACCGTATTTTATGGTTTGCTTGGACCATATGTTTGTAATCCAATCGTAGAAAACTGAGGTTTCATTCCATTGAATATTGCGCTCAGATGGTACTGCCACTGTCCCGGAATTAATAGCAGCTTTACCACATCCTGTTTTGACAATAAATGAACCAAAAATTATAATTGATAAGATGATTATTAAAATCTGAATTTTACTTTTCATGCCCATTTATCAAGTTGACAATTTCGTTTACTTAAAACTATTCATATTAAATTAGATCAACAATATTGTTTTCAACAGAATTCAACATTTCTAAGGTTGGAAATCCATTATTCGGTCGACGCTTAATAGGATCATACCAACCTTTCCATTTCGGATTCTTGTCTCCTTCCAAACGTCTTTCGTAAACTATTTTTAGACTCTCCCGAGCCTTTTCGAGAAGTACTAAAGTCTTTTTTAAATGTGCTTTATCACCATTTAATTCAAACTTTCTTTTCTGCCTGGCCATTTGATGAAGATAATTCTCAAAGGTTAATAAATCTTTGTATAAATAAAGCGGCAGTTGTATATAATCATAATAAAAGGTTTTATTTTCATCAACGAAAACGGCTCCTTCATCTGCCATTTCAATGGCCTGTTCAATCAGACTCATGCGTTTCTCAACATGTTCATAATCCGTTTCAACCGCCTCATAATTATATGGAATAGAAGGCTTCCCAGGGCGAATAATTGGTGAATTACTTAAATAAGCTAATGCTTCACCAACTTCCCACAGGTGCAATACGTAACCTGTACGATTAAAATGTAATTCGTGTAATTTTTTCATTGATCTTATGGCATAATCAGATGCTTCATTGCCAAAGTACCGTTCTGTCCACTCTTGATAGAATTTTTCACCATCAAAGCTGTGGTGATTCTTTGCGAATTCAGAAAAGGCCTCAATATTCAACAGAAATGGTCTGAATTGCTGACCGTTAACCACACAATATTTATCAGCCCCATAGCTTTCTATAAAAGAAGTCATTACACTATCTATTTTCTCCGGATAAGGATCGTGTACAGTATGATTCAACCAATAACCGGCATGCATATACGTTCCAAATTCGTAATCTTTTGTGCTGTTCGGAAGGTATTTAAATCCTCCCCAACCATCATCCGACCAGGCAATAATCCAATCCTTGGGCGGGCTAAATCCCTGGTTAAACATTTCCATTGCATCTGAATAGCAAACCAGCACTTTTTTTGCTTCAGGTTTATACTCTTCAATTAAAGTCCCTAGTTCGGCATATACCTCATTAAACACCTCAATTTTGTCTTCTCCACATGAACTTTTGTATTCCCAATCCCACACCTGGTTACGTGGTCGCAAAGCAAATATATCAGCTTTACCCAATGGTGTATTTTCGAAATAATAACGCCAGGCTGCTAACCAGTCTTCCTTATTCTCTCTCCAACAATCAGCTTTTTGCTGATCCATGGGTTTGATTTTATATCCCAAAGCCAAATCAATCTGCACCATCATTCCCATGTCTTGTGCATAAGTTATCAAACTATCAATATATGATATGCGTATGTCATAGTTTGGCCTAATCTTTTTATATTCTTCTCGAAGAAAAAATTCTGGTCTACCAAGCATATCAAACAAGTGAATGGCATTGTACCTCAGTCTCACCAGAGAATTGATCATCTCGGTATACGATTCCCAATCGTACTCCAACCAAGGTGTTTTTAAATTTGCCAACTCATCAACATCGTTTTCAAAATAGCATAAAATGGGTATCTCTGGAGGACTAATTACCCTATTTTCTGTGAAATAAGGATTAAATTCTTTCTGCTGATTTGGCTCTTTTCCAGTCCAGTATTCATATGGATCGATTCCCAAAACATCCTTACAGTAATCGTATATGGCATATTGCATGCCCTGTTGGTCTGATCCTGCAATAACCATGGCTTCTACTCCATTTTTTAAAGTTGCCTTGGCCCAGATACCACCACGTTTACCCGGTAGTTCTTCTGTTAATACGATTGCATTGTTCGTAGCCAAGTCATCAATAATACGATTTGAAGAGCGCGTACCAACAAGAATAAAAGTGCCATTTGGCGGAAGTGGATCGGTGACATTTAAGACGTGAATCATTTGCCCACTTACTCGATGCAAATCATTTTGTAATTGATGTATGGTTAGAGTCTCTGTTGTTGATAAATCGTCGCCTGAAATGATATAGATTTCTTTAATGTTTTGACACGAAACCGTAATAAAGATTAATGCAATTTGCAAAATCCCTCTAAAAATTGAGTTCGCTTTTTTCATATTATACCTGAGAATATTAAGATAAGTAATTTGAAAACCTGTTAATCTTATGCCTGTTCTCGGATTTTTCCCGGATGAATGAAAAATTATTCATCCGGGAATATCCAAGAAAATCCGGTTTATTGAAGAATCAAAAACAAGAATTAGCTACTAATAATTAGGGTTTTGCGTCATTGTGCTTGGTGACAACTCCAATTCTCTTATTGGAATTGGACGTAATAAGTGTTTTGCTGCATCAAAAGCGCCATGGTCTATTACATGAGGATTATACATTTTAATCCTTTCTTCCAGTTTACCCATACGTTTTAATGTAGCCCAACGGTTGGTTTCTCCTGCCAACTCCATGGCTCGTTCTTCCAAAATCGTATCTAAGTCAATTGCACTATAGTGATCAACCTCTCCTGTAGCGCGTTCTCTAACTCTGTTAAGATGAAACAAAGCTTGCGTTGAATTAGAAGCTCCCAAAAATGCTTCGGCTGCAAGGAGGTGCGATCCTGCTACTCTAAAGATAAATGCATCTCGTGCACCTCCGTTTTCATCATTAAACACTTCATCATCAAACTTTTTCATAATAGGAAAGTTGACAAAAAACGGACTTGCCGAGTACTGGTAGTTAACTCCTGGTATATCATCAGGTTTCCCATATAAATATTGGTCTGGTTGATATACCCAATATCGATCTAATCTATCACTAAGCTCATCCATATCGAGTGCATGTTTTGGAAAATACACAACAGTATCTCCTGGTACAATTACATCATCAACCCATCCTGCTTCTTCGTCAGCATAAAGTACGCGATGCATAGTTACATCTTCACGCGTATCGTTATCTGCAAATAAGGAATAAAAATATGGCGTCATCATTAAGCCATCGCCTTGCTTACCATATTGGTTTGTACGGCTTATTCCAGCTATATCTTGTATACCATACATAAATAAGCCATGCTTATTGTTATTTCTATCTTCCGAGAAGCCGTTATTCTCCCAATGGGCTGCAAACAAAATTTCTGGGTTTATCTGATTATTGTAATCAAACACTTCCGCAAAAGTTTGGGTTCTTATATCGTAGGAACCTATAGCCTGAACAGCTAAATCAGCTGCTGTTTGAAAATCGCTACTTGAAGCATAACTTTTGTATGCACGTGTTAAATACACTTCTGCTAAAAGGTGTTGTGCAGCTCTTTTAGAAAAACGTCCCACTTGTGGATCATCTACAAGATCAGGAATAGCATCTTCCAGTTCACGTATAATGAGCGAAAAGGTTTCTTCTTCTGTAGAACGCGTATAATCATTCCGAATGCTTAAAGGTTCTTCAAGTTCCAATGCCACACCACCATATTGTACAACCAAATTAAAAAATGCCAAAGCGCGTAATGCACGTGATTGAGCTATGCCATAAGCTTTAGCCTCAAGGTTAATCTCACTCCAACTAATTTGAGTTTGATAACGATTAATTGCTGTACTGGCTTTTGCTATAACATTATAGTTACTACTCCAAACACCATTGGTTGTTGGCGCCACAAAATTATTGTAATCATTTTCGGGGCTGAACGAAAATATTTCACTTTTTGTAGTAAACAGATCAGTTCCCGCAAATTTATAGCCGTGATTTCGGTAAACTCCTCTAGTTGCTGTATAAACACCTACCACTAATTGGTCAGCATTATCTTCAGTAATAAAGTTTTCACTTGTTACTGATGAATAAACATCTTCCTGAATAAAGTCATTACAGGCACTAAACAGCATTGTAAGAATAAGTAAGCCTAATATTGGTCTTATGTTTTTATATTTTTTCATCTTTAATTTATTTAAAAATTAGTACGATAACTTAAGTCCGAATAATACTGTTTTCATCATATAACCAGCGTTATATGTATTATTTAATCCGGTTTCTGGGTCTGGTCCTGCGTAATCGGTAAACGTAAATGGATTTTGAACATCCAGAGTTAATCTAAGACTCGACAACTTTAACTTATTCAACACCCCTTGTGAAGCATTATAACCTACACCTATATTGCTTATTTTAACAAAGTCATAATTGACATAGTAATCGTTTCCGGTACTTGCATACTGAGCCGCAGGAAATTCAGCACCCTGATTATTAGGCGACCAATAATCTAAATCTACCTTATTAAACTTAGCTCTATCGTTTTGCCATGGTGCAAAATTGTTATAAAACTCTGAATGCCCATAAGAACCTTGTCTTGTATGCATTTGCACATTTAAATCGAAATTTCTATAGGTAAATGTATTGGTCATACCCCCAATCCAATCAGGAGAGATTGATCCAATTACAGTTTTATCATCTTCATTTAAAACACCATCGTTATTAAGGTCGGCATATTTCCATTTTCCTGGATAACTATTATATTGATGTGCAAGAGCAGCCTCATCCAATTGCCAAATACCTACTATCTGGTAATTATAAATTGCATCAACAGGTTCACCAATTTGGCGCACACCATGGTTTCCATAAGGGACTTTATCTAAATCGCCATCAAGCTCCAAAATTTCGTTCTTGTTTCGAGCATAGTTTAAGCTGGTTGTCCATCTAAAATTAGTAGTTTGAACATTTACGGTATTCAGGGTAATCTCAACACCCTTATTGCTAACTGATCCATAATTACCAACAGCCGAACTATAACCTGTAATTGCTGATAAGGATTTTCCTAAAATGGCATCAACCGTCTTTTTATTGTAAACTTCTAAACCTAAACGAATTCTATTATTTAGCACACCTAAATCGACCCCTAAATTTAACTCTTTTGAGCGCTCCCAGGTTAAATCGTAGTTAGCCAATCCGGCTACATGTACTCCATTTACATGATCGGCTCCATAAGGATAGTCAGCTCCAATCAAAAACGCTAAAGATTGATATGGACGTACCGGGCTATCGTTACCTGATTCTCCATAACTTAAACGTAATTTAAGGTTGCTAAGCCAATTGACATCTTTTAAGAAAGCTTCTTCTTTAGCTCTCCAGGCAAATGCTGCAGATGGAAAAAATGCCCACTCATGATCAACTGCTAGTTTAGAAGACCCATCGTATCTTCCTGTAAAGGTGAATAAATATTTCTCCTGAATATTATAGTTAATCCTGGCTGCAAATGATGCTAAAGTTTCTTTTTCAAAGCCTGTTGAATAATTACGAACATCTAATCCTGCTGCTGTATTATAGTATTTATAAACATCAGTATCAAAGTTTCTGGTTTCAATCATACTGCCCTCATCTTGTCTATAATACACTGAAGAAATTAAGGTAGCTTTTAAGTTGTGTCCTTGAGCTATATCAAAATTAAAATCTGCAATATTATCCCATGTGTAAGCAGTATTAAAAAACGCATCATAATAGGCACGTGTACGAGGCTCCTCATTTCTTGCTGACTTTGTGTATAATCCAAATTGCTGCCCATGACGTCTGGTTCGCAAGTTAGGTGCTAGTTGTGTTTTTAAACTAATCCATTTTGCAGGTTGATAGTTTAAGAAAACGTTAGCTATTACATCTAATGTTCTGGTATTATTTAACCATGACTCTTCGTTAGCTTCGTACCATGGGTTTAAAAAACGACCATCCTGATCATCAGGGAACAATATAAGGTTGCCTTCAGGATCACGAGGATTTACTGTTGGAGCTAAGCGTAAGGTGCTACGGAATAGCTCATTACTACCCGTTTCACGTTCTGACAATGACAAATAAGCTTTTAAACCTACTGTGAACTTATCTGAAACTTTTTTAGTAATTGCAGTACTTAAATTGTAGCGCTCAAACATTTGATTTCCCATTATGCCTTCGTTACGCAAATAGCCGATAGATCCATTATAGGTTAATCCATTGCTTCCACCTGACATACCAAGAGTATGGCTGGTTTGAATACCTGTTTTTAAGTAATCATCTTGCCAATTGGTATAACGACGGTTGGCCACATTATCTGCTTCTTCATTTGTCGACCTGAATTCACCAGAAAAATCCACTTCTACATTATTGTAGTCATCAACAGTTGGATAATAAGGTGTATTAAAATCAAACATACCCTGCCATTCTCTGCTCCTTAATACATCTTCAACAAAAGCAACATACTCATCACCCGAAAACATATCGGGTTTATTGGCTACTGAATTTACACCAATTGTACCGTCGTAGGTAAATATTGTTTTGCCTTCAACACCATTTTTAGTAGAGATGATAACCACTCCATTAGCGCCTCTTGCTCCATATATTGCTGTAGCCGAAGCATCTTTTAGTATATCCATTTGCTGAATATCAGCAGGATTTAAAATATTAATATCATCAAAGAATACTCCATCAACTACATACAGAGGTTTAGAAAGGTCATTATCTAAATCATCACTTATCCCATCCCTGGTTTCATTAGTGTTTTGAATAACCGTATTACCCCTAATATCGATTGACATAGGTGCCCCTGGCTTATTATTATTAAATCTAACGTCAACACCGGCAACACGTCCTTGCAAGGCCTGACCAAGATCAACTTTCTTTTGTTCAGTTATATTTTTCGAATTTAGAGAAGCTACTGCACCCGTTAAATCTTTTCTTTTAACAGCTCCATATCCAATAGCTACTACCTCATCCAGATTATGAATAGAGGGCACTAACTGAATATTAATCGAACTTTGGTCGCCAACAACTATTTCCTGATCTTCAAAGCCAATAAAAGAAAAAACAAGTGTAGCAGATTTGTCAGGTACACTTAATGAATAGGATCCATCGATACCTGTTATTGTACCAATAGTAGTTCCTTTAATGGTAATGCTGACACCAGGTAATGCTTGGTTAGTTTCATCAATAACCTTTCCCGATATATTAATTTGTTGAGCATATAATGACGACCAACTTACTAATAAAAGAAAGGTAAATATTATCCTAGGTAGGTGTTTCATAAAATATAGATTAATTTTCATAAGGTCTTAGATTTAATCGTTACAATACGTTTTTTTTACTTTTTTCTGATAAGTTCTACTGATTATTAGTTTTATCATAGGCATAAAAATTTGTAAATATTTGTTAAAACATTAGCAAACTTAAGAACTTGGAGTATCGGTGACATGTAATTTTTAATCTAATACATGTAAGATTTAACACATAGCCACAACTTACTCATATTCTGCACCTTTAATCACTATCTTAAATAAGAAAATAGCTTATTTCCATCATAATTTCAATATTTAATAGCCTATAAATGACTTAATAGATGGTTTGTTTAGCCGTAAACATTTGATTTTCCTTTTGGATAATTATTTAAGCAACTGGAGCTATCAAAACAATAAATTGTATTTAAAATAGCCCCAGTGTCACTTTAACTTCTATCGAAAAATCTAATTTAAAAAAATTTACTTATTCATCAGGGTAACCTGCCGGCGTAAAATCACAAGTTGTACTTCCCCCATACCCTAAATTCTGATCCATTGCTTTATCCTTATTAGCATCAATAGTTGCTTGTGGGAAAGGAGCAAGTTTATGGTAATCTTTCACGTAACCCATGGAAAGCGGGTTATATAAATTAGTTCGCTCAATAAACTTACCTGTGCGTAAAAGTGTAATTTTACGTAATTCCTCAGTTACGAGCTCTCTACTTCTTTCATCCAGCACAAAATCAAGACTTAGCTTATCTGCACTAATCATTGATGCACCAGCACGTTCACGTACTTTATTAATCCATGTTGCAGCATCATTATTTGAGCCATTCATCATATAGGCTTCCGCAAGTAGTAAGTACGAATCAGCTAAACGCAAATGAACAATTGTTTGCGTACAATTTTCTACAAAAACATTATCTGTTGAATAACCAAGTTCCGCTTCCCACTTTCGTGTATATGTATACAAATGCTTTTTAAACCAGGCTAAATACCCCTGAGCTGAGGGTTGAAAAAGAAAGAAGGTGTAAACCGTATCTCCCACAAAGATATCTGAGTCTGGATATTTATCCTGATAGGGGTCTTCATGTCGTGGTATGGCTTCATCAAGTGATATGGACTTAGCTGAAATCTCGCCATCTTTAGTCCAATCATAAGCAAAAAACCTACGTACTGATGTATGTTGCCCTCTTATATCTTCATTCTCGTACATAAAATTATCCCTACCATCGTTGTGCTCCCATAACCAATACTTTATTAAGTACGGATTTCTTAGAGGATCAACCATTCCTTCTTCATCTAAATCTTTGAATTTTTTATAGCGATTATAATCCTCTTCATTAAACATTGAAAATGGTGTATTATGACATCGACCTCGTGATTTCCCTCCCCATAATGTATATTCCTCTTCCGTTTTGTTATTCCTGGCGAAATCCCGATAATCTCCTGTATATGCAGTTTTAACATAGGTTTTGAAATATCCGGGAAACAGATCTCCAACACCATTGGCAAACACAAAAATAGATTCGGTGTTACCATCTTTTCGGTATGGATTACGAAACATATCCATAAAGTAATTACCATCTTCTCGCTCAGCTGTTCGTCCAAAGCGACTATTCACAAGAGAATAGTCTTTTGATTCGCAGAGCGGCTTTAAAACCTCAATTGCCTTGTCAAACTCGCCAAGTGAAAGATAAAGTTCCCCCAGGTAATGCCTGGCAAACGCCTGATTGATATAAATCTGGGTTTCTCCAATCATATCTAAATTTTCGACTGCAATTAGTAAGTCTTCTTTCATTTGAGCTTTAATCACTCCAATTGGATCACGTTCCCAAGCATTACTATAATTACTGCCTGTTATTTCAGCTGCACTAAGAGGCACAGGGCCAAATGCATAAATAAGAAGTCGATATGCCCAAGCCCTTGCCGCCCTTGCTTCTCCAATAATTATCTTACGCTTCTTATTATTCTCTTCTTCGTTAGTTCCTTCCCAATTAACAGAGGCATCATTTTCGGCTCTGTAAATAATCATATTACTTGTATTAACTATGATATAGAGCCAATTGTAACAATCCTTGGCAATACTAAATGTTGGTGTATAATCGGCAAATTGGTTAATACTGTGTGTACGAGTCATCACGTTATCGGTATTCTGTTGCCATAATTGAGCCCAAGTTCGTACACTTTCACCATTTATCCTTCGCATTTGAGAATAAACTGAATTCATGCTTGATCTAAATCCGGTATAGGTATCATATATATTTGTTGCATATAAAGCAGCTTTCGGATCTTCTTTCAAAAAGGTATCTTCATTACAGCTAATGAACAAAAGAAGTGATAAGAACGTAAAAATTTTTATATGTTTTTTCATGGGTTTATTTATTAAATTTCCACATAACCTGATGGCCAGCATTGATGTGAAACTTGCTATCATTGTCATTATACCTGTATGAGAAAGAGTATATTTTTTTGGCTTCATCGATTTCATTTTACCTTGTTAAAAAGAAAATCTAAGTCCCAACACATAACTTCTGGCTCGTGGAATACCAGCTACACCCGAGTATTCCGGATCAAGTCCATCCCATTCTGTAAATGTATGTGCGTTCTTTATGTTTACAAATGCAGTTAAATCATTAAAGGCTATTGCAGACAACCAGCGTTGCGGCAAATCGTAACTTAATGTGATGTCTTGTATGCGAACATAGTTGGCTTTTTGGTACACATATAAATTTTGACCTACTGTACCTGTTAAATTAACTCCCGGCATATCAGTAGCTCCATTTTCTGGAGTCCAAAATTCAACACCTCCCATCCTACGTGTGCCGCCGTACTGCAAAACATTTAACATGTCATTTCTTCTTGTTATCCCCCACACTCCGTTTAAGAAAAAACTGAACGTTAAATTTTTATACTTAAAGGTATTGGTCAAACCAGCAATAAAATCAGGCATTCTATCACCTATTATCTGCCTGTCGTCACCGTCAATTATGCCATTTCCATCAATATCTTTTACGATTGGTTTACCCGGGAAGGGCGCTTGATAGCTAACCACCTCATTTGCTACCTCTTCACGCAGTTGGTAAGCCTGATATATGTTTAAAACATAATCACCGTTTTCATCGGTTACAAAATCACTTTTTTGCAACACTCTATCAAAAACATAATCGTAATTGGTTGCAACAGGATGGCCAATAAACCAACCACTTGCAATATCATCCATTGGATTACCTTCTTCGTCATATAAACCTACATTAACAATCTCTGTATTAAAGGTTGAACAGTTAAAGTCTGTTCTCCAAGAAAAAGTGCGATTATCAATATTCACAGTCGATAATTGGAGTTCAATTCCATAATTACTGGTTTCTCCAATATTTCTTGTAATTTTTGTTGTTCCGTTAATGGCCGAAATGGTTTCATTAAGTAATAAATCACTCGTAGCTGACTTATAGGTTTCCAGAGCCCCTCTAATCCTACCTCTAATCAAAGCAAAATCTAAACCTAGATTATACGATTCAGTAGTTTCCCAACCTAAATCAGGATTTTGAAGTTTGCTTGGATAATATCCATAAAGCACATTCCCAAATTCATCAATATAATTTCTGCCCGCCATTGTTGGCAGTGTAGAATAGGCGCTAACTGCCTCATTACCATTTATACCCCAACTCGCTCTCAGTTTGAGAACGTCAATAACATCCCAATTTTTCGCAAAACTCTCATTGGCGATGTTCCAACCTAAGGCGACTGAAGGAAAAACCCCGAATTTTTTAGAATCACCGAAGGCAGAATAGCCATCTCTTCGAGCGGTAGCAGTTAAAAGATAACGACTGTTATACCCATAGTTTAAACGTATCATTTGAGACAGGTGACTACTCTTTGAATAGCCTTGACTTGCTGTCTTGGTTTCAGCATCATTATATTGATACCACGATCTAACATCATTGGCATAACCTTTACCTGTAAAGGTACCGGATTCGCTTAATGACTCCTGTGCTGAATAAAGTGCTGTTGCAAAAATATTATGAAGCCCAAGCTCTTTCTTATAGGTTAATACATTTTCAATTGTCCAGTTATGACCTGTATTATCTCCTAAAGAAGACAGACCGCCAACTTTTCTTCCGGCTACAGTATTAAAGTCTTTGTAGCTTCTCTTTTGGCGATTTGACCATAAATAACCTGTATTAAGCCTGTATTGAAGGTTTTTAATAAAGGGAATGTCTATATCTAAAAAGTTATTGGTAGTTATTCTTTTTTGAAGATCGGAGTTATCATACAATAATGGCTCTAATGGACTAACAGTATTAACATTTTCCGGATCTGGATTTGAAGAAATGGAGCCATCTTCATTATGCGAGAAGTAAGTAGGATCAGCAAGAAAAGCACCTCCACTACCTCCAAAGGATGCCGCAGATCCACTTCGGTCATAAAAACCAATATGTGTATTTGTGCCGAATTTAATCCAATTCCTAATCTTAAGGTTTAGATTTATCCTAAAAACAACGCTTTTATAGTCATCTCCAACAGCAATTCCTTCAACATTATTATAATCTACCGATGTATAGTAATTGGCTTGTTCTGTACCTCCGGATAAAGCAACATTATGCCTTTGTTTATGACCCAAGCGGGTTGCTAAATCAACCCAATCCGTATTTCGTCCTCCTGCCGGAAACGCAAACTCAGCCGCTATTTGTTTTAAAGTCTCATAATCTGTTGTATAAGGATCGTATTTTGAAATAATGCCATTAACAACGCTGTCCCAAGTCTGACCAGGATATCCTTGCATAAAAGCATTGATCATCGTATTGTTAGTTTCATTACCAGAAAATGCCTGTGATATACGCGATGCAAGCGTTTCATGCGAACTAATACCTAATATATGGGTAGGGTTTGTCACTCCTCTTTCCCATCGGTAGGCCCAAAAATCGCTTGCATCCTGCATATCAGGCAGGTGAGCAATTTCATCAAAACTATAAATACCATTATAAGATAACTTGGTTTTACCCTTTTTGCCTTGCTTCGTACTCACAAGAATGACACCGTTAGCACCTCTGGCACCATAAATTGCGGAAGAGGAAGCATCTTTCAAGATCTCTATAGAAGCAACATCATTTGGTGAAATGCTACCTAAGCCACCGCTATATGGTATACCGTCAAGTACAATTAATGGATTATTACTAGCGGTTATAGAATTCTGTCCGCGAATTAGAATGCTAGCGTTGTCTTCCGCCGAAGCAGCAGATGTAGTAACATTTACACCTGCAATATTGCCCTGAAGCGCCTGAGTTAGGTTGGTTTGAGGTCTTTCTTCAAGAGTTTTCAGATCAAGAGAAGCAACGGCACCTGTAATATCGCTTTTCTTTTGTGTTCCATACCCCACTGCTATTACCTCATCCAGGTTTAAAATTGTTGGTTCAAGTTGAATATTAATTACACTTTGATCTCCTACCAACACTTCCTGATTTTTAAACCCAATGAAGGAAAAAACAAGAATTGCAGATTTGTCAGGCACAGTTAATGAATAGACACCATTATTTCCGGTAATTGTTCCCACTGTTGTTCCCTTAATTGAAATGGTTACACCAGGTAACATTTCATTAGTGTCATCAACCACCTTTCCTGATACTTTTATTTGTTGGGCATAAATTGTAGTCCAAGCTATAGATAATAGAAAAAGTGTACTACATATTCTGGATAGAATTTTCATAGAATCTGGATTATTTTCAAGTCGTTTTGATTGAATCGAGAATGTGATTAGTATTCTAGAATGTCATCTATTTTGGCTTTTTCATAGAACATTCTAATTGTAAATATTTGTTAAATTTTACTATAACAAACATAAATAGAAGGAATAGCGGGAATATGTAATATTTAATCTATTACATGTAAAATTTAATCTCAAGGCTTAAATCAAAACTTTTTTATAACATTAAAAATGTATGCTTGAATATTTACAGAAATGCCAAACTCACCAAATTTAAGAGCTGTATTTGCTTTGATTTTAACCGGTAGATGAAACGATTCAAATAAAGCTTATAAAGTTAAAATCACCCATTGATAAGTTATTAACTTTCTACTTTGCTTCTTTTAAGAAAAACACTAGGAGATTCACCAAAATGCTTTTTAAAACACTTACTAAAATACAATGCATCATTGTATCCTACTTTAAATGCAACTTCAGATATATTATCATCTGTTTCGATTAACATTAGAGCAGCCTTCTTTAATCGAAATGTTTGGACAAAATCACTTGGAGATGTTCCGGTAATGCTTTTAACTTTTCGGTATAAATAGGAATAGCTTACACCAAGATCCTGACACAATATTTCATTATTATAATCTGAGTTATCAAGGTTTTCCTCAACCAACTCATGCACCTTATTCAGCAACTCTTCATCTAATTTAGAAATGGTTAGCTCTTTAGGAGTGATACTGAAATTATGTTTAAAGTCACTTTTAACATGCTCAAGTTTACGTAGTAAATTTTGTATCCTAACCTTTAACAATTGGGGTTCAAATGGCTTGGTTATATAATCTTCTGCACCTGTTTTATATCCGTCCATCTTGTTATCATTTGAAGCAAGAGCAGTCATCAAAATTACAGGAATATGGCTTATTTCAGAATTTGACTTTATTTTTTTGCAAAGCTCCAGGCCATCCATCTTTTCCATCATAATATCGGAAATAATCAAATGTGGATTTTGTTCTTCACAAACCTTCAGGCCCTCTACCCCATCGTTAGCCGTAAATACAAGATAATCTTCAGACAAAAAACCATATAAAAATTCGCGTAATTCATAATTATCCTCAACAACAACAATTTTCTGTTTGTCACTATTAACGGTGCTTTTCTCATTCTTTGGTGAGCTATCCGAGTAATTAATAACTTGCCTCATTTGCTTATTGGAATCACCCTGCAAATCAAATATCTCCTCTTCTTTAAACAGTTGTTTTGTAAGCGGCAGGCATACAGTAAAACTTGTTGATTTACCTAATTGGCTATCGATTTTCACCGTTCCATGATGCAGTTCTACTAAATTTTTCACGAGTGCTAGTCCAATACCTGTTCCGGTTGATTTAAATTCATCATCAACCTGATAAAATCGATCGAATACCTTTTCATACAGGTGCTGTTCTACTCCTTTACCTGTATTCGTAATCCTGATCTCAACTTCTTGAACAGTGGCCGTTGTACCCGATGCCAAAACCTTTAATTCAACTGTTACTTCCCCTGATTTTGGAGTGTATTTATAGGCGTTTGACAACAAGTTAAATAGAATAACATCTAACTTCTCCTGATCAAACCATCCTTTAATCATCTCCTTTTCATGCAGAAATTCTGTACTTATTGATTTTTCTTTCGACATGTATTCGAAAGCTTCAAGACTTGCCTTTATTATTGATACTATATCAGAATGAGTCACTTTCAATTTCATTCCATCATATAGTGACTTCCGAAAATCCAGAATCTGGTTAACTAGGTTTAATAAACGACTTGTGTTATTTAATATTAATTGTTGAAGACGACTTCGTTCGTCTTCTTTCATTTTATAATCAATAAGCTGCCTTATTGGCCCCATAATTAAAGTAAGTGGCGTTCTTAATTCATGGGATATATTGGTGTAAAACTTTAGCCTTTCCTGATGAAATTTTTCTTCTTTTTCGCGTTTAACACGCTCAATAAGTAAATCATTCTTTAGTCGCAATCTGGTCATAATTACGCTTCGAATTTGATAAATCAATAGCCCAATCAACACAACATATAAAACAATGGCCCATGTACTAAGTAAAGGGGACGGTTTTACACGTATTGAGAGTATCGCTGCGTTCTTGCTCCAATAACCGTCGTTGTTGGCACCATAAACTTCAAAGGTGTACTTACCAGTTGGTAAATTCGTATAATTGACCTTCCGTTGAGTTCCGACACGCCAGTCCTTATCATATCCACGAAGAATATATTTGTATTTATTTTTGTCTTTATTAAGATAGGAAGTAGACGTAAATGCTATGGTGAAATCTTTATTACTATGATTCAGGATAATCTCTTTCTGATCATTTATAGTTTGATCTAGTATGATTTGATTATTTATTTTAGTTCCAACATTGACCACTGTGTTGTTAACCGTTAAAGAGGAGAAGACCGGGGCAGGCGAATAATTGTTAACCATTGGATCAGATGTAGTAAACCGGTAAATATGATCAAAACCACTAAAATAAAGCTCATCATGCTTATCAATATAAAAACCACGCCTATTATACTGACTACTTCTTATTCCGTTATTTACATTAAAAAACTGTATTTCTTTTAGACTAGTATCAACTTTAGCAATCCGATTAAAATTCAGATTTAACCATATATTATCTTTAGAATCCGTCTGTATGTTTGTAACCCATAAGGGTTCTGATTGTCCAAAATCTAAGCTCATGAATCGGTTAAGACTTTTATCAAATTGATAGAAACCATTCCGTCCTCCAAAAAACAATTCACCTTCTCTCGAAATCTCAATAGACGTAAATACATTTGGAGTAGTATAGTCTTTATTGCTTTCCGGTAAATAATGATCGAAAAATGTCTGTTCATCTTTTCGTCTGTAGACCCCGAACTGTGTGGTTACCCATGTGGTATTTTCGTGATCCAGTTTGATATCATTGATTTCAATTTGGTCGGGTATTCCAATGCAATTTTCAAATGCATTTGTATTCCGATCAAAGAGCTTCATCCCTTCTCCGTTTGTTCCAACTAAAATATTACCGTCAGATGTTTCCGCCAAAGCATATATAGGTGTATCATTGTCCGAATGTTTATAGGAAGTAACAGTTTGATCTCTGCAATCCATTTTGATCAGCAAACCATTAAATGTACCGGCCCACACATTATTTTCTGAATCAACTAATAATGCATATAGTTTTTCATTAAAATTGGCAAATTGATTGTCAGTTGGAATGTGCCAACTCGTCTTTTCATTCTTAAAAACAATACCGTGAGATAGGGTCATGAGAAGCAGTCCATCCTCATATGGGTAAAAAGCGGTAGCAGTTTGCTCCTGAAGGTCAGAAACCACGCCCTCTTTAATAGGCTTAAACTGGTTTTGATAAGGATCATAAGTATTTAATCCATTTTCCGTTCCAATCCACACACTTCCTGAATTATCATGAAAAACATCCATTATTTGATTATTGGATATGGATTGGGCATACTTACTATCGTGATAGATAAGTTCAATATTTTCAGTCTCTAAATCTGTAAATTGATCACAAAGAACCAAGCCCCCCCAAGTACCAATCCATATTTTATTGTTCTTATCTTTATTAATCGATCGAATATAGTTGATTAACCTACCTTGAGACACCTTTGAATCAGTAAGAAAACGTTTAATCGTTTTCTCCTTCGGATCAATTACATTTAATCCATTTCTCGTTCCTGCAATAATATTACCATTGTCATCCTCATAAAGACAATAGACATGATTGTGCGACAAACCCACACCTTGATTATCTGAACGGTAATTTTCCCCAACCTTCTGCATGGCATCTCCAGAAGACAAACAGTATACTCCATTTTGCCAGGTACCTAGCCAAATATCCCCATTTTTAGCAACTAAAATACTCTTTATATATCCAACAACTTCTTCACTGTTAGCAATCCTAACTGAGGTGAAGGCATCGTTTTCAGGAGTATAAAGGTTCAAACCACCTTCTCTGGTTCCGACCCAAACTTTACCCTTTAAATCTACCGCTAAACAACGAATTTTTTGATCACTAATTGAGAGTGAATCTTTCTCATCATGATGGTAATGATATAGCTCTTCTGTTAAAGGATTATATCTGGCCAACCCATTATTTGTGCCAATCCAAATATTACCAACATGATCCTGCGCTAATGCCGTAATGTCAGAATCAATCTCATTATTTTTATTGAATTGTATTAAATAATCATCTCCTTTATAAATATAAAGACCACTAAATGTTGCCAGCCATAAGAATCCTTGTTTATCTTGTATTATTTGCCGTACACTTAAATTAGTTTCTCCTTCTTGCGTAATAATCTTATTAAAAGAATGGGAATACCCCAAGCTACTATTCAATGTTAATGTTATAATAGCAAGGCATTTGATATAGTATTTTTTCATAATTGAAGGCTAAATATAGTCTATTACAATACTTTGATATCACGAATACTTCATATTAAAACTTAAAACACACGTTATCAGCACAATGATCATCTGAGTCTTGTTTGTATTAATATCAAATCCTATTGAAACAACAGCAAAAGATAAGTATTTTTTTTTACTTCAATCTAAGCTTAGAATCTCATATAAATTAGATGAAATGGTAGAGAAGCGAAGACCAATTACATTAATAAAACCTTTACTATTCCTCTCACACTTTAAGTCAAATGTTATTATTCAGGAACACATTTAAACATTTGACTCCCAATTTTCAACACTTGAGTAAGACGTCATTGCTAAAATAAGAGAAGACAATGTTTTAGATATATTTTTAAAAAACTAGAAACCTAATAATTATCTAAAAACATCTATAATATGTATGTCAAACGCTTATTTACAGGCAAATTATTCATCCTTCTTACTATAATATTTTGTTTCATTGTCCTCACAGCATGTAGCATAAATAATGAAAATAATGCTGATGGATACCTCAAGCTTGTAAAAACAGCAAAAGCTATTGAGGTTTCTACAATAGTGCAAAAACAGTTTCCTGCTATACTGGAAGAAACAGAAGAGGTTAACCTTGCATTTCGCGTGGCTGGTCCTATCCATAAAATTTATGTAAATGAAGGCCAATTTGTGAAGAAAGGTGAGTTGATTGCCGAAATAGATAAACGTGACTACGAAGTTCAAAAAAGAGCTATCGAGGCCCAAGTAACTCAAATACAGTCGGAATATAGTAGAGTTGAAGAATTAAAAAAGCGAAAAAGTGTTTCTGATAACGATTACGAAAAAATGAAGGCTGGGAAAGAAATGGCAGAAGCAAAACTTAAGAATGCCATGGATCAATTGAACGACACCAAGCTTTACGCTCCATTTTCGGGTTATATCACCAAGCGTTTATTTGATGCAGGTGAAGTGGTTAACCATGGCACTCCAATTGTTTCATTAATCGACGTAAGTCTTTTGAAAGCAGAAATCTTCGTCCCTGCTTCGATGTACATTAAAATAGATGCTATTACAAATATTGAGTGTACACAGGATAATTTACCCAACGCTACCTTTCCCATGACTTTATATGCCAATAATATAAAGGCCAATAACAATGGCTTATATAAGCTCTATTTATACCATAAACCTCAAACCAAATCAAAACTTGCACCTGGTATGAATGTGTCTGTAAATATTAATTACGTGGCTCATAATAATCCAATACTGAGCCTTCCTATAAATGCGGTGTTTGAAAAGGATGAAAATAGTTTTGTTTGGCTAGTGAATAACAATATGGTAAGCTCCAGGCAGATTAAAACGAACAGCCTAATTTCAAAAGGAAATATTGGAATAATTGAGGGCTTAAACAAAGGTGATGAAGTTGTTATTGGCGGATTGAATTTACTATCTGAAGGCGACACAATACGCATAGTAAAAGCACAGAGCAAAACGAACATTGGTAATCTTCTTTAAAACAATCTAGTATGCATATCTCAGAGTTAGTTTTTAAAAAGAAGAAAACCTTTTATTTCTTTTTGTTGGCCATTATTATTGGCGGAGTCTTCTCTTTTTCGAAGTTAAGTAAACTTGAAGATCCCGAGATTACCATTATGATTGCTAATGTGATAACAGTTTATCCGGGAGCATCTGCCCATGATGTAGAAATGCAAGTCACCAATGTGTTGGAGGATGAAATATCAGCATTATCGGACTTAAACAAAATCATGTCCCGATCGGAAGCTAATGTTTCCATTATCCAGGTTGAGCTAAAGATGACAGTCCCCCAAAAAGAGATACCTCAACGATGGGAATTTTTACGACGGAAGTTAGATTTAGCTACACGTCACCTGCCACAAGGCACACAGAAACCAATAGTTATCGATGATATTGGTGATGTATATGGTATGTTCTACGCCATGGTAGCTGATGAAGGTTATACCTATGATCAAATGAGTGATTATGCCGATTTTGTAAAACAGAATATGCTCAGTGTAGAAGGCGTTAAAAAAGCAAGCATTTATGGCGAACAATCTCCCGAAGTACTCATTACCATTTCAGCTGATAAAATGAGTGAAATGGGTGTAATGCCTTTACAAGTCTTTAAAGCAATTGATGAACATACCAAAGAACTTTACGCAGGAAAACTTCAATCAGGCGACCAGCAATTAAGGATTACAATCGACAAAAAAACTAGCTCACTTGATGACATTCGCAATATATTAATTACAAGTATTGGTGGAGCCTCTTTTAAGCTTGGCGATATGGCCAATATTGAAATGGGCTATAAAGCCCCCTTACGTAATACTATGTTTGTGAATAATCATAAAGCAATTGGCATTGGTATGTCAATGGAGAGTGGTGAAAACATTATAGTGGTAGGCGAACGTGTTGAGAAAAAACTGGAAGAATTAAAGTCTCAAATCCCCGCTGGAATAAAATTCGAAAAGGTCTTTTTTCAACCGGAAAAAGTTAGTGCTTCGATAGATGGCTTCATGCTCAACCTAATGTTCTCAGTTCTTATTGTAATAGTAGTTCTCATGTTTACCATGGGTTTTCGAAGTGGACTGATAATTGGTAGTGGATTGGTATTAACAATCCTGGCCACCTTTCCATTACTCCTTACTGCAGATGGCACCTTACAGCGAATTTCTCTGGGAGCATTTATTGTGGCAATGGGGATGCTTGTTGACAATGCTATAGTGGTATTGGATGGTATTTTGATTGAGAAAAACAATGGCAAAAAAGGCAAAAAAGTATATGTAAAAACAGCCAGGCAAACTGCAGTACCGCTTCTCGGAGCTACGGTAATAGCAATTATAGCATTCTTTCCGGTCTATCTTTCTCCAGATACCGCCGGAACCTACGTGCGCGACTTATTTATCGTTTTAGCCATTTCCTTATCTATTAGTTGGATTTTAGCCTTAACACAAGTCCCTTTGTTTGCCGCTATCTTTTTTCGCAAAACCAGCAAGAAGAACAAGTCATCAGAAGAAACCTACAACAATGCTTTGTATGTTTATTTTAGAAGGTTTTTGGTATTGGGTTTAGGCAATCGCTTTGTTAGTATTACCCTGGCATTTGTTGTTTTATTGATAGTTAGTTTAAATTTTGATAAGGTTGATAAGACATTCTTTCCAGATTTCAATTATAACCAATGTTACATCGAATACAACTTACCCAAAGGTAGTTCGCCTGAAAAGGTGAATGAAGATTTAAGCGAAATCTCCAAACACTTTATTACTTTCCCGGAAGTTGATATGGTGGTTAGCAGTCATGGTATGACACCGATGCGCTATTGTCTGGTCAGGGGTATGATGAATGAAAATTCAGACAATTATGGTGAATTGATCGTAAACTTTAAGGACTATGAAACAATGATGAAGATGCGACCTATATTGTACAAGTATCTTCGAGAAGAATACCCTGAGGCAGTCAGCCGAATACGTAGATATAATCTATCGGTAAAAGCAACCCATTCGGTCGAAGCACAATTTACGGGCCCCGACCCTGCCATTTTAAAGCAGTTAAGCGACAGTGTTGAACAGCTGATGTTGCTTAATCCTAATGTGGATAAGTATTCCATTTGCAATGACTGGGAGCCCAAATCCAGGACCATGAATGTTATTTACAACCCGATAGCGGCGAATCGTTCTGGCACAAGCCGAAACGATATTAGCAATGCCATTTTATCGGCTACGGATGGTTTACCAATTGCCAACATTTATCAAGGCGAAAAACGATATCCTGTGCGATTTAGAGTGAGGGATAAACATGGAAAGCGAATAGAAGATCTTAACGACATCCCGGTATGGAACACCATTCCAAATATTGGAGCCAGCCTCAATCAAAATTGCATAATGGAATTATACACAGGGGCAACAAACACCGAGAATCTGATCAGTGAAACCATTACAGCTGTTCCATTAAGTACGGTAACAAATGGCCTCAAACTCGCATGGGAAGAACCTGTTGTAAGGCGATTGAATGGCAAGCGTTGTATTCAGGCTCAATGCGAACCGGTGGAAGGTGTCAGTCCTGCACAAGTTCAGAATGAACTTGATAAGTTGGTGAAAAACTTTGATTTGCCATATGGATATGACTACATCTGGGTTGGAGAGTCTGAACTGAAGAAGGATGGTTTAAAAGGTATATTGAGTTTTATGCCACTAGCTTTCGGAATTATTTTATTGGTTTTATTGCTCCTGTTTAATGATTACCGCCGACCTCTGATTATTGTATTATGCTTACCCCTGGCCATTATTGGTATTGTACCTGGATTAATTATATCTGGTCAGCCCTTTTCATTCATTGCCATAGTTGGCGTAGTTGGCTTGTCGGGAATGATTATTAAAAATGCTATTGTACTGCTTGATGAAATACAAGTCCGGCTTAAGACCAGCGAATCGGCCTATCAGGCTGTTGTTGATGCCACTATTTCAAGGGTACGCCCGGTAATGATGGCATCCTTAACTACAATTTTAGGAATGATTCCCTTATTGACAGACCCTATGTATGCCTCCATGGCTGTAGCCATTATTACCGGTTTACTAGTCGGGACACTTGTAACATTGTTTTTTGTTCCCATCCTTTATTCAACATTTTTTGGTGTTAAAATCGACAAATAAAAAGTAATGACAACAAATATATATTTCATAAAAGCAACGCTTGTTTTTTCGCTATTTCTATTTGGCTTTTCAAACACTAATGGGCAAGACACATTGTTGATTTCGTTAAACCAATGCCGTAAGATGGCCATAGAAAATAGCGAAATCGTTAAAATTGCTGACGAAAATATAGCTAAGGCGCAAGGTGCGAAAATGGCTGCTAAATCAGCCTGGTTTCCAAATATTGCACTTAACGCAACAGGTATTTACTTTAAGCAAGAAATCCAACAGGAACTATTATCACCAACGAAAGTATTTAATCCGGTTACCGGAGAACTTGTTCCTAATATCGCTTTAGATCCTGGCGGGCAACCCATAATTGGCCCTGATGGAAATCCGGTATTTAACACTTATGCTTTTATGCCTATTGATTTGACCATTTACGGTGGAGCCATAGCAGGTGTGTCAGCTCAGCAGCCGATCTATGCTGGTGGTAAAATTATTGCCGGCAATAAAATGGCCAAAATTGCCGAAACAATGGCTTTAGCCAATAAAGAGCTTAAACAAGCTGAGTTAATATTTCAAACCGATCAATATTATTATCAATACCTTTCAGTAAAAGAAAAAGTTAAACTTGCTAAAAAGTATCAATACCTTTTGGAGGAATTGGTTAGAATGGTCAACAATAGTTATGAAACCGGTATGACAAACCGAAATGAGCTTTTAAAAGTACAGGTACAAAACAACGAAGCCGCTTTACAGGTTCAGCAAGCTGAAAATGGTTTAGCTTTATCACAAATGTCGCTATGCAGTATAATAGGTGTTGATTTATATACTCCGGTAGTTATTAACGACAGTATTTCAAACGTTGAATATAGCATTAACGGTTTCAGCGACCTTTATGCAGGCGAACGAACGGAGTACGAACTATTGGAAAATCAAGTACAAATGGCAGAGCAAAACATTAAAATGACAAGAGGGGATTTTATGCCCACTATTGGCATATCCTTTGGCTACAACTACCTAACAATGGGGCTTAAAGATAGAAATAACTATGATCAACATGGTTATAGTGCCATGGCCAGCATTAAAATACCAATTACAAATTTTGGTGAAAAAAAGGGGAAAGTTAAATCGGCTAAAGCTGAATATAACATCAAACAGCTGGAACTTGCTCAAAACTCAGATTATCTTCAACTTGAAATTGAGCAGGCCCGACTACACTATGTAAATGCATATACCCAACTTGAAATGACCCATTTCTCATTAGATCAGGCTACTGAGAATATGCGCATTAGTGATGATAACTATGCTCTGGGCATGGAAACAATAGCAAACACACTGGAAGCAAAAGCATTATGGCAAAAAGCGTACGCTAATAAAATAGATGCCTTGACCCGCTTTAAGGTCTCAGAAAGTAACTTACTTAGAATATCAAAGCAATTAAGGTAAGAGAGTCAACTCAAATATATACTTTTGTTTTATATGCAGAATACTCTGGTAAATGACATACAATTAGTTATTGTAGAAGATGAAGCTCATAATAGTCGATTGCTTCAGGGCCTGATAAAAGATTTACGTCCAAACTGGAAAGTTGAGGCTGTTCTAGAGAGTATTGAGGAGAGTGTTGCATGGTTAAATTCGCATAAGGCTCCAGATCTCCTTCTGATGGATATTCAACTCTCCGATGGAGATTGCTTTGCCATATTTGATAAAGTTAAATTGCCCTCTTCTTGTCGAATCATTTTTACAACAGCATATGATGAGTATGCCATTAAAGCCTTTAAAGTAAACAGCATCGATTATTTGCTAAAACCCATTGAGAAGGATGCATTAAAAAACGCTTTCCTGAAATTTGAAGAACTCATAAAGAATGATTCTTTTCAATCCAACGAGATAGACTATAAAAATCTTTTAAATTCAATATTACAAGAGAAAAAAGAATACAGAACACGTTTCCTGATCTCCGGAGTCAATTCTTATAAAAAGATTGAAACCAATAAGATTGCCTACTTCTATAGCGAAAACAAATTAAGCTTTGCAGTTGACTTTGATAATGTTGAACATACCCTGGATTATACACTGGAACAACTGGAATCGGAGCTCAATCCAAACGATTTTTTCAGAGCCAATCGTAAAGTCATTCTTAATGTTGAGTCAGTTAGTAAAATAATGATCGATTTGGGAGGGAAACTAAACATAGAAACACTTCCAAAATCAAGGTTTGAGATTACTGTTAGTCGGCTGAAATCAGCTGAATTTAAACAATGGATGGGAAAATAATTAGCCAATGATTGATGAAAAACAAATTGACCTGCTAAGTAAACTCAGCTCGCATAAACCTAAAAACTTTTTGATACGCGTAGCGATCATCTCTCTTGTAGCCTTTGTTCTTGTTTTTATAACTAAATTTATCTCAACAGTACCAGATATAGATGAGAATCGCATAGACAGGGCCTATGTTTTAGTCATTCTTGCTTTTAACAGTATTACCGAACTAAACCTATTTATAATCAAATTATTTGGCCGTTCAAAATGGAGTAAGAATATTTACATACAACTTCTTACAATACTGGCTATTACTATTTTTTGCAACTATTTCTGGGTTATGATTGCTGAAAAAACATTAGGCGATGATAATATTCTCAAGTACAAGGCGACCCAGATAGTATTAATTATAGGATGGCTTGTTCTTATTATTCATCTATTACTCACAGCAATTTCAAATATTACAAATGAGTGGATGAAAAATAGGAAAGAGCTTGAGGAATTAAAACAAGCCAAATTAATAAGCGATTATAATTCACTAAAGGATCGGCTAAATCCTCATTTTCTATTTAATAACCTGAGTGTATTAAAGTCACTAATTAAATATAATCCAGATGCAGCGGAAGGATTCACACAGAACTTCACCAATGTATATCGTTATCTCTTAGATAGTCATAACGACAAGACTGTTACCCTACAAAAGGAACTCAAGTTTCTGGAGTCATATATTGCGCTTCATCAGGAACGAATTGGTGAAGGGCTGAAAATTAGTATCCAGATTGATGAAGCTCTTGTTCAAAAGAAAATTCCACCAATGACCTTACAACTATTGGTTGAAAATGCAATTAAACACAATATATGTAACACCTTACATCCCCTGAAAATTCAAATATTCTCAAAAGAGAATATTCTAAATGTTAGAAACAATCTGAATTTAAAAGAAAGTACCTACTCAACACACACCGGCTTACAATCCTTAATTCAGCAATACCAGTTACTTGCCGACATAAAAGTTGCGGTTATAAAATCGGATAATTATTTCACCGTTCGGATTCCTTTGCTATAATTAAATTAAACACCGGTCTAAGTATCCATTCCTTCAATGAGTCTCATCAATTTGATTCATAAACGACTATCAGCTATTCCATTATTCTTTTAATCCATTTCAATTTACTTGCCGAATAAGGCGCATATTTAAAATGAGATTCAAACCAAAATGGCTTATGCAAAATGCTTTTAAAATGAGAAAAGGCATCAAACCCTGCCTTACCATGGTAACTCCCGATTCCACTGAACCCTACTCCACCAAATGGTAAATTACTATTGGATAAGTGCATTACACTATCGTTCACGGCACCGCCTCCAAATGACAATTCTGATAATAATTTATTTATGCTTGTGGTATTACGTGAATAAATATAGCACGCAAGTGGTTTTGCTCTACTCTTTACCTGATGAATGGCATTATCCAAGTCAGAAAATGTAAGAATTGGTAAAATTGGGCCAAATATTTCATCTTCCATTATGCTATCCTCAAAACTCACATCTTTAAGAACTGTTGGGCTAATAAAACGGGCATCTCTATCTCTGGTACCTCCAAAGCAAACCTTACTTTCATCAATCAGTTGATTTAAACGATCAAAATTCTTTGTGTTAACAATTTGCATGTAATGATCTGAAAATTCCTGAAAGGTTTTAGGGTATTTTTCGAGTTCCTTATATAAAGCCTTTAAGAGTTTTTCTTCAGCTCCCTTTTCTACTAAAATATAATCAGGAGCAACACAGGTTTGACCAGCATTAATAAACTTGGCCCATACGATACGCTTGGCTGTTGTTTTCATATCACAGTCAGCGAAAATAAAAGCCGGACTTTTCCCACCGAGTTCAAGAGTTACAGGTGTTAAATGCTTCGCTGCAGCTTGATAAATCAATCGGCCAACAGGAATACTACCCGTAAAGAATATCTTATCAAAACGATGTTCCAAAAGTGCTGTGGTTTCTGAAACCCCACCTTCCACAACATGGAAATAATTACTCTCAAAATTAGAATTAATTAATGTAGCCATTGCCCTGGAGGCTTTTGACGACAGCTCACTTGGTTTTAAAATAACTGTATTTCCTGCAGCAAGAGAGTATATGGCTGGCAATAAGGATAATTGATAAGGATAATTCCATGCTCCAATAATCAAGGTTGTGCCCAAAGGCTCTGGTATAATGTAACTTTTAGCAGGAAAATTGGCAAATCCGGTTCTTACCTTTATTCTTTTGCTCCAGCTCTTTAACTTTTTTATGGCAAGCTTGATTTCGTGGTATATTAATGAAAATTCAGTGGTGTAAGTTTCGAACTCTGATTTTCCAAAATCATCATACACCGCTTTATACAAAAGGTGTTCATTTTCTTTTAGTAGAAACAGTATCTTCTTTAAAGTATCAATTCTAAAATTAAGGTCTTTCGTATGATTTGAATTAAAAAAGAAGCGTTGTTGCTCAATGATTTCCTCAAATTTCATAGTGTACTTGATTTAAACAAAAGGTCACCTGAGTTTTCCTATTTGTGTTTATTTTAAAGTTTGCTCAATATTTGAACTGATAACATTTATTGGATCTTTTTTAAATTATCAGCTTGATGAATATAGTTAATTTGATACTATTAACACATCCGTTTTTTAGCTGACACTTTAAAAATATATTCATCCTCACATCACAGACACCCCATTACCAAAGGGCTTGGCAATTATCAAAAATTACTTTTATCATAATTATGAAAGTTGCATTTCTTGATATATGTCAAGATCACCTGCACCATATTCTGGTATTTTTATCTGAACAATAATCAATATCTAATATGGCGTATCAGATCATAAAAGCAGGAATAAATCTTTATGCAATATTAAAGAACCTTGAGGAGCTCATAGGTCTTGACTCAAAGTGTCAGGAATTAATAAAAGGCAAAACTTTATCTGTTCAGTTTTTGGTAAAAAACGGACCTAAAGCATGGTTAAGTTTTAAAAATGGTCAATGCCTCGTTGGCCAGGGTAGACTTAAATCAGCATCAATTAAGCTTTGGTTTACATCGCCGGAACACCTTAATAAGATGTTTGATGGTAAAGCCAATCCCATTCCATTAAAAGGCTTCACAAAACTTGGCTTTCTGAAAAACGAATTCACACAGATTACAAAAATACTGGAATACTATCTGAAGCCAGAAGAAGTCGAGAAGCCCTCGAAAGAGTACATTAAAATAAATACACAATTTACTTTAACCGTTGCTGCTTTTGCTTTACCTGAAATTGCCAGATACGATAAAAAGGCAAATATAACAGCTAGTCATACACGTAATGGTAAAATTCAACTTCAAGTATTACCAGATGGTCCATCGGTTTATATAGTCATTAAAGATGGAGAATTAGTGGCAAATAAAGGGGTTACTGAAAATCCTGATGCTATAATGGAAATGAGCAATTTTGAAACAGCCAATGCTTTCTTAAATGGTAAGTCAAATCCATTTAAAGCCATTGCCAGTGGCGAAGTCATGATTAAAGGTCAGATTCCAATGCTGGATAATCTCAGCCTTATACTCGACAAAGTGAACCAATACGTATCATAAATTTAGCTTAAATATGAAAACATATACCTATCATAAATCTCAAGAACTGTTTAAAAAGGCTGCTGATATCATACCATGCGGTATATATGGACATTTTAGTCCGGCTCCATTAATACCTGTCACGGACTATCCATTTTATGTTGAAAAAGCTGAAGGATCACGTTTTTGGGACATAGATGGCAATGAGTTTATTGATTACATGTGTGCCTATGGACCAATGGTTTTAGGCTATAATAATCCGACTGTGGATGCTGCTGCTGATGCTCAGCGCAAAAAGGCTAACTGTGCCAGTGGACCGGCCGAAGTAATGGTTGAGCTGGCTCAAGAAATGGTAGATACTATCCCCATCGCAGATTGGGCCTTTTTCGCCAAAAATGGGGCCGATATGACCACTTTTTCGTTGATGATAGCTCGCGCTCATACGGGTCGTGATAAGATCATCAGACTAAAAGGAGGTTACCATGGCACTGCTCCATGGTCTCAATCGCCCGATCATCATGGCATAACTTTTAACGATGCAAAGGATATCATAGTTGGTGAATGGAACAATTATGAGGCTTTGGAGAAATATGTTCATGCTAATAAGGGAAAAATAGCAGGCATCATTTCAACCCCTTATCATCATCCAACCTTTGCTGATAGCGAGTATCCTGACGAAGGTTATTGGCAAAAAGTAGAAAATTTATGCAAAAACGAAGGCATCCTTTTAATCATTGATGATGTTCGTGCCGGATTTAGAATGGATATGGGAGGATCAAACGAGTTTTTTGGATTTAAACCTGATTTAATTGCCTTTTGTAAAGCCATTGGTAATGGGTATCCTATTTCATCTTTGGTTGGAACAAAAGATGTATTAAGTGCTGCCAGTAATGTTTTTCATACTGGTAGTTATTGGTTTTCAGCTGAGCCAATGGCAGCCGCCCTGGCTACCATACGCGAAATGAAGAAGACCAATAGTGTTCAAAAAATGTTTGACATCGGCACCAAGCTTAATTCGGGCTTAATTGATCTGGCTAAGGATCATGGTTACACCATGAAAATTACGGGACATCCATCCATGGCCTCATACAGGTTGGTGGACGATCCAAGTCTTGTGTTACATCAAAAATGGTGTGGAGAAGCTACCAAGCGCGGAGCATATTTCACATCGCATCACAATTGGTTTGTTTCTGCAGCTCATACCAATGAAGATATTGAATTAACCTTGAAAATTGCGGATGAGGCATTTAAAGCAATCAAAAACAATACAAAATAGATACAATTATGCTGACTACTGACGAACATAAAAAACTACTGGAGACGGCCCGAACCATTAGACATTCCATTATTGACACTACCATGAAAGCTGGTGGCGCGCATATTGGAGGTGGTTTAAGTATGCTCGATATACTGGTCATCTTATATTTTAAATACCTGAATATTGATCCTTCAAATCCGGATGATCCACATCGTGACCGATTTATCTTAAGTAAGGGACATGGAGCTATTGGCTATGTGCCCACTTTAGCTGAGCGAGGTTATTTCGACAAGGCCTTATTGGACACATTTAATAAATTTAAATCCCCTTTTGGAATGCACCCTGACAGCCTGAAAATTAAAGGCTGTGATGCATCTACCGGTTCATTAGGTCATGGTTTGCCAATGGCTTTAGGAATGGCTTTGGGAGCAAAAATGCAAAAAAAGGATTTTAACACTTATTGCATTGTTGGCGATGGAGAACTCAATGAAGGATCCAACTGGGAAGCAGCCATGGCCGCAGCTCATCATAAGGCAGATAACCTAATCCTTTTTGTTGATCGCAATATGCAAATGATTGATGGGCCTGTTGAACAAATAATGGGTCTAGAACCTCTGGCAGATAAGTGGAAGGCTTTTGGCTGGGAAACCCTTGAGATAGATGGACATGATATGATTGAACTTTCAAAGGCCATAGACTATGCCTTGGAGATTAAGGGTAAACCCACAGTGCTTATAGCAAAAACCATTAAAGGCAAAGGGGTTGATTTTATGGAAGATCAAACCAAATGGCATTATGGAGCTATTGATTCTGAAAAAGGAAAGCAAGCCCATCTTTCAGTCGATAAGATGTACGCTGACCTGGGAATTTAAATCAAAATCTTAAAAACATGAGTAAAAAAGTAACAGGAACAACTTGGAATGTTTATGATGCAAATAAACTGACACAAGCCGAAATATATGGACAAGTATTGTGCGATTTAGGGGATGAGCATTCTGAAATAGTGGGTCTTTCTGCTGATTTAGCGAAGTCCACTAAAATTGGTTTATTTCAGGAGAAATTTCCCGAACGATTTGTTAATGTAGGCATTGCAGAGCAAAACATGTTTGGGATTGCTGCCGGGATGGCCAAAACAGGCTTAAAACCTTTTGTTTCTACCATGGCTGTTTTTGCCTCATTGAGAGCTGCCGAGCAAATTCGTACCGATATCTGTTATCAAAAATTAAATGTAAAAATCATTGCCACGCATGGTGGAGTTGCATTTGCCTCTGCCGGAACAACTCATCAGGCCACAGAAGATATTGCCATCATGCGATCGTTTGCCAATATGACTGTAATAGTGCCAGCTGATGGTATTGAAACTGCCAAAGCTGTTAAAGCGGCTGTAAAATATCCAGGTCCAGTGTATATCCGCATTGGTAGAGGTTTTGAACCTTCGTACTATAAAGATGAAAACTACGACTTTCAAATTGGTAAATCCATCGAAATCCGCCAGGGTACAGATATCACAATTATTGCCACTGGAATTACTGTACTTCAAGCGGCAGAAGCAGCTGATTTTCTTGCCGAGAATGATGGCTTAAGTGTTAGAGTTATTAATATTCATACCATTAAACCCATTGACAAAGAAGCTATTTTAAAAGCTGTAACAGAAACCAGACGTCTGTTAACTGTAGAGGAACATAGTACAATTGGTGGTTTAGGAACAGCTGTGGCCGATGTGATTGCCGAGAGTGGAAAAGGATGTGCTTTTTCTAAAGTAGGCCTGCAAGATGAATTTGCTGAGATCGGATATCCCGAAGATTTATACGCCCATTATAAGCTGAATGCTGATGGTATTATTGAAAATGTTCGTGAAATTATGGGGAAAGATTTCGAGGAAGATGACAATTGGGAAGATGAGTACTAGCCCTTATGCTTAAAGTTAAACTATATTAATAGTTATTATTTATGACAACTAACAATGATTTACTCGTTGCTGAACTCTATATAAAAGCCGTTTTTCCGGTCTTCAAAGTATTATTAAAAGATGATCCCAAGACTGCTAAGAATTTTAAAGACATTTCAGCAAATGTAATTATACGGGCACGACATAATGAGGGCTACCTGGGAGCACACTTTACCTTTAACAAAGGTGAAATAACAATTGAAGAAGATAATCTGGATAAAGGCGACTTAATTTTTACCTTTAGTACCGTTAAAAAAATGAATGCCTTTTTATCAGGTGGCATGGCGCTTCCCTCTATTAAAGGTTTATTTAATTTCAGGCTACTAGGCAGTTTTGTTTCCATGTTATTGTTGCTAAAACTAATGATGCCCAATGCTCGACCAAAGAATGAGCTTAAAAGATATTTGAAAGTAAAAATGGCTTTATACATGGTATGTACAGCCTTAAGTAAGTTAAACAAAAGTGGTGATCCGGACATGCTTGCGTGGACTAGCAGGCAACCAGACCGTATATATCAGTTATCTGTTGAAGGAACAGATATTGCGACCTATCTTCGCGTTAAGGCAGGTAAAACAAAATCAGGAAGAGGTTTTTACAAACGTAAACGCCCCTTTGTACATATGAAATTCAATGGCATTGACGGTGCCTTAAATATATTATTAAAAGATGTTGAATTTGTAGATGGGGTGGATAAGAATCACATTAGCATTGAAGGTTCGCCAGAATATGCTAATAATTTAAATGATTATATGATGCGGATTCAGGCATTAACCACTTAATAAATACGAAAAGTAAAAAAACGACTTAATAAGCAATGACAATTCCTAAACTATTTTCAGCATCCATTCTATTGATTATTGCACAACTCAGCACTTCTTGCGTTCAATCGGATAGCAATGAGAAAAACTATACAGTTGATGGCTTTACTCATCCCGGTATATTACACAATTTGGATGAGTTAAATTTCATCAAATCAAAAGTAGTTAATAAAGAAGAACCCTGGATTGAAGCATATAAGGAAATGCGATCATGGAAGGGATCATCTTTGAATTGGGCCCCTACTCCATTTGAAAGAGTTCATCGTGATAGTTATGGAAAAAACAGGCTTGGCGATCCTGCTATTTCAAATGATGGTGAAGCCGCTTATTCACATGCACTGCAATGGTATATTACAGAAGACACCTTACATGCTGAAAAGGCCATTGAAATATTGAATGCCTGGGCAAGTACTTTACAGAGCATTACCGGTAAAGATGATAACTTATTGGCCGGTATGACCGCTCAAAAATACTGCAATGCAGCCGAAATCATCCGTTATACTTATAAGAACTGGCCGGCAGATGAGATTAAACAATTTGAAAACATCTTGCTCACTGTTTTTTATCCGCTGATCGATAACTTTTATACCAATAGTATGCATTCAAATGGAAACTGGGGACTATCGATGGTTAATTCTGTAATGGCAATCAGCATTTTTTGCAATGACACGGCTATGTTTAATGGAGCGCTAAGGCATGTTATGGGCACTAACTTTCAACCTTACTCAACTTATTCGGCTTACATCGATTCGCTTAGTGGTCAGTGCCAGGAAAGTGGTCGTGACCAGGGACATACACAAATGGGATTGGGTTACCTTGGTGCAATAAGTGAAATAGCATGGAAACAAGGCATTGATTTATATTCTTATCTTGATAATCGACTATTACATGGCTTCGAATATACGGCCAGGTACAACCTGGGGCATGAGGTTCCGTATTACAATATGTATTATAAATTTAAGGGGCTGATATCCGAGAAGGGACGTGGAAAGTTTGCCCCAATTTACGAGCGGGTTTATCATCATTATGCCATAAGAAAAAATATACCCATGCCCTATACCAAACAGGTCATCCAACAGATAAGGCCTGAAGGATTTACATCATCCATGACATCTTGGGGTACCTTGACCGGATATACAGAGGATTAAGTATTGAATAAAGCTACAATGCTCTCACTTCCGAATATTTATGCGGACGTGATAGATAATCCGATACAACCGGGCAAAAATAATGTAGCCTAAAGTTCATTTTTCCATTCAGAAGTTTTATTGATTTAATAAACGAATTACCTTTATCTTAATCAATAATTATGAAAACATGCTGGATGCTTTAAAACCGTTTATGCTCTCATTAGCCCCTTTTGACCAAAGTGATTTTGAGCGTGCTTTACCCTATTTTAAAACGGAGGAATTAAGAAAAGGTGATTATTTTAGTAAGGCTGGTAGAGTTTCTGACCGACTTGGATTTGTTGTTGATGGCCTATTACGTTCGTTTTATTCCATAAAGGATAAGGAAACAACTACCTTCTTTTTAACTGAAAATTCCGTTGCAGTTGCATTATTAAGCTTTTTGCAAAATAAACCAGCCATTGAAAACATACAAGCTTTACAAGATTCAACACTTATTACCGTAAAACGAAAAGATCTGGAAACATTATACCAGGAAGACTGGAAATGGCAGCAGGCTGGCAGAGTATTAATTGAGAATTATTATATAAAAATGGAACAGCGCTCCATATCACTTCAAAGTCAATCAGCGCACGAACGATATACTGAATTCTTTTATGAATTCCCTGAAGTTATAAAAACTGTTCCTCTCCACTACATTGCCTCCTTCCTGGGTATTTCGCCAGAAACATTAAGCAGAGTACGAAAAATAAAATAAGCCCGATCCAAGGAATTAATGCATTACAAGTTGGTATGCATACCAACTTGTAATATCAATTCGAGCTCTATATCTCTACATCTCAACTATTCTAATTTTATTGCTTTGCTACAATAGAGTGTGTCCCACTTTGTAAAACAAATATATTGTGTTCTTTCCCCGCAATATGTTTTTTCTTAGATGCTTGTATTTTTTCTGAATCGATAATAACGTCTGAGAATGATGAAGGTAAACATAGTTCAGCCGCCGTATTACCCGGAATTACAATTTCCAGATTACATTCATTGTCGTCCTTTTTTATATCAATTCCAACCGTTCCTCTGATTGTTGGCATTGTAAGCTTTGCTTCTTGCAAAGATCCCAGCTGTGGGCATATACTCATCTTACGAAAGGCTGGCTCCAAAGCTTGCACTCCCATTAAGCGTCGGGCAATAATATTGGCCGGTGCAGAACCCCAGGCATGATTCCAGGTTAAGTTGGGTTTGTAATATTCATCCCAGGCTTCAGTGGTCATTGTTGAACCAACCCGAATCATGTTTAACCAGCTACGTTTGCTATCAGAGTTCATTAGTGATAATGCATAATCAACCTCTCCCACATTAAACAGGGCATCAAGTAAATATTGTGCACCATATACACTACAAGCCATCCCTCTGCTTTTTATATGTTCAAGCACCGATTTTATATTTTCATCGGCAACCAGGCCAAAGGCCAAAGGAAACATATTGGCATGCAAACTGGCATGACTGGTACCAATACCATCTGTATATACTCCTCTTTCGGCATCAAAAAAACTAGATTGGAAACTTAATTTGACCTTTGATGCTTGCTGAGTAAAAAATTCTATATCATCGTCCATATTGCTTACGGCTGCAATTTCCGACATTAAAAGCAATGCTTTGTAATGAAAGGCATTGACTACTGTATTAAAATCAGTAAACACATATCCATCTCTCTCTCCTTCAGGCCTTGCTCCTGCGTTTCTAGCCTGTTTCTTTCCTTCTGGAGTTCCTTTTGGCCAGTCAACTATGTCTCTAAACTTCCCACCGGAAAAATGGATACTCTCATAAAACTCATCAGATAGCTTATCCTTTCGGGCACTTATTAATCCATTATTTTCGGCTAAAGCGATAAGCGTTTTTGCCTTCAGGTCATCATATCTGGCCACTAATAACTCGCGATTGCCTGTTTGTATATAATCTTCCCAGGCCATTAAAACAGAATGCATTTGCCATTCGCTTGGCCACGATGAATGATAGATTAAAAAATCCGCAGTATAACGGGCAACAGCGTATTCGCGGTCGACAGACGTATGCCCTAGTTGTTGAATAAAAGCATCTGCCTCGTAGGGCATTCGTTCACGATTACCATCAGCGTATAAGCCCAGAAAAGGCGTGGCTTTCAAGGTATATTTACAGAGCTCCCAAACTTTATTCAAATTATGATCTGAAGAATAAAAGTGTGCTGCATCATCATTAAAAGGATAAAATAAAGCAAGCTGAGTAGGCTTGCTAAGTTCAGCATTGTTACCATGTATTTCCACATACCTAAAAGGCAATACTTCGGGATAGAATGGAGCTAATTTTTGAGTATGAGGAGAATTTGAGAAGTGTTGAGGAATTTCTATCTGATAAGTATGAGTTCCTTTCTTAAGCTCCAAGCTAATCTCTTTAAAACCAATATTTGAATGGCCTGGTTTTTTATTCACCCCTAGACTTTTGTTCATCCGTTCGCCCAGAAATATTTGAAGACCTGCATTGCTTTCTGTTGTGCTCACTGTTAATTCAAGTGTTCCAAATGCTGCTTTTCCAAAATCAGCAATCCAGTTACCTGGGGTAATTTGCTCGAAAAGAATGGGGTTTATCCTCTCAAATTCTGCCGTTTGTCTATTCTCCGACACCCACGTCCCATTAGGTAACTGCACAAAATGACTTTCGCCTGGCCATTTATTATCATCTCTGTTAAAGAGAGAAGTATAAAATTGCTGAGCCTGACTATAATCACTTTCATTACCAGCCGCATCCCATATTTTTACTTTCCACCAATATGAGCTGTTTTCAGCCAAAGCGTTTCCATTATAATCAACATTTATGGATTGCTTACTATTCACTTTTTCACTATCCCATACGTCAGCATCTTGTTCGCTCAGTAAGTCAATGGAAGAAGCCACAAGAATTCGATAAGAAGTTTGTTCCTTAATTTTATTATCAAGGATCCATCCAAATTCAGGAGATTGATCTGTTATTAATGCCTTTTCGGGACTGTTCATTAGCTCGCACAGTAATCCTTTAGGAGGATCAATGCTATTTTTAGAATGACCTTCACAGCCCCAAAAACAAATAACACTAAAAAATAATAACAACTTAAATTTTATTAAATCCATATGTAAACTTCTTATTCGATATTTTAAACCTCCTAAACTCAATTAATCCTTGTGAAACATTACGGTTCACAATGGAACGCAATGTAAAGAAAGGCATTTCAATATTTAATAGGATTTAAATATACCAGTTGAAAAGCATTTTTAATAATATAGTTGTTTTTTGCATCAATAAATTTCATCAGATAGTTATTAAATTCTTCAATTAATGTGAAGAATTTAGCTTTGTTATGGCAGTAGCAGCCCACAATACAGCAGCTTGTCCATGATAATCACCTGTTATCTTTGGTCTGCGATGATAGTAGTTCTCACGCTTTTTCGCATTGGTCCACATACAAACATCTATTACTTCACCTTTTTCATTAATAAAATCGCTGGCTAAAGTATTCCAGCCTTTCTCAATGATTGGAAAATAGTCCTTTTCAGGTAAGACCCCCATGTTAACACCTGTTGCAATGGCGTATAAAAACATGCCTGTGCATGATGGTTCAACAAAACTATCAGGATCATCAAGCAGTTGATGCCACATCCCGGATTTACCTTGATAAGTTTTTAGAGAACTCATCATTTTTTTATAGGCTATTAAAAGATCATTATAGTATTTATGCTCCTCTGGTAAAACCTGAAACAACTCGGCCATAGCCGCTGCTGCCCATCCATTGCCACGCCCCCAATAAAAGGGTGCATCATGACGATGGAAAAACAAACCATTGGGTTTTTGGAGACTATCAACATAAGCCATTAATTGCAATGCAGCCCGATCCAAATATTTTTCATCCTTTGTTGATTTATAGGCCTGCACCTGCAATGAGGCAACCATATACATATCATCAATCCAAAAACGACTTAAATAGCTTAAACCATCTTCACGTGGCGTTTTATATTCTTCATCTGCCATGAATTGCCCCATTTTAAGATATTCGTCTTTCCCTGTTTGACGATACATTTCCAAGGGCCAGATACCAAAAACATTAAAATCAACATGATCGGTTCGTGGTTTGCGCTTACCCGACAAATAGGGTTGATACCCATTTTCTATTTCATTCAAAATTTCCTTATTGGAAGTGACATCTGCAAATATTAAGGCACCATAAAAGCTACATACTTTTTGATAACGCCACCCAAACCTTCTGTTTACAAGGTTGTCAACAATCTTATTCCCTATTTCTACGGGCTCTACTTTTAGCTGAAGTGCTTTCCCACTTTTACCTTGACCATTTACCGAAAAAGATAAGATGGTAAACACAGCTATCAGAACCACAGAGGGTGTATTTTTTATCATTTTAATAATTGATTAATTAGTTGAACTCACGTATTAAATGGTCAAAATCAAGAAATAGCTTCTTGCCATTAAATTCAAATGTGAGTGTTTTATCTTTTTGTTTAGCATTTACATAAGGTGATGTATAACGCTGATAATTGGTGCAAATATTTTGTTTATTGACCAAAAATCCTGCTCCATAGGACAATTCATAGGTCTTAGCATTGGATTGGTAACAAAGCTCCATATTCTTAGCATCAAATATCACTTCATTGGATTTTATACGCTTTATAAAATCTTTGAACAGCCCATCTTCAGTGAGTGAACCGGCCTCCGTAATCCAATATGTAATTTTACCATTTTGCTTGATATCATCTTTCTCCTTATCAACGAACTCGAAATTATTTAAGCCAATGAAAGCACAGTACGTTTCCCCCTTTTTTCCAAATAGGTATCGTCCATCAACAAATGCTGTATCAAACTTTTCAATTGGAAAATGAGCACGGGTAAAGTCTAATAGTTGCATCTCCATAAGCCTTTTCTTTTCAGGTAGATTATAAATAGCAAGACTTACGTTTTTATCCTGAACAGCATGAGGTAGGTGTCCGTAACCTACATGGTAATTCGGCGATTGGTGCTTTTTTCCCTTTTTCAAAGCTGGATGAGTGTGAAAAACACTAAAGTGATTTTTGATATTAAGGCCAAATACATGTTGCTGATCACCATAGGTTCCGGGATGATAATTCTGGGCCGTATACATCGAATAATCCTTAGTCTTGTAGGTATAAGTATTCCCCTTTTGAATAGCTACACCGTTAGTTTGTGGCTTGATCATACGAGTCAAAAGGGGCTCTAAATGCAGCCACCTGATAAGGGAGAAGTCAAGCGTACTAAAAGGTGCAACAAAGGCGTTGTTAAAAGAAATGTGATTTCTTACGTGTGATAAGGAATTCCGAACGATCTCAGGATTTGAGAAAGCTTCCATTCCCCACTGCATCATCATATTTCTGTTACTTGTGCCATAATAGCCCTCAGTTTTAAGCTCTGATAAGTTGAGGCCATTACTTTGTTGTATGATCACCGTATTAGTATCTTTTGCAATTTCGCTTAAGACCGATGGTAATTCATAGTTATCTGTGGTCATCAAACCATACATCATGCTTGGCTTTATTTTTTTACCATCGCCCCAATAGTATCGTGTAAGACCACCCAGATTGGCATTAGGACCACCTTGACGACCTCTGGAATAGGCTCGGCCTGTGGCAGATATAAACATGGTTTGTAAGTTATGAACCGCAACATCGTAAAAAAGTAAATCCATTATTATTTGGCTCTTTTTCACCATTTCTTTATCCTGAGCAAAATCGATAAGATTGATAAGAGCACCAATATCTTCTTTATAATAAACTTCAGAATTGAATTCGATAAAACCATAGTTCCAGCGCATTTCAAACCAATCCATGGCTCTTTTTCGCGCTTTTTCCATATGTTGTTTCCCTGTTAACCCACTGTTTTTAAAAACAATGTTGGGATACAGTTGTCCAACAAGATATTCAGCCGAAATAAAAAGTATCTGATGATTTTCACTCCAGTAGCACATGGAGTTTTCACCTGGCTCATCCCACCAGTAACGAAAATTTAAAAGTACGTCTTCGATTTTAGCTCTATAATCATCTGGAATTAGGCTGTCCGCTTCATACATAATTCGGATAAGGTTCACTAATCTAAAATCTGAACAGTCATATTCATGACTTATAAATTCAAGGGTACCATCCAGATCATTCCAATTGATATCGCTTACACCATTCGCTAGGTCATATTGAACCTGATCTTGTTTACAATCAATTTTCACACTTGGTTTTGCAGGTATTACGTCATAGCCAGAAATGCGGACTACATCGATGATAATTGTTGATATTACAAATGCTATTAATAGAAAAACGAAGTGTTTAAGCTTGATGTTCCTCATTTCATTAACGATTTTATAAACTTCTGAAAGGAATTTATTTCAAGTTCTCTGGCATTGGCTGATGTTATCCAAGTTGTTAAATATTGGCTTGGTTTAGAAATTAAAAGGTGCTGTGTTCCATCGTTCAGTTGTTTTTCAAAATCACCATTATTAAATAGAATGGCAGCCCCTAATTCCACTTTCTCAGCCGCAACATCTTCGGGATGGATTCCCCAGGTGGCTATATAGTTTTCCTCCTTAACTACTTTCATTTGGTCAAAATAGTTAATGCCTGTTACAAACTGTACCGGTTCTCCATTGAGTGAATACGCTTCAACTTTTGCCTCACGCTTATCTGCATAAACACTTACCCTAACTAAAATATCTACCGTTTTGCCTCTGTATGGAATACCTTCAGAAAGCATTTCCAGGTATGAGGAATCAGCCTGAGTAAACACTTTGGCGCTTCGCTGTCTTACCGGATGCAAGGGTATAATATTTTCACCATCCCACAGTCTAACACCACCTAAGCCAAGAGTTTTACCTACTTTATAATAATCAGCACCATAACCCGCAAGCTGGTCCTTTTTTGAAGGATACCATCTTTTTGCCTTAAGTTCAAGACCAGGTTTTTCTTTAGAATAAATGTCGATGGCCGCTTTTTTATTAAAATAAACCCTAATGGCCAAATACTGATTTTCAATAGCCGGACCGTGATGCCCTAACTTATTGAAAAGATTACCGGATTCAGAAGATATTTCGTCGAGATAAGTATTTTTATCCTTCTTAAGATAAAGGCTTACATCGGTCTTTACTTGCGCTGATCCATATATTGAAGTACAAGTAAAAACGAGTAGAATTAAGTATTTGATCATTCTAATATTTTTCAACTGTCTTTTGCCGGGAATATATTCTGTAGACTTTTCAAATCGTGCTCTCAAGTGTTTATTTATGAGAGTGCTGTTTTATCAATTAAGACTGACTATAATGTATTTGAAGAGTATTGTTAAGCTAAACAATAACTGCCTGAAAATTTCAGGCAGTTATTTTTGATGCTATTAATTCTTAGGTACTAATGTAATATGGAAAGCCAATGAGGCTAAATGTGGTGTAGTTTCATTGGTTGCAATTGGAATTATAATATGCATTTTTTCAGCACTTATTTCCTTTAATATAGTCACTGAACCTTGTTCACCAATAAAGGCATCATAAAGTCCTAAAAATTGACCAGCAGATAAATTAAATCTTGCCATTTTATTATCCGTTGGGAATGTAAAAGTGACCTCATAAGGATCTGCATCAGGGTCAACTGTTGAATCTAGTATTCCACCCATAACATAATCATCTGTTGAAAGTGCCCATGTACCATTATCAGGTGCTGTATAAGTAGCTGCGCAAAATGGCAACATAGTTGGAGAAGTCGACGGAATAGTAATGGTTTGAGTAGCCACGCCATGAATAATTCCGGCAATCACCTGACCATTAACAGGATCTATTTCGTAAGTTCCATCATGATGGAAAGTATATTCATTGTCGTACTCAACTCCTAAACCAAATACTTCTAACATATTATTAGGTACAGTTGAAAAGTCAGGATGAATATCAAGATTATTATCCACCATACCTGCGCCATCTTTACCAACCGTAGCAAGCTTATTAACAACCCATGTTTTACCATTTGCTGCTTCAGGTCCACCGGAGATTAACTCCTCTATTGAAGCCACAATTGTGACATCAACAGACTTTAGTGCTTCACCACCATCGCCTTTTACCTTACAGGTAATTGTATATTCACCTGACTGCATATAAGTATAAGTGTGGCTTCCTGCATCGGCAGCTATACTGCCATCACCATAGGTCCATTCCCATGTTGTAGCATTGGTTGCTTCGGCCGTTATTGTCACCTCGTAACCATCTGCTTCAGCAATAAAATTAATTGTTGGAGCTGGTGTATCTTCTTCACAGCTTGTGAAAATAACTCCCAAAACCAATGTCAAAGTCAAAAAAATACTGAATAAATTTTTCATGTTCATAAATTTTAATTTGAATTGTAGCTTATATTAAAATTGGTGCGATATTGTTCTATTCAAGGTCCCACCATACACGTGAATCAATTTTGTCTCCGTCTGGCATTCGGTCAATTGCAGCTTCCATATTCTCGCCATTTATGGTTCGCTCAACCTGAGTTGGATAAAACAGACGAGTTGGCATATACCCGTTAGTTACTCCTTGTGAATAATCAGAACCTGTTCTTTGGGGTATCTCAGGATAACCGGTCCTTCTGATAGTATTCCACGATTCCAAGGTATTAGGCAAAGGCGCAATCCAAAGCTGGGTGGCAATCTGACGGAATTGGTTTTCCGTGTCACCGTACAATGTTGCTTCTTCTTCATCTGCAAAAAAGCTTGCAATACTCTCACTATTTATGGCCCATTGCTCCATTGCTAATCTAACCCCGGTTTGATAAAGCACATTGGCATCTCCGGTAGCGATACTAAATAATGCAGCTTCGGCACGTAAGAGCCAGATTTCTCCTGCCGTTATTAAATAATAGGGCTGGTCTTTTGCAAAAAACTCAGCTGTTGGTGCGGATGTATTGGATTGTGGCCAGGAAGGAAACGCCGTATCGCTTAAACCATTAGGCATTCCCAAATATTCATCATCATTGTTTTTAGTTGCAAAAAATGATAAACGTGGATCATTGGAGTTGCTAAGTGTATTTATAAATTTCTCACTCCATAAAAATGAATATTCCCCATTCTCATAGTCCACTACGTAATCATACCACGAATTATACAACACAGGATCATCACTCACTTGATTCTCTAAAATGGGATTTTGCGCATTTTCTTCAATTAAAACATCCATTAGGCATTCTGAAATAATCGCATTGTATTTTTGAGGATCAACAAATCTGGCCCTCATGGCCAAACGCAGTCGTACAGAGTTAGCGAAACGAATCCAATTATCTACTTCTGCAAAGTAAACAGGGTCAAATGCTTCCGGATAGATATTAGACTCAGCCTCTGGTTGTTTTAATATTACGATTGAGTTTTTCAAGCGTTCAACCATATTGCTGTAAATTTCTTCCTGCATGTCATATTTTGGAAGCGTTATTCCGTATTTTCCCATACCTGCCTCTGAATATGGGATATCTCCAAACAAGTCTGTTAGTTTGGCAAAATTAACAACAGCAAGAATCTGTGCCTGTGCATTTCGATACTCGTTTTTATATTTTCCATCAGAAGTTAATTGTAACACTTCAGTAATGTTTTTTATGGCGTTACCATAAACACCTCTGAAAATACTTTCAGAATAATCGCCGGAACCAGTACCATAATACTTATCAATATCGCGGAATTTAACCTCTCCCAGCATAATGTGAGCATACTGACCTGCATGGGTGACATGCGTATAGGTTAACTGATCGGTAAAAGTTGTTCGTATGGCCGTTGTGAAAAGATACTCATCGGGTAAATCCTGTAAATTATTTGGGTTAGTATTCATCTCTTCCCACCTCTCGGTACATGCAGACAATACTGATATCAAAACAACTACAGCGAATTTTCCAATAAATAAGTTTTTTATTATAGTTTTCATGTTCAGTAATTTATTAATACTTCTCACCGACATTTTATCTGCAAGCGGAGAAATCTCCATCTGAGTTTGCTTAATATCGTTTTTAGAATCTCTGATCATCTTGCAAATGAATTAGAAGGTTAATGATAAGTTTACACCATAGCTTCGAGTAGATGGCATCGCATTCATCTCAAAAGCATTTCCAAATGATCCTGCAGAATAGCCTGACTCTGGATCAATGTCATTAGCCGCATTATAAAAGAAGAAAAGGTTACGACCTACCAATGAAACATTCGCCCTTGTAAGGCTTGTTTTAGTGAGCCATTGATTTGGCAGGTTAAACCCAAATGTTAATTCTCTTAACCTTACATTACTGGCATCTAAAACATAATCAGCTACTATTTTATCGAAATAGATTACATTAAAGTTTCGATATAGGGGTTGGACCGGAACTTCATTCTTTAGTCCTGTGTTTAGATTCACTCCATCTTCAACATATCCTTTAGGTATTACGCCTGGAATTTCATTTGAAAATAGTGGTCCATCGTGAGTACTGTACCATTCTTTCCTTCCTTCTAGTGAAGCCTCTGATGTTCCGTATAAATCACGATACAGTGCGCCTTGTGAGAAAATATCGCCTCCAAGCTGGAAGTCAATTAAAAAGTTTAGACTAAAGTTCTTATACGTAAACTTATTGGCTAAACCTCCATTTAAGTCAGGATTTATATCTCCCAACTTAACCATTTCATCTGATTTAATGGGTAAACCACCATCTGTAATTAACTTTTGACCTGCCGAATTCCTTTTGTAATCATAGCCATATAAACTACCAAAGCTTTCACCAACCTTCATACTAACAAAGGCAAAACCAAATACGGAGCGTTCAATGTAGGCTTGATCATAATTGTCAGTAAGGGTAATAACCTCATTAATGTTTTTAGTCACATTAAAGGAAAGATCCCATTTTAAAGTTCTATGCGAACGTATTGGAGAAGCTGAAATTAAACCTTCAAAACCATGATTTCGAATCTCTCCTGCGTTTATTATTTGATATCTAAAGGCACTTGAAGGTGCAAGTTCAACACTTAAAATCTGATTTTTGGTAGAGGCTTCATAGTAGGTTAAATCAACATTAATTGCATTGCGGAATAAGCCCAATTCGGTTCCAATTTCCCACGATGTTGTTATTTCAGGCTTAAAATTTTCAATGGCTAATGTAGAGGATAAACTTCCTGTTGGATACGAAAGATTGGTTGAACTCATACTATAATAGTTGGCTGTTCGGTATGGATCGGTATCGTTACCTACTCTGGCAACAGATCCTCTTATTTTACCTTTCGATAGCACATTGGAGTTCATTTTAAGCGCTTCCGTAAACAAGAAACTTACATTAGTTGAATAAAAATCGTAGAACATATTACCTGCCGGAAGTGTGGATGAGGCATCCTTTCTATAGGTAAAATCGGCATACAAGTAGTCTTTAAAGGATAAGGTCCCTAAGCCATACAAAGAAAGAACTTCTTTTTCAACTAATCTTTCACCAGTGGTTGATGTTCCAACATTACTCATGTGATAAAAGTTGGGTGCCTGCCATGAATAACCTCTTTGTGATATGCTTTTCTGTTGGTTATACCTATGGTTACCGCCTAAGCTTAAATTAAGGTTAAAGTTATTACCAATCGGCTGCTGATATGTAAACATGAAATCTGAATTCCACTCTACATAATGGCTGGCATTCTGAGCCATATAGCCTTGGTATTCATACCTTATAGTATGATTACGACTACCTGCCCCAGCATACGACCTCGTATTTCTTGAAGTAAAATCAATTCCCGAACGAACTATTAAATCAAATTTCGAACTTATATCATATTTTAGTGATAAAAAGCTTTGCATCCTGTGCTTATAATCTTCATTGCTTTTATTATTCAGTATCCAATATGGATTACTAACTGATTTCTCAAATGACCACATTTCATATCCATTTTGGTCAACTGAGTTATCCTTTAATGAGGCAAGTGTTACATTTCTGGGCATTATACCCAATGCCCAAACCGGATTTCCCGGATCTTCGTTTAAATAAGGTCTGTTTTCAACCTTACTGTGGATATATACGAACTTACTATCAAATTCTAATCGCTTTCCTATTTTTGAAAATCCCCGCAAGTTGATGGTTTGCTTATTCATTTTATTTCCGGGATAAATACCGGAACTATTCTGGGTTGTAATGGAGGCTCTGAATGAAGTTTCACCATTACCTGCATCTAAGGCAAGTGTATTGATAAAGCTACTGCCATTCTGATAAAACTCTTCAATTTGATTTGATTGTGGATTATAAGGTGAATCATTGCCTAACCAATCTTCATAGATTTGTCCTTCCATAGGTCTACCCCAACTCCATATCCAAGGATCTGTCCATTTAATATCCTCCATATTGTCATAGTGCTCCATTGGGTGTTGTCCAAATGCCCCTTGCCCATATGAGTTTTGAAGATCAGGAAACAGATAAGGGCTTTCAACAATAAAACTTGAATTAAAAGACACTCCCAAACCTTTTCTTCCACTTCCTTTTTTTGTAGTAATGAGTATAACTCCATTAGCCCCCCTTGATCCATAGGCAGCTGCAGCACCCGCTCCCTTAAGTACACTCATTGATTCAATATCATCCGGATTAATATCTGATAAAGCATCTCCCATATCCGTACCACCATCTACATTAGTCCCTCCATATGATCTGTTATCAACCGGCATCCCGTCAATAACCACCAGAGGTCTATTATTCCCTTGAATGGAAGTAATGCCTCGCAATACAACACGACTGGAGCCATCAACACCGGAAGGCGTGCCGGATATTTGCAAGCCGGCCACTTTACCACTAAGTGAATTAATGGGGTTATTATCTCGCACTTGAGTTAATTCCTCATTGGAAACTTCGGTAATAGAATAGCCAAGCGAGTTTTTATCTCTCGAAATATTCAGAGCCGTTATAACTACTTCACTTAATGCTTCAACATTACTGACAAGTTGAACATTAATTTCACTTTGTCCTCCAACTATAATCTCTTGATTATCATAACCAATAAAGGAAAATACAAGGATTGCATTTTCGTTGCTTACTTCAATTGAATAATTGCCATCAATATCAGTAATTGTACCTGTAGTTGAACCTTTTATAAACACATTGACACCCGGAATACCTAGGCCATCAGTACCTACGACCTTACCCTTAACAGCTTTGGAAAGCAATGATTCCTGTAATGCAGATTCCAGATTTTTTCTCGATGAAAGAACAATCTGTTTATCCATAACTACATATTCTACATCTGTTCCATCAAATGTGCTTTTCAGTATTTCGCTTATTAGCTTATTCTTGACAATGACATCAACACGTCGTTCAACATCAACTAACTTACTACTGTAGAGAAAAAAGTACTCGCTTTGTGCTTCTATATTATCAAGAACCTGTTTAACGGTGACATTTTCCAGATCCAAAGACAACCTTTCGTTTTGAGAATAAGAACTCGCAGCAAATGCCTGGAATACACCTATGAGAATTAAAAAAACACTTATTTTCATAATTCGAATGACTTTTAATGAGCCTACCAACCTAAGATATCTCTTTATGGTGAGTCGATTTTTTTTCATAAATTTATGCTGATTTGTATTTAATAAATGATCCTTGCCTACCAACCGGTAAAGCATGTTGAATTTGTTAAAAGACTGACAGGGAAGTGCTCCACCACTTTCCTGTTTTTTTTACAATTCAAGCAACTAATACTATTAACTATCCATTATATATTTAAAATTCTAGTTTCCCCTAATTCCAATTTTTACTGTTCTTTTTGTATATGTATTGTTTTCTAACATTTTTCTTCCCGAATATGAATATTCAATGGGTGTTGCCAATTTTAGCAATTCCAAAACCTGAAAAAGTGTTTCATCTGTAAACGTTGCGGTATAGCTGATTTTTGAAAGTTCAGGATTCAGAAGTTCAATATCTGCATTATACCATCTCGAAAGTTTTTTGGCAACCTCATCCAATGGAGCATTTTTTAAAATCAGCTTTCCATTTATCCAACCAACATCAATATCTGTATCAATTTTAGAACTTACTTCTATTTTTTGAGGTGCAAGTCGTTTAACAGTATTCGATTTTTTCTTACTATCAGTTTGGCTAAGTGCTAAATCATTATTTTTATAAAATAGAGCTTTCTGATTTGGATTAAGAATTATCTTACCCTCCTTACCTAGTCGAAAACCTTCCCCCTCTATACTAATCTCACCGGTTACCAAGGTGGTTTCTATGGCCTTATCATCAGCGTAAGCCTTAACATTAAAAGAGGTTCCTAATGCTCTGATATTTAAACCCGAAGCCTTCACAATAAATGGTCTGCGTTTATCTTTTGCCACATCAAAAAATGCTTCTCCGCTTAATGTGATTAACCTTTCATTTTTCGAAAAATTTAAAGGGTAGGTAATTTTTGTTCCTCCATTTAACCAAACAGTCGATCCATCAGGTAATTCGTGTTTTGTTTTTGAACCTTGAACGGATTCAACGGTGGAGTAGGCTACTTTTGTATGACTTTGAAAGAAGCGCTCATCATTTAAGAAATAAAATAAAGTAATCAGAATTAATGGCAATATTAGAATTGCTGCAATTCTTGAAAATGCCGTATAAAACCTGTTAACAAAACTACTACCTACTTGTTGATGCTTCTGTGTTTTTTGCTGTCTTGAGTGCTGAATATTTAATCTATGATGAATTTTATCCAACAAACTTTCGTAATCAAGTGATTCTGTTGGCTCTATTGTATCTTGATACTTAGTCAGCAGGCTCCTGATTTCTTCATCATTTGAAGGATCTTGCAACCAAAGCAATACTTTTTCCAGCTCCTGTTCGGTGCAGGTGTTGTTAAAAAACTTACCAAATAATTCCAGATCTATTTCCATTCCTCTACAAGTCTGTATTTGTCAAATGTTATTTCGCTAGTTGAGTTATAACGAACGCTAATTACATCTGTAATACGCACAAGAATGAAATCACTACTACTCTAAAGTGAAAAAAGTATAAAATTTCATTAAAAAAACTTAAACATTGCCTGGAATGCTCTTTGTCAATGAAGGGATTTTATATAAAAAATAGGAATGATTATATGAATGGATCAATCAAATAAACAGGACGTAAAATAACAGTGCAGGCAATGAATGTGTTCGTAATTGCTCCCGTAAGAACTTCAATGCCTGGGTTAACTGGTTTTCCACAGTGTTCTTTGAAACGTTTAGTTGCTTTGCAATTTCCTGATTAGACAGCCCTTTCTTTCGGCTTAATTCATAAACTAACTTTCTTTTTGGAGGCAATTTGCTAATGGCTGCATCAACAAGCTCATTTAACTCATTAAATTCAAGAAGATGATCAGTTGTCGCTTGATTAAATTGAAAATTAGCTTTGAGATTATTTAAATAATCTTGTTCACTGGCCCGTTTACGAAAAAAGCTAATAATGGTATTATGAGTAATTGTGAATAAGTAGGATTTAAACGATAAAGATTCATTTATATCGCTTCTTTTCTCCCAAACCTTTATGAAAACCTGCTGAATTATTTCCTCGGCATCGCTTTTTGACTTTAATATTCCTTCAGCAAAGTAGAAAAGTTTATCGCAATATTTCTTAAAAATTTTGTCAAAAGCCTCCACATCTCCATGCTTCAATGCATAAACAAGATCTTCGTCATTATTTGATTTTTCTTTAATCATGCTTTACTAGCCATTAACAATGCAAAAAACACTTTGATGTACCCCTTTTGTATTAATGCTTTAAATACCAAATTAACTATTATTAGATCTATACTTTCGCAATCAGCAAGCCAATGGCTTTATACCAATTGTATCATTGGATTGCCTAAAAGATAAAAGTAGTAAAGATTTCTTATAGACAAACTGGTTTTTCATTAAAGTGGGAATTGATTTCATAACTGGCTAAAGCAAAAACCATTCCAATACTTTTTTAATTAAAATTTTAATTTATTGCTTTTGCCAGGGTCTCTTTTGAATATGAAATTTGTAAGTCTTATCTCTATATTGACATCAATTCCGGGAAAATGTGGTTTGAGCTAAAATGGAAGAAATACATCACGGACCAGTCAATGGCTAAATCAGGCTTAAGCTTTCCGAGGTCGTCACAAAGACTCCCTTAAAACAATGCAGTACTTGAGCATAAACTCGGGTAAGCGTTCTGTGTTGCTTCGATCAAAAAGCTGAGGTGTTTTAACAGCTATCATTTCCTACTTTTTATCCACTTAAATTAAATTATGGCTTTGCTGCATTAGATGAAATTGAAGCTTGTAAGTTATGTTCACAAAGGACAATAAAAAAAAATCAGCAATCCACTCACTTGGTATAGACCCAATGGTCGTTACTTAAAACTTGATGCTTACTATTAACTATATCTTTCACGCTATCATAATATTTTACGCTTTACATTTAGAACGAAAACAAATAGTGATGAAGCCCCTTATCCCGGATAATTCTCTGTATGAAATTTTTAATTTAGCCAGCCTTGTAACCCAATAACAAAAACAATTTTATACAATGAGTGGATTTTTTGGCAGCATTTCAAAAACAGACTGCGTAACCGATGTATTTTATGGAACTGACTATCATTCTCACCTCGGCACAAAACGTGCCGGTTTAGCGTTCTTAAATCCTGAAAAAGGTTTTCAACGAGCCATCCATAGTTTGGAAGACGGCTATTTCAGAAATAAATTTGAAACAGATATTGAAGGATTTGATGGCAACAGCGGTATTGGCGTAATATCAGATAATGAAGCTCAACCCATTATAGTTACTTCAAACCTTGGACGTTTTGCCGTGGCAACAGTTTCAAAAATCGTTAACATTGATGAGCTTGAAGAGCGCTTTATCAAGCAACACCGAACCTTCTCCGAAACCAGTCAGAACAGCATTAATCCAACCGAATTGGTAGCCATGCTTATCGCTGAAGGTAAAACATTTAAGGAAGGCATTGAAAATGTTTTTAACAGCATAAAGGGCTCCTGCTCAATGTTGATACTAAGTGAAGATGGTTTATTGGCTGCCAGAGATAAACTGGGGCGAACTCCTATTATTCTTGGTAAAAAAGAAGGGGCCTATGCGGCTTCATTTGAAACCTGTGCTTTTTCTAATCTTGATTATGAAGTAGAAAAATATCTGGGCCCGGGTGAAATTGTAAAAATCACCAGCGATGGTTACGAGCAGCTTCGCAAACCCAACGAAAAGATGCAGGTTTGCTCCTTCCTTTGGGTTTATTATGGTTATCCGCCATCGTTTTACGAAGGCATTAATGTTGATGAAACCCGATATCGCTGTGGAGCAGCCCTGGCCAAACGAAATGGTACTGATGCCGATTTCTGTGCCGGCATTCCTGATTCTGGCGTAGGTCATGCAATGGGCTATAGTCATGCTACAGGCGTACCTTTAAAGCGCCCCTATTCGAAATATACACCCACATGGCCACGCAGTTTTATGCCCCAAAGTCAAAAGACACGTGATTTGGTGGCTAAAATGAAGTTGCTCCCCAACAAGGCCTTAATCGAAGGTGGGCGTGGTATCTTTTTGGATGATTCCATTGTGCGCGGCACTCAGTTAAAAGATAATGTTAAGGACTTGCATAAAGCTGGAATTAAAGAAGTTCATGTGCGCATTGCTTGTCCACCTCTAACCTACCCCTGCGAGTTTTTAAACTTTAGCCGTTCACGTTCAAACATGGATTTGGCCACCATAAAAGCGGCCAGCAAATTAGAGGGTGTCGAAGATGTGGATATGAAAGAATATTCAGACTGCGACTCTGATAAGTATAAAGCCATGATAGAAGAGATCCGAGAAACACTTGATTTAACGACCTTAAAATTCCAAAGGTTGGATGATTTGGTTGAAGCCATTGGTTTGCCAAAGGAAAAGCTGTGTACCCATTGTTGGGATGGATCAAGCTATTTCTAAAGAGTTTTAGAGCGTTTAAAGAGCCTGAAGGAGGAAAAATAATTATTTCCTCCTTTTATATTATGAAGGCATTACTAGAACGGAAAGAATAAAGTTAAGCAGACTCATTCCATATAAGCCTTATCATTACGCTTCTAAGGCAGAACTTTTATTTTTGCACTGCTAATTAAATTTTGAATGAGTTTATTTTCCATTTGTCTAATCGGAATTGCATTATCCATCGACAGCCTGGCAGCAAGTATTACAGCCGGTGCCTGTGCTAAACAAATTAGCCGTTCGCAAGCGCTTAGAGCAGCTGCAATCATGGCCGTTTTTCAGGGACTGATGCCCTATATTGGTTGGTTAATAGGAAGCAGTTTTAAGAGCATTGTTGAAGATTATGACCATTGGATTGCGTTTATACTATTGGCCGCTATTGGTGGCAAACTGATTTACGATGGACTGAGTAAAGGCAAAGAAGAGCGGACTGCATTAGATATCAATAATTATCTGCTTATTGTTGGCATGGCATTGGCCACCAGCATCGATGCCATGATACTGGGTATTGGCCTGGGACTGATTGAAGATAATATCTATCTGATCCTGCTTATTATAGCGCTTATCACCTTCTTATTTTCCGGTGCAGGCTTTTATTTAGGCAAACAAATAGGTGAAAAAATAAATAAGAGCATCGAAGTTTTTGGCGGTTTGGTACTAATTGCTCTTGGAGTAAAGATCTTATTTGAGCATTTGTATATGCATTAAACGCTATTGTTAAAGGGAGCAAGTCTGACTCCCCTTCTTAGCTCTTATTTTCTTGGATATTTACAACAGCTATGCAAATTATCATAAACAGCATCATCAGCTTTGTATTTTTCAGTATCATGCCCAACTTCTGCTATGGCCTTTTGAATACGATCCTCACTTGCCGGGCTTATAAAGTCAACATGTATCTTTTTGCTTTCTTTATTCCAGTTAACTTCAATTACACCCTCAACAGTTAATGCTGCAGTCTCGATACGGTCCTTACACATACCACAGTTGCCACCAACGATAAACATAGCGTGCTGCTTATCGCTAGCTTCTTGGTGATTTTTCAATCGAGGATATTGACAACAGCCATGTAAATCATCATAAACGGCATCATTGGCTTTATAGCTTTCCGTATCATGGCCAACTTTAGCAATGGCCAATTGTACTTGGTCTATATTGCTCAGGTTTGATTGGTAATTGAGATGTAACTCTTGTTTATCAGCACTCCAATTAGCAGAACTTACACCATCAACAGATAATGCCGCATCCTCAATTCGTTCTTTACACATGTCACAATTACCGGCTACTTGTATTTTAGCATGCTCTGTAGAATTGGAAGATCCTTTCATCGAATTATCCATTCTATCATATAAACAGCATCCCGGTAAGTCATTATACACTTTATCGTCGGTCTTAATCATCTGAGTATCATGACCAGATTTGGCCACAGCTTGATGTACATCCTGAAGTTTTGTTTTTGACGCATCAAACTGTATGCTTAGCGACTGCGAATTGGCATCCCACTTTGCCGAGCTAACACCAAATACTGTACTGGCAGCTTTTTCTATTCGTGATTGACACATCTCGCAATTACCGGCAACTGTAAACGTCTCTTTTTTAAGATTCTTTGATTCTGGGGCATTCATCATGCTTGGTAAACCAACTAACTGAGCCGCAGCATCAATCTTAAACACTCCATTGCTTGCTATTTCCTCCCCGACTTCCAATCCCTCATTCACAACATAGAAAGCACCAGCTTCAGGTCCTAATACAATTTCTCTATATAAAAATGTTGGAGACTCACGTTGCTTGACTTTGGTATATACCAATGATCTTTTACCTGTCCATAGTACTGCTGTTTTGGGTACCATTAAAACCTTTTGGTCTTCAGCTATCTTTGATTCCAATACTCCTCTGATAAACATTCCCGGTTTTAGTCGCAGGTCCGTATTATTGATTTCGGCTCTCGCCATAGCGACTCTGGTTTTAGAATCAATTATTGGATCAATATAACTAAGCTTGGTTTTGAATTCTTCACCAGGCAAAGCCTGCAATGTAAAACTCACCTTGTCACCAGTTTTTATCCAGGGCAAATCGGTTTCATAAGTATCAAACAAAGCCCACAATTTAGTTAAATCAGCCACTTTAAATAAAGCTGTCCCTTCTTTCACATAATCGCCCAGAGCAACATGGCGCATAGTTATGGTTCCGCTTATTGGCGAAAGAATATCAAAATTAACATCAGGCTCCCCTGAGGCTATGATTTGATCAATCTGACTCTCGGATAAATCCCAGGCTTTTAATTTGGCTCTTGCGGCTTTATATAAGGATGAGTTATCTTCTTTAAATTTTGAAGCCTCAATTATTTCGCGCTGCGCACTAACTAAATCAGGAGAATATATAGTTGCTAATTTCTGTCCTTTTCTTACTTTTTGTCCTGTAAAATTGACAAACAGCTCCTCAATCCGCCCTCCAAAACGAGCAGTGAGTTCTGCAAGTCGCCTTTCATCCACATGCAATTCTCCTTGCAGATAAATCGTTTTAAGCGGCTCTCCTTTGGCCACAATGAAGGTCTGTATCTCTGCCAGCTTTGCTGCACTTTCACTCATGACAATTTCATTTGGAACAGCATTATCACCCCCACCACTCATAGATGCCAAGGGAATTAAATCCATGGCACAAATTGGGCATAAACCGGGTTTATTCTGTTTTATCTGAGGGTGCATTGAACAGGTCCAGGTACTTACTTCTTCTTCATGACTATGGTCTGCATGTTTATCTCCAATGCCATTGACATTGCCTGATGGTGCAATTATCCATCCTATTACCAGGCCTGTTATCAAGACAGCCAGAACCAGTTTATAATTGCTTTTTATATTTTGAAATATGGTTTGCATTTCTCTTTAGTTAAATCGTTTAACTTAATGATTATCTTACTTATTTACCCATTAAATAATGAATAAAGGCGATGGCCGCCTGTTTATCCGTTCGAGCCTTCTCTAATTCAAGATTGTATTTTAGCAAGCGCCTTTCCATCCTTAGTATTTCTTCAAAGTTCTTATTGGCATAGGCATATTCTGTTTCCAATAATCTCATGGACTTTTGGGCAATATCCAATTGTCTTCCAAACAAATCAATTCGACGTCTGGCATCCCGATAATCTTTCCAGGAATTCTCAAAAATAGTTTCTAGTACATTTGTCTTGTTGACACGTTCATAATCCTTGGCTGTTTCCAGGTAAATTACTTCCTGAACCATACTCTTGTATTTGTTTCGATACAAGGGAATAGTTAATCCTACCTTTGGGAAAGCAATGGCATCTTTACCTGATAAATTATTATCGCCCTTTCCTATGGATATATAGTCAATGCCAAGGCTAAAGCTGGGAGCACCTTGTTTTTTGGCCGCTTGCCTTTCAAATGCAAGCGCACTTTTTTGCAGGTCTATACTAAGAAGCTGGTGATTCTTTAATTGAATAGAATCCAATACAGCATCCTTGGTATACAGAATATCTGTCGACCACAGTTCATTTGGGAAAGTAATGACTTTCTTATCCTCGGAGTTCAGCAGCTTGTTGAAGGAAACTTCCAGTACTTCCTGTTTATCTCTCAAGAGTGCCAGTTGATTTTCCAAATCATTTATCTCCATCTCAATCCGGTATTGATCAACTGCCGATACCAGATCGGCTTCAACCTTAACGATGGCCAGCTTTTTAAAGGTGTTCAGTATCTCAATGTTTTCCAAGGTGATAATAGTAGCCTTGTTATTGAAATACATATTGTACCAATTTGCTTTTACCTCATTAAACAGTTTCGACTTGTTTTCTTCAAACACTTCATACATGGCCTTGGCTTCTTCTATACTGGCATTTTCTTTAGCCTTTAATGTTCCGAACCAGGGAAACATTTGTGTGGCTGACAGCCTGAATTCCTGGGGACCATTTCTGGTTTCGACTGGTTGTATAAAATAGGCAAAGGCCAATTGCGGATCGGGTAAAGCACCAACTTGTGGCGCTTTTTCAAGGGCAGCCAAATATTTGTTGAAGGCGGCTTTTAAAGCAGGATTATGCTCGGCGGCTTCAAGCAAATAGTGCTTGAGATCATCCTGTGCCTGTAAAACAGCAGACAAAGCTAATAACACAATTAATAGATAAATCTTAATACTTTTCATGATTTAAGCTTTTTCAGGGTTATTCTTCTTTACTTTTCTTTCCTGCCACATGCTGTAAAGCACCGGAACCACAAACATGGTTAAGACCTCAATGCACATACCACCAAACAGGGGAATTGCCATTGGAAGCATTATATCTGAGCCTTTTCCTGTGGATGTTAGTACGGGTAATAGTGCGATGATTGTTGTTGCTGTGGTCATAATGGCCGGGCGGACTCTTTTTGAGCCTGCTTCCAAAACTAAAGCTCTTACTTCTTGAATCGTTTCTGGTTGACGTTTATCCTGAAGCTGTTTAATGTAAGTACTGATTAAAACACCATCATCAGTTGCCACACCAAAAAGAGCTATAAAACCAACCCAAACTGCAACGCTCAGGTTAATGGTGTTAATCTGAAAGAGGTTTCGCAAACTCATTCCAGCCACTGAAGCATCCATAAACCAAGGCTGAGCATACAACCATAACATGATGAATCCGCCAGATAATGCCACTATAATGCCTGAAAAAATCAATGTAGTTGAAACAAGCGATCTGAACTGGAAATACAGTATCAGGAAAATGATAATTAAAGCTATCGGAATGACAAGCATCAGGCGCTTCGTGGCACGTATCTGATTTTCATAATTTCCGGTAAATTTGTAACTCACACCGGCAGGAAGCGAAAACTCACCACTTTCCATTTTTTTCTCTAGGTACTCCCGGGCATTTTCAATCACATCTATCTCGGCATAGCCTTCTATCTTATCGAAAATAACATAACCTACAAGAAACGTATCCTCACTTTTAATCATCTGCGGACCTCTGACATAATGCAATGTCACCAATTGACCCAAAGGTATTTGTGCTCCTGAAGGAGTTGGAATTAGGATGCGCTTCAAGTCTTCCGGATTATCCCTGAACTCACGGGCATAACGCAGTCGTACAGCGAAACGTTCTCGTCCTTCAACGGTAGTTGTTAATGGCATGCCTCCTATGGCACTTCCAATGACAGCTTGTAAATTCTGAACAGTCAACCCAAAGCGGGCAATGGCATCTCTTTCTATCTCCATCTCCAGATATGGCTTACCAACCACACGGTCGGCGAATACCGACATACCTTGTACACCTTCCACCTTTTTTAATTGCTTTTCCAATTCAAAACCAACTTCTTCGATACTTTCCAAATCGGGGCCATACACCTTAATACCCATCGGCGCACGCATACCCGTTTGCAACATCACCAGTCGTGTGGAAATGGGTTGCAACTTGGGAGCAGAGGTTAGACCCGGTATCGTGCTTTTATCTATAATCGCCTGCCAAATGTCATCAGGTGTTTTTATTTCATCTCGCCATTGCCTGAAGTACTTCCCATTTTTATCCTCTGATAAATCTTCCTTATCAATCAAACGAAATGCTTCTTCCTTCGGATTGTATGTCGAACCATCATTCAGTAGAAAGGCGCCTTCTTTATTGGTTTTAAAGCGCATACGATGCCCTTTTTCATTCAGTATGTATTCCGGTTTATAGTTGATCACATTCTCGTACATTGATGTTGGCGCCGGGTCCAGGGCCGAATTCACACGTCCCCATTTACCCACCACCGTTTCAACTTCAGGTATGGCATTAACCTGTTTATCAAGCATCCGAATGACTTCCAGGTTTTCTTCTATACCGGAGTGAGGCATGGTTGTTGGCATTAACAAAAATGAACCTTCATCCAGCGATGGCATAAATTCTTTACCTATTCCCGGTAGTTTTTGATCCAGATAAGCATATGAATCGGTGTCTTTAATAAACTGAGGCATGAAGCCAAACAGCTTATTAAAACCTTGCCAGCTGCTTATTCCAAATAGGACAATTAAAACAGGCACGACAAGGAAGGCCCATTTATGATCTAAACACCAGTTTAATATGCGCTTATAGAATACGACTACCATTGATAAACCTCCTAGTACGGTGCCTACGATGACTATCACAAACAAGAAATTGGCAAACAGACTATTCTGCGCCCCAAGCGGCATCCATGCCTTTGTCAGGAAGAATACAACCACCACAATGGTAATGGCAATATTAATCAGGTTTATCCACTTCTGCTGTTGCTCTTTCCAGCGGTAGGCCAATAAACCATTGATACCATATGTTGAAATAGCTAAAGCAATATAATTGCCTGAAACGATTGACAGAAGCACTCCGGCTGCAATCAGGATAAAATTACCCAATCGCTGATAGCGCTTTTTATCAATCTTAATGGAGAAAATTAAGTGCGATAGTGTTGGTATAATAACCAAGCCGATGAGTAAAGCCGAAACCATGGTAAAGGTTTTTGTGAAAGCCAATGGTTTAAACAATTTGCCTTCGGCAGCTTCCATGGCAAACACGGGCAGGAAACTGATGATGGTGGTTGACAGAGCTGTAATAACTGCACCAGCCACTTCGATGGTTGCCCTGTATACTACATTAAGTAGTTCTTTACCTCGCTTGCCTTTGTTTTCGGGCAGTTCGATGTGTCGAACAATGTTTTCAACAAACACCACTCCCACGTCCACCATCACACCAATGGCAATGGCAATACCGGATAGGGCTACAATATTAGCGTCAACACCAAACTGACGCATGGAGATAAAAGTGATAAGTACGCCAATTGGCAAAAGGCTCGAGATCAGAAAAGATGCTCTTAGGTTAAATACCAGAACAATCACAACAAGAATACTAATCAGTAATTCAAGTGAGATGGCTTCTTCCAAAGTTCCCAGTGTTTCTTTAATAAGGCCGGTTCGATCATAGAAGGGTACAATCGTTACCTTAGAAACGGTGCCGTCGGCCAATGTTTTAGAAGGCAAACCGGGTGTTAGCTCTGCGATTTTGGCCTTCACATTTTCGATGGTTTGAAGTGGATTGGCACCATAACGTGCAACCACAACTCCTCCTACAGCCTCTGCACCACCTTTATCCAGTCCACCTCGTCTGGTGGCTGGACCAAAATTTATCTTCGCCACATCCTTCAATCGGATGGGAACATTGTTTCGCACGCTAACAACACTTTTCTCCAGGTCTTCCAGGTTTTTGATATAACCAATGGCACGAACCAAATACTCAGCTCTGTTAAACTCAATAGTACGTGCTCCAATATCCTGATTACTGCTTTTAACAGCGTTCATTATCTGCGCTATATTAATACCATGTGCCTTCATCGCATTGGGGTCAATATCAACTTGATATTCCTTTACAAAACCACCTATGGAAGCTACTTCGGCAACACCTTTGGCCGATGTAAGTGAGTAACGTACATAAAAATCCTGTATGGTTCTTAATTCATGAGGATCCCATCCTCCTGCCGGATTTCCATCCTTGTCACGCCCTTCGAGAGTATACCAATAGATTTGCCCCAAAGCAGTTGCATCAGGACCTAAGGATGGAGATACATCATCAGGTAATGTGCCACTTGCTAATGAATTAAGTTTTTCCAGGATACGGGTTCTACTCCAGTAAAATTCCACATCCTCGTCAAAAATGATGTAAATACTGGATACACCAAATATCGAATTACTTCTTATGGTTTTAACACCCGGAATCCCCAATAAGGAAGTGGTTAATGGATAGGAGATCTGATCCTCAACATCCTGAGGTGAGCGGCCGGGCCATTCGGTGTATACAATTTGTTGATTTTCGCCAATATCTGGTATGGCATCTACTGGCACAGGATCACTTGGCAAAATGCCGGTATCCCAGCCAAATGGAGAGCTTATTATTCCCCAACTAATGAAAACAAGCAGAACTAAAAAAGTCACCAACTTATTTTCAAGAAAAAAGCGAATGATAGTATTAAGCATATCAATTCATTTATGATTACAGTTCGATATAAATTATAATTTTGTCGCCTCTAAACGCATAAAGTCCAGAAGTTTCAACTCATAATCACATCAAATCATCATAAACGATAGACTTGTATATTTGAAAGGAAAACAAGAAGCTTTGGGGGCGGTGGCGGAGAAAAGACCTTAAACGTATTGGCAGGCTTTTCCACGATATTTACCAAAATATCAGGAACAATGGCCAGGAGAAAATCAAAATTGATTGCCTTAAATTCAAGCGATACATTTGATGGTACAAAATCTTCTTCTAACTCAAAACGCTCTGTTTCATTACGACAACAGCCTTCTTCACCCACATCATCACAACAAGGCTTAGTTTCAGATATTATACTGATATCTTTAAGTGTATTACCACAATAGTGTCGAGACACAGTCATGCCCATGCTTGATATCAGAATCAGCATGCCCAATATGATATGTGCTATTTTTCTCAACATTAGATCACCTTATTACGTACAAAGAAAACGAAAAACAGGCTTAATAGTTTAAAACCTATTATGAATTAACATTCCATTAACCAAATCAAGAAATATATAATAGGATTAAAGCACCTTATAACCCAGTGAATCAATCGTCTGCCTGATTGTATTGACTTCCAGTTGATCCCCTTCCACTATAACGCATTTATCAGCTAAATTGACAGTTGCATTTTGTACAAATGCTAATTGCTTAAGGTTAGTTTCAACATTTGCCTTGCAATGATTACATGTCATTCCTTCTACATTAATGGTTTTAATTTCCATTTTACCAGTATTTAAGTTGCTTACTTTATTTTCCCTATTACTTTCGTGACTTGTCTTTATATATTTCTGAATATACCCATTGATGATAAGGGCTATCAATACTATTCCTGATGTTATTTGCCACCAGTTTAGATGATCATTATGATTATGCCCCAGATGTTGATGCGTTATATCAGTGAACCATTGAGTGGGTAAAACATAATCAATGATTAAACCAAAACCAAGCGCTCCGACAATGATGGTAGCTAAATAGGTGAGCAGGCTTTTTTTACCCAATACTTTTCCAATCATGGTTATTGTTGCGGCATTGGTAGCCGGACCAGCCATTAAAAGTACGAATGCAGCTCCCGGACTGATACCTTTAATTATAAGAACGGCAGTCAAAGGTATTGATCCTGTAGCGCAGATATACAAAGGTATAGACACTACAAGTATTAAGAGCATTTGAACTATTGGTGGCATATTCAACAGCACAAAGAATTCATTGGGTATCAGGGCAGAAATTATAGCAGCTAAAATCAAACCAATTACCAACCATTTGGATATATCCTGAATAAACTCGACAAAACCATAACGAAATACATCTGCAAGCTTTTTAGAAAATGATTTATGTTCTTTCGTTTGCTCCTGAAAAGTTCTATTATCTGGTTCATTTTGTGTACTTACACTTGTTATTAAGCCTCCCGTGACACCTGTAAACAAGGCTGCTAAAGGTCTGATAATGGCAAAGGGCAATCCCATTAAAGAGAAGGTTGCCAGAATAGAATCCACTCCTGTTTGTGGCGTAGAAATCAGAAATGAAACTGTTCCACCTTTTGATGCACCATTTTTATAAAATGCCGTTCCCGTTGGAATAACACCACACGAACACAATGGTAAAGGTATTCCAAAAATTGATGCTAGTACTGATGACTTAAATGGTTTGCCATTAAAATAACGTTCGATTTTCTTTTGAGGGATAAAGGCATAAAGCAATCCGGCAAAGAAAAATCCCAATAAAAGATAAGGCGACATTTCACTCAATATCTTTACAAAATCACTTAAAAATATGGTAATATATTGTTGTATTTCCATAGCTCTGAACATTTAATGGCTTTAGATATAAATACAATTGTTAATCCCGATAGATAAATGACAAGTATTGATGAATGTGTGAAAGCAAAACCCTATTCATTTACTTATCGGCATTGACATTACAAAGTAAAGACCTAAGTACCCAATTGGTATTACAGGATTTTGGAAAAGAGTTATATCTTTTTTGTTTTTGAGATATTTCCTCAATGTCAGGCTGAGAAAAGTCGAAGTCTATATTTCATCTAATGGTTTGCGTTTTCCTTCTTTAAGCTTTTTAAAGTGCGATGGTGTTAAGCCCGTTATCTTTTTAAACTGGCTGGAGAGGTGTTGTACACTACTATATCCAAGCTGATATGATATTTCGTTTAAAGTCAGTTCGTCGTAAACCAAAAGCTCTTTTACCTTTTCTATTTTCTGATTGATGATATATTTTTCAATGGTCATACCTTCAACAGATGAGAATAAATGACTTAAATAAGAATAATCATACCCAAGTTCCTTAGCGATATAATCTGAGCTGTTTTTTGATTCCAAAATATGCCCTGAATGGTGTATCTTTTCAATTATTAAGGTTTTAATACTTTCAATCAACCTGCTTTTCTTATCATCTATTAACTCAAAGCCATTTTCATCTAATACTTGCCTAATTTCTCCAATTTTATCAATTGACAATTGCGATGAAACATTGACTTTGCCCAACTCAATTTCCTCAATATCCAAATTCAACTTTGCAAACTCGTCTCTAACCACTTTAATACAGCGCTTACAGACCATGTTTTTGATATGGAGTGTTGTTGAGTTCATAATAATTGCTCATCAATAATAGTACTTTTCGGATAAAGATAACCTATTCATTTATTATTGAGCAAATCCACCATAACCATCCAATTACAAGCTCAATATTTTCTGTTCCATGCTTAATAATTTAACGTTTTGGATATCATAGAAGACCTGGAATGGCCGTATTTGAAATCCATTAGAAAAGAATAAACATACACTCTCAAAAAAATAAGTCGCAACAGTAATTTTGGGTACATACCTCTTACTGGTCATCCAAGCACGGCATTAATAGACCTCTAAATAAATGAATACAATCTTCAATAAATATTTTCAATTATTATTCAAGATCTTCACAATTAAACCATAACTATTTATATACTGAGCTTATAATATAACTACTAAAGCACTTGATTGGAATTAGTTATACAATTTTCAGGGATAGATTATATTATAATTGTTTTTAGCGTATATTACACACGATATTTTTCTTTATTTAACTAGATGAATAAGTATTTTGCGAGATGTTGTTAATCATTGATAACCAAAGTGCTTTTATAAAGAAATTCAAAAGGCAATTTCTTTCAGAGCAAGATTTTGATTATGTATTTTTCGACCATAATCAACCCATTACCTTATCTGCTAAGACCAAAATTAAAGGAATAATTCTTTCAGGAGGAAAAGGAAATCCTTTCGAACCCCTGAATCTTACATCAAATTTTGTAGCATTGATGAACTTTGATGTACCTGTATTAGGTTTTTGTTTAGGTCATGAAATTATTGCTGTCAGCTATAGAGGCAGGATTAAAAAACTAGCTGAGTATCATGGCAAAAAAGAAACTATAAGCATCACGAAACCGGATGATGATATTTTTAATGGTTTGGGTAAAACAGAAATATCATTGGTTAAACGCCATTCATATCATGTTGCTGAGTTGCCATCCACTTTCGAAAGTCTTGGCACATCAGATACATGTCTCAATGAAATTATAAAGCATAAGGATAAACCCATCTATGGTTTCCAGTCACATCCCGAAGTTTCAGGTCAGGATGGTATGCTTATGGTGAAGAATTTTTTAAAACTGTGCAAAATCATATAACTGCAATCTAATTTCAGTAACTACTTTTTAAGCTTAAGAAGCAGTAATCTGGATCAATAAATTCTAATTATTACATCTAATTTGTTTATAATTTAATTAATGAAAGTTGCTTTAATTTACAACAAGGATATCAGCGGTGTTATTAACACCTTTGGTATGCAAAACAAGGAGTTCTACAATGAACGCACCGTTAAAAAAGTAGCAGAAAGTCTTGAGAAAGCTGGCCATAATGTGGCTGTACTCGATGGCAATAAGCAAATAATTGAACGTCTGGAAAACTTTATGCCCAGAGTGAATGAAGGAGAACAAATGGGCATGATATTTAACATGGCCTATGGTATCCAGGGCGAATCACGTTATACGCACATACCAAGTATGCTTGAAATGCTAGGTCTGCCCTACGTTGGTTCATCTCCTTCGGGCCATGCCTTGGCTTTAGATAAAGTCCTGACTAAAATAATCTGGAAGAACAATGGGCTTCCAACACCGGAATTTTGGGTCTTTAACAGTCATGATGAAGATTTATCATCAGTAAAATATCCAGTGATTGTGAAACCCAAAATGGAAAGTGTTTCTTTTGGCCTAAAAGTCGTTTATAATCAGGATGATCTTCGAGAAGCTGTTCATTTTATTGTAACCGAATTTGGCCAACAAGCACTGGTTGAACAATTTGTTAGGGGGCGTGAATTTTGTGTAGGATTAATTGGTAATTCTCCTGTAGAATCTTTTCCTGTGTTAGAAATTGATTTAGAGGGTGATCCGGATGCGATTCAAACAGTAGACGATAAACAAGGTAAACCTAAGAAAAAAGTCTGTCCGGCACACATATCAGAAGATCTGGCACTTCAAATGCAAAAAATCAGCATTGAAGCTTTTAAAGCTTTAAATCTAAGGGACTTTGCACGTGTTGACATTCGATTGGATGAAGACAATAATATTCACCTACTGGAAATAAATTCCATGGCAAGTATGGGTGAAACTGGTTCTTACCCAACGGCTGCAAAAGTGGCAGGATATAATTTTGAAAATCTGGTCAATAAGATGCTTGATGTCGCATCGGTTCGCTATTTTACCAATACAATTCCTCAAGTTGTTAAATCAAAGCCTGCTCAAAAAACAAATCCAACAGCTCGACTACGGACCTTTATAAAGACCCGTCAACAACGAACAGAAAGTTTTCTGAAGCAATTGGTGGATACTGATACCTATGTCAGAAACGTTGAAGGGGTGAATTATTGTTCTGGTTTAATAAGTGCAGAACTTAGTCAATTGGGCTTTACTCAAGAAGTATATCCCCAACTTGAGGTGGGTAATATTTTGTACTTCTCTAACTCATTCAATAAAGACAATGATTACTTAATTATCCAACCGCTTGATAATCGAATTAAACTGGCACAACACGAAAATTATAGCGAACAGGAACAATATCTTGAAGGTACAGGAATATGGGAAAATAAAGGTGGAATCGCTGTTTTAATTTCAGCATTGCAGGCTTTAAAATTCTCACGTAATATCCGAAAGCTTAAAATTGGTATCCTGTTAATAACTGATTCAACAATTGATGGAAGGTATTCAAAATCCATTATCCAGCAAAAAACAGAGAACGCTAAATCAGTTTTATCCTTAAGTGGTTCATCTAAAAGTGGAGGACTGATATTATCTCGTTCCGGCTCCGCTTTATACCGTCTTGAAACAAAACTGATTAATAAAGACAATCCGGAAAATGTTTCAGTCACAGCAATGAATTTTAATAAGACTTTGGCCTCCATCTCTGATATCTCATACAATGATAGCAATAACATCATTGCACCATATAACATTGATTTTAAAAGTAATATTTTTAAACTCACAGCTTATGGGTCGGCAGGAATAAGTGTCAGGTATAATTCGTCGGAAAAACTGGAAGAAATTGAGAAAAAGATCAAAAAATTATTAAGCGCTCAAAAACGAAGCAAAGTATACCGAATTAAAATTGAAGGTGGACTAAAACGTCCGGCGATGTCTGTATCTGATAAATCAAAATTGTTCTACACCGAAGTTTGCGAACTGGCGAAAAAAATTGATGTTCGCATTACGGAAGAGCACCGCTGGAGTTCAGCAGATATTTGCCACATAAATAAAGACATGCCCATATTAGATGGTCTGGGACCAGTTGGTGAATATTTACAATCAGATAATGAACGTATAATTCGCCACAGTATAACCGAAAGAGCTTTGTTGCTAGCCTTGGTACTAAAAAAGTAGCTACATACAAAAGTTATCATCTGAATTGTTAAAGATGATAACTTTTATATCTCTAAGCTATTTTTCGTTTAATTCAGTAGTCGTAAACCACTCTTTCATTATTATTTATTTTCAGCTATCAGATAGTGGCCTTTTGAATGCTTTCCTCACTCGCCGGGCTTATTAAGTCAACATGTCAACAACAACCTTCATTCGAGCAATATAATATGACTCTTCTATTCCATCAACCTGACTAAAACAACCACCTCTTAACCTCCATCATATATATTTTATACTCCTCCCCTAAAGTGCTTAATAAGAATTCTTCTTCGAGGCGAACCTGAACTTGAATCACCAACGCTCCTGCGACCAAAATTACTGTTGTTATAAGGTTTGGAATCATTAGAAAAAGACCAATAAAAACTGTGATTACACCAAGAAATATAGGGTTTCGAGAAACACTAAACAATCCTTTTGTAATCAGCTTTACTTTATTTTCTCTATCAATTCCTATTCGCCATTCATTTGCCATGTTGCGTTGTGCAATAAAAATTACTACAAATGCCAGGTGAATTAATCCAAGACCTATCCAAACACTTGTATTAGACACCAGGTATTCAATTGAAACTAAATATTGCATCGCTGAAGGAAAAAATGCATTTAATACAATGATTACTAATGCAAAAGAAGAAATGATTTTGTAGGCTTTACCCACGTAATTTATTGCCGTTTCTTCCTTGCTAAATTTAAATGGATTTATTCCTGTACGTTTATAGGTGATATAGCTTGGGACTATAAAAAGAGTGATTAAAAAAGCGCAATAGAATATAAATAAATAAGTTGCCATTTTTCTTGTTATAAAATTTAGAATACAAATGTACGGAAGAACGGCATGCAACAGTATTGCAAAGCCCTTAGCTACAATTTGAGCAAATTCCTTTTACCACGAAATTGGCACTTTCGAATGTGAATCCATCTGCTAAGTCCATCTTAGGGACAGGCATATGCTTTAAGCAATGTGTATGTCCGCATTTATTGCACAAAAAGTGAACATGGAGGTCGTCTGGTTCACAAGTACAATCTTCATCGCACAAGGCATACCTTACAGCTCCTGTACCATCGTGAACACTATGGATTAGCAATTTTTCCTGAAAGGTTTTAAGGGTTCTAAAAATGGTGGAACGTTCTACATTATCGAATTGCTGTTCTATTTCGTAAAGGCTCAAGGCTTTTTTATTTTTTTCCAAGACCTCATAAACCAACTCACGCATGGCGGTTGGCTTAATATTTCGTTGCTGAAGCTTTAACTCAATATTGCCTTTCATCTGAACAAAGATAATTTATACAATCGTATTTCTTTGCTCAAAGTATGAAAGTTAAGTGCTAAGCCAAGCAACTACTCAAAGCAGAGACCGTTGTACAAAAGCTTAAAAGTGACTATCTTTTCATGGCTGCCTTGGGTTAAAAGAATCTATTGTATCAAAAAAAATAATATTGAAATTAAATGTCAGAAGTATCAAAAATATCAAGTGGTATTATTCAAGATGATTCAATTATAATTAGGGAGGCAAAACCTAATTTAGAAGAAGGCCTTGTATTTGCTCAATTTTTTGATGAAGCTTCCGAAGGATTTTTTAAATCAATGCTTGGAATAAAAACCTATGAAATTATAGCAGATGCCTATGTTAAATCCAATAATGAATATTCATTTGAGAATGTAACGATTATTGAATATCAAAGCAAAATTGTCGGGATAGTCTCGGGGTATACATGTTCTGAAAAAGAAGGATTCAGGAAAAATATTCTTTCTCAATTCCAAGGAGGAAAGCTAAGAATTATGATGTTTTCAGTTATTGGAAAAATACTTTCTCATTTTCTAGGTCCCAAGGGGAAAGAAGATTATTATATACAAGCCATCACGGTCAGTAGTCAAATGCGTGGAAAAGGGCTTGGACAAAGGTTGATGAAACATAGTGAAGAAATAGCCATTAAAAAAGGATCTAAAACTATGTCGTTGGATGTTTCAAGCAAGAATAAAAGAGCAATAAAGAGTTATAATAAATTTGGTATGAAAATATTTTCCTTCTGGCCTAACTTTTTAAACTTACCTCCTGTATTCACAAGGATGGAGAAAGAAATATAGTGGGTATGAAGAACATTAACAATAGATTCAAAAATTGACATACCACAACTATTAAAATGAAATAAAGCCAGTGTGCAACAAACCGCAATAAAGAATGCCTGGCCAAGCCTGTTTTCGGGACTTTCGGCACATGCGCGAGCAAAGGTAAAACCAAGAAAGCGAATATACCACGCGCAGCGGCACGCTTCATGCGGCAAGACCTAAGTAGAATTAAAAGTGTACACATGTTAATCTTTAAAGTTATCGACATATACTACAAGCTATACGAGCTATATGGACTATTAAAGAGGATATAAATGAGTTAAGCAATATTAAAAACCACAACGCAGACCAAAAATGAGAGACTCAGAACGCATACCAGAATTGCTATCAAATTTAGAGCGGATTTGGAAGGATAATCCTGATTTTAGATTAGGTCAGCTTTTAATGGCAGCAATTAGACCTAAAAATCCTTGTCCAGAAGTATTTTATAAGGAAGATGACGAAATATTAAAAGGATTAATTGAACTTGAAAACAAGATGAAAAGTCGATAAGAAGCAATCGATTTATAATTAATTGCAAATAAGGATAAAATCTTTAGAAAAATGGAACGGAAAATCACAAGTGAAATTTGTTGGGGAATTATTGGTGTAGGTGATGTTTGTGAAACAAAAAGCGGACGACCACTTATACAAGTACCCAATTCAAGTGTAAAGGCAGTTATGAGAAGAGATTCTGATAAAGCAAAGGATTTTGCCAAACGACATGGTGTTGAAAAGTGGTACGATAATGCAGATGATTTACTGAATGATCCTGAGGTAAACGCCATATATATTGCGACGCCACCGGAAACACATGCTGAGTATACTTTGAAAGCAGCAGCTCTTGGAAAACCGGTTTATGTAGAAAAACCAATGGCTCGTTCACATAAAGAATGCCTGTCAATGGTAGAAGCATGCAAAAAAGCAAATGTCAATTTATATGTAGCTTATTATCGCAGAACACTACCAAATATTCTTAAAGTAAAGGAATTAATTGATAGTGGTGCCATTGGAGACATTAGAAGTATCGATATAAGTGTACAAATGACAATCGAGAATGATATTGTAGGAACCCATCACCACGCTAATAATTGGCGGGTTGATCCTAAAGTTGCGGGAGGCGGTTATTTTTACGATCTGGCTTCACATCAATTAGATGCACTTGATTTCATTTTTGGCCCTATCACTGAGGCAAAGGGGTTTTCTGAAAATCAATCAAAATCGTATAAAGCTGATGATATCACTGTTGGTGTTTTTAAATTTAAAAATGGAATCTTAGGAAAAGGTTTATGGGCTTTTAATACGAGTAAGGCATCACAATATGAAATGACAACAATAATTGGTAGTAAAGGGCAAATATCTTTTCCTTTTTGGGGTGATCATCACCTTACTTTAAAAATGGAGAATGAACCCGAGAAGAAATTTGAATTTGAGGTTCCTAAATACATCCAGGAGCTACTTATTCAAACTATTGTGAATGACCTGCTAGAAAAAGGTAAAAGTCCAAGTACAGGCGTTTCAGCAGCCAGAACAAATTGGGTTTTGGAGCAAATAGCTAAATAAAATTATACATACCACTATGAAAACTACAATTAAGACAGGAATATTATCTTATGGAATGTCTGGTAAGCTATTTCATGCGCCATTTCTTAATGAACATCCTGAATTTGAATTTATAGCTGTAGTCGAGCGAAGCAAAAAAAAGGCTCATTTAGATTATTCGGAAATAAAAAGTTATGACTCGGTTGATGAAATCTTATTAAATGATTCTATTGAGCTTATTATTGTAAATACCCCAAATAATACACATTTTGAATATGCTTTAAAGGCTATTAAGGCCAATAAACATGTATTAATCGATAAACCTTTTGCCACTACATCTTCACAAGCAAAACAACTTTTTAAAGAGGCCAAAAAAAATAATGTACTGGCTCTGCCTTTCCAAAATCGACGATACGACAGTGATTTTCTTTCCGTCAAAGAAGTTATCGAATCTGGTAAATTAGGAAACTTGATTGAGGCTCATTTTCGATACGATAGATATAGGAACACCATTAATGAAAACAGTTGGAAGGAAGTGGCCGGATCAGGAAATGGGGTTCAATTTAATTTGGGTGCGCATACAATAGATGGAATAATAGCTTTATTTGGTCTTCCTTTAAAATGGTCTAAATACCCGGCATATGTTCGTCCTAACACTCAGGTAGTTGATTATATACATATTCATTTACTATATCCTAATAATTTACAAGTATTTGTGACTATCAGTTCGTTGGTTGCAGATCCACAACCTGCTTTTGTGATTCAGGGTACATTAGGAAGCTATAAAAAGCACCGTACTGATGTTCAGGAAGATCAGTTAAATGAAGGAATACTGCCTGACAATCAAATGTTTGGTATTGAATTACCTGAGAGTGAAGGACTATTAACCACGATATCATCTAATGGATTAAAAAAACAAGAAAAAATAGCGGCAAAAAAAGCAAATTATATAAATGTCTTTGAAGATGTTTATCAAAGCATTAGGATGGACAAAGACTATCCGGTAACTGAAGAACAAATAATTGCACAATTAGAAATATTAGAATAGTAGAATTACTTTTATATGAAAGAATGAAGTGTCATGATTATTCAATGCGAAAGAATAATGGATGTTCTCTGTAAAATAACGTAAGGCTAACAATGTATACAAATAAAAGCCGGAAAGTGTCTATTTGAGTGGTTTTAGCCCGTTCAAAACAGGAACGGTTTGATAGGTTTTACGTCCGTAGTAGGCTACTATTCTTATACTAAACGTTAACGAACAATTATAGTGGATACGGCTTAATTATAAATTATATAGACATATACTACAAGCTATACGAAATATATAGACTATAATAGAGAATATAAATGAGTTATGCGCAAATATGAAAGCCAAAAGACAAAGCCATATGAAAAAAATTAGACACGCATTGACAGTGTTTACCGTTCTTGTAGTTTTCAGTTCCTGTCTCAATCGACAATTCATAGATGGCTGGGTGGATATTGTATCAAGCTCCAACATTATGCTTAACGATTCTTCATTAGTTTTTGGACACGTTTATCGTGTTGACAGGTTTGGCGATTATTACTTTGAAAATGAGTTTGAAATATGGATAGAAAATTCAGACTTGAAAACTACAAATGACTCGACTGGAAAGTACTCTATAAAAACGTTACCAGGAACTTATACAATAAAATGTAAGAGTAAAGGCAACGAATGGGTGAGATTAATTGAGGAGGTGCAAAATATTGATTTGGTAAAGAATAAGAAAACTGAAATCAATTTCTACATCGGATATACTATAGAATGAAAAATCAGCGCATAACAAAGTACGTATTTCAGAACGGGCTTGGTGCGGTTAGCAAGATGTACCAACCGTTAACGAACAATTATGGTGGATACGGATTAATTTTAAAATTATATCAACACCTACTAAAAGCTATATGGACTATAATAGAGGATATAAATGAGTTGCAAACAATTAAAATAGAAACATCGTATTTAAATGAGAATTAAGAAAAAGACAATAATATTATCTGGATTTTTAGTTGTGATTTTGGTGTTTCTTGTAATTGCAGCTACTAAAAATAGACAAATGTTAGGTTTGATTTTGTTACCTTCCCGACAATACGAGCCGACAGAAATTCCAACTGATACTACTGACTTATTTGAATATGACGGATATATTAAAAATGAAATAGCCTATATTTATGTACAAGGCGGACCGAATTGGGAACTTTTTGACCGAAAAATAAGCCCTTTTAATTGGATGTCTCATAGTGGGAAATATCTAAAAGTTTTCCCATATCAATCTCAGATTATTAATCAGACAATACTATTTTCTACTCCAATATTAACAGATAGACAAGCCCAACGCGAAGTGGAAGTTAGCGCTGAAATGCTTTATAGAACTATTAAGTATTTTAAGAACCAAGACAAAAAGGTATATGTCTTTTGTATATCACATGGTAGTCAGATTGGACTTGAAATGTTAAGAAATTATCCGAATATTTCCAATGGCTTAGCTTTGACTATGATAAGATTTGATGTTAATATAGAAGCTATTGATTTGACATCTGGAGGAAAGGTTCCGTATTTTAATTCAAAACAGGAAGTAACAAGCAGATATCTATTACCTAAGTTTCTTCGATTTCAACGATTAAACAGTCGAGTGGAAAATATGGCAACTTTAATGAAAGTTAGTCAGAATAGATATACGGAATTGTTAAAAGATAAAGATTTAACGAATGTGGTTTATGTATTCGGAAAATATGATAATAAAGTTGGTTGTCCCAATCAGCATGAAATAGATTTTTTAAAGAATAAGGGAGTAAGTGTTCTTGAATTAAATTGTGGACACGATGACCTTGCCAATAGTGTCTATTTAGACAAAATAAACCAGATTTTAATAAACTAAAATGAAATAACTGTTTGCAACACGCAATATAGCAAAAAGCGGTGAAGTGATTAATTGGGGAGGCTTTAGCCCGTTACAACTTTATCTCGGTTTGATCGTGAATCGCTCGCAATCCGCTTCATGCCATATTGCCACCGTTAACGAACAATCAAGGCCGTATTTATTCAATACTCCAGTGTAACATTTCAACTCAAGAAAATAAATCTTTATAGATAGAATTAGCTATTCTGCTGACAAAATTCTCAAGTTGGAAGACTCTTTTTTATTCAAGTCCTTAGAATCATAATTTTGACGCATAATATAACGCTTGAATATTATGAAAATAAATAAATTATTGCTTCTTGGAATGCTCTCAACAGCTCTATTTTGCACATGTAGACAAGATGATGGCTTGACTGAACTTATTGCTGAAACAGAAGACGAAGAACAATACCTTGTCGATGATTCAGACATTGATAATATTGCCGACCATGATGATGCCGGCGATTATATATGGAATTGTGCCGAAGTAATAGATGTAAAACTTAATGGGAGCTCTGCCAGTTCGAGTGGAACAGGCCTAACCATTACAGGTAGTAAAATAGCCATTACCAGGGCTGGCAATTATAGTTTTAGTGGAAGCTTAGACGATGGACAGATTTATGTAGATACGGAAGATAAAACTCTTGTTCGACTCATATTGAATAATACTAATTTGACTTGCTCAAACAATGCTGCTATTTATGTGAATAATGCAGAAAAAGTAGTGCTGGTATTGGCAGATGGCACTACAAATACAGTTAGCGATGGCACCGTATATAGTATTGACGAAGAAGATGCAAATGCTGCTATTTTTAGTAAAGAGAACCTTACTGTATATGGCAAGGGAACGCTTATAGTTAAAGGTAATTACAACGATGGACTAACTAGTAAAGATGGATTAATTATAACTAGTGGTAGTATTACCGTAGAAGCAGTTGATGACGGCATTCGCGGGAAGGATTATTTGGTAGTTAATAGTGGGGATATAAGTGTTAATTGCGGTGGTGATGGATTAAAATCAGATAATGTTGAAGACGAAGGACGCGGTTATATTTCCATAAACAATGGCAGTTTTAATATTACATCAGGTGGTGATGCAATTTATGGTGGAAAAGATGTCATAGTGCATGACGGCAATCTCAACTTGGAATCAGGTGGAGGCAGTAATGCTTATTTAAGCAATGATGTTTCAGCCAAATCAATCAAGTCAGGAATTATAAGTCAGTTTTATGGAGGAAGTATAAATATTGATGCTGCAGATGATGGTATTCACTCAGATGGGGATATTAATATTTATGAAGGAATTTTTAGTGTGGCATCGGGTGATGATGGTATACATTCGGATGAAGAGATTGTGATTGATAATACAACACTTACCATTAGCAGCTCATTAGAAGGCATTGAGGGAGGCTATATTACTGTAAATAATGGAACAATTAAAGTTACTGCAAACGATGATGGCTTTAATGCAACACAAGGAACGGAAGTAATGAGTGATGATGGTAGTCAGCTGATAGTTAATGGCGGCACAATTACTGTAAACATGTCGGGTAGTGATGTTGATGCAATGGATTCAAACGGTGATATTAGCATAAATGGCGGAATAGTTAAGCTTTACATCCCTACTACCGGTCCGTCTCATGGATTAGATGCCAATGGAACAATTACAATAGGTAGTGATGCTACTGTTTACGAAAATGATGAAGTATATACTGGCCCCGACAGTGGTGGAAGGCGTTAATTTACATGGACTTAACTGTGATTGCTGAATAGATAACTACATGCAAGAAAACTAAGGAAAGGCTAAAAATAATCATATAGCTCTTAGCACACATATAAATAGAACTTGTAAATTTAATATTGTTTGCGTCGCGAAAACTTATTCAAACTGTTATTGGCATAGATTGCAGAATAGATAATATAAACTATCAATGCGATTCGCTAGATAATAATCAAAAGTTAAAAACGTTAAAGAATTAGACAAAATCTAAATCTATAACTTAATGAGAAATCTAAAACGAGTAGCATTAGTATTACCAGAATACCTTTTAATAGCTGCACTTATCTTTTATTGGCTTTCAGCAGGACTCCTATTTAATCCTATTGCAATGGGTTTAATTATTGGATTGACTCTTCAAATAATATTTAAGAACCGAATAGTAGGCATTATTATTCCAAGTTTATTAATCTTGACCAGTTTCTATATGTTATTTGCTGTAATGTCAGAATTTAAGGAGTTTCCCACTTTTAACTCAGAGGCTAAGATCTTACTTTTCGTTGGATTAGCTTTTTTTATATCAACAATGATTATTTCTGCTATCATGATATTTAAATATGCCACATCGGAAACAAAAAAAGATGGACAGCCAGATCTGCAACATTGATTTACAGTATTCTAACTGTAGCCTTCCTCTATACCTCAGTTCGTAATGCCGTATTTAATCATGTGCGCAACATTAAACGCAAAGAAGTTCATCACGAAAACATTCTGAACGATTTAACTAAAGCAAACTTTGAAGAAATCGTAATAGAAGAAAATGTGCACCACAGGCTATACAAGGCCATTGAGAAACTGCCCGAACAAGGACGTAAGATATTTGAGTTAAGTGTGCTTAATGGCTGGAAAGAAAAGGAGATTACAGAAGATCTAAACATCTCTCTCAACACTGTTAAAACGCATAAAAAACGAGCATTAAAAAGTCTGCGTGAGCAATTGGGTAAGTATTATGTGTTTTTATTCTTCTACCTGTAATAAGTCACCTAAGAACAATCCCAGTTTAAATGTAGTTAAACAATTAAAGTAATTTACCGATTCAACTTAGTTCTTCATTTATTTACAATGAGCTCAAAAGCACGTTCACAATAGCATAAATATACACCGCAACCAGCTTGGCCGTTCTATTATCCGAATCAAACCTGGGTGAGACTTCTGCGATGTCAATACTACATACTTTACCTGTTTTAATAATGGTTTTAATCATACGGAGTACATTGTCAGGTTCAAGTCCAAAAGGCTGAACGGCTGATACACCGGGCGCATGAGCAGCTGATAATACATCAGTACAAAGGGTTAAATAAATCGTATTCTTATGGTTTAAATCCAGAATGGTTTCAAACTCATCCATAAACGATCCCTTAATATCTGTGGCCAGAATGTATTTTGCCCCAATTGCATTAGCCTTATTAAACAAAGACTTTGTATTGGCATAGCTTTGAGCCCCAATACATAAGTAATCAAATAATAAGTCATTGGATTGGCAGTGTTCATAGATCTGATTAAACATGGTTCCCGAAGAGCCTTGATCAATAATTGGACGTAAATCTAAATGGGCATCAAAATTTATTATTGATGGAGCTTTCTTCTGATGTTGAAGTATCCCATTAAAATGTCCCAATGCAATTTCATGCCCACCTCCTATTAATATTGGAAATAAGCCCAGATCTAATATATGACATACCGCTTTGGCCAATTCGGCTTGAGCATCTTCCATATTACCATCCTGACATGTAATATTACCGGCATCAAACAATTGAGCTTCAGGAAGGAAATTAGACGGTAAATTGGCCAACTCTTTTCTTATGCTGGCAGGGCCCTTTGCCGCTCCTACTCTACCCATATTCCGCCTCACTCCTTCATCGCAACAAAAACCAAGAATACAAACGGAATACTTATTTATTGGGATTTCAACAGCTTCGTTAAGGTTTAAATATTGTACTGCCTGATGCCATCTGAATGACGATATATCTGTTGTACTATCAACCCGACCTTTCCAATTGCAACAAACTTCATATCTGTGGAGCATGTTTTTTTTCAAAATTCGCACCTTATTTTATTATAATACATGATCTGCATCAAGACAGTTATGGGATATAAAGAAAGTATCCCGTTCAGAAGAAATGAAGAAGTACTGTTTAATTAACCGGCTTTTTGCATTTTTGATTCATGTTCTATACAACATTTGCAAATTTCAATATCCCAATCAGGGAAATGCCATTTGGCATGCATTAAAGCGCTCTCATAGGCGGTAAAATCGCCCAATAATAGTTCTTTTTCAGGTGTTGTTAACAGTTCACAATTAAGTTTATGAACACAATGCTCATCCAATATATTTTTTCGCAACTCTAAATAATAGCTCGCCATAGTCCTATTGGTTTACTTACTTTTTTGGGCTCTTTCTGCCTCAGCAATGAATTTATTAGTCACCATTCCTCCTTTACTGCTTTGAATTAGCTTGCCGGTGCTATCTATAAAAAGAAAGGTTGGATATACCTGTACGCCATATTTAGTGGCGAACTCGGGCCCTTCTCCTTTTTCCATATCAATTTTGAGACTCACAAAGTTGGCATTAAAGAATTCCCCAACTTCTTCCTGAGTAAAAACAGTCTTGGCCATCATTTTACACGGTCCACACCACGAGGTGTAACAATCCACAAAAACAATTTTATTCTCGGCTTTAGCCTTAATTAAAGCCTCTTCAAAATTTCCATTTTCAAAGACTATTCCTTTTGAATAGATTGAAATACTAAAGGCTCCAGCTAATAACATTAACATTATATATTTCATGATGTATCTCTTATTGTAGTACTTATCGATATTGGGAGGCTTGGCCATCTAATTATTGGCGAATGATACTGTAGAGTGTAAATACGCAGAGTAATGACAAACTACCCCGGAAGACTCAATTAAACCAGGGTAGTTCACACTTAATACTGAAATCACTATTATTATCTTTCTTGCAACTTAGAATATTTGAACAGTCCACTTTTTCTTCTCAAATATCCTTTTTATAACTATCGTGTAATTACTTTTTCTACTTCATCATAGAACTCTGCCTTCTCCCCTACAAATCGAAAAACAACCTTACCTTTTCTATCCACTAATATCTTTGTTGGATAACCTTGCACATTGTAATTAGATACGTAGTCATTTCCATCAGCTTCAAACATTACACTTGGCCAATTCATTTTATGCTCCAGCATGCTTGCTTTTACCTTGTCCATTGAATTATCTTTAGCTACACCAACAATCTGCACACGATCAGCATGTTTTTCCTGGAACGCTTTCATTTCAGGCACTCCTTCTAAACAGGCGTGACACCAGGTTCCCCAAAAATCAATAATGATATACTTGCCTCGTAAAGACGACATATCGAAGACCTGCCCATCAAGGGCATTAATTCCTGTAATATTTGGTGCCGTCATACCGGCACCAGTAGCTTTAAATCCTTCTACACGTGCAGTCAGCTTCTTGAAATAGGATACATCACTGTATTTTGCATCCACCGTTTCCATTAATTCGGCTACTTGCTCGATTTCAATTTGCGAACGAATCAGCATATCCTCCATCAACCATAATCCTGCAATTGATGATGCGTTTGTGCTCAAAAATTCGATTTTATTATCCTTAACTTGCTTCGAAAACTCTTCAGCTTTACTGTAATTTATCTCCTTCTGTTCTTCGGTCAATGTCGAGTCCACTTCATTCTTCACCATTAGGTTTACCATGTCATTCATCAATGGGTAAATGGATTTGTTGAGCTTGGCCATTGTGTTGTTTTCATAATCTCCTTCCGGGAATGCATTGACATAATCTAATGCTTCACCATTAACTTTAATATCCGCTCCGGGATAAGCAACAAACATTAACAAAGCCGATTTAGTTGGAATGTAACCATCACCAACCCACTTTATTATCTTTTTGCTATTAAAGGACATACGAAAAACCTCAGGTTCTGTAATGGTAGCAGTATGTGTAAAACTTCCATTATCAAATACAATGGTATCTAGGCGAAATCCACGTTTTGCTGTAGAATCTCTAATGGCCATCCTGCCCATGTTAACATCCAATTCACCAATGCTTCCAGAAATTGTATACTCATTCCTTTCTTCCTTATCCTTTGTTTGCACACAACTCGTTAACAGAGCAATAGTGAGCAAACTATATATGACTGACACCTTAAATTTCATGACTAAATAATATTTTAATGCTATGATTTATCTCTTATTCTCTAATTGATCAATTCCTGTGCTTGATCGTATTCGTTTATTAACGATTGATGGCTGATGAAATAATCATCTTTTATTTGGATAGAATTACTACATTCCATATGTTCCAAAATACACCAAGCACAATCCTGAATAGTATCAAATCAGTCCAGTATTTCTTAAGCTTTTTCACCATTTAGTTTTAATGCCCGATTAGTTCTTTCAACTTCGCTTCCAGTTTTTCTCCTTTCATTTGTCGGCCTATTATTGCACCATTTTCATCAATTAAAAATGTGGTAGGCAAGTATGGTACACCGTATTCTTTGGCTACTGGCCCGTACTGATGATTCTTAGCTCCGGCATCAAATACATTATGCCAGGTTGTTTTATCTTCTTTAACCGCTTTACGCCATTTTTCTTCAGTATCGCTGGTACAAACAGCTACAACTGTAAATCCATCTATACCATATTTTTTTACCATTTCTTTTATATGCGGAAAGGATGCACGACAAGGACCACACCAACTTGCCCAAAAGTCGACTAAGATGTACTTGCCTTCAACTTTGGAAAGTGTTAATTCCTCGCCTTCAATAGTTGTTAAAGTAAAATCAGGTACAATTGAGCCTTCTGCCAGTTTTTTAAAGATCTCTTCGTAACGCATTGTATAGAAGGCATACATGGCGGTGTTCTTGGCATCACCTTCAAAAAGAGGATAATATTCCTTCATTTCAGCTTTAGTCATACGACCTTCGCCAAACTGAAATGCTAATACATTAGGTGCAACTGGTGATGAAGGATAATCTTTTACAAATTGAAATTTAGTATGTAAACGTCTTTTCATTCGTTCATTACTTAGCTCCCGATACTTTGCTGATTTTTCTTGGTATTGTTTTATAAGCACTTCATCTTTTGAACTATAAGCTTTTTTCATTTCTTGCCTTAATTCATTGAGCACACTATACTCAGGAAGCGTCATGATACTATCAACGGTAAATTGATGGCGTGCATACATATCATGTGTAGTTGAACCGGATACAACAGGTTCCATACGGCCATCTCTGGAGCTTACAGTAGTAACATCAAGCTCAACTTTAATACTACTATTCTCGAGCATAAAACTACAGTAGTACTTTGAGTCAACTTGCAACATTACCATATCTGCATTAGCTACTTGTCCTTTGAGCACAAAAGCACCATTTACAATCTGTACACTATCTCCAAGCAATTTATGTTGACCGCGTTCGACATAATTATTCTCGATTAACTTAACCCAACCAGAGTCAAGCCCTTTAATGGTTCCGTTAATGACATATCCATCTGTCTTTTCTGCTTGCTGACACGATATATTAAATAAACTAATACTTAATAATGCAGTCAATATTATTTTAAGTTTCATAATTATCTTATTAGAGGTTTAATGTAAATTCTTTCTTTTGGGGTGGAAAACATATATCGGCATTACAGCATTGATAATACAACCAACATTTTACCTTAGAATTATCTGCTACTTTGTTATCAATCTTAATAAGATGTGTAAAAGTATTTTGGTCTTTGTAAATCAATAGTTTTTCTTTTCCAGGATATGGCGATGGAGTGGTTTTATCCCAGCTTCCTATTAAACTTACTTGATCAGGTAGTTCAACCCCTTGTTCTGTTTTTATATAAGCTTCTCCAGTAGGAACCAAGGCATAAATATGATAACCTTCCATTATTTTTGTTTTAATGACAAGCTTTTTTTCACCTGGATTATCTCCTTTTAATATCACAGCACCAACACTAACAGGATCTTCGTGACTTGGCTCATCCAATTGTAATGTTGCCTCAGTTTTTTCTTTTGCCTGTACAGGTGTTTCTTTTTTGTCTGCTCTTGGGCGAACATCAGGATTGGCATCTTTATCATTAATCATCCAAACATAACCACCAGACTCAGTAAAGAACAACTTATTTTTGTACTTACGATACCAGTCCCGCCACTCTTTGGCTGTTGCCTTATCTTCGAGTGTATAACGCCAAAGTAAGCGTTTAGCCTTAGCATCATTCTCATCGTTTTCAAGCAAAGAAATGGCTGCATCCAATATTTTAACATCATTATTTGCAATACCTAAACTCTTTGCATCCTCATCTACGCGTAAGTCATAGAAACCATCTGGTTGTGAATAGAAATAAGGACGATTTTCTTGCAAAAATGCTATAATCTTTAATGTGTCCAATCCAGTTATACTGCTCCAACTATTACGACCAATGTTTTTCTTCAAATATTGTTCACGAGTCAAAGGAACTTGTGGCTTATAGGTAAGCATCATTTTATCTTCTTCACTAAGCTCCTCACCTCTTGCTTCTTTATCTTTTAGTTCCTGAACTTGTTTGGTCATGTTATCATTCCATTCTTTCATACGCTTTACACTTCCCAGATAACTCTTTTCCGTCGTATAATATTGAAGTTCATCGGCGAAGACACGTGTTGCTATGCGCTCATTGTATTTCTTAGCAATAAATCGATCATCTCTATGTTTGTAGGTATACATAATAGCATTGGCAAATACCTGCTTGGCTTCATCCGTCATGTAGTCAGGCGATCCGGCAAAACCCCATAAGAAATGGTTTCCATGACGACCAATGGCAACAGCTGTTTTTTGTTTATCACATACACCACTGGAAATGGCTTCTGCATCTGGTGAGTCCTCAAAGCCCCATCCTCGAGAAACCATACCGATACGATACCCTTTTCCATCTTGATAACCTTCAGTATTAACTTCCCACATTGGTATTTCAGCTGGCATATCACCACCATCCCATGACTTTAATATTGGACTTGGTGTTGCTCTATCTTTAATTGTCAGATTGACTTTAAATGGGCCCTTAAAAATCTCATTGTTTAAATCAATGTGGTGAGCGTGACGATTTAAACATAAACAATACCAATCCAATTTAGAACCAAGTGGAGAACCAAGATCACGCGCTGGGTGACCAATAAAAACAGATGGACTACTATAATCATCAGGCAGATATATGGCTGACTCCATACTCAGAAATTTACCGGTTTCCGAGTCAGTATGTATTACGCGTTCCTTTAGAGGTTTTACTCTTTCATCAAAAATAGTTACATCATATTTTTCTGATAGTTCAGCTGTGTACTCTCGACAATCGATACTTCCAACTTCAGAAAAATATAAATTTAAATAATCTACAAATGCAGGCATTCGAGTCTTATATTCAAGGGCAAATCGTTCCTGAGAAGTCCATGTTGTATTTTCTTTCTCAGGCATTGCTTTGTCAGGACTAAATCCAACGTACAATACACTAATATCCTGCTTTTTTTGTGCACTAATTCCAATTGTAAAACAGCAGCTAATAGCAATAGCCACCAATAATAATTTATACATATTAGTATTGTTTAAATGTTAAAGCCTAAGGTAAAAAGGGAACAACTTGTATTGTAGTTGCATTGTAGCAAATACAAATAAAAAGTACACTTATAACCGGATGCCATTGGCACCCGGTTAAAGTAATATTAGTAGGTATTTTGCTTAATAGCTCCTTTACTGGATTGTAAATCAATATCTGGAATTGGACGTGCAAAACGACGATCCTTTTTATCCATAGTATAATTAATAGGAGAACTTCCTGATTCAATGATATCACTTACCGGATAAAAAGTTCTCGACATCATAACGTCATCAGCAGGTTCATCATTATTATTGAATCGACGAATATCAAAGAAGCGCTGTGTGAAAGGCATCTCGCGACGACGTTCGTCTAATATGATTGATAATGCTTCAGCTTCAGATGATGCACTTAAGTTTATAGCGCTTGCCGGTGCTGTGTTATCCATACGTACAGCTCTTAACAAATTGGCCGTTGCAATACCTTGATTCCATTGTCCAAGGCGCACCTGACATTCAGCTTTAATTATTAGCATTTCAGCTACGCTTGGACCAGAGGGGTAATCACTTTCGCTATAAAAAATATAACCCGGAACACTATATGGAGGATTACCCGCGCCTCTGATATAAGAGTAATCTTCCACAATATGATACCTATATCTTAAATCATATGCCTGATCGTAGAGTGCTACTAAATCAGCCGATGCCCATGTGTCAAAACTACCATTATATAAAAAACGGTAATAATAATGCTCGCTCCATTTCATGCGATCCAGAGGACTGTGATTATTTACAGTGTGAGGAAATTCAATAACCACCTGAGTTGGCACCCCATCAGGAAAGATATATGTTGATCTACCAACTGTAGACATTTCAGTATTGTAATCCATTAACTCGTCGTGAAGTGCCAAAGCAGCTTCCGCATATTCTTGTGCTTTCGAATAGTCACCCATGCACAAGTAAACACGCGCCGAAAATGCATTTACAGCTTCTTTACTTGCACGATAGCTATGATAAATTCCATCGGAATACTCCAAGCGCTTAGTCAACTTTTGAGCTTCTGTTAAGTTAGCCAGGATATAATTCCATGTATCTCCTAAACTGGCTCTGGTAACATCGTCTTGAAAATTAGTGGAAACTTTTATAGGCAGTCCCATTTCATTCATGTTTTCAGAGCTATATGGCAAACAAAAAGTATTGACCATCTCGTAGTAACTATAGGCCAAAATTAAATGTGCTTCAGCCTTGAGCTCTTTTTTTATTTCTTCACTTCCACTTACCTGGTCAACATTCTCTAATACCACATTAGCAGTAAAAACTTTCTGCCATTCATCAGGCCAATACGAACGAGAATCGAAAGGGACCCTATCCACATCCCAAGTTGCATACTGTGCTTGAGAAGCCTGATAACTGCCCATATATGCATCAAAAAAATCAACACTTAACTCATAATCATCGCTACCGTATATTAAGTCACTGTTTGCTTGTCTATAAAAAGCTTGATAATTATTTAATAAACGATCAAGGTGTTCGACAGTGCTGATTTCTACAGCAGATGATTTGTTTGGCGACTCATCAAGAAAATCTTCACATCCCCCCAATACAAACCCTATTAGTAATATATATATGCTATATTTTTTCATTTTATCATTTTTTATTTTAAAAACAATGTTCAAAATCTACCTTACAAAGTCAGGTTAAAACCAAACGTATACATTGCTTGCGGTTTGAATGAACCCATTGGGTATTCCGGATCTTCATCATAATCGTTAAAAACGATAGTACCCAGATTATTTACCTGTCCATAAAACTGTACACGTTCCAGACCTATTTTCGAAACTAATTGCTTTGGCAGACTATAGCTTAAGCTTAATTCCTGAAAACGAATATGGGAAGCGTCAGCGGTTAAATAACTCATATACGGGGTATAGAAGTAATCATAACGAAAATAGCCACTTTCATTGTCGGGGATTGGAACTATTTCCATAGGGTCACCATTAACAACTTCGCTGTATTTATTATTTACAGCCGTATTGCCAGTTCCAGGGAATGGATAGTTAAAGCTATGACGGCGATAGACGTGCCCAAACTTACCAGTGATAATAAAAGATAATTCTAAGTTTTTATATTGAAAACTATTGGTAAACCCCATAATGTATGGTGCAACTAATACACCTTCGTTTGACATAAACTCACGTGCATCCTCACCTGGGAATTGGGTGTTATTAATTAAATGTGTTTGTCCGTTGGCACCTTGATATACCGGTAAATACATAGGATTTTCTTCTGTACCTCTATTTTCTAATCCCGCGTATACCAGCGACCATAAGGTATTGGCACTTTCGCCTTGCATATAGGCCATTGTTCGCTCATCAGCATTTCGCGATCCACTATTGCGTAGATCGTAAAAGTAGCTGTAATAATCTTTCGACAACTCGGTTATTTCATTCTTATTATAGGCAAAATTTACATTACCATTCCATATCAGTTCTCGCGCTATTGGTAATGTAGTACCTAAAGACACTTCAATACCTTTATTAGACATGGCTCCGTTGTTAAATTTGGCCGTATTAGTACCATGAACAGAAGGAATGGTTTCTTCAATAATAAGGTCAGAACTTAACTTGTCGTAATAATCGATAGTTCCTCTTAGTTTACCACTAAATATTACAAAGTCTAAACCAAGGTCGAGCGTTCGGGTTTTTTCCCATCGTAGAGTTGGGTTACCATGACTTGCAATGGAAGCATCGGGTCTGTTGGTATATAAATCGTTAGCGCCACTCAAGCTAATTAATGGCTTAAATGAAGTAGAACGATCTACATTACCATTATAACCATAGGTAGCACGTAAATTCAATCGATTCAACCATTCTGTTCCAGAAAGAAAATCTTCTTTATGCATTTGCCAACCGGCACCAACAGACCAAAACGGTGCATAACGATATTTTGGGTCGTCAGTAATTAAGTTTGAAGCATCTGTTCTGACACTAGCCGATAAACTATATTTATCGTTATAAGTATAACCCAGGTTCGAATACATCGAAAAGAATCGATCAGTTCTTGAAATAAATGTAGGTAGTGGGTAATAAATATCACCTATTGGATGAGAATACGGTGCTACAGTATAACGCATAGGCCAACCTAACCATCCCATATCTGAATTATAATCTCCAATGTACCTTCCTGTTGAATTGGTTTCCTTGTTATAACCAATGATATCTCCCTCAAAGGCACCTTCGTATGAGCGATCCCTTATTTCGGTACCAGCAATAAAATTAAAAGAATGAACTTCATTAAAAGTTCTATTGAAGTTTAACTGATTTCTGAAATTGTAGTTTGTCACTTCTGATGATGATCGGGACAATCCTCCACCCTTAGGCATATGTGGAATAATTGGACCTGGTACTGTTTCATACGTATTCCAATCAAAAACTGCGAAGGAGGTAGACTCATTTACTACTCTACGCATGGCAGAGGATTGCTCTGAGTAGTAATTACTATTAGACACATTAAATACCTCGTACATAAACTTTGAATCAAAGTTTAAGCCTTCCATTAGTTTAAAATTTAATCCAGCCTGCACTCTTGAGTTAATCTGTTTACGTTTTAACTCACGATTGTTAATTTCATGAATAGGATTATACGACCAATCGGCATAAGGGAAATCATCAGTAGGCACAAGATCGTAAAGGGCATCTTGATAATAATATAAGTTGTTAAGGTCTGTTTGTTTACCATCTTTATCTAACAACATATCGTAAGGCGCCAAAGCCTGAATTTCACCTAGATTTGCACCACTCATATCATCACCTTCATACTGAATCATACCAGAAAAACTAAAATCAAGCCATTTGGTAACATTCAAGGTATTTCGGAAATTAACCATGAATTTATCACGATCATTATTTTTGTAATAATCCTTTTTATTTTCAAACATCACCGATAGTACATTGGTCATATTTTCATTGCCACCTGAAACACTAAGGTTATATTGTTGTGTAACCGGCACTTGCAATAGGTTGTCTTCAATCTGACCTCTATTATTCTGAGCAGCTAATACACCCAATTGAGCATCCCTTTCAGCGTCAGTAATATGACCTAAACGGTGTGCATTCAGAATCATAGCACCTTGTGAAATACCACTCCCAACGCCATCTAAATTATATTGCGGCATCCTATAAGGCGCGCCATAAAAACCAGTGTCGAAGGCATGTTTTTCATAAGCAACAGTTTCAGCGCTTGAGGCTAAAGGATTGACATAATCAAGATCCAGTTTATTCTCAAACTTCCAGAAAGAGTTTAATTCAACCTTTACTTTTCCACGTTTAGCTTTTTTGGTGGTAACAACAATTACACCATTGGCTGAGCGTGCTCCCCAAATTGATGCTGCTGCAGCATCTTTTAATACGGTTACACTCTCAACATCATTAGGGTTTATACTATTAAAATCACCTTCAATAGGAAATCCATCTACCACAACAAGAGGACTGGAGTTCGCACCCAAACTGGTTTGCCCACGTATCTCAAACCTCATATTGCCATCTTCATCAACCAATGTTTGAACACCAGCAGCAACACCTACCAAACGTTCCGCAATATTTGATGAAGGTTTTTCTAACTGACGTACACTTACTTTGTCAAAAGCACCGGTAGCCCTTTCGCGCGAAATAGTTTGATAACCGGTAACAACCACTTCGTCCAAGCCCTTCACATCAGGTACTAAAACAATATCAATAAGCTTACGGCCATTAACTTGTATCTCCTGGGTTACAAATCCAAGACTTGAAACCTCTAATACTAATCCTTCTTCATCAGGTGCTTCCAACTCATAAGTACCATCAACAGCAGACACACAACCGGAGGTAGTACCTTTAAAACAGACAGCCGCGAAGGGCAAGGGTTCACCCTTTTCATCCACAACAGTACCTTTAATGATAATTTTCTTTTCTTCGGGTTGCTGAGAACTTATACTTTGTTTAAGCGTACTTCTTTTAATGACATAAACTCCATTTTTGAGTTCATACTTGAGGTTTTTATCCTGCAGTACTTCAGTTAAAACATCTTCCAGTTCGCCTTCTAAGTTGATATTAAGGTTGGCATATTCTTTGACATCGTCAGAACTAAAAGCAAATACAAAATCTGTTTGTTCTTGTATCTTCCAAAAAAGATCAGCAAGTGAAATATTATTCTCTTTAATGCTAATATTTTGTCCTGATGTTGTTACACTAGCTGTAACTTGTAAAACACCAATCAATAATAGTACTACAGATAATTTCATAACCCTGTACACTTTTTGCATCTTTCTCCTGCTGAGAAAAATAGGTTCTCGATTTTTCTTCATAATTTTGTAACTATTAGTTTAACAAACTGGCTGAGTACCAATCAGCCTTTAATGGCAGGGAATAGTACCAATATTCCCTGTTTTTATAGATTATTATTAATAAACGCCTTTTACAATTATATTATCCTCATGAATCTCGAATTTTACCTTATTAGTAGCTTCAAGTACCTCCAGTAAATCATTAACCGATCGGTAACGATTTATGTATAATGAAAAGTGCTTGCTTTTTAAAGAAGGATTCTGGTAGAACACATCAATATTGTACCATCGCTCCAAATCACTTAATATCTTAGATAGTTGAACATCCTTAAAAACAAACTTACCTCTTGTCCAGGCTGCATATATATTCGCATCAACCTTATTAATCTTCACTTCACCACTTTTCTGATCTATTACGGCCTGCTCATCCGGCTTTAACATCACATTCTCTGCACTGCCTTGCAGAGCCACACTTCCCTCCAATAGCGTAATCGCCTTGCTTAGCTCATCTGGGTATGCCCGCACATTAAACTGTGTACCAAGTACCTTAATTCTATTTTGATCTGTATTTACATAGAAGGCTCGCTCCTCATCATGACTCACATCTAAAAACACCTCACCGTGCACCAAGCTTAGTTCCCGGTAGCCCTTATTAAATACTTCAGGATATCGAATTTTTGTTTCTGCATTTAACCATATATGTGTTCCATCCGCCAGAGCCAAACTAAATTCCTCTCCCCGCTGAGTTTCCAAGGTATTGTATCGTACTTCACCAGAACTTTTGATCTGCGAATTGGAATACCTAACACCGGTAGAATCAATGGCTATGTTAGTGGAACTTGCCAAAACATTAAGAAGCGTATCGGATTTATTAATTTCTATTACACTACCGTCGTGCAAGGTTAAAAGCGCTTTGGATTGACCAGGTTGAATCAGCATACTCTGATCTGTGCTGATCTCATCCGTATTAGAATATTTCAGAACCGCAAAGAATGCTATAAATGGAATTAGAATCGCCGCAGCATATTGAACCCAGCGGAATTTAATAATTCTACCTTGTGTTTTCTTTTCAATATTTCTCCAGGCGGTTTTCATTTCTTTTGCACTAATCTCTACACCTTCGTTAAAGTAATTCTCTTGTAAACTTTTATAAAACTTTCTATTCTTTCTGCTGGAATTCAGCCACTCTTTCAGATCATTGCCTTCTTCTTTACTGGCAATGCCATTAAGGTTCTTCCAAATAATGGTATAATCTATTTCTTTTCTTTTGATCATTGTTGTGTTGTTCATTCTGGTATAAGACTCGTGTAATTTAAGTATGGTTGACAAAAAATATGATTTTTTTCAATTTATTATTTAATGTTCACGAAATCAAAAGAAATGGGCCTGCCATCAAATTTAATCCATAGGCTAATTCACGCGAAAAAGAATTATTGCAGTAGAAACATCCTCTATACAGGATATGATGCTGCAGTACGGCAAAGCATACAACATCTGATGCCAATAAAACGTATGCTTAACAAAGCCATTTATGAGTGTAGTGGCTAAGCTTAATTATAGAAAAAACCATAACATGGTACGGTCAAATAATAGTAATCTTAATTTTTTACGCGCCCTACCAAGCTGAGTCTTTACAGTACTTACTGATATATCTAAATCTTCAGCAATTTCCTGCATGCTTAAACCATGGACGTATTTTAAACGAAAGATTCGTTTCATTCCAGCCGGTAATTGATCCAATGCCCCCTTCACCTCTTTTACCAATTCAGGATCCATTAACTCTTCTTCGGTGTGAGTAGTCATATAGGCATCCAACACCATTACCTTGTGTTTATCTTTAACTCCCAGGTTACGAATATGGGTCAGACATTTGTTTTTAACCGATGTGTGTAAATACCATTTTAAAGATTTAATATCAAGCTCGCTTCTTTTCTCCCACAACTTCACGAAAACCTCCTGAACAAAATCTTTACACATGTCCTTATCGAATACAAAACGATGGGCAAATTGTATTAATTCAGGGTAATAATTGTCAAACAATGAACGAAATACCTTTTCGTTACCTTGCTTAATTTCATCAACAATTATTTTATCGCTTAATACCATTTCTCCGGGTCTGTAGAATGCTTAAAGTGCAAATAAAAGCATTTTTTTAGTAATCGAACAATTACAAATCATCTCCTATATACTTAAACTCATTAGAGGATGGCTTGTTTATACATGCCAAATGTGCACCCTTCTATTACAGTAATTCAATTAAATACAAAATTATTTTAGGCACTATATTTAGTGATGAATTGAGTTTAATCTTTCTGAATCTTTATTTATTAAATTATTAATAGAACAATAAAAAAATAAATTTTTATTACTTTGTTCAAACAATGGATTTTGCTAACGTCATTATATTCTGCATTGCTCAGATACTTATTTTAATTGGTATCTTAAACCTAAAGCGTTTTAGAAATCATGTTAATTTATTTCTAGGTGCTATCCTCATCCTTATTCTTATTAAGTTCATTTATTATCTTTTGTATTTCTATGGAATATTTGATGAGGATTCAACACTGATTTATCTTATACGTTTCTTTCAAGCCTCCCCCCCTCCTTTTCTATGGTTTTATTCTTCTGCAATAATTTCGGGAAGTATTATTTTTCGTCGGAATATGTTGTTGCATGCCATCCCAATGCTAATTGGTTTAATCTTTTTTATACCACAGCTAATTGAAACCTTTAAACCAGGTTATATTCCATGGTCTGTTGAAGAATATAATCGATGGTATGGTCTTGTTTTTGCTGAAATAGGTGGTTTGCTCTTTATTGTATATTCTCAATTTATTTTTCGCGAATTAGTAAAAATATATGGGGCCAATAAAGGCATTATTGATTGTCTTTTAGATTTTTCAAATCAGCACCTAACTCTATTAAAGGTTTTAAGCATAATGATGAACATATATGCCTTAATCCTAATAATTGGAGGTTTTATTGATTTTCACACACACAGCACACCTACCTTGTTGGATTATCTGGATACGGGTTTTCTTATTCTTCTGAGTTATTTAATGATATTTATTCTAATATCGATACCCAAAGTGATTCATTACAAATACTCTAATTTACCTAAGACGGATAAATTACTGCAATATGACAAGTCAAGTCTATCACGTGCAGACGCTATGGCATATATGCGTGAAATGAATCAATGGATGGAAAATGAAAAACCCTATCTTAACCCGAATCTTGCTTTAGGTGATTTAACCGAAAGAATGCATCTTCCTGGTCATATCATTTCTGAAGTACTAAATGGTTTATTGAAACAAAATTTCTACGATTACATTAATAACTATCGAATCGAAGAATTTAAACTTCTTGCAAGTAAACATGAGAATGGCAAAGAAACCAATTTAAACCTAGCTTTTGATTCAGGATTTAACTCCAAAACTACATTTAATACTTCATTTAAAAAGTTTACCGGCCAAACACCTTCACAATTTCGCTCTTCTATTAATTAGCTTCATTTAGCCTTATCACCTCTATATCAAAGCATAATCCGTTCGTCTAATTTAGTCGTACGACAGCATAAAAATTAATTGGTATGGATTAATTGGTCAGTACGCTTTCTTTTCTCCAATAGTATTATTTCGGGTATCTGTTAACAAAAACTTATTAAAATGAAGAAACCCAAAAAGGAAAAAGAAGCCATGCTAAAGAGGCGCGATTTTCTAAAATTAGGAGGAGTTACAGCCGCATTAGGAGTGGCTGGAATGGCAACTTTTCCTATAAAAGTAAAAGCTAACAATTCAGAAAAGGAGGCAGCAAAACCCAATGTAAAAGAGTTTGATGATTTCCCAAATGAGGTAAGTAGTGAGTATAAATCGATTCCTTCGTATAGTACAGTACATGGCCACGCCTTTTTTGGTCGCCAATTAATGGCGATGGGTGTTACGGTCGATCAGGAGGCATTAAAACAAGGCGACAGCTTTGTGCATGATAATAATTACCACTACGAAAAAGGGAAAAAAGGTTGGGACCAAAAAGCAAAAGCAGTAATGGCTGGTGCCTGGGCCTTAAGCGCTACAGGATCTGGTCCCATGCCGGGTGCTATAGGTGATTTCGGATTGTTAAGTTGGGATAATAATACAGATAAGCCTCCATTATCACTAATGGACTTAAATTACGTACAAAAAGAAAAGTGCGAATTTGAAAGCAAAGCCGAGGCCTCCGAAGTAATTAAACGTGCTGCTCGTTTATATGGTGCCGACCTGGTTGGGATTACCAAGCGTGATCCGCGTTGGGACTATTCTGAGAACTTCAACTATGTACCACCAATTGCAAGACGAATTATACCACAAGGGCCTGAACAGTTACAAACCTTGATGCAAGTAGGTGGCGAAAACATGAAACTAGCCTTAGAATCGCATACTCCGGATAAATGGCGACATGATATTGATAAAACTGCAGGTTTTAAACCAAAAACAGTAATCGTAATAGCCACTGAAATGGATTATGAAGCCATGAGTTGTGCCACAAACGAAATTACATCAGGAGTTGTAGGTGAAGGGTATTCGCGCATGACTAAGGTTGCTCACCAAGTTGCTGTTATGATAAGAGGGCTAGGATATAAAGCCATCCCATGTGGAAACGACACAGGCATGAGCGTGCCCTATGCCATTGCTGCAGGATTAGGCGAAGGTGCTAGAAATTCACAACTCGTAACCTATAAATATGGACCTAGGGTAAGACTTTGTAAGGTCTATACCGATTTAGATTTTGTGGAGTACGATAAACCAAAAAGCTTCGGGGTTGAAGAGTTTTGCAAAAACTGCAAGTTATGTGCTGAAGCATGTCCAAGTAAGGCGATTCCTTTTGACAAAGAGCCGACCTTTAAACCGACACATAAACATAAAGACAATGCATATTTTAATGCAGTAGGTGTAAAAAAATGGTACCTGGATGCCAAATCCTGCTTCAAACAATGGGCAGATGCTAAGGTCGATTGTGTCAATTGTATTGCATCCTGTCCATACAATAAACCGGATTTCTGGCATCATAGTCTTATCAATAAAATTGGGGCCGTTGTACCTGGAGCAGCTCATGGAATTATGAGAGAGATGGACAGTGTTTTTGGTTACGGAAATGTTGACGATCCCAAAGCAGTTGATCGCTTTTTCGATTCCAGTAATAAGAGTTACGATGGATTTTAATCCAATCAAAAATTAAAATTAAACCTTAAAAAATATATCATGGGATTAATGTGGTTTATATTAGGATGCCTGGCTGCTTTAGTGGCTATAGGCGGATTGAAGTTGGCAAAAATGGGTGCAACATGGAGAACATTTGTGCCCGGAACAATTGGAGTTTTACTTTTTCTTTTCGGACTTGCCTGGTCAATTAGTTCAGCTATTGAAGTAGAACCGCAGTCTGCTGCGATGGGACTTGTATTTTTTAGTATACCTGGACTATTATTGGTTCTTTTAAGTTATCGCTTACTTATTAAGTAATGAGCAAAAAGTAATCTTTAAATAAGGATTACAAAGCTAAGATCATGCCATATCGAAAGGATAAGTACTTCAAATCCTTATCCTTTCATATTTTCTTTTTTACCGATTTTTAGTTTAAGCATCTGCACAGTAAGTATTATTAATATTTCATTTTCGCAATAGAATAAAAAATGAGCAATACTAATGTTCAAAGTGTCATTCTTTGGAGTTTGGTCATAGTTTCTCTACTCTCTGCCTTTATTATAGGAAATAGACTCAACAATACCAATCTACAATTACTAATTGAGGAGAAATTCTCAGATTATACTGTCGATTATTCAGACAATGACATTTACCAATTAAAAAGTAAAAGTGATACACTATTCTTAAGTACTTATGAAACCATAGGATATGGAGGAAGCATGATTGTGGCGACAGCTGTGGATGCCAATGGTAAAATAAAAAATGTAGAAATATTACATGATACAGAAACCTTCTCTTACATCCGGAAATTACAAAAACATTCCTTTTTCAGTCAATATGAAAACCTAGATGTTGCTGCCCCACTGGAACATGGCTATGACATTGACAATGTATCCGGCGCAAGCATATCGGGCAAAGCAATCGCTAAAGCTGCTCAACGGGCCGGGCATCACCTTGCTCAAAATACATTCAGCCGGGAACCTATAAAAACTGAACGGTCATTTGAAATAGAAGACTACGAATGGGGAATTCTCTTATTTTTTATTGTTTCAATTCTTCTAACTTTTTGGCTTAAAAAGAGGATATTCAAGATTCTTACTTATAGTTTAAGTATCGTATTTCTAGGACTTATGTGGAACTCATCGCTTTCCATTGCATTCTTTTCCAGGATCTTGTTAGGTGAAATACCTGACTTAAACAATGGCCTACTCTTTTGGATTTTTATTGGCTTTATCAGTATTGGCATAATCGTATTCAAACGTAATTTTTATTGCTATTCCATATGTCCATTTTTTGCCGTGCAATATTTTTTATCAAAACTAACAGGCCTTAATTGGAGATTACATCCTCAATTAAGAAGATATACACAATATGTAAATGGCCTACTGTTATGGGCCGTTCTCATTGTATCCTTATTAAAAAATAACTCCACCATATCATCCTATGAGCCCTTTAGTATGATTTTTTCGCTTCAAGGCAATGGTGTGCAGTGGTTCATCTTTCCGCTTATTTTAATAGCCAGTATGTTTGTATCCCAATTCTTCTGTAGATTTTTCTGCCCGATTGGAGCACTAAGCTATTATGCATTAAAAGCCAGAAAAGGTAAACTCTTTAAAACAACCATTACGACATGCTCGAATAATATCGGACCATCTAAGTTGCTAAAACTACAGTCCTTTATCGTTAGCATATTGTACTTTTTATCGCTTTTTGCAATTATCTATTATTTGATTGTCTCATTAAAAGCATGATTCTAAAAATTACACCTTCCATTTAATTATTTTCAGTTGTCACTACGTGTCATGAAATTTGTTTGCAGGACTATTATACAAGCATTTTTTTAAGCATAGAAGGCCCATCAGCTTCATACCAACAGGCCTATTATTTTTTGATGTGAATTAATAAACTCAACAAGCACTTATTAACTGGACACAGCCATTTTGCACAGAATATGGTCAATAACTTCAGAGTGCTCCTTCTGTGGACTAAACAATACCATATCGGTATCAACTCCTGCCATAACCGTGTGTCCTGGCGGCCAATAGAACAAATCCCCTGTATTTACAGTTTCTTTCGAACCATCAGTATATACCACTGTAATCTCTCCTTTTATTATAAAACCCCAATGCGGCGTTTGACACATATTATCTTTTAATCCTTCAAGCAAAGGTGAAATATCTGTTCCTGCCTTTAAGGTGAAGTATTCACCGCTAATTTTACCATAGCCTGTTGAATCACCAAATTCTGTTTTTTGTCGCGCTATCGCAGCTGGTGTATCAATCTTAACCGGCACATCTTCTTTCGCAATTTTCATAATGACAAAGTTTAATTAGTAAATAATTTTCACATTTATTTAATCCAGACTCTTCTGTAATTCAGCTGTATATAATCACTTTGGTTTTATATTCTGGTTGACACTAAATAAATTCTCTGGGTCATATTTAGCCTTTATTTCAGTGAGACCTTGATAATTATGCTTGTAGCTGGCCTGCACCCTTTCCTGCCCTTCTTCCATCATAAAATTAGAATACGAACCTCCTGCTGAATAAGGATGTAAAGCTTCCCAGTAGGCCTTACACCACTCCGTGATTTCCTCAGCTTTACCAGGATCAGGATCAACACCTACGATTACACCAGCATATTTAGCATCACGGTATGCCCAGGCCGTATCTGTGTTACCTACCCTGCTGGCTGCTCCACTTAATGGATACATGTGCATTTGTGATAGTAAACTTGGTATTTGGGATCCAAATTTATGATGAGCTTTTAATAGTTCAGGTCCAATTTCATTAAAGAAATCGCCACGCCAGTACAGTTGTAAACCTGCCGGCAAAAGTCCATCAAATAAGGTCTGCAAGGAAGGATATGGCATCTCTCCAACATGTTCGAACAGCGGTTTTTTGTCTCTTACTTCTTTAAATAAGTCATCAAAACCGGAAGGATCACCAGTATAACACCAAACAATACCACAGAATTTCTTCTCATGAAGCGATTCAGGGAATGGAGGACCGGGAATTACCATAGTCGCAATAAAGCCATTCAAATCCTCTGGTGCATTATGGATAAAACCATGAAACCATTCCATTATCTCCTCAGTCTGTTCAACAGGCCATAAGGTAGGACCGGCAATCACATTTTTCAGCTTATGAGCCTGGAATAAAAAGGAGCTTACAATGCCAAAATTTCCTCCTCCTCCACGGATGGCCCAATACAAGTCTGCATGTTGATCCTTATTGACCGTCACCAAAGAACCATCGGCCAGTACCATATCAGCTTCCAGAAGGTTATCGATGGTTAGACCGTATTTACGAGATAAGTATCCAACTCCTCCACCAAGCGTTAAACCACCAACACCTGTTGTAGATATAATGCCTGCCGGAACAGCCAATCCATAACTGTGAGTAACATGATCTACTTCGCCCCATAAATTGCCACCAGCTACACGGACGGTATTGTTGCTTGTATCTACTCTTACATTTTTCAGACCTGATAAGTCAATCACCAATCCATCATCACAGATGCCAAGGCCCCCACCATTATGACCACCGCCTCTGACAGCCAAAAGCAGCTTATTCTCCCGTGCAAAACTAACACAGTTTACTATATCACTCACATCCACACACATGGCTATCATACCCGGATGTTTGTCGATCATGGCATTATAAACTTGACGTACCTGATGATATTGCGAACTATCCGGAAGAATCAGTTCTCCCCTTAGTTGATTTCTAAATCCATCTATTGCCGATGCACTTATGTCTTTTGATGATGTTTTCATATCGTAGCGTTTTTTGTTTTCCGCAATATATGGGAGAAACAAAGGCCAGTACTACGACTTTTAAGTCAAAGAATGGTAATTTTGAATCAGGCAGTTTAGATGCTGTCAAAATTCATAAGCTCATATTGACTTAAATTCTGACATAAGCCGAAGGAAGAATACCAAATCGTTTCTTAAAACACTTTGAATAATAAGAAGGACTGCTGAAGCCTGACTCATAGGCAATCTCCGCAATACTCTTTTCCTGTTTATCGATAAGAGCAATGGTTTTTAGCAATCGAAACTCGTTAATAAATTCGTTTGGTGACTTACCGGAAATTAAAGTTAACTGACGATATAGCTTCGATTTACTCACACCTATTTGCTGTGCAAGATCGTTAAGGTTAAAATTATCCAGTTGCCATGATTTATCCATGATTTGAAGCAGATCATCAATAAAACATTCATCATTGTGATTCATGACCTGGATATCAGTATGACCTTTAATGGTAGTTAAACCATCCTTACGGTATTGTTCCCCTATAGATGATGATAAAAGTATTTGTTCCTTGTTTGCCAGGTAACAAAGACTTTTGGCCTTATTAATAGCCTGACCAAAAAACTCATTGCTATCTGCAATTGGGCTTCCGGCGCTAATACCGAATTGGATCAACATACGTTTATCCATTCCATTGGTGGCTTTATGGAATGCCTTGCGAATCTCCAGTGCACAATCCAGTGCCTGGGAAACCGTAAGAAAAGAGCACAGTATAGTCTTTTCGATATGGCCCGCCACTCTTCCCTCAAATTGCCCAATCAACGACCTGACAATGGCATTATGATTATCACGACATGTTTTTGTGTTCTCTGTGGTCCAATTTTCGTAAGCTTCATTGGAAAAAGTTAATTTACTGGCCATAATAACTCTAAAGGCTGGCTCATTAACAGCAACAGGTTCATTGCTAAGCTGTGTCTGAGGATCTTTAATTCTTCCTAAGAAAGATTCCACTATACTGCTATCCACCTCTATAATCTTATGTGGAATTAGTCCATGCGCATTCTCATGCATTGATTTTACGGACTTGATATTCGGCGCTTCAATCAAACAAAAAGCAGTCTGCCGTTCTTCATCAAACCAATAGGTTAGTCCTTTACAATCATACTCGTCTTGTATTTTTAAATCTTGCTGATGTGCCTCCAATACATGACTGGCGGTAACTCCGGGCAGATCATGGCGATCCATATAAATAGGCATAATAGTGTTTTTAGATGGGTATTAATTCAAACTAACAATTCAACCAGCAGGTACATCTTGAATGGAATTACAATATACTTCTATTTAAGGCAATAAGCAATCAGATCAGGTTTGAGCTCCTATACCCTGGCTCTTAAATATACTATTGGATTTATGGGCGATACATGATCATAGAATGGCTCTTTTCGATAGGCATATTATGATCATGTATATATATTCTAATTACCACCATCAAAGCCGCTAATCATAAAGCATAGAGCACCATAAGATGCATAAATAATCAACATACATCATTGTCACTTATCAATAATCATTCTATTTAAGTATAGAAATCCGGCTATTTACTGGATAATAAAATGTAAGTTTTTTAAATTGAAGCTAAATATTGATGTTAAGAACCGCCGGCTGGTCATCAACCTACCATGATTGGCGTCGCGGCATTGGAAGAGGAGGCCGGCGGTGATAACGCAATATATCATTAAAATTTTGTTATTATGCCATTACGTTATGGTTTAGTGGACAATCATCTAACAGATGATCCGGATGACTGCATGGCAGTCACCACCGAGAATGAAACAATAAATGCAGAAGCCATTGTTGAACAAATGGTTGGAAAAGGTTCAACGGTGACCAAAGCCGAAGCACTTTCGGTGATCGAAGAATTTGAATACGCGGTAGTTGATGCGGTTCAGAAAGGTAATAACGTCAACACCAATTTATTTAAGATCCATCCGAGTGTTTGCGGTGTATTTATTAATCACGAAGACGGCTTTGATTCAAAACGACATGCGATTAAGATAAACCTTAATCCTGGCAAACGACTAAGTGAAGCAGTTCAAAATATTGAACTGAAAAAAGTTGAAATCACTTCACCCAAACCTGTATTGCAACAGTTTATTAACCTCAAAAGCAATGTCTTAAATGAATCCTTTGCGCCTGGACAGATCGCTTCCATCAAAGGATCCTTATTAAAATTTGACCTTGATGATTCGCAACAAGGTATCTTTTTTGTCGCTGATGATGGAACAGAAACCAAGGTGCAGAATGTTGTTAAAAACAAGCCTTCTGAGTTGCTATTCTTCGTACCTGAAAGTATAATTTCAGGTGTATTTCAAGTGGAAGTACGAACAATTTTCCAAAACACTAAAAAGTTGCGCATTGGACGACTATTAAACGACCTGGTGCCGGCGCAATAATCTACATCCTAACAATCAGCTGCAAGCAAGCAAAGGCTTGCAGCTGTTTTTGTTTTAAACTATCGGTAGCACTTAGTAATAACTATATATTACTTTTAGTTGTAACTATTGACACCTTATAGGACTAACTATAAATAACTAAAAGCTTAAACTGCCATTCCGCATTGCCGCTGCCAGAACAGTTGCAATCTGAATTAAACCAGCACTTAATCTTATGAGAAATGTGTGTTCCTCCCTTTAAAAGGCGATTATTTACTTATGCTTAGCTTGGCAAACCGACCATCCGATCCAGCCACAAACGCACATAGTTGACCTGGTATTGGACGCATGGTATAATATTTCTCCTTACCGCCTTTTATCCAATTCTTACCATCGTCCAAAGTGTAATCGAAACCAACACGTCCGATAGCTACAGCTATAGTTGATTGTGCATCATCGAAGTACTGAACACATGAATGAAAACCATTGGGCATGGTTTCAGCTAAGTTCCAGGTATACCCTCCATCAATGGTGTAGGCAGCTATGCTGTCATTGCGTTCAGGATATTGATAATTACCTCCAACAACAATACCATGGTTTGGATTTCGAAAATCGATGGAATAAATGCCATCGGCACTTTCGTTGCAGAGAACAGGCGTAGAAGCTACCTCCCATGAATAGGCGTTATCTTTTGTCATGAAGACTCTTGATTCACTTACTCCTGTGGCAAACCAGGCTTCACCTGAAGGAAAATATTCAATACAGGTATTGGAAGCCGCAAAATTGCCTTCACCACTTAATGACTGAGGTAAAGCGTTTACCCGATTCCATGAATTACCTCCATCCTTAGTTTGAATGAGCAAAAATTGACCATCCACCTGATCCGATATTGCTAAGGCATTATTATCTGAAGCGAATAGCAAAGAATTAAAGAAGACACCATCATGATGTATGCTATCTTTTGTTTGCCATGAAAGCCCTCCATCTACTGTATGGTAAATAAGCGCCGGATTGTCAATCCCAATCACAAAAGCACTGAGTGAATCAAAGGCATGCAGACTTCTAAAGTCATTTTCCGCTTCAAAGGCGATACTGCAATCTATCCAACTTTTACCGCCATCGGTCGTTCGCAGCACCGTTCCTTCTGATCCTGACAACCACAGCGTATTTTCATCAATCACACTTAATCCACGAATGGATGCTGTTGTTGGTGTAGTCATTTCCTGAAAAGAAAAAGTATAGCCTGCCCTATTTTCACAGGCCATCAGCAAACCTAGTAACAGTGAGTAAAAAAGAACTTGTTTCATTATAAGGTATTGAATTAATCGTGCTCATCAATTGATTGTTCGACTGACAATTATACACAATTAAATGACGTTCTTATCGGACCCATAAAGTTATTCGACGAATAATACTATAATAGATTAATACACATCCGAAATAGTAGTGAGTAAAGTGAAGCAAATACAACAGGCTTATAGATATTAGAGATGCCTAAAGTCTTGATTCTTTTAAAGTTCTATTCTCAGCATATAGCTTACTTGTATAAACAAAAAACTCCCGTGCTACGGGAGTTATAGTTCATTTATATGTTTTAATGATCAATCGTCACATTGGCAATCATCATCATTTGGTCGTCCGTTTTCCCATACGCAAACGTATACATATGAACCATTATCCTGAACCTGAGCATTAACTTTTACATATCGGCTGCCCTTGTATCCCCAGGCCTGGCGTCCTCCATATTGTCCCCAGCCTCCGCCGTTGCTTGATCCTACTCTTTGATACCCTGCATTTTCCAGTGCATCCATATATTTTTCTATGGTGTTGTGATAGTTATCAGTACTGTTTTTGTAGATCTTCATAACTCCACCGTTACATGATTCTTGTCTGATATATGAAAGCCCGTTGATTACCGGTACATTTCCCTTATCAGCATCACCATTATCCTTATCGCCATTACCTGAGTCATTGTCGTTGTTATTATCGTTTGAACCGTCATTATTGTTATCGTCGTTTCGATCATTGTTTCGATTCTCATTCTCAATATCGGCCAAATCGCCTAAATCAATGGTTGGTTCGCAAGAAGTTAATGCTAATGCTAAAAATAAACTTGCTGCTGCTAATACTTTTGTAAGTGTTTTCATGATACTAATTTTTAAGTTTTTTATTGTTTTTGTCTTCACTTACAACAGGGCAAGGGCTTAGCAAAAACCCTAAGCGAAAATGAAAAAAAAATAAAATAACATGCAAGAGCTTAAAATAAAACTCTTGCATAAACAAACTCAAACCGCAATTAAAATACCGTAAGACAAGGCTTCTTCCATTTAATCAAATCGGATGGCTTATTTTATTTGTCTTTCCGGAACACATTCAAGTTTTATCACAACAAAAACTCCTGCATAAGCAGGAGTTTAATTTCTTTATGTTTTTGCTTAAGTTAATCGTCACATTGGCAATCATCATCATTTGGTCGTCCGTTTTCCCATACGCAAACGTATACATATGAACCATTATCCTGAACCTGAGCATTAACTTTTACATATCGGCTGCCCTTGTATCCCCAGGCCTGGCGTCCTCCATATTGCCCCCAGCCTCCGCCGTTGCTTGATCCTACTCTTTGATACCCGGCATTTTCCAGTGCATCCATATATTTTTCTATTGTGTTGTGATAGTTATCAGTACTGTTTTTGTAGATCTTCATAACTCCACCGTTACATGATTCTTGTCTGATATATGAAAGCCCATTGATTACCGGTACATTTCCCTTATCGGCGTCACCATTATCCTTATCGCCATCACCTGAGTCATTGTCGTTGTTATTATCGTTTGAACCGTCATTATTGTTATCGTCATTTCGATCATTATTTCGATTCTCATTCTCAATATCGGCCAACTCGCCTAAATCAATTGTTGGTTCGCAAGAAGTCAATGCCAGTGCTAAAAATAAACTTGCTGCTGCTAATACTTTTGTAAGTGTTTTCATGATACTAATTTTTAAGTTTTTTATTGTTTTTGTCTTCACTTACAACAGGGCAAGGGCTCTGCAAAAACCCTAAGCGAAAATGATTTTTTTTATTTAATGCTATTTAAGCTATCAACAAAGCCATGATAATCACTATGAATAGGGATTGTCAGAAACTTTAGATTTAATGATCTTTAAAATAAAAAATGAGCCAGAAAATACTTAATAAAAGCACCAATGGTAAGGTGTATATTTGTTCCAGTTGTGATAAAGTTCATATCGAATTTAACAATCTTCTATTTTCATTCGACAAAGAAGAATACAAGTATTTTCGTAATTGCCTCATTCAAGTAAATGGCATTCATTACGAAAAAGTAAACCGGGGACTAAGCTATGAGCGAAAAATAATTGTACCCGTCGGCCATAAAAACGTGACCATGCTATTGAATAATTCCGAATTAACCGAATTAAAACAATTGCTTAGCCGGTCATTAAATCAAATTGAGCACAATATCTTTATTTCTGTTTCGGAGATTGGTTTGGAGTTAAGTTCAAATTAGTAATTCAATAAATAATAGTTTCCATCCCAATTAATGATTACTCATTTATTGGGATTAAAATATTTAAAATCAAATCACTTAATTCTGGATCCATTTAATTCTACACTGGCACTGGCCCAAATGGTTTCTAAAGCCGTATTCATTTCTTCAACTTTAGTTTTATCATTAAGCCCTTCATATGCCCGTCTTAAACCATGCAGCGCCCAACCATTTTTTGGTAAACGTTCTAAATCTTCTTCAAAAGTATTAACGGCTTCATGATATTGTTGAGCTTCAACTTGTACTGCTCCCAAATGATGACGGACCGAAAAAAACCAATCCGGTGGTTCGTTATAATTTAAGGCATCCTCAATAACAATGGCTTCTTTCAATAATGAAATACTTTTGGCATACATTTTTTCATTGGCCAATACTTCAGCCTTTAATACCAGCTTTGCAATTTGAATTAGAGTATACACGGAATTGATATCCCATACTGTTATTGATTTTAGGCTTTCATCACTGGCATATCTTTCTAAGGCCTGTAATTCCTTTTTTGCCTCGTCAATTTTCTGAATACCAAGAAAAGACATACCACGAGCATAATGCCTAACCGCTTCCGGATACTTTAAAGTCGGATCATCATTCTCCATTGCTAATATTTTATCCCATAACCCAAACTTCACATATACATAGTAAGGAATTGAGTAATAATGCTGAAGTGTACCCCAACCTGGCTCTTTCATTAATTGAACATTAACCAGTTCCGACACCTTATCTGCACCTATAATGGCCCATTTCTGATTACCTTCCAATGTTGCAGTCGCTGCCATAAAATGATAGTTGTGAGGGTAATATGCCAATGGATAAGCACCCTGGGCATGACAAGTTGTTATATATGTGCTATCTACCTTCACTGCATTAATATTAGATACAGTACCTTTTGCATAATCTCCTGTTCGAATATAAATATGCGAAGGCATATGTACCAGATGTCCCGATCCGGGTGCCAATCCTTCATCCAATAGTTTTGCACTGTTTAATCCATTCTCAGGGTGATTAGAGGCTTCCACAGCGTGGATATAGAAATGATGAGCTCCAATATGCTTCGGATCAACTTTTAAGGTTTGATCAAGCACATCTAGTATTTCAGGTGTCCATTCCCTTGCTTTACCAGACTTATCCCATAAATCCCAAGGGTGCAAATCCATAAGTGACTCGGCATATAAAGCTCCAATATTAGCATCATCAGGATATTGCAAATACACCTGTTTCATGGCTTTACTATAGGCTATATCTAAACTGCTTCTATCCAATATGGCTTCTTTTACATATCGTTTTGACAATGCATGTATCAAGGCCTGTTCTTTAGTACTGCAAGCATCAGATAAATCCAAGGCCATTTGAATGGCATTAAAAGCTCTTAAATAATTGCCGCTCTCCATACCCGCATTGTAATTAGGTCCCAGAACATAAGCATAAGCCCAATAGGCCATGGCACAATTCGGATCCAGTTTTGTGGCATAATAAAATGAACGAGCTGCTTCGGCATGATTAAAACCATAAGATAAGGCAAGTCCCTGATTAAAGTAACGTTGCGCTTTATCGTTGTTTGTTGTTATTGAGAATTGAATGACATCAAGCCCTTCAAATAAAGGAGCAGCATTATCCGACTGATACCATAGTGTATCTGCTGTTACAGGGGCACAAAGTTTAGTGAGTGATTTAGTTTTGGATTGGTCTGTTTTTCTAAGCGTACAGGCCGATACTATGAATACAATACTTACTATCAAAATTCCTTTTATCATTAATCCATTCCTCTCTTTTGGTAGGTATTTAGCTAAATATCCCTTTCAATATAAGTTAATTACTTAAGTAATGCGAGTAAATGAAAATATTTAAAGACAATGTAGTCTTTTATTATAATCAGGGAATTCTTCAACGAATGAATATAACTTAACCAGGCTTACCTCCCTGCCTTCTGTTGTTCCAGACAAACAAGAGCAAATACATTAAAAATAAACTCATAAAACGCGAATTAAAATATATTGAACTAAATTATTGGATTGCCGTATAGGACTTTATAAAGCACCATTAAAAAGTTGTAACTTGCAAGCGATAGCAAACCTTCGTAGGGGATAATTGAAAGGAATTTGGGGAAAGTTAACTACATGAAAAATATCGGGTGGATTGCTCTGGCCTGTTTAATGTGCTCACAAATTAGCTGGGGACAAGTAACAAAAGCTGATAGCTTAAGGGCTAAGCTTAAAACTGACATTCAGGATACAAGTAGAATTGATCTATTAATTGAGTTAGGTGATGAACTAATACTAAAGTCGTATTATGAATCAATTGAATACTACTATCAATCCAAGGCATTAGCCCTAAAGCTAAAAGATACAGCTCGTATCGTTTATAGCCTTGTTGGCATCACCGATGTTCATTCGATGCTTGGAGAATATAAAGAAGCTCTATCAATATTAAATGAAGCCATTGCCCTTTCATCTAACAATATTGAACTACTGGCAACAACACATAGTCGACTAGCCATTGAGTATTTCCATATTGGGGACTATGATTTATCCATTAAAAATGATAGGATTTCACTACAATACAACAAGCAGTTAAATGACTCTTTGCAAATTGCATATGACATCCATAATATTGGAACCTATTATCTGGCTATAGGTAAAATTGATTCTGCCATTATCAATTATAAGCTATCCAATACTTACCTGGGAGATAAGAAAGATATTCTTAGGGCCTATAACAACAGCAGAATGGGTTTTTCGCATTCTAATTCAGAACAATATAAGGAAGCGATTAAGTACCACCACCTGGCTCTTGATATTTATGCCAAAGATAGTCTCATTTATGATATGGCCTTTGAAGAAAACTACATTGCCTCTGCCTACTTCAATGGACACCAATTAGATAAGTCTTTAAAACATGCATTCAAAGCCATAGAACTTACTAAACAACTTAACAATCATTTGTTATTTGTTCAAAATTATCATCTCCTGTTCGACATTTTTAATAAACAGAAAGATTACAAGACTGCCTTAAAATATGCTTTGCTTGAAAAAGTCTATTCCGACTCACTGGAAGCGAAGAATAAAGAAAACATTATCAATACGATGGAAACTAAAAACCAATACACTGAGCAACAGAAAGTATTGGAAGCCATAGAAAGGAGTAATACCGAGTTATCCTCTCAAAAAACCAAGTTGGTTATTTTTGGTATTATAACAGCCAGTTTACTTGTTATCACAATTATCATGCTTATTTTAAAACGAAAAGAGCATGATAAAAACAAACAACTTCTTCACCAGTTAGATTCCATAAGTCAAACCAGAAATAAGTTATTGTCAATTATTGGTCACGATTTAAGAGGATCATTGGGTAACCTTAAAAACTTTACTGAGTTAATGCATCATAAACTTCTTGATAAAGGGTCTATTGAGTATATGCTCAGTCAATTTGTACCAATGGTTGATTCAACGCATTCACTACTTGAGACCTTACTATTATGGTCGCATGGTAACGATGAAGACTTCTCATTACAAAAAGAAAAAATAAATGCTGCCAAACTAATCGAAACCACTGTTCAGCACTTAAGCCATTTAGCTGAAGTCAAGTCGATAGATATTAAATATGATAAGGATGAATTAGAATTTATGGCGGATCAAAATATGATTTTGACCATAATGCGTAACCTCGTGAGTAATGCGATAAAGTTCTCCAACAAAAATTCAAGCATATTTATCCACTACAAATCAAGCGATAAGTTTGTTGCTTTTGAAGTTGAAGATGAAGGTATTGGGATGAGTGTTGAAGAAATTGCGCGCGTTTTGTCGAAAGATGAGCATTTTATTAATGAAGGGACAACAGGCGAAAAAGGTGCAGGTATAGGCCTTAATCTTTGTAATTCATTTATCTCGAAACATGGTGGAGATCTTTTAATTCAAAGTGAACCTGGTAAAGGAAGCAAATTTAAATTTGTAATCCCCATTTAATTCAGAAGCACTAAAGATTGTGTAGCTTTAATGCTTTATGCAGAAAATCGTTATTGCCCCTGATAAATTCAAAGGCTCACTAAGTGCAATTCAGGTTTGCCAAGCCATTAAGAAAGGTATCTTAAAACATATCAAGAATATTGATGTGCTAATTGCTCCGATGGCAGACGGCGGTGATGGCACAGTTGAGGTAATAAGGCATTATATTGGTGGTGAGCTTAGGCAGTGTCAGGTACGAGATCCATTATTAAGACCAATTATCGCAAGCTATCTTTACTCCAACTCACAACAAAAAGCCTATATAGAAATGTCGGAAGCTTCTGGCATAAAGCTACTCAGTGATAATGAACTTAACCCTCTCCTCACCTCTACCTATGGTACCGGACAATTAATCAAGGATGCAATCAATAAAGGTGCCAGGCATATCATTTTAGGCATTGGTGGAAGTGCCACTAATGATGCCGGTATGGGTATGGCACGAGCTTTAGGTTATCAGTTTTTCAATGACAATGGAGAGGAATTAGGAGGCTATGGAAAAGATTTATTACAATTAGCCTACATTGATGACTCCAAAGTCAATCCCTTATTAACTAATATACGCTTTGAAATAGCATGCGATGTAACTAATCCACTATACGGTAGCATGGGAGCAGCTCATATTTATGCGCAACAAAAAGGAGCAAATTCCAAAATGATTGATGAATTAGACGCTGGTCTTTTCCACTTTCATAATTTGGTGAAGAAGTGGCGCCATGTCGATCTTCAGAACATCCCAGGTTCCGGTGCTGCCGGTGGTTTGGGGGCAGGATGTGTTTTATTTCTAAATGCAGAGCTTAAGTCAGGCATCAGCTTAATAAAACAACTGGCAAATTTTAATAAACTTGCCTTAGGAGCTGATTGGATAATTACAGGTGAAGGTAAGTTAGATGAACAAACTTTTTCGGGAAAGGTAATTAAGGGCCTTATCGATTCGGTAAACACTCAAAAAGTGGCAATATTTTGCGGCATAAACGAATTATCACCTGATGCCTACTCTACTTTTAAGCCTGATACTATTAGTCAAACTTATAGCTATGCAAGTGATTTAGACGATTCAATCAAAAATGCTTATAATTATTTAACGCAGGCCGCGAAAGATTTTGCCATAAACTTCTTATAATAATAAGAGAATTTAAAACATTGCACTTTCGGCTAATATTTAAATTATGGCATTTATCTGACTCTAGATCCTCCATTACAAATATGTAATTCCAAACGCTTTTTTCGTATCGCAAAAGCTTAAGCAAAACTTTGGTCTCTTTCCTGATGTAGATATCCAATTTGATACTAATCCTAAGATGGTTTCAAAAGCTTTCACTCATTCAAAGGATAAACCTAATCAGGATATTCAGGTGAATCCAATAGTTTGCTTAAAAACACCCTGCAATTAATGCAGGGTATTATCTTAAAAACTTAATTAAGTCTCTCCATTTGAGGTAATTCATATTTCAAATTGATCATGTCCTCATGTGGTTCATATAGTCTTAGTATCAAATAGTATCCTCCTTTGGGGGCTGGCAACCAATTATCAGTATTATCCGGTTTTTCATTCTGAATGAGAATTTCAAATGATCCATCTGCATGCCGTTTTAAACCTTTTGATTCACTACTAAATTTGTATCGATTTAACTCATTATCGCAAAACAGCTTCGTATCCGCTTTGTATAATGTTAGCGACCAAAATGAATTTACCGGAGGTTCTTCTTCAAAACGAATTCGATAAGTATTAGTACCAGTAATAGGCTCACCTTCACTATCGGTAAAACGAATAGGATACATGGCTTCTTTCTCACCTTGACCTCCCAAATAGGGACCTGCAATCAGTGAACGAAAACCATAGTCAAAACTATAGTTATCTAATTTAGTCGCCACATTCCAACCATTTATAACAGTGGAAGATGAATACATGCTTGATAAAATTGTTAATGGTGCTTCCAAAGCAGCATCTTTTAATCCTTTCAGTTGAGAAGGATTTAAGCTTGATTCATCAAAGCTACCATCAATAATACCAATACGTTCAAATTGACCTACTAAGGCTTGATCTTCATCCAATATTGGATTTTGTGTCATCGCAAAAGCAAGGTAACGGTAGAAGCGTAAAGTATCGGAAACCGCATATTCAGGCATCTCTGGTAAGTAAGTCGTTTTCCTTAGGCTCTTCCCTTCAAATTCGCTTAATGTTTTAAGCTCAAATTTATCTTGCAAAGCATGAACTGTACTTACATCTTCTTCCTCCAAGACGTGAATACGTCCCCATAACCAGACCTTTGGAGTGCGTACATTAACCACTTTATCGATACCTGAAGGTAGCGTCCCTTCCCATCCCGGAGGCACTAAAGCAATCGTCTGTGCATGTGTACCTGTATTGCGCTTACCAATATATTCGGTGAGTGTATGATACATATCAAATACATTAACTACATAATAACGATCATCGGTATCCGGGGTTTCAAGAATATAAGGTTCGCTTAAATCAACAACAGCACTCATGTAATAAGTGTCGTTATTAGCTGTAGGCATGTCTGAATCCTTCGAGGTCGGAAGGCGTTTGGCCCATCCGATTTCATTAAGAGGTGCTCTATAGCTAGTGGACGGTAAGGGATTTGGCACTTCAATATAGTCACGCATTGCCTGTTCCATACGAACCATTGCATATCCCCATTGATAAGCCAATGTCCCAATGGTTTTAGCATCGAGATAATAGCCTTGTTTGGCAATTTCTGTATTTGGAGCTATACCAATTATAGGATCATCCTGATGTTCTATCTGCTGACGAATAGATTCAAGTGTGGACTCTTCGGGTGTTTGTCCATTCATACTACTACTTATCATTCCAAACATTGCTAGTGCTAATAATATACCTTTCATAACTCTAATTTTTATGTGGATAAATAATGTTTACACTACAAATTTGTTTGAAATAAGGCCAGCTCTTTAGAGGGGATAACTTAATTAAGATAAATACGCGAATCCCTTATCTCGGATGACAAAAAAACAGGCACCCATAGATGTATAGATGCCTGATAAACTATTTATTATCTAAAAACATTAGTCATTAGTTCCTGCTTTCTCAATCTGATTGAGAATTGCAGCCGCACCAATTCCAGCTCCTTTCTGTCGTGGAGGAAATTCCTCCATACTTTGGATAAACGCTTTTATTGGAGGAGCAATCATCGGTAAAATCCAGGTTTTCTCCTTCATCCATAAAAAATGCCCGGATGTTTCCGGCGATCTTTCATATGGATCAGCTTTAATATCAATTATCATCCCCGCTGGTAATTTCTCACTATCCTTAACCCACTCGTCTTTAACGGCCAGATGAATCTTCCAATTATCAACCCGTATGGCATTTAAATCATTTTCACCATAATAAAAGAATTCACGACGTTTTGTTTTACCTTCTCCGGTTAATATGTCCATTTGGTTATAACCGTCAATGTGAACTCTATATTCTTTACCATTTATTGTTTTACCTTCAAGTAACTCTTCTTTGATATTCTCCTCTCCCACTGCTGCCATTAAAGTTGGCAACCAATCTTCGGCTGTGAAAAACTCTCCGCTATACTGACCTGCTTCAATTTTACCAGGCCAACGCACCAACATCGGCACACGCAAACCTCCATCCCATGTGGTTCCTTTTTCACCCCGGAAACTAGCAGCACCTGCACTTGGCCAATGCGATAGATTAATACCATTATCAGAAGTAAATAATACAATGGTATTGTCGGCTACTCCCATTTCTTCTAGCTTATCTAATAATTCGCCTATTAAAAAATCCATGTGCATTAATCCATCTGAATATTTGCCATGACCACTTCTTCCTGCCCATTCATCACTGACAAAAATCTCCTGATGCATCCTTGTGGGGCAAAACCATAAGAAAAAAGGATCCCCATTTTTATGCGTACGATCCAGCCAATCAACTGAAATATCTAAAACTTCATCATCAAAGGTTTCCTGACGTTTGGCATACAAAGTGCCTCTGTCTTCTATCCTTTGTTTACCAACTTTTCCGAAGCGAGGATCAACTGTATTATCATCAATATCCGATGCTTTTGAATAGATGACATTTCTTGGTCGACCAGGATAATCAGGATCTTTTGGAAACTCCGCTTGCTCCGGCATATTCATCATATTTAAGTGATACAATACCCCGAAGAACTCATCAAAACCATGAACCGTTGGTAAGTGCTCATTACGATCACCAACGTGACTTTTACCAAATTGAGCCGTTGCATAACCTTTGTCTTTTAATAACTCCGCCAGTGTAACATCCTCGGCTTGCATACCTAAATGTGAACCCGGTTGACCAACCGATGTCAACCCGGTTCGAATAGGATATTGCCCTGTAATGAAGGCTGCACGACCAGCAGTACAACTTGGATGGGCGTAAAAATCGCTTAACATCATGCCTTCATTTCCAATTCTATCTATATTCGGGGTATTAACAGCCCCTAATCCTCTATGATAAAATGATACATCTTGAGGTGCCACATCATCTGTTGTAATTACAACAATATTGGGCTTCTGGCCATAACTAATCAAACTAAGGGCCATCAATGCTAGTATTATTATTTTTTCTTTCATCATTGTTTTGTTATAGGTGAATATTAAAATTTATTCATCAAAAGTATGACAACACGATACGCGATATTAGAGGGCTTCACATAATCTTTAAAATTAAGGAAATCCCTTATTTTTTGATCTCATATAAATCGAACCATCTTATTATCGATATGAAGAGTCAATGTTACCCAACACAAAATGACACCTTTAAAAAAGAAAGAGGAGTCAATAAAATACGGATTAGGTTAAAATTCGAACTAAAGATAATAACATTCGAAAACTTCCTTAACAAAATTGCATTCTCAAGAGCCAAATAAATAAAAGATAATAGGACATAATAAGGAAATACAGATATAATAAAACAAATCCCCACATCAACGATGCAGGGAAGTGTAAACTCAGATATTATCCATTAATATCAGAATGATTGCTTTAATAGGGTATTGCCTCTGGATTCTCAGGCAATTGATTACCAATATTCTCAGGTGGTATTGGCTGAACAGGTTGCTCCGGTTGCGGATCATCATCATTACTACATGATGCCAAACTCATTGTGGCTACTAAGGCCATTGCAGCAAATAAATACTTTAACTTTTTAAGATGACTTTGTATGTTTTCTTTTGCCATCTTGAACTCGTTCATGTTCTTTTGAGCTTCATTTTTCTTGTTTGCTTTAACTCGTTTCATCTTTCTAAAATTTTAAAGTGGATAATTAAATATTACATTACAAAGATGCTGTCTGAGCAATTGTTTTTTATGAGGGTCAATCTTAATGTCAAAAAATACGCGAATCCCTTAGCTTAAACAATAAGCATAAAAATGTGTATTTTTAATGTTGAACCTTTATAATTATACCATGCGACCATTTTGCCAGAGTACATTGATAATCTCAAACATTCTGTTTATAATAATAAGTTCTTGTTCGCACTCTGCTACAACAATTAAAATTCAATTGAATATGACAAAAGCTATTGAAGATGGATGGCTGGATGAAAGTATTGAACAAGTTGGATTACGTGGAGATCAGTTCCCTCTTAAATGGGATGAAACCTATTTAGCGACAAAAACAAAAAAACCAGGTATTTATATGGTAGAAATACCACTTGATTTTACGGGTGATAGTATAGAATTAGCTTATAAGATAAAGGTAGAAGGGGAAGACAATCCCGACGATGGCTGGCAACAAGGTCGTAACCATCAACTTATTATTTATAAAAATAAGGACAAAATGGTGAATCTTTCATGGGAAGATGAAGCTCAGGCTCCATTACCAACCATAACAGGCAATGTACATGTCATCGATAATTTTGAAAGCAAATATTTGCCAAAGCGTGATATACATATTTATTTACCACCTGATTATTCCAGCTCAAACAAACCCTACAAGGCTCTATACATGCATGATGGCCAAAACCTATTTGATGCCTCTGAAATTGGACAAGAGTGGGGATTAGATGAAGCTGCAGAAAAGCTCATAAAATCAAAGCAGATCGATCCTTTAATAATTATTGGAATAGGAAATACCAAAGACCGTATTGAAGAGTACACCCCTACCCGTCAGATATGGAACCATACCTTTTATAATAAAGGCTCTGAATCAAAAAACAAAGATCAGAAACCAATGGAATATGAAACAAAAGATGGATTAAAACTGAAGCTAGCTGGTCACTCTGATTCTCTAAAAGTGATCATCCCCGGATATGAGGATTGGCAATTACTGGAAATGATTAATGATTCAAGCTACTTTCTCGCTCAAGCCGGTATATCATTTAATTTTAATCCATCTGTTAACTCTGTTACTGCAAGTAAAAAGCCTATGGGCGGAAAGGGTAATTTGTATGAACAATTTTTAATAGAAGAACTCAAACCATATATTGACAGCACTTACCGAACTAAAAAACAAGCTCAATATTCCGCTATTGGAGGCTCATCTCTGGGAGGTTTAATCAGTTTACATATTGGATTAAAACATCCGGATCATTTTGGAAAATTAGTAATTGCATCACCTTCTTTATGGTGGGATAATAAGTATATGTTAGATTGGGTAAAATCCATTCCCCCCAATAATCAACAAAAGCTATGGTTATATGTAGGCACAGGTGAAGGAAAACAAACCGTTCATAACCTTAGTGATTTTAAGGAAATGTTGATTAAACTTGGCTGGCCAAAAAAATCAATAGCACACATTGAAGTTGAAAACGCTCTACATAATGAGGGCGCATGGAAAGAACAGGCCTCTGCAATATTAGAGTTTGTATCTGAAGACTGACATAAATTTTGAAGCCTTGATATTACATTTTAGCTCTTATCTCTGTCATATGATCAAGGTAAACCAACATCTCTTGTGTCATACTGTTTTCATCGAGAATTCTTTTTTTGTAGATATCTAATACCAATTCATGAACTTCGGAATTATCCGGTTCTGCATAATAAGCCCAATCAACAAAATGAGAGGCTAAAGCTAAATCAGTTGGAATCAGATGTTTTATATGGGCAATTAGCTTATCAATTCCGCCTGACAATTCAACAATTGAATTGGCTTGCGCATCAATTCTAGCCGGTGACCAATGTGATGGAATATCATCCCACCATCCCGTATATTGTTTTATAACCATTTTGCATATATCCTTAGCTGTTACATATTGCTTGTTAAGTAAGGGATGTTTATCGAAGAGTTCATGCATAATAAATTGATCTACAATAAGATCTTTTCTAATTCCATAATTTAATGCCGATACAGTATAATCATGTATATAAGCCAAAGCATCAGCATGAATGGTTAATGCGTCACTAATGGCCTCTTTACCTACAATCACTTCTCCATGAGAAGGCATCATTATTTTGGCCTGAAGACTATTCATCGCCCTTAAGGCATTTACCCACTCGGCTACATTTCGCTCAATCCGTTTACCATTTCCTGCATTTGGTAAAAATCCCTGGTAATAATCAGCTGCAAATACAACTTTTCGATCGGGCATCCATACAAACAGTTGGTCATCTGTTTCACCCTCAAAATGTCTTAACGTAAATCGAGTCCCTCCCACTTCTATTTCCAATTCGTCTCTAAAAACTTTGGTAGGCCAAACTAAATCAGTGCTGTCCATTGGCAACTGCTCTATGGGTTGACTCATGTATTTAGCCAGAGAACCTCTGAGGTTTAAATATCTATTGAAGCGTTCAATAACATTTTCATGAGCAATAATTTCAGGTTTTCTCCCATCTTCCATCAATGCCCATGTGCCATAGGCGTGATCAACATGTCCGTGCGTATATATAATGGTATGGATCTTTTTATTACTAATGGATTGGATCGCGTTCACAATAGCAGGACCAGCAGGTGTCATACCTGTATCTATAAGTACCAAACCATCCGGAGTTTCAATAAGCGAGCAGTTAACAATTGGTAAGCGGATGCTCCAAATCTTATCAGCTACCTTTATTATCTCAGTCTTTTGAATGATATCGGCTATGGCTTCTTCATCTTTACCAAACATATTCTGTGCCGCTGAAATAGAGAAGTTTTCATTACCAAATGAGGCACCTTCTTTAATCCGCTTAATCAGTGACGGATTCTCCATTAACACCAATTTACGGGTATCAAAATCCAAAGTATTGGCTACTCTTTCAGTTGTCATCCTCTTTATTGAAATAATCGAATCATCCAGAAATGTGGCCTTTTCAGTTTTTCCGATATAGAACCCCAAAAAGAAAAAGATGACTATACCTATTACAATTATGTATTTTGATGATCCTGTTTTATTGCCCATACCCTGTTTTTTGATTTATCTTAATAAAAATACACTTAAAAGGGATTTTATTAAAGGGATTCAGAATTATTTATATCAATTTTATGTACATGGTTAAATTCGATATAAATACCAATTTAGAGCATATTGATTGTCGAATTTATTTTTGTAAAAAGACTAAAGATAATTACAGAATTAATTCAATAATTGTGTATTGAAATTGAATCTTTTTTAACGTAATTAAGTACAAAGGTCTAGTTAGTGGAGAATCTAATCAGAAAAATGAAAATGAAAGTATTGTCATCAAGAAATTATTCAATTCGAAAACGACTAATTATTAGTTTTTCTATATTATTATTATTAACCATAATTGTTGGTGCTTTCGGACGAAGAGGAATCCAAAAATCTAAAAATATAGTTGATGCCAAGAACGCCATTGTACATGTTGAGAAGGAACTCTTTAGTGCCCGACTACAAGCACAATATTTCATACATTATAAAGATACCGCCAGAATTAAGGATATTTTAAATATACTGGCTAATTCAAGTCAAAACCTGGAGAAAGCCAAACTAAATAAGTCTTTCTCAGATACAAATATCGATTCTCTTTTGATTAATACTAATGCATATAGTAGTGCATTCCAAAACTACAGTGATTTGGAAATTAACAAACAAGAGGTACTAAAAGGCTGGATTAAAAATGGAAATACTGTAAGTGCCTTTATCAAATTTGATCGTGTACTAAGTAAAAACAGAAAACTGGCCCAATCCATTTCTGAAGCGCATAGCGAAGTTAGAATGGCTTCACTTGAATTTGTTGCTATGCCACTACTGTCTAATGGAGATATTAATGAAACGACCTATAAGAAGGTTAATAGCAAGTTTGACAAGTTTTTTAAACTTATTGAACGATCAACCAAAAATGCAAATTCAGATTTAACCAGTTGTTTGACAAATATTAATAGCCGATATAAAACCTATAGAGAAGTCTTTACTAATTACGTCGCAAAAAACATTGAACAGGGAGAACAACAAAAAAAGATGCAGGAAGCAGCTTGGTTTATAGGCGTTTTTGGTGCCACAATAGCTGAAAATGCGGGAATAGAAGAAGCCAAAACGATCTCCGGCTCAAACACGACAATAACACTTTTTCTTATAATTGCAATTGCACTTGCACTAATAATCAGTCGGATAAGTATAATCAATATCATTAAACCAATTAGAAAAGGATTATTTTTCGCACAGGCCTTAGCTCAGGGAGATTTATACCACAGCATTGAAGATGATGGCAAAGATGAAATTACTGAGTTAATGAATACACTTCAGGTGATGAATGAAAAATTACGTGAGGTCGTTAGCGAAATAAAAGATGGTGCTAAAGAACTGGCAAATACCAGTACGCAATTGAATAACAGCACACATCAATTAACTCAAGGCGCCAGTAGTCAGGCTGCATCAATTGAAGAAGTATCTACCACTATGGAAGAGATGGTAGCTAATATTGAACAGAACTATTCAAATGCCATTGAAAGTGAAGAAAAATCTTCAGAAGTATCATCTAACATGACTATTACATCTGAAGAATCAAATAAAGCTACTGATGCCAACAGACATATTGCTGATAAAATTGCCGTGATAAATGAAATCGCCATGCAAACTAATATCCTGGCATTAAATGCAGCAGTAGAAGCAGCCCGCGCAGGTGAGCAAGGCAGAGGTTTTGCAGTTGTTGCAGGTGAAGTACGCAAATTGGCAGAGCGAAGTCAGGATGCTGCTGTTCAAATTATAAAAATTGCCGAGGAAGGACGCTTACTATCTGTTAGCTCAAATGAGAAACTAAACGACGCCATCCCATCCATTCAAAGCTCAAACTTATTGATGAAGGAGATTGCTGCCTCTACAAGGGAGCAAAAAGATGCAGTAAATCAGATCAATGCCGCTATTCAGCAAATGAATAACACAACGCAACAAAATGCATCGAGTAGTGAAGAGATAGCTAATAACTCCGAACACCTAAATCAACAGGCAACTCAGCTCAACACACTTATTGATTATTTCAAACTTGAGGAGCGCAATCAAGATCCGGAATTGGATGAGAATTAATATTCTAAGTACAAATTTTTAGATAAGCCTAATCCAATCATGACTTTACTACATTCAGTTATACTCCTATAAATAAACACTATAACTAATTATTTAAAGAAATCAAGTAAAAATTGGCTCGTCAATATTAACATTGTTTAAATAAATATGCTTTTGGACTTAAAAAAAAAGCGCAATCTTTGACGACGGAAAAAACAGTTTATTTTCGCACCAAGCAACATACTTATAACGGGGGTATCAACAACAACAATCTGTAGAAAAAAATGATGGACGGAAGAGACAAAAAAAACATTAAAACCGGGATTAAGGTATCAATTGTTCAAAACAGAGATAAGCACTCTGGACAACTTTCACACGGCGTTGTCAAGGACATACTAACAACCGGCCCATTCCACCCACAAGGCATTGAAGTAAGATTAAAGGAAGGTCTTGAAGGAAGAGTTAAAGAAATCAAGCTTTAACAAACAAAAAAATTAATGATAATAACCTGCAAGGTGTCTGTAATTGAGACATGTTGCAGGTTATTTTTATTCTACCACATGCCTTCAATCGTAATTGAAAGTGGATTAAAAAATAAGCTGTTGCTGCAATTTATTAATAAGCGTAGCTGAAAAACAATATTTTTAATTAGCTTTCAACTTGAAATTTAACCAATCCATTTGATTATCATGATTAAAATAAATCAGATATTATTGCTTGTAATAATTACCACTCTACTAGTTTCTTGCGAATCGGTTAAGGTTATGAGTGAATATGATAAAAAGCAAGATTTTAAGCAATATAAAAGTATAAAGTTCTATGGCTGGTCAGAGAACAGTGGCCAGGTTCTTAATACCTATGATAAAGAGCGTTTAGAGAATGCCATTAGTTTAGAATTCAGAAAACGAGGACATAAATTTGTTAAGGAAAATAACGATCTTATCGTGTCCTTGTATATTATAACCGAACGCTCAATTCAGGAAGCAAAAAACACCAATATGTATGTCAGTGCCAGTGTTGGTCCTGCATATGGATATGGTGGCTATGGTATGGGTGGATACTATGGATACGGACCTGGTTGGGGCTGGGGAACCGGATATACCACTCAAATTAAGACTGAAAAGAAGGATATTACGTATGGTACGTTAGTTATATCCGTATATGACGCCAGCAAGGAAGAACTTATTTGGGAAGGAATTGGTATTGGATCCATCGGAGAAAATCCAAGAAACAGAGAGGCCAATTTAAATAAAGCAATTACCCGTATAATGGACAGATATCCTGTTCGAAAAATTAGCAAATAAAAAAATCCCATTTAGTCTCTGTACTTTTCTTTAGTCATTGTCAAACTTTAAATAGATCAATTCCAAATTAGGGAAGAATATCTTTAATAATTATTCAAATCTAATTATCTATATATCTTTGCATCTCTATTTTTAGATATTTAATTAGACATGAATAAAACCATCACGTTTACAATACTTGGCACTATAGTGGTGCTATTATTGACTCAACTGCTACACAGGGAAAAACCATTAAACTGGAAGCAATATGAGCTTAAGCAGCAATACACAAGCCCCTATTCGCCTGCGGTAGATCATAGTCAGTTTACAATACTTCAAAAAGAATTTAAGACACCACAAGAAGTTACCGAGGCTTGTATTAGCTGTCACAATCAACGTCATCACGAAGTCATGGCTTCCAGCCATTGGAATTGGGACCGCTTAGAGTATGTTGAAGGAAAAGGCATCGAACGTTTAGGGAAAAAAAATGTCTTAAATAACTTCTGCATTGGGGCCAGTGGAAACGAACAAAGCTGTGCAAAATGTCACATTGGATTCGGAATGTCCAATAACTCATTCGACTTTGAGGCAGCCAGAAATGTAGATTGCATGGTGTGTCATGATCGAAGCGAGGAATATTTTAAAGGCGCAGCACTTGCCGGCTATCCTGATCGAAACGTTAACCTTAATAAAGTTGCTCAAAGTGTAGGACGACCATCAAATATAAATTGTGGTTCATGCCATTTCTATAGCGGCGGTGGCAACAATGTAAAACATGGTGATTTAGAAGAAGCTCTTTTATCATGTAGCAGAGAAACTGATGTTCATATGGCAAGCAACGGTATTAATATGTCCTGCGTGGATTGTCATGAAGGAGACGAGCACCAGATTAAAGGTAAGCTTTATTCTGTTTCTTCAAGTAATATCAATCGCTTATCCTGTGATGGGTGTCACACTTCTCAACCTCATTTAAGTGATGTACTAAACAGACATGGATCGAAAGTATCCTGTCAAACTTGCCATATACCAACCTACGCCAAAGAAAATGCAACTAAAATGGCCTGGCAGTGGTCGAAAGCGGGGCGTCTTGATGAAGATGGTAAAGCAATGCATGAAGAAGATAGTCTTGGAAACCATAGCTACCTGTCCATTAAAGGTGAATTTGATTGGCAAACTGATGTAGAACCGGAGTACTATTGGTTTAATGGTGAAGCTCAACATTACCAACTGGGTGATACAGTATCACAATTTCCTATTCAGGTCAATAGTTTATTAGGAGATGCTAAGGATAAAAATTCTAAGATATACCCGGTTAAAGTGCATCGAGGGGATCAAATTTACGATCCGCAAACTAAGATGCTCATACAGCCAAGACTTTATGCCCAAGAAAAGGGCGACAGTGCATACTGGAAGGATTTTGACTGGGCGTTAGCATCAGAAGCCGGCATGAAAGATGTGGGTCTACCATTTAGCGGACAATATGAGTTTGTTGAAACAGAGATGTATTGGCCTATTAACCATATGGTATCACCCAAAGAGCAAGCATTATCATGTAACGATTGCCATACAAGAAACGATGGTCGTTTGGATCAATTAGCTGGTTTCTATATGCCGGGAAGAGACTATAATAAATGGATAGATCTTGGTGGTAAACTTTTTCTAATGGGATCTATTATTGGTGTCGGCATCCATGCATTGGCTCGCTACATCAATAAAAGACTGAAATCTAAAAACAATACAATTCAATAATACTCACAATATGAAACCAGTATATATTTATAAAAAATTTGAACGCTTTTGGCACTGGAGTCAGGCCTTCCTTATATTTTTTCTTGCTCTAACAGGCTTTGAGGTTCACGATTCATTCCACTTGTTTGGATTTGAGAAAGCGGTTACTTTTCACCGTATAGCATCATACCTGTTGTTAGGACTAATTGCGTTTTCAATATTTTGGCATTTCACAACTGGTGAATGGAAGCAATACATTCCAACCATTTCAAAGCTGAAGGAACAAATACAATACTATACAGTGGGAATGTTTAAGAATGCGCCCCACCCGACCATAAAATCAGCACGAAAAAAGCTGAATCCACTTCAGGCCATGGTATACTTAGGCTTTAAATTAATTATGGCACCAGTGGTAATCCTTTCTGGTTTAATGTATCTCTATTACAAAACCTTTGATGAAAATGGAATTATTGTCGTATCGGACATTCCTTTAGACATTATTGCATGGATTCACACATTAGGCGCTTTTTTACTATTAGGTTTTATTGTTGTTCATGTATATATGACAACAACAGGCCACACACCTACTACTAACATTAAAGCAATGATTACTGGCTGGGAAATGTTAGAAGATGAAGAAAAAGAGAAAGAAAATAATAAAAACATAAATGATGACAGGAACGCCTAAAAAATACATGAATCCATATCTGGCCGGTTTCGTGCTGGGTTTTGTGTTATTGAGTACCATTTATATAACCGGAAGGGGACTTGGAGCAAGTGGTGCCATGAAAAGTGTAGTAGTACAATCAGTTAACACTTTTGCTCCTGAATATAGCGAGAGTCAAAGCTATTATAGTAATTATAATGATAGCCATCCCGATGGACCATTAAAAACCTGGTTGGTATTTGAGGTTCTTGGTGTTGCACTTGGTGCTTTTGTTTCTGCTTTAGCTTCAAATCGTATAAATGTTAAACTTGAAAAAGGGCCCAACGTTAAAAATAACACTCGAATCGTAGCGGCTATTTTGGGAGGATCATTATTTGGATTTGGAAGCCAATTGGCAAGAGGTTGTACCAGTGGCTCAGCTCTCAGTGGAATGGCAGTCATGTCATTTGGTGGAATACTAACCATGATTTCCATATTTGGAATGGCGTATAGCCTGGCATACTTTTTTAGAAAACTTTGGATTAATAAAACAAATTAACATGGCACCTTTAGTTCCTGATATTATAAGTAATGAATTTAATTTGATCATCGCCATTGTACTTGGCTTTGGTTTTGGTGTAGCACTTGAACAAGGTGGATTTGGTTCAACCCGCAAATTAGTCGGCTTGTTTTATGGCTATGACTTTACTGTATTGAAAGTATTCTTTACTGCTGGTGTAACAGCTATGGTGGGAATTACAATTCTTAATCACATGGGCTTAATTAATGTGGATATAATTTACATTAATCCAACTTTTTTATGGGCTGCAATAGTAGGTGGCGCCATTATGGGAGGAGGCTTTATAATTGGGGGCTTTTGTCCCGGTACTAGTGTATGTGCTGCGGCCTCCGGTAAAATTGACGGATGGCTATTCATTTTAGGTACTATACTAGGTGTGTTTGCATTCTCCGAATCCTTTCCATTAGTTAAAGACTTGTATTTGTCCAACAATCTTGGTGATTTGCTTATGTTTGAGATGATGGGCATTTCTCGCGAATTATTTGCCCTATTAATGGTCCTTATTGCAGTTGCTGTATTTATATTAATTCAACGTATTGAAAATAAGGTTAACGGATTGCCAACAAAATACTTAAAACCACAAGTGATAAAGTATTCACTTATCGTATCCGTTCCTGTTGTTTTAATATTAATAACGCTTAGCATACCATCACGACTAGAACTGATGAGTTCAAGAGTTGATAATCTGCTTAGTGATAACACGACGCATATTAAACAATTAGATGGCGATAAATTAGCGCTGGAGTTAATGCATAAACATTATACTTATAATGTAATTGATATTCGTAGTAAAGATGAATATGACGCTTTTCATATTCCAACGGCTATCCATGTTTCCCTGGATGAACTGCATTTGGCGGAAAACAGTTACTTGTTCAAACAAAACTTGAAAGTGAATGTATTTTATGGCAATTCCGATGAGCAGACTAAGCGTGCATATTTAATTGCAGAATACGCAGGTCGTTCAGAAAATCTGGCCTTAAAAACAAGCGCTCAAGAGTTTCAACATAATTTCTACAATATAGCTTCAGATCTAAGTCAGATTAGTAAACATGAGGCAGATCTAATGTTATTCAGAGAGCGGGCTGCCAAACGACTTGACGAAATTGATAAGTCGATTGCCAGACTAAATAAGCCGGTTGAGAAGAAGGCAAAGAGAGTATCGGGTGGCTGTAGTTAATTAACGACTAATACCAATTATAAATAAGAGGGTGTACAAAAACTCTATTATTTCTCACAAAGTGCGCAAAGCAAGAAAATCGCAAAGAACGCAAAACTATGAAAAATAATATTTTATACTTTGCGGCCTTTGCGAAATCCTTAGCGCTTTTTGCGTGAAACTTTATTTTTGGACACCCCCTTATTTTATAGTTAATTGTTTAAAATTCTCCTGTTCAACTTAACCGCCAAAAAATAAGCGAACCAATTTAATGCGACGGATGAAAAGTTCGTAAAACAGATAGCTGCCGATAAAACTAATAGCAATCACTCCCATTAGCTTAAATGAAACAGGTAAATCCAAAGGCATAATCCATACACAGGCCAAATACTGAAATATCATATGAACAATATAAATCGGATAAGCGGCTTTGCTAAGATATGATAATACAGCACTTCCTTTATTGAGATACTTATAGGCAAATCCAAAAACAGCATACAACCAAAAGACAGATTCTATAGCCACTAAATAAGAAGGTGCTTCCAACTCAAAAATAAGTAAGCGAATAAAATAAAAGAATATCGCGACAGTTACATATAACCATCTCCATTTTAATACCGTAGCCCAAAATACGCTCCCACTTTTAACAAATAAAAAACCGAAACTAAAAGCCAGCAGTCCTATATAGAAGCCATGCCAGGTCATCGCATATATTTCAAACGATTCTGGATTAACAATAAAAGTTTCAAGTACAAAAGGTAATATTACCACTAATATTCCAAACGGATTCTGAAAAACTATCTGCATTACAAGCATAAATCCATTGTTACTATTTGAACTCAGGTAATAAAAAACAGGAAATAAAAGAAGAACATAAACGAAGATATTTCCTAAAAACCAGAGATGCCCTCTACTGATTTGGTAAGCTAAGTCCTGACTATAATAATTTTGCCATATTAATACATGTAATGGCACTATCACAAACATACCAAATAGTAATGGCAGCAAAATACGTCTGCTTCGTTCAGATATTAGCTGTTTCCATGAACGTTTTTTCATGGCAAAACAAACGCCCATTCCTGAAACAAAAAACAATAATGGAATTCGCCATACATTTAGCATCGACATAGGAATCCAGAGTGTTTCAATGGATTTTTCATTTTGAATAAATCCAAAAAACACTCCCCACGGTTGAAATGAGATTACGGCATGATAAATCAATAATAAGGCAATTGCAATTACTCTCAACCAATCTATATCGTATCTGCGTTCATTAGTTTCCATCTTCAAAGTATTAGGTCTATAATAGGCAATAATCAGATTTTATTATCAGTATTATTTAACAAGCTCTGCAATTACAGGTCTTAAGTTTTCCAATTCATCATAGTCTAACTTTAAACCTAATGGTCCCAGATCTTTATTTAATTGTATGTAGATCGGTTTTACGTCACTAAAATTACTAATTACCGACTCATAAGGCGTTGATCCGTAATTATTTTTGATAGTCTTATCTGCCCCATTGGCAATCAACATTTCAACAATATCTTTACGACAAAAGAATGCTGCCGTATGCAAGGGAGTTGAGCCATCTGCACTCGTAAGGCTTAAATCAGCACCGCCTTCAATTAATGCCTTTGCGACTTCTACTTTATTAAATGTTGTTGCAATAATTAAAGGTGTAGATCCGAATTGGTCTTTTACATTTAAATCGCTACCAATACTAATGTGTTGCTTAATTGCTTTTAGATCTCCAATAAAGGCAGCTGCATTAACATCCATTTTTGGTTTTACTTGTTTCACTTCCTTTTTAGATTCCGAAGAATCTTGTCCTGAAGTTTTGCTTTGACATGCCGTTAATAGAATAAACGATGCCATTAGTACAATTCTAAAACTGTTTCTAACTTTCATTATTTGCGTTTTCATAATATCATTTTTGCACCTTCCGAAAAGGTTGGTTAAACATTAATTTTGATACTTCAAAGTTGATAAAATAAAGAAAGTAACACTAAACAACTGTGTAGCAATCAATATAACATTCTACTCCTCATTAAAAAATATGATGCAAGACTATAAATCATGACGCAAAACCTGTCTTATTCAATAATTAGAGTTTAAAAAGTAAGAATTTGGAAGACGAAATTATTGTATCTTGTGCTTGAAAAACTGAATCGAAATCTCCCTTTAAAAGAATGGAAAACGAGTTTTTACTTGAACTTAAAAAGATAATTCTTCAGAATATATCCAACGATCAATTTGGTGTTTCGGAATTGGCCAATGAAGTCGGTATGAGTCGCTCTAATTTACTTCGAAAAGTTCAAAAACACAGTCAACTTTCCGTTAGTCAATTTATCAGACAAGTAAGATTAGAAGAAGCATTGGGAATGTTAATCCAAGGAGATAAAACCATTTCTGAGATTTCCTATGAAGTTGGATTCAGCAGCACATCGTATTTTACAAAATGCTTTCGTGAACAATATGGTTATCCCCCGGGTGAAGCCAATAAACAGTCTGAAAATAAGGATGTCCTAATAGAAAGTAGTTCTAATAAATGGAAATGGATAACAGGCGCAGTCGCCCTTGTCTTAATTCTTGTGACTATAACATCCACAATTTATTTAAATCAAAAGGCCAAAGCACTTGAAAACATTGATCATTCAATTGCTGTATTACCATTTATAAACGATAGTGCTGATTCAAGCAATGTATATTTCGTCAATGGCCTGATGGAATCTATTCTGAACAACTTACAACAACTAGAAGATCTGAAGGTGGTTAGTCGCACTTCGGTTGAAAAGTATCGCAATTCGAATAAAACCATTCCTGAAATTGCCAATGAATTAGGCGTGAGTTATATACTTGAAGGTAGTGGCCAGAAAGTGGGTGAATCTATCCGCTTAAGTGTTCAGCTTATCATGGCGAATAACGACGATCATTTATGGGCACAACAATACAATAGAGAATTAAGTGATGTTTTTCAGATTCAAAGCGAGGTTGCTGAAAAAATTGCTGAACGCATTCATATTATTATTACTCCGGAAGAAAAGCAACGTTTGAATGAGATTCCTACGGATAACATGTTGGCCTATGATTATTTTCTGAAAGGTTTAGACCTATTCAATTATGGTAATATTGAAAGTCTGCGCACAGGGATAGCCTTTCTTCATAAAGCCATTGATGAAGATGAAGATTTTGCACGTGCACATGCTGCTTTAGCTCTTGCTTACCATTTCTTAGATATCTTCCAGGAAGACAAGCAGTATGCCGATTCCGTTACCTATTATGCTGATATGTCCTTATTATATCAGCCAAAACTGGCTCAGGGAATGACGGCTAAAGCCATGCAGTTCATCAATGAATACGATTATGAACAAGCAATTATCTACCTTGAAAAAGCTCTGGAATACAATCCTAACTCTGCTTTGGTTATAAATACTCTATCCGAATTATATACCAATCATATCCCCGACACGGAGAAATATCTGGAATATGCATTAAAAGGAATTAGCTTGGATATTGCTTCTAACGATTCGAGTACCGCCAGCTATATCTATTTACATTTAAGCAATGCCCTTATCCAAACTGGCTTTACAAACGAGGCTATTACAGCAATAGATCAATCCTTAGCGTATAATCCTGAAAACTTGTTTTCGGAATATGTAAAAGCCTATATTCTGTATGCCAGAGACAGAAATCTTGATCAGACTAAAACTCTTCTTCTTGAAGCTTTATCAAGAGATACAACCAGACTTGATATTATTCAGGAGCTTGGAAATACCTGCTACTATCTGCGTGATTGGGAAACTTCATATCAATACTTCAAAAAATTTCTGTACATCAAAGATTTATATCAGCTGGATATATATATACACAAATACGCCGAAATCGCTCTGGTTTATGATAAGATGGGTAATTCCGAAAAATCAAAACAATTATTGGATCAATACAAACGATTTGCTGATAATGATGAATCCATCTATCAACATCTGAATTTATCTTCCTATTATTCTTATATAGGTAATAAAGAAAAAGCGCTATACCACCTTGAATTGTTTTCAAAGGAAGATAACTATCAATACTGGATTCCACTTTTTATTCCTAATGATCCTATTATGGATAATATTAAGGATGATCCGGCATTTAAACAACTCATGGATAAAATCGAAACTAAATTTTGGGTAAACCATGAGCGTTTAAAAACCAGATTAGTTGAAGCGCAAGTATTGCCTGATAAATAGTGCTAATTATACTGCGTAAAAGCCAACATCCATAACACCTACTTGCTTTGAAATAAAAAGGCTTGTCCGTTCAACCTCAAGATCTGTTGATTCTACCAAAAAATTGAATGAACAACTCTTATTTTCAGGCAGATCCTCAAGAGTCATCAGTTTTACATTTATTTGTTTACGCTCGAAAAACATTAATAATTTGGCAGCCAATCCCAGGCTATCTTCTGCCAGCACGTCGATACTAAAATTATTTTCCATTTGGTTTATTATTTATGGTGTTATTGTTCAGATATAAAAAAAGCCTTTCTCATTGATGAGAAAGGCTTTAGTTTATTGCATACATTACCAATCTCATTCCAATAATGGAATAATAATAGTGATGGTAATAATAATGGTATGTACTAAGTTCATATGTATATAACTAAAAAGCCTTCCCTGAATCCGGGAAGGCTTTGTGATTATTTAAAAATATCCAATTAGTTCCCGCTTAACATCAACAGATGTTAATTATAATGGTACTAATAATGATAATACTGGTCTTCATTTCTTTTATAATTATACAACGAATGTAGACATATATATTTAGATTGCAAATAAGACCAAAGCTATTTAGCAACTTTATGCAAAGAATCAGGTTTTAGCAATCCCAATTCATTTTCAGGACGAACATAATTACGTATTACAGTTGAATCATTTGAAATAATGCTTACATCACTCTTTAAAGAAGTAAAGTAAATATAATCACCTCTATCATAAAAGCGATAGACTTTTACACCATCATGTTCAAATAAATAATCCACTTCGTAATCTTTATTATTTGGAGGATTAATGGAATTTATCGGTTTCTGAACGGTACAGGCATATCCTGATAAAAGTATTACAAATACAAGGCATTTTTCGATTACAGTTTTCATGAGCAAAGAATTAAGGTTAAGAATAGGTGTTTGTTAACCTCAATAATAATGCCAGCCATAATCAATTGATCTACTCTTTTCTATTCTGAAGGATTCCACCAATTACCTGAAATCATAAGTAAATTCAGCATTCCGATGGTATCTCCGAAATAGCTGCTTCTCATTTGAACTATTTCATCCCAACCTTTATTCAGAAAATCCTGATATTTCGTATCCACAATAGCTGCTGTAACTAAAGGTGCAGTAAATGCTGCATCGGAATAAGAATTTAAAGGATCTCCATTTAAATAATACCCTGCCTTTATCTTCTTTGGGTCCCCATTGGATTTCTCTACGATAAAATCCAGAAGTTTAAGCATGGCTTTTCGAGCTTCCTGATTATTATTATGTGCAAAATCACTTGTGATACGCCAAGGATAGCGGCAGGCATTCCAATTATATTCATCCGTTTCTTTAAACTCATTTAAATAATATTCCGGAGCAGGCTTAGGAGTTGATCCAACAATAAAGTCCGGCATTAAACCGGTTGTTGAGCTATAATTAGCTGTTATAGATTCTATTAATTCATAAACAACATCTATAGCATCAAGCCAAAATTTATCATTCGTTGCTTTATTAAAAGCCCTAAAATGTCCTGCCATCCAATCCGACGAACGGGTAGAATATTGGTTAGTATCCCAGTCACCCAATAAAACACGCTTAGTTTGGCTTGACATCTCATCAAGCTTAATACCTTTATTAATCATTTCTTTAGCATGCGACAAATAATTGATTTTACCATCACTTCCCCATTGCTTATCTGCCAGTAGTAAGGCATAGGCAATATCCAAATCACCATCAGTAGCACTTCCCTGATCGTAACTTACTTTCTCAGTCTTATGAATTACCCAAGACATTAAATGAGGATTAGTTGTGCTGCGATGCTTATCAAACATATTAAAGAAGCCATCAAAGAATTGTTTGGCATCTTTATCATATCCGGCCATTAGAGCAAAAACAATCATACCATAGCCATGTGCTTCAGAAGTTGTAATTTCATTACCATCACCTCCTGTTCCTTTCATGGCCAAATAATATCCCCCACCAGGTGTTACACCATTTGAAGCTTTCACATATTTCAACTTCCAGTATTTATAATAATCAATCACATCATTATTTAATTGATCCTGTGATTGATGATTAGGTTTAATACATAAGGTGAAATTTTTATTTTGAGGAAATGGCCTAATCGGATCAGTAATAACTGGTTCTTCTACGATCGGTTTTAGATTATCCGGTCCACCACCGTTACAACTCAATGTAAATAAAGAGCTGGTGAATATTATGGTTAAAAGTTTTTTCATGATTTAGGTTTTTGATTCGATTACTGTAACTAAGCTAACTATGACAAAATGAATTAAGGATCAATCTAGAGATGAAGTCCTTAATTCATTTTATAGCCAGGATTTATGGTATATCATTAGTTGCAGCTTGCAGAGCCAAGGCAGGCATTAACCATCCTCCGTGCTGTAACCATTGTTCCGACCAACGCCAACGTTGCGCAGGATCATCTTTTTGTGGTTCAGGCATAAAAGCAATGTCAGTTTCATCTGTAAAACCTCCTGTAATTCCATTGCACACCCCACCTAAATAATTATAAGATACTCCTCCTTCTTTATAAATTGGATTGTTATGTCCTGCCCCTTCCAACATGCACATGTCATAAGGGTTAAGACCTAATATCCAGTTTATTTGATTATTTGCATATTCATCAATTTGAATGCTCTTTTCAACCTTTAAAATGTCTCTGGCCATTAACAAAGCTGTTGCCAAAGACGCTATTCTGGCATTTTCACCTTGCCACCAATACCCGGTTTCGTTTTGATGAGGAATAAAAAAGGATGAACGAGGTGAAGATTCATCAATGGCTTTTACATACTGGCGAGCATATCCATATGGATTATAAACTTGCTTGGTAATTGTAACCTCAAAATCTACCAATTGACTAATAAGAGCGATTGCCTCTTGAAATCTTTTTTCGTCCGATTCGATTTGAACGTATTGGCATAATGCAATAATTGGGAGTCCCGCCTCCGCCCCATGAAAATATGGTCGATTACCTTCATCGTCAGCACGAAGCCAATTGGCCATTTGATCATCTACCATTAGTCGATTCACTAAATTTCTTGATCTTATTCTTGCATGATCCAGATAGTTTTTATCATTAGTTGCCTTATATAGCTCTTTAGCAGCCAGTAATGCGCAATAATCATCAATGATGTTCTCTTTACCGTCATTCGTATATTTCAGATTATTCTCCAATAGATGTTCAAAGCCCTTAATAGCAGCATCAAGGTATTTTCCGCTATCGAACACACCATGAATATTTAATTGTGACATACGAGCCAATGCTGCTATGGCCATGCCTCCTCCTTCTCTGAATGCGGCCTGATAATTGGCATTTTTCCTTCCATCCTGACCTTCATATGCAGCAATTTGACGTTGTTCTGGATCCTTTGTCCAATTGGCAAATACAGTTGTGTAAAAATAGCCTATTTGATCCTGTACTCTCACCAAATAGTCTGCACCAAATGCGGCTTCCTCTTCAATTTCACTTCCCAAATTCCCTTGCACATAAGAAGCTGTTTCCAATAAATTCCAAACCATCATTGGCAACTGCTGAGGACACATATAGTTTGAAAAATTCAGATGACTTAGATATTTACCCTTCTCCCCTGAAGCATCATACCATCCACCACTAACATCAACTGTGTCATTTCGATCGCCATAAAAACTCATTTTCTTATCCTTTGAGTTATATGGATCTTTACAACGCTGTGATTTAAAACCGTCCAACAAGAGAGGTAACAACTCCGGAGCAAGTGCTGTCGACCTTATCTCGAAGATGGAGGATTCAAACTTCTTGTTTTTTAATTGTACTCTCACCAGGTATTGGCCGGCTTTGTCTAGCTGAGTAAAATCCCCCTCGAAAGCTTTTCCCTTATGCCAATTATCTACCTGGCCATCTCCTTCCATAAATTGACCTCCAAAAACAACATCTCCATTCAAGTCAAGCACTTCAAATTTTGTAGGCTTTGATTGACTAGTCGTTTGAAATACAAGCTTTTTTATGGCATTGCTATGATAACCCAAATGATTTATCAAAACAGTTGAATTATCCTCTTTCTGTGATGAACAGGAAACCATAAGTATCAAAGCAAAAAATAGAATTAGTTTATTCATTTTTCTAAGTTTTAAAGTACTCGAATTTAGGCAGTTCAATTTTATTCGATAGAGTTGAATTACCCCCGTTATTGGCGAATCAGCATGGCTAATCCTTCTACATATTCAACAATTTATTTTTTTATAGCATCGTAATACAAAGCTGCCGCACCAAGTACAGCAATATCACTTTGATCACTCACTTCAATCTTTAGTTTTTCAACCGTCTTTTCGTATTGAAATTTCTTGATGATCTTCCACATCGATTCTTCAAAAAACTTAAAAAAGCGACTTATCGATCCTCCAATCACAATACATTCGGGATCGTAAGTATATAGAATCGTTTTAATGGCTTGCCCAAAATCAAAACCAAATTGCTCTAAAATCGCCAAAGCAATTTTATCGTTCTTCTTGGCTCGGGCATATAATGCATCAGGTTTTAAGCCATACTTCACATCAAAGTAGTTACTTGTGCAGTAGTATTCATAGTTATGATCGCGATAAGGAATACAACCGAATTCACCCGCACCACAGTTGGTTCCCGAGTATAAACGATTATCAGTGATTACACCACAACCCAAACCTACGCCTACAATTACACCAACCAGATTTGCATATTTTCGTCCCTTTCCAAAATACTTTTCTCCAATGGTAAAACAGTTGGCATCATTATTAACAAACACATTAACCTTATAACGTTCCGTTAATAAATCGGCTAAATGTACTTCGCGCCAGGCTGGAATATGTTCAACATTATAAACAATTCCTTTCGACACATCAACCAAACTTGGCACACCAATACCAATACCGCCAACTTCGCTATTAAAAACCTGATCAATAGCATCCATCACCTCTTGCAAAATAGCTTCCTCAGAATCGTGATTATTGATTTCTCGTTCGTGTGACGCCTCCACCGTATTGTTTTTAACTCTACCGACACGAAGTAGTTTACCACCAAGGTATACACCTATGGCACATTGATTTTGGAGAGTCATATCTTGAATCATAATTCCGTTCTTTTTTTAATCTATTTCACTTTGCGCATCAATATATAATGCTGCCGCACCTAAAATAGCTATTTCTTCAACATTGGATGGTACAATTTTTAGGTTTTCAATGGCAAAACTAAAAGGATGCGTAGAGATCTCGTTCCACATGGCCTCTTTATATAATTCAAATGACTTTGATACAGAGCCTCCTATTACAATTGCCTCCGGGTCAACTGTAAGTAAAATAACTTTTATAGCTTTGCCCAAATGCTTACCATATGCATTAAAAGCAGCTAAGGCTGAATCATCATCATCCATGGCCTTTCTGGCCATTTTTCCACCATCGGCATTATAAAAGTTTTGGAAAAACTGACCACTACAATAATATTCATAATCATTATCCAAATATGGTATCATACCAAATTCTCCTGCCCCGCAATTCTGATCGCTTAAAAGATGTCCTTTCTTAATGATACCTGCACCTAATCCCGTGCCGGTGATTAAACCAACAAAATCGCTAAACTTCTTTCCTTCACCAAAAAAGCGCTCTCCTACTGCAAAACAGTTAGCATCGTTGTTAATATATACAGGCAACTTAAAATGAGCCTCTAATATTTCTTTTAGGTGAATCTCTTTCCATGATGGAATATTCTGCACATCATAAACAATTCCTTCTCCTGATTTAACCAGACTAGGCACACCAACTCCAATTCCTTCAACATCCGGCGTTATTACATCCTCAATAGTTGCAATTAAGGCATTTGTAACCTCCTCTGACTTATCAGTAACTGGCACTCGACAAGCTGACTTTTTTATAATCTTATCGTTCTGTACCAGTCCAGCCCGCATATTAGTACCTCCTAAATCAACTCCTATAATATTCTTAAAATTATCCATACTTACAATTTCCCCATTTTACAACGCTCTTAGCCATTATGATGCTAATGCAAAGAATTTATCAGAAGAACAGAAACCATATATTGCTATAACATTACAGCTTCTGTCTTCTGAACAACACTTAAGGTTTATCTCTCAATAATAAACTTTAATTTCTCTTATTTTATATTTATCCCTCTAACTCTTAATTCGGTTTTACCTGCGGCCTGAAGCTGTTCTTTATTGATTTTAGCCTCAAGAACTTTTGATTCACCTGGTAACAGTGATATATAATTATCATTCCAAAACACCGGAACTATTGTTTCCTGCGTAGCCGCATTTAACACAGCTGTTTCTACAAAAAAGGCAATCACCTCGCTATTATTAGTCAACTTGCATTGAAATACCTGATCGTCTCCCCTACTTTCTTCAATCCACTTATAAGTTACCTTGGCTTCCGGCAAATTCTGCAAACCTTTCAAATTCGCAAACTCACTTTGAGGAGTGCCCACCCATGATGTTTTCGGAAAATCCATTTCATCAAGGGATTTTGATAACCAATAGAAATTATCTGATACAATTTTATTATTCTGCTCTATCTGCAGAGATAAAAAGTAAGTTTCGCTTAAATTTTTTAGCTCCGGCAAGGCTAATATTTGCAGAGTATTATTTGCCTCAGCAAGTACTTCTATCGATTCAGTATATAACTCTTTGGAATTAGTGTCAAACAACTTAACAAGTACACTCAAGCCCTCTTGTTGTGTTAATAGATCATTACTTAAATAAATACTGTGATCCCCATAATCGTAAATAGCACTTAACGGCTGACATGCTTTTTTTGTAGCATAAAACGCCCCATTAGGTACTAAGTAATAATCATATAGTTGCCAAAACATTTCCGGCCATGCCGAATTTAACATCCATTGAATGACTCCTGTAGCCTGCTCATTTCTATTTACCTGAAAAGCCTCAAACATCGGACGTAATGCTTCATAATTTGCCACCTGTGCTCTGAATGTAAAATCCTCCAAAGAGGTACTTTCACCATACCTTGCATTAAACGCCGTTAGATAGCGATCCAAAGATCCAAATTCATGACGACCACAATGATAATTCCACATTTCATTGATTGGCCAAAGATTCTCTTCAGGAATCATTTTTTTAATACTTTCCAATGGCGGCACTTGTGCTCCAGGGCCAGTTTCTGTATTAAAACCATAAGCTCCACCGGCTATACTGTCAACATACCAATATCTTGGTGGAACATAAGAATAAGGTCCTAACATTTTAACTCCGGTTGGACCCGTAACTTCACTGGTATTATAAAAATCTGTTCCAAAATCCTGATACTTACAACTGGCCAACAATGGACGGGAGCCATCTACATCACTTATATAGTTATTCAGTTTTGCTTCTAATTCAGCTACCGGCAACTTATCGCTACCAAAAACCCATAGAAAAACACTAGGGTGATTTCTTAAATACAGTACCTGATCGCGATAGGACTGAGCATGTCGTTCAATCTCTTCCTTTCCGGTAATGGCCATAAAATGTGTTTCAGGACGGCCACAGTAAGCTTCCCACTCCCAATGACAACTCCATCCAATCATTAAAAGAAGTCCATTTTCATCAGCAGCATCGTATAAGGTTTTGTTTTTTCCCCAAAAACCTTCCAAACGAATACAATTCATATTCATGTGCTTGACGTATTCGACCTGAGCAATAACTTTTTCATCAGAATCTGCCAACATCATGTCATCAACCCAACCAGCACCTTTAATAATTATCGGTTCTCCATTAATTTTATAGCCTTTGTGTCCATCTTTTGTTAAGTATTCATCCACTTGTCGAATACCAAACCTGGACTTATCAATATCTGAAACAATACCATTAAGTTGAGCACTTAATTTAAGATTGTATAAGTTAGGATCACCCAAGTTATTTGGCCACCACAGTTTTGGATTACTCACATTGAGCTCACTAAATTCATCGGCTGAGAAAATGACGTCAAGCTCTTGCTTAGGCTCCACTTCCACCTTCTTTTGCAACACACCAACCCCCTCAACTTCAGCAATTACATTAACTACTTGCTTATCAGAACTCAGATTGGTAACTAATGCATTAATTGCAATAGTGGCTTTGCTATGGTCTTTACTAATTTTAGAAGAGACCATTGGAGATTCGATTGTAACCGCTGCAGATTCGATCAACTTTACGCCTCTCCACAATCCCATATTTTCGTCTGGAGCAGCCGGGTTCCAATCCACAAATCCGATAGTCAAATCACCTCTTTTTGGTGGAAAAACTTCAACTGCAACAACATTTTTACCTTTAAGCACATAGTTACTAACATCTAAAGTCCATCTTCCAAAAGCACCCTCAATGATATCACTTCCAGCCACTAACTTCCCATTCACCCAAATATTGGCTTTGTAATTAAGACCTTCGAAACGTAATTGATAGAATGATCCTTCCTGCTTTTGAACCTCAAAATCTTTACGATACCACCATACTTTTTTAAACCGCTCCTTATCAATGGCTTCAATATTATCACCAACAAACATATCGGCATATTCACCATTTTGTCTTAATATAGAAATAACCGTAGCAGGTATATCACCGCTTATCCAGGAACCTGATTCAAATTCCGCTTCACTTATTATGTCCCCTGATTCAGTTACTATTTCAGATGATTGAATTTGCCATCCTTCATTTAAACTTATCGTTTTAAATTTATCTTCCATGGGCTTACACGAAATGATGGTTAATAATAATAGAATAAAGAGATTGTGTTTTAGATTAAATAGCTGCATCGAATAAATATTTAATATATGAATCCTAATATTGACGATGTAAAAATGCAGTTAATATTTGATTAATGCAAGCGGTTGCATTATATATTTGCATAATTAATTTTCATTAACAATTATAGCAGAATAATAATTGACGCTGACAGCTGATGGACTACTAATCCAAGCCACTACTATTACATCACAATGTATATTCTATAAGAAAAGTAAAGGAAGAAAGCTGATCAGGCCTTTTTAAATGTTGAATTTCTAATTAATAAACGAAAAGGCTTTACAACTATCGAATCATCTATTGTTTTGGAATCAATTTGCTTAAGGAGTTTTTTAGTGACCGTTTTACCCATCTCTTCTCCAGGCATATCAATAGCTGACAGAGAAGGCACCATTAATTCATTACAACGTTCATTACCAAGCGAGATAATAGATAAATTATCAGGAATTGAAATCCCGTAACTTTTAACAGCACCAGTTAGAACCAAACCTGCGGAAGCATTTGATACAACAATACCATCAGGCCTTTCACTTTGCGTCATCCATATTTGCAGAGCTTCTCTGGCATCTTTATCACTTAAATCACAGGATAATAAAAACTGAGGATACAGGTCGAGATTACTATTTTTCAAAGCATCCTTAAATCCATCAGCTCGCTCATCAAATACTTTACAGCCCAATGGACCTGCCAGGTGTGCAATTCTTTTACAACCAATTTTAGCCAAATGCTCCGTTGCTTTATACGAAGCCTCATAATTATCAACCACCACTTTGGCTCCTGGCACATCATAATTTACGCGATCAAACATAGCGATCGGCACCTTCTTTTTAACAAGGGCGTTAAAATGACTTATCGACTTGGTTTCAATACTTAAACTAACTATTAGTCCATCTACCCTAGCCGAATTCATAACCTTCAGCACTTCAACTTCTTGCTCAAAGCTCTCATTGGTTTGGCTAATAATTACATTATACCCAGCTAACTTGGCCTCTTTCTGAATGGCACTTAGGGCTTTGGAAAAGAACTGACTATTAATCGAAGGAACAATTACACCGATAATATTAGTCTTGTTTTTCGAAAGACTGGAAGCCACCAAATTTAACTCATACCCCATTTCCTGAGCGACAGCCTGCACCTTTTTTTTAGTTGCATCACTTATCTTATTGCTATCATTTAATGCTCTGGAAACAGTTGATGTAGCAATATTAAGTTCCTTTGCTATATCATTTATTGTAATTTCGCCTTTAGCACCTTCTTTTTTGGCCATCCTTTATTATTTGCTTGATCTCTTACAAAGAAACAAAAATCTTTTCTTATCAGCTACTGCATAAACAATCACCTCACTCATAGCATTTTCTTCAACAAACAATCATAAACAAAGAGTGCTTATCAACGGACTATTGACAAGCACTCTCTCACTTTATTTAAGAAATCGAAATTTTAGACTAGTTATCTGCCGGCATAAAAATCCAAGCCCAGCCATAATCATTAGCTCCTCCATTATTTGGACCATGATCTTGCCACATAAACAGCTTATCATCTTCAACAATTTGAATTATATACTTACCTGCTGCACTAACATCTGCATCCAAATTCGAATCACCATCTTCACCTGAATTACGTGCTTCATAATTTGGAATATGTCCATCAGACAAAGTTATCTCACCTGATTTTCGGTCATATTCATAAGTGCCATTTTCAAGAGCAGTGCCTGTTCCATCAAAATGTGTATAATTATAATCCAGATCAAACTTAATCGTGTGATCATATTCGGGAATCGATTCTAAAGTACTATATGGCGACCACCACGACTCTTGCCAATCGTAATCAGCAGTCATATAACATGAGCCCATAGCTCCACTATGATCAAAGGTCCAGCTTTTACCACCCTCACCTTCTTCTCCTGCTAATTTAAAAATTGGATCATCAAGGGGAAGTAAATCACGAGCTTTAAATTTCCAGGCCCAGGCATAACCCATTGTAGGGTGATCTTGCCACAATAACAATTCATAATCACTTAATATCTGAATATTATATTGACCCGTTGCTGCAATCTCAGAATCAATATTTGGATCGTCATAATTTGGAATAGTGGCCCCATTAATCTTTAATGTCATGGCATCCAGATTCAAAGTAAAACTTCCCTTTTCCGCCTCATTATCCTTAGATTCAAATCGTGTAAAATTAAAACCTCCAACCAAATCAAACTTAATCTCATTCAATAAGTCAGGTAAATTTTCAGCAGTACCATCTCCCACTGTGTATGGATTCCACCAAAATTCTTGCCAATCATAACTTGCTGTCATGTACGACACGTTACCACCAGGCTCCTCCTGATCCCATACCCAGTATTTACCATTATCTTCCTTTTCTCCACAAAGAGACACATACTCAGGAATACCAAATACCATGTCCGGATTACTTTCAGGCACATTTACGGATCCGACACCTTCGGACTGCCCTTTGCCATTCATGGCGACCAGAGTAAATGCATAATCCCCCTTTAAAGGATAAAAACATTGCACACTTGAACCCTGAAGCATCGTTCCATCTTCAAAGTACCAGTTGGCATTAAAAACAGTTTCATCTGTAATTGTTAAGACAGGCTGATTAGGATCAGTATTATCAACACTAAATGCCACATCAGGCAATTGTGCAGGCATATCTCGCATGTCCACATCAGGCGTACATGCAAATATGAATCCTGCAAGAATAACTAAAGCGATATATCTTATTTTATTCATTTTTCAAAAATTTACAGTTTGATTAGTATGGATTTTGCTCCAAATTAGGATTAAGGCTAATTTCTCCCTGAGGAATAGGCATGTAGCGCTTATTATCTGAATAACCTTGCATTAAATTACCTCTGCCCGTACGCACTAAGTCCCAGTAGCGATGGCCTTCCATTGCAAATTCAACTCTTCGCTCATGATAAACAGCTTCTAGTCCATCAGTATATGGAGAATCTCCCAATCCAACACGCGCTCTTACTTCTTGAACGCCATACTGCCAATTTCCACCCGTATGAGCATGAGCTTCCGCATTCCACAACAATAAGTCCGCAAAACGAATAGCTCTCCAATTATTTGGCGAATCAGACATGCCATTTCGCTCACTCCTTGGGATATAGTATTTCTTGGAATGATAAACTCTATCGGAATAGCCAATGCTATTTACATGTTGAGTACAGATTACTTCTTCATCATCAGTTCCGGCCCAAAGCACATCACCATCATCTATAATGGTTGCATCCCTACGCGGATCACCATCTTCAAAAGCTGTATATAGATTATGGGTAGGCAGGTTAAATCCCCAGCCCCAGCCACTTTCTATTTCACCTTTAGCATTGTATAACTGACGGCTACCTTGATATATTGCCGTTACATTTCCTTCGTTATCATCTCCCCAATTACCATCTCCATCAATGAAAGAATATTGAATTTCAAAAATCGATTCCGATCCATTTTCACCAAGTGGTGTGAAAATATCCGAATAGTTTTCTTCTAACTCATACCAGGTATAATCTTTGATAAACTTATCCGACAATGCTGCAGCTTCAGACCACTTAGCTTGAAACACATACATTTTTACCAAAAAGGCCTCTGCTGCTCCTTTGGTGGCACGACCAATTTCGCTGCTTAATAAATCATTTTTTGTAGGCAAAAACTCCGAGGCATCTTTTAAATCCTGTTCTATTTGGGCATAAACCTTATCCTCTGTCTCACGAGGCAACATAAATTCGGAAGGCTGTAAAACAGAAGTCACAATTGGCACGCCGCCAAAAACTTTTAGAAGATGAAAGTGATACCATGCCCTTAAAAATTTTGCCTCAGCAATATAACGATCCTGAATTGCCTTAGATATGTTTTCATTGCCTTCGATACCAGCAATTAACTTATTAGCACGATTGATTCCAACATATGGTTCACTCCAACGCCCAGCTAAAATTGAGTTTTCGGCATTAGCTTTAAAATCCTTTAAATCCTGACATTCGGCCCAGTCACTTGGACCTTCTCCACCTTTTTCAGCGTCGTCGGAAACAACGTCTCCAATCATCCACTCATGAATTTGAGTGTAGTTATATCTGGCTAATGGATCATAAGCTCCAACTAAGGCGTCAAATGCAGCCTCATCAGAACTGAAAAATGATTGATCAGATATATTTGGCGCAGGCGTATCTAATAAATCCTGCGAACACGATCCCAGCAATAACAAGATTGACAGGCTTAAGCTTATTATATTTATTTTTTTCATTGTTGTATTTTTAAATATGTTGCCATTTACGTTCAGCTTAGAAGCTCAAATTCATACCAAATGTAATTGTGCGTGGCACCGGATAAGTTGCCCTATCTAAGCCAATTGCCGTTCCATACCCACCAACTTCCGGATCATATCCTGTATACTCCGTAAAAGTGTATAGATTCTGACCACTCACATAAAACCTTAAACTCTCAAGTTTAATTTTTTGAACTACACTTTGAGGCAAGGTATACCCCAATTGAACATTTTGAATTCTTAAGTAAGAACCATCTTCAACATATCTACTTGAAATTCGTGTATTATGAGAATCTTTGGCGTTCATTCGTGCATGCCTTGGATTATTTGTAGACCCCTCACCTGTCCAGCGATTCAACATCTCTTCTGCCGTATTCCAATAGGCCATTGAACTCAACTGATAATAACCTGGGCCATTATACACATCCAAGCCATAAACCCCATTAAGTAAAAAGTTAAAATCAATCCCTTTGTAGGATAAACTGCCATTTATAGCATAATTTAATTCCGGAATTGGACTTCCAATAAAGTCGTAATCGTATTCTCCATCACCATCTGTATCGCGATATCGAATATCACCTGGCTTTATATTTGAAGGAATACCCCCGGATGCATTGGCATAATAAGCATTAATCTCATCCTGATTTTGAAATAATCCATCCGCTACTAATCCATAAAAATTGGAAATTGGACGACCTACTACAGTACGATTTATAAATCCAGAACTACGGAAATCATTGTCATCAATATGAGAAGATGAGCCCAGACTAACCACTTCATTATTGATGGTTGTGATATTTCCACCAATGGCGTACTTAAAACCACCAACATTATCTTGCCAGTTTAAAGCCAATTCAATTCCATTGTTTTTCATTTCTCCTGAATTCTGCCAAGGATATTCTTCAATACCTGTTTGAGAAGGCGTTGGAGGCATCAATAACATATCTCTGGTATTTTTCACATAATACTCGAAACTACCTGATAATTTTCCCCGAAAGAATCCAAAGTCCAAACCTAAGTTGGTAGACTCTACCGTCTCCCACTTAATTTCGTCGTTACCTACACCCCTAAAAGCCGTTCCACTAATGATGGTGCGAGGAATTCCAAAGACGTAATTCTGCCCGGCAGTAGCCAGAGTAGTTTGCGTATATGCCGGTATTGCACCTTGATTACCAATTTGTCCCCAGCCTGCACGCAACTTCAAATTACTAACCCATTCAACGCCTTCCATAAAACCTTCTTCAACAATTCTCCAACCTGCCGAAAACGATGGGAAATACCCCCATTTTTCAGAAGACCCAAATTTGGAAGACCCATCCGCTCTAAAGTTAGCCGTCACTAAATATCTGCCAGCATATGAATAATTTACTCGCGCTAAATATGAGATTTGTCGATTTTCAAACAATGAACCATATGTTGTTCCCTGATGCGCATTTCGAGAATTACTTATTATCCTATACTCTTCTTCATCCGTTGGAAAATCAGTAACAGTCAGACCATCCCATTCAAAGGTCTGGTCGTAATAATCAGTCCCAATTGTTGCTGCTATATCATGATCTGAACCAAATGTCTTGGTATAATTTAAGGTATTAGTCCATGATAAAGAGGTTTCATTATCATGCCCATTAAATAAACTATTCATCTCATTTCTATCTGTTAGCGAAACAAAATAAATAGGGTTGTAATTGTTACTTTTATTAAAGGCAAAATTGGCTCCAAAATTAGTTTTGAAAACTAATCCTTTCATCAAGTTAAGGTCGGCATATATATTACCCAACACACGAAATGAACTATCGTCATTGAAAGTGTTATCGATAGCAGCTACCGGATTGTTTACCTGATTTCCAGATGCTCCATAGGATCCATCCTCGTTATAAACGGGCGTTGTTGGCTCGATATTTAATGGTGTAATTAACAAATTATTCCACTCATCCCCTTCCAGAACAGTACTTTGATTGGAAGAAGTAACCGTAACGTTTTCTCCCACTTTTAACCATTCCTTTACCTTGTGCTCCGAATTTATACGAACCGATAATCTGTCATAGTTTGTTTTATTGACAATTCCTTCCTGATTAAAATAAGATCCACTTATAAAGTATGTACTTTTTTCAGTTCCACCGGAAAAGGATAAATCATAACTTTGAATTGGTGCATTTTCGTTGGTAATTGCACCTAACCAATCCGTACCATCACCCAATTCGGCCGGGTTTGCAAAATTCGGATCTAAACCTGCCGCCAATTGAGCCTCATTGTTAAGCATGGCCCAATCACTTGCTTTAGTCAACTTAGGCGTATGTGCAAAGTTTTGTATCCCATAGTACGCGGTAAGCATTACTTTACCTTGTCCTTCTTTACCTTTTTTCGTAGTGATAATAATTACACCATTTGCACCCCTTGAACCATATATCGCAGAAGAAGATGCATCCTTTAATACCTGAAGTGATTCAATGTCTTTTGCATTGATATGTGAAATATCATCAAGCATCATGCCGTCTACCACATATAACGGCGATGTATTATTTAAGGAACCAAGCCCCCTGATGGATATATTTGGAGATTCACCCGGCGTGCCTGATCCTTGCGTAACAGTCACTCCGGCCATTTGACCTTGTAATGCCTGATCAACCGTTGCAACATCTCGCTTTACCAATTCTTCCGGCTTAACAGTTGAAATTGCACCTGTTAAGTCTGATTTCTTTTGAACTCCATAACCGACTACAACAACCTCATTCAGATCCGTTATGTCCGCATGCATGGCAACGTCATGTGTTTCATTCACCACAACTACCTCTTCAGCAGTCATCCCTATAAAGGAAAATACAAGAACATCTCCTTGCTGAACTGATAGGTTATATATCCCATCAATATCTGTTATGGTTCCGTTGGTAGTGCCTTTTACAACCACACTCACACCAGGAATAGGCAAAGCGTCTTTTGCATCAATTACTTTACCACTTACAGTTTTCACATCTTGAGCTTGCAATTGCCCCAATGATGCAACAAATAAAAACATGAGGACCATCAAAGACCTTGCACACACCAAAGGCATCCATGTTTTTGTAAGCCTCAATAGACTTCGTTGATTTTTCATTTCAATTAATTTAGGTTAAACCGACAATAATTTCATGCAACAAATATTGATGAAATATTTATATAATGCAAGCGTTTGCATTATATAAATTATTTAATGCAATATCTACATATGCTAAAATGAAAAATGACATTGACCTAAATCTAAATATGAAAGGCTAGCTAAAATTACTTCTGCAGCAATACAAAGCCTATCTAAAATCAAATAGATGTAACAATGTTAGGTGGTGTAAGAAATTTACAAAATGAAGAACAATAGAGAATGAGCTTAGGTGGTATGTCCTTTAATATCCAGACATTATAAACATGACTAACTTTTAAAGATCAATATGGGAAGACGCGGAGAATTAAGTACTCCTTTTACATTAATGGATTTATTAACCAATTTAACCTACCAAAAAGCTCCGTTCATCACAAAGGACCATTAGGCTATCACGACCATGTACTCTTTTTATATATCTTAGCTTCATCTTTCCAGACAGGTTGTTTTCCCCTTGCCCCGTTCAAATTCTTTCCTTTAAGAGCGGGGCATTTTTTTATTTCCAGAACGCATCTTTACCAGGGTAATTATATTTAGCCTTCGCAATTCTTGATGGAAACAAATAATATGTAATCTCTGCAGAACTGCAAACAATATTTTTGGTATTTTTTATCTCCACAAAAAGAACAGCCTTTTTTTCATCCTTTTGTTTTACAACTGACACGATTGATATATTTCCCTGAGATAAATAAAGCGGTTTGTGATAATTAACCTCCATCTTTTCGGTAACACCTGCAGTATCGAGTAAAGCATAAACTGTCCAACTGGCAATTTCATCCATTATAGTTGCCTGAATACCGCCATGAATAACATTTTGGTATCCTTCGAATTGTTTATCAGGCTTCCATTCAGAATATAGTTTATCCCCATCAGAATAAAACTCCATTAATAAACCATTTATATTTTGTGGCGAGCAACCAAAACAATTGTAACTATCTCCTTTATGATTAATGAAAGGATTTTTAATTTTTGCTAAATTTTCCATACAATTACTTTTTACCCTTCAAAAGATTATTTAAAGGCAAGTGTTAAATAATTAGTATAAATATAAAACAATATCACGTCTTAATCCTTTACTGTTACACAATCGCGTTGATTAAATATTTTTTTTTTCTATATTGCTTAACACAAAAAGTAAAACGACAATATTTTCAGACATTCTATCCATTTCAACTTTTGTCATGCTATGGATAAATATCAGGATTCTAATACATAATAATCTAATTCCCGTTAATACTTAAACCATGAAGAAAAAATTACTTCACGTGAGATTGGCTAGTTTGATCTTATTCTCTTTTTTTATTGTTAATTGTTCATCAAATAAAGAGAAACAAAACCAAGTTGCTCAAAAAATTACGGTTATTACCGTTGAAAAGCAGGATATTCCAATGCATGTTGAATTCGTTGGTAATGTCTATGGCTTTAAAGACATTCCAATTCGAGCACGAGTAGATGGTTATCTTGAAGGCATACATTTTAGTGAAGGCCTAGAGGTAACAAAGGGTCAACTTTTATACTCTATAGATTCTCAACCATTCGAAGCAGAAGTAGCTGCAAGAAACAGTGTCTTGGCAGAAGCGCAAACGGGCTTTGTTAAAGCTAGAAGTGATTTGAATAGATATGAACCTCTGGCTAAAACAAATGCCGTTAGTCAATCGGATTATGATGCTGCAGTTGCTCTTTTTGATGCATCCAAGGCAGCCGTTAGTGCTGCCAAATCCGAGTTGCGTATGGCTGAAATTCAATTGGGTTACACTAAAATCAAATCTCCCATAAGCGGCATAATTGGTAAAACACTGGCTAAAGAAGGAGAATATGTGGGTAAATCACCTAATCCGGTTATATTGAATACCGTTTCCAGGTTAGACAATATTAATGTTGAATTTTTCATTCCTGAGAATCAATATTTAATCATTGCTCGCCTGAATGTTGAAAGGAAAAAGAATACGGATGAGAATGCGGTGAAAACTAAAGAAAGAGCAGATGTAATTGAATTGATACTTTCGGATGGTTCATTGCATGCTTACCCCGGTGTGATCAATTTTATCGATAGAGGAGTTAATGCAAGTACAGGAGCAATTTTAGTACAAGCATCATTTCCAAATCCTGATCAGATTGTAAGGCCTGGACAATATGCAAAGGTTAGAATAGAATTTAGTGAGGAAGGTGGTTACCTGGTCGTTCCTCAACGATGCATAAAAGAGCTGCAAGGACAACATTCGGTATTTGTTGTTAACAAAGACAATCAGATTGAATCAAGACAATTAGTACTTGGAGAACGTGTAAAGGATTTCTGGGTGGTTAAAGAAGGATTACAAGCTGGTGAAAAAATAGTGATTGATGCTTTACAAAAAGTAGCTAACGGCATAACCATCGAGCCAGAAATCATTGATTTTAAAAGCCAATTTTCAAACGATAAACAATAAGCCAGATGTCAGAAAACAAAGGAAACTTTTTTGTACACCGGCCAATTGTAGCGATGGTAATTGCCATTGTAATTATTATTGTTGGTATGGTATCAGTTATTGGCTTGCCTATTGAGCAATACCCTAACTTAACTCCTCCCATTGTTCAGGTACGAGGAACCTATACGGGAGCCAATGCTGTAAATGTTGAGGAGTCAATGGCCACTCCATTAGAGCAGCAGATTAACGGAGTTGATAACATGATTTACATGAAATCAACCAATGCAAATGATGGTACAATGGTTATTGATATCTCATTTGATGTAGGAACGGATCCGGATATGAATACGGTTTTGGCACAAAACAGAGTATCTGCAGCAACTGCCAAACTACCTGAGTCGGTGAAGAAATATGGTGTTACAACTGAAAAATCATTACCTAATATTTTAATGCTGGTAACTCTGACCTCTGATGGCAGATATGATCAGGATTTTCTGGGTAACTATGCTCTTATTAACATCAAGGATCAACTAGCTCGTATTAAAGGAGTGGGACGTGTTAATGTGATGGGTGCATCTGATTACTCCATGCGTATATGGATTAAACCGGATAAACTATCCACAATGGGCTTAACTGTTCCTGAAATATTAAATGCCATTAATCAGCAGAACGTTATCGTGCCTGGTGGTAAATTTGGTGCTGAACCGGCACCGGCAGGAACAGAATTTACGTACACTGTTCGTATGCCGGAACGTTTTAATTCTCCTGAGGCTTTTGGTGAGATTGTTGTTCGTACTTTAGCTGATGGTTCGCAGGTGAAACTAAAAAATGTTGCGGAAATAAAACTTGGTGTTGAAACCTATAGTGCTTTTACCCGATTAAATAAAGAAACCTGTTCAATTATTGCCTTATATCAGGCTCCGGGATCTAATGCTGTAGAACTGGCAAATCAGGTAAAAAGTGAAATTGAAAATCTATCCAAAGCATTTCCTGAAAGTGTTAAATACGATATTTCAATTGATTCAACCGAACCTATCACCGCTGGTATTAATGATATTATTGAAACTTTAATCATTGCCTTAATTCTTGTGATATTGGTAGTATTTATCTTTATCCAGGACTGGCGTGCAACATTAATTCCTACAATTGCCATTCCGGTATCATTAATTGGTGCATTCATCTTCTTCCCATTATTAGGATTCACCATTAATGTATTATCCTTACTTGGTTTGGTTCTTGCAATCGGAATTGTTGTTGATGATGCCATTGTAGTGGTAGAAGCCGTGCAGGTGAATATAGCCAAAGGCATGACTTCAAAAGAAGCCACATTAGATGCAATGCGAAAGGTAACTGCTCCAGTAATTGCTACAACTCTGGTATTAATTGCGGTATTTATTCCTGTTGCAGGTATGGCCGGAATCACGGGACAACTATACCAACAGTTTGCCATCACCATTGTAGTATCGGTAATTGTATCATCTGTTAATGCTTTAACTTTAAGTCCTGCCCTATCGGCTCTCCTACTGAAAGCCCCTAAACCATATAAAGGTTTGTTAGGGAAGTTCTTTGGTGCGTTTAATAAGTGGATGGGTAAGTCGACGGATTCATACATGAATTACACGACTATATTCACCAGAAAAATAAAACGTGGCGTTATCTTTTTAATCGTGTTAACGGCAGGTGCCGGATTATTTGGAAAACTTGTTCCTGGAGGTTTTATTCCGGAAGAAGACATGGGCTACTTTTTTGTTAACATGCAATTACCTGATGCGTCTTCTCTACAAAGATCAGATGCAATTGCAAGGGATATTGAAGACATATTAATGTCTATGCCGGAGATTGAATATGTTACCAATGCTACGGGTTTTAGTTTATTATCGGGTGCCATGTCCTCCAACTCTGGTTTCATGTTTGCCAGTTTGAAAAATTGGGACGACCGGGATAAAACAGCCAAAGAAGTAGTTCAGGCAGTTAACATTCAATTGGCTCAAAAAATCAAAGGAGCTCAGGCTTTTGCTTTCGGACCTCCTGCTATTCCCGGTCTTGGAAATGGTTCAGGCTTTAGTATAATGCTTCAGGATAAAGGTGGAAATGATCCTAACTACCTTGCTGTAAATGCTGGAAAATTTATGAAAGCCGCTAATGATCGTCCTGAGATAGGAAATGCCTTTACAACTTTTCAGGCCAATGTACCACAGCGCTTCATGAACATTGACAGGGAAAAAGCGCTTAAAATGGGCATTAATCTAAATGATTTATACACCACAGTCGGAGCATTTATGGGAGGTGCATATGTTAATGACTTTACTCGTTTTGGGCGATTGTACAAAACTTATATTCAGGCTGAGAACCAATATAGAATGTCAGAAGATGACATAAATAATTTCTTCATACGAAATAGTGAAGGAGAAATGGTTCCATTAGCTACTTTAGCTACAATTGAGCCTATTTCAGGTGCAGAATACACCAATCGTTTTAATCTGTATCGCTCAGTTGAAATAACCGGAGCACCGGCACCAGGTTTCACTTCTGCTCAGGCCATGACGGCTCTGGAAGAAGTTGCAGAGGAAGTGCTTCCTTTGGATATGGGGTATGCCTGGAATGCGATGTCATTTCAAGAGAAAAAGGCCTCGGGATCACTCAGCACGATCCTTACATTCTCTTTACTCTTTGTTTTCCTCATTCTTGCTGCGCAATATGAAAGTTGGTCATTACCGTTTAGTATACTACTTGGAACACCATTTGCAATATTTGGAGCTTTGTTTGCTTTGTGGGTGTCACGATTCTTTAGTCCGACATTTGAGAATAATATTTTCGCGCAGGTCTCCTTTGTAATGCTAATTGGTATGGCTGCTAAGAACGCCATTCTGATTGTTGAATTTGCAAAGGAAGAATTTGATAGAGGTTTAAGCCTGTTTGATGCAGCCATAGAAGCAGCCAAATCGCGTTTTAGACCAATATTAATGACCGCATTCTCATTTATTCTGGGTGTATTTCCTTTGGTGATAGCAACCGGATCTGGAGCCGAATCCAGAAAAGTTATGGGAATGGCATTATTGGGTGGAATGACCTTAGCAACCATATTAGGTATATTCTTATATCCGATGTTTTTCGTGTTAATTGGTAAACTCGGAAAGTACGAAGAGAAAAGAGCATTGACCGAAGAAAAGAAAGAATCATGATGAAACATATCTATAAAATTTCCTTTACACTAACCATTATTTTATTGGTGATGGGCAGCTGTAAAATGGGCAAAAATTATTCTCGTCCTGAAATGAATTCGCCTCAGGAATTTCGATTCTCCGAGGGCGATACAACATTTAATAACTCACTTAAATGGTGGGCTGTTTTTGATGACCCAATATTGGATACATTAATTAAAACGGCTTTGGAAAATAACTATGACGTTCTAGCCACTGCAGAAAAAGTGCAGGCTGCTATGTTTCAGTTATCCATTCAGAAAGCTGAATTGTTACCAAAATTTGGCGTTACGGGTCAGGCACAACGCGGTAATTTCAATTTTATGAAAACGGATTCTCCAACTAACAACTTTGTTATTGGAGCACAAGCCAGTTGGGAATTGGATTTCTGGGGTAAATATCGCCGATTAAATGAGGCCGCAAAGGCTCAGTATCTTGGTTCTGAATATGGTTTATCATCACTTAAACTTTCGCTTGTTACCGCTGTTGCAACTACATATTTTCAAATATTGGAATATAAGGAAAAGCAGTACATTTCAGAATCTACTTACGCCATTAGAGACAGTTCGTTAAACCTGATTCAACAAAGGTTTGATGCAGGGATCATACCTGAGATTGATTTAAACCATGCTCAAATACAACGGGCAATAGCCGCAACTTCCATACCGCTTTATAAGCGCTTAGCGGCTCATGCGGAAAGTACTTTGAGCGTTCTTCTTGGTGAAAATCCAAAGGAGCTTATATCAAGTACCAAGTTGGAGGATATAACCACTATACCTGAAATTCCTGTTGGGATACCAGCAGATATTCTTGAACGCAGACCTGATGTACTGCTTGCAGAACAAGAGTTGGTAGCTCAAAATGCCATGATTGGTGTAGCTCAGGCTAATCGCTTTCCGTCTTTTAGTTTAACCGGCATGCTTGGTGGAGCTAGTGATGATTTATCTACTTTAACCAGCGCTGGTGCCGCCTGGAATGTGGGTGGTAGCTTACTGGGACCACTCTTTCATTGGAACCAAAATGCAAACCGTGTTAAAGCAGAACGAAGTAAAAAGGAAGCAGCTGTTTACAATTATCAAAACGTTGCCTTAAATGCATTTAAGGAAGTGGCCGATTTATTGATAGAAATATCAACTCTTAAAGAAGAAGAACATGCCATTCAGCAACATGTTAAAGCATCTTTAAGTGCGACTTTTCTTTCTTCGGAACGCTATGACAAAGGAATTGCCAGTTACATTGAATATCTTGAAAGCCAACGACAGGCCTTTGATGCTCAGATTGGTTTAGCTGAAAACAGACAGAAATTGCTGTCAGCGCATATAAAATTATACCAGGCACTCGGAGGTGGTTGGGAATAAATACTAACACAAACAATAAAGCCCCGATTGGAACTCAATCGGGGCTTATTTTTAATATTATTAATCTCTCTTAATTATCACCTAATTTCTTAAGAAAATCTCGAACCGCATCAACAGATTCTAACTTATAAGCAGCTGCTGTTCTTTTTAATCCAACCTTAATTGATATGGCTTCCTTTGGCAATTCTTTAAACATAAATTCATCTGTCCAATCATCACCAAGGGCTGTAAGAAAATCGTACTTCTTATTTTTAATAAACTGAAGAGCAGCAATACCCTTGTTTATTCCACCATTCTTAACCTCAATAACCTTACTTCCTTCCATTATCTCCAGATTAAGATTACCTACCATTCCCAGAAGTTCGTCTTTCAATTCATTGGCCCTGATTAAGCTTTGATCCGGTTCAGCCTTACGATAGTGCCATACAAGAGAATAATTCTTTTCTTCGATAAAAGATCCTGGTGTTCTATCCACAAAACGTTCCAATATAGGACGAATCATAGGCATCCAGTCATTATTCACACTTGTCAGCGTCTGCCAATCTTCTCCCAATTTTCGTAACCAAACACCATGCTCACAAATTAAATTAATAGGCACATCAGCAAACCATTTCTCCAGAGTATAGCGATCACGACCACTGATTATAGTTACTGTATTTTTCTCATCAGCAATCAATTTCTTGAGAATATCAAATAATTCTTCATTTGGTGACGCTTCCAGTGGGTTTTTATGAAATGGTGTTAATGTTCCATCATAATCAAGGAAAATGGCTCTGTTCTTTGCCTTTTTATATTTGGCTTCAATCTCATTATAAACAGAACTTGTAATTTTCTTCGCCAAATATTCCTTTTGTAACAACTTAACTTTATCCAAATCCTGAACAAAATCGCCAGCCCATTTAAATATGGAATAACGCTGAATACGATTCTGAAGATATTTCATGCGCTCCTTCTGCTCTTCAACAGGCATAGTTAAAGCTGTGTTCAGCGCCTCCGCAATTTCATCTTCATTAATTGGATTAATGGTAATGGCCTCTCCCATTTCTTTACTTACTCCGGCCATTTCACTTAGTACAATTACACCAGTCTGTGTATTTCTTGATGCAACATATTCCTTAGCAACCAGATTCATTCCATCTCGCAATGGCGTAATTAAAGCCACATCACATGTATTGTATAATTCTACAAGGTTTTCAAAAGGTAAAGCCCTATAGAAATACCATACTGGCGCATAGTTAACACTTCCAAATTCTCCGTTGATCTTACCAACCAACTCATCAACTTCTTTTTTCAACAATTGATATTCTTCAACATGTCCGCGACTTGGTACAGCCAACATTATCATGGTAACTTTACCTCTAAAATCGGGATACTTCTCTAAAAACTTACCAAAGGCCTTTAGGCGTTGTGGAATTCCTTTTGAATAATCCAATCGGTCGATGGATAATATCAAACGACGATCAGGCGAAACCATAAAATACTTCTCCAGTTCTTTATGAAGATCCGATCGTTCATGAATAGTTTTCTGCATCACTGCAGTTGAAGCTTTACTAAATTTATCATAGTCGATACCCATTGGGTAGGCATCTACTTTTATAATTCGTTCTTCAGCATGAATTTGATTGAAGTTAATTTCATAGCCATGAAGTCGACGAACAGAACTTATAAAATGGCGTTCGTAATCATAAATGTGAAATCCTAATAAATCGGCACCTAACATACCTGAAAGAAGCTCCATTCTCCAAGGCAAAATTCTAAACACCTCATACGAAGGAAACGGAATATGTAGGAAGAAACCAACGGTAACTCCAGGCTTCTTTGATTTTATCATCTCAGGAACAAGAAGCAATTGATAATCATGAACCCACACCGTATCACCTTCTTCACAAACATCCAATACACGATCAGCAAATCTTTGGTTGACGCGCTTATACGTTTCCCAGTTTTCAGGCGAATAATCAACATACTGCGTAAAGTAATGAAACAAAGGCCATATGGTTTTATTACTAAAACCTTCGTAATATTCTAAAATATCATTTTCGCTCAAGGGCACAGTGGCACATCCTTTTTCTTCAAGCAGTGCATCTATCTCTGCAGCTTCTTTTGGATTCAGATCATCAGAATTTAACCCTGACCACCCAATCCACTTGCCACCATATTCGGTATAAACAGATTTCATACCAGTAGCTAAGCCACCTACACTCTCAATTAACTGATATTCATTATCTTGTTTCGAAATACTATAAGGAAGTCTATTGGCAACAATGTGAAGTTTTGGCATACATTAAATTTAGGTTTAAAACTAATACATACAAATTCATCAAGAATTGTAAGAAAAAATAGCAAATTAAATAAAAATAGTTTTTTTTCGCAGTTCTTAAGCAAAGATACACCTTTATCGGTTATATCTCTGTAAAGACGATTAAGAATAAAATATCAATAGCCCATGTCTATGAAGAACCTTAATTATGGTATAATTGGCAATTGCCGAAGCGCAGCCTTGGTATCAGAAACAGGAGCAGTTGAATGGCTTTGTTTGCCTCATTTCGCAGCACCTTCAACCTTTGCCAAGTTATTGGACGAAAAAAAAGGTGGTTATTTCAGCATTAAGCCAGTGGATGAACACACCACGGAGCAATTTTATATTTCCAAAACCAATATATTGGTTACGAAATTTAAATGTGCCACGGGTGAAATTGAAATCCATGACTTTATGCCACGATTTCAGAACGAAAACGGAAAATATTATACTCCACCGGATATTATCCGATACATAAAACATATTTCTGGTTCCGTTGAAATTGTCGTAGATTTTAATCCTCGATTGGAATACGCCGAACATCCAACAGCCATAAATATTCATGATGAATACATAAAGGCGTATACCACTGATGGTGAATATGATTCAATCTATCTTTATTCATCATTGAATAAACAAAGCATTGTTGATTCGAAAAGCATAACAATAAAAGACAGTGAGTTTTTGTTATTAAGTTATAACCAAAAATTACTTAAGCAAACGACTTCAAGAACGTATTTAAAACATCAGCGCACCAAAATATATTGGTTAAACTGGTCGGAACGTACCACAACCTATAAAAAGTACGAGAATGAAATAATACGCAGTGCTCTAACTCTTAAGTTACTGAATTATCAAAAGTCAGGAGCAATTTTAGCTGCACTAACCACTTCTCTCCCTGAAACCATTGGAGAAGTGCGAAACTGGGATTATCGCTTTTGTTGGATTAGAGACGCATCAATGGTTGTGAATATCATGACTCAATTGGGACACACTCGTATTGTAGAACGTTATTTGGATTTCATCATCAATCTGATGCCTGATAAAGGAGAAAAGATGCAGATAATGTATGGTATCCATGGAGAAAAAAATCTACATGAATTTGAATTAGAGCATCTTGAAGGATACGAAGGGAGTAAGCCGGTAAGAGTGGGTAATGCGGCCTATGTTCAAAAGCAAAACGACATCTATGGTATTTTAATGGATGTTATTTGGCAGTATTTTCAATTATATCCTACAACATTGGAACGAAGCGAAGATTTATGGACCATCGTTCGAAACATTGTTAAGATTGTTGATGAAAACTGGCAAGAGCCTGACAAAGGTATTTGGGAAATACGAAGTGAAGGCAAGCACTTTACATTTAGCAAGGTTTTATGCTGGGTAGCCATTGACAGAGCTCAAAAGATTGCCAATTTATTAAGACGAGACAGCTATTCAAAAGAATGGAGTATTTTAAAAGATGATATTGAAGTAGATATTCATCGTAATGCCTGGTCGGATACTAAACATGCGTTCACTCAAGCCTATGGCAGCGATGATTTAGACGCTTCGGTGTTATTGATGGAAGGATATGGCTTTATTAAAGCTGATGATCAGCGCTATAAAAAGACGGTGCTGGCTATTCAAAAAGAATTGGAGTATAAAGGACTGATGTTTAGGTATAAAAATGAAGATGATTTTGGTGAACCGCAATCTGCCTTTACCATTTGTTCATTCTGGTTGATTAACAGTCTGTATAAAATAGGCTTAAAAGATGAGGCGACCAGAAAGTTTAATGATCTATTGGAATCCTCTAATCATTTGGGACTATTCAGTGAAGATCTGGATTTTAATACCCGAAGAATGTTGGGTAATTTCCCTCAAGCCTATTCTCATTTAGCCATTATTGAAACGGCAATTACCCTATCGGGTGATGAAACCACAAAAGAAGAGCAAATATTGCATACGATAAAGCACTAATAAAAAAAGCCCCGTTTAGGGGCTTTTTTATAATGAGTTATTGTCTTACTCTGCACTTGCCGGCATCGCTCCACGCATGCCCATTATATCACGATCAAACATGTAAAGGTTATGATCGCCAAGTAATCTTAACTTGTCATTAATTGCCGCAACAGATGCTTCTTCTTCTATTTGCTCATTAACGAACCATTGCATCCAGGTTTGAGTGGTAAAATCCCTCTCCTCAACACAAACACCTACAATGTCATTAATCAAACTTGAAACATATTGCTCATGTTCTAAGGTTTGAGCAAATACTTCAGTCATACCCTTAAAATCTGCAGGAGGTTGCTCAATTGAAGGAATAACCGAATGCCCACCTCTTTCATTCACATATTTTATGAATTTAAGCATATGCATTCTTTCTTCGTCCGCCTGAGCGTAAAACCATTTCGCCGTTCCTTCAAATCCATTTGTATCGGCCCAAACAGCCATTGCAAGATATAGATTGGAAGAATAAGCTTCTTTCTCGATTTGATTGACTAGTGCTTCTTCAACTTTTTTATTCAGCATAATAGTAAAGATTAATCAGATTAGAATTCCAAAGATATAGAATAATAACCATCGACCTTACGAGTAGTTTTACCTACTCGTTATTTATAATGATTCCACACAATACCCTGAAAATATTTGTAAAATTGAATATTAATGGCATTTTTGCATTCCAGACACACGGGTCTTTTATTCTTAATTAGAACAAAAGACACTTTAATTTTTTATATACCAGAGCAATTATGCTCAAGAAGAAATCCTTATTACCATTATGATTGAAAAAGTATTAGTCGCCAACCGTGGGGAAATCGCCGTAAGAGTTATGCGCTCGTGCCGCGAAATGGGTATAGCCTCCGTTGCTGTTTTTTCTGAAGCAGATCGTAATGCTATGCACGTTAGATATGCCGATGAAGCATATTGCGTTGGTCCTGCAAGTTCTGCTGAAAGTTATCTTAATATTGATAACATATTGAAAGTCGCTAAAACGACCAAGGCTGACGCCATACATCCAGGTTATGGTTTCCTATCCGAAAATGCGGTTTTTGCTCAAAAAGTAGCTGATGCCGGTATTATTTTTATCGGACCATCAATTCATGCCATCAATACCATGGGCGATAAACTAACAGCTCGTGAATTGATGATGAAGTCTGGAGTTCCAGTAGTACCAGGAACTGAAGAAAACATTAATAGCAATGAACGACTTAAAGAAGTTGCCAAAGAAATAGGTTATCCTGTAATGATTAAAGCTAGTGCAGGTGGCGGTGGAAAAGGTATGCGCCTTGTTCGTGATGAAAAAGACGTGATCTCATCTTACGAAATGGCAAAATCAGAAGCCAAATCGTCCTTTGCCAATGATGCAGTTTATATCGAAAAATACATTGAAGGTCCGCATCACATAGAGTTTCAGATTATGGCCGATGAGCATGGTAACTATGTTCATTTATTCGAACGTGAATGTTCTGTACAACGTCGCCATCAAAAGGTTGTTGAAGAAACCCCTTCCCCATTAATGACTCCTGAACTGAGAGAAGAGATGGGCCAAAGGGCAATCGACGCTGCCAAATCAGTTGACTATGTTGGCGCCGGAACAGTTGAATTTCTCGTTGACAATAACCTGAATTTTTATTTTCTTGAAATGAATACACGTTTGCAGGTAGAGCATCCAATTACCGAACGTGTAACAGGAATTGACTTGGTAAAAGCTCAAATAAATGTGGCCAATGGATTAGCACTACCTTTCAAACAAGAAGATTTAAGACAGAACGGCCATTCAATTGAATGTCGCATATACGCTGAGGATCACAAGAATAATTTCATGCCGTGCCCGGGAGTTGTTAAAAACATTTCTGAACCGCTTGGGCTGGGAATTAGAACCGATGGATATGTATATGAGGGTTATGAAATCCCTTTCCATTACGATCCTATGATCTCAAAACTTATATCGTGGGCGCCAACTCGTCAGGAGGCAATTGAACGCATGAAACGCGCACTTTACGAATACAAAATAACAGGAGTTAAAACATCAATTCCTTTTGTTTCCAGGATAATGGAAGCCGATGATTTTGTTCAAGGCAAATACGACACCCACTTTATTGAAGAGAATATGGACTTCTTAATGTCAGATGATGATTGCTCTGATTATTGCGAAGACATCGCCCTTCTTGTTGCTTATCTCGACTATAGCGAGAAATTGCAGAAATTAGGTGGAAATGGACAAAAGCTTGAAAGCAAGTCATCTCCTTGGAAAGAATTTGCAAGACGAAAAAATGTTATAAGACTTTAAAACACCCATTATGTCTTTAGAATTAAAAATTGATACTCGAGTTGCCAAAATAAATATTTTGGAACAAGAAGGTTCGAAATACAAAGTTGAGATTGATGGGCGTATATATGACCTTGATATTGAAAAAGTAGAATCGGATACCTACTCCATACTTTTGGAAGGTAAATCCATTAATATGGAAATGATTGAAGGTGATAACCCTAATGAATACAAGGTTAATACCATTAATAATTATTACGAAATTGAAGTAATAGATGCTGCCGCGCGATATCGTGCGAAGTCAAAAAGCCAATTGGATGGCGGTGGTAATGTCATTTCAACGCCAATGCCTGGAAAGATTGTCAAGATTCCTGTGAAGGAAGGTGATACAGTTGAAAAAGGACAGACTGTTATAATTGTTTCGGCCATGAAAATGGAAAGCGAATACAAAAGTGCTTCAGATGGAATTGTTAAAAAAATATCTGTTAAAGTTGGTGATGCCGTAGAAGGTCATCAGCCACTAATTGAAATTGAAGCCCAGTAAACACCCACTAAAATTGGAACAATGCAAAATTTAGAAGATAAATATAAAAAATTTGAAGATCGCAATCGCCAGGCGGAAGCTGGTGGTGGAGAAGCCAGAGTTGAAAAACAACACAAAGGCGGTAAACTAACAGCACGCGAAAGAATCAACCTTTTTCTGGACCCTGGAACATTTGTTGAACTTGATAAGTTAGTGACGCATAAGTGCACTAATTTTGGCATGGAAAAAACACGTTTCCCGGGTGATGGTGCTATTACAGGATATGGAAAAGTTGAAGGTCGTTTAACTTATGTCTTCGCTCAGGACTTTACTGTATTTGGTGGTTCATTAAGCCGAACAAATGCTGATAAAATCATTAAAATTTCTAAGCTAGCTCTTAAAATGGGTGCGCCATTAATTGGATTAAACGATTCAGGTGGTGCACGTATTCAGGAAGGTGTTCAAAGTTTAGCAGGTTATGGAGATATCTTTTTCTTAAATGTAAAATCATCAGGTGTAATACCACAAATATCTGCCATTATGGGGCCATGTGCCGGTGGTGCTGTGTACTCTCCCGCCCTGACCGACTTTATCTTTATGGTAAAAGACAGCAGTTACATGTTTGTAACAGGGCCTGAAGTCATCAAGACCGTAACACACGAAGAAGTTACCAAAGAAGAATTAGGTGGTGCAATGACTCACAATTCTAAAAGTGGCGTTGCTCATTTTGTTGGTGATGATGATGAACATACATTAATGATGATTCGTGAATTATTGAGTTTCTTGCCATCTAACAATATGGAAGATCCTCCGGTAGTTCCAACTACTGATGATGTCCATCGCGAAAGTGAAGATTTACAAACATTAATTCCTTCCGATCCTAACAAACCATACGATATGCATGATTTGATCGGCAAGGTTGTTGATAACGAACACTTCTTTGAAGTTGCCCCACATTATGCGCAGAACATTATAACAGGTTTTGGACGAATGGATGGACGTTCTGTTGGTATTGTAGCCAACCAACCTAACTATCTGGCTGGCGTTTTAGATATCGATTCTTCTACGAAAGGTGCTCGCTTCATTCGTTTTTGCGATGCCTTTAATATTCCGGTTGTAAGTTTTGTAGATGTACCGGGATTCTTACCTGGAACAGTACAAGAGTATGGCGGTATTATTAAACATGGAGCTAAACTGCTTTATGCTTATGCTGAAGCAACTGTACCAAAGATAACTGTGATTACTCGAAAAGCGTATGGTGGTGCATATGATGTAATGTCATCGAAGCATTTGGCGGCTGATATGAACTTTGCTTATCCTACAGCAGAAATTGCGGTAATGGGTCCCGAAGGTGCTGTAAATATAATATTCCGCGGAGATAAAGATGATGAATCAAAAGCAGCACGTGTTGATGATTATCGCGAAAACTTTGCGAATCCTTACCGTGCAGCTGAATTAGGATATGTTGATGAAATTATCTATCCAAAAGAGACACGATTTAAACTGATTCAGGCCCTGGAAATGACTCAGAATAAGAATGAGTCTAATCCGCCTAAAAAACATGGAAACATTCCACTATAGGAATAGAATATTATATAATATAACGCAAAGTCTTGTATTAGGCTTTGCGTTTTTAATATTAAGCCGGTATTAAAATGCCTTGTCTGGTGAAATCAAAGCCTTGCCATTCTCCATCAATAAACTCATGAAGCTGAGTAATACCATTATTCAAAAGCAATTCTGCTACTTCAACAAAGCCTAAAGTTAAAAACTTAGTCATATGAGCATCGCTGTTGATGGTTATGGGAATGTTATTTTCTCTAATAAAAGAGAAATACTCAGGCCCAGGGAAAAGATGATTTGCGCGTTCAAAAGCCTTGGTATTAATTTCAACCACCACTTCTTTTTCTTTAGCTAAACTCAAAGTTTCCTTAACCAGATCAGTATACCACTTGGATGATTCATCAAATAATAAAAATTCCTTATTATGCATTTTAATCTTATCCATATGACCTAAAATATCAGGCGTGAAATTTTCAAGCATTTCATTCTGATACTGAAAGTACAGCTTAGCAACTTTTTTTATATCGCCACCATATATTTCATCTAAGCCTTTCTTAAAATCTGGAGCCGGACCATCAATCTCCCAATGTTTACCATCTTCAAAAAAACCCACAAAATGCACCGAACCAATAATGTAATCAAGATTAGAAGAGGTAATTAAAGGGTGATGTGGAGAGCATAAATTAGGTATATAATCAACTTCAAGAGATTTAAGAACCGAGATTTGAGATTCATATTTTACTTTGAGCTTATCAATTTCACCTAAATAAGATTCCAATTTATCTTCTGGCATTGTCCAGACTGTGGGAAATGGCACTGGTGCATGAGATGAAATTCCAATGGCAGCCATATTCAATTCTATTGCCTTTAGCACATAATCCTCAATTTCTCCATGCCCATCGCAATATTTGCTATGACCGTGATAATTAGTCCATCTCTTCATTTTCCCAAACTCCTATTTTGTTGTTGCGGAATATATCCTTTTAAATTAAAAGCAAAAATTAAAAAAAATCTTCAATTTAATATTTAAAACACTATTATTTTTTCAATAATCTATTCCAAAAACTGAACATAGAATAGAATGTAATGTTTAAATTTGCAGCTCGAAAAAATTGGACCATGGGATTTAAAGAAGAGATACAGAGAAGACGAACTTTTGCGATTATCAGTCACCCTGATGCCGGAAAAACAACCTTAACAGAGAAGTTACTTCTGTTTGGAGGTGCTATTCATGTAGCCGGAGCAGTAAAATCAAACAAAATAAAAAAGACTGCTACATCGGATTTCATGGAGATTGAAAAGCAAAGAGGAATCTCTGTGGCCACTTCTGTAATGGGATTTGAATATAAAGGATGTAAGGTAAATATTCTTGACACTCCTGGTCACCAAGATTTCGCGGAAGATACATTTAGAACTTTAACAGCCGTTGATAGCGTAATTATTGTGGTTGATGCAGCAAAAGGCGTTGAGGCACAAACCAGAAAACTTATGGAGGTATGCCGTATGCGCAATACTCCCGTTATTGTTTTCATTAATAAATTGGATCGCCCAAGTAAGGATCCATTCGAATTATTAGATGAAGTAGAGGAAGAGCTAAAAATAAAAGTACAGCCTTTAAGCTGGCCTATTGGTAATGGTACTCAATTTAAAGGGGTATATAACTTATTTGAAAAAAACTTATACCTTTTCGATCCGGGCAAACAAGTATTGGAAGAAGGTTTATCTATTAAGAACTTTGAAGATCCCGTACTCGATGAGATTATTGGAGAAGATTCCGCGGCTGTTGCACGTGAAGAATTAGAACTGGTTCAAGGTGTTTATCCTGAATTCGACATGGATCCATATAGGGATGCAAGTGTTGCACCTGTATTTTTTGGCAGTGCGTTAAACAACTTTGGGGTACGTGAACTTTTACATTGTTTCCTTGACATTGCTCCTACTCCACAACCATCACAATCGGTAGAACGAATGGTTAATGCTGATGAGGAAAAATTTACTGGTTTTGTGTTTAAGATTCATGCCAACATGGATCCCAACCACCGTAACCGTTTAGCATTCCTAAAAATCTGCTCTGGCAAATTTGAGCGTAACACCAATTATTTACATGTGAGACTAGGCAAAAACATGAAGTTCTCTAGTCCTACTGCATTTATGGCCGATAAAAAATCCATTATTGATGAAGCATATCCAGGCGATATTGTTGGTATACCTGATACCGGTAATTTTAAAATTGGTGATACCGTAACTCAAGGTGAAAAAATTCATTACAAAGGTTTACCCAGTTTTTCTCCTGAGTTATTCCGTTACATTGAGAATGACGATCCAATGAAATCGAAACAGTTGGCCAAAGGTATTGACCAGTTAATGGATGAAGGTGTTGCTCAATTATTCACAAGCCAATTCAATGGTCGTAAGGTCATTGGAACTGTTGGGGCTTTACAATTTGAAGTTATTCAATATCGTTTATTACATGAGTATGGTGCTTCGTGTCGTTATGAGCCTATTAACTTGCATAAGGCTTGTTGGATAAAAAGTGATAATCAGGCTCAATTGGACGACTTCAAAAAAAGGAAGCTACAATATATGGCTAAGGATAAATCGGACAGAGATGTTTTCATGGCGGATTCTGCGTATATGTTACAAATGGCGCAAAGCAATTTCAAAGACATCGAATTTCACTTTACATCTGAATTTTAAATTAGGCCTTTATTTCTTAAGGATTATGGCGTATATTTGGTTTACGCCACAAAACCTAACGCCATGAATTCAAAAGTATATAAAACAACAGATAATCTTTTTACAAAAAAAGTAAAAGAAGGAATTGCTCTAGAGAAAAAATTCCAAGTTAAAGGTGATCATTTAGCCAGTCATCTAGGCACCGGAAAATTTAAGCTCCTTTCAACAGCTTCAATGATTGCTTATCTTGAAATATGTTGTGTAGAATTAATTGAAGAGTATCTGCTGGATGGACTTGATACAGTTAGTGCTGAAATCAATGTTAAGCACCTTTTTCCAGTTAAGGAAGGAGAGTTTATCCATTGTAAGGCCATTCTTAAATTCATTGATAACAATAAATTATTTTTTGACATTGCAGTTATCAATGACAAGGGAATATCAATAGGTATAGGAGCGCACGAAAGATATATAGTAGACTATAAAAGCTTTATTGGAGAGGAGTAAATATTGATTTATCCACTATAATCAGTATGTTATTAGCTTTTTATATTTCTTCTGCCTTAAATAATTACTGATAATAACCCGTGTATCCCTATTATCATTATACAATGTGATATGATCCTTAAATTGTTGTGCCTCTTCAACTACTGTATCCTCATAAATATAGCCATAACCCAGGTAGCGACCATTTTCAATAACAACAATACCCAACTCATCCGGTGTTCTGCCTTTATCCATTATAACCACATTGGTATGTCCATAAGATAGCTTGGTAAGCAATTGATTGACACGCTTATTGTAGCCTTCATCAGTCTCCTCTCCTACACAAGCTCCCCGGCATGTTTTGAGCTGATATTGAAAACAGCCATTTTTACCCTCATACAAGCCACATAATTGCTGACAGAGCTCATATTCATCTATCCATTTAAAAAGCTGCTCACGCCCTTCTTTCATGCTTTCAAAGGTGCTTGAAGGTACATCTACTCCATCATTCGGTTTTAAGATTAAACGATAGTAGCCTTTGCGGTCCTTATAATGATAAAGTCCAACCTGATTTCTTGATCGTCTTTGTGCCCTGTTATATCGTGGCTTTTCTTCCTTTATTTCCTGTGATTCTTTTAATAAGGCAATTAATTCACTGCCGGTTAACTGAAAACTAATATCGGCTGTTTTCAATTTCATCTCAATACCCTTTTTTGTTTTCGGGTTGCCCATATGCGTAATGATACGATTCCTTATCTTAGTGCTTTTGCCGATATAAACCACATCACCTTCCTCATTGTGCATATAATATACACCTGTTTCATTTGGAAGCGACTTTATGAAATCAATGGAGATATCAGGATGCAGCCCATTAGCAGAAAAAGCATTGTACGGATCCTCAGGATTAATTATTCCATTATTTTTAGATAGTAGAATTTCAAATAACTGAACAGTCGCCAAAGCATCTCCTGCTGCACGATGACGAGCACCATTGTCAATTCCTAATTTATCACATAATTTACCCAGACTATACGAATCATGTCCGGGTATTAATTTTCGGGATAGCTTAACCGTGCAAACCGAAGGCATTTCAAAATCATATCCAAGACTCTTAAATTCATGTTTAATAAAATTATAGTCAAAGCCTGCATTGTGAGCAACAAAAACAGCGTCCTTACAAATACTTACAATATCTTTAGCAATAGCATAAAATGGAGGTGCTGATTCCACCATTTCATTAGTAATTCCTGTTAATGAAGTTATAAATGGAGGAATGCCACAACCAGGATTAACTAAACTAACGTATTCATCCACCACTTTTGTACCATCATGACGGTAAATGGCAACCTCAGTTATCTTACCATTATTCATATTTCCGCCAGTAGTCTCAATATCAACGATTACATACATTCTAGCTAATTATTGTAATTATTTACTGCGAAAATATAAAAATCAAATTTAATAAATTCATGTTCAGATGGTTTGATATCAACAAGTGTAAAACCCTTGATTTTTCTTGGTTATAGCGCATTTAAAAGCTATATTTGTTATACGTTCATTGACAAAGAAACTACCGCATCAGTCGTTTTGGTTGTTAAACTCAACACTATCAGAATACCGAGTGACGCTATGCTATCTAAGGGCGGGCCTCACCTTCGGGTTGTCACTTGTGGCACGGAGGATTACCGATGACTGTATGCACTCAAATCCTGTTTACAGGAGTTTAAATTAATCCCGGTTGATGTGGTACCTTATAAAAAAAGCGATGTTGAAATTCAACATCGCTTTTTTACTTTATATCCTATAAGTCTTTGAGCATTACATTGTCATCGCTTTGTCGTAAGCGTTGAAAAAAGCTGTCCAGAATATTTTGCAAACGGCCCAACCCTTCGGTCTCTTCAAAGTGCAAATCTCTGCTTCCTTTGTCTTCAACCATATCAACAACCTGCATAATTGTTAATTTATTTATATCAATGGCTGGCTGATAAAGTGTTTCATTGGTGTCATCATCCGATATTTCCGAAAACACCTTAGCCACAACTAACTCGTATAAAATTTCATTAATCAATCGAATTGGCAGTTTAAGTTCTACAGACAATTCCATATTATTCGGTGGCTTCTCTCCTTTTTCAAATCGTTTTACAACATAAGACGCAAGCATAAGCATTACCAATCTTCGATAACTATAACTCACTCGCTTAGTATCCGCATCAAATTCAAAACTATTTGCATTTTGATAGGCAAATGACATCTCTGCTCCCAGTAAAACAATTAACCAACTGGCCTGAAGCCAAATCAAGAAGAATGGCAAGGCAGCAAAACTACCATATATGGCATTATAACTTGTTACAGAACTTTGGAAATAAATATAACCGTATTGCAGCAACTGAAATAAGGTACCTGAAATTACTCCTCCAAAAAACGCAGATCGAAACTTCACCCTGGCATTAGGCATTATATAAAGAAGCAGTGTGAAAACAATCCAGATTAACACATAAGATGATAGAAACACAATTTTCGGACCTATCATATTCTCATAACCATAAGTCTTCAATTGCCTGCTCACAAAAACGATCATACCACTACTCGAAACCATTAATAGGATTCCAACCAACATTAATGAAATATAATCGCTAAACTTACGAATAAAGCTACGCGAATGCTTTACTTCCCAGATGTCATTAAATGAGTTTTCAATATTACCAAAAACCTTCATTACCGACCACAATAAAACCACCAATCCAATACCGGCAATTTCACCACCGGGTGTACGTTCAAGGTAATTTAAGGCAAAATCACTAACAAAGTCCAAAACCTCTTGTTGACCATCTAAGCGACTTTCCAATAACTCCTGTAATTTGGTTTCAAAACCAAATCCTTTAGCTATACCGAAAGCTAATGCTGCGATAGGCACAACCGACAGCAAAGAATAAAACGTTAAGGCTGATGCTTTTTCCTGGCACTTATCATGAATAAAGCCCTTAATGGCTAGAAATAAAATACGTATTGTTCGGATTAGAAAAAACTGCCTTCGAGTCGTATCATCAGCTCTGACACGCCATATTTCTTCGTTTAAATAATGAATGATATACGATAGCTTATTTTTCATAAACGAAAGGAAATTATTTGGAAAGAAAAAAATAGCAAGCCTATAAGCCGGGTCCTGTATCTGCCCAAAGACAGATGTCCATCATTTATCTTGGCCAATTGTCACCAATTGACTCGAGCGACCTACCCCTCATAACATTTCCGAAGAAAAACAAAACGAGCAGCTCTGTTCCGTTAGGAGTTATGATGTACATGGTCTTGCAATCCGTAAGACATACAGCTACCTGTGTCGCCACAAGTACTGGTGAGCTCTTACCTCACCTTTTCACCCTTATCCCGATAAATCGTGACGGTTATTCTCTGTTACATTACTAAAGCTTCACAGCCTTCTTCCTATTCAGAAGCACGGTGCTCTATATTGCCCAGACTTTCCTCTACCATCCGTACGACAGTAGCGATAGACCGGCTTGCTACAAATGCAAAATTACTATAATTATTCAATTTTATATGGAAGATAGTTATCTAACTCCACTAAATAAGCGTCTTTATAACCTAATTCCTTGATTCTAGCAAGTTCATCCTTAGCATTGCTTCCGGGAAATTCACCAACGCAATATCTAAAAACCTTATCCTTCATTCTGAATTCCATTACGTCTTCGAGGTTTTCGAAATGACTTAAGTAGACCGGAAAACGAAATGCACTTAATTGTACGGTATAAGTTTTTGAAGGATCGATTTTTTTACTACTTCTCTGAACTACTTTAGCCTGTTTTGTTACCGAACCCATATCATAATCAGCGGTATTCACAACAAAGGCTTGATCATATCCAAGTCCTTTAACACTGGCAAGATTTTGTTTGGCTTCTTCATAGGACGAAAATTGGCCTACAGCATATCGAACAAACCCATCGTTACATGGATATTCGCGTGCCACATCTATAGCTTTAAAAAACGAGGCTAATCCAGGCGGATTCTTCAAAGCAATGATTTGAATAGCATAATACGGAGCAACCGCCTTATCCATTCTAATTATTTTCTTACTAGTCCTCAAATGGGCAATATCCTCAGCCACACCGGTAAAAGCGAAGGCTAAAATTGCAGATATTAATAATATATATTTGAGTTTCATGTTATAGATTTTAAGCCGTTATCCGACTATTATTAATCATAGTTCTTAATTAAGTTTCTTCCAAACAACCACTTCAATACGACGATTGTTCATATGCTCACCCTCTTCACAATACACGCCACGCTTACATTTGTTAAGCAAATAACGTTCGCCATATCCACGAGGAATAATATTTTCATCGCTGGCACCTTTCATCATAAGGTATTTTTCAGCAGTTTCAGCAACTGATTGCGAGATGTCAAGATTTTTATACTTGTTACCTTTCGCTTCGGTATGACCATTCAGTTTAACCACCACGTTTGGATTCTGTTGAAGAAAAGCAGCTAATCTATCTAATATTTGTTTGCCTTCCTCAGTAACTTGATTTCCTCTGTAAGGAATAACCATTTTACTGATTTCGTTGTACGAAGCATCATCAAATATCGGCGTTAAAGATAATCCATTATTCTTAATGTCCTCAATTTCCATTATATGAACTATCATTCGCTTAAAATTATAGTCCGTACCTTTTGATAACACAATTTCAAATTCCTGATTTTCATTTCTGAATTCATCAGGAATGGTAATATTAACTTTACCATCAGTTCCTGATTTACCACTAGCAACCACATCACCGGTATTGGCATCTTTAATTACAATATCGGCATCAGCAATGGCTGAACCTTTAAAAGTAGATGTTAGTTTTGTTGCAAATGCAGCAGGGAACATTGACAAATCTATTTGAGGTGTAGTAACCACTTCTGGCACCACTGTTTCTTCAACAACAGTTTCATCAAATATAGGAATAGCATCAACCACTGGTGGCGCATCATTCTGCGATTCTTCAGCATCAGATGAAGGCCTTACGAAAAAGATACCATCACTACTACCCGAACCAATACGATTGGATGAAAGGAATCCTCTTGAACCATCATTTGGATCGAGCACATATCCGAAATCATCTTTACCACTATTTATAGGCTGACGAAGATTGGTTACATTGGAATAAGTTCCATTAACTAATTCGGCTTCAAAAATATCCAAACCACCGAAACCAAGGTGACCGTCAGAAGCAAAATATAATTTACCTTCTTTACTTACAAATGGCCATTTTTCATTACCAAAAGTATTTACATCTCGACCAAGGCTTTCTGCTTTACCCAAATCTCCATTACCCTTTATTTGAGCTTTATATAAGTCTTGACCACCAAAACCTCCTCTTTGATTTGAAGTAAAATAAAGATATTTATCATCTGGGGATACAGCAGGGTAACCAATATCATGATCGTCCGAATTAACACTTAATTCACGTTCATTGACCCATTCTGAACCATTATATTCGGAAGTAAATATTTTGATACGACTACCCCCTTTAACTTTAACTGCCTTTGTATAATAAATGCGCTTAAAATCTCCGGTAAACGCTGTTGCTCCAACGTGGAAATCATATTCTAAATTCTTTGAAAACGACTGACTTCCTTCCTGAATTTGTCCATCAATATACTTTGATGAGAAAAGATTTAGAAAACCCTTCCCTGTATTATCAATTTTTTTCGATCCAGCTTCTTTTTCACCTGAATATACAACTTCATCTTTATAAAATTGAATACCAAAAGATTGTCCACCAATTAATAAATCGGCCGGGTTAACTAATACAGACTGATCATAGGCCATATTTTCACGAGCCCATTCACATGCCTTAATCATTTCATTCATATCTAAAGGATTGGCACCTTCTCTCTTGGCTTTTTCATACCATTCAATGGCCAAATCAAAACCACCTTGCTGTTGTAGACAAGAGGCATAATTTCTAATGTCAACAGCATCCTTTAAATCGTTTTCCATCCCACCGTATATATCAAAAGCGGTCTGTATATCTTTAAGGTTGAAATTACAACGTGCAATCAACAATCTTGTAGACTTATCATCAGCTCCTTTTTCTACTGCAGCATTCAAATACTCCAAGGATTGAAAATAATCCTGGTTCTCGTATAAGTTCTGAGCCCTTTTTAATTCTGTACGCTGCGCCATAGCCAATTGACTGAAGGCAATAAGCAGAAGAAATAAAAAAGATGTTTTATAGTTAGGTATCATAGCTAAAAATGATTTAAGCAATAACAATGTAGATCTGTCTTCAGGTGAATTTTTCATAACTCATTAGATTAGATTAGAAATACCTGATTGATCGCATTCCAGGACGCTTATTAAAAGAGAAGTCGAACTGGATGCCAATTTCATGTGATCCGTATTTTCCAAAGGTACCAATCGGCGACAGTGAGTAATCGAATGAATACCTTACAGTAAATTGACGGTTAATTATATATTCAGATAGAAAAACTACCTCAGAAATACTTCTGTACGATGCTCCTAACCACAAACGCTCCATCAGCAATACATTTGCAGAAAGATCAAAAGTCAGTGGCGCCCCTACTACAGTTCGTATCATTGCGGTAGGTTTCACTTTAATATCTCCCCAATCAAAGACATAACCTCCATACCAATAAGCATGTACATTCTTTAAATTCACTTCATTCTTATATCCCTCGGAATCGAAATTGTATATTGGATCGAACATACGGGGAATAGAAAAACCAGCAAAATATTTTTCAGCATAGAAATAAGCACCTAGACCAAAATTAAAAGCCAGGTTGGTTTCTTTACCTGAGAATAATGGATCACCATAATCAGCCGTGATGGCTTTAGTACCATCGTAAACATTATTTGTTACGCCCATTTGTAATCCAAAAGACACAAATTTTCCACGTCTATCAAGCATTAACTTATAGGAAGCAGACCCCATAAATTCGAACGCATTACTAAATCCTAAATTATCATTCATAAGTACCAATCCAACACCGAGGTTAGTATCCTCAATGGGACCATGCACGTTTAAAGCTTGTGTCATTGGTCCATTTTGAATACCCAACCACTGACTACGATGCACCAAAAGACCACTAATGATATCTCTTGTTCCATTATATGCCGGATTTAACATACCCTGATTTGCAATATAATGGTTGAATTGCGCCTGGCTTTGGCCATTGGCTGAATTAGCCAATAACAAAAACAGTACTATGGGGATTATATATTTCATATGTTCAAATTTCATTAAAAGGTCATATGAAACTCGCAAGTACTTACATTCACCTTCCGGTGTTTGCTTAATTATACTATTCTTACTTGTTCGTTTCATCAGTCTATTTTTATTTCCTTTTATTGTTATGACGTCGAATGAATTTTTAACGTCTCAGTTCAATAAAACCACTGTATTCCTTGGTCTCTATCGTATCGTTTCCTTTATTAACTTTAATGCCAAACACGTAAAAGTATGTTCCATTTGGCAAATCATCTCCTAAAGAGACCATATCACCTGAGTTAGACTTACCATCCCAATCATCCTCGTAATATTTGCCTTTTGATCTGAAGATTACAGTTCCCCATCGGTTAAATACTTCCAACTTGGATTCTGCCACTTCATTCTTGAATTGACCATCAATTACATAGTAATCATTTATTCCATCCCCATTCGGAGAGAATGCATTAGGAATCAATAAGTCATTTTCAGGATCAACAGGAATATTACCAACAAAGAAGTAAACTGTAGCTGTATCACGACGTTCTGGATAAGTAGTATTATACACCACGTAATCAACAGAGTCACGTCCATAGAAACTTGGTTTCTTGGTAAAAATTAATTTACCATCAGGATAGATCTCCACCTGATTTCCAACCGTCGTACTTAACTGTACAATCTCTCTTTCATTTGGTTTAGTTGGATCCACTAATTCAAAATATATATTCTTATTAGGCTCAGCAATACTATCCAAACTCATGTCATGAATATCATTCACCCAAACAGAAGTATCTCCTTCACTTGTTCCGTATCTAATACTTAATACGTCATCAATGGCAACCAGAGGATCCTGATACAATTGCACCTTACCATTCATCAATGCTTTACAGCCTTGACCTGTGGTAGCTTCAACAGTATAGTAACCACCATCAGCACGAACACCAAAATTAATTAAGTTACCTGTTCCAAGACTATCAACAGCAGGATCAATCGCCACATCATTGTGCAACAATGAATAAGTATATCCTATAACCGAACTCTCTAACTGAATCTGGTCTACACCGGTTAAACCTCGACAAAGAACACTACAATCATCAATGCTACCGCTTAACTTTAATAATTCAACATTAAACTCTTCAGGTAAAGCATCTTCAATAACCTGTATTGTATCAGACCACTCAACCGCACATCCCGTGTTGAAATTAACTGCTCTTACTGAATAAGCCACGGTATCATTTACTGCACCTTTAAAGTAACCTGAGAATATTCTGTTGCTGCCATCTCCACTAAAGAATCCTACTTCTTCGGTAAAGTCTTTATGCAGAATATATCCAATACCTGATTGTGTGCTATTAACACCTATTTCAATTCCATCACCATCGGCACAATACCTAATAGTGTCGGTAAATTGAGTCATACCATTCTGGGCAAACATTGTATATGGAGTAGGTCCATCTTTAAAAGTAATATCAATGGTACCCATTACCGAATTACATGTTGTATTAGCAATTGCTATAATCTGATATGAATAAGGTCCACTTACAGCTTCTGAAACCATCCAATTTAGGTCGGATCCATCACCCATTAAAGTGTCACGTTCAAGAACACCATCATAAATGTAATATTCGATGCCCACCTGACTGGCGGTTAAAGTAATTGTAGCACCATCGGCTCCACAAACACTATAAGCATCAGCTGTAACAGTTTTCTTTTCAGGCTCAGGAGTAACAATTACTTCAACAGAATCGGTATTGTTCATCCATGTCAAACAACCTAAACCATTATAACTGGCCCATATAGCATACTTACCTTCCATTGAAACTGGTCCTAAGTCCAAAGTTGAACCAGTTGTCGTTCCAAGTATTTCAGCTGCAACAACTCCATCCTTATCAATAGCTTGATATAACACATCAGTTTGTTGATCTGTCAATACAATTGTTGTACTTCCATCCGACTCACAATACTCATATACATTAGCTGTTGCAACTTGCATAGTAATGTCAGCAGGTGCTGCACTTACAGTCACAGTATCACGCATACTTGAAGTACAACCTACAGGGGACATACTAAACACTGTGTAGATACCATCAACAGCTATCGCTCCAAATTCAAGTACTTCACCTGTACCAAACAGCGTCTCGATAGGAATATTTCCGGTTCCATCATTGCGTAATAAAGTGTACTCATATCCAAGTTCTGAACCATCCAATGATAAAATAGCTGGATCACTTGAACAGTATTTATCAGCACCAGTCAATCTATATGACTTAGGTAGGGCATTGTAGACAATCGTTAAACGATTTAACATTTCATTACTACATCCTGTAGGATCATTAACTACATCTTCGTACCCAATTACTTTGTATTCACCTTCAGTAAAGGTTGCTGCAAATGCTATTGGATCACCTGATTGAGGTTGCAATAGTCTTTCAACTTCAACATCTGTACCTGATCCATCTATACGATATAATACGTAGTCTACATTGGTTTCAGGGTTATGAACTTGTACTGTTAAGCCACCATCACCAACACATATTGGACCCGAAGGTGTATAATCAATGGTAAGTTTAGCAACAACTCCTGCAATTTGTACATGAATAGGATTATTAAATGTATCATCAATAATCTGGCTACAAGTTCCATTGTAAGCTTCTACTCTATAATACCCATCGGCATCAAATAACTCTGCAAAAGAAAGTGTACTTGAACCATCACCAATAATTTCATAACCTGGTAAAGCCATGTCAGTTGCCATGCTCACAACAACATACCTGATACCGTTCTCAGTATTAGGGATGGTAATAACCGTACCATTGGCACAATCTGTTCCATCCACAACAGTTAATACTCGGTCTTGTGGCAAGGCAGTCATTACAACATCGATGGCGCCATTCATAAATACAGGACCACAGCTTGTATTAGTATTATTCTTAGTTGCACGAACAGTATATTGACCTTCTGCCGATACAGTCCAAGTAATTTGACCACCTGAAATAGTTCCGAAATCTCCCGTCGGATTACTGTCAAGCATTAACTCATAAACCACATCTGTTTCCGGGTTATTAATATACAAGCTTGCTGAACCACCACCTTCGCAATAGCTGGTTTCACCCATTAGATCACGCACAGTAGCCTCAGGGTCTTCGACAACAACAACATCATTGTTCATGTTAACACTACAAGAACTAATTCCATCTATTTCAGCTGTTACGCTATAAGTAGCTGCCAAATAATCACCAACAAATAATAATTGACCACCGTCGGTGTTAACCAGTATATTCTCTACCTCAGTGCCATCCTGATATAGCCTATATCGAACACCAGCTTGTTTATTTTCAAGTAATAACTTAACACCGGCAGAACCCGGACAATAGCTAGGAATATTATTCTCTGCCAAAAGGTTAAATGCCATTGGTGGTGTTTCAGGAATAACTGTTACTACCCCATTCATTGATTCGTAACATCCACTCATTGTTTGCACATTAATGGTATAATCACCTGCTGCAGGATATGGTCCAAAAGTATGGCTATCACCATCAGCCGGACTAGTCCAGGCTGAACCTGGATCCATTAATTCTGTTCCATTCCAGAACACAATATAAGTTAAGCTCTCTTCCGAACTCTCCAACATAATCTCTACTCCGGCACCTCCTGCACAGTAGCGACCATCAGCAGGGTTACCAGTTACATTTTGAGGTATACCTGTAAAGTCGGTTTGTACAGTAAAGGTTCCAGTCATTGGTATGGTACAACCATTATTGTCAGCCACTATTTGATAAGTACCAATTAGATACTGAGTTCCAAAATTCAATGCTCCTCCTGTACCTACTTGTGGTGTTCCCGTGGTTACACCATCTACATAAAGTGTATAAACCATACCGGCTTCAGAGCCATTCAGGGTAATATCATATCCATTACCAGCATTACAGCCCGTTACAGTTCCCACCGGATCAATACTATAAGAATCATCTGGTAAGGCCGTTTCAGTAACTGTCACGCGGTTATTCATTTCTATTCTATCTCCAGGAACTATAGCCCAATAGGACTCTACCATATAAGTAGCCGTTCCGGCATAAGTTAAATCCACTCCATTTACACCGTGAGTCCAACGTACTTCGGTAGAAGCATCAATCACCACAACAGTACCGATTGATTGCGAATCTTCAATACGTGTTAATTCATAGGTAACACCTACTAATACAGGTGGTAATACATAAATACTAACTGCACTTGGGTCGCCCTCACAATAGATCTGCGTAAGAGGTTCAACATCAGAAGGAATTAAACCTTCAAACACACTTATAGTTAATTCTGTGCTATCTTTACATCCGTTGCTGGTTGTAGCAATTACCCTAATAACTGATTGGTCATCAGCAATAGTTGCAGGCGTCCAACGATAAGTATCGCTACCATCGTGGCCGGCATCCAATACACCATTGACTTTAAAGTCGTAGGTAGCCACATCAGTTCCGGCACCTGTAAAGGTGATTTCGGTTCCGGCAATAACGCTGGTTGCTGGCGCAGCTGTTAAGCTAATACCTGACAATGGATTAACAGTAACATCTAATACTGTAGCCGCTTCGGCTGTACATCCACTGGCCAATTCATAATTGACTGATATTTGTTGCGCACCTGGTGTATCCCAAAGCACTGTAATGGCCTCTGTTGCATCACCGGCAATTATGGAACCACCTGAAATTGTCCATACATAATTAGTATGACCTGCCTCAGTATTATAAGTCGTCACATTATCGTTACACACAACAGCATCACCACTTATTGTAGGCGCTGGTGTATCCAGTACGGTAACATTAAGTAAAGTTGGTGAAGCAGGATCACAAGAGTTTCCATTCGCATAGCTAACACTAATACTCTGAGCTCCTGTTGTATACCATAATACCTCTACTCTACCATTATTATCATCAATATCAACCACACCACCTACTACTACCCAATTGTATGCACTCATTCCGGTTTCAGTTGTATAAACCTCACGGTAAGTGTTACACACATTGGCATTACCTGATATTGTTGGCACTGGCAATGGATGAACAGTAACATTGATTAAAGTAGGATTAACTGCGGAACATGAACTGGAGTTATCATAATTAACACTCACAGAACCCGCTCCAAGCACATCCCATGTCACTGTGATTTGATCAGTTCCAAGACCATTCGTTATACTACCACCAACGACTGTCCATTGGTAATTATTTTGTCCTGACTCAGTGCTATATACATGCCCAGTTGTATTCAAACAAGCCTCTGTTGGACCAGTTAAAGTAACAGTAGGTATAGCATTAACAGTTACCGGAAGTACAGCTGGCGTAGCAGCCGGACAGGCAGCCAACTCATAATTCACACTAATTTCTCTTCCTACACCCAATGTCCATACCACATCAACAATATGTGGCTGAGCTGTTGGTGTAATTGTACCACCAACAATTTGCCAGTCATAATTATTTCCACCACCTTCAGTGGTATATGTAATAGTATGCCCTTCACACACAACAGCGTCACCAGTAATAGTTGGCGTTGGCAAGTCCACTACAGTTACTGTAGTTGGTGTTGGTGTGGCAGCATCACAGCCATTTCCATCAGTATAAGTTACAGTAATAATTTGCGGACCATTTACAGTCCAGTCCACATCTATACTTTCCGTTCCTTGTCCATTGGTAATTGTACCTCCTGCAGAAATGGTCCAAACATAATTGGACATACTGCCTTCTGTTGAATAAATTCCTGAAGTACCATTACAAACTGTTGCAGCACCGGTAATTGAAGGTACTGGCAAAGCATTTACAGTAACAGCATAAGGTGAAGGTATTGCAGCTCCACATCCATTACCATTAGTATAGCTAACGCTAATAGTTTGCGGACCAGACGTATTCCATGTAACAGAAACTGAATTAGTTCCATTACCCGAATCAATTGTACCTCCTACAATAGTCCAAACATAAGCCGTCATTGCTGCCTCAGTTGTATAAACATTAGCACTTGAATTTTCACAAACAGCAGCGGGACCAGTAATTGTAGGTACAGGCAAATCATTAACAAACACAGGAAACACAGTTGGCACTGCCGCTGAACAAGCACCTGCACTTGCTTCATAATTTACACTAATACTTTGATTTCCTGTAGATGTCCATAACACATCTACTATATGTGGATTTGCGGTTGGGGTAATTGTTCCTCCAACAACATTCCACTGATAGTTTGAATATCCACCTTCAGTTGTATATTGTTCCGTTGTATTTAAACAAACCGGTGTGTTACCAGAAATTGTTGGCACCGGCAAATCGTGCACCGTTACAGCCGAAACAGTTGGAGATGATGCTCCACAACCATTCGAGTTATCATAATTAACGCTTACAGAACCCGATCCTAGCGTATTCCATAAAACAGTGATGGTTCCATTGTTATCATTTGTTTGTTCAGTACCACCAGAAATAATCCAAACGTAGTTAGTCATTCCAGTTTCAGTAGTGTAGGTTTCTACACTATTTAAACAAACATCAGTTTCTCCACCTAATGTTACAGTTGGCAATGAATTTACAGTAATAGATTGTGAAGTTGGTGTTGCCGGAGGACAGCCGTCAGCTGTTTCATAACTAACTGTTAAAGTTTGAATTCCGGTAGTATTCCAATCTACATCAACAAAATCAGATCCATTGCCCCCACCTGAAACAGATCCTCCTGTTACAGTCCAAACATAATTACTATATCCAGGATCTGTCGAGTAAGTTTCTGTTGTATTAACACAAGGTGTAAAGTCACCGGTAAGTGTAGGATTAGCCAGAGGATTGACCGTCATTACAACCGGCGGAGCCGAACTTGCAGAACAGCCTGCAGCTGATGTCGCCGTTACATAAAGCTGATCACCGTCAGCCAAAGTTGCATTACTATAAGTATTAGATGCTCCACTAACTTGTGAGATCGTATTTAAGAAGAATTCATAATTAGCAAATCCACCAGTAGCTGTGAAAGTTACATTAACACCATCACAAATTGGATTTGTGCTTGGTGTAAGTGTCACAACCGGGTTTGGATTTACAGTAATAGTAATTGAAGCAGAAGTATCATCACAACCAGAATTACCTTCGGTGATAACTACATAAATCTGATCCCCATCTTGTAAAGCATTATCTACGTATGTATTTGAGGCTCCATCCTGCACTTGCGTATCAACAGCAGCCCTAATACGTCTGAATTCATAATTAAAAGTTTCACCAGGATCAGTAGGCGTCTTTACAGCACTGGCACTAAAGGTGATAGGTGTACCCGCACAAATAACTGCACCAGGAGAAGATATACTTAAAGTAGCCGTTACATCATTTACCACAACGGTAACATTAGCTGTTGCACTACAATCTGTTGCTGGTGCAAAGCTGGTATCAAATCCTTCTACAATTATAACATCACCATTAACTAAGCCGGCATCCTGATAAGTATTAAGAGCACTTCGTGCCTGAACTTCATTTGCAGGGCTTATTGCATTTTTATAAAAAGCATATTCATTAGCTCCACCTGCAGTGAAAGTTACATTTACTCCATCGCAAAATTCATCACCTACCTGATCACTTGTTAAAGTAACAACTGGTGTTGGGTTAACCACTACCACATGATCAAGAGTCTCTTCACACGTCCCTTCGATCACTTTTAAGGTATATAGTTCTCCAAGAATAGGCGTTGCTGGTATATTATTAATAGTTAGAACCTGACTAACAACAGCGCTTGCATCAGGCAAAGTCCATTCATAAATCGCACCAACTGCTCCCCCTCCACCAGTTAAGGTTAATGTATTACCTGAACACATTTCAGTAACACTTGGGGTAGTTAATCCATTTATAGTCGGCACTGGTAAGACCTGAATTGTTACATCAACAAAATCCTCAGCACTACCACAATTATTATCATCAGTTACAATTACTCCATATTGGCCTGCATCAGATAATGCAGCAGGAGTAATACTTAAGCTTGAAGCTGTTTCACCAGGAATAACAACCGCATCTTTTGTCCATGCATAATTTAAATAAGTTCCACTTCCTCCTCCTGGTGTAGCTGTTAAAGTTAAGGTCCCACCTACACAGACAGGCGCATTATAAGCAACAGTTACAGTTGGAAGATCATGTACATTAACAGTAATTGTACCTGTTTCTGTACATCCAGTTGCAGTATTGGTTACTGTAACGGCATATGTAGTTGTTGTTGCAGGAGTAACCGTTGTAGTCGGTCCTGCATCACCATTATCCCAAGCGAATGTGACTCCCGGAGTTGTGGAAGAAGCATTTAAAGTAATTGATTGCCCAACACAAATATCCTGATCAGGATCAGTAGTTAATTGAGGCAATGGATTTAAGGTCACCACAGGAGTTCCATTCATTGTACTTTCACAAGTTACACCTGTACTATTTCTGGCCCTAACCTCATAGGTTCCAGCTGTAGTAACATTAAAAGTCATGGCATTACCAGTACCAGGCAAGGGCACAGGAGTTGTATTAACACCATCTCTATACAAAAAATACTCCATGATCGCTTCAGATCCCTGGAGTGTTAATGTTGTTGGCTGCCCAGCACAGATTGAAGCATCACTACCAAAATCAAATACTGTTGGCACCTGTCTTATATAAGTATAGTCATAATCAGTATCAACATCATCAAATCCATCATTCTGAAAATACTTAAAAACAACAGGTATTCCATAATATTTTGGATCAGATATATTGGCTGGATCAAAGCGGACACCATTATTTGGTGCAGTACCAACACTGGAAACCCAACCCGGATGCTCCTCATAATCACCACCAGCTGCACTACCGGTATATATTATCCATCTAATATTTGTTGTACGAACATCTAGGTTACCCGGATCAATGTAAACATCAAATGGAGCATCGTCAGAACAATATGAATCTGCCAAATCAGGCAAAGTACCCGTTGCTCCTTTTAATATTGGAGAACCTTTAAATTCATTAAGCTTAACTTGCTTATATAATTCCAAACGTTCAGTCTGCTCTTCCGCACTTAACTGCTCAAAGGTTTTAACCTGTGCAATAGAAGTAATTCCTGCAAAAGCAAGACCCACAACAATCATTAATAACCTAAAGCGTAATAAATTCTTCATAAACATGTGTTTATCTGATCCCCAACTGCACCAATCAACCCTGTCACAGAAATCGTAATTAATAATCCAACTCTTGTTTTATGTTCTCTTCTCAAACAATGTCTCACATCCCCCATATGAACCGGCTCTCATTAATTAAAAGTGTTTTTGTACTTATCTTCAAAAACACTTCTACAGTTCACAAATAATGTTTTGTTCAACAATATTTAACATTTGTACGAAGCACTGATTAAGTTGTTTCATTAAATCGACTTCTCACTATACTTTTTACATTAACTTTTTACATTAACACCTAAACTCTGCAATATCTTTGGCGAATGCTCGAGTGCAATTCGGGCAATCTTCAAAAAATCACTCACGTAATTCTGCATTTCAACCACCATCTTCTTTCGCTGAGCAGTTATCTTACGTAACTCACCCGAACTCTTCAAACACTCATCGTTCAACTTACTCAAATCCCTCAATTGCTTCTGCAAATCAGAGATCTCTCCAGCATTAATACCAAAGCCGGACATTACAGACAGGTACGAATCATCGTTTTTTAACATGATGGAACAAAACACGCTCACCTGGTAATACCACTCTTTATAGGTGCGCTCTCTACCTCCATCCAACAACAATACCTCTCTGGCTTTTAAATCATCGGCAAAAGCAATTCGCGATATCTTGACATACTTCATGTACACTTTATGTATGTGCATCTGCAGGTCTTGTTTCCTTTTGTAGGCTTCTACTTTATTCCCCTTTGCTACATGCAGCTTATACGATAGATCCTTAAGCTCATTAAAAACTTGCTCTCCACTCTCCAATCGTCTTTCATCATAGCCATACTGCATTACAGCATTCTTCACATCATCAATATTCTTGCTATTCTGCACAAGAACACCCGCCTGATGAATGAATGAGGTAATCGTTTGCTTAGTATAATGCATATATTTTATATTTTTTCTATCTAATCTATAAAAACATTAGTATTAGCTGTAATCATTACAAATATTTACAATTATTATTTAAATATGCAAATTAAAACTTAAATAAATTTAAAATATTTCATCTGATTTACGAATGTATTAGAGTTTTATTGATTAAGATTGCACGATTTAAATTTAGAATTCATATTTATACATTTAGATCAAGTTAATGTTAAATACGAAATAATGATTATAAAAATAGAATTCATAATTTTATAAGCAGATTGATATTAATCAAAATAGAACAAACATATTTTGAATAGTATTCTTCATTCTATAAACAGATTGATTATGAACATGAAATTGATATGCCCCAGCCTTTGAAACAGCCGAATAAGCAGTGAAGATGATTGAATATGAGAATAGTGTTATCCGTTGATATTTAGATGAAAAAGGAAAGCTGAGCCTGTGATGAACCGATATAACTATAACAGCAAAAGCTTGGCAAAACGCATTAACAAGCCTCATAATTAATAGGCCAACACCATGTTTATTGCATTAAAAAAGCCTGCTCCAAATCAATGAAACAGGCTTTATCAGCATTATTAAAATGCTTATCGTTTAACCGTAAGGCCTAAGGCCTCCAGTAGCTGGGGCTCATCCTCCAGAGCTATTTTAGCTACCCGATAAAAATCACTCATCCAGTTTTCTAAATTAGCAAAGGCCTTATCCTTTTGCTCAGTAGCATTTTGAGACTCACCATCCTCCCGTAGATAGTTGAAGCGAGCCAATTCCACAGCTTTCAACTCATTCTCTAATTCTTCAACATCATTTAAACTAACCTTGAGCCGTGCTAACATGTCCTGAACTTGGGCATCTCCTTTTACTTCCTTAATAAAGACGTTAACAGTGCTCATGTAATTAACATACACAGCTGGTAATTTACCATTAAGCATTAACCTGCCCATCAAAAGTGGTTCCTTATGAAATACAACTTTGGCTTTTTTACGTATGAGGGCATACTTTTTCTTTAAAACACTTAATTGCTCATTGAAACTTGCATAGGCAGCCCGTGCTTCATTTGTTTCCATACGATTAGCATCATAAAGTGCTATAGCAGCATCGAGGAAGGGTTTTCCTTCAGCCATTTTGGTAGTATCATAACCTAATTCACTTAAATAGCTTGCAATTTTAGGCTGCGTTTCAACGTTGTAGAATACGTTGCGTGAACTTTCGAGAATAGATAACTCAGTTTTACCAGGATTTGCCATAATAAAAGGTTTTAGTTAATACTTAGTTTATCCATTACGGATTTATTTCACTATTAAAATTAAAACATGAAGATTAAAAAGTCCAGTTATTTAAGAAAATATTTATCTTATACATAAACACTGAAGTACAACATCTAAGGGTGCATATCAATAAAGCATTTTGAAGTAATTTCTGGTGTTTTCAAGCCTTAACAGGATCGAATGAAGCTTTAAACGATCCAAAGCATCGAATGATTTTATTGAAAACTAAGAACAATACGGTAAAAAAAAGTATTTTCGAAAAAAAATTGGATCATGGGCTTAATTGAATCATTAATTGAAGTAGACAAGGAGTTACTATTATTTTTAAATAGCTTCTTTAATAGCTTTTGGGATAACTTCTTCTGGATGTTCACCAGTAAAGAAATATGGATACCCCTATACCTTACAATTGCCTATGTATTGTTCAAAAACCATGGATTAAAGGGATTGGTGAGTCTGCTTTTTATTGGCTTATTAATTACACTTTGCGATCAAATTTCAACAAATATATTCAAAGAAGGATTTGAGCGTCTTCGCCCCTCGCACGATCCTGAATTAAAAAATCTTGTACACCTAATCAATGGCAAGCGAGGCGGATCATTCGGATTTGTTTCTTCACATTCAACCAACTCTTTTGGCTTGGCCATGTTTACCGCCTTACTGTTTCGAAACAAAACATATACCTTGGGGATATTTATTTGGGCCGCCATCAATGCATACTCTCGCATATATATGGGTGTTCATTACCCGGGAGATATTATCGGTGGTCTACTACTTGGACTTGTACTCGGTCGCTTGGTTTACGAACTATACTTAAGGGTTATTCCCCGCTTTATTGTTATCTCGTATCATAACAAACGCCTTTTGAAAGCGGGTCTTGGAGAGTCTTTTGGAAAAGATTCAAGACTCATATTCTTTACCATAATCATTATGAGTTTAACCTTGTTAATGGCAGCTAAGGTAATGTTGAAATTAGTTGGATAAGCTTAAGCATTAATAAAAGCTCTTAATTCACGTTTACAGGCGCGAAGATTGCGTGGCTTAATGGGCAACTCAACATTATCCATGGCTTTTTGATACAAGTCGCTGCACATTACAATGCCTTGCTCCATTAGTTTCTTCTTTTCTTTGCGCGTAATGGAAGAAAGACTGGTAATCGGATGGAGATTTTCCAATTCAATCCAATTTTTGAGACTGGCTTTCTGCGGATAATCCCAGGCCAATAAAGTTAAGCCATAATCGGCTCCAAACTTTTCAGCATCCTTTGTAAATCTTGTATTTGTCACCACCCATCCTTCCAATTCACGGTCCTTTAAATCATCATTAAACGACCAAGACCGTCGGATATCATCAAAACGAGAGCGAATATACATGGGAACCTTAACATCCGATTTGGTTCCCTGATAATTATGAAACTTACATTCAACAAATATATGCTTGTGCTTATTTTTGGCCACCACATCAATTTCATGCGTTACGCTATACCCCTTAACCAATTTCCCTACTTCCACCTCAAAACCACGCGCCTTAAAAAGCTCACCAATAAAATGCTCAAAAGGATATCCCGATGGTCCCAACTGCAATACAGCTTGTTTTAGCCGATAATTAACAGCCGTTCTTCGCTCTTGTTTTTGCAGAATATCGTATGCCTTTTGATAGATCTTGCTGGTTAAAATACCATCGTGCAATTCCATACCTATTGCATTCAGGATATTTTGAGCAACTTCTTCACTTGCACCGGAACGAATCAGGGATTCAATTAATTTATTCTCCTCAAAATACACTTCCTCTCCAGAAGCTTTTTGAATTAAAAAATCACTTAAAGGTTTATTCTGCATGAATCAATACTTTGTCTAAAAGTAGTAAATACTTGCAAAAAATATTATATAAAAACCACTTGAATATTGTTTATCTGTATTCAACTATAGTTAAACATTTATTAAAGAGAGATGTTCTTCCTGAGTAAGTATGTTTTAAATAAAAGAAAATGGCTTTTTATCAGTTTAAGCAGGAGCAATTTATCCATTCCAGCATCGAATCGGTCTGGAACTTTATAGCAACACCCCATAACCTGAGCAAAATAACTCCTCCGGAAATGGATTTTAGAATTTCATCCATTCAAATGAAAAAGTGTATGTATGAAGGTCAAATCATTTCATACAAACTAAAGCTATTACCCTTGGTAAGGATAAACTGGGTCACAGAAATCACAACAATAAAAGATCGCATTTATTTTATTGATGAACAAAGAATAGGTCCTTATAAGCTATGGCATCACGAGCATTACATCGAAAAGAAAGACAAAGGGGTATTGATGACTGACCTTATTTCGTATTCTCCTCCATTTGGTTTTCTGGGGGCCATTGCTAATACACTGTTCATTAAAAGGCAACTTAAAAAGATCTTTGCCTATCGAAGTCAAATAATAGATAAATTAATACACTAAAACCACAACTATAGCCAAAATAGAATGGCAACACCCCCAACAGCAATTAAAGAACCCACTACTTCCTTTAAACTCACGCGTTCTTTAAACAATAATATTGCAGGCGGTATAATAAGTACCGGTACAATAGACATGATTGTGGAAGCCACGCCGGTTGTTGTATGTTTGATGGCCAGTAATGAAAGTGATACACCAAGAAAAGGCCCAAAAAAGGCGCCGATAGATATACGAAACATCGCTGCCCCATAGCTTAATGCCTTTATTACCTTTGGCCAGTGTCCGGTAAAAATAAAAAGAATCGCAAAAACCACTACCCCAGTTAAAACTCTGATCATTGTCGCAGAAACAGGATCCATTGTACCCATTCCAAGCTTACTCAAAACCAATCCCAATCCTTGCCCCGCTGCACCTCCAAACGCCAGTAAGATACCTTTAAGCGGATATTTAACTTGTATCTTTCCTTTTACGGGTTTACCCAAAATCACCAATGAAATACCCCCAATGGTGACAATCATTCCTATGATATTAGATAAACTCAATTGTTCGCCCAGTATTAGCCAGCCAAAAAAGGCAGCTAAAGGAGGTGATAAAGCCATTATTAGCATTGATATTCGGGCACCGATAACGACAAAGGCCTGAAATAACATCAAGTCGCCAATTACAAAACCAACCAAACCACTGATGGATAACCAAAACCATTGATAAGAATCAGCTCCTGATGGAAAGAAATAACCAAAACGGATGTAGGATAATGTTCCCAATAGGAAAACAGCCATCACCAAACGAATGAGATTAACCGACATTGAGCCTACCTTTTTCCCCGCAGATTCGAAGGATAGAGAAGTAAAGGTCCAGCAAACTGCTGTTGCTAAAGCGGCCACTTCACCGATGTGTGCACTTAAAAATTCTTTCATGGGCCGTAAAAGTAATCACTTTAAGGGCAAACTAATTCTTTGTTTAATTGTTTTTTAACAAGCGTTTAACAATTTTCATGAACAAGAACCCTAATTAGCGATTAGATTTGGTTATTTTTGAACACTGCATATAAAGAATAAACACATACAACACAAATGTCACGTAAACTAGTTTTAAATCTCATATCGATTTTAGCAATAGTTATTGCCGGCTATCTTCTTTTTAACTTATTTAAAAGTATGAAGAAGCCACCTAAGGTAACTTTACCTCAAAAAGCGCTTAGGATGGTTCACACTAAAACTGTTGCATATAAAGTACTTCCGGGAACCATTGAGTCTTCAGGAAGAATAGTTGCCTTTGATGAAATTACAATAAGTAGTGAAGTCACTGGTCGTTTAACTAATGCCAAAAAGTTATTTAAAGCCGGCACATCTTTCCAGAAAGGTGAAATAATAGCAAAAGTTGAAAACGAGGAATTCCTTTTTCAACTCAGAGCACAGCGAAGTCGGTTTATGCAAAATCTGGCTGCAAGTTTGGCTGATGTAAAAATTGATTATCCTGAATCATACGACCGATGGTTAGCCTTTTTCGAAAGTATTGAATCCGATAAAAAGCTACCACCACTTCCGGAGATTACGAATTCTAAAGAACGCGTATTCCTGGCTGCAAGAAGCATACTTAACGATTACTATAGCATTAAAGGAAATGAGGCCAGATTAGATAAACACAATATTGTGGCTCCCTTTAATGGCACTCTAAAAGAAGTGAGCATGCAGGTTGGATCCGTAGTTAATATGGGTACTCGCCTTGGCACTTTCACCAGATCAGATCTCTTTGAATTGGAGGTTCCGATTGCTTCTGAGAATATTTCAATAGTAAAAACCGGCATGAATGTAAACATCAAGAACAAGAAAGGTGAGAATTTCTGGACCGGAAAAGTTAATCGTGTTGCCAAGGTCATGAATTCAGCAACTCAATCTGTTAGTGTTTATATTTCTATTCCGAATAATAACAGACATCCGCTGTACGATGGCATGTATCTGTCGGCTATGATAGAAGGGAAAGCCATCGAAGGTGTTATGGGAGTTCCACGGGATGCAATTTTCAATGGTAATTTTGTAAATGTTCTTAAGGACAATAAGCTTTACAAAACATGGATTGAGAAGGTATTTTACAATAATGAAACTGTTTATATTAATGGACTGGATGAAGGCCTTGAAGTAGTGACCGAACCAATAATGGGCATTACTGATTACCTTGAATTTGAATCCATCAAATAAAGTCGACATCCAAAATGAGAAAATTAGTTGAAACATTTGTAAAGTTTCCGTTTTACGCTAATCTAATTGTTGTACTTCTGATACTAGCAGGAGGATTTGCTTTTTCATCAATGAGTAAAGCATTCTTTCCGGAACGGGAATCCAAATTGATATATGTTACGGTAAGCTACCCTGGTGCTTCTCCAATTGAAATGGAAGAAGGCATAACATCACGTGTTGAAGAATCCATACGAGGCATTGCCGGCATCAAGGAAATCACATCTACCTCTTCCGAAAATTCAGCTCGTGTCACCATTGAAACAACAGGTAAATTCGACATTGACGAAACCTTGACCGAAGTTAAAAATGCGGTTGATGGAATCACAAGTATGCCTGTTAATGCTGAACGACCAATCGTGTATAAGCGACGTTCAACTACGCCAGCCATGCGACTGGGTTTATCAGGCAGTATGGATTTGATGGAACTCAAGCATCTGGCTTACGAAGTTGAAGATGATTTCTTATCCTCAGGATTAATGAGTCAGGTGACTTTAAGTGGTATACCTGCCACCGAGGTTTCAGTCGAAATCTCAGAAGAGAACTTAATTCGATACGGTGTTACATTGGCTCAGGTAAGTAATATTATTAGCCAAACCAACAGGGATATCTCCAGCGGTATGTTGAAAAACGATGAGCGCATGATATACATTCGTGCTCGAAATCGCACCATCAATACGGATATAATAGGCAACACTGTAATCAAGGCTGAACAAGATGGTTCACTTGTAAGAATAAAGGATGTTGGTGACGTTAAGTTGCAGTTCGAGGATATTCCAAACAGATCATTTCTAAATGGTAAGCCTGCCATTAGCATCATGATTAACAAATTGATTACAGAAGATCTGCAGGAGATTTCTGAATATATCGATGTATATGTAGCTGAATTTAATGAGCTATATCCCAACGCCAAGCTAACCGTTTCCTTCGATTTTATGGAAATGCTTAACTCCCGTATCCAATTACTTTACAAGAATGGAATAATGGGGCTGATACTGGTGGTTATTGTGTTGGCTCTATTCTTAAGTTTCCGCTTATCCCTATGGGTAGCCTGGGGTATCCCAGCCTCTTTTTTAGCCATGTTTATCATCGCCAACCTATATGGCGTTACCATTAATATGATTTCCCTCTTTGGAATGATACTGGTGATTGGAATTATTGTGGATGATGGAATTGTAATAGCAGAAAATATATTCAGCCATTTCGAACGGGGCAAATCGCCCATTAAAGCGGCCGTGGATGGCACCATGGAAGTACTACCGGCTGTTACCACCTCGGTAACAACGACCATATTAGCCTTTATGCCTTTGTTCTTCATTGTAGGCAATATGGAATTCTTATTCGAAATGGCCTTTGTGGTAGTATTCAGTCTGGGTTTTTCGCTTATCGAAGCCTTTTTTGTATTACCTGCACACGTTGGAACTCATCACGTACTTAAGAAGCCCTCAAATAACATTAGTTTTGGAAATAGAGTTCGTAATCGTTTAGAAAAAATGGTTGAACTCCTGCGCGACAAAATGTATGGTCGCTTCCTCTCCTTTATTCTTAAATGGCGATACCCTGCATTGGCTGTTCCTTTATTTGTCATACTCATAACAGCAGGACTATTTGCAGGTGAGGTTATTAAATTCACCTTCTTTCCAAGTATCCCACCTGATGATTTTAATATCAATGTGGCTTTTACTCCTGGTGAAGGTGAAAAACAAACGTACGAAACCTTACTTCGATTTGAGGAAGCTGCCTGGGAGGTGAATCGCGATCTTAAGGAAGAATATAAGGATGATTCGGATTTTATTGTATACACCTATCTGAATACGGGATCATCATTTAGTGGTGAAGAGCGTGGAACACATGCCGGTCATATTGCCGTTAATCTTCGCAACATGGAAAATAGTCCGGTTTCAAGTTTTGAAATTGCGGCTAAAGTTCGTAAGAAAATTGGTTCAGTTCCTGGAGCTGATAAATTTACTGTAGCTGGACGTAATCGTTGGGGTAGCCCAATTGAAATAAGTTTATTGGGAAGCAATCAGGAATCGCTTAATGGAGCCAAAGAAATGCTTAAGGATGAACTTAAGAAGATTACTGAATTAACGGAAGTTGTTGACAACAATGCTTTGGGTGCACAAGAGATTAAGATTAAACTTAAACCAAAGGCTTATTTTCTGGGCTTAAGTGATTTCATGATTCTTAACCAAGTAAGAAGTAGTTTCTTTGGTGCGCAGGCTCAACGTCTGCAACAAGGCAAAGATGAAGTTAGAGTTTGGGTACGTTATCCACCGGAAGATCGTGAGCTTTTTAGTCAGCTGGAGAAACTTAAGATTGTCACGCAAGACGGTGAATATCCTTTAAAGGAATTAGTTAGTTATGAAATCTCTCGTGGTCCGGTGAGTATAAATCGCTTTAATGGTAAACAAGATATTCGTGTAAAAGCTGATTTGGTGAATCCAACAACTCCCGTACCTCCAATTCAGAGTTATATAACTGACAGCATTTTACCTAAGGTTTTAGCTCAGCATTCCGATGTCCGCTATCTTTATCAAGGCCAGCAAAAAAATGCTGAAGAAAATATGGCCTCAATGCAAGCCTCTTTCATACCTGCTTTTGCGCTCATCATTATTATTATAATGGTTCACTTTAAGTCGGTTGGTCAGGGTTTTATTATCATAGCCATGATACCTCTTGGCTTTCTGGGCGCAGCATGGGGACACTTGATCCATGGTTTGCCGGTTTCAATGTTAAGTGTTTGGGGAATGGTAGCCTTATCCGGTGTAATCGTCAACGATGCTGTAGTTTTTCTCTCGAAATACAATATATATCTCAAGGAAGGAATGAAGGTTCATGATGCAATTTTCAAGGCTGGAGTGTCACGTTTTCGTCCAATTGTGTTGACGACATTAACCACAACCATAGGCTTGTATCCGATCATATTAGAAACAAGCAGGCAGGCCCAATACCTGATACCAATGGCCGTAGCTTTGGCATATGGCGTATTTTTTGGAACCTTTTTTATTCTCACACTATTTCCGGCATCCATTTATTTGCTTAATGATATTAATCGAATATCAAAATGGCTTCGCACTGGTGTTAAACCAACACGTGAAGAAGTTGAAAAGGCAATTATCTATCAAAAACGAGAATTGGAAAAGTAGTACCTTTAGTTATACTATTACATTAAGACTGACATAAGATCAAATAATGATTCAATATATAAAACATACGATTATAGCTTGTATAAGCCTTGTTAGCGTAGGTGCCTTTGCTCAGCAAAAGATGAGCTTAAATGAAGCAATACTTCAAGGCTTAATGAATAATTTCGAAATTCAGATTGAGCAAAAGAGCTATGAAATATCCCAGGTACAGAACTCCTGGGGTAACGCCGGAATGTGGCCCTCGATTAATCTTCGTTTGGGAATGAATAATTCCTTAAACGATCGTTTTAATGAAACTAACCAAACTTCCGCTTTCACAGGAGCTGTTCAGGCCGACTGGTTACTATTTGATGGTTTTGCTGTTAGAATTCGCAAGCATCGACTGGAGGATTTGGAACGGATAAGTGGTGGAAATGCTGCTGTAGTTGTTGAAAACACCATTCAGGCCATTATTTTGGGTTATAATAAAGCCTTGTTGGAAAAAGAAAGGCTTAATGTGTTAGAATCGGTAATGAACCTTTCAAAGGATCGATACGACTATATTCAGCATAAATTTGATCTTGGTGCCGGAAGCACCTTTGAAGTATCGCAAGCTAAAGGCGATTGGTTAACGGATAAAACCAATTTTCTTACCCAGGAGATGAATCTTAAATCGTCGAAACGACAATTAAGTTACCTATTAGCTTTGCCTCCTGAAACCGCTATTGAACTAACGAGCGAATTGCAACCATCACTTATGGATTATCAACTGGCTGCGCTTAAGGATAAAATGGAAGCAGAAAACCGCACCTTGCAAAATCAATATTTAAATCTAGCCGTTTTAGATAAAGCCATTGCTCTGGAACAATCAGGTCGTTATCCAAGCCTCTCTTTAGGGACAGGAATTTCAAGTAACTATTACCCTGAAGGATTAAATACTAATGATAATATCGCGGCCTTGAGTGGTTCATATTCTTTATATGCTAATCTATCATTAAGCTATAACATATTTAATGGTAATCAGGTTAATCGAAATATTAAGATTGCGCGTATTCAGGAAGAAATTGGAACCGTTCAACTGGCTGATATGAAGTCCAGATTGGTGAATCAACTTTATGATTTCTACTATTTATATAATGTACGTAAAGAGCTGTATGACCTTCAGGTTGAAAACTTAGAGACAGCTAAACTAAACATGGATATTTCCACCGAAAAATATCGCAATGGAGCCATTACTTCATTCGATTTCAGGAATACACAACGTACCTTCCTGGAAACCTCTTTAAGGCAAATTCAATCGATTTACGATCTTATTGATACAAATACCAATATTGTGAGAATAACCGGAGGCATTATTGCTGAATACGGAGAATAGATACGGAAACACTAATTGAATAAACTTATCAACATAGAGGATATTCACTTTCAAAGATTAAACACTGAGCAATACCAATTGCTTGTTAATTATCTTGATGGATTGAGCGATGAAAGTAAAAGTCGCTTTGGTCCACATGCCTTTACTTTAGACGCAATTCAAGATTTAGCAAATAACGATGGATTTTGCCTGTTTGTTGCTATACATCCTGATTCAGATCAAATAATAGCCTATACTATCCTTAAAAAAGGATGGATCGATTATGAATCCCCTCGCCTGTCTTCATATGGCCTTATTGAATCCATTAACGATACAACTATTGCCCCTTCGGTTGCTGATCAATGGCAAAGCAAAGGTCTTGGCACTCGCTTTTTTAAATATGTATTAAATGAGTTGAAAATCAATGGTCAGATCGAACGCATATTCCTGTGGGGTGGTGTTCAAAACAGCAATGTTAAAGCAATACAATTCTATACTAAACTCGGATTTAAAATGCTTGGTGAATTTGAATACCATGGAATGAATACTGATATGGTTCTGGACATCTAGAAATCTAATTCCCGATCTTATACTAAATTTTTAGATAATTATTTCTTATCTTTTTAGAAGAATTACATCCTTTAATCACATTCTAATTCTTCTAATATGGCCTTACAGTTAAATATTCATTACGATACTCAACCGGGACAACATTTATTCATCTCTGGAACTGGCACAAAGCTTGGAAATTGGAATGAGAACAAAGCCCTTAAATTAAATTATATAGAGAATGGCAATTGGTCTGTAACAATTGAAAACAATAAGAATCTTAAAACACTCGAATATAAATATTTTTTAAAGGATGAATCAGGCCTTGTCATATGGGAATTAGGCAATAAACGCCTCATTGACTTCAGTGTTTATGCAATTAAAAATATAAGTATTAATGACACCTGGCATTATCCTGATTCAATAGAACAGACTCTGCAAAGTTCAGCATTCACCAAAGCTATAATGAACTCTAAAGCAGAATACAAGACCAGAAGATCTAGAGCAAAAAAACAACTTACATTTAGCATAGATACACTACGCATTGGAGAAAACCTGCGAGTATGTATAATTGGTAATCAGAAGGAACTGGGCAACTGGGATCCGGATTCACCATTGTTATTGTCATGTAAAAAAGGCGAATCAAATTGGTCTGTCACACTTAACGCATCAAGTCTCTCATTTCCCATTTTATACAAATATGGTTTCTATGATAATGAAACCGCTGAAGTAATTGCAATTGAAGAAGGTGAAAACAGAATAGTCAATCAGCCCGAATTAAGTCAATTAAGCGAATATATCCATTTACAGGCCGATCAGCACTTTAGGTATCCAGGCGGTAATTGGAAGGGTGCCGGTGTTGCCGTACCTGTATTTTCTCTTCGAAGTGATGATGGTTTTGGCATAGGCGAATTCTCCGATTTAATTGAATTTATTGATTGGGCGAAATCCGTTGGCATGAAAATGGTTCAAATCTTACCCATTAACGAAACCATTACTACTCATAATTGGCTGGATTCTTATCCTTATAAATCCATTTCAGTAACCGCTTTACATCCCATTTATTTGAATTTACGTAAAATGGGATTACTTAAAGATAAAAAGGAACTTAAATGTTTCGATAAATATCAGAAAGAACTGAATAAGGAAACACATGTCAACTACCCTGAAGTACTAGCTCATAAATCAAGGTATTATAAATTATTATTTGATCAGGAAAAGAATACTTTCTTTGAATCAAGCGAGTATAAAGCCTTTTTTAAGGCAAATAAGGATTGGCTTGTACCCTATGCCGCTTTTGCCTATCTCAGAGATCAATTTAAAAATGCAGACTTTACTACCTGGGGAGAATACAGTAAATACAACACAACAAAAATAGAGCGCTTATGCAAGCCAAATACTAAAAACTGGGATGACATTGCCGTTCACTATTTTATTCAATTTCATTTAGATAAACAATTACAGGAAATTAGCTCATATGCCCGTCAACAAGGCATTGTTCTGAAAGGTGATATTCCAATAGGCATTAGTCCTAAAAGTGTGGAGGCCTGGACTGAACCACATTACTTCAATATGAATGGACAAGCCGGTGCTCCACCGGATGACTTTGCCGTAAAAGGTCAAAACTGGGGCTTTCCGACATATAATTGGCAACGCATGGCTAAAGATGATTACAGTTGGTGGCGCAAGCGTTTACAAAAAATGTCAGAGTATTTTGATGCCTATCGCATAGATCATATACTGGGGTTTTTCCGCATTTGGGAAATTCCTTTGCACGCAGTTGAGGGTATATTAGGCTATTTCTATCCTGCGTTACCTATGAGTGCCGATGAAATTCAAAGCTTTGGAGTTGGTTTTGATTACGAAAGGTTAACTAAACCCTATATAACCAGGGATATCGTTGATAACTTATTCGGCATCCATAGCACTAAAGTGCAAGAACAATTTCTATTTGATGTTGGCAATAATATTTTGCATCTGAAAGAAGAATTTGGGACTCAAGCCAAAATAAATTCACACTTTCTTAATAATCGTGAAGAAGAAGATTTAACTGACCATGAACGCACAATACGTAATGGTCTATTTGATCTTGCTGCTAATGTCATATTTGTTCAAACCGGTTATGATCAATGGCACCCTCGTATTTCCTTACATAGTACAAGTTCTTTTAACCACCTTGACGATCAAACGAAACAAAACCTTCAACGCTTATATACGCATTACTTTTATGAGCGTCATAATGACTTTTGGTATCATAAGGGCTTAGAGAAATTGCCTGCAATAATTAACTCAAGCAATATGTTAGTCTGCGGTGAAGACCTGGGCATGGTGCCGGATTGTGTGCCTCCTGTAATGAATCAACTTAACATTTTGAACCTTGAAATTCAAAGGATGTCGAAAGATCCAACTGTGAAATTTGCGCATCCGGCAGATGCTCCATATTTATCGGTCTGCACCACATCTACCCACGATATGTCAACAATAAGAGGATGGTGGGAAGAGAACAAAGAAATGATACAACAATTTTACAACTATGAACTCGGCAATCATGGAGGTGCTCCATACTTTGCTGAACCCTGGCTATGTGAACAAATAATCGTTCAACATCTTTATTCTCCGGCAATGTGGGTTACTATACCTATTCAGGATTACATTGCCATTGATGGTGATTTAAGATGGCATGAAACCCATACCGAACAAATAAATGAACCCAGCGATGTTCGACACAAATGGCGATATCGAATGAATCAGAGTATTAATGAATTAAAAGAAGCCAAATCCTTTAATGAAAAGATTAAGGAATTAATCTCAAAATCGGGAAGAAACACGAGATTTTAGCATTAATAAGGCCAAGCTTTGTAAGCTATTGCCCACTTAATTGCTGATACATTTGAATAATATAGTTAGCCAATTCCTTATCGCTGGCATAAAGAATACCCTGCTTATTCATATAAGTTGAATCATTTGCATTTAAGTGCAAAGCTTGCCCATTTATAGAGCTAATACATACGCCAGAATTAATACCTATAGAAGCTGTAGCAGCATAATCCCAAATACTGCCGCCTCCTTGATTCTCTTTTGGGAATTTGAAATAACAGGAAGGTGAATTCTGCATCACACCAATAGCGTTGATTACTGCTCCTGCCTTTGGGTGTACTTCAAGATTAGAATAACCCTTTTGCTTGCAGTAGCTCTCAAGTTTATTAAGTGTTTTCTTAAAAAATGGATGTTCAATAAAACTACGATCGCAAAAGAAATTAAGAGTATTAGTCTCACTCAAGCCCTTAACTTTAGAATTTGAGCTATACAACTCTTCACGCACAGGATCATATACAACTCCTAATCTTGAGGTTCCATTTTTTGCAACTAAGGCAATTGAAACAGCATAGCCCGGATATCCTTCGGTAAAAGGAAGAGTTCCATCCAGGGGATCAACACACCAAAAATAATCCTTCTCAAATCGGCTATTATCATCATCCGACTCTTCACCTAACCAGCCTAAATCATATTTCTCAAGACTTGCAGATAGAGCATAACGGATGATTTCTTGTGATTTCAGATCGACTTCAGTTAAAACCTGAGAAGCCAAACTAGAACCACCTTGTTTTTTTAAAATATGAAATTTTTCATTTGAGGATTGCCGAATCATAAGACCGGCTTTTAAAGCAGCCGATTCTGCAAGTTGAATTAATTCCTCAATATCATTTTGATTCAACACCATACTATAATTGTACGCCAAGTTCTTTAATGACTTTACGAGCCATTTTTTCACTGTAAGAATTAATTTTCCAATGATCAGGACTCCATCCTTTAAGGAAGCGATGAAAATCGGTCCATGCATAGGGGTATAAATTACGCCATTCATGCTCCAAAGTAGGCCTATCAACATTGGGGTGTTTAACACTTATGGCCTCACTCAATTCCTTGAAATAATAATCTAATAAAGGTGTTTCGTAACGTTTACAATCTTCTTCATAAATACAACTTCCAATAAAATACGCCACATCCTTCATTCCACAACCTCCACCGATGTATTGAAAATCTACAGCAGCAACTTCTTTGCCATCTTTTGAAAAGCAAAAATTAGCCAGTTTTGCATCACCATGAACTAGTGTTTGATATTTACCATCATTTAAGCGTTGATCAACCAAGGGGGCTGCTTCCTTTAATAAGCGGTCATCCATTACCTCCAACTCATCGGGCCTAGTTGCGAGATGCCAATAGGTACCAACTTCCCATAATTCTGTTGGATTTATATTTAGAAACTGCGCATGAAAATTAGCCAACCATCTTAAACATACTTCCATATCACTAATTGATACCGAAGATTTACGGGCAGGATAACCCGCAGCATCCAAATCTTCCAGCACGATTAGCACTTCACCATCCAGACTTTCAACAAAATAACACTCAGGAACTCTAGTGTTTGCATCACACTGCTCACTATACGACTTATACCAATTGGTTTCAACCTGATAGGACTTCACTTTCCGCTGATGCGAAAAATCAGTATTCCAGCCACGGGGGTGATTTGCTGAATTTGGCAGCTTCACATGTTTCACAATAACACTTTCAACATCTGCCCCTTTAATCTGATATCGAACAATTTCGCCATACCCACTCCACAAATTCTGAATAACTTCAACCTTAGTCATTGATTGAGCCTTCAGAGCACCTATAATTTTTTCTTCGTTTTGCTTATCCATTCCATAACAACTTTATGACTGATAGCCATATTTCAAGATGACATCAAAGATACAAAAGAATAATCCTACTTAACATGAGTCCCGTTTAAGAACTTCAATATCCTTGTTTATTAACTCTAACTAAAAAAGACATTCAAGTATTAATTTGTAATTTCTTTTTCTATATTTGATATAATATCAATCAGATACCTAATTCCATGTACAAATCAATCAATCTATCCTTATTCATTTTGCTACTTCCTTTTCTTGCAATCAGCCAGAATAGCAATGATTACAATAAGAAAATTGATAATCTACTCTCTCAAATGACTATTGAACAAAAAATTGGTCAGTTGGCATTAAGAGGAACCTCAAGTCGCGTTAAAGGTGGGCTATCTGAGGAATTTAAACAGATGATTCGTGAAGGAGAAGCAGGTGCAATATTAAATGTAATGAAAGCCGAACAGATGGCTGAACTTCAAAAAATTGCCCTTGAAGAAAGTGAACATGGTATTCCTTTGATATTTGCACGAGATGTTATTCATGGTTTTAAAACAATCTTCCCCATTCCTCTTGGCTTGGCCGCCAGCTGGGATAGCTCCACCGCCTACGACTGCGCAAGAGTATCATCAATTGAAGCCTCATCAATTGGCATTAGATGGACCTTTGCGCCAATGTTAGATATCTCCAGAGACAGTCGCTGGGGTAGAATTGCCGAATCACCAGGCGAAGATCCATTATTAGCGTCAGTATTAGCAAAAGCATACATCGATGGATTCCAGAATGAATTTAAGGACAATACATCATTACTTGCCTGTGCCAAGCACTTTATGGGCTACGGAGCTGCCGAAGGAGGACGTGATTATAACACAGTATATATGAATGAGGCCTTAATGCGTAATATTTACCTTCCACCTTTTAAAGCAGCTATTGAGGCTGGCGCATTAACGGTAATGTCTTCCTTTAACGAATACAATGGAGTTCCGGCATCGGCAAGCACTTTTTTACTTAAAGAGGTACTACGTGATGATTTAGCCTTTGATGGCTTTGTGGTAAGTGATTGGAATTCGCTCACCGAAACCATTCCACATGGATATGCCAGAGACGAACGTCATGCAGCAGAATTAGCATTTAAGGCAGGCTTGGATATGGAAATGACATCTAGAGCATATGAGAATCATTTGAAAACATTGCTGGAAAATGGAACTATTCAAATGGCGGATTTGGATATTATGGTCGCCAATATATTGCGAACTAAATTAAGAATGGGCTTATTTGATGCACCTATCCCGAAGGATAATTCTGCAACACTTTATTACAAAAACGCTCATCTTGAAAAAGCGAAGGAAGCTGCCATAAAAAGCATGGTGCTGTTAAAGAATAAAAATGATATTCTGCCCCTTAACAGTTCCAAAAAGATTGCTTTAATAGGTCCATTAGCCGATGCGCCCCATGATCAATTGGGAACCTGGACTTTTGATGGCGAAAAGGAACATACCATTACACCAGCTCATTATTTTCAGGAAAAGACGGACCAAATAAGTTTCGCTCCGGGATTAACCTTTAGCAGAGATAGAAGTACTCATGGCTATGCAGATGCGCTTAACAAAGCTAAAGCATCGGACTTAATCATTTTTATAGGCGGCGAAGAAGCTATTTTATCAGGTGAAGCTCATAGTAGAGCCAATATAGCACTGCCGGGTAAGCAAGAAGAATTATTGAAAGAGCTTAAATCAACAGGCAAACCAATTGTATTGGTAATAATGGCAGGGCGCCCAATTTCCTTAACAAACATTGAATCCTATGCAGATGCCATCTTGATGGCCTGGCATCCTGGAACAATGGGTGGTCCGGCATTATATGATGTTTTGACCGGGATAAGAGAACCGGAAGGTAGACTACCTGTTACCTGGCCTAAATCAGCCGGACAGTCGCCGCTCTATTACAACCAGAAAAATACTGGCCGCCCAGCTGACAGTACCAGTTTTGTTCAGATGTATGATATCCCGCTTGGGGCCTGGCAAAGTTCATTGGGCAATAACTCACATTACCTCGATGATGGCTTCACTCCTCACTATCCGTTTGGCTATGGGCTTAATTATTCAAGCTTCATTTATTCAGAATTAGATCTTTCGACCAATAAAATAAGCCAATCAGATTCATTAGTAGTTAGCATTAAACTCACAAATACAGGTAATCGACAAAGCACAGACCTTGTTCAATTATACATTCAAGATGTTGTTGGCAGCATTACTCGTCCAGTAAAAGAATTGAAAGATTTTCAGCACATAAAACTTGATGCTAAAACTGATACGGAAGTGAAATTTGTTATATATCCTGATCAACTTACATTTTATAATAATGATGGAGAAAAATGCCTCGAATCAGGAATGTTTAACATTTGGATTGGTCCGAATTCGGCCAGTGGATTAAAAAGCTCATTTGAACTATTCGATTAATGACAGAATCAATGCTTAATATTCAATTTGGGCCTGATGGATTTGGAAAACTCATAGCAAGTAAAACTAACTCCACATTAATCCCTGAGTATGCATTAACAATTAACACCGACCAAAATATAGACCTGATCTCAAACTCAATCGTTCTTATACTTAAACCAACTTCTTAATGCTTGATTATAACCTCATATTTGCCGTTGTTTGCGGCATTTCATTACTTCTGGTACTAATTCTCATATTCAAGATACAAGCTTTTATTTCCCTGCTAATTTCAAGCATTTTAGTTGGAGTAATGACAGGCATGCCTTCAAATGAAATTTTAACGACGATGCAGGATGGTATGGGTAGTACCTTAGGCTTTGTAGCTTTAGTAGTAGGTTTAGGTGGTATGTTTGGAGCTATATTAGAGCACTCGGGAGGTGCCGAAGCATTGGCAAAATTCTTATTAAAACGATTTGGTGAGAAAAGGGCCGGATATGCAATGGTATTAACCGGTTTTATAGTTGCGATACCAGTATTCTTCGATGTAGCGTTTATTATACTTATTCCTTTGGTTTATGCTCTACAACGTAAAACAAAAAAGTCATTACTATTGTACGCCATTCCTTTATTAGCTGGATTGGCTCTCACACATACCTTTATTCCCCCTACACCCGGACCTATAGCCGTGGCTGATATACTTGGTGCAAATTTGGGCTATGTTATTCTATTTGGATTAATTGTTGGTATTCCTTCAGCTCTAATAAGTGGTCCTTTATTTGGCAAATTCATTGCCGGGAAGATCTATATTCAAGCTCCTTTAATGGAAACGCCCCATGATCAAGAAGTAAAAACACCTTCTGTTTCATTGGTTATTGGCATCATATGCTTCCCTATTTTCTTAATCCTATCAAACACATTATTAAGCAGCCCATTACTCGACAGTTGGAATATTCCTAATGCGGTGATCAAGACATTCAAAATGCTTGGTCATCCCTTCGTGGCTTTATTGCTCGCCAACCTTCTTGTTTGGTATTTATTAGGTATTCGTATAGGCACAAGTAAAAGTAAGCTTCTTGAAATCACCACTAAATCGATGGGGCCCGCAGGCATAATTATCTTATTAACCGGTGCCGGAGGCGTTTTTAAACAGATGCTTATTAATACCGGAACAGGAGAAATGTTGGCTACCTACTTTTCTGAAGAAGGTATCAACTTAATTATTTTTGCATTTATATCTGCGGCAACAGTAAGAATATTGCAAGGATCCTCAACAGTGGCCATGATAACTGCAGCAGGTATAGTTGCACCAATAATGCCACAAACCTTATCAGAGCCACGTAGCGCAATGATTGTTATTTCAATAGCTGCAGGCGCCTCAATATTCTCGCATGTTAACGACAGTGGTTTTTGGCTGGTAAGCAAATACCTCTATCTGAATGAAAAGCAAACCTTTGCTTCATGGTCTTCAATGACGACCATACTAGCTGTGGTAGCCTTAATAAGTGTTTATATATTATCCTTATTTATTCCATAAAATTAGAATACTTAAAGTTATAAGCCTAAAAAAGGGCTCCTGTTATAGAAGCCCTTTATATTATCAATGAATTATTTTATCGTTCCGTAGCCGATTTACTCCGTGCATCCTTCTTTAATGAATATTTGAGAATATAGAAACCAGCCAAACCAGCAATAATAGATCCTACAAAGATTCCTATTTTAGCTTGATTAAGTAACTCTGCATCCATTTTAAATCCTAGAGATGCAATGAATATCGACATGGTAAATCCTATACCTCCCAAGAAAGCCAAACCAAGGAAAGATAACCATGAAGAATGCTTTGGTTTAACAGCTATACCCAACCTAACAGCTAACCATGAAAAGAAGGTTATACCTATGGCCTTACCGAATACTAAACTAAATGCAATAGCGAACGATAAAGTTGTAAACACTTCACCACCACCTTCGCCATGATGTATTAAGGTAACACCCGCATTAGATAATGCAAATACAGGCAATACAAACAATCCAATAAAACCATGGAATTGATGTTCGAGTAATTGAAGTGGGCTTTGTACTTTTTTTACACTATATGAAATATCGTTTATGGCATACAACTGATCGTCAGTCAAAACTCGTTTATTTGGACTTCGACGACTTTCATCGAATCGACGCATCCCATTATTAATACGACCAACAAAATCATCTACTCTAACCTTAGGACGAGCCGGTATGGTTAGTGCTATTAACACTCCCGCTATTGTACAATGAATTCCTGTTCCTGGTCCATCTACTCCTGACATTAAGAATAAATACCAAATGATAAATCCCAAAAAGGTATAAAGTTTAAGGTTTTGAATGTTACGTAAATTGGCAATTATTAGCACACCAAGTAATAATGCGGCGATCAATAAATAGGTCCAGTTTAAGTCACCTCCATAAAAGAAGGCAATCACCATTACGGCACCCAAATCATCTACAATAGCTAAAGCAGTTAAAAACACCTTAAGAGCCAATGGGACGCGTTTCCCTAATATGGCCAATACACCCAAGGAAAATGCAATATCTGTGGCCATTGGTATTCCCCATCCACCGGCCGCATTACCTTCAAAACCAAAGGCAAAATATAGAGCAACTGGAATTACCATACCCCCTACTGCGGCAAATATAGGTAAAGACGCTTGCTTAAATGAACTTAACTCACCTGCTAAAAATTCTCGTTTTATTTCTAAACCAACAACGAAAAAGAATATAGCCATTAGTCCATCATTAACCCAGTGCTGAAGTCCCAATTTAATTTCAACCAGATGTGTTGTAATATTTAATGGACTGTGCCAGAAGTGATGATAACTATCGTGTGCCATATTAGCCCAAATAACAGCGGCTAAAGTGGCCATCATTAATAAGGCACTACCGCTACTGAAAAAACTAATGAACTGCTGAAAAGGATCACCTTGCCTCCTTTTTCCAATTGCTTTTTGATCTGTACTCATTTTATCCTATATCTGTGATTTAGTAATTTAACTCTGCTTCTTTTAATTTATCTACTGTTCCCACATCAAACCATGCGTCTGATTCTTTCATCACATAAGCATTAATCTTTTGCGAATTGGCCAAATCAAGATAACTCCTAATAATGGAAAACGGTCTTATATCACCCATCTTTTCAAGCAAATGATACTCTAATAGATGAACCCCACTAAATCCATACTCGTCCAAATCAGCTGTATTATGCACCAGTATTTCCTCACCATTTTTGGTATTACGCCAACCACACAAACGATTCTGCTTATCCAACAATAAATAACGTGATGTCTTACGCTTCTTTACCATTAAAGTTGCATCACTTTTAAATTGGACATGTGAATATATATACTTTTTTAAATCTGTAGATATGATTATGTCTGCATTTTGTATTAGGATGGGCTTATTTGGAATGAATAAAGCTTTAGCCTTAAGCAGGCCTCCTCCTGTTTCAAGAAGCTGATCTGTTTCATCAGATATCAGAATTTCAACATCCCACTCATGAGCAGCAATATAATCAATGATTTGTTGGGCGAAATGATGAACATTAACTACAATCCGCTTTGCTCCTGCCTTTATCACGTTTTGAATCGCATGCCACAATAAAGGTTTTCCTTTAAATTCAACCAATGCTTTGGGTTTATCATTGGTTAAGGGTTGTAATCTGGTGCCCAGTCCAGCTGCAAAAATCATGGCATTCATTTACGCGTCTATTTAAGTGGCATAATTTGCTTTTCAAGACAAATATAACAAATGCGTTTACAATAAAAACCTGGCTATTCCATGAAGAATGAGAAGTAACTATTTAACTGCTAATTACTGACTTTCAGCAATCGGCTTTTCCTTAATGGCCTTGGGCTTGCACAACTTACTTTCTTTTTTGGCTCCGAGGCAACATTTTTTACACACATATTTATGAGTGTCCTTTATTTCTGCATTAAGCGACTTCTCCTTACATTTCTTTTGAGGCATTCAATCTTATCTTTTCTTCATTTCCTGTTCAACATGCCTTAATTCAACTTTTATTTTATAAGAATTAAGTAAATGTTTTTTGAGTTGCTCAGCACTGTACACAGAACGATGCTGTCCACCTGTACAACCAAAATTGACCATTAAATGTTTAAAGCCTCTGGACATATATTTGCTAACCGATTTATCAACAATTGAATAAACATCATCCAAAAAATCATGCATCTCAGGCTCTTTCTCAAAAAAGTGAATGACTTCCTGGTCCATTCCGGTTTTATCAGCATATTCGGCATAGCGGCCCGGATTATGAATAGCTCGACAATCAAATACAAATCCACCACCATTGCCTGAAACATCAACAGGTACACCACGTTTGAATGAGAAGCTAGTAATACTCACTGTTAGCATATCTGCATCCTGACCTATGGTTCGTAGTTGCTCCGACTCAGTTACATTTTGCAATGCGGTATGCAGTGTTGGCATATCGTCTTTGAAATCAAATGTTCGTAAGAGATATATCAGGTTTTCAATGGCAAAGGGAATGCTCTTTAGAAAGTGTTCTTTTTTCTCGTAAAAACCTCTGAAACCATAAGCTCCCATGGCCTGCATTATGCGTATCAATACATAGCCATAGTAATGTTTTTTAAATTGCTCAGTGTCTACAGTTTGCTCTTGTGACAATTCCTCAATGTAATAGTCCAGCAATTCGTTTCTCACTGCATTGGGTATATCAGCCTTTGCATCAAACAGCAGTGAAGCTAAATCGTATTGTAAAGCACCTAAGCGTCCGCCCTGATAATCGATAAAATAGGGCGCATCATCCAGCACCATGATGTTACGCGATTGAAAATCACGGTAGAGAAAATAGTCATGTTTGGCTTCCAACAGAAAACTGATCAACTTATTATAATCATCCTCGAGCGATTGTTCGTCAAAAGGAACACGAGCCAGCTTCAGAAAATAATATTTGAAATAATGCAAATCCCAAAGCATCGACTGCTTATCAAAGGCTTTACGTGGATAGCAATGATTGTAGTTTAGTCCTTCACCGCCTTTGATCTGAAATTGGATTAATTCCCTTATGGCTTTCTTATAAAATGCCTTTAGTTCATCCGGAAAAGCATCACCTTTGCGCAAGCCCTGCAAAAAGGCATATAAGGTAACATCACCCAAATCTTCTTGCAAATACACATTATCCTCTATCGACCGGCCATAGATTTTTGGCACCGCCAAACCTTTTGAATAAAAATGATCAGTAAATTCCAGAAAGGCCCTGTTCTCCTTTTCATCTAGGTTATACACCCCAATGGCCGATTTTTCTCGTCCTTGTATACGGTAATATTCACGGTACGATCCGGAGGGCGGCAGCATCACAAATGATCTTGCTTCTTCTCCACTCCACGCTTCAAACAATTGTATTAATATCGATTTGGTATTTTTTTCCACAGCTATTTGCTTAATAATTGAAATAAGTAAAACGTATCCAGGCAAAAACAATCACCACCAAGAGGGATGGCAGCATATTAACTACCTTTATCTTTTTAATCTCCAGAATATTGATACCCAAGCCTATTAATAATACGCCACCAACGGCTGATAATTCCACAACAATCTGTTGAGCAACAAAATCACCTAAAAAATAAATTAATATGGTAATGCCCCCTTGATACAAAAGCATGGGTACGGCTGAAAACAGCACGCCAATGCCCATAACAGAAGACAATGCAATGGACGAAAAACCATCCATCATCGACTTGGTATATAATATCTCAGATCCATTGCCCAGGCCTTCATCAATGGCACCCAATATGGTCATGGAGCCCATACAAAAAAGCAAAAAGGACGTAATCAGGCCATCAGAAAATTTCGGATTTCCAACTTTCAACCAGTTTTTTAGTCTGGCAGAGAAGCGCTCAATTCCTTCTTCTAAATTCATAAGCTCTCCGGCAATAGTGCCCACAATAAGGCTAAAAATGATCACCAGCATTTCCTGACCTTTCAAGGCCATGGCTATGCCAATTACCAAGGTAAATAAACCTATGGCCTGAAAAACACTATGTACTATGCGTTTGGGCAATCTGGACCCAACCAGTATACCAATGGTACTTCCCAACACAACAGCCACAACATTTACAATGGTTCCCTGAAGAATCATACGCTTTTTTTACAGTGATGCCATAAAAGTAGTGGATTGATCTTAATAATAAAATTGAAGATAAACATTATAGCAGTCGTGGCCTGCCATCTGCCACAAATAGTAATTTACATTGCCTTGTCAATATCATTTATAAACCTACTTATTCTTGCTTTTTAATGCTCTGGGTTTATAGAATAAAAAACAGCTATCAAATTAACATGATAGCTGTTTAATATTTTTTTGAAATAAACCCAAATTACTCAATTCCCCATTGAGATTCATCAACTTCCCATAGGTGATACATTTTAAGTATTTCCATCGGATCCCATGGCAAATCTTTAGGATCCACTCTTGGCTTTGTATCTCTAATGGTTTCTGGTCGGGCATTTGATATGCCTTTAAATGGATAATCGCGTGCCTCTTCATTATTAGGATACTTTTGAATCCACAGTTCATGTCTTGCCCTCATGATATTAAACATTCCTTTTGTCGGGAACATGGGCAGCATTTTAGGCTGAACCTCTCTAGGATCATTGTATAAATCGTAAAAAGATGCCCCACTTAGCCCAGGCAAATCTCCAACCCAATGCCTTTTATACCTTCCCTTAACGGACGCAGCGTAAACACTTCCAGTGTATATATGAACATAGTCTCTTCGACTATAGGCATCTCCATTAAGCAATAAAGAAGATTGATCAATCCCATCAATCACCCGATCGTTAGGAACTTTATCCATAGCACCGCCTAGCCTGGCGAATGTTGTAAATAAATCTGTTTCATGAATAATATCACCAACCATTTGACCTGGCTCAATCATTCCCGGCCACCACGCTATAGCTGGGACTCTTACACCGCCTTCTAAGTAATCTCCCTTTCCTCCACGGTACATCGTTTCTACCATTCCCGGAGGGCCATTGTGAGTCATTGGCCCATTATCTGCCATTAATATTACCAATGTGTTTTCAGCAATGCCTAGTTCATTTAATTTGTCTTTTAAGTCCTTAATAAAAGGATCAAACCTGGCCAAACCTTCTTGCAAGAATCCACCGGATAGTGTTAGGCGTTCAGGGTACGGAACAAAAGCAATTAATGAAGGCCAGTAAGCCACATAAAATGGCTTTTCATTCTTGTGAGACTTTTCGATAAAATCTAATGTACGGCCTTTATTATCTTCTATCATTTTGTACCAGGCTTCCAAATCTCCGGCACGCACCAACTCATTCACTTCTCCCCCTTTTGTGCCGATTAGTGCAGATACATGGTCAGTTACTCTCCAGCCTTTGTCTTTATCGTACGGATCATCAGGATAAACATCAGGTCTAACTGTTGCTGGAGAAACTCCTCCTGCAATTTCGGCTGCCGGACTATAAATAACCGGGTATTGATTATAAGGCGTCCAAACAGCTTCATCAAAACCCTGACGGGTCATATAACTTTCTTCAATATCTCCCATATGTGCTTTCCCAAAGAAGGCTGTGGCATATCCTGCATCACTTAATACTTCGGCCATTGTCACTTCATCATCAGCTAATCCACCATATTCGTAGGGAAATCCTACGTTGACTAAACCATTTCTTATAGGATGTCGACCTGTAATTACAGCTGCTCTACTTTGGGTACACGATGGTTCGGTATACATCCTCATAAAATTAATACCTTCTTCGGCCAGGGTATTGATATTGGGAGTTTTAAAACCTCTTAACTTTTGAAGTTCAGGAATTCCAACTTCTCCCATTGGAGAATCATCCCACATAATGTGTATAATGTTTGGCGCAGTACCATACTTCTTTTTTAGGGCTTTTAGCTTTTTGTCAATCTCGCCATCCTCTTTTTGCCATTCTTCACCATATTGAGCTTTAAGAATATAGTATTCAGCATCATGAACTATTTCCTGAGCATTGACATTTATTGCAATAAACAGGAATACAATTAGATAATGTAGTTTTGTCATATTATTCTAGTTTTTACGTTTAGTTGAAAATTCGGAATTAAAACAATCGGTGTAAAGCTATGTTTACTATAACATTGGCAGAATATCTAAAAACCGTAATTAAATATCAGAAAAAGTTCAAATCCTATGAACCTCTACATATCACAGAAGTATAGTAACCACGAACAGTTTTGTAAGGATTCATTTAGATGGGAGGTGCAATTTAAAAAACTGAGTCCGGAAAATTTTCATGGAGGCATTAGTCTTATAGATATCGGAGACATTCAAATAGGCAAGATTCAATTAAATGGTATCCTCGAACAAAATGGAATAAGTCCCATTGGTTATAGAACTTTTGTAATACCTGTAGATAAATTACAAACGTTTAAGTACTTAAATCGAACGGTAAGCGAAAAGGACTTATTACTGTTTTCACAACAAGGTGTTTTGGATGCTGTTTCCTATCAAAACTTCCATTATTATATGATTAGTATAAAGGAAGAACTTTTATCGGAAATTACAGAAAAATATGAACTCACTAACTCTAACAAAATTCTGAATTCATCTGAAAATGTATTTCGCCTGAATGCAACTTATTTTACTCATATTCAGGATTATTTAAATCAGATATTTCATGCTCTTAAGAATAACCCTCGACTCATTAATTCTGTCTCGTTTCTTTATAGGATTAGATACAAATTCAGTTATTTGATATTAAGTTTCATAGATGCTCGTAAATTCAGTCCGGTCTCAATAAAAAACAGGAAACGCGACAAAGCAGTCAAAATTAGCATTGACTTTATAAATAGAAATTTGTTGAAAGATATTTCTGTATTAAAACTCACTGAAATTTCTGGTGTATCCGAGAAAACCTTACAACTTGCCTTTTTAGAGTATTTTGGTGTCACCCCCAAAGAATATTATACCAATTTAAAACTTAATGAGGTACGTACTCATTTTATTAAAAATATAAATAAGAATACGCTCGTGTCTGACATTGCCCAAAAGGTAGGCTTTAATCATTTAGGGCAATTTTCTGCTTCTTACAAGCTATTATTTAATGAATACCCGAAACAAACGTTAAAGCAAAATAAGTTGCAACTCTTATAGACTTCAAGCCTATTAGGTGAAACAATCCGTTTTTAATACTTTTCCTTTATTTAACCTCTTGTTTAAAAGTAAATATTATAAGCCATAAAATGATAGCAGAAAAGAATGTTCCGTAATTGATCAAGCTATATGGCTTAATTCAAGGCTGCATTATCAATATACTCTTTTGGGCTCATACCAACTTTCTTTTTAAATAATCGGGAGAAATATTGCGGGTATTCAAAGCCTAATTTATAAGCCGTTTCTGAGATTGAAACATTAGGTGCAAGCAGTAAATTCTTAGCTTCTTCTACCAAGAACAAATTAATTTGGTCAACGGCTGTTTTTCCGGTTTCAGCTTTAATGGTATCGCTCATGTATCTGCGGCTCACATCCAGCTGTTCTGCAAGCCAATCTACCGTTGGAATTCCATTTTCTTCTAATTGATTCGCCTCAAAATACTCATTCATTATTTCCTTAAAACGTGTAAATAGCGCCTTATTAAGTTCTTTACGATTCAGGAATTGGCGTTTGTAGAAACGATTGGCATATTTTAATAGGGTATCTAAATGTGTCAGGATAATATCCTTACTAAACTCATCCTGATTATTCTGATATTCTGTTTGAATGTTTTTCAGAATGGACTTCATGGTAAGTTCCTCTCTCGGAGAAAGGTGTAATGCCTCGTTAACATTGTAATTGAAGAAATTGTATTGCTTAATTTGTTTCTGAATATCAAGTCCACGAATAAAATCTTCGTGAAAAGCAATAAACCACGATTCTGAACTGATTACAATATCTTTTACTGTATAAGTTTGATTAGGTGCAGAAAACAATAAAGTTCCCGTATCGCTATCGTACTTTGTTCGCCCATAAAGTATTTCACCCGAAACTATATTTTTAAGACTGATGATATAAAACTGGTTGGTATAACTAACTTCTTGATTTGAAGAGATACAATTATTAATATCCTCAGGACTCAGAGTCTTACTTCCAATTGTAAAAAGTGGGTTCTCGGGTTCAGGTAAATTCTGAGCCTGATTAAATTCTGAAATATTTTTAAAGGTTATATGATTCATTACTACAAATTTAATTGTCAGAAATTAAGAAGCTAAATTCTGCCCTATTTTTCTACAGATACTAATTGTTCTTTATAGTCTTTAATTCTGGCATGGGCTGTACCATCTATTAATAAAATAACCATCAGCATTGTAATTGTTGTGATGCTAATTGCGCGCCATATTGGGGTGTTAACAAAAAAGAGAATGAGTGCAAAGGCCATAATAATTATTGGGATCGCAGTGAAGACGACTGTTTTGTATTCCTTTAAAGTTCTATCTACACGCTCAATTTCTGATTGAACAAAGGCTAAAGCATCTTGATTGTAGGCCTTTTCAAATTGGCTTATTCTTGTCTTATTAGTAAAAAACAATCCAAACCCAATAGTTAAAAGCAAAGCACCTGCAACTAATGTCGGTATAATGTATGCTCTTGCTAAATCTGTTTTTCCTAATTGCCAAAATCCTATACTTGCTGCTACAAATAAAACGCCGGCTATAATGAAAAAAGTGGTTGAAAATACTTCCGCTTTTGCCCAATCTGTTGCTGTTTTTAATATATCCATACTATTAAACTTAAAGGTTCCATTTAAAGTTAGTTGCCTTTTCTGATAAATCCCACAATTTCTTCGCAACAGATTTATCCTTTGCGTGTGGCTCAATATGATGTGCTCCAACCGGACCTGTCCAATTGCTTCGACCTGTAGGGCCATAAAAACCATTCTGATCTAAATTCTCTTCCGTAGCACACATCAATTCAGGATAAGCACCCCTTTCAGCAGATTGTGTTAATGGTGACATTTTCATTAGTCCAAATATTATCCTCATCATTAAACTGCCACTCGTTGTAATAAGAGATGTTCTGGAAGAACCAGGGTGACAAGCATAAGCTTTAACATCCGTATTACCAGCTTCTTTCAATTTATCCTGCAATTCATAGATCGACATAATCTGTGCGAGTTTACTTTGGCTATAGGCATTATTACCAGTATAATCTTTGTCCCAGTTCATATCGTCAAATTTGATGGTTTTAATACCCATATCATAGCCCATACTGCCTACAGTTACGATACGTCCTTTAGATTTTTCAATCATTGGGAACAGCAAACCTTGTAAAAGAAAATTGCCGTAGTGGTTTGTACCCAGTTGGCTCTCAAAACCATCTTTCGTTATCACTTGCTTAGGTACTTGAGCTATGGCAGCATTAAGCATTAAAGCATCAATGCCTGATACCGTATTTAGCACTTCTTCAGCAGCTTTCCGTACAGAAGATAGGATTCCTAAATCGACTGTGATATACGATACATCGATGTGATTACCCAACTCATTTTTATAAGCCAGTATCGTGTCTTCTGACTTTTTAGGATTGCGGTTTAACATTACTACCTTAGCGCCTTTAGATAAAAGTATCCTGGCGGCTTCATAACCAGTTCCGCTAGTTGCACCCGTAATAAGGAATGTTTTACCCTTCTGAGATTTCATTAACTCCGGACTCCATCCTTTTTTTCCAAATTGATTTTCAGTACTCATTATTCTAGTTTTTTAGTTTATTTATCGCTTTTCGTTTGCAAAAACTTCACGATACAAATTAACGACAGAAACACGGTATGGTACTTAAACATTTTGGCAGATGATGTATACATTTTTGCAAGAAGCGGTTTAGTACTATTCATTAACTATTCACCATATTACAATGTAATTGATTGAAAAGCATGTATATATTTATTGTAGGTGGACAGATCCTAATATCCTGTTAGAATTACGATGGCATTTATGAATAAATGGAAAAAATCATAGACTTTCAAATACGACCTCACCTTCTTTCTTAAATTGATTGTATTAAAAAGTTTTTTGCAATACGTTAGCGAAGCTTACATATTATCTCAAGTTCAATTTCTTCACCAACCATAAATGTGCTTGTGACCTCGCCAACTGAAAAATCTAGTCGATTTACAATTAGTTGGCCAACCAAGGTATTGTTTGAATAGGTGAAGTTTATTTCGACGGGTTTATTAACTCCATGCATTTTAAGGTTGCCTATTACCTTATAAGCTTCAGATGTTTTATTAATTGAAGTTGATTTAAAACAAATTTCAGGATATTTTTCAACATGAAAAAAATCTTCATTTTTCAAATGATTATCTCGTTTTTTGTTTTCGGTATTTACTGTTGCAGGATCTATACAAACATCAAAATAGGCTTCTGAGAGATTTTGTGTGTCAAAAACAACGTTACCTTTCATACCAGTAAATGTTCCCTTAACCGTTTTCCATTTCATATTACTAACCTTAAATTTCACTATAGAGCCATCAGCTATAATTGACTGAGCATTAATAGTCAACACCATTACAAAAAAGCCAAAAAGGATACTTAATCGTTTCATAATTTTAAGTTTTATAAATAATGACTCAAAAATAGAAGCTTTACCAATGGTAAAAATTGAACTACTACAAGAAAACTAGGAATGCTTATTTTTTGTAGTTTTTGCAATTATCTTACTTAAAAACTCAGCGGTAATTCCTAAATAAGAAGCAATATGATATTGAGGTAATCTTTGAATCAGATCGGGATAGGTCTCCTTAAATATATTGTAGTTTTCTTCTGCAGTACTTGTTAAAATGGAAACCAGCCTTTTTTGAATGTTGATATATGACTTTCTAATTGAACTGTCAGGATTTGGTTTTTGCGGCAAGCTCAACGAATTCATAAGCTCAGTAAGCTTAATCTCGCTAATTGAATAGGCTGTTGTTTTTTCTATGGCTTCCAGATTGAAATTAGTGGGTTCTGGAGTTATTAGATCACCAATTATTTGGTTCTCTTTTGCAAATAAGATATTAAATTCTCGACCTGTTTTATCAATTATAAACAGCCGCATTAAACCACTCTCAATAAAATAATGTTTTGTATTTGAATCACCATTCATAAACACTAATTCTTTCCTATTGAATGTTTCTTGTGAAAAAAAACTTAGAATTAGCTTCTCTTCTTCCGAGGTGAATTTTCGTTGAAAATTTCTTTTTAAAAGGCGTATTATGTTGGATTGTTCAGGCATTATTGATATACATGGTTAGCTAATGGCTTTTAAGTTTAATGGTGATGTTTCTCTTTATGTTGTCTCAATAAATCTTTTCCATAATCATTCCCATTTGGTGTTCTTACAACTGTATGAATATGATTTTTTGATGGTTTTCCGTCATCTGCACCAGGCACTCCAACGACTCGTTGGTGGTCAAATTCAATTAGTACTACCGGGCTATGAATTCGATAGTAAAAAACAGCATCCTCAGTAGTGTCTCCAACCCAGGAAAACCAAGTATTATTTAGATGTTCCTCTACTTCTTCCATTTTTACTTTATCGTGTCCCTCTCGTATATTGCTTATGTACAAATAAATTAAGTCTAATAGTTTTTGCCTTTGTTCATTAGTAAATTTAGAGACTTGAATCCCTTCATACTCAAGACGTAAATTATCTTTATTAGCCTCACTCACATTGTTATTACCGGTTTTTACCTTTGCGACTGTAGCTTCTTTTTGCTGTTCCGGCATAAGAGACTTCATTAAGCTTAATCCAAAATTCTGTTCATCTTGAAAAAGGACATTCCCTTTATACTTTCCTGAACTTGTAATTATTGGTTCTCCACCCATAAATACTGGTGACATTACAACCTGGTCTCCTAGTATAAAGTAGTTAATAACTAAATGATGTCCGTCTAATTGCCAGCCCCAAGGTTCAGTATTTGAAGGTTTACCCATAATGGTCAAGAAATACAATTCTTCATCAAAATCCAACGAACCATTATTTAGCTCTTTAAGGGTTTGGTCGGTCTTCATTATGTCTTTACTTAGTTGAAGTCCTTTTGCACTTAATGATTCTTGAATTAATAGAAATGCACTTTTCTTTTGAATCTCGCTTAATTCTTTAACACTAACCCCTTGTCTGTCATATATTCCATTGTCAACATTACACCATTTTCTCCATTCTTGATCATCAATATAAAATGTTGTACGTTCTATTTGAGAAGCGGACAATCCCTTTATAAAAAATTCAGCAGCTTCTTTAATAGGTAAAGTCGAAACACCAGTAGAACGAATTGGAAATAAATTTGTCGAATCGCTATCTTCTGTAAAAATTCCAACATAAGGCTCTTTCAAGGCGTCTACCTCTATTTGGGCTAAACGATTCTTTACAGGATTAACTTCCTCAATATTTTTTGTTGTTTTGATGCTTTCCTTTTGATCATTTTTAAGTTTGCAAGCAAACAAAGTCAATAGTAAAAATATCGTGATTAAGTTTTTCATCATATTTAAGTTTTCAGATTGTCTCCATGAGCTCGACCATAGGGCTTCGTTTTTGTCCCAATATGTCTAATGGTATTTTTTCCGCTGAGACAACAATGCAATATATTTAAAAACTCGATAGTAATCACCACAAGATAAATGAAATTCAGCTGTTATCAATATGTAATCATACCCACTATAATCTTGAAGTTTTTCTACAATCTATCAACAGTAAAAACAGAATAATGGCTAAAGGGATAAAAACATAATTTGCTACTCCACCAGGCACTATTCCAGTAGTTTCTTTTGATTTTAGATTCCCTAGTATAAGCCGCATTAAATACTCTGTAAAAATGAATATATACATTAGTGGGATTAAGGATTTATATCTCCAACTAACGATTACATTAAATATTCCCATATTTATCTGTGATAAACCCTAAAATGAAAAAATAAGAATTACGGTGCTTGCCCCTTCATTGGTAAAAGTGTTCAGGGGGATTGTTGCAATACTTTGAGCACCTCCGTCAGGTGCAAACATGTGGATTAAACTTCATGCCAAAATCATGATGGTCAAAAGGTAGAAAATATACACTAGCTAACGGACAAAAGTGCTTGTTGTAATGTACTGTTTAAACAGGCTGATACGCTGTAAAAAAAATTAAGCGAAGCTAAGACCTGCTATAATCACTCCCCATTAATATTAATCCCGGCAACAGTGATTCAACACTTTAGCTATCGAGGCTGGATGTCGGCAATACGACCTTAAGGCTTTAATTTTTAACCAACAATAATACTTTTAGTGCGTGGTATGTATTTAAACCTTTTTTGCAGGTCTTGATGAAGCATTAATTAACTAGACCTATTTTGTTTTTTCAACAATAAGAATAAAATCGATTTTACGAGTCAAACCATAGATTTGAAATAAGCTTGTTTTCTTAATGTTTGGAATTATTGACACAACTTCACCTTCCAAACCATTTAAAAACTGCTCTAATTTGCTTCGATCATTTTCCATATCGATTTCCAGTCGATGAACCCTGTATTTCATAATGATCCTCCTTACTTTTTATGATGTTACATATTCAAATCGTGATTAATAATTTATCTGTCAGACATCAGACCTATCCGTAAACATTTGCGCAATGAGTATTTACGTTAAATACCACACATCGAATAGTATTTTCACTGTACCGTTTATAGCCTACTAAATTTAGTGTAAATCATTGAATTATGCCAATAGCCTATAAACATTACTTGGAAAACCATATAAAAGCAAGGCACATTATTCATGATGTTGCTTGTTTCATTGAATAAACATGAATCCCAATTAACTTTAAAAATTCACAAAGCCAAAGCGTCGTATCTAATTTTATCTCTTCATTTTTAAAGCCAATTATAAATCAACAATTTGGCGTTGTTCGCCGAAGCCACAAACCGACCAAATTGTGCTGCCTCCCTTATACTTTATTGCGGTTTGTTAGGCATAGTTGTTTTTTCAGTATATGAAAAAGAATAAGGATCCAATGAAAGATGATATTACACAATACATTAGTCCGTTTAGTCCAATTAGTAATGGTTTTCTAATTCCTGCTTTTTTATCTGAAAAATAATTTGTTAAAAGTAAAATTATAAAAAGTAGGATACCTGGAAGTGCAAAACCAACTATCCGGATAACTAAATTAAGTAATAAATTTTCCTTTAAAATTGCATGTTCATTCTGTCCACCTAGAAAAAATATTGCTGAAAATAGTAAAATAGTGGCTGAAAAAATTACTGTTAAAATAGTATTGAGATACTTCATAACTTTTAATTTGAATCCATTGCTTTTCTCAAGTCACAATTATGCCTAACGGCCTGTCGCATGAAGTGTAAGGGAATTTAACCTTACTGACTTTTCAAATTGCACAAAGCCGAAGCGTTGGGTTGGGTTGGGTTTTATTTTTTCATTTTGTTTTAAAGTCAAATCAACGATTTGGCGTTGTTCGCCGAGGCTATGAACCTTTCAAATTGCTCTGCCTCCCTTATACTTTATTGCGGTTTGTTAGCTGCTGGGTTTTTATTTTTTCCTGTCAAATAATAATCAACATAACCGACTAAGCCAATGATTAATATGAGAGCTAAACTTACATTAGAGACTATTTTAGCCTCGTCAATTCCATAAAAACTAAGAAACGTACACCCTAACATTATTATTAGAATGAATATTAGTGATGCATTATAGAACCTCCTTCTAAGTTTATACTTTGCAATACTTAGTTCCATTATTAATAATTCATCTTTCGGGTCAATAATTGATAGTTGCTTTAATACATTAATTGCTTCAGAATACTTCTGGTCTTTACTAAGTAGGGCTGATGAATAGATATAATCAATATCTAGTCTATGTCGGTTATAATCTTTAATTGATTTTTCTTTCAATTGCTGCATAAACTTTATTGAACAATCACGTTGTTCAATAATATTTGTCCAATGGTTATGCATTGCCATTGAGCCAAAATACTCGTTTATAATCCAGGCTATTTCTTTAAGTTCTTCAATGTCATCGCTCGAATAATCAGTAATTAAATCTAGATTTGGAGCAATTAATTCAATTACTCCCATGTAGTCTTTCTCCTCAATTTCATTATACGACTCTATCAATTGATTTAACTTCTGATTCATTTAGCTTTAGTTTATATATTTTCTTCTTATCTCGGTTTTACCTTGCAGCTAACTAATCGATATAAAGCACAAGTGTTTTATATATTTTCTTTGCTAGACGAGCTATATATTTATATAAAAGCAACTAACCCCTTTATATCGTTTTAAAATTGATTTATTCTACTCTTATAAACCTTGTTTAAAACTATATTAAACAAAATAAATAAACAAGAAATGCTTCTAATATGGAATTAATCCATGAATTTGCACTTATATCAGATGCCTATTGCTTAATAATGGTTGTTTTCAGGAGCATCCAAGCCTATTAATAAATAATACAAGAAAGAGCTGCACTACTTTTCTTTAGTTCATATTATCGAGTTTCTTTATCAATAGCACCTGTCATACTGCCACTTCTTTGAGCATGAAAAAGATTCGAAAGCAAATAATAGACAGATGATAAAACTCAGCTTTTAAATGAGGTATTATATGCTTTAATCTTTTATTTTTGTTTCAAACCTAAAAAGAAGTATAAACAAATTAAAACCTGTATTTTATGGCTAATACAAAGATGACTCCTGCAGATTATATTGCAAGAGAAGACAAGTACGGAGCACACAATTACCACCCACTTCCGGTGGTTCTTGAAAAGGGTGAAGGCATACATGTTTGGGATGTTGAAGGAAAAAAATACTTTGATTTCTTATCGGCTTATTCTGCAGTTAATCAAGGCCACTGCCATCCTAAAATCATTAACGCACTAACAGAGCAGGCTAAAGAGCTTACTTTAACGTCTCGTGCCTTTTATAGCAGTGTATTAGGTGAATTTGAAGAATATATGACCAAATACTTTGGTTATGACAAAGTATTACCAATGAATACGGGTGCTGAGGCTGATGAAACAGCGCTTAAATTATGTAGAAGATGGGGATACGATAAGAAAGGGATTCCTGAAAATGAAGCCAAAATAATTGTTTGTGCTGAAAACTTCCACGGACGTACCATTACAATTATCTCGATGTCTACCGATCCGGATTCATACAAAGGCTTTGGTCCTTTTACTCCGGGATTTGTAACCGTACCATATAATGATTTGGACGCTTTAGCCAAAGAATTAGAAGATCCTAATGTAGCTGGTTTCCTTGTTGAGCCAATTCAAGGTGAAGCGGGTGTATTTGTTCCTGACAATGGCTACCTTAAAAAAGCCTATGAAATGTGTAAGGCTAAAAACGTTCTTTTCATTGCTGATGAAGTACAAACGGGTGTTGCACGAACTGGTAAACTATTAGCTTGTGATCACGAAGGTGTACGTCCGGATATGTTAATCCTTGGTAAAGCTATTTCGGGTGGTGTATTTCCTGTTTCGGCAGTCTTAGCTGATGACGATGTCATGTTGGTCATTAAGCCTGGAGAACATGGTTCTACCTATGGCGGTAACCCACTAGGGTGTAAAGTTGCCATTGCAGCATTAGATGTGGTTAAAGACGAAAAATTAGCAGAAAATGCAGAACGTCTTGGACAGATCTTTAGAGATGAAATGTCAAGTATTGATTCTGACATGATCGAATTAGTACGTGGTAAAGGTTTGCTTAATGCTGTAGCAATTAAGCCTAAAAACGGTAAAACTGCATGGGATGTTTGTGTAGCCATGAAGGATAATGGCCTTATTGCTAAACCAACTCATGAGCATATTATTCGTTTTGCTCCTCCATTGGTAATTACTGAGGAAGAATTACGCGAAGCAATTGAAATTATTAAGAAAACTTTGGCTCAGTTTGCTTAATTGAAAGCCAATATGAAATACGAATTGAAAGCTGACCATTTGTATGGTCAGCTTTTTTCATTCTAGAAATTCAATTGTTTCCATCCTGCTTTGAGCCGCTCAGTTAAAGGTTTTCCCATTCCTTTAACATCAATACCCAATTCGCTTAACTGATCAGCCACACCATACATATTAGCACAATTAACGCAAGCTTCAAGAGTAACCCCATCGTCTTTCATTTGTTGTACTTTAGCTTTCAGCTCATCACTTTCCACCAGTAATTTGGCCGAAGGTCCCCATATGATTAAAGATACATCTTTAAACCATCCATTGCGTTTAGCGGCATGTGTATACATCAAACACACCTTCAAGGCTACATCCGGATCACCACTGCTCCAAATAACCATTAATTGATCTTGTTCTCTCATCTCGCTTTTTGTTGCTGTCATCCCAATTATAGGTGTTATTATCAAAAACACCATTAATATTAATTTCTTCATCTTATATTTGTTATTAATATATCGTAAATATCATATCAATCTTTCAAAAAGGCAACTATGTCTCAAAAGGATGCATATATAGCTCTACTTCAGGAACAATTATCAAAAATTGAAGATCGTAGTTTTGACCTGTCTGCCTGGAAGAAAGCAACTGTTTTAGTAGTTGAAAATTGTTTTGGCGCTAAATCGCCACATGTAAAAGCTATTGAAAAGTTGAATTATGAATATAACAGTTGGGCTTTAAGGGATGAATCCGGGATTACTGATCCGATAAAAGCCGACTGCAGATCAATCCTTAAAATTATCATTAGGGATTTGGAAACAAGTGAAATAGGGAAAAAGGAAAACAACAATAATACTGATTGCAATTTAAATTTTGTGTGGTTGCCATTTGAAGATGAATTAACCGGAGCATCTTCTAAAAAATTAAAAGCTTTAATAAAGGAAGTTAATATTTCGGAAGAAGAAATTGAAAAGTTTTTAAAAGATTTACCTGGACAAACCACTGTAGATATTCTTAACAAAATACTTACGTCAACAGAGTTTAAAGACTGGATCAGTAAAAGCAACTAAACCTGTCAATGATTACATATAAATTTATCAAAGGCACATTTCATGTGTCGCTAACCGAGAATATCGGTTTTTCTGATTTGGTTGGATTTCTGAAGAATCTATCCAAAATAGAGGATTTGCCAAGCGATTTAAAGGTATTTTACGATTTACGTCAAGCTGATGTTCACTTGCATTTAGATGAGATTAATAAACTCTCAGAATTGTCTGAAAAAATAACATCTAACCTTAATTCGATTAAGACTGCATTTATTGTGGAGGACCCAACGGTTACAGCATATACCATGCTTTACTCATGGCTTCCGAATAGTGATAGATTGAAACGCGAACAGTTTTCAACAGAATTTGCTGCATTGGCATGGCTGAACAATGAAAATGCATAATAAATAAACGAGCAAAAAAAAAGGTCGCTCATGGCGACCTTTTTAATTTCATATCGAGCTTACAGCTTATTCTTAACTTTAAAATCCATCAGCTCTCTTGCTAATTTTTGCTCACGTTTAAGTGCTGTTTTTCTATGTTTTTCAAACTCTTCTTCCACTTCGGATAATCTGTCCTTCGTTTCCTTCGTAATTGAATTACTACGTTTAAATAGTGTTAATGCAATTGCGGCCAAAGCAGCTAAACCAAAGATGAGACTCCATAATACCGTATTGTAAACTGATTTAGATATCTCCTGGCCTAGGAAACTCATACTATTTTTACTCTGAGTAACATTTTCAAGTTGAGTCTGTAGATCGGTTATTTGACCGTTTAGAGCTGCTTGATTATCTTTTAATTCCTTAATCTCATTGACATTTGAATCTATAACAGACTGTAAGCTTTTTAAACTATCTGTCGAATTCTTCTTCAGCCTGTTTAAATGACGCAAACGAACCACTTTGAACTGCTCAAAGGTATTCGACTTTTTAGTTACATAATCGAATTGCTTACTTATACTCAAACTATCTATTATGCCCTCATCCTGAGCAACAATATTAGTTGATAAAACTACAATTAATAAAACAATGAAGTACCGTCCAAAATTTCTCATCTTATTCTATTTTCCTAATCAACAATTTCATTTAAAGATCAACGTAAAAACTCTAATTTTATTGTATACAGAGGCTTATTTGTCACATCAAGCTTCCATTATCAAAATTATTAATAATTATTCGATTTGATCTTATCATCTGACACAAAAAAAGCTTCCGTTTGGAAGCTTTATAATTCTATATTCTTCTTACATTCTTTCCGGCACATCAATGCCCAGCATCCACATACCATTTTTAATGACAGCAGCAACATTGCGACATAATAATAGTCTCATATCACGTTTAGCTGTATCTTCTTCAACTACAATAGGCGAATCATGGTAAAACTGGTTAAACTCTTTTGCCAAATCATATACATAATTCGCAATAACGGCAGGACTGTATACATTGCCGGCTTCCTTAACAACAGCAGAAAAGTTTGAAATCATTTTCTGTAACTGCACTTCTTTGGCCGATAGTTCTACTGATAATTCAACTTTATCAGGACTCGTAAAACCCTTTTCATTAGCCTTGCGGCCAATAGATTGAATACGAGCGTATGTGTATTGAATAAAGGGACCGGTATTACCATTAAAATCAATTGATTCCTTTGGATCAAAGGTCATGTTTTTACGAGGATCAACTTTTAATATAAAATACTTTAACGCCCCCAAGGCAATAGTTTTATACACCTTCTCAGCGTCCTCTTCGGAATAACCTTCAAGTTTACCTAACTCTTTTGACATATCACGCGCAGTATCCACCATAGCCTGCATCAAATCATCAGCATCAACCACGGTTCCCTCACGCGATTTCATTTTACCTTCAGGAAGCTCTACCATTCCATAGCTGAAATGAACTAAATCTTTACCCCAATTAAGGCCTAAACGATCCAATAAAATAGCCAAAACTTTAAAATGATAGTTTTGCTCATTCCCTACAACATAAACCATTTTATCTATGTCGTAGTCATCATATCTCAACTTTGCGGTTCCAATATCCTGGGTCATATATACACTTGTGCCATCAGAACGCAAAAGCAATTTTTCGTCTAAACCATCTTTCTGCAAATCAGCCCAGACACTATTATCCTCTTGTCGATAAAAGACTTCTTTATTAAGACCTTCAATCACCATATCACGTCCAACTTTATACGTGTCAGACTCATAATAGATTTTATCAAAATCTACGCCCATGGTTTTATAAGTAATGTCAAATCCTTTATAAACCCAATTGTTCATTTGCTTCCACAAGGCATACACTTCAGGATCCTGAGCTTCCCATTTTAACAACATCTCACGCGCCTCTTTCATCAAAGCTGAATTAGCTTCGGCATCTTCTTTTGTTGATCCATTGGCCATCAATTCAGCTTGTTCTTTTTTGAACTCCTGATCAAACTTCACATAATAATCACCTACTAAATGATCACCTTTCTTTCCGGTTGATTCAGGCGTTTGCCCTTCTCCCCACTTTTTCCAGGCCAGCATTGATTTGCAAATATGAATACCTCTATCGTTTACGATATTTGTTTTCACAACTCTATTACCGTTTGCTGTGACAATACGTGATAAAGAATAACCTAAGAGGTTATTACGAATATGACCAAGGTGCAGCGGCTTATTAGTATTTGGTGAAGAATACTCAATCATTACTAAGGGAGAATCTGATTTAGCTTCAATCATTCCGATTGCCTGATTACCGGATTCTTTGTTTAATTCACCAAGCCAATACGCATCTGAAAGTTGAACATTAAGAAAGCCTTTAATTACCTCAAATCCGGCAATATCGCTGCAATCTGACTGTAAGAACTGACCAAGCTCATTACCCGTTTCAACCGGATTCTTTTTGGACACTTTCATCAGTGGGAAAACAACAATTGTGTAATCTCCCTTCATATCTTTTCTGGTCAATTGCAACTGCACACTTTCCGGTGCTATATCTGCGCCATACAATTCTTTAATCGCCTTGGTGACAGACGCCTTAATTTGATTCTCAATTACCATTATTCAATTATCTTAAGAGTAAGCTATTTTTAGAGATCGCAAAGGTAATAAATTAACAAATAAGATAGGATGCTTTTGAAAGCTCTAAACAATAAGCTATTCAAATAAATCGAAATTCAAGGAAGTTTAAAAATAAACTTCGTCGGCTTTAACTTGACCTATTTTAACAATTATTGATTCATACACCATTTAATCTACACTGCCCGACATTAAAGCCATTGACGGTACAAACAATGGCATATTGCAGTATGGTCTCACCAGCTCAACTTCGCACATCGCTCTATACTTCTTTACATTACACCAACAAAGACTTAAACTCACTCGACAATATCTATTTAACACTAAAAAATATTTTAACAATTACTTGTAACATTTTTTTTAATTAGCTACCTTTCTTATTAAACAATAATGCCTTAATTTTGCAAACCTATATTTCTTAAAGCACTTGTGAAGAACAAACTGAAGTTTATAAATACAATTACCAGATTACCATATTTAATAATAGCACTAATAGCTTTCCTATTATTTTTTTATGGCCAGGATCTGCATACTTCATTTGTAAATAATGACGTCCATAATTTCAAGTTAATCTTGCATAAGGTTATTACGGTTTCAGCATTCTCAATTTCAGTATATATCCTTTATCTGTGGCGTATCGCGATAAACAAACAGAAATCACTAAAAGCAGCTATAAAAGAAGAAAGTACTGATACTAAAACAAATCTCCTTTTTAATAGTATCGTTAATAGTGTCCCCTACGCTGCATGTATCATTAATGCTGACTATAGAATAGTAGCTTGTAATATTAAATTTATAAGCCAATGCAATAAAAGTCGAAATGAGTTATTTCAGCAAGTCTGGCACGAGGCATTAAAGATTGATTTCAGTTCTTCAGATTATTCATTGTTTGAAAACGATTCCTATACATCAATCCAGAAGAACGGTAAAATTTTTAAGATCACCCGATCATCGCTCAACAGTGCAAATCAAGATAGCCAATTTCAATGTTTTGTTATCGAAGATATTAGTCACCTGCATACTAGCCTGGATGATCTATCTGAGCGCAAGCGCTTTTTTCAACAAACTATAAATAAATCTCACGTCGCAATTCTTATCGAAGACTATTCGGGCAATATATTGAGTGCCAATGAATCGGCTTGTACATTATTAGAGATTGATTTTGAGTCTTTAAAACAAAAGACTTTATTTGATTTCACACCAAGCTTTCAGCAAGAACATATATTTGATCGCCTGGACAGTCCAACAAGCGAAACCAATTCAATTGAAGTTACCCATATTATTACCAACAATGGAAACGAGGTTCCTGTATCCATACACTCTCACGAATTGGATTACTATGGCACCAGGTCTCAATTTTATATGATCAGGGACATCAGTGAAAAAGTTAGGCTTGAACAAAACGTTAAAGAAGCACAGCGTAAAGCTGAAGAATCAGAACGCTTAAAATCATCTTTTCTGGCTAATATGTCGCATGAAATTCGAACACCTATGAATAGCATCATGGGTTTCTCTGAATTAATGTGTGATACTCAGCTATCGGATAGTGAAAGAAAAGAGTTTCATAACATTGTTAAATCCAGCGCCAACGATTTATTAGGTTTATTGAATGACATCATGGAGCTTTCAAAAATCGAGAGTGGCATGATTAAGCTTAAGACTCAGGTGCTCGACTTGGATAATTTATTCGGAAATCTTAAAGATTTAACAGCTAAACATTCACTTAGCCGATCAGAAGTGGAATTAAAACTGATTCCAATTGATCATATCTCCCTACCTCCTCTTATTGAAACGGACCAGTCGCGAGTTGAACAAGTATTAAGCAAATTACTAAATAATGCCGTCAAATTTACATACAACGGTTTTATCCAGCTTAAATGCAACTATCGAAAAGATGGTTCTATAGAATTCATTGTTAGAGATACCGGCATTGGAATACCAAAACACAAACTCCCCACAATATTTCAAAAATTCAGACAAGCAAAAGATGATAATTCCAGAGATTTTGGCGGGGCAGGATTAGGTTTAAGTATAAGTCTTCACCTGACTTATCTACTTGGCGGATTTATCTGGGTAAAATCTGAATTGTCTAAAGGATCCGAATTTCATCTTGTTATACCACGGCAGAATTCATTTCGTCATCCTGATGAGAAAAAATCTAAGGTTTTAGTTTATTTAGAAAAGGATACAGACATCAATCAGATAGCATTTATTCCCGACCACCTGATCATCAAAGCTTATACGCTAAACGAACTGTATAACATTCCAATTTCCAATAAAATTGCCGCTACTTTATTTATTAAACCAATTGATAATAAGATAACGGACGAAGCATTGAAATCAGATGCTTTTCAATCATCTCCTGTCCTTCTATATAAACAAGGAAAAACAGACATCATATACAATCCCAAAGCAACCGAAACCTATACCAGTTTGGCAAGTAATCATGAATTACTTCACTATTTGGAAGGTAAAATTTTACTAAACGAAGATTAAATCTCAGAGGGTTAATTCGAACTCAATTGGTATTGGATACTCACTAACTAATGGATAACCATTACGTGATGCCGGAATAAATTGCCAATCATCGGGCATTTTAGCCGCCGCATCAATTACTGCTTTATCCAATATGGCATGTAACCTTTCTGAAAGATAATAGCCATAAACTTTTCCCTTTTTATCAATTTTTAAAGTCAGCACAACCCTTCCTGATAAATCATCTTCTATGGCTTCTTTGGGATAAAATATATTATTGACCATAAACAAATAAGGTATCAAAGGGCTTCCATGATAAAAACAAGGCGTTTTTTTGAAATTGCCATTCTGTTTAATTTCCCCACCAATCTTTGAAATTACATTTGCATCGTAATCAAATTCATATTCAAGGATATTATTAAAACTAAAATAACGCCATTTACCCGTTTTGGTTCCTGAGAGATAATTTCCCTTTTCAATTAACTGTTGCTTATAGAACAACTTATATTCACCCTCCAAAGTCCCATTCTTCGTCTCCGAATATTCCTTCACAAAAAATCCTTCAGAAACCTTACGAGAAACCACACTTTGCGCACTTAAACTATCCATCAAAAGAAGCACACAGAAAGCTACGAACAAGACTTTTTTCATACTTCTATAACGAATAATTCATCATTTGGTTATCCTAATTACTGGACTTACCTAATTCATCTTTGATTCCCACCACACCTTTGGCTATTTCCTCCATTTGCAACAACACATTAGCCGTTTGACCATCACTGCCCATACCCTTTAATTTGTTATTCCTTACAAATGCCTCTTTTACTTCTTGCCATCTTGCCTTCTCCTCTTCACTAATAACTCCATAAAGCTCTTTAAACTTAAGCATATTGGCCTCGGCGCCCGTGGTTAAGGTTTGGGCTTCATTATTATAATGAGATATCAATAAAGTCTTCAATTCCTTATCATTCATGATTGGTAAAATCTTCTCCGATATCTTATTCATATCACGATAGGACCCCTGCAACTTAAAGGCTGGTTCAACTCTGTACTCGTCAGCCTGTGCAGCCGAGGCAATATATTCAAGATTAACCTTTAAAATCACATCGCGAGCAATAATCAACTTTTTAAGGACATCAACATATTCATTAATTTCCTCAGGAGTATGAGATGCTTCAAACTCTAATCCATCTTTACGACCAGTTTCTGCAATGGAAATCAACGTGTATAAATCATTTTGACTTTTTGCAGACAGTTTGTTCAATACCGGATTTGAGGTTAAAGAGTTCTCTATATAACTCAATTTAAATTCTTCATCCGAACCTCCAATTATATCACCTATATTATAGATATCAGCACGGTTGGCTAACATATCCGGAATCTTAAATTTATCACCACTTTCGGTATATGGATTACCTGCCATAACAACACATACTTTCTTTCCTCTGAAATCGTAGGTTTTACTCTTTCCTTTGTACACACCCTCCACCTTTCGCTGGGCATCACAAAGCGAAATAAATTTCTGTAAAAACTCAGGATTACAGTGTTGAATATCGTCGAGATAAATCATCACATTATCACCCATTTCAAAAGCCAGATTAAGCTTTTCAAGCTCTTCACGCGCAGCAGCATTGGCTGCTTCAGAAGGATCTAAGGACGTTATAGCATGACCAATGGATGGTCCATTAATCTTCATAAAGATTATCCCCAGGCGACTTGCTAAATATTCCATTAAGGTGGTTTTACCATATCCCGGAGGTGAAATCAACAATAACATACCCATCAGGTCTGTTCGTTTACCAGCACCTTCAGCACCAATTTGTTTAGCCAGGTTATTACCAATCAATGGGAAGTAAACCTTATCGATAAGTTTATTGCGCACAAACGATGTTAAAACACGTGGTTTAAACTCATTTAATCTCAAATCCTCTGAGAATGTTTCGGCCAACTCCTTCTTTAAACTATTGTATTGTTGATATTTGACCAATTTAACATCGCTAAAGACTTTTAATTTAGCCATAAAGCGGTTAAAGTCAAATGAATATTTCTGCTCTTCTAAAATACCATGTGAACCTTTCAATCCTTCATACAAGCTTTGAGTTGCCTGGTTGATTAATTTCTTATTCGATTTAGAATCAAGCAATAGAGTGATACATACTTCATTTATATATTGATCATCCAGATTCTCAGCATCAATATAGGCACTCACCCACTTTCTTATCAAACGATAAGCACTTGCCTTATCATCGATTAAAGGAGCAACGGAATTAGTAAAAGTTTTACCTGCTCTGTTCTTACGTAAAAATGCATTAAATCCTTCTATTAAAACACTAGCCTCCTTTGAAAGAATAAATTCATCGGAATTGGCCATTTGATAGAAAAGAAAATGGCTGGCATCTTCAATGCAAGCGCCATCAAACACATTCTCTTTATCCACAAAATCACACAACATCGATTTTAATGCATCCAACAAATAATCAAATTGACTTGTTTCAGGAAAAACCTGAAGAATCAGACCAGCACCTTTTAGATTATTATTTAGGTCCAATCGTGTTTCTTCATCGCAATATACTTTCCAGAAATATTCAGCACAAGCTCTTGCTGTTGCCGGATATCGAAGTAAACCTGCCTTTGAATACACATCCAGTAATAATCTTAGAATAACAGCTGCATCTTCGTCATGAATACCTTTTGAATAACCTTCATTATATCTTAAGGACATTACTTTTTGGACAAATGCAACCAACTCATTATCGTCCAATTTGGATAACTGAGCCAGAGAAGGGACTTCATCCTGCTTTTTATATGAGGCTGTAAATATTTGATAGGCTAAAAACTCTGCACGATACACATCATCGTCTTCAGATGGTAATAATTGGCTCCAAATTTCTTTTGTAGCCAAAAATTCCTCGTGACTAACCTTCTCAAAAAAGTTTGTTCCTGTAAGGTGGTAATACATATCACCATCCTTCGAAACCATTGATAATTCCAATGGCTGTGTATTGACAGAAAATTTATGGTTACCAAACTTAATGATATTGGTACCATCTTCAAACAATTCAGTCCTATCCTTTATCTGACGAACAGTCTCTTCTTTTACCGACTTAAGTTTACTCTCCAGGTCATCAGCTTTAACATTATCCTCTAATTCCTTCAGATCACTTATGACATCTCTGACTTTTTCAATCATTAAATCAGATGCAAAATAGCCATTAACTTCATTCACATCCTTAAATTTTGAGACTCTGTTTCGGATAGCTTTCAATATACGTTCAGCTGATGATTGCAGAGCTGTGGTGCGCCTGTTACGAACTTCAACCAAGCTTAGCTTTTTAGATTCAAATGCATTATACACTTGCTCACGTCGCTCAGTAATACTATCCATAAATTCTTCAAAATCGGAAAATTTACCTTCCAATTCCTCCAATTGAACCATCAGTTTTGACAAATACTCATCCGCTTTTCCAGGCGTATCACAAAGGTCGAGATAGTTAAGCATTCCCTGCTCCACTAATTTAAGCTGAGATGCGAATTCAGCCTTTGCCTCAACTGACCTTAAGCTTTTGCGCTGCTTCTTTAATTCTGACTTAATCAAGTTAAACTGCGAATAAACAGCCGATATATTATTTATAATTTGAGTCGTTTGCGTGGCATCATCAATCTTAAGGTTACCCACAATATCAATGAGCATTTCAAGCTGACCAGCTAATTTAACTATCTCCTCTGAAAGCGTATCCGCTTCACTAACCTTAGCAACCTTAGAAACATTGCCACGAATGGCTTCTACTCGAACCTCATATGAATTTAAAGCTTCATCGCGCAAAAGAAATGTTACACAGTCCTGCGACAAACGTAAAGTTTTCTCTTCTACAGCTGTTTCAAGCTCACTTACCAACTTCAGATCCACATAACGTAATTCTTGCAAACTGATCACCTCTCCTCTAACCCCTCTCAAATTAGCCAAAAGTTCAACATAGCGATCAATGTCCGTTATGTTTTGCTTCGTAATATGACTGAAGATCTCCTTAACTTTAGCTTCTGTTTCTTTAACACGCTCAGTTGTGTTTTTACGAATACTCCTTACTTTTTCATACTCCGAAATGGCCGAAAATGCAGATTGTTTAATTTCAATTAGGGGAACTTTAATCTCAAAGGCATCAGCTTCATCCAACCAGTAATATGTATCGATTATGTCGGTACAATATTTTACCAGATCGCCATATACATCAGAATATGACTCATCTTTGTTAACCAATAAAATAACCTCATTACATTCAGCCATTGCTTTAACCACATCCTTATTCCCAATTTTGTATAGTCGGGAATTATTTGTAGGTGGTTTCTGAAACTCTTCAGTCATAAATGGTGTGGTCCAAACCTGCATAACATGATGACGAGTGGCTTGATCCGGTTTCTTGAAATAGCATAATTCTCCATTCTCAAATATGGAATACCCATTACAAACAATAGGCGTCTCGATGCGCTGATTAATTAAATTATAAATCAACAGAACGTATGCTCCAATCTCTTGATTATAGAAGGTATATAAGAAGTCCTCTCCATTAACTGAAGCAATTTTACGTTCAAACAACAAGTCTTTAAAATCACTATCAAAAACCTTAAACTGTCCGTTTTGCAGATAATAACCGTTTGCAAATATGACACCTTGATTATCGGGTAATAAAACACATGAATCCTCTAAGGCATCAATACGTTTTACTTCCTGGACTTTAGAATTATAAACAAAGTAGCGGAAATCTTTTTCTTTGTATGGCAATATTCGAATGACAACAAGATTTCCAATAATTGCATAATGTATTTCAGAATCATCTAGTGTCTGATCGGGTACATCAACTTCTTCGGCATAGATACCCATTCCGCTGGCAGTGTTGTCCTCAATTTTAATGGTTAAATCACCACCAACAGCTTCTACAAATACAATATCTTCAATTGAAACATGAGGATGTTCTCCATAAACATATTGTTCACGCGTTACTTTTACCCATTGAAATTCATGCTGATCGGGAAAAGCAAATTCATGTGTACTTCTATTACCTTTATACTCTAAGGTCTCACCTTTAACCAACCATTTAAAAGCCTTAATGTCATCTTTTGTTTTCCCCGTTTGAAACACCATAAACAAATGGGGACCAATTAATGCAAACTTCTTAAAACGAGTCTCCTTATAAAATTCATAAAGGTTCTCAAAATCATCAACAAACTGTGAGTCGCCTATAATATTCATATTACGCTGGGCAAACTTATGCTCATTGTAATCATAAACACTAAAAACATCGTCCAAAGCTGTCTTGGTTTTTAAGCCCAAAGTTACATTGTATCCAAATAATAATATATCACCAATGGACACCATGTCAACTGGCGTACAACTATTTTCAGTACTGATTCGGTCGGTAGCAACAAGTGTACTTTCGATAGAACCAAAAACATCCTTACGGGCTCCATTCAGTTGATCAAGTCGCTGCCTTAGATCATCTGCATTTTTCCTGAGCCTACTTTTAATGATTTCGTAGGTTCCTTCTTCAAGTTGAATATTATCGGGATTGGTTTGTTGTGATTCAGACATAAAATATGGTGTTAGATTTTAGTCATTCTGGTTTATAGTAATCGGATATAGCTTCACAATATCCATACTCAATTCGTTAAACCAAGCAATGTTTGTTTGAAAGATGATTGAAGGAACGGATCACATTTGCAATCCGTTCCAATAAACTTAGATGACAAGCTGGGTTTCTAAATAATACCCAAACTTGTTGCTGTTTTATTTGATACGCCAAGGCTTTTTGCAATCTCGTTTAAGCTACTTAGCATATTTCCTGTTTTTGCATCGGTATTGTCATTTAGCATACGAGCTATCAATGCACTAATACTTAAATTACGGACATCTTCGGATGAAATACCAAACTGGTCGATAAAGCTTGCAAACTGCTCTTTAAAACTACTACCGTCTTTTCCATCAAAAAAGTGATCCTTGATATCTGTGATAATTTCACTGTGGTTAACCACTTTATCAACTTGCTTACCTTGGGTAATTGAACCAATAATTTTATCGAAGAACATCGTTTCACCACCAACAATATCGATATTAGATGCTTTCAAGGCTTCGGCTATAACTTGTGCCTGTGCATCAGCAATTCCCTTCTGAATATTGATTCGAGCCAATTCAAGCTCTTTCTCCATATCCAGTTTCAACTTGAATTCCTCATGATCACGTCCAACGTCATCCAACTTCTTCATGGCCATACCTTTTTCTTCAATACCTTTCGCCTCTACGCCATAACGTTCATCCAACACTTTATTCTCAGCCTGACCTTTTTCTGCTTCAGCTACAGCTTTTGCTTTAATAACTTCCGCTTCAGCTTCACCTACTTTTTGAGTGGCTTCCGACTGTGCACTTGCTCTGGCTTTAGTCCCTTTTGCTTCAGCTTCAGCTTTTATCTCCATTACTTTAGCTTCATTCAGACCTTGCTTCTCAAAGGCATCAGCCTTAGCTTCAATCACCTGTGCTTCTGCAACTCCAAGAGCAGCTGCCTCAGCAGCCTTTGCTTCTGCCATAATTTTAGTGGCTTCAGCTTGCTTACCAGCAGCTTCATACTCAGCCTCTGCCTGAATAATTTTAGTTTTGGCATGATGCTCCGAAGCATTCTTAGCTGCTTCAGCAGATTTCACATCACGTACGAATGCTTCCTCAGCATCCATTTCAGCATTAGTAATGGCCACTTTCTTGGCTCGATCAGCGGTAGCAAATTCTTGTGTATCTTTAATTTTCTCTTGTTCAGCTACTGTTGATTTTTCCACTTCAACACGTTCCCGAATCACTTCCTGAATTTGTTTCTTCTGAACTTCAACTTCTTTTTCTTTCGAAATTTGAGCTAAAGTCACTACTTTCTCACGCTCTGTCTGCTTTAATGCACGTTCCTGTTCTACAGCTTCAGTTTCAACTGCCTCAACTCTTTCACGATTCTTTTCAGCAATAACAATCTGGCGATCCTTATTCTTCTCAGCTACAGCCATTTCTTCTTCCGTAGCAATGCGCGCCTTTTCAGCTATTAATCGTTGCTCCTCAGCCACTTTTTTAATTTCAGCTTCCTGACGATCCTTTATATTAGCCACTTCACGCTTTTGATTCTCTTCAGTTTCAGCTAATTGCTTTTCTAGTTCCAACACGGTTTCACGCGCCTCAACATCCTGCTTAGTAATGGTTTTTTGCTTATCGCGTTCAATCTGGTTAGATAAGATCTTTTGAGTAGCAGTCAGTTCAACAATTTTCTTAATACCTTCTGCATCCAAAATATTATTCTCAGATAAGGACTCTAATGGGGTCTGCTCCAAGAAGTCAATGGCACAATCATCCAGGATATAACCATTTAAATCGGTGCCAATTATATTTAATATCTCATGCTTAAATTTCTCCCGGGAGTTGTAAAGCGATACAAAATCAAATTGCTTACCAACTGTCTTAAGGGCTTCTGAAAATTTGGCATCAAATAATTCAACCAAAGCGCCTTGATCAGATGCTCTTTGACAGCCAATTGACTGAGCAACCTGAATAACATCTTCACTGGTTTTATTTACACGCACAAAAAAGGCTACCTTTATATCGGCCCTCATATTGTCCTTACAAATCAATCCATCTTTTCCCATTCTTTCAATTACGACAGTTTTAAGCGTAATATCCATAATCTCCATCTTATGAAGAACGGGTATAACAAATAAACCTGAAAAAGACACCTTTGCACCTCCAGCACCGGTTTTCACCAATGCTTGTCCCTGCGTGGCCTTTCGAAAGGTTTTAATAATAAGAGCTATAATACCGATTAATACAATTACGATAAAAAAAGCTCCAGCAATTCCTATTGATTCTAACATTTTCTAAATTTTATAGGGTTCGACTAAATAACATTTCTTTTCAGATAAAAATTCAATAATTAAGGCTGAATCGCCTTTATTGAGCGTTACATCTTTGTTCTTGGTCAGGATATTTACACGATAAATGTTACCATCGCGATTAATTTCTGCCTGACCAAATTTATCATGACTTGCGGTCATCAAAACATTACACATTTTACCGGTGTAATTAAAACTATCATCATCATTCTTTTTTAATTTTTCAAAAACTGCAGCAATTGGTGCAGTAAGAACTTTTGAAACTAATAGACTGGCAATGAATATTGGTACCAGAGCAACCAATGAAATTAAGAAGGAACTATTGTGAAGGTAATGATTAAAAAGTATGGACATTACCCACATAGGGATAATTAGGAAACTTAACCAGACCATAAACGGGATTCGGCCAAGGTTGAAGAAGGTTAATACTGAATTAAGAAAGGCTACAGATCCAACATCATGTGATTCAACATCTGTATCGGTATCAATACTTGCATCGGCATCAACATCTATATCCACATCGGCCTCGACATCTACATCCACATCAACATCAAGGTCAACGTCTACATCAATATCGGTTTCAACTTCTACATTTAGAAAGTCCATATCCATGGCACCGATAATGACAAAAATCCAGTAAACCAATATTAACAGTAACATAACAGTGGGAATCATATTCACACCTGAAAACGCTGCTTCAAATAGTTCCTTCATGGGAAAGGGTTTAAGATTAGGTAAATGGCAAATACACTTCAGCTAAGCTATCTTAATAAGCAAATAAAATGTATTCAATATGTTATAAAAAGAGGTTAGCACACTTTAGTGCTAACCCCCTTATATTATTCTTCTGATTTATTCATGCCTAGTTTTTCCTTTAACTTGGATAATGATTCTGAAGCTTCCGCTTTATTCTCACCGCCCAAAGCTGAATCAATTTCGTCATCTAAGCTTTTTGATTCATTGGCAATATCACCATAAGCTTCTGATAAGGCTTCCTCCTGATTAACTTTTTCCTTCATCTTCTCCAACATACTAATCGTACTTGAAGAATCAACCTGTGCCATTTGCTTATTTATATTCTTGGTAGCTTTACTAACTTTAACACGAGCCTTTAAGGTACGCAATTCGTTCTCATAGGAGCTAATTTGCGATCTAAGCTTTTTAATATTAGTATCCAACTGGGCGATATTCTTATCAAACTTATCAACTTCTGTTTGCTTATCCGAAGCAAACGCAATACATTCTTCTTTTTTACTTAAAGCCTCAGTTGCCAAACGATCAGCATCTTCTGCACTAATAGCACCACTCTCGGCTTTTTTAAGTAACAAAATGGCTTTACTTTCATAATCCTTCGCTCTACTGCGATTAGTTTCCAAATCGTTTTTTGAACGAATGGATAAAGCCTTTACTTCTGCAAAAGCTTTTAAGCTTTCGTCCAAGTGCTTTTTTAAATCCCTGATACCTTGTTCGGTCATTTTAATAGGATCTTCTAACTTATCAACTGCTGAGTGAGCCTCCGCTGTGCTTATTTTAAATAATCTGCTAAATACATTCATGATACTAATTGTTTAGAGGATAACTTAATAATTTCTTCTGCAAACTCACTTAGTAATAAACTGAGCGAATTAATTGAGCCTTCAAGCTCATTCAAATCAAGGTTTTCAATTTGTAGTGTATCCCTGAAAATCACCTTTCGTCCACTATCATCCAGAACAAATGCTCCATGTACGATATCGCGATTCTTCATTAAAAGTTGCTTAAATACACTAAGACTATCTTCCTCAATTTCAAAAATAAATTGCTCCATAATCAGGAGAGGTTCGGCACAACCAAGAACTAAATTCATTATTCCTTCATCTTCTTTGTTGACAACAAGAATACCTTCGTTTTCTTGCTCTGCGACGATTTCACAATTTAGCTCTAACAGGTAATTTTTAACTTTTTCAAATTGATTGTCCATCATTTTAGTGTTTAAGCAAATTTTTCAGGTTTTGAATTTAAAAAAATTTTCATGTTCATAAGACATATTGTATTAATTTATAATAATTATAAGAAAGAGATTATATTTTTAGCATTACTCATTATATTTTCTTTATTTTGACAACTACAATAGCAAATATAGAAGAATAATTTCATTCTGCAAATATAATTAGCATTTATTATGAGTTTTTTTGGTAAAAATATTCGCAAAATTCGCTCAATTCGAAAAATCAGTCAAACCGAATTTGCCAACATCTTTGATATATCAAGGGCTAGCGTAGGATCTTACGAAGAAGGAAGAGCAGAACCAAAAATTGAAATAATTAGCAACGTGGCTAAATATTTTAGCATTACCATAGACGAACTTATAAATAAGGAACTAACCGTTAACGATCTTTATCATTTCGATGTAGGCTCTGAACCTGTATTCAAAACCGGGCAAGCCAGAGAACTTGATTTAATTCAAATACCATTTTATCAAAGCACAAAGCTATCGGAGATACTTGAACGCAGAAATGAAAATAAAAACAAAACCTTAACAATACCTGAGCTACCGAAACACAAAAACTTAGCTGCAGTATTAATACAAGCCAACAGCATCACAGACAGACCGTCAATATTTTCTGATAATGAAACCTTAATACTTGATCTACAATCAATAAATATTAAGAGTGATACCTTTTACTTAGTTAAAACCAACAATGCTATTTATATTAGTAAACTAATAGAATTAGCAAATCAAAAAATTTATCTTTCTCAAGTTAAAAATGAAATTCTTATACTAGATAGAAAAGATCTTGAGTTATGTCTTCCGATTGTTCAACGCATAGGAGGCGTACATGCAATGGACACTTCAAATAAAATAAACGATTTAGAATTAAAAATAGATCAGCTTATTAAAAAAATATATCAATAGATATGAATACAACCCTGGACAATCTTAAAACAAGTTTGGAAGATCGCATCTTATCAAAAGGTGAAAAAAAGGCACTTAAAGCCGTTATTAAGGAAAAACAATTTAGCAAACATGATTTAAACCGACTACGCAGTGAAATATTCAAAGAAGCGCGAAGTCATTTCACCGAATACAAACAACAACAAATAATAGATTGGCTGGAAGAAGCTAACAAGCTTTTACTTCCGGTTACAGAAGAAAAAGCATCATGCCTATCCTACTTTAGTCCTGGTAATGATTGCCTTGATGCCATATGCAATCAAATAAGCTATGCTGTTAACACGATAGACATATGTGTGTTTACCATAAGTGACAATCAAATTCGTGATAAAATCATTTATGCCTTATCAAAAGGTGTAAAAGTTAGAATCATAACCGATGACGATAAAACCATGGATTTAGGATCAGATGTAGAGTACCTAAGTAAACATGGTGCGCATGTGAAGATTGACAATACCAATCATCACATGCATCATAAATTTGCTATTTTTGACCAAAAGATATTGCTTACTGGTAGCTACAATTGGACCAGAAGTGCAGCTCAATACAATCAGGAGAACATTCTTGAAACAGAAGATCCCAAAGCAATACTTGATTATCAAAATGAATTCAACAGACTCTGGAAAAACATGCAGGAATTCACTTCCTAAATCAATAACAACACATAAAAATTTAAAATCATGCAAAAGAAAATCCTTACTATTCTAATTCTCGCCATTATAGGTTTAGTAATCGGATATTTATTATTCGGAAAAATAGGTGGTGAATACATTGATGTTTCAACCATATTTAGCAATTCGGGGGGTGACTTTGGTTCTTTTGGACGAAAACTAACAGGCATTTCCAAGATCCGAAACAACATTCTTATATCAGGTGGTGTTGGTGCAGTTATTGGAGTTGTGCTAATATTTGTTAAAAAGAAATAAAGAAAGTATATTCGTCTTGGCTTTTGACCGTGACTCCCCGTAGCAAACAATTCCATCACAGCTGCTACAGGTGTGATCGGACAAAAGCCTTTTTTCATTTACTTCTATATCAACACAATCTTCCTATATTCTTTAAACACCTCAATATCTGATCACTCCTTAACATGAAATACAACATTAAGAACATGAACAAAACTATAATCCTCATTACTTTTCTGTTTGTAACTTTTTCAATCTCTAAAGCTCAAAACAACGATCAGGTAATTGAGCAAATTATCGAGATTGGATCGAACGACAACCAAACCATGCAACACCTTGACGTCTTAAGCAATCGATTTGGAGGACGTTTAATTGGTTCTGATGCCTATGAAAATGCCGCTCAATGGGCCGCATACAAATTTGAGTCATGGGGTATGGAAGTACAAATGGATTATGCCGGCGAACTACCTGTTGGCTTTAATCGTGGGCCTTGGTTTGGCCGTATGTTAGGCGAAAAAGGTATGCACCTTCATTTTGTAACACCATCCTACACATCAGGTACAAAAGGAGTTCAACGTGGACATGTATTGATTGAACCATATACACAAGCTGAATTTGATCGAATTAAAGGTAAACTTAATGGCGCTTGGGTACTAATTGGAGGTAAAAGCAAGGGGTGGCCCATCGATTACACAAGTAAATCAAAACATAGACGAGACTCAATTATTAAGCTTAATGCTGAAATAGAAATAAAGAATAATGTCATTCGACGAGAAAACTGGTATAGCAAGAAAGATCCTAAACCTCTCCTTCCATTAATTGAAGAACCCGGATTGTTTTACGACCAAATGCGTGACGCCGGGATATTAGGTATCATCCAATCGGCCCCTGTCCCATTGGCCGCGATGTACGATAGAAAAAACATCGACTCCATGACTTTCGAAACCTTACCAGTTATTCCTGATATAAAATTGGATGAGCATCAATATGCCGAAATAAAACAAATGACAAAGGAAAGACGCTACTTCCAATTGGAATTTGACATAAGGAATCATTTTAAAATGGGACCAATCAAATACCATAATGTTATAGCTAAAATTCCGGGCACAAAATATCCGGATGAATATGTTATTATGGGTGGTCATTTGGATGCTTTCGATGTAGCAACAGGTGGCGTTGATGATGGATCAGGTGTAACACCGGCCATGGAAGCAGCTCGTTTAATAATGAAAGCCGGAGGTAAACCCAAACGTAGTATTTTGGTGTGTCTATGGGCTGGAGAGGAGTTTGGCTTATTAGGCTCTAAAAGTTGGGTCGAAAACAATGAAGATAAATTGGAGCACATATCAAATATGTTCAATCGTGATGGTGGACCAACCGTACCAACCAGCATTAACGTTCCTCCATCGTGGATGAAAGACATACAGAAAATTTGCAAACCCATTAATGCCATTGACAGTGATTTTCCTTTAATTGTAAAGGAACGAAAGCCAAGGACCAAACCCTCAAAAGCAAGAGGAACAGATGCAGGTTCATTTTCCGTGAAAGGGGTACCAACTGTAACTTTTGGAACTGGTGATCCTAAAGGTTATAACTTTAGTTATCGTGAGATATGGCATACTGAGCGAGACACCTATAACATGAGTATACCTGAATACCAGAATCACACATCAATAGTAACAGCTATAGTTGTTTATGGAATTGCCAATCTTAATAACCTTCTTCCACGCCACGACTATTTTAAACCAGAAGTAGAAAAAGCTACGGACTAACAATGCCAATATTAAGAGTATTACAATAAAACTTATAGAGTCACAATTACAATTAAATGTTTAATAAACTATAATGTTGGCAATTTGACACTTTATTTTGGCATTTTTTGATAATTTTACGACTCCAAATAAAAACAAGTGAAAGTGACGAAAACCGATAAGCAATTCGACCACGTTATAAATATCTGTAAAGACATCTTTGAAAAGAAAATGCGTGACTATGGAACCGCATGGAGAATTTTACGGACCTCAAGCATGACCGATCAAATTTTCATTAAGGCACAACGCATTAGAAGCATTGAAACTAAAGGAGTATCTAAAGTTGATGAAGGGGTACGTTCTGAATTTATTGGCATCGTTAATTATGCTGCCATGGCATTAGTCCAATTAGAACTGCAACCGGCCGATCAACCTGAAATGGATCCAGATCAGGCTTTAAAAATGTACCTCGACAATGTTTATGGCTCTAAATCACTAATGGAGAACAAAAACCATGACTATGATGAGGCCTGGAGAAAAATGAGAATCAGTTCTTTTACTGATCTTATTCTAATGAAGCTTCATCGCACCAAACAAATTGAAGACAACCAAGGTAAAACAATCATTTCAGAAGGAATAGATGCGAATTACATGGACATTATTAACTATGCCATTTTCGCATTGATTAAGTTAGAATTCCCAAATGATGAAGACAATAAATAAAGCATAGATCATGCTAAAAACGATTAGTAGAATAATAATTGGACTAGTCTTTCTCTTCTCAGGCTTTGTTAAGGCTGTTGATCCGGTTGGTGGTGCCATAAAAATTGCGGAATACCTGGAATTGGTTGGCATACACAATAGCGATACCATATCCATTATATTTGCAATATTATTATCCACGATTGAATTTATCATTGGCTTCCAACTCTTTTTTGGATTAATGACTAAAAAAGTTGCTTTCCCAGCCTTTTTATTCATGAGTTTCTTTACTGTTCTAACCTTTTATATTGCAGTAGAAGAACCAGTGACAGATTGCGGATGCTTTGGGGATGCCATAAAACTAAGTAACTGGGATACCTTCTTTAAAAATTTAATATTACTGCCATTTAGTTACTGGATCTATAATAAGAGAAATGATTATATATCTTCGTTAAACAAACTAAAGCAGTCGGTTGGTGCACTAGCAGGTCTTGTATTTACTGTGAGTATCTCTTTATATTCTCTTAACTATCTGCCTATTCTTGATTTTCGTCCTTATAAAGTTGGTCAGAATATACAAGAAGCAATGCAAGTTCCAGAAGGAGCTGAAACAGCTGAGTACGAGACGACCTTTATTTTGGAAAAAGATGGTAAACAAAAGGAGTTTGATGTTGATAATTATCCATACGAAGACAGTACATGGGTTTTTATCGAGAGTAAAACCAAAACCTTAAGTGAAGGCTATCAAGCTCCAATACAAAACTTTATAATAGAAAGCTCTGATGGTAATGACATGACATATCAGTTGCTTGAAAATGAAAACCCAGTTTTCTTAGTAATTGCTCCAAAAGTAGATCATATTTCAACAGAACATATTAATGAGTTTAAAGAGCTTCATCAAAACTGTATGGAAAGAAGCTATCCATTTTATGTACTTACGGCATCATTGGAGGATGAATATTATGAGTTTGATTCTAATCATTCAGCCGGTTTTGACTATTTAAATGCTGATGAAACATTATTAAAAACAATATCCAGAGGTAATCCTGGTTTAGTAATTTTAAATAAAGGTACTATCCTTTCAAAATATAATCATTCGAACCTTCCTGAAATTGATGATTTAAAGCACCCACTTTCACATTCGCTTAAATCATTAAAGGCAGTAAAAGACAAAACTCTATTGCTCTTTTTCACCTTGCTTTTGGCAGGTTTTATCATCGTTTTATATCGAACTAAATAAACATTAAATTTTTATCTGATGAGACAGAACATTGTTGCTGGTAACTGGAAAATGAACAACACACTTGAAGAAGGTGTAGCTTTGGCAAAAGAAGTGAATGCTATTCTTAATGCCAACAAACCTAACTGTAAAGTAGTTTTAGGTGCTCCTTTCATCCACCTAACAGAAGTTGTAAAGTCAGTAGACGCTTCTATAGTTGGAGTAGCTGCTCAGAATTGCGCCGATAAAGTAAGTGGAGCCTACACAGGTGAAATCTCTGCTTCAATGGTTAAATCAACCGGAGCTCAGTATGTAATTCTTGGACACTCGGAAAGAAGAGCATATTATGGTGAAACAAATGCACTTCTTAAAGAAAAAACAGATCTAACTTTGGCCAATGGCCTAACACCTATCTTCTGTATTGGTGAGGTTCTTGAAGAGCGTGAATCCAATAAGCACTTTGATGTGGTTAAATCTCAAATTGAAGAAGCTTTATTCCACCTTTCTGCTGAAGATTTTGGCAAAGTAGTTCTTGCTTACGAGCCTGTTTGGGCCATTGGAACTGGTAAAACTGCCTCTCCAGAGCAAGCTCAAGAAATTCATGCATTTATCCGCAAAACACTAGCTGATAAATTTGGAGCAGAAGTTGCAGACAATACAAGCATCCTTTATGGTGGTAGCTGTAAACCTTCAAACGCAAAAGAATTATTCGCTAATCCAGATGTTGACGGTGGTTTAATTGGCGGTGCTTCTCTAAAAGCTGAAGACTTTCACGGTATTATTGCCGCATTCTAAGAAACAAATCAAATTCAACATAAAGGGAGCTTATTCTATCGAATAAGCTCCTTTTTGTTTGACCGGGTTAAATTTATAGTATTTCTTATCTTATTCAGATGAAATAGTACCTTAATTAATTCCTAAAGAGCAGAACGTTTGTTATATTCGTTAGGCACATGAACATCAAGACGAATGAAGACATATTGAACTATGGCTACCTAAGGTCATTAATAATAATCATAAGTTTCTTCCTACTTATTCAGCTTCCCGCGTTTAGTTTTTACGATACAAAATTCCAGACCTTCAATGTCAAAAATGGATTATCACATGGATCCTGCACATCTGTAATACAAGATAAAGAAGGATACATTTGGATAGGCACTTACAATGGATTAAATCGTTTTGACGGATATGATTTCAAAATATTTAGGAATTCACCAAACGATTCCACATCCATTAGTAATAATAGTATTCAAACACTTCAACTTGATCAGGATGGTAATCTTTGGGTAGGGACTTACAATGGTCTTAATAAATTTGATTATCAAACAGAGAAGTTCGAACGTTTCCTTACAAATGAGAGTGAGAAGAAAGGCAGTAATCACGCCATTTTTGCCATGTCGCTTGATAAAGATGGCAATATTTGGTGCGGTACCTGGGGAGCAGGTGTCCAAATTATTAATCCACAAACTAAATCTATAAGATCTTTTGATTTCAGTCGTTACGATCAGTTGACATCTAGCTCCGGCTTAATACGGAAAATTTATACTGACACTTCAAATAATACCTGGCTCTGCACCTGGGGAGATGGATTGATTAGAATAGACAATACTGATCAATCTATTAAGCAATTCAAAACAAAAGACTCGCCCAACAATCTGATAAGTAATTTCATCTGGAGCATACTGGAGTATAAGCCAGGAGAGTTTTATATCGCAACGGCTAAAGGAGGCTTTACTAAATATATAGAATCGACAAATACATTTGAATTGGTTAATTCAGATTTTAGTTTTGAAATGGTATCTAATGACATTAATATACTTGACAAAGACTTACTTGGCAATATTTGGGTAGGTTCTTATGGAGATGGCCTGTTTCAATACACACCAAAAGATGGAGAGTTTCAATCGTATCATTACGACAACAATGATCGATACTCCATAAGTAACAATCGGTGCACCGATTTTCATGTTACCGACAATAACATCGTATGGATTGCGACCTCTGATGGTGTTAATATGATTGATCCATTAATGCAGAAATTTCAATTAGTATCGGAGGAAGATTTCCCAAGCAGCTTAATAAGTGCCGAATGTACTTCATTTGTTTTATCTGACAAGAATGAGTTGCTAATCAGCACCTGGGGTAACGGAATATTGTATTACAATTTGGAGACCAATAGCTTTCTAAATAAGACATTGAAGTATCCAACAATTACCGACAACCATGTCATGACTTTAAAAACAAAAGGTAATACTTTATATGCGGGAACAACAAATGGGCTCAATACAATTAATTTAAAAACCGGCGAGATAAAGCAATACCAGGCCGATTTGTTTGAGAGCGGAAGGCTTGGAAACAATTATATTCGCGACGTTTTCTTTGATAAATTAGGTCAGGTATGGTTAGGTACGGATGCAGGCTTGGAATTCTTCAACGAAAAAGATGGTAGTTTTAGTTTGTATAAACCATATGCCAGCAACAGCCCGGAGGTCCTCGAAAATCTGGTTTGGACAATTAATGAAGATGCCGAGGGTTATTTATGGGTTGGAACCGACGGTGGTGGTTTTTGCAAGTTTGATCCCGAAGGCAGATCATTTCTTGAACGCTATACTAATAATTCCAACGATCAATTATCACTTTCTAACAACAGAGTAGTATCTACTTTATATGATTCAGAGAACCGAATTTGGGCCGGCACGGCAAAAGGGCTTAACCTAATGGATTCGGAGGGTATTTTTGATAATGTGCTTAAAGACAACAGAAGCCTTCAAAATGATGTTGTCTTTGCCATTGAAGAATACCAAAATGGAAATATCTGGTTCAGCACGGCCAAGTCTTTAGTTCACTATAAGGTAAAAACAGAAGAATTCATCGAGTTTGTATATTCAGATGGAATTCAAGAAAAAGAGTTTTACAAGGAATCATCTTTAAAACTGCCCGATGGAAGATTATTATTTGGCGGATTAGGTGGCTTCAATATTTTTCATCCGGATAGTATAAAATACAATCTTGATCCTCCTAATATTGTTCTAACTGATATCTTAATATTCAACAAAAACATAGTTGAATATCAGAAACAAAATAATAGTACAATTATTGATAAAAATATAAATCATGTAGATGAAATCATTTTAACACACAAAGAAAATTCCTTAGAATTTAAATTCGCGGCATTAAATTATTCACATTCCAACAAAAATCAATACAAATACAGACTTCTGAATTTCAACGACGAATGGATAGATAATGGGAATGAAAGGATTGCCACTTATACAAATCTTGAATACGGCGATTACGTTTTTCAAGTTATTGGAGCTAACAACGATGGCATTTGGTCGACTTCACCTAAAGAATTGAAGATACGAATACTTCCACCCTACCATCAGACGATTGGTTTTAAATTGCTCGTCATACTTTTAATTACACTTTCTATTATTAGCATTATTAAATGGAATACCAGACGACTAAAGTTTCAGAAAAAAAAGTTGGAATCTTTGGTTAAAATAAAAACAAATGACTTATTAAACGCTTTCAATACTCTGGAAGACAAACAAGAAGAAATACAATCTCAAAACGAAGAAATCTTAAAACAAAGAAACGAGTTGGATGTGCATAAGCATCATCTGGAAGAACTTGTTGAAATAAGAACCGTTGATTTGGAGAAGGCAAAAAATAAAGCAGAAGCTTCTGAGAAACTAATGTCTTCATTTTTAGCGAATATTAGCCATGAAATAAGAACACCAATGAATGCCATCATTGGCTTTTCTACACTTCTCGAAACCTCACACCTTGATGATGATGAACGCGAAAATTTCATAAGTTATATTCGTATGAATAGTGAATCGCTATTGGTATTGATTGATGACATACTGGATTTAAGCCGAATTGAATCAGGAACGCTAAAAATCATAAGCAAACCAATAGATATGTGCCAATTGTTGGACGATATATTGCAGCAATATAAAATTAAGGTGGAAAATAAAGGTTTGAAATTAGAGTTTAAAACACCCAAATCAGAAATGAAATGCATCATTAATTCTGATGAACTTAGAATACAGCAGATACTACGAAACCTTCTCGAAAATGCCATTAAATTCACCGAGAAAGGTTCAATTACCATTGGCGTTTCTCCTTATTATTCCAACAAAGGGAGTTTCCATAAAGTTTATGTCAGAGACACAGGCATTGGCATACCAGAATCCAAACAAAAAACAATCTTCAAAGCTTTTCAAAAAGTTGACCATCACGATACATTACGACTATATGAAGGTACAGGACTTGGATTAGCCATTAGCAAAAACCTCATTCAGCTTCTCGGAGGAGAAATTTGGGTTGAGTCAATTGAAGGACAAGAGTCTACTTTTTACTTTACTCTTCCTACCGAAGAACGATTATTGGAACGAATCTTTTAGCTACTTTTGCAAAAAAAAGATGGAATACACTAAGGTATCAGTAACAGTCAAACCATTGAATGAAATAGCCAACGACTTGTTGATGGCTCAAATGGGAGAATTAGGCTATGAAAGTTTCAGTGAGAGTGATTTAGGTTTTGATGCTTATATTCCAAGTAATCTATATGAAGCTGACAAGCTTAAAACTTTAGAGCTTCCTTTTGAAAATACTACACTTGGTTTCTCATCGGAAGTAATTGCTGATCAGAATTGGAATAAAGTATGGGAAGATAATTTCTTTCAACCAATTGTAATTGGCAATGAATGTTGTGTACGAAGTCCTTTCCACAAAATAGAAGAGAATACTAAGTACGAAATATTAATAGAACCCAAAATGGCTTTTGGTACAGGCCACCATGCTACTACTAGTTTAATGATCCAACATATTCTTGAGTGTAAATTCAAAAATACTCAAGTGCTGGATATGGGTTGCGGAACAGGAATTTTAGGTATCCTTTGTTCCATGAGAGGTGCAGAATCTGTTTTAGGTATTGATATAGATGAATGGGCTTATAACAATGCATATGACAATATTCATCTTAACAATGTGAACAACATGACGATCAAAATTGGAGATGCAGCCCTTATAGAAAAAGAACGATTCGACATTATTTTGACCAATATTAATAGAAATATATTACTTAACGACATCAAGAATTATGCTAATTCATTGAATACAGGTGGACAATTATTCTTAAGTGGATTTTATTCTGAAGACCTGGATTTAATCAATGAAGAATGTAAGAAAAACAGACTTGAATACATTTCGCAAAAAATGGAAAACAATTGGGTGGCAGCTGCGTATAAATTAGCCGAATAGCAGATAGTATTGAATGCCAAACAAGTAGTGGTTGAAACTCAATTATATGATTAAACGTTTACTAGCTTTATTTCTATTTATATATATCATATTTCCTTCTTACGCACAAACTAATAAATTTAGCGAGGCTCCGGAAATATTTCTTGAAGAGATGAAAGAGCTCTTTAAGAATGTTGCAGATAAAAAGGCTGCTAAGGCTTACATGGAAGAATTCGAGTTGTTTTGGCTCGATCCTGAAATCGATGAAGACCTTAAGCAATTGGTTATAAGCACTTGTAATAAACTGGCCATTAAAAAGGCACGCCCCTACCCTGATTACCATACCTATCTGTCGGCAATTATGACATTCAAAAATAAAGGTCATGCCAATGATAGTTTTAACAACTGGCATAATACAGTCACAAAACTTCTTAATACCAAACGATTTGCTCTTCGCCACCTTAAATCTTTCTTACAAATAAGTGCCGATTTAATAGCAACGAATACCATCTTCTCAACGCCGGCAGTAAGCTGGCAATGCCATACCAATGAATTTAGGTATGATTACGAAGGGGATAAACTGGTTATACATGTGGCACCTACCAACTTAGTTTGTCACTCTAAAAATGACAGTATCATTATTTATGATACACAAGGAACATTTTATCCTTTAGACAAGCTTTGGAAAGGCAAAAAGGGGCGAATTACCTGGGAAAGATCTAATTTTGAAGCCAATATGGTATATGCCACTTTTGGAGAATATGAAGTGGAGATGGATCACCCTCAACTAGAATTGGATTCTGTGCAATTTTATAATCGTCACTATTTTGATAATCCTTTAGAAGGCCGGATTAAGCACAAAGTGATGGCAATTAACTCGCCATCAGCTACCATTTACCCTCAATTCGTTACTACTGAGCAACGTTTTAGTATTGAAAAAATACATCCCAACATCGATTATGAAGGTGGATTTGCGCAAAACGGTGCAAAGTTTCTTGGAGCTGGAACCAATGAAAACCCAGCTACAATAAAAGTATCAAGAAACGATACGGTATTTATGACTGCCAAATCATTATACTTTGCTTTGAGAAAGGATCAAATATTAAGTAATGATACTGAAATTCGTATTTCTCTTGATACGGCTTTTGTTTACCACCCTGGTCTGATTTTTAAATACATGGCCGAGTTAGATGAAATACATCTAATTAGAAATGGAGAGGGATTAGCCTTAAGTCCATATTTTAATACTTTCCATAATGTGAGTATGGATGTGGAGTTAATTAAATGGAAAGTTGGAAGTCAGTGGATGGATCTGCGCATGCTTTCCGGTGCTGCCCAAAATCAGGCTTTCTTTGAGTCACTCAGCTACTTCCGAGAGGAATTTTACAATCGGCTTCAGGGAATGGATGCCATGCACCCCTTACAAGGTTTAAAAAATTGCAGTCGATTTTATCATGACGAACTCTTTACCGCTGCAGAATATGCAAAATACATGGGGCTACCTGAGCATCCAATTCGACAACAAATCATTGAGCTTTCGTTTTATGGATTTATCGGATATAACGTTAATACAGATGAAATAACCATACGTCAACGTCTTCGCGACTATCTGCTTTTCAGAATAGGTAAAAAGGATTTTGATGTTATCCGTTTTAACTCTCTTACACCCGGGGAAATTACCAATGCTCGTCTTGACCTTAAGAACTACGATTTGAACCTAAATGGTGTTGAATCTATTTCTATTTGCGATCATCAAAACGTAGTCTTTTTTCCTCGCAATAAAGAAATCATTCTTAAAGAGAATCGCAATTTTATTTTTAATGGAACTATAAACGCAGGTATGTTGAATCTTTTCGGAAACGGCTTTAAGTTTTCCTACGAAGATTTCCGAATTGACATGAGTAATATTGATTCCTTGCGAATGAAGGTGCAATCAGGTGAAGCAGATTACTTTGGACAACCATTATTAAAAACAGTAGATAATACCATCGCACAACTTTCGGGTTATCTTCAAATCGATGAAGCTGACAATAAATCCGGAGCTAAGAGAAACGCTCACTTTCCAATTCTGAATAGTGCTATCGAATCATATGTATACTTCGATCGCAAAGACATTCAAAATGGCGTATATGCAAAAGATGAATTCTTTTTTACTCTGGATCCATTTGAGATGGATAGTATAAACACTTTGAGCAGGGGGAATTTTAATTTCGGAGGAGTATTTGAATCCAATATTTTTCCAACATTCCGCGAAAACTTAACCATTCGTCCGGATTACTCTCTAGGGTTTAAGCGAACTACCCCGGAAGAGGGTTATCCGATATATGATGAAAAAGCCAATTTTACCAGTACAATTGACTTAAGTAATGCCGGTCTTAAAGGTAATGGTGTACTCCATTATGAGACATCAACCTCACATTCCGAAGAGTTTACATTTAAACCAAATCAAACCATTGGTCAGGCTCACAAATTCACAGTGGATAAACGTATTGAAGGAACTAAATATCCTGATGTACAAGCCAACTACATCGCCATTGATTACCTGCCTGAAAAGGAGGAATTACATGCTCAAAGCCAGGAAGAAAACTTTACAATGTTTAGCAAAGAAGCTGAATTAAAAGGCAAAATAAAGTTAACTCCCTATGGCGTGACCGGAAGAGGAACATTCTTCATGAATCATGCTAATTTGGTTTCTAAAGAAATGGATTTCAGCGATCATACCGTTGTGGCTGACTCTGCTAACTTTAATTTAGTTGGTGCCGACATGGAAGGTGTGAGTTTCTCGACGACCAACCTAATTGCGAATATCGATTTTGAGACCAGACAAGGAACATTCTCTTCACGTTCGGGTGGTAGCCGGGTTGATTTTACCGACAACAGATACATCTCGTATATAAGTGAATTCTCGTGGGACATGGACAAAAACGACATTTACATGGGAGCACGTGGTTCGAAAGGAAACCGATTTATTTCAACTCACCGTCGACAAGATTCCTTGTCCTTTTATGTACCAATGGCCAGATACGATGTAGAGTTTAAAACCATTTATGCTGAAGAAGTAAAACAAATTGACGTTGGTGATGCCAACCTGATGTTAAATGATGGATTTGTAACTATACGTGAAGATGCGGCAATTGATCCTTTAGATAGCGTTAAGGTTCTACTTCAAAAAGACACCTCTTTTATGCACGTGCTATATGATTCACGTATTAATGTACTAGGTAAATATTCGTATAATGGATATGGTAAATATGATTATTTCAATGGCGAAGGTAAAAAGTTGACGCTTGATATGCATCAAATTGAGCTTAACAAAGAAGGGCAAACTGAGGCTGAAGGAAATATAACCGAGAAAGATTTGTTTACATTCAATAAACATTTTGCCTATAAAGGAAAAGTAAAATTAGAAGCCTTATATAAAGAGCTTGCATTTGATGGTGGTGCACAAATGCTTCACAGGTGTCCAAGAGGACCTCAGACCTACATTAGATTTGACTCCCGAATGGATCCAAACAATGTGCGTATTCCTATAAATGAAGAGACTGAGAATTTTGAATACAATAAAATTTATAAGGATTTCTTTATTACCAAGGATAGCACCCATGTGTATAGTTCATTTCTAGAAGATAGAGAAGATTATAGTGACATACCGATGTTAACCGGTGAAGGCTATTTAATTTACAACGAAGCCAATAATTCCTTCGATATTGCCTCTGAACAGAAGCATGCCAATCCGGATTCGATTGGTAAGATCATACGCTTCCAGGAATCCGACTGCAATATACAGGCAGAAGGTGTTTTTGATATGGGTGTGGATTTAGGACAGGTTAAACTTAGCTCTGTTGGTACTCTTCTTGATCAAAGAGATGACAATATCATTACAACATCATCAATGCTAGGTGTTGATTTCTTCTTTAATAACGAAGCATTAGATTTATTGTACACGAGTATTATTAATTCAGGTGCTTCGGATGCCAAGTTATCCAAAGAAACTTACACAAAACGAATGGCTGAATGGATAGGTCATAAAAAAGCTATAAAGATTGAAGGTGAAAGAAATCGAACCGGAGCAAGCGAGGCACTACCAATAGAATTACAACACTTATTGCTATTCAATAACATTGACTTTGAATGGGATTCTAAAAAACGGGCTTATGTAGCTGACGGAGAAGCCGAACTAGCTTACCTTAAGCAATTCATTGTAAACAAAAAGGCTAAAGTACAAGCGGAGATTGTTCGTAAACGAAGTGGTAATTCATTGGATATGTATATCGAATTTGATGCCGACAATTGGGTTTATTTCACATATAAAAATGGAATGATGCAAACTCTATCCTCCAATAAAGAATATAACACTATTGTGCAAGCCTTAAAGGCCGATGAAAGGAAACAGAAGGTAGGAATAGGTGAAAAGTCATTTACCTTTATTATGGCTCCGGAAAGCAAGAAAAAACGCTTCTTAAGTCGATTTAATTAAATCAATTTAAATGGTAACAAAAAAGGCACTTTAAAACTAAAGTGCCTTTTTTGTTGCTTTTATACCTTAAGCCAACAAAAGAAAAATTGCTGGTCGTTTATTAATATCCGGCAATTTACCCTTCCACTGAGCTATTGTTTTAGTTACAATATATTCTGTTTCCAGAGTAATATCACATGCAATACACAATCGGGTTTTAGGACCACAAGTTTGTACTATATGTTGAAGCATACTTGCATTACGATACGGGGCTTCAATAAATAATTGTGTTTGATTCTCCCTTCTTGATCTTTCTTCTAAAGCCTTAATTGCCTTAGGTGCCTCTCCTTTCTTCACCGGTAAATAGCCATGAAAAGCAAAACTCTGGCCATTCAAACCTGAGGCCATAACTGACAACAAAATAGAAGATGGTCCAACAAGTGGAATCACCCTTATATTTTTCTCATGAGCCAGTTTAGCTATTTCAGCCCCGGGATCAGCCACTCCCGGACATCCGGCCTCAGATAACATTCCCATATTAATGCCATTGCTAAGAGGTTTTAGAAAGGAAGGGATATCATTTGCCTTAGTATGTTTGTCTAACACAAAAAATGTCAAATCATCTATTTCAATAGCCTTGTCAACCTTCTTTAAGAAACGACGAGCAGACCTGATATTCTCTACCACATAATACTTAATGGATTTTATAAGCGCAATGGTTTCATTTGGCAAATTACGTTCTATCGGACTCTCTCCTAAAGTATTAGGAATTAAATAAAGCTGACCTTTCATAATAATATTGAAAAATGATTAATGACTGCAATTAGCAAAGCATTCGCTAAATTAATATTGGTGTTCGGGTTTTAAATAATTCACTATACTCAGGTGGCAAATCAATAATATCGGCCATCAAATCATTAAGTATATCCAAACTTTTATTCGACAATAAATCTGCTATCTCATCCACTGCCTCACCACAAACCATATATGGAGCATGATGAAAGAGTAAATCTTCTCCATGGCACAATGCATAGATTTGAAACTCCTTAACATCATCGATGGATTTATTTTTTACAATACAACTGTGCAACCAAATATCAGCATCGAATAACTCATACTTTTTAAGTTCAGCATCACGCTTTTCTAAATCCGTATTTTCTACAAAGTAGATTTGAATCTTTTCTTTTGATTCTTCCGAAAGAGTGGCATGTACTTCCTGCAGACAAGCCATACAATAAGCCAGTTCAAAAACTACGGTTCGTTCCCCTGTTTTGACATCTTGTCCAAAGGCCTTTTCTATAAGATATGGCTCTTCAGAATTCAATAATTCCTTATCGCACATCTTACAATTGCAAAATGGTTTATCACTCCCATCGGGATAAAATGTTACTGGAACTGGTATGGATGTACTGATGTATTTTTCTTCTGACATTATTTAGTATTTGGCTCAAAAGTAACAATTATCCAAGGTTTAGACAATGTGAACCAGATTAGATATCGAATGAACCTTTACACACTTTCATTTTTCTGAAGAGAACGAAGAAATAGAAATATACTTGAACCTGTCAATACCATAAAAATCGCTCCTATTATAACAAAAGCTTGACTTAATGATAATCGGTCAGTCATATAACCAAATAATGGAGCAAGAATAGAAAAGTTGGCTCTGATTATTAAACTTCTAATGGACAAAACAGTAGCACGCATTTCAGAAGATGTAATACGATTTATATAGTCTTTTAAGACAGGAGTCGCAATTCCCCGTGAGAAATAAAACAAGGCCAAAACCGGCAAAACATAAATAGAATGGAGCAATCCTGCAGCAATAAAAACACCGGTAATAACAACTGTTGTTCCAATAACGGTAGATTTAGGTCGTAATTTCTGCTCAATTTTATAGGCAGCCAAAGTAGTCATACCAACAATAAGGTTCAGAACTGTACTGGTAGAACCAATTTGTATTTCTCTAAAACCTATTTCTTTCAGATACAGCGGATATACCCATGCCATTGTTAAAGTGGCTGATCCTATAATAGAAGAGTAAATGATATTGTACCGAAGACTCTTATTTTCAACCATAGCGTATTTAATCACATTCCAGATATCCAACCATGTGGCCTTTTGTGTGCGAGTGTATAATTGTGGTTCAACTAATAAAAACGCAGCTGGAATGGCAATAAATGCGATACCTGTTTGAAAATAAAAAGGCATGCGTAAACTCAACTCGGCTAAAGCTCCTCCTAAGAAACCAGCAATAGCCTCGCTAAAATTGCCAACTGAAAAATTACGGCCTTCATATTTGAGATAATCCTTAGCTCGTCCATCGGCTTTTAAACTATCATATAATAAGGCGGAATCAGCACCGCTAATAAAACTTTGTCCAATTCCCAAGACTAACTCCGCGGCAAGAAAGGCATAAAATCCACTTGTTAAAGAATAAATTGCAAATCCCAGAAAGCCCAATATGCTTCCAATAATCAAAGTGCGCCGTCTGCCCAGAACATCGGCAGCATATCCTGATGGGATTTCAAAAATAACGATAGCAATACTGTAAATTGCCTTTAATTGAAATGACTCCTCAACAGTAAACCCTAAATCCTGATAAAATAGCAGTAGAATTGGCATGGTTAACATGAACCATTTTGCCACTTTTATCAGATAAAGTTTGTTGATATTGCCCTCGTACATCATTTGGCTTTAATAAGCCGCAAAAATACGCTTTTCAATATAACTCACAACGCATCAACTCGAAGATGATTGATTTTTATAATTCGTAAGATATTTTGGATTATTTGCGATAATTAAATACTTTGTGAAGCATTAATCATTATTATTTCAAAGCATTTAATATCTTTATCTTTCAGTTAACTAATTCAATAAAATATTATGGCAAAATTATTTATTCCTAAAAACTACCAACCACATCTTGATTTAAAACAAACGGAACACGCTATCAAAGTGGTGAAAGATCATTTCCAAACTTCGCTCTCAGCTGAATTAAGGTTACGTCGAGTTACCGCACCTTTATTCGTTATGAAAGGAACAGGTATTAATGACGATTTGAACGGAACAGAACGTCCGGTTGCCTTTCCTGTAAAGGAATTTGGAGATGCTCAAGCCGAAGTGGTACATTCACTGGCAAAATGGAAGCGTTTGATGTTGGCAGATTACGGCATTGAATGCGGTTATGGATTGTATACAGACATGAATGCCATTCGACCGGACGAAGAATTGAGTAACATCCATTCGTTATATGTCGATCAATGGGATTGGGAGCGACATATCTCAAAAGACGAATACAAAATAGAATTCCTGAAGCACATTGTTACGAAAATCTATGAGGTAATGAAACGCACCGAGTTCATTGTATATGAGCGTTATCCACAAATAAAACCAATACTTCCTGAAAATATTACATTTATTCATAGTGAAGAATTATTAGCTAAATACCCCAACTTAAGTTCAAAAGAAAGAGAAGACAAAGCTGCTGAAGAATTTGGCGCCGTATTCTTAATTGGAATCGGAGCTAAAATGAGTAGTGGTGAAAAACATGATGGACGCGCGCCAGATTATGACGATTGGAGTACTGAAACATCTGCTGGTCAAAAAGGATTAAATGGTGATATATTAGTATGGAATCCAATTTTAGAACGCTCATTTGAATTATCATCAATGGGAATTCGTGTTAGCCCAGAGGTGTTGGATAAACAATTGGAAATTGAAGGATGCCCGGAACGTAAAGAACTCTATTTTCATAAACGTTTACTTGAAGGATCTTTACCCTTATCTATTGGAGGAGGAATTGGGCAATCACGATTATGCATGTTCTTTCTAAGAAAAGCACACATTGGAGAAATTCAGGCTAGTATCTGGCCGGAAGATATGCTAAAAGAATGTGCTGACAATAAGATTATCCTTGTATAAAAAATCGCACCAAAATTATACTGCAGCCACTTTCATACGCAAAGTGGTTTTTTTGTGATCTCAATAATTATTCAAGGCTTTTCTATACTTATTATCAGTTGGAATCTATATATTAAATCCATGTTTTATACCGATTCATTCTAAATTATAATACTGATCAAATGAACTAAGGCTTTATAGAAAAAAATCATTTATTTAGTGAACTAATTCTACACACCACATCTATGAAAGTCCTTAAATATATATTAATTCCCATAGCATTAATAGCTTTATCCGGCATTGCTTTTTTTGTATATCTACAGTTTGTTCGAGTAGAAAAAATGCTACCTATTCAAGCCATGCATTCTGAATCGGTCATGGTTATTGAAACCGAAAACCTGACTTCAGCCTGGCAAGAAGTCAAAAAAAGTGCCTTATGGGAAAGTATAATTGAAGGCGATTACTTTGAAGAATATGAAGCAAACATGATGACTTTTGATTCATTAATGCTTGAAAATGCTCTAATTCGCAACATATTTAAAGATCGTCCTTTAGCATTATCTGTTCAAATGCTGGGAGATACAAATTTTGAAACCGTCTTTGCTGTAGACATTGGAAAATATGGAAAACTATCCTTTCTACCTCAATTGGCGGGCGTATTCGATTACAAATTGGATGAGCGAAAAATTGACAGTATTTCAGTTTACCAACTTCAGTACGATAAGCCAGAAGATGTTATTCATTTATGTATTCACGAAAACCTACTTATTGGATCCCTTTCTGCAAAATTAATTAACCAATCCATTGAAGCCATTCAAAACAATCATTGGTTTAATGACAAGAAATTTATCGATGTTCAGCAGGAATCAATTAGTGGAATGCTTAATTTCTATTTTAACTTTCACAAAATTGATGACTTTGCCGGATGCTTTGCTCCCGATTTAAAAGATGCCGTCTATGACGCTAGTCAAATCGTTGCGTTCTCAGCTCTGCATGCCGATCTGAAGGACAAAAACATAAGGCTTACGGGTCATACCAACTATTACGATACGGTTCCTTCTATTGTTGATGCTTTGGTCAAGGCTGAAAGCGGAAAACTGGAAGCCCATAATATACTTCCTTCACAAACGGCATTTTTCATATCCATCAACACAGCCAACTTTCAACTATTTTATGATGACTTGAAACAACAATACAAGCAAGTGGCTCCGAATGTATATGAGGATTACATGAATGGACTTAGTACAGCAGAAAAGTGGCTTGGATTAGAATTTGAAGATATTCTTTTTTCGTGGGTAGATGGTGAGTTTGTACTAGCCAAACAACATCCCCAATCTAATGCTCGTGAATTAGATGCCTTATTTCTTATCAAAACAAGCGACATCGATTTGGCCAAAGAGAAAATGTCAATTTTGTTAAAACATATTAAGAAACGAACTCCTGTTAGATTTGATCAAATAGATTATAGAAATCACCAAATCCATCTACTTCAGATGAAAGGCTTTTTTAAAATGTTCTTTGGAGGTATGATGGAAGGAATGGAAAAACCATATTTTACCTACATCGATAACTATGTGGTGTTCTCAAATTCCGTTAACTCTTTAATGGGATTAATTGATGATTATTTGGTAGGCAATACAATAGCCCGAACTCCTTCTTTTAAGTCATTTATTGAAGAGTTTGACGATGAAAGTAATTTCTCACTATTCGTTCAAATGCCAAAAATTTATCAACATTTGTACTATTACAGTGATAAGCAAACTCAGCTTAGCCTAAGAAAAAATAAAAATTTACTCATTAATTTCGCTAATATAGGATGGCAGCTCAAAACCAATGGACAAACCTTTGAAACCATTCTGCTGGCAAAACATGATGAGAATGCCCTTCTTTATGAAGAACTTGAAAAAATGCAAAGTGCTGCTGAAGAACTTTACATTGATGAATATCGTGAATTACAATTTAAACTACGTCTGGATGATACCTTTCCCTGGGGAGAAGGACACATTAATTATTGGGTAACACATCCGGATCGTATTCAGGACAGTGTCATGGTTCACGAAGGTGAAATGAGAGATAGTTTACCCCATAATTTATGGAGATCGTATTATACTTCTGAAAACATAAAGGCAGCTATTCAATATGATGATGGCGAAGTAGATGGAATGGCCATATTTTATTTCGATAATGATGAACATACCGTAAAAGCTGAAGTTAACTTTGACGACGATGTATTAGATGGCGATTATAAGGAATTCTACAGCAATGGCAGAAAAAAAGCAATCCTTTATCTGGATGATGGACTATTGGACGGCGAAGCTTTGTATTACTACCGAAATGGGCAAATTAAAATCGAAGGAAAATATAAAAATGGCCTTCGCCATGGAAAATGGAAATATTATACAAAATCCGGAGATCTGCTCAATAAAGAAAGTTGGAGAAAAGGTAAAGAATAGAGACTAAATTATACTTATTAGCCTACTAATTGAATTGTGTTCAATTAGTAGGCTAATACATGCAAATTAATAAGCTACAAATGTCGACTTGCTTTTAATCGTCATTGGAATTTCCATTGGAGCAGGCAATTGCGGAGATTCAACAGCCACAACACCTTCAACATCCTGATTTTGGGTCATTTTCTTAGGCCATCCGGTTTTCGCATCAATACTAGTATTTAAATTCACGCTTCCTGACAAATTGAAATGTTGAGTCATTCCATTTTGTTCTTGACTAAACCCTTCTTCCGTGGCCATTGTGCCTGTTCCACTTATTTCAACTACAGAACCATTTAAAGCACTTACTTTATAATTGTACTTACTCAGCATAGGCATTGCTCCTTGAGTCTGTACTTCGTTTGACCAGTTAGTACCAATACTTAATTTCTCCTTAGGATAAACCAAAAGCATGGAACGCAAATTTTGCTTCATACTTTCATCGCTGAACTGTCCTTTAATACTTTCCTGAGCCATGTTAAGTGAATTGGTATCAGAACCATATTTTTCAGCAATAACTTTAGCCAATTCATCAAAACCCGTTACTTCAATTATATTTCCCAACTCATCAAACTTCATTTTAAAGCTATATCCCACGATGGCATCAAAAGCCTTACTAATAACATTTTCTTCCTGATTTTCATCCGTTGAGTCATAACTCATCGAAAACATTGTACTTTCCATCTTAAAAAGAAGTGTTTCAAAAACCATATCTGAAGTATAAACACCTGCATCTTTCGATTTAATAGTAATACCAATATCTCCACCTATGGTATTTTTAATCGTTTGACTCATCCCTTGAATATTCTGAACAATATCCTGAGTGGTGCTCTGTTTTAAGCCATACTTCTGGCCTACTTTTAACTTATAACGTAATTGTGCTTGTGAACTTAAAGGCAATATTGTCATCGTCAATATCACCAAGCTTAAAATCGATACTACTTTCTTCATAATTTAGGCATTAAATAGATTTGATTACGAAACTACAATATAATGCGAAATAAAAAAACCTTGCTTTCATCAGAAAGCAAGGTTTTCAGTTAAGCGATTATTCAATGACTAATATCTCCATTCTTTCGCTGCCTCATACATGGCAACAACATTTTCAACCGGCGTTTCGATTTTAAGCTTGTGTGATGGACCTAACACAAATCCCCCGTTGGGTGCCATTACATCCAATAGCTCCGATACACCACTCTTCACCTCATTAGGCGTTCCCTGCCTTAGAAGTAACTCTTCATCAAGTGCTCCACAAAAGGTAATGTAATTTCCAAAATCTTCCTTCAATCCTGATGGCTCCATACCTGAGGCACGGGTTTGAATTGGATCAAGAATACATGCACCTAAACTAATAAACTCAGGCAATAGCTTACGCACTGCCCCACATGAATGCATATAAAAACGTACACCATGCTTTTTCGGAATTTCGGTAAACGCCTCAATAGCGGGTTTACAGTACTTTTCCCAAATTTCAGTACTAATGGCCAAACCACTTTGTGTACCAAAATCATCTGCAATCCTAATAAAATCAATTTTATCGCCGCCATTCTCAAAGAACTTAGCAATAAAATCCGTGTAAAAAGTAACAATCTTTTGAGACAAAGCCTCAAAAAACTTAGGATGGTACATCATTACCTCTAAAAAAGCTTCACGTCCCAGCAAACGCTGAATAATGCGAAAAAGACCAGGTGAAGAATAACCAGGAGCGGTCATTATTGCATAGTCTTTGTACTTTTCAATTTTAGACGGTAAGGTTGTAAAATCAAACAGGTCCGTTGTCGGCCAGTTGTAATCATCAAGCTTAGCAGGATCGGTAATTCCTTCTAACGGAAAATTAGTAGCTTCCCAGAATTCAAAATCTCCATTTTTAACTCTTGAATAACCTACTCCCCAAATATCCGTCTTTTCTTTTCCCCCTGCCTTTACTAGATTCTCGCCAACATAGTCCGGTTCCACCCATCTGAAATCAACATCCAAATACTCGAGTAATTGATCTCGATTTTCTAACCCGAGGTGTTTCATCAACTTAACACCAAATTCGGGTACGTCCCAATAAAAAAAAGGCACTCGATCTGGTTGCTCATTATTAAGCGCCTTTAGGACTCTTTCCTTGTGGATCATAAACGATGTTTTTGATTAAAAAAAACTGATTTTTATCATCGCAAAACCTTTCGAAATTAGAAAGATTATGAGAAAAATCAAATTTATGTAGATAAATGTTATGAAACCTTACACCAAAAACTTCGTATAAACTTGCTTCTTTAACAGTGTTTACAGGTAGAGCAACTCCAAAAAGTTATATTTTATTTTTTTTATTTCTTACTTTTCAGAATTTCGTACATTAATACTCCAGCTGCAACCGACACATTAAGTGATTGAATCTCACCAAGAATTGGAATACGACTTCTAACATCTGCTAGTTTAAGTACTTGAGATGAGATACCGGTATCTTCCGATCCCATAATTAAAGCAACCGGACCCGAGTAATCTACTTTGTCGTAATCTTCAGCTCCTTTTTCAGTTGCTGCAACCATTTTCAATCCACTGTTTTTTAGAAATTCAACCGTCAAAACGAGATTATTCACTCTACAAACCGGCAATGAATGCAAGGCTCCGGCAGAAGTCTTTATCGCATCAGCATTAATAGGCGCTCCTCCTTTTTCGGGTATAACAATTGCATCAACACCAGCACATTCGGCTGTTCTGGCAATCGCCCCAAAATTTCGGACATCCGTCAAATGATCAAGTACCAAAATAAAAGGATCTTTTCCTTCATCATACAACATTGGAATTAATTGCTCAATACTTTGGTAAGTAATTGCTGAAATCATGGCAATAACGCCTTGATGGTTCTTTCGTGTAATCCGATTTAGTTTTTCGATTGGCACAAACTGAAAAGGTACTTCATTAGCTCTAACCTCATCAAGAAAACCCTGAAACAGCTCACCTTGAAGACCTTTCTTAATGAATACTTTCTCTATCTCTTTACCTGCGGCTAAAGCTTCACTTACTGCTCTGATGCCAAATACCATTTGTTCTTTTGCCATGTCTAATCTAATTCACTTTTTTGCTGCTGTAATTCTTCTAATTCTAGCTGAGAGCTTTCCCAATTCTCCATACTGGTTTCAAGCTCTTTCTCTACCTTATGGTAATCCTTAAACATTTGCTCATCAGACGAATTCTCCGGCATAGCCATTAATTCAGTGAGCTTCTCTAATTCTGATTCCAAGTTAGAAATGGAACTTTCGTAATCCTTAACCAATCGTTCAGCCTTTTTAAGCTTTTTGCTTAATTCTTTTCGTTCTTCAAAAGATAGTTTGGCTTTGGTTTCCTTGTTACTTGGTTGAGCCTTTTTCTGAGCTGCTATATTTTTATTCAAGTCATTCAGGCTCTCCATTTTTTTCTTTTCCAAAAAATAGTAGATACCACCCAAATGCTCCCTTATCTTTTTATTACGGAACTCATATACCTTTTCCACCAGGCCATCTAAAAATTCACGATCGTGAGATACTAATATCACCGTTCCCTCAAAATCTCTCAAGGCCTTCTTCAGAATATCCTTCGAACGCATATCCAAATGGTTGGTTGGCTCATCCAGAATTAATAGGTTAACCGGCTCCAGCAATAACTTGACCATAGCCAATCGGGTGCGTTCTCCTCCCGACAATACACTTACCTTCTTATCAACCGTTTCACCACTAAACATGAAGGCTCCAAGCAAATCCCGAATTTTAGTTCTGATATCTCCTACCGCAACCAAATCAATTGTTTCCAGCACGGTGTGTGAATCATCTAAACGTTCAGCTTGATCCTGAGCAAAATAGCCAATTTTAACATTATGCCCTAAATCCAACTTACCCTGATAAGCCAATTCGCTCATGATCATTCGGGCCATTGTGGTTTTTCCTTCTCCATTGCGACCAACAAAAGCTACCTTTTCACCCCTTTCAATGGTGATATCAACCTCATTTAATACAAGTAGATCACCATATGATTTTGAAACCTCATCACCTTTAACCACAACATTACCTGATCGGGGAGCTGCCGGAAATCTTATATTGAGAGCTGCATTATCAAACTCATCAACTTCTATACGATCAATTTTCTCAAGCTGTTTAATCCTGGACTGTACCTGGACCGACTTTGTTGCTTTATAGCGAAAACGCTCAATAAACTTCTCAGTATCCTCTATCTTTTTTTGCTGATTCTTGAAGGCGTTCATCTGTTGTTCACGTCGTTCTTTACGCAACTCAATGAACTTTGAATAGCTCGCTTTATAATCGTATATCTTACCCAGTGATATTTCAATACTTCGCTTGGTGATATTATCCAGAAATGCTTTATCATGTGAAATAAGCACCACAGCACCACTATATGTCTTTAAGAAATCCTCAAGCCACTGTATTGAGTCAATATCCAAATGGTTGGTTGGCTCATCCAGTAGAAATATATCCGGTTGCTCCAATAATATCTTGGCCAGCTCAATACGCATACGCCAACCACCACTGAACTCTCCTGTATTACGAGTAAAATCAGACTGCTCGAATCCTAAACCTTTAAGCGTTGTTTCGATCAGAGCGGTATGGTTACTTCCTCCCATAATATTAAATCGTTCGGTTTTGTCATTCAAACGATCCAACAATTTCAAATATGACTCCGACTCATAATCGGTCCGTTCAGCTATCTCATTATTAATATCTGCTATTTCTTTTTCAAGTTCCTTTATTTCTGCAAATGCCAGCTCTACTTCTTCAAGCACATTACGTGTATCAGTGTAGTTCATGTGCTGTGGGAGGTATCCAATTTTGAAATCTTTTGGTTTAGTGACTAAACCACTGCTTGGTTCCATCAGACCAGATACAATCTTTAATAAAGTAGATTTACCCGCTCCATTTTTACCAATTAAACCAATGCGATCCTTTGGGTTAATCAAAAATGAAACGTCTTCAAAAAGTTTGAAACCGCCAAAATCGACGGTAAGCTGATGTATTGATACCATTCTTAAGAAAAATTTGTGCAAAGATAGTTGTTTTTTCTACCACATCAGCTACTCTTTGCACACATGATAAGGGATTAGTTTAAAACCTCTTTAATCATGACTCAAATAAGCAAAAAGGGCGGCTCCATTTGAGTTGAGACCGCCCTTCTAATTTTCTATTAAATCACTCTCAATTTACATCAAAATAATTCAAGCGCGCCACGGTTGTTTGATATTCCATTTGCAATGAAATATACTTCTCAATAGCTTCGTAATAAATACCTAACTCAACCATATACTCAAGAATCGAAATCTCACCACTTGTTAAGGCCGTTTTTAGTAGTCCGGTGTTGCTCAAACTATTTAGTGCAGTGTTATAATCGTCAAGCATTAAACGCAACTGTGTTGCTTTAGTATACAATGCCTTTAAACCATGATAGGCCTGTAATTGGTGATCAGCAATATTGTTCTCCATAGCTAAAGAATTCAATTGCACTTGTTTAACACTGTTCTTATTCTCCCATAAGGGAATGGATAAACCAACATTCACACCTTTAAAATCATCCGTTATCCCTTTTTCGGAACTATAACCGGCTGATAATTTTGGTAAAGACAAAGCACGATTTAATTGTTCCTTCTGCCTATTGGCTTCCAGTGCACTTTCCAAACCAGCTAGCCTTGGCATCAAAGGTAATTGCTCCTTATACCATGCATCAAAATCAATTGGTAAATTATTGATTGAGATCGCAATTAAATCCAAGGCCACAACATTTCCGCCATTAATTCCTTTTAGTCTTTCGAGCAGGGCCTCTTTATCCGCATTTAAGTTTCGAAGATCATTACGTGATTTCAACAAGTTCAGATCAGCTTTATTGCGTTTCATAATATTAATATCACCTGACTCTAATTTGGAATGATAAGCCTCCGATATACTTTCTGCATGATCCAAACGAATTTGATATTCAGCTGCCAGTGCATTTCGATATACAATTTGATAAACCAATGAAACGGCCTGCAACATCACCTGATTGTAGGCAGCCAGGTATTCTCGCTCGGCTTTCTCATCCAATGTTCTGTACATTCTATTTCGATGAATATAAGCTGTTGGAAAATCAAAACCTTGTGTCACATTAAATTCCTGTCTGGTACCCATCTGATCAGTTTTACCCCACTGATGAACATATTGCATTTGAGGATTCTCAGGATTTAAGCCTACTCTATTTTGCACTTTTTGAGCATCCAATTGCAAACGAAGGGTTTTTAAACTTTTATTATTCGTCTCAATTTTGGCAAATAATTCATCCAATTGGCTCTGTCCTTTGAGCAGAGTAAAAGGTAAAAAGCAGACAATTGCTATAAGTCTAATCATAATCGACCTCCTTCTTTCTTTACTTCATTTTTCTTAATGAGATAATAAACGATCGGAATAACGTACATATTCAATAATGTTGAACTCAGCAAACCTCCGAGAATCACTTTTGCCATAGGGCTTTGTATTTCATTTCCCGGCGCGTTTCCATTTATCACCAATGGTATTAAAGCCAAAGCTGCGGTTAAAGCAGTCATTAAAATGGGATTTAAGCGATCTATGGAACCCAGCTTTATTCGCTCCTTAAGATTAGAACCAAGGTCATTCATTTGTTGATAATTCGAGATCAAAAGAATGCCGTTACGTGTAGCTATTCCAAATAAAGTTATAAATCCAATGATTGCGGGAATACTAATAATATTTGAAGACACCTTAATGGCCAAAACTCCACCAATCAATGCCAGAGGAAGATTTAAAAGTATAATACCTGCCAGGGGAACATTCTTAAACTCCTGAAATAGAAGTAAGAAAATGACACAAATAGCCAATATAGATGTCCATAATAAAGTTCTTGACGCCTTTGCCTCACTCTCGAACTGACCACCATATTCAACCCGATAACCTTCGGGCAATGACAGATTTGCTTTTACCTTAGTCTTAATATCATTAACAACACTATGCAGATCACGCCCGGCAACATTAGCTGAAACCACAATTTTACGTTGAACATTTTCACGACTAATCGAACCCGGCCCTGCAGAAGATGTAATTTTTGCGATTTGCTCCAAAGGCACTTTCTTACCATCTTCTGTATCAATTAAAGCACTTTTAACGCCATCAATGGTTTCTGTATAATCTTTATTAAAGCGAAGAATCAAATCAAAGCTTCTTTGGCCTTCATATATATCTGCCAGCTTTTCTCCCGCAAATGCCACATCTACAAACTCATTGAACTCCCTCATACTTATACCGTACATGGCCATTTTATTACGATCGGCCTTTATTTGCAATTGTGGCACTTCTGTTTGCTGTTCCACATTAACATCTACTAAACCTTCTACTCCTTGAATAGATGAGGAAAGTTGATTGCCTAATCGGAATAGCTCATTTAAGTCCTGACCGTAAAGTTTGATGGCAATATTAGCTCTGGTACCGGATAACATATGATCAATACGATGCCCCAAAGGTTGTCCAACAGTGGAAGCAATGCCAGGAATATTTGCCAATTTATCCCTCACTTCTTGCATAAGTTCTTCCTGAGGACGATCCCCCAACATAAAATTCACATCCACCTCTGCACTGTTAGTGGTTTGTGAATGTTCATCCAGTTCGCCACGCCCTGTCCGTCTTGCCGTACTACTCACTTCAGGAATTGAAAGCAATTCTTGCTCAATAAGATTTCCCAAACGATTACTTTCATGCAGAGAAACGCCGGGTTGACTCACAGCTGATATGGTTAAAGCTCCTTCATTAAATTCGGGAAGAAAACTACGCCCCATAGAACTCATCAGAACTACAGAAATCACAAATAAAATCCCTGATACGACCAATACACCTACTTTGTGTTCCAGTGCCCAGTTAAGAGAATGCCAATAGCCTTTCTGCATCCATCGACTTACACGACTATCCTTTTCCTTTTTACTTAAATATTTATCATTCGACAATAGCAAACGACATAACAAGGGCGTGATCGTCATTGCAATAATAAGCGACATGAATAAGGCCACAATATAGGCGATACCCAATGGACGTAACATTCGACCCTCCATTCCGGATAAGAAAAATAAAGGCACAAAGGCTACAATAATAATTAAAGTTGCATTTAAAATGGAGGATCGTATTTCTTTGGACGCCTCATATACAATTGTAACTACTCCTTCCCTTTCTTTTCTGGGCTTTCGATAATTCTGTCTTAGACGCTTATAAACGTTTTCTACATCAATGATAGCATCATCAACCAACGAGCCAATAGCAATAGCCATTCCTCCAAGGCTCATGGTATTTATGTTTAAGTTTAAATAATGAAGCGTAATAATAGCTCCCAACAAAGACAAGGGAATTGCCAATAAAGATATAATTGTTGTTCGGAAACTACCTAGAAAGAGAAACAGGATAATGACCACAAACAATCCCCCTTCAAGTAAAGCACGTTGCACATTCCTTACTGAAGTTTCAATAAAATCAGCCTGACGAAATATACTGGAATCCACAATCACATCGGCTGGTAAAGTTTCTGCTAACTCTGATAAGTTCGCTTCTATTCGCCGGGTTAGTTCAAGTGTATTGGTGTTAGGCTGTTTTGATATGGAAATTATTACTGATGGAGAGGCATTTTGAGAAGCATAGCCCATTTTTACAGCGCTCCCAATTTTCAGCTCAGCCACATCTTCCACATAAATCGGTAAACCTTCATTATGCTTAATTAATGTTCGCGCCAATACATCTGTATCCGATGAACGAGCAATTCCTCTAACCACATACTCGTTACCGTATTGACGAATCACACCACCTGTGCTATTCTGACTAATGCCACTACAAACCTCGCTTAACTCTTCCAATGACACATCATACTGCATCATTTTATAAGGATCAGCCAAGACCTGGTACTGTTTATAATCTCCTCCAATTATTGTAACCTGAGAAACGCCACCAGTTGCCAGCAATAAAGGCTTAAGCTGCCAATCTGCAATGGTGCGCAGCGTCATCATATCCGTGCTATCCGATTGCAAACCGATAAAAAGAATTTCGCCCATCACACTGGATTGAGGAGCCAAAACAGGTTGAGAGATTCCTAGAGGGAACTGACCAGACAAGGTAACCAGCTTTTCGCTGACAATCTGCCGAGCTTTAAATACATCAGTTCCCCAGTCAAATTCTACCCATACAAACGAAAAACCGTGTGAACTGGCAGATCGAACTCGACGCACATCGGTAGCACCATTTACAGCTGTTTCAATGGGAAAAGTCACCAGCCGCTCTACTTCTTCAGCCGCCATTCCATGCGCATCGGTCATAACCACCACAGTTGGCGCCGTTAAATCAGGAAAAACATCCACATCCATGTTCCGGGCTGTATAAATACCTCCAATCATAAGGATACATGCTCCGAGTAAGACAAACAATCTGTTGTGTAGCGAAAAATGAATTATTTTATTTAGCATTTTCTACCTCCTTATTAATGAACATGTCCGGCATGTGGATCAATGGTATTGGAAACCGCAGCCAGCTTAACCAAAATTGCCCCTTCAGTAACTATTCTATCATCCTTCGATAAACCAGATATAACAGCCCTGTTTACACCATCACCTGAGCCAATTTTCACCAGGCGCTTTTCAAACAGTTCGGGTGTTAATTGCACATATACAAAATAAACACCCTGCTCCTCGCATAAAGCCTTTTCAGGTACAACTAAACTTTCCTCACCTTTAGTTAGTATGTATACATTCACAAAACCACCACTGATTAATCCATCGTGATAATCAATCTCAAAGGAAATAGGTAATAAATGATTAGTGGTACTCATGGACTTTCCTACTGACAAAACTTTCCCCTTAAGTTGATCAAGAGATAAAACCTCATCATCAAACTCAACGTTTAATCCATTCACTTTATTCAGATCTCTTAAATGGGATTGACTAATAAAAGCATTAAGTATTAAACGGCGATTAGTAACCATACCAAATACTGCTTGACCAGCTTCGACATATTCACCGTTATTAACCAAAACTTCTTCAATGTATCCGTTTATTGGCGCAACAATTTTTTCCCCATTCTTACCAATCGTTTTTTGAAGGTTTTTTAACTCAGTCAAGGCTTTTTGATACCTTGCTTTCGATTCAATGTACTCCTTATTGGAAACGATCTGATTATTCGCCAATAACTTGTCGCGTTCATATTCAGCTTCGGCTAATTCCAATTCTACCTTGGCATTTTTCAGAATCACCTCAGCATTGTTAGCCGTTATTCCATCGCCATGAACCGTAAAAACCTGTTCATTCTTTTTATAGGCTTTACCGATGCTCACCACTCCTTCGGCAAACTTTACAAAGCCACTGGTTTTGGCCGACACCACAACTTTATCAACAGGAGAGGAAAAAACAGTGGCAGTGCTTTTAATAACCTTACCAAAAGGCATTTGCTGAGGATGTGCGGTTTTAAAATCCACTTTCCATGATTGATCCTTTAAAAAGGAAATAGCGCTAGTTGATTGAGGCACTAGTTTCTCAGCTAAATGAATCGCATCATGAGCATCTTTATAAATCTCAATATTCTCAACCCTTATTAGGTGATTTTTTGATTGCCATTCAAAAGCAAACTCGAGATAAGCATTACCGCTGCTCGTTGGCTGAAACATAAATTGATAAAGTCCATCTTGCTCACCCCTATCCCTTACTTGTTTTAGTCCGCTATCATTAACAATCAGAAAAGCCTCTATTCTTTCGGGAGAAATTGGCTTAAAATCATGTAGACTAGTCATGTGAACGTTTAATGTAGAAGTATGACCATTAGCCATAGGTTCAGCATCAATAAAAACTTCTATATCCTCGTTGTATGCAACATACGGAACAGTAATGTTATCGTGAGCATGAGTATGCCCACTGGTCTTATTCGAGGATTGATTACATGCCGCCAGGAATGTGATTAGCACCGGCAAGACTGCAATTTTATATATTTTCATTTGTTTGAAATTAGATTTAAGATTGACAGATAATAGACTCGAAACAAAAAAACACTGATAAGCAGAGTTGTTCATGTTTAATTATCGGTTTCAAATGAGAGTTTAAACTCACAATCAAATCCAATATGATCTATTTCTGGAACTACAGCTACTACATCACAAGCAACTGTTTAATGAATCATAAAAAAGCAAGACATAGAAGACCTTATTCACAATCTTCTACGCCAAATTAATTAATACACTTCCAATCCTATTCGAATTAATGATTATGGTCGTGGCCATGGTCATGGTCATGACCTTCTTCTTGCTTTTCCTCTGCTTCTACGTCGCAACATTTTGTAGAGTCTGCCTTTTCAGAACATTCTTGTTTGCAAGCTTCAGAACACCCTTCTTTATTGGCTTTTACTTCAAAAGCTTCCTGATCAGGTGTTGAATGTTCATGTGCTTCGTGAACTGTTCCGTCGGCATGAGTGTGAGTACCATCGTCGTGTTTCTTTTCTTTTGATCCACATGATGTAAATACTAATGCAGCAACAGCAATTACTAAAAATAAACTTTTCATGATTCAATTATTGATTGATGTTTAATAAATGGTTAAAGCCTTTCTCTTTCATAAGCGAAAAAAGCCCAAATAAATTTGTGGAGAAATCATGAAAATACAGGCGGAGCCCTCAAGGGGACCGCAAAATTATAACTCTCTAGCAGTTTTTGAGGATAATAAGTATAAGCTATAGTTATTGGTTCTTCCAGTGGAACCCATAGCTCTTCAACAATACACACTGACAATACGAAATTTAAAGAACCTGAATCTTTAATTACAGGATTTACTTCGAAATGGCAAACCGAATGTTTTTCAACAGGATGATGATGATCAAGAACAGAATGATCAACAATATCATTTATAGAAAAATTCTCATGTGAATGATGATGAAGACCTTCGTGATGGTGATAATGGCCCAAACATTGTACATTCTCCACACTCACCGCTTCATTGTAGTGATGATGATGGGGAATAACATTATGGACAAATACAATACTGTATATGGCCATAAGTAGAAATGCGATATTTCTTTTGGACCTGGTCATTATTGCAATATTAGTAAAAAAATGAAGATCATTGTGTGTACAAAATCATCTTAACAAGAAAATAACCATTTGTGGGGATGTCATATTAAATATGAAGTGGTGAAAATCAATAAATCAAAATATAGGATTACTTGAGTCAATGCTCACTTGTAATTTCCCTAGCAAAAATGTTTGAGTTCATTTCAATACTGCAGATGACTCAGCAAAACTGCTGAGCTCATTTCCCAACTGAAGAAAGCTTAACAAAACTGCTGAAGGCATTTCATTATTGCAGAACGCTCAGCAAAAATGTTAGAAGCCATTTCAATGTTGCAGAATGAGCAGCAAAACCGCTGAAGGCATTTCAATGCTGCAGAAGCCTGAACAAATCTGCTAAAACATGTTCAGAATTGGAATAGTTGCAAACATGCAGATTAAGGTATTTTTAATTTCTAGTTGGTTTAGCATAACCTGACAGAAACAAATCTTTTATCTCACTAAAACACTTCTCATGATGAGATTTAGCATCCCCTTTATTAGTCGATACTTCAAAATACATGGTAAAGCAAACACACAGAGTAGCAACTACAAAAATACCCCGTGTCATTAGCTTTTACTTTCCATATTCTTCTTAAACTTTAAGTAGATAAATATTAATCTAAATTATCACCATCGTCGCCCCGTATCCATATTCTTTAAATGAAGCATCCTGATAGACGTGCTGTTTATATTGGCGATCAAGTAACTTACGGATTTCAGTTTTTAATTTTCCGCTTCCTACCCCATGAATAAACACCAATTTCTTGCCTTTAAACTTGGCATTATCTTTCATCACTTGCTTAAACTTGTCTGTCTGAAGGGTTATGATTTCGCCTTTACTTAAGCCACTTGTCGAATCAATCAATTCATCTATATGTAAATCTACCTCAAGGATTCCCGGTTCATCACGACGTGCATATTTTTTACGAACAGGTTTACTCTCCTTTTCCTTTACAACCTTGTCAATATCCTTTTGTGTGAGTTGAGCCAACTTTTGTTCAAACTCACCTTTAATAATCGGCATTAACACCGCCTTTTCGTGATAATAGTCGTTCTCGGCAAAACTGTTTTCTTTAAAGAAACGAGCCGCCTTAATCTTTACATCCGTTGAAACAGGGGGAATATACGTATACGAACGGCCTTTTTTGTAGAACATTAATTCCACACGCCATTGCCTTTCGTCTAACTGTAAAACAGTCATCTTGTCCAAAGCAATTTTGGTATTGGGCTCCACCAATCCATTAAACATCAAATCCATCTGCTTATCTTTGCGTATAGCAGAAACCGTATAATTCACAAAGTAGTTACAATCATTAATCAATTGAACCCTTAAATTACCCGATTCAACTCCGCTTTTCTCACCTGATAAAAAAGCCAGGTAAAATTTAGGATCATCATCTCCACCTTCCTCTTCGGTAAACTCGTAACTTTCTTCAGCTTCTTCCTCAATTTCATCCTCTTGTACCTTATTCTGCCCAGATGAAGCTTTAGGCGCATCATTAATTACTACCAGTTCATTGACCAATACCGGTATTTCAAAACCATCTTCATCTTCAACAAAGGCCAATTTACCATCAACACGAGCGACTGTACCACCCCCACTTATATTTAAAAATCTTACGCTATCTCCTGCTTTAACCTTCATTATATTTCTATATTAATTTGCAAGCTAACCATATAAGTAATCGATACAGTAGGGCTTATGCAATATTTTGACTGATCCAATTCATTTAATACACAAAGTTAACTAAATTTGCGGCCCTAAAAACAAGAAGAATGATTAAGCCGGATATCAGTATTGAAAAATTCAATTACGAATTGCCTGATGATCGTATTGCCAAATACCCTTTGGAAAATCGTGACTTATCAAAGCTATTGATATACAAAGGGGCTGAAATCAGTCACACCCAATTTCCGAAACTTAAGCATGAACTTCCTGAAAAAGCGATGTTGGTATTTAATAATACTAAGGTTATTCAAGCCCGATTAAAATTCAGAAAACCAACAGGTGCAGAAATTGAGATTTTTTGTTTAGAACCAATACAACCGGTGGAAGTTCAAATGGCTTTTGACAGCAGAAAAAGTACAACATGGAAATGCATCATTGGAAATGCGCGTAAATGGAAAAATGACCCATTAGAAAAAAACATTACTATTGGGCAAGATTCAATAAAAGTATCTGTTGAAAAGGGAACACAGCTATCAGACGCCTATTCGGTTACTTTCAAATGGGATAATGAAAACTATTCCTTTGCTGAAATCATAGAAGCCATTGGTTTAATTCCAATTCCACCTTATTTAAACCGGGATACCGAAGATATTGATCAGGATCGTTACCAAACGGTTTATTCCGAACACAAAGGATCAGTGGCGGCGCCCACTGCCGGATTGCATTTTACCGGTTCCATATTAAATGAACTTAATAGTAATGGCCATGAACTATTAAACATTACACTGCATGTAGGAGCAGGTACATTTAAACCGGTTAAATCGGAAAGCATTGCCGATCATGATATGCATACCGAGCATTTTGTAATAACACAATCCAGCTTAAAGCAACTCATCAACAACGAAAATCCTTGCATTGCAGTGGGTACAACCTCAGTTCGCACTCTAGAAAGCTTGTATTGGTATGGTGTAAGACTCTTGGAGAACGAAAGTATTGATGCCGGTGTTCAACAATGGGACCCATATAATTTAAGTCAATCTCATTCGCGTAAAGAAGCTTTAAGAGCCTTGTTAAATTTCATGGAAATAAACGGCATTGAAAACTTATCCGGTCGAACTTCAATCATCATTGTACCGGGTTATAATTTTAAGATGATAAAGGGATTAATTACCAACTTCCATCAACCACAAAGCACATTGCTACTTTTAATCTCCGCCATAGTTGGCGATAAATGGACAGATATCTATAGATATGCCCTTGCTAATGATTTTCGCTTCTTAAGTTATGGTGACAGCTCTTTGCTAATGCTTTAAGATCTCATTGTCCTTCGGTCAGCCTTCAAAAGAGAAGACTATACCTCACATCAGTTATTCCCTCGGGGATATACTGTCTTGTTGGAGGACAAGAACTACAACATAAAGATTGGCCAATTTTAAAGGCAAAACTTATTCAAGCTCCCGCTTTGCTATCTCTTCTTCAAGGATATCTTCAATATCAGAAACGCAACTTCCACAAATTGTCGCTACATCAGTTTCATCCTGTAAATCATCAAATGAGGTAATCTCTTTATCTCGAATAACCTTAACAATATCTGCTTTAGTCATCTGCATATGTCGGCATACAAAATCGTTATCTTCAAACATACTATATTCTTTATGAGCAAACTGCTCTTACAATTCAACTTAAAATATTACATCAGCCTAGTAAACATCCTTTATTAACAATTGTTCCCATTTTCCTTCATTAAAATAAGAAACATGCTGCCCTCCCAATTCTTTAATTGTTTTAAGTCCATTTTCAAACTCGGCAATCAACTCATCAGGATGGTGAGCATCAACAGAAACAGTCAGAGGAATTTGTAAGTCAATACAACGTTTAATTATCGATTCACAGGGAAAGAAAGTATGGTATTTACCTCTGTATATACCTCTTGTATTTACTTCTATAATGGTTCCTGTTCCTTTTATCACTTGCAAAGTTTCTTCAAGTACATCCTGATACCATTTTTCGTCCTCTGTAAAAAAACGCCCTTTATTATTCATGATCACTTTATCGAAATGCGCGATCACATCAGGTTGCTGTGTCACTACCATTTCCTGAATTTGCAGATAGTATTGTTGAACAGCTGCCTTAATATCTCCACCAAAAACAATGTTAACACCGTTTTCATAATTCTCCGAAGGTCCGTCCAGAAACCATAAACCATCCGGATCGTTTGGATTTTGAACCAAGTGAACGGAACCAATTATGTAATCCAGATCAAGCATCTTTTTCCACGCATCGTAACTTACAGAACGATCATTTGGGATATAATCAGCCTCCAGAGCGGAATAAATCTTAAGCTTCGAACCAAATAAGTCCTTGCATCTGTCAATCTCCTTTTTATATTCCATTACATCTTCAAACTTCATAGCCCATGGCGTTGTAAAAGGTACTGGAGCGTGACTTGAAAAACCAAGGGCTGACAAATCCAGATCAATGGCTTTCTGACAAACATCTTCCATCGAAGCTTTACCGTCACAAAAAGTAGAATGCGTATGAAAACTAAAATAGTTCATATTATCGGATCAATTAAATTCAAATAAAACATCAAATGGCTTTTGCACCTGAAAGCCCACAAAAGTGTTAATATTTCCTTAAAACAACAATGAAGAAATCATGGTTTTTATTTTATCCTTATATGAACTCTTGATTTTGTATGAACTATCTTAAAATACTGCTATTTTTGTGCGATTTTAAATTTACCAAAAGTTAAAATTACCGGTGTTCATTTAAAATAATATTAGTTAAAGAGACGTTAAAATGCTTTAGGATTAACAAATTTTAACCCTCAGCAAATATCCAAATCAACTGACATTGTGTTTATTTGAACAACTACAAAGAAGTAATGATAGAATTAACTCTTTTTGCTTACTTCTTTAATAGATTAATTGTTAAAGACTAAAAATAAAACAAGAATAAAACCATTTAAATTATGGATCAGACAGTAGATATAAAAGCTATTAACGAAAGGATTAAAGAAGAAAGTTCGTTTGTTGACTTGCTTACCATTGAAATGAATAAGGTAATTGTGGGCCAAAAACACCTTGTTGAAGGATTATTAATTGGTCTTTTATCTGATGGACATATTCTATTGGAAGGTGTTCCAGGATTGGCAAAAACTCTTGCCATTAACACTTTGGCTACCATTGTTGATGCTAAATTCTCACGTATTCAGTTCACTCCTGACTTATTGCCTGCCGATTTATTGGGTACGATGATATATAGTCAGAAGAAGGAAGAATTTATCGTTAAGCAAGGTCCTATTTTTACCAACTTTGTTTTGGCCGATGAGATTAACCGTGCTCCGGCAAAGGTACAGAGTGCATTGCTTGAAGCTATGCAGGAGCGTCAGGTGACAATTGGAGAAACAACTTACAAATTGGACGAGCCTTTCTTAGTAATGGCAACTCAAAACCCGATTGAGCAAGAAGGAACTTATCCTCTACCTGAAGCACAGGTCGATCGTTTTATGCTTAAAATTGTTTTGGATTATCCTAAAAAGGATGAAGAGCAAATGATTATCCGACACAATCTGGCTAAGACGTTCCCGACAGCATCAACAATATTGAACCCGGAAGATATTATTCGCGCTCGTCAGGTTGTGAAAGATGTTTACATGGATGAGAAGATTGAAAAATACATTGTTGACATCACTTTTGCGACACGTTTCCCTGAGCAATACGGCATGGAGAAATTCAAGGACATGATTTCTTATGGAGCTTCTCCTCGTGCAAGTATTAGTCTTTCGATGGCTGCCAAAGCATATGCTTTCATCAAACGTCGTGGATATGTTATTCCGGAAGATGTTCGAGCTATCTGTCATGATGTATTGCGTCATAGAATAGGTTTATCATACGAAGCTGAAGCCAATAACATTACTTCGGTTGAAATCATCAGTGAAATCCTTAACCAGGTTGAAGTACCTTAGAGTAGATATTAGCTTCAAGCTGTTTGCTGCTAGCTAACGGCTGTAAACTAATATTTTATATGTATTTCAAAATCATTCAACCGACATCTGATAATTAGCAAGATGTTGGTAGCTAAAAAGAAAACACTTGGAAGCAACGGATATCATAAAAAAAGTCCGCCAGATTGAAATTAAAACCCGGGGATTATCCAACAACATTTTTGCTGGAGAATACCATTCGGCGTTTAAAGGGCGAGGAATGACTTTTAGCGAGGTACGCGAATATCAATACGGTGATGATATACGAAATATTGACTGGAATGTGACTGCTCGTTTCAACCATCCTTATATCAAAATATTTGAAGAGGAAAGGGAATTAACAGTTATGTTGATGATTGACGTTTCTGGATCGAGGGAGTTTGGCACTTCCTATAAATTCAAAAAGAATGTAATTACAGAAATGGCTGCTGTATTGGCTTTTTCAGCAATTCAGAACAACGATAAAATTGGAGTCATCTTTTTCAGTGATCGGATAGAAAAATTTATCCCACCAAAAAAAGGAAAGAAACACATTCTGCATATTATTCGTCAGTTAATCTCATATACACCAGAACATAGGCAAACAAATATATCAGAAGCATTAAAATATTTGACTAATGCTATTAAGAAACGTTGTACCACTTTTATCATTTCTGATTTCATCGATGATAGTTTTGAGGATGCCTTAAAAATAGCTAATCAAAAACATGATGTTGTGGCCCTTAAGGTATATGACAAACGCGAAACTGAAATCCCTGGCATCGGACTTATCAAATTAAAGGATGCAGAATCAGGCGAATATTACTGGGCAGATACATCGAACGTCAAAGTAAGAGATGCTTACAAAAAATGGTGGCATGAAACGGATAAAGAAACGAAGACTTTGTTTAGTAAATGTGGGGTTGATAATGTTTCGGTGCGTACCGATGAAGACTATGTAAAGGCTCTAATTGCCTTATTTAAAAAAAGAATATAATGACTAAAACAAAATTGACATATTTCAATTTTAAATATTTGGCTCTTTTGTTTGCTGTATTTCTGCTATCAGTTGGGACAAGCACTGCTCAAAATGTGACAGTGTCGGCTCAAATGGATTCTACCATGATATTCATTGGCGGGCAAATCGATTTGAAAATTCAAATGAGTCAGCCACAAGATGTACAGTTAAACTTTCCTTTATTAACGGATACAATTACAAAGAATATTGAGATTGTTAGAGCCAGTCAAATAGATACTCTAAGTTCGGATAATCAACGATTGTTGTTGGAGCAAACCTATAGAATCACATCATTTGATAGTGGATTGCATTATGTACCACCAATTGTATTTGAACAGGCCAGTGAGCAACTTGGTAAAATTGTTCAGACAAATCATATGTCGTTGATGGTTGTTAATCCATTTGATGAAGTAGATCCGCAGAAAGGGATTACCGATATAAAAACACCAATGCAAACTCCATTTCATTTATCGGAGTTGTATAAATATTTGCCTTGGGTACTTGGCATAATTTTATTCAGCGGCATCATGACTTTGATTGCCATGAAATATTTTGGCCGCAACATTCCGGTTAAAATATTCAAAAAGGAGAAACCAAAAATTCCTCCGCATGTAACAGCCATTGAAGAATTGGATAAGCTCAAAGCCGAAAAGCTATGGCAGCGTGATATGGTTAAAGAATACTATTCGAAAATGACGGATACCTTGCGCCATTACGTCGAAGAACGTTTTAAAATTCATGCCATGGAGAAAACTACTGATGAAATAATGGATGCTTTTAAAACAATTGAAGGAGCAGACGCTAAATCATTGGACAATTTAAACCAGATATTAAGGACATCGGATTTGGTGAAATTTGCCAAACACGAACCTTTTCCTGATGAAAATGACTTGAGCATGATCAATTCCTATTTCTTTATTAATCAAACTAAGATTGAAGAAATAAAGACACTGGAGGAAGAAAAAGAGGCTATGCTAAAACAGGATGAGTCCATTGAGCAGGAATCCACTAATTAGTAATTTAAAGTATGAATGATATAACATTTTTACATCCTTATTTTTTCTGGCTACTTCTTATTGTACCGGTATATATTGGGTGGTATATATGGAAACAGAAAAGTATGCAGGCCTCATTGCAGATTTCCAGCTTAAGAGGTTTTGCCAAGGCTCCTGTTTCTAAAAAAGTCTATCTCCGACATATATTATTTGTGTTCCGTGTGCTGACTATAGGCTTATTAATCATTGTTCTTGCCCGACCACAATCGAGCAATAGCTTCCATGATGAAATTACTGAAGGGATTGATATAATGCTGGCCATGGATATTTCGGGTAGTATGCGTGCTGAGGATTTTAAACCAAACAGATTAGAGGCAGCTAAAGAAGTAGCCGCTGAATTTGTTAAAGGCCGCACCAACGATAAAATTGGAATGGTGATTTATGCTGCTGAAAGTTTTACTCAATGCCCTTTAACAACCGACCACAATGTATTGCATAATCTGTTTAAAGATATCCAGTTTGGGCTATTGGAGGATGGAACTGCAATAGGGATGGGATTGGCAACTGCTGTGCAACGCATTAAGGATAGCCAAGCTAAAAGCAAAGTAATCATCCTATTAACAGATGGTGAAAATAATCGGGGCGAAATAGCACCAATGACAGCTGCTGAGATAGCAAAAACATTTGGTGTACGCGTTTACACCATTGGTGTTGGAACCATTGGTATGGCGCCCTTTCCGGTAGAAACAGTATTCGGAAAACAATACCAGCAAATGGAAGTAAAAATAGACGAAGAGTTATTGCAAAACATTGCTGATATGACAGAAGGTAAATATTTCAGAGCTACGGATAAAAACAAACTCACTGAAATATATGCTGAAATTGATAAGATGGAAAAAACACGCATCGAAGTAAAAGAGTACACCAAAAGAAAAGAGGAGTATCTCATATTTGCAATGCTGGCAGGTCTTTTTCTTCTTCTTGAAATATTTTTAAGAAATACGGTATTCCGTAATTTACCTTAATCACAAATTGAATAAAGTATTGAACATGGATATTTTCAGGTTTGAACATCCCATATATCTCTATCTATTATTGCTAATTCCGGCATTGGCATTTATACATCTGTTTCTTGTAAACAGGCGAAAGAAAGCTTTGCAAGAATTTGGCAATTCAGAATTACTAGACGATTTAATGCCCAATGTAAGTTTTAAGCGACCAAGTATTAAATTTTATTTTCTACTTTTGGCCTTAATCATTATGGTTTTTGCCATCGCCGGTCCTCAATTTGGAACAAAACTACAAACCGTTAAACGCAAAGGCATAGAGCTAATCATTGCCCTTGATGTTTCTAACAGTATGATGGCGCAGGACATTGAACCTAATCGTTTGGAAAGAGCCAAGCGCGCTATTTCCAGATTGGTGGATAAATTACAAAACGACAGGGTGGGTTTTATTGTATTTGCCGGAGAGGCATACGTGCAATTACCAATTACAACTGATTACCCGTCTGCCAAAATGTTTTTAAGTTCAATTACTACGGATGCCGTTGGTGTTCAGGGAACGGCCATTGGTTCGGCCATCAACAAAGGCATTAATTCATTTACTACGGATGAAGAAGTGAATAGAGCTATTATCGTGATAACTGATGGAGAAAACCACGAAGATGATCCGATAGCCGCTGCCCAACTCGCTGCTGACAAAGGCATAAAAGTATACACCGTAGGAATGGGTTTATCAAAAGGGGCTCCTATCCCATCACTTAGTGGAAGAAGCAATGATTTTATGAAGGATAAGGCCGGTAATGTCGTCATATCAAAATTAGATGAAGCAACCTTGCAACAAGTGGCCATAACTGGTAATGGAGCATATATACCGGCTAATAATATCCGAAATGGCATTAACAATCTAATGGATGAATTGGGGGAATTAGAGAAAACAGAATTAGAGGCAAAGGTATATACCGACTATGATGATCAATACCAATGGTTCGCTGCATTAGCATTATTATTAATATTAGTTGAATTCCTGGTTCTTGAACGCAAAAACAGAAGATTAAAACACATCAATATTTTTGAGGTTAAGGATAAAACACAAAAATAAGTTGATGTCGGTTTACAAAATTGCATAGCATGAAAAATTATATATTCATAATAATAGCACTCTTCGCCCTAGCTTCTGCCAATGCGCAGGAAGAACGGAAGTTTATCCGAAAGGGTAATAATGAGTTTACGGAAGAGAAGTTTCTGGAATCGGAAATTGAATATCGTAAGGCATTAGATAAGGACAATGCATCCTTTGAGGCTCAATTTAACCTTGGAGATGCATTATTCAAACAAGAAAAATTTGATGAGGCTCTGGATCAGTTTCAAATTTTGGCTGGTACCGAAACCGATCCCCAAAAATTGGCGCAAGTTTATCACAACATTGGGAACAGTCATTTCGTAATGCAGAAATATCAGGAAAGTGTTAATGCCTATAAGAATGCTTTACGAAATAATCCTCTTGATCACGATTCAAGATATAATTTAATTGCGGCTCAAAAAATGCTTCAACAACAGCAGGAGCAACAAAATCAGGATCAGAACAAAGATCAAAATCAAGATCAACAAAAACAGCAAGATCAGAAACCGCAAGATTCAGATGGTGATGGTATTCCTGATGAAAAAGAAAAGGAAAACGAACAAGGTCAGCAGAACGAAAACCAGGACACCGATGGTGATGGTCAGCCGGATTATAAAGACCAGGATTCGGATAATGATGGCAGACCGGATAAGCAGGAAGCTGGTGACGATCCTTCAAATCCAAAAGATACCGACAATGATGGAACACCTGATTACAGAGATTTAGATTCGGATAATGATGGCACCCCTGATTCGGAAGAAGAACAAGATCCTAATCAACAACAGAAGCCACAAAATCAGAATCAACAGCAGCAGCCTGAAGATCAAATGTCGAAAGAAGATGCGCAACGTTTATTGAATGCAATTCAGCAGGATGAAAATGAATTGCAAAAAAAATTACGCAAAGCTAAGGCAGCTCAACGACCAAAAACAGAAAAGAACTGGTAGAAATACTATTTTTGCAAAAACAAGAAATATAAAATGAGAATAATCTTCCTAACAATATTACTCATCGCAAGCTCCCTAAAGCCTATGCTCGCTCAGGACATAACGTTCAAAGCAAGGGCACAGCAGGCAGTTGTTGCTGGAGATAAGTTTCAGTTAGTTTATACTTTGAATAAAGAGGGATCAGATATTCGCCTGGCGCCTCTTGAAGATTTTCAGATACTAATGGGACCTAGTACCTCCTATTCGAATAACACTTCGATTATCAATGGAAAGGTAACGCGTGAAACTTCGTATAGCTTTACATTCATCTTAAAAGCTTTAAAAGAAGGTAGCTATTCCATTCCTCCGGCAACAATAATGGTAGATGGGAATAAGGTTAGTTCAAATGCTCTGAAGATTGACGTAATTAAAAACAATAACCAAGGGAATCAAAATAATCAATCGGGTAATGCTCCTGCAAGTGCAGCATCAAAGGATGATTTATTTATTACAGTTACACCTTCGAAAAAAACCTTGTATCAGAACGAAGCAATGGTTTTGACAACCAAAATATACACAAAGGTGCAGTTGGATGGCATGTCTGATATCAAACAGCCTGAGTTAACATCTTTTATCGCACAAGAACTAAAGCGAAGTGAAGGTATTAGTTGGACCAATGAAAATATAAATGGTCGAACGTATAGTGTGGGCACCTATGAACAGAAATTACTATTTCCTCAAAAAGCTGGTAAGGTAACTATAGAACCTACCGAGATTGAATTCCTGGTACGTCAGCGTACTGTACGTCAATCAAGAAGCATCTTTGATGATTTCTTTGAGTCCAATTACCGTTCTGTTAAAAAATTGGTTAAATCAAAACCAATTACACTCACAGTAAAACCATTACCCAAAGGAAAACCATCAGGATTCTCCGGAGGAGTTGGTAAACTTAACATGAAAGCGACTGTTAGCAAGAACGATGTTGCTGTAAACGATGGTATAACACTAAAAGTTAGCATTAGCGGAACTGGTAATCATAAATTCATTGAGAATCCTACAATTAAATTCCCTGCCGACTTTGATGATTTCGATCCTAAAATAGCAAATAGCATCAATAACACAGTTGCGGGCATGAAGGGCAGTAAGACCTACGAATATTTAATTATTCCCCGTCATGCCGGCACATTCACTATTCCGTCAATTAAATTTAGCCACTTCGATCCTGTAAGCGGAACTTACAAAACAAGTTCTTCGGGAGACATAACGATTAATGTAGAAAAAGGTGAAGGAGGCGAATATTCAGATGGAACGGTTGTACGCTCAACTGTTACCCGTGAAAACGTAAAGTTCATTGGCAAAGATATAAGATTCATTAAGACCACAGACGCCAGGTTAAAGCCAAGCGGAACATTCTTAATGGGTAGCTTATTATACTATTCTCTACTATTACTTCCTTTATTCGTATTCATTATTTTCTTCTTGATTTATCAAAAAAGAATCAGAGAAAATGCTGATTTACAATTAGTGAAGAATAAGAAAGCCAACAAAATGGCCAAGAAACGACTTAAACGTTCTTCGCAATTCCTTAAAACTGGTGAGAAGGAAGCGTTTTATGAGGAAGTTTTAAGAGCTTTATGGGGTTACATGAGCGACAAATTAAGCATTCCTGTTGGTGAACTTTCAAAGGATAATATAAGCGAAGTATTACTCCAATCCAAAGCAGATCCGCAAGTAGTTAATGATATTCTTGAAATTATGGATACGTGCGAATTCGCTCGTTATGCTCCTGCATCCGGAACCGGTGAAATGGACAAGATATACAACAAAACCATTAGCACCATCAGCAAGTTGGAAAACCAAATAAAAAGAAAGTAATGAGAAAACTTATATATATTCTTCTTTTCCTTCCAATGGCCTTAAGTGCGCAAGATGGACGATACGAAAAAGGAAATACACATTATATTAATGGTGAGTTTGAAGAAGCAATAAACACCTATATAGATATTCTGGAGACTGGTGTGGAGAGTGGTAATTTACATTACAATTTAGCCAATGCGTATTATAAAAACGGACAATTGCCTGAAGCCATTCTTAATTATGAACGTGCTTTATTATTAAAGCCACAAGATAAGGACATTCAGTACAACCTTGAGTTGGCGTACAGTCAAACAACAGACAAAATAGAAACTGTAGGAGAATTCTTTCTAAGTACCTGGATAGATTCAGTTAGAAACAAGGCCACTTCTGATTTCTGGGCTCTATTGGGCCTTAGTTGCTTTATATTAACATTACTTGGAGCAGCCTTTTTTATTTATTCCCGATCCAGCATAATTAAAAAAATAGGTTTCTATTTTGGAATCATCTTTTTATTTCATGCTGTACTTACCCTTACATTTTCGTATCAGCAGAAAAATAAATTTATTGTTCGTAATCATGCCATTGTATTTAGTCCTTCGGTTACAGTGAAAAGTTCGCCAGATGCAAGTGGAACAGAAATATTTATATTACACGAAGGAACTAAAGTTAAAGTATTAAGCACATTGGGCACCTGGAAAGAGATTGAAATGGGTAATGGGAATATAGGCTGGATAGAAGAAAATTCTATTACAATAATCTGAAAATATTAACGAATAACTACTCCAGGGGCGAATAATTGATTTTCATTATTCGCCTTTGTTTTAAAGCAAAAAACCTCCTTGTCCGTTGACAAGGAGGTTTTTCATAAAACACCCAAACTACCGATTGAGATTGAAGAACAGAGCTGCTCTTCAACCCACAATCTACTTTTCTTTATTTATAAATAGTTTATCAGTCATGTACCAACAACTAACCATGATTGAAACTATTGCTATTATACTTATTGAAATCATATACTGTATTTTGACTTGAGTTAAACAATAGCCTTGCCAAAAATTACATACCTCTGAATATATGATAGTTAAGAAATATTAGCAAACTCGCATTTCCATTTTATGGATTCTATGCTTAATTTTGGAATATTTCCAAAGGTATTTTACATAGGTTCATTGAAATTTTGAAAATCGGAGAATGCGAAAGAAACATTAAAGGTGCCATATGAATATGCAGCCACCTGATATGGTGGAAAATAGAAAGTTATTTCATGATTAGATAAAGTAAACACAGAAAAATCAACTACCGTTTCAGTTCCCTCGTCGATAAAAGCATCAAAGCCCAGTTCTTCTTTTAACCTGGATCTGGTATTTGTTTGCAAAGTTTTAAAATACTCACCTTTAAAAAAGTCCTTTAAACCAAACACTTGTTTCGAAACCGGATGTAATACAAGGGATTTAAGCTGCGTATTTCCATGAGCCCCGCCTGAAAAAATATAATTTCTAATCAGAAGTGACAAGTATCCACTTTCAGTATAAAAACACTCTACACCAACACTTTGCTCATTTTTCCAATTTTCGGAAATTACTTCTTCGCCTATATCCTTCTTAAAGGCAGCCTGAAGCTTTTTCAACTCCTTATTAATGATTCCATCTACATATTCATCTTGAAACACGGGATAGGATAAACTCAATTTAAGGTTGGCAGTCTCCGACTGTTCTGTTTTTGTTTCAAAAGTAAAATCAAACTCCTTCTTTGACTTTGATTTGCACGAAACAATACTCACCACAATTAAAAAAACGATACAATATTTCATAAAAAAACGTTTGTAAATTCTTCTAGTAATTTACAAACGTTTTATTGATCAAGCTCTATTTTTCTATAAAGTTATTTTTCGACCAAACAATTTATTATTCTTTGAAAGTATCAAATAATATGGTGCTTCCTCTTTCTGTAACTCAAACTCTTTTTTGAATTCTCCAGCAGCTATATTACTTTCTGATGTTTTTGATGCTCCATCTTTTTTGATCATTTCAAGGGCATATTCGCCTTCCGAAGGTAATAAACACTCAATATGAAGTAGAGTTTGTTTTACTTCATTTTCAATCTTCTTTTCAATCTTTATCTTAAAATTCTCTACCTTGAGCGGTTCATTTAGTAGTTTCTTCGAAGAAACACCTGCTTTTTTAAGAAACGCAATTTCATCTACAGGAATAGATTCAACCTTTACCGAAGGCATATCTGATTTACTGTGCCAATGCATAGGGTGTTTGTCACCACCTGATTTAATTACATAGGTCATATGATCTTCATCTCCATCAATATGCTCCAAATGAATCTTCTTTGTAATGATTTTAACTTGCTCCCCATCTTCATTTACAATTGTCTCAACATCAACAGTATTCTCCCCGTCCTTACTTATAAAAATCATATTATTTGCGCCGATCTTATGGACATTTTCCAACTCTTCCATTGCTACGCCCTTTTCTTTAAGCATACGTTCAATTTCAATGTGCATCTTCTCGATATCTTCACCATGCTCAAAATCAAAGTCAAAATTCATATCAGAAAGAGAATCCATATGAAATGCCATAACTTTCATATGTTTATCAATATCACCTGTATGCGCATTAACAATACTATCGATATTAATCATTTTAGTTTCACCGTCAACATCTACGATTACAATTTCTTTAACAATAGTAGTATCCTTATGGATCTCTTTTGTTTCATCACCTTTAATAACTTTAACCTTTACGGCCTTTTTTTGAGCTTGCAGATTAAAGCCAACAATCAGTATAAAAGTAAATGATGCTATTAATGCCTTCGATAATCTCATGTAGTCTTTTTTCATCTTTCCTTATTTTAGTTTCGATTATTTTTATTCACAATACAAATCTACAAATGCATTGATTTCAATACGGTTAAGCATCGGTTAAAAAGAGTTAAGGAAAGGTTAAGGTTAAAACAAGCATAAAGCTAATCTATTATCTTTACAATGTAAGATGAATAATTATGAGGAGAAAATCGATATTAGGTATCATATTATTAATGAGTTTATCCATGCTTGGAATAATAAGCGCTCAGTATTTATGGATAAAACAATCGATTAAGGTACAGCGAGAAAAGTTTCAGGTTAGTGTATATGAATCACTTGACAACACGGTTAAACGTCTGGAAAAGGAGCATAATGCTCAATTCATCTACAACCAGATCATCCCATCTTTTCAATCCCTACAACCTACAAAACGAATAGCAGATTCATCTACTGTAATCATTAAGCAAGCTATCAAGAATAAGCCACAGAAAAGAAGCTATTCTTTCAAGAAAGATACAATCATCAATGCGGGTGGAACAAGAATTGAAGCTCATGTTGAGTTTGATGGTGGAAGTTCCGAACACAAAGTATGGATTAGTAGCGGAGGACCTGAAGTAAATATAGTTGAACTGGAGGAAAAATTATTGCATGTTGAAGACTCACTAAATATGGCGATTGAGCACATTCATGAAAATGAAATTGCTCTAATGGAGGTATTTAATCAAATGCAATATGAAATTAAAACCAGGCATAATCCATTGCAAAACAGAATGGATCTTTCAAATTTAAATGGGGTTTTAGGCGAAGAGCTAGCTCAAAACGGAATTGAAACCACTTTTGAATATGGTGTATTTGATCAAATGTCGAGTCACCTATCGAAATACCATTCAAATGAATTCGACACTAAAGAGGCCATAAAAAATGATGCAATAACAATCAACCTTTTTCCACGAGATATATTCAGAGGGATTTCTCCATATGAGCTTGTTGTATATTTTCCCGAGATGGCTACATACCTTTTTAAAACACAGGGTTGGATGCTTTCTTTATCGACAATATTTACACTTTTTATTTTAGTCACGTTTTTCCTTACCATACGGATGATACTCACCCAGAAAAAGGTTTCTCAGATTAAAACAGACTTTATTAATAACATGACACATGAGTTTAAAACACCAATTGCCACAATCAATTTAGCTACAGATAGCATTTTAACTCCATCCATTCTTGGAAATAAAGATATGATGAAGAATTTCCTTAAAATCATCAAGGAAGAAAATAGCAGAATGAATAGCCATGTTGAACGCGTCTTGCAAATGTCGCTTATTGAGAAGAAGGATTTTTCAGTGGTGAAAGTTTCAAAAGATGTTCATGAATTAATCAATCAAGCAATTGAAAGTATGCAATTGCTGGTGAATGAAACTGGCGGTAAAATAAGTCATGAATACAAAGCTGATTTGGCCATATTTCAGCTTGATGAAGTTCATTTTGGTAACTTATTGGTTAATTTGTTGGAGAATGCCCTTAAGTATTCAGATAAAACACCGGAAGTTTTGGTCTCTACAAAAAACCAGAATGACGGGATATTAATCTCAATAAAAGATAAAGGCATAGGAATGACTCGTGAACAACAAAACAAGATATTTGAGAAATTCTATAGGGCAACTGGTGGAAACGTTCACAATGTTAAAGGTTTTGGATTGGGCTTAAGTTACGTTAAGGCCGTTGTTGATGCACACCATGGAAGTATTCAAGTAAAAAGCAAAATAAATCAAGGTACTGAATTTAGCATTCACCTACCGTTTAACTAACAGAAATAATGGGAGAAGTTAAGAAAGTATTTATGGTTGAAGATGACCGGAATTTCGGTACGGTTATGAAGGCCTATCTCGAGATTAATGGTTTTTTAGTGACTTGGGTTAAAGATGGAATGATGGCTTACAAACGCTTTAGCGAATCTCAATTTGACATTTGCGTGTTGGATGTAATGCTTCCCAATGTTGATGGATTTACAATAGCTAGGCAAATAAAGGAAAGCAATTCGGATATTCCCATCATTTTCTTAACAGCTAAAGTTATGAAGGAAGATGTATTGGAAGGTTTTAGCACGGGTGCTGATGATTACATCACCAAACCATTTGACTCAGAAATTCTCATTTGCAAGATTAACGCCATTATCAACCGCCATAAAAACACACTTTCAAAAGAAGAGATTAAAGAAATTTATGACATAGGCAATGCTAAATTCAATCATACTCTACGAACAATAACCATAAATACAGAAACACATAAACTATCACCAAAGGAGGCCGAACTTTTAATGCTGCTGTGTCAAACCGAAAATAAAGTACTTGCCAGGGATACTGCACTTAAACAAGTATGGGGTGAGACAGGTTACTTCACCACAAGAAGCATGGATGTGTACATTACCAAACTTCGCAAATACCTTAGAGATGTTCCTGGAGTTGAAATCATTAATATACATGGAAGTGGCTATCAACTACGGACAAATTAAATTGTAACTTCTATTACAGCTAAGGCGTCATACATAAATAACTATAAATAAATTGACATGTATAAACTTATCCTAATCACTCTGCTTTTCTCCTTTTCTGCCATTAGCAATGCACAGGAAATTAGTGTAAATGAATCTTTTGAGAACATAACTGAAATTGAAGTTAATGTGGTTTTTAGCGACGTTGAAGTTGAGGCTGTTTCAGGTAACTCAGTATTAGTTGATGCATACTTACAATGGAGTAACAGTAAAGATGAATACGAAATTAAGACCTACAAAAGAGGCACAACCTTGTATGTAGAAGTGGATCATCCTCGCAATTCGCGTGGAAATACCTCAGGTAAATTTCATATTAAAGCGCCTGCCTTAACCGATGTCAAAGTAAATAGTGTAAGTGGTAACATTATAATATCAGGAATAGGTCAGCGCTTGGTTAAACTTAATACCGTTTCCGGTAATATTGATGCAGCAAAGATTGGCGGAGATTTGAAAGGAAATACCGTTTCAGGAGATATTTCAGCAAGAGATATTAAAGGCCACCTTAATCTTTCAACCATTTCAGGAGATCAGGATATTTCTGATGTTGACGGAAACTTTAAAGGTTCCTCAATATCAGGTGACTTTAGAATCAATAATCTTAAAGGAAATAAAGAAATCAGCACTATTTCCGGTAGTGTCAGATAGAAATCTAAAAAAAATAAGCGAATGCGATCAACCGTTTTTAAAAAACCTTGGTCGCATTTTCATTTTCTACTATCTCCACCTTTTTAAATAAGGTATTGAAAGTCCACTTATACTTAAAACCAAGTATACCTATAAAAAGCACTCCTGCAATTAAATTAGAATAAACATCATCCATCGTAATCACATCATTCAGATTCTTTAGTAAAGAATCAGTTTGAAAAACACTGCTTTCACTGGTTACAAAAATACTTAAGAAGATATTGTTTGCCGCATGAGCTCCCATGGCTAATTCAACACCATCATCCAATAAGGAAGTAATGGCATAGATCAACCCAATGGTGAAATACTGCGACATCATCAACCAAAAACCATGCTTACTTACCTCCGGATTAAGTCCGTGTAATAGAGCAAAGAACATAGAGGGTATAATCAATACAGCTATTCGATTACGTGTTAATGCCGCTACACCTTGCGCCAAATAACCCCGAACAAATATTTCTTCATAAAAGGTTTGAAAAGGTAACATCAGTAGTGAAACAGCACTTAATATCAGAAGGGCATTTAAATCAAACCGTACTTCGTATTCACTAATACGCATATAATAATCAGCCACAGTTGTAAAAGCAACAATCATCAACCAAAGCATAAAACCGTAGAATATTCGTCGGCTACGAATTTTATTTCGTCCGTTTATAAGCTCAGTAAATGTTCGATTATGAAGTGGCTTAACCAACCAATACAACACAAAAAAGGAAAGAATAAACGGTAACACAATTAAGGCTAGTCCTAATGAAGAATTAATTCCAATAGCATTAAAATCTAATGCCTGTCCAGCTTGTATCGCCCCTATTCCTCCATCAGATAATGCTACAACTATAATTAAAGGAATACCTCCAATTAATTGAGCGCCAAAAAATGATACAATTACAACTATTAAATACGCCCACCAATCATTTTTTGATCTAAGGACAGTCTCAAGATGTTTCATATTTGCTTATTCCTAAGAAAGATGAAAAATAGCAAAAATATGGTGAGTTAATATATCCTTGAACAGTGTTATTGATAGAGTTACAAATATTTGGGGTGAACATATAAAAATGGCGCTCTAACTTTAAAAGTTAGAGCGCCATTGAATAATATCTTAACTTAACCTATGCTAAAGGAAGCAAAGGTCGCTGATAAACTTCTTCGTACAACTGGGCTAAAGCAATATATAACGCACTTGCTCCACAGATGATACCTTCAATACCTGCAATAGTATGAATCAAATGGCTACCTGTAAAGTTAGCTAGAGCTAATAAGGCAAATAGAACAACAACAGTTCCAAATAACCACATCATCGCCTTATTCATTTTTAATGTTGCCACAAACAAACCTAACGAGAAGATTCCCCAAACAGCCAGGTAATATCCCATTGCATGAGAAGATGGCGCTTCGCCTAAACCAAGTTTTGGTAGTAACAATAAAAACACCAATGAGATCCAAAATGCACCATATGAACTAAAAGCCATAGTTCCAAAAAGGTTGTTTTTTCTCCATTCCATGGCTCCTACTATCAATTGTATTACACCACCCATAATTAGTCCCATTGCTAATATCATGGTATCCATACCAAACAAACCTGCATTATGCAAGTTAAGCAACATCGTACTCAAGCCAAATCCAGTCAAACCTAAAGGTCCAGGATTCGCAGTCAAATCTTTAGCAACAAAAGTGTTGTTTTCCATTTCGTCAATTAATTTAAAGCAAAGTTTAAAAACGCCGCAAAAGTACGTAATAATCGACTTCCAGAAGAATAAATTCGATGAGCTTTCCTCGAAATAGGGATGTTTTAAATATATTTAACAACCTGGAGTTATTCGAAGGTTTAATCAAGCATTTCTTTAACTAAACTTAACTCTCCATCGTTGGAGGATGGCTCAATTTTAAGTATATCACAGAGCAAATTATAAATCTCGATATTTTCAAAACCTTTGTATTGCAACCCTTTTTTAAAGGAAGGTCCCATAGCGTAAAAGATTCCATACATATCTTCATTATCATTTAAATATCCATGAGCTCCTCCAGCATAGGTAAAGCCTCCAGATTTAATTACACTCCATTCTTTATCAGCAACCACTGTATAAGTTAACGTACGATAATGGCCTCCATAATTATATTTTTCAGGGAATTCATCATTCTTAAAAACCTGAACGTGAGGAACAGACTTTAAGGCATCATAAACTTCTTCTATGTAATCTTGCTTTGGGCTGATATTGTAAACCGGATTACTACCAACAATAATATCACACCAATCGAGATTCAAATATTTATCCAGAGCAACAACACGATCTGGATGAGTAGCTCCCATTCCATGATCAGATACAATAATAAAATTGATACTATCTGCTACAGAACAACTTTTAAGTTTCGTCAAACATTCCCCTACATATGCGTCAAGTTGCTTTACTTTATCAACCACTTCCTGACTCTCAGGCCCAAAACGATGGCCTATTCCATCAGGCTCACTAACATAAAAGGTGACTAATCGAGGCCTTTGCTGAATAGGCTTGTTCAACCAATAAACCACCGAATCAATTCTGGAAGAATAGGCAACATCATGATCATAGGTTTTCCAATAAGTAGGATGCATCCCTTTTATTGGTGCTTCCGAGCCAACCCAAAAATATGATGCCGACTTTAAACCTTGCTTTTCAGCAGTTACCCATATGGGTTCACCATCATAAAAATCCGGATTACCAACCGCATTACGATTGGAGATACTATACCATTTATCCATTTTCCAATCATAGAACGAATTATTCACCAAGCCATGATTATCGGGATACAAACCAGTGGCTATACTATAGTGATTAGGAAATGTTTTGGAAGGAAAACAGGGTTGAAGATAGTCTGCTTTTACACCATTCTGGGCTAGGTAATCCAGATTTGGTGTGTTTGTCATCTCTGCATAATCCCATCGAAAACCATCTAGGGAAAGCATTACAACATATTGCTCATCGTTATTAATTGTTTCCTTCGAATCATCTTGACATGAAACAAGGAGAACTATTATTAATAAATACAATGAAATTTTCATCATTCCTGCATCTTAAAATAATTAATCAGAGGCAAGATAACAAAAAGGCCCCAATGAAATTGGAGCCCTTATATATATTTACGACAATTTAATATTAAATTAAATCGATGCTTCGCTTAACAAACTTAGTTAAAGCTTCACCCTGAAGCATATTATTCGAAAGTAAAGCTAAATCAATTAGTTGGGATACAACTTTATTAGAAGAAGCAAATCCTGAAAGCTCTTCATCTTTCTTGGCATTAAGCTCTGTCAACTTCTTGTTTAAGTCTTCCAACTCATCTTTTTCAGCCTGAGCAATCTCTTCTTCTTTCTTGCCTTCTTTAGCTTTTTCAAGTTCAGCACGTTTATTATCTAAACTTTCAATTTTACCACGTACAGAAGATACCTTCTCACCTACTTCTTTCTCCTCATCCTCAATAACACGCTTAACCAATGGATGATTACCGTTAACCACTAAATTGTAGCTATCAGGCATCTCGCCGTAGAAATTCATTCCACCGCCGCCCATGGCGCTCATTTCTTTCATTCTACGCATGAACTCCTGCTGAGTAATCATTACAGGAACATCATTTTCGCTTAAAGCTTCGAATGACACAATGAAATTTTTCTTATCAATATTTGGCACCTGAGAACTAAAGATAGTTGTCAAATCCTGCTTTTGAGCTTCAGTCAAATCAAGTTTTGCAGTGTCTTCTTTTTGAATCAACTTATCAGCAACATCGCCATCAACACGTACAAACTTAGAGTTCTCTAACTTGCTTTCAAGGTGATTGATAAAGTGACTATCCAACTGACCATCCATAATAAGTACATCGTAACCCTTATTTTTGGCTGCCTCAATAAAGCTATGCTGACCTTGAACATCTGTAGTATACAAATGGATCAACTGCTTGTCTTTATCAGTTTGATTACCTTTTATAATATCAGCATACTCATCGAAAGTAAAATACTTTCCTTCAGTATTTTTAAGTAGTCCAAACTTTTTAGCACGATCAAAGAATTTTTCCTCCGTAAGCATTCCGTACTCAACAAACACTTTTAGGTCATCCCACTTCGCCTCAAAATTATCGCGTTCCTTTTTAAAGATCTCCTCTAAACGATCAGCCACTTTTTTAGTAATATGACTTGAAATCTTCTTGACATTACCATCACTTTGTAGGTATGAACGAGATACATTTAAAGGAATATCTGGGGAATCCAATACGCCATGCAATAATGTCAGGAATTCAGGTACAATTCCTTCTACTGAATCGGTAACATATACCTGATTGCAATACAATTGAATTTTGTTTTTCTGTACCTCAACATTGTTCTTCAACTTTGGGAAATAAAGAACTCCGGTTAAGTTAAATGGGTAATCCACATTCAAATGAATATTGAATAATGGATCTTCAGACATAGGATATAAATCACTATAAAACTTGTTATAATCCTCATCCTTTAACTCAGAAGGCGTTCTGGTCCATAAAGGCTTAGTTTCATTAACAACTTTGTCATTTTCAAGCTCAACTTCTTTACCGTCTTTCCATTCGGTCTCTTTTCCAAAGACAACTTCAACCGGTAAGAAACGACAATACTTCTTCAATAAAGTATCAATTTCTGCCTTTGTAGCATATTGCTTGTTTTCGTCGTCGATATATAAAACAATATCAGTACCTCTATCAGTCTTTTCAACTTCCTCGAGCGTATACTCCGGACTTCCATCACAACTCCACTTAACGGCTTGCGATCCTTCTTTGAACGACTTAGTAATGATCTCTACTTTTTTAGAAACCATAAAAGAAGAATAAAAACCAAGACCGAAATGCCCAATAATAGCATTCGCATCCTTTTTATACTTCTCTAAAAATTCATTGGCTCCTGAAAAAGCAACCTGATTAATATACTTATCAATTTCTTCAGAGGTCATTCCAACACCTCTATCAGAAATGGTTATGGTCTTCTTCTTCTCGTCAAGAATTACACTAACAGGAGTGTTACCTAACTCTCCCTTGAATTCACCAACAGATGATAAGGTCTTTAGTTTTTGCGTTGCATCAACAGCATTAGAAACCAGCTCACGCAAGAAAATTTCGTGATCTGAATAAAGATACTTCTTAATGATGGGAAAAATGTTCTCGGTTGTTACCCCAATATTTCCTTTTTGCATTGTCATTAATATTTATGTTTTAAATTTTCATTTTAACGTGATTTTCTTCTCAAAGGCTATGCCATTTCGTATTTCATGTCAAAGCGACAGACATGTCAGTTTTTATAAAGAAGTATTGACAGTTATAGGCTCTTCTCATTTCGCCTTACAGCAAAAAACATACGAATCACTTAGGGAGAATGACATTATTTATCGCTGTTAAAAACAAACAATACCAGATAATAGTGATGGACCTTATATCAGAATTAATAATCGACTCAATTATCGTTTTAGCCTTTATCATTATGAATTCTGTTTTGCTATTTAAAATAATTCAGAAAATAAAAAGTATTAATCAAGCGACTAAAGACAAAGAATCGCCTCACTCTGAAAGTAATTTAAACAATAGGACATTAACTAGGATGAAAGCTTAAGGCCGCGCTCCTTTTGGGTTTCTTAAATCAATATCCTTCTCAAATTCCCAATAACCTCCTTGAAACTTAAAGCCATTATAGGAGAAATCAGGTCCATAAAAACGATGTACTCCACGATAAAATGATTCTGCAGGCTCCAGATTATCCAAAACAATCATTTTCATTTTAGAATCGTACTTCAGCATCATATTTGCACCAGCAGAATACTTATAAATCATACGATGACGCGTTAGCCGATCGACCTTGAAAATAGGTACTCCAAATCGCAGGCGGTTATTTTGTATAACCAATGCATCAAGAACCCGAGTTTTAATAAACTCATCGTGCCCCTTATAGCCAAGAAGCGTATAAATGGTTTTATTCTTATCCTTCACCTCAACCACATCCAGATAAATAGCTCCAAACCATTTCTTGTCACTTAAGCTAGCTCGTTCAGGCGATTTAATTTTTTCAGTTTGATCCTTCAATGGGTATACAAAAACCTGACCATCCATTTTACTTATGACTGCACCATAAAAATCATGCTTAAAATCATTCTTCTCAACATTATAAGTACATATCTTAACTTTATTGTTCTTTGAGAATATTGTCTTCATGCGCTTTAAATACGCAAGATCATTTTCATAATTTACAGCATCGGACCAAAGCAGGTTTAATCGTTTGGATAAAATTGTATTAATTGAATCCTTATCCGCATCTCGTTCTTGTTTATGAAGAGTTTCGAAATAACACTTTGTAATAAGGTCATTTATGACAATATCTTCAAATTGTCCATTTGAACTCTTTATTCTTAGCTGATATAAATGCTTACTTTCATTATACAATAAATCTAATGACAGATCAGAAATTGATTTTAAATTCTTACTGGTGATTTCTTCATGAAACTGCCAAACACTTTGCCCACTCGTTTCTTTCTCTTTCACTATCCATTTCAATTCAAACAAACCAGTATATGTAAGTGCACCAAATGCAATACAACTTACTTCACCATTTTTTGAACTTGCATATAATAGATTCTTGGTCTTACTCGATAAATCTGACATTTCTGTAGTTCCCAATTCCTCTAATAACACCTCTGAAATTTCCTTTAACTTATGCCTCTTCTTATTAACATCGCTAATTGAATCAATCCCATTAAGGTCTGTCAACCATTGTAAAATCTCTTGAGAGCATAGCTGAGATGTTATGAATATTGCTATTACAAGAACTAAAAACTTATACATATGTACTTTCTTAGATATTTATATATCTTTGTAGAATTAATTCGAAATGTAATGAAGATATTTCAAATAATAAAAAGGAATTTAAGCTTACGAAATTTACTTGGACTATTAGTTGGTGCAGCAGGTGGCTACGCCTACTATTATTTTATTGGCTGTAATTCCGGAACATGCCCCATCACATCCAACCCATTATCCAGTGTAATGTATGGAAGTTTAATTGGTATAGTTTGGACCATTAAATAAAATTAGAGCTTAATAAAATAATAAATCCCGGAGATATGTATCCGGGATTATGTTTGAATTTATTAATATCTATTTGTTTCGCCTTACCACTCTAATAAGACTTTACCACAATTTCCTTCTTCCATCACATCAAATCCTTTTTGATAGTCATCAATTCCATACTGATGAGTAATAATTGGTGACAGATCCAAACCTGACATTAACATCTGTTCCATTTGATACCAGGTTTCATACATTTCCCGACCATATATTCCTTTTAAAGTCAAACCTTTAAAAATAATATTATTCCAATCCACCTGCGTTGTAGAAGGTAAAATACCAAGCAATGAAATCTTTCCGGAATTATACATATGCGCGACTAATTGATTAAAAGCTGCAGGTGCTCCGGAACACTCTAATCCTATATCAAAACCAATCATACCCATATCTTTCATCACCGTGCTTAAATCCTCGGTTATAGGATTAACCACCTTATTGGCACCCATCTTACGCGCCAACTCTGCTCTAAACTCATTCGTTTCGGTAGCAACAACATAGCGTGCACCAGCAAAACGAGCAACAGCCACTGCCATGCTTCCAATTAAACCCGAGCCCGTTACCAATACATCTTCACCAATCATCGGAAAAGATAATGCTGTGTGAGTAGCATTACCGAAGGGATCCATTATAGCCAGGATATCATCTGGAATTTGAGCATTAATTTTCATTACATTTGCTGAAGGTACCTTCACATACTCAGCAAATGAACCATCAATATTAACACCAATCCCCACTGTTCTTTCACAAATATGCTGACGCCCTCTTCGACAGTTACGACAATGCCCACAAGCTATATGACCTTCACCGGTTACACGATCGCCTTCTTTGAATTCGTTTACTTCACTTCCAACTCTTGCAACATGACCTACGTATTCATGGCCGATGGTCATTCCAACAGGAATGGTTTTTTGCGCCCATTCATCCCACTTGTATATATGCAAATCAGTTCCGCAAATAGCAGACTTCTTTACTTTAATAAGAACATCATTTGGACCAATTTCAGGTACATTTACTTCCTCTAACCAAATGCCTTTCTCAGCTTTTGATTTTACAAGTGCTCTCATCTTAGCCATATTATATTTTTTAGAATGTGTTTATTTAAACTTAACAAGTTCATTATTTCTAAAAACAAAATTCCTAAGCTTTATGGACATGTCATATGATTTCTATCAATTATCAAAATAATTAAGAGATAAATGTCTTATTTAATTCCTTGTTACAATAAATTATACCTACACAAACCTCACAGTAACTAACAATAACACTTATTTATCGTTGCATTTATAAACTCTATAATTAGACTCCACTTAGCGAATAGGTTAATCCTTAAACAATTGAAAAACTGCAATTGTATTTCTAAAAAAGGTGGGCACTACTAATTTTCTCTCATTTTTATGGTAATGGAAATCAGCTGTATTCATACCGTAATCCATCGAGTCATGCATAAGTACAGTATTGTAATCTTCATCAACATAAAAGAGTTGGCCCTTCCAGTTCGATATCAAATAATCCCCATTTTCCACTTCAGCCAAGCCATCACTAACACCAAATCCTCCAGCCAAAGTTTTGACTTCACTTGTTTTAAAGTCATAACTTTTAAATTCTCCTCCTACCGATGTTACAAACAGTAATTTATCCTTTTGCCATATAATACCATTATACCTTTCATTCTCCGTGCTTTGATTTATTTTTCTTATTTCTCCTTCGGAGAAGCGGTAAATAATGCTGTTAGGCGAAGAAGTAAAAAAAACCTCAGTGCCATTTCCCTCACATATATCGTTCAAGCCGTCTTCTCCCTCTATTTCGAATCGATTGGTGATACTTCCTTTATCAACATCAATTTCAATAAGTTCACTTAAGTTGGCCACATATAACTTATTCCCAATCATTCCCATACCCTTAGGTCCATCCATTTCTGCAACCCAATTTAAATCAAGTAGGTTACCATCTTTATCCAACTTTGAAATAAATCCGTTTCCATCTTTTTCCCAGGGGTTGTCATTTACATTTGAAACATAATAAACCTGACGTTCTTCATCAAAATAAACAGACTCTGGCGTTTTAAAAAGACTATCGCTTTCCCAAAGTAACTTTATTCTCACTTCTTTTTCAGGTGTTGTCTTGACTTCTTGTTCTGTCTTTTTGCTTTGTTTAAACTGGCAGGATGAGATACTCATCACGATCATTAATAATAAAACTATATTTTTCATATTTTTAAAAATTGATTTTCAATTGTCAGAAACCATCCCGGCAGAGGCGGTTCTTTGATACAATTTACTAACAATTATAATAAAATACCCTCTAAGTCAATTTCAATGTCAATTCCGAACATTAATTATTTCGATGATCTGCTACAACAGAATATTAATGAAACTAGAATATGATTCTACTCAAATATAAAAAGGGCCATCCCTTTGGATAGCCCTTTGCACACACTCTTTCAATTACGATGAAGTGTAATTGATAATCAAGAACAAAAAAACAAGTTATGTATGTTTATCTCTCAGTAACACTAATTGATTTTAATATCAATCAATTACATAATTCGTTTAGTATTAAAAGCTCATCATCGAAATAATGGATAACGAAAGAGACCGCACCAAGTAAGAAGCCTCTTCCGTTATCTTCACTTGAATCATCAAGTTTGCATTAGGACAATTATTAAGAAAATACTATTTAGCCCACCAAACCTTATTCATCATGTCCTTACTTTCTTCAGGAACATTATCGTTGATGGCTACTTCGCTTTCAGGAACACGCATACGTTGTGGCAGCTTAAATTGAGTGCTTCCTTCAGCATATTTTTCAATGGTTCTGGTTTCTGTTGATCCGTCAGGCTTAACCCATGTTCCGGTAATTTTCATATCCTTATCCAGATAAGCAAATTCAGGATGACCAGTACGTCGTAATATCGAATAAGCCTGATGAGGAACAGTATAGGCTGAAACCCAACGCTCCGTTGTTATGATAGCGAATTTATCGTCTGCATCTGAAGCATTATATTTTGCGACAACATCATCAGCAAAAGTACCTACTGTAGCACCCCAACGTCCACAACTAGCTTCTAGGCCCTCTTGCAACCATTGCACATCCGATTTAGATGAACTAACCAAACCACGTTGAACAGCTTCAGCCATTGCTAAACATACTTCTGCATAATCTAAACTTACAGGATCCCATGTACCACCATCATACCAAATTGAAGGGTGTAACCAAGAGTAGTTTAAAACATTACCTTCAACATCATCATTCTGAATATTGGTAATTACACCTTCTTTCAGGAAGTACTCGGCTCGTGCAGGACGGCCTTTATGAGTGGCATCCACAACTCCACCTGGACGCATAAAATATTTATCCATACGTGGATCTTCAATACCCGAAAGTGCATTAATATCAGTTGTATTAGATCCTCCGTCTTTTACGTCACTTGCATAAAGAGGGCTACCTTTCATGGTTTCAACTATTTCTCTTGCTGCAATAAAAGCACCAGGTCCTGGTCCCCATTCTACAACAAAACCATCCCATGAATATGGTCCGTCAGGTATATTTCCAGGCCATGTTTTAAAGAATCCATAATATTGATTGTGAAGATCGGTAGAAGATTGCGTACGTGCGACTTTTACATTGTCTGTATTCCCATCCAAAAGAGGAAACTTAACAACTTCAGCCAAAATAGCCTTTGCCCCACTCTCATCTGCACCAGAACGGCGCAATGCCATACGCAAACGTAATGAATTGGCAAACTTTCGCCACTGTGCAACTTTTCCTTTATATACAAGGTCGTAATCTCCCATGGTACTAATGGTAACATCATCAACCAAATATTCTTCAACAGCCATTTTCAGGTTAGCTTCCAAAGCATCATAAACCTCTTTTTGAGCATCAAATACAGGGGATGGAATATCGATATTTCCATGCTCCGAAAAAGGTATATCTCCAAATAAATCGGTGATTTTCAGAAACTGAAAAGCACGAAGCGTATGACAAATCCCTTTGAACTCTTTAGCATAAGGTGCTTCTGGATTCTTTTCGTAGAAATCCAACAACACATTTGTATTAGCGAATAAAGCACCGCCATATCCATTCATAAAAGATGATGAATTGTAAGAATCCCAGGCCGCTGCAGTCCATCCTTCATTGTAATTATAGGAATCACCCGGTGCCCACCAGCCACCTGAATAACCTCCATCGACATGGCCTGCAAAACGCTCGGCATGTAGAACCACACCTCGCCAAAACTCAAAACGATCCTCGTGAAATGCTTTACGCATACAACTTGCCAAAACACTTTCCGTTGCCGGATTATCCGACGAAGGCTGGTTTGGATTTGTGTTTAGCTCATCAAAGTTATCAGTACATGATAAGGCAGCCAATGAAACTAAACCAACTAATATATATTTTTTAAGTATTTTCATCTGCTTATTTTTTACTATTAAAACTTAACATTTACAGTGAAACCATATGAAGTGGTTGTTGGCACATTATATAAGTTATATCCTTGTGCATTACCTGTCCCCCACGTTTGATTTGGATCGATGTCCTTAGCATTTTCATCGCGATAGATGAAGAATAAATTGTAAGCATTGAAATTGACGCTCAAACGTTTGATGAAGAAATCAGGATCTAATTTGAAATTATATCCCATACTTAATTCACGAAGACGAACATTTGTAGCATCCACAACCCAAGGAGCACCATAATTTCCAAGACCAGCCCAATAGCTCTGTGCGTTCATTAGTACCTGAGTAGGATTACCATCAGAATCAACTCCACTTACTTCAATTCCATTTTCGCGATGAGCCAATGTATTTTCCGTAATACCTTTTGCAGTTAATGCACCTTTGGTCGCATTCATAACATCACCACCAATTTTACCATCTATTAATGCACGGAAATTCAAACGCTTATATGAGAAAGTATTTAACCAACCGAATGTAGCATCGGGAGTAAAGTTACCCAACTCAACACGTTCTGATCCAGGTAAAAAACCGTTATTACCTAATTGATATTGTCCATCTATCTTATCAGGCATACCCATAATAACACCATAACCATTTTTTCCGGTTTTGGCTACAATTTGAACACCTCCTACAATACTTGAAAGATCGGCCAACACTTGCGTATCAATTCCTTCAGCTAACTCAACTACTTCAGTTGTATTTTTAGCTAATGTGAAAGTTGTTTCCCACTCGAATGATCCGGTACGAACCGGTACACCACCTAATGATAATTCAAAACCACTGTTAACCACTTCTCCTCCATTTAGGAATTTATTTACATAACCTGTTGCCGAAGAAACTTTTGTTTCGAACAATTGATTTTTAGTCGATTGGCTATAATAGTTAAAGTCGAAACTTAAGCGACTATTATAAGCTCTGAAATCTAGACCAACTTCGAATGAACCTGTACGCTCAGGCTTGAGATCAGGTACTCCAGGAGTTCCATCTACATCCATTAATGGAATACCATTATGGTTGAGCAAAGGATTGACACCGAAGGTAGTCGCCAAACGATAAGGATTTGTATCATTTCCTACTTCAGCATATCCTAAACGAACCTTAAACAGGTTAACATTATTAATCTCTACCAACTCATTAAGCAAAAAACTTGTTGATACCGATGGGTAGAAATACGAACGACTTTCTTTAGGCAATGTTGAACTCCAGTCATTACGGAAAGAAGCATCTAAATATAAGAAGTTGTTATAACCCAAATTAATTGTAGCGTAAGCTGAGTTAACCTCTTTCTCATAAATATTATAGCTCGCATTCTTATTCAAATAGTTTTGAATATTCCAGAATCCATTGGTAATCACATCATCTCCTCTGTTATAACTTACAGAGCTTGAATTCGACATTAAGTTACCTCCAACATTTACGCCCAAATCAAGGTCACCAAATCGCTTTTTGTAACTCAACAAACCATCAATGTTGGTTTCGCGACGCTTATATTGGTTCATTACCCACTGACCAGTATTTAATTGTTTATGGCCAAGATTATAACGCTCCTCAATAGAGTTATCCGAATAATCCGTACCAGCTCTTACAAAACCGGATAAATTTGCTGTAATATCAAAATCCAACTTTACGAACCCGATTAAACGATCTTTTTTATTGATCATGTTATCGTGTAAAGTAGTCCAATAAGGATTCATTTGCGTCCCGATAAATGGATCGTTTGGCGTGTTGTTATAGTTATATTTCTTCAACTCGTTTAAGTTGGTATTTCTCGGAAGGGTATATAAACCATATACGGCATTACTACTTCCTTCTCCTAACCAGGTACCACCATTTATCTCTTGATTAATGTAATTGGCTTTTGCATCTAGCTTTAACCAATCGGCCAAATCAAATTGAGTTCTGATATTAAAGTTATGACGAATCTGCTCATTACCTGGAATGACACCTTTTCCATTTAAGTTAGTATATGAAAAACGTGAAGAACTCTTATCCCCACCATGCGTTAAAGCAATACTGTTTGTCGTCTTGAAACCTGTATTAAAGAAATCCTTAATATTATTTGGCTGTGCAGAATAGTTTAAATTTTCTTCAAAACCGCTCCATGAAGGAAAACTCTGACCTGTCATTTTAGGCCCCCAACTGTCATCCGTAGCTGTTAAACTATAGGTAGGAACATTATTCACATAGCTTCCTTGTCCATAGGTATTCTGAACTTTAGGAAGATATTGTTCTCCTACCACATCCCACATATTTGCACTTGAGATATCAATACCAAGTCCAGATCCTTTAGCGCCCGATTTAGTAGTAATGATAATGGCACCATTCTGAGCTCGTGATCCATAAAGGGCAGCTGCATTAGGACCTTTCAACACAGTTACACTGGCAATATCCTCCGGATTAATATCCATAGAACCTGAACCAAAATCTTTTCTATCATATACTCCTGATGACTCTTCAACGGTAGAGTTATTGATTGGCACACCATCAACCACATATAAAGGCTGGTTAGCCCCAGTAATGGAACTGTTACCTCTTAATACTACGCGATTAGAGGAACCCAAACCACCTTGAGCAGATCCTAAGTCCAAACCTGCAACTTTACCTTGCATCGAACTTAGTACGTCACTACCTGCTGAAGCTTGAATCTCTTCACTATCAACTTTTGATACGCCGTATCCTAAAGATTTTTCTTCGCGCTTAATACCAAGTGCCGTTACAACTACTGCATCTAAATCAATCGCATCTGATTCAAGTGCAACGTTAACAACTATTTGATCTCCTACAACAATTTCTTTTGTAGTCATACCTACAAACGAGAAAGCCACAACCACACCTTTGCTGGTTGAGATTGAGTAATTACCATCGATATCGGTAATTGTTCCATTTGTAGTTCCTTTTTCCACAACGGATACACCAGGTATTGGCAATCCATCTGCAGCACCGGTAACGGTACCACTAAGTGTCACTTCCTGTGCGTATACAAAGCCTAGTGATAGCACCAGCATAACTGCACCCATTAGTCCTCTCTGAAACCTGTTAGATCTTCTTTCCATAAAGAGTTTAAATTTTGGAATTAGTTTTCATTATTATTAAATAAAAGTGAGTAGTAGCAAGAGAAGTAATAAGGCTATTAAAAGAATAACAAGAACAACTCGTATAATTGCGTAGCGAGCAGCCTCATCTTTCAATTGTATCCTTTTATTTTCTTTGCTTAATTTCAATTTGTTTCGCTTTAATTATCTTGGAATGAATTGTACATCCCATTTGATGGAAACAAATTTAGGTGGGCACCTTGTGCAATTATTGCACTATTGTTGATTTGAATAGAACTTTTAACACATGTATAATACCATTGTTGCAGAGTTGTACTATTGATGTATTATGGCCTTAAAAAGAGTTAAATACTTCGGAATAAAGTTTAAGCCAAGTGAATAGAGAATGAGGAATTAATAAAGAATACTGAATTGTTAATGCAAGCACTTGCATTGTACAATATCATTGCATTATACCTATATGGCATTATGGGCTGGCGTTGATAACTCATACGTTAAAGACATAAATGACAAACGATAGATTATGGACAACTATCTTGAAAGACATGCATCTATGGGTTGGTATAAAAAACAAATGGAATTAACTTTCAGTTAATTCCATTATTATATTTATTATGCAGAAGCACTATAGCTGCTTCTCGAAGTTTAATTGCCAATATCCAACGTCAACCCATTTTCCAAACTTCATTCCAACTTCGTTGAACTGACCAATTTTCTTGAAACCCAGTTTTTCGTGCAAAGCAATGCTTGACGCATTGGGTAATGATATCCCACCGATTACAGCATGTATACACTGTTTTCTGATATCGGCGAGTAATGTTTCGTACAGAGCGGTTCCTATTCCTTTACCTTCACATCCATTTTTAAGATAGATTGTACTTTCAACTGAATAGCGATAGGCGGATCGATCCTTCCATGAACTTGCATATGCATATCCAATGACTTCACCATTATCTTCAAAAACAATCCAGGGAAACTTTGCGCTTACGGTTTTAATTCGCTTCGCCATTTCTGAATCTTTCAAAGCCTCCTCCTCAAATGTTACTATAGTATTGGCTATATAATAATTATAAATTGCACATATGGCAGATGCATCTTTTAATTGAACCTGTCTTATCATTATATTGGGCTTGGTTAATTCAACAGAATCTTAGTTTTTCTTTACATACTTGGTTAAAATGTAAATATGCTGCCCATTAACTTTTCCTTCGATATGCTCAGGATCGTTATGAGATAGGATTATATTTCGAACCGCCGTTCCTCGTTTCGCAGTGAAACCACCACCTTTAACATTTAAATCCTTAATCAGAACTACGTTATCTCCTGCTTTAAGTTCAGCCCCATTACTATCCGTATATTTCAAGATTTCATCTTCGTCTAATCCATCACCATCAGCTTTTGCCCATGCTAAAGTTTCGTCATCCAAATACAGCATATCTAATAAATCCTGAGGCCAGCCTTCTGATTTCATGCGATTCAAAAGTCTCCAAGCCATCACCTGTACAGCAGGCACTGTACTCCACATACTATCGTTTAAACAGCGCCAGTGATTAGTATCCATATTGCTTTTATCTTCTATCTGGCCATTACATGTTTTACACACTACTATTCTTTGGTCAAGGCTCGCCTCTTCTACAGGTGGTATTTTGTATGCTATTAATTCTTCATCAGAACTACATAGCTCACATTTATTTCCACTTCGGCTTAACAAGGTTTTATCAATGCTCATATCAATTTCTGCTTTACAAATGCAAAAGTAATCAATCGCATTTTTTGACCACTTCTTTTCTAAGTTAATTTCTCATTCACTCACTTAAGTATATCTAAAATTAAGTTATTCACATATAATCCACATAAATCACCTTCTTTCTTGACCTTTTTTAAGAATAATTCAACTTAATTGGAGACTAATATCCAAATAATGGCAGGTTGTTTGCTGCATGTATGCTACATAATTATCCACCTTTTAAAATCACTACTTATGAAGACGTATTTTGGTAAGAGCAAACCAGTATCCAGAACTCTAAATTCACCGATAAATGAATGGGAAAACAGCAATCAGGATCAACATGGAAAACTATCAGCAATAGATCAAAATCAAAATTCAGAAGAAGACTACTCAAAAAATGTCACAAGCAATTCTGGTTTTTACACCGATTGGAGCAATGCCTAGAAAAAAAAACACAGCAAATAAACAAGGCTCAAACCATATGGTTTGAGCCTTGTTTATTTATGAATAAGTACCTAAACATTTCGATTCTTATTATTTTATTAGCATATTGTAATTACCTATATTAAAACACCAATGGCGATTAATGTAAATACAAATAGTATTAGTGAATTCGGCGATGTCCTTTCTCAACTTTCAAATAAAGAAGGAGAATCAATATATCGTTTAAAACCAAATGTTGGTGAAGGGTACTTGCAGCAATACAAAAATGATGGTAAATGGGATTTATATGTGGGACAGTTCACATTCCACGTAGATATAAGATTTAACAGGCAGCCTGATTTTTCTCGGACCGATCAATTTTGCCTGAGTTTTCAAACTCTTAAGACCGACCTCAATGAGGATATGAGCAAATATGGTAACATCAGAAAGGCTAGTGATGGTATAATCTTTTTTGCCAATGGAGCCGCATTAAACAGTGTATGGCATAGAAACACAAATTGCAAACTTGTAAATCTATTTTTTGACAAATCATGGTTGCAGGAATTAGAATCAAGTTCGTTACTTCCAAAACTTGTGCTTGATTCAATCAAGGATAATCCTGAAGCCATGTTTCACGTAGAATTAACTTCTGACATGAAGCATAACCTAAGGCAAATGTTATACCTTCCGTCAGAAGTAAAAGGTGAATTTATTAAGCCTTATATGTACAATAAATGCATAGAACTAATTGTACAGACTGCTAGCCTGGTTCATTATCAACTTAACCTAAAATCTCAAAACCTATCCATCCATCCGGAAGACTTAAACATAATAGAGCAAGTAAAAATTAATCTTATTAACAATTATCAGGAGCCGCCTAAAGTTGAAGATCTAGCCAACTCAACAGGAATGAGTAAAAGTAAACTGCAACGCTTGTTTAAGGCTTTGTTAAATACTTCCATCTACCAATTCATTAAAGATATTAGAATGGAGAAAGCAATGGAACTTTTAATGCAAGGTCATTCAGTAACTGAGGTTGGATATGAAATTGGTTACTCTTCTATACCCAACTTTTCTTCTACTTTTAAGGAACACTTTAATATTCCTCCTGGACAAATAAGTCAACGCTAAAAAGCAGTTAAGTCGCGAGTTGGTACAACTTGAATCTTTTCAATACGTTTCTGACTCTTTTCAGTAAACTTCAAGCCTTGCTTTACCCCATCTTTGCAATGTAAATAAATAGTAATAAATATTTTACATAGCCAAATGTATTAAACAACACTTCTTAATTCTCTTTTACAAACAATGCATCAATCATGATCCCCACAATTGCACTAAAATTCATGATTGCTTTGTTAATCAGATTACAGTATCTGGTTACCCGGGTTCCCCCCAGAATCCGGGTTTTTATTGTTAAAAAAATGCTCATCCATTTGGATGAGCATTAATATTTATAGTACTTCTTGTTTTTGAAACAACTTATCCATTACACTCTTGACCTCCTTGAGATCAGGATTAATATCGAAAACATGTAAGGGTTTAAGGTACATGATGTCTTTCTCTCGCTTTATACGTTTCTCGCCACCACCCGTAATGTTTAACATTATACAATCATCCTTATTCACTATGCCATCCTTAACAGCATTAATTAATGTGGCAGTTGCTACTGCTGCTGCCGGATGTATATCATTGCCTTCTAAACGTTCAAAAAGTTCAGCAGCCTCAGCTGCTTCCTCGTTCGTAGCCGCAAGCACATCTCCCCCAGCTTCTTTCATGGCGTCAAACAAACCACCTGTAACAGTATATGGAGGCTTCCGATTGGATAATACTTTTGCATCAATAGCTTCAACTTGCTTACGTGCTAAATCATCATCAAGAGGTAACATTTTTCTTGAATCGGCCTTCCATGCATCATGAATAGGTAAAAATGGTGCATTTTGCGAAACCATCAACTTCATAAAGTTACTACCATATCTACCATCAGCAATTAATCGCTTATTCGCTTCCCAGGCCGCAATAGCTCCTGTTCCACTTCCAACCGCCTGAAAGTAATAATCCGGTATTTTCCCTATTTCAGTAACCGCAGATAAAGTGGTTGTACCCATACCATCACGTCGGGCAACATTTTTAGCACCTCCCTCAGCAATAAAACCATCCAATTCACAAGCTAAATTGGATAAATGTATAGCATCGAAATAATCGCTTCCAGATTTAGTAACAACTAATTTGACATTATCATTTATGGCCTCATCAAACCACATGGCATCAATATTATCCTCAGGAACACATAATAACAGAGGGATATTATTATCAGAACAAACCCTGGCAAAAGCACGCGCTGTATTTCCAGCAGATGCAACTACTAAAACAGTCCCTCCATCCAGAGATAAACGCCCACCAACTGAGTATGCTTCCGTTTCTTTAAACGAACATGTACGAAAATTTGCGCCTTTTTCAGGCCAATAGCCGCTAAAGGTGATATATAAATTAGATAAGCCCAAATGATTGGCTAAACCTTCGCTTTTAAATGTTACAGGAGCGGAAGAACCTTGCAACATTTTATGAACCGGTAACCAGTCTGCGAATCGGAATACACCATATTCAGCATCCTTTACATCTAATTGTGTTTTACTGTAAACTGCTCGTATTAACGTGCATTCGTTAGGTGCATCCAGCGACCATCCTTCATCTTCAAACTGATTTCCACTTGCCACCGATTCCAACACATAAGGCGTTGGTTGTATTTCTTTTGACATATTACTGCTTTGATATTGCGATGCAAATGTAATTTTTTTGCTTGTGTTATTAAAAGGAATCCGGTAAAACATAGAAAATCTATAGAATTAGATCCTGAACACAGGTTTAAAATTGAAGTACAATGCACAATAAAAGCCCGAAGTATACACCTCGGGCTCATGATAAAACTTTATTATATCTATTCAGGTTTGTAAAAACCAAGATCATCAATAGTAGAATTAAAGATAAAACCAGCCTTAGAATGGTTATCTGCTTTACCTCTCTTAATCATGATATCTGTTGATCCGCGGAACTTATCATCACGTTGTGTATCTAATAATAACAAGTAGCCCATTACAATGTTACCGGCCATTTCAACCAATCGGCGTGCCTGGAAATCTAAATACTCAGAATCCTTAACATCAACAACAGCTTTCACAGCTCTTTCATACTCATCAGTCATACCAATTAATGTACGACGGTAACCATGTAATTCAGGTTTTAATTCCATTACCTCGAACTCACGAATACGATCTAACAAACCACCAGTAGTTACACCACGTATGGCAGCAACTACTTGTAATTGCGTTGTTCCTTCATAGATAGAAGTAATACGGGCATCACGATAAATACGCTCAACCGGATAATCTTTCATGAAACCTGAACCACCGTGAATCTGAACTGCATCGTAAGCCAGTTCATTACTGTACTCACTAGTGATACCTTTCAATAATGGTGTAAAGTAATCAGCCAACTTCTGGTAACGCTTCATTTCCTTCCGCTCTTCTTTTTCAAGTTTACGCTCTTCAGAAATGTGCATGTATGTTTTATAGATATCAACGTAACGCGATGTTTCATACAATAAAGTACGAGATGCATCTAATTTAGCTTTCATTGTTGCTAATATCTCATATACTGCAGGGAATTGAATGATAGGCTTACCAAACTGCTCACGTTCTTTGGCATATGCTAAAGCCTCGCGATAAGCGGATTCAGATACACCGACAGATTGGGCGCCAATACCAAGGCGAGCACCATTCATTAGTGCCATTACATATTTGATCAATCCCATCTTACGCGAACCGCACAACTCAGCAGGCGCATCTTTAAACACTAACTCACAAGTAGGCGAACCTTTGATACCCATTTTATTCTCCAAACGACGTACAATAACAGCCTTGTCGTTGCGATCGTAGATAAACATAGATAAACCACGTCCATCTTGCGTACCTTCTTCTGAACGAGCTAAAACCAATGCAATATGTCCATCACCGTTGGTAATGAAACGTTTCACACCATTAAGTACCCACTTGCCGTCTTTAAGTTCAGCTTTTAACTGAACAGCTTGCAAATCAGAACCCGCATCTGGCTCAGTTAAATCCATAGCCATTGTTTCGCCATGCGATACACGTTTTAAATAACGCTCCTTCTGATCGTCATCAGCAAACTCATTAATGGTTTCAGCACAATCCTGTAAGCCCCAAATATTCACAAAACCAGCATCGGCACGTGATACAATATCTGCTGCCATGATGTAAGGTACAATTGGAAAATTCAAACCATCGTATTTACGAGGGAGTGTAATTCCCATCAAACCAGCTTTCACCAAGGCATCAAGATTCTCCTGGGTTCCTTTGGCGTAAACCACTTCGTTGTTAACAATTTTTGGACCTTCCTGATCAACACTCTCGGCATTTGGGGCAACAATGTCACCACAAATCTCACCAACAATGTCTAAGGTTTTTTCGTAGCTATCCATGGCATCTTCATAGTCCATGGGTGCATAATCAAATTTATCTTTATCAGCAAAATTGCGCTCTTTAAGAGCCACAATCTTTTTCATTAACGGATGCTCCAGGTGGAACTTCAAATCCGGGTTATCTGTGAAAAAATTTGCCATTCTGTTTTATATTATTGATTCCCGATAAATCGGTATCATGATCCAACATTTATTTAATTAGATAATAGATTTTTAGATGCTAGACGATTAGACTTTATTCTACATGTCTATCATCTTTTTGTCTAGTAATCTATTTGGTGTTCTTCTTATAGAACTTAATCAATTTTGGTACAATAGCACCCAAATCACCTGTAATTACATAATCGGCAATTTTATTAATTGGTGCATTCGGATCGTTATTAATTGCAATAATCATAGACGACTCTTCCATACCAGCTGTATGCTGAATCTGACCAGAAATACCACAAGCAATGTATAATTTAGGTCGAACAGTAACACCCGTTTGTCCAATCTGACGTTCATGACTGGCATAGCCAGCATCAACTGCAGCACGAGAAGCTCCCACTTCACCACCTAACACATGAGCCAACTCTTCCAGTTGAGCAAAATTTTCTTTTGACCCAACACCGTAACCACCTGCTACAATTATCGAAGAGTTTTTAATGTTAACTTTAGATTTTTCCATGTGGCGCTCAATTACTTTCACCACTAAATCTTCAGGTTTTAACATCTTATCGATATCCAACTTATTAACTTTTCCTTTAAAAGCTGCGTCATAAACCTCTTTTTTCATTACTCCTTCACGAACTGTTGCCATCTGAGGGCGACAATCAGGATTAATAATGGTTGCAACGATGTTACCACCAAAGGCCGGACGAATCTGATATAATAAGTCTTTGTATTCTTTTTTAGCTTTTTTATCCTCATGATCGCCAATTACCAGCGATGTACAGTCGGCAGTTAAACCACTCTGTAAAGCAGAAGAAACACGTGGTCCTAAATCGCGACCCAGTGTAGTAGCACCTAATAAAGCTATTTGAGGCTGTTCTTTTTGGAACAATTCAACAATTACCGATGTATGAGGTAATGTTGTATATGGGTCTAAGCGAGCGTCGTCTCCAACATGTACCACATCGGCACCAAAAGGAAACAACTCTTTTTCAACTCCTTTAAGGTTATGTCCAAGAACTAAAGCTTCTAGCTTACATTTTAGTTCATTGGCAAGGGAACGTCCTTTAGTCATTAATTCCAGACTAACATCGGCTACTTTCCCCTCATCTATTTCGCAAATTACAAATATGCTGTTCATTGTATAAGATTTAAGATTACGACATATGATTTGAAAAATTCAAACCAATTAGCTGTCTACAATTATCCGATTGTATGATTAGCAATTAATTCCTTCATTAACTCATCAATCTCATCATCGGAAGGCGTTAAGCGTTTTGACTCTTTCGCCTGGAAAACAACGTTCTCAATTTTCTTTACTTTAGTAGGAGAACCTGTTAAACCTAACCATTTTGCATCTGACTCAATATCATTAACACTCATCTCTGCAATGTTAAGATATGGACGATCAGCAGTCATGTCGATATAATCTTCTGCTTCACCTTGACGTTCTGTAATTGTTTTCGCGTGCTTAAACTTCATTGTTAATTTAGCGTTACGCGGACGGCAATCAGGCGCACTGGCATTAACAGTAATAACACCTGGTAAAGGCATCTCAACTGTTTCTACTCCACGCTCTAAACGACGCTTAATAACCATTTTACTTTTGTCGGCTGACAAAACTTCTTCGGCATATGTTACCTGAGGCAAACCTAATTTCTCGGCAACCTGAGGTCCAACTTGTGCGGTATCACCATCAATGGCCTGACGACCAGCAATAATTAAATCAACCCCATCCATTTTTTTAATGGCACACGAAATAGCATAAGAGGTAGCTAAGGTATCAGAGCCAGCAAAAGCACGATCGGTTAACAAATAACCATCATCGGCTCCTCTAAAAAGACCTTCTCTAATAATATCAGCTGCACGTCCCGGTCCCATTGTTAGTATAGTAACTTTAGTTCCAGGGTATCTATCTTTCAATCTGAGCGCTTGCTCAAGAGCATTTAAATCCTCAGGATTGAAGATGGCAGGCAATGCCGCACGGTTCACCGTTCCGTCAGCTTTCATGGCATCCTTGCCAACATTTCGGGTATCAGGAACTTGCTTAGCAAGAACAATAACTTTTAATCCCATCGCTTCAATATTTTGGTAAAGAATTATTAACGGATGACAAATATATAAAAACAAGTCAATTAACAAAGCTAGCTCTTAAAGCTTAACAATCATTAACTTAACACAGTCAACTACACTTCAAACAATTCCATGTTCGATAAACCTAACAATTCGAAACCCTAGCCATCCATCTGTTTTTCTGAAACTTACAAAATATGACAATTAGTATATTCGCTTGCTTTATTTCAAATAAGTATCATGAACAAATTCAAGCTACTTTTGCTTTATTTATAATTAGTTTAATTAAGCAATACTCAATTCTATAATTAAGTCATAAAATATACAGCAATTACAAGACACATGGCAAGAAAAATAATAAGTATTGTATTCTTTATCGTATTAATAATAAGCTCAACACATCAAACAATGGCACAAGATTCAAGTAAAGTGGTATTAAATGAATTGACAGAAGACGAAAAACGTGTCATCCTTAACAAAGGTACTGAGCATCCATATACCGGAGAATACACCAATCATAAAAGCAAAGGCACATACATTTGCAAACAGTGTGATGCACCACTATATGAATCCAAAACCAAATTTGATTCAAATTGTGGCTGGCCAAGTTTTGATGATGAAATTGAAGGAGCAGTAACACGAATTCCGGATAAGGATGGACGTAGAACGGAAATAATCTGTACAAAATGCAAAGGGCATCTTGGACATGTATTTTTAGGTGAAGGATTTACATCCAAAAACACAAGGCACTGCGTTAATTCAATTTCTTTAAAGTTTGTAGCAAAAGAAGATTAAGAGTAGTATCTGCATATGTTTTCAATTAATAATTATGCTATATTTATGCACAAATCATTAATGAAACGACTTAACCTATGCTTCAATTCTCCGATTATTTCGATGAAAAGAAATGCTATGCAGCAACCTTAATAAAAATGGCTAACGCGGATGATCAACTTATTGCATCCGAAAACATGTGGTTAGGATTTGTTACTGTCAGCATGGGAATAAAACCTTCGGAACTTCAGGAAATAAAAGACAACATTGACAAATTCAGTTTTCAATCACCAAGTACCGAAAAGGAACGTTTCTTTATGTTCTTTAGGGTGATTCAACTGATGAAAGTCGACCTTAATGTTGACGAAAAAGAAATGCAATTATGCCGTGATTTGGGATCTAGGCTAAACATCAACTTACGGAAAGTTGATAAAGTATTGGAATTCGTTAAAGAAAACGAAAAGTCTCTTATTCAATTTGAAGACGTTGAACAACTATTAAGATAATGTGAGAGGCATAAATTTATGCCCTCTTTTTATGTTCCTCGCAACATTTTGATCCATTTTTGGCGGATGGACAAAGAAAAGCAAACGGACAATCTGTTGGAAGATAATCACACATTTCAATGTCTACCATTTGACCTTCAAGTGGAAATACCTGATGGGTAATATAGGCACGAAGATGTCCATACTTTATCAAATCTGTGGTACATGGTGCAAAAATTGGATTTAGCCCATGCGCCTTATAAACTTCAATTAATTCATTAGTCAATTCTGAGACTTCAATATTATTAAGGTAGTTGGTGCGTGGGAAAAAGAATTTCTCCATACCAATTAAATCCGAGACACAAATTCCAGCATCCTTTTCCTCACAAACAGGTGTATATTCATTACTATACGAATTTTTGTGTAGCAAACTGAGCTTAACGCCTGCATTAGCCTTAGCCGTTGCAAGATCTTCAATCAATTGTTCAATATATCTTTTCATCCCAGTGTTCATATGCCACCTTTTGTCCCGTTCAACGCAAAAATTATGTTGTGGTTACAAAAACATGGTTAAGTTTTAATAGTACGTGCTCAATACCATTTTATGTGCCACAAGCATCTGCATTATGCAAATTTGCCAATTCTTAACATCCTTTAATTTATAGGATTAAGGATTATAAGGAACGTCTTATTAATCATTTCGAATCAAATAAGCGTTTAAATTATGGGATTATTAATTTATACCAACTCATATTTAGCACACCCTGGCAATGTAAACTGTATGGTCGTTGACTAAAGAAGTAAGTTCATAATAGTACTATACTCAAAAATGAACAGTAGGCAGTTGAAAAGTTAATTTTGGTTCATCAAACCAAAAGAAGAGCGAGCAGCTGATTAAGAACAGTTATGACCAAATCCATCGTTGACAAAAAAAGATACTTCAGGTTTATTAGGTATTGTTTGCCTTTAAGATCAATTGAGTTAATGAGTCATAAACATAGTCATAAGGTTCTTTTGATTGTAAATTCCTCGAATGTTTTTCGATAACCTCCATATCATTTCGACTAGCAGGACCGGTTTGGGTTTCACTTGGTGCCATGCTCATTACTTTATTGGCGGTTTCCAATATTAATGGTTTCAGTAAATCAAATGACAGGTTAGATTCCTTTAGCAAGTCATCAGCCATTCGGTACATGTGGTTTACAAAATTACATGCAAACACTGCAGCAATGTGCAACTGCCCCCTTTGTAGGGATGATACTTCGTTAACATTCTGAGATATTGCCTTTGCCAACTTATGCAGTTCCATTAGAACTGTTTCTGAGTTTCCTTCAAGCAAAATGGGTAATGAATAACAATCAATGTCCTTGTTCTTAGTAATGGTTTGAAAGGGGTAAAAAACTCCGTAATTACTGAATTTCGATAAAACATCTATTTCAATACTTCCGGCAGTATGGCACACGATGCCTTCTAGTACAGGCAAAGATTGAATAACGTTTTTTAATGCGTCATCTTTTACCGAAATGATGTATAAATCGGCAGAATAATCAATTTTGGTTAAATCATTAATGGGATCTGCATTTATTTTATCAGCCAATAAAGTGGCATTATTAATATCGCGACTATAAACCTGAAGCATATTATGGTTTGCAGCATGCAATGCCAGACCAAGCTGGGAAGCTACATTACCTGAACCAATTAAAACAATTCGCATAAAAAACCTTTTATATCGTAAAGATATAAAAGGTTTCAAATATTTTTGAATAAAATCTTTAGCCTTATGAGTAAGTGAATATTGTGTATGTTTTTCTACACTTTGTTGAAGTTTAGAGAGAATCAATCGTTCAATCTACAACATTTAACTCAATCAGGATTTACAGGATAATGTATAATTATTTTAACTTCGATGAAATTAAACAATTGTCACTACTAAAATTAATATTGTACCATCGTAAAATAAAAACTTAGCATCCCGAACACTAAATTATATAGGGAAAGCTCCTAAAAAAGTTAGAAAAACCACCAATCCAACTAATATTGAAATTAATACTGTCAAAAATAGTTCGAAAACTATATGTTTCGCTATTACCCTATTATCTATCGTCTTCTTCATAGCTTCATTGTTTGAGTGAATAACACTAATAGTTAAACAAGAAGTATGCCACGAATGAAACAGGATTGTTAAAATCTATTTAAGCAAAAGACTTTAAATCGATTGACACGCTAACTGGCATGGTTTTTATAAAAATCTGAAACTCTGGTTTAGACCTTAAAACCCATTACCAATACATCATCCGTTTGTTCCAAAATTTGGCCTCCATTGTCCTGCCATTTGATAAAAAATTCACCCAAGCGATGTTTCTTCTCTAACATGGCCTTACCATTTAAACCTGAAATCACTTTAACAAAACCTTTACGTTTAAGCTTTTTACCTTCTGCACCACCAAATTGATCAATAATACCGTCTGAACTTAAATAATATGTGTTGTTGGAAGAATATTTTACAATGTGATTTGTAAATTCCATGTTCAACCTTGGATGAAGACCTATAGGCATTTTATCACCTTTAACAATATGTACACCTTCATCATTCAGAATATATAAGTCGTGATATGCACCTGAATATTCAATATCACCGTTCGCTTTATTAATAAGGCAAAGGCCAATATCTAAGCCATCCTTTCCATAAGGATCCGACTCTTCCTGGTGTAATGCCTTTATAACTTTTGCTCGTAATAAGTATAAAATTGCTTTGGCACTCCACTTAGTTATATTTCCTGTTATTTCGCTTAATGCCGAAATAGCCATTGCACTCATAAATGCTCCAGGCACACCATGGCCGGTACAATCTCCGACAGCAATTAGCTTAAATTGATCATTCTCTGTTAACCAGTAAAAATCACCGGATACAATATTTTTTGGTTTATAAAAAATGAAAGAATCCGGTAATATATCTGTAATTAAAGTTTGAGGTGTTAAGATGGCTTCTTGAATTTTCTGTGCATATTTTACACTATCTGTAATGCTCTTATGTTGCTCTTTAATTTGATTATGCTGTTGAGCTACTTTCTCATTAAACTGTTTAAGTTGCGTATTACTGGCATCCAACAATTTATTCTTCTCCTCGATTTTAGCTTCATAAAGGCTACTTAATTTACGAGCAACATAAGCAGCAACTATGGCCATTACTGTAGCAAATACTAAAAAACCGAGTAAAAAAGTTTTTCGCTGCCTGGCAATTTCCGACTTTATAGCTCCAATATTTTCATGCGACGAAATCATCCATCTGGTTTTATCTAATGGACGCGTAAAAGTTATTTCCGACTGACCCATTTTAGATAAAACACCACCGGTTTCTGTTCTGGTTTTTATTACATCATACCAACTTAAAACAGAATCCAATACGTTATCTTTAATGGTCAAAGAGGTAGGCACCTTAAGTCCAAGCATGTCACGATTGGGATGACAAAGCATAGTACCTTCATCACTATCAAACAAACACACATAACCTTTTGATGGATCACTTCTTTCAACAAGTTCTTGAAACTGTTGAATTATTAATTCATCTGCTATGCCTGATTTAATTTTATGATCTATTATTCCAATATAGAATTCCAGATTTCTTTTGTTGATATCTAGTTGTAACTCTACATACTCTTCCTGAACAATCTTTAAGGATAAAGTAATTCCAATAAACCCAATTACCATTATAATAGTCCATACGGCAATAAACGTATAGATATTTAAAGCCTTACGCTTCTTCATTGAATAAACATTTAAGTATCATTAACTCACCAGAGTTATTAAACGCTATTCTTTCAAAAATGTTACTTTCTCATATCGTCATCAGGTTTTTCTTTCTTTGCTTCAGAAATAAGTGGCTCATTATCCCAGGCACAATCCATATCTTGATAAGGATGTTTTTGCTGCATCAGTAAAATATTTTCAATGTGTTCTGAGAATTTTTTGGTTTCCATTACAAAATGAGGATCATCAATTCCGTAACGTTTCTGGAGATTATCCATAAATCGCCTATCCCAGTGTTTAAATGCTACTGAAGAACGATATACTCTGTTTTTGCTCACTCCTAATGCTTCTAATGCATCAGCACCAAGTTGAACTGCAGAATCAAACGTTTCCTGACGATGTGCATCAATATTTTTATTTCTTAACTCAAGATCATGCGCCACATCAACCGCCCTCACAATTAATTTAAGATTAGGATAATGCTTAGAAGCAACCTCAATTAATTTATCAATTTGCTGACGATCTCCCATGGCAATTATTAAAACTTTAGCTTTTGCTGCTCCAGCAGCTTCGAGCATTTCCGGTCGGGTAATGTCGCCGTAGTAAATCTTATAACCAAATTTTTTAAGGTACTGTATGTTATGAGGGTTTATATCTAGTATGGTTGATTTAACACCGTTAGCATTCAAATACCTTCCCAATACCATTCCCAATCGACCAAAACCCGCAAGTATAACCGGATTATCGGTATCCTCAATAATATCAGAATTCGATTCTTTTCGCTCACTTTTAAGAAGTCTGGGTGAAATCAGTTTTTCATTAATAATAAACAACAAAGGAGTGATTAACATTGACAAAGCCACTACTATTAATAATATGCCAGAAGTAAATTCATCGTATATAGCATTTTGAGTAGCAAAGGAGATTAAAACAAAACCAAACTCTCCGGCTTGAGCCAGGCTAAATGTAAATAGCAGATTTTGAGTTGTATTTAACTTAAAAAGCTTCCCTAAAGCCAGAAGCACTCCAAACTTGACTAATACCAATGCCAATAACAAACCCAGAATGAGCATCAGGTTATCCACCAATAGAACAAAATCAATACTAACCCCAACAGAAATAAAAAATAAGCCCAACAACAAACCCTTTGAAGGTTCCAAAGTGTTTTCCAACTCATAGCGGTATTCACTATTAGCCAAAATCACCCCAGCAAGGAAAGTGCCCAAAGCAGGGGATAAACCAACCGCCTCCATCGCAACTGCTATACTAATAACCATTAACAATGCTGTGGCAGTAAAAAGTTCCCGAAGTCCCGTATCTGCAATTACTTTAAAAATATAGTGTGCGGCATATTTACCCCCAACAATAATAACCGACACAGCTCCAACAATTAATAATAACTTTTGCCAGCCTTTTTCCGCAACTATCTCATCTCCAATTTCCAATCCTGATGAAGAGCCCACCTGATTCGCAAAAACCGCCAAAATAGCAAATATCGGAACAACAGATATATCTTGCATTAAAAGCACTGAAAAACTATGACGACCGCCAATAGTTTGTAGTTTACCTTTTTCAGAAAGCGTTTGTAAAACAATAGCTGTAGAAGACAAGGCCAGAATTAATCCTGTGGTTATGGCTTGAGCTATATTTAACCAGAAGAAGGATGCGATAAAGCTAATTAATACCGTTGTTATGCCAATCTGCAAACCTCCCAATCCGAATATTTGTCGCTTCATTTTCCACAACATGCTGGGGTGCAATTCCAAGCCAATTAAAAAAAGCATGATAACAACTCCAAATTCAGCAAAATGCATGACATCAGCTCCATCATTACCAACAAAACCGAATAATGCTGGTCCAATGGCTATACCCGCAATTAAATAACCAAGCACCGAACCTAAACCCACCTTCTTTGCTATTGGCACTGCAATTACCGCTGCTAAAAGGTAGATCATTATTTGTATAAATACCGAATCAATGTGCATGAATTAATTATTTAAGAATTCATTAACAAACATGGAATTGTCAATATCCTTTAATTTGAATTGCTCATCTTTTAATAAGCTTATTAACTTGACATAATCAACCTTTAGCAACTCTATATCGTTCGTCGCTAATAAATGCGTACCATGCACAACAAATGGAGGTAAATACTCCATTTGACACAATGTACAAGATTGTTTATAAGGAATTAGAAAATCAGTCAAGGGAAATGAATTAAGTCCATTGCTTGAATAAGTCTCCTTTTTTCCTCCGGTAGTTATAACCGACATTGCTATCTTACCCTTTAATGAATTTCCATCATGTCCATAGGCAAAACCATGTTCTAAAACCAAATCAAACCATTCTTTAAGAATGGAAGGTGCGCTGTACCAATAAAAAGGGTGCTGCCAAATGATAACATCATGATCCATTAATAATTTCTGTTCTCTTTTTACATCGATAAAAAAATCTGGATACTCTTCATACAAATCATGCACTGTTACTCCACTAATATTTTTAACAGCATTAATCATTTCAATGTTTACCCTTGATTTATGCGAAATTGGATGGGCAAACAGTATCAAAATTTTTCTCATAGTTTATATTGCTTACTAACAAAGGTGAAAATACAAGAAAAGCCCTTCATGACGAAGAGCTTTTCCTAATATATTTACTTTAATGGCGAATTCTTAACCTAACCATTCTCCTTTAAGTGCTTTTTCGAATCGCTTACTTACCACTTTCCAATTAACAATACTCCAAAAGGCATTAATATAATCCCCTCTTCTATTCTGATAATTTAGGTAATAAGCATGTTCCCATACATCAATTGTCATCAATGGAATACCTCTTTCTTCAACATCATCCATTAAAGGGTTATCCTGGTTGGGCGTAGAAGTAATTTTCAACTTACGATCATCGGTTAAAACCAACCAGGCCCATCCACTACCAAAACGTGTTTTAGCCGCTTTGTAAAAAGCTTCCTTAAATCCTTCAAACGATTTAAAGTTTTTTACAATATGACTTAATAAGCGAGCTGATGGCTCAGACTTTTCAGGACTCAGATTTTCCCAAAACAACATATGATTATAATAGCCGCCACCATTATTTCGAACGCCATCATTATGCTTTGACATTTCACCAAACACATCCCTCATCGACATGGTTTCCAGTGAGCTATCATCTATGGCAGCTGTAAATTTCTTATAATACCCCCTATGATGTTTATCGTAATGAAGCTCCATTGTTTCCGCATCAATATACGGTTCTAAAGCGTTATAATTATATGGTAAGGCAGGAAAAAAATGTCCCGAAATTGGTGCAGCCTTTAATGCTTCATTTTTGCTTTCAGTTGAATTACTTTTATTGCCACCTGGCGCACATGCACCTGCAGCTCCAAGTCCTATTAATCCAATAAATTGTCTTCGTTTCATGAGTTATGTTCGCTTATACTATTTTAATCAATTGAAGCTCGTTGAATCAACGATAATATTTATCGTACTTACAAAAATTTAACAAGTTCTATTCTAGTTTGTTCAGAGTAAGCTATTTTAAATTTAAAAACTCATTTTGAGCAATAACTTTTTATATTTAGATGTATTTATTTTCTTTAAGCTATATTCCATTAGGGCCAAATCATGAGGAGAATATTTATACTCGCAATACTTAGCGTTTTATCATTGCATATTGTTGCTCAGAAAAAATATGAACAACGTGCCGAGAAGTACTTCAAATATTATAATTACGAACGTGCATTAAAAGATTATTTACGCTTATATCGTAAAGCACCCAATGATGAAAAGCTACTTGAAAAAATCATTGACTGTTACTTAAAAGATAATACCCCACGCGAACAGGCCTTGCCTTACTTAGAAAAACTACTTGAACTCAAACCCGAAAATGCTAAAGCCAACTTTAATTATGCCTTAGCCCTATATCATAATCACCAGTTTGACGAGGCTAAAAATCAACTTATAAAAAACCAGCATCTGATTAATTCAGATGATGAACTTAGAGAAAAAAGTATTGCATTGCAAGCTACTATTAACAATGCGTATGCTTTCGTTCAATCGTCTGTAAATGTAGAATTCATCAACCTCGGCGAAAACATTAACACATCAAGAAACGAAATTAGCCCTTTTGTTACTTATGATGAAAACGTTCTTTTTTATTCATCTGACAAACGATACAACAGCTATGCCGGAATATATTACTTCAACATCTGTGTTTCAGAGATGAATAAACATCAACATGAAAAAGGCAAAACCATTGGATCTAAAATAAATAGTGTATTTGATGAAATGGTAGCCGGCATTGACCCATACAGGAGTCAATTAATGGTTTTTCACAATAAGAATAAGGAAGAACAAATGGCTTATGCTGAATATTTAGGTAACTATATGTTTGAGGCTTTAAAAGAATATGGCACCCCTTTGGATGGTCAAGGCGCTGAATTTGGAGTGTGGTTTACCGCTAGCGGTGATTCGATACTATTTTCGGGCGATTCGGAAAATGGGGATACCGACCTCTATTATTCAATCAAATTACCGGATGGTTCCTGGGGTGTAGCAAGGGAACTATCTGGAAAAATAAATACAAAATATAACGAGAACTTTCCGGTTCTATCCGAAGATGGCCAACGCCTTTATTTCTCTTCTGATAATGATAAGTCAATGGGAGGATATGACTTGTTTTACTCTGATTACGACAAAGCAACCCAAACTTGGAGCGAAGCAGTTAATATGGGCTACCCCATAAATGACACCTATGACAACTATAATATTTCTTGGGTTTATGGTAAGCGTCATGCCTATGTTTCATCAATTCGACCTGAAGGATATGGAGCAAGAGATATTTATAAGGTAATCTTCAATGAGAAAGAAGCATTTAATGCGATAATTAAATGCGACATACGTTTGCAAACAGATACTGGTCTGGTTATTCCAGAATTTGCGCCTAGAATCACAGTACGAGATACCATGGAATTTATTGTTGGCAGATACAGAGCCACCCAAGATTCATCGCAATTTATCATGGCCTTAACACCAGGCGAATATATCATTCAAATTGATGAGGATGACTTGCCTCAATTCTCACAGCGTTTGAGCATACCTGAAAAATGGTACGACTCAATTGCCAATCGCATGCAACTCATTATTAAACCCAAAGAAGAGGAATAACTTATATTAATCTGGCACTGCGCAAATAATCGATCTATCATATGGTAAGCACAGTCATTTCCTCTATTTTTGTTTTACATTTTTTAGAAAGTAAACATGAAGTTACAGCTTAAGAATCCAATTGTTTTTTTTGATTTAGAAACCACCGGAATTAATATATCAAAGGATCGTATCGTTGAAATCGCTATTTTAAAGATTGATACAGATGGCAAAGAAGAATCGTTTTGCCGTAAGGTAAATCCGGAAATGCCAATTCCCAAAGTCACTTCTGAGATACATGGCATCTATGACGAAGATGTAAAAGATGAACCCACTTTTAAAATGCTTGCCAATGAAATAGCTGAGCTGATGCAAGGCTGTGACATGGCAGGATTTAATTCGAATAAATTCGATGTCCCTCTTTTGGCAGAAGAATTCATTAGAGCGGGTGTTGATTTTAAAATGAAAGAACGCCAATTCGTGGATGTTCAAACCATCTTTCATAAAATGGAAAAGCGTACGCTTGGAGCGGCATATAAATTTTATTGCGATAAAGATCTGGAGAATGCTCATTCAGCCGAAGCAGATACCCGTGCGACTTACGAAGTGTTATTGTCGCAATTAGAAAGGTACCCTGAATTGGAAAACGACGTGGATTTCCTTAATACTTTTTCGTCATTTAATCGCAACGCCGATTTTATGGGTCGAATAATTTACAACGATAAGGATGAAGAGGTTTTTAACTTTGGCAAATACAAAAACCAATCTGTTGAAGCGGTATTAACCAAAGATCCATCGTATTACGATTGGATGAAAAAGGGTGATTTCCCTAGATACACCATTAAAGTATTGGAAAATGTAAAGGAAAGGATAGCGCTAAAGCCACAGAAACCTTCCTTTAAAAAGAAACCGGCGCAGAAAAACCATGATATAAACGATCTGGTCAATAAATTCAACAAGAAACTCTAATAATCTTTACCTGCTAATAATAAAGTAATGAAAATTCTTTGTATCGGTCGTAATTACGTTGATCACATTAAGGAACTGAATAATCAGATGCCTGGTGAGCCTGTAATATTCTCTAAACCTGATTCTGCTCTATTATTAAAAAACAAACCCTTTTTCATACCCGATTTTGCAAAGGATTTTCACCATGAAGTAGAAGTGGTGATTAAGATTAATCGCCTGGGTAAAAACATAGCTCCGGAATTTGCACATCGTTATTATTCCGAAATTGCACTGGGCATAGATTTTACAGCACGTGATTTGCAATCAAAGTTAAAGGAAAAGGGTTTGCCTTGGGAAAAGGCAAAGGCCTTTGATGGTTCTGCCGTATTATCTGAGTTTGTTTCTAAGGATAAGTATGAAGATGTTCAAAATATTGACTTTCATTTAGATGTCAATAAGGAAACACGCCAGAAGGGCAATACATCATTAATGATTTATTCCATCGATGATATTATAGCCATTGTATCGCAATACTTTACACTTAAAATTGGTGACTTAATATACACAGGTACTCCTGCAGGCGTTGGTCCAATAAAAATTAATGACCGAATGCAAGGTTATCTGGGTGATAAAATGATGTTTGACTTTTTGGTAAAATAAAATCATGTAAGGATTCGATCGCTATTTAGCTCATAAAATAGAGATCGAATCCCTGGATTACAAAAAATGTATTTTTCAAAAAAAGACGTGTCTTTTTTTTTGAGTTACTGCAACAATTCAGAAGGAAGCTAAAAATTGCATAGAATAAAGCATTAACATATTCAATACTCTGCTTCTGAACGATAAAAGAAATAGTCATCAAAATCTATAGACCATTTTTTATCGCTTTTTTTATGCTTGATAAACCGAGTGCGTAATGTAATCTCGTAATACTCTGACTCAAAACCGGAAAATAGAATAACATCTTCAAATTCAAATATGCCACCATGAGAATAAGACACATGTTCACCACTCGCGTTTAAATCATCTCCAATCAATATATGATTTTTAATACAAGCTCTTTCCCGTGTATTAGAGAGCATGACAGTTTTAAATTCGCACTCATAGTTAGGCTTAATAACTTTACTATCTATAGCAACAACATAACGTAGATAAATACTATCACCTTTTATTCTTGGATAACCATCTAATATTTTACAATCGATACCAAAATCATGATTAAAATAACACCCACTAAAGCTTGAGAATAAAAGGTAGCTCGAAAGCATTATTATATTTATCAATCTACTCCTCATACCTAAAGCAATCAATTACATGATCATTTACCATACCTGTGGCTTGCATAAAGGCATAACATATGGTACTACCCACAAACTTAAAGCCATTCTTCTTTAATTGTTTACTCATCACATCAGATAAATCAGTGGTCGCAGGAACTTCATCCAAAGTCTTAAACTTGTTTTTAAGCGTTTGGTGCTTGGTAAACTGCCAGATGTATTTATCAAACGAACCATATTCTTTTTGAATACGAAGAAAATGTTGGGCGTTGGTAATGGCAGCCCTTACCTTTAATTTATTACGAATTATTTTCTCGTTCTTTAGTAATTCCTGAACTTTTTCTTCAGTGTACTCAGCAACTATCCGAGCATCAAATCCATCAAAGGCTATACGAAAATCTTCGCGTTTATTCAGTATGGTAGACCAGCTTAAGCCAGCCTGAAAACCTTCGAGAATCAAAAACTCAAACAATTGATCATCGTCATGCAAGGGCACACCCCATTCTTCATCATGGTATTTCCGATATAAATCTGAACTTTCGCACCAGGCACAACGCTTTTTCATACAGAATAATTAAGAAGATTTAATGACATACAATTGCCCATGCACAAAACGTGTGACTTTAACAGGTGTATCTTTTTCAATAAAACCAGTTTCAGCAACGGCATCGTAGGTCTCATCATTAATCATTACTTTTCCTGAAGGGCGAAGCGTTGTATAAGCTACTCCAAGTTCACCTACCATTTCAACCAAAGAAGCCTCGACACCAATATAGCCCAGGTCCACATTTTCCTCGGTTTGAAGTGCAATCTTTGACCCAAAGGTATTCGATGAGAGTAGTTTCTTGCTGAGGTATATAATAGCCAATAAAGATCCAAATAATCCGGAAAGCACAATACCCAGTGCTTCCAACAACTTGTTAAAACCAACTGGTTCAAAATTAAACCAGTCGTTATCCAACATACTTAAGGTTAAACCAAACACAACTAATGTAATACCCGAAATCCCGGCCACACCAAATCCTGGTATGACAAAAACCTCCAGGCCAATAAGCACCAGTCCAATTATAAAAATAATAATTTCCCAATTAGCAGCCAGCCCATCAATATACAAGGGTGAAAAATATAATACGGCTGCAATGGCAGCAGCTAAAATCGGGAAACCAACGCCAGGTGTTTGCAATTCAAAATAGATGCCTCCCATTATTATTAAAATAAGGATACCCTGTAAAACCGGACTTGTCAAGAAACCTTTTAATCCATCATAAAAGGAAGGCTTAAACTCTTGCTTTTCATATTCATAAATTTCCAGCATTTCAAGGACCTCATCTAAATTATCAGCCTGACCTTCACAAAATCCATGTTCTATAGCTTCCAGAGTGGTAAAGGTTAAAATCTTACCAGTATCGCTTATTCCCGCAATATATATACTTTCGTCAACCATTGCCTCAGCAATATGAGGATCGCGTTTCCATTGATAGGTCGTATCTTTGCCCATAACAATAGTATCTTTTCCGTGGGCTTCTGCGGTAGAGCGAATGGTTGCCCGCATATAGGACTGATACTTATCCGGCATTTTCTCGCCGCTTTGGTTAACCACAGTAGCCGCACCAATATTGGCACCTGGTCGCATGTAAATACTATCACAAGCAATAGATATTAATGCTCCTGCAGACGCCGCATTATTATCAATAAATACATGTACAGGAATTTTACTATTTAATATTTTTGTACGAATAGAGTCGGCAAAAACAACTTGCCCACCATAGGTATTCATATGAAGTAAAATAACATCTGCATTCATTTCTTCTGCTTCAGCAAATGCTTCCTGCGTATGAATCCACGATGTACTTCCTATTTCACGAAATATTTTATAGGTATATACTTGCTTAACATCAATACTATCAACAGTATCCTGCGCAAACACCGAAGTACACAAGAACAAAGACACAAGCAATAAGTTTATTATTTTTACCATTATCCATAGATTTTGATATAAAAATAATAAAATTTCTATTTTAGATAGAACGTTATGCCAATTGCCATTGATAAAGCCATGTGAGGTTTCACATATTTTGTTCTGATTGCTTCAAGTAAGTAGGCATCGAAAGTTAAAAGTTCAGCATATATTCCCCAACCATTAAAGTAAGGCCTATCTATATCAAACTTCAATTCGCCACCAACAAATGGAGCGAAATGTATCTTATTCTGAAAATAATACTTTTCGGGATAATAATCGGGTAGCGCTTTAAAGGTGTTATGAGTGTTACCCCAGTTTATCGAAATACCCAGGTATGGATTAAAGAAATCCATAATTGGTGCTTTAGTCAGGTAAAAACTGTTTTTTAGAGATACCGTCACAACGGATTTCTTACTACCTCCAAAATTCTCACCTACATAACCAATAAATAAGGCAGGCTGATAGCGTGGAGTAATTTCATATCCAAAACCTACTGACATAAATCCAATTTCTCCGGCAAATTGCAATTTATATTGACCCGGAATAAACCAACGCCGCCGGTATTGAACTGTATCTTTGTTTATCACCATGGTTCGTGTTTGATATGCCCTTTTCAAGGGACCGGGTAAATCGATATATGATGAATCACGACTGGACATGTATTGTGCCAAAACCCCTTCAAACTGACAAAGCAATATAAATATCATGCTAAGTTTTAAAAGCCTTCTCATAAGTTATTTGTTATTGATCTTAATACTTGCTTTGAAGCACTAATACATTATTCTATCTATAAGCAATGTGTCTGTCTGAAAATCAAGTACAATTAGTTCATCACGGATGCAGCTGGGCACTGACAGATAATTAACATCATCGTATGGCTGGGCATATTCGTAACTATGCCCGTGACCATGTACGGATAAATCAATATTATTGGATAATAGCAGTTGATTATAAAGAAATTCGTTGCCTTGTGTAAATTGTTGATCCCATGGAGGAATATGTGCAAAAGGGATTACATATCGATATTCACCTTCATTGGCAATAGCTTTTTCAAGCCATTTAAAATCCGGATCCTGAATACTCTTCTCCCATATTACATCATCAAACATTACAAATTTGACACCCTTATAAGCAAAGAAGAAATTAGACTCTCCAAACATTTCGGTATAAATAGAAAATCCGTTACCCAAACAGTCATGATTACCTACGAGTGTAAATACAGGCACATTGATTTTATTCATTATAGTACTGTACCATTCAAACTCCCGAATATTTGAGCTCAAGGTGATATCGCCCAAATGAATTATAAAATCCAGATCATTACGTGTATTGACATATTCTACTTGCTTTTCAAATTCGTCATAGTAAGTGTGAGAATCGCTAATTAAACCAACTTTAAATGGCTCAAACTCTTTTTCCTGTATTGGTAATAATTGATTGTAACTTTTAATATTTTGTTCTTTCCATTGCGACTCTACAATGTTTTGATACGGACTATATTCAAACCAATTTTCACAAGATGCCAGAACCAATAATAATGTTAAAAGTACCAGGTATTTTTTTCCTCTATTCATTGCGTAGTTAGTGATACAGCCAAAGAATTTTGGCTGGGTTTAGAACACTAATGTAGAATGAACGTGATGGCTTTTTAAGAGAAAATGAATGAACAACAATAATTGAAGAATGAAACATCAAAAGCATTATCCGAAATGAAAGCACAAAAAAAAGGGATAGATCAATAGACCTATCCCCTTTTGGAGTATATAGTATGAATTTAAAGAGCCTACGCTTCTTTTGGTTCAATTACCATTAGCACATCTCCTTTTGATACTGAATCACCAGAGTCGTACTTAATCTCAGAAACAACACCATCAACGGTTGAATCCAGATTGTTCATCATCTTCATTGCTTCAAGAATAACCACAGTATCGCCAACTTTTACCTCGTCGCCTACTTTTACTTTAAATTCAACAACCATTCCTGGTATTGGAGCCAATAGGCTTCCTGTTGCTTCTACTTCTTTATTCTGAGCCTTTGCACGACGTGCACGTGGAGCACCTGCCGCAGCATTAGGATCGTTGATTTCAACAGTGAATACTTCACCATCTACTTTCACTTCTAATTCACGGGTAGCACCACCATTACCTTTTGAAGTTAATTCTCCGGATAAAGCTTTACGTACCAATTCCTCTTCCTTCTCAACTTGTTCCATAGTTTTTGCCTGGAACTCAGTTGGAACTTCTTCCTGACCGTATTTCCACTTAAGGAAACGCTTACCAGTTACAGGATACAATGCACATAACACTTCGTCATCAACATCTTTGGCCAAGTCACAAAAAGTTGCCTTTACCTCATCCATCTCAGGTTCTAAGATTGAACCAGGACGGGCCGTAATAGGCTCCTCGCCACGAGGGTAATCTTTTAAGGCTTTCTTCTGAACTTCAGGATTGATTGGATCAGTAGTTTTTCCATATAATCCGTAACAAAGGTCTTTTACCTCTTTAGTAATTTGAGCATACTCACCTTCAAAAGAGTCAAACAATACATTGTTTACTGTTTGTACACCAACTATCTGTGATGTTGGAGTTACCAAAGGAATATTACCCAAATCTTTACGCACCTTAGGTAAAAGACGGAATACTTCAGGTAATTTGTCTAAAGCATCCATTGCTTTCAACTGATTTACCAGATTCGAAAGCATTCCTCCCGGCGTTTGATGAAGCAAAACATTAATATCGGTTGTAGCATACTTAGGATTATTATCCAGGTGCTTGTACTTCGGAATGTATTTCTCCATTTCGTCTGAAATGGCAGTAATCTTATTAATGTCCATTCCGGAGTCACGATTTGTACCAAGCAATGACATAATCAATGGCTCAACAGCTGCGTGAGAAGTACGATAAGCATAAGGCCCGATACATGTATCTACAATATCAATACCCGCTTCAATCGCCTTGAAAATGGCTAAATCACCCATGCCAGATGTAAAGTGAGTATGCAAGTTCAAAGGAATATCAGTGATTTGTTTGATTTCACGAACCAAATTATAGATATCGTAAGGTGCAATCAAACCAGCCATATCTTTAATACAGATGGAGTCAACACCAAATTCTACCAATTCTTTAACCTTGTTGATGTAGTAATCCATATTATAAACATCACCACCCAAACGAGGTTGGTTCAATGTATAACATACTACACCCTGAAAATGCTTCTTATTGTCTTTAATAACTTTAGCGGCAGTTTCAAAATTACGGTAGTCGTTCAATGCATCGAAACAACGGAAAATATCCATTCCATTGTCAATTGAGCGTTGTACAAAAGCTTGTACCACATCATCAGCATAGTTACGGTAACCCACAACATTCTGCCCACGAAGCAACATTGAAAAAGGTGTTTTCGGCATGTGCTTCTTTAAGGTACGTAAACGCTCCCATGGATCCTCAGCTAAAAAGCGGTGCATGGTATCAAATGTAGCTCCACCCCATGTTTCCACAGCATTGTATCCAGCATTATCAATCATTTCAGCTACCGGCAACATATCTTCAGTACGACCACGTGTAGCAAATAATGACTGGTGGCCATCGCGCAAGCTGACATCGTTAATTTTTATTGGGTTAGCTGCCGCAGGACGGTCAGCATTATAATTAAGTTGGGCCATTTCCAGAACCCCGTGTTTATCGAATTTCATTTTTATCAGTATTTAGTGGTTGAGGATTATCAATCCATCATCTATAATTAATTGTTATGCACGAGAACGTAAAATACGACCGCGACGCTGAACCAAAGCTCTATTGCCCATGATTACTTCTTTGCCGGCAGTTGCCCACATTTTACTAACCTTCACCTCTTTCTGTTGCAAGGCCTCTTGCTCAAGATAATAGGCTACAGCTATCATGGCTGCTTTTCTCTTTTTTTCTCTATCTGTCATAACTGTTCAATTACAATGGAATATTACCATGTTTCTTCGGAGGTAATACCTCAGTTTTAGTTGACATTACTTCCATGGCATCAATTAATCGCTGACGCGTTTCACTAGGAATAATAACATCATCAATATATCCACGCTTAGCAGCAAGATAAGGTACATTAAATGCCTCTTCGTATTCCGATATCTTTTCCTGAGTCTTCGCAACTTTATCGTCAGATTCAGCGATCTGCTTTCTATAGGTCGAAATTACTTCAACAGCTCCTTTAGCTCCCATTACAGCAATCTCGGCCGATGGCCAGGCAAAAACCATATCCGCACCTAAAGGCTTAGAGCACATTGCTAAATAAGCACCTCCGTAATCTTTACGTGTAACCACTGTAAATTTAGGTACAGTAGCCTCGGCATATGCCCAAAGCAATTTAGCACCGTGGCGAATAATGCCGTCCCACTCCTGCTGAACTCCAGGAAGGTATCCGGGAACATCAACAAATGTGATCATAGGAATATTGTATGCATCACAAGTACGTACAAAACGACTTATTTTATCCGAAGCATCAATATCAAGACAACCTGCCTGAATCATTGGTTGATTAGCAATAATACCTACTGAACGATTATTTAAGTGTCCGAAACCAACCATCGCGTTTTCAGCATAATGCTCATGCACTTCCATAAATTCACCGTTATCCAAAACAGACTCAATGATACTTTTCATATCATATGGAACTTTTGGATCGTCCGGAATAATGGTATCTAATTCTGTACATTCTCTTGCAGGATCATCACCCATTGGTACTTCTGGAGCTTCCTCAAGATTATTATTTGGTAAGAATTCAAGTAACTCTTTAATTGACTCAATTGTGTCTTCATCACTTTCGCAAGCAAAATGTGCATTACCACTTTTACTATTGTGAACCATGGCTCCGCCCAATTCCTCGAAACTAGTTTCTTCACCAGTCACTGTTTTAATAACGTATGGACTGGTAATAAACATGTGACTTTGCTTTTTCACCATAAAAACAAAATCGGTCATGGCAGGAGAATAAACAGCTCCTCCGGCACAAGGTCCCATAATCGCAGAAATCTGCGGGATAACACCCGATGCACGTGAGTTACGCATAAATATTTCACCATATCCTTTTAAGGCATCAACACCTTCTTCAACACGGGCACCGCCGGAATCATTTAAACCAACAACAGGAGCACCTGCCTTAACGGCCAAATCCATAATTTTACAGATTTTAGCTGCATGCATTTCTCCAAGTGAACCTCCTCGTGAAGTAAAGTCTTGTGAATAGGCAAATACCGGACGGCCATTAACAAGCCCATGCCCAGTGATTACACCATCAGATGGTACCTCTACCTTCTCCATTCCGAAATTAACGGAACGATGCTCAACAAACATGTCCACTTCCCTAAAAGATCCCTCATCAAAAAGAAGATCTAGTCTTTCGCGAGCAGAAAGTTTACCTTTCTCGTGTTGCTTGGCAATACGAGCCTCTCCACCCATTTTTTTGGCTTCCTCTCTTCTTTTTTTGAGTAGCTCAATTTTCTCAGACACTTTCATAAATTCAGACAATTTATAATTACACCAAAATTTCTTTAATTGCTTTTTCGATGTCAAAAATATATAGAGCCTTTAACTTACAACTATCGCAAATGTTAAAAAAAAGTAACAAATCCTCTATAATTCTTAAAAATTCGAAATTTATAGAAATATTTCTTTAATAAAAGTGATTTGTCAAACATCATCAAGCAAGATTTGAACACTTATTCCTAAAAAGTAACCACTTACAGACTATAAGTCAAGTTAACTTTGCATCCGTTTTCAGAGTAAACTTGCGTAATATAAGAGAAATATGTCATGGACTTTTCAAACCAATAATTCAAAACAAACTTAAATTTTTGTTTCCTATTAAGCTTTATATTCAAGGTCTTAAAACAGCAAGAAACAGATGGAGATAATCGATTTTAATTTATAAAAGATAAAATACAAATAGATATAGATCTATAGATTCGTTAATATATCGTTGATAAAGAGAACAAATAGATTACAAATTGTAACAAGCACTATTTTTTTTTCGTATTTAAGTCACCCAAACATCATTTATCAGTGTCTATAGAGTATATTGCAAATTAAAAGTACATTATTAATTATCACCAGAAACAATCGCATAATTATGGATGACATTCAAAACAAAAGGATGAAGGGCCTTTCAATATTGATTGGCAACACCCCACTTTTGGCAATTGATTTTGAATACAAAGGAAGCAAACGTACAATATACGCTAAAGCTGAGTATCTGAACCTGAGCGGTAGTATTAAGGATCGCATGGCCTACCATATCCTTAACAAGGCTTATGCAAGCGGCAAGCTAAAATCAGGCGACCGCATTATTGAAGCAACCAGTGGAAATACCGGCATCGCTTTTTCAGGCGTTGGAAGAGCCATGGGGCATCCGGTAACCATTTTTATGCCCAACTGGATGAGTGATGAACGAAAAAATCTTATTAGAAGTTACGGCGCAGATATCCGACTGGTCACACCTGAAGAAGGAGGTTTTCTCGGCAGTATCAATATGGCTGATGAATTAGCTAAAGGCGATGAAAACACGTTTTTGCCACGTCAATTTTCAAATGGCGATAATTGCGATGCTCACTACAACACAACCGGTCCGGAATTATACTGGCAATTAAAGTTCCGTTCACTTACACCGGATGCCTTTGTTGCGGGAGTAGGAACCGGAGGCACAGTAATGGGTGTGGGTAAATATCTGAAAGAAAACATACCCGGAGTAAAGATTCATCCTCTTGAGCCCTCAAACTCCCCGACTATGTCAACCGGATATAAAGTTGGCAAACATCGTGTGCAAGGAATCTCAGATGAATTTATTCCATCAATTGTAAAACTGGATGAATTAGATGAGATAATTGCCGTTGATGATGGTGATTCAATTATAATGGCGCAAAAGCTTAGTGCTGAATTAGGATTGGGAGTGGGCATTTCAAGTGGAGCTAATTTCATTGGAGCACTAAAAATCCAGGAACAACTAGGACCCGATTCTGTAGTTGTCACTGTATTTGCAGATGACAACAAAAAATACTTAAGTACAGACTTAATGAAAGATGAACCGCTTAAATCGGATTTTTTATCAACAGGAGTGGAACTTACAAAGTACGCTGCCTATAAACGAGTTTGTCATACCTGTTGTGACCCGAGCTCATGCCTAGAAAACTGCTATAAGGATGAAGAGAACAAGTTTTCCTTGCCACATTGCGCAAGAAGAGAACCTGCAACGATATAAAAAAGATCACGTTTTGTTATAGTTCGAGTTAATAGTTTTAGCCCTTCAGTAATCTGAGGGGCTTTTTAGACTAACAACTTGGGAACAAAAATAAAAAGAGCAACCACAAGTGAGAAAATTGCTACGATCAAAGTAGCTGCCGCAGCTAAATCTTTGGCAATTTTAATTTTCTCATCATACTCCTCTGTAATTGCATCAGCCAATGCTTCAATGGAAGCGTTTATTGCTTCCGTTGTTATTACCAAAACAATACTTAATAAAATCCACAACCATTCTGTTCTGTCAAGCTCAAGATAGAATCCTAATAAAACAGCCAGTAATGCTGCCACAAGATGAATTCTGGCATTTGGTTCGCCAACTACTAAATGTTTTAGTCCGCTAAATGCATATTTAAAACTTCTTATTCTTTCTTTTAGGTAGGGCATTTTAATGAATTTCTAGGCAATACTACGGTTCCTGCTAAATTCCCAATAGGTATTACCGACATATAAAATCAGTCCTCCCAACATGACTATAATAGATAGTAAAAACACCTGAATTATCTCATTCAGCTGATTAGCTTCGCCTATAAATAATTGCTCAAAACCCGAAAGGGCAAACATAATCAGGAGACTAAGAACTATTGTAATACCAACCATTGCCAAGGCTTTTTTCATATACCTACTACGTTGAATCCTTAGTTCATTCAACATCTCAATACGTTGAAGCAAACGTGATTTAAAATCAAGACTCGTTGTGTGCTGTTTCGCCTTAGCCAATAGCCTCGATACATTTTGATCTAGTATATCATCTTCATTCTTCATATCAACGCTATTAACTTGTTTTCCGAAGTTGTACTTATTAAATGATAAAAGCTTTTTCTAGCTCTATGTAGAATTACCTTCACATTATCATTCTTTATACCCATTACTTCACTTATTTCTTTAATCGACAATTCTTCGAGATAATAAAGCTGTAATACAGTTGCTTCTTTTGAAGACATCTGCTCAAAGGTTTGTTCAATAATATTTTGTTGATCGTGCAGCTTCAATGAATCAAAAGTACTTGTATCACCAGAATACATAAACTCTTTCACTCCTTCTTCATGCTTTTGCTCCACTTGCTTATGGCGAAGATATTGAATGGACTCATTATAAACGATTCGAAAAAACCATGTTTTAAAACTGGCTTCACCCTTAAATTTATTTAAACCATTAAAGGCACCAATAAAGGCTTCCTGCAATATATCTTCAGCAAGGTCGGAATATTTCACAATACGAACAGCAACAGATAGAGCCTGATCTTTGTATTTCTCTACCAAAAAAGCAAAAGCATCAAGCTCACCTTCAAGTACGCGCTGTATGTACACCTGATCATCCATTTAGGCTGATTTCTTACGCTTTAATAATTCATCGGCAATAAGCATTGCAATACCTCCAAACAATAAGATCATGGCAAAGTATGCAACTACCGTTGGCAACCAACCTAAGTTACTAATAACCACGGCAAACACCAAACCAACTGCAATACCAATAAGAATTGAAGCCGTTTTAAAGAAAGAATTAGGATTCTCTTTTTTACGATAAATCTCAGAAACATCAGCACCTTTTTCAATTAATGCCATACGTTCTTTATTTTTCGCTTTTGTAGTATAGTATACGGCCAATATAATAGTGGTAAACATGGCAATATTTATAATTATACCAGTAAACATTCCGAAAATAGGGATCATTGTGGGTTCCATAACTGTATTTTTAAGATTAAACTTTTTCGTTCTTTCTTAATTGATGTTACAGCCCAACAAAAGGTAACATTAAAAATGAAAATATTTTGAGAGCTACACAAAACATACTGAAATACCTCTAGTTTATTAAACTCCCATCTGAAACCCTGAGGAATACTTTTAAACCATTGAGGAACTAATCCCAAGGCCGGAGGAGTCAATCCAAACACTTGAGGAAGCAATTTTGAGCACTGAGGAGGCTATCTAAACAGCTGAGGAGCCAATCTAAAGTATTGAGGAACGAATTTAAAGTGTTGAGGAGTCAATCTAAAGTATTGAGGAACGAATTTAAAGTGTTGAGGAGCGAATTTAAACTATTGAGGAGCCCATTAATTTAAAAACAACTTGACAAAGTTATACCCTAATTAAATCTATATACCATCTCTCTCCTCTTCAAGGGCAGTTCTGGCAGCAATGGTTGCCCCAACAACAGAAATAATAGAGAAAAAGCCGGCAAGAGAAACACCTATAAAAGGAATCATTAAAACCAAAGCGAATACCAAGCCATTCCCTATAGCTAATCCTTTATTACTTCTCATATATCTGACGCTTGTTTGAACATTAAAACGACGACGTTCAAAACTATAATCTAAAAACGAAAAGCCGTAGAAATACGCCGATAATATCACCAATACTATAGCCGTAAACCATCCAACAACAGGAATAAAGCTCAAAATGAAGAGTAATAATGTGAACATCATTTCAACCAGTAAGTTACGTATCGCCAAAACAACCCCACGCCAAATATCTTTGAAAAACTGCTTTGCATCAAAGGGTGTTTGTACTCCAGACAATATACTTTCTGTTTTCTCAGATAAAAGGGCAAATACGGGAGACAATAAAATCAAAATAATATAACCACCCAGATAGGCATATATTAAGAAAAACAGTATTCGAAGAATAATCCATACCAGCCATTTAATTGATCCGGCAACAAAAGACGCTCCCCAGAAATCCCATGAATCAACATCCATTAATTCATTTAAGTTTTGGATAATGATATCACCCCATTCTATAACAGAATAAAAACCAAGAGAGAATAGTAAAACATTAAGAATGAGTGGAAATATAAAATACCAACCAAGTCGATTAACACGAATAAATTTGAATGCTACGCTATAAGATTTTAATCCCAAACGGAATCCTTGACTATAATTCATTATTTAGCTCTTGTTTGATTAAATCAGCTTAAACCAAAACTAATCTTTTCACTTAAAATTTACTACTTTTGCATTGCCAAAAAATCAAATAAATAAAATGATGGATATTCAATTATTGACTGCAATTTCTCCAATTGATGGAAGGTATCGTAATAAAGTTGATGGACTAGCTTTATACTTCTCTGAGTATGCGCTTATTCGCTACAGAGTATTGGTGGAAATAGAGTATTTTATTGCTCTATGTGAAGAACCTCTGCCTCAATTGGCAAATTTTGACAAAGGACTTTATACTGAACTAAGAAAAATTTATAAAGACTTTGAGTTAGAAGATGCAGATCGCGTTAAGGAAATTGAAGCAGTTACCAACCATGATGTAAAAGCCGTTGAGTATTTTATCAAAGAAAAATTTGATGTACTTAAACTGGAGGAATACAAAGAGTTTATTCATTTCGGATTAACTTCTCAGGATATTAACAACACAGCTGTACCTTATTCATTAAGAGATGCCGTACATGATGTTTATTATCCATTACTGGAGGAATTAATTCAGCAATTGGATGCATTGGCCAACGACTGGAAGGACATTCCTATGTTAGCTAAAACGCATGGTCAGCCTGCCTCCCCTACTCGTTTAGGGAAAGAGATGAAGGTTTTTGTTGAGCGTCTGAATAAGCAATTAGCCTTATTAAAAGGTGTTCCTTGCTCGGCTAAATTTGGTGGTGCAACCGGTAATTTCAATGCGCACAATGTAGCTTATCCACAAATTGACTGGGTAGAGTTTGGTAACAAGTTCGTGAATAATACTCTAAAGTTAGATCGTGAGCAATTAACAACTCAGATATCTAACTATGATAACATGGCTGCGACTTTTGATAACTTCAAGCGCATTAATGTTATTCTTCTTGATTTGGCTCGCGATTTCTGGACTTATATAATGATGGAATACTTCAAGCAGAAAATCAAAAAAGGTGAAGTTGGTTCAAGTGCTATGCCACATAAAGTCAATCCAATCGATTTTGAAAATGCAGAAGGAAACCTGGGTATTGCAAATTCAATTTTCTCTCATTTGGCTGAGAAATTACCTGTTTCACGTTTACAACGTGATTTAACGGACTCAACGGTATTGAGAAACATTGGGGTACCTATTGCGCACTCCATTATTTCAATTCGTTCACTGGCTAAAGGTTTAGGAAAAATGTTATTAAACGAAGATGCCATTGCCAGAGATCTGGAAGATAATTGGGCAGTAGTTGCCGAAGCCATTCAAACGATATTGCGTCGCGAAAACTACCCAAATCCTTACGAAGCTTTGAAAGAGTTAACTCGTACCAATGAGCAGATTAATGCAAAAACGATGGCTAAATTTATTGATGGGCTTGACATTGCCGATTCGGTTAAAGACGAAATGAGAGCAATATCGCCTCAAAGCTATACTGGTGTGTATAAATTTTAATACATTCTGAAAATATAAATATAAAGCCACCATAATAGGTGGCTTTTTCTTTTTTGCACGTTCCATTCTTAAATATTAGCATTTCAAACAACTATTTATTCACTTAAGCCATCATCTATTAATAGCCCTAAATATTTAAGTATATTTGTGCGAATTGTAATTTATTAAAATGAAAGACTTTTTTAGAGTACTTAAATTATATTTACCCCCATACAAGAAGAACCTTCTCTTCGCTTTCTTATTCAATATTTTAAGTACCTTATTCATAATATCCTCAATGGCCGCAATGGCTCCCATGCTGCAGGTTATTCTTCAAGATGACCAGGAAGTAAGGGCACTTATGGAATGGTCATTTGATAGCGAAGCGATTGAGAATAATGTGTATTACTATATAACCCTTATTAAAGATCATTATGGCGCAGGAACCTCATTACTGCTGCTAGGGATAGTCGTAATAAGTATGACACTTCTAAAAACAGGTTTTATCTATCTTGGTTCATATACCATGGTTGGCATTCGTAACGGTGTTACCCGCGATATTAGAAACAAAATATATAAAAAGATGGTACAATTGCCTCTTGGTTTTTATAGTGATGAGCGCAAGGGAGACATGATGGCTCGCTCTACTATTGATGTTCAGGAAGTGGAAGCCTCAGTTATGTCATCGTTAGATATGTTTCTTAAAAACCCGATTATAATCATTGGCGTGCTTATTTCAATGTTTTTTGTCAGTCTTAAGCTTACACTTTTTGTATTCATTGTGCTTCCGATTATGGGTTTTATCATCGGTCGTATTGGAAAGAGTCTTAAGAAAACCTCTATGGAGGGGCAAAATAAAATTGGTGAAATTTTAGGTATCATTGAAGAATCCCTTTCCGGACTTAGAATTATTAAGGCATTTAATGCTGAAGAGCGTATTACCAGACGCTTTCGCGATGAAACAGAAAACTATCGTCAAATAAACAATCGTCTGCAACGCCGACGCGATTTGGCCCATCCTACAAGTGAATTCCTTGGGACTATAATGGTTGTGATCATTTTTTGGTACGGCGGATCCTTAATTCTAAACCAGGATAACTCTTTAGACTTCTCTTTTTTCATTGTTTATCTCGGAATGTTTTATCAAATTATCAATCCGGCGAAGGCATTCTCTCAAGCCGCTTATAACATACAAAAAGGTATGGCGGCCTATGAGCGTATCGAAATGGTACTTAATGCCGAGTTAAGCATTAAAGAACATGAAGGCTCGACTGAAATGAGTGAGTTCAAAAATAACATTGAATACAGAAACATTTCTTTCTCATACAATAATGAAGTGAATGTACTAAAGAATGTTAGCTTAACTATTCCTCAAGGTAAAACCGTGGCTTTAGTTGGGCAATCAGGCAGCGGCAAAACAACTTTTGTTGATTTATTACCACGCTTTTATGATGTTCAGGAAGGTGGTATATACATCGATGGTGTAAACATTAAAGATTTAAAACTATTTGATCTGAGAGAGTTGATGGGTAATGTCAATCAGGATGCTATTCTTTTCAATGATACCATATACAACAACATTACATTCGGCGTAGAAAGTGCAACTATGGATGAAGTTATCCATGCAGCTAAAGTAGCCAATGCTCATGAATTCATCGCTTCAACTGAAGAAGGTTATGAAACGAAAATTGGAGATCGGGGAAGCAAATTATCTGGTGGTCAGCGACAGCGTTTAAGCATTGCACGTGCTATTCTTAAAAATCCTCCAATACTTATACTTGATGAAGCAACATCAGCCCTGGATACCGAATCAGAGCGATTAGTACAGGATGCCCTGGAAAATTTAATGAAAAACCGAACATCATTGGTGATAGCTCACCGTTTATCCACAGTCAGAAACGCAGATCAAATCTGTGTATTCAATGAAGGAGAGATTGTGGAAACCGGCACTCATGATGAATTGATTGGCATCGATGGCATCTATAAAAAACTTCATTCAATGCAGATGAGTTAAGTTACAGATAACAAATCAACATAAAGAAAAGAGAAACCGAATGGCAAATTGTCATTCGGTTTTGTTTTGCATTTAAACTTTTTAACATTGTATTTGTAACCTTTAGAGTGAGTTTTAACTAAAACAATAGCAAACGGGAACGAAAATGGTGTTGAGAGATTTATTACTATTACTGATTGGACTATTAACAGCCAGCTCTGCTATATCGCAGGAAATTGTTAATCCAAAACTAAAAAAATACAACAAAATAGGGAAACTGAAGGTGGATACCACTTTTAAACAATCCTATCTGGACGATTTTATGGTACCCTATGCCGAGTTTAGTGATTTACAAAACTGTCGGATTAAAATCAAAAACAAGAAACTTAAAACCACCATGGCCGCAAGGCCCAATTTCTTTTCTGTTCTATTGGGCAAAAAGAACCGCAGATACGTAATTGTGGTGAATAATGACAAGAACTTTGAAGGCGTGCACCTCAATGATGTTCCTAATAAAGCAAGAATTGGTTTATTTGCTCATGAACTAATGCACATAAGAGATTATGAAAGTCGTCGCCTTTCCGGGATTATGGAACGTGGTTATCAATACCTTTCAAAACAAGGTAAAATTAAGGTAGAGCAACATACCGACAGCCTGACTATTGCCGCCGGTTTTGGTCAACAGTTATACCATTGGGCTTCATATGTATTACATGACTCTGACGCTTGCGAAGAGTATAAGGCTTTTAAAGCCGAAGTGTATATGAGTCCTGTTACAATCTTAAATCAAATGGAGCATCATCATTAAACTAAAAAGAACTTTAGCCATAAAAAAGGGAATTATTCGTAGTGAATAATTCCCTTTTTAGTATTCTTTTTTTGCTACTTACTTAAGCATCATATACCACCATAAACTTACGTTTATCCGGGTCAATTGAAATATCGATTTTTGCTGTTGCAAGTATATCCTTACAACCCTTCGATAAGTTAACGAATGATATTTCTTTATTTAGCAATTGGTATTTCTCATTAAGCTTACGTATAGCCTCAATACCACTCTGATCAACAACTCTACTGCTTTCGAAATCCACAATAATCTTTTCCGGATCATTCTTGGCATCAAATATTTCAGCAAATGATGCCGTAGAACCAAAGAATAATGGTCCATGTATATCGTAATGCAGAATTCCATCCTCATCCTTACGGCGTCGGGCATGAATACCAATGGCATGATCCCAGGCAAATGATAATGCAGATAAAACTACTCCAATTGCAACAGCTAAGGCTAGGTTGTGGAATACAACCGTAACCACCGCTACAATAATCATAATGAGAAAATCTGCAAAAGGCGTCTTCTTAAACTGTTTAAGACTCGACCATTCAAAGGTACCATAGGCCACCATAAACATTACACCAATCAGAGCCGCAACCGGTATTTTCTCAATTATTGGAGACAAAAACATAATGAATACCAGTAAGGTAATTGCAGCAATCAATCCGGACAATCGACCTCTAGCACCTGAATTAATATTAATCATACTTTGACCAATCATGGCACATCCGCCCATACTACCAAACAATCCTGAAACAATGTTAGCCAGACCCTGCGCCAAACTTTCACGATTTCCTCTACCACGAGTATCAGTTCGTTCGTCAATAATTGTAAGTGTTAACAAGCTCTCAATTAAACCAACACCTGCAACACTCAAAGCAGGCAAAAAGATTATCTTTAAAGTAGCCATGCTGAATAGCTCAGGAGGATAATCCGTAAAAATAGAAGGCAGCCCTCCTTGCATAGATTTACCTTTAAGCAAATTTAAAACGGTAGGTGTTTCAACTCCAGGAATAAATGAGATACCCGCAATTACAAGAATAGCCACTAATGCAGATGGTATGGCTTTAGTAAAACGAGGTAAGTACACCATTATAGCGATTGTTAAAATCACCAAGGCGAATAAGACATATAGTTTTGACCCTGTGTAGTACGCAAATTCACCAGTAACATCAGTTCCAAACATTGAAAACTGAGAAGCGAAAATGACAATGGCCAGTCCATTTACAAAGCCAAGCATTACCGAATGCGGAACCAGACGAATAAATTTACCCAATCGAAGCGCACCAACTGCAAGTTGCATCGCACCACCCAGAATAATTGTTGGATACAAATAGGCTTCGCCATATTGCTGAACTGTGGCAGCAACAACAACCGCGATTGCTCCTGTTGCTCCCGAAATCATTCCGGGACGACCACCAAGCAAAGAGGTAAAAAAGCCCATAATACAAGCAGCATATAATCCAATAAGTGGATCAACACCTGCAATAAATGAGAATGCTATTGCTTCCGGAACAAGTGCAATTGCAACGGTTATACCTGATAACAACTCAGTTTTAATATTTGAACCAAATGTTAGTTCCTTAATAAAAGCCATCTATATTAATATTTAAAATTTATACAATACAATTCCAATACTCCAATGAGCATTAGACAAACACCATAAAATGTGTGGATTCAATTGCAAATAAGCAATACAATAGGATTTTTAGCGGCTGCAAAGGTAGGAATAATTAGTAGATCGAAAAAACCTGAGGACTTTATATAAGCCAAAAATATACTAAACAAACAGAAAAGCGATGGAAACACATTAAATTGGCATTTCCATCGCTTTTCTGTATAAACTAACTAAAATTAACTTTTAGAATGAGGATATACGGTATAGCTACTTAAAACGATCTCCGTCACATAGCGCGTCTGTTTATTCTTATCCTCATACTGACGATAAGTAAGACGACCTTCTAAAGCCACCTCATTTCCTTTATGAAGATTTTGTTTAGCGATATCCGCCTGCTTGCCCCATGCAATAACATTGTGCCATTGTGTATCTGTGCGTTCCTGACCATTGGCTCCATTAAATACTTCATTGGTTGCAAGAGTAAACTTTGCCAGCTTACGACCATTGTCAAATGATTTAATTTCCGGATCCATTCCTAAATTCCCTACTAAATGTACTCTGTTCCTTAAAGTTGTCATGGCTATAATTTTTAAATGAATAATTAAATTGACACAACAAAGATGCAGTCTCTCCAATGCACAAGTCGGTTGATAAGCATTTACAGTTATTTTTTATTCGTTTAAAACCGTTTGCAATTGCTTAAAAACGTTTTTATCTTTAGTAATCTGACACTTAAACAAACAAGCTCATGGAAGAAAAACGAATATGCCCCGTATGTAAAGATCCAATTGTTGGTCGCGTGGATAAAAGATTTTGCTCAGATCAATGTCGTAATAGTTTCAATAACCAACGTTACAGTTCTGACAACATACTTGTACAAAAGATCAATCGACAACTCAAGAAGAATTACAGTATTTTAAGGCAGATCAATACAACAGGTAAAACTAAAGTAAAACGAAGCAAATTATTACAAGAAGGGTTTGACTTTAACCATTGCACAGGAATATACACTACCCAAAAAGGCAGCATTTACCACTTATGTTACGATCAGGGTTACCTCGCCCTTGCTGAAGATCTTTATCTTTTAATTCATTGGAAGGAGGATTAAACCTTTAACACAAATAAAAGCTCCCCACTTAGAAGTGAGAGGCTAAAAAGAATATTTGCTGAATAATGTTTGATCAGGCTTTTTAAGATTTGTTATCCTTAGTTTTAGTTTCTTTTGATGATCTCCTGGTCAATTCCTGAATCACCGCATATTTTGCAGCGGCAATTGTCTCACGATTAACTTTCTCAGTTATACGACCTTTTAACAAATCATCAAATTCAATGTACTCACCAATTAATAATAACTGCGTAATCATATTATTAACAATGGTTTCATTTGAGTAGCCTTTTGCCTCGTAAAGCACATCAGCTCCATCCATAAATTCCTCCGCAAACTCAGGGTAATTCGGCAAACTCATTAACTCATTACTGGTTTCCCCAAAACTACTCAACTCTATATTTAAATTTGGAGTGACCAACAGTGGACTAAATGCTTCCTTTTTATCTTTAGGTTCATATTTATTTACGCCTGATAAATCAACCACCACCGAAGGATCATCCATTCTTACAAACTCAGCTTTCATCATTTTATCAAGTTGATATAGGTAGAAATTATAACGCCAAATTTCATTACTACCACCTCCATTTGTAAAAACATGGGCATATTTTTCGCGAACCAATTGACGAACTATATTCTTCCTTTCATTTATCACAGCACTACCCGCACGAAGATCCTGAATTAGTTTAGTTAAAGCCTCGGCTGCTTTCTGTGGTCCGGTAATCTCTTTTCCCTTTTTACCTATTTCGGTTGAAACAATGCCGCACTGAACATTTCGTCCCTCACCTTTCCGATCTTTACCACCACTTAAAACGTCAGTTAAATAGTAGCGTGATTCTACCTGTCCTTCCTGCGCAATAAAAGGCTGGCCACCAGGGGTACTCGCCAAGGCGTCAAACATCTGACTAAATATATTTCTACAGATAACAACCAGATTCTGAACCTGATCATTTGCAGACACCACATTGGCAACAAAGCGATTTTTAATAATATCAAAGTTGACCTTTCTAATCAATACAAGTTCATCCTGATATTTAAATGACTTACCCACAAATATTTTGTTCACCACCTGCTCAATATCAATTTTATCCATCATTTTATATGACGAGGCCAAATAATATTTCTTTTCACTTGAAACAAATTCCCAATCCAATACATCATCCAGGTAATTGCCATGCTGAGCCAAAACTTCAACAATATTTTTATCAGCTGTATAGCGATGTAATGTTCTTTGAAAATTAGGCCCATCCTGACTCGTCGCCTTTTCTTTTCGCTCACCATGCGAATCAATATACATCATGAAATTTTCAGGATTATCCACACGCGTAATTCCGGCTTCTTCTTTACTGTAGTTATGAGCAGTTAAGATAATATCGATTTTATATGGCATTTGAATCTCACACAAGCCGCTTACCGTGCTTCGTGAGTTTAAATCTGTCACATTACTATCTGCGCTGCTTTCGAACAAATACTTATAGTATTTAATAAAGTCAGGATCAAAATCGGTAACTCTGGAGAAATCGCCTTCTTCAGTTCCAAAACCATAAATATTACCTTGTTTATCTCTGAATACATGAAACATATCGCCGGCGATCATTTTAATGGACCGTACACCTGATAAGTTTTGTTTAATCCATTTCAAAACCAGGGCCGCAATCATTTCAGACTTACCTACACCACTATCTCCGTCAATTTCAATGACAAATATGCTTCCATCTTCCAACTCAACGGCAAACAAAGAGCCATGCTTTGGCACTCCACCCAATTCCTTAACCTTTTCGTTAAGCATGCTTAAACGCGGTTTCTTAACATCACCGAAATAATCCGCTTCTTTCTTAAGTGGGGTAACTATTGTTTTAATATTTCCATTGGGTCCCTTTATATCAAAATAGCCAACTTGAGGGAACGAAATTACTTTTTCAGGAGCTCCAAAGAATAGCAATACATCGGGATTAAAATTGATGGCATCTTTAAGCGACACATCTTTATATTGCATTAAGCGGAAATTATCCGTCATGTACTTGATATATCCTTTTTGAAAGACCATCATTTCCTTAACAACACCATGCTGCATTATTTTACAACGATAATCATCCGGATCCATATTGGCAACAAAACTTGCCAAACGACGCTCGAAAAATTTAGAGCTTGGTTTTGTTGCAATAGATTTTAAGTAATTATGTTTTGACGATCCCTCATTCATACCAATTAAATAATCCGACACTTCCTCTGATCGATCGATTTTATGGAATGGATATTCACGTTTCTTTGCGTCTGTTACTATTCTTGTATGCCTTTGAATAGGTTGTTCAACTGATACAACTCCACATTTTGTCATTAATTCATTGATCCAATTCAAAGAACCATTCTCGTAATTCTCCAAGGTTTTATCTTCCATCTCAAAATGACGATAGAGCGAAACTCCATGTTGAATCAATTGGTTCACACTCGAATTCTGACGACTAAAATGCACTTCCACTACCTTAATTAAGGTATGTGCATAGCGTTGATAATAAGAAGTGCCTTTGGTTAAATTCTGAACCTCAATAATAAAATTGACTACTTTCTGTGTAACCTCATAAAGCTTATCCTGCGGAATTTTAATATCCTTCTTACGAATAATGTAGCGCATAATATCATTCATCTCCTGAGGTAATATTTCGCTAATTATATTCTCAGTGTAAACTTTAAGTTCACTGTCTGAAACCGCATCTATTTTTTTCTGTAGATATTCTAATTTATTTAATGAATGTCTGTAAAATGAATTTTCATGCTGAAGAAGATATACATAAAGTACTTTTTCATATACACTTAATTCATCAGAGAAGATGCGTTTTTTAACTGAGTCGATGATGATACCAAGACAACGCATTGACATTGGCACCTGAACAAAACGAGGATCTTCACTCAATGATTCAAAAAATTGACTTAAATATTTTTCAAGGTTTAATTCAGAATCTTTTATACCCGTAACTTCATTAAACATTTCACAGGCCGTCTTAACTATTTCCTTACGACTTGGTTCAATACTGGCTTGTTCAAATGGCAAATTGAAATGAAGAAGTATTTCTTGTATATGCTTTTTCAATACCATATTAACCCCTTCTAAACGGGCCACATCCATATTATAATCACCACTGGCTTTCAAAGTCAGGATCTTCATTTTTTCATCCGAAAACAAAAGGCGTTCGATTTCTATTAGAATTTCCCGCATCGTATTTTTCTCTTCAGGATCATCTAATACAAAATGATTGGGATGAAAGGTTTTTTTGTTATGGATGTATTTTAAAATTGTGGCTTTGCTATAACGCGAAGCGACAGTATTAAAATTTAAATATTTAATCTGTGGAATCTTCTTATAGATCTGTGGTAAAAGATTCTCGTAAATTTTAGTAAAAGCCGAACTTTGAATAAATTCCTCAACGTTTCTGCAATCCCCCACATCGCCTGAAAATTCAATTACTGAATTTTTTGAATCTCCAATAGATGTAATTGTAACACCACTTATTTGAGGCGAAGTATGATAAAGCGAGCGATTTTCATTAATTTTCAATGAGGAATTAATCGATTTCTTGACACCAAGTATTAGTTGATAATCAATCAATAAGATATTAAGGAAATCCCGATCTGATTTCACCTCAAACATTTGCTGCAGCACCATGGATGTTTCAACATACTTGTCTGTTTTTATGCGCAAGGCGCGAAACACCCTCCAGTAGCTAAGATAAATTTTTAATGCTGTTACAATTTCTTTTTCAAATATTTCATAACTCATTTTGGAACCATCAATAAAACCGCCCAAAGAAAAGCGCACCACGCCAGTCCTATATGGCAAAACAGAAATACCTCTTTCTGCGGCTATTACCTTTGAGAATTCTTCCAAATCGTTATACGTTCCGAAATCGGTGAAATAAAGATTAAAAAGATAACTTCCATCCGATTCAAGAACCGAAACGTCATCCATTCCCATTTCATCAATTACTTGTGTCGCAAGTTTTTTAGCAAGTCTTAATCTTTTATTTGATTCCTTTCGAAAATTCTTATTAACTCTAAATTGGTTTAATCCCTTAACCAGTTCCTTGTGATAGTAAATAAAGAAGGGGACATCTTTATATTTAAAATCATCAGGTAATCCCAATATATCAAGTTTTGATAAGGATACTAATTCATCTAATAAATATAAATGTAATGGACTTCCTTCAAACTCACTAAGTGGTTTTAAAAGGCTACGGCTCGTTTTGGGTTTTTCAGCAACCTGTGCGACAATAAAACCTTCAACTAATTTATTAATCTTGCTCCTTGAGGCATTTTTAGGCAATTCCGATTCCATGGAATCCTTAAGTTTTTTGGCCTCTATACCTACTTGAAGAATTCTATTTAAGAAATACAAAGAACAGCTGTTTCCTTTATTTGCTGAATTGCGTTTTTTGGCAAAATCTGTTACCGCTTTCATTTCCGGCGTCGCCACTAAAGCTCCTAAACGATCACCTGCACCCGACAGGTTTTTGGTGGTAGACAATGATGAAACCACCCTGATCTTGGAATATACATTTTCGTTATTAAGAACATAGCGTGAGATACTTCGCCACTTTGGTAATTCATCCGAAGCTATTTTTACACTATCGGTATAGGCTTCATCTAACAGCAAGGTGATTTTACTATTATTGATGAACTTTAAGAAACTGATTAAATGCTCATCATTAAAATCAGAATAACCCGTTGGGTTAGATGGATCATTTACGATGATGCTGGTATTTTCACAAAACCGATCCCATAAATTACCGGTTGCATCAAATAATTGAAGGGTGTTTTTTATACGAGACAACTTTTTGTGAATGCGCTCATAATCGATTCGTTGATCATCCAGGTTTTCAATCTCAATATCAAAAGGATTAATATCAAATTTATCATCAGCAAAAAGGTCGGTGTATTCCCATGATAAAACCTTATTGTAAATAATATATGGCTTGGGGCTTTTATCCTTAAAAAACAACAAGTCACGAATAATCATTTGAACGTCATCAGCAATCGAAGTCTTATCCAGATTGCCCAAATCACTTATAAAACCTTTAATAATTTCTTGTTCGTCAGTTTCTCTTTTCTGGAAATCCTTAAATACCCCAAGATCTATTAATACGTTTCGAAATCGCCCCTTATTATCTGATTCGTTATCTACCTTAGTGATGTATTTCTGATATTTCTCCAGAAATAGATTCACCCCAAAATTTTTATGAAAATGATTATGTAATGTTCGTTTATAATTATCAGGTATGAAATCAATAATGGTTTTACACCTCTTCCTTATTTCAGGCTTGAGAGGTTTTATCTGACGGGTTTGTAGAAATTCACCATAAGTTTTTATCTGATTCCGCCCCCCTCCTTCTAAAACTGTGGCAATTTTCAAATTTGTGTTAGACGAATAAAAGTACTTAGAAACCAGATGTTCAAATTGGTCAATCAATAGTTTATTCTGTTCCTTTCTCAGTTTCTCGTCGCATGTGTTTTGAATAAAAACTATGAAATCACGAAGCATCTGCAAGGAATAACGATCTTTCAGTATCTGACGCGTAAATCCATCGAACTTAAATAGATTGGTATTTTTAACTACATCATCTACCTCCCCTAATTGTTCTGTTTTTAGTTCTTTGAGTTCATCGTTGTATTCACTTATTTTGTTTTCCAATAAATTTTTAAACTCAAGCAAATACTTTGCATTAACATTTTCCAGAATCAATCGAAGATTCAACTGAGTATTTGCAGGCGCCCCCAGCTTTTTAGTATGTACTTTATTAAGGGTATTTATTATGCCATTATGAAAGCTAAACACCAATGATGTATTTGAAGCCATCGATTCCGGAGAATTATCAATAATAACCAATCGCGAAAGCATCGCAAACCACCTGCTACCAGCAAAAATGTTCTTACGCATATGTTTTACCTTAACAGCAAATACACTTGAGGTGTCCTTCTGCATCTGTAAAAACAAATCATCTCCGCTGATTCCTTCAACTACCTTAACACAATCCGCTCCAAACACATCTCCTTTTAATAGGTCAACGGCTATATCTGAATTACCAGACACTACCGTGCGTATCAGTCCGTTTAGTCCTTTAAAATTAACCGCCCATTCGGTACGGTGTAAAAAATTATCCTTTTCAGCTTTAGTTGTATAATGGGTACTTTGGTTTATCAGCTGCTCCAAAGTATCCATTAAATAGTTCCAATGGGCCTCATCTATATCTCCAATTACCCCAATCACATCTCTGAATCGGCGAAGATCCTGCAGTAAGTCTCCAACCACTATCTTCGACAAAAAACTAATTGTTTTATCAGTTACCGGAGGCGTGCCAACCGAAAAGTCATGCGTATTAAGAATATTACTCAGTTCGCTCTTTTCCTGTTCATTCACCATTTCAGTGTTAATATAAGCCGCTGCCTTCTCATTAAACTTTCGTTTTAGCGAATTATATATAAACGCCTTGGAATCCTCATGAGGAAATAGCATTAAGGATACATCAACATATCCTGGAATTTCTTCACGAAACTTTAAAAGATACTTTTGAATCTCAGCCTGCTGTCGAGCGGGATCATTGGGCTCTTCAAGACATAATTTAACGAAGGTTTTAAGGTTATCGAAAATAAAACCCGGTAACAAAACTTCCGCTCTTTCTCCAAGGGAGGCGTACAAATCGATAAATTCTCGAGCTTCTTTCCTTAGAACAGTTCTGGGGGCACTTTCTAATTGCATGATATTGGATTTGGTTATTGAATACAGCCGATTTTGAATAACGAATTCGTGAAGATTCCTGCGAATTAACAACGAACTCAACCCAATATACCAAAATAACTTATAATCTCATCATTTTCAAGACGATAAAAACACAACACAAATAACTAAAAAGGCGATTTCGTTACCGAAACCGCCTTATATATTTTTATTAAGAAAAATCTAACAAATAAATCCTTTGCTATGAATTATTCAACAATGTCCATTTCTTCCAATAAATAACCCGCTCCGGCAAACTTGTCTACAATAAATAATACGTAACGTATATCCAATGAGATATTACGACATTGGTCAGGATTAAACATTAAATCACTCATAACGCCTTCCCATGCCCGGTCGAAATTAATTCCAATTAAATGACCATCCGCATTTAACACAGGACTTCCGGAGTTTCCGCCTGTAGTATGGTTTGTTGCGGCAAAACAAACAGGTACTGATCCATTTACTTCGTACGCTCCATAATCCTTATTTTTATATAATTCCTTAAGCTTTGCTGGCACACGATAATCGTAGATATTAGGATTGTCCTTTTCCATTATGCCTTCAAGCGTAGTCTGATGGCCGTAATACACGCCATCTCGTGCATCATAACCTCCCACTTTACCGTATGAAACACGTAATGTAAAGTTAGCATCCGGATAGAAAGTCTTATCAGATTGAAACTCCATCTGAGCCGCCATATATGATTTATTTAACTTATCTATCTTATCCAGGTATTCTTTAGCTTTCTTTGAAACCACATTACCATATACATCAGTAAAGCTCATATATAACTGATAAGCCGGATCCTTCATTAATTTCTTGCCGGATTTGGCATTAAATCCATTGATAAAATCAACAACAATATCCTTATCATCAAATAATGATTTCTTAAATAAGTTATCAACGTATTTGCTTACATCACCTTTATATTTATTTTTAATGGTATTATAAACATCAGGCTGAAATTTATTTGGAACATTATCCTCAAACATCGTCAATAGCTTAATAGCTAATTCGCGATCAATGGGCTTATGGTAATTCTTAAAGAAAAGATCAGTTTTCTCGAGCAGTTTCCTTTTCTTCTCACTTAATAGCTCACTATCCACTTCTGCACCAGCTTCTTCAGCATTTACATACAAAACCATTAACTCGTTTAACTTACTCGCCATTGAGGCAATTTCAATTCCATTACGGAACAAAATTTCTGAAATATAGTCCTTAGCCAAACGGAATTCGGTATAATTCACATACAAGTCTTTGTACTCTTCCAACAACTTTCCATATTTACCACTACGCTCAGCATCAGCTTTAGTCCACTTTATAAAATCAGCCTCAAAAGCTTGCTTTTTATTAATAGCATCCAATATTTCCAAGCCTCGGTTTTCGCCAATCCAGCGCTTCCATGAGTTGGATATACGGGCATTCTTAGCAGCATACTGAATTCTAACCTGAGGATCAGCCTCCTGATAACGGTTTAAAATATTCAGCTTTTCTGTTCGTACATCAATCAACTTTGGATTAATGGTTTCGGTTAACATTTCCAAGTGGTATGAAGGCACATATTGATAGGTGCTTCCCGGATAACCAAATACCATAGTAAAGTCGCCTTCTTCAACACCTTTCATCGAAACTGAGAAATGTTGCTTTGGCTGATAAGGTACATTGTCCTTAGAATATTCAGCCGGTTTATTGTCTTTATCAGCGTAAATACGAAATAATGAGAAATCACCGGTATGACGGGGCCACATCCAGTTATCTGTATCTCCACCAAATTTACCTATGGCAGACGGAGGTGCTCCAACTAAACGTACATCTTTATATACTTCATTGATAAATAAGAAATACTGATTACCATGAAAAAAAGGTTTTAAAACTGCTTGATAGTGTGTGTCCTTAATGGCGTCTTTCTTAATGCTGGCAATATTTTTATTAATCACCTTATTGCGTTCAGCAATTGTCATATCCTCACTCACTCCATCCAATACTTTATCTGTGACCTCTTCCATTCGCTTTAGAAAAGTAACCGACAATCCAGGATTGATCAACTCCTCTTCTTGTGACATTGCCCAAAAGCCATTGGTCAAATAATCATTTTCAACCGAACTGTGATACTGAATCTGACCATACCCACAATGATGGTTTGTTACAATTAATCCCTTATTAGAAATTAATTCTCCCGTACAGCCTCTTCCAAAGATTACAACAGCGTCTTTTAAACAGGCCTGATTCACACTATATACATCTTCAGCAGTAAGTTTAAAACCCATTTCTTGCATCTGTTCAATGTTATACTTCTGCAATAGCATTGGTATCCACATTCCTTCATCTGCTTTTGTATGCACATGAAGTAATGCTATTGTGGCTAAACTCAATAGGAATTTTCTCATTGTATCTCTGATTAATTTATAAATTTTTCTAACTCGTTGTAAAGGGCTTGAACAGGTAAACCCACCACATTAAAATAGGATCCATCAATGCGCTCAATGCCTACCATTCCAATCCATTCCTGAATACCATAGGCACCTGCTTTATCCAGCGGTTGATAGTTATCTACATAATATTCAATTTCCTCTTTACTTAAAGACTTAAAAACAACTTTCGTGCTTATAGAAAACGATTTTTTCCGGCCATTCGAACTCAAACAAACGCCCGTAATAACTTCATGTTCTTTACCCGAAAGCATTGATAACATTCTAATAGCATCCTCTCTATCCTTTGGCTTCCCCAAAATTTGATCCTTGCAAACAACTATAGTATCAGCCGTTATAACAATCCAATTATTATTCTGCAAATCGAGTTGATAAGGTTTCGACTTTAGTTCTGCCAGAAAAGTAGGCACATCATGCACAGCCAATTCAGAAGGATAAACTTCCTCAACATCTTCCTTTATCAGCACTTCAAAAGGGATATCCAAATGACCTAACAACTCTTGCCTTCTGGGTGACTGAGAAGCCAAAATAATTTTATAATTCGAAAGCTTATCTTTAAGCATGCTATAGTTTAAAATACAAATATAAATGAATTAACTCTGCCAGTTTATGACATCGATAAGGTTTGAGATTGAATCAGTATAATAAGACGAACTAAAATGCTTGTCCTGCCAACAATAGAAATAATATACCGGAAAGCATTATTACCTTGCCCAAGGTACTTACATGATAAAACTGTTTAGATGTGGTAGCTTTCATCCATAAAACAATTAAGATAAAATGTGGCAAGCTAAGTCCCACAATAAAATAGATAGTTACATAGGGAATATCCATTATTTGGGGAATAAAAAAGTAGATCAACCATAAAATAAGGATAGAAGCTAATTCAATTAATAGGACAAAAATTTTTGTTAAAGATATGCCCAAGGCTATTGGCAAAGTTCTGCATCCAACGGCTTTATCACCTTTTATATCTTCTGCATCCTTAATTATTTCACGAACAAAATTGGTAATAAAAGCAAACAAGGCAAACCCACTAGTCCAAAACCAAGCTGTAGAACACGCTTCGGTTTGTAGTATTTGCATTCCATGTGCCCTTGAAAGCATTGCAAATTCTACTGAAACAACCAGTAGGGCAACTATGGCAGTAAACATGGCAATAATTAAATTCCCAATTAAAATATGGCGCTTAAAAGTTGTACTATAATACCATAACACTACCGGCACGGTAATGAAAAAAAGCGCATAAATTTCTTTACGTGACACATATGCCAAAAACAAACCGATAAGAATACCTGAAAAAGTTAATAAAACATGAAGGAACAAAGCTGTTCTTCTCCTTATCTTTCGCCCAACCACAACTGATTCAGGCCGATTAATTCGGTCAATTCTAATATCGAAATAATCATTGATAACATAACCGGAAGCTGCCAAAAGTACTGTTGCTAATACAACCAGCGCAAATCGAAAATCAGAAAGCACCGGCTGAATATCGTACGAATCAAGTATTGGCAACAAAAGCGCATATCGCAGTAATATTTGCAACAGCGCAATTATTATTAAATTCTTATATCTAATCAGTTTTAAATAGGCCATTTTTGTCATTTAATTATCAACTGCAAAATACCTAAATATTATTAATTAGCACGATTTTACATTGGTGTTTAAAGCCCATTTTCCATGCACTCTCATAACCTGTTCAACAACATCGCGTGCTGCTCCCTCACCGCCTTTCTTATCCGAGATGTACTTACACAATGATTTAATTTCTTCAACTGCATCAGATGGACAAACCGGAACACCCACCATTTTCATCACTTGGAAATCAGGAATATCATCGCCCATATACATTACTTCATCAGCATTAACCCCATTCTCAAGCAACCATTTTTCAAGAACCGGTACTTTATTCGAAATCCCAAGAAAAACATCCTTTACCCCAAGTCCATTATATCGTTTTAGTACAGCTTCAGTTTTCCCTCCACTAATAATGGCAATAGCATAACCCATTTTAATGGCCAATTGAATTGCAAAACCATCCTTTATATTTGCCGAACGAATAGGTATACCCTCTGCATTCATTGGGATGGTTTGCGTGGACAGCACTCCATCAACATCAAATACGAAGGCCTTTACCTTCATCAAATCTTCCTTAAAATTTGTCATGCGAATTATTGTTTGTTGAGTTATGGACTTTAACTATGATCTTGAATAATTTTCCATTCCCCGTTTATTTTTTTCCAAATTAACGAAAAATTACCTTCTGCATTACCTATTTCTCTATCTAAATAAAATCGTCCAATGACTAAAACACAATCGTCAGATAATTGGTTAAAATGAGCAAATGTATATTTCAGATATCCCCGAGTTTTGTCATCCGGGTATCCTTTTTTATAGTTCACTAATGTTTGTTTCCATCCACGTGTTATTTTATTAGGTCCCATAAATAATAAGGAGTCGGAGTTATGGTACACACGCATATACCCTTCCATATCACCTGAATTCCAACATTGACGTGAATAATCAAGTTGAGTTAGTATGAGTTCTTTAATTTCTTGAGAAGGAACATTTACCGCTTCTTGTTTTTTAATGTTATCCCCTAAATCACAAGATGAACATACAAGGATACATACTGAAATAAAAACTAATAAACTCCATTTATTCAATATCATATTTTCCGATTTTAAGCATAAAACTACTATTCCACAATTACATAAACAACCAATTATATACAGTTGATAAAATACCATATTTGTTGACGAAAGAGATTTTACTAATTTCGAAGCACACAAGAAGAATAGTAAAGCATGCCGGATAGTGATAAATACAAAACACTAAAAGAACCTTCAGAAGGAATTTACAAAGAAAAAGGAAGTAAGTTTATTAGTTACGCCTACCCTGTTTTTTCAGAAGATGAAATAAAAGAACATCTTAAAGAATTAAAAAAAGAACATTACGATGCTCGTCATCACTGCTTTGCTTACCAACTTGGAGTTGATGGAAAAGTATTTCGAGCCAACGATGACGGTGAACCTTCAGGAACAGCAGGTAAACCTATATTGGGTCAAATTAAATCGCATGAGTTAACAAATTTATTTGTGGTAGTAATCAGATACTTTGGAGGCACAAAACTTGGAACAAGTGGACTAATCCATGCCTATAAAGAAGCTACGATTGATGCCATTGCCAATGGCTCCATTATTGACTGTACAGTTAATGATGTTTACCGAATTGACTTTGACTATGGTGTATTGAACGATGTTATGCGAATAATGAAGGAGGAAAATCCGACAATACACAAACAGGATTTTGATCTTAGATGCGCTATTGAATGGAGTTGCCCACAATCCAAAGTTCCATCAATTAATAGTAGGTTAGAAAAAGTAGAATCTGTAAAAATTGAATTCCTCAGAACCAACTAATTAAATTCATGAGATTGACAAAAGACAGTTATTTTCAATGACAATCTAATTAAATTAGCACCTTAAACGGACACAAAATCAAATCTATGGAGTTCTTCAAAATTCTACCTGTTGCTATTGGAATTACTCTTATTCTCTTCACCTTGTTTATGTGCGTAACATCCATTAGTGAGCACAGATACAAAACAGCATGGAAAGCCTTATTCACATCACTCTTAAGCATTCCATTTATCCTTCCATTTTTTACTTTTAATACTACCATTCAATGGGTATCGTTTACATTATCAATTCTATTAGTTTTGTTTTGCCTATATCTGTTTATTCCAGCATACTTTTTCTCAAGGCGAAAAGAAAACATTCCTTTGGGGAAAATTGATGAACGAACCATAATGTTTGCGCGCAATGAACTAAAACCTGATACCCAAAGATTTGATGATTACTACAAGGAGTATCCGGAACACCTAAGTAATGATAATCAATTCAGGTCACTTCCGGGTCTTTTATCTGAACAGTCAAAATTTTATAAACCGTTCCCATACAAAGCCAGTTGCTCCACATTTCACACCGTCGATTTACTTCATTCGTTGGTAGACGGCCCCGTGAAACAAATCAATACTAAACAAAAAACGACATCTTTTAAGCCATTTATTGATGAATGGTTAAAACGTAATGGTGTAATTTCGGTTGGTTACACCAAATTAAAAGATTATCACTGGTATTCAGTTGGAGGTCGTGGTGATAGATATGGTAAAAAGATTGAAGCGTCTCATTCAGTTGGCATAGCCTTTACCGTAGAAATGCAACATGATATGGTTGCCGCTGCTCCGGCAAGTTCAATAATTATGGAATCTGCAAGCAGATATCTACAAGCAGGTGTAATAGCGGTGCAATTAGCTGATTTCATACGTCAAAATGGATATGAAGCAAGGGCACATATTGATGGCAACTATCAGGTAGTTGCTCCACTTGTAGCGCGAGATGCTGGTTTAGGCGAAATTGGTAGAATGGGATTATTGATGGGACAAGAGCTAGGTCCTAGAATGAGAATTGGAGTTGTTAGCACCAATATGGAACTACCAACAGATAAAAGAAAATTTGATGATAGTGTAGAAGATTTCTGTGAAAAATGTAAGAAATGTGCAACTAATTGTCCGGCACAAGCCATTTCAGACCAGGATCAGGAACTGATTTCAGGAGTTAAACGATGGAAAATCAATTCAGATGCTTGTTTTAAATATTGGGCCACAGCAGGCACCGACTGTGGACGATGCATGAGTACCTGTCCTTATGCCCACCCTAATAATGCATTACATAACCTGGTAAGATGGACAATTAAAAATTTTCCAAATTTCAGATACTGGGCTGTTAAGCTGGATGATTATTTTTATGGTTCGAAACCTTCGCCTGCAAAATTACCGTCATGGCTTAATTCCTAATCTAATCGTCGTGTTTTAACTTTAATTGCAGGATTACCTCTATAAATTCCAAATGGTTCCAGGTTGGATGATGCGACACTATTGACAGCTAAAACGGAATGATTAGCACAAGTCACTCCTCCTGTAACTATGCTTTTTGCGCCAACCCATACCCCATCTTCAATATAAATTGGCTCTACAATAAGATCAAAGGTTTCCTTTTTATAATCGTGATTACCAATTAAAAGCAATGCTCCTTGCGATAAACAACAATTTTCTCCTATTGATACCAAATCTAGATTATCAATCCATACCTTTTCCCCGATCCAAGAATAATTACCAATCTCCAAATTCCAGGGATACTTAATATTAACCGAAGGCTTTATAACTACACCTTTACCAATCTTTGCACCAAACAGCCGAAGCAGTCTGACTTTAATACCGGAAAAAGGATTTAAAGGACTAATAAAAAACAATGCATTTATAAAAAACCACAATGTTCGTTTAACACCTCCAGCACCAGTATTAAACCAAGAATTATCATATTTAGAAAGGTCTGTTATCTTCATTAATTAATGATTAAAATACACTGAAAAGTAATGCTTAAATAAAGCATTGAATATGTACTACGAAAGTAATACCTTTTGTTTGATACCCCAAAATGAAAACATTTAAACCAATAATCGTGATATATAATGAAATGCTTGTAAAGTTGAGCAATGAAAAATAGATAATAATGGTAGGTGAAAAATAACTTTATACATATTTAGATAACATAATTACCATGCTTTACAATTCAATGTAAAATCAAATGATCTCAAATACTCAATATTAAGTGTAAAGATTTTTGCTAAAAATTCACTTCTATTCCATAAGTACTTTAAAGATAGAAACATCTAATCAAATATTGCCAATTAACACAAAATATTTAAATGGTACATTTTTTTGCAAATTTCATTGCTCAGATTTGGTAAACATTAGAAATACTCTATATTTGTAGAGGAAAGTTTAAGAATTATTTAGTATTTAACCCTATAATTAAAAGGAGTATTATGAACAAGGCTCAATTAATCGATGCAATTGCTGGGGAAGCGGAAATTACAAAAGCAGACGCTAAAAAAGCTTTAGATGCTTTTATTAAAGTAACAGGTGATTCATTGAAATCTGGTGGTCGTGTTGCGTTAGTAGGATTTGGTTCTTTTGGTGTATCTGAAAGAAGTGCTCGCACAGGTAGAAACCCTCAAACGGGTAAGGAAATTGAAATTCCTGCTAAAAAGGTTGTTAAATTTAAGGCTGGTAGCGAACTAAGTGAGTCTATCAACTAATTTACAAAGGCAACTAAAAATATTTAGAGAGCACTTAAGTGCTCTCTTTTTTTTGTGATAACATTTTTATGTGAAAGTTTTTCATTGAAAGTAATACATGAAACGAGCATGTAAATTTGATGATCCAAATTTTCACACAGGAGGATGATCAAATTTACTTGAGAGTTCCATATGGCAAATGAAAGTAAATTATAATCATATGAAAAAAGCCCTAATTGAGTTTCTTGAAGAAGTAATGACTGAAGAACGAAGAGATCAGATGCGCGAAGTACTGTCTCATCGTATGAAATATCTAACCGTTGTTTTGGAAGATATTTATCAAACCCAAAATGCCAGTGCTGTTTTAAGAACATGCGATTGCTTTGGAGTTCAAGATGTTCATGTGATTGAGAACAGAAATAAATTCGACATCAATCCAAAAGTTGTAATTGGTTCAACCAAATGGTTAACCATCAACAAGTACAATGAAAATGAAAATAATAGCAGACAGGCCATTCAGGAGCTAAAAAGTAAAGGATATAAAATTGTGGCTACTTCCCCGCATGATAATGATATTGATCTTGAGCAGTATCCCATTGAAGATTGTAAAACAGCACTTGTGTTTGGTACAGAATTCACAGGAATATCTGATATTGTAAAAGAAGAAGCGGATGCCTTTATTAAAATTCCAATGTTTGGATATTCCGAAAGTTTGAACATTTCTGTTGCAGCGGCTGTTTCTATTCATCATTTAACACATCGATTACGACAAAGTGATATCAATTGGGAGTTAACGGAAGAGGAATCACAAAATATTCACTTTGATTGGTTGCAAAAATCGATAAAGAAATGCGACCTGGTGGTTAAAGAATTTTATGAAAGAAATAAAGAAGGTAAATAATATTACATTTTTTAACTCCTTCTCTTTATTAATGGTGATATTTTTTTAAATTTGGCAAAAAACAGTTTCTATGAATTGCATTATTATAGATGACGATAAACTTTCAACAAAAATAATCCAGGAGTTCATTGATAAAACGGATGGATTAAACCATGTTGATAGTTTTGATAGTGCGGTGAGTGCAATCAATTTTCTATCTAATTCTGAAAATGAATCCATTCATCTCATCTTTCTTGATATTGAAATGCCTGAAATGAGCGGCATTGATTTTCTTAAGTCGTTGGATGAGTTACCTCAGGTTATCGTATATTCTTCGCAGGAGAAATATGCTATGGAATCTTATGAGTACGATGTAACTGATTACCTGCTAAAGCCTGTTCAGTACGGAAGATTCATAAAAGCAGTTAACAGAGCGAAAGAAAGATTTGAAGAAAGTGAAACTGTTTCGAGAGAAAGCAGTGAAATCTTCATTAAGAATAACAGCTCCTTAGTTAGAGTTAAGTACGATGACATTTTATGGATTGAAGCCCTTGAAAACTATGTTGTACTCAACACATTCAAGGATAAATATACCATCCATTTCACAATGAAGGCCATTTCAGAAAAAATGCCTCCGGATCGTTATGTAAGAGTTCATAGATCCTTTATCGTCAACATCAACAAAATTAAGGTGATTGAAGACAACTCCGTAGTTATTATTCATGAAGGAGGTTCTAAGATCATTCCAATTGGAAAATCATATAAGGATAAATTAATGGATGACATTAATTTAATCACAAAATAAAAAAAGCCGTCGAAAGACGGCTTTTTTCTTATATCGCTTCGAAAACATTTTTTGCCAGATCATCCTCCTCAGGATTCCGCATCAGATAAATAAAGTCTGCCCTTTCTTTCTTAAGAATTGTTTCATCAGTATAACTATCTAATTTTACTTTATTATTAGAAGAACAAACAAGAATACTTGCTTTTGAATTGTTCAACTTAATAAGATAACAACTCTCCAGTTTAAGTTGCCTGAAAACATTCAACCATCCGGATGCTCTATTAGCAATAGAAAGTTCTCCATTTAAATAGAATAGGCTTTTGCCATCTAACTCAGTAATACCTGAAGGAAGCTCAAATGCTTTATCATACTCATTAACCCTTAGTAAATACTTAAAAACCTTTTCATTGGCCTCCTGACCAGCTGAACTTCCAGAAGAGTTAATAATTGAGAAGTAATAGTTGCCAATATAAGCTTGAACTTGGTAGGGATTACAACAGCTTGTTTCCAAATTTAGATCAATACAATTCGCACATTTGTAGATATTAACCGAATAAATTCCAAAGGCCATAAGCGGACTTTCCATTTCGTAGCATTCTGCCGTAACCAACTCCCCTTCTACTACATATTCTTGCACTGTTAATTTCCTGAAACCATATTCCTTATAAAGTTCAGAGCCTCCATTCATATAGCCATATAGAGCATCGGCTCCATAAACTTGTTCAGAATTTGGTTTTAATTCATTTTGAGCAAACAAATTAACATTCACAAGCATATACAAGAACGCTGTAATCGCAGTAATTATTTTTATCATTCTCAAACAGTAATCTTATTTAATTTTATTTTATCTATATCCGCTACACCAAGTTTTAAATCCTGAGCCATTTCCAAGAAACCATGACGATCAATCTTATCTTCTTCTTGAATACCTTCTTCAATTCGCTTTTTAACTACAATATCATGTCCAATTCGATCAATGGCAACCGGATCTGTTCCAACAAGAATAGTATGGTAATTACAAAAGAATTGCGGATTTGCAGCTGGTCCTCCATTAAAACAACCTTTTAATCCATCCACAATATTTAAAATCACCTTATCCCTAATTGGCGGGAAAGCGCAAACCTGAGCGCAGGTATCAGCCCACAATTGCTTGTGCAGTCTTCCGGTATTACTTATACAGCCATATGCCAAATTTTTCAGACATAAAGTTGTTGTTGCACCTGCATTCTTCAGAATAGGCACATTTATGATTTTATCAACCTCCTGTGTACAGATCTTCGTGAAATAAGAATATTTGCCTCCGTTAATCATATATGGCATGGTATATTCATCATATTCTCCTTCCACATCGGCATAATAATACCACTCTTTATCAATCATTTTCTCGCCATACAATTTACCATCCTTATCAAAGAAACCACCATCCTTATCTTGCTGCTCCGTTCCATTAATCACAATTCCAGGATAATTTTCTTCAGTAAATCCAGTCTCGTGCAATTGCATTAAGCGCCGGTCCCAAATAACAATATTACTTCTCTTTATACCCGCTAACTCCAAATGTTTAACAATTGACTGAACAACAGCATGACTGGTTGTCAAAAGTTTTCCTGCAACTGGATTTACTTTCAAGCCTATTATTTCATCATCCTTTACAAACTGCTTCCAGGCTTTCTTCAGATTCTTTTCACCACTTAAATCCAACATGGCTTTTTCAATCATTTTAAAGGCTACATCTTCCTGCGGTTGATTATCAATAACACTTTTCACATCTGTAATTTGAACGACTTGCCCGGGATATTTTCCAGGCAGAGAATTCTCGTTACGTGGATATTTTAAAGCATCATCAATATTAGTTTTTGGCTTTTGCACTTCATCCTGAAAGGTTGGTGCAGCTAAGATAGATTTTGGATGTCCTAAAACAGCTCCTGCTCCGGCCACTGTAGCCAATTTGAAGAAAGATCTGCGATTCACCTTTGATTTGCTCATTTTTGCATGGATTTGATGTACATGCAATTTATAAAAAATGCAATGAAATAACCTTATGATCAACCACTTTAATGCTGTAGAATTTAATCTTTAAAGATCTTCATCTCACAAGCCTTACAATCGAAATCCAGAGTATATTGATCCTTTTCGTTAAATAAAGTCAATGGCAATAACTTATTGGCTTGAGGATGATGTTTCAGGCATTTGCCATCCATAAAGAGCAGGCAATGTTTAGTACGCATTACTTCAATGCTATGTTTGGGCGCATTCTTTTCAAATCCCCAATCAACTTGCAAAACACCATGTTGCTTATAAAACTCTTCTGCCTTTTTATTGGTGACATTAGCTTTAAAATCAAGCTGCTCACTTGGGAATTTGATGTTGGTTTTCTTAAAATCCAATTCTTTTGGAGCATTAATTCGCAGCCTTTCTAATGAATGCTGTTCAATTATTTGCCTTCTTAATTCAGTTATCTTCGACATTTGAACAAACCAATGGTCATCAAAGTCTAAACTAATGTTTTTGGCATAATATGGTGTATTGCCAAGCTTCCCTAATTGCTTATGCAATTGATCACTCAATTTTTGAATATTTTGTGCTGGTTCAGCATCTGAAATTGATAATTCAGAAGAAGTAATTATTCCGCTGTCATCTGTAATAGTCAGGTTTAAAACCTTCTCTCTTTCTTTTAATACTATATCAAGTCCGATTTCTCTTTTGCTTTCGGTTTTCTGTATTTCTTTTTGAAAGGCAATATCATGATTTCGATAAACCTCTACCCCAAGCCGAATTCCTGCCATTTGATTTGGTGAAATAACATTACCAGATACGGTATTAATTCTCAATCCTTGCAAATCCTTTCGTTTGGAATAAAAACAAAGACCATCACCATTGTTAAGCTCATGTTCCGTATCAATTACAAAAGAATCCTTATTGATTTTAACAACTTTACCCAATTTCTCACCAATTGCCTTTGGTGAATCTATCGACCAGACCTGATCTTTCCTATCGTGTGCAAAATATTCTGTAAATCCACGATTAAAACTTTTATCGGGAGCCGGAATAAATGGCACCTTACTCACACCCACAGACGCTCTAGCCAAATTTGTATTCTTATCCAGAACTTTATCCAGTTGATTTCGATAATGAGCTGTTATATTTGACACGTATTCCTTATCCTTTAGTCGACCTTCTATCTTAAAAGAGCTAATTCCAGCATTTAATAGCTCATCAATATTTGGAGTTTGATTCAAATCTTTAAGCGAAAGAAGGTGTTTATCCTTATATAATAATTCACCATTCCTATCCCTTAAAGAATATTTCAATCGACACGGTTGTGCACATTCTCCACGATTAGCACTTCGTCCGTTTATGGCAGCACTCATATAACATTGTCCGCTATAACACACGCATAGGGCACCATGAATGAAATATTCCAGTGCTACAGATGTATTGGCACTAATAGATTTGATTTGATGTAAAGATAGCTCGCGAGCCAGTACCACCTGATCAAAACCAACATCTTCTAAAAACTTCACTTTCTCAACAGATCTATTATCTGTTTGTGTACTGGCATGGATTGGAATTGGAGGTAAATCGGTTTGTAGAAGCCCCATATCCTGAATAATAACAGCATCGATACCTGTATCATAAGCTTTATGAATTAATTGATTGGCTGCTTCAATTTCCGAATCCATTAATAAAGTGTTAAGCGCTAAATAAACTTTAGCTCCAAACAAATGGGCATGATTAACTAATTTGCCAATATCGGCAAGGGAATTACCCGCTTGTTTACGAGCTCCAAAACCCGGACCACCAATATAAACAGCATCTGCACCATTATTTATAGCACTTATCCCACACTCCAAATTTTTAGCTGGTGATAGTAATTCTATTCTCCTTTTTTCGTCCTTCATAAATCAAAACTATTACCTGTCATTGGTGAGCATTAGCAAAAATTCGTTTATTAATTAATAATTCATATTTTTGTTAATACTAGGATAAACCTGGAACAACGCAAAATTAGCATAATAATTTGACCTCATACACATGCAATACTTTGATGTGATTATAGTATTTGTTGTTATTGCATTTATCCTAGTCTCATTGTACATGGAGTTAATGGGTGCTGCGTTCACCTTTTTCATTGCAGTTATGGTCTTGGGTCTTTTTGGCATTCTTACCCCAGCCGAAATTTTAGCTGGTTTTGCCAACGAACAAGTTGCTGTAATTCTCATGCTACTGCTGCTTGGTGATGCCATTCGGCAAACCTCGGTAATTGAGATATTTTTTGCTCGAATTTTTCCCGTATCATCAACATACAATAGTTTCTTAGCTCGAATGATGTTATGGGTTGGCGGATTCTCCGCATTACTTAATAACACACCACTCGTTGCGGTTATGATGCCGTATGTGCATCAGTGGAGCAGGCGAAACGGTGTATCTTCATCTAAACTACTGGTTCCTTTATCCTATGCGGCCATCTTAGGCGGTTGTGTTACGCTCATTGGTACATCCACCAACTTAATCGTGGGTGGAATGGTTAATGATCAGAATATCTTTCCAAACCTAAGACCATTAGAGATGTTTGATTTCTTCTGGGTTGGCTTTCCGATGTTAATTCTGGGTTTCTTATACCTGTACTTCTTTAGTTACAAACTTCTACCCGATAGAGTTACTGCTATAGAAGATTTTAAAGAGTCGGAAAGAAAATATTTGGTGGAAGCTGAAATCAGGAACAATTCAAATCTTATTGGCAAAGTTCTTAAGGATGTAGATATTAAAGGAAAGTATGGTCTGTTAGTTGTTGAAATATGCAGAGGCAAAGAAATATTCCAAATCCGGGAAGGTAACTTCGTATTACGGGAAGGTGATTTATTGCGATTTGCAGGTGATCACAACAATATAGCTCGATTACTTTCTGACAATAGTGATTTAACCGTACCATCCGTTGGTATGATGTCGAAACTAAAACGATCACAAATAGTTGAGATTGTTATTTCACACAATAGTTCTCTGATAACCAAACAGGTTAAAGAAATTTATTTCAGAGGTAATTATGATTCTGCCCTATTAGCCATTCATCGAAATGGTGAAAGAATCCGTGGTGGTATTGATGATGTGAAACTGAAAGCCGGTGATGTACTCTTACTATTAGCCGGTGAGAATTTCTCCAGTCATTTACAGAACGAAATCGATTTTTACGTAATCTCGAAAGTAAAGGAATTAAGAAAACCGGAGCGCTATAAAATATGGGCCTTGTTTGGTGGAACACTTTTGGCCATATTTCTTTCAGCGGTAAAGTTAGTGCCTTTGTTTTTGGGTTTACTTATCGTTTTGGCCATGATAACCATTCTTAAAGTAGTTTCAGCTAAAGACTTACCCAAAAGCATTGATTACAATCTTGGTGTGATAATTGCTCTGTCTCTTGCGCTTGGAACTGCTATGATAAAGACTGGTGTTGCCGGTATGATAGCCAATTTTGTCATTTCGGTATTTTTACCATTCGGCAGGGTCTCCTTACTTGTTGGCATATATCTTATAACTACCGTATTGGCCGCCTACATAACCAATAAAGCTGCCGTTGCTGTAATTTTCCCCATATCTTTAACTGTAGCAAAAAATGGAGGTCTGGATCCAATGCCATTTATACTTGTTGTATCCTTCGCTGCTGCTGCCAATTTCTTAACGCCTATCGGATACCAAACAAACCTGATGGTATACGGACCAGGTGGCTATAATTTTAAAGATTTCTTTAAAATAGGATTGCCTCTGACAATAATGTACCTAATCGGAACCGTAACAATACTTAGCTTAATGTATTTCGATTCCTGATTGGCTTAATAATGTCCCAATAACTTTGCAATTTTATTAACCGAACTATTTTGATTAGGATCCAGAGCTTTGTTGTTCGATTTAGCTGTTAGCATCTCTTTACGCAAAGCAATAAACGCGGTAGAAATTTCGGATATATTTTGCTGACTCTTCACCAATTTCTGCTCCATTTCTTTCACGCTCTTCGTCTGAGCTTCCATGGCCTTAGTAGCTTCATACTGCTTTTTATTCGACTCACTAACTTTAGTCTTCGACTCCATTAATTCTTGTTGCAAACTCACACTACGTTGCTTAGCCTGAGTTAAAGTATAATTAAGATTAGCTGTATCACGTTTCAATGCACTTAATAATAATAGTGTTGATTGCAATTCTTCTTCAGCCATGTAACCAGCTTTCTCCTTTGCTTTAAACTTCCCTACGGTTTCTTGTAATTTTGCATTTAATTCTTCCGTTTCATCAGCAAGTTGAGTAACTTTTACCATTAAATCGGCAATCTCATCTGAACGTAAAGCATTACTTTTTCCAAAGTCACTCTTCATCGTTTCAAAATCATTCACAGCATGATCCAAATTGCTTTTTAGCTCTTTATTTTCCTTTTTCTTATCAGATAATTGACCGGATATATCATTCTTCTCTAACATCAATGCATCATATTTCTTTTTTGAAACAACACATGAGTTGAAAATCAAGGCAATTGACAATAAAACAAAAATATTCTTGAGCATAGCTAAGACTTTAAAAATGGTTTTATAAATTTATCAAAAATATAAAAAAGTTCAACAATGCAAATACGAAACCTCAAAGCAGTTTGTGTTCTCCTAATAGTTTTAGGAAGTGTTATTACAGCAAAGGGTCAAAATATTACATTAAAAGGAGTGGTAATTGATGCTGAAAGTAATCAACCGGTTGAATTTGCCAATCTAGGCATAGTGGGATCCTATATGGGAACAGCAAGTGATTTTAATGGGCAATTTGAACTTATTGCCAGTAACGATTTTGAAAATAGCGTTCTTCGTATTTCTGCTGTTGGCTACAAACCAAAGGAAATAATTGTAAAGGAGTTGGTTCAAAATACGCCGTCGACCATTAAACTATTCCCTCAGAGTTATGGTATTGGTCAGGTAGAAATAATGGCTGAATCGAAACAATTGTACGGAATTCTCAAGACCTCCGCCAACATGATTGGTGATAATTATTCTGGTTCGTATTCAGCAAAGGTTTATTATTCTCAAACTATCGATAAAAATAAAAAAAGTGAATTTGCATTAAGTTTCAATGATGAAAGCGGTTACAAAGACAGATCGTACAGTAACGCTTTTGAAAAGAGAAATTATAAAGTAGACGAAAGTCGCCATAATTATGAAATTACACCTTTAATGGGCGGCATTATTAGGGCTGAAGACATATTAGAATTTGATATTGCCAGAACAAGAGGAAATATATTGGATGCTTCAGTTATTGATAATTTTAATCTTGAGCTATTAGAAAAATCGAAATTTAGCAATGATTCGGTTTGGGTAATTAGTTATAGCCTAGACAAGCCTGATTTCTCAACTTCAGGTGATGAATTAATTACAGATTATAAAGGAGTTGTTTATATTTCTATGGAGAACCATGCTATTTTGAGAAACGAAATTCAAGCAGTTTCCAACAACTATCAATTATTAGGAAGAAGCTCAAAACTAAAATCCGAAACCGATAACTCATATTCGTACTCTGTTTATACCAACTACCGAAAAAATGAAGATGGTAAATACCTTGTTAGTAAGATCGTTTATAAAGGCAAAGACAAGAATGACAAATCGATAAACATGGAATGGATTGCATATGATTATTTACAAATGCAACCTGGTTTTGAATCAAGAGAATACTATTCAAGTAAAGAAACAGATAAGAAATTTTGGGATAGATTCACAATCCCTAAGGAATAAAAAAAAGGCTGAATTTTATAAATTCAGCCTTCTCTTTATTTAATATCTAATTAGTCTGTTGATAGCATTTTATCCAATCAATTTTTAGTTCCGCCGGAAGTTTCATTTTAGAATTTTCTTCGAATAAATGAGAACTAAAAACAAAATACATTGGATCTTGAGGAACATTCTTAGTTTGTTCGTGCACCTTAACACCATTAACAAACCAGGTTAATTTGTCTTTCGACCATTCCAATGTATAGATATAAAAATCAGAATTAAATTTAGCCCCATTCACTGAATTTAATTCATTTAATGGCTTACCATTCTTGTCTAAATTATGACATCCAACAGTATACCCTTTAGCACCCTTATCTGAAAATCTGAATATATCAATTTGTGGTGCTATGTTTTCTCCAACCATCCAAAAGGCGTGGCTCAAAGGAGCAGAATGATCAACTTTTACCTTCGCCTCAATTTTACCATATTGCTGACGATAACTTTGCCCCGTACTTATAAGCGCTGAAGAATATTCAAATTCGCGAGGAACAAATCCAAATTTCTCATCCCAAACTTTACCTTGAATCTTTTCATTTTTTGTGGATAAATGTGCAATACCATTTCTAAGGCTTGTATTGTCTTCGCAAAAAAACTGTTTTTCATGTGAAAGTACATATACATCGTTGAGCAAAGCTTTACCCCAATAGTACCCATTAATCCACTTTTCCTTACTTATGGAAGTACCATCAAAATCATCTTCAAAGGTTAGTTTCCACTTACCTATATCTCCAAACGGATTTTTCTCTGCTGTTTTTTGAAACCAAACGAATTCAGGTGACTTTTTAATTTCTTCCAGTTCAGAAATAGAAGCGTATTCTTTTGATTTTTTGAAACGTTTAGGATCTTCTAATTCACTCTTAAGTGCCAGAAATTCCTGAGACTGAACTAACTTCTCTAAACTTTTAAATGAAGTTAAACGCTCTGAATCATGAATGTTCAGATAGTTCTTATACTTAGCTGAATCAATTTGCTTATAATAGAACTTTACATCAGATGCTTTACGAACACTTTTATACTTCTTATATTGTTGATAGGAATCTGTCTTTTTAAATCCCTTCATACTTTTCTCTTCCTTAAAAGTATCACTCCCAACAAACTCCTTAAGCTCTTTGTACTCGTTGAGCTGAGCTGATTCTTTAATTGAATTGATTCTTTCAGGGTATCCAGATGCTTTATACTTGAAATAATTCTTTAGATCACTCGACTTTTTTAAAGTATGATATTCCCTTAACTGTCGGTATTCTTTCGAGTCCTTAAATTTCTCATTCTTGAGTTGGTCTACTTTTTTAATGAAATCTCCGGAATGAACATGTTTATCCAATTCCTGAAATCTATTATTTTGAGCAGATTTTTCGAACTCTTTAAAACGCACATAATCAGCTTGAAGCCTCTCTAATTGCTCTTCGTATTTAGCCGTTTGTGGATACTTACCGTTAAAAATAGATTGAAATATTGAAGCCATTTATATTTAGTTTACGGGCATTATTGAGTATTCATACGGTAGATCATTCATAAGGTTAATGAAAATGAAAGAAAAATTGTGAATTATGTTACAAGATGTGCGTTTATGCGCACATAAACGTTCATTTCCGAACATTAAAAACGAAGCTCAAAAACCGTACCTATCTCGTATTGTGGACATTACATCTTTTGGAGCGATGCTTGAGTATACAGTAACAATGATTGTTTAAAAATTGAGGTTATGTTTTCAATTAAAGTAATGCATAAAAGATACATTTCTTCAATTAATATTAATTAACAATTGTTATAAGATCTTTGTAATGAATTGACATGTATTGTATATATCTATTTCACTGCACATTAACACATTCAATAGGCAAGATACAATAGATCAACTTGCATTTTGTCAGCGAAAAATTGGCTAAGTGATATAGATCATGAATTCTCAGCCTTTAAAATATGTTTTTTGCACGACGAAACAACGCAATGTTTAATTATTCACAATACGTAAGCAATTGTAAAAATTAAGATATGAAAATTGTAAGGGACCTTATAAGTTTTTATGATTCAATCCACTTGGAAGATACGGGTAGGGTTAAATTGCTGAATAGAATAGATACCAAATTTCTATTGTCACCTGAAGCATTAGTATCAACTCTTTCTTCACACATAGAAGATTACGACGTTGTTGAAATTGCTAATGAACGACTGTTATCATATAAAACCACATATTACGATACTGAAAATCTTACCATGTATCACGAACATCACAATGGTAAAAAACGAAGGTATAAGGTAAGGTATCGCGAATATGCAGAAAGCGGAGATCAGTTTCTTGAAATTAAGCTAAAGGAAAAAAACCGCACACATAAGCAACGAATAGCTGTTGATAGATTTGACCGTCAATTAGACGGTATTAATCAAAATTTCATTCATGAAAATACACCGTACTTTGCAGAAGATCTGTCTCCAACATTAACCAGTGAATTTAAACGAATAACATTAGTTAATAAGAATGTTTGCGAACGCATTACGATTGACCTAAACATGTCTTTCGCGAACGATACGAAAAATTTAAATATCAATAATTGTGTTATTGTTGAAATAAAAAGAAATCGTGAAGACGTGTTTTCGACTTTTGCACGCACAATAAAAGAACAAGGTTTTTTGCCCTTATCTATTAGTAAATATTGTCTAGGAACTGTAGCTTTGAACGACGGAGTGAAATATAACAGGTTTAAACCTCGCTTACGTAAGGTTGACAGTTTAATGGCAAAAGAAAACAGACGCCTTGCGTTAGTGGTATAAATAAATGAATATGATATTTGAAACCACCAACGATTCGGTTTTATTAAGTTTAGTTGTTCGATTTGTTTTTAATTTTATAGTTCTGGCCATACTTGTTTGGGGTATTTATTTCCCATCTGCAAGGCGTAAAGAATATGTTTTCACGTTTGCTCTAATTAGCAATACGGTGTTTTTTATGACTTTCTTTTTGGCCTCTGTTGAGCTCGAATTGGGATTCGCTTTGGGGCTTTTCGCTATTTTTGGAATAATCAGATACAGGACATCGACAATTCCAATTAGGGAAATGACTTATTTGTTTCTACTAATAGCTATTGCCGTAATAAATGCAGTTTCCCTTGAAGAATACCTTTATCCCGAAGTTCTCATAACAAATGTTGTATTTGTTGCCTTAGCTTTCTTAATGGAAAAACTATGGATGAATAAGGGAGAACAAAGGAAGACCATAGTTTATGAAAAGATTGAGTTATTAAGGCCTGAAAACAAAGAAAGCCTGATGGCCGATTTGCATAAACGAACAGGACTAGTTATTCACAAAGTTGAAATTGGACACATTGATTTTTTGAAAGATACTGCTGTATTAACGGTTTATTTTTCTTCCATTAATACAGCTGGGATTTTGTCCGATTTTGAAGTTATAAATGGAGCTGATGTTGAAGATGATTCTTAAATTATCATTCTTATTATTCGTTTTTACTTTTACTGGTAACCTACCTTTATTAGGTATTAATTCATCCGAACCAGCAGATACTTTATTATTCAGCCAACACGAAACTCTCGAATTAACTATTAGAACTGATATCAATTATTTGATTTCTAATAGAGATCGACATATGGAATATATCGATGGAGAAATCTCATTTGAAAATCATGCTTCTGAATTAAACAAGATTAAGTCAGAAATTAAAGTTAGAGGTAATTACAGATTAAAAGCTGAGACTTGTGATTTTCCGCCTCTTCGATTAAAGTTTAAGAATAAGGAAATTGCAAATTCCATTTTTGAAAATAACAAAAAACTAAAATTAGTTACACATTGCAGAGAAGATAATTCTGAGATGCTTAACAGTGTTTATCGAGAATATCTGGCTTACCGACTATACAATATTATCAGTCCAAACAGCCTTAACGTAAGGTTAACAAGGGTCACTTATATTGATATTAATACCGGGAATACGATTAAGCAAATTGGTTTTTTAATTGAAGATGATGAAACCTTAAGTAAGCGGCTATCATGCGAAAATTTAGCTGCATTGAATTTATCAATGGAACAGCTGGAAAGGGAAGAAATGATTAGAATGGCCATGTTTGAATACTTGATAGGTAATAAGGATTGGTCTGTACCCAAACTACATAATGTAGTCCTTTTGAGAGAAGGAACCCATACCCCACCGTTTGCAGTTCCTTTCGATTTTGACATGTCTTCATTCAGTAATCCGCCATACAGACAACAAATAATTGGAGAAGAGGAGGAAGAAATGATTTATCAGGGCTTTAGAGTGGATTGCGACCAATTACAGAATTCAATTCAACATTATCAGGACAAAAAGGAAGAATTACTAAACCTGATATTAGACTTCCCTTATTTATCAGTTACATGCAAACAACTATGTCTTCAGCAAATTGAAGACTTCTACTCAAAGTTAGATCGCAAGAGCAGCATTCGTCGTACTTTTGTAAGCAAAGTACGCTAAGAAAGAAAAAGAATTGAAGCTCGAATAAAAAAGACATATTAATCTTATGGTCAAAAAAGTATTTTTTATATTTTTGCACACGCAATCGCGAAAATAGCTCAGTTGGTAGAGCACGACCTTGCCAAGGTCGGGGTCGCGGGTTCGAGTCCCGTTTTTCGCTCATCTTCTTTAAGATTAAGAAAGGAAGTAATGCTTCCTTTTTTAATTTGCCCAGGTGCTGAAATTGGTAGACAGGCATGGTTGAGGGCCATGTGTCCGTTAGGGCGTGCGGGTTCGAGTCCCGCTCTGGGCACCCATCTAGATTCAACTAGAACCAAAAGCGCTTAAAACTAATGTTTTAGGCGCTTTTGTCGTTTTTACAGTCTCCATAAAATAAGGTACCTAGTCATTATTCTAAGAAATAGGTACCTTGAGAAGGATAACACATTGTATATCAGCATTCATTTTGACTCATTTTGATGTATTTTGAACTTGGTTTTAAGGAAAAAACATTGCATTTTTCCGCAGGTACCTTATAGGTACCTTGAAACCACAAATTTGTTATTATGAGGTTTTATTCAAATTATGTACTCAAGAAAAAGATAGTACGAAAAAACGGAACCAGCCCTATTTGTGTGCGCATCACTTATAATAAAAATAGAGTGGAAATTTCCACCGGTATTTCCACAAAAGCTGAAAACTGGGATGAAGTAAGGCAATTAATAAATGAGGAATCTGAAACAGCCTTTACTTATAACACCTGACTTAGAAAAATGCAAACGAATATTCAAGACATTTATAATCGACTAGTTTCATCAGGTAAAGAATTCGATGTTACCGATATTAAAAATGAATATTTGGGAAAAAGTAACTCAAAAGGTCTCATCGAAATATTTGACTACTACCTAAAAACAATCGAGAATAACCTTGGCCATGGTTACGCTTATGAAACATTAAAACATTACCGTGTATCCAGAAAAAAACTAGCTGAATTCATAAAAAAGCAACTTAGAAAAAAAGATGTGCCTATTGCATCAGTAGATTACAACTTTCTTAATCAGTTTGATATGTTTTTAAAGGCTACATACAGAGTACACCAAAACACAGCTTGGAATTACCATAAACATTTTAAAAGAGTTATTAATTTGGCAATCTCTATGGATTTTTTACAAAAGAATCCATACCATCAGTTTAGAGTAAAATTAGAAGAAACACATAGAGAATTTTTAACAAAAGATGAATTAGAACGGCTCGAAACTAAAGTTATTGTATTGGAACGGCTTGCTGTAGTTCGGGATATTTTTATTTTTTCCTGCTACACAGGATTGGCATATTCTGATATCTCCAAGCTAAAGTCCACCCATATACAGGTGCGTAATGATGGTAATAAATGGATTATTATCAATCGTACCAAAACCAAGTCGCAATGTAGTATACCATTATTCCCCAACGCCATTGAAATTATTAAAAGATATGCTGACTATCCGGAACCACTATTAAAAGGCAAAATTTTACCCGTTGCGTCTAACCAAAAACTTAATAGTTATTTAAAAGAATTGGCTACCATCTGTAATATCAATAAAAACCTGACCATGCATATGGCCAGACACACTTTTGCCACAACTGTAACTTTATCGAATGGTGTACCTATTGAAACTGTATCTAAGATCTTAGGACATAAATCCCTTAAAATAACACAAATATATGCACGAGTGCTTGAGAATAAAATATCGGAGGATATGATGACTCTTCAAAGAAAATTAGGTATGTAAAATGATACCTGAGTATCTAATAAGAATGCAAAATTGAATTTCTGACATTTATAGCTCTACTAACTTAAGAAATTTGGTGTTTTTTTATTCAATTCACTATTTCAAATATTACAATACCATACCTGTTTTCTAAAACTCAAATTACCTCGTCATTGGAATACTAATAACGAGGTATTTTATTATCTATTCTTTTGATGATTGGCTATCACTTTTCTATAAATCCATAACTATCATATGCTTTTCCAAGGCTTTTCTACAGTCCCTAAGTAATCTAAAACAGCCATTAAACACCTCCTTATCTTCTGTGCTGAGAATATATGTGTTATAGGCATTAAGTTTATGAGCGATCTGATTGAGGTTAGTACCAATCTTTGTCAGATCATAGTCCAGGGTTCAAAAGACAAAAACAAATTCTTCACTCACTTCTAAATGTTTCTTAAGTCGCTTTTTGAGTACTCGTTGCCTGACAAATTCACTTAAAGAACAGATCCGCTCAGAACGATAAGTCTCCGTTATTTTGCGTTTTTCTTCAGCTGTTATGTAAACTTTCAGTTGGATATTTCGTTTATCTTTATCATCTAATTTTGGTCGCATCTCAACTCATTTTTTTGACACCCCCGGAGGGCAAGACCAAATGTTTTTTAGGTACTAAAAAACACATCTTGCATTCACTTCGTAGAAGTTTATATTTCACTATTTTTTAAGGCAAATTTATCAATTCTTGGTTCCATTTTTCCCAAGTTCATACCAACTTGGGTGAAATTATTTTTCTTGCAGTGTTTAGGTCTAATTTGAATTTATCAATCGACTCGATTCGCATTAAACTTGATTGGTTTTATTCTTTTTTGATAATAAATAAGCCATCTATGATGGTTTTGGTTTTTCCCAAGTTGGGCTTTTTTATTTCAAAGCAAAGGTTTTGAAGTGTTTTGACTCCTCTAAAAGGCATAATGAAACATATTGTTGCATTTCTTTATCGCTTAAGCCACTTTTATTAAAAGGGAGGCGTAGGCTGCAAAAGGAAGCGGAGATAAATAGCCTGCGCGTGGGCAAGGATTGATGGGTATTACCCCTTTGACATCAAAACTGATGTGCTTTTAAAGGCTTTCTTACCAATAAATCTTCACTTTAAAAAACTGCAAAAGTACATGTGTTTTGGTCATCAATTAATCGCAATGCGCATCAATGGCGGGTTTATGCCGAACGCTTTTGCACATCGCCGACCGGACAATAACTTTGCTAAAGCGTATAAGAAATGCATGGCTTAAAACAGGTTTAATTGGCTATTAAAAGGGCATCTTTGGTGAAGAGGTGAGGACAAGCAAGGCTTGGCTGGCTCCGGGAAGCTTGTCTTCGCCGATGATCCTATGATGCCTTTAACGGGAAGGCCTTACGCCTAAGCGTCTTATTGGGAAAAGTGAAGCTTTATGTAAGTCCTTTTGACAATGGGCCGTGGGAAGTATGTCTAAAGGTTGTGTATTAACTTAGCAGCTGATAGCCTTGCCTGACAAAGGCAAAACAGACCTCTCGGGCTGAGCGAACAACATACTGTTTTTCCTTTGGGAAGAAGGTATTGATAAGTTGCATCAGGCTTGTTTTGCCGCACCCCACAGGGCCCGAAAGCAATATGCCTTTGTTTGGAATGAGGTCTTTCAGCTTCATATTTTCCTTATCGCCAATGGCGTAGATCAAGAGTTTATAAAGCAGTTCATGGTCTTTTTTATGGATCTTAAACTGATCCCCAAAACGTTTCTTACCTGCATGATCCAACTAGGATAAGCAGGCCGGGAAACTATAATTCATCCAGCCGTTTTTCTCCCATCTTATGGGTTTACAGTGGCTCTCCATAGTCTTTATCGTTTTTTGTGGATAAATGGTTATCGCTTTGAGATCTGCTATACTTCTCAATGTTCAGTATCCAGTTTCTGGCAGCAGCTTTCCAATCCTTCATGGGACTCTTACCCCCTACTCTCCAGCCATTGGAGTCAAAATGATTCATAAAGCGTTCTGCTTCCAGTTCATCCTGATCTTTGCTGGCAAAATAGACTTTGAGTTCTTCAAGCTTTGGCTTGACAAAGCGTTTGGATGTTTTACTTTTAGTTTCATTTGAATTTTCAATTTTAGAAAAAGGAGTGATTTCTTTCGCGGGCGCGTGCTCTCTATTGTTTGTTATTTGTTTATTATTGTTTTTTAAGTTTATAATAGTTTTATAGTTATTATTTAAAGGAAATAACTCGCTTGTAGCAGTGCTATTATCACTGCTTGTACCACTGCTAATAGCAGTGCTTATATCAGTGCTTGTATCAAAAGTGATAATAGTGACACTGGATAACCGATAGGCACTTTGTGAAGGTTGATAGCGCAGGTAACCCATGGTATTCAGCTCTTTCATGGTTTTGATGAAAGTATTGACCGAACCTATCTTTCCCTGCCTCATCAACTCATTTCGATCAAAATGGATCGGATTGATGAATTTTAGTTTATTCCACAGGTAAAAAAGGGCCAGAAACAAACTGATGTGCCTGGGCACAATGCGAACATCTTGTGCAAAAGAGTGCAAAACAGCGTTTATATGTTTGATGTAGTTCATTGTTTGAACTGTTCCATAGTCGCTTTATTGTCATTTAGCATCTTTTGAATATCGGCGTATTCGTAAAACATCATTCCGCCTACTTTGGTATAGGGCAGTATGCCTGTTGTTCGAAGGTTTTGGAGGGTGCCCGGAGAGATGCCTAAAAGTTTTCTGACCTCAAAACTCTTCAACCATTTCTTGGGTGTGGAACTGTAGTTATCGGCAATAATGCGCACCAGGTCTTTCAAAAGAACCTCTTTGAATTCAACAAGGTCAAAAGTGGTGACAATTTGTTCGCGATAGAGTTTTTCTTGGCAATAATCGCGTTCTGATTTGAGTGCCATAATGTTTCGTTTTAATGAGAATTGGTTAATCCTCAAAGTTCAGAAGCGTTTTTCGAAAAAAATCCCAAGGTCTACCCAAGTTGGGGAAAATATTTTTATTTTAGTATTACAGATACTAATTTAACTTCAATAACATCTCGTGAATAATAGCATTATTTACTTGATAGAATGCCCATTACACTTATCAAAAGACATTCCAATTTAACCTCATAATATTTTTAATTTATCAAATACAAACTTATTTGATCTAAAAAATACCAATATTGTGATTTATAAAACTTTTAATCTTCTTTTTGTTTATTTTTTAACTCTTATCCATGAACTACCCTAGTTAGAAAGAATGTTATGCTCAATTTATAACGGAGATAAACGAATTTAAATCAACAATAACGCGATACGATGAGAATTTTGCTACATGTAAAGATTATTTATATCCTCGATTTAAAGTTTTTAAAATGATGATCGAGTATTATAAACATGAAAATGAGACATTTAAAAGTGGCCAGACTATTAAAGTTTGTAGTTCCATAACTCCCTGAAACCGATAGGCACGCATATTGAAGCAACAGAACACATCTATGCATTATTTAAACCAAATGCCAACCATGGTAACTTTGATATTAAAGAACTGGTTGAAATATTAGGCACCTTAATAGATTTACCAGACTTTGATATATACCGCTCATTTATTGATATCAAAAACAGAAAGAAGAACTCAACGGTTTTTAGCGATAAAACGAAACAAAGATTATTAGATAAGTTAAAAGAGGAATAGAAAATGATAGCAATAGCACAACAAGTAGGTAGTTATCTATTTGTTGCGCTATTTTGTAATAACTTAAATCTCAATATATCGATCAACTCAAAATTGGCCAATATACCTCCATCAAAATAAAGAATATGACCATTTAAAAATCGGTTGCTTTAGATATCAGAATTTCTTATCGAACAGATATGATAACTGATACGTTCCTGAACCTAAAACAATGGATTTTTCTTCTTCCTTCATTGATTCCTTTAGTATTTGAAGGTTACTATTTTTCATACCTTTGATATGGAGAGAATTCAATTCTTTCTCGGATACCACTATAATACAAGACGTATTAAATGGCACGTACAAGTCCAGATAAATACTATCACCTTTTACCTCCCAATCCGATTTAATATTACCATAAGGACTTGGCACTTTAACTCTGGCTTGAGTTATGTTTTTTTGAGCAATTGGATTCACAACAAACTCCTTATAACCAGGCGCATCAAAAGAGGCTTTAATCCCACCAATCATTTCATAGAAATAAGCTGCAAAGCCACTGTGCATAGGGTGATTAAGCGAATTACTTAAGCCATCCATATCTTCCCAAAAAAACTGTCGCTCTGGCCATGTTGTAAAACCATAGTTCATTACATATGTCTGACTTGGATAAGTGGGTGTGGTTAATATTTCATGAGCCAAATTAGCCTTTCCATATTTGTTCAATACAGTATAGATGTATCGATTACCATGTATGCCTGTAGAATGATGACCTCCTTTCACCGCCTTTATATTATACGCCAAACCATTTACAACTGATTCTAATTTATTATCGGGTACTATACCAAATTGCAATGCCATAACGGTGGCCGTCTGACTGCCATACCAACTGTGTGGAGACATCGGAATTTCTTTCAGATATTCAGCATTAAAAGCTTCGTACAAAGATGCCTTTTCGTTTTTCATCTTAGCTTCATAGTCATGATCATTATTCATAGTTGCAAACCTCTGCATAATGCCTAATATATCATAAAAATAGGCATTGGCCGATACTACTGGATGACACTCCATAGCTTTCGGATTTCGCTTCCTATCCCAACGGGGAGGACACCAATCACCCATGCCATTATCAATAATGCCTTTATCGTTCTTAAAAGATAGATAGTAATTGGTAAGCTCCTTCATGTCCTCATAGTAATCCACAACAATGGTAGAATCGCCATAATACACATAATTATACCAAGGCAAGTAGATTGCTGCGATACCCCAATCAAGCTTGGCAATGCTTGAAGTTCGCTTTCCTGGAGCAATCATAGTTGGTACACGAAACTTTTCCCCTGAGTCATCATTTCCATTAACTAATTTTCTTTGCGTGCGGATATCTTCCATATACTTTTTATAGAAGTTACCCATTTCGTAATTATATAAAGCATACTCACAAAAAGCATGGGCATCGCCTAACCATCCACATTTCTCGCGATGCGGACAATCTTCGGGTATGCCATGTAGATTATCAACAATGGTCCATCTGCTTATGGTATCCATCTTATTTAATAAAGGATCAGAACAACTGAAGCTTCCTTTTTGCTCAACGTCGGTGGCTACTAACACGGTTTTTATCATTTCAGCATCTGGCTTAGATGATATTCCGGTAATTTCTGCATAACGGAAACCATGGTACGAAAACTTGGGTTCCCAACTTTCTACCCCCTTGCCTTTACATATATACTGATATAACTGAGACATTCCATTGGCCCCGCCCCCTGTAGATCCTGGGTAAATATCATCACCCGATTGTGTTAATGCTTCTGTTGGTATAATATTAATGACTTGACCCTTTTTTTCATTTACATTAATTTTTACCCAACCAGAGATATTCTGTCCAAAATCAACAATCCAGTTGCCTTTAACAGACTTAAAGACACGCTGAGGTTCTAATTCCATCAACTTGCGAATTGGCGGCATTTGATTGGCACTTACCTTGCTGATTTTTGGTGAAACTGTTTTTACCTTTGTCCACTTTTTATCATTGAAACCAATGGTATTCCAGTCCGCAATTTCATAACGGGCATCATAGGTGTCACCACCATAAATATTATCGAATACTATTGGACCAGTTGAATTCTTCCAATTATCATCAGTGTAAAAGTGAGCTTGCGATTCATCTTCATAGGTAAGCGTAATCAACATCCGGGCAGCAGGAACTCCATACGACAAATCTTTTTCGGACTCAGGATCACGTTTCCATGATATATTTTGACCATAAAATCCATTCCCAAGGATGATACCAATGGCATTTGTTCCATTTTTAAGCTGATGGGTAACATCATAGGTCACATAATATGCCTGCTTATCGTAATTTGAGGGAGCCGGATCCAGAACATGATCACCAGTCTTCTCTCCATTAATATATAACTCGTAATATCCTAAACCGCATATATAGGCTCGAGCATTTTTCACTTTTTTCTTTACTTCAATTTCATTCCTAAAATATCCAACCGCCTGACTTGACACTTTTTGTGACTCCTTCATCCCACCTGTTTTATAATCACGGAATCGATATTCTGAACTACGCTTATCCTCACTTAAACTAATCCATTTCGAATCGCCCCAATTGACGGGATGCATCAGACCCATTTCGAAAGTATTCACAGGTGACCAATCTGTAACAACATTTTTTTCATCCCATATCCTTACTTTCCACCAATACTGATGCATTGGCTCTAATTTTTGGCCAAAATATTTAACATGAATAGATTGTGAGCTTTCTACTTTACCAGAGTTCCACATATTGGCCTCACCTTCTGATAAGTCATCTAAATTTGAAGCCACCAAAACTTGATACGCTGTTTGTTCTCGATTATATCCGCCAGCTTCGAGTATCCATGAAAGCATCGGTTTCTCCGATTCAATTGCTAGTGGATTGACCTGAGAATTACAAGTTAATTTCGTGAATTCAAGTTCTTGGCCAACAATCAAATGACAGACCATTAGAAAAATAAAAACAAAATGTAATTTCATATTAATCTTATAAAATGCATTAAAGTTCCTTCAATAAATATGAGACGAACACTAATAATTAAGGGAGTTAAACACATTGATTAAACTCCCTCATTACTTTACCTTTAGATTTGGTTACAAAGTCTTTTTTTTAAAAAGACTTAACGAATTTTTATTTACCGCCAACAAGCTTATAAACCTCTGAACCTGCGCTAAGAAAAGCTCCTGTACCATACACTTCAGTCTTATCAGCCCAGGCTTTACCAGGTGCCGCTCCAATTGGCTGCACATATCCCAACATACCGTCTTTGGTAATATGGCTCACCAATGAATTCCATGCTTTCATAACAGCAGGCTCATATTTCTCTCTATCAAGTATTCCTTGATTAATACCCCAAGCTAAACCAAAAGTATAGAATGCAGAACCACTGGTTTCAGGTGTTGGATAAAACTCATCACCCAGCAAACTCATGGCCCAATGCCCGTCTTCTGTTTGAATTTCAATTAACTTGGCTGACATCTTTTTAAAGATTTTCAAGAAATACTTGTACTCTTTTGATGCAGGATCTAGCTCTTCCATAACATTTACAAGTCCTCCAAGAACCCATCCATTTCCACGTCCCCAAAATATTTTAGTGCCATTATCCAATTTGCCCATATAGCTTTGGTCGCGATAGTACAAGCTTTCCTTTTTATCAAATAAAAAGTCAGTAGTGGCTTTAAACTCGGCCATCATGAAATCAAGGTACAATTGATCACCAGTTTCTTTATATAATTTAGCCCACACTGGAGGCGACATAAACAAGGCATCGCACCAGCTCCATCTATCGTGCTTATAGTTTTTATTACCTACCCATTGTAAAGAAGTTTTTGCCGGGTGAAACTTGATATACCGTAGTTGTTCTTTGGTTGGAGCAATCATGTTCTTATCGCCATACTTGCGGTAAAGTTCAATATACATTTGACCTACCGTATGATCGTCAGCATGATACATCCTATTGTGTAATTTCCACTTATTCTCTTCTCCAATTTGCTTCATCCACTCCCAGTAAGTATCATCATCGGCCATTTGAGCCCATTTAACCATACCTATATAAAGTGCCCCATTGGTCCAATGCAGGTGATGATGCGGCTCGCCTTTGAAATTACTAAACACATCACGAAAATGTTCAATTTGCCAATCGGCTACCAGTTTCATATCCTTTTTCACATCTTCAGGACTTACCTGTTGTGCCGATGCGAAAACACCCATGAAAACAAAAAATGATACTAACAACAATGATTTCATCTCTTTACTATTTACGTTATTTAAATGCTATTTCAATTTTTATCTGACATTCATATCATTTAAAACCAGTGCCTTTTGCTCTACAAAATAAGGTTGGAAGTTATACCCCGATAACGAATCCCATTTGGCATTAATCTTTGGCACCATGGTTCTTAATTCTTCGATTTTGTTTTGGTAAATTAAATTATGGGCTTGATTAGTCCATTCATTCGGATCAACGGAATGATCATAAAGCTCTTCTTCCCCATCCTCATATCGGATATATCTGAATCCTTTTGCTTTTATACCATGGTTATTCATACCAAAGGTACAAATTGCAGAAGCATTAGTATCCTCAGCATCTTTCATCATTACTGCTTTCAAACTTCTTCCTTCTAATTTACCATTGACAGGTAATTCGCACAAATCAATTAGCGTCGGATAAATAGATAACATCTCAGCCGGAGAGTTAACCACTTTCCCTTTGGGCAGGCCTGGTGCTGCAAATATTAATGGTGCTTTGGTGGCTGGTTCCCAAAGTGCGTGCTTAGCAAAGGTTCCTTTTTCGCCTAGGCGATAACCATGATCTGACCATAAAACGATCACCGTATTATCAGAATATTGACTCTCTGCCAGAGCTTTCATCACTCGTCCTATTTCGTAATCGACAAAACTGACGCAGGCCAGATAGGCTTGAATAATTTTCTTCCATTCTCCTGTTTCACGAGCCCATTCGGTAGACGGCATCATTGGCAAGTCATTTAACTTTAATGCTACAGGTGGTACATCATCTAAATCATCAGATTGATAAGGTGCCACATCAATACCATCAAGCGGATGAAGATCAAACCACTTTTGAGGAACATACAATGGCACATGTGGACGAAGAAATCCAAGCCCCATAAAAAAAGACTTATTGTATTGCCTATTTAATCGTTCAATTACCCAATCCACCGACTGATGATCAGGCATTAAAGAATCCTGATCGGGAAAAGCACCCCAGTCCGTACTGGTTTTTCCATACCTCTTTTTATCAGCATTTCCTCGTCCATCCCACACAAAGCGTTTTTCCGGTAATGGACCAAATCCTTTCACTCGTCCACCTGATTCATCAAACACACTATCCGGTGCATGCGTATGAAATAGCTTACCAATACCCATTGTGTGATATCCATGTTTCTTAAAATACTCCGGAAGGAAAATAACATCTTTAGTCACCACGTTTCCTTCTCTACGGATATTATCATCATGAATCATACCGTAAATCCCAGTAGTTGATGGACGTAAACCAGTCATTATCGAAGCTCTTGAAGGTCCACATAAAGGGGCTTGACAATGAGCATTTGAAAACAATACACCTTGTGCAGCGAGTTTATCAATGTTTGGCGTTTTAGTATTTGAATAATTATTCAAACAACCTATCCACGAGTTTAAATCGTCAACCGCAATAAACAGCACATTTGGGTTTAAAGCACTTTGTTTCAAAGTGTCTTTCGTTTTAATTCCACAGGAAGAGAAAATCAACATCGTAACTAAGAATAGAAATTGCAGACACCTGTATGCTTGAATATTTAACTGGATCATATTTAAATGTTTTACTAAATCACAACTCAAATTTCATATCAAATAAATTGCCAATAGTAATAAATCATTAATGAAGCATTAAGCTAAGTGAAAATAAGACTTCATTCATTTAATTGTATAAAAGTGAATGGCAACTTTTTGAACAATTAGGCCAAGCATGAACAAAAACATCATTTTGAGATAAAAATTCATCAACAGATTACCCGCTTATGACTAAAACTGACAAAAATATACTTCATATTTACTAGCCACTATATCCTAGCTTTTACGAATACTGTACAAAAATCATTTACTCTTCCTCTCAAGAAACCTGTAACAACATAAAAAACTAAAGCTTATACTAAACTTAAAAGGTGAGCTTTTGGGCTCACCTTTCAAGATTTCTGTTTGAACTATAATAATTAGCCAAGAAACTTTTTTCTTAAGGCTTCAACTTGCTCATCATCAATAGGCGTCATATCTCCCAATGAAGCACCCATTACCAACGATTTGGCACTAAATTCAGCTACTTCCAAGCGATCAAATGTTTGTAAAAGTTTATCTCCTGTCACTAGAAATGAATCATTTGCGATTAATACAGATGGTACTGACTCACTCAATAATTCCGGAATAGCTTTACCATCATTAAAATGTACACCAAAAGGCAGACAAGGTACATCTTGAAGAAAAATCCAGCTTTCAGGTATGGTTCTTACATCAAACTTAACTCCAGTTGTTCCATAGGCCATTAGATAAGGCGGCTGAGTAAGTATAATCGAATTGATATGCGGATTTAACTCATAAATCTTTTGATGCAAAGCTACAGAACGACTAGGTGTTTTCCCAACTTCAGCGTTACCGCCTTTAATCTGTACAATGTCTTCCGGTACAATGTCCCAACGCGCCACATGTGGTGGTGTTATCAGAAAATCATTATCCTTCCAACGTACAGATACTGTTCCATATGAGCTGATCATTAAACCCTGATCACAAGCACGACGAACAATATTGCAAATCTCCTGACGAATCTCCCGCTCCTTAGGTGGATAAGAAACATCTTGGTTTTTAGCAATATCATGTGGAACCTGCGCTTCAAACTCCTTAATCTGCTGATCAGTTAAATATACAGGTTCGCCAATGGTTTTGGCATTAATGATCGTTCTTGCACAAAACTCAAGTGTTTCAAAACGCGTGTAGGCATCCATCATATCCGAGCCACCCAACACTGTACCATGATTTTCCATAATCACGGCCATGTTGTCACTACCTTTGAACTGTGCCGCAATCTTCTCTCCTAATTCTTCACTTCCGGGCATACCATATGGCGCATAGCCAATAGCTCCACATATTTCTTTGGCTTGCGGAATAATATTTGTATTTGGTATATCACGTACAATACTAAATGATACCAATGCCGGCGGATGAGCATGGATCACCGCATTTATCTCAGGGCGTACATCATAAATAGCTTTATGAAATGGAAACTCCGATGATGGTTTATGATCACCAATAATGGTTCCATCCTTTTTCACACAGATAATATCCTTTTCCGTCAAAGTGCCTTTATCAATGGCTGATGGCGTTACCCATATATCTCCATTTTCGTCTTTAATTGAAATATTACCGCCTGAAGTGGTTGTCATTCCATTTTTATAAATCCGACTAATTACCCTTGTAATTTGCACCTTGGGGTGCATTAACTTCACATCCAGTTGTTTCATAATGATAAAAATCCGTTCTTTTAATTAAAGAGCTGCTGTATAGATACTAACCGTATCTTCAAAAGTAACCGTCTTGGGGTTACCTCCGGCACACACGTCAAGTAAAGCATTTTTTGACATTAATTCAATATCTTTTTCGTCAACCCCAAGCTCCTTTAATCCGCTTGGAATACCAACATCGGCAGAAAGCTTTCTGATCGCACTTATGGCAGCAGCATTAGCTTCTTCTGTACTCATACCTTTTGTTTCAACTCCCATCGCTTCAGCTACATCTCTGAACTTATCCCCACAAGCATCGGCATTAAAAGCTTCAACATGTGGCAATAAGATAGCATTACACACCCCATGAGGTAAATTATAAAAACCTCCCAACTGATGTGCCATTGAATGAACATAGCCTAAGCCACAATTTGAAAATGCCTGACCAGCTATAAACTGTCCCCAGGCCATTTTGCTTCTGGCTTCAACGTTACTTCCATCTTTAACAGCATCTCTTAAGCTTTCACCAATTAACTTAATGGCTTTTAAGGCTAGAGCATCGGACCATTCAAAGGCTCCAGCTGTAACATAAGCTTCAATAGCATGTGTTAATGCATCCATACCCGTTGCAGCCGTTAAGGCAGCTGGTTTATTAAGCATCAACAATGGATCGTTAACCGCAATGTCAACCAGGCAGTTTTTATCCACCATCACCATTTTTACCTTTCGCTTCTCATCCGTAATCACATAGTTAATGGTAATTTCACTCGCTGTACCGGCTGTAGTATTTATAGCAATAATTGGCAAGGACTTCTTTTTAGACACATGAATGCCTTCATAATCCTCAATAGCCCCACCATTGGTAGCCAAAATCCCGATCGCCTTACCACAATCCTGCGGCGAGCCACCGCCTAAGGTTACAATGCAATCACAGGCGTTATCCTGCAAAGCTTCTAGACCTCCATTTACATTATCAACTGTTGGATTCTGATTTACATCATTATAAAGGATATAATCCAATTCAGCCTCCTTTAAGATTGCTTCTACACTAGCGGCGAGCCCCATTTCAACCAACACCTTATCGCTTACCAATAAGGCTTTTTTGTATCCTCTTGAGATAAACTCGTCCTTTAATTCTTTAAGAGAATCAGGCCCAACAATACTCAATGGAGGCAAATAAATTTTTCGTGATGTATTCATATTTAGATTGTTTATTTTGTCCGGCTTTTTTCAATTGTTAGTCAAGGCTATCGCATTACAATTAAAACCTCCTAAACCTTCGGCAATAACCAAGGCGGCACCTAATGCACTTGCATTGTCAATTTCTGAGGTATAAACCGTTTTGTCTGTAAAATGCTCCTTTAACAAATTGAGATAAATTGGATTTCTGGCAAATCCGCCTGAGACGTATAATATCTCTGTCTCATCATTGGCTGGGATAATTAGTTTAATTGATGCGATGCACAGCTTAGTTAATTCCATTACCATGCGGGTGTATGCCTCATCGAAAGTCTGAAAAACAGATAAATCAATTTTATCCAAACCGCCATCAAAGGCTGTTATACCTTCCGGAAAGAACAGCTGCTTATCTCCAAATCGTTTATTTAACATTTGCACTAAGTCAGATTGATAACTCACTGATTTGAAATAGTTAGCATCTATGTTAAAATGGACATTTAATTTTAAAAGTAATTTCTCATGAAAATGGCCCATAAATAGCCTTGATGATTTTACCTGTTGTTTTTGTGGAGTAAGAAAACATAAGCAGTCGTTGCTAAGCTGTTCGCTGGTTAAAGGCTCTGCATTAAATGGATTCATACTAATACACCAGGTTCCTGTCGAAACCAGAATAAACTTCTTTTTTGAATTCTCCAGATAGGGCACCAATGAGGCCGAACTATCGTGTATACCAACGCCTGTTTTGAAGGCATGCCCACCGATTGTTGCCTCAAGAACCTTATCATTATTTACAGGTTGAGGCAAAGTAATTCCTTCCTGACTGATCCAAGGATGATATTCCATCTGATCAAAATCCCACATAAAAGTATGGCATCCAATAGAAGTAGGTTCGGATAAAACCTGACCAGTTAATACATACGACAGATATTGTGGAAAGTGTAACACATTCTCAACATCCTTCCAAATATGGGCTTTTTCTTTCTTTAACCAAAGCATTTGAATGCCTGAGTTTAGCATCAATCCTAAAGCAGGACTGGCAGTGCGTCGGCAAAACTCATTAAGCCCTCCATGTTGTGTAAATAAAACATCCTGAATGCTGCCATCAATTTCCTTTAAATAGTTATAGATAGGTGTTAATAATTCACCTTTTTGATTGATAAAAGCCAATGATGCACCATAGGTTGAAAAATTGACGGCTACGACATCAAAATCACCATTTGTAATGATCGACTTCAGTGAATCAACCATCCATACTTGGATCTTTTTAATATCATCACATTCAATACCATCTTCATCAGCTGTAGTTGCAAACTTCTGCTCGTGCTGATAAACCACCTTCAGGTTTTGATCAAACAGTAATATCTTCTTATTGGTTTTGCCAATATCAAAAACGGCTATGACTTTTGTTGTACTCATTAGTTGCTTTGTTTTGAAACCTGACGCCTATAATTTTCCACCTCCCAATTGTCAATAAACTCTATCTGCTCTGCTGTCATTGGTCTTGGTCCACCAAATGATTCGGAAAGGAAACAAACCTTCATCATGTCTTTAAAAACATCCATCACAATGGTGGCTGATTTAACACTTTCTTCCACACAAACCAGCCCTTTACCCTCCACGGCAATAACCTTTGGGTTGTAGCCATTGGCAGTTTTAAAGGCTTCTATTTGTGTATCAATAGTGTCCAAATCACTAACAAACAAATACTTTGACTTGCAGTACACTATATTGTCAGGAGTAAAAGGTATACTTACTACTGAGAAGGCCTCTTCATCCTTAATAAATGATTGCACCAATTCACTGTTATCGATGACAGTAAAAACGCTTTCATTATTAAACCCCTTTGCAAGTAATTCCGCACTATTAAGTAGGTTCTTGTTTTCCGATGACATCTTATCAGATGGGCAGGCTTTTATTTTTGCATTCAGTTTGGATTCAATATCTGCATAAATCCTGTCAATTTCGTCTTTGGTATCAGCTCCTACAAATACACCATGATTTTCCAGGAAAATGATTTGTGCTTCCTTACCTTTACGAGTCTTAAACTCCTGAAGCGCCTTAACTACTGCTTTAAAAAGCACGTAGCCAGGATCCATATAGGGCACATATACCACATTATCACCAAATAACTCTTCGATTACAGAGCACGAATTTTGAGCACAAAGCACACCATTAACTAAAGTAGGATGCGTATGCATTACAAATGCATACTGAATGACCTCATGCATACTGGCCTCAACTGAAGGTCTTTTTCCCTCTGGAAATAAAATGGCATTTTGTAAGTCCTGTTTTACTTCCTGTTCACGAAGAGTGGAATCTTTGCTGTAAACTTTCTCAGATAAAACCTGCATCTTTTCTCTGTCCAGACAAACAAAGCCATCTTCATCAATGTCGGCCATTGACGATCCACTAGCCTTCACCCAAACTTTTTCCTTGGTTTTAAACGAACTATTGCCTCCTCCGGCTATGATATATTCAGGATTTTGCCCAAACCCTCTTGACATTTTTACTAAATCATTGAGATTGATTTCCATACTAGAATTTTTTATGAACTGATTTAAACAAAAGACAACCAAAACTGATAAGGGGCTGACCCAAACGATACATGTACATGCTCAATAAACAGTATCGTTTTCAGACAGCACACTTATCCCCTCCATTGTTTTATCGTTTAGCTAAAATATCCTTTTCATAATCCTGTATTTCAGAAATATAATCTTCTCCTACAGCAACACCTTCCTGCATACAGTAGTAATCCCAAACAGCTCCAAATGGTTTGGTCTTCAGTTCTTCCAAGAGTGCCAAACGCTCAAAATTTTGTCCATTTTCTTCATACTTAACTAAGGTTGAAGTTGGCTCAAGCATAGCAATCATAAATGCTTTTTGAGCAGCACGAGTTCCTACCACATAAGCTCCAATACGGTTTATTGAAGCATCAAAGAAGTCGAGTCCAACATTAACGCGCTTGATAAAATCGTTGCGTACAATCTCAGAAGCAATTAACTGAACTTCCTCATTAAGTGTCACCACATGATCAGAATCCCAACGAATTGGACGCGTTACATGCAACAGTACTTCATCAACAAACTGAAGGCATGACGAAATTTTATCACCAACTACTTCTGTTGGATGAAAGTGACCATTATCCAAACAGATCATCTTATTATTCTTGATGGCATAACCCAAATAGTAATCGTGAGAACCAACAGTCATCGACTCTGCGCCAATTCCAAACACTTTACTCTCAACAGCATCTTTCATGTGCTCTTTTGGAAACTCCTGCGTCATACCTTCATCAAGCGACTTGGTTAACTGGGCACGCATTCCATTACGATCAATCGGCGTATCTTTTGATCCATCAGGAATCCAGGTATTCAATACACAAGGAGAACTCAATTGTTTACCTACCTCAGCAGCAATTTCACGAGAGCGCTTCAAATGCTCAACCCAGAATTGACGGACTTCCTCGTCTTTTGACGAGAGGGTAAAACCACTATCAGCCATAGGGTGAGAGAAGAATGAACCATTAAAATCCATGCCTATCTCCATTTTTTTACACCAATCGATCCAAGCCTGAAATTGCTTTACACTAATCTCATCGCGATCAACCATACCATCAGAAAAATCACCATACAATGCATGTACGTTTACACGCTGTTTTCCTGGCAAAAGAGACATCACTTTTTCAAGGTCGGCCATAATTTCTGATGCATTGCTGGCTTTCCCCGGGTAGTTACCAGTAGCTTGGATACCACCAGAAAGTTGCCCATCCGGATTTTCTGTTCCAGACACATCATCGGTTTGCCAGCAGTGAAGACTAATTTGTACTTCGTTGATTTTTTTCAATACCGTGTCAGTATCAACTCCTAAGGTAGCATATTGCTCTTTGGCCAGTTCATAGGCCTTTGTAATTAATTCTTTATTCATCACTTTAATATTGTTTATTACACATTAAACCTGCTTTCCTAATCTTTGAGATTAGCAGACTTCAGCAGTTAGTTCTTAGTTGACAAAATCGGCTTTGGCAATCCCCATAATAATTACGGATAAAAGAATCAGACCTATGCCGAGTAAGATGGTAGTCTTGGTTTTTCGGGAAACTCCTGCCCACTCTTTGCGATAGAAACCCCAAAAATTAGCAGTTAGAATAATTGTAGACATATGCAAGATCCAAGAGCTAGCTCCATTACCAATCTTGGTTTCTCCCATGCCGTAAAAGAAGAATTGTAAAAACCAGGTTGTTCCTGCTAAGGCACAAAAAAGATAATTCTTTAATAATGGCGTTTTGGTATCGACAAAATCTCCACCCGTCTTATTTTTAAAGATTAAGGCAAGAGTCCATAACAGGTTGGTTGTTAAACCTCCCCAAAGAATTACCAAAAAGATGATGTTATTCTCAAACAAATATTTACCATCACTCACAAAAGGGTAATTATTCGTTACTGCAATTTCACGAACCGCTTCACCCATTTCTCTTCCTGCATCAATTCCAAAACTAAAAAAAGCACTTAACACACCTGAAATTGCGGCAATGATTAATCCTGTAGTGAGTTTAAATTCACTATTTACACCTTCTTTTATATCGCTGAGATCATTGTCCTTCATCAGACCTGCCTTACCGCATAAAACAATCCCTATCATCAAAACCAAAATTCCAACCAAAACGATCTGACCACTGGTTGTAGAAAGCATATCGGTAAATGAATCGCCAGCCGGCAGTACTTCTCCCATACTTCCAACATTACGCAAGAGAGGTAGTCCCAAGGAGCCTACTAGTGATGTGATTCCCAGCAAAACTGAATTACCCAATGACATACCTAAATAACGTATACCTAAACCATAAGTAAGTCCACCTATGCCCCATAAAACACCAAGAATATAAGTTAGGCGAATAGTTGATGGTTCAGTAGTAGATAAAATTTCCTGCCATCCGGGTGAAGTAAGTGCTGTTGCTATATATGGCATAATCAACCATGAGAAAAGGCCACCTACGATCCAGTAAATTTCCCAGCGCCACTTTTTAACTAGGTTATATGGCATATACCAACTACCCGATGACGCACCACCCAATGAGTGAAAGAGGATTCCTAATAATGCTTGCATAATATCAGATTATTTTTTGTTAGCTAATTTTTTTTAATGCTGTAATTTCAACATGCAACAAAAATATACCTGAAAGCCTCTTGCATCAATGCACAAACTGAGGTTTAATTTGCACATTTTGGACCAATATTCTAACAAAAAGCTACCTTCCCTTTGCTGCACTCTGTTTTCAAATTATCTTTGATTGTATTATGCCTGTTTAAAACAAGAATACCATGGAGGATTTTTACAAATACCTATCTATTAGTCAAGAAGATCAGGATTGGGGACTATACCTGAATGCTGTTGGTAAGTCAACTATTCCCCGAAATATTGTGTATCCTTCGCCTGAACACCCAAGTGGTTATTACTTCACCTGGAACAAGGGTCGCAAACTAAATGAGTATCAAATTAATTACATCACAGAAGGTAGCGGAACCTTAGAGAACGAAAGGGGTAAATTTATTGTAAAGCCAGGCTCCTTAATGATAATTCGTAAAAACGAATGGCACCGGTATCGACCAAATAAAAATCAAGGATGGATAGAGCATTACATTGGTTTTGACGGCAAACTGGCCGAGCACTTTTTACTAGAAAACCAGGTACTTGAAGGGCAATCAGTAATACACTGTGGGGTAAGAGAAGATTTTATCGACACCTACTACAAGATATTTGAACTATTAAAAAATGAAGATCCTGGAAATCAACACATTGCCACAGGATTAATCATTAAACTTTTGGGCTATATAGTAGCCTGGGAAAAACAACGTAACTTTTCAGGTAAACCGATTGAAAAACTTATTCAGGAAGCACGTTTTCATATGCGCAAAAACATTGAAAGTGAAATAGACTTAAAAAAATTAGCAGAAAATAGTTTTATTGCATACTCCTACTTCAGAAAGATGTTTAAGAAATATACCGGCATATCACCTCACCAATATCATTTGGATTTAAAAATGATACGAGCCAAAGAGCTCATTCTGACATCGAATAAAAACATTAAAGAAATCAGTTATGAGTTAGGTTTTCAAAGCATCCATTATTTCAGTAGACTATTTAAAAAGAAAACCGGACAAAATCCTTCTCATTTGAGAGAAACTGTAAGTCACAATAAATAAAGGCGGCAGATAAGCATTCTTGCAGCCTTTATTTAATGGAATATATCTTAACTATTTTCAATAGTTTTAAAAAACAAATCGATGGTCACCTGAACCTAACACTATTCGAATTTCGTTATCGCTCAGTGACACTCTTGAATCATTCTGCAAATTCATCACCTTTTTATTTATTGTAATTTGCATTCCTTTGGTTAGTGGCAAAATAACTGTTCCAGTAGTATTGGCAGGAATAGTTACCTCATAATAACACTTCTCATCTTTAAGTTCCCAGGCCGATTTTACAGGACCATAAACCGAATTAATCTCAGCAGAAGCCTTCGTAAGGCCTCCTCCAGGATGTGGCTGAAAGAAAGTGTGTTTATACGCAGGATTTAGTTCATCTAATTTTAATCCGGCAACATAGTTATACAACCATTCTCCAATTGCACCATAAGAATAGTGATTAAAGCTGTTCATACCTTCAATAATTGTTCCATCTGGCTTCTGCGTATCCCAACGTTCCCAAATAGTGGTAGCACCCTGGGTTACGGGATATAACCATGAAGGATACTCTTTTCGATTTAAAAGCATAAAAGCCAAATCATCACGACCAATATCGGACAGCGTACTGCATAAAAGTGGTGTTCCAAGGAAACCAGTAGTTAAATGCTTAAACTTCATGACATCAGCTGCAAAATAGTTGGCTGTATTTTGCCTCAAGTCATCTGGAATGAGATCAAAAGAAAGAGCCAGAGCATAGGCCGTTTGTGTGTGCGAGACCAAGCGACCGTTAGCTGTTACAAATTCGTTCACAAATGCTTCTTTAATTTTAGGAACCAGATCCTCATAAACTTGTGCATCTTCTGTTTTACCCAAAATTCGGGCAATTTTTGCCAAAAGACCTGTAGAATAAGAATAATATGCTGTTGTAACAATATCTGTTTCAGTATAAGCACCGGAATAACCAGGTTTATCAGTATTATAACTCAACCAATCGCCCCATTGGTGACGCCTTTCGTTCCAGATAAAATCATCGCCTGCATGCTTCTTCATATATTCAACCCAGGCTTTCATACTTGCATACTGTTCTTCCAGCACTCGCTTATCACCATATACTCTGTAAACTGTCCATGGTACAATAACTGCGGCATCGGCCCAACCTGCACAACCTCCAAATTTATTATTCCACATATCAGGTATAACATTAGGAACTTCTCCATCCTCTTGCTGATCTATGGCTAAATCTTTTAACCATTTTGTATAAAATGATGCTACATCAAAATTAAATGCCGCCGTCATACTAAACACCTGCGCATCACCAGTCCAACCAACTCGCTCATCGCGTTGCGGACAATCTGTCGGAATGTCTAAAAAGTTATCTCGTTGTCCCCACTGAATATTGCTTTGCAGTTGGTTTATTAGCGGATCAGAACAAGTAAACGTACCGGTTGGCTTCATATCCGAATGAATGACAACACCTGTAATATCGTCTAAAGTGGGAGTACCGGGATAGCCCTCAAGTTTTACAAATCGAAATCCATGAAAGGTAAAATGAGGTTCAAAAACTTCCTCACCCTCGCCTTTTAAGACATAAGTATCAGTGGCATCTGCCGAACGCAGGTTGGTGGTATAAAAATTTCCTTCTTTGTCTAATACTTCAGCAAACTGCAAAGTTACCTTATCACCTTTTTGTCCTTGCACTTTCATGCGCACATAACCAACCATATTCTGACCCAAGTCCATCACTAGTTCACCTTTTGGGGTCTTAATAATTTTGATGGGTTTAATTTCTTCAATGGCTTTAACAGGTAGACCATTTGAAGCTACCAGAATCTCTTTAGGATGATTTAGAACCTCAACCGATTCCCATTTGTCATCGTTAAACCCACTTTTATTCCAACCATTCAGTTCCAGAGTGGCATCATATTTCTCTCCGTTATAAATATCCGATTCCAAAATAGCTCCGTAAGATACTTTCCAGGTCTTATCCGTTGTAATCAACTCACTTGTTCCATCTGTGTAAGTAATATTTAATTGCACCAAAAGAGCCAGTTGATCACCATAATAGGCCTTATCATTGTCCCAGCCAATGTAACCACGATACCATCCGTCGCCAACCATAGCTCCAATTGCATTCTGCTTATGCAACAGATCAGTAACATCGTAAGCCTGATATTGCAAACGTTTTTTAAAACTCGTATAACCTGGTGTGAATAATTGATCTCCAACTTTTTTACCATTCAAAAACAATTGATACAAACCCAAAGAGGTAACATATACCCTAGCTGAGCAAACTTCCTTATTTATTGAAAACTCGTTACGGTAATATTGGCTTGGGAGTGATTCCTCCGATTTCTCTTCCGCCTTTGTTATCCAAGAAGCCGTCCATTCATTAGTATTCAATATGCCCATCTCCCAAAAAGCCGGCTCACTCCAAGTACTCACTTTATTAGAATTATCCCAAATCCTGACTTTCCAATAAACACGCTGTCCTGATTTTAAAACAGGTCCATCATAAGCAACATTAACAGATTGATCACTTAATACTTTTCCACTGGTCCAGATTAACTTTTCACTATTGGACAAGTTGGATGGCGAATCTGCAACACGAACTTCGTAGGCGCTCTGCATAACATTAGTCTTATCCGAAAAAAGCTTCCAGCTCATACGAGGTTTCTCTACATCAATACCAATTGGATTAGAATGGTATTCACAGATTGTCTCAACCACTTTTATCTTAGCAGATAATGAACTATATATAAAGCTCATTAAAATCACTGTTAGTAATATTCTACTTTGTTTCATAATCATATTGTATTCTAATGACATAAGTATCCTTTTGACTATTTATATTGACTTGCAATTTCTTGCTTTTCTCTTAAATAGTTTCTCATCTTCTTTACTATTTCTGAATATTGTTCATCCTTAACAACGTTATTATTCTCTTCCGGATCGGCCTTAAGATTATACAACATTTCTTCACCATTATCATATAAAGAATAATTAAAACCATTGGTAACAATAGCGTCCGCGGCTTTAAAACGAGCATAAACAGTCTCTCTAAACTCTTGATCGGGCTTGTCAAGTAGCTTTATAAAACTTTTACCCATCACCGATTCTGGTATAGATACTCCAGCTAATTCACATAACGTTGGATAAATATCAACACTTTCAACCAATGCGTGTGTTTGCTTTCCAGAAGTTTGAGCTGGAGTCTTAACAATTAATGGAACTTGCAATGCATTATGCATAGTATTGTGCTTACCCCAAAATTCGTGTTCTCCCAAATGCCATCCATGGTCACCCCATAATACCACAATCGTATTCTCTGCTAAACCAAGCTTTTCCAATTCACTTAACACGTCACCTACCAGTTTGTCGGCAAAGCTTGCACAAGCCAAATAACCATGTCGCATCATCTTATGAAACTCAATGGTTCCTGGCTTATACGCACCTAAATCATATGTTTTAAACTCTCCACTACCTCTTAAAACTTTGGGGGCATTTGCTGGTCGATAACGATTGGTAGCCAATTCTATCGAGTCTCTGTCGTACAAATCCCAATACTTTTTAGGCGCATAAAAAGGCATGTGCGGACGAAAGAAACCACAAGCCAGAAAAAATGGTTCACCTGATTCTTTAAAGCGCCGTAAATCTTTAATGGTTTGCTGGGCAATCATGTGATCTGGATATCCACTATCAGGCACATCCGGAGATTCATAAATGCATCCATTCCCATTTTTGGTTATCACTTTTTTACTTTCAGGATCGAAACTGACTTGATGAGATACATTCGGCATCCAAGGCTTTTCACTCCAGCTTTGCTCCATTGCATCCTTATTATAATGGAATATTTTACCATTCGATATACAGGTATATCCTGCGTCTTTAAAAACACCCGACAGTGTTTTTGCAGTCGGCACATCTTCTTCTGCCTTTACTTTATAATTAACAAAGCGAGTTTTGGTTGGTAAAATACCAGTTAATAAGCTAGCACGCGATGCACCACAAACAGGCACATTACAATACGCTCTTTTAAAAACAATGCCTTCCGAAGCAAGTTTGTCAATATTCGGAGATAAAACCTGAGAGGCACCATAACACCCTAGCTCAGGCCGTAAATCATCAATGGCAATAAATAATACATTTGGTTTAGCTGTTTTATTATCCGTATTATGATGGGATGAACAAGCACTTAAAACAGTAATTATAAAGGCAAAAAAATACTTCATTTTTTTTTTAATCTTAAAAAAGTTCTAACTAAAGGTAATCAAGAATCAAATAATCTTCTTTTTTCAGTGTATTGACTAATGAATCAGGAATATGGATGTATTTATTCTGTTGATCGAGCCTAAAACGTTTACCCGGATATATTAGCGGCATATTTCCCGGCGTATCGTCTAAAACATCGCCTTGCTTTTTCATCCATATAAACAGATCGCTTACTAATTTGTCTTTTATCTTTTTGTACTCAGAATTCTTGGCCAAATTATTTTGCTCAAACGGATCAGCCTTCATATCATATAACTCTTCAAATGGCAAGTCTTTGTGTTTTAAGGCCCCAATTTTAATAAAGGCATTTACGGTATCGTTATCGCCAAAATTTTGTTCCATTACTTCCACCGAGTTAAAATTCCGAATGTACTTATACTTTTTACTGCGTATCATTCTTGAGGGAGAAACTGATGCAGCCAGAATATTTTGGCTGGTTCGAACCCCATAAACGTATTTATTAATTTCCTTTTCACTGCCCTTTAAAATTTTTAGAAAGCTTGTACCATCAATATCTTTAGCTACTTTTCCTCCTGCCATTTCAATAAAGGTTGGCAGTACATCGGTATAATGTATCAGCGCATCACTTTGTGTGCCAGCATTAATAACTTTGGGCCATCGTGCCACAAAGGGAACATTCAAACCTCTGTCGTAAACGGTAAACTTTCCGTTAACCCCATGATCGGCACTATAAATAAAGAGTGTATTGTCATTTAAATACTTATCAACCATATCTAATACGCTTGCCAGCTGAATATTATCCTCTAAAATATTACGGTAATACCCTGCTACCCTTTTTAAGTAGTCCTTATTATTTTTCTGATTTTCATCGTAAGGGAAAAATGCATAATCATCGGCAGATGCAGCAGGTACGTCGTAGTATTTTGCATGTGGGTACTTGGAAGCAATAAACATGCAAAATGGTTTCTTTGTATTCTTTAAATAGGCTTCAATACTATCTAAGGGAATATAGGCACGTGGCTTTCCTTCAAGCTCCACAGGTTCCCATTCTTTATTCCAATTATATACTGATGAAGGCTTAACATGACTTTTTCCGGCAAGCACTACTTCGTAACCCAAATCACCAAGACGCGCTGTAATACTTTTTATGGATGGTTTGGTGTTGGTATGATTCATAAAACAGCCATTTTTCAAAGGATAATCACCCGTAAAAAGTTGCGATCGACTGGGTGCACAAATAGCCTGAGCTGTAAACGCATTGTTAAAGAGCATCCCTTCCTTTGCTAAGCGATCAACTGCCGGAGTTTTTACTTTATCGTTACCATAACAGCCATAATCTTGTATATTTTGATCATCGGCTAGAAAGAATATCATATTGGGTTTATCTTGTGAATAGCCAATAGCGATATAACACATCAGTGTAATCAACACAAATACTCTTCTAATCATTGCTTTATATATTTTAAAATAAGATTATTCAATATTTTTTAATTTAATAACATAAGGTCGAATCATTACCGGACCGAGCAATCCTGACGGCTGCAGGTCATCCTCTTTTTTCCAATGCTTAAACGAAGAAAAAGTGCTACGCTCCGATGAACGCTTTTCTGAGTTATCAAGCCATTGAGGCCATTCCTTTACTTTAGGTCCTAGTCGCTTAAAATCAAGTAATAGTTGTTCATCCCCAATGAGGCGGTTGGTCCAACGGTTTGTTACCCTTAGTTCCAAAGCATTAACACCTTCTTTAACATACCCATCCAGGTTAATTCTATAAGGAGCCTTCCAAAGTATGCCAAGGTTTTTGTCGTTTACAATTACTTCCGTAATGATTTGCACATTTCCTAAATCAAGCTCTAAGGACGTTTTATCGTTCAAAAGTGCTTTGTTCAAGGTAAAGTCTATGTTGTAGCTTGCTGTGCCCGAAAAATAGCGAATGCTACTATCTGCTGAAGCCGACCAGGAAATAAGTTTATCCAAAGTTGCAGATTCAAGGCTATTGTTTTTGGTAGCGAAACTCAGCTGCCAGGCTTTGTTTAATTCAAGAGCATCGGGAACAGATTTCACTTTAATCGTTTGAGTTTGTCCCTTAGCTGTTTGACATGTTAGTTCTCCGGTGTATGGAGTTAACCATTTAAGCCTATCTCCACAATCAATCAATTTTGATTTCGGCTGCTGAGTGGATAATTTCAGTATGCGACCTTTATCTACCCATTTTTCACGAAGCTCACCATCTACAGTATAGGCAATGTGAAGCGACTTGTCATGATCTACAAAGTCGTACACCCCGGATTGCACCAGGTTTTTTATCGAATCAGTAATATCCATCGTATAGGTATTAGCTGGAAGGCCATACATACCACCGGCAAACTTTCCAAAGATGGCTTTTTTGATTTCCAGTTTTCCATGGGCTTCAATTTTAAATAGCTCTTTTTCCATGGCATTGGCTTGGTAGTTTTTGCCATCAATACTGAATTCAACTCTCAGTTCCTTGTGATAGCCCGGTGCCGGATCGCAATTGCAAAGTGCTCTACTTGCGCTGATTTCCAGTTTGTCGTTATTCACATTTTGAACCAAAACGTCGGTAACATCTACCAAGCCTGAAGGTAAAAATATTCCCTGCTCTGCCTTTATAATTTGTAGATTAGGTAAGGGCTCAATATTCTGCTTCTCTAAGTGAATATTCGCTTCAATAATGTGATTACTATCCGGATTAGATTCTCTAAAAACAACAAATACAGCTTCCTCGGCTTCAAACGATATGGAAACTGATGTTGTGCCATCACCATTATCCTTCCACACAGCGGCATTTGTAATTACTCCGCTTTCGGCCCTCCACAGCTCCGGCTTTCGGCCGCTTATTCTGAATGTAAGACTGGTTTCACGACTTTCTTTTAATGAATTAGCTACAAAATAAATATCGGCATCACCTGCCTTTCTATGAATATAATCGAGCCCCTCTTCTTCCCCTTTGTTAACCTTAAAATCAGGCACAAGTGTTCCAAATTCAAGAAAATCTAAAATCGATATATCTTTAACAAGACCATCGTTCCAAAAACGGTTAGACAGTTCTTTGACTTCCTGGTCGCAATGCGGGTAGTTTTGTAAACTTGGAGACTTAATCGGTCTTGCTCCCAATATATTTCCACCGGCCCTGGCTAAGCTTAGGATAGCTTGCAAGGATTCTGGAGTTAACCACTCACATGCCGGAAGAACCAGAACTTGATATTTATCTCCTTGCTGCGTATAGATCAATCCATCTTTAACAGACAAGCTTGCTAACTTATTTGCACCAATTAAATCATAATCGTAGCCCTTAGCTTTAATCTCAGGCATTAGCAAAGCATCGTTAGGTGAAGATTCGCCAGTAAACACAAGCACATCAGCAATGCTTGATCCTTGTTGTAGTAGAAACTGCGAGCGAGCGATGTAATCCAAAAAAGCTTTGCCTTGCTTCCACCAGGTATTATGTCGGTTAAAATCAATGCCAAAAGGGCCTAAGCTTAAGCCTGGAGGCACATCCCACGGTTGATGAACGTAGCTGTGAAAAACAAAACGATTGATGCCTTGCACCCATGCCAAATCGCCAATCGACTTTAACATGGCCGGATGCTGTTGCCAGCCTCCCATTCCCGTGAATGCCTCTGATCCAACAATTTGATGACCATTAAGTTTGGCAATGGAAGCTACAAATTTAGGAGAATCGAAAAAAGCCAGGTTACCACTCCAAAACTCGCACATTACCATATCTCCGGTCGCTCCTACTTGCATATTATCAAAAGGGCCCCAATAAGGTTCCACAAAGGATCGTACATTATGTTGGTGACACAATTCGCTAAAATGACCGTAATAATTTTCAGCTATTAAGTCGCCTATGGTCCTTCTGAAATCCCATAAAAAACGTTCGCTAAGCTCAGCACTTTCTACATAATACCCCGCCAAAGTTGGTAAATAAGGAAGGCAATCATATGAACGTAGTTTCTTGAACTCCTTCTCAAAACCGCTTGTCCAATTACTGGTACCAACCTCGTAGCTGTCGATTAAACAATTTCGGACCACCGTACCAAACAAAGTATCCAGTTTTTCGATGATGGGGTTAATACCGCCTTCCCAAAATACATCAAGCGCTTTACTACTCATTTTATCGCACTCTAAACCTTTACCGCCATGCGATGCAAATCGGTTTATGGTACCAATGGCGGTATGGCCCAAACGCAAAATCACCCAATCACCATTAGGAGCATTCCAACTTAATTGTCCATCCGCTTCAAGTTGTGATGTCAGGTCAATAATATCGGACTTCCTTATTGTAGCAGATGTCGGAATAATATTTTTATCAGGAGTCAGGTGATTGCGTAACCTCTGGTCAAGAATTTTTATATCCAAATCAGGTATCTGTTCCTTGCTTATGGGTTTTGGAAATGCCAGGACTGCAATATCCTTGTAGTAATTCAAGTTCATATCAGGATGCGGCAGGGTAATGTTCACAGCCCCGCCACCATGTATATTCGTTTCACTGTATACCAACTTTTGCATGGCATATTCAGGTGTAATCCAAGGCCCTCCACTTGATGACCATCCCGGACCATTGTGAAAGGTAATTTCAAGACCAAGGCGCTGCGCTTCGGTGGCGGCAAACTTAAATAGTTCTAACCACTCATCGCTTAAATAAGCAGCATTACCCGCTGGTTCTCCTAAACTTACATTAAATATCTGCGCTTCTTGTATTCCAACTGCTTTCATGGCTTCCAAGTCAGCTGTAATACCTTCAGGTGTAATGTTGCCATTAATCCAATGCCACCATGTACAGGCTTTAGCTGAAACAGGTGGATTTAGGAAACCATCCTTAAGAAAGTCATCAGCTTCTGTAGTTTGTACAACAAACACAAACAATAGTAAGTACCAGATTGAAATATACTGCCTCATTTTTTTATCAACACCACATTTATTGTAATATCAAAAATAAGCTGTAGACTCTGACAAATAGTATAGGCGCATGCCAGATACTTGAACTATGCTTTCAAAAGTGAACAAATGAGCCAAAATAGAACATTTCAACACAGTAAGTAACGAAGCTTTGTCTATAGTTTATTGGGTGATTGAACTACACCTTTTCCATCAACAAAACTCCAATGGTCAATACATTTCTTCTTTTCATCCAAAACATAGTTCCATTTTTTGATATAGTAATCACGAGGTTTAAAATCATCACCTATTGTCTCAAGTTTTTTATTCAATTTAGTATCTAATGTCTGCTGAAGATCCGAATACTCTGGATTCCCAACAAGGTTTTCCATCTGGTAAGGATCCTTTATATTATCAAAAAGCTTACTTGCTCCCTCCGAGGTACGTTCATAAGTGTATTGTTTGGTGCGAATTAAACGATATACTGCATCCTTAGCATTCCCGCCAAAGGGCGCAACCCCCATAACTAAAGCGGTACGATCGGCATTTGGATCTGGATTTTTAATCAATTCTGATATATCTTCGCCTTCAATTGTTTCTGGAATATTTAGCTTGGCTAAACCAAGTAAAGATGGTAAAATATCGGGTGTATTGATGGGCGCATTTACCACTGCACCTTTATTCTTTCCTATAGATGGGTAACTAATAAGAAAAGGTACTTTTATGGATTCATCCCAACCAATTTGCTTTCTAAAGGGTCTTCTATCGTGCGACCCCATCATTTCTCCATGATCAGAGGTAAAAACAAAGATGGTATTTTCCATAAGCTCCAATTCTTTCATTTTATCCAATATGTTACCTATTGCTTTGTCAGTAGCCGTGCAATGTCCATAATAGCCTTGTAATTCTTCTCGTGTTTTTTTCTCTTTATTCTTAGGTACATTAGGCGCCAAAATCAAATCCTCTTTTGGATACATCTCCTTGAATGCTTTGGGAGCAGAATGATGTGGGAAATGTGGGGTCCCTATTGAGATAAAAAGCAGAAAGGGCTTATCACTCTCAGCATTACTCGCCATATAGTCGTTGGCAGCATTGGCAATGGCATAAGGTGAATATCCTTTAAAGTATTTCACTTGAGGGTCATCATTTTCATAATAGAGTTCGTTATTATAACTGTGCGAACACTCGTTGCCCATCCAAAAATCAAAACCCTGACGTCTTTCAGGTTCTACATTATTTAAACGCCCATGACCATCTAAGTGCCACTTACCTCCAATGTGTGCTGTATTGTAGCCCTGTGCTTTAAAAATCTCGGCCATACACAGTTCTTCACTTGGCAGATAAAGATCATTTAAAATCATACCTGTTGTAGTAGGAAAACGACCTGTCATAAGAGCCGCGCGGTGCGGAGTACAAACAGGCGCTACTGAAACGGCATTCTTGAAGTTGACTGATTCCTTAGCAAACTCATCCAATCGAGGGGTTTTTACATTAGGATCACCTGCATATCCCAAAGCTTGTGCGCGCCATTGGTCGGTGAGGATATACACAATATTTGGTTTACTTACTTGTTCCTGCTTTTTACATGAACTGAATACCACAACGAATACGATTAATATACTTAAATATTTTACTGACATAATTTTCTAATTATATATTTCCAACATTACAACTTATATGTACTCTCCATTCAAAAATTAACATCAAACTCAGACTAATTGGATTATTGATTTCTAAATTTTTAATCTGTAATCACTAAATTATCAAATAGGTTAGTATTGTACGAACTACCCAACAAAACATAGCCAGATGGACTTTCGTGGTTCACCTTTGTCATAGATTCTCCGTTCACAAAGGCTTGAATCTCTTTACCTCTAAACTGAAGTTTGATATTGTGCCACTTAGCTCCATCAAAATCATTGATGCATCCCTCTGCAAGGTTTTTTTTATCAAAAACAAGTTTCCACTCACCACTTTTTTCGAGCATAAAACGATAGCCTTTCAAATAGCTCCCCTTAACTCTGCCACCGAGCTCCACATTACCGCCTTCGATGAAAGCATCAACACTGCAAGTAAAATCCTTCCAATTAACATCTCCCACCAAGGTATTCGGTTTAATGTTTGAACGTCGGTAAACGCGCATCCAATCATAACCTTGTTCCGGATTTATCTGCTTTAAACAGTTGGTACCATCTTCTCTTTTGGCTATGACGAAACTCCCTGTTTGATCAGAATGGTATTTTGGCAAATCGCCAGCTTCCCGATCCTCATAGTCCTCTTTATAAGGGAATGGAAATGCAGTTTCCTCAGGTATTTCGTACTGTCCTTTTTGCTGACCTGTGGTTGTGGTTAATGAGTAAATACATTTGGGATCAAGTTCAATGGTAAATGCTCCATTTGCAGGCTTAATGCTTTCCTGTTGCACAAACTGCTCGTTCTCGTCCGATTTCCACACATGTACAATTTTATCCGATAAGCCTTTGCTGATTGTTATTTCCATTTTCTCAGGATCTTCGGTACATATTATCATACTCCAGTTTGAACTATTTTTCTCCTTTAAAGTAACACAGCTGCCTTTGTAGGTAGATGCATCAAACAATCCGCACCCTTTATCTAAATACTGCCAGCTACGCGGATCGGCAAACTGGGTAGTATGTGCCGTAGCCCAAATGGTTGGCCACACCTCGTAATAACCACTCCAAGGGCTATTAGCCTTCATGGCGCCCGCCTTATCCCATGTAACCGATTTGTAAATGGAACCAATAGGTGTCCAAATTAATGTTTTGGTGATTTGATCGCGTATGTAAAATTTGTTGTACAAGCGGGCCAAGTTTAATGCTCCTGCACCACCCCAATCTTTACCGGTCCAGCTCCAATCTTCGCTCGCCCAAAGCGGAGTACCCGATGCCTTTGCTTTTTCAGTCGTTGGACGTCCTCGTCCGTCCACCATATCATCAGTAAATTCTCGTCCTGATATGTAATGGTAGCCTACGGCTTCAATGACCTTATCAAACTCGGCATCTTTCTCCAAATCCTCAAAAATTTGCCAGTCACCACTATTATCGTCGGGACCTTGTATCTTCACATCTTTATAGCCTCTTGCTTCCAACAATGGACGCACTTCATTCACCAGCCAATCGCGGTCGGTATAGTTTTCGTTTTCGGCTGCTGCCACCCAATCAATATCTAAACCCCAATCGCGTTTAGCAACATCTAAAAATGTAACAAAATACTCGGCCGACTCTTTGGTATAGATATTTGGTTTCAGATAACCTGGAAAACTCCATGGCAGGTATTCCAAAATCATATCCTGATTTCGGTCTTTAGCTTCTTTCATAAACCAAAATTCATAACCGCGTGAAACTGGATTCTTTAGCTCCTCGCGAGTAATGGCATGTGATGGTTCAGACCCACAAGTAGAATTTTCTCCTCCACCCATTTCAACTTTAAGATGCTGAAAACTTGCACCAAATTTAGGTTTGAATAAAATATCTAAGATGTGGCTGCGGTATGGATCAGTATAATCGTATAATAAATCGGTTGAAGCACCAGCACTAACGCCACCGATACCTTCAAACGTTCTTCCCTCATCATTTGGATTTAAAGTGATTTTTACCACCCCTTTTTTTTGTTCAAAAACAGGTGGTTCAAATGCTTTCTCAGGATTCACAATTTCACCCATCTGAAACCAAGCTGGTTCGCTATGTTTTGCGCCACGGTTATTACCCCAAACGGTTACCTGCCAGTAAACTTTTTGGCCCGATTTTAAGGGCTCTCCAAGGTAAAGATAAGGTCCCGTTTCAGATTTACTGGTTGGTCCTGTATCCCAAATATCAGGATATTTCAATTTTTCAATGCTTGTGGCCATCTTAATACGAAAGCCACCTTGCTCCGAACTTTTATCATCGCCAACAAAGGTCCAGCTAAAGCTTGGTCTTGCCTTTGTTATTCCTGTAGGATTCGTTTTAGATTCACATTTTAAATCTTTCACTTCAATGGCCTGAACAACAGAACTCAGGCACAAGAATAAAATTACAACTAATCTCATATCGTTTGTATTTGACTCATCACTCAATTTATTTTAATTCCACCACCCTGGAGACTACAATTTTCACTGGCCCCAATAAACCCGATGGCAACAGCTCTGAATCTTTATCCCAATGTTTGTAAGCCGCAAAGGTTGATCTTTCCGTAGGTCGATCGGTATTATTTAAAAGCCAATCGGGCCATTGCTTCACGTTGGGTCCTTTTCGTTTATAATCCAACGGCAGTTGTTCATCTCCAATCAAACGGTTTGGCCACAAGTTGGTAATTCTCACTTCCATGGTATTTGTTCCTGCCTGCACGTAATCATCCAAATTCAATCTGAAAGGAGCTTTCCATACTATGCCCAAAGGCTTTCCATTAACAAATACTTCGGCTATTTCCTTCACGCTGCCCAAGTCTAACTGTAAAGAAATATCCTCATTAAGAAATTTAGAAGAAAGCTCAAACTGCTTTTTATAAGTAGCTGTACCCGAGAAATAATGTATATCGTCATTGCTTGATGTTGACCACGAGTCCAACTGATCAAAAGAGGCATCTATGGAAACTCCTTCTTTCATTGGGAAACTCACATCCCAAGCCCCTTCTAGAACGATGGGTTTTGGAACAGATTTTACCTTTACGGTTTTGCTTTTACCTTTCGAAGATAGGTAAGTTATTTCTCCAGAATAAGGCGTAACCCAAGAATCGACACCATCTTTGTGCATCAATGTCGGTTCTAACACTTCTTGTGTTAATTTTAAGATTTCGCCATTGGAAACATGTACGTATTTCTCCACCCCATTAGTTTTATACTCTACTTGTAAGGATTTCTTGGTAGAAATATCTTTTCCTTCAGCAAAACTGTCGTTTACCGGAATTTCATTAACTCCAGATGCCAACATCGATTTTACTTTATCGCTTACATCATAAACCGGATTAGTTGGAGGAATACCGCTGATTCCACGTTCAAATTTACCAAATACAGCTTTCAGTATTTCGAGTTCTCCTTTATCAGAAGCTGCAATCTCCAGCCATTCTTTCTCCATGGCATTCTTTTCCAAAAAGATATCGCCAATTTTATATTCTATGCGTAATTCCTTGTGATAGCCTGGTGCTGGATCACAATCGCAAAGACTACGGGTGGCATGAACATTCAGGCTGTTATTTTGAACTTTATTTTTGATCACTTCTGTTATATCCACCAAGCCACTAGGCAGGAAAGTACCATATTCGGCTTTTATAATTTTTAAATTGGGTAATGGTTTTGCTGCCGACTTTTGGAGTTTCCGGGTTGTACTTACAATATGTTTTTCTGACGATACAGGTTCTCTGAACAGAACAAATACCGAGGCTTCTGATGCAAAGGGAATTGTCACCGTGGTAGTACCATCGCCATTATCCTGCCATACGCTAGCTATAGCTATTTCTCCTGTTTCAGCATTCCATAGTTCAGGCTGTAAGCCCGATACACGAAATCGACAAGCTAGCTCACGGCTTTCTTTGCACGAATTGACTACAAAATAAATATCAGCATTTTCTGTTTTTCGGTGTATATAATCGATGGATTCACGACTACCTTGAGCGATGGAAAAATCAGGAGGCAAAGTACCATTTTGTAATTCTTCAACAATAGAGTTCTCTTTGATGAGTCCTTTACTCCATAATTGCCCAGCCAATTGTGCTACGCTTTCATCACAAGAAGGATAGCTATTCAAACTTGGTGATTTTTGTGGTTTTGATGCAAGTATGATTGCTCCTCCATTAGCTAACTTGTCTATTATTTCAAGTGTCTGAGGTGTCATCCAAGATGTTGAAGGAAGTACCAACACTTGGTACTTATCACCTAAAGGAGTACAGACCAATCCTTCTTTGACGGATAGCTCTGCTATTTTATTGGAACCTATTAAATCATAGTCGTATCCTAAAGCTTTAATTTCAGGAATTAACAAGGCATCGTTGGGCGATGCTTCGCCCGTAAACACCAACACATCGGCTACGGATGTACCTTGCTGTAACAAGTACTGTCCACGAGCCACATAATCGACAAAGGGTTTACTTTGATTCCACCAGGTATTTAAACGGTTAAAGTCAATACCAAAAGGTCCTAAGGTCAAACCTGGCGCCACGTCCCAAGGCTGGTGTACATAACAATGAAACACAAAACGATTGATGCCTTGTGCCCAAGCCAAATCACCCATCGCTTTTAATGTGCCAGGATGCTGTTGCCAACCACCCATATCGGTAAAAGCCTCTGCTTCTGCAATGGAACTGCCATTCAACTTGGCAATGGAAGCTACAAATTTGGGGGAATCGAAAAAGGCCAAATGTCCACTCCAAAACTCCGATAAGACCGCATCCGCCATAGCACCCACGTGCATATTATCAAAGGGTCCCCAGTAAGGTTCTGTGGAGAACTGCATCCCGTGTTGATGACATAGCTCTCCAAAATAACCATAATAATGTTCAGACATTAAATCGCCAATGGTATGACGAAAATCCCAAAGAAAACGCTCTGTTTCTTCTCCACTTTCTACATAATAACCTGCTAAGGCTGGCAAAAACGACTCGCAATCGTAAGCTCGAAGTCTCCTGAACTCACTAGCAAAACCGGGAGTCCAGTTTGTAGTACCCACCTCATAACTATCAATATGGCATCGTCTAACCACTGAACCAATGAGCGTATCGAGTTTATTCACGATGGGCATGATAGCTCCTTGCCAATATACATCTACAGCCTTGCGACTCATCTTGTCACATTCCAAGCCTTGTCCTCCATTAGGTGCCGCAATATTTTTTTTGCCCGTTGGCGTATGACCAAGTCGCAGAATCACCCACTCGCCTGCAGGTGCATTCCATTTTAGTAAACCATCAGGGCTTAACTGCGATGTTAAATCGATAATCTCTGATTTTTTTACGACTGCCGAAGCTGGCACAGATTTATCGTCTGGACCCAAATGATTACGTACTTTGCCCGACAAACTTTTAATATCTAAATCACTGATGCGTTCTTCGCTTTGAGGCTTTGGAAAGGCTAGTACCGCAATGTCTTTGTAGTAATCCAGGTTTGTTTCCGGTTGTGCCAGCTGACCTTTGAATTCCTGACCTCCTGAATGTAGTGTTTCTGAATACACTACTGTCTGCATTGCATATTCTGGCGTAACAACAGGGCTGCCCGATGATGACCAACCTGCTCCATTGTGGAAGCTCAGTTCAAGTCCTAAACGCTGTGCCTCCAAGGCTGCAAAATTAAAAAGATCGAGCCATTCGGGACTCAAATAAGACACGTAGCCTTGGGGTTGACCTAAACTAGCGTTGAAAATGAGAGCACCTTGAATACCTACATCTTTCATCGCCTCCAAATCGGCAGTAATGCCAGTTTTGGTGATATTACCATTAATCCAAAACCACATCACACGAGCTCTTGCCGATGGTGGTGGGTTTTGAAAATTTTGTTCTAAATCACCCCACTTTTGCGCCTGAACAAAAGAAAACGATATTATCAATAATAAGTAAATGACAAAACTCTTTCTTGTATTCATAAAAATCATCTATTATTCGATTAATCGTTAATTAAAAGCATCTATATATAACTAGGATAGGTTGGGGCACAATATTTTTTTTATTAAAATCACGCTCAATATAAGATCCACCTATTCTGGTATTATTTCAATTTAATGATGTTTTCTCCTTCATTAAGTTCTACCTGTTGGCCACCCCAAAAGAAGGTGCCGCTTAGATTTTTGGGCAATACCACAAAGCCACTGATGCCCTTTTTGCCAGATCGTTTTAGTTCAAAAGAAATTTCGCCATCTCTTAAAGGCATTTTTCCTTCGATAAAACCGAGTTCGCCGAGCGATGGGCGCATTTCAAATCTTCTAAACCCTGTTTCTGTCGGTGTAATTCCAGCTATAGAAGCATAGTAATAATATAAAGGCGAGGCACTCCATGCATGACAATCGGAACGTGAAGGATCAAACTTTTCTGGGAACGTAGTGAGGCCTCTATCAATTAAATCGTTTAATACACTTAATCCAGAAAAGTATAAATCGCCTAAACCTGTTTGCTTTAGTGCTGCTACTTTGTAAAAATCAAAATAGTAAGAAGACTGTGCTATCTCTTTGTTGTTAACTACTCGTTGCATCAACTCTTCTTGCTTTTCAACATCAAACGAATTGCTAAGCACGGCTAATATATTAGCGTGTTGACTAAATTCATTCTTATCAGGCGTATCGGCGAGCAATTGTTTTTCATCATCCCAGCAATTATCAATGATCGATTGCTGAGTCAAATTTGCTTTTTGTGCCCACTTTTGCTTTAGTCCCGACATACCGTAAGTCTCAAATATTTCCATCGCTTTTTGTATGGTATACACATATTGCATCCCAATAACAGATGAATATTTTTTGTCCTTATTTAATGGTGGATATCCAGTCTTCCACTGGTCAACCCAATCAACAAAAAGCCAGCTTTCCAATTGACCAAGCATACCATTATCCTCAACACGCTCATCGTACCAATTAAGAATGTCAAGCATGGTAGGAATCATCTTTTCGATGAACGCTTGATCGTTGCAATGCATCATATAGTCATGCACCATAGTAATCCATACCAATGAAAACGGAGCTATTATTTGCTGTTGACTGCTAGGGTAACGCGACTGCGTAAGACCAAATGGCAACTTTGAGTCGTAATAATCCTGAATCGCATCTTTCCAAAGTACAGTATCGCCAGAGGCATAAGCCGTATTGAGTCCTTGTATGCGGGTATCGCCAGTATATTGCAGTTGCTCATAGTAAGGACAATCAAAAAAAACCTCGCCAGCACACAAACGCTGCGTGCGCCAAGCCACCTCAAATATATCGCTCAAACGAGGATCATCACATTTAAAATTCGCTTTCAAATCCAATGGATAGGCCGTAAACTCACAATTAAACGCATTTAATACCAAAGGCTCGTCGGCTGTTGTTATTTCTAGTTCTATAAAACGAAAACAACGCCACCATAGAGGTTCAAAGAGACGATCATCACCACCATCGGGCATTACGATGTCAGAATTACCCCACATTACTTTTCCTTCCACCTCATCGCGGTTGCCTTTATCAAAAGTAGGTTTACCGTCCTTGGGAATAAAAAGACTCTCGGCATAAGTGATTTTGATGTTACTTTTAGCTCCTTTGCTGTACTCCAATTGCGGATAAGCATTGGTAAGGTGCCCTTGATCAAGCAATATTTTCACTGTACTATTTTCAGGTATTTCAACAGGAGTACCTCCAGTAATTAAGCCTTCTACATTAGCAATACCATCAGCCTTTCGAACCGCAGCAAAGCTTTGGTGCTTTGAGTCCATCATAGCTATAGTACGAGGGTATAGCACACGCCCATCGGTTTTCCCTGTAACGGAATAGTATTTTGTGGGCATCCCCTTTTTTCCAGCTTTGGCCTGCTTCCAAGCAATTTCCTTGTCTGATGTTTTCCAGTTCCAAGGGTGCAATTCCCCGGTGAACTTTTCGCCGGGCCCTGCCACATAAAAACGTCTAAGGTGTTTTATCTTGTAAAAAGAATAGGCCTCGTCAATAACAACTCGCCAGGTTTTATCCGTATTAATTTCTTTTTCTTGTTCAGTATTTCCCTGAATGATTAAACCCGTTATATAGCTCATTTGAGCCGTCGGTTTTAAGTGAGCCATATTCCATACTTTAGCTGCAATATGATTCTCGCCTGCTTTAAGATAAGGAGCGATATCTATGGTTGCAAATTGCCAGCGGTTAAGATCACTACGCGCTGGACCACGCGCCACCACGGCTCCATTAATATACAAAACGTACCTGTTATCCGCCGAAACATTGATTACATATTCTTGCGGTGCAGCTTCAAACGAAAGAACTTTCTTAAACAAATAAACCCCCACTTCATCACTTGTAGTGTTAGGGTGCGTAATCCATTGGGCTTGCCATTCTTCATTTAGCCATTGATTATTTGGCTTTGATTTACTGAGGCGGTTATTATCTGGTACACTGTTTTGCTGTGCGAAAGTGTTTACAACTAACAACTGAGAAAGTAGTGTGATTAATATAATTCTTTTCATCTGTTTAAATTTATTTTCATTAGTCAGGTAAGTGGTTTCATGTGATTATAATTGGTATTCAATTGTCACATGGAACTTGCCAAATTAGTCATCATCGTGTGTGAGAAATAATCTACCATGGCTCGTTTCATATTATTTGACTTTAACTATTTCTATTTCCCTAGGCGCCTTTATATCTGATTTCACATTTCCCTCACTGTCCTTTGTGTGTTTAATATGAATCAATCCATAAGGAGTTGGATATGTTCCTTCAACCCATTCTAAATCACCTAAATGTGGTTCTATCTTTATTTTTTTACAACCAGGTGCCATAATATTTACACCAAGTACGTATTGCGATAACCATGCGGTTGGACCTGATGCCCAGCCATGACAAAAACTATGTCTTAGTCCTACATAGCAATATTTGCCATAGGATTTATGAACATCCACCTTATCTTCGGGAACAATCTCATCAATGCGCCCTGCATTTTGCATCCAGTCAATGTCAAAATCTTCCCAAAACGAGGTTGCTCCCAAATCGAGCATTCCACCCCAATACTCTCTTATCACATCTATTGCACCTTGATGGTTACCACCCAAAGCCATTGCATTAAGTACGTAATACCCGTAGAAAGTGGAAATGTCTTTTACGCCATCTTTAACTAGCAAATCATCATTCACCACTTTAGGATCTAGCATACCTGCCATAGCCAATAATGCCCCAGGAGATTTTCTTGTAGGAAACTCAGGTCCATAGCTTTTAGCTTTTTCAGCAACCGTTTTATAGTGTTCGGCTTTCGCTTCATCGTTAAATGCTAATGCCATATCAACCCCAGCATCAAACGACATGGCTAATAATGCCTGCATCCCTTTTCTTACTTCTATCTGATCTCCTCTAGTAGGCCAATCAAGGAAACACTCACCTATAAATGTCTCTTTACCCTCACTATCCATATTTTCTTCCAATAGTTCCAATAAACCATAGATGTATTCTTTGCTTTTTTCCAAATAAGCTAAATTTCCTGTGTTCATATACCATTGGTGATGAATAAGGAGCCACCACATGGAATAAGAGTGAAATTTACCATTCATCCAACCGGGAAGTGGCGTTATTTCTTCCATCAAATCCAATGACTTTGTCACGACCTCATTTGCTCCAAATGCAGCAAGAATAGTCATTACTTCGGGGTGCATATCCCCCACCCAAACCAGACGATCGCGTTTTATACCATCCCATAAATACTCTTGCATATTGAGGTGAACAGTATAGGCTCCTGTTTGCCAGATTTTATTCAGCCGTTCATCATTTGATTTAAACGAACCCAAATAAGGAATATCACGCATTATAGAAATAGCAATTATTTCCTTCAGCTGTAAAACTCGATCTTTATCCAGTAAATCAATTCGTACAAAGCGAAAGCCTGTGTTCCCAACTTCTATTTTACCACACCACGGTAACTGAAGATTCATGTCTCTCATTGCATGGTCATTGGTAGCGCCATCTTCACCAACGTTAGACATCGCTTCCGATACCGATTCGCCAAAACACACACGCACATTAATTGGCTTTTTACCTTTAAACATTCCAGTAACAATTTCCAATCCACCGTGCATTTCTTTTCCAAAATCCAATAAAATAGCAGCTGTACTGTCACTAGAATTGAATTGTATAAGATCATTTCTTTTAGTTGTAGATTGGTGTCTTCCCTCTTGTAGAAGTTGTCCTGCATTATTAATATGACCAGAAGACCACACTAGACGGGTTGGGGTAATGTAGCTGCGCTCAATTTTATAAGAGTACTCCTCGCCCACTTTCAATGCAGATTGTGGGCGCTTACATCCAATTACACTACCTAATAACAATATTGCTAATACTAATTTTTTCATTTTAAAACTGAATAATACATTTATATCGGCCGATCTTGTTTCTATAATCTTCCATTTAGGAATTCTCATTTAACAGATCTTTATCACATCCATATCAAGTATGTGCCCCAACTTTTCAATTTTATTGGCAATATGTCCAACTCCAATCGCACAATGATGAGCCGGACCTTGTTTCGACCATTGATTCATAAACTCTCTGGCTCCAATTGAAAAACGATAGCGACTATTGGTATTTCCAATCTGGAGGATCGGGCCTTCAACCGATTCGCCTTCTGCAACCAATAAAAAGACTTTATTCCTATCTTCAACAACAGATAAAATGGTAACAGGCCCGTGTTTTACGGTCATCTGAATAGATAAACCTTTTCCCGGCTTTCCATGATAGATTGGTAGAGGTACCAACTGAACGTTTCCTTCGGCGATGGCAAAGTGAGCCGGCCCATCATGACCAAGCATGACGATATCATCGTTAAAATCCATAGTATAGAACTCAGAGAATGAACCTCCAACTCCAAAGGAATCCATGATTTTCATGGCCTGCGCATTTTTCACTTCACACTCTCCGGCAACCGGAATATTCTTACCGGTAAGCAAGGTATTGCCAGCAATAACAGATGTTACAATATTTTCGTAATCGTTCCCGGCTACACCTTCATAATAATAAGCCATTGAACCTAATTTATGAGCATCAACCAATTTATCTAAAGCAACAGAAGTACGCGCAGCACGCACAATCTCTTCCTGCTCACAAGTATCTAAAACTTCGAAAGTGCTATGAAACTCTTGTATTTTTGAATCAATTTCGGCATCCGTGGCCTCATCACGGTACTTCTTAACTTCACACATCTCAACTAATTCGATATGCGTACCAAAGGCAGCAGCTTGCTTGGTTAAGTCAGTGTAAACATCCAACATACCACAATAGTAATGGCCTAATACGCCTAAGCGATTGTTGCGCATAGCAGTAGCTACAGTAGAAGCGTCAATCCAATCCTGCATTTCATCCCAAACTTCCTGCTCTCCCAGATAACCTGTGATAAACTCGTAAGCAATACCAGCGCGATTAAATACATTGGCAATCTCAGGAACCGAACAAGCCTGACAGTGAGCCAACCATTCACCTGTCATTTTACCCCTGTCACCCAAATTATTGAAACTTTCGTAATCGATAGCGGCCACTGGCTGGATGTTCAAAATAACTATTGGGCATTTTAACTTTTGTGCCACCGGTAATACAGTAGACGATAAAGCATAGGTAGATACGTAAAGAAATACCATATCAACATCAAGTTTTTTTAGATGATCACCAGCTTCACGTGCTTTTTCGGGTGAATCCACCAAACCAGCATCAATCACTTCTGCACCAAAACTTTGCATCTTTTCAGCAATTTGTTTTTGATAAGCTACTAGTCTGTCAAATAATCCATCAAACTGCTCCCAGTATGTGTCCAATCCGATTCCGAATAGTCCTATTTTTGCCATTTATTTGAGAATAAGAGTTATTTATTTTTTTCTATTCATTAAGATTCGGAAAAGGATAAAGCAATATTTGTCTATATCCCATATGCTTCCTTAAGTCAGTATTTTTTGAAATCAACTCTTCATGAAAAACACTAGTTGCAAGGGCAAACAAGGGCTTCATCTCCTGTTCAATAACGTTCTCTACTCCATTAATTTCTGTATGTAACCATTCCTTCTTTCCTTCGGCAAAGGAGCGCAGAAACTCAAACGCTTTTTTTATACTTCGTCCGTCTTCAGTGGAATAATTCCACAAATCAACTCCTAAAGGCATACCTAGTTCTGCCACTAAACTCATATAAAGTAAATTCTCCGATACATAATGTACCGACCTTGTTCGTCCAATCTCACGGGGTTGAGTTCCGTCAGGTTTAAATTGAATAGCAATTCGTTTACACTTTGCTGCTTCTAAGCGTTCCTTTGCCTCATCGTTCAAACCTAAATATCGAGCAAGCCCAAGCATTTGATAATCGTAACACGTGGAATGATTTTGTAATCCATTATCATTTTCAATGCCCATTGGGTTTCTTTTAAGCCAATGATAATACTGAGAAAACCAGTCATTCATTTTCTCCATTTCCTGTTCAGAGAGATTATCATCCTTAGCTAATACCTGAACTGCTGTAATTACATTTGAAATTCGCTTCCATTCAATTATACCAGCTCTGCGCCCATCTACTTCCCCGGGAATACCTTGACCATAATTCACATTAGGATTTACCTTTGTTAAATCATCAATAAACCAGACTTTGATTATTTGCCTGGCCTTATCTGCGTATTGCTGATCTCCCGTAAAATAATAGGCCATCCATAAGTTGTCTATTGAATCAAACATTTGAAATAAACGTGTATGATCAAAATCACCACCATAATACATCGGGTTTATTTCTCCGTCTTTTAATGTCCATGGCAAACCGTCTGTAGTACCTGGATTAGGCCATCGGTACGGAGCGATGCTCATGTAATCATGCTTGCTACCACTTGGCGGCACTTGCGTTTTATTGACAACCGGATTAATTACTATGGAAAGCTCCTTATCTGCCTCTTCAATAAGCTGATGATAAGCGCGTAAATAAAAGGTATCCCTATCTGCAATAAAGTCTTTAACAGTCTCTAATCGCTCCTCACTTACATAAATTAAATCACTACTTTTAGTTTTGCAAGAGTTTAATATCACTATAATTGATACGAGTAGTATGCTTGGTAATTTATGTAAATTTGCCGAAATCATTCTATGGTTGGATTTGCTTAGCGTTTAATTATTCATATTACTTATTACGAAGAAACACACCCTAATATTAAGAGTTAGAATACTCATATTATATAGCGTTGATTCATTTTCTATTGGACAACAATACAGTACGGTTTCATCTCACGCCCTTTACTAATAGCTCTTAGAATATATAAACCCGGAGTTTCTATTTCAAAAGAGGTGGAGTCATAAAAATTACCTGATTCCACCAACTTTCCATCCATCGTATAAACCTTGTAATCCACTTTTTCGGAATTATTTGCAACAAGCTTAAAAAATCCGGATGATGGATTAGGAAAAACATTCAAACGTAAAGAAGAAACCTCATTAATAGCGGTAACCTGAGTGAAATTAGCCGTCACATTAATGCTTGAATCCATTATAAGAATAATCGTTTCATCTGCACTTATAAAATCTCCACTCCACGTAGAAAAAAGAAAATTTTCATTGGCAGTGGGAACCAGCGTTACGCTTTGACCTTCGGCATATTCAATTAGGTCTGGAATTTTCTGAACAGTTCCGTTTACGGCATTCACTGTCAGTGTGTAATATTCTACATCGGTGATTTCTTTGAAAACAGCCTTTATCGACATATCTTCCGTTATACTTATATTCAAAGGATTTTCGGAGCTTGACACATCACCTACCCATTCGTCAAACTCCCATCCAAAAAAAGGAGTCGCCTCAATAGAAAAAGCCTGCCCATTGAAACAACTACCACTGCTATAATTAAGACAACCTTCTCCTTCTGTTTGTAAATCTACATTAAGCAGAGCACCTTCATTAGGTATCAATTCAATGCTATCAATGGTTACAGTGCCCATTTCTGCTTTGTTCGCGGTTTCTATATGAAACCTACTAATTGTTCCATTCCAATTGGCATTAGAAGCTAAATCAATAGTGTACGAATTGAAATTCGTTTGATTTACAGTAGGTTTAAAACGAGGTTGTGTCTTTTGATCTCCTTTATAAAAGGCAAAATAAAAAATATCACTTGCTGTTTCATTTTTGAGTACTATTCTGAACTTACTGTATAAAGAAGTTGAAATGGGATTATTATAAATTACATTGGGATATTTACCTTCGATACTGAGCGTCAAGAGATCATCAGCAATAGTGGCATTGGCCTGTGAGAATGTAAAGTCCTGAAAGTCGTCATCAGAAGTCCAGCGTAATTCTGTGGGCATTATCGCTTGTACTGTACCAGGCACATAGCGGAATTCATATTTCTTAAAAGCAAATGAATTTAAGGTGGTAGAAAGCATTACCACAGAACCTGCTTTGCCATCGGTACGCTCAACCGTAGTGATGGCTTGCCATTGAGTATAGTAAGGATCATTATCATGTACAAAATCGGCATAAGCTTGTGCGCCAGCATCATTAAGGGTACGGCTAGGATCACCATAGCGGTCAAAACCACTTTTTATCCATCCCGAAGACGGTTCATTCTCTAAGAAGGCCTGTAATTTATTATGTTCTTTGCCATAGGCTAAACTTCTGAAATATAAGACTGTGCCGACTGGTTGATCTATTTCGAAACTTAGAGTGAGTTCTTCTTCGTCCAGATCACTCATGGACACCGGATTGTAGTTATACACCAAAGCATCAAGGCCTTCTCCGTTTTTACTTTTTCCAAAAAAGGCGTTCAACTTGTTGTTCCCATTATTGGCATTACCACTCACCTGCGTCTCGTACCTTTGTAGCCCAAGCATAGTATTAAGCATAGCTATATTGATAGGATCAAGAGTATTAGGGCGGTTACCCCAACGGTAGATAGATTCAAGCCCCTTGTCAGCAAATTTATAATACTGTTGAGCAAATTCGAGTTCAATGATTTCGCGATGCGAAGACATACAATTAATTAATCCATTGCCATCTTTGGCATTCATTGTAGTTATAGTGCCGTACTCCATCAAATCTAGTTTAGCATCGGCATTCCACTTTGGGTGATCAACTAAGGGAGCAAAGATTTTCTCATACTTCTGCGATATTAACCTATCCTCATCACGAGTGGTCACCACATAGTCTGAAATCCCCCAATAATCATAGCGCACATTATTATCAAAGCAATATTCTATCAGTCCATTAGCAAAAGACTTGATGGCTTCTCCTGTATAATTGGGCACTGTTCCACCCTTATATATAAAATCGGGCGGACGTGTATGCACTACAATCTTTGCCTCTGGTAAAATGGCACGGATAGCGCGTTCGCAATTTGCAAAATGCTCAATAAAATCCTGTTCTGTGCCTTTCCAATGGTCGGGTGTCTCTATTTCAGATCCAATCCTAAATCGCCATGCCAAGACCTGTTCTTCTCCATACACCTCTAGCAATTTACTCATTAGAGCTTTGATGAAATCGTGATAAGCGACCTTATCCGCTGGTGGCAAAGAATTACCATAGATGGTCATCCGCTCGTCTTCGCGAAAATGCACACTATCCATCGTGCCTTCAGGTATAAAGGTATAGCCGTGCTGAAAAGCCCACGGTGGCTGGTCAACAACTATTTGATGGATTTCCACCTGCGAATTGACAATCTTATCTAAGCGTTGAATTAGGGGATCCCAATTGTACACATAGGTATTAGAGACAGAATCGTAGTGACAAGGGTCGAAATCCAAATCGGGCACATTCTCGCCATCGACCACTTTTTTTATACCACCTATCATTCTCACCAAGTTCACCTTGAGATCGGGGCGCACACCAGACCCATTTTTAGGACTGATACGGTTGGCCACATCCCAAATATTATAGTATTCGAACGTGGCTAGATCTTCATTGCTAAAGTCAGTAGAAACCATCACTTGCGCTTGCAGTGTTATACTGGCAAAAAGAAGATTGAGTGTAATTATTAAGATTTTCATCTGCTTAAGTTTTAGATGATGAAGTTGTTGTTAGTTGTCCATATTCAATGGTGGATAAGCCACTATTTGCCCCGATTCTCGCCAAGTTCCGGTAGGCGCATTTCTTTGCATAAGCCAATTCCTCAATTTCACATTCATTTCTGCTGCCAAATCCAAAGTGGCCTGATTCGGGTCATCTAATAGTAGGTCATTAGTTTCACCTATATCCTTACTTAAGTTATACAATTCATAAGTGCCATCTTCGTAACGATAAAAAAGTTTATAGTGATTATTATCTATATGTCTCATATGAATTACCGACTGGGGATAATTCCTTACATCCATATAACCGGGAAAATGCCAAAAAAGCTCTGTTTTATCATCAATGGCTTCCGTTTCTCCTTTTAAAACAGACGCAATTGACTTACCATCTATTTCATGCTCTTGAGGATTTGGAAGTTGAGCTCCAACCATATCTGCCAGGGTAGGATAAAAATCAATGGAATGAACTTCCTGAACAGAGTTCACTGTATTGGGTGTAATAACTCCTGGAAATCTGAAAATTAAAGGTACACGAACACCTCCTTCATAATATGTCCCTTTTCGTAAACGTAAGGGAGAATTATCTGTCGGTCCCATAAACCCACCATTATCCGAGTAGAAAACGACCAGTGTGTTTTCCGCAATCCCATCAGAGGGATCACCATCGCCATTGGGATCGTCCAATGCATTTATTATACGACCAACATTCTGATCGAGTAATTCAATAAAGGCTGCATAAACAGCTTTATTATGGCGTGGGTCAATGGATTTCTTTGCTTTATACTTTTCCTCCAAATCAGGGCGAGGCAGTATGCTCACGTGTACAGCATGAAATGGAACATAGGCAAAAAACGGTTTGTTTTCAGCCGTTCGTTCCTTTATATAATCCACTACAGCATCGCCTAAAGCATCAGTTAAGTGCTTGTGTGTGCCTTCCAAAAGCCACGGATCATTACCATTTTTCAAAGGCTCTAATACCTGTTTTATGTAGGTAGCATCATAAGGTTGTGCATATTTTTTTAGACCGCAATGACTAAATATCCAACCTTTTTCATCATCATTCTGGGCAAAAAACTCATTATTACCTTTGACGCCATTTACCGTAGATTTGGTTTCTTTGCGTAAAGCTAAATTATGATCTACACCGAGAAAGGTTGTGGCATGTTCACCTGTTTTGATGGCATGCAACTTGCCAAAGAATGCGGTATGGTAACCAGCTGTCTTCACTGTCTCAAATACAGAGACACATTCCTTAGTCAGATAGTTGGTTTGATCGTGAGCAATGATTGCAGTTTTAGCACGATCCTCTTTGGATGCGCGGTGTAGGCTGCCCACATTATACACGCCATTGTTAGCCCCAGTGGCATATTGTCCTGAAAGAAGTGCTGCTCGTGTAGGTTGACAATTTTGCTGGGTGTAGGCGTAGGTAAAGGACATACCTTCCTTCGCCATTTTATCAATATGAGGTGTTTCATAGTATTTTGAGCCATTCCCAAGTGAAGTGTTTGAGGTGCTTAAATCAGTCCAGCCTAGATCGTCGGCCATAATGAAAATAATATTGGTTTGCCCCTTTACACCACTAGTAATAAGAAGCAAAAGTAAGGGGATAATAAAGATTCTTTTAATTACCATATTATGTTTTTTTTATTTCAAAATATACTTACATCTATCAACTACTTATAAGTAGCCCTAAAACACCATTCTCCCGATTCTAATTTAAAGCTGATATATTCATCATCAGATTGAATTAAACTAAGGTCTTTCACTTGATGATTAAACTTCCCTTTTTATTAGCCAATCCCGTAGCTTAATATTCACTGGTAAAGGGGCACACATTCATTATCAAAGCCGTACAGTCAAATTAGGATCGGGAGGTATTATTAATGTCTCAATATTACAATTAATGAGTTTCATTTTATATAAACTGTGAATCTTACTTTATAACCAATTTAGTATGATACATCCTCTGATTATCCGCAGCTACTTTTATAAGGTAAACACCAGATTTAAAGCGACTATCATTCTGTATCGAAATACTGCTTGCATTAGTTGTATTTGTGTAAACAAGCTTGCCAAAAATATCGTAAATGGCAATTCTAACATTACTCAAGTTTTTAAAGTCAAGTGTAAATTCACCCACAGAAGGATTAGGATAAACACTTATTTTTGATGATTTTAAATCGTTGTCTGAGACACTTAAAGGCACACTTGTTGGTATAGCTTCCCATATACTTCTTTCATCATCCTCTTGAGCCAAATTATGTGTTACATCTCCGTTTGCTTCATGATACAAATATCTACCAGCGGTTCTAGATTCGAATCTATACGTATCATCAGTTGCATTATAATGAATCGTCCATGTTTTATCTGTATCAGTTGCAGGTGAAGCTTTAGTAGTACTCACAACTACATAAGCACCTCCTGGACCACCAGATCCTGGTGCACGAAGTATTCCATAAGTTTCACTATCTATATTATAATAAGCTCCACTTTCTACAAAAGTCCAATGTGTGTTTTGAGGTTCTCCTGAATCTGTCATAGAAACTGGTGAAGCACTTACTCCTGCATCGGTTAAGAATTTACCTGTAGCAACATTTCTTAATCTGTAAATATCGTCAGAAGGACCTGGACCGCCATTATCTACAACTTCCGCCTTCTGATAGGTCGTATTTGCCCATCTAATTTGAGCTCTACCACCTTTAACACGGTATACACCATATCTAATTCCAGATTCTAACCCTCTTTCTGGCTCTGGAATATTATAATTAAATGACTCACCTCCAATTATTGCATCACAATAATGTATTTTTTGTGTGGCATCGTGTGGATCCTCTCTAAAACCTACCTCTAACTCAAAGTCAATTTCTTCGTTCTTATTTACTCTCTTTAGAAAAACGACTTCCCTACCGCTGCCTTCTCCACCGCGTACTAAGATACGTTCAGCATAAATATCGAAAGCCACTTGCTTGTCTGCATTGATACCTGTACCATAAACGGGCTTAGCTAAATACAAACAAATAGCTGGATCTGCAGAGCCTCCGCCGCCGGAATGTTTTCCTTTTGCCTGTGCTACATAGCTACCATCTTGACTAAAAGAACCAGCGTCACCGACTTCAAGGATTCTAAACGTTCCAGTAAATCTTGCATAACTCCCGACACCTGTTTCCCCAGATCTGTCTAAAGAACGCTCTATTCTGGGTTGCAACGTATTTGGAGCATCCCAGTGGTTAGACCCATCAGTAATATTATAAACGCCCCAAGTTTTACCATAAACACTACTTTCACTGTAATCTGCGTAACAAGTCCGGTCATCAACAGTACCTACATTAACAGGGTTTTGCAAATCTACATTTCTGGTATTGTCGTTTTGGAATTCACCTGAAGCCGGACAAGTTAAGTCTGGGTTTGTATCTTCATCTGGAGCCATCTCTACAGGAATTTCCACAAAAGGAATGAGTTCCCAATTACTTCTATCATCAGTATCTGAAACTACAACATGGGTTACGGTTCCATTTTCGTCATGATACAAGTATCTGCCACTATTGCCAGATTGGAATCTATATGTATCATCCGTTTCGTTATGTTGTATCGTCCAAATTTTATCAGCATCAGTTGCTGGCGAAGCTGTAGCTGTACTAACAACTACATAAGAGCCACCTGGACCACCAGAACCTGGTGCACGCAATATTCCTAAAATTTCACTATCAATGTTATAAAACGCTCCACTTTCTACAAAAGTAAAATGCGTGTTTTGTGGATCACCTGAATCTGTCATTGTAACGGCTGTTGCACTTATACCTGTATCTGTTAAAAATTTCCCTGTAGCCACATTTTTCAGTCTAAAAATGTCATCAGAAGGTGGCGCATCTTGTGCTGTCATGTAGACTGAACATAACGTAAAAACGAAAAACAATATTGATTTAAAAATATTTTTTTCCATAGCTGACTTAAATTGTAGTTTATTAAATATATACATTTTCCATATTTTAAAAATTAACCCTCAAAAACAATTATGTTCAAAACCAAGCATTGCGAATTTTCGCAAATAGGTAAGCTGAACTGACACTTTTCCCATTTTAGAAAACAAGAAGTCTAATACACCAATTTAAGGACTAGTACTACTTTTGTTTTCATAAACAATGCACACATTGTTTAGCGTTATATCCCTTACACCATAAGCAATGGCATTATTATTCATTTAGTATTTTACTTTAACAGTCCAATCTCCACCAGACAGAGTAAAAACGATAAAGTCTTCCTCTGTGCGAAGATCTTGCACTTCACTTTTCGTTGACTTTCCTTTTTTCCAAACGATATTGCCGTTGACGGTTAGCATTGACATTTTATCTTGATTTGGAATATACACTGTAGCACTTGTCTTCTCCGGTGAAATCAGTTTCATTGAATAAGATTTCTCCAACTTTTTAACTTCTAGAGTAATGTCGCCTTGCACTGAAGGAACAATTTGCTTTACCTCAGTTAGATGAGCAAGGTTTGGTTTTACTTCGAAACTTTTCCATCCAACATCAGTAGCCTTTATACCTGCAATGTAGCGCGACAACACATAGTTGGGTGCATTCCAGGCATGGTTGTAGGTACCGCGTAATTTGGGTTGGTATTTTTCGTACAAAGTACTTAACCACTCCATATCTACCTGTTCCTGATAACGCTGTTGCATGCGTAATAAGCCTTTATCGTATTGCCCGCTGAGCATAATTGCCTCTTCTGCCAGCCACTCCATATGTGGACTAGACTTTTGCACAGGCAATAGTACACTATCGACTAATAAGTCGTAATGCTCCTTATTAGCCAAACCACTAATAATTGCAAGAGAGCTCACACGCTCTTCTATAGGGTTATTCTTCGAGCCATAGCGTGTTCCCTGCCAGTAGATCTTTTTAAAATTTTCTTTGATGCTTTTAATTCGGCTTTCATACCAAGTCAGATCCTCATCTTCGTTTAAGACTTCTGCCATATTTCTAGCTGCCTTAAGCGCCATATAATACAACACAATATTGGTTGGTGTTGGATCCGGATCTACTCCCCAATCAACCCAGTTAGCATAGCCCTTTCGATGCATGGGCAACCCGTTATCTTGCATATCCCACAACTTCAAATAATTAAAAACGGCAGGATAGGCATTGGCCAATGTAACTTTGTCGCCTGTGTTGTAGTAATACTGCCAAATTCCCTGGTCGATATACTGTAGACTTTGTCCGGTTAACTCACTGCTTTTGCCTCGATAAGCTCCAAAACCAGGGGCTAATCCTTGGATGGTATCTCCATTGCGATAAGCGACTGTATTATCAATCCCTTTTTTTAGCAATAAACGTCCTGCTTCATCAAGTGTGTAAAATACTGCACCTGTTTGATCGGCCACATCGCCAATCCACAATCCACGCTCGCGGTCAGGACAATCCATATAATTATCACGAGCACACACATAAAGTGTGTTACGTGCCATCCACCACAAACGGGTAAAGAAATCATCACTGCACTCAAAAGTACCTGTCATTTCACCTACTCCTGTCCAGCGATATTTCAGATCAATGACTTCCACGCCCGGAGGAATTGTGTACAACACCTCGTGACCATTGATCCATGAATAGCCTTCAAAAGCTTGCACACCATCCCTTGTAATGTAGGTAGAAGAAAGCATATTAAACGGATTGTCTGTATCGGCAACAATAGTCTTCCCAGCCTCACTTTTAACTTTAAAATAGGGTGTGATTTGCTTATTAAAAGGCAGCTTAGCACTTATTATAAGCGCTGTGTCAGAAATATTTGTAAAAGGTAGCTTAATCTGCGAACCACTTACCTTTAGACTAATAAAATCTACCAAACCTCTGTCGTTCCATAAAGGAATACTGCGCTCCACCAATTCTCCCCATGCGCTTGATGTGGGATTTCCCTTTTCAACTGCATTTTGCCAATTGCTATCATCATAAGCCATACTGTACCATGAATCATCCGTCCAATCACTCAGGCTTTGGCGCGCATCAAAGTGGATGTTGTAGGCATTCACTCGATTTGCATTTTTACCTCCGCCTCCGCTTTTGGGGTCGTAAGCAGGATGCGTTTTTATTTTCCATGAGGCATCCGTTTTCAATTTTACATCCCCAAAGTCGGCATCAATATAAAGACCCGCAAGACCACTATCATCATGTGTTTTTCGGGTACGTCCCCAGTACCAAACTAATACCGCAATGGTATTTTTACCCTCTTTTAAGTAAGGTGTAAAATCCACCTCATCGTAATAAATAGTATTGGGAGCTGCTCCTCTGGCTAAACCTCCCTCAAATAGAACCTTTTCACCATTAATCCATAGCCAATATTTAGTGTCGACAGCAATTTTTGCAAGAACCTTTGCCGGAAGCTCATCTAAATTTATTGTTTTACGGAAAACCACCCAAGTATTGGCAGAAGCGGAATCCGGCGTCCAAATAATTTGTGATTCTTCATTCTCGCTTGCCTCTGCAAACAAAACACTGCATAAAATACTTGCCAGAACAAAAATATACTTCATCAAATATGGATTTAGTAGTAAAAAGTTGAAGTAACAAACACACTGCTTAAAATAAATCAGTTATGCATTAAGCAGTGTGTTTTCTTTAATCTTAGACTATTGTTTATTCAACAACGCTTAGCTTTACTCTTTTCAGATCTTCTGTCCTCGAAGACGCACCCACCGAAATAGTAAAAGTTCCTGGCTCAACCACCTTTTTCATATCCTGAGTTAATACTGCCAAATTTTCAGGGTTCAACTCAAAATTAACGGTCTTTGTTTCACCTGGTTCAAGTGAAATTCTTTCGAATCCTTTTAGCATTTTCAGATAACGTCCCACCGAAGCAAAATCATCACGAACATACATTTGTACCACTTCATCACCAGCACGTTCACCGGTATTAGTCACCTCAACAGAAACAGTTGTCGTTCCATCTGCTTTTATACTTGTACTTGCTAATTTTGGCTCACCATATTCAAAAGTGGTATAACTTAAACCGTAACCAAACGGGAACAAGGGCGACTTATCGCTGAATCGGTATAAACCTTTACCTGAACCAATAAAGTCAGGGCGCTCAAGATAGGTAACCGGAAGCTGTCCTACAGAGCGTGGGAAAGACATGGTTAATTTACCTCCCGGATTTACATCACCAAAAATAACATTGGCAACAGCATCGCCAGCTCGCATACCACCATACCATGTCTCAAGCACAGATGGGATATTTTCAGCGATGTAGTTGATACTTAGTGGACGACCATTAATCAGAACAACAATAACAGGCTTACCTGTTTTATTGATGGCTTCTACCAATTCATTTTGCACACCATACAAATCCAGATCAGCACGGTCTCCGCCTTCTCCACACGTTTTATGAGAACTTCCCACCACTAAAACAACGGCATCCGATTTCTTTGCAGCAGCAATGGCTGATGGAAATCCTTCTTTTGAAAAACTATTAATATCGCAACCTTTAGCGTAGTTTATTTTTACTTTATCACCTACTTTGTTCTTTAACCCATCTAAAACTGATACATAGTACGGAGGCAATCCTGAATATCCGCCTAATAGTTTATACGTACCTTTTGCTGGTCTTTTTTCGTGGGCATTAGGACCAATAACAGCTAAAGATTTGATATTTGATAAATCAAGAGGTAACAGATCGTTGTCATTTTTTAATAGGATCATAGATTTTTCCGCCATTTCCAGTGCAAACTCACGATGTTCGTCGCAACCAGCATCTGCAGTTTCGGGGTCAATCTCTTTGGGTTCAGTATCAAACAACCCTAACTTATATTTTGCAGTCAAAATGCGTGATGTGGCTATGTCTATATACTTCATTAATGAAGGATCCTGCTCTACCGTATCTTTCAATATATTTGAGTGATAGGTTGCCAGTTCAACATTTTTACCAATGACCAGATCCATATCCACACCCGCTTTTAGTCCTAAAATAGCTGCTTTTTTTCTGGTTTCAGGAATAAAATGCATGGTTTCTAATCGACCTACATCATTATTATCAGAAACAATAAAGCCGTCGAAACCCAACTCATCTCGTAAGATATCCTTTAATAACCAGGTATTCATATGACATGGTACACCGTTATAATCCTGATGACCAGGCATTACCGAACCTACCTGTGCTTCCTTTACAGCTGCCTCAAAGGATGGAAGGTAAACCTCGCGTAAACGACGTTCAGACATATCGCTAAATCCACCATTTATACCTCGGCGGTTTTCAGGATATCCAACAAAATGTTTGGCCGTAGCAATAACATGATTTTCATCGAATTGCTCATCACCTGTACCTTGTAAACCTTGTATAAATGCAACTCCCATTCGCGAAACCAAATATGGATCTTCACCATAAGATTCTTCAACTCGGCCATAACGAGCGTCTCCTGCATAAACATCCAAATTAGGAGAATAACAATGCGTAACACCCAAAGCACGGGCTTCTAGCGCCGTTTGAGAAGCCATTTTTTTGATTAGCACCGGCTCCCAGGTTGATGCACAGGCAACGGCTTGCGGATAAACAGTAGTATTACCATAATAGTCAAGAACCAGCCATAATCCATGCAGCGCTTCTCCATATTTCATTTCAGGAATGCCCAACCTTTCATTGGCAGGTGCATCCTGCATCATTTCAGCTATTTTCTCCTCCAAAGTCATTTGACTTATCAGCGACTCTACTTTTTTAGCAATTTCTGCTTCCTTTGGGCTCATTGATTTTTCAACCGTTTGCTGGCATCCCATTAATAATATCAGTACTGAAAGGATCAATCCAATTTTTTTCATAGCTTATTTCTTTTCTGTTTATTTTATTCTTTTCTAGTCCACAAACAGTTCATCAATATATGGACCGCTTTCTCCTGTAGTTTCTATTCGTATTTCGTTTGCTCCTGCTTTAAAGTTTAAGATATAAGGCACAAATTTCCATTCTTTGTCCCAACCTCCTGTTGGCTTAAACTCAAGCGTTGTTGCATACTCACCATTGATATACAAATTCATAGGGTGCAACTCTTCTTCATTATTATGCATGTACCTAATTCGGATACTATAATCTCCAGCCTCACCATCATTTTCCTTATACCAATTAATAGCTCCTTCTTTGCCCTCAAAAACTACAAAACCACTTCCTTTATATCGGTGTGCATCAACACTGACTTTTGCTCCGCCATCTAATATTGCTTCCTCAGCAGCTATGTTAACGCCTCTTCCAATCCATATATCAGCAGAATGAGCATCTCCCCAAAACAATCCCTCTTTTTCACCAAAGGTTTCACTCATGGTTAATATCACTTTATCTTTACGCAGTACAATGGCTTGCACCGTTGTTCCATTTGAAACTTGAAAAGAAGTTTTATAGTCAATACCATTGACGATAGGGTCAGAACCATCAATAGTATATTTAATGCTTAGCTCAGAAAAATCAGCCTCTCCCGAAATAGTCACTAGTTGCACATCGATAGCAATTTCATTAGAAATGTACAAAGCCTTGTCGCCAAGAATTGAACCTGTAATTACAGATACATTTGATGCATTGTCTTTTTCTTCCATAAACAACCTTGTTTTCCCAAAGAACATGCTTCTAAAATTCGAGTTTGTACGACTAGTCGGGTCAATTGGATTACCATTTTCCATTGAAAGCAACTGAATATCTCCCTGAAGACTGTAGTAGACCAAGTTTTCGGCATAAGGGAACAGATTACCTTCACTATCTAGTCCTTTGGTAGTTAAAATATAACTTGCCGAAAAACCATCTTCAGCTTCTAATTTCTTAACTGTATTATTTAATGAAGAAGGTTGTTTACTGGTGCTTATAGCAACACGTTTTACTTCTTTTCCTCCGATATATGCTACCGCTTCTAATTTTCCTACCTCGTAAGGAACCATCCAATCGCACTGCATCTCATTCCAAACGGTACCTGGTTTATCTTTTCCTAAGGACTTTCCATTTAAAAACAGTTCTACTTCTTCCGCATTAGAGTATACCCACACAGGTATCTCAGTTCCTTTTTCCATTCTAGGATGCGTCCAATGAGGAAGCATATGCAACATGGGCTCCTGAGTCCACTGGCTTTGATAGAAGTAGTACAAATCCTTTTCAAAGCCGGCCACATCCAATGCTCCACCCATAAATAAATTAAATGGCAAGCCTCCGTGGACCAAACCAGCCTCACCATAATAATCAAAGCCTGTCCAACGAAAATGACCACTGTGCCAAGGATTATCACGCATTTGTTCCCAGTTTTTGCGAGCACAAATTCGAACCGTTGCGTTGTCGTATGAGGAGTTAAATCGTTGCTTTCTGTTCTTCCACTTTTTCGGATCAATACCTTCGTAGAAGAAAATTTCTTTCTCTGTTAAATTCGGAAGCGGATAGGTATTGGGCAGTTCATTATCTCGCCACCAGGTATGGGTGCGATAATATCCTCGGGTCTGCCAGGTGTGTGGTGCTTCGGTTGAAATAAACGCTTTATTGAAACGTCGGTTTTCAATAAAAGCCTGCGTTTCGGAACCACCGTTTACTCCGATGATGTCCATGTCTTCACTATTACCAGCCCCTGAAGTATACAAGCGAGTGCTATCAATACTTCTACTGAATTTTACCAGTTCCGGGGCAATGTCGCTATGGGTTTCATTACCCAGGCTATAAACTATAATACTAGGATGATTGCGGTCACGAGTAATCCACTCTTTGATATCACGCTGCCACCATTCATTAAATGCTTGCTTTCCGTAATCCTCAGGGGCTTTTTTGTGCCAGCCATCAAAGATTTCATCCATCACCATTAGTCCTATTTCATCACAGATGTCGTAAAACATAGGCGGTGTTGGATTGTGTGATGGGCGAATGGCATTGATACCCATATCTTTTAATAATTGCAACTTCCACCTTAACATGGGTTTAGTCCAGGCTCCACCAACAGGGCCACCTTCCCAATGCTCACAAACACCCTTCAGCTTCACATTTTCTCCGTTGAGCCAAAAACCTGTCTCCGCTTCCCACTGAACCGTTCTAAAAGCAAATTTAGTTATCACTTCATCTATTACTTTTTTACCCACTATTATCTGGCTAATCAAAGTATATAAAACAGGTGTTTCGGGAGACCATAATTGAGGGGCATCCACCTCCATTTTTAAATTAAATACAGCTGAAACATCAGCGACTTCTTGCTTGTCTGTCGCTAACTTCTTTCCCTTTGATGATAGTATAGTTGTTTGAACAAACGTTTCTTTAGCCACCTTAGACGTCACGTTCATTGTCACTTCTGCACTAACTGATGCTTTGTCTGAATTGATTTCAGGCGTGGTGACAAAAACACCGTGTGGAGCAATGTGTAATGGATTCACCTCCACTAGAGTCACTGGAGCATAAATACCACATGGATGATACCAGCGGGCTGAAGGCTCCAAATTATTATCCACACGCACTGCAATTATATTTTCTCCTTCCTTTAAATGTGCTGATATATCGTAACGAAAGCTAATGTAACCGTATGGCCGTTTACCCAAATATTCACCATTGATCCAGACTTCACTGTTCATGTAAACCCCATCAAAGTTTATATATGTGATATTGGGTAAGCTATTCTTACTTACTTTAAAACTTTTCCTATACCATCCAATACCACCATCATGATAACCTCCACCTTGTCCCTGGTCACCCCCAACTCTTACACCTTTTTCAAAGGACCAATCATGAGGAACATCCAGATTTATCCAGCCTGAGTCATCAAAATCACTTTGTGAAAAGACAGTTTGATCCTCATCCAGAATAAATTTCCACTGTTTATTAAAACTGGTTTCTACACGCTGACCATTGACATTTAAAAACACCATGGCCAAACCAACTACAAAAACATATTTAAGTTTTGTTAGCATTGTCATCTGTTCAGTTTATTATATTGAATGCTTTCTTTGTATCATCAGCACTTATTTCATTCTCTCCAAATTTCAGATGGCTACCTTCTCCTATATATAGGCTAATCTTAAGTGATTGAGTATTTGTTTGCGTACGCACAATAGCAAATCGACCATCGAATTTTAATTTCAGCTTTTTATTCTCATAAGTACTATCAGCTTCATCCTGACAAATAATGTAATCGGTAATGAGCTTGTCTTTCACTTGAGAAACAACAATCGCACCTACCACCTTATCTCCATCAACTAAGGGCTCTACACTTTGCACACTAGCTTCTGCTTGAAGACCAGGTTCAAGAACAACCGTAAATGGTCGCTTCCAGGCTTCACCATTCTGGCGTACGGCCAACACCTGAGTTTTCTTATTGATATAGCTATTGCGTGCTTCACGGCTTGGAGGTGCCTGTGCCAGAGCATATTCGCGCTTAACACCAGCTGGTATAAACAAATGCATGTAACGGTCATCTTCTTTAAGATCAAAACGCAACTTAACGGCCTCACCGGATGGTGCTGTTACCCTTGTGTTTTCGAAGTATCTCCAGCCAGGAGATTGCACAACATCACCAATATCATTCTGATAGCGATCGGTCTGCTTTAAATTAAGAGGTCTATCTTTAGTATCATAAATATGGGTTTCATCACCCAGATTGTGATAAACATAGTCGTGAAATTTATTTTCGTTTAAAGACTTCGAACGAAATACATCCAGATAATAAGCAGTGGTTTCACTTGTTCTGATGGTACTTAAAGTACGTTGCTGATCACAATTATTCACTTCATCTTTTAGAGCCTGCGTGGCAAAGTTGAAACTTGAACAAATTGGTTCTTCAAGATGCTTGGGTTCGGCCGCTATATTCTGAGTTGTATTCTGCCATACACAGGCATTGCCTTTCCACGACCCCTCATCTTGTCCGTGAGAGCTACCATTAACGACAACAGTGTTATTACCGGCATACAGTCTGAAATAATGTTCGTGCAAAGGTATCTTGCGCTCTTTAACCGTAGGCGGTAAGCCGGCATTCGGCGCCATTACATAACCTGCTCCATATAACTCCATTGCAATACCCGTCAAATGCGAATGAACATAGTGAGCTCCGCCTATAATGCCACACAAACCATATATCTCATTATCATCCTGTACTGCATTACGCTGCAATGCAATGCCTGCATGCTCTATAATGACAGTGGGTTTGTTAAAATTGAAATGTCCTTTATATATCTCAGGAATTGCTTCGCCCCAAAACAATTCTAAAGGTTCTGAATTATTAAATATCTGTCCAGGATTGATGCTTGGCCGATAACCACCTTGTGTCAAATAAGACTGACTTAATGCCAACTCCGCTTTTTGTTGCAAATCGGTATATCCTCGACGCTTGGCAATACTTAAAGTGTATCTGTATAATGTTTCCGTTTGATCATTATTGCGCTTTGAATCACCATAACGTACAAATCGTCGGTCGGGCATCCTTAGGTTGTCAAACAAGAAATTGCCATAGAAAATATGCTTATACTCATTTGTAATATCTTTTTCCGGATAAATCCGATCCACCATATTCAGGATCATTGTAATAATAGGCATAAAACTATAGCTCAATGATTCCGGCCAAATACCCTGACTGGAGAACATCGGTAGAATGGTATGTTTGAACGAATTTTGATGTGCCGTTCCTGATTCCCAAAATACCTTAAACAGACGCTCTCGCTCCACATCATCTTCAATACACAAGATACCATATAATGCTCCTGGAGCAGTTAATATAGGGTGATTAGAAACAATATTCCCATGTTTATCTGGCTTACCATATTCTTGCAGTACGTTCCCAACCATATTGGATAAGGCTTTCTGAGCTTTGACATTATCAAATGCCTCACGCTTACCCGAAATCCTATTATATACGGTGGTGCCGGGTTTATTTATATAGTTGTATACAAAATCATAAGCAATAGCGAACACACTATAGGTAGTTCTAGCGTCGAAGAACGCATAACCGCAAATCGTTGTACTTTCTGGTGTACGTTGCCATATCTCTTCAATGTAAAAGGCTAGTATGTCTGCGGCAAAAGAAGCATACTGCTCATCCTCTGTTAAGTAATATAGCATGCCGGCATTAGATGCTAAAGACAGAACTTTATTATGCTTTAGCGCTAATGGACCTGCTTGCTGTTCTCTATTCTCATGGTCATTTTTAGCCAAGGGCGGTATCATCTTAAAAATCGCACTGGGATCATTTTGATGCACTTTTAAAGGAACATCAACGTGAGCATGCAACTGCTCAACTATACTTTGTGCCCAATCATAGGTTTCAATATTCTCAATGATCTGAACCTTCTCCTCTTGAGTCACCCAAATTACCGGATGCTTTAACGATTGAGCTATGGCAAACACATTTACACAAATAGCTATGGTGAATAGCAGTATAGATTTATTTACATTCATAAAATAATGTTCCTTCAGGTTTTCTTGTCACCTTATTCGGTCAACTAAGCTAATAATTAGCGACTTAAACAATTGGCAACAAATCACTCTACTCTACTTAACAATAACTTTTTGAACTTCTCTTCCTCGCTCTGTTAATACTTCAAGCATAAATAGCCCCATAACATCAGAAGGAACATCAACCTTTGTTTCAGAAAAGAAAGATCCTGCTGAAACAATTGCACCGCTTAAACTATACAACTTATAATCTGCATGTTCTTGTCGTTTTAATGCGATTCTAAAAAATCCATCTGATGGATTTGGACTTATACTTAAGATATTATCTACTTGAGAACGAACACTTGTCGTATTTTTATAATTAGCTGTGATAACTAAATCAACACCAATAGTAATCGCAATAGGGTTCTCGGTACCTTCATAATGACCAGACCATGCTTCGAATTCGTAACCTTCATCGGGATTGGCCGTTAGTGTGACAGCTGTGTTGATATCAAATTCCGTTTGATTGGGATTAAAACTAACTGTTCCATGTTCGGATACAATATTAAAGGAAACAGTCCTCGGTTCCCATGTCGCGGTTACCGTCATGTTTTCAGTTACCACATAATTCTCATCAAACAAATCACCATTTGTAGTGATCCAGTTCACAAACACTTCTTCTATTCGTTTGGGTGGCTCTGGCATCTCGCAAGTTCCATCTTCTCGTGAATAGCCATATGTGATATTATCCCAATCATTAAAGGTTACTTGAAACGCATCAGAAGTCTTAGTTAGCTCAAAATAATCGAGCTTAAAACCATACTGCAAAAAGCCAAACTTCATTACATGAGTACCCGCTTCCAAATATATGTTACCTATTTTTTTCACCTCATAACTCGATCCTGTATATCCAAGCATATAATCTGCAACCAAGGTAATATTCTCTTCAGGAAGAGAAACGTTCAATTGATCAACAACAGCATCACGTGTTGTTTGATGACGTACATCCAAGTCATAGTTCCCAGACTCAGCTACGTTTATTGTAAACTCTAGCCATTCACCCGTTTTAATATCTGTGACAAGGGTAGATGTTAAATCTACTTGATCTTCTCCCCTATAAGAATACTTTGTGGTATTCTGAGCAGTTTTATCCCAGTATGCTATATCCTTACCTCCATAGTCGTAATGCTCAAAATCCACTCTCCCTGGAATCGGATGGGGTAAATTGTTATTGGTATAAGCCCACTGCTTAGGAGTTAAAATAGTAAGAGTTCGTTCTTCAAGCTCGTCTTGTGCATCTTTCGCCACTATTTTTAACAGATATTCAAGCTCCGTCATATTTGTCAACTCTGGTAATGATGACCAGACATAAGGCGCTTCGGTTAAGGTTCCAACATTAACATCATTTACAAACAATGTAGCTTCAACATAATCAGTACCTACTATAGCTTCAACATCTATACTGGATCCCTTTTCAACTTCAAGATTATTTTCTAGATCTTTAAAACCAATCACTCTGCTCATATCAGCAGAAACTTCAATTACGGTTTGTCCTTTTTTACTAGCATCTGCAGTTAACGCATGCTCACCATAACTTAAATTAGTTCCTTCTCCTATGTATAAAGTAACATAGGCTTTATCCAGCTCTTGCTCTGATCGTACTACAGCAAATCTTCCTGTAAAACTTATCCCTTCTTCAGCTAAGTTAAATACCTGAGAAGCATCTTCCTGACAGATGATGTAATCCGTAACCACCTTATCGCCTATTTGACTAAACACTTTGGCTCCAACAATTACATCTCCATTATATAAATGCTCCACCGATTTAACACTTGTATTAGTTGATTTAGAAGGCTCAAAAATATGGACAAATGGCTTATCCCAAGCCTCTCCTGTATGTCTAACTGCAAGTATCTGAGTTTTCTTATTTAGGTAACTACCTTTTGCTTCGCGAGATGGTGGTCCTACAGCCTTGGTATATTCACGAGACACTCCACCAGGCGCAAACATATTCATATAAGTATTTGTTTCATTTAAATCGAAACGCACTTTAGTTGCTCCATCGAAAGCTTCAGATTTGTTAGTTTCTTCAAAAAAGCGCCATCCTGGTGACTTATGTGTATCTCCGATATCCGTTTGATAAATAGTCGTTGCTGTGGTGCTTATTTCCTGATTTTCGCTATCTAAAAGATGCATTTCATCACCCAAATTATGATAGATGTAATCATGAAAATTATTTGTTCCTAAAGATTTTGAACGAAACATATCAAAATAATAACCACTGGTTTCACTGGTTCGGATAGTACTTAAGGTACGTTGTTGATGGTCATTATTTATTTCATCATCTAAAAATTGTGTAGCAAAACTAAAGTTAGGGTTTATTGGGTCTTCTAAATGTTGGGGTTCTGCGGCTACATTTACCGTAGTATTCATATATAAATCAGAGTCTGAATTCCATGCTCCATTTTGAATACCGTGTGAAGTCCCATTAACTATTACAGTATTATTACCAGCATACCTCCAGAAATAACCGGTATGCACTTCATATTTTCTTTCAGCTAAACTAGGAGGTAAACCACCATTCGGAGCCATAATGTAGTTTGCTCCATACAACTCCATGGTTATTCCAGAGCAATGTGAATGCACGTAATGGGCGCCACCGATGATACCACAGAGTCCATAATCAACATTGTTCTCCTCAACATAGTTGCGCTGAAGGGCAACACCTGCATGTTCAATTACCACAGTTGGTTTTTGGAAATCAATTCCACTCTCACTATTTTTTGGAATATCAATTCCCCAAAACAATTGCTCAAAAGCATGTACATTACCAAATCCTCCAGAAGGTACTGCAGGATTATAGCCACCTTTGGCATCATAAGATTGTCTTAAAGCAACCTTACCTTTTTCTACATATGAATCATAACCTTTTCTTGATGCTAAATTTAATGTAAACCTATAAAGTGCACCTGTTCCATCATTATCTCTGTGTGAATCACCATAGGTAACAAAGCGTCTATTAGGATGCCTCAAATTATCAAACATAAAATTGCCATCCAGAATATGCATATTGTTATTCATCACATTCAGTTCAGGCTTTAAGCGATCAACCAAATTAAGTATTAAAGTAACATTCTGCATAAAACTATAACTAAGCGATTCTGGCCAGATTCCTTGTTCTCCGAACATTGGCAAAATCGTTTTTGTAAATGAGTTCTGACGTTTAGTTCCTACATTCCAAAATACATTGAACATTCTCTCTCTTTCCGCATCATCCTCTACGCAAAGAATACTAAACAATACACCTGGAGCAGTTAAAACTGGGTGATTACTCACCATTTTTCCATATTTGGTATCACTACCAGCATGTTCTCCCAGTCCATTCATGGCTATATTATGCACCGCCATTTGTGCTTTATCGTTATTAAACTCAATATCACTACCCGAAGTTTTTTGGTAAACCTTGGTGTCGGATTTCTTTAAAAAATTAACCACAAAATCATAGGCCATAGCAAATTGCAAATAACCGCAACGACTGTCGTAAAAATAACTCCCACTCATAGATGTATTATCTGGGCTTCTTAGAGACAATACCTCTATGTAATTCCATAAAATATCAGCTGCAAACTGGGCATACTTTTCTTCACCTGTTGTGTAATATAACATTGCTGCATGCGCTGCATAGTTAAGCACTTTGGAATGTTTACTATTATTTGCGCTGGCATCAGCTTCTGATAAATTATCATCCGCTGCAAATTCTGGTATTGTATTCAAAATAGTCATAGGATTGCTAACATGAGCATCTACCTTACTATCTACTGCCGATTTAGCTTTAGTAATAATAGTTTGAGCCCAATCATAGTACTCAATTTTAGCAATCGTAGTAGGCTTGTCAGCTGGAGTAGTCCATATGACCGGATGTTGTAATGATTGTGCAATGGCTGAAAATGCACTTGCCCAAACACACAATACCATGCTAACCTTTAATGTGATATTTTTCATTTTCTTTAATTTAGTCCTTTAAAGCTCAAATGACCCAACCGTCAATATCTTCACATTTATGTTTGAGCTTTAAATTGTATTTCCCTAATGTTTTCTCCTATATAGTAATGCTACTTAGTATATCATTATTTACCTCGATTGATGAAGGGTTTTGTTCCCGGAAATTGGACCAACAACAAATTCTTCATCCTTTCTTCTATCTTTTTGTAATTTGGATCTCCTGCCAAATTCTCAGTTGCAATTAAACTGCTTTGATGATGATATAATTCCGTACCTAATACTTCCTGTGTATCACTATTTCGCCATTGAACATAGCGCCACTCTCCATCGGTGCAGCTTACTCCCATATACTTGTTTCCCCTGGCATATAAGCTATAAGCAGCAGTATTCCATTCAATGTTTGGGTTGTTAAGAAGTGGCACTATACTACTACCTTCAAGTCTGTGGTTTTCGAATCCACACAATTCTGCAACAGTTGGAAAAAGATCTACATTTTCAACAAGTGCATTCGTTTGGATACTGCTTAATCTTGATGGACATTGATGCTCCCTGGATACAATGAAGGGTACCTTAACATCGAGCTCAAAATTAGTGTGCTTACACCAGGCACCATATTCTCCTAATTTCCACCCATGATCACTCATTAGGATTACTATTGTATTCTTTCTCAAATCCAGTTGATCAAGAGTATTCATAACCTTTCCAACCTGTGCATCGATATAACTAATGCAGGCATAATAGCCATGCTTGAGCTCCCGTGATAAATCATCAGATAAAAGTCCTTCCTGAGGTATGCCATGATAGCGTCGTAATTCACCCCAATTGGTTAATGCAAGTTTGTCCATTCCTTTGGGTACTTCTTTGTCAGGAACAATAAATTCATCTCTACTATATAAATCCCAATATTTCTTGGGTGCATTAAATGGCAAGTGAGGCTTACTCAAGCCAACAAACATTAAGAAATTTTGATCCTTTATATTTTGTAATGTTTCAATTGCATATTTTGTTGCTCGTCCGTCTTTATAGGCCTCGTCTTCAACATCAGCACATTCAAATGCAGGTCCGTTGCGCTTTATGCCTGCTAATTTTAAACTATCAATTAATGCCTTATTCTCAGGCTTAATCCAGCTATTGGACTCCTTTGGAATATGAATACTCCAGCTCTCCTTATCATCGTTGGCGTGATGATAAACCTTACCTATGCTAACTGTTGTGTAACCCTTCTCTTTAAAAAACTGAGGCATACTAACCATGTCCTTATGAACCTTTCGGAAAGGCGTAAAAATGGAATAGATACCAATCGACTCTGGACGCATACCGGTTAACATACTCATTCGACTGGGTGCACAAATAGCTTGCTGACAGTAGGCGTTATTGAACAATACACCATCGCTTGCTAAAGCATCAATATTGGGACTTTTAACCACCTCATTGCCGTAGCACCCTAAATCTGTTCTTAAGTCATCAACTAAAAATATAAGAACATTTGGTTGTCCATTGTTTTCACCTGCAAACATTTTAAAGCTAGACCAACTTAAAAACATAAGCAACAAAGGTAGAATCGCCTTATTTTTCATTTGTATCTACTTTGATTAATTGCTAATTATAACACACAATAAAGTGACATTTATGCATCTTAAAGAGAAGTTTTCTGTACGATTAGTTAAACATTAGGTCAATTGTGAACATATGTTGCAGAATGCAATATTTATTGACCATTTCAGCATAAAAGATGAATTTATGTCTCAAAATAGCAATCAATTTAAACTTTACGATAATCAAAACTAATAGCAACACTATTAGCACTTATTATGCCCTATACAACAGTAACAACCACATCTATTGAAAATACATCAGAGTAAATATTTACCATATTTTTAATCTGCTCTGATAACAACCAGCTAGTAAATGGTCAGAGAAATAAACTATAATCTATCTGATGTTCCGCTTCCCAATACACTTTCTAAAAAACCAAACGGTTGAATCCCAATTTCAACTAGCCCAATGAGAAACATCACCTTTGCCTATTTTCGGATATCGTCGTATTTTCCAGCGTGGAGCCTTGTACGAGCATCTCACAACAAAAGGCCCATGCAGCAACAGACATCCTTTATATTACGTACCGGTTTAAGTCCTTTTCAAACAAACTCGTAGTTCAGTACCATCACTTCTACTGGCTTCTCACAACTAACCTTTTCCGACCGTACTGATATACTATTTTTCAACACGTCTATGAGACCTCCCATGGTAAGGCACATAACTTTCACTCCATTTATATAATCGAAACATATACAGTTCATTGTACGTGTTGTATCTGTACTTCGTTTGTTATGCCCCTAACAAAGAACTTGCTCCATATAGTTATTTACCATTCACGGCGTACATTAAAAAAAGCCGTTTTTCAAAAAGAAAAACGGCTTCATACATATTATAAATAGAACTAAATCAATAGACTAGTACATTATTTTCTGAGTTAATCCATCGAATTTAAGAATATACATTCCTTTAGATGCTGATGATATGTCAACTAAAACACCATTACCTTGAGCAACAACAGATCCGGCAATCGAGTAAACAACCCAATCAGTACTTTCTTTAAGGTTGAAAATACCATTACTACTTGGATTAGGATATACACCATTGCTTGAAATTTCAGCATCACCAATAGCCGTTGGTAAACCAGCTATAAATGTAAATACAAGTTCATCTATTCCTCCACCGTCAAATTGAACAGGGTCACCTGCTGCGGTTGGAACTACACCGTATCTTGAATTACCGCCCCAAGGTGTTTTTATAAACAATGCATTGTTTCCTACTATGTCACTACTCGTTTTTCTTCTTTGAAACTGATCCAGCCCCGTATAATCTTCACCAAGAGGTTCTACACTGATCGGTTCCCCGGGTCTGACAGTAATCGTATAATTTGGATGGTCTTCTGCAACTCCATTTGTTGTCATGGTAAATTTACCAACGCCAGGAATCTCAGCCCAAACTTCCATCAATCCAGCAGAAGCCGGGGTTCTATGGTCTGTAATAGTCCAAACTTGTGTTGGATCATCGCCTGGTAATTCAGCAGCCCATTCTAAAGCACCCGTAGAACCATTAATTGTCATAAATAAATCCTGACCTGGTACACTAATTTTATACGTACCATTTTCGGTCCATGTTTGAGCTTGTACTGTTGATGTAGCAAAAAGCATTAACAATGCTATTAAACTCATTAATTGTAAAGGTTTTTTCATTTTCTAAAGATTTAATTAATATTTAATGTTTATTCATCACAATTAGTAATAACACCCTAATTAAGTTGTTCATAAAACTGTGATTGACAATGTTAAAATTAGCAAGTAACTAGCTGATCAACTTGAATTTTTATTGCTCTTGGTTGTAATTATTGGTCAGAACTGAAGGTAAGTAGCGTTGTGAAACATATGTTCATGTCAACAAAAGAGCTCATCTTAAAAAATGAACTCTTTATTATACTTTACTAATTTGACAAGAATCAAAACTCTAAATCTTTGATAGCTTATAACCTCTACTAAAATACTTATTGGAGTTTCAGACTAAATTCATCCTCATTAAATAGACTACCGACCAATCTTAAATCTTCCTTCAAACTTATCATAGGCTTATCAAAGGGGACAATCTGCTTGTGTTCCCAATGCTTTTCATTGGTAAGATAAGAAAGCAGGTACTCATATCCCCTTTTTATACTTCTTCCATCCTCCGATTCCATAACCCAAAGATCTATTCCTACTTTTTTGCCTAAGATGGCCAATTCGAGAAAACCATGTAGATTCATTACTGAATATGAAAAAGATTTTGTTCTGCTTAGCTCCTTGGGCTGACTGCCATCTGGTTCAATTTGAGAAAAAATACGGCCAATTGTTATCGTACTCAGGTACGATCTGATAAAATCAGTTTGCCCTAAATACAATTTAATGTTTAACAACTGATCATCATAGTGAGTACCATGATTGTTTTTCGTATTTGCCTCCTGAATACCAATGTCACTTGTCTGTAACCAATCGGCATAGCTGTGCAACCATAATTTCATGCCTTCTTTGGTTGCGACAGGTAAACTATTTTTAAACTCTAATACTTCCAGACATTTGATAACCTCCTTGATTCTAACAAATTCAATGATACCAAAGGGTCTTCCGTCATGCAGCCCTGGAACACTTTGCCCATAATTCATATTCGGATTCATTTTAGTATCCGTTTTTAGAAACCAAGCTTCAATCAATTGAATTACCTTATCGGCATAAGCTTTGTTATTCGAAAAATAAAATGCATCCCTCAAAACAGCAATGGCTTTAAAGAAGGTATTAGCCTCTACAAAATCGGTATAATTATCCCTGGATTCTGGATTAATCTCCCCATCCTTCCTAATATAAGGCAAACCATCAGGTGAATCAGGGTTAGGCCACCAATACGGACCTATGCTCATATAATCATGTTTATCACCGCTTGGTGGTAGACCTTCTTTATGTGTAACGGAATAGACTTCTCCATCTATGAATGCATTGGCCTTTGCAATTAATTTGACATATTCCTGACTTGCATCCTCATTATCACTGCTTAATAGTTGCTTTTTTTTCTCCAAAACCTTTAAATGCACTACCGATATTTTGTAAGTATAGTCTACCGTGTCACTGGGCAAATGGCCAATCCTATGAGCCACCACCTGAATATGGCCTCCTTGTGAAATCGCAAATGGACCATCATAAACCTGCCAGGCTTGAGGTAGTGTTCCATCTTTTTCAACTATTCGATAAGCAATGGAGGCTCCTTGTGTTTCACAATTAATAAGCAATTTGCCATTCTGCTCTACAATAAACGGATTTTGTGTTTGCGGCTGTTCACTCGAACCATTCCAAAGCTGTTTGACCAATTCAGCTTCCGCTAAATTAGGCTGATCGCCTATTGCGGCAATCCATCGATCCATTTCATGACGTAGTTCCTCTAGTTTAGTCTTATATTCGGGCTGATTGGCCAGATTGATTAATTCATGAGGATCCGACTCACAATCAAAAAGCTCTTCAACAGGCTTATGATCACGAAACCATTGGGCTTGCAATGGATCCAGTTGCCCTTTATGATGAAGGTGTAGTAATTCCTGCATCGTAGGAATCTGTTCACGGTATTCAATAGGCAAATAGTAACCCTGTTGTGGCCGGTAATTACGTATGTATTTAAATTGCTTGTCGCGAACGGCGCGTATGGCATCCGTAAAACCATCAAAGCGATCGGCAGCTGCATGTATGTATTGACGAGGCAGTTCAGCTTTAAAGTTGCCCAGAAAAGCCCTCCCCTGCAAATGTTCCGGAGGCTTAACTCCTATGAGGGAAAGCAATGTGGGTGCAAAATCCACGAAACTGATGAGCTGCTCATCCCTGTTACTAGCTAATTGTTTGCCCGGGAAACGGATAATCATGGGGGTATTTAAGCCCGAATCATATATCAGGCGTTTCTGACGTGGTAATGGTCCACCGTGATCACCATAAAAAAAGATAATAGTATTCTCAAGCAAGCCATCGTCTTCCAATTGCTTTAATACAACACCCACCTGCTGGTCCATTTCTGCGATATTATTATATGCCTTCCACATATCGCGGCGTACGGTATCACTTGATGGTAAATAAGGCGGAATATTGAAATGACACTCTTTTGATAAGTGAACTGCTGTTTCCTCTTCCGACATACGTCCACCTTCCCATTTGTAAGATCTATCACCTTCGCGGTAATGTCTGGTTTCAATATGACGATATCCATAAGGTTCAAATAGACCGGATTCATGCGTTTCAGTGAAATTAAAAACGGCATAGAACGGTTGCCCATCTTGGCGATTTCTCCAATGTGCATACGGGCTGCTTTCATCCCAGGCTGTAAGGGGAGCTTTAAACTGGTAATCCGTTTTATAATTGTTAGTGCAATAATAACCTTCCTTGCGCAACAATTCACTAATCATTTTTACTTCAGAAGGAGGTACAGCTTCATAAGCCGGTAAGCCAGTTGTTTTCATATAGGAATTAACTCGCATATGATTGGCTCCAATACCTGAGGGATACATACCTGTAGCAATAGCTGCCCTGCTTGGAGCACACACTCCCGAAACTGAATATAAGTGAGGGTAAATCACGCCTTCATCAGCCAGACGACTCAGATTAGGTGTTTGAATGGTTGAATCGCCAAATGCCGGAAGGTATGGCCCCATATCTTCGGTCACCAGCCAGAGTATATTTGGCTTTTCCAGAAGTTGAAGCTGCGAGTATTGCTCTGAAACGTCAAGGCCAGAGTTACGCGAACCTTTAAAATTGCAATTCCATAATACCAGTAAAAAGCCAGTAACAAGTAATCCTTTTATTAATCTTACCTTCATCATTTCATTTATTTAATAACTTTCATTACACCCGGAACAATTCTTAAATGAATATCTGACCGATCAACTGGCCAACTATTGATAATTAATCGTTGGTGCATTTCATCCCACAATACATCATCAGGATTAATGCCTTTTTCTATTTTTACAACATTTAGACCCGTATTTTTAAGTGGATCATAACTAAGTATAAAATTTTCATTTATAATGATAGAAAAACCATCAGGATAATGTCGGTTAGCCCCTACAAAAATTCTGGACTCACCTTTAGTGTTATCCGAACTCAAAAAAACATCAAGACTACGGGTGGCAAAGTTGTATTTAAAAGCTTTTAAATCCCCGGCAATACACTGAGGATAAGGCCGTGCAATAACATCAGTTATATACTTTCGTTCGGCTGTACCCACAGCATTCTTATCGGAAAATATCGCCCATGTAGAAGGTCCTCCCGGTAAAAAGTTTTGCATTTTTGGATTACCTGAGAACCAGGCTTTGATAGTATTGATGCCAAGACTATCAAATAATTCAGCCGTTCGCATATAAAAATCCATATAATTGAGCTGGCCCAACCTGCCATTCAATGTTGAATCTGTGACGGCAAAAGTTGGGAAACCCCATTCCCCAATAAAAATAGGTGCATCAATTAACTTTGATTCTTTTTCGAAACGTAAAAGAGTAGGTAAAAATTGCTCTTTATTGTTTTGGTAGATATGTGGAGCAAATAATATATTGTCTCTTTTAATTTTACTTTTTATTTCAGCATACTGATTCCCATTAATACCTTCTCCCTTATTCATAAATATTGATTGGACTAAACAATACTTTTCAGGGTTTATTTGTTGACATTCATCAATTAAACGTCGATACAATGGGATAAGGTACTTGTTGGTTAATTCTGTATAACCGATGTCCATTGTCAGCTTTCTGGGTTCATTAACAATGTCATAACCAACCACAGCTTTGGTATCTTTGTAACGCTGCCAAACGACCTTCCAGGCATCAATATAGGTTTCATTCATGGCGTTTTCATTCACCCAAAACTTCTCCCAGGAAAAACTCTTTACGCCATAAACCGTCATCTTAAAAATAGTTTTCATCCCAACATTTGCACCTAACTGAACGAGGGTATCCAATTTTAAGAGATAATCGGGGTCAAGACTGGCACCGGAAAAACTACTAAGTTGACCTAATTCAAGTCGAACGACCTGATAATTGGCACCTAATCGTACCATTCGGCTGTAATCATCCGGAGAGAAATAGCTGTTATTGGTAACCACAACAAATCCACGACCAATAACATGTCGTCCATTGTTATCCCTGAGTGCATGTTTTAATTGTGCCGGTAGTTGAATCGTTGTTATAAAAAGAAAGGCTAATACTAAAATCTTTTTCATGATAAAAATAACGTTAGGAACTTAGTAAATGGTAAATAAATATCTAATTAAGATGAATTCGAAGGCAGACAAATTGGGTTCCCATCCTGGTGACGGGAAATAGAAAATAGGACGGTAAAAGATAACCCCCCTTTGATTAAGGAGGGTTACATTATTGAGATTTAGATAATATGTTTACTATATGTGTAATAGCTTAAATACTTATCTCTTTATTGAAAGTACGGAAATTTGACGTTTTTACACTCAATTAACCTCACTATAAATCAGTTAGCACAATTTCAAACTCTTCAAATTTAACATCTCTATCCCGTATCACTAAGGTATCATTTACCGTATGTATCAAATCAAGTGTTGATCTAGAACGTAATTGACCGAAAAAATACTCTTCAACAATTTCAAGGTCACGGTATTCGTATTCTAAATAAATGACGTCATGACTTTTTCCTCCCCATTCATCTCCATCTTTTAAGAACTTTCCTGATCCAGTTATAGTTATATCACTATTGGGATCTGCATTAGTGATTGTAATCTCTTCATTATCATTAAATGTCAACGCTAAAGACACAGTACTATTGCTGGGAATATCTGCTCTTCTAACAAGATTAGAATAAGCTGCTTTTTTCATTCCTGCAGTTAATATGTCAGTTACTTCATCTTTTTCAACAAATTCTTGTCTATAGACTGTGGATGTATCAATATCAGATGTTTCTGTCTCTCCTGTTGCAACTGTATACTTTTCAGAAACTCCCACAATCTTATCCTCTCCACGGCGTAAATATTTGCCCTGATATTTATTCATGAATTTAATTCCGAAAAGCGTATAGTCTTTAGGCGCAACTTCCCAGTCTTCAGCTTTTATCCTAAAAGGGTTGTCAACCAAAGGCACCCCTTGCAGAAGGTTATCTAATCCTTCAAAATCCGTAATTTTAAGTGGAATAACATAATGAACCTCTCCAAATTCTGCAAAAGAAAGCGTATCGTCAAAGAACGCATCTTCAAGCTGTACAGGAATTCGTCCCTTAGTAGAGCCAACTGGAATAGTTACCGGACTTTCTTGTTCAATAGTGTAATACTCAGAAGGCAATACCTTTACATTAATTGAGTCAACCCCTAATACTGTAGGATCTATCAATTCAGGTGCAAGTTCAAAATACACTTTACGATTTGCCTCGTTACTATAAACTCCCGACATGGTAACACCTATCTCAAAACGATGATTATTATCGTTCTCATTATACCCTAAATCATATTCACCTAAAATTAAAGTTCTAATAGGTGTTTGAAACGGAAAGTAAACTGAAGTTGAGCCAAAGTCCTCAAATTCATTTTCCTGATTCTCACAAGCCATAAAACCTAAGGCAACTGCGAATATTATTAATATTTTTATTTTCATATCTAATATTTTTAAGTCTATTAAAAATTTGCGCTTATCCTACCAGCCATTATTTTGCTCAAGTTCAGAAAACTTTATCGTTTCAGCATTTGGAATTGGCATATAAGTAGCAAATGATTGATAATTTCTGATTTCCACAGAAGGAAGTTCTACATAATTACTACCATCATAGAAGTAACCTTTAGCTGTTTCATTTAATGACAAGCCCCATCGTCTAAGATCCCAGAATCTATGCCCCTCAAAACTAAGTTCTAATCGACGTTCGTTTCGAATTAGATCTCTCATTTCTTCCGTATTATTAATGCTGGCCAAATAATCATCAGGTTGTGTGATACCCGCTCTTTCGCGGACTGCAGCAATAACATCACGAGCAGACATTCCGTTCACCATATGGTCAGGGCCTCCAATTTCGTTTGCTGCTTCAGCCAATATTAAAAACAATTCCGTATATCTAAAATATACATTATAGTGTCTCTTTCCTTGCGTTGTTCCGTCATTATTAATTCTAACGTCTGGGCGTAACAATTTCTTAAGGTAATACCCCGTAGTTGTAGATTTTTGAGCAATAGAATCTAACCTATCTATTCCGCCGCCTACACCAGTATTAATAAAACCTCCACCAAATTCAGATCCATTAAAAACTACATACTTCTCTAATCTTGGATCTCTATTGGCATAAGGGTTTTGAGGATCATATCCATTTTCTTGAGTAGCAGGAAATCCACTTCGCATTGGAAAGGCATCCACAAAATTTTGAGTTGGATTAATCTCCCCATTACCATTCACTGAAGGGGGAAACATTCTCGCTTCGTAAGTTGAACTATTTCCACCAATGGATCCACGCCATAACATCTCTCCACTGTTGATGTCGTCATCTGAGGTATAAAATTCTACACCATCAGCTGCCAAGCCAGAAACCCCACCAATGGTATTTAATACTTCACTGGCATTATTTGCGGCAATAGTATAGTAACCACTTTGACCATCCAGGAATGATGGACTAGCTGCAAATAAAGCCAAACGTGCTTTAAGTGCTCTTACAATTCTTCCTGAAATACGTAAATCAAAATAGTTATCATTAACCACTTGGTATTTCGCATAATCAAAGCCTTCCAAATCTGCGTACCATGGGTCTACTTCTCCAGCACTTAATCCATAATCGGTTGGTAACAATGTAAGTGCTGCATCAAAATCGGCCATAATAGCCTGAACAGAAGCTTCGAATGATAAACGGGATACGTTAAAGTTACCATCAGGTTCAATAAATTCTGTAAAATAAGGAATACCCAATAATTCTCTAGAATAACCTACACCTGCATGTGCTTGAAGCACATAAAAATGATGCAATCCTCTTAATGCCATTGCTTCACCCTTCAAACGAAGGTAAAACATGTCATTAGTTAATGTATCTCTGCTCCACACTATTTCTCCTGCATCAATAATTTCCAGAAATCGGTTTACCCAGAAAACACGCTCAAAACTCCCCCAACGGGCAGCTGGATTATATTGCGAACTTAACTCGCCAAGAGCCATTCTTTTGTATCCATTACCTCTCTGATTATTAACAGCATCATCGGCACCTCCCTCAGAAAATGAAAACTGATTAAGCAGACCCGAATATGCATTTAATAATATCCCTTCTGCTGCATCTGGATTCGTGCTAACAAAATCAAGATCTAACCTGTTTTCATCAATGGGTTCCAACATGTCTTCACAGGCAATCATGCCGGCAAAAACAAACACAATTGATATATATTTTATTAAATTTTTCATTTTAGTTATCTTAATTTCATAATTATATTAAAATGACATTCTTAAACCAAGAGTATAAGCTCTAGTCAGAGGCGCTGATCCAATTCTTAATTGGCGGATATCTTTGTTTTTAGCAACTTCGAAAAGATTAGTTCCTGATAGATTTATACTAAAATCTTCCATGCCAATTTTGTTACAAACGTTATCACTGAATTCATAAGTTAACTGCGCACGGTTAATATTAAAGTAACTATTGTCATACAACCAAAACGAAGAGTTTCTAAAGTTGTTTTGATTATTTAGTGATGATAACCTAGGAAAGGTTGCAGAACTTGCAGTTTCCGGTGTCCAACGTCCTAAAACAACTTCCGAATACTTATCATTACCATTTACGCCATAATAATTATTAAAGCTATTATTTAACTTATTACCATTTGCCCCTGTTTGTCCTGTTCCAAGTATAAACAGATTAAATGCTTTATACTTTAAGTTTAGGTTAATACCATAGGACCAAGGACTACTAGATTGTCCAAGAGCAATATTATCGTCATTATCAATAATATTATCTGCGTTTTGATCTTTATATTTTAAATCGCCAGGCTTTACCACACCAAATTGAGGAACTGGCAAACCGTCAATTAATTCACCATTTGAATCAAAATCGGCCTCAGAATAAAACCCCTGATCCTCTAATCCAAACATTGTAGAAAGCTCTTTTCCAACTCTGTTTTGGTAATCAAACTGATATATTTCAGATCGTTTTGATACTTCCGTTTGACTGTACAAAACATTGGCACCTATAGCTACTGAAAAATCATTAAAGGTTTTATTAAAATTCATACCTAATTCAAACCCCGTATATAAATTCTTATTGAAATTATTATATGGTCTGAACGTATTATAATAAGACGGATATTGCGCATTCAAGAACGTTACTTGCTTGTCCAATTCAGATTTAAAATAATTAAACTCTAACCAAAGTGAATTCATGAAATAACTTTCAAAACCAATGTTTAAGTCTATGCGCTCTTCATAACCAAGGTCAAGGTTTTCTCCTTGAGAGATGTTTTGCCTACGGTTTTGAATTCCATCTGCCCAAGTAAAATTATTCCCGTCTGAATAGTATTCACCATATAAATAGTAATCGCTATCATCAGCAGAAGCAGCCGTTATACCTAAATCAGAGTTTATTATACCTGCTGTTGCTTTCAACTTTAAGTAATCGATAAAGTCAATATCTTTCATAAACGGCTCCTCACTAAGAATGTATGCCAAACCTAGTGTTGGTGAGAACGCACCTCTTTTGCCTTCGGGTAATTTGATTGAGTGCACATACGCCCCACTAAAATCAACGAAGATTTTTTTATCAAAATCGTAAGTCATTTGAAACCCTAAGTGCGCATCCTTATCTGTTTGAATAACATTATCGGTATTCATAGAATTATAAAACCCTAAGAAGGTTGTATTTATAGAGGACTTTGCAGTTATTTTCTTTTGGTAATTAATCAATCCGTAAAAACCAAATCGGGCTACAAAACCATTAGTACTAACATTTTCAGTTTGATCTTTTAGGTCTTCACCAAAGATATTAGGATTATCTGGATCTGGCCCAAAACTTGCTATTCTATCACCTTCCCAATAAGGTTCATATGTTTTAAATTGATTCTCAATAGATAAATTATAAGAATCGTAAAAATCAAAACTTAAATAGGTTTTTGCCGACAAACCTTCTGTTATTCCTGATAAATCAAAATTGATTGAGTTGTTAAACTGTGTAGTACGAAACACCCTATTACGATAACCCCCGGCAATAGCCAGAGCTACTGGTGCATCTGAACCAAATTGTTGTGTTGATCCCAAAAGCCTCCCACCAAACTTGCGTGCCGCTTCCAACTGTCCTGCAACTGTAGGGTTGCTTGTATCTACTAAATCTACTGGTAAAAATGGAGCATAAGCATTAGGTTTAAAAGTAGTACCCTCGCTTAACAAATCAGCTCTAGACGATTTATTTGTACTTATAATCGCAATGCCATCTAAACTACTTGTAATCCAATCATTTACCCTAAAATCTATATTACCTCTTACATTAAAACGATTCGTTCCTGCATTTATATCTTCATTAATATCAACCCATTCCCCTCTATTATTCCAACCAACGTTAATATAATACTGATTTTTATCATTCCCGCCAGAAAACTCCGTTATAACATTTGTAAAATGCACATAGGTCTGCATGTAATCACTTGAATAAAAATCTACATCGGGGTATTTATATGGATTAGAATTTGTTCTATACTCTTCTATCAGTGAAGGTTCAAAAAAATCATCTAAGCCATCATTATTTCTAGCCTCATTATAAAGCGTCATATACTCCGCTGAATTCAAATAGTTAGGCAAAGCCCGTGGTGTTTCAATTCCAGAACGTATATTAACTTTAATTTCCTTTTTATTTATTTTTCCGCGTTTCGTGTTAATTACAATCACACCATTTCTAGCTTGACTACCGTATAACGCCACAGCGTTTGCATCTTTAAGCACCGTGATCTGCTCAACCTCTTCCATATTAAGAATATTTGGGTCACGACCAAGTACTCCATCAATGACAAAAACAGCGTTCCCTAAACCTCTAATATTATCTGAGCCTCTTACTCCTACTGTTAAACCATTAAGATAATCTCTAACCCACTGTGTGTTATCATAAGTTAAACGGTCTTTTGTGTTTACTGATGACACAGCTCCAACGATTTCACGACGGTTCTTGGTACTAACTCCCATCTTAATTTCATCATCTTCGGTAGCCATAAAAAGCGATTTCTCCAAGGTAATAGCACCTGTAAAATCAGATAAATAAATCAGTTCTGATTCATAACCCATTTTTTCAATTACAAAAGAATCATCACTATTACCTATTTTAATTTGAAACTGTCCATTAGCATCGGAAGATGCTTTACTTCCCTTTGGGCCATAAACATAAACTCCGCTTAACGGATTTCCTTGTTTATCAACCACAGTTGCTTTTATTTCTTTGCCATTTAGTTGAGCCATTGTAATATTACCAAAGCAAAACAACATTAAACCGGCTAGAATAAACAACCTATATAATTTATTCTTCATTTTCTCTTAGTATTAATTAAAACGAATTTGTACAAGACTACCACCCTGGATTTTGAGGGAATCCCTCGTATATTTGTGTTTGATCAGCTGGAAATGGTAACCAATAGTGCTGAGGGTACTCACAAACTCTCTCTACAAGAAGAGTTTCTGTGAAACTAGTTCTGTCTTCTGGAAAATCAAAGGCTAATTTTCTTTTGTACCTATCTACATGAGCTACTCCCCATCGTCGAATATCTACCCATCTATGTGCTTCATAACTTAACTCAACAGCTCTTTCTCTTCTAAGTTCATCCATAAATTTGTTGTTATCCACAACTATATCAGAATGTACACTAGAAATACCCGCTCGGTTACGGAATAAATTAATTGCACCCTCGGCAGTTAAGTTATAAGAATTTGGTGCTGCAGTAGCTCCTTTAGATGCATGTAATGCTTCTGCATACATTAAATACACATCGGTAAGTCTCATATGCAAACGCATACCAGAATATTGTCTTATAATATTATTCCATTTGCTATGATACTCACCATCAACTCTGGGATAGAATTTTGTCCACATATACCCTGTTGTAGATTTTTTATTATCAAAGACCGTTCTACGGTGTATACCTGCTTCACTTGCAGTTACATACCAAAGCTGGGCAAATCTGTGCTTTGCATTTCCTCCAGTTGCTTTTGGAGCAACTTCATCACCATCAATAATATGCCATCTGTAAAACCGTGGATCACGATTTTCATAAGGCTTCGTAGGATCATACAATGTTGGGCCATAATCACCACTAAGATCATCCTCTATAGAAAGTCCATTAGACATTCCAAAATTGTAATGAATATAATTATGAGTAGGAGAGATGTTTTCTGAAACGCTACCATGTATGTCTCTATTTACTCCTGATGTCATAAATCTTTCGACTTGACCTTGATTACCTCCTCCAGCAGCAAACACAAATTCTGTACTTCCTGGCCATGAATTAGGCACTGATGTTTTCCAAAAGACCTCATCATAATTATCCCAAGTAGCCAATTGGTAACGTCCTTGATCGGCTAATTTAAGAATTCCAGCAAAGGCATCAACAGCCATATCACATAGCTCTTTGTCATATTGGTAAGTATTTATATTACTTCCGTTATTTGCATACATTAAAGGACTTGCTGCTAAAAGTAGGTTTTTCCCTTGAAAAGCATATGCCGTTCCTTTAGTAACCCTACCCATATTCTCACCTAAGGTTAGTTGTCCATAACTCTCTTGATCCCAATCTACGGGCAATAATTCAATGGCTTTTTTGTAATCTTCATTAGCTAGTAAAGCAACTTCTTTATAGGTTTCTGGACGTAGTAATTTAAAATCATCCAGTAAGACTTTATCAATGTATGGATAACGCCCCCAAAATTTCATAATCTCGTTATGGAAAAATGCTCTAAAAAAATAAGCTTGTCCAAGAATAACATCTTTTTCCTCTTGACTTGCATTTACCATCAAATCAATATTTTGAATTAAAATATTGGCTTTACGAATACCACGTAAGCTGCCATCATATAACCCAGGTCTTTGGCGATTAAAATTATTATTATTCTCAACATTGGCTGAATTGGTCCCAGTAGATCCATATTCAGATCCATAGTGATTATTAAAGTAAGCAAAGTTATCTGATATAACAGCATTAAAGTTTCCTGCATCAATATCACCACTTATTTTTGCCGTTCTATTTACATGTCCGTCATCTCCCAAAAGAAAATCCTGAAAGGTATGCGTTTGCATTTCATACGATACCACTAAGGCATACATTTCTTCAACAAAACCTTGAGCATTTTTAAAGCTTGAGAAAACCTCTTTTTCGTCTAGGGCCGATTCTGGTGCCTGATCTAAATAATCCTCGCACGAAACAGACAATACGAGTCCTAAGATCATTAATAGTATTATTATATAGTTTTTCATTAGTCCTTTTTTTTAAAAATTCACATTCAAACCAAAGTTAAACCTCTTTAAAGTAGGATAATCTCCTCTAGATTGCGAAGCACTTAATTCTTGCGCATTATTTCCAGAATTAAACTCTCTATCATCTGGCATATCAGACCATAAGAACAAGTTATTACCATTCACAAAAACATTAATTTTCTTCAGCCCAACCTTTTCACATGCCTTTTGAGGTATATCATAGGATAAAATAACTGATTTAAGCCTTGTTAATGATCCATCCAACCAGTTATCCCTTGGGTTGGTAGCTCCATTTGCCTGCCATCTTGGTTGTGTATCTGTATTGTTAGGCGTATCTACCGTCCAATAATCTAAATCCTGCGTAAAAATCAATGGTGTTTGTTGAGTAAACGTATTATTACTAAACCTTCTGGAAGCATTTTGAGTACCATACAACTGAGCTGAAAGACTTATGCCCTTGTAGCGTGCCCCCAGAGTAAAACTCCAGGTTCTTTGAGGTTGTTCTGGATAACCAAAAGGCGCGTTATCAAAATTAGAATTGTAAACACCGTCTCCATCAAAATCAACAACGTCATAATAACCTACACGTGTAAAACTTTGATTTTCATTTCTAGGTGTTGACATGTAAATATCGTCCCAATTTGTCATTATCCCTGCTGGAATCGCTGTTCTTTGTTGCCCTATTGGGTAACCAGCAAACTTTTGATAATCAGGTCTACCTAATGGATCATCTCTTGATATCACTTTATCTATTGCTTGCGTAAAGTTGAAATTACCAAAAAGATACAGCCCGCTATCAAATGTATAATTGGAACCAAGAACAATCTCATAACCTCTTACCTCAACTTCACCTGTATTAAGATCCGGAGGTGTTGCTCCATAGAAATTTGGCACACTAAGGTCATTACCTGCAACTATAATATTATCGCGATCTTCTGCAAACCAATCAAATTCAGCAGTTAATAAACTTTTAAATACAGTTAACTCAACTCCGAAATTATACTTAACAGCTGTCTCCCACTGAAGGTTTGGATTACCTACTAATGCTTCTCTATAGAAAGTATAAGGTGATCTTCCTGTAAATGAACCTGGCACTAAATAGGCTGAACCTCCACTTGCATATTGGTCAGCATATTTAAATCTACCACTAAAATTATCATCACCAACAATCCCATAAGACCCTCTAAATTTAAGCTTATCCAACCAATCAGCCTCACTCATAAACGCTTCGTTTGAAACGGTCCATCCTGCCGCTACAGAAGGAAAGAGGTCAAAACGATAGCCCGGGCCAAATTTTTCAGACCCATTGTAAGCTCCGTTTACATCTAAAAAGTATCTTGAATCGTAGTTATAAGTTACCCTTCCAACCCAGTCTTCACGGTATCTTGGAAAAGCACTACCAGTGGCAGCCTCCTGTCTTCTAAATAAAAACAACGCTGTCAGGTTATGTTTTTCAGCAATGGTTTTGTTATAATTAAGTGATAAGTCATAAACCATTCTACGCACTCGTTGGTTATTCTCTACTTCAGAGGCATTCATAGTCCAAGGTGGTTGAGCATAATCAAATCGTGTATCAGTATTTGGATATTCAATCTCCTCCCTACCATCATCATAAAATCTATATACTACACCGCCATCATTTAACTGCTGCCTACTCCTCATATTATTGTCAAGCGAAAATCGTCCTTGAAAAGACAAGCCCTCGGTTATAAAGTCTAATTTTTGCTTTAGTATAAAATCTGAATTCACTTGGAAGTTCGTATAAGTATCATACCCGCTGTGCGACAGACTTACAACAGGGTTGGAGAAAATAAACGCAGAATTAAGAGATTTACCATAAAAACCATCAGGATATACAGGTGTGTAAAGATTTGGAGCCATTTGGTAGATTCCATTAAGCACTGTATTTAAATTACTTGGATTCTCTCTAATACCTAGGTAACCAGAAAGGTTTACAGATAACTCTGTGGTAGGGCTAACATTAAAATCAATATTAGTTCTATAATTAAATCTTTGATAATTGTATTCACCTAAATACCCTCTTCCGTTATCATACTTTCCACCATTAAAAATATCATCTACTGTTTGGTAGGCTAAACTACCAAAATATTTGGCTGTTTTATTACCACCACGAACCGATAAATTAACTCTCCAATCTTGAGCATAATCTTTCAACAATTCATCTTCCCAGTTAACGTTAGGATAAATATAACTTTCTTCCAGAGATGCAGGGTTACGGTATTTATCCAGCGTACCCAAGGGGGTATAATCTCCCCATGACGCTGGAGCAACTGCTAATTCTCTAAGAATAGAGCTATTTGCCTGTTTTAATGCATCATAAGAATCTAATTTTTCTGGTAATTGAGAAACAAACTTAATTGTTGTATTCACACTTAGTGACAACTGTGCCTTTCCTGTTTGACCACGCTTAGTGGTAATTAATATTACCCCATTAGCGCCTTCTACCCCAAAAACTGCCGTAGCAGAAGCATCTTTAAGCACCGAAAGTTTTTCAATGTCATTCATATCTATATCGGTCATTGACCTCTTAACACCATCCACAAGAATAAGTGGACCGCCTTCACCATTCCAAGTACTTCGACCACGAATAAAAATCTTCATGTCAGATTCTCCGGGAGTAGCATTACCTTGTATAGCGGTAACACCAGGTAAGTTTCCTTGCAATGCTTCTTCAACATTGGATATACCAGCTGCTCTTTCCATTAAATCATCTCCTGTGGTCTGAGTGATGGCACCCACCACACTCTCCTTTTTCTGAACACCATAACCGACAATTACTACTTCATCTATACCTTTTGTCTCAGTCTGTAATGTTACATTAATAACAGATTGAGTTCCAACAACTATTTCTTGACTTTGCATTCCTATAAAGGAATAAACAAGCGTAGTTGAAGGATTAATTCCTGACAAGGAGTAATTTCCGTTGAAATCAGTAATGGTTCCGTTTGTTGTTCCTTTCTCCAAAACAGTAACACCAGGTATCGGCTCTCCATTTGTATCCGTTACACTACCTGAAATACTTATACCCTCTTGTTGAAAGAGAATATCCTTCGAAGGACTAATCACATTAGCATTAGTCTCACCTGTGTCATTAGCCTTCGCCGAAACTGTTATGCTTATCAGCAATATTAAACACAATTTCATTGACAGAACTAATTTCTTGAAATTCCTAACTGAAGGATTCAAGCTGTTGGTTCTTTTCATAAATTTCTTAGATTTAAGTTGCACAAAATTCAATATTTCACTAGTTCAAACAGGGTCTTTTCTAAGTCAAAAATCGCTCTTACGTTTTTTAACCTTTCTTGTGCAATTTTAATTATTCCCTTATCCTCACAGATGAATAATTGTTTTAATGCCTAGCAAAAATACACCATACATGAACACATGTTTCATAATGCGACAATTATTAAGCATTTCTCCATGATATAAGCTTACTGTAATTTTTTGTTTCATTACATTTGTATCATCTGTTAATTAAAGTTAATATGAAAAAGTCCCTTATTATATTGCTGCTTTATATTAGTTGTATATCGGTATTATCCCAAAGTTACTATTTCGAGAAGAAATCCCCTGAAGCCGGATTTGCATTTGATGGAATAAGAACGATAGAAGAGGATTATAATGGAACCATCTGGTTTGGTTCAAGCAATGGATTGTATAACTACGATTCGCATACCTATAACCATTATCGTTTTTCGAAAGAATCTAAAACGTCCATTCCTAACAATAATGTTCAGCGCATTTATCTTGATGACAAAAATCAACTTTGGGTTTGTACTGAAAACGGATTTTGTCGATTCAATAGAGAAAACGATGACTTCACCAACATTGATATTGATATATTAGATCGTGATTTTCAATCAAACAGTGTAACCAATATAGTACAAGCTAATGATTCGATGTATTTATGCATAATTAACAAACGCCTCTACCTATATAATGATCTGAATCAGCAACTACGTATTCATTCGTTTTCCACAAAGACCGATATTAACATTCCTTGCATTACATTTTCAAAAAACAGTAATGGAGATATTTGGTTGGGTCTAGGAAATGGCGACTTATTTAAAACTGATACCACACTTCAGGACATTAAGCATTGGACATCCTTTAGAAACTCACCCATTAGTACGATTTGTATTCATAATAGTCATGTTTGGGTAGGTTATGCAAAGGGAGGGATAGATAAAGCCAATTCAAACGGCATACTACTCAAGCATTACAGTGAAGATGAATCTGAACCATTTAAGCTATCCAGTAATAATGTAAGGAAAATTGAAGCGATGAGTAACGGTAGCATATGGGTGGCAACATTCGAAGGCATCAATGTTATTCATGACAATCAAGTAGACTTAATATTGGAATCAAAGTTCAATAATCTGCCTCACAATAGTATTCTGGATCTATTGAGAGATAAAAACAATGGCATGTGGATAGCTACATGGGCTGGTGGTTTGGCTCATTACAGCATTTACAACTATTATTTCAAACACATTAAAAGACTTCCCTACCACAGTCAACTTCAAAGAAATACCATCTCATCAATTATCGAAGTATCCAATGATGACATCTATTTAGGCACAGAAAATGATGGGATAAAAACCTTTAATTTAAAAACAGAATATACCAATAGCATAAAACTTTATAATAAAGATGGTGATTTAATTAATATTAAATCATTAGCTATTGACAAAAATGGAAAAATATGGGTTGGCACTTTCAAAAGTGGTATTTGGTATAAAAATCCGGGTGAAACAAAGTTTAAGAAGGAAGATCATCCCATCCTAAATGATTTTACAATTATTCATAAAATCACCCCGGATGAAAACGGGCTATGGCTATGTTCGTATGGAAAAGGAGTGATTTATTATGATCCTGTAAGCAAGCAATCTAAAAACTACAAATATGATATTCAGAATTCCGACGGAATGCTCACCAGCAGTATCAGATCTCTTACTATTGACAGTAAAAAAAACATATGGATAGCAACTGAACAAGGCGTTTGTATTAAGACACCTGAAAGTAATAACTTTAAAAACCTTGGAATACAAGATGCCAGTTATAAAACTGAGGCCTTTGTTATACTTGAAACAGATTATGGAGAAATTTGGGTTGGCACTAAAAATCAAGGCATTTTAGTGTACGATTCTAATAGTAAGCTCTTCAAACCCCTCAAGAAAGAATGGAATAAAGACCTTTACGAGGTTTATAACATTACTTCAGATCAAACAGGGAACCTTTGGTTATCTACGAATCTGGGTGTACAAATGTTTAATCCAAGAACAGAAAAAATACTATATTTCAATGAAAATGACGGTGTTCTGGGTAAAAATTTCAGTCCAAATGCCGCTTTAAGCACGGCTCAAGGCAATATTATTTTTGGTGGCTATAATGGATTTAATATTATTGATCCAAACAACATTACTATCAACCCTATTTCACCGGATGTAATTCTTTCCGGCATTTCTGTAAACAATACCCCTATTCAAGAAACATCAATTAAGCAACTCAACCATAAAAACATCAGTGCCATTAGAAAGCTTAAATTGCCTGCTAATGAAAATACCCTTTCATTTAGCTTTGTGGCCAACAACTATATTAAGTCATATAAAAACAGATTTAAATACCGACTTGTCAATTATCAGGATGAGTGGGTAGATTTAAAAACGAAGAATGAGATCTCCTTCACCAAGATACCTCCGGGTAAATACACCCTTGAAATCCTGGGATCAAATGACAAAGGGGTTTGGTCTGAGAATCCGTTTCGTTTACCAATTAAAATAAAACCTCCATTATGGCTAAGCTGGTATGCTTTTGTAATTTACCTAATGATTATCAGCACCATTATCTACTTTCTAAAAAGAGAATCCTATTACAGGATTAACATGGAGAAAAAGATGATGATGGAACGTTTAAAGCATGAATCAGAAGAGCAACTTTTTGCTGATAAACAAAAGCTGTTTACAAATATTTCTCATGAGTTACGAACTCCATTATCCCTCATTCTGTCGCCGATTGATCTATTAATTCAAAAGTTCAAATACGACAACAACACCAATCAGCACCTTCTTACCGTAAAAAGGAATGCAGACAGGCTTTTGCACTTAACAAATGAAATTCTGGATTTCAGATTGATTGAAACGGGAAACATTCGTTACAATCCGGGAGAAAATGACATTATTGAAATTTGTAAAAAGGTATATAATTGTTTTACATTCGAAGCTCTTGAGCGTGAAATCAATTATATCTTTTCATCTAGTTTCGAAAATTTGAAACTAAACATTGATAATAATAAAATAGAAAAGGTGATTTATAACTTATTATCAAATGCCTTTAAATTTTCAAATGATCAAAGCCAAATACTTGTTAGTATTGAATCGATAGAAAAACACATTGGAGATTATAATGAGGCCTTTTACACAGGAAAACCCTTTGCAGGCAATACGCTTGAAATAAAAGTAAAAAACTTTGGTAAGCTTATTCCAAAGGAACAAATACCAATCATTTTTGACCGCTTTGCAATGGATAAATCACTTGCTACTGCCGGTTCAGGCTTAGGTTTGAATATATCTAAAGAATATATTGAAGCGCACAATGGAAACATTACGGTTACTTCATCATTGGATAATGGAACCATATTTACAGTTAACCTTCCTTTAGATACAAATGTGGATAATTCGGGGCATAATCAGATGATTCAAGTGGCCAAGGACTTTGTTCAAAATACTACTCTTAAGCCTGATGAAGATATAAAGAAGTTACAATCAAATATTGTAATTCTTTTAGTAGAGGATAACATTGAATTAAAAAAATATCTCAAAAACACCCTAGAAAGCAGGTATAAAATACTCACAGCATCAAATGGTTCTCAAGGTTATGAGATTGCTCAGGAAATTATTCCGGATCTAATTATTTCCGATGTTAAAATGCCAATAATGGATGGTGTTACCTTAACCCGTCAACTCAAAGAAAATAGTAAGACCAGAATAATTCCAGTTATTTTATTAACCGCAGCAGCTGAAAAAACAGATCAGCTTAAAGGACTAAAAGAGGGGGCTGATTCATATTTAATAAAGCCTGTTGATATTGATGTGCTCTTCGCCAAAATACATAACCTTTTAATTACAAGAAAGTCAATATACAATCAAATGCATGAAGAGGGAAATACTTCAATGCCTTATAATAAATCAAAGAAAAAATTATCATTTATTGAGAAAGCAGAGTTAATAGTGCAAGAAAATCTTGTTAATCCTCAATTTAATGTTGGCACTTTAGCTGAAGAGCTGGATGTAAGTAGAAGCTCATTACATCGCAAAATAAAAATGGACTCTGGATTACGAGTTACCGAATTCATTAGAGATGTTAGGATGAAAAAAACAATCGAATTAATGAAGGAGGGTAAATATAATCTGGAAGAAATTGGCACGTATGTAGGCTTTAATTCGCACTCCTATTTTGCGCGAACTTTTAAAAAGAAATTTGGTAAAACACCGAATGAATTTTACCATGATATAAAGGCAGATAATAATACAAAATCCGATAAGCATTAAGAAAAAAGCGGAAAGGAACAGAATATTATTCTTCCTTTCCGCCAAATTAGAATTATTTCTTTTTTGCAATAACAGTATACATTCTGGCTTCTTCAGGGGCATCGCCATCGCAATTCCCAGCCATCACAATACTCTCTCCGGCTTTAACCTCACGTTTAAAGAGCGACATTTTAACATCTCCTAAAGCAAAGTCATCACCTGTATCAACATAGGATTCGCGTATAAACTCCGGACGAGGCACTCGATCATCATGGGCCACGTAAAGAGTGAGGTCTGCACCAGCAATAAATTGCAGAAGATCTCTGGCCCAATAGTGACTATCTGAATTAGGGATACGTACATATTCACTACCGTGTAAATAGCTGGGTATAGTCGTGTAGTTAAGGTACATATCGGTATAGGCCCTTTTTCCCCAAAACACATTTTTCCTTAAAATCGCCTTTGAATCTCCTGTATAGCTGAACTTCTTAAATAATTGACTTTTGTTGCTTTCACCGGGCACATATGGAGGAATAGATGGCTTGTGAGGAAGTGGTTCTTCCTTTGTTACGACCTCAAAAACCTGAGGCATTACTGTACTTAAGCCACCCTTATTTTCAACCGGCTGTGAGACCAATTCAATGGTTGCAGGCTCTAGTCCCTCACGAGTTGCTGTTAGGCTTACCTTGCCTGCTTGAAGTCTCGATCGAATGGCCACCCTGTTGATGCCCACCTCTGTATCCAAATACAAATTATTGGTTGAGTTTTCCTTACCGCTATTATAGCCACCTCGCCATATTGCAGGGCCTGAAATACTAAAATCAATACGACCTTTATCCAAAGGACAACGCTGACCATCCTTATCCACAACTTCAACATCCACTAAAACAACATCTGAGCCATCGGCTAACCAACCTTTAGGCCCAGTTATTGGAGTAAGGCTAATGGCAACTGGCTCTCCAACAGTTTTCTTAATTTGTGAAGCACTCAATTTGTTATCGATATATGCTTCCGCTGTAATCTTACCTTTCTTCCATTTAACAGCGTCGAATTTGTACACATAACCATTATCCGGCACAGTATCTACACCTACTAGCTCATCATTCACAAACAACTTTACAGCTGCGCAGTTTGATATAACATACATCGGTTTATCAGTATCCTCGGTGTAATTCCAATGCCCAACAATATGCACTTGAGGCTCTGGTCGCCACATGGCTTTTAAGGCATAAAATGCTTCTTTAGGAAGACGAACACCATCCACCTCACCACTGGCACGTGTTACTTCGGTAGGACATCGACCTCCATGTGGACCATCTGAAAAAATCCAGTTGGCACCGCCACTGTGATAAGGCTTTTTACCCATTTTCTTCCACCAATGCTCAACTTGCCTAACTGCAAAAGTTTCTGCGGCAAATTTGTAAGTATTCCGCTTAATATTCGGATGACTGAAGAAATTATCATCACATGAATATTTATCCCATACACGCCGTGGTCCTTCATCGCGGTTATACTCACTTTCAATAATTGGAAGATCAGGATACTCACCTTCCCATCCTTCAGTACCTATTTCGATACTTATGTATTTATCAGAACAAGCTGCATTATCGGCCCGACGATTACCCATTAAGCGCTTTCCTTGCGGGTCAAAAGCCTGAATCACATCCAGAATCTGCTCATAATGTTCTGCTGATTCTGCCCAATTACCACCTTCCCAAATAAAAATAGATGGGTGATTACGGTAGTATACAATCATGTCACGAAACGCTGCAATACGTATGTCCCATGTTTCGCCTTCATCTTCTGACTCTCCTGATACTCCAGGCATCAAAGTAACAAAACCATACTTGTTGCCCATAGCTATTTCAGCCGGAGAACCAGCACAGTGACCCCAACGGATAAAATTACCTCCTGCCTCATCCATTAAGCGATATGTAAAATCACGCAACCAATCCGGCAAAGCGGCTCCTAATCCGGCCCAGCTATTCGTTGGCTTTTGCCCCCAACCGTGCAGTTTAGTATGTTCACCATTTATAAGAAAACCTGTATCCTTGTTAAATTCAAAGTTTCTTATCCCCAATACCGTTTCATACGAATCCACAACCTGTGAATCATCTTTAACTACATTTATAACTTTATATAAATAAGGGTTGCGAGTATACCATAGCCGTGGATTATCAACTGTTAAAGCAGTCTCTAAGCTAAGCTTTGATTGGGGTTCTATTTGTTGGATTACTTCTCCCTGCTGAACAATACAACCTTCTGCATCTACAATAAACGTTACAAGCTTTATATTCTTCCTGATTTTATATTCATTCTGAATTTCAGCCTGAACCACCACCTGAGCTTTATGCTCACTTACCTCATCTGCATAAACGTATGTACCTACGGTACCTAAATTATCATATAAGGGTAAAGTGATATGCAGAGGATCCATAACATGTAAAAAGACATTTCGGTAAATGCCACCATGTACAGGATGCCAATGCTCATGATTCCAAACGAGAGGGAAGTTTTTACGAAAGTGATCACTTCTATCGTTGTTTGCCATTACAGCAATCACATTTTCCTCGCCATACTTTATATATGGAGATAAATCGAAACCGAATGGAATAAAACCTGTTTGATTTTGGCCCAGATATACACCGTTTATGTACACATCAGCAATCTGACGCACCGATTCAAATTCGATGTAAACCTTTTTATCCTTATCGGTTTCAGGTAAAGTAAAGTACTTGCGATACCAAACCGTTCCCCGCCACTGATTGCTTTCGCCATCGTGATGGCCAGGACTTAAATCATCAAACGTATCAATATCATTAAAGGTATGCGGACAACTTACTGATTCCCAACTATCATCGTTAAAATTAGCAAGGTGAGCATCTACCGGACTCTCTTTGATGAATTTCCAATCGAGATTGAAATTATATTTAGTTCGTCCACTCTGTGGCAGGTCCTTTTCATGCTTTTGCCTGTTACAAGAACACAAAAGCAGAAAAAAAACGGCTAATAATGTTAAATACTTTAATAGCTTAAACATAATATTGTCATCTGTTTTAATCACAGAAATGTGTTATCATTATTATTCGAAATACTTTAAATTTATTGAGGTATTAATTCTATTAACTTAACACTGTGAGGAGCCAAGTCAACTTCAAGTATCAGATTACCTTCTTCTGTTGGATTAATTGTTGACTTGCTTACCGTTTGAGGTAACTTAGCCAGTTCCGTATACTTCGACTTGTTGGCATTAAAAACATCTTGCCATCCTTCATTAAAATAATCATCAGGTCGGTTGCCATAAATACGGGCACTACTAGTGGTTTTATTGGTAATTCCGGCCGCTTTAACATCTGCATATAGTTCATGCATAAAAATACCATTCTCTTTATCTACAGTCCACTCATTCATTATCCACTTAGTGGAAGTTGCAATTTGTCCTCCTTGGATTTTAGGGTAAACGGTTTGACTTGCTGTAGAGCTTCTTTTTGTATTATGATTGTAGATTAACAAGTATATTTTATCATCTTTAAGAACAGGTATTATTCCCGCATATCCTTCTAACTTGTCGTTGGCTACCAATCTGTTTCCACCTTCCATCTTTAAAAGCATACTTGTAACATTTCTTCTACCTGTTGCCAAGCCATCGGTTGATTCTTGACCCCAATCGTAGATTTCTGTCACTTTATATTGGTAAGCTAAGTCAGCAATTGTGGCATACCAACTTGCTCCATACTCTGTTGCATCACTGAGGCTTAATCCTCTATGCCCATTTTCATCCCTCAAAATCCCAAATTCCTGAATGTCAAACGGAATATCCTTGAATTGAGAATAACTATTTAGTTTTGTGCGATATGGTTCAACTGTTTCGGCAAATTTTACTGTATTCAAATCAATCTTTTCATAATACGATAGATTGAAGAAACTCATTCTGGTTCCGATTTCTCCAGTTGCATAATTCGTTCCTGTTGCACAATGATCGATAATTTCAGTTTCCCATTTGGCCACTCCTTCGGTAAGCAGGTTTCCCGGACCAATAATTGCTTCAGGTATCACTTTTAATACTTCATCAACTGTGATATCGTAATGTTTAAAGAATTCTTCTTTTGTTCCATTCCAATGTTCGGGAACATAGTTAGGTTCAGTAGCCACCCTAAATCGCCATGTTTTTACCTCATCATAAGTAAATTCATCAATTAAAACATTTAAAAAAGCATTGATGTATTGTCTCCAAACATCATAGTCATCCGGAGGATTAGTATTACCATATTTGTTTACTTCCTGCACAGCATTCATTTCCCAAGGCACATTATCTAACACAATTCTTGGTTTAAAGCCCGTTTGCATAAATCCTCGCATGCTTGAAATCAATCCACTAAAATCGGTAATAATATTACCCTCAGCATCAACGCCCTTATAAAAAGTATTTAAGTTATCGGTACGTCCGCCCAATACCCTTACAAGGTTGTAACTTTTCACATAGGCTTTAATTGGCTCCAAAGTCCTGATAAAATTTGAACTATTGAATCGTGTTTGATTAATCATTGGCCTTGTTGACCAGAAGTTATACATTTCACCAATAGCGTTATCTAAATTAATTTCTACTATTTTATTGGGATCAATATTATCCATATCTATTCCATCAGGGTTTTCTTCTTCCGGCACTTTTATTATGCCGGCCTCGTCTTCTGTAGAGCACCCACTAAACAATAAAACAATGGACACAAATATGAGTCCTCTAATAAATCTTTCACAATTCAACATCAATCTCAACTTTAGTTCTTTATTATATATAGACTGATAATAATTACTCATCATCGTAATAATTAAGGCATTCTATTTTTTCATTTTCAAGGATTAGGATGTTTAGCCAAATAATCAATTAATATTTTTTTCACATCCTCAACCTTACCCATATCCGTTCCATAATGCACATTTGCGCCACTAATCCAATACAATACCATACCAGCATCTGAACAATCCCATTTATTTTTCTGAAAGCGAACGACATCATCCACTTCAGCCATTTTCCCCATTAACCAAAGCCATTGCATTCTATGGTCGGTATGGTTCATTGCCCATTCCCATTCAACTTCATCTACCTTAAGATTGGTATTCTGATCAGGTATACGCACCTCTTCCACTTCAAAATCTAATATTTGCTGCCAGGTATAAAAATCTCCTGCATCGTCGTTAGCCGGATGATGTGTGATGACCTTAACAAACTGATGTTTTTCGGTGGGTGTAGCCGCCAAAGCAAAGCCAATTATATCTGGCTCACCAGCCTCAACTATCCACAATGGATCTTCAGCACTTGAGGCATTGATAGCTCGGCTTAAATCCTTGATGGTTTCATCCAGTTGCCACTTGGCATCGTAAAATGTAAGGTGATTAAAACCTCCCCAACGGCGTGCGGTACCATCACAAGCCAACTGCATCATATAATGGCGTTCTTTTTCGGCTGCTTCCGAGATGCGATTTACCCTTACTAAGTCACAACTGTGTGAATAGTGTACTAAGCGATCCTCCAGACCACTTGCGCGCAATAAAGCCAAAGTAACAACAGTACCCCCCAAATCATCAGGATCAGGTGAGTTACCATCGGCCACTACAGCAATGCGTCCGGCAGGTGGATTAATTTCTTGAGAATACAAGGAAGTTGCCAACAATACACTTCCTAAAAGCAATATAATCTTATTCATATAAGTCTAGTTTTCTTTGAGTTATCACTAATAAAAAGATCAAGATTGGCCTCTATCTATTTAACAAGTCTAAATGTTGATGGCGCATCCTGAATTTGCTTTCCTTTACCCACCGGTACAAATACAATACCAGCCCATCTGGCCCGAGTCCATTCAAGCCCTTCGGTACCTACTTTACCAATTATCGTTATCTTATCTTCTTGCTTTAATTTTACATTTTCCCAGAATCCATTAAAGTTTTGACCTTCCTCCCACATATGTGTAGATAAAGGAGGTGAGTAAGTTCCTAATTCCTTATCATTAATTAAAACAGTATAAGTAGATCGTCCATCATTTTCACCAACACCCACAAAAACAAGATCATACCTTCCGCTTTCAAATTCAAATACTGAACTAACCGAAGCTTCTTGATATAATTTTGGGTTAATGGCCAACCAATTTTTTCCGTTCTTATAAAATTGGCTTCCATCATAATTAAACTGTTGAGCCGCTATACTTTTGTTTTCATCTAACGATCTTGAAATTGTATTATAATATGAAAGCTCTGATTGATATTGGACTTTATTTTTCTCCCATAAAGTTTCAAGCGATCCATTAGCACTAGTTGGTTCTGGTCCCAGACCTGTGGGTACATAGTTTATATCGTTAGTTAAAATGAACTTATCCATCTCAAAACCATCTTCACGCATACTAAACTGAATATCGTGGATATCGATTGAATCCACATCCAAAAATATTTGGTGAGGCACTCCACAATGCTGTTCTTTGGTTCTTTGCATACTGGCCCAGGTCCACTGATGTTTACCATCACACCATTGCATGCGCTTTCCATTAGAAGGCCACTCTCCTTCCATACCAACATGCACTCCATTATCCTCACTTCCTGAACTATAAGCCCGTACCCAAACATAATATCTACCAGGCTGATTAAACTTCACCTTGTAATGCACCACGGCCATGCTACCCGCTTTTTCGGTAAAATTTTCTTCCCTTTTCAACTCATCAGAATGGCTTGATCGGCTATCGGGTAATACTTCAATGTATGCACTATTACTTGCTCCCTCAATATGCACTGGGTCGCTATCCGGAGTAATATTAGCCTCGCCTATCTTAGTTGTGCGATACCATGCTCTTACATCCGTTTTAGTCTGTTTATAGAAATACTCTGCCTCTACGGCCACAATGCCTTTTCTTTCCTCAAATATCAAACTCTCCCCAACAATTGGTTTGGTAGAGGTTCTAACCTGAGCCTTTATGGCATACGTGAGCATCATTTGAAAGAAGGTAATTATTATAAGTAATCTATGTGTCATGCAGCTTTATCGTTTAATTAATATATCAACCCTAATCTTTCTGAAACTGATTTTTATTTAAAAAAAACAAAGTCAATCTTTGCCGTCTTTATACTAAAGCTGATTCACAATTTTAAAAATGTGCAATAAACAATGTCTTTTGATGAAATTTTTATTCAGGCTATATAATTATTTACCCACACATGAATCATTCTCTTAATATGCTCCAATTGTTCAAGTAAAATCAGAAGCACTTTAGTTTGAGTGATCTTTCAAAAGAAATGTTCATGTACGAATTTCCTATTCCAACATGCCAGACTATTCTTTCTTTGCAGACATACCTGACATAAAACTTACATCTTAAACCACTTTACTGCTTTATTTAGCACCTCCGCCTGCTCTTTCAATTCTCCAGCACTTGCTGCAATTTCTTCAGCTTGCGAAGCATTTTCTTGCGTTAAACCATTTAGAGATACTAAAGCACTATTGATTTGCTCAGCCCCCAAGCTCTGCTCTTTGCTGGCCGCAGATATTTCTTCAATAAGGTTTCCGGTTTGTTCAATTTGAGGTATGGTTAATTGTAATCCGTCCTCACCAAGTTGAGATGATTTCACCCCTTGTAATGACAATTCACCTATTTCGCCTGCTGCCTCCTTGCTTCGATCTGCGAGTTTGCGCACTTCATTGGCAACAACTGCAAATCCACGACCGGCTTGACCCGCTCGTGCCGCTTCAACCGCAGCATTTAAAGCTAAAATATTGGTTTGTTTAGCTATCTCATTAACCAAGGTGACCTTCTCGCTGATAACTTCGGATGTGCGTGCTGCTGAAATCGTACTTTCCGAAGCAGCCTTAACCTTCGTTATTGACAGATCAGCCATCTGCTGCGTTTTCACCGCATTTGTTGAGTTCTGTTCAATGTTAGCCACCATTTGCTCTACAGTTGAGCTAATCTCCTCAACTGAAGCCGCTTGATTGGTTGCTCCTGTTGACAATTGATCTGAACTCTTGGTTAATTGGGACGAAGCCGATGACATAAATTCAATTCCACTAATAACATTCGCAATCGAAGTGCTTAAGGTTTGAGTCATTTGTTGAAAAGCCTTACTCATTGTGCCAATTTCATCCTTTCTGATTAGCAAGGATTGCTGAATCTGAACATTTAAATGTCCTTGTGATATTTCTTTGGCCACTCGCATAGTTTCTTTGATTCCAAAAGTGATTGATTTAGTTGTAGCATAAGCCATCAAGGCAATAAAGAGGATTATAAATAGAACAACAGCTCCAACCTGAATAATGGTATTCCTGAGTTTTAAGTCATTAAGATATTTTAATTTAGCAGAAGCCCTTCGTAAACTGAAAATCACATTTTTAATATGCACCTCATAATCCAAGGTCAACTGTCTATTTGTAGAGGAGGAATATACAAATAGGCCATTAGCTTCTGCCAACTCCATTAACAAATTTTGAAATTGATGGCCTTGTTGAGCTGTTTGAATGAAAAAATAAGTTGAGCGGTCAAGGGTCATTCCATTTAGCCTTTTAATTAAATTCGTTTGGTACGACTCGCCACCTTTACCGGAAACCTCTTTGTATTGTTTGTATTTTTCCAAAGCATTATTCACCAACGACAGATATCTATAGCCTGCAGCTGTAAGTCGATGTTCTGTCCGATGATCCCCACTATCTATTGGCTTTTCAATTAACGATTTTAAACTATCAGTCAGATTAATACAAACCACAAGAAGCGAATCATATTCCAATCTATTAGCAAAATACTGGTCAGTTGTTATAACTAAAGTATCCAAATGTGATATAACTGTATCAACAACTGTCGGTGACATTTTCATTGCTCTCTGAATCTCTTTCGCACTCTTTAAGGAAACATTACCATATCTAAAAACCGCTTTTTTTCTGGCTGGGTTCGGTTTTATGCTATACATCGCATGTAGGCGCATGGCATCCCTCATCGAAGTTTCAATCGCTTGAATTTTATATTCTAACTCAGCGGTTTCTTTTGTTGATTTTATAGCTTCAGTGAACAAACCTCCGATAATTATAAAAAAAGTAAATATTATTACATAACTGTAGGTCAACCTTCGGCCAATCTTCAAATTATTCAAATTCAGTATCCCCTTCATAGTTTTCCTTTTAAGTATTTCTTTGATAGAATTTAGATGATAAACACCTAGACAATTAATCATCAGCTTTAGCCCTGACTATTTAACATTAGGCAATTCGGATCATCCTGATAGTAACAGAAATCGTAATAAGCTGAAGTGCTGAATTCTTTTTCAGCACCTCATGTACCTTATCAATTCAGTACATTATAACCTTAATTGCCATTTTTCTACCTGACTAATAATTTTCTTAGATAGGTGTCATTTTTATCATCAATTATTCTTACTAAATATATACCGGATTTGAAATGCCTTTGAATACTAAGACTTGATCCTAAGCAAGACTCATGAGACAAAACTTTTCCACTCATATCATGGATAGAAATATTTATTGAAGTAGCTCCATCCAACTCAATTGTAAAACTTTCATGCGTTGGATTGGGATAAAGTGATAGTTTATCTTCTCTTGAAGAGCTCGTTGCATTACCATCATGTATACTTGTAACACCACTGCTTAGAGTCCATTTAATAAGCTGAAGTCGACCATCCGAAGAAACAGCAACAGTAGATAATAAATTTCCTGAATTGCTAATAATACTATTAGAACTTGAACTAAACCTATCAGAAAATGATTTAATCTGTGTCCACTGGTTCCATTGTTTATTGTTGGAAGTTGTGGCATAAAGTCGTAATGTACTACTTTGCCTTACTAACAGGTATAAGGTATTTGTTGTACGATCGCAATACAGCTTTGGTCTATCACCTGTAAATGTAGCAGCAGTTTGCATACTCCATGTATATTTACCATCAGTCCCAAGCACTCCAAAATAATGTATATATGAGCCATCAATTCGCAGAATGGCGTGAACATTTCCATCTCCATCAACAGCGCAGCCGTTATGATTAATTAAGCCTGTGTTGGTTGGGATGGTGGCAACCTTAAGATTATTACTATTTAAGTTCATTGGCATGGAAATATTTTCACCTGCGGAATTCTTCCAGCTGACACCATCATTGTCCGAATAGGCATACATTAAGTCATGGTTGGTAGTTGCATCAGGTGTTTCTCTCCATACCCAAGTCATATGAATTTTCCCTGATTTAAACTGCACATCATTAAAATAAGCGCAACGACTTGAACTGCCATTATGGGAACCAATATTCCCATCAATAATTTCAAAAGGAGTACTCCATGTCGCATCATCATTGTATTTAACCATATATGTATCACCATTACCACTTCCGCCAACCCTGTACATAAAGAACAAATGGTTATTTTTGCCAACAAAAAAACGTGGATACGTTACATCCTTAATAACTGTTTTATCAGCTTCTAGGTAATCTCGAACCGAACTAAAACGATCGGCAGTAAATTCCTCGTTTCTAATAGTTGCAGTATTTGCCCATGACAACATGTAACGAAGATCACGCTTATGCATGTCAAAAGACAAATGAATACGATTATCAATAGGAGAAATGGCAATATTAGGCGTATTATGATTATCGTAAACGCCATTACGCATTTCGTAACGATGGTTAAGTTGAATACTTACCCACCCATCATCTCCATAGTTATCACTGCGTGATATACATAGATATCGATCAGCATTATAATAAACCACATACACAAAGTTCTCATATATAGCAATGGCATTCTGTTGTGTTGCAGTTGCTATTACTGCATTGTTGGCCCAACATTCAGATGTGACAATTGACTTAGTATAAGACGCAGTTTGAGCAAAAACCCCTGTGGAGATTAATGCGAAAAGTAAAATGTAAAGATTTTTCATGGATTGGATTTTTTGTTTGATACCAAATAAGCAGATCATTAATAATATACCTGTTACTATTTATTTCAAATAGCTGAAAAATTAGATCGGCATGTAACAGATCTCTCGAAATAAGACATTTGTTACATATAATAAATCTGAATCATACTGATGAGTGGTTCCTGCAAATAAGCTTCATAAATTCAACACCAATTGATTTAAGGAGAATATGATCAAAGTCAAACTTGCCGTTGAGTTGATTGAAGAATCAAATTACAGCTTTAGTGAAGTTGCATTTAAATTAGGTTTTAGCAGCAAATCGTATTTTACCCGATGTTTTAAAAAAGTATACAATTCCACACCCAAGGCATATTTCGAGAAAGATAACGACACCAATGTTTCTCATTAAATAATTTCACAAAAGAAAAACTATCAAAAGAAAAAAGGCTACAACAGCAAAGTGTTATAGCCTTCTTTAATCACTTTTTAGACTCTAATAATTAAAAAGCATTTTGTGATATAGTTATGCTTATCTATTGCTAAAATGAATTGACTTTTATTTTAATGGTATTGACACCAGGAATAAGGCGCACTGAACCGAACGAAGTATTAACTGGTTTTCCATTTAAGCTGATATCATCTTCTGATGCCAGTTCTACCTTAAACTCTCCTACCATATTAGCTGGCAACTCAATGTTATACTCTTTCATTCGTGCTCCTCTTTTCTTGTAGCTCGCTTTAATATTGCCTTTAATAGTTGGAACCTCAACTGAGCTTTCCTTAAGGTTTGACAACTGAGGTTTAATGGTAACGACGTCAAATCCTGGCACTTTGGGTTGAATACCCCACATACAACGCGGAATAATATTAGCAGGCACCGCCCCCCAGGCATGATTCCAATCGCCATTACTTTTATACTTCATATCCCATGCTTCCAATGCAACCGTTGCGCCAATCTTAATCATGTTGTACCAACTTCTATCATGAGTGGCTGTCATCAACTCTAATGCATAATCAGCCTCACCTCCATTGTATAAGGCTTCCATCAGATACTGTGAACCATAAACGCTGCATGCCATCCCTCTGGATTTAACATACTCTACAACACTTGCCTTTCGCGATTCTGGAACTACATCAAAGGCTAATAAAATCATATTAGCATGTAAAGATGCGTGATCGGTACCAACTCCATCTACATAATATCCCTTTTCTGCATCAAACAGTTGTTCGTTAATAGACTTTTTAACCCTAGCCGCTTTATAGGCATAATTCACAGCTTCTTCAGGTTTGTTAAGTATGCTTGCAAATTGCTCCATTATTTTCATATTATGATAATAGAAGCCATTTACAACTGTATTGATACGTTTAAATACATAATTATCCTGCTCACCAGGAATTGGTCCTTTACCTCCAAAATTTTTAGCTTTAGGTGGCCAATCTACAATATCCTTTAATACTCTTGTTGTATCTCTGAAACCTAACCTTTTAATCAAGTCAACATTATGATTGGGAGATTTGGTGCTGATAAAACCGTCTTCAACCTCTAGTTCCATTAAGGTTTTCACCTTTAATCGCTCATAATACTTTTCAATCAACTCTGTACTACCTGTGTACATATAATCCTGATACATCATCATGGCAACATGCAATTGCCACTCTGTTGGCCAGGTTGGCTTACTCACAAAGAAGAACTCGATGGTTTTTCGGGCAATTGAATATTCACTATCTACACTATAATGGCTTAATTGATTTAAGTATGCATCAGCTTCGTATGGAATACGCTCACGATCACCATCCACATAATAACCGGCAAAAGAAGTGGCTTTTTGTGTGTACTTGCACATATCCCAAACTTGATTTAAGATCGTGTTAGAACTTTTAAAAGCACTATTGTTATTATTAAAATTATAGAAATAAGCCTCTTGATTTATATCCTCTGCATTTAAGTTTGTCGCGCCAATAATTTCGGCGTAACGGAATGGCAACACAACTGGAAAAGAATCAGGTAAAGCCACTGCCAAATGATTGGTATTTCGTTCATCGGCCACTAAAGGCAACTGATACGATATTTTACCAGGTTTTACCTCTATGTTAACCTCGGCATAACGAATGGTTCCTCCAGGATTTTGATCGATTCTTCCATCTAACAATTTTTCCCCTACACGAACAGTCAGAGTCTTTGCTTGTTTTGTCGAGTAATTAATGTTCATATTAGCGAAAGCATGCTTACCAAAATCTATAAAGTAAGTTCCATCATTTAATTGCTCAAAAGAAGCTGGCTTAATATTCTCGACCATAAATGAATTATGCGAAGTTAATTTATCGCCAAACTCACCAGTTGTAAATTTTTGCTCTTCTGAATACTCCGAAATACGATTATACGAGTCAAAATATCTAACCTTCCAAAAGTAGCTTGTATTCTCTTTTAGCGCTTCGCTTCCTAATTCAACATTGGTTGATTGCTTGCTTCTTACATTCCCACTATCCCATACATCACCATTGTTTTTATCAATGGCTTCTTTTGAGGAAGCTACCAGTACTTGATACCCTTTCTGTATCACTGCTGAAGGAGGTAACATCCAGCTAAACTCCGGCTTGCTATCAATAATTTTTAAGCCTGCCGGATCTTTAATATACTCTACGGCTAAGCCAGTTGGTTTAACTGCAAAAGGATCTGCATATCGGTCAGCCAACTCATCATTCTTAGCTCGCAGCTCAAGTAAAATATTCTTATACTTAGACTTACCAGCTAAATTCTTAATTTCTTTCGGATCTTTCGACAAGTCATATAATTCCTCATAATTCTTATCATTGATGTAACGCAAATATTTCCACTTAGATGTTCTTACACCTTCGCTTGGAGGTATATTATCAAACTCCCAAAGATGCTCAATTAAAATGGTATCGCGCTCCAACGTCTTTTCTGATCCAGCGACTATAGATGCTAAGCTTTTTCCTTGATATTGCTCTGGCATTTCAACATCAGCTAAATCTAATATAGTAGCAGGTACATCAATATTTAATGCCATATCATCAATATCAAGATGTTTTTCAGCTCTCGGATCAAAGACGATAAGCGGAACGCGAACCGAATTATCGTACATTAACCATTTTCCAGCGATTTGACGCTCACCTAGAAACTGACCGTTATCGCCCATTAAAATGATAACCGTATTTTTATCTTGCCCGCTTTCTTCCAGCTTCTTCCGTATTTTGGCAATCTCCAAGTCTATACCATAAATCATACGGTAATAACCTTTTACACTATGTTGGTATTTTTCCGGAGTATCATACCTCCATCCCCAGCGCAAACGGTTAAAACCGTCTCTCACAGGCTTTGGTAAAGCCTCAAAATACTTATCGTTTGATATGTCAGCTTTAGGTAAGTCCTTATCGTTATATAATCGATCTGGCTCCTCTTGCCAAAAATACTGTAATGGAGCACCATCATGTGCATGCGGAGCACTAAAGCTTAGCGATAAACAAAATGGTTGATCGTCTGGTACATTATCTATAAAATCCAATGCTTTTTGCCCAGTATAACGCGTTAAATGAACAGTATCTCCATCCAGCGTCTGGTAGTAATAGCCACGATAGTCCTTATATTGATTAGCTCTATCATAGTCTTCTATTTCATCAAACATCTCATCTTTACCCGAAAACTTCACTCCAAACTTACCGAAGAAACCGGTATAATAACCTGCTTCTTTTAAAACCTTAGGGTAAGCCACTTCCATAAACTCACTTCTGATTTCGCTCGTTTGAAATGTATAGCGATGTGTACGTTCATACACTCCGGTAAATATACTGGAACGGCTAGCCGAACAAATTGGCGTTGTAGCAATTGCATTTGAAAAATAGGCGCCTTGTTGTGCTAACTTATCCATCTCTGGCGTTAGTATCTCAGAATTACCAGCATATCCTAATGCATTCCATCGTTGATCATCCGTTAGGATAAAGATAATATTTGGTTTATCTGCTTCTGAACCTTTTTTACTGTTAGTTTGTGCGTATAACTTAGTGATACCAACAAGCAAGGTAATCAGTATTATTATTTTACTACTTATCTTATTCATTTCTAGTTAACTTTAAAATAACGGCCATTAGTCCATGTAAAAAACTTCCTCGAGCTCAGTTGAAACAGGTGAATTATCTGGGTTCGTTTTCATAACGTCGGCCATAAACTTCCACCATTTTTGAACAATGTCTGTTTTTCCAAGTTCCTGCGACCCACCTTCTCCGCTCACTTTCTGAAACGCAAATAAAGTATTGGTTTCTTCATCAAGAAAAATAGAATACTCACTCACTCCCGCTTCATTCAACAACAGCTTTAATTCGGGCCAAATTTCATCGTGTCGTTTTATATATGTCTCCTTCTGCCCTGCGTTTAAATGCATTTTAAAAGCTACTCTTTTCATGCGCTTATAATTTTTATTTATTGCACAAAACTCTCAAGAAAATTTAATCATCCACCTTTGTCAAAAATTGATAATTAAATTTTACATGTATGTTTCATATTTTTTAAACTAAATATTAGGTATTCTACTAAGATACTTTAGTAAACTAATTATTGTTCGTCTAGAAATGAACTACTTCGTTATGCTCATCATAAAAACAGTCATTTACAAAAGTCAACTCCTTGATTTTTACGATATCTCAAGCCTCGTATTTAAATGTTATATTTCAAACAGTTAGTTTATGTCCAGACTCTATTTAGCTCTCTTTAATAGACGTGTTGACTTGCCAATTCCATTAGCATCAAAACATCTCAGAAAATAAATACCGTCTATAATTGAACTAATATTAACTCTTTGTAATGAATTTGCAAGAGCTCCATTCAACACCACTTTACCACTAATATTTAATATTTCATACCTCACAAAAACATTATTTTTGGAGTTTAATTCAATATAAGTTGAAGCCGGATTTGGATATACATCCATAAGACCCAATAATGGATTTGAGATACGAGTACCAACAAAACCGCTTTCGCTCAAAGATAAATCAGTAGCTTCACTTTCGCTATAGACATTTGGGTCATACATTACAAAACGATTTAAGAAATGATGCTTTGACCTGGCAGATATTTGAACGGTATAGGTTCCTGGTGAATTAAATTTAGCAAAAATAGCATGAGGATCCCTATCATAGGTACTTGAGCGCCAACTCCAATCAGTAGTTCCATTACTATAAACTTTAAACCACCCTAACTTACCAGCTCCTTCTGGACAATCGTCAGTACACACTCCCTTAGGATGCACAATGTTCCCTATTGGTTCGTCTCCAATAGTTGAACCTGGCATTTTTTCAGCATAAAAATCATCTGCGTCAGGGATTTTTAACCATGAATCGTTAGCTTCAGTTGCACTTGTACCTTCACCCACTTTACAATGCCATTGAAAACGATAAGTTCCTGTGTTATTGATTTTAACTTTATATTCAAGGGTATGATTACCTGGAGTGCTAAAGTAATCCTGAACATGATTAAAATAATATGTTATCTCTTTTCCTTCAACAGTTGTATTACCTGAGCTCCAACCTGTAATAATTGGTGCCGATTCTACCTCAACAACAACAATAGAGTTATTTTCTTCATAAACACCTTGTGCTACCGCACTATTTAATAGCAATGAAGATGCTATTAAAATTGCGGTAAAATAAATTTTTATTCTTGCCTGTATTTTTGTTTTCATAATATGAAGCACATCCTATTTTACATTAAAACCCAGACTATCAAATGAAGTACATGAACTACCTATTCTCACTTCAAATGCTCCCTTTTCAACCTTTTTTGTCATATCTAAACCCGTAAAAGCAAGCATTTCTGGTGTAATTTCGAAAGAAACAACCTGGCTTTCTCCTGCCTCAAGTTCAACTTTTTCAAAACCCTTTAATTCCTGCATAGGGCGCACAACCGATCCATATAAATCTTTGACATATAGCTGAACCACTTCCTTGCCCTTTATATCTCCTGTATTTTTGACCGTAATGCTAGCTTTGATAGTAGAATTATCGGACATAATTGTATCGGATAACTCCATGTTTTGATACTCAAATGAAGTATAACTCAAACCATATCCAAACGGATAAAGCGGTTCGTTTTTGGCAAACAAATAGCCTTTCTTAAAATTAATTTCTTTTTGGCTGTAATGAAATGGCAGCTGTCCAATCGAAACAGGCACAGTAACAGGCGATTTACCTGAAGGATTAACTTTTCCAAATAACACTTCGGCGATAGCAATATTACCCTGCTCACTTAAGTCCCAACAATCAACAACTGCGTCGGCTTGTTCTGCAAATGTATTGATTGACAACGTACGACGGTGCTTTAACACAACCACAACAGGCTTACCCAGCTTTTTGAGCTTCAGAAGTAATTCATCTTGCAAGCCAACCGGATCAATATTATCTCTGTCGCCAAATGCATTATTAAAAAATCCTTCTTTAGCTGTGAACTCATCACCTCCGGCAAGCAAAACAATTATATCAGCACCTTTAGAAGTGTTAACAATTTTATTAATCCCTTCTAATTGCTCTTTCTCCGTTGTTAATTGTGGAATGCCACCTACTCCATTAGTCAGGTCGTATCCTCTTTCACCAACATAACTAACCGTTTTTCCAGTGATGCTTTCAAAATCTGTTTTTATTTGCTCATTGTACAATGGACCAACTAAAGCTACTTTTTTTATTACACCGGCATTAAGTGGTAATATATTATCATTCTTAAGTAAGATGATGGATTCTCTATCTGTTTCTAAAGCCAGTTGCAGATTCTTTTCTGAACGTACCGCCGGAGCAACCTTATCAACATCAATATATGGATTGTCAAATAAACCAAGAATAAATTTTGTTCTTAGAACTCGACTTGCTGCTTGATCAATGTATTGCATTAATGAAGGATCTTTCTTTGCCATTTCAGGTAAAAGCGCATAGGCATCTTCGGCATATAAATCAACATCAACACCTGCTTTTAAACCTAATTCAACGGCTTGTTCGGGCGTTTCTGCTACTTTCATAAAGTAATGTAAACGTCCAACATCATTAGCATCAGATACAACATAACCTTTAAAGCCCCACTCTTCGCGTAACACCTCAGTTAATAACCATGGATTGGCATGACTGGCCACCCCGTTAATATCTCCATGAGAAGCCATTATTCCAAGAGTCTTGGCATCTTTTACTGCTGCTTCGAAAGGAGGGAAAATTTCATCAATCAAAGTTCGAGGTGAAATTTCTATTGCAGCAAAATTAGTACCTCCTGATACTTGTGCATAACCAGCAAAATGCTTGGCTACCGCACCGATGTGTGTGCTACTCAAACCATCATAATCACCCTGCATACCTGTTACGGCACACTTTATCATTTCGGCAGTCAGGTAAGTATCCTCACTAAACGCTTCACTCATACGACCAAAACGCGGGTCGCGTACAATATCGGCTTCTGGCGAATGTGTTAGATGCAAACCGCGCAGGCGTGCTTCTCGCCCAACCGCATCATATACTTGCTTAACCAAATCACGATTAAAAGTTGAAGCCATATTAATAGGACGACCAAAACTTGTGCAGCCTTCAGCATCCACTCCATTATACGATTCCGTAACAAAGAAAGCAGGAATACCCAAACGGTTGTTATCAACAATGTGCTTTTGCAACTGATTATTTAAGATAGCTGCTCTAACAGGCGTATTGTGTTCGCCTGGGTTTTTGATTCCTCCAATACCTATTTTGAGTTTCTCAATAACCTTATCAGACAACACTAGTTTATCATTCTCATCAATATCAACACCTATCTGTGCATGAAACATGCGCATCTGCCCCACTTTTTCTTCCAGCGTCATACGCGAAAGAAGATCCTTGACTCTATCCTCGATAGGCGCTTCTTTTTTCTTGTATATTTCGATATCTGACTTACTACAAGAGCTCAAGATAAGAGCCCAAATAAATATGATTAGAATTTTTTTCATGATTAAACTAATTTATCCTTTAATGCTTTACTATTACTTTTACCTAATTAGCTTAATTCAACTAATTATTAAATGTTACAGTAAAGAAAGTTGCTCAAATAGAATTTAAACATCATTCTGCAATCACATTCTTGAACAAATTCCTCATAAATGAACAAAAATTCTAATTTGAGACATTTGTTCATTAATTATTGCCTGTTTCAATTCGCATAGTCTAAAAAATGAAAAAATGTGTCACATTTAATTTAGCTAAAAATTAAATGCTTTATCTCATTAACCAGCTTAGAACAGTATTAGTAGTGAAAACAATATTACTCCACACGAATGGTAACGGTTACTTTATCCTTATCACCATCAAACTTCGCATAAACGGGTACAGCTTCTATCCCTGGAACCAAATTGAAAGCGCGTCCTTTAGGCATTGGCTTAATCCAAAGCGGCACATTACTTTCCATAACCACTACCCCCTCTGGTTTATGAATTTCAATTTTAGTTGGTGTCGATTGAATTACTTTCTGGTTATTGGTTGAAGCTAATGGAAGAACCAAGCTTGCCTGATCATTTAAAGTAATATTATTCACAGTTCTACTGGCACTTATTTCAAGTTCTTCGGGTGAGAACTTATAGGACAAGCCAAATGCAGACTCCTCATTAGGTAATAGTTCTCTGTTTTCGTCTTGTAATTTAGTATCAACCTTAAATGAGATCTTATTATTGAACACCGAATAATCTACTTTAGCCTCCAAATCATATAAGTTGGTAAACCATTTATCCCCCGTGCTTATTTCCACGCGTGGTGTCAAGGCAAAATCCTCCCCATCATATACCTGTTGATTATTCTTTTCTACAATAATATATCGGGCCATACTAGCGGCAAACAATAAGCCCACTTTATGATGATAAAGCATGGAAAGAGCTCCACCTGTTGCCTGCTGCACAGGTTTGGTTTTATGATACAAGGCATCGTAACTGGTAACAGTACCTCGCCACACACCATTTGAAATCAGCCAGGTTGATATTTCAGGAAATTCTTTAACCCCGTAATTGGTTTCTGCTGGCAATTGAATACGTCTTGAAATTTTAGGCAATTTATTACCTGCATCCAAAAGTGAAGCTAAGGGCTTGGCATGGGCAAAGGTATGATGGATACATGGCTTAATTCCATGAGAAATATAATGTGGTCCGCCATGCAGAAGGCCTTCAGCCGTGCATTGCTGCAGAAGTCTTGTATTTTCGAATGCCACACGACCAAAAGCAGGATTACGTCTTGCCATCATTCCGTAGGCAATCTGACTTCCATCAGTTGTGCGACTTCCCCAATAACTCCATTTATTGTGACGGGTACCCCAGGTATTATCCCAGGCTCCATCAGGCAACAAAAACTCCATATGGCCAGCTAGTGATTTATCCAGCAGCTCCAATAATTCATTGTCATTCTCCTCAAGAGCATACAGAACAATGCTGTTTAAGGACTCTTCAACATTATAGCCTAAATCGACACCATATAGATTTTTGGCACTTTTTTTATCAATTGGTTTAGCCTCTCCCCAAAGCAAAAAATTGGGTTGCGTAAAATAGTTTTTTACATCTTTTGCCAACTCCTTACTACGATTTGTATACTTTGGATTGTGTAACACTTTACCCATTAAATGCAAACCATAAACCGCAGTAAATCCATAGTTAACATTGGTAAAGTTGATAGTAAACGTATTATAAATAAATTCAGCCACCAAGCCCAAGCGCCGCGTCCATCTATCAAGTGTTTCCTTATCCAGCATATGACCATGGTAGTGTATAGCTTCCCCTAAAGCTATTGCACCAAATACGCTTATGCCTTTCCATGATTTCGGATTAGGTATAACCGTCCAACTGCCATCAGCCTGAGAAACATTATTCTCTGCCCATTCCATCACCAACTTAGCTGCTTTTAGATATTTGGCTTCACCTGTTTCATCGGCCATGTATAAAAATGGATACACAGCATCCATACATCTGCCATGAATATGATCGCACGATGGACAGCCCAAAGCGCCATGTTGTTGGAGGTTTTCAGGATCGATAATTTGATGCTTAAGCATCCCATCGCACCAGTCGGCCAACAAGGTTTTAACAAGTTGCCTGAATTCATCTTGCTGAGTAGAATTATAGGTACAACCTGAGGTCAAAAGTCCACCAATAGGCAAGCCAGCTAATACACTGCCCAGAGTCATATTTTTTATAAAATGTCTTCGCTTCATTCTTTATTTATTATCTACTTCAATATCAACCTTAAAATAGCTTCATGCAATGTTTTACAACCAACTTCGTCAAGTTTTTCTACTTTGTAGTGACATAAAAGGTTGAACTAACCGGATTAAGGTTCAAACTACAAGTTGTGAAGTACTGGCCATCTTTCTGCGAATAATTGATATAATCAATATCGGTAAATGAACCATTATGAGGATTCCAGTTGTCAAGTTCTAAGCGCCCCTTAAAGGTCACTTCTGTATTAATTTCCTGATCGCTTGAATTGGTGAAATAATAAATATCCCTACCATTATTCACTTTATGGATATAGTTAAATTTACCAATACCACCATTACTTTTAACATGATTAGCAAACCACACATCCGGCAAATCAGTGTTCTTCTCAAAAACAGTAGTCAATAACTCCACATTCGGATTAGGTAGGAAAAGAGCTTTACCATTTACATCATTTTTCGACAGGACTACTTCATCACAAGAATCTTGATTGAGCGGATCTATGCCAAACATTTCCTTTATTATTTTAATGACCTCATCATCCTGACCAAGTTCAGAAGATTTGAATGGCAATTCTGTAGTTGCAATTAGTGTCCCTCCACTCATGTAAAACTCTTGAAGTTTTTTTAAGGTTTTGTATGATACAATCTTACTACCTGTCATTACAATGGTATGATATTTCTGCTGGTTCTCCCGGTTGGCCAGCAACACTTCGCCATCAAGAATTTTATATTTTTCATCTAAAAACAATTCCGGATGAATAAAAGTAAAGTCTCTACGTATATCATTCGTTAACCAATTACTAATGTTCATATAATCTGTCACCGGCGACACATAAAACCCTTGTCTGACACTGTCTGGATTATCAAACCTAAACCAACCTGCTAATTCTTCAAAAGGATATAAAACTCCAATTTCACTTACTCGGCGCCCTCCTCGTAACATCATACTCGTTCTCCCAATAAAATCAGAATAGGATGGCAATGCCGATGCAATTTTTTTACTATATGGAGATACTAGTGGCTGAATATAAACCTTATTAGGATCATACCACATGCCGTGTGGAATAATTAAATTTACACCCCTAGTATATAAGTCCATTACCGAACGGTACAACATTAAAGAATCAAACTCAGCTTCACGATAGGCGCCATACACCTCTGTTGCTACAATAGGTTTATCGTAGAAATCGGCCGCTGAGCTAACCAGTTTATGTCCATCTTTTCCAAATTCGTAACTAATAATATCATCTGTTAAAGGTATTGCTGTATGTCGATAAAACTTAAAAATATCCCCGTTCATATCAATGGGAGTAGGATCATAATTCCCGGGAGGATGACCAGTATCTTGTACCTTATGCTTTGCAGCCCATTCTCCTACCAATTTTGGGAAGCCTTCAGCAAGTAACTCGGCTCTGGTTACAAAAAAGGCATTACGAACAGCTTCTGTGTCTGGTCCAATATCAAACCATAAAGCCGGATAAAAAGGACGAGGGTCGAAACCATTAAGCTCTTCAAATTTATCGTTAAACCTAGCAGTCCAACTACGTGGATGCCTCCAAAATCCAACATCATCGAAAAAGGTCATCTTAATGGTATTACCAAAGTATTTTCCAAAACGCTGGTAATATTTGTCATAGGTATTCTCGATCATATGTCGCACTGCCACTGTATCCATAAAATCAACACATAAGTATTTTTTATGAAAACTATCTTTCATCAATGGGAATAACATAATCTTCCAGTTACCTTCCGGAACCGGCCACCTTAGCTGCATATTATTTACGTATCCACTTAATTCCACTCTCTCAAGAGTTGAGGTATTCATCGCCACAGCAGACATCAATTGTATACCAGGAATGGTATCACTAAATAATTGTGGCCCTTTTATTTCTTTTTCAATCAAATCGAGTCGTTTCATGGTATAAGCAGAATGATGCTTTTCCATCCTACCTCCTGCCATTCCACTTGGAAAGTCATTATCGTCGTATAAAATAACCTCCATATGTAATTCTTGTGCTGCATCAATCAAATCTTGATAGCGCTGAAAATATTCTTCAGTTAAAAACTTTGGGCTTGTTCCTTTCTTCTTGCCATTTGAAGCTAATGGTAAAAGACTCACACCAGTAAATCCGGCTAAATCTCTGGCATCTTTGAGCTGACGTCTGATGCCATCTTTGGTTAATTCGCCGTTAATATGCCAAAAAGGCATCGGTTTAAACTGATTGGGTGGATTTACGAACCGTTTTTTAAGCTGATGCGATTCTATACAGGATGTTAACAGGCCAATAAGTAGTAACACTACCAAAAATAGACCACTTCTTTGTTTTAACCAATTCATAAATCTAGATTTCTTAATTACTAAAGGGCAGGTTTTATAAAAACCAATAGTAATATTAACTCTAATAGTTCCACGGAAATAGAAACTCTAGATCATTATTCTGAACAAATCGTGTTTTAATGAACAAATGTTGCAATTTGATACATTACTTCAATAAAATTGATAACTTATATTTCTCAAATTACAATTAACCTTATGATATGTATACTATAGCATCTACAAAAGCTTAATCCGCCTTTCCTTTGGTATTCCATTTACACATACCTTTGAATTGGTTTACCTTTTTCAAAGTGTAAACAGGTCATTGAACTTTAAATCTATACACCATATAAATGATTCAAAGTAAAATCTTAAGTATAAATAGAATTGTTATTATCTTTGTTTGAAGTCATTTGAATGCCATGAATAGTTCAAGGTACCTAATCAAATGATAAGACCGTAAAGTGCTAAAAAAACATAAGGTTATAAGCGCGCAAACTGTCCCGCTCTGGGCACCCATCTAGATTCAACTAGAACCAAAAGCGCTTAAAACTAATGCTTTAGGCGCTTTTATCGTTTTCAGAAGACTTATATAAAACGTGTTCATTTCATAGATTTGACTGAACATGCCGTGAACAAGCTCAGAACCTTAAAGAAGTATTGTTATGAGGTTTTATTTATTTTTTACTCTTCGGAAAGAAATAATTCGAAAAGATGGCGCTTGCTCCGTTTGAGCCCGCTTCACATATAATACAAGACGACTGGAATTATCAACCTCTGCAATTCTTAAACCGGAACAATGGGATGAACTTAGACAACTGGTCAAAGAAGATACCGCGGGTGCCCATTCTTTAAACAACAGACTAAAACACGTCTTACGCTCACTTCGTAAGAGTTATTATTAAAAGTTTAAGAAATGACTGACGATATAATTAAAAAAATCATCAACGTTTTCTATTAGATTTAGACTCATCAAATTCAGGGTTTTTTGATGGCATTTGGGCTTTAACTGATAAACGCCACTCTTCTAATTTATTTTTTAGAAGATGCACCTGAGCTGTTTCTTCATCAAACAGATTTTTTACCTCACCAATATCATCCTTTAAATTATAAAGCTCTAAATCATTGGTTTCAAAGTTTTCAATTAATTTCCAATCACCCATTCGAATTGCACTGTATGGTACTGCTCCTTCCTGATGGTAATGTGGGTAATGCCAGAATATGGCATCCCGATTTAAATTTAATTCTCCATTTAATAATGGCAGCCAACTATATCCATCCATTGCTACTTTTTGCTTTTCAGGTATTGACACACCTGCTAGCGTCGCCAATGTTGGATAATAATCATTGGATATAACAGGTTCATCAATTTGCTGCCCCTTTGTTTTTTGAAAAGGAGAATAGAGAATAGTGGGAATTCGTACGCCGCCCTCGTACATACCTCCTTTTCCAAGTCGAAATGGGTAATTATTCGTCACTTTATTTCGTTTACGTCCAATTAAACCACCATTATCTGAGGAAAACAAAATAATGGTATTCTCATACAAGCCCTTCTCTTTTAACTTATCAATCACTTTACCAACTGCCTCATCGGTATGCTCAACCATAGCAGCATAAACAGGATTTTGGTGGCGTTTGGTCGAATCTATCAGTGCAGAATATTTAATTATCTTATCCTTACATGCCTGAAGTGGTGTATGAACATTGTAAAGCCAAAAGTTAATAAAGAAAGGGTCATCCCCCTTCTCGTCAATCAAATTACAAACTTCAGACGTCAGGCGTTCAGTCAGATATTCATCATCAGGTCCATCTTCCAGACGAGGATTACCGTATGGTGAGAAATAGCCGTTAAAGCCATTGGTTTTATTTCTGTGAGGCGCTCCTTTAGCCCACCCGCCGATATTGATGTCAAAACCATGATTTTCGGGCCAGTCTTTTTCCATCTCACCCAGGTGCCATTTACCAACATGAGCCGTAAAATAACCTGCATCCTTGAATGCTTCTGCCAAGGTAAAGTCTGTACTATCAAGATGCATATTCCAATCGGGAATCTTTAATTTGGCCCATGGGTACTTATGGCCCTCAATCCAGTCCGTCAGATCTTGATGTGCCGGATATTTACCAGTCATAATTGATGCTCTTGTAGGAGAGCATACCGTGCAAGAACTATAAGAATTAGTAAAGCGTGTACCTTCGTTTGCTAACTGATCAATATTGGGTGTTTGATAAAAATCACTGCCGTAACATCCTAAGTCCGTTGCACCTAAATCATCAACCAGAATAACAATTACATTTGGCTTTTTCACTTCAGACTGACAAGCATTCAGTGTGCTCAGAAGAATGGCGATAATTAATACGATATTGTGCTTTTGACGAATCATACTTTACTAATCTTTTAATGTTTATTGATTACTTAAGTCCAACCTTAAATGATAACTTTTATCACTGATGTTGGTAAAATACTTAAGCATAGGCATTGGGCCACAACTACCATTACCGACCGCTCCGTGTTCAAAATCAACATTTAAAATAGTAAACGGATTACTTTTCAGCTCATATGGATGTTTAGCATCATTCAATTGTTTTGTGGTAAACCTGCGTAAGGAAAAGTTAAGAGCTTTATTTCCGCTTAAAGTTAAGGCCCTTTTTTGCGGGTTATAGACTTTCAACCATCGTACATCCGATTTATTACCATTTTCCTGAGGGCGGGCATAATTAACAAAGTGCTCATCTACGGTAGCTGAATACACTCCCAGTTGCATTCCAGTATTCCTGTCTTTGTATGAACTACCTGGACCTTTACCATACCATTCACTTTCAATCAAATCAGAATGTAATTTAATTTCATATCCTATTCTCGGTAATGTCATAAGTTGTTTTTGCCCATGATAATCAACCTTAAGCTCCAAATCAATCGTTCCATTGCCATAAACAGTTAGAAACTCTTTCGTATTAAACCCAAAGGTATTACCAGAAGACTGATGGTTTTTACTGACTTCAATCAGTACCTTACCCTTTTTCTTAACAACATTTAGCTCAAGCACCCTGGATTCTAAATTATGGAAATCAATGGCATCCCACTCTGAACGCATCTTTTTAATCTTATCATTATCAATGTAGGCACGGGCGAATGAAACCGCAAAACCGCCATCTATCAATACCTCATTATCTTTAATCACTTTTATGATCTCCCCTTTCTTTTTACCGAACAGGAGTTTCCCACTGTCAAATAATATTTCCATATGATCATCATTAGGCTCCTTAAGCTTAACCCTTTGAGTGTATTCAGGCACAGCAAGATTCTTCATCGAAGGTTTAATAATAAATTCCTCCCATGCCACAAGATGACCTGCTTTTGCCCAGACTGATTTATTTTTAGTGTGAGCTTTAACCTGAAGGACGTACTCGGCATCATCATCATCAATACCTTTCCACTTAGTCATTTGAAATACTTCACTTTTCGTACCCTCTAAAACAACATCCATATCCCCTTCTTGGATTGCAACACCATTCCTTAAAAGCTGCCATTCAAATGAAAAGTCAGATAGGTTTGTCTCATGAAATTTATTATGGACTTTCAACAATCCTTTATCATGGTCTGATAATTTAAATTCAATGTTCTGATAAGCCTTCTTGACTTCTACCGTTTTTGGTGTTGGTGTTAAGTCCGCCATCATAATGCCATTCATACAGAAATTACCATCATTTGGCGCATCTCCAAAATCCCCTCCAAAGGCCCAGTAGTAATCACTTTCTGGTTTTAAACATTCCTGATGCGCCCTATTTTCATTCTCAATCCAAGAACCAAATGAGCCATCTACATGCTTAGTAATGCCCTGATCAGACCAATCCCATATACAACCGCCGATTAAATGTGGATACTTTTCAAACACATCCACATATTCCTGCAGGTTACCAACACTATTACCCATGGCGTGTGCATATTCATTTAATAAGAAAGGTTTAGCCAGTTTCATATCCCCAATATGGATCATGTCCTGAACCGATTGATAACGACCAAATTTGTGTCTTTTTCCTCCTTTCCAAATTCCTCCTCCATAAGTGTCGGAAGAAACCGGCTCTTCCGATGAATGATAGTGCGTTGGACGTGTAGTATCGATTTCTTTGGTACGTTTTTGCATGGCTACCATATTCACACCGTTTCCGGCTTCATTACCAAATGACCACATAATGACACATGGATGATTTTTATCTCGTTGAACCATGGCCTCCATTCGTTCTACATGTGCTTTTTCCCAGTTTGAGTGTTTGGCAGGCGAGGCTGCTCCATACTTCATTCCATGGGATTCTACATTCGCTTCGTCAATCACCAAAATACCATATTCATCACACAATTTGTAGAAATAAGGTGAAGCCGGATAGTGTGCCGTTCGAACAGTATTAATATTGTTTTGCTTTAAAAGCTTGACTGTTCTTTCTATTCGTTCTTTTGGGATATACTTACCATATATTGGATCATGCTCAACAATGTTTACACCTTTTATAATTATTGGTTTACCATTAAGTAGTAGTTCTTTTTTATCTGAGATAGAAATCTCCCGAAAACCAATCCTTGTTGAAATTTCATCAATGATCTGCTTGTCTTTCTTCAGTCGTATTTTCAGAGCATATAAATTGGGGGACTCATGAGACCACAAACTTACACTCTTTAGAGCTTCATTAATATTTACATTCCATTCATCATCAGCACTGGCAATATTAATGCCTTGTTTTGCTTCAATGATTGTATTCTGGTTTGCATCTGTGAGTAGGTAATTAATTTCATATATGCCGACAGTAGCCTTTGTTACATTTTCCACCTCAACTTTAATGTCCATACTCGCTTTGCCATCTTCATACAACGATGAACTTATAAAATAATCGTACAGATGAACTTTTGGTTTACTTATCAAGTACACATCTCTGAAAATACCAGACATACGCCAGCCGTCCTGATCTTCGAGGTAACTTCCATCACACCAGCGAAACACCTGCATGCGAATGGTATTTTTACCTTCATTCAGGTATGAAGTAATATCAAACTCAGCCGGTGACCAGCTATCCTGACTGTAGCCAACCTTCTGTTCATTGACCCATAAATAAAAGGCAGATGAAACACTTTCGAATCTTATAGTATAAACTTTGTCCTTAGTAAGCTGATTAATTGTTATTTCCCGTTGATAAATACCTACTGGGTTACCATTCTTACCATTAATAAATGGCGGATTTACATCAAAAGGATAGACAATATTGGTATAAATAGGTTTTCCATACCCTTGCATCTGCCAGGCTCCGGGTACATCAATCTTATTCCATTTATCAGGATTACAATTGTTGGGTAATTCAGACACATCGGCGTACCATGCAAAATCCCATTGTCCATTTAACGATTCAACATCATCTGATTCAGCATCATAAAACAATGTGGATCGAGGCGCCTTTTTATTTATCTGGGTTAACTGTTCGTTCTCCCAATCGTTCTGTCCTAATACCGGCATACAAACAATGCACATTAGAAATATTATCTGGTATAACTTATTCATCGTGAATAATCTTTATGATTGAAACAAACTTAGTAATTACTTTATCTCAATAGCTGTTTGAGCAGTTATTAAATTTTCGGATATGGCTTCAACTTTTACATCACCACCTTGTCCTGACTGACTTTTAAGAATTAACATGCATAAACCATTAAAAGCTTTTCGATAATTGGCCTGAAATGGTTCTGTGCTTGCTGCATTTCCATTACCAACGGCTGCAATACTGGCAGGGCCTTCAATTTTAAACGTAATCAGGTTATCAGCCAAGGGACAAATGTTGCCATTCTCATCTTCAATACGCACGGATATAAAAGATAAGTCGTAACCATCAGCCTTGATCACTTTTCTGTCCGGCATGAGCTTTAGTTGATGTGGCTTGGCCGCCGTATTTATTGTCTTTTGTGCGGCCACTTCACCATTTTTATAGGCAATAACCTTTAGAACACCAGGTTCATAGTCAACATTCCAATTCAAACGGTAAGGCGAATCCCAAGTTGTTTCCGGCCTTTTCCACCACAAGAAATCCGCAGGGATGCTTGTTTTATCCTCTCCCATCACTTTTTTACCAAGTGACTTACCATTTAGAAACAGTTCGGCCTCATCGCAATTGGTATAACAATAGACTGGAATAGTACTGTGCTTGGAATTGTCCCAGTTCCAGTGAGGCAGTATATGAACCATTGGTTTCTCAGTCCAAATGCTCTGGTAGTAATAATAACGATCTTTTGGAAAACCACACAGATCGACAATACCAAAGTAGGAACTACGAGAAGGCCAGTCACCTCCCCACTTGCCATGTGTCATATTATCCTTTCCATTGTAAGGTGTTGGTTCGCCCAGATAATCAAATCCTGTCCAAACAAATTCTCCCAAGGTATGAGGCATTGTTTCCTGAGCATGGGTTTCAAAATCTGGCGGATAGGCCCATGGAGGACTAACAATATCATAACTGGTAACCTGCAGAGATTCGTGTTTCTCATAATTTTGATTTGGCAAATGGTACACCCCACGTGAACTAACTACAGAAGAAGTTTCCGCACCATAGACCAAATAATCCGGATTGTTCTTGATTGCATTATTGTATTGGGTTGGCTTATAGTTAAATCCAACTAAATCAACAACATCCGCCAAACCATTTTTTATACATTGTGGATAATGATTAAAACCTGCAGTTACAGGTCTTGTAGGATCCTCGTCATGACAAATATCGACAAGATGCTTTGCCAGTTTTGCTCCATTCTTTTTTCGCTGCTCCCTTATTTCATTGCCAATACTCCACATCACTACTGAAGGGTGATTTCGATCACGCTTAATCATATCTCGCAAATCAATTTCGTGCCAGTTATCCCAATTCTTGTTATATCCGTTCTCCACCTTTGCCAGCTTCCACTCATCAAACGCTTCAACCTGTACCAGAATCCCCATCTTATCACATAACTCCAATTGTTCAGGTGAGGGCGGGTTATGGGCGGTTCGAATGGCATTAACGCCAATTTCTTTCATTATTTCCAGTTGTCGCTCTGTTGCTCTGTAGTTAACAGCAGCACCCAATGGTCCTAAATCGTGATGCAGGCAAACACCTTTGAATCGTATTGATTCACCATTTAACAAAAAACCATCTTCCCTGGTATATTCTATCTTTCTAATACCAAATGAACTTTCATAGTTGTCTATATAGACTCCTTCTTTTTTCAGGTGGCTTTGAATTTTATATAAATATGGATTACTCAGATTCCACAGTTGAGGATTATTGATGTTTAGCTCTTGTTGTACAACATTGCTTTGTCCATTCCATAATTCAATCTGATTTTTGGCATATGCAACATTATTTCCAACAGCATCAACCATAAATGTTTCTAATGTGTAATTTCCTTTAATCTGATGCTTATTATCTATTGTTGTTTCAATTGCAACCGTGGCTTTATCTTCATCTATTACCGGGGTAGTTATATATGTTCCCCAATGTGCGATGTGCACCGGATGTTTTATTTCAAGCCAAACATTTCTGTAAATACCGGCTCCGGGATACCATCTTGCCGATAACTCTTCAGGGTTAACGCGAACTGCTATCACATTTTCTTTTCCAAACCTGATATGCGGTGTCAGATCTACCTGGAATCCGATATATCCATATGGACGCTCGCCAATTTTTTGTCCATTCAAATATATTTCTGCGTTATTCATTACACCATCGAACTCTATAGTAATATGCTTCTCTTTTTGTGAGGCATCCATAAAAAAATGCTTTCGATACCAGGCGGTACCATAAACCGGCAAACCTCCGGTTCGTGAATCGTATTTCTTATCGAAAGGCCCCTCGATGGCCCAATCGTGCGGTACATTAAGTGCTCGCCAATCAGCATCATTAAAATCCGAAAGATGTTCCTGACCTGTTTCACCCTTGCTAAACAACCATCCCTCGTTAAACGAAACCCTTATCCGTTCCTGTGATGTTGAACATGAATGATTTATTACAATTAGCAAACAAACTATTAAAGCATATATATAGCGCATCTTATTATTTTTTAACAACGATTTTGGTTAAGGAATTTTTGGGTAAATAAAGGATTAAGCGATCGCCCTCCACATACACATCTGTTTCTGTCAATTGATTATGAGTAACATTGTTCGCTACAAATGAAGTAGCACTCGCGGATGAACTATTGAAACCATTTATTTTTATACCATCATTTACTCGATTATATTTTAACCCGGATCCCCTATTAATTCCAAGCATAGGCTCTTCACCAATTGTATTTATATTTAGAATGTACTCATCCACATCCAAAAACTCACTTGGATCTTTATCATTGCCCAGATCATAATTTGGATTCCAATTGTCTTTCCAGCCCTCTCCATTGAGATTATTCCAGTGATAGCGCTTAACCAATGTACCTCCCAGGTACCTTAAAACCCCGGTATTAAGACGCTTAAATACATTTGGCATCATGCCTTGACTATTTTGCCAAATGGCGTCTTTCTCAAATGAATAGATTATTCCAAAACCCATGAGAAGCGGACTTATTGTTCCTTTAGGTGAATTTGCATTCACCAGAATACCATAAGCCGTTTTTGTAAAAGGAGGTGCAGTGTTTTCGTTATTGTTCGCATCGCTGCAAGCTGCCAACAATAAAATATGAGTTAATATTGTCGTAAATAATCTATATGGATGTTTCTTATAAAAACTCATAAATTTCAGATGTAAATGGTTATAAATACACCTTGAATAAGGTTGTCAGAAGAAAAATAACCGCACCAATAAGCAGCACGACAATTAATGCTTCAATCCAATGTTTGTTCACTAAAGTTCTTTTCATTTTAAATCAATTCAGCACAAACAAACATAGTGACTTACTACTATTTAGTTTTTCATATAAACGTCTATTCTTAACACATAGACACCATGCTCTATTAGTGTTATTTCTTGTTGTATTTGTGTTATTCAATAATACTACACACTAATATTCTGTTCCTTACAAACCAGATACACCATAATATTTGAGATTCTTAGTGTATTCAAATCGCTTACAGCTATCGATAGCACATGTAATTAATTGAACATATTATTTTTCATGAAACAATTTCAGCCCTTATTCCTTTCTTTATTTTTGATATCAACCGAATGACAAACCCGCAAATAGATTGGCATGTAAATGGAACATTAAGAGGCTTATAAGACTTATAAGCATTGGCCAAATGCACACTTGAAAGATGATTATCTGATAAAGAATAAGTACTGAAAAACAAGAAAGTCCTGAATTAAAATCATTCAGGACTTTTATATTTCATCATATAGCGCACTTACTTATACTCTTTAGGTGAAACACCATACATGGCTTTGAAACTTTGTGTAAAATAAGAGCGGTGTGAGAAACCAACCATATACATCACCTCACTAACGTTTAACTGGCCTGCTTTAAGTAGTTGTGCTGCCCTCTTTAACCTTATTGTGCGAATGAATTCAGTAGCTGTTTGACCTGTCAGCGCCTTAATCTTACGATAAAAATTAGTGTGGCTCATACCCATCAATTCACTCATTGATTTAACATTGAGTTCAGGGTTGTCCATATCTTTCTCAAGTAAGGTCATCAAGTCCGACAAGAATTTTTCATCCAAAGAAGTAACAGTTACCTCAGAAGGCTCAAGACTCGTTTGTTTTTGATAAACGCTCTTAAGCCTTTCACGCTGTTGCCATAAGTTTTTAATACGTACTTGCAGATAGGACATACTAAATGGTTTCTGAATATAATCATCAGCACCAATTTCTATCCCTTCCGTTTTACTTTCCAATCCACCTTTAGCTGTTAATAAGATAAGTGGTATATGACAGGTTCTGAGATCATTTTTAACCTTATCACATAATTCAATGCCATTCATCTGCGGCATCATCCAGTCTGAAATAATAATGTCCGGCACCACTTTTAAAGCCAACTTATGCCCTTTTACACCATTTTCAGCCGATATTACCTTGTATTGATCTTTTAAGCCGGATACAATATAATCACGCATATCATTATCATCCTCAACAACTAAAACGACCATCTCTCCATTTTCAATCTCTTCGTTGGATTTTCCTACTTCCTCTATTGCCTGTTGTTTTGGCTCTATTTCTTCCTTTTCAATTTCATCAGCCTGTTCTTCGAATTTCTCAAACTTATTTTTATCCAATGGAATTGAAAATGTAAAGCAGCTACCTTTATCAAGTTCACTTTTAACTCTTACCTCACCCCCATGCATGTATACATATTCCTTAACTAATGATAAACCTATACCTGTTCCTTGTTGATTGCTGTAATTCGGCGATGCTTGTGTATTAAAACGATCAAACACATCTGATTGAGCATGTTTACTGATACCGCATCCATCATCTGTAATCGCAATCAGCACCTTATTTTGCTTACCCGCAAGTTTTCTGGCATCTTTAACTTCAATTCGGATAAATCCTCCATCCGGTGTAAACTTAAATGCATTGGAAAGCAGATTAACAAGAACTTTTTCAATTTTCTCCATATCGAACCACAGCATCAATGATGACTCACTGGTGTTGTATTGCAGTAACATATTTCGTCTTTCTGCTTCCTCCTTAAACTGACCTACAATTCGGTCACAGAATCGAATAATATCATATTCCTGAATTGATAATTTTTCCCCACCTTTTTCTATCTTACGTATATCGAGTATTTGATTAACCAGCTTTTTAAGTCGATCCGTATTTCGCTTGACTAATAGTAAAGCTGATTTAATCGGTTCCCCTGGTTCAGAAGCTAATAAATCATCTATCGGACTACTTATTAAAGTCAATGGCGTTTTAAGTTCGTGCGAAATATTGGTAAAAAATCGTGTTTTAATTTCAATTAACTCTTCACTTTTCTGACGTTGCAGCGTTTGGAATCGAATATCACTATTCGCCTTCTCCCTTGCTATCAGTAACTGTCTTGATACAATAAACAACACAATTATTACAACAATGTAAAATATTATTGCCCATAAAGACAAGTATAATGGAGGTTTAATTCGGATAGCTATTTCCCGATAGTCTTCATTGAATAAACCATATTTATTAGAAGCTTTTACTTTTAGTGTATACTTACCAGGTCGTACTTGTGTATAAGACACATAGGCCTGATTTGGCATGGTAGTTCGCCATTCATTATCATAACCATCGAGCATAAACTTGTAACTACAATCATTAACATGACTATATTGTAGGGAAGAAAAATCGACACGAAAAGTATTCTCACCATATTTAAGTTCGATGTTCTCTGTTTCATTTATTCGCCGATGGATCACATACCGATCATCTCGCATCCTGAAAGGTTTAATATCCTCGTTTAGTATTGAGATATTGGTCCAGTTGACCTTTGGAATATTTGTATCAATTTCGATATCTTGCATATTGACAGTCACAAAACCCTCTTTACCATACAGAACGAGTTTTTTATCTTCAAGTATTTCTACATTCAAAATTGATTTCAGTCCTAAATCCGCATTTGGAATACGTAACAATTCGCGACTTGATAAATCAAAATAATAGAAAGCGTTATTGGCAGCCAAATACACTCCAGAATCCTCTACAGCAACAGATTGAACATCAAACTGAATCTCTTTAACCGCCTTGATATTCACATCATCAGGATCGGTATAAAACAAACCGTGATAATTTGCTATCCAAAGCGTATTATTGTTATCAACGAACAAATCACCCACATACTGATCATTTGCATTAGGATCGATCTTAAATCGTTCTACTACCCCTCTTAGTTCGTCTATTTTATTCAGTCCCTTATTAGTTGATATCCAAATATTATTCTTTTTATCCGCAATAATATCAGTTACCCGATCGGAATTTATGGAATTTCGATTATCAGGTTGATGACGGAAATTAAAGAATTTAAGTTTGCCATTATCATCTTTTACAATCTTATGTATTCCTTTATCATAAGAACCAACCCACACAGCTGATCGACTTTTTGCAACAACATGAATGTAATTCGTTTTTAATGCCTGATCATTATCAACATCCGCTTCATAACTTCTAAAACGTTGGTTACGTGTATCATAAGTGTTTAAGCCGCCGGCTGTTGATATCCATAGAAGTCCACTATCATCAAACAATACATCACTTACTTTATTGTGAAGTATTTGGGGAGGCAAATAGTTTTTGTATAAATCCCTCTCTTTATTGTATTGAATTAAACCTTCTCTGGTAGATAGCCAAACATCTCCATTATTGGCTCCAAATAAACCAGTAACATTGAATTCCCCTTCTAAAACTTTCGATGAATCATAAAATTTATTTTGCAACATCATACTGCTACGCAAGTACATCTTATCAATTCCATTATCCGTTGCTAACCATAGGTTCTTTTGTCGGTCGACATATACCTGATGGATAACGTTGTTCGCTATTGAAAAGGTATTTCTATAGTCATGAAAATAATTATAAAACCTATTTTCTTCTGTTTTAAATAAATTCAGTCCCAAATCAGTACCCATCCAAACATCTGTTCCATTCAAACAGATTGATTTAACCACATCGTTACTTAATGAATTTTTACCATTAACAGATTGGAAATTTGAATATTCACCAGTTGAAGTCGTAAAATGGCATAGTCCTGTTTCGGTTCCTACCAATAAAATACTATCTGATTCCTGATAACGAGGCTGAATACTCAAAATCAGATTATTCTTCTTCACGCTTGATTCAGGCTGAAGTCTGTATTTTGTAACCTCTTTCTTATTTCGATCCAAACAATTTAAACCATCAAAGGTACCAATCCAAATCCGTTGTTTTTTATCTTCATAAAAACAGCGAACCATATTATGGCTAAGCCCACTTCCCATTTCAGCCTGATGAAGATAGCGTTCCTTGTACTGTCCTTCTTGATTGTAGATATAAAAACCATCTGCAGTACCAATAAAGATTTCTTCATTGGAACCAATATATATTGATCGGCATTGAACTCCCCTCAAAAAGTCATCCTCAATGCGCTTTGAGGTTTCCGTGGTTTTATCATAAATAAAAACACCGGCTTCAGTGCCAACCCATATTTGCTTTATCCGATCTTCTGCAAGTGCATTTATAGCACCAAATGAGCCAAATACACCATTAGAAACAAATTCAACCTGCCTTAAATGATAGGCATCGTACATGGCAAGTCCGTTCGATGTACCGAACCACATAAAACCTTCCGAGTCTTCAATCAAACACTTAACTGTTGAATTAATCCCAGATGGTAAAGCCAGATGTTCGAAACGCACATTCTCATTAGCTTTGGATATAAATCCCAATAGCATTAATCCTAAACTTACTATGTAAATATACTTTTCTCTTTTGCGCATATTTCAAAAGTACCAATTTTTAAAAAATTATAGAACAAAGTCGGTTAGGTATACTTATTTGCTGACTATACTTATCGGTAAAGCACTATCTTTTTGCTTATATACTTTCCTTTTTCCTCTATACTTAACAAGTAAATACCATTTGAAATTTCAGGTTTAACTGACATTTGCAAGCGATTACTACCTGTAATTAAATCAAAGCCTTCAACTTGCAATAATTGCCCCCCTAAATCGGATATGATGAGTGAAACACGTCCTGCATTTTTTCCATCAATACTTATCGACAGCTTTTCCCTTACTGGATTTGGAAACACAGTAAAAGACTGTTCATCCACTAACTCGAGATCATTTATACCTACATAGGAGTTATTGTGATTATCAGCTCCAATGTTAGGAACAGAATCTGATACACCAACCGGATTACCATACATATCAAGATTTGGCGTAATTGCAATATCCTTAAAGATTCCTTTACCTGCCATAGGAAAAATTGGTTCAGGAAATTGCTTCCCTCCATTTATTGCCGGACTATCATCTGCAATTTTATAATCTTCACTTGTTAAACCTCCTTTATTTACATAAAGAGGATCGCCATTAATCGCTTGGCTATCGTAGCTTTTAAACGTATTAGTAACATTCCCGTGATACAGATTGTTGGACATATACAATTGACTACCTGCTTCAATTTCCATTGTAACATCTTGTCCTATTGTGCCGGCTCCGGTAGCGTAAAATATATTATTGTACACAAATATATTTTTTCCAACGAATGAAATATCAGGTGTAATAGCCGCATCTACGTAAACTGAATTATTATAAATAAAACTGCTGTCTGATAATATATCCCTGTCTTTTCCGGCGTAAGCAGACACCCATAAAGTGTTCCCTTTATTATCTCTAAATCCATCATTCACACTGACATTAAAACGATAGGTTGAATGAATATTGTCTCCTAATATCTCTACAAAACCACCTTCACTGTCTTCACTATAATTATATTGCATGATGATATTACGATTTCCAAAATCGATGTGCTGACTGTAAGAATCAGCATAGCCACGCACACTATAACACTTATTGTATTGCGAGATTCCATTACGACTACTGAAAAACCAAACACTACTCCCCCGGTTGGCCATACGTGGATCAGCATCGGAACCTGGTTCATCGAAAATATTATGCTCTATCAGGCAATTATAGGTTTTGGTTGGTAGTATACAGGTTCCACCTGTTTGATAAAAATGATTATTACGAAACACCAGGTTCATATTACGATTGATGGAATCGTTGCCAACACCCTCATCACCCCCGGCATGTCCTGTTTTAATACCCAGGCGCGTGGTTCGGGCTATATAACAGTTTTCAACCAAAACATCCTGAATATTACGTTCCTTACCTACTTCAGTATTTTTGCTTGTGAAAAAGTTAATCGCTGATACTTTGATGGCATTAAAATCCTGATTTTCTGTAGTTGGCGCAAAAATATCTCTAACAGTCAAATCATGAAAATGATAATTACGAAGCGTATCAGGCCCTGTATTCTGTACATCAATTCCATATGCTAAATTATCAGACACTCCGGCACGGGAGGTCATTCTGTCATTGGTAATCTCCAGATTAGCTAATTCAATATTGTCTTGGTTAGTGATGGCTATGGTTGTTAAATGTGCACCTCCTTCAGCCTTTGCTCCATCTAAAATTGGCAATTCACCTTCGCCATATCTACCAAAGTATAAAAGATTATCTTTAGTACCGGAACGATTAATTTGTAACTGCCCGATAAATGTATCACCCGATTTGAATAATACAGAATCCCCAGGATTTAATAATTGCTCACTTACTCTGTCCAGGCTGCTCCATGCTTTTTCAGGGGAAGTACCTAAATTGGCATCATCACCCATTGAACTACTGACATAGTACTTTTGAGGTATTACCACTCCTGATTCGTCTATTATAATAAAACGATCGACTAAAGGCGAACCTGTTCCTTCTTCGGGTCGAACTAATAAAGTATTAGCCCCTTCGTTAAGTTCAATATCGAAGACTGTTTCTACAGCACTGCCCTGGTAACACCAAACTGCCGCTGGAAAAGTCTTAGTCCCCAATGATTGACCATTTACCTCAATGACTAAGTTAACGGGATTTGAATTGAAGTGAAAAATTGAGAGTTGATAGATTCCAGCCACACTCACTTCTATATCATTAAAACTTAATGAATTGTTAGCTGAACTAGCAAATTTAACGAATAAGCCACCAGAAGCATTGGCACAACCTTCCATAATTTCGGTGGCTCCACCTAATTGCCCATCTTCAGCTTGAGCTTGCCATACGACCGTTTGGGCAGACAATGCCATACCTAAACTGGCTAATATCAGAAATAAAATACTCTTCATCATCGTATACGTTTTTACAAAAATATTTATTGCTACCTACTTACATTAACACAAAACGGACAAGGATTAGCACTTTTAAACAACAATGCTCTTCCTTTAAAACACTTTATATCCTGATTACATACAACATACAGCGCAATTATTGACAATTATTGCTTGCTACATTTACCAGCATCTAAGCCTTCAATTTTATATTCAATTACTCACAATACTTCTGAAAAAATCCCGAAATAAAATTTAATGGATAGTCCAGCTCTCATAAAAACAAAAACTGGCAACCATTTAACCATGGTTACCAGCTTATTTAAATGCATTGATGCATCTACCCTCCAATGGTAATATTGATTTGTTTACTCGTAGATTTCCCAGACTTATCCTTTAGACTTAGTGTCAGTATGTAAATTCCAGACTTACAATCAATTGGAATCTTTTCGGCAAAAAGTTTATGATTAATTAATTCATCTTCAACTCCAGTTAATACAATTATTTCCGGATTATTGCCTGGTTCCCACGGATCTTCGATTCCTTTTTCTGCTTTAGTTTCATTAAAACTCAAGCTAACAACTAAACTCTCCAATTCCATATCATCACTAAAAGTGCCTGATAGCAGCAAATCATTTCCTAGCATGACATTTGCACCTTCCCCAGGTTTAGATATAATCATTTCAGGATTCTTAGTATCTTCCGGTTCAAGTGTATCTCCGCCATCACTGCCACCGCATCCATAGCTTAAAATCATTAACATTGAGAATACAATGGCTCCAAAATTCTTTTTCATGTTATTTCGTTTTATCATTTCATTACTGTTATTACTCTTTCCACCATTCATCACCTCCAAGTGTTGGAAAAACACGGTCGTTTAATTGTGCATTCCAGTTTTGCCACTCTTCCAACAATTGCTGCGACAACTCTTCCTTTTCTGCTTTCAGATCCCTTTGTTCATTTACCTCCATTGCCAGATTGTATAACTCAGGTGCATTTTCATTCTGATTATCATTAGCCACCAGTTTATTCATGCCCTGACGAATAGCCATTGCATTCTGCTCCCATTTACGCCAGAATAAATAATCATGTGGATCTTCATCATTTTCACCAGTCAAATAAGGTGTAAGGTCCACACCATCTAATGGTCGCTCAGCACTTATTTCAATATTGCTTTGTGCTACAATGGTCGCCATAATATCCATGGATGAAATGGCCTTTTTGTAGGTTTGACCAGCAGGAAGTCTGGCAGGCCAACGCATTGCAAAAGGCACGCGGATACCACCTTCAAATAAGTCGCCTTTTAAACCTCGCAATGCACCGTTATCTGATGCATTGTTATGGGCACCACCATTATCTGACAAGAACACTACGATTGTGTTTTTATCTATAGCTCCGTCCTGTAAGGCCTTAAGAACACGCCCAACGCCATCATCGACGGCACTGACCATGGCAGCGTATGTTTTTCGTTTTTTATCCGCGATATCAGGAAAACGAGATAAGTACTTCTTTGTGGCTTGCAGTGGTGTATGTGGTGCATTATAAGCCAGAAAAAGCATAAAATGATCGTCCTTCTCAACTTTCTTATTAATAAATCGAACGGCGGCATCACTTAATTCATCCGTCAGGTAATCATCAGTTTCAACCTTTTCTCTGTTTTCAATTATCTTGGTGCGATACCACTCCCATCTTTTTGTCACTTCTGACAAGTCGTTTAAATATAACTCGTCGTGGTAATAATTATGCCCTCCGGATAAGAAACCATAGAAATAATCAAAGCCGCGTTCTAAAGGGTGAAAATTAGGATGCGTACCCATGTGCCATTTTCCAATTATAGCGCTTTGGTAATTCGCCTTGCGCAATACCTGAGCCATGGTTTCTTCTTTAACAGGCAAGCCTGAAATCGGATTATCAGGATCAATTGAAGGATTTGTAGTAAATCCAAAGCGATCCTGATAGCGACCCGTTAAGAAACCAGCTCTACTTGGTCCACATACCGGAAAAGTAACATAGCCTTGGGTAAAGCGCACGCCCTGGTCGGCAATTTTATCAATATTAGGTGTTGGGATATCAGTGCAGCCGTTAAAACCAACATCTGCATAGCCCATATCATCGGTCATGATCACCACTAAATTGGGTTGTTTTGGCGTGTTTTTATCTGCCTGCATATTGCACGCTACAGCAATAAGTGGCAGTACTAGTAAAAGGAGGTGTTTAAACATATGCTTTATTTTAATACGATTTTTTCAACATTATTTTTATCAATCACTAAATAATAAATGCCTTTAGCATGGCCATTTAGGCTTAGCATCGAACCAGAGGTATCCTTTATCATTCGCCCCATTGAATCAAAAACTTGATATCGTGGCTCTATGCCATCTCCATCAATGTAAAATATACCGGTGGACGGATTGGGATAAATACTAAAATACGATGCCTTCAACTCTTCTACCGCCGTATCCTTTTTAATATCTAATTGCACTGTGGTAAAAACATCCTGATGCTTGTATAACTGGGCTGTAACAGTAATGCTTCCGTAATCAATAGGGATTAATAAACCTGTTGTTTGGTTGATAATGGCCTTGCTTTCATCGTCAACTCGCCATAATACCGGGATATTAATTTCAGGATTAAGATTGGCAGATAATTGATAAGGGACATCAACCAGCAACTCCTCCTCGATTTCTGTAATTGTCAACTTAGGATCAACTGCATCATCCCAAATATAGACCTCAGTAGTACAACTTACCGACGGATAATTTTCCATAACAGCCACCACCTGAACACTTCCTTCCGTTAGAGCACTTAGCTGACCACTTGTATTAATACTTGCCGAACCTGTTCCATCGATAACGGTCCAGGAATATGTTTCTCTGGAAGGAATAGCAGTAGCTTCGAACTGATAATCATTTCCGGCAACTAATTCATTCTCATTAAATCCTTTAGCTGCGATCTTCAGTTCAGCGGCATAAAAGGCAAAACTATCAACTGCTAAAGGTTTATTCTGAGCCGAACTGATAAATATATTCATGGCTAAACCATTGGCCCATGAATCTTTGTTAGGCATTAAGGGAACAGAAAATGTTTGCCATTCGGCACATTGATGTCCGGTGATGGTATTGGGTGTAATGGCTTCCCACGAACCGGCGGTCACACTCGTTTCTGTGCGTGTAGATGCCTCAAAAAAATAGAGTTTTCCCGGTGTCAGGTTTTTGACGTTTCTACGCATACTGATAGCACTGCCATTAACCGAAACATTTAGGGCATATTTATTATCTTCTTCAAGCGTCAATGTAGTTGTGGTGGCTTCATCATTCTTTTGCTTATAACCTTTACTCAACAAATCATCTCCTTCATTGTAGCTTTCAAAATCATCATAAAAGAGATAAGAAATAGAGCTCGTTTTTTCAAAACTGACTTGAGGTACCAAAGCTAGTAGATGCTCTCTTAGTTCTTGAGCTATAGCATCATATTTCTCATCATATATCACATTGGTCCATTCATTTTTATCCACCGAAAGGTCATATAGTTCCTCGTCACCCGATGGAAATAAAATATATCGGTGCTTTTCAGAACGCAGAGCGTAGTTTTGCCTACCGATTTCCAGAGAGGCTGGATTCACAACAGATTCCAGAGCGACTTCAGGTCCTTCCCAACTCTTGGTATTCGGATCATTTAAAAAAGCCCGAAGACTATGGCCATCCAAATCGGCTCCCAGGGCATTCTTTTTTGTCTCACCAGCCCATCCACATAAATCTTTAAAAGTTGGGTAGATGTCAATCAGTCCAACCGGATGAGTCACTCTGGCACCTTCTGAAACACTAAAGCCAGGTGCTTTAACAATGAAGGGGATTCGGGTACTTTCTTCCCACAAAGTATTTTTTGCTAATCGAAATTTCTCACCCATGTGAAAACCATTGTCGCCACACAGCATGATAACCGTATTGTTAGCAAAAGAGCTGTTTTTTATGGCCTTATGAACCACTCCAACCAAACTATCGGCAAAGGTGATGCAAGCTAATTTACTTTGTACATATCGGCGTAAACCCTCTTCAACGGTAGCGTATGATACGATTAATGAGTCATAGTCATTAAAGCCTGAAGCACTAAAATGATGCCCATAAGTATCTTTTAAATCATCCTTTAGAATTTCGGGTATCATCACCTTATCCAGCGGATACATATCAAAAAAGCGCTGCGGTACGATATGTGGTGTATGTGGTTTCATCCCGCCATAGGCAATAAAGAAAGGTTTATCATTGCCTTGTGATTTCATACTTTCATGCTGCTGTATCCAATCTGACACAAAATCGGCACTTATCTCATCGCACATCTTATCCCGCTCTTTGGCCGACACATAACGAAAAGGCGTACTTCCATTGTAATCGTTACGCCAGCCACCGGGTGGCACATCAGACAAGGGTGCCAATGAACCATTCAAGAGTCCGACATTACGAAATGGTTCAGGTACGGACGGATGAGGTATTGGATTCGTACCATCCCAGGCATACGGCCCCTGATCTTGTTTCTCACCCATTGTTTTGGATGGATCATCAGCACTTCTATGAAAAATTTTACCAGTACTATAGGTCTCATAAGCATTCTCTGCGGCATATTCCATTATAAACTTGGAATTGCTCAGCACCTTATTATCCCCAATATGGCCAAAACCAAAATTACCGGTGGTCGATGGATACAAACCCGATAAAAAACTGGCCCTTGATGGTGCACAGATGGGTGCATTGGCATGTGCATTGGAAAAGAATACACCTTCATTGGCCAACTGGTCGATATTGGGTGTGATGGCTTGCGGATGGCCACCCATCACGCCAATGTAATCATTCATATCATCAAGGATAATGAGGACTGCATTATTTTTCTCTTGTGCCAAAAGAGAAAAGCTTATTAACGATAGAAAAAGAAATGCTATTTGCTTCATCTTTTTAGTTTTCACGCTTCTTACTAATTTCTGATTTATAGAATTCTTCGATGCGAGCCGACATAGGCGAACTGTCGTAAAACCGTGCACCCTGACCTATGCAATTGCAATCGCCTAACTCTGTACGACCTTCTTCAATTAGCAACATTAATTCCTTTACTTTATCGGGATATTTATCAGCAAGGTTGTATTGCTCTTCTTTATCTTCAATCAGATTAAAAAGCTGAATACCTTCAACTCCATCAATCCTTCTCCCTCTCCATTTCATATAGGCTGGTTTCTTTGTGCGCGGCAATACCAACTTCCACTCCTTGTCTCTGATTGCTTGAAGGTGTGTAAAGGCATAGTAAAAAAAACGATCGTGCTCACTCTCTTTATTATGCAGAATGACATCTTTAAAACTCTTACCATCTATGGCAATAGTATCAGGCATCTGAATTCCAGCGAGCTCAGCAAATGAAGGTAAGAAATCCATTGTAGTTAACAATTCATGATTAACACTTCCCTCTGCTAGTTTCCCCTTCCATTGCATAATACAGGGAACCCGCACGCCACCTTCCCAGGTTTGTGCCTTGGAGCCTCTTAGAGGGAAAGCACTGCCTGCGTGATCACCAATTTTTCCTTCAATCCAAGGCCCATTATCCGACACAAAGATGACAAGTGTATTTTCTTCCAAACTTTCTTCCTTAAGGGTTCTTAAAACTTCGCCCATGCTCCAATCCAATTCCTCAATCACATCACCATAAAAACCACCAGCTGATTTTCCTCTAAAATCTTCTGAAGCACCCAAGGGAACGTGAGGCATGTTATGTGATAAATACAGGAAGAACGGCTTATTCTTATTTGACCTTATGTAGTTAACAGCTTCTTTGGTATACCTTTGGGTAAGCTGCCCCATTTCTTTTACTTTATTGATGACGTTTAGTGTATCGTTGTTCCTTAAAACGATACTCCTATGTTTCGATTGTTCAATTAATTTAGTATTGCCATTATATTTAGGTGTACCGAAATAATAATCAAAACCTTGTTTTAAGGGCATTTGTTCCGTTTCCTCTCCTGCATGCCATTTACCAATGCATGCAGTGTTATAAGCTTTCTTCTTTAAAACTTCAGCGATGGTTATTTCTTTAGGATGCAATTTTGTATGAAAACCTTTTGTGTTATTAGGTTCAGCAATTCGAATTGGATAACTTCCGGTGAGTAAAGCAGCCCTGGAAGGGCCACACAATGGTTGTGCATAGAAATTAGTAAATCTGATTCCATGATTCGCCATCTCATCCAGGTTAGGTGTTTTGATAGTAGGTGAACCATAACATCCTAAATCATTATATCCCTGATCATCAGTAAGGAAAATAATGATATTTGTATGTTCATTTTGTTCCATACCACTACAAGAACATAGAATAACAGAAACTATGAATGAAATATATAAGCTATTTCGTTTTTGTTTATTCTTCATCAAGCTTATCTGTTCAAAACCAACTTACTTGTCTGCCTGCTAGCACCTTCGATAATGCTAAGAAGGTAAATATCATTAAGCAGAGTTGGTGGTAATACAATTGAAGTATTCTGAACGCCGGCATTAATTGATTCTCTAAATAATGTTCTTCCTTGAATATCACAAATACTTAGTTCTTTCTTTACCGACGCATTCTTAAAGAACACATTTAACTGTTTATCAACAGGATTAGGATAAAAGGTATAGATATCTGTAACCTTATCGTAATTGTCGAAAATACCAGTATTCTCAACATATTTATTAACCGTAATGGCACAAGTAGCATAAACTTGCTCATTTCCTATCACTTTAGCTGTTATGGTTGCAGAACCTTTTTGATGACTTAATACCAAACCCTGTTCATCAACAGTTGCCACCGATGTATTGCTACTTGTCCATTCAATCGCATAAGTATCATTGCTCGGGGAAGACGTGCTTGTTAAATGCACCCCTTTTCCTTGGGTAAGCGTTACCTGTTCTTTAGATAAGGTAATACTGCTTGGGGCATTTGGGTTCCCAACCTTAACGATACATTGCCTGAATATCTGCCGACGATCGACTACACGGGCTGTGATTAGTGCATATCCGTCCTTATGTGCCCTTATAGTTCCATCCTTATCGACGGTCGCTACAGCTGTATTATTCGTGTTCCATTCGATGAAATCATTGAAGGCATCATCGGGCAAGATAGAAGCTTCAAGCTGATGTGCATCATCAACATTAAGTTCCAGCTTAGTGCTCGATAAAGTAACTTCAGTGGCCCAAACCAACTCATCATGTACTAGACCTAAAAAACGAGGGTGAAGTAGATCGGCTTCCCAATTAGCTTGAATAGTTTGTAATTCATCACGCTGAGCACGAAAATCAGCATTCCAATACAGGTTTTTGCCATCTGCATCACTTTCACTGATATTGGTGCTTAAGTCGTACAATCTGGAATTCGGACTTTCCGCTTTAAATCGTATGTATTTCATATCGCCATAGCGCACAGCATGACGATCCTGATCAAATTTGCGAATGTGGATGGTTTCATGTGGAGGACTGACTTCTTCACCTCTTAAAAAAGGCATTAGATTTACCCCATCCAGCGGTTTATCCGGGTTAATTGGGGAATTTGAAAGGGCTGATAAAGTAGCGAAAATATCCAGCGATGATACAGGATAATTAAAAGTGCCTCCACCATCAATTTCACCGGTCCATTGCATGGCAAATGGAACCCGATATCCGCCTTCAAAAACATCACTTTTACCGCCGCGTAAAACACCATTGTCCGAAGCATTTTTATTAATAGGCCCACCATTATCTGACAAGAAAAAAATGATGGTATTATCTTCAATCTCTAATTCCTGAAGCTTATCTAAAACACGACCAACACCTCTGTCAACAGCATACACCATTGCTGCATAAGTTTTGCGCTTATGGCCGTTTTCATCCACCAGATTAGGAAATAAAGCTAAATCTTCAACCTTAGCCTCCATGGGTGTATGTGGTGCATTGTACGAGAGAAAAAGAAAAAAGGGATTGTCCTTATGACGATTGACGAACTCAACTGCTTCATTAGAAAATTCATCGGTAATGTACTCATCTGTTTTTTCCGGGCTATGATTACGTAACAGCCATGTAAGATAACTCTGTTCTTCATTTTTAGCATCGTAGCTATCTTCAATGGTCAATGATTCCGGAAAATATTTGTGCCCGCCACCCAGGTGACCATAAAACTCGTCGAATCCTCGATTGAGCGGATGGTTGGAGATATGAGCACCCAAATGCCATTTGCCAATTATTCCAGAGGTATAGCCCACTTCTGAAACCGATTCGGCAATGGTCATTTCATCAAGTGGCAAGCCCATGTGTGGGTCATTAACTCTGTAAAGTGGATTACGCTCAAAACCGAAACGCTGCTGATAGCGACCAGTAATGAAACCCGCTCGGCTCGGCCCACAAACCGAATAAGTAGTATAAGCACTGGTGAATTTGATACCATTATCAGCAATGCGATCGATGTTAGGTGTTGGTATTTCTGTGGAACCGTTAAACCCCACATCACCATAGCCCAGATCGTCAGCCATGATCACAATCACATTAGGCTTATCCTGGGCAGTCGCTATCAAACTAAAGATCGATAACACTAACAAAACAAGGCACTTATTCATATATTTCACATTCATTTTATTGTTTATCAATAAAGTGTTTAAATGAAGTCAAAGACTCCTACTCTCACAATAAGCTAATTACCATCTATCAGTCACTTATTACCAACTTTAGCGCCTGGAATTTATTGCTTTGCATTATGTGCAAAACATACACTCCCGGCAACCAATTATTAACTGATATTTGTTGATGATCACCATTTAATTGTAATCGCTGCATTTTTAATCCTGCACTATTATAGATCGTTATATCCGTAGTATGTGGTGAAGTATCCTTCAGTTCAATATTTATGATATCATTAGAAGGGTTTGGATACATCTTAATCAAGTCAGCCTCAATTCTTCTAATTCCCACATCCTCCTTAGGCAATTCACTTAACTTAATACTTAAAAAGCGTGCTGTTCCGGCCGGGATATTGATACTCAACTCATCGGTATTAGAAGACAATGTGCCGATAGCCTCAGAACTACCAAGCTGGTCAAACACCTGGCACTCGCCATTGATTGACATACCAGCTTTTAATTTTATAGTATGTTCAACAGGTGATAATTCATTATTATCCATTAGAAAGGCAAAGTAGGTATAAGGATCATCTTTTTGTTGTGTTATCTGCCAAAAACAATCTCCATCGACATAAAAATCAAGATGATGACGTTGCGATAATACCTCATTACTGATGGTCTCTCTTGCCTCGTTTAAAGATAAGTTATCCCATGCATCGCCATTGGTTTGATAGGCGACATTACACCATGAATTCCCCTCAATTTCTGAAGCCTGAGTTGAAGGCACAATCGTTACAAAACCACCAGGCATGGATGGAAACATATTTTCCCAACGGCGCGTAGTGCCGTACAAAAAGGAAGTAGCATCTGTTTCGGGAATATCGGTATAGGCATTCCAACAGGCCAAGCGATTGATGACATAGTTATTGGTTTCGGGCTGATACAAGTAATGGTCGTGATTAATGCTTTGTTCAGTCAGGCGATTGCTTCGATTATAAATGCCCACCGACACAGGTGAGATGCCTTTGATTTGAGCCGGTACAGGAGTATTGGGATAAACACCTTTATCCACCAATTTCAGGAAGTTCAACACTCCTTTCTGAAATACCTGTGTCCATTGCTGGTCCTCGCCACTCACATCACCACGTTCGTAGAGTGGATTGTTCAATGCAGTAATAGATGTTGTTCTGAATACCTTAGCTCCAAGACTATATTGTGATAGCATTTGACGTAAAACAATATGTGCATTGCGCATGCCGCCCCATTCGGCTACACGATTGGCGGACAAGTTGTCGCCAATAACATTACAGCCCCAGTTTTCTACATCGCCATTCATCCACAAACCAACTCGTTCGGCTAAACTAAGGTCCAGCTCAGTCACATTGGAATTCTCCACCCCAGGCACCAATATATCCTTGTACTTTGGAAAATAGCTATCGGCCTGATTCTGTGTTAAAGCGGTAAACGTTGCACCCTTGGCACATAACATCACCATTGGCGGGGCCGAACCAATCTGTTCAGCACGAGCCAACAAGGCGTCAAGATGTGGTATATAGGATTCAAAGTCTTCATGATCGTTTAATTCCCGGGTTCGTGCCATCATGTAACATTCGCCATCCACTACAGAGGCCTCATAACAATCAGCTAAATCCTCAGGGGTAATAAAAATATGAGGGCCATGCCCGATTTTCAGGCAGAAGTAGGCTCCCTTTTGGGCCAGCGCTGCACAAAAGTTCTTGACGCCTTCAGCAGTAATACTTTCCTTGTCACATTCGTTACTCATGCCATAAATACAAGAGTTCACACTGGCTGCGAGTCGAATTTTTGTAGAACGGTAGTTCTCTTGTCCGCCAATTTTATTGTACCATTGCTGTTGTGCATCATACACTTTCTGCGCCTGCAGTGCACTATTCTCAGGTGTCATGTCCCACCATAAACCGCTGGCAAAATAATCAAGGTACCATATCGGCTTTTCTCCACCAGCCAAGGTCCCGGAAAATTGGTCGATTTTATCACTTAACACATTTAAGTTTTGTTCTACTTCGGCAAAACGGCCATTGCAACAGATATTACGAGCTTCAGTTTTCCAATTATCATTCGTCAGGTCAACAATGTAAAAATGGTCGTCGCCATTGATGGGACCTGACAGCACCATTTTATCTGCCCCACCATTTCTATCTTGTAAACATGCGCCATCGCTAAAATGATACATGGAGTGCGCCCAGGTATAATCAGAGATAGCCAATGTTTTGGTAGTGGCATCGTATTGTGAAAGAAATAAATCATCGCCATAAATGGTGAATATTTCGGCATGTCCATCCCCATCAAAATCGCCAGGAACACCATGCTGCATCAGGTATTTACCCGTAGATGTTAAATCTTCCTTGTCTGATTTTTCAAAACCATGATTTTGAATTAAATAGTTTTTTGCATAGGTCTTGTAGGTATTTAAATGTAGTTTTTCTGTTTCGGCCATCATGCTAGAAAACACTTTGGTACGCGGACCATCTTCGGGATGAAAAACACCCCAATGAGCAGCTAGCTCAACTTGACCATCGCCATCCATATCATAAATCCGTGGTAATTGCTTGTCGGTAAATCCAAGACCTGCCACCACATCATCACTTAGCTCATCGGCATCTCCATTCCAATAGGCTGGACGCTTATATGTGGCTAAATCAATGATATCAATGAAATTATTGCCTTCAAAACTCTTACGGTTGACAAAAGCAAGCACTTCGTCTGTTCCATTGCCATCAAAATCGCCAGCCACTACATGACGCACCAACCCGGATACGCCTGAAGCCTTGCCTGTTTCCGGCCGAAAAGAATGAAGTAAGACACCCGAATTATTTAGTATATATACCATTCCATCAACCCCTGAAGTGACAATTACCGCTTGGCCACCTACTCCTTTGGCCACAGTAGCTGAGTAGAGAGCGCCAGTACTTACCTCCTTATCCAATAATAATTCTCCACCCGAAGAAAGAACCCTTAAATGACCGTCTGTCCCTGGCAGCAGGATTTCATCACCAGAACTACTTTCGCTTACATCACCCGCCAACACTCTTAGTCCCATTGAGGGTAAATCTGTATATTCCCATAAACGATTGTCGGCACCAGATTCAGTAATCTGATCAGGGCGCTTAAATGCGATTACCTTTCCTTCAACAGACATAGCCACTACGAAATCCTTTGCACCTACATTATCAAAATCAGCCGTTACGATATGGATCAAATTATCGCCTTGCGTATTGTAAGCTTGAAAGGCAGTGTTTGTTTGGGCAACGAGTGTACCCGTCAACAACAGTATATAAATGGATAGAACTATTCGCATATTTAATGTTTATGGTTACTGTTTTCACTTTTCATCAATAAATCCAATACGACCGGCTCTCCTTTTAAGTAACCAAGAGAAATTAGAAATTTATCAGCATCAATCATAGTTTGGTAATGCATCTCTTCGTTCTTGTCTTTATTAAAAAAAGCATGATCCTGGTCTTCGTAAAGAATTAAATCACAGTGTTGCCCCAAAGCCTCCATTTTACTTTTATAATTCTGAGCCATGCCAGGTGTAAACAACTTGTCTTTGGTGCCCAACATGATTAATGTTGGTGGTGTATCTTTCTTCAGGTTGTGATAAGGTGAAAAAGCTTTATAATAGGCTTTTACCCTATTATAACCATAAGCTCCAGGACCGTTATTAGCCACCGGATTATACAAGACCAGAGCTTTGGGTCGGCAAGAAATAGCTGTATCCTCTCCTGCCTCATTAAACCCCTGTACCGTTGCTGTGGCTGCGGCCACATGCCCACCTGCAGAACCACCTGCGGCTACTATCTTATCTTTATGAATACCATAACTACATGCATTTGCATATGCCCATCGCATGGCCGTTTTACCATCCTTTACACATTCAATGGGGCTTGTACCATTGCTTTTTTCGGTGCGGTATTGGGCACTCATACACACCATTCCTCGTGAAGCAAAATACGCACATTGACCATAAAAATGTTCCGGTCCGCCACCTTTCCAACCTCCACCGTGAAAGAATACAAGGGCTGGTTTAGCCCCATCCGTATGATGATTTTCCGGAAAGAAGATGTGCATTCTTAGTTCAACATCCCCTATCGTTTTATAAACCACAATGGTATCTGGCTTTATTTGGGCTGACACACCAACAACAGAAAAGAGCAACAGGCTTATTATAAGTAGATTCTTCATCTGAATTTTGTTTATTGTTCTTCAGTACGATAATGGTACATCTTGTATGTCGTTTCGCGGATATAGCTTATTAATTCATAATAAATCTGGTCAGTCATCGATACCAAACCACAATTGGCATTTTCACCATTGCCACGACCGGCAGTGGTTGAGTTGGCCCACATAAACCAATGCGCTCCAACGCACCTTGGATTTCGGAGTGCTCCTTCGATAAAATTCATATACTTCTCACCCCTGTTTCGCTGACTGGATGCATAGCCCAATCCTGTAAAAAATTTACCTGCATCTAAAGCTCCAAAATTAAATTCAGAGATGATAAATGGTTTATCTATATCCTTTGCCGGATAAGGGTAAAACTCCACCTCATTTTCATAAGCATTAAAGGTGAGTATATCGAGATACTTAGCCGATACTGTTGTATTTATCTTATTCTTATGGTTTCCATGCCAACGACAGCCGATGTACATTTTATCCGGTGCATATTTATCGATTAGTGCTTTGGTGGTTTTGAAATACAGTTCACACATCTTGGTGTAATGTTTCACATTATATTCCTTTAGACCAGCTACCTTTAGTGTTCCGGCTTTCACTTTGCTTGTCAGTAGTTCATCCCAGGTATTAAAAGTGGCCCCGCTTAGCTCATTAAACAATTTTATATTTTCCAATTCCTCTTTCAATAGCTTGATGTATGCTTTCTTCCCGGCGCAGTCGGCACCTTTTTCCAAAGAATGTATGACCAAGCTATTGGGATTACCCCAATGGATTTCATTATTGATAAAGAATCCAAAGAAGTAAGGATCATCTGTTACAAATGCTGCCTTTTCCTTTATTTTCTTCTCCACATCAGCCTGCCAGCGTGAATCAAACACATCAGGAAACTTATCATTAATGCCTGGTGATACAGAATTGATATATACAGTATAGGGCAATTTAATATCATCAGGGTGTTCTCCAACTGTTTCGGCCGACCAGCCACCTAGGGTATTCAGTCCCCAACTTTTCATACGTTTTAATGAAACAGCCACATAGTCATCTTCACTATCCGCACCATATTTACGATGCAGATTTGCTAAGCCATGCTTGTATTGGTTCTTAGCAAATAAATGAGCATTGCTATTAGTCTTATCAGGTATGCCTTCAAAGAAATGTTCCCGTCCTTTAGTTGGCGTTAGTATTTCCAATCGTCCTGCACTATTAACGCCACTTGACCAAAACAAGCAGCCTTCCGGATCAATGATCCACCAACGATCATCAATCTTTTGCGTTCTGAAATGGCCTGTTGCTTCATACTTTGGCCCATTTACAAACCCGCCAAAGCGGTTCCATTCTTTTGAACCAGGGCGCTTTATTAGGTCCTGCTGCTCTTTTTCAATGGCTGCTAAAAACTGACTATCATCTGTAATTTTACCGGGCCAGTCAACATGTTTGTACTGTCCGTATTTATTGATAAAAGGGAAAAATGCCTCTTTATCCTGCGTATATAATTCGGGTAGGGCTGCTTTGTTTTTAAACAATCGCTTTATGCATACCTGTCGGTCAAAATTCTGTTTGGGGAAATTTATCCTGAAAGCCTTAATGTGTTTGGCATCAATACCGGCATAATTTAGAATAACACCTTCGGGCAAACCTTTCATTTGCGGAAAATCAATACTCTGTGGGTAATCCTGTGCATTAATTTTATCACGAATCATCACACAGTTGTATGTTAATGTTTCATTTGCTTTCACAAAGCCGATATGCTTGTTATTAACCGGATAAAATTTCTTTCCTCTTCGGGGATTATCATAGGCCAAAACAGGTTCAAAACGAACTTTCTTATCGATCTTATTTTCAATATCCAAACTTAAAAACACCCACTCTGTTAAATCCCAATATTGCTCTTCTGGAAAAAACACGATACTACCTCCCTCTCCTGCCTTTACTTGGCATATTATGCCTTCAGAAGTAGGGGATGCCTCAAGATCCTGTAACTTATATAGTTCAGGTGAAAGATCGTTAATATTCAGCAGGTCTTCACTCTCCTCTTGTGCAGGCAAGACAATAGAGTTAATAATAAGCAGTATGAGAATTGACTGTTTAAGCATGTCTATCTTTTCTTTTTAGTTTTACCTTAATTGCACCTCTTCTTTAACGATACAATACAAAACGCTCTACCTGATAATAACCGCCTTGCTCGATTCGAATAAAGTAGATGCCGTTCTTTGCTGTTCCAGGTAAATTGATTCGTAACTCATCAGCTATCGACACTGTTTCTGCTGACTGTATCATTTGCCCTTGAATGTTGTATATGTTATAATTAAACTCCTGATTAAACTTATTGAAGCTCACCCTTAACTCATCCTGTACCGGATTTGGATATATACTAAACATATCTGATACACGAACTGCATCATTAATACCAACTTGGTCACCTGAATTGTGCGCATTACTAGCCCCTATGTTTGGGATTAGATTCTCCATATCGATGCTATTTCCAAAAGCATCTTCAATTGGAATAAGTGTTATATCTTTAAAAACACCTTGTCCGGCCATTGGAAACTCAGGCTCTTTAAACGAGAAACCTTTGTCAATAGCTGCACTGCCTGATTGAATATCAAAATTATCTACATCGCCATTGGCCGAAACTGGATTTACAAATAATGGGTCGCCACTTACCTTATTGTCATCCAAATTGGTGAAAGCTGCAGCTATATTTCCATGAAAGAGGTTATTTGACACCTTTAACTCACCACCGTTTTGCATATTAACATCGACTCCTCCCGAACCAATTTGAGCACCATTAATGGCATAAAAAACATTGTTATAGATGTAGGTATCCTCAGCAAAAATCGATATATCAGGTTTACACTTGGCAGCATCCAAATACACTGTATTGTTGTAAATATAATTATCACGAGAAGGAACTGGGGTAATATCTTTGCCTACCCACCCTGATAACCATATGCTGTATCGATGGTGTCCATTGGCACGGTGACCATCATTGACACTGACATTATAACGAAACACACTATTGTCGCAATCTCCCAATATCTCAACAAAACCACCTTCGGTATCTTCGCTATAGTTATATTGGAAAATAGAATGCTTACAATAGAAATCAATGTGTCCGGCAGCACCGTATGTATCTCCAAAACCTCGCGCTCTGTACTGCTTGTTATATTGCACAATGATGTTATGCGAATCCCAAATCCAGCAACCTTCACCCCTGCCATAATATCGGTCAATTGAGGACGTATGATCGCCCCATCCTAAATCGATAAATTCATTATTCTCAACCAGACCATTACAAACCGAAGCAAACACCACGCCATCGCCACCTAACTGTTCGAAAGTATTGTTGCGTATCACAAAATTACGATTTCGCCCTTCTTCACTATTGGGGTTATTAGATGGATTTAAGTTTCTGGCACTAATGGCCGTACTTCCCAAGTTGTAGAAATAGCAGTCTTCAACTAACACGTCTTCGAACCTTACTTCTGTTACCGGAGAAGTCGTATCATCATCCTTATCTGAATCAAAGAAAATACCCTTAGCATTATAATAATCCAATGTGAACTTGCCTTCCCAGTCCATCATATCATAGCCAAACACATCGCTTACCTTCAGGTTACGAAAGGTCAGATCTTTACTGATGCCTCCCCATTTATTGGCAATCACTTTAATTCCATAGGCTGAGTTGGTTCCCCATGTAATATCACCCAGGTTCTTTCGGTCGTTTTTAATCCAGACACCATCGATAATAATATGACTGGTGTTGACTAATTTTACAGCTTCAATAAAATCGCCTGTTGGTATATTACCCGAACCACTTAATATTGGCAGCTCACCATCTCCGTAATTACTGATTACAATGGGATGATCGGCTGTACCTGATCGGTTAATAACTAACTGTCCTTCGAAAGTATCGCCCGACCTGAACAAGATTTGATCTCCTGCCTGAATAAATCCACCATTCTTATCATTAGCCGCCGCTTCAGATACCTTGGATAAAGAAATCCATGGCGTTGCTTCGGATAATCCATCATTATTATCATTACCATCGGCACTAACATAGTAATCGGTGGCAAAAAGGCCGGTTGGCAATAGCAGTACCAACACAAGGAATATAATTCGTGATCGCATAGCTTACATCAATTTATGAACGATGTAAAAATAGAGACCTATGAACAAATAAAGGGGCGTAAATTGGACAATGCTTAGCGCAAATTTGCTAATCCCTAATAATTACCTCAACCGTCAACGCATCCTTTCCTTTTAGCCCTTCATTGTAAAGTAGTTTTATATCGCTGTCTGTTAATGGCCTGGTCCAAATTGAAAAGTCATCCAATAGCCCTACATACGTTTTCATGCCCATTGTCTTGGCTAAATCTGTTTTGTAAGGAGCTGATTGTGTTGCAATGGACATCCAGTTGGCTTGTGAAGTGTTTATTTTCACGTCGGATTTGCTGGCCTTTTTGTCTTCAATTAGTTTGCCATCAACATATAACTTCAGTTCGTTGAGACTGGCTTCTTCGGGCATAACCACTGCCAAGTGGTGCCATTCGCCATCATTAAGCTGTTGATTTTGTGTGCTAGTAACTATTTCAGGACGTAAAGCCAGCTCCACATTACCATCTTTAATCGAGAGGTTAAAAAACTGCCCTTGTCCCCAATAGGAAGCACTATTGAAGATCAGCCGTCTGCCTGTTGCGCTTGTTTTTACCCAGCATGCCAGGCTCCGTGCATAAGCAGCATCCATGGGCCCAATTGGCAAAACCGATAAACAGCTCGCTTCTTCAATCTTCGCTGCATTTCCTATAATGCCTTTCGTTGTGGTGACTTCACCACCAATTAGTGCATAATCGAAATTAAAACCACCATCGTTAATAAATGCCACAGGCTCAGTTATCCTTTTCATCACAGGATTATGCTTCCCTTGCTTTGGGAACGTTCCATCAACACTGTTCTTGTAGTTATTCTTAGTCAATAGCTCATCAAAACTCCAATGAATTTGCAAACCATGTGGATTGATTGGGTTTAATAATCCCGTTCCTGCTATTTGTGTATCTACAGCGGTTTTATCGATGCTCAGACTCCCCAATTTATCTCCATTTTGATGATAAGTACTAATCAGAAGCTTATCATTTTCAACATCTATAAGAGTCATATTCGATAGATTATTACCACGGGCCACCAATTGAATTAAATCCGATTGTGGATCTTTAGTCACCGTATTCATATGTACTTCGCCAGCCAGGTATAAATCCACCTTATACTTTCGAAGCATATTCAAAATTTTCTCACTTTCCTTTTTATCCACAAGCATGCCACTGCTGGCGTATTTTCGAACAGGGTATATAATGGGCAAGTGAGCTTGTACCACAATGTGTTTGATGGATGGTATGTGTTGTGCCTCACTCAATACCGATTCAAACCACGCTAAATGTTTGCCATCAATGTCGCCATTAACTACGCCTTGACTTCCCAATGTTTGATCTTCACCATCAAAACGAAACATATCAATTGTAATAAACAGCACGTTTTTATACTGAACGGCATTGGAAGTGTGCTCATAGATAGTGCCTACAGGTCTTGCTAATGCCTTACCAATATTTTCATTAAACCGAGATTCTCCATGTTCATTCAAGGTAAATGTATTGGCAAAGCCCTGACGGAAAGCAGCAATATGTTTCACCACCTCTGAACCTTTATGCCATGGGTTATCACCCAGCTCATGATCGCCAACTGCCATCAGAAAGTTATCATAACCGCCCTTGTGCACAATATCCCAAAGTCCATCATAACATAATCGTGAAGCTTCCAAAACAACTTGTTTGCTTGTGAAATCTTTATAATCGGGATAATTTCTAAACTGCTTCAGGTATTTTTGTCGATACCAGTGTCCACCATTACAATCGCCGGGCATAATTATTAGCTCGCCACCATAGCGCTCCTTCATTTGTTTGAACTGCCCCGTTTGATCAGCAATACGTTTTGCACGTTCAGGACTATTTTTTGAAAAACCTTCGGCATTATGGTAATCGGGAATATTGATAAAACGCCAGGTTTCGTATTCTTGGGCTAAACAATTAATCTGTAACATCAAAGCCCCAACAATTGTATATAGATAAATTCTCTTCATTATTATTAATTAAGAAATGTGTTGATTCATAATAGCTATTACACGGAGGCACAAAAACACTGGCTTACTGCGCATTTAACCTAAGCTCATACATCTGCTCACCAACTTTTCTACTGGCATCAATGGTTTCCTGATAAGGTGTGTCACACACGTCCAAAAAACCAATCTGATAGTTCTCGCCATCACCACGCCCCGTCACAGCCTGCTCTCCATACTGAAACCAATGCGCACCCACAATGTAAGGATTCTCCAAAGCTCCTTTGATGTACTCGTAATATACTCGTCCTCGTTGTTCCTGATTTTGCACCGAACGTAAGCCCGTGTGCAGCATACCCCGGTCCAAAGCCCCAAAGTGAAACTCACCAATAATGATAGGCTTGTCAATTGACTTATCATGAAACAACATATCATTGGGCACAAAACGGTAACGGTTAAAGCTAACGATGTCGCAATATTTAGCCGCTATGGGTACTATCCAACGTTGATGCCCCAGATCTTCTGGGTAATAATGATTGTGCAGGCGACTACCCATATAAAGTTTATGAGGAGCCATTGACTTAATCACATCACGGCATGTCATGTAATAGAGGTCTACCATTATTCTTTCAAAGGCTAACAAATCTGTATTCGCTGCTTTTCCTTTTACTTCATTGGTCGAATTAAGTAAGGTCTTCCACGAATGATAATCACAAGCCCATGCCGTATTTAGTTGTTCTATGGATTTATACTTGTCTGTCAGGTATTTTACCAACTCTACTTTGGCATTATCGGAGGCTGGCGATTGCAGCACATGTTTACCAATGCTACCCCAGCCATGCAGCTCATTATCCACAAAATAGCCAATACAATAATCATCCTCCCAAGTTTCTGCGTGCTTTTTAAAGGTCTTTTCCAGGTTCGTTTTATAGCTCGGATCAAATACATTGGGGAACTTCAAATTACCACCTACCCGTTTCCAGCGAAAATTCACACTGACGGTATAGGGTGTTTTACGTTGTAAATAGGTAGTTTCATCAGACCAGTTACCAAAGGTATTCATGCCCCAGCTCCTCAATCGACGATGCGCCATCTCACTTTTAATGTCTTCCCAATTAGCACCATATTTTCGATAGAGGTTGGCGCCGGTATAATTGAAGGTTACAATTGCTCCTTGTCTGGAATTCGCAAATTGATACAATGGTGATTTTTTGTCTGGCATGGATGAGAAATACTTCTCTCTACCCGCTACTTTGGTGGTGGCAGCCGCTTTGGCCACACCCGTTATGCCATGCGACCAAAACAAGCAACCTTCCGGATCGATCAACCACCAACGGCCACTTATCTTTTCGACTCTGAAATGTCTGGTAGCTTTATACTTTTTGCCTTTGGTCCACCCGCCATATTTGTTTCTATCCTGAGGTGAAGGATGTTTCAACAAATCCTTCTTCTCCAGCTCTACTGCTTTTTTCAATTCTTCATCAGAATGTACCTTACCCATCCATTCCTTATGCATGTATTGACCATATGCATCTACAAAAGGGAAAAGCGTTTTTCGAATCTCTTCGTAGCTTTTCTCCATCAAGTTTCCTTCTGCAACAATGTTCTTAATCGAAAGTCTCGCGCTTTCTTTCGGATTCACCAATGACAGTTTGATCTTTTTAATATGTTGTGCATCTTTAGGTACCCAATGCCAGTAATAGCCTCCTGGGAATCCAAACATGCCTTCATAGGAACGTGCCATGGGGTGGGTCTCAGGTAAGCGGTAACCTTTAATTAGTATACGCATAACACTAGTTTCTCCAGGATTAAGAGCCAGCACTCCTTCATTCCACTGGTAATCGTCTATATGGCCATTTAATAGGATCGGTCTGCTACCAAGATTGCTTACCTCAAAAGAAACAGCTGAGTTAGTACGCAAATCCCAATGACTATCGGGTGCGTATAATTCTACCAAAGGATTTTCAGCATCCATCTCAATAAGCAGAGCGTTTTCTGGCTTTAGTGCAACTTTCGCATGCCTTGTTTTCACAAAATTACTGAGGTACTCTGGAGATATTTCTATCAGCTTAGTCTGTGCAAATGAAACGGCCGTGACAACCTGCAATATGATTATTAAAAATATTTTCTGACTTTTCATTAATGACTGTTTTTAATGCTTTTACTTTATGCATTAAAAGTAATCGTTCGAAAGGGGAACAATAAGCTCATATTTGACAATGCTTAGCTCAAATTTACCAATTGGACCTCTCAATTTGCTAATGGGCTGCCAAATGTTACCGATTGGAGCCATAAAATTACCAATGGGAGGGTATAAGTTGCCGATGGAAGGAATAAAAATACTGATAGGAGACAAAAAAATCCCGATTGGAGGATATAACCTGCCTCGGGACTAGTAAAATCAGGAGTTTTACAATTTTCATTTAATCAAAAACTAACTTCCATACTTCATCACTTTTCATTGGTTTGGTCTGGGTTCTACCCTTATAGTTGATGCTACATTCACCTTCTGTAGCTGCTGTAATTTCGGAACTTATAAGTTTACCATCTTTCCACTCCAGATCTACTTCATAGCCACCACGAGCTTTTAAACCCTTTACATGGCCATTTCTCCATGCTGCAGGCAATGCAGGAAGCAGTTCAATAATGCCGGCGTGTGATTGTAATAATATTTCAGCCATGCCGGCCGTTCCACCCATGTTTCCATCCAACTGAAATGGTGGGTGGGCGCAGAATAAATTCGAGAACGTACCACTTCCTTGTCCCATCAACTTTTCGGTTTTGATGGTTGCTGGCAGTAGCAATCTTTTGTACAACTTATAAGCACGGTCGCCATCTTTGAAACGAGCCCAGAAATTCACTTTCCATGCCAATGACCAACCGGTACCATTGTCACCTCGTGCATTCAGACTGACTTTTGCCGCTTCGGCCAATTCTGGTGTCTTCTTCAAGGATATTTGTTTGCCGGGATGAAAAGCATACAAATGTGATACATGACGATGTCTGCTTTCCGGGTCGTCCACATCTTCTTTCCATTCCTGAAGCTGTCCCCAACTACCAATGCTTGGAGGTGAGATAAGGTCGCGTATGCCTTGTGCTTCAGTTTTAAAGTCGCTATCGATATTCAATACTTCACAAGCGGCCATACAGTTGTTTAGCAGATCCCAGGCTATTTGATGATCCATGGATGCACCACGTGATATACCACCATGCTCCGGTGAATAAGATGGTGAAGAAACCAAATATCCGTTTTCATCTTCAATCAGATAATCTATCCAGAACAAAGCAGCCTCTTTCATCAAGGGATAAGCTGTTTGTTCCAAAAACTGCTTGTCTTGTGTAAATTCGTAATGCTCCCATAAATGCTGACATAACCAGGCCGCTCCGCCAGGGAAAGCGCCCCAGGGAAATTGCCAGCCCGGCGAAGTATAACCAAATGGATTGTTCATGGTATTAACCACCCAACCACGCGTATTATAAAACTCTTTGGCTGAAATTTTACCCGGCTCAACAAGTGTCTCCATATAGTCGGATAGCGGTGTATGACATTCGCTCAGGTTGGTAAGCTCAGCTGGCCAATACAACATCTGCTGATTAATGTTCATGTGGTAATCGCAAGCCCATGCAGGATTGATACTGTTGTTCCATCTTCCTTGTAAGTTCATCGGCATCGTACCTGGTCGTGATGAAGCAATCATCATATAGCGACCGAATTGGAAATGAAGCTCTTCAAGACCGAAATCTGTTAATCCTTCAGCATATTCTTCTAAACGAACATCGGTTGAAAGACTGTCTCTGGTGTTATCACCCAATTCCAACTCTACTCTGTCGTATAAAGCTTTGTAGTCCTTCCGATGTTCAGCCAATAATTCTTTATACGAGCGACCTTCTATGTTTTGTAATACTTCTTCATTGTCTGACTGAAAATCGTTGCCCTTGTAATCAGGGTATTTATTAATGTAGTCGGTAGCAGCTACATGGTATAGGTTCAAATAATTCGCTCCTACAACTTCTAGTTTTCCGTCTACGAATGTTGTTTTTCCGTCGGTTTCAACCCTCACACAAGTTTCAAACTGCATGCCATTATCAGCCACTTCGCCTTGAAAGGAATACACTAAATTGGTAAATGATTCATCATTCTTTACATGAGGCGTTTCAAATTTAACAGAGTAATCTGTCGCCTTGTCGGCCTCGAAACGGTAAACCAATGTTTTAGAAGGGTATGAAGCAAAATAAGTACGTTTATACTGCGTATCACCAATTTTGTAACTTACTCTACCCTCTGCATTATCAATGTCCAATTCGCGCACATAGTCCAATGCTTCTCCATTGTGTTGTACCTCCACATAAAAATCACCCATGGTTTGCTGAGCACCATAATTACCAAATAGAGATTCTGAACCTTCGGCTTTGTGCATGGCCCCGGTTAATTCGCGGTTGGCCAATTCGTGGGCTTCTTCCATTTTGCCTGTATCTAACAGGCGACGTACTCCATTCAGGTGTTTCCAGGCATCTTTTTTAATACCATAGTTGTATTCTTCGCCGCTTCCCGGACCACCGCTCCATAAAGTACCCTCGGCAAATTGGATCTGTTCTTTTTCGATGCCTCCGAAAAACATGGCACCAATATAGCCATTACCAATGGGGAGTGCTTCCGATTGCCAGTCGGTAGCTGGCTGATGGTACCATAGCTTTAGGGCTGAATTTTCTTTTACCTCTGAACAGCAGGCTGAAGTGCCTATTAATACAGTCAGAAGTACTATTTTAAATGAGAATTTCATATGATTATAATTTACTTTCATTTGCCTCCCGATAGCAATCGGGATGGAACTCGCCAATTTTGTCATCCTCCTGTGTGAGAAGCTATTCTCATGGCTCGTTTCATATTTGTGTGTTTGTTTATCAGATAAATACTTTTAAAGATTATTATACCACCCCGTCTATCGACACCCCTCCTAAAATTCAGGAGGGGACGGTGTTGTGTCCCTCTCCTCCTTTAGAAAAGGAGTACCTCGTAGAGGGGAGGTGGTTGATATTGTTAAAACAACAAGCCTATAAGGGTTGAACAATACCATCAGATCCTGATTCATCGGTTTAGTAAAATGTTAATCATCACTTGCTATCTCAGGCATTTCTAAAATACCTGTTTGATAGGAAAACCAACCGTTTTTGATATCTCCGTCACAAGCTTCGATCAGTTCTTTCTTTAATCTTTCCAATACTTCACTATGTTCTTCAGCCAAATCTCTTTCTTCCCGGTAATCATCGGGTAAATAGTAAAGCTGATAAATGTCTTTGGTGCCGAAATAGCGTAGCTTCCATCCATCCTGTGTCACCAGTGCAGGCCCATGAAAAGATGCAAAAACAATAAATTCATGCGGTTTGCTCGCTTCTTTTCCTATGAGTTCCGGATAGTAGGACACACCGTCTTTTCCTTCGGGTAAGTCTATGTTTAACAGCTCAGCAAAGGTGTTTATCATATCGTAGTTCGTCACTCTGGTATGAATCGTTTTCCCACCTTGTAACTTGCCGGGCCAGTGATAAATCAGTGGAACACGCACGCCACCTTCCCAGTTATCGCGTTTCATACCGGCCATGCCATCGTTCCCGTCAAATACATCACCAACTAAATCGCTGTAGTATTTTGTATCAATATTATCAAAGTGCTCACCGGTTTGCATATTAAGCATGGGCTTATGAATTTTGCCTTCTGAGGGGTAGTATATCTCATGCCCATTATCACTTGAGAAGACGATGATGGTGTTTTCGTACAAGCCTAATGCTTTTAATTCTTCAACAATGATACCCACATGATCATCCAGTAACTTTACCATGGATGCGTAAGTTTTTTCTATCTCTGTCAGCTCCGAGTTGTTTTTAAAATCCGGATGAATTTCAGGAATGGCCGATGGTCCGTGCGGCAGTTGCGTAGGGTGATACAGAAAGAAACTGCTATCCTTATTTGTCCTAAGAAAATCAATCATCTTTTCCAAAAACAGATTTTGAGAATAGGTCTTTTTACGCTCTTTGCTCCATCGATCATCATAACCACCATCTTTATCCCATTCAGCCGTTTTACCACAATCGGCTCTTGTATTTCCCTCAAACATCACCATCTCTCCGTTCTCGAATAAAAAAGGCGGATAAAAACCATGACAACGTTGATGGTCGTAGTAACCGTAGTAGTAATCCCAACCATGCCGTTTCAATTGTTTGTGGGTGGTAGCAAACCCCCAATCGAGTTTACCTACCTGAGCAGTTACATAACCCGCTTTTCTAAATACCTCGGCCAGAAAAACCTCTTCATCAGGAACCGTAGAAGCTTGTTGGTCATAGGCATTCTCAACTTGCTCTCTGGTATATTTACCTCGCGTTATATCAGCATATAATCCGGCTCTGGAAATTTCCCATTTATTACCATGGCAATCGTGATAGCCTGTTTGTAAACTGGCACGGGAAGGTGCACAAAACATGCACCCATACACATTTTCGAAACGTATACCGGCATCTGCCAGTTTATCAATGTGTGGCGTTAGAATAATTTCCTGCCCTTCGTGCGACAATAATCCTCGTCCAAGATCATCGGCATAAATCAGAATCACATTGGGGTGTTGTTCAGGCTCTACAGTCTTACAAGACCATAGTAGTAGACCAGATAATACTATGATATTAAAATTTCTTATTCCCATTTGCTACTTTCTTTAACTAACTCCCCACTTCGTAGTACTTTCCGTTTAAGCGGAACATGCTCTCCTTTAATAGGAGGAGAGTGATGTGAATACTTCCCCTCCTGAATTTTAGAAGCGGTACCAAAGGCGGGGTGGTCTATCAATTAATATCTAAAGGTGATTACCAAACACTTCAATCTCACCAACAACCAAGGGTTTATTGGTTTGAAAACGTACTCGTAAAAAACGCACTTCTGTTTTGTCGCTTATTTCGAATACTGTTTCTGGTTTTCCATCATTCTTATATTTTCCATTTGCTACCTCAATCCAATCCTTCTGGTTAATGGATATTTCAAGTATTAGCTTAAGGCCATCTGCTTGAACAAAGGTAAATTCAACTCGATCTACCTGGTAAAAATTCTCCATATCCAGTTCCCACCAAACACTTCCATTTTCTAATTCGGGTTGCCATTTCGTCCATTTATGTCCATCATTGGCTAAAGAAGGTAAGCTTTGGCCTAAGGCATTGCTACGTGAAGGGCGTGCATCAGAAACTTTTACTGGCTCTCCAGCAACAATGGCCTTGGTTAAGCGATAATCAATGTATGGTCGGTCTTTTACAAGCGGCGTTACGCCTTCCTGATACATCGGCTCTCCGACTGTTGTTATTTCAATTCGAGCAGGTTCCAAACCTTCTGAAGTGGCTTCGATAATCGTTTTACCACCTTCGTAGCTTCTGAATTCAATGGCGGCATGCCCATCTAAAATTTGAATATCATTATAGGTCGTTTCTTTAAAGGTGATGCTTCTTCCTGTTGGGAATTCACCGGGCCCTGAAACGATGGTTAAAGTCACATCCGGACTGTTGGAAATATGTTGACCACTTTCGCCTGTCACCTTCACATTGACATGCACATCGTCAATTGCATCCGTTCCATCAATAGTGGTTTTATCAGCAAATAGCTTTAAGCTCTTTGGCGTTCCTGCTACTGGCCAAACCGGTGGTTCAATGCCTCTGAAGTAATGACGATACCAATACCACGATCGCTTAGGAATACGGGCAAAATCAACAATACCCATCTCACCCATATTACCAGCAATACTACCATGATCAAAACCACACCAAATGGCATGTCCACTCCGCCACTCAGGCTTTTCACCAGCAGTAACATGACTCCAGCATGGTGTGTAATCACCCGGGCGATCTGTGACACATGAACCATATTCACTCACCATATTCGGCATCCCAGGATTTCGGAATAATGTTGCACCATCGCCATTATAACCGGCAATATCTCCTAGTACATCAACGTCTTTGCGTTGTGCGCCACCTATCATGGCCATTCGGGTTGGGTCCAGAATGTGAGAAAGCTCAACCAAATCAGACAATAGCTGTCTCATTTCTGCATCAACCGACATGGCCGAAAAGAAAGGTTCGTTGCTCATGCTCCAGGCAATGACAGAAGGACTGTTTCTATTGATAAGAATCAATTCCTGAAGTGTATTGGCTGCACTTTCATTATAAGCCTCCATGTCTTCCGCATGAACAGGATAAGTACTAGAATTCCAGTAACCATCTTCTTTAAAACCACCAATACCCCAAACACAGTTTTCGGGTATAAATAACAGCCCCAACTGGTCGCAAACTTCCGTAAAGTAAGGATGGTGAGGATAATGCGAACCTCTGATGAAGTTAAAACCGGCCTCTTTCATTAGTTTTAAATCACGGTAAACACCAGCTTTGGTAACAGCATCGCCCCAACCGGCATGGTCTTGATGCACATTAACGCCTTCTAAATATAAATGCTGTCCATTCAAGAAAAAACCTTTATCGGCTGTCCATTTCACCCACCTGAAACCAAAACTAGTTTCGTAATCATCCAGTAAGTTTTCACCATCATAAATGTACGTTAAAGCCTTATACAAAGCTGGGCTGTCTGGCGACCATAATTTAGGATTCGCAAGCTCATCACTTGTTTGATCACAAATGATTGTTTCTCCTGCCTTAATGGTTTTTAAGCTTGTTAACAAAGCTATTTCATTGCCTTCAGAGTCAGAAATTACACTCTTTAAAGTGAAGTTTTTATCTACTTTACTTTGATTCTTAATCTCTGTTTTTACATTTACTTTAGCTTTTTCTTTGCTCACGATAGGAGTTGATACAAAAGTACCGTTCCATGTAACATGCAAAGGATTGCTTACCGACAAATAAACATCCCGATAAATTCCACCACTAAAAACATGCTCTCCTGCACGAGGAGCCAATTGAGCATCCCACAGGTTGTTGACACGTACTGCCAAATGGTTGTCACCAGCTTTTACAGCATTTGTAATTTCAATTTCAAAACCTGTGTAACCACCACGATGTTCTCCCACAAGTGTACCATTCAAAAATATTTCTGCTACCTGGAAAACACCATCGAATTCAAGACAGATTATTTTGCCTATCCACTCCTCATCTATATGTAGTACCTTTTTATACCATCCATAACCTTCGTAGAAGCTTTCAGAGCGAAAGTAAGGCAGGCTAAAAGTATGGGGTAGTCCCACTCTTTCCCAGCTAGCGTTACCCGAAGCATTCGAAGAGAAATCATCGGTTTCGGAACTAAAGGTAAACTGCCAGTCTCGATTGATGTTCTTTTTTAGACGGCTACTTTTTTCTACAGTTCCGCAAGTAACAAGAATAAAGCTTAGTAGTATGAGAATTATAAATTGCTTCATTATTAATATTATCTGAGTTTGCTATTGTTGCTTCAATCGAATGGTATGGAAATATTTATGTTTTTTAGTTGAAACTCTTTTATGCATGTTATATATAATAAGTAATGATAAAACAATGCATTTCAAAGCACTTATTGTTTTTTAATCATGCTTGTAAAAGTAGTGGTAGGGCAACAATTAATCATACGTATAATAGACAATACATATCACAAAACAATCATTCTGCGTATTAAGCATCGGAGTTTTATTTTACCTGTCTTTTAATGATATGATTTAAGTCTCTTTTAATATCTTCGAAACATTCTGGAGCTTTTAATTCTTATAATAAAACTATCTAATTTTTATTGTGTACTAATTTCATATTAAAATACCGGTTCAAGACTTACTTTAAATTCATAGTTTTTGGCTGGAATAGAATACTTTTCATACGGCCTGGCACCCCATGAATTATCTCCTGCCACACCCATTTGTTTAATGTCAAATGAAATAAAAACTCCGTTCCTCTTATTTATATCTGTCAGGTGCTTAAAATCAGCGTGTGTTTCCTGATCAAAATCCTCAATGGAATTATGAAGTGCGCTGAATCCTAAGCTTGGCTCCCCGCTAATTATTAGTCCAACTCCATCACTATTTCGTAATTCAAACCATCTCACATCGCATTTGTATGCATTCTCCTGAGGACGGACATAGGGCACATATTGCTCCGCCACTTTGCTACTATATAAACCAATAAAAGCACCACGTTTTCGATCAATATAATTCTCATGTGGACCTCGACCAAAGAATTTTAAATTATCAAAGTTAACTGGCATTTGCATTCTTAAACCAAATCGCGGCATATCGGGCATTTCAGATTCTCTATTATCTAATCGACTTACAATGTCAATATGACCACTCCCATTTATTTCATATACAATAGTGTGGATCAATTTAATTGTATCTGGTTTATACTCGGTAATAATTTGCACTTTATCTTCACTTAAAACGTGTGCCGAAATATTACTCAACACCATAGATCGCATTAGCTCCCTCCAGATCCCTAATCGTCCTATCATGTTGCTACCTTTATCATTGTCGTTGGGAGCCCTCCAATAGCTAGGTGATGGTCCTTTTTGCAACAAACTATGGCCATTCACTTCCCATGTAGAGATCTGTCCGGTACTTTTATCAATGGCAATTCTAAAATTAATCCCATTAACAAGTATACTTTTTACATCTTCAATTAAAGAAAGTGGTGAATGAATAGATGGACCATTTTTATCGGGTAAGTCAAAATCCAGTTTAAACTGTTCGTGCGCTACCTCATGATTCTCCTCTAAAATGGATGTTGGTGCTTTCAGGCGAACAGAGAAATCTATAAAATACTCGGCTCCTGCTTTAGTAATAAAAGACGGCATATCAACATCTATCACCTTACTATCATGCGGTTGAAGATTAACATCTACAAAACCATGCGCAATTTCAAGTCCATTCTCAGATATACTCCAGCGAATATTATACTTATCCAATGTTATAAAATCATGGTAATTAGAAATGAGATACTGCCCTTGTGGCAGACCCGCATTACTAAAACGAACATATTGATAGGCATACTTTACTTCCCATATGGCTGGATGGGGCGTCATATCAGGAAAGAGAATACCATTACAAACAAAATTATAATCCGTGGGCATATCAGTACCATAATCACCACCGTATGTCCAGTATTGTTGTCCTTTTTCATTATATTCCAACAAGCCCTGATCAATCCAATCCCAGATATAACCACCTTGTAACTGTTTATTGCCGGGCTTATAGATTACATCCCATAAGTCAGCTAAATTACCGTTACTGTTTCCCATGGCATGCGAATACTCACTCATAATCATCGGCTTTACCTGATGTTCAGAAGCATACTTTTTCAGGTACTTCACACCGGGGTATTGCGGACAATGGATTTCAGTATTCTCTCCCAATTCAGCACGTTCATAATGTATCGGACGTGAAGGGTCGCGGTGCTTAATCCAATCAAAGATCGCAGAAAAATTATCTCCATCCCCTGCTTCATTTCCCATTGACCATACAATGATACAAGGGTGATTCTTACTTCTTTCAACCATACGAATATTACGATCCAGATGCGCTTCCTTCCATTCAGGATTTCTTGCCAATGAATATTTTCCGTAATACATGCCGTGCGATTCAATATTAGCTTCATCTGTTACGTACAAACCATATTCGTTACACAAGTCATAAAAGCGCGGATGAGTTGGATAATGCGAGTTACGCACAGCGTTAATATTAAACTGCTTCATCAGTTTTATTTCTTGAAGCATATCTACTTCATTAACAACATGGCCTGTTAGCTGATTATGCTCATGACGATTTACACCTTTAATTAGCACTGCAACTCCATTAACATAAAAAACACCTTTGATGATTTCCACCTTACGAAATCCCATCCTAGTAGAAACTATTTCTGTACTGTTTCCTTTTAAATCTTTCAACTGTAAAACTAAAGTGTATAAATTAGGCGTTTCAGCGGACCACTTCAAAGGTTCCTCTATTTCTTTTGTAAGCGACAGTTTTAAATCATTCTTCTTATGCACTTTAGCTTTAACCGTTTCTTCAGCAATCACCTGTTGATTTTGATCATAAAGCATATATGTTAGCAGGTAATTACCCGAACGTAAATCTTTCACATGATTTTTTAAATCAACATCAATACTTAATTTACCATTGGTGTAATTGTCGACTAAATCTCCTTTTACGAAAAAATCACAGATTTGCACTTTAGGTTTTGAATAAATACATACATCCCGCTCAATACCACTCATACGCCAAAAATCCTGGCATTCAAGATAAGAACCATCACTCCAACGATAAACCTCCAGCGCCACAACATTTTCACCCCTTTGAAGATAATTGCTTATATCCCATTCAGCTTCTGTTTTACTGCCCTGACTATATCCAACCTTTTGTCCATTCACCCAAATATAAAAAGCTGACTTAACTGCACCTAACTGAATAAACACTTGTCGTCCATCCCAACTTTCAGGTAAAGCAAAAGTCCTTCGATACGATCCAACAGGATTATAGTCATGCGGAACCTGTCCAGGATTAGAAGGATAAATATTTTCGATAAACTCAATCTCCTCAGAAACAGGAAACTTATAATGAGCAAACTCATATTGGTGATTACAATATATTGGAATTCCATAACCTTGTCGCTCCCAATTGGAAGGCACTTGTATTTCATCCCAATCACTTACATCGTAATCGATCTTATAAAAATCCAGAGGACGGTCGGAAGGTCTACGCACCCAATTAAACTTCCAGTTACCATTTAAAGATTTATAATACACCGAAGATTTATACCTCCCTTCCAGTGCACTCTTAATATCTTTAAACGGCATCACATTAACATGCGCTATCTCCTTATTTTGATCAAATATTTTTGGATTCTCCCAGTCATTCTTATGCAATTTATCTGCATACAAATCATTGACCATAAGGAGCACAATACAATTCAAGATAATTCTTGTGATGCCTTTCATAATATCCGGTATTTTTACAACTTATTTAATCAATTGAAACACAAAGCTATTTACTCACTATTAATACACAATCATCTTCAGATCAAACTCAAAACAGCTATCACTCTGATTTAAAAGAGCCTCTAAGCAAAGCCTTATATCATGATTCTATACAGATAACTGCAATTCAGAATTCGTCTTATTGATATTACGAACGCCCGTTGTACCGCCACCCTTGAGTGTTAATTCAAGTGGCATATTTGTCTTCCAGGCTCCTCTTGTAAAATCCGGCACATTAATAGGTTTTGAGCCATTGGCAATTGACCATTCGCTTAGAGGAGTGATGCAGCTCCAGGTCGCAGCATCATAAACATCCATGTCCATTGGTAAACCATTACGTAAACAATCAATTAGTCGCCAATCCATCATAAAATCCATCCCTCCGTGGCCTCCAACCTGCTTTGCCATCTCACCAATTCGTTTAACAATTTCAGGTGTATATTTCTCTTGCAACTCTTTCATTTTATTTTCGTCAGCCTTTTCATGACCAAAGGCAATGTGTTGCAAGGGCCACTTTTGAGCAAAACACTTGGTGCCGCTCAACATATGGATTCTTGAATAAGGTCGTGGCGAGCTGATATCGTGCTGAATCATTATAGTACGTCCTTTAAGCGTACGAATCATTTGCATATCCATATTACCACGCATCTCTTTAGTAATAAATTGTTGCAAATCCTTACGCTCCGGTGCCAGTTCTTTAATACGATGTTTCAAGGTGAAATCATCGGACATCATAGCCGTCAGATAGTCTAAACGATCACCTCTGTTAATGTCCATCGCCTGACAAATTGGACCTAAGCCATGAGTTGGATATACATTGGCCTTTCGGGTATTCTCATGTAAGCGCCATAATTTGTCATATGCCCCATCACCTCGAGGTTTATCATCCTGCGGCTTGTTAAAATGCCAGTAATCCAAATTGTGAATATATGCACCTTCGCCATGCACAAGGTCTCCAAACGCACCTTGTCGAGCCATATTCAATGTCAAAAGCTCAAAAAAATCGTAACAACAATTCTCTAAAATAACACAATGTTTTTTCGTTTGCTCCGACACTTCCACCATTTCCCAACATTCATCCATGGTTTTAGCTGTTGACACCTCAACAGCAGTATGGCTTCCTCCATGCATTGCTGCCAGCGCCACAGGAACATGCCACTCCCAAGGTGTAGCAATATAAACAAGATCAACCAGACCACTATCACACAAAGCTTTAAAAGCGGTATCACTACCGCTAAACTCTTTTGCTTTTGGTAATCCTGCCTTAACTAATGAAGCCTGTGCCCCATCAATTGCTGCCTGACGGGTATCACAAAGTGCAGTAACTTCAACACCTTCTATAAAACCCATACGATCAACAGCACCAATTCCCCTATCACCTATACCAACAAAACCAATCCGAACGGTTTCCAACTTAGGCGCTGCATAACCACACATATTGAAAGTCATTTTTGGTACACCTTCGGCATTTTTTCTTATATAAGCCATTTGTTCATTACTATTCGCACCTGTATCACACGAAGCCAGTGGTGCAGCCGCCGCAAGTCCTGTCCCCAATGTCATATTTTTTAAAAAGGTCCTTCTATTTGATTTCATCCTCCAATTAATTTAAGGTTTAAGTATTGCTTATTACAGATTAAATATAGATTCTACATAAGAATTCATTTCCTCCATTTGCTCTTCAATGCTTGTCAACAGCTTATATTGGGCTCTGCAACGAATCAAATTATGGCTTTCATATTTAATCTTGTAATAGTTATCACCATCAATGTAATCCATCAAGAAACGAAGCACCTGTTCATAAGTAATGTATAAGGCAGAAAAAGCCAGATATTCCAATTCCAAAGGAATTAAAAAGGATTTAGCTTCCGATAAATACCCTTCAGCATATGCTTTAAAAATAGTCATATCCATTGAAACATTCTTTAAATCTGTGTCATCTTCCAAGCCTGTATTGGTATATGAACGGACTGCATCACCAAAGTCGTTCAACACAGTACTGCTTAATACCGTATCTAAATCAATAACACACAAGGCCTCCCCTTTTTCATCAAAAAGGATATTGCTGATTTTTGTATCATTGTGAGTTATCCTTGTTGGAATAATTCCATCTTCAACTAAAGACCAAAACTTAAGCATTTCATCCCTTCTGCCTTCTATCCAGTTAATCTCATTTGTCAATTCCTTTTTTCTACCAACAGGATCTCTCCTTAATACTTCATCCCACTGCTTTAAGCGAAATCTAATATTATGGAATCCAGGAAGAATATCGCTCAGATGTCCACTAAAATCAGACGTCATACATTGGAATTTCCCGATGGCTTTACCTCCGGAAAATGCTAACTCCGGGCTATCAATAGCTTGATAACTCACACTGCCAGAAATAAATATACACACTGTCCAAAATTCCCCATCAGAATCTTTATAATAAAGATTTTGGTCCTTGGTTTCAATAAGCGTCATTACCTCATGCATAGGATCTCCACCACTAACTATCACTTTTTCTTTTATATGCTGACATACACGCTGAATGTTGTCCATCATTGCAGGTATGTCCTTAAAAACATTCTTGTTTTTACGTTGCATTATATAATTATCTGAAGTATCTCCGTGAGTTTGTACAATATATGTATCATTGATAAAACCTTCACCAAGAGCTTTAATTTTTGCAACCTTATCGCTTAATTGAAAGCATTGAGCAATTTCTAATAATTTAGTGTTCATTGTTTAAAGTTTAGAATAGTTATTCCAGTATTTGTGATGCTTTACAGCAAAAATCACAGATATAATCATTGCATAAAAATTCTTAGAATCCGCTTCATATCACTAACACTAAAGTTATAACAATATTAAATATCATTAACCCACCTACAAGAATGTAAGAAATTTGATTTTATATTAAACAAAGTCAATTTCGCCAAAAAAATCAAGTAAATGAAAGTTAGGCTCTTTAGCGGTAATAGGCGACCAAGATAAAAAGTGAGGGTAAACTTGCTTATCTCCGCATTTATAAAAATTGCAATACGCTTTCAAGCCCGTAAGATCATCTATGGCATCAAAAACAAATACGCTAAGCGGAATCCTAACTCCAAGTTTCCAATACGTCTTCCGATTTATTATTTCAAGCCTGTCTGAACCCAGTGATGGGACAGTCTTTATAGGATTGAGCCATTTGCTTTCAAGAGATGTTCTGTTTTCTCTTTTATTCCCATAGCCACCTAAAATATTTCCTATGTAATTAAATTCGAGATTGTAATAATTCTTTCGATCAAAAGAAATAAAAAATTCAACGCAGCTATCCTCATATACCGGTTGGTTAAGCTCAGTATAATTTGCCTTAACATTGGACTCTCTAACATAAAAGTTCAGGAATATATTACGGGCCTCGTAAGCTATATTAAACATAGCTTCTGTATCGCTCTCAAAATTCCAACTATTCTCTGCTATTTGATATTTCGCTGCTTGGTTTTCTCCATGCGGCATATCACATATCCGATATACATTGATGTGCTTCTTCAATATACTTAGTCTGAAATTACTAAAAACACCTTATCATAATAAGGTCCCAAATGATTTAAACTTCTTTATCAAGCTTTCTTCTCAAATCTAATGAATTAATCATTGCCATAACATATACTCATGACTTTCTGAACTTTACAGCGAACTTTTACCAAAGAAATTTTTATTCTCTCAAGCTCCATTCGTCATTCCAACGAATAATCGGCTTCTCATCTTCAAACTCAATGGGTAGCCAGATATAACGTCCATCAATGGCATTTTCAGGCGTCCACCTGTCGCCCATATAAATATAAGTGTCATTTTCACCTTGAACAGGCAATACATAGGTACTTTGTGACTTAAAGGTCGAATTAATTTCTTCATCTGTTCCCCTGCAAGGGTTACCCAACTCTGTCCAAGGTCCCATAGGATGATCAGTAACAGCAGAACGTGCAGGGTTAGGCTTCCAGCCTGAACAACCAGAGCTTATCATGTAGTATTTATCCCCTCTTTTAAAAATAGCGGGTGCCTCATTCATTTGCCCCTCTAAAACACGAACATATTTGCCTGTAAAACTCATATAATCGTCCGAAAGTTGAGCAATATGAAGCGTAGAGTTCTCTTCTGAGGAATGAATATGATAAGCCGTGCCATCATCATCAACAAACAATGTCATATCACGAGCCATCTGCCCTTTTTCCATATCACGCCTCAACCATGCGCCATCAACCACTTCTTTTTGCCAAGGAGCAGACCATTGTTTAATTGTGTCCATATTCACAGCTATGTGCTTTAATGAATCCGTAAAATTGGCAGGCCAATACCCTTTATTTGGGTTAACACTTTTCAGGTAAGTATACGGACCAGTGACTTTATCACTCACTGCCACACCTGTCATGGCGGCTTTATAACCCATTCCTTTTAACTCATGGTGAAACCACATCACAAACTGCTTGTTTTTGGCGTTGTAAATTACCTTGGGACGCTCGATAATACAGCCTTTGTCAATCAGACTCGTTGTATCGTCAACTGCAGATAATGCAATGCCTTCATCTTGCCAGTTATATAAATCATTGGATGAATAACAATGCACACCCACATGTGCTTTGTTACCGGCTTTGCCTTCTATCTTGTGCTCACCAAACCAGTAATAAACCTCGTCATGAACTAACATACCGCCTCCATGGGCATTGATATGAACCCCATTATTATCAGGCCATAATTCACCTGGCGTGAAGGTATTTAAAGGTTGTTTACATCCTTGTAACATATACACACATACGAAAATAACGCTTCCTAAATATTTTAAATAGCTACTCATTATTTATCCATTTTATTTCTTAGTTGCTCTTCTAATTCTGCATTCCAGTATCCACATTCTAATTGAAAAAAGACGGAGGTATAAGGAATTGCTAAATCTGTTTTAATGATCAAGACGTTGAATAGTTTTGCGGAAGCATCCAGTTCTCTTATGATATCTTCGTGCAACAGTTTTTCTGTGTTTTTTCCCGCAAGTATTTGTTCTAAATTCGTTCGGTAAGCCGTTATACCTTTCGCATTTTCTTCAGACACAAAGGCCATTTCCTTATCAACAAAGATATTGGCATCTACATGGCTGGCTTGCTCAATTAATTGAGAGACATACTCCACTGCTTCCAATTGAGTGGCATCAATGGTAATGGTTTGAATGGCCGGATTACTTTGCTCCGGGTAGGCTGCATCAGCAATCACGATCCAGTTGCGGTGACCAAAGACTTTAATGGTTTGTTCAAGCTCTGTTTTCCAGTTTGACTCATTAGCAATACTATCTACTAATTTTTTATTCTCTTGTGGAACAGAACATGCTCCCAATAGCATTGCGATAATAAGAATTGATACTATTTTTTTCATGCTTATAATGCTTATTTATTCTTAATCATCAAATGATAAACCATCCGTTATACCTTCCCAATCATCTGTTCTAAATGGAGATGCCGGCAGACCTTCTTGGTTGTACAAATTAAACTCAGCAGGATTAATGGACCATGCAAAGCGAACAGCGATAGGTTTTTCGACTTGATCAGACCAAACGATAATTTTATCGCCATCTAGTTTTGCCTTGGCCCAATGGAAATTCTTATCATCACCAGCTATTTCAAATTCGTTGATGTAGCCATGCTTGTTCTTTACAAGCAGGCCAGAACCGATGTGCTCAAAACTGATGATGGCTTTATTTCCATCTATTTGCATTGATTTATAAATTGGTCCGGAATGAACGATATCTTTACCATAAGCAACTTTTAGAGCAGATAGCATCAGTCTATTCCCAACCTCTTGTTTGTTTTTGGGATGAATATCGTGTGCCTCTCCTATATCAATAGCGACCGCCATACCCGTGTTTTTAACACTTAAGGCATGGGTTTGACATTCACGCAGCTCAGCCCAGGCATCGTCTTTAGGTACAATTGTAGCACCCTGATAATTCGCCAGCTGAACAAACAAGAAAGGAAAATCACCTTGTTGCCAGTCTGTACGCCAATTATTAATCATATTTGGAAAAGTGAGTTCGTATTCTTTCGAACGTGGTGTGTTTGATTCTCCCTGATACCAGATAACGCCTTTTATTCCATAAGGAATAAGTGGACGAATCATGGCATTGTATAACAAGCTAGGCACATCATTTGGCTTTGGTTTAAAATCCGGAATGACGGTATCCACCTTAAATTGCCATTCGCCACTTAACGGAAGCTTCTTCTCTCCAAGCTGGAGGAATAGTTTGTCGGACTTACTGGCAAAACCTCCTTTGTAATACTTGTCTTCAACACGTACTGTAATGTTATTTTTACCAACTTTTAATAATTGTGAAGGCACAGGGTATATACGCTCTAATTCGTTGGCCCAATTCAACCCGCCAACTCTTTGGCCATTTACCCAGCTTATGTCGGAGTCGTGTATTTTACCCAGATGCAATTGGGCAGTTGTATCAAGTTGTTCTGCACTTAAATTAATGTCATAACTAAACCATACACGGCCATTTAAGCGATTGTAACCGGCATTTTCCCACAAGGTAGGTAGTATCAAACTGAGCCAATCGCTACGGTCTGTGTTGGGCATCATCCAAAACTCATCCATACCCCTTTCCTTTTCAGGAAAACCACCTAATGCTTTTTTAAGGTCATCCTCATACTTTTCGGCCATGGTTAACATATCGTAATTATCGATTCGTACACCAAAATTTTCATATTTAGGAAGCTTTGTAATGGATGCCTTCGACGTCCATGTTTCTACACAGGTTCCACCCCAGGATGTATGAATCAGTCCAATAGGCACATCAATTTCCTTTTGCAAATCCCTGCCGAAGTAATAGCCAACAGCTGAAAAGTTCTTAACCGTTTCAGGACTACACACCTTCCATTTGGCAAAGGGAATATTATCAACCGGCACATTGCTAACTGTTCGTGGCACTTCAAATAAACGGATATTTGGATAATTAGCATCTTTGATTTCCTGCTCTGCATTATTGGTTTTAGAAACAGGCCATTGCATATTGGATTGGCCTGAACATATCCATACATCGCCGATAAGAATGTTCTTTAGTACCACTTCATTTTTTCCACTAATGGTCATCTCATATGGGCCACCAGCTTGCATGGGCTTAAGTAGCAAAGACCACTCACCCCTTCTATCAGCTTTGGTTTTTAGCTTTTGTCCTTTAAAACTCAGCAATACTTTTTCACCGGGCTCGGCACTACCCCATACTTTCACATTAATATTGCGCTGCAATACCATATTGTCGGAAAATATATCAGCAACATTTATATCAGCTTTACTTATTTGGGTACTGATAGCTATTGCTACTAGTGTTAATATTATTTTTAAGTTTATCACTGTCTATAATTTATACTTAAACATGAGGCTCTCACCTTCTTCAACTGAATTCGTTTTTTTGAAAGCATGAGCTTTATGCTCTCCCAATTGAAATGTGTTCAGAGCCACTTTGCCATGTAGCACTTCCAAATGAACCCTATAATCATCTCCACCTTTCGATACTTCACACATGCCCCAGGCATAACCATTAGACCAAAAATACTTACCTGCTTTATCCGTAAACTTCATTGTCTTGGTAACAGCCGAATATTCAAAACCTGTCCAGGCAATTACGCCACCCCAAGCTGCCATGGCACGTGCATAGCGGTGTCCGTATTCGCCTTCGTTAAAGGGATTTCGTTTTTTACCGTCGAAACGATTTCGGATGGCTTCGAACACTTTTTCCCCGTTTTCGATGTGCCCCTCGTAAATCATATGAACAGCGGTGCTGTATTCAAAGCCGGTCATTATTTCGGTGTAGTACGGGAATGGAAAATCCAGCAATTCGCCTAAGGGGTAGGAAGCCATAATTAAACCAGCTTCATCGCCTAATCCAAAACTGCGGAAAGTGTTGGTGTGGTTGTTAAAATCGTCTACCCAATTGTATTTCATAATACTTACTAAGGTCTTCGAAACATGGTCTTTGTCTAAAACATAACCTAAACCAGTTGTATGTGCTAAACATTGCCCAACTAATTGATCGACCAAACAGCCTTTACCCAGCTGGGCAACTTTATTATGGTCTTCGGGAATGATTTGCTCGTAATATTCGCCGTTAAACAGATTTGCATCCACCCATTTTTGCCCTTTATTAAACAAATCTTCGCACTCCTTTTTGAACACTTTATCACCCATGTAGTCGGCCATTTCAACACTTGCTTTTAAAGCACCAAGATACCATGCCGCCATTTGTGGATTTGGTCCGTGGTAATCGATATCCATCGTATTGTGTTGCGATCCTTCCATTACGCCATCCTTGTCAGTGTCCCAAATGCCTTTCCAGGCAAAACTCATAGCTTTTTTAATGTAGGGCCACATTTCTTGCAGTTTTTCATCATTGCCCGAAAGTTGCCAGTCGCGATATACTTTTATCAGTGTTCCCATCTGACCATCGGCTGCCCAATGTTTAAAACTTTTGGCCTTCTCGTCAAGCGGCAAACCCACTCTGTGGCTCATCGCACCATTCTCGTGAGTAGCATACAGAAACTCAATCTCACGGAATTTCATGGACAAATCACCAAAAAGAAAAGGTATTGTTGATTCGTAATTCCAAACATGAGTACAAGTACCCAATCCCCAACCAGCGTTTTTAGAATCACCCAATTTAGTTCCCTGCACACTTCCTGTTCCTTCCCAACCAAAGGGATATCCTTCGGCCGTTTGAAAGACCGTTTGACTACGTAAATTGCAGCTATTGAAAAGTGCTGCTTCTTTAATGGATTCAGGGATATCGCTTTCGCAAAATGCACTAAGAAAGTCTACTGTCTTTTTTTCGAGGGTAGTTATGTTATTGTTTACTTTTTGTGCTACATCCCATGCATCTTTGTATTTAGTGGAATAGTAGTTTCCGACTATTTCTTTTGTTCCAAAATTACCATACCAGCTTTTTCCAAGATCCCAGCCACGGCGATTAGGGAAATTCCACGTGATGTAGAAAGTCACTTCTTTTTCCTCACCTGGTGCAATCGTTTCTTTTACCGAAAGGGTTGCAGGGGGCGTAGGTATGCTATATTTCTCTTTGTTTTTCATTTCTTCCCCCAGCATATCGCCAGTGTTGAAATCTCTACTGTCTGCATTGAAGCCTAAATTTACCAGTTCACCATCAGTAGTGAAATCATCGATAAATTCGCGAAAAGTCCAGTTCCATCCTAGTTTAGCCCAAGATGTACGATATGTTACTTTTCCGCTTGAATTGGTTGAAAGTGCCATTGTACCCCAGTTTACATCGATAGAATCGACACCATTTGAAAACATATATAGCCCTTTTAGTGAACTTTCATCTTTAAATTCGTTCTCATTCTGGTTTGTTTTGCCACCCCAGCCATCAATTCCGATATAGTTGGGAATCATACCACATACGGCAAATTCCATTACTTTATCTGAGTTATTTTTTACAGAATAAGTGAGAATGGCCACAGGAATACTACTATTATCTTCATCGCCTGGAATCATTGGATTGAAGGCTTTTAGATTTACATCAAGCGGTACGTTTTTGTGTTTGAAACTCAATTGCGCCAAAGGATAGGCCGCTTTAAATTCGGCTTCTTCAAATCGAGGGAAGCCTGCGTTATACACATCACATCCCCAATCGCCATAATATTTTGATTCAGAAATAGGTCCTTCTAATAGTCGAAGCTGCCCTTTTTCTTTTCCTTTCTCTTTAAAATACAGGGCAAAAAAAGGTGCATTGGCAATGGTAGGCTCTACCAATTTCACCCCAGGTGTCCAACCAAGCGCACCTCTGTTTCCTATTTCCCAGTCGCGCAAATCGCCACGACCGCCAATGGAAACTGTTCCGGTGCCAATACCGCCAAGTGGCATGGCCACTTCTGAAAGGTTTTCTCCAGTAAATGTTTTTAGTATGGGCCATTCTGAGGAATACGACTCACTATTCTGTGTGTTCAGTATATCTTCCTGAGCGATAATAAACACAGGTAAGCTTAATACAACTATTAATGCAATTATATTTCTGATCATTTTATTTAATCTTGGTTTTCTTATTACTTGCTTGGTTTTTCTTAAAAACTAAACTCTAACTTTCCTTTTTCAGTAATAAGCTTAGCGCTTTTAAACGATTTATGCTTATTTTCTCCAATTTGAAGTTTCTCCAACTCCATCTCACCATATAGCACTTCCAAAGTAAGCTTATAATCTTTGCCATCTTTCGATATTTCACACATACCCCAGGCCGAACCATTTGACCAAAAGTACTTACCTGGCTTATCAGTAAATTGGATTGATTTATTCACTGCCGAATACTGAAATCCACTTTCGGCCAATAGGCTAGCCCAGGAAGCCATGGCACGTGCATAATGATGCCCACATTCGGCTTCATCAAAAGGATTTCTCTTTTGTCCATCGTAACGGTCACGGATGTTTTTGATGCATTCTAAGCCTTCCTCTTCCATGCCTTCGTACAACATGCCAATGGCGGCGGTGTATTCAAATCCAGTCATGACTTCCGACCAGTATGGGAACGGACTTTTCGGACGACCACCCTTTGGCCAGCTCGCCATTAGTAAAGCTTTTTCGTCACCCATGGCGTAGGAACGCATGTTATTAAAATGCTCGTACATGTCTTCGCGCTGGTTGTATTTCAGAATACTTGCCAGTGCCGTCTTCACATTCTCTTCTTTCACCAGATAACCTAAACCCAATACATGCGCCATGTATTGTCCAACCAGTTGATCAACCAAACAACCTGTTTCCAATTGAAATTCAGGATTATCAATTGACTTGCTGCCCATGTTTGACATCAGTCCTTTGGCAATATCGTCTTTACTCTGTGGTGTTTGAATAAGATGAACGTAGTACTCACCATTAAATAAATTATCGTCTGTCCAGGCTGAACCATTTTTGTATAACTTCTTACATTTCTTGGCAAAGGATTTATCATTGAGGTGAAGCGCCATCTTTTCAGCCGCTTTCAATGCTCCCAGATACCAGATTTGCATCTGTGGATTAGGGCCAAAATATTCCACATCCATGGTGTTGTGTTGTACGCCTTCCATCACACCATCCACATCGCCATCCCAACCATTCTCAAGCCAGGCAAAGGCCAAAGCTGATTTTACTTTTGGCCAGTACTGATTCAAAAATTCATCATCACCTGACAATTGCCATTCACGGTAAAACTTCATGATGGTTCCCATTTGACCATCCGCAGCAGCTACATCTATGCCCGAAGCACCTTCTTTCAAAGGCAGTTTTGTTCTGAAGCCCATATGACCATCACTATTCATAGCATATTTAAACTCTACTTCACGCATGCCTTTGGCCAAATCATTATACAGGAAAGCTGTTGCCTGCTCATAATTCCAAACGTGAGTACATGAACCAAAACAAGAACCAAAACGGTCCATGATTCCTTCCCAACCGAATAGATAAGCATCTTCAGTACGAAATACAGTTTGTGAGCGAAGTGTACTTAAATTGAATAAAGCCGCTTCTTTAACTACCTCCGGATAAGTACTCTCTTGCAATGCATTTACGAAAGTCAATGTTTGCTCTGTTAATTCTGGTAAGCGTTCTACTTCTTTTTCAATCACATCCCAGGCATTATCATATTGTGTGGAATAATAATTCGTTAGTTTTTCAGGCGACCATGCAAAACGATTAGGGAAGTTCCAGGTAATGTAAAAAGTAAAAGTTTTTGTTTCTCCTGCTTTTAGAGTATTGTAGACTGCTAATGATGCCATTGGGTCCTGGTCAATCGACGTATCTTTTTCCGTCAACAAACCATCAGCACTAAAATCATCCCAAAAATCAAGCACGCTGTTTCCCCAACGGTTATGCCCTGAACTTGTTCTATAGGAGATATCTCCATCATTGTTTTTTGGTGTTGACAGGGCCAATGTACCCCATGCCGCATCGTCTTTGTCTACGCCTTCGGAATACATGTAAATACCCTGAAGCTTATTAGTCGCTTTATATTCATTCTTATTGTCTTTTGCTCCTGTAGGGATAAAATCACCCTTCCAGTCAGAGGTGTGCTTGCGTCCATCCTTTCCAATAAAATTGCGGATATTACCTGAAACTGACACTTCTATTTCATCGTTGCTAGTATTAGTTACCTCATAATTTAAAATGGCAATTGGAATACCTGAAGCATCTGCATCAGCAGGAACCAATGGATTGTAGCCCACAATTTTCACCTTGACCGGCATTGTTTTATCTGCCAGGTTAACGATTCCAAATGGATAAGTGGTTTCAAACGAGGCTTCACGAAAACGTGGAAACCCATGGTGGTCAACCGAGCGCCCTTCGTAATGCTGATAATCGGCATAATGAATAGGACCTAACAAAGCTTTGGTATTGGATGCTTCGCCACTCTTCTTAGTGTAAATAGCAAAGAAAGGTGCATCGTTACCAGTCGTTACAGTGCTATATCCCTTTGCTGGCACATTCATCACCTCCCAATCTTGCAATGCACCTGAACCACCTAAGGAAACCGTACCTGTGCCAATACCTCCCATCGGCAAAGCTATGCGGTATAAGTGATCTTTATCGTATTTTTTTAAGGGTGTAATCCTTTCACTTAATAATGATGTTTGTGCAACTGTTCCTAAGGAAATCAGCATCAAGGCACTTATAATTAAGCTCTTCATATTTATTCTATAATTTATTTCAATTTCAATGTTATCACATTAAAAGATACGGGCGCTAGCTCAACATTCATCACGCCACTCTCAATTTCAACTGTTGTTGATTCGGTCAATACGGGTGCTTCATCGTATGCATCATCACCTGTATAGGATATAATCGTATAATTTGAGGGAAGCTCTGCTATTCTCGTATTGATATTAACAGTTTCCACTTTGTCATTTTTGTTCATCAGGATAAGACGCAGATTTTCATTATTTTCATCCACAGAAGCATAAGCCCTAATAAAGCCTTTGACACGAGGTACTTCAACAAAATGATCGAGCAAGTTCTCATTAATGAGTTTTATAATATCACCACGAGGCTCGCGCTTGTTATCGAGGTCAAGTATATTATATGGTGCATTATCATTTTCACCTCCCCAAGGGCCATGTGTATTCCACACATAGGTGGCTTTTACATCCTCAAAACTACAGGCATTCAAAAGCATTTCACCATAGGCCAGTGCTCTGAATAAATCATCATTATCTGCTTTATCGCTCCAGGGCCTGGAGTTCATTTCCGTCACATGAATTTCAATATCAGGTATCGACGAATTATTCACTGCATTTTGTGCGGTTTCAACATGATTCACCATGATATCGGTGGCTTGTTTCCAGCCGGCATAGTCTTGGTTACGCCAATCGTATTTATACAAATAATTATGTGCACATATAAAATCAATGTTATCAGGATCATGACTCAACAGAGCTGAATGCCAGTTCCCCAATAAGCCCGGGCCAATCCAAATGTCTGGATCCACTTCTTTCATAGCACTTGCAAAATCGGAATACAAAGCCATGTACTCTTCTTTTGAAAGTAAGTCAGAATGATGATCGACTTCATTACCCAAAGCCCATCGCTTAACCCCATACGACTTTGTGATATTGGCATAGCGCACCCACTCAACAGCACTTTCCTTTAACTGCTCATAGCTGGGCCCATTGTTGTATTTATACGAGAGGACATTGACAACCACCATTGGTTCAGCACCAACATCTTTACATATGGAAATGTATTCATCGAAATCCATATCTTTTATAAATTCGCCTGTCGTTTGATCAACAGCCCATTCCCATTTTGCTGGTGCCTGTGAAAATGAAGCCACTATCGGTGTCAATGTATTTCCCCAATCGCCATCGGCATCCCAAAGATAGTTGTCGGCTAAATGACCATATGGGAAGCGAATGTATTTGACGCCCATTTCTTTCATGGCTTGCGAAAAAGAGGTTTGCCTGGGACGTTCAATATCGGAATCCATTAACCAGCATGAAACCACTCCACCCGGATTTTTAGAAACAGGATGCGTTCTTTTAGAGGCATTGATAACGATTTTCTGTTTTGCTGGTAAAGGAGCATTAATGTCCTCCTTTTCTTCTTCAACAACATCTTCCGAATCCGCTTTCGTACATTGAATTGTAAAAAGAAATACTAATATCAAAACGCCGAAGAATGTTATCTTATTTTTAGTAAAGTACATTGGTTTGTTTTAAAATCTTAATGAATCCATCAAACAATCAGGCAAACATATTTAATGGACAGTTTACACTCTTTATTGTAAGTAACCCGATATGATAAAAGTAAAGCTCAACACTCAAAACTATGTGCGTAAAGCTGACAATGCTTAACTCAAAATCAATTATCTAATGAATACAGGAAATAAAATAAGCTATAAACCTATTATTAGGAAAGTCTGAAATTGAATAGAAATAGATACAATTTCTGATTCGGAAGGAAACAAATTTGGCAAATAGGGAAAATTATTCACCTAAATAATATTTATAAGATAGAAATATGCAGCATATAATTAAAAGTAAATGCCAGATTTCCATCTCCCTGTTTGTGTATTGATAATGTTTATCAAATGAGCTAAAAATCTGACATCTATTGCATTGTCTATTATTCCTAAGGTTGTACTAACTGGTACTTCCTGTCATATAAATCCACCTGTTCACGTCTCCACTTATTTCCTTCGAGATACAGTACCTGTGGGCGAGATATATCCCAATCGCCCAGCTTTTTAAGCATCTGCTCAACTCTTTCTCGATGCTGGTCGGCCACATTGTTTTGTTCCGACACATCTTCCTTGACATTATAAAGCATTGGTAAACGATCGGGCATGCGAATCAATTTCCAGTCGCCTTCACGAATACCGGCGCTAATGGTAAATCGCCATAACATTTCCTCATGAGGCCTCTTCGTTTCTTCTCCGTTGATAAATGGGAAAATATTCACACCATCTAAATTGGCTTTAGCATTAGCTGTTCCTCCAGCCATGGCCACAAAAGTGGGCGTAAGATCCAAACTGGAGATTGGATAATCATATTTAGTGCCTGCTTTTAACTGCTCAGGCCAACTCATTACAAACGGCACTCGAATACCGCCCTCTAAAAGCGTACCTTTTGAACCTCGTAAAGGCATATTTAAGGACGCATTGTGATGACATGGACCTCCATTATCACTAAAAAAGACAACTACTGTATTCTCATCTATCTTTTGCTTTTTGAGCTCACTCATTATTCTACCTACATTCACATCCAGGCGGTGGACCATGGCACAATAAGTTCGACGTTTCTCGTCTTTTATATGTGCATAAAGTTGAAGGTCTGCTTCAGTAGCCTGCATTGGCGCATGCGGTGCATTAAACGAGGCATACAGGAAAAATGGCTCATCTTTATGACGACGAATAAAGTCAACACACTCATCTCCTTTATCATCTGTAATGTAAGAGATAGGCTGCGGCTCCTTGTAATTACTTAAAATCTTGTATGGATAAGGTTTCCCATCGGGTTTATTGGCAAAATAATTGTGTCCGCCGCCCAGGTAACCCCAAAACTCATGGAAACCTCTTTTTAAAGGGTGAAAATGCTCGGCTTCACCCAAATGCCACTTCCCTATTAAACCATTGACATAACCCAATTCAGCAAGACGGTCAGCAATGGTTGTTTCATCCACTGGAAGGCCGACGAAGTTCTCGTCAAATTGTGGTAAATCAACGATTGGATTATTATCAAAACCAAAATTCACTTGATTACGGCCTGTCATGATTCCGGCACGAGATGGTCCGCAAACAGGTGCTGATACATAGCCCTGAGTAAAAGTTACTCCGGCATTGGCTAATGCGTCAATATTTGGTGTTTTTGTTTGTGTACTTCCTGTAAAACCAACATCTCCATAACCTAAGTCATCAGCCAGGATAATAATAAAATTTGGTTTATTGTTTTTTTGTGCCTGTGCTGAACTAAATATCAATTGTACTATAGCAACACAAACAATGATTAAAAACCTATACATATGATTTTTTTTACAATTTCGTTTCTAAACCCTATTCCGCACTCAATGTTAAAGTTGAAGACTTCACCTCTTCACCTCTTACTATTAATTTAATATCACCTGCTTGCTTTAAAGATTGTATCGTCACTACCAATTGTCCATTAAATGCCTTCATGGTTGGTAAATGAAACATCTCTAAAGAAGTAGCATCACCGTTACAAACAGCTTTAAATCTGCCAGCACCCTCAACATCAAACCTTAATTGATTATCAGCTCTTGGGCATAAATTTCCATCTTTATCAACGACAGAAACCGTTACATAACTCAAATCATTTCCATCGGCAGCGATCACATCTCGATCAGCCTTTAGTTCAAGATGATAGGGCTTTCCAGCTGTGTGCAGTTCTTTTTCAGCAACAGCTTTTCCGTTATCATCAAAAGCAACTACTTTAAGTGTTCCTGGCTGATACTTTACATCCATCCACATTAATCGATAACGATGCTGTGGGCTCTCTCCTTTAGTTTTGGTTTTAATGCCTTTACTAAGGCCATTAACAAATAGCTCGGCACTGCTATAGTTCGTGTATACAAAAACAGGTGTTATCTCGCCTTCTCGACCTTCCCAGTTCCAGTGTGGCAATATATGTAAGGTTTCGTTTTTTGTATTCCAACGACTGCGATACAAATAATATCTATCTTTTGGCAAGCCTGCTAAATCGCAAATACCAAAGTAGGAGCTTCGTGATGGCCAGAATTGGTCGAATGGTGTTGGTTCGCCAAGATAGTCAAAGCCTGTCCATACAAACTCGCCAATCACCCATGGTTTATCATCCTGCAGCACAAAATCATCCTCCGGTAGGTTAGACCAGCCACAATATTCTAAATCATATGACGAACACTGATAGGTATCGCCATAAATAGCTTTTTTCTGTGCTTTAGTTGCGTTATAATCATCTTTTATCTGTTCCACAGGAAAACGATAAAAACCTCTCGTACTCACTGTAGACGCCGTTTCTGAACCAAGTAACATTCCCTGGGGAAATTTCTCGTAAGCATCTTCGTATAGATGTAAGCGATAGTTCAAGCCGGGAATATCCATCACAGCACCAAATCCGCTTTTCATGGTGGTCTCCACTTGATCCATTCCTACAGTAACAGGCCGTGTTGGATCTTCACGATGAAAAATATCCTGCAGCCACTTTGCCCTATTTACGCCGGCTTCACCATATTGATCGGGTACTTCATTGCCCGAACTCCACATCACAATGCAAGGATGGTTACGCGTAGCATGTACCAGATTCACCACATCTTTTTCGGCCCACTCCTCAAAAAACAGGTTGTAACCGTTTTTCATCTTTGGCTTTTTCCACTCATCAAAGCTTTCTGCTAAAAACAAAAAACCCATTTCATCGCACAATTCCAACTGCTCCAATGATGGCATATTATGAGACGAACGAATGGCATTGCACCCCATATCTTTTAGAATTGTCAATTGTCTTTTTAGGGCAGTTTTGTTAATGGCTGCTCCCAAAGGTCCTAAATCGTGATGTAAACAAACACCTTTAAATTTAGTCACCTTATCGTTTAATAAAAATCCGCCTTTATCAGCATTGTACTCAATTTTTCGAATACCAAAACGAATGGTTTCCTTATCTTTCAAGACACCATTCTGATACAAACTTAACTCGGCATAATAAAGATTGGGTGTTTCAATATCCCAAATGGAAGGCTTAGCAATTTCCAATATTTGTTCTATTTCATTGCCGTTTGTTTCTTCTGAATAATTACGAGCTACAACATTTCCAGCTTCATCCTTGATTAATGTCTCTACATGTACATCATCGCCATTAACCTTGCTTTTAATATTAACGGTAGCAAGTTCGGCAGACACCTGAGGAGTTGTGATAAAATGCCCCCAATGTTGGAATGAGACCTTATCTTTAACAACTAACTGTACCTTACGAAACAGGCCTGCTCCAGGATACCAGCGAGATGAATGAGGCAGATTCTCCAGGCGAACAGCCAACAGGTTATCGCCTTTTTGAAGATATTGGCTTATGTCAAAGTAGAAATAGTTATAGCCATTTTTCCATTCTCCTACTTTTGTGCCATTGATATAAACCTGTGCTTGGCTTATGGCACCGTCAAAGGTTAACAGTACCGTTTTATCCGAATCAAAGTCTGGCACCGTAAAACTATTTCGATACCAACCAATCCCAACATGTGGTAGGGCACCAGTACGGCCCGTCTTTTCTGTTGCGATCTTCTCATTATTCTGCTTAATAATGCCACTTTGCTTATCTACTGCCTCATCAAAGGGTCCCTTGATAGCCCAGTCATGGGGCACTGTAACCGATTCCCAGTCATCAGTCTTAAGGCTAACTTGTTCAGCACCTTTGACATCCTCATTAATAAATAGCCAGTTGCTATCTAATAATTCTACCCGACGGCTGTCAGCTTGTTCAGTGCAACTGCTGGCTATCAATCCCAGAAAAATTAATTTAATTATAAAATACTTCATGCTTGTCATTTTTCTGATATGCCCTATTGCTGAGCTGATTTATATCTGTCCGATGGCTTATAATCCAGTATAACACCACCCTCTGGAAATGCGTCGTTCTCTGAACGGTTTTTAAATGCTAATTCCATCATTTCAACAATTTCAGGATGTTTTGCTGCTATATTATGTTGTTCTTTAATGTCGTTATTCAGGTCATATAACTCTGTTGGTGAATCAATACCATAGCGCACAGCCTTCCATTTACCCATACGTGCCGACTGACGAAAACCTCCGGTTGGCATGAGTCGATACCAGCCATCCAGCTGAAATTCCCAATTTAAAAATTCATGCTCCATTTGTTCTTCACCGGTTAATGCAGGTAAAATAGAAACGCCATTAGATGCTTCCGGAATAGTAATACCAGCTACTTCTGCAAATGTAGGCATTAAATCCTGTGCGCTTGAAATATGATGTGAGGTACTTCCTGCTTTAATATGACCATTCCAATAAGCTATCATTGGCACACGAATACCCCCTTCATACATATCACGTTTTATACCTTTGAGTTTCCCATTGCTCTTAAAGAAATTTGGACTATGTCCGCGGCCTTCTTTATGAGCACCATTATCACTTGTAAAAATAATCAAAGTATTATCGAGTTCACCCAAATCTTCCAGCTTGGCCAGCATACGCCCAACCTGCTTATCCAGCAATGTGATTTTTGAAGCATGCAGGCGTTCTGCCTCAGGCCAGTCTTTATCCTGATAAAGCGTATTATTACCAATTGTGTATTCATGACCATGTGGTGCACGATACGACATAAATAAAAAGAAAGGCTTCTCAGTATTGAGTTTATCAAGCCAGTTAAACGCTAAATTTGTTCTGAAATCATCCAGACACTCCCATTCATTTACATCATAGAATATTGAATCCTGCATGCCATTAATTCTATGCATACGCTCATCAAACTCAAGCCCTCCAAAGCGTGAACCCCATTGCTCCTGCACCGCATAATCAAAACCACGATTGTGAGCCCAGGTAGACACATCATTTGGGTCGCCCAAATGCCATTTACCAACAAATCCTGTTTGGTAACCAGCCTGCCCCAACATTTCAGCCATCGTAACATCATCCTTTTTAAGTGCAACACGCATCCATCTATCATTATCAAAATGTCCACTGTTACCCCGAATGGTATTGAATGATGATGATTTACCGGTCATTAATACTGCACGAGATGGTGAACAGACGGCGTTACCGGCATAAAAATCAGTAAAACGCATGCCTTGCTTTGTCAAATTGTCAAGAACAGGGGTTTGAATTCGCTCCTGACCATAACTGCCCAATTCACCATAACCCATATCATCAGCTAATAACAAAAGAATATTAGCTTGTTTCTTTGTGCCTTCTGTCTTTTCCTTAGCCTTGCAGGAAAACAAAGCAAAGGCAATGATTATCGGATATATATACTTTAGATTCTTCATTGATGTGAGGTTTATTTTATTTAGTACACGACTAGCGAGTTACTTCATTGTTTTTGATTCGTTCAATCTCGGCCTGCATCTTCTTAACCAGTCTTTTATTCTTCGCTGCAATATTCACTTGTTCGCCAGTGTCTTTTGATAAATCGAATAATTGCGGTTCAGTAGATGTACCTGCTTCAATATTTTTTTCAACCTTTATCCAGCTTGGTTTTTTCTTGGTGGGATGGATATATTTGTATTGACCATGGCGTAGTGAAAGTGTCACTGATTCTTCCAGTAGAAACTCACGGCCTGCATCAGATTGACCTGCAAAAGTTGACCACATGGCTTCACTATCTGGTGCTTCAGTCTTATCCAACTGATGTCCAATTAACTCTGCAAAAGATGCGTATAAGTCGGTTTGAGTCACTAAGGCATCACTCTCCTTAGATTCCAGGGTACCTGGCCAGTATACGATTGTTGGCACACGAGTACCTGCTTCGTAGGCACTGTATTTGTTGCCACGAAAAGGACCTGCAGGTTGATGTTTGCCAAGCAACTCAACAGATTCATCTAAATAACCATCATCTAGCACGGGGCCGTTGTCGCTTGAAAAAACAATAATGGTATTTTCGCTCAGGCCTCTAAGCTCAAGATGATTGATTAACTCTCCGGTGATGTAATCCATTTGCACGATTGCATCGCCTCTCACACCCATATTGGTGGCACCAATGAACGGTGCATCCGGCAAGCGTGGCACATGTATATCATGGAAGGCAAAATACAGGAAAAACGGTTCTTTCTTGCTTTCATCGATAAACAAACGTGCTTTGTTCAACATCTGGTAGGGAACGGTTTCATCACGAAAGCGAGCGGAGTTTCCTCCCGACATATAACCAATCCGGCTCACGCCATTCACAATCGTTTTCCCATGGAAATCATCGGATGGATAACGCAACAGTTCGGGATTTTCGATACCAGTCGGATCATCACCTATTTTTTTCTTGTAGCTGATTTCAATTGGGTCTTCCTGATCGAGACCAACCACATGGTAGTTTTCCAACATGACAGAAGGCACACGGTCACCGGTTGATGGAATCAGGTAGCTGTAATCAAAACCAATTTCCAAGGGACCTGGAGCTACTTTTCCATTCCAATCTACATTGCCATTACCTAAGCCTAAATGCCATTTACCAACAACTGCCGTATTATAACCATTTTGCTTTAACATTCCGGGCAGAGTGGCCCTGTCAGTACTGATCAGTAATGGGGCATCTCCCGGTAATACGGCAGCATCTTTTCGAAAGGCATAACGGCCAGTTAATAATGAATAACGTGATGGTGTGCAGGTAGCGGCTGAACAATGGCCATCGGTAAACTTAACACCTCCATTGGCCAATTTATCAACATTAGGGGTTTGCACTTCTGTGGCACCATAGCAACTTAAGTCGCCATAACCTAAATCATCCACATAAATGATAACGATGTTTGGTTTCTTATTTTGAGCAAATGTAGTGATGCCAAATAGCATCAAACTCAAAATGCATATTGTTAGTTGTTTCATATCCGGTTCTAAAATTTCGACATTATACCTAATTTTAAAACTAGTCAGAATTCAAGAAGCGGACAGCCACAGATTAATCAATGGCTATCTTATATAAGACAATGATGTTTTTGTGTTATTCTTAGGGTTAATTTGTGCCGTTTTTTGAAGAAAAACTAAAACTAAACCCTAATTCCCAGGCACATCATTCACAGCTTTATAAACCTTTTTGACTGCTGCTTCGCCTCCGCCACAACCTGAACAATGTACATCCCACCACCTTGATTGGCAACATTTAGCTCCTTTCTTCCGGCAGGCAATAAATCATAGTTCTGCTGATAAATTAAATTTCCATTAAGGGATGTTATGCTTACCCTTGCATTTGACAATGGCGTTTGCACATCGATGAAAAAGGTGTCCTTTGTGATATTTGGGTAAGAGATAAATAAATCGTCTTGAAGAGGTGCTTCAAATATACCTACCCACTCGTTGTAATTATCGGCTCCAACATTAGGAACTTCGGTATCAGAGACCGCATTACCAAAAAAATCTCGTCCCCCGTTGTCTGGAATTAGCCGACCTGATTTTATAGCCGGACTACCTTCCTGCAAGCGATAATCGTCAGTTGTGAAGCCAAGTGCATCAACAAAAAGCGGGTTCGCATTGATTTTATGTTCATCTATAATGGGACCGTCTAGATCCTCAATGCTTGGTGTATTGTAATAGAGATTATTATCGATGACTGTGTTTTTATTTTTACGCATGTCAATTTTAGCACCCGGCAACTGCGAAGCAAAAATATTGTTATAAACAGATGTTGACCACGGCTCACCCCATATCTCCTTAATCATATGCGGTGAATTACCATTCAACTCGTTCATTTTATTCCCATAGTAGAAGGTATTATTGTAAATCATTGTTCCTTCGGGATTGCCATGAAAATAGATTAAGGGGAAATCATGTGCATGATCGCCCCAGGTTCTTCCTCCATCATTAATACTGATGTTATAACGCACGATAGTTCCTTTATTGGGGCTTGATTCACCATCTGCACTGCGATCTTTGCTACCACAGATCAATAAAAATCCGCCGGCATTATCATGACTATAGTTGTACTGGATGGTGGTATTTTCACACCAAAAGTCACTATCAAAACCTTGTCCATCAAGATAAGCCTGATGCCCACTCACTTCATTAAATTGAATAATGGTGTTCTTGGAATTAAAAGGCCAGATGCCTGCAGCTGCATTACTCTCAGGCAAAGTACGGGGGAAGTCACGTGCCACATTGTATTCGGCAACGGAGTTTTCACAGGTATTCATGATGATGGCATCGCCTGGTACTTGCTCAATGAGGTTTTGCCTAACTAACAAGCGCAAATGATATACATTGCGATTAATAGCACCTCCCATTCCATTACGTTCACATCGATAGATATGATTACCTTGAATCAAAGCATCTACCAATCGACCATTAGCACTGCCTTTATTGGACCAGTAGATACCAAAACCCGCCCCAGTTGTTTTCGATTGCAGATTCTTATCAACTTCCCCATTGACATCATGAATATTGCAATCTTTTACTATAACTCCTGGAATATCTCCGCTCATAGCAGTGATATAAATACCTAAACGACCAGCTTGTGATGCCGTTCCTGTATTGGTAATATCAAATCCTGAAAACTCAGTATAACTTGCATCAGCTAACTTTATAGTGTATACATCTAGTCCCAAACCATTTATTTGCGGTTTATCTCCTTCTCCATATGAAGTATAAACAATTACCTTATCCTCCACTCCTTTATCATCAATTAGTAGTTGTCCGCTCCATATTTCACCAGCTTTAAACAAGATACTATCGCCGGCATTAAACAATGTATTGTTCACTTTTGATAAAGTAGCCCAGGCCTGTTGAGGTGTCAGGCCGGTATTGCCATCCTTACCTGATGAGGCATCTATATAATAATTCGTGGCATTTACACCGAGGTGCAGGGCTATTATACTTATAAGGAATGATAATCTGAACATTGCTCTCTAATTTAATTACACCATCAAATATCTACTTAATACTTGCATGCTTTTATGCATATTTTATCTGAAACAAACCATTATTTATCATTTACACTTATGTATTTAAATTCAATCGTAAGTAATTCGTTTGTTAGTTGTCATTTAGCTCTCCTCCTTAATAAGGAGGAGTACGATGAGTTCCGAATCGTGAGGTGGTTTTAAACTCTATTAGTGTTGAAATCTTCAATTTCATCTATTAGTGTATCAATATGTTCAAATACCATTAAATTCTCATACCTTAATATTGTTATCCCTTGTTGTTTTAATTTACGATCTCTTATGCTATCATTATCTTCATTGCAAATATGATATTCTCCATCAAGTTCAATTCCAAGCTTTAGTTCAGGACAGTAAAAATCAAGTATGAAATTACCTATTGAATGTTGTCGTCTAAACTTAAGACCACAAACTTTCTTTGATTTTAAATATTTCCAAAGCTCACACTCAGCTGGCGTAGAATAATTTCTTAATCTCTTTCTTCTGCTTTTCAGTTCAGGGCGATTGCTTTTCATTAGTTAAGAACCATTTAATAACCAAGGTAGCATAAAAATGATATAAAAACCACCTCCCCTCTCCTTCGTCGAGGTACTCCTCCTTTAAAAGGAGGAGAGCCATATAAAGAGCTTTATTGCTTAGACTGTAAACGTTACATTACTTGTGACCTTGTCATTAGAAAAAAAGTAATACAGCTTTAGATAATGTGATTTATTCATGCTAATCAACTCTCCTCCATAACAAGGAGGAGAGTTTTAATATTTCAATTTTTACAACACACTAGTTATAAAACAAAAAGCATATCCATATAACTTCCATTAGTAGTTTATGTATTTTGAAAGCTGCTAATCAGCTCTCCTCATATAAAAAAGAGGAGAGCCATATAAAGAGCTTTATTACTTAGACTGTAAACGTTACATTGCGTAACCTTGTCATTAGACAAAAAAGCAATACAGCTTTAGATAATGTGTTTTAT
>CANNEA010000002.1 GCA_947503525.1 uncultured Carboxylicivirga sp. | reverse complement strand
AAAGATCTTTTTAAGCTAAACGCTTAATGCGATACCGCCAGAATCGAACTGACTTTAAAACCATTATATCTGATATTCTCTCGCTTGCTTCCGTTTGAAGCGGCGACAAAGGTAAGAACTTTTTAAGCTCCTTTCCAAATGTTTTTTCACCTTTTTTTAAAGTTTTTATCCGAGCCGGAAATTGCTATTTAATACAGCTTCCCTAACTCCGTAATCTAACCCTAAACTCTGGCCTCAAAAAATCCGCTTCCCCCTGTAAACTCTCGTCTTTAGTTCCCGAAAAACACCATCCGTTTCTCTCAAAGCGGGTGCAAATTAAAGAACTTTATTTCTTAATTGCAAATGCAAACTCAATGTTTTTTGAAGTTATTTTTAGTCCCACAGCAAACTTGCTTTATACATGGGTGTTAGAAAATGAAAAAGCCAAAGAAAATCTATTCTTCGGCTTATAAGTTATATGGATATAAGCTTAAATTTCGGTCAACATCTTTTTTGATTTACTTTGTTCTCCAACCAGAACGTTGATCAAATAGATCCCAGTGGATTCCGGTAAGCGTATTTCTGATCGTTCATTTTCAACAGAAAGTTGCTTGATTGACTCATTTGTTAGAGTATAAATTGATATTACCGCATCAGTACCTGATTCCCTTAATAGATTTTTATCTATTGTGATAATAGGAATGTTTTCAAGTTTAACTACTAACTATAAAACAATTTAATGGTCTCCTAAGATAAAAATGGCTGCCTCAATACTGAAGCAGCCATTTCCATAAAAATCTATCTTTATCTATTGACTTATCACTACCTTCTTTTCATACCTTTCATTACCGCAAATCACCTGAACTAAATACACTCCGGTTTTAAATGGCAATGGTTTAGTATAGAAGTCTCCTAGGAAAGAATCTTTAGTGATTAATTCACCACTCAAAGCAAAAACTCTAACCATTCTTTCCTGATTCGACCTTAGTTTACAGTCTATTTCTAAAATGGACTTTTCACGAATCAATGTAGAAATGCCATAAAGGTCTTTAGCCAATTGTTCATGGTCTCCTGTTGTAACGCTATTAATATGCAATACGAAACGCTCAACTCCAGTTGTTGCTGATGAAGTAAAATTAACTTTATTCAAAGAACGTAAATCATGAAGTTCGCCAGTCACCTTATCTTCCAGCATAATATCTGTTTGAGGGATAAACTGATCAATATTGGCTACTTCAACTGATAGCTCCTCAGTTGCATTTTCCCCAACAACTATTCCTACAGGGATACTTAATTGTTCAGAAACATTGCTTCGCACATCAATAACTACCGGAGAATCATCTTTTATGGAATAGATCTCAGCCAAATTTTTATTTCTACTTAGCTTTTTATGAGAATCATATTTCGAAATTGATTCACCACCATAATTACGAAGTGCAATTACCAATTCATCTGAAGCATTCTTATTATTTAGAGTAAGACGAATAACATCCGGTTCACTTCCCGCAACCTTAAGAACAGAAGATGTACTATTTGTACGAGCGCCATTGTATAAACGGAATGTTTCTGCATCTACACGACCTCTTACCCAGAATGATTGCCCAGGTGCTATGAATTTAGCATCCGGACTGGATGGAGAACTTAAGCCTGTAAGAATATTATAAGTCGTAAAACCTCTTACTCCTGGCGATATATCCGTATTAATATAAATGGATTGATCAGCAGATGCTAAATCCCATTCTCCCGTATTGCTAATATCAATGTACGAAGGATATGGATTAGCCATTAATGACCATCCGTTGTTAATACCCCTTGTATAATTTCCATTATTAAGAACTCCTGTTGTTGTTACCTCGCCTCCATCTTTGGTATTTAATGAATAACCCTCCAAAGGATCAGAGAATGTATATGCCGTTTTACCGATACTTACCCAATCACTAGTATATCTATACATCACATAATCATTTGGCGATGTATAAGCCACATCGTATTCTGCCATCGTTACACCCGTAATAGAATGTCCAACATACCAGTATCTTCGCATTGGATAGGTCCATTTCACCTGAGTATTACCAGTCATCACACCATTATGAATAAAGGACGACGGCTTGACATCAGTATTTTCCAGAATCAGACCATCAGATGTTGAAATATCACCTTCAATAACAGCTCTTGACCCACTTTGTAATGTTAAAGTAGCGCCAGCTTCAATTGTGATACCATGTATTGAAACCTCAGTACGATCATCAATAACGGGATCATTAGCTGTAGATGGAATGGTAACATCGGATGTTAAAACGGGTAACTGATCATTAAACCAGTTAGATGCAGTAAACCAATCACTGTCCGTATCTCCTTCCCAGGTATATAGTTGAACAAATGGCCATCTTAACAATCCGGATGATGGACTTGGCACAGCCTCTTCATCTTTCTCATTTAAATAACTTCCCAAGTCACCACTTGCATCCTCAAAATGGAATATGGTTGTTCCCGAAGTACGTGTAACATTATAAGAAGGACCAGCATTAAATACAAGATTCCTTAATGTTTCACTTGCTCCCATTTCATGTAATAAGGTCATATAACTACCTGATCCAGGGAATCCGTTAGAGAATATTCCATCTGATAAATTATATGTTGCATCAATGTTTGCGCCAGGATGCATATACAATCCATCCGCATCGGTATATTCTACCTGATAAAATCCTGCTTTAATAGAGGCACCTGAGTTAACATCAAACGAATAACGACCTGAGGTGCTACTTGTTAATGTTGCTCTATTGGCATCATCAGTACCTAAGAGCTCTATTTCGCCACCCGGATTAACATCAAGTTTTGAGTTATTACCCATATCGAGAGTAGCTCCGGCGTTTACCTTAAGTAATCCGGAAACTAAAACATTATCACCAGTGATTCCATTTCCTATTCTTAAAGTATTGACTCCCAAATCAAATGTACCATTGGTAATCTTAAGTTCGCGCTGCGCCCATATATCATCCAGCATGTTAAAGCTAACACCTACTCCATCTGCTTCCATTCGATAGAATGGTGAACCTCCTGAACTTATTGAAACCGGACCACTAGAAGATATGAATTTAACAGTACCTGCCTGAGCATTGAAACTACCAGCATTTGTAAAATCTCCCAGAATCGTTAATGTATAATCAGCAGGGCCAACATCAAAAGTTGCTCCTGATGCAATGACAACATTATTATTAACAGTTGTATTACGACCTAACTGATACTGACTTGTTCCAGCAATCGTTATACTGTAAAAATCGTAGTTGTTGTTATTAATTACTTTGGCTCCACCTGTACCATTAAATGTAACATTTCCTTTCATGTCAACAGTACCTGTATTCGTCCAGTTTCCAGTTACACTTATATAATCATCAACTGTTGTTGAACTTAAAGCTCCATTTATGATAAAGTCACCTTGCACATCTAAATCAACAGCTCCAGCATCTGCATCGGTATTCAATAATATTGATGCTCCACTATTAACTGTTAAGTTGCCAGTTTCCTGACCCGAAATGGTAAGGATAGGGAAGTTAACAATACTTCCTCCACTCGCTATAATTACATTATTCGCAGAACTTGGAACAATTGGTCCACCTGAACTTGGTGTCCAGTTATTGGCATTGTTCCAATCCGATCCTACAGAACCATTCCATGTTAATTGTACCGGCCCAGTCCATGTAATTAAATTATTCGGATCATTATCGAAGGTCTCTCCTGCAAAAACACCAGTGGCATTGTAAAACTCAAGGTCTCCACTTACAGCGCTATACTTAGCTACATTATTAGAACTTCCACCCGGATTATTCGGGAAAGAAACATTCTCTATTCGACTAGCTCCTGTAAAGGATTGCGTATTCTCGATTCTGAATAATGGACCTGTAGTAGTTCCATTCGAGAAAGTTCCTTCACTAAAGTGATAAGTGGCATCAATAGTTGAACTCGGTGATAAATAAATACCTGTATTAGACATGTACTCAAACAAATAATTTTGAGCTGCAATTTCACCATCAACTGTGAAATTGTATCTACCTCCTGATGAGTTATTTGTTACCCGGGCAATACCGGTACCATTACCTACAACCTCAAGACGACCTGTTGCCGATACATTTAAGGTTGTTGTGTTACCAATACCTAATACACCACTAGGACCTACAATATATAAATCTTCAATATTAATAGCATCGCCACTTCCATTACCCATATTAACAGTTTGACCATTACCATTAAATGTTCCGGACAATAAGTTAAAGCTACCAATCAAGTTTATCTCATCCTGCATTGAATAGAATGCTCCTGAATTAATGGTCAGATTAAGAAGACGTGAACCATTTAGTCCTACATTGGCAGTTCCACTCGCCCTGTTTAGATAGATTGTTCCTTGATCATTCGTAAATCGACCTGAAGCGGTTGCCAAGAAATCACCACCAACATAAATGGTTCTGCCTGCTGCATGGAAAAAACCACTAGTCACATTTAGGTTATTTTTGACAATAAAGTCATTGGAAGTATTATTATTGGCAATAACAGATGCTGATCCGCTAACAGTCAGGTCATAAAATTCATTTAAATTACCACCTTCGAAGCGAATGTATTGATTTGCCGATCCGTTAAAAATAACTTCACCACTTCTACAGATAAAAGTACCTGTGCTCCTGTTTTCCCAATAAGCTCCAACCGTTAAACTATAGTTACTTGCACTAACATCAAGCGTTGCTGCATTAAAAGTTAACTGACGCTTAACCTCTGTATCTCCATTCAAGGTCTTGGTATTCGCATTAACTAAAGTTAGATTACCATAGGATACCCCTTCAATTAACTGATCCGAAGAACCTTCGTAGCGCGTTGTACTTGTCGTTGCTAAATCATAACTAGCAAATCCTTTAGGGAAATTATCATTTCCATAAACATAGATATTAACCCCACTCTCAGCTGTCATTGTACCGGCACCTGTAATGGTATTAGTTTGTAAATCTACTCGATCAATTCCTGTACGTATGATCAAATCGCCATTTACAGTTACATTCTCTTGTAGAATAAAGCGCTCAGTTGAACAGTTAACATCTACATTATTAAATGTAGAAGCATAAACATTCTGATCACTGCTGGTTCTTGTAAAGCTTATTGTACCATTTCCTTCATAGGCTCCATCACCATACCAATTAACCCCTTTGAATTCATGCGTTTCACCGCCATCATCAAATGTACCCGAGGCATTAATTTGCATATTTCCTTCAAATACAATTGTTGATCCGGCTTGCGCCCTCAATGCAGAATTGATGGTTGTATTACCTTTAACTTCAACATTACCAGAGAATAACTTATCTCCGGTACCCCCAACAATCATGTTAGGGAATACACCTTCTGAAATAGATTGGTTGCCTGCAGCTAATAGTTCTATTGTTCCACCACTTGCATTGGACGTATTATAACTTCCGTTGGTTATTGTATAGTCACCATACAAATTGATGGTATAGTTATTCGTAGCTGGGGCAAATACACCATTTAGTATCTGAAGATCACCTTCAATGTTTAAAGTTGATCCAACTGTTTCAAATGAGGACAAGGCATTATTGATACTAAGGTTATAGAAATTAGAACTTCCCGGAACAATAGAAATAGATCCGTTAGCTGAATTAAACTCAACTGTTCCGTCTCCATGATCAAAGTTACCTTGTGTACCAATAAGCCAGTCACCACCTACTGTGATTTTACTAGCTGCATTCTTCACTGCTAAGAATCCGTCAGAAATGGACACATCACCAGCAGTAACGATATTACGATTGCTCTCCAGTTCAAGCAACCCATCTGTTATATTAAGATTTCGTATATCCGCATCACTTGTGAAGATTATTGGACTATTACCACTTCCCGCACTCACATCAGGAATGATAGCATCAATGGTCGCTGAAGGTACACCGTTATCCCAGTTACCATCCTTATGCCAATCCTGATCTAAGGCACCTGTCCAATAAGATTCGGTAATAGGAGGCCATCTAAGTAGACCATCCACATCTGAAGGTGGATTAACATCATCTTCAAATCGGAATGAGCCAATGGCTCCGGTTACATTTGCAAAGGTAATCGCATCACTTGCCAGCTTTCGCTGCACATTATAATGACGACCTTGCGTTGGTACACCTGAGTAGTTAAACGAAATATTATTGATTGTACCATTGTAATCCGATTCTAATGTCAGATACCTCGCTCCATTCTGATCGCGTAAATTCATCCATGTTCCATCCGAAAGGTTATTGACTGGATCAATCAATGAATTTTCCATTAGGTTAATACCTGAATCAGCAATGTACTCTATTAAGTAGTAGCGAGCGGCAAAGGTTGCACCTGCCGTTACGTTAATTAAGGTTTTGTTTCTATTTGTAGATGTGGTTTCGCTTGATAGGCTTGCCACATTTGATGTGCTTGAACCTACTACGTTCAATCTTCCATTGACATTAATGGTCGATTGTGCATCGTTATTCACATATAGGAATGCATCGGCATTGATCGATAATGTACCATCTACGGTATGTATTCTCTCACTGGCTCCATTTCTACCAATATATAATGTTTGTCCGTTTAAATTTAAATTTGCGTCTGTATTCACATTCATTACATTGGCAAACCTGGTGCTTGCACTCATTAATCGATATTCAACAGTTGAAGCGGGAGAAAATTCCACATTATAGAAATCTGATCCACCACTTTGAACAAGAATAACAGGAATTGTACCATCAAATGTTACCGTTGAAGTATAATCAAGGAATGTTCCATTATTTGTCCAGTTACCTCCCAGATTAATATTCCATGATGTGGATGATGGTCGGGCATGTAAACGAACTCCTGCGTCAATTTCAAGATGACGGCCAACCATCCAGTTGGATCTCATTCGTTTATCACCTGATCCTGTCATGAAGATATCATTCGCACTAAAGTCAGTGCTGTAAATATCCTGGGTTCCACCATCCAAAGTAATATTAGCATTTGCACTTAATAAAGTACCACCACTTACATTATTAATATGACCGGAAATAGTATAATCATATGTTCCTAAATCAACCGTTGCATCAGTAATTGATATTGAACCATTAATGTCTGCTCCTTCAATTACGAAAGTACGATTAAATGCTCCCGTAAAATACAGGTCTCTAAAATAGTTCAATGGGTCAGAAGCTCCTGCATCAATCACCTGATCCTGAGCTCCACTAAATGTTAAACTACCACCCGTTTGAGTATAAATCCCTGAGTTTAACCAATTAGCTCCTGTGAAAGTAATATTCCTTGCTGAAGTAGCTGTAAGACCAGAGTTTATAATCATATTACCGCTGATGGTTACAGGCTCATTACCCCAGCCAATTGTCTTTACACCAGATCCAGAACAAACAACTGTTGGTAAATCCAAGGTATTATCCACATCATCATCAACCCTCTGATCTCTTTGCCCATCAAGCGTAAGTGTAATAGAAGGATCCGTAGGCGTGTATCTTGTTATATATACATTGGCTCCTGCAACAGCCATATTCTGACCATTATCATTATAAGTACAAGATCCCATATCGAAGTTACCATCCACATCCAATGTGGCCGTACCATCTGATTCTACAAGCTTGGTATAACTGAACGTTAGATTACCATAAGTAATTCCACCTCCGGTATAAACCGTCTGAGGCACATTATTATTACTATTCAGCTGGAAGGTACTATTGGCATTAAAATCATAGGTACCAAAACCTTCAGGGAAGGCCACACCACTACTTGCAGGACGAGTTACCAAGGTTCTGGCGCCAGTCTCCATGGTCATTGTACCTCCTGCTGCTCCAGTAAGGATTCTGAAATTATCCCTGTTATTAGCGTACAGCATCAGATCAATACCAGTTTTAACTGTCAAGTCGCCAGTTATCAATAAATCACCATAGGTATATTTATCTCCCGTTCCGGATAAAATCAAATTATTGAAATTTGGAATATCAGCATCAATATTCCATCCTCCACCAACATGCTCAAGTGTCGAATTTCCAGTACCCCAATCAATAACATTTCCTGCCACAAAACCAAGGTTACCGGTTAAGCTTAGGTTGGCGTCGTTAGTTGCCATATCTAATGTAATATTTCGAGTAGCCTGATCGATATTTAAACTTCCAAGCACTGCAAAATCTCCCGTAGCCGTTTTTGTGGACATACCGTCCGTTAAACGTCGTAAATAAACCGTTCCATATGTTGTTGGGTATATATTCTGATCGATATCAGAGAAATAATAAACCCTACTACTTGCTGGTAGGTTAAGCGTTTCAAATGTTGAAGGGAAGTTATCGGCTCCCTCTATCTGCATGTAACGGTTGTTGGTAAAGGTATTACTTGCACCAACACCCGTAATGGTATTATCTCTTAGATTAACCGTACCACTGGTATTATTTATGAGCACATCACTATTGACAAGTATGTCACCATTTAAAAACTTCCCACCCCCATTGGAGAAGGTCAAATTATTAAATGTGGTAGAAGCTGTTCCATTTTCGATTAATTGTGTTGCTGTTCCATCAAACACAACAGTACCTAATCCTGTTTGAGTAAATGTACCGCCATTATTCACCCAATCTTCCCTTACGAATAAATTGTAGAACTGCGCATCAAAAATTGAAGACGCCTGAAGCGTAACATCATGGTCAACGGCAATATTACTATTTAAACTAGTTGTTCCGCTTCCATTTATTATTAGGTTGTAGAATGTACCATTTGTAATACTTTGATCAACTCCATTAAATGTAACATCAGCAGATGAAGGTATAAATACCCCACCATTGGCTTGATCTAATAACCAGTCGCCCTGAACAATGATATCATTATTTTGAGATGCTAAATCCAATGTTCCCTTACTAATGGTTAAATCATTCTCCACCAGAATTGGTAAATCTAAGGCATATACTGATGCATCAGCATTTATTACTAAATCATAGAACGTCTTTCCAGCGCCAGTTCCACCACTATAAAAGTTGAAACTACCTCCAGTACCATTAAATGTCAAGGTTGAATTGCCATGATTATATGTTCCCAGGTTAGTCCAGTTCTGACCAACATTAATCATCGTTGTATTGTCAGCCTGAGTCAAGGTATTACCAACACCAATATTTACATGTTGGGCTACATTAAGCGTACGAATACTTTCAACGGTAACTGATAAACCTGTACCATTAAGGTTTAAACGATTACAATCTGCATTTCCATCTATACTTATTGCATAAGGGCCTGCTACATATTGATGATCGAGATAAACGATATCATCTGTTCCCGGAACTGTATTTCCAGACCAGTTGGCCGCTGAATGCCATAAGCCATTTGCAGCCTCTCCATCCCAGAAGAAACCTGCCGGGAAAGTCCAGTCAATTAATGTCCCAGGTGATCCATTATCTTCCTCGTAAAGCTCTCCAGCCAGACCACCAGATGCATCCTGAACAGTTATGGTTCCGTTACCTGACGTTCGTGAAATATTAATTGCTGGTCCAGCTTGGAATATCACATTATTAACTGCCAAACCTGCACCAAGATCCAAATCAGTTAATGTCAAATAAGCTCCAGAACCAGATCCATTGGTATAGGTAGCATTACTTAAATTATTTGTTGCATCCAATGATGCTCCGGCACCTATTGTTAAATTACCTTGTTGTATTCTATAGTATTGGGCGTATACAGTACCTCCTGTTACATTAACTGAGAAAAGACGAGAACCATCCACATTTACTAACTTGGCTTCATTACCGTCAACACCTACCATGTGCAGTTCTCCTGAACTCATATTAAGACTCTGGGTATAAGAAAACTCAAGTTCAGCACCAGCAGCCATTCTTAATATCCCACCATTTATATTAATGGAACGACCGTTATCATTTATTCTGATTTTATTGTCGTTCATTTTCAACTCACCGGCATTGATTTGCATATCAACAGTTCGAATAGTGAAATCGCCTTGTTGCTCATATACAGCAGCCGGGGCATTAATTATCAGTTCGCGTACTATTGCTCCACCTGGGTTAAAAATATGCGTGCCACCACTTGCATTTAATGTTAAGGCACTTCCTGTACCAACCGAATAGGTAGAAGCATTTACAAAATCACCGCCTACCCATAGATCTTTATCACTTGTTGAAAATGTTCCGGAATTGATATTAAAATCGTTAGCCACAATCAAATCGCCATCAAGTGTAATGGTTCCTGACTTGTTAATATCAATTGCATTAAATATTTTACCAGCCTGGCTTCCAGTTGTTGTACCGGTATAGAATCGGGCCGTATGACTGGCATCAAAAACAACCTTCCCAGTTCCAGGATTGAAGACTCCACTTGCAGATTCATTTCGCCAGGTTCGGCCCACAGAAATATTATTTATTCCGGCAGAAAGTGTTGCTGCTTCATCAATGGTTAAATCATAATTAACAGTTAATCCTCCGGATAAGGTTTTCGTTCCAGCAACGGCTCCTCTAAAATTAACAATATTAAATGATGAGGAACTAATATCCTGATCAACACCATCGAAATAAACTGTTCTGGCATGTTGGAAGGTCCCATTATTTATCCAATCACCTTGGACATATAAATTGATATTATAGGCATTAACTACCGATCCATTAATTTCAAAATCACCTAAAAACTCATATTCATTAAGTGCTAGTTCCGGATTTGGATTTGAATAATCAAATATTGCACCACCTGTACCACTGAATTCAACATCATTAAAAAGCAATCGCTGATCATGATACGTTCTTACCCTCTGATTACTGGATCCATTAAAAATTAACTTACTACCGGTAGAAATAAAATTCGTTGTAGCGGGAAAATCATAAACATAGAATCTACCTCCCAGGTAAACGGTTTGATTTGTAACATCTAATATACCCGCTTGCGAATAAATATCTGTATTACCATTAATATGTAACTCAGCATTAGTAGATGCAACCGTTAAGGTATGTCCTCCAGGATTTGGCTTATTAATAATAAAGTTACCAATTGTACTGGCTGAACTTACATTAATAGTTTGATCTGCTAATCCATTAAAAGTTGTTGTACCTGTAGACTGCGTATATACTCCACCCTCTTCTACTGTAAAACCACCACCTATTGTCATATTAAGAGTGGCTGGCACAAAAGTACTTCCATTGCGTACCGTTAAATCATTATATATCACCAACGAGCGATACAAATTGGCTGATCCTGAATTGGCTATTTCAATATTGTAAAAATTATCCCCGTCAATATCCTGATCAACACCGTCAAATATGATGGTTCCCGTTGCGGATACGGCGTCATATCCCGCAGCCCGGTTAAGTAACCAATCACCAGATATGGTGTGCATAAAGCCTCCATCGTAAAAAACATATGCATTACTTCCATTTTGCAAGAAGTTGCCTTTGATCACCAGGTTACCTTCTGCACGTTTATCACCAGCATAAAGTTTAACATTACCGTAGCTTATACCATCGGCTAAATATTGCTCCCCGTTTAAGTTGTAATAAACCGTACTATTTAAGTCAAATGTTTTTGTGTTGGTGAAAGCATCTATCACATTCGCACCAAAATATTCATTAGTGGTCTGCAACTCACAATAGGCACCCAGACTAAAATCATTGGCTGAATTAGCCGTGCTATTATTGATGTTGACATCATTCATTCTAACAATCAGTCCTATTGCAGCTGTACCTCCAGTATTTTGGATGGTAAAGTCATTATTGATACGAAGATCAACACCTGAATCAAAAGTTTTGGTGCGAGTTTGAGTAGCTGCACTTTGCTCTACAATTAGATTTTCGAATAAATAATATCCACTACCAGAAGCTTCAATGGTTTGATTCGCATCAGTACCCCCAATAGTCAAAGTAGAACCTACACCATCAATTGTACCATTGGCTCCGGTGCCATTATCAATTCGGGTTCCTGAAAACATATGATTAAATCCACCCAAATTAAATACTACTGAATTTCTTAATTCTAACTCACCAGTAATTGTAATCGGGCCATCTGCAGTTTTCGTATTTGAGCTTAATTGCAACTGACCATAAGTGAAACCACCTCTTATGACTTGATCAATACCGCCATCATAGCGCACCCAAGCAGTAGGATCAAAATTATAGGTCCCAAAGCCACCTGGGAAGTTATCGGCACCTCGAATATATAATGATCGGCCCGGTGCAATCGATAGCTGCTTTGTCGCTTGTCCAATTAATTCCGCTCCTTCACCAAGAACCAGATAACCTCCATTTTGAATCAATACATCTTCCATTACCGTTACCGCCAATTGGTTTACCCCACCTGAAGTATGGCGTAAAGTAACTGCTCCTTCAATGTTTAGTTGTGCAGTACCAAGTGTAAATACGGCTGGTGTTGCATTATTCGATTGTAAGTATCCGCCACGCATGGTTATAATACCTGAGAACTCACAAGTTCCATCAACTCTAACACCATTATTAATCACATGGTCACCTGTTCCGTCAACTGTTGCTCCAGGGTAAATACGAAGAAGGTTTGACGCATTTATATTTCCTGTTACAGTCTTTTTATTGGCTCCCCCATTATTAAAGTATATATTATTAAAAGCGGTTGTTCCAGCCAAGGTGATTGCTTGAGCATTGGTACCATTAAAACTTGTGGTGTTTTGAGCTTGTATATATTCTGTACCGGCTTCTATATTAAAATTCCCGTCTATCGTTACGACAACATCACCAGCGGAAATTCGTGTTCCATTGGTCACATCAAAATTACCCGTAGCCGTGATAGATTCTTTTATAGCATTTAAGCCTCCACTGCTAAATAGCACATTATTAAATGTGGTTGGAAAACCTGTTTGAATGATTTGAGAAGTTGTTCCAATAAACTCTAATGAGCCTGAGGAAGTATAAGTTCCGCCATTATTAATCCAGTTATAAGTAATGGTATGATTTAATCCCCCATCATTAAACACAGCTCCTGTTTCGAGGTATACATTACGCTTAATATCAAGTGCCACTCCTGTTAAGACTGAACTCCCGGCTGCAAAAGTAATATCGTTAAATGATGGCGTATTGCTACCTTGTATCTCCATATTGCCATACAACTCAGTATTAACCACCGAAGTAAATGAGGCGCGTAAATCAACGGTTCCATTATTAACCATATTACCATACAAACGTAAAATATGAGCAGGTGAGCCATCTGAAGATGGAATAAGTTGAGCTCCTGACTGAACTTCCAGTAATTCCTTAATGATTAGAATCTTTTGAGTGGCATCACCTCCAATTTGGAATATCCCGGAAGTTCCTTCTCCAACAATCAGTTTGTTGATATCTAAATCACCGTTGTTATCAAGAGTTACAGTATGTCCATCCTGAACGATTAAAGTAGCAGTCCCGTCTGTAAGACTTGAAGGGTTACCCCCGGAACCATCCGGATTACGTGTCCAACTGGCTGTTAACCCGGCCGAAACATTACCCGTTGAATAATATACCGATGTTGGATCAAGCCATTCAATCAATGTACCCGGATTACCATTATCATTATCGTAGTTTTCACCAGCTAAAGCTCCTGTTGCCTGATAGAAGTTAACAGTTGCCGTACCGGCAGTACGCGAGACATTATAGCTTGGTCCGGCTTCAAATACCGTACTTTGAATATTGTTTAATCCACCAATTGGGTCTAAATTACTCAACTTTAAATATTCCTGACCTGTACCATTTGTAAATGTTGTATTGCTAAAGTTATTGGTGGCATCAACTATACCATCAGAAATAGTAATACCGCCAGTTGCATCAAACACCGCATAGTTGGCATGAATTTCAGCGCCAGCACTTGACTGATTAATCAAATAGCCTCCACTGCCTGATGTGGTAATGGTAGCCGGGTTACCCGCGCTACCTACGATTTGAAGAGTACCATTATTGGTTAGTGTTGCCGCATCAGCCAATTCCAAAGTAGAGTTATCACCAACATTTAATGTTGCTCCATTACTTACGGATACTGAATTTGCCGGTGTAAATGTATTTGAATTAAGTGATAAGGTAGATGTTCCTTGAACAGTTACAGAGCCTGTTACTGAGGTAGCGCCCTGTATTGATTTGATACCAGATCCTTCTGTTATCAAATTGCCTGCATAGCTTATTGGTAGTATACTTTGATCTAACGCTCCATTATAAGTTACAATATTTGCTCCTGTTGTAAATACACCTGTTGATGCATGAGCAACCGTTCCACTTATTATAAGATCATTCCCATTACACTCAAAATCTGCCGTCCCAAATGTGCCTAAACTATTGAGTACGGTTGTTGTGCCCTGAAGTTCTTTATCATCATTATTGGCACAATTCAGGTTATAATATGAGATGGCTTTAATATATTGACGATTACTACTATTGTAATTGAAGGTATTCGGAAAACTGGAACAATCTAATAACCCAGTTAACATTGGAATTCGAGCATAATCATTATAGTTTATTACTCCACTATTAATTAGGGTAGCATTGGCTCCCTGACCATCGATAACATCAATAACACTTAAACCACCAGTATTCTGATTTGTCAGCGTTACATTATCAGCAATGTATAAATCATTGGTAAACTGCAATTCTGAATTACCAGAGATGGTAACATCATGATCAAAAATGTAGTTGGATGAGTTAGTAAAGGTTCCATTATTCTCCAAACCTCCTAAATAGGTGAAATCATAATTATTTGAACTAAAAGTCCCTGAGGCATTAATAGTTAGCAAACCATTAAATACTGTACTTCCATCCCCATCCATGTCAGTTAACAATCCATCTACAGTCGTAGTGCCTGTTATATCAACTGTGACATTTTGCAAGTCAAATGTTCCGGTAGAATTAACAATCACACTACCTCCAACATTTAAAAAACCATTGGTATTGCTATCGTTGATATTTCCATCAACATTAACATTTCCAGTAATAGTCATTTGACTGGATTCCAAATTACATGTTCCACCTGCAAGCACATTTAAATCCGTTCCTATACTAAATGTACGTGTTTGATTGGCTCTAAATGCACCAGCTATATTTACGGCTCCAGTTATAACAGGATTACTATATTCCGCATTATAAGTTCCAGTAACTCCAATGTTTAAATTACCTCCAACATTGAGGGCTCCTCCTTCGGTTCTAGAGTCTCTTACATCTCCATCTATATCAAAATCTCCAATAACAGTAAAGTTCGTTCGATGAACATTAAGATATCCATCCTCTTCAACTTTTAAACTATTAACATTAGCAGTTGTATATGAATCACCAGGAGTTACGCTATGGAAAATGGTTATATCTTCTGTTCCATCATCTAACAATACGGTATTCCCATTCCAGGTAGAAGCACTTTGCCATGCTCCATCCTGAACAGTATAGCGTCCACTTGGTAAGCCATCAAAACAACCAGTTGCTTCTCCAATCGTCCAATCATTACCCAAACCAGCCACATTTGTAAAGCTAAAGGTATTAGATCCGTGATTAATTGAAGAACTAGCTGAAAGATCAACCCAAGTACTTCCATCAAACCACCCCACCTTTGTCAGGTTAATTTCATTGATAGGAGCCTGAGCATCATTATCCGAATATATAAAGTCACCTGATGCAGAAGTAATATTTAAACCACTTTCTCTGATGTTCCAATACTTTGTTAAGGTGTTATTAGCTCCTACAGTTAAAGGATGTCTTACTGTATTTAAACGTATATATAAAGTTCCGTTAATATCTGTTCCACTTATGGATGTTAAATTAAAAGGAGTATAATCACCATTGGCACCAACGGGGTAAGTTATAGCCCACTCTGGTTCTGTATTAGCGTCCATACGTATGTAACCTGTACCGGATAAATCGATCATAGCATTGGGGCCATAAGAAGTTTCCGGCTCAATGGTTCCATTATTGCGAATTCTCAGCTGCCTGTTAGCAACATCCAGCAAAGCACCAACCGTTAAGGTGCCATAAACACTAAAACTATTACTCATAGTTTTAATCCCACTATTAGAGACAGTCAAATTATGATAGCTATAGTTTCTTACCGTTTGATCTCCTGCACCATTATAGTTAACAGTTGAAGAGCCACGCGCAAATGCTCCACCAGTGAAAATACCTCCTATATTAATTGTACCTATTCCTGTTGAACTAACCCTATTCCGATCCCCATCATTCATTACTATATCACCTGAAACAGTAATTGTTCCATCCTTTATTGTAACTTCAGTATCAAAAGTATCATCCCCTGTATTAGGTAAGGTAATATTAGTAGCTGTTAATGTTCCATCATCAACATTTAAATATTGATCACCAGCATCTGCAGCAGGAATACCCAAAGTAATATCTCCGGATACAATCAGAGCATTTAGACCAAGACTTATACTAGTAGGACTTGAACCACCATCAGCAAAGCTTAAACTTGCAATACTTGTCGATGCCAAATCTAAGATCACATTAGCTCCATCCGGAATAATAACATCATCTGTTGCAATCGGTACGCCTGAAGGGGTCCAGTTGGCATCAACATTCCAATTGTTATTTGTACTACCGTTAAAAGTTTTTTGTGCTAATGCTGAACTAAATGACATTAACGAACAAAACAAAATAACTGATAAAACTTTTGAAATACTTTTTACTTTATTCCCCAAAACAGAGTAAAACTTAATCATATGTTGCGATTTTCTAATTTCATAAATATCTAGGTCCACAGAACTGTATGCACTGTCGAAACTGACTTGCACAATGTTTAAAAAACAAAAATTTGTGCAATATTAACATTTTTACGCAAGACACTGCCTTTAGTTTACTAGATCTACCAGAGAGGACATTCTCTTTTACGAATGACAATTAGTCACTGATGAAAGTAAAAATATCATTGGTCAATTAAAAGCTACCATTATAGTAGATACGCAATCCGCCTCTTGTATTGTTTATAAATAATGCTGATCTTCATACAACCAACGCAACACATTATCCATATATATAATGTAATAAATATGAAAAACATTCTAATCGTAGATGATGCAGTAGATACACGACAAGCCTTAAAATCAATGCTGCTAAACTTTGATGTTAATATTACTGAAGCAACTGATGGCAAAGACGGTTGGCAGAAGATCGTAAAAAATCATCCAGATTTGGTACTCCTGGATATTCATATGCCACAGAAAGATGGCATCACCATATTGGAAGAAATTCAGGAAGAATGGCTGGGAGTTCCTGTCGTTATAGTAACAGGCGATGAAGATGAGGATATGCTGCAAACCTGTTCATATCTTGGCGCAAAAGCCGTACTTCAAAAACCGGTTGCACTTGATGAACTATCAAAGGTAATGCAAGATATTATATAAAAAGAAAAGGCCTTCGTTCAATAAGCGAAGGCCTTTTACTTTTATATCTAAGTACGATTATTCAATAAATACTTTAGTTTGATAGCTATTATTCTTGCTATACACCTTTATTAAATATATGCCAGTTTGAAGGTTTAATTCCTTGGTAAACTTTTTACCTTTCATTTCCTCGTTCATCAATTTTGCACCTGACAAAGAGTATAGTTCAACCGATTTACTATCTTCCTCCCAGTCACATTCTATCTCAAGGATACTTTCATTCCTAAGAATGACAGAAACTTTCTTGTTTGCAGCATCATATTCTCCATCTTCAATATCTGTGGCGACATGATTCAAATGCAAAACAAATCGGTCATTATCAGATCCCACTACACTACTAAACTCATAAGTTGATAATTCAGTCATTGGCGTTAAGGTGCCCAAGAACTTATCTTCAATAGAAACATTATAGCCCTGACTTAAACCATCAATACCTTTAATACTCAATTGATGATTTCCTTCCTGCGCTTTTATACCAAGTATAACCTCATATTCACTCCTACCATTTGGCAATACATTAATCACTGCATTTTTATCCGATTTTTGCGAATAAATATAGGAGATGGCATTCGCTGACTCAAATCGTTGTTCAGAATCCATACGGCTAAAGTCCTCGATTCCATTATCTCGCAGCGCTAGCACCGTTTCATCTATAGCGAGCTCATTTTTTAAGCTAATACGTAAAACATCCAGTTCACCATTTTTGGTCGATTTTAAGGACGAACGATTGGTATCGTGTAAGCGATTTGCGGATCTCATAGCAACATTACCATCCGTATCTTTTTTCACCCAGAAACTTTGACCTGGCGCAACCACCCCATTAAAATCCTCAGGTGTGGCAATTCCGTTTAAAGTATTGAAAGTCGCTAAGGATCGATTATCAGCATCAGAACCTGTTCGTACATAAACCGAACCAGTTGTATGCTCGAAATCGGCACCCGAAGCATCTTGTTTTGGCAATTGATAATATGACGGATACGGATTAGCTACTAACTGCCATCCTCCAGTCAGAGGTGTTGAATACACAGCAAGGGTATTTAATAGTCCAACATGTGAGACCGTATTGTTGGTATTGTCTCTCAGGTTTAAAGAATAGCCCTTCAGTGGATCCGGGAAGCCATCCCCTGCACCGGTTATATTATTCCAGCTACCAGCCGGATAATCATATAAAACATAGGCATTACCATCTGTCACTAGTTGTTCATAGCTTGAAATGTTCGGATTGGAGATTGAATGTCCAATATACCAGTATCGACGCGCTTCGTAAGTCCAATTTACTTTAACATTACCACTTGTATTATCAGTAGCATCGCTTACTGCACCATGTGTAATCAATGATGATGGCGATGTACTTGAGTTTTGAATTACTAAATTATCATCGTTGGTTGTTAAATCACCATTAATCGTCATATGTGCTCCAGCCAATAAAGTTAAAGAAGCGCCAGAGCTGATGGTTAAGTCATTAACCTGTGCCACATCACTGGTATTAATTTCCGGATCATTGCTCGAGGCATTAATGGAAATATTTGTGCCGGCAGCCGGCAGATTTCCACCAGCCCAATTCGTAGTTGTAAACCAATCGGCAGTTGTTCCAAGCCATGTAAAAGAAGGAATTGTTATTGCACCAAAAGTAAGATAATTCCCTTCGGAAGTAAATTCATTTAAACTAAATGTACGTGTTGCAGTACCAGTATTACCATCCACCGTATACCCACTTCCACTCACTTCTCTCCATGCAGCATCTGCTGAAGTCCATTGCACAATTCTTAGTTCATTATTCGCCTGTACACCACTTGCATTATCCCAACGAAGAGTCAAATCAGCTCCGCCGGAACCATCATCTGCTTTAGCCCTCCAATATTCGTTATGACTAACAAAAGCAACGGTTCCATCATCATCAGGATCCATAGGACGTATAGCATTATTCAATGGATTCTGATTGTAATATTGCGCCTCCCATATATCCGTTGATGAGGCATCTGGAGCTAGGACTAGCTCACCATATCGGGTAGCATCACCCAAAGGAAAAGTAAAGCTATCTCCACCTGTAATGTATTTTCTTAGCGGACCTTGAACATAGGCCGTATTTCCACCTCCTTCAAAGGCATCAGCCGTGCTCTTCATTATGGTAAGACTACCTCCTGCATCGGTATAAGCTACACCTTGGGTGAGCTTTAACACATTATCAACTTCTATATCATTTTCGATCTGAACACCAACTGCACAATTCACTTCAAAATCGTAAAGTGCATTGGATGATGAGAAATTCTCAGTACCAGAAATACTTTGAAGAACAGATCCGTTCATTATTAGCTTACCATAACGTGCATCAAACGTACCTCCATTAAAACTAATATCTCCGTGAACTGAGATGTTTTTATCATATTCGTTGACGACTCCTACCGAACCTTGTATGGATAAGTCACCTAATAACTGTAAATCCAAATTAGCAAAATTACGAACCCCAGTGCCGCTAAGCACTAAATTATTCACAGTTGTAATTTCACTTAAAATATCATATCCACCCGGCGTTTTATCTCCTGAAAAGTTCAATGTTCCACCTGAACTACCAAAAAACTCATCATATACACCAGCAGGGAGATCGCCACTTTCGAGTATTATTTCTCCGGCACCACTAACATCACCTAATCGATGCCCAAAAGTACTACCTGTTGACATAGATCCAGTTGAGTTTACAACTGTTCGATACGCAGACACAAAATTACCAGGAATGGAGAGATTATCATTTACATATACTACTGCTCCTCGTGGCCCTGTTCCAGCAGGAACTCCAACGCCAGGGTCACCAATTCCCCCTGTATCCGGATCATATGTCGCCCATGTTGTTGTAGTTGTCCAAGGGCCATCAGTAACGGTAACAAATGCCTGAACACTTACCGGGAGTGCAGCTCCAGCAGTATAATCGCCATCAATACCTGCATCATCTGTTCCATCCATACTACCTTCTACTTCTTTACCAAATTTAAAAACAGATACATCTGTATCATCTGCCCTACCGTTAAAGTCATCTGTACTATAGTGATTCCAATCTAAACTACCAAGTAAGATTCTACCAGTAAAATATGAAGCCGTATCGCCAACTGCATCACCATCATAAGAGTACATCATGGCAGTGCCTGAAAAAGCAGCAATACCATCAGCATCCAATGTCCAGTTATATTGTAAAACATTGCCCTGGTCAGCTAATGGAACTGAAATATGTGGTTCATCAGCAGCTTTAACTCGAATAGACCCACTACCATTTCCATTCTCAGTTATATCAAACACAATCGGTGTGTATTTGCCTAATGATCCAATCGGATAGGTAAAGGCAGTAGAAGATGATATGACCGGAAAATATTTTTCTATACCTGCATCGGTAAATGATAAATTGGTTTGAACCATATTAGAAGTAGTGTAGTCACCACTATAAGTAGTCCCAGGGTCAAATGAGGCACCTGATTCCAAAACCATAAGATTTCGACCTATATCAAACACCCCATCTTCCAGCGTTAATTGATCAATAATTCTGATAGAGGCTGATTGGGTTGGCATTACAACACCATTTGTATTATCAATGGTCAATCGCGCAAATACACCTGTACCGGAAACCTCCTGTTGATCCAACAGACCATTTAAAATTACCCCACTACCTGAAGTCGTCTGTGTTGTTCCATCATTCTGTAAGTTTCCTTTAATATTAGCGAGGCTATTCTGGGTATCTAATGTTCCTGACAGAAGGTCAAAATTATTATTGACCGTAATATCAGAACCCAAGGCCAGCGAATTACCTGAACTTAATTGTGCATTCCAGAAAGCATTTATACCTGAACCTGAAATACTTTGAGCACTTGCCCCACTAAAATAACATGTGTTATTTGTAGAAGTAAAGGTTCCATTATTAATGAGATCACCATTTAATGTAACATCTAAATCATTAGAATCAAAAGTTCCTGAATTGATGGATAGATCCCCGTTCACAGAGATTGGCAAATTAAACAACTGTGCTGTTGTTCCAGCTCCAGAAACCGAAATATCTTCAAGATTCTGTTCTGCAAATATTCCAAAGGTATTACCTGTATTAATTACAAAGCCAGATCCTGACCCAAGAGTAAGAGTTTCAGGACTAAAATACAAAGAAGGTACAGAGAGACTACCGTTACTATTAGAGAAACTTATCACATTACCGGCAGCCTGAGTAAAAGAGCTACCTGCACTTAATAATTCAAGCACTCCTCGATTAGAGGCATAATTACCACTTGACGCATGCGTGCCTATAGTAATCGAACCTCCATCCTGAACGAAATCCAATATGCCTTCATCAAACAATGTTGAACGACGAATTTGAGATCCAACAATAAGTTGACTAGCACCAGATGCTTCCAAGTAAGAATTACCTGATGCTGTATATTCAATATAATTGGCATTTGTGCCTGAGCCACCATCCAGTTGTGCTATACCATTCCCTTCCAGTATTAGAGAACCATCCAAACGTATACCTGTATTAATTCCACTTGTATTAACTGTTCCATTACTTACTCGTAGAATAGATTCAGCAGGAATTTCAAAATCACTGCCGCCGGTAGTTAAATCAATACTTATATCTGTATTATCGATATGGCATTCACCCGATTGTAAATCCAAAGCCTTAGGAAAACCTGTTTTATCACCTAACAAATTAAAATCGCCTGTAAAATGGACTTTCTGTCCAAGCGGCTTATCGATCTGGATATTGTGAAAGTTCGCAGTTCCTGTTCCCGTTCGGGTAACACTAACTGAGTTTTCTCCGATAAAATTAACTGCCGCATAAGCCGTTGCAGATAAATCGATATTACCGTCTCCCTGAATGATATTACCATTAATATTTACCTGATGTTCTCTGGCTGAACCACCCGTCGTTACATTAAAATCTCCTGTGCCTGAGAAAGTAATATCTCCATCAATGTCTAAAGTGCGTGTTGCATTAGCTGGTAGATTTAATGTTCCCGTATTAATATCAACATCCCCGAAAACAACAATATCCCCATTGGTTGAAGTACTAACATTAAACGTGGCATCATCAACATACAACTTCTGTGTCACCAAAATATCCTGATTAGCTCCTGTTTTGGTTCCTGACCCGCTTAAATAAAGGTTAGGATATTCATTCAGTTGATAAAAAGGTATATAAATAAATCCAAAGAAAGTATAATAGCTATAATCCGGCAAGGTATAACTGCCGGTACCGGCATATTCAAAAATGGCTTCTGAACTACTAACAAATTCTGTAAAATCTGCCGTTGGCATATCTGCCGCATCATAAGTAATAATTCTACCATTACCTTTAATCTCGTAAATCAGGTTACCTCCACCAAATACATCGTATGGTTCAACATTTGAAGAAAACTCAAGAGTTGGCGCATCTCCTGCAGATATACCTGTTTCCGATTTACCTTTAATATAAATCTGGGAAGCTTCATCATCTGTGCCCAGGGTAACGGTATGGTTAACGCCTCCTGATCCTCCAATTACGTACATATAATAATCCTGAGGGCTTGCATTGGCCCCACTGTGTGTGTCGCTTTCCGTCCAGGTAGTTGCACTACTAAAGTTTCCTGAAGCTTTACTATACAGCGTTTTCACATTGTTAAACGCATTATTTCTACCCCACGAATATTCTTTTTGCAAGGGCGTATCATAATCAAAACTTATATCGCGATTACTATTCTGAAGTGATGCATTTCCACTAAACCATGTATTATCATTCTGAAAAACCATTCCTCTTCGACTTCCTCCAGTTGACAATGAATTATCCTGAGAGAAAACATATCTTAAATCATTATCATCCAAGGAAGTAAAAAGTGTTGTATCTACTCTCCAATAAAAGTCTTCAACACCCGAAGGATCATCAACTGTTGGATGATTACCGTCATTAAAAGAGATGGTTATCTTTCCAATATCTGTGGTGGTATTATCTGCATATACATATACTTCTCTAAAATATGGAGCATCACTATCATTGGGATCTAAATACCCGAGTGGGTAAAACTGTACCTCATCATCGTTATAAGTACCTGAAAGAACAACCGGTAAAGTCAAGCCTCCATTCGATGCCGTTCCATCGGTAGCAAACATTCTACTGGTTCCCCAACTGCCTCCAGAGGTATAGGTACTTGTTGAAATATCCATATTATACGCTCCTAAATCAACAATCCCATTAGTCGAAAAGCCAAAAGACTCAACGTCCACATTGCTAAGCAGTCCAATACCATTGGTATTGTTCATAATCAGATGACCAAAGCTAGGATTTTGGCCAACCTTACCTTGAAGGGTTTGTTGACTTGATGAACTATTCAGAACTAAGGCATCATTTCCTGAAATACTACCATAAGCAATGTAAATATCTCCGGAAACATTATAATTAATTCCATCAGATCCCAGATCCAATGTTCCTTTGGTTATGGTAAGATTACCGGCTGATCCTGCTGTACCTATTGAAACAGATCCCGTACCCAAGCTAAGAGTATTTAGCTCATCATCTTTATCTATTTCAAGATGTCCAAAAGTTAGATCTCCACTAACCAGCGAATTAGCGGATCCAATAAATAAAGTGGTTTGATTACTTGTATATGTACCATTGTTGGTGAAATTTCCACCAATTGATAATATATCTCCTGTAGCATCAAGAGTGGCGCCCGCATTAATCGTCATATCATTACTTACGATTAAATCAGCACTTAAACTATTAGTGGCATCAATGGTTAAATCCCACAGATTGGAAGTTGAGCTAATTGCAGAAGATGATCCGGTCATAGTAAGCACACCTCCTGTAACGTTGTAGTTACCTTCGAGAGCTCCAATTAACAGGCTTCCTGCACTAAGATTAAGGCTACCACCTTTCATAAGAAATCCGGAAGCATCATCGCTCATGTTAAAATCTCCTGCATTAATGTTAACCGTTCCTGCAGATTGATAATAGGCATAACTATCATTCGCTCCTGAACCTGTTGAGATATCTGATAAATTAACTGTTCCTCCTTCAACATAAAGCATGGATGTACTGCCATCCGCAAAATTCAGACCATTACCTGTAATTTGGCCTGCAGACACCCTAAGGCGTCCACTTAATGATAAGGATTGAGAATCACCGGATATAGTTAACGAAACACCTGAACTATTTAACCAAAGCTGAGCGCTGTTTGCAATGCTGAACGCATTCCCGCTAGTAAGCTCAGGTATAGAAACTGCTCCTTCGAGTTTTAAACTACCGTTTTTTAGATAGAGTGCCTTTGCGGCATCAGGCCCACTTACGCTACCGCTCAAATTAAAATAACTTACATCACTGGAATTTAAGGTTAATGCATAATATTGGTCACTTCCCTTATCGATTACAAGCTGATATAAAGTTGTTATATTATTACACACAAAACTATTGTGTGAATTGCCTGTCATCGTAAAAGAGGCATCCCCTGTAGCATCAAGGTTAATGGTTCCGTTATTGGTAACATTTCCGGCACAGTTTATATTATGAACTGCACTTCCTCCAGCTGTAAGCGAAGTTCCATTCTCAACAGTGATATCTCCTTCAACATGCAGCTGACGAATTGTATTATCACCCACTCGTAAAGTCCCACTTCGAACAACAAGATTGCCATTGGTTGTGATATCATTAATAAGAGTCAAAATCTGACCAGGGTTCATATTAACCTCAACATTACAGAAAGTGTAGGCCGAACTTGCACCAAATGAAAAGGAGTTCCCCTCAAAAACAACGGTTCCGGCTCCTTTACCCAAAGTCACAAAATGTGAGTCATCAGTAGTAATGGTCGGATAAGCATCGCCTTGAAGGAAAATTTTTCCGCTACCTCTTAACTTATCAAAGGTATGTCCTGATGTGGTATTCAAATCCAGACTTCCTTCAACTTTAACCGTACCAACGGTTAAACTGGCTGCATGCATAACCACAACCTTACCGGTTTTGATGACCACATTATCAGTAGCTAACTGCGGATAAGCAGAGCTTGGGTTAACGGGTACTGCTCCAGCAGGATCTAAGGTCCAGATATCTGGATCATTCCAATCCCCACTTGCCAGGCTATACCAGGTTTGCTGTGCACTCAAAAATGCTAGGTTGAGCATAAGAAACCCAATCACTAATAGTATAATTCTATTCATTCGTTTTTTATTATTGGCCAATAATATCTGCATTTATACCCTAAAACAGACATAATGTTACGCTGTTTAGATTAAAAACATGTGCAAATGTACAATTTCAAACAATAACGTTTGAGTGTTTTTGACGAACAAGCATTTATAAGATTGGAAAAAAGACAAACTAATACTCCAAGACCTAAACCGCACTAAAACCTAAATTGCTCTCTTTAAAAATAGTCTTACAATACTGATTTCAGTTGAGATGAACAATCAATTTCATCTATCCTATTATAAGAATATCAAATCGAATTAGGTTTTCAAATGGGAATCACAGTAACCTGGTAATTGCACTTCCTTACTCCACCTTTCTTAGGGCTTTCCATTCAGCCACACAACAAATTTTACCTGATAAGGAAGGACACTTTTCTGCTAAAATTTCTTCTACCTCAGATGGACGTTGAACATCTGCAAAAAGCTCCACAGGGAATTCCAGATCTCCCAATTCCAACTCTGTATCTACATTACGCAGGCCAAAGGTCAGCACATGGATTTCTTCAAAGCCAGGCATCAGTTGATTAACCCCTTTTACAAAACTAAAGGCTCCAATCCGATCTTCTGCTACCACCGGCACCACATGAAAAGCACGCTCCACCTGAGGCAACAATAACTGTCGAAATTCGCGACCGGATATACCCAGCACCATGGAAATCACAATCCCTCCAGAAATGACTATTTCACCCGGATTATAGCGCTGGTAATTAAAATGAATGGGATGCGTGTTCTTAAAATAGGTGGCCCAATATAAATTTTCACTTTTCCCAACCGGACGCACAAAAGGGTGAAGCATCAAGTCTTCAGCCTGAAAGTCATTGATCTTATTTTTGATATCAATCCCACGTGCACGGGCCAGAATCTTTTCCTTAAAACGATGGTTTTTTAAGTTGCCGTTGCCATTGGCTTTCTCATCATTGCAATTGGCAATGTATGGGAATAAGGTCACTCTGTCCAAAGAGAACACCGGTTCTCCTTTTTGATTGGACAAAACATGCTCGGATACTACCGTTGAATATTTATTATTAGATGTGGCCTCTACTGCCTTAATACGAATTGCACAGGTGAGTGTATCGCCTGCAAAAGCGGGATTTAAATACAAGGCATTGCGGATCTCCAGATGTAAGAGACTCGAATGCGCAAAATTCTCGACCCCTAAACTAAGTGTCAGATTTAGTAAAAAGCCATAAGGCAAAAACATCTCATGAAAGCCTAAAATACCAGCAAATTGTCTGCTATTCTCAGGATAAGACGAAGTAGGCATAAATCCACTCCACGAACTATGAATAGACTCATCTACAGTTATACTAAAATGGCTAACTATCTCTTGCCCGACCTGAACCTGATTCAAATCAAGACCGTAGTTAACTTTTCTATTGGGTTTAATGTATCCTTGCATTTTACACACTCTATAAGCCCACAAAAATAGAGTATTTACAAGATATACAAGCATGCTTATCAGGCACTAAGATTAAGAAATCATTATTTGCTTACAATCAAAACACATATGTTTAAGTTTTACTTTCAAATTCAAATCCAACTATTAATTCAAGTTTGAATCGATAAGATCAGAAACCAAAAAAAATACAACAACAGATTGAAATAAAGGCTACAGCTGTTAATAATTACACAAAACGTTAACTCACTGTTTAAATAAGAACAAAAAAAGGCAAGATTGATATCTTGCCTTTACAATTATATTCAATACTTAGCCTATTTTATTTCAATATTGAGTTCCGCTCCTGCCAGGTCAGAATCACTTCCGCCTCTTCCTGGTTATATCTCCTACTTGCACATGATAAAAGGGACTGAAATAGCCCACGTAGAAACACTTACCTCTTAAAGCATTCCAATCCAATTGATTTCCATACAATTAATAATTTTGCTAATTTATTCAGCAAGTAAGAATTATAAAATCGAGAAAAAAAATCAACTTTTTTCAAGCATAAATTTGCATTAAAAAGAAAAGCCTTTATCTTTGCACCGCAATTGAGAAAAACAAGGATGACTCAGTAGCTCAGCTGGTAGAGCAACGCCCTTTTAAGGCGTGGGTCCAGGGTTCGAATCCCTGCTGAGTCACCATCGAAAAGCGATCTTATTAAAGGTCGCTTTTTTTGTGTTTATACTCTTTCATTAATCGCAAACAAACAATTGCTTTCAGGTTTAGTAGAACCATCAAAAGAGAACACAATCAATTCATCACCAAAAATCATTTATTTATCTACAGTATGTGACTGTTTATCAATTCACCCGTCGAAATAGTGTTACGATTTAAGCTTTGTGTTATTAACCTATATAAACAATACTAAACACAAAGCTTATGTTACACATGGTAGTCATCAGCTCGTTCATTCCATACCTTATTTTTCAAAGCAAGGTTCCTCTTCAAGCCCTTTATCACCAGGGACCAGGAAAGTAAGTATCCGTCTGCGGACGGATTAAAAATTAGTCAAAAAGCAGCAGCTGGTTTCTCAAGGGCTCATTACTTTTTCTCAAATTTTCAGCTTGACAGGAGTCAGAAACCAACATAGCGAGTATTATTTGCCTTTATGCGGACGGATCGTTAATAACTCAAAAAATAATCATCCGCCTGGATAATGGTCCCTACTTTTTAAGTCTGTTATTATCAGTTCCGGGAATAGCCTGCTTTTGATTCAATAAAAATCGATCTGACTGGATTCAGGCGGCTTTTTACCCAATGAGTAATTATCTGCCGCCAGTCAGATAGTATTAAACCTGCATTTTTAATACAACTTTATTCACCCCTAATACAAATAGCAATGATAAAAACTCTCAATTACGCAAGGTTGAGCAATCATCTGCTCTTTACCTTTGTGAAAAGATTATTGGCATTATTTGGTTTAATAAGTGCACCGGAAACGTCAAGTGCAAAGCCATTTATTGATAAAACTACCAGAACGTTTGATGCCTTTTCAAAAGCCTTTGAGAATAATGGAGCTGATCCATATACGGCACTCAAAGCTGAAAAGGATGATGAACGGGATGAGACTTACCTGGCCTTTAGAACGTATATTGAAGCCTGTAGTCATCGTTTGGATGATAATAGTCGCAGGCATGCTGATACTATTCTACGGGTCATAAAAAAACATGGATGGTCGGCGTGGAGCAAAGGCTATAAGCGTCAGACTGCAGTACATTCGACCATGTTTGCAGATATTCGAAACAATTATACAGATAGCATAGATGCCTTACAGGCCTCAATGTGGCTGGAGGAAGCTGAACAGACACAACGTAATTTTGAGGCGGTTACTCAGGAAAGCATCAAACAGCCTGAAGGACCTAGCTTAAGTGAACTACGACCTGATTTAATCAAGTCCTTACGCTCTTTACTCAATATGACTCAATTAATTTTGGAGTCGGATCCTACTGACGAGAACGAAAAATTAGTTGCCGATATCAATGAATTGATTGGAAATACCATGACATCGGTTAAAGCAACTAATACTCGTAAGCACAATCAAAATGAAGAAGAGACCTCAACGGAGGCTGAAAGCAAGTAATCATTAACCGGGTGAATAAAGGGCAGAAAGGCTGTGGAGCATATCCACAGCCTTATTCATTTGCATAATTGCAATCAAAAAGAAGTGGAGACCATCTTTCAACCATCTCCACTTCAATTGCAATACTAATAAGGTATTTTGCAGAATAAAGGCTTATTCTTATTTCTTAATGATCTTAGATGTTGCTCCATTGGCAGATACAAAGTATACACCTTTGGCAAGATCGGATACATTTACAGTTCCTCCAGAAAGTTGAACCTTCTTAAGCAAGCTACCAGCTGCACCGTAAATTTCAACTAAAGTTCCTTCTTCAAGACCCTGAATATTTAATACATCGCTTGCTGGATTTGGGTATATTTGAAGCTGTACTACCTTATTTTCCAAAATATCGGTAGAAACCAATGTGCCAAGCTCAACCTGACCAAAAACAGCTGGATTCCACCACCCATTATCTTCAGTAGCCATCCAGGCATGTGTTCCATCTCTGCCGCTACCATCATTATCAGTCGATGACACGTCCATACCTATTAAGGCTCCTTCAAGAGCTGTATAATTTTCATCGAAATAAGTCCAAGGGAGAGCTATCTCAATAAGCCAACCGCCAAGAACATTAGCTTGTGCGCTTGTACCTTTACCAGAATTAGCTTGATTCCATACATAACGAACTTGATAATCGTTATCATAACCGTTGCCACCAGCATTATCAATATCAATCAATACTTCAGCACAATCCAAGTCCCATTCATTTCCTGATTCACTATATAATGTTTGATCAGTTATTTCAATAAGTACATACAAATTCGTGGCATCCCATACTGCTTTGAAGTTGGCCGAATGATCAGCAGCATCATCAAAACCACCATTAAAGACATTGCTCATATCAGTAGCGACAACATTATCCCACATGCCATCAATCACACCATCAATTAAAGGAGCACTAGCTACTTTACCAATAACTAAATCTGTATTTGCAACTTTATATTTTGTTGTAACAGCATCTATATCTAAAGGAATTTCACAAACAATACCTGTTTTATATGAACTTCCATCCACATTTAAATCCCAGGTATAATTACCCAATGCTACATTTGTTACTGTAGCTGACCAAATACCCTCATCATTTGTTAATACAGTATTTGCACCATCAAAATCAACAGACATAGAAGTTGAATTTAATTTATCCGTAACTTGAAAAGTTAAATCAACTAAACCATCAGAGAGCAATGCTGGCCCTGTTAAATTATCAAATAACCAGTCATTTACATCAGTTCCACCATAATCCATAAAAATTACTATTTTTCCATATAGATCATTAACCGGACTTTGTGAAGTAAAATCAAAAGATACTTCTTGCCAACTTCCTGAGCCGGTATATTGGCTGGTTACTTCAACATTTGTATTCGCATCATCTGCTTTTTCGAGTTTAAAGATAATATCGCCATTTACAGGAGCTTTAACGTGCATTGTAAAAACTTTAGTCCCTGTAAAATCAATATTCCCACCAGGCGTCCAGAAGATGCCTTCCCATGTTTCACCAGCAGTTACAAACTTACCGACATTATCACTGGTATTTGGATCGGTTTTGTCAGGATTTCCGACCACACTATATACTGAACCTCCGAAAGTTCCAACCCCATCAGGAGTAACAGTTTCGTAATCAGCAAATACATTTTGAGCACTCATATTAGTTGAAGTAAATCCAACTAAAAAAAACGCAAGTAATAAATTTGTAAAGTTTTTTTTCATAACACTTGATTTAAGATTTTATTAACTGATTTGATTCCACTTTTGGAATTGATTATAAGGCAATATTTAAGGGTTTAATAGTTAGTTCAGCATTGGCTGATCAAGTATTTATCATTCTTTCAAACACTTCATCTTAGCGCCTAAAAGCATTTGTCCATTTGCTGCTTTGGATGGCATTAATACACAACACCTCTTTTTCTACCTGAACTTTAAATTCTCCTTCTTCAAGTACCCATTCACCCGCCAGGTTGACAAAGGCAAGGTCAGAGGCCTTCACTTCAATCTGCACCGTTTTTGTTTCACCTGGCTGTAAGTCAACTTTCTCAAAACCCTTTAATCGACGATTATCCGGTGTTATAGAGGCATACAAATCAGATGTAAACAGCAAGACTGTTTCTTTCCCGGCTCTATCTCCTGCATTACGTACATCTACTGAGAATATCAGTTTGTCGCTCGGCAAAAATTCGTTTTTATCAACTTTTAAATTACTGTACTCAAAGGATGTATAGCTAAGCCCATGACCAAAACCATATTGTAAATCCTGCACGGCTCCATAGTCGTAAGCACCTTCCATTTCCGTTCGGTTCTCTGCCGGTTTGTAATCGTAATTAAATAATGAATTAGGGTATTTCGGATAAGTATAGGGTAGCTTACCCGACGGATTTGTTATCCCATATAAGATATCTGCAGTGACTTCTCCACCAAATGTGCCTGGAAGGTAGGTTTGAACAATGGCCTGAGTCAGAGCTTCAATGTTAGCTATCGTTCGTGGGCGACCAGAATTAAGCACCAAAACAATAGGCTTACCAGTTTTAGCTAGAGCCTTAACCAGGTCTTGCTGATTTTGCGACAATGAAAGGTCGTTCAGGTCTCCCGGTTTCTCGGTATAAGTATTTTCACCAACACAGGCAATGATGACATCCACATTTCGCGCCGCCTGAACAGCTTCATCTATATTAACATTTTCCTCTTTCCAATAGGCATCTTTTTTATAAGATACACCAGGTGCATAAACCACATCCTGTGCATGTTTTTGTATTGATGTCAGAAAAGTGTTTCTATTATCTATAAAGCGCTCCACCTTTTCGCCTTGCCACGAGAGTGTCCATCCCCCTTGTAAGGTGCGTAGTGAGTGAGCATTAGGTCCAGTAAGCAAAACACGCTTATTGGCAGAAAGAGGAAGCAGGTTTTCCGTATTTTTTAATAGAGTAATTGATTCTTCGGCAGTCATTCGTGCTGCAGCCTTACTTTCATTGCTTGCAAACTGATCATATTCTGCACATTCAAAAACCGGTTTATCAAATAATCCTAAGCGAAATTTTAAACGCAAGACACGTCGTACCGCATCATCCAATCTGGACATGGACACTTCTCCTTCATTAACTAATTCAATTAAGTAATCGGTATAGTCAATATCATAAGGAACCATGGCCATGTCTATGCCTGCATTAAATGCAATTTTAACAGCTTCCTTATCGCTTTTAGCTATTCTGTCCCGCTCATATAGGTTGTTGACATCTTGCCAGTCGCTTACCACCACACCATCAAAATTTAAATCCTGCTTAAGCATTTTTGTGATGAAATTATAACTGGCATGTACTGACTCTCCGTTGACAATTCCGGAATTTACCATAACTGAGAGTGCACCAGCCTCAACAGCTCTTACAAAAGGCTCGTAATGCTTCTCAATCAAATCCGTCTGTGGAATATTGGCAGGCGTTCTATCCTTTCCATTCACTGGTGTACCATAGCCCATATAATGTTTTAAACACGCTGCCACATGTTGTTTGTCAACATTATTCCTGTCATTACCTTGATATCCTTTAATCACTTCCTGTCCCATTTCCGAAATCAGGAAGACATCTTCACCATAGGTTTCCCAAATTCTTGGCCAGGCCGCATTTCTTCCTAAATCCAATACCGGAGAAAAATTCCAGGGTAGATTGGATGCACGGGTTTCATAGGCTGTTATTTCAGCCCCTCTACGCACCAGATCTCTATTGAAAGTAGCTGCTTGTCCTATTTGTTGAGGAAAAAATGTAGCCCCCTGAGTATACGTTGTTCCATGTATGGCATCAATACCATAGATTACCGGTATACCGGTGGTTTCAATTGCTAATTCCTGTATTCGACTAACAACACCGTGCCACTCAGCTAAAGAAAGCGGAGTGTTAGATGCAGTATTAAGAATAGAGCCGGTCTTTCTATTCTCTATAACATCTTTAAGCATCATTTCATCCAGTTTAAATGGGAAATGACTAGAGTAGATATTCTCTCCTTCACCGATTACATCCAAGGTAAACTGTGCCGTTTGACCTACCTTTTCTTCAATGGACATTTTAGCCAACAAACTCTCAATCTCAAGTTCATATGGGGAGTTGTTATTTTCTTTTTTGCATGAGGAAAAAGAGAATGCTAATAGTAAAACTGCAACTATGGCGAATGTATTTTTCATGTGTCTGTATTTACTTACAATGGTCTCCCAAAAAGCTATCGGGATAGAACTCACCTCGAAAAAATCAGCTTTTAACTGAATCCTTTCGCATGGCTCGTTTCTTTTGTTTAGTTGTTTATGTCGAATGCCATCTTTTATGGGTGTAATAAAAAGGCTTCATTGGTCTACTGTTGGTCAATACTTAAGGTCTGTTTAATTAAGTGTGATATTTATGGTTGTACTCTGAGCCATCTGGCCCCTGCTATCTCTGGCCGCCACATACCAGCTAAGTGTACCCGCTGCTAAATCGGCCGTATGCGATGTATTACTTGTTCCTTCTTCAAGCACCGAAAAATCAGAGGCAGCACCATGTTTGATGTACAGATCATATACTATGCTTCCTTCGCCTTTGCTTGAGGCTTGCCAACTAAAGGTAATATTACCTGATGCCACATCATTTGTGGGAGCTACAATGACTGGTCGAGATGGAAGATCACCGCTTTCTCCTTCACCAGTGGTGCTAAATGACATGACTTCACTTAAGGTTCCTGACGTACCATCGTGGGCTTCAACCTGCCAATAATACACGGTTGACATTAATAGCTTGTTTGTCGGAATGTAGCGTGCATTTTGTAAGCCATCCTTTGCAATGCTAAGATCTGTTTCACTAGTTCCTAACCAGAAGGTATATGTTATTTCATCTTTTTCCGGATCACTTGCTTCCCATGTGAAAGAAGGCTTTAATGATTCACAACTTGTTCCATCCGCAGGAGAAAGCAATGTTGGCTGTGTTGGTGGAAGGTTGACCTCCTCAGATTTTCCACATCCCATTAAAACCACCATTAAACTTAAAATTATTATCTGTGTTCGCATATTTCTTTGTATTAATGAGCTCTATAGCACTATAAAGCTGTTGGTTTCTACCTGGCTATCATTAGATAGTTTTAATAGATAAGTTCCTTTTGTCAATCGGCTTACATTGAGTGTGATTTGGCTATTTACGGCCTCATATAGTTTCGATGAAATCAACTGGCCATTAATGGAATAAATCTCAACCAAATACTTTTGCTCTTCCATTGAGACTGGACAATTGACATATAATATTCCATTGTTGACCGGATTGGGATATAATTCTATGGATCGGATTGTAAATAACAAGTCTGAGTTTTCAGAGCATTGATTATTGTCTTGTATGCTTGCTGAATACTTTCCCGGCGATAAGTTTTTTAGAGTAAATAAGGTGGTGTTGGAGGTATGTGTTTGTCCGTTTACATTCAAAGTATACGGTGCTTCGCCTCCTTCAATGGTAAATGAAACACTGCTTCCTTCTACAGTAGCTTTACTTTTTAATGCTTCTGCTTCCTTTAATATTACTGTATGGTAACTTTCATAGTTATTAATGGATGTGGCTACAAGAGAATATTCTCCTGCAGCCAGATCGTTTATTGTATACTCGATGTTCTGACTGATGGGATGTGTACTCCCATCGTTTAAGATCACATTTATTGGAGCAACTTTACTTAGAATAGTAATACTGCCATTATCCAATTGGTAACAGGATGGAGATTCATATGCTATATTAAAATTGCTTGCTGAATAAATCTCATCCGGATCATCTGAAATGGTTTCGCTTGCCTGTTTAAATTCGAACCAATTGAGGTTATGCTCCTGCTGTTCCACCTTTAGACGAAGATGATAGTTTCCTTTATTTAACAAGAGTGTTGGGCCGGATTGGGTTTCCCATGTGCCCCAACCACCTGTGCTGCTTAATTTAAATTCGGCAACAGAGTTAAATGTTAGCCCCTCATCATCACTTAACCACATGGATAGCTTTGGAGCATTGTGTTCGGTGGCTATGCGTAAGCTTAAATCGTAATAGGCTGTGTTCTGAACTGTTATCAAGTAGTCCAGGTAATACCCGTCACGTGCATGAGATGAATTTTGGCCACCTCCCTCATCTGAGGTGTTTTCAAAAGTAAATCCATAATTAACATGGAAATCTTCGGCTTGTATTTTGCCCGGTAATGCATGGCGCAATGGTAAAGTATTGGCCACCGCCAGATTAGAAAAATTTGTCAATGCCTGTGCGCCTGATTTAACACTGGTGCCTGCGTAGCTCAATGCCACCTCATCAAAGTAAGTAAAGGTATTATTAAGTGAGAACTCTAATATCTTCGCGTTTTCAGCATTTACTTTTACGGCATTTAGTTCCACCCCATTACTTGTATTACCCGATAATGTAAAATCGTTTATTTGCAATTCTCCACCAGAACTTACGGCTTTATTGAGTGTGAGAAATAACTTATCCCCGGCGGTACTGATTTCAGAAGAAAAGGCTTTAAACTCTACATTATCAATTGCTTTAGGATCAGTAAATTCGAAATAGTTAAAGTTCGAACCGCCTTGCTCTATATAAAACACAACTTTAAGCTCTCCTGCGGGCAAAATGATATTTTCAAACGGCGTTGTTGCCCAGTTGTCATAGTTGGCAGTAGAAGGTACCTCCAATACCGATGTTATATCCACACCATTGGCCATTAACCTAAACTTTGAGGCATTACCTGAATGGCGAATGTTTAGTGTGTAAGCTTGTTCTGCAGGATTGTTAATGGTGTATTGCATCCATTCATTATCAGCTGTCCAGCCTACATTATAAGGCGCACCAACAAAGGAACCATCTTGATTTTTGTCTGAGGTATGTTGTATATCAACACCATCGCTACGATAAGCCCAGCCTGCATTCCAATCTGTATATTCAGTCACCTGACTTAGGTTTGCCGTATCAGTATCCCAATAGGCATATCCATTGCGTCCCATATCATAGTCGGCAAACCATGTTAAATCACCTACGCTATGTTTCTTATATGGCTTTGTATCATAAGTGTGAGGCTGACGTATCATGGCATCAATAACATCATGCATAACGGTTACATTTTCAATCTTATGCATGTTGGCCCATTCTGTAACTGCATCAATTGCAGCTTGTCCGGTAAGGTCATCAGATGTTTCACTGCTTCTCCATCCATCAATCAATTGCTTATAAGCAGCTGGCTCCTCCACAAACATCACGTTGTTGATACCGTTCTTTTTAACCGGCCACCACGACCATCCTATGTTCTTACTTTCACACAGTTCAATAAGATGGGTGTACCAAACGTTTGAATTCTCACCGCTTTCGCCGAGCCATAGAGGCACATTGTAGTGTTCCCCTTTTTCGATAATCCAATCCAGTGAGTTGGCATCTACATTATTCCAGTATTTATGGAAACTAATCACCATATTGTCATCCCACAAAGGATCTGGTAAACCGTCGTAGTTATTGGCCCAGTCGTTGCCTTCCAGATAAATAATATGATCGTCACCTGTCGCTCTTATTGCATCCGTGCACTCTTCGAGTAGGCTCCATAACATTTCATTACCATTGTCCTTTAATTCATCCCAGTTGGTTTCGTTCAATAGATCATAGCCACCAATCCACGGCTCATCTTTATACCTTTCGGCCAACTTACTCCATAAGGCCACCATTTTATGGCGGTTGTTTACATCTTCCCATAAAGAAGGCTTGTCGGGATCGTAATCACAGATATCAGCATTACGGCCTTGTCCTCCCGGTGCAGCATGTAAGTCCAGAATCAGGTACATATTGTTGGCTTCGCACCAACTCAATACATCATCCACCCTATCGAAACCACTTTGGTACCAGGTATAGTTTTTCGAGCTCAGATCAGAAGCACTTTCTTCTTCAATCGGAGGTGTAAACTGATTGTAGTGCATTGCTATACGCAAACTGTTAAACCCCCACTTGGCCATGGAATCAACATCCGCTTTGGTCATATGGTTATTCCACCAGAGTTCGAAGAATTCATCAGTAGCGGCCTCACCAATAGCCTCTGTTAGTTTTTCACGAAACTCGTGCTGTGTGCCTGCTACACCAGCAGTTTTCATCATATAGCCTTCCATCAACACCCAGTTACCGGTGCCAATACCCCGTAAGATAACCTTTTGCCCCTGGTCATCTTTTATAAGCATACCATCTGTGGTCAGTGTTTGAGCATGGACTGCAAAAAGGCTTAATGTTATTGCTATAAAAAGGAATGTATATCGCATCTTATTTGCTGGTTTTAATTTTTGAGAGTAAGCAGAAAGATGTTTAGATTATCACCTTTCTGCATTTTCCAATACAAGTAACTATGGCTTTTTAATTCCCGGATATTCTTTCTTTAGAACGATATCATCCACATAGATCACGCCATGTGTTCCCTTACCATGACTTAGCATTACCCATAGATATTTAATGTCTGACGGATTAATGTTACCATGCGAAAAATCTTTGTCTGTGAAATCAAATGAGATATCTACCCATGCATCTGTTGCGCTAATGGTTTCTTCTACTTCAACACGCCCATCCCAGGAGTCAATAGTTGTAAGGCCAATCTTTAATAACCTTTCATTTTCTGGCATATCAAAGTTGTAATCTGCTCCTCCAATGTTTACAGTACTACCTTCTAAATAAACACGAAGTGCAACTTCTGTATATTCGTCAGAAAAATTAAGTGCACCATTAGACAATTCATAGCGACCTTCGGTCCACCAACCTCCGGTTTTACCCATCAGTAGCACATTGCTTCCGTCAAATTCATACGGGTTGGTTCCCGGATTATAGTCGTTAAACAACTTTGTATCACCATTCGCCTCTAGCCATGAGCCCGGATAGGCAGGGGAATCATCAAAATTGTTAAACAATACACTTTCTTTTTGGATATTACCATCTGCAATTGTAATAGTGGCCTCTGCGCTTAATATTGCTTCCTGAACCCTGGCTTCATACTTAACAGTGTATGTACCGGCATCCAGATAGCGTACAACTGTATCGGTGGTTGTAGAATTTACCCAGGTACCACTACCAAAATCCCAACGACTTTCTGTAAAGACGGTTGATGCATCTGCATTTATCTTCAGTTGTCTTAAATTTTCTTCTCCCGCTTCTCCCGGAGTAGAGACATGACTAACCATAATTAGCTCTTCTGCCGTAACTGATATTTCATCGAAAGTTTTTTCGTTTACTCTATTTCCATAAACTGCAGTTACTTTTGGTTGATAAGTTCCATCAACTGTGTAAATAATAATACCAGACTCCTGTCGAAGTGTTGTTCCGTTACCAAAATCCCACTCGATATAACTCAGTTCAGGCGTATTATTAACAAACTCATAGCTATTGGCAATACCTATCTGGCTTGATACGTCAGTGAAAGACACATCGAGATCAATTAAATTCTCATCCCAGTTTTTGGGTGTGTTTTCTTTTTCGCAGGCTACCGCAAAAATCATTAAAACAGTAGCGATTGTATATAGTATTTTTTTCATTTCAATCCTTTTTTAGATTTATTAAGCAAGCTATTGCATGCAACCAGGCACTTTTTGGATTAACTCAATATCATCAACCATTATCACTCCTGTTCCATCTCGTCCAGCTCCGCGGTCATTATCCCAATTGTGTGTAAACATCACCCAAATGCTTTCCACTTTGCTAGGATCAATCTGGTCAAAGGCACTTTCTGTAAAGTCATATTCAACTTCTATCCACTGATCTAATTGGCTGTATTTAATTTCATAGTCAATCTCCTGACGACCAGAACCGTCGTTTAATCCTATTTTTAGATTTAAGTAAGACTCTGGAATATTAAAGTCGAAATTGCCTTCGGGTACATCGAACGTGCTAGGGATATAAAAACGTAGAGCTACTTTGCGCCACATACCGTTTGATGAAAAATCAAAGACGTCATCGCCGAAATCATAGGCAACTTCTGTCCACCAGCCACCGGCTTTACCGATTAACAATACATTATTGTCTTCAGGAAACTGATAAGGAGCATCGCCATCAACATGATAATCTTTAAATAACTCCACATCGCTAGGATGTTTTTGCACCCACGATCCGGCATAGCTAGCATTATCATCAAAATTGTCCATTAAAACGCGCCTGCCAATATTGCACCATAAGGTATCGCTAGCCGTAACTGCAGTCACTTCTTTGGCCAATTCACCATCGTAAGTATAGGCATTGAAGGTAATCTGATAATCTCCCGGGTAGTTATAATAAACCGTATCTTTATCCTGCTCACTGGTTTGACCGTCGCCAAAATCCCAGGTAATGAAATTAATGGCATTGTCACCTTCACCCCCGGCACCTCGCACATACTCAACTTCGTAAATCTGTGGTGCTAATTCAGTATAATTAACTTCAATTTGCCTGGCAAGGGCTTCCAAACCCTCCGGATTCTGTTTTTTATAGTCTTCGACAACACCCACTAAGGTTGGTTCACAATTCCATAAACTGATGGATACTACGATTAGCAGTAGTCGTGATAAATATTTCATAGTATTATATTTTTTTATTTGCTTAATAACCGTCATTCTGTCTTAATGGCTTTGAACTGGAGCTCGAAAGCTGCACCTGCACATCGGCTATTGGCCATAAACCTCGTGTTGACTTATTGAATGTTACATCAAATGGAGCTGCATAATTATTGCTTATAGCTGCATCAGCCACATCTAAGCCTTGTCTCAATAAGTCCCAGTAGCGTAAACCTTCACCGAAGAATTCTTTTCTTCGTTCTTCAAAAATCCTATCCGTACTTACCGGAGGATGCGCACTAAATCCTGCGCGTGCTCTTACTTCTTCGTAATAACTCTGTGCACTTCTGGTGAATGAACCTCCGTTGAGAGAAAGTTCCGCTGCCATCAATAATACATCGGCATATCTCACTACAGCACGTCCGTCAGGGTGTCCACTAAAAGTAGGATCATCAACATATTGACTTAAAGGCGTATGTTTCTTAAAATAGTAACCAGTATGCTGATAGCTGGCAGTATACTCATCTTCGCCTACCTCACTATTAGCATCTAAGATGGTTGCATTACGTCTTGTATCTGCAGGGTCAAAAATATTGTAAACATCAGGATGAATGGTTCCAAAACCCCATCCTGCAGCATAGGTGTCTGTGTTTGAAATATCTCTAAGTCCATAATACTGAACATCTCCACGCCCATTAGCCTTACCATTAAACGAATAAGGGATTTGATAAACGTGTTCCTTGCTGTAGTAGGCTTCGTCAGAACCGGATACCAACCATAAATCGGCGAAGTTATCCACTAAGCCATGATCACTCTCTTCAATAATATTATCTACTAAAGCACTAATGGTGTTAAGTGTAACTCCTCCCGGCATTTCAGACTGTGAGTAATAACCAGTGTAAAACAAATACAAACGGGCTAAAAGCGCTTGCGCTGCATATTTTGTTACACGTCCTTGTTCTTTTTCTGTTATCAAGACTGGTAAATCCTCTATCGCCTCAAGATAGTCTTTGGCAATCTGTGCATAAACTTCATCCGGATCAGCTTGCCCCACATCAGCATCTGCTAAAGTGATAGGCTCCGTAATTAATGGTATATTTTCGTACATGCGCACAAGATTTGAGTAGATATGTGCCCGTATAAATTTAAGCTCCGCTATTATTCTTGCTTTCTCCGTTTCATCAGCAAATTCTATTTGAGGTATCTTTTGAAGCGCAATATTAGTACGGTAAATGCCCACATAGCCTCTCCACCAAAACTGATCGTGCTGCCAGTCTGTAGCCAACATTTTGTGTTTTTCAAAGCGCCTGATATCAGTACCATCGGCCGAATTAGCCCCACCTGTAAACATCTCGTCAGAGCACATATTAAGGAAAAATTCAAATTCATTCGTTCCACCTCTATCCTCAGTAGTGGCAGCATATGCGGCATAAAGTGCTGCATAGGCATCTTCTTCGGTTTGATAGAAGTTATCCTCAGTAGTTGCTGTGTGATTATCAATCTCCAGCCAATCGCTACATGCAGTAGAGCCTACTCCGAGTACTACGATTGCTATGTATATTATATATTTCTTCATAACGTATAGACTATTTGTATTCATTAGCATTATTGTAAATGCGTAATGCTTCATTTTTTTTATGATTAAAATCTCAGGTTCATACCAACCGTGAATGTTCTGGCTTGTGGATATGTTCCGGTATCAACTCCTGAATTGATGGTTCCTGAACCAAATTCTACATCTACACCCGGATACTTGGTGAATGTGTATACATTTTGTGCAGCCACATAAAGCTTAAGATTCTGAATTCTCAATTTTGATAGAGTTTTGCTATTGAAAGTATAGCCTAACTGAATATTCTTAATCCTTAAGTAGTCTCCATCAATTACATATCTGTCAGAAAACAGGCTGTAGTTTCTGTTTGGATCATCTATGGATGCTCGAGGCTCACTATTTGTGGTATTTTCACCAGTCCAACGTTCAAGTACTGTGGTTGGCAGGTTGGTTAGTCCGGCATCTAAACGTCTTGATAGATTTGCGATCTGGTGACCTCCTGCTCCTTGCATAAATATAGAAGCATCAAATCCCTTCCAATCAGCAAACAAGGATAATCCATAAAAATACTCAGGATTGGCATTACCCAGGTTGATTTTATCATTATCATCCAATATCCCATCGCCATTTTGATCAACATATCGTACATCACCAGGCTGTGCATTAGGTAACATTCTTACAATATCACCATTATCATTTACCGATACCGGCATGTTGTCAATATCACTTTGATTCTGGAATAAGCCATCCGTTTCATATCCCCAGAAATAACCAATAGGTTCGCCTTCTTCAGCTCTGGTTACTAGCCCATAGGTTTGAACTACAGCACCACCCAGTACTTTTTCATCATTACCGATGTAGGTTACTTTATTCTCGTTAAAGGAAATATTTGCATTGGCACCCCAGGAAAAGTCTCCCGCTTTATCGTTGTAGCCCAATTCAAATTCATATCCTCTGTTTTGAACTTCAGCTGCATTATCAATTGGAGAGTTACTTCCGTAATGCCCCGGGATTTTAACCTCTAACAACAGGTCCTTTGTTAGCTTGTTGTAAAAGTCGAAGGTAAATCTAAATTTACTATTCAGGAAGTGAGCGTCGACACCTATGTCTGTTTGCTCCGATGTTTCCCAGCGAATATCAGGCGTGGGTATAGTGTTTGGTGCTAAACCCTGTTGCGATAAACCACCTGTAATAGGATTACCTGTTACATATCTACCTGCATCCGTTATATTTGAAACATATACAAAATTGCCGATGTGGTTACTTCCGTTTTGGCCCCAACTGGCTCTTAATTTAATAAAGTTGCTAATGTTTTTAAGTGGGGCAGCAAAATTTTCATTCGTTATTACCCATCCTCCTGAGAAAGAAGGGAAATAACCGAATTTATTATCCGGGCCAAACCTTGACGATCCATCGGCTCTGAAAGTAGCCGACACAAAGTACTTCTCATTATAGTCGTAATTAACACGTGAAAAGAAGGAAAGTAATCTGTTAGGAATCCCCATTCCTCCGCTTGATTCACGTGTTTCTTTATCATTTAATGTATTATCAATGTAGGCATAGTCACTTCCCTTAGGTGTTTTTGTAATATCAACACCTTTACCCCAGAGGTTATGGGATGTTTCTTCTAATATGGTTGTACCTGCTACTACATCAATACTGTGTTCTTTAATGTCAAGATCGTAAGTAAATACATTCTCCCAGTTATAATTAAAATAACGGGTCATGCTTTTTTGTACGTCATCAATCAAATTATAATCTGAAGGACTCAGCTTGTATACAGGGTTATAATTCTCCCATGTCACATAAGCCATGTCAATACCATATGAACTTTTGAATTTCAGATTTTTCAGAATACTGTATTCCAGGAACATATTACCTACAAACTTGTCCGTTCTGGTTTGTGAATGAAGATATTCCATTTTCCCGATCGGATTGGTAATACCCTGAGACACATAGTCCGACACACCATATTCGCCATTTTCGTCATACACAGGAGTCAATGGATCCAGATTATAGGCCGAAGCCAAAGGTCCTCCGTATATATTATTTACATCTATTCCACTACTTTTAATATTGGAATAGTAGAACGATGTACCCGTGCGCAGTTTCCCATTATGACTTTTTGTGTCGGCATTTACACGGGCCGTTATACGATTATAGTTGGAGTTATTAGGTGCTACCAATCCTTCCTGGCCAAAATAAGATATACCGGTTGAAATCTTCGCTCTTTCGTTTCCTCCGTTAAGCGTTACGCTATGATTCATCATTGGCGCATTTCTGTTGTATATTTCATTTTGCCAATCCGTATCAGCGCGACGATTAAAAGCTGTTGGTCTTACACCATCATTTAATTCAGCTTCATTATAGTATAAAGTATACTGATCGGCATTCATCAAGGATAACTTACGTTCCGGATTCTGAATACTGTGGAAACCATCGTAGGTAACCGTGAACTCTTGCTCTTTCCCTTTTTTAGTAGAAATAAGCACAACTCCATTGGCACCACGTGCTCCATAAATAGAAGATGATGCGGCATCTTTTAATATTTCTATACTTGCGATATCACTAGGATTCAGATAATCAATGCCTCCAACCGGTAATCCATCAACTATATAAAGCGGATCGGAATTACCATTTGTTCCGGCCCCGCGAATACGTACTGACATGCCGGCTCCTGGTTGAGCAGAACTACTTGTTACTGTAACACCTGCAGTACGTCCTTGTAAAGCCTGTTCCACTCTTAAGTTTTGTGTTTTCTCAATATCTTTTTCTCCAACTGAAGAAATAGCTGCTGTTAATGAACTCTTCTTTCTTGTTCCATAACCTACTGCTACCACCTCGTCAAGTCCAATAAAACTCTGCTCTAAAATTATATTTAAAGGCCCTGTTGTTGTTCTGTTGGCCATTTGAATCTCCTGAGTTTGCATCCCAATGAATGAGTATACCAGAGTAGCACCCTGAGATACATTTTCGATATTATAGCTACCATTAATATCAGAAATCACACCTATCGCAGTTCCCTTAATTGTAATGTTAACTCCCGGTATTGGGCTTCCAAGTTTATCTGTAACCGTACCGGAGATGGATAAGGTTTGAGCAAATAAACTTGCCGCGCTAAACATTAGCATTGCAACAAGAAATAGTTTTAGTTTTTTCATGTGTTTAAATTTTGTTTTTTATTGCCAAATGGAACTCGCCTCCCGATAGCTATCGGGATTAATCATGCTTCTGTGTGTGAAGCAATTCTCATGGCTCGTTTCATATGATTGTAATTTTTATTGTCATATGTCACGCTCAAGCAAAATCGATTCATCCTTATTGTGTGTAAAAATGAATGTAGATTTTTCATGTTCGTTTCATATCATTTTAGTTTTTTAACAGATTTAGTTTATCCATATTGATTAGCTCATTTCCCCAAAAGAGCACTCTCCAAAAGTAGGCTTAGCGAAAGCATAAGCTCTAATAAGTCGCATAGATTAAAGGTAGACAGCTGAAAAATGAAAGAGATATTCTCTAGACAAACAAGTGTAAAAAGCTGTATATTAGACAACATGAAAGCCCATTATTTTTTTAAAGGAAGTTGAGTATCACTTAAAGCCTGACTTCTCGTTAGTAGTTGAGAAGAGCTATAATTGTTATAAGAAGTCGATCTGCATCCAAAATCTTATGAATTATTCAGCAATTCATAGGATGAAACATTGAACTTTTATGTTCTTTTGGACTAAAGAAATTGTTAATGAATAATAAAATTCAGTTTATGTAAATCGTATTTGATAAGCTCAATCTGTTAATACTCTCGAACAAATTTATTAAGGTTGTCTGCATGTTCTAAATTGAGTTTCTTTCTTAAACGATATCTTGCCGTATCAACACTACTGGTTGAAATATTTAAAAATTGGGCAATCTCGTTTGTGTTGGCGTTTATACGTATAAAGGATATTAAACGTATATCATGAGGCGTCAAGTTGGAGAATTCAGTGGATATACGCTGAATAAAATCCTGGTGATCTTCTGCAAATAGCTTATGAAATAGAAAATCTTTCTTCTCCTGATTAATCTCTTGATCAATCTTATTAGCCCAACGGGAAGCAGCACTGTTTTTCATCTGTGCCAAGGCACTTCTCACCTCAAGTAGAAAGGTATTTTTATGCCTGATAATTTCAGTAAACTGCAGTAATTGTTCCTTTTTTGATTGTATTTGCTCCTCAGCCGAAGCTTCTTTGAAATGTTTATATTTTAGTTTTAACTTCCTATTTTTACCAAACTGTAAAACGAGCAGGCTTAATGCAAAAAATGCTAAGAACAACAATCCAATGCGTAGATAATAATATTCATTTCCGTCTAAAACTATAGGCACTGCAGTATGCCTTTCTATAGTACCATTATAACGACACTCAAGTTCAAAGACATAATCTCGTGGCTTTAAATCACCATAGGCAATTTGTTTTTGAGAAAAAGACCAATCCGACCATTCTTTATTATACGGTAAAAGTCGAAAGCGATACTCGATATTCTGTTTTTTGCCACTTGCAAATGATAAAGTAACTGTTTTAAATTGATGATAACTTAGCTGAACATCTTCCCTGGTATCCGGATAGTATAAAGTCTTTGATTTATGCTCGTCAGTGTATGTTATCTCAATTTTGGAAATAATCGGATCTTTTAATGCTTGTCGATTATTTCTAAGTTTTAAGGGCAGTACTTTAACGCCTTGTTCCGTGCCAATATAAAGTAATTGTTCATGGATCTTAATACTTTCGAATTGTTTAAGTATATCATTATTTAGCTCACTTAACAACTTAGCATGTACAACCGTGGAACCATCTGCTAATTCTTCAATTAGCTTGAGCTCTTCATTTTGAATACAAACCGCAATATTGTCATTTAACGACAATTCTAAAGCTGTTATGCCTTCCCCTTTTATTGATTGAACCAGGTTTATTTTGCTTTGCACAAAAGCCCCATTAAGGTATTCGAACAAAGCCTCTCCATCATAAAAGAACAATCCATTCTCAGTTTCAAACACATCGCGCATGGAGGTTTCCGTTACCTGACATTCACCCGTATTGATCTGAATACGATAAATCTTTGATTCAGGACTACCTCCATAGGCCCACACACAATCGTTCTCCTCATCATAGCTAAGTTTAGGGTTTCCCCATAATCCTAAATTTTGCTTAAAATTAAACCCTCTGCCATCATACTCCATCCATATGGTGCCTATATAGGCTGAAAAAATATAATGTTGTGAACTGCCAAATTGGGCAACATCCATAACACCAGATTCATCGTATACCAATTCAGCTGAGGTATTATTAAGTTTAATCAATCCATTATTATGGCATGCAAATAGTCCGGATGGAGATTCATTTAATGCCCATACTTGTCCTTGCGTTTCGGATATAAGAGAAAAATCAGTTGATTCATAATTAGCATAAAGTCCTTTGTTAGTTGCAACGTAAGTCGTGTTATTGCCCAATAAAATATCATAGGTTGCACCCTTTCTAATAATTGATTTCAATGAACTCTCTTTATTAACTCTTGCAATACCATAATCTAATCCAGCCCAAATGTTTCCATCATTATCAACAGCCATAGAAAGTACGGTGTTATCCAGAAGTCCGTGATGTTGCTGTATGCTTCGTTGAACAGATACTTGTTCATTTTCAGTTTTCACCGGGATTATTCCTTCCAAAATTGAACCTAAATAAAAGGTATGCTCATCATAATGAACCGCGGAGAAACAACTCTGTTGATTGGGTAAGTCAATCATTTGAAAGTCTGAACCGTCATATGCATATATTTCGCCACTTAGCATTAGGACATAAAGCTTTTCGTCATGCTCAAACAAGACTCTCACTTCTTGTTCCTGTCCTTTTGGAAAGGACCTTACAAAACTAAAACCATCAGAATCTAAAGTTCCAAGCCCTTTATCTGCACTAATGGTCCATAATTGATCTTGCCACAGACAAAGACCCGATAAAGTTCGAGGAAACTTGAACTGAACCAAGCTCTCTGTATGAATATTATAAACTGTAATGTCATTGTTGGATTGAAAAAAAACATGATCACCTTTGGCTTCAACATTCCAAACATAACCATCAATATCTGTTAGGTATTTATAAGATAAATTACCACTATTGTCAATGTCAAAAAAACCTATCCCATCACCTCCACACCATATCTTATTCTCATAAACACAGATGGTTCGCAAAAATCTGCCAGAAGGTAGTTCATTAAGTACCCATTGGCCATATATATAGCGAAGAAGCCCTCTATTATTTGCTATGTAAATAATATTGTTTTCATCAACTTCAATATCCCAGTTCTGTCTATCAGCACCATAGGTGTTTTTATCAAAAGCTGTTATATCAGGGGAGTAGATATAGTCCTTTGCAAGCGTATGAATTGACATACTGCAAAGTGCAACTACTAATATATATTTGATGAATGACATATTGTTCAAGTATTTAACTAATATTCTTCCTATCATACCTTGCATCATGCAAGCTAATTTGTTTTAATGATTTATGACACTTTACTTAAATCATCTTTTGCAAGCAATCTTTCAATACGTAAACGTTAATTAAATAGGGTTCTGTCAGAAGAAATATTAGTTTCTGTGTGTGTTTGTAATTTTAATCTTCAGTCATTGACAACAATTAATCTTCAATAAATCGATGGGCAATTTTCCTAAACAAAGATAACAAATATAGAAACATTCATAATTGCTCTCAAAACATCTGCAAAACCTATACCCTCAAAAGCTACTTTTTCTTGACTTTAAAGCAAAAAAAAAGCCACCTCAAGGCAGCCTTATATAATACCAAAATAATTTAAGAATTATAAAATTGCGTTTATCGAAAAACCCAATGACCAATGGGAGAAATCAAATTTACTGCTTTCGGTATATTCGAATATGGGTTCATCATTATCATCAATATCTACGATATCATAAATATTTAGTTTCGGTTTATTAAACATGAAGCGTGTATAAGCACCAATAGCTATTTTATCATTTAACTTATACCACAATTGGCCACCTGTATTCCATGCAAAAGCATCTTCGGGCTCATATCGACTGATGACAAGCTCTTCAAGACCAATCTCTTCTTGAGCAGTCTCGCTAAGCTTGGCTAAAACTTGCCCTTCGGCGCCGCGTGAATAACCTGCTGCCACATTAAATAGTATGCCAAATTTCTGAGAAAGATCAACGTAGCCGTAAGGACCTAATACATAATAAGCAGCTCCCATTGCCTCTGTCAGTAATTCATAACCTTGACCAGTAGACGACAATTCAACATATGGTGCAACTTCAGGCAATAATTCTATTTTGTCACTATTTATAGGGAATGAGGTAATGGACATTTCACCTCCAATACCAATATTGCGATTAAAGAAGTAGGCTCCTTCAAAGCCCGCTGTAAATCCATTAGTTGTATAGGCTCCTTCTTCCGAATTGGCCAAATCACCCATCGGTGAGGCAAATCCAATTTTTACAGATAGAAATGATGGTTTTTGATCAGAGAAAGGTTTGGGTTCATATTTTTTTATTGGATTGGTTTCTTTCTCATCATATATTTGTTCAGCCAGTATATAGGCAACTTCGGTGGTTAATATACCAATACCTGCTCCAACCAATACATCCGACACCCAATGCCTGTTATTCATCTGACGCATTGTGCCCGTCCAACCGGCAGCGGCATATCCAAAAAAGGAGTATAAAGGGCTCCTGTACTGACCAAACTCCTTATGCAACATGGTAGCACTTACAAAAGCCATTGCAGTATGACCTGAAGGAAAAGCATTGGCTGAGGATCCGTCCGGACGCATCACTTTAGTAGTGTATTTAATTCCATTCACTAAAATACCCATCATACCTAAAGACATAGCCCAGGTTACCGTTGTTCGCTTTAAACCATGTTTACCTTCTACTCCGGCCCAATTTAAACCATAAACAGCCATAATTGGTAAATATTGAAGAACATCATCAAAGGCATTGTGATAATCCGGTATAAATCGATTTCTCCATTCTCTAACATCTTCGCGATAAGGCCAGGATATGGCTCCCAAGGCGAAAAATGTAACAGGCACATAGGATATACGTGCTGCTCTGGTATTGTACCATTTCACTTTTTCTACCTCAACAGTTTCTTGTGGAAGACTGTACATTGGTGTTAAGGCATAATCAACACCACTTAAATAACCTGCGGACTTATAGTTTAGCTGAGGCTGTTCCAGCTTTAAATTCAATACCTCATCAACTAATTGTATGTTAGTTGGATTTGCATGAGCAAATAAGGGTAAGGCTATAAGCAGGACAAGCATAAATCCATATTTGTTCTTTTTCATAGTATTTGGTTTATTTAATTTCTTAATCTTTTTTCGGCCCAAAACGCCCAAACGAAAAACCTAAACTAAAGGTAAAACTATCTGCATCCGCCGAGGCAATAATTCGCTCATCTACACTCACCAGGCGGTAACCTAAATCAATATGGGCACGCCACCAAGGCAATAGATTAATCCCTAGTCCAAGGTCAGGCTCCAAGGTCATAATTTTACTTTTATACACCTTATTATCAAACATACCCATAAAGGTTTTATCTTCAGTCAGATGAAACCCTCCAGAGAAACCCCACTTCAGGCCCGCACGCCAATACACCATTTTATCAGCATTATGAAGATAACCAAATTTTAAACCTGAATGGTGAAATTTAACCAATAAAAATTCAGTTTCAGCACTAACCTTTTCCAATTCAACACCTGCCTCTATCCACTTAAGATACTCCTCTGATCCCTGATCAGGAACAGCTACTTTGTTTACACTGGGTGAATTGGCCGTAAAATAAGCCACATAAAACTTATTGCGAATGAGAATACCACCTGCCATCTCAAATACACTTACACTTTGCTTATTTAAACTCGACCATGAGCTATAAGGATATACTTCTGCAAAAAATGTAGTGGCCTTAGTTGCTTCCCGTTCCAAAAGGAAAGGACTTTTATCTGTTTGACCATAGATGATAAGGCCTGATAATGCAAAAACTAATAAGAGTAATCGTTTCATATTTTTACTTTTTAGATTCTCCGGAATACTTGCCAACCAACATGGCCAGAATAATAGCAATGTATAGCTGACCAATAATGGTAATAAAAGTGCTTACAGAACGTGCAAGAGGTGTTGCTGGCGTTATATCACCAAAACCCAGGGTGGAGATGGTGACCAAACCATAATATTGAAATTCACTTAAGCGACTTACTCCATCAGCAAATAAACCTGTATCAGGGAAATTAAATGACGAAGGATTAAAAGTGATTATGAAATTGATTGCGATACTACTTAACAGTCCAAGTAACAAATAGGCATTAATGGATTGTAACAGCACCAATGCATTAACCTTTTTTGAATGCATGATCATGGCAATAAAACGCAGGATTACATATGGAAATAAAAAAAGAGTTAAAACATAAGAGATCTGACTTAGTATAGCTAATTCAAGTAATTCAAAAAGCCATTCCATTACAATCAGTACGATGATATAAAAAAACCAAATGGTCCTTTTCTGATCAATAACCAGAGTTAAACTCAGGTAAATCAATGTTAATACAATATCATAGATTAGTGCGTGCATCCTTATGGGTAGCACCGCAACTATAAATAATTGAATGATCAGCAAGACCAACAAAAGGTACCCTCCATTAAGCTGACTATCGTATTTGGCAATTAACTTCTTCATAGTCTCTTACTGGTTTGTCACTTCTTCTTTAACCAATTTAGTTCTAAATCGCTTTAGTATCATTCCAACAGGAATTAACATTAACCATGAAATGGTCCAAATATCCGGCCCGAAATAGGCAAATGGAAAGGATAGCACCGACACTATTGGTTCAGGCATCAGTTTAAGATACACATTCTGTTTTTCTTCCAATTCAATTGCCGGACTTAACATGTTGTTTTTAATGGCATAATACCATGAGGCTATTGAGAAAAACCCTGCTAAAGCCAAGGAGACACTCTCCACCTGCAAAGTTATTACAGCGCCATCAAATTGCACATCAAGCCTTACAAAATAGAGATAGATCATTAAGCAAAAGGCCTGCAACAGAGATAAAACAGAATGTTTACCATCCGTTCGAATCATATTGCCAAACATCAGATTACTCTGCCCCCAATAGATTAGTATTAATACTAATCCTACAAACATGGCCAGATAATTCATATAACTGGCTTTTAAGACATCGACTAATTCATCTGCTCCAAAATTATCCACCTCAGGTCGGGGGAGCATTAAGAACACACGAAAGATCATGAGGGCATAGAGCACATCAATGATAGTCCCTAATCTTCCGAGTTGTGTAAAACCACGTTCCAGCTGGGCTTCACTATAATCCCCAGCCTGAACTACTGATTCAATGGTCTTTCTGAATAATCGCATATGCTATGATTTTAAAGTTTTAAATACTATTCCTGAACTGGTTTTACAGGAAAGTCCTTCATAATGGCTGCGGCAGCCTTTGGTATATGATTCGCTCTCACCTGAGGATCTTCCGCGATGGTGTTTCGGCCAATACCCTCCCAAATGAGTTTCTTCTCCTTGGCATCAAAAATATCAACCACTAAAGTACCTTCGCTATAATCATATTCCTGAACCGTTGTTGTGGAATAACTAGGACCCCAGCCCCAGCCCGGACCATAGCCATAATAACCGCCATAGTATCCACCATGTCCACCCATATGCGTGGTTGTGGCACTTTTTTCGGTTTTATCTTCCACCACAATAAATAAGGTCACAATTAAATCTCCGCCAGATTCAACCAAATCCATATTGCGACTCTTAAACTCTTTCCCAAAAGCCTGTTCAATTCGGCGCTTATCCAAATCATTCATCACCTGATCACTTTCTTCAGCCCAACCATAATATTCAAAGGTTTTATACTGTGTAAAATCTACTGAAGGATCCATATCACTTGTGACTTTTAAACCTGAACATGAAACCAAAACTAAGGCTAGTAGTATTGTTGTTAATTTATTCATAATACGGTATTTATTATTGTTAGTATTAATAAAGGCTCACTTATTGAAACACCTCTATTTTGATTTAAAATTTTTACCCCTTATTCCAAAACGATAGTTGAGGGAAACTAAAGTTTGTTGCTTACTGCCAAATCCAAATTCTGAACGTAACTGCCAATGTTCATTTATTTGCCATTGAGCCCCAACTAAGCCATTCCATTTGCTCTTAAGATCTTTTTTAATACTGTAATTAATTTTCGTGTCTGAAGGATTGGCAATATCTTCAAGAATACCTCCTACTATTTCCTTGGCAGGCCCTTCTGGTAATCCATCATACCAATCTTCAATCTCCTTTATTTCATCTTCGGATAAATCTAAAGCATTACTCACAGTGATACTCCCTACGGTATTACTTCCCAAATGTTGATTCATAAGCCCTATCCAGACAGCAATATTTTGTTGTGGTTTATTTCTAACATTAAAGCGATGACCAACCCGAAGCCCCATAATACGCGCCAAAGTTGGCTTTTTCAACAACTCAAGGTTTGTCCAGGCAAAGTTGACATCACCGGTTATAAACAAGGGGCCTGCTTTGCCTGCTGCCATAAGTCCAAATCCGTAATAAGTACCTCTGTTAGTTGTATTGGTAGTTATTGGAACAGGTTTCGTTAAGTTGACTTCCATCTGCGCACTTAAATACCCACCAAACCCATAAACATTAATAAATGGAAGCACCCAGGTATCGACCCTTACATTTGTTGTAATAACCTTTGCATTGACCTTACCAAATTCCACAAAATCGATAGGCATTAAAGCATTGTCATCTAAGGATAATTGAAGATCAGAAATTAATAAATCCTGCACATTGTAAAAATTGTTGGACATAATGCCATGAGGTAACTGTAATTTATAGCCTCGTTCTGTAGCTGCATCACCCCATATTGGAAATAAATATGGATAGACAACTGAACTGCTGTCCTGTTCAACTTGATCTTTACCTAGTATTGTATGACTTATTGATATTAATACAAGAATAATTAAATACGTATATCTTTTCATGTGTCTAAAATTTATTTCTTCATGGTCACATGGAACTCTCAAGAAATTTTAATCATTACCCTGTGTGTAATTTTTAAGATTAAAATTTACATGTTCGTTTCATATGCTATTATCTAAACCAATTACTACCTACGGTTAAATACCAAGCCCAAACTTCAGGCCCCCTGGCTATATCTAAACCAGCATGTATCCCATAATCTTTTGCAATAAGGTAACGAAAACCACCACCAGAAGCCGCTTTCAATTCTTTAAAGTTAACTTCATGTAATTTGGGTGATGTATAGCCGGCCCCAATAAATCCTATTAAACTCCATCTATTAAAAACATTCCACCGCCACTCTGTTTCACCAACACCAACCATATTATCCTGGTAACGCATTGCCTGAATACCACGCAATTGAATAAATGGCAGTTCGAAGAAAGGTACATCACCCCATTTATACTGAGCGTAAAGTCTGAACCCTCCAACTAGTTTCTGCTCCAGAGTAGGAATATATAAATAAGTACGATTAGCAAAGTTAGAGTACTCCACCTCTCCTCCAAACAACTTAGAATACCTGCCTAAATCAAAAGCTGTAAATATGCCTGAACTAGGAGTGAAGCTGTTATCCCGACTATCCCACATTACTATAAAATTCATTCCGGCTGAATTGGTGTTTTCGGTTAGCACCTCCAATTCCGGAACATCAATTCCAGTCAGAAAATTTACCTCACTTCCCATATATAAATAGTTGAAGCCTGTAAATAACGGGATATTTTTTATTGGCCTGAACGAAAACTCATGAAAGGTAAATATGCTCTTAAGGTTGAAATCGAACCTGAATTCTCCTTCCAATATTCCTGCTCCATAAAAACCCATATTGACACTCGCATACCCCACCGCTCCGGTATATCTGAATCGATCGTTTTTATAAGATCCCTGATGTGCAGCAAGCGCAAACCAGGTATCATTTGATGTATATGCGGCTGCTCCCACAGTCATAATTGGTGGCAACTGCCCTTTTCCTCCACTATTAATGAAGTTTTTCTTGTTATGGAAAAAAACTGCAGCCATACCTCCTCCAATACCAACAGCTGGTTCAGTTATTAATAAAGGAACAGGCATAAACCCTGCTGGGCTATTCAAAAAACCACTTACATCCAAACTATTATCCGTAGAATCTACAAAATACTCATTAAATTTTTGCGCATTCAATTGAAAGCCTGCAATAATTATTATGAATAAAGTATAAAACCTAAAGCTTTTCAAACCATTACCTTTTACTATATTTTTTATCCTTTTTACATCAATCATGCCTAAGCTGTGTTAGAGCCAGAATCAAATACTTTGCTAATGATTCTTCAATCGTGGATAAATTTTACTAAAAACAACGCCAAACATTAATGCGCCGTATGCATTTATCTTAATATCATACTCCAGGTCAAAACCAATTTCCCAATTGTTTTGAATTGGAATTTCATAACCTACACCAAAACGAAAAATATTTAAAGTTTCATGCTTCTCAAGCTCATAACCAAAGCCACCCATAAGGACAAAGTTATGACTGGGTTTATAATTCAACATCCCACACAATGCAACCGGATTATCTCTGACTAAGATATTGTCTGTTTTATGTGTCTCTACTTTAAACTGCTGAAGTAGAATGTCAGAATGAATACCCGCTCCCCATTTTGCATTAAAATAATAATCGTAATTAAACCCAAAGGTTGGAACAATAAGGGTGTTATTTCCGTCCAGCGATAAACTATTTCGAATTAATGAATTAGCTGTAATAAGGCTAAATTTATGTAGCTGTTCATGACCACCTCCTTCTGCATGATGAGTTTGAGCATTTACGCTGAAAAACGCAATGCTCAATACTAAAATTAGGAGTTTTTTTGGCTTTACAATCATATAGTAAAGCTTACAAGCCAATTGGCATCGTGTAAGATAAGTTTATGCGATAAGAGTTCTTCACTGCAGAACCATCCCATCCCTTATAAACCATACTGGTACGATACTCACCATAGAGGTTCCAAGAGCTTTTTTCACCTACCCAAACCTTACCAATACGAGCACCCATTGGTACATACACTTGATTTTTATCCCATGAATAAAGGGCAACTATATCAGCTGTTTGCACATACCAACCTTTATCAATTCGATAATTGACAAATGGCGCAATACCAAGGGGGTTTGTATCTGATGTTCCAGCCGGTAAGGTATTTGGATCAATGGCTCTGAAGGATTGTGTTAATAATAAGCCATAAAAGAATTTGCCTTTGTTATTCACGTAGGCTCCTGCTAATCCATAGCCCCACTCATCTTTAGCCACATGCTCATTACCTGGCAAGGTAACCAATGGACCTAAACCAACACGACCAGATCCCCAGTCCCAGGCTTTGGGTACGATTAAGGCAAATAACTCTGTATTTCCCATTCCATTCTTACCCGTATTGGCATTTTCGTAATGACGAAGCGTTAAACGCGGTAAAATGGTAAACTTTTTCAAAGGAATAGGTGCAACAATACGTAATTGAACATAGTCGTCTAAACCTAAGGGCCTTGCTGAACCATCGCTTATAGTTCCACCATAATAGTCAGGCATAGCTTGATAAGCAAACTGAAAGCTCCATTGCGTAGCCGTGGCATCAACAGCCATCGACTCACGATCCTGAGCCGCTTGTGCGCTTTCTTCTTCCTGTGCAAAAACAAATCCTACACATAAAAAAAGTGTCAATAATAAAGAAATCTTTTTCATAGTAATTCTGTTTATATATTATTCTTATTAAAATCCAACACCAACCCCTATACTGTAAAATGGCTCTCCACTTTTATAGGGTGAACTTTCGTTTTGCAATACATCAAAAAGGATCTGCACGTTCAACCAACTGTTGGCACTTACACGTTGACTGTAACCCGCTCCTACTAATAAGAAGGGCACCCATTCACGCTGCGATTCTCCCAAGGCATTATACAATTCATAGTTCATTGCTGCATATTCGGCATGCAAATAAAGCGGCTGTACAACACGATATCGCGCGAATAAACTTCCTCCATAATTGGAAGAATTATAAGTGCTCGAGTAGCGTTTATCGCTTATGTATTCATAAGACAGCTTTACACCACCTGATAGTTTGGGTGTAAACTTGTAAGCCACCAATGGTCTGATGGCAATCATGGTATAGGAGCCAAAAGACAAGCCAATATTACCCCCGTAATAGATTTTGTCTTTGCTGCTTTTTTGTTGTTTGGGAACAACCACAGCAGTACTATCCTGAGCATACAGCAAAGAACAGCTTAAGCCTATCAAAATAAATGCAATTAGATGTTTCATAGTATTAGGTTTTAAAACGAAATATCCAATTGCAAGCGATAGCGCCAGCCACTGAGTAGTTCGTCCGATTCAAATTGTGAATTTATATGGGACAGTTCACCTGTTGTTTTCAGTCGATGCCCAACAATAAAATAATTCATGCCCAAGGACCATTCACTTCTATATTGGGATTTATCCTTAATTGTCGGATAATAAAAAGCCTGGCGTCCGTATACTTCCAATTTATCTTTACTTGCTTCCTTACACTTAAAAGCGTATCCGGCCTGAAATAAATGCCCCATCATCTCGGTTCTGTGCTTATTCAATTTATCATTTATTTGCTTATAGTGCAACTCTTGTTGCCAGCTGAAACCCTTGATCTTTCCGGCCGACTCCTGCATCATTTGATTTATTCGGTACTGCCCCGACACACCATCTTCGAAGCCTTCCAACTGCCCTCCTCCACCTTGCGAGAATCTGGTATACGGACTTCGATTTGTGACTCCGCCAATAGCCAACAACATGACCAGAGTTTCGTGATATTCAATATCTGATCCTGAAAAGGCTAATACTTTTCCATTAGGATTCCACTGTAAGCGCCCCATATACATTAGATGCTCATCATCATTTTCTGTGGCACCACGACCGGTTCCCATAAAAACAGAAGCCCAATAGTTAAAATTAGCAGCTCCCTGCCCTTCTAAATGCCCAAAGATGGACAAGCCTTGTTGACGGTCAACCGTAAAGGCACGGGTTAAGATAGAACGCTCCATGGTTTGCTGCTTGCCCGATGAAATAATGCGTTCACGGTTATATTGTACTTTCCACTGCCCCACTTTTATTTTAAGGGCCTTATTTTTTTCATACATTAATCTAAAATCAAGCAAACTGGTGGATTGCAACTCGTATTCCAGATAATACTTTAACCAAGTTTTGTAAGTGTGTCCCCCTACTTTAAGGCGAGCCCGACGAATGTTCAAGTGAACGGATTCTTTTTGATAGTCGGTATTTAAGATAGGATCCACATCGGTAGGATAGGCCAACCTGAATTGACCTCTGAATTCAATGTGCATTAAGTAATCACCACTCTCGTGTTGGAATATAAAACCCTTGTTTCCATACGGCAAGTCCTTAGCATCCTGGCTGGCATTTATAGCCGCCAAGGCATTACATGTGCACATAAAACATGTAAGCAGAAACACGATGTATTTGGCTTTAATATTCATTTTTGTTTTAATAGCAGGCGGAAGTAACTCCGCCTGCTTTATTAATTAAGCTTAACTAAATTCTTAATGCGAACTGTTTTGCTGTAAGGATTCCAATACTCTATCCAATGAGAAACTTCCCGGCTTCTGACGTGGTGGATACTGCTGGAAGGTCACTAAAAAGTCTTTAACAACACTTTGAGCAGGAACCAATACAAACAGACGATCTATACCCCAACGATCAAAACCTTCAGCTTCGTAATGGGCACGTTCAAATGGATCGCGTTTTAAGTTGGTAATCATTGGTAAACGCAGCTGAGTGTATGGCTGACTCCACACCTCAAGACCGTGTGCTTCCTGCATCGTAAACATCACTTTCCAATCGTTATAACGAAGCGCTGATATTGAACCATCATCCGTGAAATAGAAGAATTCTCTACGCGGCCCTTTGGTCTCTTCACCCAACATATAAGGTAAGAAGTTGTAACCGTCAAGGTGTACCTTGTAATCACGGCCAATGGCTTTTTTACCTTTTAAAAGGTCTTCTTTGATATTATCATCGCCTACAGCAGCCATAAGAGTTGGTAACCAATCCTGATGCGATATTAATTCATTACTGATTTGACCTGGCTTGATTTTAGCTGGCCAACGCATAACTGCCGGCACTCTGAATCCACCTTCCCAGGTTGTATTCTTTTCACCATAAAAAGGAATGGTACCTCCATCAGGCCACGTACAAGTCTCAGCCCCATTATCGGTTGAATAGATAACAATGGTATTTTCATCAATACCTAGTTCTGCCAATTTGTCTAAAATCTGACCAACATGCCCATCATGCTCAGCCATACCATCGGCATATACGCCTTGCCCTGTCACTCCTTTTGAAGCCTCCTTTAGGTGCGTCCAAATGTGCATACGAGATGAGTTAAACCACAAAAAGAACGGTTTTTCTTCTTTATGCGCTTTTTCCATAAATTCCAATGATCCGGCTAAGAATTCTTCATCTACTGTTTCCATGCGCTTACGGGTAAGCGGGCCAGTATCTTTAATCGGTCCATCAGCTGAAGATAGAATTACACCGCGTGGGCCAAATTTTTCTTTAAATTCCGGATTCTTAGGGTAATCCTCATTCTCAGGCTCCTCCTCAGCATTTAGGTGATATAAATTCCCAAAGAACTCATCAAAACCATGATTGGTTGGCAAATGCTCATCGCGATCACCCAAGTGGTTTTTTCCAAACTGGCCTGTAGTATAACCATGCGCTTTAAGCAGGCCAGCCAAGGTTGGATCCTTTTCGCTCATTCCTTCTTTTGCTCCTGGTAATCCCACTTTCAACAATCCGGTACGGAAAGGACTTTGACCAGTGATAAAAGCGGCTCTACCTGCCGTACAGGAGTTCTCTCCATAACAATCGGTAAATACAATACCTTCCTGACCAATACGGTCGATATTTGGTGTACGATAACCCATCATACCCATATTGTAGGCGCTTACATTAAACCAACCTACATCATCACCCCATATCACAACAATATTGGGTTTCTTGTTTTTCTGTGCACTCATTCCCAACACAAGCAGGAATGCCATTGCAATAGTTAAAAGTGTTTTTTTCATTTTAATAACTTATTAAAAGTTGGTACTATTTAGTAATCATTACTGGTCCCATAACACCTGTGATGTATATTCTGTTCTCATCAACAGGTATAAATAAGCCACCAGCTGTATTAAAAATAGGATTATTTCCTAAGACTAAATTAGACACTTCTTTGCCCGTTGTCCAGTCATAGCTTACCAAAGAGTATATTCCGTTTTCAGCTAGCGTTAAAGTAACGGTATTACTTGTTGATGACACAGGATGTAAGGCCCATTGCAAACCACGGTGCTTAGTCCAATCACTTTTTAGTGATCGACTGGCTTTGTCCCAGCTCCATTTTTCAACGGCTGCTGGAGGCTTACGTGTTACCCCGGCAGTTAATACGGTTTCGAAAATGGCCAGTTTTCCATTTTCATCATATACGGGATCTTCCCAGGCCGAGGCCATCATCATAACGCCATTACCATAAATGTGTGGCGACCATTCGATGGTAGCCGGCACATCAATCGTTAGCTTAATCTGATCAGCAATGCGTCGTGATTGGGTGCCTTCTTTTTGTTTAAAATCTTCAGGTATTTCATCGCGCCAGAAAGCTACAGCGCTAATGTCATCGCCAGCATCGGCCACAAATACCAAGTGGTCTTCGTCAGGCCCAAACCCCATTAATGCAGGTGTATTACCTGAGCCACGCGATAGAGCTTTCGGATTTGGCACATGATCGTAGGCCGCTTTCCAGGCACCATCTTCTTCTTTGTCGGAAAGCTTAGTGCCATCCCAAACAATTTTACGCATGTACTTTGAGGTAACGCAATAAATGCCACCCTTATCATCAATGCTAATGCCATTGTCTACCGCTTCACCATCCAACATTACATATTGCATATCGCTTAGGTCGCGGGTTAATACGGCTATAATACCTGGCATGGCCACTGCAATGTGCCCATCGTAAGTCATACCCAAAGCAAAAATCCGGCTAATCTGCTTGGCTTCTTCAGGTGTTACGCCATCTTTAACATTAAAAGACTTGGTGATTTCAATTTCCGAATTAATATCGCCAGGTGTTTTATCACTAACTTTATAAATAGAGGTTCCAAAACCACAGAAATAGTTTCCTTCATTGTCCATCATGGTGTAAATACCATTGCCAATGTTAGCCGAACTTTGTTTGATGGCTTTCACATGTTTGGCATAAGGAGGTAAGTATTCAGCTTCATCCGTCCCGCCAGCAATCATTTCATCAACTGTAGCCTTGATTTCATCATCTCCAGGCACCTCATATTCAAAGCCTGGAACAACAACTTCATCGACCCATTCAAAGGCACCATTACTAATTTTAATTTTACCTACCTTATTGGTTCCGGATACAAATAAGGCCTCTTCACCATTTGCATACGGACGGTGCACGGTTCCGATTGAAGTGACCCATGGCAACCACTGCACATTCTCTTCTTTAATGGTACCACTCATATTCCAGGAAGGCAAAGCACTTACATCGCTTTGTGCCGGATTAAAATGCACCGAGGGGTAGTGACTGTTTTGTATTAAAAAGGGATTATAGGGCGGAAGCTGGTAAGCCACTTCTTTAGTTGCTTCCTGACCACTCTCTTGCTTTTTAGCTGTATTGGTGCACGATGCCATTAATAATAGTGCACAAATCAATAATGATAGGTTTTTCATAGTTTAATGGTTTTCAAATGCAGCCCGCATTTTCAGCGAACTGCATTTGTATTATGCTACTTCAAGTTAACAACAAGCTTGTCTAAATTACCAGTAAACTTGTTATCACGTGTATAGTTCTTTGAGACTGATGTACCCGTATCTTCTCCCACATCAAAGGTTTCAGAAAGGGAGAACTGACCAGGATGAGTACGCTTAACCGCACCTTGACCAACCTGCTTATCATTCACAAATAGCGTTACTGTAGCAGTCTTATCCTCATTTACATCGTATACCGCCTTCATCACGACTTCACCCTTAGGAAGTTTAGACTTAGATTTAATGATAAATCTATCCTCATTATAGGCATTGTATTCGTAAACCAGTCGGTCATTTTCAACATAGAGGCAATAACCACCATAAAGACCACCTGCTGCCACAAGCACTCCACTTGCACCTGACTTAGGGATATCAGCATAGGCCGTTAGGCTATGGCTTTTGTTTTTCACCGGCGGAGAATAAGGCTCAGAGATTCGAACAGCTCCCGGAGGATAAAAGACGAATTCTTTACGTTGAGGGGCATAGAGTTTGGCCACATTAGAAAATCTGGCACCCAGGTCATCATACAGCGGAAATACGTTATACTTCCAGGCTTCCTCTTCCCAAGCTGCTTTCAGCTCTTCTAACTTCTCAGGATATTTATCGGCCAGGTTATTAGACTCTGTAAAATCTTCGTCAACATGATACAGCTCCCATACGTCATCATCGAAATTATAAGTACCTGCAAAATCCCATGGCATACGGTTTCCATGAATGGTCACCGCTTTCCAGCCGTCTAAGTAAATGGCCCTGTTACCATACATCTCGTAATACTGACGGGTACGTTGGTCAGGAGCATTGGCATCATTGAACGAATAGGCAAAACTCATACCGTCTATCGGCATCTGCTTGATTCCATCAATCTCTTCCATAAACTCAAGATCGAGCACGTCGAGGATTGTTGGTGCAATGTCGATGATGTGGTGGTATTGATCTCGGATTTCTCCTTTACCCTTGATTCCGGCAGGCCAGTGAACGATCATTGGATCTTGAATTCCACCACTATGCACCGTTTGTTTGAAATATTGGAATGGTGTGTTTCCGGCTAATGCCCAACCGGCATGGAAGTGATTATTTGTTGCTTCCGATCCCCAGGCATCGTAGCGATCCAGGTTATTCTCAAGCTGTGTTTGCTGGCTGTTAACAATCAGCATTTCGTTATGCGATCCGGAAAGTCCACCTTCTCCACTTGATCCATTGTCTGATGTCAGAATGATTAGTGTATTATCTAACTTACCAATACGTTCCAGTGTAGCTATCAAGCGGCCAATCTCCATATCAAGGTGGTCGAGCTGGCCAGCAAAGGCCTCCATCTGGCGAGCATACATGCGCTTCTCGTCCTCAGTCAATGAATCCCAGGCAGGAATTTCTTTATTGCGCTCAGTTAGGGCTGAACCGGCAGGGATAACGCCCATCTCCAACTGATTCTTATGGATTTGCTCACGAGCCTTGTCCCAACCCATGTCAAACTTACCCTTGTACTTATCGATGTATTCCTTTGGCGCATGATGAGGAGCGTGCATACCACCTGGTGCCCAAAACATAAAGAAAGGACGGTCCGGTGCGATAGACACCTGCCCGGTTAAATAATGCGTTGCTTTGTCAGACAAATCTGTTGAAAGGTGATAGTCAGGATTCCCACGAGATGGCTCTACAGGTTCGTGACCTGCAAACATAACCGGTGTAAAGTTATTGGCATCCGGTGCCATAAAGGTATAGGTATGGTCAAAACCATCGCTGGTAGGCCAGTAGTCAAATGGTCCAACCTGGTGCACCTGGAAACCCGGGGTATGATCCCATTTTCCAATGGCATAGGTAGTCCATCCGCCTTTCTGAGCAATTCTTGTCACCTCTTGGGCTTCAAATGGTACGCGCCCGCGATAACCCGGGAAACCCATGGCTGATAGTGCATGAGATCCCATTCCGATGGAGTGCGAATTTCGGCCGGCAAGAATTGCTGCACGCGATGGTGAACAAAGAGCGGTTGTATGGAAGTTGTTATATAACAAGCCATCCTTAGCCAGTTTGTCGATGTTCGGCGTTTCTGTTAAACCGCCATAAGGTCCCAGGTGCCCATAACCCACATCATCAAGAAGAATGACAAGGACATTGGGTTCCTCACCTGTAAAGCTAGGCTCCACAGGCCAGTCTTCTTCCGAATCCTGAAAGGTCTTGGCAATTTTTCCTTTAAATCCGGCCATTCTCGGATCTTCTTCCTGCGAAGCGTCTTGCTTCGGCTGGCAAGCATATACTAAAAATATGCTCAGCAATAAGATGAAATAGTTTTTCATAATTTTTAGAATTTATTTCTCATAATCTTTAAAATCAACTGGTTTAATCTGAGGCATCTTCCAGCTTTGGTCGAAAAATGCTTCAGTTGGAAAATAGAGGCGTAAATAAGGAAACCAACCACGCTTAGGAATCGATTTTACCCAATTGCTTTCCCATCCTTTAGGCGCTTTAGGGCCAACAAATACGTAGGTGGAACCATCTTCGTTCACCTGAGTTGTTTCGTGGGCCGAACCAATCTCCGCTTTTTGCTGATCGGTATTGATCAGACCTCGGGTATCGGTGTCATAGACAGTTATTGCCCAGAATAGTTCAACTGGTGGATTAGGCTCAATTCTCATAACATAAGACTGATCACCTTTCAATGGTTCACCATTCACATCAAGAAACATTCCTCCATAACCTAATCCGAAACCACTTTTAGCGAAAGCCATACGTTCAGAAACCGTGCAAGCCTCATAAGTGTACCTTGATCTGGGATCGAATCTGTCATAATATTTTGTGCGTTGCGTATGTTCCCATGCATCGCCAGGCTCAGAACCTTCAACCCTTCCAATAATATGTCTCCATCCGTCATCTCGTAGCACACCGTCAAGTCTTTCACGAAATACCATATTCTTAGCCATGGCTTCTCCCACAATTAAGGCATCAAGTAATATTTCTTTTTGTCGGGCATCCGGGTTAAAAGGTTTGCCTTTTTCAATACCCATATCCTTAAGAAAATACATAAAAAAACGATCACGTTCTTCTACCGGTTCTTCTTGTAATATTTTATGGAGGGTTTCCCAATAGGCCATGCCTCTTGGTTGGTAATTTCGCCCAGGTTTATTATTGGCAGGAACGATATCCATTTTCGGTTCCTCATCAAAATAGTAGGTTCGCATACCATTCATTAGTTCCTCTCTGTTTTCAACAGGACCCGAAAAACGAACCACAGACCAAATATTGTTGGTTCTCGATTCTAAATAAGTTGCCCCTTCAATGTATGGTATATTATCCACAGGCGTTTCAGGACCTGAAAATACGTAGGTACCCCCTCGTCCACCATATTTACCAAGAACACCAACATCGGACAAGCCTCGCTGCCAGAAATCTACATAAAGACCAATAATTGGCCCTGGTGGTACCTTAAGAATCACTGCTTTTTCTTTCACATTCATCCATGTGAACATGTAGGGCGTTGATTCGTTTGCCGTCAGTATCAAGGAACGATCGTTAAATTCTTTTGCATATACCGATTGATTCGGTTTTAAATCATATAAATCTAAATACGATTGACGCCATTGTGCTTGTCCAACTATTGGTAAAGACCATAAATAGGCTTGTACTGCACGGTGGTAGTCTAGTTCGTAATACAATTTATCAGAAGTAGCTTTAGTTGGAACTCCGTGATCGAATTCCAATTCACCAACGTGGGTTTTTACCTTACCCGTAATGGGCATCTCTTGTGCAGTAACCATAAGCGATAGCATTATGATTAAGCTACACAGTACTGTTTTAATTTTAGCACTTTTCATTTCCATGATTTATTGCATTTTTATTGAAGTTGAATATCTGGTAATTTATATGTCCCATTAAAAATTGGCTCTTCAGGTCCATACATCCGAACAAATGTGAACCACCCTTTTCCCGGAATAGTTTTTACCCAATGATTCTCTTTTCCCTCAGGTTTATCAGGGCCAAAGTAGATATCAAAAGAACCATCAACATTGGGTTGTGGATTTTCAAACATAGTTCGTACAGCACCTCTTCCCAAATCAGTATCAATAATTGTTCGTGTCTCAGAATCATAAACGGTTACAGACCAAAACAATTTAGCGGGAACTGGTCCGGGAATAGTAAGTTTGTAATTCTTTCCTCCATTCAGGTAGGCGCCTGTTTCATCCTTAAGGCCAACAAAATAGAGAGAGCCCTGACCAACTTGTCTTCGTCCTATTCCGGCTGAAGTACCCCAGGCACAGAAAAAGTAATGATCGTTTGCTTGTAAATCGCGGTAATTAGCATTGCCAAACTCTTTTGTTTCAGGATCAAGTGACCCTGCCAAGGGTATTGATTCCCATAGCCTATCTTCCCATATTAATCTTTCCGGACGAGGATTGGCAAAACATGCCACATTCATTTCTTGAAAACCTGTTTCTGCAGCAGTAGTTAAAATAGTACTTAGTTCAGGATCAGGAGAAAATGATTCGCCTTTTTTAATGCCAACATCAGCTAACATTCCAAGCATAACTCTGTGCTTTTCCTGGGCAGTTTCATCATTAACAACTTCATGCAATTGCTTCCAATAGTCCATGTTTCTTTCCCAGCTCAACATTGGTAAAGGAGCCTTTTGGCCTTTTATATCAATAATTTTATAGTTGGAAGAATTAGCATCTTCATTTAATTTGTAAACTTTTATTTTTTGAGCCATTGTTACTGCTTCATCATAAGAACCAGACTTAACGACTACCCTTGTAAGCATAACAACCTTATAGGTTTTACTATAAAAGGGATGATACCCGTTTGGAATTTCGCCGGTATAACCGGGAGGTACAATAAGATCTTTTTCGCCAGCTCCCTTGCCCGGCCCTATTACTCCCATATCTCCAAACCATTCCATGTGGTGATCGTTCATAATGCCCAGGTATGGCCCTGCTGGTATATCAATCACCATAGGACCATTTTTTAGATCCAAAATACCTATAATGTATGGAGTGTCTTGATTTGCAACTGAAAACTGCTGTTCAGGGTCTTGTGGCATAATAATACCTACCTCATTAAAAATAGCACCATGTGGCACAAACTGTTGAATAACCGCTTCGGTAGCAACTGTTGGATAAAAGAATTTATAAGCTTCTATTGCTCTTCTTAACTTAGTTGCATGTTGCGCCTGTTTAATCGTTTGTTCATTTGCTGGAAAACCTCTCTCAAATTCCATTGATGGTTCTCCATCTTTGTCCGTTTTCTGGTCAACGCTGTTGGTACAAGCCGAAAGGCTAACAAACAATAGTAAAACCAAGTAATAGCTTATAATTTTCATTTGTTTGGTTTTTTAGGCAATACATAGAGGGATAGTATCCCTCTATGTTTATTTTAAAATTATTCTCCAATCCGTACCGTCAACTTCTGCAGAGCCGTATTTTTAAAAGGCACAGCATAGGTATCTTCAATAATTGGCGAACCGGTATCTTGTCCCACATCAAAAGTTTCTTCAATGGAGTAAGTAATTGGTATGGTTTTAGGAATGTGCACTTTACCTACACTTTTGTTGTTGATAAATAGTTCAGCATCACCTTCATATTTATCCGTATTGGTAAACACCATTTTCAATTGCGATTTGCCCGTAGGTACATTTTCAGAAGACATGAGTACCGTGCGATTGCCAACAAAATTGTAGATGTACACCAGTTGTTGATCTAAAACCATAAAGGCATAACCCGAAGTTCGTCCACCGGCTGTTACTAACATGCCGTCACCATCGCCATTAGATGGAATATCAACGTCTGCGATTAACTCATGCGATTTGCCCTTTAGAGGTGGCGAAACCGACTCGTGTACACGAATAGCTGCAGGCGGCCAGTACACCAATTCTTTTTCTTTAGGTGCAGCCTGTGCTTGCATTTTGGCAAAGCGAGGGCCAATATCTCCATCCAATGGATATACATTGTTCTTTTTAGCTTCCACTTCAAACAAGGCTTTTAGCTCTTCCAGTTTTTCCGGATACTTCGCAGCTAAGTCGTTGCTTTGAGCAAAGTCCTCTTTCAGGTTGTACAGTTCCCATTTGTCATCGGCTAAAGTACCTTCAGCATTTAATATCCAAGGTCGCTTATCGCGATGCAGAGTAACGGCTGTCCATCCATCAGCATATATAGCACGGTTACCAAATAATTCGTAATACTGAACCGTACGCGTATCTTTAGCTTTAGGTTTATTAAATGAATAGTTCATTGGCGTACCATCAAAAGGTATTTGCTCAACTCCATCAATCACCTTAGGCGCTTCAACACCACAGGCCTCTAAAATGGTAGGGCAAATATCTATGATATGATGGTATTGCTCACGTATCTGTCCGTTGTTTTCAGGATCAATTCCCTTAGGCCATGAAACTACCAAAGCATCCGCATTTCCTCCACGGTGGGCACTTTGCTTATAAAACTGGAAAGGGGTATTACCCGCTTGCGTCCATCCGGCAGTAACGTGCCAAACACCCACTTTATTACCCCACTCATTAATATACTGCGCATTGGTTTCGTAAGGAATATTTGGCATTCCGTTAAAGAAACCATTTTCGTTAAATGTACCATGCAATGCACCTTCGGCTGATCCGCCGTTATCAGAGGTGAAAATAACGATGGTATTATCTAACTCACCAATCTTATCAAGGTAATCTAATATTTTACCAAACTCATAATCGGTATAAGCCAATTGCCCTGCAAAGGCTTCCATCTGGCGGGCATACAATGCTTTTTCTTTATCGTTTAAAGTTTCCCAGGCAGGAATTTCCTCATCGCGAGCTGACAGTTTTGTACCCTTTGGCACAATACCCATTTCAATTTGATTGGCTAAAATTAATTCACGAGCCTTGTCGTATCCCATATCAAATTTACCTTCAAACTTTTTAATCCAGTTTTTTGGGGCATGGTGAGGGGCATGAACGGCTCCGGTGGCCCAAAACATACAGAAAGGCTTTTTGTGATTAGAGGCCTTTAACATAGATATCCATTCAATGGCTTTGGTCGACATGTCTTTATTAACATGGTAACCCGGCGCATCGTAGTTAGGCTGAACAGGCGTGTGATCTACCCACATAATTGGGTTGAAGTTGTTCATATCGCCCGACATAAACCCGTAAAAGTGTTCCCAACCATCACCTGAAGGCCAACGGTCAAATGGTCCGGCAAAGGTACCTTCCCACTGTGGTGTATGATCCCATTTTCCAAGGAACATGGTACTCCAACCTTCTTTTTTCAAGATGTCGGCAAACCCTTTGGCCGATGCAGGCGGATGGGCATTATAACCAGGGAAACCCATAGCTGTTAAAGAGTGCGAACCCATACCCAGGTTGTGGTGATTACGCCCCGCTGCAATTGATGCACGCGATGGTGAACACAAGGCTGTTGTATGGAAATTATTGTAACGCAAGCCATTTTCAGCCAACTTATCAATGGTAGGCATTGGCGTTAATCCACCAAAGGCACTACTGTGTCCATATCCCATATCGTCAATCAACCAAACCAATACGTTTGGCGCATCCTTTGCCGGAGCTACCGGCGTAGGCCAATATTCTTCTGATTCGGGCAAGGTATTCCCGATCTTTCCTTTAAATTCTTTGTTTTCTTGGGCATTAATTTGAATAATGCCTAATAGCATTATTAATGCTGTGAAAAACGAAAATTGTTGTTTCATATCGTTTAAGTTTAAGTGTTAATTCCAAGCAAATTGATAAGCTAAACTCAGTGAATCAAAATCTGCACCCTGTTCAAAACGGCGTGCTGTTAAGGCTACTACTTTAAAACTGTGAGTAGCATTTACAGGTACCGAAACAACCAAGCCGAGCCTCATGGTCGACAGGTAGGTATCTTTTCTATTGTTATTTAAGTAAGAAGTGCCTCCAAAGGCATAAGCCAAGCCTAATGCCGCCCACATTTTATTTTCAAATGAGCGAATAAAATGCAGTTTTACTACACCAAGAGGTTTCTGCTGTACGGTATTATCATTTAAGAACTGTTTGTTTTTACTAAACACCCAAACGTTGGCAGCCGCTTCTATAAACCAATTATTGATATGATGCGAAATACCATATTGGGTTTTAAAGGCCCAACGGTTAGATCCAATATTTATTAATCTATCCTTATGGTATTGACCCGTAGGTGCTATCAACTGAAAACTCATGCCGGATATTGTTTCCTGGTGATAATTGGCAAACTCCTCTTTTTTATAAGCTGGAGATCCAATAAAATTAAAGGAAAAGCTTACACGTGCATCAGCCAGTCCTGACCGACTCGTCTCAGTATCTCCTCCTTCAAAAGTACCATCCCAATGCCCATTTACAAGAGGAAGTATAATGTTATACTTGGCACTCATACCAAAAAAATCGAAAGCTCTTACATAAAGGCCTGTCGCCGAATGCACACTAGCATGCAGATTGTCCAGGTTCAAAGCCGGATCATAGAGAATATTACCCGTTGTAAAACCATAGCTTACCAGTCCAAAACTGGTTCCAACAGGTACATTGGCCAAACTGCGCGGCTCTAATTCCTGAGCCCTTACAAACTCAGTAGTTAAAATCAACAAGGTAATGACCACTACAAGGTGTATATAAGCTATGCCCACTTTTTTAGTCATGTAACTTATTTAGTTTCTATTAGTGGCAACTCCACTGCCAATTGAGCGTCGATTAAAGTTTCTACTTTATTCTCTATTTGCATATAGCGCGCAGCTTTACCCAAGGGCAGTATTTTTTTAAACTTTTTATAATACTGTTTCTTAAGCTTCATCAATTCACTTTGATACGCAAAATACTGGGTCATAATCACGTCAGCTTGCTCATCGCTCAAGGTTTCATATTGCTCTCCAAAATCATTCATAATGTTTACCCGCTTGCTCTGTACCTCATACAACTTCCCATTGTATTCTTCATAAAGAGGCCAAAAAACGTTTGCTTCTTCTGTGCTTAATACCATTGCTTCTGCTACTGCAGCTTTTTTCTCCAACTTAAGAAGTGAACGAGTCATCTCTATCACATCTGCTTCACTTTGTGCAAAAATTGAACTTGTACCTGTGGCAATTAAAAAGCACGCTAAATAGATTATTTTTTTCATTGCTATATTTATTAGTTTAAATGATTACTAACTTGTTATTACGATTTTTGCATTATCTCCCAGTACTTTTACAGCCCCAGATAGAAAAACAAACCACTTACTGTGAGTGATGTCTGTAACCGATTCGGAATCATTGAAATTTAAATTGAGCTGATAGGCATTATCAATTTGATTGGACTCAAGAACTTTTAGTCCTTCAATGCGATTTAATCGTTCGATAAGTGTTTTCCGTGTATTAACAAATTCCTCCATTTTATTGGAGTCAATTGTAACACTGACTTCGATCTTTGGCATAACTTTGGGTTTAATACTTTATAATATAAGCAAGCTATATTCCAAAAGATGCAAGACAATACTATGTTGCAAGTTATAGATAGAATGAATCTAAATAACAAGGTGCAAAACATGCGAAATGTCATTAAATCGCGATATTTCGCAATTTTTTACACCAACCTCATCCAAAAGTTAGGTGTTTCCGAAATGGATTATATTAGTTACTTTTGATAATAACTGAGCTCAAACAAATGAAGAAAATATTTTCTCTTATCGTTTTACTTATTGCAATCTCCAGCTCCGGCTATGCTCAGAAAATAAACCTTACCGATTCCACATTCTTTATCGACCACACCGACCGCTTGACCTTACGCATTTATAATAGTTATAAGCATAATGCACTAAGCATACAAAAAGAGAGTGATCGTTTAAATCTATTACCAAATAGTCCCAATGCACTGGGACTGGGCATTAACTACAAGTTCATAGGAGTCTCCCTTGGATTTGGTCTGCCTCAAACTGATTCGCAGAAAACAAATTATGGCAAAACCACGCGCTTCGATTTGCAATTTAATGTCTTCATGAAAAACCTTAGTTTTGATAGTCATTTTCAAATTTACAAGGGCTACTACTTAAAAAACCCCTCAGATTTTATGGAATGGCCGCACAGCCAATCTCCCCAATTGCCGGACATGCATACCATTAGCACCGGTGCTATCATCAATTATGTGGTCAACCACAAACGCTACTCAAACAAAGCTTCAGTTGCACGCACACAAATTCAAGTAAAAAGTGCTGGTAGTTTACTCCTTGGCTTATTTGTTAATTATGACGAGGCATTATCACCAGACGGCTTCTTTCCAAAAGAGTTACCCAACGAAATAGGTGAAGATTTTGAAATTAATGGCTTCCGATATTTCGCCACAGGCTTATCCATTGGTTATGCCTACAATTGGGTAATTAGCAAACATTTCTTTGTTAACATCAGTGCCACACCGGGTGGTGGGTATAAACATGTAAGAGTTAACGAAAACAATGGGTTAAGCGAACTTGAAAGGCACCTCCATGGGCAAGTTCAACTACGTGGCGAATTAGGCTACGAAGGAAAATACTTTTTTGCTGGATTCACGGCTTATTCACTTATACGAAGCATTAACCACAAAGCCTATTCTTTAGATTCAGCGACAGAGCAGTACCGTTTTTTCATCGGAAAACGTTTCTAATAAGTTAATTCAGAATAGGAACTTTTACAATATTTAGCTTCTTCATGCGAGAACGTAGGGTACTTGGATTCATTTTCAATATTTCAGCAGCTCCATTTGCACCATGAATTTTCCAATTAACGCTCTCCAGTACCTCACTAATATGTTTACGTTCCACTTCCTCCAGCGAGTCTAAATCACTAAGCTTTTCTTCAACTTGATTTGCCTTGACCTCTTCTAATAAGCCATACGTTTTCAGCACTTCAGATTTGTTATTAATAACTGCTCTTTCAATAACATTCTTCAATTCCCGAATATTTCCAGGCCAGGAATATTTAAGAAATGACTCATGCGTATTCTCTGATATCGCAGAAATACCCTTATTATATTTCTCACTATATAGATTAGTAAAATACTCTGTTAAAACAGGTATATCTTCTTTACGTTTACGCAAAGGAGGTATAGTAATCGGATATACATTTAATCGATAATACAGATCCTTACGAAAATTACCTAACTTTACCTCTTGTTTTAAAACTCGGTTGGTAGCAACAATTATTCGAACATCTGTATCTATACTTTTCTCTCCACCAACTCTCTCGAGCATTCCATCTTGTAAGACTCTCAAAAGTTTTGGCTGCACTTCTAATGGAAGTTCGCCTATCTCATCAAGAAACAAGGTACCTCCAGAAGCTAATTCAAATTTTCCTTTACGTAGTTTTGATGCTCCGGTAAAAGCCCCTTTTTCATGCCCAAACAACTCACTCTCTATCAAATCTTTTGGAATAGCCGAGCAATTAATGGTAATCATTTCTTTGTCACTTCGCAGGCTTTCCTGATGAATTAATTTTGCAAACACCTCTTTGCCAACACCTGTCTCACCTTCCAATAATACAATGGAATCTGTTTTAGCTACTTCAATCGCTTTTTCATAAGCATAAACACTTGCCGAACTTTCACATATAATTGAACAGTTCGATATCGAGTCAGAAATCTGACTCTTTAAAGATCGGTTCTCTAATTCCAGCTTATCTTTTAGTTCCTGAATTTTAACGTAAGCATTTTCCCTTTCCGTTATGTCCAGACCAAATCCAATAATACCCTTATATTCATTTGTTTCTGAGAAGCGTGCAACTACGGTCCAACTCATTTTTTTTAACTCCCCACTTTTTGTCAGTAGGCTACCATAATAGCTTAGGTTTCTGGATTCGGGACTTATTGATTGATAGATTTTTTTACGTTCTTCAATTTCGTTCTCAGGAACAATAAGTTTAACCCAATCCTCACATTGTAAATCTTCACTTTTATAACCTGTTATTTCCGCAAAATAAGGATTGACTTTAATAAGCTGACCATTGGAATTAACCTCAATTGTTAAGAGGGTAATATTGCCTATTACTTCAGCATAACGTTTGGAGTGCATATTAAGCTGATGTTCTACATCCATCGATCGTTTAAATACCAAATAGATTTCACTTCCCATAAAAGCAATAAAAAACAAGAGGTAATAATCCAGTGGCATTATACCATTTGGTAAATCAAAGGGATAATACTCTGTTAGATGAACATGTACAATATCCTCAAAAATCAATAGACCAAATAGTGCGAACAAAGCAAACACTATTTTACCCGAACGTTTTTGCCCCTTAAGCATTAAATACCTTGAGGCAAGAAGACCATATACTATAATGCCTATAGTTGAAACATGAGCCACAATATTCCAATATTGCACACCATCATTAAATCCCCACACCAATAACATTAAAACGCTTATTGCCATTAATGAGGTAATCGACCATTTTAAAACTGGTTTGCAAAAACCGGAATAACTACATATAAAAAATGGAAATAAACTAAAGGAAGCAATGTAGGAGCAAAGGGCAATAAATAATAAGGTGCTTCCATAATCCTTGCCAACACTATCAAGAATGTAATAAGCGCCAGTATACATGCCAATTAATAAATAGTAAAACCCCGCAAATATGGCAATTAAACCAAAATAAAAGAAAGTTGATTTAAGTCGGCCGGATGTGGCCAAAACCAGGCTTAAAATACCAAATACAATGGCAATTCCAGCCAATAAGGCGTTAATAAATTGAATTGTTGCGGATACCTCCAACGTGAATTGAGTTTATGGTTAATAGTGTTTTGCTTTATCGAAGATACAAAAATATGTTTTAAACCATTCTAAGATTTAATCCTTAGACTCACAACTAAGCTGAGATTCCTTATATTTGGCTATCCTAACTAAATCATCGCCTTGAACAAATCAATACTTATCATACTAATTCTGATTCTCGGAAGAGTGTCCTATTCGCAGGAGAATTTTAAGGTGAAAAAAATTAAGTTTAAAGGTAATAGTGCGTTTAACGATTTAAAATTAAAAGAACACCTTACTCTTCAACCTTCTTCTTACATCAAAGAGAAGATATTCAAAAAAGATCCGGTCAATTATACAAAGTCATTATACCTGGATGACGTCAAGCGATTAACTCAATTTTATCAAAAAGAGGGTTACCTTAACTTTAAATGCCTGGAACCGGAAATAGAGATCATAAAAAATAAAAAGATAAAGTTGATCTTTCATGTCGTCGAAGGAGAACCAATTGAAGTTGCCTCAATTAACTATACTGTTGATTCTGTCTTAAGCATCTCAGAAAGTCTACCAAAGGCCGAACAACGAATAATCCGGTTAAGATCTAAACTTAGAGCTAATAATACTTTCCGTGATCAATGGTGTATAGAAGATCAACAATTACTTAACGAACAATTTAGCAATATTGGTTACGCTTATGCCCATTCAACATACAGTATAAACGTGGACACAATCACATCTGAGGCTGTTGTTGAATGGAACATTAACAGAGGTAAACTGGCTCATTTTGGTGAAACTTTTGTAACCGGCCATGATAAGGTTCCTGAAAAAAAAATACGTAAACAACTGACTTATGAAGCTGGTGATGTTTGGTCGAAGAAAGACATAGATTTGACTCAAAAAAGGATTTACAACCTTGGGATGTTCAGGGTCAGCTCTTTAAGAACAATTATAGGCGAAGAACGAAGAGATACTTTGCCCATTCAGATTAACATTAAAGAAGCTCCAAGATGGACAACCCGTTTTGGTGTTGGTTATGGTCGGGATGATAAATTCAGGATATTTGGGGAACTGCAAAAATTAGGTTTTATAAGCAAAACAGGTCGTGTTAATTTATATGCCAAACACTCTGCCCTTGAACCCTACAATTTCTTTTTACGATTTACTCAGCCTGCTGTATTTTTTCCAATCAACTCATTAATTATTCACCCTTTTGTACAGAAACAAAATGAACCGGGTTATACTTTAGAAAATACAGGATTAAACTTTACCTTTTTTCAAAACTTCTCTGACAATTTTAATTCTAATGTCACACTGTTTTATGAAGACATACAGCAGGATACGACTAATGTTGATGCACTTGTTGAAGAAGATTTACCTGAAAGTCTATATTCAAAATCAGGTATTTCATTTGGTTTTTCTTTGCTGAACGGAGAACCTAAACTGGATCCAATTCGCGGTTTTTCCTTAGCCTTTAACATTAAAACCAATGGCTTATACATGACCCGAGAAATGCCCTTTCATAGAAGTTTACTGGAATTTAAAAAGTATTGGGGCCTTAGTTATGGTCTCACGTTTGCATTCAAAGGTAAAATTGGATTAGCGCAAGCCACTGATGGCTCAGGTTACCTTCCACCTGAAGAACGATTTTATGCTGGTGGAGGCCACTCGGTAAGAGGATGGTCAAGATCAGACCTTGGGCCCAAAGACAGCTATGGTAAACCGCTAGGAGGTAAAAGTTTACTTGAAGGAAGTGCAGAAGTAAGAGCTAAGCTTACTCAAAAACTGATATTCGCCATATTTCTTGATGCCGGTAACGTCTGGACTGAATCATTCGATTACCATCTGAACGATTTAGGATATTCTGCCGGAGTTGGCTTACGCTATAGTACGCCAATTGGGCCGGCTGGAATTGATGTGGCAAAACCAATATTTAATGAGAAAAAATCATGGCAAATTCATATTAATATAGGACACCCATTCTAAAGTAATGATGAGAAAAAGCATTAAATATCCACTATATGGTTTGAGCACAATTATTATTCTGCTCACTGCCATAGTGCTTTTTACTCAAACGGGATTGTTCCGAAGCATTGTTAAAGATAAAGCCATCGCCTTTGCACATAAAACATTCAATTTACATATTGAGTTGGAGGACATTGAAGGTAATTTCTACAACTCCATCAAATTGGTTAATCTTAAAGCAGTACTCGCCACCGACAGTTCACCATTGCTTGACTTCTCAAGCCTTGAACTTAAATATGATTTAATAGCGCTGTTGGACAATAAAATTCAAGTGGATACTTTATGGATCAATGACCTGAATGCACATTTCGAACGTTATGATGATAAAAAGTGGAACCTTCGAAAGGCATTTCAAATACGAAAAAAGAAACGCAAAGAAATTAGCAAACCTTTTTCATTAATCATAAATGCGGACCAGATATACATTAATAATCTTTCGGCTACTGCCAAAACAAAGGTTAAGTCAATCTCTGAATCCATTAGCGACTTAAATATTGATGCCTCTTTCTATTTGGATTCCACTTTACTTCAAACCGATTTACGACATTTATCTTTTAATTCAAGTGTGCCAAACATCAATATTAAGCATATCTCCACCACATTTAAAAAGCAAAAGAAAAGATTAAGTCTAGACAGCCTCAGCCTCCATACTTCGAAGTCGCAAATACAAGGTAATGCCTTATACACCGGAATTATAAACAGCTCGACAAAATTGGCATTAAACCCAATCGATATAGACGAAGTGAAGCTATTTATTCCAAGCATTAAGTTGCCCAATTCTCCCAAAATAAATTTGGATTACAAAACATTAAACGATAGCTCATTAATTGAATTGGACCTCGCAATACGGAATGAAAAAATATCTATTTCAGCATTAGTACATGAGCTTGAGAACTACACTAAAAAGACAAGCACTACCATGCCATATGAGGCCATGGTTAAATTCCGTAATGTTAAACCTGAAAACTGGTGGGAAATAAATACGACTGACATCATCATTAATGGAACCGCTGAGATTAAGGGAGATCATCTGTTTGATTTCAAGAAACAACTTTCTGTAAATGCGAATTTGTCAAATACCCGATATAAATCACATTTATTTAACACCCTTAAAATTGATGCCAATCAATTTCTAGACAGTATTACAGCAAAACTGAATGTATCTTCAAAAGTAGGACAGGTAAAAGGCCTCGTGAGCATTAAAGACCTTTATGACGACCCATACTATGCCGCTAATTTAAACCTTGATAGCCTGATATTGTCAGAGATTATTCCCAAGATGGAACCAGTTATCATCAATTGCAACATTGATTTACAAGGACATAGTTTTAATACAGATAGCCTGATGATCGGCGGCTTAATAAAGTTATACAACAGTGAGGCTTATAACATTCCTATTGACAGCGCTGAACTATACGCCAGCCTTAGTAACAACACAATTCAACTGAACAATAGCAAGTTTAAACTTCCCGGAGCAAAACTAAATATGGAAGGCAATTATGATCTCGATAATAATTCAACCATTGCAAGTACTGACTTTTCAATCGACTCTTTAGAATTCCTTAGCAACTATGATTTACCAGATTTAAGCTTCAAAAATACATCAGGCACAATGCACGTTCAAGGGCAGTTGGACTCTCTGGTATCAAGCGGAGTAATTTACATTAATAACTTTCAGGGATTTTCAATTACATCTGAAACTATTCAATCCGATGTTAGTGCAATCCTTCAAAAGGACCAATTTAAAACGAATGCTAATTTATTTGCCACTCAAATCAGAAGCGGCTCTATTCGTTTCGATACACTTCAGAGTGAACTATCATTCTCAGATAGAAACTTAAAAACAAGAATTGAAGCTTCTGTGGATAGTATTTCAAGCGAATTACATAGTTCTCTGGCATTAAATGACACCTTAACGTTTCAGATATTTAAGTTTGAAATAAATACTCCGCATGGCAATTACTACGTTGCTGACACCACAAACAGCATTCATTTATATGAGAAAGAACTTACCATTAAGGACTTGAACATAAAGAACAGAAAGCTACCGGAATTTGAAATTAAAGCAGATGGCCGAATAAGTAATACTCAATCGGAAGATTTTAACTTAAGTATTCGAAATTTTGACCTTAATGCTCTTAATCGTCTCAAACTTATTCCTGAGGAGTGGACCGGTTCATTCTCCATGAATCTTGAATTAAGCGGACAACCGGCTGCTCCAATTCTTAATTCTTCATTTAACATTTCCTCGGGGTACTATGGTGAAACTCCGGTTCCTGAATTAAACGGCAAATTTAACTACGGTAATAAGAGCATAAAAAGTGAAGTGACGATTCCTAACCTTAAGAATCAGGCTAAGTTAAGTTTCACTGCTCCGTTCACAGCCATGTTTGATTCGCTTGGATTTAATTATTCTGTTCCTGAAACCTTTAAAGCCATTGTTGACATTGACACACTTAACATTGCTGAACCTCTTGGAAGACATTATCAGAATATTTCTGCATCGGGTAAGCTTTCAGCAAATTTAATTGCACAAGGCACTTTTGAGAAGCCTTCATTCTATGGATCTCTGAAAATTAACAATGGAAAGTTCAAGGATGAAGATTACGGAGTTGATGTTCAGGATGCAAACATCTCTTTGGCATTTGATAGCAATAAGGTGTCAATTGATACTTTTATGGTTAAACGTGAAAAGGGTTATTTAGCCATTAAAGGTGATGCCGTCTTTGACTCCAGTATGATTACGGGAAAAATCATAAGCTCCTCACTTGAAGCGGATGCTGAAGAGTTTTTTCTAACCCGACATAAAAATTACGAAATATTAATTGATGCCAAAACATTTATAAAATCACTCGAAGACAAACAGGAATTTGGTGGGAAAATTACTGTACTGCGTTCAGATTTTTACATCCCTGCCATTGTTAAATCTGATAAGGAAGATGTTTATAAAGATGTGCCGATTTTGGTTGAAGCTACCAGAACAGCCCTTGATTCATCACTCATTAACACGCAGGCTACAAACGGTTCTACAGTGGCCAAAAAGGAAAAGATCGATTTTACAGAATCCTTATCAGGCAGGTTAAATTTAGAGATACCCCGAAACACCTGGCTCAAAAGTGAGGAAATGAAAATCGAAATCTGGGGTGATCTTGAAATCGTAAAGAGTGGCACTTTTTTCGAACTCTTTGGCGAAGTTGGTATCAATCGAGGCCATTATATTCTATATGGTAAAAAACTTAACATCGAAGAAGGCAATATTAGTTTTCAGGGTGGTGAGGAAATTGATCCTATTCTTGATTTTAAAGCCAAGTATACCTACCGAAGTGTTGATAAAACCAAACGCGAACTGGAATTATTTGTTAAGGATAGACTCTCGGAACCAACAATTAGTTTCACCCTTGATGGAACTGCCATACCAGAGTCTGATGCAGTAAGTATTTTGTTATTTGGAAAAACAATGGATGAACTTTCATATGCCGGTCAAAATGGGATAGTCGGCTCTGTTAGCACAAATATGGTAGCTCAAATGGTTTCCTCTCAATTAAATAAAACAATTGGAAACCGTTTAAATCTGGATATGATCGAAATTAATGCCACTGAAAATTGGCAAAGTGCGGCTTTTGTTGTTGGTAAATATATAACGAATGATTTATTTGTGATATATCAACGTGGTTTTGGTGAGGCTGATGGCGATGAAATTACTCCAGAAACCATAACTTTGGAGTACGAATTAAATCGAATATTATTCTTTAGATTACAAAGTGGTAGTTCTAAAGATTCAGGTGTTGATGTCATTTTAAAGTTTGAATCAAAGAAAGATTAGGTCATGATAAACTTAAAGGAATTAAAGTCGAAGCATCAGGCAATTTGCAATAGGCTTGCTAAAAAAAGAATCAAAGACAGTCTTGACTTAATCGAGGAATTGGTGAAGGAAGCTCAGGATGGTGATTTAATTGATGCTCATTACAATTTAGAGTTTACCTACAAAAATATGCTGCGATATACGGTTGAAGGCATATCCGATCCTGAAAGACAAAAGATCTATAATCATTTAATTAAAGATGTATATCAACTTGCCGATAAAGGATACGAGCAACTGTTGATGAAGTATTCATCTGATTTGGTTTATGAAATAAAACGTGAACACACTAACACTAAGTTAAGCTCAATACTTGATCAATTAAGCACTATCTGGGCGAGTATTGAACTGAAAAAGATGGTTGACTCTGATGCTGAAAACAATGCTGAACTTCAAAACCTGTGTTTGCAGTTATTTAATTACCTATGGAGTACTCCCTTAAAAAGCTCTGACGACTTAAAGCTTTTGCAGCAATTTTTCGATACAAAAGCATATCCTTGGCACATTAAGGCTTTAACCATTTCAGCACTTAATTTAGCTCTGATGAATTCTTTTTCAGCAGAATACATAAGGCTTTTATTAGATTTAATGGAGCATGAAGATGACCAGATTAGTGCTCGCGCTTTAACAAGCTTATTGGTTAGCTTTTCGAAATACGATGCAAGACTACCCCTTCATCCCGACTTATATGCACGTTTTACTTTATTTATGGAAAAAAAGGGTGCAGAAACACTGGTACAAAGTATTATTATCCAATTGATACGCACCAAAGAAACTCAACGCATATCCCAAAAACTTCATGATGAGATTTTACCTGAAGTGGTAAAGATGCAACCCAAACTAAAGGATAAGTTAGACCTTGAGAACATGCTTAACGAAAGCATGATGGAGGATAAGAATCCGGAATGGGAAGAAATATTTAAAGACTCTCCAAATTTAATTTCTAAGATGGAAGAGTTAACGCAATGGCAAATGGAAGGTGCCGATGTATTTCTCTCAACCTTTAAACATTTGAAACACTTTTCATTTTTCAATTCCATATCAAATTGGTTATTGCCTTTTTATGCTTCTCATCCTGAGATTAAGAAAGCATTGGCCAATGAAACTGAAGCTTTTAAAAACACCACCTTATTAGATAATCTGGCTGAATCAAGGTTCTTATGCAATTCCGATAAATATTCATTGATCCTCAGCATTCCTCATATGCCATCGATGCAGAAGGATTTGATGGGACAAATGTTTTCGGCTGAAATGGAACAAATGGCAGAGATTGCAAAAGATGAAGAAGCGCTCAAAGCGAATCAGGGAAAATTGGTGGCCTCTAATCAGTATATACAAGATCTTTACCGACTAATAAAGGTACATCCCCAGCGTCATCAGTTTGATGATATTTTTAGTCAGAAAATGGATTTTCATAATAAATGGTTCTATAAACAGGTTCTCTCAGATAATTCATCCTTACGAGAATTAGCAGAATATTATTTCAAAAAGGATTATTTCGATGATGCACTTGAAATCTTTAGTATCATTAGTGAAAAGGATTCAAACGCCACGGATATCATTCAGAAAATAGCTTTCTGTTATCAGAAACTAAAGCAACATGATTTGGCACTTAAAATGTATTTAAAAGCCGATTTAATAGGTGCAGAAAGTGTTTGGAACAAGAAAAAAATTGCACTTTGTTATCGTCATCTTCGTAATCCGGAAAAAGCTTTGCAATATTATAAAGAAGCAGAAGTAATAGCACCGGATAATCTCAGCAACCAGGCATCAATAGGTCATTGCTATCTGGAGCTTGAACAATTCGAAGAGGCCCTGAAATATTATTTTAAAGTAGAATACCTTGATCCAGGCAATAGCAAGGTCGGCCGACCAATAGCATGGTGTTCATTCGTATTGGGTAAATTTGATCAGGCTGAAAAATACTACCACAAACTGTTAGTAGCAGAATCAAACAAACACGACCTAATAAACCTTGGCCATACTTTATGGTGTAAAAAGCTGCGTAAAGAAGCATTAGCCAGTTATCAGAAAAGTATAAGACAACCCAACCATTCATTCGAAGAATTTCTGGAAACTTTCGCGGAAGATAAACCTCACCTACTGGAACACGGCATTGAAAAACAAGACATTCCTTTGATGTTGGATCAAATTCGTTATTCGTTGGAAGATTAAATATGGCTAAGAAGAAAATCACGCATGAATTATACAGTTATGGAATCTATAGCCATTGGGAACGCCAGTCAAAGGCCTTACCAAAACTATTGGAAATAACAAACAACATTAAAATTCAAGACGATATTGAATTCGGCTATGTCCTTAAAATAAAAGGGGCTAAAGGCAAAAAACTTGAATATAAAATTGAACACCCTCCATTCAAAAATGAGCACGGCCAAATAGAACCTGCGTTTAAAGGTGAATATTTTATAAACTCAAATGATTACGAATTCTTTTTGGGAGATACTGTCTGGCAGCCATACCAAGATAAAGCTGGAGATTGGATACTCTCAACTTGGCTGGACGGGGAATTAATTGCGTATAAAAAACTAATCCTTTATCTGGATTAGTTCATCAATACCATTATGAGAAACATAACGAAGGCCAACAACGCAGCTATCAAAACAACTTCAATTATAGAATAAATGAAGATTTTCCGCTTCAGTTTTAATGTCAAATCACTCTCTTTCTTCACTTCTTTTTTATTTTTTTTGGTCATAAATCACTTACAAACATACTTGGCATTTTTTAAAAATGCATGTGCTTTAACAGTAATTAACGTCAGATTGACATTTTTTAACCAACAATAGTGATAATCCATTTATTCCATTAACACCCAACAAAAAAGGGCTCCACACCTGTAGAGCCCTGTGTATCTGCAACTTAATTTACTTACACATTAAATCTAAAATGCATGATGTCTCCATCCTGCACCACATATTCTTTTCCTTCTACATTCATTTTACCGGCCTCTTTACAAGCCAATTCCGACTTAAGATTAACAAAATCGTCGTATTTAATAACTTCTGCTCGTATAAATCCCTTCTCAAAATCAGTGTGAATTACACCTGCTGCCTGAGGTGCAACATAGCCTTTGTGAAAAGTCCAGGCTCTAACTTCTTTTTCGCCTGCTGTAAAATAAGTCTGTAGCTGAAGTAAATTATATGCTGAACGGATAAGCTTCGCAACACCGGATTCTTTAAGTCCCATATCTTCCAAAAACTCTTGACGTTCCTCAAAAGTTTCCAGCTCGGCAATCTCGGATTCCGTTTTTGCAGCAATTATCAAAATTTCGGCATTCTCATCTTTAACCTTCTCTTTAAGGGCTTCAACATGAGCATTACCATCAACAACCGATGCCTCATCTACATTACACACATATAGCACTGGCTTATTGGTAAGTAAATATAAATCTTTACTCACACTCTCCTCTTGTTCGGTCAGCTCAACTGTTCTTGCTGATTTGCTATCTTCTAATGCGGCTTTATATTTATAAAGCACTTCCACTAATTTCTTAGCTTCAACATCTTTAGATGATTTTGCAGCTTTTTCCGATTTCTGAAGACGTGCTTCAACGGTTTCCAAATCTTTGAATTGCAATTCAAGATCTATGATTTCCTTATCACGAACAGGGTCAATCGAACCATCAACATGAGTTACGTTATCATCGTCAAAACAACGCAATACGTGAATAATCGCATCCGTCTCGCGGATATTGGCCAAAAACTTGTTACCTAATCCTTCGCCTTTACTTGCTCCCTTAACTAATCCAGCTATATCGACAATCTCAACCGTTGTCGGCACAACACGCTGTGGATTAACCAATTCTTCCAACTTCACCAAGCGATCATCAGGCACAGTAATTACCCCTACGTTAGGCTCAATAGTACAGAAAGGAAAATTAGCCGATTGCGCCTTTGCATTCGACAAACAATTAAACAAGGTTGATTTTCCAACATTTGGTAAACCAACTATTCCACACTGTAATCCCATATATGATATTTTTTTATTTACTCATCTAAAATTCAGCCGCAAAAGTACTGCATTTTTCAAAAGTGTGAAAACTTGTTTGAGCTTATTAATTCAGAATTGTCAATTGATGTAAAAAAAACGGCTCCTAAAAAAGGAACCGTTGGACTATTATATAATGAAATGTCTGGTATCTTTTAACTTGCAAATTCATCAAACTCTCCAGTCTGAAGAAACTCAATACTCTTTTCAATTTCCTTGTACATGATTTTGTCTTCCTCAACAAAGTCAACAAACTTTCTGTACTGAGACAGAAATCCTTCAAGAAATTCTGAAGTTTTAGCCGGACGACGGAAATCCATTGCCTGTGATGCATTAAACAACTCTATTGCTAATACACGCTCTACATTGTCTGCAATCTTCAATGCTTTGGTCGCAGCATTACCTCCCATACTCACATGATCTTCCTGTTCGTTTGATGAAGGTATACTGTCAACTGAAGAAGGAGTGGCCATTTGTTTGTTCAAGCTCACAATAGATGCCGCAGAATATTGAGGAATCATAAACCCACTGTTTAATCCCGGATTAGCCACAAGAAATTCGGGCAACCCACGTTCTCCAGAAATTAATCGGTATGTGCGACGTTCAGATATACTACCAATCTCACTCATGGCAATTGATAAGAAATCCATGGCTAAAGCCAGAGGCTCTCCATGAAAGTTACCACCTGAAACAATCATATCATCTTCAGGAAAAACAATCGGATTATCGGTAACTGAATTGATTTCAGTAAGCACAACTCCGGCTACATAGTTGATGGCATCCTTAATTGCCCCATGTACCTGAGGTACACAACGGAATGAATATGGATCCTGAACATGCTTTTTCGAACGGGTGATTAACTCACTTCCATCTAAAATAGCCATTATGTTTCGGGCAGTTTCCATCTGACCTTTGTGCGGTCTAATGGTATGCAGTTGAGGATAGAATGGCTCAATTCGACCATCGAAAGCATCCAATGAAGTCGCTGCAATGATATCGGCATATTTCGAAAGACGGAAAGCCTTCAATAGGGTATAAACAGCATGAGAACTCATGAATTGAGTACCATTAAGCAAAGCCAGACCTTCTTTGGCTTCCAATTTAATTGGTTCCCAACCATTCTCATTTAATACATCAATGGCCAGGCGTTTCTCACCTTTGTAGTGTACATCACCATCTCCTATAAGTGGCAAAAACAAATGTGCCAGTGGTGCCAAATCACCTGATGCACCTAATGATCCTTGTTCAAATACAATTGGATAAATTCCATTATTAAAGAAGTCGATCAATCGTTTTACGGTAGCCAATTGTACACCTGACTTACCTAAGCTTAATGCATGAATTTTCAACATTAACATTAGCTTGACCACATCACGTGGTACTTCACGCCCAATTCCACAAGCATGACTTTTAACTAAGTTTTCCTGTAGTTTACTCAGATCATCCTTAGAAATAGAGATACTGTGAAGAGCTCCAAAACCGGTATTTACCCCGTAGACAGGACCATTTTGATTAGCTACCTTATTATCAAGGTATTTCTTGCACTTCTCTATTAATTCAACCGATTCATCTGATAATTCAAGCTGGTAACCTTCTGATAGAATGGTTTCAATTATCTCGAATGATAATGGACTTGGAGATATTGGATATATATTCTTCATGATTTCTTTTTAAAAAATACGTATTACTCGATTAATAATTTACCTCGAGATTTCTTAACTAGATTTTTGGGATGATCTTATAATACTTAATGCATTACAAATTTCATGGACAGCGGATATCTCCTCCAAAAGAAACAAAAACCAGATCTCTATTTTTTAAAATTCTACCCATAAAAAAGCGGATAAGGCAATGGTTTACCTTATCCGCAAATGTATGTAATTTCTTTTTTAGATGCTGATGACTTTTATCAATTCATCAAGGTTCAATTGACTCTGCTCACCAGTCTCCATATTCTTTAGTGTTACATTTCCTGATTTACGCTCAACCTCACCTGTCAAAACCACAAATGGTATTTCCTTTCGGTTGGCATAAGTCATCTGTTTTTTCATTTTTGCAGCATCCGGAAATAACTCTGCATTAACTCCGGCTTTACGCACATCAGCTAAAGTTTTCATTGCATATAATTCATCTTCGCCACCAAAATTAACAAACAGAGCCCTGGTTTTAGCTCCATCTGCCTTTGGGAATAATTCCAATTGGTTCATTACATCATAAATGCGATCGGCCCCGAATGAAATACCTACTCCTGAAACATCTTTCAAACCAAAGATTCCCGTTAAATCATCATAACGTCCACCACCGGTTATGCTTCCAATTTCAACGTCTTTTGCCTTCACCTCGAAAATTGCACCTGTATAATAGTTTAATCCTCTTGCCAAGGTTAAATCTAACTCTACTTCCAGATCCAGTTTCAGGACATCCAGATAATTCAAAACCGATTCTAATTCAGAAACACCTTTAAGACCTATTTCTGATTTACTCAAAACTTCTTTAAGCTTAACAATTTTCTCAGCATTTGTACCACTCAACATGATGATAGGCTGAATCGTATCAATTGCTTCCTGAGAAAGTCCTTTCGAAGCCAATTCCTCATTGACCTTATCTAAACCAATCTTATCCAGTTTATCAATTGCAACAGTGATGTCTACAATTTGATCAGCTGCTCCTATTATTTCCGCAATTCCTGAAAGAACTTTACGGTTGTTAAGTTTAAGAACAACGTTAATATCCAGAAGTCGATAGACATCATCCACAATCTGAATCAGCTCAACCTCATTCAATAAAGCATTGCTACCAACCACATCTACATCGCATTGAAAAAACTCACGATAACGGCCTTTCTGAGGTCGATCTGCACGCCATACCGGCTGTATTTGATAGCGTTTAAATGGGAATGAAATTTCATTTTGATGTTGAACTACAAAACGGGCAAAAGGCACGGTTAGGTCATAACGCAATCCTTTTTCACTTAATTGTGTAATTACCTTATTCGAAGCCTTTTCTGCCAATAGAGCCGAATCTGCCTTTTTTAGATAATCACCCGAATTCAATATTTTAAACAAAAGTTTATCACCTTCTTCCCCGTATTTCCCAAGTAAGGTTGAAAGGTTTTCCATGGCAGGAGTTTCAATAGGCAGATAACCATATTTTTGAAAAACCGATTTTACGGTATCAAAAATATAATTGCGCTTTACCATCTCAGCAGGAGAAAAATCCCTTGTTCCTTTTGGTATACTTGGTTTCTGAGCCATATCTATGTGTATTATTTACGTATGCTAAAAATTTGAAGCGCAAAGATACTAAAAAGTGGAAAACAGTGTGATAAATTGAATGTGTGTATTTTACATTTTACAAAAAGAAAAGCACCATCCATAGATGATGCTCTCAAGAATACTGTTCTGTTTCTATTTTCTCAATTCTTCTTAAAATCTGCAAATCGGTAACGAACACCTATATTCCCTGCTATATTATAATCACTTCCAAATTCATTAATTAGCTCTAACACTATACTAAAGTTCTTTTTCTGAAGAGGATAAAAATCCATACCAACAGGTATGTGAATCAAATCAACTGGATCAAGCCCTAATAGTCCAAATCCAACGTAGCCATCAAACTGATCTTTCTTAAGCAGTTCAGCCTTAAACATTGGTTTTAGTTTTGAGGCATCAAATTTTCCAGGCCATAAACCCAATTCAACTCTAAATCGATCCTGAAACTTGTAATCAATGGAAAACTCATGCAATAGGTTTGCGCTAACACTCATTTGAGCAGACGAACATAAGGCCATAAACATAAAGCCAAATAACAATAAACTTGCTTTCATATCAGTAAAAAGTTAGGTTAATTAATACGTCAAAGATAAAGGTTACAGCATACAATGGCAAACAATATGTTATACTGACTACCTGATCAATTGCTTTAACTTAAACATGTATGATTGCGCTGCTTCTTGCTCAGATTCAGATGGAGCCCAGGGTGCAAAATCCTTATCATCTTCAGGATTATAAGGACCATCTTTTATTTCATATACAACAGTATTTTCATCTAAAGCAATAATAGTGTGATACTTTGCCGGTTCAATTTCCAACACATATACTCCCTGTTCTCTATCCAATACAGCAGATTGAGTAACTTTGCCAAAGTTATCAAACAATACGATCAAGAGGCGACCTTCAATAATGATAAAGGCCTCTCTTTTGTCCGGACTTTCATGTTTATGTGGCCGCACATAACTGTCAGGTTGCAATACATTTAGCATTCGTTGCATGGGATCAGAAGCCTGCTTATGAAAATTATAATTAGTTCTTCGCCGTTCTGAACTCATTGATTTATTCTGTAGCTCAATTAATAATTCCTCGTCAACTAACATGTCTTTAATACAAAATCGTTATTAATATATCTTTTTTATCCATTCGTCAATAATATAAGCTATTTAGCTAACAATATTGAAACATGTATCTTTATTTACGTAAACATATCTGAACCAATTTCACCAGGAGTACTATTAATGGCTAAAAAAATCTTGATAGTTGACGATTCACCTGTTCTTATAGCTTTGCTAGGAGAGCTTATCAGCAGAAGTGAGCCTGATGCTGAAATTCTTTCGGCAGGGAATGGTATTGAGGCCTGTAAACAAGCGGTACGTCACAAACCTGATCTTATTCTTATGGATTGGGAAATGCCTGAAATGAATGGTATTCAAGCTGTAACTAATCTTAAAAGAAACGAATTAACAAAAGATATTCCGATTATAATGCTTTCAGGTTCTTCTTCTCCTGATAACATAAAACTGGCACTTGACACTGGTGCCATCGACTACTTAAACAAACCTATTGAAGAAACGGAATTAATGGCTCGTGTTAATGCAGCCATGACATTGTCATCAACCATTAGAAACCTTAAAGATCAAAGGAATCAGTTAATTTTGACAAATCATAAGAACGATTCAATATTAAGATCTATTCTACCTGAGCCCATCTTAATGCAAATTAAAGAATACGGATCAGTGCCTCCCAAGCGCTATAGAAATAATGTTGTTATGTTTGTTGACATGGTGGATTTTACCTCGAAATCAGGTAATATGTCACCAGGAACATTACTCAGAGAATTACAAGATACATTCAATGAATTTGACAAAGTCATTGGAGATCATTATTGCACGCGTATAAAAACTATCGGAGATGCCTACATGGCAGTTTGCGGCATGTTTGATGAACTTGAAAACGTTGAACTGGAAGCAGTAACAGCAGCTGTTAAATTAAGGGAAGCCATTTTAAAGCGAAATGAAACTAATCGCATTAAGTGGGAGATAAAAATTGGGCTTTATAGTGGTGATATAATTTGCAGTTCGGTAAGTACAACCAATTTGTCATTTGACATTTTTGGAGAAACAGTAAATATGGCATCGCGACTTCAGGATGCTTGCGAACCTATGCAGATAAATATTTCTGAAAAAATCAGAGATAAGGTTGTTGATAAATATACTATCATTGATCGTACTCCGCGAAAGGTAAAAGGGAAAGGAATAGTTCCAATGTTCTATATCCATAAGCCTATAAAACCTGATCTGACCATTAATAAAGAAGGGGCTACTTCGAAAAGCAAACCCCTTTTTAATATGAATTAATCTTTGATCAGTTTCTTATATCTGATACGATGTGGTGTATCATCACCCAATCGTCTCTTTTTGTTTTCTTCATAATCAGAATACGATCCTTCAAAATAGTGAATCTTAGAATCTCCTTCGAAAGCCATAATATGAGTGGCCACTCTATCCAGAAACCAACGGTCGTGAGATATTACAACAGCACATCCTGCAAATGACTCCAAGCCTTCTTCTAAGGCTCTTAATGTATTTACATCAATATCATTTGTAGGTTCATCCAACAATAACACATTGCCTTCTTCCTTCAAGGCCATGGCTAAATGTAATCGATTTCGTTCACCACCGGATAAGATTTCACATTTCTTTTGCTGATCACTTCCTGAAAAATTAAAACGTGATAAATAGGCACGGGCATTTAATTCCTTACCTCCCATTTTAATGGTTTCTTCACCTTGTGAAATCACCTCATATACTGTCTTTCCCGGAATAATATCATCATGACTCTGATCGACATAACCAACTTTAACGGTTTCTCCAACGTCAAAATTACCGGCATTAGCCTCTTCCAGTTTCATGATCAAACGAAACAAGGTAGTTTTACCAGCCCCATTCGGTCCAATAACCCCCACAATGCCATTTTTAGGCAAGGTGAAATTCAAATCTTCAAACAAGAGTTTATCGTCATAGCCTTTTGCCACGCCTTCAGCTTGAATCACTTTATCACCCAATCGAGGTCCGTTGGGAATAAATATCTCCAGTTTTTCCTCTTTTTCCTTCACATCTTCTTTAAGCAAACTATCATAGGCACTTAATCGGGCCTTACTCTTAGCCTGCCTGGCTTTAGGTGCCATTCTTACCCACTCCAATTCACGCTCTAAAGTTTTTCTTCGTTTAGAGGCTTGCTTCTCTTCATTAGCTAAACGCTTGGTCTTTTGGTCTAACCATGATGAGTAATTTCCTTGCCATGGTATACCTTCACCTCTATCCAGCTCCAGGATCCAACCAGCTACATTATCCAGGAAGTACCTATCGTGAGTAATACCTATAACGGTTCCTTTATATTGCTGCAAATGCTGCTCAAGCCATTGCACCGATTCTGCATCCAAATGGTTGGTAGGCTCATCTAACAATAAAATATCCGGTTCTTGCAGCAATAGACGGCAAAGCGCAACTCGCCTTTTTTCACCTCCTGATAACACGCCAACATTTTGATCTTCCGGTGGACAGCGCAAGGCATCCATAGCACGCTCAAGCTTCGAATCCAAATTCCAGGCATCATGCTGATCTATTTTCTCTTGAAGAACGGCTTGCTCATCCATTAAAGCTTGCATCTTATCCGGGTCCTCCAGTACTTCGGGATCTCCAAATCGTTCATTAACGAGCTCATAGGCTTTCAATACATCAACAACCTCCTGAACACCCTCTTCAACTATTTGCTTAACCGTTTTAGATTCATCTAGTTTTGGCTCTTGTTCGAGATAACCAACCGAATATCCCTGAGAAAACACAACCTCGCCTTCGTAATTCTGTTCAACTCCGGCTATAATCTTTAGCAGTGTAGATTTACCAGATCCATTCAAGCCAATAATTCCTATTTTTGCTCCATAGAAAAAGGACAGGTAAATATTATTCAAAACCTTCTTTTGTGGAGGAAAGGTTTTACTCACCCCCACCATACTAAATATTATCTTCTTATCGTCAGACATTATATATTAATTTACTTATTTCGAACTCATGCGTTTGAGATCACTCTCCAATAATCCATCAGGCTTTTTCTTACTTACCATGTGATAATCGAAATAGTAGAAACGTGAATCAGCAGCTCCAATTAGGATTTTATAACACCTGGCTTTATATTTCGTTCCTTCAGGTCCAACCTTATGTAGAAATACAATATTAGGATCTTTAGCTTCGATGGCTGTTTCTACTTCCTCCTGAGTAACAATCTTGATATCGTATGGGTATGACTTTTGAATTTTTTGTTGAGTATTCACATCTGAGGATAAATCATCTTTTACCAATAATAAAGTCTTATTCTTTAGACTTTGAATGTTTTTATTGTAATGCTTGAATACATTCGACTTTATTAAGTTGGGTTGAGCCACCATCAAGTTGACATGATCTTGTATAAATCTTACAAAAGCATCCATTTTATAAGCATAGCTGTCATCCTCTACTCTAAGGTAGGATAATGGAATAGAACAAAGATCAGGCATATCACGAACTGCCGATTCTGATTCGCCCAATAAAAGGCTTAAAAACGTATATCTGGCTTTAGTTTTATCAACGGAAAAAGTTACCGTTGTAGATAAAAGAAACGAATAAGACGAATCACTTTTTTTATCCTCAAACTCCTGCTCTGTTATGAAATCATATTCAGTTAAGGTCCATACATTTTTCATAACCTCTTTGATCTTAAAATTAAAATCACTCATCGGGTTATTATCCATTACTACTAATGTTTTGCTCTTCAAAAAGGTTTGATAATCCTTCTCTGTTGGCAAGTGCTCTTTCGCATTTGTTACAACTAAGCCCAACAACATCCCCATCAATACAGAAATCGTTCTCTTCATCACTTTATAGTTTTTTTGGTGAAAGAATGTGCAATTTAATTGAATTTAGCGATTACACGGTTTCAATTATCGACATTAAATCGCTATCGACAAAGTTATTCAAAAAAAGTAGTCTTCAATAAAAAGTGGTCTAAATCAAGCTGTGGATTTTATTATTTTATTTCTTTGTATTCGTGCAACATTTATCTCTGTTTGCGAGTATAAAGGCTATTTGCAACTATAAAATATAAGAAAAACATTATTTAGTGCTTTTATAAAATCTAAATCTCTTTTTCGTATATTTAAATTACAATTTATAAATAACTTCGATGACGATTCTGAATAAAATACTCTCTATATTCAATTTTGACAAGGATGAAAAGGTGGAAATGGAAGAACAGTTTCCGGTAATGATTATTAACCTTATCAGCTTTGTTTTATTCCTAATCGTCTTCTCAGAGGGCATTTACACTCTTCTAACCGAACAAACCTTCTATGCATTACCACAACTTATAATGAGTTTAATATTTGCATTTCACTTTTTATATTTGGGACGAAAAACGCAAACTCCTGCAGTTAAAAACTCATTCGCCTTTTTTGCCATATTAACATTTATCTACTTCATTGTTATTGGTGGTACTTCGGGCTTAAGTATTATCTGGACTGTTTTATTTCCCATTTTTGCATTTGCTTTGTTAGGTAAGAAAAAAGGATCAATTATTTCGATTATATTTTTTATTGCAACAATCGTATACTTGTTTTTAATCTCATCATACATTCCAATAGCACATAAGTATAGCCTTATAGAAAAGATAATTTTTTCCGGTTTCTACTTAGCAATGAATGTGGTATCCTATGCGGTATATCATTCTTTCTCTGAGGTAATTTTGAATAAGGAATTACACATGTTGAATTCACAGAATTTTAACAAAACACAGGAAGAATTAATTTCCAAATTATCGCATCAGATACGTACCCCATTAAGTAATATCACCGGAATTATTGACATTCTGGAAAAAACCAATTTATCCGATGATCAGCGTGATTACATTAATACCATTCACGCTTCTTCAAATAATCTGGTAAACGTTGTTAACAGCATGGTAGCTGCTACAACAACTAATTTTAGTCAAATACCCGATGAAGAAATCAGCTTTAATCTGTATTCGACCATAAATAATACGATTAAGCTTTTTCAGGATGAGAATGATAAGAAGAAATTTAGCTTATCGCTTTCGGCGGATATACCAACCAGTCTTATAGGAAATAGCATTAAAGTGAAGCAGATATTTATGAATTTGCTAAACAGCATATTAAAATACAATAAGGCTAAAGATAAACATGTTACTATTGAGGTTACCAGAAAAGAAACATTACCCGACAAACTGGTTCTTAAATTCAGAATCGTTAGTAATACCATTGTACCTTTACCCAAAGATGAATTAAAGGAAGAGGCCATTTATTCTCAAGAAATCATACGATTAAATACGTCAAAATACATCAACCTTCTTGATTTAGGCATTACTCAGAAAATCATTGAAATGGATGGGAATTTCCTTGAAATATTCCCGGGATCAGTTAATACAGCTTTGGAATTCTCAGCAACCTTCAAGGAAAACCTGAAGAGCACATCCATTGAATCCATTAAAGAACACACCAAACAGAGCGCCAATTTTTTCAAACCAAAAGTTGACATTGCTGATGCAAACATCTTACTAGTAGAAGATAACTTCTCGAATCAGCAGATTATTATTCTCTACATTAAAAATGAAGTTCAAAAAATAGAAGTTGCCTTTAACGGTAAGGAAGCTTTGGATAAGTTTGGAAAGGCAAAATACGACCTAATTCTAATGGACGTTCAGATGCCAATTATGGATGGCTTCAAGGCCACACAAAAAATAAGAGAGATCGAGAAAAGTTCTGGAACGCATACACCTATTATTGCGGTTACGGCAAATGCATTTCCTGAGGATAAAGAAAAATGCCTAACTGTAGGTATGGACGATTACATAAGTAAACCGTTTCAGCCGGAAGATCTAATTAAAAAGATTAAACAGCACTTAAGTTCATAAAATAATGCTGCCAAAACATCAAGGCTAATCATTCGATTAGCCTTTTTTATTGCTGTAATTACGACTTATAACTATTAGTTATGGTAGAATTTGATCTGATTAATTGTCCAGCAAGAATACTTCTATAAGCATATGGACATCAATAATAATTATAGCAGCTTAAATCTTTAACCCCATTAAAAGGATATCATCAATTTGCTCATGTTCACTACCCATCCATTCTTCCATCTTTTGATGGAGAATAGACTTTTGATCTTCTATCGGAAGTTTGTGGATATTCAACAACAGATGCCTAAATCTACGGTATTTAAACTTCTTACCTTCAGGTCCACCAAACTGGTCAGCATATCCATCGGAGAATAAATAAACTATATCATTCGCAAATACCGGAATTTCTTTTTTAGTAAACTTCACTTCCTCACCTCGTCCCTTAAATCCAATTGGGAAACGATCACCTTTATGAACAATAATTTCGTTGTCACGAATAATATAGATCGGATTCATCGCCCCAGCAAACTCAATCTTTCCATTAAGCTTATCATAGGAAATAATGGCCAAGTCCATTCCGTCATTCACATTGCGTTTATTATCGGTTGCCTCGCCATTATTGCTAAAGGTTGAAACCACTTCTGCATTAAGCGCATTTAAGACCTTAGCCGGACATTCGATACCTTGCAGTTCAACAATGTTTTTTAGTAAATCAAATCCTATTATCGACATGAAAGCACCCGGCACTCCATGCCCCGTGCAATCCACTGCCGCCACAAATACTTTATCTTTATTTCTGTAAGTCCAGTAAAAATCTCCACTTACAATATCCTTTGGACGAAAATATACAAAGGCCTCGTTGAAAATAGCTTTCACCATTTGTTCCGAAGGAATCATTGCTTCCTGAATCCGCTTCGCGTAACTAATACTATCGGTTAAGCTCTGATTGATATTTGATAGAGTTTCTTTCTGAACTTCGATCTTCTTTTTATCATCGGCCTTTTCTTGCAGGGCTTTATATGCATTTCGGTAATTGCGGATTCGATAATTAATTAGTGTTTGAATCAAAAATATACCGAAGATAACATAGAATGCATAGGCATAGTTCGACATCCAGAGTGGTGGATCTATAATTATGGATAACTCAGTTGCTTCATTATTCCAAACAAAATCACTATTGGCCCCCGTAATCTTCAGATTATAAGTGCCTGCCGATAAATTAGAGAAATCAACGTAATTCGCATTAGTTACCGGACGCCAATTATCATCGTATCCTTCAAGAAAAACTTTATATGAGTTATACAGAGGATTAGTAAACTCCATAGCTGCAAATTCAACTCGCACAGAAGAGTTTCTTCGATACCTAATCTCAACTTCTTCAATATCCCCATGATGACTGGCAATCAGCTTACCCTTTTGCTTTACACTAACACTTGTAATAACAACCTCCGGTTTATTTAGATTTTGTTGTATCGAATCAGGACGAATGATAGTTAATCCCTTATCTCCTGCAAAATATAACTCCTTGTCATTATTGAATGATGCATCATTATTAAAGTTGAAATCAGGAACTCCATCTTTTTCATTAAACCTAAAAAGAGTTTCATCCTTAATTAAAAAAGAAATGCCTTTCCCGGAGCTCATCCAGATACGATTGTATCCATCGATCAATACCGAGTATATTTTACTTGTTGTCAATTCAGTATTGCCAGCATAAAAGCCAGGCACTCTATTTTTCTTGTCATAAAAGGACAATCCGGATTGTGTTCCTATAACAATACGACTATCCAAATCCTGTGCAAAAGAGAGAATGATGTTGTGACTTATTTTCATTTCAGCATTCTCATCATTTCTTATTCTACTGAAATTTTCCTCGGCTACATTAAATATATTTACACCATTGTTGGTACCGATCCAAATCCAACCCTCATTGTCCTCAAACAGGGTATTTATATTATCATCACACAAGCTGGCTTCGTTGTCATCATCAGCAAAAAAACTAGCTAAACTGCGTCCATTGTATCGATATAAACCGAATTGTGTAGCAAACCATATATTACCAAGTTGGTCTTGTAGAATATCATTAACTTTATTAGACTTCAGTAAGGTCTTAAATTCAGGGCTATCAGCATAATCGAATTCAATTACCCGATTATCATTAGCCTTTTTAACAAATATTCCATTGCTGGTGCCAAACCAAATGGTTTGGTTTTTATCCTTTACAATGGCGTATACCGTAGGGTCAGCATCCTTACTGTAAATCGGATATATGGGATAGTGCTTAAAATCGTTTCGTTCATTATTAATACAGTAAATACCTCTATCAGCTGTACCTAACCACATTAAGTTTTCGTCATCAACATATACCGATTCAAAATCGTAACTATTGAATGGGAATTCACCACCACTTTTTGTAATTGATGAGAACTTCGGTGGTTTACGGTCAATTTTAAATAAGCCATCTTGTTTTGTACCTATCCACATTATCTCGCTGTGATCGATAAGGATAGATGTGATATTCTTAAGTTCTTTATCGCCAACTAAATTAACCTCATATTTATCAAAGGAGGTATAAGGATACTCAGACCTTAAAAGCCCATCGGAAGTCCCAACCCAAATCTGATCATTGTTTTTCAGCAGACAATTAATATTGGTGCCTTCGTCCCATATTGAATTAGGATAAACACTCTCAATAACATCACTTTTTATATCGAATATTGAAATCTCCGACAATGTTGACAATACAAGGCTTGTATCATTAAGCGGTATTAAATCCGTTATTTCATTCTTTAAATCCTCGGAGCGAAAAGCAATTCGATTAAATGTTTTTTGATTGAGATCAAATTGATGTAAACCATCTTTAGATCCTACCCACAGATTGTTCTGATTAGGAATAATTGGGTAACAATTACCGGATCCCGTTTTAAACACTGAGGAATAATGTCCATAATAGGCAAAGTCCTTAAGGTTTTGATCGATACTAACAATATAATTTCTTGTTTTAACCCAAATCTCATCACCAACAGCACGCATCCCAAAAACACCACATTCTTTAAGAGAATTAAATGGCTCTATGTTGATATTTATATTATGAAACTGCCCTGATTCTCTTTTCCAAATGGCTATTCCGCTATTCTCTGTACCAATCCAGATATCGCCGTTAGGACTTTCAACAATTGACTGAATAGAATTACCAACGATAGAAGTTGAATCAACAGGGTTGTGTCGATACAGACTAAATCCATAACCATCATAGCGATTTAAGCCATCTAAAGTACCAATCCAAATAAACCCTCGGCTATCCTGAAAAATTGAAGTTACGTTACTATTTGATAAACCTTCACTTATGGAGAATTGCTCAACATTTTTAACTTGAGCAACAACATCATTCATTCCATTACTACACAAAAACAGCATAGTTATCCACACAAAGGCCAACCTTTTCCAAATCCTTGACATAAATAATATTTGTCTTCCCATTTCCCTTATAACGGATAAAAATAGTAAAAAACGAAGGATCTTAAGAGTGTTCTTAAAAAAAGTCACAAATCAGATTCACCTCATTTTTAATTGCCTTAATTCTACGTACATAAATATTGTAATTATTAGGCACATTCAAAAAAAAAGAGGTGACTATTTCACCTCTTTATTCTATTTATGTATATTATTTACTCTTTATAACCAACCTTATCCATATACCATGCTAAATTTTGAGATTTAGGCCTTTCAATCGGAAGTCCATATAATCGGTCCCAAATTAATTGAGTAAGCACTCCTAATGAGCGAGAAACTCCAAACAACACCGTATAGATTGGATATTCGGTAATACCAAATGATGATAACAATGACCCACTTATGGCGTCAACGTTTGGCCATGGGTTCTTAACTTTCCCAGTGGAAGCCAGAATATCAGGCACTACATTATACACCTTTTCAGCCAATTGAATCATAGGAGCATCAGGCGCATATTTTTTACCAAATTCCAATTGAACAGTAAATCGTGGATCCGTCTTTCTAAGCACAGCATGACCATATCCAGGAATCACCTGACCTTTTTTGAGGGTCATCTCTGCGTACTCTTTAATCTGAGCTTCACTTGGGTTTTCAACACCAATTTCACGCACCATTTTATGTAACCAATGCATTACATTTTGATTAGCCATTCCATGCAATGGACCCGCTAAGCCATTCATACCAGCAGAAAAACTATAATATGGATTTGATAATGCCGAACCTACCAGATGGGTAGCATGAGCCGAAACATTTCCGCCTTCATGGTCAGCATGGATATTCATGTATAATCGCATTAATCGCTTCACTTCTTCACCATCATGACCCATCATATGAGCCAAATTACCAGCCCAATCCAGGCTTGGATCAATATCTATGTATTTTTCGTTATGGAATACTCTTCGATAGATATAAGCTGCAATTACCGGTAGACGGGAAATTAAATCCATTACTCCCTCATAAGTTGGTCCCCAATAATCTTTCTTCTCCATTCCCGACAAGTAGGCCTTTCTGAATTGCGATTCAGTAGACATGGCCAATATGGCCGTGTTGAATTGAATCATTGGGTGAGCATCTTTTGGTAATGCATTAATAACATCATACACATGCGGAGGAATGCCTTGCGCTCTCTGAGCCCATTGATTACTTACAAAATTGACATCTTCCTTTGTGGGCAGTTCCCCGGTTAGCATTAAATAAAACAAACCTTCAGGCAGAGGCTCTCCGCCATCATGGATTTTAGGTAGTAACTCCTGTAATTGAGGTATTGTATAGCCTCTAAAACGTATTCCTTCGTCCGCATCTAATTTAGAAGTACAGGTTAAAAGAGAAACCATTCCCTTCATTCCTGTTAACACTTGCCCAAGCGATACTTCCTGAATAATTTTATCACCATAATTCTTGGTGAGGTTTTTAACAGTTTCTGCCTTGGGGCGTCCAATTTCAATTAATCGTTCCTTAATATAATCCATTTGTAGTAAACTGAGTTATTAATTAATGAAACTTTCGCTGTGCGTGATGACGAAAGGTTTTATTTTAACATTTAATAAAGACAATTGTTTTAGATCTAAATTGCAAATATTCCACAACTCTACTATTACATATATATCACTATTTACATACTAAGATAGCATAAAAGTTTGAAAAATAAGGCATAAAAAAAGGCTGACCAAACGGTCAGCCTTTCTAATATCATAAAGAAAGATTATTTCTTCTGAACTTTTGCATAACCATAGATAGCTGAATCACCTAACTGCTCTTCGATACGAAGCAATTGGTTATACTTAGCCATACGGTCAGAACGACTTAACGAACCTGTCTTGATTTGTCCACTATTAGTAGCCACTGCAATGTCAGCAATAGTTGAATCTTCAGTTTCACCTGAACGGTGAGAAGTAACTGATGTAAATCCGGCACGGTGAGCCATTTCAATTGCATTCAATGTTTCAGTTAAAGTACCAATTTGGTTTACTTTAATTAAGATTGAATTTGCCGCTCCTAATTCGATTCCCTTTTTCAAGTAATCAACATTAGTTACGAATAAGTCATCACCAACCAACTGACACTTGTCGCCAATTGCTTCATTCAAGGCAACCCATCCGTCCCAGTCATTCTCATCCATACCATCTTCGATAGAATCGATTGGGTACTTAGCAACCAACTCAGCCATGTAAGCAGCTTGCTCCTGAGAGTTACGCTTCACACCATTTGGTTCAAAAATGCTATAATCGTATACTCCGTCCTTGTAGAACTCAGAAGCAGCACAGTCCATAGCAATAGAAACATCACCACCATCTTCCGCACGTCCGGCTTTATAACCAGCGTTTTTAATGGCCGTTAAAATGCAATCAACAGCTTCTTCAGTACCACCTAGCATAGGAGCGAATCCACCTTCATCACCTACAGCAGTAGAAAGGTTTTTACCTTTCAATACTTTTGCAAGAGCATGGAATACTTCAGCACCCATACGTAAACCTTCACGGAAAGATTTTGCACCGATTGGACGAATCATAAACTCCTGGAATGCGATAGTAGCATCAGAGTGAGATCCACCGTTAATAATGTTCATCATTGGAACCGGAAGAGTTACAGCGTTAGATCCACCGATATAACGATATAAAGGCATTCCCAAGTATTCAGCAGCAGCACGGGCAGCAGCTAAAGATACACCTAGAATACCATTAGCACCTAACTTACTCTTAGTTTTGGTACCATCTAATTCCAACATTTTGTTATCGATCTTAACTTGCTCGAATACACTCATTCCTTCAAGCTCAGGAGCAATAACTTCGTTAACATTTTTTACTGCATTCAATACACCTTTTCCAAGGTAGCGACCTTTATCGCCATCGCGCATTTCCAAAGCCTCATGTTCACCAGTAGAAGCACCAGACGGCACAGCTGCACGTCCAATAATTTCGTTTTCAACAGTTACTTCTACTTCAACAGTAGGATTACCGCGTGAATCAAGGATCTCGCGAGCATGAATGTTAGTAATTTGTCCCATAATTAATTCAATTTATGTATTGATAGAATAATTCAAAAAAAAAGGATAATGTCCGTTTTGACAATTATCCCCCAAATTTACATCAATAAAAGAAAAAAAGGAAAAACTAAACGTCTTTCCTTTCTTAAATAATGTTATTCTTTTGATTCAGCATCAGTATTTTCTGAAGCTTCTTCAGGAGCTTTTTCTTCCTGAGCCGGAGCTTCGGCAACTACTGTTTCAGTAGTAGCTTTTTTACGTCCGCGTCTTGTTCTCTTAGCAGCTCCAGTGGACTTCTTAGCTTCCAACATATTTTCGTTATAGTCAACCAATTCAATGTAACACATCTCTGCGTTATCACCCAAACGATTACCTAATTTCAAAATACGAGTATATCCTCCTGGACGATCAGCAACTTTACCTGCAACCTCAGTAAATAATTCCTTAACGGCATATTTATCTTTAAGGTTTGAAAATACAGTTCTCTGAGCGTGAGTACTTTCTTCAACCGTACTCAGGTTTTTTGTTTTAGAAATAAGAGGCTCTACATACATACGTAAAGCTTTTGCCTTTGCAACTGTTGTTTTAATTCTCTTGTGAAGAATTAAAGACGATGCCATATTGGCTAACATTGCCTTACGATGTGCGCTCTTACGCCCTAAATGATTAAATTTCTTTCTATGTCTCATCGCGATTATTCCTTGTCTAATTTATACTTTGCGGTATCCATTCCGAAAGTTAGTCCCATATTAAGAAGGAGATCATCCAACTCAGTTAAAGACTTCTTACCAAAATTACGGAACTTAAGCAGATCGTTACGGTTAAATGTAACCAACTCACCTAATGTTTCTACATCAGCAGCTTTCAAGCAATTTAAAGCTCTTACTGAAAGATCCATATCCACTAATTTTGTTTTCAGAAGTTGACGCATATGTAATACTTCTTCATCAAACTCCTCATTACCAAACTTCTCATCTGAGTCCAATGTGATTTTCTCATCTGAAAACAGCATGAAGTGATAAATAAGAATTTTTGCCGCTTCTTTCAAAGCATCCTTAGGATGAATTGAACCATCTGATTCTATTTCAATCACCAATTTTTCGTAATCCGTCTTTTGCTCTACACGATAGTTTTCAATCGCATATTTAACGTTACGAATTGGAGTAAATATAGAATCTACAGCAATTACGCCAAATTCAGCCTCAACTGGTTTATTCTCTTCAGAAGGAACATAACCTCTACCTTTATTAATGGTTAAGGTCATCTGTAGATTTACTTCAGGATTCATCTTAGCTATAACATGTTCAGGGTTTAACACCTCGAAACCTGTCATAAACTGATTTAAATCACCAGCAGTAAACTCTTCTTTACCTGAAATCGAAACGCTCACAGTTTCCTGATCAGCTTCTTCCACTAGGCATTTGAAACGTACCTGTTTAAGGTTAAGAACAATTTCGGTAACATCATTAATTACTCCAGGAATACTAGAGAATTCATGATCTACACCTTCGATCTTGACAGTAGTCACTGCATACCCCTCTAAAGAGGACAACAAAATTCTTCTTAAGGCGTTTCCAACGGTAATACCATATCCTGGCTCGAGCGGACGAAATTCAAATTTGCCGAATTTATCGTCGGCTTCCAGCATGATTACTTTATCTGGTTTTTGGAATGCTAATATTGCCATAAGAATTAATTATTTAGAATACAATTCAACTATCAACTGTTCTTTGATATTTTCTGGAATGTCACTTCTTTCAGGCATGGTTAAAAACTTACCTGTCAAAGAGTCCTGATCCCACTCAATCCAAGAGAACTTATGTGCTCCAGAATTAGCTAAAGACTCAGAAATAACTTCCAATGACTTCGACTTTTCGCGAATACCAACAATCTGGTTAGCTTTAACCTGATAAGAAGGAATATTAACGAGACCACCATCGACAATAATATGACGGTGAGACACTAGTTGTCTCGCAGCGGCTCTTGTTGGTGCAATTCCCATACGGAATACAACATTATCCAAGCGAGATTCTAGAAAACCAAGTAACAACTCACCAGTAATACCCTTACTACGTGAAGCTTTCTTAAATAAATTACGGAATTGGTTTTCCAAAACACCGTAAGTATACTTAGCTTTTTGTTTTTCTTTTAACTGCAAACCATATTCACTTGTCTTTCTACGACGGTTTGCACCATGTTGCCCAGGAGGAAAATTTCTTCTTTCGAAATTCTTATCCGGACCATAAATCGCTTCTCCGAATTTACGGGCGATTCTTGTTTTTGGACCAATATATCTAGCCATTCTTCTAAATTTTTGATTTTAAATTTTTGATTTTAAATATTGAATATGGCAGCCGCTAGATTATAGAGAGGAGTAATAATCATATAACCAATTCTCGTATTCAAAATTCGCCATCAAAAATCTATGGTTAATAACTAGTTGAGTAATTAAACTCTTCTACGTTTCGGTGGACGACAACCATTATGTGGCAATGGAGTAACATCAATAATTTCAGTTACTTCGATACCAGCAGCATGAATTGAACGCATTGCAGATTCACGACCGTTACCCGGACCTTTCACATACACTTTTACTTTTCTTAATCCCAAGTCATAAGCTACTTTTGAACAATCAGTAGCAGCCATTTGTGCAGCATATGGCGTGTTCTTTTTAGAACCTCTAAATCCCATTTTACCGGCACTCGACCAAGAAATTACCTGACCATTTAAATTGGTCAACGAAACAATAATGTTGTTGAAAGATGAATGAACATGAGCCTGTCCCTGCGCTTCCACTTTTACGACTCTCTTTTTCTGAGATCCTGACTTCTTTGCCATGTCTTACTTATTATTTAGTGGCTTTCTTTTTATTTGCAACAGTCTTCTTTTTACCTTTACGGGTACGAGCGTTGTTTTTAGTTGATTGACCACGAAGTGGTAAACCAATACGGTGACGAATACCTCTATAACAACCGATGTCCATCAAACGCTTGATGTTTAACTGCACTTCAGAGCGCAATTCACCTTCGATCTTATAACTATCAGAGATGTGCTCACGAACAGCTTTAGTCTGCTCATCAGTCCATTCTGACACTTTAGTATTACTGTCAACACCAACGCTTTTAAGAATCTCTTGTGCTCTACTTTGCCCTATACCGAAGATATATGTCAAAGCAATTTCTCCTCTTTTATTCGAGGGTATATCTACTCCAGCAATTCTTGCCATAATTCTTAATATTTATCCTTGACGTTGTTTAAACTTTGGATTCTTCTTATTAATCACATATAAGCGCCCTTTGCGTTTTACGATTTTGCAATCGGCACTTCTCTTTTTTACAGATGCTCTAACCTTCATGATCAGTCACTTTACTATTTATATCTATAGGATATTCTCCCTTTTGTCAAATCATACGGAGACATCTCAACTTTTACTCTATCACCTGGTAAGATCTTAATGTAATGCATGCGCATTTTACCTGAGATATGTGCTGTAATGATGTGACCGTTTTCCAACTCCACTCTAAACATGGCATTGGATAAGGCTTCAATTATTGTACCGTCTTGTTCTATCGACGCTTGTTTCGCCATAATGGTATAACTTTTTATTTTTCCGACTGCAAAGTTAATACTTCTTCTACAAATTTAAAACTAGAAAGTATATCAGCTTCACCTTTTCTTATTGCTACAGTATGTTCATAATGAGCAGATACCTTTTTATCACCGGTTCTAATGGTCCAGCCATCGTTTTCCTGAACAATCTGACGCTTGCCTAAATTGATCATTGGCTCAATCGCAATTACCATTCCAGTTTTTAATCTGGTACCATTACCTTTTCTGCCGTAGTTAGGTACTTCAGGGCTTTCGTGCAGGTTTTTACCTATTCCGTGTCCCACCATTTCACGAACTACAGAATAGCCCTTTTCCTCGGTGTACTTTTGAATAGCATGACCTACATCTCCCAAACGATTGTTCTCAACCGCCTGTTCAATCCCTTTATACAATGATTCTTTGGTAGCCTCAAGCAATGCTTTAACTTCCGGATCAACCTCTCCTATCATAAAAGTATAGGCTGAATCCCCAAAAAAACCATTTTTCAACACCCCACAATCAACAGAAACAACATCCCCTTCTTTAAGGGCTTTGTCGTTAGGAATTCCGTGTACCACATGCTCGTTTACCGATGTACATAAGGTATTTGGAAAGCCTTGGTAATTTAAAAAGGCAGGAGTACCTCCATTATCTCTAATGAAGGACTCTGCTATTTTATCCAGTTCTAACGTAGAAACTCCAGGCTTAATCAGCTTGGCAACCTCTCCGAGGGCTCTGGCAACGATCTGGTTGCTTTCCCTCATCAATTCTATTTCTTCGTCAGTCTTTAAATAAATCATGTTAATGATCGTATTTCTGCATTAAAATGCGGCAGCACCGCCTCCTGATCTACCCATAATTCGACCTGACTTAGTCAATCCATCATAATGTCTCATCAACAAATGACTTTCGATTTGCTGCAAGGTATCCAAGATTACACCTACTAAAATTAGTAGAGATGTACCTCCGAAAAATTGTGCAAATCCCTGATCAACTCCTGCCATCATAGCGAAAGCAGGCATAATGGCAACTAACGCCAAGAAAACAGACCCCGGAAGGGTTATCTTCGACATTACTGAATCCAGAAACTCAACTGTTTTTTTACCCGGCTTAACACCTGGGATAAATCCACCATTTCGTTTCATGTCTTCCGCCATTTGAGTCGGATTAATGGTTATTGCCGTATAAAAATATGTAAAGGCAATGATCATTACTGCGAAAATAAAGTTATACCAGAATCCCGTAAAGTTGGCAAAGATAGATGCGAAACCAGTAGCAGTTTCGTTATCTACAAAACCAGCAAACGTAACAGGAATAAACATGATAGCCTGAGCAAAAATGATCGGCATCACACCTGCAGCATTTACTTTTAACGGAATATACTGACGAACTCCACCGTACTGCTTATTACCAACAATTCTTTTAGCATACTGCACCGGAATACGGCGAGTACCTTGTACCAAAAGAATAGTACCGGCAAAAACAAAAAACAATACAACAAATTCTATTAGCAACATCACCAAACCACCGCTTCCGCTGGCAGATTCCATTCTAGATACAAATTCAGCGAACATGTTTTGAGGAAGGCGTGCGATAATACCAATCATAATGATCAGTGAAATACCGTTACCAATTCCTTTATCAGTGATACGCTCACCTAACCACATTACGAACATTGTTCCTGCAGTTAGAATAATTGTACTAGTAATGTTGAATCCCCATCCAGCCTCAACAATGGCTCCTCCTGACTGTGCAGCAAGGTTCGCCAAATAACCTGGTGCCTGAACAACCAAAATCAAAACCGTTAGATAACGGGTGATTTGATTAATCTTACGACGACCACTTTCTCCTTCACGCTGTAAACGTTGAAAATAAGGTACAGCTATACCCATCAACTGAATTACAATAGATGCTGAGATATATGGCATGATACCCAATGCAAAAATAGAAGCATTAGAGAATGCACCTCCTGAAAACATGTCAAGAAGTCCAAGCACACCATCTCTGGTTTGCGATTTTAAGGCGGTAAGTTGATTTGGATCAATCCCTGGTAATACAACAAAAGAACCCAGACGATAAATCAAAAGGTATCCAAATGTTGTAATAATTCGGGATCTTAAATCCTCAATTTTCCAGATGTTGCGGATGGTTTCGAATAGTTTCATTCAATTACAATTTTACTACGGTTCCTTGAGCAGCTTCGATAGCTTCGACAGCTGACTTTGAGAATGCATGAGCTTTCACCTCTAATTTGGCTTTCAACTCACCATTTCCTAAAATCTTAACTAAATCGTTCTTGCTTATCAGACCAGCTTCCCTCAATGACTCAGGATCAATTACATTAACGCTTTTCTTCTCAGCTAGTGTTTGCAACAACTCTATATTAACAGCTTTGTATTCAACACGATTAATGTTCTTGAATCCGAATTTAGGAACCCTTCTCTGCAATGGCATCTGACCACCTTCAAAACCAAACTTACGTGAGTAACCTGATCGTGATTTAGCTCCTTTGTGTCCACGTGTGGAAGTTCCACCGCGTCCTGAACCTTGTCCACGACCGATACGCTTTGAAGCTTTTGTTGAGCCTTTTGCAGGTCTTAAGTTATTTAAGTTCATATTAATTTCCTCTAATTCGTTTGACCAAATTATCTTTCTACTGTCACTAAGTGCAGTACTTTTTGAACCATTCCTTCAATCTGAGGTGTGGCTTCATGTTCAACGGTTTGCTGAAGTTTCTTCAGCCCAAGGGCAGCCAGAGTGTTTTTTTGTCTGGTTGTGGCCCCGATCTTACTCTTAACTTGAGTTACTTTTATCTTAGCCATTTTTACCTTTTTATCCGTTAAATACTTTATCCAATGAAACACCTCTTGTTTGAGCTACTTCAGCAGCATCACGTAATTCTGTTAAGGCAGTAATCGTTGCTTTAACCAAGTTATGTGAATTTGACGAACCTTTTGATTTCGCCAATACATCAGTTACTCCAACACTCTCCAACACTGCGCGCATCGCACCACCAGCTTTTACCCCGGTACCATGTGAAGCAGGTTTCATAAAAACACTTGCTCCGCCAAAGCGTGCTAATTGCTCATGAGGAATAGTACCATTGATAACAGGTACTTTCACTAGATTCTTTTTGGCAGCTTCAACGCCTTTAGCGATCGCTGTTGTAACCTCGCCGGCTTTTCCAAGCCCCCAACCTACAACACCATTCTCATTTCCAACCACTACTATGGCAGAAAAACTAAAGGTTCTACCACCTTTGGTTACTTTAGTTACCCTGTTGATAGCAACCAAACGATCTTTTAACTCCAGATCGTTATTGTTTCTGATTCTTTTATTATTTCCAGCCATAGTGTTAGAATTTAAGCCCGGCTTCGCGAGCCGCATCAGCTAATTGTTTAACTCTACCATGATATAAGTATCCGTTCCTATCGAATACAACAGTTGTAATACCAGCCTGCTGTGCTACTTCGGCAATTTTCTTACCTACTAATGCTGCAGTTTCTGCTTTATTACTCTTTTGCTCAGCAATTTCTTTTACAAGTGATGAAGAAGCAGCTAGTGTTTTACCAGCTATATCGTCGATCAATTGTACTGAAATTTGCTTATTGCTTCTGAATACTGTCATTCGTGGACAAGCCGCGGTTCCGCTAATACTTTTACGAACACGCCTTTTGATTTTTCGTCTTCTCTCTATTTTCGAAAAAGCCATAATTCCTAAATTTATTACGTTAAACTTTTGCAGATTTACCAGCCTTACGACGAATTTCTTCACCTTTGAAACGTACACCTTTACCTTTATAAGGCTCTGGCTTACGTAAAGACCTAATCTTAGCACATACTTGACCAAGTAATTGCTTATCTGCAGATTCGAGCGTAATAATTGGATTGCTCTTTCTATCAGTAACCGCTTCCACTTTAATCTCAGCAGGCAACAATAATTGAATAGGGTGAGAAAAACCTAATGCTAACTCCAACAATTGACCTTGGTTGGTAGCACGGTAACCTACACCTACTAATTCTAGTTGCTTTTTGTATCCTTCTGAAACACCAACAACCATGTTGCTAATCAACGAACGGTATAAACCATGCATCGAACGTGTTTCTTTCTCTTCGTTGGGACGAACTACTTCTAAAGTACCGTCTTCAACTTTTACTTCCATTTCAGCGTGAATCTCCTGTGTTAATTCCCCTTTAGGGCCTTTCACAGTTACTGTATTGTCTTTAACAGTTACGTTCACTCCTGAAGGTATGCTTATTGGCGCTTTTCCAATTCTTGACATAATTCCTCCTTTTTAATAAACGTAACACAATACTTCACCACCGATTTTTTGAACTCGGGCCTCTTTATCTGTCATTACTCCTCGAGAAGTTGACAATATAGCAATACCCAATCCATTAAGAACGCGTGGAATACCACGGTAACCGGTATACGAACGTAAACCAGGTGTACTAACCCTCTTAAGTGATTTGATTGCCGGAGTCTTGGTTTGAGGATCGTATTTCAACGCGATCTTCACGACACCTTGCTTGTCATCATCCATGAATTTGTAATTCAAGATGTAACCCTTTTCAAATAGAATTTTGGTCATCTCTCTTTTTAGATTGGAGGCCGGAACCTCAACAACCCTGTGACCAGCCATAATGGCATTCCTGATTCTTGTCAGGAAATCTGCTATTGGATCTGTCATTTATATAAAGATTAAATTGATCCCGGCCTAAACCGGGACAATATTTAACACTCTTACCAACTTGCTTTTTTTATACCAGGTATTAAACCAGCTGAAGCCATTTCGCGGAATTGAATCCTTGAAAGACCAAACTGTCGCATGTATCCTTTTGGACGACCCGTTATTTTACAACGGTTATGCATACGAACAGGAGAAGCATTCTTAGGTAACTTTTGCAAAGCTACATAATCACCTTCTTCTTTCAACCTAGCACGCTTTTCAGCATATTTGGCAACCAGTTTAGCCCTTTTTACTTCACGGGCTTTCATTGATTCTTTTGCCATATAACTAGTTCTTTTTTACGTTTTTAAATGGTAAGCCAAACTCCTTTAAAAGAGCAAAAGCTTCTTCATCGGTTTTTCCCGAGGTGACAAAGGTAATATTCATACCCATTATTTTCGACACATTGTCGATATTTATTTCAGGAAAAATAATTTGCTCCTCAATTCCTAAGGTATAATTACCACGTCCGTCGAGTTTACTGTTGATACCTTTGAAGTCGCGAATACGAGGCAAAGCCACGCGAATCAAACGCTCCAAAAATTCGTACATGTTCTCACGACGCAACGTAACTCTCACACCAATAGGCATTTTCTTACGAAGCTTAAAGTTCGATACATCTTTCTTTGAAAGACACGGTACAGCTTTCTGACCTGTTATCGTAGATATCTCCTTAATCGAATTCTCAACCATTTTCTTGTCTGCAGTAGCAGAACCAATACCTTGGTTAATTACGATTTTTTCCAATTTTGGAACCTGCATGATTGATGTGAAACCGAATTCTTTCATCAAATTCGGTACAATCTGCTCCGAATACTGTTTGCTTAAACTAGATGTATAACTCATTACTTGATTTCCTCCCCAGATTTTTTAGAATAGCGAACCAGTTTCCCGTCATCATTCAACTTGCGACCAACACGTGCTGGTTTTCCGGTTGAAGGATCTTTCACATTCAAATTTGAAATATGGATTGGAGCCTCTTTCTTAACTATACCACCTTGCGGACTCTCAGCATTAGGCTTTGTATGTTTGCTCACCATGTTAATACCTTCAACAATGGCCCTGTTTTTATCTGGAAAAACCTCAAGGACTTTCCCTTCCTGACCTTTGCTGACACCCGTATTAACAATTACGATGTCGCCTTTTTTAATATGCAATTTACCCATTGTTCTAATCTCTTTGATGATTAAAGTACTTCAGGCGCCAAGGATACAATCTTCATATAACCTTCCCTAAGCTCACGAGCTACAGGGCCGAAAATACGTGTTCCTCTCATTTCTCCGGTCGCATTCAGTAAAACGCAAGCGTTTTCATCAAAGCGGATATAGGAGCCATCCTGACGTCTAACTTCTTTTTTTGTGCGCACTACAACGGCCTTGGTAACGGAACCTTTTTTAAGTTCTCCACCTGGCATGGCGCTTTTTACAGTTACTACGATACGGTCACCTACTCCGGCATAACGTCTTCCTGTTCCACCTAGAACACGAATACATAATACTTGTTTGGCTCCACTGTTATCGGCAACTAAAAGTCTAGATTCTTGTTGTATCATGATTACTTAGCTCTTTCTAGAATTTCAACTAATCTCCAACGTTTTGTCTTACTCAAGGGACGCGTTTCCATAATGCGAACGGTATCCCCGTTGTTACAAGTGTTGTCTTCATCGTGCGCGTGAAACTTTTTCGTCTTTTTCACAAACTTACCATAGATGGGGTGCTTCTCGCGAATTTCCACAGACACAACGATGGACTTATCCATAGCATTAGAGGCTACTAAGCCAATACGCTCTTTTCTAAGATTTCTGCTTTCCATCTCTAATTATTTTTCAGTTAGTTGCTTTTGACTTAAAACGGTCTTCAAGCGCGCAATATTTCTACGGGAATGTCTAATCTTCATTGGATTATCCAATGGAGAAGTAGTATGATTAAGCTCTAATTGTTGTAAAGCCGCAGCTTCAGTTTCAATTCGTTCCTTAATCTCACTAACACTTAATTCTTTGATTTCTTCTACTTTCATTTCATTAAGCATTTGTAGATTCAACAAAATCCCTTCTAACAACAAATTTAGTAGTTACTGGCAATTTTTGTGCCGCTAAGCGCAATGCCTCTTTAGCTACTTCATATGGTACTCCCTCGCATTCTAAAATAATACGTCCTGGAGTAACAGGGGCCACAAATCCCTCTGGACTACCCTTACCTTTACCCATCCTTACTTCGGCTGGCTTCTTAGTAATTGGTTTGTCGGGGAATATTCTGATCCAGATCTGTCCTTGACGCTGCATATAGCGTGTTACCGCTACCCTTGCTGCTTCAATCTGACGACCTGTAATCCATTTACTTTGTAAGGACTTAATTCCGAAAGATCCGAAAGCAAGTTCCTGCCCACGTTGGGCATTCCCTTTCATACGGCCTTTCTGCCTTCTTCTGAATTTTACTTTTTTTGGTTGTAACATCGTTACTTGTCAATTAAAGTGAAAGGATGATTACTTCTTATTATTTCTTCTTCTCGGACCTCTTCCGCCTCCACGGTTGCCACCACCTTTTTCTTTGGTGTTGAAGGATGGAGATAAATCTGGCTTACCATAAATTTCTCCTTTACAGATCCAAACTTTGATACCGATAAGACCCATTTTAGTCAAGGCTTCAGCCTGAGCATAGTCTATATCAGAGCGTAATGTATGCAAAGGCGTACGGCCTTCTTTGTACATTTCACTACGGGCCATTTCGGCTCCGTTCAAACGTCCTGAGATTTGTACTTTTATTCCTTCAGCTCCCATACGCATGGTTGAAGCTATGGACATTTTAATGGCACGACGATAAGCAATACGTCCTTCCACCTGACGAGCGATGTTATTGGCTACGATAATCGCATCCAATTCTGGTCTTTTTACCTCAAAGATGTTAATTTGAACCTCTTTGTCAGTAATTTTCTTAAGCTCCTCTTTAAGCTTGTCAACTTCTTGACCTCCCTTACCAATAATGATACCAGGACGTGCAGTGAAAACGGTAATAGTTACCAATTTCAAAGTCCTTTCAATAATGATACGAGAGATACTTGCTTTAGCTAAACGTGCATTGAGGTACTTCCTAATCTTGGAGTCTTCCAACAGCTTATCGCCGTAGTTTTTTCCTCCATACCAGTTAGAGTCCCACCCTTTGATGATACCTAACCTGTTACTAATTGGATTAACTTTTTGTCCCATCTAGCTTAGTTTTCTTGATTTTCATTAGATACTACTTTGCTTGCAACGCGCAACGTTACATGGTTCGAACGCTTTCTGATACGGTGTGCACGACCTTGTGGGGCCGGACGTAAACGTTTCAAAATACGACCTGAGTCGACAGCAATCTCACTTACATATAAGTTGGCGTCCTCGATGCGAACACCTTCGTTCTTTTCTTTCCAATTAGCGATAGCAGAAAGTAACAGTTTCTCAACTCTAGCAGAGGCTTCCTTTGATGAAAACTTCAGCATGTCTAGAGCAAGGTTTACCTCTTTACCTCGGATCATGTCGGCAACAAGACGCATTTTCCTTGGTGAAGTCGGCACATTACGAAGCTTTGCGAAGTAATCTGTCTTCCTCGCTTCCTTATTTTTTTCAGCTCTTATTCTTTTTCTTGCACCCATTTTTTACTGTTTAAAGAATTTAATATTGGCAGGCCAATTACCTTTTCTTGTTACCACCATGACCGCGATATGTACGGGTTGGGGCGAATTCGCCTAATTTGTGACCTACCATATTCTCAGTAACATAAACCGGGATAAACTTATTACCGTTGTGAACGGCAATAGTGTGTCCTACAAATTCCGGAGAAATCATAGAAGCACGGGCCCAAGTTTTAATTACTGATTTCTTACCTGACTCGTTCTGTGTAAGAACCTTCTTTTCCAGTTTAAAGTCGATAAATGGGCCTTTTTTTAATGATCTGCTCATAATTCGTTTAAATTAACCGGTTATTTTTTCCTTCTTTCAAGAATGTATTGATTAGAAGCCTTCTTCTTATGGCGGGTTTTGAAACCTTTAGCCAATACCCCTGTACGAGATCTTGGATGTCCACCAGACGAACGACCTTCACCACCACCCATTGGGTGATCAACTGGGTTCATAGCTACACCACGAACGCGCGGACGGCGACCTAACCAGCGACTGCGACCAGCTTTACCTGAACGCTCTAATGCATGATCAGAGTTACCAACAGCACCAACAGTAGCGCGACATGTAACCAGTACCATTCTTGTTTCTCCCGAAGGTAATTTTACAACGGCATATTTTCCTTCACGAGCAGCTAGCTGTGCGAAAGTACCAGCACTACGTGCCATAATACCTCCTTGACCCGGACGCAACTCGATGTTGTGTATAATGGAGCCAAGTGGAATCTCGCTTAAAGGCAAACTATTTCCGATTTCAGGAGCAACCCCTGATCCTGACGCAATAGCCTGACCTACCTGCAACCCATTAGGTGCAAGAATGTACCTTTTTTCTCCATCAGCATAAGCTAGCAATGCAATACGAGCACTTCTATTTGGATCGTACTGAATTGACTCAACTGTTGCATTAACACCGTCTTTACAACGTTTAAAATCGATTACCCTGTACCTCCTCTTGTGACCGCCACCAATATTTCTAATGGTCATTTTTCCGGTGTTATTTCTACCACCAGACTTTTTTAACGGCCTCAACAAGGACTTTTCTGGTGTGCTTGAGGTAATCGAATCAAACGCACCAATAATTTTGTGTCTCTGCCCCGGTGTTGTGGGCTTTAGTTTTCTTACTGCCATTTTTATTAGATATTGCTATAAAAATCAATCTGATCTCCTTCGGCCAATGTTACAATGGCTTTTTTGAAGGAATTTGTTCTACCAACAATAACTCCACTTTTAGTATAGCGCGATTTTTCTTTACCGGCATATACCATAGTATTAACAGCTGTTACCGAAACGTTGTATAATTCCTCAACGGCGTCTTTGATCTGAAGCTTGTTTGCTCCTTTATCAACAACAAATCCGTAGCGGTTCAACTTTTCGCTTACTTCTGTCATCTTTTCGGTTACAATCGGTTTAATAATAACTTTCATGATTAGTCTCCTTATGCATTAAACAGTTTACCGAATTCTTCTACTGAACTCTCTACCAATACCAAGTTTTTAGCTTTCATGATATCATAGGTATTAAGATCAGCTAACACAGCTACTTCAGCACGCTGAATATTGCGAGCAGAGCGGTAGATATTGTCATTAGCTTCTTTCAAAACAACTAACGAACGCTGTCCATTAAGACTTAAATTGCTAACTAAGGCAGCAAAGTCTTTAGTTTTTGGAGCTTCAAAATTGAAATCTTCCAATACAGTGATCGATTGTTGTTGAGCTTTATAAGCCAATGCAGACTTACGGGCCAACTGCTTTAGTTTTTTATTTAACTTAAAGCTATAGTTACGTGGACGAGGACCGAATACACGACCTCCACCAACGAAGATAGGAGACTTAATGCTACCTGCACGAGCAGTACCTGTACCTTTTTGCTTCTTGATCTTACGGGTACTACCTGTTATTTCAGCACGTTCTTTCGACTTATGAGTCCCTTGACGATTATTTGCCAAGAATTGTTTTACGTCTAGGTAAATGGCGTGATCGCTGGGCTCAATTCCGAATACGGATTCTGGTAAGGCTACCTTACGTCCCGTATCTTTTCCTTCAATTGTTACTACGTTCAGTTCCATTACTTTTGAATTATTAGATAAGAGCCTTTTGCTCCTGGAACTGAACCTTTAACCAAAATAAGGTTGTTCTCAGGAATTACTTTAATTACTTTAAGGTTTTCAACCATCACCCTATCGCCACCTGTACGACCTGCCATGCGCATACCTTTAAATACCCTTGCCGGGTAGGATGCTGCACCAATAGATCCAGGAGCGCGTAAGCGATTGTGCTGACCATGGGTTGCATCACCCACACCTCTAAAGTTGTATCGTTTAACTACCCCTTGGAAACCTTTACCTTTTGAAATTCCGGTAACGTCTACAAAAGAGTTCTCTTCAAAAAGATCTACACCTACCGTATCACCCAATTTGTATTCCTGCTCGAATTCCTGGAATTCGATCACTTTACGCTTTGGAGTGGAACCGGCCTTTTTAAAATGACCAGCTTCCGGCTGATTGGTGCTTTTTTCTTTTTTGTCGTCAAACGCCAACTGTACAGCCTCATAACCATCAGTATCAACAGTTTTAACCTGTGTTACTGTGCAAGGGCCTGCTTCGATAACAGTGCATGGAACATTCTTTCCATCGGCACTGAAAACGGATGTCATTCCGATTTTCTTTCCAATTAGTCCTGGCATTGTTTAAACATTTAAGATTATCACACTTTAATTTCTACTTCTACACCACTTGGCAATTCTAGCTTCATCAAAGCATCGATAGTTTTAGCTGTTGAGCTATAGATATCAATTAAACGCTTATAAGATGATAGTTGAAATTGCTCACGTGATTTCTTATTCACAAATGTGGAGCGTAACACAGTAAAAATACGCTTGTGAGTAGGAAGCGGAATAGGACCGCTTACCACTGCACCAGTGCTCTTTACTGTCTTTACGATCTTCTCAGCTGACTTGTCAACCAAGTTGTGATCGTAAGATTTAAGTTTTATTCTAATTTTCTGACTCATAGTGAAATCACTAACTTATAATAATTCTACTTTTCCTTTTGCTTCTTTTACTACTTCTACGGCAATAGCCTTAGGTACGCCTGCGTACTCCAGGAATTCCATTGATGAAGTAGCACGACCAGATGAGATAGTACGTAATGCTGTTACATATCCGAACATCTCTGCCAATGGCACCTTAGCTTTTACAACACGTGCTCCAGCTTTAGATTCCATTCCTTCTACTTGTCCACGACGCTTGTTGAAATCACCGATGATATCACCCATGTACTCCTCAGGAGTAACAACTTCAACACGCATGATAGGCTCTAACAATTGAGGTTTAGCTTGGGCAGAACCCGTTTTAAAACCTTGACGAGCACAAATCTCAAATGACAATTGATCAGAATCGACTGCGTGGAAAGAACCATCAAAAACTGTTACTTTCAAGTTTTCAACTTCATTACCAGCAAGTACACCATTTAACATGGCTTCCTTAAATCCTTTTTCAATTGAAGGAATATATTCTTTCGGTATGTTACCACCTTTAATGATGCTTTCAAACTGAAGACCAGATTTTCCTTCATCAGCAGGTCCCATACGGAATTGAATATCGGCAAATTTACCACGACCACCAGACTGCTTCTTGAATACTTCGCGAAGCTCTACTTCCTGAGTAATGGTTTCTTTGTAAGTTACCTGAGGCATTCCCTGGTTACATTCAACTTTGAATTCACGCTTTAAACGGTCGATTAGTACTTCAAGGTGAAGCTCACCCATACCACTAATTACAGTTTGTCCTGTTTCATCATTAGTTTGAACGCGGAATGTTGGATCCTCTTCAGATAATTTACCAAGAGCAACACCCATCTTATCCATATCTTTTTGAGACAATGGCTCAACCGCAACACCAATTACTGGCTCTGGGAAATCCATTGATTCAAGAATGATAGGGTGTTTTTCATTACAAAGCGTATCACCAGTACGGATATCTTTGAAACCAACACCAGCACAAATATCACCAGCTCCAATTACCTCGCGAGGTAACTGCTTGTTAGATTTCATTTGATATAAACGTGAAATACGCTCTTTTTTATTAGTACGTGTATTTAACACATATGAACCGGCATCGATTTTACCAGAGTAAACACGCATAAATGCCAAACGACCAACAAATGGGTCGGTAGCAATTTTAAATGCTAATGCTGACAATGGCTCATCTTCATCCATTTCATAAGCAACCTCTTCTTCAGTTTTTGGATTCAAACCCTCAATTTTACCAATGTCCGCAGGACTAGGTAAATACTGAATAACGGCATCTAACAGACGTTGAACACCCTTGTTTTTAAAGGCTGAACCACACATCATAGGAGTAATTGTTTGAGCAATTGTTGCTTTACGAATTACTTCTATCATTTGATCACGTGTAATTGAATCAGGATCTTCGAAATAACGCTCCATCAATTCATCATCGTGCTCAGCAACGGCTTCAACTAATTTTCCTCTCCACTCTTCTGCTTCTGCTTTCAAGTTTTCAGGAATCTCCTGTAGTTCGTAACGAGAACCCATTTGCTCATCGTCGAACCAAACCACCGCTTTGTTCTCGATCAAATCGATAACACCTTCAAAGTTTTCTTCAGCTCCGATAGGAATCTGCAACGGAATTGGATTTGCACCCAACATCTCGCGCACCTGACGAACTACTTCGAAAAAGTTAGCTCCCGAACGGTCCATTTTATTAACGAATCCGATACGTGGAACATTGTATTTATTAGCTTGACGCCAAACAGTTTCAGATTGTGGCTCTACACCACCTACAGCACAAAATAAAGCAACCGCTCCATCTAACACACGTAACGAACGCTCTACCTCAACAGTAAAGTCAACGTGTCCTGGTGTATCAATAATGTTGATTTTATTCTCAACACCTTCATAAATCCAGTTTGTTGTTACAGCTGCAGAGGTAATGGTAATACCACGCTCTTGCTCCTGTTCCATCCAGTCCATTGTAGCGGCACCATCGTGTACCTCACCAATTTTGTGAGTAATACCGGTATAAAACAAGATACGCTCTGTAGTCGTTGTTTTACCAGCATCGATATGGGCCATAATCCCAATGTTTCTGGTCTTTTTAAGATCTGCCTTTCCCATGACAATAAAATCCTTAAAGTTATAGTTGATTAAAATCTGAAGTGAGCAAATGCACGGTTAGCTTCCGCCATCTTATGCATGTCTTCTTTCTTTTTAAAGGCAGCGCCTTCTAAATTATATGCAGCAACAATTTCAGCAGACAACTTCTCTGCCATTGATTTTCCACTACGTTTACGAGCGAATAAAATCAAGTTCTTCATGCTGATGGACATCTTACGGGCTGGACGAATCTCCGTTGGAACCTGAAATGTAGCCCCACCAACACGACGGCTTTTAACCTCCACCGCAGGAGTAATGTTTTCAAGTGCTTTCTTGAACATTTCCAATACTGGCTTACCTTCTTTTTCTGCTTTGTCAGCCATACGATCCATGGCATCGTAGAAAATTTTGAAAGCGATGGATTTCTTTCCATCCAACATCAGGTTATTCACGAACTGCGTTACCTGAGTGTCGTTAAAACGTGGATCTGGTAGAATGATCCTCTTTTTTGGTTTACTTTTTCTCATCTTTCTTTTTGTTTACTTTGCTATTATCCTTGGCTGTCGTTCCTAGTCTTCAACGCTTTCGCATTTACTCATCCAGTACTATCCAAGTAAACAACGCACTACACAATTATTACTTCTTAGCAGCTTTCGGCTTTTTAGTTCCGTATTTTGAACGGCGCTGCGTACGACCGTCTACTCCTGATGCATCTAAAGCACCACGAATCAAGTGATAACGAACACCCGGTAAATCTTTTACCCTACCCCCGCGAACAAGTACAATACTGTGTTCCTGCAAGTTGTGTCCTTCTCCTGGAATGTAAGCATTAACCTCTTTACCATTGGTTAAACGTACCCTGGCTACCTTTCTCATTGCTGAGTTAGGCTTCTTAGGTGTGGTGGTATATACCCTCACACACACGCCTCGTCTTTGAGGACATGCATCCAAAGCACGTGACTTACTTTTGTCCACCTGCTTGTTTCGTCCTTTTCTAACTAACTGATGAATTGTTGGCATAAAATTTAAATATATTGTATTAAACAATCTTTTTTTCAATCTAAAACGGCCTGCAAAGGTACACTATTACCTTTAAAAACCCCACTGATTTTCAACTCCTTTGGCATTTTTAGACAAAAAAGCGCTGCAAAAGTACTAATTTTCAATTAAAAAAGAGCAAAACTTACATTGTTTTTTTTCACTTAAAGCCTCATTTTCTTCCTAAAAAACAATTTGTTAGTAATCATTAACATTCATTTCAATCTGCAATCCATATTGTCAAAAAAATAAAAAATAAAAATCTACTAGTTTCTCGGGCCTAATCTTATCAATCCTTTTTTATCGAAAAAAGGCTACTTCTATTCAAAACATCTCATAACTTTGAATAAAACACACTTATGATGAAAAGATTATTCTCTTCTATTTTTTCACTTCTTATTGTGGCAGCAACCCTGGCTCAAAATCCGGTTCAAAATGGACTCGCCGTTATCAAGCGAAAAACTTTAGAAAGTCAATTAACCTTTTTATCGTCTGATGTATTAGCCGGAAGAGAAGCATGTAGTGAAGGGGCTAAAATTGCAGGTGAATATCTTGCCTCCCTTTACCAACAATATGGATTATCTCCGGCAGGTGCAAATAAAACCTTTTATCAACCTGTGCCTTTAAACATTGCTCATAAACCACATTCCGCAACAATAAGCATTAAGAATAATGACGAAAAGGTTCTTTTTAATTTTCCTGAAGATTTTAGATCGGAACGTGTTGTAAAATCGTTTAATCGCAATTGTGAAGTAATATGGGCAGGATATGGATTAAACGATGGGAGTATTTCCGAAATGGATCTGACATCGTATGAAAACAAAATCGTTATTCGCCTTAAAGGATTGCCCGAAACTAAATACAATTCAAGACTTAACAAATGGTATAAAGAACATGACGAAAGAGAATGGAATAAGATAAAAGCTCAAACATTAAAAGAATCAAATGCCTTTGCTGTTTTTGAATTTGATCTTAATGACCCTCATCTAAATAAATATAAAAATCAGAATAAGGATAGTGAAAAACCCCACAAACGCTCATCGGGCATTTATAAAAAAAGTTATTACCCTAATCCTTATAGTAGGACAGAACCGTATTATTATTTAATCTCAAAAGATATCATCGATCAATTAATTCCAGAATTTGATGAGCAACTCAAAAACTACCTTAACAGCTTACAAAAGGGAAAAGTTAAACCCATTGTAATATCAAGTGATATTCAACTTGATGTCAACGCCAACAACCAGGAATGTTCTTGTAATAATATTGTAGCAAAAATTGAGGGATCAACCTATCCCAATGAAATAATCGTTGTTGGAGGACATTACGATCATCTGGGTAATTATGATGGTCATATTTGGAATGGCGCAGATGATAATGCCTCAGGTGCAATTGGAACAGCTACAATAGCTAAAGCCTTTATGGCAACCGGCATTCAACCAAAACGAACGATTATTTTTGCCAACTGGACTGCTGAAGAAAGAGGATTACACGGTTCCAGCTATTTCGCAAATACTTTCGATGGAATTGAAAACATTAAATATTACCACAATTACGACATGGTTGGCCGAAGTGCCGATCCTTCGAAGCCAGACTCAATTGTTAGTTTCATATATACTGCAAGTTGGGATAGGTCAATAATCAAAGCCAAAAGCATAGTTGAAGAATATAACTTGGGGCTTAGGATCAGTCCAAAACCTTGGGATAAACCCACAAGTGGAAGTGACAACGCCCCTTTTGCACGAAAAGATATTCCCATCATTTGGTTTCATACAGAAGGCCACCCACAGTATCATATGCCGGATGATACTGTTGAAAAAATCGATTGGAACAAATTTGAAGCTATTGTTAAAACTAGCTTTATAATGCTGTGGGACTTAGCAAATGAATAGATCGCTAAAAAACGGATATTGAAATTAAATTTTATCAATTGAAATTATTTGCTTTACCTTTGCAGCCTGATAAAATGAGTGAAAATACTAATAACCAAGAACCTTTGACATAAGCTGGCAAGGGTATTAAATACTTGGAAAAGTAAAAATCAAAAACAATACACATGAAGGCATTTGTATTTCCTGGGCAAGGTGCTCAGTATGTTGGTATGGGTAAGGATATGTATGACAACTCTCCTGTGGCCAAAGAATTATTTGAGAAAGCGAATGAAATTTTAGGATTTCGCATTACCGACCTTATGTTTGAAGGAACTGATGAGGACCTTAAACAAACAAAGGTAACACAACCTGCAATTTTTCTGCATTCTGTTATATTGGCCAAAACTTTAGGCGAGGCTTTTAAACCTGAAATGACAGCTGGTCACTCTCTTGGTGAATTTTCTGCTTTGGTTTCTGCTGGAGCAATGAATTTTGAAGATGGTTTAAAGTTAGTATCGCAGCGTGCATTAGCCATGCAAAAAGCTTGTGAAGCAGAACCATCAACTATGGCGGCAATCGTAGGTTTAGAAGATGCAGTTGTTGAAGAGGTATGCGAAAGCATTGATGAAGTTGTTGTAGCAGCAAATTATAATTGCCCTGGACAATTAGTTATCTCTGGTTCAATTGCTGGTGTTGATAAAGCATGTGAGTTATTAACAGAAAAAGGTGCAAAACGTGCAATTAAGCTTCCTGTAGGCGGTGCATTTCATTCTCCATTAATGGAGCCTGCGCGTACCGAGTTAGCTGCAGCGATCGAAGCGACTAAAATAGAGGCTCCAATTTGCCCGGTTTACCAAAATGTAAATGCTCAAGCTGTATCAGATCCTGCTGAAATCAAAAAGAATCTGGTAGCACAATTGACAGCACCTGTTCGTTGGACTCAAACCATTCAGAATATGATTACAGATGGTGTTTCTTCATATACAGAAGTTGGACCTGGAAAAGTTCTTCAAGGTTTGGTGAAGAAAGTAGATCGTAAAATGGAAACTACAGGGTTCAGTACTTTTCAAGGATAATACTAAGATCAATAGATTACTAGTTATTGCTAAAATCTATGGAATACATAATACAAAGGCAAGCCAAATTGGCTTGCCTTTATTTATTCCATTTGACTAATATTACTTCTTCTTTTTAGCCATTCTTGCACCAACAACTATAGCAACCAATACCCCGGCTGCAATAGCCACATATACTCCTGTACTCGACTTAGCAGGCTCTTCTTCCTCTTCTTCCTGATACAATACCGGTGGCATATCATCAATAGATAAAGTATCAGCCACCCCTCCATCCTGAGCAACCATAAAATTAACAAAAGAACCGGCCGTGGCCAACATCAAACTTACAACTAAACAAACTAATACTCTTTTCATCACATTTTATTTTTTAATTTCCAATGGAATACGATGAAACTCGCCATTTTCAAATTTCTCAATGAGAGGAGATGTATATGCCTTGTTTCATCCTAATTAATATTTAAACTATTTATCGTTTTTTATCGCTTCTAATAGACTAAGTAAAGTCTTATCAAATGGTTTGTTCTTAAGACCTTCTTTAATCACTTCTTTTGCCAAATTTAATTTATTCAGCTCTCTATATATATAAACTAATTCTGAATGCGCTTTCGTATATTTTGGATTAAAACTTATTATTTCCTTTAGCAGGTCAATAGCTTTTTCAATCTGGTTATTACTTTTTGCGATTAATGCCAGATGCAATTGAGCCGGCTCGTAATTAGGCAAAATATATAAACATGTATTGAAAACTTTTTGCGCTTGATCAAATTGACCCATATTAAAATAGGCCTCACCCATACTCATATTAGCCGATAAACTAAATGGTTTATCCGTAGTAAATTGATTTGACAATTGAATAGCATCTTGATATTGCTTTTTACCAAGCGCTTCAAATGCCAGATGGTCCAATTTACTATTCCTTTTTACGCCAACGCACAATGCTTTTTCATCAATACTAATTTGCATTATTCCATCACGTGGCGGCCAATGTAAGCTAGCCGAATTATGAGGATAGAGATGCGCTGGGACAAACAAACCATAATCCCAATCTACATTTCCTCTTTGATAATAGGGAGTGTATATTGTTTTTACTGCCTTATCGTAAATTGATACAAAAGGCTCTATTCGAAAGTTACTTGCCACAACTATTGTATCCTCCTTACTCTGCCGAATGTGTTTCCATAATTCGTCTGCTCCTTGTCTTAAGGACGTATAATAGTAATCTGTTTCGTAAGCCCCATATGCCTTTTCTAATCCACCAACGGTTAAATTAAAAAAGGTATACTGATATGGGTGGTCTTTAATGATATACTTAATAGGCTGAATAAATCCTATCAATACCAAGACACTAAAGATAATCCCGGGAAATACTTTTCCTCCTGCCCGCAATAAACCGACAAAAAACAAAGCAGCCAACACACATATTATCGGAATAATAAATAAGAGATGACGAGCCCCACCGTACAAGTTGGATGCTTTAAAGACAATAAACATCAATGGAAACAAACAAACAAAAAACAATACTAAAATACTGTCTGTGGATATTGCCTTTCCGATACCTTTATTAAAAAGCAAAGGGCTAAATAAAAACAAGTATACTACTGATATTGGAGCAGTAATGGCGATGTATTTAAATATGTAATACCACGGTAATTGATCTGACCAATACAATTTACCTTCAAACAACTGACGCATTGTTACAGGGTAATTCGACATGATAAAATGGGATTCTAAAGGGTGCCAAAATGGATTTTCCAATGCATATGGCCAAAACAATAATCCTAACAAGTATGCACAGACTATAATAAAGGACAAGGATTTCAATACCGAAAAAGGAGATACGGAATTTAGTCGCCCATAAACCACGTACCAGAGGCCTGAAAATAATACAAGATAACAAATCATTAAAATCCCGGCAGGTCGAATACTAATAGCAAAAGCAATACTTAAAATAAGCATTAAACTTTCTTTTAATTTTGGATTCGGCACTTGAGGAATCCATCTAATCATAGAATACACCGACATAAGATAAGACAGTGCAAATGGAATATCTTTAAGATTATTGAACGAGTGTCCAATAAAACGTGGAGAGAATAGTAGAAATAGCGCAGTCAATAGTCCAGCCCACTTTCCTCCCAGGTGGTGTCCGAGTTTGTAGGAAAGAAATATAATTAGCCAGGCCGCGATTACACTCATAATGTGCCTGAGAGTAAATATATCCTCGATATTAAATAGCCTTGCAATTAGCGTTGCTGCATTATCATAGGATTGTCCGTAATATTTAAGGTTAGTTACAGGTGTTTCAAGTGCTGAAGTATTTTTTCCCCAGGTGGCATAATACTCAACAACATCTTCGGCATGCTTTTGGTGCACATATTCATCACCGGATATTCCGGCACTTAAGGATGAAAAAAGCCAAAAGCCCAAAAGCACGAAACTTGATAGTAATAATATGATATTATAACGTCTTTCCCCCTGCATCCAATCAATCGTAAATATCTTTAATAAAATATAATGGCCTGTTCTGTGATTCCTTATATATACGGAATATGTATTCTCCAAGAACTCCCATAAAAGTGAGTTGAATCGATCCCAGGAAATAAATACTTAAAGTTGTTGATGACCATCCCAAGGGTGCCCAACCAAGCACTTTAGAAACCAATGCATGTAAACCGGCTATAAAAGAGACCAAAATTCCGATTAGTCCCAGGTAAAGACAAAAACGCAAAGGAAATTTTGAGAATGAAAACAAAGCATCCCCGGCCAATTTAAACAATTGCATTATCGACATTTTCGATTCACCTGCTATGCGCTCCTGCCTGACATACTCAATCTGAGTTTGTCGAAAACCCATAAAACTTCTTAAACCCGGAAGGTACCTGTTCTTTTCCTTCATTGCCAGTAAGGCTACCATAGCCTTACGATTCATCATTGAAAAATGACCGGTTTGCTCAATATTACTTAACCCGCTGGTATGCCTAAATAAACGGTGAAAGAACTTTATTAATAATCTCTTGCCTTCTCTCTCATTTCTCCCCTTTCTAAACCCGGTAACAACATCAAATTGATCCGACTTTAAGGTGGTATACATTCGCTCAATCAACTCCGGTGGATCTTGCAAATCACAATCTATTAGGCCTATAAACTCACCTTTAGCATGCTCCATTCCTGCCGTAATAGCTGCCTGATGTCCAAAATTACGAGATAAGGATATAAGTTTTAGATGTGGATTTTTGTCTTTTTGCTTTAAAATATTGGCCACAGAGTCATCTGCACTTCCATCATCCACAAATACCAATTCGTATGATTCATCCAAACCAGAAACGGCCTTTACTAATCGATCGATAACCTCATCAATTATATCCGCTTCATTAAATACCGGAATTACTATGGATATCATACTTTAAACTTAAATGATTAACAATCTAATATAAACAAACAAGACCAATGTTGAGCAAATAGCTCAAACATCAGTCTTGTTACACACATTTATAAATCAATCCAACTATTATTATTACTATTTGACTCAACAACAGATTTAATAAACTTCATTCCTCTTACACCATCTTCAACTGTAGGAAATTCCCCGTCAAAAGATTCTTCTCCTCTAATGGATTTGGCAACTCCTTTATAAATATTACCTAACGCCTCGTAAATTCCTTCGGGATGTCCTGATGGCATTACATGACTGGCTTCAGCAAATTCGGTATTATATCCATGGGCAGGTTTATACACTTTTGTTGGCTCAGTATCACTCAACATATAAAGAAAATTAGGATCTTCCTGACTCCATTTTAAACTGGCCTCTGAACCGTAAATACCAATCGTCAGGTTATTTTCTTCACCAGCAGCAACCTGACTCGAACGAATTACTCCTTTTATATTATCATTCATCCGTAAAAGAACGGTACCGTCTAAATCGAGTTGTACATTCTCTTTAACAGGATTTAAATCAGAAAGAACACTAGAAATTTCCAAACCAGTTGTATACTCTATCAAGTTAAAGGCATGTACACCAATATCGCCCATACAGCTACTCATTCCGGCGTACTTAGGATCTAAACGCCACACTCCCGTAATTCCTGATCCGGTGCCTTCTATAATTGAATTCACCCAGCCTTGATAGTACTGTGCATCTACTCGATGAATTTTACCAAGAGCTCCGGATTTTACAATTTCCTTCATTTGCCTAACCATTGGATATCCGGTGTAGGTGTGTGTTAGAGCAAAAGTTTGATTACTGCTATCTACGATGTTTTTCAGGTCCAAGGCTTCTTCAACAGTAAAGGTCATTGGTTTTTCACAAATGACATGAAATCCAGCCTTAAGCAGTTTACTCGCAAATTCGTAATGCAACATATTAGGTGTTACAATAGAAACAGCTTGAATTCTATCAACATCTGATAATGCTAACTCACTTTCAATAAAAGAATCAACTGTTGCGTAGCATCGATTTAAATCCAGATCTTGCTGTTTTGCAAATTCTTGTCCTTTTTCGAAATCAACATCAAAAACACCACCAATCAGTTGGTAATCGTTGCAAATACGTGAGGCACGACGATGAGCATCTCCAATAAAAGCTCCAAGTCCACCACCTATCATTCCGAGTTTTATCTTTTGCATGATATTTATATTTTATTGTAAAAGATATAAGGTGCATAACAATTCCTTATCATGCACCAATACCTAATGGTTCTTTATATACTTTCCGGCTTTCTGTTTTTATACACAGAGTATAAAATAAGAAAACCAATAATCAATATGACCGGCAATGCACCAATACTTTGCAAAGCTACTTTCTCATTATTCTCTTCCATGATTCTTCCCATTACAGGTAAGAACATGGCGACGGAAACCATGCCGGCTCCGCCAAGTAAAGATAAACCTAATGCTCCGCTTTTAGGAATGTACTCTGCCACAAAACCCAACATTGTAGGCCAAAAGTAAGTTACACCAATAGCAAATATTACCGATGATAATATAACCATGGCTGGCGCTTCAACAATACTTAATGCATATATACCCAAAGCAGAAAAAACAGAAGACATCAATAATACCCCAACAGGATTTAAGCGATGGACCAAACCTCCTGCAAAAAATCTTCCTACTGCCATAATGCCGGTAATTAATGCAAGCATTAACATCTGACTAACTCCAGCGCCCGAAAGCAAGGCATTAACCCATTGTGTTGTTACTAATTCAGTGGAAGCAGTCAACAACATAAAAGTAAACATGATTGGAAAGATCATGCTCGTCTTTCGAATAACCAAAGCCTCTAATGCAGAAACCGCTACGATGGCTCCAATAACAGCAAGATACATCCACCCCTCAGGTAACTTTACAATATTAATCGCAAGCAATAACATTAAAGTCATGGAAGCAATTAAAGTAACCGGAGCCCCAATGGCATCCAGCATACCTTTATAGGTAATCCCACTTGATACACGTTCTGTTTCAGGTATTGTTTGTCTGAAAAACAAGAATCCATAAATGGCCAGAGGTACAAATAATACTCCAATATATATCTGCCAGTTGATACCCATTGTATCCATCATGAAATAAGCTAACAAACTACCAATTACTATACCTCCGGGAAACCAAACATGAAAACGATTCAACATGGTGGTTTTATTTTTAGGATAAATCGTAGCAATTAAAGGATTAAATGCTGCTTCAACACAGCCATTACCTAAACCAATAAAAATATTGGCGATGAACAATGTTTGTTTGTCCTTGGCCAAAATAAATGCCACCGCTCCAATTAAATGCAAGATAAAAGCAGACCACACTACCGTTTTGGTTTTGACTATGTCAATAAGAAAACCTCCGGCTACCATTGCTACTGTGAAACCCCAAAATGCAGGACCAAATGCCCAGCCGATAGATTCTTTGCTCAAGCCAAATATTCCTCCTTCGCTGACAGGCCCAAAAACTTCTTCGATTTTAGCACGCATTGCAAAGGTTAGTGAAGTCACAAGAAGGGCCAGGCAACTTCCTAAGAACAATCTGGATTTGTTAATGGATTTTTCCATGTAAGATGATTTAGATTAGTAGATATGAGTTAAAGAACAAAAGACTATTGTTTTGTTCCTTAACTATAATTTGATTTACTGATTTTCTTTATCAAAGGCTGCATCAAAAGCCAGATTAGATGGCGTAAAATCCACCTGCTTTACAAAAGCACATGATTCAATGGCTCCCTGCTCGCGATCCATAGCTCCATCTTCCCACTCTACAGAAAGTGGTCCGGTATAGGCCATCCTGTTAAGGGAACGGATGATTTTTTCGAAATTGATATTTCCCCTGCCCATACTTCTGAAATCCCAGAAACGACGTGCATCACCAAAATCGGTATGTCCTCCAAAAACACCAGCTTCAACAGGTACATCACTCCAACCGGCATCCTTCATGTGTACATGAACAATTTGCTCAGCAAACTTATCGATGAATTTCACATAGTCTACGCCTTGATAACCCAAGTGACTTGGATCGTAATTAAAACCAAATGATGGGTGATAGTTGATGGCTTCAAGCGCTCTTTCGGCTGAAGCAATATCGAAAGCGATTTCTGTAGGATGTACTTCCAAACCAAATTTCACATCCAGTTTCTGGAATGCATCCATAATAGGTGTCCAACGATCAGCAAAATCCTTAAAGCCGTTATCAATCATTTCTTGAGATGCAGGAGGAAAGGAGTATAACATATGCCATATTGAGCTTCCGGTAAAACCATTTACAATTTTAACACCCAATCTTTTTCCGGCTTCTGCGGTCTTAATAACTTCTGCAGCGGCTCTTTGCCTTACCCCTTCAGGCTCACCATCACCCCAAATATAATCGGGTAAAATAGCTTGATGGCGCTCATCAATCCGATCACAAACAGCTTGTCCAACCAAATGAGTAGAAATGGCATATACTTCCAAATCATATTTTTTAAGGATCGCTAACTTCGCATCACAATAGGCTTGATCAGCTTTATCCACTTCAAAATGGTTTCCCCAGCAAGCCAGTTCTAAGCCATCATAACCAAAGCTTTTTGCCTTTTGACACATTACTTCAAAATCCAAATCGGCCCATTGACCGGTAAATAGTGTGACTTTTCTACTCATTGTTTTGTTTTTAAGACATTAACTAAAGATTACTTACTAAACATTTTATACTTCAAGAGAAAACGTAATCTTATTATACTGATTTATCATCTATCCATTATTTTTGACACTACAGATAAAACCAGACTATGTCCATAGTTTCTCACCATATTGCCAGCCCGGTCTCACCTCTTCCTTAATGTATCTATTTAATTCAGGGTGATTCGTTACTTTCATGTTGGCAGCATCAAATTCAATTCGCTTATCAAAGCGCTGAGCCATTACACCAACAAGTGCCATTTCTGTTAAACCTGCTCCATATTTAAAGGTTGAACCAGGCATTGGGCCTTCTCCACGTATTGCATTAATAAATTCCTTGTATTGATTTTGCCCAGGTATTCGCGGAATAGTTTGTTCCCATCCTTTTTTCTTAAAGGCTTCCCACTCTTTAGCTGGCATAATTAACCTTGCATCGTTTGGTCTTCCGCCCGTCATTACCGACATTTTTTCGCCAACCATAACCATTCCGTTACCAGCTAATTTTGGTGTTAACCACTCAGGTCTGTTTTCGGGCTTTTTACCACCTTCATACCAGGTTAATGTTGCAGGAGCCTTGTTTCCACGTTGACCAAATTCGAAACGGAGAACGGATTCATCCGTAATAATATCACTTGGCATGCCTTCGTTACGTTTCGAATGAAGGGGTTGAACTACATTTGGTGAACCCAAATCCAATGCCCAATATGGTGCATCTAAAGTATGGCAAGCCCAGTCGCCCAACTCAGCATTTCCCAATTCGTACCAACTTCTCCATCTGCGTGGCACATAACATTTATTGAAAGGCCTTTTCTTTGCCGGCCCTAACCATAAATCCCAATCCAGACCTTCCGGCACCGGCTGAGCTTGAGGTGGGTAAGCATCGGGTTTTCCAAAATATGGCCCATTAAAATTTGGTCCATCGAACCAGGCATGAACTTCTTTTACCTCACCAAGTAAACCTGAATCATACCATTCTTTAACATTACGAATACCATCAGAAGCATGTCCCTGATTACCAAGATGATTAATTACATTATAATATTCTGCTGCCTTTGTTAACGTTCGTAATTGCCAGACATTATGAGCAAGAGGCTTCTCTACATAAACGTGTTTTCCTAATTCCATGGCTGCCATGGTCACAGCAAAATGAGTATGATCGGGTGTTGATACAATAACTGCATCAATATCACGATGCATTTCATCAAGCATCACTCTAAAATCCTTAAAGGTAGGCACACCCGGAAGTTGCTTGCTCGACTTAGCGAGCATCTCCTCACTTACATCACAAAGCGCAACAATTCGTACATTAGGATTTAAAACTCTTTCCTTCGTTTCTTTATTGATAGATTCAGAGATAAGACCGTTCCAGTTGGAATATCCTCTACCCCCTACACCAACAATGGCCAGGTTGACGATGCCATTTTTTGAACAACTTATCAAATTAGGCAATATCATAGCTCCCGCAGCCACAGCACCGGAGGTTTTCAGGAAATTTCTACGTGATATATTTTTCATTCTTGTATTATTTTGGACTTTAATCATTCACCACTGATGGCACTAATTTTTGTTTAAATTTCTTCAGCAACCTTTCGAATGTAATTAACCGACTGCTTAATATCTTCTAAAGGATTTTCCCAATTGTATTCATATTCAATTGTAATAACGCCTTTAAACTTTAACTGCTTTAGTAGAACAAGTGATTTTTTTATATCGTGCTCACCTGTACCGAAAGGTACCGTATGTGCATCCAGATCATCAAAAGCATTCATGTCCTTAAAATGAAGTGTTTTGATATTACCTTGCAGAAGATTATAACCATATGAGGGCTGAATCCCAGAACGCATCCAGTGACCATTATCGCAACCTCCACCCATGTATTTGCTTTTGCCTTCAATTGATTTTAATACCGTTTCGGGCTTCCAATAACGAGTTGGATTAGCATGGTTATGAAGAGCAACATTCACTTTATATTGCTTAGCCAATCCATCAACCAATAACAGGTCATCAAATTCAGGTTCCGTATTTATTGTCTGAATGCCCATGGCATCCGCAAACTCAAACAGCTTTTTCCACTCTTTTTCAGTATCACAGTTTACAACCCCGTAATTAATAAGTTCAACATCGTGTTTCGCTAAAAGCGCTTTTACTGCTTCTCTGGTTTCAGTAGACATCGAAAAATGAGTCTTACCTTCAATTCCGTCACCAATCTCCTGACCCGGGAACATTTCAATGTATTTTAATCCTAATTCATTACAGTATTCCAAAGTTTCAGCAAAAGTAAATCGATTAAAGGACCATGCCTGAACCGCTAGTTTCCATCCATGTTTTTCCATTGAATCTTTCTTTTTAGCACTTGCCTCAAAGGACAAAAGCCCCATAAATATCGTAAAAGCAATAAGTATTTTTTTCATAACGTATTCTTTTAGCTTGTTATAATTCTCTTATCCAAATATTTCGGAATGATGTGGGATTATTATGATCTTGTAAATGAATTGGTAATTTATCAGCATGATACTTGTATTGAGGCTGTCCAACGTATTCGGTCGGGCCTTTTAATTCAACATGATTTTGAACTAAAATACCATTCTGGATTACAGTAATATAAGCCGGAGTTTTTAAGGATTGATCGGCATTGAACTTTGGTGCTGTAAAAAAGATATCGTAAGTCTGCCATTTACCAGGTGCTTTACAAGCGTTAACCAATGGGATGTGCTGTTTGTAAATACTTGCTGCCTGACCATTGTAATAAGTTTCATTATTGTATGAATCCAATATTTGCACTTCATACTTACCCATTAAAAACACTCCACTATTACCTCTACCTTGACCTTTGCCTTCGACCTTTTTAGGCGTACGCCATTCAATATGCAACTGCACATCACCAAAAGCTTGCTTAGAATAAATGCCGCCGGTCTTAGCAACTACAGTCATTGCTTTAGCCGTTTTCCATTTTAAAGCATCTCCATTTTCATGTTCCCACTTATCAGCATCCGTTTTACCGCCGTATAATACAATGGCATCAGAAGGTGTCTTTGCATACTTTGATGGCGTAACTACTTCAGGTTTACGCGACCAATCTTCAGTATCTTCAGGCTTCTGGGCATAAACGTTAACGCTAAAAACAACTCCTATAAGGAGAGTGAAAAATATTTTAATATGATTCATCATTACTTCAAATAATTTTAGATTATAAATTAGGCATTGTCCATGGTGCTCTGTATTGAGGCATGATCAACTGATTAGCTGCTGCATTATCTTTAAACTTATTATTCTCTTTATCCCAAAATAACTTGGATTGCGTACGATAAGCTACATTGCCCATATGAGATACACGCGCAATATTTGTCCCAATTGCTGCAGACGCATTTGGTGTATCTCCTGATTTAATACAGTCGAGAAAATTACGTACATGCTTAGCAAGTCCCTTTCCATCTCCTTTGGTAAATGGCACTGCAGGTATCTCAGCTGCTTTTCCTGCTTTTTCCTGCACAATTTCCCAACCTCCACGATCAACAATCAACGTTCCCATATCACCCACAAAGGCAACACCATGTTCTCGTTTGTATGGACCTTTTCCAATACCAATGGCATGTTCCCATTGCATAAGAAAATTGTCATACTCATAAATGGTGGTTTGCGTATCAGGAGTTTCCATTGCTCCTTCTTCGGTGGCATATCGTCCACCCATCGTCATTACCGAATTTGGTGTTTCAGCTTTCATCCCGTATAAAGCATAATCCAAGAGATGAACACCCCAATCGGTCATTAAACCACCGGCATAATCCCACCACCATCGAAAATTAAAATGAAAACGTGAAGGATTAAAATCACGGGTACGGGCTGGTCCGAGCCACATATTGTAATCCACACCAATAGGTACTTCAGCATTAGATTTAGCAACAGGGTTAATCCAATCCATATAGGCCCAGGCTTTCACCTTTCGGACTTTACCCAACTGACCGCTATGCACATAACGGATAGCATCCTGCCAGTGCGAATCACTTCTTTGCCATTGGCCAACTTGAATAACCCGTCCATAGCGTTTGGCCACTTTTTCCATAACCATGCATTCACCAATTGAATTCACGATTGGCTTTTCCACATACACATCCTTGCCTGCCTGACAAGCATATGCTGTAATCAATAAATGCCAATGATCTGGCGTGGCTATTACAACTGCATCCACATCTTTATTGTCGAGCAGTTGTCTGAAATCCTTGTAGGCTTCTATTTTGGGTTCTGTATATGGCTTAGAACCATTGTCATAAATCTTTTTGTGAAGCTTTTTTGTTTCATCAATACGCTTATCCAAAACCTTTTGATCAACATCACAAAGCGCTACAATTTCTACATCAGGTTGTTGGATAAACTGACGTAGATTATAAAATCCCATCCCTTTCACTCCAATAAATCCCAATCGAATGGTATCGTTTCTACTACAGCCGGCAAATACCGGAATGCTTGCTGCCATGCCAACACCAGCTATTATGGATGCTGACTTTTTGCAAAAACTTCTTCGTGACTCATTCATAATAGCTTATTTGGATTGATTGATTCTTTCGATTGCGAAACTGGCCATTTCTTTTGTGGCCTCATTTGCTTTCAATTCCTCCAACACAGGCAGAGCGTTTGCACTTCCTATCCAACTTAAATCTCTACATAAATAGTTTTTTGCATCAACCGAAGCATCTGATGCCAAAGTTTCAATAATCTTTGTTTCGTACAAACTAAGTTTTTCAGCATCTCCACTTGCCATGCGAATACGATTTGAAATCAGATTCACATACTTATGCGACTTACCGTATTCAAATTTCTTAGCACGCTGAAATAATTCATCTAAACTATACGACTTATAATTATGCAGGATTAAGGGCACCGCTTTATTAGGTAAATCTTCAGGCAACTCCTGAGTTACTAATCCGGTTGCAGCCCATTCAGCACCTCTTTGAAGAGTTAAGATAAAACCCGCACTTTGAGCTGCTATTGGTCGTTCTTTACCAACATGCCCCATAGCCGTATGAAAAATTCTTCCCTTACCATACTTAATGGTCATTAACATTGGCTCGTGTCTTCCGGTTCCCTTTTTCTTAGGATCAGCATAAGCAGTTGCCAATACCGTCATATTTTCAGCTGGTCCCCTTAGTTTAGAGTATAATTCATCTTTACTGTGCATCCACTTTTCTGGCATTCCTTTCAGAATAGGATGCTCAGGTTGACGATGAATAACCATAAATTCATGCTGAGGTCCATGCGTACCACCTTTACCCGGAGAATCATCTCTAAAGGCTTCATCATTTTTCCAGTATACATATGGGCCTGACTTCTCATTTCTACCATTCCAACCACCAAGGCCAGCCATTTGGTTAAATGCTTCCCAATTTGGAAAACTATTACTGGAAGCATGATATACAACTACACCTCCACCATTTTTCACAAAGCTCTCGAAGTCTTTTTGAGTCTGAGCCGACCAATCATCTCCATTGTAATCTAATACCACAACATCAAAATCATCAAATGTTGGATTGAAGCCTGACATGTCTTCGCCTTTTGCCGGACTTGTCGCAATTTCGCAAGTGAAGGTTTCACTGTTTACCAATATTTTAGAAAGAAGATCATGTGAAACTTCCCAATTATGATTATTCTGCCCGGTCACGATTAGAGCTTTCAGTTTCTTTTCCTGACAAGAACTAAGGAACACTATCCCCAATAGGGCTAAACTAAATATTTTGGATATATAATTTTTCATTGCTTTTAAATTAGAGGTTAAAACTCAGGTAATTTCCAAGGTGAACGGAACGGACGTTGTAACATTTTATTTGCATACTCACTGTTTGTGAAACGTTCATTTCTATAATCCCACTTTAAGTTCTCTCCTGTTTGCATTGCGATTTCGCCTACCAAAGCCACACTTATTGAGCGATGTGCTGTTTCTGCAGGTGTTATGGTTTCTTGTCGCGATTTAACGCATTCTATAAAGTTTTTATGATGATCTGCGCTCTTATAAATTTTCAAAGACAGATCTTTTTCATCGATCTTCAAAAGCTCAGGCTTACTCGCCCATATCCCATGACGACTTACGTGAATCCAACCGTGCTCACCATACCATGTCGTACCCATTCCAGTAGTCCATTGTTTTTCACGCTTCCATTCTTTAGAAGTTCTGCGCTCAATAAAATAATTGGCATTAGCGATGGTCATTTCCACACCAGTCTCATATTTCGCTTCAATCAAATATTCCACAGGAACATCATAAATACCATCAACCGGAAATACACCTGAAGCTTTCACCTCGCTTGGACCAATCTTATCGTAATCTAATCCCCAATGTGCAATATCAACATGATGGCCAGCCCAGTCAGTTAACTGTCCGCCTGAATAATCCATCATCCATCGCCAATCAAAATGCAATATCCCACGATAAGGGACCTTAGGTGCAGGACCTACCCATAAATCGTAATCCACTTCCGGCGGAGGTGCTTGAATTCCTTTAATTCCAACAGATGCTCTTCCATCAGGCAAGCCAACTTCAACCTTTGATATTTTACCTAGCACTCCGTTTCTTACCAATAATGCTGCTTTGTAAAAATTAGGTCTTGATCGCTGCCAGCTTCCGGTCTGCCATACAATGTTGTTTTTGTTGGCCGCATCTACAATGGCTCTCGACTCAAGAATAGTACGTGCCAATGGTTTTTCACCATAGATATCTAATCCTTTTTTAGCAGTTGCCACACCAATGATCCCATGCCAATGATCTGGCAAGGCCATGGTAACAGCATCCATTTTTTCTTTTTCCAGAATCTCGGTAAAAAGCTTATAAGATCTGGCATCTTTATTACCATATTGCTTATTGATCAGGTCTTTGGCAATTTTGTTGTGCCTTTCATCCACATCACAAACCGCCACTAACTGAACCGCTTTGTTTTTTAAAAACTGATTCATATTATGACGTCCCATACCACCTACTCCAATGGCCCCCATCACAATTCGATCACTTGGAGGCACAAAACCATTACGCCCCATGGCGGATGCTGGTATTACACTTGGAAAAAGAGCTGCTCCAGCCGTAGCAACCAGTCCCCTTTTCAGAAAGCTTCTTCGATTTAAAGATTTATTATCCATTGGATGATATGTTAGTTATGATTTATCTCTTTTAGCATGTAAAATGATCAACAACTGCTTTTATTTTTTAATATGTATCAGCATTAAACTTTATTAATGCGAATTTGAAGTGTTCTTAATCGCTGTTCCCGGTATTGGTGTTTCAGGCGCGTCATATACGGTATTCATGTCCAGTTTATCCGGTCCAAGTTTCGATTTGGAACTCATTATTTGATCCCAGGTAATTTGTTTCCCGGTGTAAGCAGCTTCTCGTCCCATTATGGCGGTTAAGTTAGAAAGCGCTGTTCGTTCGCCTTCATTCACATATATATTGCTGCGTATAGCTGTTACCAGGTGGATATGTTCTTGTATATATGGACTCACTTTAACTTTTGTAGTTGGATTCCCCTCTTTGTCCAAAGGATATTGATATTGCCAAATAATGTTCCCATTAAGGTCAAATATCTTATCGCGACAATTGGTATAACCTTTTGTTCCCATAACCATTTCTCCCACACCATTTGAACAATTATCTATCTGTCGGCACATACTATGGGAGAAAGAACCATTTCCATAATTAAAATCAATACTGAAAAAGTCGAATTGATTTCCGGTCTCACGACGATGACGCCCTCCATATCCTGTGGCTGACAATGGGGTTTTACCCATAAACCAATTCACCACATCAATATTATGAATATGTGTATCCAGGATATGATCTCCACTTAACCAATAAAAGTTATTCCAGTTGCGAAGCATATATTCCATATCAGTCCAGCCTGCCTGACGACGACGAAACCATACGTGTTCCTGATTCCAGAAGGCTTTTGCCGATAATGGCTGGCCTATAGCTCCATTAGCCACTTGCTCATAGCAAGCAAGATAATCACGTTGATGACGACGCTGTGTTCCCGTTACCACATTTAATCCCATTTGTTTGGCAGCTCTGGCAGAAGCAATGACCGACCGAATACCAACCGAATCAACTGCTACAGGCTTTTCCATAAACACATGTTTTTTGGCTTGAACTGCTGCTTTAAAGTGATCTGGACGAAAATATGGAGGAGTAGCCAAAAGAACTACATCAACATCCGAATCAATTACTTTCTGAAAAGCATCTAATCCTGTAAAACACTTATCATCCGGCACACTTAACTTATATTTACTCAATCGATCACGTACTGATGCTACTTTCTCTGGAAAAACATCACCCAGAGCACCCACTTCTAAATCCGGTCCTGCGCTTAAAAAATTTAATAATGCTCCAGTGCCCCTGTGCCCACAACCGATTAGCCCGGCCTTTAACTTTTTACCCTTAGGAGCTGCTTTTCTTAACGGAGGCAGACCCAATTCCTCTGGTGTTTTTGCTGATTTACATGAACCTAATGCTCCTAAAGCCAGAGCTCCAACAGCACTTGCCATTGAGGCATTTTGTATGAACTTCCTTCGGTCTATATTCTTCTTCATTTTATTCATTTTGTATTTAAGCAACTCTTATTATTGGGATCTAGCTTATTTTATTTCAATATTTTCAGGCACTTCACAAACCACCCTAAAACCAACATGATTAGCATCGGAATACCACCAGATACTCTTTGGCATTTGCGGATCTGTTTTTAGCCAGTTTTTAGTTTCGGTATATGAACGAGCAGCTGAACGCAACTCGCTGGCATCACTACGGAACGATCCTCCACGCACAACATGCTCACGCCCTCGTGATGGCCCCTTAGGATCAATAAGTTCTTCTTCTTTATAATTTTTGTAAGTATCTGCCGAATACCAGTCAGAACAAAACTCAGCAACATTCCCATTCATATTTTTCAAACCATATGGATTGGCTTTAACCATATCCGCCAATTGTGACTTCCCATTCGAATTGGCTTTGTAGCTTACATATCGACCAATAACTGCAGTGTCTACACCTAACCATTTATTCCAGAATGATAATTCTGAATAATCTTTTGGTGATCCTTCAAATGGATAAGCTGTTTGCTTTCCTCCACGAGCTGCATACTCCCACTCAGCCTCTGTTGGTAATCGATATGTTTTACCTGTAACATGCGACAGCCAACGGCAATATTGAACAGCTGCATGGTGCGACATTGTAATTGCAGGGCGCTGACCTTTACCCCATCCCTGATCTGGGGCACCCCATGGAGGAGTTGCACCACTAATGGCATCCACTTCTTCCAAGTTGGTTTCAGCCTCCTTTCGTCCTTCACTGGCCGTTTGTCCAAACCAAGCTAAAAATTCATCCCAGCTTACTTCGACTTCTGCCATAAAAAACGGACTCACTTTTACTTTTCGCTGCGGTCCTTCATCTTTTCTTCTATAGCTCTCATCTTCAGGACTGCCTAGCAAGAACTCCCCACCGTCAATAGCGACCATAGAAAAACTTACAGATGAACCCGGTATATTTTCAACATAATTTTCAAACGAGCTTATTGTTGTAGCTTCCGTAAATAACTCCTTTGGTCCTTCTTCATCTCCAAATGATTGGTTCTGCGCATGCTGATAATTTGGGTTGTAATGTCCGGTGTGCATGTGGCAATTTAAACAAGTCATGGTTTCATTATGATTCTCATAGTGCATATGCGAATCAGCACCTTTAGTACTTATGGTTGCCGGGTACAAATTAGAATGACATTTTTTACATGATGATTCATACGTGAAAGTATTGGCCAATTCAGCAGTTCGTTTCGATTCCCATTTATAATCGGCTGAATCTTTAAAATAAAATCCATAAAGATCTTTTGCTCCATGATATGCTTTGGCCTTTAGATAACCTTCTTCTTTTGGTGGCAAATGGCAATCAACACAATGAACAACAACACCACTTTTATTATTGACGTGGGCTGATAAGCGCCAGCTATCTTCAGCATGATCATGAACATGACAAGAATTACAATAGTTATCAGTACTTGTATAAGATACTGCCTTGTTAAAAGGATAAATTAAAATAAGTGTGCAGGCGAATCCTGCAAGGAAGATAAAAAGCGTTTTCTTACGCTTAAATAACAAAATCAATCGCTTCATAAACATTAGATGTGAATCTGAAACGAAATGTAGGGCGGGTGCGTTAGCGGAAGCTTAAAATAACTCAAAAAAGAAATTAAAGCCGCATTAATTTGACATTAATATTACTCCTTACATCCTAATAACATGAGTTTTAAAAAAGCAAATAAAAGTTAAAAATAAATTTGTAAAGCGATAAAATTAATGATGAATTAATATTGAATTGAAGAAATAAACTTGATTACTTTAATCATTTTTCATGAAACACTTCTCCGATACTTTCTTTATATCGCTGAGCAAAATCCTGACGAGTATACTTCGCTTTGTTATATAAGCCAAGTTGATTTAAGGCTTTTGTTTTATACTTTAAGGCTTCTTCATTAATCGGATCAGCCTCAAATATCCTATCGCATAATTTGACTATTAATTCAGAAGGGCATTCTTTTCCTGCTTCTTTCATAAAACTAAAAAAGACGTCAATTATTTCACTTGCAATAGCTCCTTTGTAGCTATCTAACCATTCTAATTCAATATCAGGCAGAAGGCTCCCTTTATGCACTAAACTATAGAACCTTTTAAAGACAGTCTCATCTCCACCCAATTGACCGGATTTTATAAGGCTCACACTTTCAGCATAGTCACAAAATACATCTTCAGATAATTCAACACGCCAATAATCGAGATCATTAACCACTGCAACACCATCCACCAGTTGTAGAACCTGCCTTAGCTTGCTCATTGTAACTCCTCTATTATTAGCCGCATTCTTTTTACTAAGACCCGACCATATTCTTTTATCCAATGTTTCGGAAGATATTCCATTTTTCAACTTCAAACTCCGCAGTAAAATCGCAATAAAAAGAAGTTTAACCTTTGGTGTAAACAGGTAAGTAATATCATTTGATTCATTATCAAAAACCTGAAATCCACCAAATAAGCGTATAGCATTCTTCCGCGGTAAACTTAGCTCATCAACAACGATATTCAATTGTCTTGATTTATTGTTCACCACCTTATAAATCCGGGAAGCCACTAATATGAATAATAAGGTAATTATCACCGCATACCATCTCCAATGAGATTGCATTCGATCCACAAATGAAACTTTACTTAAATCATACACATCCTGATATAAATTCCATATCTCTTCATCACCAAGAGGACGGTTCCAGATGGCCAAATCATCAATCGAGCCATTAAAAAAATTATGCATGGCAATAGACTTTCCAACCATCAATGGTGTTCGCCCCATAAAGGATGGATGACCAACTGAACTCGCATCTAATGTGCCATTAATAAATATGGCTTGTTCTCCTGAACGTTTACTATATCTCCATGCCAAATGGTACCAGCGCTCTTTCTGAAGAATACTCTTGCCCATCAAATCGTTCGAGAAAAATCCAAAGTAAGGTTTTCGATTTCTCAATTGAAGATGCAGACCTTTTCTGTAATAACTTTCAGCTGTGCCCAGAATACTAAGATCCGTAGAAGAAAACGAATCTACTTTTACCCAGGTACTAATCGTAAAATCTTGATTGTATATTCCTAAATCCTCTCCGTTGGATAGCCTTATTAATTGAGGCTCTTTAAGGTGAACTACAGGACCTCTCTCAGTATCATCTACAAAATTAGCACCTTCGATAGTCCCATGTATCTTTTCGACTCCTGCATCTTTAGCATTACCATCGAAAGGATAAAAAGCTTGCAGACCATTATTAATCTGAATCGGCGTAGCTATAATATTCTGAATAAGATTCCTTTCCAGTCCTTCATTTTTAATATTATTAGGTGTAAGGTGAAAACCAGGTTTGTTGGCAATTAAATAAACATCTTCACCACGTATATATGGAAAAGAAAATGCTCCACTTGAATTAGCACTTACTCCACCTTCCCAAAGAACATGTTCAAGTAACTGACCATTATGCGTGACCACACCTCTTACTGATCGATGAACCAGAATATTATTTGCAGCTGCGATAATGTCATTTCGAAATTTATTGACAACCAGAAAAGTTGGTTTCTTACCAGTATTCTTCCATAAATTTATCAGGTGTGCTACAATAAAAGGATTTTCATTCACCTTGAAATTAGCAAATGGGATAGTTAAACCAGTTGTATCACTTGGCAAATTATAGCCTGTAAAGAATATAAATTCATTTTTAGCCTGTCCATTTTTATACTTTCCATTGACCTGTGGATTGATGTCAAATGATTGAAAGGGTTCAATTGCATGATTCCATACATAATGAATTCCCGGTGCTAAAACCGGAAGGTCATTCATAGTAAAAAGCACAAGCTGCTTTTCTGCCTTAGCCATCAATTTATGACTAGGCCATTGCCCTTTCCTTTCTTCTATCCACAGCTTTTGATAAAGTCCTAATTGCTGCAAAAGTGTAATTAGCCTGTCGGACGAAAACTTATAATCTAAAAACAATACAATTACTTCATCCGGCATTGCATTCAAGTAGGTTGCTATAGGTTGAATTAAATCGAATGCTGAAACCAAAGAATCCTTTGGAGTTCTGGCATAAATAAATCCCGAATCCAATTCAAGCTCAAAGATAAAGCCTCTTACACCTCTTTTTAGTAAATCATCAATACTTCGCCATTCCTTTTCCAATTTATTATTCTGATTCGAATAATTGGAAACCACAAATAACTCTTCGCTGAAAGGAGTATACGATTGCTTATGCTGTGCAAATGACACAAAAGCAAAAAACATTGTGAAGGATATGCAAAAGGATATTCTTTTGTAATTCATGGCTAGCTAATTCCTGAGTTCGAAAATAGCCATTCTGATTTATTCTACAATGTTTAATCCAAATGAATGAATACTTAATTATCAGAATAAAGCAAAACGCAGGATCAAAAATGATCCTGCGTTTATTCTAACAGTCATAATGTTTAATCATCTAAAGTGCTTAAGTCACCTTCATCTTCTCCTAATGCACGGGCTTTTAATACCCTACGCATAATTTTACCACTTCTGGTTTTTGGCAATGAATCGGCGAATATGACTTCTTCAGGTTTTGCTATTGGTCCCATTGCTTGAGCCACATGATCAAGTAGCTCTTTCTCTAGTTCTTTACTTGCCTCCCTACCTTCACGCAGTATAGCATACACATGAATGCCGCTACCTTTCAATTCATGTGGTAAAGCTATGGCTGCCGATTCAGCAATTGCCGGATGACTTACCATTGCACTTTCAATTTCAGCGGTTCCCAAACGATATCCACTTACTTTTATAACATCATCGCTACGGCCAATAATCCAGTAATAGCCATCTTCATCTTTTTTAGCGGAATCACCAGCATGGTAATATTTCTGCTTTTCAAATTTCTTCCAATAGGTTTCATTATAGCGCTCATCATCATTCATGATGGTTCGAGCCATACCCGGCCAAGGATTCTTTATAACCAATGCTCCAACATCATTCGCTGCCACATCCTCTCCCTTTTCATTAACGATTCCCACTTCATGTCCAAAAAATGGTTTGGTTGCCGATCCTGGTTTTAGCGGAGTAACCGGCAAAGGTGTGATTACAAATCCTCCTGTTTCGGTTTGCCACCAGGTATCCATAATTGGGCATTTACCATTACCAACCGTATCGTGATACCATCGCCAGGCCTCAGGATTTATTGGTTCTCCAACCGAACCTAATAATCGGAGCGAACTAATATCATGCCGCTTAACCCATGATTCACCATAACGCATTAAACCACGAATAGCCGTTGGTGAGGTATATAAAATCGTAATGCCATATTTATCAATCATGCGCCACCAACGATCCGGATATGGATGATTTGGAGCTCCTTCATACATAAAAATTGTTGAACCATTAATCAAGGGGCCGTACACCATATAACTATGGCCTGTAATCCAACCTGGATCAGCAGCACACCACCATCTATCTTCCGGTTTAATATCAAATACCATGCGATGCGTAGCTGAAGTATATACACTATAGCCACCATGTGTATGCACAAGTCCCTTTGGTTTTCCTGTGGATCCTGAAGTATATAATAAAAATAACATATCCTCAGCGTCCATTTCTTCAGTCGCACATTTGTGGCTGGCAATTGGAAGTGCTTTTAAATCATGATACCAATAATCACGATCGTTCTCCATGTAAACTTCTTCTCCCGTTCGTTTAACCGTAATACAAACCTCCATGGTTGGTGATAATTCCATGGCTTGGTTTACAATGGCCTTTAGCTTGGTGGCCTTGCCGCGTCTAAAACCTCCATCAGCCGTAATAACGACACGGCTCTTGGCATCATTTATTCGCTCGGCCAGGGCCTCATGACTAAAACCTCCATAAACCACACTGTGAGCTGCCCCTATTTTAGCACAAGCCAACATTGCAAAAATTTGTTCCGGAATCTGTGGCATGTAAATCGTCACAATATCCCCTTTATGCACCCCCATGGCTTTTAGTATATTGGCAAATTCACTGACTTCACGATTGAGCGCATGGTAGGAATAGGTTTTTAAATCACCGGGCTCTCCTTCCCATATAAAAGCTAATTTATTGCGATTGGCTGTTTTTAGATGGCGGTCAATAGCATTGTGAACAATGTTGGTTTTTGCACCGACAAACCACTTATAATAGGGATGATTGGAACCATCCATAACTTTATCCCAAGGTTTATACCACTCCAGTTGTTCGGCTTCCTTAGCCCAAAATCCTTCTCTGTCTTTAATGGATTCATCATATAGCTCATCATATGATTTTACAGTGGCATTGTCCACCACTTCTTGCGACGGGTAATAAAACTCTTTTGGATTCATCATGCTCTTTAAAGGTTAATTATCTCTATTAATGTTTTGATTGAAAACAAAATAGCAAGAGCAAATGACTTTATCAAGGTTTTAGGAGTTTTTTATCTTTTATTGAAACGATGGGACAATAGTTAATCCATTATTGCAACATTAGAACAAGTTACTCCCAAATAATGGCTGCCTTTTGTTGCTTTCCGTCCATTAGAATGTTGAGCGGCTTCTCAAATTCCACATGTTTAAAATAACTTGTTTCACTTACAAGTTTTTGTTGTTTTAGCACATCCAAATTTACAAACTCCTCTTCACTATTGCGATGAACACTAAAGTAACCCACATTCATGGAAGTAACGTTATGGAAGAAATGTGAGCCCAAAGAGGCATCCAATGGGAAATTAGGCAAGCCCATCTCTACAATTACTCTAGCATGCGATATCTGCGACCAATACACAGGAATACCTGTAAATCGATCTCGTGTACCCCAACGGCCCGGGCCAATCAATACGTATTCTTTGCCTTGCTTTTCAAAGTACTTATTGATCTCAGCCATCTCCTTACCCATCTCTTCGGTTTTGGTACGGTCAAAAACATCAATATTCATATAAACCACATCCTTTATATGATCGAGCTTACCGTTGCCCATCCCCTTAATGGATTGAAGAACCAGTTTGTTGGCATCCACCTCATCAAAGTTGATATTGACGTTATTCTCTACCCTAATCAATGGTTTTATCTGTAGTAAATAAAGAGTAGGTAAATTCCGTCTCCCAAGCTCCAAATCTACTGCAAACTCTATTTCAACCGGAGCTCCCATGGCTTCCTTAAAAAAGCGAAGCAGCATTTCCAAAGTATTGGCTAAAGGAATGTAATCGTACTTAAGGATATTAGAAAAATTAACGATTCGAGGTCCTCGTTTCGAAAAATCACTGACGATACGATCGTAGTTGAAATCATACACCGAAGCACAATGTTTTAAATTACCATCTTCTTCTGCTTCCTTAATGCTCAATTTTAAAATGGATGCATCTTCTCCATTTTTTTCCAAATCCAAATCTTCGTCATCCAGATTTAAGGCATAGAAATGAGATTGCGAATCTTTGATTTGATCCTGGATAGAATTCAACTCTAATTTTGGATGCTTGGGACAAAAACGATAAGCCTTTTCACCACCAACAACATACTTACCCAATCCAACTCCCAGTACTGCAAAACCATCTTCAGGTTTCATATATGAAAAAGGATAGTAATTATAGGATTGAGCAACCCCACTAATATGAGGATAAAAGCGATCACCAACCCTACCGCCGACAATTTCCTGTATAATAACCGCCATTTTCTCCTGCTCAATTTTATAATTGACGGCATCAAAATAGGCCTTTGCAGGATCGCTAAACATGGAAGCATAAACCAATTTGACAGCAGTTGTTAATTGCTTAAAACGCACATTGATATCCGGATTATTATTAGGAATCATATAAGTGGAATACACTCCAGCAAAAGGCTGTAATAGGCTATCTTCGAAAAGGCCAGAGGAACGCACAGCAAGAGGACAATTCATTTTCTCGACATAACGCATGAGTTGCTCATTGACCTCATCACTCAATTCAGAGCTTAGAAATAGTCGCTTTATTTCTTCATACTTCTTCTTTACAAAAGCCAGGGTATAAAGATTATTCTTCTCAATAAACTGGATAAATTCACCTGCCCCAATTATGGTAGTAGCTGGAATGCGAATATTAATATCTTTGATTATATCATCAAAATTGATGTTCTCGATAAAGTTGCTAAGAAAAGCCATTCCTCTTCCTTTCCCCCCAAAAGAACCCTCGCCAACTCTAACTATATAACGACTGCTATTAATAAGGTTCTTATCGAACTTAACCACCCTTCCCCTTAAGCGTTGTAAACGGGCTTCTTCAAACACATCTAATACTGCCTGCTGAAGTTTGGTGAAACTTTCGAAATCTTCAATGCGGTATGGCCTTAAACGCTTCGCAATAGTTATCTCTCCACGAGCCATTAACCAGGTAGAAATACCATTACGCCTGGCATGATACAACAAAGATTCCGGTGATATATCTTCAATACACTCTACAAACTCCTTTAGATTATGAGCTTCTGCCACCTTTGCCCCTCTACTATTCTTGAAGACAAAATTCCCAAAACCTAATTTCTGATGGATAAAATTATATATATCGAGTGATAAACTATCGGAGTTTTTATCAATGAAATCAGATTCAATTTCCTTTGCTCTTTCTGCATTTTTGGGTTCAGACGATTGCAGAAGTGTAGGTACTATTAATTTTGACTTCACATACTTTATCAACTCAACACCAGCATTTTCATCAGCCTTACCGTTACGATTATAACGTACATCGGATATTACACAAATAATATTATCCAGATATTTATCTACTATCTCAACTGCATCTTCATAGTTACTTACCAACAATATTTTTGGCCGAACACGCATCTTAAGAATCTTGTGCAAATCATCCGAACTTTCTTCAGCCAGAATAGCTTGAGTTTGCCTCATGATAATCGAATACAGTAAGGGCAGATAACGGGTATAATACTTCTGCGAATCTTCAACTAACAGAATTACGCGTACGTCTCCTACCTTAACATCACTCTCCACATTCATCTTATCCTCAACGTATTTTATCATTGCCAGAAAAACGCGTGAATCGCCATTCCAAACAAATACACGTTCAATGTTTTCAATATTCCCACTGGCTTCGTCAAAGAATTTTAAATCAGCGTTGTTATTAACCATCAATAGAATAGGCACATTGGGATAAACCTCTTTTATACTGGAACTCATAATTAAAGGCAATTGCTTATCTAAGCCTGCCATCATAATTACCATCTCAAAATCGCGATCAGCCATTAATTCCAAAGCTTCTTCGGCTGAAGTAGCTGTACTGATTCGTGGAGCTGTAAACAAATTCAACTGCAAGTACTCTCCAAATATTTTATCGAAAAAACGCCCCTCACGAACTATGCTATATGCATCGTAATGGTTAGCAATCAGCAAAACTTCGCGTACTTTAAACGACATTAACTCCTGAATAATATCCCGGTCAGATCGTTTGCGATTATATATTTGCGATAACTCGATATGTTGCGTTCCCTCCATGGGTGATAATATTTATTGAGTAATTGAATCGATTGTATTAAAACAAATAAACGGAAATTAATTGATGAAGGAAATGATATTTAAAAGGACTAAAGCTATTTTACAAAAAAGGTGGTTACTTACAAACCAGCAACCACCTTTTACTATAAGGCTAATAATTATAGAATAATCTTCTTGACGACTCTTTCATCATTATAAACAAAATAGAGTAGATACAGTCCTTTGCTTAACTGTGCTGTTGAAATTTCAGCTTGAAATTCTCCATCAATTTTACTGTAATTTCTAACAAGTACGCCTCGAGCATTGTATAATTCCACCTGACATTTTTCATCCGAAGAAAACCTGATGGTAATGACATTAGATCCTAGCGTAATTTTCTCATTCCTTGCCTTACCATCTTTAAACTCTATCCCCGTTGGCACACTAACGTTGAATGTGCAATTAACAAGATCAAAAGCTTCATCATTATCTACTTGCCAGTTATTAACATCACAAATTGCTGCTAATAAACTTTCCTTATCACCATCAGTCTGCACACAATTATACATTCCATTATCCATTTCTATTAATTGATCCTGATGAAACGTATGAATTGCATTGCTGCCAAGAGTTAAGCCATCAGGCAAAGCCGTTGTAGAATTAGAAGTTGACTCACCATCAAACTCCTCGCCCATTGTTGCATTATTATAATTAAAGCTTAACGCCGCTATAAAAACTGGATCTGATTTATTGCCTTGATAAGCCAAGACCTGATCTCCAGCTACAGATATCGTCATTTTTTCACCTGTGATTGTTCCCAATGTAGATGTTGCCAACTGGTTACCATTGTAAGTCGTGACATATTCAATACTTCCTGCCATTAAATCTGAATTGGCTGTCCAGGTAATATGACTTTCAGGATATTCGGAGTTAAAACTACCGGCTGAAGTCCAACCATTATCCGTAAACTTGATTTCCGTTCCACTTTCGAAATCCCTTAACAGCACAAACGAAAAGTGATCTTCAGAGCCATCACTATTAATGCCAATAAATGCAATATCTCCTGCCACTAAAGCGCTCTGACTTTTTGCATTAACTGCCATTAAACACCATGTCAATAATAATATATATCGATGCATAGCATTCTAATTACGTGATGGGAAAACTCCTTGTAAACAAATAATATAATTCACCGTAGCATATGGTTGTCTGTTTTCAACAGCTACTCCTGATCCTGTATTAGCAACTTCTACATTTGGTCCGGCTCCTTGAGCATTTGTTGTTTCACTATACATGTTCTCTCCTGATACCGCAGGGTACTTAGCTGTTGGATCATCAGAGGTCGCCTCATCATCGTTCACCGGATTGTTAACTGATACAGCATGAGAATGTGGAGGAAGATTAATAACACCAAGTGTTACAGTTTCCACACCACCAGTCTGTCCTTGTCTGTAATTTGACAAGCCAGGCCCAGTGCCTGGATGAATAGCTACTCTACCCCGTAAATCGGGCAAAGCAAAAGTAGTACGACCATCTCCACCGTAGGTTGTTCCTAATATTGAAAACAAAGCCTGATTTTGAGAAATAGCTAATAACTGCCCTTCACAAAAAGCCCAATTCCGAGGTGCAAAATTACCTGCAAACATCCTGACTTCACCTATAAAGCCTTCTTGTGCTGTAATTGTTATTACACTAACAAACAACACTATTGATAACAAATTCCTTTTCATAGTTGAATATTTAAGTGGTTATTACATTAAGTGAACTTTTTGACAAGTAAAAAGTTCGCACCAGACCTTAAGTTCCGTCAATAAATCTGAATAGGCAACTCTATTAAAATCGTAAGTTGTGAATGATAACGATATTGGCTAATTTTGAATCGTTATGATAATGCAAAACCTAAAATCTACTTTTATCAAATGGCTGATTGGACTAATCCTTTTTATCGGATTATTTTCAAGCTCAGGTTTAGCTTACCGTAACGTATCCTTCAAATCAGATCCAGCAAAAACAGAGCTTGTTGGCAAACTGAAGAAAAACCATAAGCCTGTTTCTTATCGTAAGATTGCAATTGATAGAAACAATTCTATTTATGATAATCTTCACGTTCAACACTTAACTACTTGTTTAGAAGAGAGTTTTACAACTCAGTTTCAACTTAATCGACATATCGATTTAAATATAAATTCCTCTTCTAGTCGCGCTATTCTCTTTATAGGACAATGCGCCTTATCTCCTGTACAAGAATCATCTTTTATTAGTCTGGGATAGACATTCTCATGACTCAACACTATGCACGCCCAATACAAATGGTGTGACTAATTCTTTTTGTCATATTAAAAATAAAGATGATGTACTTAAGAAAAGTATTACGAATTGTTGTATTAACATTTCTGATTCTATTGGCCGCTATTGGAATCGGAATAAGCGGAGCCATTCCATTATTCGGGTCCAATAAAAAGGATGAATTTATAGAAGTAAAAACAGAGCAGCTAGACGAAGTTGATAATGATGATAAACATGAAAGTGAATTGGAAATAATACCATAAATATTAAGGTCATAACCTCCTAATGGCCACTATAGTCAATTTCAATATTGTGGCAAGGACTGTGGGATAATAAAGGCATACTGCTTCTGAAATTCATACTTTAACTATTAGAATCAATATTCTTTAGGGCATAATTTACCAGACCAGTATTGCTTTTAATCCCTAGTTTTTTATGTATGTTCTTTCGGTGTGTATCAATAGTAAATTTACTAATCTTTAAAGTATTGGCTATTTCTAAAGAGCTTCTCCCTTTAGCCACCAATTGTAATATTTCGCTTTCTCTTTTCGTAAGAGTTTGGGTTTCTTTATTTCTTCCTTTTAGAAACCAATCTTTTATTTCGCCTGGTAAGTTCTTACTAAAGTAATACTTACCTTCCACCAATTGTCTTATTGCTATTAACAGTTCAGCTTTTTCCACATCCTTGCATACATATCCTTTGGCACCTGCCTCAAGCATTTCAATTACATCGGCATTTTGATCATACATCGACAAAGCAAGAATTGGAATATCTGGGTATTCTTTTGAAATTTCGCGTGTTGCAGTCAGTCCATCAATTACAGGCATTCTTATATCAGTAATTATAATATCGGGAAGAGGCCTATTTTTCAACAGGTTGATAAGCTCTAAACCATTAGTAGCTTCTCCTATAATGGATATCCCTTTCTCTTTCGAAAGAATCGATGTAATTCCATCGATAAAGAGTTGATGATCATCAGCTATTACTATTTCAATATCCATTTTTTCGCTCTTTAATCACTTTTAGAACATAATAGGGATTCTTTTTACCCTAACCTGAGATCGGTATTGTTAAAATAACTGTTGTCCCATTGCCTGGCGATGTATCAATATTAATACTTCCTGATAGTTTATCCATACGCTTCTCGATATTCAACAAACCATAGCCTTTAGTATTGGAATTAAGATCAAAACCATTTCCATTATCTTCCACCATTACAAACAGTAAACCATCATCTTCTGAGAATTGTATATTTACCTCTGAAGCATTTGCATGTTTGATAATATTGGTAAGTAATTCCTGAATTGAACGAAATACCTGAATCTCAAGAGTATTACTTATAAATTGATTGACATCTACATTTATTACATTAATAGAGAGTTGGTTCGATGACGAAATCTGATCAGCTATCAACTGTGTTGCCAGGATTAATCCTTGACTAATAAACGCGTTCGAGTTTTTATTATGAGCTATTGTTCTGACAGCTTTATATGCTTCGTCAGCAAGGTATTTTAATTTCTCAAGTAATTGTTCTTTTTCAGAAATCTCTGAATCCGAATTACTACGAATCTCATCGATGTATAATCTTAATGTAGCAATTTTACTACCCAAATTATCATGCAGATCATCTGCCATTGTGCTCCTCTCATGCTCTTGTGCATCAATGATCGCATCAATACCGTCCAGCTCTTTTATTTTCAGCATCTTTTCAAATTCGTGCTGCTGTATTTTAAGATTCTTCTGGGCCAATTCTTTTTTACGTAAAGCTCCGGCATGCATAACATAGCCAAATGCCAAAGACATTAAGAGTAGAGTAGAAGCTGTAATTAAGAGATTCTGATTACGCTTCCTTTTTCTGTCTATCTCAAGGTTGTTCACCTTCAACTCAGAGTTTTCACGATAAGCTTTTTCTGTTTCATATTTTGTTTGAATCTCATTAAACTCCTTTCGGTTCTCAGTATTTTGAATACTATCATTTAAAGACCTGGCCAGTTCAGAATAATTTAGGGCCTCTAAATAGTTTCCTGAACCTCTATAAGCTTTTGCTATTTGATCGTAGGCAAAAACCTTCTGCTTACCATTTACTATATTTTCTACTTCTTTGTAATGGTCGATGGCCAATTCATACTCTTTATTCTGTAAGTGTATGTAACCCAAATTACCTAGAGTCACATCGATTCCGGATTTCAGATTCAATTCATTTTTGATCTTTAGCGTTTCTTCAAGATACTTCTGTGCTAATTCCCGGTCTTTATCCAGATAAATGCTACCCAAATTATTATATATGATGGAAAGCGACCGCTTATTATTCATTTCAATAGCCAGCCTTTCGGCATCTCGATTATAACGAATGGCTTTAATGGTATCCCCAATTTTCGAATATTGCGCAGCTAGATTTGGTAGAGTAATCAGTTTATATTGTAAAAGGTCTTTATCTTCAAATATCCATAAGGCTTTTTCACTAAACTCAATCGCCTTATCGTATTTTTCCAGCTCGGCCATGGCTGTCGCTATATTATTGTAACATTTAGCTGCATTTAACAAGTCGTTCTCTCGCTCAAAAAAACCTGCACACTGCGTCATTGTCTTTATGGTTCCAACATAATCACCTTGCCGTAGCTGAATTGCTCCAATTCCAATATCAATAATTGCAGCCCTTTTTACATCATGTATTTCAAGGAGTTTTTCTTTTGCTTTTTTAAATTTGTCGGCAGCAACATCAAGCTGACGCATAAAAAAGTAGCTACGACCTAATTGATTATATCCTTCTGCCAAAAGCGAATCACTTTCTTTATATTCGATAGCTTTATTTGCATGCTCAATGGCCAATTTTAAATCAACCCTTTCGTAACACTGAGCCAACTTTAAATTGACTTGTGCCAATTCAAAGCTGTCAGTGCACAAATCCAATCTCTCTTTTAAACTGTCAATATCAGCTGTTTGCCCGAGCATAGATCCCGAACACATTAGTAATAAAGCTATAGCATAAATAAACCTGTTGTTTAAATGCATATATTGACTTATTAAAGATCAGATTATAAACTACCTAAAACCCTCCCGATTATAGCTTTATATTCTGAAAAAATTGCTCTTCTATCAAATATATCGATTTTAGATACAAAAATCTCACAAAGCAATGATTATTAAGTTACAATGCGCAAATACTAATCTTTTACGCATCTAACGGATAAACCTCGTGACTGTCGCACATTGCCTTGATATACTTTATCATAGCCTGAATGTAGCCAATGTGAATAGCCCAAAATTGTACTTGCCCGGTCAGTATCCCACCATGCGCCTGCACTGTTTAAGCTTTTAAAATCACCATATTCATCTCGATATCCTGCAGGCAATGCGGAAAATCCCGACTCGTTTGTAACCACATCATTGGGGCTGTTCCAGTATTCCATACCGGTAGCTTTAAGTTTTGGCCCGGCTAGTTCATCACCACCAAGAAAATCCAGCATTTCTTCCCATTCATAATAACTTGGTAAATGCCATCCGGTTGGACATGCCCCTTGTACACCACTAGGGTTGGTGCTACTGTAATTAGCACCGTCCATTGCAGCCGCCCAAGTATACAATCCACCATAAATGCTACCCGAATTATTATCGTAAAAACAATAAGCCCTATCTGTATCATGGTAGTCATCACTCAAACCATTCCACTCTGTACCACTAGTAACCAAAGGAATAGCATCACCATCGGAATAATGAGTTGATTTTAAATTCTCTGCCATCCAGGTTTGATTACCAATTTTAACCACTTTGTAATTATTGCCATTATAATCAGTACAGAACACCATGGTTGCTGTAATGGTTTTTGTCTGCCCGGGCACTTCGTTTATTATTGTAGTTGCAGTGCCACTATGCAAAGTATAGGATATTATATCATCAGGAGTATAATTTAGAGTATAAACAGCACGTGATGTCTTTAGGATTTCATGCTTATCAATAATACCTACATAGGTAACACTGTTATCACCTCTCCTACTCTGTATAAATTTTAAGCCCCTGGCACCATCTTTCATTAATACTCTTGCCAGGTATACCCCATTGGATTCCCCTGTTAACCTGAAACTATGAATTCCATATGGAATCCTTTGTTTATGCGATGACAATATTCTTCCATCAAGTCCGATAATTTGAATGCTTACCTCCTGATCAGTTGTACTAAACAAATGAACTTCGGAATAACCCTCGTTCAAATTTGTAAACAATTCAAAATTTTCCATATTTTCCAATCCATCTATAAACGTTGCTGTTGACTGAAGCGTGAGTGTTTCATCTCCTGGCAAAGTAACTGATTCATCTGTGCTTAGATTAGTGGCAATTACTTCATCTACAGAGGTGGCATCGCCCTGAGCTGCAAATGTTATTTCATAGGTTTGCGAGCACAATAAAGTACAACTACAAACCACTATTAATGTGAGTAATAACTGTTTCATAATATCAGTTTTATATTGATACAACTATTTAGACACTCTTTATAGACTCAAGAATTAATCTTTTAAACAACGTACACAAATACCCACACTCTTTTCCCAGTAGCTAAGATATACACCAGAGTTGGCATAAGTCAGCTCGCAATAATAGGCCCAAGAGCTACTGTATTGATTACTACTCCACCATCTAGCATAATAGCCCCCGAGGTTAGCAGCCCCATTATATGCGGTACGATAGCCACTAGGAAGTGCATTGAAACCACTTGAATTATTACTTATCCCATTGGGTGAATATTTCCATAAGTCTGATCTAGTTGATTTTAATTTATTTGAAGCATAAGCGGTACCTCCTAAATGATTCGATAATGTTTTCCACTCGGCATCGCTAGGTATGTGCCAACCATTGGGGCATACACCTTGTATAGGTGTTCCGGATAATGGTATTCCATTAACTGCTGCCCCATAAGTATATATAGCACCATATAGGTCCCCTTCTTCCACCAGAAAATAACCATAACCTTTTCCTGAATTATGATCAGGAAGAGCACCCCACTCTGCTGTTGTCGCTATGTAAGGTATTTCTGTTCCATCCATGTATTTAGACGTATTAATATTCTTGGCCATCCATGTTTGAGTACCAATCTTTACTACCGGATAGTGATTACCATCCCCATCAATGCATTCATGCATGTCTGCTATTATAGTTTTATCACCAGCAGGACATTCCACAATCATTGTAACAAAATCGCCACTTGAAATGGCATATGAAATATGATCATCAGGAGAATAACTTAGAGTATAAGCGGCATGTGATGCTTTTAGCATTTCATGATTCTCAACATTACCAGCATAACTAATTCTGTTATCACCTATCTTACTCTGTATAAATTTTAAACCTCTCGCACCATCTTTCATTAATACTCTTGCCAGATATATTCCTTTGGATTCACCAGTCAATCTGAAACTATGACTCCCATATGGAATCCTTTGTTTATGCGATGTTAATATTCTTCCATCAAGTCCGATAATTTGAATACTTACCTCCTGATCAGTTGTACTAAACAAATGAATTTCAGAATAACCTTCGCTCAAATTTGTAAACAACTCAAAGTTTTCCATACTCTCCACTCTATCAATAGACGTTGCTGTTGCCTGAAGCGTGAGTGTTCCATCTCCAGGTATAGTTACAGATTCGTCAGTACTTAGATTAGTGGCAATTACTTCATCTACAGTAGTGGCATCGCCCTGAGCTGAAAATGTTATTTCATAGGTTTGAGAGCACAATAAAGTGCAACTAAAAACCACTATTAATACGAGTAATAACTGTTTCATAATATCTGTTTTATAGGATTATAAACAAATTTATAAAGGCAAATCAGAGTTCTCAATACCTAATGCTAGGTATTCGTGTATCATGGAAAACAGCAAAAAAAAGAAGGAAACCATTATTAGTTTCCTTCTTAAATATCTTAGGGTTATCAGAAATTTCTACAACATTTCCTTCGTACTAGGCAATTGATTATTATATGGATCTTTTCGAATTGCAGCCCTTATTGCCCTTGCCAGAGCTTTGAATATACCTTCAATTTTATGATGCTCATTATTGCCTTCAGCTTTTATATTCAGATTACAAGCCGCTGCATCAGAAAAACTTTTAAAGAAATGGTAAAACATTTCAGTAGGCATATCTCCCACTTTCTCACGTTTAAATTCAGCCTCCCATTCAATCCATGCACGGCCTCCAAAATCAATGGCAACTTGCGCCAGACAATCATCCATTGGCAAACAAAAGCCATAACGCTCTATACCTCGCTTATCACCCAATGCTTTTTTGATGGCTTCACCCAAAACAATTGCGGTATCTTCTATGGTATGGTGTTCATCAACATGTAAATCGCCTTTGACTTCAATGTCTAAATCACATCCTGAATGACGACCAATTTGCTCCAACATATGATCGAAGAAATGCAAGCCTGTTTTAATATTACATTTTCCGGAACCATCCAGATCAATGGCCACTTTAATGCTCGTTTCAGCAGTTGTACGTTCAATAGCTGCACTGCGATCTGTTTTAAAAAGGAAGGTCACAATATCACTCCACTCAGTGGTGATTAAAGCAGAGGTTTTAGTCAAACCTGCCTCCTCCAGCTGGGTCTTAGCTTCTTCTCTATCTTTTAAGAAAATGGCTTTTGCTCCTAGGTTTTGGGCTAATTCCACATCAGTTATTCTATCACCTATCACGAAGGAATTGGCCAAATCATAATCGCCCGTTAGGTAATTATCCAACATTCCTGTTCGTGGTTTTCGGGTTGATGCATTATCTTCAGGCATTGATTTATCAATCAACACCTCATCAAACTTAATTCCTTCCTTCTCTAAGGCAAACATCATTTTATTCTGGGCAGGCCAAAAAGTATCTTCAGGGAATGAATTGGTTCCAAGACCATCTTGATTAGTCACCATAACCAACTCATAATCTAATAAGGCAGCTACCTTTGACAGGTTTTGAAAAACACCGGGATAGTACTCCAATTTCTCCAGGCTATCAACCTGATAATCGTTGGGAGGCTCTACAATTAAAGTTCCATCCCTATCTATAAATAATAATTTCTTCATTTCTATTCAATAATTTTCATTGATATTAGCCACTCTTCCAGCAGAGTAGTCCACCTATTCGTTTCTTTACCTGCATTAAATCCAAAACCATGGCCTCCATTCTCTAATATTGTCAGCTCGTACTCAACACCATTTTCGCTTAATGCATCAGCATAAACTTCTGAATTTTTCTTTTGCACAGCTTTATCATCTGCTGCATGCAAAATAAATGCTGGAGGTGTTTGTTCTGTTACCTGCAGTTCTGTCGAAAACAAACGAACCAATTCAGGATCAGGCGTTGATCCCAGTAAGTTTTTTTTGGAACCTTTATGCGTTATAGAATCCTGCATGGAAATCACCGGATAAATCAAAACTGAAAAATCCGCTTTGTTATTCGATTTTTTAAATCTATCAATATGATAAAGTGTAGATGCTGACGCAGCCAAATGCCCTCCAGCCGAAAAGCCCATTATTCCAACTTTATCGTCACAAATATCATAATTTTCAGCATTGGCTTTTACGATTTTTATGGCTTCTAAAGCATCTGTAAGTGAAGCAAATGTTGGATCCAAACAGATTTCTTCATCAGGCAAACGATACTTTAAAACAAAAGCATGTGCACCAATTGAATTTAACCATTGAGCAACTTGTATTCCTTCATGATCAAAGGCTTCTACCCCATAGCCTCCTCCAGGACAAATAATTATGGCCGGTAAATCACCCTTTTTATTACTCTTATAGAAACTTAGCTCAGGAATGCTTATTTTACTAATAACACGCGAACCCCAATTCGAAACTTTATCCAGCTCCTCGATATTTGTATCCTTATTCCCTGGAACTGTGCCTTCCCATAAAGGAATTTTAATTTGAGCTGTGGCAATAGATAAAAAAGACAATGTCATTAACACAATTATTATACACTTATTCATAAACAATTATTTTTGTGCATATAAAGATAGTGCTTCCAATAACAAACTGTTTTCAGCAGGTTGGCCTATTGTAATTCGTAAACATCCGGTGCATAAAGAAACTGAAGAACGATCGCGAACGATTATTTTTTTATCTACTAAAAACTGATAAATCGCTTTGGCATCGTTCACTCTAATCAATAAATAGTTGGCATCAGAGGGATAAACCTTTTGAACAAAAGACATCTTTTCAAGAGCATCTGCCAAAACTTGTCGTTCTGCTAATAATCGCTCAACCCAGTACAACTTGTCTTTCTCATTATCCAAAAGTTCAAGAGCCTTTTCCTGGGTTAAAATATTAATATTATAAGGGTATTTAATATTACTAAGAATACTTGTTATCTCAGCCGACGCAAAGGCCATTCCTAAGCGAATACCGGCCATTCCCCATGCCTTGGAGAATGTTTGCAGAATAACCAAATTTGGAAACTCATCAATACGCTTGAGCAAACTTTTTTCAGGTGCGAAATCAATATAAGCTTCATCCAAAACCACTATACCATCAAATCCTTGTATCAGGCTAACGATATCCTTCTCTGCAAAACAATTCCCGGTAGGATTATTAGGAGAGCAAATAAATAACAGTTTCGAGTTATCATCCGAAGTCGCAAACAATGCCTCAACATCCAGTTCAAAATTATCTGTCAATAATACTTTACGGACTTCAACATTATTAATATCTGCCGCAACCTGATACATTCCATAGCTTGGATCAATACTCACCACATTATCAACTCCCGGTTCACAAAAAGCCCTAAACAATAGATCAATAGGCTCATCACTTCCATTACCCAGAAATATTCGCTCCGCTTCAATCCCTTTTAATTCGGATATCTTGTTTTTTACCTTTCGTTGATAAGGGTCGGGATAGCGATTATAAGGTTGATTAAAAGGATTTTCATTGGCATCTAGAAACACCGAAGCGTCTCCGGTAAATTCATCACGCGCCGATGAATAGGGTTTCAAACCTTTAATATTTGGTCGTAGGAGTTGGTCAATGGTTTTCATATCAATTGTCAAGATTTGAGTATCAAGATTATTGCTATCGCATTCTACTAATACTATGAGACTTGCTTACATTTATTTGTTAATTGTTTTAAGCCGGATTGAAACAGCATTCTTATGGGCATCCAATTGTTCAGCTTCCGCCATGATCTCTATTGCAGGGCCTAACTTTATGATTCCTTCTTTAGAGATTTTCTGATAAGTAATTTTCTTCATAAAACTATCCGTACTCACCCCACTATAAGCCTTGGCATAACCATGTGTTGGTAAAGTATGATTTGTTCCTGATGCATAATCGCCTGCACTTTCAGGGGAATAATTCCCAAGAAACACTGATCCGGCATTACTGACTTGCGCCCCAATCTCTTCGTCATCGCGCATGGAAATAATCAAATGCTCTGGGGCATATTCATTGCACAATTCCAACATGGCATCAAGAGAATCCAAAACAATTAGCTTGCTATTCTCAAGTGCTTTTGTAGCCACTTCTTGCCTTGGCAGTTGAGCAAGTTGTAAGGCCAATTCTTCTTCCACTTTTTCGATTAAAGCTACAGTATTTGTAAGTAAAATAACCTGACTATCGGATCCATGCTCTGCCTGAGACAAAAGGTCAGCAGCTATAAATGATGGCTCGGCAATCTCATCAGCCATTACCATTACTTCTGACGGACCGGCCGGCATATCAATAGCTACATCTTTAATACTTACCAATTGCTTAGCCGCTGTCACAAAGCGATTTCCAGGACCAAAAATTTTTGAAACTGAAGGCACTGTTTCTGTGCCATAGGCCATGGCTCCAATAGCCTGAATACCTCCCAGCTTGAAAATCTTTCTTACTCCAACCAAATTTGCAGCATAAAGTATGGCAGCATTTATTTTTCCGTCTTTTCCGGCAGGGGTACAAAGTACAACTTCTTTACACCCTGCTATTTTAGCCGGAATGGCCAACATCAATACAGTAGAAAACAAGGGTGCAGTTCCTCCCGGAATATACAGCCCGACCTTATCAATAGCCACACTGCGTTGCCAGCATTTAACCCCGGGCATTGTTTCAATAACCTTAGGCTCTATTCGTTGCGCTTGATGAAAAACTTCAATGTTTTGCTTGGCAGTTAGGATAGCTTCTTTTAAATCGCTATTGATGCTTACACAAGCCTCATCAATTTCAGATTGTGAAACTTCAAATTCTTCGAGGTCAACACCATCGAACATACGCGTATACTTTCTTAAAGCTGCGTCATTATTGCGTTTTACATCTTCAAGAACTTCTTTAGCCGTATCGAACAAATCTTCAAGTCCATTATCAGGTCTTTCAAGTATAGAAGGCCAGGATTCTTTAGGAGGATTTAATAGTTTCTGCATGTGTCCAATGGTATTACTTATAAAATCATTTTTTCAATAGGAATAACCAAAATTCCCTCTGCTCCCAGGCTCTTCAGCTGTCCAATAATTTCCCAAAACTTCTTTTCCTGAATAACTGAATGTACCGAACTCCATCCCTGATCTGCCAGTGGCAAAACAGTTGGACTCTTCATCCCCGGTAAAACATCTACAATGGCATCTACATTGTCATTAGGAACATTCATTAAAATATACTTGTTCGAATTGGCGGCCATTACCGAGTTAATCCGGAAAATAATTTCATCGAGTAACTGCTGTTTTTCTGTACTAATACCTGGAGCTGAAACAAGAAGTGCTTCAGATTGCATTACCACATCTACTTCCTTAAGACGATTGGCAACCAATGTACTTCCCGAACTTACAATATCGCAAATACCATCCGCTAAACCAATCCCCGGGGCTATTTCTACTGATCCCGCAATTTCGTGAATCTCAGCATCTATATTTTTATCCTTCAGGTATTTCTCCAAAATTACCGGATATGAGGTTGCCACTTTTTTACCATCAAAATATTCAAGCCCCTTATATTCATCGGCTTTTGGAATAGCCAGGGAAAGGCGACATTTGCTAAAACCAAGGCGCTTGGCAATAGTCAAATTAAAGCCCTTTTCTAACATTTCATTTTCACCTACAATGCCTATATCTGCAACATTATCAGCAACAGTTTGTGGTATATCGTCATCTCTCAGGAATAGCACCTCAATAGGGAAGTTCGGTGAAGAGGCAACAAGCTTGCCACTACCCACATTAAATTTTATTCCTGCTTCCTTAAGTAATTTCATTGAGTCGTCATTAAGACGCCCCTTTTTCTGTAATGCAATTCGAATTTTAGTTTCCATTATGGTTATGTTAAAGTTTACGACATAAAAAAAGGCTTGCCATGTTGGCAAGCCTTTTTGATTAATATTGTTTAAAGTATACATACATCAATCACGCCTACCAGAGTCGGAGGATAAAATGATGATGATGATGAATACAATTTGTCATGTCTTTTTTAATAATTTGATACAAATGTATGGGTAATATTTACAAATCCAAACTATTTGGAATATTTTACATTAAATTCATACATTCCGGTTTATTCATACCATTTTGAATCTCGGATAGTTTATGATAATTTCGGGCAAACTTTGATACAATGAGCATTACTAAACATATTCCGAATTTTTTAACCAGCCTGAACGTACTTTGTGGGACTCTTGCTACATTCTTTGCTTTAAATGGACAGATTGAAATAGCTATTTGGTTAATCTTTGTTGGTGCACTTTTTGATTTTGGCGATGGTTTTGCTGCCAGAGCTTTAAAAGCTTATAGTGATATGGGTAAAGAGCTTGATTCTTTGGCTGATCTGATAAGTTTTGGAATGGCTCCTGCCGCCATATGGTCGACTATCATTAAAATAAAGCTGCTTGGAGATGTGTCAATTTCATTTATCGGATTAGAATTATCTCAGCAAATATGGATACTTAGTCCATTTATCCTTGTTGCTTTTGCCGCATTACGTTTAGCCAAATTTAATGTTGATACCCGACAAAGCGAAAACTTCCTGGGACTAACCACAACTGCTACGGGTATATTCACTGCTTCATTTGCCTATTTATTTCTAAAAAATCCAGATTGGTTTAATTGGCTATCTCCGGCAATCATTTTAATCATTTTGATTTTCTTCAGCATATTACTGATTAGCGAAGTCCCAATGTTTTCTCTTAAATTTAAAAACCTTAAATGGTCGGAGAATAAGGAACGCTTTGTTCTTTTAGTCTTGGCGATTGCTTTTATTGCTGTTCTGGGAGTTGGAGGTATTGCAGCAATCATACTTTACTACATATTAATATCAGTTGGGAAGTGGATGTTTGGATTAAAATAAGTCTTTCTTAACTATTTCTTTGCTTGATTTAAACAAGTACAATTCATCTGCCCTGACGAGCTTTGTTATATTCAAATATCATTTTTTGATTTTTGATGAGTCAAAAATGGCCGCCTAAATCATAGCCATATAAGCGTTAGATGGTCGGATATTAGAATAATTATGTCATATATTCTGAATCAGAAGCACTTCACTCTTTCCCCAGTTATCATATCAATGTAAATATGATGTGAATTTTATTCACATTTATTGACTTCGCCCAATTTAGACTAAAAAACGGCAATCTCTACAATTCAGACGTATAGCATTTGTTCGATTTATCTAGATATGTCAGGAATCGTATACACTAAGATTTTGTCTTTTTTTTAATCCAAATCATCTATTTTAGTCACTATCAGTTACAAAATCCAAAATTTATAAAAATGAACAAAAACTATCACATCAGTTTTTTTAGACCGACAACAGACCGGGCTACTAAAAACCGAAACATGGTGCTATGGTTAATTGGTATTTGGGCGATTGCCATATTTGGCTTTCACATCTTAATGAGAGTCATTGAGAAACCTGTACCGGAACCACAACTTATCACTTTCAACGAGGTTTGGAATGATGTAAAAGAAGGTAATGCAGAAGATGCTGCCCTTCTAAAATTTGCCAATTCAACACTTCATGTTGCAGGCAAAGTTTTTATTTCAACTGAGCACCGCGCTGCACTTGACAATGGAATTACCTGGGCAACATTTCAATTGGCCGATTCGGCTCAACAAGCGGCCCTATTAATTGCTCTGCGCGACTTTGAAAAAGCAGAAGCAGAGGCCGGTGCAGTTACCGATGCCGACTACATTAGTGCAAAACTTAAATTAGGTGGTTTAGCTCAAACAATTCTTAAGCTTCAGCCGGATGAGATTTTAGCTAAAATTCTTCCTTTAGAGTTAAAATCTTCGGGCATTGAAGCTCTTAGTAATGAAAACAAAGAAATAATTGAAACATGTATGCCTTTCTACACCATACATAATCGTTCTGTTTTAACGGACACCACTTTTTTAGGATTCCCATTTCATTATTTCTACTCAGCAGTTTTTCTATTAATTCTTTTTATCGGATTATGCTGGACATATTGTTACAATGTAGATCAGTACAATAAAAAATTGGGAATTGAGGAATAACTACAAGCAGAATATCATGAAAAAAATAATATTATCACTTTTTACCTTATCCCTACCGGCGTTAATGTATGCAGCCAATGCTGCAACTGAACTGGAAGGGGGATTCAAAACAGGTCCGGCCATTATTCTTATCAGCATTCTTTGCGTATTTGTAATGGTAGGAATTCTTTTCAGAGCTAAGGATACAAATGATTATTACGCAGCAGGGCGCAGTATTTCGCGCACTGGATCAGGAATGGCCATTGCATCAAACTGGATGAGTGCCGCTTCATTTCTTGGCATGGCAGCGCTAATGTACGGATCTGGTTATCATGGCTTAGCCTATGTTGTTGGATGGACCGGTGGCTATGTATTGCTTTTAATACTAATGGCAGGACAAATCCGAAAATATGGGAAATACACTGCTGCCGATTTTATTGGTGATCGTTATTACTCACAAGGCTTAAGAGCCACTGGCGCTATTATTGCTATTTTAATATCGATTTCATATTGTGTAGGTCAATTTGCAGGTATAGGCTTGATGTTTAAATGGATATTGGGTCTGGACTACATGTGGGCCGTGATGATTGGTGGTGCTGTGGTTTTAACTTACACCTTGATATCCGGTATGCTTGGGGTAACCAAAAATATGCAAATTCAATACGTCATCATCATTATATCATTCCTTATCCCACTATTTCTTTTGACGTATAAGTTTGACTATTTCTGGATTCTTCCGCAAATTGGTTATGGATCAGTAGTCACGGATATTACCAATGGAATACCATCTGCTGAGATTTCTCAATTGGTTAATGCTGTTGGTCATGATTATGCCATAGCTGCATCTCCTGAGTTTTCGATGCCTTGGGATCCGGCAACTGGTAAAACATTCTTCCAGTGGATGGCCATTGCTTTCTCTCTTATGATTGGAACAGCCGGCTTACCACACGTTATTCAACGTTTTTATGTAGTTCCAAAAGCAAGTGATGCACGTTGGTCAGTTGTATGGGGTTTATTCTTTATTTGTATTCTTTATTGGAGTGCACCGGTTTATTCTGCATTTGGTAAAATTCTTTCAGCCAATCCGGAGATCGGTAAATTATCAAAAGATGCTATTGTAGTTTACACTGCCCAATTAGGCGACATACATCCATTGATTGTTGGCCTGCTTGCTGCCGGAGGTGTTTCTGCCGCATTCTCAACAGTGTCAGGATTACTAGTTGCTGGCGCTTCAGCGTTCTCTCATGATTTGTATGTGAAAGTAATTAACCCTAATTCTTCTCCGAAGAAACAGCTATTAATGGCTCGTATCGGAACTATCTCAATGGCTATTATTGTAACTATGATTGCCATGTTAGAATTAGGATTAATTGGTCAATTAGTAGCCGTAGCCTTCTCATTGGCCGGTTGTACTATTTTCCCTCTTTTCCTTCTGGGAATATGGTGGAGTGGTTCAAACCGTCAGGGTGCTATAGCCGGATTAATTGTTGGTGGAATAATTTCCATAGTATCCATCACCTATTTCGTTGCAGGAAAACAAGGCGTAACATTACCTTTCCATGGTTTCATCAGTTATTATTTAGAAGCTTGGTATTTCGCCTGGATAGGAGCTCCACTTGCTATTTTAGCAAACATTATTGTCTCAAAATTGACTCCTGAAACTCCTGAAGAAATTCGAAAATTCTTAATCGAAAAAGTACACAGTTAATATATTTAAGCCCCGGGCAGCAGTCTGGGGCTATTTTCTCAATACCATACCCAAATATGAATTGCACTACGAGCAGTTCAGTTTAGCAAGACATCCTTAAACTGATATTAAATGATACATTTGATATACAGGTTTACTATTAACTCAATATCGATAAATGCAGAATATAAATAATTCTAAAAAATCCCTCATTCTTATTTTAGGTTCTATTGTTATTGTTGGTATTGCTATTGCCAAACTCTACTACAATAATATCAACAGTGCCAACGATCCACGTATAGTTGAAGCCCGTGAATTATATGGAAAATATGATACCTATGCGGAGAGTAATGATTTTAATGCCATCTTTCAACTTTTAGATTCAGTTGAAAACATTTATCAGTCGATTGAACATTACAAGAGCTCATACGAAATTGGTGTCTTATACAATAACCGATCAGCGGCCTACCTTGCAATGGCAATTTTTCATGAAGATAACAGCCTAAGTCTTGATGGCATCACCATTTTATCAAAGGATACCCTATTTAGTCTAAGCCAGGGTGCTGCTCAAAAAAGTATCGATATCTATTCAAAGTGGTTAGATACCTTTGCTGATAAAGATGAGGATGCTATTCATAACTTAATAATGAAGGATTTCCTCATCGGACTTAACGCATATTCCACCAAAGATCAGGAGCGCTTTAAATCCAGCCGAATAAAAGAAGTTCAGGAAGCTCAGCTGGAAACTCTTCGTCGCCTTTCTGTTGCCTACACCAATCTGGGCATTGTTATGCGTCACAGAGAGAAATACGAGTTGGCCATGGAATATTACAAAAAGGCCATGGATTTGTGGGATCGAAATCTGGCCGCCGAAAATAGTTTGAATGCACTTCTGGGGCAGCCTATGAAAAAACGAAATTTTATAGAAAAGCTTTTACCTCCTCCAAAAGACAAGTAATAATCGCTTGATTTACATTCCTATTTGGTGTGGAAATAAAATATTCCAGTATCTTTAGATTAAGGCACCCAGGAAGTAAACAATCTATATAAATGAGATACGCAATAATTGCTGATATACATGAGGATATTGTTAATCTAAAGCGAGCACTCAATAAAATCAATAAGCTCAATTGCGATGAAATCATCTGTCTTGGTGATATTTCTGGCTTTAGCGTGCCACACTATCAATATTTTGACACAAGAAATGCGCATGAATGCCTTCGTTTAGTTAAAGAAAACTGTAGTGTTATCATCGCTGGAAATCATGATCTGCATGCGGCAAAAAAAATACCTTCAGTAAAAACTTCATTTACCTTTCCACAATCGTGGTACGAGATGGATTATCGTGAAAGAGAACAACTATCAAAAGGGCAGGTATGGTTATACGATCATGATGAATTGAATCCCCTATATACAAAAGATGACATCACTTTTTTAAATACGTTGCCCGAATATCATGTTATAAAAACAAAGGAGCTTAATATATTCTTATCACACTTCATCTACCCAAATTTAAGCGGCGTAAAGAATACATTTATTTCTGATGGCACTGAGTTTGATCAGCACATAAAATTTATGACAGACCAGCAATGTGAAATAGCATTTGCCGGTCATCGTCATTATGCCGGATTATACCTTGCTTCGAACCACTCAATAGTTAAAAAACGATTTAACAGTAAGTATAAGCCCAAAAAAAATGATTGCATATTAGTCCCTCCCATTGCCGGGAATCGTATAGGGAAAGGATTTTGCATCTTTGATAGTGAATCTAATCTAATTCAAACCAAGCGCATTTGACCAATAGCTATACATATGTCTGAAAAAAACCTTAATAAATTCTTCATCAGCATTGTGGCTCCATCAATTTTGGCCATAGTCCTTTTCATTATATCCTTCTTTGCCATTATCATTCCTCAGTTTGAGAAAAATATGATGGATCGAAAAAAAGAGATGATTCGCGAGCTGACCAATACGGCTTGGAGTATTTTGAAGGAACACCACTTGGAATATATGAATGGTGAATTAACACTTGAGGAAGCTCAAAAGGTTGCAGCCAATCAAATAGAGCAAATGCGTTATGGTGTGGACCGTAAGGACTATTTCTGGATCATTGACTATTCTCCCAAAATGATCATGCACCCTTACCTTCAGGAGCTCAATAACACAAATCTGGAAGATTTTAAAGATTCGCATGAAAAAAAATTATTTGTGGATGCCGTAAAACTTGTGAAAGAGGATGAAGAAGGATTTATTGATTACTACTGGCAATGGAAAGATGACAATACAAGAGTAGTCCCTAAACTGTCATTTGTAAAGGGGTTTGAGCAGTGGGAATGGTTAATAGGCACTGGCATTTACCTTGAAGATGTTGAGCAGGAAATTGCCTCACTAAAAAGCCGTTTATTAAAGATTTCATCTATTATCATAGGCATTATAATCATTGCATTAATATATATAATACGGCAAAGCCTTAATATCGAGAATAAACGTAAAGCTGCTGAGCAAAAATTAATCCAATCCAAACAGAAATATAAAACATTGGTCGACGCCTCAACTGAAGGTACTTTAATGTTTGTTAATAATCGAGTGGTATTTAATAATCTGAAGTTTGCCAAAATGATAGATTGTCCGTCCACCGAATTGAACGGAGCAAGCTTTAATGAATTATTCACGATAAAATGGGATAAAGTACTGACCCTATTGTCCAACCCTAAAAAAAGCATATCCACTGAAACCCAATTAATATGCGATGGAAACAAAGGAAGAAACATTGTTATTTCTGTCTCACGGATTATCTATTCTAATCAAGAGGCATTTATAGTTGTTGCCAAGGATGTAAGCCGGAAAGTACAATTGGAAAAAAGCGCCCAACAGCTTTCTCAGGAACTTCAAACTTCATTACTCCTGATGAATCAACCTATAAAATCGTTTGTAAAGCCTGTACTAACATGCGACATAAACACAGCTATACATGAAGTTGCTGCATTGATGACACTTAAAAATCAAAAAGTCATATTTATAAAACAAGAGCAAAATATTATTGGTGTAATTAATGATACTGATCTAAAAAAACGAGTACTTGCAAAAGATCTTGATACAAAAAGCAAGGCAATAGAAATAATGAGTGCTCCAATAAGGCAAATATCAGAAAATGCTCTCTTATATGAAGCCGTCCTATTATTCCGACAGGAAGGAGTTTCTCATTTACTGGTGATAAACACGCAAAATGATGTGGTTGGTGTTATTGGCAGCCAGGAAGCTTTGGAAGTACAGCGTAACTCCTTAAGTTATCTTATTCAGGAAATAGAAAAAAGCCAGCACATAGAGGAATTAAAACAAATTTACAATCATGTTCCGGTGCTAATTAATGCCATAATTGTAAATAGTGATAATGCTCAAAACATAACCCGTATAATCACTTCAGTAGCAGATGCCATATCTGTTCGTGTAATTAATTTAGCCATTGAGCAACATGGCCCTCCTCCGTGTTCTTTTGCCTTTATGGCCCTGGGCAGTGAAGGACGTATGGAACAAACGCTCAAAACAGATCAGGATAATGCAATTGTTTTATCAGATGAGGCTTCAGAAGATGATTTGGAATATTTTCGTCTTTTGGCAACCACCATTAATAAAGACCTGCATACCATTGGCTATAACTATTGTATAGGAGATGTAATGGCACGCAACGAAAAGTGGTGTCAAACACTTAAAGTATGGAAAAACTACTTCTCAACCTGGACTCAATCACCAGATCCGCAAAATGTATTGGACAGTAGTATTTTCTTTGACTTCAGATGCATTTATGGTGAGAATAGTCTTGTTGATGACTTGCAAGAGCACGTTCACGAGAAGGTAAAAGATAATGGCTTATTCTTTTATCATATCTCTAACTCAATTATTAAATATAAAGTATCAGCGGATACTGATGCTTTTAATTTTAAGAAAGTACTCTTACCTCTTATTGGATATGTTCGTATTTATACCTTATACCACCAATTAGCAGCGAGCAACACTATCGAACGAATTGAGATCCTATCTGAAAAACAAGTCTTCTCACAAGAACATAAAAATGAGCTGATTCAAATTTACAATTACCTAATGCATCATAGGTTGAAGTTTCAAACCCATGCTTTGCTTAATAATGAAGCTCCTGAAAACACCATCGACTTCAAACACTTGTCACACATAGAACAAAACACTCTTAAAAAGTCGCACAAAGAAATTAGTGAATTGCAAACACAGTTAGGTCTAACCTTCAAAAATATGACCTGAGGTATAAGAACTTTTGCTTAAAAAAACTCCCGCAGAATGTTCTGCAGGAGTTAGAGATAATACTATAAATTGTTCGATTTCTCGATGCTATTATGAAACCATTTCAATGCATATCTTACCGCCTGATAAGCGATAAAAATAGTTATCGGCAGGGAAAGATACCATAATATTTCGTGTAAGTATTTCATGCTTTCAAATTTTATTTATTCAAATTTACTTTAGTAAATATGGAGATCTTCCGATTCCATTTCTTCCTCATCAATTGGCTTATTGTTAATTGACTTCCATACGTACCATATATAAGCAAATACAAATGGGACCATTAATGACACATAACTCATTACACTAAGTGTAAACTGACTTGAAGATGAATTCTGAATGGTCAAGGAACTCTGAAGGTCAAATGTTGAAGGATAAAAGGCAGTATTATTAAATCCCGCAATGAGCAACAAGCTAAATACAGTTAGTACCGTACCTGCTCCGGCAGCCCAGATTCCTTTAGTGCAATCTTTTACTAAAAGACTGGCACCTATCCCAAGCAATACTCCTACAACCCCTAATAAAAAAAGAATCAGCACCAATGGCATGGCCATCATATTATTAAAGTACTTATACGACTCCATAAATACCTCTTGACTATCCGGATTAACTGCAAAACCGTCACGAAGCATTAGCCATATTACAAAGGTTAAAAAGAAAATCAAAAATGGAATGGCATTATAGAGTAGGTGCTTTTTTGCCCGACCATAAATCGCCTCATGTATAATGCTATTCATAAAGTACAATAAAGCCAGCGACCGAGCTAAAAAGAATACAGCCAGGCCAAGTAAAAGGTTATGAAAATTAAGAGCTGCCTCTAAGCCATGTGATGTTAATTCCCATTGCGATTGATTATACTCATTAACCGAAAATGCGGAACCAGTAAAAAAAGTGGCTACCGCTGTTCCGATAAGAATTGTCCCCAAACATCCATTAATTAATAGAAATGTTTCAAAGGTTCGCGGCCCGAAAGCATTATTTGGTCGCGATCGGAACTCATAAGCCACAGCTTGCAATACAAATGCGAATAATATGGCCATCCAAACCCAATAAGCACCTCCAAAACTGGTACTATAAAACAATGGGAATGAAGCAAAAAATGCACCTCCGAAAGTGACAAGCGTTGTAAAAGTAAATTCCCACTTCCGTCCAAGCGTATTAACCAACATTGTACGTTCAATATCAGTCTTACCAATTGTATATATTAAAGTCTGTCCTCCCTGAACAAACATCAGAAAGACTAATAAAGCACCCAATAGCGAAACTATAATCCACCAATATTGCTGCAGAGCCAAATGTGATAAGGTTTCAAACATTAGTCATTCCCTCCTTCTTTAGGTCCATTTTTAATTTGTTTTACCATTATTCGAACTTCAGCTATTGCCAATGCCACAAAGGTGACCGTAAATAAACCAAAGGTTATCATTACTGAGCTCGTATCAATTTTAGAAACAGCTGTCATGGTTGGCATCAGATCCTGAATAACCCATGGCTGACGCCCCACCTCGGCAACTACCCATCCTGCCTGACTGGCTACATAGGCTAAAGGGATAGTCCAAAGAGCAGTGTAAAGAACAATCTTCTTATTTTCTATTTTATCCTGAATAGTTAACCACAACATAACCATAAACAACAATAAGAAGTGTCCACCAAGCGCTACCATAATATGGAAAGCATAAAACGACAGTGAAATTGGAGGAACAATTTTAAAGGCATTTAATTCCAACTGATTTGGATCAGGATCGTAATAATTACCATAACCAAAGTATCTGAAGTATTTCTCCACCCACTCTTTATCATCAAACTTTGCTTTTAAACGATCGTATTCTTCAGGATGTTTATCCTTAGCTGCCTTAAAAGCCTTAAGAACTTGTTGCGCTTCATATCCACGCAATATCTTTTCTTTATACGACATAATACTTTCTGCCTCGTTGCCCAATACTAAATCTTTTATACCCGGCACAAAGGCATCAACTTTTAAAAAAGCCATATATGATAACATGTTCGGTATTTCAATCTTCATCAGAAATTCCTGATCCGACTCGCTATGCATAGGTGTATCATGTGGTTTTCCGAATAAACCTATCGCGATTAAGGGCGCTTGTCGCTGTCCGTCGTACAACGATTCCATGGCGGCAAATTTCATCGGTTGGTTCTTTGCAACTTCTCTGGCAGATCCATCTCCGGAAGCAATCAACATTATAGAAGAAATAACTCCAAATACCGAAGCTATAATAATGCTTCTCTTGGCAAATAAAAGATGTCGCTTTTTTAATAGAAACCATGCACTGATGCCAACAACAAAAACGGAAGCCAGAACATAACCTGATGTGCAGGTATGCAAAAATTTATTTACGGCGGTTTCCGATAATAAGACATCCCAAAAATTGACCATCTCATTACGGGCCTTCTCAGGATTAAACTTCATTCCAACCGGATTTTGCATCCAGGCATTAGCAACCAGTATCCATAAGGCAGATAGATTAGCTCCAATTGCAGTAAGCCAGGTTGCTAACAAATGAAATTTCTTACTAACCTTGCCCCATCCAAAAAACATAACCGCAATAAATGTACTTTCCAAAAAGAAAGCCATTATTCCCTCGATGGCCAAGGGCGCACCAAAGATATCGCCAACAAACCATGAGTAATTGGACCAGTTAGTGCCAAACTCAAATTCAAGAATAATACCCGTAGCCACTCCAATGGCGAAATTAATTCCAAACAGCTTCATCCAAAACTTGGTAATTCGTTTCCATTCCGGATCGCCAGTTCGCACATATATACTCTCCATAAAGGCTATGATAAATCCAAGCCCTAAAGTGAGAGGAACAAACAACCAATGAAACATGGCTGTTAAAGCGAATTGAGCCCTTGACCAATTTACAAGAGCAAAATCAATGTTTTCAAACATTATATCTAAAAGGTTTAGTGAGTAATTAATTCTTCGATCACATGATTTGCTCGTTCTTCATCCGTAGAATACTTATTTTTTAAGGTATCTCGAAAGAAGAATAATTTTAATATAGCAAACATGATAAACAGCTTGAGTAAAATGATAATCCACAATGTTCTCCCCCAAGATGGTAAATCTTTAAATCCATCCAAATAAAATCGATAAACTCTGTTAATCCATTCCATTATTTCAGTTCAAATACTTCATATTATTTGCAAATTTACTTTAAGTCAATGCCTTAATGCTTTTTGTTTTCGATAAACAAAACAGCCCCATATAATACAACCTTTGAAGAGAATTAATTCCTGAAAAAAAATGTAAAAAAGATTTAATTTATTTCAGTCAGATAGTTTTCATTGATTCTAAACATCTTAGATCATATTACGAGTCCAAATTTACAAATAAAACTGACCAATCAAGAATATTATTCGTTGAACAAATTTGGAGGTTATATTATTTTTGTTCACCTTTATTCCGCATTTAAGTATTTCAATACTTATTAAAGGCAATAAGAAAAAAGAACTGATTTTCAGTTGCATAAATTGGATTATTTAAGTAAATTATGTTTTTTATTGATTTACAACTGTTAAACACCCGAGCAGTTGTGTCGAAGAAAAATAAGTTTAAACGAAAAAACCCAGAAAGATGACCGCAGAACAATTCAACCATCGCTTGTTGGGGCTTCAACAAAAAATGTTTAGCTACGCCCTAACATTAACAACAAATGAAGAAGATGCTCACGATCTATTACAAGAGACGAATTTTCGTGCCCTTTCTTCTCGTGAGAAATTCGTTATGAACACCAACTTTTCGGCGTGGATGCATACCATTATGCGCAATTCATTTATCAACAATTACCGTAGACGTTATAAAATGCGTCAGGCCCCAATGTTAGTAGATGAAGTGAACTACTTATCGAATAAATATTTTACGACTGATACACCTGATGTATTGCACTATACTGGAGAAATTCACAAACACATGAATAATCTGGATGGAGATTTTAAAAAGCCTCTAAAAATGCATATGGAAGGATACAAATACAAAGAAATAGCAGAAACACTTGAAATGCCAATAGGAACGGTTAAAAGCCGCATCTTCTTTGGACGCAAGAAACTGCAAAAAATGATAGAATAGTTAGAATTCTCTTAATTTTAATTGGTAAAGAAAAAGCGGGCTTATTAGCCCGCTTTTCTATTATAATCATTTCTGTAGTTTAAGAAACTTCTTTTACCGCCATACCTGCTTGTTTTATTATTGAATTAATAGAAATATCTTCTTTTAATCCTTCTTGCATCCATGCGTTTGGTGTAATGCAACCAATTCGATATAAACGCTCCACTTCTTTGGCAAAATCAGCAGTAAGGAGGTATTGCTCAACCTGAAATTGGATAAGATGTCCAAAAGCATAGTTGGATAAATAAATAGGACTATTAATCATGTGTGAATAAATGGCTAATATAGGTTGATCCTTAATGCCAAAAACAGGTGCATAAAACTCATTCCAGATTTCTTTTGCCAATTCCTGAACTGCAACAGCTAATTGATCAGCAGTAGCATTTGGGTTGGCATATAACCAGTTCCACATACGTTGATCTAACAATGACACTCCCATAATTTCATAGGTCGACCAGAAGTTATCAAGCACCTGCAATGCTTCCTTTTGCGGGTTCTCGTTGTTTATTCCCAATAATTCCAAGTCGCGCTTTTGAAAAATAAAGGCCAAAGCTTCGGTGAAAGCTGTGTTAGGCACACCATTCAGCATGTAATAATCCATGTCATACAACGAAATGGTTTGCTCTACGTTGTGTCCAAATTCATGAACAGCAATATTATAACCTTTGTAGTCCATACCCGTTGCTGGTATGCGAGTTCTTAAATGGGCAACATCCCCCTTCATTGAAGCTCCCCAGGCATGTCCAGATCCTTTTGCCGGATCAACATCAATACGTTCTGCCAAAAACTTAGACTTTTGCTTACTAAAACCTAGTGTAATAAGCATATTCTCCAGATCATTATCAAAGGCTAAAGCATTAGGATAGCGCTTTTGAGTAATGGCATTTAAGCTTTCTTCATTAATTGAACTACGCGCCTTAAAACCATCGTACCATATATCCCAAGGTTTTAAATCTCTACCTAAACGCACCTTGATTAGTTCAGCCACCTTTTTCAATTCTTTGGAAGACATAAACTTTACAAATAGCTTTTCTGCATCACTTTGGGTAATTTCCATACCTCCTGCAAAAGCACGTTTTACAGCCGTGTTTAGTGGGGTATACTCGTCCATAGCTCGCATGGCGTGGAAATTATTGATGATCTGTTGATATCGTTCGTTACCTTCGGGACTTGCCTCAATTGCATTTCCATCCTGATAAACAATATTAGTCACCGGATCCCAATCATATTGTGGATTATTAATTACTTTCTTAGGAATGGATTGGTCAACTATTCGTTTCATCACTTCATATACCATGGCTTGCGATTCCACACCTTTTTCTCCCTTACTATAATGTGATTTTATTTCATCACGTAAATTCCAATGTGACAATAACACCATATCTTCAGGGAAGAATTGATTACCACTTCCATCTGTTAAGTGCCCCATATGAATGTTATAGTTGGCTATGTACATTTCAGATGCCGAACTAACCGCCGATACTTCCTGCAATATTTCAGCAGGTATTCTTGCTGTAAAAACATCTCCCAGTCTGGCATAAGCCCACTGCTGGCGAGTCCATTCTTTTCCAAGCTTTTCTTTTTCCTTTAGCTTGTAGTACGGATAATTCAGTGCTATTGTAAAGGCTAGTTTATTGTGATACATATCTTCAATCATATGCGCTCCTGCGCTATATGCTCCAAAGGCCTCATCTATCTGAAGAGTCTCGCCCATTGGCTCATGCAAAGGCCGTTGAAGTTCAAGGCTTATTTTATTAAAATGGCCCTTTAAAATCTCCATATTGCGACTTATCTTCTCAAATGTTAAAGCTTTTTGATTTGAATCAGCAATAAAATTTCTAACACAAAATGATTTGAAATCATCTTCAGAACCATCAACATTACGCCATAAAGATGCAGCATGTTTTACTCCTCTCGACACATCATCTTCATTGGCATTGCCATATTGACTGATTATTGCTGTAATTGTGGATTTTACAGTGGTTGCTTTAATGTTTGCAACTTCTTTCATTTGATCATTGTTTTTTATTGGTTGATCACAGGCCGCAAATAAAAAAAGGCTTAGAAACAAAAACCATAGCTTATTCATAGAAACTTGATTTAAACGTGTATATAAAGTTTATCTAAGTCCAAATCTAATGTTTTAAAAGCAAAAAAATCAGGACTTTTGACAGCCCTGATTATAATTTATACTGCTTCTTTCTTCCATCTTCCTTTTTTGAATAAATATGCAGCCAATAAAGTCATACATGCTTCAGCTATAATAATGGCATAAAACACACCTGTTTCCTGCATACCTATAATCATAGCCAGCGCATAAGCTAAAGGTATTTCAATCATCCAGAAAGTGAAAATATTAATACGAGTAGGAGTGCGCGTATCGCCAGCTCCATTGAAGGCTTGTATCATTACCATGCCTATACCATAAAAAGCAAAACCGTAGGATACAATTCTGAGGCAATCCACTCCCGCTTTATATACTACTGGATCATCAATAAAAAATCCAACAAACCATCCTGGAAAAATTATAAATAAAACACTTAAACCGCCTAGGAAGATCATGTTAATGCGAGCTACTCCCCAAACCGCTTTTTCTGCCCTTTTAGGTTCTCGAGCTCCCAGGTTTTGACCAACCAAGGTTGCTGCAGCATTACTAAGCCCCCATGATGGAAGCAATGCAAAAATGATTATGCGGATACCAATTGTATAACCAGCAACAGCTTCACTCCCAAAATTGGAGATTATCTTCACCATAAAAATCCAGCTTGATGTGGCTATCAATGATTGGGCAATACCTCCTTTCGAAATGTTCATCAAGTGAGTTATTCTTTTCCAGTCAATGCGTATAGGAAGTCCTTTTAAGTTAACCCTCCCTTTACCATTAAATAAAATATACAGCTGGTAAATTACAGCTACACCTCTTCCTATATTAGTAGCTACAGCTGCTCCTGCAATTCCCATTTCCGGGAAAGGACCAATGCCAAAAATTAATAATGGATCGAGTACGATGTTTAATCCATTAGCAATCCAAAGTACCCGCATTGCAATGGCGGCATCGCCAGCACCACGAAAAATGGCATTGTTAATAAAGAGAAGCATGATCACCAGGTTACCTCCAAACATTATGGAAGTATAGGATGAAAATTCTTCTGTTATGACAGGTGACGCCCCCATTAATTGCAATAAGTCCTTGGCAAAAAACACACCTGGTAAGGCGATTAACAAGGCTACAAAGACCCCGGCCAATATGGCTTGCATGCCTTCTTTACCTGCATCTTTTGCTTTCTTTTCTCCTATGCGTCTGGAAACTAAGGCTGTGGTAGCCATACTTAATCCAAAAGCAATAGCGTAAACAACAGTTAATACACTCTCAGTAATTCCTACTGTGGCTACTGCGTCTGCTCCTAATTTGCCAACGAAAAATATATCTACAACAGCAAATACAGATTCCATTATCATTTCTAACACCATTGGTACAGCTAGCAGAAAAACGGCCTTTCCTAATGGTATTTTTGTGTAGTCTTGCGATGAGCCTCCCAACGCCTCCTTGAAATCTTTCCAAATACTGCTCAAAGTTCTCTCTTTTTTATTCTCAGATAATATACTGATATTTTGCTTAGCCATCTTGTTTTATTTTTTGCCGTTTTCGTAATTCTAATTTCTTCAAAGTCATACTTGAATTGTTTTTTGATTCAATACATTGCACACAATAGGGTGCATTCAACAGATAAACAACATGTGTTCTCATGGTAAAATCCTCCTTTAATTAAAAAATGAAATAAAAATGAATGATGGATACAATGAGTTCGACCTACTTAGCAGGTGGTGTTGACACACACGGTCGGATAGAATGATATGTAACTCATTGTCTTCATGAATAACAAAGATTAACCATTTAATTAAATAATGCAAGTGCCACTGACAAAAGACTGAAACTTTTTGTATTTTGCTACTAAAATAAAGCCCATGCTTAAAAAATTAACGATTCTCACTTTTTTCGGCATTTTACTATTTAGTTGCTCTCAGGAGGATAGGCAAAACAAAGCATTGCATTTCGAAATGGATAGCCTTGAAGCCCGAACCTCGGATCAGATGAATTATAATGAATCGATTTATGTTCCAATTTATACCGATGTATATCATATTGATCAGTCCAAATTGTTCCCGCTAACCGTAACACTTAGTTTAAGGAATACAAGCCTAAGTGATTCAGTATACATCTTTAAGGCGGATTACTACAATAGTAAAGGTCAATTAATAAAACAACATGTAGATGATCATTTAATGTTGGCTTTAGGACCACTTGAATCGTACGATCTGGTAATTGACAAAATGACTTACAAAGGAGATACCGGCGCCAATTACATCGTTAATTATGGACAGAAATCCGGCGAAAGCAATATGATTGTTCAGGCTTTAATGATTAATACCAGTGGACAGCAAGGACTATCATTTATCACAAATGGCATTGTAATAGAAAAAACAAAACCTTAACTATTTTTAATAAACAATGAACGATCAAAGTAAAACAGTTGCAATTGTAAGCTACATCACAATTATAGGTTGGATTGTAGCACTAATTCTGCGTCAAAACGAGAGCCCTAAAAGCGAATTCAGCCGATTCCACCTGCGTCAATCGATAGGGGTTCACTTAATATTATTTGCCAGTTCGATAATCCGATTTGTATTGGCTTTTTTATACCTTGGTTTTATAGGTAATATTGTTTGGATATTAGGGGCCATAATATGGCTTATTGGTTTAATCAATGCTATTCAGGGTGATTTCAAAGGCATACCTTTTATTGGAGATTGGTTTGAAGAGAATTTTGACTTTGTAAAATAACTACCTTATTAAAACTATTAGCTATTGAGGAACACTCTTAACAACAAGTTTTTCAATAGCTTCATCCATAACATCAATACATTGGTGGCAATTAAAATCTGACTTCTGGCTCACTCCTTTGCATGAGCATTCTCCAATTGTAAGCTTAAAAGTCTGACTTAATTGATCTTGAATTATTTCATCTCCTTCAAAAATCCGAATAGCACCATAAAGTGCTCCACACATTCCATCAGGTGCTCTTCCACTACCCAAGCCTCTTAAATCATCTACCATCAAGTTTGAAACACCATTACACTCGCACCATTTATAAACAAGTACTTGAGCGCAATTTAAACGATAATTCGGATTCCGATATAATGACGATGCTTTTGTATTCATAACCTATTTAGTGACTTCATAAGAAGAGCTCACACCAATTATCAAAACGTGCTAATTGGGCCTTCCCGTGTTTCAAAATTGACTTCCTGATTTTATCAATACTTTTTGCTTTGCTTAGCTCGCCGCTTTTACTATAAAACTTATCGGCAAAACAGATGATTTGCTCTTCAATTGACAAAGGCATCATTTCACGTAGAGGAATAGGCAGGCCTTGGCTTTTGATATTGGCAATGGTCAAACCTGTACCAGTATGGCGCTCGCAAACTAAGGCATGCTTTTGATAGCCTTCTTTTTCCAATAGCTCACGCCCCAAGTATCCATGGCAGATATAGGGCATATTTCCCTTACACTGAATGCCCGGCGCATCAGTTAAAAAAATACCAATATCGTGTAGCATGCTGGCCTCAGAAATAAAAATCTCATCTGCATTAAGTTCAGGATGGTTCTGACAGATTTCCAATGCCATATCACGCACAGCCCTACTATGCTCTGTTAAAATGGTCCACACTGGACTGTCAGGCCTGTAATATTTATCTATTATTTGTTGAGGGTCCATTGTATTATATTAATCTAGCCAAAGCATGGCACTATAAGATTGTTATTAAACAAGCTTTTGTTCTACTTGTGCCTGCTTTTTAATTCTCTAGCTAGATCTTCAATACGATAGCCTTTGTGTGTTAATAATACGATGAGATGATATAGTAAATCGGCTCCTTCATAAAGAAAGTTTTCATCGTCGTTTGCCATAGCTCCAATTACGGTTTCAATAGCCTCTTCACCTACCTTCTGGGTAATGGTTCTAACTCCCTTCGTAAACAATTTGGTTGTATAAGAACCTTCAGGCATTTCTTCTTTACGTTTGTCAATGAAATCTTGGAGTGTCTTTAAAAATAGCACATCTTCCGACGAATTTTCTTCTTTCCAACACGTATCTGTTCCTTTATGACAAACAGGTCCAACAGGATCGACTTTAATTAAAAGTGAATCTTCATCGCAATCCAAGGCTATGGATATCACGTTTAAAAAATTACCAGATTCTTCGCCTTTTGTCCAAAGTCGCTCTTTTGTTCTACTATAGAATGTTACCTTACCACTTTCCTGTGTTTTGCTGTAAGCTTCTTCATTCATAAAGCCTAACATCAGAACCTTATTTGTGGTATTGTCTTGTATTACTGCTGGCACAAGGCCATTTCCTAGTTTATCGAAATTTATTTTCATTACCCTTTAGCTTAGTACCGATAGCTTATTACTTACGGCTTTGAAATCATTATATTTTTTGTTTACTCAACTATCTGCTGTTTCTACCTCACTACTATTCCTTGTTCTCTTAAATACTTTTTGAGCTGAGGTATCGGTATTTCCTTAAAATGAAAAATACTTGCTGCTAATCCCGCATCCGCTTTACCATTGGTAAACACATCTTTAAAATGTTCCATAGCGCCTGCACCTCCTGAGGCAATAAGCGGAATTGATAATTCATCACTTAATTTAGCCAAGGCTTCATTGGCAAACCCGGTCTTCACCCCATCATGATCCATACTTGTAAAAAGGATCTCACCTGCACCTCTGTCTTCTGCCTCCTTAGCCCAAGAAAATAGTTTCTTATCCGTTGGAATTCGTCCTCCGTTTACAGTAACTACCCAATCATCTCCATGTTGGTGTTTTGCATCTATTGCAGCTACAACAAACTGACTTCCAAAATTCCTAGCCAGATCATTAATTAATTGAGGGTTTCTTACCGCAGAAGAATTCACTGAGATCTTATCAGCCCCTGCATTTAGCAAAGCATCAGCATCACTTAATTCACTTATTCCGCCACCAACTGTAAATGGGATATTGATATTTCGGGCAATACGCCTAACTAAATCAACAAAGGTTTTACGTCCTTCATGAGTGGCCGTAATGTCCAGAAAGACTAATTCATCCGCACCTTGCTCTGCATAAAGTGCTCCCAGTTCAACGGGATCACCCACCTCCTTTATCTCCAAAAACTTCACCCCTTTAACGGTCTGACCGTTTTTTATATCGAGGCATGGTATTATTCGTTTGGCTAACATTTATTAGTTATTAGTGCTATGTTATAAATCCGTAGCTTTCGCCTACAAAAAAGGTCTTAGCTCCTTTAGTGTAATTCGTCCTTCATAGATGGCTTTTCCAAATATTACTGCCGGCACCTTAGCCTCAATCAGTAGCTCAATGTCTTTGATTTGGCTTACTCCTCCACTAGCCACCAAATAAAGATCAGGTATCTCCTTCAATATTTCTTTGTACAAATCAACGGATGTTCCTTGCAACATACCGTCTTTACTGATATCTGTGCAAATAACTTTACTAATGCCTTTAGTATGATAATTCTTAATAAAGGGGATTAACTTCTGATCTGTTTCTTCAAGCCATCCCGTCACTGCAATATTTCCATCTTTGGCATCGGCGCCTAAGATAATTTTATCACTTCCATACTTCTTTATCCAGCTTTCAAACTCACCCGGATTTTTAACTGCAATACTTCCTCCAGTGACCATTTGTGCTCCACATTCAAAAGCAATTTTCAAATCATCCGAAGTTTTTAATCCTCCTCCAAAATCTACAATTAAATTGGTCTTGCCAGCTATCTTCTCTAAAGTTTTATAGTTGATGATATGCCCTGCTTTGGCACCATCCAAATCTACTACATGAAGCCTTGTGATACCTGAATCTTCAAATTCCCGGGCGACTTCCAGAGGATCCTCATTGTAAACTTTCTTACTGGCATAATCTCCTTGACTCAAACGAACACATTTACCTTCAATAATATCAATTGCCGGTATTAAATCAATCTTTCCCATTAATAGTTAGAGTTTTAAGAAATTAGAAAGAATACTTTCTCCAACGGACCCACTCTTTTCAGGATGGAATTGTGTGGCATAGAAATTATCCTTTTGCAAGGCTGAACTGTATTCTAAAATATAATTTGTTGTCGCAGCTGTATCCGGTCCTATAGCTACATAAAAACTATGAACAAAATAAACATAGCTTGCCTCCAACGAAGCATCAAATAATGATGTTTTTACGTTGTTTATTGTATTCCAACCCATGTGAGGAATTTTGATATTATCCTGGTTGTCAACTGGTAGTTGAAACTTACAAACCTTCTCATCAAAAATGCCCAAACAATCCACTGCTCCTTCTTCCGACCAGCTACACATTAATTGCATTCCAAGACAGATACCTAGAACCGGTTGCTTCAATCCAATAATTAATTTATCCAATTCCGTTCTTCTCAGGTATTCCATAGTGGTACTGGCTTCTCCAACACCCGGAAAAATGACTTTATCAGCGGCCTCAATTATTTCAGGATCAGCTGAAATTTCAGCCTCATATCCTAAGCGATTAAGAGCATTAAGAACTGACCTGATATTACCTGCATTATATTTTATTATTACTATATTCATTTACATACCTTTTAGTATCAAAATGTAAAGCCCCCTCAGTCGTTCCGACAGCTCCCCAAGGGGAGCATATTTTTCAGCTAAACTTTAGAAAAGAATCTTCCCATTGGGGAAATGCCGAAGGCGAAGGGGGATGAATCAACTTATTCCATCTCCTCATCAATCCGCTTAACCAATGCCTTAAACTCCTTCTTATCAAATAAGCGGGTCAGGAATATTATTTTACCTTCTTTGTCAATTAAAACATTCCTTGTTACACCAGATTTTTTATCAGCAAACAATCCGAATATATTAGCACCAGGATCTAAGCCAAGTTCGTATGTTATTTTTGTAGCTTCCTTCATTTTCAATGCTTTCTCAACTGGTTCATCTCTGTCGACGCCATAAAGTTTAAGACCTTTGTCTTTATAAGCTTGCCAAATATCTTTTTCGATATGTGGCATTTCCTTACGACAAACGCTACACCAGCTAGCTGTGAATTGAAGCATTACGACACTACCTCTCAATTCAGATAACTTAATTTTGGTTCCGTCGGTTAATTCCATTTCAAAATCAGGAGCCATATCGCCAACTTTTACAAGGTAGCCTCTATCATCAGCTTGATTTTGAGCAATAATTGTAGTTGTGAAAACTGCGAGGAGAATAAATAAAAAGGTTTTTTGCATGATATTGTATTTAATTGATTGGTTTAAGCAAAAATTATAGTCTTGTTTTTATACACTAAAGTCTTACGCTCAACATGAGCTTGAACGGCTTTCGAAAGTACAATTTTCTCAATATCTTTTCCTTTTTGGACTAATGTTTTCACTGTATCGTGATGGGTAATTTTCACTACATCCTGTTCAATTATTGGACCTGCATCCAAATCGGATGTCACATAATGACCTGTAGCACCAATTATTTTAACACCACGCGAATGTGCAGCATGATATGGCTTAGCACCGGCAAAGGCAGGTAAAAATGAGTGGTGAATATTAATTATTCTATTGGGATATAATTCATTAAACTCAGGAGAAAGAATTTGCATATATCTGGCTAAAACAATAAAGTCCACATTATGCTCTTCCAATAATCTAATATGCTCTTTTTCTACTTCCTGCTTATTCTCTTTTGTAACAGGAATATGATAATATGGCAATCCAAACTGTTTAGCCACCGCCTCTAAATCCTTGTGGTTTGAAATGATCAAGGGTATTTCTACATTTAATTCACCGGCACTATACCTCGCTAATAAGTCATATAAACAATGAGACGATCTACTCACAAAAATGGCCATTCGTGGCACTTGACTCGAGAATTTAAGCGACCAAACCATTTGCATTGGCCAGGCCATTTTCTCTTCTATAGCATCTTTTATTTTATCAACCGGAATACTAAAACCATCCAAATCCCATTCAACGCGCATAAAAAACCGATCTTCCCCATAATCTGTATGTTGATCAAGGTAAACCACATTTCCATTATTACGATGAATAAAATCTGTTACCTTAGCCACTATTCCTCTTTGGTCGGGACAATGGATACGTAAAATTGCCGTTTCTCTCATTGTTAAAGTTTAGTTGTTCTTTATGTTTTTTACAAAATCGGCAATCGCCTTTTCTGATGCGCCATTTTCATCCAGAAGCTTCACAAAGGCACTTCCGATTATTGCACCGGATGCAAAATCACAAGCAGTCTGAAAGGTTTCCTTGTTACTTATCCCAAAGCCTATTAAACGACCGGTTGAAAGGCCAAGATTATTCACTCGATTGAAATATGTGATTTGCTCATCGGATAAGCCCTTTTTAGCTCCGGTTACTGAGGCCGATGAAACCATATAAATAAACCCGTTACTATTGTCATCAATTAATTTAATGCGCTCATCGGGTGTTTGAGGTGTAATTAAGAAGATGTTTGATATCCCATTTTGCTCAAACAGATCCTGATAATTATCCTGATATTCATCAAAGGGCAGATCTGGCAGTATTACTCCATCCACACCAACTTCACTGCATTTCTTAACAAATGCTTCAACGCCATATTTAAACACCGGATTAAAATAGCCCATCAGAACAATAGGCATATCAATGCTTGAACGCATATCCTTAATTTGCTCAAACAACACTTTAAGGCTCATACCATTCTCAAGAGCTTGTTCACTACTCTTTTGAATAGTTGGTCCGTCAGCCAATGGGTCAGAAAAAGGCATGCCTAATTCAACCAAATGAGTGCCTGATTTCTGCAAGGCATTTAATACAGGCATCGTATCGTTTAAGTTTGGATAACCCGCTGTATAATAAACTGAAAATATATCTTTTTGCTCCTTTAGGAGTTTTTGTAATCTATTCATACCAAAGTAAAACAATGCGTTAAAATTCGAATAAAAGTATCATCAGAAACCAAAATGCTTCATGTAAGTTTCCATATCCTTATCTCCTCTACCTGATAAAGTGATGACTACCGAATCATTCTTTTTAAACTTTTTCTTTTTCAAAACAGCCAAGGCATGCGATGATTCCAAAGCAGGGATAATTCCTTCAAGCTGGGTTAATTCCATGGCCGAATCCAGTGCATCCTGATCTGTTGCCGATAAAATACTGGCTCGTTTAGTATCGTGCAAATGGGCATGTAAGGGCCCAATACCAGGATAATCCAGGCCAGCCGAAATCGAATAAGGCTCGGTGATCTGACCATCATCGCTCTGCATTAAAAAAGTCTTACTCCCATGAATAACTCCCAAATCTCCCAAAGCAATTGTTGCTGCCGTTTCTCCTGAATCAACTCCCATTCCGGACGCTTCAACAGCAATCAGATTCACTCGCTCATCATCCATAAAGTGATAAAATGAACCCGCAGCATTACTACCTCCTCCAACACAAGCCACAACATAATCAGGATAATCTTTTGAAGTTTTTTCCTTAATCTGCCATGCTATTTCTTCACTTATAATCGCCTGCAAGCGAGCCACCATATCAGGATAAGGATGAGGGCCAACAACTGAGCCTATCAAATAGAAAGTATCCTCAGGATTACAAATCCAATCACGCAAAGCTTCGTTGGTTGCATCTTTCAGCGTTTTACTACCTGATGTTGCAGCAACAACTTCTGCGCCCAACATTTTCATTCGAGCAACATTTGGTGCCTGACGTTTGATGTCGATCTCACCCATATAAACGACACACCTCAATCCCATTAAGGCACAAGCTGTGGCCGTTGCTACGCCATGCTGACCGGCACCTGTTTCGGCAATTATTCGGTCCTTGCCCATATGTTTGGCAATTAATATTTGCCCCACCGTATTATTCACTTTATGTGCACCAGTATGATTGAGGTCCTCTCGTTTTAAGTAGATGTTGGTATCGTATTTTTCAGATAAACGTTTGGCAAAATACAATGGTGACGGTCGCCCAACATAATCTTTAAGTAGTGACTTATATTCCTTTTGAAAAGCATCTGAATTAATAATATCCAGATAAACATTTTTCAGATTCTCGATATTTGGCTGAAGCATTTCTGGAATGAATGCACCCCCAAAGCGGCCATACATGCCTTTTTCGTCAACCTTATATTTATTTTTATCACTCATCATTCAAGTACTAGTTAAATCTTTTCTATTTGGACTTACTCTCTGACCTTTCCAAAAAAGTCCTTTAATAATTCGATATTCTTCTTTCCAGGTTCCAATTCAAATTTGCTGTTGAGATCAATGGCTACAATATTAATTCCTTTAATCTTTGTTATGGCCTCAGCGTCATCCTTCGAAATTCCTCCACTTAGAAACACAGGACGGGAGTTATTGTATTTTTTCAACAGATCCCAATTAAATTTCGCTCCACTCCCACCATATGCTTTTGTTGCAGTGTCGAATAAAAAATAGTCGACATAATCCTCATACCTTCTTGTTAGTTCAAAATCAAAATCCTTATCAACTCTGAACACCTTTATTATTTGAGCACCCGATTGTTTTAGCAAATAACACAGTTCCGGTGACTCATCACCATGCAATTGCAAAAGATCTAAACCAAAGCTTATTCGCTTTTCATTAATAACTCGTTCTGATTCATTAACAAAGACGCCTACTTTTTTAATCGAATCTGGAAAATCTACATCTGGCCATCGATTAATATAACGCGGTGATTTCTTATAAAAAATAAAACCCATATAATCCGGAGCCAAAGCAATCAAATCTTTAATATTTGAAGGCTCTCGCATACCACAGACTTTTATTTTCATTGAATCATTCATACATTATGAATTAATCTGTTGTTTAGAAATAGATTGACAAAAGTCGATACACGACTGTCCTGGATCTTCAGTTTTCATGAAATTCTCCCCGATTAAAAATCCTTCAAATCCATTCTCACGTAGATAAAACACATCTTCTTTTGAGTGAATTCCACTCTCTGAAATTTTGATTTTATCCTTTGGTAAAAGATTCGCTAACTGAACTGACTTGCTTAAGCTTACTTCAAAGGTTTTAAGATTGCGATTATTAATACCTACCACATCAACAAAAGGATTCAGGCATTTGAGTTCTCTTTCATCATGTAATTCCATCAATACCTCTAAACCTAAATAATGAGCCATGGCTCCCAATTCTTTTGCCTGATCATTACTAAGACAGGCTGCAATTAGCAGTATTGCACTGGCTCCCATCGCTTTTGCTTCATATACCTGATAAGGATCTATCATAAAATCCTTTCGTAATATGGGTATCGAAGTCACAGCTCTGGCTTGTCGCAAATCATCATACGTGCCACCAAAAAAATCAGTATCGGTTAACACCGACAAACCTGAAGCTCCTGCAGATTCATAGGCCTTAACCACATGCGCAACTTTTGCTTTGCCATTAATTACACCTTTCGAAGGTGACTGACGCTTAAACTCAGTGATTACACCAGATTTTTCAGGATCTAATAGAGATGATTTCAGGGAAGGAACCTTAAGTCCAAACCATTCACTGGCCACAAGCTCATCCTGGCTAATATTTAACTTAGCTGCTGCAACTTCTTCTTTCTTACGCTCTATAATTTTATCTAAAATGGTCATTTGTTCTTCAATTAAGAAAGACTCAAAAGAGTAGTTAATACTTTAGCCGCTTTCCCTTCCATTAAGGATTGTCTGGCATCATCAATGCATTGCATTAAATCTTTTGTCGGATAATAACATTGTAAAGCCAGTGCTGCATTGGCAACCACAACATTGTTTTGCGCATCCGTGCCCGTACCATTCAGAATGCTTTTAAATATATTAGCTGCCTCAGGAACAGTATCTCCTCCAAAAATTTCATCTGGTTTTACCGCATTCATTTCAAAATCGCGCGGCGCATACATGTGCTCACCATTCTGAGTGATGGACTTAAAATCCCCGGTTAAAGAAATTTCATCATATCCATCCAATGAATGAATGATACTATAATTTTTTGTACCCTTTTGATAAATGTAATTATATATCCGGGCCAACTCCAAACTAAACACACCAACTAACTGGTTCTGTGGGAAAGAAGGATTAACCATAGGTCCCAACATATTAAAAAATGTTTTCAGACCTAATTCTCTTCGAATGGGTCCAATTGCCTTCATAGCCGGGTGAAATAAAGGAGCATGCAGAAAGCAAATATTGGCCTTATCCAATTGTTGTTTTAATTTATCCGAATCGTTGGTAAAGGTATATCCAAGATGCTCCATTACGTTAGATGATCCACATGAAGAAGACACACCGTAATTACCATGTTTGGATACTTTAGCTCCTGCACCGGCAACAATTAGTGAAGCTAAAGTGGAGACATTAAATGTATTTTTACCGTCACCGCCTGTCCCGCACATATCAATGGTATTATAATCAGACAGGTCGATACGCAGACACAATTCCAGCAAGGCATCTCGAAAGCCGGTTAATTCATCAACCGTTACCGGACGCATCATAAATACGGTAAGAAAAGCCACAACTTCACTTTGATTATAGGATTCCTTTGCAATATTTACCAACACCTCCTTTGCCTGTTCACGACTAAGTGTTTTATGGTTAAGTAATTGTTTAAGTATGGTTTTGATCATTGTTTTCGCTTTAGCTATTAGTCATCCTTTTCATTCTGCAACTAGTTTTTTAACCAATTCCGAATCATTTGTTTGCCATGTTCTGTTAACACAGATTCGGGATGAAACTGAACTCCGCGCACATCAAATTCACGATGGCGAACACCCATAATTTGACCTTCTGCCTCGCGCGTAGTAATTTCCAGTTCTTTGGGCAAATCTTCTTCATTTACCACCCAGCTATGATAACGCCCTGCCAGAAACTCATCCGGCAATGAATCAAACAGAAATTCATCACGACTTGTCACCGTAACTGGTGTTGCCACTCCATGATAAACTTTGTTTAAATTTCTGATGCTTCCACCACATACTTCTGCTATGGCCTGACAACCTAAACAAACACCCAAAATGCTTTTAGTAGAGAGGTAAGTTTTAATTAACTCCTTCAAAATACCAGCCTCATCAGGAATACCCGGACCTGGGGATAAAAGAATCTTATCGTACTTAGCTATATCAGCAATGCTTATTTCATCATTCCGAAATACATCGACTTTATCATCAACTATTTCCTCCACATAATGCACAAGGTTATAGGTAAATGAATCGTAATTATCCAGGATTAATATCTTCATCTTCTTGTTTTTTCTTAAGGTTAGCTAATTAAAATTCTTTAGCCATTTCAATGGCTTTCTTTAAGGCCCCTAGTTTATTGTTCACTTCAGCCAACTCACTTTCCTCTTTTGACTCACTCACAACACCAGCACCTGCCTGATAAAACAAGGTATTGTTTTTACTTAAAAATGAACGAATCATAATGGCCTGATTAAAGCTTCCATCTAATCCTATATTTCCAATACAACCTCCATAGTATCCTCTATTCTGATTCTCGATAGAATCAATTAACTGCATAGCTTTGTATTTAGGAGCCCCGGATAAGGTACCGGCAGGAAATGTATCAGCCATCACTCTTGAGGCGATTGAACCTTCCTGTAATTGACCACTCACGTCAGAAACCAAATGCAGCACATGCGAATAATATTGTACTTCTTTATAAGTATTTACTTTCACACCTGCACAATTCCGACTTAAATCGTTTCGAGCCAAATCAACCAACATTACATGTTCAGCATTCTCCTTTTTGTCTGCACTTAATTTTATCGCTAACTCCTGATCTTTAATATCATCACCAGTTCGTTTAAAAGTCCCTGCTATAGGGTTAATTGTAGCTTCATTATTATCAATAATCAATTGAGCTTCAGGTGAGGAACCAAAAATTTTATAAGCCCCGTAATCGAAGTAAAATAAATATGGTGATGGATTAACATTGCGTAAAGCACGATAGACATTAAACTCATCTCCTTTAAACGATTGATTAAACTGACGCGACAAAACAATCTGGAAAACATCACCTCTAAAACAATGTTCTTTCCCTTTACTTACCATCGCCATATATTCCTCGTCCGTAAGATTCGAAACTTCTTCGTTATTGGCTTCGAAATTAAAAGATGGAATGGTACGATTATACAAAGCTTCAATTAATTCACTTCCTTTTGATACTTCACCAACTTGTAAATTTTCAATCAGATATAATTGATTACTAAAGTGGTTAAATGCAATAATATACTTATAGAAAGTATAACGCATCTCCGGTATTTGATGTTCATCTTTAATCGGCGCCTCAAAGCTTAATGTATCGAAGTACTGAACTGCATCAAAGGTGGTATATCCAAACAAACCATTCACCTTAATCGGGCAGTCTCCTTTTTCAACTTGAAAACTCCTAATAAACTGATCTAACAGTGCAGGTACATTGTTGGATTGATCAATGTTAATTTGATCTAATTCTTTATGTGCTTCACCGAACGAAACGACTCCTTTATCAGCAATAAATTCAAATATAGGATTGAAACAAATGAACGACATGGAATTAGAGTTGCCATGATAATCGCTACTTTCCAATAGAATGGTATTGGGATAAGCATCACGCAACTTTAAATAAAGGCTAACGGGTGTGGTAACATCCGCAATATTAGCCGGGATGGGCGATGTAACACACTTTATATTTTTAGTTTTCATGTTTAGGTTTTCAAAAAATGTCAAAAAAAGAAGGCTTACCTTGAGTTAGGTAAGCCTTCATATAGTTCTTTTATAGATATACGGCTATGGCCCTCAACTCCGTGCTGAAAGATTAGAATGGTGCCAATGCCAATTATGTCTTGAATTCAAATTCATTTCTTCTTTTTTCTGTGCACAAATATTTGCAATAATAAATTAGAATTCCAAACGATCAATTACGTTTTTACAATACTATTTCAATAAATGTGTTAGTTTTACAGATATACCCCCAATTAATTTACAATATGTCGCCAAAAAAGTTTAAATCCGTCATCGAAAAAATTGGCCTGATTGTTCTTTTCTTCCTATTTATTGTTCCTCGAATTTATCTATCCATTGCAGGTAAAACAATGATTGGTGAGTTCGAAAACAACAAATCAAACACCATGAGAAACACAAATGGTGCTGGCACTGCAAATTATGATACCTATTTTTATTCCTATGAAGTGAATGGTGAAATCCATCAGATTGAGGCTTCTGATTTTTACATCAATGATTTCAGAGAAGTGAAAATTATCTACAACCCTCATTTCCCTGACCAAGGCGCAATCAAGTCACCTAGTGGCATATTCTTTATGCCTACATTACTATTTATAGCAGCTTGTTTCGTTTGGCTGGCGCTTACAGGTATTGTATTGAAAAAATAAAGGTCTGCACCCAAGTTTTACCAGGTACAAACCTTTATTTATATGTAAGAATTATTTGAGAAGAGGTGATTCCAATTCTCAATTAGTTTATCATTTAAGAGTCAAATACTACTTTACCTGTCTTAACATCATACATGGCTCCAATAATGTTAATGTCACCATTGGCATTCATCTCTTTAAGAACCTCACTCTGGTCCTTAATATTCTGAATGGTGAGCTCTACATTTTTTTCTGCAACATCATTTACAAAACTTAAGTTTGAAGAATTGCGCTCAACACCGGAAGGTGTTTTAATTTCGTCAACAGCAGGTTTTATCTTGGCTAATAGGGTAGTAAGATTACCTAACTGCGCATTATCACATGCTCCTTTTACGGCTCCGCATGAGGTATGGCCCAACACAACTATCAATTTTGAACCGGCTAACTTGCAAGCAAATTCAAGGCTACCAAGAATATCTTCATTTACAATATTACCAGCTACTCTTGCATTAAACACATCACCAATTCCCTGATCAAAAACCACTTCTGTAGGAATACGTGAATCTATGCAACTTACTATTGCAGCAAAAGGAAACTGACCCGAGGCGGTTTCGTTTACTTGCTGAATTAAGTCACGTGATAAAGGTTTTTTCTCTAAAAAACGCTTATTACCATCCTTTAAGAAATCAAGTGCTTTTCCAGGTGTAATCTCAGATTGAGAAGTTGCTGTTTGTGTTATTTTGTTATCCATAATCGTGATTTTTTAGTTACTCATATTTAGAGCTGACTCAATAAGTTTATGCTGGTTCTTAACACCTCTTCGTTTACGCTTGATAATTTCTACCTCAATATCGCGAAACTCTGCACCAGTTTCAAACTCATTAATAATTTCAATAACATCCTGATCAATGTTAATACACTTAGAAGCGTCAATAACCACTTTTGATTCATTAGGAATTTTACTCAGCGTATTTAGAATACTGGCCTTGTTGATAAAGGTAACATCCTCTGCTAATTCAAGTCTTAAAACACCATCTTTAAGATGTTCTCCATGTTCAAATAAAAATGGCTTCTTGAAGTTATTATAAAGGATATACATCACTGCTACAACCAATCCCATAACAATACCAATTAAAAGATCGGTAAAAATAATACCTACAATAGTAACCATAAATGGTGCAAAATGCGAAACTCCAAGATTATACATTTGTTTAAATACTACAGGCTTAGCCAACTTATAACCAACCACAAACAGAATTGCAGCTAAACTGGCCAAAGGAATCAGATTCAGCAACTTTGGAATCGCCATTGCACTTACAAGCAAAATTACTCCATGAAATATTGCAGACAGTTTGGTACGTCCACCTGATTGAATATTTGTTGAACTACGAACGATTACCTGTGTAATTGGCAATCCTCCAATTAATCCTGAAAGAATGTTACCAATACCTTGCGCTTTTAGTTCTAAATTAACTGGAGTAATTCGTTTTTGTGGATCTAACTTATCAGTTGCCTCCAAACACAAAAGTGTTTCTAAACTTGCCACAACAGCAATGGTTGCTCCTATTATCCATACCTGACCACTAAAAATCTGACTGAAATCAGGAAATGTGAACTGGCCAAAAAAGCCTGATAAACTCTCTGCTACTGGTATAGCCACAACTTGCTCAGGTTTTAAACTAAATTGAGAGAAACCTGAAAATACAAGATTCAATACAATTCCTAAAATTACCACCACTAATGGTCCTTGAATAATATTGGTAGCCTTAAGCTTTTTAATAAAAGGCTGCTCCCACAATATCAATACTAACATTGATAGAAGAGTTATAATTACTGCACCGGGACTAAGGGCTCCAAACATGTGATAAAGTTCTGTAAATGTATTATGTCCATCTGCTTGAACAAAAGCTAAACTACCTTCAAAATCCTTGTCATATCCAAATGCGTGCGGAATTTGTTTAAGAATTATAATTATTCCAATTCCTGACAACATACCCTTAATGACGGATGAAGGAAAGTAATAACCTATAATACCAGCTTTGGCAAAACCAAGAATAATTTGAATTACACCACTGATAACCACCGCCGTCAAGAATAATTCAAATGAACCCAATTCGCTAATTGCAGCTAATACGATTACAGCCAGACCAGCTGCTGGTCCGCTTACTCCTAACTGAGATCCACTAACAACACCTACAACAATACCTCCAACGATACCTGCTATGACACCAGAAAACAATGGTGCTCCCGAAGCTAATGCAATACCTAAGCACAGTGGTACAGCCACTAAAAATACAACAATCGAAGCCGGTAAATCTTGCTTTAGGTTTTGAAAAAAACCTCCGTTTTTTTTCTCACTCATATTCTTTCCTTTTTAAAATCTCTATAAAAACGTTTCGGTAAAGCCATTACTTCATTTTGTAATAGTATTACTATCATTCTTTTTTGTTTTACTTAAACATCCCAGTAATATTTTTGTTCTATTGAAAAGCATATTTTTGTAAGAAATAAATCAAGGCATGTCAATAGGTATTAAAATCAGTTTAAATCCTAAACTTTATTTAAGAGATCCGCAAGAAACAATGCTTGGGCGGAAGATCATCAAACACAGTATTATACAAATTGACAAACTCGGATTTGAAGCCTTTACTTTTAAAAAGCTTGGCTGCTGTATGCAATCCACAGAAGCATCGGTATACCGATACTTTGAGAACAAACACTTCCTTTTAATTTATTTACTGGCCTGGTATTGGGAGTGGCTTAACTACCTTATCGACATTAATACTAAAAATATTGAATCGCCTGAAAAGAAGCTTCAGATTATCATTGAAACCTTGGTGGATGCCAATCAGGAAAATCCGGCCATTGAATATGTGAATGAAAGTATTCTTCATCGTGTAGTCATTGCGGAAGGAACAAAGGCTTATCATACCAAAGAAGTAGATAAAGACAATAAAGATGGTCTTTTTAGTAATTTTAAAGCGCTTTCAGAAAAGATAGCTGGAGTAATTGAAGAAGTTAATTCAGAATTTCCATATCCACATGCCTTGGCAAGCAACTTAATTGAAATGGCCAACAACCACAGTTACTATGCCATGCATCTACCTCGCATGACCGATATTAAAATCGAAAACAACAGCTACGAACAAGTAAAAAACATGCTCTCTTTTTTCACAGGGAAGCTATTGGATTCGTAATCAAACAAAAGAAATAAAAAAAGCCGCCTGAAATTAATCAAAGCGGCCTCATAAGTAGCTAACTCAACAAAGTCTTATTCAACGTCCCATACATCACCCGAATGTATTAAGTCGTTAAAGGATTTTATCTTAGAAATTTCTTGTACTTCTTCTAATTGTCTTTCTACACATTGGTCGTAGACAGGACCTTTAACAGAACGAATAACTCCTAAGGCAACCGGATAATCAGGATATTCCATATCAGCCAATTTTAGATGTAAGGTAATATCTTCACAATGTGCGTCATGTACTAATATGTCGTCCAATGTTACTCCGTTCTCACCTATTGTAACTGTTTTCACATTCAAGCCATCCAACAGTAAACCCTTATTTTGGTCTTTACCATAAAGCATTGGCTCACCATGTTCCAATTTAATTGTTCTGTCGGCAGAATGAGCTTTATCCGTAATTGCATTGTGCGTTTTATCGTTATAGATTACACAGTTTTGTAACACTTCAACTATAGAGGTACCTTCATGACCAGCTGCTTCTTCCATCATTTTAACAGAATGCTTAAGGTCTTTATCAATACATCTGGCAAAGAACTGTCCTCTTGCTCCAATGCATAACTCGCCCGGACGAAATGGTGCCTCAACTGTTCCAAAAGGAGAGGTCTTTGAAATAAAACCTCGTTTTGAAGTTGGAGAATACTGCCCTTTTGTTAGTCCATAAATCTGATTGTTAAAAAGAATAACATTCAAATCAATATTACGGCGAATGGTATGAATAAAGTGATTACCTCCAATAGCCAAGGCATCACCATCACCGGTGATTTGCCAAACTTTTAAATCAGGGTTCGCCACTTTTACGCCAGAAGCAATTGCTGAGCCTCGTCCATGAATGGTATGAAAACCATAAGTATCCATATAATATGGGAAACGAGATGAACATCCAATACCAGAAATAACAGCGACTTCTTCTTTGGAATATCCAAGATTGGCCATTGCTTTCTGTACGGAATTTAAAACGGCATGGTCACCACAACCAGGACACCATTTCACACTCTGATCACTCTTAAAATCGGTATATTTTAATTGACACTGTTCAGACATCTTTTATTCCTCCAGCAATGATTTAAAATGTTCTTTTAATTCAACAACCGTAAATGGCTGCCCTTGCACTTTATTAAACCTTAAATATTCTAAGTCAGGGAAATTCATCAATAGGTAATTTGCAAATTGCCCAAGGTTCAATTCACATACTACTATCTTTTTGTACTTCTTAAGAACATCATAAGTATTAACAGGAAGTGGATTTATATAATTAAAATGAGCCAAGGCAAATTTATGACCTTCATGATCTAATTCATCAACCGCTGTATACAGATGCCCAAACGTACCACCCCAGCCAACAACAAGAATATCGGCATCTTCCTCACCAATAACTTCCAGCTCTGGTACAAATTTGGCAACTCGTTTAATTTTCTCTTCACGTAACTCAACCATATTTTGATGGTTCAATGCATCATGAGAAACCGCACCTGTATGCTCATCTTTTTCTAAACCGCCAATACGATGATTCATGCCTTTCGTTCCCGGAGTAGCCCAATAACGCGCTAACTTAACCGCATCTCTTTTATACGGATGCCAGTCTTCATCATTTTCATCCGCATAAGGAACCTCAATATCCGGCCATTCTTCCAAATTAGGTAAACGCCAAGGTTGAGTACCATTTGCTAAGAAACCATCCGTTAATAATATAACAGGAGTCATATGCTCAACTGCAATCTTTGCAGCATAAAATGCATAATCAAAACAGTTGGTTGGCGAGCTTGCAGCAATTACAATCGCAGGGCTCTCTCCATTACGACCGTACAAGGCTTGCATCAAATCCGATTGTTCCGTTTTGGTAGGTAATCCTGTAGATGGTCCACCTCGCTGCACATTCACAACAACAAGTGGAAGTTCAGCAATAATAGCCAAACCAATTGCTTCACCTTTTAAAGCTAAACCAGGACCTGAAGTGGTAGTGATTGCAAGATTACCGGTGAAGCTTGCACCAATAGCCGTACAAATACCGGCAATTTCATCTTCTGCCTGAAATACTTTTACACCTAAATCTTTACGTGCACTAAGCTCTTGTAATATTTCTGTTGCCGGAGTAATAGGGTAAGAACCTAAAAATAATTTAAGCTTACTCTTTTCGGCGGCAGCTAAAAATCCCCAAGCCACAGCAACGTTACCACTTAAATTACGGTACTTTCCTTTTTTGATGTCAGCCGGATGAATATGATACGAAGGAGTCATGGCTTGAATAATTCCACCATAATTATATCCATCATCCAACACTTTAAGGTTGGCTTCAACCACTAAAGGATTTTTGGCAAATTTCTTTTTAATGTAATCCTGGGTATGTGTTAAAGGCCTATCGAATAACCAATACACCAGACCAAGAGCATACATATTCTTACTTCGAAGAATACTCTTATTGTCTAAGCCCATATCTTTAAGACTCTCCTTAGTAAGCGTTGTAATTGGAGCCTTTACAATATGGTAGTCACCTAGTTTACCTTCAATGATAGGATCGTTGGTTTCATAACCTGCTTTTTTCAGGTTTTTTTCATCACAACTATCTACATCTAAAATAATGGTACCTCCTGGTTTCATCCATTTGGCATTGGCCTTCAGTGCAGCCGGATTCATCGCAACAAGCACATCGCAATAATCACCAGGCGTAAAAACCTCAGAGTGCCCAAAATGTATTTGGAACCCTGAAACTCCACTTATTGTACCCTGTGGTGCTCTAATTTCTGAAGGATAATCGGGAAATGTTGAAATATCATTTCCAAAAATTGCTGAGGTGTACGAGAATAAAGTTCCTGTCAATTGCATTCCGTCACCGGAATCTCCAGAAAACCTTACAACCACTTCCTCTTTCTCGATAACTTTTGATCTTTTACCCATGATCGACAAAGTTCTGATTAGAATATCTCTGTTAAAATAAAATTAGTCAAAATTAAAAATGAAAGCAATGGCTTCATCTAAGTTATGAATACATTAATTTCTTACAAATTTAAAGTAAAGGTATTGATATGAATAAGACCACCAATTGATGTTTGTCATATTTCACTAGTATTTTAGTAGTGTTATATAACACATTTTGAACATCTAGCAGAGGATAGCTGTATATAATAATGATCTGTTACTTTATTTAAGTTGAATGATCGATTCTTAAGCAGAGGATTGTATTTTTGCACAAATTATAATCAAAGAAATTAATAACTTTTCATAACAACAAGATGGCCTTAATAAAAGAAGTACGTGGTTTTACACCTAAATTTGGTGAAAATGTATATCTAGCTGAAAACGCTACAATAATTGGTGATGTAGAAATGGGCAACGATTGCAGTATTTGGTTTAACGCTGTTCTTCGTGGAGATGTTAATTCAATTCGAATTGGAAACAAGGTGAATATTCAGGATGGATCGGTTCTGCACACGTTATATCAAAAATCAACGGTTGAAATTGGAGATAATGTATCGATTGGTCATAATGTTACAATTCACGGTGCCAAAATTGAGGATAACGTATTGGTAGGAATTGGGGCAACAGTTCTGGATCATGCCGTCATAGGACATAATTCAATTATTGCTGCCAATTCTCTTGTATTAACAGGAACCATTGTAGAACCAAATAGCGTATACGCTGGTGTTCCTGCTAAAAAAGTCAAGGAGATTGAACCAAACCAAACCAAAGAAATGATTAATAAAATCGCCAATAACTATCTGATGTATTCAGATTGGTATAAGGATGAATAAAGAAAAAACTGAGCTCCTGAGAGATAATTCTTGGGAGCTATTATAAGTGTATGTTCTCAACACTGATTTCACCTTCGAAGAAAATTCCCGCAGTTTGCTTAAACTTTTCAACGTTTTCGGTTGTAAAGAATTTCACTTCTCCTCCTTTGGAACATTTCTCATCCATTTCAGGATGCCTCTCCAGATAGTCAATTAAGCTTTCACCAACAATATCACCTTGCTCAATCACATTAATATCATTCTTTAGATATTGTCTTATCTTAGGCAATAATAGAGGGTAGTGGGTACAACCAAGAATAACAGCGTCTATTTCCTCATCCGATTGTATGAGACGATTAATGTTTTTTGCGACAAAATAATCCGAGCCAATATCATTAAATTCATTATTCTCAACCAGAGGCACCCACATTGGGCAAGCCTCTTGTTTAACGGTCATTTCAGGGAAAAGCTTTTCTATTTCCATCACATACGATTCCGACTGTACGGTACCTATTGTGCCTAGAACACCTATATGCTTACTTTTAGAGAGATCATTTACTCTTTCGACACTCGGACGAATAACTCCAAGAACCCTTCTTTCCGGATCAATCCGTGGCAAGTCCTTTTGTTGAATATTACGCAAAGCCTTAGCGGATGCGGTATTGCAGGCCAATATAATAAGGTGTGCTCCAAGAGAGAATAACTTCTCAACAGCCTGCAAGGTATACTCATAAACCACATCAAAGGATCTGGTCCCGTATGGCGTACGAGCATTATCACCTAAATAGATATAATCATATTCAGGAAGGTGTTTAACGATCTTATCCAATACTGTTAATCCACCATAACCTGAGTCAAAAACTGCAATTGGGCCTGCCTTTTTCATAATTATAACATCTAAACCTTAAAGATACAAAAGCGGGTGACTTATAAAAGTCACCCGCTAATATTTGAATACTATCTATTTCTTAAAGTGCTGGCGCTGCAGTTAATTTAGCTCTAACAAATTCAGCACAATCAATACTTGTAGGTGAGTGGTATACTACAACCTGTGTACTAATATCAAAGATGTAAATTAATCCTTGCTCCTGGCCTACTTCTTCAATAGCCTTCTGTACTTTCACAATAATAGGCTGAAGCAATTGCTGCTCTTTCTGACCTAATGATTGCTGAGCCATCTGGCTGTATTGCTGAAGACGTTGATCTTGATCCTGAATTTCTTTCTCTTTCGTCGCACGAATTAGATCAGGTAAAGTATCACGTTGTGCCATGTACTCTGTATATCTCTTCTCTAAATCACTTTGCATCACTTGCAATTGGTTCTGCAACTTAGTGGCCTCATCTTGCAAGGTTTTATCAGCAGTCAACTTTTCAGGAAGCTGAGCAACTAATTCTTGTATATTAATATGACCAAATTTTAAATCCTGTGCAACAGCCTTTCCAGATAAGGTAAAGGCAACTAGAACTACTATAACTTTTAAAAATTTCATATGCTTAAATTTTATCTTATTCTACTCTTTATTGTATCCCTAATTTTGTTTTCACCAATGGTGTAACATCAATGCTTTTCTCCGAATTAAAAACCGGCACACGTGATGTCATATCAAATATATAAAGAAATCCACCTTCTTCGCCAACTTCTTCTATAGCCGTTCTTAACTTCTGCATGATAGGTGCTTTCAACTCTTGCTCTTTGGCTTTCATCTGTTGTTGAGCCAACAAATAGTAATTCTGAACTTTCTGACCCATTTCGCCCAAAGCCTGCTCTTGAGCGGCTCTTTCACCTGGAGTTAAAGTGGAAGCCATCTGTTGGTAAGCCTGTTGTTTACCTTGAAGCTCTTCCTGCATAACCGTTAACTGCCCTTCTTTTTCCTTAAACTCAGTTTCCAAAGCAGTTTCTACAACTTTAAGTTCAGGCATTACTGCCATTAGCTCTGCCGTATTAATATGCCCAAACTTCATCGGCTGCTGCGCGAATGCTCCGAATGTGCCAAGCAAAATCAATGTAAATATTGCGTATACTTTATTCATTATTGAAATGTTTTAATCTCTATTCTGGTTTTTATTATTCACTCTTATACCCAAGTTTAACCAATACTTCATCGCTGATATCATTTTTCGAATCAACATACATGATACCCATTCCTGATGCCTTGTCGAAAACTGCTGCTATATTTTTATCTGCAGCAATTTCGGATATCGCATTAAATATATCGTCTTGTATTGGCTTAACTAATGACTCTCTTCGTTTAAACAACTCACCATCCTGACCAAAATAACTTTGTTGCAGTTGCTTGGCTTGTTTTTCTTTCTCCACAATTTCATTCTCTCGTTTAATCTTCATTTCATTCGAAAGAAAAACATTCTCCGTTTGATAGGTCTGATAAAGTTGAGATATTTCTTCGAAACGAGTTTCAATTTCTGTTTGCCATTTGGCTGACAACTGACTCAGTTGTTCATTGGCTGCTTCGTAAGCTGGAATATTACGCAAGATATACTCTGAATCGACAAAGGCATATTTTTGTGCACTAAGTAAACTGCTAATTAAAAGTAATCCTACTAAAAGTATATTTTTCATAGCTCAATAATTTTGGTTTATACCCAAAACAAACAAAAATCAAACCACTTTTCTAATTCTCTCAACACTAGAAACTTTGACCGATAACAAAATGGAATTGACTTCCACCTGCATTACTTCGGTACTGACTATCATCAAATCCATAACCCCAATCAATACCCATCAATCCAAATATCGGTAAGAATATTCTTAAACCAACACCGGCTGCACGTTTTAACTCAAATGGATTATAATCTTCATATTGACTCCAGGCATTACCCGCTTCTAAAAATCCTAAAGCAAATACTGTTGCCGAAGGTTGCAATGCTAATGGATATCTAACTTCAAGAGTTAACTTATTATAGATATTACCATCGTATGAACCTTGAGTATTATATGGTGTAAGTGATGAATTTTCATAACCACGTAAACCAATAGTTTCACTACCATACATACTATAACCCGACATACCATCACCACCTAGTACATACTTTTCAAATGGTGATTGTAAGTCTTTATTATAATACCCTAAGAATCCCATTTCCATACGGCCCATCACAACCAATTTCTCCAGATTATCAATTGGCTTATATACGGCTCCTTTAAAGGTCCACTTATGGTATTCAATTCTTTGGTATCTTTCTTCCTGAGAAATATCTTCTCTCGACCAGTCAGTGTCAGACCACATTGACCATGGAGGAGTAAATTCTAATCCCACAGAAAAGTCAGATCCGCGACGAGTATAGATTGGATTATCTATTGAACGACGACTAAGAATAACTTTAAAGTTCAGGTTATGCGAAATACCATTCTGCATGATGAAGTAATTCCAGTCTCTAAGGTCGTAGCGTTGGTAACTTGCTTCGGTATACAAAGTAAACCAGTCATCAGGCCAACTCAAACGTTTACCAAAACCAAGTGAAGCCCCGGTAATTTTCATATGTTGATCAATGGCTGATTGGTCATAACCACCACCATAACCACTGCCATAGCCTCCGCCGTAACCACCATAGCCACCATATCCTCCACCATACCCATATGATGGATTATAATAACTTCCACTAACACCAGTTTGAATAGAGTGATAAACCGAAAAGCTAAGTGAATTTGGTTTCTTACCACCTAACCATGGTTCAGTGAAAGAAAGACTATATGACTGATAAAACTTACCATTGGTTTGAGCCCTAAGTGCCAGAGTTTGTCCATCTCCGGTAGGTAATGGTCTCCATGCCTCGGGATTAAAAATATTTCGAATCGAGAAGTTTGTAAACTTAAGTCCTAATGATCCAACAAACATTCCTGCACCCCAACCTCCGGATAATTCAATCTGGTCATTTGCTTTTTCTTCAAGCTGATAAACTAAATCTACAGTACCATTATCCTGATTAGGTTGTACATCCGGAACAATTTTTTCAGGATCGAAGTGCCCTAATTGAGCCAATTCTCGAACCGTACGAATTAATTCGGATTTACTAAACAACTGCCCCGGCTTAGTTCTAATCTCACGACGAACAACGTGCTCATGAGTTTTACTGTTACCGCGAATTACAACATTGTTAATGGTGGCCTGCTGTCCTTCATAGATGCGCATTTCAAGGTTAATCGTATCACCTTGAACACCAACTTCAACCGGACTGATATTAGAAAAAAGATACCCTTTATCCATGTATTCGTTATGAACAGCATCTTCATCGTCAGTTAATCGCTCTGCTAATAATTTCTGGTTAAATATATCACCCTTTTGAATACGTAATTTATAAGACAAATATTCTCCCGGATATATAGTATTACCAACCCAGCTAATATCACCAAAGTAATACTTACGACCTTCTTCAATTGTAATCTTGACATCAACCGTATTATCTTCGATATTTCTAATTACGTCTTCTGATACAATACGTGCATCACGATGACCAAGTTCATTATACTTATCGATAACAGCTACTAAATCTTCTTCATACTTCTCAACAACAAATTTCTTTGTTTTAAAGAAGTTAAACATATTTCCTTTGGCATTGGTCTTTTTCATGGCTTTATTCAGCTTACCATCTGTTAAGACGGTATTACCTTCAAAAATCAATGAATTTACCTTCACCTTGTCTTTTTTATCAACATTAATTTCCAGCTTAACATGATTAGCTTTAGCCGGATCATCTTTTTGAATAATGTTAACCTCGGTATTGTAAAAACCCTTCGATACGAAATAGTCCGTGATGTATTTTTCGGCACGAGCAATCATATAAGGAGTAACCTGAGACCCCTTCATCATTGCCACCTTTTCTTCAACAGTTTCTACTTCACTCTTTTTAAGACCGTAGAAACTCATATCGGATAGTCTCGGACGTTCTTGAAGTAATATTTCAAGAAATATCTTTCTTCCTTCAATCTTTGCAGCTTTGATCTTCACATCAGAAAACAAGCCATGATTCCAATATCTGCGAATGGCTTCTGATACTTCATCTCCAGGAACAGATATCATCTGTCCAACCTTCAATCCACTAATGTTAACTAATATTTTGGGATCAAGATTCTCAACACCAATAACTTCGATGTTTGCAATCTCGTATTTTTTTGGTGAGCCAGAATATGAAATATTGGGAATATCCTGACCTGTAGCAAACACGTAGGATAATATAAATATGAAAACCAATAAAAACTTATAGTGGTAGATACCTTTCATTTATTTTAATAGTTTGCTCGTTAAGGTTATAGATCAATATTTCACACGTCATCTTTCACAAATCCTTTTAAAATATTGTTCCTATAAATCATTATTTAATTTGATCACCAGTTTTTCCAAAACGTCTCTCACGTCCCTGATAATCTATCAAAGCCCGGTAATAATCTTCTCTCCTAAAGTCGGGCCACAAAATATCGCAGAAATATAGCTCAGAATACGCTAATTGCCAAAGCAAAAAGTTACTTATTCGATGTTCACCACTGGTTCTGATCATTAATTCAGGATCTGGCATCCCTTGTGTTGCCAAATACGAACCAAATGCCTCATCATCTAATTGACTTATATCAAACTGCTTATCTTCAACTTCTATAACAATCTTTTTAATCGCCTCCAAAATTTCCCACCTTGAGCTATAACTTAAAGCTAAGGTCAGAGTCAAGCCTGTATTTCCCGAAGTTTTATCAATACATTCATTCAATCGTTTTTGAACGCCACTTGGTAAATTCTCTTTACATCCAATCGCATTCAACTTAACGTTGTTTTTCATCAGAGTTTTTGTTTCTGAACTAATCGTTGAAACTAATAAACTCATTAATGCATCAACTTCTGTTTTTGGTCGACTCCAGTTTTCGGTACTAAAGGCATAAAGAGTAAGGTACTCAATACCCAGCTCCGCAGAAGTTTCGGTGACTTCCCGCACAGCAGTAACTCCGTGTTTATGACCAAACACTCGTGAGTTGCCTCTTTTTTTGGCCCAACGTCCATTACCATCCATTATAATGGCAACATGACTAGGTAATCTATCTTTTATCAGTTGGTCTTGTAATGACATTTCAACTGTCCTCTTTTAATAGCCTCCATTACATGAACTTTTACGCTTCAACATACTTATTGTAACGTAAACGCCTGCATATGAGATCCAATCATTATTATGTGTCACAGTGTTGCCAAACCCATAAGGATCTGAAGGATCAATATCACCCGGACCTTCATAATCCAGATCGTCGACAAATGTTTTTCGAAAAGACCACTCTGCGCCTACTCTCACCCACTTGTTGACCTTATACTTGACTCCAACACCGAACGGCAAAGATAATATAAAAGTTGGTTTACTGGTAAGATTTCCGGCATCACCGGATTTTCTATTATAAAAGGTTGTACCTAAGCCTACTGAAAGATAAGGCGTAAAATTAGTACTTGAAATAAATTTATGGTCATAGGATAGAAAATTAAACTCCGCTTGCACCGATACATCACCTACTACATTCTGAAAAGCATATTCAGGATCTCCAATCTGCTGAGCGGGTTGTCTAAGGTCTTTGTAATTTAAATCAGGCGAATAAGCACCACTAATCTTTCCATATAGAGCGGTAGCTTTCAAGGCCAAACGGTCAGAATAAGCGTAACGTCCAATTCCTCCAATGGCTAGATGCGGTCGATAAAATTGTCTGGATGGATTTAGATCTCCAAAATAATATGACGTTCCAATAAATCCTCCAAGCTCAATTCGATCTTGAGCTTTGGTGGTGTCTATTGCGAATAGGAACAATATGGCAAGCAACAACAAACTTCCATACGCCTTACAATTAAAACACTTATTTATTTGATTTTTGCGGAGTATCACCAAGAACTTATTGACAGTTAACACAAATGTATTATTTAATTTTTGAATCTAGGGTTAGCTAGCTAGTTTCGATTTATTTCAACTACTATACAAACACTTTTTTTGATAAAATATTGTTATCAGCCATCAATTCCGCTTGTCAAGCCCCCACATTAGTTTATTTCTTAGGGTTGTGAAAAAAGAATACTCCGGTAGCTTGATCACATTAATACTAAAATCTGCCTTTTTTACTCTTAGTTGAACACTTTCTTCAAACACCTCACTTCTTGAATCCAATGATGCCAGAAACTTAGTATCACGCCCTTCCACCTTAAGGGTGATCTCAACATTATTTGGGACAACCATAGGCCTTACCGTTAAATTATGAGGAGCAATTGGTGTAATAACAAAATTTTGTGAATCCGGATGAATAATGGGTCCTCCAACACTTAACGAATATGCCGTTGATCCGGTTGGTGTGGAAATAATTAAACCATCAGCCCAGTACGAATTAACAAATTCATCATTCACATAGGTATGTATGGTAATCATCGAAGCACTATCCCGCTTAACAATTGATAATTCATTTAATGCATAGTGATTAGCATCGAATAACTGCACATCCGTTTTTAGTGAAAGAAGATCAAGCTTATGAATTTTATAATGCCCTCGTATAACATCAGTAATTACAGTTCCCATTTCCTGTTGAGATACATCGGCTAAGAAACCAAGCCTTCCACTATTGATGCCTACAATTGGAATACCAGAGTCATGGACAAAATTAACGGCATCGAGAAAAGTACCATCGCCCCCAATGCTAAAAAACTGATCTACGTCTTTTATCCCTGCCCCATTTTCAAAGAAACCAACAACATCAGGTTTCATTTTTACATTGGACAACAAAAACTCATAGAAGGGTTTATAAATAATAACTTCAACCTCATTCTCTTTCAATATCTGAAAAAGATTGACGCAGGAAGAATAAAAAAGCTTTCCGAATTTTTTACCAAAAACTGCAATACGCATACTACCCCTTTTATATTATTTAAATAACAAAGGTACATTAAAGCTTACAAATCAAGATTAAGGTGAATAAAAAAACCATGCTGCCCTTGTTTGTTTGCAGAATAATTAAAACTCAACACTTTATCATAGAAGGTTACCAAATCCAAACCAAGACCATAGCCATATTGCCAATCGTTAACCAAGGTATTGCTTGGGTCGGGATGCAATTGCCAGGCATATCCAAAATCAAAATAAGCCTTTAGATAAAACGCGTAATGAATTTTAGCAAATTGAGTCAGCGGAATAAACCCAATATTCTTCACCTTGGGTTCAAGGATGGTGAACAATAATTTGTTTTGAACCATAGCATTATTAGTTCCATCAATAACATATAATTCATAGCCATTCATAAAACTTTTATACCCTAAACCAGAATTCAAGACATAAGGCAACTGGTCACTTGTCGACACTCTGCCTTCAATGGTTCCTCCCCAATGCAACCTGTTTGCCAATCCTGCAAACTGCTGAAATCTTGCCTTTAAGCTTAAATCATTTAATTCGTCACTAAATATCCCAAAACCCATTTGTTTAAGCTGCAGTTTCACGTTGGTACCATTCAGTGGATAAGCTTTTGAATCTCTCCTATCATAATGATATTGATAAGACAAACTCACATACTGCATTTCAGAGTTTCCTTCGGTCAGATAATTCGGATTTAATTCAATTATGGTATCATTAACACTATACCCATCATGCGAAAGGCGTATCTCATGCCTTTGGTATAAATCAGTTCGAATAGTATAATAAAGTGATATTTTTGAATAATACTGGGCCATCTCATTCTGAAGCGACAGAAAAATAGGTTGATTCGCATAGGTAACAAATGGCAACTCATTATTACCTTTAGCATTAAGCTCCAAGCCCCAACCTGTCTTACGCTTGTATTCCGGAGAATGAAAACTTAAAGCTATATCGGTAGAAAAGCCCGCTTTTACCTTTAATTTCAATACTTCTTTTCGTCCTCTAAAATTATCCTTCTTAAGATAAACACCATAATTCATTCTTGACCAATCACCGTTTTCAAGAAATGAACTAAGGTTTCTGTCTGCATGTTCAAATATCGGAAAGACCCACCAATACCAACGTTCGTCAACTTTAACGTGGAAAATCACACCTCCATCGGACTGAATAGCATAAGTAATTGAAACAAAATTAAAAAGCGAGGTATTCAATAGGTTTTCTCTGCTACGTTTTAATGCCGAGCCCAATTGAGTAACAACAATACTATCCCCAATTTTAAACACCATCTCATTTAAAATAACCCTCGACTTGGTTACTTTATTTCCTGATATAATGATTTGTCGAACCTGAGTACTATCCTTTAAGCCTCCAATTGAAGTATCGGGTACAGTTACATTAGCATACCCATTAACTGAACATGTCGTAAAGACCATTAGCCAAACTAAAAAAAATATGTCTGTGCCATATTCAGTTTTTATCATATATGTAGTAATTTACATAGTCAAGTACCTCATCAATGAGTCATAGTTCTTTTTAACGGTATCGTCATATAGATCATTACCCGCATAGGTAGTCTTGACAGAATATTCATACCGCTCAAATGCACTTAGAACTGCAGACAAATCAGTTCTGTTCAGTTTTATTGCTACAGTAAATAAATTATCTCCATGCGTTTGAGAGACATATAAACTTAATATTTTCGCTTCTGCATCTTCAACAATTCTCGCTATTTCTGATAACGAATAGTCGCGAGGCAGTAATTCCAATTCAACAATTCCACCTGGGGTATGTGCTGCAATAAGGTCTGCAAACTTCCCCAACAACTCACTCTGCGTAATTAATCCCTGATACTCTTCTTTTTTATTAAGTACTGGCACCACTGTTAATTTTAATCTTGACGCCAGTTCAATTATATCATATATATGCTGGTGTTCATAAACATATGGCTTATCATACGACAAGGTGTGATTTCCAAGTGGTTCATCCGCTGTGTTCATATCATAGATGTCAATATCAGAGATTAAACCCAAAAAAACAGCATTATTAACTATTGGCAAATGCGAAATTCTAAAAACTTCCATCCAATTCAAGGCATCCAGTCCTGAGTCCGAAGTTTTTAAGGCTGGTACAACATCTGATATTAATTCTTTAGCCAACATAGAATACTTTTAGAAATACTTTATAATTTTGCCAAATAATAAAAACCCTTTTCGCGTGTGCTTGTTTGTTAATTAAAAATAGCGTCAATGTATTAAACAATCAATACACACGATAGTTTATTAAGGTTTTTTAACCACAAAAAAGAGCTTGTTCATCAATTATATCCAAAATGACAAAACTAAGCGTTAATATAAATAAAATTGCAACCCTTCGAAACTCAAGAGGCGGAGATACGCCTAATGTAGTAAAAGCTGCAATTGATGTTCAAAAATTTGGTGGCGATGGCGTTACCGTTCATCCTCGCCCCGACGAACGTCATATTCGATATCAGGATGTCATTGACATTCACCCCCATATTACCACAGAATTTAATATTGAAGGCTATCCTTCAAAAGAGTTTATGGATCTCGTTCTTAAAGTCAAGCCCAATCAGGTAACTTTAGTGCCTGATCCACCGGAAGCTTTAACTTCAAATGCGGGATGGGATACGGTTAACAATCTTACTTTTCTACAAGATGTAATTGGGAAGTTTAGTGATGCAGGCATTCGCACTTCTATTTTTATTGATACTGATCTGGAAAACATCAATAATGCGGTTAAAACCAATACGGATCGAATAGAGTTATACACTGAACCTTACGCTGCCAACTACGCTAAAAACAAGGAGCAAGCGATTGCCCCCTTTGTTGAAGCAGCCAATCTGGCTAATAAAATTGGATTAAAAATAAACGCAGGACACGATTTAAATCTTGAGAACCTTAAATATTTTAAAGAACGAATTCCGTTTTTGAAGGAAGTTTCAATAGGTCATGCTTTAATTAGTGATGCTATCTACATTGGCCTGGAACGCACTATTCACATGTATAAGGAATTATTGATTAAATAGTTGTCCATGAAACTTTTTCATAGAGAATTCGGATCCAATGGCCCTACTTTGATAATCCTTCATGGACTTTATGGAGCATCAGATAATTGGGTTTCTATCGCTCGCCAATTGCAAGATGATTATCATGTATATATATTGGATCAACGCAACCATGGTCAATCGCCTCACTCTGATGAGCAGAATTATGAGCTTATGGCTAATGACCTGCAGGAATTCTACAATGAAAAGAACATTACAAAGGCTCACCTGATAGGTCATTCTATGGGAGGCAAAACTGCAATGCGTTTTGCCTTGGCTAATCCTGAACTTATTGATAAACTTGTGATACTGGACATTGCACCAAAATCATATGCATCGTTCAGCAATTATGCCCAGATAACCAACGATCATGCCAGCATAATCCAGGCAATGTTAGATGTGGATTGCAAGATGGCTGGCAGTCGGAGTGATATAGACAAACAGCTATCAAACAAACTGCCGGATCAAAAACTCCGACAGTTTTTACTTAAAAATATAGAGCGAACAAAATCCGGTGAATATCAATGGCGTCTTAACCTGCAGATTATTCAAGATAGTTTGGAAGGACTTATGGATGGTTTCTCCAAATTAAATCCTGAGGACAGCAGAGTTAAAATCCCAAGCATTTTTATCAGAGGAGAAAAATCGGGCTATATAATGGATGAAGACACCTTGATTATTCGTAAGTTCTTTAAAGATGCGGAGGTAGTTTCGATTCCGGAGGCTGGCCACTGGCTACATGCCGAACAACCTGAACTTCTAGTTAAAACCTTAGCCTATTTCCTACTCGATTAATTGGCCAATTCAATGGTATCGTCTTCAATGAGTGGCTCACCTTTAAACCGGAGGAATAATTGTGCAGTAGCCAACACATCTTTTTCGCAGTAACGCGCTATACGTTCGATATCTTTATCTTCATAAAACACTGAAGCCACCTGACTGCCATCAATATCGTCCTTGGGTGATGGGATATTGAAAATGGTTGTCAATAAATTAAGAGATGTGTAATGCTTATAATCACCAAACTTCCATAAATCAAGTGTATCTAAAAACCGCACTTCCCATGGTTTCTTTCCTGCAACATCTAAAATTGCAGGTAATTTAATGCCATGAATCAACATTCGGCGTGCAATAAAAGGGAAATCAAATTCACGTGCGTTATGACCACAAATATTTCTGCTTGCCTTATTAGCAAAATGATCGATCATTTGCTTAAAATCAATCAGCAATTGCTTCTCATCTTCTCCGGCAAAGGATTTTAATCGAAATATTGGTTGTCCATCTCTATGAGCCAAAACACCAACCGATATACATACAATCTTTCCAAACTCGGCATAAATTCCAGCGCGTCCATAAACCTCAGCAGCAGATTCTTCATCTTGACGGAAGTACTGAGATTTCTTATCCCATAGTGCTTGCATTTCCGGACTTACGTCATTAAACGATGGCTGATCAGGAACCGTTTCAATATCCAGAAACAAAACATCTTCAACTCGTACTTTTTCAAGCATAAGCTATGGATTTAGTTTAAACACGAAAGATTGCGCTCTATAAAATTGCTCAAAATATTTATAGCAATATGGTTATTTCCTCCCTGCGGAACAATCAAGTCGGCATATCGCTTTGTAGGTTCAATAAACTGCAAATGCATAGGCTTAACTGTTTCTCCATAACGTTTCAAAACCTTGTCCACAGTTCTTCCTCGTTCTTCAATATCTCTCTGGATTACCCGTGCCAATCGATCATCAGCTTCCGCATCAACAAACACCTTAAGATCCATTAATTCGCGTAGCTTTTCATTACCTAAAATCAAAATGCCTTCCACAATTACAACGTCACAAGGCAAAATTGTAATTGTTTCTTCTGCGCGGGTACATGTAAGATATGAATATACAGGTTGTTCGATCGAATTATTCTGTTTCAGTTGCCTGATGTGATCAATTAGCAAATCAAACTCAATGGCATCGGGATGATCAAAATTGATCTTCTGCCTCTCCTCCAGAGATATTTGACTATTATCTTTATAGTAAGAATCCTGAGGCAATACAACAACCTCATCTTTTGGCAATCGTTCAATTATTTTTCTAACAACTGTCGTTTTTCCAGAACCAGTACCCCCGGCTATACCAATTATGAGCATTTTTCTACTTTTGTAACTTATTTAGTGTAGCAAATTAAGAAAAAATAATGACTATGATAAAACACATCGTACTATTTCAGGTGAAACCATTTGATAACGAATACAATAAAAATAACAAGTTGGAAGAAATTAAAACTGGACTACTTTCTTTAAAAAGTAAAATTCCTCAATTAAAATCAATCGAAGTTGGTTTAAACTCCAACCCCAAGGAAAATTTCGACATTGCACTTGACACTACTTTTGAATCGATGGATGACCTTGAAATTTATGCCAAACATCCCGATCATCTGGCTGTAGGAAAAATAGTTCGAGAAGTACTTCAAAGCCGATCATGCGTAGATTACGAATTCTAGCAACAAAAAAGCACGTAGCGAATTTCACTACGTGCTTTCATATTTATATCTATAGTTTAAATGGTATCGGAATAATAGGCTTTTGGTAATTCGCGCAAATTATACTGATTCGCCATAACTTCGCCATAAGCACCAGCAGAGCGAATGGCAATTAAATCGCCTCGTTTGGTCTGAGGTAAATCAACTGCTTTACCAAAACAGTCGCTCGATTCACAAATTGGCCCAACCACATCGTACTTTTCATTTTCCAATTGAGAGGACAGGTTTTCAATTTTATGATAGGCCTGATATAGTGCTGGTCTTATCAAGTCACTCATTCCGGCATCCACAATGGCAAAATGTGTTTGCACTCCATTTTTAATATATAACACACGACTCATTAAAACACCACTCTGGCACACCATGGAACGCCCCAATTCAAAATGAAGCTCCTGACCAGGCATTAATTCCAGAAATTCGTCAAACAGTTTAAAAAAGCTTTCGAAATCAGGAATAGAATGTTCATCAGGTTGTTCATAATTTATTCCTAATCCACCTCCAACATTAACTACTTTAGGAAAAATTCGTTGCGACACAAACCATTTCTGAAGCTCATTAACACGCAAACATAAATCTTTGAATGATAGCAGGTCAGTAATCTGTGATCCTATATGAAAATGGATTCCCTCCAGCTCCACATTTTTCAGTCCGGCCAAACAAGCTACCACTTTTTCAAGATCCCATTGATTAATCCCAAACTTATTCTCTTCCAATCCTGTTGTGATGTAATGGTGTGTATTGGCATTCACATTTGGATTAAGTCGTAAAGCCACTCGTGCTACCTTTCCTTTCTTCGCTGCCAACTCATCAATAATCTCTAATTCAGGAATCGATTCCACATTAAAACATGAAATATCATTATCAAGCCCCAGGTTGATTTCCCAATCCGCTTTTCCTACTCCTGCAAAAACAACACTGCTTGAAGGAAAACCACATTCGAGAGATTTTTTCACTTCTCCACCACTTACACAGTCGGCACCAAAACCCTTAGCTCTAATTGCTTCTAAAATACGATCATTAGCATTGGCTTTAACCGCATAATGTACTTTAAACCCATATTTACCAGCTTCGCCCGATACTGAATCGAGAGTTGCATTCAACAAATCCATGTCGTAGTAGTAAAACGGTGTTTGTATATTTTCAAATGAATTTAAAGGAAATTTAAAATTCATACCCCTCTTCTAATTAAACAGTTTATCACTCAATAAATTTAAAGCCTTCTTCTTGTCTTTGGCATTAATCAGTAAGGACACGTTGTAATTACTTCCGCCATATGAAATCATTCTGATAGGCACTTCTTTCATTGCATCTAAGATAGCATGTGCGTATCCTTTGTTCTCAGCTACTAAATCGCCCACCACACATACTATAACCTGATCCGTATCTACATCCACGGTTCCATACTTTTTGAGATCGTCAACAATTTCTTCAAGATGTCTATTATCATCGATGGTAACTGAAACTCCAACCTCAGATGTGGAAATCATATCGATAGGTGTCTTATAACTTTCAAAAATCTCAAATACTTTGCGAAGAAAACCATAAGCCAACAACATTCGTCCCGACTTGATTTTAATGGCTGTAATCCCATCCTTGGCAGCCACAGCAGCCATACGTTCTTTTCGCTGCTTTGATGATATTAAAGTACCTGCTGCATTTGGCTCCATAGTATTCAATAAACGAACAGGAATATTTGCCAACTTAGCCGGTAAAACACTTGTAGGATGGAGTATCTTAGCCCCGAAATATGCTAACTCAGCTGCCTCATCAAACGATAATTCTGAAATGGATTTGGTATTTTCGACATAACGAGGATCATTATTATGCATCCCATCTATATCCGTCCAGATTTGAATTTCTTCGGCTTGACTGGCAGTACCTATTATAGATGCAGAATAATCACTTCCACCACGTTGTAGATTATCTATTTCACCGAAAGCATTTCTACAAATATAACCTTGCGTTATGAAGATGTTTTTACCTTCATGTTGTTCCAGTATCTTGTTAAGATTCTCCCGGATATAGATATTATCGGGTTCATTATTCTTATCAATTCGCATATAGTCAAGAGCAGGCAACAAAACCGAATCTTCTCCTTGTTCCTGAAGATAATAATCAAACATGGCTGTGGAAAGCAATTCTCCCTGAGCCAATATTGTTTTCTCTTCAAATACAGTAAACATGTCAATCGTAAAAGATTTGATATACTCAAAATGCGACTTAACAAGCTCTAATCCTTTCTGTTTAAACTCATCACTTGAATACAACAGATCAATTTCCTGTTTATATTTCTGTTCAAGTTGATTTATTAACTCATTAGCTCCGTCATGATTCTTCTTGTACAAATAGTTAGCAATCTCCACTAAACTATTCGTAGTTCCAGACATAGCCGACAGAACAACAATCTTTTTACTTTTGTCGGTAATCAACTCAGCAACTTCCTTCATTCGCTGTGCTGAACCAACGGATGTCCCACCAAATTTAAGTACTTTCATGTTTTACAGTCTTAAAAAATTCGCACTTAGTTAAATAAGCGCTACAAAGCTAAAATAAAAACGTGTAAAATCTTTATTCGTTTTGTTAATTTATTCACATTAGTTGTATTTATTAACTTAAAAGATGAATATTTAACCAAATTCACACAACTAAATTTGGCTTCGAATAATTCCTAACAAAAAAATCCAGCTCCATAATGGAACTGGACTTTACCATATCGTAATGAATCTTTATACGTACACTTCCAAAAGTCGTGAAGTATCTTTTGGAACCAGTCCAATATTTCTTAATTCCGAAGGAATAAGAACTGTTTCTCCCTTAGTTAGCAATTCCTTTTTATCATCGCCATAAGTAATTTCCACCTCGCCATCAACACACATATATATCAGAAACGAGTCCAGACCATAAAAATCCTTATCAATAGCTTTATCTAATTCTAATACATTTGTTTTAAAATAGTCACACTTAACTATCTCACTCGATTGGTTTAGTTCAACCGAATAATCCGTTTTCAATTCCTTCTGTAATGAATAGTCTATTGCATCCAATGCTTCCTCGGTGTGTAACTCTCTTCCGTTCCCTTGATCATCCTTTCTGTTAAAATCGTAAATTCTATAAGTAACATCTGATGTCTGTTGAATCTCAGCAAGCAAAATCCCTTTACCAATCGCATGCACTCGTCCTGCAGGAATAAAAAACGCATCACCAGGAGAAACTTCATGTGAAGCCAAAATAGATTCTAATTCATTTACTTCTAATTTCTCCAGATAAGTATCCTTATCCACCTTCTCGGCAAAACCTGAAATAAGCGACGCTCCCTTATCTGCCTGCACGACATACCACATTTCTGTTTTACCAAACGAATTATGTCGCTTCTCAGCCAATTCATCATCCGGATGAACCTGAATACTCAACACGTCATTTGCATCAATGAACTTTATTAGCAAGGGAAACTCGTGTCCAAATTTCTGAAAAACCTTATCTCCAACCAGATCCCCCATGTAAATCTCAAGAATCTCATTTAAGGTATTACCTTTTAAAAATCCATTTGATACTACTGATACATCTCCAGGAACACCAGAAATCTCCCAACTCTCTCCAGCATTTGGTAAAGGTTCAATTGTTTTATTTAATTCACTTTCCAGTTTGTGACCACCCCAAATTTTATCTTTTAATATAGGCGCGAACTTAATTGGATACAACGTACTCATAGTTTATAGTTTTTTTTGCTAACACAAATGTACACTTCTGTATTCTTATTCACCAATGAATTATTTGTAATACTTGAGATAGTACAATAATTTGCCATGATACTATAAGTTTCAACTACAAATAGGCAAGCAATTTTATTATTCATTATCAGAGCTTACCTTTGTGCAAAATAATTGATCATGGTGATTACACATTCAGCTTTCTTAAAGAGCAGCGCTAGTATTAGCCAATGCCCCAAGCCTAATAAACCAGAATATGCCTTTATTGGTCGCTCAAATGTTGGTAAATCATCATTGATCAACAAACTTTGCAAGCGAAAATCGCTTGCAAAAACGTCATCTACTCCTGGCAAAACTCAACTTATCAATCACTTTTCCATTAATAATGATCAATGGTACTTGGTTGATTTACCTGGCTTTGGATATGCTAAAGTATCAAAAAAACTTCGTTCTGGCTTTAGCAAGATTATAACTGATTACATCGGTAAACGTGAGAATATGATCTGCCTATTCATATTGCTGGATTCACGTATTCCTATGCAAAAATCAGATTTAGAGTTTATGAATCTAATGGTTGAGAATGGTGTCCCAATAGCTTTGATATTCACCAAAACAGACAAACTTAATAAAACTGAATACGCCAAAAACATGAAGGTATACGAAGAAGGTTTGCTTGAATATTGGGAAGAACTTCCTCCAATCTTTTATTCCTCAGCCATTAATGGAGAAGGATCAGAAGAGATACTAAATTACATTGAAGAGCTAAACAAAACCTGGCAACAACACTAATTACAAGAACTTTAAGCAATCTCAAAAAACATTTAGCGTTTTTTATGACCTTATCCCATGTTAAGAAAATATGAAATTCTTACCTTTGCGCCAGAATGCTAAATTCATTTAATTAATCTGATAAACATCAAATTAAATGCCACCGAAAGCTCCAATAAAGATATTCTCGGGAACAACTACCAGATATCTGGCAGAAAAAATTAGCCTATGTTCAGGTCGCGAACTAGGAAGTATTAACACCTTAAGGTTTAGTGATGGCGAGTTTGCTACAGCTTACGAAGAAACAGTTCGGGGCTCACATGTATTCTTGATTCAATCTACTTTTCCGCCAGCTGATAACTTAATGGAGTTACTGATGTTGGTAGATGCAGCAAAGCGAGCATCGGCATACAAAATTGTTGCTGTTATGCCCTACTTTGGCTATGCTCGCCAAGATCGTAAAGATCAGCCAAGAGTATCAATAGGCGCTAAATTAGTGGCTGATATGTTGATGACTGCTGGTGTTGACAGAGTAATTACCATGGATCTTCATGCTGATCAGATCCAAGGTTTTTTCAATATACCTGTTGATCATTTATATGCATCTTCCATTTTTGTTCCGCACATTAAGCACATGAACCTTGAAGATTTGGTGATTGCTTCGCCTGATGTAGGTGGCACAAAAAGAGCCAATACCTATGCAAAGTTTCTTGAAACTCCAATGGTAATTTGCCACAAGCAAAGGTCAAAAGCCAATGTTGTTGATGAAATGAGAATAATTGGTGATGTTGAAGGCAAAAATGTTATCATCGTTGATGACATGATTGATACGGCAGGCACAATGGCTAAAGCCGCCGACATGATGATGGAAGCTGGTGCTAAAAGCGTACGAGCATTCACCACGCATGCAGTTCTTTCCGGTCCGGCATATGAACGCATCGAAAATTCTTCGCTTACAGAATTATATGTAACCGATTCTATTCCACTGAAAAAGGAGAGTAGTAAAATAAAAGTCTTATCAGTTGCTCAACTTTTTGCTGATACTATTGAAAAAGTATATAATTATCAGTCAATAAGTAACCAATTCTTACTATAAAGCATTATCTTTGCAGCCGCTTTAAAGCAAGCGTGTGATGGGAAATTAAGCCACACAACGTACTTAATTTTGAGTAGCACTAAAAATTTAATTATGCAAACAATTGAAATTAAAGGTACTAAGCGTACCGACCTTGGCAAAAAAGCCACTAAACAGCTTCGCAAAGAGGAGCAGGTTCCATGTGTAATTTACGGTGGAAAAGAAGTCGTTCATTTTTCAGCTCCTGAAAAAGAATTCAGAAATTTAATTTACACTCCTAACATTTACTTGGTGAAATTAGTGATTGATGGTGCAGATTACAACTGTATTCTTCAAGACTCTCAATTCCACCCTGTAGTTGACCAGCTTATCCATGCTGATTTCTTGCAAATTAACGACACTAAACCAGTGAATATCGAAATCCCTGTAGAATTACAAGGTTTTGCAGAAGGTGTTAAAGAAGGTGGTAAACTTCTATTAGAAAAACGTAAGCTTAAAGTTCGCGCTTTAGCTAAGCATCTTCCTGATACATTAAAAATTGATATCACGAACCTAACTTTAGGTAAAACAATTCAGGTTGGATCATTATCATTTGACAACCTTGAGTTAACTAATGCTAAAAATGCGGTAGTAGTTGCTGTTAGACTGACAAGAGCAGCTCGTGCAGCACAAACAGGAACTGCAGCGACAGAAGAAGCTCCGGCTGAAGAAGCTGCATCAGAAGAGTAAATTTAAATTTACCATATATAAACCTCCATATTTCGATATGGAGGTTTTGTGTTTTAATGCAATAGTATTTTTGTAAATTTGGCCAAATTAGAATTAGCAATGCTTAAGCTTATTAAATCCTTATTTGCAATAAATAATAACAAGAAGGAAGATTACACCATGAAATACCTTATTGTTGGCTTGGGCAATATTGGAGAAGAATATGCCCGCACAAGACATAATATTGGATTTGATGTTCTTGATGAATTGGCAGAACAGAATGATTTAACATTTAAGGACCAAAGGTATGGCGCTGTTTGCACTTATAAATTTAAATCGCGTCAGTTTATTCTTTTAAAGCCAAACACCTTTGTTAACCTTAGTGGACGGGCTGTTAACTATTGGCTACAGAAAGAAAAAATACCTGTATCTAATCTACTCATTGTTGTGGATGATTTAGCATTGCCTTTTGGATCGTTACGATTAAAAACAAAAGGTGGTGATGCTGGACACAATGGCCTAAAAAGCATTCAAAGCACCCTTTCAACAGGAAGCTACAGCCGACTTCGATTTGGTATCGGCGATGAATTCTCAAAAGGCAAACAAGTCGATTTTGTGTTGGGCCGATGGAGTGATGAAGAGAATGCTACTTTAAAGGATCGTAAAAAATTAGCCATTGACATCATCAAAGCATTTGGAACCATTGGAGCATCGCAAGCCATGAACCAATTCAACAATAAATAGATGAGTAATAACGGAGTACGAATCGACAAGTTTTTATGGGCTGTTCGCTTGTTTAAAACGCGAAGCATTGCCTCCGAAGCATGTAAGAAAGGACGAGTAACCATTGACAAGCAGACTTTAAAATCATCGCGCCTTATCAAGGAAGGTGAAATTATAGCTATTCGTGTTCCTCCAATAACTCGATCATACAAAGTACTTGCCGTTGCTGAAAAACGAATGGGTGCTAAACTTACACCTGATTTCATTAAGGATATTACTTCAGATGATCAACTAGAAATGCTGGAACTGGCCAAACTTGCCAGTAGTACCAACAGAAGCCGTGGACTAGGACGACCAACTAAAAAGGACAGAAGAGAAATTGAACGCCTTCAACAAGGCGATTGGGATATAGATTAATACAAGCATCATGATAATAGCTAGCCAAAAGAAAAAAGAGAATATTATTGAGTATATATTATACATGTGGCAAATTGAAGATTTGATTCGCGCCAATGATCTTGACATGTCCAAGATTGACAAATACATTATCAGCAGCTATAAGCAATCAGAAGATGTGTTATTAGAGATTAGAGATTGGTGGGCTAACCTTACCGAAATGATGCGTCTTGAAAACAAACAATCTTCAGGTCATCTTCAGATTAATATTAATAGCCTTAATGATGTTCACCAACTTCATCTTCGCTTAATGAAAGCTCCCAACGAGGTAGCATATCAACATCTATTTAATAGTGTGGCTGCAACCATTAAAGAGTTTGACACAAAAACCGGCGGTAAACTATCGAATGATATTGAAATTTGCGTTACGGCAATCTATAGTACTTTTTTGCTGAAACTGAAACAACAAGAGGTATCAACTCAAACAGAACAGGCTGTAAAAGTTCTCAGCAAATTCCTAGCCACCTTAGCAAATAAATATAAGAAGGATCAAGAAGGAGATTTAGATATTTAAGGAATTGTGCATTGCTTATTCTTACCAAAAATACGGTAACGATTTTTGGCGATAAGCTTATACAAATAATCCAGGATGAACATTGGGAATAGCCTAAGGACTTTCGCGACAACCCAATATACACCTCCCATTTCAACAAGAATGAGTAAAATTCCATCTACTCCTTTAACTACCTGAGAGTTATTAATCACCCAAATCTCTTCAAAGCTCATTTGAGAGGTGACTGTTTTGGACTGAAACAATCCACTTTCTTCTATATATTGTAAAGGCATATAATTTAAACCCTTACCTGCCTTACTACGTGATATCCAACCGATAATACCTGAGCAGAACCTGCACCAACCATCGTACAAGATGATTAAGCCAGATTCATACTTTTTAGTATTAACATTCATTTGCTAGAGATTTATACCACACTCTTCGCAATCCAATTGAGAGTCTGATTTTAAAACTCCCTTATCTGCATCAGCATTCTTTACTGCATCTTCAGATTGCAAAAAATGACTTGCATTTGCAACAAAGCCTTTATCCGAAAAAACATCGAAGATAAAATCTCTATCGCTAATCCCATCGCAAAAACACACTACATTTTTCTTAGTCATAAGCGTTGTTTTTAAGATTAATTAAAACTAAGCATATCAGCCAAAACTTATTTTACTTTAGTGTTAGCTAATAATTAAATTATATAACAGGTAATGCAATTGAGATAACAACACAACAAAGGCGGTCTCTATTAGAACACCGCCTTTACATAAAAGTTCAGTAATATTTACTTTTTCAGAACAACATCTACCCTTCTGTTTATGCTTAATTTCCCACCAGCTGATTCTAAATCACTTGGAAGGACATCCTCTTGTCCCTGAGGTAAAATATTAAATCGATCTTCACTTAAACCTAAGTCACGAACAAAAAATTGCAATACTCTTTCACAACGTTTTTTGCTTATCTCCAGGTTCTCTTCAGCACTTTCCATATCGTTGGCATATCCATGAATGTCTGCCTTCCATGATTTATTCTTGACCATATTTAATGCCAGTGTTGCCAATTCAACAAGAGCTTCCATTTCTACTTCATTATGCTTTTTATATTCAAAGAAAACCGTAACCAAATTAGCTGTTCCGTAAATTTTCTTTGCATTATGAATTTGAGTAATCGAATCTGTTTTAATTACTTTCCCATCTTTATACTTAGCCAGTTCCTCTTCAAGCACTCTAATTTCATCAACCAACGGATCGTTTTTTGGAGCGCCAAATACATTTATCCCATATCCCCGATAAGTCCATTTACTATGTCGCTTATTTTTCTTTCCAATTTTATATGATATGCTGATGCTATTGCTCCAGTATTTATCATTCTCAGAGCCCACCAAAATATTATCAAGCTTATCCTCCAAGGAAAAACGCATCGTTGATTCAAAACCGACATCGAAGCTTCTGTTGATTCTATACTGAATACCAATGCCCAGCGGAACAATTAATTCTTTGGCTCGATTAGTTTTTTTATAGGGATCATGTTTGTCGTAACCAAGCACAATGTACCCTTCATCAGCATTCTCCGGTCCAAAATCTCCATAATGTACAACCTGATCATTTTCGGCATAATGCACTCGCGTTCTAAAAGCGGATAATCCTATTCCAAGTTTAAAATAGAAGTTCCATTTGTCATTAATCGGACCCGGAAGAGCCAGAAGTTGGTTGATATAGGTTCTGCTATTTAATGAAAAATCTAACAATTCACCTTCACTATAATACTTTGAATTTCCTGCTCGATATTTACCTGATAAGAATTGAAAATCAAAAGCCCATGCCGGGAAGACTTGTTTCGCAACCATAATATTTGGACCAAAATTCCAATGCGTTGGAAAAATGGTATAATCACCCAAATCGTTGTACATAATCAAAGGACCATAACCAACACTAATCGACCAGGTATTAAAAGGTTTTTCAGCACTATAGCGCATATGCTCGTAGATCACTCTATCGTCGGTTGAAAATTGCCCTGATGCCCCAAGTGGCAGAAGTAACAAGACCATCAAGGCGGTAATTTTTATATACACCTTCATCATCTTATTCAATTATTACAAACATATCCACACGTCGATTTACCAAATGCAATCCATGAGGCTTCAGGTTCTCGGTATCTGAAAGCATCTCGCTCTCGCCTCGTGGGTCAATCTGGAATCGATCAGCCGGTATCTTAAAGTCATTAACCAAGGTATTAAGCACCGAGTTACATCTGCGATTACTTAATTTAAGGTTATATTCTACCGATCCTCTTTCATCGCAGTAACCAACAATTCGTATTCGAATATGCTCATTCAATTTCATTACACGTGCTAATTTTGCAAGTGTTCGGTGCGATCGCCTATCAATATTCGACTTGTCAAAATCAAAAAATACAGATTCAGAAATGCCTTCCTGGTAAATAATTGATTCGGTATAAATTGTTGTAGTATCCGACAAAACTGAATCATTCGCTGCCATAAATTCAATCTCCGATCTTAAGGAATCTAACTTAATGGCCAATGGATCATGCTGACGTTTCCGTCTGTATTCCATGTTAAAATCCTTATATGTCCAGGCTGCATGACGCTTATTCTTCTTCCCAATTTTATAGGTAAGGTTAAAAGCCGTATACATGTAACTGTCATTATCAGCCCCACTTAAATTCACATCCAGGTTGTCGGCATTCATACTGCGCATTAAAAGCTCAACGCCAACATCAAAGTTTTTATTAATACGATATTTAGCACCAACTCCCCATGGAATAACAATTTCATTTCTTCTACTTGTTTTATTAACCGGTAAGCCTCCGCGTCTATTATACCCTAAAGCAAGATAATCATCTGCTTCCCAACCATGAGGATCAGGGTAGCCCGAAATGTATGGATAAACATGTTTGACCTGAAGATATTGATCTTTTGCCACAGGCTCTCCGCCAATTGTACGATCATATTGGCTTTGTTGACGACTACGAAAATAAACCAAGCCAAAGCCAAGTTTACCGTAGATATTCCAGCGGTCGCTGATTGGCCCGAAAATAGCGAATTGATTTATAGCGAATGTCACATTTAAAGAGAAATCAAGAAGATCGCCGCTAAAATATCGACCATTCTTTTGTCCGTACATATCCGCCATCATAAACTGAGCATCTAAGCCCCATGGTCGATTAAACTGCTTACTCAACATTACTGTTGGACCAAACTTCCAATTATTCTTAGGAAAGACTGTGTAGTCAATTACATCGACGTAATAAATCACAGGGCCATAGCCTACCGTGACAGCCCATGTATTGTACTTGTTTCCTTTGCGGTAAATTTGCTCTTCTTCAAGTTGTGAGAAATCGATTTGTGCGTTTACATGCTGGCTAAGCAAGCCGAACAAAAGCAGATAGATCAGGGTAAAAAAACGGTTCATATACAACATTTTAGCACTAACAAGTAAATCTAAGACAATTAGGTATGCCGATAAAACGACCCCAATGTATTTTTTACCAATGCACTAAAATCTTACACGAAATAACAATAGAGCATAAAAAAAGCTCTTTCAATACGAAAGAGCTTTTCAAAAACGTCACTAATATCATTAATTGGCCTTGTACTTACTTAAGCCATCTTCTAACCAGTTTTTATACCTTTCAATATCCGGATCATAAGCTACCGGTGTGTTTAAGGTTTTCTCATTTTCATCAATAATCACATAGTAAGGTTGCCCTTGCTGCTGATAACGCTCCATTTGAAACTCAGCCCATTTCTGACCAACTGTACGTATTTTTTTACCTGTAACTTCTGAAACATATGGTGTTTCGAGTTTTTCACGAGTATCAACATATAATGACACAAGAATAAAGTCATTACTTAGCATACCTTTGATACCGGCATTACTCCACACCTTGTCTTCCATTTTGCGACAATTCGTACATCCCTTCCCTGTAAAATCAAGCAATAAAGGCTTGTTCACTTTTTTAGAATACTCCAAAGCAAGATCATAATCTTCAAATGCAGGAATACCTTGTGGCCCGTAATGCATTCCATCAGGCATTCCGCCGTGTTCACCGGATGCACTCACAATACCTTGAATAGGTGTTTGATCTCCAACTCCAAATGGTGATTCTGCATAATCCTTCGGAGGTGGAAAACCACTTATAAGATTTACAGGTGCACCCCATAATCCAGGAATTAAGTATATGGTAAAACTAAACACAAGCAATGCCATTAAGAAACGAGACACTGGTGTATGATCCATAGGTGAATCATGAGGCAAACGAATTTTTCCCATTAGGTAGAAACCCATTGCTCCGAATATAGCAATCCAAATGGCAATAAACACTTCCCTTTCTAAAATATGCCACCCCATTGTCATATCAGCAATTGAAAGAAATTTAAATGCAAATGCCAATTCAAGGAAACCAAGAATAACTTTTACTGAATTCAACCATCCACCTGATTTTGGAAGTGAATTAAGATATCCCGGGAATGCAGCAAACAAGGCAAAAGGTAAAGCCAATGCACTCGAGAATCCAAGCATTCCAACTATAGGTCCCATATACCCGCCGGTGGCAGCTTTTACTAGTAAAGCCCCAACGATTGGTCCAGTACAACTAAACGACACAAGAGCTAAGGTAAAGGCCATAAAGAAGATCCCCAAGAATCCACCTTTTTCCTCATTTTTGGTTGAGAAATTAACCCATGATGATGGGATCACGATCTCAAAAGCTCCAAAGAACGATGCAGCAAATACAACCAAAAGCAAAAAGAAAAATAAATTAAACCATACATTGGTTGATAAAGCATTTAGAGCACTAGCTCCAAATATAGCTGATACTGCCACCCCTAAGAAAACATAAATGGCAATAATGGATATTCCGTATGTTATTGCGTTTTTAATTCCGGCTGCTTTAGTGGCACTTTGTTTAGTGAAGAAACTCACCGTCATTGGAATCATTGGAAACACACATGGAGTTAATAAAGCGGCTAATCCACCACCAAATGCCAATAAAAAGATTCCCCAGTATGATTCATCCTCTTCATTATCACTCTTCTCTTCACCAGATTGAGCAGCCATTTCATTCGACGAAGAAGCACCTGCATTAACAGTCAACTCAAAATCAACCATTTCAGGAGGCATGCATGTTTCGTCATTACAAATCATGGACTCAATGTATCCCTTTATAACAATTTCTCCACTTCGCTTAAGTTCCACAATTTTCTTAAATGTAGCCTTTCCTTCAAACCACTTTAATTCTGCCTTATAGGAGTCATCATAATACTTTGTTGGAGCTGGCATTTCTTCTATACCTTCCACAACTACATAGGCATCACTTTCCTCTATCTCAATAGAAGTTGGTATTGCTGTATTATCTGGCAAATCCGATGAGTACACATGCCAACCTTCATCGACACTAGCCTCGCAAATAACTTCAACCTTATTACCTTCAAGCATCTTGGTTGAAAACTTCCAATTAATATGTTGCTCCATCTGTGCGAATACTGCACCCATAATGGATATCAAAAGGACTACTGTAGTTAGCGTTCTTTTCATCTCTTTACGATTATTTTATATGCACAATGAGAATGACTTCTTACAAAAATACTAAAACCCAATCTCAATTACTTAATTAATGATTTTGATTGTCAATTTTCTTGCCAAGCATGATTCAAACCAACACCATACTCCACGCTTAACGCAATTCAATATTCAACTTTGACGCATAAAATGCTCTACCCTTACGTATCTACATCTTTATATATGCAAAGTTATAACTTTAACGATAGCTAAAACCTAAATAATATCATGTACACAATATGATATCGAACACTTTCGTCATGTCAAAATGTCAAATTTACGGGCAATATAGTTTAAAGACACTTTACAATTCAAACTGGGTGACTCCATTAACTAAATATTAACATGACATTAATCACTATTGCTCAATGATAGGATGTAAAGGGGCATGTAATATGGCCGAAGAGAAAAAAAAGGCATAAAAAAAAGGTTGACCTAACTTAGGTCAACCTCATTATTTTCATTATCTACAATCTTGAACTCTAAAAAGCCTAATGAGTCGGAAGGCATTACTTTCAAACCTTGGCTATACTTAAACTTCCATCTCAATACTTTCGATGGAAATCCCTTTTTAAGATAAGCATATACCATAGGATGAACCTTCAGGATCAACTTCTTCATTTTAAGCGCTTGCACAGCTTTCTTAACAGCATCTTCCAATGTCTTTGGCCAGAATAAAGCTGGCTGAATTGTCCCTGTTCCATTACAAGTTGGGCATCCTTCTGTTGTAACAATATGCATTTCAGGTCTTACACGTTGGCGAGTAATCTGCATCAAACCAAACTTGCTTAATGGCAAGATATTGTGTTTGGTACGATCAGGCGCCATGGCCTGTTTCATCCTTTCGAAAACCTTTTGACGATTCTCATTATTCTGCATATCGATAAAATCAACAACAATGATTCCACCCATATCCCTTAATCTTAACTGACGAGCAATTTCATCTGCTGCAGCTAAATTGACTTCCAGGGCATTGTTTTCTTGATTGGAAGCTGACTTGGAACGATTTCCACTATTAACATCAATAACATGTAGGGCTTCTGTATGTTCGATAATCAGATAAGCTCCGCTTTTAAAAGAAACGGTAGTTCCGAACAATGCCTTTATTTGACGGTGTACTTGAAACTGGTCAAATATAGGCGCTGAGCCTTTATAATGCTTTACAATACTTTGACGATCTGGGGCAATTAGTCCCACATACTGCTTAATTTCTTCGCAAACCTCCTCATCATTAACAAATACTGAATTAAATGATGGATTAAGAATATCTCTTAATAAAGCAGAGGTTCTGCCTATTTCACCAATTACTAAACCTGGTATATTAACGTCTTTAATGCGGGATGTATTTTCCTCCCAACGCTTTACCAACATTTTTAATTCCTTATCCAATTCTGCGGCTTGCTTGCCCTCGGCAACGGTACGGATAATAACACCATAATTTTTTGGCTTTATACTCGTCAATAATCGTTTCAACCGATTACGCTCTTCCGATGAAGAGAGTTTTTGGCTAACAGACACTTTGTCAGAAAAAGGTAAGAGAACTATATTTCGTCCAGCAATCGATAATTCTGATGTTAATCGTGGTCCTTTGGTTGATATTGGCTCTTTTGCCACTTGAACCAAAACATTTTGACCTGCTGTTAGAACTTCCGGAATGGTACCATTTTTATTGATATCCTGCTCCGGTTTAAGCTTGTGCAATGCAACCACTCCTTTCTTATTAGAAGCAATATTCAGGAATTTTTGTAGGGATCGAAATTGTGGTCCAAGATCCAGATAATGCAAAAAGGCATCCTTTTCATATCCTACATCAATAAATGCTGCATTAAGACCTGGCATAATTTTCTTTACCCGGCCGAGATAAATATCTCCTACAGCAAACTGAACATTACTTTTCTCCTTTCGGAGCTCTACTAAGCGTTTATCTTCCATTAATGCTAACGAAAGATGCTCAGGAGTAACATCTACAAACAGTTCTGCATTCACTATATGATCGCAATTTTATTTCAAAGAACGTTTATACAAATACAAACAAACAGAAAGCGAAACACTTTCTGTTTGTAAATATTTTCCAGACTAAAGAAAATTATTTCTTCTTCTTATGACGATTTTTTCTTAGTCTCTTTTTACGCTTGTGCGTAGCCATTTTATGTCTTTTCCGCTTTTTTCCGCTCGGCATGGCTTAACTTTTTAAAAGGTTATTACTCTACTTAACGTTATTCTTCACTTTAGTCACAAAGCTTTTTGAAGGCTTGAATGAAGGAATAAAGTGCTCTGGAATAATGATTGTGGTATTCTTAGAGATATTACGTGCAGTCTTCTCAGCTCTCTTCTTCACTACGAAAGAACCAAACCCTCTCAAATACACGTTTTTACCTTTAACTAATGAACCCTTGATAGTGTCCATGAATGCCTCTACAGTCTTCTGAACTGTAACTTTCTCTATTCCAGTATTTTTAGAAATTTCGTTTACGATATCAGCCTTTGTCATTTTCTCTTAAAATTATTTATTATCAATTATTTACAGCTAATTCTCTAAAATTCAGATTGCAAAGATAAATGAAATCTCAAGAAAAAAAAACAAAAGCATTATTTTTGCATAAAATTTTAATAATGACTGATTTCGGAACAACATTACAAGAATGGTATAATATCAATGGCAGACCCTTGCCATGGAGGAAAACAAGCGATCCCTACAGGATCTGGATTTCCGAAATTATTCTTCAACAAACACAAGTAATTCAAGGCACGTCATATTACCATCGCTTTTTAGATGCATTCCCTAATATTGATGCTTTAGCACTGGCAAGCGAAGACGAGGTATTGCGCCAGTGGCAAGGTTTGGGCTATTATTCAAGGGCAAGAAATTTACATTTCACCGCAAAAACAGTTGTTGAAAAATACGACTCTAACTTTCCATCAAGCCACGAAGAAATTATTAAACTTAAAGGAATTGGTCCATACACCGCTGCAGCAATAGCATCTATTGCTTTCGGACTTCCTTATCCTGTTCTAGACGGCAACGTTTATCGTTTTCTTAGCCGGCTTAAAGGCATCTCTACTCCCATTGACTCAGCCGAAGGCAAAAAGAAATTTGAAAAACTTGCAAATGAGATCCTCAACATCAAAAATCCGGCAAACCACAACCAAGCCATGATGGAAATGGGTGCCTTGGTTTGTCGCCCCAAGAATCCAACTTGCGATGAGTGCCCATTTCATGATGAATGCCTTGCCTATCAGACGGGTACTATAATGGAATTCCCTATTAAAAGCAAGAAAATCAAACAACGTACCAGATATTTCAACTTTTTCCTGATTCAACCTAAGGCCAATGAAATTATGATTGATAAACGCAATGGCAAAGACATTTGGCAAAACCTCTATCAACTGCCGCTAATTGAATCGGATGAAAAGCTTTCTGAGAAACAATTGAATCGAAAAACGGGAATACAAGCCAACTTAATTAGTGAGACCAAACACATTTTAAGCCATCAAATCATTTACACTCGATTTTTTGCAGCTGATAAAACCAGCATTGATCAGTTCGAAAACAATAACTTTGAACAAATAAATACCAGTAAATGCGAATCATATGCCTTTCCTCAGCTTGTAGTTAATTTTTTAAAGGAACAAAAACTGCCCGGTTATGGCACAAGCTAACATTTGTTTTAAGACTAAAGTTTTGTACTTTTAATCTCTTAAATATTAATATACAATCAATGTCAGTCAATAAAGTAATCTTAGTAGGAAACGTAGGTAAAGATCCTGAAGTCAGACACTTCGAAAACGATGGAGCCGTTGCAAATTTTCCGATTGCTACAACAGAACGCGGATATACCACCCGTAGCGGGCAAGAAATTCCCGAACGCACGGAGTGGCATAACATTGTTGCTTGGAGAGGCTTGGCTAAAATTGTTGAGAGCTATGTAAAAAAAGGCACTCAAATTTTTATTGAAGGAAAAATTCGTACCAGATCTTATGACGACAAAGACGGCATAAAAAGATACATGACTGAAGTATATGCTGATAACATTCAATTATTAGGACGTAGGTCAGATAATCAGGCCACAGGAAACGAAAGCTCTTCAGCGCCTCAAGCATCAGCAAATCCGCAAAGCCAGGCAATTTCTTCACCTCCTCAAAACGATAATTTTTTGAAGGAAGATGAAACTGACGATCTTCCATTTTAATTCACTTAAAATTAAATTGATTGGAAGCTGAAAGTATTCCCTTTATTGTGCAAATAACTCAAGGCATTCAATTTTTGCCTTTAACAGCTGGTACTGTTATTGCTATATTAATTAATGCCTTTTTGTTATTATCATCTGCCTTAATATCAGGTTCCGAAGTGGCTTATTTTTCTCTTGAGCCTACTGATCTGGATAAATTAAAAGAGAAAAAGTCAAGAAAAAACAGATTAACACAAAATAACCTAGAGGACAAGGAGTTACTCTTGGCCACAATTTTAATAAGCAATAACTTTGTTAATGTTGCCATTGTAATCCTCACATCCTTTATTACTCATCAACTTGTTATATTTGAGACGGGGAGCATTATCAGTATTGTATTTGAGATTGTCTTCATTACCGGTATCATTCTCTTTTTTGGAGAGATACTACCAAAGGTATACGCGGCTAAGTCTCCGGCAAAATTCGCTGGATTTATGGCTTATCCCATTTGGCTTCTCTCACGCTTACTTAAGCCTTTAAGTCTCATTCTCACGAAATCGACAGGATTTGTCAATAAAAGATTATCCCGAAAGATAAAAAACCTTTCGATGGATGATATCTCACACGCATTGGAACTGACGGGTAATGACATCTCGGAAGAAAAAGAAATTCTTGAAGGAATAGTTAAATTCGGAAATATCGATGTGTCGGAAATTATGACAGCCCGTGTTGATGTAATGGATGTGGAGATTAAAAGTGATTACAGTAAAGTTTTACAGATCATTATCGATTCGGGCTACTCACGCATTCCTGTTTTTGATGAAACACCGGACAATGTAAAAGGCATCTTATATGTAAAGGATTTGTTAGCTCATCTGGATCATGATAATGATTTTGAATGGCAAACACTTATCCGAAAGGCTTACTACGTGCCGGAAACAAAAATGATAAACGACTTGCTCGAGGAATTTCAGTCTCGAAAAATTCATATGGCCATTGTAGTGGATGAGTATGGCGGAACATCCGGCATTGTAACCTTGGAAGATATTCTTGAGGAAATCGTTGGCGACATTAGTGATGAACTTGATGATGATGATGAATTTTACAACCTGATGCCAGATGGATCCTTTAGCTTTGAAGGAAAAACGCTTCTCAATGATTTCCACAAGGTGACCAACACTGATGAAGAAATATTTGACAGCATCAGAGGCGAGGCGGAAACCTTAGCCGGATTGATTTTAGAGGTAAAAGGGGAAATCCCTCAGAAGAATGAAATTATTGAAATTAAAAATTTTAAGTTCACTGTACTTGCGGCTGACAATCGCCGAATTAAGAAACTTAAACTTGAATTAAAATAGATACGAGAAGATGATTAAGGGGTATAAAAGACTTAAGTATTTAAGCCTGCTGACTATTATAATTCTGCTGAGTTTCGCTTGTAGGCGTCACCATTCTCCAAAACCTAAAGGTTATTTCAGAATAGATTTTCCGGAAAGAAGTTATCAAGCCTTTGATTCAACTTTCCCCTATAAATTTGAATATCCTGAATATGCAAAGGTAAGCATTGATGCATCGCTTAATTCCGAAGACTATTGGTGTAACGTATTGTTTCCGAAGTTTGATGGTCAAATTCACATGAGCTACAAAACCATTGACGATAACTTTTACGAGTTGATTGAAGACAGTCGCAGGTTGGCTTATAAACACTCCATCAAGGCTGATGCCATAAACGAGCGCCTTTTTGAGGATAACGAAAAACAGGTGATCGGAATATTATATGACATTAAGGGTGATGCCGCTTCACCTATTCAATTTTTTGCGACCGATAGTGTTGAACATTTTCTTAGAGGATCGTTATACTTCAACGCTATTCCAAATAAAGATTCACTTGCACCAGTTATTGATTTCGTAAAAGAGGATATTATTCATCTGATCGAAAGCATCGAATGGAAAAACAATTAAAATGCCACTTGAACGAATTATTAAGAATCAAGGAAAAGGGCAGCTTGCAATATGGCATCTCACAGAAAGTCTTGAGGAGTTATCAAAACTGATAGTACTGTCTTCAAAGGATGCTGACTCGTTTGATGGCTTTAGGTTAGACAAACGCAAGAAAGAATGGATTTGCTCCAGACTTATCTTAAAGCAACTTTTAGGCCACTATCCTGATATTGAATATACATCTAATGGGAAACCATTTTTAAAAAACAACAGCTTACATATAAGTATATCTCATACCAATAATTTCGTTGCGGTTAGTCTATCAGATTCACCAACAGCTTTAGACATTGAATTATGCTCACCCAGGGTTGAGAAGGCGGCATCCCGATTTATGCATGAAGAAGAATGGAAGTTTGTTCAGTCGGATAAAATTAGTTATTTAACCATTATATGGTGTGCCAAAGAAACGCTATATAAGTACTTTGACGAATATGGTGTAGTATTTAAGAAGCATTTCAGGATTAAAAAATTTGATATTGAATCATCGTCTTCCTTTCAAAGTCATTGTAATTTTAAAGATTACGACAAAGATCTTGAGCTTCACTATGAAGTAACGTCTAACTACATTTTGGTGTATCATTTAAAATGATGACATGATATATAATCAGATATTAGATACATATTCAAAGCAAGAAAAACAGTTGGCCTTATTATTGGACCCTGACAAGTTTTCTGACACTGCTATTGACTCGCTTGCCGCATTACTGAAAGACGTCACTCCTGATTTATTATTAGTTGGAGGCAGCCTAGTAAGCACAGACACCTTTGAATTCATCAATAAAATTAAATCGAAGATCAAGCTTCCTGTAATTTTATATCCAGGATCATCTGCACAATATGCCAGCAACGCAGACGCCATTCTTTATCTTTCTTTACTTTCGGGACGTAATCCTGAATTTCTGATTAGCCATCATGTAGCTAGCGCTCCGTTAATTAAAGCTAACAAAACTGAAGCTATTTCAACCGGATATTTATTGGTAGATGGAGGAAGCCCTACTTCAGTACAGTACATTAGTCAAACACAACCTATTCCTGCTGATAAAAATGACATTGCCATTGCAACAGCCTTAGCGGGACAATATATGGGCATGAAATTAATTTATATGGATGCCGGAAGTGGAGCCGAAAAACCAATCCCAGCTCAAATGATTTCTGCTGTGAAAGAACAATTGGATATTCCCATTATGATAGGCGGTGGTTTAAATACTTCCTTCAAAGTTAAATCAGCATGTGAGGCCGGTGGCGATATTATTGTAATTGGCAATGCTTTGGAAAAAGACTTAACGCTTTTAAAGGAGTTTAATTCTATTATTAAGTCATTCTAGATTAGACGATCTGACCGTAAACCACTTCTCTTCACATAAAGATTTCTATTCTTCATGTAATTCTAATGCTAATTAGGCAGAATACTGCTCAATTGAGTATCTCAAAATAAAAAAAATATTTACATTCGATCATTACAGTTGGAATCGCTCCATCTAATAAGCTTTACTTACCAGACAGATATATGGCTTCAAACGATTCGGCAAATGAGATAAAACATAAAATCATCAACAACTCTTTATTGTTTGGAGTTATTGTAGGATTTATCATCTTTATAATTCGAATCGCATTTACCACTGATAACAATACCGCCCTCCGCTTCATTATCGATATGGTTTCAATTAGTGGTTTATTTGGTCTTTGGTATTACCGACATAAACTATCTCTAAAACTAAAATCCTTTTTAATTATAACAGTGGTATTTGCACTATGGACACATGGTGTGTTCCATTATGGATACTTATCGCACAATACTTTACTTTTTATCATTCTACCGTTATTCCTGGGGCTTTCGGTTAGCAATAGATTGAGTCTTTTGTTCTCAGCCATATTTATAGCGGTATACTTAGGCATTGCTTTCGCATATACAAGCAACATCATTGCTTTAGACGCTAATCCGCTGGACAGAATTGGCAATATGTTTCATTGGTTGATGCAACTCTTGTTTCTGGTAATTATATCTTTTATAGCTGTTATCATTCTTAATTCATATAAAGGCTACTATAATAAACTTGTTAATAAGCTTGAGATTCAAAATAATGAGTTAAACAAACACAAGGAACAGTTAAGCCAACTGGTTGACGAGCGCACTGAAAAATTAAATCAAGCCAACGCTAAATTAATTTCGACCAATAAGGAACTTGAAAGCAAAAATGAAGTCATTAATAATCAAAATTCCGAGTTAAAAAAAGCCCTACAAAGCCTTAAGGAAACACAATCACAACTTATTCAGGTGGAAAAGATGGCTTCGCTTGGCACATTAACTGCCGGCATTGCACATGAAATTAATAATCCTTTAAATTATATAATGGGTAGTTCTGTTGGACTTAAGGACTATTTTGACGAACATGGAAGCGCCGATTCATCAAAGACAGAACTTTTCCTAAAGGGGATCAATACAGGAATTGGAAGAGTTTCCGATATTTTATCAGGGCTTGATCAACTTAGCCGCAACAACAGCAACTTAGATGAAGAGTGCCATATTCACTCCATATTAGATAATTGTCTATTAATGCTGCAAAATCAGTACAAGCATAAGGCAGAGGTTATTAAAAACTATAGTGAAAATGCCATAACGGTTAAAGGCAATGTCGGTCAACTGCACCAGGTATTTATTAATATTCTTACAAACGCAATTCAGGCAATCAATAATAATGGCATAATAGAACTTACTACGAGAATTGAAGAAGAGACTATTGTTATTGAAACAATAGATAATGGCATTGGAATTAGCGAAGAAAACATTGGCGAAGTAACCGATCCTTTTTACACAACTAAATCACCCGGAGAGGGAACAGGTTTGGGTTTATCAATAAGTTATTCAATTATTCAAAACCATGGTGGAACATTAGAAGTTGATTCTGTGTTAAATAAAGGAACAACGATCATTATTAAATTGCCAAACCACAATTAGTATGAGTAATAGAGTAAAGTTATTGTATGTAGATGATGAGGAACTTAACCTTCAATTATTTGCCATTAATTTCAAGAAACAATTTGAAGTACATACGGCTTTTAATGGATTTGAAGGGCTTGAATTATTAGAAAAACATCCTGACACCTTAATTATTGTAAGCGATATGAAAATGCCTAAAATGAATGGCATTGAGTTTATTAAGATTGCGAAGGAAAAATATCCTGAAAAGAAGTTTTTTATATTGACCGGTTTTGGAATTACCGAAGAAATAAATCATGCACTAGAAAGTGGATTAATACTGGATTACTTTAGAAAACCATTTAATATTACTGAGATAAAATCATCCATCAACTCAGCTATTGCCGGTAAGTAACATACTATGGAAGTACTTCCTTCAAGGGTTTTCCTTCACATCCATTAGGAAAAGGAATTTCCAAAAATGAAGAAATAGTTGGCGCCACATCTGTCATTGAAACAGATTGGTAAACATTCTTTCGTCCCACTTTCCATCCATAAAAGATCAATGGTAATCGAGCATCTGTCCAGTGTCTGTTAACCGGAGACTCACCTTCGATTTGCTCATTCCAACCTGGCTGCAACCTAATCATTATATCTCCGGAACGTTTCGGATGATAATTTAATTTCAAACTTTCCATCGATGCTAAATCAGAAGTTGAAGCCATTAATTCTGCAGCAGGCAAGGCATATGCCACCCCTTCTACCTGCATTAAAAATTTTGCTGATTGATCCAGTAACTCTTTAATGGACATTTTAGATTGCTCCAACAATTCATGATTTAAATAGATCTGTCCGTCATGATAAGCTTGAACCCACTTTCCCTGTCCATGCAATGCCATTAAATATAAGTTAAGCAAAGACGCTGCTTTTTTCCCATTAAATAAACCAGTGGACACATTCACTCTTTCATTGTCCTCCATTGAACGCACGGGAGCTCCTATTGCAGAAGTAACAATAAGGGTATTTTCCAATCCAACTTCTTCATCGATAATATTGATCATATCTGCAATCTCGCGATCGAGACGTAAAAGCATATCCTCTGTTTCGGCTTCAAAAGCAGATGCATTACTTCGAATAGCTGACTTAGCCGTAAACTGGATGGTAATAATATCTGGAATTTCATCTTTACCATAGTCTTCATTCAAAATATGTGCAATTGAAAAATCACGAATTAATTTATTCCCATATGGCGATTGCATCACCATTTTGTAAGGTTCATTCCCTTTTGTCTTTTTTAATGAATACAGGAAACTATGTCCTTCCGGCAAGTCTTCACTAAAATACTTTAGTTGATGATATTTTTTTAGATCCGCTATAGGCCCCCATTGACGATCGCAATAGACGTCCAGAAGTTTTTTGGTATTGAATTCATTGGCCCAATCCGGCATAGGCGTTTCAATCGAGTCTGCATTAAGCACAATATCTCCGGTTGTGGCATCTGCATAATAAATATAGTCAGGCTTATGCCCTGCCGTCCAAACCAGAATATCGTTATTAAAACCAATGGATGTAACTTTACACTGTCCGTTATACATCCATTTTAACTCATCTGAAAGAGTGGAAGCCAAAAGATTATCTACAGAAGGTCTCAGACCAGCTTCTTTATCAAATCCTGTTGCTTTAATTTCCTTATATTTCAAACGATCAAACCATCTGTCAGAAATAATCCCATGAGTCGCTGGAAAAGTCCCGGTGTAAAAGGTTGACAAGTTACAACCAGCATAAACCGATCCTGCCGGGAATGATGCATGACGAAAAAAAGAACCTCCATCAATGATCCGATTAAAGCCTCCATCAGAAAACTTATCGCGAAAAGCCACCAGTTGATCAGTACTTAATTCATCAACCAGAAGAAAAACCACAAGTTTTGGTTTTTGAGACGCAATACGTCGCTGTGAAAAAGCAGATACACTAAAGCAAACTGATAATATAATATATAGGATAAATCTATAGCTCTTCATAAGAATACATTTGGATGCCAAATATAATCATACCATAAAGCATAACGAAGATGTTATAGAAATTACTCGGTACTTTTTTTGTAAGCCACCACATCAACACTCTCAACGTAAACAATCCCACCACATCCGGCTTTATCCATGAGCTTGGAAACAATCTCAGAAAAATCGTAAACTCTTTCTGCTCGATCTACCATTTCTATAATGACCGGTAACTCATTTGAAGTAGCAAAAACTTTAACATTATTAATAATGCTATCAGCACCATATGAAAGCATACCTTTATAAATGGTCACCCCAGCCATTTTATATTTTTTTGCCGCAAACAAGATAGCTTCGTGCAATGGTCGTTGATATACAATACCTTCCTCCCCAATAATAACCTTTAGCTTCATTGCTTCTCCTTCTAGTACCATAATCAGTGAGGTTAATTAGAATGTATCTGATCAAATTACGTATTATAACTCATAATTTCAACTAAATAACTTTAACAGCCCACTTATCACTTCCTAACTTGTCATTCTTACAGCGAATAATGGGCAATATTACTTGACTCAAAGCTGGTATATTTTATAACCAAAATAAATAAGCTTTTGCAATTTCACTTTGGCCATCTTTAACTTGATTCTTATTCAAATATTATTAATTTTACACATACCCATAGATTACCTAAAATTTAATAACAAATTCTTAAAATCAAGTTTTATGAAAGTATACCAGGCTGATCAAATCAAAAATTTAGCGCTCCTTGGTAGCAGCGGCTCGGGTAAAACCACCCTTGCAGAAGCGATGCTTTTCGAAGGTGGTGTTATTAGCAGACGAGGTGATATTGAAAGTAACAACACTGTGTCAGATTATTTCCCGGTTGAACATGAATATGGCTACTCGGTTTTTTCATCTGTATTGTTTACTGAATATCAGGGTCGAAAATTTAATATTCTGGACTGCCCAGGTTCGGATGACTTTATTGGTGGAGCAATCACCTCTTTAAACGTTACAGATACCGCTTTAATGCTTTTGAATACAACTCAGGGAGTTGAAGTAGGTACTGAAAATTTATTTAGATATACCGAGCAATACAATAAGCCGGTGATTTTTCTGATGAACCAGTTGGATCATGAGAAAGCCAATTTCGAGCAAACTCTTGAGAATGCGATCGAAACTTTTGGCAATAAAGTTATTGTAGTACAATATCCTGTTACCGTTGGAAACGATTTCAATGCAGTTATTGATGTATTGAAAATGAAAATGTACCAGTGGGCTGCTGACGGAGGAGAACCAGAGATATTAGAGATTCCTGACAGTGAGAAAGACAAGGCCAATGAATTACATAATGCTTTAGTTGAAGCGGCTGCCGAAAATGACGAGCCTTTAATGGAGCTTTTCTTTGAAGAAGGCACTTTAAATGAAGATCAGATGAGGCAAGGTATCCATAAAGGATTAATTGCTCGCGATATGTTTCCGGTATTCTGTGTTTCAGCAAAAAAAGACATGGGTGGTCGCCGATTAATGGAATTTCTTGGAAACGTTGTTCCTAACGTATCTGAAATGCCAATACCTTCGACTAACGAAGGAGTTGAAGTGAAATGTGATCCTTCGGGACCAACTTCCATTTTCGTATTTAAAACAAGCATTGAACCTCACTTAGGCGAAGTATCTTATTTTAAGGTAATGTCGGGCAAAGTGACGGAAGGTATGGATTTAATTAATGCCAACCGAAATGCCAAAGAGCGCATAGCTCAAATGTATTGTGTTGCTGGAAATAACAGGCACAAAATAAACGAATTAGTTGCTGGTGATATTGGAGTAACCGTTAAATTGAAGGAAACTCACACCAACCATACCCTTAATGAAAAAGGGACTGAATACATTTTTGATCCTATTGATTATCCAAATCCAAAATACAGAGCTGCCATTAACGCAGTTAACGAAAGTGATGATGAAAAACTTGGAGAAGTATTGCAACGCATACACGAAGAGGATCCAACCTTAAGTGTAGAGTACTCAAAAGAGCTTAAGCAAATACTTGTTCACGGCCAGGGTGAGTTCCATTTGAACACTATGAAGTGGCGTATCGAACACAATGATAAAATAGAAATCGAATTCCTTAATCCCAGGATACCTTATAGGGAAACCATTACGAAAATTGCCAGAGCTGATTATCGTCATAAGAAACAATCTGGTGGATCAGGTCAGTTTGGTGAGGTGCATATGATTATTGAGCCATACTACGAAGACATGCCGACTCCGGCCACAATGAAAATTGACGGACAGGAAATTAAACTTAATGTTAAGAATACGGATGTAGTTGAATTACCATGGGGTGGTAAATTGGTTTACAATAGCTGTATTGTTGGAGGTGCTATTGATGCACGTTTCCTACCTGCAATTCTCAAGGGAATAATGGAAAAAATGGAGGAAGGCCCTCTGACCGGATCTTATGCTCGTGATATCAGAGTGTTTATATATGATGGTAAGATGCATGCGGTTGACTCGAATGAAATTTCATTTAAATTAGCTGGTCGTCACGCCTTTAGTGATGCCTTTAAAAATGCTAAGCCAAAGATTATGGAGCCTGTATATGATGTAGAGGTGAAGGTTCCTAGTGATCGCATGGGTGATGTAATGAGTGACCTTCAAGGACGTCGTGCATTAATTGAAGGCATGTCGAGTGAAAAAGGCTTTGAAGTAATTAAAGCTAAAGTACCTTTAAAGGAGATGAACAAGTATTCTACTTCATTAAGTAGTATTACCGGTGGTCGTGCTTTCTACAACATGTCATTTTCTCAATACGATAAAGTACCTCCAGAAATTCAGGTTGAACTAATGAAGGCCTTTGAAGCAGAGCAAAACGAAGATTAATATTTAATCTGGATAAAAAACAAAAGGGGTTGATCATAACGATCAACCCCTTTTGTTTTAAAGTATCTTTTAATTTAATTCACCACTAAATGAACGGCTCCTTCCAATTTTAAATTTTCTCCCTCATTAAATCCCTGCGCTTCTATGGTATAAAAATAAACGCCCGGTTCTGCCTTTTGGCTACCGATTCTTCCATCCCATCCCTGTGCTGGATTGCTACCGCTATACACTTTTCGTCCCCAGCGGTTATAAATTACCATACTAAACTTATTCACCGAACGATAAAGTACTTTAAACTCATCATTTTGACCAGGGCTGCTAAATGGGGTAAAAGCGTTGGGAACTTTAACTACCAATTCATTGGCAGTAAATATTTCCGGAGCTGTTTCTGATTCGCACTCACTATCCAGGTTTTTAACAATTAAAACAACCGGATACTCTCCTGCTTTTTGAAAAGTAAATATCGGATCAGGCACAAAATCTTTACCTGCCTCACCAAAGGTCCATTCCCAATCCGAAACCTTTCCTAATGAGGAATCCGAAAAACGAACCACTAAAGGCGCCGATCCTTCTTTTGCTTCGTTATCAGCTGTGCCTTCTGTTTCATATTCAAAGGAAGCTTCAACAGCTATAGATTCATATTCATAACTTGCTACACCCGGAGTTAAAGATGGTGCAAATTTAGCACCATGTTCAACACTATACTCGGTATCATCCGTTGGTGCGGCTATCAATTTTGAATCAACTTGCTCCTGATCCATTGGACCCGTTGGCACTGATGTCCATAAATAGCCATAATCAACATTAATGGCACTTCCATCATCTTTATGATTATAATATACTAATGTTTTTGATTTTGAATAGGCCGTAAGTCGTACATTATTACAAGTTTCTGACGGCACTCCAATTGAATCTAATTGTATGACAGGGACAAAATTCCAACAATAATAATCCACTGCGCCAGCACCTGAATTCACTTCAACACGATAACCATTTTCAGCGATTGTAAGCAATGTTGACATTGTTGTACCGGCATCTGTTTGTACCACATTGTCAAATGTACCGCTTGCGCCATTATACGCATACCAGGTAAATGTACTACTCGTAACTGAAGTCATGCTTAATTGAGCTCCATTGATATCCGCATAGTAAAAAACCGGATCATTGTTCCCATTAGGATAAACCGTTTGCTCCGAGAAAAAAGCGTTTGAAGTTATTTGGGCATGCATATACCATGGTAAACAACCCACAACAAGTAATAAAGTAAGTTTCTTAAAAAGATGGCTCATCAATAAATTAATTAAAATTGGCCTATATGTTACATTTTTATCCAAAGCTATAATATTTCTTTAAACGGTAAAAACCCAATACTTATTACCTCAAAACAAAAGAGATTAGGCACTTTAACAATCTTCACAAAAATGAATAAAAAAATGCCTCCTCAATTCATTTTCCCAAATGAACTTATATTTTTGCATATTCGAGTTTTCATCTCAAGAAATAGGAAGTGCAAAATTATTTGGAAGAATTGAATGAAGCCCAAAGGGCTGCAGTTGTGGAGACGAAGGGCCCCTCTTTGGTTATTGCCGGTGCCGGATCAGGAAAAACGAGAGTGTTGACCTATCGTATTGCACATTTGTTGCAACAAGGTGTAAAGCCGTATCGAATACTTGCGCTGACTTTTACCAACAAAGCTGCAAAAGAGATGAAAGAACGAATTGCGACTGTTGTTGGGCAGCACAATGCTTCTAGTTTATGGATGGGAACCTTCCATTCAATATTCGCTCGCATATTACGTTTTGAATCGAAACACCTCGGATATCCGTCTTCATTTACCATTTACGATAGCACCGACTCAAAAAATCTGGTCAAGAGCATCATTAAAAAAATGAAGCTGAATGACAAAGCCTACAAGCCGGGAAGTGTGCTCTCCAGAATTTCTGCTGCAAAAAATGATTTGATTGCACCGGTAGCCTATACAAGGGATGTTAATCGAATTGCAGCTGACAAGGCTGCACAAATTCCGATGGTTTACGAAATATATTCGCAATACATGCGTGAATGTTTCAAATCAGGAGTAATGGACTTTGATGACTTACTTTTGAATACAAACATTTTGTTTCGTGACTTTCCCGATGTTCTTAAAAAGTATCAGGGTCAATACGACTACATCATGGTGGATGAGTATCAGGACACCAACTTTTCGCAATATCTGATAATAAAAAAACTGGCAGAGATCCATAAAAACATTTGTGTTGTTGGCGATGATGCACAGAGTATTTACAGTTTTAGAGGAGCTAAAATTGAAAACATCCTTAACTTCCGAAACGATTACCCAGGTTATAATATTTTTAAGCTGGAACAAAACTATCGCTCTTCACAGAATATTGTGAACGCTGCTAATAGCATCATTTCTAAAAACCAAGGACAGATTAAAAAGAATGTCTTCTCTGACAATGCGGTAGGCAATCCGGTTAAGATATTAAAGGCCTATTCTGATGTTGAAGAAGGCTTCTTAATTACGAATGACATCTTTGACAAAAGAATGCGTCATCAACAGAGTTTTAAGGATTTTGCTATTCTTTATCGTACCAATGCGCAATCAAGGGTATTTGAGGAAGCCCTTCGAAAAAAGAACTTGCCTTACAAAATATACGGCGGCCTTTCCTTCTATCAGCGTAAAGAAATAAAAGATTTGCTGGCCTATTTTAGACTTACTGTTAACCCTGCAGACCAGGAAGCTTTAAAGCGGGTCATTAATTATCCGGCACGGGGCATTGGCAAAACCACAATGGATAAAATTGTAGTTGCAGCCGACACTTCCGGTAAAACCATATGGGATGTATTATTAACTTCTAGTTCTCAGCAATTAGGAGTCAATGCCGGTACTCTGAAAAAACTGCATGCATTCGTTGCCATAATTACACGGTTCACAGCGCAGCTTGAGCAACTATCGGCCTATGAGCTTGCTGCAGAAATTGCTTCATCGAGTGGAATAATGCATGATTTACATGGCGATAAGTCAATTGAAGGACAAGGACGAATTGATAATATCAATGAATTATTAAACGGGATTAAGGATTTTAGCGACACCAAAAAGGAAGAAGGTTTAAAACCAAATTTGGTTAACTTTTTGGAAGAGGTATCCTTATTAACCGATCAGGATAATGAAAGTGAAGAAGACATTGATAAGGTTACATTGATGACCATTCACTCAGCCAAAGGACTTGAATTTAAAAATGTATACATAGTTGGCGTTGAAGAAGGACTTTTCCCCTCGCTACAATCGGTGGATAGTGAAAAAGCACTTGAGGAAGAGCGCCGTTTGTTTTATGTAGCTGTTACGCGAGCAGAAGAAAATGCTACCATCTCATTTGCCCGATCGAGATACAAGTATGGTGAACTGACCTATAGCCGTCCAAGCCGATTTATCGGTGATATTGATCAGGCCTTTCTTGAACTTAATCCTGATGATATTGCAGGCAGCAAATCATCCACATTTCAAAGACCTGCTGCGCGAAGTTTTGGATCTTCGAGAAGTAGTGAATCTCCTAAAATAAAAATGAATTATTCATCTTCAAACGAACAAGCGAAAATAAAGCTGAATTTTAATGCGGCATCTTCTGATCAAATCGTTACTGGTGTAATGGTTGAACATGAGCGCTTTGGCCAAGGGAAGGTTATTAATGTTGAAGGAGTTGAACCCAATAAAAAAGCAACCGTACTATTTAAAAATGCGGGGCAAAAACAATTATTACTCAAATTTGCCAAACTTAAAATTTTGCCTTAGTTTTGTAGCATTAGTTACCTGTCTAGTTAATAATAGTGTAACCTACCTCCGAAAGGAACAAAACCATTTCCGTAGAACAACCAACCGTTGGGAAGTATAACAAAGTTTAAGCAGAATCTTAAAATCAATGGACTATAATTCGAACCGAAAAGATCTGGCTCTACCAGAATACGGCCGCCATATTCAGAAGATGGTTAACCATGCCATTACAATTGAAGACCGTGAAGAACGTACCAAATGTGCCAGAACTATCATTGGCATAATGGGAAACATGTTTCCTCACTTACGTGATGTAAATGACTTCAAGCATAAACTATGGGATCATCTGGCCATCATGTCTGATTTTAAATTGGATATTGAAACCCCATATCCTATGCCGGAAGTGGAAACTCTAAATGCCAGGCCTGAGAAAGTACCTTACAAAAACAGTAAGATTAGCTACCTACACTATGGCGAGTTAGTTGAATTAATGATTGCCAAAGCTATTGAACTGGAAGATGAAGAGCAGAAAAAGCACTTAATCATCCTAATAGCCAGCCACATGAAAAAGTCGCTTTCTCAATGGAATAAAGATTCTGTTACTGATGATAAAATTTTCAGTGATCTAACGCGTTTATCAGGTGGTAAATTAACGGTTGATGAAAATGTAAAGCTTCCTGAAATAAAGGAAAATTATCAGAACCGTAATAGAAGCAACAAAAAGCGCAACCCAAAGCGTAGTAACGATAAAAAATAATTACTTTTATCGTACAACCAAAATAGATTTTGAATGAACTGCTTTGAAATTGAAGGTGGAATTAGTTTAAAGGGGGACATCACCCCACAAGGAGCTAAAAACGAAGCCCTACAAGTCATTTGCGCTGTACTACTTACTTCCGAAAAAGTAACCATTAACAACATCCCCGACATTGTTGATGTCAATAATCTGATTGATTTATTGGCTGAAATGGGGGTTAAAATAAATCGTACAGACAGACAGTCATGTGAATTTCAGGCAGATGATATCAACCTTGAATTTCTTCAAAGTAAGGAATTTAAAAAACGTGCTTCTTCCCTTCGTGGTTCTATTATGATAATGGGCCCTCTTCTTGCGCGTTTTGGCAAAGCCTATTTTCCAAAGCCCGGTGGTGATAAAATTGGTCGCCGTCGCCTTGATACCCATTTTATAGGTTTTGAAAAGCTGGGAGCTAAATTCAATTTCGATGCTCAGGATATTTTTTATACCGTTGAAGCATCTGAAATGAAAGGTACCTATATGCTTTTAGATGAAGCATCGGTTACCGGTACTGCTAACATAGCCATGGCAGCTGTTCTTACTCCGGGTAAAACCACCATTTACAATGCAGCATGCGAACCCTACCTTCAGCAATTGTGCCGAATGATGGTTTCGATGGGCGCTAAAATTACGGGCATTGGATCTAATTTACTTCATATTGAGGGAGTGACTGAGTTAACAGGCTGTATTCATAAAATCCTACCTGACATGATCGAGGTAGGTAGTTTTATTGGAATGGCTGCGATGACCAGTTCTGAAATAACTATAAAAAATGCGGGAGTTGAACACCTAGGAGTAATCCCTATGGCTTTTCAACGAATGGGAATAAAACTTCAGATACAAGGTGATGATATTTATATCCCCGCTCAGGACAGTTATGAAATAGAGACCTTTATAGATGGCTCCATCATGACAATTGCTGATGCTCCCTGGCCTGGTTTAACACCGGATCTTCTAAGTGTATTTCTTGTGGTAGCTACTCAAGCTAAAGGAAGTGTACTTATTCATCAGAAAATGTTTGAGAGTCGCTTATTCTTTGTTGATAAACTAATCGACATGGGAGCACGCATCATATTATGCGACCCTCATAGGGCAACCGTTATTGGTTTAAATAAAGAAACTGCTCTACGTGCCGCCAAATTAACTTCGCCTGATATTCGCGCAGGTGTAGCTCTTTTAATTGCCGCTTTATCTGCTAAAGGAAAAAGTACGATTCAGAACATCGAACAAATTGACAGAGGTTATCAAAACATTGATATCAGATTGCAAAATTTAGGCGCCAAAATCAAACGAACTGAAATCAACTAGGTTATTTTTAAGAAAATCTACTAGTTTTTTAACATTTTTTGGGAAACCTTAGGGATGAAAATTATCCTATTTAGAACTATTCTAAGTATGTTTTTCGCCTAAAATTCACCTTTTTGATTTTATATTAACCTGATTAACTGATATATATAATTCTATTCTCCACCTAATATAAAAATATAAACCTTATATCCTAGCCCTTTTTTCTTGCTCATTTTTGTAACCCTGCATAATTTTGCTTCCACAATTAATACGCTAATCACATATTAGAGTATGTTCATCTAAAACTACAGCATCGCATTCTTAATTTTTTAAACTTTACATCGTTTTTTAATCAAAACAGATTCTTATGAAGCAGCTAAAATTAATATTAGCTACTGTACTTGTGGGGGTGGGTTTTTTATCGTTCATGGATGATAATCAAGCTGCTGAAATTGGCCTAGAGATAGGTAACGAAGCGCCTGGTATCCATACCGAGTTAATTGATGGGAGTTCATTCAACCTTAGCGATTACCGTGGAAAGATGGTAATTCTGAATTTTTGGGCATCATATCATGCTCAATCGAGAATGAATAACTTTCACCTTAATCAGATTCGCTCTGATTACCTTAAACAAGACTTTCACAAAGGGCAAGACCTTGTTGTGATAAGTGTTTCATTGGATAGATTTAAGTCTCCACTTAATCTGGCAATTGAACAAGACGAAACCACAGAATTCAAACATATCTGTGATTTTGCAGGCAAAGATGGTAGTATTGCCAAAATGTATGACATCAACAATCCCATTAATATTCTTATTGATGGCGAAGGGCGTATAGTTATTAAAGACGCTGAGTATTCAAAGATTGAAAAATCGCTTTCCTTCCTTTCTGCGATTTAATTCTCTAAATCAAACTTTATGAAGACACAAATAATTAACTCCATTGGAGCTATTCTGCTATTGACGTTAATCTCTAATGGTAACATATGGGCTCAAAAAGAGGGTGTTGAAATTGGACAAATTGCACCTGACATAAAAATGAAGACACCGGATGGTAAGACCATTAAATTATCTGAATTAAGAGGAAAAATGGTGTTAATCGATTTTTGGGCAAGCTGGTGTGGACCATGTCGACACGAAAATCCTACAGTTGTTAAAGCCTACCAGAATTACAAGGAAAAATCGTTTAAGGAAGGTAATGGTTTTACAGTATTCAGTGTGTCCTTGGATAAAAACTCACGAGCTTGGACAGATGCGATGAAAGCAGATAAACTAACATGGGATTATCATGTTTGTGATTTTGCTGGATGGCAAACGCGACCTGCGACGATTTATAATGTTCGAGGCATTCCAAGTAATTTTCTTATAAATGATAAAGGAGTTATTGTAGCTAAAAATTTAAGAGGCCCTTATTTGGAGGCAAAACTGAAAGAATTAGTTAAGTAACACTGACAGCATAACATCTTGAAGGCAATTCCTAATCGCAAGGAGTTGCCTTTTTGTCATTATTACAGCGATGTTAGATATTAAAAGTGAATGTCTGCCAATTTGACCAATAAGACCAAGATGGCAAAATATTTGTATAATTTTGCGCGCGAAGCAATTCAAATTAATTGTTTTTGCCCTGAATAAGAATAAATAAACAAAAATATAAATGGTTAAGAAGTCATCAAAAAAGAAGGATGAGCAGAAGACTGCCAAAGCTGAAAAGGAAATAAAAGATACAGTTGAAACAACTGAGGAGGCTAAAGATCAAGATACAGCTGAGAAACAAGAAGTAGAAGAAGCTCCTGAGGCTGAAGCTCCGAAAAAATCAGCAGAAGAAATACAAGCTGAAAAGTTGGCAGAAATAAACGACAAGTATGTTCGCTTAAGTGCCGAGTTTGATAACTATCGCCGAAGGACTTTGAAAGAAAAGATGGAATTGACTAAAACGGCCGGTGAAAGTTTGCTTCTTGCTCTTCTCCCTGTTGTGGATGATTTCGACCGAGCGCTTGCGCATATTGATGAAGCCAAAGATATTGATGCTCTTAAGGAAGGCATTAAATTAATCTATAATAAATTCGGTGAATATATAGCTCAGCAGGGCATGAAAGAAATCGAAGCCAAGGAAAAAGAATTCGATACGGACCTCCACGAGGCTGTTACTAAAATACCTGCTCCAACAGAAGAAATGAAGGGTAAGGTTATTGATTGCATCGAAAAAGGGTATACTCTTCATGATAAGGTAATCCGTTTTTCTAAAGTTGTTGTTGGAGAGTAAATAAAAAAACAGATGTCGAAAAGAGATTATTACGAAATATTAGAAGTATCAAAAGGTGCTTCAGCAGAGGAAATCAAAAAAGCCTATCGTAAAAAGGCCATAAAATTCCATCCAGATAAAAATCCTGGAGATAGCGCTGCGGAAGAAAAGTTTAAGGAAGCAGCAGAGGCCTACGAAATCCTTTCCAATGCTGAAAAGCGTCAACGCTATGATCAATTTGGTCATGCAGGTGTTGGTGGTGCTGCCAGTGGTGGATTTGGCGGTGGCGGCATGTCAATGGATGATATCTTCTCTCATTTTGGAGATATTTTTGGAGGCGGTGGCTTCGGCGGATTTAGCGGATTTGGTGGTTTTGGCGGTGGTTCGTCAAGAGGTGGCCGTAGAGTAAATAAAGGTTCTAATCTTCGAGTTAAGGTTAAACTTAATCTGGAAGAAATTGCCAATGGGGCTGAAAAGAAGATTAAAGTAAAAAAATATGTTGAGTGTAGCTCATGTACCGGTACAGGTGCAGCAGACAGTTCATCTTACAGCAATTGCTCAACATGTCACGGATCAGGTCAGGTAACAAGAGTATCAAATACGATACTTGGTCAAATGCAGACTGCCTCTACCTGTCCGACGTGTGGTGGCGAAGGTAAGATAATTACCAATAAGTGTGCTCCATGTGCTGGTGAAGGTATTGTAAGAGATGAAGAAATTATCTCACTAAATATCCCGGCAGGAGTTGAAGAAGGTATGCAATTATCTGTTTCAGGAAAAGGAAATGCTGCTCGCCGAGGTGGAATAAACGGTGACTTGTTAGTTCTTATTGAAGAAGAAAAACACCCTGATTTAGTTCGCGACGGCAACAACTTAATTTACAGCCTTAACATTAGTATACCAGATGCTATTCTAGGAACTCCTGTTGAGATTCCTACGGTAGAAGGTAAAGTAAAAGTAAAAATTGACCCGGGCACACAGCCAGGAAAAATTTTACGATTGAGAGGAAAAGGCTTACCTGAAGTTAACAGTTACGGAAGAGGAGATCTTTTAGTACAGATACAGGTATTTATACCAAAGAATATTTCAAAAGAAGATCGTAAGACGATTGAAAAAATGCAAGGTTCGGAAAGTTTTGATCCATCAAATGGTGATAACGAAAGCTTTTTTAGCCGCATGAAAAACATGTTCGAATAAATAGCAGTATGAATATACATTAAAGGAGCCCTTGTGGGCTCCTTTTTTTATGCCTTGCTATGAAGGGCCATTTTATTTCCTTCCGAATCCAAAAACAAAGCCATATAGCCAATATCCTCGGCAATCAACTTTTTAGGTAAGATTACTTTACCACCTGCATTCTCAACCCTAGTCAATTCATCGTTCAAGTCTCCACTTAAGGATGAAAAATAAATTAGGACCCCACTTTGCGATGACTGATATTCATCCGGATAATGCACTAAAGCTCCAGGTGCACCAGGCAACTCTTCGTCCCATGGAAAAAAAGCCATACTGACATCACCCATTTTTTGCTGATCCATTTCAACTTGAAATACATTTTTATAAAAATCAATGGCTCTATCCATATCACTCACCGGTATTTCAAACCAACCAACCATGTTATATTTCAGACTCATATCTCTTAAGTTTAAATGAACTTACATATTCGTTATAATTTTCTATAAAATCAAGATCAAAAGAATGAAACCTTACAAATTTAGCTTCGTTACATCCATTATCTAGACAACTATCATAAAGGGGGAGTAAGCCCAGCTATTGGGCTTAAAAAAATTTACAGAGATGAAAAGAACGTGGATTAACTTGCTGTTAATTGGGTTATTGGCAAGTTGTATTGGGGAGGAATTCGACACCGACAAATTATCAGATGAGTTTAATTTAACTACAGGTATCGCATTACCATTAGCCGTTGCAAATATCACTATGGGTGATATCTTATCAGAAGATACAGATTACGTAAAATACTATCTTGACGACGACGGTAACGAGAGAATAATGCTCTTTCAGGAAAGCGATTCCGTAGCACATATTGGTTTGAATGATATGATTAAGATATCATCTCAAAATGTTGACATACCGGTTCCTTATTCTGCTTTCTTAATTCAACCGCAAATATCTCAACAATTAAGTTTTCCACTGTCAATTCCAAATGCCAACCTGAGTACAGTTGACATTAGTTATACTATATCAATGACTGGGAGCGAATTAGCAGAACCCATAACCGTGAACATGACATTCCCAAGCTCAGTGTCAAGTAATAGTGCAATAGCTGTTGATTTGCAGAGCAATGAGAGCATAGTTCAAACCTACACAATGCGACTTGACTTAAGTAATAATGAAATTCCAATTGAAGTTAGCATTCAACCGAATAACGGAACGGTTAACTCCAATGCTGTTGGAAACATTGCAATAAGCATGTCTGACTTCAATATAAACTATGTAAAAGGCAGTATTGGAGAAATACCAATAAGTATTAATAATGGTCAATACGATTTTGATTTCGACGTATTTAATAACTTTCCTGATGGAATTGAATTTGATGATCCAAGGTTTAAAATATTAGTTAATAATTCAACACCGTTTAAAGGGCTATTTGATGCACAAATTACCGGTGAGTTGGAGTCAAAAGAGACCATTGAACTGATAACACCTGAACTCATGTCCATTAGCGAGTGTCCTTCTCATCTGGATGTGGTGTCAGATACAATAACAATCGATAAAACCAATTCCAATTTCAAAGATTTCTTGTTTGAAGTCCCTAAACGATTTACATACACAGGAAACCTGTTACTAAATCCTGAAGCCGATCTGAGTTCAGAAATTGAACTTGATGATCAAAGCACAATATACATGGGATACGTGGTTGAAGTTCCTTTGGAAGTAGTAATTAACTCCACATTGGACATCGACACAATTGACATGTCGGACAATGATATACTTCAAGAGCTTCAAAAAGCCAAACTAGTCATTAATAGTGAAAATGGATTTCCTTTTGAAGCAGAAGCTTTTATTGACTTTTACGATAGCGAATCCAATACTATTACAGAAACTATTAAAGCCAACATTATTGATGCAGCCGAAGTCGATTCAAGAGGAATAGTGTCAGGAAAATCAATGAAGAAGGAAGAAATTGAACTGAATACAGAGCAAATTGAAAAGTTAAATACAATCGATAAGTTAATCATCAGGTTAGGCTTAAAGTCGAGCAACTACGAGCAAAATCAGCCAGTGGTTATTTTAACCAACAACGAGTTGGCAGTGCAGATTTCATTAAAAGGTGAAGTTAGCTTATAAGCATTAAACTTTAGTTCTATTGACACTTCAATTTCAAAAACAATGAAACAAATATATATTACCTTATTCATACTGACCTTTGCGCTTGGTAGCTTTGCGCAAGACAACGCACTTATGTTTCTTAATGGCGTTCCACAATCAAGTCAAATAAATCCGGCCTTCAGGCCTGTTAAGGGAAACTACTTTGCGTTGCCAGCATTAGGGAGCATCAAGATTAATGGTCAAAACACCGGATTTTCATGGTCAGAACTTATAACCCAAGGTAGCGGACTAAGAGCCGATTCCTTAATTGTAAACCTGGATAACCTATCAGGTGCACTTCAGGATAATAACCAGTTGGCTACTGAAGTGTCCATCCAAGTATTAGGTTTTGGATTCGCCAGTGGGCAGTCCTATTTTACATTTGATATCAACTACCGATTTAAGGCAAAAATTAATTATCCTTCATCACTGTTAGATCTTAGGCTAGGTAATTGGGACTATGATAATGATCGTCCAATTAATCATAGCCTGGCCGGTTTGTATTTAAATGGAATGAATTACACAGAAGTTGCTTTAGGCTACAGCCGCTATATAGGTGATAAATTCTCCATTGGATTCCGTGCCAAATATTTATTTGGTGTGGCAAGTATTGAATCTCAAAAGTTTGATGTTGGAATGGAAACCTTTGAAAACGGAGCAATGAGAGTATATACAGATGCAGAGTTCCAAACTTCATTACCCGTTTCTGTAGAATATGATGAAGAGGGATATGTTAGTTCAATGAGCTATGACGAGAATATTGATCGTGGAGATTTATTTACAAATGACAATAGAGGATGGGGCTTTGATATTGGTTTAACTTATCAAGCAACTAACAAATTAACCATTGGGGCTGCTGTAAATGATTTAGGATATATCAATTGGAAAACAAGAACTTCACGATTCTATTCGAAAGGTGAATTTGAATTTAATGGTATGGATATTTCCGATGAGATAGCAGGTGAAGATGGCCAAGATGATAATTATTGGGATGACTTAGCTGATGAATTCAAAAATTCATTTAAGGTTTCAGAAGAAGAAACTACATACAAAACGGGCCTTATGGCTAGTTTTAATGTTACTGCTGAATATAAACCTAAAAACTGGTTAAGCCTGGGAGCAGTTTCAAAAAGCTATATTCTGGATGGCAAATGGATTCCGGAAACAACTTTGGCTGCAGGACTATCTCCTGGAAGTGCATTTTCAACTGTGTTTACATATTCACTCATGAAAAATGCACCAGCTAATTTTGGTGCAGGTGTTATGCTGAAAGGAGGCCCATTACAATTCTATTGTGTAACTGACCACATTAATTCAATTCTAGATCCTAAAAATGCAAAATACGTTAATACTCGCTTAGGTATAAACCTTGTTTTCTAAAATTTAATAATCACTTATAAAAGCCAAGGTTAAACAAATCTTGGCTTTTTTATTGTCACAAATTATAAAACGACACATATTTTGGCAAGCTAATTGATAAGAGCTTGACTGTTCAATTTTTTTAATGCAAATTTAGCTCTCTTATTTTTCTTAATATGGAAAATAAACCAATTGCTAAATTGTTAATCTGCGATTGGTGTTATAAAATACTTTTAATACCGTTACGATTTTAAGCATGTACTAAGCACTTTATGAATGAATAACAATCGCTTTTCTTATAAGAGAATTCCGTTTGAATATCGAATTTCTTTGGCCTATTTGATTATAGGTTTAGTTTGGATACTCTTCTCTGATCAATTTGTTTCCGGTATAACAGACGATCAGGATACCCTTACCTTACTTCAGCATTATAAAGGATGGTTCTATGTTCTAGCTACAGCGGTTTCACTATTTTTCTTTACAAAAAAACACCTCATACGAATTCGAAAAGCAGAGGCAAGCGCTAAAGAAAATGAGAAACTTAAAACGGCGTTTATTGAAAACATGTCTCATGAATTAAGAACACCAATGAATGCCATTATAGGATTCTCCGAATTAGCGGTTACGCATACTGAGGTTAACTCTGAAACAAAACAATATCTGAATGTTATTCTAAAAAGCTCAAAGCAACTACTAGCCATTGTAAATGATGTAATGGATACCTCCTTGCTTGAATCTGGCAATATAATTGTCACAAAAAAACAAATTGACCTCTACCCATTTATGCAAAGCATCTACAATAGTTTTACACCTTTAATGAAAGAACAAATACACTTTACACTTTCTGTAAAAGAGGATGATAAACAAATTTCTATTTACACCGACAATGAAAAACTACGTCGCATATGTAATAACCTAATCAATAACGCTATTAAATTTACTCATCAAGGCTGTATAAGTTTTGGATATAGTGTGGTTGATAAAGAAATTGAGTTTTTTATTGAGGATAGTGGTGTAGGTATCCAACCCGAAATACAAACAATAATATTTGAACGTTTTAAACAGGGTGAAATCGAACTTGCTAATCGAACTGGAGGCACTGGGCTTGGCTTATCGATATGTAAAGAGATGCTTTCATTATTGGATGGCAGAATAAGGTTACAATCCAAGCCTGGAGAGGGATCTAAATTCTTTTTCACGCTTCCACTTAAGTAGAGCTTTTCTATAAAAAAACGCTGCATTTAATAAAGTAGTCTTACATAAATAGACTTAAACCAATCCTGCTCTAACAACACTTAATACATTTGGAAATTAATGGAAGTCGTTTCAAAAAGGATTATTCAACTATAATTTCATCTGAAAACAACCACGCTTTTCCTCCGGCCGCCGGATGCCAATCAGGGCACACGCCAACATTCTTAGCTACTACCTTTACATACCTTGCGTTAGACAACTCAAATTCTCCCAAAAATTCAACAATCTCGTTAACATTACTTTGCTTTTGCTCCGGAATAATCTCCTTTACCAATTTAAATTCACTGCCATCTTCCGATATGGCATAACTAACTTTTTCAGGACTAAACACCCACGACATAGGTTGATTCTTGAATCGCGCATTAATTTTACTAATCTTCATTAATTCTCCCAGATCTATAATTACCTCTATCGGCTTAGCTTCAACACCAATCATCACCCCCAAGAATCCATTTGTCAACCCATAGTTCCCTCCACCATCATATTGCGGGGCATGATCATATTTTAGCTTATAGGGCTTACCGAATGCTTTGTGAAAATTAATCTCTTTCTCAGAAACATTTGTTTTAGTTTCATCTGCTTTAAACTGAATCGCCTTAATATGGGCATTTTCTGACACCACAAAAGTCTTGGTATATAACTTGCTTGTAACTTTTGGTTCTGATCCATCCAGAGTATAAAACACAGCATCCGATCTTTCACTTATAAATTCGATATCTGCCGATTTATCTGAATAATTTGGCTTAACTTTTATATCCACATGGTAACTGACCTCACCGACATTAATTCCAGCCTCCTTTACAACATCTAAACGATGTTGAACCCTTGAGTAAAAATCATCCCAGGAACGTGTGGAAGGACTCCATGCTTGTTCCGCTATCGCATAGATACGAGGAAATAGATTGTACTCAATGTGCCTAAATTCAGGCATATATTCACTCCACATATTAGCCTGAATCCCGATTATGTGCTTTCGGTTGTCTTCCGAAACATCTTCTGGAATAATTGGAAAAGTATAGACATCTCTCAAAGTACTTATCCCCGAGTGGCCGGGCGATGAACTTAAGTGGTTTTGTGTATGATTAAAATAAAATGGAAACATAGGCGACATCACCACATCATGTCCGGCCTCAGCAGCTTTAATTCCTCCTGACACGCCTCTCCAAGACATCACGGCCGCATTTGGCGCCAAACCTCCATCTAATATTTCATCCCAACCAATTAATCGTCTATTATTCGTATTTAAATATTTTTCAATTCGCTTTACAAAATAGCTCTGCAATTCATGCTCATCGTGAGCGCCTTCTTCTTTCATCCGCTTTCTACAATCCGGACAAGCCAACCAGGTATCTTTTGGCGTTTCATCCCCACCAATATGAATAAATTCAGAAGGAAACAAAGCCATTGTTTCGTCCAAAACATCTTCAAGAAAGGTAAATACTTGTTCCTTTCCCGCACAATATACACCTGCAGAAACTCCAGCCTGATCCCATATTTTAAGTGCCCCTGCATTATTGCAGTAATATTCAGGATAGGCCACTAAAGCAGCTGCTGAATGACCAGGCAACTCTATTTCTGGTACGATGGTAATATTTCGATCAGATGCATAGGCCACAATATCTCTGACATGCTCTTGAGTATAATACCCTCCATATGGTGTAGAATTAATCCTATTCAAACCTTTATCCTGATTGGCTGAAAATCCAACATTATCACGCCAGGCCCCTATTTCTGTGAGTTTTGGATATTTTTTTATCTCCAATCTCCAACCTTGATCATCTACCAAATGCCAGTGAAAAGTATTTAGCTTATTCATGGCCATATAGTCCAAAAACTGCTTTATTTCATCCACCGAGAAAAAATGTCTGGAAACATCCAGATGCATTCCCCTCCATTTAAAACGTGGATAATCCACAATCTCCACCATCGGTATTTTCGATGATCCTTGTGTTCCAACCTGGATTAATTGACGAAGTGTCTGTATACCGTAAAACAAACCTGCATGTGTGCTGGCTTTAATCTCAACACCATTATTATTTATTGATAGCTGATAGGCTTCTTTTTTAATAGTATCAGAATCAACTATCTCACATGATATATTTGCTTTTGTTCCTTCCTTGATTTCTATAGTAGTAAACGATGATTTAATAAGAGTAAGGAAATGTGCATCAACAGAACCGTTTTCAAATGTCAATGTATTTGTTGGTAAGATGTAAGTACCACCAGTGGCATGAATTTCGGATGGATACGGAATTAAGTTAAACTTTTGATCATTATTATTGTGCACACATCCTAAAAACAAGGCACAACTTAATACCAAAGTGCTTACAATAATGCAGCTAAACTTTAATACATTTGACAGTTTTATCATTTGTTTTGTTTTTGTACTTAGAATTACAAATTCTTCCTTTTATTTGAAAGCCGAAATATAGAACTCAAAGGCGACGCAGAGTTGTAATCATGTTACAGATAATTGAACAATTGTGCATTTTCTTTCTTATCCCTTCTAAAATACAAGCTCATTGATCAAAATGGGGAAATTGCATGAATAGAAGAATGAAAACATCTTCCAAGGAAATCATTATTGTAGGTCAAGGATTGGCAGGCACATTGCTTTCATTTCATCTGCACAAAAATGGTATTAAGCATATTGTGGTGGACCAATCTCAGGCAAATTCATCATCTAAGGTTGCTGCGGGTATAATCAACCCCATTGGTATAAAACGAATGATAAAGTCGTGGAGTGTTGATCAATTCTTACCCTACGCAAAGTCGGTTTACAAAGAGTTGGAAGAATTGCTTAATGAAAGTATTTTTCACGAAATCGAGATGGATAAAATATATGGTGAACAAGATGATGAATTCTGGAAACTACGACTTGAAAAAGGTCTATTACACGAGTATGTTACTCCTTCAATTTCAACACGACAACTCCCTTTAAGTATTAAATCTCCTTTTGGCTTCGGCAGTATTAAGAAAGGTGGTCGCTTAAACATGCCCTTATTATTATGCGCTTACAGGAAATTCCTGAAAACAAACGAGATGCTGATTGATGAAAATTTCTCCGACAATGACCTCAGGTTGCTGAAGGACTCAACTGAATGGAAAGGGATTAGAGCTAAAAGAATTATTTTCTGTCGAGGTGAGAAAGATATGGATAGTGAATTCTTCGAGAATCTGGATTTTAGACATACCAAAGGTGAATTGTTGAATGTCCATATTAATGGTCTTCAACTAAAAAACATATTATTAAAAGGCATTTTCGTCTTGCCTCTTGGACAGGAAAAATATAAGATAGGTGCCACATTTGAGCACCAATGGAAAGATCTTTCACCTTCAAAAACCAAACTTAATGAGTTACTTGAGCAATGGTCAAAAATATCAGATCTGAATTTACAAATCCATAAACAATTAACAGGTATTCGTCCAACCATGCACGACAGAAGACCGGTTATTGGTTTTTTACCCAACTCACCTAAAGTTGGAATATTCAATGGACTTGGTTCCAGAGGTGGATTGATTGCACCATACTTTGCAGAGGAATTATCCAAAATAATTATGAATAGCTCATTCAATGCAATGAAAGAAGTAAGAATAGAGCGCTATTATAAAAGCCAGCAATACTAGTTACCACATACACTTCTTACCATAGAATGATCCGTTTATTTCAATGATGATTTTTCATAACACCTATGCTTTTGCAGTTATTAATTCCCTCTTTCAAACCTGACAATCTTTTTATATATTTGGTATGTCCCATAACCAATAATAAAACACGTTAAACATGAGTGAACATTTTAACAAGGTTAAAGACTATTTACTTGACCTTGAATACAGAATAGTATCGGAAGATACAGCTGAAGAATTAGTTGTTGTTGAAAAAGAAGAAGACGGCATTTCCAACCTTATTATCGATTGCGAAGATTCAATCCTTATCATCGAAGGTTTATTGTTTGAACTTAAAAATGGATCAGAGGATATTTTCAAATCCCTACTAACTATGAACCGTCAGATAGTACATGGCGCTTTTGTTTTGGATGAAGATGGTAAAAAGGTCATTTTCAGAGACACATTGCAGTTAGAGAATTTAGATTTGAATGAGTTGGAAGGGAGCCTTAACTCTCTTAAGTTGTTGTTGTCTGAGTATTCAGATGAGTTAATTGAATATTCAAAAGCTTAAAGAAAACAGAAATGGGAATTTTCGGTAGAATATTTAACGTGGGTAAAGCTGAGGCTCACGCTATGGTTGATAAATTAGAAGATCCGATTAAAATGACCGAACAAGGCATTCGTGATCTTAAAAAAGATTTAGATAATAGTCTACAGGCTTTAGCTGAGGTAAAAGCGATGGCCATTCGTAGTAAAAAAGATTTATCTACCAGTAAGTCAATGGCACAGAACTATGAACAAAAAGCCATCTTACTATTACAAAAAGCTGAAAAGGGAGAATTAGATCCTGCAGAAGCTGATCGATTGGCTACTGAATCATTGAGTAAAAAAGAAGAGGCCGTTGAAGCAGCTTCACGTGCTCAAGAGGAAGTGAACCGATTTGATGCTAATATTGCCAACCTCGATAAGAACGTTAAAAAGCTTAAGAGCACCATCTCGAGTTACGAGAATGAATTGCGTACTTTAAAGGCTCGTGCTCGCGTTAGTAGTGCAACGAAAAAAATCAATAAGCAATTAAGTGGAATTGACAGCTCAAGTACTGTTTCAATGCTTGAAAAGATGAAGGAAAAAGTAGCTCAGGAAGAGGCTTTATCTGAAGCTTATGGCGAAATAAGTATGGAGAACAAAAGTATCGATGATGAAATTGACGGCGTTCTTTCCGAAAAGAATGTAAAGGCGTCAAACTCATTGGAAGAGCTTAAGGCTAAATTAAAAAACAAGGGCGAGTAATTCGTCCAACATTCTGATTTATGGGATTATTTGATTTTTTTAAAAAGAAAGAACCTCATTACGATAGCACTAACATCCGGGTACAAGATCTGGATGTTGGTTTTGTATTTGAATATGATTTATCAACCTGGGTAGTTGAGGCCATAATGGAATACGATTGGGGAAATAACTTTTTCACCAGGGAATTTCAGATTAATAATGGTGAAACAACCCGCTTTCTGGGGATAGAAGAAGACGATGAACTGGAAATTACTTTCATGGAGAAAGTGAAGGTTCGTGCTCTACAAGACGATTTAACTGATACATTAATTGCTCGGCAGCAGCCTCCAAAAAAGCTTACCTATAAGGGTGTGAGCTATTTTCTGGAGAAAGAATCACCAGGTTATTTCCACAACATTACTAAAGGTACTGAATGGGAAGAATTCAGATCATGGGATTTTGAGGATGAGGAAGGGAAACATCTGCTGTGTATTGAACAATGGGATGAAAAAGAATTTGAAGCTTCCATAGGCATAAGCGTTAAGGAATTCGAGATTTCAAACATTCTTCCCGGAGAAGACAAATAATATAATTCAGATACCTAACAAACAAATATATGAACAACGGAGTAGCAAAAGTTATAATAGCTGTTATCCTGGGATTTATCGTTTTACGATCCTGTAATAACTGCACAAGTCGAAGTTCCGATAGGAATTCTACAGCGAGTACTTGGCAGAAAACGCCGGTTGATAAACTAATTACAAAATACAATAACGAACAGAATTATTCTATTATCCTTCTGGATATGGATTCGAGGAGTAGTAAATATTATCACATGTATAATGTGATTGTTGAAAAGCCTGACACAATTTTGTCTTCAACTACTGACTGGGAAGAGGTACCTGATGTATTTTTCTCTGACAATGTGGATAACATGGGAATGGAAATCGTTAGCAAAAAAGACGGTAAACTTAGTAAAACAGCTAGTCCCGCCGGATATAACCACTATGTTGGAAATGAAAAGTATGGAAGATGGACTGAACGAAATGGTTCTTCTTTTTGGGAATTCTATGGAAAATATGCATTTATGTCATCGATGTTTAACATGATGACTTATCCCGCTCGCCGCTCATATTGGAATGACTATCGTGGAGGTGGCTATTATGGATCACGCCCCTATTATGGTCCATCCGGTAGTACAGTATACGGAACCAAAACTTATACTTCTGCAGGGTCAGGTAAGAGCAGTACATGGGGAAATAAACCATCTTCATTTAAGCAAAACGTAAGAAGCCAGGTAAGCAGATCTGCTACCGCCAGTAAGTCAAGAAGCTATTCATCAAGTTCGAGCTATTCGAAAAAGAGCCGCAGTTCAAACCGATACAGTAGCAGTTCTTCATCGCGCAGCCGAAGCGGAGGATTTGGCAAATAATTAAACCCTAAACCAATAAAACATGACATTTTCAGAGATTTCAACCATCTTATATGATGCCGTAATATATATTGCCCTTGGGTTTATTATTTTCTTCATAGGCAAACTGGTATATCAAATGGTGAACAAAGGATTTAGCATAAAAGAAGAGCTTGTTGAAAAAGACAACCTTGCCTTTTCTTTTGCTCACGTTGGGTACTTCATCGGATTATTAGCAGCGATTGGTAGTGCAATTGTTGGCCCATCGCGAGGATTAGTAAATGATATAATTGACATTGCCATTTATGGTGGTTTAGCCATCGTTTTACTAAACCTTTCCATATGGCTAAATGATAAAATCATTCTTCGAAAGTTTTCAGTGAAGAAAGAAATAATCGAAGATAGAAATTCGGGAACAGGAATTATAGAAGGTGCTATTTCGGTAGCGTCCGGACTTATTATTTTTGGAGCAGTATCGGGTGAAGGTGGTAATTTAGCCCAAGGTATTACATCAGCTGTTGTATTTTGGTTAGCTGGTCAGGTGGCCTTGTTTATTACTGCAGAAGTCTATCATTTGATAACACCTTTTGATGTCCATGATCATATTGAAAGGGATAACGTAGCAGTTGGGGTAGGTTTTGCGGGCGCTTTAATTGCAATTGCCAACTTAATTCGACATGCCCTAATGGGTGACTTTGAAGGTTGGGGAATTACCTTTACCGAGGCTGGATTTGAATTAGTTTTAGGAATAATATTACTTCCTGTAATGCGCTTCTTAACTGATAAAATATTGCTTCCAGGACAACGCTTAACGGATGAAATAATTAATCAGGAGCACCCCAATGTTGGTGCTGCAATTATTGAAGCCTTTGCTTATATTGGTGGTTCGATACTAATAACATGGTGTTTATAAAATTCCATCATAGTAAAAGACTATTAGAATAAAGATCATAGTTTAACCCCGGTTTGTTCCGGGGTTTTATCATTTCTAGCCTTCATGGCTAACATCTTTAATATGATTAAAATCCAAAACAAATATTCGGCTATCCTCAAAGCAGCAATTTTTGCTACTGGCTTTAGTGGAATAGTAGCTGAATACCTCCTTTCAACGCTTGCAACTTATTTCCTTGGTGATAGTATCTTCCAATGGGCAATGATTGTCTCCACCATGTTATTTACCATGGGCGTGGGAAGTAGAATCAGTAAAGTATTCAAAACCAAATTAACCGAGAAGTTTCTCATTCTTGAATTTTCTCTTTCATTGTTGGTTGCTTTTTCTCCTTTGATTGTTTATACGGCCTCGGCCTATACCAATTCCATTGGCATACTTATCTATTTTTTCTGCATGCTCATCGGAACTCTTATTGGTATGGAGATTCCACTTGTAATGCGCATTAACAATGAATATGAAGAGTTAAGAGTTAATATCTCAAACGTTCTTGAAAACGATTATTACGGCAGTTTAGCAGGAGGAGTATTTTTTGCATTTATAGGGCTACCTATAATGGGATTAACATACACACCTTTTCTTTTAGGCATCGTTAATTTTGGGGTAGCAATAGGTGTTTTCTTTTTTCTGAGAAAAATGATTCATCCACCATATCTCAATAAGTTAAAACTTGCAGCACTAGCTTTATCAGCAATAATTATAGCAGGTATCTTTATGGCTGATCCTATAATTCAATATGGTGAGCAGATTAAGTATAAGGATAAAGTCATTTATGCTGAACAGAGTAAATACCAGCGTATTGTTATCACACAATGGGAAGATCACCATTGGCTTTACCTGAATGGCAACCAACAATTGTGCTCCATGGATGAAGTAATGTATCACGAGCCTTTAGTTCATCCTGCCCTTACTCTACACGCCAATCCTGAAAGAGTATTAATACTTGGAGGTGGAGATGGCTGTGCAACACGTGAAGTCCTGAAATACAATACGGTCAGGAATATAACATTGGTTGATCTTGATCCTGCAGTTACTCAACTGGGACTGGAGCATCCCATATTAACTCAGATGAATCAAATGGCCTTGCATAATGATAAAGTAGAAATCATCAATACGGATGGTTATCATTACTTGTCCAACAATGCCACTTTATTCGATGTCATTATTCTTGATCTGCCTGATCCTAGAACAGTTGAGTTAGGGCGTTTATATTCATCGGAGTTTTATAGCATATGCTATAAACACCTTCGACCTGGTGGAATAATAGTTACACAGGCAGGAAGCCCCTATTTTGCCACTAGAGCCTTCAATTGTATAATTAAAACAATGGAAGATGCAGGTTTTAAAACGGTTCCCTTGCATAATCAGGTTATCACCTTAGGAGAATGGGGCTGGTCTTTTGGTATGAAGACAGAGCGAAAAGTTAATTTGAAAAACGAATTGCAGAAATTGGATTTTTCAACAATTGAAACCCAATGGATTAATCGGGAAGCAATGCAACTAATCACATCCTTCGGTAAAGATGTTTTTCCGGGATCTAATGATTCGGTTAGAGTCAACCGAATTCATGATCCAGTATTGTACAAATACTATCTGAAAGGCAACTGGGATTTGTACTAGAATAATGATTAAATTTACAGAGATATAAACTCAAATATGAGCCAGATAACACCAATTAATTTACCTCCTAAAATATTCAATCTGAAAGGTTGGATACAAATGACAGAGGCAAACGATTTGAAAAACACCTTTGACGGAATATTAAATCATAGTGATTTTAAAGTACTCAACTATTCCGATCATAAGTTTCCGTTAAACGGATTTACAGCTTTTTGGCTATTGGCCGAATCACATTTGGCTTTGCATACTTTTACTGAAAGCGGCTGGTGTTACATTGAATTAAGTAGTTGCAATAAAGAAAAGGCTCTGATTTTTAAAAAGCAATGCAATCAACTTGAGTACAGCATTCGATGGGAATCATCACTAGAAGAATTGTGTTGTGAACAATAATATAGTAAGCAATATGAAGAAGAAAGCCGGACTAACGCTTGGGCTCATCACCTATCTTTGTCTGATATATCTTATCTCGGTTCTTGAAAGCCGTTCTCCGGATGCAAATATTAAATCTGTAACTGATGCCTTGTGGTATGCCATTGTTACCTTAACAACGGTCGGTTATGGAGATTTTTACCCGGTAACACCCTGGGGAAAAGTTACCGGACTATTCGTGATATTAGGGAGCCTTGGTGTCATTGGTTATTTTATTGGTGAAATTAGCAGCAGAATAAACATCTATATGGAAAAGAAAAAGACAGGTTTTTTCGGAACAGATTTCGAAGACCATTATATGATAATTGGATGGAGTGATTTTGGAAGAAAAGTAGCAGATCAGATTTTTCCTGCCGGGCATAAAATTGCTTTTATAACCAACTCCAAAAATGACCTGGAACTCATTAAAGACCTATATCCGCATGACCAATGTTTTGGAATGTTTGCCGATTACAATAATATGCAGGCATATGGGAAAGTGAATATAGAAAAGACGAAAGCTGTTTTTGTGAATTTCATGGAAGATACCGAAACTCTGGTCTTTGTTCTTAATTTGAAAAAAGAATACCCTAATTTAAATATCATAGTGAATTGTAGTAACCCAGATTTAAAAGAAACTTTAATTAGTACGGGTATTACTCATGTAGTTTCTAGAAGCGAAGTAGCATCACGCATGGTTGCCAGCTATTTATTTGAACCTCACGTAGCTGAATATACCGAAGATTTAATCTCAACGAGCATTGAACATGAAGATCAGGATATCCAGCAATTTAAGGTAACGGGTCAGAATCCTTACAAAGGGATGAGCTATATAGATGCCTTTGTGCAGATGAAAAAAGAAATTAATGTTATTCTTATTGGATTGGTAATTAATGAGAAAGTAATTAAAAATCCCACCGATGATCAAATAATTGAGCCAGGTCAATACATCATTGTCATCTCAGTTGGTAGCAATAAAGGGCAGCTGGAGAAAATTTTTGATGTGAAGGAGGGACTCTAATATTCTTCTAAAGTATTAAGTCCTTAAAATCAATGCTAATACAACAATAATACACATTCTAAAATAAATGTGATTCAATACTTCTATAGAAATCACTATACAAAGCCTATCCTCTCCTAACGTTACAGTCTGGTTTTGTAAAAGTTTCTTATACTACCATTTGCTTATACTTCAATAGCTTCTGTTTTCTGCTATTCTTTTTCCATAAGAATAATTTAACACAACACATTTTCTATAAAAATGGCAGGTTTTTACAAGACTAGCCTTTACATAAAAGCTATATTTCGAGCCTAAGTCCCAAACTATAACATATCCGCCATGGCTAAGAAGAAGCCCAATAAACGATCAGGTTTAATAGTTACTACTACTTTACTGGTATTATTATTAATGGGGGCTTACTATTTCTACACCAGCAAAACCAAACAGGTCAATACACGACAGGAAGCCTTCAGTACCATGTACCGCATTGCTCATGATTTAGAAGATATCGATAACTCCTATTCATCCATCGCCTTTAAAGCCACTAATTCATATGCTGAGAAAAAAGAAAAACTGAAATTTTACTTTGACGAATGGAAAGAGTTTGAAGAATGGTACATAGAGACTAATGATTTAAGCCACTCAAACGGAATGGAAGCTAATAAGTACAAGATGGCTTTAATGATAGACTCCATTCACAAAAGTTACCCTATTTACCCATTAAAAAATAAACAGAACCACTCTTTTTTAAAGACATCAGACTTAAACCCGGCTATTATTAATGACTACTTTCTCTTTCCAATAGAATTTGACAGCACACTTGCGGTTCAAGATTCTATTAGGTGCATATTGGATAGAATTGTAGAAATGGAAAAAATAGATGATTTAAATAATCTGGAAGGCAATTATTACTATGCCACAAAAAAATCAGACTTCGATAAGATTACAAGTATTCACCAAATAATACGGGATAATAAAGAATTTGATGCAGTTACCTTATTTAACGATTCCATAGCTGTCTTTCATTCTGATATTGTTTTTAAAAATATTAAATGGAATCATCATAGTATAGCAAAAGAGCAGGATAAATTAGATAGTCTTTGGCTCAACAATCCTAATGAAGCCTACACAGACATATCAATAGGAGGAACAAATTATCTGGCCTTTTTAGTCCCAATTAACGGCCAGGCTTTTAAATATGCAGTAGGATATATCGATGAGGATAAATATGCCGCACGTAACAGAGGATTAGATGGAAACCTGATTAATTTTATTGTGTTTTTTGTGGCCATGATCCTTTTAAGTATGCCCCTAATTCGCCTTACAGTAACTTCTGCCGGTGAAGCATATTCAAATACCAACCTAAGTTATCTGGTCATTGGAGGAGCAGGTAGCATAATTTTAATTTGCGTTGTGTTCATTTCGTTTGGTAGCTATTACGAACTTCGTCATCATGTTACAAGCGAAGGAGAACACCTCTCCAGTTTATCTGATAGTATTAAAGGTACTTTTTTAAGTGAAATGACCAATTGCCTTACTCAACTGGACACTCTTAAAAAAATAACAGATAAGCTTGAAAAAAGCACCATAGGAGATGATAAAGCAAGAGATAGCTTACGCAAACAATTAAACGATTACCCCCAAACACATGCCTTTATTTCGAGCGAAAATACAGGTGAATGTAAGGTTCATTCCTTAGAACGTGGTTTATCATATTGGTCAAACATTAAGAAGCGAGATTACTTTAGGAATCCTGACAGGTTTAATTTTAAAAACCATCAATTTGGGCTGGAATCGATTTACTCATATACAACAGCAAAACCTTTTGCAGTATTCTCGACTCGATTTAACGAAAAAGTTTTTTGCCTATCTACACAACTCTATTCTGTCAATCATACAATATTACCACATGGATATAGCTTTTGTATAGTTGACGACAACGGTAAAGTATGGTTTCACAATAAGCCTTTTAACAACCTAAGGGAAAACATTGTGGACGAATTAGATCAAAATGCCATACTTAAATCTTCGCTTAAAGACAGAACTCAAAGTGTTTTTAAGGCCAATTACAAAAAAAATCAATCTCAATTCTATGTTTCGCCAATCGATAAGGACCTGCCCCTACACCTTATTGTTATGTACGATCTCTCGGAATTTAAGAAGATAAACTTTTTTTCGAATTCAGTGATTGTTGCCAGCATGCTTAGCTTACTCTTAATCTGGACCCTTGGAATTTTTATTTACAGGCTTGCTTTTAATCGTAATACGCCATACCAAACCAGACTAACATTCCTCCTACGTTTTCTACCAAATCCTGATTTAAACAGTCGCTACATAGCATTATTATCACTTCACATTAAAATATTATTGGTCGTCATAATTACAATAGTCATACTATCTTTCTTAAAATCATTATACTTCCTTCATCTTTATACTTTCTTCCTTCTTGTTGGAGTAAGTGTAATCTATTGGAACTTTTTACTGTTAAGGCAACAGGCTCCCACATTCTCAAAAAAATCGATACGTATATTCCTATTTTTTATCTTGAGCGTATTGCTTAGTCCAATAGTGCTTTTTAAAGAAGATTACCATGTGTTCAGCTGGTCATTCTTCTTTTTAAGTATCATTCTCATTGGAATCAACTATGCTTACAGTCGAGAAAAGGCAGATATTAACAGACAGGTAGACAAACAAGATACTAAGCTCTATTTAAGAAACTATATTTCTTTAATTATAAGTGCTGTTTCTATTCTTATTTTGGTTCCAATACTATCATTTTATTATATGGTTTCCAATGAAGAAAATACGCAACATCAACTCAAGCAGCAAAGGTATTTCTACGAAGAATTGGCTAAAAAACAAGATCTCCTTTTTGAAAAGTCTTCAAAATGGGTGAATTCAAATAGTGCATATAACAATATCGATAGCTTTCATAATACCATGAAATGGATGGAACTAGGCAACTACACCTCATTTTACCATGGTTTATCCATCTATGACTCTATTCCTAATGGCAAGCCATTATATACTAACCAGCAATACTTAAAAGTTTTTAAATCTGCCCGATCGAAAGCATTAAGCTTAAGAGAATCATTTTCTAAAAGTGAGTCCGGAACGATTGCAAACTTCGATAACTCCTTCGATGGCTTATACAAATATAGCCTGAATGACAATGAGTTTAAGCTGAGAATTAATAAGCCAATTAAGAAACTCAAATCGAGTTTTGACCCACCTTTAGCCATAAGTATAAGAGACGATCATTTTATTATCCCACATCACTTTTTCTTTGGCATTATTCTATTATTAATTCTGATTGGAATGATCGTTTGGCAGGTACTAACCAAAGCAGGCTATTTCTTATTTCCGTATGTGAAGTATTCTGCAAAAATGAAAGATATAGATAAACAAAGAAACCTGTACCAACTTCTATCCGATATCCATTCTCATAATAATAAAGATTCAGCTTACATCGTTACTCCGTTCTTTTCAATTTCACATTTGGCTAATCCTGAACTAATGGAGTTATTTAAAGTGGCCAAAACCATTGGCATTACGGAAATATATAATTCTTTATTCAAAGAAAAATTGTCAGGAGGAAATTTCGATGGTGACGTAGTTCATATCATGTTCCATAATCCAAAGTTTGCATCCTTGGATCAGTTAGAAATATTTGTTAATAATCTGGATGCCTTGCAGAAAAGAAAAGGTAAAGGATTTATTAATCAAATTATTTATTTCTCGTTTATCCTCCCTCGTGATTTTATTGACCAGATTGAAGATACTTTTTTAAACATTGGCGCAGGAGATGAAGGAAACTGTCATGACGAAATACGCTTGTTAAACCTAACCGCACGCTTTCGTTCTATTATGGGACACCTTCAAACTCATTATTCTTCCATTATGCAGCAACTGCCTCCTGCTATAAAACCCAAAGAGCAAATTGATAGTCATAAAGCTATTGACAAATATCCATCAGCTCGAACATGGCTAAACTACGAAATTGGAGATAATAGTTTTCTTAACTCGCTAGATCCAAGTCATCTTTTACATGGCTTAAACGAAGAGGATTACGTTTCAACTCCAATAGAAATGTGTGAACGCATCTACCAATCGGCTTCAAATTACTATCTAAAACTTTGGACCAGTTGTACCAAACTAGAGAAGTCTGTTTTATTTGATATTGCTGAAGATAGCATAGTTAATATGCATAAAAATGGTGTGGTCAGTGAATTAATTGATAAAGGTTTTATCCGAATGGGCCCGTATCTAAAGTTATTCAACCATAGTTTCACCTATTTTGTACTGCATCAAAAAGAAGAGGTGACAGCCATCAACGAAGATCTAAGGAAGTATGGAAGTGGGTGGAGTCAATACTCTATACCTCTTAAAATTATTGCTGTGGCCATTGTTGTATTTCTGGTTATTACTAAACAGAGCGTTTTATCCGACCTGAATTCGGTAATGATTTCCGTTGGAGCCATATTAACATTTGCCTTAAGGTTTATGGGCAATCCATTTAAATCAGGCAGTCAGAATTAAGCCATAAGTTCGGATAAAGATATATGCCTATTAATAGACAAAGGTGTCTGTGTAATATCCAGATCATCAATGTCAATATCACAACACTCTTTTGGCTGCCAGTCATTTAAGAATTAGCAATGCCAGGCATAAACTGGATCCCTTAATGTATTTTATGTTAACACATCATGATTGTTATCACCTATCTCCACATTTCTTCATCTGCCTATAATTGTGCACATTACAAACACTCTCAAATTAGATCTTAACTCATCAATCAAAAAAACTTCTAAAACTGTGTTACGAAAGCGACTTTTTGCAATTAACCTACAGAAGAATCAAAGAAGAAACTTAATATACCGACTATGAAATTGCATGATGAAATACTAAAGAAATTGGTTGAGAAAGGAACAAGAGCATGGACTGATTTAGAACTCGGTATTGCTAATAAAACCAAGGTCCTAAAACAGATTCATTCGCGTTTAGCATTGTTTGCTGAACCCGCTGAAGAGAATAATGTTAAAATTGAAATAATTCGACAGAGTTGTCAATTCATTAAAAACACATATCCGGTTTATGCCAAAGAAGCTGATCTAATTATTAATCGTTTCGAACATCACCTGAAGTTTGATAATATGGCTGTTTTACCATTCAAGCAAATTGATGCTTTAACCTACCGTATCTTTTTAAAGGAAAATCTTTATGCATGTACAGGGTAATTATTGGCATTTTTCGCATTAGACCAATAACTTTAAAATGGGCTGTGGATAATTCCTTAACCTAAACCTTTAGTCAATACCAGCAGAATACCTATACCACAGCCCATTTTCTAAACCCATGAGAAACTATTCACTTGCGCCAATAGCTAAATACGCTTTCGTATTCAATAATAAAGACACTTATACATCCAAAATGGGTGATAGATCCATATGACTTTTGAACAAAAAAAACACTCCCCTCATCTATAATCTTGTATATGTGAGCCTTAACAGACTATTAAAATGAAACTTTTTTCGCCTACCTTTGCATAAGAAGATATAATATAATGAGTAGAGATAGGAAACCGCATATCGGATTATTTGGAAGGCGGAATAATGGTAAAAGTTCAATTATTAACTGTCTGGCAAATCAAGAAATTGCAATTGTCTCGGATCATGCTGGTACAACCACTGATCCGGTTAAAAAATCATTTGAATTAACTGGTTTTGGCCCTGTAGTATTAATTGATACAGCAGGAATTGATGACATAGGAGAATTAGGAGAGCTTCGTATTAAAAAAACAAAACAAGCCATTAAACTGGTTGATTTAGCCATATTGGTAGTTACCAATAACGAATGGGAACAACCTGAGCTTGACCTCATCAAAGCCTTTAAATTAAACGATACACCTTTTATTATTCTCCATAATAAGGTTGACATATCGCCAGTACGCGATTCATGGTTAAATGATGTAAGTTCAGAGGGAGCCTCATTTACCTTGCCCTTCTCCGCCATAAATAATGATATTGAAGACTTAATTAGTGTTTTAAAGAAATCCATTCCTGAATCATCATATACTACTCCAAGTTTGGTTGGTGATTTAATTTCATATGGAGACATTGTTTTACTAATAACTCCTATCGACATTGAAGCACCCGAAGGACGTTTAATTTTACCTCAAGTACAAGCAATAAGGGATATCTTAGATAATGATGCCATATGCATTGTATTAAAAGAGAGGGAAGTAGATACTTTCTTAAAAAAGACAAAAATCAAACCTGCCCTGGCCATTACCGATAGCCAAATATTTCTGAAAGCTGATGCGTCTATTCCAAAGGATATACCATTAACTAGTTTTAGCATTTTACTTGCGCACTTCAAAGGAGATTTCGAAAATTATTTGAAAGACACTCCTAGGATTGATGAGCTTAAGGATGGTGACCGAATTTTACTTTTAGAATCATGCTCTCACCATGTAGCATGCGATGATATTGGAAGGGTAAAAATTCCTCGATGGGTTTCAGGCTATACGGGTAAACAGTTGGAGTATGATGTGGTGGCTGGCTTGGATAAAGTAGAACGACCAATTGATGAATATGCTTTAGTAGTACAATGCGGAGCTTGTATGATAACCAGAAAACAACTACACAATCGTATTGGAGAAGCAAAGGCATCAAAAGTAGCCATAACAAACTATGGCATGACAATTGCGTACGTGCAGGGAATCTATACTCGTGCAGTTGCGCCTTTTGTTGGAAATAACAAAGAAATTAGTGCTGATTACTTATAGTTCTGACTGGCTATCTAATCGTTTAGAGAGTGAATGTACGTTGGCGATAGGTTTTTTTTATATTTGTGGGTATTAATGCAAAGAAGGAGTTATGATTTGTAATGCTGGGGATAAAACGGCTATTGTCTGTGGTGACAATAAAGTTAGTTATAAGCAACTTAATGGTAAAATATCGGTTTATACCGATTTAATAAAAGATATTAACGCCAATCGCGTTGCTATCTTTTCTGAAAATCAGGTAGGCTGGGTTTATGCATTCTACTCCGGATGGCAAAATAACGCCACTGTAGTACCAATTGACTTTATGTCTTCGGTTGATGAGGTGGCTTATATTTTAAAAGATTGCGCCCCTGAGGTAGTCTATACTTCAGTTGAGAAAAAAACACACTTGGAGGAAGCTATCCAAAAGGCAGCAATCGACACCAAAGTGTTTGTTATTGAAGATTATGAAGCTGTTCCTATCGATGAAGAAGTTGATCTCCCTCAAATTAACACAGACAAGGATCGAACCGCAGTAATCATATATACTTCCGGCACAACAGGCAGCCCTAAGGGTGTAATGCTTTCGTTTGAAAACCTAATGGCTAATATTGATGCCGTAACAAACGAAGTACATATTTATTCAGCCAAAGATGTGGTGATGATGCTTTTACCAATGCACCACATTTTCCCTTTAATGGGTACAATGATGGCACCTTTATTTGTAGGCGCCACAATTGCAATATCACCTTCAATGGTATCAGAAGATATCATGAACACTTTGCAACAAAATAAAGTAAGCATTATCATTGGAGTTCCTAGATTGTACGCTGCAATTCGTAAAGGTATTAGAACCAAAATCGATAGTAGTTTCATTGCAAGAACCCTATTTGCGCTAGCTAAGAAAGTAGATTCAATTTCATTCTCAAGAAAAATATTCAAATCAGTACATCAAAAATTTGGTGGTGCTGTGCAGTTTATGGTTGCCGGGGGAGCAGCATTAGACCCAGAGGTAGGAAGCGATTTCAACACTTTAGGATTTGAAGTATTGGAAGGTTTTGGCATGACCGAAGCTGCACCTATGATTAGCTTTACACGCCCGGGAAGAGTAAGAATTGGTAGCCCTGGAGAAATATTATCAGTCGCTAAGGTTGAAATACGTGATGGTGAGATAGCTGTTAAAGGAGCAAATGTAATGCAAGGCTATTATAACCGACCTGAGGAAACCGCTGAGGTTTTAAGGGATGGATGGTTATACACCGGTGATTTGGGCCGTCTTGACGATGATGGATATTTATACATCACTGGTCGTAAGAAAGAGATCATTGTATTATCAACCGGTAAAAATATCAACCCTGCTGAAATTGAAACCAAGATTGAAAACATGGCTTCGTGTGTTGCAGATATTGGTGTGTTTGCAGATAAGGACCAGTTACGAGCGATTATAGTTCCAAATAAAGCCGAACTTGAGGGCAAAAATGAGAATGACATTCATAATATTATGAAACAGGATGTGATTGACAAATATAATCAATCCGTTGCTCCGTATAAAAAGCTTATGGCCTTCTCAATATTAAATGCTGATTTACCTCGAACTCGTTTAGGAAAATTGCAGCGCTTCTTACTTCCTGACTTGATTAAAGAGGAAAGTGACGAACCTAAGGAGGAGGTAAAAATAGACCTTAAAGAATATCACGTCATAAGCGATTTTATTGCGAATGAAAAAAACTGTAACGTTCGCCCCGAAAACCATATTGAGATAGATTTGGGGATGGACTCGCTTGACAAAGTTGGCTTACAAGTATTTATTCAATCAACATTTGGTGTTGAAATGGAGGAAAATGAATTAGTTGCCTTCCCTTCTATTCTTGCATTGAGCGAATTTATCGCATCTAAGAAAACACGCCTATCAATTGAGAAAATTAATTGGTCTAAAATATTAAAAGAAAAGGTCCATTTACAATTACCACGTACCTGGTTTACCGGAACTATTTTTGTGAGAATGTCGAAGTTCTTCTTCCAATTATATTTTCGATTCAAAGGAAAAGGTTTGTCAAATATACCTGATGGACCTTGTATTATAGCACCTAATCATCAAAGCTTTTTTGATGGTCTGTTTGTTGCCTCTTTCTTAAAACAGAAAGTAATTCGCAATACTTATTTTTATGCCAAAGAGAAACATATTAAGTCAAAGTTTCTGAAATTCTTTGCCAATCGTCACCATATCATCATTATGGATTTAAATAAAGATTTAAAAGAATCCATTCAGAAAATGGGTGAGGCCTTAAAAAAACAAAAGAATCTTATCATTTTCCCAGAAGGGACCCGATCATTTGATGGCAAGCTTGGAGAGTTTAAAAAGACTTTTGCAATATTAAGTCGTGAGCTCAACATTCCTATTGTCCCTGTTTCGATAAAAGGTGCCATAGATGCATTGCCCAGGGGATCAGTATTTCCTAAGCCCTTGAAGAAAATAAGTGTTGAATTCTTAAAACCGGTTTATCCTGAAGAATCAACATACGATGCTCTTTCAAACATTGTTTATAAAAGCATTTCCGTTAATCAAAGCAGATAATGACATTTAGAAGCTGGGCCTAAAGCTCAGCTTTTTTTTTGCAATGGAATGGAGAAATAAAAAGTTGATCCCTTATTGATTTCCGTTTCAACCCAGATTTCGCCTTGCATTAATTCTACAAGCTTTTTACAGATTGCCAGGCCAAGCCCGGTTCCTCTTTGCTTAGCCTGATCTTGATATTCCGCCTGTAGAAAACGATCAAAAATCTTATCCAGATATTCTTCAGGGATACCAATACCAGTGTCGCGAATGAAAAACTTTAAAGTTTCTTCTTCTCGTACATAGCCAACCGTCACAGAACCATTAAGGGTAAATTTAAGCGCATTGTTAATCAAATTGGTCAGCACCTGCCTCACCTTTGATTGATCTCCTACAAAATAAAGTTTTTCGGTATCAGGCGGTATATCAAGTATTATCTTATTATGGTTTTGAATGGCAAGAGGCTGAAAAAATAGCTCCATTTCCTTTAGTAAAGAATTGGCATTGACTTTCTGATCAGAAACTTTTATCTGACCTGTTTCAATTCTTGAAATTTCCAGCACATCATTAATAATATTAAGCAATTGCTGGCCACTGCTGATAATAACATTAATATATTCCTTACGGCTTTGCTCATCACGATCATCTGAATTTAACAATTCAGCAAAACCCAGAATGCCATTCATCGGCGTCCGGATTTCGTGACTCATATTGGCCAAAAAAGATGATTTTAAACGATCACTTTCCTCAGCTTTCTCTTTAGCCAATTGAAGTTCCTTATTCTTGCGCTCAAGTTCTTTCGCTGCTCTTCGCCTTTCACGCAAATCTCTGATAATGGTTAAATAGTAATTGGCATGCGGTCGTTTTGAATTCATTTCCACAGGAATTCGCTCTCCGTCTTTGCCTAAAATCTCACGCTCTAATATAATGGATTGTCCTTTATTCAATAAGTCAAAACGAAGTGGCTTTTCAGATAAAGCATTAGAGGCAAATATTTTCTTAATGTGCTGACCAACTATCTCTTCTCTACTAAACCCGGTCATTTTAAGAAATGTCTCATTCACCTCAATCATATGCCCACTTAAATTACCCAACAATATACCATCCGCCGCATTTTCAACAACTTCTCTGAACTTACTTTCACTTTCCTTTATAGTTCGTTCAGCCATTTTTTGACTGGTAATATCCCTAATAGCAGCTATCCTGACATTTCGTCCCCGATAGAAGTAATTCTTGCCTCGAATTTCAGCATTAAAAGTAGATCCATCTTTTCTAATGCCAACCGCCTCGTATCCTTCAGTTACTTCATTTCTAATGTTATCGACAACAAGTTGCTTGGTTTCATCAGTAAATATTGATAATGCATGCATGCCAATAAAATCGTCATGATCTATTCCAAACATCTCACATCCGGCACTATTAACTTCCAAACAAACACCATTCTCGTGAATAAAAATCCCTTCATGAGCTGCCTCAGATAAAGCCTTAAATCGCGATTCATTATCTAAGATCTTTTGCTCATCAATTTGCTCCTCATAAGCTTGTACAGATTCTTCTAATCTTCTGATCTTCTCCAACAACTCATTGTATGTAGGCTTTTTACTCATGCATAACTTTTAATTACGAAAGATTACTCATTCTGTAATATATAAAAAAATACCCTTTAACTAAGCTCTAAGCTTGTAAAAGGTAATTAAAAATATTCTTTAAGGCTAGGCAATAAGAAAATCGAGCTCGTCACTGAGAATCCCCACTTTTTCGTTGGTTGGAATCCAACTCCCTTTCTCAATGAGATATTTTTTTAGAAGTAAGAAATAAGTTAGAGGAAATTCATCTTTTTGCCATTGCTGCTCATAATTCAGTAACCCCATTCTCTTAATGAACTTATCTAACTTATGAATTATGGCATAATAAAAGTCCTGCATATCTAAAAGACCTTCAGCTACAACAGAACCGGTAGATTCGTCAAATACATCCTCATACTTTATTAGCTTAACCTGGATATTCAATCCATCTTCAGTTGACAGGACCCACCTTAAACATCCAACTTCTTCGTACCAATCCACCCAACTTATATTGTCTTCGCCCCAAATATGAGAAGGTTCAAATATAAGGCTTGACATACCTTTCAGTAAATCATAAAGGGGATTACCACTATTTACCACCTCAAATTCAACTACATGCTCCTGAAATTCAATTCTCCCAGCAGCCTTACCTCCTGTGATAAGTTCATATGTAAAGTCGAATGGAATGCTCATCCTTTGTGTGTTTTCATAGCCATTGGCTGAATCAGCCTGCACATTACTTAGGTTTGGTTTCACTAATCTGCTCTATTACAATGTTTGGTTAGAACATTTTTGTCAGGTTAAATATAGGAAAGATGTTTGAAATCCAGCTATGAATAGAATAGTTTTTAAACCTTTATAGTTCATTTTATATCGTTTAAACTATAACCTTGCTTTATTAAGGACTCAGGTTTCATGATCGCAGCAAGCTGATTATTATCGATTAATTTGAGCTTAATATTCGCCTCAAAAACGGATACTTTATGCTCCTTCATATATGTTGCCAACTTGCTTGCCTTGTGGTAACCAAGATAAGGAGTTAAGGCCGTGGTTACCGATGGATTATGATATGCTTTTGTGTCTTCGCCCTCAACAATTAAATCGCTAACCATATTTTTTAAGATACTGTGATTAGCATCAATTAATAATTGCAATGATTCTAAGAGAGCGTTCCCAATTGAAGGTATATAGGCATTTAAATCAAGGCAGCCCTGTCCACACAAATTTGATATTAGCACATCGTTGCTATAGATTTTATGTACCGAGCTGATAACGTATTCAGGTATCACCGGATTTATTTTACCTGGCATTATCGAACTACCTACTTGTCGTTGAGGAATTGAAAGATTATCATTGGCCGTCAGATCCGATGCCAGCAGGCGCATATCATTGACCATCTTTTCCAAATTAACAGCATGAGCTTTTAATGTTGCGTGCACCTCAACATAACTATCAAGATTGGCCGTAGCATCACTTAAGTTTTCGCATCGGGTTAAAGGTAAACCCGATAAATACTGTAACTCTGTAACCACTTGCATTATAAAAAATCTTGGAATACCTAGTCCGGTACCAATGGCTCCTCCACCAAGGTTAACCTCTTTTATTCGCTCTGAACATTTTGAAACTCTCCACCAATCCCGTGATAACGCGTTGTTATATGTACTAAACAGCTTATCGTAAGTGGATGGCACAGCAGCTTGCATTTGAGTATAACCCTGACGAAGCAAATTCCTATATTTACCTTCCAAGATCTCTACCTCATTCCTCAGCTGATTAATACCATCTTCCAGATTATCAAGCAAGGTCATGCATGCTAACTTAAGCGCGGTAGGAACGGTATCATTTGTAGATTGAAAAACATTTGCATGTTCAAATGGGTCTACCTTTGTATATTCACCAGGCTTTTCATTTAGAGCAATCAAGGCCGAATTACTAATAATCTCGTTGACATTCATATTAATTGAAGTTCCCGCACCACCTTGTACTGCAGGAACAATAAAATGATTGTAGTGCTGACCACTTGCAACTTCCTGTGCAGCGCTTTTTAAAACTTCAATAAGCTGATCGTCAAAAAAAGAAATTGGTAACTCTCTTAGATCATGTTTTTCAGAAGCTGCTAATTTGAACTTTCCATATGCACAGAAGCATGCCTTCTTTACAAGCCCCATAGCTTTATACCATTCCAGATTAAATGCCATTTTATTGGGGAAATTTTCTTTGGCGCGCACTGAATGAATGCCATATAATGCATCATCTTCAATATTTACTTCACCAAGAAAATCATTTTCTGTTCTCATATCAAGCCTGTTTATGCCATCGGACGTGCATAAGACTTTACATCCGCATCGGTTATCGACTCCTGACCTAAGATAATAAGCCTCTCTATTACATTCCTGAATTCACGAATATTTCCTGTCCAGTTAATGGCTTTTAGCTCATTAAGCGCTTCATCTGTAAAGGTCTTTAACGACATACCCAATTCAGCACATATCAAATTATTGAAATGCTCGGTCAGTAATGGAATATCCTCTTTCCGATCATTTAAAGCAGGAACATGAATCAATATCACACTAAGCCTATGGTATAAATCTTCGCGAAACTTACTCTCTGCGATTTCATCCTTTAAACTCTTATTCGTTGCGGCTAATACTCGAACATCAACTTTTATATCCTTATCACTTCCAACCCTACTGATGATATTCTCCTGAAGAGCTCTTAAAACTTTGGCCTGAGCAGTAAGACTCATATCTCCAATTTCATCTAAAAAGATAGTTCCTCCATTAGCTTGTTCAAATTTACCTTTGCGTTGCTTGTGTGCAGAAGTAAAGGCTCCTTTTTCATGACCAAACAATTCGCTTTCTATTAATTCTGAAGGTATAGCTGCACAATTAACTTCGACAAAGGGTTTGTCGGCTCTATTACTTTTTTCATGAAGCCAACGTGCCACCAATTCTTTACCTGTTCCATTTCCTCCGGTAATCAACACCCTTGCATCGGTTGGAGCAACCTTATCAATCATTTCTTTAACCTTTGCAATAGGTTCCGATTCTCCAATCATTTCGTAGGTCTTGCTCACTTTACGTTTCAGCACCTTCGTTTCTGTTACCAAATCCTTTTTTTCGATGGCATTACGAATAGTCACCAAAAGCCGGTTTAGATCAAGTGGCTTCTCTATAAAATCATAAGCTCCCTTTTTAATGGCATCCACCGCAGTATCAATATTTCCATGACCAGATATCATTATAACCGGAGCATCATTATCATGACTGATCATGTTATCCAATACCTCCATGCCATCCATATTTGGCATTTTGATATCACATAGTACAACATCGTATTTATTCACATTATATAACTCAAGTGCATCCTCTCCATTCTCTGCTAATTCTACCGTATGCTTTTCGTACTCAAGTATATCTTTAAGCGTATTTCGAATACTTCTCTGGTCATCAATGACTAATATTTTTGCCATGTTTTAATTTTATAACTGGTTGCGTAAAATCTGATAAATTGTTCCTTCCTTAAGCGCAAAGGCACACTGCCAGAAATTTTTAATTTTAAAATCGCGCACAATGAAGTTAATAAAAATACTTGCTAACACAATCATCTCAACACGATGCGGATCCATACGTTCCATTTTTTCCCTTTCATCATGTGTTGATTTCAGGAACTTCAAATGAAGTTCTTTGACAAAATCCAGCGGAATATGATAGGTCATTACCTTTTTCATATCCAGATGCGGATGATGTATAGCAGCTATCATTCCTGAAATGGTATCAAACGAACCCGAAGAACCAATCAATGTATCACAAGGATAAGTTTTAAATGCATCATAAAGTAATGCTAGCTCTTTTTTAATATAGGCTTCAACACTTTCTACTTCCTCATCTGTGATAGGGTCTGACGGCTGAAAACGATCAAGCAATCTGGCAATGCCTAAATCGAAACTATGTTTCCAAAGCACTCCATCTTTATTTGCAATAATGAATTCATTGGAACCTCCGCCAATATCTAGTATCATCACCTGCTCATCATTAATTGGTACCACTTGCTTTACTCCGTCAAAAATGAGTTGTGCTTCCTTTTGCCCATCAATAACATTTATATCCAAACCACATTCATCTTTGGCCTTCTTCACAAATTCCTGTCCATTGGTGGCACTTCGAATTGCTGCTGTTGCCATACAAACCGTTTTTTCAACGTGAAATGGCTCCATTGTTTTTTGATGCGTTTTCAAAGCAAGTATACCACGCTCCATTGCTTCAGGCAATATGGTTTTGTCATTAATCCCACCTTTACCCAGTTTAGCAGGATATTTACTTTCGTGAAGTATATGATAACTCTCCTCACCCTTTTGCTCGACAATAAGCAAATTGATGGTATTGGTTCCTAAATCTATAATCGCTATTCGCATACTTGTTTTATTCGACTCGTTAAAGTACAAAATTGAGAGCAAAAAGCCGGGATAACCCGGCCTTTGAAATATTATTTACCAGAATATTTAAACCATTTCCAAAGTTCACTATATGATACTTTTTTACCGTACATCAATATCCCTGTTCGATATATCCTACCGGCAACCCAAGTTGTAAAGATAAAGGTACCAGTTAAAATTACCATAGAAAGAACGATCTCCCAAACCGGAGGTTGAAACGGTATCCTTGCCATCATTACCACAGGTGAAGTAAATGGAATCATTGAAAACCAAAAAGCTAAATCACTTCCCGGATTCTGAAAAACTCCCATTACAACATACATCGATAATATTAATGGCATCATGACGGGCAGAACAAATTGCTGTGAATCTGTTTCGCTGTCCACTGCAGATCCAATTGCTGCAAAAAGACTTGCATACAATAAGTACCCTCCAATAAATAAATATATAAACGCAAATAAACTGGAAACAACAGTTACTAGATCAATCTTTTCAAAAACCTTGGCGAGAGAATCGGCAAATTCAGATGTTTGGGTCTGATCCATCTCAGCATTTATGCTTTGTGCCATTTGAATCTGATTACTTTCCGGCATCTCCCCACCCAGAAAGATGGAAGATATTAGAAATGCCACACCAAAGGATAGAACTACCCATATAAGGAATTGTGTTAGAGCAACCATAGCAATTCCGATGATTTTTCCCATCATCAATTGAAATGGTTTGACCGATGAAATAATTACTTCAACAATGCGATTTGTTTTTTCCTCCATCACACCTCGCATCACCTGCGTGCCATACATGATAACAAACATATATACCATTAAAGCAAATATAATAGCTCCAATCATAGTGATCTCAGTTGAGCTCTCTTTCTCGGTTCCATCATCACTAAGTTTAATGGTCTTAACATTAACTTTTACATCATGAATCTCCTTAATTATACCGTCCAATCCGCTTATTTGATAACTGTTAAGCTTTTCTGTTTCAAGGTACCTTTTCAAACTACGGGAAACGTGTCCTTTTACATCGGCTGTAACTTGTATGTCGGAATATATTGCAACAGCATCAGGATACTCAAGTAAATCTTTTTCAATTATTACATAAGCTGCATATCCCTGTTCTTTGTACTCCTTTGAAAAGTCATCTTTTTTGCCTTGTTCCAGCCATTCAAACCTTAAGTATTCTGTATTCTCGATTTTTTTATCATACTTTCCTACAGCATCAATTACTGCAATTTTCTTTTCAGAAGTATCGTCCATCGAAGCAAACCATGTGGGCAATATTATCATTAATGCAAATAACATTGGCCCAACGATACTCATGATTAAAAAGCTTTTCTTTTTAACCCTCGTAAGGTACTCGCGCTTTATTATGAGTGAAATTTTATTCATGACTCCTTGATTACTGATTTGGTTAGATTACTTTGTTCTACAACTTTAATAAAGATATCATTCATAGTAGGCAATACCTCCTGAAGTCCATGAATCTCAACATGATCAACCAGCTGATTAATCATCTTATTGACAGATCCACCCTCCGGCATTTGAATCATAGCTGTATTCAGACGATGATCTGGTTCGATACTTTGAATGGTATAATCTGATTCAAGATGCCTGGATAAAATATCCGTTTCGCCCATATAATCTAATTTAATCAGATTATCCTTGTATTTTTGGCGAATATCATCCACCTCTCCGGTTAGAATCGTTTTCGACTTATTGATTAAGGTGATATGGTCGCATAACTCCTCAACCGATCCCATATTATGAGTACTAAATAATATGGTGGCCCCTTTCTCTTTTTGAGCTAAAATTTCCTGCTTTAAAATATTGGCGTTTATAGGATCGAAACCACTAAATGGCTCATCGAAAATAAGGAGTTGAGGATCGTGAAGAACAGTAACAACAAACTGGATTTTTTGCTGCATTCCTTTTGATAATTCTTCAACCTTTTTATCCCACCAGGCTTGAATTTCAAATTTCTCAAACCAATACTTAAGTTTCTTAATGGCATCGTTTCGGGATAGTCCTTTTAAGCGAGCCAGGTAGACAGCTTGCTCACCAACTTTCATTTTTTTATACAATCCTCGTTCTTCAGGCAAATAACCAATTCGCTGAACATCCTCTGGCTTTAATGCTTTTCCATTAAGCAAAATTTCACCCGAATCCGGTCCGGTAATTTGATTGATTATACGAATTAAAGTTGTTTTCCCTGCTCCATTAGGTCCAAGAAGACCATAAATACTACCTTCTGGAACTTGAATATCAACATGATCGAGAGCCAGATGTGCAGCAAATTGCTTCACAACCTGCTTAGCTTCTAAAAATATCATAGGTTTGGTGTTAAGTAAAGTTTTAAACCAAGCGTGAAGATAGTATTTTTAGAAGGCTTAAAAAAGTAATAAAGCCTACTGTATAACTACTGAATAAGCGAATAGTAGTTAATTAATCTTAATTCGAAATTAAGGTATAATTAAAACCAGCCTGCGCCAAGCTGCGCTCTAAAAGGCCAGGGAATTGAAGCAATAATTAATATTAATCCAACAAGATTAGTCCAAAACAGTCGTTTATGACTTTGATAATTACTAAATGGTTTTGACTTAACCTGCCCTACAGTTATCAGTCCAATTGCAATCAACATCATTAAAGGATGCTCAAGAGTAAAAAATCGTACAAGCGTGCTACCAAACATTTCAGCATCAAACATCACCTTTGAACTCATAAAGAATAAAACAAGGCCAATAATAAATTGGAGATGAATAAATGACATTGATATTGCTCCAATACGTTTATGAACATTCGAGAATTTGCGCTGCCTCATCCAACCCAAATAGCTTTGAACAATAACAACTAGCATTAATATCAATATGATATATCTGAAACCACTGTGGGCGTGTAAAAGTCCTGTATACATATAAATTGTTTTCTGATTAAACACCTTGCATGTCTAAAAGTTTTTAAAGCTGATTTGTTTTTTTAAACTTTATTATTTTACTTTGCACTTCAAAGTTCTATGAGATGACAGAGACCGACTCAACTATTCAAGACATAAAAGCCATCAGACAGATGATGGAAGATTCGTCTAAATTCCTTTCTCTTAGTGGCCTATCTGGCGTTGCAGCAGGTGTGATTGCGATCATTGGTGCGGCGGTGGCCTATTTTTTTGTATTGGATAAGGGATCTAATATATATGATGAAAATATGATGAGCCTGAATAATACGAGTACAAATTCTGTTCGTATGGGCTTACTTATTGTTGCAATTCTTGTGTTGATATTCGCCGTCGCCTCGGCCTGGTTACTTAGCTATCAAAAATCAAGAAAAGCAGGCGTTCCTTTTTGGACAAATACTGCGAAAAAAGTGGCCTGGAATTTATGCTCAATTTTAGCTATTGGAGGTGCATTCAGCCTTATCTTAGTTTATCAGGAGAACATCCGTTTGGTTGCATCGATTATGCTCATCTTTTATGGCATGGCCTTGCTAATGGCATCTCGATATACATTAAGAGATATAAGATTTCTGGGGTATATAGAAATTGCCTTAGGACTTCTGGCAGGCATCTTTCTTAACTACGGATTGATATTTTGGACTTTGGGGTTTGGGGTTTTCCATATTGTATATGGTATTGTTATGTACATTAAGTACGACCGATGAAAGAGATAATAGCAGGCTTAAATAAAAACTTCGAAAGCCGCATAAGACTTGGCATTATGTCAGCTCTTATGGTGAATGACACACTTGATTTCAACGCGCTTAAAGAATTGCTTGGAGTTACTGATGGCAATTTAGCCAGTCATTTAAAAGCACTTGAAAAACATGAGCTTATCTCTGTATCTAAACGTTTTATTGGAAGAAAACCGAATACAACATACAGCTCTACCGATTATGGCAAACTGTCTTTCAAAAAACATCTTGCTGCCTTAGAGCAATTATTAGGTGGGAACTAATTTTTTTTATTCATACACTTTGTTTTGCAAAGTACTTTTAATGTTTGAAATATGATAGAAAACTTAAACACAAATCAACAAGAACCCTGGTATCAAACCATCACTTTTAAAATGCTTCTGATTGGAGCACTTGTTTTGATCCTATTGATCCCACTCGGAATGGTAAAATCCGTTATCCGCGAAAGAGAAATGACTGATCAGGAAGTCGAATTGGAAATAATGGAACAATGGGGAGGACCACAAATTGTTTCCGGACCTACCCTTCACATTCCGGTTTATTATAACGTTAAAGACAAAGACGGCACATTGTCGAAACTTAAGAAGTGGCTTCATATCATGCCTGATAATCTTTCAATAGATGGAGATATAAAATCGGAAGAAAGACATAGAGGCATTTATGAAACAGTAATTTACAATACTAAATTGAGCATTAATGGCGACTTTACTAAACTGAATACCATTCATACTGATGCGGATGAAATTGATTGGGATAACGCACACATTTCTCTTGCAGTTACCGATAACCGAGGCATTAAGGGTAAAGTTAATTTTGCAATAAACGATCTCTCCTATGAACCTGAGGCAGGTATGATAACCCGAGATTTAAGCATTTCCGGCATGTCTGTTAAATACCCAATTAATCAGGATGAGTTGGATGGCGAAATCAAATTCGATATCAATATTAACATCAGCGGTGCCAAAGCCTTGTCATTTAATCCTGTTGGTAAAAAGAGTGACATCACTCTAAAATCAGAATGGAAAGACCCGAGTTTTAATGGATCTTTTCTTCCAAACCAAAGTGAAATATCCGATAAAGGCTTTACTGCAAATTGGAGCATTACGCACTTAAATCGCAATTTTCCTCAATATTGGATTGGCTCAAGGCACTCTATAAATGAACACCAACTGGGTGTTGAACTATATGTCCCAGTCAATCATTATCAAAAATCATTAAGATCAGCAAAATATGGAATTCTTATCATTTGCCTTACATTATTGGTTTTCTTATTTATTGAACTGGTTAAAAAGAAAACAATCCAACTGTTGCAATATTTGTTGGTGGGTCTGGCTCTGGTTTTGTTTTTTTCTATACTCACCGCGTTAAGCGAGCACATAGGTTTTATCTGGGCCTACATAGCTGCTTCCCTAGGTATTATTTCAATGGTCACACTTTATTCATATGGAATTTTAAAAGATGGCAAACAGGCATTCTGGATTTTCACCTTATTGATCATACTCTATACCTTCCTATTTGTATTACTTCAACTCAATGACTTTGCATTCTTAGCAGGTAATCTAGGCTTATTCGTTGCTCTTGGATTTATAATGAAGGCTTCAAGCAAAATAAAATCTGCCAATTTAGACACATAAATTAGCGGGTGGTTCCTGATAGTTAAGAAAAAGAGGAGTTCGCTCCTCTTTTTATACCACTCATTCTTCAACTCTCACTTTGCGAAAATGAAAACAATACACAAACTAAAAATCAATTCAGTACAGCATGATACTTTTTTACACTGTCCACCCTATAAAACGTAATTATTCCCTACTTATCATCCAATACGATTTTACACGCTTCACAAATGATTCTGAATCTTCCGTGAAGATCTTGCCCATCAATGGCCAAACCTCTTCATGAATTTGTGTTCTTTCGTTTACGATCGCATTTTCCAGATTAGTTTTCTCTTGCGCATTTATAATACTATCAGGTGTATTCTTTATAAGAAGAATTGCTTCAGCAAGATTATGATCATTACCCAAGAATTCCGATACATTCTTCAAGGAAGATGAATAATTCAGGAAGTACTCTGGCCAAACCTCTTGTACCAATAGCATCTGATTTAATAGGTATTTCACTTTTTTTCGAAGAGTATGCAAGGACTCATCCTCAAGCTTAAGTTGAGCCTGTTCCATTTGTAACAAACATTGCTTATAAGCATGCACAACTCCATCATTTATAGTATGCGGTCCCAAACCTTTCAATGGATAAGCTTGAACAGCTTTGTTATACTCTTCAGCCTTTTCTTTTATATGAGCTAAAACATTTCCATCCATTATCCCCTTCATTTCCTCTTCTTTCTGTTTATTGAGAAAATTTACAAATCGGATATAGTTATCCTCTGAAATAGCCAACTCATTCGCCTCAAAACACATGGCCAGATAAGAAATAATCACATGCTGATCTCGTAACTTGGATAACAAACGGGATAACTCTCTAAATTTTACGTTCTCAACATGGAATAATTCATCCCCTATATCAAAGCGTATTAAACGCAAGACCGCTCTTAAACGCTTAAATGCTTTTCGAATTTCATGTACCGAACTATCAATATTAACAGGTATTTCACACTGGTTTGCAATGTACTCCAATTGCTCCTTAATAACCCTGGCGATTCCTTCATTTAACTCCTCGTGATTGTCTATTGCGAACCTATACATACTTATCCCGTTTTGTTACTTCAAACTACTAATTAATTTACTGAAAATCAAGATAGATTTACGTTCTTATTTTATTTTCATAAATTACATGCATCAAAGACCTGTTTATTGTGCTTAAGCTTTGTTAAGCTTAAATATTTAATCATGTACCAGTCAAGCAATCTGAGACATTTTTTTGTCTTCTTTCTCATACACATAATTCTCGTAGAATCAACAAACGCTCAGGTAGATTCTAGTGTAATACAACATAAACTGTTTGAAAATGAGGCAATACTCAAAATAAGGATAGAGGGCGATTTAAACAGGCTTATAAAAAAGAAAGAAAAGGAAGAGTATGTTCCCGGAGTATGCCAATTCCTCTGGTCAAACGGCGATGTAACTGAGCAAAGTTTTAAGTTCAAAGCCAGAGGATATTACAGAAATGCCAATTGCTATTTCCCTCCTATTATGCTGAATTACAGACCTGATTCTTTAAAAACCCTGGATGGCACCTATGGAAAAATTAAACTTGTAACACATTGTTACGACTCTAAAATCTACATTGACTATATACTGAAAGAATACCTTATCTATAAACTATATGAAATTATTAGCCCATTCAGTTTGAAATCGCAGTTAGCTGATATAGAGTATCACGATACCGGAAAAAAAGAAAAACATGAGCATAACTTAGGTTTTATTATTGAACCAATCTCTGCATTATGCGCACGACTTGACCTTACCGAAATAAAAGGGAAATATTTTAGCGACGCCGAAATTAATTCGCTGGAAGCAGATAGAGTAGCCCTATTTATGTACATGATAGGCAATACTGATTGGAGAATCAAAAGTGGGCACAACATTAAATTTGTCAAGATAAAAGATCATCGAATCAATAAAGTAAGGGTAGTACCATACGATTTTGATCACTCTGGATTTATTAATACTAACTACGCTAAACCATCTGAATGGTCAACAGCTGAAAGCGTTAGAGAGCGAGACTATATCGGCAAATGCAGATTAACTGATGAATATTATGATATATTAATTGAGGACTTTCTAAACGTTGAAGATGAAATTTACCGAACCATAGCTGAATTTGATCATCTTGAACAAAAAAGCAGAAATCGTCTTATTGATTATATTGAAGACTTTTATAAGGAGTTACGAAAACCTGAAACCTTCAAGAAAAAGTTACACATTTCGTGCATGGAAAAGTATTAATTACATGAGTGAAAAATCGATTAGCATTTTAGGCTGCGGATGGCTTGGATACCCTTTGGCCAAATCATTTGTTCAGGCTGACTGGAAAGTAAAAGGATCTACAACTACAGAAAGCAAACTATCTGAGCTAAATAAAGAAGGCATCTTGCCATTTTTAATTGATATATCAAATATTAGTTCGGCAAATAATATTATTGACTTCCTTAACTCTGAGATTTTAATACTAAATGTTCCCCCAAGTAAGAACCAAGGTACACTTAGTTTATATAATGATCTGCTCCCTGAAATTGAAAAATCATCCATCAATAAAATAATATTTATAAGTTCAACTTCAGCCTATTCCGACCACAGCGGCATCACAACAGAAAATAATGCTGCACCCGATTTAAACTCACCTAATAAAACACTGGTATATGAATATCAGTTTAGTAATCTGAGTAAAATACAAACAACCATTGTGCGATTTGCTGGCCTAATTGGTGGCTCACGCCATCCCGGTAATTTTTTTAAAAGTGGTAAACCAATTACGAATCCGAATGCCCCGGTTAACCTTATTCACCTGGATGATTGCATTAATATAATTAGCCAAATAATTGAAAAGGATTGTTGGAATGAAATAATAAATGCTTGTGCCGACCAACACCCCTCCAAGAAAGAGTTCTACACCAAAGCATCTTTGGCATTAAAGCTGGCAGCTCCTAAATTTAGTGATAATATGGGATCATCTTCTCAAAAAATAATCAGTAATGAAAAATCAAAACTTATTCTGGATTATCAATATCTTCATCCAGATCCCATGATTTTACTGGACAACATGAATTTCTAAGAAATTAACTTTTGGTAATGTAATTTCCTTCTCTTAGTTTTGTCGTGTATTCAAATGCGTTTGAATACAGTTTGAGTTTATTAAGAAGAAGTGAGAGACAGGCTCGATGAACTTCTGGCAACCACCATTGGCAGGTGCCAAAACCTGATTCCTTAGGGATGATAATGAATTTAAACCATAATTGATGAGACTTCAGAATTACTTTCGAATGCCCGATTGGGGCTAAATTATTATTCCTTTCGTTTTTGCTCTATGAGCAGTAAATCGTTTTTATCCTCGGGTATTTACCTAATATAGTTATGCACATGAAACGAGCCATGAGAATAGCGTCTCACACAGGAGGATGACAAAAATGGCGAGTTCCATATGGCAAATGAATATAAATTTTAGACATATGAAAAAAGTAGTTGCCAAATTTGGCGGATCCAACCTCAAGAAAAAAGAAGACATTCAAAAACTAGTGAAAGTAATAAAGGCCTATGATCGCCCAATGGTAATTGTAGTTTCTGCTTTCTTTGGGATAACCAACCATCTCATCACCTCTTTGACGGAGGTTAAAAAAGATGAAACACACATCAATAAACTTACCGAATTTCTCAGAGAGATAAAGGAAGAAAGCATTTTTGAAAATTTTGAAGATGAGGGCTGGCGCACAAAAACCATGACTTTAGTTGAGCAACGCATCAATGAATTGTCAAGATACTTAACGGGTATACATTATATAGGCGATGTTCCGGAATTTGTTGAAGATGTAGTACTAAGTTATGGCGAACGCTTAAGCTCATTGGTTTTAACATCAATATTACAAGCTAAGGGAATTAATGCCGAAGAAGCCCTGCCCGAAAGCATGCCCCTAACAACAGATGGTGAATTTGGGAATGCATCGGTTGATTATGAATTATCATCAGAACCGGTAAAGGAAAGACTGAAGGATGATAAGATATATATAGTACCTGGCTTCTATGGTGTTTCATCACAGGGCAAAGTTACCTTATTAGGACGGGGAGGCAGCGATTACTCAGCTGCAGCATTAGCACGTTGCCTGGATGCTGAGTCGCTTGACGTGTGGAAAGATGTAGATGGTTTTATGAGTGCCGATCCTAAATTAGTTACATCTCCAAGGAGAATCAAAACCTTGTCTTATTCCGAAGCAGCTGAACTATCTTATTTTGGAGCTGGCATTTTACACCCACGAACGGTCGAACCTTTAAAGGAGGTTAGCATTCCAATACACATCGCTAACATTGATGCTTTTAATGGCCATATCGAACCTCGAACAATTATTTGTGGTTCAGAACAGGTGACTGACTCAATAATAAAGAGTGTGACTTATAGTAATGACTTCTGCATGTTAAAACTAAGAGGAGCTGGTGTAGGACTTAAAAAAGGCGTTTTGGCAAAGGTTACCGCTGCATTAGATCAGGCGGGAATCAATATTAAATCGGTTATTACTTCTCAAATTGTTATTAACCTTATGCTTTCAACCAAAGACATTAAGTGTGCCTACAAACTTGTTGAAGAACTTAAACTTTCGGCAATAACTGAAATATTGGCTACAGAACAAATTTCTACCATTGCAGTGGTTGGAGAAGGCATGTTAGATAAGCCTGGCATCTCAGGTCGATTATTTATGGCACTCGCTCAAAGAAATATTAATGTTCAGATGATCGTTTCTGGTGCTTCGGCTGTAGCCAGCTATTTTATTGTCGCAAGCGATGATAGAGAGAAAGCGGTCTCAGCAATTCACGACGAATTCTTTTAATAATAAAATGGCCACATCCCGTTAGATGTGGCCATTTTTCTTTCAATTATAGTAAAACAACGCAACTCTTAATAATTGTACGAACTCTGCCCGTGCTCATGGATATCAAGTCCATCACGTTCCTCTTGTTCAGAAACTCTAAGCCCCATAGTGGCTTTCAAAGTTCTAAATAAGATAAGTCCAATACCAAATGCCCATGCTCCAATGGCAACTACACCCAGAGCCTGAACTCCAAGAAGTGAAAATCCACCTCCGTACAAAACTCCACCTTCTTTGGCGAAGAAACCAACTAATAAAGTTCCAACAGCTCCAACAACACCGTGCACAGAGATTGCACCTACAGGATCATCAACTCTTAATTTCTGATCAATAAATTCAATAGAGAATACAACAACTAAACCAGAGATTGCTCCTATTGCAACTGCTCCTGCCGGAGATACGGCATCACAACCAGCTGTTATTCCAACTAAACCTGCTAAAGCACCGTTCAGTGTCATCGATAAGTCAGGCTTACCATAACGGAACCAGGTTACAAACATTGTAACAACAGCACCTGCTGCTGCAGATAAATTGGTGGTTACCACAATTAAGGCAACAGAATAGGCATTGTCGCCGCTTATCGCCAACTGAGATCCAGGGTTAAATCCAAACCATCCTAACCAAAGGATAAATACTCCTAATGCTCCAAGTACCATATTGTGCCCAGGGATGGCGTTTGTCTTTCCATTGTATTTACCAATACGAGGTCCAATTGTCCAGGCACCTGCTAAGGCAGCCCATCCACCAACTGAATGCACTACTGTAGATCCGGCAAAATCGTGAAAGCCAAGCTCACTTAACCATCCTCCACCCCATACCCAGTGACCTGATATAGGATAAATAACCACAGTAATGACTACAGAAAACACTAAGTAAGTACTAAACTTAGTTCTTTCAGCCATGGCTCCTGAAACAATTGTAGCCGCAGTAGCCGCAAATACAGTCTGAAAGAATAAATTGTGAAGATCATCACCCTTGTCATAAAAGAAATCAAATGCGCCAAAAAAGGCACCTTCTCCTCCATACATGATGCTATATCCAATTATCCAGAACAATAATGAACCGATTGAGAAGTCCATGAAGTTCTTCATAATAATATTACCAACGTTTTTTGCTCGCGTAAAACCAGCTTCTACCATTGCAAAACCTGCCTGCATAAAAAAGACCAAGATTCCGGCCAGCAGGACCCATAATATATCTAATGCTCCGTTTGCGTCCATAATTTCTTTGTTTTAAATTCTGTTTTAGGTTTGATTACTTTTCGTAAAGGGTTTCTGGCCCGGACTCTCCTGTTCTAATTCGATAAGTGTCGGCAACATCGTACACAAACACTCGACCATCACCAATTTCACCTGTCTTTGCAGCTTTAATTATGGCCTGCACAGTCTTCTCCATGTTTTCATCTCTAACGATGATGGATAAGATTCGACGCTCAATTATACTTGTGTCATAAAGTGTTCCTCTGTAAAGGTGACCTTCACGGGCAACACCTGTTCCACGTACATCCCAGTATGAGAAAAAAGTAATATCCTGTTCTTCAAGAGCTGACTTCACAGCCTCAAAGCGTGACAAACGGATAACTGCTTCAATTTTTTTCATGGCGTTATTTTTTTAATATTTTTTGATAATGAAAAAGAAAAGAGCACCCCAGTGGCGATAAAGGTGTAGTTGTAGTGAAACAATAAATAAGTTTCGGATGCTCTTTTACTTTCACAGATTTGGATAAAATATTTTTTTAGAATGCGTAGATAGCGGCAAAAAGAATTTGTGAAGCCGACTTGGTTGGATCTCCATTTTCTTTTTCAAATCCTTCGAAACTCGCACTGTCAAATCTTAATTCAGAACTAAAAGTCATAGGACCAGCGTAGAAATTAAGCGTAAATGTGTTAGAAAATACATTCTCACTCTTGGTTGAAGATGTTTTATCTTCTTTCATGATAAAATACTCTCCTCTATACCCTAATGCTAATTTTTCTGAAAAGGCATATTGTGGATAAAGTGCAACACCTGTGTATCCTCCCAGATCTTTTTCTGAATAAGTATAGTCAGCGAAGTTCAGTCCTAAATAAAAGTCATCTGAGATCTGGTATCCCGTGGTTAAATCAATAATAGTACCTGACTGAGGCCCTGTTACAAAATTCACATAAGCATCCCATCCATCAACTGGAGAAACATATATCTGCGCTCCAAAGTCCGAAATACCATTAATATCCTGATAAATGTTCCAGTCATTAAAGATACCTGCCATTACAGCAAACCTATCCGAAATAGCATAATCCAATTTAAATCCTGCATTCTGAAACGGCCCTGCGCTAAATAAGTATGAGGTACTGTAGTTAAAATTCGCTGCAGGCGAAATAACCTCGTATCCAACAAATGTTCCCATATATCCAGCTGTTGCTGAAAGCTTATCCGTTAAAGCGTAGGATACATATAAGTTCTGAATATTTACATTTTGTCCATCTCCATTTCCATCTCCATCACTATCAAATGTTGGAATTGATTTAAAACTACGAGGTCCAAATGAGAACTCACCTACAAAACTAGCCTTTCCAACGGTCTGGGAAAGTGCTATATCTAACATACCAAGAGATACTGAATTCTGATTATCTGCAAAACTGGTTGGTATATTAGACTTTCCTGAAAAATCATACTTAAAGTATGTATCAACAGAACCTGAAATCTCCAATCCTGGCTTTTCTTCTTCCTGAGCTGAGGCATAAAATCCTATCAGTAGCCCAAATAAAACAATTAGTGCATTTTTTTTCATCGGAATGTGGTTAATTAGTTAATATTTGCTTTTTATCGTTATTGATTGGGGGGTCAACCCAAAAAAGTGCTTTTTATTTTTTTACCCCTATTCTTTTTAGGGGCTGTGCTGTGCAAATATATCTGAAAAAAAATTTCATATCCTACTTTTTGGGGGTGAAACCTATTTTTTTATGGTTTTTATCATGTTTACCCCCTAACTTTTATAGGTCGTTATCAAATTTTTTGTTTTTCTAGAGATAGTCATCCTTATATATATGGGGTATTGAGGTGGAAATTGGATATTTATGATTTTTACATCGACCTTAGGCCTATTTATGAAGAAAAACATGCTAAATGTCATAAAAATGCAATGTCGAGATGTCAAATTGTTGGAATTTGATGTTAATATTCGTACTTTTGCTTACGATTATTCACGATGAAGCGCTAGATACTTTCTAAATGTAAGAGTGTCGAAGCAGCAAGAAGACAGAGAGATTGAATTACCTTTCAGGGGCTTAGTAGTAGAGTAACTCTCCATAATGATGATAGTATGATGCAGAAAAGATTTCCAAAACCTCAGGGTTTGTATGACCCAGCCAACGAACGCGATAATTGCGGAATTGGATTTGTTGCCAATATTAAAGGCCAGCAAACCAACGATATTGTAAAAAGAGGCCTTGAGGTACTAACCAATATGACCCACCGTGGAGCGGAGAGCTCGGATAATAAATCAGGAGACGGTGCAGGAATATTAATGCAGGTTCCACATGAGTTTTGTAAATCTTGTGGATTTAATCTGCCAGAAAAAGGTAAATACGGAACAGGATTGGTTTTCCTTCCTACTGATAAGAAAGAGGCGATTAAATGTCTTGAGACATTGGATAAATTTGTCATATCAGAAGGCCTGGAATTAATTGGTTACCGCGATGTACCTGTTGACAGTAATGTGATTGGAGAGATTGCCCAACGCACAGAACCTCAGATCAAGCAAATTTTTGTTAAAGGTAATTACGAACAAGATGCATTGGAGCGTAAGCTTTACCTTGCCCGTAAACAAGCAGAAAATACAATTCGCACGTCTGATCTTAATGAGAAGGAGGCGTTTTATTTGCCAAGTTTCTCATCAAAAATCTTTATATATAAAGGTATGTTAACCCCTGATCAGCTTGGGGAGTACTACCTTGATTTAAAAGACCCTAAAGTTAAGAGTGCCATTTCATTGGTACACTCACGCTTTAGTACCAATACATTCCCAACGTGGGATCTAGCGCAGCCGTTTAGAATAATGGCTCATAATGGCGAGATTAATACCATTAAAGGTAATCGTCTTTGGATGCAAGCCCGCGAAAGTTTGCTTGAATCTGATTTATTTGGTGATGACTTGAAAAAGTTGTTTCCTGTGATTGAGCCAAACATGAGTGACTCTGCATCTTTAGATAACGTATTAGAGTTCCTTTTCTTAACCGGTAGATCTTTGCCTCATGCTTTAAGTATGATGATTCCTGAATCGTGGAATAGTAAAAATCCAATCCCAAAAAGTTTAAAGGCTTATTACGAGTATCACTCCACTATTATGGAACCATGGGATGGTCCGGCTTCAATCGTTTTTTCTGATGGACGTTATATTGGAGGTACTTTGGATAGAAATGGATTACGTCCTTCAAGATATGTCATCACTAAAGATGATATGATTGTAATGGGATCAGAAGTAGGAGTTCAGACTTTCGCTGCAGAAGAGATCAAGGAGAAAGGCAGATTAAAACCCGGTAAGCTATTACTGGTAGACACTCAACTGGGAATAATAATTCCGGATGAAGAAATAAAATCACAATTATCAAAACGTCATCCTTATTCAAATTGGTTAAAGGAAAACCGCATCAGGTTACGCGAGATTGAGGTTCAAAAAAGAGTTCCGTCTGATCTAGGCGAGAAGTATGATTCATACTTAAAGGCATTTGGATATAATAAGGAAGACTTTGAAACCATAATTGCCCCAATGGCAAAAACAGGTGGTGAACCTATTGGATCCATGGGTAATGATACCCCAATCTCGGTTCTGTCTGACAAACCGCAACGTTTGTTTTCATATTTCCGCCAATTGTTTGCACAGGTTACCAATCCTCCTATTGACCCCATACGCGAAGGTTTGGTAATGGCCTTAACCAATTACATTGGATCCGTATCTAAGAATTTATTAAGCGAAGAGCCTTCACAGTGTCGTTCGATTAAGTTCGAAAGTCCTGTTATGACTAATACTGACCTTGCTAAAATTAAGGATTATCACCGTGAAGAATTTACGCATGCTTCGATCCCGATGATTTACCCTGTCAATGCAGGAAGTAAAGGATTGGAAAAAGCAATTGATGACATTTGTGCAGCTGCGGAAAAAGCAGTTGATGATGGAAAAAATTATATCATTTTAAGTGACAAAAATATAGATGTGGATCACGCAGCTGTTCCGTCACTATTGGCCGTATCAGCAGCACATCACCACCTTATTAAAGCCAAAAAGCGTATGCAGGTTGGTTTGGTGGTTGAAACAGCTGAGGCAAGGGAAGTAATGCATTTTGCCTTGCTACTTGGTTATGGAGCAAGTGTTATTAATCCTTATTTGTGCTTTGCCACTATTGATGAAATGGTTAAAAAAGGCAGCATAAAGGAAGAGTATAGTGTTGCGCGTGAAAATTACATTAAAGCGGTTGATAAAGGTTTGCTTAAGATATTCTCTAAAATGGGAATTAGCACCTTGAGAAGTTACCATGGAGCACAAATTTTTGAAGCCATTGGTATATCTCAGACCGTTATAAATAAATGCTTTGTAGGAACACCAACTAAAATAGGTGGTGTTGGTTTTGAAGAAATTGCAAAAGAAAGTGCATTGGATCATGCTAAGGCTTTTGCACCAACATTTAATAAAAATCCATTCGACACAAAAGGTAGTTACACATACCGTAAGTATGGTGAAAAACATGGTTGGAATCCTGAAACGGTAGGCTTACTTCAATGGGCCACTACTGAGAATGACTATAATAAATATAAAGAGTATAGTCAAAGAGTTGACCAGGATAATAAAACTCCATTATTCCTTCGCGGATTAATGAAACCTAAAAAAGGTCAATCAATCGACATCAGTGAAGTTGAACCAGCTTCAGAAATCATGAAGCGTTTTGTAACAGGTGCCATGTCATATGGTTCTATTTCAAAAGAAGCTCATGAAGCTCTTGCAAAAGCCATGAATACAGTAGGTGGTAGAAGTAATACCGGTGAAGGTGGTGAAGATGCTAAACGATTCAAAAGCGAAGCCAGAAGTTCAATTAAGCAAATTGCAAGTGGACGATTTGGTGTAACCAACAACTATTTGGTTAATGCTGATGAATTACAGATTAAAATTGCACAAGGTGCTAAGCCAGGTGAAGGTGGCCAGTTGCCAGGATTTAAAGTAGATAAGATTATAGCAAAGCTGAGAAGCTCTACTCCCGGCATTACATTGATTTCACCTCCTCCTCATCACGATATTTATTCAATTGAGGATTTAGCTCAGTTAATATATGACTTAAAAAACACCAATCCGGCAGCACGTATTAGTGTGAAGTTGGTATCTGAGAATGGTGTTGGAACAGTTGCTGCAGGTGTGGCTAAAGCCCACGCAGATCTTATTGTAATAAGTGGAACTGAAGGGGGAACCGGAGCCAGCCCTACAAGCTCTATTAAACATGCAGGATTACCGGTAGAAATTGGTTTGGCTGAGACCCAACAAACCTTGGTGATGAACAATCTCCGAGGACGTGTTAAAATCCAAACGGATGGTCAGTTAAAAACCGGACTGGATGTCATTAAAATGGCAATGCTTGGAGCTGAGGAGTATGGTTTTGCAACATCAGCTTTAGTTACTCTGGGATGTATCATGATGCGTAAGTGTCACTTGAATACTTGCCCGGCAGGTATAGCAACTCAGGATGAAGCCTTAAGAAAACGATTTATAGGTCGCTACAAATACGTTGTCAACTTCTTCAACTTTATAGCAGAAGAAGTTCGTGAGTATTTAGCTGAGATGGGTTACAAATCAATGGATGACATTATTGGTCGTAGTGATCTTTTGGAGCAGAATCCTGAGGTTGGTAACTGGAAATCAAAAGGCGTTGATTTAAGTAAGCTATTATATTTTCCTGAAGAAGGAAAAACATATCCTATTAGAAATACTTCAGTTCAAGATCACAATATTGAGGAAGTTCTTGATCGCAGCTTAATAAAAGAAGCACAACCTGCATTGATCAACGAATCCAAAGTATGGATTGCCAAAGACATACAAAATACAGATCGTACTGTAGGTGCTATGTTATCTGGTGAAGTTTCGAAACGATATGGAGAAAAAGGATTAACTAAAAATACGATCAACTGTACATTTAACGGATCGGCCGGACAAAGTTTTGGAGCATTCCTTACCAAGGGAGTCAGCTTCAGGTTAGATGGCGATGCTAACGATTACCTGGGTAAAGGATTATCAGGTGGTAAAATAATCGTTGTCCCTCCGCATGGGTCCAGCTTTAAGCCAGAAGATAACATCATAATAGGAAACACAGTACTATATGGTGCTACAGATGGATTCCTTTATGTCAGAGGTGTTGCAGGTGAGCGTTTTGCGGTAAGAAACTCAGGAGCATATGCTGTTGTTGAAGGAGTAGGTGACCACTGTTGTGAATACATGACCGGTGGACGTGTAGTGGTACTCGGTAAGACAGGTAGAAACTTTGCTGCTGGTATGAGTGGTGGTATTGCCTATGTACTTGACGAGGATGAGAACCTTGATTATTATTGCAATAAAGGTTTGGTTGACTTAACACCGGTAGAAGATCATGCTGATGTTCAAGAACTTCAATTCTTGCTTAACAAGCATCTATTACACACCAATAGTTCTAAAGCTCAAGAGATATTGGTGAACTGGACGCAGTATTTACCAAAATTTGTGAAAGTGATTCCATTCGAATACAAGAAGGTATTGCAAGAGCAAAAAATCAAGGAGTTGGAGCAAAAACTTCGCGAAACAGAAGATGCTCCTTTTATTAGAGAATAGATTTAAAGATTAATTAAGAGCAAACCGGTTGTTGAGAACGAGTGACGTTCAAATGAATCACTCCCGGTTTTTCTTTTAAAACGAATGATTATGGCTGATCCGAAAGGTTTCATGAATATAACACGAAAAGAAGGTGGCAATCGCCCGGTAAACGAACGCGTTGACGATTACGGCGAGGTGGAACAAACGCTTAACCAGGAAGATCGTGTACTTCAAGCATCACGCTGTATGGACTGTGGTATCCCATTTTGTCATTGGGCATGTCCGGTTGGCAGCAAAATACCTGAATGGCAAGATGCCGTTTATAAAGGTGAATGGAAATTAGCAAGTGATATTCTTCACTCAACCAATAGCTTTCCTGAATTTACAGGTCGCATATGCCCTAGTCCATGTGAGAAATCATGTGTTTTAGCTATACATGACGAAGCCGTTACAATTCGTGAAAACGAAGCTTCAATTGTAGAAAAGGCTTTTGATTCTGGTTATGTACAGGTTAGAATTCCTGAACATAGAACTGGCAAAAAGGTAGCAATTATTGGTTCTGGCCCTGCCGGATTATCTACGGCTGATCTTCTAAATCAGGCGGGACATACTGTAACGGTATTTGAAAAAGACGATGCTATTGGCGGATTATTGCGTTATGGTATACCTGATTTCAAATTAAATAAAAAAGTAATTGACCGTCGTTTAGCTATTTTTGAGCAGGAAGGCATCATCTTCAAAACCAATACTTCAGTAGGTGAAGACATTAAAGGTGAAGAATTGGTAAAAGACTACGATGCTATTGTATTAACCATTGGCGCAATGAAACCAAGAGATCTTCCTGCTGAAGGGAGAGAACTTGTAGGTGTGCATTTTGCCATGGACTTTTTAAGACAGCAGAATAAAGTTAATAGGGGCGAACAATTCACAAATGGGGAACGCTTAGCTGCCACAGGTAAAAACGTATTGGTTATAGGTGGTGGAGATACCGGTAGTGACTGTGTTGGAACTTCAATTCGTCAGAAAGCAAAGTCTGTAACTCAAATTGAAATACTTCCTAAACCTCCTGAAAGCAGAGCTAAGGGGAATCCGTGGCCTTACTGGCCTACAACGCTTAAAACATCTACTTCTCATCAGGAAGGGTGTGAACGTAAGTGGAGTTTAAATACCAAGCGTTTTATTGGTGAAAATGGCCAATTAAAACAAGTGGAGTTGGTTGAAGTGGAATGGAATAAAGGTGAGAATGGGCAATGGCAAATGACCGAAAAACCTGAAACAGCATACCTAATGGATGTTGATATGGTGATGCTTTCGATGGGTTTCCTTAGTCCTGTACATGAAGGTTTAGTTAAGGAATTTGACTTGGAGCTTGATCAAAGAGGCAACATCAAAATTGATGAAAAGTATCAAACGAGCAAGGCGAATGTATTTGCTGCAGGTGATGCCTCCAATGGTGCAAGTCTTGTGGTAACAGCAATAGCAAAAGGACGTGAGGCTGCAGAAAGCGTACACGAATTTTTAAGTTAGCTTAAGTTCCTAAAAGTAAACTCGAATTAAGATTTCGAAATATTATCAATAAGGTTGTTATTAAATGCAGAGGCTAGTCATGAATTTGACTAGCCTTTTTTATTTGTTCATAAAATGATTACAAATCAATTTACTTATTTCAATGACAAACACCGACAATCAATCATAGAACGATATCCTACAATCCTTATAATTAATCACCATACATTTAGTTCTATTCAAGTAAGCTTGGCTTAAACTCAGGTACAATACGTTTTTTACTGGCCCTTTCATAAGCATATGATAATTGAATCAGTCTACTTTCGCTCCAGGCCTTGCCAAAGAATGATACTCCAATTGGCAGCCCTAATATATTCCCTGCCGGCACTGTAACACTAGGGTATCCAGAAACTGCAGCCAAAGTTGAACTTCCTCCACTGAAATTATCACCATTTACATAGTCAATCACCCAAGCCGGACCATTAGTCGGAGCTAATAGGGCATCTAACTTATTTCCATCAATTAGCTTGTCAATACCATTTGCCTGAGAAAGTTTTTTAGCATTTGCCAGTGCCTTATTATATTTCTCATCTTTCAAACCCTTGGTTTCATTAGCCATTATTAATATTTCCTGCTCAAACCATGGCATCTCCTTTTCTGCATGAGTTTTATTATAGGCAATCAATTCACTTAAATCCTTCAAGCCAATCTCAGGATGTGATTTTAAATATTTATTGATACCATCTTTAAACTCACATAATAAAACCGTCCATTCATTAGAACCAATACCTGCTATGGCCTCATCCTTTTCAATCTCGACAACGTCAGCCCCTTTCTCTTTCAGCGTAGCAACCACTTCATCCATTATCGCAGCTACTCTTTTATCGAATGATGAATATTGTTTCATATAGCCAATGCGGGAGCCGGATAGTGCGAATTCATCAAAATTAAGATATACCCCAAAATCTTCTGGTAAAGCTTTACTGGCCTCATCATTATTATCTTTAGCCACTAAAGCACTTAACAAGAGAGCCGCATCTTTAACACTTTTCCCCATTGGACCGGCGGTATCCTGACTCTCAGAAATAGGAATAATTCCGGATCGTGACCATAATCCTACGGTTGGCTTAATACCAACAATTCCATTAATACCGGAAGGACAAACTATAGACCCGTCCGTTTCTGTGCCTATCGCCAATGGTGCCAGATTAGCAGATACAGCAACCGCAGATCCTGATGAAGAGCCACATGGAGTTCGATCCAGTATATATGGATTGCGTGTTTGACCTCCTCGTCCACTCCACCCACTACTCGAATTCGTTGAACGGAAATTGGCCCATTCACTCAAATTAGTTTTACCCAACAACACCATTCCAGCTTCTCTCACCTTCTCAACTATAAAAGCATCTTTCGAACATTTGTGTCCAGCCAAAGCCAATGACCCTGCAGATGTTATCATTTGGTCCGCCGAGTCTATATTTTCTTTTATCAAAATCGGAATTCCATGCAAGGGACCACGAACTTTACCATCCCGACGTTCCTTATCCAAGGCCTCGGCAATAACCATAGCTTCCGGATTTAGCTCAACCACCGCTTTAGTCTTTGGACCGGCCTGATCAACTTCTTTAATACGCTTAATATATAGTTCAGTAATCTGACGCGAGGAGTATTCTCCCTTTTCCATCAAACCTTGAAGCTCTCTTACATCAAGTTCGTTAAGACTAAAATCCAATGGCGAAGCTAACTCTGAACTATTATCAGTTTCATTGCCTACAGGCTGACAAGCTTTAGCCCCTATGGCCACACCTGCTAAAATGGAATTGATGATAAAATGACGACGTTTCATAAAATACTATTGAGATATGAATAAATCTATGTTGAAGATAGTGAAAACAAAACGAATCTGCTTAAGCTGTTTAAGCAGAAAATATTTAGAATGAATATAAATGAAATAAAATTCAAGACTCAAATAACTGATCAAGCAATAGATGCATGGGAACAAAACATTTTTTTATCGGACTAAAGGATAACATTAATAGAAATATTAGCGTATTGAATACGTGTACCGGACAATTCTATTGTCTAAGTAGTACAAATTTCAAATGCTAGAATTAAAACGGAGATTAGCAACGTAATATAAAAACGACATACCTCTGGGGAAGGTTTTCAGTTGTTAACGTTGCACCTATAAAAAGTATAAAATGAAAAAAACATCTAAATTTTTATCAATCGCCATTGCGCTTGCTGTTGGATTTGCAAGCTGCAACAAGGATGAAGAAGGAGATATATTCAGTCCTCTTGGGGCAGAGGCTGATAAAGCTAAGATTGAAGAGTCCGGATTAGGATTGATAGAAGACATGAGAGGTCTTTCTGAAACCAAATTTGCCAATACGAGCGCTGATATGGTGAAAGTCATGAATAACTCAAGCAGTTCAGCTCCTAAAATTGTATTAGCCATTGCTCAATTGGGTGATGACATGGCTAAGCAAAAACCGGTTCAGGATCATTTCAGCAACCTTAAGGCATTAGCCACTAACAACGATGGAGTATTAAGTTCGTTATGGGCTGAAGGAAAAGGAACATGGGAATGGAATGCGGACATTGAAGATTTCGACCAAACCTCAGTTGAAGGGGATGAAATTATTTTCATGTTTCCTGCTTCTGAAGAATCTACAACAAACAATGCAATGCTTCGCATTTATGATTTTGAGGTTTATGACGGTGACTTCCCGGGCAAAGGAGAAGTAATGGAAGATGGCACAGTTATCAACGAAATGTTGAAGAGCTTGTATTTCGAGATGAAAGTTGATGATGAATTAATTGCTTCCAGCAATATTGTAATGGATTTCTCAAGTACTGGTGATATTGAAAACTGCAACCTAACATTCAATCCAATACCTTATTCATTTCAGGCAGAACTAGGCAATGTTAACAATTCAGTTAGCTGGAGATATTCATTCTTAAATGATACAAAGGTTATTTTTGAACATCTGCTTTCCGGTACTTACGAGGGCGATCTTGATGAAGAAGCTATGGTAAAAACGGCTGCTACTTCAATTCAGGTATTAGAAGTAAAGGTTGTTGCTGAAATAAACGCAGAAGCTGCAATTAAACAACTTGCCGAAAGTACAGCTGAAACTTCACAGGAAGAAAAGCAAGCCATGGCTGATGCCTTAAACAATCATGCACATTTAAGTATCCGCTATGCATCTGATAATACTATAATTGCTAAAGCTATTGCTGTAGTTGTAAAGGATGATATTTCATATGGTGGTGACGAATGGTATATTGATCTTCAATTTGAATTTAGCGATGGCTCATTAGTAGCTGCCGAGACATTCTTTGAAAATAATCTTGCCAACTTTGAAAGTGAATTGGAGAAATTCATGGAAGAAATGGAGAATCGCGTTAATTAAGACTCTTGATGCCATAGTTAATATATAACTAGTAAAAGCAAAAGAGGTAAGCCAATAGGTTTACCTCTTTTGTTTTTTATTTTCCTTCAGTATAATATTCGTTCACACCAAAGCCGCACCAAATACCGATGCCTCCTATAATGTTATGATGAACTTGTTTATTGGATGAAGCAAACGGGTTTCGACCATTGGAGACTTCATTGTCAAACGAAGTCCAAAAATCAAAAGAGGCCTTATCCATTTTACAGGCCTTTATTAAAGCCATGTCGTCAATGTGGAAAAAGAACTCATTGGAAGGTGACAAGGGATTTTCCTTTCCCCTTAATAGAGCCAATTGAATGAGATCTCCATTAAAATAATCATCTGAATAATTGGCTAACCAGGCAGATTGATAATCTCCACCCCCAGATAATGAGCGCGTATAAAAACGATAATAATCCTTTGTGCCTATTTCATCATTTAATTCAATATTAAGTGTTGCTAAGGTATCATTATCCACATTTGGCTCAAGCCATTGCTGAGTTAATATAGGCGGTTCCGGTATTGAAGTACTTGAACGAATCGTATCCCCCCGATCAATAATAGTTAAAGTATAGCTCTTACCTATTTCACCGATCATCCTATTGCCTTTGTAATAAAATGGAGGAAAAAGATTGTCATCTCTCTTTAATGTTAACACTTCACTTTGCTCTCCATCACTTATCTCAACTTTAGCCTTTGTAATGATTTGTTCTAATAGCGAAATGGAATCATTAGTCCCTGTATATGCAGCAGATCGGGTTAGAAACACTCTAGCCAAACGTCCGTTTTCAATCCTACCATCTACCACAACCTGCGACTTATAGTTTTCAGGCGTAAAATCTAATTCAGGGTAGCATCCCATAAGGAAAACCACAATGACTATGTAAGAAATTACTTTATCCATATTAACCCACATTCTATACTTTAATCAACTTCAATTTATCTACTGTTTAAATAATTACAACTAAGTATGCAATCAGTTTTGATACTTAAAAGTGAATTCAACTACATATAGCTTAATCCGTAATACATTTTTATTCAACATAGTTGGCGCTTTTTTCATATCAAAATTCTATACTCCAACTTAAGGAAGGCAATATTGGGAATAAACTCACCTGTTGAGCTTGTACATTCAATTCATAATTATCCAAATCACCTGAAATTCCAAAATAGATATAATAAGTATTCATCCGACTATACACATTATAAATACTCAGATTCAAATGGCTTTTCCATTTCGACTTATCAACTAACAACATGTTGGCAGACAAATCCAAACGGTGATAAGCCGGCATTCCATATCCATTCAAATCACCATAAGCGTTGGCAACCTTTCCTTCAATAATATATCGGCCTTCTGCAATCGTCATTCTTGAACCACTTGTTAAGATGAAGGCTGCAGAAAAACTTAGTTGAGGATTCAATTTGTAATTGGCAATGACAGATAAGTCATGTCTTCGATCATATTTTGCAGGAAACACCTTACCATTATTCAAGCCCTCAAATTGTCTATCAGACCGAGCCAAGGTATATGAAGCCCATCCCGTAATACGCCCCATTCTTTTTTGAGCATACAGCTCCATGCCATAGGCATTTCCTTTTCCCTGTTCCATATTCTGATCAACAGCCAATTCATTTGATTTCGCAAATAAACCACCTTTAAACTCAATAAGATTATTCATGCGTTTGTAATATAACTCTGCAGAAAATGACCAGCTTGGTATTCGATAATAATAACCTGCCGAAATTTGATGCGCTCGTTGCGGACGAACATTAACTGTACTTGGCAACCATATATCAGTGGGCATAGATACACTTGAAACTGTTGCTAAATGAAGATTTTGGCTAGTATAGGTATAACTAGCTTTTAAACTCTGCATCTCATCTAACTGATAAGATGCCATTATTCTAGGATCCAGTGTCAGGTATTGCTGCAATAAATCTCCCTTGCCGTATTGAATCGTATCATTGATCTGACCAAATTCATTCCTTATTGGCTCGGCGTATGGCCCTGTATGTACATACCAATTTAACCGCAGACCTGTATTTAAGGTCCACTTTGGCTTTATATTCCATTCGGCTTGAACATATAAGGATGCCTCATGGCCATGCAACTCCGATTGAAAGGAGACGGCATTATCTGTACTTGTAATATCCAGGCGATCAGGTACTACTTCGTATTTGTGATATTCCAAACCTGATTTTACAAATACATCCCCAATATTAAACAAATGATTTTGCTTATAATAGTAGTCATTTATCTCAGAATAAAGCTGTACACCATACTCCTGAAATTTGGCCTTCATATCTGACTTGTAATGACTGTAGCCAACATTTTGCTTAATTGTATAATCAGTTGTGACATTATAATTCCATTTTAAACCATAAGCCTTATTACCCCAATCAATAGAATTGTTAAATGCTTGTTCGGGCTGATCGTAGTCGTAATGATCTCCGGTATGCAATGCTGAAAGTGTAACACTATGTTTCGTGCCGGGTTTTATAGTAAATGCACCATTAATATCATACATACTATAGTCCGTTTTTCGGTAGAAACTATTCGATAAATTAGCTAGCTCAGCAATGGCTTTGTATACGGACAATTGACTGTATCGCCCTCCCAAAAGTAATGTGGCCTTTTTTCCAATCGGTACTTTTAAAGCTGCACCGGAAGTTAAAGATCCTAATGATAGATTGGCATGCAAACTGGTGTCCAGTCTTAAATTACTACGCACATCAATTAATGATGATAATCGTCCTCCATATTCAGCAGGCATCCCACCTTTATGCAGCTCAATCGAACTAATAGTATTGGGATTAAAAACCGATTGTATACCCAATAAGTGATTAGCCGAATGAATGGGCATATCATCCAATAGAATTAGGTTCTGTCCGGGTCCCCCGCCCCTCACGTATATACCTGCATCTCCTTCTGTTGCCGTTTGTACGCCTGCACTCATTTGTAAGGCCTTTATGGCATCAGCCTCGCCCAGAAAACGAGGAAGCACATCTATCTCCTTGGATTTAAGCTTTAAGCGCCCCGATTCGGGCTGAGTCAGATCAGCAACCACATCAACTTGCCCTTGTAAAATACTTAATGGTTTCAGAAATATTTGAAGGGTAGAATCTTGGCTAAAGACGTAACGCTGCTCTAGAGTTTCATAACCAATAAACGAAAAAATTAAACTGATCTCCGGGTCACGCAATTCAAGAGTAAACGAACCATCCACCTGAGTGATGGTTCCCATGGCTTTCTCTTTAATCACAACGTTGGCACCAGGCAAGGCCTCCAAAGTATTGGCATCCCTAATAAAGCCTGTCAATTCAATATTTTGCGCGGAAAGCAAGATAGATTGACAGCATAAATATATCAGAAGGAGTGCTTTTTTCAATTGACCGCATTTGAATTAGGATTGTAAAAATGGCGAAAAGAATCGGGACACCCATATTTTACGCTTAAGCTTCTGAATTTGCCATAGACATTACTGGCTCATTGATTTTCACATAGAAAAGAGTAGTGATACTTGTTGCTGCAATTGGAGCTAATATGTAGATCTGTATAAACCTTAAGTTGATCAGAGTAAATCCAAAGCTAATACTGTTGATGAATGCACACAATGTTAAAAAGCTTAGGCCTTTAAAAGAGGATGTCCAAAACAAAACTTCTATCTTCTTAGAGCGCAAAATTACTTATCGCAAAATACGCAAATGATTAATATGTAACACATACAGCTTTTGCGAGCTTAGCGAAAATCTTTGCGATTTTAGCGTGAAACAAAGTTTTTGGACATCCTCTAGTGTTTCAAATACATTTTTACTTTAACTCTCCGTTGGGTTCAAAGTCTGAATCCTTTTTAACCGATAACATATACAAAATACCGGCACGTGCTATGAGAAACACGACAATCGCAAAAAGAGGATTAAGAATAGCCATCTTCAAACCGCCAGCCAATAGTCGAGGCGTAAGTTCTCCACTTGCCTGCACATTATCAAAGGCCACAATTAAACCAAATGTCCGACCTAAAAAGCCCCATGCCAAGGTGAACCAGCTTAAAGATTTGATAAGTGCTATTACTTTTCCATTACTCTTTGATTTGATGCAGCCTCTAATAATTAAGACTACAATGACCACCAACAATATCATTATCGGATAAGTAAAAAATGGGCCTCCGTCGTTAAGTTTGTCAATCATGATTTCTGGTTTTTAATGAATACTGAATCAAATATAAGAGCTCATCTCACACCAAATTTTCTAAAGCGACCACTAACCAATCTGCATCTCTATATCATCAGTTTTCATCTGTAAGTTGAAAATTATAACTCAAAATGCAAAATCACAAACTAAATCAGTCATTGGTCGATAAAGTATTCGACTCAAGTTAAAAAATAGTAATATTGTAATAATGACATTGCGCCTGCCAAAAATTGTTCAAACCATAAGTTTACACCTGTTATTCTGGATAGGTGTATGGTTCTTCTTTTACTATTTTTTTAGTTACAATTCCAACGACAGTAATTATATCATTTGGTTTTCAAGTTGCCTATTACCCTTAACTATGGGTGTGACTTACTTTATGGAACGGATACTGATTCCCAGGTTTCTGCTAAAACGCCAGTATCAGTTATTTGCTTTATATACCTTTTATACTTTTGTGATATCATCCTATCTTATTGTTTTAGCCCTGTATGGATGTTTGATATTTCTTCTGAAATTTAATGTAGCAATTATGCCACCTATGAGTAAAAACTTCATGTTTATTCTCATATTGGTTTATTTGGTGGTTGGCGTGATCAGTTTTATAAGCGTGTTGAGTAATACCTTAAAAACAGATGCGAAAAACAAGGAGCTGGAGAATAAAATCCTGGCCACTCAACTGCAATTAAAAGAACAAGAGTTGCACTACCTTAAACGTCAGATTCATCCTCACTTTTTATTTAACACCCTGAATACGATCTACGGCTTTGCCCTTCAACAATCGAAACACACGCCTGAGATCATTCTTAAACTGTCGAATCTATTGGACTATATACTTTACCAAATTAATCAGCCCAAGGTAGCTTTAAAGGAAGAGGTTCTGCACATTAAGGAATATATTGAATTGGAAAAAATCCGCTTTAAGGACAGTTTGAAAATTAGTTTTAACACGCCAGCAATTGACTCTTCCATAGAAGTAGCTCCGATGTTACTGATTCCCTTTGTGGAAAACGCCTTTAAGCATGGAGAATTGCTTGATGGTTTCTTAAGTATTGATGCCAGCGTAAAATTAATAAATCACCAATTAGAATTTAACATTGTCAATAGCATACGCTCTCATGAAGAGGAAGAATGCAAGGAAGGAATTGGTTTAAGTAATATCAAAAAACGACTCGACCTTAATTACAAAAACAAATATCAATTGAGCTCCAGGCATAATAACGGAAAATATGAAGTACAATTAATCATCGACCTAAAACCATCGGAACATGAGTAAGATTATAAATTGTTTGATTGTTGATGATGAAGCTACAGCCCGCGAAGTCATAGAAACACATTTAAACAAAATTGACCAGATCCATATTCTTGCTTCTTGTAAAAATGCTTTGGATGCCTTTAAATGGATTAGTTCTCATTCGGTTGATTTGGTGTTTTTAGATATTAATATGCCTGAAATATCAGGACTGGACTTTGCCAAAACCATTAACCCTAATATTAAAATCATTTTTACCACAGCTTATCGCGACTATGCTGTTGAAGGATTTGACTTAAAAGCAGTTGATTATTTACTTAAGCCCATTGCATTTAATCGACTCTTGCAATCGGTACAGAAATATCTGGATGAAACTGCCGGCCTTACTCAAAACAATGAAACCATTGAAGCCGAACCAAGTGACTTCTTTTTTGTGAGATCGGAACGCAAAATGATAAAGATTGATTTTAAGCATATCCTCTATATTGAAAGCCTGAGCGATTACATTAAGATTCATTTGCAAGATCAAAGTGTAATTACGCGTGAAACCATTTCAAATATTGAAGCTAAGTTGCCGCCTAATGCGTTTCTGCGCACTCATCGCTCATTTATAATTGCCATATCACATATCAATTCTTTTACCAATGAATATATCGAAATGTCAGGCGCCACAATTCCAATTAGCAGGGGATATAAAAATGAGGTAATTGGTAAATTAGAGAAATTATTTTAGCACATAAACACATGATCTTGCTTATGCTGGCTTTAATTCACATCTTTAATAAAGTAAACTATTTCAAATGACCGTGGCTTAAACTTATTTAAAAAATCAAAAGCTCAATCGATTTATATTGTTTTTGTATATTTTCAAGCTATCTCTTGCAATCGATAGCGACCTATTTCACACTGCAATATTTTAAAACAAGTGCATTATGAGTAAGCTGTTCCTTCTTCTTTTACTATCAATAAGCTCGATCTCCTGTAATATTAAACCTAGGCAGGATGAAGCCGCCAAAGATGAAACAAATACGGTAGTTAATTTTGATTGGTTACTTGGAGAATGGCAACGAGTGAACGAAAAAGAAGACAGAGCCACCTATGAATACTGGCATAAGGTTAGCTCCGATGAATATGCCGGTCTGGGATTTACGATTAAAGATGGGGATACTCTTCAACAGGAACAAATCAAACTGCAACTAAAGGGTAGGACCTGGGCCTTAATTGTGAAAACCACAGCCGATGGAGATGAAGTGCTATTTAAAATGAGTGCACAAACGGACAGTTCATTTATTTGCGAAAACATAACTCATGACTTCCCAACTGAAATAAAGTACTGGATAGAAGGAGCTCAACTCAATGCCTCAGTTTCCGGTGGAGAAATGGTAATTCCTTTTGTATTTGAGCGACTAAAGCAATAATAAATACAGGTAAAGTCCATCTTGGACATAGTAGATCATACATGGCACCAATCGATCTAAGCTAATTGTAAATTTTTTCGGCTTGCTTTACCAATGTCCTAGCATTATTATAATCCTCCACTTTCATTTTGTCCAAATTATCCAACATCAATCGAATAGTTTCATATGACTCCTGCAATACCGAAGCACGCCACTGAGCTGACTTTGGGTAATACATCTCACGGAACAATTCTTTTACTTCCTTTTCATTCTTCTTGTCAGTGTACCCAAACTGATGACCTTGATTCTCTATTATCATTATTTGCAATGACTTAATTGAACCGAATAATTTTTGACTATTCATTGTTCCAAATTCAAAGACAGCAGGTATACAAAAAACATCAGGAACTAAATTATTAGCCCAATTGACGTAATCTCCATTAACAGTATAGAAATCGTCACTATCTCCCCAATCAATATTCTTCTCCTCAAACAAAGTTTCAACAGCTTTTTCCACAAGCTTCGATTCGGGTCGACTAATAAATAGGTGTAACTTACCTCGCTCACCATAAGCTGTATGCAAATCCAAATTAACCATCATTTGATACGCTTTGGTTTTCTCAATAAGCAAATCTTTCAAGGCAATGATTTGTGGCTCAAAATTCTTTCCGCCATAATAAAATCCATTTGGATATTTGTATTGACCTTGTAAAGCCGCTTGTCGCATTACCGGCATGGTTTCTTTAACAATTTTCTCAATTGTTAATACGTGAAATAAACGGTTGTTGAAATTGTGGAGCTCAACAGGGTAATTAGGCACAAAAAAATCATAAAGCTTATTATAGCCTTCGTTTTCTATATCAAACATTTGATGTCCTAAAACACAATTTCGATTTAAGTCGATATTGTTTTCCGTTACTTTTCTATCGTTCTTGAAGCCATAAGGGTTAATTCCATGAATAAGCAAAACACCGGTATCATCGGGCCACGAATTGTCCAAAAACCTTTCGATAAAAGCACTTTGAATAGCACTCCCTGTATAGCCTTCAATGCCATGTAAGCCGGAATTAATGATTAATAACTTCCGTTTATATACCTGTGCGGGAAGGTAACACCAATCGATATACAGATCATCATCCCGATGACTGTCAACTTTAATACTGCCATTTTCAACAGAATGAAAATTCCCGGATAAAGCTAACGTCCTATTTACAAATGCCAATCGACAATCTTTATACGATTCCTTAAAGAAGGCCTCACTTTCTTCCGGGGCTTCGATAGTCCTGTCCTTAGGCCAGTATTGATGGTAAGCAATAAAAGACCCTATAAAGAAGATAACCAGAATAATTAGTATAATATATGCCATGAAGATAAGTTTACGTTTCACATCTCACATTTATCTCATTATAAAAACCTAACTATTAAGCTCTTTAATCATATCATTACTTTAGACATAGATATGGCTCAGTTTTTCAAGAAAGTCTTATGAATCCATTTGATTAATAATGATTGTTTAAGTCAAACATTAGAATTGAAATAATAAGTTCAGAACAATAATTATTAAAATCAAGTTTTAACTTTTAAATTATCTTGTTTATAGCATTTTAAGAGAAGCCAAGGAGAATTACAGGTAAATTTATCTATCAGATATCGAAGTTCTCCAAACAGAGAGGGAGTAATAAACCGTTTTAATTAGAGTATGGAACTTCAACAGTATTTCTCTGGAAACAATGGTGCAAAAAAGGCCTTGATTCCCAGACTTGAATCAAGGCCCTAGCGCCAAAATCAACAAAGCAATCTAAATACAGCGTAATCAAAATTGAGATGAATCCTCATCTGGCAACTAATTCATTTCCGCCTTTTTATTATGGAGAGTCATTCTGCGTTTAATATCTGCGTTGGTATTTTCAATCAAAACCTCCAATTTCCCCTTTATTTCAGCCCATTCTATCGCGCTTTCCATATCAACTTTAACACTGACCAGGTGAATGGTTTTATCAATCCATCGAATAATATTTGTTCTTAATTCTGTTGCCGATTTGCCTTTATCTTTAGATTGATCTTCCAAATCTTCCTGTTGTACATTTTCGAATTGGCTAAGCGCCTCTTTCCATGATTCAAATAATTCCTGAGCTCCAACCTGCTCTTGATAAGCCTTTAAATGAGTTGACTCAACCTCATCAATTAAGCTATGCGATGCTGAAGATTGTTTATGGTAACCTTCGCGATGCAAACTCCATCCATGACGAGTAATGGCTTCTTTCAGATTTTCTGCCGGCTCACGAAATTCAGGATGAAGTACCTGATAAGAACAAGACGAAATATATTCGCGCCAACACATAAAAGCATCATCCTGAATTTGATCTAAGCGCTTTTTTTCTTGTGTAAAATCACTAATTCGTTTTTTCTGTAATGCCGTATTGAACTCTTCAAAATACAATTCTAATTTCGAATACAAGCGTCCTATTTCTTCATTACTTTCCACATATGGCTTTAATATTGCCAAAATTTGTAATAGTAACTGATGAAGCTCTGTTACTAAATAATGTTTTAAACTTAGTAGTTTCATAGCAATAGTTTAAGTTTATAATAAAATGGATATAAAAAGTTCAGAACAATTATTGTTAAAGTCAATATTATAGTATTGAAAAATCTTATTTAAAATGTTTTTAAATAAAAACACATAATACACTGTATATCCAATTGATACTATGTTGTCAATAAATATTATGCCGTATTATCTAACAAGCTACAGATCCGTCCTACTTTACAGATAAAACATGTTCTGCTTTAGGTTCTATCTTTTATCATATCTGATCATCGCAATGGAAATATAAAATCTAGCAACATTATAGTCACTTGACATTAATCCTCCTTATCATTTTTATTTGTTTCATCTTAATAAAGGAAATACTACTCTAAGAAATAGTTTTGACTAAAACCCAAGAGGAAGTTTGTTCTTAAGAAAGAAAATCTCTTCAAACCCATTTGAAGTTGAGTTCTTTCAAAAAGTTTTGATCAAAACTACGATGGGAGTTGAGTGTCAAAAAACTGAAATGACTTAAACTCCCTTTGGAAGTCCGCACCCTAAAAAGTGATAGATGTTAAAACCTTTCTGGAATTATCTAAAACAAAAGTGTAAATACTTAAATCAAAATGGAGCTTAGTGAAAATAATAAGAATGTGGGTTTACATCTATATGCCACCGACAGTTAGAATACTTAGCCCTCTACTCTTCTTTGGCGAAAGTTCATATCTAGTTTTTAAATTATTCTTTTCATAGACATGTGACAAATTAATTGACTTGCTATTATGTTTTATTAAAAGACACATTATAATTTATACTATAAAATCAAGAACAGTACAAATATGCATGAGCGATTGAAACAGGAACTTATCAATGATAAATTTTACTTCAGCAAATCGATATATTTAATCTTCGCAGGTTTATTCATAGGAGCCATAACTCTCACGCAAATAATTGATTTTGAAGTTAAAACATTTGCACTTTTGATTTCCGGCTTTCTAATTTTAACCGGATTATTAAACAACAATAAGATAACTGTTCGAGTAAGAGGAAATCAATTGATGATTGAGAAATACGTATTTGGAAAAACACTGGTAAAAACCTATAACTTAAATGAGATTACAAATCTGAAATACAATAAGCACGTTAAATCAAATCACTACACCTCAACATCAAGTATAAAAATCATGGGAATTGATGTTACAGCAGAGAGTTCTAAAAATTACTATTATCACAACGAAGTTATTTCTTTTAAGTATAAAAATAAGGTAGTGGAAATTGGTAAATGGAAGAAACGATTTAATGGAAAGAAGCTTTATCAGGCATTAAAAAAAACAAATTAGTAACGCTCCAGAGCAATTGAAACAAATTGGAAGGGGTCTGAATTTCTATTACGATCTGCAACACCCATTCCTTAGGCGTTACAGATCATAATTTTATGAATCCCGAATTTAGTTGGTTCATAGTGAATATTTACCCATGACTTCTCCTTTGGGCCTGATATAATCATCCGGCATCACATCCGGCACAAAAGGATTATCTCCATTATTGATTACCCTTATAATGATGAGATCGTTCCAGTAATAAGATTTTTTGCCTATTTCATTGCCGTCTTTATCATACCATCTATCCCCTTCAAGATAATCTGTACTTTGACGAGCGACCAAGGTTCTTATTTGAGTCCATTTTTGAAATTCCGTATTCATCTTGTAGTGAAAAACGATCCAAGCTTCTGAATCAACCCAGCTTTCGGGATAAATACCTGATTTCGATAATAGATCTTCATTCCATTTCATTTTCATCTGACAATCAAGCAAATCCGGAGGCATAAAATTAACAAAATATGGATAATTGTTTATAACCTCATCCCAGAACTCCTCACCTTCACCCTGGTATATCATTTGTCTATAATGAGGCATACCCGCAAACTTAGGATCGCCAAACATTACATTTATCAGATAGTTATCAAACAGCTGGGCATTAAAATTAAACCCCCATTCGTCAAAGCCGATTAATTTATCATGGTCTGATTTTCCATTTTTCAATTCTGCCTGATTTTCAGTCTCGTGAATAAACTCCTTTTCACAGCCAGCAAAAACCATTGCAAGTGTGACCATTAAGAATAAAACATATGCTTTCATATTCAAGGAAATTAAGTCCAGTTATATATTAGTTGCAAACCGTCTGACTAACCTCAAGTATTACGCCAGCCCAAATATCATAGGTTATAGTTCCATGATAATGAGTACCCATATTGCCAATCAGATTGTAACGCCACTTAACAATGTAGGGAGAACCCGGTGACCAAGAATATTTGTCAGTTTCTCTAATTTTAAAAACTTCACCCGTCAAATCACTGGTTACTTCACCTTTTATTTGTGCAATTCGTGTAAAACTAACACCTGGTAAATACCGCTCAACAACATGAACTCTTATTGTACCACCTTCCAGCGCATCAACCATTACTCCATCGCAAAATACTGGCGACCAAAAAGTACTCTCAACCCAAGCTTGATAAACATTACTTGCGTCGTTTTGTGCCTTGGTATTAGAAAAGGAAATACCAATAAACAGACACACCATTAAAACAGATCCTAAAGTTTTCATATCACTAAAATTTTAAGTTAATGATGCAAAGATCAGCTATAAGTTCAATGGCAACTTATCAATTGTGTAGCATAAACTTTTAATTTTGAAGCAGTACTTTAAAATTTGTAGCAGCAGGTCTTATTCAAAGATCAATTAATTAACTGGTGATTAATTGAAACATTAAGCTGGTTGGCTAAGCCTAAATAGCGCTCTTCAGAATACAAAGGTTCGAATACCGGACTTAACATTAGCACCGGCAGATCTTCATTACGATACTCTCTTGCAATTTCAAGGTATTTAAGCGCCCCTTCTTTTCTGTTTACTAAAATATGTGCCATGGCAATAATGGGAGGATTAGAGCAATACAACTTATCACCGGCTGCAAATTTTGAAATAATGTAATTCACTGAATTATTAAAATCATTTTGCTGGAAATACTCCGCCATATGATTATTACCCATTGTCTTGTGAAGTTCTAGCCACGAGTTTTTTGCCTGTTCTTTATCTCCATTAAGAAAATGAGCAAATCCCACTCCATCCCACGCAAAGCTGTATCGTGGATATAATTCAAACACTTTTCTGTATTGGCGAATTGCTTCTTCATACAGTCCGGCATACATATAGCGCTCGGCTACGAGACAACCAATTCGGGGATTTAAGGGATCGTAATCCTCTGCCAGCAAAGCGTTCTGTATCGACTTTTTTAACATACCCTTTACCAGATAGTAATCAGATAGAAGCATATATCCATCTTTATTATTAGGATTAAGTTGTAGCCCCTTTTCTGCCATTTTTTTCATACCCTCCCAATCCCAATCAATTTTTCTTAACATCATACCCTTTGTAATGTAGGCTTCAGCCAAAGAACCGTCTAACTCAAGAGCCCTATTCAGAGCATGATTAATGGCATTTTTACTCTGCATCTTATTTTTTAGTTTCTCCTCATTATTCCCCGGAAACATTTTATTTTTCGACATGTAGGCCTCAGCTAGAGTACAGTAGGCCTGTGCAAAATCAGGTTCCAACTTAATGGCCTCATTTAAATATTGAATGGCATCTTCAACTGATTCGGGATTCTGTTTCTGCCACAACATCTTTCCTCTTAAATAAGATTCCAAAGCTTCTGCTGAAAACTGTCTTTGAGAAGCTTTGTTTTGATCTCTGTTTAATACAAAATGAATTTCTTTGGCTATCTGACTTGAAATATCATGTGATAATTGAAGAATATTAGTTGCTCTCTGGTCGTAACTATTGGCCCAAACATGTCCTTCCTGAGGATACGGATGAATTAACTGAACCGTAACGCGTAAACTATCTCCTCCATAGATTATTGATCCTTCCAGCAATAAATCAACACCCAGTTTCCTTGCTATCTCTGAATACAGTTGCAGAGAATCCCGATACAACATGGAAGAACCACGAGATATAACACGTAGTCCTTTTAAATGCGAAAGCTGTAAAGTAATTGCATCGGTTAAACCAATAGATAAGAAGTCTTTATTTTTATTTTCAGATAAATCGAGCAAAGGGAGAACAGCAATCGATTTATACTTGGCTACCTCCTTTTTTTCCGCAACAAGTATATTAAAGATGAAAAAAGCTAATAAAGTGCATATAGCAAGAGCGGCTCCCATCCAATACCACCCTCTATTAATTTTAATATTCTTCTTTTCCGGTTCAGGCTCTAGCTTTTCCCTGTTTCTTTTGAAATCGCCTGGTGTATATCCAAATTTTTCATGAAAACATTTATTAAAATAAGACGGACTGCTAAAACCAGTTTTATAAGCAATTTCTGAAGCGTTTAACTCTGCTTTCTTCAATAACTCAACCGCCTGTTCAAGACGAATATCACGAATATATTGATTGGCCGAGATATCAGCGTCTGCTTTAATTTTCCGGAGCAATTGAGAACGACTTAAGTTTAATTTCTCTGCTAAATCACTAACACCAAACTTATCGTTTTCAATATTCTCCAGAATAATTTTTCTGATCTTATGAAGAAAAATTTCAGGCATAAAAATAAATCAAGGTCTTTTCAGTTGCCAGAATATCAATTAAATATATGAAAAAATGTTAAGATTTCCAGTATCTATAACAAATTAAAAGACACAGAATTACCAAGACTCTATGAGCTAAGCAACCAGTTATTTACAACATACTGACCGGGTTTGTTACAATCGACATTTTTTACTCTCATGTCATTAGTTAACATGACGGGTTAATCGAAACAAATACTTGATATTAGCTCGCATAACAACTTAAACGACCTCTTACAGGATAAAAAGATAACGAATTAAAGCACTCTTTATCATGCATGAAATCACTCAAATGAAGCAACTATCCTTAGCAACATCCCACCTTATATTAATAAAAAGCACACAATCCGGGAAGGTGGTCAGAATAATGCACTAGACGTGACATAAACAATAAGCTTTGCATTATTTCACTCTTGACAAAAAACAAATTCGTAATGATTCCTTAAATGAGGAAAGGTTTTTTTTCAACAAATCCATTGTCAACTGAAGCTGTTTGCGTTTTTCACTAATAAAAAGGAAAAATCAACTGATTCTATAGAAAATATTATCATTCAATATCTTGCTGATAATAAAAATGCACTCCTACATATTCCTCCTATACTGCCCACCAACTTCATAAAGCGCCTGCGTTATCTGACCCATGGAGCAATGTTTAACGGTTTCCATTAGTTCGGCAAATAAATTTCCATTGGCCAAGGCCACTTCCTTAAGTCGACTAATTGCTGTATCCTTCTCATTAATATGTCGCTCATGAAAGAGCTCTAATTCTTTGAGTTGATTTTGTTTCTCGTCTTCGGCACTGCGTATTACTTCCTGTGGCAATACGGTAGGTGAACCAGTCTTGGATAGAAAAGTATTTACACCCATCAAAGGCAGTTTCCCACTATTTTTCATGCTTTCGTAATGCAGCGACTCTTCTTGTATTTTACTTCGCTGATAATTGGTCTCCATGGCTCCCAAAACTCCTCCACGGTCATTGAGGCGATCAAACTCGGCCATTACGGCTTCTTCCACCAGGTTCGTCAGTTCTTCAATAATAAAGGATCCTTGCAGAGGATTCTGATTTTTAGCCAGCCCCAACTCATGATTAATAATCAGCTGAATGGCCATGGCTCTTCGCACCGATTCTTCAGTAGGCGTAGTAATAGCTTCATCATAGGCATTGGTATGCAGTGAATTACAATTGTCGTAAATGGCATATAAAGCCTGCAGGGTCGTTCGAATATCGTTAAACTCTATTTCCTGTGCATGCAGCGAACGACCAGAAGTTTGAATATGATACTTAAGCTTTTGCGAACGCTCATTGCCACCATATTTTAACTTGATGGCCTTGGCCCATATTAAACGCGCCACTCGACCAATGACCGAAAATTCAGGATCGATACCATTCGAAAAGAAAAAGGACAAGTTGGGAGCAAACTCATCGATATGCATGCCTTTGGAGAGGTAATACTCCACATAGGTAAAACCATTGGCTAAGGTAAGCGCAAGCTGCGTTACGGGATTAGCACCTGCTTCAGCAATATGATAACCCGAGATGGATACTGAATAAAAATTCTGTACCTGTTGCCGGATAAAATATTCCTGCACATCACCCATTAGTTTTAATGAAAAATCGATGGAAAAAATACAGGTATTCTGCGCCTGATCTTCCTTTAAGATATCGGCCTGAACCGTTCCTCTAACCGTATTTAAGGTTTTTGCTTTTATCTCTTCATAAACCGATGCTTCAAGCAACTCTTCACTATTTAATCCTAATAAAAGCAAGCCTAAGCCATCGTTTCCTTCTGGCAAGTCACCATTATACTCAGCTTGATTTTTAGCAATCGATTTGGGAATTATAATGTTGTTCTCCGTGATGTACTTTTCACAAGCCTGATCAATGGCGGCATTTAAAAAGAAAGCCATCAGGATTGGAGCCGGACCATTAATGGTCATACTCACCGATGTTAAAGGATCACATAGGTCAAATCCTGAGTAGAGTTTTTTGGCATCATCCAAGGTGGCAATCGAGACTCCGGAATTACCTACCTTACCGTAAATATCAGGACGTAGATCAGGATTCTCTCCGTATAAAGTAACCGAATCAAATGCGGTGGAAAGCCGTTTGGCCTTCTGTCCTTTTGAGAGGTAATGAAAACGTTTATTGGTTCGTTCAGGACTGCCTTCTCCGGCAAACATTCGAGTCGGATCTTCATATTCGCGTTTAAAAGGAAACACACCAGCTGCATAAGGGAAATGCCCCGGGAAATTCTCCTTCAGTTGCCACTTAAGTATATCTTCCCAGTTATTATACTGAGGAATGGCAATTTTAGGAATCTTTAAATGAGATACTGACTCTATCCTGGTTTGTATTTTAATCTCCTTATTTCGCGATTTGAAAGAAAAGACATCACTTCCATATTCGGCTTTTTTTTGTTGCCAATTATCAAGAAGGTTGCGATTAGCAGATGTTAATTGTGATTCCCTGTAGGTAATTTCCTTATCGAGACTGCTAGTATCAGCTCCCGCTGCATTTATTAAATCCCAACTTACTTTCAAAGCATATACTTGACCGGCAATAGCGCTTTGATCAATGGCCTCCTTATTATACTGACGAACCGTATCTGCAATTTCAGCCAGATAACGAACACGTCCACCGGGAATAATGGCTTCGGTATATTCTTGCTCTTTCAAAGGCTTTCCAACTGATAAAGTTAAATAGGTATAGCGCGTTTGCAGCTCTTCTTTTAATGCCGAATAAAACTGATTCACACCGGCATCGAAAAACTGTGAAGCATGAGCCAAATAAACCGGCATATCATCCGGCAGTGTATCAAATGCTTGTCGGTTGCGTTGCACCTGCTTTTTCACATCTCGTAAGGCATCCTCCGCACCTCGCTTATCACTTTTATTGATCACCACCAAATCCGCAAAATCAAGCATGTCAATTTTTTCCAACTGAGAAGGCGCTCCAAATTCAGGTGTCATCACATATAAAGATAAATCACAATGATCGACGATTTGCGTGTCGGACTGACCAATGCCTGATGTTTCCAGGATGATAAAATCAGCTCCTGAAGCCTTAAGCAAAGCAACCGTATCGTTCACATGTGTGGATAAAGAGAGGTTAGCACCCCGGGTTGCCATTGATCGCATAAATATATTGGGGTGATTAATACTGTTCATACGAATGCGATCACCAAGTAAGGCACCGCCCGACTTACGTTTACTCGGATCAACAGATACAATTCCGATCTTCAGGTGTGGGGAGTCCAGAATAAAACGACGAATCAGCTCATCAATCAAAGATGACTTGCCTGCACCACCAGTCCCGGTTATGCCAATCACAGGCACTCGGTTTATTGACTGATGACTTTTAAGTATAGCTCGCAGACTGCCGGCTTCATCCCGGTTATTTTCCAGAATAGAAATCCATCGGGCCAATGTGCCCTGGTTTTCAAAGGCAGGTACTTCACCCAACAGCATGGAGGATGTCTCTGGTACATAATCAGCCAACTCGAGCACCTGATTGATCATACCCTGCAAACCTAACTGACGCCCTTCATCAGGTGAAAATATACGTGCTATACCATACTCATGTAGTTCCTCAATTTCTTGCAGCAAGATAACACCGCCCCCACCACCAAAAATACGAATATGCCCTGCCCCTTCTTTTTCCAGCAGGTCATACATATATTTAAAAAATTCGATGTGCCCCCCTTGATAAGAAGTAATGGCTATGGCTTGCACATCCTCCTGAATAGCACAGTCCACAATTTCCTGCACCGAACGGTTATGCCCCAGATGAATGATTTCGGCTCCGGAAGATTGCAATATGCGACGCATAATGTTAATGGAAGCATCATGACCATCAAACAATGAAGTTGCCGTTACAATTCTGATTTTATTTTGACTTGTATATGGGGATTGATTTTGCATCTATTTAATTTATTATCTTGATCACGCAGACCGGTATTGAAAGAAATATTACAAATGGCGCTTCGCCCAACTCAACTTCACTTTTTGTCATGACACAAAAAATGAAAGCAAAAAACATAGAATTCGAGAACTTAAGCGCTTAACAAGAACTTGATTTAGTCGATTACAAATCCATATTCTCAGCGATCAATTCAGCCAAATCCATATTGACGACTTTCTTTTCCTGTCCGGCAAATTTTAATCCATCACTTAGCATGGTCATGCAAAAAGGGCAGGCTGTTGCAACGATATCTGCACCTGTGGCCAGGACATCTTTTGTTCGTTCTTCAAATACCTCAGAATCGCCTTTCTCGGCTTCCTTAAACATCTGCGCACCTCCTGCACCACAGCACAATGAGAAGCTTTTAGCGCGTTTCATTTCTTTATAATTCACATCCATGGCTCCGATTACTTTACGAGGAGCATCATAAATCCCGTTTCCCCTGCCCAAATAACAAGGATCATGAAAGGTGATATTTTTATTTTTAAAAGCTTCTTTTTTAATATTGATTCTACCCGAGTCTATTAAGTCCTGCAAAAAACTGGAATAATGAATAACCTCATAATCTCCGCCCAATTCAGGATATTCATTTTTAATAATGTTAAAACAATGCGGACAGGTACAAATCACCTTTTTAACCTGATAGGCATTTAAGGTTTCGATAACCTGCATGGCCTGCATCTGAAAGAGCATTTCGTTTCCTGCCCGTTTGGCCGGATCACCAGTACAGGTTTCTTCTGTTCCTAATACAGCATAGCTAATGCCCACTTCATTTAATATTTTAGCAAAGGAACGGGTCACTTTTTGATAACGTTTATCAAAAGCTCCGGCACAACCTACCCAGAATAAATATTCTGCCCTTTCGCCTTTTGCTTGTATATCTGCCATTACCGGCACATCTATTTTTGACATTGTTTTCAATTATTATTGTTTAAGCTTACATGATTAATGAAACTTAGAGCTCAATTACCCTTCGGTCCATTTTAACCTGTCTTCTGGTGAATATTTCCATGGAGCTCCATTGTTTTCAATATTGGCAAACATGGTATTCAATTCTTCAGGTGCTGAGCCTTCTTCTAATACCAAAAAGCGTCGCATATCCATAATTAAGTTTGGATGACTGATATTTAAAGGACATTCCTGAGCACAAGCATTACAGGTGGTACAAGCCCATAGCTCTTCTTTCGAAATATAGTCACCAAGCAAAGCTTTAGAATCTTCTGCCTTTAACTTGCCTTTTTCATCCATTCTGCTTCGTAAATCCACAAATATTTTTCGAGGCGACAACTTTTTACCTGTAATATTAGCAGGACACACCTCTGTACATCTTCCGCATTGGGTACATGTCAAAGCATCCATATAATTCTTCCAACTGACATCCTCCACATCTTTAACTCCAAACCTGGAAGGCGCTTCATCTGCAGGTGCATTGAAGGCATCACCACTCATCATTAGCTGCACTTCCTTTTGTACTTCCGGCATCGAAGGCAGAAAGGTTAAGGGCTTCAGATTACTAAAGAACACATTTGGCACCGACATAAAAACATGGAAGTGCTTAGAATAAGGCAGGTAGTTTGCAAATGCAAAAATCAATAGAATATGCAGCCACCAAAAAAAATGAAATAATGCTGCTATCACCCCATTGTTGTCGGAAAGCCCACTTGCCACAATAGATGAAAGAGGATATATCCCTGCCAATCCTTCTTCATGAAGCAAAATATCAAAGCTGTTCATCCCTATTAAGGACACCATTAAGAGTAGGATAAATGTCAAGGCAATATTGGCATCCAGTTTGTTTTTCGTTTTCACCTCTATGCCCTTAAATCGCTTAATAGACAAGGCCAATCGACGAAAAAGAAACACCATTATACCCATCAGCACTACAAACGCAAACACATCTCCACTTGCTGAAATAACATCATAAACGATACCCAATACACCAAAGGAACGGTGCAAGCCAGTCAGTCCGTCAACGACCATTTCGAGGCTTCCGATAGTAATTACTATAAAACCCCAAAATACCAGAGCATGAAGCAAGCCGATAATCGGTTTTCGTAATATTTTAGTCTGGCCAAAGGCTACCTTAAACGTTAAGTTTAAACGCTCTTTGATTTTGCTATCAAAAGGAACGGCTTTAGTTCTTTTAAAATTGGCTTGAATTCGCCTAAAAGTCCATAACAACAGACCTATGCTAATCATTAAAACTATCGCAAAGAGAAATTGATTCATAGTAATTAAATTAGATCATATCTTTCCATTTGGCCATTCACTCGGGTCTTACTTTTCAGAAAGGTGATTCTTAAAGGCTTCGTTTAATTCCGGCACAATGGTTAAGGCATCTCCCACCATTCCATAGTCAGCCACATCAAAGATGGGCGCTTCCGGATCGGCATTAATGGCAACGATGCACTTCGATCCGCTTACTCCGGCCACATGTTGAATGGCTCCTGAAATTCCAATGGCAAAATAAATATTGGGTGCGATAACCTTACCGGTTTGTCCCACATGCTCATCGGCTGGTCTCCAGCCATCATCCGCTACAGGACGGCTACAAGCCACAGCACCTCCAAGGGTGTCAGACAGTTTTTCAAGTAAATTAAAGTTCTCAGCCGATTTAAGCCCTCTGCCTCCACTAACTACAATTTCAGCATCAGCTAAACTAACGGCATCATTATCCAGCTTTTTATCTACTATTTCTAAACGCGATTGAGGTTCATCAATGTCAGGCGTAAAGTCTTCAATGACTATTTCAGCAGGACTTTCTGAGAGACCAAAACTATTCAACATTGGAGACATAATCTTCCGTTCCGTTTTTACCTCAACAGTTGCCAGGGCCTTACCGGTGAAAGCACGCTTAACAACCACTAAAGGCTCATAGGACGATGGTAAATCCAACACCTGTGGCACAAAACCGGCCCTTAACCTAACAGACAGTCGGGGAGCGATGGCCTTACCCTGATTATTATCGGGGAACAAAACATATTTAGCATCTAACTTAAGAGCTGCTTGCTCAACAATTCGTGTATAAACCCGATTCACACGATTATTAAACTGAGCATCTCCAGCCTTCAGCACCTTGCTCATTCCATACTTACCCAATTCGGAAAGCACACTATTCTCTATTTCACCAATTACTACACCCACCACAGGTATACCTGTCGACTGAGACATTGCATTGGCATATGACGTTAACTCAAGGCTTTGCTTTTTAATTTTTCCACCTATATTTCTTATATATACGAGTATTGACATTTTATTAGTTTTTAGTTCGACAGGCTTACTATATCACTTTTGCTTCCTGACTTAATCGTTCTACCAGTTCCTTCGAATTATCTACCATTTTTACACTTTCCCTGGCCGGAGGTGTATTGTAGGTTTTAAATTCAACTAATGGGCTTTTCGAAACTGCTTTTATGATCTGCAGAGGTTTGGACCTGGCAGTCATGATACCACGCATATTGGGTATTTTAGGCACCCGGGCAAATCCTTTTTGTACGATAAGTACAGCGGTTCCATTCACTTTAAGTTCTTCTTTTCCATTGGCAACATCGCGTTGAAATATTGGCGTATCACCTTCGAAACGAATAGAAGAGACTGAGGATACGGAAACAAAGTCGAGCCTTTCAGCCAACATTCCTCCAACAGCAGCTTCGTTATAATCGCCTGACTCAATTCCACAGACGAGAAACCCAAAATCTTCATTTTTAATGTATGCGTCTAACTGTGCCGCTGTCTGATACGCATCAAGAGGCTCCATATCAATGCGAACAGCTTTATCAGCACCAATAGCCAAACATTTTCGTAAAGTGGGTTCAGTATGAGCCAATCCAACTGTAATTACTTCAACTTCCGAAACCGGACTGCCTGCATCTTCTTTTAGTTCAACAGCACGACTTAAGGCTAGTTCATCCCAAGGATTAATCACCCATTGAATATTAGCATCGTCCAATTTAGAATCACTGTCAGTAAACTTTATCTTGGTTGTGGTATCAGGTACATTACTAATACAAACAAGTATTCGCATAATCGTTGTTTTAAGGTTAGAAACTAAATATCACCATTGGCAATGGCTCTGGAGATTACAATCTTTTGTATCTCGGATGTGCCTTCGTAAATCTGTGTTAATTTGGCATCTCGCATTAGACGCTCCACATGGTATTCTTTCACATAGCCATATCCACCATGTATTTGAACTGCTTCAGTAGTGACTTGCATAGCCATATCCGCTGCATATTGCTTTGCCATGGCACTTGCAGTTCCATAGGCTTGCCCCTGATCTTTAAGCCAAGCCGCTTTCATACATAAAAAGCGAGCAGCTTCAATCTGTGTGGCCATATCTGACAATTTAAAAGCAATGGCCTGATGATTAATAATTGGCTTGCCAAAAGTTTTTCTCTCCTTGGCATATTTAACTGCCAATTCATAAGCACCTGAAGCAATACCCAAGGCTTGTGAAGCGATACCTATTCGCCCACCTTCAAGCGTTTTCATGGCAAACTTAAAACCGAAGCCATCCTCACCAATACGGTTTTCTTTGGGCACTTTTACATCGGTAAATTGAACTGAATGCGTGTCAGAACTGCGCATTCCCATTTTATTCTCATGGGGTCCAACACTAACGCCTTCGGCATGACGATCTATAATTATAGCGTTAATACCGTGATGACCTTTTGCTCTGTCGGTTTGAGCAATAACCAGATAGGTTGATGCCGTATTACCGTTGGTAATCCAGTTTTTTACGCCATTAACCAGATAATGATCACCTTTGTCAATGGCAGTAGTTTGTTGAGATGTCGCATCGGATCCTGCACCAGGCTCGGAGAGTAAGAATGCTCCGGTGACTTCCCCACGGGCTAAGGGCTTTAAATACTTTACTTTCTGCTCTTCGGTGCCATACTTTTCAATACCATAGCAGACCAGTGAATTATTAACTGAAATAATTACTCCAACGGATGAATCTACTTTAGATAGCTCTTCCATGGCCAGAACATATGAAACGGTATCCATACCTCCTCCATCATATTTTGGATCCACCAGCATACCAAGAAAGCCAAGCTCTGCCAGATTTCGCATATGCTCAGTGGGGTAGATCGCTTTTTCATCACGCTCAATCACATCCTGTATCAGCTCACGCTGCGCATAGTCACGAGCAGCCTGCTGAATCATTATCTGTTCTTCTGTTAATTGGAAATTCATATAAAGGGATTTAGGGAGAAACTGATTTTTACATTGATTAATTTGTTTGTTTAAATACCATGGTGACTACTGTTTTATCATTGCCTCCCATATTTACTGTCAAGCCATAAGGTTTATCAGCGGGGATATTGATTTGGGCATTTCCGGCTTGATGGGTTAATTGCTCCCAAATGGTAACAGCTTGATGCACTCCAGTGGCTCCGGTTGGATGCCCCCAACCAATTAATCCGCCAGTGGTATTAAATGGAATCTGTCCATCACGTGCTGTATGACCATCTGCTACAAACTGCGCCCCCTTACCTTTGTCCGCAAAACCGATGGCTTCGGTAGCCAAAACTCCGGCAATGGTAAAGCAGTCATGAGTTTCAACGGTAGCCAATTGCTCTTTCTTAATTGCAGCCATATCAAGCGCTTTCCGAACAGCAACTTTGGTTGTGCTTAATTCAACAGGATCAACAGGATCTTCCATTATGTTTTCTTCGGCTTGAGCAAAACCAACTAATTCTATAGCTTGATTGGCAGGAATTCCAACTCGCTTCAATCCATCTTCGGATACAATTGCAATGGATGACGCCCCATCTGACACCTTAGAACAATCCGCAAAATTCAAATGATCCACAAATCGATTTCCATTTGGAGGCATCATTCCAATAGAAATCAAGTCTTCATTTTTGTTCTCATATTCCTGTGCTGTATCGCAAAGGCGGGCATTCTCAACACAATTGGCATACCATTGTGCCATGCCCTTTCGCGCATACTCCTCACCATAGGCTTCGGAATAACTTCCAGCCCGATCACTAAATTCACCTGGAAAAAAGAAAGCATGTCCGGTTTTACGATTTTTATAAAACCCGGCTAAAGCCAAATGATCTGCACCATACATAGCCTTCACTGTGTTTTGAACTTCAACTCCCAGTGCCAAAACTACATCAGCCGTACCTGCCAAAACAGATTTAATTCCTGTAACCATAGCTAATCCTCCAGAGGCACAAGCGCCTTCTACACGGATGGATGGTTTATAACGTAAATCCTTATCGATTGATGGTATGAAGGCTGCCAGGTGGGCCTGATTATTAAATCGGGAGGCCATAAAGTTACCTACCACGCTCTCATCTACATTTTTTGCTCCACCTATCTTCTCCAAAGTTGCTCTTCCGGCTTCTTGCATATAATGCTCAAGGCCGGGACGTTCTTTCTTTGGATTAAATTCTTTACGGCCGGTACCAAGGGAGATGGTATTATATCCGGCAACTAAAAATACTCGCTTTTGCATATTGGGGGTTTAGATAAAATCGTTAACAGGTCCGTACAAATGGAAAAAACCATTCATCATTACCGTATTTACATGTTCCGTTGATTCAGTGACACCATCAGATTGAAGCTTCTTGCCAATTTCTTTCATCGCCATCATATAGTTTTTAGCCATCGTGGCACCCTTTCCTTTTTCCAAACTTAGATGACTAAAAAAATCAGTCAAATGTTGTTTGGTACGTTTCGATCGGCTCAGTTGCTTCCAGGAATAACCTTCAGTCATCACAGCCAGATCATCGACAATTTTCGCGGTATATTCTGTCAGACTGGTATATTCATCATTATCCAAATTGTAAATGGCAATTGGCACTCCTTTTTCATATTTAAAAATCCCATCCTTCTGAGAACCATCAGGGTTCTGTCCACCTTTAATCCCTTTTTCTAGAAACCTGTTCAGCAATGGACTGGATAATTCTTCTTTCAAATGCGAATTCATTACCTTCATGATGAATGCACATACATCCAAGCCGACATAATCGACCAACTGGAAAATACCCATTGGACGAACTAAAAGCTCTCTACTTACCCAATCCATGGTTCCAATTGCCTGCTCCAGATCCATATCATTATTAAGTGAAGTCACCTGACTCTCAGCATAAAGAATGTCGCGCATAAAAAAGCCATTGCCAATAAATCCAGCAACATCACTGGATGGCACCATTACTTTACCCATCTGTTTACCAAAGCCATATACCAATTGAGTTAATTCACTATTACCATTTTCGGTTTCAATAACTTCAATTAGTTTCTGTACTGCCGGCGGATTATAAAAATGACAACCAATTATATTTCCATTTAATCCAGCCTTCGTATTTAAGACCTCAATTGGAATGGAACTTGTATTTGAAAGAAAGAACGGTTGATTGGGGTTGTTGTCATTTATTTGCTTTAACACATCTGACTTAATCGTTTCATCTTCAATAATGGCTTCAAAAACCAAGGACGATTGAAATGCTGATTCAATATTTATTGAAGGCTTAACCAATGACAATGCTTCAAAAACGAAGGTGTCTATGATATCTTTATTGTCAATTAAATGTGGTCGATTATTATAGGCCTTTCGCAACCAGACTATGTTTTTCTCAGCCCACTTTAACACTTGATTCTTAAGGTAAAGGTTCAAACCATCCAACTGTTCGAACGAGCGATCAATGGCATTAATAACAAACACTTGCCCAACGTAATCGGGATGGTGCATCATTTTGGCAGAATGCAGCACATTTAATAACAGTATGCCACTGCCCATCTTCCCGGCAGCCCCAAGCACACTTATGTTTTTGTATCTATCTAAATTCTTCATGTGAAAGATTATAATTTTTAGTTACCAATTGGGATTTCTTTTTTCTAAAAAGGCTAACATGCCTTCCTGTGATTCGGTAGTAAATAATTGCCCAAAGACTTCATTTTCTTTTTCACTTCCGGCTTTAAATCCATTAAGTTGTCCAACCTGCATTACAGAGGTCAATGCTTTAATCGCAGAAGGTCCTTTACTGGCAATTAATTCTGCTAGTTTCATCGCTTCATTCATTAAGTCGTCTACTGAAAAAACCTGCTGAACCAAACCCATCCGTTGCGCTTCATAGGCATCAAACATATGGGCGGTATATAAATAATAACGAGCATTGTTCAGGCCTATAACTCTCGCCAACCTTTGCGTACCAGCAAATCCGGGAATCAATCCTAAGTTGACTTCAGGGGCACTAAACTTAGCCTTGTCTGATGCCAATAGAAAGTCGCAGGCTAAGGCAGTCTCCAATCCTCCTCCCAGAGCAAATCCATTAATCACTCCAATAAATGGCACAGGCATATTTTCAATTCGCGTGAATGTATCTTGTCCTATTTTTGAGAACTGACGCCCTTCTTCCTCCGATTTGCCTTTCATTTCGGCAATATCAGCACCTGCAATAAAAGCCTTTCCTTCCCCAGTGAGTAGAACCACTTTAATGGTATCCGATTTTTCTATCTTATCCAGCAAAATATTTAGCTCAGCAAACACCTCACTGTTTAGTGCATTTAAAGCCTGCGGTCTGGAAAAAGTAATTAAGGCCGTCGATTGATTCTCGAAATAGGTAAGATGTTGCATGCTTTTTCTTTAAATGTGTGCTAATAAAACTAAGTAATCTATATTAAGATACCAAACTCTTATATCTTTTTCAACACAATTTACACCAATTCATCTTTCAATATAGAACACAATTGTACATACATTAACACATTAATCGCCTAATAGTTTTAATACATACACCTTTACGACTGTATTAATCTATTACCTATAGCGATTCTTTATAGCCGCAAACAGGCTATTTATGAACAATTAACATCTTCCTGCTATTAAATTGAAAGTCATTTTTCAGAGAAATCTAAGCATACAGTTGATTAAAAACACTGATCAAAGACACCTTAATTTCGATCACAAATCAGTGAAGTATTTTAAATCCAATCTAAATACACAGTGAATCGCATAATATTAATTGTTAATTAACGTTAAAATTATATATTGCAATTCATTAGCCCTAGAACCTAAGAGCATTAGAATATTCTAACTGTGTTAGCCCTCTGTAGTAGACTCTAACAAAGAGTAGTATAGAAATATGTAAACAAGAGATAACACGAACAGAAGCTATTAGAGTTAAGATTTCAAAAGCTTAGCTTGTAAAAACGTTACTTGTCATGAAAAATGAAAATGGGTTAAAAAACATATTAAGCGAAGCGCTTCAAGATGATATTCTTGATTTAGAACACAAGCGATTGCGATATGTAAAAATAGGTTCACGAAATAAGAACTATTTCTTATTGGCTTTTCTTCTTTTGATTCCCATTGAATCCGTCGGTTTATTAGATTGGATCGAAAATAGCACGGTACACTACTTCATTCTTGCTGGTTTATCTATTTCCATCCTACTGACCTACATTCGACTGAAACCACTCTCGATGATAGCACAATATCGTATCTCTGATTTTAATAATGATGCCAAAAAGCTATTTAGTAAAGGATTTTCTATTCTTAATAAGGAATGGACTTACAAACCAATATACAAGACACAGCAAAAACATTTTATAAATAGTGGATTGTTTGGTTCTGATTTTAAGGTTGAAAAAGAAAGCGATGGTTTAATTATTTGGAACAGAAGTCAAAAGATATGTCTATCACATACCGTTGTTTATGGCAATCTAAAGAAAGTATTTGAAGGCCTATTTGTTATTATTGATTGTGAAAACTCCAAACCTATTAATCTTGATCATTTAAACTCAATACTTAGCGAGCAAACCATTATTAATAAGCCCTTCAAAATTACCCTTAGTGATAAATATACATACCTAAGCATTCCTATCAACAGGAATATCATGAGTATTGAATTAGAAGAAAAAGAATCGTTGAGTTTTGAACCTATTTTGAACAGCTTTAATAGCATTAACTCAATTATTGAGGACCTCAAAAAAATATCACTTATTAATTCTGAAGCAAACATAGTGGAACTTTCCTATTGAACGATATCAAATCCATGACTTAATGCTTAACTTGCCAATACGGATAAAATCAACATTTATAGCATACCAAATCACTTAACATAGGAGATTCACTGTTCTAATTATTTAGATTGTATCTAAAACAAAGTACTGTTAACTTCATTCCAGAAATTCAATACTTTATAGAATGAAAATCTGGAACGCATTTAAGATCAGAACAAAGCTACTTATTAGTTTTGGTTCTCTTCTTCTACTATTATTGACCGTTGGTCTTATTTCAAATCTCGGAATATTCAGCATCGTTAACGATGCTAATCAGGTGATTGATGGTAACAAATTAAAAGCAGAACTAGAAACACGATATACTCAACATTTATTATGGGCCAAGCAAGTCAGCGAGTTCTTAACCAGCCCCGAAGCGACTGACCTTAAAGTACAAACAGATCATCATCAGTGTGATTTTGGGAAATGGTATTACGGTGAGGGGAGAAAAAATGCAGAATCTTTAGTCCCGGAATTAAAAGCTATACTTCATGATTTTGAAATCCCACATCAGGAATTGCATGCTTCTGCTATACGCATTGAAGAATTACATACTCATGTTGACATAGGTTTATCTATTGCACTTAACAAAGCCAAATCAGATCACTTACTGTGGATGCTTAAAGTTGAAGAAGCCATATTATTTAAAAAAAACTCATTGGGAGTTCAAATGGATCATCAAAAATGTGGGCTTGGCACTTGGCTTCAGCAGGCAACTACAATTGAGCTATTGGAAAAAGATGACATCTTAAATCATTACTTTGAGGAAATTCAGACTCCTCACGAGAAGCTTCATAATTCTTCTCGAGTAATTCAAAGCTTGATTTCACGAGGAAATTATGATGGCGCACTCAAACACTATATAAATAATACCAAGAAAGCTGGAGATGGAGTCTTAGACAACCTTAATGAACTAATTTCTAAAAATCAATCTCAACTGGAACAATCCAAAGAAGCAAATCGAATATTCTATGCCAACACTTTGGTTCAATTGGATACCATTGGCAAATTATTCTCAAAATCAATTGCAATATCACAAGACAATATTTTATCCGAAGATAAATTGGTTTCCAATGCTAAAAGTACCGGAACAATCTCTTTTATAATCCTATTGGCATCCATCGGTTTTGGAATTTTCCTGGCTTTATTTATCTCTGCTTTTATAGTTAAAGGTATAAAGCAAGGCGTTTCTTTCGCTCAACAAATTGCAAAAGGCAACCTAAGTGAACAGATCAAAATAAATCAGAAAGATGAAATAGGCGACTTAGCAAAAGCCTTAAATGAAATGGTTGAAGGCATAGGCTCACTAATATCGGAAATAAAGACTAGCTCCGATACATTGGCATCGGCAAGTGGGCAAATGAGCACTACATCCCAAGGAATTTCATCGGGAGCAAGTGAACAAGCTTCTTCTACTGAGGAAGTATCAGCCTCTATGGAAGAAATGGGAGCCTCCATAAATCAGAACAAAGATTATAGCGAACAAACAGAACAGATTAGCCTTCTAATGGCCAAAAGCATCAAAGAGGGGAGTAAAGCATCTGACCAAAGTGAGGAGGTCATGAAACAAATTTCAGAAAAGGTAACCATTATCAAAGAGATAACACAACAAACCAATATTCTGGCACTTAATGCGGCCGTAGAAGCGGCAAGGGCTGGCGAACAAGGAAGAGGGTTTGCTGTTGTTGCAGGCGAAGTAAGAAAACTTGCCGAACGCAGCAAAGATGCTTCTGAAGAGATTAGTAGTTTAATTGATAAAGGCGTAACAGATGCTGTAATTGCAGGAGAAAAACTTAGAAATTCACTGAAAGAAGTAAGTAAAACTGCTAAAATGGTTCAAGAAATATCTGCATCCAGTAAGGAACAAGCCGTTGGAGCACAACAAGTCAATCATGCAATTAATGAATTAAACCAAGTTACTCAATCCAATGCTGCAGCCTCCGAAGAATTGGCTTCCAGTTCGTCAGAAATGAAAATACAAGCCAATAAGCTTACTGAAATGGTCGGGAAATTTAAGCTGCAATAAGATATCACTAAAGGAGCAGATTGCTCCTTTTTTTATTCTTCTTCCTGAAGTTGCTCAACCCAGGTTTTTAGAGAGATCCCATCAACTTTGACATCATCCAATACAGCATTGCCTTGACGTATCTTTACTACGGCATAGGTTGATAAAGTATCCGTCCTTCGGTTACGATTCACTCTAAGCTCAGCAGCTTTCGCTTTTGATTCTTCCATATAAAAGCGATCAAATGGCCATTTTAATTGAACTTCAATACTATCGTTATTTCGCTCATATTGATAACTTACCCACGCAGCCAAATAATCAACATTATCAGATGGTTTCTCTCGAACTAAACTGTCTATTTGTGCCATACCAATGCTATCAGTTGAAAGCAATGCGTATACCTTATCCTCTCTCTCTAAAGTGCAGGTTGTATCAGTTATCCATGATTCGTTTTCAAAATGGAGCCTGACATATTTCCCTCTAAAAGGATCAGTTGGATCTATTGGCCGTGTTTTAAAATGATATTCCGCTCCTTGCCTTAAAGTAAGTTCCCGCTGATATATCATACTTAAGGGAACAGCTAATTGCACAACAGCAAAGGCCAAAAACAAAAACGCTGCTATATTGGTTCTATTCTTCATTTTGCCTTTTTTTAAGAAGTCGATAATTAAGCATGAAAAATCCAACACCAATTACAATAAACAATAATCCTCGAATGATGAATGTTATATTGGAATCGAAAAATCGGCAAATAATTAAAGCGGTTATAATCAGAAGCCCAAAATTTAACTGAGTCAGATGAATGGCACGAGATCCTGTTAGAATATAATATAAACCCAATCCGAAGGCAAAAACATTTATAAGTACCTGAGCGGCAAAAGCGTTGAAGAAGCCCAGAATAAAAGTAAAGAAAAACAGAAGATACAGTAAGTTTAAAGGATGTAAAGCGTCAACAGTTTCGTGACTTTTAATTTTCCTATATAAAAGCAGAATCAGTACACTTAAAACCAGAGTTAATATAAACTCTTGTGAACTTGCAATTTGGATGATATCAAACTCACCTCTTTCAAGATCGTCCCACAGCCATTCAAAACTCAAGATAAGTAGGATAATTACACTCCCCAGTGAACCAATAATTTTAAATGGATTAACTCTTGGATTATCTTCAGCTATCCACTTTGAACTGCCAATCAAATAAAACATGCAAAACAATGCCAGGTATGCCACAAATAGCCACTCTTCATGACCTGAATTAATCAGTCCTAACGAAAAGGTGACAGACGCCGGCACAAACCAGTTGTATAGTTTGGTGAAATTACTTTTGGGATTGTTTTTTATCAGTTGATAATAATCAGGAAGAATAGCAAAAAGCAAAAGCCAATAGAAATATTCCGATGTATCACTGTGCCCCCAATAACCGGCTTCTCCAACAAACCAACTAATACCAAGCAAGTACAATAAGGATACCATTGAGGATTTCAATAGGTATATGATTGGCAGACTTAAAATCATCCAGGTAAAAAGATAATTCCCAAGGTTTCCTGGAATATTATAAATCTGAGATATCAAAGCTATTGAAGCACCAATTGCGAAGAATAAAAAACTGGAACTGCCCTCTGTCCATGCTTTACTGCTACTCTTTTTTCGCATTACGTAAAATCCAACGCCTTGACCGAATACAAGAGGAAGAATGGCTAGTATTGTTTTAGTAATTCGCGATAAATCGTCCCAATTGTGCGCAATCAGTAAAATTATGCCTAATCCAATTAGACAGGCTCCAAATATTGAAAATACGGTGTATAATCGATTATTGGATTTTGATTGCTCTTCGGCATAGAATGCCTTGATCGACTCAAGGACCTCATTATTTATTACCTCGGCTTTCCGTAATCGATCAAGCTCATTTAGCAAGTTTTTTTTCATCCATGGATCGTTAAGTAAACAACCTCAACTCTCCATCTCTAATCATCAACTCACTTTAGGTTATTTAAGTTAAAATACGAAGCTATTATAATTTCACACTCATAAACAGGACATCATCAATTTGATCTAGTTCTCCCATCCAATTTTCAAAATTAGACTTGACTTTGTCGAATTGATCATCCATTGGCATCTCATAAATTTCTTCAATCAAATTATGAACTCCAACTTTCATGAATTTCTTACCTAATGGTCCACCAAACTGATCGGGATAACCATCTGAAAACATATAGACCTGATCGCCTTTAGAGCAATTGTATTCAATATTAACAAAGGCATTTTGTCCTCCGTCCAGATAGGCATCTCCAATACTTCGTCGATTACCCTTATAAACTGTCATCTCATTATTCATAACCAGATAAACAGGGCGCCTTGCCGAGGCTATTCTCACTTTTCGAGTTGGCAAATGCACTTCCATTACGGAAATATCCATACCATCCTTACTTTCTGCCTCATCGCTGCTTTGTAATAACTTCTTAATCTCCTCATCCAGTCTTTCGAGAAGCGCTGCCGGAGAATTCACTTCTGGAATTCGGAAAATATCATTAAGGATAGTTGTTCCAATCATTGACATAAAGGCTCCTGGCACGCCATGTCCTGTACAATCAGCACAACATACAATCATATAGTCACCACTTCTATTAAACCAATAGAAATCGCCACTTACAATATCTCGAGGTAAGAAATATATGAAAGAATCAGGGATTGAGTGAGTCAGCTCGCTCATCGGAGGTAAAATAGAAGATTGTATCTTTTTGGCGTAATTGATACTATCCGTAATATCTCTATTCTTTTTCTCAATCTCGTCCTTTTGTTCACGTAACACAACAGTCTGAGAGTCTACCTCACGCTGTAAAATTTGCTTTTGTTGCTGCAGTTTGCGCTCACGATACTTAACTAATAAGTAAACTAAAAATCCTATGAAAATTATGGCCAATACAATGAACCAAATACTGCTCATAAAATGTTTAGCTACAGATACACTCAATGTCATTGGAGTACCAGTCCCAATTCCATCAGCATTATAGGCGCGAATACGGATTTTGTGCTCACCAGAACCCAGGTAATCAATTTCCTTAAAATTGATCCCTCCTAACTCAGTCCATGCCTTTTCGCGCTTGCGTTTTGATCCAACGTCATCAATTCGGAATTCGTAGCTTACTCCTTCGGGATTAACAAAGCTGATTGCTCTAAAATCAATTCTTAAATTATATGATCCCTCGCCATACGGGAAAGGTAGTTTAATCGTTTCACTGGTAGAATACTTCTCACCATCAATAGTTAGAGACGTTAGGTTTAGCAATGGCGCAACACCATTTACAACATCTGTATTCGGATCATAATTAACTGCTCCTTCACTGGATGCAAACCATAAGGTACCATCATTGCCTTTCACAACACGATTGAACTCACCGTCCATATTGTCATTGTGATCAAAAGTTCGGACTTGACCCGTTTCTAATTCAATACTACTCAAGCCTACATGATGACAAACCCAAAGCCGGTTTTGACTATCGCAATTAATACTGTAACAGTAATTTTTCTTTAAGCCATGTTCAACGGTAATGGTTTTAATACTATCAACAGAATAAAAAAGTACCCCTTTGTTTTTAGTCGCCAGCCATTTATTTCCATCTTTATCTTCCGTCATGTCCACCACATTCACTGCAGCCTGCATCAACTTATGGCGCTCAATTTTATCATCAGCAACACTACAAATGCCATTATCCTTGGTCCCAACCCAGATAATACCTTCTTTATCCTTGTAGATAAAGTTTATGGTATTATGAGAAAGACCACTTCCCATATCATAAAATTTCTGCTTTTTCTCCTGGGTGTTTAATACAAATAATCCTTCGCTGGTTGCCAGATATAATAAATCTTCATCTCCCAGAATATCATTTATTTTTTTACCCGAGGTTGAATTGGTATAGAAATAAGACTTAAATTTTAAATCGCCTTTTTTCCTGTAGTAAAGACCACTATTCTCAGAAGCTACCCATAGCATTCCATTTTTATCCTCATAGAGTTGAGTAATTTTATCACGTGGAATTCCTAAAGCAGGATCATAAAATTCGAAATCAGTAAAACATAAAGGATCATGTTTGATCAAACCATTATCCAAGCCCAACCACAAATCATTACCCGACTTTAAAACAGAATGAACCTTCTGACTTTTAAAACCAATTTCCTCCAAATTGTAAAAGACAAAAAATTGATTAACCAGCGAAGCTACACCTCCACCATAAGTGCCAAACCAATAATTACCTTCTCTATCACTAAGGATTTGAGTTACATAATCAACGTTTAAGCCATTAATCGTCGAGAAATTCATGGATTCATCAAACTGCCCTTTATCTGTATTAAAGAATAATTTAATGACACCGTTGCTTTTTGTCGCGATCAAAAGGTGTCCGTCCTGATCTTCGAAAATATCGTTTACAGTTTCCTTTTCAATATTGAATCTAAGACACAACCTATTATCACTGATATGCTCTGCTTCTGTGGCTCCTAACTCATAACGATAAAATCCTTCACCATCTGTTCCTATCCAATAGGCATTATCTGAGCCCTTACAAGCAACAATTGTATTGATACGCACTTCCGGAATATCCATTATGCGACTTACAATAACATCTCCATAGCTGGCATCATTAAATGTCAACTCATAAAGTCCTTCACCTGTACCAATTAAGAATTTCCACGGTGTGATAGGCATTACAGAGTAATAGTTGCGTATCCCATATTTTTTACGCCCGAAAAATGTACTTACTTCTCCTTCAGGATCTACTTTGATTAATCCTTTACGTTGCTCTACAGCCCACACATTACCACTTTCATCCTCGTTGATGTCATTGATTTTTTGGTTGGTCTCAGCAATCACAATTTTAGAAAAACGACCATCTTTATAATACGATAAGTCTCCATTTTTATGACCAGTCCATATGTGTCCTTGTTGGTCTACATGTAAGGTATTTACAAAATCATGCGCTAAAGAATCAGCTTCGGTATAAACCTTAAAGTCAAATCCATCATATCGCACCAAGCCTTCTCCGGTTGCAATCCACAAGTAACCATTTTTACCTTGTTCTATGCTGTACACATAGTTTTGAGGTAAACCTACTTCACTATTATAAGTCTTAAAGTCGAAGGATTGAGCAAATACACTGCTGACAAATAGCTGCACTAGAAGTGCCACTGTACATCGCTTACCCATTAATAATCTTTTATGTGACATACTATTGGGCTTTTACTGAACGGTGTTTCGGTTTTGGTATATACTTAGGAACACCACCAATTGGAACACTGTACAACTTCAAACCTTCTCCATCTTGATTTTCAAGACGAATCACAACATTATTATTAATGATATTTGCATTTTTATTTTTAACCATCCGAATATCAAGTGATGAATGATATTCCTTCTCTCTTATCTTAAAATTACTATGCGACCAATCATCATCTTTTGATATAATCATAGTTGTTCCAGCCCTGTCTACAGATCTTACCAGAATAATGCCATCATTATCCCAATCAAAATTAGACTGCTTAATGTACACTGTTGATGGATCGTTGATATAAGGGTATATATGTGATGTTTGAGTCACATCATCATGTAACCTGAACTTATATTTAAAATAGTAGGCGAAAGCGCCTTCCACATCATGATTTGTATTTTCAGCATTACTCAAATACATTCGATAAAGGTTACCGTCATCTCCTGATACCCCTTCAACAATTACCTTAAAGATATATCCACCGTCATCCGGCAAATATTCACCTTCCGATGGGTTATAAGGTCCAAATGTATACCAGTTCAAATCATACTCCGCTTCGTCACTAAATATCTTTGAATCCAGCATGGCTCCACTATCATAGTCTCCATCAAGATTTCCATCACGCGCATCCTGATTTGAACAACTTCCTTCACCTCCATAAATACTGAATCGAGTCCGCGTATTCCATTCTCCCTGCTGTTCATCATTTTTCCCTCCTGTACTTGGATCGAAAATACGAATATAAATAGGCTCATTAAATCCTTCGGGAACCGCAAAAAATATAATTTGACAGAAATTATCGTCTCCCCAATAGGTTTCAGCGTCACCACCGAAAGTTACCAAATTAGGAATATTTTCATCCTCACCTGGAACAGGCTGAGCATTTGATAAGAATGTTATCAATAATAGAGGCAGTATAAGTCTGAGTAGTTTGGACATAATTAATCGCTTACAATTATTTCTTTAACCGAACACATTTTTAATTGTGGATGCCTACTTGAAACAGCTCCACATTTAACAAGGTATTTACCCTTTGTTCGAAAAATATGCTGAATAGTTTCACCTTTTTGTAAAGTTCCATCTTCAAGCTCCCAATAATAGTCTCTAACGGCAAAGTCACCGGTATTCGATTTGGAGGCATCAAGCTTAATTAATTCATTAACTTTTACCGTATCGGGGCATGAAATATATACTTGTTCCATCCGTTCAACAGCAATCGAATATTCAGATAAGGCAAATACCTCCTGATCGATTGAAGTATCAACCATGCTAAGTTTCACCTTATACTCTCCAACACCCGGAAAACAATGAATAACGGTATCTCCTTCGGCTATTTCTGTATCACCAAAAGTCCAGCGATAAATATATGGTCCTTTTTGAGCATCATCTTCTGTTTCATCATCAAAAAATTCATAACAGAAACTATCCTCCTCCTGCAAATTACAAGCCTCAAAAGTTGGGAAAGTACGATCGAAACGATAGAGATTGTCATTACCCGATCGATCAGATGCGAAAATACCCCATTGCTCGTCATCACTTATGTAACAACTAAATTCGTTGGCCTCTGTATTTACGGTCTCGTCAAATGCTACTGGATTGGTCCATCCGGAAGCTGTTTTTATGGTATAAAATAAATCCAGTCCCCCCTGACCTCCATGTCCGTTGGAGGCGAAGATTAATTTACCACTTGAGTGATAAAATGGAAACACCTCCACTTCAGCAGAGTTAATATTAGCTCCTAAATTCTCAGCAGGCCCCCATTCTCCATTTATATTTTCTGAAAAATAAATATCGGTTTTCCCATATCCGTTTTCCATATCCGAGACAAAAAACAAAAATCGCCCATCATCACTAATCGTAGGATGTGCTGTATTATAGTCTCGTCGTGAATTAAAAGGCAGGTTACTTTTTCTGGACCATCCACGGCTTCCCATATTGGCCTCATAAACACCCATTAAATTACCACTTCTGCTTTTTTGGCTACGCTTGTAAGTATCGTAATGGTTCTGCCCGACATACATTTTTTGTCCATCAGGTGAAAATGCAATAGAAGCAGTATTAAATGGCGACAAATAGCCTTTTTGAAATTGCTGTGGTTTACTAAAAGTTGAATCAGCCTTTAATTCTGAACTAAACATATGATATAAAGCGTTCCTGTTTTCATCGAAATAGCGCTTAAGGAAATTAACCGATTGATTAGAGCTATAATAAAGTACAGAATCAATTAACAAGGGAGCCATTTGACTAGCTCTGGTATTAAGCGGCAGCTTAGTTACTTTAACATCTTGTGCCACCATGCCAGCATGCAATAGGATCGTTGAAAAAATTATTAGTATTAATCGCATAGTGACCAGATTAAAAGAATTTAGGATTAGGTGTTTTGATTTTATATCCGAAATCAAATTGCAAAGCAATCTCATGAGTCCCGTCATTGTATGATTTAATATCATTGCCCATAGAATAATCAAAACTATATGAGAAACGCAATTGGGGTGTGATCTGATACCCGACCAATGCAACAATGTCTTGCGTATTTCGATAAGAAGCTCCCAGCCAAATCATCTTATCGTATATTAAAGTCAAGTTGGCATCCGCAATAGGATCGAACTGTGGATTGTATCTTGCAAGCACACTTGGCTGAAGATCAAACTTCTTACCTAAAGCAAACATATACCCCCCTGTGAAAATATAATCAGATTTATCAGGTGCAAACTCAGAGCTGTTATTATTAATATCAAAATTAAACAGATTAATTGCAGATAAGCCTAAGAAAAACTGATTACTATACCATGCTACTCCAAAACCAAACATTGGACTTCCTCCACTTTCGTTGGAAGCAAATTCAGGATCTATACCATCCTCAGACCTTCCTTCTATGGTATTTATGGAAGACCAATTTGAATTCTGAGACAAATAACCTGCATTTAATCCAAAACTTAAACGCTGCCCTTCCTTAACCAATACACGGTAAGTATAGGATAAGGTAAAGCCCGTCTGGCTGGTTACTCCATACTTCTGGTTATAAACATCTAATCCAAGTGCTACATTTTTATTACGCAAAGGTCCGTGACCACTGAAATATTGTGAAGTTGGTGCTCCATTAAAACCCACCCATTTTTTTCGAAAACCTCCGTATACTGAAATAGCTTCCCTATTACCAGCAAAGGCCGGGTTTATGGAGTAGCGATTATGCATATACTGGCTCATCACCAAATCCTTTTGAGCAAAGACGGCAACTTCCAGAAACGATAGACAGATTACTATTACTATAGTTATTCTTTTCATTGATCCTTACTTTATTTCGAATATTTAATTACCAGGTAATCTTGTTTTGTAATTGGTTCACTCGTTCCATCATCTTTCAGCCGCACACCGGTAAACGTATAATAATAAGTACCTGGCGGAACTACTTGGCCATCGCTTCCTTTACCGTCCCACCAAACTTCTTTATCCCAGCCTTCTAATTCAGGATCCTCATCTACACCATAATCACTTTTATCGTACACCAAATAGCCATTAACATTAAATACAGCCAGTTTTGAATTATTCAAGTGCTGAGCCCCCCCAATTACAAATAAATCATTTATTCCATCCCCATTAGGTGAAAACCCCCTAGGAGTTGTTAACGGGAATTGCAGAACATTAAGCGTACTTGATTCTTCACACACTCCATTTGAAACTTTCCATGTTAAAAAACTATCACCACTTGGTATACCTGTTGCTTTACCAGAACCATCCTCAGCGTTCGGGAATTGCACTACATCAGGGTCTGAAGTCCATTGCCCAGTCATACCTTCCTCCCAGCCAGTTGGAAATAACTGAAGTTCATTTACCAAATACACTGTATCAATTAAAGATTCATCTTTAAAATCTTCAATATATTTTGCAGAGACATTTACAGGTTGTTTATTAAATGCCACCACAACAGTATCAGCATCCACACATTCCTTAGTGTTAATGGAATTTATTTCCTTCCATTGAACTTTACATGTGTCCTTAACATTTTGTGTATCCGCATCAACAAATAACATTGTGTAGGGAGATACTGAATTTTCAATTTCAAATCTGTCATCTGTATTTAGAATCGTCCACAAGCCAGCATTCGAGTCTCCATATAAAACGGCTTCTAATTCAGATTCATTGCCACAGTTGGAAATTTCATCTTCTAAAATAATTGCTTTTGGAGTTTCTAAGAGAGAAGCTTTAAATGAGTCATTCACTATTGAAAAACATCCCTTATTATCTGTAATAGTATCCAATCGAAATGTAGTTAAGCCAAAATTTTCAAGATCTAAGAGAATGTGTTTTCCATTATAATCTATTGTATCTTGTGCAACGCCGTCTTTGTACGTTAGAATATAGGGAGGGTTGATACTAACTATATCCGTTTTTAAGGTTGCCACACCTTTTTCCTTACCCGGCTCGCTGCAAATTGATTCTGTTGGATCAGTTATGGTTAAGACCGGCAATTCCACAAAAATAATATCAACAGTACTTGATTCACTGCAGCGATTAAAAGTTTCTGTCCATGTCAAGGTTTCTATCCCTGCTACATTTGATACTACATTGGTTTCTGGATCTGTAGGATCTGCAAATGTTAGTTTAGAAAGGTCTCCAGTCCATAATCCTGTTCCTGCCTTATCCATTTCAGCTTTTAGAAGCGTGTTTTTATCACATCCAACAGTATCTCTTCCGGCAAATGCATTTGGTTTTTTATCTACAACTCTAGCAGAACCTTTCATACTATCTAAAGGGGCTAAACATCCTCTTGCATCTATTAAATCGCTCACTCTCCAAGTAGTTTCCTCTGTAGCTGGCAATGTAAAATTGTCTATTGTTCCAACGTTATTTCTAGGCCAAGTATCTTTGCTATTTGTTATTTTATAACTGTAAGGAGCTGTTCCATTTGAAATGTTAGTAGTCACATTTAGCTTGTAGTTAATTCCATCGTTTGAACATATGGAATCAATTCCTGATATCAGTGATTCAGGACTTCCCCATAATTCCACATCAATATCATCTGTTGCTTTACAAACTCCACTTTCTTCAGTTAAAATAAGTGTATATGTTCCTTGAGCTTCTGCAATAAAAATTGGATTGGCAATGTTTTTATCATTAAACGAACCTCCTGCTACATCATCCCAATAAATAACATTATTAATATCAGACGGGGTGGCATTTAACTGTGCCTCATATCCACATTGGGGCAGGAAAGATCCGGCTTCAGGCGTAGGCATTCCATTGACCAAAACAAACATTTCACCATACACTTCTTCGGAACCATTATTAATACTCCATGGCTTTTGAGATGTATCATCAAACACTTCAACTAATGTGATCTTACTTGTATCAGAAAACGTAAAAGATGTTGTCCACACACCATTATCAAGATTGTTTTCAAAAATCGGATCAAGTTGAGGTAGTTTAATTATGCTACCAGTTTCCAAATTCTCATGTTGCCATACAACTCCAAAAGGTGCTGAACCTTCAAATTTAATTCTCAAATTGATTTGACCACTTTCACAAATGGCGGTATCTGCATCAATCGTTCCATCCGCACTTATAATAGTAGCTGTAGGCTGAGCATATAGGCATATAAATGAAGAGCCCAGTAGGACTATTCCGATCAAAAGTATTTTTAATTTCATCCCCAAGTTTTTATTATAATGCTGGCATTACTAGCAACCCCCAAACAGTTACCTATCAAAACACTATAAGTCACTACTACAAACATAAATATTAATTAACAAACGGCATTGTTTTTTAACATACCTAATACGGTGTTTGTAAACAAAAAGGTTCAATTAGTCAAAAGCTCATTGCTTTTGTTAATTTTTTCGGCATCGAAGAGACTTGATGAAATTATTAATGTAGCTATTTAGATATGATCTGTAATGCGGATTTATTGCTATTATCTCAGGTCTGCTTGTGAATTTATATTGTCAAAAACATTAACGCATTGCTCTTCCTTTTCGTCAAACAAAACGTAATTCACCTTTATCTCCTCCAGGAATTTCATCATTTTAAGTTTTTGATTATTCAAATCATCCTCCACTTTAGCAACAAGCTTTTTAGAATAACAAGCACATAAAGGCTGAACTCTTTTTTCCCGGGAAGAAACTATCGCTTCAAATTCATCAGAAATATTGGAAATTAATTTGCCAATAATTTGAGCACTAACATTAGGCAAATCACAGGACAAAACAACCACCCATTGATTATTTGCAGAACGTAAGCCCTCGTACAATCCTCCCATTGGGCCCATTTCACTATACGAATCATTAATTACCGGCACGCCATACTGTTCGTAACCGCCCTGATTAGCACTTATCAGAAGCTCATGACAATGTGGACTTAATGCATCAATTGCATATTCAATCATAGGTTTGCCTTTATAATCGATCAAGCCCTTATCACTTCCCATCCTACTGCTCTTTCCACCTGACAGAATTAAACCGGTATACTTTCTTTTCATACCTATACGCTTTACATCAAAAGTAGTAAAGTTTTTTAAGCAGACCCGTATTCACTATACCGCTCAATTACTGAAAGATATACAAGAAAAGTATCCTTATTGATATTAAGTCTAAATATGAATTAATCCAAACATCTAGTTATCTGTATATTTTGCTAATTTTGTGCGTACAACTCTCTAAAAAAGAAAACTGATGGGTAACAGTAGAAGAGATTTTATTAAAATTTCGACACTTGGCACAGCAGGTACCATTGTAGGTTCAAAGTATTTATTGGCCCAAGGTCAACAGTCGATTCTGGAAAATCCTAAAGGCCCCTGGATGATGCCAAAGGATTTGGAACGGACGCCAACCTATTGTGAAGTCTGCTTTTGGAAATGTGCGGGTTGGACATACAAAAATGCAAATGGGCAGATTCAGAAAATCATTGGAAATGATGACGATCCTAACAGTAATGGACGCTTCTGCCCCCGTGGCACAGGAGGCGTCGGGATGTACTTCGATGAGGACCGCCTTAAACATCCTTTGATTCGCATAAAAAATGCCGACGGAACACAATCGTTTAAAAAAGCTTCGTGGGATGAAGCTTTTGACTACATACAACTCAAGCTCGAAAAGGTTATTGAAGAGCACGGCCCGGAGTGCATCGCACTTTTCACACATGGATCTGGCGGAACTTATTTCGGCAATCTACTAAAGGCACTCGGCTCACAAAACATTACTGCCCCTTCGTACGCCCAGTGCAGAGGCCCTCGTGAAGTGGGATTCATCGCTACTTTTGGAGATGGGTTGAGTTCTCCAGAACCTACTGACATCAGAGACACCAAATGCATGGTATTAATCGGTTCTCACATAGGTGAAAACATGCACAATGGTCATGTCCAGGAAATGTCGGATGCCATTGACAAAGGTGCCACCATTATAACTGTTGACCCTCGTTTCTCAACAGCAGCAGGAAAATCAAAATACTGGCTGCCCATAAAACCAAGTACCGATTTAGCGCTTCTTATGGCATGGATTCATGTATTGATCTATGAAGAGCGATATGATAAAAAATACGTTGAACAGTATACTTTTGGTTTTGAACAGCTAAAAGCACATGTTAAGCACATGACTCCTGAATGGGCTTATGGAATAACTACAATTAAACCGCAGGTTATTCGTGAAACCGCCCGTGAAATGTCATATGCCTCACCGGCTACGATAATTCATCCGGGAAGACATGTTACCTGGTATGGAGATGACACACAGCGACTAAGAGCTGTAGCCATTTTAAATGCCTTATTAGGCTCATGGGGACGAAGAGGTGGATTTTACATTCCGGATAAAGCTAAAGTTCCGGGAGTTCCGCACCCACCATATCCAAAACCTGCCAGAACCTGGCGAGATGCTATGGGTGGAAAATATGAATTGGCCGATTTAGCTTTAGCCAATGGCGTATGTGATGCAACTGTTCCATCAGCTACAACAGATTGTGGCATTAAAGCCTGGATTGTAAATGGCACTAATCTCATTGAAACATTGCCAAACAGACCTAATACCCTGGAAGCAATCAACGCTCTTGATTTAATGGTGGTGGTTGATACCATGCCTATGGAGATTACAGGCTATGCAGATGTAATATTACCCGAATGTACTTATCTCGAGCGATATGATTCTTTACGTGTAACGCAGCATCGTGAGCCAACCATTTCCTTACGAATGCCGGCCATGACACCTAAATACGATTCAAAACCAGCGTGGTGGATGGCTAAGAATTTAGCAGACAGATTGGGCAAAGGTGATTATTTCCCTTTTGATTCCATTGAAGAAGAATTGGATTATCAGCTTAAAAAAGTAGGTTCATCTTTGGAAGAAATGCAGCGCATTGGTGTAAAGAAAATGGATCGTCCTTATGATGATTTATACTATAAGGATGGAGAAGAAATTGAATTCAACACTAACACAGGAAAAATTGAATTGTATTCTACGTCTTTAGAAGAGTATGGTTTTGATCCTATGCCCAAATACACTGCTCATCCCGAACCTCCGGCAGGCTACTATCGCCTGATATATGGACGAGCCCCTATGCATACTTTTTCCCGAACAGCCAACAATCCTAATTTGACGGATTTAATGGATGAGAATACAGTTTGGGTTAACCCTAAGGTGGCTAAAGAATGGGATCTGAAAAATGGACAGGAAGTTTATCTTCAAAATCAAGATAATGTGGTTTCGACTTTCCCAATTAAAGTAAGAGTTACAGAACGCATACGTTGGGACTCAGTATATATGGTACACGGTTTTGGTCATTCTAAAAAACAACTGACACGTGCTTATGGACGTGGAGCCAGTGATACTGAATTGATCACCAATATAATGATGGATCCGATTATGGGAGGAACCGGAATGAGAGGTAATTTTATCACATTTAGATTTAATAAAGCATAAGGAGAGACAGCTATGAGATATGCAATGGCCGTAGATACGAAAAAATGTGTGGGCTGCAGTGACTGTGTGGTAGCTTGTCAGACCGAAAATGATGTACCTATAGGATACTGTCGCGATTGGATTGTAGAAGTAACTGATGGCACCTATCCACAATTAGAGTTAGAACATCGATCGGAACGATGCAACCACTGTGAAAATTCACCATGTGTAAGATGCTGCCCGACGGGAGCCAGTCATTACAGCGATGGTGGCATCGTAATGGTCACAAAAAATAAATGTATTGGTTGTGGAGCTTGTATTGCTTCTTGCCCATACGATGCGCGCTATACACATCCAAAAGGTTATGTAGACAAATGCACATTTTGCATTCATCGGGTACAAAAAGGACAGCAACCGGCCTGTGTGGCAGTATGTCCAACCAAGTGTATGTATTTTGGTGATTTGGACGATCCAAATTCAGATGTAAGCAAGGTGATCAAGAAACGTAAATACAAGACCTTGATCCCTGAAGCAGGAACTAAACCTCAATTATACTTTTTGATATAAACCATTCAAAAGACGAAGATGAGAGAAGAATTAATCGTTAGCGGACGAATGAATCCACATATTGATCCGCAATTACAAATCTGGGAATGGCATATTCCTGCCTACCTGTTTTTGGGTGGTTTAGCTGCAGGTATATTATTTTTTGCCGGATACTTTTTTATAAAAGGGAAAAGCGAAGAATATCCTACAGCCGTAAAACTAGCTCCAATTATTACCCCCGTATTAATTGTGCTTGGTTTGGTATTCCTGTTTCTTGATCTGAAACACAAACTTTATTTCTGGCGTTTGTATACCGCTATTAAGTTAGAATCTCCCATGAGTTGGGGTGCATGGACTTTAATGTTCATCATGCCTCTCTCCGGTATATGGGCTGCTCTTAATATAGAATCACTTTTTCCTAAATGGGATTGGAAATTTGATTTTGTAAAAAATGCCATCAAATGGTTAAGGAATTATCAGAAGCCTATTGCATGGGCCATGATGATTTTATCGGTTATCCTGGGTATCTATACCGGTATATTGCTATCGGCATTTAATGCTCGTCCTTTATGGAACACGTCAATACTTGGACCATTGTTCCTTGTATCCGGAATGTCAACAGGTGCTGCAGCCATAATTATTTTATCCAAATCAAAAAAGGAAAGACATACTTTTGCTCAAATCGATTTACTTTTAATTGCCATTGAGCTTTTCCTTATTGTTCATATGTTCATGGGTTTCAGGGCCAGTTCACAGGTTCAGATTGATGCATCGGAAATGTTTCTTGGCGGAGATTTCACTGCTCCATTTTGGGTATTTGTGGTCGGCTTAGGCTTGGTTATTCCGGCGGCCCTGGAAGTAATGGAAATGCGAAATAAAAAGGTACCATATATGGTTGCGCCGGCCTTGGTTCTTATGGGTGGATTATTATTCCGATTCATTATGGCTTATGCTGGTCAAATGAGCCGATGGCTGTACTAAATAGGATTAAAGATTAATGACAAATGATTAAATCGGTGAATTTAAAACCCGATAATCAACAAAACATAGTTATATGAACGAAGATCGAAGTAAAAAGTACATGAATCCCTACTTAGGAGGTGTACTACTTGGTTTAGTGCTACTCACTGCATTTTATTTCTCCGGAAGAGGACTAGGCGCCAGTGGCGCTGTTAAAAGTGCTGTAGTAGCTAGTGTGGAAACAATTTCTCCTTCTCATGTTGAAACAACAGATTTTTATAAAAATTACAAGGAATCACATGCTGGCGGTCCTTTGAAAGACTGGTTAGTTTGGGAAATGTTAGGGGTATTAGTCGGCGGCTTTATATCAGGAGCTTTTGCCGGCCGTTTGAATTTTAAGGTGGAACACAGCCCAAAAGTAACGAGCAAAATACGCTTACTATTTGCTGCAATCGGAGGAATATTCTTTGGATTTGGCTCGCAGCTTGGAAGAGGATGTACCAGTGGGTCAGCCTTAAGCGGAATGGCTGTTTTATCGCTTGGTGGATTTATCACCATGGCTTTTATTTTCGGAACAGCCTTCGCCTTAGCTTATTTCGCACGTAAATTATGGATTTAATAAAGAGACAGATATGGGACCTTTAATTGTATACGAATATATTTCAGCTAACACCAATCTTTTGATGGCATTCATCATCGGCATTGGATTTGGATTTGTACTTGAGCGCAGCGGATTTTCATCATCACGAAAGTTAGCTGGCATGTTTTACGGCTACGACACTACAGTATTAAAAGTGTTTTTTACGGCTGCCATAGTGGCTATGTTAGGCTTATTGTTCTTCAGTTTATTTGGCTGGATTGATTTAAGTTTAATCTACATCAACCCAACATTTCTATGGTCTGCCATAGTTGGTGGGGCAATAATGGGAGTCGGATTTATTTTAGGCGGCTTCTGCCCGGGCACAGCATTTTGTGCCGTATCTATTGGTAAACTTGATGCCTTGGTTTTTATTGGTGGCTTGATTCTTGGAGTAGTTATTTTTACCGAAGGATTTCCACTTTGGGAAGAACTGTTCTATGCGGAAAATATGGGAACCCCAACAATTAATGAATTGTTAGGAATGTCTAGAGGAACTTTTGGCTTGATATTAATATTGGCAGCTTTGGCTATGTTTTTTATTGGTGAGTGGGCTGAACGAAAATTCCCTAGAGAAGAATATTAAATACTATATATATTAACCAGCTAGTGATTATAAAACTGGCAGCTAATATCTACGATATGAATATGCGATTAAAACTGGCTTTAGCAATCATTCCTTTGGGAATTATTATTGCTGCTGTTCCAGAAAACACAACACGACCATATAAATTAACCGCTCCACAAATGCTGGAAGAGGTGAAAGAGGGCATTCAGTTTGTATCTACCGACGAGATTGCAGACATGTTGATTCAAAAAGATCCGTCCTTACAATTGATTGATGTTCGCGACAAGGATAGCTACGATAAATACCATTTACCGGGAGCAATCAACATTCCTTTAGCTGATATTCTTTCTGTTGAAAACGAAGATTATCTTAATCAGGATGTGAAGATGAATGTTTTTTATTCAAATGGTTCAACCACTGCTAATGAGGCCTGGATGATCACACGTCAGTTGGGATACATTAACAACTATGTACTGCAGGGTGGATTAAATTATTACGCCGAAACCATTATGAATCCCAGCAAACCAGCATCAACAAGTCCTGATGATGAATTTGCTAAATATGATTTTCGTAAAGGCGCAAGTGCTGCCCTTGGTGGAGGTAACTTAAATTCATTAACCGAAGGGGCACCTTCGGCACCAAAACCAACCATTAAAAAACGGCCTAAAAAGAAAAGGGTAGCTGGTGGTTGTTAAAAAATAAGTACTTTTAGACAAAGGATAAATAAACAAGTTAGCTTATTCATCCGTTGAATAGAAACAAAATATCTCCGAGCTTATGAACCTGTAAAATGGTTCTTCGGCCGATGGGTTAATCCGGAAACAGATTAGCCTCCCGATTTCGATTTTTATCGGAATAATTTGGAAAGGAGAGATTAGGATAAAAGCATTATTAATGCCTGGTCTCTGCGTATACGTATAGATCAGGCATTTTGTATATAATATGGTGAGATCGAAATTAAATAACTGGTTAATTATTGCAGGTAATGGTCGTAATGTGGGCAAAACATGGTTGGCCGAATATTGCATTCAACAATTAGCCTTTCAATATGATGTTATTAGTTTAAAGATCGCATCTCATATCCATAAACTTTCGGCTGATATAAAATGGATTGATGGCGACCAGGATAACTGGATGCTGGGAAAAGAAACCAACAGACATTCATTAAAGGATAGCGGACGAATGTTAGCGGCAGGAGCAAGCCATTCCTATTATGCCCAACTAAAATCGGATCAATATATTCCGGAAATACTGAGTTACCTGAATGGTCATATAAAAGAAGATCAAATTGTAATTTGTGAATCTGCCGCTATAGGCCAGTTTATTATTCCCGGACTAGCTTTTTTTGTTCAAGATAGTAAACTAAATGAAAAGACCTGCATCTGGGATTTTGAATACCTTGAACTCCATTCAGAGCACTCCAGAATTACGAACCTTCCTAAATCGATAAAATGGGACAAGAGCAATTGGACAATAAACTGATAACTGTTGAAGAAGCTAAAACCATTGTAGAAAGTATGGTTAAAGCTTTAAAATCAGAAACTATTGATCTGTCTCATGCAAATGGTCGGACTCTGGCTTCCAATGTATATTCTACAGTATATATTCCGCCATTTAACCGTTCAGCGATGGATGGATTTGCTTGCCGAAAGGAGGATCTGCCAGGTCCGTTTAAAGTAGTTGCAACAATTGCTGCAGGGGTTCAAATAGAGGATAAATTAGAGGCTGAGCATTGTTATCGAATCATGACAGGCGCTCCGGTTCCGGATGGAGCCGACACAGTCATTATGATAGAGCACACCATAGCAAGCGATGATCAAATCTTATTTACAAAAGAGTTCACCAAATCCAACATTAGTCCTAAAGGTGATGATTTGAAACCTGGAGATCTATTAATCAAAGCGGGTACTCCTTTAAAATCTTCACAGATAGCACTCTTAGCTTCATCAGGAATTACTCAGGTAGAAGTTTATAATCTGCCAAAAGTTGGAATTATCTCCACTGGAAGCGAATTGATTGAGCCAGGAATTGATTTGGATAAAGGCCAGATTTACAATAGTAACGGCCACCAACTTAAAGCCCGATTAAATGAATTAAATATTGATGCCTCTAACTATGGCGTTAGCCCGGACGACTATGACTCATTAAAAGGCAATATAGAAAAAGCATTTAAAGCCAATGATTTATTGGTTCTGACAGGTGGTGTTTCTGTGGGTGATTATGACTATGTCCCTGCCATCATTGAAGAACTGGGATTGGAAATTCACTTTTCAAAGATAAGTGCAAAACCAGGCAAACACACTGTATTTGCATCGAAGGATGATAAATATATCCTTGGCTTGCCCGGAAATCCGGTATCAACTCTTATTCAATTTGAAGAATGCGGGCGGTGGATACTAAGTGCTTTTAATAATTCAGCATTCAAAGCACTACGGATTAAATCTATTATGGCCTGTGATCATTACAGAAAACGTAATGATCGTTTTGAATTATTTCCGGTAAGAATAAATGATGATGGCAAAGTTGAAAGCCTCAGCTATCATGGCTCAGCACATATGCATGCTATTTCCATAGCCAATGCCTTACTAGAAATTCCAATTGGTGTAAATGATCTTAAAAAAGGAGACAAAGTATATGTTAGACCCTTTTAAGCGTCATATTAATTATTTGCGCATTTCGGTAACCGATCGTTGTAACCTTCGATGCCGATACTGCATGCCTGAAGAAGGCATTGACATGATGGCTCATGACGATATTCTAAGTTTTGAGGAGATAGAAACCTTGGTAAAGCTAGGGGTTGAAAAAGGAATAACAAAGATACGCTTGACAGGTGGAGAACCGCTTGTGAGAAAAGGTATAGTGGATTTAGTTCGATTAATTGCCAGCATACCAGGGGTTGAAGATTTAGCCATGACCACCAATGGAATTTTATTAGATCAATTTGCAGAAGCTCTAAAGCAAAACGGACTTCATCGGGTAAATATTAGTCTGGATACAATGGATCCTGAAAAGTTCAGCTACATTACACGAGGTGGAGATATTAATAAGGTATTTTACGGCATTGAGGCGGCCAAACGCGCTGGACTAAATCCAGTTAAAATTAACTGCGTTGTGCGTAACTCAGCTGATGAACCTGATGCCCTGGAGGTAAAAAAATTCTGTGATGAGAATGATTTATCCATCCGTTACATTCATCAAATGAATCTTGAAGACGGTTCATTCTCGAAAGTAGAAGGTGGTGAAGGCGGCAAATGCGAAACCTGCAACAGACTTCGATTAACCGCAGATGGATCATTTAAACCTTGTCTTTTTAATGAAGCAGGTTTCAATATAAAAGAACATGGACATGATGGAGCATTTGATAAAGCCATCAGTAACAAACCTAAAGAAGGTACGCGAAACAAGTCGGGTCGGTTTAATCAAATAGGAGGATAAGCATGGCAAATAAACTATCACATATCGATGAACATGGTAAGGCCAACATGGTAGATGTTGGTGATAAGCCCATTCAGAAAAGAACGGCTAAGGCCAGTGGATTCATCAGTCTTAATGTTGAAACCATTAAACAGATTAAGGAGAATAACCTGAAAAAAGGTGATGTGCTAACGGTTGCCGAAATAGCCGGCATTCAAGCCGCTAAGCGTACTTATGAATTAATTCCTCTATGTCATACACTTCTTCTCTCAAAGGTGGCTGTCAAATGCACTCTTCTGGACAATGGCGTAAGGGCTAGTTCAGAAGTAAAATGCAAAGGCGAAACCGGAGTTGAGATGGAAGCTTTAACTGCCGTTAACGTAGCCCTATTAACAGTTTATGATATGTGTAAGGCTGTTGATAAACATATGGTGATGTCAGATATAAAACTGGATAGTAAAACAAAAGAATAATAAAACAAACAGTATCACTGACTAGAAAAGTTAACTCAAAAACTGTCCTACATTCATTCATAAATGGATAATTAACCATACTTGGGTAGGACAAATATTCTAAATCTTGTCGGTCAATCTTGATACTTTGTACTTGATACTTAAAATTATGAAGATAGATGTTTTAGCCGTAAATATTTCCGAGAAAAAGGGCACCATCAAAAAGCCTCAGAATCAAATCATCCTTGATGTCAATGGTGTATCAGGTGATGCCCATAGTGGACCATGGCATCGCCAAGTAAGTTTACTGGCTCAGGAGAGCATTGATAAATTTGAAAAAGAAGCAGGCCGAAAAATCAACTTTGGTGAGTTTGCTGAAAACATAACAACCAAAGGTATTGAACTACATAAGCTACGTCCTTTTGATAGGCTGGTTGGGTCAAATACTGAACTGGAGGTAACACAGATTGGCAAAAAATGTCATGGCGATAATTGTAATATTTTCAAAGAAGTTGGCAACTGTGTAATGCCAAAAGAGGGAATATTTGCAAGAGTGTTGAAAGGCGGAGAATTGCAGCAAGGTGATTCTTTTATGCACTTTCCCCGTACTTTTAAATGCCAGATTATAACCATGAGCGACAGAGCTTATAGCGGGGTATATCATGATAAAAGTGGCCCACTCCTGAATCAACTTTGCGCTGACTATTTTGAAAAACAACAATATCCTGTTGAGATTTCAAGTCTAATTTTACCGGATGATAGCCGAATGCTGGAAACAACATTGATAAGTAGTATTAGCGATGGCATTGACATGATATTTATTACCGGAGGAACAGGAATCGGTCCAAAGGATATTACTCCAGAGGCAGTTCGTAAAATAATCGATAAAGAAATTCCGGGTATCATGGAAATGATTCGTATGAAGTATGGACAAGGTAAACCGGGTGCCTTGCTAAGTAGAAGCGTTGCCGGCCTTGCATCAAAAACTTTAATTTACGCTATCCCGGGAAGTCCAAAAGCCGTGAAAGAATATGCTGATGAGATATTTAAAACCTTTATGCATTGTATACGAATGATTGAAGGAATTGATAGTCATTAAATAAAAAATATTTAAGACTGCCAACTAAGAGGCAGCCTTTGCTTTACCTCGCTATTCATTACGACAATCGTCCAATAGAGACCTTATATTTTGCCTCGTCCTGTTTGTTTGTTCCTTTGCTTTGTTTAACTTTATTAAAGAACAAGCTGATCAAAATGAACAAATTCACACTTCTCCTCCAATTGTGTCTTATTTCTATTGCAGTGCATGCCAATGAAAAGGAAGACAAACATACAATTGTCGGAATAATTGTTGATAATGAAACGAAGCTTCCACTTAGTAATGTTGAAGTATTCATTAGTGGTTCAACCATCGGAACAATTTCAGGGCCGGACGGAAAATTCACCCTAAAATCGCCTTACCTTCCCTGCAAAATAGTGGTAATGCATCTTAGTTACAGATTAGTCGTTTTACCGGTCAACACAACGAAGCAATTAACTATTGAATTAAAGCATCAGGTTCATGCCATAAACGAAGTGAGTATAAGTGGTAAAAATATGCGAAAAAGAAACCTTCGTTTGTTTTACAAATATTTTCTTTGGAATACCTCTAATCATGATGTGAAAATTCTTAACGATTCCGTACTTCAATTTGATAGAAGCAATACAGATCTTCATACCTCATGCGAGTCACCCCTTTTAGTTCTGAATAAACATTTGGGTTATGAGATAAAGCTCATCATTCATGACTTTCATATCTATAAAAAAAGAAGTAATGGTGAAAAAGTTAAACTTAATTCGGCCAGCGGCACAGCTTTATTTCAACTAAAAGGCTATCACTACTACAAAGAGACTGAATCAAGCCATGCTTCAAGAGAAATACAAGTAACTAAGAATAGGAAGGCTCACTACCAAGGATCACTACGGCATTTTCTTTCAAGCCTTTATCATGACAAATTAAGAATAAATGGTTTTTCAGTTGAAAACACAACTGACTCTTTGAAGCAAGCATTTCAAGTCGTTTCCAGCGAAAATGGAATAAAACAATATCTATTTTTATCAGATGAAGTTTCAATTACATACATTCACAATGAACTTGGCGAACCAATCAATTTGGATAAGAAATTTATATCCTTTAGATACTCCAAATCTAAATTGATTTCTCTGGGAAATAATTTTTGGATTCGTTCAAATGGAACTTCACCGGAGCTATCCTTTGAACTTTTAGGTGCAATGGCACAAGATTCTCCTGTAAACTCACTACCTGAAAACTACAAACCATAGCATTGCTTCAATACTATGGTCGTCTTTTTCCGCTTATTATATCCTTCCCAAATTAACCTTTAACATCTTTACCTGCTCTGTAAAGACTTTACCCTTATCCAGCTTTTTAACATCGGCTAAATATCGTTTGGCTTCGTTTTTTCTTCGCTTCTGTATACATGCGGCTGCCAATTGTAATTTAGCCATTGCCACATCATGATCCATCTTTAAACCGGTAGATATGGCTTTCTTGAAAAAACGTTCTGCATCATTTAAATTCTTTTGACTATTTACAATTCCATTCAAAAAATAATAGTAGGCCAATTGTCTTTTAATCAAACTTTCTTCAGGCTTTTTAAGCATGCCAAGAAATTTACCCGCAGTTTCCAATTTCTCTTTTCTCACAAACCAAAATGCAAGAATCAGCTTCTCGTTTTTAAAATAACTCAGGATAGCTAATCCAGATAAAAAGGTCATTAAAATGCCCGTTCCAATATTCCCTTCAATAAACTGCCAAACAGCCACCGCTAAAAGTGCTGCTCCTAATACAAATCGCAATATTTTTGTCACCATCTTTCTAAAAATCTTTGGGCCCAAAGTTAATATTATACCTATTAACAATCACAAGGATTAATAAAAACATCACCCTCTAAATATTAGATCTGTTCAAATTATTGTATTAATTTTCCCTATTTCCTTTTTGAGTTTGTTTCCTTACATTTATATGGCTCATTATGATTCAAATAAATACACTAACCATGCAGGAAAGAAGGGATTTTTTAAAACAACTGGCTTTGATAACCGGAAGTTTAATGCTTCCAATTCATGTTGGAGCAAAACCCAATGAAGATAAATGGGGCAAGATTCTACCTCTTCGTAAACTCGGTAAAACCGGCGAATACGTTACAATGCTTGGTGTAGGTGGATATCATATAGGCTGGACTACCAAGAGAGATGCGCAGGAAGTTATTGAAACCGCCATGGCTGGAGGCATCCGCTTTTTTGATACCGCTGAATCCTACGATAAAGGAGGAAGTGAAATTAAATATGGCAAGTATCTTATCCCTAAGTACAGAGACCAGATCTTCCTGATGTCAAAAACTACTGCTGTTGATTCTGCCACAGCCGCTAAACATCTCGATGAATCATTAAAGCGCTTAAATTGTGATTATCTCGATCTGTGGCAAGTCCATTCCTTATCAACACCCGATGATGTTGACAGAAGAATAGAAAACGAAGTTCTGGAAGTTTTTGAAAAAGCAAAATCTCAAGGCAAAGTCAAACATATTGGATTTACCGGGCATCAAAACCCATTTGCTCATAAAAGAATGTTTGAAGCCACAGTGCAGAAGGATATTTTTGAAACAATTCAAATACCGATTAACGCAATAGACCCACATTTCCATAGTTTTATAAAAAATGCAATGCCAATTGCACTCGATCGAAACTTTGGAGTTTTAGCCATGAAAACATTAGCTGATGGTCGCTTTTTCAAAGAAAAGAAAATGAAAGATAAAGTAATTTGGAAAACGGAAAAACCGGTTACACCAGATCACTTATCAATTCGTGAGGCCTTGTATTACTCCTGGTCATTGCCAATTAGTGTATTGATTACCGGAGCTGAGAACAAAAAAATGTTACAGGAGAAAATAGATCTAGCAAATCAATTCACCAACATGTCTGAATCACAACGAATTGCTTTAGTTGAACGTCTTGCTGATGTGAGCAATGAAAAAGTTGAGTATTATAAAAAAATCTAAATGATCATGAAAACATCTTTAATTATATTAAGCCTGCTCTATATCGTAAGTGTTGTATCAGGCCAGAATGAAAATGACAAATATGCTAAAGATGTTAAATCAATCGATTCTATTATTAAAGCCTATTACGATGTCTTCTCTGGCTCAAAGGATGATCCTTGGCAGTTTGAACGCGATAAATATCTGCATGCCCCAGATGCAATGATTACACGTATCGATGAAGATGGAATTGCAACATCTCATTCCTTAGAGGCAGAATATGTTACTGTTTTATCTGTTCCCAGAGAAGATTTTTATGAAATAGAATTACATCGAATTGTAAATACTTACGGTAATCTGGCCCAGATTTGGAGTACCTTTGAAATACGCACCAATCCAAAAGTTCCCTCCTCCTTGAGGGGCGTCAATAGTATTGAGCTCTATTTCTCCGAAGGCAGATGGTGGATAGCAAGCTGGATGACACAAATGGAGAATGAAAATAAACTACCACCAAAGTATCTGGGAGGGGATTAATTGAAAACTTCAAATTAAGATCACATTCATTGGTTATTAAATTCATGTTAAACAAACCCTTTTTTTGGTTGTTTGTCCTCATAACTGTGCGTTAAATATCTGAAACATTATTTTCGCTGCTCAAAATGTAAGTGATAGTAATAATGTAAAATTCTGAGACATGAAGAGCTTATTAATTATATTTCTAACTTCAATATTAGTATTGACAACTCATGCACAAAGCATTAAGTCTCCAAATGGTAATTTTGAGATGAATTTCAACTTGCTTGACCAAAAGCCAAGTTATAAGCTGGATTATAAAAACCAAGCAATTGTAAAAGAAAGCTATTTAGGCTTTGAGCTGGTAGATGCAGCGGACTTATTGGATGGATTTAAGCTTGTCAATAGCGAAACATCAAGCTTTGATGAAACCTGGGAACCAGTTTGGGGAGAATACAAAGAAATTCGAAATCATTACAATGAATTAGCTGTTACGCTTGAACAGATAGAGACTGAGCGTATAATGATAATTCGTTTTCGTTTATTCAACGACGGTCTGGGTTTTAGATATGAATTCCCTGAACAGGATAAACTGACTTATTTTGTGATAAAAGAAGAACACTCACAGTTTGCAATGGCTGGTGATCATACTGCGTACTGGATTCCGGGTGATTTTGACACACAAGAATATAACTACACCACCTCTAAATTATCTGAAATACGAGGATTAATGAAAGGAGCCATTACTCCTAATGCTTCACAAACTACCTTTTCAGAAACCGGAGTTCAAACGGCTTTAATGTTAAAAAGTGCCGAAGGATTATACATTAACTTGCACGAGGCTGCCTTAATTGATTACTCATGCATGCACTTAGAACTGGATGATGAAAATATGGTTTTTGAATCATTTCTTACCCCTGATGCGCTTGGCCATAAGGGATATATGCAAGCGCCTTTCACTACACCATGGCGTACGGTTATAGCAAGTGATAAGGCGGCAGATATCCTAACTTCTACCTTGACACTTAACTTGAATGAACCTTGCGAGTATGATGATACCTCATGGATTAAGCCTGTTAAATATATTGGTATTTGGTGGGAAATGATTACGGGTAAAAGCTCATGGGCATATACTGATTTACCTGGCGTAAAACTCGATGAAACGGATTATTCCAAAACAACGCCTAATGGAACGCATGCGGCCAATACCGAATATGTAAAACGTCATATTGATTTTGCTGCTGAGCATGGATTTGATGCAGTGCTTGTGGAAGGCTGGAATACCGGTTGGGAAGATTGGTTTGGCAAATCGAAGGATTATGTCTTTGACTTCGTGACACCTTATCCTGATTTTGACGTTGAAGAATTGCGTGATTACGCTATGAGCAATGGGGTAAGAATTATGATGCACCATGAAACATCAGGTTCGGTACGTAACTACGAACGTCATATGGATAAAGCCTACCAGTTTATGGCCGACAACAACTACAACTCTGTTAAGAGTGGATATGTTGGTGATATAATCCCACGTGGTGAAACACATTACGGACAGTGGATGGTTAACCATTATTTATATGCCGTAACCAAAGCTGCTGAATACAAAATAATGGTTAATGCTCATGAGGCGGTTCGACCAACAGGATTGAGCAGAACATATCCTAACTTAATTGGAAACGAGTCGGCTCGCGGAACAGAGTATGAGGCTTTTGGTGGAAACAACGCCAATCACACTACAATATTACCTTTTACTCGACTAATTGGTGGACCTATGGATTATACGCCTGGTATTTTTGAACCGGATGTAAGCAAATACAATCCTGATAATGGATCGTGGGTAAATACAACAATCGCGCGTCAGTTGGCATTATATGTTACCATGTACAGCCCATTGCAAATGGCTGCAGATATTCCAGAGAATTATGAGAAGCATATGGATGCATTCCAGTTTATTAAAGATGTACCTGCTGATTGGGATGATACAAAGGTATTGGAGGCTGAACCAGGTCAGCACATCACTTATGCACGTAAAGAAAAAGGCTCGAACGACTGGTATGTGGGAAGTACCAATGGAGATGACAGCCGCACATCTAAAATCAACTTTAACTTTTTAGATGCCGGGCAAAAGTATGTGGCTACCATTTATGCGGATGCTAAGGATGCCCATTATAAAAACAACCCTAAGGCTTACGACATTCGTAAAGTCATTGTGACTAACAAGTCGAAACTGAGTCAATTCTGTGCTTCTGGTGGCGGATATGCCATTAGCATTAAAGAAGTAACAGATAAATCAGAATTAAAGGGTCTAAAGAAATTGTAGTTTCACTACAAGAATATATTTATATTAAAGCCACGCCATAACCAGTGTGGCTTTTTTGATTTTAAAAACCGTTTCGCTCTGTTTGTTACACCTAGTAAAAAGGAAGTCTGAGACTTTGATCAGTGGGGACATTATTACTCTTCAAGAACATCCAAGATACTTACATAATCATTTGATATAAATGGATAGCAATATGCAATGAAAACACCCGATTCTTTTTTAATAATGGCAAAAGAAACGTCTCCGGACCGTTCAGCTGCATCAAAAATTATTTGACTGTGATCATCTTTGTCGGCTAATCCCCATACTCCACAATTGATTCTATATGCCACCTTCCTGGGATTTGAAACCTCACACAAGCTTTGATTTATAGATGAAACATTCAAATCAATTCTTGATTCCATGTTCCGTTTAGTAAAACGATAATCAATCCGGGAGTTCTCTCTTAATTGACACCCATAATACCAACGAGCAAACTTTTTAATATTTCGTCCTAATCTTTTGGGATGGCAAGTCAATTCCTCTAAGTTTATTTTATCTAATTGATAAAGTTTCCAAACCACTAACCTTACTGAATCATTAATATTGTAAAGCTTCAAATAGTCTCCTTCATTGGTATAGTCCTTTATTAATTTAATTTTTCCATTAAGTTCAGGTTTAAAATCTATTTCCTCATCCAATTGAACATTACTATTTAAGCCATAAAAAGACCATTGGTATTCTATAATATCAGACCCTCCAATTTGCTTACCGTATTTGCCAAAAAAAAATATAATACCAATTAATCCTAGTATAAAAACTATACCATGTTTATGTCTCTTTTTCATTCTGCTTATTATTACACGCTAGAAAACACTTAACCTCATTGAAGTGCAAAAGCCATCGCATTGTATCTTCGATTGATAAATATTGCAGTCTTTGACTAACGTATCTTAACTACTATTCCTTTAAACTCTTTTTAAGATATATCATATCCACAAGTTGTATCTCGCCATCAAAAATAAGGTGGTTATAATTATCGGTAAAAAAATTCTTTACCCTATGTGACCTTTCAAATCTACAACTTTCATAAAACGACAAGATTGCCGGCGTTTCGCCTGTTCCGACAAGCATTGTTTTGTAGTCGTTTTTGTAGAAGTTAGAAATAAAATTGATTAACGTTCTACCGTAGCCTTTGCCTTGATATTTCTCGTATGTTGCTATGTTTTTCAACTCGCAGGATTCACTATTTATAGGCACTACAACACATACGCTTTTCAATCCGAAAGCTAACGGATCATTGTCATATAAAGCAAACAAGTCTCCATTGGGCAAATACTTGTCAATCATATTTTCCTGTTCGTCAGCCAACAACAATAAGTCAAGAAACCGTTTCTTATTGTCTATTATTTTCTCAATTCTCAACATATCACTGTTGTCTTTAGGCTAAGCAAAGTTTTTTCTTCGTATGATAAATATAACAGTCTTATACAACAGGGCCAGAATTAGCAATCAAATTTATTCGCCTATGTATTATTCTTTGTAGTCTATGCAAAGATATTGACATCATAATATTGCGGAATCGTGCCGACCACCCATTGGCCTGTTTATTGCGTTCGGGCATATTCCGTTTGTATTTTAATCATCAAAAACTTGTTCCTGCTTATCAAAGCTCTTCGAATCATTAACCATTCTACATTCGTCATAAAAGGCATTGTTAAAACCTATCAAAAACGCAGCTATAATTATAAATGCCAGCCGTCTAATCCTTTTAAAAAAACTTTTAATTCCTTTAAAAACCAGGAAGGTTTTATATTTTGATTTATCCATTTTCTTTTGAGTAAAGAATTGCACAATATATTTCTAATCTCGTAATCAAGTTTACTTGAAAGACAGTTTCTTATTTAGAAATCTGACTATTTAAGAAATACAATGCTGCTCAATGGAATTTCGTGGAAAATATGATTTATTGATTAATAAATTAAACGGGCTAATCTCACTGAACAGTTTTGTTCGTGAAATGATTTTAACATCAACTTTTCGATTGTAATATAAAATGCACTCATCTGACCACAGTTGCACATTCAAATCAGTAATGGCAACATCGTAATCTTGATAATAATAGAAACAGCTTGAATCCTTTTCTTGCTCATTGGTAGTATTAAGCAATTCTGTTTCTACATAATTTTTTACTTCGGGGCAAGAGATAAATATATCCTGACCAAGTCCTATCAGACTCAACAACAACACAAAGGAAAGAGTATATTTAAATCGAGATGTCAATGTTTTTTCGCTTAAATTGAAGTACTAAAATTAATAAATAATTTCATAGCTAACATGGATTACAAATCGGCGCTAACTAAGAAAGTACATTTCGAACATCTCAACATTTCGACTAGCTAAATATCACTCATCTTATCCCTTCTTCTCCAACTCGGTTAGATGCTCCATCTTTTTGGTGCTTAGGAAACTTTGTATACCTCCCAGATGGGCTTTTACTTTTTTGTTACCAAATTCGTAGACCTTATCCACCAATCCGTCGAGGAAGTCACGATCGTGCGATACCAATATCAATGTGCCATCGTAAGCCATTAAAGCAGACTTAAGAATGTCTTTGGTTTTCATATCGAGGTGATTGGTTGGCTCATCCAGAATCAAAAGATTAACCGGTTCGAGTAAAAGTTTGATCATAGCCAGACGGGTACGTTCTCCTCCAGACAGTACTTTTACCTTTTTAGTGGATTCTTCGCCACCAAACATAAAGGCTCCAAGAAGATCTTTCACTTTTGTACGTACATCACCAACTGCTACATCATCGATAGTCTGGAAAACCGATAAATTCTCATCCATCAACGAAGCCTGATTTTGTGCAAAGTAGCCTACCATGGTTTTGTGCCCCAATTGTAATTCACCTTCAAAATCAATCTCATCCATAATGGCTTTCACCAAAGTAGATTTTCCTTCGCCATTTTTGCCCACAAAGGCCACTTTCTCGCCTCGTTCAATGGTTAATGATGCTTCTTTAAACACCAGATGATCACCATAGCTTTTGCTTACCTCATTCAATATAACCGGATAGGTTCCTGAACGAGGAGCCGGTGGAAATTTCAAACGTAAAGCAGATGAATCTTCCTCATCCACCTCAACAATTTCCAATTTTTCAAGCATCTTACTCCTACTCTGAACCTGCAAGGTCTTAGAATATGTCCCTTTAAAACGTTCAATGAAAGCCTGATTATCAGCAATCATTTTTTGCTGTTCATCAAAGGCCTTTTGCTGTTGTTCGCGCCGTTCCTGGCGTAACACTAAATATTTTGAATAATTGACTTTATAATCGTAAATCCGTCCCATGGTAACTTCAATGGTTCGGGTGGTGATATTATCAACAAAAGCCCTATCATGAGATATCACAATCACAGCCTTTCCACAATTAATAAGGAATTCTTCCAACCATTGTATTGATTCAATATCCAAGTGATTAGTAGGCTCATCTAATAGAATTAAATCAGGATTACGCAATAAAATCTTGGCCAATTCAATGCGCATGCGCCAGCCTCCACTGAAGGTACTGGTTGGTTTCTCAAAGTCATTGCGCACAAAACCCAATCCCAATAATATCTGCTCTACTTTAGCGTCAAAGTTGGTTTCTTCAATCGAATAGAATTTTTCACTTAAGGAGGAAACATCTTCAATGACTTTGTAATACTCTTCCGATTCGTAATCGGTCCGCGTAGAAAGCTGCGCATTTAAATCGGCTATTTGCTTTTCCATTTCATGAATTTCAGCAAAAGCCTGTGAGGCCTCTTCAAAAACAGTACGATTGTCTTCGGTCATTAAATGCTGTGGCAAATAAGCCACCACCTTATCTTTAGGTACTGACACCTTACCTTTACTGGCTTCTCTGGCTCCCGCCAAAATCTTCAACAAAGTTGATTTACCAGCCCCGTTCTTACCCATTAAGGCAATTCGATCCTTCTCATTTATAACAAACGAAATATTCTTAAAAAGAGTTGTTGCCCCAAACTCTACTGTCAATGCATCTACTGAAATCATACTTCCTACCTATTTGCGGCGCAAAGATAGATTATTCATTAATAGAGGCAAGGTTAATAATGATTAATGCGATGGTTCCCAAATCAGACGAAGAAAGGTACTAAAACGCTCATACTCCCTATTAACGGGAATACCGGTGACAATGCCTAACATTAATCCCTCTGAAATTCCAAGGCGCATTTGTGGCCGAATTACCATATCGAAATGATTGTCTTCAAAATGCTTATTGAACTCAACTCCCACAAAATTATCGCTATGCGGAATGGTATAATGAATGCTTGTATTAATGTCGTATCGTGTATGCCATTCCTGGCTCTTAAAATGTTGTTCGAATAGTGGTCCGGTATAAATTAGAGAATGCCAGTTTTGCAACCAGCGTTTGGCAATAATGAATATAGGATTGTACACATTTCCCGTAAATAAGGGATTCCCGAAGTTTTTAAAATCACTTACTTCCAATTCATTTAAATATGCCAAAGCCATGGATGTTTGATGCTTATCAGATACGTAAAACGACCATTGCAAACCCATTTTTATACTCTCCATTCTATTGGGAGGAACATCTTCGCTTGGTGTACCGCTTATTGGAGAATAAAACAAGAATGGTAATTCAAATTCAATACCTAAGCGATCGATAACAGCAAACTCGTACTCCACAAGGGCTTCATATTCATCAAAGGAAAGTTTATCGGTTAAACCAAAACCCACATTCCATTCTTTCTCACCTTTATGAGCTCCCAAGTCACGAATCAAATCAATATACAATGGTTCAGCGTGATGTATTTTTAAAGGCTGCGTTTCATGTTCCTGCGCCGAAACACATTCATGAACCAAAAGAAAAACAACTAGTATATGAAAAGTCTTCATTATTATTAGAATTGATGATTTGGAATATTTCTTAGCTAACAGAAGATTGAAATAAATATAGTAAATGTCAATAGTTGGAAAAAATTCGAGTAAGAGATTAGTCATCTTCATCAATAAAATCAGTCAAACCATCATCCTGTATTTCACGCGCCTTTGAAAGAGAAGATGAAACAAGACCGGCCGGCACGGTTACAATTCCCACTCCAATAATTAAGACAAAAAAGGTAAATATCTTCCCACCCATTGTTATTGGATATACGTCGCCATAACCAACGGTTGTAAGTGTAACAATGGCCCACCAAAGACTATGAAAAATGGAACTGAATAATTCGGGCTGTGCTTCATTCTCGAAATAGTAAATCCCCGAAGCTGATAGAAAAATCAGAATACTTGTTGTCATAAAAAACAGAACCAGCTCTTCTTTAATAATCTTAAAGGCAATATGAAAGCGATTCAATGCCTTATTATATCGTATAAGCTTTAGCGCCCTAAAAACGCGAAAAATCCTAAATGCACGCAGTACTCTCAAATCAACGGCAAACCGTAAATAGAATGGCAGTATAGCCAATAAGTCGATAATCCCATAGAAACTAAATGCATATTTAAAGGGCTTATCGGCAACAAATAATCGTAGTATGTATTCAATTGAAAATATGATAACACAGAATAATTCAACAAGCTCAAGTAAATTAATTATCTCCTTTGGTAAATTTGGGAGAGTTTCTAAAGAAAAGGACAATAAGGAGATTAAAATCAATATCTGAATGAAGTAATCGAAACGACGCCCTTTAGGGGTTGAATTATCCTCAATTAGTGTTTTAAGTTCTGATCTTTGCACTTTAATTATTTTAATAAACTGATTTATTACTTCAAATTAGTCATTTTTTACACAAGATGACGACAATAGATTAGTTCTAATGATGGATACGTTTATTTAATGGAGTGTTGACCGTTTGAAAGAAATTGGATGGATGGTAATTGTTTATTGAGTTCAAAAAAATCATACGCATCTTTAAGGTCTTTCCATAAACTTAAAGTAGTAGTTTGATTAGCATATTTTGTTTTCAAGTCGAAGTATGTCTCCTTATTTAATTTCGCCGGAAAGAAACTAACCGGGATTGTTTTTTGTCCTCCGGTTCTCGCCTCAACGCAGAACACATACAATTCCTTAATTTGATCATCAGTGATGGGTAAACAACCTATAGTAACACAATCTCCATGTATATAAATATCTCCTCCCAGTTTACCCTTAACGCCTAATATCTTATCTGATTTATTGGGATAATTTATTCCCAGTGAAAGGTAAAAATTGCTCGATGGATTGAATATATTGATATGATAAAACCCTTCCGGTATTTGCATATCACCCTGTTTTCGCTTGGGGCCAAGCACTCCACAAGTTGAGCAAATAGAATACGTCTTTAATAATACAAATTTAGAATCCGTATTACATTTTGCCCATAACTCCAACTCCTTCTCTTGCTTAAAGGCTCTTAAATACAGTGTTAAATTCTCCGCACTAAGATGATTTGATTCCAATAAAGCCAAGACCTTATACTCTTTGTCTGCATACGCTTGTCGCACTCTTGGATATCTTTTTTGATCTTCTTTAAAAGTTTGAGCAGTAACTGACATGGAAATCATTATACTTATAACAAAAAGTACAACTCTGTAATAATCCGGAGTACGCTTTATCATATTTCCCTATTACATTAAGTCAATACTACCCTAAAAATCGTAAATCGATTTCTCCTTAGGCCTGTTTTTTCTCAACTGATCGTAATTATACTTTCGCACGGCTTCTTGAAAGACAGGTCCAAAATTTTCGCCTGGCGCAGGAGCAGGAGTCAACCTGAGATTACCATCCGGATCGATAACGTAATAGACAGGCAAGGCTTTAATATCATAATCGAGAACCACCTGAGGCATCAATGCATAATGCAGGAAGTCCCACTTATATTTTTTTTCCTTTATCATGGCCTTAGCACGACTCGGATCTTCATCCAGAATAATGGTCAATAATGTCACGTCACGTTTCATCCGCTTGGAAATTACATTGAGCAATTCCAAATCCTGTTTACATGCGTGGTTCTCGGTATGGATAAAACTTAAGTATACAAAACGCCGCTTATAATCTTCCAACGATTTCTCCTTGCCATCTAATCGAAATAAGGTAAATGTTGGAGCCTTACTTCCAGCTCTTAATTTATTTACTTTACGATGCAAACCAATGGCTAATTCTCGTACAAGTTGGGTATTCCCAACTGTTTCGGCCTGCTTATATAAATTAATTATACGCAATTCATCGTACCTTCCTGAATAATATGCATCATAAAGGCCCTTTAATAAAACGACTTCTGCAAATTCAGCATTAGCAAATAAATCATCATTTTGGATAACAAGCGACAAGCTATCAAATGAAGCCCTTTGATTATAGGCATCTCTTAATGCTTTTCCTTTTGATGACGAAAAATAAGAGGTGAAAAAACTTTTGTAAATCGTATTAAAAGCCACATGGAAACTTGGCATGTTTATATTAAGTGAATCTGGAGTAAATACTTCCTTCATCACTCTTCTTTTTTGTCGTTTATACGCAAGTGACTTAAGCTCACCGTAAGCATATTGTTTGTAAAGCTTAAAATAAGAATTATCTGTGGTAGGATATAAACTATCTAACTGATGAATAATAGATGCTGCTTTTTTTGCATCTCCTCTGGAAAAAATCTTAACTGCATTATCATTATAAAAGGTCTTCAAAGCATCATCAAAGCGAATAATCGTTTGGTTAAGTTTCTGAGCCTCTTCATTTGCAATGCCCAATACAACATCTTCCGGAATGAAATACGGATTAAAACGTTCGGCATCAGTTCGGGGTTCAAATGGCGGTAATACCAACTGGTATTTCATACCCGGCTCAAGGTAAATATTACCTCTGTACCGTCCCATATCTAAACTGGCATAAACGATTTCATTCAATTCAAAGCTTTGTGCAAAATCTCCTTTATCATCAACAGGTATGACAAATAATTCCTGCATTTCCATGGAAATTGGATTGATCAATGTCTCCAATACCAGATGATGCCCTGCATATTCAGAAGCATTGCCATGGATATATACCGAATCATTTTGCGCAAACAATATACTGGCTGAGCAAAAATGAACTATTGCAATAAGTTGACGAAGTCTCAATCTATATATACTTTTCAATGTTTATTTTTATCGCATCAGGTAAGAATTGTCCGGCGTTACCACCATGTTTTATAATGTCTCTTACAATAGAACTGTTTACAGGTGTATGCTCAGGTGTTGTTAATAAAAATACGGAATCAATACCCGTCATGGCTTTATTTACCTGCGCAATGGCTCTTTCGTATTCGAAATCTGCTGCTGTTCGTAAACCTCTTAAAATATGACTACATTTTCTTTCCGCCGCATACTCAACGGTTAATCCTTCATACTTCTCGACAATAATTCTATCATCGCCTTCAAACACATCTCTAATCCACTGCATGCGATCTTCCACAGGGAAAAATTCATTCTTGTTTGAGTTATAACCTACTGCAATGATCACATTCTCAAAAAGGCTCAATGCTCTTCTAACAACATCTTCATGCCCTACAGTAAACGGATCGAAGGATCCTGGAAATATGGCCGTTCTCTTCATTGTGCTTATATAATACTTGAATTCTTTCTGATTACAAAATATGGAAAAACATCAACGTTGTGCAACTAATTAACTAAATAGCATGCAGGCATGTTCAAATAAAAATTAAGCTGAGCTATAATATTCTACCAAAACTTAATCTTGGCCGCTGCAAAGGCCGACATTCTTAACAACAACCAACCTCCGCTAAATCGCGATATATTAGTATCGCCATAGGTCCGTTCCCGATATTTAATGGGCAAATCAACAATTTTCAAATTAAGTTTATAGGCTCCAAATAAAAGGTCAAAATCACCATATGGATCAAAGTCGCCAAAGTACTTTCTATTCTTTGCCAACTTAATATAATCTTTTCGGAACATGACTTTCGTTCCGCAAAGCGTGTCTTTAATCGGTCGTTCCAGTATCCAACTAAAAAAACGACTAAAGAAATGATTTCCCATTGAATTAAGCGTACGCATTGCATTCTTCTCCATGGGATAAACCAAACGCACTCCATTTATAAATTCGCCTTTACCCTTTGTCAGAGCTTCATAGAATTTTGGCAAATCCTCAGGAGGCATGGTTAAATCAGCATCTAAAATCATAAGAATATCGCCTTCTGCAGCAGCATAAGCCTTTCGGACAGCATCACCCTTACCCTTTCCGTCTTGCTGCATAATTTTTATGCGATGAGTATCCTTATACTTCTCAGCTACTTTCTGTATGGTTTCCCAGGTATCATCAGTGGAATTACCTTCTACAAAGATGAACTCGGTATACTTACCCATCAAGGGAGTTCTTAGTATGGCATCTTCTATATTACCACTTTCGTTACGTGCCGGAACTACAACAGTGACAGAATATTTCTGATCTATTTCTTCCTGTGTCAGTCGCTTTGGAAATGGCCTTGCAAAAACAAACTGATTCAAACCCAAATGTTGCAAAAGCGGTAATCGTGAAATAAACCTATTTAAGAGGGTTGATAAAATAGGTATTCGATAAGGCAAAAACATGCTACGATTATTCTTATAAGCATCAAAGTCTGATAAGTATAAAAGGTTTGCAATATCACCGTTCGACAACCAATTCTGCTCAGGGGTTCGTTTTTTAAGATGTAGAAATTCAGCCAGACGAATAATAGGTTCCCACATTCGACTATAATAGGTAACTATTATTCTGGTTTGATCGTGACAAACTTTTTTAAGTTGATTGAATACCAACTCAATATCGTCGATTACTCCCACCAGGTTTGATAAGATTATAATATCAAACTTCTTATCCAAAGTAATATTCTCCGCTTCCATGAGTTCAAACTCAATATCCGGAAACTGCTCTTCTGCTTTATCCAAAATGGGTTTACAGAAATCAATCCCCAATTTCTCTTTCCCTTTAACCGCTGCCAATAATTCACCAGAACCACATCCTACCTCTAATACTGAACTATCTTCATGAATAAAGTAATTACAATATCTGGTAATGGAATCCCAATAATAAGAACGACGCTTACGGTACTTCACCCAATTATTGGCCCTGTCTTCAAAATATTTTAATCTTTCCGGATTTGCTTTCATAAAACTACTGTACTATCCCCACATAACTTTGTAGAACAAAACTACAAATTATTAACCTCTCCAGACTACTTCCCTGAATTAAGGTTTGCATCTAATTGCTCCTGCGTATAAGCCATGTCGTATCTAATCTCAAACAAATAGGCCGGTTCGTCCTGCCCAATGCGGTGTTCAACGCGGAATATTTGTGGATATTTTTTAATAATAATATACATATACCTTTGAATGGTATTTATGGTCTGTTTATTATACACTGCAGGATTCTTACGTAAACTCGCCATTAACATATGCGTCACATTTTTGTCCTTCAGGCGCTGCAATAATTCATCCGGATCCTCTGTGTCATATCGATAAATCCCATAGAATTTACGCCCATTGGCATACAAGCGCGCCATATTAGGTTTGCGCACGGCCACATAGGCATCTTCAGGAAGTTTATCATTTACATATTCCGCCATTGATAAATAATTTACCCAATCATCTGTATAACCCAAAAGTTTGTCTCCTCTGATGTTCTTTCGCAGAGTCATCAGATCTATCTTACTCGTTGAAATAAGAAATGAAGAACCAATGGAATAAATGATTAATGCAGCAAATGCCAAACCAATGAATTTATTCTTTAATAATAGCCGTAATTCATCCAAGGCAAATAATAATACCAAAATCATAAAAGGAAAAAATGGGACTATCAATCTGTACTGATCCCAAATTTTTTGAAGCACAAAAAAGGTAATTCCAAGCATTACTGCCACATAGATGGACGTGAAATACAAATACTTATTCTTCTTTATTGATTTAACAAACCCAAAAATAAATAAGCCATATAGTATTAGTGTAATAAACCCGTTAACCCCTTTTGATTCGAGCGATCGTAAACCAATCATCTTCAAAAATTGCTTTGAAAGGTATAAATTGGAATTATCAACAAAACGCATTAGAAAGCCTCCAAAACTCTCAAGCCCCTTGGTTTTATCATAGGGATGTTGGTACATTAATGTTGAAGCTTGTCCACTATCAAAAAATCCATTCTGCCAGATGGCATACTTTATTGCTAAAAAGACGAACAAGATTCCAATAGAAGATAATAGAACGATTCCCGCTTTTTTATAGTTTACCGTCAACATGTAGAATACAATAACTGCGATTAAGGTGCCCAGACCAACGGTTCTGGTTAAATACCCTAAGACTATAAGCAATGACATTAATACCAGACGTTTGATATCAATTCCATTTTCTGCTTCCATATCTTTGAATAAGAGAATAAAGACTGGTAATTGAAGAAACAGAAAAAGTGCCTCGCTATATGTTTGACTGGTAAAGAATATAAAATAGTTACTTACACTCAACATCAACAAACTCACAAAAATCAATGCGTATGGAACCCTATCTTTAAATGCCTTATAAAACATCAGGAGTGAGCCCAGCATTAAAGCAAATGACAGCAACTTGAGTAATCCTAATTTGATGCTAAAAAGCCCAATAAATACGGATAAGAACAGTGGATAAATTGGCCCTTGAAACGAAGGGTATGTACCCTCGTTAATAAAGTTAGCCGCTCTGATTATATATGTACTATCGTCTCCACCTATACTAACCCGCATATTAAAAAGCAGGAGAGATAATAAACTAAATACCGATAGAATTAAGACGAGCAGTGTTTTTGAATGCTTCGAACAAAACATTTCAAATTGATCAAAGATATTCTTTGCCGGTGCTTTCTCTTTCTTCATTGTTCAAATGTCGGGTTATACAGTGACAATTAAAGCCTTTTACTCAATATCCTTTTTAATAAATGTATTCACAAAAAGCATATTCCCCATATCACCATAATCAATTAATATATTTTTATCCTCCTTCACCTGCTTAGGAGTAAATCCAACCACCGTTAAATCAGCATCGGAACTATGTTTAATAATAGCCGACTGAGTGGTTTGATCTTCGCCCAAAGGTAAGAAATTAACATTTCCGGGCGATATAGGCAGGCGTCCGCCTAATATTAATTCTAACAACCGGGCACGTTGTCTTTCAACCTGACTTTCAGGAAAAGTAGCATTTATCTTTATCACCGCATTACGCCACTCAGGATGCCCTGAAATAATATAGGCCAATAAAATCATTAAGTTGGCATTTCTAAAATCATTCGCGGTTATCCAAACATGGATCTCTTTACGGTAACCAAATCCTTTGTATGAAGAGTTTAAAACGCAGACATCAAATCCCGTTGCTTCAAATAATTGATAGTTATCCAAAGCATAAGTCAAAGATTCAGGATTATTACGTGAGAATTCAAATAATATCAGATTGTTTCCTTTTCCACTAATTCCGGATAACTGTATAACCTGAGCAATGGCCGAAGTATAAGACGGACTTATTATTGTATCGATATATAATCTACTTTTACTCCCTTCTGATTGATTTATTAGGCGCGAAAGAACTTTTTGGGATTCCCTGTGACTTTCTCTATCCAAAAAGCCTTTTAGGAAATGAATGTAGGTACCAAAGCCATGTTTATAACAGATCCATCGTAACATATCAAATGCCGATTGTCGCTTAAATGAATCTTCGGATACACAAATCGCAAAAGGTCGCCAATGCCCGGTTTGTTCATCTTTATTGGCGCGCTGTACAAAAATCTGAATTTGACGACTCAATTGAAATACAACACCTTTAAACAACTTTTCCAACCCTTGCTTTTCGGGACGGGAAATTGTAATGAGATGATAGGTGATACCCATAATCAATGCTGACAATGCTGCATATCCCCAATTCATTTTAAACATTAACCAAAAAGATAACAAGGCACCAACCAAAGAAAAAATCCATCTGTTATATTTAAAAGTAGGTCGGTATGAGGGATCTGATGCAAAATGCTCAAGAAATGAAATCAAACAAACGGCTCCATAGGTCGCCATAAAAAACATTGAAATAATCTGCGCAACAAAATCAACATCCCCAATGATTATAAAAAAGTATGCAATTCCAATTGTAATAAGACTCCCATTTATGGGCTCATTATCTTCCTTACGTCCTTTCGCAATCCAACTGTTGAAATTATTGATTGGCAATATGGCATCATAACCGATAGCCTGTAATGTTCGAGGAGCCACCAATAGGGATCCTATTGCAGATGATAAACAAGCTGCCGCCAAACCAATTGGAATAATGGGGCCCCAAATCGCAATTTTAGACATGATTAATTGATCACTTGCCATTTCTTCAACAGATGCAGATGCGGCAAGCTTAAATGCTACAGCTACATATATTATCATCCCCACAAAGGTGGCCAATAAGGTTCCTCGTGGTATTGACTTTTTAGGATCCTTTAAATCACCAGACAGCCCAAGGCCTGCAGCCATACCTGTAAAGGCCGGAAATATAATAGTAAACACATAAAAGAAGCCATCGTGATCGGTTACTGTTTCGTTTAATGACAGGGTCATATTTTCGTCCAGAGGCTTACCCATAAGCAAAAATGCGATAGATACAAACAACAATGCAACCACACCATATAGGGCTTTCATCCCAATATTGGCCCCTCTAAAAATAACAATGACTGATAATATGGTCATTAGTATTAAAGTAGCAATACGTTTTGCGTTAGCAGGGTTTACATCCCAAGGTATGTATTGTAAAAGAGGATCGAAGGCCTCACCAAAGGCAATAATATAAAATGCCACACTAACTGCCTGCGACATAAATAATGCAAAACCAATAGCACCACCTATATTTAAGCCAAACGATCTGGAAATAATATAATACGCTCCCCCTCCCTGAACTCGTTGATTAGTTGCAATCTCTGCAACAGCCAAGGCTGTAGGGATAGTTACAATATGCCCTATGACAATGATTCCCAAAAGGCCTCCGAGTCCAACATTGGCAAGGGCATATCCAAATCTAAGAAATAAGATTGCTCCTAAAATCGTGGAAATAGCTGTCATAAAAACGGCCAATGTACCGAAGCCCGCATTAGGATTTGTAAGGGATTTCTGCATATCTTATGATTTATAACAAACCTAATATATTTACTCAACTTGCACAAACCTATTCTTCATATTGAGCGCTTAAACAGCCCGGAACGAATATCCGAGCTGATGGCTTATTATATAAACACATCAGCTTAAGCCTTGTAATTATAGCGTACTGTGCTATCTTTGTCGCCAATTCAGAACAATTCAAATCGCCATTATATGAATAAAAAATCCACCTCGATGCCATTGCCGCGTCAAGTTATTATTGGAATCCAATTTTTATTTGTTGCATTCGGTGCAACAGTTTTAGTACCTCTACTCGTTGGCATTGATCCTTCAATAGCATTATTTTCAGCAGGAGTAGGAACCTTAATTTTTCACCTGGTAACCAAAGGTAAAGTTCCGGTATTTTTAGGAAGTAGTTTTGCATTCATCGCTCCTATTATTGAAGCCACTAAACAGTTTGGCCTTGCTGGCACACTTTCAGGATTAATCGCAGTTGGTTTAGTATACATGATCGTTTCGGCTTTGGTTAAAGCCTGGGGCATTGGTTTTATCGAACGCATCTTTCCATCGGTAGTTGTAGGTCCGGTTATTATGGTGATTGGTTTGTCATTAGCTTCGGTAGGTGTGGATATGGCCAAAACCGATTGGACCATAGCAGTAGTTTCTCTGCTAACAGCCGTTATAATCGTTATTTATTCTAAAGGCCTAATAAAACTAATTCCTATTTTCATTGGTATTGTAGCCGGGTATGTATTATCGCTTATAATGGGTAAAGTCGACTTTACTCCAATTCAAGAAGCTGAATGGTTTGCTCTGCCTCCATTTACCATGCCCGTTTGGAGTTGGAAAGCCATTGTTTATATGATTCCTGTGGCTGTTGCACCTTTAATAGAGCATGTCGGCGATATGTACGCTATAGGGGCAGTTGCTGAAAAGAATTTTGTCAAAAAACCGGGTTTACATCGCACTATGTTAGGTGATGGTATAGCCACATCTTTTGCGGCTTTAATCGGTAGTGTGCCCAATACAACCTATTCTGAGGTAACAGGAGCAATTTCTTTAACTAAGATTACTGACCCAAAAATTCTTAGAATTGCGGCCATTACGGCCATAGCATTTTCTGTGATCGGTAAAATAAGTGGATTTCTTAAGTCGATACCACAGGCTGTTCTGGGAGGAATTATGCTTTTATTATTTGGAATGATTGCAAGTGTTGGTATAAGAACCCTTGTTGAATCAAAGGCTAAATTAACATCTACACGTAATCAGGTTATTGTATCATTGATTTTAACCATTGGAATTGGTGGAGCGGTTGTTAATATTGGCAACTTCTCATTGGCCGGAATTGGCTTAGCATCGTTGGTAGGTGTTATTCTTAACCTAATCCTTCCTGATAAATCAAGGCCTGTAAAAATGAAAGACTAATCCTAATTATAACTAATAACGAAATAGCCTTAGCAAACAGCTGAGGCTATTTTTTTGCCTGTGATTTGCATAAATAAAAAAATAATCGTATCATAGTGATATCAAAACAATATCATTATGACAAAAGAAAAAACAATAAAAGCATTCAATGGGTACACTATCTTTTTCATTTTAGTTATGCTCATCTCAAGTTTAATTGCAGGACTTATCTATGGGATATTAGGCTTCTTAGCTTTGGTGCCCATTATTATTCTAATTCTACCAGGCTTCTTCATTGTTAATCCGAACGGCTCAAAAGTTTTGGTTCTGTTTGGTGCTTACAAAGGAACAGTTAAGGACAATGGATTCTTTTGGGCCAATCCATTTTACACCAAACAACGCATCTCGCTTCGAGCAAGAAACTTTGATAGCGAAAGAGTGAAAGTAAATGATAAAATTGGTAACCCGATTTTAATCAATGTCATTTTAGTCTGGAAAGTTAACAACACCTACAAAGCAGCTTTTGAAGTTGATCATTACGAAGAATTCGTACGTGTACAAACAGACGCAGCAGTTCGTAAATTAGCCGGCTCATACCCTTACGATAATTTTGATGATGCACGAGCCGAACTTACTTTGCGCTCTGGAATGGACGAAGTAAACGAAGCCTTAGAGAATGAAATAACCGAACGTTTGGCAATAGCTGGAATTGAAGTAACGGAGGCTAGAATAGGCTATTTGGCTTATGCTCCTGAAATTGCAAGTTCCATGTTAAAAAGACAGCAAGCTGTAGCCATAGTTGCTGCCCGAAAAAAAATAGTTGAGGGTGCAGTTGGCATGGTTGAAGATGCTTTAGTGCAACTGGCGGCTGATAATATTGTTGAATTTGATGAAGATAAAAAAGCTGCAATGGTAAGTAACTTAATGGTTGTACTATGTGGCGATAAGGAGGCAACACCTGTGATTAATACGGGTACATTACATTCATAATTTATGGCAAAGAAAAAAACATTTGCACTTAGAATAGATCCTGAAACTTTTGAGCAGATAGAGAAATGGGCTGCAGATGAGTTTAGGAGCGTGAACGGACAGTTGGAGTGGATGATTAATAAGTGCTTAAAGGATGCCAAACGTGCAAAATCCAAAACACGAAAATCAGAAGAAGAATAAAATTAAATAAGGTATTCAACTAAAACAAAAAGGGCACCATTGGTGCCCTTTTTGTTTTCTATATAGTTTGCAATTATTTCTGCACGAAACGATAGTGTGATCCAAAGCGCTCAAAGGCAGCCTTGTCAAGCACCTCCTGATGATCAGGATGAGCAACTGAAGTAATCAATTTAGCTCTTTCTTGCATGGTCTTAGCGTATAAATTAACAGCACCATATTCAGTTACAAACCAGTGCATATTGGCACGTGTTGTAACAACGCCAGATCCCTCAAGCAAAGTTGGAGCAATTTTAGACATGCCTTTAGCAGTTACAGATGGCATTGCAATAATTGGAAGACCTCCCTTTGAATAACCGGCACCACGAATAAAGTCAATCTGACCACCTACTCCTGAATAATGTGTTGTCCCAATTGAATCGGCGCAAACCTGACCCGTGATATCTACCGCCAATGCTGAATTAATGGCAGTTACTTTATCATTCTGACGAATGACATTCACACTATTGGTATGACGAACATCCATCATCGCAACCATAGGATTATCATCGATGAAATCATACAACTTTTGTGAACCCATCAAAAATGAAGCAACCATTTTACCCGGATCGATCTGCTTACGACGTCCATTAACAATTCCTTTTTCAACCAAAGGAAGAATACCATCGGCGAACATTTCAGTGTGTACACCTAAATCTTTATGATTACCTAACTGAGCTAGCACAGCATTAGGGATCCCACCGATACCCATTTGTAAACATGCGCCATCCTCGATTAGCTCAGCCACATTTTTACCAATAGCAATATCCGCTTCAGTAAGCTGGCCCATATCATGTGTATAAAGCGGGCTGTCATCTTCAACAAAATAATCAATCTCATTCATGTGAAAAATAGCATCACCCCAGGCACGTGGTACATTTGGGTTAACCGCTGCTATAACAATATCAGCACATTCGATAGCTGCTTTTGTAGCATCCACTGAAGTTCCAAGTGATACGAAACCATGCTTATCCGGCTTTGAAACCATCACCATAGCAACGTTTACTTTTAAATATCCTTCACGAATTAGCTTCTGAGTTTCACTTAGAAATACAGGAATATAATCTGCATATCCGGCTTGAGTCTGCTTTCGCAAGTTACCACCAACGAAAAACTGCTCCGATACAAAAACACCTTCAAACTCAGGATTTGCAAAATCTACCTTATCCTCAATATGAATGTGTTGAATTTTTACGTCTTGAAATTCTTTATTACGACCACGCTCAACCATGGCTTGTATAAGTTTGTGTGGCGTAACGGCAACACTACTTAAATGAACTCTATCACCTGACTTAATCACTTTAACTGCTTCCGCAGCTGACACGGCTTTGTAACTCATGTATTTATTATTTATAGAATTATTTCTTTAATTGGAGGCACAAAAATATAAAAATATGCAATGATGCCACTGCTTATTTACAATTTATTAGTGTTAAAGTCAATATTTAAAACAATTCTGAAATGAAACACTTTTTAAGATTTTGATTTGTAAGTAAACCAAGGCAAAAACTCACTCTGTTTTTAATAAACTTTAAGGTTTTTACACCAATTTATGGTATCAATTCATAAGCCCATAACGTATGTAGCTTTGAACTTGAAAATATGAGATAATGAGTGATGTTTTGATATTTGGTTTGACTTTACTGATAAGTCTGCCTGCTGCGCTATATATTATTAACCGCATATTTAAAAAATCTATTTTAGGAACAATTATGAAATTGACCATGGCATTGGTTTATTTCACAAGCCTTGTTTCATACATTGTTGGCAATACAGAACTCATTAATATGGCGTGGTCATTTCCATCTGCATTTGCTGTTGGATTAGTTGTATTTATTATCATTAACAAAAGATTAAAAGTACCCTTAATCAATAGTATTTCAATACTTGAAGAATTAGCTCAGGGTAAATTACAAGAATCCTTAGCTGAAAGTAAAGGTGATGATGAATTGGCAATACTTAGTCGAACCATAAAACGATTAAATGCTAACCTAACCTCTTTGATTGATGAGATGGACGACAAGGTGCAACTCCTAACTAAAAACGGCGCTGACTTATCAACCGAATCACAATCCTTAGCTAAGGCCAGTGCTGATCAGGCTGCATCGTTAGAAGAAATTTCATCTACAATGGAGGAAATGTCCGCCAACATTGGGCAAAACACCTTGAACAGTAATCGCACTAAAGATATAGCAGTTAAAACAGCTGAAATAATGGGCTCAACTCGAAAGCTTAGTGAAGAGAGTTCCTTATCTGTCATTAACATCTCAGAAAAGTTAAAAGTTATAGCTGAAATTTCACAGCAGACTAACATTTTAGCATTAAACGCATCCGTTGAAGCGTCCAGAGCAGGTGATGCAGGTAAAGGTTTTTCGGTAGTGGCAAGTGAAATACGAAAACTGGCCGATCGCAGTAATGAGGCAGCAATAGCAATTGGCCAATTAGTAGATGACAGTATCGCAAAAACCGAAATATCAGATAAAAATGTTGCTGACTTATTGCCCGAGATTGATACTACAAGTACCTTATTGCAAGAGGTTGCTGCATCAAGTAATGAACAAAACAATGGAGCTATTCAAGTTAATGAGGCTCTGGAGCAGCTCAATAGCTCAACACAAATGAATTCCAGCACAGCTGATAACATTGCTGAAAAAGGAAGTGAATTATTAAAGGCTGCTGAAAATCTGAGAAGACTTATTTCAAAATTTAAGCATTGAGAAGTTTGTTTTAGTCATTGCCAACGGAACGATTTTTGTTGTAACTTGTTTGTATCAAAAATGTTCCGTTATGAAAAATATAATCTTCTTAATTTCTGTTCTAGGTTTATTTTGGGCCTGCTCCAGTAGCAAAGACATGCAAAGTGCTGAACAATCCAATATTGAGATTGCAGAAGATAGCACAGAATACGAACTGATTGTTTTTGATAGTCGCTTCGAGACATTTTTAGTGTCTCAGCCCTTTCCTAAATGGTATTATTCTGATGAATACTATAAACAATGGAATTACAGATATTGTGTTGAATGGAATATCCGTCATTCAAATCCAATGCAATTTGGTGATTTTTACGAAACAAATATTCCCTACGATACTACCGTAGACTATGGTGTTGATTTCAATTTTAGGCTATATCAGTATTTTCAATTTATCGAAAAGGAATACAATATTGTTCTTATCTCGAGAAGAGGCTCTGTGTAATATTATTTTCTTTTCCTAATTATTCCAACAGCGATAATTGCGCCTGTTAATACCAGGAATGCTCCAAGATAAGCTAATTGCGGAACTGGGGTAATCGTAAACCAGCTGACATCAAACAAGAGCATCATTTCTAAAATGATGAAGGTAATAACAGGATTCATTGTAATAACTATACTGATCTTATTAGCCTCAGCATATTTAAATGATGCAGCTAAAGTTCCATATGCAGCCACCGTATTCAATCCTAAGGCTATTAACAACAACCAGACCCACCACTCGTAATCCAAAAGGAAAAGTGAAAAATCTACAGTTGGTAAAAATAATAGGGCAGGCAATGTAAAAACGATCAGGTTAACCTGCTGTGGCGGCCATTTTTGAACTAGCTTTTTATTCGTCACAGCATAACTTGTCCATGAAACTGCAGCAAAAAGTATCCATGCAATTCCTGTAATAAAATCTTGTTGATTTGTAGCGAATTCGCCTGTTTGTGATGAGTAAAAAATAAAAAAACCTAAACCTGCAACGGCAAATCCAAGTGCTCTTAACCAGGTTATTTTTTCCTTAAAAAATACAAATCCAACCAAACCCAAAAGAATAGGGCCGGTTTGAATTACAATTTGAGTAACAGCAGGCCCTGCATAATTAACACCTTGCATATAACCTATGTAATTTCCTCCAAGAAATAAGGCCGCAAGTAACATCCTCCATGGCGGTCTCTTAAATACTTGCAAATAAGCGGGCCGTTTGTATGAAAAGTAGATGATCAAACACATTGATGCAATGAAAAATCTTGACCAAACAATGGTGTAGGAATCGAAATAATTTAGCCCGATTTTAAGGGCAATAGCTAACACTCCCCACAACATAGCTGTAGTTGCTGCTAATAGAATACCTTTTGTCTGATTTCTCATTGTAATTGTATAATAACACTATTGCAATTAACAATAGAAGCGCAAAAAAGATGTCGAAAGTAAAAAAAATGATGGATTGGTACGAAATTGTAGTAAAAATAAAAGCGTTCAAATCAAATTATTTTTATTTTCGATTATATTTGTGGAAATTAAAAAGACCTAAATAATGAAAAGCATTATTCCTATAGCATCTTTGATTATTGCAACTTCTGTAATATTGGCTTCCTGTAACATGGGTAGCAAGTCATCAAACAAAAGCAAAGCACCTGAGATTAAAAAAGAAAATGTTGAGAAAGAAGTACGGGATTTTGTTTATCCTCTTCCAACATCATTTGAGGTAACCGATATGCTTAATCGTATTGAGGCGGCTTACATTTTATCCTTGTCTAACCCGGTATCTAACGTTGATAAATATTTTACCGAGAAGAATCAAGCATTAAATCTAGGAATCTACAGTGCTGACTTAAGTTATGCAAGTACATACAATCAAAAACAGGAGACTGTTGATTTTATGAACGCTTCAAAAAGTCTGATTGACAAATTAGATATCTCCGCGGCCCTGGATGCTGACTTATTAGTAAATATCGAAAGTAATCTTGATAATAAAGATAAACTTGTTGAATTGATTACTGACTCGTATTATGACACCTATGAATTTTTAAATAAAAATGATCGCGGTGCTGTGTCAATGTTGGTTATTGCCGGAAGTTGGGTTGAAGCTTTGTATATTGCTACTCACATTTCAGAAGATACATTCAATAACAGAGAAATGGTTTCTATTATAATGAATCAAAAGGAACCGTTAAATAAACTAATGACCATCCTTAAGCAAGTAGAAACTAACGAGGATGTTCAAGCAACAATGGAAGATCTTAAAATTCTTCATGAAATTTACAATAGCATTGATAGCGGCAGTATAACCGAAGATCAGCTAAGTGCTATAAAAGATAATGTTGCAGTAGTACGCGAAAAGTTTGTTTCGTAATTGAGGCATAAATTATACTGGAAGGGAAACCACTTGGTTTCCCTTTTTTGCTTTCTTGTGGTCGGCTAAAAATGATTATCTTCACGAACCAACTCAAAGAAAAAATTAATGAGTGAATTACTGCTTGAAGCTCTGATGCAAATTTTTGCCTTGTTGACTGATCAAAAAGAAGAACAGGAAACAGGAATGGGCTTGGTGGAGGTTAAAAACTTCCTATCTCGAAACCTAAATAATGAATATGTTGAGCTTGCCCTCGAGCGCTACGAGTTCTATGTAGAAAAGTACCATAAAAATTCATACAGCCAGGATCCGGAAGCTCGTGATAAGCAGGTCACTTACAATTTGGATAAACTCAAAACAATTTGTGATGAGTTAAATCAGGAATTAGAAATTGAAACCAAGTACCTTTTGATTACTAACATGCTAAACTTTATTATGAGGGATAGCTATGTATCAGAAGAAGAGGCTTTATTTACCGATTCCTTAGCCACTCATTTAAAACTGGCTGAAGAGGATTATCAGAACATTCGCACCTTTGTTATTGGCCACCCACTGGAGATTCCTAACAAGGAAAGCCTATTACTTATCAGTGGCCAGCGTGAAAAACCGGATGAAGAAATAAAACATATATTCAACCCCAAACAACAGATTTTTGTTTGGGTACTTCATATTGAGGAAAGTAATTTATTTGTTTTCAGATATTCAGGTGATCGTAACTTGTACCTGAATGGACATAAGATTGAGCAAAACAGAGCAACTGCTTTTCAGCCCGGATCAGTCATTAAAACATCACGTATATCACCTGTTTATTATGGCACCATAGCTGAAAAATTTATTGCCAGAGCAGACAGAGGCCGAATTATCTACAGAGCCATAGACATAAGCTATAATTTCAATAACAATCAAATTGGCATCCACCCTTTCAGTTTTACCGGTCGATCGGGTCAGTTTGTTGGAGTCATGGGTGGTAGTGGCACCGGAAAATCAACATTGCTTAATGTCCTCAATGGCAACCTTAAGGTAGATGAAGGAACAATAAGCATTAATGGATTTGATCTGCACTCGGATTCCGAAGCTCTTGAAGGTGTTATTGGATATGTCCCTCAAGACGACCTTCTGAAGGAAGAATTAACCGTATTTGAGAATTTATATTATAATGCCCGCCTTTGTTTTAGTCATCTTTCAAAAGAGGAGATTACAGATCTTGTTGAATTAGCCTTAAATGATTTTGACCTGGTAGAAGCCAGAGATTTAGTAGTAGGCTCGCCATTAAATAAAATATTAAGTGGAGGACAAAGAAAACGTTTAAACATTGCCTTGGAGTTAATCCGTGAACCTTCCATTCTATTCGTTGATGAGCCAACCTCAGGCTTATCGTCAATGGATTCGGAGAAGGTAATGGTGTTACTTAAAAGACAAACCTTAAAAGGTCGTTTGGTAATCATTAATATCCATCAACCTAGTAGTGACTTGTATAAATTAATGGATAAGTTACTCATTATTGATAAAGGTGGACGCATTATCTATAACGGTAATCCAACCAATGCCATTACCTATTTTAAGCAAATGGCACAGTATGTCAATCCTGAGGAGAGCGAGTGTTATGTGTGTGGTAATGTACAGACCGAACAACCGCTTCGAATAATTGAAGCTCGTATGGTTAATCCCTACGGTAAATTTGTGCGCCAGCGAAAAATTTCACCGGAAGAATGGTACGATCATTATATCGAGAAATTTGAGAATGAATTTCAGTGGAAGGACAATCCGGTTGCTGATAAGCGTGAAAAACTGCCTCATAACCTCTACAATATTCCCGGTCGGTTTGAACAGTTTAAAATTTACTTCCAACGCGATTTATTATCAAAAATAAAGAATAAGCAGTACATCATTATTAACATGCTTGAAGCCCCAATTTTGGCACTTATTTTGGGCTTCTTCACAAAATACATAAGCGGCGATGGCGGTGATGATTCCATCTATGTATTTAGTAAAAACCTGAACTTGCCTGCTTACTTGTTTATGAGCGTTGTCGTATCGCTATTTCTTGGCTTAACGGTGAGTGCTGAAGAGATATTTAAAGATAAACGTTTACTGCAAAGGGAATCGTTCCTTAACTTGAGCCGATTAAGCTTTTTGAACGCTAAGGTGGTCATTATGTTCATCATTTCGGCAATACAAACCCTTAGCTTTGTTTTAATTGGCAATTATATACTTGAAATTGAAGGCTTAAACTTAAGCTATTGGCTAATATTATTTAGCACTGCCTGTTTTGCAAATATGCTAGGCCTTAATATAAGTAGTGGTCTTAATTCTGTTGTAACCATCTACATACTTATTCCTTTAATACTTGTACCGCAATTACTTTTCAGTGGAGTCATTGTTAATTTCGATAAACTTCATAGTTCCATAGCCTCAAAGGAGTACGTTCCTCGCATTGGTGATATGATGACATCAAGATGGTCCTATGAAGCCTTAGCTGTTAATCAGTTTATGAATAATCGTTATGAGAAACTATTTTTTGATGTAGAGAAGAAAATAAGCACTTCTTCATTCACAAGCAGCATGCTAATACCTGAGTTAATTCAACTTAATAGCACCTGTTATTACCATCTTAATAATGGCAATACCGAAGAGTTAAATCGTAACGCTAAACTCTTAAGTTCTGAAATTAAAAAACTATACAACAAGCCTATTTCATTCTTTCCTAAGATATCATACTTCTTAAGTGGCAGTGATCAATACAATGAAGTAACATACGATTTTATATCGCAATTGCTCAAAAAAAGAAAAAAGGAATTACAGGCAGAATACCGACAAGCTAAAAAAGATAAAGATCAATTGTTTCAGGACTTAATTAAACAATTTGGATCAAAAGAAGAGTTTCTTCAGTTTAAAAAGACATATCAGAATGAAGCTGTGGAAGAATTGGTATTGAACAAAAGGGAACTAAAACAAATTGAAGTAAGCGATCAGAATATTATTCAGAAACGACACCCCATATTCAAAGATCCAGTATCCAATTTAGGCAGAGCTCACTTTTATGCGGCTAGTAAGCGAATTTTAGGTGTTAATTGTGATACACCTTTGTTTAACACTTTGATTATTTGGCTTGGTATATTTGTATTTTATATCACCTTGTATTTTGATCTCTTACGAAAAGCTATTCGTTACTTCGAAACCTTTAAACTCAGAAGACTGAACAAGCGACTACAAAAAATAAGAACGTAAACTAATTATGGTGCCAATCGTTGAATTAACCATGATCCATCCTGCCGAGTATACTTGTAGCGATCATGCATACGATTGGTGCGTCCTTGCCAAAATTCTATATTATCAGCTTTGACAATATACCCGCCCCAATGCTCTGGGCGCGGAATTATTTTACCCTGGTACTGCAAATCCAATTCCTTATACCTTTGATCCAAAGCATCATCATCATGAACAACTTGACTTTGAGGCGAAACCAAAGCTCCTAATTGGCTTTCCCTTGGTCTGGAATGAAAATATTCATCAGAAAGTCCAGCACTTAGCTTTTCAACCATTCCACCAATACGAATCTGTCTCTCTAGTTCGCCCCAAAAAAAGTTTAGAGAAGCAAATCCTGTTGATTCTAATTCCTTACCTTTTTGACTTTGATAATTGGTAAAAAACACAAATCCATTTTCATTCACCTCTTTTAATAGTACTATCCTATTATTGGGTCGAAGTTGAGAATCCACTGTGGCCAAATTAAAAGCGGTTGGATGCAAACATTCCGATGCAATGGCTTCGTTCAGCCATTGCTTAAATTGCTCAATGGCATCATCCTTAAGTTGCTCTCGGTTCAAGAATCCTATATGGTATTCTTCACGTATATTGGCTATATTTTTCATTTATCCTCATTTCTTTTTATGAATGATTAACAAGCCATCTTCATATTTGTTGAACTATTAGCAGTGAAGATTCAACCTTTATGGATAATGCTTGTTTTGTTATGGATAATAAGAACTAAATTGAAATGACATCATGAAACGAGCCATGAGAGAACATTCTCACACATGTGGATGATTATTCTACAGGCGAGTTCCAAATGGTAATTGAAAAAAATATAATCATATGAAAATATATACAAAAACCGGAGATAGAGGACAAACGGGCTTAATGGGAGGTATTCGTGTAAACAAAGATGACATTCGCGTAGATACCTATGGTACATTCGACGAAGTAAATTCATTTATTGGACTACTCAGGACTAAACTAGATCCTAATCATGATTGGCAGGACAGACTACATCAAATTCAGGTAGAATTGATGAATACGATGTCACATCTGGCGACACCAACGGAGCATAAAGAAAAAAATACAATGCCCCTGCCTGATAAAATGGATGTATTCTGCGAAAAATGGATTGACGAAGTAGAAGCTAACTTAAGCAGTAAATCAGACTATTTTATTTTGCCTGGAGGAAATGAAGCTTCAGCACTGTGTCATGTGGTTCGTTCTCAACTGAGACGCGGTGAACGAAAACTAATTGCCTTACACAGACAATACCCGGTTGAACGTTCAATCCTACTTTTTATCAATCGTTTGTCTGACTTATTTTTTAGTTTATCACGCGCGGCTCTTGAAGAAGAGAATTTGCCGGAGGAGAGATGGCGAGCTTTTCTTTATCAACGAGAGGAGAAATAGTAGTCAATTAGTTTATACTGTCCATCGTAAAATTCCATAAAGCTTTTATATATGGTCCGGCTAATAACACGATAGAAATGGTTGTAACTGTGATATCCCAAAAGATAACCTGATTAGATTTTGGGATTTTAACTAAAAGTATGCCGCGCCATATGATTTGAGACAATAACAATAACAGTAATTTATAAGCGTTTGGATTAGCCTGTTCGGCTTGTCCAAACTCACCGTTATAAAGCAGATACCAGGCACGCGAAAGCCCACATGAAGGGCATACTGAAGAACCATGAGTAAACGGACAACTCATTTCAACAATGCCTTTAAAGCTAAATAATGGATAAAACAGGCCAATACTTAGGCCAAGCAGCAGTAACAATTGAAATAATCGCCAATCTCCAATATTACTTTGGACCATCTTCATTTTCAGTTTCTAATTGAATAGAAAATCCCTTTACTAACTGACGAATTTCTATTTCCAGCTCATAAAGTTCCTGACGCAATTCTTCAATATCATCATTACTTAATCCATTTCGCGGAATCGTAATAATTAAGCGCTTATCTGAGCCTTCTATCTGAACGGAATGTATTCCTTCTAATATCTCGGCAATCACCTTTTCAACAACATCTCCAACTTCACCTGCTTCTTCCCTAATATATTCTAAATCTTCTTCACTAAGTCTATTTTCCTCTATTTGTATACGAACATCAGTATCTCTAAACTCTTCACCAATATTATTAATAATACGCTCAACCTTTTGCTCCAATCGATATTCTGAATGGCTTGCAAAAGAAGAAATAATACCGGTCCAAACTCCGGCAATTAATAAGGCAGTCGAGCCCATTACAATTCCTACAAGTGCTATACTCTTTGGTGTTCGATGTTTATCTGCCTGGGATAATCCTATTATTGCAAATATAAGCCCCAACAACGCAGGAATAAAGGCAAGCATACCAAAACATGGTATCAGGGCAATAACGAATGCAAGCACAGAGAGGGCCAATCCGGCAATCGAAAGGGTGTTCGAAGATCTAGGGTAGTTGGAGACTTCCATTGGTACTTTAGTTTGTTTGGTTAGTACAAGTTATGGCTTTTGTTTTCAATATGAAATAAACACCTATGATATTCGCAACTCACGGTACTCATTTCGCATTTCACCGATTAGATCTTTAATAGAACGGTAAGGAGAACTACTTTAGTATAAAATTTTAAAACAATTTATTATGAATGATATAAAAAATAAAGGAAACAGAGCCAGCATTGGTCTATTTCTAATTATCGGAGGTTTAGTTTTATTATTGGGTACACTTGGCTATCTGCCATTTCAAATAACTGATGTTCTATTTAGCTGGCCAATGATATTGGTTGGAATAGGCTTATTTAACCTGGCGAAAAAAGAATATACCGCAGCGATTATATTGCTGGCCGTAGGTGGTTTTTTCATTCTCCCGGACCTCTTCCCTTATATTCATTATCGCGATATCTTTAGATTCTGGCCTTTGTTGATTGTATTGGCAGGACTACTTTTTTTCTTAAGAAAAAAGCCCGTCTTCAATCATAGATCAACTGATATGAACGCAGATGAAGTGATTGATGAAATCAATATTTTTGGTGGTGGAGCAAGTCAGGTTGAGTCACAAAATTTTAAAGGTGGTAAAATAACGGCTGTGTTCGGAGGAAGTGAGTTAAGTCTTGAACGGTGCAGAATGTCTGAAGAGGGGGCGGTATTGGATTTAGTTACCATATTTGGAGGAACAAAAATTGTTATTCCCAAAGACTGGAACGTAAGAACTGAAGTGGTATCTATTTTTGGCGGATTTGCCGACAAAAGAACATATTTCAATGATTCGGTTTCTGATCCATCCAGAACTTTGGTCATTAAAGGAGTAGCTATTTTCGGAGGTGGAGAATTACGTAACTTCTAAGCAACTTTTGCAGAAAACTCTTGTCTCTATAAAGTCAAACCAGACCTAATTTTAACTAACGATGAATCACCCAATACTTAATCAAAGTCGTATTCTTAAGCTCTATACCATGGTTTGGGTGGTGATTGCTTCAGTACATGCTTTTACCGACTGGCTGATTTACGATCTTTCAATTTCAATTTCAATTACTGACAGTATCATTTTCAATGGCCTCATGTTCGTCCTTGGATTATGTATCTGGTACCCGGTCTTATATATCGACACAAGTAAAGGTCGCTGGAGTGCCTTTATGCAACATGCCATTACAGGAATGGTATTAGTTGCCTTCTGGCTTTATTCAGGCAAATTTATTCTTGGTGTATTTGTTGATGATGCAAACATGGGCCTCATATTTACAACTCATGCTTTTGCCATACGAGCTATTGTTGGTAGTTTACAGTTTCTTCTTTTTGTAATGATTTATTATATGTTCATTTTTTATAATGAACTGGATGAGCAAAATCGGAAACAAGAAAAATTGAATCGATTATTACGCGAAACAGAACTAAGAGCACTAAAATCACAACTTAATCCTCATTTCTTATTCAATAGTCTCAATAGCATTAGTTCCTTAACCATTACAAATGCTGACGATGCAAGAGAAATGATTAATAAGCTCTCTGAATTTTTAAGGTATTCTCTTAAAAAGAATGAAAATGCCTTATTGCCTCTGAGAGATGAAATGAAAAACATGGCGCGATACATGGAAATTGAGAAAGTTCGATTTGGGGAACGCCTGCAGTGCGAAGCCGAAGTCCCCGGTAAATGTAAAAACATGTTAGTGCCGGTAATGATACTGCAACCCTTATTCGAAAACGCGGTTAAGTATGGAGTATATGAAAGTATTGAACCCGTAACGATTCGAACATTCTGCAGATGTCTGGAAGGTGATCTGGAGATTAGCATTATCAATAATTATGACCCGGAAGCCATCCATAGCAAAAAAGGAGTAGGTGTAGGATTAGACAATGTAAAAGACCGCTTGCAGTTATTATACAATAGATCTGATTTATTGACATATGGAAGAGAAAACGGTTACTTTGAAGTTTCATTGCGAATTCCACAAATCAGTTTGTCACAGGATAACCTATAGTTAAATGGAGAAAAAGTACAAAGCACTTATTGTTGATGATGAACCTCTGGCTAGGAATATCGTTAAATCCTATCTTCAGAAATGGGATGAAATTGAAATTCTTGAAGAATGCGCCAATGGATTTGAAGCATTAAAGGCCATTAAAACACACCAGCCGGATGTGATGTTTCTCGATATACAAATGCCTAAGGTAAGTGGCCTGGAACTGATGGAGGTTATTGATGAACCAATTCAGGTTATTTTTACTACAGCTTATGACCAGTATGCCTTAAAAGCATTTGAGCTAAATGCCATTGACTATCTATTAAAACCATTTAATGAAAAGCGATTTGGTGATGCCGTGCAAAAGGTAATTTCCAGACTTGGCTCCGGTAACGACACTAATTATGAAAAGATCGTTCAAATGCAGGATCAAGCAGAAGATCTATTGGAACGAATAGTTGTAAAAAATGGCAACAAGTTGGAAGTAATAGCATTAGAACAAGTTTTATATTTTGAGGCTCAGGACGATTATGTAATGATTCATTGTGAATCGAGCCGTTACCTCAAGTCAAAAACAATGAAATATTTTGAAGATCACTTGCCTAAAGAAAAATTTGTGCGTATTCATCGCAGCTATATTGTTAATGCAGAAAAAATAAAACGTCTGGAGGCCTATAATAAGGACACGCAATTAGCCATCATCAATGACAATTACAAATTGAAAGTCAGCAGAACAGGCCAAAAAAAGTTGAAAGATATATTAGACTTTTAAACAGTACGATATTAGACCTTGCTTAAAGTGTTAATTACGGAACTTAAAATATAATTCCCTTTAGCTGCTGCTTTTTTCCTATTTTTGCCAAAAACTAAGTAGTGAAAGTTCATTCTGATTTATCAACATTCAAATCACATAAGCCCGTTGTAACCATCGGTATGTTTGATGGAGTTCATAGCGGACATCGTCAATTGCTTGCTCAATTAGTTGATAAAGCCAAAGCACTAAATGGCGAAGCTGTTGTACTTACATTTTGGCCACATCCCCGTATGGTCCTAAACCAGGACAAAGATCAACTTCGTTTTTTAAGCTCTCCGGAAGAGCGGACCATTTTATTTAGTCAACTTGGAATTGACCATTTGCTCCTTGTTCCATTCACTAAAGAACTATCTAATTTAAGTTCCGAAGAGTTTATAAGTCAGTTTTTAGTCGACAAAATTGGCATCCACCATTTACTGGTTGGTTACAACCATCGATTTGGAAAAGGTCGCACACACAGCTATAATGAATATTGTGAGCTAGCTGAAAAATATGATTTTGGCATATCGATTGTTGAAGCTGTTCTTACCGATGGTATGCAAACCAGTTCAACAGATATTCGGAATCACCTTTTAGCAGGTCATATTGAAAAAGCCAATCAAATACTTGGCTACTTGTATCTATTAAATGGCCGTGTTATGGGCGGTCAACAATTAGGAAGGCGGATTGGATACCCAACAGCTAATATAGAAGTGAGTGAATCGTACAAACTTATTCCTCCCGATGGTGTTTATGCCTGTAAAGTACATGTTGAAGGTAAACTATTCGGTGGCATGCTCAATATTGGCTATCGCCCAACTGTAAATCACAACATCGACCATCGCTCTCTAGAAGTACATATTTTTGATTTCAATAGGGATATTTATTCCGAAGAAATCCGAATTGAGTTTATAAGCCGTGTGAGAGACGAAATGAAATTTGAAAATGTAAATGCGCTTATTGAGCAATTAAAAAAAGATGAAGTTGTTATCCGAACAATTGTCAACGAAGCATAAAATTGTTAAAACTCATAAGTTCATCATTACTATTGGCTAGTAACTAATATACTATGTCACTTTAATTTCCTATTTTTGCAAACCTAAAAAAAGTATAATGGCAGATATTATAAATGAAACAGCTGATTATAAGGTAGCGGACCTTAGTCAGGCCGATTACGGTAGAAAAGAGATTGACATAGCGGAGAAGGAAATGCCCGGTTTGATGGCGCTTCGTGAGAAGCATGGTAATGAAAAACCATTAAAAGGAGCCAAGGTAATGGGTTCATTACACATGACCATTCAAACTGCTGTTCTTATCGAGACTTTAGTTGAGCTAGGAGCTACAGTCAGATGGTGTAGCTGTAATATTTACAGTACACAGGATCATGCTGCTGCAGCCATTGCAAAAGCCGGAGTTCCAGTTTTTGCCTGGAAAGGTGAAACTTTAAAGGAATATTGGTGGTGTACGGAGCGAGCACTGGACTTTGGCGATGGTGCCGGTCCTGATTTGATTGTTGATGATGGTGGCGATGCTACATTAATGATCCACAAAGGAGCTGAAGCTCTTAAGGATGCTTCATTTTTAGATGATGATTATAGCGCAGAAGGTGAAGATTACAGGGAGTTAATTGCATTGGTAAAACGTACTTTTGAAGCTGCCCCTGAACGTTGGTCAAATGTTGCCAAAGGTATTAAAGGTGTAAGTGAAGAAACTACAACAGGAGTTCACCGTTTGTACCAAATGATGGAAAAAGGCGAATTATTATTCCCTGCCATTAATGTTAACGATTCTGTTACTAAGTCCAAATTCGATAACCTTTATGGCTGTCGCGAAAGCCTGGCTGATGGAATTAAACGCGGAACCGATGTTATGGTTGCCGGTAAAACTGCTCTGATTTGTGGTTACGGTGATGTGGGTAAAGGATGTGCGCAGAGTATGCGCGGATTTGGTGCTCGTGTAATTGTTACTGAAATTGATCCGATATGTGCTTTACAGGCAGCCATGGAAGGTTATGAAGTTAGCACAGTGGAAGATGCACTATCCGAAGCTGACATAGTTGTGACTACCACCGGTAATAAAGATGTGATTCGCATTGAGCACATGGAGGCCATGAAAGATCAAACTATTGTTTGTAACATTGGTCACTTCGATAATGAAATACAGGTTGAGAAACTGGATAACTATGAAGGAATAGAGGAAATTAACATCAAACCTCAGGTTGATCAATTCCGCTTCCCTGATGGACATAGCATTATTCTTTTATCGAGAGGTCGTTTGGTTAACCTAGGAAATGCAACAGGACATCCAAGTTTTGTAATGAGTAACTCATTTACAAATCAAACCTTAGCACAATTAGAGCTATGGAAAAATGAATATAAGGTTGGTGTTTACACTCTACCTAAACATTTGGATGAAGAGGTAGCACGTTTACATTTGGCAAAATTGGGTGTTAAACTAACACGTTTAAGCGAAGAGCAAGCCTCTTATATTGGAGTAAGCCAGAATGGACCTTACAAACCGGAACACTACAGGTATTAATAAATATCTTGATATAGATCTAAAGCCCGCCAGCCATGGTGGGCTTTTTAGTTCCAGATTCTAAGAACTGAACCTCTTACATCAGTTTGGTAACGTTTTAAAGCCCATTTGGCAGGGCCTTTTATCACACTCCCATATTCAGCAGCAATACTAAATTGCGATCCACACTCCGGACATTCCATGGTTACACTTCCTATTTCAGTCATATCCGTTAAAAAGAAACCCGGATTCTCATGTTCATGGGTACACATTAAATCAAAAGCATAATATTCTGTAGTAGATATACCAAATACAACCACGCCATCAATTCCAACAATACGATTCAATCCATCAGGTTTTATAATAAATGGATTCTTGCCACTATATTGAGGATTGTCCAAATTAACTTCAGCATTAAATCTAACATTCGGGATTATTTCGTCATTATCCTTATTACAAGCTACAGTTGCAATCAACAATACCAATAACATCCAGACTCTATTCATAACAATAGCTTTAATCTCTTTTCTTTACATTAAACGCACAAAGATATTTTTTATGCGGCAATTCATAAAATTTATTCTTTAAATCAAGAAAAAGCCTTAAAAATTTTGTCATTCAAGCAAGCTGGATTAAATTTAACTGTTTAAATCAAATGCAATCATGGAAGATTTCGGAGATGTTTTATATGTATTGGCAATGTTAGCAGCATTAGTTTTTAGTGCTATCAGAAAATCAAAGCAAGCTAAACGACGCCCTCCGATGCCTGAGACTGAGGATTCTTCTACGCCATATAATCCTATGGATGAAGAAGAACCCATTATAGATGAATTGCGCGATCTGTTCAGACCCAAAACGCCCAGACCTGAACCTGTTCCGCAAGTTGTCAAGCCAACTCAGAAAACTCCGGCACAATCGACTGCAAATCGTTCAACATCAAATGCAGTTCATCACTACACAAAAGCCAAACGCCTTGAAGTTGAAGCTTTAGATGAACAAGAAGGAGGATTTGAATTCAATACCGATGAACTTGATTTACGAAAAGCGGTTATCTATTCTGAAATTCTCAACCGACCGTATCAATAAGTAATAATCTATTTAGCAACCATTTAACAAACTACAACAGATAATTCCCTTTGTAGTTGAACTAAACTTTCGTATATTTGTACGAAAGAGTTCTGAGCTAATCGGGATTCTTTTGTTTTTTTAGGTAAGACTGAAAATTAAAGGAGGAAATAAAAAATGTCAAACATTAAATATATAACCGAAGGCGGTTTAAAAAAGCTTAAGGAAGAATTACATCAGCTCGAAACATTCGAACGCCCGTCTATATCAAAACAAATTGCGGAAGCAAGAGATAAAGGTGATCTATCGGAAAATGCTGAATATGATGCTGCAAAAGAGGCTCAGGGATTATTAGAAATGCGTATTGCAAAACTAAAGGATACCCTGGCCAATAGTCGCATTTTAGATGAGTCAAAGATTGACACGTCTAAAGTTCAGCTATTAAACAAGGTTAAAATCAAAAACCTTAACAATAAGGCAACGATGACCTATACCTTGGTGCCTGAAAGTGAAGCTGATTTAAAAGCAGGTAAAATCTCAATTTCAACACCTATTGCCAAAGGTTTGTTAGGCAAAAAAGTAGGTGACAAAGTTGAAATTAAGGTTCCAAACGGCTTGATGACTTTTGAAGTAGTTGAAATTTCAATCTAAATCACCATATCATGTCAAGCATCTTTAGCAAAATCATAAATGGAGAAATTCCTTGCTACAAAATAGCAGAGAATGATCGATATTTTGCCTTTCTCGACATCAACCCTTTGTCGGAAGGACATACCTTAGTTGTTCCAAAAGAGGAGACAGATTACTTGTTTGATCTTGAGGACAATCTATTGGCTGACATGATGGTTTTTGCTAAAAAAATAGCTTTAGCTCAGAAAAAAGTGATTGATTGCAAAAGAGTGGGAGTTGCTGTACTTGGTTTGGAAGTGCCACATGCGCATATTCATTTGATCCCTTTACAAAACGAAACAGATATTAATTTCTCAAAACCAAAGTTGAAATATACACCCGAGGAATTTAAAGCAATAGCCGATAAAATTGTTTCGGAACTATAAGAAGAAGATAATAGAGGTACAAAAATATAAAGAGCTGTTTTCACTGAAGACAGCTCTATTTTTTTACCCTACCCGGGTTTTTATTAATAAACTCTTTCCAGCTTTTGGCTCCTCCTGAGATATTAAGTTTCTGATTCTGTAGAAAATGACAGTAGGCTGCTGCCAACCCATCCGTAGCATCCAGGTATTTAGGCATTTCATCGATTTTTAGCATTTGCTTCAGCAGCAAAGCAACCTGCTCTTTCGAAGCCTGCCCGTTACCGGTAATTGCCTGTTTTATTTTCAGTGGTGCATATTCAAAAATAGGAATCGATCGGGACAAACAGGCTGCCATAGCCACACCTTGTGCCCGCCCTAACTTTAGCATCGATTGCACATTTTTTCCAAAGAAAGGCGCTTCAATAGCCAACTCATCCGGATGATAAGTATCGGCCAACTGTACAACCCGCTCAAAAATCTTTTGTAGTTTAAGGTAATGGTCGCCATACTTATGTAGTTCCAACACCCCCATTGTAATCATACCTGCCTTCTTACCATTGACTTTAATTAAGCCATACCCCATGACAGTGGTTCCGGGATCTATGCCAAGTATAATTTTATCTTTAGTCAAATTACTTTACTTCTTTAAGGATAGAACTAAAATGAAGACACTTGTCGCCAAACTTAGCAGAGAGATTATTTACTAAAATTGAATTGTATTTATTGATCGTTTCCAACTCCTCAGGTGACTTACAATGCAACTGGCACGAAAAATTAGTTGATTCTTCATCAACCATCGCCATTACTTCATACAATTCAACACGAATATCTTTAACTAAGTCTTTCATTGTTGGAACGTAATTACGATCCATCCATGCTTTCCAATCGGATGTAGTCTTTTTTTCTACAGAAAAAGTGGTATTAAAGATAAACATGAGAACGTAGTTGTTTTTATAGATTATATAAACCTTCCCACCATAGGTAGGAAGGTCATGTTTCCTCACAAGAGGATTCAGAACTTTTAAATCCGAGAGTACATACTGCCCGGATAATAATTATTTTATAATATCAAATCCGGTATAAGGTATCAATACCTCTGGTATACGAATTCCTTCTTCGCATTGATTATTTTCAAGTAAAGCAGCCATTATACGAGGAAGAGCCAAGGCACTACCATTTAAAGTATGAGCTAACTGAGCTTTCTTTTCACCATCTTCTTTGAAGCGTAATTTCAAGCGATTTGCCTGATAGTTTTCAAAGTTGGATACAGAACTCACTTCTAACCAACGCTCCTGAGCCGCTGAATACACCTCAAAATCATACGTTAAGGCAGCAGTAAAACTGATGTCGCCACCACAAAGACGCAGCAAACGCCATGGCAAATTCAGCTTTTCAACCAGTGACTGAACATGCTCTACCATTTGATCTAATATCTTGTACGATTCAGATGGGTGCGCCACTTGTACAATTTCTACTTTATCAAATTGATGAAGGCGATTAAGACCACGAACATGAGCTCCCCATGAACCTGCTTCACGTCGGAAACATGCAGAATAAGCACAATGCTTAACAGGCAACTCGGATGCTTTCAATATCACATCGCGAAAGATATTGGTTACCGGCACTTCTGCGGTTGGAATAAGGTACAAGTTATCAGCTGTTGCATGATACATCTGCCCTTCTTTATCCGGTAGCTGACCAGTTCCAAAACCAGAATCCTCATTAACCAATAGCGGCGGAATCACCTCACCATAACCGGCTTTATCTGCTTCATCCAAAAAGAAGTTAATTAAGGCACGTTGCAGGCGAGCTCCTTTACCTTTGTATATCGGAAATCCAGCTCCGGTTATTTTGGTGCCGAGTTCAAAATCAATGATATCGTACTTCTTAATAAGATCCCAATGTGGTACGGCATTTTCAAGCTTAGGCATTTCACCACCACTTTTCACCTCAACATTATCTTCTTCGCCTTTACCCTCCGGAACTATTTCGTTTGGTACATTTGGTATCTGAACTAATTGTTCATTCAGTTTTGTCGTAGTCTCCGACAATTTAGTATCCAATTCCTTGATTTGTTCTTTCAATTCTCCGGTACGAGCTTTGGCCTTATTAGCTTCTTCCATTTGCCCGCTTTTGAAAAGCTGCCCTATTTCTTTGGACAAACTGTTCATTTCAGCTTGCAAAGCCTCCACTTCTACCTGAGTCGATTTACGTTGGTTATCTAAGTTGATGATTTCATCAACAATTTGTACGGCGTCAAATCGCTTAATTTTAAGTCGTTCAATGACTTGATCTTTGTTGTCTTGAATGTATTTTAAAGTCAACATGTTCCTTCAATTATTTGGATAAAAAAAATCTCCTGAATTTATCACGAAAGTAATAAAATCAGGAGATTTAATTGTGTTTTTCAATGATCTTATTCAGCGTAAGGTACTACTGAAACGTAAGATCTGTTGTTTCTTTTCTTGCGAAACTCAACTGTACCATGAATTAAAGCGAATAAAGTGTGGTCTTTTCCCATACCTACATTCTCGCCTGGATGATGTTGAGTACCTCTTTGTCTAACAAGGATATTCCCTGCCTTGGCAGCTTGACCGCCATAAATTTTTACGCCAAGTCGTTTACTTTCCGACTCTCTACCGTTCTTCGAACTACCGACGCCTTTCTTATGTGCCATCTTATTCTAATTTTTTGAGTTACTAACCTACGATTTCTTCAATTTGAATTTGAGTGAACTGCTGACGGTGTCCATTCTTTTTCTTGTAACCTTTTCTTCTTTTCTTCTTGAAAACGATCACTTTATCACCTTTAACGTGTGATAGAACTTTAGCCGTTACTTTTGCTCCGTCTACAACAGGAGCTCCAATTTTAACGTCACCTTCGTTATCCGTTAAAAGCACTTTTTCAAATTCAACTGTAGCACCTTCTTCAGCGCTCAATCGATGCACAAAGATTTTTCTCTCTTTTTCTACTTTGAATTGCTGTCCAGCAATATCAACAATTGCGTACATGTCACCAATATTTATGGTTTTCTCCAGGAGGTGGGCTTATCCTCTAAAAATGAGCCACTTTTTCTACCCCACAGGATTCAATGGAGTGCAAAAGTATAAAAAAAAAGTATTGCACCCAAACAATTCATATTTAGCAATCCTGAAAATTAATAATTTAAGCTGATCTCCGGCAACAAATCCCTTTTTAAATGCGCCATACAAGCTTTTTGTTAAAAAGTAATTACTATATTTGTTTTTGGTGTACCAACATTAAATTAAGTCCTTTTAGTGATGGACTTATTGTAGTAGAAACAATTGTTTTATGAGCAAAAAAAAGGTAAAACTCAACATCTTAGGCCTATCTTACAGCCAAACACAGTCAGGAGCCTATGCTCTGGTTTTGGCAGAAGAAGAGGGAGAAAGACGAATCCCAATAATTATTGGAGGAGTCGAAGCCCAATCCATTGCCATAAAACTTGAAGGCCTGGAACCGCCCAGACCTTTAACGCATGATTTGTTTTTGAATTTTTCAAAATCTTTCGAAATAGAAATTGTTGAGGTGATTATCTACAAATTGGAAGAAGGGATATTCTATTCCGAATTAGTTTGCCAAAACGGTGATGAACAATTGCATATTGATTCAAGAACATCAGATGCGGTTGCTCTTGCTCTTCGTTTTGAATGCCCAATATATACATATGAAGATATTATTGAAAAAGCAGGCATCGTGCTTGATTTCGATAAGAAAGAAGAAGGACAGCCCATAGTTCCATCAACTCTTAAACCAGTTTCTACTGAGAAATATAAAGAAAAAAGCATAGATGAATTAAATCGCATGCTTCAGGAAGCCATTGAAGGAGAAGACTACGAAAGGGCTTCCGAAATAAGAGATGAAATTAATTCTCGAGAAATATAATCCTCACATATCTTAATCCAAAATCCTCCCACTGGCATTGATCACTTTCGATGTTACTTAAAGTTTAATCCATGAAACGAGTACTACTCTCTATAATTACCGTATTAATCGGACACTCTATTTTAGCTCAAAATGCCGACCCTCAGATCGTAAACGATGCCGAATCAGCATTCAGCATCCTGACAGTGCTTCGCGGACTATTAGGCATGGCCGTTATTATTGCAATTGCCTGGATATTTAGCTCCAACAGAAAAGCCATTTCATGGAAGGTAGTTGGAACCGGCCTTGGAATTCAATTGGTCTTGGCTCTATCTATTTTATATGTGCCTTTTGTACAAACCTTTTTTGATTTCATTGGAAAAATATTTGTTAAGATTCTAAGCTTTACCGACGCCGGAACAGCCTTTCTATTTAAAAGCTTTGGCATGGGAGTTATCGAATCTCCACTACTTAATTTTGCAATTACCATACTTCCGACTATTATATTCTTTGCCGCTTTAACCAGTTTACTATTCTACTTTGGAATAATCCAGAAGGTAGTATACGTATTAGCCTTAGCTTTAACTAAGCTAATGGGACTATCAGGCGCAGAAAGCTTATCGGTTGCAGGTAATATCTTCCTAGGGCAGACCGAATCACCCTTAATGATAAAGGCCTACCTGGATAAAATGAATAAGTCGGAGATTCTCTTGGTGATGGCAGGAGGGATGGCTACTCTTGCAGGAGGTGTTCTGGCTGTATATATAAAAGTATTGGGTGGTGGTGATCCGGCTCAGGAGTTAATATACGCTAAACACCTATTGGCAGCATCCATTATGGCGGCTCCTGGGGTTATTGTTATTTCAAAAATATTATTACCACAAACCGAAAAAGTAAATTCTGATGTAAAAGTCAGTAAGGATAGAATTGGCAAAAACGTGTTAGATGCCATATCTAATGGTACAACAGAAGGCATAAAGCTGGCCGTAAACGTTGCCGGTATGTTATTGGTATTTATTGCCTTTATTGCCATGATCAACTACATATTTATTAAAGTTGGTGACTGGACTTCTATTAACGATAGCATTGCCAGTGCAACTGGTGGAGAGTATAATGAACTTTCATTACAGTTTTTATTGGGCTATATATTTGCCCCATTTATGTGGCTATTGGGTGTACCTGCTCAGGACATTGATTTAGTTGGCCGCGTATTAGGAGAAAAACTAATCATGACAGAATTTATTGGCTATGTTAGTTTGGCTGAGTTAAAAGAAGCAGGCGCTTTCTTTAGTAATAAATCCATAATAATGGCTACCTATATCCTTTGTGGCTTTGCCAATTTTGCTTCCATCGGCATTCAGATTGGCGGCATAGGTTCATTGGCACCGGGCAAACGCGTATTATTGTCGCAATTTGGCATGAAGGCCTTATTAGCTGGCACATTGGCCTCATTGCTGTCTGCCACTATTGTGGGAATGATATTGGGGTAAATGATTAATTTTAAGCCTCACGATGCAATCGTGCGGCAGCCAGGGATTCAATAAAAGTTATCTTTTACTATTGATGAGAAAATTACTTAAAGCAATGATAATTATTGGATACTTATTGTTTGGGTACTTTTGGCTTCATGCAGGTTTAAATTGCGTTACCAAGAATGTATTCCTTAAAATATTCACTTTAAGAAACATTCAAGTATCAGAATTCAAATATTCGACCAACTCCAAAAATCCTGAAGACTATAATATAAAGTATCAGTATAAAGTTGGCGCAAGGACATATTACAACAGCCTAAAAGCCAATAAGTCTTCGTTTATCAAAAAAGTAGGTTTAAACAATCAAATAGAGATTATATATAACGAACAGCTTCCTTTTATAAGTTATATAAAAGAATGGAATCAATTCTTATTTTACAAATTTACCTTTGTACTGTTTTCATTCTTTCTGGGTTTAATATTCTTTGGTCATAAATTATTGATTAAAGACGCCAAGAATAGATACCTTGCTAACCATAGTAACGATTAGCTCTACTTTCTCGTTCTTAATCAGTTAATACTTTATAGCTGTCAGTTGACACCTTATCCACCTCAGCTATGAATTTATGGCTGACAGTTGAGGTTTTATCTGAGACAGTTACTCCTTTATACTGCTCAGTTAAGGGCCTATTACTAACAGTTATGAATTTATTTAGGTCAGTTGTAGGTTTATATGAAACAGTTGACATTTTATGGCAACATATGGCCTTAACTACACTTAAGAACTATTTAACTATTAACCAATCATTGCAGATGTAGCCTTACCTAAAAATCGGACAGTTTATAATTAGACAATTTATTAATTTTAAGCAGTCAAAACGATTATGAAGAAAGTAAGATTTACAGAAAGCCAGATCGTAAAGATCTTGAAGGATTTTGAAAGTGGCATTGATGCCAACAGTTTATGTCGTGAGCATGGTATTTCAAAGGCTACCTTTTACAACTGGCGTAAAAAGTATTCTGGTATGGAATCATCAGATCTTAAGCGATTAAAAGATTTAGAGGAAGAGAATCGCAAACTCAAACAAATGTTTGCTGATATTAGTTTGGATAATGTGATGCTGAAGGATTTACTAGGAAAAAAGTTTTAAAGCCCTGTGATAAAAAAGTACGAGCTGAGTACTTGCAGGCTACCTATTCCATCAGTATTGGCAGGGCGTGCCGATTAACAGACCTGCATCGCTCCATGTGGTATTATCAAAGCAAACGAGATGATAGCGAAGTGATCAATAAGCTCAATGCCTTGGCAGAACAATTGCCAACTAGAGGTTTTGATGAATACTACGGTCGTATTCGCAATGAAGGTCTGATTTGGAATCGAAAACGTGTTTTACGAATCTACCGATTAATGCAATTAAACCTGCGTAGAAAACGCAAAAGAAGGCTTCCTACTCGAACTAAAGAGCCATTAGTTCAACCATTGGGTATTAACCATACATGGTCTATGGATTTCATGAGTGATAGTTTAAGTTATGGACGTCGTTTTCGTGTATTAAATATTATAGATGATTTTAATAGGGAAGCTTTGGCTATTGAACCAGACTTTTCGCTACCAGGAGAACGTGTGATAAAAACATTGGATGAAGTTATTTTTTGGAGAGGTAAACCACGTGAAATTAGAGTAGATAATGGCCCTGAGTTTATATCAAAAGTACTACAACACTGGGCTGATGATAACCAAATCAGATTAAAACACATACAACCAGGTAGTCCTACGCAGAATGCCTATGTAGAGCGATTTAATCGCTTTTTTAGAGAAGATGTATTGGATGCATATATGTTTAATGATTTATCTGAAGTGAGAAGTCTTGCTTGGGATTGGATGACTGATTATAATGAAAAGCATCCGCACAAATCACTAGGAGGAATAAGTCCTCTTGAATATATGAAGCAGATGAATAACAACCAGATTTTAAAATGCGAAGAAAGTTCGCCTTGTGAATCCATCAAGGATATATAAACGGCTACGTTCCTTGCCGTCCTTGTCGGAAACACAAAGCTTCCTGAAAAAGCATTTAGAAATTGGTTTAACAAAAAGAAAATTGTCTATTTTGCAACCGTCCTATAACGGGTAAGGCTACACAGACACCTCTGAAAAGGGCATAAAAAAAGCGCCCAGAACGGACGCTTTATACTATTAAAATGTAAATCAAGCTATACACCTCTTACATTCACTGATACTTTTTTCTGCAGGATATACTTTAAACCATCCTGTGTGACTGCTACCGCCACAAAGTTTAAATTCTTATTTATGGCTGTACCTTTAGGTACTGTTAACTTCAATTCACCTTTCTTGCCAGTTGATTTTTTCAGTGGCTTAAGGTTTTTATGCTGCCATTTGCCATCCAGTAGCTCACCTTGATAATACTCTACTGACTTAATGCGCTTAGCTCCATCGCCAGTCAAGGAACAAACAATGGAGTATGAACCGCTGGTTCGAATATTGTCTACTTTTTTAATATTCAAGACAGGGGCTGGTCGTTCTTTCCCAAGATTCGTATATTCTTTCAAACCTATACCTGGCAATCCTCCATTATACGAATATTCAGCTACCAATTTCCCTTCCCTATCGTAGCGTTTAGAAATGCCATCACGTTTATTGTTTTTATAGGTATATTCTTTAAATACTTTACCATTTTGATGGTAATAAGTACGCAGGCCTTCCTTCTTATTATCCTTATAATTGATGGTTTCGTATACCTTTCCTGTCTTTGAATACCTGGTAGATAAACCATGACGTAGAGCTGGCCCATCCTTCTGTAATTTCCAGGTTGTTTTCCATTCCACAGGAGCATGAGGATCATTGTCAAAATGAACTTTCTTTACAACAATACCATCCGGATTCGTCTGCCCTTTGGTGACTACTTTTTTTTCCGGGCCAAAAAACTGACAACTTGATAAGCTTATCAGTATCAACACCAAGAATATACTTAAGTTTTTCATTTCAATCTGATTTTCTTAATTGGGTATAAAAAAGGCTGTCAAAATAATTTGACAGCCCAATATTATTTATGCTTATACTATACTAATGCATCTAATTTAGAAGCCAAAATAGTTTTAGGACTAGCACCAACTTGTTTGTCAACAACCTCACCATTTTTGAAAAATAAGATTGTTGGGATATTACGAATTCCAAACTTCACTGAAGTCTCCGGATTGTTATCAACATCCATTTTTGTAATTACGGCTTTCGCACCATACTCCTCAGCCAACTCTTTTACAATAGGTGTTACCATTCTACAAGGACCACACCACTCAGCCCAAAAATCAACCAATACAGGTTTGTCTGAATTCAAGACTACCTCTTCAAAATTAGCATCAGTAACTTCGATCAACATAGCAAATCTGTTTTACTTTAATATTATTAATAATTTTAACTATACTCTAAATAGTGGAATACAAAGTTATCAAAAATAAACTCTAAGATTCCAAAAATATATATTTTTTTACATATGTAACTATCGTTCAAGCCCGCAAGTGTTTATATTTAAGCAATACTAAGGCTTACATCCGGATGTTCTTCAATATATTTTACCAGATCATCCGTTAAATCTACCCTCATACTTCTTGATAACAACTGAACCGAATTTTTAGTTTCAGGATCAAGTACCATAAATTTCAAAGTCACCTTACCTTCATTTGTTATTAACAGCTGTGAGAGCTCAGTAATCAAGTCCTGTGAAATAGCATTCAAGGGCACCTTCAAGGTGATGGTATTCACCATCTTTTCACGTAATTCACTCAAGAATGAGATATGTGCAATTTTCACCTCCAGCTCATCCTTGTTATATCGTTTTGGCTGAACCCTACCTTTAACCATTAAAAAATATCCCACCTCAAGATAAGGAAGATAATCGGTAAAATCATTCCCAAAGAAGGCAAACTCAAAGGATCCGCTATAATCTTCCATGGTCATAATACCAAAAGGGTTACCTTTTTTAGTTGTTCCCCGTCGCATTCCAACCACCATACCTGCAAAAGTCACATCCCGACCCTGAAGAGACTCCAGGTCATCCAACTGTTTTAAATTATGGTGAATAAAATGAGTTATCTCCAATTTATAATCATCTAAAGGATGAGCCGACAAATAGATACCAATATACTCTTTCTCCTTATTTAGCTTTTCGATATTAGAGAATGGAATACATTCTGGCACTTCCGGCTTCTTTATCTCGATAGCTCCTTCAATACCGCCAAACAATGAATTTTGGGAACTGGCTTTATCCACCTGAAAGCGGTTACCATAGCGAAGCAAGTTTTCGATAAATATGGTCTCTTCATTTTTTAATGGAGAGAAGAATTGAGCTCGATGATAATTGCCTAAATTATCCAATGCTCCGGAAGAAGCTAGGGCTTCGATGTTCTTCTTATTTACCGTTGTTAGCGGCAGACGTTCAACAAAATCATATACATTTTTAAAAGGACCATTGGTTTCACGTTCTTTAATAATCACCTCCACAGCACCTTCTCCAACACCCTTAATACCGGCCATTCCAAATCGAATCGCACCATCTTTGTTTACCGTAAACTTACGGTAACTCTCATTCACATCCGGACCAAGCACATCCATGCCCATATTACGACACTCCTCCATGAAGTTCGTAATCTTTGTGATATCACTTAGGTTTCGACTCAAAACACCCGCCATAAATTCGGCAGGATAATGGGCCTTTAAAAATCCTGTTTGATAGGCAATATAGGCATAACAAACAGAGTGTGATTTATTAAATGCATAGGATGCAAAAGCCTCCCAGTCACCCCAGATTTTTTCAATTAGATCATCCGGCTTCTTCTTGGATGTAAGACCTTCATCGCAAGCCTTCATAAACTCTTCACTGCCCAGGCATCCGTCCTTAAACTTCGCCTTTAACTTATCCATCATGGCAATGATTTTCTTACCCATTGCCTTACGCAAGGAGTCAGAATCACCACGTGTAAAACCTCCCAAGGCCCTGGACTGAAGCATCACCTGCTCCTGATAAACGGTAATCCCATAGGTATCCTTCAAGTAAGGTTCCATCATGGGATGGTCATATTGTATTTCTTCCCGGCCATGCTTACGGGCAATAAAGGAAGGGATATATTCCATTGGCCCGGGACGATATAAGGCATTCATGGCCACCAAATCCTCAAATCGGTTGGGCTGAAGCGAGCGTAAATGCTTCTTCATTCCCGGTGACTCAAACTGGAATATGGCAGTTGTTTCTCCTCGGCTAAACAGCTCAAAGGTCTCTACATCATCCATTACCACATTGTTGATATCAACATCAATTCCTTTGGATAATTTAATATTGGCCAAGACCTCCTTTATAATAGAAAGGGTTTTCAGACCCAGAAAGTCCATTTTTAATAAACCTATATCTTCAACAAAACGGCCATCGTATTGAGTAGTTAATAAATCCTCACCCTTGGTTGGCATCACAGGCAGATGCTCTTCCAACGGATTTTTACCTATTAATATTCCACATGCATGTACACCCGTTTGACGCACTGACCCTTCGAGAGCCTCCGCAAATTTGATGGTTTGCGCTATCAGTGGATTTGGAGAATCCTTTTCTTTTAAAAGTTCAGGTTCTTCTTTGTAAGCCTTCTTAAAACTCATTTTTGGCGCTTCAGGCACCATCTTGGCCAATCGGTTAGCTTCAGATAAATCCAGTCTCAATACACGAGCCACATCTTTAATTGAACTCTTGGTAGCCATGGTTCCAAAAGTACAGATATGCGCCACTTTATCTTTTCCGTATTTATTGGTCACATAATCCAGTACGGCTTGTCTTCCATCATCATCAAAATCAATATCGACATCGGGCATGGATACACGATCAGGGTTTAAGAAACGCTCAAACAGCAAATCGTATTTTATTGGATCAACGTCGGTAATTTTAATGGCATAGGCCACCGCTGAACCAGCAGCTGAACCACGTCCCGGTCCAACTAATACGGCATTATCCTTCGCCCAGTTGATAAAATCCTGTGTAATTAAGAAGTAACCCGGAAAACCCATGGTTTTAATTGTATCCAACTCAAAATCCAGCCGCTCAACTACAGAATCCTCTAATTCTTCTCCCCATCTTTCATGAGCCCCTTTGAAAGCTAAGAACTTTAAATACTCGGCTTCCAACTTTATCTGGAGCGTTTTTTCATACCCCCCCAGGCGCTCAACGGCCTTTGCGGTAAACTCTTCATTCAAATCAGCCTCATTATACTTCTCTTTAAACTTTTCGAATGTTCCAAAGTCCTCTGGAATATCGAAGGGCGGCATAATGGGATCAGAGTTTAATTCAAAGGCTTCTACTTTATTGGCTATCTCAACCGTGTTGGCCAATGCTTCAGGTACATCAGCAAAGAGTTCGTTCATCTCCTTGGTTGTTTTAAACCACTCCTGCTTGGTATATCGCATACGTGTAGGATCATCAAAATCCCTACCCGTACTAAGGCACACCAATACATCATGTGCTTCGGCATGCTCAGGTTCAACAAAATGCACATCATTGGTTGCCACCAGCTTTACATCCAGCTCAGCTGCCAATTCACGTATAACCTTATTCACCTTTACCTGATTTTCCCAGACATCAATGCGTAACCTGGGATCATCATTTTTATGACGCTGCAGTTCCAGGTAATAATCATCACCAAATACCTCTTTAAACCATTTTATTGTCTCACGGGCTTTATCGAAATTACCCGCCATTATATTTTGCGAAACTTCACCTCCCAAACAGGCACTTGTAACAATTACACCTTCATTATAGGTCTTTAAGAGCTCTTTATCTATTCTTGGTTTATAATACATTCCATCGGTGTGGGCAATGGATGTCATTTTCAGGAGATTCTGATACCCTTTATAATTTTTAGCCAGTAAGATAATGTGATTACCTCCGGCATCTGTTTTATCATCTTTTCGCAAATGACCTCTTTTGGCCACATAAGCTTCAACTCCAATAATGGGTTTAACCTCAGATTTACCACAAGCCACATGAAACTCTTTACTTCCAAACATGCCACCATGATCAGTTAAAGCCACAGCCGGCATTCCATCGGCTTTCGCTTTAGCAGCAATATCACCGGTTTTAGCGGCTCCATCCAAAATGGAATATTGCGAATGCACATGTAAATGCACAAAAGATTGTTCCGAGGCATTAGCCGCAGCTTCTTTAAGCCTTCGCTCTTCCTCCTCTATGGAAATATCATCAAAAGTATTAATCTTGAAAGACTCATATTCAATGCCTTCAGGCTTAATCTGGGTCGGGTTATTGGTTTTGAAGGCCTGAATCTGATTTGCTGACATGCGTAATCGTTCAGGAGAAATCGCATCAACACGCACTAATTCAAGGAAACAGCGCGTGGTGTACTCAACATCGGCTGCTGCATTATGTGCCTCAGGAAAAGGCGCATTAAAAAGTTTTATATGTAGCTCAGTAAGCGTTGGTGGTTTGATCGTACCACTCTTATTCCTTAATCCACAGTACTCAGTACTCTCATCTTTAGTACACAAACTAGGCGCAGAAGTAATCACTTCCTCCATCTCGCAGCGCAAGAGCTCACACCCAACAATGTTAATATCAAATTCAACATTATGTCCAATGATGAATTTGGCATTTTTCATGTCTTCAACAAAATCAAGCAAAGCCTCTTTTAAAGGCACTCCTTTTTCTTTCGCTATTTCATTACTGATGCCATGAACTGCAATAACATCTTCCGGAATAGTATAACCATCAGGCGTAATCACATGATTTTTGGCAAACAACAACTTACCTTCAATATCGTGACATTGCCAAGCCAACTGAACCATCCTTGGCCAATTGTCAAAGTCAGTTAAAGGTGCTTTAAATTTTTTAGGTAAACCTGTTGTTTCAGTATCAAATATTAAAAACATGCAATCACAATTAAATCCATCAAAAGTATGCCGATAAGCATCTTGCGAAGATAAGATTTTGCCAGACAAAAGGAAGTTAAAAAAGCAGATTGAAAAGTGTCAAATTGAGTTAATACATTGGCTTTTTTCTCATTAACAGATTCTTAATCCTCAATCTGTTTTGCTATTAATATTTAATGACTTATCTTTGCAGCCGCAAAACGAGTTTTTGCAATTGTTTAATTAATAAAACGAAATACTATGCCTGTAAAAATTAGACTGGCACGTCATGGACGTAAAAGGTATGCATACTACCACATTGTAGTTGCAGATAGCAGAGCTCCACGTGATGGAAAGTACATTGAGCGTATTGGATCTTACAATCCAAACACCAATCCTGCTACAATCAATTTGAATTTTGACAAAGCCCTTAACTGGCTAGACAGTGGTGCTCAGCCAACAGACACTGCACGTGCGATTCTTTCGTACAAAGGTGTGATGATGAAGAAGCACTTATTGGAAGGTGTTAAAAAAGGTGCTTTCGATGAGGCTGAGGCTGAAAAGCGTTTCAATGCATGGCTTGCTGACAAAGAAGGTAAGATCCAGGCTAAGAAAGATGAGTTAGCTGGTGTAAAAGCGAGTGCCGACAAAGAGCGTTTGGAGCAAGAAGCAAAAGTGAATGCTGAAAGAGCAGAAGCTCTTGCTAAAGCAAAAGCTGATTTAGCTGCTGAAGCTGAAGCTGCTGCAAAAGCTGCCGCCGCAGAGGCTGCAGGTGAAGAAGCTGCTGAAGAGGAAGCTCCGGAAGCTGAAGGAACTGAAGAAGCTCCTGAAGAGCCAAAGGCTGAATAATTCAGAACAACTTTTCAAAAATGATAGAGAAAGAGGGTGTCAATACGACTCCCTCTTTTTTTATGTCAACTTTTAGCACCTAATACTGTTTCTCTCATGCAGAAGGCTAAGACATTTTGGTCTTAGCCAGCGAAATGGTATTTTTGAAAACTTATGGAGCAAATGACAGGTAGTGAATTCGAGATGGAATGGGACAAATTGATACTCCGATTGAGTAAACAGTTTAAAGTGACAGCTGAATATGAATTTATTCTATTTATGATGGGAATACAAGAGATGGGGATCGGATTTAAAGAGTTTAGTAAAACCGAAAAGATGGATCTCATTAATGTTGCCCGATGCAGGATATTAGCCCGACAGGGCTACATAAAGGAAACAGGAATTGATCCTGATGGCTGGCCAATTTTTGAGCCACAATCGAAATTAAAATCTATGATGCCTTCTTTTCAGAATCAATTGATAAAAAAAGGCATAATTGAATATTTTAAAACTGTTGAATTCGATAACGAAAAAGTATAACTAATGAAGCATCTTATTTTTCTTGTTTTGTCCGTTTTGTTTGTGGCTTGTCAAACACCTAAGACCAATGTGACTGTATTGATGAAAACTTCAAAAGGTGACATGAAAATTAAATTATATGATGACACACCTTTACATCGTGATAATTTCATAAAATTGGCCAAACAAGGCTATTACGATTCCTTATTATTCCATCGTGTTATGAATGAGTTTATGATTCAGGGAGGTGATCCTGATTCAAAAAATTCTGCGGCAGGAACAAGACTTGGTAATGGCGGACCGGGGTATAAAATTGATGCTGAAATAAAATATCCCAAACGTTTTCACAAAAAAGGAGCTCTGGCTGCTGCTAGACAACCCGATAAGGTAAATCCGGAAATGCGTTCTTCAGGATCACAATTCTATATTGTACAAGGTAAAACCTATAACGACGAGCAATTCACCGAAGTGGAACAACGCCTTAAATCAATGAAACGCCAAAGTCTGTTTTACGAAACATTGGAGGACTACAAAGATACTTTAAATCAATGCCGTCAATCAGGTAACCAAATGGCAATGATGGACCTTAAAATTGAAATTGAAGAATTGGTTGAAAAAAAATTATCCGAATTGCCAGCCATTTCAATTCCTGACGACTTAAAAGAAGAATACAGAACCTTAGGCGGCGTTCCACATCTCGACGATAACTATACTGTATTTGGAGAAGTACTTGAAGGTATAGAGGTCGTTGATGAAATAGCCGGAGTTGCCACTGATAAAAACAACAGGCCTAAGGAGGATGTTTATATTTTAAACGTAAAAGTACTGAAGTAATAATAGATGAAACTACAGCTTTTAATAATTAGCCTTTTAATCCTTTGCTTTACATCATTAGCTCAGGAACCAACCTTTTATGTTACTATCTCTACCAACCTGGGTAGTATGAGGGTGAAGCTCTATAATGAGACACCAAATCATAGAGATCAGTTTCTAAAACTTGTTGGCGAGAAGCATTTCGATGAAACCTTGTTCTATCGAGTTGTTAAAGGATTTGTTATTCAGGGCGGGTCATCCGACTCCAGAAATGCACCAAAAGGAAAAGCCATAGGCTATGGCAAACCTATCAATTTGGATTCTGAGTTTAATGATAATTGTTTTCATAAAAGAGGTGCATTATGTGCACCTCGGCAACCAGAAGCAGTGAATCATTTTAAAATGTCGGATGTTTCTCAATTTTACATAGTACATGGTCGCAAATACAGTAATGAAGAATTAGATCTTATTGAAAAAGCCACCAATAATCCGATTAAAAAAGAGTTAAAAACACAATACTATTTGCCTCACAAGGAAGAGTTGGCCAGACTTAAAACAGAAGATCCGAAGGCCTTTAATAAACTACTGCGTGAGATCAAAGACAAAATCAATTTCCACTATAGTGTGTCGGACAAAAAGGAGTTTACCGAAGAACAAAGAAGAGCTTACACCACAACTGGTGGCACACCTGATTTAGATGGAGATTATACCGTTTATGGCGAAGTGGTTGAAGGATTAAGTTTAATCAATAAGATTGCTGCTCTGCCGGTAGATAAAAATAACCGTCCTTATTCTGATATTAAGATTAAAGTTACAGTTGACAAAATTCAATAATATGCTGCGATTCCTTTTTGTCACTTTATCACTGATCATCATTATAGGCTGCCAATCGCCATCCAACAAGACAAAGGAAGTAGAGCGGGCGCCTTTTAAGGGTTCATTTCAAAGTAACGTTAAAGGAGTTGTAAGCCTCCGTACATTTGATCATTACACACGAAGAATCAACGATGGCTATGGCTTTTATATTGCTACCAATCTGGTTGTCACCAACTTAAGTCTAATAAAAGGGGCTTATAAGGTTAAGGGTTCTCCAATGGATTTGGAAGACTTTTCTTCAATTGCAGGTTATGTGGCTTACGATTTGGATCTGAACCTCGTTCTGTTAAAGGTAACTCGCAGAAATCTGAATTACCTAAAACTCAAAGATGCCGAAAGCGTTCCAGATACAGTTTATCGTCTATTTCGAAAGGACAGGAAATTATTTGCAGACCCCAGTCCATTGAAAAAAGGAGTAAGTAATGACAGTATTTCATACGATTGGCTTGAAGATGACTTTAAAAGCGGAATTGCCGTATTTGCTCAAAATCATCGTCTGGCCGGTATAGCTCAAACAACAAATCCTAAACGTATGCTGCATGCTAAATGGATCAACAAACTAATTAAAACGCAAATCAAAAATCCTAAATCGATTTATGAGCTTAGGGATAAAACCAATAAAGTTTACCCATCGCACACCACCATCAAAGGTTTTAAAATCATTACTAATAAAGGAAATATACACATTGCCTTATCTGATAAAACACCAAAATACAGAGACAACTTTATTAAGCTGGTTAGCGATCAATTTTATGACAGTTTGCTGGTGCACCGGGTTATTAACAGTTTTCTGATACAAACTGGTGCTGCTGATTCGAAGTATGCCAAAAAGGATGATGTAGTAGGTTGGCAGGGGCCGGGATATACACTACCTATGCACATCGTGCCTGAATTATTCCACAAGAGAGGGATGATTGCAGCCTCGAAACTACCAGCTGATCGTAATAAAAATAACAGAAGTGATGGTTCACAGTTTTACATTGTTGCAGGCCGTATTTTTAACAATAAAGAACTGGATGAACTGGAGAAAGAGAAGCATATGAAATATACGGCGGAACAGCGTCAGGCGTACACCACAATTGGCGGCGCTCCATATCTGGATGGAGACTACACTGTTTTTGCTTGGGTAACAAAAGGCATGGACATAGTAGATAAAATGGCACTGTCAAAAACCTATGCCATTGATCGACCAATTGAGGAAATTCGCATTAAAAGCATAGAAATTACAAAAAAGTAACCTTTCAAGGCTTAAAAAACAAAGCGCCCCTTCATCCCATGTCATTGCTTTTATTAATTTTGCAAGTCGCTATAGTAAAGTAAAAAGATAAGCATGTTAGATAAAATAAATCACTTAGTTGAGGAAGTTAAAGAGCTGGCTGCTAGCAGCGCTGAAGAAGCAGAACAGCTTAGGATAAAATATTTGAGTAAGAAAGGACAAGTATCTCAACTATTTGATGAGTTTAAAACTATTCCGAACGAGCAGAAACGAGAAGTTGGTAAATATCTGAATATCTTAAAAACTCAAGCTCTTGACAAGATAAATGAGTTAAAAGCTTCTTTTGAAAACGATACTCATGGTGAGGTAGGAACCGATTTAACCTTACCAGGATCTGTTGCTGAGCTTGGCAGTCGCCATCCATTATCCATTGTAAGAAATGAGATCGTTGAAATTTTTGCCCGTCTAGGATTTAACGTGGCTGACGGACCTGAAATAGAAGATGACCATCATGTGTTTGAGGCATTAAATTTTCCACCTGAACACCCGGCACGCGATATGCAAGATACTTTTTTCATCGCCACCAATCCGGATGTCTTATTACGTACTCATACATCATCGGTACAGGTGCGTGTAATGGAAAAACAAAAGCCTCCGGTTAGAGCCATTTTCCCAGGACGTGTATTTCGTAATGAAGCCATTTCGGCACGTGCACATTGTATATTCCATCAGGTTGAAGGTTTATATATCGATGAGAATGTTTCTTTTGCTGACCTAAAACAAACCTTGTTATATTTTGCCAAGGAGATGTTCGGAGCTGATACCAAAATCAGATTACGTCCGTCATACTTCCCATTCACTGAACCATCAGCTGAAATGGATATCTCATGTACCCTATGTGGTGGCAAAGGATGTAACGTATGTAAATATACCGGATGGGTTGAAATTCTAGGATGTGGAATGGTAGATCCTGCTGTTTTAGAATCCAGTGATATTGACAGCAAGGCGTATACCGGATTTGCCTTTGGAATGGGTATAGAGCGTATTACCATGCTGAAATACCAAATAAAAGATATCCGCTTATTCTTTGAAAATGATAAACGATTCCTTGATCAATTTAAATCTGCTCAGATTTAAAACGATTCAGCTAAAATACAGAAACCCTGCATCAGTTTTGATGCAGGGTTTTGTTTTATTTGTGCATTTCCTGCGTCGATTCTAAGATGTTTAACAACATTTTTTCGACGTTTACACCACCTTAATTTCGGTTGTTACAGGTATCGCTTTTTTGTATAATGCCGAAACCCCACAGTATCTTTCTTCAGAAAGACTGACTGCTTTTTCTAATTTATCCAAAGGTAAATCCTTACCCTTAAACTGATAAATTACATGCATCTTTTCGTAATACTTCGGATGTTCTTCCGTCATGTCACCTTCCACAATAATCTGAAGATCTTCAACTTCCACTCGCATCTTTTTTAAAATAGATACAACATCCATTCCCGTACAACCAGCCAAAGCTGTTAACATAAGCACTTTTGGACGTGGCCCTTTATCTTCTCCACCATTCTCTTCTCCGGCATCCAAAATTAATTTATGACCAAATAATTCGGTCTCCCAAGACATGTTTCCTGTCCACTTAAGATTCACTGAACTTTTCATATATTGAAGTTATTAGATATTTACATATAACAAATATAATCTCTTTTTATATCTTTGGCATGTTTTATGACATTTATCACTTTTTTAAATTTCAGTAGTTCTTGTTATGAAAAATATCCAAAATGTACCTTTCAATGACGAAGTTGATTTGTTATCATACAATATCTTCAATGGATTGACGGAGGAAGAGTTAGAATCTCTTACACAATCGATGAGCTGCACCCTTCACAAACGTGGTAATATATTGTACCATGAAGGAAGTCGAATCAATGGCACTTACATTGTTGTTAAAGGGATTTTAAAAGTATATAAAACAGGTTTCGACGGAAAGGAACAGATTATTCGTTTTGCAAAAGATGGAGATTTGATTGGTTTTCGATCTACCATTAGCGACGAATTAGCATGTACCACTGCTAAAGTTGTTAATGATGCATTACTTTGCTACTTACCTGGCGAAATCTTAACAAGTTTGATAAAGGTTAATTCTGAGTTTGCCATGTCGTTAATGAAATTGACTTGCCGTGAACTGGGAGAATCCAATAAGTTCTTAACGGATATTGCACAAAAAACCGTTCGTGAGCGCTTGGCTGAAGTTTTACTTCTTCTAATGGATACCTTTGATTTAGATGAAGACCATACCTTGCAAATTTCGCTTACACGTGAAGAGTTAGCCAATATGGTTGGTACGGCAACGGAATCTGTTATTCGCTTATTATCAGAATTTAAATCTGATAAGCTAATCGAATTGAATGGACGTAAGATTAAGCTGATTAATATACCTAAGCTGATTAAGATCGGTAACGTATATATTTAAGCAAACGACAAAATATTATAAAGGCTGAACATTTATATGTTCAGCCTTTTTTAATTCTTAGGTTTTAATCTACTATTTGGATTTCTAAGGGCGGAATTGGTAAATCCTTACTACCTCTTGAAAAGCCTTTAAAAACAATATTTCCAGAATCTGATTCTCCAATTGTAGCAGAAAGCGCAGCTAAAATTGCACTTCCTGTAGGAGTACATAGCTCTACTTCAATCGGCCCCATTTGACCTGCTAACTCATATTGATCAAAGATTATTTTTGTGGCTGGTGCCGGTACAGGAAGATGCCCGTGAGAAAAGGTAATGTGACCACCGCCCCAACTGACCGGCTGTTTTAAAAGAGCTTTAGTTGGCGACTTCAGCAATTGCAATCCAAAAGCTGCCCCCGTTATATCAATTAATATATCCTGTGCCTCATGCAAGAAGGCATCTTCATGATGATGTTCATGGGTGTGAGAATGCCCGTCATCATGGGTGTGAGCATGAATATGATCCGTTAGAAAAGTATTTTCTTTGTGCGCTTTAATTTCTGCTTTCACCAATACATCCAAGGCTTTAAAACCAAATTCCTTGTATTGATCGCTTATTTGTAGTTCTTCAAAAATATCTTCAAGTAAATGATATGCCTTATGTCCCGAAAGGTGTCCATGGCTATGTTCAACTTCCATATGCAGACGTAGCGAATCATCATTGGTAAGGGAAGTACTTATCTTTGCCGTCCCAATTTTATTGGCTGCCAACAACATGGCATCTATCATCTTTGTTTCATCTGCCCCGGCTGAAATAAGCGCTGCTGCAAACATATCTCCGGCCATTCCACCGGTAGGATCTATAATTAATTGCATATATAATTTTCGATTATTGTATTTTGTGTGTACTACTTTAAAAATATGGCTACAAATTTATTTCTTCATCCTCGGCAGCTATACCCCGGTTAATAAAATCATTTAGAGGCTTTAGAGTTTTAATGGCATCCTTAATAATTTTCTTTCCATTTGCGTCGGTCATTTCATTATCAGTAAGCGAATGCGAAACGATGTAGGATTTATATTTTAATAAATCAATATCCTCAAAATCTTTTGGGAAGCCCTTTGGAGCCATTTTTAATTTATCCTGATAAAACTCCGGAAATAACTTAACAAACTTCTTATCATTAATGATAGCTTTATATTCATCAGCAAAATTGTAAACCTCCTTACGCACCTTTTTAAGTACATCAGATGGTGGACAATAAATACCTCCGGCAATAAACGAAGCTCCCGGTTCAATATGAATATAATATCCGCCCTTAGGACTTTTTCTTCCTCCATTTACGACATAGGCGCCCATATTGGTTTTATAAGGCGTTTTATCTTTCGAGAATCTTGTGTCTTTGTAAATTCTAAATACACATTCCTTAACTTCCAGCGATCCAATTGAAGGATCAATATCGTGTACAATGCTAATGAATTCTTTAATTGAATTTTCAAAAGATAGTTTAGCTGCCTGAAATACAGGTTTATTTTCAGCAAACCATTCGCGGTTGTTATTATCTTTTAGTAAGCTTAGAAATTCGTAAACACTTGCATCAATCATATCTTCTCTTTTTTATGGAAAGTAAATTAGTGAAATCTTAATTACAAACAAATAGCGCGATTTGTTTGAAGACATATTTGTTTCATTTTAACAGGTAGTGTATTTTTGGAAGAGACTAATATCCATTTTACACAAAGGCTAATGTTCAAATATGCTATAGTTGTTGCAGGAGGAAGCGGAAAAAGAATGGGCAGTGAAATTCCAAAACAGTTTCTCGAAATTAATGACTTGCCTGTTTTAATGCATACTTTAAATACTTTTCATGATTTTGATGAGGAAGTAAAAATTGTTCTTGTCCTGCCAAGCGACCAGGTTGATTATTGGAGAGAGTTATGCACTAAGCATAATTTCACAATCAAACACCACATTACCACAGGTGGCTCAACACGATTTGATAGTGTTAAAAATGGCCTTGCCATTGTTGATACTCCTGCGCTTATAGGAATACATGATGGTGTGCGCCCATTTGTTTCGCCCGACACTTTAAAGCGCTGCTACCACCACGCCAGTGTTCTTGGCAATGCTATACCCGTTTTAGATGCCTTTGAATCAGTAAGGGTAGTTGATGAAGAAAAAAGCAAAGCCCTTGACAGATCAACAATAAAATTGGTTCAGACACCCCAGGTATTTAAATCCGACTTATTATTAAAAGCTTACGAGCAAGAATACAATCCTTTGTTTACAGATGATGCTTCGGTAGTAGAATCAAATGGATCAACTATACATTTAGTGGCAGGCAACCGCGAAAATATTAAAATTACTACTCCTTTGGATATGGTATTAGGTGAGGCCTTTTTATCTGCAGGGTATCAGGAAAGTGATGACGAAACTGATGATATTATAGAATAGAGCTTTTACATTATGAATCCAGATGAATAATCAGCAACTCTGGTGTCCCTTAATTTTTATTAAAAATTATTAATGAGCACTTTATGGCACGCATCTTGCTTTTTAGATAGCTGTTGTTGAAACACACAACGTAAATAGCGAAAAATCTCAATTCTTTGCTTATTACTACCCCCCGAATGGTTCGCTAGCTTTAGCGAACCATTTTTATTTAAATGGCAATTGACTTAAATCCAGATTACCTCCTGTTAAGATTATTCCTACTTTAACACCTTTAAACTGCGTTTTATTATTCATAATCGCAGCCAAGGGAACAGCAGAAGAAGGTTCAATTATTATTTTCATACGCTCCCAAATCAATTGCATTGCTTCAATGATTGATTGTTCCGAAACAGTAATAATTTCATCCACATTATTCCTTATGACCTCAAAAGTCAAAGTACCCAATGAGGTTCTTAATCCATCGGCAATTGTCTTAGGCCCATCTACTGGTATCAGCTTGCCTTTGGTGAATGATTGATAAGCATCATCCGCCATTTCCGGTTCTGCGGCCATTACTTTTAAATTAGGGTAGGTTCCCTTAATATAGGTGGATGTTCCGCTTAACAAACCACCTCCACCAACAGGAGTCATTATTACATCCAAATTTTCAACGTGCTGGCAGAATTCCAGAGCTGCGGTTCCCTGCCCACATATCACTTCATATTGGTTATAAGGATGGACAACAGTTGCTCCAGTCCTCTCTTGAACCTCAGTCATTGTCCTTTCTCTGGCTTCCAATGTTCCTTCACAAAAAGTGATGTTCGCACCATATCCGGCAACTGCTCTTTTTTTAATCTCAGGTGCATTTTCAGGCATTACAATATGAGCTTCAACGCCATTTTTGAATGCAGCTAAGGCCAAAGCTGCCGCATGATTTCCCGAAGAATGAGTTGTCACCCCTTTGTTTTTTTGATCTTCGTTTAACTGCAGAACTGCATTCGTCGCCCCTCGGTATTTAAAAGCACCAACTTTCTGAAAGTTCTCACATTTAAAATAAATATCAGCACCAGTCAGCTGATTTATGGTATTACATGTTAGCACCGGAGTATTGTGCACATAAGGTTTAATCCTTTCGTACGCCAATACTATGTCTTCAGCTGAAGGAATTCGCATAAGTTATTATTCTTGCAATGACGCTTTAAATTTCTCAACTATATCTTTAGCATTAGCTCCATCCACCTTTTGAACGTATAAATCAATATTGGCAGATGTACCGGCAACAAAGCCAGCAGCATTACCTGATTCATAGTCGTTCTTAATTAAGGATGTTATTCCATTCTCAGCCAAGATGTTTTTTAAATGATTTACCGTCAACTGGGTATTGCAGAAAATATGTACTAAATCGCTGGTATCTTCCATATCGAATATTTTTAGTTATTTGCTCCTTATACAAGATAGCAAAATAATCGTATTTATAAACTCCATGTCTGATTGAGCTTTACCCAATGCACAAAAAAAAGAGCTACCCATTGGATAGCTCTCTAAGTATCTATTAAGAATAAACTATTTACTTTCCTCAATCAATTTAATAAACTCATCGAAAAGGAATTCAGTGTCAGTTGGCCCACTTGAAGCTTCAGGGTGAAACTGCGTGGAAAAGAATGGCTTGCTTTTGTGTCGGATACCCTCATTGGTTTTATCGTTCACGTTCAAGTAGGATGGTTCCCACTCTTCTGGTAGAGTTTCATTGTCAATAGCAAATCCGTGATTTTGACTGGTAATGTAACACGTATCAGTACCCACCTTAATAACCGGATGATTATGTGCGCGATGACCGTACTTTAATTTATAAGTTGACGCTCCGGAAGCAATACCTAATAATTGATTGCCAAGACATATACCAAATATTGGTTTGCCGATCTCCATAGCCTTTTGGATATGTTTAACTGTATCCGGGCACATTTGAGGATCACCAGGACCATTGGATAACATTACGCCATCGTAATCATCCTGTGTGAAATCATAATCCCAAGGCACTACAGTAACCGTGGTGTCACGCTTCAACAAACAACGCAGGATATTATACTTGGCACCGGTATCAACCAGCACAACTTTGTGCTTTCCATTACCATGAACTTTTTTCTCCTTAATACTAACCTTAGCCACAAGATTTTCAGTATTTGGATTATGAAATTCAAGCTCTTCACCTTCTACCTCAATCTTACCTAACATTGATCCTTTTTCTCTTAGAATCTTTGTTAATTCACGCGTATCAACATCAAAGATTCCAGGAATTTTATTCTGTATTAACCATTCGCGAAGGCTATTTTCAGCATTCCAATGGCTATATTCAAACGAATAATCAGAAATAATTAATCCTGAGATATGAATCCGGTCTGATTCGTAGAACTTAGGAATGCCATTTTCCTTTTCGTCTTTTGGAACACCATAATTTCCAATTAATGGATAGGTGGCAACCAATATCTGACCTTCATATGAAGGATCGGTTAAACTTTCAGGATATCCTGTCATTGCAGTATTAAAAACTACTTCACCCGCTACAGATTTATGATATCCAAACGATTTTCCCTCGAAGACAGTTCCGTCTTCCAACACTAACTTTATCTTTTGTAATTCTGGCATACCTATTGACAATTAAGTCGTTTGCTTTCAATAAAACAGAAAAAATGCATTTACCTTAAAATCGGATAAATGCATGCATATCTACCTTGTTTATGCGATACAAAGGTAATAATTATTTAGATGATTGGCTAATTTTTAATCCTTTTATGCATAATTATAAACATCCTCAATGATTCGGTGTATATATATACAAAAGAAGGGCTGATCAATCTCCCCCTTGAAACAGCCCTTCATACCCAATCAACAAAATTCTTTATCTATTATCCATTTCAGTATATGAAATATGATCTAATACATTCTTATATGCTGGTCTGATAATTCGTTTACTTGTACCACAAACTTCTTCAATTCGATGCGCACACCAACCTGCAATTCTTGAAACAGCAAAAATAGGCGTGTAAATTTCTTTTGGTATTTCAATACAGTCATATACAAAGCCACTGTAGAAATCTACATTCGCACAAATCACTTTAGCATTTGCTCCTTTAAATTTATAAAATACCTCCGGAGCTAGTTTCTCAATGGAAGCATATAAATTAAATTCATCTAATCTGCCTTTTTCAATGGCTAAAGCTTTTGCCTTTTCTTTAAGCAATACAGCACGTGGATCGGAATAAGTATAAATGGCATGTCCTATTCCGTATATCTTCCCAGTACCATCAAATGCTTTTTTATTTAGCATTTTCATTAAGTAATCAGCTACTTCTTGTTCATCAGCCCAGTTGGAAACATTGGCTTTAATATTTTCCATCATATCCATCACCTTAAGGTTGGCACCTCCATGAAGTCCACCTTTTAGTGATCCCAGAGCAGCCGCTATAGCTGAATAGGTATCTGTTTGTGCCGAACTCACAACGCGTGTGGTAAACGATGAGTTATTTCCTCCTCCATGCTCTGCATGAATTACCAAAGACAAGTCAACCAAATCAGCCTCCAGCTTCGAATAGTTATCACCTTTAAGCATGTAAAGGAAATTTTCAGCAACACTTAATTCAGGTTGTGGGTGACGTATTACCAAAGACTTTCGCTGAAACGAATGACGCATTCCAAAATAAGAGTAGGCCACAATTACCGGGAATTTCGCAATCAGACTTAAGGACTGTTTTAATAAATTCTCGGCAGATAAATCTTCTGCCTTATCATCAGCCGTATATAGTCCTAGAACAGAACGAGCCAACATATTCATTATATCGCGCCCTCTGAGTGACAGTATCATATTCTTCGAAAAGAATGGAGGCAATTCACGCTCTTCAGCTAAGGTAGCCGTAAAGTCAGCCAATTCTTTCGCGTCAGGTAATTGACCTGCAAGCAACAAATAGGCCGTTTCTTCATAACCGTGCCTTTTATTGTTTTGAAATCCACTTACCAAATCTTTCAATTCTACACCTCTGTAGAATAATTTACCTTCCTTCGGTACAATCTTGCCATCTACCTTATCATAGCCTTCAACATCACCTATTGTAGTTAATCCAACAAGTACTCCAGAAAAATCTGCATTGCGCAAGCCCCTCTTTACACTAAATTTGTCAAACAAATCTTTATCAATATCACTCGAGGATACTGCACTTGATGCTAATTTTTCGTATAATGCCATAGGTTATGGTTTATGTTTTTAATGAACCAGCTTTTCAATGGCATCGGCCACTTTATTAAAACTAAATTCACTTATTACTATATCTTTTTTATTTTTTATCTCTTTTGTACAAAGGTTTCCTATTGAACCTTCATGCGTATGCTTTACCGTATAGTCTGTGTCAAAATTCCCATCCTGAATAGCCTCACCAACTTGCTTATAGGCATCTCGAAACGGCACTCCCTTTAAAACCAGCTTATTGACCTCCTCAACACTAAAGGCCAATTGATAACGCTCATCTTTCATTGCTTTTGGATTAACCTCAATGTTTTCAATTGCAAATGTGGCAATCTCTAAACAATCTATTAGCTCATCAAAAGCTGGTAAAAATTGTTCTTTTATTAACTGTAAATCACGAAAATACCCCGTTGGTAAATTCGCCGTAATCATTCCAATGCTTTCAGGCAATGCTTGAATCCGATTACATTTGGCTCGCAACAATTCAAACACATCTGGATTTTTCTTATGAGGCATAATGCTCGATCCTGTCGTTAACTCATCAGGCAACTTTAAAAATCCAAAATTCTGACTTGTATATAAACAACCATCAATCGCTAATTTTCCAACCGTAGTTGCAATGGAGGATAGCGCATAAGCTACCGTTCGTTCCATTTTCCCCCTGCCCATTTGGGCATAAACCACATTGTAGTTGAGATCATCAAATCCAAGCAGCTTAGTCGTCAACTTTCGATTTAATGGGAAAGAAGATCCATAACCGGCTGCAGCTCCCAAAGGATTTTGATTAGCTGTTTTCCAGGCAGCCTGTAACATATGTAAATCGTCGACCAGACTTTCGGCAAATGCTCCAAACCACAAACCAAATGATGATGGCATTGCTACTTGCAAATGCGTATATCCCGGTATCAGCACCTCTTTATGTTCTTCACTCTTTGCTTGCAATACAGCAAATAGTTTTCCAACTGTCTCAACCAAATCATGAATGCGATGACGAGTGTATAACTTAAGGTCTAAAAGCACCTGGTCGTTACGAGAACGTCCACTATGTACCTTTTTACCTATGTCTCCAAGTTTTCGTGTCAATAAAAGTTCAACCTGAGAATGTACGTCTTCAATGCCATCTTCAATAACAAAATTACCTTCAATTGCATCAGAATAAAGATCTCGAAGTTCCTTTAACAGGGCATCTAAATCAGTTTTATTCAACAAACCAACACTTTCAAGCATTGTTATGTGAGCCATTGTTCCTAATATATCAAAAGGAGCAAGAAACACATCTAACTCACGATCGCGTCCCACCGTGAAATCCTCAATCTTTTTATTTACCGATACTCCTTTATCCCATAATTTCATATGCCTATATTTTCTTACAAACATTCCGATCTTTCCCGATTAATCGGGATGAAACTATCATGAAACTTTTATCTAAATAAAATTTACATGTTTGTTTCACAATCCATTCCTCATTAATGGTAGATAAAAAGTGAAGAATTCAAACTAACTAATCATTAATATTTAATGCGTAATTACTTCGAATTCGCAAATATATTCACTTTTTCTTATAATTTAAAATTAAAATGCGCCAATTCATGACATTTGTCAGTTATTTGTATTGTTTATAAACAACTCTATTATATGCTTAGCTGATCCAACATTTTACAATACAAGTTTACACCTTCTTCAATTTCACTTAAATAGATATACTCATCGGGCGTATGTGAGCGAGCCGAATCACCGGGCCCCATTTTCAATGATGTGAAATCCATTACTGCCTGATCAGAAGTCGTAGGCGAACCATAATAGGATCTGCCTAGTTTTATTCCCTGTTGCACCAATGGATGCTCAACTGGTATGAACGAACTATTTAGTCTAAATGAACGCGCAACTACATCACAATCGACTTGTTCAGTAATAATTTGATGCAATTCCTGATTTGAATAACATTCGTTCAAACGCACATCAACCACAAACTTACAACTATCCGGTACAACATTGTGCTGTGAACCTGAACTAACCTGGGTAACTGTCATTTTTACTTCACCTAAATGAGGCGAAACTTTTTCAAAGCGATAGTTTTTAAACCACTCTATATTTGACAAAGCTTTATACAAGGCATTCTCACCTTCATTACGTGCTGCATGACCTGTTCTTCCATGCGCCTCGCAATCCAAAACCATCAGTCCTTTTTCAGCTACCGCCATCTGCATTTGAGTTGGCTCACCTACAATAGCTAAATCAATCTTCCCTAATTGCGACAAGATTGATGCAACACCATTTGATCCTGAAATCTCCTCTTCTGCAGTAGCCGCAAATACTAAATTATAATTCTGCTCTGTATCCTTTAAGGTAATAAAAGTTGCTAATAAGGCTACCAAAGGTCCTCCGGCATCATTACTTCCTAAACCTGTTAATTTATCACCTTCAAGACAGGCTTCAAAAGGATCATAGGTCCATTTTTTAGATGGCTTGACCGTATCGAGATGAGAATTTAAAAGAATAGTTGGTTTATTTGTATCCACATCTTTTGCCCAGGCCCAAACATTATTCCCTTGCCTATTCACCTTTAAGCCATAACTTTCAAGATAGTTCATCATCTTCAAAGCCACCGTATCTTCATTCCTACTGAATGATTCAGTCTGAATCAGGTCCTTTAAAAGCTCAATAGCTTCTTTTATGTTTCTTTCTATATCGTTCATACTCTCTCGACCTATTTTTCTAAATGAGTTCCATGTGAGAAGCCATTTTTCAGACCTTCAATATTAGAAATGATCACATCACTCACACCTTGCTTTAAAGCTGCAAAACCATTATCCAACTTTGGAATCATACCATCCGATATGGAACCATTGGCTTTATTTTCCGAATACATTTCAGAATCAAGATTTCTAATTACTGAATCATCGTCATCCGGATCAAGTAATACGCCTTTCTTCTCAAAACAAAAAGCCAATTGAACTTTATATTCCATCGCAAAAGCCTTGGCTAATTCAGAAGCCATGGTGTCGGCATTGGTATTCAACAATTGACCTTTGCCATCATGAGTAAGTGGCGAAATAACCGGAATAACATCCGAAGAGATCAACTCAGACAACTGATTGGTATTTACTGACGAGACATCCCCGACATAACCATAATCAATATCTTTTACTTCACGCTTAGAAGCTCTAACCAAATCCATATCTGCTCCACACAAACCAATTGCCGTTTTATTCATGGCCTGAAGTTGGGCAACAATATTTTTATTCACCAATCCGGCATAAACCATCACAACGACGCTCAGCGTTTCCGCATCGGTTATACGCCTGCCCTCTACCATTTTGGTTTTTATGCCTAAAGCCTCCGAAATCGCAGTCGCAGATCTTCCGCCACCATGCACGAGTATTTTTTTTCCGGCAATACCGGCAAAATCCTTAATGAAAGCGGAAAGGCTTTCTGCTTCTTCAACAACTTTACCACCTACTTTTATAATGGTTAATCTTTCCATCCAAGCTATTTTAAACTTTCCAGCATTCTTTTTATCACTACCTGAGCAGATACCACTCTATTGGCAGCCTCCTGAACCACAATACTATTTTCACTATCGATTACTGCATCGCTCACCACCATATTACGACGAACGGGCAAACAATGCATAAATTTGGCTTCATTTGTTAATGCCATTTTTTCTTCATCAACTGTCCAGGCTCTATCCTTTGATAGGATTTCTCCATAACTGGAATAGGAAGCCCAATTTTTGGCATAAATAAAATCTGCGCCTTCAAATGCCTTACATTGATCATATTCCACCTTAACACCATCACTGAATTCAGGTGCCAGTTCATAGCCTTTAGGATGAGTTACCACAAATTCAACATCCGCTTCCTTCATCCATTCCACAAATGAATTAGGAACTGCCTGAGGCAATGCTCGTGGATGAGGTGCCCAGGTCAACACCACCTTTGGTCTATCCTTCTTTTTGTATTCTTCAATTGTAAATAAATCGGCAAATGCTTGCAAGGGATGACGTGTTGCACTCTCCATACTTATCACAGGTACCCCGGCATGCTCAATAAATTGAGTTAGAATCTGCTCTTCATAATCCGCCACTTTATCTTCAAACGAGGCAAATGAGCGAACCGCAATAATATCGCAATATTGACCGATAACTGGAACAGCTTCTCTCAGATGTTCCGGTTTATCACCATCCATAACTACACCAAATTCCGTTTCCAGTTTCCAGCCATCCTTATTGACATCAAGTACAATAACATTCATTCCCAGGTTCATCGCCGCTTTCTGCGTACTTAGTCTTGTACGCAAACTCGAGTTGAAGAAGATCAGAATAATTGTCTTGTTCTTTCCCAGGGTGTCCCAGGCATAAGGCGTTGCTTTTACTTGCTTAGCTTCTGCCAAAGCTTGTTTTAGGTCACCTATATCATCTACTGTTAAATATCTTTTCATCTGTTTATAATTTATTGCTATTGCCTTACCTGCCCATCGCCTCTAACGATCCACTTGTAACTTGTCAATTCTTTTAATCCCATTGGCCCTCGGGCATGAAGTTTCTGAGTACTTATTCCAATCTCCGCACCCAAACCAAATTGACTACCATCTGTGAAGGCCGTACTAGAATTGACGTAAAGTGCAGCCGCATCAACTTCATTGAGATAGCGTTCAATATTTTTCTCATTTGTTGAAATGATTGCCTCACTATGTTTCGAACTAAAAGTGTAAATGTGGTCTAATGCCTCATCGATGGAATCTACTACTTTAACTGACATTTTATAATCCAAAAATTCGATTCCAAACTCCTTTTCTGTTGCCTTTTTAAGTAATTTTTCAGGATATAAACCATTCAACTTTTCAAATGCAATATCATCAGCAAATATTTCAACTTGCTTTTTAGCTAACTGGTGCACCAACACTGGCAGATCGTTTAATCTGTTTTTGTGCAGAACCAAACAATCCAAGGCATTGCAAACACTAACTCTCCTTGTTTTAGCATTAAAAACAATATTCTGCCCCATTTCTAAATCTGCCGATTCATCGAAGTAAGTATGCACAATTCCTGCACCAGTTTCAATAACTGGCAACTTAGCGTTTTCTCTTACCGAATTTATTAAACCTTGCGAGCCACGAGGAATAAGAACATCCACAAAGCCAATTGCATTCATTAGTTCCTGGGTAGCTAAACGGTCGGCAGGAAGCAATTGAATGATCTCCGGATCAACGCCGTGGTCTTTGAGGACATTCCGTATGACTTTTACAATCTCGTCATTACTGCTTTCAGCATCGCTACCTCCTTTTAACACACAAGCATTTCCTGATCGTAAGCATAGTCCAAATACATCAATCGTAACATTTGGCCGGGCTTCATAAATAACTCCAACAACACCAAGAGGCACCCTCTTCTTCTCAAGCTTTAGACCATTCGCCAAGGTTCTTTGCTCTAATATTTCACCAACCGGCACATCCATTTTCGACAAACTTTTAAGATCGGAAGAAATAAGTTCCAGGCGCTCTCTTGAAAGCTTTAGTCTATCGTATCGGGGATCATCTTTTGGCATTCGATCCAAATCGAGTTGATTGGCTTTTAAAACCTTATCCTCATCTACCAAAATGGCTTTACTCAATGCTAGCAAAATGGCTTCAGACAACTTATCATCCAATGCAGACAAGCTACGTGAGGCCTCCTTTACCTTCTGAAAATAGTTCTCGTACATGCTTTATGGTTTTTGTGGCTCTGTTATCAATTCAGGATATAAATACAAATAATCGTAATGTACCAGTGGCTTATATTTTTTATCACCCATGTGATCTTCAGCTTTCGATTTGTCATAAGAAGCCTTTCCAATTCCAATGGCTTGTTTGTTCTCGTCAAGAATCCTTACCAGGTCCCCTTTTTTAAATTCACCATTAAAAGCAATTACTCCAGCCAATAGCAAACTTGTTGCCGTGGATGAATACAATGCCTCGCAAGCACCCTTATTAATCCTAACCTCAGCTTTGGTAAATCCATCTGAATAGGCCATCCATTGTTTGATGGCTGGCTTCGGTTCATCAGCCTCGAAATGTGTATGCTCGATCTCTTCTTTATCTATCAGAAGGCGGGTTAAAATATTCGGCGTAGTTCCATTGGCTATATGCACCTCAATCCCAGAGGAAGCTGTTTTTTTAGCAATATTACATTTGGTCAACATTCCACCTCGTCCAAAATCGGACTTAGTGGCGGAAATATATTGACTTAAGTCTTCATCCTGACTAGCTATCTTTTGGATGACTTTTGATTCAGGTTGATTAGGATGGCCATTATATATACCATTGATGTTGGATAAAATCACCAAGCCTTTACAGGCCATCATTGAAGCCATCATACCACTTAGTTCATCGTTATCGGTAAACATTAAAGCAGTTACGGATACAGCATCATTCTCATTAACAATAGGGAGAATATTATTTTGCCATAACGCCGAAACACAGTTTTTCATATTCAAATAGTGTTCCCTTGTTCTGAAATCTTCTTTAGTTACCAGTACCTGAGCAACCTGAATGCCATGCTCAGCAAATAAATTGGCATACTGATTTATGAGTTTGACCTGTCCAACCGAAGACAACAATTGGCGCTGCGAAACCCTATCTAATTTTTTATCAATTTTAATAAGTCCTCGTGCAGAAGCTACAGCTCCTGAAGACACTAAAACCAATTTCTTACCTGAGTGATGCAATTCGGCAATTTGATTAACCAAATGTTTAATGCGCTCTATATTAAGACCACCATTGGCATTGGCCAAAACATTAGACCCTATTTTTATGGTTAATTTATTATACATCGCTTATTTACCGTTTTCAATCTTATTGAATGAAGTTAGTAGTCCTTTGATTAATGATGAACTAAAACCTTGATGTTCCATCTCGTTTAATCCAGAGATCGTAACTCCTCTTGGGGTTGTTACCTTATCAATCTCATCTTCTGGATGATTCCCTTTTTGAATTATCAAGTCAGCAGCCCCTTTAACCGTTTGAGCAGCGATTTGAAGAGCTAACCTGGAACCAAATCCAATTTCAATTCCACCTTGTGTTGCTGCACGTATAAAGCGCATGGCAAAAGCAATTCCGCAGGCAGCTAATACCGTGGACGCAGCCATTAATTCTTCTGGCACAATAAGCGCTTGACCCATTTGCTCAAATAAATGAAGCACTTCTTCTTCCTGCTTTTGAGTTGCATTATATGAAGATATACAAGTCATTGACTCTCCTATCTCGATAGCCGTATTAGGCATAGCCCTAAAAACGGGTAGCTTAACACCACAATATTGTTCAATTTGTTCAGATGAAACGCCGGTAGCTAAAGAAACCAGGATAGTTTCTTTTGTCAAAGATGGAGAAATCTCCTTAATTACAAGCTCTAACTGATAGGGCTTAACAGCAAGTAAAACAATACTTGCCCCCTCGGTTGCTTCGAGGTTGTTATTGGTAACAATAACACCTTTTTCTTTAAAGTGTTCTAATAACTTTGTTCTGCGACGAGTAATAGTAATTTGTGAGGGACTGAATAATCCTTTGTCAATTAATCCTTCGGCTATTGCCGATCCAAGGTTCCCTCCACCTATAATGGTAAGTTTAGCTACTTTCATGTGATTAAATTTTATATTTAATTACCACATGGAACCAACCACCCTTGCCTTTCTACAATAATAGAATAAGCGCCAGTGGCTTGTTTCATAATGTGAAATTTTGGGACTCTTTCGTGTTAGTTTATAAAAGAATCACTTTTTGAGCTTATAAATTTACACAAAAACTCCCAAAAAATCGACTGAAAGTAGAATCTAGAGTTAGCTAGATTAAAATTTAATTATCACCTTGAACTGGTTCTTCGATATCAACTTCGATATGTGCCCAGTTTTCACCCGACTTAATGCGATAGAGCTGCATTTCACTAATTCCAAATTGCTTGGCTATTAGTTTCAACCTGGTCTTACGATTTGGATCCATGATCTTCTTTTTCAATCGCATTACCTGAGTTGCTGTAAGCTTGTGCCCTTGTTGTGTTTTACGCCCTTTTTGTTTTTCTCTTGCTTCAAGGACTAAAGGATTTTTCTGCTGATGCTCGAACATCTCCTTTTTATTAGCCCACAAAAGGTTGTCAATGTAGTTATTTGACTTGTTGAAATCTTTATGAATTACAAATGTTTGATCATCGGAAGCTTTGGTCAGAAAATGTTCTGCAACCAATTTATGCACATAAAATGTTTTTGATTTTCCGAAAGGTCTTAATGGTAAGGTTGGATATCCTCTCAGTTTTCCACCTCTAATATAATCCCCATCTTTTATCTCACCGATAAAACTAATAATTCTTCCGTAATTTGAGATCGCGTAACGCTTTTTTAGTGCGCCTTCCTCAAATTCCACTTCCTTCCATTCTTCGTTCCAGTATGACCTTACCATTTCCTTCTTTATAACAATTTAACCACTATCAATAGCGTCATCTAAACCATTTATAAAATAGTCTATATGAGCTTGATTTAGAGTTAGGGGAGGCAATAACCTCATTGTATATGTGCCGGAAACGCCCGTAAAAATATAATTTTTTCTTAACAATCCCATTCTAAGAGGCTTGATTGCCTTATTTAGATCGATTCCAAACATCAATCCAACACCTCTTATCTCCTTGATCTTATTTATACTAGCAAGTTTATTTTTTAGATATTTACCACTTTCTGCACTTTTCTCAACCAGCTTTTCCTGATCAATAACCTCTAATACAGCCAAGGCAGCAGCGCATGCCAAATGATTTCCACCAAATGTTGTACCCAAAAGACCATAACTAGCCTCAATATCGGGAGCTATTAAAACTCCCCCAACAGGAAAGCCGTTACCCATCCCCTTAGCAATGGTAATAATGTCAGGAATAACGCTTGTATATTGGTATGCAAAAAACTTCCCACTTCGCCCATAACCTGATTGAATCTCATCCAGAATCAAAAGGGTTCCATACTTCTTACATACAACTCCTAGTTCTTCAATAAATTCTTTTTCAGGAATAATTATTCCACCAATTCCCTGAATACCTTCAACAATGACAGCAGCCACATCTTTTTTCGAAAGCACTTCTTCTACTTTAGCGATATCATTTAAAGGAAGTATTTCACTTTGATGACCAGCGTTAAAAGGAGCAATAATATTTTGGTTATCTGTAATGGCAACAGCACCAGATGTTCTGCCATGAAAACCTTTTTCAAATGATACGACTTTGCTTCTTCCGGTTTTAAATGAAGCCAGTTTAAGAGCATTCTCATTTGCTTCAGCCCCGGAATTACATAGAAACAATTGATAATCTGCCAAGCCTGAGACTATGCCAAGCTTGGTCGCCAGCTCTTTCTGCAGGGGATTCTGAACTGAATTGCTATAAAAGCCAATTTTTTTGACTTGATCCGATAAACGCTCTACATAATGCGGATGACTATGACCTATTGAAATAACCGCATGCCCTCCATAGAGGTCGAGGTATTTATTTCCCTGATCATCCCACACATTGCAATCTAGTCCTTTAACAGGAGTAATATCGAATAATGGATATACGTCAAATAAATTCATAGTATATAATTTTATACTTATACCGAATTAGCAAAGCGAATTAAATGGATATGGAATGGATGTAGTATCACAGACTCGTTAGTCTGCGATACTGGCAAGTATGGAGTCAACCCTATACAAAGAAGAATGAACACCTAAAAATTTAAACCAAATAAACCTGTCGCTAAAAAGCGACGGGCTTGAGGAGTAGACCCATTACTTCATCCAAACCAAAAAGAATATTCATATTTTGAACAGCCTGACCCGATGCCCCTTTTAAGAGGTTATCGATCACGCTTACTATATGCAATTTGTTATTATGCTTTTTTACCTGCACCAGTGCCTTATTGGTGTTAACCACTTGTTTTACATCAGGACTTACATCGCTCACTATTGTGAAAGGTTGACCTTCGTAATACTTTTGATACAGAACCTGAGCTTCATCTTCACTCAAGCTACAATCTAAATACACCGAAGCTAAAATTCCTCGAGGGAAGTTACCTCTCATAGGAACAAAATTTACCCCATCGTTAAAGTCCGGCTGAAGTTGTACCAGCGTTTCACCAATCTCGCCCAGATGCTGATGTGAAAATGACTTGTATACAGATGCGTTATTATTTCGCCAACTAAAATGAGTTGTTGCACTTGGCGCCTGCCCGGCACCCGTAGATCCGGTAATGGCATGCACATGCAATTCCTTTAATAAACCCGCATTGGCTAAAGGCAAAAGTGCCAGTTGTATTGCCGTAGCAAAACATCCAGGATTGGCTATTTTATTAGCCTGCCTTATATCACTCTTATTACATTCAGGCAAACCATAAACGAAGCCATCAGCTGATTCATTTAAGCGGAAATCGTTACTCAGGTCAATAATTTTACCCTTATAGGACGTCGGAATAGAAGCCACAAAATCTTTTGATCGACCATGTCCCATACATAAAAACAGCACATCAACATCAAAGTCAACTTCCTTCACAAAAGTTGCTTCCAAATCACCAATCAAATCAGTATGAATGCTCGACACCTTTAGGCCGGCCTGGCTTGAACTTTGAATACATGTTAATTCTGCTTCAGGATGATGAATCAATAAACGAATTAATTCTCCAGCTGTATATCCTGCTCCTCCAACGATTCCTACTTTTATCATCTAGTCTTCTAAATTTAGTTCACCCTTATTTACTGCATTGTAAATTTTCATAGGTGTAGCTAATATTGTTGTAAAACCCTCTACATCCGAAGCAGTCCAGGCCTTATTCATTTCTCCATATTCACCAAAAGCACTACTCATAAGATCGTGAGGCGAATCAATTCCTACAATATCAAAACGATATGGCTTTAATTGAATAATAACTTTACCATTCACATTTTTCTGGGTACTCTCCAAAAATTGCTCTATATCACGCATCGATGGCTCGAGGTATTGAGATTCATGTAAAAACATGCCATACCAATTACCCAATTGCTCTTTCCAATGCATCTGCCATTTTGTTAACACATGCTTTTCAAGAACATGATGTGCTTTGATAATTAACAAAGGTGCTGCTGCCTCAAATCCAACACGCCCCTTAATACCAATTATAGTGTCACCCACATGCATATCTCTTCCTATAGCAAAAGGTGAAGCTAAGGACTCAATCCTTTTAATAGCCTCAATCGGATCTTCATACACATTCCCATTCACCTTATGAATCTCGCCTTTCTTAAATTCAAGCGTTAAGGTTTCTTCTTCATCCTTTTGTAATTGACTTGGATAGGCCTCTTCGGGAAGTGTTTGGTCTGAAGTCAATGTTTCCTTACCTCCTACACTGGTTCCCCAAAGTCCTTTATTAATGGAGTACTCCATCTTAGTCCAGTCTCGATCAACACCTCTGGCTTTTAAATAGTCGATTTCTGCTTCACGTGATAATTTCAGATCACGAATTGGAGCAATCACTTTAATTTCTGGCGCAAGCACCTGAAAAGTCAGGTCAAATCGAATTTGATCATTTCCAGCTCCAGTACTGCCGTGAGCAATGTATTTAGCCCCAATCTTACGGGCATACTCTACAATGGCTAATGCCTGGAAAATACGTTCTGAGCTAACAGATAAAGGATAAGTATTATTCTTTAACACGTTGCCATATATCATATAGCGTATGCAGCGTTGGTAGTAGCGGTTAGTAACATCCAAAGCAGTGTGCTCGGTTACGCCCAATTCATAGGCTTTAGTTTCGATATCATTCAATTCTGTCTCAGAAAAACCACCGGTATTGGCCAAAGCCGAATATACATCCAGTTGTTTTTCTTCGGTTAGGTACTTTACACAAAACGATGTGTCCAAACCTCCACTATACGCTAATACTACTTTATCCTTCATCTTTTAATTGTTAGCTACTTTCTTCATCACTATTTAAAAAAGAGCCGTTGCTCTTTTGAACTTACTCATTGTGTCACTCTTGTTTCCTTTTTTCAATTGCAAAACAGAAGCTCTAATCGTTTTCCATTTACTTAGAAAACTCTGCTTTTTTGCTTTTGCATCTTCCCTTTGAGGCGCCACCATTGTATCAGGATCAAACAACATTCCTGTACATAGGCAATGCTTACGATTGGTACGTTGCAGAATATCGTAATTCACACAGGTTTGACAACCCTTCCAGAACTTTTCGTCGTCAGTTAACTCTGAAAAGGTAACCGGACGGTATCCCAGGTCTGAGTTGATTTTCATTACCGCCAGACCCGTGGTTAAACCAAACAATTTGGCATCCGGAAATTTCTCACGTGACAGTTCAAAGGCCTTACTTTTAATGGCCTTAGCCAATCCATTTCCTCGGTACTCATTAACAACAATTAATCCGGAGTTAGCCACAAAATTGTCATGCCCCCAGGTTTCAACATAACAGAAACCGGCAAATTTATGATCGTGCAATGCAAGAATGGCCTTACCTTCCTCAATTTTGCTACGGATATAATCAGGACTACGCTTTGCAATTCCGGTTCCTCTTACCTTTGCAGCCTCTGCAATGGTGTCCAGAATAACATCCACATAACTGGCATGTTCCTTTTGTGCGACAAAAATGTTAAACTCCATTTTAATTGAACTATCTTATTGTTATAGTATTTTTTCTTTTAAACCAGGCATGAAAAGCGACAAGGCATTGATCACGTCCGTTTTACTTACTCCCTCACGACTAATTAATAGAATGGTATCATCACCAGCAATTGTTCCTAAAATCTCATATGGTCCATGACTATCAATGACTGAAGCAATACCATTGGCAAAACCTGGTCTTGTTTTTAATATGGCCATTTGCCCCGAAAACTCTATCGACTCCACTCCACTAACCGGAAACTCTTCGTTACGGTGAGTTAGATCTTCTGTTTTCTGTGCTGCTTCAGGTATAACATATTTATAGCCGGTTTCAACATCTGGCACTTTCGCTACTTTTAAATACTTCAGGTCACGTGATAATGTAGCCTGAGTTATTTTATAGCCCTCCTCCTCAAGCAAACTTACCAGCTCTTCCTGCGAACTAATTTTTCGCGATCCAATCAGTTGCTTGATGGTGATTAATCGTTGTGCTTTTATTTTCATTCGTTCTTAGATGTATATTTATACGGTGTTGATGCAAATTTATTCATTAATTATTAAAATCAAAGCTGTTTTTTGCAAAAAATATGTATTTTTGCATGACAATAATATTCAGTAACTATATAAATACAGCTTGTCTAGTGACTGCAACACTCTTAAACATAGGTATTCTACACAATTTACCCTTCGTGGTATATCTATTCATTATTTCTTTTTTATTCTCACAATTACATAAATCGCTCTCAAAAATATTCTTTGAGACTTTTTTTTGTATAAAAACTGAATATAACACAGGGAGAAATGTGCAGCATCGAATAAAAAGACAAGTTAATTTGTATAATTATTAGAGAATAGAAAATAGTTAGTTAATAATAAACCACATTATAAAATGAAGAAGAACGTCAAGAAGGTCGTTGTACTGGGTTCGGGAGCGCTTAAAATTGGAGAAGCCGGAGAATTTGATTATTCGGGCTCTCAAGCTTTAAAGGCATTAAAAGAAGAAGGCATTGAAACGGTTTTGATTAACCCTAACATTGCAACAGTTCAAACTTCGGAAGGCATAGCTGATAAGATTTATTACTTGCCGGTTACTCCATATTTCGTGGAGGAAGTGATGAAAAAGGAAAATCCAGAGGGTATACTTTTAGCATTTGGTGGACAAACTGCACTTAACTGCGGTACCAAATTATACGAAAGCGGTACTCTGGAAAAATATAATGTGGAAGTATTGGGTACTCCGGTTCAATCTATTATTGATACCGAAGACCGAGAGATATTTGCCAATAAGTTAAAGGAAATTGACGTTAAAACGCCTATTAGTATTGCCGTGACTTCGGTAGATGCAGCAGTAAAGGCAGCTGACGAAATAGGTTTCCCAATTATAGTGCGAGCGGCCTATACACTTGGTGGCATGGGCTCTGGTTTTTGCCAAAATACAGAGGAACTGATTGAAAGGGCTGAAAATGCTTTTTCCTATTCCAATCAAATATTAGTCGAAGAATCACTAAAAGGTTGGAAAGAAGTGGAGTACGAAGTAGTGCGTGATGCCTACAACAACTGTATTACTGTATGTAATATGGAAAACTTCGATCCATTGGGAATACATACCGGAGAAAGTATAGTAGTAGCTCCATCACAAACCTTATCCAACACTGAATATCATAAGCTACGTGAATTAGCAATTAAAATCATTCGTCATATTGGTGTGGTTGGTGAGTGTAATGTTCAATACACGCTTGATCCATATTCGGAAGATTATCGTGTTATTGAGGTAAACGCTCGACTATCTCGTTCGAGTGCATTGGCATCAAAAGCTACCGGTTATCCACTGGCATTTATTGCAGCTAAATTAGGTCTGGGATATAGTCTTCATGAATTGAAGAACTCGGTGACAAAAACAACAACTGCCTTCTTTGAGCCTGCACTTGACTATGTGGTTTGTAAAATTCCGCGTTGGGACTTAGGTAAGTTCACCGGAGTTTCAAAACAAATTGGATCCAGCATGAAAAGTGTTGGTGAAATCATGGCCATTGGCCGTAACTTTGAAGAAGCCATTCAAAAAGGACTTCGTATGGTTGGCCAGGGCATGCATGGATTTGTGGCCAATCAGGAATTAAAAGATAAGGACATCAAACTAGAACTGGCCGAGCCAACTGATCAAAGGATATTTGCTATTTCGGAAGCTCTTCAGGCCGGCATGTCAATTGACGAAATTCATGAACTAAGCCGAATTGACAAATGGTTCCTGGAGAAGTTAAAGAATATTACCGATCATAAAACCTTACTTGAGGGTTATGATTCACTTGAGAAACTTCCAAAAGAAGAATTATTGAATGCCAAAAAAATGGGATTCTCCGATTTTCAGGTTTCAAGACTGGTATTAAAAACCAGTGCACTCGAAATGGAAAAAGGCTTATTACAAGTTCGGGCACATCGTAAATCTCTGGGCATCCTTCCTGTGGTTAAGCAAATTGATACCATGGCGGGAGAATTCCCTGCTCAAATCAATTACTTATATCTGACATACAGCGGTAGCTTCCATGATATCGATTACGAAAAAGACGGACAGTCGGTTATTGTATTGGGATCGGGAGCATATCGTATAGGTTCATCCGTAGAATTTGACTGGTGTAGTGTCAACGCATTAAATGCCATTAATGACAAAGGTTATCGCTCCATAATGATTAATTACAATCCAGAGACCGTTAGTACCGATTACGATATGTGTAGTCGTTTATACTTTGACGAATTGACTCAGGAACGCGTGTTAGATATCATTGATTTGGAGTCTCCTAAGGGTGTAATTGTTTCAGTTGGTGGTCAGATTCCGAATAATTTGGCAATGAAATTACATCGTCAGAATGTACCTATTCTGGGGACTTCACCTGAAGATATCGATCGCGCAGAAAACCGTCAGAAATTCTCAAGTCTTTTAGATGAGTTAGGTGTTGATCAGCCGCGTTGGAGCGAGCTGACCTCTATTGATGACATCTTTAAGTTTGTAGATGTGGTAGGCTTCCCGGTATTGGTACGTCCATCGTACGTATTATCTGGTGCAGCTATGAATGTGGTTTCTAACAAAGACGAATTGGAACACTTCCTGACGCTTGCTGCCAACGTATCGAAAGAATTCCCGGTGGTGGTATCGGAGTTTATTGAGCAGGCCAAGGAAATTGAAATAGATGCAGTGGCCAATAATGGCGAAGTATTAGGTTTTGCCATTAGTGAGCATATTGAATTTGCAGGTGTGCACTCAGGAGATGCAACTATTGTATTTCCACCTCAAAAGCTATATGTCGAAACCATCCGCCGAGTCAAACGCATTGCTCGTGAGATTGCAAAAGGACTAAATATCACAGGTCCCTTTAACATGCAGTTGCTGGCTAAAGATAACGACATTAAGGTTATTGAATGTAACCTACGTGCCTCAAGAAGTTTCCCATTTGTATCAAAAGTACTTAAGGTTAATCTAATAAAATTAGCTACTGAAGCCATGTTAGGCTTACCTGTTGAGAAATTAACCAAAAGTTCATTTGATTTGGATTATGTGGGAATTAAAGCACCTCAGTTTTCATTTGCCCGTTTAGCCAAAGCAGATCCAGTTCTGGGTGTTGACATGTCTTCAACCGGTGAGGTTGGCTGTATTGGCGATAACTATTACGATGCGGTATTACAATCCATGTTAGCCGTTGGTTATACCGTTCCTGAGAAGAATATCTTAATCTCATCTGGTCCGGCACGTTCAAAACTGGAACTACTAAATAGTGCCCGCATGCTAAAGGAGCTTGGATATAACTTGTTTGCCACAGGTGGGACACATAAATTTTTCGCCGACAACAATGTAGAAACCACATTGCTCCATTGGCCAAACGAAGACAAGTCTCCAAATACTTTGAATTACATTCGTGAGAAGAAAATTGACTTGGTGATTAATATCCCTAAAAACCTTTCGAAGGATGAATTAAAGAATGGTTATCAGATTAGGCGTGACGCTATTGACTTTAATATACCGCTGATCACCAATGCCCGTTTGGCAAGTGCATTTATTTATTCGTTCTGCAAATTCGGAAAGGATAAAATAAGCATAAAACATTGGGATGAATATAAATAAATCATACTAAACAATAAGGAAATGGGATTGTAATTTGCAATCCCATTTTTTATACAATTCATCCGGATCAAGTTACAATTCGTCAAATTTTACAATACATAAAGAGCATTTCAGTAGTAAAAGCCTACTTTTACATCTAATTCCAAACAAAGAAAACCAATCCTCACCTTATTTATTTCAAATTGTTTTATGGCTATTTATTAGCCATTGCTTATTATTATTTAGGACTGAGTATGACAAAAGTTTACACGCTTATTGGCTTATTAGCATTTACCTATAGTTTATATGCCAGTGAAATCGATTCTGCCAATTTAAACGGAGGGAATTTAGAGAACAAAGGATCGAAATACGATATTTCGGTTGACTCTGATAAGAACAGAGGTAGTAATATTTCGCTTAGCATGTGTGATTCAATTAAAAATCAATCCGACTTGCTGAGCCTGATAGTTGAGAACTTAAAAAGTGATCAATTTAGCTATCACTTATTAGATTCTAATAAAATGATCCGAATGAGTTCAATCATTACAGAGGAAGAGAATTATATTCAATTCGTTCCTTTTACTGTAGGAACGTACTATTTGAAAATTAATGAGAGCCACAAAACATTAATGACGTTTAAAATAGTCAAGCAATAATATTAGATAATTTGAAATCCATAGTAGGCAAAAGTTATTTGCCTGAATGGAATTTACTTTCCGGTAGAATTAACATTTTTTTGATCTAACAAGGGGATTTGACGTATAGCTTTGGCATATCTTTTGCTATTTGAGGATTACTCAGAAAACAATCTTCATAGATCAAAAAGTACAAAATGGATCACAAAAAACACACGAAAGAAAAGTTAAGTAATTTCATTTCATCTAAATTCGATTTTGCTGATCGAATTCTTGTTTTTCAAGTATTTATATTAGTCGGTGCTTTAATTCTTATTTTCAAGTAAGGCATTCCGAAATAAGTTCATATTAAAAATAATAACCCCGAATAATCAATGATTATCCGGGGGTTAATTTTTTACAACTCTATTTCCAACAATAGAAATGAACGACCATCAACCAATACCTTATCAGTACTTAAGTCTATTTTTTCTTTGCTAATTACATCAAGCCCGGAAGTGCTATTCCCAATAACTTCTTTTCTATAATTTTCCAGAGTTATTTCTTTTTCCTCTGTATTCTTATTCATAATTAGCATCACGGCCTTGTTATCATGATATCTAAACAACGTATAAATACCAGAAGTAGAAGCCGGAGCAAAATGCTTTGTACAACCATTGTGAACTGCTGTGCTTTCTTTTCTCCAATTCAGTAAAGTTTTCACAAACTCTTGAGCTTCTTTTTCATCACGACTCAGCCCTTCTCCTTTGAATGCATTCACCTCATCTCCATCCCATCCACCAGGGAAATCAGAACGTATCTCACCATGAGAATCTGAATTGGGATTGGTCATTAATATTTCTGTTCCATAATAGATTTGGGGAATACCTCTGACTACAGATATATATGCCAAACCCATTTTGAACATGTCCAAATCTTCGTTAATCTGTGTATAAAAACGGCTCATATCATGATTATCCGGAAAAGTAACCAGTTCCATTGGATCGGCATATAAGAAATCATTTGCAAGTGTACTGTACAGACGAATGAGTCCTTGCCCCCAATGGCTATCATCTTCGTTTAAAGCTTTCACCAAAGATTCCTGTAAAGGAAAATCAAACACGCCTGGCATGTCAGAGATGTAACCATCATGGTTTTGTTTACCTTTTTGCCAGTATGCAACAATTGAAGGATTTACCGACCATTCTTCACCCACGATATTGAAATTTGGATATTCATCCATAACATGAATGGTCCAATCGGCCATAAATTGCTTATCAGGATAAGGATAGGTATCCATACGAATTCCACTTAAATCGGCATATTCAATCCACCAAATTGTGTTATATATTAAGTAATCCGCCATTAAAGGATTACGCTGATTCAAATCTGGCATGGTTTCAACAAACCATCCATCAGAATGCATTTTCTTGTCATAATCAGATGCATAAGGATCCATATTGGTTTCTCTCAAGTGAGTTGTAGGTTTCCATCCATCCTGAAAATTCACCCAATCGTTTGTTGGCAAATCATCCATCCACCAGTGTTCCGATCCACAATGGTTCATTATCATATCAATAACAACCTTAATGCCTTTATCACCTGCTTCTTTCACCAGGCGTAAGTAATCATCATTGGTACCATATCGTGCATCAGTATTATAAAAATCGGTAATCGCATAACCATGATAAGATGTACGCGTCATGTTGTTCTCCATAACAGGATTTAACCATAATGTCGTAAATCCCATATCTTCAATATAATCTAAATGATTGATGATTCCTTCTAAATCACCTCCATGTCTGCCATTTTCATCTGCGCGATTAGCTTGTTCTTTCATCCCGGGCATATTATCATTTCCCGGATTACCATTGGCAAAACGATCAGGAGTAATCAAGTACATTACATCAGAGGAATTATAACCTTCTCTGGCAGCAGAACCATCTTTTCTTGCTTTTAGCTCATAAGAATACTTTAAAGCCGTTTTTCCTTTGCGTGTAAAACGAATGTCGAAACTACCTGCTTTTGCTGACTTATCAATGTTAAGATAGAGGAATTGATAATTTGGAGATTCAACCAAAACCCTTCTTTCCAAGGTAACTCCAGGATATTCTATTTCTGCTTTTAGTTCGGAAATATTTTCACCATAAATCAACAACTGTAGTTCGGGATTATTCATACCTACCCACCAAAAAGCCGGTTCAACACGATCAAGACTGTTTTTAGCAAATGTATTTACACTTAAATACATTAGCATGAGGATCATTGTAATTGCTCTCATAATATTATGTTTAAAAAATTATTTCTTTAATAAAAACTCCAATGGGATATGTAATCTACTATTCCATGCCTTTTCGGAATGATCTGCTCCTTCAAATTTTAGGCTCTGAAAGTTTATCCCTTTTACATAACCGGCATCCAACATCATCTGATCAACTTTTAATTGATAGGGTTCGTATAAAGCATCGAGTGTTTCTGTGCCATAATCGAAATAAATCAAATGGCTTAAGGAATTAGGTAAATGATTCTTAAAATAATTGAGTGCTTCGCCATTAACAGCCGGCCAGTGAGTTGACAAGCAAGCGGCACCTCCAAATACTCCAGGGTATTCTGATATGGCATAACAACTGATTAATCCACCCATACTTGAGCCTATAATGAAGGTATTGGCTTTGCAAGGATAAGTGCTATATTCCTTATCGATAAATGGTTTTAATTCCTGAACTATAAACTTCAGATATCGGTCGGCTAAAGGCCCGCCTTCGTTTTGTAATGTTTTGTCGGTATAAGTTTCCTTCGAAGCTAAATCTTTTTTGGCCTCCTCGCTTAGGTTATCCCAGGCACGTTGAGGAAAATATTCTGCATGCCGATATTGATCATTATTCCATATGCCAACTACAATGCAATCCTTTATTCTATCATTCGATATTAATTCAGTCATCACCTCATCAACACCCCACTCCTGTTTATTCCAAGTAGTAGAAGCATCAAATAACATTTGTCCATCGTGCATATAAAGCACTGCATATTTCTTCTCTGAGGAATAACCTTCAGGCAGCCATATATCAATATTTCGTGAGTCAACAAAGTTGGATTGAAAATCAACATGACGTTTAAATTGTCCTGCTGACACCTCAGGTAATTGGGCTTCAGCTACTGCTGTCAAAAGCAGGATTAAGCTAATAAATGTAAATCGAATCATATTTTTTCTATTTGGTTTGATACATATGATAAGTTCATACAGAAATATCATAAAGTCAAATAAAGTATTGATTGATTCAAAAATCAACTTGCAAGGACAAACAGCACAAAATGAAATATTAACAACCTTCACTGCCATCATCAGTTGTTTGTCCTGCTGCCTCCTCTTTTCATCCTTAATGCTATAGATGATATAAGATAAGTTTGTAATTTGCTCATCGAAAAAAATAACACATGCAAATAATAAAAAATAATACTGGTTTTCTGGCCCGGTTTATCAACAACAGATTAGTGCAACACCTAATTTATTGGACGGGTTTTGTGGTATTTTTTGCTTTTGCCTGGGGCACCCACGATAATAACTATCTAAAAACTCTGGAAGTTGAATTAGTTAATCTTCCAGCCAAATTATTATTAGTGTATTCAGTCATCTATTTTTTGTTTCCCCGTTATCTATATAAGGGAAAGGTTTGGCAGTTTATTCTACTTTTCTTTCTATTTCTTTTTGTGGCTTCATACTTGCAACGACTTAGTGACAATCACATTATCATTGACAATTTCTTTCCTGAATGGAGTAAAGAAAGTTCGCTTAGCATTGTTCAATTAGTACGGGCAGCCGTAAATTTTGGGGCTGTATTAGCCATACCAATGACCGTTAAACTAATGGAATATCTGGCCAGGGTACAGCAAAATGAGCAAACTTTAGCGAATGATAAAATGGAAGCAGAACTGGCCTTTTTGAAAAATCAGGTACAACCACATTTCCTGTTTAATACTTTAAACAGTTTATATGCACTGATTCTGAAAAAGTCAGATAAATCACTTGATGTTGTTTTAAAGCTATCTGGCCTATTGAGGTACATGCTCTACGAAACAAATGTTCCTCAGGTGGATTTAGACAAGGAATTGGAGAGTATAAAAAGCTACCTTGAATTGGAAAAAATCAGATATGGATCAAGAGTTGATTTGAGCTTTAATGCCTGGGGAAGTTTTAATAATAAAACCATTGCTCCAATGTTGATATTGCCTTTTATTGAGAATAGCTTTAAGCACAGCACCAAAGGTTTTAATGGTAAGGCAATGATTGCCATTGAAATTGGTTCAAAAGATGATGAATTAATACTTAAAGTGGAGAATAGCCTTCCTCCCTTAAACCATGAGGATGATAATATCGCAAGTGGTATTGGACTACAAAATGTTGAACGTCGACTTGAATTGCTTTACCCTGATTCTCACCAATTAAAAATAGAAGCAGAAGATGAATCGTTTATGGTGATTTTAAAACTTCAATTAGAAAAAAAAAGCTGATGGATAAAATAAAGTGTCTGATAGTAGATGATGAAGATTTAGCGATTGAAGTGATAACTGAATACGTGCGACGTATTGAATACCTCGATCTGGTAGGTACCTGTAGCAATGCACTCGATGCTATGGCTTTCCTGAATCAGAATAAAGTGGACTTGTTGTTTTTAGACATTCAGATGCCGGGATTGACAGGCTTGCAGTTGCTGAGAAATCTAAACGAGCGTCCTGAAGTAATCATGACCACTGCCTACTCTGAATATGCCCTTGAAGGCTTTGATCTACAGGTTTTGGATTACTTAATTAAGCCAATCCCATTCGAACGATTTATTAAATCTATTAATCGCTATTTTAAAATTCGACAACCTCATATTTCTTTACCAGAGCAAAACTCAAACGATAATTATCAGGATGCCTTCATCTTTGTTAAATCGGAGAAGGTAATGGTGAAAATTGTGCTTTCAGAAATCAAATACATTGAAAGCTTGCGCAATTATGTTTCCATTTATTTGGGAAAAGACAAGGTGATTAAAACCATGAATACCATAAGTAACATTGAAGAGAAGTTGCCAGAATCGCATTTCTTACGAGTTCATCGTTCTTTCATTATTGCCATTGATAAAATTGATTCCTATACCTCTGGCAGTTTTAAAATTGATGGTAACATCATTCCTATCGGAAGGCAATATAAAGATGTGGTAAAGGCTGCTTTAGAGAAGAAAAGTATTGAGTAAGACTGAAAAAACTCCTTCTTCCAGCCTGTCAAACTATAATTGATTTACATCGTTCTTAAAGCGGGTGGTGAGTTCATTGATGAACCGATCAATCACCTGCTGTTCATTTTCATCAATGCCAGAACTGGCTTTTGCCACTTCTTCCATTACCTCAATCAACATTTGATATTCGGGATCAGGTCCGTTTTCCTGACAAATATTTAATACTTTTTGATATACGTCTTCAATGTTTGACTCATGTGCTGTTTCATAATCAAACGACCACTGCATTTCATTTCCATAAGGATGAAGCTTAACAAGCTTACTCAATGTTTCTTTTTCTTCAGCTTGAATTATGCCATCCGCCATTGCAACCACATAAAGCATCTCACCAAAGGCATCGTATAGTCTGGTTTTTGTACTCATTATTTAATTTCAATTGATTTAATTATTCGATCTGCTACTGCTTTCATCGTTTGGTTATCAGCAGGGAAGTTTATAATAACTTGATAAAGCTTTAATTCTTTGGCAACAACCGCACATACAAATTGATGTCGCTTCCCAGCTAAAAAGTAAGTCCCATTTAGCTCATAGCCTTCGTAATTTGTAAAGGATTGTATCCGTTGGTCATATTTAAAATCACTTACTCCTCTTGCATTTCTCATATTATTAAGAATGCCTGTTGTTGCACCTGAAAGATTGGCTTGCCCAACAGATGGCACATATTGCACATGGCTTAACATTACTTCGATCTGAGATTGTTTAACTGTAAAACTCTCCATCGAACCGATAAATTTCCGTGCCTCTGCCGGTATCTTAACTGGCATGGTCTTCAATACGAATGGAGCCTCAATGGATAGTCCTAAGCTGCCATATGTTTTCCTTTCCCAATCAACATCCAAAACTTCTTTGGTAGCAATATCCGAAGCCAATAGAGATGACCAATCGATTGTAACACTAACACCTAAAGCAATAATAAATACAATTCCAATTAGTGTACCTAGCCATACTTTGTTCCCGGGTTTGAATTCTTCCTTATCAGGAGTGGATCGGGGTTTGATTAACTTTTCATCCACAGCATAACATTCACTCGACAGATACTCTTCAAAACTTGATTTTGGATGATCTTTATGCCAATTCGTAAAAGTTTTATCTAATTTTTTACCACAGTCAGAACAGAAAGTCAAATATTGGGTTTTAACCTCGTTTGGAAATTCGCAGTGCGGACAAAGTATAAAATATTTATTCATCTATTCTATTTATCATCATCGTTAAAAATGGCCACCCCCTTTTCTCCATCTGCATTAGCCCATGCCCGAAACATGCCTGTTGAATTCATTTCCAAAACAATATTGCCATTTTTATCCACAGCTATAATACCTCCGTTACCTGCCTCATTGCTCAATTTTCCATTTATAACTTTCTCAGCCGCCTGCTGCAGCGTAAGGTTCTTATGTTCCATCAAGGCTGAAATATCATGGGCAACTGTATATCTGATATAATATTCGCCATGGCCGGTGGCTGATACTGCACAAGTATTGTTATTTGCATAAGTACCTGCTCCAATTATCGGAACATCTCCCACTCTTCCATATCGTTTGTTAGTCATTCCCCCTGTTGATGTGGCGGCAGCCAGGCTTCCACTTTTATCTAAAGCCACACAACCCACGGTTCCATTCTTGCCCGCTTTCTGCAGTGCCCTTTGCAAACTCTGCCATTTTTTTTCTGTATAGAAATAGCTGCTATCAACCGTGACGATACCGTTTTCAGCACAATATTTTGAAGCACCTTTACCAACGAGTAATACATGAGGTGATTTTTCCATAATTAACCGGGCCGCACTAATTGGATTGCGAATATCGCCAACTCCCGCAACAGCACCAGCGTTTAAATCACGTCCATCCATTATGGCAGCATCTAATTCATTTCGTCCATCATTTGTAAAAACAGCACCTTTCCCGGCATTAAACAAAGGATTGTCCTCCAAATTTCGAACTACCTTCTCCACTACATCCATGGCATCGTGGCCTTCTGACAACATCTTTTCACCAATTAACAAGGCCTCTTCCAGTGCCTTTTCATATTCAGTAATATTCTCTTTCGAAAAGGATGATTTATTCATATTTCCAGCTCCACCATGAAGCGCTAAAGCCCATTCTGTCTTTTGAGATTCAGAACAATTACATGATATCAAAATTATAGGAAGTAATAATGTAATGAGTAATTTCATAGCGATTTGGTATTAACAATTTTGAACCTATCATCAAAAATAGTAATTTACTTATCTGATTATACTTTTAGTTATAGCTTTTTACAAAAAACAATGACTGAGCAAAAGGGGGCAGTGTTTCGTCCGAAAATGCTCACAAAAACTTTTGATGTACTATATTTAGTTCATATTTAAAAATACATGACAACAATACAGTTTATTAATCTGGCTCTTCTCGTTCTTGCAGCAACAGTAGGACTTAGCTATTTCTGGAGCTTTTATACTCATAAGCTCTTTAAACCTTTTCTGTGGCTCGATGAGCAGAAGAAAAAGAAGATTGACCAAATCATATCTAAGCAAGAAAGATCATCAAAGGATAAAATTAGATTCTATAGCCTTTGGTTACAGCTTAAGAGCATCAAGGAGAAGGAAATTAATGGTGATTTGGCTGAATTAGGTGTTTATAAAGGTGAAACAGCGAAACTCATCCACCATATGCTTCCTGACAAACCATTACACCTGTTTGATAGTTTTAGTGGCTTGCCTAAACAAGTGATTCGTGAAGATTGTGATGGAACAGTACGTCCTCAAACGGTTCAGTTCGATAATACCTCTCCGGAAGAAGTTGTAATGTTCATCAGTGGAAATAAAAACATTTCGATACATGAAGGCGTTTTTCCGGATACAGCTGCAGGCCTGGAGAATAAATCGTTCGCCTTTGTTCATATTGATGCTGATTTGTATCAATCAACAATTGATGCTCTTACTTTCTTTTACCCTAAAATGGTAAGTGGTGGCGTGATCATCATTCATGATTACAATCACAATTGGGAAGGCGTACGCAAGGCTGTTGATGAGTTTGAAAATACGATACCTGAAATGTTTATTGAACTGGCAGATATGTATGGCTCTGTCATTCTTAGAAAGAGTAGCAAGGCTTAATTAAAATCACTTTTATGAAAGTACTTTTAACGATCTCTATCCTAATCTTTGCCTGTTCGATTAATGCACAAGATGTTGCATCTAATCCTGAGCGTCCAAAAATCGGGTTGGTTCTAAGTGGAGGTGGCGCCAAAGGTCTGGCACATATAGGTGTGATAAAAGTATTGGAAGAAGCTGGTATACGACCCGACTATATTGCAGGAACGAGCATGGGAAGTATTATTGGTGGATTATACGCCAGTGGTTACACGGCTGCAGAAATGGATTCGATTGTAAGAAATATGGATTGGACAGCCGTTCTGAGCGATCAAATATCATTGTCTGATGTTGTTCCGGTTGAAAAAGGGGATTATCATCGTTTCCAATTAGAATTTGACATCACTAAAAAAGGGTTGAATATTCCTTCAGGAGTAGTGAAAGGACAAGGCATATCTGAAGCAATGTCGGAATTAACCTGGCATGTGTCGCACATTGAAGATTTTGATGATCTTCCTATACCATTTCGCTGTGTTGCCGCCGATTTAATTACAGGTAAAGCCCATGTTTTTGAAGGAGGAGACCTAATGCTTGCCATGCGGGCCAGTATGGCTATCCCGTCTGTATTTACGCCAGTTGAAGTAGACACCATGTACCTGGTGGATGGTGGAGTACTGGATAATTTTCCGGTTAAGGTGGCCCTTGATATGGGAGCGGATATAATTATTGGCGTAAATGTGGGGCTTAAAGATTATCCAAAAATTGAGGACTTGAACAGCTTACCAAAAGTTTTACTCAATGCAGCCATGATTGCCAGCAACAATACCTTTCAAGAATCTGTAGAACTTTCGGATTATATCGTATCCCCGGATTTGGATCCATACACCGCATCGAGTTTTCTTGATGGCCTTCCAATAATTGAGCGTGGCGAGGTTGCTGCGCGTAAACAGTTCGATCAATTTAAACGGCTAGCAGATTCTATAAATGCTATAGGACCTCCTGAAATGAAATATCCCCCATTTGTTAAAAGTGAAATTATAGTTTCAGAAATAGACATTCGAAATCGTAAAAATATATCACTACGTTTTTTCTACAATAACCTTGGATTTGAGGCTGGAGACACCATTACAGCCCAAGACATTAATGAAGGTATGAATCGGCTTCTTGGCACACGATTTTATGATAAAATTACCTATGAGATTAATAAGATTGATGGCCAATACCGTCTTATTTTTTATACCCAAGAATCGAAGAGCGCCAAGGCTAAATTCTCAATTCGCTATGATAATGAATTAAAAGCGGGTATTGTTGCCAATATGACAATTCGAAACCTTTTGGTCAAGAACAGTCGCTTAAGTTTAACTGGTGATATATCAGAAGATCCACGCTTTTCAGGCACGTTCTTGGGCTATATAGGGGAAAAACAGAAGATAGGCTTGTTATCAGATCTGTATTTCGAACATACTCCAATGCCCATTTACAAAGAAGGTTCTAAAAAATACGGGGTCTTTGACTACAATAAAAATCAGGCTTCAGTAGGTGCGTTTTTCACCATTAAACGGCGGTCCATGTTATCTGTGAAGTTGAACTGGCAAGAAATATTATTATCTCAACGCTCTGGCATACCTGAATTGTTTGATTATGAGATTGATCGTTTTGGAAATGGTTTTTATAGAGCTCAACTCGATTATGACTTCAATACTTTAAATAAAAGGTATTTTGCTACCAGAGGGAGTAGATTTAAACTTACCTTAAATGGAAACATCGACTCGTATAAACGCTATCGAGGTGCTGAATCGAGTAAATTCCTTGTTGACCCATATATTGAGGTTCCGCATCAGTACTATTTATCTGGATTGGCAATCTGGCAAAAGTATTTTCCTGTATCAAAAAGCTTTGACATAAAAGGAGATCTTTCAATCGGTGGCTTTAGTCATGATGCACCATTTTTAGACATGTTCTTTGTTGGCGGTACAATGTATAACAATGGAAATAAAGGTATTTCTTTTGCTGGTTTAAATTATCGCGAGAAAATTGTCGAAAACTTTGGAATGGCTCGTATTGATTTTAATTACAATATCTCCAAAGTCTTTTATGGTCATGTAATTCTTAATACACTCTACTCTGTTGATCTTGGTGATAGGCGCTTTGATTCTATTCCTACTGTTATTAATGCTGAAGAGTTTATTATTGGTGCAAGTGCAGGCATTGCAATCAACAGCATTATCGGTCCCATAATATTTGGTGTTGGTACAAATGCCAACGACTTTAAATTACGTACTTATCTTAGTCTAGGATATCCTTTTCACTAACCACACTTACTATGGCCTTTGATGAATTATTAGCTGACCGTATCCGCATTATCCTCAAAGAGAAACAAGTTCAGTACACTGAAAAAAAGATGATGGGTGGACTTACCTTTATGGTAGATGAAAAAATGTGCATTGGTATTGTTAAAAACAACTTAATGGCCAGAGTTGGCCCTGATCAATACGTAAAAGCATTAAGTAGAAATGGATGTAAACCAATGGATTTTACAGGACGACCACTAAAAGGCTATGTTTTTGTTGAACCCTATGGCGTAGACATGGAAGAAGACCTTGTTGAATATATTCAAATGAGTTTAGATTATAATCCATTGGCAAAATCTTCAAGAAAGAAAAGTAAGAAATAATCCACCGAATGCTATGGGTGAAGATCACGTCGAAAAGACTATTCCCGATGGTTTTATGGCCAGATTGTTTTTACTAGCTTCAGCATTTAAATGCTTTTATGAAGATTGCAGAAATCCGAAACACACACTTACGACTGCAAAATCAATCAGTATTGACCTTCTGAAGATCTCTTTCGCAACTCCAAGGTTCAAGATTGATGTTAAAAGAATCGAACTTGATGCTTTAACGATTGACTGAGAAGTAAAATACATGGAACTTATTACAAAATCAATCAATGTTGACCTTCTGAGGATCTCAATCGAACCTCCAAGGCTCAAGATTGATATTAAAAAAATCGAACTTAATGCTTTAACGATCGACTGAGATGTAAAATACATGGAACTTATTACAAAATCAATCAATTTTGACCTTCTGAAGATCTCTTTCGAAATTCCAAGGTTCAAGCTTGATGTTAAAAGACTCAAGCTTGATGCTTTAACAATCAACCGAGATGCATATTGCACAAAACAAGTGCGAAAAGCTGCCTACCAACACAATAGACAGCTTTTCTTTATTAATCCAGGTTTGCAAAAATTAGTTTAATCTTATCACATCTTAATACGATCTTCATTTATACCATAGGTTTCAACAAAAGGAGCATGAAACAGAAAACTAAATCCCATGTTTATGCTAATTAATGGCGAAAACTTAAACTGTTCAATTTCAAAAACATTATAAACGAGTCCTGATTCCTCGGCATGTTGATAGATTCTTTTGTAATCTATCTTGCCACTATGGCCTAATTCAGCATCATCTTTTACATGCCAGGAGATAAATCGATCAGGATATTTTTTAAAATAGTCAATCGGATCAACTCCCGCCATATTCATCCAGTACAGATCACACTGAAACGAAACATACTTAGGGTTGGTATGAGCTAATAAATAATCATAAACCCGATGACCATCTACAAATAAAAACTCTTCGGTATGATTGTGGATTGCAAAATCAATCCCATTCTCAAGGCATAAACGACCGATTTTATTATAGTACTGGCAGAACCTATCTAAATCAGCCTTGGTTTTCATTTGATGGACCTGATGATTTGAAGTGGTCATATATTTCACACCAGCCTCTCGATGGTCCGATATGCACTTTCCCCACCAAGCCATAGCCTGATGGAGGTTCTCCACATCAGGTAAATCCTGAAAGACCATTGAGCCTTTAAACTTCATTCCTTGATCCTCCACCAACTTTTTGAATTCAAGTGGTGTCATTCCATAAAACCTACCCTTGTTATACACAAAGGTTTCAACATAACTAAATCCCATACGACCAAGAACCATCAAGGTTCCTATGGGATCTTTTTCCATTAGGTATCTCACAGATACCAATTGAATACCAATATTTTTGCGCCTACTATTCTGCTTAATATACCTCAACTTCCAATCATTTCCTGAATCTGTCATGTCTTTACCTTGAACCAGTACTTCAGTTGGATCAAGAAAATTAAAATCAACTTGCATTGTGGGTTGATCGAGAAAATTACGATCATGCATCACCCAATAACTACTATCAATAAATAAACCTTTTCCAATAAAGCTCCTGGCAATATTAGTCTGTCCAAAAGCAACAATGGAATCAATATCCTGATTGTAGGCAATGACTTCACTTAAAATACCTGCTTTACTCTTTTCAGAGCATTTGTAAACATCCACAGATACAGCCTGCATATTTAAGCGAGGCTGCACATTCATTTCAATATAAGTAGTGTCATCTGATGATTCAGCACTGCTCCATGTGCCTAAATACTGACTTAAATAAGCTTGTTGATCGTTCATTGTTGATTGTCCCAGTAGATCCAGGCAAATCAAAAAGGCAAAAAAGATTAAACTCGTTTTCATAACAGTTTGATTATTTAAGATCAACCCATTCCATCCATGGTCATTATTTTACCATCTTCTGTATATTCTAATTCCTGTACCTTCATGCTGCGCAACCAGGTTTTACCTCCTGATGGCACACTATCATGATGAAACAAGTACCACTTGCCTTTGAATTCACAAATGGAATGGTGAATTGTCCAGCCAACAACCGGGGTAAGAATTACACCTTGATAGGTATATGGGCCATATAAATTATCACTGATGGCATAGCACAACTTATGTGTGTTTCCGGTTGAATACGAGAAATAATACTTACCCTTATATTGGTGCAACCATGAGGCTTCAAAAAAGCGTCTGTCATGATCACCAGCTCTTAAGAGCTCACCATTTTCATTGTAAATCAGTAAATCTTTTGGCGCTTCAGCAAACTCAAGCATATCATCACTAAGGCGAGCCACTTTAGGGCATAAGGCGTCCTCTATATCCGCCGGCTCAGCGCCACACTCAATGGCGTTATTATCGCGATAGCGTTGCAATTGACCTCCCCAAATACCACCAAAAAAGATATAATGACCTTCTCCTTCATTCTCGTAAACACAAGGATCGATACTATAACTGCCCATCATTGGGTGTGTCTGTGCTTTAAATGGTCCTTCAGGGGTGTCACTTACCGCAACACCTAAATGAAACACATCATTTTTATCCTTTGCAGAAAAGTAGAGGTAATACTTACCATCCTTACAGGCCACATCTGAATCCCACATCTGCCGACTCGCCCAAGGCACATCATCCACATCGAGAATCACACCATGATCAGTAATTTCACCATTTATATCATCCATTGAGTAAGCATGATAATCGCGCATATTAAAATGATCACCATTATCATTTTCGGGTACTCCAGATTCAATATCATGTGAGGGATAAATAAAGAGTTTCTCCTCAAAAACATGAGCTGATGGATCAGCTGTATATAGATCTTTAACCAGATATCTTGATTTCATTCGCATATCAATCATTTATTAGTTTTACTCTGCTTGAGCCAATTTGATTACTGCATTAAATGCTGGTTTAGCATCAGAATGACGATCAAACAATAGTGGATAATCAGTACGTCCGGCAATTGGCCAATAATTACGCCAGCTTTGTGAATCATTTACACCCCAAAAAGTCACCCTCGACACCTTATCACCATGCTTGATATACAATTTAAAAAGTTGACTGTAATAATTCGCCAATTCATTTTGAATGCTGTCCGGAAGAGTTTGTAAGTAAGGATTGAATTCAGCTTTATTAGCATAAGTTTGACTAATTTCAGCCGTGATTTCTTCTGTTGGAAAAGGCAATACGGATACATCCAACTCAGTTATCATGGTTTGTAAACCTTCAGCTGAAAAAGCCTGAATACTTGCTTCAATATCATTAAACACATCCATTCCCAAACCATAGTGCGCCTGCATTCCAATAGCATGTACTTTTAGTCCTTTGGCGCGTAAATTCTTTATCATTCGTAGAGCTCCATCGCGCTTCTCCGGCTTATACATGTTATAATCGTTGTAATATAACTCAGCTTCCGGATCGGCCTCATGCGTATACTGAAATGCCAACTCGATATACTCAGGTCCAATAATAGTATACCACTTGCTCTCTCTTAAGCTGCCATCTTCATTAAGGGCCTCATTAAGCACATCCCATCCATGAACCCGGCCCTTATATCGACCTACCACAGTTTGGATGTGTGTCTTCATACGTTGAATCAAAGTATCCCGAACTACAGCTTCTGCATTTTCGTTCACAAAAATCCAATCGGGTGTCTGAGAATGCCAGACTAAAGTATGACCTACAATAAAGGCTTTTTGTGCTGTTCCAAGCTCAACTAATTGATCAGATAATGTAAAATCGAAAACGCCTTCTTTTGGTTGAAGCACTTCACTTTTCATGCAGTTTTCAGCCACAATAGAATTAAAGTGCTTACTCACCAATTTTAATGCGGCTGTATCCTTACCTTCTGCCTGAAGAGAGTTTAAAGCTGTTCCGATTAAAAAATGGTCGGCATAAACCTCAGCCAATCCGGCTTCGCTTATGGTTTGGTCTGGTACAGGTTGGCATGAAGCAACAAGTATTGCACAAACCAGCAATATGATTGATTGAATCGTTTTATTCATTTTTTTATGTTTTAATTCGTTCTTCTTGCCTTTAGTTCCTGTTCAATTTCTACTTCCATCGTTTTATTAATTTCATAGAATAATAAACAGGCGAGTCCAATAAGGAAAGTAATAGTTGGAAATACACTCACGGATAGCTGGATACCGGCAATAGTTTGTTCCGACTGAACAGCTAATTCTTCATTATACCCATAAGCTGCCAAGATTCCTGCTACCAAGGATCCACCTATACTTAGTCCAGCTTTTAAGCCAAAAATCATTGCAGAGAATATTATTGCAGTTGCCCGTCGTCCATTTTTCCATTCGGAATAATCAGCTACATCAGCAATCATAGCCCATAAAAGTGGGATGGTAATACCATAGAAAAATCCATGTAGGATCTGACTTATAAAAGCAAGAGCAATGGCATGTGGTGGAAAAAACCAAAAGGCCAAAACGCATAATGCCGAAATAAATAAGGCTATAGCAAACACATCGCGTTTACCAAAACGGTCAGCTAGTGGTTTTGAAAAGGCTATCCCAACAATCATAAAAATAATACCACCGGCATTGAATAAACTAAAAGCCGAAGTAACAGCGTCATCGGGCCAATCAAATCCGGGTAAAGAAGTCTTTAAGCCCTCGATCATTGAGCTAAAGTGAATTTGACGCAAGAATGCCACTAAGCCCTCTTCATTTAAATAATTATCAAAATAATAAACATACATTCCCCCCTTAAGTGCTAGAGTGATAAAGATGAAAATGGTTAACACCAACATCGCTATCCAGGGTTTGTTTTTCATCAAATCTTTCAAATCATCTTTTAAAGATGAATTTTGTTCTACAGCTGGCTTAATACGTTCTTTAGTCGTTAGAAACGTAATTAAAAAGAAAATTACTCCAACAACTGAAAACACCGTCATCACCCGCTCGAATCCCAATGTTTTGTCGCCATCGCCAAATATTAATACTAAAGGCAGTAATAGGCCCTGAATGGTAAACTGCGCAATCATTACAGCCACAAAACGATAAGACGAAATGCTATTTCGTTCAGCCATATCTCCGGTAATCACACCACTTAAGGCTGCATATGGTAAGTTATTGGCCGAGTAAATTAATACCAATAGAATATAAGTGATTAATGCGTAAGCTATCTTTCCTTTTGGTCCGAAATCAGGCGTACTAAAGGCTAATATGGCAAATACTCCAAACGGTATCGCTGTCCATAATATCCAGGGACGAAACTTACCCCATCGGTTTTTTGTTCGGTCAGCAATGGCGCCCATAATAGGGTTAAAAAAAGCACCAATCATTCCGCCAGAAAAGATAATAGCAGAAGCACTGGCCGGTGGTATTTTATAGACATCGGTATAGAAAAAAGCCAGAAAAGTCATTAGTGTTTGAAAAATTAAGTTGGCAGCCAAATCGCCAAGGCTATATCCAATTTTTTCAACAACTGAGATTTTAGTATTTGTATTCATCAAAAAAGTTTCAAGATGTAATTATCAAGTATCAGGATGCAAGTGCCTTTTATCTAGTCTGCCAATAAAGACTTTCCATTCTCTCTACCTGCTATTAAACAAGCCAATATCCTCTAGTTCTTCATTAAACCTTCAAGAAATCCATAGTAGGCATCCTTTTCATTAAACGATGCATCGTATAATAAGGGCCAGTCGATATGGCCATGAAAGTCGAGCAACCACGATTCATCATCTTTCAATCCCCACAGGGTTAAAGCATATTTATTGTCATCAGGTAGTGCTGAATATATTTCAGCCAGCTCCTTAAACTTATCTTTCTGCGCAAGTGACCTAGATTGAGTTAAGCTACTCAAATCATTATTTGGGTTAGCTCTTATGTCTAGTTCCGAGAAATGTACCTTTAAATTACGATCAACCGACTTGTTGACTGCACTAACAATATCATCACGTGACGGATAATTGTATGAAATATGTAATTGATAACCTAGCCCATCAATAGGTACACTATTGTTTTGAAGCTCATCGATCATTGTAAAAATGGCGCTTTGTTTTGTAGCATCACTACAAATACTGTAATCGTTGTAAAACAGCACTACATCCGGATCAGCTTCTCTGGCCCATTGAAAGCATTTGGTAATATAATCCTTACCCATTCGCTGATAAAACACTGAATTTCGATAATCTCCTGAACCATCCAATATGGCCTCGTTCACCACATCCCAAGAGCTCACTTTATCTTTATATCGATCAACTACAGTTTTTATGTAATCCTCTATCATGGCTTCAAACTCAGCATCTGTACCTGCATAGTTTTCAACCCAATCGGGCGTGGCATTGTGCCAGATTAAGGCATGCCCATGCATGTTTAAACCATTATCATGTGCAAAATTAACTATGGCATCGGCAGCTGTCCAGTTGTAGGCACCTTCATTGGGATACATAATGTTCATTTTCATTTCGTACTCAGCACTAATGCTACTGAATTCAGAGCCAAGTATTTCCTGATGCTTGCCAGTGAGCCGGTTAGATTGTACAATATTACCGATGTAAAAATTCTTTGCTGCATCCTTTAATGGAATCCCTTCTGGTATTAAAGTGGTTAAGCTAACTACATTTGAGTTGCTTGATTCAGCACTGCTACTTTTGGCTCTAAGTCTGTAATGATAGGCGGTATTAGCTTCTAGGTCCATAACTTCATGATCTACCCCATTAACTGCTAAGGACTGATAACCATCAACAAAAGAACTAAAATCACGATTGGCCGATACATCAAGTAAATAAGACTCAGCATTGCTTACCCTTACCCATTTTGCTAAGAATGAGTTTTGTGTTATCCCGGATGGATTTAAAGCTAAAGGCGCAGATAAACTCGGTGCCGGCTCTTCCTTTTTGCCGCAGCTGACAATATGAAGAAGTGCAATAAAAGCAATAGACTTTATAATTAATTTCATAATAAGTTGTGTTGTAAACCTGGATAAAAATGCCTGACCCAACTCTTTAAGACATGCTCAATAACTAATAAAGAGCTGGGTCATGACATCGAATTAATTAATAATAACCATGAAACCTCATGTTATCGATTCGTACAGTAGAAGGCACTATACCTGTCCATCCATTGATTCCAACTTTAATGTAACTAATGTTGGCCAAATCCATATCACGAGTTTGATTTGAAGGGTCATAGCCTCGACCGAAATCATAGGTACTCATCTCTACAGTTACCCATTTACCGAGCTCATCAGCTGAGAAAGTGTAATCGTGAGCCCAAACCGTTCCACCATCATCAATTTGGATTTGCATTGATGTACCTGCAGCACTGGTACAATACACCTCAAACATGAAAATAACTTTTGCTGGATCCGTTTCAGTAATACCAGGATTAGCGCCAGAATTAGGTTCTGCATTACCCCATCCATTTGTGGTTGATCCACTCCATGTAAACTCGGCATAATTGCCATCATATCCATTTGCACTGCTAAATACAACCGCATCGGTAATGTCCCCATTATTACGCCAGTCGTTTGTAGGATATAATCCACCACCATCAAAATCGTTATATAAATACACATTATAACCTATGTCTACGTCAAGGTCAGCACTAACGCTTCCCATTGATGTTGTTACTACAACCTCAGCTGGCTTAGCATCATTTGGTAAGTTTAACTGTATCTGAGTAGATGATAATTGCATATAATCGGCCAGCTCACCAGCAAAAGTAACAGCCTGAAGGTTCTGAAACCATAAGCCTTCAATAATGGTGGATTCACCTGCCTTAGGGCGAGCCGGTTCGAACAAACGAATTACTGGCTCCGGCTGAAGAATCTCAAAAGGCTCTGAAACCACTTTGCCATTTACATTGGTAAATACAATTTGTTGCGTGCCCAGTTGACTTCCTTTAGTTTCATCAAAAGGTACATCAAACATCACAGCCACAGATGAGTTTAAAACTGGATTAAACACAACATTTACTGTGTCAGTCCCGGCAGCAAAACCGATGCTTCTCATTTGGTCTAACTCCACACCCTCTACTACAATTAAATCGCCGGGAAATCCTTGGGAGGGACTGGTTATGTCTTCATTTGTTGAATTTATAACCGAAATCTTAGGATTGTAGGTCTCCTCTTTTTTACATGAAATCGTGGCAGACATTAAGCCTACTAAGACGGCAGCCAGTATATAATTATTAAAAATTCGCTTCATAATAATGGATTTATTTAGTCGTAAATTCATATGCTACAGGCGTTTCAAACAGCAATGGATTAATATCTGTTTCAACCTGTGGATAAGGTAATAGATAGTCGCTTTCTTTAGGTACCACAAAACGACCTCCTCCGGCACTACCACTTTCAGGATCATTACGATCAGCCAGATAGGCTCTATCTGTATTGGATAGAATCTCATTGGCCTTAGCCCTGTCAATTCGTGCCAGGTCGTACCATCTGTCTGCACTTTCAATTGCCAGCTCAACTCTTCTCTCCCGAAGAATATCATCCAAAGAGATGCTCGATAAAGGATCCAGTCCGGCACGTTCTCTAACCGCATTCATATCAGCCAGCGCAGTTGCATCAGTAGTTGATGCTGCATTACCTAATATGGCTTCAGCACGAATCAATAATATCTCAGAATATCGGAAGATATGTGTATTTATATCTGTATTCATAAAGTTAACACCTGGCCATTCCTCTGATGATCCCACAACATATTTGCGGAATCCGGCGTAGTTAGCAGTCATAGAATTTTCAACTAAATACCCACCTTCCTTGGTCACTAACTCAGGATAAAAATATCCTTTATCCATTACTGTTGGTTGACGTCTCAAATCACCATCTTCATAGCTGCGCAGTAAATCTAAACTTGGGAAAAATGTTCCCCATCCATCACCCGTTGCTGAGAGTTTACCAGCAGCTGCCAAATACGCTTGATGTGTATTGGTATAATACCAGTGCTCTCCCTGAGGTGGTGAAACCCATTGTAATTCAAATACCGATTCGATGCAATTATTATTGGCTGGATGAAAATTGTCAGCATAATTTGGCATCAGAGCATACTCCCCACTATTGATTACTTTATCGGCATACAATTTAGCATTAGCATAATCGTTTAAGGTTAAATACATTTCAGCCAATAATCCGTTGGCTGCACCTTTGGTGGCACGTCCTGCATCGGAGTCTGCCCAGGCCAAGGGAAGTATTTCTGCTGCTTCCAATAAATCACGTTCAATCAGTGTATACACATCTTCAACACGATTTCGATAAACAGGTACATCGGTACCATACTGATTGATATTCTCCAAAATTGGTACCGGTCCGTATGTTCGTACTAAAAAGTAGTATGCCAGCGAACGCATAAACAAGGCTTCACCCTTTGAGTGATCTTTGGCTTCTTGCGTAACAGCCGGTCCTACTTTATTTTGGACTATATCCAATAAACTATTTGAATAGGCTACAACAGAATAAAGAGACTGGTAACCTTCAGTTGAGAATTGATTGGCTGCAAAAACCGCAAACTTGTTAAACTGTGCTATATCAACGTAGTCGCCACAAGCATTACCCGCATATACATCCATGCAAAGCACAAACTTTTCGTTGAAGTAAAACCATGGACGGTTGTATAAAGATGCGCCGCCTGTGTATAACTGTTTATCGTTGTTATAATAATTATCAATTGTTAAGCGATCTTCAGGCGCAATCTCCAAAAATTCTTTGGAACATGCCGAAAAGGTAAGCAATAACAATACTATTCCTAATATCTTATTTGTATTCATTTCTTAGACTTTTAAATGGTACGTGATTAAAAATCAAGCTTTAAACCTAGCATATAAGTGCGTGGCACAGGGTAACGTCCGTTATCAACTCCCGTTAATAAGGCATTGTTGCTATGACCTCCAATATCAGGATCATATCCCGAATACTTGGTGAAAGTGTACATATTCTGCACTGTGAAATAGGCTCTCAATCCGGATATTACCTTGGTTTTATCTAACCAACGTTTTGGTAAAGTATAACCCAATGTTACATTCTGTATTCTCAGGAATGATCCATCCTCTACATATCGATCTGAAACTCGGGCATTGGCATTAGGATCACCTTGCATGTAGCGAGGCATATCTGTATCCGTATTATCAGGCGTATAACGATCCGCAACTTTTACTGATTGGTTAGCATATGAATCTGTCATTCCTTCAGTCACCTTTCTCGTCCAATTCAATACATCATTTCCATATGATCCATAAAAAGTAAAGGCAAAATCCACATTCTTATAATTCAAGTTGTTCGATAAACTAAAGGTAAAGTCAGGGTGTGGGCTGCCAATTATGCTTCGGTCGGCATCATTAATTACACCGTCATCGTTAACATCTTTAAATTTGATATCGCCAACCCAGGTTCCACCTTCCTCATTAATTTCCTCTTGTGTTGGTGAATTCTGTATCTCTTCCACACTTTTAAAAATACCATCGGTTATAAAACCATAAAACTGCCCAACAGGATTACCCACCGAAGTTTGAGTAACCGTTTGATTAAACTGAATTACCTGATTTATGGTTGAGTTTGCATCAGCCAACTGGGTCAACTCATTCTTGTACATTGAGAAAACAAAACTTGTATTCCAACTAAAGCCACTACTTTTCCTGAAATTAACTGTGTTTAACGTAAAGTCAAAACCGGTATTAGTCATTTCACCCAAATTGACATAAGGTGCTGAAAATGCTTCTCTACCATAATAGTAGGCCATTGGCAACTGATACAAGAAGTCCTTTGAACGCTTAATATAAAAGTCAGCATCCAGATTGATGCGGTTATTGATAAACCCAAGCTCAACACCAATATTAGTAGAGGTGGTGGTCTCCCACTTTACATCCGGATTGGCAATGTTACCCGGAATAAAAGCCGGCCCATAAGCTGAAGTAACCGTATTTAAAGACTGCCCGTAGGCGTAAGCTCCAATATTTTGGTTTCCTACTTCACCATAGCCTGCGCGGATTTTAACCCAATCCAATACGCCTTTTACACCTTCCATAAAGGGCTCTTCACTCATTACCCATCCTGTTGAAAAAGATGGAAAATAGCCCCATTTGTTATTCGGTCCAAAATTGGAAGACCCATCAGCACGGAAAGTTGCGGTCAAAAGATATTTGCTATTAAAACTATAATTTGCTCTTGCAAAAAACGACTGCATGGCCCAGGTATTCTGCATACTTGTAGCTCCTGCCGTTTCTGAATCCCCGAGTGCCAATGCCGTTAATTCATTTTGAATAAAACCACCACGACTTGCCTGAATCTGTTCCCACGTAGATTGCTGTGCTTCATGTCCGCCCATGAAAGTCATGTTATGCTTCCCAATTTCTTTGCTATAGGTCAGGAAGTTTTTAATAATCCAGTAAAAACTATGTGTATTATATTTAAATGAGGTTCCCAGTTCATTCACCTGATCACCAATTTCGTAAGAGGGATTAAATGAAGCCATCTTATTGAAGTTAAAGTCATAACCCAATTCACTTCTCAATTTCAATTCTTTTAAGAAGTTAATATCCGCATATAAGGTTCCCAATATTTTATTACGCTCTAATTGAGAGGAGCGAATAGTAGACCAGGCCACTGGGTTATATCCACCACCTGTTCCAACTCCATCAGCAGCACTAGGTCCACCCCAGCTTCCATCTGAATAATACACCGGAACTTCTGGCGACTGACGAAGCGCCCCCATAATAACACCGTCTTCACTATCGTTATAGGCAATATTTTCCTTACCATTACTGGCTGTGATGGTATTTCCAAATTTAAACCAGTCATTCACCTTATGTTCCAGATTCAGGCGTAATGCAAAACGTCTATAGTCTGTATTAATAAGTATACCATCCTGCTTAAAGTAGTTAATTGAGCTATAGGCTTTTGTTTTTTCGTTACCCCCAGAAATAGATACCTGATGATTAGTGATTGGTGCTACTCGAAAAATTTCATCCTGCCAATCGGTACCCGGTCCTAATAGCTCAGGACGACGAAATGCCGGCTTCGGATCCTGACCATTTTGCACGTTAATTTCATTCAGGTATGTTGCATACTGAGGCAAATCCATGACCTCAATGCGCTTGGTTAACTCCTGTACTCCATAGTAGCCATCGTACGTAATTTTCGATTTTCCTTTTTCACCACTTTTAGTTGTGATAAGGATTACACCATTTGAAGCTCTGGATCCATAAATGGCTGTGGCCGAAGCATCCTTTAAAACTTCAATGGATACTATGTCAGAAGGATTAATGGTTGAAAGTGCACTCACCTTTGTTTGTCCGCTTTCACCACCCATTGTATTAAAACTAAAACTATCGTTGCTTGAATTACCATCCAAAGGCACTCCATCAATAACATATAGAGGTTCATTACTTCCTGTTAAAGATGTAATACCACGCACGCGAACTGAAATACCGCCTCCCGGCGCACCTGAGTTTTGAGAAATGGTAACCCCGGAAACTTTTCCTTGTAAGGCCTGATCGATTGATACTGCTGGCTGATTGCCTAAATCTTCAGCTTTAACTTTACTAATGGCTCCGGTTAAATCACGTGCCTTAGTGGTACCGTAACCAACCACAACAACTTCATCCAAATCGGTGTACTCTTCCTGCATGACTACATTCAAGGTACTTTGTCCATTCAATTGAATGGTTTGACTGGTAAAACCAATAAACTGAAATACTAATTCTGCATTGCCAGGTGCTTCAAGAAAATAATTTCCATCTCCACCCGAAATGGTTCCATTTGTAGTTCCTTTAACCGTAATGTTAACACCGGGGATGGGTCCCCCAGAGGCGTCAGTAACAGTACCACTAACCTTAATGTTTTGTGCAAATAGGGGCATTTGCAGACAAATCAAAAGGAAGAGCAATGAACTCTTTCTAAAAAATTTCATCTTTTTTTTCATAAACTTTAGATTTAATTATCCGGCATTGAATCAATGACCATAAGCCTTATTCTCTGCCTTTTTTTTGACATGTATTATTTTAGTAGGTATGGTTCGCCATTAATGGCATTAACCAAAATGCTTTGAGTAGCCACATTTGAGAATGACTGCGATATGGTTTGCTGTCCACCAACACCAATTATTAACTCACCTTCTCCAACTTCATAAACGAGGTTTTCATTAAGCAAGGCCACATCCATAGGACTTAGCTTAAAGCTCACTATTTGTGATTCTCCAGCTTCAAGATTAATTCGTTTGAATCCTTTAAGTGTGCGAATCGCTTTTGCATTTATTTGTTGAGGATGACTGACGTATAACTGTACAATCTCATCACCCGCCATTTTACCTTTGTTACTTACTTTAATGGAAACATGAATATCCTCTCCGGCACTTAAATTTTCAGGAATTATGAGTTCAGAATATTCAAACTCTGTATAGCTTAGGCCATAACCAAATGGGTATAAAGCATCGCCTTTAAAGTAGCGGTAGGTCTTCCCTTCCATGCTGTAATCATCAAAAGGTGGGAGTTGGTCAACAGACTTATAAAAAGTTAAAGGCAATCGGCCTGAAGGATTATAATCGCCAAAAATAATATCGGCTATTGCAGCTCCACCTGCCTGACCGGGATACCATGCTTCAAGAATGGCTGGTATATTTTCGGCTTCCCAATTAAAAGCCAGAGCACTACCATTAAGTAATACTAAAACGCAAGGCTTACCTGTAGCATGTATCGCTTTAATTAATTCTGTTTGAGTAGCCGGAAGTTTGATATCTTCCCTATCACCATGGGCAAAGCCTTCCACTTTCACCTTCATTTCTTCGCCTTCAAGCAATGGACTTAACCCCATGCACAATACCACAAGGTCCGAAGATTTGGCCATTTCAATCGCCTCCTTCTTCATATTTGGCCGAGGCGCTTCCCAAAGGAGATGAGCGCTTGCATACTCCGTTTTATCTTGAACATACTCCACCTTAATTTCATAGCTTTTACCTTTTTCAAGATGGAGGTATTCATAGTTTTTGCGGGGGTGGTGTACATCACTATAAGTGATTAACTGCTTGTCATCAACAGATAAATTAATTTGAGGAAAACCTTCAATACCTATGGCATAACGACCGGTGCGTTCCGGTACCAATACACCAGTCCACCTAACACTAAAAGTATCTGCGTTCAATACAGTATTTGGAGCTTTATCCCACCATTGGAAATCAATGTTTTGGTCAATTTTGCGCAATATAGGTTTGCCATTAAATGCCTTATTATTAAAATATTCAGCCGTAAACCCTGAAATGCTTTTTTGCTTATCAGCGAACAACACTCTTGTCGGGATTGGAGTAAGAATTGGCAAGCCATCTGCCAATCGACAACCCGGAGTATAGCTAACCTCAGCGTTGGGTAACTTATTTTTAATACCCATATATGGGGTAATTGGATTGGATGCATATCCGTGATAATTGCCAAGCAGAACGTCTACATCATTGGCATTGGGTCCGATTACGGCTACTTTATTTATTTCCTTTGAGAATGGTAGAATTTTGTTTTTATTCTCCAGAAGTACAATTGATTTACGAGCTGCATCCAAAGCCAGATTCTGGTGTTTGTCAGAGTTAACCACCTCGTATGGAATTTCAGAAAATGGCACATTCTCATCAGCATCAAACATGCCCAACTTCATTCGAGCCAGCATTAGGCGCTTGACCGAAACATCAATTTCTTTTTCGCTAACATAGCCCAATTTCACAGCTTCAACTAAAGCCGGATATGAATCTCCACAGTTTAGATCAGTCCCGGCCTTTAATGAAATAGCTGCAGCTTCTGCCTTCGTATTTACTATTTCATGAGCGTCCTGTGCATAGAAATCTTTGACAGCCCAACAATCAGAAACGATATAACCATCAAAATCCCATGTCTCACGAAGTAAATCCGACAACTCAGTATTGCCGCAACAAGGTTGTCCTTTATAACTGTTGTAAGCACACATTACCGAATACACATGAGCATCTTCAACAACCATTTTAAATTGAGGACTATAGGTTTCCAGAAAATCATATTCACTTGGAACCGCATTAAAACTATGTCGTGTAGCCTCTGGTCCGCTATGAACTGCAAAATGTTTGGCTGTGGCAATGAGCTTAAAATATTTGGAATCATTCCCTTGAAGCCCTTTGATGTAAGCTACGCCCAATTTACCTGACAGATAAGGATCTTCACCATAGGTTTCCATACCACGTCCCCATCGTGGATCGCGAAAAATATTAATGTTAGGTGTCCAATAGGTCAAGCCCTGATAAATGCCTCTTTTATCTTGTTTTACAAAGTCATGATATTTAGCCCTTGCCTCATCTGATACCGCATCAGCAATAGTAAACATGGTACTATCGTCCCACATGGCTGCCATTCCAATAGCTTGTGGAAATACGGTAGAAATGCCTGCTCGACCAACGCCATGCAAACATTCATTCCACCAGTTATACTCAGGAATGCCCAAATGAGGAATTGCAGGGGAAGTATAACTTAATTGAGATACTTTTTCTTCCAAGGTCATTCTACTTACCAAGTCATCAACACGACTTTCGAATGACATGCTTTCATCTTTATAATTTTCAATTGAATTACATGATATTGACAGAAGAATCAACATCGCCATTAGGAATACATTTTTAACAGAACTTAAGCTTGTTCTCTTCATCATAACAAACAGATTTTTTCACATAAAAACTTACTCTGCAAAACTAGATGAGAGATCGAAAATTGCTGTTTTCGTGTGTTACAATGACTTTAGTATGCGTTACATTACTTTCATGTGCGTTACATTTTATTTAACAATGGTTACATACCAGCCTGATTACCTGTATTTTTGATTTTTGAAATCAAAAAGTGGCACATTTTTTCTATTTTACGCTTAGCTAACTGATAGGATTGGTATGTTGATTCGTTTTATTATTGTTTTAAGCCTGTTATTTTCTTTGTTTTTTTCACAAATAAGTGGGCAAAACAAACGCTTCTTTGACTACAATGAAGGCTTATCTAATAGCTTAATCAATATGGTGTACCAAGATCATTTTGGTTTTATCTGGATTGCAACTGAAGATGGGTTAAACAGATTTGATGGCATTCAATTTAAAAGCTTTAGCCAACATCAAAACCAACTCAAAGACAATTATATTAATACCATAACCGAAGATTCAAAGAATCAAATGTGGATTGGTTTGGTTAATGGCCTTCAGGTATATTCTCATGCCAACAATACCTTTAGTGAAATTAAACTCTTTATAGAGGATACGCAGATTCATCCATTTGTGACCGGTATAATTGAATCCAGATCAGGAGACATTTGGGTATCTACTTTTGGTTCAGGACTAATAAAATTTGACAAAAAAACACAGCGACAACGATACTCTACGCGTTTAAACAAACGGTTTTGCAGTTTAAACATCCGTACTATTTTCGAGGATGAAGACGGGTTAATTTGGATTGGCTCCGACAACAATGGTGTTAATTCTTTTAACCCAGAAACGGAAGAAATACACCACTATTCCAGTAGCTCTGAACAAGATGTGTCATTACCTTCAAATGACATTACCAGTATTTGCCAGGATGATGAAAACCATATTTATATTGGTAGTCTTAAAGGTGGCTTATGTCGTTTAAATAAAAGCACAAACAAAATTGAACGCATTAAATCCGGTGCAAGGGATCAAAATAGATTGCCTGTGAAATCATTACTTTTTGATTCTAAAAAACGCCTTTGGGTTGGCACAGATGGTAATGGGATGCGATTATTCAATATACAAACAAAACAGTTGGAGGCTCATGCCCCTCCTAGTTCAAGTTTTGATTTCTCAAAAAGTAAAATTCACTCCATTATTGAAGATCAATCTGGAAATATTTGGGCCGGTATATTTCAAAAAGGTCTATTCCTATTCCCTGAATCGACCACCTTATTTGAAACCTATGGTTATAAGGCTTTTGGAGAGAACAGTATTGGATCAAGTTGTGTTTCGGCTATCGATGGAGATAGAAACAATATTTGGATAGGAACAGATGGTGATGGTTTATATTCACTTGATAAAGAAAATAAAACCGTAAATCATATTCTTCTTCGAAATAAGGAGGGTAAGATAGATGGCAATAGTATTATGAGTGTTAATGCTTCTGATGACACATTTTTATGGGCAGGCACCTATGCCAATGGTCTATTTAGATACAATAAACTAAATGGGGAAACTCGCTTCTATCGAAATGATCCCAACGATCCTAATAGCATACCTGCAGATATAATTACATGCATCAGAAATAGTGATGACCAGGGTTTCTGGTTATGTACCTTTGGGGCAGGTATTGTACATTTCAATCCCAAATCAGATCAATTCAAACGCGGACTGGAATTAAACGATTCACTTAACAGCTTAATTCCGCAATGGGTCAATGATATACATGTAGATAAGGATAATAACTTCTGGATTGGCTCCTATGATGGTTTGGTATATGTAAATCTCAAAAAACAAGAAGTTAAAATATATTCAGTTGAAAATCATTACTTGCCAAGCAATGTCGTATACAATATTATTTCTGATAAGGCTGGTAACATTTGGGCAGGCACCTTTGGGGGACTCGTTAAAATTGAGGATACTGCATCCCAGTTCATAATATATAATCATGAGGATGGATTAGCCAGCAATGTAATCTGTGCAATTAATGAGAATGAGCATCAAAATCTTTGGTTAAGTACACATAAAGGCTTAAGTCGATTAAATCCTAAAGAAAACACCATTGTGAATTATTTTGCATCCGATGGATTACAAGCCAACGAATTCACCCGCAACTCAGCTTACCAAAGCCCGGACAATAAGCTATTCTTTGGAGGAATAAATGGACTTACTGAGGTAAAGAAAAATTACGATTCTTTCCAAACCAAAGCCCCGGAAGTCATGTTGACCTATCTGGCCCGCTTTAATGAGGAAGTTAAAATTGGGGATCAATCAGGTACACATACTATTCTTAATCGTTCAATAGTAATGGCCGACACAGTGCAACTGGCTGAAATAGATAACGTTTTTTCCATTGGTTTCACATCTATTGATCTGGCTAATCAGGAACGAATTACCTATCAATACATGATGGAAGGATTTGATAATGATTGGCACAAGGGAAATTCGATAAACAGAACTGCCACCTACACCAACCTGGCTCATGGCACTTATCAATTTAAAGTACGCGGTGTTGATAAAAAACAATTTTCAGAAGTAAGATCGCTTACCATTATTATTCATCCCCCTTGGTATAAAACAAGATGGGCTAAATCACTCTGGTTTATTATTTCACTGGCGCTCATCTATTATATCATACAATTGTATAAGGAAAAATTTAGACGTATTGAAGTGGAACGATTGAATGATAAAAAAATGCAATTCTTCATCAATATCTCCCATGAAATTCGAACACCGCTAAGTTTAATAATCGATCCTCTTGATAAACTACTTTCCCAAAAGGCAGATGAAGAAACATCAAGACTGTATTCAATAATGCAACAGAATGCCAATCGAATCTTCCGACTAATTAATCAACTACTTGATGTCAGAAAAATCGACAAAGGACAAATGCTAATCAAATACCAGGAGACCAATATTTTTGATTTCATTAATGAAGTCGCTCTATCCTATCAGTATGTGGCCAAATCAAAATCTATCCACTTTGACATTATTTGCGAAAACAAAAACCTTAAGGTATGGATAGATCCTCTGAACTTTGAAAAGGTAATCATTAACCTGCTGTCCAATGCATTTAAATTTACCAACAACAATGGGACAGTTAACATTCATATTGAGTCAGTTAAAAAGTCAGAAAAAGACAATTTGATCATTAAGGTAGTTGATAGTGGTATTGGTATTAAAAAAACTGAATTGGAAAAGATTTTTGAACGATTTTATCAGGTTCATTCAAGCGAAACAAGAAACATTACCGGAACAGGAATTGGCTTGCACCTATCTCGTTCTTTGGTTGAAATACATAAAGGCCAATTATATGCCCAAACTGGGCCTAATGGGGTAGGCACCACATTTGTGATTCATCTGCCCATGGGCAATTCTCATCTGCCACAAAATGATTTGATTAATGACGAAAATGCCCTTCCAACGCCTCTGAATTCTTTTCGCCATACCCCGATGTTAAAATCTTCTGGAGTTGATCATAAACCAAAGACGAATTATAAAATCATGATCTTGGAAGATGAAGTAGATATTCGCACCTATCTGGTTAATGAATTATCTCAAAAATATAAAGTTGTCTCCTACGAAAACGGTCAGCAGGCTCATGCTAATATATTAAATGTTATGCCGGACCTGATTATTAGTGATATCATGATGCCAATAATGGACGGTATTACCTTCTGTAAAAAAGTAAAGCGCAATATTGAAACAAGCCATATTCCCATAATACTTTTAACCGCATTATCAAAAGAAGAAGATAAAGCCGAAGGTATTGAAACCGGAGCCGATATGTATCTGGTGAAACCATTTAACTCTGATTTCTTGAAGAAATCAATAGCTAATCTGATTGATAACAGGCAAAAGATTGCTGCTATGCTTGAGAAAAAGGCAGAGAAATATCAACTCGAGCCTATTGAGATCAAATCGCACGATGAATTATTAATGCAAAAAGTAATGAGCATTATTAAAGATAACATTTCAAGCAGCGAATTAAATGTTGAACTGCTGGCAGATGGAGTTGGTATAAGTCGCGTACATATGCATCGCAAACTAAAAGACATAACAAATCAATCTGCCAGAGATTTAATAAAAAACGTACGGATGAAACAAGCCGCTTATATTTTAGTGAATAAAAAGCTAAACATTAGTGAAGTGGCCTACTCGTTAGGGTATACAAGTCTATCCCATTTCTCAACATCCTTTAAGGCCTATTATGGCGTATCACCCAAAGAATACGTTGAACAACAACATTCAAAAACATCCAATACTAACAGTTGATGAGAACTAGTTCAATACCAACTTGTACTTAGCAGCTATTTGATCAAGATCTAATGTACAATTCGGCAATAAGTCAGGTGGACAAATTCCGTATTTGTTCTTCGTCATAAAGCGTTTACATGCTGTGTATTTTGATGTTCCTGCAGTACAGAATTGACTCTGATACGACTTTGTAGTCATACTTTTGTCTTTTAGCAAGCCAGTAAAAATTGGGCATTTCTCCACACTTGGGCAATTATTAGTCATAATAGGTTTGGTTAAGGTTCCTACTCTTAAGGCTTTTCGGATACTCCCCGTTTTTATTGGTATCTGGTCTCCAATTAATAAACTCCAGACTAAAAATAGATAAATATTATTAAAGAAAAAAAGTATTATAAAAGGTGATTAGGCACCCTATAACCTCTTTTGTTCATTCAAGTACAATATGAACAGGTGAAAATAATAATGACATAATAATCTAAATTGGATCTTCAATTCAATAAAAAAGCGCTGAAGTACAACCTCAGCGCTTTGTATTTTATAAATCTATATTCTATTTTTTCAATGCTTCTGCTCCTCCTACAATTTCAAGAATCTCAGTAGTAATAGCTCCCTGGCGGGCTTTATTATATACTAATTGAAGATCACTTAGCATTTCAGTTGCATTATCCGTAGCCTTATGCATCGATGTCATTCTGGCACCATGTTCTGAAGCCAATGACTCTAATACTACCCTGTAGAACATCGTTTGCAATGCTTCAGGAATAACCTTTTCAATAAAAGCCACTTTATCAGGTTCAACAATATAATCAACAGTGTTCGTATTCACTTCTCCTGTAGCTAATTGTAAGGGTAAAAATTGATCGGAACGAATTTCCTGAACTGCCGCATTTTTAAACTCATTGTAAATCAATACAATCCTATCATATTTACCTTTCAAATAAGCTTCCATCACCTCGTTAGCAATTTCTTTAACCGATTCAAAGGTAACATCAGAATACAAATCATTGTAATCTTTAAGAACAGGATATCCACGTGATTTAAGAATCTTTTGAGCTTGCTTGCCAATAGCCAAAATATCAACATCACCTTGTTTAAACTGATAATGAAATTGAGTTTTAATGACTTTTTCTGTCTCCTTAATCACACTGCTGTTAAATCCACCACACAAACCTCGGTTTGAAGACAAGGTCACCAACAATATTTTATTTGGCTCTCGCTCCTTTGACCATTCAAATTCAACACCTTCTTCCAACGACTGACTCAAATCAAAGATAATACCAGCAAGCCTTTCCACATATGGACGGATATGCGAGATATCATCCTGTGCTTTTTTAAACTTAGCAGCCGACACCATTTTCATAGCGCTAGTTACCTGCCTAGTCGTTTTAACAGAGTTGATTCGAATACGTATATCCTTTAAATTCGGCATATTACTCCTTTACAAATTGTGATGCAACATCAGCAGCAACTTCTGCAAGTTTGCTTGTAATTTCGTCACTATATGCCCCTTTTTCAATTTCAGCAATTAAATCCGGGTGTCTAACATCCAATGTCTCAACATACTCTTGTTCCCATGCTTTAATTGAATCAGCTGGCACTTCGTTTAATAGCCCTTGCGTACCGCAATATATTAATGCTACCTGATGGCCAACACGTGAAGGCTTGTATTGTCCTTGCTTAAGCAGTTCAACATTCTTACGTCCCTTATCCAACACCATTGCTGTTGCAGGATCAAGGTCAGAACCAAATTTCGCAAAAGCCTCTAATTCTCGGTATTGAGCCTGATCAAGCTTGAGTGTACCTGATACTTTTTTCATTGGCTTAATCTGAGCACTACCTCCCACACGTGACACCGAAATACCTACGTTAATTGCCGGACGAACCCCAGAGTTAAATAAATCACTCTCAAGGAAAATCTGACCATCCGTAATAGAAATTACATTAGTAGGAATATAAGCTGATACGTCACCTGCCTGTGTTTCAATGATAGGAAGAGCAGTTAGTGATCCTCCACCTTTTACCATTGGCTTAAGCGCTTCGGGTAAATCATTCATGTTAGCAGCTATCTCATCCGAATCAATCACTTTTGCTGCGCGCTCCAGTAGGCGGCTATGCAAATAAAATACATCCCCCGGATAGGCCTCTCGACCTGGTGGACGGCGAAGTAACAAACTTACCTCACGATAAGACACAGCTTGCTTCGACAAATCATCAAAAATAATGAGCGCAGAACGACCTGTATCACGGAAGAACTCACCAATTGCTGTACCCGAGAATGGTGCGTAAAATTGCATAGCAGAAGGATCAGCCGCTGGTGCCGAGACGACTACTGTGTATTCCATTGCTCCATGTTTCTCCAAAGTATTTACTATCTGTGCAACCGTACTTCCTTTTTGTCCCACCGCCACATAAATACAATATACTGGTTCTCCTGCCTCATAAAATGAGCGCTGATTGATAATCGTATCAATTGCAATAGCGGTTTTACCAGTCTGACGGTCACCAATAATTAACTCACGCTGACCACGACCAATTGGTGTCATTGCATCAATAGCACGAATACCTGTCTGCAATGGTTCGGTTACTGGCTGACGATAAATTACCTGAGGTGCTTTACGCTCCAAAGGCATTTCATAGGTATCGCCCTGAATTGGACCTTTACCATCGATAGGCTCACCAATAGCATTGATCACCCTTCCCAGCATTCCTTCACCTGCATTAATAGAAGCAATTCGTCCAGTACGTTTAACTAAATCACCTTCTTTAACAGCCTGCGACGAGCCAAACAATACTACACCAACATTATCTTGCTCAAGGTTAAGTACAACTCCCATACATGAATCTAACTCAACCAATTCGTTAGCTTTAACATTGGTTAATCCAAATACACGGGCAATACCGTCACCCACTTGCAAAACAGTTCCAACCTCTTCCAAATCTGTGGCAGTCTGGAATCCCGCAATCTGTTTTTTTAATAAATCCGATACTTCAGCCGGTTTTATCGTATCCATCGAATATTAATTTAGTTTACGTTTAACTGAGCAATTGCTTTTTCATATTTTTCAACTTCGAACTCAAACTGGCATCAGCCATTTTTCCGTCAACGGTTAGTTTAAATCCTCCTAATAATTCAGGATTAACCTTGAGTGAAAGTTCGATAGGGGCATTAAACTGCTTTTGCAAAAAGTCATCCAATGCTTTAAGCTGATTCTCATCCATTTCAATGGCAGTGTATAAGGTAACAGCTTTAATGCCTTTTTGATTTTTATACAAGCCAATAAATCCCCTGTTGATGTCTTCAAGTAGAACTTCACGATTATTGGCGATCAATAAATCCAGAAAATTCATTGTCGACCCTTCAATCTTTTTTTCAAGTACAGAATGTAAAGCTCCTTTTTTTTGCGCCGGTTTAACCACCGGACTTTTTAAAAGGTCCATAAATCCGTCTGCCTCATCGCAATAACTTTGCAACAATCTCACATCAGTATTTACTTGTTCTAAGTTATCCTGCTCAATGGCTAACTTAAACAAAGCTTTCGCATATCTATCGGCTATCAGACTCCTATTCATCTTAATAATTCTGTAACTATTGTCCTAGTTAAAGTTTACTTCTTGCAGATACCTATCAATTATAGCTTTCTGCTTATCGTTTGCTTCCATTTCCTGCTCCAATAGCTTACCAGCTATATCAACAGAAAGTTCAGCAACCTTGTGTTTCATTTCCTGAATGGCCTCGTTCTTTTCTCGCTCAATCAGACTGCGCGCAGATACTATAATCTTATCTGCCTCAATCTGAGCCTTAGATTTGGCCTCATCCAGTATATTCTGTTTTAGCTCCCGAGCTTCTTTGATCAATTCATCACGATCAGCTTTAGCTTGATTCATGATCTTTTCTTTTTCAATATTAAGATCCTGAACCTCTGCTTTTGCTTTTTCCGCTGCAGCTAAAGAAAATTCAATTGTTTCTTCTCTAACTTTTAATGCGTGCAATATTGGTTTCCAGGCAAATTTCTTTAAAAGAAATACCAAAAGACCAAATGTGATTAATGTCCAAAAAACCAACCCGGGATCTGGCGTTAACAATCCCATAATTGTTGAGTTTTATTATCCTTTCATCAAAGCTACTACAATAGCAAAAAGCGCGGCACCTTCAATAAGAGCAGCTGCAATAATCATAGCTGTTTGAATCTTAGAACTGATTTCTGGCTGACGACCCATAGCTTCCATTGCACTCTGAGCAATTCTACCAATACCATATCCGGCTCCAATAATAATTAAGCCTAATCCAATTGTGGTTAATGACAAACCTTCCATATTACTACTTTTAAAATATCAATTAAATTATTTAATGTTCTTCTTCATGCACTGCCATGCCAATAAACAAGGCAGATAATAGAGTAAAGATATACGCCTGAAGTACTGCAACCAGTAATTCCAGCATAAACATCATTAACCCCATTAATATAGACACTGGCGCAATGGCCACTGATTTCATTACAAAAATTAGCGAGAATAAACTCAAAATGATAATGTGACCGGCTGTAATATTAGCCATCAAACGTATCATCAATGCAAATGGCTTTGTAAACAAGCCTATAAACTCAATAAAAGACAGTAAAATTCGGATTGGCACCGGCACTCCCGGCATCCAGAATATATGTCCCCAGTAACTTTTTGTTCCACTAAAATTAGTAATCAAAAAGGTAATCATCGCCAATAGCATTGTTACCGAAATATTACCAGTTAAGTTACTGCCTCCAGGAAAGAATGGGATTAAGCCTATCAGGTTGTTAATCCAGATAAAAAAGAAGACTGTCATTAAGAATGGCATAAATCTTCCTGCTTTTTCTTTCCCAATCTGAGCAACAGCAATATCATCTCGAACAAACAAAATAAGTGGTTCAAGAAAAGATTGTAATCCTTTTGGCGTTGAAGGTGTGGAGCCATACTTACGTGCTGCCGATATAAACAACCACAGAAGTAGCAATACACTTAAAAACATAGAACCTACATTTCGGGTGATTGAAAAATCCCATGGCTTAGCATTTTTCACATTATGATGATCATCGTAATGTATTGTACCGTCAGCATCTGTTACATATATTTTTTCATGATAGAGTTTATAATAAACATCTCCTTTTTTAACCACTTTGTGCCCATGATCAAAAGCTGAAGACATAAACACATTAAACTGTCCCTGGTAAATTAAAATAATAGGCAATGGCAATGTAATGTTGACTTTATGCCCTTCTCCATTAGTATATGATATAACGTGCCACTCATGAGTATCGGCAATATGATGCATTATCATCTCCATCGGATCAAACTCTTCTGATGCATCATCTTTATGGGCATCTGCCCCGTAAATTAATTGAGTGCTAAAAAGTACAACAAGTACTAATATAACCTGTTTTATGTGTCGCATTAAACAGAAATGGATTTTCAAAATTATTACTTCATTAATCGTATCTTAATTGCAATATCAACTATTAACAAAAGAAAATACGTCATTAAGAACAATAGTATTTCCCTTTTGTTTTCTGCATCACTTGGATTTAGAAAGAGAAAGAGAAAACCAAGGATCAATCCAAACTTTAACATCAATATAATCAAAAAGATAAAGGCTGATTGATCACGATGTTTTTTTTGGAGAAAAAGAAAAACAAAATAAAAAAGAAGATAAAGTCCTCCCAGAAAAACTGTGGATAGGATTATCTTCTCTGATTCTGTTTGAATCCATTCTTTATAGAGTATTCCAATAGCTGTACAAAATGAAACAGCAAAAATATAAAAAAATGGATACCTTATTATTTTGAGCTGTAAACTATTTCTTAGCATTCTCAGAAGAAACTGCCTTAGGTGCATTTCCTGCCATATCGCAAGTACCCGTAAATACAGCACCAGGTTCTATAGAGAGTTTACCTGTCTTTATGTCGCCATTAAGCTTACTCGAAGATTTTAAAGACAATAATTCATTAATCTGAATTTTTCCTTCAAACGTACCATAAATATCACAATTAGTACAATTTACCTCTCCTTTAACAACTCCGTTTTGTCCAATAAGAACTCGCCCTTTGGAAACAATATTTCCATCAATGGTACCATCAATTTTAATATCTCCATTAGTTTCAATATCGCCCTTTATTTTTGTTCCAGGACCTATCATATTAGGAAGCTTATTTTCGGGTTCGAAATTTTTAGCCATTTTCTTTTGATCTAAAATTTAACGTTTAACAAATATAGATAAATTATCACTAAAAAGCCTGAAAAATCAAAGCTCAATCAACTCTTTGAGTTTTTGTAGTTGTCGCACCTTGTTCACTTGTCTCAATTCGCGAGCTGTGGTAGTATAATAGGTATGCCCTGATATAAAGTCATATTGCATCTTATTCCACTCTTCAAGGTTCATTTTTCTACCATGGGCATTTAATTCCTTAAACAAACTTTCCGAAACCGGGATAAAATCAGCTCTTCCTAAATAATCCAAGTCGGCATCTTTCATAATCTTCTCCAGGAAATTCCTAGGTTTGGTGCCAACTCGTGTAATATCAATCAAATCCATTATTTGCTGAATCTGATAATCCACATAGTTGTATTTTGGCAGAATCTCCTTAGCAAAACTGATACTATTATCTTCATGATTTTCGTACTCAAAAATAAATCCAACATCATGTAACAGGGCAGCAGTTTTTAGCAAAAGTAAATCTTCATCCGAAACGTTTTCACCACGTGCAATAATTTCAATTTGTGTGAGAACGTCAACAGTATGACTCTTGCTGTGATAATACAATTCATCAAGTAATTCGTCCTCCAATTTAGTAAGTACGTACTCTTCTAAATCCCCAAAGCGTATGTGTTGTAGCTTAGTATAAAACTTCCGGTTTGGCACTACTCCATCTGCATCATTCGACAGCTCTGGTTTTATACGATTTACATAATACATATCCGTTTCCCCTTTATACTTAATCGGCATCTTTCCCCTATACTCACAAACAAAAAATTCTTTTACCAATTGATATGTAATACCCGTAATATTAATCATACCTGCTGTACCAGAGCTTTCCATCCTTGAAGCGATATTAACCGTATCTCCCCAAATATCGAAGGATACATTTTTTCTTCCCAACTCACCAGAAATAACTGGCCCTGTATGTATTCCAATTCTCAGTTCCCAAAAACCATAATCGCCGGTATGCTTTTGTTTACTCGTTTCCATAAACCTCTGCATTTCCAAACCAGCCATTACAACTTCAATTGGATTTGTTCTATTCTTATTAGGTAAGCCACCTGCACACATATAGGCATCACCAATCGTTTTAATTTTTTCAATATTATATCTCTCAACAACTTCATCAAAATAGAAGAAGAAACGATCTAATTCATCAATTAACTTTTCCGGATTAATATGCTCAACAATACGCGTAAATCCCTGTATGTCTGCAAACAAAACAGTTACTTTCTGATATTTCCTCGATCTCACTCTCCCTTGTTCCTTAACAGTACTGGCAAGCACTCCACTTTTATCTTGTCCGGCTTTAAACTTTAAGCGAAATTCTTTTTTAAGCTCTAACTCTACCTGCCTTTTTGCTGATTGTATTTTGTTTTTGAAAATTGTAAAGAATAAAATAAAGAAGAATAATACTAAAAAAGCAATGATTGAAATGCTAATAATAAGAGGAGACCAAAAATGACGTTTAATTTTCAGTTTAACTTCAAAATCAATTCCACTGGAAGTTTGAAGTTGGAAAATATAATCTCCATCAGGAACATTAAAGTAGGTTTGAGCATGTCGTTTTCCCCATTTCGACCACTCTACTGAATAAGGTACCAAGCGATAACGCGCCAATGCCCATTCATCATCCAGTTCCTCCCAATACAATGAGAAAGATTTCCCGGTAATTACAATTGTAGAATCACTTTTGCTATTCAATATTAACTCTCTACCCTCATCTTGCAATTGAACCGAAAGGTTAGGATATTGACTCGTTACAGACGTAATATTAAATGCAGAAAGAGGGGGGAATAAAAAGAGAAAAAACAGCTGTACAAAAAAAAGATAAACTTTTAATCTATCTAGCCGCCTGAATATCTTCAACATATAAATTTCTATTATCTTTCCTTGCTTGCTATTAAGTTCAAAAGTACTATATTTATTCCTGAATTGCAGAACATTCAGCAAAGGTTTTTATGGAGACATCGAAAAACACAATCCTTGTTCCCTATGATTTTACAGAGGTGGCAGACAATGCAGTACAGCATGCCATTTTGGTTGGTAAAAAAATAGATGCGGACATTCTTTTATTGCATATTGCAAAGAAAGAGACTCAAATAGTAGAACTTGAGAAGCAGCTTTTGGCAGAAGCCGAAAGAATCAATTCAACTTGGGGTATTTTGCCTAAGATTAAAGTTAAGGAAGGAACTATCTTTAAGACAATAAACCAGGTCGTTGATGAACTCAACTGCATATTAGTCATCATGGGAACTCATGGAATGAAGGGCTTACAAAAGCTAACAGGAAGTTGGGCACTCAAGGTTATTGTTGGATCACAAGTACCATACTTAGTGGTTCAAACAGCTCCTAAAAATGATGATTATGATAAGATTGTTTTCCCGATTGATTATAAGACGGAAAACAAAGAAAAACTAAAGTGGATTGAATTCTTAAATAAAATGTTTAAGTCGAAAACCCACATTTATGCAACCGCATCGAAAGAAGGTATCATAGATAGTCGGACGAAAGCAAATGTTGTTTTTTCCAAACGATTTATGGAAGAGAAAGAAATAGAATATGAATTGGCCCTTGCAGAGGGTGAATCATCTTTTTCTCAGGAAACGGTTCAATATGCAGAGAAGATCAACGCCGATATGGTTCTGGTAATGACTACCAGAGACATCTCCTTTCATGACTATGTATTAGGAGCCTATGAACAATATATTATTGCCAATAGTGCCCAAATACCCGTTTTAGTAATTAATCCGCGTACCGATTTAATGAAGTACGGATACGGTGGTTTTGGATGATAGATTTAATTTACCCCTTATCATACTCAGGCGACCTTTAAAGTCGCCTTTTTATTTTTAGTCCAATAAAATAGATTTACTTCAAATTCCGTTAGTAAATAAAATCAAGCTGATGAATTTAGTATTTGCCACCAATAACAATCATAAGCTAACCGAAATCAGAGAAGCGGTTGGATCATCGTTTAACATCCTTAGTCTGGCTGACATCAAGTGCTTCGAGGAGATTCCGGAAACGGGCGACACACTTGAAGCTAATGCTCTTCAAAAAGCAAGGTATATATTTGATAAATATGGGCTAAGCTGTTTTGCAGATGACACTGGCCTTGAAATTGATAGCTTAAACGGTGAACCAGGTGTATATTCAGCAAGGTATGCCGGCCTTCAAAAAGATGCTGAAGATAACATGAAAAAAGTCCTAAGTAACCTGGAAGGCAAAAATGACAGAACAGCTTCTTTCAGGACGGTTATTGCATTAATAATTGATGAAAAAGAATGGTTTTTCGAAGGAGCTGTTAATGGCACTATATTGAATGAAAGGCAAGGCGAAGAAGGTTTCGGTTATGATCCAATCTTCATGCCTAAAGGCTTTAATCAATCCTTTGCGGAAATGCCTTTATCCGAAAAGAATGAGATTAGCCATAGAGCCAGAGCAGTTAAAAAATTAATTCAATTTTTAAACATTGAATATGAAAAGTAAACTATACATTCTTGTTTTGTTTCATTTATTGGTTTGTCTTCAAACATATGCTCAATGGAATGATAATTGGCGCGATCATTTTTCATATAGGGATTGTCAACACATTGCAGAAAGTGAATCATTTGTTGTTGCATCAGCTGAAATTGGTGTAATTGTTTACGACAAGTCAACTGGACTTTCTTCTACCATAAGCAAAATTAATGGCTTAAGTGATGTTGACATTAGCGCAATAGCTTCGCTAGTTGATGACCTATTTATTATTGGTTATACTAATGGTAATATTGACATTATCAACAAAGGTCAAATCATTAACATTCCTGATTTAAAAAGCAAACAGATTCAAGGCAGTAAAAGAATTAACCATATTACCCAAGAAGAAAATAAGGTGTACTGTAGTGTGGATTTTGGAATATTGGTCATCAATATTGATAAACTTGAAATATCTGATACATATTATTTAGGGATTAATTCAGCAAGATTAAGAGTGAATGAGTGCTATATACAGAATAACTACATTTATGCTTCAACGGAAAGAGGACTATTAAGGGCTGAAACTGACGATCCACAAATTGCTTATTTTGAAGCCTGGACTAATATTGGAAACTCAAATACTGAGTTTTATTCAACCAAAGGATTCAAAGATCAATTACTTACGGTTAGAAGGATTGGCACCAATCCATATGAACTATATTTTGGGGACGAAAACAATTGGCAATTACTAAGTTCTGTATCCGACTTTAAGAATTTAAGTACTCATGCAAATGGATATCTTCTGGCGGAGACCAATAAAATAAAAGTTTACAATTCGTCATTTGATTTAATTGAAACAATTAATGAATACAAAATCGAAGATGGTAATTCATCATCTATAAATCTTGGTGAAGCCATATTCTCAGACAAGCTCCAATTATATCTATTGGCGGACAAAACGGAAGGACTTGTAATCAAGGGCCTTACTCAAGATGAATTTATTTTACCCAACGGTCCTTATTCTAATTCAGCATTCAGACTACATCCTACTTCATATGGGGTCTATTCTATAGCTGGTGGATTGACCACTGGTTATAATAATCTAAATAAAAATATTGAATTCTCACTTTTTGAAGATGGGAATTGGGATTTTTATAGAAGTGCCAAAACGGGAGATGAGAGATTATGGAGGGATTTAATTGGAATTTGCTCTGATCAAATTAATGACAGAAAAGTATATATGTCAACTTGGGGATCGGGTATATTTGAAATAGAAGGTACAACTATTTTAAATCATTACGATCAATACAATAGTGGGCTCCAAAATATTGATTGGGCTGGACCTAATTATGTTCGTGTTGGAGGCATTGCATCTGATAGTGAAGGCAATTTATGGATGTCAAATAGTGAAGTTGAATATGGTATAGTAATGAGAGAAGGGGTGGACACTACAATTTGGAACCAGTTTTCATACGAAACTCCTCATGATTTACATAGTACCGGACAAATTGTCATAACAGCCGATGATTATGTTTGGGTAATTATTCCTCATACTAATCGAAAAGGTATTTTTATTGTTAATACCAATAATACATTAACAGATGAAAGTGATGACCAATACCGGGGACCGATACATCCAGCTTCAGAAACAGACAATCGCAATGAAGGACAACTAAGAATTTGGGATGAATCTTTAAATGTAATTACAAGTACCGTATATACGATAGCGGAAGATAACAATGGATACATTTGGCTTGGAACTGATAAGGGTGTAGTAGTCTACTACCGACCATGGGCTATATTCAGCGATGAGTACCCGATTGCCAGCCGAATAAAAGTGCCACGTAATGATGGAACCAACGAGGCTGATTATCTTCTGGAAAAAGAACAAGTAACCTGCATTGCTGTTGACGGCGCTAATCGCAAATGGCTGGGTACGGAAAGCTCAGGCCTCTACCTTGTTTCGCACGATGGTATCAAAACATACCAAACTTTTAATATGGATAACTCTCCTTTGCCTTCTAATAATATTTCCAGCTTGGCTATTGATCCCAATACTGGTGAAGTTTTTATTGGAACTAATAAAGGAATTGTATCTTATAAAGGTAAAGCAACTGAAGGTGCAGACAATTTAAATAAAATTTATGCGTACCCGAATCCGGTAAGAGAGGACTTCACTGGTGATATCACGATTACTGGCTTGGTTCAAAACAGCAATATAAAAATCACCAATGTTAGTGGAAGACTAGTTCACGAGACCAGATCATTAGGTGGCAAAGCATATTGGGACGGACGCAATTTGCAAGGCGAATCCGTTAAATCAGGTGTTTACATTATCTATGTATCAAGTGAAGATGGTTCTCAAGTGGAAAGCACTAAATTATTAATTGTTCGTTAGTCACAGTTTTTTAGCATTTTCTTGGTCAAATTCATCAGCAATTTTAGCTTTGTAACTGAAGCACTATTATAAGTGGTTCCTTGAGTTATTTGATTATGAATATTTGAATGAAAAAAAGCTGGTTATTACTTGTTATTGCTCTTGTTGGATGTCTTATAATTTATGTTTTTATTCAACTTAGTAGGCTTAAAAACTTTGACCACAATGGAAAGTCCCTCAAAGCCATTCCAGCTAGTGCAGCTATCATTGTTAAATCAAAAAATATTGATCATCTCCAAAACATCCTTAATGATGAAATAGAATTCAAAACAGAGTTTTTCTCTTCAGCTATTATTAAATCTGCTATTAATCCAATAAACTTTATTGACACTCTTTTAAAGAATAATACAGGATTAGAAGAGTTTAAATTCTTACCGCTTTATTCTTCTTTTCACTCCGAAGGAAAGGACAACATTAGCACCTTACATTTAATCGAACTACGGAACAAAAAACAAGAAAATCGCCTAATTTCTTTTATTGAATCTGCAGTAAGCCAAAGTTTTAATATATTGGAAAGGCAATATAATTCCAATACAATTTATGAATTTAATAAACCTGATTCAAAAAGCCCATTCTTCGTAAGTGTAAGCAAAGGCATGGTTATGGCAAGTTTTTCCAATCTGCTTATCGAAACTTCACTTAGGCAAATTTCTTCGGGCGAGGATTGGAGTAATTCTGTTGCTTTTCAAACTGTAAAGAAGACAGCAAGCTCAACCGCTGACATCAATATCTTTGTTAATACAAATCACTTACCAAAGATTCTTAAGACACATACTAATAAGGACTTCCACAAAAACCTGGATAAACTTAAAAGCCAGTCTGAATGGGGCGAATTAGATGTTGAATTTAAGAACGATGGGGTATTAACAAATGGATTCTTCACAAATAATTCAGATGGTATCTTTGGTGAATTATTAAACATATCAAAAGCAAGGAGATCAAATACAATTGAGTTTTTACCCGGTTCAACTAGAGGTTATATATCCTATTCGTTTGATAGTGGAGAGAAATTAGCTAAAAGCATATCCAAATTTCAAAAGAAATCATCTGCTGCAACTTTTAAGAATAAATATGGAAAGGATATTGAAGAACAATTTTTCTCCATGCTTGCAGGCAACATTGCCTTAGCCCATGAGGTAGGTTCGAAGACTAATAGTGGCATTTTAATATTTGAAGTTAAAAGCCAATCACAATCTGAAACAATTCTGAAAGATCTACTTAAAAGAGGAAATTCAAAGAACAAACCGGCACATGTTTATCAACCGGATGGAGACATCAAATACAATATCTACAAAGGCTTTAACGACAATCTCCTGGAACACTTGTTTGGTCAACTTTTTTATAAAGTACCAAGCCAATACTTTACCTTATATAAGAACCACATAGTTATTGCTGATAACTATAAACAATTGGAACAGTTTTTATACAGCAATATGCTACATAAAACACTGAAGTATAATAAAACCCACCAACGATTTCTAGAGAATTTCTCAACGAGAGATAATATATTTATTTTTGGTGAGATGGAATACCTCCCACATATAACACAAAATATATTTACACCATTGTGGGATGGAATAACTGAAATTCAGAAGGAGGCACTGGGAAATTTTTATGCATGTGGCTTTCAATTAAGCGGTACAGGAGATATGGTATACGCGACCTCCTACCTGCAGCATTTACCAAATAAATCATCAGAACCGGAAACTGTATGGCAAAGCCTACTGGATTCTGTAGCAATCACAAAACCAACTTTAGTAAAAAATCATAATTCAAATGAACGAGAAGTCATAATTCAAGATGCAAGTGACAATCTTTATTTAATGAGCAACAACGGAAGAATGCTCTGGAAAAAACCTTTAGATGGACCAATCCTTAGCGAAATTGTTCAAATCGATTATTATAAAAACAACAAGCTACAATATATCTTTAATACCAAAAATAAGATTTACATTTTAGATAGGAATGGTAATCATGTTGCTAATTTCCCGGTTAAACTGCCATCTACAGCTACCAATGGATTAGCCGTAATTGACTATGACAATAATAGGAACTATCGATTTTTTATCGCCTGCGAGAACAGAAAAGTTTACCTTTATAATTCAAAGGGTAACCTTGTTCCTGGATGGAAATTTAAAGGCTCAGAAGGGTTAGTGAATCAGCCTTTACAACACTTCAGAACAAGCAACAAAGACTACCTTGTTTTTTCAGATGATCGTAAGAACTACATTCTTGATAGAAGGGGAAACATTCGGGTACCGATCAAAGATGCATTTATTCGAAACAAGTATAGTCCGTTTTTTATTCAAAATATAAACACTCCCAAAGCCGAACTCATAACAAGTAGTCATTCAGGCGCAATCAAACGAATTGAAATAAAAACGGGAACAGTAAGCACCAACACTTTGACTAAACTCGAAGGTGGACATAAACTGAATAGTTTTATTCAGAATGGACAAATACATTATCTAATTTCTGAGCCTCACAAGGTAAGCTTATTCAATAATGTTTTAAAAAAGAGATTTGATTATGAGTTTGAGAATGAAATTAACTTAAATGTTGATCTCTATCAATTCTCATCTCAAAATATTAAATTTGGTATTTCAGAGTTACAGGGTGATGAAATTCATTTATTAAACAGTGACGGTGAAATTTACAAAGGATTTCCGTTGGCAGGCAAATCCAGGTTTAGTATTGGGTTTCTAAAATCTTCCTCAGTTAAGTTTAACTTAATCGTTGCAGGCGCAAATAATTATCTTTATAACTATCGAGTAGAATAATCATGAAAAAACTAAGATTTGGCATTTTAAGTGTTTCTAATCACTTCATTAAAAGGATTGTTCTACCGGTTCAAAAATTAACAAACGTAGAAATTGTAGCCATTGCATCGCGATCAGAAACAAAAGCTATTGACACGGCCAAAAAATTCAATATCCCAAAGGCTTATGGTAGTTATGAGGCTATCTTAAAAGACGATCAGATTGATGCGGTTTTTATACCACTTCCAAACCATATGCATGCCGAATGGATTATTAAAGCTGCTGACGCCGGTAAACATATTCTATGTGAAAAGCCAATGTGTATGAATGCTGAGGAAGCAGAATATATTTTGGAATACACTCAAAAAAAGGGTGTACAATTGATGGAAGCTTTTATGTACAAGTTCCATCCCCAATGGCAATTTGCACGTGACGTTATACGAACCAACAACATTGGCAAAGTAAACTTTATTCATACTTCTTTTTCGTACAACAATCCATCTCCATCTAACATTAGAAACATAAAAGAATATGGAGGTGGCGGACTTATGGACATTGGTTGCTATGCAATATCTACACCACGATTTTTACTCGATAAAGAACCTATCAGTGTGGTAAGTCAGATTAGTTATCACAAAGATTTTGGCACGGATATTATAACATCTGCGCTTCTGGATTTTGGAACTGCGCGAGCAAGCTTCCACGTAAGTACTAGCTCTGACGCCTATCAGAAAGTTGAAATTATTGGTGATGCTGGCCACATTATAATTCATCTGCCTTTTAATACCTACTCTGATGTTCACGCAAAAATTAGTGTTATTAGCGGAATTGGAACGCGAGAAGTCTCTTTTGATCCGGTTGACCAATATGCCCTTATGTTTGAATCATTCTCCAATAGTATTTTAAACAAATTAGAGCTTCCATACCTAGCCGATGATGCTGTTTTGAATCAAAAAGTAATTGATACACTGCTCATATCCAATAAGTCAAAAAACTGGGAATCTGTCATTTAACAACTTAATTAATGTTACTTTGGTATTTTTAACCTTTGTTTAAAAGGGTAATGGCATCAATCTTGCCTCACGATAGTAAGATGTTATAAATCTGACTATCATGAAAAGTACAAACTCTTTTGACATTTTAGAGATTACCGAAAAGAAACAGTTTATTCCCAAAGACGGTTTCGATGATCAGATCACTTTACTAAAAGTAAAGAACTATTCCACAAAACAAAAGTACAATATTGCTAACGAGCGCATAATCGATGTTAGTTTTGTAAATACATTATTGCCAAACTACTCCCTCACAATGGAGAACCTACAAATGCCTAATATAAATCGATATATCGCCATACATAAACAAACGACTATTGGTTCATTTGATTTATTACTAACCAGTGATAATCAAATCGAAATACAAAATTTGGGAATAATGCCTCAGTTCAAAGGTCTTGATCTAGAGGAGCATTTAATTTCAATGGCGATTGAGAAAAGTTTTGAGTTTCAGCCAAAGCGAATGTTCATTCAGACGGAAAGTCTTGACTCAAACTCTAAACTTGATTCATACTTATCCCGAGGCTTTATTCGTCAGGCCTCATTAGACCTAACGAGTAGTCATTTAATTAAAGTCCACATGGGTATTTACTTATCTAATTACATGATCAATTGCAATTAAGTATGGCATTCCAAAAAGCTATAGCTTAATTATTCTTTCACCTGAAGAAAGAAACAAGAATAGTTCAATAGCACATTACCTCCTTTTAGATTTACCATTCATTATTCATTTCAAGCCAAATTTTCAGTCTTCATTACTCACACCACTTTTTACGTTTACAGGCTACATCAGGTATTTAGTGGAAATAAATCAAACAAAAATTAAACTTTTCCGTATTAAATACGCACTGTATCAAACAATATGATGCGAACTATTGCCAAATAGCTGATGTTTTGGACTAATAGAAAGGTTTTTAACCTAAATAAAGGAAAATAATTAGCATATTTAAGAACTAATAACCATTCAAATGATTGGGTAAATATATGGTTCTTTCTATTTTTGCTTCCCAAGGAATGAAAAAAATAGTGGGATTAACTATATAAAAGTTTAACACACTTGTAGACATGGATAAAATGAATGAGAATCAGGGTTTTCTGGATTTTGCGTACCAAATGTACAAAAGCATGAAAACCAATGAGATTAACTTGGTTTACGAAGGAGAGGTAACACAGGAAATTACAAAGACCTTCACATCGTTAACTGAGCGAAGCCTGGCAAAAACAGAGGAATCGAATTCTGTACAGCGCAAGGTGTTTAATGTAATGGTTGAATGTCTTCAGAACATTAGCAAACATGCTGACTCTTTAACGGATGATGAAGAAGAGGAACGCAGAGGTATTGTTATGGTAAGTCATGGTGAGGAAAGTTATAACATCATTACAGGTAATGTTATTAAAAACGTGAAAGTACCTGAGCTTAAAAAGAATCTGGAATTAGTAAACAGCCTTGATAAAAAAGGACTCTCAGATTTGTATAAGCAGCAAATGCGAGATGGTCGAATTTCAGAAAAAGGCGGTGCTGGCTTAGGTTTTATCGATATCGCTAAAAAGACAGGAAGCAAACTTGGTTATCAGTTTAAAGAACTAAATGAAGAAGTGAGCTTTTTTATTCTAACATCAACTATTAAAAGAACTTAAATCTACAAATATGGAACTTATTAACATTAAGGGAACTGACGATACCCCAAATGTAATTCTTGATAAAGATAACGGTCAATTCGAAATTTCAGGTCGCTCTTTACCTGAGGATGTAAACATGTTTTATGAGCCAATTTTAGAGTGGATAGATGCTTATTCTGAGGCTCCTTGTGATAAAACTGTTTTCAATTTCAAATTGGAATATTTCAACACAGCTTCTTCAAAAATTATTCTTGATATTCTTTTGAAATTTGAAGAAATCGTTGAAAATGATCATAAAGTGCTTATCAACTGGCATTATCACGAAGAAGAAGAAGATATGTTAGAAGCGGGCGAGGAATATGCTGATATTGTTGAGATCCCGTTTGAATACATAGCTTACACTGACTAATTGTTAATTGCACCCCCTACACCTAAACTATGAGTGAAGAGATATTAAAGGCCTTAATGCAACTGTTTGGTCTAATTGCCAAACAAGATGGAGGAGTTGAAGACAACGAAACCGCATATGTTAAAACCTTTTTGAAACAGCAGCTTAATGCTGAGGCTGTTGAAGAATATTTCTCACTCTTTCTGAAGTTTTCAAAGGATTCCAAATTGGGTAAGGACGAACCGGAAGGTAAAGTCAAACTTACCTCAATGAAAGATTCAGTTAAAATTTTAGGTATATGTAAAAAAATTAACAAGAAGTTAAATAAGGAGCAGAAAGTGGTTGTTTTGCTCCGACTGTATGAATTGGTAAACACTGATCGAAAGTTTACCGAACAAAGAATGGCTATTATCAACACTGTGGCAGATGTTTTTAAATTGCCAAAAGAAGAAATTGATGCCATTGAAGCCTATACCGTTAATGACGATTTAAGCAAACTGGATATGCCAGATGTGATGGTCGTCAATGATCAAGAATCAAATTACACAGAGGCAAAATCAATTCAAACAGGCGCGCTGGATGGTAGTGTTTTAATTCTTAGAGTTAAAAGTGCGGGCCTCTATTTTCTGCGCTATACAGGAAATCAAGAACTATTTTTAAATAGTTTATTAATAAACAATCGTCGAATATACCTTTTCCCAAAAGGTAGTTTCATTAAATTACCCAAAGGTCTTCCTGTATACTATACCGATGTTGTTACTCATTTTATGGCGGATTCTGCAGAATCCAAAATATCATATGAGGTAAAAAATGTAGGGTTTCAATTTAAGTCCGGAGGAATTGGGCTACGAGATGTTAATATCTCAGAAGGCCAGGGAAAATTAATGGGAATAATGGGAGCAAGTGGAGCTGGTAAAACCACTCTGCTTAATGTGCTTTCAGGCATTGAATCGCCAACCGAAGGAGAGGTTCTGATAAATGGATACAACCTTCATAAAGAAAGAGATAAGGTAGAAGGCGTAATTGGATACATCCCGCAGGATGATCTCCTCATCGAAGAGCTTTCCGTTTTCGACAACTTATATTATAATGCTAAACTTTGCTTTAAAGATAAAAGCGAAGAAGAAATGACAGAAATGGTTAATTCAACATTAACCAGTCTGGGATTATATGAAAGAAGAAACCTTAAAGTTGGATCACCACTAAACAAGATGATCAGTGGAGGTCAGCGCAAAAGATTGAATATTGCTTTGGAGTTAATTCGCGAACCAGGAATACTATTTGTTGATGAACCAACTTCAGGTTTATCATCTCGCGACTCGGAGAATGTGATGAACCTTTTGCGTGAACTAGCTCTTAAAGGCAAACTCATTTTTGTAGTTATTCATCAACCATCATCGGATATCTACAAAATGTTCGATAAGATGTATATTCTCGACACAGGTGGTTATCCTGTGTTTTATGGTAATCCAAGTGAATCGTTAATCTACTTCAAACGTCTTGATGCACAGATTAACAGTGACCAGGGAGAATGTTCTACTTGTGGTAACTTAAATCCTGAACTCATCTTTAACATTATTGATGCCAATGTAATTGATGAATACGGAAATTATACCAACAATCGAAAAACCAAACCTGAAGAATGGCACGAGCATTATAAAGAAAATATTGAGTTACCGCAAACTAATACAGTTGATTCAGCTCCTCCCAAATCATTAAGTATACCTACGTGGTTTAATCAGTTCAAGATATATACAATAAGAGATTTCTTTGCCAAGATAAGTAATAAGCAATACATCTTACTTAATCTTCTGGAAGCTCCACTTCTTGGTTTTATTTTGGCTTACCTGATCCATTATATTGTAGATCCGGAATCGAATGTTTATATATTTAGAGAAAATGACAATATCCCACCATACTTCTTTATGGGAATTATTGTTGCGCTCTTTTTTGGTTTAATAGTAAGTGCGGAAGAAATTTTTAAAGATGCTAAAATACTTAAACGGGAATCCTTCCTAAACCTAAGTCGCTCAAGTTACCTGGCATCTAAAGTACTTATCTTATTTACCTTATCGGCAACACAAATGATTCTGTTTGTGGTGGTAGGAAATCTCATTCTGGGTATTAAAGGAATGACCTTTGAATTTTGGTTGGCACTATTTTCAGTATCGGCTTTTGCCAATATTCTGGGTCTAATATTATCAGCATCCTTCAACTCAATTGTAACCATTTACATTCTCATTCCTCTTGTAATGATTCCTCAAATGGTATTGGGAGGTGCCATGTTTACCTTTGATAAACTGAACAAAGACTTTACTAGTATAGATAAAGTGCCTATTGTAGCAGAAGCCATGCCTTCGCGATATATATATGAAGGTTTAATGGTGCATCAATACAAGCACAACAACTATCGCAAGAATATATTTGATATTGAATTAGTCAACAGTAAATCTGACTTCAAACAGGTTTATTACATTCCAGAAATGGAAGAAATATTGAATGCCTGTCGCGAACATTTCTTCAATTCACAGGATAAATCAGAAAAGAATTTTAACGCTGATTTGGCTCTATTACATAATGAGATATCAAAGGAATTAAAGCGAGTACCCACTATTGGTTTTGCCAATATTGATAAGGTTAATGCTAATGATTTCACGCCTGAACTTGCATCTGAATTAGAAACATATCTTAATACATTAAAGAATCATTATAGTCAGATCTTTTTCGAAGCCAATAATAAAATTGATTTATTTATCAATCAGAACCTTAAAACCAATAAAGAAAAATTCAACCGCATAAAAGATGATTTTATGAACGAAAGCATTGAAGATATCGTTCGTAAGACATTTGATAAGAACAAGATACTTCGAGATGGAGATAAGTTAGTTCAGGTTGTGGATCCAATATATCAAGTCCCTGAACCAGAACATTTCTTAGACTTCAGAGCTCACTTTCTTGCACCACAGAAACATTTTGCCGGAAAGTATTTTGACACATTATGGTTTAATATATCTGTTGTCTGGTTGCTAACGGGTCTTATGTATCTGGCTCTATACTTCGACTGGCTTAAGAAAGCCTTAGATTACCTAAGTGAATTAAAACTATTCAAAAAGTAACCTTTTGTTACATATATAAGTATAATTGATCTAAATTGAAATCAAAATTTATAAATATGTTTAAGAAATTCAATTACTTAACCCTAGCGCTTGCAGGTGCTTTTTTGTTAACTGCTTGTGGAGGATCATCTAATAAAGGAGGATCATCCGATGAATTGACTTTCAATGATTCATTAGCGAATGCTGCGCCTCTTGAGCTTTCTGAAGAAGTAATGAGTGATGTTATCCAGAATATTTCATCTCCGGTTGAAATGGCCTCACTAATTAAGTCAACAGGTGTTGATTTTTCTCAGAAGATATTAAATAAGCCAGAACAAATTGATAATTATAATACAAGCTTTAAACGCGCTTTAAACCTAGGTGTTTACAGTGCAGACTTAGGTTACATCAATACTTTTGATAAAAACACTATTGTTGTTTCGTATTTGGTATCTATCAAGTCACTTGCCGAAGGCATTAAAGTTGGGCAGTTCTTCGATTTTAATTCATTAAAACGATTGGCTACTAACAGCAACAACCTGGATTCATTAATGCAAATCTCCATTTCAAGTTTCAATAAAATGGACTCATACTTACGTAATCAAAAACGTAGTAATGTTTCTTCTTTAATTGTTACTGGTGCCTGGATTGAAGGTCTTTACATTTCAGGAAAAGTTATTGAGCAAACCAATAACAAAAGCCTTATTAACCGTATGGCTGAACAAAAGGAAATTATCAATATCCTTGAGATTATCCTTAATAATTATAGCAACCAGCCTAACTTTGCTGAATTATCAGAGCGCTTAGCAAAATTAAAAACGGCCTATCAAGGAGTTAAAATCACAACTGAGATAGGTGAGCCAAAGACTATGGAAGTAGATGGTAAATTGGTTATTGTTCAGGATGAAATCAGCCATATTGAGGTGAGCCCGGAGCAAATTACAGCTATCATTTCTGAAATCAATGCTTTACGCGAATTCATTGTGTCCTAAGTTTGAGTGTTGCTGAAAAATCTTATTTTTGTCACATATTCAAAACGCGGTCACTTAAAATAAAGAACGATGAAAAAGTCATTATATAGCATCCTGTTTCTACTAACAATGTTCGCCTTTGCAGGTCACGCCCAATGTGGAGACGACTTATTGAAACAGGCTTTAAAAGAAATGGGAAGTAGCCAATACATTAAGGATTTCACGATCGAACTTGTTAAAGAAAAGAAAGATCTGAAAACAGGCTATATTAAGTTTTCTATTTTCTTGAATAGTAATACTCAATACAAATTTAATGTTGCTAATGGACCGGCTAATACCGATAAAGTAATTATGCAGCTTAAGGATAAAGAAGGTACCAGAGTTTTGGCCAGTAACCTATACAATGGTAAAACTTACGATGAATTTAGCTATGTATGCCGTAAAGCAGGCGTATACAACTTGCTGTTCTCATTTAAAGGAGGTCAGGAAGGTTGTGCAAAAGCTGTACTTTCATTAGTGAAGCAAATGCCGTAAGCATTTTAATAATATAATGAGGAGCCGTTGCTATGCAACGGCTTTTTTTTGCTTTCCATAATAGCTCTTAAGCTTTTCGTAAAGTCTAATATTTAAAAGAATCAGTAAAAACCCATAAATACTATCCTCAAGAGGTATAGTCCCGATACGAAAATTTAAATTTTCACTATTGTTATACCAAACTATCGGCTCTTCAAGTAAAGAACCAGTAAGCATGCCATTGCTAAATAGAAAGAAAGGTAATATCGCAATGTAAGCCAGATAGATCCATGAAAGATCTTCCTTTTTAATATATAGATAAAACAAATATATACCCGTTGAAAGAAAGGTAACTGTAGTATACCACTTAGTAATACTTAAAAAGCCAATTACTACTAAAGTAATGATTAAAAAAATCGTTAGATATCTATGAATATGCGAGAAGGGATTTTTCCTTATTAAATATTTAAAAGCAAACCAAGTATAAACACAGGCATAAGGAATACAGATAAAAAACAAAACCTCTTCGAGTGGCAAATTATAGATATATAAACCGCTTAAGTATTTTGGATTGAACCCCCATATACCAGCCTCTGTGAATAAGACATCCCAAATAAGGAAAATAAGAGCGATTAAAATATTAGCAGGAATATAATACTTCCATTCTTTATAGAATGCCCTTGGCTTGTAAAAACTTCCTAAAAATGGAACAATTATACATCCAAGATCAATTAATAAATATGTGAATTTCAATGGTATCAAATCAAAGAAGCTTTCTCTTTATTTCTTGCCATTTCTTTAGCCTCTTTCATATACTTTCGAGGCACATATAACATTCCAAAACATTTTCCACCTTTATGATGACTCTTGTGAGCTAACATCAGTCCCATTAGGTAGGTGTTTTTGGAGTTATTTAACCAGTTAAAACGATGATGAATGAACACATCATGAACTAAAAAATAGGCTAATCCATAAAATAATATTCCTAAACCAATAAAGAACATAAAGTTTAAGGAGGGAATTGCACCGAAATAGAAAAGTAAAATACTTGGAGTAGCAAAAATGAAAAAGAATCCATCATTTTTTTCAAATACGGTGACATTTGCCAAATCATGATGATCTTCATGGAGTACCCAAAGAAAACCGTGCATGATGTATTTGTGGGTAAGCCACGTAATGCCTTCCATCATTAAAAAACTGATAATTACGAGTGATATGTATAATAAAATCATTTCTATCTATGTTATTGATCTTTTTAAAAAAGATAGCTTATTCTAAAATATATTTAATTTATAGCGAACATAAGATTTGAATAGAATCTCCAGCTTTAAGAAATTATTCACTCGAATTCGTTCATTGAGAATCTTTTTACTGTCAGCTATCTTCAATTCACGCAATAAACGCATATAGTAACGATAAGCTAAATACACCCCTAATCTGCCTTCTATCGGTAATTGCACAATACCCTTGTAGGCTTCAGCAAAATCATACTCAATATCTTTAATTATCTCTCGCTTGGTAATATTATCTAAATGATTACTTTTTAAATTAGGAAAATAAGAACGCCCCAGAGATTGAGTATCATCCTTAAGGTCTCTTAAGAAGTTCACCTTTTGGAAAGCTGAGCCCAGGCGCATAGCAAATGGCTCTAAATGATTGTATTTTTCCTCATCTCCATTAACAAATACCTTTAAACACATTAAGCCAACCACATCTGCTGAGCCATAAATATACTGGGCATACTCTTTGGCTGTTTTGTACTCCGTTTTATATAAGTCCATTTTCATACTTGCCATAAACGAATCCACCAGATCATACAAATTATATTGATGTACCACTTCCTGAAAGGCATTTAATATTGGATTCATACTTATCCTCCTATTTAATGCCTTTTCATAGTTTTGTTCAAACTCCAGTAACAATTCTTCCTGATTATAAGATTGGAATGAGTCAACGATTTCATCAGCACAGCGTACAAACCCATAAATTGCGTAAATAGCGGGTCTTACGGATGGTGCTAACAAGGTAATCGCTTTTGAGAATGAAGTACTGTATGTTTTTGTCACCAAGCGACTACAGCTATAACTTGAAGTATCAAATAGTTGTTTCATAGCTTATGGTATTTGTGAATTAAATTACCGACCACTTTTCCTGAAATAATAGAAGGTGGTACTCCGGGCCCAGGCACAGTTAGTTGTCCTGTAAAGTATAAATTCTCAACCTTTTTACTCTTTAGTTTAGGTCTCAGTACATGCGTTTGCAATAAAGTATTCGCTAGGCCATAAGCATTACCTTTAAACGAATTATAATCAGATTTAAAGTCACTTATGCCATATGATTGTTTAAATAGAACATCATTTCTGACCTTTTGTTTAGTCAATTTTTCTACTCTATCAATTATAATATTAAAGTACTTTTCGCGGATAAGCTCATTATCTTCCAGATTAGGTGCTAGTGGAATCAGGAAAATTCCAGCCTCCTGTCCTTCTGGAGCACAAGTGTCATCACTTACACTTGGAAAACTTGCATAAAATAAAGGTTTTTCCGGCCAGCTTTTAGAATCATATATTGAAGCTGCATGCTCATCGAAATCAACGTCGAAAAATAAGGTATGATGAGATAAATTTGAAAGTTTCTTTTTAAAACCAACATAAAACAAAAGAGCAGAAGGGGCAAAGGTTTTAGAGTTCCAGTATTTTTGATTGTACTGTCGATATTTCGAAGGCAAAAGACTTTCAGTGAAATGATAATCTGCTCCACTTAATAATATGTCACATTCATATGCCGTTCCATTCGAAACAACTTTGCTTATTTTTTTATCTTCTATTTCAATATTCTCAACCGGACTATTATGAATTATCTTAACCCCTAAACTTTCAGCTAATCGATGCATAGCTTGAGCAACTTCATACATTCCTCCTTTTGGGTGCCAAGTGCCTAATTGAAAATCAGCATAATTCATGAAATTATAAAACGATGGAGTATTTGATGGTTTTGCACCAAGAAACAAAACTGGAAATTCCATTATCTTACGTAATTTTTTATTTTTAATACGACGTGCAACTTGCTTTTTTATGGTATCGATAAATGAACCCAATTTCATGGCCGTTTTTGGCGTTACTATCTCCCAAACATTTTCACCAGGTTGATAAACCAAATCCTTAACTGCAATTTCATAATTTTCTTCAGCAACATCCATAAACTTCTGGAGTTCAACAGCACTTCCGGCTTCTACATTCTCAAAAGTTTGTTTTATACTTTCAAAGTTATCTCCTATTTTAATTGAATCATTCTCGCCAAAATACACTTCATAAGCAGGATTTAATTTATCTAATTGATAGAAATCTTTAGCCTTATATCCGAAGTCTTCAAAAAATGAATCAAAAACATCAGGCATCCAATAAAAAGTGGGTCCCATGTCAAAAGAAAAACCATCACGTTTTAGTTGTTTGGCTCGCCCACCCGAATAGTTGTTCTTTTCTAATATTGTTACTTTATAGCCCAGCTTAGCCAGGTAACAACTAGCTGATAAGGAAGAGAATCCTGCACCTACAATAATAACATGCTTAGAATTTGTTGAATTTATTAGACTCATTTTTTGACTAATGTTTTTATGTGTTAGTTAAACGCCAATTTGAAGATTAAGTTCATTCTTTAATTATCACCTGACTCAAAAAATGAGATACCTGCATTAAATTATTAATTGCAAAGAGTCAAGAATTCATATTTGAGATGAATTTCTTGTTTTGCTTTATGATCATTAATGATGATATTGCAATAACAATTTGGGGAATAATGAAATTACTTATTGGCGTAAAAGGAACTTATCAAGTTGAGCAATCAGATGAGAATGGTCTTCTAGTTGGTCATCAACAATCTAATCAAAAGCCTGTCTGTGCAAAAAGGATCAGATACAATCGTGAAGAATTCAACAATTCATTTCAGCGCTTCTCACAGCTCAATCATATTGGTTTAAATAAATATATTGAGATTGTAGAATATGAAGGAAAATCGTATGCTATTCGAGAATATCAAACTGGAACATCCTTAAAGAAGATTTTAAGCACAAGGTCGCTTTACCATAAAATATCAGAAGATTTTTTAATAGAAACCGCTATCCATATACTTAATGCCATAAATGCCTTACACCAATCTCAAGTACTTCATCTAGATATTAAGCCAGCTAATATTATCATCAGACATGAAGAGGATGTAGACCCTAAGGAATGGAAACCAGAGCATGTAATGCTGACTGACTTTGAACAAGCCATCTGTCTTCCAATTTCAGCTACTCCTAAAAATCGTTTTACACTAGTTTATAGTCCACAAGAGCAACTGCTAAACCGAATGCACCTGCTTAACCCCTCCAGTGACCTATCAGCAGTGGGTATTGTACTTTATGAAATGATAGCAGGAAGTCCGCCATACGTGGATTGCAATGCAGAAATTGTGCTTAACCTTCAATTGACTTATCCCATTAAAAAGAGGCCTTCGATGAGGGAAGAATTCTTTGACATTATCCGTAATGCTACACATAAAGAATGCTTTCCCAAGCACTATATGAAGCTTGACAATTCAACTATTAATACAATCCTAATGAAGGGCATTAATTCTAGATACCAAAACGCCAATGAAATGATTGAGGGTCTAAAAAAATATCAACAATTCATGATGGAAATGAAAAGAACTTGGTGGGAGAAATGGCTTAAGCGGATAGGTTTGTAATTGCGGATTTCTATACTACAATTTAATCCTAAAGAAATATTCCAAAGAACACAATGCTAATTCCTAATAAAAAGCCCAAATGAACTTGTAAAGGAGTGTGTGCCTTTAAATAAATCCTTGAAGCACCAATTAATCCGGAAATTAAAATAACAATTGAAAATATTATCCAGATATCAAGTCCAAACCTCATAGACAATGCCAGTAATGCCCCCACCAGACCACCTATTCCTATCATATGCATACTGATTTTCCAAAAGAAAGTTATTGCCATTGATACAATGATCGTTACTAGAGTGGCCAACATAAAGCCCTTAATAAAATGAGGAACCACCGAAAAACGACTTAAAAAGAAATAACCAAGAAGATAAAACAAGCCGGTAAAAGCCACTGGCAATAGTCTTTCTTTTCTCTCCTCCATATAAATGCTTTTTATTACACCTAGAAGTAAGAATAATGGAATTAAACTTACAGGGAGTATACATGTACTTAAGAAAACTATTAAATAAACAATTCTCTGATGCTCAAATGGCATGTATGAAAAGTGACCTCCAACATTAAATATCAGGAATAGTCCAATCGACGGAATTAGCAGAGGATGAAAAATAGTTGAAAGAATTCGAGAGAAAATCTTCATCATAAGCTTTATAATTCTTTTCGAAGACGTGCAACTGGGATACCTAACTGTTCGCGATACTTAGCAACTGTTCGACGAGCAATATTATATGACTTTTCCTTTAAGATACTAGCCAGTTTGTCATCAGTTAAGGGCTTACGCTTCTCTTCATTGGCAATGCATTCTTCCAGTATCTTTTTAATTTCTCTTGTACTTACTTCTTCACCAGAATCGGTTTGCATACCTTCTGAGAAAAAGTATTTCAATGCAAATATGCCAAAGTGAGTCTGAATGTACTTACTATTCGAAACCCTTGAAATTGTGGAAATGTCCAAATTAGTAACATCGGCAATATCCTTAAGGATCATTGGTCTCATTTTGGTTTCATCACCTTCGATAAAATACTCTCGCTGATACTCCAAAATTGCCTCCATCACATGCATCAGTGTATTTTGTCTTTGTTTGATTGCATCAATAAACCACTTTGCCGAATCCAACTTTTGCTTGACAAACATTACCGCATTTTTCTTATCCTGCGTTTGATTCTTCTTGTTGGCACTATAATCGGTAAGCATATCAGCATAAGTATTACTGATACGTAACTCCGGCACATTGCGATTATTAAGACTCAACTGCATTTTATCCTCCTCAATTTCCAAAATAAAATCTGGAATGATATGTTGCACCGTTTTACTCATAGTATTGCTATATGAGCTTCCTGGCTTAGGATTTAATCGTAATATTTCACCCAATGCATCCTTCAGCTCTTCTTCGTCAATATGAAGTCGCTTGGTAATTTTATCGTAATGCTTACGGGTGAATTCTTCAAAATGATGTTTTAATACCTGAAAGGCATTTTCAATATCCGGGAAAGTGCGATCTTTTCTACTGATTTGAAGTAACAAGCACTCCTGAAGATCACGTGCTGCAACTCCTGCAGGATCAAAATCCTGCACTATCTCCAATACATCAAGCGCTTCGCGTTCATCTATTTCAATGTTTTGAGAAAACGCCAAATCATCTATTACCTCATCAATCTCTCTACGCAGGTAGCCATCTTCATCAATATTACCAATAATGTATTCCGCAATATCACGCTGTCTTTCTGTTAGCCTACGCAAGCCTAATTGACCTATTAAATGCTCATGAAAACTAGCCCCGGTAGAAAATGGAATATCTTCGTGTTTGTCATCCTTTGAAAAGTTGCGCTGCTGCAGTTTGTAGGCCGGAATATCTTCATCCCGTATATAATCATCAATTGATAATTCATCTCGTTCAGATTCCTTCTCCCTCACTTCTGGCTCATCTTTATCCGGATCGGGTTGCTCGCGGTCTAATTCAAGAATAGGGTTTTCTTCAATCTCCTTTTTAATACGTTGCTCGAGTTGAGCAGTAGGTATCTCAAGAAGTTTTATCACCTGTATCTGTAAGGGTGATAATTTTTGAAGAAGCTTCTGTTGTAAATTTTGTTTTAACATCCCTGTATCTTTAATCTTCGTTGTTGGCCGCAATCAATCCCACTAATTCAGAAGTTAGAACAATACTTGTGTGCCTTTCAACAAAATTAAGATTAATTAATCAAAACGGATAGTTAGCCTGTACTTTTTGATGAATTTAAATATAAAAATAAATGCCAGCTATAAAAACAACTGGCATTCATGTAATAAAGTTTATTTTATTTTAAAATTCTGCTGTTTTTGGAGCTCTTGGAAATGGTATTACGTCGCGTATATTACCCATACCCGTTACAAATAACATCAGACGTTCAAAGCCTAATCCAAAACCACTATGTTGTACAGATCCAAAACGACGTGTATCCAGATACCACCACATTTCTTCAGCCGGCACATCCATTTCTTTCATTCTTCTTTCCAATTTCTCATAGTCTTCCTCACGCTGAGATCCACCAATAATCTCTCCAATTTGAGGGAATAGTACATCCATAGCACGAACCGTTCTGCCATCATCATTCTGCTTCATGTAAAAAGCTTTAATATCAGCAGGATAATCCGTAAGAATGACCGGCTTCTTAAAATGCTTTTCTACTAAGAAACGTTCATGTTCAGACTGCAGATCACTTCCAAAGCCATCAATTGGATATTTGAACTTTCCTTTTTTATTATGCTTCGAATTAATTAATAAATCAATAGCATCGCTATAAGGTAAACGCACAAAATCATTTGCGATAACAAACTGAAGCTTTTCAATCAACTCCATTGTTCTTTCATCCGCCTTCTTATTCTTCTCCTCATCCTGCAAACGCTGGCTTAAGAACTTTAAGTCGTCCATACAGTTATCTAGAGCATACTTGATCAAGTATTTCAAGAATTCCTCAGCCAAATCCATGTTATCATCCAAATCGTAAAATGCCATTTCCGGTTCGATCATCCAGAATTCAGCAAGGTGACGAGAAGTATTTGAGTTTTCTGCCCGGAATGTAGGTCCAAAGGTATAAATCTCACCCAATGCTAAGGCAGCCAATTCACCTTCAAGCTGACCTGACACGGTTAGGTTTGTAGCCTTCCCAAAGAAGTCTTCTTTGAAATCGATTTCACCTTCTTCTGTTTTTGGAGGATTATCCAAATCAAGTGTTGTTACCTTAAACATTTCACCTGCACCTTCAGCATCTGAAGCTGTTACAATTGGAGTATGTATATTTAAGAATCCTTTTTGAGTAAAAAACTCATGAACAGCAAAAATCATTGCATGACGAACTCTGGCAATAGCTCCAAATGTATTGGTCCTAAAACGCAAGTGAGCAATTTCTCTTAAGAATTCAAGACTATGCTTTTTGGGCTGAAGGGGATACTTATCCGCATCACAATCTCCAAGAATTTCGATTTCCTTAGCATGAATTTCAACTTTTTGCCCGCTACCGCTTGATTCGCAAACCTCACCAACGATGGAGATGGCGGCACCTGTTGTGATTCTTTTTAATTCAGCCTCATCAAAATTAGGGACATCAACCACTATCTGTAAATTATGGATACATGAACCGTCATTCAATGCTATAAAATTCACTTGTTTATTCCCACGTTTGGTTCTAACCCAACCTTTCACATTTGCCAGCTGACCAGTCTCTGTTACTTTTAGTAGCTCTGCAATTTTTGTACGACGTATCTGTTCCATATTCTATTCTTGTTTATTTCAGGAAGTGCAAAATTAATGATTTGTTTTTATTGTTAGACAAGTTGATGATTAAATGCAAGCGAAAAGGCAAATTTACCTTACAATTATTAACAATAAAAAAGGTGACGCATCAGATGCGTCACCTTCAATGATGGATTAAACCATATTATTTTTTAGTGAATCGCTCCATTTTATTGTCATAATTAATGTAGTACTTGCCCTTTTCCAAGGAATTTACTTTTACTTCATTGGCATAACCTTTAAATACGATCCCTCCATATTCGTCGTAGATCTCATATAAAGTAGGTGCTGAAAACATTAGTACATCATCAACTCTTAATGGTGAGAAACTTACTTCATTTTTAGAAGCAGCATATTTAACCTCTTCAGAATAACGAGGCTTTTTGCGATAATCAACTTGCTTTAAACGGAAACGGTTCTCGCCTGAATGCTGTCGAACTTCAACTTCGTATGAATTTTCACGCTCAGATCCTTCACCCTGCACTTCCCCAACCTTGACCCATTTATTCCAGCGATATTGCTCAATTATATATGGCAAAGCTCCAGCTTCTCCTTTCGAACTCCATTTAATCTTACCATCGGTCACAGCCAAATCTGTAATTTCAAAAGTAGATCTAGCATTCAGCACCTCAGGGTTCAGAACCTTTGGGGCACAATCTTCTTTATATTTGATGCCGACAGTAATGGCCTGACCAATGCCAAATTGAAATACAGACAAGTCTACTTCAAAAGCACTTGAATTGATTTCATCCGTTGTTGTTTGCCCATTAACGGTTACTTCATAAATACAAAATCCAACACCTGAAGCTGCGAATGGATTTTTCACATAGAGATTTTCACCTTGAAAGGTACCTCTTAAAACCATTTCTCCAGCACTAATGTTGCTAAGTGAAATAACTGCTGTAAGACAAGCGAATAATATTCTTTTCATGTAGGCTTGATTCAATGTTATTTTGGGAGATGCAATTTAAAAAACATAATTACGATTGCAAAATTTTAAATCTTCGAAGAGGCAAAAAATCCATAATTTCCCCTCTTTTTTTGATTAACTGTGTTTTTAGCTTGTTGGTTCCACCCAATCTCCATTTTCTTTAATTAAGCTAATTAATTCGTCAACAGCTTTTTCACCAGGAAGATTTCGCTTCACCATTTCACGGTTTTTAAACAAACTTACGGTTCCGTTGCCTGAACCAATATACCCATAATCAGCATCCGCCATTTCGCCAACACCATTAACAATACAGCCCATTACACCAATCTTGAGTCCCTTTAGATGGGATGTCTTTTCTTTAATTTGCCTTGTTGTATCTTGCAATGAAAAAAGAGTTCGTCCGCAACCAGGGCAAGAAATAAATTCAGTTTTTGTAAATCTAACCCTTGAGGCTTGTAGAATTCCAAAGGAAATAGAAATGATTTCCTCTTGTGGAATTGCACCATTATTGCGCAGCATTAATCCATCAGCAAAACCATCCAAAAATAATAATCCGGCATCCGCAGCTGATTTTATCTGTAAATCCTCTTCCGAATCTTCGTCATAGCTATTAAGTAAAACGATTGGATGTGTCAATTTGGCCTCATTCAATTTAAATATAAATGCACGCTGTTCAATTGGTCCATTGATATGTTCCGACTTTAACAGAATGACAACATCCTTATTTGATGTTAAGAAGTTTTCAACCTCTTTATTAAGCTCTGGTAACGATAATTTAAGAAAAACAGGATATTCCAGATTGGTAATTGTCTTTAAGTCGTATGCAGTTAAAATAGGATAAGCATTTGATAACTCCTTATTCCATTCTTTAAAAGGAAGAATAAAATTACCTGCTTCTTTTACCTGCTCCGATTTTTCAATGATAAAATAATCCGCAACTTGTTCACCTTTTGTTTCATCGTTTATAACAACAGGAGTAGTTGAAGCTCCTATATTCAGGACTTGATGAGATATTCTTCTATTATATTCATAAGGAGTGTATGAATTAACCGGCACTTCAGGAATTGCATCATGCCCTTTTCGTTCCGAAATATAATCCACCAACTTAGCCGCAACAGGAACTTCCTTTTCAGGATCTTCGGTTAAGGATACACGTATGGTATCTCCAAGTCCATCAGCCAATAAAGCACCCGACCCAACCGCGGACTTAATTCGACCTTCATCTTCACTACCGGCTTCGGTTACGCCCAGGTGAAGCGGATAATTCATATTCTCCTTTTTCATACAGGCAACTAACAAACGAACCGTATGAACCATTATTCTGGTATTACTGGCTTTAATGCTCAGTACAATATCATTAAAATCAAGATCACGGCACATTCGAAGATACTCCAAACAAGATTCCACCATTCCTTGCGGTGTATCGCCGTATCTACTCATTATACGATCGGATAAGGATCCGTGATTTGTTCCTATCCTGATGGCCGTATTATTCGCTTTGCAAATTCGAATAAACGGTTTTAGCTTGGATTTAGTAGCTTCTAATTCTTCAGCATAACTTTCATCGGTATAATCAATCAGGTCAAACTTTTTTGCACCACCTGCAAAATTACCCGGGTTAATCCTTACCTTCTCTACTTTCTCAGCTGCTATTTCTGCTGCATTAGGATTAAAATGTATATCTGCCACCAATGGGGCTGAATAGCCTTTTGATGTAATTATTGATTTAATATCCTCAAGATTTTTAGCCTCTCGCCTTCCCTGAGTGGTAATCCTCACAACATCGGCTCCTTCATCCAATATACTCATTACCTGTGAAGCTGTAGCTTCAGTATCTAAAGTATTGGTGGTTGTCATCGATTGAATTTGAATAGCTGCATCCCCACCTATGATAATATTGCCAACCTTTACAGGCAACGTTGGATTTCTGTGGTAATTAAATAAATCCTCACAGTATAATGGTTCTTCCATCATGATTGAAATATTAACCTTTAATTATTTAGGATAGACAAAAGTAATATAAAGCTAGCAGCAATGCTTTAACTTGCTTGTTACTTTTTTATAACTTTAATGCCTCTAAACAGCAAAGTATGTCGATAGTCGTTAATGGGATTCTTAAAGAGTTTGGTCAGCAAAAGGCTTTAGATCAGGTTTCGTTTGATATTAAAAGTGGTGAAATTGTTGGCTTCTTAGGCCCAAATGGAGCAGGAAAGTCCACTATGATGAAAATAATCACCGGACTTTTAGCTCAAAATGAAGGCAACGTTGAAGTCTGTGGCTTAAGCAATGAAGACCTGAGTAAAGAATATCGACGTAAAATTGGCTATTTACCTGAACACAATCCATTATACCTTGACATGTATGTGAAGGAATACCTTCAGATGGTTGCTGGTTTATATAAACTATCCGATATTAAAAATCGTGTAAAAGAGATGGTAGCTTTAACCGGTCTTGAACTGGAGCAAAACAAAAAGATCGGGACGCTATCAAAAGGTTATCGACAAAGGGTAGGCCTGGCTCAAGCAATGATTCACGATCCTGAAGTATTAATTTTAGATGAACCTACAACCGGATTGGATCCCAATCAGATAATCGAAATTCGAAACTTAATTACCTCTGTTGGCAAAGAAAAAACCGTAATGTTGAGCACACATATTATGCAAGAGGTAGAAGCCATATGTGAAAGAGTTATTATTTTAAATAGAGGCAAAATAGTAGCTGATTCGCCTTCTTCTCAGTTATCCAATCTGAAAGGAGAAAGCGAAATCATAATAAATATTGAACTGGACAAATCAATTGATATTAGTCAGTTCAGCTCCATTGATGGCATATTAGGAATTGATGCTATTAATCCTTCAACTTACAGCATTAAATGTGAGCCAAACAAAGAAATTCGACCACAATTATTTCAGTTGGCAGTTGATCAAAACAGAGTAATATTTGGATTATCTCAAAAAGAACAAGGTCTGGAAGGTCTGTTCCACGAATTAACCAAGAATAATTGACTTGCTTAAATTATTTAGATTCTGAGATTCATCATGTCCTAAAAACTTTCGCCTATACTTAATTGTAGTATAGGGAAACTTTTAATATGGACTTAGGAATAAAAAATCAAACTTTTCTTGTGTGTGGCTGTACTGCGGGATTTGGCCTGGCCACTACCGAAGCATTAATAAATGATGGTGCACGTGTGATTGGAGTAGCTCGAAAGCAAGAAGGCTTGGATGGATTAAAAGCAAAATATAAATCATCATTTATACCCTTAACGGGAAATATAACCAGCTCCGAGACTATAAATAAGGCTGCTAAATTGGCTGAAGAAGAAAACATTTCAGGAGTGCTTGTTAATGCAGCAGGTCCTCCGGCTAAACTATTTGAAGAAACCCGTCTGTCTGATTGGGATGAAGCCTACCGCAATTTATTAAGGTGGAAAGTGGAATTAACTCAGAAACTCTTACCTCATTTTAAAAACAAGGGCTATGGAAGAGTAGTGTACATTGAGAGTTCTTCGGTAAAACAACCCATCGAAAACCTTGTATTAAGCACCTCTCTTCGACTTTCTGTTGTAGGAATGATGAAAACCGTGTCACAGGAAGTAAGTGGTCAGAATATCAATTTCAACATGATTGCACCAGGTTCACATGACACTGCTGCAATTAATCGTTTGATTGAGAAAAAAAGTCAATTGACAGGACAAGATTTTGATTCTGCCAAGGAAGCCTTTATCGATAACATTCCTGCCAAACAATTCGGAAATCCTAACTATTTAGGTAATCTGGCTTCTTGGTTATTGTCACCAATGGCTGAATATGTTACGGGACAAGTTTATGCTATTGAAGGTGGAGCGGTTAAATCTACTTTATAACAATGGACTAAATAATCGTGCAAATGACTCTTTGGTTTTTTGCCAAACAGGTCGTTTGCGCCATTCTTTAATATTTATAATCTCCGACTTAGCAAGATCGTCCAAAAAATACCCTTTTACTTCGATTGCTGTTTCGGCATTATAAATAAAAGCATTGACTTCAAAATTCTGTTCAAAACTTCGGAAATCCATATTAGTTGTTCCGATCGTACACATCTGATCATCCATCACCATCATCTTACTGTGCAGAAAACCCGGTTGGTAGAAATAAAACTTCACACCCGATAATAGCATCTCCTTAATGTATGACTTGGTGCATAAGGCTGTAAAATAAGCATCACTTTTTTCAGGAATCATTATACGAACATCAACTCCACCAAGGGCAGCAGCTTTCAAGGCCAAAAGAACACTTTCGCTCGGCATGAAATATGGAGTTGTTATGTAGACATAATCTTGCGCCATGGAGATAGCCTGGTAAAGTCCCATCATTATACCCGGCCAATCCGTATCCGGACCACTGGTAACGATTTGCATTATTTTATCACCTTCCGGCTGTTTAGGAGGAAAATAATATTCTTCTGCAATATCATTTTGACTCACAAAAAACCAATCAATTAAAAAAGCTGACTGCAAAGCATTAACCGCATCTCCATTTATTTCCAGATGCATATCTCTCCAAATACCATAACTCGGATGACCCTCAATATATCTATTGGCAACGTTCAAACCTCCAACGAATCCTACTACTCCATCCACGACAACAATCTTTCGATGATTTCGATAATTGACTTTGCTCGTGAATGTCGGGAATCGTACCTGGAGAAAACTATAGGCTTCAATTCCATATGTTTTGAGATTATCAAAAAAATCTTGCTTCAACTCCCAGCTACCTACATCGTCAACAATAAAACGAACCTCAATACCCTGCTTAGCTTTCTCCTTTAAAATGTCGAGAATTTGATTGCCAATTTTATCGTTATCAAAAATGTAAAACTCAAGATGGATAAACTTTTTAGCTTTTTGAATAGCCTTAATTATGGCAGTAAATGTGGCCTTACCATTGTTTAATACCTTAACTGAATTTCCAACCGTTACAATGGATGATGAATTATTAAGAAATAATTGAACTAGCTTTTTATTCTTTCCCAATTCCTGATGATCGCTCAAGGAACCCTCCGCTAATTTATGGCTTTGAGCATGGGCTATTGAACTCAGCAGATCATGATTTTTTAATCCTTTCCGTGCGATTATTTTTTCTTTGCGTAGATTTTGCCCAAAAAAGATATAGAATACGATACCAATACCTGGTAGTAGCAAAAGCACTAAAATCCATGAGATTGCTTTTAATGGACTTCTGTTTTCGAGCATCACCAGAATAATAACCACCAAGATGGTAAAGACATAAGCAATCTTTATCAAAGTGATTAAAGCAGGTGATATGGTTTCAAGAAACTCCATTTAATAGTACATAGATTTGATAAAATCTAAAATACTATATTATTGCGATAAATAAATAAACTACTGTCCTTAAATTCTTGTTTTTGGACAATCGAACCAACAATTTCGGGAGCACGCACCCCGCTTTCAAAAAAATGACAACCAACATACTTGAAGGCCTCGTCCCATAAGTTAGTTTTAATAAAGGAATCTATTGTTGCACTTCCTCCTTCAATAATAACTGATTGAATTTGCCTTTCCCAAAGTACATCAAGAATTTGTTGAGCTATATCTTTACTATAATCAAGCTTGATATACTCCATATTCTTTTCTTCAGAAGTTTTAATCTCATTAAAAACTATTGTGGGATGTAATCTATCGAACAAATTTAAAGTAGATGGCAATTTACACTTTCGGTCAATAACTACTCTTATTGGTTGCTCACCTACCCAATCACGTACTGTTAATGATGGATTGTCCTTTAAAGCAGTTTGAGTCCCAACCAGCACAGCCTGTTCTGTACTTCTTTGTTTATGTACAGCCCTTCGTGCCCATTCGTTTGTTATCCAGGTAGGTTGACCATACAAGGTGCTTTCGCGATCAACATCAATAAAACCATCGAGAGTTTGTGCCCATTTTAGTATTACATATGGCCGCTTTTTATTATGATATGTGAAAAAACGTCTGTTTAATTCCCGGCTTTCTTTCTCCAAAACCCCGACCTCAACAGCTACTCCAGCCTTTTTCATCATTTCAATGCCTTTGCCCGCTACTTCAGAGAAATCATCTACACATCCAATTATTACTTTTGGTATAGCTTTTTCAATAATTAGTTTTGAGCAAGGAGGAGTTTTACCATAGTGTGCACATGGTTCAAGATTAACATACAATATTGAATCCTTTAGTAAAGTTTCGTCCTTAACTGATCTTAACGCATTGACTTCGGCATGTGGTTCGCCAGCTTTACAATGATATCCTTCTCCTATTATCTTACCTTCATGCACAATAACACTTCCAACCATTGGATTTGGATAGGTATTGCCTTCAGCATTCTTTGCCAATTGAAGACATCTTTGCATGAATTTTTCATGTTCGCTGAGATGATTCATTGTAGTTTAGTAATTTTGAGCCACAAGATACAAAAAATGGGTAGTACACGTATTCAGCAATTTAAAGATAAAGCAAGAGAGCTATTAGAATCCATCTATCCGGATACGGAGATTCAGCACTTAATCAAACTGATGCTTCAGCATGTGCTAAAGGTTAATTCCACCCAATTGCTCATGCTTGGCAATAAGAATTTAAACGAAGTCGAATCTACTGAGCTGAACAGTATCCTAGAGCGCTTGGGAAATGCAGAACCTATTCAATATATCATCGGATCAAGCGAATTTTACGACATGCTTTTAAAAGTCAATGCTGCTGTACTTATTCCCCGTCCCGAAACCGAAGAATTGGTGCATTGGATACTAAATGATCAATTCGTGGATAAGAGCAAAATTCTGGACATCGGAACAGGCAGCGGCTGTATTGCATTGGCTTTAAAAAACAACTTGAGCAATTCTTATATTGAAGCATGGGATATATCAAAAGAAGCTTTAGCTGTGGCTCAACAAAATGTGACGAAACTTAATCTTGATGTAAACCTTAGAAATGTTGATGTGCTTAGTCATTCTGATTCTGACCAGACGTTTAGTTGTATCGTAAGTAATCCTCCCTATGTTAGAAACCTGGAAAAAGAAATGATGGAACCCAATGTATTGGAGTTTGAGCCTCATTTAGCTCTGTTTGTCGAGGACGATGATGCTCTTCTTTTCTACAGGGTAATCGCGCAAAAAGGATTGGACTTACTAAAAGAAAATGGAACTCTATTTTTCGAGATTAATGAATATCTCGAAGAGGCAACAGCAAAGTTGCTAAAGTGTCTTGGTTATAAATCAATTGAATGCAGAAAAGACATGCAAGGCAAAGCGCGTATGCTTAAGGCTATCCGACCTTAGGTAATTGATCTAATTCGTTATTAGCCATTTCTCGTACATCCTCAAAAAATTCGATAAACTCCTGGTTGAATTCTCCATTGTATCGCACTAGTTGTTTAATTGCCCAATCAGATTCATCAGGCAAGGAAGAATAATTCGACATGATACTTAAACTGCGATGAATCCCTTCAACAGTAGCATAAGTCTCCAATCTTCGGCTTTTAACCATAAAAGGTAAAAATCCTTTTACTTCATTAGGCAATTTAAAATAATGACTCAAAAGCGTTTTATGAACTTTGCTCACATATTTTGATAGTTTAATATCGTTGTAACGATCCCAATTTATACCCAAATAATGGTCGTAAAATACATCGATCACAATTCCTGCATATCTACCGTATTTCTCATATAGCCTTTTGGCACTATTTTTAACTATCGGATGAGAATCTGTATAGGCATCAATCTTTCGGTGGAGAATTATCCCCTTCTGAATATCCGGCGAATAATTTAAATAATTACGTCCCTTAACATGATCACCAATAAAATTACCGATTTGAATCATTGGGTGATCACCTGATAAATATAAATGCGCCAGAAAATTCATTGCAAACCTATAAATTTAATATTCTGTCTTTAAAAAACCTATTCTAAAAATCTGTTGCTTAACATGTTGTTAATATTCGCATGTTTGAGGGCGAAGTTATAATTTTAACAATACCCTTTATCATACAGAACGCATGAACACCGCTCTGTAGTATTAACAAACCAAATAACAATTTGTATGAAAAAAGTAATTATTATTGGAGCAGCTGGAAGAGACTTCCACAATTTCAATACTTTCTTTAGAGAAAACAATGATTACAAAGTGGTTGCTTTTACTGCCGCTCAAATCCCCGATATTGATGGCAGAAAGTATCCGGCGGAACTATCAGGACCTCTCTATCCTGAAGGAATTCCAATTTATGATCAAAAAGACCTGGAAAAACTTATTGTAGAAAAAGAAGCTGAGGTATGTGTATTCTCATACAGCGATGTTCCTTATTCCGTAGTTATGGGTTTATCAGCTAAAGTAAATGCAGCCGGGGCTTCGTTTATGCTATTGGGACCAAATGATACAATGATAAAAAGTACCAAGCCGGTTATCTCAGTTTGCGCTACACGAACAGGTTGCGGTAAAAGTCAAACATCGCGTAAGGTTATCGAACTTCTGATGAAACAAGGCTTGAAAGTTGTAGCCATTCGACATCCAATGCCTTATGGCGATCTCGTAAAACAAAAAGTACAGCGTTTTGCCACAGTTGAAGATTTAGCTTTCCACGAATGCACCATTGAAGAAATGGAAGAATATGAACCACATGTAGTACGTGGTAATGTTATTTATGCAGGGGTCGATTATGAAGCCATATTAAGAGCTGCCGAAAATGATCCTGATGGATGTGATGTAATTTTATGGGATGGAGGTAATAATGATTTTTCGTTCTATAAACCTGATTTATTAATTACTGTAGCGGATCCGCATCGTGTTAATCATGAACTAAATTACTATCCGGGAGAAGTTAACCTTCGAATGGCTGATGTGATTGTAATTAATAAAATGGATAGTGCAGCACCTGAAGATATTAATCAGTTAAGAGCTAATATCGAAATGGCTAATCCTAATGCAGCTGTTGTAGACGGAGCTTCTCCAATAAGAGTAGATGATTCCAACATCATTAAAGGAAAACGAGTGTTGGTTATTGAAGATGGACCAACTCTAACACATGGTGAGATGAAACTTGGTGCTGGCATTGTAGCCGCCAGAAAATTTGGAGCTGCTGAAATTGTTGATCCAAGACCTTATGCCATTGGCAAACTGGCAGAGACATTCCAGATATATCCTAATATAGGAACATTACTTCCAGCTATGGGTTATGGCGAAGAGCAGGTAAAAGACTTACAAGCGACTATTGACGCTGTACCTTGCGACTCTGTAATTATTGGTACCCCAATAGATTTAAACCGTATTGTTAACATCAGTAAGCCAAATACCCGGGTTCATTATGACCTTCAGGAAATTGGCAATCCGACATTAAATGATTCGCTAAACGAATTTGTGAAAGTTCATCGCTTAGTTAATGTGAGTGTATAACTGAATTTTACACCTCATTATAACTCCCCATTCAGATCATTGTTTGGGGAGTTTTTTACATAAAAAAGGCTCCGATCGGGAAGATGGAGCCAATTGTTGATGGGATTCAATAAGGTTTTGTTGTTTGATGGTGCCAAACTTATCACCTTAAAAATGAAATGTCAAATATTTAATTCATTTATTTTTAATCGCTTACATATTGAAAGAAAACTACATCTATGTACTTTCAACTCATAAAAATAAACACTTTTTAACTTTTAGTATGATTTAGATACATTTTTAAAGCCAAACTTTTCAAGTAAGTGAACTTGACTATCAGTTCCGCGAATCAATTCTATTTCAAAAGCTCTGAATTCCCTCCGAATTGGATAGTTTCCTCTTTGCTTCTCAAATTCTTTGATATTCATTCTTAATCGAATATCATCTTCCTTAATTTTATAGGTGGAGATAAAGGCATTGGCCAGGACCTGTTCATCACTTAAATATTGGCAATCAATGCTTATAAACGAATTCTTCGGTTCAGGAAGATCGCTTGGCGTCCAATTATCTAAACCCAGACTGAATTGTTTACTAATCGCCTGCACACTCATCATGGTACCATTTGCCTTTCCATCTTGAGAATACCCGGCAATATGCGGAGTTGATAGCCAAACTTTATTTAGTAATTGTTTATCCAACTCCGGCTCATTCTCCCACACATCCAACACTGCTCCATCAATAACACCTTCCATTAAGGCCACTTTTAAATCATCTCCATTAATAACTTCTCCCCTTGACGAGTTAACCACCACTGTAGATTCTTTCATTTTTGATAATAATCTCTCATCACATAAATGAAACGTTTTGTCATCTCCATCTCTGTTTAATGGAGTGTGAAATGTAACAATATCCATTTCGGAAATTATTTCATCCAAGGCATAGAATTTTTCTGTTTGTTCTTTTCTGGATCGCGGAGGATCTACTCTATAAACCTCCATCCCAATTGCCTCTGCCAAAACGGCAACACGCTGACCGACATTACCAACACCAACAACAGCAATTTTTTTCCCTTGCAAAATCCAACCTCTCTCAATCACCAACATTCCAAAAACCGAAGCAATATATTGCTTAACCGACTCTGCATTACACCCAGGAGAATTGGTCCATTTTATTCCATTGGCTTCGCAATAGCTGGTATCAATATGGTCGAATCCAATGGTGGCCGAAGCAATCATTTTCACCTGCGTACCTTCTAAACTGTCCACATTGCATTTAGTGCGAGTTCGGGTAATTAAGGCATCAGCGTTTTGAAGTTTAGATTTATCAATTTCAGCTCCGGGCCAATATTCTATTTCACATATATCCTCAAAAACACCTTTCAGAAACGGGATTTTATCGTCGGCAATTATCTTCATAATTATTTAATTTGAATACAAAGTTAAACTTTTGTTTTCCAGATTCCATTTACATTATTCTAATTGTAAAAGATCATAGATTAAAACAACAAACTAAAGTGTCAAAAATTTATCCACTTGCGAAAAAAGTGTATTTTTGCGGACAGTTTGAAGACTGATCTACTGTTGTGTTTATTAGCTAATACAACAATAGAAACAAGCCAAAAATGCTTCTTCCCTGCGAAGGAGTGTTTTATGGCAAGTTCCATCTGCTAAAGTGTCAGGTGAAATCAATTAATTTAAAACTGTAATGGACAAAAACATTTCGAAACAAGCGGCCGACAACATCAGAGTATTATCTGCGGCAATGGTTGAAAAAGCAAAATCAGGTCATCCTGGTGGAGCCATGGGTGGTGCAGATTTTATTCATGTATTGTTTTCTGAGTACTTAAACTATGATCCGAATGACCGTGAATGGTTCAACCGCGATCGTTTTTTCTTAGATCCTGGTCACATGTCACCAATGTTATATGCTGCCTTAGCATTAACTGGTGCTTATTCGATGGACGAGCTTTCAAACTTTAGACAATGGGGTAGTCCTACTCCGGGTCATCCTGAAGTAGATAAACCAAGAGGAGTAGAAAATACATCTGGTCCTTTAGGACAAGGTCATACAATGGCTTTAGGTGCTGCAATTACTGAGCGTTTCCTTGTTGAACGTTTTGGAGAATGGATGAATCACAAAACGTATACTTTTATTTCTGATGGTGGTATACAAGAAGAAATTTCGCAGGGAACTGGTCGTATTGCCGGTCACCTAGGACTGAGCAACCTTGTAATGTTTTATGATTCAAACGACATTCAGTTATCAACAACAACTGATGACGTTACTATAGAAGATACTGCCGCTAAGTATGAAGCTTGGGGTTGGGCCACAATGACAATTGATGGTAACGATCAGGACGAAATCAGAAAAGCTTTAGATGCTGCTAATGCGGAAGTTGAAAAACCTTTCTTGATTATTGGTAAAACAATAATGGGTAAAGGAGCGGTTACTGGCGAAGGTGCTTCATTTGAAAAAATGGTATCTACCCATGGACAGCCTTTAAGTGCTGCTGGTGCATCATTCTCAGATACTATGAAAAACCTTGGTGCTGATCCTGAGAATCCTTTTGTTGTCTTTCCTGAGGTAGCTGATGCATATAAGCAAGTTAATGCAGAAAAAGGAAAAGTGGCTGCTGCTAAAAAGGCTGAACAAGCTGAATGGGAAAAAGCTAATCCTGAATTGGCTTTGAAATTAACATTGTTTATCTCTGGCGACTCAAATGTAGATTACGCTGCCATTGAGCAAAAAGCTAATTCAGCTACTCGCGCAGCTTCAGCGACCGTATTAGGAGCATTTGCTGAACAAGTTGAAAACATGATTGTGATGTCAGCCGATTTGGCTAACTCAGATAAAACGGATGGTTTCCTTAAAAAGACGACTATTCTTAAAAAGAATGATTTTTCAGGAGCATTCTTACAAATTGGTGTTGCTGAATTAACAATGGGAGCTATAGCTAACGGAATGGCCTTACACGGTGGTGTAATTCCGGTATGTGGTACTTTCTTTGTTTTCTCTGACTACATGAAGCCTGCTGTGCGTATGGCAGCCTTAATGCAATTACCTGTTAAGTATGTATGGACACACGATGCATTCCGTGTTGGAGAAGATGGTCCTACTCATCAGCCTATTGAGCAGGAAGCTCAAATCCGCTTAATGGAAAAACTACAAAATCACCATGGTAAAAATGGTATGTTAGTAGTTCGTCCGGCTGATGTCAACGAAGGTACTGTTGCATGGAAAATGGCAATGGAAAATACCGACACTCCTACCGGTTTAATTCTTTCTCGTCAGAATATTACCAATTTACCAAATAGCTCATACGACTCAGCATTACAAGCTGAAAAAGGAGCATATGTTGTTGAAAAGGATGCTGATCAACCAGACATTGTTCTTTTAGCTTCAGGTTCAGAAGTAAGTACTTTAGTCGAAGGTGCTAAATTACTTCGTGAGCAAAAGGGACTAAAAGTAAATGTAGTTTCAGTTATTTCCGAAGGTTTGTTCCGCTCACAAGATGCGGCCTACCAGACAGAGGTATTACCTACTGATACTCCTCGTTTTGGTATGACAGCTGGTTTGCCTGTTACCCTTGAAGGTTTGGTTGGTGCAAACGGAAAAGTTTGGGGATTAAATCACTTTGGATATTCAGCTCCATATACCGTTCTTGACGTAGAGTTTGGTTTTACTGGTGAGAACGTTGTGAAACAAGTGTCTGAAATACTAGGATAATATCCTTAATCATAAAATCTAAAAAAGGAGTTGACTTCGTTAAGTCAACTCCTTTTTTTTTCAGGTCATCTCGATTTAATTTGTAAAAAGTAAAGCTGCTTTGATCATTAACCTATCAAAAGCCTCGTTGACCTGATTTACCAATTTATTAGAAAGCAATGGGAATGGCATCACATGAGAGTAGTTAAAATCAAAATTCCACTCTTCAATAGAAGTTCCCACTAAAACTTGTTTTACATGATCTGGTTTAAACACCATATCTTTTTTAAGTACTACTGATGATATTCTATCCTTAAAACTAGAGAAGTACTGTGCACCTCTTTTTTTAAAGTTCTCCAAGGATAACATACTAACAAAAGCTTCTCCAAGAGCTGTCTGATTTAGAATATCCTTTACAGAACTGTTGCTATTCGAGGCCTGATTAATTTCATTTTCGTAAAATTCATGTAAGCGATCAAAAGCCAAACTATCCATTATGTATTTCGATTTACCATCAATATCAGCAAACGCACTTCCTCCACAGAAATTAAAAATCCGACTATCCTTAAAATAGTCTTCGCCGTGCGCCAACATCACAACTTGAGCTAAAAATGAACCAATTGAATAAGAAAACAAATCAACCCTTGTACCTTTCTTAAAAAGAGAATGGTGACCAGCCTTTATCAACTGTGTAAGCTCAATTAAATCATTAGCTGCCTGATAACCTGAAAGTAAAAATCGTTCCGGCTTATTGGTTAAACGCTCACTTAAGGCCACATTAGCAATACTTAAATCCTTTACCTGTGGTGTATTCATTACCCTTTGTTTCACAAAAGGATTCATCACCCGCGGATCTTTCCAATCCATGGGAGAGCGATTCATGTGATAAGCTATAGGGAAAAGCACAACCGGTTTTTTAGTGTAATTTGCTAATGTATATGCCCATGGCAAATATTTCTCCCAACTGCGCTCATTCAATCCATGCAATAATATGATACATCCATCCGCTTTATCATTTCCATTTGGATGAATTACCGGATAAGAAAAATCATTATTTGGATTGGAATCCAATTGTTCTATATCAAAAGTTGAACTCGTTCTATGAAAAGACGAACGATCACACGTATGCGATTGGAACTGTTCAAATGAAAATAGAAGGCTACTTCCATCAGGAGAGTGTGTGGCAACTCCTGATGAAAATTGTGCCTTCAGAGTCTGATATAGATAAGAGTAGTTCATTTAGTTTTTACGAATTTATAGTTGATCAAGTGGTATAAGAACAACTACAGTACAAACCAAGCTAAGTTTTGTGATGCATGCAATAATTTGTGATTTGCAGATATCAAATGGGCTTAAACACTGCATATAGGGGTGAAATTTCAAATGACGGGATTAAATTCTAACGATTAGAAAAACTCAATAGCCAAAAAATCTACTATTAATATTTTTACTATTTTAGTGCATATTTATGCTGCAATGGATTTTAGTAAGCCCATACCGTTATATTTACTTAAAAAGCAAAACATCATACGCCTGATTTTATTTACGGCGTCGTTTGCTTTGATATTTATTAATCTTTACGAACCGTTTAATGTTAGACACAAGTTTATTAACATTCCGGATTTAGAATTTCTTTTTTATTCCAGCCTGATAATTTTAACGGGGGTGCTGGTTGTAGTTATTAGCCGTATTATAATGTATTATTATACAAAAAACGGACATGGCATTAAGCTGGCAAATTATTTGTTTTGGATTGCAGCAGAAATAGTAAGCATGTCATTGTTTTACACCTTTTACCAAATAGTTATTCTTAAAGATCCACCGGCATTTAAGGAGGCAATTGAAGTCTCTATAATTAATACCTCGTTAATCCTTCTTATTCCTTACACGACATCGTGGTTGTATTTTGCCTGGATGGATAACAAGGAAACTCTGGAGCAACTTAAAGAAGGTTCAAATATTAATGAAAAGAAAGGGATGGTGGTTTTTAACGATGAGAAAGGAACAATGCGCTTATCTCTTAAGATTGATGACTTACTTTATTTAAAGGGAGCCGACAACTATGTCACCATTTATTACACTAACAATCAAACTCAGGAAAAATTTCTACTACGTAACACTCTAAAGCAACTCGAAGAAGCACTAAAGCCTATGGATGTGATAAGATGCCATCGTTCATATATGGTCAACTTCAATAAGGTTAAGTTAATTGAACGAGGCAAAGATGGCTTACGAATTAGACTTGACATTCAGCCTATCATTGAAATCCCCGTCTCTAAAACGTATACTGAGTCAGTATTTTCCCTATTTGGCCAACAATAAATAAGACATTTTTATCTTTTATTATTGCAACATTGTTGCATTATTAAAAAAGCATTCCTATTTTTGCAACAAAGTTGCAATTTATGGATTCTGTAAATTATTTATCTCAATTCGGTTTAAGCCGCACGGCTATTCGGACAAAACTTCTTGAGATTCTATATATCGCCGAAGAAGCGCTTTCATCAAAAGAAATAGAGAGCAAACTAGACGATGATGTAGATCGTGTTACCTTATATCGAACGATTAAACTGTTTGAAGAGAAAAAGATTATACACAAGATTGTAATAGACGATCAAGTAACTAAATACAAATTAATTAATTCCCAAAAAGGCAAAGAACACCCTCACTTTCATTGTACCGAATGCGACAAAGTATTATGCCTCCCTGACACTCCACTACCAAGTTGCAAATTACCTGATGGCTTTAGTATTCAGGCTCAAAGCACAATCGTGGAGGGAACATGTCAGAATTGTAATAATTAAAAATTGAATATGAAATTGATAAAGATAGGCTTTATAATAGCCATGGTGCTTCCATTGCTATCAAGTTGTACCAGTCATTCAAAAACAAGTGGCAAAGATGTCATATCTGTAAGTATTGGTCCCCAGAAATATTTTACGCAACGTCTGTTAAAAGATAAAGTGGAAATAAATGTGATGATACCGCCAGGCTCGAGTCATGCCACTTATTCTCCAACACCAAGTCAACTGCGAAAATTAGCAGATTCCAAAGCCTATTTATTAATGGGTCACCTAAGTTTTGAAGCAACATGGGAAGATAAACTGAAATCTGCAAATAAAACAATGGCCTGGTTTGATTTATCAAATGGGATAAATCTGATTCACGGAGAACACGATCATCATCATGGCCACGATCATGTATGCACAGGTGGTATAGATCCGCATACCTGGACTTCGCCTAAGGAAATGCTGATTATAGCTAAAAACCTTAAGGAAGCACTTTTAAAAGTTGTTCCGGAACATAAATCACTTATTGAAGATAATTACATCAAACTAATTGGCGACATTGAAAAACTGGACCAAAGATTAATCACGCTTTCTAAGAATAATTCAGGTTTAACATTTATGATTTTTCATCCGGCTTATACTTATTTGGCGCGTGCCTATGACTTTGAACAAATGACCATTGAATTTGAAGGTAAAACCCCAACTCCGGGCCGATTGAAATCGACCATAGTTGAAGCCAGAGAGAAAGGCATTAAAAACATTTACATTCAACAGGAGTTTGATCGTGCCAATGCAGAAGTCATTGCGAAAGAAATAAATGCAACCACCACTCAGGTTAATCCATTATCTGAAAATTGGCTTGAAGAAATGGATCGTTTTATCTCGCATCTCGAAAAATCATAGAAATGCAAACCATACTAAGTCTAGAAAATATTGTTGCAGGCTATGAGAGCAAGGAGGTACTCAAGGATGTTAACCTTAAAGTATGTCATGGTGATTTTATTGGCATCATAGGACCTAATGGAGGTGGCAAAACTACTTTACTAAAAACCATATTAGGATTGATCTCTCCGTTTGAAGGTACTATTTCCAAATCAGACGGACTAAATATCGGCTATCTTCCACAAGTCAATAGTATTGATAAGTCATTCCCAATAACCGTTAAAGAGGTGGTTTTATCAGGTCGTTTATCATCAAACAATTGGTGGAAAAAGCCAGATAAAGCTCAATTAGAAAAAGTCGATGAGCTCTTGGCTTTTGTAGGAATGCAAGATTATAAATCAACAGCAATCGGAGAGTTATCAGGAGGACAGATGCAACGTATATTTTTATGCCGGGCTTTAATTAGCGATCCTCAACTTTTAGTTCTTGACGAGCCAAACACCTATGTAGATAAATCATTTGAGGAAAACCTATATAACCTGTTGGGCGAATTAAACTCAAAAATGGCAATTCTGCTGGTCTCCCATGATGTTGGTACAGTTTCGTCTATTGTAAAGTCCATTGCCTGTGTAAATGGGGGCTTACATTACCACGCCTCCAACAAAATTAGCAATGAGGTATTAAAAGCCTATAACTGCCCAATAGAAATTGTAACACATGGTACTGTTCCTCATCGAGTCCTTAAAAATCACCATTCATGAACGATATATTAAGTTTATTATCATTCGACTTTTTCCGTAATGCCCTGCTTGCTGCCACATTAACATCAGTTATTGCCGGGATAGTTGGCTCTTATATCGTTGCCCGAAGAAGCGTATTTATAAGTGGCGGTATAACCCATGCTTCTTTTGGTGGAATGGGAATAGCATACTTTTTTGGTTTTCCTCCATTTATGGGTGCAGCTCTTTTTGCCATAGGTTCTTCACTTGGTATAGAATGGGCCAGTCGCAAAGCAGGCATACGCGAAGATAGTGCTATAGCAATATTATGGTCCTTGGGTATGGCCATCGGAATCATATTCCTTTTTTTAACACCCGGCTATACTCCTAACCTGATGGGCTTTCTTTTCGGAGATATTCTTACCGTTAAGATAAGCGATTTGATTGGGCTTTTGATTGCATCCATCATAATCATTGCATTGGTATCAATTTTCTATGAGGCCATATTATCCACTGCTTTCGATAGTGAATTTGCATCCACTTCAGGACTGCCAGTTACAGTCGTTCGTTATTCTGCTTCTGTTGTTATAGCTATAACGATAGTACTATCAATAAAAGTTATGGGGATTATTTTAGTATTGTCTTTGTTTACTATTCCTCCAACTGCAGCCAATCTATTTTCCAAAAACCTAAAATCCATAATGTTTGGTTCGGTAATAATTAGTCTGGCAGGTAGTATATGTGGACTAATCATAGCCTATTACTTTGATCTGCCATCGGGAGCAACCATTATTTTTACACTAACAGGCTTTTACATCATTCTACGAATATTTAAGGCGATAAAAATCAAATGAAAACTTCAACACTAAGCGTATTGGTAATGCTTATAATATTAAGCATTACCCAAACAACAATTGCCCAGATTAGCGGGACCGTAAAAGAAGCACAAGATGGGACGACCATTGTTGGTGCTAATATTTTTGTGATGGAATTGGAAAGAGGTACAATTAGCAATGCCAAGGGTTTTTTTGAACTGCTTGATCTGCCACAATCTGATCTAACCATTCAGGTTTCCTTTATTGGTTATCAAACTCAATATTTCAAATGGAAAGCATCGAGCGGTGAAACTCAACTTGAAATAAATCTAAATCAGGAAGTGATACGTCATGAGGAAATTGTAGTCTCGGCTGGTTTCTCAGATACACAGCACAAAAATGCAATAACTGTCGATTTTATAGATCGTGAAAATATGGTATCAATGGCTGCTCCTTCGGTTAATCAATTATTGGCGGATTTACCAGGAGTAGATGTCGCATCAAGCAGTGGCGCAGTCTCTCAGCCAGTCATTCGTGGATTATCCGGCACTAATATACTTGTGCTTAATAATGGAATACGATTGGAGAATTACCAGTTCTCACGTAATCATCCATTTATTATTGATGAATTTGGTGTTGAGCGCATTGAAGTCATTAAAGGGCCGGCTTCCTTGTTATATGGCTCCGATGCTGTTGGTGGCGTAATTAATGTCATTAAAGAATTACCTGCTCCAAATAATTCAATGAATGCTGATTTTAGTAGTCGCTACTATAGCAATACCAATGGAAGCAATACAACACTTGGGGTTAGACAAAGCGGAAAGACATTTCAGTGGGGCTTAAGAGGGATTATAAGGGCACATCATGATTACAAAGATGGTAATAACAATACTGTCCCTAACTCAAGATATACGAATAAAGCCTTTAAAACATTTGCCGGATTAAACTTAAAAAAAGGTTCAACCAAGTTATACTACGATTACAGTAAGGATGATATTGGCATGACTGTGGAAGGGCTCTCCAATTCAATGCCGAATGATCATGCACGACCAAATATTTGGTATCAGGATTTGAACAATCATTTTATTGCCTCTAAAACTACCTTACTATTTGGTGATGTAAAATTGGATGGGAACCTTGGATATCAAATTAATCAGCGTAAAGAAATTGAAGCGCCAGATGCAGAAGATGATGGTGTTGCTATCAATAGCGAACTACGCACATTTACATATGAACTTAAGGCGCAGCGACCAATTACTGATGAAATCAAATCGATAGTTGGTATTCAAGGAATGCATCGAAATAATTCAAATAATGAAGCAGAAGGAAAAATATTACCTGACGCAGATCTCATGGATTTTTCAGCATTTATGTTTCTGCAATACTCACCTTCTGAAGATCTTAATCTACAAGGAGGAGTGCGTTACGACTATCGTCAATTGGATGTTCCACATCAGGAACGGGGAGCCCATGAACATGGCCCAACTATTCCTGGTGATCATTTTACCGAAGAAGAAGAAGAAGAACATATTGAGTTGTACAGAACCTTTAACAACATTAGTGGATCACTTGGTGCCACCTACCACCTTAGTCACTCTACTCTATTGAGAGCCAATGTAGCCAGCGCCTTTCGCGCACCCAACCTTGCTGAGTTAACACAGGCAGGTTTTCATGCAGGTCGTCATGAAGAAGGAAATCCAGATTTGGAAGCTCAAAGAAGTGTGGAAGGCGATATCAGTGTGCATAGTCATTACGACTTATTTACCTTTGATCTATCGGCCTACTATAATCGGATCAACAACTATATCTTCCTTGCTCCAACAGGGGAGTTTGAAGATGGCTCACCAGTTTATGAATACGATCAGGCCTTAGCCAATTTATATGGTGCAGAAATGGGGCTTCACTTGCATCCCAAATCGGCTGAATGGTTACATTTAAAGGCAACTGGCGCATGGATCAATGCGAAGCAAGAGAATGGCGCATACCTTCCATTTATTCCACCATTCAGAGGAAAAGTAGAATTAATGGGCGAAAAGGATAAGATAGGTGCATTGGGTAAAAGTTTTATTCGTTTTGATGTGGAGATGTCAGCCGACCAAAACAACCCTGCTGAATTTGAAACAAGAACAGCAGGTTATTACCTATTAAATGCTTCCATAGGAAGTTCACTTAGACTTAGCAATACACATATGAATTTTTCTTTGGCTGTCAATAATCTATTGAACCGACAGTACGTTGATCATTTAAACATGCTTAAACCACTTGGTTATTATAATATGGGTCGGAATGTTTCTATTGGACTCAATATTAATTTTTAATATTACTATACTCCGAAAGACTAATACAGCCCATGGATAAAACAAAAGCGGTGATACTATTAATATCACCGCTTTCTATCTATTATTTCGAATGAGTCCCTACTCCACCTTATAGCCGATTTTAACTATCATCTGGGCCAGATCCCCCGTATTTACTTTTAGTGTATCAGCTTTAACGATGGTTTTTCCTGTTTCATGATCCGCTTTTACTTCAGCCACCCCCTCAATTTTTGAAAGACCGGCTTCAACTGATTTCTCACAACCATCGCAAGTCATACCCTCCACATTAAGAACATATTCACCTACATTTTGAACCACTACACCTTTAGCAGCTTCTTCTACCTGTTTGGCCTGCTTTGTTTGACAAGCAAACATCACCACTGCCAACACAAATAATACAGATAAGATCTTCATATTTTTATAATTTAGTTTATTAAATCTGATCAGCGTAAATTAAGATCATCACCCACAGATAGAAAGAGTTAAAATACATAAACATCTTTCGTAAATGAATGGACTGTCCGTCTTTTTGAACCTGCATGGTTATTCTAACCGACCAAGCCATCATTATAATAGTGGATACACCAATTACCCATGTTAGAGGTCGGTTGGTAATGACATTAAAAATGGGTAAGAATAAAGCCGAAATGAATGTGGCCAAAAACCAAATCAAATTGATACGATTGATTTGCTCCTTAGATAACACATCGGTTATAACAGGAAAACCAGCTCTTTTATAATCCTTACCATACTTTAATACCAACAGCCAAAAGTGTGGCATCTGACCCAAAAAAAAGAATAAGGCTAAGAAATGAATTCGTACATCCAGTATTGACCCTCCTGCTGCCATCCAACCTGCGATAGGTGGGATAGCACCAACAATAGCGCCCGGAAATACCGAGAAAGCGCTCCAGCGTTTCATTGGTGTGTAAATAAGGTTATACCAAAATACTCCCATCCAGCCCCAAAACACAGCCTTCCATCCAAAAGGCATCAAAGCTAATGTTCCTAAAACAAGAAATAAAATAATAAGCGAAAGAGCTTCTGACAAACCAAAATTACCCGATGGCAAAGGTCTGTCGTTGGTCCTTTGCATCATGGCGTCATACTTCTTTTCTTGCAATTGATTCAGTGCCGAAGCTCCGGCTGACAGAAAGAAAATACCAACAGCTACCAATAATCCGAAGAATGACAATTGGCCGTCAAATAAAATATAACCCGTATAAGCCGTTAAGGCAACAGGTAATGATATAGAGAACTTACCAAAAGTTCTGATATGTGATATTACATACTTCACTATTCAGATAATGATTTAAAATATTCAATCAAATGCTGTAATTCTTCTTCGGTCACCTGATCCTTATAAGAAAGCATCAAACCTTTATCAAAGCCCTTAACAATGTCCGCATTTGGTTCATATATTGATCGACGAATATAATCTTCATCGCCCACAACCTGACGTTCCTGCCCATCGGTAATAACTGTTCGTGTACTTCCAATAATTCCTTTATATGAAGGTCCTACTAACTTACTTCCATCGACAGTATGACATGCATTACATCCATATTTACGCAAAACACTTACCCCTGCCAAACGCTTGTTAGTTCCACCGGTTGCATCTTCCAGTGCTTTGTTTTCTTCCATCCATTTATCAAAATCGCCTTCAGGAATAACCTTCACTGCCGACATCATATAAGAGTGACGAAGACCGCAATATTCAGCACAGAAAATTTCATATTTCCCTTCTCGCTCTGATTCAAACCAGATATTTGATTTTTTACCAGGAACCATATCCTGCTTAACCCTAAAGGCAGGGATATACATACTATGAATAACATCCTGCGCAACCAAATCCAACTTTATTGGGCGATCTTTAGGTACAATTAATGTATCGGTAACCATACCATTTGGATACTCAAATGCAAAACTCCACATACGAGCAATCGCTTTCACTGGCATAGCGTCATCAGGAATTTCCCGTTGATTTTTCCAACCAGACCATCCATATGAAAACATAACCAATACAAGAATAGTTGGAATTACTGTCCACACAATCTCCAATTTGGTACTTCCTTCAATATGGGTCGCTACCGGATTTTTACTTTTCTGATACCGATAAATATAGTATACCATTACAGCCGTAATGGCAAATAAGAAAAACAGCGCGACACCAAAAATAAACAGGAAGGCTGAGTCAACCTGCGATACAAAGGTTGAGGCGTTCTGTGTTGTTTTATCAATCATATTTTAACGATAATTATAATCTAAAAATGTAACCACCATCACCAGGGCTACTAATACAAAAACTGCTGTAACAAATATTTTCATCATCAGATTATCAAACTTAAGGTGCATAAAATACACCAGCACAATCCCTGATTTAATCGAGGCTAATAATATAGCCGTAAATACAGTCAGACTAGCTAAGTCAATTTGAGTAACTGCAACAGAAATAAGTGTTAGCACAATCAATACGGCCAAAATAATCCCGTATGTTTTAAATGGTACTATATGTGAATCATTATGATTTTCCATGGGATATAATTTAAGCGATCAAATAAAATAATGGGAATAAGAATATCCAGATTAAATCAACCAAGTGCCAATACAAACCTGAATTATCAAGCAGTACCGGATTTTCAGATGTAAGCGAGTTGTTGTTCACCCGAACTGCCACAATCGTTATCAAAATAAAACCGATAATAATATGTAATGCATGAAGCCCTGTCATGAAAAAGTATAATCCGAAGAACAAGGTATCACCATGACCTAACTGCAGTAAATCTTCACTCCCCGGAAATATCCCATGTCCAAACTTACCCTTCCACTCAAAGTATTTATTTACCATAAACATAAAGGCAATAAATAATGTAATGCCCAATAAGGTTAAGGTCAACGCTTTTTTGCGCATGCGAATTGCTGTGCTGGCCATAGCCATTGTAGCACTACTACACAAAAGGATAACGGTATTTAAAGTCCCTACAGTTACATTTAATTCTTCAGCTGCTAAATGAAACGCAACAGGATTTAAATATCGGTATACACCGTAAACAATAAACAGACCCGCAAAAAGGAGTAATTCAGTAAAAATAAATAACCACATGCCAATTTTGGAACCTTCATCATCGCGATGAATATCATGTGCTACTGTTATAGTTTGACTCATAATGAAAGAATTTATCTGTAATCGTAAGGACTACGTTCAATGACTGGTATTTCTTCAAAGTTCTCAAGTGTAGGAGGTGAATCCACTTCCCACTCTAATGTTCGGCCACCCCAAGGGTTTTTGCTCGTTTTAGCTCCGCTATAGGCTCCTTTAATCAGATTCGCTATAATAATGATTAATCCTATTATCATTACCCACGAACCAATGGTGGAAACTATATTCGGACCATGGAAACGCTCCACATAATCGTAATAACGACGAGGCATTCCATCTATTCCCAAAAAGAACATTGGTAGATACAAGGTACAGAAACCAATGAAAAAGAATAGCCAACCTGTTGTTGCTACTTTAGTATTATACATTCGTCCGTACATTTTAGGAAACCAATAATGAATGGCGCCCATAAAAGCAAATCCAACACCTCCGAATACTATAAAGTGGAAGTGAGCCACAACAAATGCCGTATCGTGTAAGTGAACATTAGTCGCCAATGCACCCAAAGCCAATCCGGATAATCCTCCAATCATAAATACAAATAAGAAAGATGCAGCCCAGAAAAATGGAGCTTCCAATTGAATGGATGCTTTGTGCAAGGTACCCACCCAGTTAAACACTTTTATGGCACTTGGTATTGCCACCAGAAAGGTCAAAAACGAAAAGGTATATAATGCCGTCCCGCTCATACCCGAGGTAAACATATGGTGTCCCCATACGAAGTAACCTACAAAAGCAATAGCGAGTGTTGATATTACAATGGCCTTGTATCCGAAAATAGATTTATTGGCAAAGGTTGGAATGATCTCTGAAATAGCCCCCATCGCCGGCAATATCATGATGTATACCGCCGGATGAGAGTAGATCCAGAATAAATGCTGATATAAAATTGGATCACCTCCTAAAGCAGGATCAAAAAATCCAATATTCAGCAAACGTTCTCCAACAATCATTAATAAGGTAATCCCAACAATAGGTGTTGCCAGAATCTGAATCCAGGCTGTTCCATAAAGTGTCCATGGGAATAATGGTAATCTAAACCAGGACATACCTGGCGCTCTTAAACGGTGTATTGTAACAATAAAGTTAATCCCGGTTAAAATGGATGAAAAACCTAATACAAAAGCACCAAGTACTGCCGGCAACATATTTGTATTAGTTTTAAAACTGTATGGTGCATAAAAAGTCCATCCCGTATCAGGAGGTCCCCCGCCCATAAATAAGGCCGATAATGCAATGAGTGCTCCAACTACATAAACCCACCATGAAAGTAGGTTAAGCTTTGGGAAAGCCACATCTTTTGCACCGATCATAATTGGTAAAAAGAAATTACCAAACACAGCCGGTAAGCCGGGCACAACAACCAAAAATATCATTATCACTCCATGAAGAGTAAAAATGGCATTATAAGTTGCCGGATCCATTATGGTCTTTCCAGGCGCAAGAAGCTCTAGCTTCATAGCGGCACCCAAACCAACACCAATAATAAAGAAACTTACAATAGAGTATAGATAGAGTAAACCTATCCGTTTATGATCGGTTGAGAAGATCCAGGCTAAAATGCCTTTGTACTTGCCTTTTTCTTCTCTAAAACTAACATAATTAGTTTCCGTTTCCTGATTTGACATATACTAATGATTGATTTTTATTTTATACTTTTTGTTTGCGTTTGGGTTTAACAGTTAGCACCAGTAAAACCAAACCTGCTATTACCAATATTAAAATACCCGACACCTTTGTGATATTAAGAACGTATGATTGTCCAACCGGATCGTAACTGTAACAGAATTGAAGAATGCGATTTACCGTTGGTCCCGGAATACCCTTGGACGCCTCAATAACTGCCAATTTAAATTCAAATGGCAAAAAATAAGTTCCATTTAAATAACGTGTAATTTTTCCTTCAGGGCTAATAAGGATTAAACCTGCTGTGTGAATAAAGTCATTGCCAGTACGTTTATAACTAAAACCAAGTGCATTGGTTAAACGACTTACATTTAAACTGTCTGCTGTAAAAAACAGCCAGCCATCCTCCATGCCTTCTTTTTCGACAAGCATAGAGTAGTTATTGCGCTTTTTTAAAGCTAAATCATAACCTTCGGTATAATCAAAGCTTACGGTAACAATTTGGTAATCTTTACCCAAATCCATTTCCGACATGTTAACAACCTCAGTTACTCCATCCATCAATGGCGTGCAAATACCAGGACAACGGTAATAAACAAAATTGAATACAGTCGGCTTAGTGAATAAACTACCCAACTGAATCGTGTCTCCTTTGATATCAACCAATTCAATATCCTTGGGAACATATTCATCTAAATGTTCTATTACACCAATTTTTTTTGTCTCTTCCCCCCACATATTCAGAACCATCACACTGAAAGACAATACTATAATTAGCTTTCTCATATAAATTACTAGTGTTTCGAGCTGCTAAAAATATAAAAAAGTATTAAACCACCTTTAATTCTTTTAATATTTATGCTCCTATTGTTTTGTTACTTACATTTTTTTATGCCCGGCGATATTTGCTCAAGCTTTTTTAATAACAAAAAACCCACACATTAGTTTTAAGGAATTTTAAGGTTTAGTAAAGTCATAAAAAAAGGGGCTGCTTATTAGCAGCCCCTTAATACTATATTTTTAATGAAAATTACTTTAACCAACCAAGGATGGTTTGACGTCCGGTAACTTTTTGATCCAACTTAACATCGATTTGAGAACCCAGAGGAAAATATAAATCTACTCTTGATCCAAATTTAATAAAACCCATCTGATCTCCTTGTTTCACAGGACTCTCTTCCTCGGCATAACAAACAATTCTTCGGGCCATGGCGCCAGCAACCTGACGTAATAAGATTTGTTTGCCATCACTATTTTCAACCACAACGGTAGTACGTTCGTTTTCAGTAGATGACTTTGGAAGGTAGGCCGCCATAAATCGCCCATTATGATGTCTGAAATATTTTACCACTCCTTTAATCGGGAACCAGTTGATGTGTACATTAAACACCGACATAAACACCGATACCTGTATGCACTTTGTCTTTAAGAATTCGTCTTCTTCAACTTCTTCGATGGCAACAATTTTACCATCAGCCGGTGAAATAACAGCTCCATCCTGACGAATTGCATCGCGCTTAGGATTACGGAAAAAATTAAGCACCAAGAAATAAACGATTATCGAAACTAAAGTGAAATATTTGGTCACCTCAATACCTGCTAAAAAATATAATCCAAAATTTAAAGCAAGCAGCACAAACAGCACCACGAATAACGTTGAGAAACCTTCTTTATGAATAGTCATTTTATAAATTTAATTATTATCCAAACAATACAAATAAAGCAAACACCATTGGCGCCGCAAACAGAACCGCATCAAAGCGATCGAGTATACCACCGTGACCCGGCAATATACTTCCTGAATCTTTTATATTAACATTTCGCTTAAGCATCGATTCGATTAAATCACCCAAAGTTCCAAAGGTTGACACCAAAAATCCTGCGGCCATCCAAACTTCGAGACTAGCTAATAAGGTTAATTTAAAGATAATATATGCTGCTAAAAAAGTAAACAAAACGCCTCCAATAAATCCTTCCCAGGTTTTTTTAGGAGAGATTCGTTCGTACAATTTATGTTTACCCATGGTTACACCCACTAAATAAGCCCCGGTGTCATTGCACCATACCAACGAGAAAAATCCAAGTAAATAATAGCCATTAAAGCTTCCTTCCATCCACCCCATTAAATATAAAAATGTAAGCGGCAGAGATACATAAATAGGAACTAATAAGGTGAGTCCAATACGTTGAAAAGGGTTTTCACCTCCTTTAAACAACTCATGAACAAAGGGAATCCAAATTATTGGCATTAATAACACATACCAACGAGAATCAACTATATCCTGAGTATCTAAAAAAACTAATACTTGAAAAGTTAAACCAAGCAATAAAGAAGCGATAAGATTTACCCTGTCGTATTTTCTTTCCAATAGCCGTTTCATTTCAATCATGCCAATCACAGCCACCAATAAACAAACCAGAAAGAACAGGATTGGATGATAAAGAATGGAACCTACTACAGTGCTCACAAAAAGAAGTCCTGTTAAGGCGCGTTTTACAAAATTACTCATCTAGCTTTTTTAGTGCTGCAAAGTTAATATATCCTATTGAAATAGAAAATTATCACTTAACATCCACTGTTACAAAATCTTTATTAATTAGCTAACAAAACAAACGTACCGATCTTATAAAAGATCGGTACGTTAATAATATTATTTACGGTTCAGAGTGGGATTATTCCACTTCTTACAGCCCGTATTTTTATCGAAAGAATTTACTTCTCATCCTTCACTTCTGGTTCTGATGACTCCAAGGAATCATTCTCAGTGCTATCTGTAGTATCAGTATCCGAAACCACTTCTGCTTGTTCCTCTACTACTACTTCATCATCATCTTCTTCGATCACATGAGCTGCAATCTTGCGTTTACCAAACAATTTTTCCAAATCTTCGCTAAAAATCACTTCTCTATCCAATAATATCTCAGCTAATTTCGAGTGCTTCTCATGGTTATCAACCAATATCTGTTTAGCACGAGCGTATTGTTCAGCAATAATTCGATCTACTTCCTCATCAATTAATTCGGATGTCTTTTCGCTATAAGGCTTACCGAATGAATACTCTGATTGACCCGATGAATCGAAATAACTCTTATGACCTACTTTTTCGCTCATACCGTAGTAGGATACAATAGCATAAGCCTGCTTAGTCACTTTCTCCAAGTCATTAAGTGCCCCTGTACTTATTTTACCAAACATGACTTCTTCAGCCGCACGACCTCCAAGTGCAGAACACATTTCATCCAAAATTTGCTCTGTTGTGGTTAACTGACGTTCTTCAGGTAAATACCATGCAGCGCCTAGCGCTTTCCCTCGCGGAACTATGGTCACTTTAACCAAAGGATGCGCATACTCAAGCAACCAACTTATGGTAGCATGACCGGCCTCATGATAGGCTACAGCTGTTCGCTCATCTTTAGATATAATTTTATTCTTTTTCTCAAGTCCACCAACAATACGATCAACTGCACTCAAGAAATCTTCTTTTTCCACAATTTTCTTGTCATTACGAGCAGCAATAAGCGCAGCCTCGTTACAAACATTGGCTATATCTGCTCCAGAAAAACCCGGTGTTTGCTTGGCCAAAAACTTACTCTCCACATCCTCACTTAAGCGCAATGGACGAAGGTGTACTTCAAAAATGGCTTTACGCTCCTTCAAGTCCGGTAATTCAACATGAATCTGACGATCAAATCGACCTGCACGCATCAAAGCACGATCCAAGATATCTGCACGGTTGGTTGCGGCTAATATAATAACACCACTATTTGTTCCAAAACCATCCATCTCAGTTAATAGCTGATTAAGCGTATTTTCACGCTCATCATTCGAGCCCATATTAGGACTTTTACCTCTGGCGCGCCCAATGGCATCTATCTCATCAATAAATACAATACATGGAGACTTTTCCTTGGCTTTCTTGAACAAGTCGCGAACACGACTAGCACCAACGCCAACAAACATCTCAACAAAGTCGGAACCTGACATACTAAAGAATGGCACATTGGCTTCACCGGCAACTGCTTTTGCTAATAATGTTTTACCAGTTCCAGGAGGGCCTACTAATAAAGCTCCCTTAGGAATTTTACCACCCAGCTCGGTATATTTTTCAGGACGTTTAAGAAATTCAACGATTTCTTCCAATTCCGTTTTTGCTTCGACTAATCCGGCAACATCTTTAAAATTAACATTAATGTCGGCTTCCTTATCGAACATTTTAGCTCGCGACTTACCTACATTAAAAATATTACCGGCACCACCGCCGCCACCTTGTGACCCCATTCTTCGAAAAATAAATATCCATATGGCAACCAATAACAATAGAGGCCACATCATGGTGAAAAATTCCCCAAAGAAATCTGTTCTGGATTCGTATTCAACAGGAATACTCATCCCAAGATTTTCTTCAGCTTTCATTCTGGCTTCCTCGAACATGTCGATAGAAGGAATATTAAATGTAAAATGAGGACCTGCTGTCGGAGGTGCAGAATTAGTCAAATTCTCATTAAACAAATCTTTATATTCATCCAGTTTGGCTTCAACAATGGTGATTTCTGCAACACCTTCATTTCGTATCACCACAATCTTATCAATATCGCCACTTTGGAGTATTTCTTTTTTGAACGCGCTATATGAAATATTGTGCGGTCCTTGCCCAAAATCCATTCTACTAACCAGCAGCAGGGCAATTGCAATTAAACCGTATGCCCAATACATATTGAATTTAGGCAATTTCGATTTTTCCTTGTCGTTTCCCTGACTATTCGGTTTATCGTTTATCATATGAATTTACATCTAATTTTAAAACAAATTTTTAATGTCAGTGCGCTTAGCATCTGCCCATAAACCTTCCAAATTGTAAAAACTTCGCTGATCTCGTTGGAAAACATGAACAACTACATCGAAGTAATCCAGTAAAATCCATTCGGCATTAGCGAAACCCTCAGAGTGATTCGGTTTATCTTCCAATTTTTCTCGCACATAATCAATTACAGAATTAGCGATAGCATCTACATGTGTGTTACTATCTCCATCGCAGATTATAAAATACTGACAAATGGTGTTATCTAACTCAGCGAGATCAAGTATAGCAATATTTATGCCCTTCTTCTCTTGTATTCCTTCAACAATGGTGTTAACTAATTGTTTGGCAGTAATTGTTTCTTCCTTCATGCCCATTAAGCCGCTAATTGCTTTATAATTTATTAGTTCAAATAGATATGATTATTGTCGTCTATCATCCTAACACAATAGCAAGTAGAAGATTAGACTTAAATCAGATTTTTATAATCTCTCAAAGATAGTACTTTTAGATAGATATAATCATGTATTTTTGCCAATAGAAAAAGTTGAGAATAGAACTGACATAATAGCACAAAGACTGTAAACATGACATCATTTACACCTCAATATATCCAATACGACAATTTAGCATCGACGAATGAAGAATTAAAACGGCTTCTTAAACAAAAACAATTCAAAGAAGGCACTGTTGTGATCACAAATTACCAGAACGCCGGTAAAGGACAAGCCGGAAACTCCTGGGAAAGTGAAAAAGATAAGAATTTAACACTAAGTCTTTTGCTTCGACCTCATTTTATAGAACCTGCCAATCAGTTTTATATCTCCAAAATGGTATCCTTAGCCTTGATTGATACTATTAGAGAATTTCTTTGTGGTATTACCATCAAATGGCCGAATGATATTTATATTGGAGATAAAAAAGTGGCCGGTATCTTAATTGAAAACTCGATTATGGGCCCACATATCGACTATTGCATTGTGGGTATAGGATTAAATGTAAATCAAACAGAATTTGTGTCGGATGCACCAAATCCCATTTCCTTAAAGCAACTTGGCCAATTTGATTATGATTTAGAAAAAGTAAAAAGCAGCTTAATAAAACATCTCCAAAAGCGATACAAGCAACTTCAGGAAGAAAATGAAGATGAAATAAATAAGAGCTATTTCGGACTTTTATATCGTAACATTGGCAAGCATCCATTTAAGGATGAGGATGGAATATTCAGGGCATCCATTAAAGGCGTTAATGAATTGGGGATGCTCACTCTTAAGGATGATGAAGGCCAGTACCGAGAATATGCATTTAAAGAGTTGGAGTTTCTAAAAGAATAAGATAAACACAAAGTACATTTCCGGTGGTTATAACTAAAACCTATTAACATGACGTTAACCTCACTCTATCAAAGTGCAATCCTATTAATAGATAAAGCCTATCAAGTCGAAACCAATATTGAAAAGGTCGAAGGTAAATCCTATCCCAAAGAGTATTTGTACTCTATCAGAATGGTAGAGGAATTATTAAGTTTTAAGCCCGGCGCCACCGAGCTTGAATTATTAGCTGCACGCTGCCAGCATCTTTATCGCTGGGATATTCCAAGAAATGATTATCCGGTAGGACGTAAAGGCTATCATGACTGGAGAGGCTATTTGTATCAATATCAGGCCGGGAAGGCAGCTGAAATAATGCAACATGTTGGTTATGATGAAAAGAGTATTAATGAAGTAAAACAAATTGTTTCAAAACAGCACATCAAACTTAATGTTAGTGCACAATTAATTGAAGATGTGGCCTGCCTGGTTTTTTTAAAGTATTACATCTCCGACTTTGTTAAAAAACATCAGGATGATAAAACAAAATTAGTGAGGATTATTCATCGTACATGGGGCAAAATGTCGAAGAAAGGCCAGGAAGCGGCACTCCAACTGAATATTGATCCGGATTTATTAAAATTGATTTTGAAAGCGTTGGAACAAAAGTCTTAAACTCATACCAAGTCAGAAGAAGCATATCCCTTACTTATCGCGATTGCTTAACTCAGTATATAAGCAGCAAAGTAAGCATCACTTCATCAAGAGCTAAAACGCAACCACTAATGGTTAATTTACTCATACTTATGATTGGCTATACCATCTGAAAGTACGTCCAAAAATTTCTTAACCGGCTTACTTGCCATCATCTTAATCATTGGATTCATATCGGCCTTAATGGTGAGCTTAATACGGGTATCGTCAGCATCCACTTCTTTTAACTGAATCCATAGAAAGAAATTGAAAGGTGTTTTTCCTTCTGCTGTATATTTAATCGTTCCGAATTCCTCTTTTTCGATAATTCTTAATCCAACTTCTCCTACCGGATCGATCGTAAAACGGCAACTATCACCTTCTGAATGCCAATTGCTAATTTTATCCTTTGGAATAACTTCCCCAAAATGATCGAAATCCGACAAAAAATTAAAAATTGTTTCTGAAGAGTAAGGAGCCTTTTTAATATCGCTTTCAAATTTGGTCATATAAAATACAGTTTGTTAGTTCCAATAATAATCGAAATAGTCACAGTTGGTAGAAGAAAGAAAGGATCGCATCTTTATTTACATGCGTAAATGATGCGATCCATATGTTTTTAATAAGCTATGAGCCTTATTGTCTTACTTTTTCCAGCTTCCCGGATCTTTTCTCCATTCCTGAAGCGTAGCTACATCATCGGCAGTTACATAACCAGATTCACTTGCAAAAGGAATTAGCTGCTCGTATGAACTTAAAGTGGTTAACTCCACATTTGCTTTTTCAAAAGCTTCAGTGGCAACACCAAAACCATACGTAAAAATGGCCAACATACCCAGTACTTCACCACCTGCTTCACGAATTGCATCTACCGCTTTTAAACTACTTCCACCTGTAGAAATTAAATCTTCGATCACCACTACTTTTTGTCCCGGCTTTAAATCACCTTCAATCAGGTTTGTCATCCCGTGTGACTTGGCCGCTGCACGAATATAGATAAATGGTTTATTGATGGCATCAGACACCAATGCTCCCTGAGCAATGGCTCCTGTCGCAACACCGGCTACCACATCCACGTCAGGATACTTCTCCAAAACAAGACGTGCAAATTCTAACTTAATAAAATCGCGTACTTCCGGATAAGAAAGTGTTTTACGGTTATCACAATAGATAGGAGATTTCCATCCTGAAGCCCATGTAAACGGGTTTGCAGGTTGCAACTTAATTGCCTTAATTTGCAACAGCTGTTTGGCTACAATTTCTGCTAATTTTTCCATGCCGCAAATGTATAAAGTTTTTTTCAAGGATAGAACACTTTTTTTGACTGACTCTCTGGAACAAGACCTTAGCATTAACTTTAATGCAATACACAAATACACGTCGCATCACGAGTTAAGCCAGTTTATACAAAACTTTGAATCGAAAGATGAACTACAAACTGCTTTTGTTTATGGCAGAACAAAAGATTTTTTGTTGGGTGCTATAAAAAAGTGCTTTCGTTTTATTACTGCTGCCGGAGGTTTTGTTGTTAATCATGATGAAGATGTTCTTGTTATTCATCGCCTGGGGGTTTATGATTTACCCAAAGGGAAAACCGAAAAAGGGGAAAGCCCTAAGCAAACTGCCTTAAGAGAAGTTGAAGAAGAATGCGGACTTGATAATTTAAAAGCAGATCGTTTTTTATGTTCAACATACCATACCTATGTGCAAAAAGGCATTCACTTTTTAAAGGAAACAGCTTGGTATCATATGACTTATGACGGTAACAAAACGCCTAATCCACAAGTGGAAGAACAGATTGTAAGTGCAGAGTGGTTATCAGTGATTCAACTCGAAAAAGTTATCAAAAATACCTATCCTTCTATTATTGAGGTGATAAAATCTGCCGGATATTAAAGATTATTAACGGACATTTTATTCTTTTTTACACCTTTTAAGTAACAAAATGAGTGTTTTATCAGTAAAAAAGTAAGAATTAGCATCAATTCAATAGATTTTTAGACTATTTTAGTGGCAACATAAACATCCTGACAATGTCCTTTTCTGAAAATGCATTTAACGAGCAAAAATCCAAGCTTCGCATTGAGGCTATGGAAAAAGAAGTTCAGCGCCTAAAAACTTCGGCACAGAAGAAATCATCAAAAATAGGATCACTTCGAAGAAGTTTGTATTTGCAGCTTGTTTTTTTCGTTTCATTACTTTCAATATTACTTTTTAAGGGATTAATTCAACTACCGGGCACCACGGCTAAAATTGATAATACTCCACTACAGGCAGAAATAGTTATTGAAAAGGATACAATTGAAAAGGATGTTGAAACAAGTGATTATGACAGCTTAAGTCATTTAGTTTATAATACCCACAAAGGCGCTTTACCAAAAGAGGATTATGATGGGATATTGTTCGCTATTCAAATAGGGGCCTATACCGGAATTGATTTTGAAGATTACGAGGATAATTTACTGGGCTTAAAACAGGATACTTACGAAGGTATTAATCAGTTTACACTGGGGGAATTTATAGACTACGGGGAAGCTGAAAACTTTCTAGATGTTGTCAGGGGAATGGGCTTTCAGGACGCCTTTATAATGTCCTTTAAAAATGGCAGACGTATCCAAATTCAAAACGCTCTGGCTATGCGTCAGAAATCTAAACCAAGTGAACAGGAGGTTGAAGAAGCCTATGATCAAGGAGCCGTTGAACCAATTAAAAGTTTGGTATCTTCTCCAGAATCTCAAAAAGAAAACATTGCATCATCGATGAGTAACGATGGTATTCAGTTGTAGCTGTTCTCTCTAAGACAATTAACATCCACTTTTTTAATTGTCATGAAAATGATCAAAGAATACCATTATAAATCACCTTTAAAATACTTATTTATCGGTATTAGTTAATGTATTGCAGCAGGAATATTTATAAATAAGGATCTAGTTTGGCTCTCTTTATTAATAGCGTTTTTTCCCTTATGTCAATTTTTCCGGGAGGTGCATTATTAACTTCAACATTGCACCCTAAAAATAGGTCATAATTTTATTGAAATACCAGGGCGTTGGAAGAAGAAAAAAAAAGAATTAGCTACTCTGAGATAGTTGCAATATCTGAATTTGATACCTATAACAATGTTATCAAAATGCAGAGTAAATTTTAGTGTCCACCTAATCGTATTCAATTGGATGAGGCAAAATGATTTTTTTGATGTTAAAAAAAACTTCAAGAATATGGTTTGAATTCCGAATTCAAAAATTCTTAATTAAAAGCTCTATCAATCTATTCTAAAACAAAAACCACCATTACTTCAGTAATGATGGTTTCTATATTAAATTATCTATAGTCTTAATGTAGCTTCTGTCTGATATAAGTAATGATTTTCCATCGTTCATCAGGAATCACCTGTGCACCATGAGCGCCCATTACACCATATCCTGTTGTTATCACATGAAACATTTCACCATCAGGATTATCTTTAATCTTATCAGCTAACAAGGATGCCGGTGGATAAGGGTATTTACCTGAAGTAAATAAGAAGCCTTTACCATCACCCATATCACCATGGCAATTGACACAGTAAATATCATACAATGCTTTACCTTCTTCCAACACTGATGCATCATCAGCATAAGGATTTTCCAATTCCTGACCTGCCCATGTACGGTTTACGTCTGTCTTTTCAAAATTATAAGGAATCATCTCACGAGGCACAGTCCCTTCAGGAGGCAACTGATTGGTTTTGCCATCCATCAATACAGGATTATCGGTATAGGTTTCATAGGCCTGTGACTGTTCCATATCCGGAAAATAACTATAGCCCGGATGATTCCTGTTTTTATCGCATGAAGCCAACAGAGTAATCATGGCAACACCGAATGCAATTACTTTTATTTGGTTCTTCATAGTTTTAGCGAATGTTGTCATAATCAAAACTTTCTTTAAAGTATGGATGATTCTCAGGTACTACAGGTGCTTTAGCAAACTGACGGAAGAAAGAGAATAAAAATACTCCCAATACAAGAGTTGTCATTCCAATTTCTAATATCCCAAAGTCGGCATGACCGAGAGTTCCGGGCCATATTGCCACATACATATCAATCCAGTGGCCGAAAAACACAATAACCGCTGCTATCAATAACCAGTTCATCTTACGTTTGGTACCACGTGCCATAAGAATCAGAAATGGAGCCAAAAAGTTAATGATAACATTAGCCCAGAAAATCATTCCGAAATCCTCCTGACGTTGTACAAAATAGATTGTTTCTTCAGGAATATTACTGTACCAGATTAATAAATATTGTGATACCCATAGATAGGCCCAAAAAATACTGAAGCCAAACAAATACTTACCAAGATCATGCATATGCTCTTCATTCACATGTTCCATATAGCCCATTTTGCGCAAAACAAACAAAAGGATAATGATCATGGCAACTGCAGCTACAAATGAGCTTACAAACATATACCAGCCAAATAAAGTACTGAACCAGTGCGAATCGATTGACATGATCCAATCCCAGGCTGAAGTAGAACTTGTTATGGCAAATAGTACAATAAATACACCTGCCCAATTACGCGTTTTGGTAAATAATTTAATATCAGTTGAGCTATCTGATGCCAATGACATCTTTCGGATCTTAAACACCAGGAAGGTCCAAACAGCTATGTAAACTATAGTACGAATACTAAAAAATACAGGATTTAAGAAAGGTACTTTTCCTAACAGGATGGTATCATCCGGATCAGGATGTGTCCAGTGATAGATATCGTGCATACCTACTAAAACCAATAACATGGTAACGCCACCAATCGGGACATACTGTGAAATGGCTTCAGGAATACGCTGAATAGATGTTTGCCATCCTCCTTCTCCTAATATATGTACCACTACAAAAAAGGCTGCTCCCATTGCAATGGCTGTGAAATAAAATCCGTTTAACAACACGTTAGCCCAAATACGATGTCCATGGTCGAGGTTCATTACCACCCCAACTACCGTCAACACCGCACCGATAACCATAAGTGCAATTAAGAAGGTTTTTATTTTTTGAGTAAATTCAAAAGACTTATACATGTTTATCGATTATGATTTAACTTCGTGTAATTGAACTCCTAAAGCACCAACCGACTGCAATGACTCCTGCAAGGAATCTGCATTTCCGTCTGCCTCTAATAGTATTTGAAAACGATCGTTGGTGACTTCTTCATCAAAAATGATATTGTCAGATCCCGGCCCCAGATTGCTTCTCATTAAGAAACCAAATACCAGAGCAAAAGCCGCAAACAATACCGTTAATTCGAAGGTCACCGGAATAAATGAAGGCACCGACATAAACGGCTTACCACCAAAATTCAATGGCCAGGCTTCGGTAAACACCCATGCCTGAAAACCAAAACCAATAGCGCAACCAATTACACCGGCAATAAAACCAGCTCGAGGAAGGCGCGAACGACGCATTTTAAGTACTGTATCTAATCCATGCACAGGAAATGGTGTACGCACGTCTGTGATGGCAACATTCTTTTCTTGTAGCTCTTTAATGGCTACAATTAAATCCTTATCATCCGGAAAATATCCTGAAACGTATGTCTTTTCTTGCATATCTCTTTATTTTCCTTTTTTAATAAATTTCTCTGCTGATGTTTTCAACACACTCTTCACCTCGGCAATTGCAATTACAGGGAAGAAGCGAATAAACAAGAAGAACAATGTAAAGAACAAACCAAAGGTTCCTACATATATTCCAACTTCAACCCAGGTTGGGGTATACATACTCCAACTTGATGGTAAGAAATCGCGGTGAAGTGAGGTAACGATAATAACAAAACGCTCGAACCACATACCAATATTCACGAATATTGAAATCACAAAAGTAGCTGCAAAACTTCTTCTGATCTTCTTAATCCAGAATAACTGTGGAGTAATAACATTACAAGTCATCATTATCCAGTAGGCCCACCAATATGGTCCGAAAGCACGGTTTACAAATGCATATTGCTCATAAACCACACCTGAATACCAAGCAATAAATAACTCTGTAATGTAGGCGATACCAACAATAGATCCTGTTGCTATGATGATTTTATTCATCGACTCCAGGTGAGTCTTGGTAATGTAATCTTCGAGGTTGATGGCTTTACGCGTGATGATCATTAAAGTCAACACCATGGCAAAACCAGAGAACACCGCTCCCGAAACAAAATAGGGCGGAAAAATAGTGGTATGCCATCCTGGAATAACCGAGGTCGCAAAGTCAAAACTTACAATGGTATGCACCGAGAGTACAAGTGGTGCTGCCAAACCAGCTAAAATCAAACTCATCGATTCGTGACGAGCCCAATGACGTGCTGAACCAGTCCATCCAAAACTTAAGAATCCATAAATTTTCTTCTTAATACCCGGAACCAGTTTATCACGAATTGTACCAATGTCAGGAATCAATCCCATGTACCAGAACAAAACAGATACTGTCAGATAAGTTGAAATGGCAAATACATCCCAAAGCAGTGGTGAGTTAAAGTTAACCCATACGTCACGTGTGTTTGGATATGGGAAAATAAAGAATCCCAATGGTAAACGTCCCATGTGAATTAATGGGAATAAACCTGCACACATTACGGCAAAAATCGTCATGGCCTCTGCACTTCGGTTAATGGAAGTACGCCACTTCTGACGGAACAATAACAAAATGGCTGAAATAAATGTACCGGCGTGACCGATACCTACCCACCATACAAAGTTGGTAATACCCCAACCCCAACCGATGGTACGGTCAAGACCCCAGGTACCAATTCCATCCCATACGGTAACGAAGATGGAAAACATACCAAACATCAATGCAAGCAATGCTAAAGTTAATCCGGCATACCAGGCTTTACCCGGCTTACCAGTCATTGGTGCATATATATCTTCGGTAACTTTTGTATAGCTTTTTTCTCCGCTAATGAGCGGTTCTCTTACTGGCGATACGTACATTAGCTTAGCGTTTTATTTTTATCTTTATTTCTTACTTTCGACAGATACACCACTGATGGTAAAGTGTGAAGCTCTTCAAGCAATCCATACTGACGAGCATCTTTCAACAATACTGAAATCTTACTCTTAGGATCGTTCATATCACCAAAAGTAATCGCTTCAGCCGGACAAGTTTGCTGACAAGCTGTTTTGATTTCGCCATCTTCCAATACTCTACCGTCACGCTTAGCTGTCAACTTCTTATCTTGAATTCGTTGTATACACATCGAACATTTCTCAATCACACCCTTAGCACGCACTGTCACATCAGGATTTAATACCATACGTTTTAAATCTAATGTCATCCCTGCCGGATCAACACGGTTATTAGGAATAGTATCTGCACCCGTATAATCATACCAGTTAAAACGACGAACCTTGTAAGGGCAGTTATTGTTACAATAACGGGTTCCGATACAACGGTTGTATGCCATCTGGTTAATACCTTCAGTGCTATGGTTTGTAGCTGCTACCGGACAAACGTTTTCACATGGCGCATTATCACAATGCTGACACATTACAGGCTGACGAACTACCTCAGGATTATCTGTATCTCCAGCATAATAGCGGTCTAAGCGAATCCAATGCATCTCATGGGAGCGACGTACTTCGTTACGTCCAACTACAGGAACATTATTTTCAGCTGAACAAGCCACCACGCATGCATTACAACCAATACATGAGTTCAGGTCAATGGACATACCCCAATGGTGACCTTTGTATTCATGCTCGCTATATAATGAGGTATGAAGTTTCTCTACTTTGGCATGTGTTTCGTTACCGGAAGCCGGATTCTTCAAATATTCAGCAATGGTTGTTTCTCTTACCAACTCGCGACCTTCCATGGAATGATGCGATTGTGTGGCCGCCAATTCGTAGGTTGATCCCGTTGCAACAGCTTCAACTTTTTCAAGTGCATACTGACGGTGACCATTTTTTAAGCTAACCAATGGGTAAATATCTTTACCTAAATCAGTAGCTACACGACCCGCATTTTTACGACCATAACCCACCGCAACTGCAAGTGTATTTCGAGCCTGGCCCGGCTGAATCAAAACAGGTAAATCAATGCCATTAACAGCAATTACATCACCTTGTGTCCATCCGCGTAAGGCGGCAAAAGCAGGCGAAACAGCAACATAGTTATCCCAGCACACTCGACTTACCGGATCCGGCAGTTCCTGTAACCATGGGTTGTTAGCTAATGTTCCATCTCCAATAGGCACATTCTGATACATGATCAGCTCCAAATCATTACCTGATCGGGCTGTTTTATATTTACCTGTTGTAGAGCTTAAGTCTGATGCTCTATAGCTTAACGCAGATTCTTTTTTGTTCTCATCCAATACTACCCCATCACGTAATGAAGTCTTCCAGAAGGTTTCAAATTGCTTACCCTTCGAAAGAGTTGTATTGTATATGTTCTCTTTCCAATATAATTTAAGGTAATCATAAAACTTACCGTCAATTCCAGCCCATGCCATCAGATTCTCTTGAGCCTGACGAGTTTTAAAAATTGGACGTATTGAAGGTTGAGTTAATGAATACATGCCTGTGACCAATTCAGCGTCATCCCAACTTTCCAAAAAGTGAGGAGTTGGTAAACTGTATTGACAAAGCTGGGCTGTTTCTGTTTGCTGTGAATTTACAGCCAGTTTCAAGTCTACTTTATCCAGAGCAGCTTTCGTTCTTCCTTCAAGCGGAGCGTGGTAAAGTGGATTTGTATCCCAGAACATAGCCACTCCAACCTTACTCGCTTCCATTCGGCCTAATAAAGCATCAAAAGCTTTATCGTCACCCTGGAATAAGCTAATTGGAGAATCTAATCGTATAGTTGTTCCTTCGGCTCCCAACAAGTGGTTGATACCACAAATCATGGATTGAATATCTACATCGTTAGTTCCTGAAACAACAAGTGTTTTACTTTTCTGACTCCACAATTCATCAGCTATTTTTTGAATTGCTTCAGTAGCTTTTACAGAAGGAGTAGTAACTCCGGCTTTGCCTGCAATAGCAGAATATAGTGCCGCTACATAATGTGCCTCATCGGCTGCAGCCATTGGTACTCTTTCGTCGGCATTTGAACCGGTCAAACTCATTGTTGATTCAAACTGAACGTGACGCATCATTTCACGCTGTCCTCCAGTTAACTTACGCGCCTTTGAATATTGACGTGCAAAAGCAGTAGGCTGTAACCACGATCCCAAAAAGTCGGCATTGAAACCAACCACTAATTTGGCAGCATCAAAACGATAAGAAGGAATAATGGCCTTACCATAATTCAATTCGAAGGCTTCACGAAGTGCGGAATACGAAAATGCATCAAAAGTTTCATGAACCACAAATGGATATTTCGCTTTGAATTCGCCAATAATATTCTGCGTTGAAGGACTAATGATACTTGGAGTAAGAATAACAAACTCTTTGCTGGCATCCCACTCTTCCAATACCTTCTTCATATCTGTATCGACCTGCTCCCAGCTAATGGCCTTTCCATCCATCATTGGTTGAGCGGGGCGTGACTCATCATATAAATTAAGAAGTGATGCCTGGATTCGTGCGGAAGCAGAACCTCCGGTTAACTCACATAAATCATTTCCTTCAATTTTTATCGGACGTCCATCACGTACTTTTACAAGGATAGGAACCATTTCGTTTCCATCATAAAAGGCCGAGGCATAATAATTAGAGGTACCGGGCTTAATTTCTTCCGGCTGTATCAATAACGGTATGGCTTTCTTAACGGGACGTTCGCAACTGGCAAAAACGGCTGCCGATGCGATACTAAATCCGAAATACTTCAGAAAATCTCGACGGGAATTCTTCGATGAATCATTCCCATCAGAAAGCACCATAGAAGATTTCTGCTCTTGGCCAGTCTCCTCTTCAGGTATTAAATCTTCAATGCTTTTCCAGTATTGCTTCATTGTATAAACTGATTATATTTTTTAGTGGCAGTGCAAAGCAACTACCAACTTACTCTCATTAATAAACTCTAACTGACTAGTGGTGGCATTTCATACAATCATTAGCTCCAATATCGGCGGCTTTAATTGAATCGCGAACGCCTGTCTCCAAATCTTTGTGCAATTGTTCGTAGACTTTATAATAGTCGTTACCCAAGAAATTGACATTAGTTGTCTTATGACAATCTAAACACCAACCCATCGACAAGTCGTTCTCTTGTTTAAGAATATGCATCTCTTCCACCTTACCATGGCACTCCGCACAATCCAGTTGCCCAGCGTTAACATGTTGAGAATGGTTGAAATAAACATGATCAGGCAGATTATGAATTCTTACCCATTCAATGTCTTTATTATTCTCATAAGCATCTACCACCTTGGCGATTTCGAACTGACCAGAATTAGTCCCGTTACGAACCACCATATGACAGTTCATACATAAACCCGCACTTGGAATACCCGCTGACTTACCATGCTTGGCATTATAGTGACAATAGTTACAGTCAATTTTATTATCTCCCGCATGTACCTCGTGAGAAAACTTAATAGGCTGATCAGGCATGTAATCCGGACTACGACCCAAATCCATGGCTTCATGCGCAACTATCTTCAATTGATAACTAAGGCCAAACAGGATAATTAAAATATGAATTACCCGATAAGGAATCTTTTTGGTAAAGAACATATCAACCAAAGCAACCGCCATTAATACCCCCAGGAACAGGAATATTAATATGGTGTTAATCGAAAGCGATTTTTCCGGAACTCCATCCACCGATAATTGTTTGAGATAGCCATGTAAGTGGAATAATTGCTCATCACTCAAAGTGTAATTAACATGAACCTTTTCACGCATTGCTCCGCTTGGTTCAAGCAAATGACTTTTGAATGTGGCTAAATCCATCTCGCCGGCAACCTGTGCCATTTCCAATGCCGATGGATTCCAATTGATGGTATCCGACGTATAATACGTATGACATGAAGCACATGCCTTAGCTTCATCTCCCATTGGGATAAGTCCATAATAAAGCCTTTCTCCTACCTTAAGATTAGGCTCAGGTTCTCCCTTTTTGCCACGTTTTTCTTTAGCAACGACATTTAATGCCAGAAGCGAAACAAAAAAAAGTAAGAAAAACTTTAAGATAATCTTCCCTGAGGTAGGGGACTTAGATAAAGTTTTAATCATATTGAGTTATTATTTATTATCCGACAGATGAATCTAAGTTTCATAAGTTTCACCTAATCAAGTGATTTAAATTATTGCAATTAATTCTTTTTAACATTTCAACTTTCAACCATTCATAACGATTTAGGTTGAAGATTGTTTCGAGCCAGCAAATATAGTATTTCGGATATAATATTCCTTTATTCTTTTAATTTTTCGGTCAGCTTTTTAACTAACTTATAATTATAAAAAAACTCGCGTGCTACAACCCTAATGATTGTATAAACCGGAATGGCCAATAGCATCCCTATAATTCCGGACATATAACCTGACATTAGGATAACAAGGAATATTTCAAGAGGATGAGCTCTTACACTGGAAGAAAATATAAATGGCTGAAAAACGATGTTATCCAAAAGCTGAACAATCAGATAAACGAAAAATATGCCCACAATAAAATTTAAAAAATCTGGTGGGACATCTAACTGCACATAGACTATAAGGCCAACGAGATATCCAAAAAAAGCTGCAATTAGGGGACCCAGGTAAGGAATTACATTTATAAATCCCGAGAACAAACCAATGATGACAGCATGTTGAAGTTCAACTCCAACTATTAAAAAGCCAACCGTAACAAAAAGCGAGATTAAAGTAACCTGAATTATAATACCTATAAAGTAACGCCTCAACAATGTTTTAATGGAAAACAACATATGTTTTAAGGCCTCTTCGAAATGAGCCGGGATAAATAATAAAAGACCTTCCAGAATCAACCATTCTTCTTTAAGAAAGAAGAAGGTAATAAAAGAAACACTAAATATAAAGATGAATAACCCACCCAGAAAGCCCAATAGACCGGTAAAAAAATCACCTAACTTAGAAAAATCGAAAAATGTAAAAGCGGTTTCTTTCAGTTGTTCCTTTATAAGATCAACCCCGGTTTTGCCGAACTCCGAATTAGTAAGAGGCGATAATATCGATTGAAGCAGCCGCTCGGCTCTGGTGAAAACAACATCCAATTCTACATTTGATAAGAAATGTATTTCTTTTAGAATAAATGGCACACTCACCCTAAAAAAACTAAAAACAAAAATCCAAAGAATCAAAACCGTAATAATGGCAGCTAAGGAATTTGAGGGGCGCCATCGTTTAATGTGAATTCGTTTGATTAAATCAAATACTGGCCGAATAACTAATGATATAACTGCTGAGACTAAAAGAAATGACACCACCGCTTTAAAATACCACAATAAAAAAGTGATAATAATGGCAAAAATGAGCCACAGTATATATTTAATTCTATCCGTCATTTCTAATAAGATGTATGCTCAATGCAAATTTGGAAATTCTTGTATTACTCCTAAGTTATTTCATTTTTTTGAGAAATGCAGACATTACCTTTTCAAATAATAAATTCTAATAGTCTACAATCCATTAGGTAACGCAATACTTATTTATCAAATTCATCAAACAATTAAATAGCTTTGTCACTATTTTTCATATATTCACCACAAGAAAAAGCTTAAGCCATTGCCAATTCAAATTAGCGCTTACTTTTACACCCAAATGCTGTAACACAATACTATGAGAGGTTCAATAATCGGAGATATTATTGGGTCGGCTTTTATTCAGTCACCCCAAAGTACCACAGAGTTTCAACTACTAAAACCGTTTTCGGCTTATACAGATGATACTGTTTTAACAATAGCTATAGCACATGCTGTTTTAACAGGTGAATCGTATGATACCAGTTTGCGAACCTGGGCACGCAAATACCCGAAAGCCGGTTATCGTCAGAAATTCCTTAACTGGGCCTTATCAGACAAAAAAAACGAGCAATACAATAGCACAGGAGATGGTGCTGCAAGAAGAGTGGCACCAATCGGATTTGCTTCGAGCACTTTGGAAAGTGCCATGGTAGAGGCTGAAGCAGCCACTGTAATTACACATTCTTCAGATAGTAAAATTAAAGCAGCCCAATCAATGACCGGGGCTATTTTTTTGGCCAAATCCGGCGCTCATAAAAATGAGATCAGAGAATTCCTGAGTGATACCATAGGCTATCATTTACCAGAGAAAGTTGACAAAAAAGAAGCAAATGAATTAATTGAGAAACATAATTCGCCAGCACCTGCAGCATTACTGGCTTTTCTGGACTCAAATAACTTTGAAGATGCAATTCGAAAAGCCATATGGCTTGAAGGACCTTCAAACACAATAGCATCGATTACAGGCGGTTTGGCTCAGGCTTATTATAAACATATCCCAAAGGCCTTGTTACGCAAGTCACTTTCCAGAATCGACACGGATATGGAAAGCATAATACAATCATTTGAAAATAAACACTGTTCTGAAGTCATTCATGACAGTCAGGAAATTAAATTTAACTTCCACTAAATAAAAAAGGTCAGCAATTGCTGACCTTTTCTTTTACTCAAATCTTCTTGTTATTATATCTTTAATGCCTTTTTGACTTTCTCATCCGTTAGTGCAATATCAAGAACCTCCGATATTTCCTTAACAAAATGGAATTCCACGCCTTCAACGTAAATGTCATTAATTTCATCAATGTCTTTCTTATTTTCGTCAGAAAGAATGATGTCTTTAATACCGGCTCTTTTGGCGGCCAATATCTTTTCTTTTATTCCTCCAACGGGCAACACCTTTCCTCTTAAGGTAATTTCACCAGTCATTGCTAAGCGGGCTCTTACTTTACGCTGTGTAAATATTGATGCCAATGAAGTCACCATTGTCACACCAGCAGAAGGACCATCCTTAGGAATAGCTCCCTGAGGCACATGAACGTGAACATTCCACTCATCAAATGCTTCATCTTTTATACCCAAAGTTTCAGCATTAGCTCTCAAATACTCCAAGGCTAATACAGCCGATTCCTTCATGACATCGCCAAGATTCCCGGTAAGCGTTAACTTACCTTTACCTTTACTCAGGCTACTTTCAACAAATAAAATCTCACCACCCACAGCAGTCCAGGCCAATCCTGTTACCACTCCTGCGGTTGAATTATCCTGCCATTTATCCTTTGAGAATCGCGAAACACCTAATAGGTCTGTAACATCCTTAACTGCAATCGCCTTCTTCAATTCTTCTTCCTTGGCAATTTTAAGAGCAATCTTACGACATAACTTTGCCAATACTTTGTTTAGCTCACGAACACCTGACTCGCGAGTATATGACTCAACAATATAAGCAAGTACTTTTTTACTCAATGAAATCTTCCCCTTCTCGATACCATGGTTTTCCATTTGCTGTGGCAATAAGTGACGACGAGCAATCTCCACTTTTTCCTCAAGAATATAACCACTCACGTCAATCAACTCCATACGGTCGAGCAATGGCTGAGCAATATTACCAATGGTATTTGCCGTAGCAATAAACATCACATTCGACAGATCGAAATCCACTTCCAGAAAATTATCATGGAAATGTTCGTTTTGTTCAGGATCCAATACTTCAAGCAATGCAGATGCAGGATCACCATGTGCACTATGACTCACCTTATCTATTTCGTCAAGGATAAACACCGGGTTCGCCGAACCAGCTTTTTTGATGTTTTGGATAATACGTCCAGGCATCGCACCAATGTAGGTTTTACGATGGCCTCTGATTTCAGCTTCATCATGCACACCACCCAGCGACATCCTAACATACTTACGCCCAATGGCATCAGCAACAGATTTACCCAATGAAGTTTTACCAACTCCCGGAGGGCCGTACAAACAAATAATTGGAGATTTTAACTCACCTTTTAATTTAAGTACAGCCAGATGCTCAAGGATACGCTCCTTAACCTTATCCAAACCATAATGGTCTTTATCCAGAAAACGTTCAGCTCTCTTCAGGTCATAGTTATCCTTGGTGTATTCGTTCCAGGGAATATCAATTAAGGTTTGTAAGTAATTATATTGTACCGAATATTCTCCAGCCGCGGGATTCAAGCGCTGTAGCTTATCCAACTCCTTGAAAAATAATTCTTCAACTTCCTTGCCCCACTTTTTCTTCGCAGCTTTTTCTTTAAGCTCTATCACCTCTTGCTCAATCGGGCTTGAACCCAACTCATCCTGAATAGTTTTAATTTGCTGTTGAAGAAGATACTCGCGTTGTTGCTGATCAATATCCTGTTTTACTTTGCTTTGAATATCACTCTTTAGCTCTTGCATTTGCACTTCACGAGCAAGGTGTTCAAGAAGTACCATTCCTCTGTCAAGCAAGGTTTCGCATTCCAGTATTTTTTGCTTCTCTGCAACACTAACCTCAGAATTCGACCCTACGAAATTAATAAGAAAGCCATCATTCTCAATATTCTTAATCGCGAAAGAAGCTTCAGGTGGAATATTCGAAGATGCTTTTATGACGCGAAGCGAAAGATCCTTAATAGAGCTGACTACCGCCTCAAATTCACTCTTAGTCTTATCGTTTGGCTGTTCATCATCTAAAGCAGTAACCTTAGCTGTATGATACGGCTCATCACTGATCATCTCATCCAGATGAAAACGTCTCTTACCCTGAATAATAACGGATGTTGAATTATCCGGCATTTCCAATATTTTGATGACTTTCGCCGCTGTACCCACCTCAAATAAATCACTCTGAGTTGGATCATCAACTTTTACATCACGCTGAGCAACAGCACCAAAAAAACCTTTGGAACGCTGAACATCCTTAATAAGTTGAAGTGACTTAGCCCTACCCAAAGAAATAGGAATAATTACTCCTGGAAACAACACCGTATTACGTAGCGGCAATATTGGCAAAGTGTCAGGCAATTCTACCTCACTGACACTTTGCTCATCCGCATCGGCAACAATGGGAATAAACTCAGCATCAGACTCAAACACTTCTGAAAAAAGGGGTTTATTTTGATCAAACTTACTATTATCCATATCAATAATGTCAATATCGGCCAACAAACCTGACAAGCTGTCCGCCACACTCATTAAATTATAACGAATCCTTAATTGGCAATAGGCGTGCCAAAATCACTTTAGAGAAGTCCTAAACTTTAAAGTCTGATTATACACTTCATCCAAAATATCATGATCCATTTCGGAAAACTCAACCTTTCGTCTTCCCATAGCCGTGGTAGCAACTCGCTCCACAGCCTTAAGCCCATTTACTCTATACCCCTGAGGTCCGCCTATTACGAACGAGGGAACAAAATTACGAGGGAATCCGCTACCAAAAATATTACTTCCAACACCGACCACCGTTCCTGAGTTAAAAGCCGTATTAATGGCACACCTTGAATAGTCACCCATCATTAAGCCACAAAACTGCAGATTGGTGCGCTGGAAACGTTCTGTGGAATAATCCCATAACTTAACCTTTGCATAATCATTCTTGAGATTAGACGTATTTGTATCTGCCCCAAGATTACACCACTCACCAAGTACCGAATCACCAAGATAACCATCGTGTACTTTGTTGGAAAATCCTGTGATAATTGAATTACCCATTTCACCTCCAACTTTCGACCAGGGTCCAATCGTTGCTCCTGCATATATTTTAGCTCCCATACTAATCTGTGAAGACTCACACAAAGCAATTGGTCCACGAAGCATGGCACCTTCCATAACAACCGCATTTTTGCCAATATAAATAGGGCCATCTTTAGGATTAAGGTAGGCATGCTCGACATCCGCTCCTTCTTCTACAAAAATCTGATTAATCAAATTTGGATTCTTATTTAAACCGACTACATTAACCGTTTCGCTTAAAGGCCTACTTTTACGTCCGGAAGTAAGTAGTTTAAAATCCTTCTTAATCTGTTCTTGATTGTTGGGCAACAGATGAAATACCTTTTCCAACAATTGAACATCAGACTCAAATTCAATACATGAATAAGATGAACAATTATCATTCACAATTTCCTCGTGAGTCAATTCTTTTGTTCGAACAACCAATATCTGACCATCTTTCAGGATGGCTTCTCCAACGTTCAATGCCTTAATTGCGGCAATAAGTTCTTCATTGGGCAGTACAGAGGCCGAAATAAAAATATTATCCTCATCTAACTCTCCACTGTATTTGGCTGCCAACACCTCCGACGTCAGATATCCTGCATTAGTTCCAAGATGATACTCCCACTTTTCCTTTATCGTTAATATACCGCAACGAATGGCGGCTTGAGGACGTGTAAAAGATAGTGGCTGCATGGCCACCTTATGCTTATTGTCGAAAAGGATTATTTTCATGGTGATAATTTTTTCTATATAATCAAGATTAGCTCAATAGAGAAGCTGAATAATAATGATTGATTATTCAAATTTAAAAATACAAAAAAAGCCTCGGAAATTCCGAAGCTTGTTTTTTATCTCGCAAAATAATTATCAATTACTTACGCTTGTCAAAGTGCTTTTGGTAACGGTTCATAAACTTATCAACACGTCCTGCAGTATCAACTAACTTCATTTTACCTGTGTAAAATGGGTGAGATGTACTAGAGATTTCCATTTTCACTTGAGGATATTCAACTCCTTCGATTTCAACAGTATCCTTTGTTGCAACAGTAGAACGAGTAATGAATGTGTCCCCGTTTGACATATCGGTAAATGCTACCAATCTGTAATTATCCGGATGAATTCCCTGTTTCATTGTTATATGTTTTAAATCTTAATATTCTAATTCTTATCGGGCTGCAAAGATAATTCATAAAATATTAATGACAAAAGAATTAAATGATTTAATCCTTTATTTTTCTCAAGTATTTTATTTTCCCGCATAAATACTTGCATTAACAAGGGAAATAGCGACTTACTAATAACCCCCGAAATTAATAAAACCTTTCTATGATTCCTTATACTTAGTGTCTACCGGTATGGCTGTGGCCCTTTCTTTAGCTACAAGTTTACCATTAAACAGGTAGCGATAAGTAATGTGTTTTTTTCCAAAGATTGCTCCCATCGACTCTTGCAAAACCCTCATCTTTGGATTAAAATCACCAACCCACGACAATTCCAACTCCTTAAATTGTGGATTGCGATCAACAGCTGCCTGCAAATGCCAGAATATTCCAGACTCTATACCTGAGCGTTGAAACTTTGGAATAACACCCAAAACGACCACTCTGGCCCGTGTCATTTGCTTACTTTTATTCTTCCACCAAAAACGCAGCTTATTTATCAGATGCATTTTACCGTTGAAGTCTTTAATAATTTGATTGATATCGGGGAATAAAACAATAAAACCAATTGGCTTATCTTCGTGATAGGCAAACCATATTAGTTCTTCAACCATAAATGGTTTTGACTTTAGCATGGTTGCATCCAGCACTTCCCGGTCGATGGGCTTGAAATTTTCATGAAACTGCCAGGCATCATTATATATTGTTTCAAAATCATCCAGAAATTTTTCTTTCTTCTTCCAGCTAAAATGTTTAAAACTGTAGCCATCCTTTTTAACCACCCATCCGGCAATTTTCCAGAAACGCTCAGGAAAAGGAACCGTTAAGTCAAGGTGATTGGTTACCTGTTCAAAGTAGGTATCAAAACCATAGGCTTCGTAAAAGGCCTGATAGTACTTAGGATTATATTGCATTCCAAAACCAGGCTGGGTAAATCCTTCAACCAATAAACCCCAGAAACTATCATTTTCTCCGAAATTAATTGGTCCGTCCATGGCCTCCATACCACGCTCTTTTAACCAATCCCTGGCCGCATCAAACAACTTAAAGGCTGCTTCTTTATTATCGATGCATTCAAAAAAACCCATGCCACCTGTAGGCTGGTCAAAACCCATTGCTTTTTTCTGATTGATAAAAGCAGCTACCCGACCAATAACCTTGTCATTGTCCAATAGGATAAATCGTGCGGCCTCGCCATGAGAGAAAAAGATATTTTCAGAAGGATCAAAAACTTCTTCAATCATACTATCTAATGGTCGAACGTAACAATCATCGTTGCGATAAACATCGTTTACCACATCTAAAAATTGTGTTTTTGAAATCCGGTCTTTAACTTCAAGTATCTCCATAGGCTTAAGTAAAAAAAATGGCGAACCTAAAGGGCTCACCACAAAAATAAACGAATATTTTAATTTTCCTAAAACTCAAACCAGCTTTGATAATCTTCCGGTTGCTTTGCAGGCACTTCATTGTGGAAGTATTCGTTGCAAGCAGCCACATAATTATAATCTTTTTCCATTTCGCGCCAGTTGGCAGCTACTTCTTTAACCGAAGTAATCAGGTAATCCAACTCCTTATCGGTCATTGTAGGATGAATGGACATGCGAATCCAACCCGGCTTTTCAGATAAATCGCCGTGATTGATTTTACTGGTAATTTTATTAGAGGTATAATAGTCAACGTGTAACAAATAGTGACCATAGGTTCCGGCACATGAACAGCCTCCGCGTACCTGAATACCAAAATGATCGTTTAATAGGCGTACGGCCAAATTAAAGTGCAAGTCGTCGATATAGAATGAAATGGCCCCTAAACGCTCATCCACATTATCTGCCAGAATATTCATTCCCGGAATGCTTCTGAATTCTTTAAAGATCTTTTCGATCATCACTTCTTCGCGGGCCTGGATATTTTTACATCCCATTTCTTCTTTCAGCTTAATAACTAAAGCTGCTTTGATCGACTGCAAAAACCCTGGTGTTCCACCATCTTCACGAGCCTCAATGTCATCGATGTAACGGTATTTTCCCCAACGGTTGGTCCAATCAACGGTTCCTCCACCTGAATTGTCAGGTGCCGAGTTATGATACAAAGCCCGGTTAAATACCATTACGCCGGAGCTACCCGGACCTCCCAAAAATTTATGTGGTGAAAAGAATATGGCATCCAGACTTTCTTTTGGATCTTCGGGATGCATATTTATTGAATCGTATGGTGCAGAGGCAGCAAAGTCAACAAAACAGAAGCCGCCATTCTCATGCATAATCTTAGCCAACTCGTAATAAGGCGTTCGCACACCAGTTACATTTGAGCAAGCACTAAATGATCCGATCTTTAATGTACGATTCTCGTATTTTTTAATTTCTTTGCGCAAGTTATCCGGATTGATCAACAACTGATCATCTGGCTCGATCACTACCACATCGGCATTGGTTTCAAGCCATGAAGTATGATTAGAGTGATGCTCAAGATGAGAAATAAAAACTACCGGACGCTGATCGGTAGGAATATTGCAAAAACGCTGCGCCTGCTCCGGCACTCTCATGCCCAAAATACGCTGCAGCTTATTCACCACATTGGTCATTCCAAAACCAGCTGTAATAATAATATCCTCTTCGCCGGCATTAACATGATTTTTAATGATCCGATGCGACAACTTATAGATGTTAGTCATGATCATACCCGTATCACTTGATTCGGAATGTGTATTGGCAACCATCGGCCCCATCTTATCCTTCATCAAGTCCTCTATAGGACCGTATAATCGTCCACTAGCAATCCAATCAGCATACACCAAAGGTTTTTCGCCGTATGGTGTTTGAATTGTTGCATCCCATCCAATGGTATTTTTTCGAAATTTTTCGAAGTACGCCTCCAAATTATTCATTAATAATCAGGTTTATATTAAGATTTCCATGACTAACAAACATAGATATTTGCATATCTGTATGTTTTGGCAAATATAAACAATAAAAGGATGATTTAAATATGATTTTCTGCAAGTAGGAGTAAATCAATTAGGTAAGATTTTACCTAATTATAAAACTAAATCAATACTTTGGAAGATATGATCTCAAGGAATACGTACTGCACGTCTATTTCCTGGTGCATCGTCCAAATCTAATTTCATTTTGTATTATGATACAAATAACGAAAGAAAAAAAAGCCCAGGCTGTATTTGTTGAGATCAAACCATTTTAGCTGCGCTATGGCCTTTAGGAATCTTTGATCGTCTAGTTCAACTAAAAGTCACTTTCCACAAAATCAATCTCACTCTTAATTTCCTGAGCTGTTAACGCCTGATGCTTTGAATCAGATTCTAAAGCCTCATTTACCCACTTATTTAAGGTCTCTGTACTCTCGTTAGTCAAGCGAAGCATTTTACGGATGGCAAAAGAAAATGCTTTCAATTGAAGCAAATCTTCAAAACGCTTACTTTGTTCCAAAAGTTGATCAATATCTTTTGTGGTACATTGGTCGCTGTAATATTTATGCCAGCCCAAAGTATACATAGCCAATATACCCAAGATGGTAGTATCACCTGTGCTCCACTGCTGAATTAAGTCCGGCGCAAAGGGTAACTTGCCCCAAAGAAACATAGACGAGCGTTCGATTAAATCAATATTAGCAATCAACTTAGACCATTCCAAAGCTTTATTGATGTCCATATCAGCCTGGGGTACCAGCATTGCGGCCAGTAGCATGCTTTCTCGAATCTCTAGAAACCACAGACGCTCGGCCAGAGCATAACTGGGTTTTATACTTAAAGACAATTCTTTAAGATGCTGAAAGGATACCCCATAATTTAAGCGATAATGAATGCCTCTGTTTTCCATTTGGCCCACAGTAGTACCATTCATTCGCAATTTTATTAAGGCAAGTATATTCTCAACTTCCTTTTCTACTTCCTGATTTTCAACAAAAAACTTCATATCCACCTTGAATAAACGCCTGCAAAGAAAAAAAGTTTTTACTTTTTTCCGTCATATTCTTGCGTGAATTAATACGATAATATTATCTTTGCATCGCTAAAAGCAAAAATGGTGATTGTAGCTCAGTTGGTTAGAGCGCTGGATTGTGGTTCCAGAGGTCGCCGGTTCGAGACCGGTCTTTCACCCATACTAAAGGTTAACACATAGTGTTAACCTTTTTTTGTGCCCTCCAATTCACGACAGTTCGAACTAACTCAATGAATGCAAGAAGTAAAATTAACATTCCATCGACCGTAGCTACATTAAAAGTGAGGCTAAGGCCTTTTTGCAAATCTTTTAATTGTTTTTAACCAGAAGGAGTATACTGGCAATGTCCATTTCAAAATGAATTATTTCTATATTCTCCGGGGGACTGCCCTATGTATTTCTTAAAAATTTTGCAGAAATAAGCATTGCTTTTATAGCCACATGTCTCCGCTATTTCGGCGCACAATTGTGAAGTAGTGTTTAATAATAGCTGTGCTTTTTCAATACGCTGTTTATTAATATAATCCAGGGGTGTGAGTTGCGTTAATTGCTTAAACCTTCGTGAGAAATGGCCTACCGACAAACAAGACAATTCAGCAAGTTGGCTCACCGTAAGATCTTCATTCAGGTTGCTGTGGATATATTTAATAGTCAATAAAATATTACTGGAACCTCCTTTCTCCATATCCATTTTTGATACTCCAATAAATTTTGATAACAAAAGGTATAGCAATCCAGATGAAGTTAAACTTCTTTGCGCATCCTTTATTGTGTGATTCCAGCTTTTACTATTAACTCGTTGATAAATTCTTGGATCTTTTGCGGGCAAAGCCATGTTAGGGTTTATCTCGTAAAGTTTTTTAAAATATTCATAATGTTCTGCCCCGGCCTCAAGCTCATACTTAAATTTAAATAATTGGTAAATACTTAAATTATCGGGAAGCTGAACATTAAATGTGGCATAGTAATGTTCCATATTACCTTCACACAGATAACTGCAATGTTTAAAACTTGGCACCAGGTAAAGATATCCCCTCTTTAAATCCATTCTTTTTTCACCAATGTAAATTGAGGCTTTCCCTTCTGTAACCAAATACAATCTGGTAAAAGAACTTATGATATTCTTGTAATTCCATTCCTCCCCAACTCTACAATGGGCTACCGATGAAAGATTAAAAGATATGTTCTTCAAAAGTTCAATGCTATTCATTCTAAATATCTTTATAATACAAGGCTAAAATAACATAAAACCCACATATTAAATCTGTTTTAATATAACAATGTTGTAAATGGACAATTTCTAATTCGATTTGTAATACATTAAGACTTCTTCGCTATCTAACTTTGACTTTAGTATAAATGCCAAAGCAGATGTTTAATTACACAGGAAAGTCGAACAAGTCAAAACGCAGTGCGAATGCCATTAAAAAGGTAAAGCGATTACAAATGGCAGCTAATCATCAGGAACCGGATAGAATTCCCATTGGTGAGTTTTATTGGAACAGTTTTATCGAAAGATGGAGAAGCGAACTGGGATTGCCCGAAGACGCCAACCCTTATTATCATTACGACTTGGATTGGATTGTTGTGAATCCCAATATGGATCCGCATATAAAGGATTTTAGTGTTCTTTTCGAAGATAAGCAGGAAGTACATGTTGAAACCGGGTACGAAGTAGTTATGCGTAAACGTTTCGATTTTCCAATGCCTGAAATGATGAAATGGAATGTGGATACCATTGACAAACTGCTGGATTTTAAGTTTGATGATCCCTATGATCAACGCAGGTATTATGAGAAGGGTGACGACCATATCAATGGAGTAGGTGATACATTCCATCGGAACACTCCTGCCTTTGTGGAACGAGTTAAATCATTTTATCCCGATTTTGCTGTATTTGGCGGAGTGGGTGAAATTAACGAATGCCTTACCCGTTTGATCGGACAAGAAAATGCCATGTTGTGGACCATGATGCATTGCGACCAATTTCCTGAAGCCATTGCTAAAATAGGCCAGTTTTACTTCGACATCTGTAAAGCACAGGTTGAGGCAGCAAATGGCATGCTTGATGGAATGGTCATTTGGGGAGATGTAGCCTATAAAAATGGAATGTTCTTCGACCCGGATTATTGGCGTGAACATTTTAAACCTTGGGTAAAAAAGATGGTTGATTACTGTCACGAAAAGAACTTGATGGTGATATACCATGGTTGTGGAAATGTAAATTCCATTTTTGAAGACTTTATAGAAATTGGGATAGACTTTTATAATCCGCTGGAAGTTAAAGCCAATATGGACATAGTGCAACTTAGGCAACAATACAATCATAACATTGGCTTCTGTGGCAATAACGATGTGATGCTTTGGGAATCAGGAGACAAAAGTCGAATTAAAGGAGAAGTGATGAATAAGCTTCAATCGGCAAAAGGAGGTAGCTTTATTTTCCAGTCCGACCATTCTGTTTCAAGTGAAGTCTCTGGTCATACCTATGATTACATTATAAAGCTCGTACGTGAGTATGGAAATTATCCTCTTGAATGCTAATTACAGACAAAGAAAAATCAATTAAATGAATTCAAATAAACTACGAATTGCAGTAAGAAAGTATGATCCCTTTGAATCTGCAATAGAAAAAATTTGGAATAAGTTTAAACAGGATACGGCTTGTCCTTTGGAGCTGGAATTTGAAGCCTTTGATTTGCATACTCTTTATGCTGAAATTATTGTTAAGAATGGTCTGAAGAACGGAGAATGGGACCTTACATTTATCAATACCGATTGGATTACCGAAGCCGTTCAGAATGGTCATATAGAGAATTTAAAAGACTATATAGAAAGTTCTTCACCAGACGATTACCCCCAAGGATGGTCACCATCATTAATTGAAATGCAAACATTTGATGGCGGCGTTTTTGGTTTTCCCATGCATAATGGACCGGAGTGCCTCATTTTTAGAAAAGACCTTTTTGAAAGTTCATCTGAGAAGGAAGAATTCAAGAAACGTTACGGCAAAAATTTAGAAGTGCCTTCAAGCTGGGAGGAATTTATTCAGATTGCTGAATTCTTCCAACGCCCTAAAGAAGGTTTGTATGGGACAATTTTTGCTGCCTATCCTGATGGCCATAATACCGTATTTGATTTTTGCCTTCAAGTGTGGACAAGAGGTGGTGAATTAATTGCTGATGATGGAAAAATCACGCTTAACTCAAAAGCTGCCATTGAAGGAATGAAATATTACCGGGCCGCATTGATTAATTCCGAAATGATACATCCAAAGTCTCGCGATTTTGACTCTGTTCAATCAGGAATGGCTTTTGCCAATGGAGAGATAGCTATGATGGTTAACTGGTTTGGCTTTGCTTCTATGTGTGAAGTGTATGAAGATTCCAAAGTTAAAGGCAAAGTGGATATTGCATATGTGCCGGCAGGCAAAGGTGGTGAAGGCATTTCATTAAATGCATATTGGTTATATGCCCTTGGCACCGGAAGTAAACACAAGCAGATTGCATATGACTTTATGCGTTATGCAATTAGCACAGAGAATGACAAACTCATGACCCTTGAAGGAGGGATTGGTTGCAGAAAATCTACCTGGAAAGATTCGGAAATAAACCAGCTTGCACCTTATTTCCATAAATTGGAAGAACTACACAAGAACACAAAAGCGCTACCAAGAATGGATGATTGGGCTAAGGTTGGTGACATCATCGACAAATTAGTCCTTGATGTCATAAATTCAGAAACGGATATAGAAGAAATTTTAAATAACGCACAACAAAAATATAATGAACTTTAAATTGAACAGTTATGCCAGAAAACACACCAATAGAAAAGCATAGTGACATAAAACTATACAATACAGAAGATTGGCTTTATGAAGATTTTGTATTAGGCCAGAAAGACCGCTCGATCAGCAGAACGATCTCTGAAGGAGAGTCAATGATGTTTAATGGGCTTGTACTGGATATGCACCCATATGTTGGAGATGAAAAGTTTGCTCAGGAAAAAGGTCTGTTTGGAAAACGGTTAGTTGCTGGTGCAATGGTATTTAGTATGGGCCTTGGTTTGATGGCCAATAACAACATTAATACCTTTAGTTATGGATACGATAAACTTCGTTTTATTAAACCAGTATTTATTGGGGATACCATTTATACAATTAGAACCCATCTGAACAAACAAGCCAAGTATGACGAAATGGGATTGATAACGGTGAGTTACGAAGTTTACAAACAACCCGGAGAACTGGTACTGTATTGCGAACACTTACAAACAGTTAAATATCGTCATCCTGAAAACTTTAAAAAGTAAACAAAAAAAATATGAAATTTCACTTATTACCAGCCATTTCATTTGTGATGTTACTAGCATGTAGCGCACTAGATAACAGTGCAGTAGAAGAAACTACAAAGGGGGATTCCAAACATTTTGAACCAACATGGGAATCTCTGCAGCAGTACGAATGTCCAGAGTGGTTTCAGGATGCCAAGTTTGGAATATACACACACTGGGGAGTTTATTCTGTTCCGGAATGCCCATCAGATTGGTACGGACATTATATGTATAATGAACAACATCCCAACTACAAATTCCATAAAGAAACATACGGCGAACAGGATAAATTTGGCTATAAAGACCTGGTTCCTTTATTTACTGCACCCAAGTTTAATGCCGACGAATGGGCCGATTTATTTGTAGAATCCGGAGCACGTTTTGCAGGACCTTGCGGAGAACATGCTGATGGTTTTGCAATGTGGGACTCTAAAGTAAATCCATGGAATGCTGTAGATATGGGTCCAAAGCGTGATATTGTTGCCGAGTTAGAAAAAGCCATTCGTAAGCGCGGATTAAAATACGTCGTGAGCTTACACCATTCGTGGTTATGGGGATGGTTTCCAACATGGGATGAAAACTCCGATTGTGCAGATCCTGCAAATTCTTCACTGTATGGAGAAAAGGTGCCGGAAACTGCATGGAGAACAAAAGATACAAAAGGCTATTATAAAGTTAATCCAATGCCAAGTGCCGAGTTTGAAAGCGTTTGGCTCGAGAAAGTAAAGGAGGTAGTAGATGGCTATTCACCTGACTTGCTTTGGTTCGACAATAGGGTACAAATTCTTTCAGAAGAGGTGCGCCAGCAAATGATGGCGTATGCGTATAATCAGGCTGAACAAAACAATCAGGAATTTGTGTTAACTTTCAAACGCCCTGACTTTCCGCTTGGAACCGGGACTGTTGATCTTGAAAGAAATCGTATGCCTAAGATATATCCTGAGCCCTGGTTAACTGATAACTCCATATCCCAAAAGTTATGGATTTGGACTACAGAACTGGAATGTTATCCAACAAATAATCTAATCGATGACCTTGTTGACATCGTTAGTAAAAACGGAAATTTACTACTTAACCTGGCACCACACCCTGATGGTAGCATTCCTGAAGATCAAAAACAGCGTCTTAGAGAAATGGGTAAATGGCTAAAATTAAATGGTGAAGCCATTTATGAAAGTCGTCCATGGCTAATCTATGGAGAAGGTCCAACCGAAACGAAAACAGGCCACTTAGCTGATATGCAATTCGATGGATTCGGCGATGAAGATATACGTTTCACAACACGTGCTGGTCAGTTGTACGCCATTGCATTAGGATGGCCGGAATCAGGTATTTTGTCAGTGAAATCATTAGGTTCCACCAATTACAATGGCAAGATTAAAAGTGTCGAATTAATTGGTCATGAACCTAAAATTGATTTCGAGCAAAATCTTAATGCACTGGAGATTCAATTACCTGACAATAAACCTTGTGAGCACGCCTTTGTCTTTAGGATTAATTGATATCTAATGGATAAGGCCTGGTCTTTTTACCTCTTCTCAAACATGATATTCTTTGATCAGCCCCGACCATACTCGGGGCTATTTTATTTACTGACAATTCCTAAGCAATTATTTTTAAACTGCATAACAAGGGAATAGTTGAAACTTAATGCCCGGTATAATATGAATAAATTAGGAAACTATAGAGCTTCAAAAAAACACAAGCTTATCATCGAAATTTATTCTGGTCAAATCACCTTTTCCGATATCATTAAAAACAAACAGGAAACAATACAAAACCTCAAACAAAACCATTATAATTGATAACATGTCCCCAACTATTATTGTAATTAGTTATTTCCTTATGGCAAATCCCAATAGTGGTTTTATCATGTGGCACGAATCTTTCACACTTACGCGAATCGTATCCCTTTTGATGATCAATTCTGGAGAAAACGGTATTATACTGTCTTAGTTGAGTTAATTAGCTGCTAAATTGGTTTAATTACTTCCGTTGCTTTATATGTGGGAATTAATTTGGAAACTGAATCTCGAATATTTTTTTGAAGCTCATTGGCTAACTTTGTTTTTACAAAAAACTTATGCGTTAATAAACCAACTGACCTAACAGGACTTGGCACCTTAAACTCCAATATATTTTCTTTTTCTTGACCAGAAAAACACAAAGACGCTAAGTATGGAATAATGGTCATTCCTTTATTTGCCTTTGTAAATCGCAATAGGCTATCCATCGATCCCGACTCAAATTCAAAATTCAAGTTATTCTTAGGCGACTTATTAGATCGTTCACAGATTTGATAAACTTGAGTTCGCAAGCAATGTCCTTCTTGTAACAGCCATAACCTTGAGTAATCTAATTCATTAATTGATATTTTATTTACTGCCTTCTTTTTACGACAATCGTAAATCATAAAAGGCTCAGTATACAATTCCTGTTCAATCAGATCAGGATCATCTATTGGCAAGGCCAGTATACCTATATCCAGGCTTCGATTTAATAAGGCTTTCCGAATATTAGCAGTTGTCATCTCCCTGATTATCATTTTAACCTTGGGAAATTGACTTGCAAATTTTGACAAAAATAATGGCAATAAGTATGGTGCAATGGTAGGAATTACGCCTATTCTTAACTCTCCAATCATCTCACCTTTTATTTCTTGTACTACATTTTCAAGCGAGTCAACCTCATTTATAATGATCCGTAATCGGTTTACAATCTGACTTCCTTCATCTGTAAGAGATACAGGCTTTGTTTTTCGATTGAATATTTTAATTCCGATCTCATCTTCAAGGCGACCAATCATTGTACTAAGTGTTGATTGCGTCACAAAACACCTTTCAGCTGCGAGTTCAAAGTTCTTCGAATCTACAACTGCTAATACATATTGAAATTGTTGAATATTCATATAGATGCAAATATATATAATATCTACATACTCAATATTAATATCTAAAATATAGTTTTTATAAATATAATTTCTGTCGTAAGTTTGTTAAGGCATTAAAAACAAACACTTATGAACTCAAAAGTATTTTTAGGTGCAGCCTTGTTATTCATATTAGGCGCATGTAGCAGTAAACAGGAACAAACTGTTGAAAAAAAAGAAGAATGTCCATTTGGATTTGATAAGGACATAAAAAGGAACAAGTATCAATTATTAAATCGAATAGCGATTGGTGGCCCAACAAACTGAATTTGGATGTGCTAGCACAGAATTCAGAGCTTACCAATCCTATGGGAGAAGAATTTTCTTATAAAGAAGAATTTGCAAAACTCGACTATCTGCAATTAAAAAAGGACATCGAAGCTGTTCTAGTCAATTCTCAGGACTGGTGGCCTGCCGATTACGGCCATTATGGACCATTATTTATTCGTATGGCCTGGCATAGTGCAGGTACCTACAGAACCGGTGATGGCAGAGGCGGAACTCGAATGGGAATCCAACGCTTTGCTCCTCAGAATAGCTGGCCAGATAATGTGAGTCTTGACAAAGCAAGAAGATTATTGTGGCCTGTTAAGCAAAAGTACGGTCAGCAAATATCTTGGGCTGATTTAATGATTTTAGCAGGTAATGTGTCCTTAGAATCAATGGGATTTAAAACTATTGGATTTGCAGCAGGTAGAGCTGATGTATGGGAACCTCAGGAAGATGTATATTGGGGTCCGGAAGGAGGATGGTTAGAATCCAGAAGGCTGAATGAAAAAGGCGAAATGGATTTGGAAATGGAGAATCCTTTGGCAGCTGTGCAAATGGGTTTAATTTATGTAAATCCCGAAGGACCTAATGGAAACCCTGATCCTTTAGCATCAGCTAAGAATATACGTATTTCTTTTGCTCGTATGGGAATGAATGATGAAGAAACCGTAGCATTAATTGCAGGGGGACATTCCTTTGGAAAAACTCATGGAGCTGGCCCTGCTGATCATTTGGGTGAGTCTCCAGAGGCCGCTGGTATTGAAGAGCAAGGTTTTGGATGGAAAAGTTCGTATAAATCAGGAAAAGGTAAAGATGCGATCACATCAGGATTGGAGGTTATTTGGACACCAACACCAACAAGGTGGAGCCATTCTTTCTTAAGTCTACTATTCGACAACGAATGGGAGTTAACAAAAAGTCCGGCAGGAGCTCACCAGTGGGTAGCCAAAGATGCAGCAGAAATACTCCCTGATGCCTTTGATAAAAACAAAAGACATAAACCAACCATGTTAACTTCTGATTTGGCGCTAAAGGCTGATCCTGCATATAACAAAGTTTGTCAGCATTTTATCGACAACCCTCTCGCTTTCGATCAAGCTTTTGCTGAAGCCTGGTTTAAGTTAACACATCGAGATATGGGACCCAAATCAACATATTGGGGTAGTGAGGTACCAAAAGAGAACTTCATTTGGCAGGATCCTATTCCAAACAGAAACTATGCATTAATTACTGCATCGGATGTCAAGAAATTAAAAAAAGCCATATTAAATTCAGGAATACCTAGTAACCAATTAATTGAAACAGCCTGGGCTTCTGCTTCATCTTATCGAGGTTCTGACCGAAGAGGTGGTGCCAATGGTGCACGTATCCGTTTAGAACCACAAATTAATTGGGAAGTTAATAATCCTGCGCAACTAAAAACAGTGCTGGCTGCTTATGAAAAGATCCAAAAGGATTTTAATTCAAACTCAGGTAGCCGAAAAGTTTCTATCGCCGATTTAATTGTATTAGGAGGCAACGCTGCTATTGAAAAAGCCGCTGTCAATGGAGGCTACAAGATTACAGTACCATTCACAGCCGGCAGAACAGATGCGTCGCAAGAGCAAACTGATGTGGAGTCTTTCACCGTACTTGAACCCATGGCAGATGGATTTAGAAACTATCAGAAAAAGACATATACTCTAAGAACAGAGGAGCTATTAATTGATAAAGCTCAATTGTTAACTTTAACAGCTCCTGAAATGACCGTATTGGTAGGTGGGATGCGAGCACTAAATGCAAACTTTGACAACTCGAATTATGGGATCCTAACAGATAAGACTGGTGAACTAAGCAACGACTTCTTTATAAATCTTTTGGATATGAATACAGAATGGACACCAACTTCAGAAGATAAAATGGAGTTTGTAGGAAAAGATAGATCCAGTAATGAGGTGAAGTGGAAAGCTACCAGGGCGGATTTAATCTTTGGTTCTAACTCGGAATTAAGAGCCATTGCTGAAGTATACGCAAGCAATGATGCCGAACAAAAGTTTGTTGAAGATTTTGTGGCAGCCTGGAACAAAGTAATGAACCTCGATCGTTTCGATATAAAATAGAGATTCAATAAGCAGTTTAAGTAAATAGTGATTTTGGATACTTTCCAAATCACTATTTATTTTCGACTATTATAGCAATTATCAGTATAATCTATAAGAATCAGCCCCGACTATATTCGGGGCTTTTTGATTTACTGACTATTCCTAATGAATTATTTTTTAGCTTTATAACAACGGAATAGCTAAAACTTAATGCCTGGTACAGTATGAATAAATTAGTAAACTATCGAATTTGCGAAGAATATAAGCTTATCATCGAAATATATTCTGGTCAAATCACCTTTTCCGACATCATTAAAAACAAACAGAATACAATACAAAATCTTGATTATAAACCAAATTACAATCTGCTTTTAGATTTCCGGAAGGCTCACATTGAGAACCCCTTCGATGAAATAGGCATTCTTGTAGAATTTCTCAAATCTAATCCTTCGCTTCAGGCAGAAAAACGTGTAGCCTATCTGACTACAAAACCCAATGAAGTTGTATTAACAACTCTTTTTAAACTACAATTGAAGGACATTCCAATAAAGGCTGAAACTTTTTATACTACACCGGCAGCAATAAACTGGTTAGGCAATACGCGCCTTAGCGAAAACCAACTGGACAATTTTATAAGTGAAATGGCATTATAAATACCGCTAACAATAAATCAATAAATGAGTCAATATCTACAATTTGAAACTGAACGGCTAATTCTTAAACCAACCCTGGAAGAAGATGCTGAATTTATTTTAAACTTATTCAATACCCCAAAATGGCTTAAATATGTTGGCGATAGAAACTTAAAGACCATAGAAGATGCCAAAGCATATATTAAAACAAAAATGCTACCCCAACTTAACAGACTTGGCTATTCAAATTATACCTTGATCAAAAAAGCAGATAATTGCAAAATTGGAATTTGTGGCTTATACGACAGAGATGGATTGGATGGGATTGATATTGGCTTTGCCTTCTTCCCGGAATATGAAAGAAAAGGTTATGCATTTGAATCCGCTAATAAATTAAAAACTATAGCATTTAGTCAATTTGGACTGAAGGATTTAAACGCCATAACAGTGAAAGATAATACCTCATCTCAAAAACTATTGGAGAAATTAGGTCTGAAATTAGTTGGTACAACAACACTTCCGGATGATGAGGAGGAATTGCTATTTTATAAAATCGAGAAATAAATTACCAGACATGTAAAGTATGATTTATTGAGCTAATAAAAGCCGTTTAGTATTTCTAAACGATTAATTGAAAATTTTCTTGAAGCATTATAAGCTCAAAGAGAAAATCTTAAAAAATATCAACTACAAAATAACCTTAATGAAAGCATCTCAACTTTTAAACAAAAAACAAAAAAAGCAAGTTCTACTGGCCATACAGGAAGCTGAACTATGCACCTCTGGCGAGCTGCGAGTACATATCGAAAACCATTGTCAGGCCAACGCAATAGAACGGGCCAAAGAAGTATTCTTAAGTCTGGGCATGGATGATACAGAAGAAAAAAATGGAGTTCTCGTCTATATTGCGATTAAAGATAGACGGGTAGCCATAGTTGGTGATAAGGGCATTGATCAGGTGACAGCAGAAAACTATTGGGATGAGGAAGTTAATACTCTTCTTGGCTATTTTAAAAGTGAGGACTTTACCTTGGGAATTACTCAGGTCATTAGCAATATTGGCCAAAAGCTAAAAGAACATTTCCCATACCAAAGCGATGATATTAACGAATTATCAGATGAAATCTCTATCTATGAAAACTAAACTTATCGTACCCATTCTCGGTCTTCTCATTATGAATTCCATATATAGTCAGAATTCAGTACTTGACCTACCAAGACCAAATACCTTTGTTAACGACTTTGCCAATTTACTTGATGATAATGAAGAAAAAAGCTTAGAACTAAAGGTTCGGGAACATGAAACACAAAGTACCAATCAAATAGCGCTGGTTACAGTTAACTCGCTTGAAGGCTATGCTCCCGATGAACTAGCACGAAAATTAGCCAATAAATGGGGCGTTGGACAAAAGGACAAAAATAATGGTGTATTAATTCTGGTTAAGCCCAAATATCCGAATGAAAGGGGGCAGGTATACATTACAGTGGGTTATGGCTTAGAACATGCTTTAAGCGATGCCTCGGCCAAAAGGATTATTGATAAAGTTATTATTCCCCATTTTAAATCAGAGAACTACTACAAAGGACTGGATAAATCGCTAGACCAAATAATGGCCCATATTGATGGCAACTATACTGAAGAGTTATCAAGTGAAGAACAATTGGCGGAATTTAAGAATCTGATGATTCTTTTGACAATCATTACAATCATACTACCATTCATATATCTGGACTATCTAAAAAGAAGAAAAGTTGACCCAAAGTATAACAAGTTCTATATTACAGGACCCTATAATTCGGAAAATGTAATTAAGCAAGTAGAGTTAATTGAACAAGAGAATAATAAGAAGTACCCTAAGTTTAAGAAGCAAATCAAAAACTATGAACGAGTTTCAAAAAACAAGTTACTTAAATACGCCGATAAAATTGATCGTACTTTGTTTTGCCATCTATTAAACGGACGTGATAGAGTTAAAGTTTTTGGCGAAATGTGGGATCCTTTCTTAAAATTTATTATCCCTTATTTGTTTGCGTACTTTGCGGCCTTAGCTGCATTTGTATATATGGGCTATGGTTCTTTTCCTGCAATGATGACAGCCTCTGTTTCCCTGCTGGCTATTTTTGCCATGTTGAATCTTCTTGTCTCTTTTGTTGAAATTCAACAATATTCGCTACGAAAAAATGTCAAATACCTGGGGGGCGTAAGCGTATCACTTTTTGCGCTTAATGCTTTATTTAGAAAGAATATAGAAAAACGTTACGATCCAAAAACTAAAACATACAGTCATCACCCAATATTTATTATTAGTTCGGGAGGATATGGAGGTGGAAGTTTTGGAGGTGGCTTTGGCGGAGGTGGCGGCTTCGGTGGAGGTGGTTTTGGTGGCGGCGGTGCCGGAGGAAGTTGGTAACAATCAAAATATTTAATTGAAATTATACATCTTGCCTAATTAGTGATGATTTTTGTATGGCAGTATTTTCAAAGTATGGCTGGCAAACTTCGTTCCATCCTGGGAGAACACCTGGTAAAACTTATTGATATACACTAATCAAAGATCTGACCTCAGGTAGCCTTGATCCAATAACAATAGGCTTCCTTTGTTTCGATTTCTTACATCAAGGCAAAAATTAAAAATCATGAATGCCAAACAAACAAAATAAAGTATGAATAAATAAAAAGCCTCGTAACTTGAGCATAACAACAATAGAGTGCTGAATCAGTTATGATCATTCAAATCACTAAACAAAAATAAAACCAGCGAACTTTAAAGATTTATATTTTGCTTAAATGCCAAGCCACGGGGTACATTTTGCTATCTCAATTAATTGACTACTTTAGCACTCGTGCTTATTGCGGGCACACACACTTAATTAAAGTGTACGCAATTTTGCTAGAATAGTCTTAATTGTAATTACAAAACAAACTCTAAAGCAAAAATGGATTGTACACTATGCGGCTCAGCACTTATCAACAAAAAGGAAGAGCATTATTATGATTGTGACACTTGTAAGGCAATTGTAATGGATGATATTCAATACTTAAGTCCGGATGAAGAAAAAGCACGATATGAAACTCACAACAATGATGTAAATGATGTTCGTTATCAAAACTTTACATCTCCAATAACAAACTATATTGCCACTAACTTTTCACCTAAGCAAAAAGGTCTAGATTTTGGCAGCGGTACCGGACCTGTTATTTCAAGTATGCTTAAGAAAAAAGGTTATGATATAGTACAGTACGATCCTTTTTTTGCGCCTGATCAACATGTATTAACTCTTAAGTATGATTATATCGCCAGCTGTGAAGTATTTGAGCATTTTCACAATCCACAAATGGAAATTAATAAACTTTGTTCCATATTAAACACTAATGGCGTTATGCTTATTAAGACCATGTTATATAACGATCAGATTGATTTCAGCTCATGGGTTTATCGAAAAGATCCTACACATGTTTTTATTTACCGGGAAGAAACAATCGAATATATCGCAAGAAAACAGAATCTTGAAATAGAAATTTTAACTGACAGACTTATCGTCCTTAAAAAAGCTAAATGATCTATTTTAACTAATCATCAGCTTTCCATAGTTTTCCTTTTTTGTTCTTTTTCTTTTCAATTTTCTCACCATGAAGATTTTCCCATAGTTCAATTCCGGCTACTTTCTCAACAAAATGAGTAGTAACCAAAAAGTCTTTGAGTTCATCATCCGCTTCTTTATTGGGCACCAGAAAAGACCATAAGTGAAACTTGCCCATTTTATCCTCAGCCAGTATCGATTTAAAAAAGGCATGTGGAACAGGCAAACTCACTCCATTATCATCATCCTCACCAATGCAAGTCACCATCTGATCAAAATAAAAAATCGGACCTGTTATCACATAGGTCTCATAAATATCTTCCCTGCCATTTAATTCGCGAATACTCTTTTCAAGTTGGCGCCAAATTACCCTATTAAAACCAGGATGCTGTGGTGCCATATTAGATAACAGGAAAGTTTCGCTATTTTGGATTTTCTTATCTATCTGATTGGCACTGGCCACCAGATGCCCTCTGTCGAAACCTGACTTGTAGTAATCTTTTAAGTCAGCTCTAAAATAAGGAGGTATTCTAAAGTCGGACCTGAAATTATCGTGGCGTTCCACTTCCACATCTTCATCTTTTTCATCAATAATTTCCAGGGCCCACTTAGCCTGTCTGAAATAAAAAGAATAACCAAGGGTATAATGTCGGTTAATAAGTACTTTGTCCGCAGCGGGTACGCCGTAGCGTGTTTCCGGTCGTGTATATTGAATGTCCATTGCATAAGGGATTAATAATTATCTATACAAGTAAAGGATTATATGTAACAAAGTAAATATGTGACTGTAAAAACAAGTTAAGACAATGTTGTTTCTTCTGCCAATCAAAATATGCCCTACATTTGAACATTAGGATTCATTTATCAAACTATATTATTTTACCCTTTCTTTTTTATTATTTTTGGCGCAGCTAAGTGGGAATAATGAAGTATATAATTATTAGTTTTTGTCTTTTTCTGGTTGGTGGCGCTGTTGATGTTGAAGCCCAAAACTTAATGGACATTATTGACAGAACGGAAAAAGCTGTATTTGAATCCAGAAGTTTTGATAAGGATGGTAATCCTTTAAGAAGTGCTTCCGGTTTTTTTATTTCTCCCAATGGTCTGGCCATTACAATGAGTTCAATTTTCGAACATGCCGATTCAGCAGAGGTCGTTCTGCGTAATGGTAGAGACTATCGTATCGAACGCATTATTTCCACGCATCCCTATTCAAACTTAGCCCTTATAAAAGTTGAACCCAATCGACAAAAGAAATTCAACTACCTCTTGCCTGCAAAGCAATCTTATAGAGAGAATGAAGAATTATTAACTTTCAGCCATCCCGATGAAAGTGAAGGTGGTACTACCCTTGCTCCGGTCGAATACATCAAACACTTTCCTTATGTAAGCCGTACAGGCGTAATAACAGAAAGCATTGGCGTTAAGTCCAACGGAGCACCTGCCATCAACTATAGAGGTGAGTTAGCCGGCATAATTAATGGAAATCCGAAAAAGATTAAAAAAATCGTATATAACTCTTACCTATTAAACGATACCAACTGGATCGACATTAATATAAAAGTTGAACAAATCCGAAGCTCTCCTGAAGTTCGTTCATTACTAAGTTCCAAAATCAGTCAGGGCATTTATGAGTTATTAGTTGAAGATTATATTGAGGCTGCCCGGGAATTTAGCCGTCATCTAAAATTGGTTAATGATGATGCCGAAGGTAGCTGCCTTCGAGCATATGCACGTTATAAGTATAACAATAAAGTAGGTAGCCGCGAAGACTTTAACACCTGCTATCAGAAAGATCCGAATTTTTACCTTCAGTACTATATGAAAGGTATTTTTGAGCTTCAGGAAAACAAAAAGAATGACGCACAGATAAATTTTGAATTATGCCTTGATAAGCAGCCTAATTATGCACCAGCTATTGTACAGTTGGCCCTCCTTAACCTTGAAAAACGCAATGAGGTGCAAGAAGCTTATAATCGCTTTACCGAAGCTTTATTACATGATTCCTTAGAAGCAACAGCGTATTACGAACGAAGCCGTTTAAGGTTTAAATATTCAGATAATATGGATGGCGTGATGGAAGATGTAAATAAAACCATTTATCTCGATCCGGCTTTATCAGGGATATATACCATTAGAGGAATTCTACGATCTTTGAAAAAAGATATGCTGGGTGCTATCGAAGATTATGATGAGGCCATAAGTAAGGATCCCAAGGACGTTCATGCCTATTTTAATCGCGGTATTGCCAATTATAACATTGGTTTGCAGGAAGAAGCATGTGAAGACTGGGAAAAAGCTGGTGAACTGGGCGATTATAAAGCATTCAAATATATATCGCGATTTTGCAAAGAAGTTCAGAAAGGCATCTATCCCAATTAGAAGAATTCAAAACTGTTTTTTGTCAAATTATTTCACTTCATAATTCTATTTGCCTTCTATTCCATCTAACTCTCCATAGAAGTGATTAAGAGTTATTCTTAATTGCATATCGTCACTATCTGGCCTTTTTTTACCTTTGTATTAAATAAAACAAATAATGATTACACAAGAAATTCTTAAAGACTTGAATGGGCGCGAGTTGGCGTTAAGGAGGTATCTTTGACATCGATCGTAAAACTGTTGAAATAGAAGAAGAAGAGCTTCGATCGCAAGCTCCGGACTTTTGGAATGATGCTAAAAAGGCAGAAATCCAAATGAAAAAATTACGTGAACTCAAGAGCTGGGTTAAGGCCTACAACGAAGTAAAAACGGCAGTTGATGATCTTCAGATTCTATTTGACTTTCATAAATCCGGTGATGCCGATGCAGCCGATGTTGAAGAACAGAATGCCCTGACTCTGGATTTAATAGAGAAGCTGGAATTAAAAAATATGCTTCGACGCGAAGAGGATAAGATGGGTGCTGTGCTCAAAATCAATGCCGGTGCTGGTGGAACTGAAAGTCAGGACTGGGCTGAGATGCTTATGCGCATGTATATACGCTGGGGAGAAGCACATAATTATAAGGTCAAAGAAGTCAACTATCAACCGGGAGATGAAGCCGGTGTAAAATCGGTTACCATTCAGTTTGAAGGTGACTTTGCGTATGGCTATTTAAAAAGCGAAAACGGTGTGCATCGATTGGTACGCCTTTCTCCTTTTAATTCAGCCAACAAGCGAATGACTTCTTTTACATCAGTATTTGTTATTCCACTGATCGATGATTCCATCGAAATTGAAGTTAACCCAAGTGAAATTGAGTGGGAAACATTCCGTTCAGGAGGTGCCGGGGGTCAGAATGTAAATAAAGTTGAGACTGGTGTTCGACTTCGACACGCGCCTTCAGGCATAGTGATTGAAAATACCGAATCACGTTCTCAGCTGGGCAATAAGGAAAATGCAATGCGTCTTCTTAAATCTCAGCTTTTTGAAATCGAGCTTAGAAAACAATTGGAAGAGCAAAACAAAATTGAGTCTCAAAAGAAGAAGATTGAATGGGGGTCACAAATTCGTTCCTACGTATTACAGCCGTACAAACTTGTTAAGGATGTCCGAACCAGTCATGAAACTTCAAATGTTCAAGCTGTTTTGGATGGCGATATTGATGGGTTTATCAAAGCCTATTTAATGGAATTTGGTGGTGAAGAAGTATTTGATAATTAAACACAAGAGTTATGATAACCATATTACACAATCCCAGATGTTCAAAAAGTCGTGCCGGCTTGCAAGTTCTGGAAGAAAAAGGAGTAGAGTTTGAAGTATGTAAATATCTTGACGAAGCCATGACTCCAGATGAGTTAAGCGAGATTTTAAGAAAGTTAGGTAAGCGTCCGTTGGATATTATCCGTACAAAAGAAGATGTGTTTAAAGAGGAATTTAAAGACAAAGAATTGTCGGATGAAGAATGGATTTTAGCCATGCTTGAGTATCCACGCTTAATTGAACGTCCAATTATTATTAATGGCGAAAAGGCTGTTATCGGACGTCCTGCAGAAATTATTGAAACTATATTATAAAACATTTGGCATCGATCTTTAAACGTAAAATTGATTAAAGGTCGATGTTCTGTTTTTCTTTCCGCGCAACCCTTCGTTATTATTTTCATCATTAGGGGTATATAAACTATAACCCTATTCGAATGAAAAAATATTATTTAGTCATCATAGTACTATTCTGCTTCAGCTTATCCTATGCTCAGAAAAACAAGAATACAGTTGTTTTAAAAAACGGCACTATTATAAAAGGTGAGATTGTTGAAATCATTCCAAACGAAGGAGTCAAAATCAAATCCGGTGAGCATCTTTTCCATTTAAAGAATTCAGAAATTCAAAGCATCAATCTTGACGGTAAGAATAACGGTTCAGTAGAAACTGACAAAAAAGAATATTCCGGTATTTTTAATAAAACAAGCTTAGGTATATTGGCAGGAAGTAGTTCGAGCGAGCAAAAGGCCCCTTTTGTATTTACCTCATCATTGGGATACCACATATCACCTAAATTTACAGCAGGAATTGGAACGGGCTTAGAGTTTTACAAAGAAATTCTTTTACCTGCCTATGGTGAGTTCCAGTATTTTTTCAATCAAAATAAAATTGCCCCATACGTATATGGTCATGGAGGCTGGGCCTTTGCCATAGATGATAGAAAAAGCAATACAACTGAAACCTATGACTCGAAAGGTGGAATCCGCTATGGAGGTGGCGTTGGTGTAAAGTTATGGTCGAATAATGGTTTTGGCTTTGTTATGGAAGCCGGATATCAGTTTCAGGAAATTGAAGTGGGAAAATCGTCCAATCATGTCATGTATAACTCCACTTTATATGATGAGTATAATCGCTTTGCTGTGAAAATTGGATTTTATTTTAACTAAGCAGATGAAAACCTTACCCCTACTAATTCTTATTATGGCAACCCTGTGGAGCTGCAACAGTGAGACTCAATGTCCGGCATGCATGACTCCTCCTGCACCCTTTTATTTTGAGATAGTTGACAAAGAAACCAATCAAAATATTTTCACTTTAGAATTGGCAAAACCTCAAGATCTTAAACTGATCAATACAATAGACAATAAGGAACTTGGATTTGCCTTTCTTGATGAGAACGATATTAATATAATCATGATCAATTCTATTGGTTGGCAAACTGAAGTGGTAAATGCGGAACTTTGGTTGAAAAATGAAAAAATACTGACACTAAAAGTTGATGCAACAGCCAAAAGCGATGAATGCTGCTCATGGACCGAATACAATTCTGTTGAGATTGAACATCAAGACTTTTCATTGGAGAGAGAAACCGGAGCTTATAAGATATTTATTTGAACCTAACTATCCTATTATAAAAGCCCCCAGTGGAATTTCTTCCAATGGGGGCTTTACTTCTATCACTTCTAACCAAATATTATCTGTAATTCTGACTTCCGGAACTAGTATTACCAACTACCTTTATTGGTCCTCTTTCAATAATCAAATTCTTACGCCCGCTACTTCCTTTAGCATTTAAACCTCCGGATGATGCTGAGAGTGAGAAACTCAACTCTTCACTGTCGTTCAGCAACTCCATATTTACACTTCCTGATGATGCCTTAAAATAGGACGAACCTGTTAATTTAATATTTGTTCCTCTTTGACTTCCACTCGAACTTGAAAGATTAACTGAACCAGTAATTCTATCCAGTTTAATGCTACCAGAAGACGTTCCTGCTTTTACATCACCTGTTACATCATTGATATTAAGACTACCTGATGTAGCTTCAGTCCAAAGATTTCCGCTTACCATCATTATAGATTGTCCACCTGATGAAGTTGACAGATCGACATCTCCTCCTACTCCTTCAACTTTTATTCCACCTGATGAAGCTTTGGTTTTCACATTCCCATTTACATTACGAATACGCTGTGATCCTGATGAAGTACCAGCTTTAAGATCACCACTAATTTCTTCAATCGTTAAACTGCCAGATGAAGCGCTTGCACTTAAATCAGAATTGATATTTCGAGCTCTCACACTACCACTAGAGGCTTTTAATCGCACCTGGCTTTGTCCGATATCCTGAACACTTACGCTTCCACTTGAATTATCAACCAACACATTGGTATTCTTTGGCACACTAAATTCTAACTTACCTTTGATATTTCCGCGAATCGATCTGGGACGATCAATCCAAACACGAAGGGTTTCTCCACTCACATTGTGGCGAATCTTAATGTCATAATCGCGCGAAGAAAGAATCTCACCGGTAAAACTAACGTCGGATGAAGAACCACCAACAACGTTCACTGAACAAAATGAACCCTCTACTTCAATTGTGCTAACATTGCTATAGGTTTCATCTACTTTATCAATTGCATCTTGTGCCTGAAGACAAGAGAATGACAGAACTATGGTCATCAGAGATAATACCATTAGTCCACTTTTGAATACTTTTCTCATATTATGGGTATTTAGTGTTAATGAAATTTTCATTTTTTACATAGCAATTGCTATCACACTAATTATGACGCCCCAAAAAGCTGAGAAGTTACAAATTCAATGAAAAAAAATATCAAACTTAAATTAAGTCTGCTGCTAAGGCTTTGATATCTACACCCGAAAAATTACCAGAAGTCATTATCAGCAAGTTGCTATTGGCTAATTCCAGATTCCTAAGCCAATTAACTAATTGCTCTGATTCAGTCATTACAATTAAGTTATCATTCCCAAAAGCCTGATACACTTCTTCGGTAGAAATGGACGGTAGTTTCTTATGTTTCAACACTTCCGGATTAAAAAACACAACAGCTTGATCTGCCTCATTCATGGTATCTTTATATTGGGGTAGGAATTCTTTGCTCAAACTACTAAACGTATGCAGCTCCATAACCGCAATTAATCTGCGCTTTTCAAATTGCTTTTTCATGGCAGAAGTGGTGGCCTTCAATTTAGAAGGCGAATGTGCAAAATCAAGATATATGTTTGTGAAGTCCTTACGCTCTAACAATTGTAATCGTTTTGCTGCTCCTTTAAAACTTTGCATCGCTTTTAAAAAATCATCATCCGATATATCAAGCTGATTGCAAAGCAAACGAGCCCCATTCATATTCTGAAGGTTGTGTTCCCCGAATACTTCCATCGCATATTCTTTTCCTTCCCATACTACTATTGTTTGCCCATCAACATTTTTGTTGGCTAAGGTATTATAGGCTTCAACATCAAGCCTGTTTTTTACACTGGAAGCTAACTTCCTTAATTCCTCATCTCCATCAAAATAGACTAATGATGACTTATCAGGCATTGAATCAGCAAAAATGCTAAACTGACTTATATAATTCTCCCAGGTAGGAAATACATTCATATGATCCCAGGCAATACCGGTTAACATGGCCACCTGAGGTTTGTACCAATGAAACTTAGGAGTTAAATCAATTGGCGAGGACAAGTATTCATCCCCTTCAAAAACAGCGATAGGGGCTTCTTTACTTAGTTTAACCATGGTGTCGAAGCCTTCTAATTGCGCACCAACCATATAATCAAAGTCCATCTCCAGAACCTTTAGTACATGCATTACCATTGCTGTTGTGGTGGTTTTGCCATGACTCCCTCCTATTACAACACGTTTTTTATCCTTAGTTTGCTCATACAAATATTCGGGATAAGAGAAGATCTTCAAGCCCAACTCCTGTGCTTTCAATAATTCAGGATTATCCTTTCTGGCATGCATGCCTAGAATTATAGCATCCAGATCATCGCTAATATTATTAACGTCCCATCCTTCATTCTGTGGTAATAATCCATAAGATGCCAAACGGGATTTTGAAGGTTCAAAAATTTCATCATCTGAACCACTAACATTAAATCCTTTCAAATATAAAGCAATGGCTAAATTGTGCATGGCACTTCCCCCGATGGCAATAAAATGAACCCTCATATCTTTTTGTTAATCTGTTAAACTCTATTTAATTATCAATTCAACAATAGCTTATTAGCTTTTGTAATGATTTAGATTGCCTATTCCGCTGCTAAGTATTTTGCATGTCAATCTATAATCTATTCTCTAAAATCTAATGATCAATTGCTACATTTGCATGCTAAAAATACAGAAGAATAGTTTAAGATGAAGCTTTACAAGATAGAAACCGGAAATTTTATGTGTGATGGGGGAGCCTTATTTGGCGTTATTCCTAAGAAGATGTGGGAGAAACAATATCCTGTAAACGAAAAAAACTATTGCAATATGAGTCTGCGTTGTTTATTGATTGACACAGGTGACCGACGAATATTGATTGATACAGGCATTGGTGAAAAACAAAGTGAGAAATTTCTGGAATACCAACATCTCAATGGAGATGATACTTTAAGTCAATCATTACATATAGCCGGATATACCGTTGATGACATTACAGATGTATTACTAAGTCATTTGCATTTTGATCATTGTGGAGGCTGTGTACATTACGATGCTAATCATGAACTTCAATTAAGTTTTCCAAATGCTACATATTGGGCTTCAAAAACACAATGGGAGAATTACCTCAAGCCAAATATGCGTGAAGGAGTAGTGTATTTTCCTGAGAATTTAATGCCGATTCATGAAGCCGGTCGACTTAAAACCATTGATCAGGAAGGAGAATGGATACCAGGAATTGATATACGTATTTATGATGGTCATACCATTGGTAATATGGTGCCCATTATTGAAACGCCCAAAGGCAAAATTGCTTTTGTTGGTGATCACATCCCGGTTGCTCCTTGTTTGGCCTTGCCTTGGGTGAGTGCATTTGATACTAATCCAATTACCAGTATTGATGACAAAACACGCTTCCTTAAGGAAGCTCTTGATAATGATATCACTTTGTATTTTGAGCATGATTTACATACAGAATGTTGCACAATAGAACAAACTAAAAAAGGCTATAAACTAAAAGAGAAGTTCACTCTTGAGCAGTGGCAAAATAGTTAGTCAAAATAAACTTTGCTTAATATAAAGCACTATTTTTGAATTATACTTTTTTAATATGATTGATAAGCACGAGTGCCGACAAATAGGAGTTATTGTTAAAACCCATGGTGTAAAAAATGAATTGGTTCTTCGTTTGTTCGAAGAATTTAGTATTGATCATGTTGATACAGAATATCTCTTTTTAGATCTGGATGGTGGCCTCGTTCCTTTTTTTCTGGAAGAAGCTCGTGAGAAAAATAAAACAGACATTCTTATAAAATTGGAACAGGCAAAAGATACCAGCGAGGTAGAACGTCTTATGGATGCTCCTGTATACCTTAAGAAATTAGCAGAATCAATTGAAGACGAAGGAGAGGATGAAGCCTTTTCGGCCTATCAGTTAATTGGATATGAAACTCAAGCTGTTGGACATGGTCCTCTAGGAAAAGTTGTAGCCATTAAGGACATCTCCAAAAACCCACTATTTGAAATAGATCACAATGGGAAAGAGTTATTGGTTCCTATAGTTGAGGATTTTATTGTTCAGATTGATGATGAAAAGCAATTCATCATTTTTGAACTTCCGGAAGGATTAATTGATTTGGAATAATTAGTAGATGTGCTAATATCACATCTTTTTCTGCTCAAGCTTACCAATTTTATCCCTCCAGCTCTGAGGCATCACAATGCTTTGGTGCATTTGCTTATCTATTGCTACCATCACTGATTTACATACAGCCTTAACCTCATTAGTATTTGTTTCTACCAGATGCTGTTCCATCTGGAGGCTTTTTTCTCCAATTCGCAGAATAGCGGTTTTTACAACAATGTCCTCTCTCAAAAAGGTTGGCATCACAAAATCGGTATGAATAGATGCGATGATTAAAGCTTTGTTTCCTTTAAATAACTCATCGCCAAATGCCTCGTGAATATAATGCATTCGGCCTAAGTCGAAATATTCCTGAAGCGTGGCATTATTAACATGACCCAAGAGATCAATATCGTTAAAACGGATTTGAACCGGACTCTCCTGATGAAAGTTTATTTCTTTAATTTCCATGATATTTTTCTTAAAGTTCTTTACAAACTTCCTTCATAATGCTCTACTCTACTACTCTCGAATAACAGTTACCTGGCTATCCTTAGTGATTTTAATAATACTTGATGGTGCAGGATTTTGAGTTTCTTCCTGTCGGAATTTGACAATATAGTCTACTCCATCTTTAATGCTTTCACTAATCTTTCCGAAGTTTTGTGGTGATGGTTCACCACTCACATTAGCTGAAGTAGAAACGATTGGCTTTTTAAATCTTGCACAAAGCTGTTGAGAAAATTCTTCCTCAGTCATTCGAATACCCACACTTCCATCTTCAGCGAGAAGGTTAGAAGCTAAATTTTTGGCATCATCATAAATAATGGTCAAAGGCTTATTGGTGAGTTCTGCCATATCATAAGCCACCTCAGGAATATCATTAACATATGCGCCCAGCTTGGCCGTATTATCCAATAGCACCAACATGCTTTTTGAATCTTCTCGCTGTTTTAGTTTATATATACTTTTAACAGCTTCTGCATTTGTAGCGTCACATCCTATTCCCCAAATGGTATCTGTAGGATATAAAATTAATCCTCCATTTCGTAGTGTCTCAAGAGCCTGTTTTAAGTCGTCGTGCATGATAAATTATATTGGTGCTGCAAGATAAAGAAAAGCCGTTGGAAAATCATCCAACGGCTTTAAGTCTTTACAACTGTATATAAAATCTTATTGTTTTATTTTAAACAGCTACATTATTCTCACGTAGTGCATCATTTAAAGAGGTCTTTTTGTCAGTCGACTCTTTGCGCTTACCAATTATTAAGGCAGCAGGAACCTGATACTCTCCAGCAGGGAATTTCTTAGTATACGATCCTGGTATAACTACTGAACGAGGAGGAACATAACCGTTGTAAATAACAGGTTCAAATCCGGTAACATCAATAATTTTAGTTGAACCGGTTAATACCACGTTGGCACCCAGAACAGCTTCTTTACCAACTCTGCAACCTTCTACAACTATACAACGCGAACCAATAAATGCATCATCTTCGATAATTACTGGAGCAGCCTGAATTGGCTCAAGTACACCTCCGATACCTACACCACCACTCAGGTGAACGTTTTTACCAATTTGAGCACAACTACCAACAGTAGCCCAGGTATCCACCATGGTTCCCCCTTCAACATAGGCACCTATGTTTACATAAGAAGGCATCATTACCACACCACTTTCGATAAAAGCTCCGTAACGCGCTACAGCATGAGGAACAACACGAACTCCTAATTCTTTATAATTGGTTTTAAGGGCAATTTTATCATGAAATTCAAATGGTCCCACTTCAATGGTTTCCATCTTTTGGGTTGGGAAATATAGAATAACCGCTTTTTTCACCCATTCATTTACAATCCACTCATCACCTTGTGGTTCTGCAACACGAAGCTCTCCTTTATCTAATTTTTCAACAACCGTTTTGATTGCTTCTAGGGTTTCAGCATTATTTAATAAGCTTCGGTCTTCCCAGGCCTTTTCAATCTGATTTTTTAAATCGCTCATTTGTAATCCTTTTTATTTTGAACACAAAAATATATGGAAAAAATAAGTAAGCAACTAATTTAAGACTAATACATCCTAATTTAACTTCTTTACTCAACATTGTTAATTTTTTAAACAGAAGCAACCTATTGGTCCAATAATGCATTATTAATTAATGGACGCAATGTTTAATTCTGAAGAAAAAAATTTTGCTTCCAATTTTAGTAAATACAAATTCTGAAAAAGTCGTTAACGGCTGTTAATAGTTTTAAAACTTACTAAAAAAGCAGTTCTTAAGAAGGAATGATTACTATATTTAACTCACTTATATTCAACACCTAGATGACTAGCCTAAAGAGAATAATCATAATATTTCTGTTCATTGAAATAAATGGACCATTGGTTGGACAAAATGAGGATTTGGTATGGATTAAAGGAAAAGTAATAACAGAAGATGATAGTCTATCGATTCCATTAGCACAGGTGGCCAGTTATAAATTGGTACAGATCTTTGCTTGCGATTCCATAGGCGAATTTCGAATGACATTTCCTAAAGGAGATAGTTTAATGATTACGGCACTTGGATTTGAGCCCAAAATATTAATTACAGATAGCATAACTATTGAAGAAGATGAGGCTTACCTGATTCCATTAAAACGAACGTCATATCTGATACGCAGAGTTGATGTTAGTGGATTCAAGGAGTTTGCAGAGTTTAATAATTTATTAAAGCAAAAACGTGATCAACAAAAAGAACTTGACGGCAGTATAAGGTTTAAAAAGGTGACGGATACATTGGCATATACAAAGCCAACTTACAGCAGTCCACCGCCCATTTTAGCCGCGGTTGTGCAGCCACTAAGTTTCCTGTACTACCACACCAGCAAATCAGAAAGGATGAAAGTTAAATCTCAGAAAATCTTGCGTGAAGATAAAATTAGATCACAATTAACACGGGAGTTGGTGGCCCGTTATATTGATCTTGAAAAAAAAGAGCTTGACAAATTTATGATTTACTGTAATATTAACATGGATCTTCGCGACCAAGAAAGTGAGGAGAGTATTACTGTAAAGGTTATGGATTTATATCAAGCGTATCAAAATGAGGAGAAATGAGGATTAAATTATATATCAGTTTAATGGTTCTGCTTTCAATTACATTGAAGGCTAAGGCACAGGATTCAGAGTACGTTCAAATACTCGGCAAGGTATATATACAAAATACCGATTCTATTGTTCCCTTTGCATTCATAGCCAATAGCAAAACCGGTATTGGTAAGGAAACCAACGAAAATGGAATGTTCAGAATTGATGTAGAGCAAGGCGATACCTTATTATTTAGATGTATGGGTTTTGAAGATGCCAGATGGGCAGTAGACGAGCTTGCCATAATGGATGACACCATTGCATTGCCCGTTACGGTAAAAAACTATGCTTTAAAGGGAGTGGATGTTCTATGGTTTAGATCCTATGCAACTTTTCGCCACAAGATTGCCAATATGCCTATTGAGGAAACTAAATTTAAATTACCATTTACAATTGATCTTGATAAGATACTGGCCGAAGTAAAAGCGGAGTCAAAAGCCGAAGAAGGTAGATTTGGAATGTCATTTGGTGCCGGAGCTACAAACAGTAGTCAGCGCAAATATAATAGACTACTTGCTCATGAAAGACTCTATAGCAGATACAATAAACTCACGAGTCATGAAAATCTGCAAGCTTTCACACAATTAGAAGGGGCTGAATTAGATTCATTTATTGTGTTCCTCAGAACAAAACATAATATCGATCCAAAACTATCAGAATATGATATGATGGCGGCTATTGGTAATGTATTCGAAGCATATCTTTCTCTTCAAACAGATAGCATCAAACCATAAGTTCACAACATTTGTCATGTTTTGAACTTTCACTTTGAAATTCCAATCAAAAATCAAGCCATACAATCAAATGCTCATTAGAAGCCTAATTTTCAGCATTTATAAATAAGACTTCGTAGTCTTTTAAGATACCTAGTTCTCGAATCACTCTTTTAGATTCATTTTAAGGCTAAAAACAGTAAGATAAAACTGCCTTAAACTATCAATGCGTAATTTTTTTTGATATTTTTTTGACTATTTCTTTGGAGATATAAAAATCAATCCTACATTTGCTATCGTAAAAAGCAAAGCATAATGAAATTTAACCTATCACTCGTTCTCGATATTATTATTATTCTCGTGGTCATTATTACCTGAGGGAAGTGAGAATGCTGTATAGTTAAAGATATAACGAAAACATAGAGCCTTTCTCACAATAACGAGAAAGGCTTTTTTTATAGCAAAACAACCATAGAAATGAAAATTACATTACGAAGCGCAACATCAACTGAAGGAAGACGAATGGCAGGGGCCAGAAGTCTTTGGCGTGCCAATGGAATGAAAGAAACCCATTTTGGCAAACCAGTAATCGCTGTTGTGAATTCATTTACTCAATTTGTTCCAGGTCATGCCCACTTGCATGATATTGGCCAAATGGTTAAAAAGCAAATAGAAGCGAAAGGCTGTTTTGCGGCTGAATTTAATACCATAGCCATAGATGATGGAATAGCCATGGGCCACGATGGCATGTTGTATTCATTGCCATCTCGCGATATTATAGCTGATAGTGTTGAATACATGGCCAATGCACACATGGCTGATGCATTGGTTTGCATCAGCAACTGCGATAAAATTACACCGGGGATGTTAATGGCGGCAATGCGCTTGAATATCCCCGCCGTTTTTATATCAGGCGGACCAATGGAAGCTGGCAAAGCCGGAGGCAAAGCCTTAGACTTGGTGGATGCCATGGTTATGGCAGCAGATGATACCGTATCAGATGAAGAAGTTGACTTGGTGGAGAAAAACGCCTGTCCTACTTGTGGATCATGTTCAGGTATGTTTACTGCCAACTCGATGAATTGCTTAAACGAAGCCATTGGATTGGCTTTACCAGGCAATGGCACAATAGTAGCCACTCACCAAAACCGTAAGATGTTATTTGAATCGGCTGCAGACTTAATAGTTGATATCACTCATAAATATTATCGTGATGGCGATGTGTCAGTACTGCCTCGTTCAATTGCAACTAAAAAAGCTTTTGAAAATGCCATGACATTGGATGTGGCCATGGGTGGTTCAACCAATACAGTATTACACATACTGGCCATAGCACATGAGGCGGAAGTTGACTTTACCATGGATGATATCGATCAGATTTCACGCCGAACGCCTGTATTATCAAAAGTAGCTCCTAACTCAGACTACCATATTGAAGATGTTAATAGAGCCGGAGGTATATTAGGAATACTGGCTGAGCTTGACAGAGGTGGTTTATTACATACCGATGTAAGCCGTGTGGATTATCCATCTTTAGCAGATGCCATAAGAGATTACGATGTGGCAGGCGGAACAGCGATTGAAGCGGCCAAAGAAGTATATAGCAGTGCACCTGCCGGATTATTTAACCTGGTTATGGGTTCACAAAAATCGATGTATGCCAAGTTAGACCTGGATCGTGAAAAAGGATGTATCCGCAGTATCGAAGGGGCTTATTCAAAGGATGGTGGTTTAGCCGTATTATTTGGAAATATTGCTGAAAAAGGTTGTATTGTAAAAACGGCTGGTGTTGACGAGTCCATCTTTAAATTTGATGGTAAAGCTCGTGTTTACCAGTCTCAGGATGCAGCCATCGATGGCATTTTATCCAACGAGGTAAAAGCCGGTGATGTTGTGGTTATTACATATGAAGGACCTAAAGGTGGTCCGGGTATGCAAGAAATGCTATACCCTACTTCTTACCTGAAATCAAAACACCTTGGAAAAGAATGTGCCTTACTAACAGATGGTCGTTTTTCAGGTGGCACATCTGGCTTGTCAATAGGGCATGCCTCACCGGAAGCTGCAGCTGGAGGTAATATTGCTCTTGTTCAAAATGGAGATCCAATTCTTATTGACATTCCTAACAGGAAGATCGAACTTGGCATATCTGATGAAGAATTAGCTAAACGCCAAGCAGCTGAAGCACAAAAAGGAGATGATGCTTATAAGCCTGGTGCACGAGTCAGGAAGGTATCGAAAGCCTTGCGAGCTTATGCAAGTCTGGTAAGTTCAGCCGATAAAGGCGCAGTGAGATTAATTGATTAAGAAAAGAGATTTAAAGTTTAGAGACAAAGAGGTAATAGACAAATAGTAAAAAACATATCTAAGATTCTATCAATCTATTATTTCACCTTCTAAGATCTAAAAACATCCATAAAACTCCATTAACATGGAAACAAAAACGCAACCATTAACAGAGGAGGCAAGTCCTATGAAAAAGCAAAGAATGAGTGGTTCCGAAGCAGTAATGCAATCGTTATTGCATGAAGGTGCTAATTTAGTATTTGGTTACCCGGGCGGTGCTATAATGCCAATATACGATGCCCTTTACCAATATCAAGATAAAATTAACCATGTTCTTGTTCGCCACGAACAAGGAGCAGTTCATGCAGCACAAGGTTTTGCGCGAGTAACCGGCAAGGTAGGTCTTTGCATGGTAACCAGTGGACCGGGTGCGACAAATGCTGTAACCGGTATTGCTGATGCCATGGTCGATTCAACCCCAATGGTTGTAATCAGTGGCCAGGTGGCTTCTCCTCTTTTAGGAACTGATGCTTTTCAGGAAACCGACGTAGTAGGCATTACTCAACCAATCACAAAATGGAACTATCAGGTAAAGCGTGCGGAAGAAATTCCGGAAGCCATCGCCAAAGCCTTTTATATTGCAAGAACAGGTCGTCCGGGACCCGTATTAATTGACATTACCAAGGATGCTCAATTTGGCATGTTTGATTATGAATATAAGAAAGTAGATAAAGTTAGATCTTATAAGCCTTCATCTCCGGTTAAAAAAGATAAGGTTGCCGAAGCAGCTCAGTTAATCAACCTTTCGAAAAAGCCATTGGCCTTAGTTGGTCAGGGTGTCGTTCTAGGTGGAGCTGAAGAAGAACTAAAAGTATTTTTAGAAAAGGCAGGTATTCCTGCAGCCTGGACATTATTAGGCTTATCGGCTTTTCCATCTGATCATGAATTAAATGTGGGTATGTTAGGTATGCATGGTAATTATGGACCTAATGTAAAAACAAATGATAGCGACTTGATCATTGCCATCGGTATGCGTTTCGACGATCGCGTAACAGGAAATGTTCAGAAATATGCCAAGAATGCTAAAGTGGTTCATTTGGAGATTGATCCTGCTGAAATCAATAAAATTATATATGCGGATGTTCCTGTTGTAGGTGACGTAAAAGAAGCCTTACCAATGCTTACAGAGATGGTGGCGGAAACTGATCATAAAGAATGGCTACAGGAATTCAGGGCTTGCGATAAGATTGAAGATCAGAAAATCATTAATGAAGAACTTCATCCTACAAAAGCAGGTATGACGATGGGTGAGGTTGTTCGTCGTGTTACTGAAGTATATAATGATGATGCAATAATGGTGACTGATGTTGGTCAGCATCAAATGATGGCTTCACGTTACTTCAAATTTAAAAATACACGAAGCGTAGTTACTTCAGGTGGTTTAGGAACCATGGGTTTTGGTTTACCGGCAGCTCTTGGAGCTCAGCTTGGACAACCCGAAAGACCAGTATGCTGTTTCGTTGGTGATGGTGGATTCCAGATGACGATTCAGGAATTGGGAACAATCTTTCAAACCAAAGCACCTGTTAAAATCATCTTATTGAATAATAACTTCTTGGGCATGGTTCGTCAGTGGCAAGAGATGTTTTTTGACCGTCGTTATGCTTCTACGGAATTGGTTAATCCCGATTTCCAAATGATCGCTAAAGGTTATGGCATAGCTGGCGAGTTAGTTGATTCAAGAGATAATCTGGATGATGCTGTCAAACGTATGGCCGATCATGATGGTCCATTCTTACTTGAGGTGACCGTTGAGAAAGAAGGAAATGTTTTCCCAATGGTACCAACCGGAGCATCTGTTGCTGAAGTGCGCCTTGAATAATTAGATAATAGATTGTTAGACGATTAGATTTGAAGAAACACAAAAGAGCATGATTTAGGTCTCTTATCTAAAAGAAAGAAAAATGAAACAAGAATTCACATTATCAATATATTCAGAGAACCATGTAGGTTTGCTTAATCAGATCACGACAATTTTTACGCGTCGTCACATCAATATTGAGAGCTTGACTACATCTGAATCTGCCATACCCGGCATTCATAAATTCACTATCGTAGCTTTCACATCACGTGATGCGATGAATAAATTAATCGGGCAGATCGAAAAACGCATAGATGTAATTAAAGCATTTGTGTTTACGGCTGACGAAATTATTCACCAAGAGGTGGCCTTATATAAAGTAAAGACGGAATCGCTTCTAAACAGTAATGAGATAGAACGTTTGGTTCGCCAATACGGGGCACGTATACTTGAAGTGACTAGTGAATATACCGTAATTGAAAAAACAGGTCATAAAGAAGAGACACAAGAGCTCTTCGACAAACTCGACAATTTTGGTGTTCAGCAGTTTGTTCGTTCAGGACGTATTGCTGTAACCAAACTTAATAAGGAGCTCCTCTCAAACTACTTGAGAAAACTCGAATCGGAAAAATCATTATTAGACTAAATAAGTATTGGCCGAAGGCCGACAACTGAAGCATTAAAAAATAAACATTAATCAATATTTTATCATGGCAAAAATTAATTTCGGAGGAACAGAAGAAAACGTTGTAACAAGGGAAGAGTTCCCATTGGAGAAAGCACGTGAAGTATTAAAAGACGAAACCATTGCTGTTATCGGTTATGGTGTGCAAGGTCCGGGACAATCACTCAACCTTAAAGACAACGGTTTTAACGTAATTATCGGTCAGCGTAAAGAATCAAAAACATGGGACAAAGCCATTGCTGACGGATGGGTTCCTGGTGAAACACTTTTCGAAATTGAAGAAGCTCTTGAGAGAGCAACAATCATCCAGTATCTGCTTTCAGATGCCGGACAGATTCAAATGTGGGATACCGTTAAAAAACATCTGACTCCAGGTAAAGCTTTGTATTTCTCGCATGGTTTTGGTATCACTTACAAAGAGCGTACAGGTATTGTACCTCCGGCTGATGTTGATGTTATTTTAGTTGCTCCTAAAGGATCAGGTACATCACTTCGTCGTATGTTCCTTGAAGGACGCGGTTTAAACTCTTCTTATGCAATCTTCCAGGATGCAACGGGTAAAGCATTTGATCGTGTGGTAGCTTTAGGTATTGGTGTTGGTTCAGGATATTTATTCGAAACTAACTTCAAGAAAGAGGTTTATTCAGATTTAACAGGTGAGCGTGGTACACTTATGGGATGTATCCAGGGTATTTTTGCTGCACAGTACGATGTATTGCGTGCAAATGGTCACTCTCCATCTGAAGCTTTCAACGAAACAGTTGAAGAGCTGACTCAAAGTTTGATGCCATTGGTTGCTGAAAACGGAATGGATTGGATGTATGCCAACACTTCAACTACAGCTCAACGTGGTGCTTTGGATTGGTGGAAACCATTCCGTGATGCTACCAAGCCTGTATTTGAGAAATTATACAGCGAAGTTGCTGCAGGTAACGAAGCTCAACGCTCAATTGACTCTAACAGTCAATCAGATTATAGGGTGAAACTGGAAGATGAACTCAAGGAACTCCGTGAATCGGAAATGTGGCAGGCAGGTGCTGCTGTCCGTAAATTGAGACCAGAAAACCAGTAGTATTCATCTCGATCATTTAATCATCGGGTGAATAAAGTAAACAATTCATTTTCACCCGATGAATAACAATGATTGATTTGATCTCCATAATTCCAAAGGGGAAAGGAAGTGGAGTCATCATTAAATCCCAATTATCATGAGTAACAAGATTTTTATATTCGATACAACATTAAGAGACGGCGAACAAGTGCCGGGATGCCAGTTAAACACTATTGAAAAGATAGAAGTAGCCCGTCAGTTGGAGAAGCTCGGTGTTGATGTAATCGAAGCAGGATTCCCCATTTCAAGTCCGGGTGATTTTAATTCGGTTGTTGAAATATCAAAGGCGGTCACTAATCCAACAATATGTGCCTTAACACGTGCCGTAAAAAAGGATATTGAAGTTGCTGCTGATGCTTTAAAATTTGCCAAGCGTGGCAGAATTCACACAGGTATTGGAACATCTCCATATCATATCAAATACAAGTTAAACTCCAACGAAGATGAGATTGTTGAGCGTGCAGTTGCAGCTGTAAAATACGCTAAGAGTTTTGTTGAGGATGTGGAATTTTATGCTGAAGATGCAGGTCGTTCTGATAATGCATACTTAGCGCGTGTGGTTGAAGCCGTTATAAAAGCGGGGGCCACTGTAATCAATATTCCGGATACTACGGGTTATTGCTTACCATCAGAATATGGCGAAAAAATTGCCTATTTAGTTAATAATGTACCTAATGTAGATAAAGCTATTTTATCAACACATTGTCATAACGATTTGGGTATGGCGACAGCCAATACTTTAGCTGGTGTGGTTAATGGAGCTCGTCAGGTTGAGGTAACCATTAACGGACTTGGTGAACGTGCCGGTAACACTTCTTTAGAAGAGGTGGTAATGGCCATGCGCAGTCATCATGATTTGGATTATGATACTTCTATTGATACCAAGCAATTGATGAAGTCAAGCAAGTTGGTGTCAACCTTAATGCGTATGCCTGTTCAGGCAAACAAAGCTATTGTTGGTCGTAATGCATTTGCCCATTCTTCAGGTATTCACCAGGATGGTGTGTTAAAGAATCGTGAAAATTACGAAATCATTGACCCAGCTGAAGTAGGTGTTGAAGAATCAAGCATTGTATTAACAGCACGTAGTGGTAGAGCTGCCTTAAAGCACCGTCTTCATGTATTAGGTTATACTTTCGAAGATGAAGAATTAAACGACATCTATAACCGTTTTCTTGACTTAGCAGATAAGAAAAAGGATGTGGCTGACGAGGATTTAGAAGCTTTAGCTGGAACTGAACGTATCAAGGAAGACCGATCGATTAAGTTAGAATCACTTCAGGTCATCTCTGGTAGCTCAACTATACCAACGGCTACGGTTGCCGTATCCTTTAGCGGTGATGTATTTACCGAAACAGCTTCAGGTAATGGTCCTATTGATGCGGCCTTCTCTGCAGTTAAAAATCTTGTTAAACGTAAAGTTCATCTAGAAGAATTCTTAATCCAAGCCATTACTCGTGGTAGCGATGATTTGGGTAAAGTACACGTTCAGGTTGAACATAAAGGTAAAACCTATTACGGTTTCGCAGCTAATGTAGATATCATCACAGCCTCAGTTGAAGCCTTCTTAGATGCCATCTCAAAAATTGGATAATTTAGACATAAGTATCAAGGTTTAAGACACAAGATTAGTCTTGATACTTTAATCTTGATACTTGATACTTAAAGAAAAAATGGGAAAAACATTATTTGATAAAATATGGGACAGTCATGTCGTCAAGAGCATTGATGATGGACCAAATGTCTTGTATATCGATCGTCACTTTATCCACGAGGTGACAAGCCCGCAAGCTTTTGCCGGCATTAAAGAACGTGGAGGCAAAGTAGCCCGACCTGATCAGGTTGTCGCTACTCCGGATCACAATATTCCGACAATAGATCAACACCTGACTATTCAGGATGAGTTGTCTCGACTTCAGGTTGAAACTTTGAAAAAGAATTGTGAAGAGAATGGCATAACTATGTATGGATTAAATCATCCTTACAATGGCATTGTTCATGTTGTTGGACCTGAGTTGGGGATTACTCAACCTGGTATGACAATGGTTTGTGGTGATAGTCACACATCAACTCATGGTGCCTTCGGAAGTATTGCTTTCGGAATCGGAACCAGCGAGGTTGAAATGGCTCTGGCTACACAATGTATAATGCAGCCTAAGCCTAAGAGTATGCGCATTAATATTGAAGGTGAATTGGCTAATGGCGTTACTTCAAAAGACATTATCCTTTATATCATCGCACAGATTTCTACAGGTGGCGGTACTGGCTATTTTGTTGAATTTGCCGGTTCAGCTATTCGCAGTTTATCGATGGAAGCACGTATGACCATTTGTAACATGAGTATCGAAATGGGTGCCCGTGGTGGAATGATCGCTCCTGATGAAACCACTTACGAGTACATTAAAGGTCGTGAGTTTGCGCCTAAGGCAGAAAAGTGGGATAAAGCTGTGGCTTATTGGAAATCACTTTGTACGGATGATGATGCTGTATTTGATAAAGAATTAAATTACAAGGCATCCGATATCGAGCCAATGATCACTTATGGTACTAATCCTGGAATGGGCGCTAAAGTAAATAGCAACATCCCAACTTTGGATAGTATTGAAGACAGCTCAAAAAACACTTTCCAGAAATCGATGGATTATATGGGTTTTGCAGCCGGAGATAAACTGGAAGGCAAGGCTATTGATTATGTTTTTGTTGGAAGTTGTACTAATGGTCGTATCGAAGATTTACGCCAATTTGCTGCTGCAGTAAAAGGCAAAAAGAAAGCCGATAGCGTGACAGCATGGATTGTTCCCGGAAGTAAGCAAGTTGAAAAACAAGCTTTGGCCGAGGGTATCAAAGAAGAATTGGAAGCTGCCGGATTTGAATTACGTCAGCCTGGATGTTCGGCTTGTTTGGCTATGAACGATGACAAAATTCCTGAAGGTAAATATGCCGTTTCTACATCAAACAGAAACTTTGAAGGTCGTCAGGGACCGGGATCACGCACATTGCTAGCTAGTCCATTAACGGCAGCGGCAGCAGCTGTAACAGGTACTATCGCTGATCCACGAACCATCTTTAACTTGTAAACGGAGGAAGAACTATGTCAATAGAAAAATTTGTAACTGTACAAACTACAGTGGTACCATTGCCAATTGAGAATGTGGATACCGATCAGATTATTCCGGCCCGCTTCCTTAAAGCAACAACTAAGGAAGGTTTTGGAGATAACTTATTCTACGACTGGCGTTATGAAAAGTCGGGCGAGCCTAAAGCTGATTTCGTTTTAAATAATGATAAATATTCAGGATCAGTACTTGTAGCAGGTAAGAACTTTGGAAGCGGTTCAAGTCGTGAGCATGCAGCATGGGCCATTGCTGGCTATGGATTTAAAGCCGTGGTATCGAGTTTCTTTGCTGATATATTTCGCGGGAATGCGCTAAATAATGGTGTGCTTCCTGTTATTGTAAGTGAGGCATTTTTGGCTGGACTATTCAAGTCAATAGATGCTGATCCAAAAGCAGAGTTGAAAATTGATTTGCAAGCACAAACAATTACTAACGTAAGTACTGGTGAATTTGAATCATTTGAGATCAACTCTTATAAGAAAGATTGTCTGCTTAACGGCCTTGATGATATTGATTACTTATTGAGTCTGAAGGATGAGATAGCAGCTTACGAAAAGCAAGCTGTAAAGTTTTAATTCTTCGAAATGGGTTTTTCCCATCCCTACCGGTATTTTTTGCCAGATACCGGTAGGATTTTAAATATAGAAAGCAAACCACTATTGTTAGCTCATTCTTGACTTGACAATACGCTTTCAAAATGAGCAAAATAACCTAAAAAACAAACAAGGGGATGACTATAGAGCTAATGGATACGACCCTCAGGGATGGTGAGCAAACCAGCGGTGTTTCATTTAATGATGCCGAAAAGCTTACCATGGCACGTATTCTTCTCGAGGAATTAAAGGTTGACCGAATTGAAGTTGCATCAGCCAGGGTAAGTGAAGGAGAGTTTAAGGCCGTTAAAAAAATTAGCGAATGGGCGTCTCAAAATGGCATCTTAGACAAGATTGAAGTTCTTGGCTTTGTGGATAATGGAGTTAGTCTGGAATGGATAAAAGATGCTGGTGCTCGAGTTATTAACTTGCTTACCAAAGGATCTTTAAAGCATGTAACCAGTCAATTGCGAAGAACCCCTGAGCAACATGTCAACGATATAAAATCAGTGATTAAAAAGGCTGAAGAGATGGATATTGATGTCAATATCTATTTGGAAGATTGGTCTAACGGAATGTTGGATTCTCCTGAATACGTATTTTACCTTCTTGATCAGTTAAAGGATTCTTCCATTAAACGCTTTATGCTACCGGATACATTAGGTGTTCTTAATCCGGATCAGGTCACTGAGTTTTGTTCATCAATCATTACCAGGTACCCTGATTTACATTTTGATTTTCACGCGCATAACGATTATGATTTAGCCGTGGCTAATGTTTTTGCGGCTGTAAGGTGTGGCGTTCAAGGTATTCACACAACAATTAATGGACTTGGTGAACGAGCAGGGAATGCGCCTTTGGCCAGTATTACCGGAATACTTAATGACCACCTTAAAACCAATACAAATCTAGACGAATCCAAACTGACCAAGATGAGTCAGATGGTGGAAAGCTTTAGTGGCATTCGAATTCCAGCCAATAAACCATTAACTGGAGAGTATGTCTTTACGCAATGTGCAGGGATTCATGCCGACGGCGACAGCAAAGACAACCTGTATTTTAACAACTTAATGCCTGAACGTTTTGGACGAGTACGCAAATATGCACTTGGAAAAACTTCTGGTAAAGCCAATATATTAAAGAACCTGGAAGAACTTGGTATAAGTCTTACTTCGGAGGAAATGAAAAAAGTCACTCAGGAAGTGATTGAATTGGGAGATAAGAAAGAGACTGTGACCACTGAAGACTTACCATACATTATTGCCGATGTTCTGAAAAGCTCATCCATAATGGAATACATTAAGGTAAATAATTATAGCTTATCTTTAACACGTGGAATGAAACCCACGGCCTCATTAAGCATTCGCATTAAAGAAAAGGACTACCAGGCTTCTTCAACTGGAGATGGTCAGTACGATGCCTTTATGAAGGCCCTTTGGAAAATCTATGACGAATTGGATAAGCCCCATCCTATTTTGGATGATTATTGGGTAACTATTCCTCCGGGAGGTAAAACAGATGCCTTGGTAGAAACAGTTATTGCCTGGGATTATAATGGGAAATTATTTAAAACACGAGGCCTTGATGCTGACCAGACTGAAGCTGCAATTAAAGCTACAGTTAAGATGCTTAACCTTATTGAGAACGGAAATTTGAAATTATAAAAAGGCTATTGGCTGTTAGCTAGCAGACAATAGCTATAAGATTTTTTAGTATGAAATTGAATATTGCAGTTTTGCCAGGAGATGGCATCGGTCCTGAGATAGTTGATCAGGCACAAAAAGTGATTGACGCTGTTGCCGTAAAATTCGGTCATGAAGTTAAATATACGAATGCTCTTGTTGGTGCTACTGCCATTGACAAGGTGGGTAATCCATACCCTGATGAAACACATGACATTTGTATGGATTCGGATGCTGTGTTGTTTGGAGCAATTGGTGATCCTAAATACGATAATGATCCAAAAGCTAAGGTGCGTCCTGAGCAGGGATTATTAGCCATGCGTAAAAAATTGGGTTTATATGCCAACATACGTCCGGTATCTACATTTCCATCATTATTGGACAAGAGTCCTTTACGACTTGATATTGTCGAAGGTGCTGATTTTGTAGTGGTACGTGAACTTACGGGTGGCATTTACTTTGGTGAGAAAGGCCGATCTGAAGATTTAACAAAAGCTTTCGATACTTGTACTTATACAACTGAAGAAATTGAGCGTATCCTAAAATTAGCCTTTTCATATGCTGGAAAGCGCGATAAGCGATTAACGGTTATCGACAAAGCCAATGTATTGGCCACATCTCGTTTGTGGAGAGAAACCGCTCAAGGCATGGAAGCTGACTACAAAGATATTGAAGTCGACTATATGTTTGTTGATAATGCAGCTATGCAGCTGATTCAATGGCCAAAGAAATTTGATGTGATGGTAACCGAAAATATGTTTGGAGATATCATCAGTGATGAAGCATCTGTGATTACTGGTTCATTGGGCTTATTACCTTCTGCTTCGGTTGGTATCCATACTTCGGTATTTGAACCTATCCATGGATCATATCCACAAGCAGCTGGAAAAGATATTGCTAACCCTATTGCTACAGTTCTATCAGCGGCTATGTTATTGGAATCATTGGATCTTTTAGATGAAGCTAAGGCTGTTCGTGAAGCGGTTAACCAATCACTTGAAAAGGGTGTGGTTACTGAAGATATAAGCAAAGACGGCAAAGCCTATAAAACCTCCGAAGTCGGAGACTGGCTGGCTGCTGCAATTAAATAATAAAAATTCAAACACCGGTCAACTCCAAATGGCCGGTGTTTTTGATTTAATAAGACATGATGCATCCCGACAACAAAAAAAATACTCAAGAAGAAAACTACTTTCCAAAAGTAGAAGATATCCTTGCAGCTAAACTGACCCTCAATAATGTAGTTGAAACCACTCCTTTAACTAAAAACCGAAACCTTTCGACCAAATATCAGGCTAATATCCTACTGAAACGCGAGGATCTGCAGAATGTACGTTCCTACAAAATACGTGGGGCTTTTAATAAAATCAAAAGCCTTAATAATGACCAGATAAAAGCTGGAATTGTTTGTGCCAGTGCCGGCAACCACGCCCAGGGAGTAGCCTACTCCTGTCAGATGTTAGGCATCGAAGGATTAATATATATGCCCAGTACTACACCCAAACAAAAAATCAACCAAGTTAAAATGTTTGGGCAGGACAAAGTAAAAGTTGTACTCACAGGTGATACTTATGATGCTGCATATACAGCAGCTATGGCTGAATGTGATAAAACTGGTCGTACTTTTATCCACCCTTTTGATGATCCTAAAATAATCGAGGGCCAGGCGACTGTTGGATTAGAAATTCTGGAGCAAACGACTGAGCCCATTGATTACATTTTTGTACCAATAGGTGGTGGTGGGCTAATTTCAGGCTTGGGCAGCTATATTAAACAAATGAGCCCGGAAACAAAGATTATAGGGATAGAACCGGAAGGTGCTCCTGCCATGGATTGGTCATTAAGAGCCAATCAGCTTATTGAGCTCGAAGAAATTGATAAGTTTGTAGATGGTGCTGCTGTGCAACGTGTTGGCAGTTATACATTTGATATCAGCAAAAAAGTTATTGATGATATGCTTTTAGTGCCCGAGGGAAAAATTTGCACCAAGATTTTAGAACTATATAATTTTGATGCCATTGTGGTAGAACCTGCAGGCGCATTAAGTATTGCTGCATTGGATCAATACAAAGATAAGATCAAAGGCAAAAATGTGGTATGTATCCTAAGTGGTAGTAATAATGACATTACCCGCATGGAAGACATTAAAGAACGTTCCTTACTTTATGAAGGTCTAAAGCACTACTTTATCGTTCGCTTTCCTCAACGTGCCGGGGCTTTACGTGACTTTGTAGATAAGGTGCTTGGCCCAACAGATGATATTACCCACTTTGAGTACAGTAAAAAAACAAGCCGGGAAAAAGGTCCTGCTATTATTGGCATAGAGCTTCAAAATAAGGCTGATTTTAAGGGGCTTGTTCAACGCATGGAGGATAACGACTTTGTGATGGAGTACCTTAATGAGAAACCCGATTTATTCCAATATTTGGTATAATATCCAAAACAAAGCCAGACTCAAGTGAATCTGGCTTTTGTTATATTATAACTCAAGTCCTATTAAGAGGACATCATCCACCTGTTTGTATTCATCTCCCATCCAATCATAAAAATCATTTGAGAATTGACGTTCGAAATGCGCCATGGTTTGATTAGGTGCTTCGGTTAAGGTTTCTCTAATGCGTTTCGTTTGATACTTGCGACCCTTTGGACCTCCTGATTGATCCGGCAGACCATCCGAGAATATAAAGAACTGATCACCCTTTTTATATTGAATCTCATGGTTCTCAAAGTCCTTTTCTATTTTCTTAAGAAGAGGTTTACCACCAATTCCCTTTCGCGAACCTTTGTAGACCGTTAATTCGCCTTCAGATAAATAATACAAAGGATTATGTGCACCTGAGAATTCAAGCTTATTAGACTCTAAATCAATTTTTGCCAACGCTAAATCCATGCCATCTCTACCATTCGCCCCTTCTTGATCCTGTCTTAAGGTTCTTCTAACTTCAAGGTGGAGTAAATCCAATAACTCAGCTGCCGATAGCTCCTCGCTGGCATTCACAATATTATTCATCAGGAAGTATCCAATAAACGACAACAGCGCTCCTGGAACACCGTGACCCGTACAATCAACAGCAGCAATATAAAAGTGGTTGTCCTTCTTAAACATCCATGGAAAATCACCACTAACCACATCCTTTGGACGATAGAAAATAAATGATCGAGGGAAAAACTGCTGTAATAAATCCGAATCAGGTAAAATTGCTGTTTGGATACGTTGGGCGTAATTTATACTATCCGAAATCTTTTTATTCTTCTCTTTTATTTCTTGCTCAATCTGTTTGAACTCGGTCATATCATGAGCCACAAACAATATGGATTCCAAATCCTTTTCTTCGTTAAACTCAGGAATAGCTTTAATTTCCATTATACGCACACCAAGCATTGAATCAATCTCAACTTCACTTATGGTTTGTTCCAATCCGGATCTGATCTCGAGAAGAGCACTTTTCATGTAGTCTTTGAAGCGGTCATCAATTGCCAGTTCATTGACTCTCTTTTTAACAATTTCCGATGCAGGTAAACCAATAAAAGACGACACTCTTGGATTCACATAAACTAACTTCCCGCCAGTGTTGATACGTATTATCATATCAGGTGAATTCTCAGAAAGCGATTGCATTCTACTCTTCATTCGCTCTTCCTTTTCAGCCCTTTTTCGTTCGGTAATGTCCTGTGTATTAAATATTATTCCTTTAATCGCCGGATCATGCAGAAGATTTTTACCCTTAGTTTCCAAAAATAGCTTCTTCCCATCTTTCTTAAGGTAAGTATACTGAGCCATTTGTTCCCCGCCAGGTGTTTCCAATAAATACTGGAACAAATTATTTATCGTCTTATATCCACGTGGTGTAAGTAGTTCAGGATCCATTCCAGTCACATTATCCTCCTCGGAATAGCCCAAGATATTCTTTACTGAAGGACTCTCAAATAGAAGCACTTGCTCCTCGTTGTATATAGAAATAAACTCCGAGGCATTTGTTAACAGGGCCTCTAACCTTTGCTGTGCGTGCTCCACCTCTTGAATCTGGCTTTCTAAGGCATGGTTTGATTTCTCCAGTTCCTCTTGAGCCTCCAGCATCTCAGTAGCATTCTCCTGAAGTTGACGTTCATTATTCTGAAGGGTCTCCGTCATTTCCTGAGACTCCTTTAAAAGAATCTCAGTCTTTTGATTAACCTTCAGATTATATATTGTCCTACCAACAATGTTACTCAACTCATTAGCCAATTGCAGAACATGATTCGGCAATTTATTCTTCAAAAACGCGATTTCGAACACGCCTTGCAACTTCTCTTCCTGAAGTAAAGGAACCACAATTAAACTTTTAGGCTTACGATCCCCCAGTATACCAGAAGTTATGTTAAAATAATCATCAGGCAATTCTGTCCGGTAAATCATCTCCTTCTCATAAGCTACCTCTCCAATTAATCCATTTCCAATAGAGATTTCTTGTTTTTCGTATCGCTTACGATTGTAAGCATATGTTGAAACATTGACCAGCTTATTATTTTCTAAAAGATAAAGTGTGCCTTGAACGCCATCGCAATATTCAATGATACCACGCAGAACATCGTCGGTAAGTTCATCAATTTTATTGTGGGATCGAAGTATATCTGAAATCACTTCTTTACCGCGTGCAATCCAATTGTAAATATCTTCCTGTTCTTTATTGCGTTTTAGGTTTTCACCGAGATTAACCAATGTTTGAGACAACTGACTATCATCGTATTTTATGTCATCTAAATCCCCTTTTCGTATTTTTTCAGCTAACTCAATACTAAGATTTACGCGCTGTTGAAGTTGTCTGAGTTCTTTGTTAAGTTTTACGTTTTGGGTTTTATTATAATTAAGAATATAAAGAATAATGAACGGAGTAGATACCACAAGAATATCAATAAACCATACCAATATTGATCTGTGAATTATAATAATATTGGGTACTGAGAAGTATAAATTTGTAAACGAAAGGAAACCGGACCATACAAGAACAAGAAGCATAATTAAGCCAATGATTAGCATATACCAATCTCGTTCTTTTATAGCACCACGGCTAAACATCTTATTTAACTGATTTGTTAATTTTACCATATGCTTAGTCCATTTTATTTTTGCTTACTAAAAATTCGTTCCATATAAGATGTAAGCCCAACTCTTTAAATGAAGCAATTTCAATAAGTAAACTTTCATTATCAACATCCAATAAAGGCAGTATATAAATATAGCCTGGTTTAGCACTACCAGTACCTGACGAGGCTTCAAGATAATCCTCAGGGACATCTGTAATTTCAGATGCTTTACCCTCCTTAATGCTCTGCCCATGAATTCCTTCTCCAACATTTACTTCTCCAACCACCCAATCTTTATCTAATCCATATTGATGTGACAAAGTAAAACTACCATTATCAGACTTCTTATAAATTATACCCGCAACAAGCTCAAATTGTTGTTTAATCAGATTAAAAAGTTCTTTACCTAAATCTTCGGCTTCAGCTTTATTAAGCCATATTGAATCCAATGAAGCCAACAATTGTTGTTTATTGCTTTGTTTACTTAGGCTCTCATCTTCTTCTGCTTCTAATTCTAAAATACGTTCCTTCAAACGTGTATTGTCCTTTATTAGATTTTCGTTCTGAGTTTCCAACTCCTCTGAAACACACATTGACTTTGGTAAATATGCCCTGGCAACATAAAAAATTAAGCCAAGCACCGAAAATAAACCAAGCATTTCAAACGTAAAATATTCCGGCGGCAAAACCGCTGGAAATAAAATGTATTTCACGATCGAAATAATAAGGAATAATACTCCTAACAAATAGATATACTTATTCTTACTCATATTATGTCAGGCTAATTGGTTTAAATAATCAATAATTCCATCTGGCGATAACACCTTTGTAGGCGTCATCATTCTTAAAGCCATTTTAGGCATTGTATCTACATCACAAGTATCTGGATCCTGTACCAGTGTTATACCCTTCTTGTCCGCAATATCTTTCATTCCTTTTGCACCATCCTTATTGGCCCCTGTCAAAAGAACTCCTATCATCTTCTCTCTAAAAAAATAGGATGAAGAAGATAAGGTATGATCTATTGAAGGACGACTATGGTTAAGAGGTTCCTCTGTTGATAAACTAAACGAGCCATCAAATTCGATAAATAAATGATAATTAGATGGTGCCAGATAAACCTTACCAGCAACTATCTTTTCTTTATCATTTGGTTCAACTACGCTTAGATTTGATTTTAAATTAATCCCTTCAACCAAGCCGGATCGAACATGCTTTAAGCGATGCAAACAAAGAATAATAGGCAATGGAAATTTAGGGTCAATTTTAGACAATATCTTACTAACCACAGAAAAACTTCCAGCGGAACCACCTATAACCACTGCTTTATACTTTAATTTCATATCGCTTAATCCATTAAGGCTTTAAACTTCTTATAAATTTTTTCTTTCTGATCGATACATTCAAATCGATCGGAAAAAGGTGATGGTAATATTTCTTTAACTCCAACACACAACAAGCCTCCCGGCTTTAGACAATCATCAATGGCATTTTTAAAAATGGATTGATAATCCTTTTTATAATACAACATGGCATTTCGAAAAAGAACAAGATCCATTTTTTCATCAGGTTGTCCTGCGGTAACCAATCCCTTCTTAAACTTTACTCCATCCATTAGATTATTCTTTAAATAAAGTCCATCTTCTTTAGTATCGAAATAATCCTCTAAGGCCGCCTTACCCTCAAAGCGTTTATAGTTATATAAGTTGGTATCCATCCTTTTGGCTCTTAAATAGCCTTTTTGAATACAATCTATTTTATAATTGGATGAATAACCTACCGTAACATTTAGCTTATCTATGATCCCTTCTTCTTTCGCAATTATAAGTAGCGTATACAACTCTTCGCCTGATGATACTTGCGGAATCCAAACATTAATTTCCGAAACGAAAGCTAACTCAGTTAAATAATGCCTTATATTTCTCCATAGGCCAGCATCACGAAACAACTCACTTACTGGAATTGTCATGTAAGCAATAAACTCTTCCTTGAACTCATCTTTCATTATGAATTCAATCAGTTGCTCTCCTTTTCTAAAACCCTTTTTATCGTTGAAATAATTCAACCTACGCTTTAAAAATGACTGATTCATTTGATCAAAAGGTATACCTGTGACTGTAGTCAAATGTTCTGACAAAGCTCTTAATTCCCTTATGTTATAGTTCACAGCCATTTCTTAATATTTAAAATGAAAGGAATTATTTTTCAAGAAAACAGGTCCACTTTTTGAGAATTTGGTCTTATAAAACCCTGACATACCTTCATGATTCCCCAGCAATAAACATCCTCCTGCAAACATTTGGTCGTGAAAAAGCTTAAATATCTTTGATTGAAGACTTGAATTAAAATAGATTAAAACATTTCTACAAAAGATAAGGTCAAACCTATTGTAAAAAGGTATTTCTTCATTAACCAAATCATGTTTGACAAACCAAGGCACTTTACGAATTATATCTTTTGCCTCAAGCGTATCTTCACTCTTATTGAAAATAAAATATTTATCAAAGTCGATTGACGATATACCTTGAATTGGACGTTTCTTCAAACTTGCTTTAAAGGCATCCAATTGTATTTTATTGAATTGCAGAGCAAACTTACCTGACTTGGCTTGCTTAATCATTCTGGCATTAATATCGGTACCAAACACCTTAGTCCGCTCCAATAAACCAAGTTCATTTAAGATGATAAGGTTTGAGTACACCTCCATACCGGAACTGCATCCAGCATGCCAGATATTAATTGTTTTTTTATTTTTTAGACTTGAATAGATATTATCATAAAGAGAAGTCCAAATATCAGGATCTCGAAAAAGTTCCGTTGTATTAACCGTAATCTCCTCAACAACTTTTTCAACAAATTCCTGATCAGATTTAGTCCTTTCATGGAGCTGATCCATGCTTATGTCATAATCTTTAAGGATCTTTTGCAAGCGTCTATTAATTGAACTATCAGAATACTCGCTAAAATCATATGGCGTGTGCTTCTTCAATTCATTCAGATACTCCCTAAATGCTTTCCCCTCATCCATACCAATCAGTTAAAATAACTCTACCTCAACATTCTGAATAAAGGCAGTATACGAGTGATCCTCGCCTACTTGTGCTTCAGATAAAAGGAATAAAACTGCTTCCTCACTACCCACTTTGTTTTTGATCGGAGCCTCTCTGCGTTCGCCAATGATCTTTTCTTTGTCATTGGAAACGAAAGCTGATATGAATTCGTCGTTATTTACAGTTTCAGTGGAGAATAACATAGAAACATGCTGTCCCAGAACTTCATTCCTATCGTAACCCCAAAGCTTTTCGGCAGCTACATTAAAGAATTCAAGAATACCTTCCTTATTTGTAGTAATTATAGCATCCAGTGCACCTTCCAGAGTTTTTTCGTTACGAATTTTAACGCCTTCAATTTCTTTGAACTGTTCTGTAACTTCTCTCTTCGCTTCCTCTAACATTACACCGAGTTCATCCTTACTGTGCTTAAGCTCTTCTTCCATTTTTACCTGCTCGGTAATATCATTCTCTAAGCTTAATATCTTTATGATCTCGCCTTCATGATCAATAACTGGCGTATACGTACTTAACAGGTAAATTTCATCACCCATTTTTGTTCTACGCTTAACACGACCTTTGAAATTATGACCGTTTCTTAAATCCGTTAAAATCTGGTCTAACTCTGTAACATCATCCTTAAAGAAGAATATTTTAATGTTCTGTCCTTCTATCTCCTCTGGATTATATCGGAAGGTTCTAAGGAAATTTTGATTCACATTAATTAATGTACCATCTACCTCAAACTCAGAACTGATTGCGGCATGGTCAATGGCTTCAAGAATACCTTTCATCTCCACTTCCCTTCTGTCACTCTCTTCCTGGGTAGCCTGCATTTCCTCAAGGTTCTGTCTCAGTTCTTCTTCTTGCTGCGACATACGTTCAGCCTGATTCTGAGTCTCTTTGAGCAGTTTAGTGGTGCGAATTGTATTTTGTACTGACTGAATAGTTAATGCAATACTCTCAGCTGTTTTTTCAACAAACTCTATCTCGAACTCATCAAATTCTTTAAACGTCGCCATTTCAAGCACCCCATAAACCTCATCATTGGTCTTAAGTGGTACGATCAATATTGATCTCGGATTGGCTTCCCCTAAACCAGAAGTGATATTGAGATAATCATTGGGCACATCTGTCATGTGAATGGTCTCTTTTTCCTGAGCACAGCGACCAATTAAACCTTCTTCCCAATTAATTCTCTTGTCAGCAAACTTCTTACGATCATAAGCCACGCAAGCCGTCAACTCAAAATACTTTTCGCTTTTACTTAAGCTATTCAACAAGTAAAAACCGGCCTGATTGATTTTCATATAATCAACCAGATAACTTATGATATTGTAACTTAAATCTTCTAGATTATCACTTTCCTTTCGAAGTATCTCGCCAAATTGAGCCAAACCCTGAGTCACCCAATTACGCTGCTCCTCTTCAACTCTTCGTTGCTCAACATCCTTTTTACTTTGAATCAGATAGTCGCGAAGGCGAAGTAATGATTTGGCTAATACATCTTTATTTTCATTCAGGTGTAAAGCAGCTTTAAAATTATCTTTACGAAGGTTGTCCACAAAATCAAGAACCTGATTACTACGGTTGGCCTCGTATTTAAGGTGCTTACGTTGTTTTTTAATGATATTATAGAAGTTGCCCGAGATAATATACCCAACTAATGCTGCGATAAAAGGAGCAAAAGTTACCACCCACAATCCAGGAAACATGATGTAAGCGTTAGGAACTGACACTTTCATATCAACATGTTCAAAAACGCTAAAACTAAAAGCCAAAGTAAAAACGTACAACAAGAGGCCAATAAAAAAGCCCCTTAACGTAAATTTACTTCTGATATTTTTTATATTTTCTTTACCCATAAGAAACGGCGTTAGATTTAAACGACAACTTAAGATTTGGTTAGATTATTTCAGCTTTGAAAGCAAATATGGTGCTATTTTTTCCAAAGATAAAATTTCCTCAGCAGCCCCTAATTTAATAGCTTCTTTTGGCATACCAAAAACTACTGATGATGATTCATCCTGAGCAATGGTATGGGCTCCGGACTCTTTTAATTCAAGTAATCCTTTAGCACCGTCATTACCCATTCCGGTAAGCAATATACCTGTGGCATTATTAGCAGCATAACGTGCGGCTGATCGGAATAAAACATCAACAGAAGGACGGTGGCGATTTACCAAAGGACCTTCTTTAACGTCTACAGTGTATTCCTTTCCTACTCTTTTTAATAACATATGCTTATTACCCGGAGCCACTAAAACACGTCCTTGATATAAACGATCGCCTTGTTCTGCCTCTTTTACCTCTAGGCCACATATATTATTCAGGCTATTAGCAAATGATTTTGTAAAACCTTCAGGCATATGTTGAACTATTGCAATACCCGGCATTCGATCAGGTAATGCTTTCAAGAAATTTCGTATAGCCTCAGTGCCTCCGGTAGAAGCACCAAGCACAATTATTTTTTCAGTATCAATAATCCGCTTGATTGAAGGAGCCTTATCAATCATTACATCAGCCGATAATTTTGGACTGACTTTTGGAGCGGTTGGAGCTGCAATTTTCCTGCGTTTAAGCTTCACATGTGAAGCAGCTTTAACGGCATCGCAAAGCATTATTTTGGATTCGTTGATGAATTGAGCGGCATTCATCGCCGGTTTACCAATTATTTCACTAGCCCCATATTCAAGCGCTTTCATGGCGACTTCTGTACCCTCCGTTGTCAGACTTGAAATAACAACGACAGGGATTGGATGCTGCGACATTATTTTACGAAGGAAAGTAAGCCCATCCATTCTTGGCATCTCGATGTCGAGAGTTATAACATCGGGAATCTCCTTCATTATTTTCTTCACGGCAATAATAGGATCTGCGGCTGTTCCCATTACTTCGATATCAGGATCTGATTCAAGAATAGACGATAAGCTTTGTCTTACAACCGCCGAATCGTCTACAACTAATACCCGAATCTTTTTTTCCATGTGTTAATTCTATTTACTCTAACAACAAACAATAAAGCTTGTCGTTTTGTTAAGCTCTTCAATACTTTAATGCAGCCAAGAAACGAAATAGCAACTACCTCCTGTGCTTAGCAGGGTTTAATATACTTTTTTTTCCAGAAACTTGTGCCTTACTTCACCTGTATCATTAAAAAATATTATTTTCCTACCTCTTTTCCCACCAGTACTTGATGCCACAATTGGAATGTTTCGTTCTTCTAACATCAATCGCGCCACCCGGATATTGCGTTCCCCAATCATCATCGAATTACCAGTGCTTGCCTCAAGCAACTCGCCTCCTCCAAATATTTTAGCGACTAAATCTTTTCTATTACTTCCGTAATAGAACATCCGCTCAATCAATTTGTCAATGGCGATATTACCATATTTTGGTGAAGCCAAATCGTTACCATTCCAGTTGGGAAGCATATAGTGGTTCATTCCACCAAATTTAAGCTTCTTATCCCATATGCAGATGGCAACACAGCTCCCTAAAATAGTTTTGATGACAAAAGGTTCTTTGTTGACAAACAAGGAAGAAGGGTATAGAAAATGTTGTAAATATCTATTCTCCATCTAATTTTCCTTAAAAAATCTCATCATCGTCATCAAAGAATACATCATTACCATCACCACTGAAGCCTTCTATTACATTCTTAGCTTCTGGTAGTTCAATTGAAAATGTTGAACCTTCTCCTTTTTTACTATCAATTTCAATTTTACCTCCTAATACATCTAGCAATGACTTAGTAATAGATAATCCTAAACCATGACCGCGATTAATTGAATTTATTCCGGAATCAAGACGTTTGAAACGCTCGAAAATAATCTTTTGATTCTTCTCAGAAATACCGGTTCCGTAATCCTGTACAGATATATTTAAGATATCCTCATCAACCCATATCTTAACGATTACCTTGCTATCCTTATAGCTATATTTCAAGGCGTTGTTAATAAGGTTGCTTAGGATAAGTTTTAGCTTTTCAGAATCTGTTTTGAAATAAAAATTCTTTCCAAAACCATATTCGACATTGAATTGCAGATCAATATCAATACCCATCTTGCGCGAGATGATATTAAACGAATCGATCACAGTTTGAGCTAAACTTCGGATATTCACCTTGGTGATATTTGGTGCTATTTCACCGGCTTCAATTTTAGCAGCAACAAAAATATTTCGAAGCTGAAAATCCAGGTTAAATGCTTCACTATGTATTAAGGCAACCATCGAAACCACTTTCTTCCAGTCGTTCTTCTCAACAGACAAAATGGCTTTTGACAATCCGAGAATTGATGTAAATGGATTTACAATCTCGTTGGATATATTAGAAATAAAGTGACTCTTTAAAGCTTCAGATTCCTTCAGTTTTTTAGTAACTGACTGAAAGTCTTTTGAAAGCTCCTTCATTTCGTTATCGAACTTTTTCCTTTCCTCAAGTCTTAATCGTAATTCGCGCAATAGTTGCTTATCCGTTAACTCGCTCATAATTTATTTTTTATATTTCCGGATTTATTTTATTCTTTAATAAATATTGTTGGCTTAACATGCTTCAAAGGCACATCCATTCCGGATAATGATTCGGAATGACCAATAAAAAAATAGCCGCCGGGTTTTAAATACTGACTCAATTTAGAAATAACTCTCTCCTGAGTAGCTCTATCGAAATAGATTAAAACATTTCGGCAAAAGATAACATCAAAGGAATCATTAACATTGTAATGATTATCCATTAAGTTGACATATTTTAAAGCAATACTTTTTTGTAATTCAGGCTTTACCCTAACCGATGGATTGTCGCGATCTTTACTTTTCAAAAAGTATTTCTTTTTCAAATCCATAGGAATGAGAGCAACTTTATGCTCAGCATATATTCCTTTTGAGGCATTTGTAAGTACCTTGTTAGAAATATCAGATCCCAATATTGAGAAATTGAATAATGGATTTTCTGTTTTAAATTCGTTTAAAACGATTGATATTGTATATGGTTCTTCCCCACTGGAACATCCAGCGCTCCAAATTTTTAAGTTACGATTGTTTCCAACAAACTCTGGTAATATCTCGTTTCTCAAGAAATCGAAATGAACAGGTTCTCGGAAAAAATCTGTTTTATTGGTTGTAACAACATTCAAAAAGTTAAAGATCTCTTTTTTTTGTCCTTCCTGGCTAAAAAAATAATTCTTGTACTCAGTGTACGATTGCATATTAAGCTCGCGGATACGTTTTAATAAACGTCCTTGTAACATAACTCTTTTAATCGGTGGCATCTTTATGCCAAATTCATTATAAATGAATTCACTGAAGGCCAAAAAATCGGCATCCGACAATTCTGCCTTAAAGCAATCAAAATCGTTTTGAGCGTTATCTTCCTTCCCTGTAAACATTCCTACTCTTTATCGATATTGCCCATTATCTGATCTATAGCAATAATATCAGTCTCGGTAAATACCTTATCCGAATTCAATATCATTACTAAGGAGTCATTGTTTTTGTATGTAGCGGATATATAACCGGGTTTAAAGTCATTCTCAATAACTTTTACCTTTTCAGGATCTGATTCAAATACGTCAGAAACTGCATCAACCAAAATGCCAATACTGAACTTGCCGTTTCCATCTGGTTTATCAATCTCCAAAACAACAATACATGATTGCGGAGTAATTTCAATTTCACCAAGATTGAATTTTAATCCAGTGTCAATAACAGGTATAACCTCTTCCCGATGGTCGATAACACCTCTCATATAGGCTAAACTTTCAGGCACTTGCTTTGGTTTAGTATACTCCTGTATCTCAACAACTTTTTCAACATGAACACCAAATGCATTCTGCCCTATAGAAAAAGTTAAATATGCGTTGATATGATCACTCATCAATTGGTCTTTTTAATTTTCAATTTCCTTGACAGTCTCGTCGAGATCTATAATGTGTACAAATTCCTCGTTCCTATGAATAGAGCCTAAAAATGAACTTATCACCCCTGTATTTCCATTAAAAACGGATTCCTGCACTTCCAACCCCTCAGTATCAAATACTTCATTTACACTATCTACAACAATTCCAATTAAGGACCCGGCCTTATCGTCGTTAGAAACAACAATAACTGCTGTATCATTAGTATTTTCAATATTTTCCATCTGCATCATCACTCTTAAATCGGCAATTGGAATAATATTACCATGTAAATTAATTACCCCCAAAAGGTAATCCTTTACATTAGGCACCCAGGTAATTTTCCCAAATTCAAGAATGTTTCGCACTTTAAGTGTGTCAAATGCGAAAACTTCTTTGTTCACATAAAACGATATCAGTGATGTAAATTGATCTTTCATTGTGCTTACTTCTTAGTTCGGTATTTCTTCATGGCATTATTGTGGATTAAACGATTGGTATCAATAACCAATGATATCGTTCCATCTCCCATTATAGATGCACCAGATATATTTTCTTGCTTTTTAAGGAATCGTCCAAGTGGCTTAACAACAGTTTGGTATTCTCCAATTACCTGATCAACTAATAAGCCTACCTTTTTAGTTTCAAACTTAACCAGTATCAATTGTTCTGTTCCCTTTTGAATTGCCTCAGCTCCAAATGTTTCTCTCAGGTCAATATAAGGATATTGTGCCTCATCAATTGTAACCACATGATTGAAACTTGATCCGAATTTCACATCGCTAATGGCATGTATCTTTTCAATATTAGCAATAGGAATAACATACTGGTTGTTTGTTACCTTCACTAATAAACCATCAATTATCGAAAGCGTTAATGGAAGTTCTAATGTCAATGTTGTGCCTTTGCCAACTTCGGAATCAAGACTTACTTCGCCTCGAATTTCACCAATTTTCTTTTTCACAACATCCATTCCAACACCGCGTCCTGAAACATCCGAAACTTGATCTTTTGTTGAGAAACCACTCAGAAAAACAAGGTCAAATATTTCTTTTCGGCTTAACTCTACATTCTCAGCAATCAAGCCTTTGCTTATGGCTTTGCTTTTAATAAACTCCGGATCAATACCTTTACCGTCATCAATTACCTGAACAATAACACTTGCTCCGGAATAAAATGCCTTGAATATAATTGTCCCTTTCGGTGATTTTCCATCCTTAATTCGTTCATCAGGCATTTCAATACCATGATCGACAGAATTACGAATTATATGTAGCAATGGATCAGTCAGGTGTTCAATGATGTTTTTATCCAATTCAATATCACCACCTTCAATAACAAAATCAATTTCTTTATCCAGCTCTTTGGATAAGTCTCTTACCAAACGTTGAAAACGCATTAATTCACTTTGCAAAGGAATCAGACTTATCTCAAATGCATTATCTCTTAACTGACGACTTAACTTTTGTATGTTTTCGGCTAATGATACAATATCATTGTTACCATCTTTCTCAGCATAAAGGTTCAATTGTGCCTGAATTGTTACCAATTCACTAACAAGATTTACAAGATCATCAATCTTGTTTGAATTAACCCTTATACTTGATATTTTGTGTTCTTTAAGCTGAACTCTTCTTTTGGTATCTTTCTTTTCTTCACCTTCCTTATTGCCATCAAAGGCTTCAATCTGCTCTTTAGTTAATGGCTTTTGCTCAGTATTTGCCAACTCAATCGCCTTATCTAAGGCAGTAGATTGGCTAATATTTCCTACATTAAGTTGCTGAATGTCAATTTCACACTCATCCTCTACAAAAATGAAAACATCTTTTATTTCATTTACCGATTCTGTGGTGTTCAATATGACTTGCCAATTACAGTAGTTTGAAATTGGCTGAAACTGTACTAAGTCCGGCACATCTTTAGTAAATGCCAGAACTTTAGCCGTTCCCATCGCATGTAAATCATCCAATAGGTAAAACGGATTAGTACCATTCCTTAAAATATCACTGTTAGGTTTGATGTGTATAAGGAAGTTTTTTGATCCGTCATCTTTAGTTACCTGTGTCTCACTAGTAGAATCCTGTGTGTCTTTAGGTGAGGTACCATCTAAGTTAGATGCGGCTTCAATACGCTTTATAAAAGCTTGTTGATGAGCAATGTCACCAGCTTCGGTTAAATCACCAATTTGCAAGAGATGCTTTATCTGGTCAATCGCTTCAAAAGTTAAGGAGATAATATCATTATCTACATTTAACTTATTGTTGCGCACCAAATCAAAAACAGTTTCAAGATGATGGGTAAACTCACTTAAGTGGTTAAAACCAAACATGGCTCCACCTCCCTTTAAGGAGTGCATTGCCCGAAAGATACGTTCAATTATCTCGCTGTTTTTCATATCTTTCTCAAGAAGAAATAAAGCTTCTTCAAGATCATTGATATTATCGAGCGATTCCTCAACAAATTTATCTTTAAACTTATCAATCATTAGTTCGATCGTTTAACCGGTTGATATTGTTAAAATAACGAATTAGCATTTGCTTTTCTTCTTCAATTCGCGGCAAATGGTCGTCATCCATATCCAGCACATCCTGAATAAGAGAAACAACATCTTTTGTTTTGTCAATAATTTGATTACTTAACTCTAAATTTCCATCACTCAGATTTCGATATGCCATTTCAACAGGCAAGGTAATTTCCGGAAGATGGCTAAATCCAAACATAGGCCCGGATCCCTTTATGGTGTGCATGGCTCTGAATACCTTATCAACTGTGGTAGAACACATACTTTCTGATACAGCGGTCTCAAGTTCGCGTTGTATCACTTGCAAATCACCAGAGGTTTCCTCAATAAAGATATGTTTGATTTTATCTATCATCGTAGAACGCGAGTAATCGCACTTAATAATTTAGCTGGCACGAATGGCTTGATAATCCAACCGGTTGCACCTGCTTGTTTTGCTTCCATTTTCTTTGATGCTTGCGACTCTGTAGTCAGAAACAAAATTGGAATATGTTTGTAGGCTTCCATTTCTCTAACTTTACGGATAAGTCCAAGACCATCCAAGTTAGGCATATGTAAGTCAGTAATAACAATGTCAATTGTACGACCGTCAAGAAACTTCAGAGCATCTTCTCCGTCGACACCAACTAACACATCGTAACCTTCATTTTCTAGGGTAAAGTTGACTACTTCGCGAATACTTTCTGAATCATCAACGATAAGAACTGTTTTAGCCATAATCTAATGTTCTATTTATTTTGATTAATTAAGCACATAATTAAATCCCGAATTATCGATAAGAGTGCGAAGCTCATCTTTCAATTCAGCAGAAACACTAACCTCTTTACCAGCGGTTTCAAAAGTGTTCTTTAAGGCCAAAAGTAACTGAATAAAGGTTACATCCATGCTGTCGGGATTATCCACCTGTATTTCAAGATTTTTTGACGTTTTAACTCGCTCCTTAACCACTTCGGTTATACTTTCAATAAAATTTATAATTAGCTGACCTGAAAAGCGAATAATCGCTTTTTCAGGCAGCTCGTCATAAATTACTTTATATGGTAAATTATCCATAAACTAAATTCTTAGAATTTCTCGTAATTATCCATATCAAAATCCTTATCGAAATTTGTAAAAGGATTGCTCTCTTTCTTTGAGGTCTCCTTTTTGTCGGTCACTTTAGCTGTTTTTGTAGCAGCAGGTGCCTTTACCTTTTTCGATTCAGGCTTTGCTTTCACTTTTTGTTTCACAGTGTCACCATCGCCAATATTAAAGAAGCTAACCGCCTCTTTTAAGTTATCGGCTAAGTTCGCCAACTGGTCTGAACTTTGAGTTAGCTCATCCGATGATGAAGCATTTTCCTGAGTAATCATATTCAGCTGTTGCATAGCCAAATTAATTTGCTCTGCTCCAGTTTTCTGCTCCATACTTGCCGCAGAAATTTCTTTAATCAGCTGTGTCGTCTTTTCAATGTCTGGTACAAGAGCTTTAGATTTTTCACCTGCTTCCTGCGACACCTTTAATCCGGTTTTAACCAACGAAACAATTTCATCCGCTGCCAACTTACTTCTTTCGGCCAACTTACGAACTTCCGCTGCCACCACAGAAAAGCCTCTACCATGCTCACCTGCTCTTGCAGCTTCAACCGCTGCATTTAAGGCAAGAATATTTGTTTGGAAAGCAATATCACCAATTATGGTAATCTTCTCTGAAACATCCTTCATTACTTTTGCTGCCTGTGAAGATAGCTTATCTGCTACACCTACATCACTTGCTGTTTCAACCGTAATTTTCTCTGTCTGTATTGAGTTGTCTGTATTTTGGTCGATATTAGCCACCATTTCTTCAATGGAAGTAGATACTTCTTCCGCTGAAGCTGCCTGGTCTGCTGATCCTTTAGACAATTGCATTGAACTTGTCTTAAGTTGCGAGCTGGAAGTTACCAAATCGTTAGCATTACCTTTAATGGTAAGCACTGTCGTTTTTAATTGATCAGCCATTATAACTAAAGCTTTCGCCAAGTCTCCAATCTCATCACTTTGATCAATATCTACAGTAGCGGTAAGGTCACCTTTACCAATGGCTTGTGCAAAATTTACCCCTTTATTCAGAGGACTTACAATTGAATTGTATAATAAGTAAGCGGTTCCTGTAGCTCCTAAAATTACCAATAGGCTCATTATAATTATAACCCATTGTAAAACAGTAAAACTACCATTGGTTTCAACTAAAGCCTCATCACTCGCTGTTAAATATTTTCCAGCCAATGTGGCAATGCGATAATTCACCTGATTTCCTAACTCGATAATTTCGCCACCATCCTGAACCTGAGGCTCAACCTCAAAAAGAACCATAACGTCTTCGTAGGCGTTAAAGGAGTTAAGGCTACTCATTACATACTGCTGCATCTCAAACAGTGAATCAACTTCGTGAAAAATAACATTCGCATCTTTCACATCAGCTTCATCCCAATCGGTATAAAATGTTTTTATTTCATCACGCAATTGCGGATACACATCGGTATGTAATTCCTTAAGTCTGATTTTATCGGGAGTATCAGATTGCTTATCAATAAAAACCCAACTTCTCACAAGCATGGTGGAATTTGTTACCATTGCTGATAAGCGATTAAGCTTTTCAGCTGATGGAGAATAGGTACCCGTAAGTTTACTATTTAGGTTTTTACTGGATGTTAATGTTGAAAACGTCCAAATACCATTAATAGCTATAAGTACCAGAATCACACCAAATCCAAAGAGTAATTTTTGAGCAATATTAAGTTTGATATTCTTCATTTGCTTATTGTTAATTTTCTTTTGCCGGCTTAAATTTCTTATTTCGATTCTATTATTGCGTATTTGAACAAAAATATAATCCTAAGCTTACATAACAAAAGAATATTCTTAATTAAGTTTTCTAAATCAAGATTGTAGTATAGAAGTCAGCAATTTTTATATTTCTATAAATTAATTGCTGCAGCCATACCTTCCAATTTAGAACTGATTTGCAAACCAAACTTAGCGGCATTAGCCTTATGGATCTCAAACTTCAATTTGTCGTCTCTTACCACAAAGTTAAACATTGCTCCACTGTCGGTAGCCCCTTCAGATTCACATACAATAAGCGTGTTCTTTCCACCACACTTATCAATTATAGCTGAGGAATGTTTCCCAAAGTTTACCGTTGACGATACAAATAGTACTTGACAGTCCTGTATCTCTTCAGGTGATTTAAAATCTTTAATTACCACATTCTGAAAACCAAACTTCTTTCCTGCGGAAAGTTTTTCCATCCAACCCGATACTTCCTTGTTACGCAATACGCCTATCACGAAATCACCTTGTTTTGATTCTTCAGCCCAACCAATATGACGAATAAAATTCAAGGTAAAGACTGATTTAAACTTAGCAATTTGTGAACTTGCCCCAAAAGGCAAAAGCATAATGCTTAAAAAGAGTAAAATCTTTTTCATAATAAAATGTCCTTTCAAATTCAACTTCTTAATGCGTTTGGTACGCAATACAATCGGATTAGTTTCTTTTCTTCTAATAATTTTTGATTTTGTCTTTTAAGAAAGAAGCCATTAAGCGTCAAAAATAAATCGGATTAATCTACCTTTGCAGCAATATTTTCAAGCTTAATTTAAGTTCATTCTTTATCATCAACTTGAGTAAAACCTTAATTTACAAGCAATGAAATTGCAATATCATATCATAAATTTCAACGACAATAACCTTCTATCCGGACGAATAGATGAACTACAAGCAATCATTAATTCTTCCTTAAAAACCAATAATATAAAACCCTCGGACATACTATGTATAGAGGCCTACACGGACATTTCGTCGTTGGATGACTATTCCTATTGCAAGCAACAAATGGGTCTTGCACTTAAAAAAGTTGGACAAGGAAAAACTCCTGCTTATTATTTGTTTCCTCAAGTAACAGGTGATGGTGAAAGTAAGTTTGTAATTACATATCAAGAAGGTGTTGATAACCAAATCGAACACAAAATATTTCAGAAGCACAATTATACAATTTGTAATACGTCTAGTGGTAAAATTTTATTTTCCGGACAAATTGATTTTAATGAACAGAACGATCCATTAAGAAGTACTCAGCTGGTATATGATTTCATGGAGCAGTTACTTGATCATGAAGAAATGCACTTTGGTCATATGATCCAATGTAACACTTGTATTGATCAAATATTTCTATCCGACAAATATGATGGGATGGATGCCTGGCAGTTACTCGATCAGGTACAAAACTTATACTTCGATCCGACATTATTTAAAAATAATTATCCTTCATTGGGCACAAGCAGTATGTTAACAGCTGGAATAAGTGGCCAATTTATTGCAGCCGTTAAAGATTCCTTTCCCATTCATCAAGCTTTTGTACTAAACAATAATATTCAAGTTGAAAATAGTGTACAGATTCCAGACTGGAACCAGATATTAATTGCTGGTGTTGATTCCAGTTCTTCTTCAGATGAACAAGCTGATAATATAATATCACAAACCAAGGCTTGTGTAAATTTTCTGCAAAAACTCCTAAGTGTAGATTCAGATTACGAACTAGAATACCTTAAGATTTTCCTTAAGGATTTTAATGATTATGAGGATACCAAACTGATCATTGAACAACAATTGTCTTCAAATAATTACCTCTTTATTCTATCGGATAAGGCAGACCCTCAACGCCTAATTAAAATTGAAACCACCGGCACTTTAAAATGATTACTTAAATTGGGATTGGTGGACCTATGGTTTTTACCTACTTTCGCAAGATTAAAATTGACTGAAGAAGAATTGAGAGATGTGGATTAGAATAGCAGGATATATATTACGTAATAGAATAGCAATACTTATTGGATTGTTTCTCCTTACACTGTTTATGGGAATACAATCCAGAAGAATAGAGATGTCGTATCAATATGCGCCATTGTTACCGGAAGATGATTCAACATATCTGGCAAATCAATCTTTTGTAGAAACCTTTGGCAGTGGTGGTAATCTGGTTATAATAGGCATTCAAAACGATGACTTTTTTGAGCTGGAAGAATTTAATCACTGGCAAGACTTTTCAGAGACCTTGATGGATATAGATGGAGTAACATCTGTCTTTTCAATTGGTCAAACCTACGAACTGAAGAAAAACACAAAAAAAAAGCAGTTTGAAATTAAGCCCATATTCCCTGAGAAAGTCAGGTTTCAGACAGAACTCGACTCACTTAAGGAGGTATTCCAAAATTTACCTTTTTATGAGCAATTGGTTTACAATAAATCTAAAGATGCATATCTGATAGCCGTTACTCTTGATGACGAAATTTTTCTTAGTAAGGAAAGAGTAGGTCTAATAAATGACATTCAAAAAGCGGGGGACGAGTATATTTCTAAAACCAAAAAAGAACTGCATTACTCCGGATTGCCATACATAAGAGTTGTTACCGCTGAAATGATTAAGAAAGAGCTTAATATGTTTATCTTTCTGGCCCTTGGAATAACAGCTGTAATTATCTTCCTCTTCTTCCGATCATTTAAAGTAGTGTTATTCTCAATGTTGGTTGTGGTTATTGCTGTAATTTGGGCTCTTGGTATTCAGGCTTTGTTCGGTTACAAAATCACCATTCTTACCGGAATGATTCCACCACTTATTATCGTCATTGGCATTCCAAATTCTGTATTTCTCTTAAATAAATACCATCAGGAATACAGAAAACATAAAAACAAGATTAAGGCACTTCAAAGGGTAATACGTAAAATTGGAAATGCCACGTTCTTAACCAACCTTACAACTGCTTCCGGATTCGGCACATTTGTATTCACCAGTAGTGACATACTTGTTGAGTTTGGCGTGATTGCCGCTATTAATATTCTGGTTGTATTTTTCCTGTCTATTTTATTGATCCCTATAATATTTAGTTTCCTTGATGGTCCTAAAGAACGACACGTTAAACATCTGGACAATCAAGTTATTTCAAAGGCAGTTAATTATTTGGTTAAAATTTCTCTTAATCATCGTTCAGTCGTATATGTCGTTGCCATTTCTATGCTTTTAGTGGCGGCAATTGGTATATCAAGAATTAAAACTACAGGCTACATGCTGGATGATATTCCACATGATGATCCCTTGTACCTTGATCTTAAATTTTTTGAGTCCAACTTTAATGGCCTCATGCCGCTAGAAATAATGATTGACACCAAAAAACCTAATGGTGTTATTCAACGCAGTAACTTATCAAAAATGGATAAGTTGCAGGATGAAATGGCTGAATTAGATGCCATATCAAAACCTATCTCTTTAGTTGAAGTGGTGAAGTTCTCGAGACAAGCCTTTTACAATGGTAAAAAACAGCATTACAAAATACCGAGTAATCAGGAGCGCAATTTTATACTGTCTTATGTTGGACGAAGCAATGCCGAAGGACAATCAGGCATAATTACCAATTTTGTTGATTCTACAAAGCAAAAAGCCAGGTTAAGCTATCGAATGAAAGACATTGGCACCACTGAAATGGTAAGTCTTGATAAAGAAATACGAGAAAAAATAGACAAAATCTTTTCTCCAGATAAATATAAAACATCGGTAACCGGAGCAAGTGTTGTATTTTTTAAAGGTACAGACTACCTAATTCGTAATCTTTTTACAAGTCTAATGTTGGCGGTTGTACTCATTGCTTCATTTATGGCTTGGATGTTTTCATCCAAGCGGATGGTATTGGTGTCACTGATACCTAATCTGTTTCCATTAATTATGACTGCTGCTTTGATGGGCTTCTTTAATATTCCAATTAAACCATCTACAATACTTGTTTTTAGTATTGCCTTTGGAATTTCTGTGGATGATACCATTCACTATCTGGCCAAATACCGGCAAGAATTATCTGAAACCAACTGGAGTATCCGTGCTGCTGTGGTATTGGCACTCAAAGAAACGGGGGTGAGTATGATTTATACATCCATCATATTATTCTTTGGATTTGGTATTTTTAGTGTATCTCAATTTGGCGGAACCGTAGCTTTAGGGGTGTTAGTTGCGGTAACCCTACTTATAGCCTTATTTTCGAATCTTATATTGTTACCCGCATTATTGCTTACTTTAGAAAAGTCAATAACAAATCAGTCATTTAAGGAACCATTACTTCAAATCTACAATGAAGATGAAGATATAGAGCTGGAAGAATTGACCATTGAAAAGAACGATAAAACGGATCAAACAAAAGAATAATTTTACCATATGCATACTATAGCCGATCTACAAGTTGTTGTTGAAAAAGCCATGGCCAAGGAAAAATTTGTTAGCCATCCTGAAGGGCTTTACTTGCCCATTGAATATGTGATGTCTCTGGGCGGAAAACGGATTCGACCTACCTTATGTCTGGCTGCTTGTTATTTGTTCGATGATAAAATGGAAAAAGCTTTTCAAGCTGGTATCGGGCTGGAGGTCTTTCATAATTTCACTTTGCTTCACGATGATGTTATGGACAAGGCTGATGTTAGACGGAATCGACCTACCGTTCATGTTAAATGGGATGACAACACTGCAATATTATCAGGCGATGCCATGCTTATTAAAGCCTATCAATACATCTCATGTGTTGATACTTCATGCTTGAAAGAGGTTTTGGATTTATTTAGTCAAACTGCAATGGAAGTTTGCGAAGGACAGCAGTTCGACATGGAGTTTGAAAGCCGCGATGACGTACAGGTTGATGAGTATCTTAATATGATACGCCTAAAGACTGCCGTGCTTTTAGCTGGCAGTTTAAAAACCGGTGCAATTATTGGAGGCGCCAGTAATGAGGATGCGAACTTTCTTTATGAATTTGGTGAAAATATTGGCTTAGCTTTCCAATTGCAAGATGATTTTTTAGATGTTTACGGAAACCTTGAAACGTTTGGAAAAGCAATTGGTGGAGATATTGTTAATAACAAGAAAACATTTTTACTTATTAATGCGTTACAAATGGCGTCGGGTTCTTTGCATCAAGAACTGCAAGCTTGGATAAAGTCTGAATCATACGATAAAGATGAAAAAATAAATGCCGTCAGAAGCATTTATAATGAACTGGGAGTTGATAAGTTAGCTCGTGATAAAATGAGTTTCTACTTTGATAAAGCAATGATAGCTTTAGATAATGTCAACGGGAAAGAAAGTATGAAAAATGAACTTCGCCAATTTGCTGTTAAATTGATTGAAAGATCACGATAGGTAACATTAAAAAGTAATAAATTCGGGATAAATACTCACATTTTATGGAAAAACTTGTTGGTACCATCATACAGATTGTTGGTCCTGTAGTAGATGTAAGCTTTGATCTTAAAGATCAGGAATTACCAAATATATTAGATGCTCTTGAAATAAAGCGTGATAATGACCACTCAATCGTGATTGAATGTCAGCAACATATTGGTGAAAATACCATTCGATGTATTGCCATGGATTCAACCGATGGTTTAACGCGAGGTATGGAAGTAAGGCATTTGGGCAATCCCATTACCATGCCTAAAGGTGATTTAGTTAAAGGTCGTCTTTTAAATGTGATTGGCAACGCCATTGATGGTATTGGAGAAGTTACACGCGAAGGCGGTAGCCCTATCCATAAGGATCCACCGGCATTTGAGGATTTATCAACCGAAGCAGAAATATTATTTACCGGTATTAAGGTGGTTGATTTAATTGAGCCATATGCCAAAGGAGGAAAAATTGGATTATTCGGTGGTGCCGGTGTTGGTAAAACTGTATTAATTCAGGAATTAATCAACAATATTGCCAAAGGTCACGATGGACTTTCGGTATTTGCTGGTGTTGGAGAACGTACCCGTGAAGGAAATGACTTGCTTCGTGAAATGATCGAGTCAGGCATTGTAAATTATGGTGATGAGTTTAAAGAATCCATGGAAAAAGGTGGATGGGATTTATCAAAGGTGGACCAGAAAGCCTTGGATACTTCACAGGTAACCATGGTATTTGGTCAAATGAATGAGCCTCCCGGGGCACGTGCTCGTGTAGCCTTATCTGGTTTGACCATTGCTGAAAGTTTCCGTGATGGAGATGGAACAGACGAAGGACGTGATGTATTATTATTTGTTGATAATATTTTCCGCTTTACTCAAGCCGGTTCTGAGGTATCAGCCCTGTTGGGACGTATGCCTTCAGCTGTAGGTTATCAGCCTACTCTATCTTCCGAAATGGGAGCATTACAGGAACGCATTGCTTCAACTAAACATGGTTCGATTACATCAGTGCAGGCCGTTTACGTACCTGCTGATGATTTAACTGACCCTGCTCCTGCAACCACTTTTGCTCACCTTGATGCCAAAACAGTACTGAGTCGTAAGATTGCTGAATTGGGTATTTATCCTGCTGTAGATCCTTTGGATTCAACATCACGAATGCTTACGCCAGACATTGTTGGAAATGATCATTATGATACTGCTCAACGTGTAATTGAAATACTTCAACGTTATAAAGAACTGCAGGATATTATCGCTATTCTTGGAATGGAGGAATTATCTGAAGAAGATAAATTAGTGGTTCATCGCGCTCGTCGTGTACAGCGTTTCTTATCGCAACCTTTCCATGTAGCTGAACAGTTTACCGGATTAAAAGGGGTATTTGTTTCCATTGAGGATACCATCAAAGGATTTAAGATGATTCTTGATGGTGAAGTTGATCAGTATCCTGAAGCCTCATTTAACCTTGTTGGAACAATTGAGGAAGCGATTGCTAAAGGAGAAGAATTGTTGAAACAAGCTAAAAAAGCCTAATGGATCTTCATTGTGAAATAGTAACACCCTTAAAAATCATTTATGATGCACCTGTTGGTTTGGTTCAGGTACCGGGTGAAAAAGGAGAATTTACTGTACTCAAAAATCATGCTCCTATCGTTTCTGTTTTAAACGAAGGGAAAATTCGCGTGATTGGTAAAGATGGTCATGAAAATTTCTTCGACTGTAAAAGTGGTGTTGTTGAATGTAAAAACAACAAAATGGTGATCCTTATTCACGCATAGAATACAGATATTCTTAAATTGAATATATAGAATTAGAAAAATCCCGGTTGTCAGCCGGGATTTTTCTATTTTTGGGGAAATTTTTGGAATGGACAAGATTCTGGTTATACGATTAAGTTCTATTGGAGACATTATTCAATGTATGTCGGTAGTTACCGGATTAAAAAATAAATACCCTAATGCTGAAATACATTGGGTGGCTCGTGCCGACATGGCTTCTTTGGTCAGGATTGATCCCAGGATAAACAAGATATGGGAGTTTGATCGTAAAGAAGGATTCTCAGGAGTATTTAAGCTTGGTGCCAAACTTAAGGCGGAAAAGTATGACTTGATTTATGATGCACATAGTAATATCCGCTCCAACATACTTAAATTGGTATTATGTCCTTTGGGTATTTGTAATCTGGTTCAGAAAAACAAACTGATCACCCGACATAAAGACCGCATCAAGCGCTTATTACTTTTTAAACTTGGCATCAATTTACTTCCTCAACCTTTTAAAGCCCTGGATTCATTTCGTAATCCGATTCGCAAATGGGAAGTTAACGAATTTAATACCCCATTCAGCAATTGGCAATTTCCTCAAAGCGTTCAGGATAAAATTGATTCTTTGGTCTTAAGCCAGATTCCTGAAGGTAAAAAATGGGTTGCACTTGTTCCTTCGGCTGCCTGGGAACTTAAAAGATGGCCTGTAAGCTATTGGCAACAACTGATTGAATTGCGACCAGACTTATATTTTGTTGTCTTGGGTGGACCAAGTGATACTTTCTGCGAAGATATTAAATCTGCAGCTCCGGATCGGGTCATCAACCTTGCCGGGAAAAGCTCCTTAATGGAAAGTTTTTGCACGGTATGGCACGCTTCATTTGTCATCAGTGGCGATACCGGCTTTCTACATGCCGCTGATTTATTTCAGAAAAATGGCTTAGCACTTATTGGTCCAACGGCCTTTGGATATCCGTCAGGACCAAACATGAAAGTAATGGAAGTGGACTTGCCTTGCCGACCATGCACTAAAGATGGAAATGCCAAGTGTAAACTTAAGGAAATAAAGAAGTGCATGATGGATATAACACCTCAACAAGTGGCTGCAAATATCCGATTCGAATAGAATCCTTATAACTAAAGCCTGGGTATAATATAACACCTAGGCTACCACATTATTTCAAGGATACCAGATAATCAATTACGTTCTGATGCCCTTTGCTACGCGCAAAGTCCAAAGAACTCTCGCCATCAACATCCACCATGCTTAGGTCAGCACCGTTAGCAACCAACGTTTTAACCACCTCAAGCTGCCCCTCGCCGGCGGCAAACATAACAGGAGTCCAGTTCTCATGATTATCAATGGCATTAACATCAGAACCGGCATTAATCAAATCAACAACGGTAGCATTAAAGGGTCCGGTTGATGCAAACATTAAAGCCGTGCGATCAGTTTCATCAACCAAATGCACATCAGCGCCTTTTTCGAGTAATAGACGTACTATGTGTTGGTGGCCATTAAAAGAAGCTAACATTAAAGCACTTCGCTTATTGGCATCAATAGCATTGATATCTACACCTTTAGCCAAAGCATCTTCCACAAATGTAATATTGCCATCCAGAGCCATTTGAAAGAACTGATCCATATTCACTTCTGGTTTAACAAGTTCGGCTGTTGACTCCTGAGTGGACTCATTCGATTCAACCTTCTGCTTTTGGTTCGTATTTCCACAGGCCGATAAGGCGAATGTTAATATTGTTACTTGTAATGCTTTGCTTAATTTGATCATGCTATAGGTATAAAGAGCTTTTAAAAATGATTCATCCCAAAAGTAATTAATAAGATTGGATTAGACGAGTAAACTCAGATTCTCAACAATTTTACTGAGCTAAACAATCTCAACTTCACTTATTCCATTTTTTGTTTTCATTACTTTTATTTGAGTTGAAATACGGTCTTTTAAGTTTTCTACATGTGAAATTACACCAATCATCTTGCCTTGCGATTGTAAAGTTGATAAAGTAGCAATCACGGTTTCTAGTGTAGAATTATCCAGTGTCCCAAAACCTTCATCTATAAATAATGAACCGATACTGACATTTTTACTGGCCAGATCCGACAAGCCCAAAGCCAGAGCCAGGCTAATCAAAAACTTCTCTCCACCACTTGATGTATCCACTAAACGAGTTTCATCAGTTTGATAATGATCAACCAACATAAAATTCAGTTCTTCTCCACTTTTATAGTGCTCATTCATTTTTAAGGAATAGCGCCGATTCAGCTTGAACAGATGACGATTAGCCATTGTTATCAGGTTTTTAAGTGTGAGGCGCTGCACATAGGTATTAAAGGCATGTTTTGATCCACCCAATAGCTGAAGCAAGTCCCGGTATTTCTTTACCACCTTTTCCTGATCTCGTTTTTCCTGTACCACCAATTTGTTACGTTCTTCTATCTCCTTGTCTTTTGCCAACATCTGTTCCATCTCACCCGAACGCTTTACTATTGCATCTTTTTTATCTAAAAGTTCTTTCTTTTGATCAATGGCAAAAGCATTACTCACATCAAAGGTCTTTTCTTCCTTTTGTTTAAACTCGGAATTAGCGAGCTGAGTTTCCAAAGTATTTAACTCAATGGCCAAAGCTTCCAACTTTTGTTGCTCAGTTTGTAAAGCGCTTTTTGAATCAAAAGACAACATGGCTTGCTCTAATTCAGATCGTTCATTGAAGCTTGATGCAGCAATTGTTTTATCCAAATCATCGATTAGCTGAGTCAGCACCTTTTTACTGTCTTCTGAATCGGACTTTAGTTTTTTAAGTGATGATTGATCAGAGCTGAGTTGCGTTGTAATTGCATTTAAGCTTGTAAGTATCGATTCATGCTGCTGACGTTTCGCCTGTACATTCTCCTGTAATACCTTTCTTTTATCTTCAGTGGAAACCTCCTTTGGCAGAAACTCAATTCGTTTTTTCAATAATTGTATTTGAGCAGCCTCTTGCTGTTTAAGCAATTCTTCTTTTGACTTCTTATCTTCAGTTTTTACTACTTGTGCATCATTAGTATGTTGAAGTTTCAAAGATGTTTCGGACAAGGCCTTTGTTAAGGTATTTAGCTCATCGTTCCGATTACGATAATTAATTATCGAGGCATTCAGTTCATCAACAAAGGCATCGCTTAGTTCTGGTGAAGGAATATTCAATTCAAAGGCCTGCATTTTATCCGAAAGTTCCAACTCCAATTTCTTGATCTCAACTTCCACATTTTCTTTCCTTTTATTCGCAAGCAATAATGATTCTTTCAGGCTTTTATCATCTTGTTGTAGAGCAATCAACTCATTATTTAAAACAGTACATTTCTGTGTTTCTATTTTTAGTTCTCCATCCTTAAGCTCTTTATCTTTCTGCCAATCCTGGAGCTGCCTAATTAGCTTTCCAAGTTCTTCAATATTTGTTTTTGCTTTTAAGCCCTCATTAAGTATTTCTTCTTTATTATTAATATTTAGCTCTAAATCAGTTAAAGAGAACTGCTTCATTAGCTCATCCAACTTTAAACCGGTTTCTTTTATATTATTTTCAAGCTGTTCTATTTCTTTCTGTTGTTCAGCCAATTGTATGCTGATTTGTCTTTCTTGCTTTTGAAGTCCATTAAACTTCAGCTCACGTTTTTCCAACTCCTGTTGTGATTCATCCAAAGTTAAGTCGGCATAATCCTGAACGTATGGGTGGGCGGTTGATCCGCATAAACTGCATGGTTCACCTTCAACCAATTTCTTTCGTTCTTCTTCAAAACTCTTGATCTTATTCTCTAGTTCAACTATTTTACGTCCATCCTCAAACACTTTTTTTGCCCCACTCAATTCCTCACAGCAGATCTTGTGTTGTTTTTCTAAAGAATTTACCTGAGCCTTAGTCTTTACTTCTTGCGCTGTAAATTCAAGCTTTCTTTTACTTATAACTTCAAATTCCAAAGCCTGTGAATGTAATTCTCGTAATGCCTCACGCATTTTAGTGGCTTTCTCCTGCTCATTTAACAAACTCTGCAAATCCTTTTGCTTTATCTTTTTGGCTAGTTCCTGAATATCTTTCTCAAGATTTTTCGATTTTGGCTGTTCTTTTTCCAGTAAAGCTGTTTTCTCAACAAACTGCTTTGTACAATCCTCTGCCTTCTTTTTTAGCTTATTTAATTCATCAATAAACTTCGCTCCCTGACTGTATAAATCTTTTCTGGTTGTTAACTTCGAAACCCAGCTTTGCATGGCTTCCTCAACTTGCACCAAATGCTTGTTTTCTTTAAGATAGGTCTCAATCCCCGTTTTTGTTAACTTGCCTTTATTAAGCTCCTCAGACAAATTATTTTTTACTTTTAAATGCTCATTAATTTCATGGCTCAGCTTGTTAACCTGCAGTTCTAATTCAGCATTAACTTTGCTCTGAGCCTCCAGTTGGATATCCCACTGAGCGACTTGCTCCAACTTGGGTATCCACTCCGTAAGAACAGCATCAGCTTGTATGGAAGCCTTTTTATTCAATTGCTCCTGTTCTTTAGTCTGCTTTAGTTTTATCTCCTGAAGACTAAGAGAATCCGTAAGTTTCTTTTGTTCCGCTTGATTTTTAGCCTGATCCTGCTCAATCCGATTAATGTCTTTAAGCACGCTTTGGAAGGGCTCAGCCTCAGTATGCCTTTTCAGTTGATCTGACTGAGGCTTAAAATTATCCTGTTGTTCCTTTAAGTTACTAAATCGTGATTCTAAAATTCCTTTAGTTTTATCTAATTCCTCTTGTTTTTTGTACCAACTTAGAATTGTTTCATTGTTCTGAATACTTCCATCAATCTCTTTAAGTTTGATGGTATTTAAATCCCTTTCTTGATTTAGAGTGTGCTTCTGTTCATCACTTAATAAATCTTCAACATTAATACGTTTATCGATTTGTTCCAACTTATACCTTTCTTCTCCAATTCGAGTTCCCAAAGATTCACCAATCCGCTTGTAAATCTCTTCACCGGTAATCTGTTCCAGAAGTGTGCCCTTGTCCTTATTATCAGCAGATAGAAAAGCAGCAAATTCTCCTTGCGCCAACATTACAGATCGTAAAAATTGCTGGTAATTTAGTTGGGTAATCTCTTCAACTTTTGTCTTAAGCTGCGTTTTTTTTTCCGCAAGGATCTTCGCATTATTGAGATCTTTCAGCCTTACTTCTTCACGTGGATTGCTCAGTGGCTTACCTCCTTTTTGTCGTAAACGCATGCTCCAGAAGGCTTCGTAACGTCCATTAAGCACTTGAAAAGTAATTCGAGCCATGGCATGATCTGCTCCATAACTCACAACATCTTGAAGATTGCCACGACTATTTTTCTGATTGAAACGCGGAACACTCTGATAAAGTCCTATGCAAATGGCATCAAGCAAAGTTGTCTTACCTGCTCCGGTCGACCCTGTAATGGCAAATAAGCCTACATCCTGAAAGTGCTCACTTTCAAAATCAATAACAATGGGCTTCTCGCAACGTAGCGAATTGATATTCTGAATTTCTATTTTTAGTATTCGCATGTTCGCTTATTGTTCTTTAGCCATTTGTAGTACCTCGTGAAAAGCATCTTCAATATCCGGATTAGCATTGATGTCAAAACCTTCTTCTTCACACTTTAATTTAAACACCTCCATAGGAGTGAAATCTTTAACATCCTTTTCTGATTCAGAAGTGAAACTGTCGTAGTCCTGACCTTGATTCTTTAATGTGACTTTAAGAACTTTCAGACTCATAGTATCTGTCACCTCATTAATTGTTGAAAAACTCAAACCCGCACGCCCTTCTTCGTCCAATACAACTTCAACCCAAGGTGTAAGTTGATGTTCTTCCTGATCCAATTTTTGCAATAATTTGCTGCATTCCTCAAAGCTTCCTTCTACTTTATGAATTGGGCGAAATTCCGGTATGCTATGATCCGATATATTGGCAATTTTATTCTCATTAATGTCTATACTAATGAGCTGTTTTGTATGCCCCACTTCACTAAAACTTAGTACATAAGGTGTACCTGAATAACGAACTCTTTTAGAAATGGCCTGATGCCTATGGAGATGGCCCAGAGCGACATAATCAAAATCTCTAGAAAAATCATCTGCTCCGATATCCCCTGCATTACCCACATAAATACTTTGCTCACTATCTGAAGTAGTTCCGCCAACAGCAAATAAGTGCCCCATGGCAATCAAAGGCCATTGTTTCTTATTTATCTGAGCACAGTATTTGGCTACCTCATTATAATGGGAGATTAGAGCAGCTTTGTATCGGTCTCCAATTTCATTGAAACTTTCGCCAGCTACCGCTCTCCGTATATCCTGATCGCGCAAATAAGGCACGGCAGCAATTAAAGCACTTTCATTCCCTATATTCAATTCGAATACTTCATCGGCAACATTATCACTAGCCTTTCCAACTACATGAATCGATAGTGCTTTTAAAATTTCTTTTGGAGCGTTTAATGTTCCAGGAGCATCATGATTTCCGCCTGTAATAAATATTTTCTGACATGAGCTGGCTTGTAGTTGGATAAGAAAATTATAGTACAACTCTAGGCTTTGAGAAGATGGTGTACCTGTATCAAAAATATCCCCCGAAATCAATAGGGCATCTACCTTTTCTGAGTTTATAAAATCAACCAGCCAATTTAAGAACAGGTGTTGCTCTTCGTATTGCGATTGCTCATGTAATCGGTGGCCAATATGCCAATCGGAAGTATGGAGTATTTTCATTTACAACAATAGTAATAATTAATGCCAGTGTTATCAGGCACTAAAATACCACATTATTGCTTAAACATCTCTTCTAAAATTTCAATGGCTGAACCGACACATTTAGAACAGACTTCCTTCTTAAGATCCTTTTTCTCAAATTCCGCTTTCCCTTCCTGAGTTTGCAAGTCCACATTTATTAATTTGGAACATTGGTCACTTCCGTTGGCTAATACAAATTGTTTGTTAAAGTCTCGAATCATTTCCGGCGTTAATGCAGAACGTTTCTCTTCGTCTTCAATAAAATGGGAATTTCGCATACCAATTAACATATATGCTCCTGTTGCAGCTCCACAGGTTTTTTGCATCCTGCCCATTCCTCCACCAAATCCCCCGGCCATATTCATGGCCTGGTCGGTATCCATTCCAAACTCATTGGCATAGGCCATAATTACGGATTGGGCACAATTTTTCCCATCATAAAACCCCTGAAGGGCATATTTAATTTTTTCTTCCATGGCGATATTCGTAGGTGCGATTTAAAGATAATAAAAACTTGGATTTGTAAAATCAGTGAAGACTTCTTAAACAAATAATCCCATTCATTCCAGAGTGAATTATCATTTTGATAATTAACAAAAAACCTACACCTTTAATTAATTTTTATATTACATCGTCCTAATACAGAAAGGAAGAAAGGAAGGAGAACGGATGTATATGACTATGTATTAACCAACTTAGCCAGATTAAATGTTCTCTAGAAAACTAATGCTGTTAATCGAAATTGTCCTATTCTTTCTATTGGTGCTTTTAATGATAAATAAGGACGAACAATTTTTATTACACTTTAGTGTTACAATTTTTTTTATCCTCCTATTGCAGATTACTTACTTCTCTTACGAGGAATATTCTTTATTTAAAAAGGATAAACTTCATTTAATTAGCCCTAAGAATAAATTTTCTTTCTACAATGCAGCTTCAGTTATCAACATTCTGACCATATACTACTTAATGTATCAGAATAGAGAAAGCTACATTGACAATCACTTTACATCATTTCTTTTAACAAGCTTATTACCTGTTCCAAAAATGATATATGCAAAGCGAAAGCAAGCCATTTACTTCAATGAAAAAAAGATATTTCTGCCCTATATTTTTGAACCCGATATAGAGTTTAGAGAGATTTCCGGAATAGAATTAGAGCATGAAAAATGCCATTTGTATATCGATAAGATAGACAACACTACCTTGACCCTGAAATTTTCGAAGGACGAGATGGAGAATCAAAAGGATCAAATATTAAAGCTAATTTCACATTATACTTCATACTAAGCAAACCTCAACTCAAAATGAAAAAAATCATTATTGCATTGTTTTTGGCGTCTCTTGTTTCTCATCTTTCCGCACAAGAAGAATTCCTTCGACCGGGAGGTGGAATAACGCCTGTATTATCCTATTCTCAAAGCAGCGATTACTCCAGTAATTCACTTGGGCTTAGTATTACATTTAAACCAGGCATTAGCATCGGCATTGCCAGTCAGGAACTTGCTGAGGAAACAAAACCAATGTTCATGATCGGTTATTTATCAAAACATAAAGAACTGGATAGCTATATTCGTGGAGGAATATACCTCACTTATGCCAGTTCAAGTGTGGTGAATAGTTTTGGCGTACATGGTTCTCTTTCCCAATTATTTAATGCTCAAAAATCCTATCCCACATCCGTGAGTGCCAATTTATCTGCTGTCAACTTTAAATTCAAAGAAAGTGCAGGAATGTTTAATTCTGAAATATCTGAATTAGTCCCTGTAGTGGGATTATCTGTCACACAAGCATTTTTGGCTAATAGTACGGCTAGTCCATTTCTATCCGTAGGAGTAGGGCATGAGACAAAAAACAGCACAACAGCATTTATGTTTTCCGTAGGCTTGAATATGAACTTTGATGGACCTAAATTGTAGGTCTTTTACAGGCACAATTTGATTATTCATATTTTAGAACAATATATTCATGCAAACACTATCATTCCCTAATAATCGTCAAATGCCAATCCTTGGATTAGGCACATGGAAATCAGATAAAGGCGAAGTATATACGGCAGTAAAAGAAGCTTTGAAAATGGGCTACCGTCATCTCGATTGTGCTTTTATCTATGGTAATGAAAAAGAAATTGGTCAGGCAATCTCAGAATCCATCGCAGAAGGAGTTGTTACACGTGAGGAATTATGGGTGACTTCTAAGCTTTGGAATAATAGTCACGGTAAAGACAATGTAATTCCTGCACTTCAAAAATCACTGGAGAATCTGCAACTGGATTACCTTGATCTCTATCTGATCCATTGGCCCGTAGCATTTAAACCCCCTGTTTTTTCTGCGATGCGTGCTCAACAATTTACATCATTAGCAGATCAACCCATTGCCGATACTTGGTTAGGCATGGAGGAAGCCGTAGAAAAAGGATTGGCTCATAACATTGGGGTGTGTAATTTCAGTATTAAAAAACTGGATGATTTACTACAGCATTCAAAGATAATGCCTTCACTCAATCAGGTAGAATTAAATCCTTACTTTCAACAAGACGCTCTGGTGGAATATTGTCAACAAAACAACATTCACCTTATGGCCTATTCTCCTCTTGGTTCTTCTGACAGACCTGCCGGATTAAAAGCCAAAGATGAACCTGTACTTTTGGATGATGCTGTTTTAAAAGATCTGGCTGCACAGAAAAAAATATCCGTTGCCCAACTTATATTGGCATGGATCAGACAACGGGGTGTTTCTGTAATTCCTAAATCAGTTAATCCTGATCGCTTAAAACAAAACTTTGAATCGGTCAATATTATTCTTAGTTCTGAAGAAATGAATATGATTAAAAGCGTCAACAAAAACCGCCGTTATGTTGACGGGTCATTTTTTGCGGTTCCTGATGGTCCATATACCATTGAAAATTTGTGGGATGAATAGAACTGGCATATTATTGTTTTTTGTCGTTTTAGTAGTTAATGCTTGTCAATGGCCGGGTGATGAAGAGAATGGTGTTATACTTGAAACAATTGCTCAATCAGATAAGCAATGGACAGGTGTTGCTGTAAGTCATTCATCAAGGGTTTTTGTCAATTATCCGTATTGGTCGAGCACGGTTCCGGTAAGTGTTGCCGAAATAGTAAACGGAATTCCCAAAGCTTTTCCCAACATGGAATGGAACCAGCGCAAGGATACCCTATCATTTAATGCTGTTCAATCGGTATATGTGGATGCTAAGGATAGGCTTTGGATTTTAGACACTAACAATCCTCTGTTCAAAGGCGTCAAATCTGGAGGCCCTTATCTTTACCAGTTTGATTTGGAAATAAATAAAATGATCCTCTCGTATACCTTTCCAAATTCTTGTTTTAAGAGCAATTCCTATTTTAATGATGTTAGGGTAGATACACATAACGAAGTAGCCTACATTACTGATTCGGGTGATGGAGCTATTATTGTTTTAGATTTAACAAGCAAAAAGGCGCGTCGACTTTTAGATGATCATCCCTCAACTGAAAGTGAAACTGATCATTTAATCTGCGATAGTGTAAAATGGGAAAACACTGTACATTCGGATGGCATTGCACTTAGTCCAAAGTGTGATTACCTGTATTACATTGCACTTACCGGACACACTTTGTATCGTATTCCTACTCATGCTTTACGAAACGAAAATTTAAGTAAGGAAGAGTTAGAAGCCAAGGTGGAAAAAGTGAGGCAAATTCCGGCCACGGATGGAATGTTGTTTGACGATTTGGGGAACTTGTATCTGGGTGGCTTAGAAGATAATTCCATCAACCGACTTAATGCGGATGGAGAACTGGAAAAGGTAATTATTGATTACCGCATAAAGTGGGCTGATTCATTCGCCAAAGATACCTTAGGCAACATTTACTTTACAACATCTCAAATTCACCTGTCTCCTGAAAACAGAGATAAGTTTAAAGTGTATATGATAAAACCATAATATTTGGGGCAAAGCAAAATATGCTTTGCCCTCGTTTTACCAACTTCTTTTTTTGCGAGCCAATTGCAAGCCCCCAAAGCCGGCAATAATGGCCATATAAAATCCAAAGTCATACCACCATCCCGTATTAAATGATTCGTAAATGGTGATGGACGAATTAAATATTCCAAGAATTAAAGAAAAAGGAGCAATCCATCCGTGCCATATTCCAGTGAAGAATCCTGCAGGTTCTAAAGGTGAGTAATTACCACCTCCCGGGAAACAGGAGCTCAGGATAAACGTAAAACCAATAAGTAGAATGATAATCCAATGTTTCTTTTCCATAGCTATTTGGTTTATAATACAATTAAATATTAAAATGCGCTGGCATCCCCAAAGTGGGATGAAAACAAATGCTTATACATTAATCAAAGTGGCTAAGATGTGAAACGCACGAAAGCACAATTTGATTAGAAAACGGTATAATTTGAGTTTTACTAAGTTAATCATTTTTAAATACCTTTGTTTTAAACCTAAGGATTATGAAACTTAACTCATCTGTTCTATTTGTAAAAGACATAGAGGCTTCCAAGCTTTTTTATACGGAAATAATTGGCCTCGATATTCTCCATGATTATGGTAGTAATATTGCACTAAGTGAAAATATTGGACTTTGGTCAGTCGGAGTCGATCATCCTATTATGCTGCATTTGGAAGATAATAAATACGTCAATCGAACGGAACTTTATTTCGAAGAAGAACAAATTGAAGACTGCTTTAACAAACTTAAACTAGCTGGCGTTCGATTTTTTCAAGAACTTCAGGAAGAGGCCTGGGGACAACGTAACTTCCGTTTTTTCGATCCGGACAATCACCTTATTGAAGTTGGCGAACCAGTGCCGGTATTTGTTAATAACATGAAAACAAAAGGTATGAGCAATGACGCAATTAGCAAGCAAACCGGAATTCCTTTAAATAATGTAGAGGAGATGCTAGGCACCAAATAAAATGGAATATATGATCAAACTAGGTTATTTGTTTTATTAATGTATTCTTCTCGCAGCTGAATAAATTCTTTACCAACATCTGTTACTTTAACGTATTGCGACAGGTCCGCTCCTTCTTTAGGTATTGACTGAATAGACTCAACATCAATGTATCCTATATCTCTAAGATGATAAAGTTCTCGTTCAAGACCCTTACTAAACTTGTATTTCCCGAAACTGCCAGTACCTATCTTTTCTAGGTTATTATACATGGGTTCCGCCATGGTGATAAGAAATAGTTTAGAGACATTTTCGTTTACATTCGTGACTTCTTTTTCAACATTATCAATTTTACTTTTTAATGCTCCAATCTCAACAGGGCCAATTTTAAATCCACTTCCGGATTTTAATCTATCATTGATACTGTTTAAGATTAGCTTAATTTCCTTTCTTAGAAACACAATCATAGCCAAGGAAAAGAAGATCCACAGAATGGTTTGAATTAATGGAACATAGTCTTTCATACTCAAAAAATTAAGTTCACTTTTAAATCTAAAAATGAGAGTCTCCCGTATGAAACCCTCATTCCATAAGCTATTAGTCTTTTATTTCTCTTTAATCACAATTGCCTGTCCTCCGCCTGGTGCTAATTTCAAGGTCCATTGATCACCTTTACGAAGGCTTGCTTTAAGAATAGTATAATCGTCAGGATTAGTAAGCCAATGGGCTTTGGCCCCATCGGCATAATAACTCACTTCATAGCTTTGTCCTTCTTCCAGAAAATCAAATTTGATTTCAAGGTCACGTGCTTTTTCATTGGTAGCACTTCCTACAAACCAATCCTTACCTGACCGTCGGGCCACAGTAATGTATTCACCTACCTCGCCATTTAAGACCTTACTTTCATCAAAATCAACATTTAAATCATCTATAAACTGAAAGGCAGGATGATCAATATAATTATCAACAAGGTCACTGGCCATCTGCAAAGGACTGTATAAAATTACGGACAAAGCCAATTGTTTGGCAATCGTAGTATGTACTCTGGTTTGGCTTAAATCATCGGCATTCCAGGCAACACGTTCTTTTTCAAAGTTCTTGAGCATCACGTCAAAAGTGCCGGGCGTATAATCCACAGGACCGCCAAGCATACGTGTGAATGGAATTATTAGGGTATGTGAAGGCGGATTACCATCGCTCCAGGCATTCCATTCCATGCCTCTAACACCTTCTCGCGTCATCATATTTGGCCAGGTGCGTCGTTTACCGGTAGCTTTAATGGGCTCATGTGCATTAATCATTATACCATATTTAGCCGCTGTTTCCACCACCTTTTGATAATGGCGTACCATATATTGTCCGTGATGATGTTCGCCTCTTGGATAAATACCTCCCGCATAACCCGTCTTTAAAGCTTTTATACCCAATTGCTGACAGAGTTTATAAGCCGGTTCCATCAATAATTCGTAGCCTTCTGCATCTCCACCAGTTTCATGATGCATAATCAACTCCACATTATTGGCTTTCGCATAGGCTGCTACTTCCTCCAAATCATAATCCGATGCAGAAGTTAAATGATCAAAAGCATCCTTAGCCCCCCATTTATCCCAACCCGAATTCCATCCTTCCACAACCAAACCACCAACATTGTGTTTGGACGCAAAATCAATATAACGTTTCGTATTTTCCGTAGTAGCACCATGTCTGTCTCCTTCCACCCATGTTTCAGTACCTATATGCATGCCCCACCAGATACCCATGTATTTCATTGGTTCAATCCACGAAGTATCATCAATTTTATTGGGCTCATTAAGATTAAGAATGGTATTGGATTCCACTAATTGAGCTGCATTATCTGTAATGAGTATGGTGCGCCAAGGGGTCATAAATGGTGTTGATCCTTTAACTTTTGAACCATCAGCCCAGGGAACCAAAGCACTTACAAAGGTATTTGGCCTGTCATCAAGCTGTTGAAGTGTCATGCCGGCGTAATCGGTCAGTTCCGCCTCGTGAATGCTAATGTGCAAACCATCTTTATCACGCATTGTGATTGGCGTATTTACCCATTTGGCCTCAGATAAAAGAGTGGATTGGTAAAGCTTTTCATACGAATCATAATCCGCTTCTATCCACCAGCTCTGATGATTATCGGCCAAGCTAAATTCAGTCAACTCATCCAGAATCACAAATTCGCCAAGATTATTCTGCTCAGGAAATTGATAACGAAAACCAATCCCGTCGTTAAAAGCCCGAAATGCAATATCAATCAATATTCCAGTACTCTGATGTCTCAATCGAATACCTAAATGATTGAAATTACTAACGATCGTTTTGTCCGGTCCCCATGGAGCTGTCCATGTTGTATTTTCAGATTCCATATTTGCACCCAGCAACTTGAACTGACTATCGAGTTTTCCTGATGCTTTCAGCTCAAACCCCAATCGCGAAGGCTTGATCACCACTTTACTGTCCTTATGTACAGCGTATGTTGGTACTCCGTCTACTACCTCAAATACCACTTGAATATGAGAATCGGGTGAAAGTAATACCTGACGCTTAGGACCGCAAGAACCCAATAGAATGATAATGGAAAGTAAACTTAAGCTGATACTGCTTTGTAAATATTTCATAACTCGATAGTGATTTTTTTGCCTGCTTGCTTATGCAAATTACGCAGAAGGCTTGTGTTTATCAAGTGTTAATGTTTTATTGAATTGATAATCTGAGTGATACTCAATATTTGTTGATTTGATTCCGGATTGCAAACGATTGTGAGATTCAGTTATTTTATTTTGACCCACAATACTCATCTTGAGGAGATAGTCTTGCCTGAAGGGATAGATCAAATCCAGATTAATACCATTTTGACAACGATGTGAGTACTTGCTATAGTTTTAGAACCTTTGTTTTGAAAAAAAACCGGCTATCAGCCGGCTTTTCATTCCTTTATCCTGTATTATAAGTATCTCAACTATTCAAGGTCCTTTTGGTGACTCCGACGCTTTACGATACCATTATTAGTTTCGATAAGCAAGTTAATTGTCGATACTAAACTAGCGTACTGATCTGGCTGCACCCTAAGCATACCACGTAAGTACACAATTAGTTTATCGTTTACAATCTTAAGCAAGTCTTTTTTAGCCTTGGTGGCATTTACAGAGCTTTGCTCTTTAGCACGTGCATTAAGCCAATCTCTCTCTGCACTTTTAAAATCATTCTGCTTATCGCCCAGGTTTTCTCTTAAGTCTTTAATACCTGGCAATAACTCAATGGCAGGCGCTAATTCGGGTCTGGCCATATCTTTCAAAAAGGAATCCAATAGCGCTGACTCCGCCGAATAGCTAGCACTGATCAATTCAAAACCATATTTGTTAATGACCTCATCTACATGCTCAGCCGATTCGCGGATTTGTGTATCCGGATGGTGCACATAGCCTTTGGTCAGATAGAGCAGGGAACGGTATACATCATCACGTTGATGATCCAGTTCCTCAAGGTGTGACTCTGCTCTGTCCTGTTTAATGGAACTCAGCAGAGTTTCATTACCCGCTTTTATCTCTGACAGTAGGCCGGATAAATGCGGATCGTTCAATGGCGATTCTTCAACAACATGTGCAATTGATCCGCATAAGTCGTTGCATTCCGTCGAACGGGTATTGTAACTTATTTTATCTATTTCATTCATGTTATTTTAGTTAATATTTGGGATAAAGGATTCTATTTTTGAGCTTTTGTGCGATAACAACTATTAATGTGCTGTCTTTTGAGTAAGAAAGAGAACTAACGCTTATTAATTTGCTTCCTGAGTAATTTTAAAACCATTAACATCCATTAATGGTCCATTTTTCAATTGGCAAGTCATTAACAAGCATTAATGACTTGCATGACAATAAAGAGAACCATTAATAATTATTAATGCCGTCTAAACGAATTTGAGTGGTCTTTCACATTTATGCACGCTGGCTTTAAGCAAAAAAGACGCACGCGAAAATTTATAGCTAAGTATTGAACGTGAAGTTTGAAATGGCGCATAGCCAATACTGATAGGTATAAGCATAACGAAAGGGTGTTTGTTTGATTAAACAAAATTCTTAATAAGAATTATAAAAATCAAGCTTTAGGAATTAAATATTTTCATCTTTATATGATTTTTTAGTGTTTAATATCAGGCGAATAAGTCAGCAACTCTGCTATTACATACTCAAATATTTTTTTATTAGGCTGGAATGATACCTATTTAGGTGGTTAAATGTAGATTCTAACTAAGGGTTGAAAAAAAATGTGTTACGATCAAAAGTTGGGGTATTAACCATTGGAATATAAACAATATGATTACTTCATTAATAGTATGAAAATGATTACTAATAATGGCATCTAAATATCCTAAAACCTAATCAATGCAATGTTTAATCTTCATTAGTTACTCATCTGTACTTTTGTCCTGCCACAAACTAGTGATAAGGACACTACTTTTTATACATTGTCTCTTAACAATGAGATTGTAACATTACAATTAGAGTTTAAAGAGAAGTTCCAAGGCCTTACTTATCATTTTAGCAAGTTTAAGAAGTCACCTTCAGAAAATAAAGACTTTAATGCCTTAGAATCTATACAAGAAGATTATAAAATCCAGTCCTATAATTATATTCAATGATGAAAGGACTCATCTCATTAAAACGATGCGAAAAAATAAGGATAAAATAATCCTATCCCTATCAACCATCTAATAGTATTGTTATTCGGCTGATAGCTCAACTGTATGTAGCCTCAGGCATGGCCTGAGTTATTAGCGATATGTCAATCTTTCGCCCGGAAAGGGCAGATCAAAACAAGTTCTCGCAAGAACAAATAAAAAAAGCGGCAGGATAACCCACCGCTTTTATAGCAATTTTTCTTATTTCGTTTTAACTCCTTATAATGAAGCTGAGATCCAGGTCCATCCTGAGATATCAACCGGAGTAGAATCTTTTCCTGAGTTAAGAGTGTAGTAATATTTATCAGCTACACCTTGATTTGTTAGGTCAGCAACTGCCCCATCAATGATAACACTAGTTGTAGAACCATTATCTTTCATATCTACATCTACTTCATATCCTGAAAGATAAAGACCTGTAATGGTAGCGCCTGATTCTTTTTTAAACTGTAGCGCAATACCTCCTGTTGTGGAAATTGCAGTTACATTCTTAAATGTTGGATTAGCGTTATCCTTATCTGCTTCAAAAGCTGTAGAGAATCCATCTATTTCATGAAGGATGTAGGTGTTTTCAACTCCTCCACTCCATTCTTCGGTCCAATCTACGGCATCATCCTCACAGTTTTCGATATAAAGATTAGTTACTTCGGCAGCACCTCCAAAAAACTCAATACCATCATCAGCACCGTTAATAACGGCAATGTTCTCCAATACGGTTTTAGATCCTACAGCATAAAGTGAAACACCATTATACTGCGATTCATTGTTTATCTGAGCTCCTGTACCTTTTATCACCAGATAAGTGACATTACCTGAATCATCTTCATTATCATCGCCGCCATAAACAAAACCACCAACTTCAGCAGTGGCATTAGCTCCAGCAGAAGTAACACCTTTACCGCAAATGGTTAGTCCACCCCAATCACGAGGATTTCCATTGGCAGAAGACATTACCACGGGATGATCAGCCGTACCATTAATAAAAATCTGTCCGCCCATTAATACAGCTACATAAATATCAGTACCACCGGCAACAGCAGTAATTTTGGTTCCTGCCGGAATAGCTAGTGAAGCACCATCCTTGATGATCAAGGCTTCATCCAGAGTATAAGCCACATCAGCACTTAAAGTCCAAACGCCAGTAACTTCACCGCCTAATGTAGTACCAGGCCATACTTTAACCACATCAGCGTCAACCCAGGTCCATCCTGAAACATCAAGAGGCTCAGCATCTTTCCCGGAGTTTAAAGTGTATTTACTTGATTCGCCTGAAATTAGAGTACCATCAGCAGCAGCACCATTGATGGTCACGTTTGATAGGTTACCGCCATCTTTCATGTCCAAATCAACATCATAACCATTCAGGTATAAACCAGTGATAGTACCTCCTGAGGTTTTCTTAAACTGAAGTGCAGTACCTCCGGTTGTTGAAACACATGTAATATTTGTAAATTTAGGATTCGCATTATCCTTATCACCTTCAAAAGCTGTGGAGAATCCTTCGATAGAATGCTCAATGTAAGCGTTTGTTACTTCACCATCCCATTCTTCGGTCCAGTCAATGGCATCATCCTCGGTGTTTTGCAGGAATAGATTAGTTACCTTAACGGATCCGCCAAAAAACTCAACACCATCATCAGCACCATTGATCACCGCAAGGTTATTTACTCTTGTGCCATAACCTACAGCATAAAATGAAACCCCATTATACTGTGATTCATCATTGATTTGAGCACCGGTACCTTTAATGACCAGGTAATCAATATTACCCGAATTATCAGCAGGATCAGAACCACCATAAGTAAATCCACCAACTTCGGCAGTGGCGTTGGCACCTGCACTGGTAACTGCTCTACCGCAAATGGTTAATCCACCCCAGTCACCTGGATTGGCATCTTTTGAAGCCATCACAACAGGTAGAGTTGAAGTACCATCAACCCTAATTTTACCACCCATTAGTACAGCAATATATACATCAGTTCCGCCAGCTTTTGCAAGAATGTTTGTTCCGGCTTCAATGGTTAATGTAGCACCTTCAGCAACAATAAAGGCACCATCAAGTTGATACGACATGCTTGAACTTAAAGTGTAGTCCGACTGCAAGGTACCCATCATTATACCTTGGGCTAGTTTGTCTTTAACGTCCTGATCCGGTTGAGGATTATCATCATCTTCAATACAGCTTGTCATCATTGGAGCAACCAATAAGACCAAAGCAAATAGTTTAATAAGTAAATTTTTCATCGTTATCATTTTTAGGATATTTATTTATCGTGTTTAGTTCAAATTTATTTTTAAGCCCAAACTGAGTTGAACTCCTTTCTTATAAGATGTCACAACCTCTGTTCTAGGACCTGAACTATTATCTGTGAATGGCACTATTAATTGAGTTTGCTTTACCTCCGGATTAAGTAAGTTTCTCCCGGTGAACTTCAAGGATATTTTATCACTTAGCTTTTTACTAAGCACCAAATCAAGGGTCACAAATCCTTTTTCTACTATTTCTTCATTGAAGTAGCGATCACTACTGGCTAAATCTTCAGGCGCACCCAAAGCAAATATTTTATCGGATGAATAATTACCTGAAAGTGTAGCCACAAAAGGGTTATTCTTATTATCGGAATAACTTAAAGCTCCATTGAAGATGAACTCCGATGCACCTTCCAAACCTACTGAACTACGATTGTTGTATTGGAATTCTTCTAATAAGTCTTGTTCAAACCACATTTTGGTAGCATTCAGTGTAAAATTTAAACCGGGCATATCTGATGTGGCAGGCTTAATAATGTCAAAGCGTGTTTCTAACTCGAGGCCAAATACATTCGCTTGTTCTCCGGTATTGGCAAAAAAGAAGTAACCCGATGATCCTCTTGTTTGAGCTCTGTTTATAGGGTCATTAATAACTTTATAAAATCCTGTTGCCGAGAATAACTGTCCTGCTGCAGGGTACATTTCCCACTTCACATCCAGATTATAGTTTTGTGAAGGTTTAAGGTCAGGGTTACCTTTAGTTATTCGCCCGGTAGGTGATACATATTCAAAAGGTGCAATTTCTTTAAATTCAGGAAGAGTTAATGTCTTACTGGCTGCCAGGCGTAAAGCACTTTTTTCATTTAAGTTGTATTTCAGGTTTAAGGCAGGCAGGATATTGGTGTAGGTATTCCTTGCTCGCCCTGTTCGCCCAACATAATTGGCCACATCCCAGTCCACGTCAATATGATCTAATTCATACCTTGCTCCAAGATCTCCTGAGAATTGATTGACATTAAAACCAAAACTGGCGAATCCGGCATAAACGATCAATTTACCATTGTATAAATCAGGTACCCCTTCCCTGATACGAAGAGTGCCATCTTCGTATAAGTTTTGATCCAATAACACTTCATCCATATTATCTAATGATTCCATGTCAACACCTCGACCTACAACCCCGACTGACTTGGAATTAAAAGCTCTTTGTTTGTAACGGAAGTTACCCCCAACATTGATTTTTAGTTTTTTGTTGTCTTCATCAATGAATTTGTATTCATCATTGATAAAGCCATTTGATTCTGAATCTTCTATGTTTTGAAGTGATTTGCGCTGTTGATAGTCACCAACGTAAGCAAAGGCAAATCGGCCGTTGTCGAGGATATTACCTTCATTACGAACGCGGTTGGGTTCTTCAGCATGAACTGTGTTATAACCCAGGCCCCATTTGATCAGGTTTTTGTCATTGAAATTATGACTTCCCAATAACTGATTAATAAACAAGGTTGTTTGTTTGAGGTTTTGATCTCTAACAAAAGCACCATGTTCTTGTGGGTCCTGATCATATTGGTAACCTTCACCATTTCTGCCACTTTCGTATAGGTTATCTGTTGTTTTGTGAACAAAGAGGCTATTGAAATTAATGCTGTGATTACTATTGAAGTCGTAGCCAAGGTTTAATAAACCCGTGGTGTTGAATTCAGTTTGAAATTCCTCAACATCGTTATAGCTATTGTTCAGCACATTTGATCGGTAACCTTGAAAAGTACCGGTACGATACTCAGATGAGCCGGATTGAGAAAGGCTTGCAAAGAGAGTTAGGTCATTGTCAAATAACTTTACTTTTTTCCCACCCATTAATGAAACACCATAATTAAGAGGAACATTTCTTTTTACGGTATTCCAGCTTTGTTGGTTTACCGCATCAATGGTGCTATGCGGTGCAGAATAATAACCTAAACTTTGATCATTGAAATTTTGTGTAGCTCTAAAATTACTAAAGACGCCATTTGAAAGCACATTGGTATTAGCACCACCAGCAACACCTAATATTACTTTTTCGGAATATGTTTTTGAACCTACATCAATAGCTCCTGAAGTTAGGTCGCCATAGTTCGAAACAGCATATGTTTTACTGATCCCAACGTTTTTAATCACATTGGTTGAGAATAAATCAAGATCAATATTCTTTCTTTCTACATCATCAGATGGGATGGGTAAACCATTCATGGTGGTAGTTAAATAGCGATCACCAAGCCCTCTGATATAAACATCACCTGATCCTTCGCTCTGTGCAACACCTGATATTTTTGATGTGGCATCTTCAGCATCAGCGAGCCCAAGGCTTGACATTCGCTTAGCCCCAATGCTTTCCTTTATAACAGATGCTTTCTTTTGCTCAAGCATCAGAAAGTTTTCCGACTCGCGATTGGCTTTGGCTACAACCTTAACCTCTTCCAAATCCATCTCAGCTGAGCCCAGATTAAAATCTAATATTGTGGTCTCATCTGCTGCGATAACAACGCCTTCTTTTAATTGAGTTTCGTACGAAATGTACTGAACACGGATAGTATAAGTGCCTGCTTCAAGTGGAGGCATCACATATTCTCCCATAAAATTGGTTATGGTACCAGTGGTGGTTCCATTGATAACAATTGCAGCTCCAACAAGCTCTTCTCCTGTTTTACTGTCAACAATTTTTCCTTTTAGTGTTCCTGTTTGGGCAATTCCCTGTGTAAAAACGGCCAACAAAAGAATACCAAGTGCAACGATTTGCTTTTTCATTTTTCCTCTCAATAATTCAAATAAATTTCAGGAGCAAATGTATGGCACGTGAGTAGTATGGGCGATAAGAGAGAATTAATTCAATTTTAAGTATTCGTTAAGTGCTTAAAAGAGATATTGGTCTGATTTTCTTAATAGTAGGTGTAACAATTGCCTTTTAGGCCTATTTTGTCTCTTCCCTTCTTAAAGTTGAAGTAACATACAATTAACAAACCTATGATCAGCTTTAGAATTACTTAAAGCTAAAACCTTGAATTAGTGAGTAATTCTTCATATTAAAGGATAGATACTGCTGAAGCCTTTGTTATAATGAAGGTGGATTGTTATTGGAAACCTGGATAAAGTCTCTATGCGATTTCAATAAATTAATTGAATAGAGCAATACATTTTTAGTTTCCGCCAGAAGATCCAGAAAGAGGATACTTATACGAGTGCGTCCTTCACCAGCTTGTATGCGTTTTATTTGGTTTTTTCTTAATTCTTCAAGAAATCCCAGTAAAAAGTTTTGCTTAATCACCATTTCGCCTATTAGTTCAAACTTGTGTTCCTTTTCAATGTGAACAAGATGATTAAAAAAGGCCGATACTTCATCCAGTAACTCATGCATGTCGTTTTGCTGAGAACTGGTCAGTCCTTTATGTTGGTTTTCAACATGCTGATATAGTGGTAAAGTAATATTACTTAAGCATCCTACCAGCTCAGTTAAATAATCGAAGGCCTGAATAAAATACTGACCTGAATCAATACCGTCCTCAGTCATTTTTGAATAGGCATAAAATAACTGTGATTTACTATTGCGTGTATATTTCTGCAAAGTCTCCGCCTTACTATGAGCTTCGCCAATTTGACGTATATTTTCATCCACAAAACCCTGAAGGGCCAATAAATAGACCTTGGATGCTTCCAGAAGATTCCTTCTAATCTGCTCGCCTCCCGACTCTAACAGATAATCCTTATTACTTAAGTATTCATCCTGAAAGTCTTCTTTTAGTATCCGTCGTTCTTCCTGCTTGCTTCTATAATATATACGTGTTTTGTAAAGAATGAAAAATACCAGCGCCGTAAGTAATATGGTGGCTATCCATGAGCCATACCAGATAATATATGCAAAAATAAAGGCGCCTATAAAGGCAAGGCAAGCCGTAAAAAACCAACCTCCAATAATGGACAACACCCCTGAAACCCTATAAACAGCGCTTTCTCTACCCCATGCCTGATCTGCCAATGATGTACCCATGGCCACCATGAAAACTACAAATGTTGTGGACAAAGGGAAACGCATGTAGGTACCTATGGAGATCAATATGCTGGCCACAACCAGGTTCACAGCTGCTCGTACTGTATCAAAATAAACCACACCGTCAACCGTACCAGGACCTTCTGTAGCCTCAGCACGTTTATATCGGGAGTCTAATGCCTTAACCAATCTTTTGGGTATAAAGGAAATGACCATATTATGTACCTGTAAGAAATTGCGTACAATAATTCTTGATAAATAAGATGGTTCAAATCGCTCGTAGCCTATCGACTGACGTCCCAGATATACCTCTGTCTCTGTTACTCCGCGCGATTTCTTAGAATAAAACAATGTTAACACCATTACCAATCCTGATATAAAAAGTATGGATATATATATGGTGTCTTTAAATGTGTCTTTCTCTAAAATATTGCTGGAAAGAAAATCCATGGAGAAGGTCTCGGGTGATGTACTTCCGCTAGCGAGAAATATCTTAAAACTTTCAAGCGCTGCTAAAGGTAATCCTATAAAATTGACCAAATCATTGGCTGCAAAAGCCACTGCAAGCGCAAAGGTTCCGACAAAAACAACAACTCGAGGAATATCAATATCGAAGGATAATCCTAAAAACAAAAAGATAAATGTACTAAGCGCAAATACCCCAATTAATAATTCAGGAAGATATTGTTGTAATAAAATAAACCATGAGTCATCACTGAACAAACTACCTCCAAAAGCTTTTTTGGCAATCATAAAAACAATGGAGGTAATGGCTATGCCGCCAACGACGGAAAAAAGCACTTTAAATCTTCGTTTATAATGAAAGGTGAATAGGATGCGCGTAAAAAACTGAACCACCATACCGACAATAAAAGCCAGAAAAATGGACAGTATTATACCCGCTAATATTACAAAGGCTCTATCCGTATTGATGAGATTCTCCACTTCAATCCCATCTAAACGCGCTTCTCCTTTTTTAATTAAAGTAAGGGCCATGGCTCCACCCAATAACTCAAATACAACAGCAATGGTCGTTGAGGTGGGAAAACCAAGCGTATTAAAACCGTCAATAAGTAATATGTCGGTAAGCATAACGGCGACAAACACCACAAGCAATTGCTCAAAAGTAAAGCTGGAAGGATAAATAACTCCTTTACGGGCCACCTCCATCATTCCCACTGAAAGAAAGACACCAAGAATTAATCCGGCGGCAGCAATCCAATATACCACTCTTCTACGAGCAACCCTTGAACCAATTGCAGCATTCAAAAAATTAACAGCATCATTGGAAACGCCCACGATTAAATCCATAACCGCCATTAAGCCAAGAAGAATAACTGCAATCCAGATAAATGTCATTTCACTTTTTTTTCTGCTTAAAGATATGCTTGATTTATAGCGCAAAGATATAAGCAAATGTTAAATTTTTATTATTATCCTTCAATTTCATAAGTCTTCAGGCGAAGTGTTAGGGCTTATCACTCTAGGGCCAATGTTTTTAACATTAAGGTAACATACGAAACAACGACTTTAACTCAATGCACTTTACAATTTTCGTTTAACTTTGGAGAACTAAATATTTAGCACATGAAATCGTTGGAACCGCAAAAAATAGCTGGGTTTATCTCTCTTGGCTTTGTTTTTTTAGCAGCGTTTTTTTTTATCGCCAATTATTGGAGTCCGAATCTCTTTTATTCTTTGGCTATATCTATTCCTCTGTTCTTTGCCCTGTCATTTGCTTTGGTCAACTTCTTTGTTAACCGCTTTATCTATTCCAAAATAAAACCAATTTATAAATCGATACACGATTTTAAACCCAAAAATGCAGAAGAGGAGAATAAAGAAGATATTTTCTCATCGGTAAATAATGAAGTGGCCAGCTGGATGAAAGATCGTACTCAGGAGATTCAGGAATTAAAGCAAATGGAGAAATACCGTAAAGAATTTCTGGGAGACGTATCGCATGAATTAAAAACTCCTATTTTTAATATACAAGGTTACATATTAACCTTAATGGATGGTGGTCTGGATGATCCTAACATCAATAAACTTTACCTCAACCGTACCGAGAAAAGTATTGATCGCATGATCACCATTATAGATGATCTGGAAGCTATTTCAAAACTGGAAGCGGGAGAATTGGAACTGTACACGGAGTCCTTTAACCTTCTTCAATTGATTGATGATGTGTTTGACTTACAAGAAATACGTGCCAACGAAAAAAACATCAAACTTAAATATGGTAAAGGCTTTGACCGTGCTCTATTGGTCAATGCTGATAAGCAACGAATGTTCCAGGTCATAAGTAATTTAATAGTAAACTCGATAAATTACGGCAAAAAGGGTGGTACCACATCAGTGAGTTTTTACGATATGGATAATCGAATTCTTGTTGAAATAAAGGATAATGGAATGGGGATTTCGGATGAAAACTTACCTCGTATTTTTGAACGTTTCTATAGAGCCGATAAAAGTAGAAGCCGCGAACAAGGAGGTACAGGACTGGGCCTTGCTATTGTGAAACATATTATTGAAGCTCACAAGCAAAGAATAAATGTACGCAGTAAATTGGGTAAAGGATCTTCATTCACATTTACTTTGGAAAAAGCGACATAACATTATCTTTACATATTAATAATGCTGAAATCATCTTTATTTAATACGTTCAAGTAGCTTCGCAATTAAATTATTTAACGACAATGGATACATCTAATTACAAAATACTTTTAGTTGACGATGAACCGGATATTCTTGAGTTTATCAGTTATAACTTACGAAAAGAAGGGTTTACTGTTCTAACGGCGAATAATGGTGAAGCCGCTCTTAAGATTGCACAAGCCGAACTTCCTGAATTAATTATTCTGGATGTGATGATGCCTGAAATGGATGGTATCGAAACCTGTGAGGAATTAAAGCGCATTCCATCATTAAAAAACTCAATAGTTGCATTTCTAACGGCACGTGGTGAGGATTATTCTCAAATTGCCGGGTTTGATGCCGGTGCAGATGATTACATTACCAAACCAATTAAACCAAAAGTTCTTATTTCAAGAGCCAAAGCTCTGCTTAAGCGATATAATCCGGGTGAGTCCGGGGAAAAACAAGTTGATGACGGTGAAATCATTAATATTGGCGAGTTAACCATTGACAGAGAACGGTACCTTATCATTCTTTCAGGTGAGGAATTAGTATTACCAAAGAAAGAATTTGAGTTATTACTTTTATTGGTATCCAAACCGGAGAAGGTATTCACTCGTGATGAAATATATAATGCGGTTTGGGGTGATAACATAATTGTTGGTGATAGAACCATAGATGTTCACATCCGAAAACTAAGAGAAAAAATTGGTCAGGATCACATCAAAACGATTAAAGGTGTTGGTTATAAGTTTGTTGTTTAATAGCAGACTAACATAATAGCTTATCTTTCGAACTTTCAATTAAGAAAAATTGGTGAGACTCATCATAATTATTACTTTTAACCAAGTGAAAATTAAGATTGAGGCATGCCATGCATGTAGAATTCAAACTGTCATATATGAATAAGTTCGCAAGTGCCCTTTTAATTCTTGGATTTGCTATCAGCTTTACGTCATGTAAAGATAAACCTAAGGAAAAACCTCAAAAACCTGTTACCAAAGTAGTTCAGAAAGCAGTGAAAGATACACTTGCTGTTGATACGCTTAAAAAAGTAGCGGTGAAAAAAGAGGTCAAAAAAGTTGAAGCGCCTAAACCTGCCGACAAGTACTTTTTAATTGCAGGTAGTTTCCAAAGCAAACGTAACGCAGAAATTTTTAAGACTCGTCTTGAAAAAGAAGGTTATTCATCCAGTGTCATCGAGCGTCGAAGTGGACCAAATACCGAATTTTTTAAAGTATCATATATGGCCTTCCATGATCGCAAACTTGCTTACGCCGAATTGCGCAAAGCCAGAAATACTGAAGGACGAGATAATGTATGGTTATTGGTAAAAAAATAGTCTCATAGCGAGATAAAAGTAAAAAGGAAGCTTAAGCTTCCTTTTTTTGTGTGAAAAAACTTATCATATCCTCTTCTTCTGTGATGAGTTTGGTTTGAAATCCAAGAGCTTTGGCCGCATCCAGATTAACTTGAGAATCATCTAAAAATAAGGTTGTCTCCGGCTTTAGCCCGGTTTGGTCAATCACCTTCTGAAAAGCACTTGCTTCAGGTTTACTACACCCTAATTGATAGGAGTAAAACACCTCATTAAATAATTCCTTAATTGTTTGTCCTTCCGTCATTTCATCACAATGTCTGAGATGAATGCCGTTTGTATTACTCAATAAATATACAGGGAATTCAGCTTTAAGCTTTTCAATGATTTCAGCTCTTTCGGCCGGAATTGAACCTACCATCTGATTCCAGGCACTGGTTATTTCATTGGTTTCAACAGGGGTATCAATTAAGGCCTTTACTTTGTTGATAAATGTATCCTCATCAATTTCACCACGTTCAAGTTGTTTAAAAAGTCCTTCATGGTGACTTTGGGTAATGTGATCTCCAATACCTTTAAAACCAAGCTTTACAAAACCATCAATGGTTCGTTTTGAATCGATATCAATAATAACTCCTCCTAAATCAAAAAGGAAAGTTTCTATATTCTTAAATTGTTTTATTTCCATGTTTGGAATACTTTTTCTTTGCAAAATTGCACTTAATCTTCAACATTAATTAGAGTCTGAAAGTTCAATCCGCCAAATTCGATGAAATACATTATCTTTGCAAGGATTTTTTGACTTCATCTTAAAAATGGTCGAAATTTGGGCAACTTTAGGTTGCTATTTTTTATTCTGAAAAATTCAAAAGTAGAATGAGTACGTTGGAACTGAGTGAACAGGAAATTATCAGGCGAAAAAGTTTAGAAGAACTAAACAAACTAGGTATTAATGCCTATCCGGCAGCAGAGTATAAAAACACGCACTTTTCGAGCGAGATAAAACAGAAGTTTGACCCTGAAAAGGAAAATCTTCAGGAAGTTTCAATTGCAGGACGAATAATGAGCCGTCGTATTATGGGTAAGGCATCTTTTGCTGAAATTCAGGATGCTGAAGGCCGTATTCAAGTTTATCTTAACCGTGATGATCTTTGTCCCGGAGAGGATAAAACATTATATAACACCGTATTTAAAAAGCTACTTGATATTGGTGATATTATCGGCATTAAAGGTCATGTCTTCATAACTAAAGTTGGCGAAACCAGCATACATGTTAAAGAATTGACCATATTAAGCAAATCGCTTAAACCACTTCCGATTGTAAAAGAGAAAGATGGTAAAACCTATGATGCTTTTACCGATCCTGAGATGCGTTACCGTCAGCGTTATGTTGATTTAATTGTTAATCCACAGGTAAAAGAGGTATTTGAAAAACGTCGCACCATTATTAAAACCATGCGTGAAATGTTTGACGATGCCGGCTATCTGGAGGTGGAAACACCAATATTACAACCGATACCTGGAGGTGCTTCGGCTCGTCCATTTATCACGCACCACAATGCTTTGGATATTCCATTATACATGCGAATTGCCAATGAATTGTACTTAAAGAGATTGATTGTTGGTGGTTACGATGGAGTGTATGAATTTGCAAAAGATTTCCGTAACGAAGGGATGGACAGAACACACAATCCTGAGTTTACAGTAATGGAAATTTATGTGGCTTACAAAGATTACAACTGGATGATGGAATTTACTGAAACCATGTTGGAAAAAGTAGCCATGGCATTGCATGGACATACCAAGGTAAAAATTGGAGATAATGAAGTAGACTTTAAAGCTCCATATCGTCGCCTTACAATGATTGATGCCATCAAGGAGCATACAGGCATTGATATTTCAGGTATGGATGAAACTCAACTTCGTACTGTATGTGATGAGTTGCACATTGAAATTGATGAGACCTTTGGTAAAGGTAAAATGATCGATGAGATTTTTGGTGAGAAATGTGAAGGCCATATGATTCAGCCAACGTTTATTACCGATTATCCGGTTGAAATGTCACCATTGTGTAAAAAGCACAGAGATAATCCTGACTTAACTGAGCGTTTTGAGCTGATGGTTAATGGTAAGGAATTGTGTAATGCATATACCGAGCTTAACGACCCTATCGATCAATTAGACCGTTTTCAGGAGCAAATGAAATTATCCGAAAAAGGGGATGACGAAGCCATGTTTATTGATATGGATTTTGTTCGTGCTTTGGAATATGGCATGCCTCCTACTTCAGGTATGGGTATTGGCATCGACCGCTTGACCATGTTTATGACAGGTCAGGATTCTATTCAGGATGTATTATTCTTCCCACAAATGCGACCTGAAAAAAAGGAACAAGTTGATACCGATGAATTATTTGCTGAATTAGGAATTCCTGCTGAATGGATTGAAGTGGTGCGCAAAACCGGATACAACAAGGTGAGTGCACTTAAGGAAGCTAAGCCTGGCAAACTATTTCAAGACATTTGCGGCTACAATAAGAAAAACAAATTAGGCTTAACCAATCCTTCTCAGGATGATGTTAAAGCTTGGTTAGCATAAATTATTAAGAATTAAATAATAAACAAAAAAGGCTTTTTGCCTTTTTTGTTTTATTTTTATAAGTACAATACAATCTCAAACAAATGGATGAATCTTCAAAGGTAGGAATAATAGGTAGTGGTAGTTGGGCAACTGCCATAGCCAAAATGCTCCTCAACAATGTTTCATCCATCAATTGGTATTTTCGTGATAAGTCGCATATCGCTGCTTTCAAAAAATACAAACACAATCCGAATTACCTTACCAGCGTTGAGTTTAATACAGAACAGATATTTTTATCTGATGACATCAATGAGATCGTTCAACAATCTGATATATTAATTCTGGCTATACCTTCGGCATTTATAAAGTCAGCCTTATCCAGTCTTAAAGAACCACTCAAGGATAAATTTATAGTCTCAGCCATCAAGGGACTGGTACCTGATGAAAACCTTATTATCGGACAGTACTTTCATAAACTGTATCAGGTTCCTTCGGAATCAATAGGGGTAATTAGTGGTCCGTGTCATGCAGAAGAGGTTGCTTTGGAGCGTTTATCGTATTTAACCATTGCCTGTCAGAATATTAAAAGTGCCCGATTATTCGCCTCGTTTCTTGACTGTCCTTATATCAAGACTACAATATCTGATGATATCTATGGGACTGAATATGCAGCGGTTTTAAAAAACGTTATGGCAGTTGCCTCGGGAATTTGTCACGGTTTAGGATACGGTGATAACTTTCAGGCTGTCCTGATTTCAAATGGTATTCAGGAAATAAAACGATTTGTGGATACTGTACATCCCATTACACGCGACATTAAAAGTTCGGCCTATTTAGGTGACTTATTAGTAACCGCGTATTCACAGTTTAGCCGAAACCGTATGTTTGGTACTATGGTTGGTAAAGGCTACTCTGTAAAGTATGCGCAAATGGAAATGTTAATGATTGCTGAAGGCTATTACGCAGTAAAAAGCATCCATGAAATTAATGATAAATACAAGGTAAATATGCCGATCACCGATGCCGTGTATAATATCATCTATGAAAAAATTTCGCCCGCCATGGAAGTTCGATTATTAACAGAGCATCTGAGATAAGTCTTCATCCTTTTTATTATCTGAGATCAGGCATAGAACAAAATAACACCTTTTCACAAGCTTTAATGATAATTCATTAGCATTAGGGTTCACATACTCACAAACTAATATTTATATTTGCAGTCTGAAAATGCTCAATACTTTAATCTATAAAGTATTTAGCTCTTGAACTAGTCCATAACAAAAACTAAAATAGCATGTTACCAGGTATCAATCCAACAACCACAAAAGCGTGGAAAGCACTTGAGGCGTATTTTGCCGAATTCGAAGACACACAAATGAAAGATCTTTTTGCAAAAGATGCTGATCGTTTCGATAAATTTTCAATGAAATTCGAGGATATCCTTTTGGACTATTCTAAAAATAGAATTGACGATAAGGTAATGGCACTTTTGCTTCAGCTTGCAGAAGAATGTGGTTTGAAGAGTGCAATTGAGAGCCAGTTTGTTGGTGATAAAATCAACGTAACAGAAGACCGTTCAGTATTACATGTTGCTCTACGTAATCGTAGTAATACTCCAATTTTGGTTGATGGTAAAGATGTAATGCCTGATGTTAACGCGGTATTAGATCAAATGAAAAACTTTTCGAATAAAGTGATTTCAGGAGAGTGGAAAGGATATTCCGGTAAGGCAATCAGTGATATTGTGAACATAGGCATAGGCGGATCTGATCTTGGACCTCTAATGGTAACGGAAGCTCTTAAACCTTATAAAAAGGATAACATTAATCTGCATTTCGTTTCGAATGTAGATGGAACTCATATTGCAGAGACTTTGAAAAAAGTTAACCCTGAGACAACTTTATTTATTATTGCTTCCAAAACCTTTACCACTCAGGAAACCATGACTAATGCCAATTCAGCAAAAGATTGGTTTTTGGAGTCTGCAAAGGATTCAAAATTTGTAGCTAACCATTTTGTCGCTTTATCTACAAATGCTGAAGCCGTTGCTGCTTTTGGTATTGATACAGCCAATATGTTTGCATTCTGGAATTGGGTTGGAGGTCGCTACTCATTGTGGTCAGCAATTGGTTTGAGTGTAGCCTGCGGTATTGGTTTTGATAACTACATTGAGTTATTGGAAGGTGCTCATGCCATGGACTTACATTTTAAATCAAGCGATTTTGATAAAAACATGCCGGTTATACTTGCATTAATTGGTATATGGTATAACAACTTCTATGGTGCCGAAAGTGAAGCCATCTTACCATACGATCAGTACATGCATCGTTTTTCAGCTTATTTCCAGCAAGGAAATATGGAGAGTAATGGTAAATATGTCGATCGTAATGGCGAGCAAGTTAATTACCAAACTGGTCCAATCCTTTGGGGTGAACCAGGAACGAATGGTCAGCATGCTTTCTATCAGCTAATTCACCAGGGAACTAAATTGATTCCTTGTGATTTTATGGCCACAGCCAAGAGCCATAACCCATTAAGTGATCATCATCCAAAGCTATTAGCTAACTTCTTTGCTCAAACCGAAGCCATGATGGTTGGAAAAACTGCTGAGCAAGTTAAAACTGAACTTGAAGCTGCTGGTAAATCTGAAGCTGAAATTGGAGCCTTACTTCCATATAAAGTATTCTTAGGAAATATCCCTACTAACTCATTCTTAATGAAAGAGCTTAATCCAAGAACTCTTGGTGCGATGATAGCTATGTATGAGCAAAAGATATTTGTACAGGGAATTATCTGGAACATATACAGTTTTGATCAATGGGGTGTTGAATTGGGCAAACAACTGGCCAATGCCATCTTACCTGAGTTGGTAAGTGACGATAAAGTAACATCACACGATGCTTCTACAAATGGTTTGGTAAATGCATACAAAGCCATGAAATAAGAATGCATTAAATCATCATATCGAAGGCCATCCTGTTTCGGATGGCCTTTTGTATTTGGATAAAATCTCTATCCTTTTTTGTATTCGGTACGATTATTGTTACTTTTCCAGAGATAAAAAAGGAATAAATATGGGAAGATACATCATGGCTTTACTTGTTTTCTGCATGGCATACATTGCCAATGCTCAGGATGAGTCAGAACCAATATCTTCAAACGATTCTACTATTTTCTCCTTATCAGATTCTTTATTACATCAACATTTATTACCTGGTAATCAACATGTATTAGATAATAAGATCAATCCATTTGATTTTGGAGTTGAGGTAGGAACGAGTGTTTCGGTTAATTTTGATGGCGGTTATGGAACCAACTTATATGTTGCTCCTCATCTATCATTTGCACCTAATGCCAAATGGCAATTTAATGTTACTCCTATTATAGCCAGAAGTACTTTTCATGATATGCCATTGTGGATTTATCCAGGTTACGCTGCCACAACCAGTGGCACAGTAAATCACCTTGCCTTGTATGCACAAGGTGCCTACAACATTAATGAAAAGCTTTATGTTGGAGCATCTGTAATGACTGAAACACTAATGTTTGAACAAAATGAATTAGCTCCACCAATGACTAATTTTAATTCTATTGGAGCATCTGCATTTGTTGGGTATAAGTTTTCTGATCACTTTCGTGTACATGCCGAATTTGGTGTTAATCGTAATCCATATCGTAACTCAAATTATATCGGACTACCTCCAAATACCTTTATCTCGCCGGGTTTGAGGAATCCATATAATCCCTTTTGATTTTATTAATACCGGATATTTTTAGTATTGAGATGGTATCTTCTCATCAATCTTTTATATTGGACTTGAATATCTGAAATACATTCACGTAATTGGCATTTAAAGGTGAGAAAACAAAATCTGGGTGATATGAAAAATGCAGTTAATTGGTTTGAAATTCCAGCAATTGATTTTGATAGAGCTAAACGTTTTTATGAGTCTATATTAGGCAAAGAGATGTTTCTTATGGAAGGCATGGGTTTGAAATCAGCCTTTTTCCCAGCCGATTTAGAAAACGGTGGCATTGGAGGCTGCATTATCAAAGGTGAAGGTTATGTGCCATCTAAAACGGGAAGCATTGTTTATTTAAATGGCGGTGACAACCTTAGTGATATTCTTGAACGAGTTGAACCATCGGGAGGCAGAATATTGCTACCAAAAACAGATATTGGAGAAAATGGTTTTATGGCACATTTCGAAGATACTGAAGGCAATAAGCTTGGCTTGCATTCCATACTTTAACTTTTAAAGGATCCTGTTTGATTTAACTTAAAGAATGATTGTGGTCAGATTAATATCTGAGATACTCTATTCATAGATGTGCAGAGTACTTAGCTTTGCATTCTGCTATTGACTATTTCACAATCGTATTTCTTATCTTAGTTGAAATAAACTTTTAAAGGTCCTAAACATGAAAATTTCAATCTGGCTAATTGCATTTAGTTTTTGTCTAAATGTGGCAAATGCACAATCCGGTAAAGTATTTGACAAACTATCCATGGATAGCAAAATACTTAAGAGTGAAAGACATTTTGCCATCTATCTACCAGCAGATTATGAAACTTCTGATCGTTCCTATCCAGTACTTTATTTGTTGCATGGTGCCGGAGATGACCAAACTGGTTGGGTACAATTTGGTGAAGTGTTACACATAGCCGATAAAGCTATAAACGAGGGGACAGCAACACCAATGATCATTGTTATGCCGGATGCTCAAACCGGCCAAAGAGGCTATTTTAATTCACCTGATGGAGAATGGAAATATGAAGATTTCTTCTTTGAAGAATTAATGCCTTATGTTGAGAAGACATATCGTATTAAAGGCGAAAAGCGCTTTCGAGCTATAGCCGGCTTATCAATGGGTGGAGGTGGCTCATTTATGTATGCCTTGCACCATCCCGAGTTATTTTCTTCGGCATGTCCCTTAAGTGCATATGTAGGAGAACTAAGTTTTGAATCTTTCAATACGCGTTTTATAAAAGACGACAATAAGCTTTCAGAAGAAGAACTGCGAAATTACTACAAACAACATAATGCCCTTTCACTTATTGAAAGCCTACCTGTTAAAACCATTAATAGTGTGCGCTGGTATATCGATTGTGGGGATGATGATTTTTTATATGAAGGCAATAGTTTGGTTCATATCGCCATGACAAAGAAGAAAGTGAGACACGAATACAGAGTGCGAAATGGAGCTCATACCTGGACTTACTGGCGATCCTCACTTCCGGAAGTATTGCATTTTGTTTCGCAGGCCTTTCATCAATATTAGAGCAAGTTTTATAAATAAGGGTTTTTTCCATACAAACTGTCCTTAAATAGTTAACTCAAAAACCCCAGATATGAAACTTCTTATCCTAAGCTTAATCTTTGTATCATCCTTATCTACTTATGCCCAATTCACTAAACATTGGTCCTTAAAAACCGAAGGTCCAATTTATGCTTCTTCTATTACCGATGATAACAATCTCTATATAGGAAGCGGAGATGGTGTGTTTTATGCTCTAAATAAAAATGATGGTACAATAAATTGGACTTATAAAACTGATGGAAATAAATTCTCAAGTGCTGCATTGTCAGGAGAAAATATTGTGTTTGCCTCCAACACAGGAATACTTCATTGCCTGGATACAAAAAGTAATAATCCAGTCTGGAGCTTTAATAGTAAAGGAGAACAGGAGAAGGATATTTGGGATTATTATCTATCTACTCCATTGATAGAAGGGCAAACTATTTATTGGGGATGTGGCGATTCCTGCGTATATGCCATTGATGCCACTACTGGAAAAGAACTATGGAATTTTAAATCAGAAGGTATAATCCACGCTAATCCGGTATTAAAGGATGGCACCTTGTTTATTTCCAGCTTCGACGGGCACTTATATGCAATTGATCCAAAAGACGGGGCACTTAAGTGGAAGTTTAAAACATTGGGTGCTCAATACTTTCCTATCGGAGCTATTCCCAAAGCTCCTCTGATAAAGGATGGAATAGTCTATTTTGGATCACGCGATTATAACTTATATGCATTAGATGCCCAAACCGGAAAGTGTCATTGGAATTACAGAGAACCACAAGGCTGGATCATTGCATCTCCGATTTTCCACGATGGACATTTATATTTTGGCTTGTCAGATGGTCATAAAATGATTTGCATGAATGCGAAGACTGGCATTATTAGGTGGAAAAAAGAAGTTAACATGCGCATATTTGGAGAAGCCACTATAATTGAAGAAGCTTTGGTATTTGGCTCACACAATGGATTGCTATATGCATTGAATCCACAATCAGGAGAAGAAATAGCTCGATTTGAAACTCTGGGGCATCAGGAAAACTATCATCAGGTATTTGATAATAATGATAAGTTCAGAGCCGATTTTGAATTATACGGTGCCAACTATAAAACTTCTGAAAAAAAGCTCTTAAATATGGGGTCAATATTATCTACCCCGATGTACGAAAATGGTGTAGTTTATTTTACCAGTGCTGATGGTCATGTTTATGCAGTGAAGTATAATATTCCATAGGCATGAAAGATTTATTATTTTGAAAATGGGTTTGAGTATTCTGAAAATAATTAAGTCAGAACACCAATAAAATTCAATTTCTTATTGAAAAGACGTATCTTATAGGTGTTATCCCATTATTGTTTGATGATAAATAAAAGCTTATGATCTTATATATTCCAGTTGGCAAGTACAGTTTTTCTATTCTCAAATATCAAAATATTATTGATGACTTAAATGCTTCAAAGCTATTTGCAATTGTTGATAAAAGGAGAAAGAGCTATTCAACTAAAATAAGAATAAACTTTTCATCTTTTATTTCATTTTTTGTCAAACTGGTGGTCGTGAAGGAGAATAATCAGTCTGTGATTAAATGTTATGCTAATATCTTCAAACTAGTGGCACTTGTATTGATTGCTGCCGGTTTAGCCAGCTACTTATTTGTATCCATTTATGATATAAATTACATTATTACAATGCTGTTATTTATACCCATTACCAGTTATGCACTAATAAGCTTTATCTTGTCCGTACGAAATAAAACGAAGAAGAGACTTTTTAAGGTTATACAATAAGATGTTATTATAAAGATTGTCCAGCAGAGTATAAGTATGAACTAAATCATTGCAACGGATAAGTTCTGAAGAAATGCTTTTAAGAGTTTTTACTTATTAATTCTAAGCTGTTTTTATTAAGAATTTTAATGTCGCGTCCTTCAAGTTGAATAATTCCATCTTTCTCAAATTCCTTTAAAAACTTAATGGCACTCTCATTGGTAATAGAAGCAAAGTCTGCAATATCCTGTCGGTTCATATACTTGTAAACTTCCTGCCCACTTTCTTCAAACCCGGATAAATAAATCAATGTTGAGGCTAATTTACCACGCATCTGCTTATAAGAAACATTACTAATAATCTCAAGGTAACGCTGCTCACTATTATAGTTTCGAGAGGTGATTTGCAAGCCAAATTCTGGATTCTTAATTAGTAATTGCTGAAGTGCCAACTTATCGACCATACAAACAGTTGTGTCGGTCAGCGCAATGGCTGAATAAGGGTATTCCTTTTCTCCAAAAACGGAAGAAAACGCCATAAATTCACCCTGATTCATTAGTCGCAAGTTGATTTGTTTCTGAGTAGTGGTTTGAAGATAAACCCGAACCAAACCTTCGATGACATAAATGACATGAGTGGCAAATGCACCTTGCTTCATTACATTTTCACCTTTCAGGTAGGTAATGCGCTTCTTTTTATCAAGCAACAACTCCAGTTCATCGTCACTTAAATACTTAAAGCACTCCGAACTTGATTGCAAGCTTTTTTGCTCTTCCATACTAAGTTCTGTTTAAAACTTTACAAAAATAATGCAAATTCTCAGTATCCAATCATAAAGTGGATTTAGCCATCTATTCGCGAACAAACTATGGTATGATAGGAAATCAACTATAATTTTTCAGATTAATAGCCTGCATACCCAAGCCTCAATCTGTTGGGTGATCAAATCCTCTAAAATACTTTTGAATCATCTAAACAGACTATAAAATGAAAAAGAATTATTACGCATTATTGGTCATTCTAATCAGCTTTGTTTCTAGCTCTTACGCGCAGTTTTCCGTCGACGGTGAATTCAGGCCCAGAGGGATTGTTGAGAACGGATTCAAATTTCCAGCATTAAAAAATGATCAAAACCGTTTGTCCTTCGATCAACGATCACGGATTAGCTTTAATTACACTACCCCTAAATACAGCTCTAGATTAACCTTGCAAGATGCTCGTATTTGGGGATCGGATGATATTGTCAATAAAACCGGTACAGAAAGCAGTTCGTATAGTTTTGGGGTGTATGAGGCATGGATCGATTTAAAGCTAAACGATAATTCAGGTTTGCGTATTGGCCGTCAGGAATGGAAATATGACGATATGCGTATTCTTTCGTCTCGTAATTTTTGGACCTCGGGACAGAACTATGATGGCTTATTATATCATTATTCAAATAAAGAGAAGCAGCTTAAAGTTGACTTAGGCTTCTCCTACAACAACAATGGATCAACCATGGGCATTATTGTGGATAATTCGGAATGGGAATCAGATAAGTTAAAATCAATGAACTTCCTTCATCTAAGTAAAACGTTTAGCCCAAAATTAAATGCAGCCCTCATTTTCACCTTAGCCGGTAAAACGGATATTAGCAACAATGCGGTTTTAGGGACTGGGACTCATGGATTAAATCTATCCTATAATCGTGGAAAGGGTTCTGACAATGGTTTATTTGCTTACACCTCCGCCTATTATCAGCATGGAACTGATATGAAAAGAGGAAGTGATGGGGACTATAAATCCATTTCTGCCTATATGATTACGGCTCAGCTTGGCGTACGAACAAGTAATAAAAAGCTTGAGTTATCGCTGGGAATGGAATTAATCTCTGGTCATGATTACTCAAATACCGATGAAGATTATAACAATACTCGTCATTCCTTTGATTTATTGCAAAGTGCTAGAGTCCCCTATTATGGAGGTTATATGAATCACTTTATCATTCAGGATAGCTACCTGGTTGGGACAAAAGGTGGTGGATACTTCGACCCATATATAAAAGCCAAATACAATATAAATAAGAAAAATATTATTGAAGCCGGATTTTATATGCCAAGTTTAACTACCAAAGTAAGGGCACACACAGGTATAAATCCGGATACCAATAAACCAATCGGATCAGAACTGGATGAAAACGGTAATCCTGTATACTGGAAAGGTGGCTTAGGACACTATCTCGATATTTTATATACCCACAAAGCAAGTAAAGACATTATTCTTAAAGCCGGCTTGAGTTATGGTCAGATATCTGATATAAAAAACCAAATGGCTTATGGTTATAGCGACATTACTACTAAAACACTACATGAAGTAGATCCAAATTATTTTGGATGGGTAATGCTCATTGTTAAACCACAATTTTTTAGTTCATCGAAATAAATAATCCATAAAATACAAACTAATGAAAAATTTTAATCCACTATCATTTCTGGCCTCTGTAGGTGCTGGAGGTATTGCAGTAGCACCATTCGTATACTTTCAATATATCTTACCACATGGTAAAGGTTTAATCACTTTTGATCAAGTCATGAATCTGGCAAACACTCCAGGCAGCAAAATGGCCTTTGGAATACTGATGGCAATTATGGTCGTTTTTAGTATTCTACATCTGGTACTTACAGCATCACTTATTTCAAAGCTTATTGGTTTTTCAAAAACAAATGATTACAAAATCTACATTTCAGATCCGCAGCGCAATACGAGCATACTGGCAATGTACACCAGTTTGGGAATGACCTTTAATGTGTTTATAGGGGTAATTCGCTTTTTTGTACCGGCACTTCAAAGTAATTTCCAATCATTGATGTTACCGGCACTTATAATGTGGGCCATCCTTTGGTTATTCTTGATGAGATCTGAAATCAAAATTCTTAAGAGTGCATTTGAAAAGGATTTCGATTTATCCAAATTGAGTTTTGGCTGGTTACTTCATCCATTTGCCTTAGGAATGGTTACCGTGGCAGGGACGGGAATTGCCGCCATGGCCAAGGATGCGACAATTGCAAATACAGCGGCCTTTATGACCTTTACTTCCGGATCAATGGGGCTTTTTCTTTTATTGGTTAAACTGGTTTCGATTTTCAAAAGCCACTTTAGTATGAATGGAATGCCTGAGAGACAATTTCTTCCAAGCTTTTTAATTGTTATTCCAATTACAACATTGTATGCTATTTCATTCTTTAGGTTAGGCCATTACTTCGAACATCAGTTTGGAGCTCATATTGATATCTATTATAAGCTTGTTGTTGCTATTCCATTTGCATTTCAAACCTGGTACTTTGCCTTCGGCATCAGTATGCTAAAAAATTATTTTAAGAAAGACTTTTTCAGGAAGGAATACTACGTCACGCTATGGGCCTTTATTTGTCCTTTTGTTGGCTATGCTGTATTAGGTTCCTTTGTGCATAAATTGTTTGTCCCATCAATTGGACTACAGGCAGTTATTATGACATCAATACTTACAGCCATAATCTTTTATGCATTTGTTGGAATTCGATACTTTAAATATACCTACCCGATAGCAAATCCTGTTACCGCAAAATAATCCCCATTATTAATTTAACCTTTAGTCTGAGGCCATCTATTTTAGATGGCCTCTTTTTGTATTTAAGATGTATCCATGGCAATATTAGTGAACCGCTTAATCCTGACAGAGGATAATACTTTCTTATAAAGTTCTGTTATCTTTAAAACTAATGTTTTAATACCTAGTGAAATTAATCATGGTATCGAACCCAATAAAGATTGAAGAAAAAACTAAATATGCTGTGGTTACAGGAGCCTCTTCAGGAATAGGTTGGCATATTTCCAAAGAGCTTGCGATCAAAGGCTATTCTATACTTGCGGTAAGTAATCAATCTGACAAACTGGATCAACTAAAAGCAGAATTAGAAGAGAATTACTCCGTTCAGGTAAAGACAATCGACTGTGACCTGAGCCAGAGTAATGCGGCGGATATTATCTTTAATTATTGTAAAAACAATGAGCTCTTAGTGGAAGTTCTGGTTAATAATGCGGGTATTCTGGTATATGGTGAAGTACTTAATATTAATATGAAAACTACTAGTTCTATTCTTCAACTTCATATGAATACTCCGGTAATGTTATGTCGATTATTTGCCGAGCAAATGGTAATAAACAAAAAAGGATACATTCTGAATGTTTCATCAATATCATCGGCTATGCCTTACCCTACCATTGCCTTGTATGGCCCTACAAAAACATTTATACGTCGTTTTTCAAGGGCTTTAAGAACTGAGCTTAAAAATGAAAATGTTAATGTAAGCTGCCTACTACCAGGAGCAACAGCCACTGCTCTATATGATCCTGAAAAAGTCAATATGCCATTGGCCATAAAACTTGGTATCATGAAAAAAGCTGAGGAAGTGGCCAAAGCAGGTGTTATTGCCTTATTTAAAAAGAAGCCTGAAAAGATTACAGGCCTAATAAATAAGTTTATCATCTTGCTTGTACCGCTTATTCCCAACTTTATAATTGAATTGATTTATAAAAAGACAAAGAAAACAAACTCTTAATAGGATTATAGTTCATTCCTTTTCTTTGCTTTCGATACCTTAGAATAAATTCAAACAACAAAGGCTACCCATTAGAGCAGCCTTTGAATATATCTGTTAATTAAATTCTAGAATAAAGAATAGATAACGGTTAATCCCGACATGACAACAGAAACCATAGTCATTAACTTAATTAAGATATTAAGTGAAGGACCAGAAGTATCTTTAAATGGATCACCAACAGTATCACCAACTACACCGGCATGATGTGCTTCACTACCTTTACCACCATGGTGCCCTTTTTCAATGTATTTTTTGGCATTATCCCAGGCTCCACCTGAGTTATTTAACATCACGGCTAAAGTAAATCCGGTTACTAATCCGCCCATTAATAATCCGATTACACCTGCTACACCTAGTAATAATCCAACTATAATAGGTACCGCAATGGCTAATATCGAAGGCACTAACATTTCCCGTTGAGCACCCTTAGTTGAAATAGCTACACATTTCGCATATTCCGGTTTACCCGTTCCTTCCAGGATTCCAGGTATCTCACGGAACTGACGACGAACTTCATCCACCATGGCACCGGCAGCGCGTCCGACAGCTTTCATGGTCATGGCGCAGAATACAAAAGCCATCATGGCTCCAATAAACAATCCGGCCAAAAGCATTGGGTTAAATACATTCAGATTATAGTAATCAATGAAGTTTTGCATAGTGGCATTGGTTAAGCTTTCCGCTCCAGTCACTTCCAAAAACTTATCACCCAACTCCGGAACCTTCTTTAACCAGATACGAACTTCTTCCATATAGGCTACCATTAAAGCCATAGCAGTTAATGCTGCTGAACCAATGGCAAAACCTTTACCTGTGGCAGCGGTAGTATTACCCAACATATCTAAAGCATCAGTACGTTCACGCACTTCTTCAGGTAGATTGGCCATTTCAGCATTACCTCCTGCGTTATCAGCAATAGGTCCAAAGGCATCCGTTGCCAAAGTAATTCCTAAAGTAGATAACATTCCAACGGCAGCAAATCCAATTCCATAAACACCTTCACCAAAATCAGTAAATCCACCGGCAAAACCAAAAGCTGCTATAATACCCGCAACAATGGTTACAACCGGAATCCATGTTGAATACATACCAACAGCAATACCATCAATAATGGTAGTGGCTGGACCTTGCATGGCTTGTTTGGCAATTCCCTGAGTTGGTTTATAACCATCTGAAGTATAATATTCGGTTCCCTGACCAATTATAATTCCAGCTAATAATCCTGCAACAACAGATCCGAAAATTCCCCAACCGAACCAGTCAAGATAGGCCATTATAGCTATTGCAATTAGTATAAATACAGAACTTCCTGCCGTTCCAACTAATAAGGAGTTCAATAAATTTTTAGCTGTAGCATCTTCCTTAGTTCGTACCATATATATACCCAGAATAGAGAATATAATACCAATGGCAGCAACTATCATTGGAGCAATAATGGCCTTTTCATTAAAGGAACCTCCATTCATTGAGATTGCAGCACCTAGGGCGGCAGTGGCTAATATTGAACCGCAATAGGATTCATATAAATCAGCACCCATACCTGCTACATCACCCACATTGTCACCCACATTATCAGCAATAGTTGCAGGATTACGAGGGTCATCTTCAGGGATACCAGCTTCCACTTTACCTACAAGGTCGGCACCAACATCAGCTGCTTTTGTATAAATACCTCCACCAACACGGGCAAACAATGCCTGAGTTGAGGCTCCCATACCAAAGGTTAACATGGTAGTGGTAATGTGAACCATCTTGGCATGTGTCCATTCACCATTCATTGCCATTTCCGGAGACCATGCATCCCCAAGACTTACTTCCTGAGCTACTGATAAACCTAGTCCCCATACATTATGGTCATATATATAATTCAATAACCAATACCAAAGTGCTATATCGATTAAACCAAATCCTACTACAATAAGTCCCATAACTGCACCACTACGGAATGCTACTTTCAAGCCTTGATTAAGCGACTTGGAAGCACCATGAGCAGTTCGAGCAGAGGCAAAAGTAGCCGTTTTCATTCCAAGAAAACCACATAAGCCCGAGAAGAAACCACCGGTTAAAAATGCAATCGGCACAAATGGGTTTTGCACCCCAATCACGGCCAGAAAGGTTAAAATGATAAATAATACTAAGAAAACTATTCCAACCACTTTATACTGGCGGGTTAAGTAAGCCATTGCACCATCTCTCACGTGTTGCGCTATCTCCTTCATCTTATCCGTACCTTCGGATTCTTTCATCATGGATTTAAAAAATATCCAGGCAAACACCAAAGCAATTATTGATGCAATTGGAATAAACCAAAAAACTGAACTCATCATAGATTTGATATTTTAGTTAATAAATGAATAGTCAAATAAACACCTAGCCAATAGCTGTTAGATATTGGTAAAACGCATCTCTATTTTCACAAGGTTTCAGCTTGAAAAAATTTAAATGAGTATAAAATAATATTTGCTGATAACACGTATAAATCCTGTCGAAAAATGTATCTCTTTCGACAGCAAAAAGTATTCCTGAAGTCGGAATTATCCGGCTTTGATGTTTCATTAGGATCGTTTTGTGATTAACATCATCCGTCCCTTAATCATCTGCCCCACACTACCAAGATAATAATTTTGAGTTCAAAAACGAGAAACAAGGTCTAATTTAGTAATGGTTTAAATTAGTGTATTCATCATATAAAGTAGAAAAAGTCAGGCATTATTTGATGTTAAGGAATAACGGAAATTAATCCTTTGGCACTAAATGGTCGATAGCTATTAGCTTTTAAAAACTACCATCCCGCAAATATATTCATGCCAAACTCACCTTTCTTAAACTGCCGTTGATGAAATGGGAACGAATAAAATGGCTCAATTACCATCGCTCCAAATAAGTTGATTCGATAAGCCAAGCCCCCACTGAAAACCGGTATTCGTTGGTGACGTTCATTTGTAGTAAGACTAAAAACGGGTTGGCTCTGCTTATTCCAACTTACTCCGCCATCTATAAATAATGCCAATTCGCTAAATAAAAAGTTGGAAGGAAGCATGGCTAATTCTTTAGGTCCGGTAAAGGGTATGCGCCATTCCAGATTTGTCACAATCATTCTTGAACCGATAAGTTGATTCATGCTAATGGTATTTCCATTTTCTGTTTCATCACCATAAAAACCACCTGTATCATATCCGCGAACAAACCAAGGTGAGCCAAGAAAAAGTTCAGTCATTCGGTCACTATCAGCATCTACACCATAGCGTCCATAATGGTATATGCGAAAAGCAAAACTGTATGGCTTGACAAAAAAGTAGCGTCTGAAATCAATTAATAAGGTCTGCATTTTCAGCTTATGCAGATAATGCTCCACCTGCACCCTAAGACGTTTTCCTTCGACTGGAGAAGCCAAACCCATCTTTGCATTATCAATAACATAGGCTGCATCCAATATGCCAGTTCCAAATCCCGAAGGTGCCGGCATTCGTTCTTTGTTTTTAGAATACAACTGGGTGTACGAATTAATGTTACGAATTTTCTCAATCCTGTAGTTGTACATGGCATATGAAGCACCAAATTCCAAACGTTTGGTTTTATTAATGGGAATGAATGTAAATAATGACACCTTATCCTCAAAGGTCCGTCGGAACAGATAGCTTAAGGTTTTCTCTTCTGTACCGTCTTCCAATATTTCTGTATCCTGCACATAACTCCCATAGCGATATGGGATATGGGAGAGTCCTCCCCCGACCTTTATTCTCTTTTGTTGATTGATGTACGCCACCTGTCCACCAAAATCATAAACCTCTCCATTTATGCTCAAAGCCGTATACAACATGTTACGCCCCAAAATATCACTAAACATGGCCTCAATGCTGCCAGCCATACCTGTTCCAAATCTGCCTGTCATTACCCCGGCATGCACATTTCCCACATAATCCAACCTGAATTTTCGTTGTATCTCATCATTGAAAAAACTATCCACGCTTAAGGCATAGGGCTGTCGATTAAAATAGAGATTGGTTTCAATCTGAGAAGGAATAGGCGAAAAAGGCACCAGTCGTGAAGCAGAGAGTATGGATTTCCGATCTTCTACTTCCTCTTTTTGCGAATTCAGATAATCTAATGAAGTTCGATAAACTGAGAATTCACCATCCCACAACATGGTGTAACAAATAGTATCTTTGGCTACTGTTAAAGCAGGAGAATATTCTGTCATTCCCATTATACCAGTAGGATAATTACTAAGCCGATGAATTTTTTCTGTCCTTGAATTTAAGGAATAGAGATTTCGTCTCCCATCATAATCGGAAAGGAACAATATATCATCCCCATCACCTATACCAACCGGATTAAGATTTTTGGCTCCTTCAAAAGTTTGAAAAACTTTGGTTTCGGCACTGCTTAATTCAGCACGGGCTATATTATAGTAGGCTCTTGTATTAGACAAATGACTCGCTGAGGGTTCATCTGTTGTGTAATAAATGTACTCTCCATTAGGCGACCATGACGGTTGCATGGCCGAATAGGTATTATTACTGAGATTAGTTAATTTTTCCTGTTCTATATTGTAGACATAAATATCTGATTGACCTTGTTTCAGACCTGAGAATGCCACATGCTCACCATTGGGCGACCAGTCCGGCCAGCTCAATTCATCAATGGAATCAAAACTCAATTCCTTAATAATTTGCCGTTTCTTAACATCGAAAACCATACAAGTGGATTGACCTTGTACAAATGCAACAAATACAAAATATCTACTATCCGGCGACCACGAACCCGAAGTCTCCAAATAGTTTAACGCATCAATCTCATCATGGCTGGTTGCCGTGTACAAACGCGAGACTACATTTCCTGTTTTTGCATTGGCCATAAACAAATCAATGTCATATAAATCGCGTTCGGACAGAAAAACCAAATACTTTCCATCGGGGCTAATTGATGGATTCAGGTTATATCGTCCGCTATTCTTTTTCGAAAGAATGCGATCCCCTGCGATTGAGAATGTAGAATCAACAGAAGATTGCAGTAGATGATCCCTAAGGGTTTGTTCCCAGAGAACAGATAAGGAATCAGTAGACAACATTAATACATCTCCAATGGCTTGTTCGTACCCGTTATGTGCAGCTGCTTTAAATAATCGGGGAATATATTGCTCACCGTATTTATATGCGATAAAGGCCCAGAACGAATGTCCAAAACGATAGGGTGAGTAGCGATAGCTATGGGTCATGTCCTTTAGCGTGGGAAAGTGATCATTAATCAATGCATCCCTCATCCAAAGATTGGTTTGACTATTAATACTTCCGATTGATAAGAATTCAGCCATTCCTTCAATCATCCACAAAGGAATATTGTTAATCGACATTAAGCTGATTTCATCATCCACTTCCAACATGTGATACTGAAAAGCATGAACCAATTCGTGGCCCAATACATGGTCGGTTTGATGATGACTAAAAGTTACAGGAAGAACTACCCTTCGCTTTAAACCTTCTGTTACTCCACCAGTACCAACATCAATGCGACTACTAACGGCTGTGGTTTGCTGAAAGTCGGCATGATTGGAGTAAAAAATTATGGGATTTCGAGTGTAGAAGGTATCAATTAATACCTGCTGATGGTAGTAGTACCACTTCTCGCTTAATTGCCCCAGGTGCTTTACCAGCTCAGGGTTTTCGAAATAATGATAAAGCTCAAAATGAGGGGTTTTGTAGAGCTCAAAATCAAATTCCTTATAAGACGGTTTGTTCTGCCCAAAGTATTGCGCACAAGCCATACCAATGACCGTAAACAGCAGTAATGCTATGGATAATATTCGTCTCATACAGATTTTATTCCTTGTGGAAGAACATAATATACGAAAATTACACCGCTTAGGTTAAGTTAAAACAGATATTTGTTAGACTAATATTGTGAATTCGAAAAACCCAATTAAAATCAATTGGTATGGAATTATTAAACTACTTTTGCCACATTATTTAAATGCATAATAAACAGTATGGATAGAAGAAAAGAAAAACCATCACCCGAAGCGAAAGCACTTTCTCTTTTTTTAATGGCGCATAAATCAATAGATCCAATTTACAAGGAACAATCTAAGCGTATGAACAGGTTGTGGGAATTGGTGCTGGAAAATGATTCACGCATGAAAGACTATATTAAAGAGGTACAAAAGTTGCTGGCTTCACATGGAGGTTATGCAGTAGTTCTTGAAAAAACAGTTAAGTATTACATCGAAAAAACTGGCGAATGGAAACTTAAGGGTGATGACAAATTTAGCCGTGACGCTCAGGAAGTTGCTGATAAAATAATGAAAAAGTGAAATGAGCTAATAAAAAGAGCCTGACTATAATAGTCAAGCTCTGTAAATATTGTGCTAATTGAATGATCAACTTGCCTTTAATCGGGCAATGTTGGCATGTTCAATTTTTTGTTTAGCATAGTCCAAGCTAATAACCAACTCTTTCTCTTCACCTGAAGGTGCATTAAACATTGAGTCAATCATTATAGTTTCGCATATCGAACGTAATCCACGAGCTCCAAGTTTAAACTCAACGGCTTTATCTACAACATACTCCAATACTTCGTCATCGAAAACTAACTTAATGTTGTCAATCTCAAATAATTTCTCGTACTGTTTGATAATTGAGTTTTTAGGCTCAGTTAATATGCGGCGTAGAATCTCACGATCCAATGGCTGCAAATAGGTTAGTACAGGAAGACGACCAATAATTTCAGGAATTAAACCAAAGGATTTTAAATCCTGCGGTGCAATATATTGCAAGAGGTTTTGAGTATCCAGCTTTTCTTTCGATTTACTGGCCATATAACCCACTACCTTTGTGTTTAAACGCTGTCCGATTTTTCGATCGATACCATCAAAAGCACCACCACAAACAAATAAGATATTCTTGGTATTAACCGGAATCATCTTTTGCTCAGGATGCTTTCGGCCTCCTTGTGGTGGCACATTCACTATGGATCCTTCCAATAATTTAAGTAACCCCTGCTGAACACCTTCTCCCGAAACATCACGTGTGATAGATGGATTATCACTCTTACGGGCTATTTTATCTATCTCATCGATAAAGACAATACCTTTTTCGGCTGCTTCCACATTGTAATCGGCAGCTTGAAGTAAACGTGTTAAAATACTTTCAATATCCTCACCTACATAACCGGCTTCGGTCAATACTGTTGCATCTACAATGGTGAACGGAACATGTAACATTTTAGCAATGGTACGAGCTAATAGGGTTTTTCCGGTACCTGTCTCACCCACTAATATGATATTCGATTTTTCGATCTCCACTTCATCTGTAGAGCTCTTTTGCATCAATCTTTTGTAGTGATTGTACACAGCAACCGAGAGGTATTTTTTCGCCTCATTCTGACCAATTACATATAAATCGAGAAATTTCTTAATCTCAAGAGGCTTAAGTAGTGTAATGTCATCAACATCAAACGAATTCTTTTTCTTGAATTCTTCATCCAAAATGGAATGCGCCTGTTCAATACAATTGTCACAAATATGACCTGATACACCTGCAATTAACAGGTTTGTATCTTTCCTCTCTCTACCACAAAAAGAACACTTATCCATAAAGTTATTTTAAACACGAATGCAGAGTCAACCAAAAAGGTTGAATCTGCATCGCAATATCTTAAGTCAATATTTATTTAGGATTACGCACCAAAACTTCATCAATCATACCATAATCTTTGGCCTCTTGAGCAGTCATCCAATAATCGCGATCAGAATCTTTTTCCACCTTCTTATAAGTGTTTCCAGAATGTTCAGCAATAATATTATAAAGCTCTTTCTTCAACTTCATAATCTCACGAGCTGTAATTTCAATATCAGAAGCTTGCCCTTGAGCACCGCCCATTGGCTGATGAATCATTACCCTTGAATGCTTTAAGGCAGTTCGTTTACCTTTTGTTCCGGCAGTTAACAATACAGCTCCCATCGAAGCCGCCATACCCGTACAGATCGTAGCTACATCAGATGAAATATATTGCATGGTATCATAAATACCTAAACCGGCATGAACGGAACCACCTGGCGAATTAAAATAAATCGAAATGTCCTTTGACGGATCAGCCGATTCAAGATAAAGTAACTGAGCCTGAATTACATTGGCTACATAATCGTCAATTGGTAAGCCTAAGAAAATAATGCGGTCCATCATCAGACGTGAAAACACATCCATGCTGGCTACATTTAACTGACGCTCCTCAATAATAGTAGGCGAAATGTAACTGTTTGTAATTGATGTATATTGGTCAAGAACCAGGCTGTTTACACCTAAATGCTTTGTAGCGTATTTTTGGAAATCTTTTGGATCAATCATCTTCAAAAATTTTTATTTACTATGCTAAATTAGTAATTAAACAGCCCGAACGATATCTCTGTTCTATTTATTTTCGAATAATTTGTTAAAATCTTCTCTCGAAATTTCCTTTTCGTCGATTTTAACTGACTCTTTGATGTGTGCCATCACTTTGTCGTTTATTGCACCTTCAGCCATCTGACGACGCTGGTCTTCTTTCTGAACCATTTCTTTTGCATAGTTCTCAAGATGCTCATCAGGTACATTATTCAAACCGTACTGCATAAACTGCATGCGAGCCGATTTTTTAGCATATTCGATAACGTCAGCTTCCTCAACCTTTAACTCCCCTGATTTGATAAGGCTATTGCGAATCAATTGCCATTTCAAGTCATCAAGGAAACGAGGCATTTCAGAATCAATAGTTGTTTCATCTAACTTTTCATTCTCACGGTTAGTGGCTAACAACCATCTTTTAAGGAAAGCTTCAGGGAAGTCAACTTTAACTTTACCCATTAGTTTGTCTTTAGCATCAACCTGGAAACGATACTCAGTCTCCATGCCAAGATTATTCTCTAAATCAGCCTTAACACGCTCATTGAATTCTTCTTCAGATTTCACTTCTCCTTCACCAAATGCTTTGTCAAACAATTCCTGATTCATTTCAGGTTGCTTAAATTCAGTGATTTCAGAAATAGTGAATTGGAAATCGCTAGTCAATTTCTCAGCTTCTTCTTTCTCAATCTTAAGCATGTAGGTTATCTCAGTATCATTTGGGAAAGCTTTCTTAGGATTGAAAGTGACTACATCACCAACTTTAGCATCCATTAATTTAGCTTTCTCAGCATCATCCTTCATGATCTTTACTGATAGAACTGTATCCTCTGTAGTGATGCCTTCTTCAAGAACCTCACCTTTATCGTTTAACTCAGCAAAGTTACCTTTCACCATTGCTTCTTCGCTTACTGACTCTATTTGATCAGTAGTTCCAAAACGACCTGAAATAGTTTCAACCTGCTGTTTAGTCATCTCATCAGTAATAGTAATTGAGTAGAAAGGCAATTTCTCACGCTTACTCAATTTAATGTCTACTTCAGGAGCAATGGCTAAATCAAATACAAACTCGAAATTCTCAGTTGTATCAAAGTCAATTAATTCTTGAGTTTCAGATGGAAGAGGTTCCCCTAATAAATCAAGCTTATTTTCTGTAATATATTGGTGAAGGCTTTCAGAAACTAATTTATTTACTTCTTCAGCCATAACAGGCTTGCCATACATTTTTTTAACAACTCCGGCTGGCACTTTGCCTGGGCGGAAACCTGGCATATTAACGCGCTTACGATAGTCTTTTAAGACATCGTCCACTCTTTTTGCGTAGTCCTCTTTTTCAACAGTTAATTTGATAACCGCGTTTAATGCGTCAATGTTTTCCTTTGAAATGTTCATCTGCTTTGATTTAAAGTGAACCTATCCTCTTCTATAAAAGCGAATTTGTATCCGAGAGAATGAAATATAATTAATACTTATAATATCTTTAATTTAAAAAACCGCCTCAACATCGATTATGAATCGAATTTTGAGGCGGTTTTCTGTGCGGATGAAGGGACTCGAACCCCCACGCCTCTCGGCACTAGATCCTAAGTCTAGCGCGGCTACCAATTACGCCACATCCGCATTTCCGTGTTTCGCGGTGCAAAGATAATAGCTTTTTCTTTTCTGCGAAACTTTTTTGAAAAAATTTTATTGTGCGAAATCCCTACGCTTTAATTCGAAGTCATCTCCAAGGTATAATCGCTTCACATCTTCATCAGCTGCCAACTCTTCAGCAGTACCGGCCTTTAAGATTTTACCTTCAAACAAAAGGTAAGCTCTGTCACAAATAGCAAGGGTTTCGTGCACATTATGGTCGGTAATTAAGATACCTATATTTTTATATTTGAGCTTTGCTACAATCTCTTGAATATCCCTAACCGCAATTGGATCAACTCCTGCAAAAGGCTCATCCAATAAAATAAATTTTGGATTGATGGCTAAGGCTCTTGCTATTTCAGTACGACGTCTCTCACCTCCTGACAACTGAATTCCTAAACTTTTTCGAATATGGTGCAAACTGAATTCAGTAAGTAATTCCTCTAATCGTTCTTTCTGATACTCTTTGCTAAACTTAGTCATCTCCAGAACCGAACGAATATTATCCTCAACACTTAAATTACGGAATACGCTGGCTTCCTGAGCTAAATAACCGACTCCTTTTTGCGCACGGCGAAATACAGGTGCATCTGTTATTTCTTCCTCATTTAAAAAGATCCTGCCACTGTTAGGCTTAATAAGTCCAACCATCATGTAGAAGGTTGTTGTTTTACCTGCTCCGTTGGGCCCAAGCAAACCAACAATCTCACCTTGCTTAACATTCACCGAAACACCTTTAACAACTGTTCGGCTTTTATATTTCTTAATTAAAGTATCTGTATGCAGTTTTAATCGTTCTTCTTCCATGTTGATTTTTTTAATCCGCCATTTCTGCTTCTCGTTTCGCCTCAATTCTTTTAGCAATAATAATGCCTGATTCGTATAATATAATCAGAGGGAAACAAACTAACAATTGACTAATAATATCCGGGGGAGTAATTATAGCCGCCATAAGCAAAGCTACTACAATTGAATGCTTGCGATACTTTTGTAGAAAACCGGAACTCACCAATCCAACTTTAGCCAAAAAGTATATAAATATAGGTAATTCAAATATTATCCCTCCGGCAAGAACTATTGATGTTATTGTACTTATGTATGATCCCAAATTAACAATATTTTCAACCTTGTCACTCACCTGATAGGTACCAAGAAAATGGACTGACAATGGACAAATAATATAGTAGGCAAAAAGTATCCCCACAGTAAACAAAGTGGATGCAAAAAAGATAGCTCCTCTGGAGTGATTTACTTCTTTAGTATATAAGGCAGGTTTTATAAATCGCCAGAACTCCCAGAATATATATGGGAAAGCCACTACAATACCAGCAACAAACGACACCCATATGTGTGTGGTGAATTGACCTGACATGTTTATATTCTGAAAACTTAATGTAACCTGATTAATACACAATAAAGGCATCTCGAGGCGCTCTGCCATACTGCACAGAAAGGCATTGGTAAAAAATTCCGGACTCGAAGGTGCAAGAATGATGGTATCAAAAACAAATCCCTTAAATACAAAGGCCAAAATGGCAAAAACAAAAACACTGGCAAATGCACGAACCAAATGCCATCTTAATATTTCAAGATGATCAAGAAATGACATTTCATTAGTCGTCTTTTCACTCATATACCCTATTTAATATCAATTTGTATTGGTCAATCAACTTTAGTCTTAAAGAATAGCAAAGTGTTAAAAATAATTAAACCAGAGCTTTGGTACTCTTTGTCTAAAGCATTTTGCGAAGATAATATACCCAATCTGTTTTACAAACATCTTGTGAATGATAAAGATAATGCATAACTTCATTGAATTGCATCTATTGCCATATTAATTCATTTGATAATTATACCATTACCTATGAGCATCAAATTTGTATTTAAATAAAATATTGTGCGATTGATCAATAAAAAAAAGTGTAAATTAGTTTTATTGGATTAAGAATATCAACTTTAATTAAAATGAATACCATCCATTGGAAAACACGACAACATTCGAAACATGATATTTGTCACTTTTATTCCCTTGGGATGAATTATTTTTGTTGTATTCATGAATTGAGGAAAACTTTTCGGCTTGGAAAGATTTTAATTGCCGGAAATTGAAATTGGGAAATTGTTATGGCAAAGCAGGTTGATCTAAATGCTCATCTTAAGAAGCATTTTGGGTTTGATACCTTTAAAGGTAATCAAGAGGAGGTCATTAACAATGTATTAAAAGGAAATGATACATTTGTTTTAATGCCAACAGGAGGCGGTAAGTCTTTATGTTACCAACTCCCGGCACTTATATTACCGGGAACAGCAATCATTATATCTCCATTGATTGCATTAATGAAGAATCAGGTAGATGCAATGCGCAACTTTAGTGAGGATAATGGCATAGCCCATTACCTTAACTCATCGTTAACCAAGACTGCAATCAATCAGGTAAAAGAGGATATATTAGCGGGTAAAACCAAACTATTATACGTAGCTCCTGAATCGTTAACCAAAGAAGAAAACATTGAATTCCTAAAGCAGGTAGAAATATCATTCTATGCTGTGGATGAGGCGCATTGTATTTCGGAATGGGGACATGATTTCCGACCAGAATACCGCAGAATCAGACCTATCATAAGTGAGATTGGGGAATCTCCATTAATGGCATTAACTGCAACTGCAACGCCAAAGGTCCAGCATGATATCCAAAAGAACCTGGGGATGCTTAATGCCATGATTTTTAAGTCGTCGTTTAATCGTCCAAATCTCTTTTACGAGATACGTCCTAAACAGCATCCTTCAAAGGAGATTATTAAAATCTTAAAAAATAACACCGGAAAGTCAGCCATTATCTATTGCCTTAGTCGCAAAAAAGTTGAAGAGCTTGCTGAAACCCTGGTTGTAAATGGATTAAAAGCCCTGCCTTACCATGCAGGAATGGATGCAACTACACGTGCCCGGAATCAGGATATGTTCCTGATGGAAGAAACCGATGTAATAGTGGCAACCATCGCTTTTGGAATGGGGATTGATAAACCGGATGTCAGAATAGTAATGCACTACGACATTCCTAAAAGTCTTGAAGGCTACTACCAGGAAACAGGCCGTGCCGGACGAGATGGTGGAGAAGGACGATGCATAGCCTTTTACAGTTATAAGGACATTCAAAAGCTTGAGAAATTTATGCAAGGCAAACCCCTTGCTGAGCAGGAAATTGGCAAGCAATTGCTTTTGGAGACCGTTTCCTACGCTGAATCATCAGTTTGTCGACGTAAAACTTTGCTTCATTATTTTGGTGAAAAATATGAAGTTAAAGATTGTGAGACCTGTGATAATTGTGTAAATCCTAAGGAAGAATTTGAATCGAAGGATAGCGTAGTCAAAATTCTTAAAGCAATACTTGAACTTAAAGAAAGATTTAAATCCGACCATATTATAAATGTATTAATCGGAAACAACAATACGGGGATTAAAGCTTATAAACACTATGAGCATCCTCTTTTCGGAACCGGTGATGAGTACGACGAAAAATACTGGAATGCATTAGTTAGACAATCTCTCGTGAGAGGTTTAATAATTAAGGATATTGAAACATACGGACTTTTACGCGTAAGCAAAAAAGGTCATGATTTCCTTAAATCACCGGAATCAATCATGATGACTAAAGATCATGACTTTGACACCATTGAAGAAGAAACCAATACAGGTGGAACGGCCGCGGTGGATACAACGCTATTTACCATGCTTAAGGATTTGAGAAAAAAACTTTCTAAAAAACTCGGTCTTCCTCCATTCGTAATTTTTCAAGACCCTTCTTTGGAGGCCATGTCGACGTATTACCCTATTACCATTGATGAACTTCAGAACATACCTGGAGTTGGAACAGGTAAAGCAAATCGATTTGGTAAAGATTTCATTAAACTAATTTCAACGCATGTTGAAGAAAATGAAATTGATCGTCCAATGGATTTGGTCGTTAAATCAGTAGCCAATAAGTCGAAGCTTAAAATTAGCATCATACAAAACATCGATCGTCAAATGCCCTTGGATGAGGTTGCTTCATCAAAAGGAATTGAAATGGTAGAATTGGTGAAAGAATTAGAGTCTATTGTCTATTCAGGTACTCGTGTTAATATCGATTACTACATTGATCAGGTAATGGATGAAGATCTTCGCGATGATATCTTTTACTATTTTAAAGAAGAAGCCGAAACCGATGAAATAGACGCTGCGCTCGAAGAACTTGGTGAAGACACTTATTCGGAAGAGGACATTCGAATGGTAAGAATAAAGTTTATATCCGAAGTGGGTAATTAATAGAAATTTTTGTAATTTATATAAGCGTAACTTTATCCAATAATCTACTACAAACTATTCTAAATTTTAACCAGACATTAGTAGGCTCATTGTTATTGACAAATGGGTCTCACTTAAAACATACTTATGTCAAGTAAATAATGATTTTGCAATAATTTAGAAACATTAACATACCAATTCTAACAAATTGTTATAAAATACCCCAATATTTATTTAAATTTGCTGCTCATTCATAACTTAAATCGTGTGCCAAAATGAAAGATGACATGCTTAAAAAGCAGAAACTTAAAAAGAAGGACCGAAAGGACATGATACAGTACATCAATTTGCAATTGGCGTCTATAGGACAGCCATTGTATTATGATGCCTGTGATGCTGATACCAAATACTCGAACACTAAATTTCTTTCTTTAACAGAAGGATTAATTAATAGTTTCAAAGAGAAGACTCGTTTACTTTCCGATCATCTGTCGCCAGCTGATACGCGAATTCAGAACTTTCTGAATGATTATTTAAGCGATGTTGACCTTGACAATTCGGAATATCGACTACCTAATAAAACCTTCGTTCTAAATCAAAAAGGTTTAGCACGTGAAGTGAGTTTGCCGCCTGATGCAAACGAATTCAAAAGTGACTTAGTTAGTTCATACCGTCTAAAGCAAGGTATATTAAATAATCCTGATAAGGATAAACGGACCACTAAGGGAACTTTCCACATTGTGGAAGGTGGGCTACCAGTACCTTTAGATAAAAAAGAGGTGCCAAAAATTGCTTTTGCCAATATGTTAAAAGCTGCGGTTACTCCTGATGATGATATGAACATCTTACCTTTTACTTCTACTCAGGAAGAGAAGGCAAAAACGATGGTGTCTTTATTATTACGTCCTATTGTTTGTCCTGAAGTTCCTGGAGTAGTAGCTCAAAAAAGCATGGAAGTTCGCTTTTTTGCACCGGGTACTCTAGTAAGTAACCTTGATTTTGTAGAGAATATTTTTGGTAATGCGGGTGATCACAACCTGGCCGAAAATGATTCAGCATTAGATATTGAGCATTGGACTGGTACAACTGGTTGTATCATTCTTGCGCCTCAAATGACTAAGCTTAAGAAAAAAGATATTGGATTACCGCATTACGATGATGCTACTGAACGTCAGCGTAACGATGGTATGTGCTGGAAAGATGAGAATGATTTGTACAACGATGGAGGTGCATTTAAAATTACTTGTCGTAATGATCAAGGTGTTGTGGTTACTTTAATTGGAGATAACTACTATGGTTATTCTAAAAAAGAAATCAAAACACAGATTAGCTATTCAGCTAACATGATCGGTTTGGTTGAAGAAGAGCATGCCGGTGGAGCAATTGCTTACCCTCGTGGTATAATGAGCGATAGCGTGTTTGGTGAAATCTTTTCTGCTAAACTAGAAAAGTCATATTCTTTTGAAGAAGCCATGGCTTTATTAGGTGATCGTGCAACCGTATTCGCTGAAGGATATGCTGTAGATAACAAGTTTACTAATATCGTTTACATTAGCGAGCATGCTAATATTGATATTGATAAGAGCCTTGTTGTTTGGACAAAAGATGGTAAAGAGGAATCTTTAAAACTATCTCCTGAAAAGATATACATTCACCCATCAGGTCACAAGTTCCAGTTGGCTAAACACCCAACTCAACCAATGTGGCGTATTGTAAATACTCAGCCTGAAGGTGTATTCTGTCACAAACCATGTACTGTATCTGGTGGTGGTAAGTCAGAGATATCTAAATCAATGCAAAATGCTATCCAATATGGTACATTTAACATTGTTAACCTGGAGGAAGATTTTAAACTGGCTGATGAGATCATTAATTATGATTTCTCAAACCGTTGGAAAAACATTCGTCCTGATGCTGAGCCATCACGTCCATTCCTAAGCCCACAGCGTGCACTGGGATCGGCAGTAAAATTGTTAACCCCATCAGAAACATATAGTGATGAGTACAATGCTTTCTTAAATGGCATTCCATCACACATCCGTTCTTTGGTTCTTTTCATTAAGCGTTTATATCGTAACGAAAGTGAAAAAGGCAATTGGAAAGATTACATGTCTGTTGAAGTGGTTAATGGTCGTGAAGGAACAACGCTTCAGTATAAAAACAATAAAGTAACAGGTAGTTACGTACGTATTGGATTTAATGAAGATGGTAACTGGTTACTTCACAAACTGCGTTCAGACTTTGTGCCTAGCCAGAAAATACAAATGGAAGATGACATTTCAGCTACCATTGTATTGCCAGCTAGTCAGTTGAGCAACTTGAATCCTGAGTATAAAAATAAGAGTTATAAGGTAGTTACTAACTGTGAAAATCATCTTTTCCAGCGTCCTGATGAAGCGATTATTCGTGGATATGACAAGGGTGCAGAGAAAGATATTGTAACAGACGGTACATTCTTAACTAACTACGAGCCTTTAACTAAGAAGGATGCGATTGAATTATATGAGGATGCTATCAACTTTGATAAGTATACGCAGCCTGTTAAAGATTTAATCCTGAAAGTTATTGAAAGCGACAAAGATGGTTATTTTGTAGTGCCTTCACATACACGTATTGTTGATGGCGTACCTACAAACAACCCTCGTTACCTAGAGCGTAACATCTTCAAAGATGATATTATCGATAACTATTTGGGTGAAGTTGGTGTACGTTTATTCCGTAAGATTAAATCGGAAGAACCAGTAATTGATGTTGTGAACGCCGTATTACCAGGTCGTCGTAACAATCCGGCTGATAAAGAAAATGGTATTCGTCCATTGGCTGTTTATAGTCCAATTCATTACCAGGAGTTACCTGAATTATTTATGGACTTTATCTGTAGCTTAACAGGTAAATCGCCATCAACAACTGGTGCTGGTACTGAAGGTGCATTAACTAAAGGGCCTTTCAACATGTTGGTACCAACTACTGACTTGAACAATGCCTTGTTATCATACATTATTACAGAGTATCAAGGATTCAGTTCTGCTGCAGGATATGTTGGACAGAGCCGTTTCGACCATGATATTTCAATCTTAATTCCTGAGATTTGGGCGCGTTTAGTTCCTGAAGATCGTGATCCTAAGTTGTTAATCGAAAATGGTTCATTAGAGAAGCTTGAAGACTTTGAACACAATGGCAAAAAAGTATTGGCTAGCCGTTTGGGTTATCGTATTACTGAGAACTTTGCATTCCGTTGTATGAACCGCTTATTCGACGAACCATTGGCTGTATTTAACGAACAGATGTTGAAGCCGGAATTACAAGGTATGGATGACTTTGTTGATGGAATTGATAATATTGTTGAAGCACAGCAGAAGGTTGCTCAGCGTTATTTCGAAGAGGGATCTGTTGATGGAGCTATTCCTCCATTAAAAATCTTACTTCACATTATGGCTTATGGTCAGTATGAAGGTAAAGAGATCAGTCATCCTGATTTGCGTAAGTATTTCGATCGCGACTATGTAATTAATAGCGATTGGTACAAAGAGCGTTTAGCATTAAAGCAGGAAAAAGCAATTAAATTCCATGGCGAGCAAATTGCTTACCTTGAAAACTTCCTTGCCAATCCTGATAATAATGAGATAAGTGCTGAGCTTGATCTTAATGATCGACTTGCAAAAGCAAAAGCAATGCTTTCTCATGTTTCATCAGAATCTTTCTTAAGTGAGTTGGTTGGAACTATCGGAGCTGATGTGATTTACAGAGGGTAAAATACACATACATATAAATGAAGAGGCTACCCATTGGGTGGCCTCTTCTAGTTTATGGGTAAGGTGATAATGGCTGTAGTGCCTTTGTTTGGTTCTGAATTAAACCTCAAAGAACCTTTGTGGTCGTCCAGGATGTTTTGGGTAATTGAAAGCCCAAGGCCTGTTCCTTTGCCGCTAGGCTTGGTGGTGAAGAATGGCTCTGTTAATCGCTTAATATTTTCTTCGCTAATGCCTTCACCATTGTCTTTAATTGATACGATAAGGTTTTTGTCTTCAATAGTACTCGCTATTGCAATAAGTCCCTCCTCGCTTTTTATGGCCTGAACAGCATTGGATAGAATGTTTAAAATGGCCTGATGCAATCTACCTTCACTACACATAATAATACATTCATCAGGATGATAACGCTTTTCTATTTTTATGTGATTTTTAATTTTACTACTTAGAATGTTTAAGCAATTATCTATGATGGCATGTATGTTACACTCTTCCTTCTTTGAACCATTCTGACGGCTAAACTGATTAAGACTTGTCACAATATCAGCCGATCGATTAACGCCCTCATTAATTGCATCCATGAGTGGCTGAACATCCTCAGGTATTGTCTTATAATGTTCATCAAAATAGTTTTGCAGCCCCAAAGCACCTCCCTGAATAAAGTTTAAAGGATTATTAATTTCATGTGCCACACCGGCTGCCAGAATTCCGAGTGAGGCCATTTTCTCAGAACTAATAAGCTGATTTTGGGTTTCTGTCAATTTCTCAAGTGCTAATTTCAGCTCCTCTTTTTGCTTAAATAGACTTTGGTAACTTGACTTTAATTCTTTATTAGTCAATTCAAGCTCCCTGGTTCGCTCTCGCACAAGATCTTCTAATCTGTTTCGATATCTATTCAGTTGTATTTCATTTCTTTTCTTTTCATCAATATCTCTAACAATGGCCAGAACACGTCTTTTTCCAAGAATAATTGTTTGCTTCAAAGACACTTCAACCCAAAACAATTGGCCATCCTTTCGTTTAGCATGCCAGTCAAATACTAGACGCCCTTTTTCTTTGGCTTCCAAAACATGACTCATGGCTTCTTTTGCTGTATAGATGTCTTCGTTTGAACTTAAATCACCAATCGTTAAACTAAATACTTCATCTTTTTCGTAGCCATAAACGGATAGCATCGCATCATTAACATCAACAATCTCTCCCCTTTCATTGTGAATAAAAATAGGATCAGAAGATGAATTAAATATTTCACGATAACTTTTTTCACTGGCACTCAATGCAGCGTTATTATCTTCCAGGCGATTAATTAGCTTAAAAAATGAAATATTGTATTGACGGGTAATGATAATAATTACGAGAGAAACAATTGTGATGATGATCAGCTGTATTATCCAAAGGCTGTTGTTCAAATGTCGTTGTGTGGTTTTAGCCTCCATTTCCATATAACCTTCGGCAAACATATACCCAAGTACTCCGATAATTACTACTATCAATCCATAAATTAACAATGTGCGACGGACGCTATAAACTATAAAAGAGAAGAAAGGCACAACTACCAGAAGAACCAGGTTTTCAGAATAGATCCCATATTTTGTAAAATCAATAACAATCAGCATAAACAATCCAATAAGGATTATTAATGCTTTGATACTAACATTTATACGGTTTCGGTAATAAATAACGACAACAAAAGAGATTAAAACCAACAGATCTGTAATAAATCCGGTTTTGTTAGAGGTGCTGGAGTAATCCAGAAAACTTAGCAAATAGGCAAACACCCCAACAATAGATCCAACGATTAAAGCCAGATCTATAATGCTATTTCGAACTTTATTAATCTCTTTTCCCGAATAATTATTCCCCATAAAATTAACATATTTCAGCCCAAGCATCAATTCAGTACATGCACCAAAGTTTAAAGAGTATTAGATGTGCCAGAGTGTTTAAATAGTAACGCTTAATTATAAAGCATTGTTTAATTGCACATAAGCCCCCACTTTTATTTTACACTTCTTCTTTCACAATAACTCTACCAGCATGTATGCAGTTTTAAAACTCACATGTTAGTTGGGAGTAACTATTTGAATCAATTAAATATATTGTAACCGATATGTTTTGCATCCGTATTTATTCAAAAATACTACTCATGCTGAAGCCTAAATCTATATTCGCATTAATGTTCTTTGCTCTCTCCATTGTATCTTGTGATAAACAAGAAAACATAGAAGACATTAATTGCTTAAGCGAAGGATTCTTCTTAAAAGAGTCTCAACGCAATTTTCGAATGGGATTTACCTCATGGAACTACGGACCTGAATTGGCTGATGTAGCAGATACTTATCAATTCATTTCTAATAACGGTGATATATATACAGAGCATATTGACCATAAAATTCCTTGGAATGCCTGGATAAATGGTCTTAATCTCCCTAATGATTTTACCGATGAAATAGATTTTAAATTATCAAATCGAATTAAAGATAAACCTCTATTGCTATCTGTAAGTTTATTAAATACTGATCGAAATGAACTATCGGAAGATGTGGATGGAAGCATTCCTGTATATACCTCGTTTGCTGACGAGCATATTAAAAATGCTTACTTTAAACATTTGGATTATTTGATTTCCAGGTTTAATCCAAACTACGTCTGTTTAAGCATCGAATTTAACGAGTTATATATAAACGACATAAGTAAATGGGAAGGATATAAGCTCTTAATGAGCGAGATCCGTAAGCTGGTCCGGGCAAAATATCCAACTTTACCATTATCTGAATCCATTACATTACATAACTTTTATAAACCAAATATTAATGGTGCTCAAGAATATCAAAATGAATTAACAAGCTACATCAACAGCTTAGATTTTGCAGCTATTAGCCATTATCCCTTTTTTAAAGATCAACACTCAAAGCCTGAGTTTCAAGGTGCATTTGACTTTCTTCACCAAAGGGTAAATAATACCATTGCTTTTGTTGAAACATCAAGTATTGCTGAGAATCTGATAATACCCGGCATGGATGTTAATATCAGTACAAGTGAATGCGAACAGAACGCATATTTGGAAACATTGTTGGAAAATGCTCAGGACAACAACTATGAATTTATAATTTGGTGGTCACACAGAGATTATGATGCCATATGGCAAACTTTCCCTGATAAGCTTAAAGATATTGGACAAATTTGGCGTGATTCAGGTTTACTGAGTGAAACGGGTTTTAAACGTCCTGCTTATTACTCCTGGCAAAAAGCCTATTCCGTGCCTTTAGCCAACTAATATTTTTTCTCCGCCTCTAAAATATTTTGCTTTAGTCGGAAAAGCCTCCCTAAATTCTTCAACAGCTGGATGTCCGGTGCAATGATTAAGGGCCCATTGATTGATTTCAAACTGTTGAAGCTGAGCAATAATTTGTTTAATTTCAGTAGCTTCTTTACCCATTAAGTGCAAACCTCCAACAACTAAACGAAACGGCTTTGGTCCCATTTGATCGTGGATAGAATTTAAAATATTTATTATCCCATTATGAGCACAACCTGTAAGCACAACTGCCCCTTCATGACTTTGCACTAACAATACTAATTCATCATTAAACTCGTCGGGAAGATATCCCTTATCACTCCTGGTAACAAGCCTCTCATCCAATTCACAAAGCTCAAGATCTCTTTTAATATCAGACACTATCCATAGACCTTTAATAAGCTCAGTAGATTCTTCAATAAACTGAAATCTATCCTTGTAGGCTTCTAAGGCTTGAATCCATGGAACACCATTTTCTTTTATTGTTTTGCTCGATCGAGAGAATCTTTGCTTAAGACTTTCAGGATGAAGATAAACCTTTGCTTTCTTATTTATTTCTAAAAAGGCCGGAAGTCCTCCTGTATGATCGTAATGACCATGACTAAGAATGACATAATCAACATCCTCAAGATCCACACCCAACTTTATGGCATTCTGCAAAAACTTATCTGATTGCCCAACATCAAACAAAATACTTTTATCTCCAATCCTAATGAATAAGGATAAACCATGCTCGCACTTAATCCTGTTTCTAATGCTGGTGTTTTCAATCAGATTAATTATCTCCACTTTTTATGAGATTAAAGTTTTACTTTTATGTTTAAATAAAACCTAAAATTATGAAGAAATTTATCTTATCCTCGATTCTCCTTCTTTTTGTTGGACTCACTTTTGCTCAAAACTCATTAATCTGGAAAATATCAGGTAATGGCCTTGAAAAACCATCTTACTTATTTGGAACCATCCATGTGATTTGTCCCGATGACTTTTTTATCCCGGAACAACTTCCCTTGAAACTAAAGGAATGTGAGCAGTTGTTTCTTGAAATAGATATGTCTGATCCTGGCTTAATGCAAAAGATGCAGGCTGGTATGCTTAATCCTCAAATGAAAAACATCAAAGCTGATTTATCGGAAGAGGATCTAAAAGTAATAAATGAAACTCTGGTCAAAGCTATGGGAGCAGGAATTGACCAATTAGGCATTCTTAAACCCTGGGCCTTATCAACAATGGTTAGTATTAAACTTGGATTGGATTGCCCTCAGCCTGCTCAATATGAAATGGAGATCATGAAATTGGCTAAGGAAAGCGAAATTCCATTACTTGGCCTGGAAACGATAGAAGAGCAATTAGCAATGTTTGATAACATTCCGTATGATGAACAATTAGAGCTTTTAATGGAATCTGTTACGGATGTGGAAGAGAATAAAGCCTTGTTTAGAAAAATGGTAGATACCTATAAAGCTCAGGATATTGATAAGCTATATGAATTTATTCTTGAACAGGATGACATGGAAGATTTTGCCGAATTCCTTCTGGACAAAAGAAATGAAAACTGGATTCCGGTACTCACTGAAACGATGAGTAAAAAGGCTTGTTTTGTGGCAGTTGGCGCAGGCCATCTAAGCGGAAAAAAAGGCGTTCTTCAGTTGTTAAAAGATAAAGGCTATAAAGTAGAAGCCGTACAATAACACATAAAATCAGGGAGGACCGGTCCTCCCTGATATCAAACAATCAGAGCTATGTCAAGGCTCAACATAGTGTTATTAAAACAGTTTATTCTCAATCAAGCTTTTTTAAAGAACACAGCATAATTTAATTGTATCGTCACAATTATACCAGAAGAACTTAATATTACATTTCTTAGCTCAAGCCACACGGCTTTTCATTTCTTTCCTTGATGAAAGAAACGAAACAAAGAAAATCAAGGCTACATTGGCAATGATTCCTGTTAATTCATTCAACTCAAGTGCGGCCGGGTGATCTTCGAACAAGTTCTCAGCTTCCCGATCTTACTATAGTTCAATTTCTTAACACTCTTCATCCCAATGAGGCCAATCTGGTAAAATAGAGACCATACATATATATTTTAATGCCAGTTCTAAATTAATAGTTCGTTAGGGTTTTGAGAATTAGTCTAATGTCTATTATCTAAAATCTATCGATCTATTAAAGCAACAATAGGCATTAATTACTTGAGGTTGTTATAGCGATTTGGCTAAGCAACTTCATATCATTTATATTAGTATAATCGTACTGATAGAATCCTTTTTCTCCAATTGTTAAGAGCACATCACCCAAAGGAATAACATCAATTGCATTGATATCATTGAATTGAATTAATTGATTATTTATGGTCATGTTCTCTGCATCAGATGCATCAAATACCCTTAATCCATCATCCCCATCGCATATAAAAAGGTAATCACCATCAATCCCCAGTCCATGTGGATTAGTTAGTGCTACCGTGTTTTTCAAAGTGGGCATCTCCAGATTACGAACATCTACAACATCCAATTGATTGGTAACTCCACCACAAATATCATTTGAACGCAGAGTGACAAAGGCATAATTATCATCAACCACAACAGGGTCGCAGGCCGTAATATGTCGATAGCTTGAAATAAAACTTGGGGCGGCTGCATCACTTACATCAAATATCTGCATTCCACTTTGCCCTCCTATATACAATACATCATCTTTTATAAAGAGGGTTTCAGCATTGTTATTTGCACTAAAACCTCCTTTAGCCAATGGTGATTCCGGACTTGTCATGTCAAAGATTTTAATATACCATCCCATATCAATAACATATAGATAATCCTCATTAATCATAAAACGAGCCATGGAACCAGCCATACCAGGTGCATTGGATGTATTTCCTCCAACGCCGGCATTTACAGCTCCGAGCATTGCATAATCCATTTCATAAAAAAAAGGATATATCGGATAGTTATCTTCAATTAACTCCTCCTTTACCTCTTTCAATTCCCATTCAACCACAACTCCTTTTGTATAATCAATTTGACCCATTCGATAGTCATTATTTGTAGGTGGGACCTGATAGCTAAACACATCCTTTAATCGATGTTTCTCAACAGGATTATCCAAGGATGAAACGTCGATGGCAACCAGATCGACATAGCTATCCGCGTAAAGCAAGCTTCCTTTAATGGCAATGTCTACATTACCCGGAATCTCAATAAATGTTTTATAAACTGGTGAAGCCGGGTTACTATTGTCATAAACATGAACACCCTTCATTAATTCATTTATGAAAATAAAATTGTCTTTAAAATATATCTTACCCGGTACTTCCAATGGTTTTTCTTCGCTGGTCTTTATACCTTCTCTTAAATCTTCGTAGGTTATATAAACCGGTTCATTAAGTATATATTCCTCAAAAGTTTTATCCTGACATCCCCAGAATAATATGATGAATAATGAACTTGCATACAATGCGATATTTGTTTTCATAGCTAGGTTATTAAATTTCAATACCTATTAGATGTGCTTTTGTTAGAAAGGTTGCTTTATTAAAAAATCCGTTTGCTCTATGTATCTTTAAAGCCTGAAATGAATAGAATAATGATTCCAGAAAACCACTTTGCAGATATCATCTTGCCAGTTCCTCTTCCAAGGCTCTTTACATATATTGTGCCCACGGAAATGGACAAACAGCTCAAAGTTGGACAACGTGTGGTAGTTCCTTTTGGAAAAAAGAAGTCTTATTCCGGTATCGTTTATAAAATCCATCAAAATAAACCTGAAGAATACGAAACTAAGGCAATTACTAACATATTGGATTCAGATCCTGTGGTTAATGGTTTTCAATTAAAATTTTGGGATTGGCTGGCTGAGTATTATCAGTGTACTCTTGGCGAAATTTACAAAGCAGCTTTGCCTTCCGGCTTAAAAATGGAAAGTGAAACAAATGTTATATATAATGCTGAATTTGTTGCTGTTCAAGCCCTATCCGATTCAGAGAACAAAGTTTTGGATATTGTCGCAGCAAAAAAGGTTTGCACTATTAATGAATTAAACCACTTAAGCGGATTAAAGAATTGTCTTCCTATTATTAAACGTTTACTGGAACACAATGCCCTGTTTGTCAATGAAAAACTAAAAGAAGGCTATAAAACAAAAACAGAAAAGGTGCTTTCGCTTCATAGTGAATGTTGTTCGGAGCAAGCGCTTCAACAAGCCTTTGATAAGCTATCGCGTGCTCCTAAACAATTGGAGCTACTAATGAGTTTCCTGACTTTAGCCGGTGGAGTTAAAAATGCATCACAAAAAACACTTGTGAAAAAACAGGAATTATTAAAACAGAATAATAGTTCAACGGGAGCATTAAAGGAATTACTTGTCAAGCAAATTCTTCAGGAAGATGAACGAGACATTGATCGACTTGACCTAAGCATAAAAGAAGAATTCGCAACGCATATATTAAGCCCGGCACAGCAAACTGCATATACTGAAATCAAGCAAAACTTTGAGAGCAAGGACGTGTGCCTGCTTCATGGTGTTACGTCCGGCGGTAAGACAGAGATATATACGCACCTCATTGATGAGCAGCTAAAACAAGGCAAGCAAGTTTTGTATTTATTGCCGGAGATTGCGCTTACCACTCAAATTACCACACGGCTCAAGAAACATTTTGGTAATAGTCTGGGCATTTACCACAGTAAGTTTGCCGATGCTGAACGTGTAGAGGTTTGGCGCAATCTTCAGGACGAAAAGAATTATCAAATCATACTAGGCGTTCGCTCTTCGGTGTTTTTACCCTTTAAAAATCTGGGATTAATAATAGTGGATGAAGAGCACGAAAACACCTATAAGCAATTTGATCCTGCCCCTCGATATCATGCTCGTGACGCGGCCATTGTTTTGGCTAAATTATTTAAAGCTAAAATACTTTTAGGCACAGCAACTCCATCTATCGAATCGTATTATAATGCCCAACAAGGCAAATATGCATTGGTTGAATTAAAGCAAAGACATGAAGGCATTCAGATGCCCGAAATAATTGCTGTTGATATCAGGGAGGCTCGACGAAGAAAAAAAATGAATTCGCATTTTTCTCCTGTGCTAATCGAACATATGGACCAGGCCTTAAAAGATGGAGAACAAATTATTTTGTTTCAAAACAGGCGTGGTTTCAGTCCTTTTATTGAATGTGGTCAATGTGCTTGGGTATCAAAATGTGTGAATTGTGATGTGAGCATGACCTATCACAAACACTACAATCAATTGATATGTCATTATTGCCAACACACCGAAAAATTGCCCGAAATATGCCCGGCCTGTCATAGTCCGGCAATCGAAACCCGAGGCTTTGGAACAGAAAAAATCGAAGAAGAAATGGCCTTGATCTATCCGGATCATAAGGTAGCCCGTATGGATTTGGATACCACACGAAGCAAATCGGCCTATGATAAAATCATCGGTAATTTTGAGCAAGGTAAAATTCATATCCTGATTGGAACACAGATGATTTCAAAAGGTCTGGATTTTGAGAACGTGAGGGTTGTAGGAATACTGAATGCGGACAACATGCTCAATTATCCTGATTTCAGGGCATTTGAACGCAGTTACCAATTAATGACTCAGGTGAGCGGACGAGCAGGCCGAAAACATAAACGCGGTTTGGTTATTCTGCAAACATCCAATCCTGAACATCCGGTTATTATGGATGTGATCAACCACAATTTTATTAATCATTATAATGGACAAATAGAGGAGCGTCATACTTTTAAATATCCTCCATACTATCGATTAATCAACATTACCATTAAGCACAAAGACCAACAAATAACCAACCAAGCTGCTTACTTTTTGGCTAAGCAACTAATGGCTATGTTCGGCAATCGCGTGCTTGGTCCACAGGCTCCGGTAATTAATCGTATTCAAAACCAATACATCAAAAAAATATTGATCAAATTAGAGAAAAAAGCTTCTCCGGTAAAAGTTAAACAGCTTATGCGTGAAGCCATAAATTCCTTACAGGCCCAGACTAAATATCGTTCTGTGACCTTTCAAATTGATGTTGATCCGGCTTAAGGATAGGTGTTAGGCCCCGATAGCTATCGGGCTAGGTTGTAGGCCTTAGGTATCTGGAGCACAATCATTAGAATTAGAGAGAAAAGAGTCGAAGCGGAGCTGAGCACTGAGCTGATCGCTTAGCTTGTCGACTTGAAAGCTGAGTAAGAAATTTTCCTTCATAATGGTTCTTTGCACTTGACTTTTAATTAAAGCCTTTTTAATTTTATGTAAGTACTTAACTTTTACGCCAGACTATTATGAATTTACTAACTCTTCTTACCCGCCGGAGTATATCCATTATTTTATCCTGCAAAGTATTATCAAGTAAGCTCAATAAGTTAGTGTTTTCAGCTTAGTATTAAGCTTTACCGCACATAAGAAGCTACTTTCCAACCTTAATTTAAAGTTTTCCGAAAGTAAGTTGATGTTTTCCGGGTATAAGCGAAAACCTTCCGTAGATTAATAAAAGCTTTTTGGCTTCGGAATATGTTAAAACGCATCGGAAATGGTCAATCCTATCTCGGAATGCATTCATATAATTCGGAAAACCTTAATAAGGTAACAGAAACCTCCGTCTATCCTGTATTTACTTCAAATACCAACTCTTTAAATCAATTTATTAACATCTAAATTTTAAGAATATGAGTACTGAAAGAATCTTTAATTTTGGAGATGCTCAACTCCTTAGCTTTGGTGGTGTTGTATCGAAAAATTTAACAAATGATTTGCATGCCTTTAAGGCTTTTGACAGCACCTTTGCTGATGATTATCCTCACATAATCTCTGTAGCCATTGAGGATGTGATGAGTATCAGAACCGATAATGTGGTAATAGATGAAATGACCGAACTCACCGAAACGGTAAATGAAACTTTGTCTCAATGTAATGTGACATTTAAAACCATTCGTTTTTTTGTAAAAAAAGTGTTTGCTGATAAAATGCCTGTTCAAAATCAGTTTGGGCTAAATGATATTGATAAGGTACGTAAGAATGTGCCTAAGATGATTGTATTTATGAAGGACCTGGATGGGATGGTTCAAAAATACAAAAGCGAGCTGATAGAAGGCGGCTGCAGTGAAGCTGTTTTGGATAGCGTTAAGCCGCTGGGCGAAAAGTTAAGTGCCGATAACGTAAATCAGGAGCAGTTCAAGAAACAACGCGGTGTTATTACCAGCAACAGAGTTGAAAAACTCAACCAATTGTATAGCATACTTAAACCTGTAAATGACATTGCTCGAATAATTTATACAGATTCTCAGGAACAATTAGTTAAATATACCTTTCCCAGACCAAAGTCGTCAAACAATGGCGATGATGATTTAGTGGTTTCTTAAACTTACTTACAGGATAGCTTATAATAAGGCCGGGAGATGACTTCCGGCTTTTTAGGTAAGGAAGGGGCTTCGGACTATGCGCTTCGGACCTTAAAATAAGCACTTTAATCCATCTATATTTAAACTTTATACTTTTAACTTTACCAACTCGGTACTAGTTTCTATCTTTAGGCAAATTTTTTTTAGCATGACACGTAAGGAGTTTTCTCAGTTGTTTGATGGATTTGACAAGATGCATATTCTTGTGATTGGTGATGTAATGATCGACTCCTACCTTTGGGGTGATGTTAATCGCATTTCGCCGGAGGCTCCTGTTCCAATTATTGCCACTACGGGTCGTGAAAATCGATTAGGTGGAGCGGCCAATGTTGCGCTAAATATCCAATCGCTTGGGGCTACACCAATACTTTGCTCCGTTGTAGGAAACGATGATGCCGGCTCAATATTTAAAACTTTGCTGGATAAACGAAATCTTCCAGCCGATGGCATCATCTCTTCCAGTCAAAGAAAAACAACGGTAAAAACACGTATCATCAGTCAGAATCAACATTTATTACGGGTGGATGAAGAGGAAGATGATCCAATGACTGAAAAACTGGAGCTTAAATTACAAAAGCATATTGCCAATTTATTGGATAACTATAAGATTGATGCCATTATTTTTGAAGACTATGACAAAGGCACCTTAACACCTTCTTCCATCAGCTCTACAATTGAACTGGCCAATCAGAAAGGAATTCCAACCTTAGTGGATCCTAAAAAGCGGAACTACCTGGCTTATCGCGAAGTCACTTTCTTTAAGCCTAATTTAAAAGAATTTTTCGAGGGTTGTAAACTGGATATTGATCCGGATAATCAAGCTGAAATGTTGAATGCCGCTAAAACATTTTTGAATCAACAGGATCTTGGCAATCTTATGGTCACCATGGCTCGGCGTGGAGTAATGATAATAAACAATCAAAGCCGACATTTTATACCTGCTGAAATACGTAGTATAGCCGATGTATCAGGAGCTGGTGACACCGTTATAAGCGTAAGTGCTCTTTGTCTGGCCTCTGGTTTGGACGCTAAGTTTGTAGCTTCGATTGCCAATATGGCGGGAGGTCTAGTTTGTGAACATCCGGGCGTTGTACCAATTGATAAACAGGAGCTATTGGAAGAATGCCTAATTAAATTAAGCTAACAATAAGCCGTGATTGTTCGTAACTAAATGTGAAAAATAATCGTACTCTGCCTTATTGTTTAAGAAAAGATTAACTTTGGCTTTCGGAAAATAATTACCATTTTGCAGGCCTAAACATCAACACAAAAAAACACCATATTATGGGTAAGATAATTGCTTTGGCAAACCAAAAAGGAGGAGTAGGAAAGACAACTACTGCTATCAACCTTGCAGCTAGCTTAGCTGTTTTGGAATACAATGTCCTTATTGTTGATGCAGATCCTCAGGCCAATGCAACATCCGGATTAGGGTTTGACCTTAAGGAAGTTGAAAACAGCATATACGAATGTATCGTAGATGGAATTGAACCAACAAAAGCGATATTAAAAACGGAAATTGATCATTTATATGTACTCCCTTCTCACATTGATTTGGTTGGTGCAGAGATTGAAATGCTCAACTTACCAAACCGGGAAAAGGTACTTAGCGGAGTGCTTGAGAAATTGCGCGATCAGTTCGATTTCATCCTTATCGATTGTTCTCCGTCGCTTGGTTTAATTACTGTAAATGCACTTACTGCAGCTGACTCAGTTATCATACCGGTTCAATGCGAGTATTTTGCTTTGGAAGGTCTTGGTAAATTATTAAATACAGTTAAGATTATTCAAAGCCGATTGAACCCGGAGTTGGAAATTGAAGGCTTCTTATTGACCATGTACGATTCGCGATTAAATCTATCAAATCAGGTGGTTGAAGAGGTTCAACGACACTTCCAGGATATGGTATTTGAAACTTTGGTTTCGCGTAACATAAAATTAAGTGAAGCACCTAGTTATGGTAAGGCCGTGGTAATGTACGACGCCACTTCAAAAGGGGCAGTGAATTATTTAAATTTGGCAAGAGAATTGCTAAAGAAAAACAATCTGGCAGTAAAAAAATAAATATTCTAATTAATCAATTGATAAGATAAGATGGCGAGAAAGAATGCTTTAGGACGTGGTTTAGGTGCATTAATTGAAAGTGCTGATGAAGTAGTACAAAATAAACCGGCTGCTTCAATCAACGAAATTGAGGTATCTATGATAGAGGCCAATCCTTGGCAGCCACGAACTAAATTTGATGAAGAACGCCTTAATGAGTTAGCAGCATCTATCGAAAAAATAGGTATTGTGCAACCATTAACTTTGCGCAAAATAGGCAAAGATCGTTATCAATTAATTGCCGGAGAGCGCCGTTTCAGAGCTTCTAAAATAGCTGGCTTAGACAAAGTACCTGCATACATTCGAACAGCTGATGACGATACCATGCTGGAAATGGCATTGGTTGAAAATATTCAGCGCGAAGACTTAGATCCAATAGAGGTGGCGATTAGTTATCAGCGCCTGATGGAAGAGTGCAAACTAACGCAGGAGAGCATGTCGGAGCGTGTTGGTAAAAAACGCTCAACTATATCGAATTACTTGCGTTTATTAAAACTACCTGCAGAAGTTCAACTTGGTTTGGTTTCGAAGCAAATAGGAATGGGGCATGCAAGGGCTATTATTGGCATTGACGATACCAGAGCTCAACTTATGATATTTGATGAAACCATCAAAAATGATTTGTCGGTACGTAAGGTAGAGGAAATGGTACGCGAGCTAAATACTGAAAAGGCTCCAAAGAGCGCTTCTAAAAACAAAGCTCAGGATTCAGAAGAATATAAAGAACTCAAATCGCAATTATCTACATTTTTTCAAACAAATATCCAATTTAGTCGCACTGAACAAGGGAAAGGTAAGATTGTAATACCTTTTGGATCAGACGATGATTTGGAAAAAATAATAAGTATATTGGATAAAGCCAAGTCGTAATGTTAGCTTTGCCAAAAATACGAACGAATTGACCTTAACAATTATACATCGCAAAAGGCTTTTTAGCCTGCTTATTTTGATCAGTCTCATAGGAAGTATGGAGGCTCAGGAAGCAGACACCTTGGTGCTAAATCAAGACACTGCTTTTATCGAGGGTATAGATGTGGAGGTGGCTCCTGCCAAAAAAGCACATTCTCCTCATAAAGCCTCGTTTTATGCGGCTATTTTACCCGGTCTGGGTCAAATCTACAATAAAAAGTACTGGAAACTTCCAATTCTGTATGGTGGAATTGCAGCTACCGGATATGCCATTCATTTTAACTCTAAGTATTATAATCTTTATAAAGCGGCATATCGCGACTTCATCATTCGCGATCCGGGAAATAAAAGCTATTTGGAATTTATCCCTCCCGGCCTGGAAGAAAGTGATGTAATCAACGGGCAATACGAACAATGGTTTGAAGATGCTTTAGAAAGTAAGAAAGAGTATTATAAGCGTTATCGTGACTTGAGCTATATGATTATGGTTGGTGTTTATATCATCCAAATAGTTGATGCTGCGGTTGATGCTCACTTTTATAATTTTGACATCAGTGATGATTTAAGCATGCGGGTTAGCCCCGCTATGATGCCACCGGTACCAGGGGATTTTGGCGGGGTTGGTCTTCAATTAAATCTTAAGTTTTAGAATTTATGTGGTTTAGAAAAGGATTAGTAACAATAACATTAGCGGTTGTTGGATTAGTAGGGAAAGGGCAAACAGTTATAACAGATACAATTCCTGATACGCCTCCCCCATATTTAGAAGAATGCCTGGATAGTTTGGTCAACCAATGGTATGTGACTAAGGCAACAAACATGGTTTTGGATACCATTCCGGTGGATCCGACAATTGCAAAATCGGCTTTGCCTGATTCGGTTTACATCCAAAGACTGTCGGATATTAATTCACCGATTCATTATACCTTTAATTCCAAGGTGAAATCTTACATCGAGCTTTACACCATAAAAAGACGTGAGCAGGTACAATCCATGCTGGGCTTATCTGAGTATTACTTTCCGATGTTTGAGGAAGCTTTGGATGCCAGACAAATGCCTTTAGAATTAAAATACTTGCCAATTATTGAATCGGCTTTAAATCCTAAAGCCTATTCAAGAGCCGGTGCCTCCGGCTTATGGCAGTTTATGTATTATACCGGCAAACAATACGGACTTAAGATTGACTCTTATGTAGATGAACGTCGCGATCCCTATCTTTCATCGCTTGCTGCTGTTGATTTTCTGGATGACTTATATGCGATATATAAAGATTGGTTTTTAGTAATTGCCGCCTATAATTGTGGGCCGGGTAATGTGAATAAAGCCATTCGACGATCGGGTGGACATCGTGATTTTTGGAAAATTTACTATCACCTTCCAAAGGAAACCAGAGGTTATGTACCTGCCTTTATTGCAGCTACCTACACCTTTGTTTATGCAAATGAACATAACTTGTATGCCAAATCATCTGAATTACCTGTAGCAAGTGATACAATAATGGTTAATCAGCCTTTACACTTTAAGCAAGTGTCTGAAATGCTTAATGTGAAAGTTGACTATTTAAGGGAGCTTAATCCTCAATACAGAAGAGATGTGGTACCGGCAGGTAAAAAACCTTATGCTCTGCGATTGGCTTTCAATCATGCTTCTGACTTTGCTGCCATAGAGGATACAATATATGCTCACAACAGAGATAAATATTTTACGAATGGTCAGTTAGTATCTACACCTGAATACACCAAATATACACCTTCGGTTCCCAAAGGAAAAGCAACGGTTTGGTACACGGTTAAATCAGGGGATGCTGTGGGACTTATTGCTGATTGGTATGATGTTCGCACTTCTGACCTCAGATATTGGAACAACATTAGAAGAAACCTGATCAAATCGGGTCAAAAGCTAGCTATCTACGTTCCTAAAAACAAGGTTGATTACTATAAGAAAATTAATTCCATGAGTTATACTGAAAAACAACGACTAAGTGGGAAAACAGTATCAACAAACACCACGGCAAAAAAAGAGGCCAAGCCATTTGTCGAGGATAATAATTACATTTATTACACGGTTCGTTCCGGAGACAGCCTTTGGAGTATTGCCAAAAAATATAGCGGTGTTAGTAATACTGACATCATGAACCTGAACAACCTAAGCAACGGTTCAAAAATATCACCGGGGCAAAAATTGAAGATTAAACGCAAGTCATAAACAGCTTATAACATACAAGTTATACTTGAGACAATTTCTCCCTAAACTTTTTTAGTGGAGAAATTTTCGTTTAATTTAAGTTGAAAATATTTTCATGAGACAGGCTTATCGCATACTTTTTATTTACATTGCCATCATTGGTATTGCATATGCCTTGCTTTATTTCCTGCCTATACATTTTCAACCGAAGACTCTCAATTTTATTTCAGACCATAAAATAATTGTTACTCAACAGGACAGTATTGAAAGCATCAATCTGAATGCCATATCAAACTTTCCAAAGGATTCTATTCCTTCAATTGATTCATTAAGGGTAAAACGTGATACGGTAATTACGGCTCTTCATTTAAGCTGTCCCACACAGTTTATTGATGGCATTAAACAACTTGACACAAAACTATCTCAAGCACACCTTAACAATGAAATTATTCGGGTGCTGCATTTTGGAGATTCACAGATTGAAGGTGACAGAATTACAGCTTATATACGTGAATCGTTCCAAGATCGATTTGGCGGCAGTGGACCGGGACTAATCAGTGTGCTGGATCCACAACATATTAATCCCTCCATTTGGCTAGGCAATAATGACAACTGGAAATTGAATACGATCTATGATCGCAATAGAGATAAGACCAAAAATTCTTATGGCTTAATAGGTCAATATGCCGAGCTCCCGGCTCAAACGGAAGGCATAATAAAAATCTCCAAATCTCCCTGGGCAGAGAAACATGCCTCCAATTATCAACGCATCCGACTTTTTATTGCTCCACATGCAGACTCCATCCTGATTAAGGGTAAAATAAAAAAGACTGAAGTCATTGATGATAAACTGCCTTCTTCGGCTAATCTTACTGAAATAAATTGGGAATTCCCTCAGGTATCACCATCTCTTCAACTACAGATAAAAAGCCAATCTGAACTCGCTGTATTGGGATGTGCATTAGACAGTACATCAGGAGTGGCTGTGGATAATTTAGCATTACGTGGCCAAAGTAGTCCATTACTCCACAGAACAAATACCGATCTATTTAAGGCAATGGGCGAACACTTGAACATTGGCATGGTAATGATTCAATTCGGAACAAATATGATCCCGATTGAAACAAAGAACTATGGTTTCTACCAAAAAATTCTGGCGCATCAATTTGACTTAATTAAAGAATACCTGCCTGAAATCCCTGTCATGATAATAGGCGTTGCCGATGCAGCTCATAGTAGTAATGGTAAAGTACAGTCGTATAAACACCTTACTTATTTAAGAGATGCACAAAAAGAATTGGCACTTCAATATGGTTTTGCCTACTTCGATCTGTATGAAGCTATGGGAGGAGAAGGATCTATTATTACCTGGAGTAAATCAGATCCGACATTGGCATTGACCGACTATATTCATTTTACACGAGAAGGGGGTAAAAGGGCAGCTGACTATGTTGTGAAAGCATTGTGGAAACAATTTGATAACTTGTATTTTGAAAAGGCCGAACTACCAGGTATAGACTCTACAGCATGGAACAATTACTAACATGGCTTGAATCTCAATCAGCGCTTTTCCTGTTTACTCAAACAGGTTTTTGGATTTTCTATGCCATTATATTATTGATTAATGGGCTTGTTCATAAAAACAGAGTTTTACGGAGTAGTTTCCTGTTTATTGCCAGCCTATACTTCTATTACAAAACTGGGGGATACTTCTTTTCACTTCTAATTCTTTCAACAATAGTTGACTATTCAATAGGTTTGGCACTTGGTCAAACAACTAAAACGATACCACGAAAACTCTTAGTTGTCCTAAGTTTATTTATCAACTTATCGGTTTTGGCCTATTTTAAATATACTTATTTCATTCTTGATAGTTATTCCCACCTTGCCGGCCATTCAATAGTTGTTATCGATTATTTGGCTAATTTTTTCAATGTCTCCCTGGGAACTTCATTTAACATTGATTCCATCACTTTACCTGTCGGCATATCCTTCTTTACCTTCCAAACCATTAGCTATACAATTGATGTCTACAGGAGGGAACTTAAGCCAGTCAGGAATATAATTGATTTCGGTTTTTACGTGTCTTTTTTTCCTCAATTAATTGCCGGACCAATTGTAAGGGCACGAACTTTTATTCCTCAGATTTATCGAAAGTTTGTACTATCTGACAAATGGTTATGGTGGGCAATTCTTCTTATTCTTGGTGGACTATTTAAAAAAATGGTGATTTCAGATTATATATCTATCAACTTTGTTGATCGTGTTTTTGATCACCCTTTGGCCTATTCAGGTTTTGAAGTCTTAAGTGCCGTTTATGGCTATACGCTTCAGATATATTGTGATTTCTCGGGATATACGGATATTGCCTTAGGGGTTGCATTATTGCTTGGCTTTAGGCTTCCAACTAATTTTAACCATCCCTATAAAGCCACATCGATACAGGATTTTTGGAGACGTTGGCACATCAGTTTATCAACATGGCTGCGCGATTACATCTACATCCCCTTAGGTGGCAACAAAGGCAATAAGCTTCGAACCAGTTTTAACCTGATGTTAACTATGCTTCTGGGAGGTCTTTGGCATGGAGCCGCTTTGAAATTTATTATATGGGGAGGTCTTCATGGAATTGCATTGATTATAAATCGAATGTTAAACTATGCTTTTGGCAAAAGGAAAAGCGTCGTATCTAAATTTATCGGTTGGTTTGTAACATTCCATTTTGTGGTGTTGACATGGATTATTTTTAGGGTGGAATCCATTGAAAAAACTGAAATAATTTTTGCCCGGCTCACAAGAGCATTTATGCCAAATAACATAATGGATGTGATTTTCTCCAATACCTATCTTTATATTCTAATAATCGGAGGATTTGCGATTCATTTTTTACCTCAACGTTGGCATCAATTAAGTAAGCTCACATTTATAAAATCTCCGTTATATTTAAAAATCATAACTGCCTCCCTTGCGCTTTATGCTATAGTTAGCCTCCATCAATCCGATATATTACCTTTTATTTACTTTCGATTCTAAGGTGTTTTAAACAAAAAACCTAAAATAAATACTTCAGGCCTGTGATTATCCCTTAGCCCATTGTTATAGATTTATATTTCTTTGAATCCTTTCAATTATACTCTCAATAAATGATTACCTTGTATAATACTTGAAAGTTAACAAATGATTGGTGTAATTATATTGATTAGCTTATTTGAAAACTATATATTTATAGGGTAATAAAAGGCTCATGAAACGAACATGAATAATTTAACATTAAGACTCGTTTAAATGCATAAATTATTTCTGAGAGTTCCATCCGACATTTGAAAAAAATTATTAACGGATGAAAAAAAGTTTGCTGATAACCATGCTAACGGTATGGTTTGGCATTAATTACAGTAGTGCACAACACTACCAGTTTAAGCAATATTCACTTGAAGATGGTCTGCCGCAATCAGAAGTTTATGCGATGGCAGAAGATCAGTTTGGATATTTGTGGATTGGCACCAATGGAGGTGGACTTTCTCGCTTTAATGGAAAGAGCTTTGAAGTATACACAAGAAAGGAAGGACTACTCGATAACATTGTTTCCGGATTACATCACGACAACCATTATAACCTTTGGATTGGTACACCCAAAGGAATTCAAAAATTCGACGGACTTGAATTTACGTCAATTGTAGAATCCGACTCTACGGTTTTTGCGGATAATATTACATTTTGCGAAACAAACTCCGGCGACTTATACTGTCTTTCCAGATTAGTAACCGGGAAACAAAACCTCTATAAAATTGAGAACGACTCTCTGATCAACTATACCGAGCGGTTTGAGGCCGAACTTGGAGGAGAGAATATGCTTTTTAGAATAATCCCAGATCGTGAGTCCGGATTATTAATTTCTACACTTAACAATCTTTTTCGTTATCAAAACGATGAACTTACTATTGTCAATACCGATCATCTTGGTGTAGATAAAAATTCAGTTAAATATCCCCTAATGGTGGATAGAAGTAACAGCATGTGGTGCATGCTGTTTGGAAGAGATGGATCAAAGCAACTCATAGTTCATAAACCGGATAAAAAAGTTAAGAAAGTTAAAGTTCCAAAGGAGATAGAAGGAGTTACTATTTTTCATGGCTATGAAGACAGAAATGGTGCATTATGGTTTTTACTTGAAAACGGTGGAATCCTGAACTATAGTAAAAAAGGTTGGCGCATCTTTAATAAATCCAATGGGCTGCCTATCGATATGGTTTTTAAGATACTTGAGGATGCTGAGGGTAACATATGGATAGGAACCATGGGAGCCGGATTGGTTAGATACAGTGGTGATCTTTTCGTATCTCTTGACAGAAGTAGTGGTTTAAGTGATGATGTTATTCGAACCATATATCAGGATTCAAAAGGACGTTATTATTTCGCAGATGGAGATGGTGGCTTTAGCAGTTTGAAAAATGGGATTGTCACTGATTATAAGCATTTGAATTTGCCTGAGTTTGGTGCTATTGGTGGATTTCATGAGTTATCATCAGGTAATATGTTGATTTGTTCGCGAAATGGCCTGTTTGAATTTAATGGCAAAACAGCCAAGAGTGTCAATTTGAATTTTGGGTGGAAAAACAATATTCCCATTAACAACATTACTGTAAGTAAGGATACTCTATTCTTCTCTACTTTTGGTTTTGGTTTAATTAAAAGCCATAAAGGGGAAGCAACTTTTTATAATACCTATAACTCGGAAATAATAGACAATACTGTTTCTCATCTATTTTTAGATAGCCAAAATCGTATTTGGATTTCATCGGTAAGAGGAATCTCATTATATGAGAATGGAAAGTTTACATCATTCTCTGAAGGCAATACTCTATCATCTTCGTATGTACTTCAGGCCGCTGAAGATAGATACGGGAACATATGGTTTGCCAGTTTCACCAAAGGACTGGTGCGTTACGACAACACGAATTGGACAATCTTTGATTCAAGTAACGGCTTATCTTCAGATAATATTTATTCCATAATTGCCGACGAAAAGGGAAATATTTGGGCAGGAGCTCAAAACGGAGTTGATAAGATTTCATTCTCCTCTACCGGCGAAGTAAAAGATGTGGAATATTTCGACCGACACGATGGTTTTATTGGTATTGAGAATAATAGCGCCGCCAACCTTAAAGATAATGACGGCAACTTATGGTTTGGTACCATTAAAGGAGTTATGCGTTACAACCCTAGTGAAAAACGTACCAACTACCTTCCGCCTGCCGTTTACATCAGAAATATAGAGTTATCCTATAAAAAACCGATTTGGAACTCTGAAGAATTCGTTTCGCGATATGATTCCATAATGCCATGGTTTGGAATTCCTAATCAACTTTTATTATCAAAATCTCAAAACAATATCTCTTTTGAATTTGATGCATTATGCTATTCTGTTCCCGAAAAGATTGAATACAAATGGCGATTGGAGCCTATTGAAGCGGAATGGATTGTTGGCAAAAATAACGAAGTCGCATATCCATCACTTCCTCCAGGAGATTATACCTTTAGAGTAACAGCTGCCAATAACAGTGGTATTTGGAATGATGAAGGAGCCTTCTATCAATTTAGTATACATCCTGCCTGGTACCAGACGCTTGCATTTAAAGTGTTAATTTTCGCTTTCATTGTAGCTCTTGTGATCATCTCTATTCTATCCTATAACCGACGTCTACAAACGCTTCGTTTCGAGATGGAGACACTGGTTATTTCCAAAACCAAAGAAATCAGGCAGCAAAAAAAGGAAATTGAAGCTAAGAATGAGGCATTGCTAAAGCAGAAGGAAAAGATCACGCATCAGGCCGATTCCATTGCCTCTTCATATACCGATTTGGAGAAGCTGACAGAGATTGGTAAAACTTTAACTGCCAACTTGTCAACCAATAAAATATTTGAGTTGGTCTATAATGCAACAAGTGCCATAATGGACACGTACTTGTTTGGCTTTGGTTTATTTAATCAGGATAGTAACTCCATCGATTTTCAGAATATAAATCTTAAGGGAGAACGTATGCCCTTTATTACCTTTCCATTGGATGATGTAGAACGTCTTTCGGTACATTGCCTGGTTAATGATAAGGAAATATTTATTGGAGATTTTGATAAGGAATACAAAAATTACATTCAGGAAATACGACCTGTACCGGGCGATATCAATAGCAAGTCCATTATTTACATCCCGATTAAGGTGAGTTCAGCGCCGTTTGGGGTTATAACGGTTCAGAGTGAGGATACAAATGCCTACACCGCCTATCACCTTAATTTTATGCGAAATATTGGCATTTACACCAGTATCGCTTTGGAAAACGCCAATGCATTTCAACAACTAAAAGAGCAGCAAGAATCGCTGGAGTCGGCCAATAAAATTGCTATCCGCCAAAAAGAGGAGATGCAAATTCAGAAGGACGATGTTGATCGACTTTATGAAGAAAATAATCATCTTATAACTTTATTTACAACTGAACTGGAACGCCCGATAACATCTTCACTCTCTATAGCCAATGCCTTACGAAATGAAGGTAAAGTTAGTATGGAAGAAATGGATAAGGCTCTTCATAAAATTCTTGAGTCCTTATGGCAAATCAAGGATATGCTTAATCAGGTGAGTGAGATAAAACGCCTGGAAAAAGAGGACTACTCCATTAACAAATCCAAGGTTCCGTTGACTCCGCTTTTAAAAGAAGTTGCCGCTCAGTATGAAGAGTATCTGAAAAATAAAAGTATCGAGGTCATTTGGCAATTGGATGATTCAATAATTGAGTCGGATTATTCCTTGCTGGAAAAGGTATTCTCCAATCTCTTATCAAATGCCATTAAATTTTCAGAACCGGAAACCAACATCACCATTTCATGTCTCGAAAAAGATGATCAAATAACTGTTGGCATTCGAGATGAAGGACCGGGAATGTCGGAGGAAGATCAAAAACGACTATTTACCAAATTCAATAAATTAAGTACTCAGCCAACAGGTGATGAAGTTTCGTCAGGCTTGGGATTATATATAGTCAAACGTTATTTAGATGGTTTAGGTGCTGATATAACGTACACTAGCCATATCGGCATTGGTACTACTTTTTATGTGAATATTCCAAAGTAAACTTTGGCAACATTTTTGTATTTCTATGGTTCTAATTTAAAAGAACCAATTATGTATTTTAGTCCACTACTTTTTATATTTCTGTTTTTCGTAGTTGTAAGCTGGATCGTTAGTTCCAAACTGAAAAGCAAATTTAAAGCCTACTCAAAAATTCCAATTAACTATGGAATGACCGGTGCTGAAGTAGCTCAAAAAATGCTACGCGACAATGGATTGATGAATGTACAAATCAATGCCGTTCAAGGCACTTTAAGTGATCATTATAACCCTAATAACCGAACTATCAACTTAAGTCCTGAAGTATACAACGGACGGAGCGTTGCTTCAGCAGCGGTTGCTGCCCATGAAACAGGCCACGCCATTCAACATGCCAATAGCTATAGCTTGCTTGAATTTCGTTCGGCTCTGGTACCCCTTCAAAATGTAAGTGCCAAGGTGCTTAATTTTATATTTATCGCAATGTTTATTGGTACATTGGCTTTGCCAGGGATAATGAATTTTAATTTGGCATTACAGATTATAATTGTCTGTTATAGTATTTTCACTCTAGCTGCCTTTGTAACTTTACCCGTAGAAATTGATGCCAGCAAAAGAGCTTTGGCATGGTTAAATACAGCTGGAATAACATCTCATGATACCCATGCAAAAGCAAAAGATGCATTGAAATGGGCCGCTTATACATATGTTGTTGCAGCCCTATCGGCCTTGGCAACATTAATGTACTACATCATGATGTTTGTAGGATCAAGAGATTAGGCAAATAAGGTCTTTGACCTATCATATATTTCCCGGTAACTGAGTATTCAGTTACCCGTTTTTTATTGATTATAGTAATTATAATCCTTTAGAATAACGCTTAGGAACTCTTTCGCCGACATCTTAGTTTCAATATTCAACTTTTTCATCACAACGTCTTTGGTTTTAAGAGCCAAAGGGTGTGGTGCCCCAATATTATTATAGGAATTAGTCTTTTGGATTAAATTCAATACTTCCTTTACGGTTTGCAAATCCACTTCTGACAACTTAATCACTTCCGGAAAACTGGGCTGATATCCCTCTTCCACTTCAACATATGCTGTATCGCTTAGGCTTCCTTTGGGGTCTATTTTTAATACTGTTGTCTTTGCAACGATGTCACCTAATCTCTGCCCTTTACCTCCAATAACCATAGTCAGTACGCCTACAACCGGACCAACAAGGGGATTATTGATATCAACTATTCGAAATATCCAACGCGTGAAACAAGCTCCAAAGTTAAGTTCTCCACCATCCGCCTTTATCACACGTATCTTCATAATCATCTTGCCAAATGTTTGACCATTTAAAAACAGATCGCATAATAAATTATAGAAAACTACCGGAAGATAAAATAAGGATATCCACCATTGCGGATCACCGGCAATGGCAACGACTGTGAAAAAAAGAATTAAGCCAAAACTCAACTTTATAAATCCATCAATCAGATGAGCAATTATTCGGTCTCCAATACTGGCCAATTGATAATCAATATCAACATTCTGAGTTGTTGAAATCTGAAGTTTTTCCATATTAGGCTAAGGAATATTTAGATTGGTGTATTACTTAATCAAAAGTAGCAAAATAAATTTTTTATGTGTAAAATTTTAATTTTATTCGTACTTGCCATAGCCAGACCAAATGAAGGAAATTACTTTTATAAACCGCAACAAGAAACGATGGGAGAAATTTGAAGCTCAACTGCAAAAGGTTTCATACATCAATCCTGACGATTTAGCGGATCAATTTATTCAATTAACAGACGATCTGGCTTTTGCTCGCACCTATTACCCAAAGTCAAAAACACAGGCTTACCTTAACGCTCTATCTCAAAAAACACATCAGGAAATTTACCGTAACAAAAGAGAGAAAGGAAGTAGGATACCCTCATTTTTTGCATTTGAGCTACCCTTAGTCCTTAAATCTGCTCGTCCCTACTTTCTAATTTCCTTACTTGTATTTATGGCAGCATGGGCACTAGGCGCTGCATCTGCATTAACTGATGATAGTTTCTTAAGGGTTATCTTGGGCGACGACTATGTTAATATGACTCTCGATAATATTGAGAAAGGAGATCCGATGGCTGTCTATTCTCAGATAGGCGAAATGCCAATGTTTATAGGCATAACCTTAAATAATGTATATGTTTCATTCTACGTTTTTCTTTGGGGTTTATTAACTCCTGTAGGGGCATTACTTCAGATATTTAGAAATGGAGTAATGGTTGGGGCCTTTCAAGCATTTTTCTATCATAAAAATCTGCTTGGTGTTTCAACTTATGCGATTATGATTCACGGCACTCTAGAATTATCAGCAATTGTTTTGGCTGGGGGTGCAGGAATAATACTGGGGAAATATTTACTATTTCCGGGAACATACCCAAGGAAGGACTCATTCATTTACGGAGTTAAAAAAGGAGTTAAAATTATGATAGGTCTGGTACCCGTATTTATTGTGGCCGGATTCCTCGAAGGATTTGTAACCCGATACTACAATAGTATGGAGACGGGAACAAATATTCTTATCATTGCTTTATCACTGGCCTTTATCGTTTGGTACTTTTTCATCTACCCGATTAAAGTTTACAACAAATACATCTCAAAAACACAAGAAGAATGATTGATAACGACATCCAATTTAATAAGAAGCGTGACTTCAGTGACATTATCAATGTCACTTTTGGTTTTCTTCGACAAGAATTCAAAGATCTATTTGGTACTGTTGCCATATATACAATAATTCCGCTAGTTGGTCTTGCTGTAGTTAGTGTTTTCTTTGGTCAATATAACTGGTCGAACTATTTTGAGGGCTTAGTTAATAATACCCCAAATATGACTGAACCTAATATGGGTTTGATTCTGTTGTTGTTATTATTATCAATGTTAACGCATATAATGATATTAGGAATAACTTTTGAATACATGCATTTGTATCATACGCTTGGTAAAGGCAACTTTACAAGAGGGGATGTGGGGCAGGCATTTGCCAAAGACTTCTTTAGTATATTGGGATTCAATATCATATTGTTTATTGTTTACATTTTTGCATTCATCTTCTTTTTTATCCCTCTTGTCTACTTATCTGTAGCACTCTCATTCATCATTATGGTTAAAATTGCTGAAAAGAAGGGGTTTTCAGCAAGCTGGAGTCAGTGTTTTGCATTAGTTAAAAATAATTGGTGGTTTACTTTCGGGTTAATTATTGTCATGTCGATTATAATTGGCGTGATTTCGCAAGTATTTAGTATACCAATGATGATATATGGGGGCATACAAGGATATACAGCTGCTACAGGGAGCAATCTGGAAACGAATTATGGCATCATGACAATCCTTAGTCTATTTTCAACATTGGGCGGATCGTGGTTATATGTAATTATGTATGTTATGCTGGGTTCACATTACTATAGCTTAAGTGCCGACAACGGTGAAAATTCTATACTTGATCGAATTAACCAAATAGGAGACCGCCCACTTGAGGATTCCGTTTAAACATATAGCATTAGTTGTATTATTAAGCCTTAGCATAAAGCTAAGTGCCGGACAGAATAATGATTCATTATCTGATTCGATTGAGGCCTGGGACAATAGCGTAGTGGACTATAGGCACCCAAGTGTTGATACCATTGCTTATTACAAAAATTTGGCCGAGTATCAATACGAAACATCTGAAGAAGATGAAAGCTTATGGTCGCGTTTCTGGCGTTGGCTAATCTCTAAGTTTGTTGGCGAGAATGTTAATTTTTCTTGGTTGGGCTGGCTTTTGCTAATACTTGCTGTGTTAGCACTCCTAGCCATTGTCATTCGTTTATTCGGAATTCCAATAAAAGGTTTGTTTGTGTTTTCGCGCTCAACAAAGGTTACCGAACTATCATTTAGCTCAGGCGATAGTGATTTGGAAAATGAAAGGCTGGAGGATATGCTGGCTAAATATTGTAATACAGGTGCTTATCGTGAAGCTACCCGTGTGTTATTCTTGCTGACCCTTAGGCAAATGAACCGATCGAAAATGATAAAATGGCATGCATGGAAAACGGATAGAGAATACTATTACGAGATCGAGGATAAAAAGCTTAAAGAACAGTTCCTTAGCATTATGCGTCAATATGAATACATATGGTACGGTAAATTTATGCCGGAACAACATTATTTTAATGATTTACAAAGCCAGTTCGAACATTTCACGAAAACAGTTACAGTAACAAACAATTAACAATGAGTAAAAGAAAGTCAAATAATCTAATATTGTTTGTAGTGCCAATTTTGGTACTCATGCTGACTTTCGTTGCTGTATATGCTCCCCGCCCAATTGATTGGACCTTGAGTTATTCGAAAAAAGATACCAAACCATTTGGCAATAAACTCTTATTCGATCTTCTTCCGGTATTAATGCAGGATGAGGCAATAAGTACTACACATAGTAATCTGATTTATTATTTGGATGCTGATATACCTAGCAACAACAATTTCATTTTCATTAATAACGATGTACGTTTGATTGAAGAAGATGAAGCTATGCTATTTGACCTTCTGGATAATGGGAATTCTGTATTTATTTCCAGCCAGCATTTTGAAGAATCATTTAAGGATTCTCTAAACCTGAAATTCGAATTAGGAAAGGTCGATCAAATTCTTTCCTATGACTCCATAAGTTTCAATCTGGCGAATCGAAAGCTTAAACATGGCTTTGGATATTGGTATAATGAAGGCATAAGCAATAACTATTTTACCTCCTACGATACTTTACACACTACCGTGTTAGGGATCAACAATATGGGCAAAACTAACTTTATAAGAATCAAAAGAGGTAATGGTTGGTTGTATCTAAACTTGAACCCTTTGGCTTTTACCAACTACAACCTTCTTCAAAAAGACAACTACGAATATGCATTTAAATGTTTGTCTTATTTACCGAAGGCTCCTACTCTATGGGACGAGCATTATAAAGTTGGCATGGAACAAGCTAAGTCAACCTTGAGCTATATATTTGATAACACACCATTACGAATTGCATACTATTTACTATGGATCGTGACCATTCTGTTTCTAATTTTCGAATCGGCCAGACGCCAGCGTGTTATTCCGATATTTAAAGCACCTGAAAATAGTACGGTCAATTTTGTTGAAACTATAGGACGCCTGTACTTTAGTAAAAAGAATCATCTGGATATAGCGAAAAAGAAATTCACTTATTTTAAAGAATTTGTGCGTTCGCGATATTATTTAAGTACCTCTCAAATTAATGAAGAACTATACCAGCAACTGGCAGATAAATCATTAATCTCCATTCGCTCAATACAGCAATTATTTGAAATGGGAGAAAATCTTAAACGCATGAAAAAACTTTCTGAAGCTGACCTTGAGCAGTTTAATAGAAAGATTGAATACTTTTACGAACAATGCCAATAAAAACATTTATATGAACGAGCAAGTCCCTTTTGAAAACAGACTGCCTCTTGATGAATTAAATCATGCAGCATATCGAATACGAAATGAGATAAACAAAGTAATTGTAGGTCAGGAAAAAGTTTTAGATCTGCTTTTAACCGCCGTTATTGCTAATGGGCATGTTCTTATTGAAGGTGTTCCGGGAGTTGCTAAAACAATGATGGCTAAATTGATATCTAAATCTATCTCATCGGATTTTTCACGTATTCAATTTACACCTGACTTAATGCCCACTGATGTTCTGGGGACCATGGTATATAATTCCGGAAAGTCTGAATTTGAATTCAACAAAGGACCCATATTCTCTAATTTGGTATTGATTGATGAAATTAACCGAGCACCTGCCAAAACACAGGCCGCACTTTTTGAGGTTATGGAAGAACGACAGGTAACAGTTGATGGAACCACTCGAAAAATGGACGCCCCGTTCTTAGTCTTTGCCACTCAGAATCCTGTTGAACATGAAGGCACCTATCGTTTGCCGGAAGCGCAGTTAGATCGCTTTTTATTTAAGATTCAGATCGATTACCCTAATCTGGACCAAGAAGTTAATATCTTATCGAATGCCCAGGAAAGAAAAGATAAGGATGAATTAAGTCTTATCGGACCCGTTATATCAGGAGAAGACATTACCAAATATCAGGAGATGGCTTCTAAAGTAATTGTTGAAGAAGACCTATTGAGATACATTGCTCAGATAGTGGACAAGACGCGATCAAGTAATTCATTATTTTTAGGAGGCAGTCCTAGAGCATCATTAGCCATACTTAATGCTTCTAAAGCCTTTGCTGCATTGGAGGGGCGCGACTTCGTCACACCTGATGATATAAAAATGGTGCTGGTTCCAGTTCTTTGCCATAGAGTGATACTCACACCTGAGAAAGAAATGGAAGGTGTAAAACCAGAGGTCATCATCCAACAGATTATTGACTCAATAGAGGTTCCTCGCTAATCTATTAGGTAAGGTTTAATGGCAAAACTAAGAATTAGAGGTCGCATATTTTTTACTAAACTATTTTATTATAGTGTTGGTGCACTTGCTTTGCTTATAGCATTAGGGCAATTTAGCACCTTGCTTTTCTTAATTGGTATATTGTCTCTCGGGTTACTTGTGGCCCTTTTATTTCTTGATGCCATTCTACTCTACTCGGTTGATAGTAATGCCATGAATGCTGGTCGAACCTTAGATGAACGGTTATCAAATGGCGATAATAACACCATACGTTTACACTTTCAGAATAATTACCGTTTCCCAATAACCATGAAGGTTATTGATGAAATTCCAATACAATTTCAGGAACGAAATTTTAGTCTTCATTTAATACTTAAACCCGGCCAAACAGAAAACATTAATTATGAACTACGTCCGGTTGAAAGAGGTGAATATCATTTTGGCTCCTTAAATCTTTTGATTCAATCACCTTTACGACTTATTGAACGACGTTGGACATTTTCCAATAATCAAATGACAAAGGTATATCCTTCGTTCAAGGAGATGAAGCAATTCGAGATGATGGCCATATCAAATCGTTTAACCGAGATCGGCATTAAAAAGGTGAGACGCATAGGACATCAAATGGAATTTGATCAAATCCGTGAGTACACCAAAGGTGATGATTTTAGAACAATAAACTGGAAAGCCACAGCAAGACGAAGTCATTTAATGGTCAATCAATATCAGGAAGAAAAATCCCAGCAAGTTATTTCTGTTATTGATCTTGGAAGAGCTATGAAAATGCCATTTGAGGGAATGACCTTACTCGATTATGCAATTAATACTTCATTGGTAATGTCTAAAATTGCCATGCTCAAAGATGATAAGGCCGGGCTCATCACATTTAATAATCAAATCCGAACCATTGTATCACCGCAAAGAAGTGGAAAACAAATGCAGGTGATTATGGAGGCATTATATAATCAGAATACAGGTTTTGAAGAACCAAACATTCAGGGCTTGTACACCACCATACGCCGTAAGATCCACCATCGAAGTCTATTGATTATCTATAGTAATTTCGAAAGTTTAAGCTCAGCCAAACGTCAAATACCGATGCTACAAAAGCTGGCTTACGACCATTTAGTGGTAGTTGTCTTTTTTGAAAATACTGAACTAAGGCAATTAACTGAAAACAAGGCAGCGGATATGGAAGGTATCTATATTAAAACCATTGCAGAGAAATTTGCATACGATAAAAAACTAATTGTCCGGGAGCTGAAACGACATGGTGTTCATTCAATATTAACTGAACCCGGGAAGTTAACGGTAGATACGATAAATAAATATCTGGAATTGAAAGCCAGAGGTTATATTTAAGCAATACAATAATTCATTTTTCAGTAACACACCCCGCTTAATATCTTTTTTAGATAGCTACAAATTCATTTCAGACGCACTCTACCCTATTCTTCAAGGTGTAGTTTGATGAAAAACAGCTCATATGTGACCATCTCACTAAAAATGTAGATTTAAAAATTGTTAATTTAGACTTTTCTATCAAAAAATTCTGTTTCTTCAATACGTGAAAAGAACATTTGATTTGTCTTAGCTAATGAAAGATTAACAAAAGCCTAAACTGAACTTAATTAGCATGACGCCCGGTTGATTTAGTTTTGTAATGAAGAAGTAAGAACTCTATTAAGTGTTGTGAACTATGATGACCTTAACCAATTTGCCAGAGAAAATAGAACTAGATGACGTATTAGATACTGGATTAATTTCCATGATGACCAAGTCATCGATTAATCCTGATAACTTTTACCTTACAGGATACGAAACGATTAGTTTTAAGCGTACCCGTGAATTTGCACTGGAAAGCGTACTTGCTTCAATTGTACCATTCGAAAAGGATATTCTGATCGTTAGTAATAAAATTGACGATTTGCGTTTACAAAAGCTTTGCGCATATCATGGCGTGGATAGTAAGGTAATTGATCAACCTGAAATTTCGTCTGATTGGGAAGAATTAGGCACAACTGCTGCTAACTATAAAACTTATTCACACATTCTGGTTTCATGCGATGTTAGTTCGGAGTATGACATGTCACAATTGAGAAAAATTTCAAAGCTGATTGACAACATGAAGATTGGTTTAATCGTGCACTGTCGTCGTCGACCAATGGAATTAAATGATGTCAAAGAACTTAGCATTGACTTTATGATTTGCAATGGTATGAGTTCAGAGATAAGTTCAGTTGTACTGGCACGCAGAAGTCGTTTAGTTCAAATAGAGGGCATCTCAAGAAGCTATCAAATGGATTTATATAATTATTGGCAAACTTCATTATTTGGTAGAAAATCTGTTATTGAACCAATGGCTATTTAATAAGCCATCCAACCATATTAAAGCTTAACCCAATTCTGTTGTTAGAATATTATTGTTTAACGACTTAATTGGGTTAATAATTATTTAACCTATCTTTCTTAATTTCCAATTCCTTAGTGTCTTTTTAATATTGTATTTGCTTTAGGCATCTATACTTGTCAATTAATTATTGACAAAGATGACAAAGGAAAAGCAATCTGAAATAAGGCCAATCGATGCCTTGGTGATATCAGATATCCACCTGGGTACCTATGGCTGTAAAGCAAAAGAATTAGTAAAATATCTCAAAACTGTAGCGCCAAAAACCATTGTACTAAATGGTGACATTATTGATGTTTGGCAGTTTAGCACGGCATATTTCCCAAAGGCACATACTAAAGTTATCCGACAGTTATTAAAGATGATGGAAGGTGGTAGCAAGGTTTATTACATCACGGGTAATCATGATGAGAACATGCGCCGATTTGCTGACTTAAGCATAGGAGGTTTAACAATAGCCAACAAAGTAGTGCTGGAATTAAATGGTACCAAGACCTGGATTTTTCATGGAGACGTGTTCGATGTAGTGATGCATCATTCAAAATGGTTAGCCAAATTAGGTGCTAAAGGTTATGGTTTATTAACCATTATTAATCGCTTTGCTAATGCAGTATTATCACTGTTTGGCCAACGCAAAATATCTTTATCACGTGATGCTAAAAAAGCCGTTAAATGCAAGAAGTCAAATCAAATTGCCACGCGATTTGAGAATACAGTTGCCGATTTAGCCATCAAAAAACAATACGAATATGCCATTTGTGGTCACATACACTGGCCTGAAAAAAAACGTATTTCTAATGCCAATGGTGAGGTAACCTATCTTAATAGCGGAGACTGGGTTGAGAACATGACGGCTCTTGAATACAGAGATAATGATTGGCATTTGGTTTTTTATGAACCGATAAAATCCGATTCTAAAGAAGATAAAGAACCGGTAGGTGATGATATTCTCATACCGAATGAAAAGATCCTTTTCAAAGCCATGTATAACGATATTCTACAAAGCTAATCCTGCTCTAAACGAACCACTTAACCACAAAGACATTCAAATATGAAAATTCTTTATGCAATTCAAGGCACAGGAAATGGTCATATGGCACGTGCTTACGAAGTAATTCCTGAATTATTAAAGTATGGACAAGTAGACATTGCTGTAAGTGGCACTCAATGTGACATACAATTACCCTGGCCAATTAAATATCGCTTGTATGGTTTAAGTTTTATTTTTGGAAAGAATGGAGGTATTGATTTTAAGAAAACAATTAAGGGTGCCAGGCCCCTGAAGTTGATGAAGGAAATTTTTTCTATGCCTGTACAAAAATACGACATTGTTCTTAACGATTTTGAACCGGTTGTTGCCTGGGCTTGTAACCTAAAACGAATTCAAGCAATTGGCCTAAGTCATCAAAGTGCAGTTTTACATCCCAAAGCTCCCAGGCCAACTAAAAAGGATAGACTTGGGGAGAATATTCTACGCTATTATGCTCCGCTTAAAAAATCTTTTGGATTTCATTTTAAAGCAATGGATAAGCGCAACTCAACACCTGTTATTCGAAAAGAGATAAGATTAACCAAACCAGAAAACAAAGGTCATTATACAGTTTATTTACCTTCTTATTCCGACCAGAATATTATTAAGGTATTATCTCAGTTTCCATTAATTGAATGGCAGGTTTTCTCTAAGCATAATAAGGAAAGAGTACAATACAAAAACATTTATATCGAACCCGTAAATAAAGACCGGTTTACCACAAGTTTTGTAAATTGCTCTGGCATATTGTGTAATGCTAGTTTTGAAACTCCGGCAGAAGCTTTATACATGGGTAAAAAACTCTGTGCAATACCAATGAAAGGCCAATATGAACAGCAGTGCAATGCTGCCTTTCTTGAGGACATGGGTGTTACGGTTATTCAAGATTTTGAGAAAGATCTGGATCGTCTTAATGAATGGATATATTTTGAACAAGCACTATGCATCAAGTATCCGAATAACATTTCCGATATTGTTGAAAACATTATTTACAATCATATTCCGCAGACAACAAATGTTCCTGAAATGGCCATTAACTAATATAGTATAGGCACCTATGCGATTAAAGGGAGAGAAACATTGGTATGGCCGAACACTCTATCAGTTATTAAAGCGAGCAATATTTTCATACCTCTATGTTAACAAAATCAATAGGATTCCCGTCAAAAGAGTATAAGAACCTAGGATTTATTGAAATTAAACACAGTCGTATTTTCCTGTTCGCTTTAGGTTGATATAACTATAACTCAAACCTGTTTTATCATCTGATAAGGGTCCCTCCTTATGAGTTGTTTTCCAACCTAAATTCTGGTATTCAGGAAAAAACACATCTGCTCCATCGAAAGAATGGTGGATTTCAGTCAGGTATAATTCATCAGTTTCAGGTAAAAAGGCTTTATAAACCTCGCCACCACCAATAACAAAAACTTTCTGATCTTCATTACAGATGGACAAGGCCTCACCAATAGAACTTACTACTTCAACACCAGGAGCTTCAAATCCCTTCTGACGGGTGATCACTACATTTCGACGCTTAGGCAAAGCTCCTTTAGGAAGCGCCTCAAATGTCTTGCGACCCATTAAAATGGTATGACCAGTGGTTAGCTGCTTAAAACGCTTAAGGTCCGCTGAAATATAGGCCAGTTGGTCATTATCTTTTCCAATTCCGTTGTTTTGATCAACGGCTACTATCATTGCAAGTATCATACAGAAATGGCGCCTTTTATGTGTGGATGCGATTCGTAGTTACGCAATTCAAAATCAGCAAACTCAAAATCGTCAATATTTGTTTTATCCGGATTGATGTATAATTCTGACAAAGCCATTGGCTCTCTCGTCAACTGTAGTTTGACCTGTTCCAGGTGGTTTTGATAAATATGAGCATCACCTAAAGTATGTACAAAAGTTCCGGGTTTTAATCCGCATACCTGAGCTACCATCATTGTTAATATGGCATATGAGGCTATATTAAAAGGTACGCCTAAAAATATGTCTGCGCTGCGTTGATAGAGCTGACAACTCAATTTGCCATCAGCAACATAAAACTGAAACAGAATATGACAAGGAGGTAATTGCATATCATCAATTGCACCAACATTCCATGCGCTCACAATGTGACGACGCGAATCCGGATTGGTTTTTATACTTTCAACAACCTGTTTAATCTGGTCGATATTTCCTCCCTTATAATCAGGCCATGAACGCCACTGATAGCCATAGATAGGTCCTAACTCACCATCTTCTTTAGCCCACTCATTCCAAATTCGAACCCCATTATCCTGCAAATATTTTACATTGGTACTCCCTTTCAGAAACCAAAGTAATTCATGAATAATGGATTTAAGATGAAGCTTTTTGGTTGTTAACAAAGGGAATCCTTCACTCAGGTCAAAACGCATTTGATGACCAAATACACTGGTAGTACCCGTTCCGGTTCTATCCTCCTTAGTTACTCCCTCATCCAACACCCTTTGCAGTAAATCCAAATATTGCTTCATATTGCTCAAATTTAAAGGCCCAAAAATAGTCTTTTTTATTTCGCCTTAAAAGTTTTAAAATAATCTTCCATGCAATTGACATAATCCGTAAAAGCATCCAATCCTTTAGCAGTGATTTTACATGTAGTTAAAGGATAATTTCCCTTATTTGTTTTAAGTATTTCAACATAACCAGCATCCTTAAGTTTGCTCAATTGAAAACTTAAATTGCCTTTTGTAGCTTTTGTGCTCTCAAGTAAAAAAGCAAATTCAGCAGATTTTACACCAACAAGTAAGGACATGATGGCTAAACGAACCTGAGAATGTAAGATAGGATCCAGTTGCTTAAACATTCTATTTATTCCTTTGTGAATACATTATATGCCCCGGAATGATAAAGGCAACCAGCCATGCGAATGAATCAATCAATAATTGAGTTTCTAAATCATAATTCGAAGCAGCGAGTGCCAATATTCCAAAAAATATGCCTCCAAAAATAATCAATCGATATCGTAGAATTCCACCGGTGACTGTTATGGCAAATGCAATTAAAACCATAAATATGGGATGCTGCAATTCAAAGTTAATACTCTGTAATACATTGAACTGAATCAAATTTACCAACATCATACACACAATTAACGCAATCCATACATAACGTAACGAAATATCAATGTATGTTTGAACGTGCTTACTTTTTTTGTAGAGGTAATAAATGGTGTAAACCAACACTGCAATAAATAAAATTGGGCCAAGGTATTTAAGAACACTTTTTATATAATAGGACAGCGGAACGTACTGAAGTAGATAGGCCGAGAAGAAATAGTTATAAAAAGCAAGCCATCCCCAAATGATAAATAAAATCCCATCACTTTTAAGTTTTCGCTGAGAAGAGGCAATCATTTGTCTAATCACTTCTATGGATTGTAATTCATCCATATTATTGGCATCATCATTATCCGGGTTCATATCAAGGAGATTTAAATATGGTTTGTATCACAAACTTAATTAAGTTTGTGATACAAACCAAACAAATCATGCCTTTTAACATTATTATTTGATGTAAAGTAAAATGGTAAATTAACTCTTATCTTTTTTACTTATTTCCAGGTTCAGAGTTGCCATAATTGGAAAGTGGTCTGAATAATTGACATCGAACTTTTTAAAATCATAAGAATCGAATCGCTTATCATGGAATATAAAATCAATTCGAAATGAAGGAAGACGTCCATTGTAAGTTCCTCCAAATCCTTTTCCAGATTCCACGAAAGCATCCTTTAAATTTCCCCTCATTTGGCTATAGACATATGAAACAGGTGTATCATTAAAATCACCACAAACGATAGGAGGATACGGCGAATTACTAATATGACGACCAATACGTTCAGCTTGATCCGCACGGTGTTCAAATGCTGTGCGCATTTTGGATGTAATTTCTTTCATACCTTCGCGACGCTCTACATCATTTTTGTAATTTAAGCTATCTAAAAAATTAAGATGCTTGGAGCTAAACCGAATAGATTCCAAATGATTATTGAAAACTCTGACTCTTTGCCCGTGAGCTTTAATATCGGTATGAATACTAAAATTGCTGGTGTGTTCAAATTTCAAATTCCCTTTTTCAAGAATCGGGTACTTACTAAAGGTCACCAGTCCAAAATTTCGCCTTCCTCGTTTGCCTGAACGGTATTCGATATGTTTGTATTTATACTGATTAAGGCGAGCTAATATGTAGTGTTCGCTGAACTTACTTTCATTTTTCGAACTATAGAACTCCTGTAGACAAAGCACATCCGGATTCTCCTTTCGGATCATGTCAAATATCTTTTCATGCACATTTTTCTCACCCGTCCAATTATAATAATCCAACATGCGCACATTAAAACTCATCACACTCAAGGGCTTTTCGAGTACAATGTCCTTTTTTAGAGTTTTTCCTTTCCACTGAAAAGTATTATTCCAATGCCCGAATGTAATGAACAATGCAATTAATGGTAACAGAAACTGCCAACGTCGCTTAACTGCCCAAAAAATGGCTAATAAGAGATTAATAATCCAGATGGCTGGGAAAGCAAAACCAAGAAAGGCAAACACCCATGTACGGCCAGGATTAATGTATGCGGTAAGTACGGATAGTAGCAGCACCAAACCGGCAGCAAAGGAAACAAGCGTTACTATGGATTTAAAAATTTTTCTCAATGGGAATTATTTATTTTTTACTGGCTTCGAATAATGTTTTTTTCTCCTGCGAAGTCAGACTATCATACCCACTAGCTTTGATCTTCTCTAAAATACGATCAACTTCCTGCTGATCATTAAGCTTTCTTTTATTGTAATCCAAGTCAGACATTGGCCGCCTGTGCGTTACCTTCAGCTTTGATTTTGGCGTGAACAAGGTAGCAATACCATCCATAATTTTATTAAACCCTAAGGTAACATCTTTACCCTTAATAAACCAACCCGCATATAAATATCCAAATACAGCTCCGCCAATATGAGCCAGGTGCCCACCTGTATTAGACAAGGATGATATACTAATTAAATCTATTATCAATGCAGCTAAGGCAATATATTTTAGTTTTACGGCTCCAAAAAACATCAAATAAATTTGGTGATCGGAACGTAAGCGTGCTATCGTGAACAGTATGGCCATAACTGAAGCTGAAGCACCAAGTAGAATAGACGATGAATTATACTGATAAAGTACAGGTACTAAATTGTAAGCCAACAAATACATTAATGCCCCAGACAATCCACCTAAAAAATAAACCCCTAATAACTGACGCGGATTTAAGAATTCAAGAAAAATACGTCCAAACCAATACAGGTATATTAAATTAAAGATGATGTGCAGAAAATCGTAATGCACGAACATGTATGTGATTAATGTCCATGGCTTCATCAAAAGCTCTATTGGATCAGAAGGAACCGAAATCCAGTTTAAGACCGGGTAGTCAGCGAGGCTTCCGGAACCAGAAGAGAAACTAAAAAACACCTGAATAAGCCTAACCACAACAAAAACAGCCACATTAACATAAATCAGCTTTGTTAATGCACCACCTTGCCTATACGATTGCTTTATTTCATCAATTATACTCATGAAACTTATTTACCTGTTTTCTGCCAATATTTTATTAAGATATAACCAAAAATCATACCTCCCAAATGCGCCCAATGTGCCACGTTATCCATTGGTGAATTTCTTAAACCGGCAAACAACTCCGCGACACCGTATATCATTACAAAATATTTAGCTTTAATGGGTATCGGAGGAAAAAGTAGCATTAATTGCGTATTCGGGAACAACATTCCAAATGCCAGTAGAATACCAAACACAGCTCCTGAAGCACCAACCGTTGTACCATTTATGATAAAGTTGAGTTCAGCCATATCAGGATTCGTAAAGTTTTTGAATTCATCCAAGGCTTGAGCCCCTTGCGCTTTTACAATGGCAATTTGTTCAGCCGATAGTAGTGATGCAACATTATAATAATCAATGTAACTCGTCAACAAGTGTATTACACCTGCTCCAATACCAGTGATAACATAATAGGTAAAAAACTTCTTTGAGCCCCAATAGGCTTCTAAAGTGCGGCCAAACATAAAAACCGCAAACATATTGAATAATAAATGGGTAAATCCACCATGCATAAACATGTATGTTCCGAATTGGGCTATATTAAAGTGCTCCGAAATGGGCATATGTAAACCCAGATATCTCGATAAATCAATTCCAAACGTAGATTGTAAAACCCAGGTTGCCAACAAAAACAAACTATTAATAATAAGTAGGTTCTTGGTTACCGGAGGCAGACCTGCAAATGGTGAAGAGCGATATATCATGTATTTAATCTTTTAGTTCAATGTGATCTTGTGTTCCGCAACATCAATGCCAGAGTAATAATTTAAGGAAAAATACTTTAGAACATTACTTTTTACAACAAAAACAACATAAAGTCAGTTCACTGGATTTTAATTTCTGCCAAAGTGGCATCAATATTCTATTAGAGATTAAATCGCTTTTCAAGCTCATCATTATCCAAAATGGAAATAATGGTTTTTCCTGAGGGTGAAAAGTTGGGTACTTTACATGCAAATAATTGATCAAATAGTTCACTCATCTCAATCGAACTCAAAATCTTTCCATATGGCATTGCCGCTCGTTTGGCCATTGAACCGGCTATTTGCTCACAAACCTCTTTCTCCAAATCAACCTCCCCATCTCTAAAATCGCTTAATATACCATCTATGAGTTGAGCTGCAGAAACATTTTCCAAACCTGCTGGCGTAGACAATACGGTAATCGTTTCCTCTTTGCTTTCTCCTAGTTCAAGACCAAGAGCTAATAAATCCTCTTTCAATTCATTAACCATTGTCATTTCCTGAGGTCCAAATTTCAATTCTTCAGGAAAAAGGCTTTTCTGTGAAAGCGAAGCTCCTTTACTTAATGATTGCATAAAGCCCTCAAAAACAATACGCTCATGAGCTCGTTTCTGATCAATTATCATCAAGCCGGATTTAACTGAAGTAAACACATAACGGTTTTTCAGCTGAAAAAAGCGATTGCTACCAGCTGTTGCTTCATCGCCCCCGGATGATAAGATGGTCTGTTGCATTGGTTCTGCCTGCGACTCAAACGATTGTTCAGCATGTTCAGGCCCAAAGCTTGAAGGAGTAGATTCAAAACCATCGTATAATTTTTCCCAACCATCCGTTTTAGATCCATGATCAAATGAAGGAGAAGTTGAACCTCCATAATTAGTCGCTTCACGTTTTTTTTCTTCCTCAAATGGATTGTAAAACGGATTAACATCAATATTAGGTTCGGATGGAATGTGCCCATGATCAGTTACCGGAATCTCAATCTGATCCTGAGTATCAAAATCAATGGATGGCATCATGTTAAATTTACCTAGGCTTTCACGAATGGATGCGTTCAGTATTTGCCAGATGGCTCGTTCGTCTTCAAATTTTATTTCAGTTTTGGTTGGATGGATGTTTACATCTACAATGCCAGGATCGACCTCCAGAAAAATAAAATAGGCAGGAATGGTTTCCGGCATTAATATATTATCGTATGCATCCATGACAGAACGGTGCAAGTATGGATGACGCATATATCGATTGTTGACGAAAAAGAATTGATCACCCATAGTTTTTCGGGCGGCCTCTGGCTTACCTACAAAACCAGATATTTTTATCATCACCGTATCAGTCTCGATAGGAATCAACTGATTGCCAATCTGCTTACCCATCATATTAACAATGCGTTGCCTGGTATTGCCTTCTGGTAAATTAAAAAGCGGCACATTGTTATGAATTAAACTCATGGCCACTTCAGGATTGGCTAAGGCAACGCGCTGAAATTCGTTGATGATGTGTCGCAGTTCTGTTGAGTTCTTTTTTAGAAAGCGACGACGGGCAGGGACGTTATAGAAAAGGTTTTTAATAATAAACTGACAGCCTTTGGCACATTGAATGGGTTCTTGCGATTCAACTTGCGAACCGGCAATGCAAATATGTACACCAAGTTCGTTTTCTTGCCGCCTTGTTTTTAGTTCCACATGAGCAATGGCTGCTATTGAAGCTAGGGCTTCACCTCTAAAGCCCATTGTGTTTAAGGCAAATAAATCTTTGGCCTCACGTATTTTCGAAGTGGCATGACGCTCAAAAGCCATCCGGGCATCTGTTTCTTCCATGCCCGAACCATTATCTATAACTTGAATTAAGGTCTTTCCGGCTTCAGCAGTAACAACCTGAATTTGGCTAGCGCCAGCATCCACCGCATTCTCCATCAATTCTTTAATGACAGAGGCAGGGCGTTGTATTACCTCTCCGGCAGCAATTTGATTAGCCACCGAGTCGGGCAATAACTGTATAATATTTGACATTTATTTCTTTTCTCTATGCTTTCAACAACTATTCGCCAATGAATATACTCAACCACTCCATTCCGGATTCAATGGCATAAACTCCTATTGCCATTAAAATGACAAGTATTGCAATCAGGCGAATATTAGAGTTGCGCTTGGCACTTCTCGATACTTCATATTGAGATTTTAAGCGACGGCGCATACCTCCTTTTATACGTCCTGCATAACCATTTACTTTCTCCTCCTCGGTCAACAAGCCCAATTCCACTCGGGCATTGCGTTCTCTTTCCTCACGTGCCTCCTTCTTTTCATCGTAATATATCGGATCATGCTGAAATACTCGATGACGTGCAACTTTTGTAAAACCAGTCTTCATATCAATATCTTTTTGCGTTTACTCCGCGCCTTATGCAAAGATAAGAAGTAAAATTAAATGATTTGCTTAAGTTAATAAGTAAAGATCTATAAAGTGGATAGCGACTTTTCTACAAGGATAAATTATTTCCACAATGACTACAATGCCTCGCATCATCGTCATGATCATCCTTTAAACAGGCTGAACAAACTTGAGTATTTGTTGGTGTTTTCAATCGAGCTTCTCTTGCCAGTTCGCTTGTTACAATGCCCGTAGGTACCGCAATAATGGCATACCCCAGTATCATAATTAAACCTGCAACAAATTTACCAAATGCGGTTACTGGCGCAATATCTCCATAGCCAACGGTTGTAAGCGTTACCACCGCCCAATATATACTTTCTGGTATACTCCTGAAACCTTGATTGTATGGACTTTCAATCATGTACATAACTGTTCCGAGTATAGTAATCAAAATAAGTATGGCGAATAAAAAGACTCCAATTTTATTTCTGCCGGCATATAAGGCTTGCCAAAGTACTGATGACTCATTGACGTAACGTGTTAGTTTCAATACTCTGAATATTCTAAGGAGTCTGAGTGACCGAAGAACAAGTAACATTTGTGTACCCGCAAAAAAGATTCCTATGTAAGTTGGTAATATCGATAGTAAATCAATTATGCCATAAAACGAAAAGATGTATTTTTTAGGTCTTTCAATAATCCAGATACGCAAAATATATTCAATAGTAAATAGAATAGTCACTACCCATTCAGCTGCAGTTAACCATTTATCAGCCTTGGGAAGAATACGATCGTCACTTTCAATCATCACAAGAATGATGCTTAAAACAATAAGAACGATCAGGGAAATATCAAACCATCTACCTTGTTTGGTATCCGCTTCAAAAATGGCTTCGTGTAATTTGAGTTTTAGTTTCTTCATTTCTAAGTTAGGAATTGACGCTTTAAATATAACAAATTATAAACCTAAGAATTGAAAACAATTAATTACATTTAATCCTTTAATCAACTACAAGTGATACATGCAAAAATTAGTGGTGCTTAGTGGAGCAGGCATGAGTGCTGAAAGCGGAATTAAGACTTTTCGGGATCATAATGGTCTATGGGAAAACCATGAAGTAACGGAAGTTGCCAGTCCTGAAGGATGGGCTAAAGATCCACATTTAGTACTCGACTTTTATAACCAAAGGCGAAAACAACTACATGAATGCGCACCCAATTCTGGTCACACAGGGCTTGTTAAGTTGGAGAAATATTTTGATGTTCAAATCATCACTCAAAATGTCGATGATCTGCATGAACAAGCCGGTAGTAAAAAAGTATTACATCTGCACGGCGAGTTGAAAAAAGTCAGGAGTACCAAAGATGAATCTTTAATTTATGAACTTGACGGTTGGGAACTCAATTGGGGTGATAAATGTGAAAAAGGATCTCAACTTCGACCACATATTGTTTGGTTTGGTGAAGCTGTTCCGGCCATTGAGCCGGCAATAGAGTTAACACAACAAGCTGATATTTACCTCGTCATTGGAACTTCATTAAATGTGTACCCCGCAGCAGGCTTATTAAATTATGTACCAAAGGGTGTTCCCATCTATTTAATTGATCCGGGAGATCACATAAATACGCATTCTGGAAATATTACCTTTATAAAAGACAATGCCACCAGTGGTGTCAAAAGATTAATTGAACTGCTTAGAAAATAAAATTATGAAAAGTCTTATATCTCTTTTAATTCTTCTTACTCTAACATCATTTATTTCTCAGGCACAGGAATTTAGGGCTGGCCCCCTTGCTGGGTTTGGAGTATCTCAGGTTGATGGCGACGGTTACGCCGGATTTCATAAGGTAGGTTTAAATTTAGGTGCTTTTGTGAGTCGCGAACTATCTCCACGATGGGACATTCAGTTAGATATCGCTTATATGCAGAAAGGAAGTAGGAAGAAACCAAATATAGAGCAAAACAATACTGATGATTACGAAATTGATTTGGGATATATTCAATTTCCCTTGGTAGCCAAATACAAGGCTAAACAAATGTCATTTGAACTTGGCTTATCCATTGGTACGCTTTTACATGATGATGAATTTCGCGACGAACAGTCAATAAAGGGACTGGAAGGCGTTCCTCCATTTAAATCTATGGAATATGCAACTGTACTCGGATTAAACTATCATTTCACAGAACGTTTATGGATTAATGGACGCTTTTTATATTCTTTAAATCGAATCCGAGTACCATATGATGGGCAGATTCCTGTTTATGATCCTCGTAAGCACTGGTTAAGTCGCAAACCAGGACAGTATAACAACAACCTAGTATTCTCGGTTTATTACTCAATAAATAGACTATAAAGCTGCACATGCTATAGTTGCCAAACTAATTTTTGCCCCTTGTATTTGCGCCAAGGTATTTACACAGGCTTCCATTGTAGATCCTGTAGTAATAACATCGTCAACTACCAGAATGGATTTACCTTCTTGTGAATTTGAATTATTAAGAACAAAAATATCCTCTACATTCTTCCATCGATCAAAGCGGCTTTTTTTGGTTTGTGTTGATGTAAACTTCCGCCTCTGAATTGTATTAACATCAATTGGCAAATCTAAAACCTCCTTCATACCCTCGGCTATCACCTCACTCTGATTAAAACCCCTTTTTAGTTTTTTCAAAGGGTGCAGAGGAACAGGTACAATTACATCAAAAGGTATGGAACTCTTCTTAATATTCAATCCTAATTGCTTACCCAGGATATATCCCAACTGTTTATTGCCTTTATATTTTACAGAGTGTAATAAATTCTGAATACGTTCTCCCTTACGATAATAATATAAGGAATAGGCGAAATGTATAGAACACCTTCCCCAGAGCATTGCAGATATGACATTATCATCCGGATGTTTTTCAAAACCGGTTTTAGGTAAACGATCCAAACACATCTTACAAATCTCCGCCTCTTCAACAAAAAGATGGGTGCCACATGCCATACAAACTTTAGGATAAAACAACTCCAATAGGCATGCTGATGCATTAAGTATGGATGATTTAATGTTCATTAATACACTTTACTGCAATATATATCAAGCCTTTGTGAAAATCAACTTCTTTTAAAAACAGAGTTTGTTAACAAACAATTAATGATCGCATAAATTCGATTTAATAATCAGGTAACATTGGACTTCTATGTTTGTATCAAATAAAAACTGGAAATTATGAAAACACAAATAATATTGTTGGTAGCATTGTTAATGATTGGAGTAAGCTCATTCGCAAACAATAAAAACAACACCAAACCAACTGCTGCGGCAGATAATGCCATCACCTCAATATCGGGTACAATTACTGATGAAGTAACAGGCGAAAATTTAGTAGGCGTAAAAGTTGTACTGGAAGGAACCGATAAAGTTGCTTATACTGATTTTGATGGCATATTTACATTTGATGGAGTAACAAAAGGGACTTATACAATGTCAGTAGATTACATTTCATATACTGATGCTGAAAAAACAATTGATACAAAAGAAGAAAAAGAAGTATCGATAAAAATGAAGTCTGATTTGTAAAAATATATCATACTTAAGATGATAGCGATCCAATTCTGGGTCGCTATTTTTTTGCTCCAATGTTAAGTTTTTATCCTCAACAACCACTCTATCTGATTGTTACGATTTCACCCGTAAAAATTGACAAGTGAAATGTTTCCAGAATGTATATTTAATGTTAATTTTGTGTTAATCAAATGGGATTTCATTCCATGTATTAGTTTCTAATAAAGTATTGCACACACAGGACTTGGTTGGGAGATTAGTATTAACAATGAAATTTAAACCATATGAACAAGTCAATTTTTTTATTCGCAATTTTAGTTGGATTATCTACATTGATCAATGCCCAACTAACGCTTAAAGATGGTAAATATTACGATCAGGAAAATAAGCTATATACCGGTGTTTACGTCGAATACTTTCAGTCTGGAGACAAGAAAGTAGAAATGAATGTTGTCAACGGTGAAAAACACGGTATTTCCACCCTTTATCACCAAAACAAGAAAAAGCACGAAATACGTTCCTACAAAAATAACATGATGGATGGCACGTGGTTGACCTATGATGAAAATGGGATTAAAACCGCTGAAGCTAATTACAAAGAAGGTATTAAAGATGGCAAATGGTTCATCTGGGACGAAAAAGGAGTGCTTCGCTATGAGATGCTTTATGCCGATGGACAAAAAATCGGATCATGGAAAATTTGGGACGAAGAAGGAAAATTAATTGCACAAAAGGAGTATTAAAAATCTCGTAACTATATGAAAGGTGAATCCATCTGATTCGCCTTTTTTTATGCCTTTTTATTTATATCCATTTCAAATTATTCTTATACAAAGCGTAGTCACCTAATTTTTAGTAAATTTCAGTCTAAAATTATTCTCATGAAACGACGCGATTTTATACGAACTGGAGTTGGAGTAGGAATGCTAAGTGGAGCCTTTCCTTTATTTGGTGGATTAGATCAAGTATATGGTCAGCCTGCAATCGAAAATTATGACTTGGCTGCTGTACGCGGTGGAACCGGACCTGAGATGTTCGACAGAGCAATTGAGGCCATTGGAGGTATATCAAATTACGTTAAGTCGGGACAGAAAGTGGTAATTAAACCAAATATTGGTTGGGATGCGCCACCTGAACGGGCAGCCAATACAAATCCTGAGTTGGTTGGACACATGGTTAAGCGCTGCATGGATGCCGGTGCTTCTGAAGTGTATGTATTCGATCATACATGTAATAAATGGGACAGGTGTTATCGCAATAGCGGTGTGGAGGAAGAGGTTAAGAAAGCCGGAGGAAAAATGGTTCCCGGTAATACTGAATCGATGTACCGTGAAGTTGAAATCCCTAATGGAATTAAACTTAAATCTGCAAAAGTACATAAGCAAATATTGGAATCAGATGTCTTTATCAATGTACCAATATTAAAACATCACAGTAGTACTCGCATTTCGCTTGCAATGAAAAATTTAATGGGAGTTGTGTGGGATCGTAAGTTTTACCATTCAAACGATTTACACCAATGTATAGCTGATTTCTGTACATTCATCAAACCGGATTTAAATATCATTGATGGCTATAATATGCTAACTAAAAATGGCCCGAGAGGTGTATCTGTTGCTGATGTTACTAATCTAAAAGCTTTAATTGCATCTTCTGATATTGTGGCTGCCGATGCTGCGGCAACAAAAATGTTTGGTCTTCAACCTTCTGAAATTGGGCATATTGAGATTGCACACAATATGAAATTAGGTAACATGAATCTTGAAGAGTTGAGTATTAGCAAACAGAAAATAGCTTAATACTTAATTTCAAAGCATAGCACACATGACATATAAAGTATTGAAAAAAACAAGAGTGATTATCGCCCTCTTGTTTTTTGTTTTAACAACATCGCTGTTTTTAGATATCTATGAGAAGTATGCTAACGAAACAGTAAATGAAATTTTGTTTCTGCAGTTTATTCCATCCCTACTCACTTTTGTTAAAGTATTAACCTGGAGTTCGGTCGGATTTATAGTAGTACTTGTTGCAAATTATTTTATTGGTCGAATATACTGCAGCGCTATTTGTCCATTTGGAATATTACAAGATGTCTTTTCTTTCATCGCCCGTAAGCGATCGAAAAAAAAGCTCTTCTATAAAAAGAAGAAAGGCTATCCTATTCTACGCTATTCAATATTGGGACTTAGCGTTATAACTTTACTCTTCGGTTTTAATTTATTAATTACGCTAACCGACCCATATAGCAATTTCGGTCGGATTATTACCTATCTGATCAGGCCAATAGTAGTTGGCGTGAATAACCTGTCGGCATTAGCTTTACACAAATTTGAAATATATTCTCTTAATCCGGTTAAATTAATTGCAGCTCCCTGGTTTGTTATAGCATTCTCATTGGCCATATTATTAACAGTGGCTTACATGTCGTATAAGCGAGGTCGATTATTTTGCAATTCCATATGCCCTGTTGGATCCTTATTAGGACTTATTTCAAAAGTTTCACTCTTCAAAATCCAATTCGATTCAAGTAAATGCACAAAATGTGGAAGTTGTATAGGAGTATGTAAAAGCGAGTGCATCGATGTTAAAAACATGAAGGTTGATCATAGCAGATGTGTGGATTGTTTTAACTGTTTGGATGTCTGCCCTGACTCCGCGCTTGACCTGACCTCACGAAAAGCTCCGGAATTAAAGCCTGTAGAGCAAACTGAAGGGAACAGCAGAAGAACGGCAATAGTTACCGGGTTGGGAATGTTGCTTGGACAAAAAGTACTAGCAGATATAAAAAAGCCCGTTGATACCTCAAAACTTTTAATTAATGAAAAAGATCATCCTGTTGCTCCTCCCGGGGCTATCGGCATAAGTCGATTCAATGAAATCTGTACAGGATGCGGTTTATGTGTGGCTGCCTGCCCAACTCAGGTGCTACAACCTGCAACTACTCAATATGGCCTAAAGGGGTTTATGCAACCTCACATGGACTATATATCAGGCTACTGTAATTTCGATTGTAGAGGTTGTGGTAAGGTTTGTCCAACCGGAGCCATAAAAGAAATTTCAATAGAAGAAAAACAATTGACCCAACTTGGCAAGGCCGTATTTGTAAAAGAAAATTGTGTAGTCTATACCGATGGTACTGACTGTGGTGCCTGCTCAGAGCATTGTCCGACAAAAGCTGTGGATATGGTGCCGTATGAGGGTAAACTATTGATCCCCGAGGTTAACCAGGATATTTGCATAGGCTGTGGAGCTTGTGAACATCCTTGCCCGGTTGACGCCCCTTATAAAGCCATCTATGTTAATGGAAATGCAGTTCATCAGGCAGCGGAAAAACCAAAAGAAGAAGAAAGTATTGGAACTCCTGTTGAAGAGGATTTTCCATTCTAACAAAATGAATTAATATATCTGATAGAATTATACCTTTGCAGTAAATTGCTGTTTTTACAATATTAATTGTCTGCAAATGCATACTTATTTAATTCTTCAGAATCCGGGACATAATCGTGTATATTATAATTTAGCGGGCAAATTAGCATTAGCTGAATTAAGCGTTGCCACAGCAAGGCTTAACTCGCAATGTCATAATATCTGTATAAAAGAGCTTGAAGGCATTCGTTACTTAGCATTTGAAACAGAAGAAGAGCTATTTGATTCGGACCTGCAAATCGTATCGCGACTTTCATTTGCATTTGCACTATTTAAGCTGCATTCAACTAATCCATATAGTTTAATGCCCATTGCCAAGTTCGAATATGAATACCTCAACGATAAGATCAGCTCCTTATTAAAGTATCCCGGAAAGACCAATGAGCTCTTCACCAAAATGATGGTCAATGTGGCATTGCTGTCAAGCGATTTTTCATACAATCATCAAATAAAGCTACTCGATCCTGTGGCTGGAAGGGGTACTACTTTATATGAAGGATGCATTTATGGATTTGATGTCGCGGGCATTGAAATTGAGCCCAAATCGGTTCATGAAGCCAATTTGTTTATAAAAAAATACCTTGAAGCAGAACGCCATAAACATAAAATAGACAGACATCAGGTTTATGGTAAGAATAAATCTGAAGCTGTGTATATTGATGAGGTGGAATATGCGAAAACAAAGGATGAGTTTAAAAATGAATCTTCAAGAAAGAAATTTGGAATAGTAACTGGTGAGGCCCAAATGGCGGCAAGCTATTTCAAAGCAAATAGTTTTCATGTCATTGTGGGTGATTTACCATACGGAATTGCTCATGGAAACAAGGCAGCAAATAAATCAGCTTCTATAACCCGAAACCCATCGGAATTATTAAGCGCTTGCCTACCGCAATGGCATAAAGTTCTTAAGAAAGGAGGAACAATTGTTTTAGCATGGAATTCATTTGTAGCTGCAAAAGAAAAACTCTATCCCATCTTCAAGGACAATGGCTTTGAGCTCCTGATTAATGATGATTACGATCAATTTGAGCATATGGTTGATAAATCAATAAAACGCGATATAATAGTAGCAAAAAAGAACTAAGTAAGCCAAACATGAAAACCCAAACCGCCACAATCAATAAAGAATATATACATCGAATTAATAAAACGCTGGACTACATCGAAGCTAATCTGGCCAATTCATTTACATTGGATGAATTGGCATCGGTTGCCTTGTTTTCGAAATACCATTTCCACCGCATCTTCCAAGGAGTAGTAGGTGAAACACCTTTCAATTTTATAAGTAGAGTACGACTTGAGCGGGCAGCCAATTTATTATGCTCAAACACAGATAGCTCTATAAGCGAGATTGCCAGTCATATCGGTTTTTCTGATATTTCCATTTTTTCACGAAACTTCAAACAACATTTCTCTTTATCTCCAACCCAATGGAGACTGGAAAAAAAGAATAGCAATATCAGTCAAATCGATCGCAAGTTACAACAAGCCAACACCGATCTCTCCATGTACTTTTGTTCTAGTTCTAACACAATTAAATGGAAGACGAATATGGATTTTAACAAAGGTGTGGAAGTAAAAACACTTCCTGAAATGACAGTAGCTTACGTGCGACACATCGGACCATACAAGGGCGATGAGCATTTGTTTGAAGGTTTATGGAATAAGTTATTTGCATGGGCTGGTCCTCGCGGATTATTAGGAAAACCCGATATGGTTTCACTTGCCGTTTATCACGATGATCCAAATATTACCGAAGAAATGAAGCTTCGTACAAGTATCTGTATCAATGTAGCTGAAGATACCAAGGTAGATGGTGAAGTAGGAAAAATGAAAATTGAGGGTGGTGATTATGTTGTAGCAAATTTTGAAGTTGATTCCACTCAATTTGCTAAAGCCTGGCAGTGGATGTACAGCACATGGTTCCCTGCCAGTGGATATCAACCAGATGACAAACCGTGTTTTGAACGCTATACCGAAAAGCCTAAAGATGGCAAGTTTATCGTTGACATTTGTGTACCGGTAAAACCGCTTTAAACTATTTCAATGAGCCGATAAGGCTCCTTTGTTTTTATTTGATCAGTTCGTGCACAAGGCGGGTATTGAAGAATTTCATTATTTTAGGAAACGAAACCAATACCATTCTTACTATGATTATTGCAGCAGCACAAAGCAGTCCCATCCAAGGCGCTCTTCACGATAACTTAGAAGAACATTTTGAACTTATCAAATTAGCTGCTAAGCATAATGTTGAGCTTATTACTTTTCCTGAAATGTCAATAACAGGATATGTTAGGGAGCAAGGTCAAAAACTTTCATTAACCATTTATGATGCCTGCATTAATATATTGCGCGATTTAGCCGCAGAGTATCAAATGACCATTATTGCCGGAGCACCAGTTCAAGTAAAAACAGAACCTCACATTGGCTCATTTATTATTACCCAGGATGGTGGGGTAGATATTTATACAAAACAGTACTTGCACGACGGAGAAGAACTTTTCTATTCCACTTCGTTTGAAAATAATCCTCAAATTAAACTTAATGGAGAGAAAGCTTCCCTGGCCATATGTGCGGATATTGAAACGGAGCAACATATAATAGAAGCTTCTCAGAAAGAGGCCTCACTTTATCTACCAAGCATATTTTATACTCCGCAGAGTATCGGTGCGGCACATGATAAGTTAGCTACTTATGCGAGGAAATATAAACTCAATATTCTAATGTCAAATTTCTGCGGCGAATGCTACGGATCAATAGCAGGAGGCAAAAGTGCATTTTGGAATAGTAAAGGCGAATGTATTGCCTCATTGAACAAAGCGCAAAGTGGTTTACTTATTCTTAGGAAAGAAAATGGAAATTGGTTGGGAAATGAGGTTTATAAATAAATTGTCTACTCTAGCTGTCTTTACGGATATGAACTCATTTTCACGCCGATGTTACCCTTGTATAAATATTAGTATTTAAAACTAAGCGTTGCCATGAAATACCAAGTTGAAATATTAATAAACCTTCCGATAAACCGAGTAGTCGAATTATTTGACGATCCAAACAACCTTCAAAAATGGATGGAAGGATTGCAAAGCTTTGAAGTAATTAGTGGTGAGCCTGGACGGTCTGGCACTAAATCAAAGCTAATTTATAAAATGGGTAAGCGGCTTATTGAAATGACTGAAACCATAATCGTAAGGGATTTACCGAAAGAATTTACAGCCAGCTATGAGGCCAAAGGTGTCTTTAACATTGTAAAGGCTCAATTCCGATCGGAGGGAGAAAACAAAACCCGCTACATAAGCAAACAAGAATTTCAATTTAAAGGTTTTATGAAATTAATGGCCTGGTTAATGCCTGGAGCCTTTAAAAAGCAATCAATAACGTATCTCGAAGCCTTTAAACAATTTGCAGAAAAAGAGGGTCTATAAAGAATCCGCTAGGAATAAGCCAACAATGATTTTTATATTTAAAAATCCGCTGTACTTTTGCATCAGATTTTTAAGGCATGACAAAAGAAGACATCACAAATAGTTTTATTGAAGCACAAGAGGTTCTTAACCTATTTATACAGGATTCTTCCAATTGGGATAAAATTATCTCTGCTGGAGAATTTATGGTTAATTCAATAAAGAATGGAAATAAAATTCTTTCCTGCGGTAATGGAGGATCGATGAGTGATGCGATGCATTTTGCCGAAGAGTTGACCGGTCGATTCAGAGAAGATCGACCCGGGATGCCTGCCATTGCAATATCAGACCCTACACATATTACTTGTGTTGGAAATGATTATGGCTTTGATTTTATCTTCTCACGTTATGTGGAAGCTCTTGGACAAAAAGGAGATGTTCTACTTGCCATAAGTACTAGCGGCAACTCACCAAATGTGTTGAATGCGGTCAAAGTGGCCAAAGCAAAAGGAATGCATGTTATTGCCTTAACCGGCAAATCAGGGGGAGAATTAGCCGAAGTTTGTGATGTTGAAATTCGCGCTCCTCATTCGGGCTATTCCGATCGTATTCAGGAAATCCACATTAAGGTTATTCACGTGTTAATCCAGTTTATCGAATCCCAACTCAAGTAAACCTCTTACAAAAGTATTATTTCTACGAGTAATTTTGTGCAATTTTTCATGAGATGAATAAAAGTCGCACGCCGTATCTTAAATAAACCTTAAGGTCATCTGTTAATGGTGGTGATGCCTATACTATTACAATCGAAGTAAATGTGTCACAAGGTATCCGATAACATCTGCTTGGTGTACTTGATAATGCCAATAAATGTTTCTGTTGTTATTCCCTTAGCTAAAGTAATGGAATAAGAGTGAATCTGGCAAAAGAATCTGGATTTGAGATTGAAAAAAGCTATCCTTTAAAAGCAGTAAAAACTCAATGATTGACCTGAATAAGAAGGTGTTAATAAGTAATAGCTAAAGCAAATAACACCTTGACCTTCCTGCGTTTACGCCGTACATTTGCTTAAATATCCCAATAACTTCTTATATCATGAAAAAACATTCAATATTTACGCTTATCCTGTGTTTTTTTACTGCGTATAGTTATTCACAACAAGCTGGATGGATCGAACAGGATGTTTCACCCTCAATAAGCGGAACAAGCATTGTAAGCTGCCATGGTAACCTGGCTATCTACACAAAAGCTAATGCTGATATAGTATATTTTTTTGACACAAAAAGTAATACATGGCAAACAGTTACATTTGGTTCTACCCAGAATTTTAAAACGGCCATAGCTGATGGCTTTACTGCTTTTACATACAGCGACGATTATATTGTAGGCTACAGCTCTATTCTTTCGCAATGCGATACAGTTAAATACGAAGGTGATTTACTTGACCCCACTGGCGTGTCTGTTAGAAAAGGTTTCGGATGTTCCGGCAAATTAGCCTACTTCGCTACATCTGCAAATATATTTTATGTGTTTGATGCAGAGCAGGCACAATGGAAATCATATGATTACGGCGATGTACTTAATGCCAGTGGGATAAATTCTTTTTGGGCAGCCGACACTTATGCTGGGGCTATCTTTGCCAGGAATAATTACGATTATGCAAAAAATATTGCTTACAGTCTGGATACACATTCTTTTGCTGAAATAGATCAGGGAGGGTGGTATCACTATCCAGATAGAAAAATGACCGGAGGTTTTGTTTCCCAATGGAGTGATGCAGCAACAACAGCAAAACATTTCGGTTATTCCTCGAAAACAAATGAATTTAAGGACATTACCATGCCAATGGGTTACGATAAAGGTAATTTTGAATCATGGGTAGATTCTTACAGTTGGGAGTATTTGGAAGAAATAAATCTTCATGTATGTGGTTATGAGGTTGGAGACCAGATTCATCGTGATAAGTATGTAAATATTTACTCAACAAAAACCGGTAAATGGTTTGCCTATCATCATTCATATGATCCTCGAGAGTTGTATATTAGTTTTACATGGAAGTGTGGTGGAAGTAATGCTTTGGCGTATTATATGAATGATGATGAAGATTACACTGTAGGTGTATGGAAATTCTATGGAGATACAGAAACCTATATTGGTGAAATACCTGATCTTTTTAGAGAACCAGCTTTTGTTGTAGGCGGTATGGTTGCAGCTGGAAATGGTGAGCACAATACGTGGTTTCACAATTTCAATACAGGGCAATCAAAAAATATTTTTTACCAACAAAACGATTACAGTCATATCGGTCATTTTGCTGCAGAAAACTACACGGCAACATTTCGGTATTTAGATACAACTGACGTGATGAAAGTTCACTTTTTTAATGCCAGAACCAATGCCTTGCAATCGGTAGATGCATACAAAACAACTAGTATGGTAAGTGGCAAAAGGGCCACATCAAAAGTGTATGCTCTGTGGACAAGAGGCGCGGAAAATAATGAAGTATTATTTTATTCGGAAGAGCAAGACATCCTGATCAAGTATTTTGCACCCGAAAGTTATGGTAGTTTAAATGTAACAAATAATCTGGCTTTGCACACCACACAAAACTACACCATATTATTTGATGCATCTACTGCAACAATTTACGAACGGGATTTTCAACTTACGTCTTCTGGATGTTTTGGAGATTCTATATTATTTGCAAAATCCGCAGATGCTGAATTAACAATTTATAATGCGATAGATAAAAGCTGGAGAGTAGAACAGATGGATGAATCCTTATATGCGTATGCAGGAGATGTTATCGGTGTAGGAGTTGGTGTTACGTATGACAAATATTGGGGATATTCGGCCTATACAGATGCATTTTACGAACTTAATCCTGAGGGAAACATTGTATCACCCTATCATATAACAGGAGATAAAACGGCAATTGTTATTCGTTCATCTAAAATATATGCCCTCGCACCAGGTGATCTGGCGACAGCAGTAAATGGAGTTAGTGATCCTTCTACTGAATCATCGCTGTTCCAGAATTATCCCAATCCGTTTAATTCGCATACTACAATTGAATATCTGATCAGCCAGCCCTCAACAGTAAAGCTAACGGTTTATAATATTTTAGGTGAGAAAATTAAAACCTTCAAAAGGGAGCATCTTCAATCCGGTAACTATTCTATCAATATGCAAACACTGGGAGATGCAGAAGGTATTTATTTGTATAATATGACAGTAAACGACAGGCTCGTTGATGCGAAAAAAATGATTCTAATGCGCAGTAAATAGCATTTAAATCAGAATGATTGGCAAACCTGAGGTGCATCTGGATTATCCAAATGAAACAGGAAATCAACATTTAAGTGATTTATGTATTGAATCAATATGTTGAATCTATTCTTAAATAAGTAAACGATAAAGGAATATATGCGCAAGCAATACCGATTGTATAATGAAGTGAGCCTTACCTGCGTTTCACTTGAAAGGCTCAATCATTATACAAATAAATAATAAATTCACCTTCGTGGTGAAAGTGGTATAAGTTTGTTCGATTTTTCATAACTTGAATAAAAATCGCACACCCTATGCTTGTAAAAACATTTGGATCAGCAGTTAGCGGCGTTGATGCCTATACAATAACAATCGAAGTAAATGTATCACAAGGTATCCGATTTCATTTGGTTGGCTTACCAGATAATGCTGTAAAGGAGAGTCAGCAGCGTATAGAGTCAGCATTAAAAATTAGTGGATATAAATGGCCAGGCCACAAAATTGTTATCAATATGGCCCCTGCTGATATACGTAAGGAAGGATCTTCCTACGATCTCCCACTTGCCATTGGCATCTTAGCTGCATCTACACAAATAGGAGAAAGTCAGATTGGAGATTACATCATTATGGGTGAATTATCGCTCGATGGCAGTTTGCAACCTGTTAAAGGTGTACTACCAATGGCCATTAAAGCCAAAGAGGATGGTTATAAAGGATGTATATTACCCATCCAGAACGCGAAAGAAGCTGCTGTGGTTGGCAATTTAAAAATATATGGCTTCGAAAATATAGCTCAGGTCATTCGCTTTTTAGATGGCCAGGAAGAATTTGATAATATTGAACTAAATACGGAAGAAGAATTTTCAAAAGGTATTCAATCCATTGACTTTGATTTCTCTGAGGTTAAAGGGCAAGAAAGTGTTAAGCGATCGCTTGAAATAGCAGCTGCTGGCGGACATAATTTAATTATGATTGGCCCACCTGGTTCGGGTAAGTCCATGTTGGCTAAACGACTGGCAAGCATATTACCTCCTTTGTCTTTAGATGAAGCTTTAGAAACTACAAAAATACATTCGGTTGCCGGTAAAACCAGTTCTAAAAACTCATTGATAACACAAAGGCCTTTTCGTAGCCCTCATCACTCCATATCTGATGCTGGCCTAATTGGAGGAGGTTCATTTCCTCAACCCGGCGAAATATCCTTAGCACATAACGGAGTTTTATTTCTGGATGAATTACCCGAATTTAAACGAACAGTGTTGGAAGTTATGCGTCAACCACTTGAGGATAGATGCATCAACATTTCCAGAGCTCGCTTTTCAATTGATTATCCGGCAAGTTTTATGTTGGTTGCTAGCATGAATCCCTGTCCTTGTGGTTACTTTAATCACCCTGATAAAAAATGTGTATGTAGCCCGGGCGTAGTCCAAAAATATTTAAGTCGTATTTCAGGTCCGTTATTGGATCGTATAGACCTTCATATTGAAGTGGTGCCGGTTCCATTTAATAAGTTAGCAGAAACACCTCCATCCGAAAAAAGCATTGACGTGAGGAATCGGGTTGTAAAAGCCCGTCAGATACAAAATGAACGATACAAGGAAGAATCTAATGTTCACTGCAATGCGCAAATGAGTACTCGAATGTTATCTAAATATTCAAGTCCGGATGAGAGCAGTATGGCAATTCTTAAAACAGCCATGGAAAAACTGGATTTATCGGCGCGTGCTTACGATCGAATTTTAAAAGTATCCCGTACAATTGCCGACTTGGAAAATTCTGAAACAATACAAACGCATCATGTAGCAGAAGCTGTACAATATCGCAGTCTGGATCGATCAAATTGGGGAGGTTGAAGGCATTCGTCCTCTCCGGCCAATTACAGCAAATGCTTTTAATAAGCTATATAGGAAGGAGTTTGCTCATGCCGAACAGCATATTTATTCCCATCAACAAACAACAAATATCCTCTGAGTAATGGCTTAAATGTTTCTATTTTATGCCCTTCTTCATTAATGTACTTACTAATCCTTTTTTTCTCTTCGAATCTTAAGTAAGTTGTTGCCTCATCCTTTTTATAAACGGTAAGTGTATCACCAGAAACTACAGCTTTATTACTCCGATGAGTGACTTGTCTGTACTCTTTTTGTGCTTTTGCACTATAAGTTGACACGAGTAAAACTGCGGTCAATAGTAAGATTTTCATTTGCTATACTTTTAAAATTCGATATTCGATAAAATACAAGAATGTTCATATATCAATATCTATGCCGTAAAAAGCCTCAATTAGTATTTCCTAACTCGTTTTAACATCCATTAATTCAATATGGTACATTCACGATCATCATCCGGTTTTATAATTCAGCGTAAGAAACCAAAATACTTTCTCATGTAGCACATTAGTCGCAAAAACCAAATCAGCTACATCTCCCATTATTTACTTTTAAAACTATTGAAAACACACTCTTTCTAAATTTTGATCATTTACATTTGGATGCTTAAATTCGTCGTTTATCACAAAAAAAGAACTGATTAGCAAAAGAGCAAAACAATCAGACATTTAGCATGTTTATAACTAAACCAAAACTTGAATGATCAAAAGAATAAAGGATATGACTACAAACAGTTTAATGGATCCAATTGGACGGCTTATGGGGCTTCGTTATAAATCTCACCCATGGCATGGAATTGATATCGGTGATAATAGTCCTGATATTTTAACTGCTTTTATTGAAGTGGTCCCTACCGATACCATTAAATACGAAATTGATAAAGTCAGTGGATACCTGCAAATCGATCGTCCACAGAAATACTCTAATGTGGTTCCTGCACCTTATGGTTTTATTCCTCAAACCTACTGTGGGAAAAAAGTAGGTAAATTTTGTAGCGAGAAAACAGGGAAGAAAGATATTATTGGCGACGGTGATCCACTTGATATATTGCTGTTGACGGAGAAAGATATTCCACATGGTGATGTACTGGCGCAAGCCATTCCTATTGGGGGATTCAGAATGTTGGATGGCAATCAGGCCGATGATAAGATCATCTCGGTTTTGAAAAATGATGTAGTATACGGTGAATACAAGGATATTACTGACTTACCGGAAATGGTTATTAAGCGATTAAAGCATTATTTCCTGACTTATAAAGATATGCCTGGATTAAGTAACGATTCTGAGATTACGCATACTTATAATGCCGAGGAAGCAAAACAGGTCATCAAACTTTCTATTGACGATTATGAAAATAGATTTACGGAGTTAAGAAAAGCCTTATCATCGTATTAATTTTGAAAAAGATATAACCTTTATCCCTGCCTATTTGCAGGGATTTTTTTCCTTAGTTTTTAAACCTAAGCTCAAATTGATGCTTAGATTCGGTACATTGATATTGAATATCAATAGAGGAAATCTCACAAATACGCTTCACAACAGACAAACCTATACCCAAAGAATTAGGATGATTGCCTGCCTTATTAAAACGTTTAAATAATTCATCGGTAGATGTTGCCAAAGGACTACCGCTGTTTTCAATTATAAGGTGATTGGCAGCGCACTCTATCTTAATATATCCATTCTCTACATTATGCCGGATTGCATTTTTTAATAGGTTTTGAATTAATGTATGCGACAATGACTTATTCATAATAGTTTCGCACTTATCTGTTGATGTTAATTCTAGACTTATCCCTTTGTTTTCAATCAAAGGTTCAAGCAATTCTACTTGTTCGCGAATCAGATTATTGATATCTACTTTCTCTTCATCTTTAAACATGCGATTATCCAACTTAGCCAGATAAATTAAAGCCTGATTGATTTTGGATAAACGATTAACCGTTTCCATTAGCCCAGCCACTGTTTTTATTTGCTCTTCTGTCAGATTACTCGATTGCAGTAATTCATCCAAGCGCGAAGTAATTATTGCCAAGGGTGTTTGAAGTTCATGTGACGTATTCTCAGTATATTCTTTAAGGCGCTCAAAGTCTTCCTTTATCTTTTTATCCATTGCATTAAACACCTCGTTGAGCTGTTCAAATTCATCGATATCAGAAGTCATTAATTCAAGCTTATTGTCCTTATTAACATCAAAAGCCTTTAATTTTTTTATGGTATCATAGAATACCGTTAAAGAATATCTGGTAGAACCCCGATTGACAAAATAAAGAATCAAAAAGAATAGTACCGGAAAGACGGTTAACATGAGTGTGAATTTCATCACCATAACATCGGAGGGCGCCGATGATCGAACTATTTGGTATCTAACCACATGGTTTTCATACGTTTTGTCGAAAGTGAGTTTCCTATAAAATTCGTAGTTCCCGGTTGACGAATTCATTATCACGGTATCATTAATAAAAGGCTCTCTGTAAGATGCAGGTCCCTGTATGGAATCAGCAAGCACATCAGCAAAAGTCAATTTATAATTACCAGTCCCTTCAGCTCGATCAATGTATGCTTTGGCTTCAAGAAGTTCGTTGTTTAGAAACTTATTAACGGCATAGCGAATAAAATAATAGCCTCCAAGGCTTCCAAACAAGAAGAAAAAGATACTTGCAGATATAAAATTGAGTCCTGATTTAGTTATTAATTTCACGTGATTAGGATTTGTTTTTCTTTAACTCTTCAAGTTCCTCTTTAATCCCTTTTAGCTCATCGAGAATTTCCCGCATAACAGGATTTGATTGAGTTGAATTTCTTAATTCTTCTTCACGCAAACCCAAAACTGTATCTATACGTCCCACAATGAGAGACAACACAAAAAACAGAACAAATAAAACTGGAATTGAAAGAAATAGATTGCTGAATATTAATTGACCAATGGCTTCATCACGGAACGATTCCAGAAACACAAAACCAATCATAAAAAACTGAAGATAGCCTATATACATTCTTGCTCGGTCGATGTATATTTTCCATCTGATTAATGTTTTCTTATTGGCTTTAGGGGTTTGCATAGTTGATTATAGTTTCATTAGTTAAAATTACTCAGCATCGGTAAATTTATATCCAACACCATACACATTACGAACATAATCACCACAACCGGCCTTCAATAATTTCTTTCTTAGGTTCTTGATGTGCGTGTATATGAAATCATCAGTAAAGCCATAATCCATAAAATCTTTAGACATATGTTCACCAATACCCGTTTTGGTGAGAACTCTATTTTTATTGGCGATAAAATAAACCAACAAATCAAATTCTTTCTTTGTCAGATCTACAGGCTTACCATTTACCGTAACAATTAATTCATTAGGAATGATGACTAATTCGTTAAATTCAATTTTTTCTTCGCCTTTAAAATGTACCCGTCGCACCAAAGATTTCAAACGTGCATTCAGTTCAGCCATTTGAAATGGTTTAGTCAGGTAGTCATCCGCACCCAGTTCAAGTCCTTCAATTTTATTATCTAAACTATCCCTTGCTGAAACAATGATGACTCCAGTATTCATCCCTTTCCCTTTGACTTTTTTAACGACTTCTAGTCCGTTACCATCAGGTAGGTTCAAGTCAAGAACAATTATATCAAAGACGTTATCCACCAAATGAAGAGCCAAAGAAAGATTTTCAGCCAATTCACAAATGTGCCCTTCTGATTCTAAAAATGCTTGAATGCTTTGAGCTAATTGCGGTTCATCTTCAACGATAAGTATTTTCATACAACAATCACTATAATAGGTAATCAAATATATAAAAGAATTTCTCTTCTATACAGCATGTTTGGCAACATTCATAACCATGGATACCATTATCATGGCACAGGCAATTCCAAAATATAATAAGTTCTTCTTAAAAATAAGTCTGGGAGTTTTTCCATTACGGGCAAATATCCAACCAATATGGCTGACCACTAAAGTGAATACCATTAAAATAAAATGTTCAACAGCCCAAAACCGACTGCGCATCTCTGTTTTCTTCAGTAAATCAATTTCTCCGTTGGCATAATCCACGATATAAAAAATAAACAAAGCAGTTCCTAAAGCTAATTGACTATATAGCAGCAACGTAGCCCAAAGGGGTAATTTTACATCCCACTTCGAAGTTCCCCGATTTTTAATTAGCCCAATGGATGCTCTTATTATTATTAATAATGTAACTACACAGGCTAAAATACTGGCTGCTATGTGTAAAATAAGGATTACATTTCTCATTATTCACAAATTGATTGAGCAATTAAAGTCGCTTGCTTAATTCTATCGGCCATTCCTATGCCATCGCATATATTACCTGCAATGTGCAAGCCCTTATATTGATTGTGTACACGTTCGATTGCTGCATAACGCTCATTTGAATTTATGGCATATTGAGGAATAGCACTTGAGTAACGCATTATGTCAACCATTGAAGGATTAAACTCCTTTATCTTCATTAGGTCTTTTATCTCTTTCTCTAATATTTGCATTAGGTCTTCGTCATTCAAATCGCACAGACTTTCGTTCCGTATTCCTCCCATAAATATTGAAAGTAGAGCTCCATCCTTTGGCGCACGATCTTTAAATAGAGATGACATAAACAAAACGCCTAACACATCCCTCTTTTCTTTATGAGGTATTAATCCACCAAATGCATCTAGAGGGCGACCATCCCATTGATCAAAACCCAATGCAATCTCAACCACTCTGGCATATTTAAGATTGCTTAAATCAGACATATCATTTTTGTCTATGAATGGAAATGTCCTTTTTAAGCCTACAGAACCAAAAGTACTGACCACCTTATCGGCAGTGATGGATTGAGTTTCTCCATTTAAACTAAAATCAATAAGATATTTTCCATCATCCGATGGCTTTACTGAAATGTCATTGGCATTAAAAATAAAGTTATTCCTTCCGGCACTTTCTAAAAGCGCATCCGTTAAACGGCTCAAACCTCCTTCAAACGAAAATACGGCTCTATCCGTTCGCTCTTCTAATGCTGACTTAGGTTCCTTTCGTTTTTTGATCGCACCTTTTATAAAACTTCCATAGTTCTGCTCTAAGTTATACAGCTTGGGTAAGGCGTGACGAGGAATTAACATGGCCGGATCCCCTGCATATATACCCAATATAAAGGGATCGATAGCATAATCCAAGAAGCTGGCACCTAATCGGCGCTTCACCAAATCAGCTAATGATTCATCAGGATCGTTCCCTTTTTTCCGAAATGGTTCCCCTAGTACTCTTAGCTTATCCTTTAATGTAAAAAGAGGTGTATTTATGGCTGATTTTAAACTTCCGGGCAAGGCATTCCATTCACCATCTTTAAGAACATAACGTACTTTAACCAGATCATTACCTTTCTCCACCTTTATCGCATCACCCAATTCATCAAAAAGTGAGACAACCTCGGGATGTGAGACGATACCCGAATTAGGTCCGGACTCATATACGAAGTCATTCTGTTGCTTGGTATGAACAACACCACCATGCCGGTCCATTTTCTCAAGAACCAGGAATTCTTTTCCTCTCTTTTTTAAATGATGAGCCAGGGTCAAACCCGTCACTCCGGCTCCTAATATAATAACAGGATAATGTGTCTTATTCATTTATTACACTTTTAAGTGTTTCTATAAAAAGCGGATGGGCTGAAGGTATTTCAACTCTCGAAATATGATCAAGCCTTGAATCATTTTGATAGCCGGACACCAGTTTGATATTTAAATCATAGAAGGTTTCCAAACATTCAGTTGTAAAACTCACCGGAATCAAAACCACATTTCGTTCACCCTTTTGTATTAGATTCTCCAAATGATCGTCGGTATCCGGCCCAACCCATTTGATTGGCCCGACTCTGGATTGAAATGCCACATCATACCTATTGTCCAAAATATCACCCAATCGCTTGGCCATATACCTTACTGTATCAGGGTATTTATCTCCTCTTCGTACACCATACATCGGAATAGCATGAGCCGTAAAAAGCAATAGCGGATTATCAAGTTCAGCTTCCTCAATATGGTCTTCGATTAAAGTTTTCCAATATTGTAAAAATTGCGGATGCACACTATAATCCACTACGGTACGTATGGTAAGCTCGCCTAATTTTTTGGCAGAAATGGAAACATCGTTAAATACCGATGTGGTAGTTGTATCACTCGATTGTGGATACATGGTTAAAACCTGAATATCCTTAACCCCATCATCCTTCATTTTTTTCATGACATCACAAATAAAAGGTGGAGTATAGGAATAGGCTGTATAAACGGGTATCTCAATGGCCTTATGAAGTGCCTTTCTTGCAGCCTCTGTATGTTTTATTATTGGAGTACCTCCGATTAACTGATATTTTTGCCAAGAAGATGAAAAGCGCTTTTTGGCTATAACTTTAGCAACCACATGTCGAATACCAAATGGTAAAGGCAAAATATATTTATCACTAAACATATTGGTTAGAAACACTTCCATCTCCTCTAATGATTGTGGCCCTCCCATATTTACCAATAATACTCCTTTCATATAACTTAGCTGTGATCTCGTTCTGCTTAGAACAGCAATATAGTCAGAATGGTTGACAAAAATCTTTAATGTCAGCCAAAACTATTTACTACTTCAGTGACACTTCGACATTAAAATTAGGCGATTTTAGTTCTTCAGGAATATTACGTAAATCAGATACCATTACTTCAACAGAGCTTGAATCAACCATACACTCATTCAATAGGTAATCCTGTATTAATAGGGAACGATCCTCAATCAATTTATTAAACGCCTCATCCAATTCATTTTGACCTATTAATTGTCGACAAGATTTACTTATTGACAAAGTATCCGATCCATTAACATTATTCGAAACAAAGCGAAGAAATGCCTCATCAGTATCAGAAAGTACATTTAGTCTCTCTTTATATCTCGCTATCTCATCTTCCGTTTTAGGGTTAAATTTATCGGTTAGCATTTGAGTTTTGGCCAGATAAAGGGCTAAGGCATCCTTTTCAATTTCTGGATGAGTTTCCTGAGTAAATGAAAAAAGAAGATCTGGTTTTTTACTCAACAATTGCGCAATCTTATCTAAGGTGTTTTTTTGATCAACAGCCAAGGTATCCTGTGCATAGAGCATTGGTATATTCTCCAGTTCCTCTGGTCGGGTAGAAACCAAATTAGCCAATGCATTAAACGGAGAAGCTGCCGTCTTAACCAACAAATTCATAAATGATTTCCAGATAATCCGACTAACACTAAAATCAGGTTCCGAAGGATTTCCTTCTACAGGTAAATCAATAGCTATAATATCATTTGGATCTTTCAATAAGTACAATCCTAGACGAATAGGTGCATTTATTCCTGTAGTATCCTTAGTTTTATCACCAAATTCTAACTCATTAATTTTGATCTTATTCTCATTCAACATTTGTTGACTACTCATCTCAATAGAAAGATCATAATTGAAATCTCCATGTGTGATTGGACGTGTAATATAATACTCAGTGTATGGCGAAAAACTCATTAATCTTAGCTTTTCAACCTTAGCCTTAAGTTGCACATTAAGCGGATCAACAATGCTGAATTCTGAAGTCCCACTCATTAGTCCCTGATCATTTAGATTCAAACTAAAAGTAACAGGAACATCTTCAGCACTTTCATATATATTCGCAAGACTTACATCAATTTCTTTAATGTCATATTTAAAAGGTCGATTAAGAGTATTATCAGTAAATAAAACTTCAGCTTTATCAATTAGTAGTGAATCCACAGAAAAAGTCAATAATACAGAATCAGCTTTTGTTTCTGGCATTGAGTCAACAGCCAGAGAATCCGTAATCATCAGCGGTAACAACAAATGTTCAATATTACTCATGTCTTTATTAAGGGTTGCCACAAGTTTAGGTTCAACAAGCTGAATTTTTGAGAAGTTAAAACTTGATCGCCCAAGATCCAGAGAATCAAATGCAATAGACATTTGATTCCATGTTAAAACATCTTCACCTTCTGGCTCCCACAATTTAAAAGTATCTACTTTAGTGGAGCCTGAAATAATAATATCAGTGGCATTTTCCATATGCCCATTAACGCGAATGTTAGCATCAAACCAACCGGATATCCCATCTGCATTTAAATATTGCTTAACGTAATTAGATACTGGCTCCAATTCCATATTATTCATCCGGATTGCAATATCATATCGCTTTATTTGATGATTAACTTCGGCCCCAAGAAAGACAGAACCTTTTTCTCCAAATTCAAACTCTGCACCTACCTCCGACTGTTCACTATCCCAGGCAATCTTAGGAAGGTTCAAATTTAAATTATCCATTAACAAACGATTATCAATTTTTTGGTCATAAAAATCAATCTTTCCTCTGCTAAGTTTAATATCATAGATTGAAAATTGAAAAGGCTCACTATTCAATGTGTCTTCAATTTCAATGGCTGAAGAGTCTTTGGCAGGAATCAGATCATCGAAATTAAAACTTGAACTATCCTGGATTACATAAGCATAAAGGCTGTCAAGAGTAATTGCCGAAAAAGAGTATTCATTTCGAGTCAATTTCCACGGATCAAAGTTAATGTACAACTCCTTAAACCCGGCAAAAGTATCCCTTTGGTTTTCTTCATAAACAACTAAATCGCCTGCCCTTACTGAAACTCTAAAATAGTTTAAGTTTAAGCTGCCCAGTTCAATCTTTCTGCCCAGAAGCTCCTCGCTATTTTTATTCAAATAGCTTTTAACAAAAGTGGATAAGAAAAAGAGCAAGAGAAATAATACAAAGAAAATTGACCCAATAACAATCTGACGCCTAGTAAATTTCATAATTTATTGAGAAGGTTGATTTTATCATACTAATTAAGTTTATAAAACTAATCGTTTTTGTTGTGAATTACTATGCCTCGAATAGCAAATACGTGTAAAATTTATTTGAACTGTCATATATATACAACAGCGATTATTCAAGGCCTTAATGATACGCTTAAATATCTAACTAAAACTATGTGATATGAAAGCGATATATATAACTCTAGTATTGGCATTGACCTTTGCTTCATGCTCTGAATCTGTATTAAGCGATGTAGAAATTACGGATCCACACTTACTCGAAGTTAAAGTAAAGATTGAACAGAACAGTCACAACGATAAAGAAGTACAGGTTTTTATCCGAGATACAAATAGTAGACCTATTGACTTATTAACGGGTAAGGTTATAATTAATGACCATATTGTTCTTTTCGATCGTGCTTCAGTTAATGCCGCAGGTGCAAGAGGGTATATTTACACTCCGCACAACGACGAACAAATATTTGAAATAACCATTTATTGGAACTCAGTAGATTACCACACTGTCTTACTAAGCCCTGCCAACGGATGGCCAGGTTTCTATTGTAACCATAGTCATGCCCACGATGATCATGCCCACTTTGCTAGTGACAACTATAGTTTAAAAGGAGCGCCATTTCACGATCACGAAATTGACATCTCCTATACTATATTATCAGATTGGTAAATAGCCTTTATCTATATTATAACCTTCATAAGCCTATTGCAATAATTTGCAATAGGCTTATTTTTGTATTTAATTTAGATAATCATTTTTTTAAGCATCATCCAGATTAACATATTTTTACCCTTTAAAATGCACTCTTAAACAAGCTATACCTTAAAGATAATTATCGTAGTCAATTAAATAAGGCTATCCATGTAATTTATAATGACTTTCGTCTCTTAAGGTTTTATCTTTATTTTCCTTTGGAAATTATGAAGGGAATTTTTAACTGGCATTATTACTATCTGTTGCTCAAATAAGTTGATACTTTCCTGTATACTTTTTCATAAGAGGAATCAATTGACTTTAAGATAGCTTAACGCTAGCGTTGGTATTTTATCAAGTCCTTTGGATAACAGTTTTGTGACCAAATTATTTAAACACCTAAGCTTAATGATTTTATTTAAATCCTATATATTTATTCTAATCGCTTTGATTTTATCATCTTGCGTCATTGGGGATCGTTCCTTAGATGTTATAAGTTTTAATATCAGGTACGATAATCCAGCTGATGGAGTTAATAGCTGGAGTAACAGAAAAGGTATTGCAATAAACTTCTTAAAAGAACAAAGTCCGGATGTAATTGGGATGCAGGAAGTATTGCTTCAGCAGCTTAACGATATTAAAGAGGAATTAACATCCTATTCATGTATCAGTGCAGGGCGAAATGATGGCCTTGAATCTGGTGAAATGGTACCAATACTGTACAAAAAAGATAAATATGAACTTTTAGCATCTTCACATTTTTGGTTATCGAAAACTCCAGATGAACCTGGTAGTAAAAGTTGGGGAGCTGTATTACCTCGAATAGTTACATGGGTCAAGTTAAAAGACATAAGCAATGGCTATATCTTTTTTGTGTTTAACACTCATTTCAGTCACGTTAGTAAATATGCTCGCAATGAAAGTGCCGTTCTATTACTTGAAAAAATAAAAAATCTGGCAGGTGATGCCCCGGTTGTTGTTACTGGTGATTTTAATGCTGACCCTGGTGAGAGAATGTACAAAACAATGATTGGTCATTGGATAGATCACAGTCCATTGTGGGATGCTCGATCCGAATCGCTGACTTCAATTGTTGGTGACCTTAGCACTTTTAATGGTTTTAGAAACGACATTTCGGATGTTGTTATCGATCACATCTTCGTTAATGGTCAATTTTTAGTTCATTCTTTTGAAACTTATCAAATTAAAAAGGAAGAAGTATTTATTTCAGATCATTATCCGATAAAAAGTGTTTTGCATTTCAGGTTAAATGAAAAAAGAAAGAGCGACGTGGAACCAAAGGAACTTATTAAGACTCTTCCTGATCCAGTTTTTGAAACATCACAAATTGTCTTTGATACTCAATTATTAGTCCCTATTAATCTTCCCGGAAATTCCGCATCAATTTATTATACTTTGGATGGTTCTAATCCGGATACCAGTTCTAACAGATACAATATTCCCATAGAATTAAAGGAATCCACAACTATCACGGCATTTGCCGCTTCGGATAAAAAATATCCATCCAAAACAATTCAAAAAACATTTATTAAAAGTGGCAAACATACATTTAAGATTCAGAATATAATACCTCAACCAAGTGCTCCACATGCCTTAAATGATTATTCAATATTGTGCGATAAAAAGCCTGGGAACACTGACTTAAAAGATGGCAGCTGGCTTGGAGTGCAAGGAGTGGATATTGATATTATTTGTGAATTCAAAAAGGCAACAAAAATAAAGGATGTCTATATTTCTCTATTAAGTCAGCCTTCTCAATGGATTATTGGCCCGTCTGCAATAGAAGTTATGGTTTCGAACGACAACATTACGTTTGAGGCGTTTAGTAACATAAGTTTAGTTCCCTCAAGCGATGTAAATTCAAATGAAAATTTGCTTATCCATCTTAACGGATTTAAAAAAGGCAAATACGTTAAAATAAGTCTTAACAATGGAGGTAATCTACCGCCGAATCATCCTAGTTCTGGTAATCCATCCTGGATTTTTGTGGATGAAATTGTAATACAATAAAATACAATTATTGTGTTAGAGAAATCAAATAGCCATTATGTCTTCTAATGTTGATAACCCGGTCCTTATCAAACATCAGGTATTGTCCTTTAATTCCTTTTAATTCACCAGAAATCACTTGTTCTTTATCAAAGGTAAAGGATTGCGGTTTGCTTGGGAATTGATCAACAGGGTAACTCAATTCCATAATCTCATTCTCTATACTTGTATACTTTTGTAATTCTATCGGCAATAGATCAATAGCTTTTTGTGTTTCAGTGGTGAGATCTACTTCTTGAGCCAATTGATTTTTTAGCATACTCCTCCAATTGGTTTTATCCGAATAGTGCTGTTTTAAAAATGTTTCGATAATACCCGCAATGTGTCGATTAGGTGTTTCGGCAATAATTACTGCCTTCCATGCCCCTTGGTCAATCCAACGTGTCGGTATCTGGGTACTTCGTGTAACACCAACTTTAACTCCCGATGCAACGGCTAAATACACATAATGAGGAATCAAGCAATGATTTTCAGCCCATTCTTGATTTCTTGATTCACCTAAATGAGCTCTACATTTTTCCGGATTTAAAACACACTCCTCAGCTTCGGGAGCAGTTTGAAAGCAGTTGTAACAAAAACCTTGTGCAAATGATTTATTGGTCTTCTTTCCACAAGAAATACAATTGATTTGATTCTTAAACTCCAAAGTCACATTTTTTCCGATCAGTTCATTCATATCAATGGCAGAATCACCAAGCACCAAACGGTACTTAACTATATCATCTGCGACTTCAGTTCGCATTTTCTGTAGATTACCCTCCATCATCTATTGGTTATTTAAGGTTTCTGTTAATTTATATAGCTTATCCGAGCGCCTGATTTTAACATCTACCGGCATGCTAAATCGTTCTCCTTTAGTAGTCTCGTCAACTGGCTTCAGATTAACACGTAACTCCTCCACTTTCATTTGAACAACACCAGTCGTTGGTCCGGTAATTAATATTTCATCTCCTACTTTCAACGAATAAGTTTCAACTAAAAACTCTGCAACATTTAGTTTGGGGAAGTAATTCATCCCTTTGCCAATATAAGTCTTTTTCTTAGTTGCCTTAGAACCATAACTATGGCTCCAGTCTCCCAATTTCTGTCCAAGATAATATCCATCCCAAAAACCTCGATTAAAGACTTCAGATAAGCGCTTATCCCATGCATCTATTTTATCTTGTTCATAAGTTCCATCAATTACCGCAATGATAGCCTCATTATAACACTCCGAAACCGTTTTTACATATTCAGCTGATCGTGCACGCCCTTCAATTTTAAAAACTCGCACACCAGCATCAATCATCTTATTGGCAAAGTGAATGGTTTTTAAATCTTTAGGCGACATAATATACTCATTCTCAAGATCCATTTGCATTCCGGATTCTTTCTCGGTAACGGTATAACCTCTTCGGCATGGCTGTAAACATCCTCCTCTATTAGCCGACGAATTCAATTGATGTAAACTGATATAACATTTCCCGGATGTTGCCATGCATAAAGCACCATGTGCAAACATCTCAATTTGAATGAGCTCACCTTTTGGACCTCGAATATCCTCTTCCAGAATTGTTTGATGGATAGTTTTCACCTGATCCATATTCAACTCACGGGCTAAAACAACCACATCAGCAAAATGACTATAGAATTTAAGTGTCTCAACATTTGATATGTTGACCTGGGTAGAAATATGAACCTCAACTCCGTTTTGATGGGCATAATTGATTGCAGCTTGATCAGATGCAATTACCGCTGTTACACCTGTATCTTTAGCAACATCGATAATCTCACGCATCAATGGTAATTCTTCATTGAAAATTACGGTATTGACGGTCAGATAAGTTTTTATTCCATTTTCGCGGGCAATGCTTACAATCTTTCTTAAATCTTCAGTCGAAAAATTATTAGATGATCTGGACCGCATATTTAATTGCTCGATTCCCAGATACACTGAATCAGCTCCTCCTTGTATGGCAGCCTGTAATGATTCATAAGAACCAACCGGTGCCATTATTTCAAAATCCGAACGTTTTAAATCTTGCACACTCATCTTACCTCTTTTTATGATCGTTCGAAAGAACCTGTAAAAAGGCCTTTGCTTTTAAACTATCTCTTCTGTTTATTGCATTCTCCATGTGAAGAAAACGCTCAATATGGTTGTCATATACTTGAAAAAGACTATCCTCTACAATACCCATTCCATCAGGAAAATCAAAAAATGCAAAGCTATTAGACTCTTCATCAAGAATATTTTTACTAAACGGAAATCCCGAACTATCAACGTCTATTTGTGATAACAATGTTCGCACCATATCTGTTTGACCACCTACCTTAGAAATTATGGTATCTTTTACATTTAGCGCCCCACCAGTCCATAGCATTGGAATGTGATTATGTTCTTTCATGTCATGAGTGTAACGATCCGGCCCTCCTAATCCATGATCGGCCAACAAAATAAACAAGGTTTTATCCCACAACCCTTTTTGTTTCACCTTCTGCATAAAATCACCCAGACATCTATCGGTATAGTGAATTGAATTATGATACTCATCTTCAAATACACGCTCCATTGGTACATCAAATGGTTCGTGACTGCTTAATGTAAAAAAGAAGTGAAAAAACGGTTGTTTAGCTTTTCCCATTTCTTCAGCTAAACGATCAAAAGTGAAATTATCATGAACGCCCCACTTTTCTCCCTGATATTCACCTGGGAAATCTTCCATAGAAATGGTTCGTTTGAAGCCAGCCTGAAGTACGAATGAATTCATATTTTTGAAGCCCATATCTCCACCATACATGTACATCACATCATTATAACCAGCTTCATCAAACTTTTTTGGTAAGAATGAAAGAGATTCCGTTTTATGAGGGTGACGGATAATCGAATATGAAGGTAAAACCTGATAACCGGCAATTGTAGCAACTAGTCCTTTATCAGAGCGTGTTGATGCCGCATAGATATTTGAGAATAATATACCTTCTTTACAAAGCTGACTAAAATTTGGAGTTAATGCATAACCTCCCAGTTCTTCAATAATATGAGCAGCATAACTTTCCAATAATATAACAACAACATTCGGTTGTGGCGTATTAACAATTTGATGAGTTTGGCCTGACTCAGTCATTAATTCGTTAAAAATAGAATTAGCCTCCTCATCTGACATAAAACTATAATGTCTTTTAGTGGCATCCAGTTTTTTAAGCGAATACATTAAATTCCAAACCGGATTAAGTGCTACCTGGTTAGCAAATTTATCTTTTGAAAAGTACGCAGCTCCCGTATTTAATGGTGCTACTCCTAGACCTCCTCGAATTGGAATAATCATTAATCCTCCAATAAATAACAATATTGGTATTTGAATTAATCTAGTTTTTAATGAAAACTTATCCACAGATATTGATTGCCGACTTGGTTTCACAAGTTTATTATACAGGACAATTAATAGCGCACAGCTTAAACCAAACGCGATAAAAAAGATTGTACTTTGGTACCATTTAAGCGATCTTAATATAACTAAAGGGGTTTCCATGAAACCAATAGCTTCTCCATCGAGATGGCGACCCCAGAATGAAAATAAAAAGGTATCAGCTAGTAAAAGGCCTGAAAAAATTACAATAAAAATATAGCTAATAAAACTAATGCAGGCTTGACAAAACTTTCCTCTAAAGGGAAGGGTGAAAACTTGAATAACCGTTAACAGCAACATCAAATATCCAGTAATGGAGGCATCCATTCGTATACCATAAACAAAGGATAATAAAAGTTCAGAGGCCGGACTATCTGCGCCAAAATCATTGTTAAAGAATACAAATATCAAACGGTGAAGAACGAAAAATAAAAGCCAAAAAAGAATGGTTTTAGCAAAAAATAAATAAAAACGTTTAATCATATTTTAATAAGATTCTTAATACAAATATTAAGCTGAAGTTGTACAGCTACTTCCTAGTAGAATTGTTCTTTGCTATTTTATCAAGGAGGTAAAATTCAAGGTTTTCAGTCATTTTATGAATTGTAAAATTCTCCTCTACATGTCGTCTGCCTTCCCCTCCTACCTGATCAAAATTACCTTCACTTAAAACTTCGCAAACACTATCTGTGATAGCATTAACGTTTTTGGATGGAATAATTCGGCCATGTTTTTTATCAATCATTAATTCACTCACACCATTCACATCGGTGCTTACTACCGGAAGCCCATAAGCCATTGCTTCCATAACAGAATTTGGCATACCTTCATATAACGATGGAAGAACAAATAGATTAGCGCCTTTTAATAAGGCCGGAATATTCTTTTGAAATCCAATTAAGAAAACATGATCCTTTAAATCCAAAGCGTTAATTTGAGCAACAAGGTCCTTTTCTAACTTTCCTTTTCCTGCTATAAAAAAGTAAATATTCTTGTGCTGCTTAAGTATTTCTTTCGCAGAATCAATAAGATATTTAAATCCTTTTTGTTCAGTTATTCTACCGGTTGATAAAACGATAATCGGATTGTTTTCTTCAGCTGGCAGATATTTTTTATAATCGAATGGAGTAATATCTTTTAATTCACTTTCAACGCCATTGTAAAGAACTTTAACAAAATCTTTATCCCACCATCCATAACTATCATATTCATTTTTGATCGATAGCGTATTGGTTATGATTCCGTCGCACATTGGAACAAAGCTGAGTTTGTACTTTACAGAATTACTTAGTAATTGAACGCCTTGACGACTTAATACTACTGTGCTTGAATGCAACACTTTTTTGGTAATTAGTCCGGCAAGCCTAACATCCCTGTTTTGGCATCCAATAATAACATTAGTTTTATCCTTAACAATAAACTTACGCAGCTTAAAAAATGCACCAATACTTAGGTCCGAGTGAATATTAACCCGAAGTACAGGTACTCCTTCTGCCAGAGAATTCTTTTCCACCACCGAATTTGGAGTGCAAGCAATATGAACACTATGACCTCTCTGAATTAAATTCTTCGCAGCCATAACCATCCATTTTTCACCACCTCCCCATTTAGATCGGCCTATGGAATTTATTAACAGAAGCTTCATCTGTACTAGTATCAATTTTTACGTCTGTAGATAATACAGACGATATTAAAGTAACACCGCAAATTAATACAGCGTAAACTACAATCTAATGTGTTTAACAAATATTCTGCAAAATAAGTGCTTTAATATGAAATAATGGGCTGCTTTAACTTTTTTTAGGTCTGAAATATCATTTTATACTACAAGAATTATGTGTAGTTAGTTATGTATGACAGTAATTTTAAGGCTTAACATGAAATATTTTTGTATCAGTCTTATTCATATTTTTTTCTTTTACCTTTGTGAGACAGCTTTTACAATACTCTGTTGTAAGAAAAAATATAATTGACATCCAAATGTTCTTTTGGTCAGAGCAATTGGTTAGACGAGAAATCGCTTATGAGAATTGGATTTGATGCGAAACGTGCCTTTTTTAACCGCAGTGGTTTAGGAAATTACAGCCGTTGGTATATCGATGCGTTAACAAAATTCCATCCCGAAAATGAATACTTTCTTTATAAACTTAAAGAAGATAAAGGAATTGAATTTGAAGGATTAAAGCACTGTGAAATTATCTCTCCATCATCGACCATACATAAGGTTTGGCCCAACTTCTGGCGTACAAAAGGAATTACCAAGGATATAAATCTAAATGGATTGGACATATTTCATGGCCTTAGCCATGAATTACCCATTGGCATTCATAAAACAAAAGCAGCATCAATTGTAACAATGCATGATGCTATCTTTATGAGATTTCCTGAACTCTATGATTATACGTACCGAGCCATATTTAAGAAAAAATACAGTCACGCTCTAAAATACGCAGATGGCATTGTTGCTATTAGTGAGCAATCAAAAAGTGATATCGTTGATTATTTTAATGTTGATCCTAATCGAATCAAAGTTATTTATCAGGGATGTAATCAAATATATTACAACGATGCTACCATAGAATTGAAAGAAAAGATTCGTTTGAAATATAATTTACCCGAATCGTTTATTTTTTATGTAGGCACTATTGAACCTCGAAAAAACCTACTTGGGGTTTTTGAAGCTATGGTTCAGGCAAAAATTGACATGCCTATTGTTGCTGTAGGAAGAGCTACAAAATATTTGGATAAGATAAAAGGCTTTATTACCAAGAATAAGCTTGAAAACAAAGCCATGTTTTTACATAACGTAGAAACCGAAGAATTACCTGCAATGTATCAGATGGCAACAGTTTTTGCATATCCATCATTGTTCGAAGGGTTTGGAATACCAATCCTAGAAGCGCTTAACTCAGGTACACCCGTTATTACTTCTAAAGGTAGTTGTTTCCCTGAGGTTGGTGGAAATGCAGCCCAATACGCTCAGTATGGTAATACCGAAGAACTGGCGGAAGTCCTTGAAAGAGTATTGAGTGATTCCAATCTTCAAAATGAAATGGCTGTAAAAGGCAAACAACAGGCTTTATTGTTCCGGGAAGAAGAAGTTACTAAAGAATTACTCACTTATTACTCCAAGATATTAAGCCAAAAGCAATAAACACCTTAAAATGAAAATATCAGGATTTACAATGGTTAAAAATGCGGGTAAATTATTTTACCCAATTCAAGAGTCGATTCGTTCGGTTTTGCCATTGGTTGATGAGTATGTTATTGCCTTGGGTGATTGTGATCCCGAAGACAATACCAGACAGATGATTGAAGAAATTAATAGTCCAAAAATAAAGATTGTTGAAACTATCTGGGATGTTAAAGAATACCCTCATGGTTCTATTCTTGCACAGCAAACTGATGTTGCCAAAGCAAATTGTGAAGGCGACTGGTTGTTTTATATGCAAGCCGATGAAGTAATACATGAAAAAGACCATCCCGCTATTCGTAAAGCATGCGAAGATAATTTAGAGAAAAAGGATGTGGAAGGGCTATTATTCCGATACATTCATTTTTGGGGAGATTATAATCATGCCTTTACTAAAAATCATGGCTGGTATCGCAACGAAATTCGTGTAATACGCAACAAAACTGAAATTCATTCATGGAGAGACGCGCAAAGTTTTAGAGTAATTCCTGATTTCAAAAAAGAAAAATATTTGGAGAAAGAAGGTACTCGTAAACTGAATGTCGTCAAGGTTGATGCTGATGTATATCATTATGGCTGGGTACGTCCACCAAAACTAATGGCGAAAAAAACATCACATTTCCAGAGTTGCTATGAAGATGATAACATTAAAGAGGCCGATATGGAAGTTATATCATCGATTGATTTTGGAGCTATGGATTTAATTCCAAAATACATTGGGAATCACCCTCCTGTAATGACCAAAAAAATTGCATCCTTCGATTGGGCAGATGAATTAAACTATTCAAAAGAACTAAATCGAAAGCCAACCCATAAACATGAGAAGCCAAAGTATAGATTTCTAACAGCTGTTGAGAAATTATGCTTCCCTAATGGAATTTTCAATTTTAAAAACTACGAATTGCTAAGATAATTTTAGCCATTCTAACAAAAGGCTTTGCATGAATATTCTAATAGTCAGCCCATCTGTTATCCCGGCCCATTTATATGGAGGCACGGAACGGGTTATTTGGGATTTGGGTAAAGAGCTGACTAAGATGGGGCATCATATTACCTACCTTGTCTATGAAGGTTCGTCTTGTTCTTTTGCTAAGGTCTTAGTTTATAATCCTACAATTGACTTAAACACGCAGATTCCTGAAGAAGTAGACATAATTCATTTTAACTTTCAACCATCCATTGAGATTGCAAAACCATATGTGGTTACTCAACATGGCAATTCTAATGACCCAAACTTGAAGTTAAATGCAAATACCATCTTTGTTTCTAAGAATCATGCTGAACGTCATGGATCTGATCAGTTTGTATATAATGGCTTGGATTGGGATGAATACCGAAAGCCAAAATTGAATGCAAAAAAAGAGTATTTACATTTTCTTGGAAAAGCAGCCTGGCGCATTAAAAATGTGAAAGGTGCTATAAATATTGCTCGTGAGGCCAAAGAGAACTTGATGGTAATGGGTGGTCATCGATTTAACCTTAAAATGGGTATGCGTTTTACACCATATCCTTCCATTAAATTTGCAGGAATGGTTGATAATGATAGGAAGAGCTCTATCATGAATAAATCCAAAGGTCTTCTTTTTCCGGTGCGTTGGCATGAACCATTTGGTTTGGCTTTAACTGAAAGTCTATATTTTGGGTGCCCCGTGATAGGTACCCCATATGGTTCACTACCCGAAATTATTAAGGGTGATGTGGGCTTCTTGTCTTCAGATAGTAAGGATTTGGTAAATGCTGTAAAGGAAATTGACCAGTTTTCGAAGAGACGCTGTCATGAGTATGCAAAAGATATTTTTAATTCTAAACAAATGGCACAAGCTTACCTTTCAAAATATGAAACCGCATTGAATGGGAACAAGCTTAATGCCAAACAACCAAAGCTAATTCAACATCAGAATAATAAATTTCTAGAATACCAGTAAATCAAGCTCCATGTCAATAGAAAAAAACATCTTTCAAACTTATAAGTCAAACCGACTACCCTGGGTTAGTCGATGGCATATATCTCAATTAAAAAAGCGTAATCCGGAATATGAATATAAGTTTTTTGATGATGAGCAAATAAAATCTTTTATACACGATGAATATGGATTAGATATTCTGAATAAATATTTGAGAATAAATATTGGGGCTGCAAAGGCTGATTTTTTTAGATATGCTGCTTTGTATAAAAAAGGTGGTGTATACCTTGATATTGATAGTTTAATACTTGAGAAAATAGATGTGTTATTACATCCTGATGATAAAGCAGTAATAGCACTTGAAGGGAATGAACAATGCTATGTACAGTACGCTCTTTTTTACGAATCAAACCATCCCTTTTTGGAGAGAACAATTGAGTTAATTCTAAAAAACATCGATGAGGGGCTCAACCTAAATGATGTACATTGCTTCTCGGGTCCAACCATATACTCTCAGGCAGTTAATGAGTTAAAAGACAATAGCGAGTTCAGAGAAATGGGTATTGACTATGACAATAAAGTAATGTTTAGTTATCCCATGAGTAAGACTTTCCTTTATGGTCTGAGTAGAAAAAACCATTGGAAAGAACAGCTTAAAATTAAGCCAATTTTAAAACAGGCATCTAAATAACAGTAGGATGATAAAAATAAGTTTAATCATTTCAACATATAACCGACCTGACACGTTGGAATTAGTCTTGAAAAGCGTTTTGAGTCAAGCTGTACTCCCTAAAGAGGTAATTGTTGCAGATGATGGATCAGGTAAAGAAACTCTTGATTTGATTAAAGGTTTTCAAGCTGGATTTCCCATTCCGCTTATTCATTCATGGATAGAAGATGAGGGTTTTAGGTTAGCAAAAAGTAGAAATGAAGGGATAAAAAAGGCTAGTGGCGATTTTATTATTTTTATTGATGGGGACATTCTTTTACACAAGGACTTTATAAAAGGTTATCAAAAACATATACAGCCAGACTCATACATGATGGGGAGTAGGGTATTATTACCCGAAGATTACACCAAAGACCTTATCTCATCAAAACAGCATCTAGTTAGGCTTTGGACCAAAGGCATTAAAAATCGATTGAATGGTATGAAATTGCCGGGTTTTTATAAGCTGGTAAAAGGATCTCAATCACCAACTAGAAGTGTAAAGGGGGCTAATATGGGTTTTTGGAAAAAAGACCTTATTACAGTAAATGGCTTTGATGAACGCTTTACTGGTTGGGGTAGAGAAGATAGTGATATGGCTGCCAGGATGATGCATGCAGGTATTAAACGCATCAATTTTAAAGGCGTATCTATTTGTTATCATCTATTTCACCCCGAAGCAGATAGAAGTCAACTGTTGGAAAATGATAATGTACTTAAAGAAGTAATAAATACAAAGGCAATTAAGGCACAAAAAGGCTTAAATAATGATTAAGAAGAAAATAGATTTTTATTGTGCTACTTTTTTAACCGGTGGTATTGAAACGACCTTACTACAAATTCTTAATCATATAGATAAGAATAAATTCTCTGTACGATTGGTTATAATGTTTCATACAGTTAATCAAGAAGCATTACTCCATCAAGTACATGATGATGTTGAAGTGAAGTACTTGGTAAAGAGTAAAGTATTGAATTACTTTCGTTCTAAAAGGCTTATAAAGAAATTACCCCTTGGATATAAACTAATTGAAGAGTTCTTGTTTGTCAACCTACGTAAATTAATATATTATTTTACTATCAGAAAGGCTATTAAAGCTTCTGATATTGTTGTTGATTACAGCATGTGTTTAATGAAACAAACTAAACTATTAAAGAATAGTAAATCTGTTATTTATTGTCACTTTAGCTTAAACCACCTTGATAGAAACAATACAACAAGAAATTTTAAACGAGTTCAAGAACTTGATGCATATGACAAAGTAATAACCATATGTGATGAAATGAAATCCCAATTTATAAGCTATCACCCTAATTCAAAAAACAAAGTAGAGCGGATTTATAATTATATGGATCAAAATTATGTGCTTAAACGCTCTGAAGAATCAAGCCCTGAACCAGATAGTATGCAGAATTATATCTTGGCTATAGGTCGTTTAGATGAAAGTCAGAAGGATTACACAACTCTACTTAATGCTTATGCTATTGCAAAAAAACAGTTTGGGATTCAAGAAAAATTGATAATTCTGGGGAAGGGAAGGGATGAGTATTACCTGAAACAGTTAAGTTTTGATTTGGGTATATCTAATGATGTTGAATTTAAAGGTTTTGAGACTAACCCTTATAAGTGGATTAAAAACTGTACGTTATTTATCCACTCTTCTAAATTCGAAGGACTACCAACGGTTATTATTGAAGCTCTAATTCTTAAAAAGATTGTAGTAGCTACTCTATGTGAAACAGGAGTGAAAGAGCTGTTGGGCAATGGAAATGCTGGCTTATTATGTGATGTTGGTAATGTAAATCAAATGGCTGAAAAAATATCAGAAGCAATTATTAATACCGAAGCACATTCTCAGTATATAAATAATAGCCAAGAATTTTTGCAAGAGGTTACCATTAGCAAAACAATTCAAAGATTCGAGTCGATTTTAAATGATATTTAAATATGGGCATACGAGAAATTAAATGACTCTCTATTGCCTATGTTAGTTTTTTATCATACTCTCTACCAAGAATAATCTTGTCAATTACACAATCAATATTAGATAATGCACTTGAATAAATGGTTAATCCTTTCTCAAATTTTGCATCTGTAAATATATCAATCAGTTCTAAAGGGAAATCCTGAGGTATTATTTGAACTTGATGCTCAAGTACCTTGGAGTAGTCTGTTGATTCTCTGGGGTGAGGTTTTATATAGATATTATATCCTATTGCAAATTCGTCTAAAAGCTTATTATAAGTATTTATCTTATACGGTTCATCTATAAAATTATCTTCAGAGAAAGGTTGAGTCACCAGTAAAAAGGATGGTTTATTGTTTTGTATCTCAACATTAAACGGAAAAAGTTTCGATAATTTCTCCTTTGTCTCAGAAGAGATAGTATTAACCATACCTTTTAAATCTAATTCTTTACCTTTTACTTTTATCCTTTCAGGTAGTAATTTTGGTTTTTGTACATGAATTTCATTTACTTCTTTATCCAGACCATCTCCGATAAAAGTACGTAAGATGTATTTTCGTTTAAAAGCCTTCCATTTTGAAATGGTTTCGGTATAATTCTGATCACCATCTTCTAAAATTCTTATGAGATTACTCGGATATTGTAATATTGGATAAGCGGCAGGTAAGCGATGCAAAATAAACACATTAAATTCAGCTTCTGATAAGAAGCCTTTCCATTGTGAAAGTTCGGACCTCTTCTCGGTTTGCGAAGTATACAATTTATTCCTCAAAAGTATCTTGAGGGCTTTAAATCGTTTTTTATTTATATGTCTTTCAATAGCATAAAACGGAACATAAAGAACATGATCAAATACGTTTAGTTCCTTAACTTTAGTTGCTAATGCTTCATTTCTGTTATCGCCATCACAAAGAATAAATAAACACTCTTGTCCTGATTTTCTATATTCAGCACTTAATAAGATGCTTACATACAGGTGAAACAATGTATCACCAATAAATACTTGCTTTTTAGCCATCACTATTTTCTATACTTCAGTTTATCTCTTTGAACCTGCTCAATGTCTAAAATATCTTTTGATTTATGCGTTAAAGCTTTATTAATAGCCTTTAAATTACGGCATAATTTTCTTAATCCATCCGGTTCTAACGATGCAGCATGATCTGTGCCTTTCCAGGTTCGATCGAGGGTATAATGACGTTCTATGATTGTTGCACCTAGTGTATACGCTGCAATGTCTACAGAGATACCTAAATGATGACCTGAAAAGCCTATTTCTTTTACAAGGGAGCCATATTTTTCAATTAAAAGCTCAATATCTAAAAGGCCAATATCTTCAAATGGTACGGGATACCCCGATGTGCAATTGTAAACGACCAGATCTTTGTTTCTACCATTTTTTATAAAGAATTGAATTAGCTCTTCAATTTCATCTTTAGTGGTCATTCCGGTGGAAACATGTATCTCATTTTGATAGTTTTCACATAACCAGCCTAACATTTCAAAATTATTGTTACAGGCTGAAGGAATTTTGATTAACTCAGGATTCAGGCTTGTGATTTCTTTAGCTGAAGTTAAATCCCAAACTGAAGTGGAATAAATAATGCCTATTTCCTCACAATAATCTTTTAATGCCTTATGCTGTTCTGTATCGAATTCAAGAAATTCCCTATGTTCACCATATGTGTTACCATATGAGTTAATGGGGTTTGGGTGGGGAGTATTATACTGCTCCTCTGTTAGGAGTTCTATATTATTTCGTTTTTGGAACTTAACTATATCTGCATTACAAAAGATTTTAGCAGTCTGAATCATCTCTTTTGCAATCTCTAAATCTCCTTTATGGTTACATCCTATTTCGGCAATTACTCTAGCTTCTTTCATATCCTATCTTTATTCCAAACTTACTACATTCTAATTAAATCGCTTATTATACTTAACTATAAATTCAACAGCCTCTCTTATAGCACCACTCCCACCATGATTATTAAGTATCACATCAACCAGCCCCTTAACCTTAGACACCCCATTTGAGGGACATATGCCCCAACCTACCGAAATTAAATTTGACAGGTCGTTTACATCGTCACCTAAATATGCAATTTTGTGCCTAGACGTTTCTAATTCAGAACATAAGTGAGTAACAAGTGCAAACTTATCCTTGACTCCCAAATAGACATGTTTAATTTGTAACTTGTCCATCCTGGATTGCACAATTGGACTATTTTCAGAAGTCATAATTATTGGTTCAATGCCGTTGTCCCGAAGTATTTCTAAACCCATTCCATCTACTAAACTGAATTTCTTTGCTAGTTCACCATCTTTAGAGTATGAGACAGATCCATCTGTGAAAACTCCATCTACATCTAAAATGAGGTATTCGATTTTTTCACCAGATCCTTTTTGTTTTCTGAGTCTTTTAATAAGTAACTGCTCCAATATTAACATATCAGATGGATCATCTATTTCTGTAAGGGTATCTTCAGGCATTTCCAATACACCTATTCGACCGCCTAATCTGTTTTTCGTTTTTTTATAGCTTGATTTAGAACATGCATAGATGGCACCATTCTCAATCAGCAATCCATTAAAGTCCTGACGACGTGGTCTATTTAAATAATCATAGTTAAGACTCTCTCCCTTTTTATTCCAGATAAATCGATGCGTATTTACCAGTGATACAATTGAATCATACTCCTTCATTTGCACTAGTTCAATTGCCTTGTTAATATCTGAATGAGTTGTTAGAGGAGAAGTGGCTTGCAATAGAAAATAATTGTCGAAATCAAAATCAATTTTCGTTGCTAATTCCCACATTCCTTCCTCTGTGCTTGCTTTATCCGATGCACTTGCAGCACTTCGGTTGATAATTTTAATTTTTTTAGTCCACGAATAATTAAGTGATACAAAATTACTGATCCACTCATCATCTGTGAATAAATAGATAATATCAAGGTTACTATGTATGGCTTCTGTCAGCACCCAAGAAAATAAAGGTCTACCCAAAATTTTTTTGCGATTTTTTTGCGGTATTCCTTTGGAGCCTGCTCTAAGTGGAATAATAGCTATATTTTTTGGTGTACTTTTTTTCATGATGGCATTTGTTTATAATTACAAAAGTAATTCAATAATTCGGCCGATAACAAGTTTTATTTAAAAGATAAGTCTTTATTCCCATTTGTGGCAAAGTATAAGGTTTTGAGCTCAATTTTTTACCATAATTAAAAGGTTTCATCTAAAAATTCAATTTTATTTGAATGATTAATACTGCATAATTGCGAGCATTACTTATACAATTATTAAGTATTTATCAATATATTTGATTCACTTGTTTAAACTTTCAACTTTAAAATGAATAATGTTGCTTTAATAATCCTCTACAATCACAGGTATGATAAAAATATACCTGTCCTTGAGCATTTATACCATTCACGATTTTCTCATATTTATCATTTAGTCCCATTTTATGATGGTGATAAACCAAATGTGATTCCTGTATATGGTAATTCGCGTCGATTTCAAGCATATATTAATCAAGCCTATAAAGCGCTTTTGCCTTTAAAATATGAACACTATATGTTTGTGGCTGATGATCTCTATTTAAATCCGAGTATTAATGAAACCAATTATTTGGATATATTTAAGTTAAAGGAGGGTTATTCCTTTATACCTGAATTTAGGGAGTTGCACAAAGTTCAAAAATGGTGGCCGCGAACTCAGGAAGCCTATTTGTTTTCACTTAAGGTAGACGGGGTAGAACTAGGCAACGAGTTACCTTCATATGATGAAGCCATACAACTATATAAACAGAATAACATTGATTTTCAGCCATTATTGGCTCGTCATGCCTTTCGTCGTTTAAGTGAAACCCGAGGGGGTAAGACGTTTACCAGATGGTTATGGTCAAAACTGCGGTATTTCCATAAGCGAAGGTTTAACATTGAATATCCTTTGGTAGGAGCCTATTCAGATATTATTTGTATTCATAAAGATTGCCTTCCAAAGTTCAGCCATTATTGTGGGATTTTTGATGCCACAGAGTTATTTGTTGAATTAGCAATTCCGAGTGCTCTTGCTTTGTCAACGGATAAAATTATTACAGAAGAAAAAATGGATCTGAAAGGAAGGCCCTTATGGACTAAAAAGGATTTAGAGGAATTGAATAAATATCATTACGATCTTGATGAATTAAATGAGAATTTTCCTGCTGAAATATTGTATTATCACCCAGTCAAACTATCAACCTGGAAAAAGAATTAATTATGAGTAAGTTCATTGTGATAACCTCTATTAATAATCCTACCGAAGCAGTTGATTTGTTTTCAAGAATGTCTGATTATAATTTAATTGTTGTTGGAGACAAAAAAACACCCGTTAATTGGAGGCACGATAATGTTATTTTTTTATCACTTAAGGAGCAGCTTATAAATTGGGTGGAATTTGGTAAGGCCTTGCCATATAATCATTATTGTAGAAAGATGCTTGGCTACCTCGAAGCTATTAAAAGAGGAGCAAACTGTATAATTGACACAGATGATGATAATATCCCGAAAAAAGATTGGAGCTTTCCACAGTTTGAAGGACGTTTTGATTCTATTACAGAAAATCAAGGGTTTATAAATATTTATCAACTCTATACTAATGATAGTGTATGGCCTAGAGGCTTCCCCTTAAGGTTAATAAAAACGAATTTTAAATTACAATCCAAGATTGAAAGAAATGATTTAAAGGTAGGGGTCTGGCAAGGGTTAGCAGATCTGGATCCAGATGTTGATGCTGTTTATAGGCTTACCAATAATAAGGTGTGCCATTTTAATAAACGACCACCTGTGGTATTGAAGAAAGGTACAATTACACCCTTTAACACCCAAAATACCATAATTCGTAAAGAGCTATTCCCACTACTCTATTTACCAACAAGTGTTGAATTTAGATTTACTGATATATTACGAGGTTTGATTGCCCAGCCTATTATGTGGCAATCAAATTATCACCTTGGATATGTTCATGCAACTGTTAATCAGGAAAGGAATGCACATGACTTCTTTGAAGATTTTATTTCTGAAATTCCAATGTATCAACAATGCGAAAAGGTGATAGAGCTAACTCAAAAAGCATTGGATCCTAATAAAGATATAACAGGTAACTTGGTTGCTACATATGAGTTGCTCTATGCCAGCAATATTGTTAAAAAAGAAGAGCTTCAGTTGCTTGACATTTGGCTTGAGCAGTTAAAAAAGTATTCTTAAGGTTTTATAATTGCATCATTTATTATTAAATAAATCCGCACGAATATATAATTGCTTACCTTATGCCATCAGCCATAAAAAAAGGCTCTATTATCCATCATTACTTATTTATTCTTAATTTTGTTCTTAGCTTCTAACTTTTGGCCATTTCATATGTTATAAGCTGATTAACCATGGTCACTGCTCTCCGGAGTTGAAGTGACAAACCATAAAAACATAAAACCGTAATTTTTTATCGAAGCCTTATGACAAGAACTGAATTGTTGTATAAAGTGATTAAGGAACGTGTGCTCTTACTGGATGGAGCCATGGGTAGTCTTATCCAAAATCATAAATTAGAGGAAGAAGATTTTAGAGCAGAGCGTTTTAAGGACCACAAGGCACCACTTAAAGGCAACAATGATCTTTTGTCAATTACTCAATCTGAAATTATTAAAGGGATACATATTCAATACCTTGAAGCTGGTTCCGATATAATTGAAACTAATACCTTTAATGCTACTTCCATATCTCAGGCCGATTATGAGATGGAGGCGGTTGTTTCTGAATTAAATAAGCAAAGTGCAATTATTGCACGTGAAGCATGTGATACAATAAGCACAGAAGATAAACCACGCTTTGTGGCAGGCGCCATTGGCCCAACCAATAAAACAGCTTCTTTATCACCCGACGTCAATAATCCTGGATACAGAGCAGTTAGTTTTGACGATTTAAAAGATTCATACCTTGAACAAGTTAATGGCTTATTAGATGGAGGTGTTGATTTATTCTTAGTAGAAACCATTTTTGATACCTTAAATGCAAAAGCTGCCTTATTCGCAATTGATGAAGGCCTGAAGAATAGAGGAATAGAGAAAATGCCTGTTATGGTTTCAGCAACTGTGGCTGATGCCAGTGGGCGTACCTTGTCAGGACAAACCATGGAGGCATTCCTTAATTCGGTTTCTCATGTTGATTTACTTTCTGTTGGATTAAACTGCTCTTTCGGAGCAAATGATTTAAAGCCATATATCGAAGAGCTTGGTAAAAGAGCACCTTTTAAAATAAGTGCTTACCCAAATGCCGGACTACCAAATCAGTTTGGTGAATATGATGAAACACCGCATCAGATGGCACCACAGGTTAAGGAGTATCTTGAATCTGGTTTGGTTAATATTCTAGGAGGATGTTGTGGCACAACTCCTGATCATATTCGTGAGTTTGCCAAAATGATTGAGGAGGCTAAAGTACATCAGGAAGCCAAAGTTGATCATGTTACTCGATTAAGTGGATTAGAAGGGCTTACCTTCTCAAAGGAGGCTAACTTTATTAATGTTGGTGAACGAACAAATGTTGCAGGTTCGCGTAAGTTTGCACGATTAATTCGGGAAGAAAAATATGAAGATGCATTAAATATAGCCCGAGATCAGGTTGAAGGAGGCGCACAAATAATTGATGTTAACATGGATGACGCCATGTTAGATGCCAAAAAGGAAATGGTGACTTTTCTTAATTTAATGGGTTCTGAACCGGATATTGCGAAGCTGCCAGTTATGGTTGATAGCTCAAAATGGGAAGTTCTTGAGGCAGGACTAAAATGTCTTCAGGGTAAGGCTGTGGTTAATTCCATCAGTTTAAAGGAAGGAGAGGAACCATTTATAGAACAGGCATCAAAAATAAAACAATATGGTGCAGCCGTGGTTGTTATGGCTTTTGATGAAACTGGTCAGGCCGATACCTTTGAGCGCCGAAAAGAAATATGCTCAAGAGCTTATAAGATATTAACAGAGCAAGTTAAGTTTCCTCCTGAAGATATTATTTTCGATCCGAACATTCTTGCTATAGCTACTGGAATTGAAGAACACAATAACTACGGTGTTGATTTTATTAATTCTACGAAATGGATAAAAGATAATCTACCATTCGCCAAGGTAAGCGGTGGAGTTAGTAATCTTTCCTTTTCATTCAGAGGAAATAATGTTGTGCGTGAGGCCATGCATTCTGCATTTCTATATCATGCCATTAAGGTAGGTATGGACATGGGAATTGTAAATCCCGGGATGCTTCAAATTTATGATGACATACCAAAGGATTTATTAGAGCATGTTGAAGATGTTATCTTAAACCGCAGGGATGATGCAACTGAGCGATTAATAGAATTTGCCGAAAAATTAAAGGATCAGAAACTAGAGGGTAGAGAAGATAACCGTTTGAAATGGCGTGAGGGCAATCTGGAAGAAAGATTGTCGCATTGCCTGGTTAAAGGAATTCCTGACTTTCTGGATGAAGACTTAACTGAAGCTCGAAACAAATTCAGGTTTTCATTGGATATCATAGAAGGCCCATTGATGGATGGAATGAATGTGGTTGGTGATTTATTTGGCTCTGGTAAAATGTTTCTACCTCAAGTGGTAAAAACGGCACGAGTGATGAAAAAAGCCGTAGCCATTCTTCAACCATATATCGAAGCTGAAAAAGCCGAAGCTGGATCAGGTGGTTCTTCTGCCGGTAAAATCCTAATGGCTACCGTTAAAGGTGATGTACACGACATTGGCAAAAACATTGTCGGGGTTATTTTAGCATGTAATAATTATGAGGTTATCGATTTGGGAGTAATGGTTCCAACCGAGAAAATCTTGATGGAAGCTGTAAAGCAGGATGTGGATATCATTGGTTTAAGTGGATTGATTACTCCATCCTTGGAAGAAATGGTAAGCGTGGCGCGTGAGATGGATAAACGTAAAATGGACTTGCCATTATTAATTGGTGGTGCAACCACATCAAAAATTCATACGGCAGTTAAGATTGAGCCGAATTATAAAAATCCTGTAGTACATGTAAAGGATGCTTCGAAGAGTGTTCAGGTGGTGAGTGCTTTATTATCTAAAAAGGATAAAGAGGAATTTACTGCTAAAACCCGAAAAGAATACGAAGGTTTGCGTGAGCGTAATGCAAACAAAAAGAAGATTCAGTTATTACCAATAGAAGAGGCAAGGGCTAAAAAACACCAAATTGATTGGGCAAATACTATTACTCCACTTCCAGCTGAGATTGGCGTTCGTGTAATAGAAGATTATCCTATTCATGAAATAAGAAAGTTTATTGATTGGACTTTCTTTTATCAAGCATGGAGATTAACCGGTAACTATAACGACATAGAAGATGTTGTAGATGAAGAAAGTAAAACTACGTGGTTAAGTAAATTCAAGACCGAAGAAGGTCTGGCTAAAGCAAAAGAAGCGCTCAAGCTTTACAAAGATTCTCAGAATATGCTGGATCGCATTGAAAAGGAAAATATGCTGCAAGCCAATGCGGTTTTTGGTATTTTCCCGGCCAATAGTGTTGATGACGACATTGAGGTCTATACCGATGAGTCACGCCAGGAATTACTGACTACTTTCCATCACATACGGGAACAACAGGATAAAACCGGCAAAGAAACATTTCATTGTCTGAGTGATTACGTTGCTCCAAAAGAAAGTCGTCGATTTGATCATATTGGTGGTTTTGCGGTGACTGCCGGTATAGGTATTGAAAAATGGGTAGCTCGCTTTGAAGCTGAGCATGACGATTATAGTAGCATACTTTTAAAGTCTTTAGCTGATCGATTAGCTGAAGCTTTTGCTGAGTTGCTTCATTATCGTGTTCGAACCGAATTCTGGGGTTATTCTCCAGAAGAAGAGATCGATCATGAGAATTTAATTAGAGAACGTTATCGCGGAATTCGTCCGGCATTAGGATATCCTGCTTGCCCTGATCATAGCGAAAAACGCGCTTTATTTGATCTGCTTCAAGCTGAAGATAATGCCGGCATAACACTAACAGAGCACTTTAGCATGTATCCAAATGCATCTGTAAGTGGAATATACTTGGCCCATCCTGACGCCATTTACTTTGGAGTAGGTAAAATTGCCCAGGATCAGGTTAATGATTTAGCAAAGCGTAAGAACACCACAACAGAAGATGTTGAAAAATGGATTCCTTTGAACTTAGGATATAAATAAGGTTATAATAAATGTTGGATGTGAGCACCACCACTTCTGCTCAAATCCAATAAATTAAACATTAACAATGACTGTAGCAGAATTAATCAAGTCATCGGATAAGACTGCCTTTTCGTTTGAATTATTACCGCCTTTAAAAGGTAATAATATTGATAAGGTATTTAATACGATTGACCAACTAAAAGAATTTAATCCCTTGTATATCAACATCACTTCGCATCGCGACGAGATGGTATACAAAAACACCAAGAACGGTTTATTCGAGCGCAAAGTAGCCCGAAAACGACCGGGTACAGTAGCCGTTGCTGCTTCCATTCAACACCGTTATGGAATTAAAGTAGTTCCTCATATCATCTGTAGTGGATTTACTAAAAGCGAGACAGAATATGCCTTAATTGACCTTAATTTTCTAGGCATTCATGATATTTTGGTACTACGTGGAGATAATGCGCAACGGGATAAATTCTTCACGCCGGAGGATGCAGGGAATAACTATGCCATTGATTTGATTCATCAGGTTAATGAACTCAATAAAGGTCAGTTCTTAGATGGCACATTGTTGGATGCCTTTGATACAAGTTTTAATTATGGAATTGCTGGCTATCCAGAAAAGCATGAGGAAGCACCAAATCTGGATTCTGACTTACATTGGCTGAAACAAAAAGTAGATGCAGGTGCCGAATATATTGTCACTCAAATGTTTTTCGATAATAAGAAATATTTTGAGTTTGTTGATAAATGCAGGGCAAATGGAATCAATGTACCTATAGTACCGGGGTTAAAGCCAATTACCTTAATGAATCAATTGACTGTGCTACCTAAAATATTCCATGTGGATATTCCGGAGGATTTTGCAAAAGAAATAAGAAAGTGTAAAGATAATGATGAAGTAAAACAAGTTGGTGTAGAATGGTGCATTCAGCAATCTAAAGAGCTGATTAAAAACAATGTACCCATCTTGCATTTTTATACGATGATGGCCACCAAAAGCACAAAAAAAGTGGCAGAAGCTATTTTTTAACCCAACATTAGGGTTTTGACTTACCTATTCCCCTATTGTATATGAAAGCAGAAGAGTAGATTTTTTTCATAGATTTGGGTTTAGGTTAGAAAGCCGGTGAATCAAACGAGATTCATCGGTTTTTTTATTATGAATAAGAGATCAGGTAAATTACTTTGCCTTATTTCCGTATTCAAGATTGAATCGTTAACTATTCAAATAATCCGGTCAGCCTTTAACCTCATCGAAGATACTTCCAATGTATTTTTCTATAATCCCTATAGTAATCAATTGAACCCCTCATAAAATCCAAGCATTCGTTCATAGGTATGTTCTATAACTTCACTCTCAAAAAAGCAGGATAGAATAATACTTAATTTAATTAACCCTTACATTATAACTTTTTGATGCTTTGTGCAAGTCGTTCTATTGATATACACAATCGGCAATTTTAAGCAAAATGACTAATTAGTGATGGTTAGCTCCAATTATTGAAAATCTGATTTTGACAATTACACTATTCTTGGCCAGATTAAATGTATTCTTCAGTTATTCTGATGATTCAGCAAGGCGAATGGCTTTTCTGGTGATACGTTTCTGAATGATGAAAAAAACGGGGATAATCATCAATGTTACTTCCCAAAAAAGCGGATAGATATAGGCTATTAATATAGCTAATACAGCCACTATTGGTTCTACCAAAGTTTCATGCTGAACACTCAGTATGGTTTTATCATCCAGACCTTTATCGACCAATCGATGGTTGTGACATGCGTATCGCCATCCCAAATGAGCTAATAATCCCATAAAAAACATCATTAGTGAATAAAAAGCCTGTATCGAAAATATATTTGGAAAATCAACATTCAGATTATTAGCGATAGGAACTAGCAATAGAAAGGCTAAGAAGAATGTCTCAAAATAAAGGTGATTCGAATCCGTTGATTTATAATAATTAAACCGCTCAAGATGCTTGAACCAATAAGTAGCTACTATGGCAAAAGAAATCAGGAAATTTATTATCCCGGAGTCTCCACCCCTTTTCAAATAATAATTAGTTAAATCTTCGAAATTACTAATTGTTCCTTTTTCAGGAAAATCTAAGGTAAATACCATTATTACTATTGCCGATGCAAATATAAAGTCACTCATCATCGAAAGTCGATTGATTGGCATTGTTGCAACATCAGTTGGTAATTTGAACTTATCAAGTAATGATTTCTCTTTAGCCATAAAAAGTATATAAATTTCTATTAAATGTATTGAATATGTATCGAAACTAAAAACGATACTGCAATTGTAGCTTAATCTCAGTAAGGCGGTTACCTTTAATCATTTGGTTGCCTGTACCAATTTCACTTTTGTTACTATAACTTGTATGTGATAAACGAAACCAGAAGCGAAGATTTCGAAATGGTGAATAATTTGTATTTAAAATCAATCTTGAACCTTCATAGAGGTATGATGGAACATTAAAGGCATAAAGCACATCTGGTTCATAAGAATATATTCTACTGTCATAATCATCAACGTCAAATAATACATAACGAAGAGATAAGTTCCATTTATTCTGCGAAAAAATGAGATCTTGAAAACCCATCCAACCCGTGCTCCATTTATCATTACGATAGTAAGATTGTTCTATCTGGGTTTGAAAACGCCATTGATTATTCAATTTAAAAACATAAAACAATCGTATGTTTTGCTTTGAATATCTGCCTATCTGATAAACACTTGCCTCGGATTTAGAATTTATTTCTTTCATGGTATTTTTATAACGCAGGTATACTGAATTTTTATAATCAATTTCATAATCTGCTTGGGCAAACCATTCAAATCCAGAGGAAGGGGAGTACACATTATATCTTAACCAACTATAAGAAAACAAATCTGCAAAGGCTTTTAAAGCTAAACCTTTGTAGGGCTTAAATTGAATAGATGTATAAACTCCAGATTCACCACCAGGAATCGACGATTCGGAAAAAGGGTTACTAAGTAAGGATGAATATCCCTTTGAATAATTTCGATAAGCCAATGATACAATCACATCATATCCGGCATTATAAGTCAAGCCTTGATATATTGCCCAGTGCTTATTGTTTTGTAAGACTACTTCTCCATACAAATTAATTCGTCCTAAAAATACAGAAGGAGATAACCAAAGCGTTTCGTGCCTTGATCCTGAAAAACGAAATTTATCCCTTAAATGATCTTTGGCCTCTATTGAATTATCAATTCTCCAATTTGCATATCCTCCATCTATTGTAAACAAATGATGTTTAAAGATTAAACGTGCTCCCCAAATATCTTGCTTAATGCTATGTCTGTTATTTATTTCAGATTGAGTTCGATGATAACCCGTTTCTTGAATAGATGTTATATATTCTTCCGCAACTAGTGAATCGTTCACAATTCTACCATCTATTTTCTTTATTGAGAAAAAAGGGGTAAATCCAAATTTCTTCCATCTATAATCAAGTGCGATCCCTCTCAGAAATGAATTTTCATTAACCGATGTGTAATTATTCAAGCCTTTAGCCCGGCGTCTTAACTGTTTAGTATCTGTTGACTTTGAAAATGCCATATCCGTCCATAATCCCAAACCTTGTCCAAACGACAATCGGTAATCACCCACAATGACTTTATTCAAACCTTTCGTTAAATCATTAAATTGCAGAAACCCGGATGAAAAATCAGCGAAAGGAATCGAGTAAGGAAAGGCCACTTCCCCCGGATCTTTTTCTAATGTAAACCCGGCCTCTAATTTTCCATTTAAATCAACCCTGGCTTTTGTGAGCCACCTCACTTTACTTCCTGCATAATTTGGAAGAATAGAATCATTCTGTGATTGATAGCCTAGGGGTGTTTGGATAAAACTTTGTAGTCGAGCCAATGCTTGTCCATTTGTATATTTTCGTTTGACATTATTCGCATCACCAACCATAATAAATGGCAACATAAAGTCTATGGTTTGTCGGTCTAAATCTTCTATGGCTTGTAATTCATATATCGAATAAAAAGGCCCATTATTATATTGATAAAAGAGTATGTTTTCAATTTGAAAGTCACTCAGAAAAAACAATTGTTCTAACTCTTCTTTATTCGTTTGATTTAAATTAATAGGGTGTTGATTGAGGTTGATTAAGTCATTTAGCATCTCCTCATAATCGAAATCTAACTGTTGCTGCTCTGCCAATACCTCCAACATATCGCTGATAAGCTTTCGCAAACCTATAATATCCTGTGATTGAACAGGAGATGCCAACATAAAAAAAATAAAAACAATACTTATCGCTTTCATTTTTTCGATCGATTTAAGGTATAAGACAAACCAATACTTGAACTTAAACCAAGTTGTTGATGATATAGAAAGCCAGCATCAATGCTTAAATTTGAAACTATAAATCCTCCGCCAAAAGTAAATTCCAGAGGCTTGCCTTTGATCCCACTTCTAACAAATAATCTCTCTTTGAAAGCCAATTGCACAGCAGCCTTATACACCGGATTATGATTTAATTCTTTTTCTGCTTCAACAAATATGAATATTGTTTGGCCTCTGTTCCAGGACAGTCCAATATTATAAAGGGTTGGTAAAGCATATGACGAGCCAGAATAGCTTATTTTGGCTTGCTCCGGATTTTGGATGAATAATCCTACCTGAAGAAATTGTGAAATGTGATGATTGAGACCCAATGCCGCGAAAAATGCATCGCTCCTTTCTGCATATTCAATATGGTGCCCCATATAGCTATATTGAAAGAATCCGGATGTGAAATGTCCAAATGCACGACTGTAAGCAATGGCATATCTACTGTATAAACTTTTACTGTAGCCATTTTGTAAAACCAAACCGGATAATACTCCAAATTTAGTAGGAACAACCGCGGATAAAGAACGAGAACTTAATTCGATCAAATTAAATCTCATTTGATAAGAGGCCGAGAATGAAAGATTCTTTTCCCATGACAAAAGAGAGGCATTATTAAGAATGGCCCATTTCGATTGATCCAAAGAACGAACATTAGCTAATGAAGCACTAACCGGTCCTCCATACGATAAATCCTGAGTGTATGCACTCAATTGAAAAACCAATGCAATGGCAATCTGGATAACAATAGATTTATTCATAATAATGCTGGATAGACACTATTATAAATTTATTAAGTCAAACTGATAAAGTCAACCAAGAATGATTTTAAATAACAGTTAACTAGGGAGTCTGTGGCAATAATAAACATTCCTTGAGAATGTAGACTATACACAATAATAAAAAAGGCTATTCCATTAAATATGATGGAATAGCCTTAGTATTTTAATCTAATCGGATAGTGCCTAGTTCGTCTTGAACTTATATTTTACTTCAGCCAAATCCTGGTTAGCTTTTACAATCTTGTCTTTTAAGCCTTCTTTAAAACCAGCAACTTTTTCCGCAACATCTGGTTCACCACTGGCAATAATCTGTGCCGCCAATATTCCGGCATTTTGTGCACCATTAATACCAACAGTAGCCACGGGAATTCCCGGAGGCATTTGAACGATTGCTAATAATGCATCTAATCCATCTAAACTGGCGTTAATCGGCACACCAATTACTGGTATTTTCACCATTGAAGCGATTACGCCAGGCAAATGTGCAGCCATTCCGGCAGCTGCAATAATAACTTTAACACCTCTGTTTTCAGCATTCTTGGCAAACTCCTCAACTTGAGCTGGCGTTCTGTGGGCTGAAAGTGCATTAATCTCAAATGGAATTTCAAGATCATTTAAAAAATCAGCAGCTTTCTTCATAACCGGAAGGTCAGAAGTGCTACCCATAATTATGCTCACTTTTGGTTGCATATCAATTGATTTATGTGAATGAATATATTTGTTGTATCAGTAAAATTTCCACAAAAATAATTAAGAATCCAGTAAAAACATGTAGTTAATTTTATTTTTTTATACTTTTGCACCTTGAAACCAAGCTATTGCCTCTTTTAATGTAAGCTAAATAATTGCATTAGAGAGGTTTGTGTATTTTAAGTGGTATTTACTAATCAAGGAGTTGAGCATGAATCGAGTTAAAGTATTGGATAAGGAGTTTGAATTAACAATACCTGAAGAAGATATTTTAAAGGCTGTTGGTGAAGTTGCAGAACGTATCAACAGAGATCTGGAAGGGAAAAATCCTTTAATGGTTTGTGTACTTAACGGCTCATTTATGTTTGCATCAGATTTGATGAAACGAATTACAATTCCTTGCGAGATAAGCTTTGTCAAACTCTCCTCCTACCAAGGCACTGGCTCATCTGGAAAAATTAAAGAATTGATTGGTCTGAATGAAAACATTGAAGGCAGAACCATTGTTCTCCTGGAAGATATAGTTGATACAGGACTGACGATTTGTGATACCATTTCGCAAGTAAAAGCAATGAAGCCGGCTGATGTACGCGTAGCCACAATGCTTTTTAAACCTGATGCCTGCAAAAAAGATGTAACTCTTGAATATGTTGGCATGAACATTCCAAACGATTTTATTGTTGGATATGGGTTGGATTATGATGGCTATGGTAGAAACCTTAGAAACATCTATACACTAGTAGAGTAACACATTTTATTTATTTAATCGAGTAACAGACATGCTCAATGTTGTAATCTTTGGCGCACCTGGATCGGGTAAGGGTACGCAAAGTAAAAAAATTTCCGAAAAATTTAATTTGGCCCATGTCTCAACCGGAGAGTTATGTAGGAGAGCTATCCATAACAATACGGCTGAAGGTGTAATTGCGAAAAGCTATATCGATAAAGGAGAATTAGTTCCTGACGATACAATTATTGATATACTAGACAGTTTTCTCGAAAAACTGCCTGTTGATAAGGGAATTATTTTTGATGGATTCCCACGTACAGTGGCTCAAGCTGAGGCTTTGATTCAAATTATGAAGGAGCACGACACAAAAGTATCTGTGTTATTGAACCTTGAAGTTGAACGCGAAGAATTATTAAATCGTTTGTTGAAACGTGCTGAAACTGAAAATCGTTCAGACGACAACATGGAAACGATTAACAAGCGCCTGGAAGTTTATGAAAAACAAACGCTTCCGGTAATTGAGTTTTACAGAAAAAAACGTTTATACAAGCCTATTAAAGGTATTGGAGACGTAAATGATATTTTTGACCGTATTTCAGATATCTTAGACGAACTGAAGTAATTGTCAACCATGATATTTAAGCCACGGTAAAGCTTTATTTTACCGTGGCTTATTGTATTTTTACGCTTATAAAATCGCGGTGTATGGCTGGATCAAATTTTGTAGATTACGTTAAGATATTTTGTCGCTCTGGTAAGGGTGGAGCAGGATCGGCACACCTTCGCCGTGAAAAATTCGTAGCCCAAGGCGGACCGGACGGTGGCGATGGTGGACGTGGTGGCCATATCATTGTTAGAGGTAATAATAATACCTGGACATTACTTCATTTAAAATATAAGCGTCATATTTTCGCCAGTCATGGTGGATCGGGTGGCAAACAAGGATCGTCAGGTGCTGATGGTGAAGATCGGGTTATCGAAGTACCGCTTGGTACAATTGCTAAGGATGCTGAAACTGGAGAAGTATTATTTGAGATCACAGAACATGATCAGGAGATAGTATTGGTAAAAGGCGGACGTGGAGGTTTAGGAAATATGAATTTCAAAACATCCACTAACCAAACACCGCGCTATGCCCAACCAGGAGAAGATAGTGTTGAAATGGCTGCCATTTTGGAGCTAAAAGTTTTGGCTGATGTAGGTTTGGTAGGTTTTCCGAATGCCGGTAAATCAACCCTTCTTTCTGTGGTGTCGGCTGCAAAACCGGAAATTGCAGATTACCCGTTTACAACTTTAATTCCCAATTTGGGTATTGTATCCTATCGCGATAATCATTCCTTTTGCATGGCCGATATTCCTGGAATTATAGAAGGGGCCAGTGAAGGGAAAGGACTAGGCATTCGCTTTCTTCGACACATAGAGCGTAATTCTATTTTACTATTTATGGTTCCTGCCGATGCTGAAGACATTAAAAAGGAATATCAGATTTTGGTTAATGAATTAAACCAATACAATCCAGAGCTTTTGGATAAAGGTAGATTATTAGCCATCTCAAAATCCGACATGTTGGATGATGAATTGATTGATGAAATTAAGGCCGACTTACCTGAGGTGCCTTATGTTTTTCTATCTTCTGTGGCCAACAAAGGCATCACTGAGCTTAAGGATATGATATGGCAGCAACTGATGAGCGCGAACGAATAAGTTCGAGATATAAAGAAGAAAAAAATAATTGGAGCAACTTGCTCTCAAAGTATAAGGCACAGAATACCACTTTAGCCTGGCTAAGATTAGCTACCTTTGTTGGTGCATTTGCTATTCCTGCCTTTTTTATTGAGACATGGTCACCTCTGTTTTTCTTAACATGGTTTGTTCTTTTTTCAGGCTTTCTATTCTTCGTTTATCTGGCACATCTTAACACCCAAAAAAGAAAAACAGCTCAACTCTACGTCAATCTTTTCGACAAAGAATTAAGAATCCTGAGTGGAAATTGGTCTGATGAAACCGATGGCGCTGAACTTATTAATCCCAACCACGATTACTCTCATGATTTAGATTTATTTGGGAAAGGCTCACTTTTCCAATTCATTAACAGAAGTGCTACAAGCCTGGGATATAAGAAGCTCGCAGATAAACTTAACTCGATCTCTCTGGATGAAAAAGACATTAAAGAAAAACAAGACGCCATAAAAGAGCTGGCTTACAACTATAATTTTCGTGAAAGCTTCCATGTACTAGGTCAGCTCATCGAGGAAGAAAACAAAAAAAGAAAAACCTTAAACCTTAATAACCAACCCGACTTATCATTTCTAGATGGAATATTTCGATATTTTGTTTTAGGATTTCCTTATCTGTCTTCGTTTGTAATCATCTTATCCATTGTTGGATTAATCACGTCATCGTCAATATTATTCTTGTTTTTCGGAGGTTTGACAATTACAGGACAATATTTGCGTCGAATCAACTACGTACACAATGAAGTTTCAGCACTGGGGCGTTATCTGAGTCGCTACTCCAAACTTATCAGTCATTTCGAGGAAAAGAGATTTGAATCTGCCTATCTTAAAAATCTTAAGGAGGATCTAAAAACAAATGGCTATTCGGCAAGTGATATTGTAAAACAATTGGGTAAAACCATACAGCTTTTCGATCAGCGCCTGAACATGCTTTTAGGAGCCATATTAAATGGGCTGTTCTTATGGGATTTACTCATTTGCATACGCTTAAAGAAATGGTATTCCCAACACAGCAATGATCTGGAGCTTTGGATTAATACCTTAAGCGAAGTTGAAGCCTTAAATAGTTTCGCCTGCTTTACCTACAATCATCCAGAGTATACCTTCCCTCAGACATCATCTGATGTTATTTTAAAGGCAGAAGAAGTTGGCCACCCTTTAATTCCTGAACAGGAGAGAATCAACAATGCCTTTAACATTGATAATGGTAAACGTATTTGTGTTGTCACCGGAGCCAATATGGCAGGCAAAAGTACATTCCTTCGTACAGTTGGCACCAACCTGATTCTTGCAGGGAATGGCTGTGTTGTGGCAGCTAAACAATTAAGCTACAAACCACTTACTTTTGTCACCAACATGCGTGCTATTGATAACCTTCTGAAACATGAATCGTATTTCTTTGCTGAGTTAAGCCGCCTGCAAATGATAATGGAACGTCTTAAAGAAAAAGGAGAACTTTTTTTTATTTTGGATGAGATACTTAAAGGCACCAACTCACATGATAAAACAACCGGCTCTCAGGCTTTAATCAAACAGCTGCTTAAATATAATGGTACCGGGATTATTGCTACTCACGATTTAGAGTTGGAACAATTATCTGTTGAACATCCCAAAGAAATTTTCAACAACTGCTTTGAAGTTACTTTTGAAGGTAGTAACCTAAGCTTCGACTACAAACTGCGAGATGGCGTTACACAAAGCCATAATGCCTCATTTTTGATGCGCAAAATGGGCTTGATTCCAACTGATTGACTTCAGGGGAATAAGCTTTTTTGATGTTCATTGTTGATAAACAAATTGCCATACTTTTGTCGATTTCGTTATATTTGGATGGTTTTAATCGAACGGGACCAAGCTTTTCCAAAATTTTAAAGGAGTAATCGAATATGGCGGATAGTCAAAACACACAGAACTATTCAGAAGAAAACATCAGGACGCTGGATTGGAAAGAACACATCCGTAGGCGACCGGGTATGTACATTGGTAAATTAGGTGATGGTACTTTTGCCGACGATGGTATTTATGTATTACTAAAGGAAGTAATGGATAATTCCATTGATGAGTTTATGATGGGTAATGGAAAAAAAATTGAAGTTACACTTGAAGAAGGTCATATTACAGTACGTGATTATGGACGTGGTATTCCTTTGGGAAAAGTCATAGATGTAGCTTCAAAAATGAATACAGGTGCCAAATACGATTCCAAGGCATTTAAGAAATCTGTAGGTCTTAATGGTGTGGGTATTAAAGCGGTTAATGCTTTAAGTACAGGATTTACCGTTAAAGCCTATCGCGATGGCCAGGTAAAACAAGTTGATTTTAGTCGAGGTGAAGTAGTTGAAGACCACGATTTAAGCATGTCGCCTGAAAAGAATGGAACCCATATAGATTTTAATCCTGACGATACCATTTTTGAAAACTATTGTTTTCAGGAAGAATACATCGAAAACCTGCTTAAAAACTACACCTACCTTAACAAAGGACTATCGATAATATTCAACGGGAAAGTCTTTCAGAGTAAAAATGGACTAATTGACCTTCTTGATGAGAATATGGATTCAGAAAGATTGTATCCTATCATTCAATTAGCTGATGAGGATTTGGAAATTGCCATTACTCACGGTAATCAATATGGTGAAGAGTATTATACCTTCGTAAACGGTCAGCATACCACACAAGGTGGTACCCATTTGATAGCATTTAGAGAAGCACTTGTAAAGACTATTCGTGACTTTTACAATAAAAGTTTTGATGTGTCAGATATAAGATCAGGTGTAATTGCAGCGGTAAGTATTAAAATTGAGGAACCTGTTTTTGAATCACAGACTAAGACAAAGTTAGGATCAAAAGACATGGGGCCTAAAGCTCCTTCTGTGCGAAACTACATGTTGGATTTTGTTACTGAAAAACTGGACAATTTCTTACATAAAAATCCCGAGGTTGCTGAGACTCTGCAACGTAAAATATTGGATTCGGAGAAAGAGCGAAAGGCTATTTCCGGAATAAAAAAACTAGCAAGAGAGCGTGCTAAAAAAGTAAGTCTTCACAATAAAAAACTACGTGATTGTCGTATTCACTATACTTCAAAGAAGGATGAAAAATTGGATAGCTCCATCTTCATTACAGAGGGAGATTCAGCAAGTGGGTCAATTACCAAGGCCCGTAATGTGAATTCACAAGCGGTTTTCAGTTTAAAAGGTAAGCCGCTGAATAGTTATGGCTTAACTCGCAAAGTAGTCTACGAAAATGAAGAGTTTAACCTTTTGCAGGCCGCATTGGATATTGAAGACGGATTGGAAAGTTTACGTTACAATCATGTAATTATAGCCACTGATGCTGATGTTGATGGTATGCACATCCGATTATTGCTATTAACATTTTTCTTACAGTTTTTTCCTGAACTGATTAAAAATGGTCATGTATACATTCTTCAAACTCCTTTATTCAGAGTGCGTAATAAAAAGAAAACGTATTATTGCTATTCGGATGAAGAAAAAAAGGATGCCATTAAAAAGGTTGGAGCTAAACCTGAAATCACTCGATTTAAAGGACTGGGTGAAATTTCACCTGATGAGTTTAAACACTTTATAGGTAAAGACATCCGTTTAGAACCTGTGAGAATGAAAAAGGATGTAACCATCAAGCAATTGCTTGAGTTTTACATGGGTAAAAATACACCTGATCGCCAGAATTTTATCATCGACAATCTGGTTGTTGAAGAAGATTTGGTTAATGAATAAGTAAGGGATAATAGAACATGAGTTTCGACGATACAAACAATACTGATTTACCGGAAAACGTTAATCCGGAAAAAAATAAACCAACAGAAGAAAGTCATGTATGGGATGCGGAGGAATCGCGCATTAGCCACTTGCCTGGTATGTATAGGGAGTGGTTTCTGGACTATGCATCGTATGTAATTCTTGAACGTGCAGTCCCCCATATTAATGATGGATTAAAACCGGTGCAGCGACGCATCTTGCATGCCATGCGCCGTATGGATGATGGACGTTACAATAAAGTGGCCAACATTATCGGTTTTACCATGCAGTTTCACCCTCATGGTGATGCATCAATTGGTGATGCTTTGGTTCAGCTCGGACAAAAGGATTTATTAATCGATTGTCAGGGTAACTGGGGAAATGTTTATACAGGTGATGGAGCAGCAGCTCCACGATATATCGAAGCACGACTGACCAAGTTTGCTCAGGAAGTTGTTTTTAATCCCAAAACAACCGAGTGGAAATTATCTTACGATGGACGTAACAACGAACCTGTTACTCTTCCAGTTAAGTTTCCTCTTTTATTAACACAAGGCGTTGAAGGTATTGCAGTAGGATTAGCGTCGAAACTACTACCGCATAACTTTAATGAATTAATTGATGCTTCAATAGCACATTTGCAGGAGAAGCCATTTGAATTATATCCCGACTTCCCAACAGGTGGAATGATGGATGCCTCAAGATATAATGATGGTTTAAGAGGTGGAGCTGTAAAAGTTAGAGCTAAGATATCCAAAGTGGATAGTAAAACCTTAATGATTTCTGATATCCCATTTGGAAAAAACACAACATCTTTAATTGAGTCGATCCTTAAAGCAAACGATAAGGGTAAAATTAAAATCAAGAAGATTGATGATAACACGGCGGAAAATGTTGAGATCCTCATTTATCTTCCTGCTGGCGCATCGCCTGACAAAACAATTGATGCCCTATATGCTTTCACCGATTGTGAGGTATCAATTTCGCCAAACTCCTGCGTAATTGACAATAATAAACCTCTGTTTATTGGTGTATCAGAAATATTAAAGCACGACACTGATTATACCGTTCATCTGCTTACGCGTGAGTTAGAAATCCGACGAAATGAGTTAGAGGAAGCCTGGCATAAATCTTCATTGGAACGCATTTTCATTGAAGAAGGGATGTATAAGAAAAAAGGTTACGAAGATGCCGGAAGCAAAGAAGCTGCAATTAAGTTTCTTGATAAATGCTTTGAACCATTTAAACCTAAATTCCGCCGCGAAATTAAGTTGGAAGATATCGAAACTCTATTCGAAATTCGAATGGGCAGGATATTAAAGTACAATGTTCTTAAGGCTGAAGAATATATTCTATCTCTCGAAGAAGAGATGCAACAGATCGATTACCATTTGGCCAATATCATTCCATATTCGATTGACTACTTCAAACGCATTAAAAAGCAGTTTGGTAAAAACTTCCCGCGTAAGACTGAAATTAGAAGCTTCGCAAACATTGTTGCTTCAAAGGTTGTAGTTAAAAATGAAAAACTATACTTTAACAAGGAGGATGGTTTTATTGGAACATCTTTGCGTAAGGATGAATACATCTGTGACTGTTCAGATATTGATGATATCATCCTGTTCTATAAGGATGGGAAATACCTTATCAAGAAGGTGGCAGACAAGGCTTTTGTAGGCAAAAACGTAATGCACATCGCTGTTTTCAAAAAGAATGATAAACGAACCATTTACAACGCCGTTTATCGCGATGGCAAAAAAGGTAATGTTTACATGAAGCGATTTGCTGTAACGGGCATTACGCGCGATAAAGAATACGACATTACAAAAGGTACACCAGGATCTTCTCTTATGTACTTTAGTGCTAACCCAAATGGTGAATCTGAAATTCTTAAAGTTGTACTTCGACCAAAAGCTCGAATCCGCAACTTGATTTTTGATATCAACATGGCTGATTTAGCCATTAAAGGAAGAGGTGCTCAGGGAAATATCCTTACCAAATATGAAGTCCAAAAAGTGGTGCTTAAGAAAAAAGGTGAATCTACTCTTGGAGGTCGAAAGATTTGGTTTGAGCATGAAACATTGCGCTTAAATGCAGATGGACGAGGTCAGTTCCTTGGCGAATTCCATGGTGGTGATCAGGTACTTGTGATAACCAAAGACGGAAAGTTTCATCATACAACCTACGACTTAAGTAATCACTTCGAAGATAATATACTCACCATAGAGAAGTTTAACACCAACGCTGTATGGTCAGCTGTCTACTTCGATGCAGAGCAAGACTACTACTATGTGAAGCGTTTCCAATTTGAGGCATCAGCTAAGTCGCAATCGTTTATTGGCGACAATCCAAAATCGCGTTTAGTTAAAATGATGCATGTGGATTATCCACGCTTAGAAGTTAAGTTTGGCGGCGATGATAAATTGAAGGAAAAACTGATTGTAGAGGTGGCTGAATTCATTGGTGTAAAAAGCTTTAAGGCTAGAGGCAAGCGATTAACTACTTACCAGGTTTCTAAGATTCAGGAGTTGGAGCCAATACTTAAAGAAGAACCAAAACCTGAAGATCCTGACATTAATAACGAGGATCAGGAAGAAGATGATAAAAACCAAATGTCACTCTTTTAAGCCAAAACAAATATGGAAATTAAAAGAATCTTCCTTATTGGCTTTATGGGTAGTGGCAAATCAACTCTTGGGCGAAGATTGAGGAGTGAGATGGATTGGGATTTTCTTGATTTAGATGATGTTTTTGAAGATAAGTTTCAAACTACCATCAAACAATATTTTGCCACCCTTGGCGAAGATGCTTTTAGAAAAGCAGAACAAGAGGTTTTGAAAGATGTAATTCATAAAGATCGGGTTATCATTGCCACAGGTGGAGGCACTCCATGTTTTTTCAACAACATGGATGTGATGAATAAAAATGGTTTAACCATTTACCTTAAGCTATCAGTTGATACACTGATCGGTCGTCTTAATTCCGGAAAACAAGTGCGGCCATTGGTTGCCGGAAAATCAGGCGAAGAACTTTATAAGTTCATTGAAACAAAATTAAAAGAACGAGAGGGCTATTATAATACTAGCAAAGTTGTGGTTGATGCAGAAGTTCTTGGTGTTGAAGCCTATGTGCAAATCATTAAGGCCTCAGGTGATTTGCTACCTTAATTGATCAATCTTCGCAGAAATATAAATAATAGCAGAGTTATCCAATTTGGTTGCACCCCTCCTATTTTTGTCAGACATTAGCTTATGAAAAACAAATAGGATGTTTAAATCATCACAGATAGGCTGGACCGTCATATTTATTATACTCGGTATAATGACTATTCTTGGTTTTACGATTGAGAAAGATTCATTTTATATTGTCGGTATCATTTGCATGGTCATCCTACTATTATTTTTTCGATTATCCATAACTATCGATAAAGACTGGGTTAAATTTTCAATGGGTATTGGCATTATCCAGGGTAAATATGCCATTAATGACATTCTGGATTGTAGATCAGTAGATTATATTCCGCTTGGCTGGGGTATTAGATTCAGACCCGGGAAAATAATTTTCAATGTATCGGGCACTAAAGCCTTGGAATTAACCATGAAAGGTAAATCTATGAAAACCTGGATTGGCTGTGAAGATCCTGATATATTAGTTCGAATTATTCGAGAAATTAAGCGCAAAAAACAATAATCTCCTTCAAATAAAAACCCAAAAGCTGTAAGTCTTTTCTTTGTACTCCGTCTAAACTAGCGCATCTGCAAGGCAATAATTAAACTTTTTTCACATTTACAGATTTGCTACAGAATTCAAGCTTACTTTTGAATATGAGATTGCCGAGAAGGCTTCTAACAATAAATAGTTAAAGAAAACGGAACAGATTATATGGTTGGTTTAATTGGCATAAGTCACCAGACAGCACTACTCGAAATAAGGGAACAATTAGTCATCTCTAAAGAAGAGATTCCGGGATTGTACGAATATTTAAATCGCCAATGTGATATTACAGGAATATTCGCCTTAAGCACCTGTAATAGAACAGAATTATATTTCGAAGCCGACAGTTCTCAAGTACAAAACTCAAAGGATTTTATTGATACTATTTGTAATGCTTACGTGGCTTACTTCAAAAAGCCGGATAGCATTAAGCAATATTTATATACGAACACAGGTGTTAAAACAGCACGCCACCTTTTTAGGGTAAGCACCGGACTGGATTCATTAATTTTAGGTGAATACCAAATTGTTTCTCAAATTAAGGAAGCCTTCTCTTGGGTAGACAATACTGCAATGATTGGCCCTGAGTTAACCCGAATGGTTCATAAGGCGTTTGAGGCTGGAAAAGAAGTTCGCACAAGAACATCAATTAATAAAGGTGCTGTATCAGTAAGTTCGGCAGCAGTAGAATTAGTTGGTAAGAAACTTGGTTGCTTCTCAAATATAAAATCTCTAACTATTGGTAGCGGTGAAACCGGAACTATTGTCGCACTGAATTTATCGAAAAAGGGTTGTGTTGACAATTGGGTGACTAACCGTACACATGATAAAGCCATTCAATTGGCCGACAGAGTTAATGGCAAAGCTATTGACTTTTCCAACTTCACTCAGGAATTGCAACACGTAGATATAGTCACTTTTACGACTGGTTCGCCGCGGGCCTTATTAACTAAAGACATAGCTGAAGAAGTGATGGCGCAACGCAATCATCAAGCTCTTATGGTTCTCGACCTTTGTAATCCGCGTAATGTTGAACCTAGTGTAGCTGATGTTGAAGGCATAACTTTATTCGACCTTGATCATATGGAAGAAGTAGTAAAAACTAACTTCGAAATGCGAAAAGGGAAATTGGCCGAAGCTGAAGCTATTATTAGTGAAATATTAGATGAATTTGAAAGTTGGCTGAATATGCGATTAATGAGTTCGGCTATAAGTTCAATTACATCAACCTTTAAAAATATACACACCAACGAAGCCCAAAACTATAAAAAAGTAAAGGACGAGGAAGGTGCAAAAAAGATATCAGAATATGGCGACCATCTAAGTGCCAAATTCACCCGAATGATAATCAAGCAAATTCGGGATGTGACCAATGAGGGGCGTGATCCCGAAAAGGTTAAAATGATCGAAGAATTTTTTAATTTCAGCTCTTAAATACTACAACGGATGGGTCAGCGCCCATCCGTTTTGTGATATTCAACTTATGACAAAATCCACTATACGCATTGGAACTCGCGGAAGCAAGCTCGCCTTATATCAAGCCAACCTGGTTAAATCAACATTAGAAACTATTTATCCCGATCGCCAATTTGAATTGGTAATCATTTCAACAAAAGGTGATAAAATCCTTGACGTTGCTTTATCTAAAATTGGTGATAAAGGCTTATTTACAAAAGAACTGGAAAATGCATTGTTTGCCGATGAAATTGATTTATGTGTGCATAGTTTAAAAGATATGCCCACGGTATTTCCTGAAGGAACTCAGCTTGGAGCTATTTTAGAAAGAGCCGAATTTAAAGATGCATGGGTCAGTCGGGATGGTTTATCGCTGAAGGAAATGAACGAAAACCATAAGGTAGCCACTTCCAGTTTGCGACGCATTGCCCAGGTGAAGAAAATCAATCCTAAGGTTCAGGTTATTGATATACGTGGTAATGTAGATACTCGCTTGAAAAAAATGAAAGACGGATACTGCGATGCCATGGTTATGGCTGGAGCAGGTTTAATCCGCTTAGAATATAAAAAAGAAATTACATCCTTATTTGAACCTGAATACCTGGTGCCGGCTTGTGGACAAGGAGCTATTGCCATTGAAACTCGTGAAAATGACACCGCTGTTTTAGAAGTTGTTAAAGCTCTTCATTGTGAAGAAAGCTATCTGAAAATAACAGCTGAACGAAGCTTTTTGAACGAATTGGAAGGTGGTTGTCAGATTCCGATAGGTGCTTATGCCAGCATAAATGATGATAAGCTGGAACTAACAGGTTTGGTTGCTTTGCCAGATGGCACTAAAGAATTGAGAGCAACACACACCGGAAAATCTAACGATGCTGAAAAAATTGGTCGTGAATTAGGGCAAAAAATCATTAACTTAGGCGGTGATGAAATCTTGTCCCAAGTAAGAAACCTTTAAATTCAGTATTTATGGATCCATATTCACGCGAAACTGCTGTTGTTTTAACACATCCAATGGGCCAGGATGACCTATTGTACAATGGATTAATGCAAGAAGGGGTTGAAGTGATCTGCGATCCAATGATCGATACTGAACAAGTAAGCTTATGTCAGGATAAACTCTCTACTATTTATAAAAGTCGGCGAATCATCTTCACCAGTAAACGAGGGGTTGAATATTTTCTAAAGCAGGTTAAACCGGCCGATGTACTGGATAAAAGTTTTATCTGTATTGGAAAGAAAACAGCCCAAATGGTTGAGAAGAGTGGCCTAAAAGTATGGTGGGTTTCACAGGGACGTACATCATCCGATTTGGTTGAGGAGTTGCAACAAGCCAGAGTTTTACCTGGAGAAACATGGGTAGGATTACTTGGAGAACTTGCTGAAAACACTTTGGAAGATGGATTAAAAGGCATTGTCAACTATCAGCGTTATAATGTCTATAAAACCATCATTGCCGAAAAACGCAAAGCGGAGACAGAATCCTTACTTAGAGCCAAGCGCCCTATGCTTGTGGTTTGTACAAGTCCATCCTGCTTCAATGGTTTTATGGATGTTTATGATGACTTGATACACGATGAAGTTGGATTTGCTTCAATTGGTCCGGCTACCACAAAAAGCATGCGTAAAAGAGAAATAACTCCCGCGGTAACAGCCCGTTTTTCGACCTATGAAGGATTGTGGCAAGAAATGAAATTACAGTTAAAACCCAATTATAGATAATTATAAAACCTCATTATTATGGCTTTCCCGGAAACCCGATTAAGACGTTTAAGATATAATAAAGTACTTCGCCACATGGTCACCGAAACTCATCTACGTGTAGATGATTTGGTATACCCCCTATTTGTTTGCCCTGGTGAAGGTGTAAAAAAACCGATTAGTTCAATGCCTGGCAACTATCAAATGTCGATAGATGTGTTGGTGGAAGAATGTAAATTGGCCGTTTCAAAAGGGGTGAAAAGTGTTCTGCTTTTTGGAATTCCTGAAAGTAAAGACGAACATGGCCATGTAGCATGTCAAGCAGATGGCATTGTTCAAAAGGCTATTAGAGCTATCAAAGCTGATATTGATGATATCATGATTGTGGCTGATGTGTGTAATTGTGAATACACTACTCATGGTCACTGTGGAACCATAATTGACAATGATGTTGATAATGATTCTACCCTTAAGACATTGGCTGATCAATCGGTTTCTTTAGCCGAAGCTGGAGCCGATGTAATTGCACCTAGTGATATGATGGACGGGCGAGTTGCCAAAATTCGTGAAGCATTAGATTATGCCGGCTTTGAGAAAACGCCAATAATGTCCTATGCTGCTAAGTATGCCTCTGGCTTTTACGGACCATTCCGTGAAGCAGCAGAAAGTGCACCACAATTTGGCGATCGTAGTACCTACCAAATGAATCCGGCTAATAGCGATGAAGCCATGCGAGAAATTGCTTCAGATATTGAAGAAGGAGCTGACATCGTAATGGTAAAGCCAGCTTTGAGTTATCTGGACATTATCTATCGTACTAAAAATGAATTTGAAATGCCTACTGCCGCTTATAATGTAAGTGGTGAATTCAGTATGGTAAAAGCAGCTGGCGAGAAAGATTGGATTGATGAGCAACGTGTAATGATGGAAGTATTATTATCCATTAAAAGAGCTGGAGCAGATATCATCATTACCTATCATGCACTTGATGCAGCCGATATACTAAATGGCCAGAAGTAGAATAAGCTAATAGCTATCGGCTAAAAGCTGATAGCCTTTTTCTTAGACGTATTTTAAATCATCTTGATACTTAATAATAATGAATAACAATAATAGCAAACAAGCCTTTCAGGAAGCACAAGTGGTAATTCCCGGTGGCGTTAATTCTCCTGTACGAGCCTTCAAAAGTGTAGGTATCGATCCTTTGTTTATTAAGAAAGCCAAAGGAACAACGGTTTGGGATATCGATGATAACGAATATACTGACTTTGTGGCTTCATGGGGTCCACTTATTTTAGGACATGCCAACGATGAAGTATTGGAAGCAGTCACAAATGCAGCCGCCAATGGAACCAGTTATGGTGCACCAACTCTAATTGAAACTGAGATGGCCGAACAAATTGTAAAAATGGTTCCTTCGATCGAAAAGGTACGCATGGTTAATTCAGGTACTGAGGCTACTATGAGTGCAATTCGATTAGCACGTGGTTATACCAAACGTGAATTAATCATCAAGTTTGCCGGGTGTTATCATGGTCATGGTGATAGCTTTTTGATTAAGGCCGGTTCGGGAGCTATTACCTTAGGTTTACCGGATAGCCCTGGTGTAACCAAGAGTACAGCCAAAGATACCTTAACAGCCGACTATAATAATCTGGATTCCGTTCAGGCCTTATTCGACAAACATAAAAATGAGATTGCAGCAGTTATTGTTGAACCTGTTGCAGGTAATATGGGTGTAGTTCCTCCGGCCAAAGGCTTTTTAGAAGGCCTTCGTCAGATGTGTACGGATAGCGGTGCTCTATTAATATTTGATGAAGTCATTACCGGTTTTCGTTTGGCTAAGGGCGGTGCTCAGGAATACTTCAATGTGATGCCTGATTTAACTACTTTAGGTAAAATCATTGGTGGTGGTTTGCCTGTAGGTGCTTACGGTGGAAGTGCCGAAATTATGGATATGCTGGCTCCATTGGGTCCGGTTTATCAGGCAGGAACACTCTCAGGAAATCCACTAGCCATGGCTGCTGGCTTAACCGCATTGAAAAAATTAAATGACACGGCAAACGCCTACGAAGATTTGGAAAGAAAGGCGGCTTTTGTTGAAGCCGGATTCCGATTAAATGCCAAAGAACTTGGTTTAAATGTAGTTCTGAACCGTGTTGGCTCTATGATGACTGCTTTCTTTACTAAGGAAGAAAAGGTGAGTTCATTTGAAGAAGCCATGAATTCAGATACTGGCAAATATGCTGAGTATTTTAAGGCTGCCTTGGATGCAGGATTATATATTGCTCCTTCACAATTTGAGTGTTTATTTATTTCAATGGCACATAGCGAAAAGGATTTGGAGAAGTTGATTAAAGGAAACAGAAAGGCTTTAGAAGCTGTAAAATAGACACAAGACATAAGTATTAAGGCACAAGACTAAATTAGGTTTGAGATCTAGTAAGCTGTAAATCGTCTTGATACTAATATCTTGATACTTGATACGATATAACTATGACTAACTATTTTTTAGATACAATACAAGGGAAAAGCACCGAACGTCCACCAGTGTGGTTTATGCGCCAGGCAGGACGTGTGTTACCCAATTATAGAAAGCTTAAGGAAAACTACACTTTCTCTGAATTGATGGAAGATCCTAGGTTGGCAGCTGAGGTAACTTTAATGCCGATTTATGATTTAGGTGTTGATGCCGCTATCTTATTCTCAGATATTCTTGTGGTTCCTGAAGCCTTAGGTATGTCGCTTAAATTTACTGAGGCAGGACCTGTATTTGGAGCACCTCTCCATACCTACGATGATCCTGCTAAGCAGTTAAAAAAGGACATGAGCAAATTAACTCATGTATATGGAGCGATTGATAAAATCATTGAAACACGGCCTGAAGGCAAACCGCTTATTGGTTTTTGTGGTGGCTTATTGACTACCTTTTGCTTTATGTTTCGTGATAATGTGCGTGACATTACTTTTAAGAATGCAACTGAGTTTCTGTATAAGGAGAGAAAAACGGCTCAAAAGATAATTGATGCTTTGGCTGAAGTTTCCATTGAATACGCAGTCACTCAAGCCGAGCATGGCGTTGAAGCTTTCCAGTTATTTGAGACTTATGGTGGCTTGCTTCCTGAAGAATTATATCTGGACATGTTCCTTCCGGCTTCAAAGAAAATATTGAATGCTGTACGCGATAAAGGCATTCCAACCATCTATTTCCCTAAGGATTTAGGTAATGGCATTAAAGCTATTGACAAAGATGTAGCTGATTTTGTGGGTATCGATTGGCGTATGTCCTTAAAACATGCCCGCGATATTGTCGATCCGGAAGTAGGCTTGCAGGGTAATCTTGATCCTCGACTACTGTATGCTGATCAAGCAACTATTGAAGCTGAATTGAATAAAACCTATTTACCATTCGGTCGTGATAATCAAAAGTGGATTTTTAATCTGGGCCATGGTATCTTACCTGATTTACCGGTAGAAAATGTAAAGTTTGTAATAGACTGGGTAAAATCAGTTAACTGGGGAAGATAATAATTATTAGTGCTCAATGGTTAATGATATATTCAAACGCATTAACCATTAATCATTAACCAATAATCATTAAGAACAATGTTAACATTTGATAGGAATCTTCTTGAAAAATATAATATTGCCGGACCGCGATACACGAGTTATCCACCGGCAACATTCTTTCATGAGGAGTATGGAAATGAGGCGTATAAGAAGAGTGTAGTTGTATCCAATCAGGAGAAACCTGAAAATGTTTCGGTGTATATTCATATCCCATTTTGCCCTCAGCTATGTACATTCTGCGGTTGTACAACCTACACCGGCATGGGCGATAGCAAAATAGAAAAGTACATAAATACCTTAATCAAGGAAATTGATTTGGTATCGCAAGATGTTTCCAAAGATCGTAAACTCACTCAAGTGCATTGGGGAGGTGGAACACCAAATGCCATTGCACCTGAATTAATTAGTAAAGTCACCGAGGCCATTAAGCGCAACTTTAATTTTGCTGATGAATACGAGATGGCCATGGAGTGTAGCCCAGCCTATTTGGATTATGCAATGGTTGATCATTTACGCGAACTAGGCTTTAATAGAATCAGCCTTGGCGTTCAGGATTTTAAACAGGAAGTTCTGACAGCCATTAATCGTCGACCGGCTAAAGTGCCCGTAAATGAGATGATTGCTTATCTTAAAAAGATTGGTTTCAGTGGTATAAATCTTGATTTAGTCTATGGACTACCATTCCAGACACGAGAGAGTTTTAATGAAACGGTTAAACAGGCCATAGAAGCTAATCCTGATCGTTTAGTGACTTTCTCATACGCTCATATACCTTCGGTTATTCCTCGTCAACGTATGTTGGAGCAATATGGTTTACCTGGAGCTGATGAAAAAATTGCCATGCTGGAGGATGCTTATAATATGGCTGTGGATGCAGGTTATGTGCCAATTGGAATGGATCATTTTGCCAAGCCTGAAGATGAGTTTGCCATTGCCTTAACTGAGAAAAAGCTGCACCGTAATTTCCAAGGGTACTGTACCCGTGAAACAACCGGTCAGGTGTATGGTTTTGGTACCTCAAGTATCAGCCAGTTGTTTAATGCCTATAGCCAGAATGAAAAGACCATAAAGAAATACATGGAGCGCATTGAACAGGAAGGCAGAGCAGTGGTGCGCGGTTATCGCTTAAACCAGAATGAGCAAATCGTTCGTCAGGTCATTAATGAAATCATGTGTAACTATTTTGTGGATTTCAAGCAGGTAGCCTCTGACTTTAACGTTGACACCAGTGTTGTGTATTCAGCTCTTGAATTTCAATTGGAGAAGATTCAATCTTTTGTGGATGATCAATTACTGGAACTCAATAATGACGAACTAACCGTAAAAGGGCAAGGACGATTTGTGGTTCGCAATATCGCCATGGCTTTTGATCCGGCACTAAAAAAAGGTAAAGGACAGTATTCGAAGACGGTATAACGATTTATCAATGTACTTATGTGCTAATTACCGGTTTGTCGATGAGATAATTAGAATCGGTTCATTGGCACATTAACACATCGCCTATCTATTCTTCGCAATCAATGCAGCTACAACAGCAGCTCGTAAACCGCCATCAATATTCACAACAGTCAAATTTGGGGCACAGCTGGCCAGCATACTGGTTAAGGCCGCTTCTTTGGCTCTAAAGCCATAACCAACCGAAGTAGGTACACCAATTACTGGTAAGGCCACTAACGAGGCCACGAATGGAGCCAAGGCACCTTCCATACCGGCAACCACAATTACGGCAGCAACATCTTGCTCCACACCTGTTTTTATAGCCTCCAATACGCGTGTAGGATGGGCAATTCCTCTATCTTCAAAAACCACAGGTTCCACACCAACGGCTTTCAATACCACTTCACACTCATATGTAACCGGATGATCAGCTGAACCGGCACTAATCACCAATACTTTGCCTTTAGGTTTAGGCATGGTTCCAATCACTGTGGCATTAACTGACCATAGAACGGGGTAGCGCTCCTTAAATTCTTCATTCAGTTCTTTATAAAACGGACTGCGCGAAATCACTACCCGAGGATGCTCTTCCAGCATTTTTGAAGCCAATTCAATAGTCTGCTCAAGCGTTTTATATTCTCCGTAAATAATCTCAGGAATATTGGTGCGCATGCCTCGATTCACATCCAAAATATAGCGACTGGCTGTTTCCATCCATTCTAACGAAAAATGCTTCTGTGCGTCTTCTTTATTTATTGCTCCGCTTTTTATCTGATCAAATAATTCATCGAAGGTCATGATATATAGTGATTAGTTGTTGTAAAAGGTATTTCATTCTTAGTTATGGCTGGACAATACGTTTATCGTATTCCGTTGGTCGTGATCGTTTAACATCAATAGTTACAAACAGGCAGGCATCACCACCTAATTTAAATAATGTATCCCTGAATTCAGCATCTGCTAAAGCCTGGTAACTTTCGGCCTTTGAGAATTCTATTCGTAAATGATCAGCATCATCAATGCGACATCGAACGTGGAAATCATTGGTCTTTTCAATTACATAATTCTCAATCTTATATATGGCATCGATTCGTTCAGGAGTTAAAAAGTGACCGTAGTTAATGCGAGTTGCCAAACAACTTTCTAAATCGGCCAGTAAAGGGTCTGCTCCAAAACGAATGGCTATGTCCTTTGTTTCGGCCGAAATAATTCCCAACTCCGCCAGAGGCGACTTTACCTTATACTCATCCAGAGCCATCTTTCCTGGTCGATAATTTCCAAGGTCGCTGGCGGTGGTTCCATCGAAAATAGCCTCAGCATCATCTGGAACCATGGATAAAATATGACTCTTACAGAAATAACAGCGTTTCTGAGGATTTTCTCCAACCGTATCGCTTACTGCAACATTGATTATTTCCAATGTTTCAGCACCAAGATTTCGGGCTTGAATTCTCATATCTCCTGCTACAGCACGATTAAAGCCATTATCTACCCAAAGTGGTACCACATCTGCATTTGCTTTCATGGCAGCCCCTAATACAGCGCTGCTATCAAACCCACCCGAAAAAAGAAGATATCCTTTCGTATTCTGCTTAAACCATTCTATAAGTTGTTTTGACTTTGACATGCTAGATCCTTTTAGGCTGAACTCATTAAAATTTGAGCGAGTTGAAGATAAAAAGATTAATCGATAAAGTCACAATGTAATTAGTCAGACACTACAATCATACTAAATCGGTTGCTAACACTGATATACAACTCTGACTTCTTTGCAATAAGATTAGGGCCACGATACGGTGCTGACGATATCACACACGATTTATTTCCGATGCAATATTTTTATGCAACGCACATATTTTTTCTTCAATGACCTATAACAAAAAATGGCCCTCATTACTGAGAGCCATTCTGTTGTTTAAAAACTATTACTTAATATTATCAATTTTCTGAACCAATTCTGAATCTCCATCTTTTGGTTTAATCATTCGATTTCTAATTCTTACTGCGAGGTTATACATCACAGGTGCCATTATCAAGGTTAGGATCGTAGATGTGGATAGACCAAATATAACTGTCCAGGCCATTGGTGACCAGAAATCAGCATTGTCTCCACCAAAATAAATATTCGGATCTAACTCAGATAATAAACTAAAGAAGTCGAAATTCAAACCTATGGCCATTGGAATTAATCCCAATACGGTAGTAATAGCAGTCAACAATACCGGACGCAAACGGGTTTTTCCGGCACGAACAACACTATCTATCTCATCTTCTCTACTCAATCGTCCTTTCTCGCCAAGTCCTAAAGTATCTTTACGCTGCTTACGCACCAAGTCAACGTAATCGACTAATACAATACCATTATTAACCACAATCCCCGCCAGGGAAACAATTCCAAGACCAGTCATTAATATCACAAAATCCATTTGGAAAGTACCCAAGCCCATAAATACACCTATTGTACTTAATCCCACGGTTCCAATAATAATTAATGGCTTAGCTCCGGAATTAAACTGTGTAATTAAGATCATTGCAATCAGAGCCAAGGCAAACAGTAATGCACCTATAAGGAAGTCAGAAGTCTCCTGCTGATTTTCCTGCTCTCCTGTCATCTTCCAGTTATAATTGCCGGGCATTTGATAATCCTCAAGCAAATCTTTAATGCGTGCATTTATCTCATTTGCATTGTAGCCTTCAACTACATTAGAACTTAAAGTGATCACGCGAGTATTGTCCACACGAATGATCTTCTCATAAGTGGAAGCATATTCATAGGTAGCTAAAGATGAAATTGGAATCAGACTAATTACACCGTTTTTATCTACTTTAATTTTCTGATTCATTAAAGTAGAAACATCATATCGGAATTCATCCTTTAGGCGAAGCATAATATCATACTCGTCTTCACCATCTTTATATTTACTGATTTCTTTACCATAAAGTGATGTTCGCAAGGCCATTGCAACTTCCTGTGTTGATAAGCCCATTCGTCGCACCTTATCACGATCAATAAACATCTGCATTTCCGGCTTATTGGTATTTAAATCCATCTCCAGATTTTCAATGCCGGCGATATGATCTTCATCTATTACCCGTTTGATATCCGTAACAAGGTCGATTAATCTTTCGTAATCATCGCCACCAACTTCAATATTTACAGGCTTACCAACCGGAGGTCCGTTATCTTCTTTCTCGATAAATATTTTGGCTCCAATAAAACCCTGAAAGGCATCGGACAATTCCGACATAATATCCCTTGTACTATGCCCCTGACGATATTGATAGTCGAGGAAAGTAACAGTTGTTAATGATTTATTGGGTGAACGTCCCGAATCAAATAATCCACCTTTACCATTACCAACACTTACGCCAATGGACTTAACGATATCCATATATGGATCCAATGTAGAGTATAGTATTTCCTCAGCGCTCACTGTTACCTGATCCGTCACTTCAATATCAGTACCCAATGGCAATTCCATTGTTACATAAATTGTTCGAGGTTCATTCATTGGGAAAAACTCCACATTAGTTGGAACCAAGGAATAAAAGATGATGGAGAATAAAAACAATGCCAAAGAACCTCCCATCAATACTTTACTTGTTGTTCTCCCCATTGCTTTACGCAATGTAGATTCATACATATTCTCGAGATACGGTAAAACTTTATTCTGGAATATTACCGCAGAAGGCTTTAATACATACTTATTAAGCGTGGTAATCAACAGAGGCAAAACAAATATATTACCCCAAAGAATACTGCCCGATAAATAGGCAAATACTCCTAATATGGCTATCGCTCCGCTTATGTAAAAATACTTACGGAAACTTTTCTTCTCATTTATGTTTTCAAGTCGCATAAAATTTGAAGCATAGGCCGGATTTAATACAAGCGCAACAAATAGGGACGAGGCCAATACAATGATTAAAGTAATTGGCAGATAGCTCATAAACTTACCTACTATACCCGGCCAAAATACCAATGGGAAAAACGCAGCTAAAGTTGTGGCAGTGGATGAGATGATAGGAATAGCAATTTCACTTGTTCCGTTTTTCACCGCTTTTTCAGGTTTGACTCCATGCTCCATCATTCGATAGACATTCTCAATAACCACGATGGCATTATCCACCAGCATACCCAGAGCCAATACTAAACTAAACAATACCATGGTATTAATACTATAGCCTATTTGTTTCAGAATCATCATGGAGATAATCATCGACATAGGAATGGCTAAGCCTGAAAAGATCGCATTTCGAAGGCCGAGGAACATATAAAGAACAATCATCACGAAAATCATCCCTAACAGGATACTGTTTTCAAGATTGCTGATCTGATCACGAACAAATACGGATTGATCATCAGTCACGGTAATGGTCAAATCTTTAGGCAAGGTTTCACTCTCCTGCTTTAGTTTGATGATCCCCAAAATCTTATCCGTGGCATCCAATAGGTTTTCGCCACTCTTTTTTACAATAGAAAGTGTAACCACCGACTTGTGATTCAATCGTGAAATTGAGCTTTGCTCCTCAAAACCATCAATCACTTCAGCCACATCTTTGACATAGATCGCACGACCATTAATTTCTTTAACAATGGTGTTACGTATCTGATCCATATTGGTGTAATCGGCCTGAATACGAATTGAACGACGTGTTCCATCCACCTTTATTTCACCGGCACCAACAGTGAAATTCTCCATTTGAACCGCAAATTCAATATCCATAAATGTGATATTGTAGGCTGCCATACGATGGGGATCGGCATGTATTTTTATTTCGCGTTCATCCACACCACGAATATCCGCCTCACGAACTTCACGCAATGTTTCAAATTCATCCTGTAAACCTTCAGCAAACTTTTTTAATTCATAGATGCTGTAATCTCCTGAAAGGTTAATATTTAATACCGGGAATTCAGAAAAATCAATGTCATCTACAATTGGCTCATCCATCAAATCATCAGGGAGTTCGCTAATTGCCTTATCCACCTTGTCCTTAACATCTAATTTGGCCTGATCAACCGGAACATCAGTTTCAAATTCCACGATAATCAAACTCATATCCTGAAATGAGTTGGATGACATTCGCTTAACACCATTCAAATCTTTCAGCTCCTTTTCAATGGGGCGTGTTATCAGGTTTTCGATATCCAATGGACTATTACCCGGGTGAGGTGTACTTACTGAAATATAAGGTATGACTATTTCAGGGAACTGCTCTCTTTGCATCGATTGATATCCTGTCCATCCTGCTACAAGTAAAAACAGGGTGAGAATATAAATCGTGTTTTTATTATCGAGGGCCCAAAAGGTCGGTTTAAATTTCCTTGAGGAAACCTTTTCTTTGGGTCTAATATTTTCTGTCATTATTTTCTTTTTTGACTTTGAATGTTAAAAGGAAATAACTGAACCATCTACCACCTGAGCATAGCCCCTGGTAATTAATTTGTCAGCTACATTTAATCCATCAGTCACCAAGGTGTTATTGTTGTCTTTAATACCTGAAGTGATATACTGCTTTTTAGCCACCATCTTGCCCTCTTTTTCACTGGCAATAAATACAAACTCACCTGTAAAGTCTTTTTTAACTAAAATCGATGGAACAACAATGGCATTCTCAGCCGCGAATGTTCTCAACTTTAATACTGTAAGCATATTCGGCTTAATGTCACCACTGGCATTATTGAGGTTTATTCTTACACTGAAAGTTCGTGAGTCTGCATCAATAACCGAAGATGTACGATAAACCTTAGCATCCATAGTAGTATTTAATACTGGGAAATCGAGTTGTACCTTATCGCCAGCCTTTACTTTTTGCAAATACATCTCTGAAATATCAGCAGAAACATAGACCTGATCAATATTGACCAATCGGGCAAATGGCATTTGCGGACCAGCCATTTCTCCTTGCCTTTGAATAATATCATCAACAACACCATTAATGGGCGCACGCAAATGAGCCATATCAAGCTGAGCTTGTAAACCTTCCAGTTTTTGCTCTAAACTTTCCTTTTGAGATTTGGCCTGCAGATACTCCATTTCAGAACCAATATTCTGATTCCACAAATTGGCCTGACGATCAAATGTTGTGGAAGCCAGTTGAAGATTTATTTTAATCTCATCAAGGCTTCGCTCAATCATTTCAGTGTTTAATCGAGCCAATACCTGACCTTTTTTAACTCTATCACCTTCCTTAACATCAATGGCTATAATCTTACCGGCAGCTTCAGGACTTACAAGTATATTTTTATCCGCTTCTACCTTACCTGTAACATCAACAAAATGCTCATACAATTGATATTCAATAGGGGTAATAACAACTCCAACAGCTCCTATCCCTGAATCATCAACTAACTCTTCTTCCAGTTTGGCTATCTTCTTTTTTAGATCAGATAGTTCCTTTTTGTAAGTTTTTAATTCTTCTTCCTTCTCCGCTTTATTGCTGGCTGTTTTAGCTGAACATGCAGCCATTACAAGCACTATTAAAGCTAATGCTATCTTGTTCATTATATGTAATTTTTTCAGTTTCATTGTTATTTGGGTTAAAGTTTGCCGATGATTTTTTGATATTCGATATGTGCCTGAAGCAATTTAAGAACAGCATCAACATAGGCTACTTCAGAATCAATATATTGTCCCTCGTTTTGAGATAAAACTGTACTTCCAACGATACCATTTTTAAACTTCGTTAATGTAACTTCGTAGATGGTATTGGCTAAATCCTTATTCTTAACACTATTTCTGTATTGTTCCCGCGCCGTGGCCAGATTGGTAGAGGCATTTAAATAATCCTTTTTCAAGTTTTCCGATACCATTAACTCATCGTTCTGAGCCTTCAAATAATTAATTTTTTCCTGTTGAACTTTGGCATGACGAAATCCGGAGGTGAAGATTGGAACTGATAAACTCAAACCAACAAATTGTGAAGGATACCACTCTTTTCCGAAAATATTCCATTCATCTCCAAATCCTGTACGATTATAACTATAGGATGCATTTAATTTTGGTAAGTATTGCGCTCTCTCGTTTTTCAGAAATAAGTGCATTGACTCAACATTAGTAACTGCTAATTTATAATCGATATGATTACCCAATTGAAAATCCGTTTGATCAGTATTATAAATCGCCACATTAGCCAACATGGTTTCCATGTTATCGGTCAGATTCAATTCCTGATCAAGGTTCATTCCAATACTAAATTTTAATAAAGCAATCGCCACATCAAAACTTCGCTCCACTTCTAAAAGTCTGATTTCTCCGTTACTCACCAATAACTCAATTTGAGAAACATCAATCAACTCGCGAAAACCATTATCGAAATACGCCTTGGTTTCTGCTAAAGTCTTCTTATTAACCTCAAGACTTTTCTTAAAGGTTGCCACGTTTTCTTTTGCCGTCATGGCAACATAATACGCCTGAAATACAGTATTTCTAATTTCAATTTCGGCCTTCTCACGTTGTTCTTCATTAAGTTTAAGAAAAACCTTACTTGCTTGTAAGCCTACAATGTAGGATCCATCGAACAAAAGCTGACTAACGGCTAGACTGTAATTCGCATCAAAAGCTGTTGCAAATGATACTGGTATCTTGTCACCGGGTTGTGTTCCGGGTGGCCAATTATCAGGAGGAAGAATCTCGACCGGCAATAAGCTTACCGGCAAATCTAAACTGTGATTGTATGCTGCAGATCCATCAACTTGCGGTAATCCAATTGCAATCGATTCCCACAGTTTCTTTTTAGCTGCTTCTACATCATAATCTGCACTTATCTTTTGATATGCGTTATCCATTGCATAATCAATCGCCTCTTGCAAACTGAATGAGATAGCTTCATTGTTCTGGGCTTTACTTAAACCCATACTCAGAAAGCCAATACATAGTATCACCAATGATACTCGTTTCATAGTTGTGTGTTTTATAGTTATTTATTCTTTTTCATTATTATCACAGAACAAACGTTGTAATTCGTCCATTCCCTTTGATGTACAAATTCCTCTAAAGTGATATTTATAGACCTCTTCAAACAGTTTGTCATCCAATATTTCAGCATCGGTAAATATTCCATTATTAGGATCGAATGTGTATAAATGAAACGAAACCAGAATACGTGCTATAACGTGCTCATTGATATCATCATTATAGACCCCCTCTTCTTTGCCTTGCTTTAAATTTGACAGATTAGCAGAATAAACCAGCTGAAACTTTTGCTCATTTATTTCCTGAAGAAGAGCCGGGTAATATTTTTTCATATCATACTCTAAAGTTGGCTGGAAGCGTCCGTTCGACGGTTGTACTCTATTTCTGAATTCGAAATATTGTTCTATGGCTCCTAAACTACGGTCATTAAATATGGAGAATGACTCTTCTAAAAACTTCATAAGAAATTCGATTACCGATTCTACTAATTCATTTTTATCTGATACATGTTGATACAATGTCTTCTTCGACATGCCTAGTTCCCGGGCTAAGTCGTCCATACTAACACTCTTGATCCCGTATTGGCGAAACAGATCAAAAGCTTTAGAAATAATATTTTGGCGTTTTTCTTCCATGTTGCGAAAATAGGAAACTTATTTGGTTTAGGAAACTATTTTTGTATTAATAGTTTCCTAAGTTTACGCCAAAGTAACCTTAACTTCCACCAAAAGGTTCAATTCATCAATTAAAAAACTACACTAATGAATTAATTACGGCCGGGTAAGACTAAATTTTATTCCTTCAACGTTATAATTGATAAATACCTATGCGCCCAGTGCTAAAAATATCTCTTTTGATCTGCATTCTTACCTTTGCAATGTCTGCTCATGGGCAAAAAAAGTATAAGAAAAACAAAGGGACCTCGAAACGAGAAATAAGAAAACGGCAACAAAAAGCCTACGAACAAGATAAAAACACCAACGCCTTTAATCCAATTCAACCAAGAGGTGCGCGCCAGAACGATGCGCGAGATGATTTACTTTGGCATCATGAAACGGCAAATACTGTTTATCCCGGTGCAGGAAATATTAGTATCACTTCTCCATCGAGGTACAGTTATAAGCAAGGAGTTGAGTTATCCTCAGTTTTGCCATTAAATTATTGGGTGCCAAATATTGCCATAAAAAAAAGGTGGGCTAACGGAGCCTGGCATGTAGCAAGTAAACATGGACTCTATTCGGCTACACCAGGATTTCATTGGGCGAAAAAACGAGATTTTAACAGCATCGTAGATTCAACGGCTCAAATTCCTTTTGTTCTTTCAATGAAAAACGAATTAATTTTTAGCCGTTATATTTCAAAAGATAATAGGTGCAGTAGAGAGCAGCCATTTGTTATTTTGACTGCCGGGATTGGATTTGATTTTGGTTATGCTTTTGGAGACTCTGGCCTGAAAGAAATTGAAGAACACCTTTTGACCAATCGAAGCCCGGCTTTAACCGGAACGGGTGGAACAGCTTTTGCAAAAGTCCGTGCTGACTGGCAAATTAACAGTCAACTAATGTTAGGAGGAGGATTAAAATACTTCTATGGCAATTTCACGGGCAATCATGCTTTTGAACAAACCACTGAACTACAAACCTTTATTTTATCTAACCTATCATTATCCATAGGATATGTACTATCGTATGGTAAATACAACACTCCTGGTTCCACAGTTATATATCCGTTAATAGACATCAACTGGTTTTTTGGCAAACGACAAAGCCGACAAAAAGGGCTTTGGGGCACTAAGATGTTCTGATTTTACTCTTCCTCTTAACCAACAATTGATTCTCTACAAGTAGCAATAATACTATTGCTTTGACTTGAACTTATCTTTTCGAAACAAATCTTTGTATTTTAAACTAGTTGTAAAGTAAGGAGATAATTCGAACAGTTCTTTTATGCCGCTTATTGGCAGCAAGTTAGCAATGCTTATTCCTGCATCATCAAATACATAATGAGGTTTTGTAGGCCTTAGAATTCATACGATTAATCACTAGTGCTATTTAATTGTACATAGCTTTAATTGCCTCACCTAAATTGTAAGCACTTTTGCAACACTAAACTTTAAGTAAAATAATATGAATACAGAAGTAGCAATTGGGATTGACATAGGAGGAACAAATACAGTAATAGGAATTGTTGATAGAGATGGAAATTTGTTAGCCGAATCTTCAACTCCTACATTGACACATACCGATATTAAGCATTATTTAGATGCTCTTACAGCTAAAATCAATGAAACGGTATTAGAATTAGATGAACAGCTTGACATTAAAGGTATAGGAGTAGGAGCCCCAAGTAGTAATTATTATACTGGTGAAATAATAGGGGCCTCGAATCTTGGCTGGGGGGGTAAAATTCCTCTGGTTGAGTTACTCAAAAGTTACTACGATTACCCTGTTATTGTTTTAACCAATGATGCAAATTCAGCAGCAGTTGGCGAAATGATGTATGGAGCAGCTAGAGGAATGAAAGACTTTATAATGCTTACGCTGGGAACTGGTGTTGGAAGCGGTATTGTTGCCAATGGCAATCTGATTCTTGGACATGATGGTTTTGCAGGTGAACTTGGACATGTTATTACTGAAATTGACGGAAGAGAGTGTGGCTGTGGCCGTAAAGGATGCTTAGAAACCTATGCATCTGCAAGCGGCATATGTCGTACGGTGTCAGAATTAATTGCTCATACTAAAATGGAAAGTGCACTGAGAACTGTTCCCTCCGAACAATTGACTTCAAAAATGATATATGATGCTGCGAAAAAAAACGATAAGCTAGCATTAGAAGCCTTTGATAGATGTGGAAAAATGCTGGGCAAAGCAATTGCAGATTTTGTGGCATTCTCAAGTCCGGAGGCTGTCTTCCTTTTCGGTGGTCTTGCTCAGGCAGGTGACTATATATTTAAACCAACTCTAAAATATATGGAGTCAAACATGTGTTTTCTATATAGCAATAAGGTTAAGCTTTTACCTTCCGGTTTAGATGGAGCAACAATTGCTGTATTGGGAGCAAGTGCTGTAGTTTGGAAGGAATTGGAAAAGTAGAATATATAGCCAATAACACATAGGTGAATGAGCACCGGTTTTGGTGCTCATTTTATTTTATCCTCAATAACTCGAATACATTACGCTGCAACGTACTTTTTAAGTTTCGCTAACAATCAGGCTTATACCTCACTAGCTATTTTGTTACTTTTGCTACTATTATCCTATTGACATTCACTATTCGAATCTCGAATTTGTGTATAAATAAATTATGAAATTCTAAGAAGGCTATTATGAAACAAACATACTTTGCCAGTTTTATTTTGCTAATTCTGTTTGGGGCTTGCCAAACTCCAGAGCAACAAGAATCGACTACTCCTTTAACAAATTATGTTGATCCATTTATTGGCACGGGTGGTCATGGTCATGTTTTTCCAGGCGCCACAACTCCTTTTGGTATGGTTCAGTTGAGCCCGGTAAATGGCGTTGAAGGATGGGATTGGGTATCAGGCTATCATACCTCATCAACAGAATTAAGCGGCTTTGCTCATATGTGCTTAAGCGGAACAGGTATAGGTGATTTAGGTGACATAATGGTGTTACCAACCACTAAAACAATCGTTCCTAATGCAGATACCAAAGGCAAAAACTTGCTTGACGATTATAAAAGTCCGTACACCAAAACAAACGAAGTAGCTAGTCCGGGTTATTTTAAAACCTTATTAGACGACACTGGAATCCAGGTTGAACTAACAGCTTCCCCTCGTGTTGGGTTCCACAAATATACCTTTAGTAAAGATGAGGAAGCAATGGTTGTTATAGATTTAGGTTATGCCATTAATTGGGATGCTCCCGTAGAAACCTATATAACACAAATTTCAGACACCAAATTCACCGGCTATCGTAAATCAAAAGGTTGGTCTGAAGAGCAATGGGTATATTTTACATTAGAAAGTAATCTACCGGTAAAGCAATTCAAGGTAGTTGAACAAGGTGTAACTAAAAACTCAGGCACTGCCAAAGGCGTTTACGTTCAAGGACTTTTATCTTTTGACGCAAAAACAAACGAGCCATTATTGCTTAAAGTTGGATTATCATCAGCTAGTTTAGAAGGTTCAGAACTAAGTATAAATAATGAAATTCCGCATTGGGATTTTAATAAGCAACGAAAAGCAGCTTCTCAATTATGGGAAGATCAGCTTGGAAAGATAAATGTTGAAACAAATGAGGAAGATGTAAAAACTATATTTTATACAGCTCTATATCACAGTATGATTGCGCCAACTATGCATTCCGATCTCAAACAAGAATACAAAGGTTTGGATGGTAAGGTGAACGTTGCAAATGGTTTCGATCGTTACACTGTATTCTCATTATGGGATACCTTCAGGGCTAATCATCCATTATTTACAATGATTCATGAGGATAAAGTCTCTGATTTTATCCATTCATTTATGGCCATTTATCGCGAAGGAGGATTACTTCCTGTTTGGGAACTGGTAGGTAGTGAAACCAACTGTATGATTGGTTACCATTCAATTCCTGTTATTCTGGACGCATGGCAGAAAGGAATTATTAAAGATATAGATGGTAAAGAATTACTGGACGCAATGGTGAAAAGTGCCATGCAAGATAAAGGCGGACTAAAACCTCTTCGTGAATACTGTTACATCCCGGCCGAATTGGAAAATGAATCTGTATCAAAGGCCTTAGAATATGCTTATGATGATTGGTGTATTGCAGAAATGGCCAAGTCTTTGGGTGAAGATGAAATCTATAATACATTTATTGAACGCGCTGCATTCTATAAAAATCACTTTGATGCTTCAACCGGATTTATGAGAGGAAAGCATCCAAACGGCAAGTGGAAAGAAAATTTTAATCCTCTTTTCTCGAGCCATCGTGATGACGAATATACAGAAGGTAATGCTTGGCAATACTCATGGTTCGTTCCACATGATATACAAGGATTGATTGAGTTGCATGGCGGAAATGATGCCTTTGTACAAAAATTAGATTCGCTTTTTATTATTGATGAAGGTGTAAAAGGCGAACATGCTTCACCGGACATAAGTGGCTTAATCGGACAATATGCCCATGGAAACGAACCAAGTCATCATGTCGCCTACATGTACAATTATGTTGGAAAACAATGGAAATCTGCGGAAAAGGCCAATGAAATTATGCGAACAATGTACACAACTGAAGTGGATGGCTTATGCGGTAATGAGGACTGTGGACAAATGTCGGCCTGGTATGTACTTAGTTCAATGGGTTTTTACCCAGTTAATCCTGCCGATGGAAACTATAGCATTGGTACACCTTTAGTTGATAAGGCTGAGATAAAAATGGGTAATGGTAAAACATTCAATATTATTGCCGAAAACAATTCAAAGTCTAATATATATGTACAAAGTGCCACTTTAAATGGTGTGGAATTAAACCAGTCATGGTTTAGTCATGCAGATATGTTAGAAGGTGGTACATTAAAATTAGTAATGGGCGCGCAAGCAAATACTTCATGGGGTGGCAATAATCTACCGCCTTCAATGAGTAAATAATCTAAATAAATAAAACTGCCAAGAGGGAGTCGCATTAATCATAATGCAACTCCCTCTTGTTGTATTCTGCTCTTTTCAAACATATTGTTTAAATATACTGCACTTTAATAGTATCCCATTTGTCATAATATCATGCTGACTTTTAAGTGACTATGTCAATATTGACAAATGATATTTTAGCTAGTATATTACATACTTAATCTAATAAATTATTATTATGAAAAGGGATAATTTTATTATGAAATTGGGAATTACAACTTTGGTACTTTTATTGAGTAGCTCATTGCTTGCTCAAGACTTGTATTTGCCGGCTACAACAAAATCAAAGGAAGCCAAGGAACTATACGTAAAAGCTATTGATGCTTTTTACGATGTTGAATTTAGCAAAGGCTATGAAATAACTGACCAAGCCTTAAAAGCTGACCCGGACTTTTTTATGGGCTATTTCCTTAACACCTTCAAGCCAGATAAGGAGACACGTGAAAAGGCATTGGAGAAAATGGTCAATTACACCGGTAAGTTAAATAAGGGTGAAAAGATCATTAAGGAAATCGCAGTGAAATCAAAAGCTGATCCTAAATATAATGCGCTTGAGGACTGGCAAAAATTAGCTGAAAAATATCCCAAGAATATATTTCCGAAAACTATGCTTATTAATGCGTATGCTGCAGATGATGCAACCATTGATAAAGCGCTAATGACGATTACTGAATGCCAAAATCTAAATGCTAATCTGGCATTTCTTGAAAACAGCAAAGGCTATTTCTATCTTCAGAAGAAGGATTATGAAAAGGCCAAAATGGCTTTCGATAAATACATCGAACTTGCTCCTGAAAAAGCGAATCCTCATGATTCAAAAGGTGATTATTACATGGCAGTTAAGGAGTACAAAAATGCCGCAATGAGCTATAAAAAAGCTTTTGACACTAATGAATCGTTTGACTTTTCAAAAGTTAAATTGAAAGAAGCCAAATGGATGTACAAACGTCAGATAATAGCCGATGAGTTAAATGTAACTCTCGAGGATTGGATAAAAGCCTACAACGAAATGGATGTGAAAAAGAGCCTCAGCTTTTATTCAGGTAAGCCAGGATTCTGCACTATAAACAATGGCAAGGTTAATAATTCATATAGCATGTTTGTAAAATCGTACATGGATTCGACGGACAAACTAGAAAAATGGCATGTAAATATAGTTGAAAAAACCATTGATGTAGCGGAAAAAAATGTGGCCGTTGTAAATATGATATATGACTATTCAAGTACAAGTAAAGAGGGAGAATCAGTCAATTCGAAAGGCAATTATACCTCAATATGGAAAAAAATGGATGATAGGTGGCTTATGGTTCAGATAATAAACACTTGGCCATTAAAGGAATAAATTAAAACATATTGGAATGTAGATAGTAGATTCTTATGTATTGTCTACGTTCTATAACCTTTAATACTATATCATCTTTCCTTCTTTTGCATTAACTTAGCGCTCAGAAATAAATAAGCGCATGTATTGGAAATATGCATTAACAGGTATTGCACTGCTAATTGGTGGCCTTCTGGCTGTTCAGGGAAGTATGAACTCGCAACTTGGGTCATACCTTAAACATCCGCTACAGGCGTCCTTAACCAATTTTCTTGTTGGCACCATCTGCCTATTATTAGTTAATGTACTTCTTCAAACAGAAGTTCCTAAACTTAGTTTATTGGCACAAGTTCCCTTGTACCTTTTTTTTGGAGGAATATTGGGAGCCATCTTCGTCAGTTCCGTAGTTATTCTTATACCAAAAATTGGCGTATCCACAATGCTAGGTGCAACTATTGGAGGACAAATGATAGTTGCCAGCATTATTGATCATTATGGGTGGTTTAATGTTAGTGTTCATCCCTTTTCTTTTGGTCGTTTTGCAGGCATTGTATGCTTAGTATTAGGTATTTTTCTGATTCAACGTTTTTAGTAATTAAAGAAAAATACCCTTAATAACGCATTGATTTTATTACAGTTGGCCAAAACACATGTTAAAAGTTACATATGATATTGATTATCATGCTCAATAACAGCCTTAAAAAGCGTTAAATTTTACTCTTAGTCTCAACAAAAGGTGTATTTTTGCGCCTTGGAAAAAAACAAACAGTTATATTATGGCAGATAAAACAAATCAACTGTTATTTAGTGATTTTCCTCCCGTATCTACTCAAGCGTGGATGGATAAAATCACAGCAGACCTGAAAGGAGCAGATTTCGAGAAAAAGTTAGTATGGCGAACCAATGAAGGTTTTAACGTACAGCCTTTTTATCGTTCTGAAGACCTTGAATCATTAAATTATCTCGAAAGCCAGCCTGGTGAGTTTCCTTATGTACGAGGAAACAATGCTAAAACCAATGCTTGGTTTGTGCGTCAGGACATCGTTGTTACAGATGTGAAAGCAGCTAACAAAAAAGCCTTGACAATCCTTACTAAAGGTGTCGATAGTCTTGGTTTTGTTTTCGAGGACAAAGCGCTAATCACAGATGCGAACATTGAGGCTTTATTGGAAAACATCCTTTCAGCTGATGTTGAAATCAATTTTTATGCAGCCCATGGCAGCAAAATGTTAGCACAGGCTGTAGTTGCAACTTTGAAGAAAATGAATCGCAACCTTTCTGAGGTTAAAGGTTCAATTAACTTCGATCCTGTAGGTAGCATTACCACAAAAGGAAAAGCTTGCGTTTCAATTGAAGAAGCATTTGACCGCACTAAAGAAATGGTTGAGGCAGCTAAATTGCTACCTCAGTTCAGAACAATTGGTGTAAATGCGAAGCATTTTAATAATGCTGGATCTTCCATTGTTCAGGAATTAGCTTTTGGTCTATCAATGGGTAACGAGTACATTGCTCAGTTAGTAGAAAGAGGTGTATCTGTAAATGATGCAGCTTCAAACTTAAAGTTCAACTTTGGTATCAGTGGAAATTATTTCATGGAGATTGCGAAGTTGAGAGCAGCTCGCCTTCTTTGGGCTAAAATTGTAGAGGCATACAAACCAACCGGCGTTGAAGTATGTAAAATGCAAATTCACAGTGAGACATCGGAATGGAACAAAACCATTTTTGACCCTAATGTGAACATGTTGCGTACTCAAACTGAAGCTATGTCAGCAAGTTTAGGTGGAACTCAATCATTGACGGTTCAGCCATATGACTCTTTATATAGTGAAAGTGATGAATTCTCAGAGCGTATTGCTCGTAATCAGCAATTATTGCTTAAGGAAGAATGTCATTTTGATAAAATTGTGGATGCTTCGGCTGGTTCATATTATATCGAGAATCTAACTAACAGTATAGTTGAGCAAGCCTGGAGTTTATTCGTTCAGGTTGAAGAAAAAGGTGGTTACATCGCTGCTTTAAAAGAAGGATTTATTCAAGGCCTGGTAAAAGAAACTGCTGACAAACGTCGTAAAGCTGTTGCAACACGTCGCGAAAATCTTCTTGGAACAAACCAATTCCCTAATACTAGTGAGATTATTTCGGGTGATATCGACTTCTCTAAATTGGAGAAAGTATGTGTGTCGTGTGAAGGAGATAAAGTAGTTGAACCTATTGAGTTATTCCGTGCGGCTGATCAGTTTGAATCATTACGTTTAGCTACTGAAAAGGCAACGAAACGTCCTAAAGTATTCATGTTAACATATGGAAACCTTGCAATGCGTTTAGCTCGCTCTCAGTTCTCAGGTAACTTCTTTGGATGTGCCGGTTACGAAATTATCGATAACCTTGGATTCAAAACTATCGAAGAAGGGGTGGAAGCAGCTAAAGCAGCAAAAGCTGACATCGTAGTACTTTGTAGTGCAGATGATGAGTACGCTGTAGCAGCTCCAAAGGCATTTGAATTATTAGGCGAAACGCCATTAGTTGTTGCAGGTGCTCCTGCTTGCGCTGATGAGTTAAAAGCCAAAGGCATCACAAATTTTGTGAATGTTCGTTCAAATGTTCTTGAGACTTTGAAAGGGTTTAACGAAATGATTTTAAGATAATAGAAATAGAGATAAGAGACTATTAGACCAGAAAGATATCACAATGCATAATTTTAGAGAATTGATCGTTTGGAAAAAGAATAGAGCTCTTGTAAAGGAGGTCTATTCTGTGACATCAAACTTTCCGAACTCTGAAATTTATGGACTCACGAATCAAATGAGGCGAGCATCTGTTTCGATCCCATCTAATATTGCAGAGGGGTCAGGTCACAAATCATCTAAAGAGTTTTGTCGTTATCTTGAAATAGCTAATAGTTCATCCCTAGAACTTGAAACACAGTTTTATTTATCATTCGATTTAGAGTATATCACTGAAAAAGAGTTGGATCATTTCATTGAAAGAATTCATGAAATACAGAAAATGATATTCAGTTTAGAGAAGAATCTTGATAAAGGGAATGTCTAACAATCTCTTATCTATTAATCTAAAATTCTAATAAAACATGAGACCAAAATTTAATAACATAGATTACAAAACCAAGCCATGTGGTGTTAAAGACGCCAAATCTTGGGAACAAAAACATGGGGTAAAGAAGGACTGGGTAACACCAGAACAGATCCCTGTGAAACCAGTTTATAGCAAAGAAGACCTTGAGGGAATGGAGCATTTGAATTATGCTTCGGGTTTACCTCCATACTTACGCGGACCATACTCAGGTATGTATGCCATGCGTCCTTGGACCATTCGTCAGTATGCGGGTTTCTCTACTGCTGAAGAATCAAATGCCTTTTATAAGCGTAATCTGGCTTCGGGTCAGAAAGGTTTATCTGTTGCATTTGACTTAGCTACTCACCGTGGATATGATTCAGATCATAAACGTGTTGAAGGAGATGTAGGTAAAGCTGGTGTAGCCATCGATTCTATTCTTGATATGAACGTATTGTTCGATGGTATTCCATTGGATAAAATGTCGGTATCGATGACTATGAACGGGGCGGTATTACCAGTATTGGCTTTCTATATTGTTGCCGGATTAGAGCAAGGTGCTACTTTAGAGCAGTTATCAGGAACTATCCAAAACGATATCCTGAAAGAATTCATGGTGCGTAACACTTACATCTACCCACCTAAATTCTCGATGAAAGTGATTGCTGATATTTTCGAATATACATCTCAAAAAATGCCTAAGTTCAACTCTATCTCTATCTCGGGATACCACATGCAAGAAGCAGGTGCTACCGCTGATATTGAGTTGGCCTATACTTTGGCTGATGGATTAGAATACCTACGTGCAGGTACACAAGCCGGACTAGACATTGATGCCTTTGCGCCTCGCTTGTCATTCTTCTGGGCCATTGGCATGAACCACTTTATGGAGATTGCTAAGATGCGTGCCGGACGTATGTTATGGGCTAAAATTGTGAAGCAATTCAACCCTAAAAATCCTAAGTCATTAGCGCTACGTACGCACTCACAAACTTCGGGTTGGTCATTAACTGAGCAAGATCCTTTCAACAATGTTGGACGTACTTGTGTTGAAGCAATGGCTGCTACCATTGGTGGAACTCAATCGTTACACACTAACGCATTGGATGAGGCGATTGCATTACCTACTGATTTCTCTGCTCGTATTGCTCGTAATACACAGATTTATATTCAGGACGAAACGCAAATTTGTAAAGGTGTTGATCCATGGGCTGGTTCATACTATGTAGAGTCATTAACCAAAGAATTGGTTGACAAAGCATGGGCTCATATCGAAGAGATTGAGTCCTTAGGTGGTATGGCAAAAGCAATTGAGTCAGGTATTCCTAAGATGCGTATTGAAGAAGCAGCAGCACGTACGCAAGCTAAAATCGATAGTCAGAATCAAACAATTGTTGGTACTAACAAATATCGTCTTGAGAAAGAAGATCCAATTGACATCTTAGATGTTGATAACATGGAAGTACGTCGTTCTCAGATCGAGCGTCTGGAAAAACTACGTGCTAACCGTAACGAAGCTGATGTACAAGCTGCATTAGCTGCCATTACCAAAGCAGTTGAAACAGGTGAGGGTAACCTACTTGAATTAGCTGTTGACGCTGCTCAAAAACGTGCATCATTGGGAGAAATTTCTGATGCATGCGAGAAGATTGTTGGTAGATATAACGCAGTAATTAGATCAATAAAAGGAGTGTATAGCGCAGAAGCAGCAGACGATAAAGAGTTTGCAACAGCCACAAGCTTAGCAAAACAATTTGCTGAGAAAGAAGGACGTCAGCCTCGTATCATGATCGCTAAAATGGGTCAGGATGGACACGATCGCGGAGCAAAAGTTGTAGCAACAGGATATGCTGATATCGGTTTTGATGTGGATATGGGACCTTTGTTCCAAACCCCAGCGGAAGCGGCTAAGCAAGCTGTTGAAAATGATGTTCACGTTGTTGGTGTTTCTTCACTAGCTGCAGGTCACAAAACATTGGTTCCTCAAATTATCGCTGAACTTAAGGCCCTTGGCCGTGAGGATATCATGGTGATTTGTGGTGGTGTTATTCCAGCTCAGGATTATCAGTTCCTTTATGACGCAGGTGCTGTGGCTATCTTTGGCCCAGGTACATCAGTAGCTAAAGCAGGTTCTGACATCTTAAACTTGTTATTGCAAGCTGCAGAGTAATGCATAATTGTTAGTCAAATTGGCTAGCTTCAGATACTAAAAAACCATCCCGAGAAATCAGGATGGTTTTTTTGAATGCTTAATTATCTCCTATACGGTTTTCAATCATCTGGCTAAATCCAAACCAAAGGATAAGAGATAAGATGTAAATAATCATTCCATACATGGTTGGTATAGATGACACCTTTAAGCCACCTGCCAACATCTGAGGCGTTACCGGTGTTGTTTCTAATACTTCAAAGGCGTTGTGCAAACCAACCAGCTGACCAAGTATACCTGTTATAAGCGCCAATAAACCTATCGAACGCCCATACGACATATAACGAAGAACCTGTTTACCTCTAGCATCATCCGAATTGAAAAATACTATAAAGTGATATATCATCCATGCAAATGAAATTAATAAAAGTAAGGTAAGTATTCCCATAAATAAGGCACCTCCCTGGAAGAATAAATCTTTCATTGTTTCTTTTTTTAGAATTAATACTAGCTGAGCATTGTAATTCAATAAGTCGACTTTAAAAATTACTATGATACAAAGTAAAGGTTAACAGCCAATTGGTGCAAGGTCGTATCCGTCTTCAAATATGTTGTTTGTCGATAATAGTATTTTATTTTCAATTTTTTACTCAAATTTGAAGCTTAATCGAAATGACATCAGAAATGAAGCTTAAATCATCAAACCCATTTTATCATCTTGCCTATTGGGTTTTTATATTAATTACTTTAACCTTAGTTTTTGGTCAGAAATGGGAAAATGCAATCACTGCTTTCTATTTTATTAGTCTGATGATGCCAATTGTATTGGGTACTTCTTATTTTTTTAACTATTACCTGGTACCACGATTCCTACTTAAAAAAAGGCTATTCAAGTTTGGGCTTTATACGATTTACACCATTATCGTTTCGTTTTATCTCGAGTACATCGTTTTAATATATGCTTATGTATATTTAGCCCAATACCGCTTTCAATCCATCGCCCCCAATGCAACCGATACTATTTTATTAGGTGTCATTCTTTACCTTTTAGTCATATTAGGTTCTGTATTATTAATGCTTAAGCAGATAAAGGAAAAACAGTTATTAATTGAAGATTTAAGTGTTGAAAAGGAGAAAATAAAAAGAGCTGTTCTTGAACTTAAAAGCAATCGGAAGCTTATAAAAATTCCTTTGGATGAGATCTTATATATTGAGAGTATGTCGGATTACATTATGGTACAGACAAGTAATGATCGCATTTCTAGCAAGGAAAGAATTAGTCATATCATTGAACGGCTCCCTTCCACATTTCTTCGCATTCATCGATCTTATATTGTCAATACAGATAAGATAAGTAGCGCTAATATGAGTGAAATCAGTTTAGCCGATCATTTATTACCAATCGGTAGAAGTTATAAGGCATTAGTAAAAGAAAAGATTTTGTAGATGGCTGATATAAAGAAACCCATTCCGAATACTCGAAATGGGTATATAATATTATTTTGGCAAAATCTTATTCTAACTGATGCAGATCTATGACAACCGTAATAATAATAGTGTATGGAATTCTTTTCAATTCCAGAATAAATTAGTGATAATGTATTATTTAACCTTTTTTACTTTAACAGCATTAAGGCCTTTCATACCCATCTCTAATTCAAATGTTACCTTGTCATTCTCAACTATTTCTTCCAAAAGACCGTTAACATGAACAAAATATTTTTCATTCGTCTCATTTTCTTTAATGAAACCAAATCCTTTTGATTCATTAAAAAACTCAACACGACCAAAACGTTCGGTAATCTCTTCTTCATCCGGTCGCTTAGGCACACCTATCTGAATACTCTCAGCATTAATCACCTTCTTTTTTGTCACATCTGGTGGCGTATCAACGATATTTCCATTTTCGTCTACATACGCAATCATACTATCAAAGGTAGAAGCTTCCGCATTTTCTTTACGTGCTTCTTTCTTTTGCTGCTTTTCCAATCGTTTCTTTAAACGCTTTTTTTCTTTTTCTTTCTTGTTATAGGTCTCTTGTGATTTTGCCATTCTTTATTAACCTCAAATTTTAAGTGTATTTATAATATTTCTGCAATGTTAGTAATATAATGAATAAGTTGGTGAATATCTAGGCAATATTATAATAATTCTTTCATCATTTCGTATTGTTTCCCACTCAATGGAAAGGAATTACAGGATAGAAACTGAGTAATCGAATCACAGCTTACATCGGAATTAATAAGTTTAATTGAGTCATTTAACTTGACTGCTTCATACAATAAGCTTGAAACAATTCCTTTTCGTCGGTACTTCTTATCGACAGCAATCTGTGTGATGTCTCCCGAAATCGGCTAAAATATACAATACCCCACAATACCAGTATTGTAAAATGCCCCAAAAGTTAATTCTGAAACAAAGCCCCTTCGAACCAGCATTGTTTCCAACTCGTCCTGACTTAACTGGATTTCGTAGTCGGCAAAAGCATCTTCAAAGGCTTGATACAATTCCTGTATGCTTAATCTGCTTAGTGATTTTATTTCTATCATACTCTTTTCATTATTCATTTAGGACATACTCAAGCACCCGATCTATTCCTTTAAATACATCTGCAGAAATAAAATCAATTGGAATTTGTGGTTCAATATAAGGCTTGTCTGTTTCCAGTAGAGTAAAATATGAATTTGAATAATTAAGCGGAATTTTAGACTTGGGTAATAACAATGTTTTGTTGTAGCCGTATGAGTTTGGACTGCCCCCGGTAGGTTCACCAATCAATACGGCATCTAAATCTCGTAGAATATCTCTTGCAGCAAAACGACCGGAAGAATAAGTTCGGCGCGAAATAGCTCCAAAATACTTTATTTCCTGATGTTGCTGCAATTCTCCAATAAGAGGTTTTATAATTTCTGAGTTACCTCCTGAATTAGTTCTAAGATCTATTATTACTTTCTTTATTTCTACAGAATCCAATAGCAAACTAATATCAGATACAAAATTTATAAATGGATACTTGTTATCATTTATACACTTATTATATTGAATATATAATAGATCATCGTTTATCAGCTCAAACCAATAATTCCTTTTTTGCTTCTTCAGCCAAATAATTTGGCGTACACCATTGCTATAAACAAGTTTAGCTCTTGGTTGCTGAGCTCTAAAAATGACCTCCTCCCCACTCTTTAACTGAAATTTTACCTCATTACGAGTATTAATTATGCCAGCATATTCTAATATTTGTGGTATTATTATAAACTGTGGTAATTGGTTTTTCAACCAATACTCATTTTCATAGGAGATAAATGGTTCAAGTCTTTTATAAACCTTGTCGAGAGGCATATTATTAATAGAAATGATTTCCCTTTCAAGGTATTTCTCCTTCAACTCATCAATACCATAAATAAATAATCCATCATCAAAAATCTCCAGACGCAAGGGTAAAGCGTATAAAGCCTTTGAATACTGAAGAGGAATATTCGTATGTGCCACCTTTAAGCTGGCCAATATGCGTTGTAGTTCCAAAACCTTACCAGCCTTATCCAAATTGCTCAGCTTACTTTTTAAGGTATCCAGTCGAAGATGAAATTCATTTGAATCAATTAATTTATAAAAGTCGATATGCTTTTGGGGTAGTTCTGATGCTAAATAATCAATGTCCTCAATCCAATCTTCTGTACTGTTGGAAGAACAGGAAATCATTGATCCTACAATTGATATCAAGCATATTAGTTTAGAAAATTTCATCATTTGATAAAGTAATTATTTATTGAGAAAGTACAATCCAAGCATCACGGACAAAACCTGCTCCACCAGTCATTATTTATTGGATTCGATATTTAATAAAGATGTAGATTTCTAGTCAATTGAACAATAGATGCTCAATGAGATTTAAAGTATTCATGTCTCGCATAAAAAACAAGCTCTTCGAAATCTCCATGGCTCATATTTTTCTATCTTTGCATACCGCGTAAAAAAATGGAAAGAAGCAGGAGATGATTGATCAGATAACCGTTGATAAAGTTCTGGAAACCGCCAACAGTCAAATTGTTGAGGTGGTGTCTGATTATGTCACTTTACGTCGACGGGGAATCAATTATCTGGGTAACTGTCCTTTCCACAATGAAAAAACACCTTCATTTACAGTATCTCCTCACAAGGGCATTTTTAAGTGCTTCGGTTGTGGTGAAGGTGGAAATGCACTTAACTTCATTATGAAGCATGATCAGCTTTCATTTGTGGAAGCGATTAAAGCCCTGGGTGGTAAATTCAATATTCATATCGAGGAAGAAGAATACTCTCCTGAACAGCTCAAACAGAAGAATGAGCGGGAAAGTATGATGGTGATTAGTGAATATGCAGGAAAATATTTCAGTAAAGCTCTTAATGAAACGGATGAAGGCAAGTCGGTTGGATTAAGTTATTTTAGAGGCAGAGGATTCCGCGACGACATCATTAGTAAGTTTGACCTTGGCTATTCGCCTGAGAAACGTGATGCCTTAACCAACGAAGCTGTTAAGCAAGGTTATAAACTGGAATATCTGGAAAAAACTGGTCTTACTATCGTACGTGATGATTATAAAGCTGATCGATTCCGAGGCCGTGTGATGTTCCCTATCCATAGTTTAGCAGGTAAAGTCATTGCCTTTGGTGGACGTATTCTGAAAACGGATAAAAAAACGGCCAAATACCTCAATTCTCCAGAATCTGAAATCTACCACAAGAGTCGTGTTCTATATGGTATTTACCAGGCCAAGCAAGAAATCACCCGCCATGATATGTGTTATTTGGTGGAAGGCTACACGGATGTGCTTTCTTTTCATCAGGCAGGCATTAGTAATGTCGTGGCCTCTTCAGGAACAGCTTTAACTCCTGATCAAATACGATTGGTAGCACGATTCACCAAAAATATTACCATTATTTATGATGGTGACCCTGCCGGCATTAAGGCTTCCTTGCGTGGAATTGATCTGGTTTTAGCCGAAGGAATGAATGTAAAAGTTCTTTTACTCCCTGATGGTGAAGACCCTGATACTTTTGCAAAGGAACGCAGTGAAGAAGAACTAACGGAATACATTAAGGAGCACCAACAGGATTTCATCAAGTTTAAGACGTCCTTGTTACTCGAAGATGCTAAGAACGATCCGATAAAAAGAGCTCAGCTCATACAAGATATTGTACGAAGTATTTCAACCATTCCCGACTCTATCATTCGATCGGTGTATGTAAAAGAATGCAGTTCTCTTTTAAAAGTTGATGAACGGGTATTAGTTCAGGAAACCGGCAAATTACAGCGTAAAAAACTGGAAGAAAATTTCAGACGAAACACCACCAGCAATGAACGCCCGGTTAATTACCAACAACAGCCGGAAACTCCAAGTCCAAATCAAACTGTCACCAATCATTTTGAACTGGAAGAAGTAGAAGTATTACGGTTTCTGGTTAAACATGGCGAGAAACCACTCTCAGGCTTAACAGACAATGGCGAAGATATTACTGTTGGCCAATACATCATCCACGAACTAAAACAAGACGACCTGCTTAGCACCAATCCATTGTATAATCAAATGATGGAATCCTATGAGCCGGTATGTGCCGATCAATCGGTAATTGCACAAAAATTCTTTGTTAATAACTCCAATACAGAATTAAGTAAACTGGCGTCTGATCTAATTGGTAAGGAACATATATTAAGCCGTATCCATTCAAAGTTTGGCATTGTTACACACGAGGAGGAGATTTATCACGATCTGGTAGTAAAAATTGTAGCTGAACTGAAGTGGAAAAAAGTGAAAGTTCTTTTAAAGGAAAAACGCTCACAAATGCAACAGTTGGACGTGTCGGGCGACCATGATAAAATGATGGAATTACTTCAGGAAATTAATACCTGGCAACAAGTACTTGCTCATATCTCCAAAGAGCTTGGAGGCCGAACAATCGTATAAAAAACTAAACAATATATCATGCAAACACTTAACCATACCGATAATGAAGTTATAGAAGCTATTATTCGAAAATGCAACCTATGCTTTATTGGAGTTGTTGATCCTGAAAACAAACCTTATGTATTACCCATGAACTTCGGATTCCGGGATAATGTCATCTATCTGCACTCAGCTCCTGAAGGACGCATTATTGATATTATTGAAAACAATAATAACATCTGTGTTACATTTTCTACGGATAACGAATTGGTTTTTCAACATCCTGAAGTAGCGTGTAGTTACCGTATGAAATCGAAAAGTGTGGTTGCCATGGGACAAGTTGAATTCATCGAAGATATGGATGAAAAGCGTGAGGCCCTTGATATCTTAATGGAAACCTATATCGACAAGAAATTCAATTACAGTGATCCCGCGGTTCGTAATGTTAAAATCTGGAAGGTTGCGGTAGACTCAATTAGCTGTAAAGAATTTGGCGCTCCTCATGACGAATATAAACTCAAACGATCTATCGAAGAACTCAAAAACAATAACAAAGCATAGGTATTTGCATTAATAGTCCACAGCATATATCTTTGAACGTAATCTAATCCTCAGAAAATAAATTTATGAAGACAGCGTTTTCACTGCTGATTGCATTGTTATACATTACCAACCTTGTTTCTCAAAATAAGGAAGAGGTAAAATATAAAACCATCTATTCTCAAAATTTTAGTAAATCGAAGAGTACCGATGATTTTGAATTCTCTGATGCCAGCAAGTGGCTAATCAGTAAAAATGGAAAATCAGGAAAGTCGCTTAAATGCCTGGGTGAAGGTGAATATAAAAATGCTCACGGTGGTCCTTCTGTGGTAGCTGTACTTAAAGGTATTGAACTGGACGACTTCATTCTGGAAATGGAGGTGGTTCAGAAAGGTACAGACTATGGCTTGCTTGATTTTTGTGTATTCTTTGGGATTCAGGATGTAGAACATTATTGCTACGCTCAAATAGCAGGTAAGGCTGATAAAAAGACTCATAACATTTTTATGATTGATGGTGCTAAACCAAAACGCATTGGCGAAAAACACAATGAAGGTGTGATTTGGGGCGTCAATAAATGGAATCACATAAAAATAGAACGATCAAAACAAGATAAAATCGTTAAGGTATACTTTAATGAGGAACTGGTGCTTGAAACAGCTGACGATCCTTTTATGACGGGCTTGGTTGGTTTTGGTTCTTCGAGCAGTGCGCTTAAAGTCGACAACATTAAAATTTCTGCTCCATCATTTATCGAGTCAGATAAAAACATATTCTAAACATGGCATTGAACTATCTGTGGATTGCATTTTTTCTTATCGCCTTTGTGGTTGGTCTGGTCAGGCTCATCTTTTTCGGCGATGTGGATGTATTCCCGGATATGATGAATGCTACCTTTGATAGTGCAAAAACCGGATTTAATATCTCCTTAGGATTAACTGGCGCCTTAACACTTTGGATGGGTTTAATGAAAGTAGGTGAAAAGGGAGGAATGGTTAAAATCATGTCTCGCGCAATCGGTCCTTTTTTCAGTCGCCTCTTTCCCGAATTACCCAAAAATCATCCGGCTTATGGTAGCATGATGATGAACATTGCCGCCAATATGCTGGGTTTGGACAATGCGGCTACTCCCGTTGGACTTCAGGCCATGAAAGAGTTACAGGAGTCAAACCCCAATAAGGAGAGTGCTTCCAATGCACAGATTATGTTTCTGGTATTAAACACCAGCGGACTTACCATTATTCCCATTAGTGTAATGGCCATTAGGGCAACAGAGTTGGCCGAGAATCCATCGGATATATTTCTGCCAATTTTATTAGCCACCTTTTTCAGCACTCTTGTTGGAATAGTTGCGGTTTCAATTGTTCAAAAAATTAACCTCTGGGATAAAGTCATAATAGCTTATCTGGGATCTTTTACAGCATTAATCGGTGGTTTTATATATTGGTTAAGTACTTTACCCAAAGATCAGGTGGATGTAGTATCTAAGGTTGGAGCCAATGTTATCCTGTTTTCTATTATTATTGCCTTTATAGCTATGGCGCTAAGAAAGAAACTTAATGTCTATGATACCTTTATTGAAGGCGCTAAGGAAGGCTTCTCGATTGCTGTTAAAATTATTCCATTTTTAGTGGCCATATTAGTCGCAATAGCCGTATTCCGGGAATCGGGGACGATGGATTTTATTGTGAATGGCATAGGCCATTTCTTTGCCTTTTGGGGTTTTGATACACGTTTTGTGGATGCTTTACCTACCGCATTTATGAAGCCCTTGAGTGGTGGTGCTGCACGTGGAATGATGGTAGATGCTATTTCTACCTTCGGAGTTGATTCATTTGTGGGCCGCATGGCCAGCACAATTCAAGGTTCTACCGACACAACCTTTTATGTATTGGCTGTTTATTTTGGCTCGGTAGGAATTAAGCGTACCCGCCATGCAGTAAGTTGTGGATTAATTGCTGATTTTGCCGGCATCGTAGCCTCTATCCTTTTAGCCTATTTATTTTTCGGATAAAATTTAACTTGAGTCTTTTGGGATTTGATTGTATATTAAGCTTCCCGGCAAAGCCAAAATCAATCTTATGCGCAAAAAGGAATATTCCAATGGTGAGATTACCGTTATTTGGGAAGAAGGAAAATGCATTCACTCTGCCAAATGCGTACAGGGCCTGGCTCAGGTTTTTGATATTCAAAAACGTCCCTGGATAAATATCAAAGGAGCTGAGACTGATCAAATTTGCAAGCAGGTAGATCTCTGTCCCAGTAAGGCACTAACATGGTATTCAAATAATAAGGAGGACACTACAATGGATGATAACAAAGAGAAAAAGAGCATTGAATTTTTACCCAACGGGCCAATTCTTATTTCAGGTCAGGTGAGTGTTAAGCATAGTGATGGTCGTGAAGAAGTATGTGATAACCCTGCGCTTTGTCGGTGTGGCGGATCAGCCAATAAACCATTCTGTGACGGGGCTCATAATAAAAATGGATTTGAGGGATAGTTATAAATATTACTTTCACAACTGGCCTTTGGTTATTGACCAAAGGCTTTTTTTATGGCTATTTGCTTAGGGTCTTATATTATTCTCCGCCCTGTTAGGAAAAATAATAAAAATATAAGCTATAAGGCATTTCAAATTTCTATTATTAATCATCTTGCTATCAAGCATAAGCCTTACCAATAAAGCACATCATCTTAGTGGAAAGTTACAAGATGGAAACCAAGAAGAGCTATCCGGTGATTTATATGCCATTTGAAATATTGGTATAGAAACGGAAGAATATTAATCTCTTGAATACGAAGATATATCTGAGATTCAAACCGAAGATTTCGAAGCCTATAGGCGCTTATCCATTAAAACTAGTAAGACTCTCTCCAAACACATTAATTGGAATTTACGGGGGATGCATAAAACCATATGCTGGCTGATGTGCACGATAAGCAGGTAAAAGAACCTTCAGATGAAGAGCTCTATCGCAAGGAATATGGAAGTGAAAATGTAGATGCCTTTTTAACATTGTTGGATAACGATCATGAACGTGCTTTAGCCTTTGCCAATATCAGAGAATCATCAAAAGATGCCAACCATCGCCTGACTACCATTTGGCTAAAAGCAATGATAGCCCGGGATTTAGTTAAGAAAGAACTGATGGAAAAGGAATATCAAAGATTAATCACCTTTGATCCGGAAATCAATTCCACGAAAGAGGCAGAGGAATAAGTGAATAATTTTCTTCAAGAGCTATATACAATGAGGAATAGTTAATCTATGAAACGGTTCCTATAGATACAGCTTGTAACATGTAGAACCGTTTCTCTGATACATCAATCCATGTGGCTTTCATCTACCTCATCTTCGATGGGCTCATTTTTAGTGTAGGCATAACGTACACCATAGTTTCGCATAATGCGTCGTTTATTGGCATCGTCCCTGTCAAAAAGTCCAAATTCCAGTTCAGCAATGATACGGTCAATTAAACTTTTGACCTCAGGCATCAAACCTGAAACACTTTCCTGAGCCAAATCCAAGGCACGGTCAGCCTCCGATACATCCTTTAACTCAGCTGCGGCTTTGCTCAATACCTCCTGTAGTTCAGCTGCACTGGGGTTGGCCATGGGATTATATCCTGCAGACACAGCATCAGCATCTCCTTTAATAATTAATGTTGCCAATTCAATGCTTTGTCCGTCTGAATTAAGTTCCGGCTTATTACCACTTTTGGGTAGTTGATAATAAGCAAACACATCCAAAGGTAGGTTCTCGCGATACACTCGTCGCTTAACCACCTCCCATAAATCACGGACATAAGTCTTGAGCAAGTTGATGGCTTCGTTCTTTTCACGTACCTCCTTATGAGATTCAGAACTAAACTTACCCAAATGACCTAGTTTATCTTCCAGATCTACAGACAAGGCTTCTGCTCGCGCAATAGTTTCACCCCTTAAATAGGCTTGATCGATACCCTCGGTACTTTTAGCCGCATTAACTGCATTTTTTAAAAATACCAGGCGGTCGATCGCAGATAGTGCTTTTTTAATCTTTGGCATTTTTCTAACTTTTTTAGATTTTAACAATAATTTGAAATGTAGAGGCTATTACCCATTAAGCCATTTTTTATTTTCTACTTAAACTGATTCATTTGGCCTCAGTGACTTTAGCAGAGGCATATTACCCGACTAATGTGAACGCCTTGATGTAAAAATGTACAGATGACGGGTAAATATGTACTCCCTGAAAAAAGAATTCGCAAATGACTTTGAAATCTGCCCCCCTCACTGTTAGTTTGCCCATGTAACCGAGCTACGAGGCATTCCCGGGTTCAGCTTGCTCAGATAGCTGTCGTCATAGGCACTTCCCGGAATCAGTTAGGGTACATTCATGGTTTTATATACCTCCCCTGATTTCATATGGCGAAAATTTCACTGTATCGCGTCTACTTTTAGTTTCAGTTAAGGCATAATTGCAAAGGAATAAGCCCTTTTTAACACATCAGTTAGTATGGATAGACGGCTTAATGGTCAGGCCTTAGTGTATGGTGGCTCTAATGTTTCAGAACTGGTTAGCATATTAAAGTAAGTTTGGGTGTTTTACTATAGGTTAATACCAAAATTGCCAAATCGTAACACCTTTTTGAGGACCATTTGTCATCTTTATTGATAAACAGCTAAATAATGTAGATTAAATTAAGTTTTTTAGTGATAAAAATTCAGGCTACTGATCGAATATTATTAGCTATGAACCATAATACTCGATACCAATTAAAGGTAAGTTAGAATGCCAATATAAAATCACAGAATGATGCTTCATCAAGCATCTATTGTCAACGAATTTGATTTATAATCGGCAGAGCTTTCACAACTAGCCTATGCTTGGCCAAAGGCTTTTTTTATCGTTCATATTAAAATATTTAAAAGCCTTTTCTTGTTCAAGCTAGCTATGTTTAGTATGTTCGTTTGCAATAAACGGAAATACATTTATGCAAGATATTAATGCGCTTTTAGAAGCTTTAAAATTTTCTCCGGAAAATATTCCTTTACGGATTCACGTAGCTGGGTTATACATTCAAAGCGAAAATTACGAAGAGGCTATTCTTCATTTAAAAGAAGCTCTTAAACAATCACCGTCAAATAGCGAGGCCTCTATTCTACTGGGGCAATGTTACTACCTGACAGAAAACTATTCAGCTTCTATAATATTACTTGAAAATTATATTGATGGTAAATATCCGAAAGCACTTCAATATTATTGCTTGTCCTTATTTAAGGAAGGGGATATGGATTTGGCTGAAAAGCATTATAAACAGTTAATACATAGCTATCCTGATTTTTCAGATGATGCTTTAGACGATGCGTTTAGGGCTAAAAACAGTGAGGACTTAGATCAGGATTTTGTGGATGATACACCCTTTGTTGAGCATTGCGATTTAAGCTTCAAGGATGTTGGGGGCATGGATGGTGTTAAAAAACAAATTGACCTGAAAATTTTAAAGCCCCTTCAACACCCGGATTTATATAAAGCATACGGCAAAAAAAGTGGTGGTGGTATTTTAATGTATGGTCCTCCGGGATGTGGTAAAACCTATATTGCCAAAGCCACAGCAGGTGAAATGAATGCTCGCTTTATTAATGTGAGTCTTAACGAAATATTAAGTCAATGGCAGGGTGAGAGTGAACGTATATTAAATGAGTTATTTAATTCGGCACGAAGAAATACACCTTGTGTTTTATTTATTGATGAGATTGATGCCATTGCTGCCAAGCGCAGTGACTTAAGAAATAGTGCGGGTAAAACACTGGTGAACCAACTCTTATCAGAACTTGATGGTTTTGAGAAAAATAATGAAGGCGTACTGGTCATTGGAGCAACTAATGTGCCCTGGCACCTTGATGCAGCCATCTTACGCCCTGGCCGTTTTGATCGTTTGATATTTATTCCTCCACCCGATTCTGAAAGTCGGGAGTCGATCTTTAAAATTCATCTTAAAGATAAACCTGTAGGGAAGATTAACTACCCAAAGCTGGCCAAGCACTCAAAGAATTATTCAGGGGCCGATATAAGTGCATGTATAGATGGCTGTATAGAGATGAAACTTGAAGAGGCCTTTGAAAAAAATGGGACGATCGACATTGAGACTTCTGATTTAGCCTCTGCCATGAAAAAACATAAACCGGTGGCTGTAAACGAATGGTTAAAAACGGCCAGAAACTATGCCGTTTATTCCAACGAGAGTGGCCTTTACAACGAAATACTCGAATACATAAATAAAAAATAAGTATGTACGAATTAACACGTGCCGAACAATTATATCAACAAAATCGATTTAGCGAATCGGTTTCTTTACTACAATCCATTTTAGGGCAAGATCCAAATATCCCTGAAGCCAAGTTTCTTTTGATAATGAACTGGATTCAGATGGGTGAATTGGCAAATGCCGAGAAGGAAATTCAGATAGCTATTTCTGAGAATCCTGATGACGACTTATTATTTTATGCCCAGGCTATTATAGAGTTTGAAAAAGAAGACGTCGCAAAAGCTAAAAAAGCCATTGAAATAGCCTTAAGCATCGATCCTACCAAACCGGCATTTTATGGTTTGCTATGCCATATTCAAATCTATTACAAGCAATTTGAAGAGGCGCTCAAAACAGCTGATCTTGGACTGGACTATGATCCTCAAAATGAGCAGTGCCTTAATGCCAAAGGAGATGCCTTAACTAAGCTCGGTCGTCTGAGTGAAGCTGAACAGTTGTTTAAAGATTCCCTATCTGAAAATCCTGAAAACGCTGATACCTTTGCCCATTCCGGTTATAGCTTATTGGAAAGAGGTAAGCATAAAGATGCACTGGTACATTTTAAACAGTCATTGGCTCTTGAACCAACAAACCACTTGGCCATTGAAGGCATAAAACTGGCTGTGAAGTCCAGGTTTTTTCTGTATCGTTGGTTATTGAATATTTCCTTTGCCCTGAATAAATTGCCTGGCAAAGTGCAAATGTTCTTAGTTATCGGATTGTACTTTGCTTATCAATTTCTAAATCGTTTGGCCGATAAAAATCCAGATATTGAACCCTTTATTCAACCCTTTCTATACGTCTATTTAATTTTCGTATTCTCATCCTGGTTTTTAACTCCACTAGCCAACTTTGTATTACGAATGCATAGCTATGGGAAGTACGCCTTAACTAAATTAGAGAAGAACACCTCAGCCTGGGTTGGTTCCTTATTGCTGTTGTCTTTGGCTTCAGGGGCAGCCAGACTTATTCTTGCCGAAAGCTTTCCTACTTTTCCATCAATCTTCTTCTTGTTTATGGCCATGGCTGCGTCGGCCACAGGCATGCTACAATGGAAAAAGGATCGTAAAAAAATGCTGTACCTTAGCATATCTCTTGCTTGTATAGGTTTGCTGGGTCTTTTTCAGGAAGCTGTAAGTGGGCAATGGGGCTTATTTAATTTATTATTTATTGGAGGTATTATAGGACTGCAATTGTATGTGAATTATTTAATGGCTCGCAGATAATTTCGAATAAAAGAAAGCACAATTGATTGAGGTGAAAACAATATCATTTATAAAATGAAAAAGCGGGTGTACAAAAACTCTATTATTTCTCACAAAGTGCGTAAAGCAAGAAAATCACAAAGGACGCAAAGCTATGAAAAATAGCATTTTATACTTTGCGTCCTTTGCGAAATCCTTAGCGATCTTTGCGTGAAACTTTATTTTCGGACACCCCCTTATTTCTGACTTATACTAATATTATCCTATCTGACTAATATCTGTTAATCTATCCAAATCCAAGATTTCAATGGAATCGGTTTTAACAGCAATCAAACCATCTTCTTTAAATTTGGTCAATATGCGTGTTGTACTTTCTACTGACATACTCGCTATCTCAGCTAAATCTTTTCTGGATAATTGTAGCGGAAACTTATCCGTTTTGTAAATCCGTTGTGCCAGACAAAGTAAAACATCTGCCAAACGGCCGTAAGTCTGCTTCTTAGTTAAACAGAAAAAACGACCATTAATAATAACTGAATTTTCAGCCAACATACTAATGATCTTGCATGCAAATTTTGCATTGGTCTCAATCAAGCTCTTAAATGCATTAATGTCAATCAACTTTACGGCTGAATCCATATAAGTTTGTGCACTATACGGAAATACTGCATTGCCATCGAATAAAGCAGGTAAACCTATAATATTAACCGCAGGAAGTATTTTCAGAACCAAAGAATCATTTGTGTTCTCCAAATAGATTTTTGCAAGTCCTTCTTTTAATACCATTATATGCGAAGCAAATGATCCTTGCTTACAAATTGTTTCTCCACGTTTATACTCTACCTCAACACTGTTTTCATCAATAAACGCAATCTCTTCCTCTGTCAACTCATCAAAACAACACAATGGATTTTCCCCAACGGAGCAACCGTTAAACACTACTGGCTTTGGCATACTATAACATTTTAAGCTTGTTACATCAAAAATACGAAATAAATCAAGAAAAGTTGTGATGGCCGTCAATTTAGAAACGTTCTATTACAGATTTTTTTCCGTTTTGTTGCCCGCTCAATTATTTAGAGAAAAAAATCTTCAAATATACATTTGTACCAAATCCAAAAGTATCATGAAAAAATTCTCTAATTCAGCAACAACCATGTTGGTCAGCCTCCTCCTTCCAATTGGAGCACTGTACCTTACGGTTAAGGTTGCAAGTTATAAAGGAGAGCCTGATCAGATAAAAGTCAAACTAAAATCAGAACACGTCTCTTCTGTTGATCATTCTCAATTCGAAATTCTACAGCAAGATTTTGCTACACCACACGATGTAACTGCCGCGTGTTTATCATGTCATACCGGACGCGATGAAGAAGTTATGGCTACGGCACACTGGAAGTGGGAACGTGATGTGGAAATACCGGGCAAGGGTAAAGTAAGCATTGGGAAGAAAAACTTACTTAACAACTTCTGTACGGGTGCCAATGGTAATAATGGCTCATGTATGCGTTGCCATATTGGTTTAGGTTGGAAAGATAAAAGCTTTGATTTTGCCGATAATCGCAATATCGATTGTTTAGTTTGCCATGATCAAACCGATAGCTACTTTAAACAAAAGGGACAAGGAGGAATGCCGGCAACAGCTGAAACCGCAAACGCCGCCTATCAAGTACCTGACTATCCATATGTAGCGCAGAATGTTGGTTTACCTAAAAAGAATAACTGTGGTATCTGTCATTTTTATGGTGGAGGTGGTAACAATGTAAAACATGGTGACCTGGAGGAAGCTTTGCTATCCTGCTCAAAACATGTTGATGTTCACATGACCAACGAAGGAGCTGATATGGCTTGTATCGATTGTCATACCACCGAACGTCATAATATAAAAGGTAAATTATACTCGGTTTCTTCTATGAATGAAAACCGGATTGATTGTGACCAGTGTCATACTGCTACTCCTCATAATGATGCTGTATTGGATCAGCACTTTGAGAAACTGGCCTGTCAAACCTGTCATATTCCAATTTATGCCAAAGCTAATGCCACTAAGTTGTATTGGGATTGGTCTTCAGCCGGAATGTTGGATGATGAAGGGAATGGCTATTCGGAAGATGATGCGGATGGTAATCACAATTACCTTTCAATAAAAGGGAATTTCGTTTGGGATAATGATGTTAAACCTGAATACTACTGGTTTAATGGTACTGCTGATCATTTCTTAACCAGTGATACTATTTCTGAAATTCCGGTTAAGATCAATGAGTTATTCGGTTCATATCAGGATTCGACAGCTAAAATATGGCCTGTTAAAGTGCATAGAGGAAAACAGATTTATGATGTTGATCACAACACATTAATTAACCTTAAACTTTGGGCAGCTGAAAAAGGTGAAGGTGCATTCTGGAAAGATTTTGACTGGGACACAGCTTCTCGATTAGGTATGAAATATAACGACCGCCCATATAGTGGTAACTACGATTTTGTTGAGTCTGAAGCCTACTGGCCAATCAACCATATGGTTTCGCCAAAAGAAGAAACTCTGACATGTACAGAGTGTCATTCACGAGAAGGACGCCTTGATAACTTAAAAGATTTCTATTTACCGGGTCGCGATTATTCTAAAACTGTTGATTATGCTGGTATGAGTTTAATCGTCCTCACTATAGTCGGAATATTTGCTCATATGATTGGCCGTATTGTTGCCTTCTTTAAAAACAAATAAATATGAATAAAGTAAAGATATATAGCCGTTTTGAACGTTTCTGGCACTGGACACAAATGATGTTAATTCTTTTATTAGGATTAACGGGATTCGAAATCCATGGTTCATTTGAATTATTTGGCTTTGAATCATCGGTTCGTCTGCATTCTGCAGCTGGATGGGGCTTTCTGGTACTGACCATATTTGCAATATTCTGGATGGTGGTAACAGGGCAGAGCAGACAGTTTATACCAGTTCGAAACAACGTGAAATCTCAGATAATGTATTACATGTCAGGGATCTTCAAAAATGAACCTCATCCTGTTCCAAAAACAGCGGAGTCAAAATTGAATCCTCTTCAGCGAATTGTGTACTTCGGATTAATCATTTTAGTCTTCCCGGTTCAGCTAATCTCAGGATTTCTTTATTTGTTTTTCCACTATCCGGATAAACCATTCACATTACAAGGATTAGAAACAGTTGCAGTATTACATACACTTGGTGCTTTCTTATTGGTCGTATTTGTCATCGTTCACCTTTATCTGATTACAACCGGTCACACTATTAGTGCCAATCTTAAAGCCATGATTACTGGTTACGAAGATCTTGAACAAAGCGAAAATCATACAAAATAATTATCATGAGAAACTACATCATACTATCCGTTTTATTGCTTGCACTTATGGCCTGCAATACACAACCAACAGATCTAACGATTGATCAGATGGTGAACAAAGCTTTTGAAGAAGTACAAACAACAAAAGCCGATGAGCTTATGAATATCATGGAAACAGAAGAGATATTCACCGTGATTGATGTACGTCAAAAAGATGAACACTATCACGGATATATCCCTGGTTCTGTAAACATACCAAGAGGAAGTATCGAGTTTAGTATTAACAATGCAACATTTTGGGACAACGAAGGTCTATACATGCCAACTCAGGACGAGCTTATCATTTTGTATTGCAAAAAAGGCAAGCGCTCCATTTTGGCCGGACAAACGCTTGAGCAAATGGGATACAAAAAAGTATTAGTGCTTGAAGAGGGATGGAAAAAATGGGAACTGAGCTATCCGGATTATTGCGACAAGAATTTAGAAATGTTGGCGGGTGGGCCTGCTAAGCATGACGATGGCGGAGGCTGCTAATAAAAATGAAATTAACACTTAAAATAGTTTAAATCAAGATTCATGAAACGAGCTAGTTAATCAAATTTCCATGCTGATTAGTGAAACGTTTTATGAGACCTTAAATCTTTTAAAATCAATAACATGAAAAATCTATTTAATTATTTAATGGTAGTGCTTTTAGCTAGCACATTCGTTTTTACAAGTTGTAAAGAAGATGGTGAATCAGGTACACCGGAAGTTAATCCTGCTGAAACATTGATGGATCACCTGGTAGACATTGATATGGATTTGAACCATGTAATTAAGAATAGCGCAGGACAGAAATTCGTTCATGGTGGTTACAGTTCAGGAGATGTTAGTGGATATTATGTCATTGATATCCGTGAGGCATCTGCATTTGCTGCCGGTCATATTCAAGATGCACATAATGTTGCCGGTTCAGAGATACTAACAGAAGCGGCCAAAGCAGACAAACCAGTTTTAGTGGTTTGTTATTCAGGACAAACGGCTTGTTATTACACTTCATTATTAAGACTATATGGTTACCATGATGCACAGGCCATGAAGTGGGGAATGAGTGGTTGGAGTGCAACAACAGCTTCTAGCTGGAATGATAATATTGCTGACCTGGCAAAAGATCATTCTAATTGGGCTTATGACGGAGCTCCTGATAGAATGGTTTATGATATTCCTGCTTTCCCTTCTACAGCTACTCTTGGTGCCGATATCTTAAAAGAGCGTGTAGAGTATGTAGTATCGCAAGGTTTTAAGACAGCTAGTGCACAGGATGTTGTAGACAACCCTTCGAACTACTTTGTAAATAATTATTTCAGTGGAGATGATTACAGCGCATTTGGTCATATCGCTAACTCACAGCGTTTATTACCATTGTTAATTGAGCCATTGGAAAGTGGTGATGCTACAATGACTAATCTTGATCCTTCTAAAAAAGTAGTGACTTACTGCTACACTGGACAAACATCAGCTGTTATTACAGCTTACTTGCGTGTTATTGGATACGATGCCTATAGCTTAACATTCGGTATGAATAAGTTATATAATTCTAACACAGCATGGACTACAAACCAGTGGGGTGGCGATTCTAATTCTCTTGATCTTCCATTAGTACAATAAGTTGCACACTTAGTTATAGCAATCTTGAAGGTGTTGCTACAAAATCAGCAGCACCTTCTTTTATTTACCTAAGCAAATTCAAATCATGAAGCATTTTTCAATATTATTTCTTTTAGCCATGTTATTGCTTCCATTAAAAGGCTTGGCTCAAGGTTGCGAATCAGCAGCAAGTGACGATGAAGCATTAAAAATATTTGGATTCTTACAGTCCGAGTATAATTATCAATTTACTGACAAAGGTGAAAACTCCTTTGAATTCCGTCGTGCCCGCCTGGGTGCAACCGGAAATATACCTTACGATTTCTCCTACTACGTGGTGATGGAGATGAGTCCAATGCTTGGTGATGGAAATGCTTATTTATTGGATGCCTTTCTTTCTTACAATCGCTGGGAATGGGCTAATATTTCAGTAGGTTCTTTTAAGTCTCCTTTCAGTATGGATTTGGGTGGAACGCCTTGTAGCGGTATCCATACGATCTTTCGTTCAAGAGCTGCTGATCAGCTTATCGTTCCCCAACGCGATATTGGATTAATGGTTTTGGGCGGCGATAGAAGTACTTTAGTTCAATACCGTTTGGCTTATATGAATGGTGCAGGTCTTAGAAAAGATAATAACACTGCAAAAGATTGGGTTGGCCGTTTAGTAGTCCATCCTCTTGATTTCTTATATTTCGGTGGATCATTCCGTTATGGACACCCTACTACAGAAGATAAAGACCGTACATCTTATGCGGCTGAATTAGAAATCACAAAAGGGAACTTCAGAATGATGGCTGAATACATCGTTGATGAAGGCGACTATGACCGCTCACTTGGTGGTGGTTGTGGAGGAGAACTTCTTGCTCTTGGAGAAAAACGAAGTGGAGCATATGTTCAAGCCATGTATATGACAAAGTGGATGGTTCAACCAGTTTTTAAGTATGAATTTTTCGATGCCGGTATCAATGATTATAAAGAAGACGTGATGACATTTGGCGCCAATTATTTCTTTAATGACTGGACCAGACTGCAAGTCAATTATTTATACCGAGCAGAAAAGCCTACCGAAACGAAAAACGACGGTTTGTATGTTCAATTACAAGTTAAATTCTAAAAAATTAAAACTGAAAATATGAAACGATTAAGCATTATAGCTGCTTTGCTGGTTTATTTTGTATCAGCAAGTTTTGCACAGGGAGATTTTATTTCAGTTAAAGAACTTTCAGGAAAGATTAACGATAAGAATTGTATCATTATTGATGCACGTAAGAAAACTGAATACCAGAAGGTACATATTCGAAATGCAATAAACCTTCCTGTTGAAGAATTATCGTCAAAAACACCTATTGAAGGAATACTAAAAAGTGATGCTGAAGTAGCCAAAGTGTTTGGTAATCATGGCGTCGACTTAAGTAAAGAGATTATCCTGTATTGCAATAAGGGCAGTAACGCCGGACGCATGTATTGGGTTATGAAAATGATGGGCGCTGAAAACGTGAAATTATTGGATGGGAATCTTGATGCCTGGAAAGCTTCACGAAAGCCGGTAACCAGAAATCCAAAGATGACCAAAAAATGTAAAGTGGATGCCACACTAAATCGTGCTACTTATTATTCACAAGCAGATGTTAAATCCAAGCTTAACAATAGCGGCGCTGTGTTAGTTGACGCCAGAGCTGATGCTTATTTTAATGGTACTGATCCAAAAAGTAAAGGCCATATTCCTGGTGCAATTAGTATCAATTCTGATCTAATGCGTGATGATAAAGGCTTAATTAAGTCAACTGATGAATTAATTAAACTATTTACATCAAAGGGAGTTACAAAAGACAAAGAGGTAATTCTTTATTGCCAAACAAGTACACGAGCAGGATTACTTTATGCTATTTTAACAACGAAATTAGGTTATAGCAACGTAAAAGTTTATGATGGAGCCTACAACGAATGGGTTACATCCAATAAGCTTGAATCATAACAATCCTAATCAGTTCATGGAGATGTAAGAGGCGGTGCACAAATGTGTGTACGGCCTCTTATTATTTAATTACATTTTGGAGTAGACTCCATATAAAACTAAAGCAGCTATAATTATCCAGAATATCCACTGGAACATCTTAAATAATGCTCCGGGTACTTTCGACCGAAGAGCTATAATAATTTGTGTAATGCCAAAAATAGCATAATTATAAGCTATAAATGAGAGAGCCAAAGTAGGATCAAACATGCAGTTATCGCCACGAATCCCTAACATAATCAACATCCATGAAGATAATACCTGATAAACGGAAACATAATGAAATACCGTTTGCATAACTTTCTTCGGAATCAAATCCATATCAGAATCCATCAAAGGCTTTAAATAAAGCTTTCGGCCAACAGTGAAATGACCAATTGTGGCCATAGCAGCCAACACACCTGCAATAAGTACTGGGATATTCATAAACCATTTTTTTAGTGATAATTAAAGATAGACATTAATATAGAGATATCAATTCTTGATTAGAATGATTCTGCATTAGAATATAAACGAATCATAATACTTAATATTCCGTATCAACATTCTAATAACCAAACTTTATATTTATGGCAACAATGCAACTACAACAGTGTAAAATCTGTACCCAACGAAAATTTAATCCTTCAATTGGACTTATCTGCGGTATAACAATGGAAAAACCAAGTTTTTCCGGAACCTGTGAACAGGGAGAATTGGACGATACTGAAGCTATCCGACTTAAAAAATTGCAGGAGGAAGCTGCAGATGAAGAACCATCAGAAGGGTTTTTCGGTGCTGAGAAAAAGGGTATGAAAAAAGGCGTACTTGGTGGAATTGTTATGATGATAATAGCAGCAGTATGGTTCTTTGGTGGACTGGCTGCGGGATATATCTTTTATTATCCCCCAATTTTATTCGTTATTGGTGTAATTGCCTTAATCAAAGGAATAATTGAAGGCAATCTGGCCGGAAAATAAGTAAATACAATTGATTCCATATTTGCTGTGAATATGGAATCTTTCGTACATTGAAATATGAAAAGATTAATATACCCAGCTGCCTTACTACTTATTTTTGCATTTGATATTTATCTTTTTATCTCAAAATCAGCTCTATTAGTTAAACCTTTTATTGGTACTGATTGCCCAATTGGTACATTAGCAGCCTGGTCGTTATTTATAAGTCTGGCTTTATTGATTCAATCAATTAAAAAGAAGTATTGGAATAGTTTAGAATCGATTTATAAAATAACAATATATACTTCAAGCTCACTAGCCCTTTTATGGGGATTCGCGGCAAGAGCTCTGGCCGGCAATTGGGCATATAATTTTAATAATTCTATCCCGCATCACACTTTACGATTCGATATTTTTAAATATTATACCATAGGTATTCTTATACTATTAGTTTTAGCGATTGCCATAAGAATTCTAGATCGAATGATAAAACGCTAATCGAACAATTCTTTAACCATATCGTTTCAATTTAAAGAAAAACAATGTATTTACCTGAACATTGGCATATTATAGATGGTAAGCTTCAACGTGAATATCAATTCGCCAACTTTCTTTTAGCGATAGAATTTATCAATGCTATGGCTCAAATAGCTGAGACACATAATCATCATCCAAATTTCAGTTTATTCTCCTATAAAAATTTAAGAATTGAAGTTTATACATTAGACATTCATTCAATCTCAGAAAAAGATTATGAATTAGCCAAAGCCATTGAAAAACTTTATCAGGATGGATAGCTATATCATCTTGTTTATCTGCGAACTATGCAAGTCTGTTTAAAATAATACTATAGCTATCAACATTTTATTGCCTTAGACTTTTGATAATAACAAATTCCTTTATATTTTTGCATCCGCTGAAAAGGTGATATCGCCTTTAAAAGCCGGGCCTATAGCTCAGTTGGTTAGAGCACCTGACTCATAATCAGGGGGTCCCTGGTTCAAGCCCAGGTGGGCCCACTCCTTGAAGAAAAGCAGTTACTTCGCTTGTCGATGTAACTGCTTTTTTATTACCTCATAATTTCCCGTTGGTTCTGTTTTAAAATTTGTGGACTGAATAGATTGGTTGTAAAGCGTTTGAATAGAATAATATTTTCTACATTAGTAATAACGTTTGTGTTAACTAATCTACTCGTATGTTTATAGTTGAATCATATTCGCTTGCAGTGGTATTAACTATTATCACTATGTTATGCTGGGGATCATGGGCCAATACCCAAAAACTGTCTTCGAAAAATTGGAGTTTTCCACTTTTTTATTGGGATTATACCCTGGGTGTTATTTTATTATCTTTAGTGCTGGGATTAACATTGGGCAATATTGGAGGCGAAGGTGAAGGCTTTATTAAGAATTTAACGCATGCTACTTTTTCCGTTTTGCTATTAGCTTTTATAGGCGGAGTCATATTTAATATTGCCAACCTCTTACTTGTCGCAGCCATTGAAGTTGCCGGTATGGCCATAGCTTTTCCAATCGGAATTGGAATAGCATTAGTTCTTGGGGTTATTGTTAATTATATTGCTACACCGATAGGTGATCCTAAATTATTATTTACCGGTGTTACCTTTATTGTTCTGGCCATCATTCTTGACGCCATGGCATATAAGAAAATTAGTAACGGTGCAACTTCATTAAAAGGCATTACATTGTCGTTATTTGCGGGTGTGTTGATGGGTTTTTTCTATCGATTTGTAGCGGCCTCAATGAGTCCGAATTTTGCTCAAGTACAAACAGGGATGTTAACGCCATACACGGCTGTTTTTATCTTTTCAATTGGAATATTTGTATCTAACTTTTTATTTAATACCTGGTTCATGTTTAAACCAATTAATGGAGATAAAGTTTCCTATGCTGATTACTTCAAAAAAGGAAACACTAAGCTTCATGCTATTGGTTTATTGGGAGGTGGAATATGGTGCCTGGGTATGTTGTTTAATATGATAGCATCAGGTAAAGCAGGTTTCGCTATATCATACGGACTTGGTCAGGGAGCGACCTTGATAGCTGCAATTTGGGGCGTTTTTGTCTGGAAAGAATTTAAAAATGCACCCAAAGGAACGAATGCATTGCTTGCCCTTATGTTTGGATTCTTTGTGATCGGATTGGCATTAATCATACTTGCACGATTTAATTAAAAATATTTAAGATGTCCAGAATAATTGTAGTTGGAAGTAGTAATACAGACATGGTTGTCCGGTCTTCAAAAATACCTCAACCAGGCGAAACAGTACTTGGTGGCACTTTTCAGATTTATGCTGGAGGAAAAGGTGCAAACCAAGCTGTTGCCGCAGCCCGAGGAGGTGGAGAAGTTACTTTTATTGGTAAATTGGGGATGGATGACTTTGGACATAGGGCTATGGAAGGTTTAAAAGAAGAGGGCATAAGTACCGATTATATATTTAAAGACGAAACCAATGCTTCAGGGGTGGCCCTGATTGTTGTGAACGAATCAAATGGACAGAATGCCATAGTTGTAGCCCCTGGTTCAAATAATGCCTTATCCATTCAGGATATAAACTCATCAGAGAAGGTATTTGCCAAAGCCTCTGTACTATTAGTTCAGTTAGAAACTCCTATTGATGTTGTTGGACGAGCTCTGCATATTGGCAAGAAAAATGGCTTAAAATGTATATTAAATCCAGCACCTGCACAGTATTTATCAGATGCATTGTTGAAGTTGGTTGATATAATTACACCAAATGAATCAGAGACTGAGATTTTAACGGGACTATCCTTGTCCAATGAAAAGGAGATTAAAAGAGCAGCATCAATTCTTTTAAACAAAGTAAATGAAGCAGTTGTGATCACGCTGGGTTCAAAAGGCACCTATTGTGTAACAAAGTCAGGTGAAGCGTTTTTTACAAGTGCTTATAAAGTTGAAGTAGTCGATACAACGGCAGCCGGGGATGTTTTTAATGGTTATCTAGTGGCAGCGTTGGCTCAAAATAAAGGTTTGCGAGAAGCAATCATATTTGCCAATCACGCGGCATCTATTTCTGTTACAAGAAATGGCGCTCAATCATCAATACCGTTATTAGAGGATCTAACACTAAATAATAATAAGAAGTGACAATTATGAAGAAGCTAACTGGTGTTATTTATGTAATGTTGATTGCCAGCACATTATTGCATAGTTGTGAGTTCAAAAAGACTCACAGCTCTGATCAAGAACAAATTAATTCGAATAATAATAGAATTAGTATCATTCTGGATACTGATGCCAATAATGAATTAGATGATCAACATGCCATTGCTTATGCCGTTTTAAACGATAAGTTTGATATTAAAGGAATTACCGTGAATGCAACCACAAATGGCGGGAATATTGAAAAACATTACGCCGAAGCCTTAAGGGTATTAAGACTTTGTAATGCAACTCACATCCCTTTAATTAATGGAGCCAATGCCAATTTCAGTGAAATTGTTGATAGCATTGAACAAATGCATTTTGATGGAAAGGATGCAGTAGACTTTATTATTGACAAAGCCATGTCTGAACCCGATACTATGGTGCTTATTGCGGTAGGTAAACTAACAAATGTAGCTTTGGCAGTTCGAAAAAATCCTGAAATTATTACAAAAATACGATTGGTTTGGTTGGGATCTAATTATCCTTCACCCGGAGAGTACAATCTAGAGAATGATATTGATGCGCTCAACTTTTTATTGAAGACTAATATTCATTTTGAGATGCCTGTATGTCGATACGGACTACCGGATGGCACTGATGCAGTTAAAGTAAGTAGAAAAGATATAGAGATTAACATGAAAGGAAAGGGCCCAAAGGCGACGCAATTGGTTGAAGGCAGACATGGAGGACTTTTCTCGAGCTTTGGTGATTATTCGTATAGCTTGTTCGAAAATGCCGAGTATTATGGAGAACCACCTTCCCGTTCATTATTTGATATGGCGGCCGTTGCAATTGTTAAGAATCCCGAATGGGCTACGAAAACCAAAGTATCAACCTCGGAATATGCTGATGGGCAGTGGCAAGTCGATTCACTATCCATGAAAAAGATATTTATTTGGGAAGAATTCAATAAGAATGAAATTCTTAAGGATTTTTATGCAACATTTAATTAGTTAATGAATTATCAGATAAATACATTTTAGATTCAAAATATCTCCAGATCTTCACGCTGTTATTAACATCCAAATTGCCCCAGGTTCCTGGCCAATCGAGCCCACCATTAATGATTTTAAAGAACAAAACATCATTTGAATGGGAATTGTGAAAATAATGTTTCCGTATAACAAAGCTGCTATCATTGATTGAGCTAAGGTTTAAAGTGTCAATATTAGAAGTTTTCTATACTTCATGCTGCGAAATTGAAAAAATTGGCCGACACTAACATGTCGGCCAATAGCTAAATCAATGTTGGATGATTATCTTTCTGGTTTGTTGCCTGTTTGGCATTTTTACTTTTAGTAAGTATAAACCATTATCTAGTGAAGCTGTTTCGATACCTGCTTGCTTCTTATTGATTTTTGATTTCTGTAAGAGTGCTCCGGAGATGGATAGTATCTCTGCATATTCAATTATTTCATCACTCGTAATATGTAACATCTCATCTGCTGGTAAAGGATAAACTTTAATATTTGAGCCAATAATCTCAGACAGAACAGTGGCCTCATCACAAGTGCCAAAAATAACTGTTGGTAATGTGATGTTATCTTCAATTACCTCAACATGTCTTTCTGGTGCGCTAGCTGTACCCTTATTACAATCCCCTGTAATTGACTCTTCTCCGTCCCAATAATCCTGTCCTCCATTTACAAAAGTGTAAGGATAAGTTTGATTTGGAGCAAGTTCAACGGTAGCTGACCAAATTCCATTACCCTGGTCCACTAAAGATGTCCATATCCATGGGTTCTTAATAACAACCTGTACATCATTATTAATAACGGTTGTCTGACTCATATCAACACTGAAAGTTACCATTACATTTGGAGCTGGTGGTTGTTCGTCGCAGCTGGAGAACATATATGCAGGTAGTTGTTCGTAACCCATTGTTGGAGTGAACCCTCTATATCCGTCTCCTGCATCACATGCGGCTGGAACAGTTTCATAACTACCACTCTCGTTGTATGCGAAATAATAATAAATTATTTGGCTAAGAGTTAAGCCTGATTTTGTAAATATATATATGTCATTATCTGTCAAACTCATGGTTTCCCAAACATCGGTTTGGGCATTATCATCCCACCATACGAAGTAAACATCACCTGTTAAATCACCTATATCAGACATATTTACTCTAAAGTTGGCGCTTATATCATCTGAGCATGATCCATAGTACACAGCTGGAAGTGTAATGTTATTCGCGGGCACTGTCAATGTTCGAAAGCCGTTGCCATCTGCACAGGCTTCAGGAACCGATTCAACTACATAATCATTCCATTCATCCGCTCCATTTTGATAAGAATAGCTATAAGTTATATCAGTACCTTCTGCTTTGGAAACTGTGTAGGTATAAATGCCATCCTGATCATCGTCAGTCATTGTATAGTACTCGTTCCAATCGGCATCCATATACACCCAAACAGAGCCGCCAGTATAGAAGTCTGTTTTATCGCTGATATTAACCTGAAAAGTAACATCAACCTGTGCACTAAGTCCAACATTAAATAAAAATGTAGAGATAATTATTAGTAAAAATTGTTTCATGATAAAGGGATTTAAGTGAATAATTATTTAAGGTTTTAATAACTCATATGTATGTGTTTGAAATTTCTCATGTATTTGATGCTTGTTGCCAGGGTACATTTGTAATAGAAGTACTGCTGAAATATTTGCCTTAGGATCGGTCCAACTATAAGTGTCAAAAAAGCCTCCAAAACCATAGCTACCTTCATTAAAAACACTTGTTTCTGCCCCATGTGTATTTGTAACCCATGCTGCATATCCTTGGTAGGAATCGCCTTCTCCCAGGTTGGTTTGTCTACGCAGCATCTTTTCAACCGATTTCGCTTGAAGCAAGCGTTGCCCATTAATTTCTCCTTTGTTTTTTAGCATCCTTAGGAATGCATGATAATCTTTCGCCGTAGAGCATAAATCAGCCCCACCCGAAAAAAAGCGTCGATAATTAAGACATGGGTATGTTGTATCGGGATAGGAAGCAGGCCGGATTCCAACATGTCTAGCTGGCTCATAGACACTCGGTAATCGATACCTCTCACTATTTGGCACAATAAAGTAACTATCCTTCATGCCACAAGGCTCTAGTATATGTTTCTTTATGTATTGGTCGAAGCGCTGACCGGAAACTTGTTCGATTATAACCCCAAGTACGTCGTAGCTCAAACCATATGTATAAGCTTCTCCCGGCTCATGTAATAGGGGCAAGTCCGCAATTTTAGTTATGTTTTCCCTTGCAGTGCGTTTATCGTAGCCAAAACCTTCACATACATCGTTTTTTATTACCAGAGCGCCATAATCATCATCATTGGCATAACTCAGGCCGGAAGTATGTGTTAACAGTTGATGTATTGTTATTTCCGACATTGATGGTTTTGACGTAAAGGATGAATCAGGTAATACTTCAATTAAAACCTTAGGATTTTTAAACTCCGGTAAATATTTATATACGAAATCATTTACCTCCAATAAACCTTTTTCCTGAAGTTGTAATATAGCAACGGCAGTTAATGCTTTAGTCATGGAAGCTAATCTGAAAATATCGTTGACTTTTAACAGATCATCCTCTTCGATATTTCTAAATCCAAATGCCTTATTGTAAATAATCTTGTCCTGATGAGAAATCAATGCTACAACACCAGGAATCTCATTATTCTCAACCGCAGCGTTAAATAGAGAATCTATTGCGCTAAAATTGTGTTTATCAGTCACTACCTTGTTATTGCAGCCCAAAAGTAAAGGCACAACAATCCCAATGTAAATTAGGTAAAACTTAATTTTCATAACGGAATAATATAAAGTAAGTCCACCAATACTATTGAATGGTGGACTTAATTATGTTGACGTGACAGATTATTCTTTCCAAATTAAAGCACGCTTTAAATAATAGTCGTATAGAACTGTATAAGTTCCTGCCTGATCAGTAAACTTCAAGTCTTTGCTTCCGTCGCCTTCCTTAATCTTAACCCATGAAACAGGAGCTACAGCTTGCTGTTCAACAACATCAAAACCAGCATCGTATGGCCCCCATCCGTCGTTCTGTCCAATAAATTTCATATCAACAGCATCCGAAAATTCTAAGCCTTCAATTAGGAAAATATGTTCGCCATATCCATATGGGTTCTTTACCATCGGGATAGCCTCACTTGGATTCCAGTCCAGATTTGGATATTGTGGAAAACCTTTACCAACAATGAACATTTGATCTTGTGGAGTAACTACGTCAGTAATATCTTCTACTGTATACTGCATGATGTAAGGATTAAACCTCACTTTTTTGTAGGCCGGATTAGCTCCATTTGCTCCCAACAGAATAGTGGCACTGTTTTCATCATTAAGCATTCCTTTTGAAGGATCTGCTTGGTCAACTAATCCCCAGTTGTCTGGTGCCCAAGCCAACTGACCTAAGAATTTTAATTCTTCGTATTCTCCATCCCAGCAATGAACAGGTATTTCAAACCATTTGTCATCTTCAGGATCCTGATCCATTGGAAAGCCTAATTCTGCACTCCATGTCCACCACTGAAATCCTCCAGCGATATAAATATTCTCATAGACAATATCAGCACCCGAAAGATTCACCTTCATTGGAATCGTAGTCATACGATTAGCCAGGTTTGAAATCTCAATAATACCATTGTGCATTTTCATTTCTGATGTTGCAGGTATGCTATAGGTATAATTCAGATCATACGATTTAGGATTGCCAGTTAATTCAATGACATGATCTAACCCTATCCCGGCATTAACAAGTTTAATTTCTGTTAAACCATGATCGTCGCTTATAGAGCCTTCAAAGACTATGTCATTACCAGGTAGAGCTACAAAATCGCCTGATACGTTTGCATTAGGAGGCGTTGCAATGTCAACTTTTGTTGTAAACGTTTTATTAGAACCTGACAGACTTTCTGCAGTAATGGTAACATCATAAATTTGTAATGACGCATCTTCTGGCACTGTGAATTTATAATCCAAATAATATTTTGTAACATGATTGGCAAAAACTATTTGTTTATCAAGTATTATTTCGGCGTTTGATAAAGATATTTTTGAAAAACCATCTTCAACAGAGAATGTTCCTTCAAAAACAATATCATCTCCTGGTTCAGCCTTTATTTCATTCGTAACATTATCAGCTGTGGGAGGAGTCCCAGGGGCTTTGTCATCTTCACATGCAAATAAAATTGTTGCAGCCAACAGAAAAGTAAATGGTATTTTAAATAAAGATTTCATAAGATTATTTTTTTCGATTGTCTTCCAATCCTCCCTGGTTATCGGAGGCATCGGAATAAAACTCGCCTGTAAAACAATCCCTCATTAGCCATTAAGGCTTGTATGGAATACTTTTTTTACGAAGGCGTATTTCATATAAAAAGATTTACGTTTATTCTCACATTACAATTCTCAAACACTTTAATGTCAATTCTGAACAAATCATATTATTCAATTATAATGCGAATAGTTTTCTCACTAAATGAAGTTTAATACATACTTAGGACATGCACCTTTGTGTACGTTTCAATTCTATAGTATGGCAACTTCTTTGTTCTTTATTTTGTTTTGAATGTGAACCGTTAAGCCATAAAACAAATTTAACTTATAGCTCTAGTTGGATTGGGTTACTTAATGTCCAATCTTAAGGGATAATTTGTTCGCAAGTGATTCTACCTTACATGTTGCTACATATTAATCCTTTATGGATGCCTTATCTGAACTATTGAAATGAGATTGTTCGTTTCGATGGGTACTTAGGACAAATTACCCCTTATTTTAAAGCGTTCTATTTTATACCTGTAGAATGGACGTAGTAATTATGAATCAATACAATTGATCATTATTACTTAAATTCAGAAGGATTCTTACCCATTTGCTTTTTAAAGTTCTCTCGGTAATATTTTAAATCATTAAAACCTATATAAAAAGCTGCTTCAGATACATTCATTCCTTGCTTAATAAGTTCAGCACTCTTTTTTATTTTTACACTTCTCACAAATGCATTGATTGATAGGCCAGTTAAGCTTTTGATTTTACGATATAAAGTTGTCCTGCTAAAGCCTAATTCAGAGGCTAACTCAAAAACTGAAACATCGCTACTTAGGTAATTCTGAAGAATATATTTTTCAATATTAGCTAAGAATTCTACCTCTCTGGAGTTACCTTCTTCAATCTGTTCTACTATTTCGTTTGTTTCGGAGTTGCTTGCAAAATAGTTGTAAATTTTAATGCGATTTTCGAGAATTGATCGAATTCGTGCCTGTAGTAATGATATTTTAAATGGTTTTGAAATATAGTCGTCAGCACCCACGTTTAAGCCTTGGATTTCATCATCAGTAGTTCCCTTAGCAGTTAATAGAATAATCGGGATGTGACTGGTTTGCACATTATTTTTAAGCTCATTACATAATTCGGTGCCGGACATAATGGGCATCATTATATCAGACAACACCAGATTCGGACTGTACTTCTTTGCTAGTTCTACACCTTGTTGACCGTCTGTTGCTTTTATTATTTTATACTCCTGTCCCAGTTTCTCGTTCAGTAAATCAAGTATCTCCAGATTGTCATCAACAATTAATATTACTTGCTCATTATTTTTAATTTCAATTTGTTCAAGTTCTGAAGCATCAGTATTATTTACTTCCTCTTTATCAGAAGCCAAACTAAACTGCTTGGGGGAATAGTGTTTATTGCCCTTTAAAAAGAGTACAGTAAATACAGAACCTTTACCTATGGTGCTGTCAACATTAATATCTGCATTGTGCAGGTTAACCAATGACTTTGTCAAGGCCAAACCAATCCCAGTATTAGTTGATTCATTTTCAAGTTTGTAATACCTCTTAAATATTTTCCCTTGAATATTTTTAGGGATACCTTTTCCCGAATCCTCTACTTTAAGTATAATGTTTGTGTTATCCTCATCGACACTTAATATTACTTCTCCTTTAGCAGGTGTATGTTTAAAAGCATTTGAAAGGAGATTATTCAGAATCATAGAAAATTTGTCAACATCAACCCATAGCGTTAACTCATTTATTGGAACTAATAGTTTTAAATTAATAGAGTTATGTTTCGCCATTTCGCGAAAACCTTTTAGAAACTCACCTAGAAAAGCATTTAGATTTATTTCACTTACTGATAAACTTGATACTCCTTTTTCAACCTGTCTGAATTCAAGTAGTTTATTAACTAATTCCAGAAGTCTATTGGAATTTGCTAAGGCAGCATCAATCGGCTTTTTAATCTTTGGATAGCTTTTTTTAAGAAGAGCCATTTCATCTATGGCTACATTAATAATAGTAAGTGGCGTTCTGAGTTCATGTGATATATTAGTAAAGAATTCCAGTCTTTCATCATGAAGTTTTCCCTCTTTTAATCGGAGTTTCTGCTCGTATTTTAATCGGTTTCGAATTTTATACTGTGCTACTCTATATCTAAAAATCCCAATAATAATGGCTGACAAAAGGAGAAAGTAGATCAAAAATGCAATTTTAGTTTTCCAGTAAGGAGGTGTCATGTAAATATTTAATTTAGCCTCGTTACCCATATCCTCTGCCTTTCCTGCGATTCGTACTCTGAAAATGTATTCTCCGGGTGGAAGATTTCTATAAGTGACGGATTTTTCAGGTCCTGCATTACTCCATTCTTTATCGTATCCATCTAATAGGTATTGGTACGTAATATCAGCCGAACTAGGATACTGAATCGATTGAAAATCAATTGTAAAAATGGAGTGGCGATAGTTTAAATGAATTTCCGGGTTAAATTCTATACTTGTTTCAATAACACCTTCTTTATTAGCGCTTACAGGCTGGTTCAGAACTTTTAAGCCTGTAAAACGAACTTTTGACTTAGCTGTTTTTGATTTGAAATCCAATGGATTAAAAATATTTACACCTTTAATCCCACCGAAAACGAAAAGCCCATCGGTGGTTATTATGCCTGAACCGTTATGAAACTCTTCAGATTGAACTCCTTGATGCCAATCATAATTAACGAATGTTTGTTTTATAATATCAAACTTTGAAATTCCACTATTAGTACTTAACCAAAGCTCATTAGACTTATTACCTAATATTTTATGCACTTTGTTATTGCTAAGTCCATCTGCTGTTTGGTACATTTCAAAGGTTTCTTCCTTAATGTTTAGTTTATAAAGACCTGCATTTGCAGATCCTAACCATAAAGTATTGTTTGAATCAGAAAAGAGAGAAAAAATAATTGGTGGACATATTGTACTGGAATCTGAATCATTTGAATTGTACCTTTTTATTTTTTTATTTATCAGATTTAGACTAATAAGTCCATCTCCATAAGTTCCAACCCATAATTGGTTATTAATCTTACAGACACTTCTAACATCCTCATTATTAAACAGCGGGTGTGGTATAAAACGATCTTCATCTCGCTTATAATAACAAACACCACCTTGGTTTAAGCCAATCCAAAGCGTGTTTTCATCATCTTCATAAATACACCTAACATCGTTTGCAGGCAATAAGGCATTTTGAACTGAGTAACTTTTGAATGATTGTGATTCGGGTATAAACCGATTAATGCCACCTTCGTATGTGCCCAACCAAACGGTTCCAAGGTGATCAGTAAATGCGCTGATGATGGCATCATCACTAATCGATGATGCTTTATTCTCATCCTTCACAAAATGCTTAATAATGCCCTTGGTTTTAGACCATACATTCACACCATCACCATCCGTTCCTAACCAAATATTTCCTCTTTGGTCTTCTGTTATGCCCCAAACCTTATTGTACGACAATGAGTTTTGAATTCCTGGTTGATGTTGTAATAAAGAGAATCTGTTCTTCTGGTTTTCAACATAATTAAGCCCTCCTCCATGTGTGCCGATCCACATATCATTACTCCGATCTTTAAAAATACTTAATACAGTTCTATACGAAAGGCTACCTTGATTATAATTCGATGTGTAGTTAGAGTACTTTGCATTAACCCCTTTTTTTAGCAGTTCATTACTATTAACGATTGATAGACCTCCATCACGTGTACCTATCCAAAGGTTTTCGTCATTATCGATATAGAGTGAGATCACATCATTATCAGGTAGAAAGTTTTGTTTGGTTTTATTATGGATGTAATTATCTACCCTTTTGGTTTCAAGGTTAAGGTATGACAAGCCATCTTTCGACCCAATCCATATGCCACTATTTTTGTCTAAAACCAGGGTATTTACATTTATAGGTATAGTTTTCCCATCAGAATAAATCCCAAGTGGTTGGTTATGATTTGATTTTAAATTGTAGATATCTATACCACTATCCCAATATCCTATTACTAATAGAGAGTCTTCATATAAAGCCAATTGACTTATTCGATCTGAAGATAAGGCTGATTTCTTCTCGAGATTACTATGGAGATATCGAAATGAATTATCGGCTTTCTTTTTGTAGCTAATCCCTGAATAGTAGGAACTAATGTATAAATCACCTGTACTTGTTTCAACAATATCAGTTGGTGAAGCATCAGCCAATTCACCTTCAAACTGAGACCCTAAGCGACTTATTATCTGATGTTTTAAATTAAAATAATCCAACCCATAGGCTGTAAGAATATATAGATTACCTTTACTATCCAGATGAAGATTTTGAATATTATTATCGGAAAGAGAGTGAATATCGCTTGGTACTGATTTGAATATCTTGAAATTCTCACCATCATACCTGCACAAACCATCATTAGTTCCAATCCATATGAAATCTAAAGAATCTTGAATAATGGTATTAATGGAGCTTCCCGGTAGTCCATCCTTCATTCTAAGATTTCTAAAATACAGGCTATCTGTTGTCAGCTTGGCCAAAACTGAATGAGATAATAATAGAAGAAAAAACAGCAAATGAGATTTCACAGATATTTTTATTTCAAATGTAAATAAAATCGGTCGTTTATGATATTGCCTTTAGAAGGGGGGATAAGGGGGTAATTATCCATGATAAAGGTGTTTTTGTTCAAACTATCAAAGTTTAATATTGCATGGACAATAGGACTTTGTTATTGGACAATTTGCCTATTTTGTATAGAGTAACGAATAGATAAGTTTGTATTGTTTTGAAGTGAATAAGTTAATGTACATATCAACAATCTATTTTTAAATCTAAAATTCAAGCGAACTATGAAAAAAATATTCAGGCACTTTCCAGTGTTATTAATAGTTCTACTGCTTAATGTTTTATGTATACCTTCTTCCATAGCACAGGATGCATTAACCATATCTGGTAGTGTGAAATCTGGAGAAGAATTGCTTCCGGGCGTTTCAATTAGTATAAAAGGGACTACTATTGGAACCATAACAAATTTTGATGGTGAGTATACCATTCAAGCTTCAGCAAATGATATATTGGTATTTAGTTTTATTGGTTTTAATACAGTTGAAGAATCTGTAAATGGAAGAACACTTATTAATGTTAATATGATTGAAGAGCTCACTGAACTGAGTGAGGTAATTGCGATTGGATATGGAACTGTACAGAAAAAAGATCTCACCAGTGCAATATCAACGGTAAAAGGTGATGAGTTGGCGAAACGTAATGTGGCAAACGTATCACAAGCATTACAAGGTCAATTAGCCGGAGTTCAGGTTTCATCCAATGGTGGGTCTCCCGGAAGTGAAGCTTCGATTTTAATTCGAGGTATTTCTACTATAAATAATAATAACCCGCTTTATGTGGTAGATGATGTGCCAATGGACGACATCAGTTGGTTAAATCCAAAGGATATTGAAAATGTTCAGGTTTTAAAGGACGCATCGGCGAGTTCTATTTTTGGTTCGAGAGCATCGAATGGAGTTATTGTAATTGAAACTAAAAAAGCTAAAGCCGGGCGCACAAATATTTCTATTGATGCAACTTACAGCATTCAGGATGCAGCCAAGAAACCAAAGATGGCAGATGCTACTGAATATGCTAAAATAGTTAATAAAGCAGCTACAAATTCAGGGCTTGATGCTCCGTTTAGCGATCCGGAAACTTTTGGAACTGGCACCAACTGGTGGAATGAAGTCACTCAGGTAGCTCCAATTCAAAACTATTCAGTCAGTATAAATAAAGGTACTGAAGAGATGAAAATTGCTTCTGGCTTCTCCTATTTTAAACAGGATGGATTAGTCAAAGGCGGCGGGTATGATCGGATTACCATGAAGTTAAATACGGAATACAAATTAGCGTCTTGGTTAACAATCGGGCAAAACCTAAGCCTGAGTAAAGATAGAACCGACAATGGCCCTAATTTGGTGTGGGATGTACAACGAGTTGAGCCTAATATACCTGTTTATTTGCCAGCTTATGAGCAAGAAGGGAAAAACGAATTTAGCATATATCATCCTACTTTATATACGGATGTTCCAAATCCAATGGGGCAGTTAGCACGCTCATTTAATAAGACTGACTATTTAAGAACCATAGGTAATGTATTTGCCAACTTTGATTTTGGATTGGGCATTACAGCTGAATCAAAATTTGCATTCTATATAAGTCAATGGGAAAATAATGATTTTGGTCCAACTTATTTTATTGAATCAACCGATTACAATAATGAGAACTGGGTGACAAGAAGCCACAATAATCGTACTCAATACACCTGGAATAACCTGATTCATTATAAGAAACAGTTAAACAATCATAAGCTGAATATGACAGCGGGTATGACCTTGGAGAGCGATGAAAATCGTTATTTATACGGTGAAGGGTATAATACTCCAAACAATCATCCTGACCTGAGGTATATCGATTCAACAGAAGATACGAAAAGATATGCATCCGGGTCGAATAATAAAAATACGCGACAATCATTCTTAGCGCGTGCTAATTACTCGTTTAATGATCGTTATTTATTAACAGCTTCATTTAGAGCTGATGCTTCATCACGTTTTAATAAGGAAAACAGATGGGGTTTCTTTCCTTCTGTTTCCGGTGCATGGAATCTGGCTGAAGAGGGATTCATGGAAAGTGTATCGTGGTTAAGTCAGGCCAAACTAAGAGCCGGTTGGGGGCAAGTTGGAAATGACAACATTGATAACGATGCACTATTGACCACCTTGGGAAGAACGGTATATGTGTTTGGTGCAGAACGAAACATCAACTTGGGACAAGCACCGGCATCAGTGGGTAATGCTGATTTACAATGGGAAACCGTTGAAGATATGAATATAGGTGCTGACCTTGGTTTCTGGAATCAAAAGTTATCAGCTTCTGTTGATTATTATGAAAGACGCTCTAAAGATATGTTATTAGCCACTTCAATACCTTATTATTTGGGTTCAGCATGGAGTACGCCTTATGCAAATATTGGAACACTCACAACTAAAGGGTTTGAACTTGTTTTAACCTATCGAAAAGAGTATGCTTCCGGTTTCAGAATGACTCATTCACTAAACCTTTCAAAGGCTAGCAGTAAAATAACAAAATTAGTTGCAGGAGAAGCCATTTGGAGCGGAAACCATCAGCGTCTGGAGAATCTGACACGAACTGTTGAAGGCGGAGTTGCAGGTGAATTTTTTGGTATGGTCACGGATGGTATTTTTCAGAATGAAAGTGAGGTAATTAATTACACTGATGAATTTGGTAATGTACTTCAACCACATGCTCAGCCAGGCGATATGCGCTTTAAAGATGTGAATGGTGATGGTTTGATTAATGCTGATGACCGAGCAGTTATTGGTAACCCGGAAGCCGACTTTACCTTTGGTATGAATCTCAACTTTGAGTATAAAAACTTTGATATAAGTATGTTGTTTACCGGGTCTTATGGCAACGATGTGCTAAATGCGGTAAAACCATATGCCGGAACAGGTAGTGAACGCTACAATTCTTTTGCGGGCCTTTTAGATAAGGCATGGGATGGTGAAGGATCTTCAAATACGCAGCCACGATTAGCAGCCATTGATGACAATAACAATTTTATCTATTCTGATTTTTACATTGAGGATGGTTCGCACTTAAGACTAAAATCAATGCAGCTAGGCTATAATTTCCCACAAACCTGGATTGAAAAAGTGCATTTGGGTAATGCCAGAATATTTATTGGTGGCGAAAATTTATTTACGCTTACTAAGTTTGATGGCCTTGATGTTGATCTGGGAGGCAGTGCCTTGGAAAGAGGTATAGATTGGGGACAATATCCCTTACCTCGTATTTTTATGGTAGGTGCTAACATTTCATTTTAATCCTTGAAAAACGAAACGATGAAAAAACATAATAAACTATTTACAGCATTTGCGATATTGGCCACATTGCTCGTGTCGTGTAATGATTTTTTAGATCAACCCATTCAAGGCAAGCAGGTTCTTGAAAACTACTTTGCCAATGAAGATGAGTGTCTGAAGGCTTTATCAGGATGTTATGCATCTTTAAGTCCTGAAGATTGGTGGGAAAACGACATTTTTTATCTGGTTGGAGATATTTGCTCGGATGACGCTTTTAAAGGCAACTCCCTGGAGGGTGATCAGCGCGATTTTGGAGAATTAGCACGCTTTAATATTACACCGCAAAATGAATGGGTGCAGTATAAATGGCAATATGCGTATGAGCAGGTTTACCGATGCAACTTGGTAATAAAAAATGTTCCTGAAGCACCTGTCAGTGATGCACTAAAGATGAAAGTGGTAGCAGAAGCAAAATTTTTAAGGGCATTTGCCTATTTTGAGTTAGTTCGAAATTTTGGAGATGTACCTTTGCTTTTGGAACCTTTAACAGTTAATGATCCAAAGCAAGTAAGGGTGGCTTCCACGTTAATATGGAAACAGATTGAACAGGATTTAAATGATGCTTCAAGTGTATTACCTGAACGTTCAGAGCAAAGTGCCGTAGATGTAGGTAGAGCAACAAAGGGTGCTGCATTGGCTTATTTAGTAAAAGCCTATGTATATCAGGAAAAATGGAGCGATGCTGAAACTTTAGCAGAGCAAGTAATAGGTTCTGGTGAATATAATCTGAATGATCCGTTTACTAATGTTTGGAGTGTGCACAATGCCAATGGCAATGGTTCTATTTTTGAGATCCAAACTGTTTACCATGATGTATTGGATGCCGGTACTGCACTACCTGTGTTTACTCGAAGTAGAGCTGATGGTGGTTGGGGATTCTGCACGCCATCAAGTTATTTGGATAATTTTATGGCTGCCGATCCACGTAGGAACGCCACGATTATTAAAGAGGGGGATTATGTTGATGCCGATTATCCAAGTTATGATACAAGTTTATCAGAAAATGAAACAGGCCGTATTAATCGTAAATATTGGGTAGCATGGAATGATCGTCCAGCGCAATCGGAACACACGCGTACACCTTTGAATCATATTCTTTTCAGATATGCTGATTTACTTTTATTACATGCGGAAGCAGCATGGCACAATAGCAACGAAGCTGATGCTATTTCTTCTGTCAATAAAGTACGCAATCGTGTAGGTTTAGGACCCATTGGTTCAAGCGGAGATGATCTGTTACTTGATATTTATACGGAGCGGCGTATGGAGCTTGCAATGGAAGGGCATCGTTATTACGATTTGAAGAGGCAGAAAGGCATTAAATATCCGACCTCACCTCGATTAAAAGAGGTAATGGAAGAGTTTGTCTCTTATAATATGGGCGCTAATTCGGATTATGACGCAGGCAATGCAAAGGGTTCATTATTTGACGAAAACACACATGTGCTGTTTCCAATTCCTCAGGCAGAGATAGACCTTTCAGAAGGAACACTTACACAAAACAAAGGATATTAAATATTAAGTCTGTTAAACTCTTCCTGATTATATCTCAAATGAAGATAAGTCAGGAAGAGGATTAACGACATACGACCTACTATGCGGATTTTTATCATTATCAGAACATTATTCCTTCTAAGCCATCTTGTACATGCACAAAAGCGCATACAATTATGGGAAGATGGAGACATGCCATTTGCCAAAGAATCAAACTTAAAAGAAGAAACTAAGGAGGCATGGGGAACAAGCTGTGTTTTTAATGTGGTTCAGCCGGAGCTTTATATTTACGAAGCTGTAGGTGAGAATAGTAAAAAAGCAGTGCTTATTCTACCTGGTGGTGGTTACGAAATGGAAGCCATTGTCCATGAAGGACATGATGTGGCCAAAAGGCTTGCTGAAAAAGGCATTACAGCTGCGGTATTAAAATATCGCTTACCGTTAAAAGAAATTTCCAATACGCCGGAACTTTTGCCAATAACGGATACACAACGAGCTTTGGAATTGATGCGTAGTTATTCCCAAGAGTTAGGTTTTGAAGCTAATAAAGTGGGCATTTTAGGATTCTCAGCAGGTGGACATTTAGCTGCTTACGCTTGCAGTAAAGATAAACAAAAACCGAATTTCTCCTTGATTATTTATGGTTGCCCCAGATTAACTGAAGAGAATGTTGAATGGCTGGAGAAATCTCTTTTTCATCGCTCCATGACTGAATCTGAATTAGCTGATCTGAACATTTTGGAGAAAATAAATACTAATACCCCAACTTCATTTTTAGTTCATGCACTTGATGATGAGGTTTGTGACTATGAGGAGACTAAAGTTTATGCTGAAAAACTACTTGCTCATCAGGTACCTTTCGAATTACACACTTTTCCTACGGGCGGCCATGGGTTTGGCCTGGGAGATGAAAAGAATGGCACCATAGAATGGATTAATCTGGCCATTAACTGGATTAAAAGGCAATAGAATAGAAGTTGATTTAAAAATCACTTTAATTAGAAGACAATGGATATGCATTATAAACACATGATAATATGGCTTTTGCTGAGCACTTCACTATCATTTACAAAAGCAAATAATGATTGGGAGAATCCCATGAAAGTTAGGGAAGGAAAACGAAATCCATTTGCCTGGTCTTTCCCATATCGTTCATTTGAGAAGGCTAAGTTAAATGACAAAACGAAATCTGAATACTATCTTTCATTAAATGGTATCTGGTCGTTTCAATGGTCCGTAAATCCTGCACAACGGCCCGTTAAGTTTTATGAATTGAGTTATGCTATTGATAATTGGAATAAAATAACCGTTCCGTCTGATTGGCAAATGGAGGGTTATGGCACGCCTATTTATACCAATGTCAAATACCCTTTCAAGATGGATCCTCCTATCATTCCTCAGGAGTACAATCCAGTTGGTTCTTACATACGAACATTTTCAGTTCCTAAAAATTGGGATGGCGATAAAATTATACTTCATTTTGGAGGTGTTAATTCAGCGATGTACGTGTGGGTGAATGGTAAAAAAGTTGGGTATTCACAAGATTCGAAAACACCTGCTGAATTTGACATCACAAAATTTCTGAAGAAAGGTGAAAATAAACTAGCTGTTGAGGTTTATCGTTGGTGCGACGGTAGTTATCTGGAAGATCAGGACATGTGGCGCCTTAGTGGTATTGAACGTGATGTCTATTTATATGCTCTACCACAGAAGCATATCAAAGACTTTTTTGTACAATCTGGTTTGGATAAAAAGTATACCAATGGTTTATTCAAATTGGAAGTTGAATTAGAGGGTAATCATGATTTATCAAGTGTTGAAGTTAAGTTGCTAGATAAAGATGGCGCTTTGCTTTTTAATGAAGAAAAGGAAACAAATGATTCCAATCTAAGCTTTGAAAAGCTCATCAAAAAAGTGGATAAGTGGAGTGCTGAAATACCAAATTTGTATACCTTATATGTCGAGCATAAAGATAAAAACGGACAGGTAATTGATATTAGAACTTCAAAAGTTGGATTTAGAAGCGTTGAATTAAAGAATAAGCAATTGTTGGTGAATGGACAGCCTGTTCTATTAAAAGGCGTCAATCGCCATGAGCATCATGAATATAATGGACATGTGGTCTCAAAAGAATCGATGATGCGGGATATCACTTTAATGAAGCAGTTTAATATTAACGCTGTTCGCTGTAGTCATTATCCTGTCGATCCTTATTGGTATAAGCTTTGCGACCAATATGGACTGTATGTGATTGATGAAGCCAATATTGAAAGTCATGGTATGGGATCGTGGCTCAATGATGGATACAGCTTAGATAAAACCTTGGGTAATAATCCGGACTGGAAGGAGGCTCATCTCGATCGAACCAAGAATATGGTGGAACGAGATAAGAATTTTCCTTCCATCATCATATGGTCTTTAGGCAACGAGGCCGGTTCTGGGCAAAATTTTGAATCTACAGCAGCATGGATTAAACAACGAGATAATAGTCGTTTGGTGCAATATGAGCAGGCCTGGCTAGAATCATATACGGATATTGTTTGCCCTATGTATTATAAAATTGAGCAGGTGGAAGAATTTGTTACAATGAACGATCATAGGCCAATGATACAATGCGAATACAGTCATGCGATGGGTAATAGTAATGGTAATTTAATGGATTATTGGAATCTGATTCGTAAGGAGCCACAGCTACAAGGTGGTTTTATTTGGGATTGGATGGATCAGGGCATTGCCCAATATTTTCCTGATGGTAGAAAGTACTGGGCCTATGGAGGTGATTTTGGGCCAGAAGATGTACCTCAGGATGGTGACTTCTGTTTAAATGGATTGATATTTGCCGATCAATCGCCCAAACCGGCTTTGCATGAAGTAAGAAAAGTATATCAGGATTTTTGGGTGACAAATATTGATTTAGCCATTGGTAAATTCAATCTATACAACGAAAGTTTCTTTAGAAACTCGGAGAACTTAGAATTATCATATGAAATTAAAGCTGAAGGCAAAGTCGTTCAAGACGGTGTCATCAATTTTAAAAAGGTGGTCAGGCCTCAGGAGAACAGATCATTTACGATTGACTATAGTTTTCAAGCTGAAGGTGGTCTGGAATACTTCATTAGTTTCTTTATCAAATTAAAAAATGTTGAAGGTGTATTAGAGAAAGGTCATGTGCTTGCTTCGGAGCAATTTTTATTACCTATACATGTGGATAAAGCTAAGTCTGCTGAACCAATAGGTGCTTTGGAAATTACAGAGGATGAATACAAGCACTATATTTTCGGTAAAGACTTTATCATTGTGTTTGATAAGGAGAGTGGTAATATAAGCGATTGGAAGTTTAAAAGTCAGGATTTATTACGGAGAGGCTTACAACCTAATTTCTGGCGTGTTCCAACTAATAATGACCGAGGTAATGGAATGCATAATCGCTGCCGTACCTGGTATGATGTTCAATCAAAACGAAAGTTGACTGCTCTGATAGTAGAAGAAAACGAGGATGGAAATGTTCTTGTTAAGACCAGTTCAATAATTAATGTTGGTCAATCGAAATATGCTGTCAATTATATTATTCATTTGGATGGTTCAGTTTCGGTAGAAGTTGATTTTGAAAAGAGCAAAGGTAAATTACCTGAGTTACCTCGCTTTGGTATGAACCTTGTTATGCCATCAGGCTTTAAGTTGGTAGAATGGTTAGGAAACGGCCCACACGAATCCTATAATGATAGGCAAAATGGTGTGCTAATAGATGTTTATAGTGGGAAAGTAGCGGATCAGCACACCCCATATGTATGGCCACAGGAGAGTGGAAATAAAACTGAAGTGAGATGGATGAAAGTAGTAAATGAAAAAGAAAGAGGACTCTTAATTAAAGGGCATCAACCTTTGGAGATGAGCACCCACCATTTTACAATAGATGATTTAAATAATGAGCTCACACATTATTATCAAATCCCGCAGCGAAATATTACTGAAGTAAATATTGATTTAAGGCAACGCGGTGTGGGAGGAGATAACAGTTGGGGGCACGATACGCACGATGAGTATAAATTATTGGATAATACCTACGGGTACTCATTCACAATTATACCACTTTAGTTGATTGAAAATGATTAATATGACAAAGAATAAAATGATAATTAAAATATATCTAGCACTTATTATAGCTGTTACATCATGCCAAAAGAATGATGGAGGACAGCCGGATGGTTCATCAGCTTTAAAACTAAGCATCCAGGCTAATAACACACGTCAAACGGTACATGGCTTCGGCGCATCTGATGCATGGAGTTGCCAGTTCGTTGGTAAAAATTGGCCACTTAATAAAAAAGAACAAATGGCTGACTGGCTGTTTAGCACTGAAAAGGATGACGATGGTAATCCATTGGGCATTGGCTTAAACACCTGGCGTTTTAATATTGGAGGAGGAAGTGCCGAGCAGGGAACTAATAGCAATATTAATGATGAATGGCGAAGAGCCGAATCATTTATGACCAGTAAAGAAATATACGATTGGAATAAGCAGCAGGGGCAACGTTGGTTTTTAAAAGCTGCCAAAGAACGAGGTGTTGCTGATTTTGTGGGCTTTGTCAATAGCCCTCCTGTAAGTATTACTAAAAATGGTAAGGCCTACTCTTCCGATAAAAACAACTATAACCTGGCAGAAGGCAACTACAGCTACTTTGCCAATTATTTAGCTGATATTGCATTAAAACTTGAAGAGTTGGATGGTATTAAATTTAAGTACATCAGCCCCTTTAACGAACCTCAATGGGATTGGACAAATAAGGGTCAAGAAGGTACTCCTGCGCAAAACTCTCAGATCTATGAAGCCACAAAAATCATTAATCAGACTTTTAAACTAAAGAATGTCGATGCCTTACTTGAAATACCTGAATCTGCCCAGCTCAATTTTATGTACGAGGATGGTAATAAGTCAGGCAGAGGATCTCAGGTTTATAGTTTCTTTGATCCATCATCCCCTGAATATTTGGGAGAGTTGTCACATGTAGCGCCAAAAGTAGCTGCCCACAGTTATTACACTACCTGGCCAGTTGATGAAATGGCCAGTACAAGACGGAAGGTTAAGGAAAGTATTGAGAATAATCCACATGAAGTGGAGTTCTGGATGAGTGAATACTGTGTACTCGAGAATAATTCTGAAATAGAAGGCAACGGGCGTGATTTGGGTATGAAAACGGCTTTGTACACTTCTCGGGTTATATTTAGTGACCTGGCAATTGCGAATGCCTCTTCTTGGCAATGGTGGATTGCAATTAGTCCATACGATTATAAAGATGGCTTGGTATATATCGATTACAACAAAAATGATGGGGCTATTTATGATTCCAAAACCTTATGGGCACTAGGAAACTATTCCCGATTTATTAAGCCTGATATGCAAAGGGTTTTAATAACTCGAAGCGATGCTAAAACAGATGAACAGTCGCTCAACAGTATTATGGCTTGTGCCTTCGTATCAAGTGATAAAAAAGAAGTTTCTCTGGTAGTCACCAATTATTTAGCTAATGATGTACCGTTAAATATTGATCTTAATGGTTTATCACTTAATGGTAAACTTAAAACCTACCTCACAGATGGAAAGAATGATAATAATCTAGCTTTCCAAAAAGAAATAATGCCGGGAGAAAATGTTGTGATTCCTGCGCGTAGTGTGGTCACAATAACAAATGTTGAATAAGAATATAAGTTCTTATTGATGTTATTAAATAGGGATTCAACATGCTTGAATCCCTATTTTTAATTTAAGACAGTGTTTAAAAAATAGCACCAAAATCACCTTATCACTATAATTATCCAATGTTTTGTTCATTCTCAAATTAGGTTTTGTTATCTTTTGAATTAACAATTCTTATCAAGCACATTACCACAAGGCCTATATGGGCATTTTAAAATATTCTATTCGCAAAGAAACTCCAAAATCGAATATGATGTGATTTATTAAGTTAAGCACAACGCATTCTTAACTAGGTGAAAATCATTAATCGCATTTCGATGAGTCAAAGTGAACATACTGAACATTCTTCATAAAAAGCTGTTTTAAAACATAGCTTCTCAAACAAATGTAATGTGATCCTTATGAATAAAGCAATTACCATTCTTTCGTTATTTTATTTTTCAGTCCTTACTATAAATGCCCAGGGTTTAGAAATTGATAAAAGATTGGGTGCAGAAAGTGCAAAGTCTGTTGAGTCAGAAATGGGCATTTATAATGATGATAATCTTACAAATTATGTGGCATCAATCGGGCATCGTTTAGTATCTCACCTTGATAATCCCTTGTTCGAATATCAATTTCATGTTGTAGATGATCCCATTCCAAATGCTTTTGCCACGCCGGGTGGATATGTTTATGTTACCAGAGGTATTTTATCAATAATTGTAAGTGAAGATGAGTTGGCTTGTGTTATGGCGCATGAAATTATACATGCTCAAAACCGGCATTCAGTAAAACAATTGGGTAATAGTATTTTACCAAAGTTATTGGAATTACCTGGACGAATTGTTGAACAAGTTATTGATGAGGATATAGGCCGAATATTAACAGCTCCTATCGCTACAAGCAATAGTCTTCTATTGGCTTCGTATAGCCGATCACACGAAACAGAAGCAGATGAAGAAGGTGTTACTCTTGCTTCAAAAGCCGGATATGACCCTGATGCTATGAAAGCTATTTTAGTGAGACTTTCAAAGTCGATGGAAATATTAACCAAGCAAAAAGAAACAAAAGGTTATTTTAATGATCATCCGTATACCCCGGATAGATTGGAAAGTATTACTAAGACTTCGACGAAATTAGATTGGGAAACTAAGGCTAATCTTTCGAAAGACTTTCCTCAGCCATTGAATACTTTATTGTTCGGTGCAAACCCTGATAAAGGATTTTTTCAAGATAATACTTTCATCCACCCAACAATGAATTTTTCTTTTCAATTCCCAAATGATTGGCATACAGAAAATATGCCTACTTCAGTGAATGGGATGAACAAGGATCAAAGTGCTGCTTTATTCTTAGGTTTGGATGATGTATCTAAATCGCCAAAAAAACTTGCTCATGAATTCATCGCTGGCATTAAAAAAGAACATGGGGTTAAACCTACTTTTTCAGATCATTATAAGATAAATAATAACGATGGCTATTTAGTTTCTTATCTGGATAATTCAGAAAATAAACAGATGTATATTCATACACTTTGGCTAAAGATGGATGGTAAAATATTCAAAATTATTGGCATTGCACCAAAATCAGCTGAAGATGAACTCAAAAAGGCTGTTCTTAGCTTTCACCCACTTACAGAAAAAGAAAAAAGTAAAATAAAGAAACAGCTTATTCGAGTGGTAGAAACTAAACCAGGAGAAACATTTGATCAAATATGTAAACACTATAACTGTATTCTTTCAGCTGATCTTACCGCATTTATTAATGGTATGAACTCAACATCCAGCTTAAAGGAAGGGACGCTTATTAAAGTCATTGTTGAGGAAAACTATTTTAATTAATTCTTTCGCCTAAATTCCTAAGACCATCTGTTATGAAGACCATAGACACTCCAATTGAAAGTAAAGATCGATTAAAAGAAATAATTTCAATATTGGTGAAATATGGCATTGCAGATTGGCTTAGCCAAAGTAAATCGGATTGGATTAAAAACCTTGTTAAATCCGATAAGCACAAAAACTTTCAAAACTTATCTACAGAAGAACGAACCCGATTAGCCTTTCTTGAATTAGGAACAACATTTATAAAGCTGGGCCAAATTTTAAGTACCCGAGCCGATTTAGTAGGTGAATCCATTGCTAAGGAACTTGCGAAGCTTCAAGCTTCTACACCAGCTGATAGTATTGCAAAGGTGAGAAAACGCATTAAGGATGAATTTGGAATAAAATCGATCGATGAGCTATTTGATGACTTTAGTTCCAAAGCCATTGCCTCCGCTTCCATTGCTCAAGTGCACACGGCAAAACTAAAAACTGGTGAAAGCGTGGTAGTCAAAGTCATGCATCATGATATTGAAAGAACTATTCTTGCTGATTTGGAAATAATGACAATGCTTGCCTCATTGGCGCAAAAGCATGGGGGGCCACTTAAGGCTTTTCAACCAGTTGCATTTATTCGACAGTTTAAACAGAGTATGCTCGACGAGTTGGATTTCACTAAGGAATTGAGAAATTTAAATCTCTTTACATCAAATTTTGAACATGATGATAGGGTGGTTTTTCCTGAGGCTTTTACCAATTGCTCGGGTAAAACAGTACTATGCATGTCTTTTCTTGATGGTGTACCCTTGCCTAAAGTTGGTGATTTAGAATGGACTTCAGAAGAAAAAACAAACTTTACAGAAGAGAGTGCCGATGTCTTTATGGAAATGATGTTCAGAGATCGTTTTTATCATGCCGATCCTCACCCCGGAAATTTGTTTGTTCGCGAAGATGGATCTCTTGGCATTATTGATTGTGGTATGGTGGCCAAGGTGGATACTAAAACTAACGACATTCTTGAAGAATTAATTATTGGTGTTGCCCAAAAGGATACCGAGCATATTAAGAATACCATACTGGATATGTGTGCTATTCCTAAAGACATCGACTATGACGAATTAAGTAGTCAAATTGAAGAATTTATCAATAAATACATCGATCTTCCATTAAATGAATTTGACATGAGTGCTTCAATTGAAGAGTGCACTTCAATTATTCATCAATATCAAATGATACTTCCTGCAAGTATGTCAAACCTTTTTCGGGTGGTGATGTTACTTGAAGGATCTTCAAGATTACTAAACCCTGATTTTAACATTGTTGTTTTATTTAAAAACTACCACCATAAAATCTTAAAGCGTCGGTATGCCCCGCATGCTCTTGTAAAGAGAGCGATGAAGAATGTCAATCACTGGGAGCGAATAATTGATTTGGTTCCCAAAGCATTGGAAAAATTCTTTCGGAAAGCAGGAAGTGATAATTTTGAAGTAAACCTCGAACACAGAAACCTTGAAGAGTCCGTAAATCGGATTGTTCTTGGATTACTATCAGCTTCATTATTTCTTGGTTCTTCATTGCTTTGGGCCCTAAAAGTTCCGCCAATCATTAATGGCTATTCCTTACCTGGGATTGCTGGAATTGTGTCAGCTCTTTACCTTGGAGTTTCTTTAATTAGAAGTATAAAACGATCGAATAAATAGATACATGTTTTTTATGTGCTATTTTCTTAATGATGTCATGCTAAAAGTATTATATGATGAGTATGAAATTTAAAGGAGTAATAATTATAGCATCCCTGATGCTATTCGAATCCTGCGCAATTTTTAAAGGTAGACAAGAATTAGATATGCAACCATTTTCTGATAATACGACCGTACTCTTTAATGAGGCAATGAAAATTAGTCGTCCTTTTCAGTTTAAGAATTTATCTACTTATAGGGATATGCCTTCATATACTTCGATAAAACAAAAGTCATTACCCTTAATTCACGCTTTAAAAGGGATCGTTTATTATTCTAATCAGCTCGTAGCAATCTCAAACTCCAATATGTCGGAGAAAGGTAAAAACGATCAACTGGCCATTTACCTTTATGATGCATATGAACGTGCTAAACATAAAGAAAGATTAGATAGTATTGGCCTATCCTATTCGCAAGTAGAGTTTTCGCTAAATAAAATAAGACAGGCAGAAACATACCGCGAAGGTATTGAAGCATCAGATCCGATTATAAATACAATTGTTATTTCTCTTTCAGATCGACTCGATGAAATTGAGTTATTAATCGGTAATGTCATTAATTCTTTTGAAGCACACATTTACAATGACACAAAAGTAACCATTGATAATTATTTAGCTCTTAAAGACTTACAAAACTCGACACACAAAAAGATCACACAACTGTATTATGCACAATCAATTAATCCAACTTATATTGATTCATTAATCAAAACTGACAAATCGATAGTCCATTTTTTTAACAACGAAAGAGAGATTATTCAGGCTGATTATGACAAAGCTGAACAACTTCTTTTTGCGCGTTTGACTAATATAGATACGATGCTACGCCAATTAGATGACGATAAAAAAGAATACATGGATATGAAGGAGGAGATCAGTCGTTGGCACAGCCAGGTGGATGAAAAAATTAGTATCGCCAGAAATGCTATTATTGTTTGGTCTCAATCGCATAAGAATTTGGGTAAAGGAATTGAAGTCCCACCTTTAATAGGAATTGATTCGTTTATTGAACTTGTTAAGCCAACGGTAGGTAAAGCGATAGATACTATTGTATTGTAGAATTACCTTAAACTACCCAAAATACCATGGCTTAAAAGATGTATTATATGTTCGTTGTTTGGCATTTATCAATTATAACTTTCAATCGTAAACTTTCTTATCTGGAGGGCACCATATGTTCTGGTAAAAACCATTCTGCTAAACAACGAGAAGGGATGTTCTGGCATTTTCTAAATACAAGTAAATCTTACTTTAAAACACCTTATTCAGAGCGAAGTATACAAATAAGTCTTAATAATACAATTTATAATTGTCGAACGAACAAGCAAGGCAAGTTCACAATCTTGATTAATGAGGTATGTGATAAAAGTTCTGAAATTACGATTTCAGCTAACAACCAAGTGTTGGATATCATACAGTCCTACCCCATTTTCTTTTATGCATCTGATAGCAAATTTGATGTAATCTCAGACATTGATGATACCATTCTTGTTTCCCATACTTTAAATCACTTTAAGCGCATATCCACCACTTTGCTTAAACAAAACCATAAACGTAAAACCGTGGGATTTACGCAGGATCTACTTGAATATACAAAACAGTATGCCCCCAATTATTACTATGTCTCCAGAAGTGAAAGTAACCTATTTAGCCTATTGTGCGATACAATTGCTTACCATAACTTGCCTAAAGGTGCATTTTTTTTAACGCCACTGTTAAGCTGGTATCAATTACTTAAACCCAATAAACCGGAGCAGCATAAATTCAATGTCATTAGTCAATTAATTGAACAGTCGAAAGACAAGGACTATATTTTAATTGGTGATGACACCCAGCACGATATGCATGTATACCTGGATATAGTAAAGAAATATAGAGCTAGAATTAAGATGGTATTCATTCGTCAGGTCAAACCGTTTCGCACTGAATTTCAACTAAGAAATTGGGCTGCCTTGGAGGCTGAAGGCGTGGCAGGCAACTATTTTAAACCATTTGATAAATTTAATCCAGACCTACTAAAACGAGTATTATGAAATTATTATTTGTAGTAAACCCTATTTCAGGAGGAGTTGATAAAGAACCGTTTTTAAAGGAAGCCAGTGCGCTTTGTGAAAACTATGGAATTAAATATGAGGTTTTTAAAACAAGTGGTAATAACGATGAAGCTGAAGTGCGAAAAGCGATTCTGCTCTTTAAACCCAATAAAGTAGTGTCAGTGGGCGGAGATGGAACTACACTGTTTACCGCCATTGCTTTACTCGACATAAATATTCCAATGGGTATTATCCCTTTAGGCTCAGCCAACGGTATGGCAGTTGAGCTTTCTGTAAACCTTAATCCTATTGATGCCTTAAAAGACATTATAATGTCGAATGTGATTGGAGGTTTGGATATGCTTCTAATTAACGATGAACATTATACCATGCATATAGGTGATGTTGGTTTAAATGCAAGTATTGTTGAAGCCTATGAGAAAGATGACAACAGAGGCATGGCCACCTATGCTAAATACTTTATTGAAGAATTGAAGTCCTTATCTCCATTTAAAGCAACTGTTAATGCCAATGGTAAATCCGTATCGGGTAATGTATTAATGACTGCAATCTGTAATGCACGAAAATATGGAACAGGTGTGCCCTTAAACAAAATTAGTAATCCGATGGATGGTCAATTTGAGATCGTACTGATTGAACAAATTAATTTCACATCTCTTATTAAAGCAGGTCTATCAAAGTTTGATGAACAATTTATGGATGATCAAAGTAGTCAAGTCATCACTGCCCAGAGTGCTGAAATAAGCTTTGATGAGCCTCGTTTATTGCAGCTTGACGGAGAAGTAATCGATTTTTATAAAAATATAAAAATCGAAATGATTAAAGGAGCTGTTCAGCTTATTAGCACAAGAAACAATAGATACATATTAGCAAAATAAAAAAATCATATGGGCGCTTTGCATATTGTAGAAGCGGGATACGTTTTTCCGATCTTACAGAAACTAAAGGCTGAGGGTATAAGTACAGAAAAGTACATTAAGGATAATTACTTAAACAAGTATCAGCTTAATGCAAACACCTATATCCCTGTTGAATTAATGTATTCATTATTTGAAACAATAGAAAAAGCACAGGATATACATTTTCTAGACTTTTTTAAGAATACCATTAACATAAATGATCTATCTGACAATGTTCAAAACATTATTCGTACACCTGATTTATTAAGTATAATACAAACAACCTGTCAGTTCAATCATTTGATTATGAGCAATGAGCTCATGACTTTAAATGTAGAGGGGGCCATCACTACTTTACGTTTAAAAGTAGATGATCGCCCGTCATTAGGTCGAGAGTTATCCATAAAACTATCAATGTTATACACCTTAGATGGAATTCAAGTGGCAACTGGGCAAGACTGGCATCCCATTGAATTACATTATCAATTTAAAAAACCGATAAAAGAAGATCCGTTTATCGATCTGGGAAAAAATATTAATGTTAGATACGATATGCCCTATTCAGGTTTTGTTTTCAATACAGTTGATCTTACAAAATACAGAATTGGCCAAAATCAAGATTATAAGATAGCTGAACATGATACAAGTTTATCAGGGCGAATTGAGTTGCTTTTAGATTCAATAACATCCGGTCAAATTCCTAATATTTCATACTTTTCTGACTTTATGAACATATCATCACGTAGCTTAATTAGGAAACTTCAAGCAGAAGGCAGATCATTTTCATCCATTATTGAAAGTTGGCGATTTAAAAAAGCGATTTGTTCAATGGAAAATAAACCCCTATCGGTCAAAGAACTGGCTAACTCATTGGGTTATGCAAATCATTCAAATTTTGTACGAGCATTTAAACGATGGACCGGTGTTTCTCCAACAAAATACAGAGATTATTAATCTTAACAATACCATCTTTTATTTCTCCAGTATCCGGATTGTTCAATTGTCACCAAATGACACATATCATTGTAATAGTCTGATTATCTATCACTCAAGACCCATTTGAATTAGTTTTGTATAATGAGCATGAACGGTTTCATGAACAAATGCCAATAACATTCCTTAAATTTCATAGAGCTTAAGGTCTATTGGATTCAGACTTTAATATGCTGAAATAATTTATTAACCTAAAATTAAGTGGTATGAGAAAAATTGTCTCATTATTAGTTGTGTTTACTTGCATAGCCTTGTCAGGTTTTGCTCAAAAAAATAAAAAACCAAATATTTTGGTAATTATGGGTGATGATGTTGGTGCACCTAATCTTAGTATATATGGTCATGGAATGATGGGGTATAAAACGCCCAACATTGATCAAATTGGAAAAGATGGATTAATGTTTACCGATTATTACGCAGAACAATCTTGTACAGCAGGACGATCTGCTTTTATTACTGGTCAGCATATTATTCGTACTGGTCTTTCAAAGGTTGGGTTACCGGGTGCTGATGTAGGTATACAAGATGAAACTGCTACACTTGCAGAATTATTAAAACCTCTAGGGTATGCCACCGGGCAGTTTGGAAAAAACCATTTTGGAGATCAGGATAAGTACCTTCCAACTAAACATGGTTTCGACGAATTTTTTGGGAACTTATATCATTTAAATGCAGAAGAAGAACCGGAGCATGAAGATTGGCCTACAGGTGCAGAAGCTGCACGTGTACCTAAGCCGAGAGGCGTAATACTATCTTCCGCAGATGGACCGATAAAAGATACTGGGCCGCTTACTAAGAAGCGTATGGAAACTGTTGATGATGAATTTATGGCTGCTGCTTTTGAATTTATGGAAAATAAAACAGAAGAAGGCACGCCTTGGTTTACCTGGATGAACACCACTGGTATGCACTTTTGGACGCATGTTAGTGAAGAATGGAAAGGTAAATCAGGATTAAATGATTATGCCGATGGCATGTTAAAATTAGACTGGATTGTAGGTCAATTTACTGCTAAATTAAAGGAGCTTGGTGTTGATGAAAATACGATTGTTATTTTCACCACTGACAATGGCGTTCATCAAGCTACTTGGCCTGATGCAGGTGTGACATGGTTTAATAATGAAAAGACAACCAACTGGGAAGGTGGCTTTAGAGTACCTTGTGTCGCTAAATTTCCTGAGAAGTTTGGTATTGAGCCTGGAACTATCATTAACGATGTTACTTCACACCTCGACTGGGTACCAACCTTATTAGCTGCAGCTGGAGATAAAGATACACCCCAAAAGCTACTTGATGGTACTTTCAAATCTAATGGTAAAACTTTTAAAAACCATTTAGATGGCTACAACATGTTACCATTGTGGAGTAATAAAACAGAAGAAAACCCTCGTAAGTATTTTATTTATGGTACAGATGCTGCTCAAATATCTGCTATACGTTTTGCTGATAGATGGAAGGCTATGTATATGGAACAAAAGCACCATGGCCAGGATGTGTGGGTTTATAAATTAGAGCCGCTAAAGGCACCATTATTATTTGATTTAAGAATGGATCCATTCGAGAAAGCACGCGAAACGAACTCATATCACGATTGGTATGCTCGCCATATCTTTATGTTTGGCTGGGCAGGAAGCTATGTTATGGAGTTTAAGGCTTCATTTAATGAATATCCTGCAGCTCAAAAGCCTGCAACATGGAATGTAACTGAGATGTAGATTATAAACCTATTAATTATTAATCATGACAAACTTTTTAAAAGTTGCTAAAAACTCAGTTAAGCATTGGTATCTTCTGACCATTTCAGGTATGATATTTATCGCACTTGGAATCTGGGTCTTTGCAACCCCGCTCGAATCATATTTAACACTTGCATTGATCTTTACGCTATCATTTTTGGCTTCAGGTATTTCTGAAATCATATTCTCCATTTCAAACAGGAAAGAGATTGATGGATGGGGATGGACCCTTTCTATGGGACTTTTAAATGTTCTAATTGGTGTTCTGTTATCTGTTCATCCAGAAATCTCAATTACCACCTTACCTTTCTTTGTTGGTTTCACAGTAATGTACCGCTCGGTGTATGCCATAAGTATGTCTATCGACCTACGGAATTATGGAGTTATGGAATGGGGTAACCTCCTTGCGCTCGGAATTATTGGTTTGATATTTTCATTTATTCTAATAGCTAATCCTTTATTTTCAGGGCTATCATTGGTGGTATTAACTGGTGTTACTTTTGTTATTATTGGTATTTATACTATTTATTACTCCGTAAAACTTAAGCAATTAAATAAGCTAGCAAAAGGAATAAAGGGAGAATTAATAAATCAATTTGAAGATCTAAAAAGCCAGTTGCGTTCTGAGTTATCTGGAAAATAAACGAATGGATATTTCTGATTAAAGCTAGGCTGGATTATTTCCAGCCTGGTTTACCTAAAGGTCTTAATTATGAGAAAATACATCATTTTAGGTTTACTTATAATTTCTAATGCTTTAATTCAAGCTCAGGATCACGAGCAAAGCACTCTACACTATAAAAAAAATGCAATAGCAATAGCCTTTGGTTATGCCTATTTGCCTGATGGAGTAAAAATAGAATCAACAAATGAACCCGGTTATTTTGTGCCTTCAATTGGCATTGACTATATAAGAAAGGTTTCTCATAAGCTTGAATTATTAGCCGTTGTAGATTTTGAATTGGATCATTATTTAATTTCAGGAAAAGACATCATTCGTGAGAATGCAACAATAGTTGTAATCGGAGCTATGTACAATATAATCGATCACTGGGGTGTTATGTTAGGTGCCGGTATAGAAATGGATAAGCATCACGAACTATTTGTTGCTCGATTTGGCACCGAATATGGCTTTCATTTATCAGATAGGTGGGTTCTAAGTCCAGGTATATTTTATGATTATAAGGATGTACATAGTACTTTTTCAACGTCTCTGGCTTTAGGCTATAATTTCTAAAAATAAACATCTGGAAATTCATTGAATAAATAATGATACAATTGATTTTAATGACAGAATAATGAAAATCAAAATAATATTACTCGCCGCTGCATTTGTTTGGTCACAAACCTTAATGGCTCAAGACAATGATGTTTCAGATAAGAAGCAGTTAAAGTTGCAGAAGAAGGCTCAGAAAGATTCTATTAGAGCTCAGAAAGTTGCAGAAGGAAAGTTCATCATTAGTCCAATTGTTGCTCCAGGTTTCACACCTGAACTTGGCGGATTAATTGCTTTTGGTGGCTTAATGAGTTTTAAAACAAACCCAACAGATAATCTAATTCAGAGATCTTCATTTCCGGTTACAATTGCGTATACTACTACTGGTGCTGTTGTGGCAAATGGTATTTTAAGTTCATATTGGTTTGAAGATAAATTACGAATCTACGGCGATTTCTGGTATAAAGATATGCCTGACCATTATTGGGGTATTGGCTATCAGAATGGATACGAGAACCCGAAGGGTGAAGAAACTACTTCCTATAATCGTCAGTGGTGGTGGTTTAATCCACGATTTCTATATCAATTCCGTAAGAATTATTTCGTTGGGCTTAATGTAGACTATAATTACACACAAGGAACCAATCCTAGTCCTGGTGTAGAATCGGATCCCAACTATATGAAATTTAAAGATAAACCAATGAATTCCGGTTTGGGTCTTATGTTAAGGTATGACTCTCGTGATATTCCTGTTGATTCAAGAGAAGGTATGCTGCTGGATTTAGTAAGTACCTTTTACTCTACTGGCCTGGGAGGCGATAATAGATATCAGATATATTCATTGGATTATCGCCAGTTCGAAACCATTAACAGGGATGGCATGACACTTGCCTGGCAAATAAAAGCGCGATTCGGAGCAGGAGATATTCCTTACGGTGAAATGTCGCAACTAGGAACGCCATTTGATTTGCGAGGTTACCAATGGGGCAGATTTCGTGATGAAAGCATGTTTTTCTTTCTAGCTGAATATCGCCATATGTTTTTGAATAAATTGGGTGAAGTTGGCAAACATGGAGCTGTTGTATGGGCTGGCTCTGGTAGCATATTTGATTTTGACACCTTAAAAGATAACAATAATCAATGGCTCCCAAATTTTGGTGTTGGTTACAGGCTTGAACTTCAGCCTCGCATGCACATGCGTCTAGACTATGGAATTGGACGAGAGACAAGTGGTATCTATTTTAATTTTAATCAAGCCTTTTGATTAATACTAAAGCTATGAAAAAACGAACTATTAATATTCTGGTATTTTCTTATTTGATTTTATTTACTGCATGCCAGATCAATGATGTGGAACAAAGCAAAGATCCGCTGCCCTCATGGAATGAAGGTAAAGTTAAAACATCCATAATCAATTTTGTTGAAGCTGCCATTGATGAAAGCAGTCCTGATTATATAACCGTAAAAGATCGGATTGCTACATTTGATAATGATGGTAATTTATGGTCAGAACAACCTTATTATTTTCAATTAAAGTTTGCCATTGATCGGGTAAAAGCCTTAGCTGGTGAGCATCCCGAATGGAAGGATACCTATCCGTTCAAGGCTGTTTTGGAGGATGATATGGATAAATTGATAAGCTTTGGTGAACATGGCTTATTGGAACTAGTTATGGCTACTCATGCCGGAATGAGCACTCAAGAATTTAATCAATCAGTGCAAGGGTGGTTGGCGAATAACACACATCCTAGATTCAATAAGAAATACAATGAACTCGTTTATCAACCAATGCTCGAATTACTTGCTTACCTTCAGAATAATCAATTTAAAACATTTATCGTTTCCGGAGGAGGGATAGACTTTATGAGAGTATGGACGGAAGAAGCTTATAATATTCCTCCGGATCAAACGATTGGTAGCAGCCTGAAGGCAGAATTTGTAATTGAGAATAACGAAGTAATTATTCGCAAATTACCGGCCATTAATTTTATTGATGATAAAGCAGGTAAACCGGTGGGAATACACCAATACATTGGCAAGAAACCAGTATTTGCATCAGGTAATTCTGATGGTGATCTTCAAATGTTACAATACACTGCCTCTGGTGAAGGGCCTAGTTTTATGCTGTATTTACATCACACCGATTCTATAAGAGAATGGGCCTATGACCGTAATTCAAACATTGGACGATTAGATAAAGGCCTTGATATTGCGGCAGATGAAGGCTGGGCTGTAATAGATATGGAAAAGGACTGGAAGGTGATTTATCCTTTTGAATAGGAAGCAGTCAAGGGTATTTATATAACACACTAAATACCATTTAGAAAGTATATCTAAATACAATACCACCTGCACTCCACTGAATTTTGCACAATACTTAGCATTTTCATTAGTATAATAATTAAAAACAAAAGAGTATGAATAAGTTAATAGTTACAGTTTTTGAAAATGAATCAAATGCATTTGAAGGATTAACAGCTCTAAAGTCTTTACATACGGATGGAACAATTAGTGTGTATGCTACTGCAGTAGTAAGTAAAAATGTGGAAGGAGAATCAGAAGTTAAAGAAAATACAAGTGAAGGGCCATTAGGTTTGTCCATTGGATTATTGACAGGTAGCTTGTTTGGTATGTTAGCTGGCCCTATTGGAATGGCTGTTGGCGCAGGTGTTGGGGCATTAGGAGGAGGAGCTTATGATCTTTCCAGGGCAGATATTGATGTGAGTTTTGTAAATGAAGTTTCTGAAGCTTTAAATCCTGGTAAAGTGGCTGTTATTTCTGAGATAGAAGAAACTTGGACAACCCCGGTTGACTCGCGCATGGCTGAATTTGGTGGCTTAGTATTTAGGCGCAACAAGACAGAGGTTGTAGATGATTATTATACTCGAGAATCAGAGGCTTTCAAGGCTGAAATGCATGAATTAAATGAAGAGTTAAAGGATGCCAACGATACAAATAAGGCTACCATTAATGCGGAGATTGCCAAAGTTAAAGCGAAATCAAAGGCGCTTAACGAAGCAACTCAACGTAGGTTGGCTCATAAAAAAGTAGAGACTGAGGCAAAATTAAAAACACTTAAGGAGCAGATGGTAAAGGCCAATGACAAGCGAAAGAAAAAATTAGAAAAGCGAATGAATGAGATAATAGTGGCTAACGAGAAACAAATGTCATCTCTTGGTGAAGTTTCGGGTGGCTTAGCTGCATATATTTTGTAAACTATCTCATTCAATACAATAATTTCACATAAAATTATATTAATATGAATGAAGATATATTAAAAGGTAAGTGGAAAAAGCTTAAAGGTGAAAATAAAATATGGTGGGGTCACCACACAGGTGATGTATTAACAGAGTTGGATGGTAATAAAGATAAATTATTGGGTTGGCTTCAGGAAAAAAAGGGAATGAACCAAGCAGATGCCGAGAAAGCCATTGAAAAACTCAATGCTACTAAGAAAAGTATGGAAGATCAATCTGAGGAGGTGCTGAATAAAATTAAAGCACATTTTGATAAACTTACTTATGATGAAATTGCCGAAATTGACGGTGATGTTGGTGCCTGGACAGAAAAAGTTAAAGAGAAATATCAAGATTCACAGGAAGAGGCGGTTAAAAAGATAAAGGACTTTATAAATCAATTTAGTAAGGATAAATAAAAGTAGTTAATGCGAAACATATCAAATAATATTACAAAGGTATCGAAACCTATAATTGCTCTTGGGCTAATAGGAGTTTTACTTGGATTAGTTGCCATGATTTATCCTGCGGGTTTTGGTAAAGTAACAACAGTGGTAATTGGTTTATTCTTAATTATTGGTGGATCTATTCGAAGTATTTTCTCCTTTGTTTCAGTATCGCTTGGTTCCATGTTGTTAAAATACTTTTATGCTATAATAATGCTTTTAGCGGGGATTTATATGGTTATAAACCCTGATATAGGATTAGTTACATTAACCATGGTTTTAGCCATCTATTTTATTGTTGATGGTATTACTGCCATGGTTTATTCATTCTCGCTTATGCCAATTGGCGGAGGAACTTTTTTATTAATTAGTGGCATTTTAAGTATTATACTTGGTGTTATGATTTTTACTAAATGGCCTGAATCAAGTAATTATGTTCTAGGTGTATACTTGGGTATTAAATTGTTTATAGATGGAATGATGTTGGCCTTGACAGGTTACTCGATTCGAAAAACAAGTGAATAAGATTATTTTTAATATTTTAAAAACAATGCATGTCAACGTTAAATATAAGCTCAGATAAGGCTAATACAGAAGAGTGTAACTTTATATCTCGAGTATTTGGATGGATGTCATTTGCTTTGCTTATCACTGGTTTTGTTGCCATGTGGGTAGCTTCAAGCCCTCAACTAGTTGATGTTATAATAGGTAATAGTTATGTTTTCTATGGTTTATTAATTGGTCAACTAATCTGTGTTGTCTATTTGAGCTCTGTCGTAAATAAGATATCAGTTCAATTGGCACAATTTATATTCATAATATACGCAGCATTAAATGGCCTTACTTTTTCAACTGTTTTCTTAGCATTTACCAGCGAATCGATAGCAACAACTTTTATTATAACAGCTGGAACATTTGGAGTGATGAGTTTGTATGGTTATTTCACTAAAAAAGATTTAACTAAAATAGGAAATTTGGCTTTAATGGCATTAATCGGCTTAATTATTACTTCCATAGTCAATTGGTTTTTTAATAGTGAAACGTTTTATTGGATAAGTACATCTGTTGGAATTTTAATTTTTATTGCTTTAATAGCCTATGATACACAGAAAATAAAAGCAATGAATAGACTTGGTAATGAGGGAACAGATGCTGACAAAAAAGAAGCGGTGATGGCTGCATTAACCTTATATCTTGATTTTATTAATCTCTTTCATTATTTTCTAAGGTTATTTGGTAAAAAGAAGTAAAGAATATTACTAGAAAGAGAGCTGGTTTTCTTTATTATAAACACAAAAGAAAAATAATACTAAAATACTGATATTTATACTAATACACACATATACAATTATGAATGAAGATATTTTAAAAGGAAAATGGAAACAGTTAGAAGGAGAAGTTATTAAAGAATGGGGTAAACTCACTAAAAATGACATTGAAAAAGTAAACGGTCAAGCCAAAATTCTTGAAGGAAAAATTCAGGAAAAGTATGGTAAAACAGCGGAAGAAGCTGAAATGCAAGTGAAGATTTTTCTAAAGAAGTTTGAGAAATAATTGTATTTTTAGATAAACAAATAAGTATTCATGATTCAGAAAGCCACCTTTCAAAGATGATAAGGCATTTATGAGTAACTATTTGTTACCGTTATAATTTATAGGTTAACCTATCTTCCACATTGAATACATTTATATGAATACTCTAGATCAAATTAAAGAACTTCAGAATAGAATTAACCAATCTATTATTGGGCAATCTGAAGTTGTTGAGAAAATATTAGTTGTGTTTTTAGCTGATGGCAATCTCCTACTTGAAGGCCTGCCCGGCTTAGCCAAAACAAGAGCCATTAAAAGTTTATCTAAAGAGCTAAAGGCTAGCTTATCGCGAATTCAGTTTACACCTGATTTATTACCTTCCGATATTACCGGTACAGAGATTTTTCAACCTGAATTGAAAGATCCTTTTGTTTTTAAGAAAGGTCCGATATTTGCCAATCTGGTTTTGGCTGATGAAATAAATCGTGCTCCGGCCAAAGTTCAGGCAGCCTTGCTCGAAGCCATGGAAGAGCGCCAGGTTACAGTTGCAGGTAAAACTTATAAGATGGAAGACTTATTCTTGGTGATGGCAACTCAGAACCCGGTAGAACAGGAAGGAACCTATCCTTTGCCAGAGGCTCAGATGGATCGTTTCTTGATGAAAATTTTGATGGAATACCCCGATAGTGAATCTGAAGAGAAAATACTCGAATTGGTAAGTGCCGAAAGTCGCGGAGAATTCATAACCAACGAACCCATTTCGCAGGAGGTGGTTTTTAAAGCTCGCGAAGAGATTAAGAAAATTGAAGTATCAAAGGCTTCTCGTAAATACATTGTTGATTTAATTAATGCCACTCGTAATCCATCAAAATACAGTGACGATTTAGATAAGTGGATCGATTTTGGTGCTAGTCCGCGCGGAACGATAGCGCTTGAGAAATGTGCCCGTGTCATGGCCTGGCTAAATGAACGAACTTATATTGAACCAGATGATGTTCGTGAGATAATTCATGAAGTATTGCGTCATCGCCTAATTTTGAGCTACGAGGCTAATGCCCAACGTGTAAGCCCCGATCAGGTTATTGATGAATTAGTTAAATCTGTTGCCGTTTTATAAATCGACCTGATGAAACACCTCCCAAAAGAAATAGCATGCACACTTGATGAGTTGATGCGCCTCGAATATATGGCAAACGACTTTAGTTTGTTGCCGAGGCAGCCGGTTCATAGCGTGTTGTCAGGCAAACATGCTTCTAAACTACGTGGTAGAGGTTTGGATTTTTCCGAGGTACGCAAGTATGTATATGGCGATGATATTAGAAACATTGATTGGAAGGTAACAGCCAGGACTAAGCAAACACATACTAAGGTTTTTAACGAAGAAAAAGAACGTCCTTGTTTTGTTATTGTTGATCAAAGTTCTTCTATGTTTTTTGCTTCAGATGGAGCAGTTAAGTCTGTTGTGGCTGCACAAATGGCAGCAATCAGTGGTTTTAAGGTGCTAAAGGCAGGCGATCGTATTGGTGGTTTGGTATTTGATGATGATAGTTTTGAAACCATTCAACCCAAACGCAGCCGAAAAAATCTAATGCACTTGCTCGAAAGCATCGTAACAAAGAATCAAGCCTTGGTTGATCGCACAAAAGTGCAGGACAAACAAGATATCATCAATAAAGTATTGTTTAAAGCCAAAAACGTAATCACTCACGATTATGTAGTAGTAGTGATTAGCGACTTCAGCAACATCAATGAACAAGGTGTGCAATACCTCACATCCATAGCTCAGCACAATGATGTCATTGCAGTAATGGTTAATGATAAAATGGAAATGAATCTTCCAGGTGGAGCTTTACCTGTTACGGATGGGGATTTTCAGGTGATGATAAAAGATAGCGATAAGCATATAAAAAACTTTGAAAAAGCTGCCTTGGAAAATAGAACAGCTACCATTGACTATTTCCGAAAATATGGGATTCCATTTATGGAGTTCAACACCCACGATTCACTAGTTGAACAAATTAAATCGATTTTTGGAAAACGATGAATGAACTTGATACTAATACGATAGGTGAATTAATGGAACCGGATCCAATTGGTTTTAGCTTTGCTGCTCCAGGTTGGACAATGCTATTTGTGCTTTTTCTGCTGGCCTTGGCGATGTTTGCTTTGTGGAAACTTTATAAATACAACAAAAATAAGTACCGACGCTTGGCCTTAGCAGAAATAAGTGCTATGGATATTGGACAGGAACATTGCAGTGTAATTATTTACAATACCCTTAGCCTGTTAAAACGAGTTGCTATCACAGCCTACGGAAGAGATAATTTGGCTTCTATTCAAGGATTACAATTCTTACAATTTCTTCAAGCCAAAATAGAAAATCCTGGTTTTTCGGAAGAAAGTGAAAAGATATTTACCAAACATATTTATGAAGGCAATCAAGCCAATGTTTCGTTGGAACAACTAGAGTTGCTGCAAATTGAGAGTATTAACTGGATAAAAATGCATCATGTTTGAATTTGCTAATATTTGGGCATTCTGGTTATTACCATTGCCAATTCTAGTTTACTGGTTACTGCCTGCGGTCCATCGCAAGGCGGAAGCGCTGATTGTGCCTTTTATCAATCAGGCTGCTGAAGCAACTGGGGATAAACTACGTCGACGTGCTTGGATATCGAGACGAAATATTTTTCAATGGATGATGCTGTTGCTGGTTTGGATAGCTTTCATTGCAGCCTTTGCCCGACCACAGTTAGTTGGTCAACCTGAGATGAAGGTGAAAACTGCCCGTAGTTTTGTTATCGCCGCTGATATTTCATTTAGCATGGCCAGCAAAGATTGGGTAGTTGATAGCAACCGATATACCCGATGGGAAGGTGTTAAACAAGTATTGGGCGATTTTATTAAAACGCGTGATGGTGACCGATTGGGACTTATCTTTTTTGGTACAAATGCCTATGTGCAAACACCCCTGACCACCGAATTGGAAGTGGTTAATTGGTTTTTAGATGAAACAGATGTGGGAATGGCCGGTCAGATGACCAGCGTTGGAAAAGCAATAGGAATGAGCATGAAGTTGTTTGAGCAAGACACCATTGATAATAAAGTGATGCTCTTGTTAACCGATGGTCAGGATGGTGGAAAAGGAATGACACCAATTGATGCCGCTTATTTGGCAAAGGCCGATAGTGTAAAAATCTACACCTTGGGCATTGGTGATCCCGATGCTCCCGGTTCCGATCTTGATGAAGCCACTTTAAAAGAAATAAGCCAAATTACAGGTGGAAAATATTTTAGGGCAATGGATCAAGGTCAATTGCAGCAAGCCTCTGAAGAGTTGGAAGCTTTGGAACCAATGGAGTTTGAAGAAGAGGATTATAAACCGATCACTCACCTTTACTTTTATCCATTATTGCTTGCCATAGGTTTAGCTTTTATTTTAATCATTATTCGGCTTATCCTGTCACAATTAAAAAAGCAATAAATGGATTGGATAGATATAAATACCGAACTTTTTCATTTTATGCGACCGCAGTGGCTTTGGTTGTTTGCGCCCATGCTTCTACTTACGCTTCTTGTTTGGTTTGGAGGAAAAGAAAAACATAAGTGGAAAAAAAATATTGCCCCTCACCTATTGCCTTATATGGTTAATAAAGGTAGTCGCTTTGCTATTTTGGGACCACTCATGGCTTTTATTGTAGCTGTTTCATTAATGATTATTGCAGTGGCAGGGCCGACATGGAAGAAGGTGGAGGTGCCCGGAACGAAAAGTGAGGCTATTTTAATGATTGCTCTTGACTTATCTCCATCCATGTTGGTGGAGGATGTTTCGCCGAACAGACTGGAACGTGCTAAATTTAAAATTCAGGATTTATTAAAAGCCAACCCTGGTTCAAAAGTGGGCCTAATTGCCTTTTCAGGAACGGCTCATACGGTTATTTCTCCCTGTACCGATTATCAATTAGTGACTTATCAGCTTCAATCGTTGACGCCTTATATTATGCCTATTCAAGGAACAAATTACAAACATATGTTGGCATTGGCAGATACAGTAATGAGTCGAACGGAGGCTCCAAGCACATTACTACTGGTTACGGATAATATTGAAACCGAACAGGCCAAACATTTACTTGATTATGCCGACACCTCAAATAACCGAATTGAAATATTGGCCATGGCAAACCTTCAGGGAGGAAGGATTCCAGGTTTAAGCAGAGGCACATATTTCAAGGAGAATGGTGAATTTGTAATTTCTAGATTAAATCAAAACGAATTATTTCGCTTACAAAAACACCAAAAGATAAACGTTAATCCACTCACCTTGGGTATAGAAGATGTAGAAGCGTTGGCTAAATTGGTGAAGAAGAACTTAGAATATAGAAGTGCAGAAACCGATAGTGAAGAAGAGTGGGAAGAAAATGGCTTTCCATTGCTTTGGATTTCTTTCATCATCCTAGCTTTATGGTTCAGGAAAGGATGGATGGTGCAATGGTGTATTGTTCTTGTATTTTTCTCTTCATGTCATACTCAGATTAACTCATGGGATGATCTTTGGTATACCAAAGATTTTCAAGGGCAACAAGCCATGGATATAGAGAATTATGAAAAGGCCTCCGCAGATTTTGAATCCTATAGCCATAAGGGTGTTGCGCTGTATAAGACAGGTGATTTTGAAGCTGCCATCGAAGTATTTAAGCAAGACACCAACGCCGTGTCCATGTACAATCTAAGTCTGGCCTATGCTGCCAATGGACAAAATGAACTGGCCATGGAAACACTTGAGCTGGCCGAAGGTCTCGCTCCGAACAATGAAGCCATAAATAGAGCGAAGCAAAATAACCAACGTGTTATTGCGCAAATGGATTCCTTGGCCAAGTTGAATCCGGATTCCGCTATTACCTTGAAAAAGGAAAAAGATTTGGGTGAGTTAAAAGAACGTAAGGCGGCAAGTAAAGATGAGGAATTGTCATCCGATAACGAGGTTAAAGAGTTGCCGAAAGATGGCAATCGGGTGACGGATGAAGAGGAAACAGGGATGCGAAAGGCTGATGAAATGGAAGCTCCACCAGAAGATTTTCAAGCGCAAAAGGCTGAAAATGCTCAGAATGTATTGTTGAGGGAAATATCGGCTGATCCATCAGAATTCTTGAAGCGTCGTTTTAAGTATCAGAAAAAGAAGTATTACTCTAACGAAAAGCAACCTGAAAAATTATGGTAAAAATAGGCATTATCATAGGTTTATTGTGGGTGTGCTTTGTTGGAAAGGCACAAAGCATCGATGCATTTGCTCAGGCCAAAAGTAATAGATCTTCTGTATTGGTTGAGCAACCCATAAAGGTGACAGTAACTGTGTTCACTGCTACCTGGTTTACTCAGCCACTTCAGATAGAAAACTTGCAAGTGGAAGGAGCTTTTGTGCAATCTTTTAAGCAAACACAAAGTGCCATAAAATATGTTGCCAAGAAGAAGTATGCCGCTTTGGAATTTTATTATATCGTTTTTCCTTACCGGGATGGAGAGTTAGAGTTTCCGGCCCTTAACATCATTACCGAAACTCCGGCAGAAGGTGATTTCAAAGGAAAACGAGTGACATTAAATACAAAAGCATTAAAAATAAATGTAAAGCCCATTCCGAAGGATGCAGACGAGGAGCATTGGTTAGTAGCTAGTAACGCTCGAATTTCTGGCAAATGGAATCAAAACATTAATTCCATACAAGTGGGTGATGTACTTAAACGAACTATCACAATATCTGCTAACGGAACCTTGCCATCATTTATCGATGAACCGCAGATTGACGATGTCCCATTTGGTAATATTTATACTTCAGAACCAAAGTATTTAGATGATCGAGATAATAAGTCTGTTAATGGAAGGCGAATAGATACGTATTCCTATTTGTTGGAGAAGGAGGGTGAATTTACCATTCCGGAAGTGGAATTGACTTGGTACAATCCTTATGTTGGAAAATTCTATAAACGGAAATTATCCGAAGTAAAAATTAACATCGCTGAAAATGCGGATATGGCGAGTTTGGTGAGCTTAAGAGATTCCTTAAACGCACTTAATCCAATTGTTTCAAATGAAACTTTGGCAAGCGAAGAAGAGCCAAATTACAAGTATTGGATCTTGCGAGGCATATATCTAGTTATTGGGTTAGTTGTCCTCTCTATATTGATTTTAATAAGCAAAAATATTCTAAGATCAATAAAAAGGCGAAGAGCTAGTTTTAAAAACAGCGAAGCCTTTTGGTTTAAAAAATTAATGAAGCAAGCAAACGAAAAAGCTTTTTTAAAAGTGATTTATCAATGGTTGGATCATTCTGATCGGAAGAACATGGACAATACTTTAAAAGGTTTTTCTCGAGGTAATGAAACTCTCAACAAATCATTAAGTAAGCTCAAGAAGAATGCTTATTCAGAGGTAATGTCGCAAGAGGTAAATATTAGTAAACTCAAGTCTGACATAAGAACACAAAGAAACAATCATATAAAGGATGGTGAACAAAATCTAAATAAACCTCCTTATTTAAGTACGGAGATTAATCCTAATTAAGGAATATTTAAATGTACTGTTAAGCACATTCATTAATGTTATTATATGATTGATAAAATATCATGGATAAATAATAATCTGGAAGTGAGTTTTAATGAATCATGTACCTACAGCGAAATCAAAAAGGTTAATGAGATAGTATATGGTGATGCTCGTTTTGACGATATGAACTACCAAATTTTTGATTTTAGTGCGGTCTCTGAATTATTGCTGACCAAAGATGAGCTTAAAATAGTTGGTGTACTGGATAAGTCAGCAAGTAGATGGAATAAGAATATATCTATTGCCTTAGTTGTTACAACAAAGTATGTAAATGATCTGGCACTAGAATACGGCAAAATTATGGAAGGATCTAATTGGTCAATTCATCTATTTTCATCCTATCGTGAAGCAAAACTATTTTGCCTCAGCCAAAAACAATGCTAAAGCCATATAACAGTTAATGCGGGGACATTTATTTCTATACCTTAATCTTATAATTAAATTTTATGAGTCGCTTAAAATTGTCCCTATTAGTTCTGATTATTGTAAATATTAGCTATTCACAAAGTAACTTAAATTCATTTACGACAAAACAGATTTGGGGAGATCTTAATATTAGCACATCTCTTTCCCAAAAGGTAAATATATACGCTAAAGTTGGAGCCAAAACAGTTTCTCCAAAGATTTGGAACAAGCTATACCTCAGTTCTGAAGTTTCTTATAAACTTCCAAATCTCATTTTTAGAAATATTAAACGTAAAGAAACTTTTTATGGAGGTGTCGATTTTTATTTTATTAATTTCATTGACAGTGAAAATGCCTATGAAATATCACCATATCAAGGTTATTCCTTGTATTGGCCAAATAATAAAAAGTTGACTTTAAAACACAATATAGAGCTAGGGGAACGTCTTCAATGGATTAAAAAAATAAATAAATATTCGTTTGGTATTAAGGCTAGTTATGAATTCGATTTGTCGTATAAATTTATACATGAACCTAAGCAAGTTAATAGTGGGTTTTACATAGGAATGAGTACGAAACTATGGTGGAATTTAATGGCTACTAATATTTTCAATGATGTATTAAGGGTTACTCCAAAAATTGGCTATCAATTTAATTCGAAATGGAAAATAGCTTTTTTTACAGGCTATAACTATACTCGAAATTTTGCAACAACAGACTTCGATTCCGATAATATTATTTACAGATTGAGGGTTTATCTTCATTTGTGAAAATGAATGTTCCTAATTATAAGACCAATACATAGAGAGTAATCATTCCAGAATTTATAACTACCGAAATAATAATTAATATTGCAAAGGAGTTGATGAACTTCGCGCTAATATCATTAAATCATCGATATTGAAGTAATTTTATTCTACTTTTGCTCCTTATTTTAAGAAATGATAATGGAGCAAAAAGAAGCAAAGCCAAAACGTTCAGTTCAAAAAATCATTCGCCAATTACACCGTGATATTGGTTTTTTGACTGTTGGTATAACAATTGTTTTTAGTATTAGTGGGATTGTTCTCATTTATAGAGATACTGATGTATTTAGGATTGAAAAAACATACACACAACAACTTAAGCCTAACCTGGGGAAATCTGAATTAAGAGAGCAATTAGATATTCGTCATCTACGCTTTGAAGATGAAACTGATAATCTCATTACATTTGAGCAGGGAGCTTACAATAAGCTCAATGGACAAGCTCAATATAAACTAATGGAATACCCCTATATAATTGGCAAACTTAACTTTATGCATAAGGCTATCAGTCGTGAAGTTATGCATTGGTTTGCCACTGTTTATGGCATACTCTTAATGTTTCTGGCCATTTCTTCGTTCTGGATGTATAAGCCAAATTCCAGATTGTTTAAAAGAGGAATTGTGTTATCAAGTATTGGCATTGTTATAGCCGTGCTTCTCTTTATGTTTTGGAGGTAGAATCAATTATCTTAACAATTGTATTTATTTCTTAATTCTTTTTGTAACTGTTTTCAATGTGAAGCGTAAATCATTATTCGAGCTTCATTAGAAAAGGCAGGACTAGAGGATGAGAATCAGGTTATTATTTGCATTTGCAATCATTACAGCAATTAATGCTCAGGCATTTACTACTTATAAAGTAATGCTTAGTGATAATTATCCTCCTTATAATTTCATTAATGAACAGGGTGAGTTTGATGGTTTTAACATTGAAATTCTCAATGCCATTAATTCTGTTTATAAATCACAACTAGTTATTACAAAGGGTGGATGGGCTTATGTGAATAATGCTCTTGAAAAAGCAGAAATAGAGGCTGTTGGAGGAGTTCATTATTTCGACAATAATGACGACAAATGCTTTTACACGCGTTCTGTAATTAATACTTTCCATTGCTTTTTATATAATACAAATCGACAGAAGAAATTCTCAATTAAAGATATTAGAACTACACCTTCTCCGTTAGTTGCTCTATGGGAGAACGATGTTCTCCAACATTATGTACTCTCTCTCAATCCAAATGCACGCTTTGTCTTTGTTCATAGTTATCATGAATTATTAGATCAGTTAGAACGTAAAGAAGTAAGCTGTGCTATAGCTCAGAAAACTGCCGGATTATATTATGCCGATAAACTTGGTAAGGATTATATTGTGGCTTCGAATAAGGTATTTCTTGAACGTCATATGGGATTCAAAGTATCTAAAGATCAAGGGGAGCTTATTGAGATTCTTAATAATGGCCTTGAAATAATAATGGCCAATGGAGAATATGAAAAAATTCATAATAAATGGATAGCTCCTTACAATAAAACCAGAAACGATTGGAACTATTATCTAAAGCAAATCTCTTTAGGAGGGGCGGCCATATTCATAATATTAATTGCTCTGTTGGTCTTTAATCGCGTACTTAAGCTACGTGTCAGAAAAAAGACAAAAGATTTACAAAGCCAACTTCAACTGAATTCTAATATCAGACATGAACTTGAAGATCAGAAAATAAAAGCTGAAGTAAGTGATCAGATGAAATCGGCCTTTCTGGCTAATATGAGTCATGAAATCAGAACACCAATGAATGGTATTCTAGGTTTTACCGAACTACTAAAATCAAATAGTTACAATTCTACCGAAAGGGAGTACTTTATTAATCTAATCCAGCAAAGTGGAGACAGGATGTTATCCACAATTAATAATATTATAGATATTTCTAAGATTGAATCGGGAGCTGAAAAGGTTTTAATTCGTGAAGTCGACATAAAAAAAATAACTACAGAACTGTATAACTTTTTCAAATTCGAAGCTTCCAATAAGGGAATTGAATTAAAACTAGAAGATGATAATTGCCCTGCTCCGTGCACATTCTATTCCGATGAATACAAACTCAATTCTATTTTAACAAATCTGATCAAAAACGCCATTAAATTTACACATGAGGGGAGTGTAACAATTGCCTATTCCTACAGTAATAATACTGCAAATTTCCGCGTAAGCGATACCGGAATTGGAATTAAATTAGAGAAACAACAAATTATCTTCGATCAGTTTGTCAGAGCAGATATTTCGTATTCAAGTAAATATGAAGGTTCAGGATTAGGCTTATCCATCTCAAAGGAATATGTGCACATGCTGAGGGGTACTATCCGTCTGGAATCCGAAGAAAAAAAGGGTACCACCTTTTTCATATCCTTACCTAATCTGAATGGAAATAAGTAGTCGAAAACACAAACATAGTGCATTTCATACTACTTATTTTGAATCCAAATATATACCACTTCTTCTAATAAAAGGGAATTCATCCATTAATAGATCTTGCACTAAGTCAATTATTTAGTGCAAGTTACAATTTGATCACTGTAATGTTTAATAACAGATAAGGTTGAAGTGTCCTGATCATAAATACCATACCAGCCTTGAAGTTCATGAGGTGGATCACCAACAAAAGTATCACCTATCTTCCAGAATTCTCCAGGACGAGGAGGGCGGCCTTCTCCTGAATAACTCCAAAAATTCAAGCCCCTTAAATTCTCACCTTGTTCAATCGATTTTAAAGCCTTACTCATAACATAGTCGAAGTACTGATCTCTTGCTTTTGTTGATGATGAGGCTTGGTACGATAAGCTATCTCGTGCTACTCCAAACTCCTCAAAAACCAATGGTTTATTTAATTCTTTGGCCGCCTGAATATGATCCGACCAATAAGCATCAACTTTCTTAAGAGCATTTGAGTAGGTTTCAGGGCTATCGCCGGGCTTAAACCAACTCCAGTTCTGTATCCAGATGTGCATGGTCAGGTAGTCCACATTCGGATCATCATTATCTTCCCGAACATTTACACCAGCATGATGACTCGATGTATTGCCCTCAGTTCCGAGAGATACCAAATGATTGGCATCCAAACTTTTTATAAAAGCAGAAGTCTTCCTGGTCCATTTTGCAAATTCCTTTTTCTGATGAAAACCACGTGGTTCATTGGCCAGTTGCCAGGCCATAATAGTTGGATCATTTTTATACGAAATCCCGCTTGTCGTATTAGTACGGGTTATCAGGGTTCGTATGTGGCTTTTTAGCATTTCCTGCGCCTTCTCGCTCAAGTAGAAGTTTGCAGAATATTTTTGAAATTGATCCCATGTGTTTGGTTCATCTTGCGGAAAAGGAATGTCCGAACCTTCAGCCCATTTCACGTATTGTGGAAATCCACCACTCCAGGTCCAAAAATTACCCATTACCATTACCGCCTTCATATCACGCTTGGCCATTTCACTTAGTAGAAAATCAAGGCCCAACCATAAGTCATTGTTATATTCACCCGGGCCAGACTGTAAGGCCGGGTGAATGCAATATTTCATTTCAGCATCCGCTTCACTGGCGGCCAATATGCGCAGGTTATTTATCCCTGCCGCCTGCATTTGATCGAGTTCGCGCATTAATCTTGCCCGATCACCCGATTGGGGAGCACCAAGGTTCATGCCTTGCCAATAATTGGCTCCTATAAATGCATAATCTTTTCCCTCCAATACAAAGTGCCCATTTTCAACCTGAACAAACTTATTTTGCTGATTTTCTGAAGCATTGCAGCCGCTAAAGAACAGGCTCATTGTAAATAATAATTGAAATAGTATTCTCATTGTGATTGATAGTTAATCCAAAAATTTATTTAGCAATCATGCTCAAGTGCATTATTTTAATGTCTTTTGCAGCAAGCTTTTTGTTCCCAAGCACTTTAATAAGTTTTTTATGATTAGGTAAAAGGTCAAAACTATTGTCTTCAAAGCTTATCGATGGATCTTCAACCGAAAGGTTTAAATCACGAACCAAACGATCAGAAAATAACTCAATATATTGATCGCCATCTTTATCAAGACTTCTCACCTCAACCAAAGCCTGAGGCAAATCAAGATCCTTAGGTTTAGCAAAATAGTACAGGTTTTGAGCCAGTTGCTTACCTTCTTTCTCTATCTGCATTACCAAAACCTTATCTTTAACCGATGCACCTTTTAACCATGATTTTGCATTCATTTGATATAATAAGGTACTGGTGTTGGCATTCAACTTTACCTTCTTGTCTTCTGTCTTAACAGTATTTCCTTCAAAATCCATTAGGCTAAGCTTTAAATTTACTTCTCTACCTTCAAGCTCATCGGTAATGCCATAAATATTCAATTTATCGCCTTCAGCAAAAGCACTTAAAATAGTGGTATCGAACGAACGCTTAACAGCATAATGCAAGGCTTTCCATTTATGATAATAATCGGTACTACTCCAACTGGCAACAGGCCAGCAGTCGTTTAATTGCCAATATAAAGTACCCATACAATATGGCATGGCTCTGCGGTGGGCCTCAATGGCTGCTTTAATTCCCCTGGCTTGTAGTACCTGACTCATGTACAAAAACTGCTCAAAGTCTTTTGGTACATTGTAATCCCAGCTCATATATTCTTTAATACGTAAGTTGCCAATACCACTTCTTTGGTGAGCAGCCATCACGTCTGATTCTATATCATAATCTTCAGGTAATGCGTAGGTTTTAACCGTTTCAAAGTCAGGGAAGGATTGAAATCCATACTCACTCATAAAGCGCGCTTTATACTTATCAAAATCTTCGAATGGATGTAAGCCATGCCAAACTCCCCAATAATGCATATCGCCCGATGTAGCCTCATAATTGGTATGATCTTGCGGTTCGTACCCGGCCTGTGGCGATGATGGCCAATAATCCGTTCCATTGGCATGTTGCTCTACCACTTCAGGTAGCACACCATGAAATAAATCCAGGTAGGCTTTTTGTATCTCTTCTTGTTGATCTTTTGTATAACGCTGTTTCCAGCCCCATCCTCCTTCTGAGTAATGATTCCAGGCCGTATTGATTTCATTGTTTCCACACCACAAGGCAATACTCGGATGATTTCGTAAACGTATGACATTATCAATGGCTTCTTCCTTTACATTCGCTAAAAAAGCATCATCACCTGGGTACATTGAACAAGCAAACATAAAGTCCTGCCATACCAAAATTCCATGCTTATCACATAAGTCATAAAAGATGTCATTTTCATATATTCCTCCGCCCCAAATACGTAACATATTCATGTTGGCATTAACTGCATCGGCCACTACTTTCTCATAATCTTCATCTGATACCCTGGGTAAGAAACTATCATTCGGAATGTAATTGGCTCCTTTAGCAAATATCCGAACCCCATTTATCTCAAACAGAAATGACTCACCCTGTTCATCTTTTTCCCTAATCAGTTTAATATCTCTAAGGCCCGTTGTTACCGACTCAGAAGCCAGTAAGGTATTGCCTGAATTTAGTCTAATCTCAAAATTATAAAGGTGTGCTTCACCCAATCCAGCTGACCACCACAATTCAGGATTAGCAATTTCAAAACTTAAGGTATGCTGCTGAGCTCCTTTTGCCAACTCAAAACTCTGCTCAGCAAATAGTACTCCATTGGATTGATCACTTATTTCTATTTTTCCTTTAAAATCCTTTTCACTTTCAATGCTAATGACAGCCTCCAGTTTGGCTAATTCGGCCGTAATACTTGGCTGCTTTATAAATACATTCTGAATACGAGCTTGATTCCAGGCCTTCAAAACAATTGGTCGCCATATGCCAGAAGTAACAAATCGGGGCCCCCAATCCCATCCATAATGGTAACCGGCTTTCCGGGTAAAAATACTCACTTTGTTCTCGCCCATTCCACCATTCTCCGACTGATCATTACTGGCTGGATAAGGATAAGCTGAAGCATTTAGTAATTCAAGCCCTTTTTGAGTCGGCGAATGAAAATACACCTTCAAGTCATTCTGGCCCAATTTTACCATTGACTTAATATCTACCTTGTACTCTCGAAACATGTTATTCGATTCCAAAATCTGGGTGCCATTTAAAAACACAGTGGCATAGGTATCCAGACCTTTGAAGTCCAATACGATTTTATCTTTAGCAAATTCCTCAGCTGACACCTCAAATGTGGAAGTATATTCCCAATCCTCCTTATCAATCCATTGCAATTCTTTCTCATTAGTTCGGTAGAAAGGAGCCTCAATCTGCTTGTTGGCCATAAGGTCGGTTTGAATTACTCCGGGAACCGATGCTTCTCCTGTGAATTCTCCATTTACTTGTTGATAAGTCCAATTATCATTGAGTTCTTTTTGTAACATATTAACAGTATCAGGTGATTGGCAGGCAAAACCTAAAAGCATGCTTATGCCAAGAAAAAATGTCTTGATGAATAATAATCTGGAAGTCTTTATTTGTCTCATGGCGAATATATTTATTGTGTTATTTCTTCATTATTATTGATAAGAAATCGGATCATCTCAATATGATGATAGACTGATTTTCCCTTTTGTCCTTTAGGCTCAATAAGGGGTTTCAGTTCTGAGTTAATATTGGCAATTTCACCTCCATTCACCTTGTCAACAAAGTTATTGAAATAGAAGAATTTAAGCTGAATCAATTCATCGGCATATGATTCACCTGCCAATGATAGGGCAATGATAGCTTCGGAATGCTGCCACCAGGACAAGTTCCTATCCTTAACCGCATTTGTCAGCGGATTAAAGCCTGCATAAAAGCCTTGACCACTCCAGATATCCTTAGCTAAGGTACTATCCAATATCTTTAATGCTAAATGTCGGTAGTTCTTTCTGTGATCGGCATCAATAAAGTTAAGGTCAGCACTCCTCAATAATAGTGCTGCAAACTGAAAGTTATGACCTGCAGTAACAAAGGCTTTATCAGATTCATAAATTGCATTCCATTCATCATCAAACTGCACATTAACCCATTGTAAACTATCGTTCCAAACCTTATTATACGCAATACTTAAATGTTCTTTTATAACGGGTTCATAAAGCTGACTATTCTCTTTATCAGCCTCCCATAAATTTAGCATATAGGCAGTTAAGGGATACATCAAACTTTGTATTGTTTTACTGCCTTTCACACCGCCCTCTAAAGCAGAATAATCAGCATAAAAGCCCCCGTTTTGTTTATCCTGAAAACGATGAATTAATACACGATGCCCTTGGTGAATAAATTGAAGTAAGCTTGAGTCCTTAGTTTGTCGATAGTATTCACTAAGTCCACACAGGCCATAAGCTTGTTGCCATATATCCATCCGATCTAGCTTAGCCAATTGATCACCTCCCTCTTCTGGTATAAAATAGAGACCCGTCGAATCTACTCCTGTCATGTACTTTAGTTGATAATCAATACATGCTTTGGCTGTACGCAGGCATTCAGGATTCCATTGCGAAGCATACGATAAGCCATAAATCATGCGGCTTAAGGCCACTGTGTGAATATTTGAAGACGTGACCTTTCCGTCATAGTCCACCTCTGAAAAATATACGCCTTTCTCTGCATCAAAAGCCTGATCAAAAAAAGCAATGGAAGTGTTCATGCTTTCAGCGTATTGATCATTTTTAATAATTGATGACCCACACGCGCTGATAATAACACTTAATATTATACTTCCGACTAAAGTTGTTTTATTGATCATTCTTTAAACTATAATTTATTCACAATTATCGATTTTAACTCAATGGATTTATCACCAGGAATTTTAGTCGAATAAACCTTTAACTCACTAACACCATTATTTAGCTCAACCTGGCCAATGCTTATCGTATTCCAATCCGTTTCAGGAGCCTCCTGATCGCGCTTCACCCTGTCATTGTTTGCAAATTCACTGTGCTCAAAGCCTTCTTTTACGATATATTCTATAATCTGATCACCAAGCTCTACTTTCAAATGTACATCCTTATTTTCAGGCGCCAAAGCATATTGTATTTCCAATTGATATGCACCTGATGTATGCACCTCTATATCCCAAGAGGCATAGGCATCAGTACTGGTCCAAAAATCAATCCAGTCATGCGCCCAGCCGTAAAGGGCATGATATGCAATGCCAGTATGACGTCTATCCTTTCTGAACTCATAAGGCGGATATAAATTAGCTTCATGCGCCGGCAATTCGGTAATTGGGTAATTTTTATAGCCTATTGGAATGGGTTTATTAATTGATTCTTTCAGATCTAAACCAGCATACCACTGCTTGTAAGCTGTCTTCATTGCATCCATTTTTTCAGGATAATCAGAGCTGATGTCCCTTGATTGCCCCGGATCATTTTCCACATCAAAGAGTTCATTATTAATCATCAGCATGTGACCATCCACCACCCGCTTTTTACCCGACCATTCTGAAAATATATAACGCTGAGGAAAATCCTTTTTGGACTTTAACAGTCCTGCAAAACTTACACCATCTATGGTTTTTTCGAACGGATAGTCCTGTCCTATCAAATTCAGAAGAGTCGGTAGTATATCGATATGAGCCAAAGGGCTTTCAATGCTTTGAGTATTTAATTTCCCTTTCCAGTCTATAATAAAAGGCACACGAACGCCTCCCTGATCCACTGAACCTTTTCTACCTTTTAAGTCGCAGTTGTATCTGAAGTTTAAAGGCCCGTTATCTGATAAAAATATAACAATGGTATTTTCACGAATGCCCAGTTCATCCAGCGAACTAAGCACACGCCCAACATTATCATCAATATTTTCGCACATGCCGTATATGCTGGCATTAAAATCATCCAAGCCCATTGCTTTATATTTATCAAAGTACTTATCCGGCACCTGCAGCGGTGTATGCGGGCTTTGATAAGGCAAGTAACAAAAGAAGGGTTTACCGTTTTCAGTGGCCTGATTGATGAAGTGAATGGCTTCATTTGTTAACACATCTGTTAGGTAGCCATTGGTTTTAAATGGCTGTCCATTCTTTTCAATGGTGGTATTAAAATAATTACTCCAATGCCCTGAGGTAAATCCAACGAATTGATCGAAGCCCCGACCCAGGGGATGATAGGGATAATGGGCCCCATTATGCCATTTGCCAAATATGCCGGTAGTATATCCAAAGAATTTAAAAACATCGGCCATTGTGGTTTCGTTAATTCGCATATCCTCACGGCCTCGGGTAACGCCACTGACTCCGGTACGCTGATGATAACGACCTGTCAACAAACTTGCCCTCGTGGGAGCACATCCCGGACTCACATAAAAGTGTGAGGCGTATACTCCTTGCCTAGCCAGATCGTCAATAACGGGTGTTTCAAGCCATTCATTTCCATTTATTGACAAATCACCATAGGCCTGATCATCTGTCATAATAAGTAAAATATTGGGCTTTTGCTCTTCAGCTGACTCACATCCTGAGATCAGTGCCAGAATGATAATCGCATAGCTAATTAAGGATACTTTCATTTTTGTTCAATGATTTTAAAAGCGGTAAATTCTTTCTGATCTTCGCTTATGGCCTTCACTTCAATACGATGCACACCACACTCCAGTGATTCAGGTAGAAAGGTCTTCCATAAGTGTTTGCACTCCGCCACACCCGGAGTCCATCCATCTTTATTGATCCGCTGATGAATGCTTGACTGCATAAAGGGATCTTTGCCCGTATAATTTATCATCTTAAAGAACTCTCCATTATCAATCCGTAGGCTTACTTGTTCGTGAGGTTTACCTATAAACCAATTGGCCACCAGTACTTTTTGAGCCAATGAATCTTCTGTCAAGGTTAAACGGATTTGAAATTCATCCTTTTGATTTAATGGAATGAACTTATAATTGTAATCCGCTCCTTCAAATTCGATTAAAAAATAACCTTTAGGAGAACCATCGGTGCATGTTGCAAGAGGAATCCCCTCTTCATCATTTGGACCAGTCCACCAACTACCACATGTCGCCCCACAAACCACTGATTCATATTTTGCTTTTCCAGTCCAGTAAGTTGTACTATCGTTAAAATAAGTTTGAACAGCATGTAAGTGACCGCTTAAAGCCAGGAGATTCTGCCGCCCATTTAATAAGGTATTGAGCTTTTTAATGCCATCAACATCATGATACTCTTCACGAAAAGGAATATGCGTATTAACTACAATTAAATGACTATCGGGCACATATGACAAGTCTGTTTTTAGCCATTCCACTTGTTCCACATCCAAGCCTCCAAAGTAGCTCCCTTTTGTATTTGCTGTAGTATTCCAACCTTCGTAGCTAATATTATTAAGAATAATAAAATGCGTTTGCCCATAATTAAAGGAATAATAATCGGGCCCATAAGTCCTTGAAAATTCCTTATGCCTTTCCTTAATATCTGTACTTTTATAGGATAAATCATGATTACCCGGTACATGATATCCCGGCATATTTAAGGCAGACATTATCATTTTTTCACGCTGATAAACCTCCAGATTATCATCCGCTATATCCCCTAAAGTAAGATAAAAATCGGCCTCATGCCTCATCATATCCTTGACTACACCATCTCTGTAGTAATCAAGCCGATCATCATCTGCCATTTGAGGATCACCAATTATTATGGCTTTTGTGATTTTCTTATCCATTTTATTAATCAGGGCAAAGTCATAATCAGAACCAGTATCCTGCTCAATATAAAACTGCGGTAAACCATATTCATCTATTGGAAAGTGGAAATCCTGTGGTTTTATAACATACACCAGCTTATTTTTTAAATAAGGAAGTTTATACCTCCCATTTTTATCCGTTTCAACTATATCTTTCTGATTTGATACCAGCACATTTTCAAGAGTTTGCTCACCAGGATCATAAACCCCATTTCCATTCGCATCAACAAAAACAACTCCCTTTACAAAGCCTGTTTGCGCATTGGTAAAATAAGAGATGCTGACAAACAGAATCATTACAACTAGTCTCATTTGTATAACTTTCAAAGCCATTTAGGTCCTTCTTTTTGTATTTAGCTCCGTTGTCACCTTATCCATAAATCGATCATTTAATTTATAGGCTATCAGCATGGCACCTGAAAGTGCAGCAGTAATTCCCGGATAGATACTTATCATTAAGCGTATCCCTTCCAGCGATTGATCTGTTTGCTCAGCGTTAGCTTCAAATCCATATGATGACAGGATATACAGTGGAAGAACACCTCCTGCCATTAAACCCAATTTTTGGGACATGGAAGAAGATGAGAAAAGTAATCCGGTAGCCCTTCTTCCGGTCTTCCACTCCGAATAATCGGCAATATCAGCGTACATAGACCACACAAGCGGTAACACGATTCCGGCACTAATCCCATTAATAAAGTTGAGTATAAAAATGAGATAAACTTCTTGAGGGTTCAGCCAATAGAGCAAAACACTAAGTATGGCAGAACTGAACATGGCCAATATAAATGTGCCTTTCTTACCAATAACATTGGATACGGGAATTGCCAACAATACACCAAGCATATTTGCTACCAGCCAGATGGTCATATATGCACCTGATAACTTCCCCCAAGTGACTTCGCCAAAAAAGGCCAGATTCTGATCCTGCACAAAATACTTAAAATAATACATGATACTCGACTCACGAAAAGTAAGGAATACCAACATTAAAATTCCGGCGCCAAGCATGATGAACCATTGAGCATTCTTTAGTAAGTCCTTTAGATCACTACTTATTGAACTTGACTCTTTCAATGCCTTGACGCGCTCTTTAGTCCAGAGATAGGTCATTATAAAAAAGAAAGCTGCTACGGCAGCATAGATGGCCACCATGAAGGTATAGCTTTTAGCTTCTGTTGCACCGGCATTCTTAAAGAATTCCAGTATGTACGGGGCAGAAGCCGTCATGGCAATTCCTCCTGAATAAGCGCCAATAAATCGGAATGAGGCCAGTGATGTGCGTTCCTTAGGGCTATCCGTCATTACCGCCATTAATGAACCGTATGGCACGTTAACTGCCGTGTACACCATCATCATCAAGGTATAGCTTACATAGGCATAGATGAGTTTTCCAGAGGGTCCAAAATCAGGTACCGAAAAGGTTAGAATCCCAATCAGGCCAAATGGAATAGCGATCCATAAGAGATAGGGCCTGAACTTACCCATTTTCGTCTTTGTTCTATCTGCTATAATGCCCATCAAGGGATCGTTAAGCCCATCCCATAGTCTCACCATAATAAACATCATGGCCACCGACTCGGGTGATAGCTCCACCACATCCGTATAAAAGAAGGTAAGATACATGGCGAAGATTTTCCAAAACATGGATGAGGCAAAATCACCGAATCCGTATCCAATTTTTTCCTTTAATTTAATTTTATCACTCATTCTCTATTAAGTTTGTAATGGCACACTCTTGTCACCATGAAATTCTTTATTGTCAGGATCTCACTCCCACTTGCTAGCAGCATACTCTTTAATGTCACTTAGATACTTGCATTGTCAGAAGCAATATCTGCCTTAGTAGATTTCTCCAATTTCTCCAACCGTTCCAGTAACTCCATTATAGCCCTGCTATTGTGATAAGGACATTTCCAAAAACCCACCTTATCACCTTCTTCATTCGCTTTACCATGGCTATCCACACTCCAGTACCATTCTCCCTTTTCTACATCTAGCAGGTGCTCATTAATAAATGTCCAGATGGCATCCAAACGCTCCAGATAAGAACTCTTTCCGCTAATCTCCCAGGCATCGAATAAACCAACCATGGCTTCGGCCTGAGGCCACCAGTGTCGATCTGTATCAAGATGATCTCCTTCCTTTTCATAGAATAAGGAACCATCTTTAGCCAAGCCTTCGTTCAGGGTAATATCCACCAAGCGAAGTGCATCTTGTTGAACCAAGTTAATCAGCTTTTCATCCTCTGTTAGTAATGCTGCTTCATGCAATAACCAGGCACCTTCTATATCATGCCCATAGGATACGATGTTGGACTTCACGGACCAATCCATTTCAAAAAACAAATTGAAATGCCCCGAATGCGAATCAATAATCCTATCCTTAAACACATGAATTAATTTGATAATGCTGTTCTTCAATTCCTCATTTTGCCATACCCTAAACAGATTGCTGTAGGGCTCCAAAATATGAAGGTGGGTATTCATCGACTTTGGTAAATTGGCATCCTTATCACTCAGGCGCATGTCATCCAATGGAGTCCAATCCTGATTTAAGGACTCGATATACCCTCCATTTTGCTTGTCCTGAAACTTATTTTCAAGAATATTGTAGAGTTGAATGGCATAATCCAGACTTTCCTTCTTATCACTCACCCGATAGTATTCAGATAAGGCATAAATGCCAAAACCTTGTGCGTAGCCTTGTTTTCTTTTACTTAAAGGGCGGCCCTGATTCGACACTGCCCATATCAATCCTCCACATGCCTTATCCCAGTAGTGTTGAATCAAATACGCATAAGCACGCTCAGCACAATTTAAAAACTGCTTTTTCTGAGTCAGGCGATAGGCTGCCGAAAACGTCCAAAGAATACGTGCCACCTGAACAGCTCCCTTGGGTGCGCTCCAATCTTTAATCCCATAATGATCAATTCGACCTATAAAACCGCCATGCTTTAAATCAATGGCCTCATCTTTCCAAAAGTTAAGCAGACGATACAGCTCATCTTCTAATTCTTTTTTAAAACCCTCGATACCTATCCCTTGATTAATTCCCATTCTGAAAATCTTAATATTAATCAGCCAGCAGATTCATGTACTCCTGATTGTCGTCGATTAATTCGTTTATTGTTTGAACCGAAAGATGTGAATGCAATTTATCCTGAGGCGAATTGATGCAATAATCCACCAGTTGATCAATGCTTGATGTAGCAACATGCATGCGTGTATCCGATGATGCATAATAAATATACACTTTCCCGTCGTCATCGGTGATCCATCCATTTGAGAAGGCCACATTTGACACATCTCCTACACGCTCTTCGCACAATGGAGCAATAAAATGCCCGTGTGGCTTATGTGTTACTAACCAAGGTTTTTCAAGATCAGTCATAAACATGTATAAGGTATACCTAAGACCCGCGGCTGTGTTTCTAACTCCATGAGCTAATTGTAACCAGCCATGCTCTGTTTTTATTGGTGCCGGTCCCAGGCCATTCTTCACTTCATAGATGGTATGATAGGTTTTTGCATCCACAATCAGCTCCTCTTTTACTTCAGGGTTTTCAATGGTATCAGACAAGCCAAAACCTATTCCTCCACCTTTCCCGGTATCGATAAAACCATCCTGTGGTCGGGTATAAAAGGCGTATTTACCTTCGATTAAATGTGGAAACAACACTACATTTCGTTGCTGTCCTGATGTTGAAATTAAATCAGGTAATCGCTCCCAGTTGATTAAATCTTTTGTGCGTGCAATTCCGGCTTCAGCCACTGCGCTTGAAGTATCACCATATGGGGCATCGGGGTCTTTTCGCTCAGTACAGAATACCCCATAAATCCAGCCATCATCATGCTGTGTTAAGCGCATGTCGTACACATTTGTATCCACCTCCTCATTTTGCGGTAAGCTAATGGGACGATTCCAAAACTTGAAATTATCAATCCCATTGGGGCTCTCGGCCACAGCAAAAAAGGATTTTCGATCGTTACCTTCAACACGCACTACCAAAAGGTATTTGCCATTGAGTTTGATGGCACCTGAATTAAAGGCAGCATTAAAGCCAATGCGCTCCATTAAGTAAGGGTTGGTATCTTCATTTAAATCAAAGCGCCAATGCAAGGGAATATGGTCGCGTGTAAGTATCGGATGCTTGTAACGATTATATATCCCATTGCTGCTAAATACAGCTTTATTGCTTTTTTTAATCAGATTTCTATAGTTGGTTTTTATCTCTTTCAATCTTTTATCAAACACATTCTTCATTCTTATCTTCTTTTAGTATCCTATATCAATTCAGCTTATTCCTTATTATCGCTAAGTCTTATTTAGCTGATGCTTTGATGGTATTAAATTCATTCAACAACAAAATATCTTCACGCAGGCAAAACTCCCTGGCATCCGCTTCGGCCTTATGGCCAGGATAGGGGAAAAAGAAATGTACTCTGGGATCGTTTCGCCATACCATGGCATAGCTCAATTCCTTATTAATAATAGGATCGCTTAGTACCACTCCCAGCTTCTGAGTAAACCATAATGAATCCGTTACATTTGAACAACCTGTTTCTGTTAATGCTGCCGGCATACCTTTCTCCTTAGCTGTTTCAATAACAATATGCAGTTTGCGAATCACATCCTTTTCGCCTTCGGGCTGCTTAAAATCCCAATAATCATCCATACCCAGAATATCAATAACATCGTCTCCCGGATACCAGCTCAAATATTCATCTCTGCTATCAAAATTACGATCAGGAGAATAAGCCACCAGCATTTGATCAAGACCTTTTTCATTTCTTAAATAATCAATGGTGAAGTGGAATAGCTGTTTTAGTTCTGCTGGTGTGCAAGCCTTTTTACCCCACCAAAACCAGCCCCCATCCATTTCATGCCAAGGGCGAAAAATAAAAGGAATGGCTTGCCCACTATCATCTTTTAAGGCGGTGAAAAACTGAGCCACTTTATCCAGTTGATTTTTAAAAGCAGCATGGTATGCTCCCCCTTCAATCAAATGTTTAACAACTACTGAATCACCATTCCATGAACTTATACTGTCGATGGGTGAAAAGGGATGCCAGCTAAAGGTATTGATGCCACCTTGCTGATGTCCCCATATGGCCAATTGTTTCATGGCACTAAAAGGCACACTATCCAAATTATGAGTATGCTCTAATTCAATGCCTCCCAGCTCCCAACCAAAAATAGCAGGATAATCGCCAGTCACACGCTTCACATCCGATTCACCTTGCACATAGCTCCAATCCATACCATAGGCCAAATCATCCTGGTGGCCAAACAAAATGCCTTTCCCTTTTGTATTCGCCAATTCTTCAAGAATAGGATTAAGTTTTACTTTATCACCTGGAGTAGTACAGGCAAAAGTTAGTAGCACAAGTCCCAATACAACATAAAATTGTTCCTTCATCTGTTAATCTTTAATTTTCAATTTAATGATTAAATCATTCAAACTGAAATATATCTATTCGTATATGTTTAAGCCCTTTACTTCATCTAAAAACAGGGTACTGGCGTCCTCTTTAAAAGCTTTGAATTTGTCCTTTGCATTTTGAGGACTATTGGCATCCGGAATAAATAACTGACTTTGCTCAGAGTGCCAGGGGGCATTGAACCATGACAATACCCAAGCAATGCGAATATCGGACCCTCCCTGTTTGATGGCTTCCAAAATCACATCATTCCAAAAACCCGGAGCAGTATTGATATAGTTATTTCGATAACCGGTCTCTGTTAATGCTGCAACTTTGTTATGTTGCAGTGCAAAGGTGGATAGCTCAATCAGTTTTGTTTTCAAATCCTTGGTATTGGGTTCATAAATATCAAAACCCACCACATCCACATAGTTATCTCCAGGATAGTAAGTTGTTTGTATTTGTGAATTAGGCGACCAGGCAAACACTACCAAATTGCTTCGGGCTTTTATATAATCCACGGCATATCGATAAAAATCGATGTACAACTGGGCACTATGATTAGTCGCCGAACTTCCCCACCAGAACCAATCGCCATCCATTTCATGAAACAGGCGAAAAACAACTGGAAACTGCAGGTCATCATTGATAAATCCTAAAATTAAATCCAATTCAGCATGCATCCATTCACGCGCTCCATTCATATCATTAACCACATCATACATCAGGCTTTTGTCTGTGGCCGTGGTAATGTCATTCATATATATTTTATGGTCGCTCTTACTTTGCTGGTGAAAATCGAAAGTGACTATTGCACCATTTTGGTAGGCCCAAAGTGCCTCATTGATGTGCAACTGTTTTTGCTCATCCGTTTTGTAAAGCATATAATGAGGGTCGATACCAAAAACACCCGGATGATCTCCTGTTACTTCTTTACAATCAGAGGTACTTAGATCATTTCGCAATCCGTTTAACTTAAATGATAATGGAAACTCTTGTCCGAATATGACCTTATCACTTATGGCCACTTGAGCAATATTTTTAAGTAAATCCTTTGTGATTTGTGCTGCATCGTCATCAATGGGTGTATATTCCCCGGCCAACTGAATAGTCACCTTTATTGCATCACTGTCAGTGGCTCCTGCCTGATCTGTCACGCTTAAGCTCACATCATGTGCGCCTAAAGGGAAGTTGTACTTCAACAAGGCTTCATTTCCAATAACAGTTTGGCCCATTCTCCATTCATAAGAACCAATAGGACCTTCTGCATCAGAAGACAGACTCCCATCCAGTTGAACTTCTGCATGAGTTTCGCTTTTATTGATGTAAATGTTTTTATCGCCTCCGGCATTGGCTATTGGGGCTTGATTCTCAAGTTCAGTAATGGAAACTGTATAATGTTTTTCTGCTCCATCCTGTTCTTTTAAGCTATAGGTTAATGGGGATGAGAAGTCGTTTTTTGTTAGCCCCGACTCTTGCTCAGTTGCCCCAATAAAAACCCGGGCATTTTCAGTCACCTCAAATTTGGCGGTTAGTTGACTTAGGTCTGTTCCATTTAAAACAGAAGCCTCAATTTTTTCATTTTCTATGGTAAAGCTTATATCTGCTAATTCCTCAATTGAAAAGGATGTTATTTGAGCTTCTTTATAGATACTAACCAGATACTCTGCTTTACTCCCATCTTCAGCCCTAATGGTAAAGCTTAATGGGGAGCTAAAATCATTTTTTGTATAGCCTGATGTTTGTTGGGTAGGTCCAATAAAACAATAGGCATTTGGAGAAATTTCAAATTCGGCAGTTAAGGAACTTAAATCAGCTTCAGTGCCGGCTTTTGCGGTCCAGTTATTATTTGTTCCTAATGTAAAATCAATGTCTAACTCCACTACTGAAAAACTTTTTAGTTCCTTCAGATTACTCTTGGCCTCCTCTTTTTTACATGCCAGTAAAATAATTGCTAATACTAGTATTCCTATAACGCGCTGCATAAAAAATAATTGAAAGATTAAAAAGCCGGGGCACTTTGGCCCCGGCCATTTGCAAACTTACCTTAGTATCTAGGACCCTCAGTAATTACTAATTCATCCATGCTAAGTACAATTTCATTAGCATCATTTCGTGATACAATAATCTCAATTCGATCGATTGGCTCATCAGGGTTCATACGTTTCAAGGACTTATAATGCTTACCCAAATCCGTTGAGTCATCACTCCAATTCTCAAGATCTTCGTTAAACAGGCTAAACTGATGCGTTGACCATACACTATTGTTATTCGGGAAGAACTTCCTCACCAATACCAATTGCTCATCGTATTGGTACATACGAATGATAATGTACTGCTGACCTTTACCAATTCCTGTATTCAGAGCTACAGATAGGTGGGCATCATCAAATACACCTAAATAATGCGACTTGGTATCAACAGATAAAGTATTGCCCCAATAACCACTCCAGTTACCCAGGGAGCCATCATCGCCATAAGTGTAGAAATGACTTCCGTTAAAGGCATTGATTTGATCGGCAGCCGGACGAAGGGTATTATCCAATGCACCAATTGTTTCCCCATTGCCACTATTCACTTGATCAGGCCAGTTCTGAGTATCTTCAAAAGTCATCAGCTCAATTCGAGCAGGGCGATCATCCGATCCAATCGGATCACCTGGCTGAATAGCTCCATCATAGAAACCTTCAGAAATCTTCATATAGGCGATATCCACATCCTGTTGAGTACCTGCATTACCGGCTTTAAATCCTAGTTTTGGCTTAAAGGCTCTTGGGTCGAAATCTCCACCTTCCCAACCTTCAGCAAGAGGTTGCGAAATAATCATCCATTCTCCGCCAGTGTTAAAGCCATAATCAAAATGACGCCAGTTGCCGTTCTGATCTTCCATCTGGAAATAACCTGCACTTCCAACAGGAGTGCGCACAGCAAAGGTTAAGTATGGATTAACAAAAGTGGTGATGTCCGGCACTTCATTCGATGTCATTTCTCCGCTAGCTTTATCCCAACCATAACCTGGTGCGCGCAGCTGGAAGAACTTATCCATATTACCAGGGCAATCAGAACCACCTGATTCAACTGTAGCTGATCCTTCACCTATATAGGCATGAGTTCCGTCTTCGAAATCCCAAATAGCCAGTTCCTTATACTCAATAAACGGATAAACTACGTTTACATTTGGTACCGGAGGCACACTATTAGGCGACAAACTTTTAAAACTTACTGTTACCAACTGACCCGGACGTAAGCCCAAATCAGCCGAATTAACTAAAATCTCACCTGGTTCGCGTGTCAGAATAGGCGCATTTTCACTATTGATATACACATTGGTAATAATATCAACATTCTCACCTTCAATTTTAAATTGTAATCCGGCAGGTATATCATTAACCTTGCTCACCTTTGTTTCAGGATACACAGGCGATAAAAGATCAGTGCTTTCGCTCCATCGCTTATACACATTATATATTTCTATCGGGCCTTCTTCAAAAATGCGAGGCAGCAGAACCTTCAGTTCCGTTTCAGCATCATTTGTACTTAACACAGTACACTCTTCACCTTTAACGGCAACCATTACATTGGCAAAATTAGAGCCGGTAATGGTTATTTCAGAACCAATGGCTACGTCACCCTTTTGAGAAAGAGAACTAATTTGGGGTACAGGCCATTTGATATCGTAATCTTCTGACCACTTCTTATCTTCACATCCTGTGAAGGAAAGAATCAGACCTATTGCTATGGAAAGCAGACTATATTTATATATTTTCTTCATCTTAATCTCTTTTAATAACCTTTGTTTTGAGTTAATCCCCAGTCGTTTACTTCTGATTCAGGAATTGGCATTAAAGGAACTTCTACATTGCCTTTGCCATCAATTGTTTTTGCCTCACAATTAGCACGAAGTGGCACATTCTCGTATCTGAGGTTACCATCATTATTTTTAAAGGTGGCTACCTTTTTATCCAATACATCCAGGTATTTACCATGACGAACCAAGTCCCAATACCGCAATCCCTCGTTGGCCATCTCCACGCGTTTTTCCTGTAGTAAAATATCCATGGCTCCATCTCTGTCATTTGGCAAACCAATGTATGGTAAGTTACCGCCCCATCCGGTTGATGGATAACTTAAGTCACCTTCGTTGTAGCCTCTGGCCAATGTACTTGTTCTGGCTCTGTCGCGAATGGTTTCAATGATATCTTCGGCTTCACCATATTGACCTAGTTCAATGGCTACTTCAGCATGCATAAATAAGATTTCAGCATAGCGCATCTTACGAATATTGTAATCACTACTTTTTGTAATCGAAGGCTTTTCAGAATCAGCCAAGGCTGTTTTACGATTAAAATATGGTGTCATTTGCTCATCCAGCTTATAGGTATACGCCATGCCTTGCACCACCCCTCCATTATAATTAGCACCATATACCGAGCAGCTTAGACGGGGATCCTGATTTTCAAAGGCATTGTATAAATCTTCCGTTGGATTTTGAAATCCCCAACCCCAATCACCTCTGTTGCCGGTAAATTGGTTGATGTTTGTACCCGTTTTTTGAGGTGCATTTCCAGTATTCCCTTCAAGCATCTGTAATTCAAAAATAGATTCACTTCCATTTTCACCAGCAAATTCGAAAAGCTGTGCATAATTAGATAATAAGGAATACTGGCCTGATCCAATAATTGCAGATGTTAAGGTTTGAATATCCTGATGACTTACTGAACTTTCCTTATCCATACTAAGTTGATATTGAAGCAAACGCGCCAGATATCCCTGGGCAGCTCCCTTAGTTGCTCTTCCCATATCAGTGCCTGCGTACTCCGATTTCAGAGGTAAACGTTCAATAGCCATTTTAAACTGACTGGCCGCATACTCAAAGGTTTCATGGTATGACGCTCTTGGAATCTGACCAAACTCTTCCTGACCAACAGGAGCATCAAATAAAGGCACACCGCCAAATACACGAACCAGATAGAAATAGAAGTAGCCCTTTAAAAAGTAGGCCTCCCCTTGTAAACGAGTCTTAAGCTCATCATCCAATTGACTGTCAGGCAACCACTTTAAAGCAATATTTGCTCTGTAAATGCCATCGAAACACTTGATCCAAACCGACTCCAAAACACTGTTGGCCGTTCCGGCACGCCACTCCACCATTTCCTGTATAGGAGTTAAGTCAGCTTCTTTCGACCCTTTTTCAGCGTCATCAGATAATAAGTCCCCAAAGAAAAATTCATAATTATGTGTCAGCCACTGACCGTCAGGACCAGCGCCTTCTGATTGCCCAATAACATCATAAATACCATTGATGGCCAATATGGCATTATCAGGTGTTTGAAAGAAATTCTCTTCCGTCTCTTTGGCAATAGGATCTACTTCTAGAAAATCGGAGCATGCCGAGAAGAGACCTGTAACCATTACTATTGCTATATATAATAACTTCTTCATCTCAGTCTACTTTTAAAAATTAACATTGATACCTCCGGTTAATATTACCGGTGTTGGATAGGTGGCATAGTCCACACCCGGTGACAGTGCACTGTTATGCAAGTCACCAATCTCAGGCGTCCAACTCGAATATTTAGTGAAGGTTAGCAGGTTATCGCACGATACATAAACGCGTACTTTCGATAGTTTAATGGACGATACCAAGGACTTTGGCAAGGTATATCCCAACTGCATATTTCGTAACCTCACATACGATCCGTCTTCAACATAGCGATCGGAGAAGCGATTATTCCGGTTGGCGTCTGCCACAGTCATGCGTGGCTCAGTTCCGTTTGGATTATCCGCTGAATAGCGATCTAGCCTGTCTGTTCGGTAATTGGATAATACACCCGAAGAATTGATCCAGTAGTTGATACCATTCACAATTTCGTTACCAAAGACACCTACGAAAGAAGCTCTGAAATCCAAGCCTTTGTATTCTAAACTTAAATTCAGACCACCAGAAAAATCAGGCGCAGCACTACCCAGGTAAGTTCTGTCTTCACCATCAATTTGTCCGTCGCCATTACCATCGATAAACTTTACATCGCCAATTTGAGCATTCGGTTGGATAGGATTTCCCTCGTTTTGGTGAGCATCAAGCTCCTGTTGCGATCGGAAAATTCCATCCGTTTGTAGTCCATAGAAATAACCTATTTCATATCCCGTTTCTGTACGGGTGGTAAACTCGGCATTACCTGCCCATCCATTCATACGTCCACCAGCAATTGCTTCACCACCTGCCATATCAGTAATCTCTTGATTAACGAAGGACCCATTTAAGCTCACGTTATACTTAAAGTCACCGGCTCTATCATTCCATCCAATGGCAAATTCAAATCCACTGTTTTTCATCGAGGCAGCATTGACCATAGGGCGGCCTGCTCCAACATAATATGGAATCGGACGACTGATTTGCATATCATTGGTACGACGATCAAACCAATCCAGAGTCACATCCAGCTTTTGATCGAAGAAACCCATGTCTAAACCAAAGTTAAGCTGCTCCGATACTTCCCATTTCAAATCCTTGTTGCTTAGCACCGCCGCTTTAGCACCTTCAGCAGGTGAATCGCCAAATACATAAGTATACCCTAAACGCATCAACGAAAGATATCCCCATGGTTCAACAGCATTGGCATTACCAACTTGTCCCCATCCTCCACGGAATTTCAAACGAGAGATGCCTTCAACACCTTGCATAAAACCTTCTTCTTTGATATTCCATCCTAATGAGAATGATGGAAAATATCCCCAACGGTTATCTTTATGGAATTTAGAAGAACCATCAGCACGCATTGTTACGGTTAATAAGTATTTACTTTTATAAGAGTAATTGGCTCGTGCAAATACAGAAAGAATTCGATTCATTGAACCGCTGCCAGCTAAGGCAAAACTATTGGGATCCTTTGACTGATCGAAATACATTAACTCTTCTACTCCTGGAATATCATATCGAGTACCTGATATACCACTTGTTTCGAATTGTTGCACTTCAGAACCTAAAGTGGCGTTAATATTATGCCCTTTTATATCCTTTACATAATTGAAATAACCATTCCAGGTTAAGTCTGTATTATTACCACGTTGTTCATATAATGAGCTGAGATCGTTACGTTGATCTACATCAATGTAAAACTCCTCGTAATAATTCTTGGTTTTATAGAAGCTTAACTGGGCCGCTCCCATTGTGCGGAAACTTAATCCTTCAGTGAAAATATCCTTAATATTCAAAGTAAAATTCGAAATCAATCGATGATCGCCTTGTGTTTGGTCTTTTGCTGCATCAATGGCTCTGGCCGGATTAGTCACAACAACACCTCCCATAAAACGAGCTCCATAATTATTGGTAAAGCTGTCCCATGCCGGAGTTAAAGGATCCATTCGTATACCAACAGGAAGTGCTCCTGAATAATCATCATTATTGTGGTTATTCTTTTTATAGGTAGAATAGGAGATGTTGGCATCTAATGATACTTTTTCAGAAAAATTGTATTTATTATTCACATAAGCATACAGTTTTTTCATACCACTGTTTTTGATAATACCTTCCTGATTAAAATAGGTAAGGCCTAAATTAAATTGGTTAACATCATTACCTCCCCTGGCTGCAACAGAATAGTTTTGTATTGGTGCAACACGAAACATTTCATCCTGCCAGTCAGTACCTTTGCTATTATTGCTAATTACATGATCCAATATGCGTTGCTCGCTGCTGGACATTGTTGCGCCATCGTTGGCATAAGCCTCTTTACGAAGCATCGCAAAATCACTGGCACTTACCATATCAATGGTATTGGAAGCCCATTGAGCTCCACCGTATACATTAACATCAAATACCGTATTGCCTACTTTACCTTGCTTGGTTGTTACCAATACCACACCATTTGCACCACGCGAACCATAAATAGCAGTTGCTGATGCATCTTTTAGTACTTCAATGCTGGCGATGTTGGCCGGATCAACACTACTGAGATCGCCCATTGGAAAACCATCCACAACATATAATGGATCACTATTACTCCATGAACCTGTACCACGAATACTAATTTTCATTCCTGCTCCCGGCTCACCTGAAGTAGGTGTGATATTAACACCAGCCACTTTACCTTGTAAAGCCTGAACAGCATCCGGCGTAGATGGACCAATTAATTCCTCGCCACCCACTTTAGCTACAGCACCGGTTAAATCACTTTTTCGTAATGAACCATAACCCACTACAACAACCTCATCAATATCCTGTACATCGGCCTGAAGCACTACATTAATAGTAGAACGCCCATCAATATTTACATCCTGACTCTGAAAGCCAATAAAAGAAAACACCAATACCTGATCATCATTGTCCAAATTGATGGTGTAATTTCCATTATAATCAGTGATGGTTCCATTTGTTGTGCCTTTAACAACTATGGAAACACCTGGCAACGATACATTATCCGTATCGTAAACCGTACCGCTTATGCTCCGCTGTTGGGCATATCCCAGCCAGCATGTAGATAACATAAACAGCATAAAGAATAATCGCAGATTCTTTTTCATAAAACCACTGTTTTAGCTTATTTGTAATTACTTATTTGTTTCGTTATGATTTCCGGAAATAAATCATGCAACAAAAATAGATGTGGAATTATGCTAAGCCAAGTAGTATTTTATCTATAAGTGATACTTTTTAATCATTTTTATATTTGTAACATATTTCAGCATAAAAACACCGAAATAAAATAACAAACCTCCCTATCGCCTGTCTGTATGACACTTGTGCAAAATCATCAACATTAACATTTATTAACCGCATAGACTTAGCCCTAGCAAATGCAAGGATTCCTATGGAATAACAATGAAAAATACATACTTTTCATACATTCTTACTTGTACTATTCTATCATATGGCTATATTTGAAACAAATTTAATAGGGATGAATGGACATATTCACAGAGAGATAACACCACTAAAGGAGAATGATTGTTTTCTAATATTTGACAGAGAAAGACCACTATTTACCTTTCCCATACACTTCCATCCGGAATTTGAGATTAATTATATCTGCAATGCCTCAGGCGCCAAACGCATTGTCGGTGATCACATTGATAATATCTCACACAGAGAGTTGGTTATGGTTGGCCCCAATCTCTATCATGGTTGGGAAAATGATCAAAATGAAGGTAAGGAGCTTCTACATGAAATCACCATTCAATTCCCACGTGATCTTTGGAGTGATGCTATTTTAAACCGAAATATATTGCATCCAATTAAAGAGCTACTACAGAATGCTGCAAGAGGAATTCGCTTTTCGGAAGAAACCATTAAACAAGTGGAACCCAAACTGCTTGCCTTGAGTCAAAAAAGAGGCTATGATAGTTTCTTACAATTCCAGTCCTTATTATATGATCTGGCCATTTCACGAGATCAGGAACTATTAACTAACATGTCGTTTCAACGTCAGAATGATTTTCAGAACAGTGAACGCATTGAAAAAGTGTACCACTATATAAAAGACAACTACGGCAAAAAAATAATGCTTGAAGAGGCCGCTGATTTGGTAAATATGTCGGTTATATCTTTTAGTCGCCTAATAAAGCAACGCACAGGTAAGTCCTTTGTGGAGTTTACAAATGAAATACGCTTGGGCTATGCCACAAGATGGCTAATTGAAAGCAATAAAAGCATTGCTGAAATCTGCTTTGAATGCGGATTTAATAACCTATCCAACTTTAATCGCATCTTTAAAAAGAAACAAGGATGCACCCCTTCCGAGTTTCGCAACAATTTTACTGGCACCCGAAATGTGCTATAACGAAGAAAGACCCCACAATGTGGAGCCTTTTCTCATTTGGATTTTTATCTGATTTAAGGGAAAGGGTAATCTTTTCCGATTGTTAAATATATATAAAATCTACAATCTTCCTAAATTATAGCTTCTAGAGTTACCTCATATTAAGGCGATTGGAGATATGTTAAATTTAAAAATATTAAACTCAACCCTTGTATTAACACATTTTAACAATGTTAAAATTAGTTTTCAATCGAGCAACCCCCTAAAAAACACACAAAATGTTTTGATTTTTGTATTTTTTTATCATCCACCCCCCATCAAAGAAAGACGCAGAACATTTTTTACAAAATTCACTTATTTAGAACGAGTATTAATAATGGGAGGTGAAAAAAGAGCTACTATTCTGCTTCAGGAAACTTGATGTCCTTAATCATAACTTGAAGAGTTGTCACACCATTATAAAAATTCTCCTCAACGGAGTAACAAATATCAAATGCATTATTAGATTTAATTTTGTCCAATTCACTACCCATTGAGAAGGCTATCCCTTGCTTTATGGCAGCAGAATGTTCTTCGATTAACTCAAGCTTTAAGTGATCACGATCTTTACCAACCGTCTTACTGGTACCGTAATCAAACACATTTTTAGTTACAAATACAGGCTTCATGTTACCCGGTCCAAAGGGGCGAAATTGCTTAAGTATTCGATAAAACTTAGGATTAATATCTTTAAGATGAAGAATAGACTCAACATCAATTTGAGGAATTAATTGATCTGGCAGTATATTATCTTCAACATATTTTTCAAATCGAGCCTTAAACTCAGGAATTTTGTCAATTTTTAGCGTCAAACCTGCAGCATACATATGTCCGCCAAAATTTTCGAGCAAATCACTACACGACTCAATGGCTTTATATAAATCAAATCCTTCAACCGAACGCGCACTTCCTGTTGCTAAACCCTTTGATTCAGTTAAGATAACCGTAGGACGGTAGAATGACTCGGTTAATCGTGAAGCCACAATACCAATTACGCCTTTGTGCCAGTCCTTATTATATAATACGGTGGATTTCTTTTTAAGCATTTCCTCATCATTCGCAATCGAGTCATGAGCTTCAACAGTTATGCTTCTATCTAAATCTTTGCGTGCTTCGTTGCTCGCGTCAATGTTTTCACTCATCTCGCGCACCATATGCTTGTTCTCCTCATTACTAACAAGCAAATCAACAGCATCACTTCCGGCATCTATTCTTCCTGCCGCATTTATTCGAGGCCCAATTTTAAATACGATATCGCTGATGGTAATCTCTCGACCTTCCATTCCTGCGATCTTTATAATGGATTTTAAGCCAAGTACAGGATTAGAGTTTAATTTTTGGAGACCATAATAAGCCAGTATTCTGTTTTCTCCGGTAATAGGAACAATGTCTGATGCAATACTAACAGCAACCAGATCAATTAAATCGTATAACTGCGATTCCTTAAAATCGTTGAATCTACAGAAACCTTGCATCAATTTGAAACCAACACCACATCCCGACAAGTTTTTATCCGGATAATTACAGTCATGCTGCTTTGGATCAAGACAAGCCGCAGCTTCAGGTAAGGTATCTCCAGGAGTATGGTGGTCACAGATGATAAAATCAATTCCGTTTTCTTTAGCGTACTGAATTTTATCAACTGCTTTAATACCGCAGTCCAAGGCGATAATTAGGCTTATACCATTCGACACGGCATAATCAATGCCTTTATATGAAATTCCATAACCTTCTTCGTAGCGGTTTGGAATATAAAACTCAAGTTTTGAATAATGCAGTCGGAGAAAGGAGTACACCAAAGCCACACTGGTTGTACCATCCACATCATAATCACCATAGATCATGATCTTTTCACCTTTGTCGAAAGCTTTGACAATTCGACTTACACCCTTATCCATATCCTTCATCAGAAATGGATTGTGCAGATCGGTTAATTTAGGACGAAAAAAGGCTTTAGCCTCATCATAATTGGTCACACCTCTTTGAACCAAGAGACTGGCCAATACATGACTGATATTCAGAACCTCAGATAAGTGATTAACCAGTTCGGGGTCACTTTCGGGTTTTATACTCCACCTTTTATCCATTAATCTAATTAGCCCGTTTATGACCTCAAATGTTTCTAAAAAAAACCTTAAATCAAAAATGTTATTGCCCTCTAGAGGCTAGATTTAATCTTTTAACAAAACATTTGACAAGTTATTTATTTATCCTTCACTAGCTTAATTTAAGTTGAAAGATTTTCGATATTTTTTTTAACAGTAGTGATTTCACTTCTTCCATATCGAGTTCTTTACCCAACTCTTTCTGCATGGAAGTAACACCTTTATCAACAAAACCACAAGGATTAATATGATTAAAATAAGTTAAGTCAGTATTTATATTTAAAGCAAAGCCATGCATCGATACATAGCGACTGGCTTTTACACCAATGGCACTAATCTTTCTGGCCTTTCCGGGAACTTTAGTATCTAACCACACTCCTGTAGCACCGTCCAAACGCTCCCCTTTAATTCCATATTCAGCTATGGCCTCAATAATGGCTTCTTCCAAATTATGAATATAACTCTTAATTTGAAGATCCATATCTTCAAGATCGAAAATAGGATAACCTACCAATTGACCCGGGCCATGATAAGTGATGTCACCACCTCTATTTATTTTATAAAATGTGGCATTAATCTGCTTCAGAAACTGATCGTTGATTAACAAATTATTTTGAACCCCACTTTTTCCAAGGGTATACACATGTGGGTGTTCAACAAATAGTAAATGGCTAGTTATTTCTTTTTCTGCATCCTTATGATCACGGTTGTATAACTTAACATCAACAACCTCAGAAAATAATTTCTCCTGATAATCCCAAACTTCTTTATAGTCCTTAACTCCTAGATCTTCAAAATCAGTCTTCGAATTTTTCATTGTCATTTACTTTAAGGCATTAATGTGTTTTTCGGCATGATAAGAAGAACGTACCATTGGTCCGCTCTCTACATATTTAAAACCTTTTTGCAAACCCACTTCTTTATATTTAGCGAATTGTTCAGGAGTAACATATTCTGATACCGGTAAATGGTTTTTTGTAGGCTGAAGGTATTGGCCAATGGTTACAACCGTAACGCCGGCAGCTAACATGTCATCCATGGTTTCATAAACTTCTTCTTCCTTTTCACCCAAACCAAGCATGATGCCTGATTTGGCAACCATTCCTCCATCAGCAATATATTTCAGTACTTTCAGGCTTAAGTCATATTTAGCTTTGGTACGAATAACAGGTGTTAAACGACGAACTGTTTCCAGATTATGAGAGATCACTTCGGGTTTAGCATCCATTACAGTTTGAATTAAATGATGCAAACCATTAAAATCGGGGATTAACACTTCCATGGTGGTATCCGGGTTAAGCTCCTTCGTTTTACGTATGGTTGCCGCCCATATTTCTGTACCTCCGTCTTCCAGATCATCACGATCAACCGATGTAATTACGGCATGACGCAATTTCATGATTTGAATGGAACGTGCAATTCTCAAAGGTTCTTTTAAATCCACCGGATTTGGTTTACCCGTTTTAACATTACAGAATTTGCAGGCTCGAGTACAAATGTCACCTAAAATCATAAAAGTGGCTGTACCTGCACCCCAGCATTCTGCTGCATTCGGACATTTACCACTGGTACATATTGTATGTAGCTTATTATCTCTTATGGTTTTATGCATCCAATTATAATCGGCAGTATTCGGCAATTGAATTTTCAGCCAATCTGGTTTGGATACTCTGCTTTTAATCTTAACCATTCTATTTTTTTTATAGCCAATTGAAGAGGCAATATTACTCAAATTATAGCTCTTAAAACATGAAGTATGTTGGAATTTTAATCTTATCAACACGCTAAATGAAAAGAACTGTATCGTATGAAAACAGGAATCTAAAAGCAATGTTCAATGCTTTCAAATGAAAGCACTAATAACACATAGGATGCTGTGATTTGTCATAGTGTAGTTTGTCACTAAATTATATATTGCCATCTTAATTGGGAACAACTATTATTCAATAACATAAAGAAGTAATGAGACAGCTATTATCATTTTTCATGGTAGCCACCTTGCTATTGGGTGCCTGCCAACCAAGCCCTAAAACTGATGACAACATGAATCCGTTTTTTAGCAAATATGATACACCATTTAATGTGCCTCCGTTTGAGCAAATCAAACCTGAACATTACATGCCAGCAATTGACAAAGCCATGGCTGAACATAAGGCAGAAGTTGAGGCAATTATAAATAATAAAGAAGCGGCAACTTTTGAAAATACCATTGTAGCTTTGGACGATGCAGGTGTGGCCCTGTCAGAAGTCATGTCAGTTTATGGCAGCTTGAAAAGTGCTCATGGAACCGAAGGCATTATGGCCATTGCTGAAGAAGTAGGAAAAAAGATGAGTGCACACAGGGATGATATAAATCTAAATCCATCGCTATTTGCACGTGTTAATGAAGTTTACTTGCAAAAAGACAAACTTGAATTAACAGGTGAGCAAAAAATGCTTTTGAAAGATACCTACAAAGGTTTTGTGAGAAGTGGTGTTAACTTGGAAGAATCGAAAAAGACGGAACTACGCCAGATCAACTCTCGATTGTCTGAATTGTATAATGCATTTTCAACAAACGTGCTAAATGAAACCAATGCTTTCAAACTAGTTATTGAAAATGAAGTGGATTTAGCTGGATTACCTGAATCATCTGTAATTGGTGCTGCTGAAACTGCAAAGGAAATGGGTATGGAAGGGAAATGGGTATTTACCACTCAAAAGCCAAGTATGCTACCTTTCTTATCATACGCAGATAAGCGTGAATTACGTGAAAAACTTTACAAGGGCTACTACATGCGTGGCAACAATAACGACAGCCTGGATAATAAAGTTAATATTGAAGAGATTGTTAATTTACGTGTAAAAAAAGCCAAGCTCTTGGGCTATAATAACTATGCCGATTATGTATTGGAAGAACGCATGGCCAATACTTCTGATAAGGTTTATGGATTACTTGAAGAACTTTGGGAAAGAGCCTTACCTGTAGCCCAAAAGGAACGCGCAGATATGCAGAAGATCATTGATCGCGAAAAGGGTGGATTTAAATTGGCCTCTTGGGATTGGTGGTATTATGCTGAAAAAGTACGCCAGGAAAGATATGATCTTGATGAAAATGAAGTACGCCCTTATTTTGAACTAAACAATGTTCGTAATGGTGCTTTTGATGTAGCAACTAAACTTCTTGGTTTAAAGTTTGAAGAAATCACAGGAGATTTTCCATTACCTCATGCAGATGCTCAAGCATTCAAGGTACTGGAAGCAGATGGATCGCATAAAGGTATTCTATATATGGACTGGCATCCACGTGCAACAAAAAAACAAGGTGCATGGTGTGGAGCTTTCCGCAAGCAAAGCCGAAGAGGTGGAAATGACATTCCTCCGGTTGTTACTATAGTATGTAATTTCTCAAAACCTGTAGGTGATAAGCCGGCTTTATTAAGTTTTGATGAAGCAAGTACACTCTTCCATGAGTTCGGTCACGGTTTGCATCAACTATTAAGTGATTGTACTTACCAGGGCTTATCTGGCACATCTGTACCACGCGACTTTGTTGAACTACCTTCGCAAATTATGGAGAACTGGGCTTCTGATCCAGCGGTAATGAAAGAATATGCACGTCACTATAAAACTGGAGAAGTTATTCCGGATGAGCTTGTTACTAAGTTGAAAAACAGTGGGCATTTCAACCAGGGGTTTGCTACAACTGAATATTTAGCTGCTGCTTTATTAGATATGAATTATCACACACAAACCAAAGAGCAAGCAATTGATGTTAATAAATTTGAAGAGGATTATTTAAAGAGCATTGATTTAATGCCCGAAATAATCTCTCGTTATAAGTCCACTTATTTTATGCATATTTTTGCAAGCAGTGGATATACCGCAGGTTATTACAGCTACATTTGGTCTGGTGTTTTAGATGCTGATGCATTTGAAGCTTTTAAAGAAACCAGCCTTTATGATCAGGAAACAGCAAGGGCATTTCGTACAAACATTTTGGAGAGAGGCGGAACTGTTGAAGCAATGGAAATGTATAAAGGTTTCCGTGGACGTGAACCAAAGATTGAAGCTTTACTAAGACAACGTGGATTAGAATAAATTATCTACACACAACTCCGAATATATTCAAGGGCTATCCATTATGGATGGCCCTTATTTATTTCTTAGAAAACCATCTACCCTCTCAACCATAGTCTGCACCAGGGGTATCGCTTTTAAGAAGCTAGGTGATATTCTATTTTAAGCACAGATGAAGAAGAAGCCCCAAAGTAAAGTTTCACGCTAAGATCGCTAAGAGTTTCGCAAAGGCCACAAAGCTATAGAAAGTGATATCAGCGACTTTTACCTTCTCTACGATTTGCTTTCTTTGCGCATTATACGAGAATTATTTGAGTTTAAAAGTAAGTCTTTACTCAATACCTGTTATAGTTTATTGAACAGGCTAAAATGCAGACAAAAAAATAGGCAACCCTTACGGCTGCCTATTACTATATTAAGAAGTTTAGATTACAAGTTATAAACTTTAATGCTTCCTTCGTCAAGGAAATAAAGCTTATTTGCTTGTTTATCTAATTCGAAAACTACTTTACGGTTATCACCAAAATCAAAACTATCCACCTCTTTACCAGAGTTCTTCTCAATTTTAACGATACTCATCTTATCACCGGCATCTGTTTTTTCACCTTTTAAAAAGAAAGCAAAATCACGATTGCCAACAGAAGCACCTTTTAAGGCTGCATCAGCTTGTAATTTGCGATACGCGCCAATTTGAGCATCTGACATATCACCCATTGCACGGGCACTTTCAGTATCCATAAATGCACCACCAGAAGCAACCACATTGCCATCAGCGTCTGTCATTGTAATTTCGGTAGACATAACAGCAGTACTCATTGCTGAAGCATATAGGGCAGCTTTTAATAAACGATCTGTTTTTAAAGGCTTATAATAATTTTGTGACTTAGGCTGAACCGATTTGTCAACAAAAATATATTCGTTCAAACCTTGAATGAAATAACCATCTTTCATGGTTTCAAAACCTGTAATTTCACTTGGCTCCTCTATGTCAAGCTTGATCTTTTCCGGCTTCTTAGCTACTTCTTCAGGATTGAATACATAAAGCTTCTTGCCATCCATCACAGCTACTTTATTATTCACATTATCAAAGGCCGTTTTAAATCCTTCACCACAACCCATGGCCCAGATTTTCTTACCAGACTCTCTATTATATAGTCCAACATATGATTGACCAACCATGAAAACTCCTTTATCATAGTCTTTGGTAATCATGCTGCCTTCTTCGCTTTCATCTACATCAAATTCGATGGCCTTTTTCCAGGCTTTCTTACCAGTGGTTTTATCAATCAGCATTAACTTATTACCATAGAATACTTCAATACCCTCAGGCTTAACAGTAATTTCTTTGATATTTTCAGCACCAAAATCTTTTTTCCAGGTCATTTCACCTGTTTCAAAATTACAGATGTTTAATCCCTTCTTATGAGCAACCACAAATGTAGAAGCGTCAATATTAAGGTGCATTCTGAATTTCTCATCTAACTTAACCGGCTTAGACCATGTCATTTTTCCTGTTTTGATGTCAATGGCCATCATTTCTTTACCAACACCACTAGTTGACATCATACTGCTGGCTCCTGAAGCTTTCTCAATTGAAATCAGCTTGGTTTGCTTATCATCCATAAAGAATGTTCCAGGCTTACATTCGTTTCTCCAGGCAATACTGCCATCCTTAGCATTTAGCAATAATAAATCATTATCGTTTTTGTATACAATGTTTCCGTCTGCAGTTGCTTTTGGAGCAAAAATACTAATGCTCATTCCGCTAACTCCAGCAGCACCAGCAGCCTTTTTCAATACATCTTTGGTTCCACTTGGTTCTGCAAGCTTTTGTTTCCAGCTCACTTTGCGAGTTTCTAAATCAATGGCATAAACCACTCTTGATCCGTCTTCTGCTTTTACTTTAACCAAAAGCATATACAACTCAGGAATAATGTCATCTGATAAGATCTCTTTGTACACATCTTCTCCTGTACCCATCAATATGTTTCCGCTTCCTACATCAACAAAGCGATTGTGAATGGATACAAATGGGGTATAAGTAATTTCCTTAAAGGCTTCAATTGAAGTTAAAGCCGCAACATCACCTACCATATCACCACCAACACCACTCATAGCAGCAGCCGAAGAAGCTGCTTCTGTAGCATTCTGAGTTTTTGATTTCTCAACTGACCATAATATCGCCTGAGATACATGGTTTAAACCATAATAATGCGTTGAAGTTTCCAAAATTGGAATCCCGGTAAAATTATGTTTGAAAATATTAACCGGCTTTCCTTCTACAGGAAGATGCCAATCAGCACTTTTTGAAGCAAACAAACTAATACTAAGGCATATCATGCCCAATGTAAGAATTTTTCTCATGTAATTATTTTTAGAATTGTGTGATTTAATATTATTTGAAGCTATTTAACGCTAAGCTATCTTATTAGTTACTAAAACATTGTTATTTAGAATGGATTAAAACAATTGTCTCATTTATTCGATTGTTAAAATTTGCAGCATCTCCCTATCCTAATCTTAGTTATTATGGCCGCTTTTCAAGACCTGATGCAAATTAAATAAAGTCGCCCATCAAGATATTACTGCCATATACACTGTTATTGTGGTACTTATCCTACTACATAGTTTGTATCTATATCGATGTAGACACTATCTATTTGACTTATATTGATCTGAGAAGTAGTTTTGCTTTCAGAAATAATCAAATAGAAATAAACAATTATAAAACTTAGAATTATGTCACAGATTGGAAAACAGATTGTAGATTTTAAAGTAGAAGCCTATATCAACGACGATTTTAAAACAGTTAGGAAAGAAGACGTATTGGGCAAATGGTCAGTATTCTTCTTTTACCCTGCCGACTTTACTTTTGTATGCCCTACGGAATTGGAAGATCTTGCCAATAGTTACGATGAATTTAAAGCCACAGGTGCTGAAATATACTCTGTGTCAACAGATACTCATTTCGTACACAAAGCATGGCACGACACTTCTGATACCATCAAAAAAATTAAATACCCAATGTTAGCCGATCCAACAGGTGTATTATCACGTGGCTTTGAAGTGATGATTGAAGAAGTAGGTTTGGCCGAGCGCGGTACCTTTATCGTGAATCCTAAAGGTGAAATTGTATCTTATGAAGTGGTAGCAGGTAATGTTGGTAGAAATGCTGATGAATTATTGCGCAAACTTAAAGCACTTCAGTTTGTGGATGCAAACCCTGCTGAAGTATGTCCTGCCAAATGGAAAGAAGGTAACGAAACCTTAAAGCCAAATATAGATTTAGTTGGTAAGATCTAAACGCTTATATCACATACTCCAGACTGGGACAATTACAGTCTGGAGTTTTATACTGCTAATTATTATCTGCCTTTACTAGCACCCACTACCCAACACCTAGTAACTAAGACCTAGCACCTACCCCGATAGCTATCGGGGCCGAACAACTAATAAACTAAAACGACCAGAACATGTTAGAACAAGCTATAAAATCACAGGTTACAGATTTATTCAAAAACTTAAAACACCATTACACTTTTAAGGTGAAGGTTGCACCTACACATCCTCAAAAAGATGAATTACTTGACCTGCTGAATGAAGTAGCCTCATGCTCTGAGAAAGTATCAAGCCAGATAAGTGATGGCAATGGTCTTGAGTTTACTATTTTGAAAGATGGCAATGATAGTGCAGTTACATTTAAAGCCGTGCCAACAGGTCATGAGTTTACCACCTTGTTATTGGCCATTCTTAATCAAGATGGAATAGGTAAAAACCTACCTGATGAACTCTTCACCCAGCGAATTCAAAACCTGAAGGGCAAAATAGAATTGAAGAGTTATATTTCATTAACATGTACCAATTGTCCTGATGTTGTTCAGGCCTTAAATATTATGGCATTTCTTAACCCGGATATTTCACATCAGATTATTGATGGTGGTATCAATAAAGAAGAAGTGGAAGCATTGGCTATACAGGCTGTGCCCAGCGTATACGTAAATGGTCAACAACTGCATGTAGGTCGTTCATCTATGGGTGAACTACTCGGAAAGCTGGAAGAACAATTGGGCTCTGAATTTAAACCAAGTACTGAAACTCGAAAAGAATACGACGTGGTGGTTGTAGGTGGTGGACCTGCCGGCGTTTCTGCAGCGGTTTATTCAGCTCGAAAAGGTTTTTCGGTTGCTGTTGTGGCTGATAAAGTAGGAGGCCAGGTGACTGAAACCGTATCCATCGAAAATATGATTTCAGTGCCACAGACTACTGGTTCAGAATTAACGGGTAACTTGATTAAACACCTTCAGGATTATCCGATTGATATACTGGAAAACCGCATGGTTGAAAATGTTGAATTACACGATGGACATAAGCACCTTAAGACCTCATTGGGAGAAAACATTATTACACCGGCCTTAATTATTGCCACTGGAGCCAGTTGGCGTAAGTTGGGTGTTCCGGGCGAAAACGAATACATCGGATCCGGTGTGGCCTTTTGTACCCATTGCGATGGCCCCTTTTATAAAGGCAAAAAAGTTGTTGTAGTAGGCGGTGGTAACTCAGGCTTAGAGGCTGCCATTGACCTTTCATCCATTGCTTCTGAAGTAACTGTACTTGAGTTTATGGATACCCTAAAAGGCGATCAGGTATTACAGGATAAATTAAATGGACTATCGAATGTAAAGGTGATTACCAATGCCCAAACCCTAAATGTTGAAGGTGATGGCAGTAAAGTAACCGGCTTGGAATATATGCATCGCGATACGCAAGAAAAAGAGATAATTGAAACAGACGGTGTATTTGTACAAATAGGTCTAAAAGCCAATAGTCAGGCTTTTTCAGAATTGGTTAATACTAACCGAATGGGAGAGATAGAAATTGATGCTCATTGTCGCACAGCACAAGCAGGTGTATATGCAGCGGGCGACGTTTCAATTGTACCCTATAAACAAATTGTAATTGCCATGGGCGAAGGCTCAAAGGCCGCCTTATCAGCCTTTGAAGACCAGATTAAAGGGCTGCAATTGGCCAATTAAGAAAAGTTCTACTCATAAATATATGGTTCCGGATAGGCATAATGCAGATCCGGAACTTTTGTTTTATAAGCCTTTCTATTAGTATTAGATCGACTTAATAAAATGGTGTCACATTTTAACATCATATTACGCAATTAATTCTTTTGTAAAAGAGATGGGAATAAGTAGTTTTAGAAAGTCATATTGACTATTAAAATGTATTGACAATGATTTTTGAAATATTGTTTAAAACTGCACATGCCTTTGATATTCTGGATAGGAAATATGAAGATGAATTATCGAAGAAAAGCATCTACTTATTTCTGATTATTGGCTCTCTTTTAGGAATCGAATCATTCTATCGAAATATATTTCAAAATACAGACTTATGGAGCCAAAAAGAAATTGTCTTCTTTGCTTTCTTATCTGTAACTCTGGGAGCAGTCGTGGTACTACTTATCGGGGCCTATTTAATTACTTATATTATCTATCAACTAGGCAAATATTTAAAAGGATCTGGAAGTGTAATAAGCCTAAGAGTTGTGGTAGCATACTCCATTGTACCAAATGTTCTTAAACTACCGATTGCACTTTATTTAGGTTTGTCTGATAAACTTGATGGAATAATTGGAATGGAATATTGGATTATAAATTTGCTTCATTGGTTTATCTGGTTATGGTCTTTAAAGATTTTAATTCACGGAGTGATGCATTACCATAAGTTTGGATTAACAAAGGCAATACTAACAACAATTCCGCTGTGCTTAGTGGAACTGATAATCTATTTCGCTATATAATTGAAAATTTTTATAAACCGGATAATAAAACTTTAATCTAAGCTGTATATCAAGTTTTAATTATAAAAACGTGGCAAACACATAAATTGTTAATATTTATGATAAGAATAAACTTAGTGATTTTAACCTTAGCATTGTTTATCAATTTAGCTTATTCTCAATCAAAGCAGGATATTGAGTTATTACTTGAAGGTATTGGAAATTGTGGCAATTCAATTAACATTACAAAAAATGAAAATGCCAAGGTTTTAATCCAGTACGATTGGAAAGTATTGCCAATACTTGCAGAGTTGTTTACAGATAATACTCAAAGCAATGTTTATTCCGACTGCTTAAATCGTTTCTTAAGTTATGGCGAAATTGCAATAATAATGGCTGACAGAATTGAAGGCATGCCTTATTATCAGCTTACAGGAATACAAAATTGCATCGCCACTTTTTGCGAAAACAATATCAATTTTATCGAATATTATCTACCCTTTATCCAACGAGACGGCATCGATACTTTTTGTGAGAAATATAAAGCCTGGTTAATAAGTGATGAATATATCGAATACAAACCACTTCTCGATTACAAAAGCAAGAGGGAAAGAAAAAAAGTAATCCGAGAGAAGAAAAAAAGACGGAAAGAATAGACAATAAGAGTATTCTCCATTTTATTTCCGCTCTTTTTATTTAAAATAATTATAAATTACATCAACAACTGGACTTCCTGATTTTATCTTCATAATTTGAGTATTGTATTTTAACAATCAAAAAACCAGACCTTATGAACATGCTTTCTAACTCCAGGGTCGGCAATAGCGATGTACTATTCTCTCAGACCCATCCTTTTATTGTTTATTACTACAACAGCCTCACAAAACCGCTGATCTTTTTTACAGCAGGCCCCCTTTAAATGGTTCCTAAGCATTGAATAGTGTTTCTACACCATAAAAAAATGGCATATCCCCACTTGTTTTTAACAGGGCCCCTAAAATAAATGACGGTTTACCTTCTAAAATTGGCAAAGTAATGGTGCTGAATAAAATTTAGATGGGCCGGAACCATTTTCAGATGGGAATGAATGACTTTTTAATGCTCCTGAGCCAATTTTATCCGGGTCAGAATCATTTTTTTATGGGCCTGAATCAAATAAAAGCGGATCCCAATGATTTTTCGCGGTAAAGAGTCATTTTCAGATGGGACTGAATCATTTTAAGGTGGTAAAGACCGAATAATGGGGTCTATACAATAAACTCTGTCATTTACATGAGAACTAATCACAAACTACAATAATGTATAAAATAAGACAAAATCGCCCTAAACTTAAATCGAAAAATTATGAGTGTACTTATTGATGAATTGATCAAAAAATCGGGTACCGCCATTACTAATGGACTGAATGTGCCCGGAATGGCTGAACCACTGCTTAACTATGGTTACTCAAGCGAGGTGCTGCAAAGTGGATTAGCGCTACACGAAAAGGCCAATGCCTTAAACATTAATCAGAAAAAGGAAGATGGTGAACAAATGGCAGCTACCGTGGCGCTTAATGATAGCATAGTAACAGCCAATGGGGTTTATATGCCTTTTGTAAAGGTGGCACGTGTAGCTTTCCGTAATGACGTTAATATGCAAATTAAGCTTGACTTGATAGGCAAACGCAAGAGGAGCCAGGGTGGCTTTTTAGGCCAAACAAAAGTGTTTTATACCAATCTGTTGGCCGATGAAGCTGGCTTAACACGAATGAAAGTATTTGGCCAAACCCGCGAAAAGCTGGAAAATGGCTTTCAGCTGATTCATATTGTTGAAGACAATATAGCCAAACGAAAAAAAGAAATGGGTGAGGCCCAGGATGCTACAGCATTGCGCGACAAGGCCGTGGATGACTTGCAGGAATGGTATTCCGACTATATTGAAATAGCACGTCTGGCCCTGGACGGCCAGCCCCAGTACCTTGAGATGCTGGGTATAATTGAGCCATAGTATTATCAGAGTAAATAGATGAAGCTCCCTTGCTATAAAGGGCGATTGGCAGGGGAGCTTTTTATGTTTATTGCCACAGATTAGTTAATGTTTTCTTTGGTAGCCATTAGGTATTCGTTAGTTTTATCTTGTATATGCTTATATCAAGTAAAACAACTGTGATTTATACCCATGTACGTAAAAAATCTCTTGCAAAAATAAAAAGTCCTTTGGACGCTATTTTTAAAGATAACATACGGAATAACAAGCAGATATAAAAAGACAGGTATATACGATATATATAACATCGGATTATACACACAAGTTGTGGCGCATTAGGACAAACCGTACGGATAAGTAATTACATACAATGATTTGATGAGAATAATACTGACTATCATATTTTTAATATCTGTTGTAACTGGAAATTTGTTTTGTCAGACCAGAACAATTTCAGGACAAATATTATCTGAGGATTTGGAAGAACTACCAGCAGCTGGTATTCATCAGATTGACACGGTTCTGATTGGTAAGACTGATATTAATGGTCGATTCTCAATTGAGATTCCTTCTGATACAGATTCTCTTCTCCTAACCTTTGTCGGGTTCGAATGGACAACAATACAATTACAAGCGGATTGCGACACATTAGAAGTTGTGATGATGTATGATGTAATTTATGATTTTATGTCACCACGAAAAATAGACAGACTGCGTAAGAAACGATTTGAAAAATTACCGACCATTCATCAACAAGCTTTTGACAAGGGACTTTTCAAAAGGGAGAGTCCATGTTATAATCAAGTCTTCAACTCATACTTTGATAATTAGAACAAATGCCAACTGGATTAATACATACTATACTTGATAATGCTTACGAGAAATCAAAAACAAAACCGAAACGTAAGAATAAAAAACTGATTTTTGTACTACCAAAGGTTTTTGGAGTTATCGGTTGGATTTCTTTTATACCAGGATTACTCATCTTGATTTATGGTCTAATTGATTACAATAAAGAAAATATCGGCACGCAGTTTGGGCTCTTTGGACTTTTTGGAGGACTAGGTTTACTCTTAATTTGTTTACGCAGAGTAATGAGGATAGTGGTTTCTAATAAAGGGATTACTAAAACATCTATGATTGGAACAAAGAAATATATTGATTGGAGAGAAATTAGGTCAGTTAAATACAAAAAAGTCGCACAAGAGTTAGTGATTAAATCTCAAAACAAAAAGATACGATGTAATTTATATCTCGTTGGGTTTTATGGTTTAGTTGAGATAATTGAGAAAAAAACTAAGATTACAAAAACGGATATGAATATACCGACAGAAATAATAACGCAACACAACACTGTATATAAAACATAGGCGATTCAGTGAATCGCACTTCAATTCTAAGTGCTTGATGTTGCTAACATATCCCTAAAAAAAATACAGAAACGATTCTTCAAGAGCTCATGCTACCAGCAGAATCGTTTCATACTTACTCCGGAATATAAATCACCTCACCGTTTTCCAATTGATAGGCCACACCTACACGCTTTCCCTTATTTCCCGATGAAGTGGTTTCATCCGAGGCTGTATAAGTCTCTATCTTCTCTCCTATTTTAGTGATAATTTCCATGTTTTCCTTGCCCGGATTTTTCACCATGGTAAAGTCTTCTTTCGAAAACATCTCTGTCATCTTATATCGGGCTACCAGAGCCACCATAAGCGCAAGAGCAAACACCATGGCCACATCAAAAAGGTTGGACACCGTAGCCATTGGATCTATATCTTCTTCTTGTAAAAATTGTTTTGATCGACGCATATAATTTAAAGCCTTTAGCTGATGGCTACTAGCCATTCTCAGCTTGGTTATTTTATGATTTAGTGTACAATGCTTAGTTTTGACGGAACGGCTCTTTATTTAAACCTTGTAATAAAGAACCGCTCCATCAAAACGATAAACCCATCACTTACTAGCTGATTCCTTTTTCAACAATTCGGCCACAAACTCAAGGTTATTGATATCGGCAGCAAACCAACGACGCTTAATTTGCAATACTATAAAACCTACTGCTCCTATTAAAAGACCTATAACGGTTGTGGCAAAGGCCACTTGCATGTTAGAGGCCATTGAGGCAATATCTCCCGATGCCAAACCAACTAAGGCTGGCCCCATGGGTATTAGGGTTCCCATTAATCCAAGTATCGGTCCCAGTTTCGCCAGGGTCTGACTACCTGCCAATTCTTTCTGGCAAGCAATTTCAAAATCGTTAAGTGTTTTATCATAGTGGATTTCATCGGCTACTACGCTAAGTAGCTTCTTAAGATAGATAGAGCTAATAAGCCTGTCTGCCAACTTACTATCAGCCAAGGCAGCACGCACATTTGCATCACTTAACTGATCAAATACCGGTAGCATTTGCTTATTGTACTTTAGCTTTTGCATATAGGCGCTGTAGAAAGTCCCAATCAAGATTAGTGCTCTTGCAAAAAATAAAAGCAGTAGTACGATAACCGGTATCAATAAACCAGTTGAAATCCAATATAGTATTTTAGTTATTTCGTCCATTTTATATGATTTGATGATCTAAATAGTTAATAATTCACCTCGTTTTTACTTTTGAATACCGTTAAGCAACTATAGGACAGTTTTACTTAAACGCTTCATTTTATAGCGATACCACAACATTCCCATAAGGGTACCGACTAGTATCACCAAGCCCAATACCAACATAGCATTTAAGGAAAAGCCATGATCAACGGCCTGCTGAACCGGAAGCCTAAGCATCAATACAGATAGAACAATGCCTCCTAATAATTGCAGCAGGTGGATAATAAACTTCATCTCCAATTGTAGCTCCATTTCGGGTATCAGTTTCTTAAAACTCATTTTCAGCGTTAGAATAAGAGCCACAGCACTAATGGCCAACACTGCAGCCAGCAACTGAAAATCATAAGTATGTGCCTGAAGAAAAACCATACTCTCAAAATAGAATAGAGCAGGGAAGACAATGATACCAGGCAAATACATTAGCGGTTTGAAAAACTTCTTAATGGGCTCGTTATAATAAGAGCGGATCAGAAAAACAGCCATTAACAATCCGCCTAGTGCTTCTATAACCTGAATCACCACAAAATCCATCATTACACTACTGTTGCCCAATATGGCCCTAAAGCTTTTATAGCTTTGCTCTATGGCCAGGTAATGCATGGCATACACAAAGCCTGCGATCAATGCCAAATAAGGCCATATCATCCATTTTTTACTAAAAAACTGCAGTTGCATCGAAAAGGATACAACTGACAGTATAAATAAAGCAATGACTAATGTTTGCATAAATAATTAGTCTTTATTGGAATGGTTTCTTCTTTGGCGAATAAATAAAACGATGAGCATCAATACCAGAAGTGAAACTCCAAGCACTGTTTTAACATCAAAGTGCATACTCACATCTGCCTCTGATTTTGGCTGCTCCTTCTCATCCTTCTTCAACACGACATTGTCTTGCTCGGCCTCTTTCGAAACTTCACGCACATTTTTGATCTCCTGCGCATAAGCCTCTTTCATTTCACCCTGAAGCTGCTCACTGATAAAAGAACGGAGCTTTGCATTATCACAAACAAAACCGCTACATCCGGCCTCATGCTCTTGCACCAATTGGGCATGAAGAGTACTCATGGCTTTAACTTGTTCAGGTGTGGCTTCCCACAATCCTTTACGAACGGTTTCCAGCATTACTGCTGTCATTTCTTGCAGTGCATAAGGGTTTTCACGCTTGAAAAAGTCCTGAACTTTAAGCTTAAGTTTATCCTCAACATATACATCGTACAAATCGTCCCAGAGTTTGTCCTCAATCACACTCGGTTTCATCACATTCCAACCAAAGGTATTGCGCACGGTTTCGGCAAATCCGGCTGCTGATGAAGCACCACCTTTCATGTGTTCTTTAATGTAACGCTCATTTAACAGGGTAGTACGACTCTCCACCCCAATGGACTCCTTCAGTCCTTGTATGCGGGGATTGGAAGAGTTACGGAAATCGTTGAAATACGACTCTGCATCATTGCCCGTTACTTCACGAACGGCCAGATTAAGGCCACCCATAAACTCGTACACATGATCGAGGCTAAGGGCACCCCAGGTATTACTTTGGCGAGGTTGAACTACCGCTTCAGTATTAAGTAAAGCCGCTTCAAATACACCGGCATTAAAATCACCCCAGTTTTCATCTTCGCCATATACAGCACCCATATTGTTGATATAAGTTTTGGCCACAGTACTGGTACTGTCCCAGCGATCACTACTTTCAACCATGCCCATTATGGAAGCACCATAATTGCCATTTACTCCACCAAACACACGTTGAGAGGCAAAAGCCCTGGCTTCTTTTGGTGAATAGCCTTTATTAATTAAATGCTTTTCGGCATCGGCAATTCCCTTGGCCACAAAGTTAGATCCATCAGCTTGTTTGGCTTCGGCAGCCATTTTAATGGCTTTATTAATCAGCAGTAATCTGGATGCGGCTAAATCGCGCAACTGACCTGAAGTTTGAACCACTACATCAATGCGCGGACGACCAAGTTCTTCCTCACTCATTACTCGTAAATCGTTAACTTTACCACGAGGTGTCCAGACCGGCTCAATTCCTAACATGTAAAGAATTTGTGCAATGGTGGTTCCTTCGCTCTCAATAAAACTACCCGACCATAGGGTAAAACTGATCTTCTCCGGATATTTATCCTCATGCTTATTGCGGAAGTCGGCTATCAAATCATCAGCCAGTTTAACGGCTACTTTCCAGGCTTCCTTACTTGGTGTTTGCTCAGCGTTAACCGCAAATAAGTTACGACCTGTTGGCACACTCTCCGGATTAGCAATAGGATCACCTCCCGGGCTTGGTGCAGTATAGGCCCCATTTAAGGCATTCAGGATGCTTTGCATCTCGTTTTCAGGACTGTTTTTGAGCTCTTCTGCCTTAGTGATAATGGATTTTAACGTATTCTCAACACCAAAAACGGCAGTGGCAAAAGCCTCTTCAACAGGATCGGGCGGTGCAATTTTAGGCGTGGCTCCACTATGACCATCTACCTCCGGCTTTTCTTCCTTCTTTCCTTTGTTTTCCGCCTTGCCCGATTCTTTGTTCATCTTAGCCTTCATATGTGCCGACATGCGGGTATGAAAATCCTTTTGAGCTTTTGCACGTTCGGCTTTAAAGGCCAGTGCCCTGTTGTAATCAGCATTAGCTACTAATCGCTTTAATACAAGTTCAGTGTTTTGTGTACGAATCACCTCCTGGACATTCTTATCAGATGGGTTACGGTATTTTGTTCTGAACCATGTTTTATCTCTGAGCTGTTTACGAGTCACTTCCTCTTTTTGCACATCCAGTTCAGCCAGGCGATAGGCCAATTCATCCACATGCATCATATGAATGGTTTCATCCAATTTATCAGCCGTATAAGGCACCCCCATGGTATATAGCCCACCGGTAATTTTTTCAGCAGCTATCTCTTCCATAAAGTTAAGCACCCGCACCATTTCTTCATGAGGATAAGGCTGCCCTTGAATATTTTCAAGGCCTAGCTCTTTATCCATACCTTCGGCTATCAGCAAGTCTTTTATCGTTAGGCCATACTGACGTTTTAATGCCCCCTGAGCACCCATGTAAAGGTTCATCTTGTTCAACAGAATCTGCTTCGACTCCATACCTTTGGCCTGAATAAAAGGAGGTGTAAGGTAGGTTTGCAGGGCAGCATAACTTCTGCGCTTGGCTATCATGCCCTCACCAACATTACTAATGGTATAGATATAGTTGTGAGGCGTTGTGCCAATTAATGGATCAGTCCAATCGTAATCCGACAAAGCAATTTGCTTACCTGGTGTAAACTCAAGACTTCCATGTGTTCCAAAGTGGAAAATGGCATCTGCTTTAAATCCTTTTTGAATCCATAAATAAGGAGCAATGTAGGTATGAGGCGGAGCTACTTTAGCTCCATGAATAAGCTGAAACGAGTTATCGCCCAATCCGGGTAATTGCTGAGGTAGAAGCACCACATTACCAAACTGAACACGAGCCACAGCAATATATTCTTTTTCATCCTGATAAACACCCATGTACGAACCCGGCGCCTTACCATAGCGTTCTTTCACATCATTAATTAACTCCTGTGGCAATAAATCGCTACACCACTTATTATAATCATCAACATTAAGTAATTCAGGGTAGCCGCTTTTCAAAAATTGGTCGAAGGCTCCTTCGGCATATGGGCCCAGTACCGGACCTTGTTGCATCACCATTTGTTGAAAAGTAGGAAAGTCATGCGGTAAATCACCCAGATCATAGCCTTCTTTTTGCATGCGCAGTAACACATTGTGTAAGGAAGGCAATACTTCCATATTGGCCGCTACCAGCGCATTTTTTCCCGGACCTTTAAAATACACAAAGGCCACTTTTTTATCTTTATTTTTCAGTTGTTGAAGCTTAAGGTAGTTTTCCACCATATCTCCAAATTTTGTGAGTCGTTCGGGAACAGCCTTAAAAATAACCATACCGTCTTCTTCGTACTCGGCAAATAGGGCATAAGGTGCAATGCCTCCATCAAACTCCGGCATGGTAACACTCTGGCTCAATAGTCCGCCCATCATCCCATTTTTATCCTTCAGCCATTCGTCATAGCGTTGATGAACCGTAAGCGGACATAGCACCGGCGCGTTTAACTCCTTCAGCCAACTCATGATGGCCTTGGCTTCGCCTCCTCCAAGAGATAAGCGGCCATGCGGCATGTACACAATTAAGTCAGGATAAATCTCCATCATATAGCTTAAGCGACCTTTGAATCCAGCCACTGGATAAACATTACAATTCCTGTTTTGCAACTCTTCAATCAGGCTGTTCAAATGCTCACGATTGGCATTAAAAGGGCCGGGAATACTGGTAAATAACAGCACACTTTTTTGGCCTTCTTTATGAAAGTCATTTTTTAAACAGTAATCTTCAAAGTCACTTACTTCTTCAAAGGCCACCTCTTCATCAATGTGAAAAAGCACATCGGATGGTATTTCTTTATGTTCTTCGGGCAGTGGAGTAAAGGCCGTTTTACCCGCCACGTCTGTTCTGAGGTAACGGTAGAGGTTGCGGTAATTCTTTTTCCCACCGTTATCGAGGTAGTTTTCCACTACTTCCTTTTGTTCCTCACTTAGGGTTGTTAGTTCAAGCCCTTTAGTAGTGGTCGATTGTAAATAAATGGGCATGCCCTTTTCGCCTAGCTTTTTTACTGCCTCCTCTTGCTCGGTGCTTAATTTTAAACCCATGCCAAAAAAAAGCAGCACATCATAATCATCAAGATCTTCAAGCTCGGTCTGCTCGATAAAATCGGTTTTAATAAAACGACTATCGATGGAACCGGCCATTTTCGAATACAGGAAATCGGGATAATTCACCATCCCTATTCGGGTGGGAGAAATGTATTTTTGATAGGTCAAAAACCCGCCTGTCAGAATCAGTAAGCAGGCTACTATAATCAGGTATGTTTTCTTCATAATATTTCTGTTAAGGGAGTTATTAGTCGATTTTGCGCGCACAACTAATAACTCCCACATGCTATAGCTAACAGAGCTAAGTTTATTGCATTAATTGGTACTCAAACTTAATGACACGTTGATCAGTGCTTGAACCATAAAAGCTGGTAAAGCGCAATTTATAAACGTCATTATTTTTCATCTTAACAATGAAGAAACGGTGCATATCTACCTTGTAAGTATATGATGTTAAATCAAAAGATTTCCAGTCGTGACCAATCACATCAATATCACTTTTGTACTCCAGCCCGCTTACATCTTCAAGTGATAGATCGGCAAAGGCTTGCGCAATATCATCAGCATTCTCACTGTCATTGTAAGTTGTTTCAGCCACCATTATGCCTTCCTCAGTATTAATCAACACGCCGGTTACACTATAAGCAACTGGTTCTTCAACACTGCCTGCATTACCAATATGATAACCCAGATAAAGATCCCAACCCTTTACATCTGTATCCACATTGTAATCATCCTCACCTTCAACGACATTAAATGCGGTCCACGCTTCATTGTCCGATTCAAATTCTGCAACAACATCGTCTTGCCCTATTTTTAAAAAGGATTGCTGCTTATAATTAATCTCTCCATGCGGCGTATCCTTGTCGTACATTAAATCTGCCTCCACGGTTTTCATACCGTAGTCTTTCACTTCTACTGCTTCTTCTTTTTCGCAGGCAGTAAACATTGCGCCTGCAAGCATAATTGATAAAATAACTCTCTTCATGATATGTGTTTTTTATTTATTGAATTTGTATATGATCCCTATAAGCTCTCTTGAGCTAACATCTAGTCTTTTAAAGTTTTCATTCAAGCAGCAGACCTTTTGACTTCACCGATTTTCCTTTCATTTCTTGTCTTGACAAAAGAAACGAAACAAAGAAAGTCAAGTCTGCATGTACGATTGTCGCTGATATTTGTAATTATTAAGTTCGGCCGCGCGATCTTCGAACAAGTTCGAAGCTTCCCGGTCTTACTAAATAATTCCTTTATATCATCTTCCATCCCACATGAGGACAAGCTTACCATATATTTCGAATGAAAAACTTGTTCTATCATTAATCCCTTATTTATTGAATTTGTATGTAATGTTGATAAAGAAGGATCGCCCGTAAGATACCGGAGTACCTGCATTGCCACTATGTGCTCCTGAACTTCCACCCATCCGATTGACTGAGGTCACATCAAAGAGGTTTTTAACTCCTGTCACTGCTTGTAATCGCGAATTCAAAAAGCTTCGCGATACGGATAGGTTCATGGTATGGTAAGCATCCTGCAGACCTTCTTTAATCTGATTATCTTCTGAGTCGGTGTAGAGGTAGGGCAACTGTCCGTTATACTTGTAATCGAGCGCCAATTTAATTTTGCTTTTGGGCTCCAATACCGACACTCCCGCAAACCAATCGTGGGTCCTGTTGTATTTATCCGAACCATTCTCTTCGGTATAGGTATTATACCTTGCCGTAAGGGCATAACCTCCATTTACTTTCAAAATATTTTTATAGCGATAGCTGAAGTTGATATCTCCCCCGGCAGTTCGGTATTCCTCTATATTTTGATAGGTATAAGCCGTTGAATTATCGCTTTGAATCAATGTGATTAAGTCGTTAATATCATTGTAATAGGCAGATGCACCCACCTTAAAACTGTTGCGCTCGTTTCCTAGGCTGTATTCCAATGAGCTATTAAAGTTTTTCGATGTTTCAGCATTTAAATCAGGATTACCATATATCTCATGATTACTGTCGACAAACACATAATGCAATTCCTTAATATTAGGTGCTCTGAACCCTGAAGCGACTGAGCCTCGCCACGACAATCCTTTAACAATATCCCACTTAAGGTTGACCGAATACACCACCGGAGCTTCATAGGCAGTATTGTAGGCATAACGCACGCCAGGCTGCAGTTCCAGGTTTTCCAATGGCTTTAGGCGCACATTAAGAAATACCGCATAATCGCCCAAAGACTGCTGACCATCACTAATACGATCTCCCTTCATTTCCTCCACATTGGCATCAATTCCAGTTTGAGTAGACAAAACACCGGGTAACACATCAAAATTATAAATGGCTCTGAACATCTGCTGGCTGACTACTTGCGATGATGTTTTCTCGCCAAGTATGGATTCTAGTGTGCGCATATCCTTATATTCATCCTGCTCCAGGCGATCGTAATAATTATACGAGGCCACTACATCTAAATGATGACGCTCATTCCAGCTTCCATTGGCACCCATACTAAAGTCGTAACGATCGGTATAGTAATATTTGTCAAAGGCCTTATAGCCATCAACCAAGTCTGATTTATAATGCAATTTATCGGTATATATGCCTGCCTTAGCGTGCAGCTTCCATTGTCCCCATGTCAAATCGTAACGCACATTGCCACGTGCCAGGTTCTTGGGTTTCCAATCCATCGATCGGGTGTTGTTGTCGAAATCATAACCTCCAAAATATTCATAACCTCCATCAATGCTAATTTGATGTTGACCAAAGCGCTGCGCCACATTGGCATTGCCGGCATATCGGCCTACATGCTCAGCCATGGCATTCAACTTAACTTCGGTATTATGGCGGTATTCTTTTTTGGTAATCAGGTTAATGGTTCCAGCCAGTGCATTATTGCCGTACACCACCGACATGGGCCCTTCAATTACCTCAACATGGGCGATATTAGCCAGGTTGATTTGACTCAGATCCACATTTCCATCCAATCGACCTATTACCGGAACACCGTCGATCATGATCTTAACATTCTGTCCGCTTAAGCCCAACATTTCAATTTGTGAACCCAACACGAGATCAGTTGACATTCTGATATTGGCCTCGGTCATTAATAACTCTGATAAGTTAAGTGAACCGGACTCCTCAATTTTTTTATTATCGATGAGTTTAACCTTGTAGATGGAACTGTCTCGGGCAATGGGTTTACCTGATCCGGTCACCACTACCTGATCCAGATTGAACATATCTAAGTGCAATGGTAATACGGCTCCACTTTGTATTTGGTCAATGGCATAAAAGCCCGTTTCATAGCCCACTTTGGAGATGACCAATTGCCCCTTGGCTCCCTTTGGAATAATTAGATTAACTTTTCCATGAGTATCAGATACAGCATAGAGCTTATCTCCCGTATTGAGTTCAATGCATACGTGAGCGGCATCAACCGCTTTCTTATCGACCACATCAACCAGTGTAAATTGAAATGGAGATCCCACTTCGTTTGAAACTACCGGTATTGATATGAATCCAATACTTATGAAAATTATTAGCTTGTGTAGATTTTTAAAGTTCATTCTGTTTTTGAGTGGTTTAATCACTACAAAACTAGAGGGAAGTATGGGTGCTATCAATCCCATTAAAAGGGGAAAAATTTAATGGAGAATAGTTGCTTGTACTGATGAATAGCAAAAATTGGGGATCTGAATATCTGTTATTTATGTAAAAAAATGCTAGTACCATCCCTATAAATAGTTACCTATCAATAGTGGTAAAGTCATTATACCAGAATTATTTGTTGGCTTTAGTTTTGTTAGGCCAAGGGGATTAATTAGTTTTAATGTAGCCATAAGGAACATAATACATACGCCTTATATCGACTAGTTGGGCTTTATTAAGGTCCATAGAAATCGCACCCCTTGAAAAGAATTATTTACAAGAAATACAAATAACCCAACTGATAACTAGAAAAATATAACCATGCAAAATAAATGGATTTTATATGTCATTCTGATAATATCAAGCGAAACTCTGTGTAAATCACAACAACTCAATATTAAAGAGACTTTACAAGAGCAGGATAGTTGGTGTTGGGCCGCCACAACACAGTGTGTCCTTGATTTTTATGGTAAAAGTGTATCACAGTGTGAAATTGTTAATTACGCTAGAACCCATTCATCTCCACCACAATATGGTACAAAGGACTGTTGTTTAAAGCCTTCTGAGGAGTGTAACGAAGCTGGTTATTTTGGCGTTGGTTTTGAAAATTTTGCTGGTTTCAGTCTTACAATTACAGATGTGTTGAATCTGGATGAAATCTCCAGGTTGTTACTTAATATGAAACCTATTGTAATTTCTTGGAAATACAATAACATCCCTGTTAGACATTCAGTCGTAATATATGGTGTTATAAATGACAAAGTCATGATAATGGATCCTCTTATTGGATTTTATAATCTAAGTTATCATGAATTAATTAACAACGTTAATTACACATGGACCAGTTCATATATCCCTTTGCAAGCTCCAGTGACGGTTATGGCGAATGAATCAAAAATTTCAATTTTTCCAAATCCATCATATGGTAAATTAACATTATCTATTGTCCTACAAGAATCTCAAGAATCAATTGTTGAATTATACAACTCATACGGAATTAGAGTATTATATAATAAATATAATTCCAAACATGTTTTGCAAACAATTGCAGACGATCTAACACCTGGTATGTATCTTATTAAGATAACAGGAAGAGACTTTTATCATACAAACAAGATTATTGTACAATAAAAACTATCTATGAATCAATTAATACAAATCATTTTTGTAGGCATCTTATGTATTACATTAAGCTGTTCAAAAGAAAAACTAAGTGCTCCAATTAATCCAGAAGTAATTGCACATTATCCACTTGATGGTAATGCATATGATATAGGCTCTCTACATAATCATGGGAGAATTATCGGTAAATTATTACCAATACTTGACCTAAATAAAAACAAATCTTGTGCAATAAAATTTGAAAACAACAATGGTTATATTGAAGTGATACAAAGACCAAATATTGAGTTCAATAATAGGATTTCCATTTCATTAAATTTGCTTATAACTAGTAAAGCTGAAACATGGAAGGCTATTATTTCTAAGTGGAATAGTCTGGTGGATGAAATACCCCGTAATAAAAATTGTGGTTTTTATTTAGGAATCAAACCTAATACAACCATAATCCGATGGAATATCTCTGGAGAATATGTTGATGCCATTAGTGAGCTTGAAATTGATAGATGGTATAGAATTGTTTGTACTTTTAATGGTAGTGAAGCAGATATTTACATTGACGGCAAACATGATAACACAGCGCTGATTAAGAATAGTTTAATTGACACATATACTCCACTCACAATTGGAGCTCAAAGTAATATGGTAAATGAAATTTATCCGAACTACTTTTATGGATGTCTTGATGAAATTGTCATTTACAATTACGAACTTAAACTTAACTAAAGTAAATTAGATTGTAATAAATGATACTCTGTTACAGCTTCATGCGGCAGGCCGTTAGTAGCTATTATTCACAAACACATAACCAATTACAATTAAGTAAAATGGACATTAATGAATTAATCAGAAATTATGCTTCAAGAAAAAAACGAGTGATTAATTTCTTCATCGATGGATTTATGGCCTTGTTAATTGGTTTTATTATTAAAATGATACTCCTAAGCATTAATTTTGAATGCTTTGCAGATCTATTCAATAAATTATATTGGAATTATAACTCAACAATATTTTATATTAACATTGACTTCGAATCAATAATCTATTATTTCAGTTATTATTTTATTTGTGAATCTTTTTTCAAGACCACTATTGCAAAATTAATCACAAAGACTCAGATTGTTAAACAGAACGGAACACGGATTACCATTATTGACGGATTTAAAAGAAGCTTTTTAAGACTAATTCCTTTAGAACAATTATCTTACCTTTCAATGAAACCTGTAGGAATACATGATACTATGAGTAATACAAGAGTAATCAATAAATAACAGCTACTAACAAACCGCAATAGTGTATATGGCGTGTAGCTTTATTTTGGAAGACTTGTAACTTCGGCAGACACCGCCAAATCACTGATTTATGAACATTTTATTAGTTTTATAAGGTGTTCATGATTTACAATTATGAACAAGTGTAGGTTTTTTGTGGTGAGTAAGGTTATAATCTCACTTACACTTCATAGCTGCGTCCCTTAGGTTGAATGTGATGATTCGCATAAAAAATTAAATGAGTAAAAACAATATTAACAGACTTGTCATCTTAGTAATTGTATTGTGCTTGGGATTTTCATATCTCTACTACAAGACACTAATTTATTATGAAATTGTTAGTTGTTATTCATATAACTTAAATGTATATAAAGCAAGACCAACAATATATACGATTAAATATTTTTATAAATACGGGGACAAATATTACTTTGACCAAGCAAGATATACATCACCTAAAAAAGCTATCCTAAGCTCTAAGGCACAGGTAAGAGTTTGTAAACTCAACCCATCAAAAAATTATTTAATAAGTAAACGTTCAAATACTTCATCAAACTATGGTTTCAAAATTCAAGAACCATTTATTGACACTATAGATATTAACATTAATAGTTTAAAAGACTATTATCCTACCAAGTTCAATAAAATAATTCTTGACAATAAAAAACCATTAATTTATCCAAAGGACTTGGACGATATTGATCACAAGAAAATTATTGAAGCCATAAATAAAGTTGTGTTTTGTGAAGGCAGTTTAATAGAAACATTTATTTTAACTAAAGAATTGGATGGATATATCTTGAATCTAGTACATTATTATTTGAATGACTTCTCTGTAGATTCCAAGCTAACTTCAATATATCACAAACTTCTTAAAGAAGCTTTAAACAAAGATATAGAAGTCATCATCATTGATAAAAACAAGGAAAAGGAAAAAAGAACATACTTCCCAACCAACAAATCACATTTATAAATGATGCTGTTCAATTCAGAAGTTCCGTGGCTTCATCAAAAACACCAATTCACAGATTTTGATTGCTAAGCTGTATTCCTTAGTTTTATACTAAACAAAGACAACAAGCTTTAACCAAACATTTATGAAAAACTTTACCTTACTTTCCCATCAATGGAAAGCGGCTACCCGATCTGCGGCGGTTTCCAAAAGTATTGGGATTAAAATCTTTATGGGATTTCTCTTTTTTGTTTTATTCCTTGAGTTGCTCGGAGCTGGCTATTACCTTGGCTCTTCACTTGCCGATAAATCAGAAGATCCGATTGGAGCACTATCGGGCTATGGATTCTATTTCTTTCTGGCCATTCTTATGAGCCGATTCATGTTGCAGAAGCTGCCAACTTTAATGGTAAAATCCTATCTAAATTTACCCATTAAGAAAGGGAAGCTGGTTAACTTCATGTTGACAAAACCCTTATTTAACAGCCTTAATATCCTTCCACTTAGTTTTGTTTTGGCCATTACCATGGGTTTGCATAAGCACTTGGATGCCTATACGTTCTGGATGATATTGGCTTGTGTGCTTGTTGGCGACATATTTTTCAACTACCTATCCATCTACATCAAAAGAGTACAGATTAAGTACGAATATGTCTTTTATCTCTTCTTAGCTATAGTAGCAGGTTTCCTTTTGTTGGATCAGTTTGGCTTTGTTAATTTCCAGGCCATTTCGTCGGCGTTATTTATGGAAGTCATACAGCAACCTCTGTGGCTATTACTTGGAGGCTTACTCTTTGCAGTGGCTTACTACCTCAATTTCCAATTACTATACAAACACTTTTCATTGGAAGACTTTGGAAAGGGCGATACCAATCAAAAAAGCAGTCTTGAAAACCTTAACTACCTGAATCGCTTTGGAAAAATAGGAACGTTTGCCTTACTCGAACTTAAAATGTGCATCAGAAATAAGCGAACCAGAACCATGTTATATATGGCTCCCCTTTTTCTTCTGTATGGGATGTTCTTTTATACTAAAGCTGAATATCTTGAAATGAGTGGATTTCTGATTTTTATAGGATTATTCATATCAGGTGGTTTTATGATGAGTTTTGGCTTATACTTCTTTGCATGGGAATCTGGACATTTTGATTTAATGCTTACGGCCAATAACACTTATAAGGATTACATAAAAGCCAAATATTTCCTAATGCTTTCAACAAGCACACTTATTTTCCTGTTATCCACATTCTACATCGTTTATGGAATAGAAATAGTGCTGATTAATAGCATGTGCTTTTTGTTTAATATTGGTGTTAATAGCCTCTTGCTCCTGTACTTTGCTACAAACAACAACAAACACATGGATCTTTCCAAAGGTTCGGCATTCAATTACCAGGGCGTGGGTGGAAGGCATTTTGTTTTAATGATTCCTTTATTGGTTTTACCAATATTCATTTATTTACCTTTTAGTATTATGGATCAATCCAATTTGGGCTTTGCTTTAATAGGTATCATAGGAACTATAGGTTTATTGTTACGCGAAAAAATGCTGGATATTATTACACGGCGTTTTATTAGTAAGCGATATCAAATGTCGGAAGGTTTTAGAAATAAGTAATAATTAAAGAACATATCAACATGATACATATAGATAATTTAGGCAAGGCATATAATGCAGTTAAAGTTTTAGATATAGAGCAATTAGAAATTCCACAAGGCCAATCATTTGGTTTAGTCGGTAATAATGGTGCGGGGAAAACCACATTATTCCGACTTATTTTAGATTTGATTAAGGCAGACAGAGGCAAGGTGTTGAGTAAGGACATTGCTGTAAACAAAGACAGTCAATGGAAAAATTACACAGGTTCCTTTCTGGATGAAGGCTTCTTAATTGACTTTTTAAAACCTGAAGAGTATTTCAATTTTATTGCTGACATCAACGGTGTTACCAAAGAAGAATTAAGCGTGTTTTACAATGATTTTGCCGATTTCTTTGGTGATGAAATTCTGAATAAGAACAAATATATTCGCGACTTCTCAAAAGGTAATCAAAAGAAGATTGGCATTTTTGGTGCGATCATCAGTCAGCCTGAAGTTTTAATTTTAGATGAACCATTTGCCAATCTGGATCCTTCTTCCCAGATACGTCTTAAGACACTGCTAAAAGAGCTACATCAAAAAAACAACTTAACCATGCTAATCTCCAGCCACGACTTAAATCATATTGCAGAAGTCAGCCAACGCATTGTGATTTTAGAAAAAGGCAAAGCAGTTAAAGACCTCTTAACGTCTAATAATACCCTGGATGAATTGGAAGGTTATTTTAATCCTGAGGCTGCTATTAAGGCAGAGAATTAAACTTAATTTCAATAGGCTTAATATACCATATAAGCTTAAAATCTAAAGCCTCTCCGAATCATTATTTTAGAATAAGGATTTAGAGAGGCTTTCTATTTATTTTTGATCTGATGGATTAAGGCATCCTAAAGGCCAAATACCTTAATTAACTCATCGCAGCTCACTTTCCCGCCATAAATGTTTAATCCTTTTTTAAGTCCTTCATCCTGTTCACAGGCAGCCTCCCAGCCCAACTTAGCTATTTTTAAGGCATAAGGCAAGGTAACATTGCTTAGGGCCATGTTAATGGTATATGCGTTGAAAATATGTTTTTCTGCAGCATTTGCTATTTTAATAATCCAGTATATTTATGAAGTATGCGTTCTTAATGAATTTCAATACCTTAGAAGCATAACAATAAAATAATTCAAAAAAATCACCTAAAGCTTAAAATATAATTCTTAGCAATTCGACTTAAAAGGTAGATACCATAATTAGGATGACAACAGAAAAACAAAATATTGGAGATACTTTTAGTCAGGAGCAGGGTCGCCTGACCAACTACATCAAACGTAGGGTGGGCTCTGCCGAAGATGCTGAAGATATTGTTCAAGATGTTTTTATGAGTTTAGTTGGTGGATTTGAAGATATATCTGATTTGCGCAAAACAATCTCCTGGCTTTACTCCGTTGCCAAAAACAAAATTGTTGATTACCGAAGAAAGAAAAAACCTGTGTCTCTTGAAGATCAAATTGAGAAAGATGAAGAAGGCATTAGGCTTAACATAGCTGATCTTTTACCTTCTTTAGAATCCTTGCCTGATGAGCAAATGATGATGGATATGATATGGGAAGAGATTCAGGTGCACCTGAATGAATTACCCAAAGAGCAACGTGAGGTGTTTGAATGGCATGAATTGGAGGGCTATAGTTTTCAGCAGATTTCAGATTTTTCAGGAACGGCGGTCAATACCCTAATCAGCAGAAAACGTTATGCTGTATTGTATCTGCGTGAGCAACTTGAAGAGTTATTTATACAACTAAAAGAATAAATCCGATGATGTGAGTAGAACAGAACGATGGAGAAAAACACGGATAACTCGATAACATCATCATAAAAAATAAAAGAGATGAATACAAATAGAACAAGATTCGCAAAAGGCAAAATGATGGTATTTGTGATATTGGCAGCAGCAGTCTTTACATTGGCATTAATGTTACTTTGGAACTGGTTAATGCCAGTCATATTTGGCTTGACCACCATCACTTTTTGGCAAGCCTTAGGCTTACTGGTATTGTCGAAAATATTATTTGGCAAAGGTCAAAGACCAAGCTGGGCCGATAGAGACAAGTCAAGAATGCATAAAGAACAGTTTATGCAACGCTTTGGCAAAAGAAAGTGTAAACCCGTAGTTGAAACCCCTAAAGAAGCCAGTGATGAAAATCAATAAACCAAGTGCTCCCTTAAACATTAACCCCAATGCCTGTGATGGATGTGGTGTATGCATTGATATCTGTCCTGCTCAGGTTTTTGAAATGGTAGAACTCAGCAAGGAGGAGATTAATGAGCTCTCCTTCTTTGGCCGATTAAAAGTACGAATTAAGGGCAATGTTAAATCACAAGTGGTCCATCCTGAATCCTGCATTGAATGCGGCAAATGTGTATCTGCTTGTCACGAACGAGCCATCAGCTTACATCGTCTGAAACAATCGGCATAAATAAACGCAAACACATAAAGGAGCTATGGATAAAATGGCTCCTATTCGTTTATAATGGCAGCATCAAAAAATCTACCGTAATCATACCACCAAGCTAATCTACTTTGACACAAGTATTTTCCTGATTTATTAATGAGCTTAAAAATGATTGGATTAAACAACCGAGCCCTTGTTTCGTTTTAAGTTCAAATTATATTAGAATGAACGCAGGAAAAGCAATAGCTGAGCAATTTGAAACGCTTCAACAACAGATTTGTGCTGAACTAAATAAAGCCGATGGTCGAGCTGAATTTAAAATGAATCCCTGGACCAAAGACATTGGGCGAGGTGTATCGGGTGTTATGCAAGGTGGTAAATACATCGAAAAGGCAGCCGTTAATTTCTCACATGTTGGTGGCCCTTATTCTGAGCAAATGGCAAAGCTATTGGGCGAAGAAGCAACATCTTACACGGCTACAGGTGTATCTTCCATACTACATCCGGTAAACGTTCATGTTCCCATAATCCATATGAATGTCCGCTATTTTCAATTGGATAACGGAACGAGTTGGTTTGGTGGTGGCATTGATCTTACTCCACATTACATTATAAAAGAAGATGCCCGATGGTTTCATGAAGAGCTAAAAAAGGTATGTGATTCGGCTCACCCCGATTACTATAATCGTTTTAAGCCTTGGGCTGATGATTATTTCTTTTTACCTCATCGCAACGAGACCAGAGGCGTAGGTGGTATTTTTTTCGATCGCATTAAGCCAGGTGATGAATTAAGCCAGGACGCTTTATTGGAATTTTGCATTCAATTAGGTCGTCTCTACCCACAAGTGTATGCTGCTTTAATTCTGCGACATGGCGATAAGGCTGTAAGCGAAGCACAAAAAGTCTGGCAGGGCCTTCGACGAGGACGCTATGTGGAGTTTAACCTGGTACACGACAGGGGAACCAAATTCGGACTCGTATCAGGAGGAAATACAGAAGCCATACTATTAAGTATGCCCCCTGAGGCCTCGTGGGAATATATGCATGATCCCAAAGAAGGCAGTGCCGAAGCTCAAACCTTAGAGTTGCTAAAAAAGGGTATTGACTGGATTAATATTTAGCTATATCATAGGAGTGGCTCTTAATTTACTAAATATTAAAAGAGCCTCTCCAAATCATTCACTTCATAAGGTTTATTCTATCCTTGAATAAACTATAATTGTATATCCATCTGATCTATCAAGAAATGGACTTTATATAATATTACATCTAAAGCATCTTTCGGTGTTAATGCACCACCATGGCCTGAACCAGGAGTTATATAAATATGAAATAAATTCTCAGAGTCACCACATTCCTGTAGGCGAGCTAAAAACTTATAGGAGTGGTGCGGTGGAACACGGTCATCATTATCACCGCTTATCAGAAGAACATCAGGATATTTTTCATTTCTTTTAATGTTATGTAAAGGCGAATACGATTTTAAGTTTTTATAGTCTTCTGTATTGTCAGGTATTCCAAATTCATTGATATTGGTAGCCACAGATCCAACCGTAAATTGACTAAACCTTAACATGTCTAAGACCCCAGCTTCAGCAATAGCTGCCTTATAAAGATCAGGGCGTTGGGTTATGGCAGCACCAACAAGCAAGCCACCATGCGAGCCTCCATTGATGGCTAGTTTCTTTGGACAGGTATAACCTTTATCAATTAAATATTCCGCTGCTCCTATAAAATCATCTATGGCATTCTGTTTATTTAGTCTTCTGCCTTGTTCTGCCCAAGTGCTTCCTTTGGCACCACCCCCTCTAACATTAGGAATGGCCAATACGCCTCCGTGTAAGACAAATAGGCAATTCGATTCATTAAAGAAGGGCTCAATGGTATTACCATAGCCTCCATAACCATACAATAATACCGGGTTTGTACCATCGAGTTTTATATTTTTCTTACATGTTATATACATTGGTATCTCCGTGCCATCCTTTGATATAAAGATTTCGTAACGTGTCTCTAATTTATCGGCGTCATAAGGCACCGTTAATGATTCAGCCGGTTTAAAAGACAAATTCTTCAAGGATAAATCATACCATAGTTCGGGATGATAAAAGGAACTAACACTAAAGAAAGTATGTGTTGCTTCTTCATTATACTCATATAAATATTTCAGTTTCTTGCCCTTCGGAAAGTCTATCGTCTTAAGCAGCTCTCCTTTCATACTAAAAATGAGGGCTAAATCCTGATCGTTTTCCGAATACCGACAAGCTAATTTATCACCACCAAGTTTATCCACACTTTCAAGTACCACGTCATATTCCGGAATAAACTCTTCTAACTGATTAGGTTTACTAAACTGGGCTAAGAGAACCTTATAATTAGGAGCATTCCAATTGGTTTTTATTAGAACTGTGTCATTCTTGATGTATTCAATTGATAATTTAATGTCGCTGTCTCCCGGATACACCAATAATTTCTGTGGAAAAAAGGAAGGCTTGGACAAATCATCGACTGAGATACACTTGTATACATTGTCCCGTGACTTTAAACCGTGATACAAGAATAGTTTTTCTTCAATGATATCGTAATTAAATGATGATGTACCATCAATATCGTAGTGACTATAAAGTACCTCTGTGATTAAGGAATCTTTAATATTCGAAAGTTTATACAGTTTTTGCCCTTTAGCTTTATCAAGTAATTCTCTGCCAGCTATCGGTGCATCATAAGCATCAAAATACAAATCTTTACCATGCCATTCAATGTGGCTACCTATTCTAAGGTTATTGAGTGTATAATTGGTGAATTTACCCCTTGCAAAATCAAATATATAGCCCGTTAACCAATCACTGCCGTTACGAGAAATTGTAACCACTGCCAGGTCTTCTTTCTCATTTATGATTTTTGATTTTACAACAATGTGATCCTTTTTACTTTGTATAAAATCTTTTGACCTAACCAGGTACTTAAAATTTGTATCATTTTTCTTTTTATACAATAAATCAGGTGATTTGCTATAGCTATTCCACTTATTCTTAAATATGTACTTTACTTTGTTCTTCTTATTCTTGTTTTCAAACGTATATAACGATTCCCTATCCATATCATTATACATTGATCTTAATTGCTTCTCTAAGAGAAGTTTTCGACTTTGCTTTCGCGAAAGCTTTTTAGTTAAGTCTTTTTGTTCTTCCAACCATGCCGATAAACGAATATCTTCAGGGTTTTCCATCCATTGGTAAGGATCTTCTATTCTATCACTAAAATAAATATCAACTATTGTGTCCTTTGGAGCTATTGGATAAGTATGGATTTTCTGTGCATCAATTAATTGGTAAGATAAGCTAATAAGCAGAGCAAATAGTAGTCTCATAGAACTGGGTAAATTAGGTTAGATTTTTAAAACATTTGTGATGCAATAAAATCAAAATATGCATCACAACTTAAAACTAGCAATTTTAAACAAATTGACATAATAATATATTAGCTCACGAATTAATTCCAATCAACAAGCCTTAAAAGATGCGCCGTTAATCCTCTCATTTTTCTATTATTTATATGTTTTATAAATATACAGGTCCTTAGTGAAACGGTTCTTTATAGCGATATGCAAATAAAGAGCCGCTACTTAAAAAAATTCGCCCTCATTCATCGACATCTCTACAAGGATAGAATAAACAAATGATCAGATATAATTCTACTTCATCATCTTCATTTTCTTCACTTTAAAAGTTTTTTCAAAAATAATTCACTTTTTTGGTAGGGTAAAAGTGGGGCTGTGCGGTATGCTAATGTAAACACATTACAAACGAATAATTGAGAATATAACTTATAAAATTTAAGATCATGAAAAAAGTATTATTAGCAATCGGAATCAGCTCATTAGTCGCTTTTACAGCATGTAATAAAAATGAAAACCTAAGTCCTAACCCAATGATGGACGAAGTAGATCTTACAGTAACTACTGAATCAATTGTAACAACTGATGCCAACCTGGATGATGTAATGGAAGCAGCCGAATACGAAGTAGAGTTGTATTCAGGTGCTGAAGAAACAACAAGTACCTTTGAAGCCATGCAAGAGGAGTCAGCCCTTAAGGCAAGCGGTAACGAAAATCCTTTTAAATACCGTTACCGTTGGGGAAAATGTCCGGATATCCACATTGTTTCAGAAGAAGGCGGATTTCCAAAAACCATTACCCTTAATTATGGCGAAAGCACTGAATTAGAAAATGGTCGTGTAATAGCAGGTATTATCGAAATTGTAATTACCGGTCCACGACGTGAAAATGGTGCTACCCGTACTTTAAGCTTCCAAAACTTTAGTGTTGACACCATCTCCATAGCAGGACAAAGTGTTAAAACATTCCTTAAGGATGAATATAAAGTACATGTTGCCCGTGAGATCTCTTTCACATTGCCTGATGGTACAGGAATTGAAACCACTGCCGACAGAACTAAAACTTGGGTAGAAGGTATGGGAACACCAAAGCAAAATGACGATGACCGTTTCGAAATAACTGGATACTCAATGTGTGTTGATACTGATGGTAATGAGTTCAAAAAAATGATTACTACCCCACTAATTAAAAAAGGTGGATGCAGATATATAGTTGCAGGTGAGGTCACTCTATCGAAAAACGCAGTGGACTTTGCAGTAATTAATTTCGGAGATGGAAGTTGCGATCGTAAAGCTACAATGACTACAGCTGAAGGAACAAAAGACTTCATTATTGGTAAGCGCAAAAGAGAAAGAAAACAAGAACAAACAAGCAATAACTAGGATTTAATAACATTCCCGTTCACTCATTGGACTTAGAAATACCCGAAGGAAAGAACGCTTCCCTTCGGGTTTTCCAAAAACCAAACTCATCTTAATAGCATTTATTTTTTATCTTAGCCCAAACAATAATTAGTAACATCTTGACGCGGGAAGAATTTAAAAGTTTGTTCGATGAGCACTTTGATCCACTCCGTAATTATCTTTATTACAGATGTGGAGATGAAGAACTGGCCACTGATATTGCGCAAGAGACCTTTATGAAACTTTGGGAGAAACAATTAAATAAACCTCCAAAAGAAGTAGTTGGTCTGTTGTACAAAATGGCCAAGGACGCCTTTATCAGCAAATACCGACGGCAACAAGTAGAACAAGAGTTTATAGCTAAACCACCTGATAAAAATGAAAGTCAATCACCCGAGGATGAATTAAGCTATAAAGAATTAAAAAGTTCATACGAAAGGGCTCTAAAGGAAATGCCGGAAAAACAACGGGAAGTTTTTTTAATGAGTCGGATGGACGAACTCAAATACCAAGAAATAGCTGATCGACTGGACTTAAGCGTTAAAGCCGTCGAGAAAAGAATGAAAAACGCATTACAATTTTTAAGAGAAGCACTGACAGAACAATGAAAAACGATAAGCAACATATCAATCCGGGATCAGACAAAGACTTTATGCAGTCTTTACCTGAGATTGAACGTCCTTTCAAAAAATCAAAAGAGGATGTATGGAGCGAGCTGTCAGACATGATGGATGAGCAGGAAACTGAAACCCCCATCAGAACAATAAAACCACAAGAAACAAAAGTAAGATCCTTAAAACAGATATACTGGGCTGCTGCGGCCATATTAGTACTCATGTTATCCACAAGCGCTTTTTTACGTCTCTATACAACAACAGTAGAAGCCGGTGCAGGACAACATTTAACAGCCCTTTTACCTGATGGTTCAAGCATTGAATTAAATGCCAGCTCAACCATAAAATATCATCCTTACTGGTGGCGATTTAACCGACAGGTACAATTTGAAGGTGAAGGATTTTTTAAAGTACAAAAAGGTAAATCATTTGAAGTGGTATCAAGCAGAGGTAAAACCATAGTATTAGGTACCAGCTTCAATATCTATTCGCGCAAAAACGATTATAAAGTAACCTGCTACACCGGTAAAGTAAGGGTAGTAAGTGTAATAAGTGGCAAATCTGCCGATATAACTCCAAATCAACGTGCCGAGGTTATTGCCAACGGTTCTGTTATTAGTAAGAATGAGGAATTAGCGGAAGAAACCATCTCGTGGATGGAAGATAAGTTCTACTTTAAAGGAACTCCAATTCAATTGGTATTTGAAGAAATAGAACGTCAATATGGGATAAGCATTCAAACTAAAGAAAAACTAAACTATCTTTATACTGGAAACTTCACCATAACACGTCAGGCAGAAGATGTAATGAAGCGGGTATGCAAAGGCTTAAATCTGAATTACAAAAAAGTTAACGGTGGATATTTGGTGAGCAAAGATGGCTTGAGTGAATAAATATTTCTTACTATTTATTGCATTTGGTTTAAGTGTACAAATTTATGCTCAGGAAATTAAACTGGATTGCAAGGACAAACCTTTAAATGACTTACTCTCAGAGTTAAGGCTGGACTACGAGCTTCAATTTTCATATAATGAAGAGCTCTTAGCCCAATACAAAATAAGTAAAACCCAAACATACAGCTCTCCTCAAAAAGCAATTGATGAAATCCTTAAAGACCTTCCTCTTAGCTATGAGTTTGATGGCGAAGTATTTATTATTTATCAATTAGAGATTAAGCTCGAATCCAAAGTTTTTCATCTAATTGGTAAAATTGTTGAAGTTGGAACAGGTGAGCCCCTCCCCTTTTCTCATGTTGCTGTTGGCGATTACCAAACTGTCACAGATGTAAAAGGTGTGTTCAGTTTTAGCATTGAAAACGATAGTATTTTTGAAGTCAAAGCCTCTCATCTGGGTTGCTACATTATTGATACACTCTTGAATGCTGGTCGCGATCATACCATAGAGCTTACGCCTTCTATGGTAGGCTTACCCGAAGTTACTGTTACCAATAACATTGTTGAGAAGTCAGCACAAATAGGTGATAAACCAGGCTTAACCAAACTCAATCATCACATTGCCAACTATCTGCCCGGTAATGGCGACAATTCAGTATTTAACCTATTGCGATTGCAACCCGGAGTGCTGGCAGCAGGTGAACAACCCAACGATTTAATTATCTGGGGTAGCCCCGAAGGCACAAGTCGAGTTCAATTCGATGGATTTACCATTTGGGGTTTAAAAAACATTAACGATAACATCAGTGCCGTCAATCCATTCTTAGCCAAAAATGTAGAAGTACATCGTGGAGGATATGATGCCAGTCATGCTGACTTAATAGGGGGTATTATAAATATTGCCGGTAAAAACGGTAACAGACATAAGCCTGAGTTTAGCTTTTTTCTGAACAACGAAACCATGAATACCATGCTGGAGTTACCCATTGAGAAAAAATCATCGCTTTTACTCGCCTATCGCCAGACCTATTATGACCTGTTTAGTGCCAATGATATAGCCACTTTTAAAAACTATAACAATAACGCTAAATACCCACTTGAAATACAACATCCAGACTATATTTTCCGCGATCTGAATATGAAATACTCATTTCAGGGCGATAATGATGATTTATTTTACATTAGTCTTTTGGGAGCAGGTGATAACTTTAAATACAATGCCAACCAAACCAGGCCAAACTACACAAATCAATTAAGTACCGAAGAATCATCGAGGCAATTTGGTGGAAGTATGTACTATGGTAAAACCTGGGATAATGGACATTCATCGGCCTTAAAAATAAGTTATTCGGCACTTGACTTAAGCTTTAATCGCCGACTAATAGCCGAAAGTAATCGACAAAATATTTCGGTATTACTATCGGATGTTCTGACTCAAAATAATATCAATGAGATGGAAGCAGAATGGACCAATACCTTTAACTTTAGCTCAAAGCATAGTGTTAAAACGGGTTTGACTTGGTTTCAAAATAATGTTGAATTTAAAGAAGATACATTAGACATCAATTACGTATATCTCTCCAGCCGGGTGAATCGCATAACAGCCTTTGGCCAATATTTCCTTCAATTACACAGAAATCTGGAAGTAACAGGTGGCTTACGCATTAACTACCCTACACATATGCCGAAGGCCTTTGTTGATCCTAGACTTGGTATCACATTCAATGCCAGTGAAGCAATTAAATTAAATGCATCCTGGGGATTATATCACCAGTTTCTAGTTCGTTCATCCATTCTTGATGCCTATGATAATTACCATTACACCTGGTCTATTGCAGGATATAATGATGTGCCCATTCTTAACTCTGAGCATTGGGTTGTGGGTGCCTCATTCGCTAAAGATCAATGGTTGCTCAGCATCAATGGATTTCATAAAAACAATACCGGCTTAACACGCTATAGAAGATACCGCCAGCAAGGTGAAATACTTGAAGATGTTTTCGAAGGAGAAAGCCGAAGTTACGGTCTGGACTTCTATGCTAAAAAAGATTTTTGGGGACATTCCATATGGATGTCATACTCTTTAACTAAAACAGAAGAGCTATTTCCATATTTTAATCCTTATGAATACAGAAGATCGCAGCAAGATCAACGACATGAATTAAAAGGGGCTTGCTTATTAAATTTTGGAGCCTTCCACTCCTCTATCAGCTATGTTTATGGTAGCGGTTTCCCAATTTACTCAAGCGAAACAAAAAGTTACAACGATCCGGATTATAATCGGATGGATGCCTCAGTAACCTATCGTTTGTCAAAGCAGAAATTTATTGGAGAAGTGGGGCTTTCAGTACTAAATGTTTTTGATCACAAAAATGTGAAATTCAATAGTTTTGAACGTATACCGATTGATCAAATCAATACCATCCAGATTAATTCAGCTGCTATGCCGTTTACACCACTTTTGTATTTGAAAATAATTATTTAATCAGACGGTTTGAACAAGCTCCTTTTTCGATAGTACAGCTTTTCTGTCAATAATTATAACCTGCATTAAGCCTAAACGATTAATATAACGAACAATTAATTTTAAAGGGTTCTGTTCCATATCAAAACCAGTTAAATATCCCGATCGATTTCGACCTTTGTAAAGAAAGTTAATTTGATCGCCTATGCAGATATTGTGGGCTTTTTGCCACTTTACTATCTGACTATATGCATTGCTTGTTTTCAATCGCTTCTGGTTGATTTGTTAATATCACCGCCCAAATCTTCCTGCATCAAAAATAATAAAGTTTGGCTGCCTTAAACATTTATTCAGCAGTATAATGACTAACTGTTTTTTGACTTACATAAACGTCTTCAAATGAGGGATGATTCCATGAAACGAGCCATGAGAAAAAGTTCTCACACACGAGAATGATGATTTTTCAGGCGAGTTCCATATGGCAATTGAAAGAAAATATAATCATATGAAAATAGTTAATAAATAAATCCGATTGCACTTGACTATAATTGGCATAAAAAAGGCAGAAATCACAGGTGCCCAACCATGATTTCTGCCAATGCAATTCTTTATAATAAGACTACTTATTATACTTATATCGCTTAATACTTTTCTTAGGCGTCTTCTCAAACTCCTCAGGAAACAGAGTAATCATTTGAATATTCATATACGAGGGAAGAACAGAATTCACATGCTTTTTAATGTCTTGCAACTTCTCTTCTATTTGAGCTTCAGTAAAGCTTTCAGCATCGGTAGCTTCGTAATCAGGATATACCAGAGCTTCAATTTTTCCGTCATTATCACGAACTAAGCATTCCTGCACATAATTCATTGATGTAATGGTAGCTTCAATCTCTTCAGGATAAATATTCTGTCCCGAGGCACCCAATAGCATATTCTTACTACGACCTTTGATGAAAACGTAATTATCCTTGTCAATTACACCTAAATCGCCAGTGTGTAACCAACCTTCGTTATCAAAAATTTCATCAGTTGCTTCCTTGTTTTTATAATAACCAAGTAAGGTGTTTTCACCTTTAACCATTATTTCACCAACGGTGTTGTATGGATCATCCGAATCAATTTTAATTTCCATGCGATCCACTAATTTTCCAGCAGAAAGTGGTCTCGATTCGGTCCAAGGTGCATAACTAATAAGCGGACCACATTCTGTCATACCATAACCGATGGTAAAAGGAAATCCAATCTTACGCAGAAACTGTTCAACATCCTTATTGAGAGCTGCTCCTCCAATAATCATTTCACGAAACTCTCCCCCAAATACATCTATCAACTTATTTTTAATCTTATTATAGACCACTTTATTTAATCCCGGGATTTTTAGCAAGGTTTTAACCTTTGTTTCTTCCAGTTGGGGCTGAACACGTTTCTTGAAAATCTTCTCAAGAATTAATGGAACAGATAAAATAATATGAGGTTTCACTTCACGAAACGCCTGCGTAATTATTTGAGGCGATGGTGTACGCGTTAAAAATGTAGTATGGCAACCAACCGTAAAAGGCCATAAAAACTCAAACAGACAGCCAAAAACATGTGCCAAAGGTAAAAAGGATACAACTCTTTCTTCAGGTTTAAGAATAAGATGTTCACGGGCATAAACTATATTTGACCAGATACTTCGATGAGGAATCAATACCCCTTTTGAAAAACCAGATGTTCCTGAAGTATAAGACAATACCATCAATTCATCAGCTCCAATTTCAGGAAAGTTCAACTGATCGGAAGAAAAGCTTTCACCATTTCCTTTAAATAATGACTGAGCCTTTTTTACAGCTGCTGTTAATTCTCCATCTGAATTATCAACCAAAGTCGTACATTGATTAATTGAAACTATTCCCTTTAAACGGGTCATTTTAGTTTCATCCAGCTTATCAAACAGTAAATCCGTACTAAATAATAATTTCGACTCAGAATGACTTACAATATGGTGAATATCGGGTGAATTGAAATCGGGTAATATGGGAACAATCACTGCTCCATATGTTATGGCTCCTAAATAAATGACACCCCAACTTGTCATATTTCGGCCGATTACAGCAACTTTATCACCTTTTTTAATTCCCAAATCTCTAAACAGTTGGTGTAAGCCAATAATTCGCTCACCTACCTGTGCATATGTAATGGATTCTCCCTGAAAATCACTAAACGCTTTAAGCGCACTATTTTCTTTTAGAGTGGTTTCAACCAAACTTAAATAACCATTCTCTATCATTTCATTGAATTTTTGTTAGCTAAACAATCGACCAAAATAAACTAAATTTCCAAAAAACTCTCATCAATTAGACTAATTAGATAATTGATCATTGGTGTTTTACAATTTTGATACCAAACTTCAAGTTAGCGAATTATAAGTTTTTTTCAATAAAATGAGACACTTATAAATGAATTCCTCCTTTACAAACCAATTTTTATATTTTTGTATAAAACTATACCAAATGAGATTTTTCGTATTTACTTTTTTTGTAGCACTGTTAGTTTCATGTTCAAAGCCACAAAAAACACCTTACCTTACTTTTACTCCGCTTACTTATTCGATTGCTAAAGTTGAACTTTATAGACTGAATGAAGATTATACGTTTTTTGATAGTGCCGAGAAAAGTGAGGAATCAAATACCTGGGCATTTCGATCTGATTCAGTTCCTTCCGGGATATATCAGCTACGAATTGATAATTCAACGATCATACCATTATTACTTGAAGGAACCATGCCGGTATCAGTTTCATACTCTAATTCAAACCTGATTGTTTCAGGGAGCCCAATTACTCAAACTTTATGGCAAGCACAAAAGATAAGAGATGATCTGACAGCTGCTATCCAAAACATTGGTTCATCATTTCCAGACTCACTGGAAAGTCAATTGTTTAATCATTACAGAGATTCAGTGTTTAAATTGGTTGAAGCTCAAAAAGTGAAAAGTCGCAAAACAATAACTCAATTAATTGAACGCAATAAGTCCAATTTACTCCCTCTGTTATTAGTTCAGTTAAAAGCCGGTAATCATCATATTTATAATTTTAATACGGATGCAAATGTGTATTTCAAGGTTGATCAATACCTTCAATCCTATAATCCCAATTATATCCCTGTACAAGATTTCAATAATCGCGTTGACTCCTTGCGCAGTTGGATTTATTATACATCCGTAACAAATCCAGGGAAACCATTGCCTGATTTACATATTCCTAACGCATGGGGAGACCCTATTCCCCTGTCCAGATTCAGAGGTAAAAACACCTTGTATCTGGTGTGGAATTCAGAATCGGATGAAAGCCGTAAAATTACTAAACAACTTATGCGTTGGACACGAAAATACAGATACAAAGGACTTGATTTGTGTTTAATATCAACAGATACTAATAAAGAGGATTGGCAAAATGCCATAAAAGAGGATAATTTGCCTGTTTGGCACTTATCAGATTTAAAGGGTAAAACATCACCAGTACTTGCAGGGTTAGGTTTAAGTAAAGTTCCTACTATGATTCTGGTTGATAAGGAAGGCTTAATATTGGAAAGATCATCTGAACTATCAGGTATAGGAGTTGCCTTGAACAATCTAATACAAAAATAAATCCTATATTTGAGGCATATATTAAGCCTACAAAGGGCTGGAAGAATAAAACCTTAAAATAATTATGAAGCAGAGCCTTTTTCTTGTAATTATAGTGCTTTTAACAAGCGCTTGCTCTACCAAAGAAAAATATAAAATTAGCGGGACCATTGAAAATGGAGCAGGAAAAACATTGTATTTCCAGAAAATGGACCTTAATGAAACTACAACTTTAGACTCAACTAAACTTAAGAAAAATGGACAGTTTTCTTTTAAAGGAGAACGACTAACTGAGCCCTCATTTCTATTGCTTAAGCTTAGCGATCAAAACTTTATTACATTAATGGCTGATTCAACTGAAGCGATCGAGGTTTCCGCTGATGCCAAAAATCTTGAAGAAAGCTATCGCTTATCAAATAGTATTGGTTCAGCCTATATTCAGATTTTCAATAAACGCATGCGTATATTAAATTCTGAATTAGAAAAGGTTATTGAAGATTACAAAGCTTTGGATAAAAAGGATAAAGAAGCGTCTGAGGAACTGGAACTGCAATATCAAGAATTACTAACTGACCATAAGGCATTTGTTGGTGAGTTTATTATGGAACATCCACGTTCATATGCTGGTTATTATGCACTCTTTCAGCGATTCAACGATGGTTCGCAGGTAATGAATGTAATGGATCAAAAAGATCAGGTATATTTCTCAACATTAGCAACTAGTTTAAACCTATTCTATCCGGATTCAGAACGCGCTAAGCATTTATACAATTATGTGTTAGGTGCTAAGGCTCAACAGCAACGTCAAGCATTCCACGAAAAACTAATGAATGAAGCTGAAAGTGGATTTCCGGATATTGAAGAAGCCACCCCATCAGGTGAAAAAATTGCCCTTTCTTCACTGAGAGGAAAAACAGTTTTACTTTCATTCTGGGCTTCTTGGGATAAGGCGTCTCGCAAAGAAAATAATCATCTCAAAAAGATGTATAAAAAATACAGCAAGAGTGGTTTTGAAATTTATCAAATATCCCTTGACAGGAGTAAGATACTTTGGGAAAACGCAATCATTAACGATGAATTACCTTGGATTAATGTTAGCGATCTTCGTTACACCGATTCTTACCCTGCCCGTATTTATAACGTGCGTCAATTACCGGCGAACTATTTAATTAGTCCTGGCGGGGAAATTATTGGAAAGGACTTATTTGGAAACCGATTGACTGATAAATTAGACGAATTATTCTAAAAAATAGCAAATCGCATTAAAAACCACCATCAGTTTGATGGTGGTTTTTTGTATGAATAAATATTCATTATTCCTTAAGATCATTCTAATCAAACAATTATAACCAGCTCTTTTTCGACCTATGGAATTCTGCGTTAATTTGTTCTAAATCACTGAAAGCATGATGCCTTTAATTTGGAATAAACCACTATTTTCTGATATCTTTGTCCGAAATTAGAATAAAAATGCTTAACATAAACATGTATAGCAATTGAAGTCAAACAAAATATATTTCGCCTCGGATGTTCATTTAGGAGCTTCAGGTATTAAGGATCACCGCGAACATGAAATTCGCTTTGTAAAATGGCTTGATAGTATCAAACAGGATGCATCTGAAATATATTTGATGGGTGATATTTTTGATTTTTGGTTTGAGTATAAAAAAGTTGTCCCCCGTGGTTTTACAAGATTTCTTGGTAAATTATCTGAAATAACTGATAGTGGAATACCTGTTCATTTTTTTACCGGAAACCACGACATCTGGATATTTGATTATCTGAGTAAGGAATGTGGAGTGAAGGTGCATCGTGAACCGCTTGTAAAACAAATTAATGGAACAACCTTTTACTTAGCCCATGGTGATGGACTTGGCAATTATGATCGCTATTATAATTTTTTAAAGTCCGTTTTCACCAGCCCTATTGCCCAATGGCTTTTTGCAAGGCTTCATCCTAACTTTGGCATAGGTCTTGCTGATTTTTGGTCAGGAAAAAGTAGAGAAAAGAATAACAAAATATATGGAAGTACATACCTCGGAGATGATAAGGAATGGTCGGTTCTTTACGCCAGGGACGTACTTAAAAAACATGCTATTGATTATTTTATTTTTGGACACAGACATGTGGCTCGAAAGGTAAGTGTGGCACCCGAGAGTCAAGTTATATTTTTAGGAGATTGGATAAAACTATTCTCTTATGCTGTGTTTGAAAATGATTGTGTGGAATTAAAATATTTCAATAGCGAAGAATAGTTTGATATAGAAAATATTAATCATGGAACCGAAAGCAGGTATTTATGCCGTAGTTACCGGAACAGGTAGCTATATCCCCCCCAATGTGGTAGAAAATGCTGACTTTGCCAATAATCGTTTTTACAACGAAGATGGCTCTGTCATTGATACTTCAGGAGATGAGATAGTTAAGAAATTTGAACAGATTACTGACATCTCACAACGTCGCTGTGCCGATGAAAAACATGTCACATCGGATTTGGCCATGTTTGCCGGTAAAGCAGCGCTTGAGCAAGCCAATTTTGATCCGGAAAAACTGGATTATATTATTATTGCGCATAATCTTGGCGACATGCGCCATGGCACTATTTATCCGGACATATTGCCAACCTTGGCGGCCAGAGTAAAACAAAAGTTGGGTATCAAAAATCCAAAGACGGTTGCTTATGATATCACATTCGGTTGTCCGGGATGGACGCAAGCCATGATTCAGGCCAATTATTACATCAAATCAGGAGATGCTAAAAGTGCTCTTGTTATTGGTGCTGATACCTTAAGTCGAGCCATGGAACCTCATGATAGAGATTCTATGATATTTGCTGATGGTGCGGGTGCTGCTTTACTGGAAGCTGTTGAAAGTGATGAGCCGGTTGGTATGCTAAAACACGCTGTACAAACCGATACCGATGAACACCTCGACCTATTAAGAATGGATGAGCCTTATAATCCGGAATTAAAAGGTGAGAATTTATATTTAAAAATGTACGGTCGCCGCTTGTATAATTATGCTCTGACTAATGTTCCGCAATTAGCTAAGGAATGCTTAGATAAAAATAAACTTCATCTTAGTGATGTTAAAAAGGTGTTGATTCATCAGGCAAATGCTAAAATGGATGAAGCAATCTTGAAACGCATTTTTAGATTATATGGTGAAAAAACCGTGGATTATTCAGTAATGCCAATGACAATTGGAACTCTTGGAAATAGCAGTGTAGCTACTGTACCAACCTTATTCGATCTCATTGTAAGGGGTCAATTAGAAGGCCATGAGTTAAACAGTGGCGATTATGTGATGATGACTTCAGTTGGTGCAGGTATGAATATTAACGCCTATATGTACAAAATGCCTTAATTGTAAGAATTGATATAATTAAGCAGCTTATCTGTTGGATAAGCTGCTTTTTTTTGCTCTGATATTGCTAAATTAGCTATCCCATTAATTCTAATGCTGATGAATTCTCTGTTCGTATATATCCTTATTTCAATTGCCAGTGGTGCCACCATCACCTGGTTAATAATGACATTAAAAAATAATCAAGTCAAAAATGTAAGTCATACTTTAAAAGACGAAAACCTCAAGCTTAGCGAAGAAAATGACCATCTTAAAAAGGCACTTGAAGATTACCGCCTATTAGCTGAAGACAAAAACAACCGACTTACGGGTATTGAAGTTGAAAACAATTATCACCTCCAACAAATTAAGGAATTAAAAGAAGAGAAAAAGCAAATAGAGGAACGTTTAACAACAGAATTTGAAAATATAGCTAATCGAATTCTTAGTAAAAAAGCAGATGAAATTAACCAAGATCAAAGCAAACGACTGGCAGATGTCTTAAGTCCATTTAAGGAACGTATTGTATCCTTCGAAAAGAAGGTTAATGATACTTACGAAAAAGAACTAAGAGATAAACTAAGCCTGGAAAATGAAGTAAAACGTCTGTACGAATTAAATCAAAGAATTAGCGTTGAAGCAGGAAATCTTACCAAAGCCTTAAAAGGCGATGTCAAGAAGATGGGGAATTGGGGTGAATTGATCCTTGAACGAGTGTTAGAACAATCTGGCTTACGAGAAGGACATGAGTTTGAGCGAGAAATAGTAAGTAAGAACAGCGAGGGTAAAATAATACGACCCGATGTCATTGTACATTTACCTGATGATAAACACATCATTATCGACTCTAAGGTCTCCTTAATTGCCTATGAAAGATATGTCAATGCTGACTCGGAAGAAAATAGAAATAAAGCGTTAAAAGAGCACCTTGGCAGTGTGAGTAAACACATCCTTGAGCTTCATGAGAAGAAATACTCAAGTGCTCCGGCTTTAAACACTCCTGACTTTGTTCTAATGTTCATGCCTGTTGAAGCTTCTTTTGCGGCAGCTATGGAAGCCGGCAATGATTTATTCTCTTCAGCTTGGGAGAAGAAAATTGTACCTGTGAGTCCCTCTACTTTATTAGCTACACTTAGAACCATAGCTTCAATTTGGAAACAAGAAAACCAAAACAAAAATGCCCGTGAAATTGCTCGCAGAAGTGGTGATTTATATGACAAACTTGTTGGTTTTATCACTGACCTTGAGAAAATAGGTAAGTCAATTGATCAGGCCAATACCAATTATAACAGTGCTATCAATAAACTAAGTACAGGACGCGGGAATCTGGTAAGCCGCGCAGAAAAAATTAAAGAATTAGGTGCTAAAACAACAAAATCAATTCCATCACAATTTAAGCAAGAATAAATTACAAGTTCAAAACACCATCCTTATTATTATTTCCATTTTCTCGATTGCCGTAATAAGAATCTATGGTCTAATAAAAACAGATGTTTTAAAATTAAACTTTTAAATCCTACGATTTTTCCATTTCAAAGGCAAAAGAATGGAATACAAGGCAACAGTTAAAACATAAAAAGGATAAATCAATTGCCAAATAATAAGCTCACGAACACATGAAGCATAAACAAAGAAAGTGCTGCCTGCTAACAGTATACGATAGTCTGCAACTAATCGGATTATATAAAAAATCAAAAAGAAACTTGACAAGAAAGGATTAAGAATACTTCCTATAAAAAGTATAAGAAGTACCAAGTTTATAGAACCAACCAATAGTCCTGATTGTATAATATCTTTGTCGGAATAATGCCTGGATTTGGCTGCCCACCTCGCTTTTTGAGCAAGTAAACTAAAAACTGATTTTTCAGTTGCAGTATATACCATTGCATCCGTAGATTTCAGATACCCTATTTGATATCCATTTTTCTTTACCCATTCCAATAGAAACATATCATCACCGGATTCTGTATTCCGATTAAGATCTGCTTGAAGATATAGCTTTCTTTTACAAGCCAAATTAGCTCCATTAAGCATTATTGGTTTGCCATTTAATGCCGAAGCTGCACCACTAAGCTGTAAGCCTATAAATTCGCTTATCTGGAAGTTTGAGAGTGCAGATCCATCTGACAATTGAAGAACTGGGGCAATAACTAAATCAGAATTATTATTTGAGCAAAATGAAGCTATGGTTTGTAACCATAAAGGATGAAATGTACAATCAGCATCTGTTGTTATAAGATAGTCACCTTTGGCTATTTCAGCGCCTGTTGCCAACGCTGCCTTTTTACCTTCACCACTACTTCTAATACACTTTACCTGTATTTCTAAATTATTCAGTATATCGCTCAGCTTATTCAGACCTTCATCCTCCGAATGATCATCGATCAGGATTAACTCCCAATTTCCATATTTTTGACTTGATAATGAATTTAATAAAGATGGCAAATTAGCCATTTCGTTTCGATAAGGTACAAGAACAGATAAACATACATTTGATTCTTCAGCAACAAAATCAGATGAATTTTTCCAAATTTTACTCCATCTTTCCATTTGAATAAAATAGAATACAAAAGGAATAGCAGCAAGTAACAAAAGGTACCATATCATAATAAAGCAATAAAAAAGCCAGATGCCTTTTGACACCTGACTTTATAATATATAAAATACTTTACTTTCTCTTTGTTAGAATCCAGGATTCCATTTTATGATTATCCAGAATTTGCTCCTGCATACTTTGAGCTTTATACAATTTATCGAACGATTGAATACTCACCAAAGTCATCGAGTTATTCTGAATCGCTGAACAATGCTCATACCCTTTATCTTTTAATGATTTCAGGTAACGCTCAGCGTTTTCCATATTTTTAAAACTACCAACAATAATGTGGTGTGGCTTAGTTCTATCTACTGCGGATTTTACAATAGCAGGTTTTTCCTCAATTTTAGCTTCGTTTTTCTTAGTCTCAGGGCCAGCCACTATATCTCCTTCAGGTTTTGGAAGTACCTTAACCGTTTCATTTTCATTTGGAGTTTTCTTCACCACAGTTTGAACCTTTTCAGCCTTTTTTACCGGCTTTTTATTATGGAAAAGTGAAAAATAAATCGCCGCTCCAAGCAGTGGAACAAAAATTAGAATGAAAACAAATATTGCTCGATTTCTTTTCTTTTTATCTTCTTCAATATATTTATTGGCAATCGCTTCTTTTGATAATTTCTTTTTCTCAGGTTCAACCTTCGGAGGTACAATCACCTTTTCTTCCTTTTTTTCTTCCTCCACCTCAGCCAATGGTGTTTCTTTAATAAACGTACTCGTAGGTGAAACTTCAACAGGTTTCTCTTCTTCTTTTGGCTGTTCATCCTCTTTTGCAGAACTATCAATATCCAACAACTCGGGCTCCTTCGTTTCGGTCAACTCTGAGTCATTAATGTCTTCAGATTGACTAAATCTTAATATACCTGTACTATCTTTTGTAAATGTACCTAAACCTTCGATTTGATATCTGCCATGGGTATCCAACTCTTCTTTTACCCTCTCCACATACGTTTCTACCTTTTGAGTAGCCGCTTCCTTGGTCAATTGCTCACTCGACACTACATGATCGATCAGTAAGCCATCATTAAAACTCAGAAAATTATTAAACAGAATGGTAAAACCTTTTTCTTTAGCTACAATAAAAGCACCAAAATTTGGGATGATAACGCGGTTATTCTCTTTAATAAGTGAGAGTATGTGTTTTTCCATTTCAGATACCATGATCAGGTTAATGATTAATATTCAAGATTTAAAGATAATGAGATTTCTAAAAAAATTAATATTTAGGCCCCTCTCTTTTACTTTTAATCCAATAATTGCTTATTTCAGACCTTTTTTTCTGTATAATACCCACCCTCCGCACACGGCAGGAAGTACAACATTAAAAAACCATAATCCTAAAACACCCGATAACAATAATGGGCTCGGAATAATAGCATTCCCAAATACTATTAAAGACACAGATCCTCTAATACCAAGATCTATTAGTAAGAAAGAGGGGATAATTGTAATGATAAGAAAATATAGAGGTGAGTATAGAATAAACTGATCTATAGGTATTTCAATATTAAACAACAGCAACCACAAGTAAAATTGTAAATTGTAGATTAAGTACCTGACTATGGTCCAAAACGTAGCATACAGCAAAACCTTTAGCTTCACCTTTCTTATTTCATTCCATAAATATTTTAATTTCTTCCTGAATAATATAGTTAGAGTGCTTATAATTAATAAACTCACCACAACTAGAATTAGTGGAAAAAGAGAGAAATCTCGTAAATTATACGATTGTAATAGATTTCTTTTTGAAAATGAAAGCGTTAACAATCCAAAAAATACAATTACTATATTTTGAATAAAACCACCAATACTGGTCATAACAAGCGCATTTAAGCGATGTTCCTTGGGTAAAAGAGCCATGCGACCTCCTGGTTCTGCGATTCGTGCAGGCGAACCCACTGCTGTAAGTGCACCAGCTAAATACTGCAACAATGAGTTATATAAACTCAAGGTATAGAACGGCTGTATTAAAACCTGCCACTTTTTGACTTCACAAAAAATATTGGATACCAAAAGGACCAATAACAAAATAAATATTCCTATTTGATCCCTGGTTACTTTGAAATTTTCAGAAATAATACCCCAATGCTCAAACGAAACAAGACGCTTAATTATGAAATAATACGCCAATAAACCTATTACATAAAAAAGAATTCGTTGGCTGCGTTTTCCAATCACAGATTACTGAACATTTAATTTACGATTTATAATTGGCAGTATAAAGAAGGCAAACAAACCTACAACAATTATCATCGTGTTTTGAGCAGCATGAACAACCAGAGCAAAAACACCACCGGCATCTGCTGGCACTCCGTATAATTTTAAAGTTGCAATTACCATAAAATGCCAGGGTCCGATTCCTCCCTGAACTGGTGCCAACATTCCAAGACTGCCTGTTAATAAAATGGTTATTCCGGCATCAATGCTTAATACAGAAGTCGCTTCCATACTATAAAAGCACACATAAATCATCATGAAATACATGAGCCAAATGAACAAAGTATGAAAAATAAAAAGTGGTATGTTCTTAATTTTACGAAAGGATCCTAATCCATCCGAAAACTTAATCCACAGATTTTTTATTCGACTCAACATTTCAATTTTATTTGAAAAGCGGAGTACAAGAAAAATGATCACCACTGAAGAAAGTAATGCGACATAAAAAATTGGTGATTGTAATAAGACTCGAATTGAATCGATATTAGTATTATCTCTTAAAAATACGACAAGAATATCAAACTGAATGATAAAAACAGTGACCAGGATGAGTACCAACATTATCAAATCAGTCAAACGTTCGGCAACCACAGTTCCAACGACACGTGTAAACGACATTCCTTCATACTTGCTTAAAACACCACATCTTGTAATTTCACCCATACGTGGAAAGACCAGGTTAGCAAGATAACCGATCATAACAGCCCAAAAAGTATTGCCGATAGCAGGTTTTTTCTCTACTGGTTCAAGTAACATTCGCCAACGAAAGGCTCGACTTAAATGGCTTAGAAGTCCCAGTATTACAGATAAACCAATCCAACTGAAATTTATGTCGTTTTTTAGAACTTGTATTATTTCATCTGCCTTATGATCTTTATACAAATGCCAAATGATAAATAGACCAAATGCAGGAAAAACAACATATTGGATTATTCTGCTTAGCTGTTTTTTCAAAATTGAAAGATTTTAATAATTTAGGTACCTTCATGTGCACTCAAATATTAAAAGTATACCTTTGCGCGCTGTAAAAGCGCCGAAAGATAACAATATTGTTTTTTCAGACAAAAATGCTTCTTAACTGAAAGTTTTATAAAATCTAATCATGGTAAAAGCAAAAAAACACCTCGGACAACATTTCTTACGCGACCTTGATGTTGCCCAACGGATAGTAGATGGACTTTCAACATCTTATAAAAATGTGATGGAAGTTGGTCCGGGAACCGGTGTTTTAACTCAATATTTAGTTAAGCGAGAAGATATTAATCTAAAATTGATTGAACTCGATATTGAGTCAGTAGAATACCTGAAGGCACATTATTTTGAACTTGAAAATCGTATTTTCTTTAAAGATTTTCTGAAATTAGATTTAACTGAATTATTTCAAGAGCCTTTCTCGCTCATCGGCAATTTTCCATATAATATTTCCGGCCCATTGTTTTTTAAGGTTTTTGAATATCGCAATCAGATACCGGAAGTTGTTGGAATGCTTCAAAAAGAAGTTGCAGAACGCCTGGCATCAGGACCAGGAACAAAAAAATATGGTGTGTTAAGTGTGCTCTTACAAGCCTTCTACAATATTGAATATCTTTTTACTGTGGAAGCACATGTTTTCGATCCGCCACCAAAAGTACAATCCGGTGTTATTCGCTTAGTCCGAAATGAAATAGACAGCCTGGAATGTGATGAAAAACTATTTGTTAAAGTGGTTAAGGCCATTTTTAATCAACGAAGAAAAGCCATTCGTAACTCTATGAAATCGCTTGACTTTAATATGGACGCGATAAAAGATCATGATTTCTTAACCAGAAGGCCTGAACAAATGAGCGTTCAAGATTTTATTACATTAACAAAAATGGTTCAAGACAATCCTAATCGTTAGCTTTATAGCGATTATAATCGATGTGATATGGTAAATTTCGAATTAACCAGGGAATATATAGAAGATTTACGTGACTTAATTGCGGCCAAGGATGAAGAGGCCTTAGTAAAGTTATTGGAAGAATTACACCCTGCTGATATCGCTGAGATTTATGAAGAATTAACCATTGACGAAGCCAAATTCATCTATTTCCTAACAGATGATGATACAGCAGCCGATGTATTAACTGAGTTGGAAGAGGACGACCGTAAAAAGTTTCTGGCAAGCCTACCTAGTGAAGTAATTGCCAAACGTTTTATCGACAACATGGATTCCGATGATGCTGCAGATATCATTGGTGAAATGGATGATGATCGTCAGCAAGAAGTGCTTTCACACCTTGATGATGTTTCAACTGCTGGTGATATTGCCGACCTCTTAACTTATGATGAAGATACGGCCGGTGGATTAATGGCCAAGGAATTAATCAAGGTTAAAGAAAATTGGAATATACCAACCTGTCTTCGCAGTATGCGCCGTCAGGCCGAAGAAATAGACGAAGTATATTACGTATATGTTGTTGATAGTGATGGATTACTAAAAGGTACTTTATCCTTGAAACGAATGCTGCTGAGTCCTGTAGATTCAATTGTTAAAGACATTTATAATTCGGATGTTAAATCGGTAAAAGTAGATGTTGATGGAGAAGATGTAAGTAACATCATGGATAAGTATGATTTGGTTGCATTACCAGTTGTTGACTCCATTGGCCGCCTTGTTGGTAGAATTACCATCGATGATGTGGTAGATGTTATTCGTGAAGAGGCGGAAAAAGATTATCAATTGGCTTCTGGTATCACCAATGATGTAGAAGCTTCAGATAATGTAATTCAACATACCAGAGCACGTATCCCATGGTTACTTATTGGTTTGGTTGGGGGAATATTAGGTTCTCGAGTGATTGCAGGTTTTGAAGGTATTATTGATGACTATCCTCAGCTATCCTTTTTTATGGGGCTAATTGCGGCTATGGGTGGTAATGTTGGCATGCAATCTTCCGCCATCATAGTTCAATCCATAGCCTCTGGTAATTTAGGTTTAGATACTACATGGGTTAAACTTTTGAAAGAACTTCTTATTGCTTTGCTTAATGCAACTATACTGTCCCTTTTAATATTCGGCTATAACAAGTTTGATGGTGCAGAATTCGCATTAACAGCCACTGTTACTGCCGCCATGTTTTCGGTAGTTGTATTTGCCAGTTTATTCGGAACTTTTGTACCGCTTCTTTTAAACCGCCTTAAAATTGATCCTGCAGTTGCTACCGGTCCCTTTGTAACAACAATGAATGATATAATCGGCATGTTTATTTATCTTACCATTGGTAGTCTGTTTTTTAAGATATTCATATAGAAAGTAGAAGCAATAATTAGTCATTTTAAGGAATTTTCAGATGGAAGAAATGTGGAATGATCGTTATAAGTCAAACGATTACTTTTATGGTATCGAGCCAAATCCAAGTTTTAAACAATTCCTTGACAAATGTGAGTCGGGTAAAATTCTTTTACCAGGTGAAGGCGAAGGACGTAACGCCGTATATGCCGCCAAGTTAGCTTGGGATGTTACAGCGGTTGATTTCAGCAAAGAAGGAAGAAATAAGGCCTTAACTTTAGCTAAGAAATCAGATGTATCGATAAACTATGAATTGAAAAACATTATCGAATACACTCCAGAACCAGATTCTTTTGATTGTATTGCTCTGCTGTTTCTACACATGCCTGAAGCAACTTTTGTTTCAATGCTACATCATTTAATTTCAGGACTAAAGACAGGCGGTAAATTATTTATATGCGGCTTTCATACATCACAATTAAAATACTCAAGTGGGGGACCTAAAAATGAAGATTGGCTTTATTCTGCAACCAAACTCCAGGATCAAATCAAAAATGTTGATATAATTTTAAATCAACAGTTCGAGATTGAACTAAATGAAGGCGATGGACATAGAGGTCTTGCATCGATGCTTAGATATGAAGCCATAAAGAAATAGTAATACCCTACTTGAATCCTTAGCATGGTATTTGTAATTTATGATTCTTAATCTTAAACAAATACATATGAAACAGTTTTCAATATTGGCATTTATCCTATTAGCCACAAGCTCTTTATCAGCACAGACTGGAGCAAAAAATTTTATTGATCAACCATTTATTGAAGTCAGAGGAAAGGCCGAAATGGAGGTGGTTCCAGATATTATTTATCTGAAAGTAATCATTGATGAAAAAGATTCTAAGACCAAAACATCAATGGAAGATCAGGAAAATAATATGCTTAAGGTGCTCGAAAGTATTGGTTTAAATATTAAAAAGGATGTTGCAGTTGTTGACTACGCCAGTAATTTTGAATCACATTGGATAAAACGTACTAATATTCAAACAAGCAAAGAGTATGAAGTATTAGTCAATAGTGGTAAAATGGTTGCACAGGTTTTTATCGAATTGGAAAAACTTGATATTTCGAATATTACCGTTTCGAAACTTGATCATTCAAAAATGGAGGAATTTCGCCAGGAAGTTAAAGTGAATGCAGCAAAAGCGGCTAAAACCAAAGCTCAAAAAATAATGGAAGCCTTTGACCAGATTACTGGAAAAGCAATTTATGTACAGGAAGTTAACAGAAATATTTATCCGGCTAGAATGAATGCTATGGATTCGAATATGATGATGAAAGTCAAATCAAATGCTTCCGCCAGTGGTCAAAATATTCCAGATATTGAATTCCAAAAACTAAAGCTTGAGTATGAAATTTTAGCACGATTTGCTATCGAATAAAAAGCGATTTATATAAAAAACCTACAGTCTTATGCCTGTAGGTTTAGTTTATATTGTTATATATCCTATTTCGGATTAGCCTCTGCTAAAGCTTCTGATACGTTTATTACATAGTCCGCAAGTTTCTCGCATTCTGAAAATAAATCATTAAAAATAATACCCGCTTCATAGGTATAGACCTTGTTCTTAATATTATCTAAATGTTCTACTTTTAACTGGTTACGATAGCTGTTAATCTCCATTTCCAAAAGCTTTGCTTTTTCTATATCAACATCTTCAGATTGATCATCCAGGTTTTTAATCATTAAGGCTAATGCTTCATCAACCAGATTAAACATTAATTCCAGTTTAGTAACGATACCTTCAGAAAAAGAGATATTGGAATTGCGCATACGGACCATGCAACGCGCCAAATTATAATTACTATCACCAATGCTCTCCAAATCATCAACAAGCTTCAACATTGCTCTGGTGCGTTTTCGGCCAACATCACTCAATCTACCTTGACTAACTTGCGAAAGATAATTAGCAATTTCTACTTCAACATTATCCGATATGTCCTCGTATTTCTCAATTCTGGCAAATTTCTTTGAAAACTTTGCATCCTTTTTTTGGCTAAATAATTTGCGAACCATACCAAACATTTTATGGGTATGCAGGCCAAACCAATGTACTTCTTTACGGGCTTGCAGAATGGATAATTCAGATGTGGATAACATGCCTGTGGTAATAAATTTAAGTCTAAATTCTTCTTCGTCTTCATCAGAAGAAGGAACCATCTTAATAGCCAGTTTGTGGAAAATAGGAACAAACCATATAAAGATAAGTACATTAAGTACATTGAATGAAGTATGAAAGATAGATAGTGAGGTAGGGATAGCTACAACGGATGTACTTGGTGATATACCCATTTTTTGAGCAACCAAATAATCAATACCCCCAACAAACCAATTAAAAATTAAAAGCATCCATACAACTCCTAAAAGATTGAAGAGAAGATGAACACGTGCTGCTCTTTTTGCGGAAACATTGCCAACTGCCGCAGCTATATTCGCAGTTATCGTTGTTCCAATATTTTCGCCCATAACCATTGCCGCCGCCAGATGGAATGGTATCCATCCCTGATTACACATGACAAAAGTAAGCGCCATGGTTGCACTCGAAGATTGGATAACAACTGTCAAAATAGTTCCTATAAAAAGGAATATAAGGGTTGATCCAAATCCTAAATCCGTATAATGTTGCAAAAAGCTAAGTACTTCCGGATTTTCATTAATATTTGGTACTGATCCCTTCAAATACTCTAAGCCCAGGAATAATAAGGCAAAACCAACAAGAAATTCACCCCAGGAGCGACGAGTTGAGTTTTTAGAAAAAATAAGTGGTAATCCTAATCCTATCATCGGTAGTGCATAGGCACTGATTTTAACCTTAAATCCAAAATAGGTAATGATCCATCCAGTCACTGTGGTACCAATATTTGCACCCATAATCACACCGATAGATTCAACCAAGGACATCAATCCGGCATTAACAAAACTCACTACCATTACGGTTGTAGCAGACGATGATTGGATAATGGTCGTCACCAAAAAGCCCGTCAGTACTCCTAAGAAGCGATTTGAGGTCATGACAGACAAGATTTTACGCATTCGTGAGCCAGCTACCTTTTGCAAGGCTTCACTCATCATCTTCATCCCAAACAAAAATAATCCTAACGAGCCAATAAGCGTTAAGAAATCAAAAAATGAATAATTCATATCAATCCTAAGTATAAACTAAGTATCCCGTTGTTCTCTTTCCAAAATTGGGTTCAAATATGTGAAATTTTTCAATTTAATAACGGAATAGTAATGTAGATTTGAGTTTTTATTGGTGATAAAAGTTAGTTCAGAATCATTCCAGATAAATCACTTCCTCTTAAAGCTGTTTTTATTGTTAAAACGCATAACTATCATTTATTATAAATTCTCAAATACGTAAATTTAATGTCTCATTAACTGATAATTATGACATTTTCTGTAAAACCCCTGACAACTGTTTTTATTGCACTATTAATAATTGCATGTAATCCAACTCCTAAGGAGAATTCAAATACCAAACTAACTTCCTATGTTAATACATTCATGGGGACAGACGGGCCCGGAAATACCTATCCAGGTGCATCAGTGCCGTTTGGAATGGTTCAATTAAGTCCCGACCATGGTATTCCAGGCTGGGATCGCATTTCAGGTTACTTCTATCCCGATACAATCATAAGCGGTTTTAGCCATATGCACTTAACGGGCACGGGAGCAGGTGATTTATACGATATACTTATATCTCCAATAAATTCAAAAGCCATTAAAACACATCCTGAAAATGGAAATAGGCCGTATAGTTCTTTTAGTCATGATCAAGAATCTTCGGAACCAGGGTACTATCAGGTTTATCTGCGCGATTACGAAATCAATGCGGAACTCACAACAACAGATCGTGTAGGAATTCATCAATACACATTTCCTAAAGATGAAAACTCTGGATTTATTATTGATCTTGGATATGCCCTCAATTGGGATTCGCCAACAGATACCTACCTTAAAATTATTGATGATCATACCATCGAAGGTTATAGATTTTCAACAGGTTGGGCACCTGATCAACGCGTATTTTTTACGGCTACTTTCAATAAAGAAATAGAAAATTTTACTCTATATGAGGATGATAAAATAGTTGAAAAAAATGAAGTGAAATCACCTAACACGAAAGTAAAAATCAACTTTTCAACAGTTAAAAACGAAAAAATATTGGTTAAATTCGGTTTCTCTACCGCCAGTCTTAATGGTTCATTAAAAAGCATTGAGAAAGAAGCTTCACATGCCGATTTTGAAAAATACCGAAGTTCCGCATTGGATAAATGGGAAAAGGAATTACAAAAAATTACTATTGAAACAGATAACTTAAGTGATAAAAAAACATTCTATACAACGCTGTACCAATCTATGCTTGCACCTACTTTATTAAGCGATGTTGATGGACACTATAAAGGTGCAGATGGTGAATATCATCAAGCTATCAACTACAAAAAATACGATACTTTCTCTTTATGGGACACGTTTCGGGCAGCTCATCCTTTGTACACAATAATGCATCCTGAACGAGTTAAGGACATGGTTAAATCCATGATGAGTCATTATGATGAAACCGGACTTACTCCGGTTTGGTCAATGCAAGGCAATGAGACTAATATGATGATTGGATACCATGCCATTCCGGTTATAGTTGATGCATATTTTAAAGGATTACTGGACGATTTTAACATCGAAAGAGTGTTCACTGCTTGTAAATCGAATGCAATGAGTAATGAGCATGGAATAGATAAATACCGTGAACTGGGATATGTTCCTATTTCCTTTGATCACGAAAACTGGTCAGTCTCAAAAACATTAGAATACGCGTATGACGACTGGTGCATAGCTCAATTAGCAAAGGCCTTGGATAAAACAGAAGATTACGCCTATTTTATGGAGAGAAGCAATTATTGGAAAAATCATTACGATACTGAATCATCTTTTTTAAGACCAAAATATTCAAGTGGCGAATTTATTAAAGATTTTATAGCCAAGGACTACACCGATCATTTCTGTGAAAGTAACGCTTGGCATTATTTCTGGTTTGTACCGCATAATATACAGGGTTTGCTGGATCTTACAGGAGGTTCAAAGCGCTTTGAAGAGAAGTTGGATAGTATGTTTACCTACGCGCCAAAAAAGGATGATGAATTACCAATATTTAGTACTGGCATGATTGGACAATATGCTCATGGTAATGAACCAAGTCACCATGTGGTTTATCTATATAATTATCTTGGTAAGTCGTGGAAAACTCAGGAACGCGTTCACGAAATAATGGATACACAATATGCCCCTACTCCTAACGGACATTGTGGCAACGAAGACTGTGGCCAAATGTCATCCTGGTATATTTTTAGTTCTTTAGGATTCTATCCGGTTAATCCTGCCGATGGAATATATGTAATTGGCTCACCAAAATGGAAAGAGGCAAGTATTAACCTACCGGGTGGAAAGAAATTTGAAATTAGCTGCATGGAATACGATTCCAAAAACATTTATATACAAAGCGTAAAGCTAAACGGTGAACCATTAAATCGATCATACATTTCTCACAAAGACATTATTAATGGTGGTAAACTTGAATTTACAATGGGAAATGAACCTAATGAAAAATTATGGAATGGTCCAGAATCTTATCCTCCTTCGGATAATCAATAAAATGAAAATACCCCAATAAATATTGAGGTATAACAAATTTTAAAGTCTATAAAAAATAGTACTAATAGACAATCAAGATCGTAATCATTGATAAAAGAAAAATTTGAAGAATTAAGAAGCGAACAGGAATTTCAATACTTTTCAAATTATTCTTTACCGAAGTAAATGCCATTTTCATGATACGTAGATTTAGATTGGTTTGATATCAAACCACTTGGTTAATTAAAAACATAAAATATTCCCGATCAATTACATTAGACGGTAAGAATTTAAAAAGGTTGCTTTTATACCAAAAAAATTGATTGTTTTTTAACAAATACACAGTTAATATTTCATCACAAAACACCTTATTAATTGAATTACAACACCTTATATTAATTAAATAAAATGAGCAAAAAAAACAAATCACATTTATTGTAACTTTTTTTGATATTAATACCAAAATGTCTTTATTTGCTTTAACAAATGAAGAAATATAGTTTTCATATAAGTCCTTTAGATATTAGTGATGAAACATCGCTAATAATCTCTTCACGTACCATGATGATGTGTATGATGATGACAAGCTAGTTGTCACAACGCATTGTATCTGAAAATCACACAAGACATATATTAAACAGACCGATGCGTTACGCAACGGCGGCTTTTTGATATAAAACATTAACCATAAAAACTAAATATTATGTCTGATTTTCATTTTGAAACACTGCAATTACATGCAGGACACGACGTTGATGAAACCACTTTATCGCGCGCAGTACCCATTTATCAAACCAGTTCATATCTGTTTAAAGATTCGGAACATGCTGCCAATCTATTTGGTTTAAAAGAGTTTGGTAATATTTATACTCGCATCATGAATCCAACTACCGATGTGTTTGAAAAACGATTAGCTGCTTTAGAAGGCGGTGTTGGAGCTTTGGCAGTTTCATCGGGTCAGGCTGCACAATTTATTGCCATGACTAATTTTTTGCAGGCTGGGGATAATTTTGTTTCTACTTCATACTTATACGGAGGTACCTACAATCAATTTAAAGTTCAATTTAAACGATTGGGTATAAAAGTTAAATTTGTCGATGGTGATGATCCGGCTGATTTTGAGGCGGCTATTGATGAAAATACGAAGGCCATTTACCTTGAAACAATTGGTAATCCAAAATTTAATATTCCTGACTTTGAAGCTGTTGCCGTTATTGCTAAAAAAAATGACATTCCTTTAGTAGTGGATAATACTTTTGGAGCAGGTGGATATTTATTTCGTCCATTGGAACATGGAGCTAACGTTGTGGTTGAGTCAGCAACAAAATGGATTGGCGGTCATGGTACATCTATTGGTGGCGTAATAGTTGATGGAGGTAACTTTAACTGGGGTAATGGTAAATTTCCTTTATTAACAGAGCCATCAGAAAGTTATCATGGTTTAAAATTCTGGGATGTATTTGGTTCAGAAAGTCAATTCGGAAACATCGCCTTTATAATTCGCGCCAGAGTAGAAGGATTGCGTGACTATGGATCAGCTTTAAGTCCTTTTAATTCCTTCCTTTTAATTCAGGGATTAGAAACTTTATCCTTACGTGTTGATCGTCATGTATCCAATGCCATTGAAATTGCCAATTGGCTTGAGGCTCATGAACAGGTTGAATACGTCAATTATCCGGGACTTGAATCAAGCCCTTACCATTCTTTAGCTAAAAAGTACCTTAAGAGAGGTTTTGGTGGCGTTATGAGTTTTAAAATTAAAGGCGGAAACCAGGATGCTGATAAATTCATTAATACGCTTCAATTAATTAGTCATCTGGCCAATATTGGTGATGCCAAATCACTAATTATTCATCCGAGCACAACAACTCATGAACAGTTAAGTATTGATGAACAAAAGGCCTCTGGTGTTGAACCGGGTTTACTACGTTTATCTGTTGGAATTGAGCATATCGATGATATTAAATCGGACTTACAACAAGCATTTAGCCAATTATAAAATAGGATGGGAAGGTGAGTACAATCATCTTCCCATTTACAAATAAATCAGAAATTTGCCCTAATTTTACAAAGCAAATCATACCATAAAATGAAACTACCGGGTCAATTTTAATTATAAATTGCTAAAAAAGATTTTACTTGAAATTTACCTGAGAGTTCCATCTGACAAATGAAAGAATAATTTAAACAGATGAAACAAAAACTAAACATTGGTCTTTTCGGCTTTGGAGTTGTTGGCCAAGGCTTATATGAAGTATTAAAAACGAGTCCAGCTTTTAATGCAGAAATCTCTAAAATTTGTGTCAAAAATAAAAAGCAAAGATCCTTACCGGAAGATTCATTCTGTTACAATGCAGATGATATTCTTGACGATCCTGATATAAACACGGTAGTTGAATTAATTGATAATGCCGATGAAGCCTATAAAATTGTTAAGAAGGCCTTACAGAAAGGGAAGAAAGTGGTGTCGGCAAATAAAAAAATGCTAGCTGAAAATATGGCTGAAATGCTTCAACTACAAAAAGAAAATAATGTTTCTTTATTATACGAAGCTTCTGCTTGTGGCAGCATACCAATCATCAGAAATCTTGAAGAGTACTACGATAATGATCTATTACTCTCGGTAACCGGAATTCTAAATGGTTCATCAAATTATATTCTTTCCAAAATTTTCGATCATAATCAGTCCTACGATACAGCATTAAAAGATGCTCAAGATTTGGGCTTTGCTGAAAGTGATCCATCTTTTGATGTGGAAGGATATGATTCTTTATTCAAACTTATAATTCTTACCCTGCATAGTTTTGGAACAGTTGTCCAACCTAATGATGTTCTGACTTATGGTATAAGTAATATTTCCGATTTTGATATTAATTATGCCAGAGAAAAAGGATTCAAAATTAAACTGGTAGCACAGGTTGAACGTCTAGAAAACAACAATATTACCTTATTTGTACTTCCTCGATTTGTAGGTAAAGACAAGTACATTTATAGCGTAGAAGATGAATTTAACGGTGTAGTAATTAAAGGTAAAGCCTACGATAAACAATTTATGTTTGGCAAAGGCGCCGGTGCCCATCCAACAGGTTCAGCGGTTCTTTCCGATATTACCGCATTGGCTCACAATTATTCGTACGAATATAAAAAGCTAAATTATTCAGGAGGTTTTACTTATAATAAGGATAGAGCAATAGAAATATATATTCGCTATTCCGATGAGAGTGTATTAAACTACTTTAATTTTGAAACGATTAACGAAGAATATAAAGGTAGGGAGAATAGTTATAAAATTGGTTTAATCAAGATTTCTGAACTGATTAAAATACAGGATAAACTTCGGGAACTGGATATATTTATTGCCATTACCGGTAGAACTCTCAACTATTAAAAATATTAGTTAAAAGTCTTTATTGTCATTGAACTCCAGAGCGTCGATATGTACAGTAGCCTGTATATTATGACGCTCTTTTATTATTATTTCATACTTAGTACCAATCACATGTGCTTCATCCAAACTAAGTCTTCCGGGAAGTCTGATATGGAAAGTTAACTCGGTATGATTTCCATAGTGATGCACCAGAAAATGATGCGGCATAATATCAAAATCGCTAACCTCAGGTGCCATCGAAACAATATCATTTCTTAATTCTTCATCAATAGATTCACCAAGTAGAATACTAATATTCTCCTTCATAATAGAATAGGTAGTATAAAAAAGCAAGAATGAAACAATGATGCCTAAAACACCATCAACCCACCAGTAATATTTACCAATAAATATCCCAACAAGAATTATAAGAGATGAAATAGCATCGGAACGATGATGCCAACCATCGGCTACCATTGATTTTGACTTGGTCTTTTTTCCAATGATTATTGAGTATTGTGCCATTATCTCTTTAACAACAGCAGAAATAATGGTGACAATAATTGCTAAATTTCCGAAAATCACTTCTTCGTGACTTCTTAATTTAACGATCGATTCCATCAGAAAATTAAAACCAATTACAGCTAATAATATCCCTATTACTAAAGATGAAATTAATTCTGCACGGCCGTGCCCATAGGGATGATTACTGTCGGCTGGTTTTGCTGAAATTTTTAAACCTATTAAAACAGCGATTGATGAGATACTATCACTTAAAGTATGCCAGGCATCTGCAATTATAGCAATAGAACCACTAACTACTCCGGCCCACATCTTTATTGCAAACAAAAATACATTTAAAACAATCGACCCGTAAGTGGCAAGAATCCCTGTTTCATTCTTCATTCTAAAATCATTTCTCGCTTATATTTACAAATAAAGGAGCACAATGTTTTAATCATCATCAGTAAAAAATAAAGAAGCAATAATCCGATCGCATATAAACTTTCTATCATGTTTTACGCGACAATGGTTATCTACAACTTCAACATTACCTTTATTCAACTGATTAACTATTTCATTTTGGGCAAACTCTTTTATTTCACCTTCAGTTAAACTATTGATGTAATCCATTGAAAAACCCTTGGATGTCCTTAATCCAAGCATGATTCGCTCATTATAAATATCTTTTAATGTTAGTTCTTCTTCTTCCCAATATACTTTATCATTAACTACACTTTGTGTATATCTATTCAAATCTCTAACATTCCATCGGCGTATTTTACCATCAAATGAATGGGCCGAAGGCCCGAGACCTAAATATTTTTCACCTGTCCAATAGCTGCTGTTATGTTGGGAGTAATATCCGGCTTTCGAAAAATTGGATATTTCATAATTTTCAAAACCATTCAATTGAAGTTTATCTCGGAGATAATCAAATTGTTCTGAACTATCTTCTTCACTGATTTCTGATAATGTCCCTTTTTTCAAAAGATCGTAATACACCGTACCTTTTTCAAAGGTTAAATGGTATGCTGAAATATGTTGAACATCTGCCTTAATTGCCTGCTCAATATTCCAGGTCCATTGCTCCATATTCATATATGGCAATCCATAAATAAGATCAATACTGACATTATTTATTGCGGATTTCTTTATGATTTCAATTGCTAAAAATGCTTGTTGAGCATTATGACGACGATTCATCTTACGTAAATGATCATCATAAAAACTTTGAACACCCATACTAATACGATTAACACCTAATTGTATTAATCCATCGATGTATTCCATTGAAACGTCATCCGGGTTAACCTCCATTGTAATTTCATTAATAGAGGAGATATCAACATACTTAGCAATAGAATCAAAAATCGTTTTCATCTCTTGTATTGATAGGGCTGAAGGAGTTCCACCTCCAAAATAAAGCGTATCAATTGAATTACTTGAAAAAAATTCTCCATTTAATACTATTTCTTTGCACATTGCGCTTATAAACCCAGATTTCATGGATTGATCTGTAGTTTTATAAAAATCACAATATGAACATCTGGTGTAACAGAAAGGAATATGTGCGTAAATACCCGCCATTATTGAAATTGTTTCACGTGAAACGTTAATTTGTTATTTATGCTTATAAACACCTTATCAACTCTTTTTAAACAAAAATGTTATAGTTATTAACAAGTAATCAAACCAATGATAAGACTACTAAAATATCACAAAACCTTAGGAATAATATTGGCTGTAACCATTCTTAGCTTAATGAATACATCAAGTATTGAACCCAGAAATATTCATCTAATACCTCATATTGATAAAATTGTTCATTTTTTGATGTATTTCACAATGGCATTCTTTTTAATGTTTGAATACTATGTACATCATAAACACAAAATAACAAGAGGATTTCAGGTATTAATGATTCCAATTTTTTGGGGTGCAACAATGGAAATAACTCAACTTGTTCTAACCAGTTATAGAGGCGCTGAATGGCTTGATATGCTTGCAAATACCTTAGGAGTGATTTTTGCCTACATTGGCTTCAATATACTAAAAGAGAATAAATTTTTAAATCGTTTTATTCTCTTTCCATTTTTTAGTTCTAAAACTATAGCTTAATGTAATCACCTTTGTCTTCCATATTGGTGATAATCTTTTGAATACTTTCATTCGCAAAAAATTCTTTCATTTGTTTACGAATAGAGCTGTACTGGTCATGAACCGGACAAGCATGTCCCCCATTACTATTACTCTTGCATGAATGAAGACCAATCAAACAATTTGTAAATACATCTTCACCATCTATAATAGAAACAATATCATATAGTGTAATTTCCTCAGCCTTTCTACCTAATCCAAATCCGCCATGAGGACCTTTGGTACTCTTTAATAATTTTTGTTTGGCCAAACTTTGAAGAATTTTTCCAAGAAATGGAGTTGGAATATCTAATTCTTTTGAAATTTGCTTAATTCCAATTCGCTTTCCTTCTTCATCATTAACAGCTAGATAGATTACTGCTCGAATAGCGTATTTACAGGTATTTGATAACATATTTGCTTGATTTAAAGCCTAAAAATAAATAAAATCATTTAAAAACCTTTATGTCTGTTTATCCTTTCTTCTTTTATTTTTCAGACATCAAAATCAATATGTCATTATATACTACTTTGAAGATGATTACTTAAACAGGTATTTTTTCGATGCGCTTTTGATGTCTTCCACCTTCAAATGCTGTATTAACAAACTTATCAACAATCTCAACAGCCAAGTTCTCACTTACGTATCTACCTGGTATCGTGCATATATTAGCATCGTTATGAAGTCGGGCCATTTCAGATATATCAACATTCCAACAAAGGGCAGCTCTAATTCCCTGATGCTTATTAACAGTCATGTTTATACCGTTGCCACTTCCACAAACCGCAATTCCAATCTCGTATTCTTTCTTTTCAACAGCAGATGCCATAGGATGGGCATAATCAGCGTAATCGGTACTTTCTGCAGAAAAGGTACCATAATCTTTTACCTCTACTCCGTTTTCTATCAAATAGGTTTTTATTAATTCTTTGACAGGAAATCCAGCATGATCAGCCGCTAAAGCAATTGATTTAAAAATCATTTCGTTTGTTTTTTTTGCAAAGATAGTAATGCAATTTTTCTATTAACTAATTTGTGAATAAACCCATGAATAAATGTTCATAACTTGTGCATATTGAGGGAATATTTTTTACAATTTACTCTTGATTTTTAAATTCATTTTTTCAATACAAGGATTAGTTCCAAAGTTGCTTGTTTGTAAGTGTATTTTTTAGACAAAACTTATAAACCGTTTTAAAAGCAGTTTTACACAGCAGGAAAAAAAGAAATTATTAAATTTGAACGCTGTTAACTAATTGTTGATATAATTTAAAAGTGAATTATTCTCAATGATTTAAGCAAATATATACTTGTTAATAATTGGTTAATTATTTGTTATTTGAAGCTTATAAGTTAATATCAAAGTAAAATAGAAATTAATTGCCAACCTTATTAACAGCATATTATCATCACTATATTTATTTAATTACTCTATCTATATATGAATATAAAGAATAGTTGGTTGAAAAGTGGATATGTGAACGAGACGGTTCCAGCTAACATAGATTTAAAGGAAGAGATAAGTCGTTTGAAAAAGGAGAAGAATGCTATAATTATGGGGCATTTCTATCAAACGGATGAATTACAGGATATCGCAGATTTTGTTGGAGATAGTTTAGCCTTAGCTCAGGAAGCTGCAAAAACTGATGCTGATATAATAGTATTGGCAGGAGTGCATTTTATGGGTGAAACAGCTAAAATACTTTCGCCTGAAAAAGTCGTATTGGTACCAGACCTAAATGCAGGCTGCAGTTTAGCGGATAGTTGTCCTCCAGATAAATTTAAAGAATTTGTTGATCATCATCCTGATCATACGGTTCTGACCTATGTTAATACTACAGCAAAAATTAAAGCTCTTTCTGATATTGTTGTTACAAGTACTAATGCAAAAAGCATTGTAGATAGTTTGCCTACAGATGAGAAGGTTATTTTTGGACCTGATAGAAATTTAGGGAATTATTTAAATAGTATTACGGGTAGAGATATGGTTTTATGGGATGGCGCATGTCATGTACATGAGAAATTCTCTATTGAAAAAATTATTGAGCTTAAGAAAGAAAATCCTGATGCATTAGTTCTGGCTCATCCTGAATGTAAAAAACCTTTATTGGTGTTAGCTGATTTTGTAGGCAGTACTGCAGCTTTATTAAAACATTCTACTAATAGTGAGTCTACTAAGTTTATTGTTGCTACTGAATCGGGTATAATTCATCAAATGCAAAAATATAATCCTGATAAGATATTTATACCTGCTCCACCTAATGATTCGACATGTGCTTGTAATGATTGTGAATTCATGAAGCTAAATACCATAGAAAAATTGTATAATTGTTTAAAATATGAATGGCCATCTATTCAGGTTCCGGAAGAAATTAGGGTAGAAGCTGTCAAACCAATTAATAAAATGTTGGACATATCAGCAAAGTATGGTCTATAGTTAATCAAGCCTAAACCGAACAATGGAAAAACTTGAAAATCATATTTCAGTATTATTGGTTGAGGATAATGTTCTTAATCAAAAGCTCATATTTCTTAATTTGTCAAAATATGGTTTTAAGATTGATATCGCCAATAATGGACAAGAAGCTTTGGATAAGTTAGCTTTAAGTTCGTATGATCTGGTGTTGATGGATTTAATGATGCCAATTATGGATGGCCTTGAAACTACTGTGGCTATTCGTAATAAAGAAAAAACGACTAACGAACACCTACCAATAATTGGTTTAACTGCAAATACTTATGATGCTGATCGTGATAAATGTTTAGATCATGGTATGGATGAATATATGGCTAAACCTTTCGATTTACAAGAATTCTTTAAGAATTTAAGGTTCTTGGGTTTAATAAAATAGTACTTTATGGAGTTCGATATTAGAGGGAATGAAGATGGTGAACATGATGTTGAGAGACAGTTAAGACCTCTAAGTTTTGAAGATTTTAAGGGCCAGGATAAAGTTGTAGAAAATCTGGAAATATTTGTGCAGGCGGCCAAGATGAGAGGTGATGCACTCGATCATGTTTTATTGCATGGACCTCCTGGATTAGGTAAAACTACTCTTTCGAATATTATTGCTCATCAAATGCAGGTGGGTTTTAAATTAACTAGTGGACCAGTACTTGATAAACCTGGTGATTTGGCCGGTATTCTTACAAGTCTAGAGGAGAATGATGTTTTATTTATTGATGAAATTCATCGTTTAAGTCCTGTAGTTGAAGAATATCTTTACAGCGCAATGGAAGATTTTAGAATCGATATTGTGATTGATAAGGGACCAGGTGCCAGAAGTATACAGCTGGATCTAAATCCATTTACGCTTATTGGCGCTACTACGCGTAGTGGATTATTAACAGCTCCTTTAAGGGCTCGTTTTGGAATTAATTGCCATTTAGAGTATTATGATCCTGCTACTATTTCTGGAATTATAGAACGCTCAGCTGATATTTTAGAAGTTAGAATTCATAAAAATGCTTCTGATGAAATTGCGCGTCGAAGTCGTGGTACACCACGTATTGCTAATGCACTTTTACGTAGAGTCAGAGATTTTGCTCAAGTTAAGGGTAATGGAATTATAGATCTAGAAATTAGTCAGTTAGCGTTAAATGCTTTGAATATTGATCAACATGGTTTAGATATCATGGATCATAAGATATTGATTACTTTAATTGATAAATTCAATGGCGGTCCGGTTGGTGTTAATACGATTGCAACTGCAGTTGGAGAGGATGCCGGCACTATTGAGGAAGTTTATGAACCATTTCTTATAATGGAAGGTTTCATTAACAGAACACCGCGGGGTCGCATGGTTACTGCACTTGCCTATGAACATTTAGGAAGAGAAAATAAATTAAATCAAGGTTCACTTTTCGAATAATATTTTGAGTAAATTAAAAAGTCTCGCCGGTGAAACGGTGGTTTATGGTGCTAGTACAATAGTTAGTCGTTTATTGGCTTGGTTACTTATGCCATTTTATATTCGTACACTAGATCCTGAATTGTTTGGTGGTGTTGCTAATATATACAGCTATATATCTGTAGTTTTAGTACTTCTTACATTTGGTTTTGAAACTGGCTATTTTCGTTTTATTACCAAGGAAAATAGAAATGATTTATTAAAATCGCTTTCGTTTTTCATTATTATTGCTTCTGTACTGTTCGTTCTCTTTGTGTATATTTTTTCATCACCAATTGAGCGTTTGCTTGGTAACGAATACCTATCTGGTAAAATTTTTCGCTATGGTGCAATAATTGTCGCCATTGATGCGATTATTAGTTTACCGTTTGCTGATTTGCGATATCGGAATAAAAAAATGTTTTATGCCGGCTTAAGATTCTTTCAGGTATTACTTAATATTGTTTTTAACGTCTTTTTCCTTGTTGTGTGCCCTTACTTACTCTCTTTGGGCTACGATGGTATAGAATTAATATTTGATTCTAATAATAGGCTTAAATACGTCTTTATTTCTAATATTTTAAGCTCAGGATTAATAGGCATATATCTAATTCCTGTTTTGTTTAAACGAGTTGGTAACTTTGATTTTGCCCATGTTAAGGATGTTTTTAAGTATTCGGGACCAATTATGATCGTTGGTTTGTTTGGAATGTTAATTCAAAATGTTGACAAAATTTTGATGCCTAAATTGATTCCAGACAATCCAATGAAAGCATTAGGTATATATTCTGCAAACTTTAAGATTGGTGTTTTAATGATGCTTTTTATTCAATCTTATCGCCTCGCTTTTGAACCTTTCTTTTTCAAAGAAGGAAAGGAGAACGCATCAAAAGAGTTATATGCTACGATACTTAAGTTTTTTGTGATATTTGGTATACTGATATATGTTGGTGTTCTAATGTTTCTTGATATTATAAATAACTTTCTTTTACCGGAGTATTTTAGTGGTAATGTGATTATTCCATATGTTTTAATGGGACAATTGTTTTTTGGAATATACTATTCTTTATCGCTATGGTATAAACTAACTGATCGGACTATATACGGTGCCTATATTAGTGGATTTGGTGCCTTAATTGTTATAGTACTTAACTTAGTGCTTGTTCCTAGTATTGGATATATTGGAGCTGCTATTAGTTCCCTGGTCTGTTTTGTCTTAATGACCATATTATCATACTATTATGGGCAAAAGTTTTATCTAATAAAGTATCCTATTAAGTCAATAGTATTCTATTTACTTTCTGGTATAATGTTGGTAATAGTGGTTAATAAAATTCAGCTTAGCAACGATATATTTTTATTAGCTGTTAAAGCTTTTATATTTGTAAGTTATTTAGCTACAATATTCTTTTTTGAAAGAAAGGAATTCAAAAAAACTATAATATGACAGAAGTAAAAATAGTAAACAAAGGAAAGCATCAACTCCCTGCATATAGTACTGAATATTCCTCAGGAATGGATCTTAGAGCTAATATTGATGAATTTGTTGTTTTAGAGCCTTTACAGCGAACTATTGTACCAACTGGTTTGTATATACAATTACCGGAAGGTTACGAGGCACAGATTAGACCTCGAAGTGGACTGGCTGCTAAATTTGGTGTTACAGTGCTTAATACACCAGGAACAATAGATGCTGATTATAGAGGTGAGGTAAAAATTATTTTAGTGAATTTGTCAAATGAGAATTTTATTATTAAAGATGGGGAGCGAGTTTGTCAAATGATTATTGCAGAATATACAAAAGTACAACTTTTAGAGGTAGATGTTTTAGAAGAAACAGTACGTGGTGCTGGTGGTTTTGGACATACCGGTACTAATTAATTTAATATGAAATTATATAAATTAGGTTTTATTTTGATCATTGGTTTTACATTTTCATGTAAGACTACTACGAAGGTTCAGGTTGCACAGGATAATGCCCAAACAATTAGAAAAGTTCAACTTTCTGATGTAGAGAAACGAAAGTTTGATTACTTCTTTTATGAGGCTGGTAGAGAGAAGATGAAAGGTAACATCGAAAAGTCAGCGATGTATCTTGGTGAGTGTTTAAAGATTGATCCGACAAGTAGTGCTTCTATGTATGAGCTCGCCAATATTTTTGTTTCCGGAAATGAGGTTGTTAAAGCACAGGGATTACTGGAAAGAGCTATTCAGCTTGAACCTTCAAATATTTGGTATAATTTAATGCTGGCTCAGTTATATCAGCAAAATAAATTAGGTGTACAGGCGATTAGTATTTATGAAAAGATTGTTAATCAATATCCTGATAACGATGAATATTTGTATGGTTTAGCGCAGGTATATCAAAAGAATGGTGAGTTTGATAAAGCAGTTAGTGTTTATGATAAACTTGAAAAGAAGATTGGACTTAATGAAGTTGTAGTTCTAGAAAAGGAAAAGATCTTTTTAGAAGTTGGTCAGAATAAGAATGCCTTAAAAGAATTGCAAAAGTTAACGGCAAAGTATCCGGAAGAACCACGTTATTACGGTTATATTGCTGATTACTACATGTATTTGAAAGATCCTGTTAATGCTAAAACTTATTATAATAAAGTTTTGGAGAAGGATGAAAATAATGCAATGGCATTTTTTAGTCTGGGAAATTTGGCTTTGTCCCAAAAGGACACTGCTTCGTTTGTAAAAAACTACCAATTAGGTTTGGAAAATAAAGCTACGCCCTTTGAGGTCAAGTTTCAACGTCTGTTACCATTATTAATGGATGGGCAAGGAATCGTTAAAGATCAAACCTATTTGGAGGATTTCTTCAAAATTTTAATAGATACACATCCATTTGAAGCTAATGCTCATATTTATTTAGGAAATTATTATAAGGCCACTAAGCGTAACAATTTGGCTATTAAATCATACCAAAATGCTCTAAATATTGAAGATAGTAATGAATTAATTTGGCAGGAATATCTACTCTTATTAATAGATAAACAGGATTTTAAAGGAGTTTACGATAACTCAATCATCGCTATAGATAAATTTAAAAAGAATGCTTTTTTCTATTTATTAGGTGCGTCTGCTGCTCTGCAACTTGAACAAAATAGGGATGCTTTAAATCTACTAGAAACCGGTATTAATCATGTCGGTGAAAACATGGCATTAAAAGCACAATTTTTAGCGACTCAGGGTGATGTTTATTATGCTCTTGAAAATCCAGATGCGGCTTTTAAAGCTTATGACGAATCGCTTTTATTGGATGAACTAAATATAGTTGTACTTAATAATTATAGTTACTATTTAACACTTGAAAATAAGGATTTAGATAGAGCTGAAAGGATGAGTAGTAAGTGTATTGAAATGGAGCCAGGTAATGCTACTTATCTGGATACGTATGCCTGGGTATTATTTAAAAGAGAACGCTATTTTGAGGCTAAATATATAATGGAGAGGGCTATCGATAATGGTGGTAAAGACAGTGATGTTGTTGTGGAACATTATGGCGATATTCTTTTCAAAAATGGAGATGTTGAAAAAGCTGTTGAGCAATGGAAATTATCTGAGTCTATGGGAAATGAGAGCGAAACTCTTAAACAAAAGATTCAAACTAAATCGTATATAGAGTAGTGAAATATTTGATTATAGCTTTCTTGTCTTTAATACTATTCTGCACCTCGTGTAAGTCTGGTAAGGAGTTCTATAAGAATGATGGAGAACTAAAGAATATTAGTGATAATCGCCTGATAAAAGAAATTGAATCAAACTATTCAGATTGTAGTACCTTGTTTCTAAAGAAGTTTAAAGCTGAATTTGATCTAAATGGAAAAAGTGAATCGTTTCGCGGAAATCTTTATTTAGTTAAGGATAGTTTTATTATTGTTTCTGTACTAAAAGGAATAGAGGCCTTTCGAATAAAGTTGTCGAAGGATAAAGTAGAAATACTTGATCGTATTAAGCGTGAATATAATACTGGAGATTACAATATTCTTTGGAAAAAGTTTATGTTAGATATGGATTTCAATACTGTTCAGTCTATTATTCTTAATGAGTTATATTCCTATCCAATAGATGTTATATCCAACTCTTCATTAAAAAAGTATAAGCATGGTATTGGTGATCAGGTTTATACCTTTAAGTCAATTAAAGATGGTCGTTACGCACGTATAAGTAGACGAGATCAATTTGATGACTTAATGATGCATGAATTCAGTATTTTGCCGGAAGTATTTAAAATATCAAGGTCCTATATCAAGGATTTTGGTTCTAATTCTTCTGTCAATATTTTGTATACTAATTTTAGTCAAACGAGTAAAGGTTTATTTGCCAACGAAGTATTGATTGAAGGTAAACGTGGTTTTGATACGTTTACATTAAATTTGGTATTTAGCGATATAGAATTTGATGGTGTAGGTTCTATTGGATTTAAAGTTTCGAGTAAATATAAAACAGGTAAGTTCTAATGCATAGACATCTTTTTATATTAATCATATTTGGTTTTTTTCAGATTAAAGGAGCTGTATCACAATCTGTTGCTTCTTTAGAAAAGGAAAAATTGAGTATACAAAAGAACCTTGAAAAGTCTTCAAGTTTACTTAAAAAGTATAGTAAGCAGAAGAGTAATACCTATTCAAGGATACGATTATTAGATAATCAAATAGCTTCAAGGGTTCGTTTATTGGATATATATAATAAAGAAATTGATTGGTTAAATGAGGATATTAGTGCCTTAGAAAAGGATATTACAAGTTCAAATAGAGAGCTGTCTAAATTGAAGTCAGATTATGCACAGCTAATTCAAAAAAGTTACCGTAATCGCCAGGTATATAACGAATTTTCATTTTTTCTTGGTGCAGCAAGTTTTAATGATGCGTATAGACGGTTTGTTATTATTAAGGAGTATAATAAGTTCAGAAAGAATCAGGGTCTCTTAATAGTTAAGGAAACCCAAAAATTGGCTGAAAAGAAGGGTATTCTTGAAACAAAATTAGTTGTTCAGCAAAATGCCTTGGATAAAGTTGTAAAAGAAAAACAGAGCCTTGAACAGAATAAAAGACAACTAAGTAGTTCTATTAAAGGATTACAACGAAAAGAGTCTCAAATAAAAAGTGATATATCAAAACAAAAAAAGGCTTTGAAAAAGCTTGAGGACGCTATCATCAAAATTATTAATGATTCAAAAGAGTCTGAACCAATTTTCTCTGAGTTTAATTTGGCTATTGGGAAATTAAGCTGGCCGGTTAAAAGTGGTGTAATTGTATCTAAATTTGGTGAACATCAACATCCTGTTTTGAAGTATGTAAAAGTTAATAATAATGGTGTTGACATACAATCAACTGTTACTAATCAAAGTTTAGTTGTATTTGATGGAATAGTATCGCGAGTTGTCACTATTCCTGGGTATAATAAAACAGTTATTATAAGGCATGGAAAGTATTTAACGGTTTATGCCAATTTGACCAGTGTAGAGGTAAAGAAGGGTGATGCGGTTAAAAAAGGACAACTGTTAGGTTTGATTTATAAGGGTGACGGTGATAATTCTGAAGTTTTACACTTTGAAATTTGGAAAGAAAATGTCAAATTAAATCCTGAAAAATGGCTTTCTAATTAAAATAGTGATATTTTCGAAAAAAAATGGAACTCTTTTGCCTTTTTTGAGTATAAATGTATGATGTACAGGTTTGATTAATATTTCGACTTATATTATTCGAACTAACAAAATTAAATAAGTTATTAATGGAACTTACTGCGGATAAATTAACATTTAATTCTGATACGAAAAACATCAATATAATTGAAAAGTTAATTGATGATTTGTCTAATCAATTTGATCTCCATAGTGATGTTTACGGTAAATTACTTTTGGGCGTTGTTGAAGGAGTAAATAATGCGATTGTCCATGGAAATAAATTGGACAAGAATAAAGACGTTGAAGTCGAATATAGTATTGATGATAAAAGAGTTGAATTTATAATTAAAGACCAGGGAGATGGTTTTGATTATACCAATGTCCCTGATCCAACAAAGCCGGAAAATCTTGAGAAAACTCATGGCCGGGGCATTTTTCTTATGCATCATTTAGCTGATGAAATTGAATTTGAGGAGAATGGTAGTATAGTAAAAATGCAATTTTTTATTTCTTGAATGATTAGTTTTCAATCTGAATCGGAGAGTTTACCTGAAGGTATTGATGATTCTGTTACAAGTTGGATTGAAAATATTATTATAAATGAGTCTGCCCAGTTAGGTCAAATAACGTATTTCTTCTGTTCTGACCAATATATTATTGATGTAAATAAAGCCTATTTAAATCACGATTACTATACCGATATCATAACCTTTGATTATTCTGTAAATAAGGTTATTTCTGGGGATTTAGTTATAAGCGTTGATACTGTAGCATCAAATGCTATTAAGTTTAATAAATCTTACCATAATGAGCTTTTAAGAGTTGTCATACATGGTATCCTACATTTACTAGGTTATAAAGATAAAAGTGAAGAGGATATTGCTATTATGCGTCAAAAGGAAGATGAGGCTCTTAAGTTATTCCCAACTTTTCTGTAATTTTGCTGTTTAACTTTCAGTAAAAGATATAATAATGGATTTTGATTACGATGTAATTGTCGTTGGGGGCGGTCATGCTGGATGCGAGGCTGCAGCAGCAGCTGCAAATTTGGGTAGTAGGGTGTTACTTATTACTATGGATATGTCGCGTTTTGCACAAATGTCATGTAATCCTGCTGTCGGTGGAATTGCCAAAGGTCAAATTGTTCGGGAGATAGATGCGATGGGTGGTTATATGGGTATAATTACTGATAAGAGTTCTATACAATTTCGTATGTTAAATAGGTCTAAAGGACCTGCGATGTGGAGTCCAAGGGCTCAATGTGACCGAATGGTTTTTTCAACGGAATGGAGAAAACAACTAGAACAAAATTCTAACGTTTTTTTCTGGCAAGACACGGTTATTGATTTTATTATTGTAGATAACATAATTAAGGGCGTTAGAACAAAGAATAATGTAGAGTTTAAGGCTAAGGCTGTGATATTAACGACAGGAACGTTTTTAAACGGTCTAATGCACATAGGATCAGTACAGTTAGAAGGAGGTAGAGTTTCTGAACCTAGCTCGAAAGGACTGTCCGAAAAGCTATTTTCTGCTGGTTTTAAGGTTGGACGAATGAAAACGGGTACTCCTGTCAGAATTGACGAAAGAAGTATAGATTTTAGCAAATTGGAGGAGCAAAAAGGAGAGGACACAAATTATCGATTTAGTTATCTTCCTGGATCGAATAAAAAGTTAAAGCAGAGAAGTTGTTATGTTACGTATACTAATCCAACTGTGCATACTAAGTTAGAAGAAGGTCTTCAGGAATCCCCAATGTATAATGGTACAATTCAAAGTTTAGGTCCTAGATATTGTCCAAGTATTGAAACAAAGATTGTCACTTTCGCGGATAAGGACCGTCATCAATTATTTTTGGAGCCTGAAGGTGAAGATACTATTGAATATTATTTAAATGGTTTTAGTTCTTCACTTCCACTAAATGTTCAAATTTCTGCACTTGAAAAAGTTCCTGGTTTAGAACAAGTCAAAGTGTTCAGGCCGGGTTATGCAATAGAGTACGATTTTTTTGAACCTACTCAGTTATTCCATACTTTGGAAACAAAATATATAACAAACCTGTTTTTTGCTGGTCAAATAAATGGTACTACCGGTTACGAAGAAGCGGCTGCTCAAGGTTTGATGGCTGGTATAAATGCTCATCAAAAAATAAATAATTTAAAGGATGTCGTGCTTAGTAGAGATGAAGCTTATATTGGAGTATTGATTGATGATTTAGTTACTAAAGGTGTTGACGAACCTTATAGGATGTTTACCTCTAGAGCTGAGTATCGTATTTTATTGCGACAGGACGATGCAGATAATCGTTTAACTTTGAAAAGTTATAAGCTTGGTTTGGCGTCAAAGGAGAGAGTAGAATATTTGGAACAAAAGAATGTTCTTAAGGAGCAATTGATAAATTTCATCAAGACATATAGTGTTAAAATGAAGTTTGCTAATGATTGGTTACTTTCAAAAGGAACCACACCTTTAAAACAGGGCGTGAAACTTATGGATCTTTTAACACGTCCGCAATTGAATCTACGTGATTTAATAGATAATTTTAAGGATCTAAAAACTGAAGTGGATAAGTTACCTTCTGAACGATATGATGAAATTATTGAATCAGTTGAGGTGGCCATTAAATACGAAGGATATATCAATCGAGAAAAATTGCTCGCTGAAAAGTTTAAGAGACTTGAAAGTGTAAAGATTAAAAACCGTTTCGATTATTCAACTTTAAAGTCAATTTCAACCGAAGGTCGTCAGAAGTTGGCTAAAATTGATCCGGAAACTATTGGTCAAGCTAGTCGAATTTCTGGTGTTTCTCCAAGTGATATTAATGTACTTTTGGTTTTAATGGGTCGCTAACGTTCCACGTGGAACACTAATTTTTATTTCTATGATTGTTTCTGGTAATCTCGTAGATGTGCATAGTCAAGAAATTTATGGTGCTAATATTATAATTGAGAATGGTTGTATCCAAGAAATTGAAAGAACCGATTTAGGCTATAATAATTTCATTCTACCTGGTTTAGTTGATGCTCATGTTCATATAGAGAGTTCAATGATGGTGCCTTCTCGATTTGCAGCCATGGTTGTTCCACGTGGAACAGTTGCAGTGGTTTCTGATCCGCATGAAATTGCAAATATTCTTGGTAAGGAAGGTGTGGAATATATGATGAAGGATGCGGAAAAGGTACCTTTGAAATGTTTCTTTGGCGTTCCTTCATGTGTACCTGCAACTGATTTTGAAACTTCAGGCGGGGTTATTAATGTGGAAGATGTTGAGAGTTTATTTAAGAATGGGGCTAAATTTTTGGCTGAAATGATGAATTATCCGGGTGTTATTTATGGTGATTCAGTCGTGAAATCTAAACTTGACATTGCTAAAAAATATAAAAAGCCAATAGATGGTCATGCACCCGGTTTGCTTGGAGATGATTTAATAAAGTATGTTCAAGGAGGTATTTCAACGGATCATGAGTGTTCTACTTTAGATGAAGCCTTGCAAAAAATTAAACTTGGCATGATGATTCAAATCAGGGAAGGAAGTGCAGCGCGAAATTTTGAGTCACTTCATTCTTTAATTGCAAGCCATCCTGATAATGTTATGGTATGTACGGATGATAGTCATCCTGATTTAATCAGAAATAAGGGTCATATTGATCGGATTATAAGACTAGGTCTAGAGAAGGGATATTCAATTTTTCAAATGTATAAAGCTGCGGTTTTAAATCCTGTGATGCACTATGATCTTCCTATTGGATTACTTAGAAAAGGTGATCCAGCTGATTTTATAGTAGTGGATTCTCTCGATAATTTTAATGTGATTCAAACTTTTATTGATGGTAAGGAAGTAGTACGAGAGAATAAAACCTTGTTTAAATTAGAGGAAATTTCTCAAGTCAATAATTTTAATTGTTCTTTATTGCAGGCTAATGATCTTAAAATAGTCGCGCCGGTTGATGATTGTAAAGTAAGAGTGATAGAGGCTGATGACGGTGAATTATTAACTGGTCAATATATTTGGGAGAGTAGTTACAAAAAGGATGAAGAAATAGTATCCGATTTAGATAAAGATATTTTAAAAATTGTTGTCGTAAATAGATATGTAAAATCTAAACCTAGCATCGGATTTATACGGAATTTCAAATTAAATAGTGGGGCAATTGCAAGTTCGGTGGCTCATGATAGTCACAATATTGTTGCGATTGGTTGTGATGATGAATCCTTGGTTAAAGTGATTAATTCCATTATAACAGAAAAAGGTGGTATCGCTACTTGTGATTCTGATGAATTATTAATTTTACCTTTACCAATCGCTGGTATTATGTCTGATCAATCGGGGGATGATATTGCAACTCGATATACTCAATTAAATGAATTCGTTGCTAAATTAGGGGTAGATTTGAAAGCGCCATTCATGACTTTAGCGTTTATGTCTTTATTGGTTATACCACAATTAAAGATAGGAAATAGGGGATTATTTGATGTATCAACATTTACCTTTACCGACCTTTTTATAGTAGATGAGTAAGGAAAAATTAAGAGAGGATTTTCTAAAGAGTAAGGTGCAAGCTTTGCCATCTTCACCTGGGGTTTATCAATATTTTAATGAAGATGGTGTTGTTATATATATTGGTAAAGCAAAGGATCTTAAAAAACGGGTGGCTTCCTATTTTACCAAAAGTCATGATAATGGTAAAACTCGAATTTTAGTTCGAAGAATTGCGGATATAAAGCATTTGGTGGTAGATACGGAAGAGGATGCTTTGCTTTTGGAGAATAATTTAATCAAGATGTATCAGCCTCGATATAATATCCTACTTAAGGATGATAAGTCATTTCCGTGGATAGTTGTTAAGAACGAAGCTTTTCCCAGGGTATTTCAATCTCGTACCTACATAAGGGATGGAAGTAATTATTATGGACCATATACATCAATTGGAATGGTTCGTACTTTGCTTGATCTATTTAAACAGTTATTTCCTCTCCGAACATGTAAGTTAAATCTATCTCAAAACAAGATTAAGGAAGGGAAATATAAGGTTTGCCTGGAGTATCATATTGGGAATTGTAAAGCTCCATGTGTAGGTGAATATGATGAGCTATTTTATGCTGAACATATAGATTCCATAAAGAATATTCTTCAGGGTAACATTGCATCTGTGCTAAAATATATGAAGGATTTAATGCTTAATTATGCAGAAAAATTAGAGTTTGAGAAGGCTGAAGATATTAAAACACGGATCCAGATTTTAAATAATTATCAATCTAAGTCAACTGTGGTAAATCCTAAACTGTCAAACATGGACGTATTTACCATTATTGATGATGAAAAATCGGCCTATGTGAATTTTATTCGTGTAGTTAATGGAGCCATTATTCAATCGCATACAATGGAAATTAAACGTAGATTGGATGAATCTATTTCTGATATTTTGATTCTAGCAATTACTGAAATGCATGTACGTTTAAAACTATTAGCCAGAGAAGTATTGGTTCCTTTTAAGCTTAATATTGAGTTAGGGAATACAAAGTTTGTAGTGCCAAAAATAGGGGATAGAAAAAAGCTATTAGATCTATCTGAACGTAATGTGAAGTATTACCGACTGGATAAATTAAAACAGCAATCTATTATAAAAAAGGAACCACGAGAAGATAGATTATTGAAGGTTATGCAAGCCGATTTAAGATTAAAGGAGTTACCAAGGCATATTGAATGCTTTGATAATTCTAATATTCAAGGTACTCATCCGGTTGCTGCTTGTGTTGTTTTTCGTAATACTAAGCCTTTTAAAAAGGATTATCGACATTTTAATATTAAAACAGTTATTGGAGCAAATGACTTTGCATCCATGGAGGAAGTTGTTTATCGTAGGTATAAACGTTTAAAGGAAGAGGGTGAAAGTTTGCCTCAGTTAATAGTAATTGATGGAGGTAAAGGGCAACTTGGTGCAGCAGTAAATGCATTACGTGATCTTGAATTGAGTGAAAAAATTGTAGTCATAGGTATTGCTAAACGTCTTGAGGAAATTTTTTATCCTGGAGATCCTGTCCCTTTATATCTGGATAAGAATTCAGAATCTTTAAAGATCATTCAATATCTAAGAAACGAGGCACACCGATTTGGAATTACTTTCCATCGTCAAAAGAGATCTATCGATTTTATAAAATCTGAATTGGATGAGATTCCAGGAATTGGTCAGAAGTCGGTTGAGGAATTATTTACTAATTTTAAGTCATTGAACAAAATAAAAGCCGCTACGTTGGAAAATTTGAGCGCCATTATTGGTAAGGATAAGGGTAAGAAAGTATATTCTTGGTTTAATGTAAATAAATAGCTGTAAGTTACATTAAATTAGAGTGATAAGCTTTTATTATATTTTCGTAAATTTTTCTACTCTAGGAAAAAAATAGGCTAATCCAGTTCTTTTCTGTTAATTCGATCGCTCTAAGTTCAGAATTACCATTAAAAGCAGATTGCAATGCTATTTTTGAATGATTTAGTCCTAATATCGATTTGGAAACTTTTAAAAAAAGATTTTCCCATTCTTTGCTATTCACTGATATTTTACATTCATTAATAACACCTTTTTTCACATTGATTATAGAGCTTAGCCGTTGACCATCTTTTAAGGTAATACGTTTCTTAAATGAATAATTTGGACTATAACCATAATTCCAATTATCAGTTGTATATTTTTCAGTAACTGCTTTGTTTATCCAATCTATTGCATTACCACTTAATTTGTCGGAAGTGGCACCATCAAAATAGTTTAAGAGATACTTGAAAATGTAATCTTTAAACGATTCAAAATCAATACTATCAATGTGATCACTTATATTACAAACTTCGCTTCTTACGGATTTAACTGCTTTGTCCTTGAAAGACAATGGGTTAGTCTTTAAAGCTTGGTTTAATACGCGTAGATCTGATTTAAAGAGTAATGTTCCATGATGCATTACTCTATTCTTGAATACATGTGAAGCATTTCCCGAAATCTTTTTCTTATTTATCTGAATATCATGACGTTTGCCAAAATCAGCTTGTATACCCAAACCATTTAATGCTTCTATAATTGGTTTTGAATAGAGTGCAAAGTTGACAAGATTTGATTTCTCACCGCTTTTAATAAAGCAAAAATTAAGGTTTTGTAAATCGTGATAAACAGTTCCTCCACCTGATAGACGACGATGTACAGCAATGTTTTTACGGTTGACGAACTCGAAATTAATTTCCGCAAATGTATTTTGATGTTTACCCACTATGATGGATGGTTTGTTCACGTATAGAAAGAACACGTTGTCGGTGGTATGGCGTAAAAGATATTCCTCTGTTGCCAAATTAAATGCCGGATCTGTTGTATTGCTTAATATGCCTATCATCAAATGTGTTTAATAAAGAATAACCTTTTATGTTACGATTTGTTTGATTTTAGAGTAAATATGGAGATAGTATTGTTCATTTGGTAGTTCTCCATATGAAAGTTTATTATCGTTAAAATTTAAAGGTTTATCAATGTAAATATAGGAAGTGTATTTGAACAAATATAAAGCTTATTAGGAATGATCAAATTTGATAATTTTTGTTTTGGACTAATATATAATTGGATTTACAACGGTCTATCAGGATTGTTATCAAGAGATTTTTAAGAATGTCTTTTTATTGGAGATAAGATATTGTGTCTCTAGATTCTAACAACGATCTGATAAGTGTATTTTTAATTCTTATCCGAATTTGTCTTTTAATGTACTGCAATAATTGGTCGGTATTGGTGAAAAAACAGTATTAAATTTAAGTGATATATAGAGTATAATAGCTGAATATACAACTGCTTATAATTAAAATGTGATAAGGATGTTGCTTTTATTATTATGATTCAAATATATGTATTAATTTTCGTTCCAATATTAAGAAGCAAATATGCGAGTTGTAATTCAAAGAGTAAAAGAAGCAAGTGTTAGTATAGAAAATGTGGTTAAATCGGATATTAATAATGGTTTACTAATATTTGTTGGAATTGAATCGTCTGATAACGATGAGGATATTAATTGGTTAGCATATAAGATATGTCAATTAAGAATATTTGCAGATGATCAAGGCGTTATGAATAAGTCGCTTATTGATGTTAATGGTCAGTTATTGATTATTAGTCAGTTTACCTTACATGCCAGAACGAAAAAAGGAAACAGGCCTTCTTATATTAGTGCTGCTATTCCTGAAATTGCCATCCCGCTTTATAATAAATTTGTTTGTAAATTGAAGGAGTTAAGTGGCACTGAACCTGGCACTGGAGAATTTGGTGCTAATATGCAGATATCATTGGTTAATGATGGGCCGGTTACAATTACAATTGATTCTAAAAGAAAAGAATAGATGGATATATCTGAAGCGCAAGAACAAGTAGATATTTGGATAAAAAAGTATGGTGTTCGTTATTTCAGTGAATTAACAAATATGGCCATTTTAACTGAAGAAGTAGGAGAACTAGCACGCGTTATGGCCCGAACATATGGGGATCAGTCGTTCAAAAAGGAAGAAGAAGGTTTAAAACTGGCTGACGAAATGGCGGATGTAATGTGGGTTTTAATTTGTTTGGCTAATCAAACTGGGGTGGATTTGAATGATGCCTTTCTTAAGAATATGGAAAAAAAGACCCTACGAGATAAAGAACGACATAAAAACAATAAAAAACTAATATAAATATACTTACATCATGGATAATTTTGCTGATAAGAATCCTTGTCCATTGAAAGAGGATGAGATGAAATTGAGTATTGAAAATGCAATCAGTAACTCTAAAAGTCAGGTAAATAATATTGAAACTTTAAAGTTATTATTTAATTGTATTGATTTGACTTCTTTGAATACAGAGGATTCAGCTGATAGTATTCGAGAATTTGTAGATAAAGTTAACGATCTGTCCACGCACTTTAAAAGCGTTCCACAGGTTGCTGCGATGTGTGTTTATCCTGTTTTTGCACCAGTTTTAAATGGAGCGCTAAAGGCTAAAGGTGTTAACATTGCTGTAGTTTCAGCTGGTTTTCCTTCTTCTCAAACTTTCTCAGATGTTAAAAAGCTCGAAACGCAAAGGGCTATCGATTTTGGGGCTAATGAGGTGGACATCGTTATTAGTGTAGGAGAATTTCAAGAAGGGAATTATGAATTTGTTGGTGAAGAAATTAGCATGATTAAGGCTGTTATGAAAGATGCTCATCTTAAAGTTATTCTTGAAACAGGTGCCTTAAAGGAGATGGATGAGATTTGGTTAGCTAGTGTTCTATCCATGGAAACAGGTGCTGATTTTATAAAAACATCAACGGGTAAGCAACAACCAGCGGCAACTTTCGAAGCTGCTTACGTCATGCTAAATGCCATTAAAAAGCATCATAAGGAAAGTGGTAAAATGATTGGATTTAAACCAGCAGGTGGTATTTCAACTGCGGAAGATGCTTTGGTTTATTATCAATTGGTTAAAGATATACTTGGTGAGGAGTGGTTAAATAATAAGTATTTCCGAATAGGAGCAAGTCGTCTAGCGAATAATTTATTGACCAAAATTCAGAATCTGGAAACAGGAAAAACTAACGAAATTAATTACTTCTAAACGAAATATATTAAGGAAGGATTCGATTAGTCGTTTCCTTCCAAATATATCTTCCTATTTTTTTCGTTTTAAAGTATAGTCGACCATTAGAAGCAGGGCTTCTTTTACCTCTCCATCTTCATATATCGATATGGCATCCTTGGCTTTCTGAGCGTAAGCTTCCATCTGCTCATTGGCATATTCTAATCCGCCATTATTTTTTACAAAAGCAATTATTTCTTGTACCTTTTTCTCCTTCTTATGATGTCGTCTGATCAGGCGAAGTATGTGTCTGCGTTGTTTAACATCGGTTGAATGCAAAGCATGGATTAAGGGTAGTGTTAATTTTTTCTCCTTAATGTCGTTACCTGTAGGTTTACCTATAAGGCCATTTGGTTCATAGTCGAATAAATCATCCTTTATCTGAAAAGCAATTCCCAGGTTTACACCAAAGTCTTTCATTGCTTTAAGTTTATCTTCAGATGAATCTACGGATAAGGCACCCGCTCTGGTACATGCCGCAATAAGTGTGGCGGTTTTTTTAGTAATAATATCGTAGTAAACTTCCTCTGTTATATCCAGTTTACGCGACTTCTCAATCTGTATAAGTTCTCCCTCACTCATGCTCTTTACAGCATCGGATACAACTTTAAGAACATCAATCTGATCAGTATCTAAAGCAGTACTTAGTCCTCTTGATAAAAAATAATCTCCAACTAGCACGGCGACTTTTGATTTCCACAGTGCATTAATGGAAAAAAATCCTCGTCGTTGGTAGGTTTCATCAACCACATCATCATGAATTAATGTAGCCGTGTGTAATAATTCAATTAAGGTAGCTGCTACAAAGGTTGAGTCAGATACAGAACCGTTCAATTTTGCCGATAAAAATACCAGCATTGGTCTCATTTGTTTACCTTTTCGTCTAAGAATATAATTGGTTATGATGCTTAAGAGAGGAATATTCGTTTTAAGTTGTTCCCTGAAATAAGGTTCAAACTTTTTCATTTCCTCCTTAATTGGAGCTTTTATTATTGATGTATCTGACATGCATTGTTACTTATAATCCTCTGGTATCAGAGCTTTTCATAAATTCAGTGATTGACAAATTTAGAAATTAATCGTGATTAATAGTTATACATATTGATATAATCTAAATATTTAAATATTTTTGCAGGTGCTTAATGAATATATAATAAGATAGTTATATATTTGCATTAATAAATTTATCGAAAGGAATAGTGTAATGAAGATTAAAGACTTAGATGCAGATGTATTGGATAGGGCAGCTGGTATGTTAAAAGCAATTGCTCACCCTATGCGTATTGCAATCCTTAGCCATCTTGAAGATGGAAATATGCTTACTGTTACCGAGATACATAAACTTTTGAAAATAGAGCAATCGACTACTTCGCATCACTTAGGAATTCTTAAGGATAAAGGGGTATTATCGAGTAAACGTGATGGTAAGAATACCTTTTATTTTTTAAAGCATAATAGCTTAAGAAGTATTGTTGATTGTGTCAGTAAATGTACAATAGCTGGTTAAGTAAAACCTTAATATGAAATAAATAAGGCTGGTTTTTATCAGTCTTTTTTTTGTGGTGATATGGCAAAGATTAGATTAACAAAGGAATTTAGGTTTGAAACCGCACACGCTTTATGGAATTATGATGGTTTGTGTCGTAATATTCATGGACACTCGTATATAATGGCGGTTACAATTATTGGTGAACCTATTAAAGATGTGGATAATGTTAAGCTGGGTATGGTAATGGACTTTGGTGATTTAAAAAAGATCGTTAACGAAGAAATTGTTGATCGCCTTGATCATTGCATAGTACTTAGCAAAAATGCGCCTTCGGAACAATTATTATCTATTCCACAAATGAGTGAGCGACATGCAATTGTTGACTACCAGCCTACCTGTGAAAATATGCTGATTGATTTTGCAGATAGAATCAAAAAACGTTTACCGCAAAATATTAAACTATTTAGCATTAAGTTAAACGAAACTGCCAATAGTTATGCAGAATGGCATGCTTCGGATAATGAATAGTTGCTATTCTAGTTAGGAAGTGATCCAAACACTTTAACAAGAGTACGGTGAAATTTATGAAAACCGCCCACCGGTTCAGCAAACATGAATATGCACTTTTTATAAATTATTTGTTTGTCGTATTCTTCAGCTATACCTATTGTGCTGTCTGTATTTGAATGTTGTTGAACCCAAATGTTTTTAATACCCTTATTTATCGCTTCACGTAATACATGATCTGTTTGATCTTTAGGTGTTGCAATGAGTAAACTTTCAATATCATCAGGTAATTTTTCAATTCCGGAATAACAGATTTGACCATCAATTTCATTGGTAGATGGATTGATAGGAATTACCTTATATCCATTCTTTTTTAAATCATTGAATACGATTCGGCCAAACTTTTTGTTATTGCGACTTACACCTGCAATGGCAATAGCATTGGAGTTAAAAAATGAATCAATCTGAGCTTTAGTGACTTTCATAATGGAAGAATTGGGGTGAGTCTTAATTGTTACCCCTAAGTTCCACAATTCTTTTTAATCAAGCAATGCAACGGTTTTATTATAAAGGATCAGTATCTAAAGGTAAACCTTCATCTATCCAGGTAACTAAGCCATCCTTTAATTCGAAAACTGAAGAGAAACCTTCTGCTTTTAAAACTTTAATAGCCTTTTTAGATCGGTCTCCGATCTGACAATACAAAAATATGGTTTTTGATTTTGGAATTCCTTTAGTTATCCTTATTAGATCGTTCTGTCCTTCAGCTAATACTGCATTATGAATTCTATTTTCATCATACTTAAATGCAGGTCTGGTGTCAATTATTAATGCTTCTTTCGAAGATTTAATTTTTTTATAAAACTCCTCAGCTGATATCCGTGTTTTGCTCGTTTGAGCACTTGCATATATCATTAAATTAAATGAAAGTAGCGCAAAGAGTATTTTTAAGCCCGTTTTTCGCATTAAATCCCATTTCATAATTACATGTCCACTTGCTCTAAACGAGGTTCAATATCTTTCTTAAAATGCTCAATTAATTTGACACGCGAATCTTTAAGTGCATATTCAAAATTGCCGGGACGCATACCTCGAATACCAGTAAGTTCATCTGTGAATAGCTCCGTTTGTGATTTAGTATCGCTAATAGAAATACTAAAGTCAGCAAATACCAGATAGACGGCATAACCCTGACCTTCTCGTTTATCTCCAGAAACAAAATCGGAAGTGATCTTTACAATAAAATCCGACTCTTCCTGATTATTTGTAAACGTGAAGAAATTATTATTAAGCTCTGTTTTTATCATGCTCGAAAATGCACCACCATCCTTTAATTCTCCAAATACTTTTTCTTCTGTGATTAAATAGGCTTTTGATTTTTGAATCTCCAACTTAATTGCCGTGGTAGGCATTTGCTTTGAGGGGAAAAAAATCTGAAGTAGTTTTTTTAGCTCTTCGTCACGTTCATTATCAATGGCATGGCTAAAATCAAATGTGGCAGTAATTTCCTGAGTTTTACGTTTTGATATCAATCGGGTGATGGATACACCTGCATAACCGTCCATATTAGTTTTAGCATGTGATGATAAAAGACCTTCTCCTTTAGAAAAATGAAAGGCTAGCGGGAAACCGCTCAAAGCTACTTTTTCACCATTATCAGAAACAAAAAATGCGTTTACTCCAATAGGTACTGCCAGGTTTTTTGAAAATTGTATTTGATAGCCTGGTTTAACCGGCTGTAATTCGGTGCGTCGGAATATATCCTGAATAGTACTGAATACTTCAGTTCCAACATTATATGTGCCATCCACTGTTTTGTAGGTTAAGTCATCTTCCAAATGATCTTGTAAACTACCAACAGCTTTAGCCAGATAGTTAAGTGCAGAAAATGCATCATTAACGCCAATTGATTTTTTTGCGTCCATTAGAAATGAACTGGCCATCATCTTTGCCTTATCTAATTTCATTTCATTTATACGAGCGTATCTTTCTTTCGATAACCGAGCCATTACCCAGTACTCTTTACGATTTTCCCAGGTTAATACTTCATATCCTTCGAGAGTCTCCATTACCGAAGTTTCAACCTTACTTTCATAAGCTTCTTTGAATTCGAAATCAGTTTCTATTTTTCGTAATACAGAATTTGAAGAAACGGTCACTTTAATTTCACTACTCATTTGTTTAAGAGCAATATTTCGTGCACTACGTCTGTATTCTACTTCACTTCCTTCTTTCGGCATTATGCCAATACCAATGTAATAGTTGGGATCATTAGGGCGTTGCTTTACCCAATCAGGCTTACGCTTGGCTTCACTATTGAACGGTAACAACAGTAATATTGATAGAGCCAATAGAAGATAAACTGTTTTTTTCATTTGTGTAGTATTAGGTTGATGGTTAGTATTATATTGTTTTATTGCAAACTAATTATCGATGTGCTCCTTACTTTCGTCACTAAGAATATCATCAATACAATTAAAGATTAAGTTTGGTTCAAATCCCCTAGACTGTGCGAAGCGAGCCATAGAAGATTTAGTTTTCCAATAATCTTTATTTTTAATTTGCTTCTTTTTAGCATGCAACAATTCTGCCAGTTTTGTCTGATATTCGGAATTATCAATTTCATCTAAGGCATTATCAATAAATACTGACGAAATACCTTTCTGTTTTAGTTGGTATTTAATCTTTATTTTACCCCATCCGTTAAACCTGAATTTGTCACGAACAAAATAAAATGCAAAGCGTTCATCATCCAGGTATTTCTCCGTAGTTAAATAATCAACTGCTTGATTACATTCTTCTTCGGTGAGTTCCCAATTTACAAGTTTTTTTCGAATATCAGATGTACAACGTTCCTGCTGAGAACATAATGCTGCCGCTTTGTATAAGGCTTTGTTGTATTCCATTTTACTTCACCCAGATACCTTTAACATTCATGAATTCTTTCATACCGTAATGAGATAACTCTCTACCAAATCCACTTTCCTTAACTCCTCCGAACGGCAAACGTGGATCGGAACGAACGAAATCATTTACAAAACAGCACCCGGCCTCCATTTCAAATTCAGCAATTCGTTTTCCGCGCTCAATATCCTGTGTAAATACAGCTGCACCTAATCCAAATACACTGTCGTTGGCTATACGGATTGCATCACTTTCATTTTTAGCTCTCATAATTGAAGCAACAGGCCCAAATAATTCTTCGTGATAGGCAGCCATTCCAGATTGTACATCTCCCAAAACGGTGGCCGGATAATAGGCTCCATCTATGTTTGGTATATACCCACCAGTTAATAATTTGGCACCTTTACTGATGCTTTTTTCAACCTGCATATGCAAATCCTCACGTAAATTGAATCGGGCCAGAGGTCCCATCTGTTTGTTTTCATCAAAGGGATCACCAAAACTTATATTTCGCATTTTGTCGGTAAATGCTTCCGTAAAATCTTCATATAATGCATCAACTACAACAAATCGTTTGGCGCCTATACAGCTTTGTCCCGCATTAAGTATTCTTCCGGCAACACACGCTTCAACAGCTTTTTCTAAATCAGCGTCTTCTAAAATGATATATGGATCGCTTCCTCCGAGTTCAAGTACACACTTTTTTAATTGTCGACCTGCATGTGAAGCCACTTCTTTCCCAGCTGGAGTGCTACCAGTTAGAGTGATAGCTTTAATTCGTTTATCGGCAATAATGCGTTCAACTTTATTGCTTCTAATTAGTAAAGTACGAAATACATCCTTCGGAAAACCTGCTTCTGCAAATACCTCTTCTATGGCCAAAGCACAACCTGGAACATTGGAGGCATGTTTTAATAAACCAACATTACCAGCCATTAACGCTGGTGCCGCAAAACGGAATACCTGCCATAGAGGAAAGTTCCATGGCATTATGGCTAAAACCGGACCAAGTGGCTGAAGTGATGCATATGATTCCTGTGCCTGAGTAGGAATATTTTCATTGGCCAAAAAATCAGCACCGTTATTGGCATAAAATTCACAAACCAAGGCGCATTTTTCAACTTCCGCCCTTGCTTCTTTGATGTTTTTGCCCATCTCCACAGCTATATTAAAAGCTAAACCTTCCTGTTTCTCTCTTAATATTTTGGCTGCGCTTAGTAATCGATTTGAACGATCGGATGTTGGAACTTTTTTCCATTTTGAAAAAGCCTGGAAGCTGGCTTCAATTGTATTGTCAACATCATCCCAATGGTTTTCCTCGTATTGCCTTATGATTTCACCATTAGCCGGATTAATACTTTTTAAATACATAAAATATTGATTGAGGTCGAAAAGGATAAAATTACATCGAAAAATTTGAAGCCTGAAAGAATTACTGATGAATTTGATCTTTTGAAAGCTTAACTTTATTGAATGGCTTGCGATTCTTCAATATTAAAAGTTTGTAAATGTGCCATAACACTTTTGTTGGTATTGGACACATTTAGTCTTTGTGCTCAGGAAGACAGGAGTAGTGATCGTCCTCTTTTTATTAGTGCATCAGCAGTTTATGGGAGTTTTCAGGTTCATACTTCAAAACTGGAAAAATACCGTGGCATTAATCCAGCTGGTGTGGAAATCGAAATTAGCCGCTTATTTCTAACAGATAAGGTTCGTGAAATGTCGGGAACAAAAGTTAAGTTAGGTTTGGCAATTAACTATACAAATTTTGATCATATTGATTTGGGATACGGAATTGGTGCCTTGTTTTACATTGAACCATACTTCAAATGTTCAAAGAAGTGGTGGTTATCGGGCAAAGGTGGTATAGGACTTTCTTATTTAAGCCAACCTTATAACAGCATCTCAAATGTTGACAACCTAAGCTATAGCACTCATATGGCTTTTCCGTTATTTCTTGGGATTAGCTCAAATTATTTTTTTTCACCTAAATGGGCCTTAAAAGCCACTGTGGCTTTTCAACATTTGTCAAATGGAGGCGTGAAGCAACCTAATTTAGGCATTAACTTTCCGACTGTTGCTTTGGGTATTGAGCATGCCTTAGATGATTATTCCCTTCCTTCAAAAAATAAGAATCCCGAATACACTAAAGAAAACCGTATTGATTTTTTAATGGGCTATTCACTTAAAGAGGATACAACACATGTTAACAATACAAGTGTAGTTTCCATGTTTACTCAAAAAGCATGGCAAGTATCCCGTATTAACACTTTATCATTGGGTGGTTTGATTGAGTATCAGCAAATTCATCAAACTTATCATAAGCCGTGGAGTGTTGGATTGGTTGGAGGTAATGAATTTTTGATGGGAAAATTTCTATTTGGACAGCAAATGGGGATTTATTTGCTGGAAGGATATGCGGCAAGTAGCTTACTGTTTCAAAATTACTATTTGAGGTATAAAACAAACTCCCGCGTATTGGCAGGAGTTAATTTTAAAGCCCACGGTCATGTGGCTGATTATTTATCTTTTCAACTGGGATATTCTTTCTAACCAGCTCTTTTCCAGGTCACCTTTTTTCCAATGATGGAAAGGCCAATATAGCCTTTAACCAATAAAATATCCGGATCTTTGTCAAACCACATTAAGCATTTGTAGGTACTTCCACTTTTAGGATCATAAATGGTTCCATCTACCCATTCTTCATCATCTTCGTCGTAACTAAAACCTTGAAGTAATTTTAGTCCCATTATAGGTCTGTTTTTCAATTCGTCATCCGGGTTATTATCATCCAGTTTATTTTCGCCGCTTTCACTTTTAGGCTCTTTAAGCCAAATAATTTCACCATTGAAGGTACCCTCTGCGTTTTTAGTAACTACTACTTTAGAGTCACCATCTTGAGTTAACCAGGTGCCTAATATTTTTTCACTATCCTGAGCATAGTTGGTTACTGTAAATGCCAATACGGCCATTAAGAAAATCACTTTTTTCATCGTATATCAGTTTTTTAGTATTGCATACAATCCGACATAGTTACGTATAAGCTATGAAATTTGTTGCCAACAAACATATAAAACTTTGACTTATATTGGAATGCTTAAAGTTTATGGAACAGGATCATGACCATGACCACCCCAGGGATTACAGCTTAAAATACGTTTGATAGATAGATATAAACCTTTGATTGGGCCGTGTTTTTTCAAGGCCTCAATGGTATATGTGGAACAAGTAGGAGTATATCGGCAAGACGCTCCAAGTATAGGCGACAGAAACCATTGATATAGCTTAACAGGTATGATCAGCAATGCTACAAAACCTTCGCGAAACAGGTTTAATACGACTATTAAAGCTTGATTAAACTGTTTCATTATTCCTGTATTTTTGAATAATTTGATTTAAGCCCTTTTTAAGCCCTTTCTCGATGTCGGTAAAATCCAATATTTCTTTTGGTAAATACACGAAAGCAATGGCTAATTTCGTTTTATTTTCGGCCAATGTTTCAAGCAGAGGATGCTTGTTTAAACGGTAAGCTTCACGAACTCGCCGTTTGAGTAAATTTCGTTTGTAAGCACGTTTGAATTTCCGCTTTGAGACTGATATTAAAACCTGAGATGTTTTCAGCCTGTCATCATCTACTTCTAGGATGCTAATTCGAAAGGGATATTTGACAAATGATTTTCCTTCATTGAAGAGCTGATCAATGAACTTAGTGCTGCACAGCTTTTCACTTTTTCCAAAAGAAAATCGTTTTGTACTCATCCTGTGGTATTAAAAAAACAATCCTTCTTACCATAGGTAAGAAGGATGTTACCCAACACTGGGTTAATTCTTATCTCTGTCCTTTATTGAACTGCTTGATAAACTGTTCTAACGCCATGGTCATGGATGGAGCCTGAGGCATTGGAGCCTGAATATCCAAACGTAAACCAGCATCTTTAACTGCTTTAGCAGTAGCCGGACCGAATGATGCAATTTTAGTATCGTTCTGTACAAAGTCAGGAAAATTCTGTAATAATGATGTAATTCCTGAAGGACTAAAGAAAACTAAAATGTCATAATTAACATCTTTAAGGTCACTTAAGTCGCTGCTTACGGTCTTATACAAAATAGCCTTTGAGTACTTCGCTTTTGCTTTATTCAATAAGGTAGGAATTTCCTGCTTATGAATGTCGGAAAGCGGAACGAGATATGTCTCATCCTTGTGTTTTTTCACCACGTCAACCAAGTCAACAAACCTACCGGTAGAATGAAAAATCTTTCTTTTACGGTAAACAATGTATTTTTGCAGATAGAAAGCAGTTGCTTCCGAAATACAGAAATACTTCATTGTGTCTGGTACAGTAACTCGCATTTCTTCAGCGATTCTGAAGTAATGGTCAATTGCAGTTCGGCTGGTAAAAATAACAGCTGTGTGATCTAACAGATTGACTTTCTGAGTTCTGAATTCCTTAGCTGGCAGAGCCTCCACCTGAATAAATGGTCTGAAATCAACTTTTACGTTGCTTTTATCAGCCAAATCGAAGTAGGGAGATTTGGGTGTTGAGGGTTTGGGTTGTGAAACCAGGATTCTTTTAATCTTCAATGTTCTTCATTTTAAATTCAACTACACCTTTGTCCTCATTTTAATAGTCCCTACAATATCATTACCTTGATAAGTATTGACAAGGGCAAAATTTCTAGGGCACAAAAGTACAAAAACATATAAAATATTGAAAGCGGAGAACGTAAAATAATCTTTACACCTCTTAACAATTGAATAACATACATGAGAATGAAGAGTACTAAACCTGCTTTAAGTAAAAAGGTACCAGTGAGTTGATCAACAAAAGGGACGACTGAAACTATTGGAAGTAATGTTAATCCAAATGCCTTACTAAGCAGATCGGCATTGAATAAATACTCTTTTGTTTCGGTAATTGTGTCAAAAACAAATGCAACAAAGCGATATAATATGGTTTTTATGGTGAAAAACAATATGATACCGCCAAGTATTGTTAAAAGAAAAATAAAATTTGAACCGGACTCGGGATGCTTGCCCATAACCAGCGTATATTCAAAAACAAGCAATGAAGTAACCAGTATAAAAAGTGCTGTTAAAGCCCAACCAGGTTTTTGATTCTGGACATTAAAAGTTGAAAAAAGTTTACTAGCCGATTGCTGATAACGAATTGAAGAGAATAAATCGTTAATGTATTTTCCTGCACTAAGTTTAACGGCTCCTGCAATAATTAAAATAAGTAGAATGAAACCTGAGAGCCAGTCCTTAGAACCGTCGAAGGGATTAGATTTTCGTAATTTAATTGGAGATGAATGTGGAGTAGATGTAATTAATACTGCGCTGTCTTTTTGAAGATTATTTGTCTTTATTTCTGTTTTTTTAACGCCTGCAGTGTCCTGTTTTACTAACGTTTCCGATGTGTTAGTTTGAGGCGTTTCTCTAGGCGAATTAGAGGCTTCAAATTTTAATTCGGCATCAAACAATCCATCCTTATCTGAAGGAATCAGATTAAGGTAAATGGAATCGTTATGCGACAGTGATTGATAGCTGATTTTTGGCTTGTAAATAATTTTAGGCTCTTGTAAATGTGCAGGAACTGTGCTATCCATTTGCATTACCTGGGTGCGTAACGAGGTATTCGTTGATATACCCGTATCAATGGAAACATTTTGTGGTGTGGTATTAAGCTGTGTGGTATCCTGCAGGCTCATTCATTTTTTTGTTTACACAAAAATAATGAAAATGGCATGTCCTCCTAATTTAAACGGCAGCAAACCTTATAGCATCGTCATCCCATTTCGGAAGATTTGAGATTGTTGTGGAAACATCTTGGGCCGAATCTACTACATGCCAAAGCTCTGCGTGCTCTTTTCTCATAAATTTTTCATCAATCATTTTGTGCAGCATTTCGAGTAGTGGATTAAAAAAACCATTTGTATTAACTAGAATAACTGGTTGTGTGAATTGACCTAGTTTTTTAAGTGATAGTACTTCAAATAATTCCTCTAGAGTTCCGGTGCTTCCTGGCATTACAACTATGGCTTCAACGTCCTTAATCATTATTTCTTTCCGCTGGGCCATGGTTTCTACATGAATCATGTTGGTAACTCCTTTATGTTCCCATTCCACTTCTACCATAAAATATGGGATAACTCCAGTTACCTTGCCACCTAGTTCAAGAAATTTATTGGCCACGGCACCCATTAAACCAACGGCTCCGCCACCGTATTTGAGTCCATATCCATTTTTTACTAAATCTTCTGCCAGAACTACGGCGTCATCAATATAAGTTTGGTCAATTTTTGCACTTGAAGCACAAAATACACATACATCACCCATAACATTTTATTTACACAGAGTCACCAACACACCAGGCTGCTGCACCCAACAATATTAAATCTTTTAACATGCTTTGGCCTACCTTTGATAATTCCGGAAACCCATAGCCTGCTTGCCAAACGTAATCAGAAGTGAATAATGTTGTTACACTTAAAGTTAAAATTACGACGGCTATAAGACCTCCAATTAACGATAATTTTTTAGAAACAGGTTTAAGTAAAAGTAAAATTCCAACTGCTAATTGTAGATAGGCTACAATTAATGAGAAGGTATAGGCGGTTACATATTTCAACATCCATGCAAACAAGGCTGAGTTTTTAAGGATATCTTTTAAATAGTCAGCTTCTGAGTTTTTAAATTTTAGCCATCCCAACCAAATAAATACGATGGCTAAACCATATCTTAGAATAAATTGCCCAATTGTTTTAAAAGATTTTTCTATAATCATAGTTATCCGTTTTAAAAGATAGAGACTGCTGTTTTAGTGGTGAATAGTTCAAGAGCTTTTGTTCCCGCCAGTGAATTTCCATGTTTATCGAGTCCCGGGCTCCAAACACTAACTGAAAGCAAACCAGGTATTATGGCCACAATTCCACCACCAACTCCACTTTTGCCTGGCATACCAACTTTAAATGCAAATTCTCCTGCAGAGTCGTATGTGCCACATGTCAATAAAAGTGCATTTAGGCGTTTGGCTTGACTTGCACTAAGGTATTTTTTACCAGAAATAGGATGAACCCCATGGTTAGAGAGAAAAAGAAATGCTGTGGCTAAATCAACGCAATTCATTTCCATTGAACAATGACCGAAATAGCAATCCAAAACTTCGTTTACGTCCGATTCAATATTGTCATAGCTCTTCATGAAATGAGCCAGAGCTGCATTTCTATTTCCAAATTTCTTTTCAGATTGAAGCACGCCAATGTTCATTTTTAATTGTTTGTTATTGGCTAGCTCCCGAATGAAATCCAGAATGGTATTTAAAGGCTCATCATAATGACTACAAATAACATCAGCTACAACTATGGCACCCGCATTAATAAAAGGGTTCCGCGGTTTTCCATTTTCGTTCTCAAGTTGAATAAGTGAGTTAAATGGATTTCCGGATGGTTCTTTTCCAACGCGTTTCCAAAGATCATCTTTTAATACTCCAAATGCTTTGGTAAGGCTAAATACCTTTGATATACTCTGTACGGAGAAGTTAGTTTGACTGTCACCAATTTGGTAAGTTGTGCCATCCAGCAGACGTACAGCCATACCAAATTTCATTGGATCCACTTTACCCAATTCAGGAATATAATTAGCTACCTTTCCTTTGTTGAGTAAAGGGGCAATCTCAGTTTTTATTTCATCAAGAACCGATGGAATAATTTGATTAGCTTCTTCTAAGGAATTGAGATAAGCCATTACATACTTTTTATCTGTTTTTTGTGAATGGGAAATGGTATTCCAGATTGTAGGTAAAAGATAAGTTGGTAGTATTATCTCGTCTACCGTATCCCGGAATAGCATAGGGATCAAGTTCAGAGGTTTGATTTAAAGCAACTATTTGTCTTAATCTAACCGTCCAACCCATATAGAAGTTTTTTAAGATTTCAGACCTTAAACCAAATACAGCCTCAACCCAATGTGTATTGGAAGTAGCGTTTCCTAATGTATTTGTGTAATCGCCCCAATAATCATCTTTAATTGTAAAACGATTACTGCTATAATCAGTAATGGCAATGCCATATCTGGCGCCAATAATTATATTATCATTATTGCCAATTTCTTCAACCTTGAATATGTTGTAATCAATTCCTAATCTTAGGAAACTTCCATTGGATTTGTATTGTAATGGTTCACGATCGAATTCAACATTTTCAAATCCGACTTCACCAACGGCGAAAAATTTTCGATTAAACTTGTAACGAGCTGTAGCTTCTACGCCAGTGCGATCTGATTCGAAGGCCTTAACTATAAAAGTACCTATATTTAAACCAATGGATAATCCAGGATTTTTGGGTTCCTTTGGTTTTTCTTCTTCAAGCTCCTGACTATTAGCTGCAAGAAAGGTGAAGACTAAACTAAGGCTCAATATATATTTTAACATTCTCAATGTTTTCTCCATAATTAACGTTAGCATAACTGATACGGACTGAATCAATAATATTGGTAGTATAAATAACAGTATCTAGAATTAAGTTAAAAGCCATTCCGCAATCGCCCGATACATATTGTAAATCACGTTTATAGAGAAACTGTAGTGTGTCATTTTCACCAATTACATTATCACCTACAAGTTTTTCTTCACGAATAATAAATTGTGTACTATCATAGTTTAGATTAGCAGTTAAATACATTTCATGCACACTTGCACTGTCATGAAATAGCGAATCATTTTCAAGTCCCCATATATATATTCCTGTAAGTGTAGTGTCTTTATCAGTATCACCCGTAGCAGCATAAAATGAGGCTTGGATTGCATGCTGGTTTGATAAGCAAAAACTGCTATCATTGCAGGCAAAAACTGCGATTAGCATTACTATCGCTATCCATTTTATATATGGTTTCTTTAACATGAAATATACTTTACTTGTTTCCATTAAGATGGTAAGATGCAAAAATAGTAGTAAGTAATCAATATTGGCATTGACAAGGATAAAAATATAATATAAATTTATTTGTTCGAAATGTTCGGTATCGTGCACAGGCTTGTTCGGATGTGAACACAGTTTATGTAAACTAATGATACTTAAAATATAGTAAATCAGTAGTTAATAATTAATGGTCTATAAATTGATTAAATCACGAGAATTAGAATTATCACTTAAACCAAAGTACTTCGATTATGAAATACCGTTTTTCATTGTTGGCTTTTTCTCTTTTAATAGCCGGCCTGGGTTCTATAAGTGCCCAACTCAATAAGATTAGTTACGAAGAATTTGATTTAGATAATGGCTTACACGTTATCTTACATCAAGACAAAACTACACCAAATGTTACCGTATCGGTAATGTACGATGTGGGTTCGAAACACGAAGATCCGACTCGAACAGGTTTTGCTCACTTTTTTGAACATTTAATGTTTGAGGGAACAGAGAACATCGATCGTGGACAATTTTTTAAAATAGTCCAGAATGCAGGGGGAACCTTAAATGCTAATACTTCAAATGACAGAACTTACTATTACGAAATTTTGCCTTCTAACCAATTAGAACTTGGTTTGTGGTTGGAGTCGGAACGTATGTTACATGCTAAGGTTGATTCTACTGGTATTGCAACGCAAAAAGGTGTGGTTATTGAAGAGAAGAAACAAACTATGGATAACCGACCATATGGAACAATTTTGCAAGAAACTATGAAACGTGCGTTCAAAGTTCACCCTTATCGTTGGGTAGTCATTGGCGATCCTGATCATATACGCGCTGCTAAAGATGAAGAGTTTCAAATGTTCTACGATAAGTACTATGTACCTAACAATGCTGTACTTGTATTGGCAGGAGATATCGAAATTGAAAGCACTAAAGAATTAGTAAAAAGCTACTTCTCTGACATTCCACGTGGAACGCATGATTTAACGCGTGAAAAAATTGTTGAACCTGCTTTGAATGGTGAAATCAGAGATACCATTTACGACAATGTTCAGTTACCACTTATATTGCAAGCTTATCGTACACCTGCTATGGGTACAGATGATTACTATGCCTTGGACATGTTAGGAACTTTATTGTCGAAAGGACAAAGTTCACGTTTATACAAATCACTTGTTGATGAGCAGCAAAAAGCAATTCAGGCCGGAAGTTTTCCAATGCCATTTAACGAGCCTTCGGTAACTTTAACTTATGCCTTGCCTAATATGGGTGTTGAATGTAAAGATCTTGAAGATGCAATTGACACTGAAATTAGTAAAGTAAAGGATGAACTTATCTCAGAAAGAGAATTCCAGAAGCTTAAAAATCAATTTGAAAATGATATTGTGAAAGGTAATATGAAGGTAGCTACACGAGCTAATAGTTTGGCACGTTACTATACCTACTTCAAAAACACGGATATGATCAATACCGAATTGGATAAATATTTGGCAGTAACACGTGAAGATATTAAGCGCGTAGCCAATAAGTATCTGGTAGAAGATAATCGTGTGGTATTGTACTATTTACCTAAGTCACAGCAGCAATAAGTAAATCACTTTGATTAAACGCTCTCAGGCAGTCTCTTGCCGGAGCTCAAAATATATTTCGATGAAGAAAACATTATTTTTATTCTTATCCCTAATTATTGCTGTCAGCAGCAATGCACAGGTCGATCGTAGTCAGATGCCGGCTGCCGGACCGGCTCCCAAAATTAATATTGGCAAAGCTAAAAGCTTTGAATTGAAGAATGGTCTTAAGGTAATTGTGGTGGAAAACCATAATGTACCTGTTGTTTCATACACCTTATCATTGGATGTTGATCCAATTTTAGAACTTGATAAAGTTGGCTATGTATCGATGGCGGGTGATTTGATGCGTTCAGGAACAGTAAGTAAAAGTAAAGCTGAGATTGATGAAGCTGTTGATTTTATTGGAGCTTCATTATCTACACGTGCTTCAGGAATGTACGCAAGTTCCTTGAAAAAGCATTCTGGTAATTTGTTGGACTTAATGACAGATGTACTTTACAATCCTAGCTTTCCGCAAGAGGAATTAGATAAAACGATAAAACAAACCTTGACAAATATTAAAGCTAGTAAGGTAGAACCAGGAGCAATTGCAGATAATGTAAGTAGTAAAATTCTTTATGGCGATCAACATCCTTATGGTGAAGTAATGTCAGAAGAAACAGTTGAAAATATAACTGTTGATGATCTGAAAAGTTATTATCAAACCTACTATCGTCCAAATGTAGCTTATTTAGTAATTGTGGGTGACATCACACTTAAAGAAGCTAAAAAACAAGCTAAAACGTATTTTGCTAAATGGGAAGAAAAAGAGGTTCCTACACATAAATATGATACACCAAAAAGTTTAGAGAAGCCATTCGTTGCCGTATCTAATAAAGATGGTGCTACGCAATCCACGGTTTCAGTTTCTTATACACTTGATATGAAACCTAATCATCCGGATGTGATTAAAGCGCGCGTGATGAACAGTATTTTAGGTGGAGGAATGAACGGTCGTTTGACTCAAAACTTACGTGAAGATAAAGCATGGACATATGGTTCGTATTCGTCAATAGATACTGATGAATTAGTGGGATCATTTTCTGCTTCAGCCCAGGTGCGTACCAGTGTAACGGATAGTTCGTTTACTGAAATGCTATTCGAAATGAAGCAAATGACAACGGAAGCAGTTACACAAGCTGATCTTGATTTAGTGAAGAATTCAATGACAGGAAGTTTTTCTCGTTCATTGGAAGATCCGTCAACGGTAGCGCGTTTCGCATTAAACATTCAGAAATATGGTTTGGCAGAAGATTATTATGAGACGTATTTGGAGAAATTGAATGCGGTAACTCTTGATGATGTAAAAGCTATGGCGGGTAAATACATTACTCCAGATAATGCTTTGTTATTAGCAGTTGGGAATGTTCCTGAAATGAAGAAAACACTTAAGCCATTCAGTTCTTCAGGTGAAGTTGTAATGTACAACTTTTACGGTGAAGTGGTTAAATCAATGCCATTACCTGAAGGTTTAACGGTAGAAAAAGTTGTAGCTGATTATGTCAATGCCATTGGTGGGGCCGATGCTGTTAACGCCGTAAAACACTACGAGATGTTGGGTAACATGAATGTTCAAGGCATGGCCTTAAATTTGAACATTTATAATTGTCGTCCTAACAAAACTTGTGTTGAAACGATTATGCAAGGTAATGTGGTTTCAAAACAAGTTTGTAACGGGGAAGCCGCTAAGGTGATTAGTCCCATGGGTGAGCAAAATATCGAAGGTGAAATGCTGGAAAACATGAAGGCTGAAGCTATTTTATTTCCCGAAACAAATTTTGCTGAACTAGGATTTAGCTATGAGTTATTGGGAACTGAAGATGTGGATGGAGAGGATACTTACAAGGTTAAAATGCTTAATCCAATAGGTAAGGAAACTACGATATTCTTTAGCCGTGCTTCTGGACTTAAAGTAAAAGAAATCAGTCAAACCCCTCAGGGTGCTGTAACTAGTATATACAATGAATATACGGAAGTAGAAGGTGTGAAATTTCCGAAGGCAATTACCCAGTCTGTAGGACCACAGTCTTTCGATATCGTATTTGAAACCATAAAAGTTAATGGTGAAATAGATGCTAATAAATTTGAAATCTAGTTGAAATTGGCATGGAGACTAGGTATGGGCAGCCCTTTAGGCTGCCCATTTTTTTTCTACCTTTGTCATCGAAAATTTGAAGGTAATGAATAATAGAAAAGGTGTTATAGCCATTGATGGGCATTCGTCATGTGGGAAGAGTACAGTTGCAAAGGATTTGGCGAAGGAGCTGGGTTATGTTTATATTGATACAGGTGCTATGTATAGAGCCGTGACTTTGTTTGCAATGCAAAATGGTTTTATTTCTGAAAATGGAATTAATGAATCTGCTCTCAAAGCTGTTTTGAATGACTTAAATATCACCTTCAAATATCAGGCTGAAGAAAAACTTAACGAGACTTTTTTAAACGGCCTTAGTGTTGAAAATGAAATTCGGGGTTTAAGAGTCAGTAATAATGTTAGCGCTGTTAGTACTATTGCTTTTGTTCGTCATCGTATGGTTGAGTTGCAGCAGGCAATGGGCAAAGAAGGCGGTATTGTTATGGATGGTCGGGATATTGGTACAGTAGTATTTCCTGATGCCGATTTAAAGCTGTTTATGACCGCTTCTCCTGAAATAAGAGCACAACGTCGTTATGATGAGTTAAAAGACAAAGATCCTTCGGATACTAGCATTGCTTTGGATTCCATATTAGAAAATGTAAAGCATCGCGATCATGTGGACAGTACACGTAAAGAAAGCCCGTTGAAACAGGCAGAAGATGCTGTTTTATTGGATAACAGTCATATGAATAAAACGGAACAAATGGACTGGATTATGAATGTGCTAAAGGAACGTAATCTGGCTTAATCCATGATAAAGGTTGAGATTGATAAACACTCCGGTTTTTGTTTTGGTGTAAAAAAAGCTATCGATGCGGCAAATCAGCTGTTGAAATCAGGTGATAATGTGCACTGTGTTGGTGATATAGTCCATAACGAAGCTGAATCAAAACGTCTCAACCATCTGGGTATGCACATTGTGAATTACGATGAGGTAAATCAAATTAAAAATGGAATAATCCTTTTTCGCGCACATGGTGAACCACCTGAATCTTATCGTTTAATTAAGGAATCCGGATTAGAATTAAAGGATGCTACTTGCCCTGTGGTTCTTAAACTTCAACAAAGGGTACGAAAGGCATTTGAACAGTCTCTCAAGAACAATGGCCAATTGGTTATCTTCGGCAAAAGAGGACATGCTGAAGTAATTGGTTTGGAGGGGCAATGTGAAAATAAGGCCATTGTCATCGAAAGCCTGGATGAAATTCACCTATTAGACTTGAATCGACCAATTGAGTTGTTTGCGCAAACCACAAAGGATCCAGAGTATCTAAAAGCTCTGGTAGAAGAAATTGAGAGGCAAAAAGGAGATTCTATAACGTGGCACAATACAACGTGTAAACAAGTGACCGGACGTGTTCCACGAATTAAAGATTTTGCAAAGAATTATGATCTCGTTGTTTTTGTTGGGGGAAATAAGAGCAGTAATGCGAAAGTTTTGTTTTCGGCTTGTCAGGATGCAAACTCACATAGCTATTTTATTTCTAAGCTTGATGAGTTTGATGCCAATTGGATAAAAAATGGAACCAAATCCATTGGTATTTGTGGAGCTACATCTACTCCGGATTGGCAAATGGAGCAGGTAAAAGAAAAAATACTTCATTTTATTGTTAAATAGCCTAAAGACTTTAATGTAAGAAATTCAACCGTTAGTCTAAAAAAACGATCTGTTTATCACTAAATATTGAAATTCCCTTAAAAAAGCGTGTTACGTTTTTCACTTTCTGTTATTAATAAGTGTACCCAGATATAAACAACATTGATGATAAATTTCATCAAGCAATTTATTACCTATCCCCAAAAATGCAACGGTACCCCACGCTATTCCCAGCGGCCGTTGCTTTTTTTATTTAATACAATAGATCTTTATCAAATGACAAGATGATAAGCAAATACATATTCTTTTATTTCAAGCTTATTGCAAGGGAATTATTCCGCGTTTAAAAGAATTACGATACTCCAGCGGCGACTGCTTACTGATGCTTTTAAAGCATTGATTAAAGTAGGCAACAGAGCTAAATCCGCACTCAAAACCAATTTGATTGGAAGCCAAGTCGGTATTGATCAGTAGCTGCTGCGCAAAGTCAATTCGCATTTCTTTCACATAATTCGAAAGTGTTTTACCTGTCATCCTTTTAAAAAAACGACAAAACGAACTCACATTCATTTCCACCAGGCCGGCAACAACCTCCAGGCTAACATCATTCATGTAATTGTTGAGTACATATTCATGAACTGTTTTAATACGTGTTGATCGGTTTATGGAAGTGCTTTTTAAATATTCATCTGAAACCAGACGTTCGTAATCGCCTTTCCAAAATAAATCGAGCAATTCCATTAAGCGGATTAATCGTTTTAGGCCTGTTAAATGTGTTATTTCCTTAAGTTTTTCATATATCGGATAGTTCTGGTCGTTTTTAAGAGCTAGGCCATATTTGGCCTCATTTAATAAACTTTTGATGGGATTCATCTCTGGTAAGCCTGAGAAGGCTGTTCCAAAAATATTTCGTTTGAACTGAATGTAAATTGACTCGCATTTACCATCACTATCTTCTTCGAAAAATGATGGTGCTGAAAACCAGGCGTGGGGCACATTACCACTTACCAATACCAAATCCCCTTTTTTAAACGTAGTGCTGTTATCTCCAATTACGCGTGAACCGTGCCCATTTGTAATCAACAATAATTCAAACTCTGAATGGTAGTGCCACGATCGTTCGAACCATTTGGCGCTGTATTCGCCAACTACAAATGACTCATTGTCTCTTTTTATTATGGTTTCTACCTTAGGTATCAATTCTAATTAGTGTTATCTGTTAATTTCAATTTGTACAATATATAGTATTCTAAAAGCGTATTTTTAGATAAGTGACATGTATATACTGCCTAATGCAAATATAGCTAAACAAAAAGCAATAAGGTACAAGAAAATAGCAAAGCTGTCCTATAGATTTGTAAAAATGCAGATGTTCCAATTTGAACTCTTGCACGATTAAAAAAAATCTAAGAGCAATTAAAATAATACTAACTAAATTTTCAAATTATGAATTGTGATGTTCTAAGCAAATTCAGAGAGTTATATCAAATCGATCCTAGTCATTATGCAAAATCTCCTGGTCGTGTTGACTTGATGGGAAGCCATACGGATTATAATCATGGCTTTGTGGTTACCATGCCAATTAATCTGGAGATTGAATGTGCTTTCACCACCAATGATTCGGGAGTAATCAGTCTGTATTCGTGCAACATTGATACGACAGTTAAGATTGATGCCAAAACAGGTGAAATGATTGAAGGTGACGATTGGGGAAAGTATCCAAGTGCTGTTGCTAAAGTTTTAATCGATGAAGGACATGAATTAACCGCTTTTTCGGGAGCTTTCTGTAGCAGTATTCCTATTGGTTCTGGGCTTTCAAGTTCAGCAGCACTGGAAGCAACGGTTATGGCAATTTTAGCTGAAACTTCACAACTTAAGATCGATAAACTTAACATGTCTTTATTGAGTCAGAAAGCTGAAAACGTTTACGTTGGTGTTAATTGTGGAATATTGGATCAATACTCAGTAATTTTCGGAGAACGTCATAAAGCCATTAAATTGGATTGTCGTGAATTATCTCATGAACAGGTGAGTTGGCCAAAAGACATTATGGTGGCCATATGTAATACCAACAAACCGCGTCAACTGCATGGATCAGAATATGATGATCGTCGTGCACAATGCGAACAAGCTGTTGAGGTGTTTGCAAAGATTGATTCCAAAATTGAAAAGTTACGTGATGTAAGTATTGAATTTTTTCATGAGCATAAGGATAAACTTTCACCTGAAGCTTCAAAACGTGCTCAGTTTATCATTGAAGAAAACAATAGAACACATGAATTAGAAGAAGCCTTATCTACCAATGATAAAGCTAAACTAAAAGATGTTTTTGCCCGCTCTTATGCAGGAGCCAGAGATTTATTCGAAATATCAAATGATGCCATGGAGCACATGTACACTGCTATGTCAACTGCTACTGGTGTGGTTGCTTCTCGTCAGGCCGGTGCCGGTTTTGGAGGATGTATGGTTTCTTTAATTTATAAGAATCAATTGGAAGAATTCAAGTCAAGTGTATTTGATAAGTATAAAGAATTAACTGGAATCGAGTGCGAAATTTATGGTGTTCGTACTGCGGATGGAACAAATGTAGAGGCAGTTTTAGAAAGCAAAACACATTAAGATGAATAAGAAGGAAGTCATAAAGTTGGTGCTGGATGGTAAAAAGCCACCGTATGTGCCATGGGATTGTAAATTTACCATTGAGGCGCTGGAAAAAATGAAGGCTCACTATGGTGAGGATGTTGATGTAGAGGAGTTGGTTGATAATCATTTTATCAAACTTGGGCAATCGAGCGGATTTAAAATTGATATCGGAAATAATCGGAAAAAGGACATTTTCGGGACGGTTTGGGACATGACCCATGAAAAAGATATTGGTAATGTTGAAGGACTTGTTCTTCCAGAGCCTACTTTGCAAGGTTATGAATTTCCCGATCCGAACGATCCGATTCTTTACGCCGGGATTGAGGAGAAGATAGCTGCCAATAAGGACAAGTTTGTGCTATACAGTATAGGCTTCAGTTTATTTGAGCGTTATTGGTGCCTTAGAGGGATGGAAAATGCCTTTATGGACTTTATGATGTATCCTGATTTTGTAAAAGAGTTATTGGGCAAAATTGCAGATTTTAATATTGCGGTGATCAAAAATGTTTGTGAGAGATACCCTGAGGTTGATGGTATTTATTTTGGAGATGATTGGGGTGCTCAGAAGTTATTAATGATGGGTAAGGATGTGTGGATGGAGTTTCTTTATCCGGAGTTAAAACGCATGTATGCCAATTCAAAACAATATGGCAAGTACCAGTTAATTCATTCATGTGGGGATATTTCTGAAATCATTCCGGAATTGATTGATGCGGGTGTAAACTGTATTAACCCATTTCAACCTGAAGTGCTTGATGTTGACGACTTATTGACTACTTACGGTGGAAAAGTTGCCTTTCATGGAGGATTATCCACTCAAAAAACATTGCCTTACGGAAGTGTTGAAGAGGTAGTGAATGAAACCAATCATTTATTGGAATTAGGAAAGGACGGTAGTTACATTTTCTGTCCATCACATGCTACAGAAGGTGATACGCCAATTGAAAATATTGTTGCTTTCATCGATATTATTAAAGCTCAAAAAAAGGCTGCGGGATATTAAATACGAGAAGAGGTGCTGATACTTAATTGGCACCTTTTTTATCCTTTACTATCTAAGCTAAATCCGCTTTCCATCCTTATTTAGAATGGTATCCGGGAAGATTAAAGGAAAATGTTGAACCAACACCGTATTCACTTTTAACCTTCAAGTGACCACCATGTTTTTCTACAAACTCCTTACACAAAATTAAGCCAAGACCTGTACCTTTTTCATCCTCCGTACCAAAAGTACTTTGGTTTTGCCCAATTACAAAGAGCTGACTTTGACGACTCGGGCTGATACCAAGGCCATTGTCTTTAATGCTTATAATCACTTCTTTATTTTCTTCAAAGGCATCGATATTTATATTCCCTTCCTTATTGGTAAACTTAATGGCATTGTTCATCAGGTTAAGGAATACAGTTCTTAGCATATTACTATCACCAATTACTTTCAGCTTTTCGTCGATGTTAATTTTAAGCGTTATGTTCTTTCGGTCTGCCTGTTGTTTTAAATGAGAATAGATCTCAACAACATAAGGTCTAAGTTCTATTTCTTCAGGGTGAAGGGAAATATCATCTCTTTGTGATTGTGACCAAATTAGTAGATTACTCAATAAATCATGAGCATTATTTAAACCTTTATTTATCTCCGTTAAGAATTCTTTTTTCCGTTTCTCTGAGAAACCATCATAATCCTGCAAGAGAATATCCGATAAGCCAAGCAAAGAGTTAAAAGGTGACTTAAGATCATGAGCAATAATGGAAAAAAACTTGTCTTTGGTTGCGATGGCAACTTTGAGACGCTCATTGACGGTTTTAATAGAAGCTGTGCGCTGCAACACCTTCTTTTCCAAAATAACATTCTGTTGCCTCACTATTTTTTCATTCTCTCTAATTGTATTTACCAGCTCTTCCTGAGCATGTAATTTAGCCAGTTCATTTTCCTTTTTTTCCCATTCCGATCGTTTAGAAAGTAGATAGGATAAAACAAAGGCTTCAATTAATGTGGCCACAGCCACATGGCTTAAGCCAAACAAGTATTTTGGGCTACCGGTTTGAATGTAAATGGCTTCTGTTAGGACCAATAAAAAATAAATGAAATAGGCTAGTGCAAAATAATATCCCAACTTATTGCCTTTATTACCAACTTTTAAGCCTACATATCCCATTATAAAAAAGGACAACAAAGCATGAATTGTGTTTATGGCCAGAATAGTAGGCAAGGGAAGTAAATACTTTATGAAGAAATATAGCCCAAAATAAATAACGATAATCCGAACTACCACGAATACTTTTGGCACGTATTTTTTGGCTTCAAGAAAGGCTAAGCAATAGGCGGTTTGAACAGTCATTCCCAAGGTTGGTATGGTAATATACCAAAACATCATATCTAACTTTGGAAACATATACAACACAAAGCCATCCAGCACCATTGCCGCATATCCGGCATATAATATTACTACAATGGCATAATACAGGTACAACTTATTACGATGTGTAAAAAAGAAAAACAGGTTGGTGATGACGACAAATGCCATGAAACCGATATAAAAACCATATACCAGTTTTTGCTTATTGGCTTCTACCTCGTACTTTTTTTCTTTCCAAATTTTTATTGGAAGAGGATGCGAATTGGAAACTACCTTTATGTAGCATTGCATTTGGCCAGTTGGTAAGGGGAAAATTTGAAGATGATTGTTAACCTGCTTATTATGCAAGTTAATTTCGTAACCGGCTTTAATTACATTCCAATCTTCCGTACCATTCGAATAGTAGAGATCACATACTGGTAATGAGGCATGAGCAACTTCAATTATTAATGGCTCTTCATCAGTATTATTGAAATCAAACTTTAACCAATACACCGATTCGTTAAATCCAAAATTGAGAATATTTTGTTCCGACTTTTGAAATAGGGCCTGATATTGACCCGATGAAATAGCATTTATATTTAATGTACCTTCCTTATCTTCATAAAATCTAAGCTGCTTTCCCAGCGACATCGCATCCATGCCTGTATCCCAATTAATAATTTGAGAAAATGACAAATGAAGAAATGTACTCAAAACAACCCCTAATAGTATTCTTTTTTTCAATTCTTTAGCACATTTTTATGATACAGAATGATTCTTAAAACATATTGTATCAATGCTGTTTATTGGTTTCAAAATCGAATGGAAAGATAATAGAAAATACGAGTTGTTGCTTTCTAAATTACATCAAGACCATAATTATTTATTGCATAGATTATTTTGGCAAATGTTTATTTAGTCGATAGGTCCTAGATTAATAGTACCAACTGAGTTGTTGCTGATGCTAGGATCGCCTTTATACTTAATGTCAAATACTCCTACACAATTTAATATAAGGTTCTCAATTGAATGAATTTTAGCCATACCTTCTCCTGTCCAGTTAATCACCACAGTATTAACAGGTAGTTCAAGAGAGTTAATATTGCCTGAACCCGTAATGTTAACGGTAAGATTTTCCTGAGCGTCACCGAGTAGTTCCATTTCTGCTATTCCAATAAATGAAAAGCTTTGTAAAGCATTTGGCATTGTAATTATTGCTGTTAAATCTTCTGTGGGTTGCACTTCATTGCCAGCAGGGAAAGTTATATCAAGTTTGTTATTTTTTGACTCCGCTATAAGGATATCAAGTATGTTTTTTTGTCCGCTAAGTTTAATGGATTGTTCCAGTCCGGTTTCAATTCTAATATTGGTAAAGGATAGTATCGAAACAGAATTAAAACTAGCCAAATCATAATCCTTTGATACAACCGGTCCTTCGCCAATAATTTTACCTGGGGGAGTGTCGCATCCACAATCCTCGTTGTTACACGAAATAAGTAGTACCGAGAGTAATATTATGATAGTTGATTTCATGGTATTGGATTTTGTTTATCAATGGTTAATATAGTGATTAGTTATATCTATTGGGCAATAAATTGTATTTTCGAAAAAAATGCGTTTATATGAATTTGACAATTAACATTCTTCTTTCACTTACGGCATTCTTCTTTTTATCGGATAGTGATTCTAATAATAAGTCGCTGATGGCCATCCATAATAAGGCCATTACCATAGATACACATTGTGATACACCAATGAAATTTGTTAATAATGGCTTTGATATTGGTATTGAGCATGAAGCTCCTTCAAGCAGAGTGGATATACCCCGGATGGAAAAGGGTGGTTTGGATGCTATATTTTTCGCTGTTTTTACGGGCCAACGGCCACGAACCGATGAAAATTATGCCAAGGCCTACAGCTTAGCACATGAGATGATTGATTCAACAGAGGTGGCTTTAAAAAGATATAGTTCTAAAGCTGAACTAGCCGTGAATGCAGAAGATGCAGAGGTTATTTCAAATAAAGGCAAAAGAGCGATTTATCTGGGTATGGAGAATGGATTTCCCTTAAATAAGGATATTAAACGTGTAGGTGAGTTTTATGATAGAGGAATTCGATATATTACCTTATCTCATTCCAGTAATAACGATATTTGTGATTCATCAACCGATAAGAAAGGACCGGATCATAATGGTGTTAGTGAGTTTGGCCAGGAGGTAATTAAGGAAATGAATCGTCTGGGTATGTTGATTGATGTATCCCATGTTTCAGATAAAGCCTTTTACGATGTAATTGAGCAAAGTAAAGTGCCTGTATTTGCTTCGCATTCTTCAGTTCGTGCAATTTGTAATCATCCTCGAAACATGAATGATGATATGATTAAAGCCTTAGCCAAAAATGGAGGTGTTATTCAAATTTGTATTCTGGGTGCATATATTGAAGAAGAAGATACAACAAGCATAAATTATTTGAAATTAGAAGAGCTTAGAAGAAAGTATAATGACTATAACTTCAAAAATGAACAGGAGCGAAAAAATGCCTGGGCGGAATGGAGACAAATCAATAAAGATTTTCCGGCCGAATTGCCAACAATAGCTCAAGCTGTTGACCATATCGACCACGTGGTTGATTTAGTTGGTGTTGATTATGTGGGAATTGGTTCAGATTTTGATGGCGGAGGTGGTTTGGCAGACTGCCGCGATGTATCTGATTTTCCATTAATTACTAAAGAGCTTCTGAATCGAGGTTATAGTCATGAAGAGATTTACAAAATATGGGGAGGCAATTTCCTCCGTGTTTTTAGGTCTGTTGAAGAATTTGCCAGGAGATAGAAAGTTAATAAATTATTAGTGCCTGCTAATATCATATTAGTCAGGGATTTTGGGTTTGTCAATTCTGAATAGTATTATTTTTATTAATGTTTTTTGAATATAGAACGAGTTTGGTCTAATAATTGTTTGTTAAGCAATGTGTGTTTAAGTCATAATTTGTAAATGTTTAATTGCGGATTTAAATACACACTTATTAATCAAACCTAACTCTTTATTTATGAAAACACTTTTATTGAGTGTTGTTACTGCTCTGTTATTGAGCTCCTGTGCAACACATACCGGAATGCTTACTGGCAATGCATCTTTAACAGATGCAAACTTTAAAGTGGTTGGCCTTGCAGTTGGACAGGCTTCTACCACCCATGTACTTGGAATTGGAGGTCTTAAAAAAGATGCCTTGGTTTTGGAAGCTAAGCGTAATCTGTATAAAAATAATCCTTTAACAGAAGGCCAGGCATTGGCAAATGTAAGTGTTGATTTTAAACGCTCAGCTTTTCCATTGGTATTTACTACAAAAGCAATGGTTTCTGCCGAGATCATTGATTTTAATGAGGTTCCTGTTGATAAACTTATTGAACGAAATGATAGTTTGTTTCATGGTGAAAATCCCGAAGAATGGGCCATGATAGTGTATAAGAAAAAAACTTATAAGGCAAAAGTGTTGAAGAAAGGAAAGCAAAAGTCCTCACTTTTATTTGAAGATAATAAGGGGATTTATAAGCTAAAGAAGTTTTCTAATAGCAAGGTTTATTATACAGATAAAGAAGCGGCGAATTACGCCATTGGAGATGGAGTTAGCTTCTCTTACAACGAGAGAAGATATAATGGCGTGATTATTGCTATGAATAATAAGCAGGCAATGATTAAGTTTTATGTTATGGCTTCAAAAGTGAAGTATCAAACCAGAAAATTTGAAGACCTGTCGAAGGAATTTGCGACGAATTAGTTGCCCTTATATATTACTTTCAACCCCCTTAACCAAAAAAGACAGCAGAGTTACAATTACCTGCTGTCTTTTGCTTTATATGTGATTTCATCTTAACTCTTAAAGAATGAAATGGCAGTTTTTAGTTTGGCTGCCAGTTGTGTTAGATTCTCCGAACTATTAGCGAATAAGGTTGCTGATTCTGAATTCTGTTGTGTAACTTCATTCAATTCCTGAATAGCTTTATTTACTTGTTCCGCCCCACTTTGTTGCTCATAACTTGATGCCGTTATTTCCTGAACCAATTGTGATGTATTTTCAATGTCAGGAATAATCGCTTCCAGCTGTTGACCTGATTTCTCGGCTATTTGAACACCATTATAGGTTAATTCTATAATTTCGGTCGCTGCCTTTTGTGATCTTTCTGCCAGTTTCTTAACCTCCGAGGCAACCACCGCAAAACCACGTCCTTGTTCGCCAGCACGTGCAGCCTCTACTGCAGCATTAAGGGCTAAAATATTAGTTTGTTTAGCTATCTCTTCAATTATGGTGATCTTCTCAGATATAACATGCATGGAATCGCCTGCAATCTTAGTCGATTCATAACCTTCTTTCATTCCTTTTGCCGCCTTATCTGCAATCCGCTGGGTTTGCTGCGAATTCTGACTATTCTGCTGAATGGTTGCTACCATTTCTTCCATTGATGACGAAATTTCTTCGGATGAGGCCGCCTGATTAGAAGCGCCTGTAGATAGTTCCGTTGATGAGACGGATAATTTATTGCTAGAGCGATCAATTTGATTGGAACTCTCCACAATCTGATGAATAATGCCCTTGATATTAATCGCCATGTCGTTAAGAGCTGTAATTAAATCACCAACTTCATCCGTTTGGATTCTTCGCGTGTCGATGTTTACATTCAAATTTCCGTTGGCCAATTCACGTGCCAATTCAGCACTTTTAATAATGGGCTTGGAAATTGACGAAGCCATTAAGTAAACGATAAGATATAAAATAGCAAGACCTAAAATACCAATGATCAGACTTTGATATAGTATACGATTGGCCTTGGCTAATATAATTTCTTTAGGTACCTCAATCCCGATCGTCCAGGCTGTAGTTTCAACATCATCTAAAGTTACCGGTGCAAGTGACACGAAATAATCCTTATCATTATCTGCATTTGTATATTCAAAATGCGCTTCCTGTCTGTTCTGTGTAAGATTAATCGCTTTATCAAAATTAATGGAATCATGTTTCATTACATCTAGAAACATCTCACCAACATAGTCAGAGTTGGTATGCCCAACCACCCTTCTATCCGTAGACAAGAAAACTGCGTGCGAACCTTCATAAGGATTTATTTTCGCAACAATATTAGCCATTGATGTTAAGCTAATGTCGATCCCTACCAGACCGATAAAATTTCCGTTCTGTTGGATTGGAGCTGCGATGGTTGTCATTAATATCCCGGCTAACTCTGGCGTTACAGTGTCATAATACGGATCCCACAACTCATTACGATTTGTTTCACGCGATTGGTAATATTGGCTTGTTAGGATATCGTTATTTACATCAACTCGTTCTTTGGAAGTCTTAATGCCTCCTTTTAATCTAAAGTTAACTACTCTGTCACGACCATTACGCATGGAATAATTTTCTTCGATTGCATTTAATTCCCAGGCTTGCCAAGTCGAAAGAAGAGCGGGACTGTTTTCGAGCCATCCCAACAAAATATCATCAAGAATATCCTGACGGTTATCTTCCGAGTAATTTTCGTAACGATTGTAAATATCACGAATTGAAATGGTGGCCTGCATGGCTTTATTTAAATCGCTTTGTATAAGGTTGCGATATTCAAGTACGTTGGCATTTATTATTTCTTTTGAGTCGGCTAGTGCATTGTTCTTTAAACTGGAACTAATGTAAAAGAGCGTTGCTCCATAAATAATAGTAAATGACAAAAGTGTATAAAGCAAAAGTTTTGCTTTAAGATTCAAGTTTAGTTTTTTTACCACAGCAATCTTAATTTAGTTATAAAAAGCGCTACGTTGTATGAGTAAAATGTATGTGAATTAAGTAGTTTATTTTTAGACCACCAATACGGAAGATGTGATTTTAAACAAGTCGATTGCGTAACTAACTATTAAATAGTCTGGTTCGATCTGCTTGTTTTCTAAAGTTCGGCGAATATACTTTTGAGTTAAAACAAAAAAGACCGGTAAAAACCGGTCTTTTAACGTTTATGTGTTAATCAAGTTATTATTGAACTATTACATTAAATTGTAATTCAAAATCATCATAAATAGTTTTGTCGCCAAGATTATCAAAGAAGGTACCAGAGCCATAACGAACATCAAATTTTGAACGGTCAATAACCATTGTACCTTTAAACGATGATCCATCTACTTTAGCTTCGAACTCAACAGGATTTGTTTTTTCCTTTATGGTAAGATCACCAGTGATGGTATAGCTGTCGCCTTTCTTTTTCACTGAAGTTAGTACCAATTTACTTGTTGGGAATTTTTCTACTCCAAAAAAGTCATCCGACTTTAGATGTCCTACTAACTTCTTATTATATTCTTCATTTTCAATGTCTGTACAAGTTATCGAACTCATATCCACTGCAAATTCTCCACCAGTTAGTTTTTTGCCCTTAAAAGTTAAACTTCCGGATTCAAAAGAAATGGTTCCGCTGTGTTCACCGGTTACCTTTTTACCATTCCAATTAATTGAACTGGTCTCTATATTCAATTGCTTTTCTTGAGCACTTGCTGTACCCATTATAAATGCAAAGGCTGCTAAAAGTGTTAATAATTTCATTGCTAATTTTTTAATGGTTTATAATTATTCAAACATTGACGGATTAATTTGGTTCATATTACAGTTGTTATAGAAATGTTAATAGGAGGAAGGCGCTTAAGTAAACGGGCTTTGCTTTTAGTTTTCTATCTTTATAAAAAAAATAGATCATGTCGATATCGGGAGAAAAGAAAAATTTGTTTTTGTTAGATGCATATGCTTTAATTTTCAGAGCATACTACGCGTTTATACGCAATCCACGCATCAACTCTAAGGGTTTTAATACTTCAGCTGTTTTTGGTTTTGCTAATTCTTTATTAGAGATATTAACCAAAGAAGATCCTTCTCATATTGCCGTGGTATTTGATCCGTCAGGCCCTACATTTCGACATGAAGAATACCCAGATTATAAGGCCAATCGTGATGCTACTCCAGAAGACATTAAAAAATCGGTTCCATTCATCAAGCAATTGATTGAGGCCTTGAATATACCTGTTATTGTTAAAGATGGCTTTGAGGCAGATGATGTTATTGGTACTCTTTCAGCTAAAGCATCTGAAAAGGGATTTACCACATATATGATGACTCCTGATAAGGATTATGCACAATTGGTAAAGGAGAATGTTTTTATGTACAAACCGCGCAGTATGGGCGGAGGAATTGACATTTGGGGTATTGAAGAAGTAAAGGAAAAATTCTCTGTCGAAAATCCATTACAGGTTATTGATATACTGGCTTTATGGGGCGATTCAGCGGATAATATTCCGGGGTGTCCGGGTGTGGGTGAGAAACGTGCTAAAGATATGATTAAAGCCTATGGCAGTATTGATGGAATATACGAGCATGTTGAGGAATTGAAAGGAAAGCAGAAGGAAAACATGATTAATTTTAAAGATCAGGTAAAGCTTTCCTACCATTTGGCAACCATTCGATTAGATGTGCCGGTTGAGTTAGATGAAAAGGCTTTGGAGCGTGAAAAGCCAAACATGGATGCGGTAAATCAATTATTTGAAGAATTAGAGTTTAAGAACCTAATTAGTCGGGTTAATAAACTGTACGGTACAGCACCAGTTCAGGGTGATTTATTTGGTGGTCCTGCCGAGGTGGTTTCTGTTGAGGAAGTGGTTGTTTCATCGCATAAATCGATTAAAGATGTTGCTCATCATTACTATTTGATAGATAATGTAATGAAGTTAGCCTCTTTAAGGGCTGAGTTAAGTATTCAAAAGCGATTTTGTTTCGATACAGAAACTACCTCTGTTAATGCCATGGAAGCTGAATTAGTGGGCATTTCGTTTTCTTGGAAGGGACATGAAGCGTATTATCTGCCTGTGCCGGCTGACAAGGAAAAAGCTTTGGAGTTGGTCGCTTCATTTAAGGACTTATTCCAGGATGCTAATATTACGAAAGTAGCACAGAATCTTAAATACGACATGTTGATCCTAAAGAATTATGGATTAGAAATGTCCGGTCCTTTTTTCGATACTATGGTCGCTCATCACTTGTTGTATCCAGGTATGAAAAACGGAATGGATTATATGTCGGAAACCTATTTAAACTATTCTCCAATTTCGTATGAAGCAGTTGTTGGACCTAAAGGAAAGAATCAGAAAAATATGCGAGATATCGAGCCACACTTGGTTTGCGATTATGCCGCTGAGGATGCTGATATTACTTTACAACTGGCAGATAAATTCGAGCTTGAGATGGCCACAAGTGATGTAAAAGGCTTGTTTGAAGATATTGAGATGCCTTTAATTGCGGTATTAGCTGACATGGAGTTTCACGGTGTTACGTTGGACGATAAAGCTTTGCATGAATTCGCCGGACAGTTAAAGGAAAGCATTATTGAATTGGAAAAGAAGATAGAATCTCTGGCAGGGATGAGTTTTAATATCGCCAGCCCTAAGCAAGTAGGTGAAGTCCTGTTTGAACATTTAAAAATTGATGAAAAAGCCAAAAGGACCAAATCAGGTCAGTTTAGTACCAGTGAAGAAACCCTTCAAAAACTGAAGGATCGGCATGAAATTATTCCTCAAATATTGGAGTATCGTGGCTTAGTTAAATTGTTGAATACCTATGTAGAAGCATTACCTAAATTAATTAATAGTTCAACGGGTAAAATTCACACCAGCTACAATCAGGCTATTGTAGTAACAGGGCGATTAAGCAGTACAAATCCTAACCTTCAGAATATTCCAATACGTACAGAAAAAGGCAGGGAACTTCGAAGAGCATTTACTGCCAGTGATGAGGGTAAAACGTTCCTTTCGGCCGATTATTCTCAAGTTGAATTACGTTTGATGGCTCATTTTAGTGAGGATGAACATTTGATTGCTGCCTTTAACAGGGGTGAAGATATTCATGCTGCAACAGCTGCTAAAATTTTTAAGGTTCCATTGGAAGAAGTGGATGCCGATATGAGACGCAAAGCAAAAACTGCGAATTTTGGTATTATTTACGGCATTTCTGCCTTTGGTTTAGCCGAACGCCTAACAATCCCCCGGAAAGAAGCTAAGGCTATTATAGAAGGCTATTTTGAGAGTTTTCCAGGGGTAAAAGAATTTATGGATAAATGTATAGCTAATGCAAAAGAAAAAGGTTTTGTCGAGACTATACATCATCGTAAACGTAACTTGAGTGATATCAACTCAAGAAATGGTGTGGTTCGTGGTGTAGCTGAACGAAATGCTATTAATGCCCCAATACAGGGAACTGCAGCCGATGTCATCAAGCAGGCTATGGTTAATATCGGCAAACGTTTTGAGCTTGAACACATCCAGTCCAAAATGATATTGCAAGTACATGATGAATTGAACTTTGATGTCTTGAACTATGAGGTGGATAAAGTTAAAGCCATTGTAAAAGAGGAAATGGAAAGTGCAATAAAGCTTTCTGTGCCTTTAGACGTGGATATGGGCATTGGTCAAAACTGGTTAGAGGCCCATTAATGAGCTAATGTCGTTCATGAATATTAATTTTCATCCAATTATAATTTAGTACTATACATATTTTCATATACTTAATATTCGGACGATCAAGGGCTGAAATTGTAGTTATGCTTTTTATTATATTATAATGAAAGCTACTGGTTAAAATCAAAAAAAATCACCCCGAATATTTAGAAAAGCACTTTTTTGCTCAATTCTAATTAGTAGATGCAACTATATTATCTGAATACAACATTTTTACACTTGAATAGACAAGGAAATGCAACGTGAGGACTATGTCCAATATGGCTTCTGTTTGTTACTTTGAACTAAATAATTTCCGTTAAAAGCGATTAGAAAAAGACGGAAACGATTATTTATTCATTTAATCTACGAGCCATGAAAAAGATGTTGTTACTAATTGGAATGTGCTTTTTAGCTTTTGGCTTATGTGCACAAGAAGAAGGAAGTTATCTGTTGTCGGATCAACATGTTGTTCCACCTCAGTTTGAAGGAGAATCTGCTAAAGATGTAAATGTTAATCAATCGCCAATTTGTTGCTATATTCAGAATAACATTGATTATCCTGAAATGGCAAGGGAGAATTACCGTGAAGGAATTGTTGGTATAGAATTTACAATTGAACCGGATGGTTCACTGTCTAATTTTGTAGTAAGTAATGCTGTTGATCATTATTTGGATGATTTGGTGATAAGTTGTATTAAAAAAACTGAAGGCATGTGGAAACCAGGAATGGTTAATAATACGCCTTCTCCAATGGAAAAGAGAGTCTATGTCAAGTTTGATTTAGAGGGAAATGATTCATTTAATGAATTAGCTGAGCGCTATTATTTTAATGCAATTAAACACTTTACAAAAGGGGAGAATGCCCAGAGCAATAATTTGTTAACTGCGTCAAAACAGAAAAAGAAATCAACCAGGCAATACAATGCTTCTTTAGCACAATTAGATAAAGCAACCGTTTTGTTCCCAAATGATGTCGCAATACTTTATTGGCAGGCCAAGAATTACGAGAATCTCGGAATGGAAGAAGAAATGCTTGAAATGATGGAACGAAGAAATGAATTAGTTGCTATGAAGTTATTAGAAGAGGAATTAGTAGGACACTACGATTTGGCTACAATAAGGAAGAAATAGATATTAAAAGTATTTCAAATGAAAAGCCCCGTTTTAAGGGGCTTTTTTCAATTAATGTTTTAATGCTCTTATGGCTTCTCAAAGCCTAACATTAAAGAAGCTATACTTGTTACATCTGAATTTGTTGTTTTACTAACCAATAATCTATATTCCAGATAGCTATTACCATTGTTTTCAAACGAAAACAATTGACCTTCTACAATATCAATTGAAATATCTTGCTGGCAGAGACGGCTACAAGATTATCTCTATCGTGCTAATGCACTATGAATTTTGTCACTTGATAAGATGTTTTAGAATTTGCAAACAAGATGTAAACCTTACTATTCACCTTGAGTGGCGTTTTAACCCAATGGGAGATGATTATTTTATTGAGAAACGACAAATATTTTGGTGTGCTATACACCTGCATTTCGGCACCTTCAAATAGTTATTATCCCAGCTAAAAAACATTTGTAGGGTTAATCTGACCCTGCTTCTGAGTGTTATTTAAGTTATGCAATTTTTGAACCAATGGGATATAATTAAATGAAGTTCAGAATATGGAATTAGAATATTAAATATTACTTAAATTTACCAATCTCAATATGCTGGGCGACTAGTTTTAGCATATGGAGATAAGAATGTTAGATAAAAGTATTTAAAACCAAATTGTTGATGGTCTATGCAGGACTTGAAACTTTAAAAACAATGATATTATGAAACTAAGTATAAGCTCAACATTTGACGCTGGTAATATAGAAGTTGTTAACGCAGAAAACCTTGAAGATATTCAACTTAAAATACGTAAAGATTCTAATTCAGATTTTCTACAATGGTTTTATTTCAGAGTACAAGGTGCTAAATCGCAATCTTGTAATTTTAAATTGCTGAATGCAGCTGACGCAGCTTATCCTGAGGGATGGGACAATTATCAGGCCCGCGCTTCATATGATCGCGAACATTGGTTTCAGATTCAAACAACATATTTGGATGGTGTTTTGAGTATGGAAATGACGCCTGAATTTGACTCGGTTTATATTGCTTATTTTGCTCCTTTTTCTTACGAGCGTCATCTCGATTTAATAAATGAAGCGCAACAATCCCCTCTTTGTACTTTACAATCAATTGGAGAAACAACACAAGGCAGACCCATTGATTTTCTTAAGATAGGGGATGATGATGATAGTAAAAAGAAGCTATGGGTTATTGCGCGGCAACACCCTGGTGAAACTATGGCAGAATGGTTCATGTATGGTTTAATCGATCGATTGTTGGACCAGGAAGATCCTGTATCAACTACTTTACTGAAGGAAGCCAATTTTTATTTGGTGCCCAATATGAATGTTGATGGTAGTATACTTGGTAATCTTCGTGTAAATGCATTAGGCATAAATTTAAATCGAGAATGGGCAGAGCCAAGTATTGAAAAAAGCCCTGAAGTGTACTATGTAAAAGAAAAGATGAAGGAAATTGGAATGGATTTCTGCCTTGATGTTCATGGTGATGAAGGGCTGCCCTATAATTTCATCTCGGGAATAGAAGGCATTCCATCCTACAATGATACATTGGACCAACTGTGTAAGAGTTTTATTCAGAATTGGAAAATAGTAAGTCCTGATATGCAGGATAAATTTGGTTATCCAAAAAATGAGCGGGGAAAAGCCAACTTACAAATCTGTTCTAAAAATTTAGGTGAAGAATTTAAGTGTCTTTCACAAACTCTGGAAATGCCGTTTAAGCAAAATGCCAATTTGCCTGATGAGGTTTTTGGTTGGTCTTCGGAACGTTCAATAAAACTTGGAGCATCATTTTTAGATACAATGCTGAGAATGGTGAATGATTTATAGTGTTGGTTAGGTATTAGATAAGTAATTGTGAATTTATAAATGGGTTATTTCCATCTTTTTAAGATTGTCTTTAATTCACGCAATTCTTGACTCTTATATTGAATTTATCTAATTTACAATGGTAAATTAACTTAACTCAATATGAAATATTCACACTTTCTAATGGCCATGGTCATTCTATTGGCTGCGGCTTGCAATCAGAGTTCCGACGATAATCAACAAGTTGAATCTGTTCCTGCCCCCAAAATGAAAATGACGACTGATATCCCTCTTGGGATTGAAACGCCAAATAAATTAAATACCGAAATTGGAGAATTAAACTTTTTCGATGGGGTTCCTTTAAAAGAAACCGAGAAGAAGGTATACGATTATATAGATCTGCATAATGGTGTAGAGGCCTTTTTAAAAGGTATTCAAATTGCTTCAATGGAAGGTTTAAAGCGAGGCATTCTTTCTTTTGGACCGCCTAATTATACAGCTGTTTTGTTCGAAGATTTAATGGATTCAAAAGCCTTTTGGTTAACTCCAAATACCACTTCTGTATATATGGCCACATGGTTACAGTTAGATGATGAGCCTATGGTTATCGAAACGCCACCAGATGTATTAGGAATTATTGATGATCATTGGTTTCGATATGTCGCTGACTTTGGACGTTTAGGCCCGGATAAGGCGCAAGGAGGCAAATTTTTAATTCTACCTCCTGGATATAAAGGTAAAATTCCTGAAGGCTACTTCACTTATACCGCTAATACTTATGGTCATTGGGTAATATGGCGTGGTTTTCAGGTCAATGGAAGTCCAAAACCTGCTGTAGATGCTACTAAAAGTACCTTTAAAGTTTATCCATTATCAAAAAAGAATAATCCACCAGCTATGAGTTTTATTAATGCCTCTGGGGTATTGAATAATACTATCCATCGCATGGATTATGAAATTTATAATGAGATAAATGCTGTAGTTCAAGCGGAACCAAGCGAAGGGCAAAATCCTGAGCTATTGGGTTCACTTGCTGCTATTGGTATTCAAAAGGGTAAAGAATTTGATCCTGATGAACGAATGAAAAAAATATTAACAGAAGCGGCTAAGATCGGGTCGGCTATTGTTCGTACTCAGATGGCTAAACCACGGAGTGAATATTTAACTAAATTCCCTGGGACAAAATGGTTGAACCCACTGGCTTACAAAAGTTACTTATTTGAACATGATGGAGTACGGCTTTTAGATGCCCGATCGGCTTTTCACTTTTATGCAACAGGTATTACTCCTGCAATGTCGATGAAAATTATTGGTAAGGGATCACAATATGCCATTGCTTATTCCGATATAGATGGAAATACATTTGATGGAAGCAAAACTTACAAGTTCAATATCCCGGCTAATCCTCCTATGAAAGATTTTTGGTCGTTTACCATATACGATAACCAAAGTCGATCAATGCTTCAAACCGATCAACGTTTCCCTGGTGTTGATAGTAATAAGGAAGGTATAGTGCAAAATGATGACGGAAGTTGGGACATCTATTTTGCGCCTAAAGCTCCAAAGGGCTTTGAGAACAATTGGATTCAGACTATTCCAGGCAAAGGATGGAATACTATCTTCAGACTTTACGGCCCACTTGAGCCTTGGTTTGATAATGAATGGTATCCGTCAGATGCAATACTAGTTGAGTGAAATTGGGCCAAAGACTAATTTAAAATCTTCTTCCATACAGAAGATTTGATTTTGTGAATTAATACTACAAAAATATAAATGTTTAATGGGCATTAACATAATTGTTAAGGCTCATTTTTTTGACCTACAATCTGTTTTTTCTCAGATTAATTTTATATTTATTCTGATAAACGCTAAGCTGAAGGCTAATGTCAAAATCCTAAATAATGAAAAAGACATTTTTAATCCTATTGCTATTTGTGGGTATTAGTTTAGAAAACTATTCGCAAATTCCTATTACTTCCAATAAGCCTAGTGATAGAATTGATGCGTTTGATTATGGGTTTAAGAAACCGGAAGGACTTAAAGATTCGATTAGTTTAAATTACAGAAGGTGGGATACTATGGATTTGCCTACATTCGAACTTACACCTCAATTGTATTGGAATAATAATTACAAAAACAGGGGAATAGTATCAGTTATGACTAAGAATAATATACCTTGCTTAACACCAAATGGAAACTACTACGTGCAGATAGTGCCGCTAGACTCATTAGTGCAATACTCCTTATTAATTGTAGATCTCAAATAAATTAAGCTAAATCAATATCAGAATTAAATGGATGGAATTTTTTACATACTCATCATTGTAATTGTTGTATTTGTATTGTTGCGTAGATATTGGAAACCTGCTTCAAAGTGGAGACTTCCAAAAAAAGAGTTCTCTGCTGAATGGAGAACAATTTTGGTTCAAAACGTGACCTTCTATAATGCGCTAACCGCAGAAGAAAAAGTTAGGTTTGAATATAAGGTTCAGGAGTTTTTGTTGAATTGTCGGATAACAGGGATAGAGACTGAGATTGATACGCAGGATAAACTACTGGTGGCTGCCAGTGCCATTATTCCAATTTTTCAGTTTAAGGATTGGAAATATAGTAATATCAATGAGGTCTTGATTTACCCATCTTCCTTTAATGAGAAATTTGAAACTGCAGGTGAAGATCGCTCCATTTTAGGTATGGTTGGAAGTGGTTATATGGAAGGTAAAATGATTTTATCACAACAGGCTTTACGTCATGGTTTTAAAAATGCTTCAGATAAAAAGAATACGGCAATTCATGAGTTTGTGCATTTAATCGATAAATCAGATGGAAAGATTGATGGAGTGCCGGCGTTACTGTTAGATAATCAGTTCGCTATTCCGTGGATTGACTTAATCAATAAAAAGATTGATGAGATATATGAAGAAAAGTCGGATATTAACCCCTATGGTGGGACTAATCGGGCAGAGTTTTTCTCAGTAATAAGTGAATACTTTTTTGAACGACCTAAGTTATTGGAGAAAAAGCATCCGGAATTGTATAAGCTTCTTGAAGAGATATTTCAGCAAGATATGTCGAGTAAAGAATTAAGTAAAGCAAGAACTCGGATTGGCCGAAATAGTAAATGTCCATGTGGAAGTGGAAAGAAGTTTAAGCGCTGTTGTGGGAAAAGTCATTATAGTTAAAAGGCTATGGGTGCACACATTTGCCCAAACTGTAAACAGGATTCTTTTTTCTGGTTTATTGATGATGAAATCTCAGAATTAACTATTTGGGCTTGTTTCAAATGCCAATATGAAGCCTTTGAAAACGAATCGGATGTTAGACAATGTATAATCTGTAGGAAAAATATAGAGTCAAAACTTAAAGATAAAGAAAGAGAATATTGGTGGTGTTCGGGATGTAATTCGATTAATAGAATCTAGTTCGTTTAGTATTGTGCCGTAAGCCTGCCGCATGAAATTCTCGTGAAATAAAAAATTATTTATCATGGAAGCTAAAAACAATCACATCAATTACATTGAGTTTAAGACTAATAATATTAAGGCGGTCAAAGCCTTTTATAACAAAGTTTTTGACTGGGTCTTTACTGATTTTGGTCCGGATTATACCGCATTCTCAAATAGTGGACTTCAAGGCGGTTTCGAACAGAGTGATGAGGCCATAACAATTGGGCCTTTGGTAGTGTTATATCATGAAGACCTCGATCTTATAAAGGCAGCTGTCATTGATGCCGGAGGAAGTATCTCAAAAGATATTTTCGCTTTCCCGGGAGGAAGTCGTTTTCATTTTTTAGATCCTTCCGGAAATGAATTAGCTGTTTGGTCTGATATTATAATTGAATAAGACTTCAGGATTTATGAACAAACCTAAGAGGGTATTGACGGGTTTTGGCCTGTTTGTTTGTATAGGATTTCTAGTGGCTAGTTATATTGGTCCACGAATGATAATTCAGATTAATAATGAGTTTTATAAAAGCAAAAAGGCCAATACTGATAAATGGCCCCTAGCCACTGATTACGATTTATTGGCAGATGAATTAACTTTTGTATCTGACGAAGGTTGGCTTTTAAAAGGTTTGATTATTCGTACTGATTCGTCGGTTCAAAAAGGTACCATCATAATGGTACATGGCATTCGCTCATATAAAGATCATTTTATTCCACATGCAAAACGTAATGCCATTAGAGGTTTTAATACTGTTCTGTTTGATCTAAGAGCACATGGGGAGAGTGAAGGGAAATACTGCACATTTGGGAATAAGGAGAAATATGATATTTCTATTTTATTGGATAGTCTGGATGCAAAAACAAACCTTAATCACAATTACATTATCTGGGGGCACTCATTAGGCGCTGCAGTTGCTTTGCAAACCTTATCTATCGATGAACGAATTAAAGTTGGCATCATTGAAAGCACCTTCTCAAGTTATCGGCAAATTGTACATGATTACGCAGCGCGTACACTGGGTTTTCATTTGGAGCTATTTATCGATTATTGTATTTGGCTAACAGAACAAATTGGGGATTTTAAAGCAGATGAAACAGTTCCATCAATGGCGGCTAAATTAATTCATCAGCCGATATTAATGGTACACGGTGAGAAAGATAGCAAGATAAAAATTGAATATGCGAGAGAAAATTTTGCCAATCTGGCAAGTGATAAAAAAGTATTCCTGGCTATTCCCGGAGCGAATCATGTAGATGTTTGGAAAACCGCAGGTCAAAAATATTTTGATAGGGTATATTGGTTTATTGAAACGAACATTCATAAATAGAAAATAGTTTATAATATATATAGACATGAAGATAGTATGTTGATATCTCTACTTCTGTAAGAGTTATAAGTAGTAATTGATTAATCCTTTTTATTATGCTCATCCTTCCTGAAATCCCTCTTGCTTTTAAGTGCGGTATAGAAATGAAAAACCGTTTTATGCTGGCGCCATTAACCAATACACAAAGTTTTGAAGATGGTCGTCTTTCTGATGTGGAGTTGAATTGGTTGGCAATGCGCGCTAAGGGTCAATTTGGCTTGGTAATGACGGCAGCTTCACATGTTCAAGAGGTAGGAAAAGGATTTTCGGGTCAATTAGGCATATTCTCTGACAAGCATATCAAAGGACATCAAAAACTTAGCTCTACTCTAAACGCGGAAGGTTGTATTGCTGTAATTCAATTGCATCATGCTGGCATGCGCTCTCCTAAAGGAGTTATTGCTCAACAAGCGGTAAGTGCCTCTGATAATGAAGAGCATAATGCAAAAGGGTTAAGTTTGAATGAAGTTCATCAACTTAGAAATGATTTTATAGAAGCAGCTTTAAGAGCTAAAGAAAGTGGATACGATGGAGTTGAAGTACATGGTGCGCATGGCTACATTATTAGTCAATTTATTAGCAAGGAAATAAATCACCGAAAAGATAACTACGGTGGAAACCTACTAAATCGCGCACGATTATTATTTGAAATTGTTGATGGCATAAGGAAAATATGTGGGAGAAATTTTCTTCTGGGTGTTCGACTCTCGCCCGAACGATTTGGAATGGATCTCGGTGAGATAAAACAAATTGCTCAACTTTTGATCGATGAAGATCAAATTGATTTTCTGGATATCTCATTGTGGGATTGTTATAAAATGCCAGATGATGAAAACTATAAGGATCAAACATTATTGAAGCATTTTACAAGTTTAAAACGCAATAAAGTACGCTTAACAGTAGCAGGAAATATTAAAAATGGACAGGATGTACATCACATATTAAATAGTGATGTGGATTTTGTAAGCATTGGTAAAGCCGGCATTCTTCATCACGACTTCCCGAAAAAAGTATTGGAGGATTCCAACTTCATCTCTAATGTCTTACCGGTCACTAAAGATTATTTACGACAGGAAGGATTGGGAGAAAAGTTTATTTCATATTTAGAGAGTAAGCCTGGGGTGATAAAATAAAGTCCCTACTGAACAAATCCTTATTTAGATTTGATCAAAGCGAATTTCTGTTCATTTCTCATTGAGATATTTTACTTTTGACATAGACACTATTGGTCTTTTAAGTTAATAGCTCATGCCTTTATACAATACCGTGTGCCCTCGAAATTGTTATAGCACCTGTTCCTTTAAAGTAAAGGTTGAGGAAGGTAAGCTTATATCCATTGAAGCACAAGATTTAAATAAATCCACACCGGAAGGGCCATGTATTAAAGGTTTAAGTTATATTGAACGACAATATTCTCCTGATCGAATTTTATATCCTCTTCAAAAGCATAACGGACAATTTAATCGAATCTCGTGGGATAAGGCTTTTGAGTTGATTATAAATAAGCTGAAGTACTATAAGGATCAATATGGTTCACACTCTGTAATGTATTATGCATCTAGCGGAATGTCGGGATTGCTAAATGGTATCAGTGCTAACTTCTGGCGAATGTATGGTGGAGTAACAACTGTTTATGGCAACCTGTGCTGGCCGGCTGGATTGGAGGCAACAAAATTAACCTTAGGCGAAAATAAACACAATATTCCAACTGATATTGAGAACGCTAAATTGATCGTGCTTTGGGGTAAAAATCCGGCTGAAAGTAATATTCATCAAATGGTACCCATCGAAAAAGCTCAACGAAAAGGTGCTAAATTGGTAGTGATAGATCCACGTCGGACGCCTTCCTCGGAGCGGGCCGATTTATTGCTTCAGCCAAAGTCAGGTACAGATGCCATATTAGCCCTTGCAGTTGCCAAGTTAATTATTGCCAATAATCAACATGATAAAAACTTTATTCAAAAGCATGTTAAAGGTTTTGATGAATTTTCTCAATCTCTGGAGTCAATTTCAATAGAAGGAGCAAGTGCTGAATGTGGAATCCCTGTGGTTTTTATTGATGAATTAGCCACTTTAATTGGCACTACTAAACCTATGACATTGGTTCCTGGGTATGGCATGCAACGTTTCTCCAACGGAGGACAAACCACCCGTTGTTTATTGGCGCTTTCAGTGATTACCGGAAATATTGGAAAAAAAGGGGCTTGCTGGCACTACGCCAATTTACAATCCTATGTTTTTGATAGTGTTAAAGAACCGGAAAGCTATTATCCAGGTGAATTAGATAAACCCAATAGGCGAACAATTCCTACCGCAAAACTTGGTGAGTCAATGCTTAAATTAATTGACCCGGAACTTAAAATGGCCTGGGTAGAGCGAGGTAATCCAATAACTCAGAACCCGGATAGTAATGCTACAATTAAAGCTTTTAAAAAGCTTGATTATGTAGTAGTAGTTGAGCAGTTTATGACGGATACTGCTCAAGAAGCAGATTTATTATTGCCTGCTAAAACCTTATTTGAGCAAAGTGATATTGTAGGTTCATATTGGAATCCCTACGTGCAATTAAAACAGAAAGTATGTGAGCCTCCGAAACAAGTCAAACCGGAAACTGAGATTTATTATCACTTGGCTAAAAAAATGGGTTTTGATGATGAAGATATAAAGAACAATATACCAGAACCTACTGATGAAGCCATCGCTACTCATTTAAATGAGTATGTAAAAAAGTTTGAAGAACTCAGTATGGAAAGGCTTAAGCAAGGTCCTATTCTGGCTCCCGGATTGGAAGAAATCGCGTTTTCGGATGCGCACTTTAAAACACCTTCAGGCAAAATTGAATTGTATTCCGAACAAGCCCGTAAGCGATGGAATATTGATGAGTTACCTAAATACCTGCCATTAGATAAACCGGATGAAAAGTATCCCTTATTCCTGATGAGTCCTAATACGAAAAATCGCATTCATTCTCAGTTTGGTAATTGTGCTACCATTAAAGCTTTAGATCCAATGCCTGTCGCTAGTATTAGTCCGAAGGATGCTAAGTGTCGGAACATTAAGCATGGCGATCGAATTAAAGTATATAATTCACAAGGAGAATTATATATAAAGGTTCAATTGGATTATAGCATGAGACCCGGGAACGTTGTAATTTTTAATGGCTATTGGAATCAGGAAGGTGGTAGCCCCAACCTCTTAACTAAAGGAAGAGAAACCGATATTGGACATGGTACAGCCTTTCATGATACAAAAGTTGAAATTGTAAAAGCCACAGCCAAATGAGTACGAATCACTTCATATTCGACAAGAACAAGTGTGTAGGTTGTGAAGCTTGTGTGGTGGCTTGTGTCACCGAAAATGGATTTCAGTCGCCAGATCAATGGAGAAGCATAACTTCGTCAAATCAATTAAAAGTGGCTGGCCTGCCTTTGTTCCATCTATCCATGGCTTGTAATCATTGTGAGGATGCGCCGTGCATGAAATATTGCCCAGCAATGGCTTTCAAACGTAGCAACAAAACAGGAGCAGTATTGCACATCGAAAATCACTGTATTGGTTGTAAATATTGCACCTGGCAATGTCCGTATGATGCGCCAAAATTTAATCCTGTTAAAGGAACTGTTGAGAAATGTACCTTTTGTGAATCTCGCTTGCTTGAAGGGCAAAAACCTGCTTGTACATCCTTATGCCCAACCGGTGCTTTAAACTATTCTTCCGATCCCATTAACAAGGGCATTGTTCAGGATGACCTGAAAGTGTCTAAGTACCCAAAGCCCTCAATTAAGATAAAAGATTTGCAAAAACAAGAAGGGCCAAAAATGGATTTAAGTTTGTTTGAAGGGGAAGAATTTGAGCCGCTGGAAATTCAATCTGAAGTAAGGAGTAATGCGCTTAAGGAATGGCCATTGCTTGTTTTTACATTAATTGTCGCTTTACTTACAGCTTTGCAACTCTTTAAAAGCGCATTCATGGATCATCGTTTTGCTAATGAGATTTTTATAGGAATAGGTTTTATAGGAGCTGTATTGAGCACTTTGCATTTGGGGCGCAAAGAGAGAATGTGGCGCTCTATCTTGAATCTAAGGTATTCTTGGTTGAGTCGTGAAATTTTGTTTTTCGGCTTATTTATGGCTGTTTCTCTTGTTCATTTTTATTTATTTGACATACAACATTGGATACTTGTATGTTTAGGCACCTTACTTTGTTTGTCAGTTGATATGCTGTATCAACCTGCACAATGGAAATGGAAAGCTAAAATTCATTCTGCTCAGATTACTTTAATAGCTTTATCCATCACTTTATTTCTGAGTGAGCAGGCATTGTTTTTTGTAATTTTAATGGGAATAAGATTGCTACTATTTGTATATCGAAAAGTAGGCGTTATAGCAGATAAAAAAAAATGGCTGCTAATTGTATTTCGCATTGCTAGTGTTTTTGCAACTTTTGGGTTATTATTTCAAGATCAATCATTATGGTTGTTAGTTGTAAGTTTTGCTTTGGGTGAAATTTTAGATCGTATTGATTTCTATAATGAACTCAATGTGCCTAAACCGAGGGTGCTAATTAAAGCGTATTAGATCAACTACTAAAGGATTTATAGATTCAAGAGCTTGTGGTTTAACCATTAGATTATCCAATTCTTCAAAAAGTCCTGGTTATGCTTATAGAGGTCTCGCTAAATTGTAATTATTAAGTTCTACCTATCAGTGATTTAAAATAATATGCATATACTTGTACCGTTAGGGGAAGTAAATAGAATAGCATGGGGGAATATTCAACTATTGGGATACGGGAAAGGAAAGAATCCAAAACCGTAAAAATTGGTGCATCTTTGAATTCGGAAATCATTGAGGAATTGGTCAATAAATGGCAATCTTTAATTGATACAGCCGCGCAAATTGCAAATGTACCTTCTGGATTAATCATGCGTTTAAATACGAATACTATTGAGGTTTTTCTTAAGAGTAACACTGAAGGGAATCCTTATGAGATTGGTGAAGAGGCCGAACTTATTCATGGTTTATATTGCGAAACGGTAATTGGAAAACAGGAGAAGCTATTGGTTCCCGATGCCAAAAAAAGTGACGTTTGGAGAGAAAATAATCCGGATGTTGATATTAATATGATTTCGTATTTGGGACATCCAATTAACTGGCCTAACGGAGATGTGTTTGGTACTGTTTGTATTCTCGATAATAAGGAGAATTTTTATAACGAGCTTATAAATAGTTTTATATTTCAGATTAAGCAACACATTGAGACCGACCTTGAATTGGTATATGTTAACGAGGTATTAAAAGAAAAAAATAAGGAACTTGAATTGCTTAATACAACAAAAACCAGATTTCTTTCATTGATATCTCACGATTTAAGAGGCAAGATTGGAGCATCTGACCAGTTGTTGAAGTTTGCATCTAAGCGATTTATCGACCTTGATAGATCAAAGGTTAAAGACATTATTAATACAGCAAGTAAGAGTATAGATTCATCCTTCAATCTATTGGAAAATCTATTGATTTGGGCAAAAAGTGATTTTGTCCAACTCGAACCTGACAAAAAGGAAATCAACATTAGTAGTTGTTTTGATATCCTAATACAGGAATTTAGCCTTGAACTTGAACAAAAGAAAATAGAGATAATTAAAAACTATTATTCTGATGATGCTATCATGATGGCAGATGAAAATATGTTAATCATCATTCTTCGAAACTTACTTTCCAATGCTATAAAATACTCAAGCGAGTATGGTATAATTTCGGTTGGATTTGAGCCTTGCATAGAAGGTTTCCTTTTAAAAATCGAAGATTCTGGGATAGGTATGAGTAAAGCGACTGTTCAGCATCTGTTTAATTATAATTCAAAACATCATCCCAAGGGAACTAAAGGAGAAAGCAGTGCTGGAATAGGATTAATGTTGATTAAAGAGTTTATTGACCAGCATGGGGCTAAAATTAATGTGGATAGTGAAATTGGCCTTGGAACCAAGGTTCAAATTACTTGGCCAGGCTAACTAGAATATACACTAGTCATTTTTTTTATTCATTTATTTTTATAAATACCTGTAATTTATCTCACTGAAAAATAGCTGTTAGTGTTGTTGTTTTTTAAGTTCTAAATTAATCACGTAAGCATTAAGTCTTTTCGTATTCAAATGGCTTTTTACCTTTGTGAATTCATAAAGGTTAGATCAATGGAGCAAATGTTGGAAATTGTTTATCAGGATGAAAATATGGTGGCGATTAATAAGCCGCATGGTTTACTGGTTCACCGTAGCCCCATTGCTTCAGATGTTCAGGAATTTGCCATGCAAATGCTTCGCGATCAAATTCATAAAAAAGTATTTCCAATACATCGCTTAGATCGGAAAACATCAGGGATATTAGTTTTTGCCTTAAGTAGTGAAATGGCAAGTGTGTTGCAAAGTATATTAGCTGATGAACAAACACAAAAGAAATACTTTGCAATTGTCAGAGGCCATTTTCCTGATGAATTGGAATTGGATCATCCTTTGACCAACGATAAGGGTAAAGTACAGGATGCATTTACCTATTTTAAATGTATTAATAGATCGGAGTTAGAGATTCCATTTGGGAAGTTTTCCACATCCCGATATTCCTTAATTGAAGCTTATCCAAAAACGGGTAGGATGCATCAAATTCGTAAGCACCTTAATCACCTTCGACATCCAATAATCGGTGATCGACCCCATGGATGCAATAAACAAAATAAGTTATTTAAAGAGCGTTGGAATATGATGACCATGTTACTTCATGCTCAGGAATTTAATATGACTCATCCTGTTACAAATGATCCTTTGATTTTAAAAGCAGAGCTATTCCCGACCTTCAAACAGATGATTGCAACCTTAGAGTTAAACTAAAGAGAATGGGATTAAAACCAATGTTTGTTAATAAATTATCCTTTTATTCCTTTTATGAATTCCATAACAACATAACCAAAGTTGGTCATGAATAGTTTAATGGCCATTGCCAAAAGGATAATACCAAAAAACTTCTTTAACACGTAAATTCCACCCTGCCCAATAACACGTTCAACCATTGCAGAGGAGCGAAGTACGAAATAGACAACCACTAAATTTAAGAAAAGAGCAATAATAATATTGATGGTTTCGAACTCAGCTCGCAATGAAAGTATTGTTGTGAAAGAACCAGCTCCGGCAATTAGGGGAAATGCGATGGGTACAATGGACGCACCACTTGGTGAGTCATGCTTGAAAATTTCAACACCTAATATCATTTCAAAGGCCATAATTACTAATACAAAAGAACCGGCTATTGCAAATGATGCAATGTCAACACCAAACAAGCCTAATAAGGCTTCACCTACAAAAAGGAAAACTATCATAATGGAGAAGGCCACTGAGGTCGCCTGAAATGACTTAATGGGACCACTTTTTTTCTTTAGATCGAGAATAATGGGCAGAGAACCCAGTATATCGATTACGGCAAAAAGCACAATGAATGCAGAGGTGATTTCAAGTAAATTAATTTCCATGTCAATAGGTTTTACACAAAGTTAATTCTATTGGCAACTTTAACAATTGTAAGTTATGGATTTTGGAATAAGAACATCTACAATATGCTTTCCTTCAAATTATTGAAGTAAGGCTTTATCAATTTGAATCTGTAATTGTTTCAGCTTTATAGTATTCAAGGCTTTCATTCCAATTAATGGATTATCAATTCCAAGGTTCTTATATTTTGATTCAGCCAATGGATGAAAAGGCAGTAGTTGATAGCTTTTAAAATTGTTTAATGTTTTTAAAAAAGTAACTATAGGTAATAGACTATTTAATTGATCATTAAGGCAAGGAACTATTGGTGTTCGTACAATATAATCAATGCCCGTTTTATCTAACATTTCCAGATTTTTAAGTACGCCTTTATTGCCAATTCCTGTCCAATTTTTGTGCTGTTCGTTATTGAATAGTTTTAAATCAACCATGATAAGGTCACTTAACACAATAGTTGATTTATACGAATCCCACTTTATGCTTAAGTTTGTCTGTATAGTAGTATGAATTTCAGATGCATTACAACGCCTAATAATGGCATCGACAAATTCAACCTGAAGAAAAGGTTCTCCGCCGGAAATGGTAACTCCACCGTTAGATTGTCTGAAAAACGATTGGTCTTGTAAAATCACTTCCATAAGCTCATCTACCGAATATTCTTCACCAACCTTTTTTAAGGCTTCAGGATAGCAGTGCTTGATGCAATCCAAACAATTGGTACAATTTGATTTATTAAAAACCAATTGGCCGTTGTCAATAATTAAAGAGTCATCTTTACATGCCGGCACACATTCGTGGCAGTTAATGCATTTATCGCTTATCCATTCTAATTCCGGTTTTGGATTAAATGTTTCAGGATTATGGCACCATTGGCACTTCATATTACATCCTTTCAGAAATATGGTGGTTCTGATACCCGGTCCATCATGGATGGACATGCGTTGAATATGTGAAACTAGACCCTTCATTACTTAAGAGACAAAAGTACAATGGTCCTTAAAAATTCTAAAATCTAAGTTTAATACTGGATGAGTGATTAATTGTTCTCAAACGATTAATTAATTGTGAAATATGGGTGACTATATGATCTTTACATTTCTGTTTCTATATTCAGATGGCGTTATTCCGTAGTGTTTTTTAAAGATTTTGTGGAAATAGCTCACGGTCTCATAACCGCATTCCGAAGTTATTTTTTTAATTGGGGAAACGGTTAAAGTCAATTGCCTTGATGCATATCTTAATTTCGCTTTATTGACTGTATCTGTTAAGGATTGATTTAGCAATTTTTTTAAAACACGATTTACATGATCCGTCGTTTTATTACAAAGTGCGACGAAACCTGGAATGCCCTGAGAAAAATAATGAGGTGAATTGTATTGCTCAATAGCCTGATTTAACCAGTGTGGTATACAATTATTTGTAGAAGTGTGTTTTCTTAAATTATGAAATATTGTCAGCATGAAATAATCTAAGTGAAGAATATCTCTTGGTTCTCCCATCATTTTATCCGTTAGGGCTGATAACTCAGATAGAATAGGTGCTTCTAATTCAGTTGAGAAAGGGGCCTTCTCTAATGGTGGAAAAAGGAATTCACAATCAGAAGGATAGCGTTGTTTAAATTGATTTAAATGATGATTTGAAAATGCCAGGTTAGTGATTATTAAATGATCACTTGGTTTGGATAATATAAATGTATGCTTGTCCTCGGGCCTGATAATAGATAGCGATCCCTTGCTTAATTCCGATGATTCACCATTAATTAAGTGCAAGCCGCAACCTTCTTTAATCCAAAATATTTCTGCATAATCATGATCATGCACCTGCAAATCGTTTGACGATGTGATTGTTGTTCTGGCCAAATGGAATTGCTCCGAGGCATGAGTTAAGAAAGTATCCAGATGAAATTGCATTGCTTAATTGATTATATGTATACAAATATACAATATGTCGTTTTAGAAACATAAACTGCAAGCCCAGTATTATACATAGATTTTCTTGTTTTATTAGACAGAACTAATTTTGTGTTGTGGAATTTGACTTATATAATTCTCTTAATAAGTTTATTATAAGGGATAAATTAAGATAAGTGTAATTAAAGTAAAGGATATGAATAAGGCTAAGGGTAATTTTAAATATCAAGATAGGATTGATGTTTTAAAACAAAAAAAGGCATCCCAAACCCAGGAAAAGATCAAGGTTGAGGGTATATTAGATGAAGATGATTATGGACGTGTTGTACCACCTGTTGATCATTGGAATATAGTGGCAAATCATAAAGACGGGTCTTTTTATGGAATTGACGGTTGGACTGAGAATTTCTGCAGCTTAATGGATTGCCACCCTACCTACATTGATGCCAACGATGCCTTTGCCGGCAGATGGATGTATTTTATGTCCAAGATGCGTCCTAACAAATGGAATCCAGAGTACTCATATGATCACCTTTTACCTGATATTGAAAAGTATGATATCATTTGCGGTATTGGTGATGATGCGCATTTTTCGCCTGATTATCAAATGGGTGTTGAATTGGGCTGGGGTGGTTTACTAGAGAAAATAGAGAAATACAAGGCCATTAATACTTCCGATTTATCACGACAACTGTATGCCGCTCACGAAAGAGGAATACGATCGGTACAAAGTTGGATAAAACGGCATGTTGATGAAGCCAGATCTATGGCTGCAGTTGAAATTGATGAGCGATTGAAAACCAATTTAATTGAAATGGCTCAGGTCAATGAAAATATCATTAATAATGCACCTTCAACTTTACGAGAAGCATGTCAATGGATTATTTGGTATCACCTGGCTTCGCGAACTTATAACCGTGATGGAGCCGGTGGGCAAATTGACGAATTGTTGCGTCCGTTCTATGAAAGAGATTTGGCTAATGGCATTGTTGATCATAATTCAACGGTTTATTATTTGGCCTGTTTCTTAATTAACGACCCTATATATTGGCAGTTAGGTGGACCTGATTCTGAAGGTAAGGATGTAACTTCGGAAATTTCATTTTTAATATTAGAAGCAGCTGATAAAATAAATACTTCTTTAAATATAACCGTTCGTGTTCATGATCAACTTGATCAGAAATTATTCGATGAGTCACTTCGATATTTGATAAAGAATCAAAATGCGTGGCCTCGTTTTTCTGGTGATAAGGCTTTGGTGGATGGATTTATGAAAAACGGTTTTCCACTCGACGTGGCTCGAAAGCGCATTGCTGTAGGTTGTAACTGGATGTCTTTGCCAGGTTTAGAATATACCATGAACGATTTGGTTAAAGTGAATATGGCCAAAGTATTTGAAGTAGCATATTCTGACATTGTTAAGGAACATGGGGATGCATCAACAAGTGAACATTTGTGGCAGCGTTTTGAAATGCATTTGTCTAAAGCTGTTCAAATAGCAGCTGAAGGTATTCGTCATCATTTAAAATATCAGATATATAATGAGCCGGAATTGATTCTTAACCTATTAAGTCATGGGCCGATTGAGAAAGGATTGGATGTAAGTAACGGAGGTGCTACTTATTATAACCTTGCCATCGACGGTGCAGGATTGGCGATTGTGGCAGATTCCTTTGCAGCAATTGAGCAGCGCATTGAGCGTGAGAATAAATTGACATGGCAGGAATTAAGTTTCCATCTGAAATCTAATTTTGAGGATATCGATGGAGAGCGAACGCGTTTATTATTAAATAATAGTGAGAAATATGCTCAGGGGCGTAGTTTAGGTGATAAGTGGGCAAAGAAAATATCAGAGTTATTTAGCGATTTTGTGCGTAATGAGTCTGATGCGGAGAAAAAGCATCTGTTTATTCCAGGTCTTTTCTCTTGGGCAAACACAGTTGGATTTGGCAAAGCTGTTGGAGCATCACCAAATGGTCGTCAGGATGGGCAGCCAATTTCACATGGTGCAAATCCTGTTGCTGGATTTACTAAAGACGGAGCCTCTTTAGCATTAGCTTCAGCCATTGCCGATGTACAACCCGGATATGGTAATACGGCACCAATGCAATGGGAATTGGACCCAACTTTAGCTACCCAGGAACATGCTCAGATGATAGGGGCTATCATAAAGTCACATTTTGAGTTGGGAGGAACATTGATTAATGTGAATATCATGGATAAGAATAAGGTATTAGAAGCCCATGAAGATCCAACAAAGTATCCCGATTTAGTAGTTCGAATTACCGGTTTTACAGCATACTTTTCAATGTTATCAAAAGATTTCAGACAATTAGTTGTTGATCGTATCCTGGAAAGTTAGACTATTACAAAATACCAGATAAATAAGAAGTTGGTTTTGTGTTTTCATCACACGAAACCAACTTCTAAAATCAGCTAAACAGACTTAAATGACACAAATTGAAGAATACCAACATTCGAGTGGCGGTTATAATCCATTTTTAATTCGGGATGGATGGCAAGTCGCCCAACTTAATTACGATGAAAGTTCAAAAATTGATAATATTTCAAGATTGGATATTCATTATAAAACGGATGAGGCTTTTGTTTTATTAAAAGGAAAAGCAATACTAATTGGAGCAACAATTAATGATGATGCCATAGAATATGACATTAAGGATATGCAGGCTAACATTACCTATAATATTCCTGCATTAATGTGGCACAGTATTGTCTTATCCAGAGATGCTTTTGTGCTTATTGTTGAGAAAGACAATACACATCTTGGAGATTATGAGTTTTATAATTTCTCAGAGGCACAAACCAGGGATTTGCATGATAGGGTAAAAGCAATTCAAAAGGAGAAGTGGAATGGATAGTACTGTATTAGGATTATTGTTTGTTGTAATAGCGGGATTTGCGGCAGGTACATTTGCCATTCCTTTCAAATTTGCAAAAGGCTGGCAATGGGAAAATAATTGGTTAGTCTGGAGTGTAGTGGCTTTACTTATAGCACCTTGGTTAATTGCATTTACAACCGTTCCCGATTTACTAAGTATATATAAGGCTCAACCTGGTAACTTATTATTAATCGCTTTATTTGGAGTAATATGGGGAATTGGTGCCATCATGTTTGGTAAAGGGATCGACTTATTGGGTATATCCTTAAGCTTACCAATCATGCTGGGCTTGATTAATGCTGTGGGTACAATTATGCCAATGGCAATTAACAATCCGGAAGAATTACTTAGTCCGACTGGACTAAAAATAATACTTGGTGTATTAATTATTTTGATTGGAATTGCAATCGTTTCGATAGCAGGTAATAAAAAGGCAACGAATGAAAATTCAGGTTCGCCAGCCGCGAAAAAGACCTTTGTGATTGGATTAATAGTCTGTTTATTAGCTGGAGTATTCGGGCCAATGATAAATTTCGCTTTCGTTTTTGGTAAGCCCATTCAAAATGAAGCTGTACAAATGGGAGCGTCATTACTAAATTCGGCAAATCCGGTTTGGAGTATTACCTTGACTGGTGGGTTTATTGCAAATGCCATATATTGCATATACCTGCTTCGTAAGAATAACACCTATAATAATTATCAGGGCAAGGTGAATTATATGATTTTTCCAATATTTGCTGGTGTTATATGGTATTTAAGCATTATGTTTTACGGCATGGGAAGTATTAGTTTAGGTGAACTAGGCTCATCAGTAGGTTGGGCAACCATGCAAACTCTATCCATACTATTTGGGAATATTGCTGGTATACTTGCTGGTGAATGGAAAGGAGCAAGTCGAAAAGTCTTTGCCATCTTATTTTCAGGTGTGTTTTGCTTAATGATTGGTCTTATAGTAATTGCAATTTAAGAGCAATACTTTTATAATTTAAGCGGGTGATTGTCTTTGGCAATCACCCGTTTTTTGTATAATTATAATCAGGCTTGTTCCTATTGAATTAAGAATAGAAAGATAAGTTGTTTTGTATGTCTAAATCAATGTGCTATTTTCATAAACAAATTATGGATTTCTGACTCTTAAAAGAATTCTAGTATGAGTAATGAACACATTTTAAAAATAGCAATTGCACAAATATCTCCTGTTTGGCTAAATAAGGCAAAAACGATTGAAAAGATTAAATCCTATATAGAGGATGCCGGACAAGAGAAATGCGAATTTGTTGTATTCGGTGAGAGTCTGCTACCCGGTTATCCATTCTGGGTTTCATTAACTAATGGGGCTGTTTTTAATTCGAAGGTTCAAAAGGAAATTCATGCCCATTATATTCGAAATGCCATTCAAATTGAGAAAGGAGATTTAGATGAAATCTGCGAGTTAGCTAAGAAGCATAAAATTGCAGTCTATCTGGGAATTATTGAAAGAGCGAAAAACCGCGGTGGGCACAGCCTGTATTGTTCATTGGTTTATATTAATGCGATTGGTGAGATTAAGTCGGTACATCGGAAATTACAACCAACTTACGAGGAGAGATTAACCTGGTCTGTTGGTGATGGTAATGGTTTGCGAGTTCATGATCTAAAACAATTTTGTGTTGGTGGATTGAATTGCTGGGAAAACTGGATGCCAATGTCCCGTACTGCTTTATATGGAATGGGCGAGAATCTGCACATTGCGGTATGGCCGGGATCTGAGTCAAATACCAATGATATTACCCGATTTATAGCTAAAGAATCAAGATCATTTGTTGTATCTGCTTCGGGGCTTATGCGAAAAGAGGATTTTCCTGCAGATACTCCACATCTTGAAAAGATATTAGTAAATGCCCCTCAAACATTAGCCAATGGTGGATCATGTATAGCCGGCCCGGATGGAGAATGGGTAGTTGAACCTGTAGTTGATTCAGAAGGTTTGATTATTAGTTCAATTGATTTTAATAGGGTATTGGAAGAACGTCATAATTTTGATCCTGCGGGTCATTATTCTCGCCCTGATGTTACTCAATTAACGGTTAACAGAGATCGACAATCTATTATTCGATTTGAAAATAATTAAGTGTATAAGAAGTATGGTTGAAGATAAGTTTTTGCTCAACTATTCTGTAATTTTCCATAAGGCGATGAAATTGTAACTTTAGTGATTAAGAGACTGTTATGATAGAATCCAGTTTTAATCAAGAAGAAAACATTATATATGTGAAAAGATCGGATGAGGTTGATCTTGAAGAATTAATGTCACATATTATCAGGTTGGATAAAACATATAATGGGATTAAAAAATTGAATCTAATCGATGATTTTGGGGATTCAGTATCAAAATTTCAAATACAAGATTTTCCTGATGTTATTGAGGATTTAAAAAAACGAATTCAAGCGTACGATCATGTCAATCACGCTGTGATAGTAACCAAACCATTGGATGCAGCTCTAAGTTATATGTTTACATTAACATCTCAATCAATTTCGAATTACACCTATCGTACATTCTCTTCACTCAAAGCTGCAAAAAGTTGGTTATATCATTTATAGAAATTACAATCTATCGTTATTTTAATATGAGTTGGTAATCCGACTTTACAAGGTCTTGCATATGGTAATTTTGATTTTGAGCTAGGAACTGATTAAATTTTATTATAAATAAAAGATTACTACTGAACTAGTAAGGAATCAGTTAAAAGATTATAACTTACGAGAATAAAGAACATAGCTATGAATATAAATTTGGCAGTACTTATAGATGGAGATAATATTCCATCGGCACACGTTAAAGAAATGATGGAAGAAATTGCCAAATATGGTAATCCAACAATTAAACGAATTTATGGAGACTGGACTAAACCCAATCTTTCGAAATGGAAAAGCATGTTACTGGAGAATGCGATAACTCCTATTCAACAGTATGCCTACACATCAGGAAAGAATGCTACGGATTCAGCGATGATTATTGATGCCATGGATATCCTTTATTCTGAAAAGGTCAATGGATTCTGTCTGGTATCAAGCGATAGTGATTTTACTCGTTTAGCCACGCGACTGCGTGAGGCCGGAATGCAGGTTATTGGTATTGGTGAAAAGAAAACGCCGACCCCATTTATAGTGGCCTGTGATAAATTTATATACATCGAAATTCTTAAAACTAAATCCAAAGAAAAGGAAACAGAAGAAGATAAGGATGTTGAAAAGGAAGAATTCGATAAGATAACGCCCAAGGAAACAAAGTGGATAGCTGCTACTATTAATGATTTATCGGATGATGATGGTTGGGCATTTTTAGGTGATGTGGGTAGTTTGTTGCAAAAGAAGAAACCAAATTTCGATCCCCGTAATTATGGTTTTCAAAAGCTCACTCCATTAATTAAATCGATTAATACTTTTGAAATTGAACAACGCGATAGTCCCAAGGGCAGAAACAAACTGATATTTGTAAGGAATAGGGTAAAACGAAGCTCACGCGTAAAAAAGTAAAATCGAGCAGGAGACGTTAGTAAAAAGATCATGTGTAACTATGAGCGTAGTTATGAGGCGATTGAAGAGTGTGTATATGACCAGAATAGGAATGCGATTCGTACCTTTGTTAAACAGAATGATAAATTAATATTTGATAATAGATGTGTTTACAATGATGACGGAATTCTAATAAATGAGGAGATATTTGAATTAGATATATGGTCAAATGAGATTTTGAAAAATGAACGTCGCATTCATCAATTGGAAAGTGAGTTTGTAGCGATAAAATAGGTTTATTGGTAATAATTAAGCTATTACACTTTAATTATCATCATTAATTATTATTTTAGATAAGTTTTTCAAAACCTGGTCCTGATTGTTCAAAAGTCCAGCTTGGTGTTGCAAGTAAATATTAGATCGACAAGAGTGGATGAAGGATAATATTAGAAACCAAACAAACCTTATATCAATAATGAAATCTTCGCATGAAAAAAATGGTCAGTATCACAGGGCATACAAACGAATAATTCAACAGCATAAGATAGAAAAATATAAAGCTTTGTTTCTGTTTGCTATAATTACCGTTGTTCTGATTTGGATAGTTTTGATGGCTTAAGAATTCATTTGTTGTTAATGTTAAACTAAACAAAAAAAATCGAAGCTTTCAACATCGGTTTTTTCTACTTAAACAGTTTTTGAAGAGGTACAGAAAAAGGCCATTCAAATTAATTTGAATGACCTTATTTATTTTAATTTGGTTTGTTGCACTTAACGTTTTATAACTTTCTGAATGGCATCTCCTTCTTTAGTAGATACTTTTATCAGGTAATAGCCCTTATCCAAATCAGCACTTTCAATTCGATTTTCTCCAACTGAAATTACTTGCTCCTTAACTAAAGCCCCGCTTAAATTATAAATATAGGCATGTCCCTCAAAAGCGGATTGTACGGCCAGATTATTCCGGAATGCTGTTGGGAAAATCTTTATCCCTTTAGTTTCTATGGCTTCAAGATTGGTAGCTGAATAATCAAAGCGTTCACGCATGTTATTTATATACATATCTGTGTCGTTATCCCAAAGCTGTGTAATTCGTATTAAGATATCATCTGTACCACCATCATAGGTAATTATTACTTTTTGCCCCCAATCCTGAGCCCAATTCCCATCACCATTATGCGCTTCTGATTTATCTTCTGTCAGGTTGCCAAAGCTATCGTAGCTTTTGCTGTATTTTGATGCAGAAGTCATTACACCAAGATCATCATATTGATGATATTCGTAGTAGCTTAAAGTAGCTGTTTCATAGTCTTTATTAAACTCAACCTTCAACCATAAACTACCATCCCATGATTCATCTAGGTAACTTTCGTAGTCGGCCATTTGCTCCCAGGTCCATTTTTCACTGTTAACCCACATTGAACCATTCCAGGTTTGAGAAATTTCAATGGTAGTGGGAGGAGTTCCTCCACCCAAACCACCAGGATATGTAGCATCAGCTTTTTCTGCATTCATATAATGGCTGTTGTTTTCCGGTTCTTCATTGGGGTATGCTGGACCACCATAGGTTTGCTGAGTGTATGTTTGAACTAAACTGGTTTCAACATGCCCTGCAGGATCCCACCATTCCCAGATAACTTCTGTATAACGGCCCATCAGATTATAATTACTGCCATCATGTTCATAAATCAAACCTCCTTCAAGTTTATCATCTACATCATATTGCCAGGTAAGCTTCATTTCAATCACCCATGCACCACCTTGACGATCATATTCGATCTGTTCTGTTAATAGGCCATTGGAGTAGGTATATTCACTTTTATATCCATAGCTTTCTTCCCACATCATTGTACCTGCATTATAGTAAGAAGAAATCTCAGACAACACATCACCTTCACCATCGTATGTTGTTTCCATTCTGTTTCCACTGGACATTACCCAAATTCCTCCAATCCAATCGTAATAAATACGCTCCGATTCATTGCCCTCTGAATCGTAGACGTAAGTCTTTTTTGTCTGGTTGGTCCAATTTGATCCGCCCCATAATTGACTTATTTTCTCTTTTAGCATACCATCAACATAATAGGTATAAGTGTTTTTAGAATTTGAACTTTCTTCAATCCAAATTAAACCTTCTGCTGTATAACTTAAGGCGGTTGTGGTTGAACTTTCCCAATTGTTATTATTCCACCAATCGGTAATGACACTGGTTGGGAGATGCCCGGCCTGCACTTTTTTAAGCGTTTGAACAGACTGCCTGGCTTGCTTATCTGCACGTTTACTAAACGGATTTTGAGCAATTGATAAACTCACGATTCCGCACAATAAAAACAAGGTAAATGTTGTCTTCATAGGATACAATTTTTAATTAATAAATAGCAATAGTTAGGGAAGTGATTTGTAAGTTAAGATATTATCTTCAAAAAAGACATAGTTGTCTTAAAATATTTTGGCTAGACCTTTTACATTAAGATATGCCAGCCAATTGGAAAGATGTGCAAAGAGTTAGCTTGAAACTTCGCAGATAATCAAATTTCAACTATTTTTGCGTCTTTGCTTAAAAAATATAACTAAGACATATGGCTCAAGAAGATGTTTTTAAGAAATTGGTGGCTCACTGTAAAGAATACGGATTTGTTTTCCAGTCAAGTGAAGTGTATGATGGATTAGGTGCGGTTTATGATTACGGTCAGAATGGTGTAGAACTTAAGAATAACATCAAAAAGTATTGGTGGGATGCAATGGTGCGCTTGCATGAAAATGTAGTTGGATTGGATTCGGCTATATTTATGCACCCAACCACTTGGAAAGCTTCGGGTCATGTGGATGCTTTTAACGATCCTTTAATTGATAATAAGGACAGTAAGAAACGTTATCGTGCTGATGTATTGATTGAAGATCTGATTCAGAAATTTGAGGAGAAAATCAATAAAGAAGTAACAAAGGCGAAAAAGCGTTTCGGCGAAAGTTTTGATGAAGCACAATTTCTTGAAACTAACCCTCGTGTGTTATCCAATAAAAAGAAGATTGAAGAAGTTCATACGCGTTTTGCAAAGGCATTAAATGATAATGATCTGGAAGATTTACGTCAGATTATTGTTGATTATGAAATTGCTTGTCCGGTATCCGGAACTAAAAACTGGACGGATGTACGTCAGTTTAATTTGATGTTCTCTACCGAAATGGGGTCTACAGCCGAAGGTGCTCAAAAATTATATCTACGCCCTGAAACGGCACAGGGTATATTTGTGAATTACCTTAATGTGCAAAAGACAGGTCGCATGAAATTGCCATTTGGGATTGCGCAAATAGGTAAAGCTTTCCGTAACGAAATTGTGGCACGTCAGTTTATTTTCCGTATGCGTGAATTTGAACAGATGGAAATGCAATTTTTTGTTCGTCCGGGAGAAGAAATGAAGTGGTTTGAATATTGGAAAGAAGCACGTATTAAATGGCACAAAGCCATGGGAATGGGTGATGAAAAGTATCGTTTTCATGATCATGAAAAATTAGCTCACTATGCTAATGCCGCTACTGATGTGGAATTCAAAATGCCATTTGGATTTAAAGAAGTAGAAGGAATTCATTCTCGAACTGATTTTGATTTATCGCAACACCAGGAGTTTTCAGGTAAAAAGATACAATATTTCGATCCGGAATTGAATAAGAGCTATGTACCTTATGTGATTGAGACTTCTATTGGAGTGGATCGAATGTTCTTAAGTATTATGGCCGGTGCATATAACGAAGAAGAACTGGAAGGCAAAGATGGTAAGAAAGAAACTCGTGTTGTTTTAAATTTACCTCCTGTTTTGGCTCCTGTTAAACTTGCGGTTATGCCATTGGTTAAAAAGGATGGATTGCCTGAAAAAGCACGAGACATTGTTAATGATTTGAAGTTTGATTTCAATTGTCAGTACGATGAAAAAGATAGTATAGGTAAGCGATACCGTCGTCAGGATGCCATTGGAACTCCTTTCTGTGTAACCATCGATCATCAGTCGTTGGAAGATGAAACGGTAACAATTCGTTATCGTGATACAATGAAACAAGAGCGAGTTAAAATTGCTGATCTTCACAGTATTATTTCTGAAAAAGTAAGTATGAAAGAGTTGTTTAAACAGCTTAAGTAATAGCTTTATAAGCATACAATATATTAAAAGCCCGCTAGCCAAGTTAGCGGGCTTTTAAATTCTTTTTCTTTTCCGATAAGTATGCTTATTTTCACGTCAAATTAAAAATAGAATCATGATTGACAGGTTAAAAGCCCTAATTCCATACTTTGGTGCCATACTTATTTTTATAGTGTTGAGCTTTATTTATTTTGCTCCAGTACTGGAAGGTAAAAAGCTTCCTCAATTAGATAATTCGCATGCTATTGGTATGTCGAAGGAGTTAGCAGATTACGAAAAGCAAACTGGTGAGAAATCCATGTGGACCAATTCCATGTTTGGTGGTATGCCGGCCTATCAGATTAAGAGTGATTCCTCAAAGAACATTTTTAGTTATATGAACCCCATTACGCGAATGGGTTTACCCTACGAAACGGTTGCGATTGTTTTCCTTTACATGCTGGGTTTTTATATACTACTTTTAAGTATGAAGGTAGATCCATGGCTAAGTGCGATAGGGGCCATTGCTTTTGCTTTTGGATCATATAATCTAATTATTATTATTGCCGGGCATATTACCAAAACCTACGCCATTGCTCTGATGGCTCCGGTGGTGGCTGGAATCTTATATGCTTACAATCGAAATAAATGGTTGGGAGCGCTACTCACAACAGTCGCCTTAGGAATGGAAATAGCCTATAACCATGTTCAAATAACCTATTATTTGGCCATGCTGGTGATGGTTCTGATTCTATCAAAATTAATATATGCTATTAAAGAGAAGGCCTTAAAGGCTTTTGCGCAAACATCGGCCGTGCTTGGTTTAGCGGCGATGTTGGCCATCCTACCCAATATAACTAACCTTTGGACGACCTATGAATATGGGAAATATTCCATTCGAGGAGCATCAGAATTAAGTTCTCCTGAAGGAGAGAAAGAAAATAAAGGTTTAGATCCGAGCTATGCCTTTGGATGGAGTTATGGAAAACATGAAACCTTAACCCTCTTAATCCCAAATGTAGTTGGAGGAGCTTCTGAACCAATAGCCGGTTCTAACAAAGCCATGGCTAATGTTGATAATAGATTAAAGGAATATGTAGGTCAATCCAGCCAATATTGGGGTGGTCGTGTATTTACCAGTGGACCGGTTTATGCCGGAGCCATCATCTGCTTCCTGTTTTTTATTGGAGCTTTTTATTATAAAGGCAAAGAAAAGTGGTGGTTGATAGCCGTTACAATTTTTTCCATAATGCTTGCATGGGGGAAAAACTTCGAAGACTTTAACTACTGGATGTTTTATAACTTTCCACTCTATAATAAATTCCGAACGGTTGAAATGGCCTTGGTCTTAGCTTCCTTTACCATGCCTGTTCTTGGATTTTTGGGACTGAAAGCAATCATTGATAAACCTGAGTTGATAAAACAAGATACTAAATGGTTTTTAATTGCTTTTGGATTAACCGGTGGCGTAAGTTTGATTTTGGCATTGTTTCCTAATTCATTTTACAATTTCCTTTCTCCTCATGAAATACAGTCTATCTCTGCACAAATTAAGCAAGGTGGAGAACAGGCAATGATGTATCAGTTGTTGGAATCCAATTTAGTTGCTGCCCGACAAACGCTAATGGTAGGCGATGCCTGGCGTTCATTTGTATTTATACTAATAGGTTCAGCATCGATTTGGTTTTATACACAAAACAAACTAAGCAGTAAGTATTTAATTGGCGGTTTGGCCATACTTATCTTCATCGATCTTTGGGGAGTTGATAAGCGTTATTTGAACAATGATAAATTTGAAACCAAATCAAAGGCAAAGAAGGAATTTGCAAAGTCAGAGGCAGATGCTGCGATCCTTAAAGATAGCGACCTTTACTATCGTGTATTTCCAATTTACCGCGATCCGTTTAAGGATGGGTTTACGCCTTACTGGCATAAATCAGTAGGTGGGTTCCATGGCGCTAAATTACGTCGTTATCAGGATGTATACGATAGATATCTGCATAACGACTGGCAAACCTTAATGCAGACCCTTAAGCAGGCTCAAACACTTGGTGAATTGGAAGAAGCAATGGAGCACATGCCGATCTTAAATATGCTTAATACCAAGTATGTCATTTATAATCCTGGAGCAGCTCCCGTTTTTAATCCTAGCTACATGGGTAATGCCTGGTTTGTGAATAATATAAAACAAGTAGCAAATGCTGATGATGAAATTGCTGCTATTGGTGGGGTTAATCTAAAAACAACCGCAGTAGTTGATCAACGATTCAGTGATTTGGTAGGTTCTTATTCGCTTGACTCTATTCAGGGATCTATCCAATTAATGACATATGCTCCTAACCATTTAGTGTTTGAATCAAAGACACCTCAAAATCAAGTTGCTGTTTTTAGTGATGTATATTACGATAAAGGCTGGAATGCCTATGTTGATGGACAAGCTGTTGATCATTTTAGAACAAACTACGTGCTTCGGGGATTAATGATACCGGAAGGCGAGCATACGATTGAATTTAAGTTTGAACCAAAATCTTTCCAAACAGGATTATGGTTAGCCAGTTTGAGTTCAATTCTTATTCTACTGTTAATACTTGGAGCTGGATTCTATATTTGGAAGAATACAAAAAAATAAAACTTAATTGCATTTATTACGAATAAGGCTAGAGTTGAATAACTCTGGCCTTATTTGCTTTTATTAGAGTATTAATTTGTACTTCCTGTAAAATGAACATATTTGACAGTTAATAATACAATTTACAACCTAATTTGAGTCAATTTCTGGCCGGTTCAATTAAAAGTAAATATTACTTTTGTGAACGCAGCAAAACCTTTTCAGACCGTATAAAATGATAAACAAAAAAATAAACACCTCATTTACGCTTTTATTATTCTTAATCTTATTCTTTGGTGCATGCACACAAAAGCAATCTACACTTATTAAGGGCGATTTTACTACGGCCATTGTAGAACGTGGTTTAGTTGAAAATTATGAATTGACTGAAGGAGTTGTACAACCTGCCAATGAAGTTCTGTTGTTAAGCCCTTCCTCAAGTATAATCCAGCAGATTGTTAAAAAATCAGGCCAGAAAGTAAAGCAAGGAGATGTGATTGTACGTCTAAATACAGCTGATATTAAAAATAAAATTGATCACATCACTGATCAGATTGAGGTAAAGCAAAATAATCTTGAAAAAACGCTTTTGAATGCACGAAGCACACGAGCTGATTTGGCGTATAATGTGGAGGTGAAAAAGTTAAAAATTGCGTCTATTAAATCAATGTTGGCAGATCAGGAGCAATTACTTGAAGTAGGAGGTATTTCACAAGCGAAGTTTGAAAAGTCGAAACAGGAGTTGGTTCTTGCTGAGAAAGATTTGCAATTAGCCAAGCAAAAGAATGCGATCAAACTTCAGCAACTTAAGGCTGAGGAGAAAGGCTTACTATTGCAAATTGAAATGCAAGAGAAGGATAAGGCGAATCAAATAGCCCTTTTAGAGCGGATGACGGTAAAGGCACCATCCGATGGAATTATTTTAAATATTCATGGTAAGGAGGGTGAGAAGATTCAAGGCGATAAATTGTTGGTTAGCATGTCTGATTTAACGCGTTTTGAGATTAGAGCAAGTATTGATGATAAATTCAAAAGGTTGATCAAAACCGGTCGTCGTGCTTATGTCATGATTGATAAAGATCGCCTGGAAGGACGTATTGGAATTGTAAGGCCAACACTTGAGGATGGAAAAGTTGTGTTTACTGTTGGATTAACGGAAAGCAAGCATTCAAGTCTTGCACCTAATTTAAGAGTGGGACTTCAGATTGTGAAACGCTCTAGAAAAGATGTATTACGTATTGCCAATGGACCAGCATTCAATAAACAGAATCAGCAATACACTTTTGTAATAGATAAGGATAGTGCCATTCGTGAAAAGATATTGGTAGGACTTGTTACGGATGAATATATTGAATTAAAAGAAGGAATTGAAGAAGGTAGTGAACTTGTTACTTCTGATATCAATGGAATAAAACATCTACAAGCTGTAAAAATTCAATTGCCATGATAAGGATGAAGGACGGATTTAGGAAAATATTTGTTACCACTATACTTATATGGGCTAGTACAGCTCAAGCTCAGATTTCTTCCAACGGAAAGCTTAATTTGACACTAAAGAATGTTGTTGATTTAGCCATTCATCAATCGTCATCAGTAAAGTATGCGCAAAATCGTTATGAGAATTATTTTTGGCGATATAAAAACTTTCAGGCACAGTTTAGGCCACAACTGATTTTAACAGGTGATCTGCCAAATTATTACGAAGGAACAAGACCGGTTACTCAGAATGATGGTAGTGTTCAATTTAGAGAAGTAGGTTATATCGAAAATAGTGCCCAGTTAGCGATAAGGCAAGCTATCCCTCAGTTAGGAATGCAGATTTACGCCAAAAGTACGCTGTTTAGATACGAGGATTTGATTCATGATTATACCAATTTTAAAGGCGATCCATTTTTAGTTGGGATTACTCAACCAATTTTTGCCTACAATTGGATGAAATGGTCTCGCAAAACGGAACCTTTACTTTATGATGAAGCGCAAAAGAACTTTGTAGAAACCATAGAAGAAATATCACGATATGCTACAAGTCGCTTCTTCAATTATTTAAGAGTTCAAACTAATTTTAAGTTGGCTGAAAATAACTTGAAAAATAGTAAGGATAATCTTCGTATTGCTGAAACCAAGATGAAATTGGGTACCATTAGTGAAAATGACTATTCAAGAATAAAGCTTTCTGTTCTTACTGCCAAAAAAGCACTATCTCAGGCTAATATGGATTTGCGAAATGCTGATTTTGAACTTAAGAAATACATAGGTTTGGAACAATCCAGCAATATTGAATTAATTATGCCTTTGGATATGTACTTGTTTTACATCGATTCGGATAAGGCCCTGCAGGAAGCATTAGAGAACAGAAAGGAATCAACGCAATATGAAAGACGTTTAATTGAAGCTGATAGAGATTTAACGAGAGCGAAAAGAAACAATGGTTTGGCGGCGACCGTAAAGGGTACCTACGGAACCACCAATATTGCGGAAGACGTCATGGGAGTATACGATAATACGGTTAATCAAAAGTCTTTAAGGTTATCAGTTGCGATTCCCATATTGGATTGGGGTAAATCTTCTTCAAATGTAAAGTTGGCTGAAAGTAAGCGTGATCTAGTTTTGTTTGATGTGGAACAGGATCGTGAGAATTTTGAACGAACAGTTATTGTTCAGGTAGAGCAATTCGGGTTATTAAAAGAGCAATTGGAAATAGCGGAAGAAGCCGATAACGTAGCAGAAAATGGATATTTAATTGCACTTAAAAAATTTCAAAATGGTGAGATAAGCATTACGGACTTGAATATTTCACTATCAGAACGAGAAAAAGCAAAACGGGATTATATAAAGTCTTTAGAAACCTATTGGACATCTTATTATCGATTGCGAGAATTGACCCTTTATGACTTCGAAAAGGACATAAAAATAATGTATGATAACCCATTATTGCATGGTTTGATTAAGAAGAAGCAAAATGCAGGCTAATGAGAGTTGAAGAACTGACCAATGATTCTTAATCTTGAATTAAATTTAATATTACCTCAAAATATTTTTGGTCATCAAGGTTTTAATAGAAGGAATATTTTAATCTAAAAATGATACTTTATCACCTAGCTTCAGCTTTGCATTAAAGTTTTGATGTAGCATATTCATCCCAAACATTACTTTCCCATCTTGTTTTCGATATGATGATAGCGTGCGTAATGGTTCAGGGCTTTTATTTGAAGTATCGGGATTGATCGTTGTAACCACACAGCGAGAACATGGCTTCACGGCTTGAAATTTATATTGCCCAATTTGCCATATTCCTTTTTGATCTTCGCAATGGGCGTAACCGCCCTTAATGACCAAGTTGGGGCGAAAACGCCTCATCTCAATTGCATGTTCAAGTTTTGTATTCAATAATTCAAGTGAAGCTTCACTAATCATTAATAAAGGATAACCATCGCTAAAGGCAGTAGTTGAACCTTCAGGGGCATAACGTTTGTCTACTTGTCTTTTAATATGGTCGGGCATTAGAACCAAATGAACTTCTTCTCCAAATATCAATGATAATTCTTGGTCTATTGCAGTATCAACAAGCTGAGATTCGCATACATCATCCCAGACTTTTACTTCTAAAGTGGTGTCCATATTAGGAGTAAATGGTACGACCAGGTTTATTTTAGCGTCATTTTTATGCGTAATTAAGAGGCTTTCGTCTTGTATGGCAATATTGAATAAACACATCTTGGCATGATGTCGCTGTGTTAAGAAATTACCATTCTTATCCACTAGCATCCATCTTCTGTCATATTTTAAACCAAAACGATCTAACTCACATTCTGTCAAGCTTATTCCGCCCATTGATTTAATGGGATACATATATATCTGGCTGATTTCCATGTTATTTCAAATATTTATCGCTTCGCATAAGCAAACCTTTTTCACACTGTTAATTCAACAATGAATATCCGAAATTAAATTTACTATGTCCTTATGCCAAGCGAAAAATTGAAAGCTATAAATTCATTAATTACCTAAAGTGTCTTTATACTAACAACAACACTATTATTAAGACAATGATGAGAATCTGATAAGTAATAAAATAATTGGGAAATTTTAAACGTCTGCGGATAATACGTAGAGGTACTCTGATAGGTCGATCCATTAGTTTGAGGTTTAGGTTGTATTAATCGTAATAAAATTAATTAACAATTGTGAAATACGCAATTACCATGCCAATGTTATTTAACATCTAATTATCTAAAGTCAGAGAAATATTTGCTAATAATTTGACGAATACAAGCTATATCGTGATTAACAATATGAATGAAATAGTAAGTAGATTAATTTATAATTATTCTATTTTGAAAGGAATTCTATAATGCCTTGGGTATAACGGGATGTGCATATTATCAAATACTTGCCCAATATTCAATGTTTTGATTTCATGGTTCATTGTATTTATTTTACACGCACACAGAGCTAAACATCATATATTATTTATGAAAAAATATTTCTTTCTATTGCTTAGTGCATTATTTGTACTTATGCCTATTATTTCTCAGGAATTAGTAGGAACTGAAGCCCAAAAGCGGGTAGAAGGCAGTAGTGTAGTAAAGCTGGATGAACAGACAGGACATATTCAATTCATTAAGTTTAATGAAACATCATTAAAGGCTGGGGTTAACCAAATAGATATGCTTACAAGTGCATTACAATTGGATAACTCCTATGTGTTAAAACCATCCAAAAGCTTTTATGATACCAAAGGCAATCAACACATTAAGAATCAATTATATTATAAGGGAATAGCCATTGAAGGAATGGTGTTCACATCACATTATTCCAAGGGCGTTCTAAAAAGTGCAAGTGGAAATAGCATCAAAGGTGATTATGGCCCAATTAAAAAATATGTTGATGCGAATTCAGCTATCCAAACAGCTATTGAGTCAGTTGATTCAAAACAATTTAACTGGAGTGATAATAAGGCCCTTTACCCTGAAGCTGAGTTGTTATACCTGCCTGTAGATGAACAATTAATATTGTGTTATAAGGTTGATGTATACTCTTTAGTTCCCCTTAGTCGCGAATACATATATCTTAGTGCAGAGACCGGAGAAGTCATTAAAAGAGTTTCCCGAATTAATGATACAGATGAAACAGGTAGAGCAAATACGCTCTATAGTGGGCTTGTTGAAATTACGACTAATAATTCAAGTACTGAATATACATTATATGAGAATAGTAGAGGAAATGGTATTGCAACTCTCAATTTAAACAATGGATCGAATTATTATAGTGCGACAAGTTTTGTTGATGCTGATAATGTGTGGGATAATGAAATAGACAGAGCAGCTTATGATGCCCATTTTGGCTCAGAAAAGACCTTTGATTATTTCTATGAAAAATTTGGGCGTAATTCAATTGATGATAACGGCTTTGCCCTTAATAGTTACGTACATTACGGATCTAATTATGCCAACGCCTTTTGGGACGGCGAAAGAATGACCTATGGTGATGGTGATGGAGTTGAATATTATCCGCTGACTTCATTGGATATTGTTGCTCATGAAATTTCACATGGTTTAACCACATTTACAGCTGACCTTATTTATGAGAATGAACCTGGTGCATTAAACGAGTCATTCAGTGATATTTTTGGGGTTGCAATAGATTTTTATGCTAATCCGGATGAGGCTAATTTCTTAATTGGAGAGCAAGTTAATGTTAGCGGAACTCCTTTTAGAAGTATGGAGGACCCCAATAGCTTAGGATACCCGGATACATATTTGGGTAATTATTGGTATTCTGGCACTGGTGATTACGGTGGTGTACATACCAATTCTTCAGTTCCTAATTATTGGTTTTATCTCTTATGCGAAGGAGGATCCGGAACAAATGATAACGGTGATGTCTATATTATTAACGCTATCGGTATGGAGGCTGCCGAGGCCATTGCTTACAGAACATTAACGGTCTATTTATCCAGATACAGTTCATTTGACATGGCTCGATACTACTCCATTCAGGCAGCTCTTGATCTCTATGGAGAATGTTCGAATGAAGTGGTTGAAGTAACTAATGCCTGGCATGCTGTAGGTGTTGGTAATGTTTTCGATGGAGCGCCTCGTGCTTATTTTGGTGCTGAAGATCAATATTCATGTACGGCACCTGCTACCATTTTATTTGATAACTATAGTCGTAATGCCACCAATTATGAATGGTATGTCAATGATGTTTTAGTTGAAACGAATGAGGTACTAAATCATGAGTTTAGTGCAGCTGGTGATTATAGTATTGCTCTCAAAGCAATGGGAACCGAAGGATGTTCTGGCGAACATAGCTATCTGGCAGAGAATTATATTAAAATTAGTGATGAAGGAGGTCCAATTGCAGCAGAGCGTGAACCGCAATCGTTAAATGGAGGAAATGGCGGAATAGGATATGTTGGTTTTGCCAATATGTATCGTATGTCGGGATATGCAGATGAAGGTTATACTGATTTTACCTGTCTTGAACGAATTGACTTAAGGGAAGGCAACATTCAAAATTTATTTATTGCTAATGGGAGTGCCGAAGATGTTTATGTTTGGTTAGATTTAAATGGCGATGGTCGATTTGAGGATGATGGTGAATTAATTTTTAGCTCATTAAATAGCACGACTCATTCAGGGGATATTATGATTCCGAGGGGAAGTGTACACGATAGTCCTTTACGCCTTAGGGTTGGTTCTGAAGCAAGTGGATATCCGGCCTTGCAAAATGGTTCAACTGACTCGAACTACGGACAGTATGAAGACTACACCGTTTATTTAACGGCTAACACAGAAGCACCTGAAGCCGATTTTGGAATGAGTAGTGAAGTTGTTCTAATTAATGAAAGGGTAAGTTTTGAAGATAGATCGATAAATCTGCCAACACAATGGTCGTGGACTTTTGAAGGGGGAACGCCAAGTACTTCTTCGGTACAAAATCCACAAGTTAGTTTTGCATCGATTGGAACTTATACAATAGAGCTTACGGCTACCAATGAATTTGGAAGTACCACCATATCAAAAAGCATTAATGTAATTGATGAATTGATTATGGGTACTGATACCGAAAGTACCATGATGAGTGGACGACTCTATGATTCAGGGGGTGCATCCGGCAACTATTCCAACAGCGAATCCTATCAATTTTTGATTGATCCCGATTGTGCAAAAAGCATCAATATTACCATTAATGCTTTTGACTCTGAAAGTTGTTGTGATAGAATGATCATTTATGATGGAAACACAAGCAGTGCTGCGATTCTTGGTGAGTATAGAGGGAGCTTAAGTAATTTGCCCGTTTCGGTGATTTCGAGTTCATCCGAAGTTTTAATTACATTTAGTTCTGATGGATCTATAACCAGAAGTGGCTTTGAACTATCATGGACCTCTGAAGAATATGGTGATGGAAATCCGGTTGAGGCTGCTTTTACTTTACCAGAACAAAATATTCCATTGAATTTTGCTTATCAATTCGAAGATGCATCACTTTTTGAGCCTTACATATGGAATTGGAATTTCGGGGATGGTACCAGTAGTGAAGAACAAAATCCTTTACATAGCTTTAGCTCATCAGGTGAATTTACTGTGAATCTAAGTGTTGAAAACTGTACTTCAAGCGATGATTTCGGTCAAGTTGTTACTGTAGATGAAGCTCCAGTGTTGAATGTTTCTTTAGATACGATACGAGTTGCTTTAACAAGTGGCGAAAATTTAGAAGACGTTTTAAGTGTCTCAAATGGAAATGGAGGTGCACTTGTTTTTAATGCACAACTGTTGGATACATATCAAAAGGATGTCATTCAAACTAGTACTGAATTGCACCTTCTTGCTAAAGTGCTTAACTACAGTGAAGGAGAATCGCCCTATTTCTTAAGTGCTGAGCAACGCAAATTTCCTCTTAGTCAGGAATATAACGGGGTGAATGTAGCATTTAGTGGATATAGTTTTAATGAATATTCATATTTGGATGCGGATCTCAGGTCGAGCGGAGCAAGAACAGCCTTAGTTAATTCTATCAATTATCAAACAGCCATGGATACTATGGATGTTTTGATTATCGATGATATGAGTACCTGGATTTCTAATGATGTGGCGTTTTTCAAAACGTGGATGTCTGAAGGAGGGTTCGTTATAGCTACAGGTGATGATGCACATTATATGTATAGGGAGCTGTTTAGTGAATGTGGAATTTATACCGATGACCTGAATAGCCTGTCAGGAAGTGCTACTGTTATAGATCATATGCTAACGGATCAGATTAGCAACTTTTCTATTTATGGAAGTGCCTTGGCAACGTTAAGTCTTTCCGGAGCAGCTGAAGCAATAATTTTAGATGCTAATTCTAATGTGTTTGCAGCAGCTTCAACTTTTGGTGAAGGAAAAGTTCTCTTTGTTTGTGATGAGGTTTTTGTTTATCAGGACTATGATGTTCCAAATCATACTCAGCTTTTTTCCAATGCAATGGCATGGGGAGTAAGTGAAAAATTGAATTGGATAAGTATAGACGAAGGTTTAAATCGAATTGAACGGAATTCTGCAGGAGGAACTAATTACGAAATTAGAACTGAGGGCCTGTTAGAAGGAGTGTATATTGCAGATATTAAGGTGGGCAGTAATGATCTTCAGGCTGGTGAAAAACTAGTTCCATTACGTTTAGATCTTACCGGTATTGAAAATATTGAAGCATCGTCAAACGTTTATTTTCCTAAAACATATGTGAATCATTCAGATTCGGCTTTCCTGGTGATTAGAAATACAGGAACCAGAAATCTTGACATCACAAGTATAGAGCTTAGTAATGCTGAATTTCAAATCAACTTCGAAGCTGTTCAGGTTGCACCAAGGACAAGCATAAGCCTGCGAGTTGATTTTCTGCCTTTGAATGCTCAATTCTATGATGAAACTATAACCATTAATAGTTCTGATTTTGATTCACCAGCTTTAGTTGTTCCTCTTCGAGCTAATGTTGTGTTGCCGCCAATACTAGATGTATCTGCTTCAATTGTGGAAAATTTGTTTAGTGATGAAAGCTCTGAACGCGATTTAGTCATAAACAACCAGGGTAATTCTGCATTAAGTGTGGATACCATAATTATTGAGCAATTCAGTTCAACACAAGGAATAGTTGCTGATACGAATCATGTCGATTTATCCGGTCACTCAGTTTTTGCATTTGATGGTACCAATGCTATAAACCTGGTGGCAAAACTATGGCAATATGGCGCTACAGCATCTTATGGAAATATTGATACTACTAATATAGATGCCGATGTGCTCTATTACTCCGGTAATTATTATATCAATGATCGTATTGCAGACTGGATTGTTCGTTGGGTAAAAAGTGGTAAAGGGCTCTTCCTTGATCTGTCCACAAGCAATAGTATTATTCAGAGTATAGCTCAAGAAGCTGGTATTAGTTTTGAAAATCAATATTCTAATAACGGAACAACTGAAATATTATCGGACCATGCTATTACTAATGGCTTAGATCAATATGTTTACAACAATGCATATATTACTCTAAATGTCGAAGACGAAAGCCATTCAGTAATTAAAGATACTAACGGAAATACCATAGTTGCTGCGGCTGAATTAGGGGAAGGACGCATTGTTGTTAGTAATAGTAATGGGATGTTTAATCCAAATGCTGAACAATTACGCTTGGGGATAAATGCAATTCGATGGTTGGCCAATAAAAACGATTGGTTATGGCTAAATCATTACCCTGTAGATAGCATTGCATCTGGTGAGTCGCATGATATGAAATTAAAGTTTGATGCGACAGCTTTGTTGGAAGGGAGTTACAATGCCAAAGTAAAGTTGGTAACAAATGATCCTACTCAGACATTAATGAATGTTGATGCCCTCTTGAATGTTGAGGGTATTGCCCGTTCTAATTTTATGACTGATACGCTGCGTTATGGATTAGTATATGAGGGTCAATCTAAATCTGCTCAGGTTATCGTACAGAACACAGGAACCAAAGATCTGGTTGTTTCGGATCTTAGAACAAGCAATAATGAATTTGAAGTCAGCACAGACGGATTTACCCTGGCACCCAAAGCCTATCGGACAATTGATGTAAGATATGTTCCTTCAGGTATTGGTGAAGATGAAGCTTATTTTATAATTGAAACCAATACATTGGAGATGAGGGATACTGTTGTTTTGGAAGCTTATTGCTTTACTCCTCCGGTATTATCCGTTTCACCACCTCAATTCGACATTTTAATGCGGGCTCAGGATACACAATCAGAAGCTATAGTTATTGATAATACTGATGGTGGTAGTCCGTTGAATTATAATATAAGCGTATCTTTTAGCGATAATGCTTATTCTACAGGCTCAACTCTTCAAAGTATAATGGATAGCTTAGCTGTCTCAGGACAGGATGTTAGTGATGCCATTTCGTACCGCTATAATTTTATTGATGGTGTTGCAGGAAACAACATTAATGATGGAGGTGGAGATATGTTTGATGGTGGAAATATTCTTAATACAAACTATTTGAATAGCATCAGTTATTCAAATAATACGATTGTAGAAGGAGGAGCCTTTGGTCCTGGAGGTGCCTATTTTACTTCAAAACTTAATGGATTATTTGTTCTGGTTGCTGATTTAGATAATGTCAATGAATTTTCGATAACAGGCAATCTTGGTGCGGATGGTTCAGGTTCTGTGGACGGATCAGTAATTACTACTCAGGTGGGCAACCAAAATTTCAAGGCTTATGTGAAACGTGTTTACAATTCCGGTGATCCATCGGTTAACCATTTAATTATTGTAGAGGATAATGAAGAGGTCACTCACAGTTACCCTCAAGGGACCGATTACGATACGCATATAATTAATAATCTTGAAGGTGTAAGCCGTATGCATTATTTATTGTTCGCAGGTACAAGTGGGCAATATATTGATGATACCAATATGCAAACCATAATGGAGACCTATTTAAATGTTATACAATCTACAAAAGCCTGGCTTACTCCCGAGCGTTTAAGTGGATCAGTTGCTGCAGGTCAAAGTTCAATATTAGATGTATTAGTTGAACCATATGGATTAAGCGATGGCCATTATCAGGCAAGTATTGATTTCAATAGTAACGATCCGGTGAATCCATCAGCCTCATCAGTAATAAATCTTGAAATATTTAATAATGCTGCACCATATTTAGCTAATCCAATTGGTAACAAAGTCATTTATTCAACCTATAATGATGTCATTGATTTAAATGATGTGTTTAAGGATCCGGATAATGACCAATTGTATTTTACGGTGACATCATCTGATAATTCCGTTGTATTCCCAGTAGTTGACAATGGTTCTGAGCTACGATTAACGCCTCTTGCAAATGGATTGGCAAGCATCGAGATTGAATGTACGGACAATAACTGGGATCCGGTATTTGAACATTTTGAAGTTGTAGTGCAGCAGAATCAGGCGCCTGTGATTGAACTTGATATTCAGAATGTAAATCTGGATCCGTCAAATTCACAATTTACTTTAAATGCGGGTTCTTATTTTAGCGACCCCGATGGTGATGTACTAACGTACTCCGTTTCTTTTTCTCGTGAAGGTATTGCCTGGAATGATCAAGGAGGAAATGTCTTTATTTTCTACGCGCAAGCAAACGGTTCAGTTATAGTTACAATTACTGCAGATGATGGAAGAAATGGATCTGTTTCACAGTCATTTGTAATTAACGTAAAAGATTTGGCTACATCCCTTAATTCTGAAAAGAGTAGTGCACTTAATGTCTACCCTAATCCGGTGAATGATAGTTTTACGATGACGATGCTGAGCGAGAAGCAAGTGACTGATATTTACGCTGTTTCGGCAACGGGTCAGGAGTTTAAACTTCCATATATTTATTTAGATGGGAAGATTCAAGTAAGTGCATCAAAACTTAAACAAGGTGTATATATACTTAAGGTGATGTTGAATAATGAATATGCTATCAAGCGAATAGTGAAGAAATAGTTTTTCTATAATAGAAGCAAAGGATGGACTATTGGTCTATCCTTTGTTGTTATATAATCCCTGATTAAATTTTATAGACATTGAATGTTGATGAAAAAATCAATTTGCGATTCTGTTTTGACCTTATGCAAATTGTTAAGAATATTACATTATCCTTCATTTCGTAATACATTTGGTATTATATTGTCATTAACTATTCAAAAGTTATGAAACCTGATGATTCGATACAATGTAAAAATTGCCAATCGGTTTATGTAAAAACAGATTTGGATAGGACTTGCTGCAATTGCTTTTGTTGCACCGGTTGTGAAATCTATTTGTGCCCGTCGTGTAAAAATGAAATTGTTGTAATTCCAATTGGTGATCCTCCAACATGCCATTATAATAAGGAAGAGTAGAATGTAATATTACTTGATTTGCACGTGTATATGATCATCATGTCGCACTGATCGGCAGCCTTGAAATCGGATTCTTGAATCGCTTAGCTTCATTCGTTGTTTAAGGTGCGGTTCGATAAATAGTTTGCCTATTCCATCAACAGTAAGTAAACATCGAATAAGAGTTGCTGTTCCTTTTGACGAAAACTGTATTTCTTTATTGATTTGGCCAAAAGTTAAATATTTCGGAAAATCATATTGCCAGTAACCCAACTTTAAGCAGGTTTCACATTGTTTATATTCCATCCTTTCAGGATCTTCAAAAACACCATATCCACTAATTGATTTACCGGCATTAATAATTCTACCTGCTTCATTTTCGTAGACCAAACTAAAATCAATTTTACGCCCGTCATTATGACTTAAATGTGGAAGTAAAGGGAATCCATCAAAGAATGGGAAGCAGGCATCCAGATAGCGTAATTTTATATTATTATCCGTCTTTGAAAGTTGAGTTGAAACTTTATCCAGATAGATATTCATTTCTTTAGTGACATAGTTGCGGTTTAGAAAAACTGTCATCACATTAGCAGGCTGAATATTTTCCTTTGAAATTACCTTTTCACGTCCTCCATACTTAGCTATTGTTGGGACAATCCATAGGGTTGAAATGCTGTAAACTATCAGAAAAAGGCTTAGAAGTTTTAATCGAAATCTCTTCTTCCAAAGCTGGTCAATGAATAAACAGACCAGATATACAATACCGCCAACCTGAGTTATTATGGTTAGAATTAGGAATACGAAAACTATTTTGATTGATTTAAATATCATTTACAACAATTTGATCTTAATAGAAACTTAATGCCCATTGCAATACCTCCCGAATTACATCCAACGGAATATCTTCATTTGGATTAATTCGCAGAATTTTCATCCGTTTGCGATCTCCCATTTCCAAAAGGGGATGGTCCATCATGCCTCCTTTTATGACTCCGATATATGGTTCACGAGTTCTTTTATCCTTCCACAGGTAACAAAACATTTTTCCCTTGTAATAAAAGAATGGAAGTTTATACTTCCACTCTTCTGTTATATCTGGATCTACAGTTGGAATGAAATTTCTCAATACCGAAAACACGCTGCTTTCCGGCTCAGGTTGCTGTAGAATAAACTCATCAATTGCCCTCATTACTCTATTTATTGAGCATTCAAGATAACAAGTTCTTGAAAATTCTTAGCGATGCTTTAGAGTGAAGTCAATCTCATAACCATTAACTTTAATGATGGGTGATGTTTCATTTATTTCCTGAAAAGTATAATCAATCTCAATATTATCGCTGTCTCCTATCTTTTTTCGAATATGATAGAGATTTTCTTCCAGAATAAAATCAGGATACTGGACTTTGCCCATTAAGCTGTATGGTTTAGGAGATTGAATAGTGATATATGCATCTATGTATTTGCCTGATATATTAAGTTCTTTGAACTCTCCAGACATTGAACCAAGATCCAGCTCATCTTCATAACCGGATAACAACAAGCTTTGGTTCAGCCTGTCAATGGCAAATTTATTGTATTTCCCATTTTCGCTTGTAAGCTCATCAACTACATCAAAGGCCAGGTTGTTTTCATAGCCTTCATTCATCTTAAAGCTATGCACCTTGCTTGCGGCAATATCTAAATATTTGGCCTTAAGGTATAATTCTTCAACACTCTCAAATGCACATTTACCTTCATAAGCTTCCAATTTAAGCGTGCCAATTTCATTCATTGCCAGTTGCGCATATTTGCTGGTGATAAACGCCGAGGATACATTATCAGCAGAAAGCATGCCTTCATACATCTCCAGTTTCAAGTCTTGCAGATCGGCTAATTCAATAGTGGAATATTTGGCACTAATGGTGCTACTACTGGTTTCTCCACCATCAAAATTACACTCGTATAAATCTAACTTTGAGCTAAGGTGTTTACCGACTCTAATTTTCGAATACTTTCCTTTACCGTAGAGCTCGCCATCGATATTCATAGCATTCAATTGAGTGTCGTAAAGATCAATATGGCAATAGCCTTTGATGGGGGTGCCTATATTAACACTGGTGTATTTTGCATTTAACTTAAAATCAAATGAAGATGGGACCCATACCTTAAGGTATTCAATGTACAAACCTTTCACCTTAATGGATTCATCGCTATTTTTTGACTTAATGGTTACCTTATTACGTTTGATTCCCATAATCTCGATGGCCGAACTTCTGATGTGACTTAAATCAATGGTAATTTCCTTACCTGACACATTTATTAAGTCCTTTTCGATCATTTCCTGAAGCTTGGAATAATGTTCTTCCTTGTCATTAACCCTATACTTTAATTCAGCTTTTATTGTTCCATCAATTGAAGGTATAATTTCTGTTTTTGTGCTGTAAAGACTGACATTAATAGTGGGATGGCTTCCCGTCTTAACTTCTTTTGTAGCAAGCTTTATTTGCTCTTGTGCATGTACAGAGCTCAAACACAGCAGAGCTGCTATAATAAGAATTGGTTTCCTAAATATGGATATGATTAGACTTGTTTTCATCTCTTTCTTGTTTACGTTTTTCATTAATTAAGCGCTCAATTATTCTTAAACGCTTTTCATAGGTGTTGAGCATAATTACAACGGCGCGCTCGTTGTAACCATGGTCTTTTATATCGGATAATCCTTTTTGATAGATGGTGTCCAATAACTGTAATTCTTCCATCAATAGTGGCGTTACATCATTTTCTGATGAGCTTAGAGCTTTATACTCATTCCATTTTAGTGAGACCTGATTGATATAGTCGTGTTCTTTTTCTGCCAGTTCTTCATTTATAGCAGCCAGACTTTCCAATTGCATCTGCATCATCATTTCATGACGAACAATCATACTAATGGCTATAATTATTGAAGCAGCCGCAACTACCGCAACCAATACCTTCTTTAGCGAGAATTTCGAGCTATTTAATTCGGAATTGATATTTCGCCACATCCGTTCCTCATCAGCCTTAAATACATCTGCTGCTTCCTCATTATCCTTAAAATAATTTTCCCACTTATTCTGCATATAAGGTATTTTTAAGCTTGCTGTTTAATAATTTTTTCGAACGATGAAATTGAACTTTGCAATTGTTGACGGTTTGTCCTGTAATTTGGGCAATATCATTAAACTTGTAATCTTCAATTACCCTCAGTGTAAATACCACTCTGGCACCTTCTGGTAATTCCATTACAGCCGCCATCACTTTAGCCATTGGAAAGTCCAATTCTTCTTCCGGCTCTTCTAAATCAGGTAATTCACCTGGAGACTCTACGGCGATTAACAAACGTTTTTGCTTTCGAATCAAACTAATACTTTCGTTGACCACAATTTGCTTAAGCCACGATGAAAAGGCTTTAAGTTCTTTGAGCGTATTTATTTTTTTGAAGGCTTTAACAAAAGCATCCTGAACCACATCTTCGGCATCGAACTGATTACCTACAATACGGAATGCTGAATTATACATGGCATTCACATACTGCTTATACACTGCAAAACGGGCACGTTCATCGCCATTTTTACACTGCTCCAATAATCGCTCAGTTGAACTGATTGTGTTTTTCAAGATTTGTGGTTCTTTACACTAAAGATGCGCAAAAATGAAAAAGGTTAAAAGGAAGGAGAAGAAATAATTTAAAGTCTCAAAGACGAAACACACAATCCGGGAATATTCACTGAGATAAATACTTTCCGTTATGACATTAAGATATTCTATTAAGTATTAAGATATTCCGATGATAAGTTGATATTTTGCGGGTGTAAGTGAAAGTTCTCCGAAAGCTAGTTAATGCTATCCGAATATAAGTTAATGCTATCCGAATATAATTGAGAGATTTCCGAGTTCGGAAAGTCTTATTACTTAACGGAAACCATCAATATCAGCTGGGAATATGGTATTATAATCCGGAAAGCCTTAACTAAGTCATTGTAGATGCCTTCTTCGCCTGAGTTTGTTATAAATATGTGCTTCAATTGCATATATATTTAGGTATGGTTTAGTTTTTTTGTTGATGAGGTAAGCATCAATCCATTAACGGAGCATAATAATCAGTATTAACCCGCCACATCAATGGCGACTGATTTAAACAGGCACCATACCTCACTACCTTTTTCCATATGCATACGATGGCTCGATTCGGCCGTAATTTCAACCACCAGCTGAAATCCAACATCGACCAGGCATAAGCTGGTGGCGCCGCGCGGGATGATTTCCGTAATTTTTCCTTTTAGTTGATTTTGAATGGTTACTTCTGTCAATTTCTCCTTTGATAAGGCAATATCGTCTGAAGAAATAAATATTTTTAAAGCTTCACCAACCTGGTATGTTAATTGGCTTTTTTCACATCTGACTTTAACATTGTTCTCATCTCCATTTGTAGAAAGTATGGTTAATCCTTTCTCAGGATCCATATTCTTTACTTTCATACCAATGGAATTCATAATTGAATTCTTGCCAAATAGGCGCATGGCTTTCGCAGAGCGCAAAAGTTTATGGTAATCATCATGTCCAACTACCCTACCCTGATCGATCAAACACAATTTATCTGTCAACTTTAGCAAATCGGGTAAATCATGACTAACAACTAAAATGGGAATATTCACCTTGCGGTGTATTTTTAAAAGGAAGGGTAGAATTTGAGCACGTAACTGAACATCAACTGCTGAAAAAGGCTCATCAAGCAAAAGTATATCCGGAGATGACAATAAGGCTCGCCCCAAGGCCGTTCGTTGTCTTTCTCCACCTGATATAGTTGAAGGTCGACTTTTAAGTATATCATTTAAGTTGAGTAGACTGACTACTTCATTAAAGGTCAAAGAACTTTTCTCTTTTACTCCATAAAGCAAATTCTTTTCAATACTCATGTGAGGAAATAAGCGGCCTTCTTGAAATACATAACCAATTTTGCGCTTTTGTACAGGGATGTTTATTTTTTTCTCGGCATTAAATACTTCTCGATCTTGTATGGAGATACTTCCTTTTTGAGGATTTGCCAATCCGGCTATGGATTGTAATAAAGAGGTTTTACCTGAGCCACTAGCTCCGAAAATACCGGTTATACCTGCATGAAACTGTTCTTTAATGTGGATGTCAAAGTTATTTCGCTGTAGTATAATATTTACATCAATCATAGGCCTGCGGTTTTCGATTTCATTTTTTTAATGTACCACTCTGAAAGAGTCATGGCTACAAATGAAATTACAACTGAAATCAAAACTAAGCGTAATGTTCCCAACTCCTGACCAGGCACTTGCATTTTAGCATATATAGCAAGAGGTAAGGTTTGTGTTTCACCTTCAATATTTCCTGCAAAAGTAATAGTGGCCCCAAATTCACCTAAAGAGCGTGCAAAACCTAGAATTCCACCAGAAATAATTCCGGGCAAAGCCAATGGAACACTTATTTTAAAAAAGGTTTTTATTCGGCTTGCTCCTAGTAGTCGCGATGCATCTTCCAGGCCGGTATCTATCATTTCCATGGCAGTTCTGACCGATCGAACGATGAGAGGAAAGGAAACAAAAATGGATGCTATTACGGCTGCCTGAAAAGAAAAAGCCAATCGAATGCCAAAGGTTTCGAATACCCACGATCCAAACCAGGAATTTGATCCGAATGCCAATAAAAGAAGATAACCTGTCGTTACAGGTGGCATAACCAAAGGCAAATGAATCAGACTCTCTATAATGGCCTTGCCTCTAAATTCGTTTCGGGCTAAGAAATATCCAGCCAGAATAGCCAATGGTAGCGCTATAAGCGAGCAGTAAAATGCCACTTTAAGTGATAACCATATGGCTTCTACCTCTGCATTGTTAAAGCTGAATAATTCGTTTAGCATATTCGAATATAATAATTACTTAGAGTTTAAATCCATGTTTCAGCCAAATAGCTTTGGCCTTTGGCGATTTTAGGAGATAGTTATAAAAGGATTTAGCAGGTTTGTTTGCCGCACATAGCCCGAGTCCATATTCGATAGTATGATGCGATTCAGATGGGAACTCATAAATGCTAATAACCTTTTTGGAAAGTAAGGCATCGGTTTGATACACTATCCCAAATTGAGCTTCACCGAGTTCTACCAATGTCAAAGCTGATCTGACATCTTTTGCTTTTAGCAACTGAAATTCAGAACCGGAGTTGAGATGATAATAATTAATGACTTGCTTAGCATATATACCGGCTGGAACATGCAATGGATCACCTATGGCCACTTGCTTATTCTTTATTAAGTCGCCTAGTTCAATACTATCTAAGGTAGTTTTGGCTTGATCTAAATGCGCCACCAACACCAATTGATTATAGGCTACTGTGGTCTGATATTCGTCACTAAGCAAACTTTTTTTATCCAGATAGTTTACCCAGTTCATATTTGCCGAAAGATAGACATCGGCTTGAGCCCCATGTTCTATTTGTCTTGCTAAGGTGCCACTTGAGCCTAAATTAAACTTGATCTCGATATTTTGATTGACCGTAAATGAATCGGCCAGCTCAGCCATTACAGTGCTTAAGCTAGAGGCGGCAAATACCACTAACTTTTCTTGTTTTTGGCGAGGTGAATTGCATTGCAGCATTAAACCTACTAATAACCCAAGTAATATGTAAGATAGTTTCTTCATAGATGAAAAATACAGCGTGAATTTAATAATTAGCATTTGGTATTTATTAATGCCAATGCTATTTAATGAAGAATACCAATAGAGTGCCAAATTGATGAGTTGTTTCTATTTCAGATAAATGCCTTAATAAGATCTTTATCTTTCTTACATTTTAGTAGGATAATTAAGAGATTAGTTACAGAAATGTCTTCAAGTATACATATCCCTTAAGGAACGTTTTTTATAACTAATGCTTTAATTAAAATAGAAGTACATAATTTTTTCTTTTTTTCTCTTTCGCTCAACTATTTGGAAACGCTTAATTTGATTTAGGTTATAATAGCAATCATGCCAAATAAGGAAGGGGGCTTCTATTACTAATTTATCATTACCCTTATCGTCTAATAAACCCGCTCCATGAAACAAATAGGCCAAGGTAACATCATTTGCTTTGGCTATTGAATCAATTTTTAGTGCAATGTATTGGCCTTCTTTTTGAGCATTTACTTTAAGCATGGATAGGCTAAGGCTGATAATTAAAAGTATAGTTTTCATTATTCAAGGTTTTGTTAGTTGTTTGATATCTAACAAATATTGAACCATTGAACTGAATTCCAGAAACTATTCGAAAGGGCTTAATTGATTTTTTATTAATTGGCCGTCAATATTATACTCTTTGTAGGATTTATAATTATCATTTTCCCAGTTTGTTATCGATTTTATTTCACCATTATGATGATACTTGTAATCAGCTCCAACGACTATAGTATCATTCTGATAGGTTCGATTAATAAATGTCACACTATCATTCGTTTGGAAAAGCCATTTGCCTTGTTTAAAGCCATGTTTATCAATTAAGTTGATTGTGTCTCCTCGTAGTATTTGATAGCGAATAGGATAAGTCTTATATTTTTCTTTTGAGTAAATGATCAATCTATTATTGAAGGTTATAGGAAATTTTATGGAAGTAATACCTGCTAAAACATATTCGCATTCGAAATAGCAATTACATTCATCAAGTGATAAGTTGTAGTAAATAATAGTGTCGCCATTTTCGGAAATGTCGCTTACTATCTTTTCGGGGTAACCATATGTCAGATGAAGGGTATCATTATTAAATACTGCATCAGCATAATGCCAATCTGTATAAGCACAGTTGGCAATAAACGCTAATTGAATGAATAAGCTATCATTTTTTAATTGAATGTTAGAAATACGTTCTCTTATTCGCTCTATGCTTACGCTTTGATCACATTCCTTTTTTGTAAAATGGATGAGGTTGGAGTTTTGACCAGTGGCGAAAAAAAGAGTAAATAGAAAGAATAAAAGTGTTGAAAGCCTCATCCTTAATACCCTCTTTTCAATTCAATAACTTTAATTTCGGCTGAGGGATGATCTGTCTTTTCCTCCAGAACTTGAAAAAGGTCAAGGGCAATGTCCTTTTTACCCCGCTTCTCAATAAACTCAATGATTTCAAACATTACTTTGGCCTCCTCACTAAAAAATTGGCTGTAGTTATTGGCCAAATAGTGCATGGCTGATTGAACGTGTCCATAATTTCGTGCATCCAAGTTGATAAGAATATTCGACATCACCACTTTTTCATTAAGTGTTATCGATACTCCATATTGATTTTGAAGTGAATTGGTATAGGTAATGATCTTATCAATGGATTCACCACGTAAACTATCAGGCAAGGCCGTTAAGGAACGGTAGTAGGTTAAGGCACGACAAAAGCCGGTATAGGCATTGGTTTCATGTGTTTCATCCTTCATTACCTCAAATTTCCATTGCAGGTTTTTAGTCTTTAGTGAATCCAATTTAAAATGCAAGGCATGATTGGAAGCTGACAATTGGGGATAATTTTCTTTGCTGCCAATATTAAAATAGAGCCCTTTGAGATGTGAGTATTGTGTGGAATCAATGGAAGCACAATTAATTGAATGCAAAGCTGGACTAGTAGCAATGTAGAAGGAATATGCTTGAGGCGCTTTTATTAAAGCTTCAATAACTAAAGCTCCTGCTAAGGAATGACCTGAAATAAACCGAGAACCAATAGTAGGGTAAAGGCCATCGACATATGGTATTAACTCTTGTGTTAAAAAACTCAGGTATTGCTTCCTATCTTCTTCCTTTAGAAAATCGGCTTTAATGTCTTGGCTTTCTATACCAATGCAAATAAACTCATCTTGTAAAATGCTGGCTCGAAAATCGTTGGCCCGAGCTCCGATTAGGTATATGCAGGTTTGCTTCTGTTCATCAAGATTCTGGGGCGTGCTTATCCATACAGTGCGATGTTCACCAAGTATGTTGGATTTAAAATTGATGCTTTGTGCACTAAGCCATTGAAGGCAGGAAAATGCAACACTAAGGAACAGATATTTCATTAGGATGTACGATTTAGTAGGGCTAAGATAAAGAAATGATACTAAATGCTGAGGACTGTATTGCTCATTTGCCAATCGGCATATTCAACAAAGGTTTAAAAGGTGTGTATCGACTAATCATGATTTGATGGGGACGAAAATGAAAGCAAGCACGACTAAGGGTATTTAGCGCCGCCAGAATAGTAAATGACTTGTGACTTTACCAGCTGGTAGACTTAGAAAATTTTGTATTGGATTAGCGCATACTTTTACTTCCAAACCACCAACTATGAAACGATTATTATTTGTTTTTACCTTATTGATAAGTGCAGTGTTTCAGATAACATTTGCTCAAACTACTGTAAATGGGCGTGTACTTAGCAAGTCGAATGAACCCATTCCTTTTGCCAATATTCTTATTCTCAATCAGGCTGACTCAAGTCTGGTGCAAGGTGGCATTAGCGATTTAGAGGGTTTGTTCTCCATACCATATCAGCATCAGGGATCGGTATATGCGTCAGTGAGCTATATTGGATATAATGCCTCTGACATTTTAATAAATAATGATGGGCAAGAGGTTGAATTGGGCACTATTATTCTTGAAGAGGATAAGATAGCTCTGAATGAGATCGTCGTTAAATCACGGGTGCCATTATTTGAGCAAAAAATCGACAGGGTAGTGGTAAATGTGAAGAGTAGCGTTACCAATGCGGGTAATACAGCTCTGAATGTCCTTAATAAATCGCCTAATGTAAATGTTAATCGCGCTACAGGTCAATTGAGTTTGCAAGGGAGAGATGGTGTTATAGTTATGATTAATGATAAGGAGGTGAGGATGGAAGCCGGTGATTTAATTAGTTTGCTTGAAGGTATGCCAGCTGCTAATATTAAAGAGATTGAGTTGATTACCACACCGCCTTCAAAGTTTGATGCCCAGGGAGTAGCCGGCATTATCAATATTAAAATGCTGGATGATGTGGCGGATGGATTCAAAGGCAGAGGAACCGTTTTTGGAGGATTAGGAGAGCGACCTAAGTATGGCGCTAGTCTTAACTTTAACCTGAAGAAGGGGAAGTTGTCGGTCTACGCCAATGCCTCAGCCAATGTGGACTTACGCGATCCCATAGTAGTGCTAAATTCTGACTTTGATTATCTATCTGGTCTGGTAAAATCAAATATGAATGCTCAGCGTCAAACCAGAACAGCATTGTATAATGGCGATTTAGGTATAGCTTATCGCTTTCATCCAGGAACAGAATTGGGTTTTCGCTTTAATTTTTATAATCGGGATTACACCATGAACTCCACTGCCACCACTCTAAGTGCGAGTGATGCCTTTACATCTAACGAATGGACCTATAGCGATGAGGTAAATAATATGCTACGAAGCCTTTATAATGTCTATCTCAATCATGATTTCACTGAGTACATCACATTGAATGTTGATTACGATTATGTACATGTGTATCGCAATAATCCAACCCATTATCATACTATTGTAACAGAAGATAGCGGCAATGAAGATGAGACATACGCCAAGTCGCAGGCCCAAACGCCGCTTAATATTCATGTTGCTAAAGCTGATTTGGAAATTCAGATTGAGGATAATTTAAAGCTTGAGAGTGGCTTAAAATATACCTATTCAGGTTTTGAAAATGATGTTAGTGTGGCGCAATTGGAAGATGAGCGATATGTGGCTCAAGACCAATTTACCCGCAGGTATACCATGGATGAAAATATTTATGCAGCCTATGCCTCGTTGGATTGGAAGTCGACTACAAAGCTCTTACTTAAAGGAGGTGTGCGTTATGAGAATTATAGCATTTTAATGAATAGTAGTGATGAAGGTGTAGTGTTGGATTACACCCAGGGACGTTTGTTCCCCAACCTTTTTATTAACTATTCCATTAATGAAGATAATGAACTCAATGGCACTTTTGCGCAAAGGATTCAACGCCCTGGTTTTTTGCAGTTGGCACCCTATTTCTATTTCTTTAATCGGAATACCCTTTTTACGGGTAATCCAAAGCTGAGCCCATCATACTCAAGTCAGTTTAAGCTCAACTACAGGCACCAAAGGTTACATATTGGCTTGGAGTATACCTATACTGATGATCCGGTATTTACCTGGCAACCCGCTAAGGATGTGAATCGGCAATTGATGTTGATTGCCCCAAGTCAGGGATTTAAAAGCCAGGTATTTGTATTAAGCATTGCGCTGCCCTGGAACATAAGTAACAGGTGGGAGAGTAATTACAATCTTTTGGCCTACCATAGAAATGAAACGGCAGCTATCATGAATAAATCCTACCAGGTCATATCCAATAATTTCAATTTTAGTATGAATCATAGCTTTGAAATTATTGATAACTGGATAGCCGAATTAAATTACATGTATAATTCTAATTATATGGATGGGGCAACAGAGATTGCACGGATTTCTTCCTTGGATTTGGGGCTTCAGCATAAATTTAAAAATGGCGCAGTACTGGTTTTAAATGTGGCAGATATTTTTCAGAATAGTAATCGATGGGTGTTGAACGCAAATGTGCCCGAGGAAGGCATGAGTTATGATTTCAAATGGCAGGCCCCGAGCCCGGTATATCGTATCAGCCTTTCTATCCCTTTAGGCAACAGAAACGTAAAAGACCATCAACAACGGTCTCATGGCTCTGCTGATGAGTTAAACCGACTATAAACAGAGAGTCCTTTTTGATTCAATAATTGAATCAATTCTATTTAATATTTTGGAATAAAGCCCTGGTAAAAACGTTTATCAGGGCTTTTGTATTACGCATAAGCTTCGATGCTAAGGACCAAAATATCACTTTACGCTGCTTTAATCAGCTCCTAAAGTACTTTACCGAAGGAGTGCAGAATGGGCAAGCAGCTCCTTTGTTGCTCCTCTGTATTGATATAGAGGTACAGACCAGCTCCTTTTTGCACAAATGAGGGCCTACAATTCTACAAACCAGGCTTTGTTTTGTACTTATGCAGCCCTACAGCGAAGCAAATCACATCCTGGTTTGCATTAATGTAAGTGTACAAAGCTTGTTTCAGCTTCTTGATACCACTACTGTAGGTGTATAGAGTAACACATAAGCTCCTGAAACTAGAACTGTACACTTACAGAGGTGCTTCCAGGAAGCTTATTAGCTAAAGCGAAGCTTGCGGAAGATGGTTAGAGCAAGTGATTACTTACTTGATCGATTGGTGATGAATAGTACAAGGTCCTTTTTTATTACAAAAGCATCAAGGGCCACGTGTTTGCAGGAGCTTAGTTTAAATTGCAACAATCGGAGGAGGACAGTTAAGGCATCTTATTTGGCGCAGCATCCTTTAGCAATTGACTGATTGAAGGCTTTGTCTACCCTTACAACAATGTTGCTACACAGTTAAGTATTAGTAATACAGATCGCATCTCTTCAGGAATAAAGAAAGATGCGATCCTTACCATCTTAATGCACAATAAACTTACTAATGTGATTATCTACACGCAGCAAGTATATGCCCATTGGCCAGCCTTGAACCGATATTCGCTCAATACGATCTGCTTTTTGTTTTTGCCATATCAATACACCATTCATATTGTATATACTTAGGTTCTTGTTATTGACTTCAGCAATGTTAAGCCATGCGTTTGTTGGATTAGGGTAAAGCTTAATATTGGTTTCTTCTAATCTTGGTAAAGCAGTACTTACCAGATTAATGTCTATTGTTAGGCCTTTGTCAATTATCGATACCTCACCTGTTACAGGCTCAAAACCATCAATAGCAACGCTATAAGGAATATTTTCACCTTCTTGAATATTTAATGATGCTTCACCTTGTATATCAGTGGTCAATCTTCTATTATCTATGGATATGGTTGCTCCCCATACAGGTTCTGAATTAAACAATACATTAAATCCCAGATAATAATGATCGCCTCCTGTATAATCAAATCCTGCTCTGTATACAGTTAGCCAATTACTAATGCTGCTTCCTCCTTCAAACCTGTCGTGTTGTGGTGAATTCCACCAGGCAATAAAGGTAAGGTCCTCTTTTTCAACATTGGGTAGGATAACACTTGGTAAAGGATTTTCTTCAAAAGCCAGCAGACCTATATAAGTTAATGAATTAGGTAAAATAAGCTCTTGCAAATTATTATTGGCGAAAGCTTGTTTTTCTATTCGGTCAAGACCCACTGATAGGTTTACTTTACTCAACTTATTATACGCAAAAGCTCTCCATTTAATAATTTCAATATTCTCAGGTATGGTAACTTCTTCCAAAAGATTATTAGCAAAAGCGTCAGACTGTATTTCTGTTAGTGAAGTAGATAAACTAATATCTGTCAGCTCATTATTGCTGAATGAGTTAAAGCCTAACACGGTAACTGAGTTTGGTATATCTATACTTGCCAATTTATTATTACTAAAAGCATATCCTCCAATAACACGCACTGATGGTGGAATTGTAATTTCGCTTAGACGGTTGTTGCCGAAAGTTGCTCTTTCAATAATCTTCAGGTTGTTAGGCAGTGTTAAGGCGCTTATTTGATTTTCGAAAAAAGCGCCGCCGCCAATATGTGTTACCGAATTTGAAAGATCAATTTCTTTAATCATATTACCCTGAAAGGCACCTATACCAATAGACCGAAGTCCTTCCTTTAATTGAACTGAAGTCAACAGGTTTTCCTTAAATGCAGATTGACCTATGCTATCAACTTTGGATGGAATAATCAGGCTTGTGAGTTGATTTTCTTTGAAGACTTGAGCCTCTATGCGTTCAAGAGATTCAGGAAGATTGATCTCTGTAATCACATTATCGGCAAAGGCTCTTTCTCTTATCTCTATAATTGCGGATGGCAGAATAACCTGGCTTAGCGAAGAACTAGCAAAGGCCCCATTGTTAATGTATAAAACCCCCTCTGGTATAAAGTCAATCACTTTAGACACACCGCCATATGATATAATCGTCGTCAAATCCTCATCCCCATTCTCCTTACGTGCATAAATAATCCCATCAGCAGTTTGATTATTGATGCTTGTAATTTGATTATGATTAAAAGCTCTATTGCCAATATGCTTTACCGTTGAAGGAATATGCAGCTTGGATATATGATTTGAAATAAAAGCTCTTTCCCCTATTGATTCCAGACCTTCGGGTAAGATAACTTCGTTTAATTTACCATAGGCAAAGGCTTCTGTTCCTATTGATTTTATACCTTGTTCAAAGGTGATCTTTGTAATTTTGTTTCCAAAAAACACCGAACTACCAATATCCACAAGCGTGCCTGGAATGGTTATTTCCGTAAATAAATTAGAACTAAAGGCGCCTGTGCCCAGTGATGTTATTGAGTTAGGTAGTACTAATTCAGTTAGCTTATTGCCTGAGAAAGCATATTTAGGAACACCTACCATGGACGATGAAAGGCTTAGACTGGCAATCTTGTTAGATGAAAAGGAATGCTCACCAATGGTTTGTACCGTAGATGGAAGTTCAAGTGCTGTTAATTCATTTGAATAAAAGGCGCGTTCTCCAATACTTGTCACACTGGCCGGAATAGCAATACTGGCAATCTCGTTATATGCAAATGAACTATTTTCAATTTGTTCTAATTGATCAGGCAGAGTAAGGTTTGTTAAGCCATTCGAGCTAAATGCATTTTCGCCAATTTGAGTTACACTATTAGGTATAGTGAGTTCTGTAAAGCGATTCACCCTAAAGGCGCCTTTGCCAATTGAAGTCAATGTTGCAGGAAGCTGAACCGCTTTGAGGTATTTTAATTCGAATACATCTTCACCAATGGCTGTAATAGTTTGCCCATCAATACTGGAGGGGATAATGATGCTTTTCGCGTCTTTATTGTGGTAGGCCGTTATAGTGCCTCCATCCAATGTTACATCACTTGCAGTAAGGGTGTACTGAGCATTAAGAAAATGCCAAGGCATTAGGCATAAAACAAGAACAGCCCATAGGCTGAAAGTACTTGTACTTCGCTTCATTTGATTTATAGGTTTAGGTTTAATTAATAGTGCTTAGACGAGTTTATCCCAACAAAAGCTGCGCAAAAGTGCGTTTTTTTAGCAAAATCTAGAAAATAGTATTTTATGTTAATGTTAAAGGCAACTATCCTTGCCTGCGTACTAGTTACTTGTGGTCACTAAATTTTTCATATTTCAAGGTTTTAAATACTTCATTCCTATATACCGGCCCAATAGGGAGCTCCTTACCACATATAAATATGGAATTGGTAGTAAATGATGAAATATGCTTGAGATTAATAATAAATGAGCGGTGTATACGAATAAAGCTGCTGACTGGAAGTAGTTTCTCAAGTGCACTTATGGTATGTCTTATGGTGATGTTGGTATCTTCACTATATATTTTTACATAATCGCTCAGACTTTCTATGTAAGTGATGTTGCAAGTGAGCAATTTGTGAACCTGATTTTTTTCACGTACATAAATATATTCGTCTTCCTTATCGTCTGCTTTATGATAGCTTATGTCGTTGGAAATCGTGTCGAATTTTTGTTCTATATATTTATTCATAGCCTGCATAAAACGTTCAAATGAAATGGGTTTTAAGAGGTAATCAATCACATTTAATTCATAGCTTTCAAGTGCATACTCGCGATAGGCCGTTGTAAAAATGACCTTTGGCGGATGAGGAAAGTTTCGCAAAAAATCAGTGCCTTTCATCTCCGGCATATTAATGTCTAGAAACATTAAATCCACCTTGTTATTTTGCAGGAAGTTCATGGCTTCAAAGGCATCATGGCAAATACCCGCAATTTCAAAATCTTTAAACTTGCTTAGATGGGCCTGTATGATTTCTGTGGCCAAAGGTTCATCATCTACTATAAGGCATCGGGTTGACATGGCTAATTACAATTGAGTCTAAGTTGCACACTATACATTTGATCCTGATGATTTATTTCCAATTGATGACGATCAGGATAAATCAGATTCAGTTGTCGGCGAATGTTTTCCAATCCAATTCCTTTATCGTTGTTAACAACATGTTTTGGAAATGAATTGGAGATATTAAATTCAATTCCATTACTTTCTGCTTTTACTTTAATATCTATTTCCGGACTTTGTCTGTCCTTGCTGGCACCATGTTTAAAGGCATTTTCCACAAAGGGAATAAGAATTAGCGGAGCTATCATACAGGAAGATGCATCGCCCTCCAAACTATAGCTGAGTTTCAAGCGGTCGCCATAACGTATTTTTTCCAGTTCAATATAACTTTCAATGATAGACAATTCTTTAGTTAAGGAGACTTCATTTTCTTTGGCATGATATAACATATAGTCCAAAAGGCCAGATAATTTTAGTACGACATCTGATGCCTGAGATGAATTCTTTAGTGTTAAGGCGTATAAGTTATTCAGGGTGTTGAATAAAAAATGAGGATTAATCTGAGATTTTAAAAATTTAAGTTCCGACTCCAATTTTTCGTTCTCAATCTTCACCTTGTATTGTTGATCAATGAACCACCACTTAAAAAGCTTAAGCATGCAGGCCGCCAATACAATTCCGTAATTGGAGATGATACTGACAAATATTTTAGATACATAAAGCAAAGGTAATTCGTTAATGTCAGCAATATTGCTTGAGATAGCATAAAAGCGATAAACAAACCAAATGAGAATGCCACATGCCAGGGCATGAAAAAGTGTCAAGACTATAAATTGACTATACTTCTTTTGAATGAGTAAGGGCAATATCAAATATAACATGAGGTAAGTAAACAGTATCCTTACTGGCATTAATACCCCATTAATTGCTAACTCTCGCTGATAATCATCGGTATATCCACCATAGCTGATAACGTATGTTAGATAAATAAGCACCCAAAACAAGAGGTGCCATAGTAAGCGATAGCGAAATATGATTGGCAATTGACTTGGCTTCATGAACTAAAAATAGTATAAAATAGTTTGTAGCCTTTTATAATTCGATTAAAATGGCTTTTGATGGTCTAAAAAAGGTAATGGTTGGGACAAGATTGACTTTCTGGATATGATTAATGTGATTAATCAATTGCCCACGAAGGAGATTAAACTAATAATCGTCATCATCCCAATTGTCCCAATCATCTGAAAAACTTAACAAGCCTTGATTACCACTGATGTAGGTAGGAATTTTATAATAAGGGAATCCAGTTTGTAGAACAGGAATATTAGTTTTAAAAAAGGTCAATAGCTCATACTGTTCAAGAGTGATAAATGGTTTGAGAAATAAGTCTTTTGTTTCCAGGCAAAGCTCCTCTGAAAAAAGATGAGCTAAAAGTTCTCTATCATTTATATACAACCAAACTAATTCATCGATATTATCTTTTAGACTTTTTAAGCCTTCATGCCTATCAATATTTAATAATACCCCAAAAGCTTCAACTAAACGTGGCTCCTTGCTATCCATTTTGTCAAAAGCGCTATGCATTAGGCTTTGAAGTAAGGAAGATTTCTCTACTATTGTTTTTGCGTAGGCTTCTAATTTTTTTACCACACTTCTGCGTTTTTGTTCGTATGCCTGAACAGGATCATTGGGTTTGCTTCCCAGGTGTTTCTGAATAATCGCGCAGGAATCAAAACACCCGGTGCCTTTTATTATTTCAAGTAGTTTATCTTTTACAACCTGATTAACAGTTGGCGTTAATTCCGACATTATGTATTCCAATGACTTGGGATCATTTTTTGTCACCCATAAAACGCCTTCAAATAAATAATTGAATTCCTCAAATTTATGAGGTGAAATATCGAAATGTTTGTCGAACAGTATCAATTCGTGCACGCTATTTAGTGCATTTTTGTACCAACGGTAACGTTTTTGTCCATCTATAATTTCCTCATCATAGTCCAAACTGTCTTGAAACGAATCTTCTTTCGCGTCTAGTTTTTCACAGATGTAATAATAGGTGCCTTTAGGAGCTGGCGGCCATTTTTTCATCATATTTCAGTTTTAATAACTATTAAGCCTTTAAAAGATAGTGTATTTATGGTTAAAAGTGAAGTAGAGTTTTCTATGCTTTTTCAACATTTTGTGGATTATTTTTTCGCTTTAGTGATAATTAATATCTGTCTTATCCTTGTTCGAAGAGCATTATATTAATCACATAACGATTATAAGTTAGATTTAAAGAAAATTGAACTTTCAGCAAGCATTCTTGTTGGAAAGTATGAATTCAAAACTTATTATCATGCGCAGAAATTTATTGTTTCTTTCCCTAATTTTTATTCTTGTTTTTACGGCTTGTCAGAGTGGACAAAAGAAAGACAATCAATCTTCATCTCAATTGCCTCACGGAACTCATGAAGCTACAGTGAGTGAAGTTATTCAAACAGCATCTTATACCTATTTGTTGGCTAAAGAAGCTGATGTTGAAAATTGGATAGCTATTCCACAGAAAGAGGTCACGGTAGGACAGACCATTTTTTATGATGAAGGTCTGGAAATGAAAAATTTCGAGAGTAAATCATTGGGCAGGGTGTTTGAAACCGTTTATTTTGTTCAGGGTATTCGCGATGTGGCAGTTGAACCTGTTGCTGAAGCCATCAATAAGAAACTGAATAAAAAAGTAGGTATTGCGCAAAGTGATATTTCAGTGGATCAACCGGCAGGAGCTCAAAGTGTGGCTCAGGTATTTAAAAATAAAACTGATAATAGTGGCCAACAAATCACCATTAGAGGGCAAGTTGTAAAAGTTAACAATGGCATTATGGGTGTTAACTGGCTTCACATTCAGGATGGAAGCAGCCATGAAGGTGATTTTGATTTAACCGTTACCACCGACCAATTTTATCAGGTAGGCGATGTTGTTACTCTATTGGGAACGATTAGCTTAAACAAAGATTTTGGAGCTGGATATAAGTATCCTGTTATTATGGAACAAGCAGTTAAAGTGGTTAATCAATAGTTAATTAGTTAGGTGTTAGTGCTTAGTTTTTATTTAATTACCTACTAAATAGCAAACAAATGGCTAGGTTCTAACATCTAATGGTAATTCTACAATCATATCCGTACCACTGGCAACAATACTTTTAACTTGGATTGTTCCTTTGTGACGCTCCACAAACTCGTATACCAGTCGTAAGCCTAAACCTACGCCACGTTCGTTCATGGTGCCAGCTGTGCTTTTGTTGGCATCCAATTCAAATAGATGGTTTAGCTTGTCGCTTGAAATGCCAACACCGGTATCTCTCACAATTATGGAAATGGTTTTGGCATTTTGTTCAGCCAAAATTGAAACAGATCCACCACTAAAAGTAAATTTCAAAGCGTTATTCGCCAGATTGCGGAGTATGGCCTGTAACATGTGCACATCGGCTGTTAAATAAATAGATGGATCGATTTGGTTGGATAATTGAATGCCTTTTATTCTGGCCATTTCTCCAAGAACGTCAATTATTATTTTAGTTTGCTCACGTAAGTTCACATTTTGAGGGTCATATGGGATTTCACCTTTTTGATTTAATCCCCAATTAAAGAGGTTGTCAACCAGATCTATAATAGAGGCTGAGGATTGCTTCATTTGAGAGGCTACTACCTTAAGTTTATCATATTCTTGGTGTTCCACCATTACATCAAACACTTCCGTAAAACTCTGAAAAGTGGCAATAGGACTTCGTAAATCGTGCGAGATAATTGAAAAAAACTTGTCTTTGGTTTCGTTGAGTTGCTCCAGTTCTTTTTGTTGCTCCTTCAGTTTAAGGTTTATGCGTTTTCTTCGGCGGCTATGGTACAATTGTACACCAGCCAGGCTAATGGCCAGTAGAATTATGATACCCAAACTTATTCCAATGGTTTTGTAATATTCTTGTTCTTTGGTTAGTTCATCTACTTCTCGCTGTTTTTCTGCCACCTCGTATTGTCGGCGCAAATTCTCAATTTCGCGAATGTTTTTTTCATTGATTAAACTATCCTTATAGTTTACATAGGCCACATGAGCATTGTAGGCTTTTAATGGTTGTTTACTTTCCTTATATATTTCAGATAAGCGATGTTGCGCATCACGTATTTGCTCAATCAAATGATCTTCTTCAGCCAAGGCTAAACTTTGTAAGGCCAGTTCTTCTGCTTTTTTATAGTGTTTTTGCTTTTGATAAACATGAGCAAGTCCCTCTTCGTAAACAGATACTGAGTAATTATCACTTAAAGGAGCAAGTATTTTGATGGACTGATTTAGGTTATCAATAGCAAATGCCAAACTGTCTTGCGCTAAATATACCAGACCAATATTACCATTATTAATGGCTTGACCATACTTATGGTTCTTTAACGTAAATAGCTTTAATGCTTTTTTAAAATGATTCTTTGCTTCTTCTGGTTCAGATTGAAATCTCTTTAGTTCTCCTAAATTTGTTAATGTTGATGCGTATCTAATGGTATCTTTTTCTTGCCACATTGACTGTAAGGCTCTTTTGAAATATTTTTCGGCCTCTGTATAGTTTTGCATTGTAGTTAAAAGTGCACCAATATTAGATAAAGTTGATATTTGCCCTCTCGGGGAATTACATAAGGTGTATAAGGCTAAGGCCTGTAAAAATTCATCATAGGCGATATTAAGGAATCCAAGTTGTTTATTAACTAAGGCTATTCGGTATTTAGCTCCAGCCTTGAGGTAATCATCTTCCAGTCGTTCAGCAATTTCATAAGATTTTTGAGAGTATTCTAAACGAACATCGACTTCTGTGGAGGAATAGAAGATTGTTTTACAGATAGCATATCTGATTGAATCATCAGCTTTTGTTAATTCGTTATACTCTTGAATAAGGCTATCAGTTTTTAGGCCTTTTTTATTCTGTGACTGAATAAGGAAAAAGTTGCCCATCATAATGAGGGCAACTATAAAGATATGTTTCAATCTACCCATTGTCTGGATCTTCAACCTCAATAATCGGATCATCCACAACCGTAGCTCCATCCACTGTATATTGGATATTGTATGATTCCGAACCAGTAGCCTCAGGATTAACATTACCTACCCAAGCATCACCATCTTTACGTGGGCCTTCGCTAAATATATTAGCGCTGCCTTCTTTAGCATATACATTGTCGATGGAGCTTATATTACTGCCCGGCTCAATTGCCCACTGCACAAAATCGCCAGGATTAGCTTGTGAGGTAATGTTATTATCGCCTCTATGGCCTTCATTGTCTTTAAGGTGAAGTGTATATCCACCATTCTCTTGCACTGCATTAAGCAATGTTACTATAACTGTTTTTCCCATTTATAAAAGTAATTTAGGTTGAATTTCCGACGCATGAAAATAGTAAAATATTTTAATTATTAGTTTTTGATTAACCCTTAGTTCAAACGTTCATTACTTTATCATAAGGCTTAGTTCCTGGTGAGATTGCAATTCCAATTAGTCGTATTCACCACAATTACTTTCTTTCCTTTTAAGTGATCCAATTCACTTTAATATCGTAAAATGAATCCTGAGCCTGAATACTTACACCCAACGTTAGGGCCGTCATTAAAAAGAATACTAATCGTTACGTATGAGATGTGTTCATTGTTTGTAGGGCTTCCAACACAGTCTTAAAGATAAGCATACAAAGTAATCTGTAAATCGGACAAATAAACCTTTTTTTAACCTGGCTTAAGCATTTATCACAAAAAATAGCAGTACCTTTGCGGCTCATTTGGATTTAAGTTATGCAAGAGATTAGAAATGTAGCCATTATTGCCCACGTTGACCACGGTAAAACTACACTGGTAGACAAGATGTTAATGGCCGGAAAATTGTTTAAGGATCACCAGGAAGTTGGTGAGCTTATCATGGACAATAACGACCTTGAACGTGAGCGTGGTATCACAATTCTGTCGAAAAATGTGTCCGTAATGTGGAAAGGTGTTAAAATTAACATTATAGACACACCTGGTCACAGTGATTTTGGAGGAGAAGTTGAACGTGTTCTTAATATGGCTGATGGGGTTCTTTTATTGGTTGATGCATTTGAAGGGCCAATGCCTCAAACACGTTTTGTGCTGCAAAAAGCTATATCTCTTGGACTAAAGCCAATTGTGGTCATTAATAAAGTGGATAAACCAAACTGTCGTCCTGAGGAGGTACATGAATCTGTATTTGATTTAATGTTCTCGCTGGATGCTACAGAGGATCAATTGGATTTTCCATCTGTTTACGGATCAGCCAAAGAAAATTGGATGAGTACCGATTGGAAACAAAAAACGGATAATATTGAGGCTGTTTTTGATTCTATCCTTGAGCATATTCCAGCTCCTGAATATAATAAAGGAACTCCTCAGCTACAGATTACTTCACTGGATCACAGTAAATATCTTGGACGTATTGCTATTGGTCGATTACACCGTGGTGAGCTAAAAGTTAATCAGGATGTAAGCCTTGTAAAACGTGATGGTAGCATAAAGCGAACACGTATCAAGGAATTAAATGTTTTTGATGGCTTAGGACGTTCAAAGGTTGAGAGTGTACATTGTGGTCAGATATGTGCCTTAATTGGTATTGAAGGTTTTGATATTGGTGACACGATTGCCGATCTTGAAAATCCAGAGGCTTTAGACCCAATAGCAATTGATGAGCCTACAATGAGTATGCTTTTTACCATCAATAACTCACCATTTTTTGGTAAGGATGGTAAATATGTAACGTCTCGTCATATTAAAGATCGCCTGGATAAAGAGTTGGAGAAAAATTTGGCTTTACGCGTTGAAGAAACAGATTCTGCTGATGCCTGGAACGTATACGGTCGTGGTGTACTTCATTTGTCGGTATTGATTGAAACAATGCGTCGTGAAGGTTATGAATTACAGGTTGGACAGCCGCGTGTAATTATTAAAGAAGAGTTTGGTGAGAAGTTAGAGCCAGTTGAGGATTTAACAATCGATCTTCCGGAGCACCATTCGGGTAAGGCCATTGAGATGGTATCTCAACGTAAGGGTGATTTGAAATCAATGGAGAAAAAAGGTGAACGTGTTCATCTTGAATTTAATATTCCTTCACGTGGTATTATTGGTTTGCGTAGTAATATGCTTACAGCTACCCAGGGTGAAGCTATTATGGCTCACCGTTTTATTGAGTTTCAACCATGGAAAGGTGATATCGAAAAACGTATCAATGGTTCTTTAATTGTTATCGAATCAGGAACTTCAATTGCCTATGGAATGGATAAACTTCAGGATAGAGGAAAGTTCTTTATTGATCCACAGGAAGATGTTTATATGGGACAGGTTGTTGGTGAGAATAATCGTGAAGGCGACCTGACCATTAATGTCACCAAAGCTAAGAAGATGAGTAATATGCGTTCTTCGGGTGCCGATGATAAGGTAAAATTAGCTCCTCCAATTCGTTTTAGTTTAGAAGAAGCTTTGGAATATATTCAGGGTGATGAGTATGTTGAGGTAACGCCTTCTAGCATAAGACTAAGAAAAATATTACTTTTAGAGCATGAACGCAAACGCTCTAATCTTAAATAGATGATTTAACCGATAATTCTCGAATTGTCGGGTTAGCAAGTTTGAGGCGATTACCATTGGTGATCGCCTCATTCTATTTTATATCGATTACGATTAAAACTGGATGTTAATTCAGAGAGTTCAAAAAGCGAATAACAGCTTTCCAGTAGGCTTCGTTATCATCAAACTTTTCCCACAAGGCTCTGGATCCATGCTTACCTTCTGTTGATGGAAGAAAGGATTGTTTTTGTTCTGAAGGAATAACATCATAAATGCCTTTCCAATTGGCATGTTCTTTTTTAGCTGAAGTAATAAAAATCGGGACATTAATGTTTTTGGCCGATTGACTGATCCAATCCTCCGATTTTCCAAAGCGTGAAAAATATTCACCAGGCGCAAATGCCATTGCTGCGTTGACCAAATCTGGATTGTCACCTGTTATTTTTAAAACTAAAGCCGATGAGTATGAACTACCCCAGATAATCAGTTTCGAAGGTTTATAAGTCGTTTTTACAAAGTTTATGGCAGCGTATAAGTCAGGCAAGGCATCAGGATAATCAGTTGGAAGGCCTTTGGATAAAGCGCGTTTGCTGGTTTCGTTTTCAATTCCGTTTACTGCGCTACCGCTACGTTGATCAACAGCCATGCAGTTATAACCCATGTCATTAAGTTTTGGTGCGATTTCGAGGTATTCGCCGCGGCTCCAACCTGCCTGATGGAAAAGGATTATAAACGGAGCATCCTTATCATGTACCATGTATAAATCGGCATTGATTTCCAGACCATCCTCGGCCTTAAATTGAACGCTTTCTTTGGTTTCACCCCAAGCAAACAGGAATGGAATTAACAATGTAAAAAGTTGTGTTGTCATTTTTAATAGGTTTAGTGTAATGTATGAATAGGACAAGTTAAGTAATATTTTCCCCTATTAAACAAGGATGTTAGTAAAAGTAAACATGATAGAAATAAGTGAAATGCCTATCGCCTAGAGTAATGTACTCGCAATTTTAATAAAGTGTTATAAAGAGAGTATGCTAATTAGTAAGAGATTATAAGCTGTTGAGTGCCTCCATAAACACAATTTATTATTAGAATATTTGCTTATTTAAAAATCATGTTTACTTTTGTAGTGTACTAGTGAAGTAATACAGTAAATATCTACAACATGATAAACGTAAAAAACCTAAGCTTTGCTTATAAAAAACAAGCTCCATTATTTCAGGACCTATCCTTATCAGAGGGAACCGGTCAAATAATCGGATTACTCGGAAAGAATGGAGCCGGAAAAACAACTTTACTTCAGTTAATTAGTGGATTATTGACGCCAGCGAGTGGTGAAGTATTGGTAAATGAATTTAAATCTACTAAACGCGAAGCATCCTTCCTTGAGTCAATTTATTTCGTGCCTGAGGAATTTACGATGCCAAGCGTTAAGATGTGGGATTTCATCGAAGCTTTTATTCCCTTTTATCCTCGTTTCGACAAACAGTTGCTAAATGATTTAATAGAGAAGTTTGAGTTGGACCAACAAAAGAACTTAGCTAAGATGAGTCATGGGCAAAAGAAGAAATTCCGCATAGCCTTTGCCTTAGCCACCCGTTGTCAACTAATTGTACTGGACGAACCAACCAATGGGCTAGATATTCCTTCTAAAACCATTTTTCGACAATTAGTAGCGGGGTCCCTTCAAGAGGATCAGACAGTTATTATATCAACACATCAAGTGAAAGACGTTGAAACACTTATCGATAAAATTATTCTTATTGATAATGGTCAAGTGGTGTTTAACCAAAGCATCATAGATATTTCGGAGAAATATGACTTTAAGATAGTTAGTCATTTACCCAATAATACACTCTACAGTGAGTTGAATCCAATGGGTTACAATATTGTAGCACCTGCAAATGGAGACTCTTCGGAAGTAGATATTGAATTATTATTTAACGCCATCAATAATGGCATAACGTTCAACTAGCAAACCAAACTACGATGAATACTATTTTTAGCATAAAAAGATTTGGTAAGCTGATTAAGCAACAGTACCATTTGTCGAAGAAAAATGCCAGCCTAACTCTGATTTCTTTATTTATTGGCTATACGCTTATCATTCTTTTCACATTAATGTCTGACAGGCATTTTACAGCAAGTTCATGGATACCTCTTTTTATTTTGCTGTGCGCTGGTGTTGCAATCCCTTTTGCCGCATATGCCTTTCCTGCATTCAGAAGAAAAGATCTCACGTTTGAATTTCTACTACTTCCTTGTTCAGTAACAGAAAAATTTGTTTTGAATATATTGGTAAGAATACTTTCACCATGGTTATTGTTACCCTTCATATTTTATGTTAGTTCGCACTTGGCAAGTGAACTGGTCTTATGGTTTTCACCCGATCGTTTTCTTGAGCCATTTGCATTTACTACTATTATAAAGGAAATAGGAACCAAAGAGCTCCCATTTTTTCTAACATTAATTATTCTGATTATACTCATTATACAATCAGTCTTGTTTGCCGGAGGTGCTGTATTTGGTAAAAAACCTCTTATTAAAACCTTAGTCGTTATTGGAGCATGTACTGCTCTTGTATTTTTCTATTTCTTTTCAATTATTGAATGGGCAGAAGTGTTTAAAAATGGAAGAGTACCATGGATAGCCATTTTTGATAACAAAGAAAGCACTTTAAAAGCTTTAGTTATCGGGGTAGAAGTATTTGTATTAATCACCACTTGGGCTTATGCCTTTTTCAGAGTGAAAGAAAAACAGATAACATGATGGAGTTTAAAAATAACAAAGGCATCTTTCAGCAGATAGCCGATAATATATGCGAACGTATTTTGTCGGGCGAATTTAAGCCAGGCGACAAGGTACAGTCAGTAAGGAAATTAGCAGCAATGCTTGGTGTTAATCAGAATACCATAATGAGAACTTTTATAGAATTACAACACAATAATATTGTTGAAAACCGCAGAGGCGTAGGTTACTTTGTGACAGACAATGCCCCTAAAATGATTAGAGACATGCGTAAAGAAGAATTTACACAAGAGATATTACCTGCATTTATTCAACAAGTTAAGCTCTTAGGTATCACACGGGAAGAACTTGAACCTTTGTTTAATCAATTAAAAGAAAACGAAGATGAAGACAAGTAAGAAAATATTAATTGTATTCCTATCCATCTTCTGTTTGAGTTTGCTTTCAGTAATGATTACAGTAGAGAACCCTAAAGGCAGGCGCTTCAATTTTGAAGAGGTCGTAAGCGAACTTCCAGACATTAATGTAGTCATGGTTCACAAAGGAGCCAATGTTGATTTAACTACAAACGATTCTTGTTTCATTAAATATTCTCATGAGAAGGATTCCTTAAAGATGATTCCTTATCAAATAGTGATGGACACATTAATTTTAAAACCTCTTAAATCAGGAAACCTAAACTTATACTATTCTGTCAATCTAAAGCAGATTGATAAACTCTTAATTGCAGGTGGCAATGTTGGAATTAATTTACATCAAGATAGTATTGAAGTAGTAAGTAACAAAAAAGGGAGTGTTAAAGTTAATAAAAACAGTTCATTCGACTATTTGAAACTGGATGTCCAACAAAAGTCAAGAACACAAATCTATACAAAACACATAAAAACACTTGAGATGCTAGTAGCAAATTCAGAGGTTTTTACCAACAGTCGGATTCCAAGAGTGAAAGTACAAGCCGAAAACAAAGCTAGTATCCGCTTACAGCATGTAAAGAACCTGCAAGTAAATTGTGATTCAACATCTACTTATAGAATATATTAATAAAGGTTTAAAGAAAAATAAGTTGGGCTATCGGATGATAGACCCAACTTTTTTATCCGTACATAATAAAAGGGTTCAACTTGCTACAGATATAAGGGAGTAGTTTGATTAAAGGGATATTGAATTGACCTGAAAATTCAATGTCCATCATCTGGTTTTAGAATCAAATTTGCGGATTTTTAGTTTTAAAAGTAGATTGTATTATATTAGCCCGATGCAATTTATAGATTTACATACACATGAAAATCCTAAGGAGGATTTCATTTTTCCAATTGTTAACTGGACATTTAAGGATGAATTGGATGCAGATATAAAATATTCCATTGGCATTCATCCCTGGACAACTGATAATATCAACAAGGCTCACCTCAAAGCAATAGAAAAATATGCCAGATCATCAGAAGTCATTGCCATTGGTGAATGCGGCCTGGATAAGCTAAAAGGTGCCAGTATTGAAAAACAGATGGAAATTTTCAAATTTCACATCGAATTATCTGAGAACAATAAGAAACCATTAATTATCCATTGCGTTAAGGCCTATTCCGAAGTCATTAAAATACGAAAGGAACTAAAACCTGATCAACCATGGATTTTCCACAGTTTTAATAGTTCTGTTCAGACTATGCAGCAGGGGCTTGAGGCTGGCTTTTATTTCTCCTTTGGAGCACTTGTTTTAAATCCGGAAAGCAAAGGACACATGGCTTTATTGCATGTCCCGGAGGAAAGGTTTTTTTTAGAAACGGATAATAAGAGGTATCAAATTGAAGAGTTATACGAACAGGTAGCAGGTCTTCGATTTAATGATAAGCTTGAGGATTTAAAGCAAAATATACTCCGTAATTTTGAAATGGTATTCGGATTTCGTCCCTAATTCGAAATCGATTTTCTAACTTCGCGGGATGCTTGAAATTCTTAACCCTTTACATACAACCTGGAATACCTGGTTTATCACTTTATTTTGTGCCTTCCTGATTGGTTTATCAAAAAGTGGATTAAAAGGAGTGGCCATGGTTGCTATCCCTGTTTTGGCCTTTTTATACGGTGGCAAAGCTTCCGTTGGAATTATGTTGCCATTTTTGATAATGGGTGATGCAATGGCCTTAAGTTTCTATTTTAAGAGCGGAAAAATCAAATATATTCTTAAACTGATCCCTTGGGCCATTATAGGTATCCTAGTGGCAGTATATGTAGGTAACCTTATTAACGATCAGCAATTTAAAACAACTATTGCCGTAGCTATTTTAATTTGCCTTGCTTTATTAATCTATAATGAGTTTCGTAAGAGCAAAGTAAAATTAACCGATAATAAAGTGTTTAGTGGATCGCTGGGTTTAATGGGTGGATTTGCCACCATGATGGGAAATGCAGCAGGACCCATTTTTAATTTATACCTTTTGTCGATGCGCTTGCCCAAGGAGAGTTATATAGGAACCGGAGCATGGTTTTATATTTTCTTAAATTGTTTCAAGGTTCCTTTTCATATATTGAGTTGGAATACAATTAACTGGCAGACTATACAGATGAATGTGATAATGTTTCCGGCATTGTTTGTTGGTGCTTTGATAGGCAAAAAAGTAGTAAGCTATATTCCGGAGCGAACATATCGCTATCTTATTTTTACTGTCATATTGTTATCTGCTATCTTGCTGTTCTTCAAATAGGCTGTGTTAACCTTATGTGAAGGTGTGTATTTTATCATGTAAATTGTAAGTAGATTGTTGTACCTTTATAAAAAAATTGATTCACACTACTTTTAAAACGTTATAGAAATGAATAATATAGATTGGTCGAGTCTATCTTTCAGCTATATGAAAGCTGACTACAATGTTAGGTGTTACTATCGCGATGGCAAATGGGGTGAGTTGGAAATACACTCATCAGAACAAGTAAGTATTCACATGGCAGCCACTGGCTTACATTATGGCCAGGAAGCATTTGAAGGGCTGAAAGCTTTTAAAGGTCAAGACGGAAAAACGCGTCTGTTCCGTGTTGAAGAAAACGCAAAACGTATGTATAACTCAGCTGTTGGCACTATGATGGCAGCAGTACCTGAAAAGCTATTTGTGGATGCCGTTGTTAAAGCGGTAGAGTTAAATAAACGATTTGTACCTCCATACGAATCAGGAGCCTCTTTATATATCCGTCCATTGTTAGTTGGAACAGGAGCAAAAATTGGTGTTGCACCAACCGATGAATATCTGTTCATGGTGTTTGTTATGCCTGTGGGTCCTTACTTTAAGGAAGGATTTAAACCTACTGATATGATGATTTCTCGTAAGTATGACCGTGCAGCTCCATTAGGAACCGGACATATTAAGGTGGGAGGTAACTATGCGGCAAGTCTTCGCCCGGGTGATGAAGCCCATTCAAAAGGTTACTCCGCTGTTTTATTCTTAGATAGCAAGGAGAAAAAATTCATCGACGAATGTGGGCCTGCTAATTTCTTTGGAATTAAGGATAATACTTATGTTACGCCAAAGTCTGATTCCATTCTGCCTTCAATCACCAATAAGAGTTTAGTTCAGTTGGCTGAAGATATGGGCATGACAACCGAGCGTCGTCCAATTCCTTTGGAAGAGCTTTCAACTTTTGAAGAAGCAGGGGCTTGCGGAACAGCCGCAGTAATTAGTCCAATTGCCAAGATTGACGATATTGATGAAGGTCGTTCATATATTTTTAGTAAAAATGGAGAACCGGGTGAAATTTCGGAAAAACTATATAATAAGCTTCGAGCTATTCAGTATGGTGATGCACCGGATACACATGGATGGATAACCATTGTTGAGTAAGGTTTTTAAAACTGAATATATGGCCTGTGATTTCGATCACAGGCTTTTTTTATTTATAGTCTGGCTATAATTCCAAAACACTTAGTATTTTAGCAGGTAAACCTATTGGGCCAAACTGAATGCTATTTAATTCCATCGACTTTGCCATATTTTTGCCTGTTGTATTTGCCATATATTGGTTGATGCAAAGGCTAAACTTAAAATGGCAAAACTTCTTTTTGCTATTAGCCAGCTACTATTTTTATGCATCCTGGGATTGGCGTTTTCTTTCATTGATTATATTCAGCACTCTGGTGGACTTTGGAGTTGGACTTGCTCTGCAGAAGGAAGATCAGCGTACAAATCGTCGTGTGTTGCTATGGACAAGTATATTGGTTAACCTGGGGTTCCTGGGATTCTTTAAGTATTATAATTTTTTCCTTGATAATTTTATTTCTGCCTTCACATTTTTTGGACAAGAAATAAAAGGACAATCGCTAAACATTATTCTACCGGTTGGGATCAGTTTTTACACTTTTCAAACCTTAAGTTATACCATAGATGTATATAAGCAAAAGTTGGAGCCTTCAAAGGATTTAATTGCTTTTGCAGCTTTTGTAAGCTTTTTTCCGCAGCTGGTTGCAGGACCAATTGAACGTGCTACCAACCTACTTCCTCAGTTTTTTAAACGACGAATCTTTCAGTATGATCAGGCTGTGGATGGCATGCGGCAAATGCTTTGGGGTTTGTTCAAAAAAATAGTGATAGCGGATAATTGTGCCGAATATGCAAATCTAATTTTTAATAATTCTTCTGAATATTCCGGAAGTACTTTATTGTTAGGGGCTCTGTTTTTTACCTTTCAAATCTATGGTGACTTTTCTGGTTATTCAGATATTGCGATAGGAACGGCTCGATTATTTGGTTTTAAGCTAAAACAGAACTTTGCCTTTCCATATTTTTCCAGAGATATTGCAGAGTTTTGGAGGCGCTGGCACATTTCACTTTCAAGCTGGTTTCGCGATTATCTATATATTCCATTGGGTGGAAGCAAAGGCAATACTATTGTCACAATCAGGAATGTACTGGTGATATTTGTGGTCAGTGGGTTTTGGCATGGTGCCAATTGGACATTTATAGTTTGGGGTGCCTTAAATGCACTTTATTTTATACCACTTTTACTTCTGCAGCAAAATAGGGTTAATAAAGAGGTTGTTGCAAATGATACTAAACTGCCAAATCTTAAAGAGCTAATTCAAATAAGCTGCACTTTTTTATTGACGGTGTTGGCCTGGATTGTTTTTCGTGCTGAAAACCTGGAACATGCCTACTCTTATATATCCGGGATCGCCACGAAATCACTCTTTTCAATTCCTGAATTTCCCAACCGAATACATGCAGCCAGTACACTATTATTATGTGTTTTTTTAATTGTAATTGAATGGATAGGAAGACAAGGATTATATGGCATAGAAAATATTCAACAAATCAAGACGAAATGCTTAAGGTGGTTATTGTATTTGGTATTGGTATTTTTAATTTTTTGGTTTCAAGGTGATAAACAAGAATTTATATACTTTCAGTTTTAGATGAGGAAGTTTGTATTACATACTTTGCTATTTGGATTTCTGGCTATGGTCTTTGTGGAATTGACCTGTGCTGTGTTGCTGTATACTGATGTCTATTTATTTAATTATCCAGGTTACGTTATCCATGATGCAATAAAGAAGAGTAAAACAAAATCGAATAAAAAAATCTTGTTGCTTGGAGATAGTGTGGGCCATCAATTATTTCCAAATAAAGATGATAATGATTCGATCTATTCATTAGCCTGTAATCAGGCTATAAGTCTGGCAGGACAATATGTTCTTCTTCACAACTATATTAATACGGGAGCGAAATTTGAAAAGTTAGTGTTATTCATTACACCCTTTTCGTTTCGAAATAATTTAGATCAGATGTATACTTATCATTATTTTCTTAAGCCCTTCGATAATGATGAAAACAGGTATTTATTCACCAATAGTGTTAAAGAGCAGATTGCAAAAATTCCTTATCACAGATGGCATAGTATGCCTCATATTGCCGCAACAACATGGGCTCCAGATTACATATCAAAAGATACTTCAACTTTCACTTTTTTGTCGCCAATATCAATTGAATATCTTCACAAAATAAGAGAATTGAGCAAGCTTTATAATTTTAGCATTAAAATTGTTTCGCCCCCTATTAGCATTAGTAAAAGGGAGGCAATAGATTCGATTTATCAAAATGAGATTAGAAATGCCAATTTGGAAAACGAGTTTGCAAATTATTTTAATTTAATTGCATATAGGGATAGTGCTTTATTCAGTGATGGGACACATTTTAATACACCAGAGCAAATAAGAGTTCGTTTTTAATGGTGTGTTTCTGTATGGTAGCAAAAACACTTCTATATATTTGAGCGTTTTTCTCTTACCTTTGCACTTTAATTGAAAATACAGCAAAACATTATGACCGATCGCAGGATTGAAAATATCAATATAAACGCCGAACATGCCATTATTAAGCCTTCTGATCTGAAGGCCTTATTTCCGCTAACAGAGCAGATAATTACAACTGTAAAGCTTGGCCAGGAAACGGTAAAAAATATCCTTCATAAGGATGATAATAGATTATTGGTAGTTGTAGGTCCATGTTCTATTCATAATATGGAATCGGCGAAGGAATACGCTCAGAAACTAAAAGTATTAGCTGACGAATTAAGTGATACGCTTTATCTTGTGATGCGTGTCTATTTCGAGAAACCAAGAACAACTGTCGGATGGCAGGGATTTTTGAATGATCCTTATTTGGATGATTCCTGTGCCATTGAAGAAGGACTTAAGTTAGCCCGAGAGTTGCTGTGTTATGTGGCTGAAATAGGATTACCTGCAGCAGGTGAAGCCTTAGATTTGGTTACTCCTCAGTATATTCAGGATTTATTCTCTTGGACAGCCATTGGGGCCCGAACTACCGAATCACAGAGCCACCGTAATATGGCTAGCGGATTAAGCTCTGTGGTAGGATTTAAAAATGGAACCAAAGGAAGTATTGATATTGCGATTAATGCACGCGAATCGGTAGCCGCCCCGCATAACTTTGTTAGTATCGATCCGGAAGGAAATGTTGCTGTTGTAAAAACCAATGGTAATCCTAATTCACATATAATTTTAAGGGGAGGTCTTGAACCCAATTTCTCATCTAAACATGTTGAGGAATATTCAGAGGAATTAAGAAAGGCCGGTTTGGAACCTCGTATAATGATTGATTGTAGTCATGCGAATAGTGGGAAGAACGCCAAAAATCAAAAGATTGTATTGGATGATATTGCCCAGCAAATTAAAGATGGAGAGACTTCTATTATGGGCTTAATGTTAGAGAGTAATCTCAATTTTGGCAAGCAAAAAATTCCGGCTGACTTGTCTAAACTGGAGTATGGAGTTTCAATAACAGATGAGTGTATTGGGTGGGAAGAAACGGAACAAGTACTTCGAAAATTCAGAGAAGAGATTAAGAATAGCTAAGCCTCCTTTGGTAATAAAGGTAGAAACTGAATAGTGCAGTTGCTTATATGTTCAACTAATAGGCTTTATATAATTCATTCAACTTTAATACTGTTTTCCAGGTGCGTGTGCTGGCGCTGACGCCCAGTTGCTTCTCAAAAAAGGTATTTCCCAGTTTGGTTAAATGATATTTTCCCTCGCAATAGATAAATACTTTATCTTCCTCTATTTGAAATTGATCAGGGCTATAATCGTAGGTTTCAATTCTAGTTTTATTGTCTTTGTTTGGAATTGATTTTAAGAATGTAAGGTGCAATTGCTCTTTTTTCACTTCATCTTCGTCATTGAACGGATTTCGATTAATGAGCTGTTCAAGTTCATCTGCAACAAGCACAATGCAAGGAACATCAAATCCAAATTCATCCATAATGGCCTGTTCAATAATTTGTGCTACTGCTAACTTGTTGGTTTTGGCCGATTGAAATATAATATTCCCGCTTTGGATGTAGGTTCTAACAGCACTGAATCCAAGTTTTAGCATAAGGGCTTTTAAATCCGCCATTAAAATCTTTCGTTTTCCACCAACGTTTATCCCTCTTAATAAGGCAATATAGGTATGCATAGTTAAATGTTAAGATGTGATGCTATTCTAACAAGTGAATTTAGCTTCTGTTTTAAATAGGGCAAAGCTTTCTGGCATATCTAACTTCAGAGGGTATTTTCTGGAGGAGCATTTATCTGATTTGTTGATAGAAAATGCCAAACTATTGATTTCTTTTTCTAGTCGATTAGTAAGTGATTATATTTCGATCGTTAAACTAATATCAATTACTAATGATTCAATTACCAATATATTATTTCAGAAAAGTTTTGCCGTTGTTTGTTTTAATTCTCGGTACAAGTTCGGCCTCATGCCAACAAAATGACCTTGACCCAATTGATGGGGATGAGGAAAACGATATTGAATTGGCTTTTACCTATACCATTGTTGGGACAAATCAATCTTTATATTTTGATAATTTTCAGGAAATTGGTACACCATCGGTCGGAGAGGCCTTTTACGGACAAGATGCTAACTATGGCGGACTGGCGCAGAATTATCAGGATAATGAAGACGGTACTATTACTGACTTAAATACCGGACTAATGTGGCAACAAGATCCGGGAGAAAAACTGACTTATGATGATGCCGTTAAAGGTGTCGAAGCTTTTGAATTGGCGGGTTACACGGATTGGCGTTTACCAAACATTAAGGAATTATATTCTTTGATGCAATTTAATGGAACCGATCCTAGTGAATATGATGCAAGTACAACTGAGGGCATAGTTCCTTTTATAAACGATGAATATTTTATATTTAACTATGGTAATCCGGATGATGGTGATCGCCTAATAGACTCGCAGTATGCTACAACATCTATTGATGTTGGTGATTCAAATTTCGGTGGTGGTAATCTTATGTTTGGGGTCAACTTTGCTGATGGGCGAATTAAAGGCTACCCTACAGGTCCAAAGCCTGGCAGCTCAACAGGTAAATTGTTTTGTGTGATGTATGTAAGGGGTAACGTGGAGTATGCAAAGAACGATTTTGTAGATCATGAAGATGGAACGATTAGTGATAAAGCTACGGGATTAATGTGGATGCAAAATGATAATGCTGAAGGCCTAAATTGGGAAGATGCTTTGGCTTATGCTGAAGCAATGGAATTTGCCGGATATACGGACTGGCGCTTGCCTAACGCAAAGGAGTTACAAAGTATAGTTGATTATTCGCGAGCACCTGGCGCAACAGGTTCCGCAGCAATAGATCCTTTGTTTAATGCTACTGAAGTGACCAATGAAGGAGGAGAAAAAGATTATGCTTACTACTGGAGTAGTACAACGCATATGAACCACAAGAATGGAGGGCGAAATGCCGTCTACTTCAGTTTTGGGCGAGCATTGGGGTATTTCAACAATGCATGGATGGATGTACATGGAGCAGGCGCACAGCGCAGTGATCCTAAAGTTGGGAATGCAGAAGATTACCCTTATGGACACGGTCCACAGGGTGATGCGATACGAATTAATAATTTGGTGCGATTGGTGCGTAATATTGAATAATTGGTTTAGGTAATAGTTATAATGGCAACGGGGGTGATGTAAAAGTCATCCCCGTTTTTTAATGGCATAATTCTGTCTCCAGATCAAAAGAGAATTGCTAAAGATTCGTTGATAGAATTCCCTGATCCGTTGATTTCCTTTTCTGAAATGTACTTGTACAGCTACTTTCACAGTGTTAAGTAATGTTAGACTTAATTAAATAATCAGAAGGACAGAGCTATGGAAATTACACACTTTGAAACAATACAGTTGGAGGAGATGGACCAGGTGAAACTGATGAATAGAATGGACACCAAATATTGGTTTCATAAGCGCTACTTAAATGTCTTGTTCGATCATATTTCAAATCATTATCGCATCCTCACAATTGATGGGAATCAGCATCTTCCTTATTCCACCTTATACTTCGATACGGAGGATGATAATATGTATCTGGATCATCATAATGGACGCTTAAAGCGCACTAAAGTAAGACATAGAACCTATTGCGATTCGGGGATAAGTTTTTTAGAGGTAAAGCGCAAAACCAATAAAGGAAGAACGGTGAAGCAACGAATACCCCTGGAGGATAAGGCCATTCAGAAGAATAGTGAAGCCATGTCCTTTTTATCTGACAATAGCCCATATCAATGTCCTGAACTGGTGCCGGTACTACAAAACAGTTTTCAGCGCATGACATTGGTAAGCAAGAATTTAAATGAACGTTGTACGGTAGATCTAAACCTTCAGTTTAAGGCTTTTAATAATGAGATTAATATGAATAATCTGGTGATTGTTGAAGTAAAAACGGAAGGCCTGCCACGCGAATCTGTTTTGGTTAAAGCCTTACGCGATATGCATATCACAAGCTCTGGATTTAGTAAATATTGCGTGGGTCGTATTTTGACTTCACCTAGTTTAAAGGACAATGCTTTTCGATCAAAAATTCATCGCCTCAATAAGGTGATCAACAACTAAGCTTCAAAAAAAGACAAACTAAACACATAGGAAAATGAATCTATTAGGTATTATATTAGGGGGGGTAGTGTCAACCCTCAATGAAATAGACACATGGGAGAACCAGTATCGGTTTTTGGATATCAAACTCATTAATGTCAGTGATTTCTCAGAGTTGTTGATTCGCTTTTTATTTAATTCCATTATTGTTCTTTCAATAGTGCACTTTATATATGCAAAAAGTAGCAGGCGTAAAGACTTTTACTTTTCTTATATCGCCATAGCTGCCATTGTTTTCTTGCTTTGTTTACTCCTTAATAGTGTTAAGCTTGAACTGGGTTTTGCGCTTGGTTTGTTTGCCATATTTGGCATATTGCGTTACCGTACCGATGCCATTCCAATTAAAGAAATGACCTACTTATTTATTGTTATTGGTGTGTCGGTTATTAATGCACTGGCCAATAAAAAGGTGAGCTATACCGAATTGATGTTTACCAATTTGGTAATTATGGGAGGTTTATGGTTGTTGGAGAAACGCTTAAGCTTAAAGCAGGAAGGTTCAGTACAATTGATCTACGAACGCATTGAAAACATTCAGTCCATTAAACATGATGAATTGCTCAAGGATTTGAGGGAACGAACAGGAATTGATATCAAGCGATTTGAAATTAAGAAGATCGACCTATTGCGTGATATTGCTGAGATCACGCTCTACTACAATGAAAACGGGAAAGTTGTACCTACAGAAACCATCCGATTATGAAAAAACAAATAAGAATAATAGCACAATTAATGATGCTCCTTGGTTTTATCCTTGGCAGTCAGCTGCATTCTGTGGCACAAACAGAAACTGATGTGGATAATGAATTTCAGTTGCGTACGCGCTTTGATGCGTCCTACAAGTTTAATAAGAAACTGAAGTTAGAATTTACACCTGAAGTAAGATGGGATGAAGGATTGAATGTGGATCGCTACCAGATAGAAACAGGGCTTTCTTATCGTCCGATAAAGTATTTTTGGTTGGGAGCAAGCTACCGCTTTATTGTCAATCCACGTGAAAATAAAGAGACTGAATACCTCAATAGATATTCGCTGCATGCCACTTTTAAAAAGAGCTATGAGCGTTGGACACCATCTTTCAGATTGATGTATACCGACTTTACAGAAGAAGTGCAGGATGGCAACTTTTTAAGGTATAAAGGGCGATTAAACTATAACATTAAGGATTTTGCATTAACACCCCACATTGCTGTGGAAGGATTTCAGGAACTGTCAAGTGGGGAGTTTTATAAAATGCGTTACACACTTGGTGCCAAGTATAAATTATTTAAAAACAATCATATTCAGTTGGATTATAAGCTGGATTATTTCCTCAAGGAATTTCAAAACAAACACATTGTTGCCCTATCATATAAACTTAAATTTTAATTCATGAAACAATCATATAATCATATTATACTTCTGCTAATTGCAATGCTCATTAGCTCTAGCTCTTGCCGCAATGATGAAGAAATTCTTTTAAATGAGGAACCGGAAGTTGAAATTGTTGACGACATAGAAATTGATGACTGGACTGATGATACACACAGTAACCTTGTGGATCCGGATTACAGTACTGTTTTTAAACAGAATGAAGTTATGCGCTTTGATATTAAAATATCATCAGCTAACTGGGCAGCTATGAACAATGATTTAATTAATAATTTATCGTCGGGAGGGGGCCCGGGAGGCGGTAGGCCAGGTGTTGGCGGAACAAGTAGTTTTGATCCCATCTGGGTACCGTGCTCCTTTTATTTTGATGATACTGAATGGTATCAGGTGGGTGTTAGGTTTAAAGGAAATTCAAGTTTGAGTTCAGCTTTTCAGGCCGGCATTGGTAAGTTGTCCTTCAAACTGGATTTTGATCAATATGAAGATGAATTTCCACAAATCAAAAACCAACGTTTCTATGGCTTTAAACAGCTGAACCTAAAGAACAATTTTGATGACAACTCAATGGTACGTGAAAAGGTAAGTTCTGATTTATTCCGTGAGTTTGGTTTAGCTTCATCACAAACCAGCTTCTGTGCTGTATATGTGGATTATGGTTCAGGTCCCAAGTATTTTGGTCTCTATTCATTGGTTGAGGAAGTGGATGATTCGGTTTTAGATAGTCAGTTTGCCGATGGAAGCGGAAACTTGTATAAACCCGATGGTGATGCCGCCAGTTTTGCCTCAAACACCTATGATGAAGGTGAAATGGAAAAGAAAAACAATGAAGAAAAAGGCGATTACTCAGATGTTTATGCTTTATACAATGTGATTAATAGTTCAACACGAACAAGTGCACCCGACGCATGGAAAGCCGAATTGGAGAGTGTTTTGGATACCGATGCTTTTTTAAAGTGGTTGGCAGCCAATACCTTGATGCAGAATTGGGATACCTATGGAATTATGACTCATAATTATTACTTGTATAATAATCCATCTACTCAAAAGTTAACCTGGATACCATGGGATGGTAACGAGAGCTTACAGGATGGCAAGCAAGGCGGGGCATTAAGTTTATCATTAAACGAAGTGGGCAATAATTGGCCATTGATTTCATACTTAATGGATGTTGAGGAATACCAAACACAATACGAAAGCTACCTTAGGCAATTTGCCGATGAAGTGTTTACTGTGAGTAAAATGCAGAGTTTATATGACGAGTATTATAACTTGTTAAAGGATTATGCCTATGCTGAAGAAAGCGGCTATAGTTTCTTAAACTCCAACTCGGATTTTGATAATGGAATAAATACATTAAAATCCCATGTTGCTTCGAGACGCTCGCAATTGAGCACTTATTTGGATTAAGTGATGATTAAACATGACCATTAATACATATATTTGTCATATGCGTTTAAAACAACTCTTACTGAAACATACAGAGCTATTCATATTAATAGTGCTCTGGTTGATTGTTTTTATCAATCCGGTGATTGTTGAAAGCGGAAATGAAAACTATGACTGGGGTTCGGTATTGGATATCTGGGGGCGTATGCTTCCTTTTCTGATCCTGACGATAATAAATCATTTTGTACTCTTGCCTTATTTGTTTTTTAAGGGGCAGAAGAAGGCTTATTTCGCGTTGGCACTTATTGTATTAATTGCATTTTCCTTTCTATTATCAACTATTAAAAATCCGGAGCCAGAGGGGAGAAGACGGCCAGGTGTTGAACATCGACCTGAACGGCCTCCTCATGAATTTGGACCTCCGCCACGATTCGAAGATCACCAAAGGCAACAAGGTCATCAGGATGGTCCAAGACCAGGTGGATTGCCGGCACGTTTGAATTCGCTCCTTATAGCTTTTCTTATCCTTGGATTCGATACCGGTTTTCGAATTGCCTTTCGTTGGTCGAAGAGTGAAAAGATTAGATCGGATCTGGAGAAGCAACAGTTAAAAACGGAACTGGATTTTCTAAAGCATCAAATCAGTCCACACTTCTTTATGAATACTTTAAATAATATTCATGCCCTTGTGGATATTGATTCGGAAGATGCCAAGAAAGCCATTATCCGCCTGTCTCGCATGATGCGTTATCTGTTGTACGAGTCAGAGAATGGAATGACAACACTTCGTAAAGAAATAGAATTCACGCAGAGCTTTTTGGACCTGATGCGTATTCGTTACCCTGAGGAACGGGTTAAAATAAGCGAAGATTATCCGAGCATTGAATCGGACATTATAATTCCGGCCTTTCTGTTTGTCTCGTATATCGAGAATGCCTTTAAACATGGAATCAACCCGAGAGGAGAATCATTTATTAACTTGAAGTTTAATGTGGTTGAAAAGCACCTTCAATTTCACATTAGTAACAGTAACTTTCCGATACAGGAACCTGAAGAGATTAAATCCTCAGGTGTTGGCCTGGTGAATTCGCGCCAACGACTGGAATTACTGTTTCAGGGAAAATATGAATTAGAAGAATTATCGGAAGATAAAGCATACACTGTCAACTTAAAAATACCCATAAATGCAACTTAGAAGTTTGGTTATTGATGACGAGCCTTTGGCCCTTAAGCAAATAAGCGCTTACGTAAAAAAGACACCATTTCTTGAACTTGCAGGTTCATGTTCCAATGCCTTTGAAGCCATGGAGTGGCTTAAGTCAAATGAGGCTGATGTGATGTTTGTTGACATCAATATGCCCGATCTGAATGGAGTGGAGATGGTTAAATCATTGGATAAGCCACCCATGATCGTATTTACAACTGCACATTCTGAATATGCCATTGAAGGCTTTAAGGTGAATGCCTTGGATTATTTGCTGAAGCCCATCGATTATGCCGCCTTTGTAAAGGCCGCCAATAAGGCTTTAAAGCAGTTTCAATTGGAGCAAGGACAACAGGAAGAAGTGCGTAGTGACGATGACTTTTTATTTATTAAGTCGGAGTATAAACTGGTACGTATAAAGTTGGCCGATATCAAATACATCGAAGGAATGCGTGAATATGTGCGTATCCATTTAGCCAATGACAAGCCTATAATGACCTTGCTAAGTATGAAGAGTCTCGAAGAGCGACTGCCTGATTGGTTTATGCGCGTGCATCGCTCATTTATCGTTAATCTTAATCAGATTACGACCATCGAGCGCCATCGTATCATCTTTGATAAGGATGTATATATTCCCGTAAGCGATCAATATAAAGAGCCATTTCAGGAGTATATCAATAAGAATTTTTTATAATAAAAGGATCGCATCTTTAATTCAATCATGAAAGAAAGATGCGATCCTTAATATGCTATATGATAATGCTTACTTGAGTAACTTATCCATCTTGGCTGCATCAGCTTTTTGCTCCAATCGGAGGTAGCAATTTTTAAGATATTTGATATACATCTTTTCTTCCGGGTTCTGCTTATGCAGTTGCTCAAATAAATCGCGTGATGCCCTGAAATCAGATGATATCTTTTTTAAATCGCGTCGCAGATAGGCATAAGTCGTGGCATTTTTGTTTTTGTTATACTTAGCCATTTCATACTTATAACGCTTATCAGCTCTTTCGTATAAGTACTTAGCCTTCCATATTTTCACTTCCGTATATTCAGGCTCCGTTTTTATTAAGGTGGAACTAAGCTTTAAAGCTTCCTGTCCTTTACCCGTAGCTTCAAGAGCTTTGATATACGACATGGTGGTTTCTTTAGAAAGCAGTAAATCGCCTTTCGCCTCATAGGCTGCAATGCTTGCATCAAATTGTTCAGTCTGACTATTCAGTGCTACCTGACGCTCGATTTTACGGACATTAAGCTTAGCGTCCTCAAAAGAATATTGATCCCAAAGCGCTAGCTCTTCCTGAGCCTTATCTTTACTTTGAAGGATTTGGGCATAATCAAGAGCTAAACTGGCATTTTCAGGGTTCTTAAGTAGTTTACCAAACAAAGCATCTGCCTCATCAAACAGGTCCAGATTCGCACTTGCCAAAGCCAGATTTGTATAGATGTCATCACTTACTTCGGCAGCGTTTGAATTGGATAAATCAACATATTGCTTGTATAAATCGTAAGCTGTTTGGAAATTACCCTGATCAAAGGCAGTATCAGCAGAGCTTTGTAATCCAGGTAATTTAGCCAAAGGATTACAGGCTACAAATAATATACTCAGGCTTATAAATAGTATTTTCTTCATCATCTTCATGGTCATAATGTTTCTTTTCAGATGGCTAAGATACGAGCAAAAGCGCGTAAGAACAAGAGTTGAGGCACATACGGCGTAAGCTTAAAGTTAAATTTCAATTTTATGAATAAAGAATTTGAATTAATAAATTTTGTCCTATTTTTGCATCCGCATTTGCTAACGATGGCTATCGGGATGCATTGCAAAGATTAAAGAATACGGGTGTAGCTCAGTTGGTAGAGCACTGGTCTCCAAAACCAGGTGTCGGGAGTTCGAGCCTCTCCTCCCGTGCAAAATCCTGACTTAGGTCGGGATTTGTAATTTTTGCTAGTGAACTTTATTACTTGGAATAAGTTCCTATATTTATAGCTCACAAAGGTGAGAACAGATAAAGTGGTGTTTCTTGCGATATTTAGGATTAGAGATACACCAGTAAATGAGTAATGGAGAGGTGACAGAGTTTACGTCCCGATGGCTATCGGGAGTGCATGACTTGGAAAGTTTTCATTATTAAATAACTAAGGAGAGGTGACAGAGTGGCCGATTGTGCATGCCTGGAAAGCATGTGTACGGGTAACCGTACCGGGAGTTCGAATCTCCCTCTCTCCGCTGAGCGCGAAAGCAATTTAAAGTAAAGCCCTGTAAGTCAATACTTACAGGGTTTTTTAATGCGCAATATTTTGCAAAAAGATGCAAAAAAACGCAGTTTTTGAGCGGACTTATCGAGGACTTAATTTTCTCTAAAAAAGTCCTCGATTGACAGTTATAAAACACTCTGTATTGCGCTCTATTACTCGGTTTTGAATCGTTCGAAAATGGACTCATAGAAATAATTTTAACACTAAAATTTATCATTATGAGTGGACTTGAAAATGTCAAAATCCTGTTCTTCATTAAAAGAACAAAACTTACCAAAAGTGGAGATGCAACAATCTTCGTCAGAATCACTATTAACAAGGAACGAACAGAGTTCTCACTTAAAAAACATGTTAACCCTAAAAATTGGGATGACAAAAAAGAAAGAGCTAAAGGCCGAATCCCTGAAATTGTAGAACTCAATGAGTTCATCGACCAATACGAAAGGAAGATACTATCCTATATTGATTTTATGATCCTGGATAATCAAATAGTCACAGCTCGAATTATCCAGGAAAAACTAGTGGGTAAAAAAGAAAACAGGCGAACTATCCTAAAAGTATTCCAGGAGCATAATGACAATGCCAGGAAACTAATTGGTATAGACTTCGCTCCTGATACAGTTCAGCGCTACGAAACTTCCTATATGCATACTAATGATTTTATTCGATGGCATTATCAACGTGAAGACATGGCCTTGGAAGATCTGAATCATCAGTTTGTACGCAATTATGAGTTATACCTAAAAACCGAGCGTAAATGCTCCCACAATACTACTATTAAGTATTTGAAGAACTTCAAAAAGATTGTTCGCATTTCATTGGCCAACGGATGGATGAAGAAAGATCCATTTGCTACCATTAAATTCAAACTTAAACCTGTTGATGCAGTTTATCTAACCAAAGAAGAGTTAGATACTGTTATAAATAAGGAAATAAGCATAGCTCGATTAAGACAAGTGCGTGATGTTTTTGTATTTTGTTGCTTTACCGGGCTGGCTTTCTCCGATGCCAAGTCATTAAAACGAGAACATATTACAACTGATGGAAACGGAATTACCTGGATTCATAAAAAACGCACTAAAACAGACCAGATGAGTACCATCTTTGTTATAGAGGCTGCCAAAAAGCTAATGGCAAAGTATGAATATGAACCGGAACTTATTGATAAAGGTGCAGTCCTCCCCGTTCTCAGTAACCAAAAAATGAATGCGTACTTGAAAGAAATAGGAATCATATGTGGTATTGACAAACCTATATCAACCCATACAGCCAGACATACTTTTGCAACAACCGTTGCCTTAGAAAACGATATGCCTTTGGAAGTTGTATCAAAGACTTTAGGTCATTCCAGTACCAAAATGACTCAGCGCTATGCCAGAACAACGGAAGCTTTGATTCAAAAGAACATGGAGAAGATTAAGGATTTGTATTAAACCATATCATTTAGAGTAAATATCGCATATCGTGATATTTACTCATGGCTTCTCTTCTGTCTGAATTATATTCATATAGAATAAATTATATGTTGGATAAATTACTCATCAATAATTAGAATAATACACCTCCAATAATTGACTTCTAATTACAGATTCTATTTTAATTTTATCAATACAGGCAGGTAAAAGAATAGTCTCAAGAGGCTTAAGCGAATGTTCTGCACCATTACAAATTATTGTACAGGCTGAACCTGTATTCATCAGGATCACGAATGAATCAAGACTGGAATAATCCCGCTGAAGTGATCCCTTCAGCTCAATCAGCTGTGTTGAGAAATATTGGCAATCAACAAGTTTTGCGATACCATCCTCACCATATTTAACAGATACTTTTCCTGAATCAGCGTCTGCATAATTTATAACCTCTTGAGCTTGCTGATGGTGAAGTTCACGTTTGTTACCATTTTTATCAATCCTATCAAAGTCGTAAATGCGATAGGTAATATCAGATGTTTGCTGAATTTCTGCAATGAGATTCCCTTTTCCAATAGAATGTACTTTCCCTGCCTGGATAAAAAATGCATCACCTTCATGCGTATCATTTACTCCCATTAACTCCATCAATCTACCATTATTGAAATAGTCAGTAAATACCTCCTTCGAAACAGGCTTCTTAAAACCCGAGATTAATTTTGAGTCTTCACCACATTTTATGAAGTACCACATCTCCGTTTTACCATTTCCATCTTGAATGAATTTTGCTTGCTCATCGTTGGGGTGTACCTGAATAGACAAATCATCATTGGCATCAATAAACTTAATTAACAAGGGAAATTCCTCACCGAATTTATCATGTACATCTCTGCCAAGCAGATTGGCACCATAAACCTTAATCAGTTCGAATAGGTTTTTACCAGAAAGTGACCCATTCTCCACAACTGAATTATCTGATTTCAATCCTGATATGGCGTATAATTCTCCAATTTTTGAATCATTGTTATAGGGCAAATCAAGCGCTTCAGGTATTTGAATACCTCCCCAAATCATTTCTTTAAGAATGGGGTTGAATTTTAAAGGATATAATTGTTGCATATTATTTTAATTACTAATCTAAAGTTGCAGCATTTTTAATTTAATGCTATCTTTTTTACAGTATTGATCCATCAGATAGTTTAGAAGAAAGTGTAGTTCAACCCTTTGTTTTTATATTCAGTTGGCGTGCAGGCTTGAACACTCTTAAATACCCTGTTAAAATTTGATAGGTTGCTAAAACCACATTTTCGACTAACCTCAGAAATACTATGTTCTGAATCATGTAACAGTCTTATGGCTCTTCCAACTCTGATTGATGTAAGGTATTCTGTAAATGATATGCGTCGATACTTTTTGAAGAAATGACTAAATGCAGATTCTGACATATTTAATAAGTTAGCGACCTCTTCAATCTTAATATTCCGCTGTAAATTATCTTCGAGGTATTGCTCTACTTTACTGATTTTTCTGGTTTTTTCCTCATCACACTTCGGCTCTCCCTCAAAACCAGATGTTAGAACCATATTTCTTGAGACTGCCAGATCATAAAGTACAGAATACAAAGACAAAATGGAATCAAAACCTTGCTGCTTAGTAAGTAAAAGCAACTTATCTTTGACATTTTCTGTCGTTGATTGAGAAAAAGAAATGCCTTTACTGGCCTTTTGCAGGAGTTCTTTTATTGGTATAGCGGCACTTCTGGAAAGAAACTGTTCTTCCAAAAAATCTGAATGAAATTGAATCTTAATAATCTCAGAATTACTAAATTCCCCTTGCCATGTGTGAGGTGTATCTGGCCCCACTAAGACTAATTCAATAGGACCAAAAGGAGAAACAGATCCTGCAATATTCCTTTTCCCATTCCCATTGATAATCAGATTCAATTCAAAATTATCATGAGTATGCAATGGTTCATCTGCCATATACTGCTTTACATGACAAACCAAAAAGAAATCATCATTGGCTAGTGGTGAGACTTCACGTATTACTGAGTCCATACAGTTCTTTTTAAATCAGTGCTTGCCAGATTCCAAACCTCCGAAATCAGTATCTGAAATACTTCTTAATTCATCAAGCGTTTTGGTGTTTCCATACTCTCTTTTTACTTGCTCAAGCTCTGTTTCCATTTGACCGATTAATTTCTGGTGTTTTTGAGAATCAATCAGATTATTTAGCTCGTTGGGGTCATTCTGAAGATCATAAAACTCCCACACATCCACATCATAATAAAAATGAATGAGTTTATAGCGCTGGTTGCGAATTCCATAATGTGGCTGCACATGATGCCAGAAAGGATATTCGTAATAATGATAATACATTGATTGACGCCAGTTTTCAGGTGTTTGTCCCTTTAAATTGCTGAAGAAGCTGTTCCCTTGAACCTCTTTTGGTGCATTAATTCCTGCCATTTCTAGTATAGTTGGTGCAAAGTCAATATTGGTCACAATATCCTCGTAAACACTGCCTGCTTTAATTACATCGGGATAGCGAACCAGAAAAGGCATTCTTAAGGCATGTTCATACATAAAGCGTTTATCGAACCAACCATGGTCGCCTAAGAAAAAGCCCTGGTCGGATGTGTAAATAACAATGGTATTATCTGTTAACCCTTTCTTATCAAGATAGGCTAAAACTTTTCCAATATTATCATCAACAGAACGAATTGTTGCCAGATAATCTTTCATGTAGCGCTGGTATTTCCACTTACGTGCATCCTCTTCACTCATTCCTTCTACAGGAATCACATTTTCATGTCGTTTAATTCCAAAATCAGTCCATTTACGAAGTTGTTTACCTTTAAGTGAGTCAGGTGGTGTTAGCTTCATATCCTCCCGACTAAAATCATTCATAGTCATTTCCGTATTACCAGCTGTTAATTCTCTTCCTTGATAATCATCATTAAAAGTTGATGGATAGGGCAATTCAACATCATCAAAAAGATGCTGATAAATGGAATCGGGTTGCCATGGGCGATGTGGCGCCTTAAACTGTAGCATCAGGCAAAAAGGATTATCCTCATTCCGTTTATCCAACCAATTAAGTGCAAAATCAGTGGTTAAGTTAGTAGCATAGCCATTCACTCTGACTGTATCGCCATTGTCATTATAAATAGGATTCCAATAGAAGCCCTGCTCACCCCTTGCAACATGGTATTTATAGTAATCAAAACCTGTTGGCTCCGATGCCAAGTGCCACTTTCCAACAATAGCTGTTTCATAGCCATTGGCCTGTAATTCTTTGGGAAATGTCCATTGCGTGTTATCGAAGCGGCCACCTTTGTAATTCTTCAGGTAGCCATTCACATGGCTGTATTTACCGGTTAATATGGCCGCCCTGCTTGGTCCGCAGATGGCATTGGTACAAAAGGTATTATTCATACGCACCCCTTCATTGGCCAATCGATCGATATTAGGTGTGGGTGCTATCTCACTATAAATTCCACCGTAAGCCGATATGGCATGACTGGCATGGTCATCGGTCATGATAAAAATAATATTTGGCTTATCTACCTTTTTACTACATCCAAACGATAGAAACATCAATAGGGTCATCCCCAGCAGAAACACAATCCTTTGCATACAAACAGACTAAAAAAAGCACCTTAACAAACGTCAAAGTGCTTTCATAAATTTATAAAACAGACTATTTTACAACTAACTTCTTAATGGCTTCGCCTTTTTCACCTTGAATCTGTACAAGATAAACACCCTTTGTTAATTCGGAAACATCAACTTGTGACACATACGTTTCAGATTTAATCAGGCTACCTCCTAATGAATAAATATTAATTCTATTTACTTCATCTTTTCCTGCTACTCTGAAATAATCATTGGCAGGGTTCGGACTAATGCTTACTTCTAATGCAGAAACTTTTCCTAAACTTGTTGGAACACCATCATACTCATAGGCTCCAGCGTCCGGAGATGCATCTCTTGAATAAGTTCTAGCATCTATTGTTGGTAACGCAATACCAGTAACAGTCGTACAATAATCAATAGAATTAGCTCCATCAGTCAATGCCAATACCTTTACTTTACCACCTTCATCTGTTAAATTTGTAGCAATTCCGGCAAACGTAGCTGTTTTCCCTTTTGTATTGTTGTTACCATCCTGACTACTCGGGAAGGCATTTAATCCTCCAAGCATGTTGTTGATAATATCATGAGGATTACATGCAGCAAAGTTTAGTGCCTTATTAGCTACATCGTCATCACTTACAACAATTGAATTGTATAGGTTAAAGTGAGGACCAGTTGTAGCAGCTCCATTTGCAAAGGCAAGTCCCGCCTTGCCAATGTCATCACAAGTATTATAAGCAACAGTACAATGCACCATAGTAAGACTAGTGTTTGTGTCGCCTATGGTAACAGACTCACTACCTCCTGCTACATGATCTACACCCAAAGTCTGTCCTCCTCCACCAGAAACGGTAGCAAAATTGTATGTAATTGTTACATTTTCGAAATTAGCCGTGATGGTATATTTATCACCATACTGATGATTACCATTTACAATAAATCCACCACCGGTTTTTGAAGTACTTTCATTGTTAGTGATTAATGAATTCCTAACATTAACAACTGCATCAATTGCCGCACCATTGTTTGGCACAATATGCAGTCCACCACCTGTTAACGTCGATGAATTATTCTTAATGGTGCAATTATTTATATTGACATTGGAACCACCTGTGCTCATTCCTCCACCGTTTTTTGTGGTGGCATTGTTCTCTATTGTCACATTTTCAAGTGTCAATAATCCGGTTACTTTATCAGCAAAAACACCACCACCATGATCAGTTGCGTTTCCGTTTCTGAATGTCAAATTTTCAATGGTAACAGTTAAGGCTCCGCTCTGTCCGTCAACATAGACTACACGTGATGTTGCCGAAGCCTGATCAGCTGCAGCCTGAATAATATCAGTAATTGGATCTGTCCCACGAAGTGTTATGTTTTTATTAATTGTTATTGCTTCAGTATGTAGACCTGTAATATCAATTACATCGTTATCAACTGCAGCAGTTATCGCTTCGGTAATTGTATTATAGGTGGTACCACCTATTTTAACGGTCTGGGCAATAGCTGAAGTCATTGCCATTACTAAAACTAAAAGTGTAAACGTTTTTTTCATATCAATTTTATTTAGCTTTCGATTTAATTCTATACTTCAAAATCAAAAGTATTTATTGAGCCTGAAATTAAGGTTGACATATCGGTCAGATGGGTTTAAATGCTGTTAACAATCTTTATTACAATGATTTATTGCCACTTAATTCTTCCAGTTTTCTGAATATGTTTGGTTAAGCTTTTAAGCAATTCTTTTCTTTTAACAGGATGATCAACCAGTTCTTCAAGCATTGAATCTTCTTTTAGTTGGAACAATTGGTAGGGTTCAAATGGTGAATTTTGCATCAACTTGTATTCTCCATCAATGATGGCATAATAAATACGTCCTCCATAACGATGCCCTTCACGACGCATAAAAATCAATTCTCTGTTCTCAACATTAACTGATTTACCTTTTAATAAGTTGCCTATACTCAAAGAGGGAAGTTCGTGTTGAAGATCACCTCCAGCCAATTCAATTAAAGTTGGGTAGAAATCCATTAAAATAATTGGTTGTTTAACAACTGCTGGTTCAATCATTCCCGGCCAGGAAACTATGCAAGGAATACGTATGCCGCCTTCATAAAGATCACCCTTGCCTCCTTTTAGTGGGGCATTGCTGGCACCATAGTTTAAAGCGCCACCATTATCAGAGGTGAATATGACAATGGTATTCTCAGCCTCTCCACTTTTTTCAATTGCATTCAATACTTGACCAACACTAGCATCCAGGTGTTCAATAAAAGCAATCATTTTCTGCCGCTTCAAGCTGGCTTGTGGTTCTCTTTCCTGAACTTTTTCCAACCATACAACAGGTGGCTGAACCGGATCGTGCGGTGCATTATAAGCCAAATACAAAAAGTAAGGATCTTCTGTTTCTGATTGTTGAAGGATATAATCACTTGCCCACCTAGAGAAGAGATCGGTTGCATGACCTTGAGGAATAATCTCAGTAGTATTTTCCCTCATCCAGTTAACATTTGCTCGCAGATGGGTGTAATAATCATCCATCATATCACCCACAAATCCTTTGAAATTATCGAAACCTCTGTCATTGGGTAAATCAGGACTTTCATAGCCAAGGTGCCATTTTCCAATCAGTGCTGTATTATACGACAAGGCTTTTAATTCTTCAGGCAAAAAAATAGCTGTATCCGACAGGTTGCCCCAGGTGTTATGAGGCATATCACGAATAACTCCGGGAACACCCACCATATCGGGATAGTCACCTGTAAGAATAGCTGCACGACTAGGCGAACAAACTGTACTATTGGCATAGGCACGTGTAAACTTTACCCCATCCTCGCAAAGCTCATCAATATTAGGTGTATAAAGGTCTTTGGCTCCATAGCAGGATAAATCACCATAACCCAGATCATCGACAAGGATGAATACGATATTGGGTTGTTGGGCAAGCGAGACAAAAGCACAAATAAAGGCAACAAACAAAAACAGAACTCTTTTCATTATCTATTTATTAAAAAGCAGGCACCTATAAATAATAGATGCCTGCTGTCAAATATTGAAAAATTACTTCTTCTCCTTAGGTACAAACTCAATTGCATCTGTTATGGGCAGTTGGTAGGTGTATTCTTCCAGGTAAACAGGCAGCTCTCCCAGTCGAGGTGATGTTCTGGTGTATTTAGGCTTCGCCATTACCCAGTAAAAACCTTGCTTAGGCACTTTGTAAGTTAATTCCGTTAATCCTTCAGCAATCATTGTTGCTGCTCCGGGGTTGTATTCCGGAGCATAATAAACAGCATAGCTATCAGCCTGATCAAAAGCTTCCCAGATAATGGTTCGATACTTAATGGATAGATCCAGATTCTTATATTCCAAAATTGGCTTATCTACCAAGGTATGGAAACAGAAATCGCGTACCATATCCTTATAAGCCGGGTCCAGTACCAGGTTATTTAATTCGTCCGGATCATTCACCACATTATAAAGCTGATCAATGATTCCATGCGTATAAATAAACTTGTAATCATCCATGCGAAACATACGCGATGGCAAATTTTTAATATTCTTGAAACCATTGTAGTTACCGCTACGATACTCTGATAAAACCGGTCGATTAAGCAGGCGAGTACCATTCTTCAGGTTATTTACAACAGAAATACCCTGCGCCGTTTCCGGCACTTCGGCTCCTGTTAGCTCACAAAGTGTAGGCATGATATCAACAAAACTCACTAACATATCATTGACCTCATCTTTCGGAAATTCCTTAGGATAGGAGATGATAAAAGGCACATTCACGGCATCTTCCAGCATACAGTGCTTACCGCGTAAACCGTGTTCAAACAAATGCTCGCCATGATCGGTAGTATAAACAATAATGGTATTATCATACAATCCATTTTCCTTTAGTGCATTAACCACGCGCCCTACCATATCATCCACCTGTGTAACACAGGCATAATAAGAGGCCATCATATTTTTTGTTGCTCCCGGGTATTTATTAGGCCAGCCTGAATGAATCCAATCCGGTATCCAGGGGTATTTACCATTTTGATGCCATTCGGTAGCTGTCTCAGGCAAAGTGAAGTCAGCCGGATCATACATATCCAGATACTTCTGAGTGGTTGTGAAAGGTGGGTGTGGCTTTTCAAAGCCAACGTGCAAGAAGAAGTTTTCACCATCTTTACCACGTTTTTTGATAAACTCCACCGATTTGCGAGCCACGACCATGTCAAAGTTATCTTCATCTTTCTTGACCAATGCTGGCTCGTATTTTTCATTCAGATGGCCTGGTCCTCCTTTATACACCTTAGCATATTTTTTAAACTGACGATAACGTTGGTAAGCATCTTCGCCCACCTCATCCTGGTAATGTCCTCCCGGAAAATGTGTATAGTAACGGGTATTGATTTCATCCCAGCCCAAATCGTTACCATCGGGATGATCCTCATCTACATTCTTCTGCAACTCACCATGCACATGCATTTTACCGGGTGAAGCAGTGATATAACCATTGGCTTGAAAAGCCTCACCGATGGTTACAATACCCTCATGGTATCCTGTTTCTCGTAAGAATCCCGAACCCAAATGTTTTACTTTACCATTAGTCATTTGAACAGGTGCCTTATGATAAGGCGCTCCATTGGCAAAAGGATACATACCCGTAACCAAAGCTGCCCGACTAGGTGCACATACCGGTGCAGCAACATAACAATTGGTTAAACGAACACCTTCTTTGGCAAGTGCATCAATGTTAGGCGTAATCACCAGTTCATCGCCATAACAACCCAAAGCATCTTTCTTATGTTGATCAGAGATAATAAACACCACATTAGGTCGCTCATTCTGTTTTTTCTTCTTCTTGGCCTGTACCAAGCCTGGCCATAACACCAGACTTAATACAGCTATACTCACAAATTTCATCATCTCATCAATTCTTATTCGTCAATATTATCATTTGCCGAAGTCTCCGTGATAGGAATTGGCCAGATATAATCCTCCGGCCCACGTATCCCTTGAATCTTACCTTGATTATTAGGATCAAAAGCAATCTTACACTTCTCTTCATAAACTCCCAGACGAGTCAGGTCAAACCAGCGCTGACCTTCCATGAAAAATTCAGCTGCTCGTTCACGCAATAACGCTTCGCGGAATTCATCCATGGTCAAGCCTGTAAAATCCAAACCAGCCATTTCTACACGGGTACGAAGCATATTAACATCAGAATTAGCTATTGCAGGATCTTCATTAATTTCCGCTAAAGCTTCAGCGCGCATTAGATAAACATCAGCCAAACGAATCACATGCCAGTTTTGCTGACTGGTGTATTCGGTAGTCGCATCGCTGTCTATATATTTCGCAGTAAAAACGGTCCAAACGGAGCCTTTTCGATTACCTGAACTTAGAATATAACGTGCATAACCATTATAGTTAGGTAACAACTCATAACGATAAGTATTATCCTCGTAATAGTGTATGATGCCATTATCAAAGCGTACATCAGAGAAATCAACACTGTTTTGCGTAAAGCCGGCAACCATTTTATTGGTACCGCCCCAACCACCGCCACTTAATCCGGCATTACGTGGGCTAAAGAGGTTAGAAACAGCAGTACCTTGTCCTGTTGCTGATGATCCCTGGATATCAAATAACATCTCCGGATTGTTACCTTTATCTGCATCAAAAATAGTTTGCCATTCTTCTACTGATGTTGTCAAAGCATAACCTGGCTGCGTTATTACTGAATCACACATTACACTGCATGAATCGTAATAGGCTTTGTAATCAGAACCAAATTCAGCATATGGTGCACAACCTTCACTTCCCTCTGTTGCACAACGCGCTGATGAGGCGATATGTAAATACACACGAGCCAATAAAGCCTGTGCTGATGCATCAGTAGCACGACCTAAATCGTTCGTTTCGCCCAGGCGAACTTCGCCGCGCCCCCAACAAAACTCCGAGGCATATTTCAAGTCACTGATAATTACATTATAAATATCCGTTCTTGATGAAACAGGTAATCCACCTTCTTCACCCGGTTGAACAGGCAAGGTTCGTAATGGCACTTCACCCCAGCAACGCACCAGATTGAAGTAGTGCAGTGCACGTAAAAACTTAGCTTCTCCAATAATACGGGCTTTGATTGTTTCATCCATATCCACATCGGCCACATTGTAAATCACATTGTTGGCATCACGTATGGATACGTAAATCTGGTTCCATGTCTCTGGCAAAGTACCGTTGGTAGACGTCAAAATTCCTTTATTGAAATCACCATGTTTCCAACTGGATGTGCCCTGGTCGGATGAAGCATATACATTGGATAAAAACTGCTGGTTATAATAACCAGCACCTGTTTTTAATTGCGCATAAGCTGCTGTTAATGCCATTAAGGCCTGATCTTTATCCTGATAGAAGTAATCGGTTCCAATTTGAGTTTTTGGCTCTTCTTCTAACCAGCTTTCGCAGGAAGAAAAAACAACAATACCCAATAGTAATAGTGTGATATATTTTAAATTATTCATTGCTTACAGTTTTGCTGATTAGAAATCAAGTTTAACACCAAACACATAGTTTCTCGTTCCAGGAAAAGCTCCGAAGTCTATTCCTCTTCGCTGTGGGTCTTTATTGAAAGCCTGCACCTCAGGGTCATAACCAGGGTAGTTGGTCCAGGTAAATAAATTCTGTCCTGAAGCATATAGTCTCAGGCTCTTTTTATCTTTAAATCGGAAGGTATAACCCACATTGATGTTTTTTAATTTGATAAACGAACCATCGTAAATCTGACGATCAGAAACGATTGCTCGCTGTCCTCCATCGGTTGCAGCTGCTGGATTGGCTACTCCTGAGGTTTGACCTACAGTCGGGTTATAAGCTACCTCGTAGGTATAGTCTTCCAGTACCTCATCATAAACTGGTGTTACAGTCAATGGTGCTTTCCACGAATCATTGTAGGCATCAGTTGCTACATTGGTACTTTTCTTTAAGGCATTTAAGGGCCATGAATCAACCCATAGTATGTCGCCACCCTTCTGGCCGGTAAACAAGATGCTTAAATCCCAGTTTTTATAGCTCACAGTATTATTTATTGAAGCCGTAAAGTCAGGGTTTGGATCACCAATTTGCACATAATCATCGAAGTTAATGGTTTGAACATCCAATGCATTACCTTCTTCATCGTAATCAACAGAGTGGTTAATGTACTTAATCTCACCAGCTGCTGCGTCATTAATTCCACTGGCTGCAGCCTCATCCCAATCGGCATATATACCATCCGTTTGAGCTCCCCAGAAAATACCTAATGGTTGACCTTCCATAAACATAGATGGATAGGTTTTGTCATAACCAACAGCAGGTCCTAATTGGTATTCAAGATTTGAATTCAGCTTTACCAATTTATTTCTATTAACACTAAAGGTTCCAAGTACATTCCAATTCCAGTCTTTATTGCGAATAATATCTCCTCCTATGGTCAGCTCAATACCTTTATTTTCCACTTCTCCAAAATTATCCACTTTGGTAGCGTATCCGTTCGAAGCAGGCAAGTTTACTAATTGCAATAAATCGTGAGTCAACTTATAGTAGGCATCAAATGTCATATTTAAGCGTGAATTAAACATACTGAAATCTACACCCGCATTATATTGATCCGTTGTTTCCCATGTCAAATTAGGGTTAGCCAGATTTTGTTCAAAGTAACCCACTGTCACCTGGTTATTGAAATTGTAGCGTATTGGTGACATTACACCTAATGATTGGAAGGCTGCAATTGGGTTACTACCTGTTTTACCATATGACGCTCTAAACTTAAGATTTGAGATAGATTCTACATTTTTTAAGAATGGCTCTTCAGATGCTCTCCAGGCTATGGCTACAGAAGGGAAAAAAGCACTCTTTTTATTTTCTGCAAACTTGGAAGAGCTATCCATACGCGCATTAACATCCACGTAATACTTCCCTTTGTAGTTATAACCAACTCTAAAAAGTCCTGATAATAACCCAACTCTTGTAAATCGTGTTACAGGAACCATGATATCGGTTGCTGATTCAAAAGTATAATATGTTGTAATATCACTACCATATCCATAAGCCTTATTAAAAGTGGCTCTGATATTATTGACCTCATAGGTTCCAACTGCGATTGCATCTACTTTATGCTGACCAAACTTCTTCACATAATGCAAGTTGGCTTCTGCATACGTTTTAATATTTTGATTGTAGGATTGCGTTGCTTCACCATTATTACGGCGACCTCGAGTTGTAAAAGTGGGATAATAACTATCTCGCAAACTCATTTGATAATTGACTGCACCCTTAGCAGTAGCACTCAAATGAGGTGTAATTTTACCAACAACAGATAATGCCTGATTAAAGGTAATAGCTGTTTTTTCATCTTCTACATATTTTGCCAAAGTATATGGATTGGACAAAAGTTGTCCCTCATTTAATTCTGCATAAATATCATCATCCTGACCTGGCTCCAACTTCTCAAATATTGGCTGAAAACGTAAAGCATTGGATACCACACTTCGGTCAGAATACATTTGTCCATTCCCTACTGATGATGCCCTTCCTTTTCCATATGACGCATTGGTTTTGGAATAAATCTCAACCTTTTTATTAAAGGCCTTGCGCATGCCATTCATATTAAAAGTGGCGCGCTTGTAATCTGTATTTATAATCACCCCTTGATTATCAGACAAACCTAAACTAACTGATAGATTACTGTTTTGGTCACCTCCACGGTATGCTACATTAAACATTTTGGAATATGCTTTACGATACACCTCATCCTGCCAGTTGGTATTAACGCCTGTTGTAGTTGGATATGGTAAGGTATAACCATCTAACTCCTCAAAGTTTTCAGGTGTTAAGTCTTGTGTGCCATCGAAAACCATTCCGTCACGACCAGGGTTGGTAATATCAATATACAATTGATTGATAGTACGCTGATTCATATATCCTTCGAATTCAGGTCCGTTAAGCACATCAATTTGCTGGTTGAGCTCCGACATAGCAAAGTCAGCAGTTACAGAGAGTTGGTCTCTTGTACTTTTCCCATCGGCTTGCTTGGTGGTAATCACCACTACCCCATTTGCACCACGGGCTCCATAGATAGCCGTTGCGGCCGCATCTTTCAGCACCTCCATTTTCTCAATATCATTGGGATTCAAGAAGCTTAAAGAGCTTTGAGATTGCCCAGAGTTGGCATTTCCTTGCGCATCCTGAATCGGATCAATAGGAATACCGTCAACTACGTATAATGGCTGTGTTCCTCCCAACATTGAGTTTGTACCACGAATGGAAATACTTACGCCTCCTCCCGGTTCTGAGTTTTCATTTACCACAACACCAGCTACCTGTCCTTGCAGCATACGCTCAACCGAGTTCGTGCGCACTTTTTCCATCTGATGTGATGTTACCTGAGCTACCGACCCCGTTAAATCACTTTTCTTTACATTAAAATAACCAACACTAATTACTACTTCATCCAATTCAGACATTTCCGGTTCAATGTAAACGGTTAAACTAGTTTCATTACCTACTACTAATTCCTTTGTTTTCATCCCAATAAAAGAGAAAACCAATATGTCTGATTGCTTTGCCTTTATATTAAATTCACCTGAATTACCACTTATGGTTCCACTTGTTGTTCCTTTAATATAGACGGTAACACCAGGTAGAGGCTCATTTGTATCCTTGTCTAATACCTTTCCAGAAATGTGTAGTTCCTGTGCAATAAGGCCTATTGGCACCAGGAACAATAATAAGATTAGTAATTTTTTCATTTGATTATGTCTTTAGTTACAATTTAATAAATTTTAAAGCGACAGAGCCCTGCTTATTATTAATTATGAGTACATAAGTGCCAACAGGCAATCGCCCCATATCAATTAGCTCACTATTATAGTTTGTGTAGGATTTTAATAATTGTCCGCTTAAGGAAAATATGTTAAGTTCAGCATTATGGAGTCCTTTTACTTTTGCGTAATTAATTACCGGGTTTGGAGAAATTTGATAGCTTAATCCATCTATGCCATTATTCATTACATTGGTTGTAGTATCAAATTGTTCCATCAAAAATTCTGCAGCATGTCCCCAGGTACCATCCGGTTCGATTAACCATTTTCCATCCATCCACTCGTAAAGAAAACTGGTTTCATATTCAACCCCCTTCTCCCAGGTAAATCCGTCAGGCGCACCCTGTTGACCTGAACAGTATAAATTCCACAAGTAGAAATAAGGTAAATCCATGGCTAAAGCTAAACCACATAATTTATCATACTTGGTTCGAATCTGCGAACGACTATGACTTGAGTACGGAGCATTTTCGTTAATGGCGAATTCACCAATTTGCACAGACATATCACCATATTCCCCTGTTTCTGTAGTGTAGTAATTAACCATCTCCAGCCCTGTCCACATTGCCGATGGGAAAGGGTACTCTGCGTTCTCCCATCCTCCGTCGTATGCCGACCATGATGCCAGATCAATACGGCAATGCGGTATAACGTCAGCTGCCAAACACGGAGTATTATTATCCATCATGGTCAGGCGATTGCCGTTATTATCTTTCATCCATAACTTATTAAATTCAATCCCATGCATCACCCTTGCTGTGGCATTCGGAAATTCATTACGTGCGCGTTCTGTACCACGCTGACGCGCTCTGAACATACGTGCCATACCTGCAATCGTCCATTCCACATCATCAGGTATCAGTGATGGATCCTTCTCCCATAGAATACCCTGTCCACGTAACATCCAATCGCCTTCCCAGTTTTGGTAAACAAAGGTTTTATCCATGTGTCCATAGGTCTCCAGCAGTTTTACCGTTAGCTCATACCACTGTTGCTCCTCATCTATATAAGAGGCATGCTGAAAATCGGGTCCATCTTTATAGTCTCCCTTATTTTTGGATGTCACCCAAAAAGTATGTGTTTTGATATTTGAACGACTATATAAATCCTGTATCTCAGGTACATCTAGCAGTTCCACCACCCGGTTGACATTGCTCCAGCTATGATTAAACGGGTAGGCAGAGCTCATCTTTCCATTAATTGCCGACAAAGTTGTTTTAATGGCAGTTGAACCAAACTCTTCATAATAATCTAAGCCCTCCGTCATAAAGGGTTTTTCGGTAAAATGATACCACCCGGCAATGTGCGAGGCTCCAAAAATATCACGCAGTCTCTCCTTTTCATTATTCACCGAAGGCTTGTACTGATTAACCAGATTAAGAACCTCTGATGGAGGAGTTAAGGTTTCGCTATAATGAACTCGAACATCGCCATTATTTACCAAACCAAAGTTAGTGTTATCCAAAGTCAGGTTGGTAAAATTGACACCTTCCCCCAGACGCAATAAACCATTTGGGGCAATTGACAAGTTGAAGGCTGCCGCTTCTGATTTCTTGTTCAGGTTACCATTATTAATCATTTGGGTATAAATGCTGCCGCCATCATTAATGGTAATAGAGGAACTTTCTCCAACTCCTGTATTTTTAGTAAAAAAACTGATATCGTTACAAACGATTAAGCCATTTACATTTAAATTGGCTTTAGCCGTTGCTGAGCTCCACTGATAAGTACTGCCAGTTAAACCCAGCGTCCCTTTTACATTGATGTACGAATATCGCTCGGTGGTTACCCTTACCCTGTTATCTGACTTTACAACCAGATTTTCATCGCATACCAGGTTATACAAATCAATCATCACATTTTTTTCGCCACTCTCACTAAACATGTTTAAGGTACCAGGATGAAAATAACCCTTACCTGTTAAGTAAGTTGTAGCGTCCTGAAGGTTCACATAAATCCGGCTGTTATACTTGTACAAGGAACCGTCACCTGTAGCTCCTGGCTGCAAACGACCAGCCGAGAATGTACCCTGACATTCGATGCTTCCGTTAATCACCAGGTCTTTAGCAAAGTTATCGGTATCATGCCCCATGCTTAATCGGGCTGTTTGTTTGATTTTAAGATGACGACAAAGCGGCACTCGTTCGCCTGATACACTGCCCTGCACATCGATATGAACCGAATGATAATTCTCAATTCGCACATCATCACCAGCTCCCGGAACCTTACCGCCCGACCATAGCGTCGCATCAGACCAATTTCCACTTTTAACAGAGTAAATTGCCCCGGAAAAGTCAATCTGTGCGCTGATGCTTACTACGCAGAATAAACCAATCAGTATGTATAAAAATTTCTTCATAAATCTTTCTTTGGTTTAAAGCTTATCAAGCACCTTAATCGCTTTCTGTTTAAATACTTCATATTCGGGATATGTCTTGTGTTCCTTTTTATAGTTTTTCAGGTACTCATTCATCTCGGAATAGTAATTCTGGTGCAGATAATAAACCGGCTTCTTTTTACCTTCTTCACTAATCATCGACATCCCTTTGGAAACACCTGCTTTTGTATATTCGTTATTATACATCTCCCAATGCAATGAGAAAGGTAAATCCAAATCCAGGCTCACTTTCATCATTCGTCTAGTCAGGAAGTTTTGTTGGTCATCATCCTGTTTTTTATTGGTTTGGTAGCCGTACTCACCAATGTAAACACGGCGTTTAAACGGAATACCTTCTTTAGCCGGTAGCTTACTTTCAATATAATCCATCGTCTCACCTACTGCCTTTTTCAAGTCCTCGTAGGTCTCTTTCTTTTTGATGATTTCATAACTGGAGTAAGAGACCAGGTCGGGATTGATATTAGGTAATACACTGTTGACAATGCACTTCTCTCCCTGCATCCCTTTCAGCACCAGATTTAACTCAATATAATGCCACAGCTCCACATTTTCGTGCGGCGTGTTTTTCTTAGCATCATCCACCGCAATCTGACGGATGTTAAACCAATCAATCATGCCCTGAATCCGTTCATCTGAAGGGGTACTTTTTCTATCGTAACCTGCATGCAATAACCAGTCACCCTCCCAGTTCCCAAACAAAAAGGTTTTGCCAGTACCACTGTATGTTTTCAACATATACTCGGTTAATTCATACATCTCGCGGTACAACATCAGTTTTTCATTCGCATCCAGTCCATCCTGCCATTTGGCTTCGGTAAAAGAATGTACCCAAAGGAATATGTATTTAAAATCCATATCCAACACTTTTTGGTAATCCTTTTTCTTCTTAAGCAAATCGAGCGTTGATTTAATGCCTGAAACCGGCTTCATACCATAAGACTTGGTATAGTTTTTACCCAATGAAACCTTTAGAATATTTGAGCCCATGCCACGTATATGTTTGGCCTGCTCAACGATATAAGAGTCTTTTGTAAACTTATATTTAGCACCTATGGCTTGTGTACCTAATACAAAATTATAATCCTCCAGCTTTGGCGCCTTATCATAGGTAGCACCTTCCTTGCTTTGTCCTTTAAGCAAAGCAAAAGGGAGGACTGAAAATATTAAAACCATTAAAATACGCATAGCTATTTATTTAAGTGCTTTAAAATTTAATGCTGCTTCCTTAAAGGCAGTTAAGGATGGTACCTTGTTATGTTCCTGATAGTACTCTTCTACAAAACGCTGACTTTCTTTATAAAACTTGTTATGCGTTTTCCAAATCTTCTGTTTTTTACCTTCATCATCGATCATCCAGTAACCCACTTGTTCGCCTGTTTCCTTCTTAATCTCGTTATTATACATTTCCCAAAAAAGAATAAAAGGAGACTCCCACTCTAAGCCTGCTTTAATCACCCATTTAGCACGCTCATCTTGCACATCTTCGCCATGGCTGATGAATGGGCTACCATATTCGCCTATCCAAACTCGCTTACCTTCAGGGAGTCCTTCTTTTGCGGGCAGATGCGATTCAATGTAATCCAAAGCCTTTTTCAGCTTCGTAATCAACTCAGCTTCTGTTTTAGGCGGGTTGGTTACATCGTAAGTTGAATAGGATACATAATCAGGATTGACTTCTTGCAAGACTGAATTGGTTAATACCTTATCACCTAAATCTATAGCACGCTGTATGAGATTGACCTCCATATAATGATAGATCTCAACATTCTTATACTCTATATCGCGCTTGGCATCATCAATGGCCTTCTGACGTATTTTAAACCACTTTTTGATACCTTCCAATGTAGCTTCATCAGCTGGTTTTGTGCGATCGTAGTGCCAACGTAAATGCCAGTCACCTTCCCAATTGCCCAGGTAAAATACCTTGCCGGAGTTATTAAACTCTTTCAACATGTAGGCGGTCAGTTCATATAACTCATCATACAATGCATCAGCATAGCAATCTTCATAGCCACCAATGAACTTAACTTGCGTGGTATCATTTTTCTGTCCTGGAGGTTCAGGCAAATATTGGGAAAAGCCATACACCCAGATGTGGTAATATTTAAAATCCATATTAAGCACCTCTTTTACTGATGGCTCTAATTGTGCCAGCTTTGTTAAAGAAGTTATTTCTTTATTTTCAGGCAGACCATAATTCTCAGTGCAGTATCGTGGGTGCATAGAGAATTTAAGCAGATTGGAGCCCATGTCTTTTATCTGCCGTGCCGTTTCCACCAACATGGATTCTTCGGTGAATTTATATTTCGACCCAACCGTTTGTGTGCTGATTACATAGTTGTAATCATTAATTACTTTTTCAGTGGCATCATCTGTTTTCTGTTTTGTCAATGCCAAAGTACTTGCTAAAAGCACCAAACCGACGATAACATAGATAATCTTCATATTACTTGATTTAATTATTTTGATTTTAGTCTCATTACTTTTCTGTGCTGTTATTTAAATCCTCTGATTTAATCAATATGCACTTTCACGATTGCAATATGAGAAAGTAATACAAAAGGGAGGTTGAATTACTGTGCAGATAGGTTGAATCCCAAACCCACAAGCTCTACCAGCTTACATACAATCACTTACAGCATCAATCAGTCAGGTTTTAAAAATAAATTCGCCCTTATTTAATTGATAACATTCGGATCGTTAGCAATAAAAAAATGCGGAATAGACCATATGGCCTATTCCGCATTTAATTTGTTCAGAATTAAACAAGACCTAATCCAATGTTTCCATAAATTCTTTTGGCGTTTTCCCATGAAACTTTTTGAAGACTGTGCTGAAATATTTAGGATCGTGAAAACCCGACTCATACGCAATATCGGCAATGCGCATATTTTGATTTGATTTGAACAATTCTACGGCATGGTTCAATTTTATTTTTATCATAAGGTCAGACGGTGTCATACCCGTTAAGCCTTTTAACTTTCTGAATAAGTTGGAACGACTAAAGCCTAATCGTTCACAAAGCACATCAATGGTAAAATCCCTGTCCGTTATGTTCTCCTTTATAAGCTGAACAGCATTTGACAAGAATTCTTCATCAGGAGATGTATAATGTGCTTTCTTCTCTTCCGCTTTATCAGCCTCCTGTCCAAGCGCCTGCCTTGTTCGTAGTAAATTATTAATCGTGGCTTTTAATACTTCTATACTAAAGGGTTTTTCAACATAAGCATCGGCCCCCACTTCTAGCCCTTCTACTTTATCATCAACACCGCTAAGTGCAGTTATCATCACCACCGGAATATGACTGGTTTTGAAATTACTCTTTATTACCTGGCACAATTCTTTGCCGCTCATCTGTGGCATCATAACATCAGTAATGATTAAATCCGGGTTCTTTTCAACAGCCAATACCAAACCTTCTTTACCGTTGGGAGCTTCAATTATACGATAACTTTTCTCAAGCTCCGTTTTTATTGTCGATCTTAAATCCTCATTATCTTCAACCAATAATACCAACTTATTCTCGCCAATAATATCTGAAACTTTATGACCAGCCTTATCATGCTCGTCTTTGATAATAATTTCGTCATCTTTAAAATGTCCTGAACCAAGTAACAACTCAACAGAAAAGGTAGACCCAATATTTTCCTGACTCTTGAGGTAGATATGCCCCTGATGTAATTCAACAATTCGCTTAGCAAGCATCAATCCAATACCAGTACCTGCAATACCACTTAAGCGCACATTGTCGGCTCGTGAGAATCGGGTAAAAATTTGCTTTTGTTGTTTTTCAGGCACACCCATTCCGTTGTCGATAAAATCGATTCTAAGTTTACCTTCCAGTAATTCTGTTTTTATCTTAATACTTCCACCTTCCTCGCCATATTTAATGGCATTGGATATCAAATTATTGAAAACACGACTGATTTTTACTTTATCCACCCAAAGATTGACATCATGCGATGATAACTCCAAATCCATTGATTTTTTCTCAAGAAGTGGTTGAAAATCATTCGATATTGATTTAAGTAATTTCTTTAAATCTACTTCTTGCACTTTTAACTTAAGCTTCTGTCGTTCTGCTTTTTGAAATTCCAATAACTGCGAAACATATTCATTAAGGCTTCCTGCATTTCGCATGATTAGCTCTACGGTCTCCTTGCTTTTCTCAGATTTTGGTAGCTGCTCAATTAACAACTGAATAAGCGAAATTGGTGTACGTATATCATGGGCTACATTCACAAAAAATCGTATTTTTTCATCGCTAAAACGTTGCTTTTGTTTGGTTCGGTTTGTAGTTATTATCAGTGCTATCAAGCCTAAAATAACAAAGGCATAGAAAACAAAAGCCCACCATCTTAACCACAACGGATTTAATATTTCAATCTTCAAATGATAATCGGTATCAAGATATTTACCATCAGGAGAAATAGCTTTGACAAGCAATTGATAATCACCTGGACTGAGCTTGCTATAACTCGCTATACGGTTATCAGATGACTTGATCACCTGCTCATCATAGCCAATTAACTGCCATTCAAAAATACTTTTACGTGGACCATGTAATTCAACCACTTCAAATGCAAACGACAGTGAATTCTGGTTATACGTCAGCTTAAGTTCATCCTGGTAATTAATATCTTTTGCAATAAAATTGCTATCAGGCCTTAATCCGTTAATGAGAAATTCTGATACCCTAAGCTTTCCTGTGTTCTTATATTCCCTCACACTATCAGGATGAAAAATAACAGCTCCATCAGGTCCCCCAAAAGCCAATTCGCCACTTTTTAATTTAGCAGATGCCCCAAAGCCAAATTCGTTGGCCATAACTCCATCTTTAGCATCGTAATGTCTGAAGTGGCCCATCTTAACATCCAGCTTCCAGAGGCCCGTGCTTGCTGCCAGCCACAAATTATTGCGATGGTCATCCAATATAGAATATACAATACCTAGTTGCTTATTATTTTCAGGACTTAACTGCGTTACCTGGTCCGTATCTATATCATAAACAAACAAGCCTCTGTCATTACCAATCCATAAGTTATGTTCTTGGTCGTAATACAAACCAAATACATTGGTCAGCACGTTATTGGCTGTTTCGGTTGAAAAAGTCAATCGACGATGACTGACGTTACGCTTATTCAACTTAAAAACACCATTCATACAGCCAACAAACATGGTTTCATCCTTACCTTTAGTAAAATATTTGGCACTTCCGACCGGATAGGTTTGATTTAGTTGACCATTGACATAACACATAACAGGGCCATCAGTACCACCAAACCACACTTCATCTCCGTCTACAAAGCTTGTAAATACCAAGTTATGAGGTGGTTTCTCAACTTGTTTATCAAAAACAAGCCTGCCATTCTGCGGATTAAGTTGCATAAGGCCTTCACCATAGCTACCTAATAATAGTTGGTCGCGGTAGTTAGTAATGGACAGGACCGGAATGCCCGTTAAGTGTCTGGATTGATTAAAGGCCTTCCATTGACCATCGGGCGATAAGCGACTCAATCCATCTTCAGTACCAAACCATATGTTACCATAATGATCCTCACAGATTGATCGCACACTGTTGTTGTGTAAACTATTTTTCTCATTCAGAATATGTGCAATATTCCTAAATGGTTGATTGGTATTGTAAAGTATATCAATACCAGTCTCTCCTGAGGCCAGCCAATACGTATTAAACTCATCAATGTAAATATCATGAATACTATTCTGCCTGATGCTGTTGGCATTATCCGGATTATGTTCGAATTGCTGTTTGACCTTTAGTGATGAATCCATAACAAATAAGCCAAGTCTATCAACAGCAACAATGGCTTCCCCTTGCTTGTTGAAGGCAATGCCTCTTACTGTATTGTAACTACCTGCTGATGTAAATAAATCAGAGCGATGGACTTTCTCCTGGTCATCAATAATGATCAATCCTTTATTTTCAGTACCTACCCAAAGCCGCTTGCCTTCATCAATATCAAAGTGAATAATATCCATATTCATGAGATACACTTTGCTCTTTGTAAGTTGGCCTTTATGAAACCGGAAGGTATGAATACCTTTAGATGTGGCTAAATACACTGCACCATCTTTTGCTTTTAAATGACGGTTATAGGTGAGCTCTGGGTGAAGCACTTTACTAAAACGTTTGGTAGTAATATCGAACACCAACAAGCCATTCACCATACCAATAACCATATGGCTACCATCCACCAGACAAGCGGATATAAAATCATGCCCATACGCTTCACCAATAAGCACAAAGTCATCGTGTTCATAACGATACCGGTGAATACTCCCTCCCCTGTTAATAACAAAAAGCTCACCCTCGTGATTGATCAAATCAATCACTCTGTTTCCCCATTTATTATTCTTTTGATTAAAAGTGTAGTTGCGAATTTCATACCCCGAGTGACGGTTCAGGCCATTGGATGTAGCAATCCACATATAACCCAATGAATCCACCTCAAAGTCATTGACATAACCATTACTTAATCCATCCTCAACGCCTAGGTGCTTAATTTCATAAGCATTTGACGTTTGGCTCAAAAAAAATAATGCAAAAAGTAAAACTGTGTAATACCTAATAACTACTTTCATTATTCACTTCTTTAGTTATCTCAATAACAAAAATAAAACATTATTCGTTTAGGTGCGACTGATACAATTGAATATGCCCCTTAGTTGCACCTCTTCGATTCTTATAGCGCTTCCACTGCAACTGCTCAGCACGCTGTTTGGCTTTCCGATCTTCTTCCTGCATCCATATATTCAATGCCTCCTTATTGTTGCGCACTTTAAACGCCGGTAGCAAATAATCATTGGTGGCCTGCATTTGCTTTTCCAATTCAGTCCTCAGTTGATTAGCGATGTCTTTATATTCCGGATCATCAATTAGGTTATTTAAAGCATTTGGGTCGTTCTCGTAATCGTAGAGTTCCTCAACACAGCGATACACCCAATGAACGTAGCGCTCTTTCACTTGCTGATTTGAATTTGCTTGTGCTTTCATATACTTATGGGTAGCATAAGCATCTGCCGAACATTTAAAAGGATATTTACCTGTTGCCCAGGCATTAAAAACATAACCATATTTTTTTGTCAATACGGTTCGTGAAGGCCGTGGCACACCACCGGCATTCTCATCAAATTGGGCAAACACATATTCAGAGCTGGTCAATTCTTTTCCTTTCAATGCCTGATAAAACGATTGTCCCTCAACACCTGATGGCTGTTTTATGCCAGCTATATCCAATACAGTAGGCATAAAGTCGATGGCCGAAATCATATTAACAGTATTGACGGCACCTGCCTCAATCTCCCCCGGCCAGGCAATAATCCATGGAGTTCGGATACCATTGGGATAAACTGATGACTTGGCATAAGGTAAAGGCATACCATGGTCCGATACAAAAATCACAATGGTTTTATCATGATATTGACTCTTCTTCAGCACCTCAAGAATAGCTCCCACACAATCATCGCCACGTTTCACCGAGTTGTAGTAATTAAGCACCTCTTGTTTTACTTTTGGTGCATCCGGCAAAAAAACCGGTACCTCCACCTCATCTATCGAGAACACTTTTGATGGCGCAAAGGCATCAAATCCTTGCTTTTTAGATTTGATATCGTTGAAAAACGGTTTATGCGGGTCGGCCACGTTCACCACACAATAAAAGGCTTGCTTTTCCTCCTCAACAGTGGAAAGAAATTTCTCCATTTGCTGTCCATAAGAAATGGCGGAACGTTTCTCGGCTCCATTAAACTTGAGGTTAACATCCCAATACTTTTCAAAATCGGGACTCAGACTACTATCGGCTGCCTTGTTGATGACTCCGGTTATATATCCACTCTCTTTTAATACCTCGGGCAAGGTTTTAAAACCAGCCTCCACATAAAAGAAACCACGCATGCCACTTTGATGTGGGTAACGGCTGGTTTGAAACACATTGCGCGAAGGTGAACAGTTGGACGCCTGCACATAGGCTTGCTCAAAACGCATACCTCCCTCAGCCAGGCGGTCAATATTCGGTGTTATTTCGGGTATCTGGCATCCATAAGCTCCAATAGAATTCCAGTTCATATCATCAACAGTGATGAATAAAACATTAGGCTTGCCTTTAGAAAAAGCATAAGACACAAGTCCCAAAGCCCATAAAAGTATCGCTAACAAACAGACTCTTCGCATAATTTCTTTTTGATGATAAAACTACTTCTTCATTCTGAAAACCTTGTTTATAAAATATCCACAAAGGTGTAAATACTGGTCATTTTCATTATCAAATACTTCAATGTAAGGCAAATTTAGCTTTAAGCAAACCTAATTGACAGGCATACAAACCTCAATCAGCTTTGGCAAACTTATTTTGCATCTATCAATTCAAATAGAAAAAATATCTATCATGAAGTATTTAACTTTTTACATAACATGCATTGGTCTCACTTTTATCTTTTCGCTTAATGCCTGTGATAAAGATTCAAGCAAAACAATCGAAGAAGGAGAGCTACCTGCGGAAAAGCCTAATAATGAAAATAAAGATAAAATAGCTGATTATTCCGATATTGAAAGCTTGCCTGCAGATACCAGCGGAGAACAAATTGCTTATCTGAAGGGGACTACTGCCGCCAACTACGGCTATTATGCCTATACACCTTCGGCTTACCATCACGGAACCGAAGAATACCCATTGATCATTTCATTGCATGGAGCAGGGAAAAGAGGTGATGGAACTAATTTAGATGATTTGAAAAAAGTGCTTTGGCTAGGCCCCAGTAACCTGATAAAGAAAGGTGAATGGAATCCTACATACCCGGCCATTGTGGTGGCTCCAATTACATCCACCAACTGGGATGCAAAGAAAGTTCATGCCTTTATCCAATACCTGAAGGATACATACCGGGTTAATGAGCAACGCATTTATTTAACCGGTAACAGCATGGGAGGATTCGGCACCTGGAGCTATATTCTGGAATATGGAAACAATGCTCATGTAGCTGCAATCATACCCATATGCGGTAAGGGTAACCCTGATTTAGCCAGTCAGTTTACCAATATCCATGTTTGGGCTTTTCATGGGGTTGAAGACAATACGGTAGATGTATATGGCAGCATTGATATGGTAAAAGCCATTAAAGAACTGGACGTTGACATTACATACACTCCTAAATTAACACTCTACCCTAATGTTGGACATGATTGTTGGACCATGACATACAATGGCTCCGGCATGGGGCAAGGCAATCCCAATTTTGATGCTTTTGATATGAGCATTTACGATTGGCTGTTCAGATATAAAAAGGAATAAACGACTATTAATATTTTAATAATAAATCTATGAACAGAACATTTAAATTTGGTTTTGCAGGGCTAATCCTACTTGTTATGGGTGCTGCGTGTAAACCCTCAAAGAGTATAGAAAAGCGAAAGCAGCCCAATGTATTAGTCATCATGTGTGATCAGTTGAATTATAAAGCCTTGAGTTGCTATGGCGGGCCTGTGCCAACGCCTAATATCGATCGTATTGCCAAAGAAGGAGTACGATTTACAAAAGCCTATAGCACAACTCCTTTTTGCTCCCCCTCTCGCGCATCTATTGTAACCGGTCTTTATCCTCACCAACATGGTGTGGCCCATAACCTGGGGTTCAAGCAAAAAGAAGGCATCACTCTTGAGGATGAGACAACTGGCAAATTATTGAATAAAAAGGGATATAAAACCCATCAATTTGGAAAGTGGCACATTGAGAGCGATTCCTTAAATTATTTGCCTTACTATACCGACCAGTACGACTATGGCTATCAGTACAAAAAAGAAATGGAAGAAAAGGGACTTACCATATTTAAGGAAGATGGTAAGGATTGGATGAATTTTTACAATCAGTTTTGGCCAGTAGAAGTGAGTCCTTATATGAAAGAGAAGAGAGACTATCTTGAAACTTTATGGGCGGATCATGAGAATAAGGACTTTCCTATTAAAATGGGACGACTGAGGTTAGAACAAGAGGATTGGATCGACGATAAATTAGCTAATTTGACGGTTGATCGAATTCGAAGCGCTATATCCAATAACGATCCTTTTATGATTACGACCTCTTTCATCTGGCCACACGACCCTAACTTTGTCCCAGATCCTTACTATGACATGTTTAATCCCGATTCGTTACAGATGCCTGCAAGTCAATTTCCGGATAAGAAGTTTGATAAGTCATGGTCACGAAGAATGGTAAAAGGCTATGGAGACGAAGGCCTTAAAGAGTTTATGCGTATCTATTATGGTGCTGTCAAATACCTCGACGACAGGGTAGGTAAGATATTGGCGGAACTGGAGAAACAAGGTGTAATGGATGAAACACTCATCATCTTCACCTCCGATCATGGTGATATGGTGGGAGGCCACGGCATGGTATGGAAGGTGAATGAATCCTTTTACGAAGAACAGGCCACTATCCCTTTCATAATACGCTACCCAAAGCTACTAAAACATGTTGTTTCAGACATTCATGTCAGCCTTGTAGATATGAAACCAACCATTCTATCAATAACTGAAACAGCGTTTGAACAAGATGTGGCAGGCGTCAATTTGATTCCTTTCCTCACTGGGGAAAAGGATCGATCACTAGCTCCTAAATATTCATTTTGTGAGCGAATAAAACCTAACCTCAATGGTAGTCGTGAGGTGCTGGAAGATGCCAAAGGGTCGTTTATGGTTCGTAATGAACAATATAAGTTAATCATCTACCATGATGGGGATCGCTTTTTTTATGATTTAAAGAATGATCCGAATGAAACGAAAAACATGGTCAATGACAGCGCTTACAAGGAGCAAATTCTTGAGTTAGAAAACGCCATGCAGAATTGGTTAGACAATACGGGTTGGAAAGGACAGAAAGTTAAGTACATGTACAAATCGTAGTCAGATAAAGTATTCAATATCAAAGTCAGGCTGCATACAGTCTGACTTTTTTATGCCTATTAAGAAATATTTGAATTTTAATATAGATATGCAATCCCTCTGGGATTGTTGGTTATGGGGTCGCTTTTCAATCTTCTATAGACATTAAACTTCTCCGAAGTTAATTGAACATCGCCAGAGGAGTTGAATGTGATTTTTAGTCGGATACTACTGGTTTTTGATATTCATATCTACGATTAGTCTTTCAGGTATAAGAAGAATGAAACAACTTAATGCTTCGAATGAAAAAGCCGTGACAAGATCATTTGACACGGCTTTCTTTTAATTTATTAAAATGTCTAGTCCAGACTAACAAACTCTTCCAGACAACCAGCATTAATTAAGGGTTTAAAAATAACAGGCATTTGCTTTGATGTCAGATTAACAACCATAAGTGCGATTAGCGATTTAAGCGACTCTTTTTTAATAAGATTGATGCACTCGTCAATTGAGCAGCTAATTGCCTCACCGTCCTTAAAATGAATTGACAAATGCTCTATTTCATTTTTATTTATATGGACCTTATTCATATCTAAGTACTTTAAACGTCAACTTAATTTAGCCTATTCATACCTCTACAACTAATGTTTCTTGCTTTTTTTAGCCGGCTTAACTTGCCTTAACCACCAGTCGCGGTCATGGTTATAGTTATAATGTACTTTCAATTGCTCGATTTCCTGGCGTAACTGAGCTTCCACTTCGGCATATTCCTTAAGGCCAATCAGATTAATCATCTCTCCCGGATCGTTTTCCAAGTCATACAGTTCATCAATATCATGGTCTAAGAAACAATCCACCAGCTTGTACTTATCTGTGCGAACAGCGAGCATATCAGGTCCGGCATAGGGATATTCATCATCCACATAATACTGGAAGAGCATAGATTTACGCCACTCTGCATCCTTTTGGTGTTTCAACAGATTCACCATTGATTCCCCTTGCATATAATCAGGCTGCTGAACACCGGCTAATTCCAGAATGGTCGGTGCCATATCCACATTCAGGCATATCTCCTCAATCTGTGTTTCAGCCTGAATCAACTTTGGATAACGAATCAACATCGGTATGCGCATAGAAGCTTCGTAGGCAATACGTTTATCCCAGTAACCGTGTTCACCCATAAAATAACCATTGTCACTACTATAAATGATAACCGTATTCTCCAACTCTCCCAACTCCTCAAGCGTAGCCATTACTTCACCTAATGACTCATCAACTGCTTTTAAGGTTTTCAACAGGCGCATAAACTTATCGCCTTTCACCGGCCATTCTTTAATTGGTAATGAATCAACCGGTACATACTCCTTCCACTTGGCATCAGCTGCCTTAATGCGCTGCCACTCCGGCTTACCTGCAAAAGTCTCGTTAAGCATGCCATGCGGTGGTTCAGGCAGTTTTTCATCGTCATAAAGGCTATCATGCCGAGGTGCTGGTGAATGATCCTCATGCACTGCTTTATGCCAAAGGTTAAGGCTAAAAGGCTTGTCTTTATCACGTTTCTCTTTCAACCAGGTAATGGCTTTATCCGTCAGAATATCGGTCATGTATCCCTTCTCCTGGTATTCACGACCATTATCATTTACCTGTGGATCGAAATAATCGCCTTGTCCGTTAAAACTGAACCAATAATCAAAACCCGGACGAATATGCTCTGCTCCTTTTTTATGAGCCATGTGAATTTTACCCACATGAGCCGTTTGGTATCCGGCATCCTGTAGCAATTGCGTGTATGGCTTAAATTGGTTCCAGTCCGGATCAACATGGCGGTTATTTTGGTTCACCCCATGAATATGTGCATACGTACCTGTTAAAAAACTGGCACGCGAAGGCGAACAAATGGATTGTGTACAAAAGTAATTTTCGAATAAAACCCCTTCTTTAGCCAAACGATCCATATTGGGCGTTTGTAAAAACGGGTAACGTCCATTTACACCGAGTGCATCATATGGCTGATCGTCAACCAACACAAACAGAAAGTTGGGTTGCTTCTTTGTGTTATCAGGAATCGACTGACAGCTTGTTGCAAAAATAAGAGTCAGTGAAAAAAACAATATATGTCTAATCATCTTGATTCAGGTTTTTAAAAGAAAATAAAGTACATGGTGAAACATGCAATGACTAAAAGCAGAGATAACACCCTAAAATTTTTGTACCAAACAACATGTTTTAGTTCATCCGTTTCGCTTTTCCAGATTTGCAGAGTCCAGGTATTTTGCTTTACCTTTTCTTCATCCGGCAAGTGAGTTGCCAAACTAACAACCACATTAACCAGAACACTCATTGCAAGAATAATTGGTGCCAACAATAGGAAGTGAAGTTGTATATCCATACCCAATACATATTTACTAATCATTATTACTGCAGCTAAAAATAAGCCTGACATTAAGCCTGCAAAGGCTCCTTTCTCATTGGAACGTTTCCAGAATAAGCCCATAAAAAATGTTCCGACGATCGGAGGTGCCAGGTAAGATGTTACCTCCTGATAGTAGGAAACCAGCGAATCAAATTGTTGGATGATTGGCGCCCAGAACACTGCAAATACCAATACCAGGAAGGAAGTAATACGTCCCACCCAGACTAACTTCTTACCATCAGCATCGGGGTGAAAGCGTTTGTAAAAGTCCATGGTGAATAAAGTTGATACAGAACTTAGAGTGGCACTTAAGGTAGAGGTCAACGCCGAGATCATGGCAGCCAGAATAATTCCAATTAACCCAACCGGTAGTAATTTTACGATCATACGGGGGTAAACTTGATCGGTATTAATTCCAAAGCCTGACTTTAAGGTACTTCCATCGATCATATCAAGCGGAAGGTTCCCAACTCCAAACAGATCAATTCCTCGGGCAATTAACCCCGGAAGAATAAAAATAAACAGTGTAAACAGGTACAGGAAACCAACAAATAAAACCCCTTTACGCCCGTGATCAATTGTTTTAGCCGACAATACACGCTGTACCATTACCTGGTTATTTCCCCAAAAGTAGAAACCCAGGATAGGTATGCCTATCCACATGCCTAACCATGGCACTGTCGGATCGCTCATGGGACGTGTCAACTTTAACCATACGCCCTCATTAAAGCGTGTGTACAGTTCCTCCCAACCACCTATTGAATCAAGGGCAAAGAAATATAAGATCGCTGATCCGATAATAAGCACCGTTGCCTGAATCATATCGGCATTAATGGCGGAAGACAATCCGCCTATAATGGTATAACTACCGGCCACTGCAGCCATAATTACAATAATAGTAAACAATTCCAGATCAGGGAATATCAACTTTATTATTAAGGCTCCTGTATATAAGGTAGCTGCCGCATCTAAAAACACATTACCGAAAATGGTGATAAAGGAGAAATAGTATCTCGACTTCTTATCGAATCGCCTTTCCAGAAATTCCGGCATAGTAAAAATGCCCGATTTGATGTAAAAAGGTAAAAAGAACAAGGCAAAAAACACCATTACCAAAACGGATATCCAGTTATAGTTAAACACCGCTATCCCACTAATAAAGCCTTCTCCTGAATGCCCCATCAATGTTGAACTGGAAACGCTGGCAGCAAATAATGAAAGGCCTATAACCGGCCAAGTCATATTTCTACCTGCCAGAAAGTAAGAGTCTGAATCAGAACTTTTACCATTCTTTAATGCCCACCATATTATTCCAACCAGGAAAACAACAAGAATGATAATATCAACTGTACTAATATTCATAATTGAGTTATTTAAAGATTAAACAGTTGATTTATTTCGTATTATCTTTTATAAACTGTACCAGTTCATGAATATTAGCGGTAGCTGCACAACACCATTGATCAGAGGCTCCATAATAAACATACAAAGTATCATCAACGATCACATTACCGGTCGGGAAAACAACTCCCCATTTGTATAAGCCATTCTTTTCAATATCTGTCTCTGGCTCTAAAATAAAATCCTTTGTACGGTATAGAATTTTTGTTGGATCTTCGAGGTCTAACAGACATGCTCCCAGTCGGTAAGTAAAATCCTTATCAACGCCGTGGTAAAGCATTAACCAGCCTTCATCTGTTTTTAAAGGCGGTGTATTACCGCCTACTTTGGGCTCCCACCACTCTTCACCTTTCAGAAGCAGTTTACTTTCCACATTCCACGACATCATATCATCGGATGATTTGATCCAGATGGCAGGTGCATCCGTTCCATATTCATCACCTACATAGTTCTTAGGACGATGAAGCATATAAAACTTACCATTAATCTTTTCCGGGAATAAAATAACATCACGGTCATCAAGGCTTGGCTCGGTTAGTCTGCCCACCTTCTTAAAATTAATCAGGTCTTTAGAGATTGCCAGAGCAGTATTACCAACATTTTCACGTAAACACTTAGGTGCAAATTCGCTCAGCTTAGGTGCTTCTATCTGATCGTACTCATTTTTCCAATACTGTCCCGGAGGGTATGGACGAAAAGCATAGGTCATGTAATACTCATCACCAAACTTAACCACTCGCGGATCCTCGACCGAACCAGCATCATATCCATTCGGGTCGGGTGTCAAGACAGGCTTATCCTGAACACGCTTGAAATTAAATCCATCCGTACTCTTCGCTAAACCAATATGTATATGGTGCTCTCTATCGTCTCCTGCAGCTCTGTATAATAAGTAAAATGTTCCATCTTCATACCAGGCAGCCGGATTGGTGGCTACTAAACTTTCCCATTCATTTTCAGGGTTTGGTGATAAAATTGGATTTCCTTCAAATTTCTTCAGCTTCATCGTTATCTTCTTTAATTGTTATTTTCCTTATCGATTGGCGATAGTATGCCAAACTCAATATTCAAATATATCTGTCACTTAAGAAGATGTGGTTTTATATCTGGTCAAGGAGTTTTGATTGTTGTTCACGTCACACAAAACACTGATAATGTATAACATAAAATTGAACAGATGATTAGCTTTTAAATTTTAACCATCTTAATAATACTTTTGCTGAATATCTAAATCAAACTTCTCAATAAATAACTCTAGATGCTTGTTCTTCCTTGAGAACTTCTTAATCATAGCATCTGGACCTATCAAATACTGTTCCCTTTTGATAGAGATAACCAAGTCAGCGATATCATCACCTTCATTTAAGTCTGTATACTCCAAAACTGTATTTACATGAACATCAAAGCAAGCGCTTGTTGCAACTTTGCTCCATTTCTCATATGCTTTCCCTTTATCAGGAAATAAAGTTACCTGGTAACCTCTGAGGGTATTTAGCTTTTTAACATTCAACATTTCTATTGAACCAACGGCAATCCAATTATATTGTGGATAATACAATGCTCCGAATATGGCATTCTTTTCGCCTTCGGCAATGGCAATAGGTCCTCTTTTATCAATAAGCAGGTGTGCACCAAAGAATACTTGTTTTAAATTGAAGTCCTTTTGTTTAGTGATATGATGCACCCAATTAATATAACCTATACGCTTTAATGTGGCTGAATCATACTGCATTACCTTACCGGTTCGAACTTGTCCTAATCGGTTTACTTGCCAAAAAATGGTTTTATTCCCTTTGGCAGTACCCACGTAATACTTTTGTAATACCTCGATAACCATATGCTTTGGGAAGAACCTGAATAAGCCTAAGGCAAAATTATTTTGATGGTAACTAGTAAGGGAAGCTATCAATAGCTTTTTATCAATAGAGGAAGGTGATTGGATCTTTATTGTGGGTCTTTTATATGATTTATCAATTGGATCTGGTTGATAGCCATTACGCTCAAAGTACATCTTGGGTGTAAAATGGTATGCACATTTTTCCACACGATTACACCTTCCTGTATATTCAGACAAATGCTTGTTGATGTGGTTGTCAACATACCTGGTAAAAGTCCGTTGATGACATTGAGGACAATGATACCGTGTTGACCGATCTTTATACTTTTCTAAGGAATAGCGAACATCTTGCATCTTGGACTATATTCTCGTTTTAGTGGAGTTTGTGGAGTTGTGTAGGATGATTGTTTTTCAGACACTTATCACTCCATACAACTCCACTCACTCCACAATTATATAAATTCATCATTCTTTTTTGATGATTGATTTCACTCCGGTACTCCACACTTACTACACTCAAACTACACACATAAAACACTCTATATCAACCACACTCCACAACTCCGCAAACTCTACAATAATTCAGTTTAAAACATCGGTTTCATAAAGCCCCTTCTGCACTTTATGAGCCAACTTAGTATTACTTAACAATTGGTAGGCATACGATTCTTTTGCAATACCCATCTGGTCTGCCATCTGAATGAACTCTTTATTGGTAAATTCCTTTTTTCCAATCTTTTTTATGACTTGCAAAACTTTACCTTCTTTGGAGTTATCCTCATACACATTCAAAACCATATGATTAAGTTTTAAAGCATTGGTATAGAAGTAATCCTTAAGCATAATCGCCTTTTTCATCGCATCCTGCCCAACACATTCAATAGGTAGATTATCGAAAAAACTATTTGAAACCTCCAGAACAAGAGCAAATCTTAAGATGTACCTATCCAGCTTTGAAAGGATACCCGAAATTGTAGCATCCTTATTTGAAGGTTTCACATGCTTATTGACTTCACTAATGAATAGTTCTTCAGCCATTTCTGATAATGTTAACTCTTCAGTACCATTCTTCTGAGCAACGGTATTAAGAAAATCTTTCATTTTTAAATGAAACTGCTCAATCAAATAATCATTGGGATTTGTCCGCTTCACATATTTCTTCTCCATTTTCAATGGGATAGCAAAAAGAATACGTTCAAAAAATCCATCCTTTATATCTTTGGCTTTAAAGGAAGCAATCACGTCATCTTGTATGCTTCCAACAATGGAAACACAAGGCATGCTTAATGATGAACTTTCGGCTTCTTTTCTATCCAACGAGATAGGCGCTCCATCCCAAATGGATAAAAACTGGCTCTGCTTTGATGCGCCACTATATCCAATAAGATTTAATATAAAGCTTTTAAACTCATCCGGCATCAATATCATTCCATTAGGATTTTGCTTATGCATATTGATTAGAGCCTCAAAAGTAGGGTCGGTGGAATAGAGTTTCCGTTTTGTTGGCTTTTTCTCTCCTGAATCAGGATCAAAGTTGGACACAGCAGCCTCATATTCTTTATCAAATTGCTTCTGTTGGTTCTTCACAGCTTTAAAAGCTGTTTTTAATGGGGCACTTTTATTCTGCCCTGACTTACCAACCAACACAGCCCACATAGATGGATTTTCTATCCACTCGATGTGTTTTCGCAGGTGATATGAGTTTCCTATAATTCCCGCTAAAGCTGTCAGTATGCTAACGGAGGTATAGTCAATATTATAATTGCCATTATCATATAGTTCAAGAATGGTATCTTGAATAAACCTTGGAAATATACCTAAAGGAAATTCAGACTCACCTGCCTGCTTAAGTCTGGCGTTAGCTTCTTCAAGCGACAGTTTTCCATAAGTTAGATGCGCCTTCCCTAGCTCCGTATTATCTTTTATAATTGATTTCATATACTCACAAGGAATTACTCATTAATACTTTCCAAGTAAGCCTCAATATCTGAAGCTTTATAATAGATTTTGCGACCAGTCTTTTTATAGGCTATAACTTTATTATCTCGCATTGTTTGTAAGGTTCTACGGCTAACATTTAAAAGTTTGCAAACCTCCTCTGTTACGTACCATCTATCTTTAAACCCATCATTCTTAGAGACGCTAATACTGTCAATCTTGTCGTTTAGGTGATCTAATTTTCCCAATAGCTTATTAAAAAGGTGCTCATCTACGATTACTACTGTTTTACTCATTTTTATTAGATTTTTAGTTGATTATCTATTTTCACACTTCAAACCTAAGCAATCCGGCGCACACGCCTCCTAGTAAAAGATAGTAACGGAAAGTAAAAGAGTGTAAAGGAGAGTAAAGGCAAGTAAAAGATTGTTTTGTATCGTATTTAATCGTTTTGAAAGTTCTTAACTAAGCGCAATTAAATATCATTGAATACATGCTAAAAAATAACATCCTTCAAACAGGATATATTTTACATTAACACGATTTCTTAAGCATCGAAGCATTAATATTATTAGCGTATATTACGATTTGTTACCATGTTCTATAATTCCTTTTAATTGCGTTCTATTTCCCTATAATTGAAACTTTATTACGTTAAAAACTGACTAAAAATGACATTTAGAAGGTCGATTTTGAAACAAGATTTGGCAACGAAAATATATCCGCAGAGTTCAAATATAAATGCAGCTATGCAGTTGCTTCGAAAAGAAATTAAACTATCTCCTGAATTGAATAATAAACTTGATTTATTGGCAAGAAACAAACGAGCTCATTATTATACACACTAAGAGCTGGAGATTATCCTGGATCATTTTTGTATTAGCCAGGAAGAATTTGAGTTATTATAAGTACATCTTATTAGAAATTACGATAATGCAAATAAAAAACCTCGCAAAAACAAGTACAGAAGCACTATCTACGATAATAATCAGACCACTTTTGAGTACTCTCTTATGCTTCAGAGTACTTCATGAGAATACATTGACCATATCCAAAGTATGCTGTGCTTGCTTTTGAATGCGTTGCTTATTTTGAAGAGTATAATTACAGTGCTTGTTGAGCTCTTTACTAATTTATGAGAGTGCTTTCAGAACGCTTTGCTGAGTTTCGATCGTGCTTAACTCAAATCGCTGCAAAAATGATAATAACAAGTGTAGTGCTTTCCTAAACATGCTTGATTTTGGCTAGTATAATTTTAATACTTTGATGCCGATTTGTAGAGTTTATGGAGCTAAAAAGTCAAAAAAGTTCTATTTGTCTTCAATTGGCTAAGTTTTGTCCAATATTGTCTACCCTACAAGTATTTCATTTTGTGAATAATAACATAATTTTACAGCCATGAAAATGAAGTAGAATAATATTAAGCGCAATACAATGATATTACCACGAACGATACTAAAGCAAAAATTAGCTATTAAACTATACCCTCAAAGTTCAAATACAACTTCCGCCATGCAATTGCTGCGTAAGGAAATTAAACTATCACAGGAATTAAACTCCAAACTCGATTTATTAGCCAAAAATAAAAGAGCACATTATTATACACACAAGCAATTGGAAGTTATTCTGGAACACTTTTGTATTAGTCTGGAAGAGTTTGGAAGTCTTTAAATTTATTTTTAATACCCTTTCGGGATAATCTATGACAATATTAATCTAATTATACCCGATAAGGTATAATCCATTCATCTCATATACATTATACATTTAAGGAGAAACTGTAATTAATTATCGCAACAAACTAATTCTGTAGCATTTTTAGTATATACCTATGTATCATATTTAGTTTATAGCGATATGGAAGTTTTAGCACATGGCCATATGTATCTATATTTCATAGCAATACAAAAGTATAATATATATTCGTAGTCTTATCCCTTAAAGAATACCCAATACCTCTGTAATCATTTTTCACAAAAACATTTAATTAATAATCGTTTTTCATGGAAAATAATTGTTTTTCATGTTATCTTCGTAACTATAATTCATAGTTTAGACACATGAGTAATCGTTTTTCACAAAAAATAAGTATTTTTCACGGACAACCACTCCCTGAAGAAGGAATGTTAGCTGGTTATGCTTTTATGCTTCAAGAATTAGAGCAAAACCAAAACAAGATTTTACCTACCCCCAAGCAATTATCCATAATTACAGATAAACACCAAAGATATAGTACAAAAACGTGGCAAGTGTTCACCAAGAGACACAAACCCAATAATAACCCTATAAGTCATATTGTCTTTGCTTTAAAATACGAAGGTATTGATTTACTAATTCTAAAATCAATGTTTCAACTTATTGGCGAAGAGGAGATAAAGGAATATGTTTTGAGCGAACCAACCGGACAATACTCTAGAAAAATTTGGTTTTTATACGAGTGGTTATTTGGAATAAAACTTGATATCCCTGACTTGAAGAAAGGTACTTATGTAGAATTACTAAATCCAAACCAACAGTATCCTGGTCCAACCGAAAACTCTACCAGACATCGAATAAAAAATAACTTACCGGGAACACCTGAGTTCTGCCCTCTAATTAGAAAGACCCAAAAACTTGAGAAATATATTTCTACAAACATTAGAGATTCCATAGATAAAGGATTAAACAATAGAGATAAAGAGCTAATTAAAAGGACTGCTGCATTCCTGTTATTAAAAGATTCAAAAGCCTCTTTTGCTATAGAAGGAGAATATCCTCCAAACATGCGAGCCAGAAACTGGGGTAAAGCTATAGGACAAGCAGGTAAAAAACCATTGACATTATCAGAAATAGAACGCCTCCAGCATGTGGTAATTGGTTCTAAAAAATTAAAAAATATGGGCATCAGGGAGGGTGAAGGCTTTATTGGCGAACATGACCGAGAAACTTTTACGCCAATCCCTGATCACATATCCGCAAAAGCTAAAGATCTCACCTCTCTAATGAATGGATTATTAAACACAAATAATCTTCTTCAAAACAGCAAATACGATCCTATACTTACAGCAACTACCATCGCCTTTGGCTTTGTGTTTATTCATCCTCTTTCTGATGGTAATGGAAGAATACACAGGTATTTGATACATCACATCTTAACATGGATGGGTTATACAAAACGAGACATGATATTCCCTGTTTCATCAGCAATATTAGATCGAATTAGTGATTACCAGGATGTATTAGAAGATTTCTCATCTCAAAGAATCGATTTGATTGAATGGGAACCCACTTCCGACCATAATATAAAAATACTAAACGACACAATTGATTTGTATCGTTACTTTGATTTAACCCGTCAGGCAGAGTTCCTTTATGAATGCGTTGAAGAAACAATTAATAGAATTATTCCGGAGGAAATTGATTACCTGGAAAAGTATGACATGCTAACTAACAGAATAAATTCCTTTATTAATTTACCGGACACAAAAGTTGACCTTCTCATTAAATTATTAAACCAAAGCAAAGGAAAATTATCAAAGAAAAAGAGAGAAAATCATTTTGAAGAACTTACAGAAGAAGAAGTTTTCATTATTGAGGAAAATTATAAGGAGATCTTTATAAGCTAAATTTAATTTCTTTTAAACATCAGATTTAATTCTCATAAGGAGAGTAGTTTTTACCTTTCAAAACATAACGAGTGTAAATTTTGCCAATATTTACTCTCGTTAAATCTTCACAATTTCAAACGTCAAGTTTTCTGATCAAAAACTTGACATTTAATCCATTTTTAGGTTCGGTTCTTTTTTGCTACTTTTGGTAGGAAATGAGTTCATTAAAACGCATTTGAATCGGGCATTTTTTAGCCAATTTTGGTGGACTTACAGAGGACTTTAAAAATTGAATTCGTAAAATATTGAGAATTGGGCACTTGGAATTAATTTTCAGTTCTCCCTCTCTCCGCTTACAAAATTCATAAAGAGTTAAACCCGAATTGCTTATGCAATTTGGGTTTTGTTTTTAGTCAACCATTAGTCAACTAAGTTATTATTTAGGGATTACTGTGATTAAATTAATGAAAACACGAAAGTTTTGCTGGATGCATTTTAAGGAGAAGGTAAGATAGCAATCTTTTAAAGACTCGTCAAGTATTCACTGGCTTTAATTGTTCAATGATTAAACGCCAACTTCTTGTCAAATTTGAATGACTATAAGGTATACCTTTTTGTTTTCCATTATTCGTAAAACAGAAAGGCACTACCTTCATCGATATTAAGGAGGTCTTTATCGCTTTATCTAACACATTCTTCGTTCGTGGCTTCAACCATTGTGAAAAACGACACGAACATTCGAATTAATCTTTGCAAATAGCTATTTACAACTATTTAGCTTACCTTTCTACATATATTGTATTAAGTATGAGTCGATTAATTGGAGGTTGCTAACAATGGTAAAATCTATCAGAACAAACTTGAAAAAAAAGACATTATATGTAGATATGGACAATGTCTTAGTTGACTTTGCTTCAGGTCTTAATGAAATCGATTCCGCGGTAAAAGAGGCATATGAAGGACATGAGGATGACATACCAAATCTCTTTTCTCTTATGAAACCCATGCCTGGAGCAATTGAAGGCTTTAATTTATTAGCAAAGCAGTTTGACATTTACATTCTTACAACAGCACCCTGGGAAAATCCAACTGCTTTAACTGATAAAAGAAATTGGGTGAAGAAATATCTACCGGAGAGCGGTTACAAACGACTAATTATATCTCATCACAAGAATTTAAATAAAGGTGATTATATTATAGACGATAGAACAGCAAGAGGTGTGGATCAATTTGAGGGGGAACATATCCATTTTGGAACACCAAGGTATCCTGACTGGGAAGCTGTAGTTAAATACTTAACCGAAAATAATTAAATGATTATGGATTAGGTCTGATAATTTGCAAAAAACACTCCTCTTGCATCTTATACCCGATCAGGCCTATTGCTATTGCGAAGCATTTGTAGAAGAGCCATAGGATGTTATTACTTCCTGTTTAATTTCTTCAAATTTTAATGCTCTTGCTCCTAAAACTTCTTCAATAGTAGATAATCCAACGGTCTTTTGATCCTCCAGGAGTTCATTTATCCTTATAGTACTAACAACGTAAAAGATCCATTGATCAGATTGAAGTGGATCAGCCTTGTCCTTGTCTTTCTCATTGTGAAGACAAAATACATATACATCAGCCTGACGGTCTTTAATTCCATCATATTCATTAGTTTCACCAGCCCAGCCTTGTTTTTGCTTAATGTCGAAGGTAGGGATGGTTGGTTTTGTTTGTTTCCAACTCTGTATATAACCAGATGTTTTAACCTCAACCTTAACGCCTGAAGCTGTTTTTATGTCGTATGATTCCCATGATGTAAGGGGTGGCTCTGAAACTCCTAAAGCCTTTGCAACCATATACTCGGCGAAGGCAGATCGGTTCCTGTTATCTTTTAAATTGGAATAGGCATATCTCCAAAACTCGATTTGATCAAATGTTGTCATGTACCAGCTAGTCTTAATTTTTGTCTTTCCTTCTGTTCAAACTACCTTCCATGAGTTTAGCTTGTCTTTCAAGTTCAATCTTATTTTCTTAATTATCATTATACCCAAAATCTCTGGTTAGCAGCAAGTCCTTCCAATACGATTCACGTTGTATAATCTCACTATCTTCGGCGTTCATACTTCTTGTCTCCAGTATCGAATATTGAAAATTAGAAGCGTATTCTACACCTTCTTTCACAATTATTTCCTTTAATAATTTATTTCCACCATGACCAGTGTGTATATACTCCGACCATCGACTCCAGAATGCATTATCACCATAAGCTGATCCTACATACAATTTACCTGTTAACATATCCGAAATAAGGTAAACACCCTTAATATTGGACAAAGCTGTTTTCCACGATATTTCCTCCTTCTTGAAGATAGATTTCAGCAAGTCGTATTTAATATTAGTGTTTTCATAGCCTGGGAACGGTTGAACTGAGTATGGCTCTTTTCGTATCTCCAATAGTTTGAAATCGCTAATGCAATTTTCAAGGTATGGGTATGAATAACGGAATTTCTTTTCAAACCCGATTACCAGCCTACCAATTAGGTTTGTTGCCATATCCACTAGTTGGGTATTGTATAAATACTCATTTCCATTTGCAACACATGCACTTTGGGTGTATATACCTGCAAAAAGCCATTCATCTTTTCCAAAATAGATCAATGAAAGAATATACTCTCTTTCAAAAGTCTTCTTGGTCTGAGACTCTTGCCATTGTTTAAAACCATCTGCATAATATTGATACAACGGTTCATACTTATCTTTATTCCCAATGGCCAGATGCAATTTTGTATTTTTAATCATGGCCTCATCAAATGCAAGGATATCTTTTATAGTCATATCTGTTCTTTAAATCGAGAGTTGAACTCCTCCAAGGTGAAAATATTTTGCTGATAAAGACCGTAACCCATAAAGTTGGAGGAGCAGAACTTAATTGATTGATCCTTCAATTTCGTGAGTTCATTAGTAAGCTTTGTACTTGCTGGATCGTGATTAGCGATCAGGAAAATCAAATCCACGTCCTCAGCAAACTCTACTACTTGGTTGTTATTCTTTAGTTGCGACAGACATGGTATTAATCCAAGTTGTCTCTTCTGTTGAAAGAGATCAAGCATTTCGGATTTAAACGTTTTCAGCTTTTCTGAGTCCGATATTAGGCTGTTAAAGTCTTGCCAGTGTTTCAGCATTCCAGCGGTGCCGGTTAAGGCTCCATCTCCATACTTCATTTCAATAATAGACAGTTTAGGTTTGAAGTCTTTAAGTAGCTTCCTGGCTGAAGATTCGGATGGCCATTGTAATGCTACCAGATCAAAACGGGCATTAGCCCTATTGTCGTACTCGATATCAATAATAAAGTAATCTGTTGAATTGGCGACAGATGAATAGTTATTTTCGCGTACTACCAATTGCTGAAACTCACGTTCCTCTTTCGGGTGCTTTGAGAAGTAGAAGTCCATAGCTTGTTTGGCAAGAGGTATATAATTGTACCAGTCCATTTTATTGAGATAGTTGTGTAAAATATCTTGCTCAATAAAAGGTGCTGCCTTTAGGTATTTGTAATCGAAATGCAGGTCGTAACTATCCTTGCTAGGACAGACCTTAAGGATGTTTCCTCCGAGGTAATAAATATTCAAGTAATTATCACGTATCTGAAGATCAAGTGTATTATCATTTCTTATATACCTTAGAAGATGATTAAATTTACCCTCTAAAATGCCTTTAAACGATGTGGGATTTAATAGACGTGCCATTGATTTTATATTGATTTTACATACCAATTAAACGGACCCTTAACACCCAGTTTTATATCCAGACCTAAATAATCATAGAACCTCTCTCCTTTATCATTTTCTTTATAACCAACCAGAAGGTTTGCCCAAAAACCTTCATGTTCCAATAAGCTGGTCTCATTCCGACTATCATACTTTCTCATTTTTACAAATCGCTCAAATTCTCCATCATGTAATAAATAGAAAAATTGAGATGAGTTCTCTTCAATTGGCTTTACGATTTGTTCTGGGTTAAGTTGAATCATATATTTTCCTCTTGATTTATAAGTATTAAAGATATGCATTACTATTGGCTTGAATCTAATTCGTTGGAACTTTCCTTGCTAATCATAATTCCCATCTCGTCCAATTTTCCTACTTTTAGGTTCTACAAATACGTAAACAAAGTTTTTATTATATCACTATGAGTGAGGATCAGAAGAAACAACTTGAACGCCAGCTGTGGAACATTGCAGATACCCTAAGAGGGAAGATGGATGCGGACGAGTTTAGGGATTATATACTTGGCTTTATCTTTTACAAATACCTCTCCGAGAAAATGCATATCTATGCCGATGAAATATTAGTAGAAGACGGTATTAAATATCAGGAGATTGATGAAAGTGCGGATGAGGGACAGGAATTTCTTGAAGCGATAAAGGAAGAAGCGCTTGAGCATCTGGGTTACTTCCTTAAACCATCAGAGTTATTTAGTGAAGTGGCCCGCCGAGGTAAAGGTAATGGTGAAGGAGAAAGCAAATTTATTCTCGATGAGTTGGCAGCCATCCTCAACCATATTGAACAGAGTACGATGGGTACAGAAAGTGAAGATGACTTCAATAAGTTATTTGAAGACCTGGACCTGACCAGTACCAAACTGGGACGCACTGAAAAGCAAAAGAACGAACTTATTGTAAAAGTACTTGGACACCTTGATCAAATCGACTTCCAATTGGCCAACAGTGAAAGCGATGTGTTGGGAGATGCCTACGAGTACCTGATTGGACAGTTTGCCAGTGGTGCAGGTAAAAAAGCGGGTGAGTTCTATACCCCTCAACAGGTATCGAAGATATTGGCCAAGTTGGTGACCATGGGTAAAACCAAGCTAAAGACCGTATACGATCCCACCTGTGGATCAGGCTCATTGTTGCTGCGTGTACAGCGCGAGTTAAAGGAAAAAGGTGGCGAGGTATTTAATTTTTACGGACAGGAACTGAACCGGACTACCTACAACCTGGCCCGTATGAATATGATATTGCACGATGTGCATTTTGCCAAGTTTGATATTAAGCAGGAAGACACCCTGGAACATCCGCAGCATATCGAGGATCGTTTTGAAGCGGTGGTGGCTAACCCTCCTTTTTCAGCTAACTGGAGTGCCTCCCCTTTACATATGACAGATGACCGCTTCAGCCAATATGGTAAGTTGGCCCCCAAGACCAAGGCAGACTTTGCCTTTGTGCAGCATATGATCCATCAGCTGGACGATAATGGCACCATGGCCATTGTATTACCACATGGGGTATTGTTTCGTGGTGCTGCTGAAGGGCATATACGCCAGTACCTGATTAAAGACCGCAACTACCTGGATGTCGTCATTGGTTTACCGGCCAACATCTTTTATGGCACCTCCATACCAACTTGTGTATTGGTATTTAAAAAGTGCCGCGAAGAGGCCGACAACATCTTGTTTATTGATGCCAGCCAGCACTTTGAAAAGGTAAAGAACCAAAACGTACTGCGCAACGAAGATGTGCAACGCATTATCGACACCTACGCCAGCCGCGAAACCATTGACAAGTACAGTTATGTGGCCACACTGGATGAAGTGCGCGATAACGAGTACAATCTCAACATCCCGCGATATGTAGATACCTTTGAAGAAGAGGAGCCAATAAACCTTGACCAGGTAGCGGGTGACTTAGTCGAACTCGAGAAAGACATGCAAGACACCGACAATACCATTGCCGACTTCTGCCAACAGTTAGGAATTAAAGCACCATTTTAGTTATGGAGGAGAAAAAAAAGATGGTGCCCGAGTTAAGGTTTGTTGGAATAGCAAACGTTTATGATGAAGTAAAGTATGGAGACATTTACTCGTTTTATTCTACAAACTCTTTTTCAAGAGATAAACTTAATTACGAAAATGGTAGCGTAAAAAATATTCATTATGGTGACATTCACACTAAGTATTCAACAATATTCAATATCGGCGATCATGATGTTCCTTATATAAACACGGATATAAGTATAGATAAAATAAAGAATGAGTGTTATTGTCGTCAAGGAGATTTAGTAATTGCAGATGCATCTGAAGATTATAATGATATTGGAAAAGCTATTGAGTTAAAGACACTTGATGGTGAAAAAGTACTTGCCGGGTTGCATACATTTTTAGCAAGACCTAACAAAAGTAAGATGGTAATTGGATATGCCGGTTATCTTATGCAATCGTGGAAGGTAAGAAAACAAATTATGACAATTGCACAAGGCACCAAGGTGCTTGGACTTGCTACAAGTAGGCTTGCTAAAATAAAACTCTTTCTCCCCACTCTCCCCGAACAACAAAAGATAGCTTCCTTTTTAACCGTAGTGGACGATAAAATACAAGGCCTCAAACGCAAAAAGGAACTGCTGGAGCAATACAAAAAAGGGGTGATGCAACAAATCTTTAAACAAGAGATTCGCTTTAAGAATGAACAGGGCAATAACTATCCGGAGTGGGAAGAGAAAAAGTTGGGGGATTACCTTAAAGAAAGCAGGATAAAAGGAGATGGCGGGGATGTAGCAAAAAAGGTAACGGTAAAACTTTGGGGAAAAGGAGTGTTTGAAAAACATGAAAAGATACAAGGTAGTGCTCAAACACAATACTTTATTAGACAATCAGGTCAATTTATTTACAGTAAACTTGACTTCCTTAATTGTGCCTTTGGCATTATACCAGAGAACTTGGATGGCTATCAATCCACAGTTGATTTACCAAGTTTTGACATTGATAAGAATATAAGTCCTACATTTCTATTAGAGAGAATTAAGCAAAAAGATTTTTACAAACGAAATGGTGAAACTGCTGATGGTAGCAGGAAAGCAAAGAGAATTCATGCAGATACTTTTTTAAATTTTAACATTCTACTACCTAGCACTGAAGAGCAACAAAAAATAGCCTCCTTTCTATCCGGCATTGACCAAAAAATAGAACAGGTAGGTGTACAGTTGGATAAGGCTAAGGAGTGGAAGAAGGGACTGTTGCAGAAGATGTTTGTGTAAAAGTCTTGAACTACAATTAAAACGTGTAATGAAACCTCAATCATAGTTATCATGCCAATCAAACCTAATCATAGTTAAAGACAAATGAAACAACAACTAATCCTTATTATTACAAGCTTACTTATAGCATGCCAATTAGGGCAAGCACAAATTAAGGAATTGCAACCATCAAGTGTTCATCCACTAAATTTGAGTGAACAGAGTGCAAAGCTTTATGATGGCACCTTTCAAAAAATATGGGATGGCGTAAAGTACGATGACCTATCGGCAGCTGAAAAGAAAGCTATTGAACATGGTGATGAAACTAAAGGTTATTGGGAAACTGTTGGTAGTGCATGTAGCTGGTATTGCGGGGGAAGTGTTAAAAACATTACTGCTTCGAGTTTTCTAAAATCACAAGGTACCAGTACTTATACGCCCAAAAATGCCCATGACTTTAGCTATAAAAATGCCTGGGTAGAAGGTGTGGATGGTTACGGCATTGGTGAGTATTTGCTCTACTCTTTCCCAGGCCCATCACCACGCATTAATCAGATTATTGTGGTGAATGGTTACGTTAAAAGTCCCTCAGCCTATAAAAACAACTCCAGGGTAAAGAAGCTTAAAGTCTACATGGATGATGAACCCTATGCTATACTCAACTTAAAAGACATACGAAGTGCGCAACACTTCGATATTGGCCCCTTACCTACCAAAGAGCGTCAGGATTGGGAAGTGATGAAAGACAAACCTGACTGGACCCTGAAGTTCGAAATACTGGACGTATACAAAGGCGACAAGTACGACGATACAGTCATTAGTGAAATCTACTTCGATGGTCTGGATGTGCATTGTTTTGCTGCCGGCACCAAGGTGCTGATGGCGGATAAAACGGAGAAGAATATTGAAGACGTTAAACCAGGCGATTTAATTTACACCCCAGGTTCTCCATCGGAAGCCAAAAACACCGACACTGTTGAAAAAGTGGAAGCTGTTGTGCATAATAATCTGGTTACCTATGTATTTGAAAGTGGCGCCACAATAACCGCTACACAAGATCATCCATTTATGGTAAATGGTAAAGGGTGGTGTTCATTGCAACCAAACAAAACAAGATTGTACGAATCATTTAATGAGGTAAATAAGATTATGGTAGGTGATGATTTTACTACAATTGAATTGACTGATAAGCTAGTGGAGATCGTCTACCTAGAAGGTCAACAAATGACCTATACGATATCGAAAACAAGACTTGGAAATATTTTTTGTGCCAATGGTTTTCTGGTGGGTGTTGAGGAAATTTAAACGCAATTTTAATACAAACAAAAAGCAAAACTCATGATACGCCTAAATAAAAGCAATTCTATATCTGTTTACGCACGTCACATGTTAGTTAGTGAAATAAACCCAGACTTCATGCAATTAGCGTGGAATGCGATCGAAAAACAAGGTAATCTACTTTATGAAAAACTTATTGCTATTATTATTAGAAAAGTTCAAAAGTCTGGAAACGATTGTAGGGTACTGGGTGATGATCTCCAAAATTTTAATGTTTGGGATGAGTTTTGCGCACAAAGGCAAACACAAGAATCTTTGTACTTTCAATTACAATATGATTTCATTGAAGGTATATGTGAACAAGAAATTGAAGCTATCAAAAATAAGAATCAAAATGACTATTATACTCTAACGCTTTATCTCTCTGCTTGTCATCATCCAAATTTTGATGAAACGTTTGATTGTGTTTGGGCAGATAGTGAATTTGTGCAAATTGTAATGCATGAGATTGATAAGATTGGTCACAACTACTGCAATAGAAAAATAGACGAATTTATAGGATAATTAGTTATTCACATGACCTCACAACCCGAACAAATACTCGAAGATAATCTAGTCAAGCAATTGACCGGATTAAAATACCAGTTGGTGAAGATAAAGGATGAGCACGATCTATTGGCTAACCTCAAAAGCCAGTTGGAGAAGCATAATGATAAAACCTTTTCCGATGCTGAATTTAAAGGCATCCTTAATCATCTGAATAAGGGTAATGTATTTGAAAGGGCCAAGGTATTGCGCGATAAGATGCAATTGACACGTGATGATGGCACCTCCTGTTATATCGAATTCATTCAACAAGAACATTGGTGTCAGAATCAATTCCAGGTCACTCAACAAGTCACCATTGAAGGCTCCTATAAAAACCGATACGATGTCACCATCCTAATTAATGGTCTGCCCCTGGTACAGATTGAACTCAAACGTCGAGGCATCGAATTGAAGGAAGCCTTTAACCAGATTAACCGTTACCAACGTCATTCTTTTTGGGCCGCCAGTGGTTTATTCCAATATGTGCAGCTGTTTATCATCAGCAACGGGGTCAACACTAAATACTACGCCAACAATAAAAAGCAATCGTTTAAGCAAACCTTTTATTGGAGTGATAAGAATAACAAGACCATCACCCAGTTGGAGGCATTTGCTAATCACTTTATGGAGCCTTGCCACCTGAGTAAGATGATATGTAAATACACTGTGCTAAACGAGGCGAATAAGATTCTAATGGTGCTTCGCCCATACCAGTATTATGCCGTAGAAGCATTGATTGATAGAGTGAAGAACAGTCGTAAGAACGGGTACATATGGCATACCACGGGATCCGGAAAGACACTCACCTCATTTAAGGCCAGCCAAATATTAATTCAGTTACCAAAAGTATACAAAGTAGTGTTTGTGGTGGATCGAAAAGACTTGGACTACCAAACGCAAAAAGAGTTCGACGCCTTTAGTAAAGGTAGTGTGGATGCTACTGACGATACTCGTATGCTGGTAAAAAATTTTGGTAATCAAAGCAAACTGATTGTTACCACCATCCAAAAGCTAAACAATGCCATTAGCCATAAGCGCTACCTGGGAAAGATGGAAGCACCCAGTAATGAGCGGATCATTTTTATCTTTGACGAATGTCATCGTAGCCAGTTTGGAGAAACGCATCAGCGCATCACACAATTTTTTACCAAGGCACAGCTATTTGGATTTACAGGCACCCCTATCTTTGCTGATAATGCAGCTAAGAATGCTTTAGGCAAGCGTACCACCAAGGATCTGTTTGATGAGTGCTTGCATAAATATGTCATCACTGATGCCATCCGTGATGAAAATGTATTGAAGTTCGCCATTGAATATGTGGGCAAATACAAGGAAAAGGAAGGTAGCAATAACGATATCGACATTGAGGTGGAAGATATCGACACCAAAGAATTACTCGAATCGCCTCACCGTCTTTCGAAGATAACAGATTACATTATTGCCAACCATGCACGCAAGACGCATAATGGTGCTTTTACAGGTATGTTTTGTGTAAGTTCGATAGAAGTGCTTACCAAGTATTACGAGTTGTTTAAAGAACGTAAAATCGAAGGAAAACACGAACTAAAGGTGGCTACCATATTCAGTTTTGCCGCCAATGAAGAAGATAAGGATGCTAACGGATTATACGAACAGGATGTACTAATAGCAGCTGACTCAAAAGGCACCTACAAAGTTAATGCCCATTCGCGCGATAAGCTGGAAGCTTGTATTGGCGATTACAACACCATGTTCAACACCAAGTTCACAACAAAAGATAGTCAGAGTTTCTACAATTACTACAACGATATAGCTAAGCGAGTTAAAAACCGGGACATAGACCTCTTATTGGTTGTAAATATGTTCCTAACGGGATTTGATAGCCCTACATTAAGCACCTTATATGTAGATAAAAACCTGAAGTATCATGGTTTAATCCAGGCCTATTCACGCACCAATCGAATACTTAACGAACAGAAATCGCAAGGCAATATTTTGTCGTTTCGAAACCTAAAAAGTGCAACCGATGATGCCATTGCCCTATTCTCTAACAAAGAAGCAAAAGAGGTAATCTTTGTGGAACCAATTGAGAATTATGTGGCCAAATTCAATGAGGCATTTATAACAGTGCTCACCATTGCACCAAGCGTTGATAGCGTCAGTCATTTACCTGATGAAGAGAAGGAACTTGAATTTGTAATGGCCTTCCGAGAGTTGATGCGAACAAAAAATGTACTGGCCACCTTTGCCGATTTTAGCTGGGATCATCTATCCATGACCGAACAGCAGTTTGAGGATTACAAGAGTAAGTATCTCGATTTGTTTGACAAAGTCAAAAAGACCAAGGAGAAGGTTTCCATATTGAATGATGTGGACTTCGAATTGGAATTGATACACCGCGACGAGGTCAATGTCGCCTATATACTCCGTTTATTAGCCAAGTTAAAAGATACCGGGGTAAAAGAAAAGGAGAAACAAAAACAACAGATCATAGATGTGTTGGGCGGTGAGGCCAAACTACGTAGCAAACGTGAATTGATCGAACGTTTCATCGAAGAAAACCTACCTCACATTGAAGATGCCGAGGAAATACCAGAGGCCTTCCAAGCCTATTGGCAAAAAGAAGAGGCCTTAGCCATTGATAAACTGTGTACGGATGAAGACCTGGTGCAGGATAAATTCAAAATAGTACTGGACAATTACCTTTATACTTCCCGTGAACCTTTGAGATCAGATGTGCTGGATATGCTAAACGGTAAGAAACCTGGTATTCGCGAACGCAAAACTGTGGCCGAGCGTATAGTAAGCAAAATCAAAGACTTCGTCGAAACCTTTGTTAATGGAATAGCGGCTTAAATAATGATGAACATGAGAAACATATTAATATTTTGCATAACCTTAATAGTTTTGATTTTTAATTCTTGTATATACGACTCAGATGAAATCGTGTTCAAGGAAATCAAACGTCCTAAAGAAATACCACCTATTTCTTTTGTAAATACACCAGTTAATGGCGATACAATCTTTATAGATGCAATATATGAAACAGATATTATTATTGATGCCGGTGAATATGAAATAGTTAAGAATGTTGTTCAAATTAATGGGAAAAATCATTATTCGAATGATTTTGTAATGAATACAAAATCCTGGCCATATAGTGATACGCCTTATACTATTGAATTGGAACTTGAAATATCACCCAACAACGGAACCATAGCTGATGAATTAGGGTTAGAAAGCTATATTAGCAAACGAAGCTTTATTGTTAAACGAATAAGAAACATTAGTAATATACTAATTAAAGAAGAGGCTGTTGAGGGAATGTATAAGTTTACCTGGCCTTCTATAAACTACGAACGTTTTGATAAATACATTATAACAAAGACTATCCCATCGCAAGGTAGGATTCTTGAAACTATTGAAACAGAAGATAATTGGCTCATTGACCAATTCAATATAGGAGAGATTAGTAATTGGAATATCGAAATGAGGGATTTAGATGGTAGAACCTATAAGCTTTGGAAAGTTAATAATGAAGGGTACAATCTTACATTTGACAATAATGCATTAGGTCAATATTTTTTGAAATGGAATAAATGTAAATTTCCAAATAACTTTAAAAAGCTGCTAGTTTATAAGGTGATTAATTTTGGAGAAGATGAATTAATTTATCAAACTTCTGATATCAATGATACCATCGTAAAAATATCTGGGACATTTGGCAGTAGTGGACGTTATTACATTAGAGCCGAGTTGCAGAATAAACCCAAATATCTAATAGAGGACTATGTGATTTATGGATCGCGATCAGGATACCTTGGTGATCCCTTTGATGAGCAAAACATAACCAAGTTTTGGCAAATAAATGAGGATAATTTGCTAATAATTAGAAATCAGCATGTTTATAGGTATTCAAATTCACTTAATAGAATTGTTGACTCATTGGAATATGATTACTATCGTGAATATGGTTTTTGGATCTCTGGTGATGGCCAACGTCTAAGTAATATTAACAATGATAATGATAAGGTATTGATTTGGAACACCAATAACTTTTCATCAACACCGCTTATAGAAAAAGATTTTCGTTATATCACTAATATACGAATAACAAATACGGACATTTGTTTGCGTCAAATATCTTCGGATGGGATAGAATTATATGATTTGAAAAGTAATTCTGTTTTAGATCGATTAAACGATGCATACGTTCATAGATCTTTTATATCTCATGATGGAAAATACGTATTTGTTTATTCACCAAGTGAGGCGATGTATGAGATTCAAGGTGGTAGGTTCGTTAAAATATTTGATTACCCCGAAGATTACTATCATTACGAAGCTTTTGATCCTCTAAATCCACATGTTTTTTGGACCTACGGATACAGAGGACTTCTTGAGGCATATGACATAAAACAAAAAAAATACATTAAACAAATTGAAGTCAAAAATACAGTTAATCACATTGACTTCTATTCAAGAAAAGGTCTTGGTAGCATTAATGATGATTTGATCGTTTTTGATATTGATACAGGTGAAATATTAAATAGAATACCTTGTGATCTAGGAATAGGATACTTCAATAATGACATCTGCATCATAAATAATACAATTTATTCAACTCGTGGTATAAAATATGAACTATAATAAATACTTAATTATAATATTGGCATTAGGTGTATTTGGTGTAAGATCTTCAAATGCACAAAATGTAAGCTTCTCCTTTGGCACTGGAATAGGAAGTTATCGAATGAACCAATTAAAGGAATATACGAACACCATCAAAGAAGAATTGGTTTTTCCCGTAGAAATTGTTTCTGATTTTCCTGTATACTGGAATTATAATGCAGATCTGTTATTAAATTTAAATAAGTTCAATATTGGACTGACCTATGGATTCCAATCAACGGGCAACCATTTATCACAAGGAGATTATTCGGGTTCCTATAATCTAAAGATGAATGTAAAATCACACTCTCCAGGTGTTAGGTGCGAATATTTGATTAATGAAAGTAAGATTCAACTATACATCAGCGGCACCATTGGTGCTCATATCTCAACGATGAATCTCCATGAAGAAATAGTCATATTCGACCAATCAGAATCCGAATCATTTGTATTTAAATCTAGTGATGTATTTTTTGAACCGGGATTTAAAGCCTTATACCCAGTAAAATTTATTAATTTATTCCTATTCGCAGGCTACCACCTTCAACCAGGTCAAAAACCATTAAAACTTGATGGGGAGGATGATATGGAGTTAACAAACCCCAAAACAGGAAATACGGTAGGCCTTGGCTGGACCGGCTTCAGACTTAGGGCTGGAATAAGTCTTACAATCTAATTAATCTTATATGAAGATTTATTTAATCAGGCTAATGCTATTTGCACTGCTACTTAGCGCATGTTCTAAGGATGATGTTAAACGAAATTACCAAGACATTGATATGGCTGAATTTTCAACGCAATTAGGAAAGTCTGCGAATGAAATTCAATCAAATTATTCACAATTTCTAATTGAAGAAGATCAAGGCGAAATAATATTACTTAGTAAATTTGATTTTGAGACAATGGCTGGTAATTACACTCTCGAAGTCTTTTACGAGGGAAAGTTTGTAAAAGGTGAAGATGCAGAAACCAAAGCAGTATTATTTCGAGGAAAATTAAAGGATGATAAGACCAGATCGGATCTTGTTCAGCACCTCGAAAAACTGCTTGAATATAATTTTAATGAAGAACCTGACAATGTATATCTGAATCCGATTTATGGTGAAACCGGTACGCCAACACCCTTCGAAAATTTGGACGAAGTAATAAAAGATATGAAGGGTAATGAATTAAACTATAAACTTGAATGGATTAGAGGTGAGGTAACCTATACGATTACAATTGCAGATAACATATTATACTATGGAGTTGGGGCCTTACGAGAACCTGAAATGTGAAGTGGCACCAATTCTAGTTTGAGTCAAGTACTTTAACATACCTGCTACTCATCCAACTTACAGGTCTGTAATTAGGGTATTCGTCATTTCCTTGGTAGAACAAAGTTTCGCCTACCGGAGCATTGTCCATAATAACCAACCACCACACTCTACCTGTTGAGTCCACTGTTGATGCCAAGGCTGTCCCTTTAACTCCTTTCGCATATACAGCTGAAATATTTTGCCCATTAATGGCATCAAAAGGTGTATCATCTTTATGTATCCCGGTTTCAATTTCTGGCGTATATCTAAGGTTATACTTATTATTAATTATTTCGAAACGAATTGGGTCCATATAATTCAATGCGGAATCAATGACGACCATATTGGCCACATCATCTACAATATCGAATTGTTGGGTCTCTTTGCTGTACTTAACAGTTACTAAATGATCTACCCATCCTCCACAGCACCCATAATCAAGAAGCTTAAATGCTGGCCCTTGGTTCGAGTCTTTCCATTCAACAATAGTCCCAATAAAATTATGAGTAACATTATATTGACCTTGATCATTAATAATGATAAGTACCATCTCACCCTCACCGCCATTCCATCCGTTATAAACGATATCAGCCCAGCCATCTTGGTTAATATCCTTCGAGTGGAACAGCCCTATGCTCTTCTCCCAGTGTTCGTCATATATGAAATTGAATTGCTCCTTTAAAAAAGATAGCTTAGCTAGTTTTTCCTGATCAATGGTTTCGAATCCATGTGCTTCCCAATCGAAGTTAGAAGACGATTCAAAATACTTCAAATCCTGCCCATTAGTAATAAGTGAGGATAGGATCATCAACAGGATTATGGTATATTTCATTGCATTTTTAATTAGTCAGATTTATAAAAGTATCTTTTTTTGTATAAGTGCAGAACAATGCAACTATTTTCGTGCTTAGAACAAGTCCGTAATTAATGATAATGGAACATTCCATCAAACGAATATTAGAGAAAGAGTTCAGTGCCAATAATATTGATATGCGCGTGCGTGTAACTGTATATGCCGTTATTGGCAATACGATCAGCACCTACATGGCAGACTGTTTTCATGGAGAAGGTTCCAAGTGCCTATCCATCCGTATGAATGCAAAACGTCCTTTTGACCCCAAGGTTATGCCTATGACGTTTATGGATCCCGTTAAACTGGCCAGTTATTGTGAGATAATTACTGAAGGTATAAATGAGTTGGAGCGAAAAGGGATGGATGATTTTCGTTAACTGTACTTATTTGACCTTATTAGATTATTGCTATAGTGATATGAATTAAAAAAGTTAGACTTTCTAAACATATTCCATGTTCTTTTGATGGTGTATTTCGTAAATTGTATTGTAATTTTAAACAATTATAAATAAGCAGCTAATAAGAAATATTTCCCCATCCTATAATCTTTCCACTCTATACACTAAACAACTGCAACTGCTCTTCCCGATATAATCTTTTATACTTTTTGGAAAGGGTTTCATAACGATGTCTAATGCCATGGTAAATTTCGTTTATCTGTACTTCTAAGGGGGCATCAAGCCATTTCTTTGATAAGAACCTGCGCTGGACCTGTTCGAAGGTTTTACGATCAGTCTCATAACAATATCTTAAGCCATTAATAGAAAGTAAGAAGCTATCTTCCTTCTGCATGCTTATATCTAATCCAGTCACAACACATCTTCGATTAAGCTTGGCTTGACGGGTAACCTTATTCATACTATAATTGAACTGTGAATAAGGATACCCTAGCAATGGTTTTATTGATGGTAAGTCCTGGTGAAATGGGATACCTTTATTTCTACATATTTGCTTTGACGTATTGGTGAAATGGGATACCCTATCTGAACCTACCAGTTGTGTTGCTTTGTCCCTGATCAAGTTAGCTATTTGTGATTTGATATCATCTGAATATTTTGCAACGATTTCTTTATGTTTGGCTAAATGTTTCTTATAGGCCGATGCCCTGCCTGATTCTATCAGACCAGCCCAATAAAGGGGATTGGAATAATTAATTTGAATTCCTTTTGTGGCTCGAATCGTAAAGTCATAGAGCAATGAAGCATTCCATTCATCAATAAGTAGACCAATAAAGTTGTGTAAACCATGGTTAAATAGTCCCTGCAAAGTCATTTGTTTACATTTCAACTTCACCATTTTCTTAATTTTTAATTCAATCCTTAATAGATTATCCTTGAGTGCATACTGCCTGCCTTTATTATAAATCTTAATAATGAACTGATCATGTTCAGCCTGAATATAGTTTCCTTGGCCATTCACCTTTTGCCTGTAAAAAGGTTGTTTTTTATGGAAGAACAGGTGCTTTAGGATTTTATCTACACACTGCCTTGGGCGTATATTGACACCTAACTCGATGCCTTGTAATACCATATTTTCAGCCTTTATACCGAATAATGCTTCGATTTTAACTAATGACTCTTCGATAGCTTCGATGGTGAAATCATTGTGATTATGCTCACCATCATTCCAAAATTTATGTAAGCTTCCTTGCATTATAACTCTACCCGAATCATACACTTTAAAGATCAGACTTTGATATTTAGCTTCTAAGTGAGGGGTACGTGTTTTTCCATTTCTGAGAGAAGTGTTTAACTCTCCTGTTTCAGGATTAACCTCCACGCAGAAATTGAGATTTGGATTACTTTTTAGGGTGTTAATATCTAGGCCCACAATTTGGGCTTTCATAAAATCAATCATTTCCGTTTGTTTAATTAATTGTTGATGACCTACTGGTCTTTTTATGTGCCAAAACCTAACGTTTTAGTAGAAGTGCTCGGTATAATAACGAATCAATGCTCAAAGATTATTTGGATAGATCATTGACCAGTCATTATTTCTATTATAGGCGCAACCTTATCGGTTCCTTGTGATCAAAAATGGATTGCTGATCCATTTCTATCTCATCGAACTTTAACAGTGCCAACTCAAGTGAGGGAAAGGTAAAACCATATTTGCCCCAATCTGATTGGGATGGATAGATTTGATAAGTCTTAGTTTTATCCATTTTCTTCTTTATGACCTCAAGGTTAGCGGCACCGGGTCTCGCGTCTTTGTAGATACGTGTGCCATACTTCCCAACTTTTACTAACAATAGTACTATTCCATTGGATTTATTACAATCAGCAATGGGTGAATGTTTAATTTGTAAACTCATGATAATAGAATTAAGGTGCAACACTTGGTTATTCGAAATGTGATACAACACAATTTGAAACTACCATAGCAGAACTATGATAGCTTCAAAGCCTTTTCTATTTCATCTAGCCTATAGTAAACCTTATTGCCGATTTTGATGGGCTTTAGTATGCCTTTTTTTGTCCAATTGTGGATCGTTGATATGTCCACACCAAAATAATCTGCTAGGTATTGACGACTGATAAGTTTTGGTAATAAATCTAGGTTACCTTCATTTAGCTGTTTTCTTTTCATATGTAATTGGATTAGAATTTAATGCCAGCTAAATAAGTGCAGATAGATTGAAAATCAAATCTAACTATGCAATCTAAAAAAATTAATTTGATCCAGGCATAAAGGAATTGAGGTTCATCTTACTTACTTCTTCCTTAATATCCCTTAATTTTTGTTCCTTTAAGTAGACTTCATCCTTATCTTCCCAAAGAGCCAAATACCTTTGAGCAGTACCTGGTTTCATTCCTGTTATCTTACTAACTAACCTACCGAGATTGGATGGAGTCGCGATGCCATTCATCGAGTTTTTTAGAAAATCAATAATCCCCATTTCCATCATGTAAGCTATCTGTTCTTTTTTTTCAATATTAATGTACTTCTCCTCAGATGGATGTTTTACTTTACCATCCATTGATAAGATTAGCTTATTCATCTTCTTTTTTAAATAAACTATTTTCTTTTGCTGTGTTGGTAAATAGTATCTGCTTTCAATTGGTAACTCCACACACATGCGGATATCGTCAATTTCAGCCAAAAAACCTGCTTTAACGTCCCGTAATTCTTCTTCAATAAATGTAATTTCTGTTGAATCAGGGAAATCTTCCAGATATTCTTTTAATCGCGTCTCATAATAAGCCTCATATACAGACATGGTGCAATATTGCCAGAAAAAAGATTCTTTATGGCTCTTTTTATAAAGGGTTATAAATAAAGAGTCTAGATTGGGTTCATGGCTTAGAAACGATTGCGGACGGTCAGGGTCTTCCGCAGCGTACCAATCTTGAATACTTTCGGCATATACTATTGCTGAAATAGTTAATTCGGTCAATAATTCTTGGCATGTCTTCTGATCTTTGTGCATAATATCAAGGACTTTAGCTTGTTGTCTGATTTTGTTTTTGATGTATACTATTCAAGTATTTGGCCATTTCTTCCGCGTGATCAAGCGGAGGCTTTCCGACATATTTGTAGAATTGATTTTCTGAAGCATGACCAGTGATAGTCTTGATTAAGTAAGTGGGCATCTCTCCATAGAAATTTGATGCAAAGGACCGGCGACAAATGTGTGACGTAATCAATTGCCACTTGGGATAAACGCCATATATTTTGCGAGGCTTGGCCTTACCTTTTACTTCAACCATTTCTATCACACCTCCATGAGTTGGCTCTATTATGCCGGCTTGTTTCGCAACCTTTTTAATATTGATGTTAAAAGTCTGGTCGGCTATTTGATCAGGAAAATGACCATGACGCTTATCTAAAATTTCCTGAACAATTGGGTGCAATGGAATATAAACATCCTTATGGGTTTTTTGCTGGCGAACCATTATCAGAGTGATTCCCTTTTTATTAACGATATTCGTTGTTGTTAAGGTTAATAGATCTGAAACACGTTGCCCGATAAAACAGCCAATCAGCAGCCAATCTCTAGAGTTATTCAAAGCGTAAGAGTCGAGGTCTGCTTGCCTGATTTTCTCCAATTCTTCAAATGAAAAGTATATTTTATTTACCTCATTGCTAAAAGCTTTTACAGCTTCAAGTTGCGTATTTGTTTGAATACCGTATAGTTTAGCGTTTCGACATACAGTTATGATTACGGATATATACCGTCCAATGGTATTATCGCTAATCTTTTCAACATTTTCCAAATATCTTATAAAATTCGTTCTGAATGCCAAATCAACATCCCTTACCCTAAATGACTTCTTTTCCAATTTCTCAAAGGCAATCAACTTTTTTTTAATCGTATTATACTTTGTAATCGTTGCTTTTGTAATGGGAGTATTACGTGAGGGATGGCGTTTAAATTTTAATTCTTTTATATAGTGTTCAAAACGGACGACCAGAAGGTTTTCATCCTCCTCTTGTACTTTCTCGTGATAAAGATTTAATTGTGATTGTAACCATGCCCCATCAACAATAACCTTGTTTGCTGTTGCTTCATTGATCTTATCATATAAATGATTCTTCAATTCGTCAAGATTGCTTTTTAATTCTTTCAACTCCCCATCACGCTGGATGGGTTCCGCCTTTTTAATACTCCAACTACCTTTATTAATTGAATAGGCTGTTTTACGCTTAAAAACTTTACCTCGTTCAAGCGACAATCGAACGTAAATGTTGCGTACTGATTTTGTTCCTTGGAGTATATATTTTAAAGTTGCCATGGCTAGTATTTTTTAAGCTTTAAACAAATAAGTCAACCATTAGTCAACCAATATACAATTATATTCCATTTCTTTCAACTTTATTCAACACATAAATTTTTTAAAAAGCTAGTATAGAGATCATAAAGTATGTTTTTATAACTTGTTTCAATGTGCTTCAATGGAACATTCGAATCTCCCTCTCTCCGCAAAAGAAAATGCCCGGTTTTGCCGGGCATTTTTTATTTCCCTAAATAGAAAGCTTGCTTTCGAATTACAGGGAAGTAAAAAATGATAAAGACGCTTTCATTGGCATTTTCAAGATTGTTCAGGATTCTCCAAAGAGATATTTAATCCTTTAATTAGCAAATAATATCGTTTTCGCATTGTGCTCGGTCTCCACATATCGTAACTTGTGTATCCTTTTAGCTCCAATAAATTATTAATCTAAAAACAATTCTGATGAAAGTTAAGTTATTAATTGCAGGACTATTGGTTTCCTTTTTTACATTTTCTTCACCTGCGCAAACTGTTGTGGAAAAAATAGGAGGATTCTGGGAAAGAACAATGTATGAGTGTGATTCGGATTACCTTAGTGGCGAATTTACAGGTACTCAAGCAACTCACTTTAACAAAGATGGCTATGTTGAATGGGTTAAAGCTACAGTTAAAGCCGAGGTTGTTTCTAAACGAACAGGTGAAGTATTTAAAGTATCTCAATTCAGCAGGCATGTAATAAATCAACCTGGCGAAACGAATTATTTTACCTTTCACCAAAACTATGTGGGCAATATGGGCACGCACTATATAATTGCTGTGACCTTTGAAATAGATCCTGAGGGAAACTGGACGCCTATTAAAGACAAAGCTAAATGTTTTTAAATAGAAATTAGATATTAGGTAGTTTCCTTCATTTCAAATCTACTGGCTTGTGCGCCATTGAATGGCATGCAATAGCTAATAAATATTTAGGAACGAAAGCTGCACTTTAAAGATGCAGCTTTTGTTTTATACTTTATTTGCCACCGACTCAAATGGTGCAGCAGCGGAAGGTGCTACTCGTATATCAATACCACATCATCAACAACTAATTCACTGCCAATGGCACCGGCAAACTGGGCACCTGCAAAGCTTGAAGAAGCCACAAATGTGAGATGAGTTGGTAGTACAAATTTGGCAGAATCCGCACTGACATACAAACCGTTTTCGGGTTTCATATAATCCGGGAAGCTCCCATCCAATGCACCATAGGTGAAGTCCAGCTCAAGGTCTTTCAGTTCAGTTTGCACATCACCACTTCTAAACCAGGCCGTAGCCAGGCGTTGAATTTTATCCGATAGACGCACTTCCAAAAAGGCATAGATATCGCACTGGTCGCCATCGGGCAATTCATTGCCATCTTTATCCTTATTCACTTCACCGGGTTGATACCGATACTTAACATTCATTTTATTGGGCCGTCCGGCAAAGGGTGTTCCAAAATCGATGGCCGCCTCAGGGTTGGATGGATCTATTTTATCCTTATCAAACTTACCGGCAAACACTGAACCCGACGATATTGGAGTTCCAAAGGCGCCTGCTATTGGTCCGTTATCCAAAGTTTCCATCTTAACGGCATAATTTCCATCGCTCAATTCAAGACGTGTAGTAGCTAATAGATTAAGGATCTGAGTGCCCGGGTTGCCTGTACCCCATATGGTAGTTTCGGCATTCTCGCCGGGCTCAAAATAGCCACCCGAGGTTTGGTACCAGGTGTTAAAATCGGCATCCTTTAATTGAGGTGTAGACGAGGCAATATTAGCCTTGATCGTCCAGTTGATCACCTGACCGTTTTCGGCAGTCACTTTAATTTCTTCATCTGAATTCAGGTTGAGTTGATCCCCTATGCCTTTATCAGAAGTGGCGAAGGAGGATAGGCTAATCACCTGGATGCTAAGCTCATTTAAATCCACACCTGGTGGCATTTCAATACTAACCGTTCGTTCATCCGTATTAATTACAGCCTGACTAGCCTGATTGGAAACCTCAATGCTTTTAATGTTACCATAAGGTGATAAGCCAAAGAAATCTTCACCCACGCATGCGCTTAGCATGGCGATGAAAAGTAGTGTACTGATATATATGGTGCTTTTCATAGCCGGCTATTTAATTGGTTTTTATTCCTCGTTTGGTGCCACTGCCAAAATAATAGGCCAGGCCCAGTTTTAGTGTCAGAATATCGATACTGAAATTGACATTATGTCGAACGTCTCGTGAGAGTTCTTCACCATTTTTTTTGGCTTCCTGAATGGTTACATTATAACCTAGTACATCCAATTGAACCTCAAAGGCGAAGTTTTCCATGGCGAAAAAAGTGATACCGGGACTCAGTCCGATGCCCAAGTTGTACACCGTAGCGAATTGCTTCGACATTTGATCTTCAAATTTGATGGTACGTACATTGGTGTTTTCTACCCCAAAACTTAAACCTACGGCATAAAAAAAGCTAAAGCGTTCATTGGCCGTTAAAGGAATGGATGAGCGAAGGTTAGGCCTAAAATTAAAACCTCTGGTTATGGAATTGGATTGGAGTGTATCGGGATCCTGAAAGACCATTCCCACAAATTTACTTTGGTAATAATTAAAGTCAAGACCAACCATTCCATAATTACCCGAATAATAGCCGCCCTTGAATAGGATGTTGTAATCAAGATTATTACCATCCAATACCTTTTGAAACAAACCCTGGGTATTTAGTCGTTGTTTATCTTCCAATGAAAACGATAAGCCCACATACCAATTACCTTTTTTAAAGGGTTTGAAATCATTGTCATAATAACTTGTAAGCAGATCGTAAGGCGTAAAGTTGTCGTCGTCTTTTTGTTTCTGAGCCTGAGTAGGTATACTATATATGAGGCTGAGAACAACGAGAAACAAGGGAATATTGTTATTTCCTTTCATAATAATAAGGATGGTTTAGTCTTATAAATATATTAAACAATAAGCATATAAGTCAATTTTATTATGTGAAAGTAATGTTGTTTGGCTCGAAAAGAATTAGTGTTGCTTTAATTGTTTTTTGACTTAGTTAATTTAAATTAAGAAACTTATGGCAATGTTTTTGCGTAAACAACGTTTTAGTATTTTATTGTATATGAAGATTTTTATTGCCTTATATTTTTCCTTGTTTTTTAATAGTGCCGATTACTCTGATGTTTCCGAAAAGCATGAAGTTGTCATAAATACTGATGCGTATCAGTTGTATCAGCAATTGAATAATGAGTCATTGCCTTTCGAGCCATTTAATATGGCGTATCAGGCCTACTTTAAACTGAAGGATTCCTTGGGTTTGAAAGAAAATATAATTTCAGTAGTTGATTTTAGCCAGGCATCAACGCAAAAGCGATTTTATCTGATTGATATGGATGCTAAAAAAGTGTTGTATCAGAACTACGTCGCGCATGGTAAAAATACAGGAGTATTAAACGCCACACGTTTTTCAAATATACTACACAGTAATCAGAGTAGTTTAGGTTTTTTTAAAACAGGCGAAACCTATTACGGTAAACATGGTTTATCCCTAAAACTGGATGGCTTAGAAAAAGGAATTAATCATCTCGCCCGCAAGCGACACATTGTGATTCATTCAGCCAGTTATGCTGAAGAAAGTTTCATTAAAAAATATGGCCGCTTGGGCCGTAGTTTTGGTTGTCCGGCTTTGCCTTCAGAAAACTATGCAGAGGTAATTGAATTAATTAAAAATGGAACATTGTTGTTTATTTACAGCCAACAAACAAATTATCTGGAACTCTCGGAATTAGGCAATTGAAAAATACTATATTTACTATTGAGACCTCAAATAGTAAACTATGAAAATTTCGCCATTCCTACTTCTTTTTTTTATTCTATTCAATGTTACTTATTTAAGTGCAGAATCTTATTCTTCAATTAGTAAGGAAGGATCTGAAGTATTAGAATCTAGCAATTCATCAGCTGTGGAGGACAATATTCAGCAGTTTTTGCAAAGAATAGATAATCTAAAAACAAAGAAATTCTCTAATCAAAAAATATTAGGTAATTCGTTTATTAAGGCCATTTACGATTCGGTAAAATACAGTGCGCTTTGGGAGAACAAAGTCAATAGAGCAGATTTGATTACCATTCTGGAGAACTCCTATTACGAAGGACTGAACCCCGATGATTATCACCTAAAGTATATTAAAAGCCATCATTTAAAACTTGAAAAGGGAGAAAGGATAAATGATAAAGAACTTGCTAAGGCAGATATTATCATGACCAATGCAGTTCTTACTTTTTCGCATCATATGATCCAGGGAAAGGTTAATCAATCTAAACTTGATCCGAATTGGAACTATAGTAAAAAAGCTTATCCCGAGAGGTTAGAATTCAGACTGTTGACTCATCTAAAAAATGAATCGTTACTAAGTGCTGTGGATAATATTAGGCCTAAGCTTGATATGTATAAGAAATTAAAACGCTGGTTTGCGCATTACGATTCCATATACACTCAAAATGGAACCGTTGAAAAATTAGTTTATCCGGGTAAGGCGCTTCGTTTGGGTGATTCGTCGGCTGTAGTGGGTGAATTAAGTCAACATTTAAGGAATTTTGTTATTGGAACGGATTCTGTTAACAGCAATGTTTTTGACAAGCAACTGGAGGATGCTCTAAAAGATTTTCAGAAATATAATGGACTAGAGGTGGACGGAATAGCAGGAACCTCTACTTTCGATGCCATTAACATTTCGCTGAAGGATCGTCTTGATATCATTCGGGTAAATATGGAACGTTGCCGTTGGCTTAATGGCGATATCCCTTCTGAATTTCTCATGGTTAATATTGCAGATTTTCATTTGTATATCTTCCGCAATAATGAAATCAGTTATCAGTCGAAAGTAGTGGTTGGAAAATTGCAAAATGAGACTCCTGTCTTCACATCTAAGATAAAATACGTGGTGTTTAATCCAACGTGGACCGTACCGTATTCCATATCATCAAAAGAAATATTGCCTAAATTAAAACGTGATCCAAAATACCTGCAGAGTCGTAATATGACACTTTTACAAGGCAATAAGGTGATAGACCCCGGAACGGTGGATTTTAATAATTATTCCGCTGGCAATTTCCCATTTACCATTCGGCAGGAACCGGGACCGAAAAATGCCTTGGGCAGAATTAAGTTTATATTCCCTAACAAATTTGCGGTATACCTTCATGATACACCTTCGAAATCGTATTTCAACAAGAGTGAACGTACCTTTAGTCATGGATGTGTAAGGGTTCAAAATCCTGAACTTCTCGCCGAACAATTATTAGGAGATAAAGGCTATGATCAAAGCAAGATTAAATCGACTTTGGATGCGAAGACACTTAAAAATGTTTATCTAAGTAAACCAATGCCAATTATGTTGATTTATTGGACCTGTTATGAGGCTATTAATGAACAGAAAATGTATTTCTATAAAGATGTATACGGAAGAGATCAGGCTATATTGAAGGAGCTTAATGAAGCTTTATAAGAACTTTTAATGAAATGCTAAAAAAACAATAGCCAGGATTTTACTTTATAAATCCTGGCTATTGTTTTTGCACTATTTATTATTTCTCCATGGGAAATGGTAAGTTACTTTTCCATTTGAGCCGTGATTTTTTGAGATTAATTTCTTCAATCAGTAGTAATGCGTAAAGAATGGTTTGGCGCATACCCTCTAATTCCCAATCGGGATTGTACTCATCTTTAACAGTATGATAGTCTTTGCTCCAGAATTCAGTATAATTTCTTTCTCCGGTTATTTCATCTTCACCCGCCGAAATCCATACTGCCGGAACACCATAGCGAGCAAATGAATATTGATCGGAGCGGTAAAATAGTCCTTGATTGGATAAAGAAAAGCTAGAATATTCAAGTTGGTCCCTCTGTGCAATTTGCTTAATAATCTCTTCCAGTTCTGAGAATCGGGCCCCTATGCCCATAATGCTTTTTGATTTTGCCCAAACGGGTGTTGACTCGAAATTGATATTGGCAATAATGTTACTTTTATCTGTATTTTGAGCATAATATTTCGAACCCAGTAAACCTGATTCTTCGGCATTACAAGCGAGTATGGTAACGGAATAATGCAAGTCATCCTGATGCTCCTTTAGTATTTTGGCCACCAACATCATGGCTGCAACTGCCGTTCCATTATCAATTGCACCGTTATAGATATTATCACCTTCCTTGGTGTCATCCTTTCCTAAATGATCGAGGTGTGCACTTAGCACAATGCGTTCATCACTTTTACCTTGAATATGAGCAAGCACATTATTATTAAGCACATCTCGAACTGTATTTTGACCTGCCACTTGTATTTTAAAAGCTAAATCAATCGGCTGAAAGTTGGGCGAATTGGTATGTTTATATAAATCTTCCAGACTTTGGTTTTTACTTTTGAGTAGTTTTTCGAAACTATTTTCTTTTATCCATCCCCGGAATTGCAGATTGTTCTTTAAATCAGATTCAATAAATAATTCTTCTCCGGTCCAGGAGTTTTTAACAACATTCCAGTCGTAACCAGCTGTTTCATCCGTATGAATTAATAATATGCCCTTTGCACCCCTGCGTGCAGCTTCTTCAATATGATAGGTCCACCTTCCAAAGTAGGTGAGTGTTTTACCTTCAAAAATGTCAGGATTGTTTATTCCGGGATCATTCACTCTGGTGATGACTATTTTGTTTTCAACATCCACATCTTTGTAATCGTCCCAGTTCCAAATATCTGTCTTTACACCAAAACCAACAAAAACAGCATCAGCTGCAAAATCAATGTTCTCTTTTTCAACAGTAAATGAGCCCACTACATCTTCAATATATTCTAATTCTACGCCATTGGCCATTAATGAAACACCTTTGTTTGAAAAACCTTTCATGATAAAAGGCTGGAGGTAGGAGTTATTAATTCCCGGGTCCATATCCATGTACTTAAACAAACTTTTGGTATATATTTCAGCCATATCACCTCCTCTTGTTCCGGGTGCTCTACCCTCAAGTAGGTCATGTCCAAGAAACTCGGTGACACTCTGCATTTCAGACAGACTGATTCGTTCTGCTCGTTGCCTTATGCTTTCTTTTGAACTATTCAGACATGAAACCAGCAATAAAATTAGGAACAGGAAAGTAAAATGATTGTAGCTTTTTTTCATAGCAACTTGATTTGTAAATGGTGGGCTTAACCGTTGATTAATATTCAAATCTATAAATAATTATCAAATGCCACATGCCAATTTACAACAAGGCTTATTGATAGTGTTTATTGCTACCGGTTTATAGTTGGTCTATGCCGCTTCAAGGCAAGTTTTATGGGCAATAGTTTTAAACTCAAGTATTACCTCGTGCAAATCTGATATTTCTTCTTCAGTGGGCAGAAGTATAGTGAATTTATCCAGAGCACATATTTCCTGAATGCTTTCGTATTTCAGCACTCTGGCTTTGAGCTCAGGATCAATCGGCATAACACGTTCCAAACCATCAATCAAATCGGTATAGGTGTGGTTGTCGGGCAGATTACCTTTAAAATCAAGTATGGCCATTACATAGCTTTCAAAACCCATCGACAAAAGATTATAACGTATGTCAGTGCCAAACTTACTTTTGATGCCTGGCCGTGGCATTCCCTTTAAATAGGCGTCACCATCTTTTAACCACTTTTTCCAGTTGTTCTCTTCCATTGTAAATGTCAGTTATAGTTCCAGAATATGATATAGTCCTCGATTTATGAGGAACAGGTAGAAGAACAGCGTGAGCAGGCACCCATGCAATCGCCATCCACAACCGTATCTTTAGCTGTAAATTCATGCAAAAGATCCATTTCCTTCAATTTAATGTTATCCTGAGCGCTAACGGATTTTTTGGCTTTAAAAACTTTTAGTCCCATATCTAAGCACATTAAATAGGTAAGTAAGGGCATTGCCTCAGTAATGATTGTGGTAATTCCTTTTGCTTTAAGTTGAACACAAAGATTACCAATGCTATTAATATCATAGCTGTGCTCCTGAATCTGAAAATCTTTTTCCTTAGAATTATAAACACACCCAAACTCGGCACTTAGCATTGAACTAACTGAATATTCGTAGAGTGGAGCTGCTCCTGTTACCGGTATAAAAACTTTCATAATTGTATTGTTTATAAGTTCTACCATTTATCGGGTAGGAATAACCAAAACCAATACCATTATGCTTTATTATTTGATTACTTGGGCTCTATGCAATTTGCTTTGAGTCGAAATATTACATTGATGTAGATTTTAACAATTTGTAACTGCAGAATTGTAAGCTTTTGTGATATTATCCAAGTTTGATTATGAAAGGTAATTATTATGTATATTTTTCGCTACTTTGTATTGTAACCTTAGACCTACTTAATATGAATAAATGGATATTAATTATTGTATTTTCACTTACCTCATTTCTAATACATTCACAAACGAAAGAATTTAGTTTTAGTTATTCTCCCTTATCCGCTTATCGCTTAGGACACACGGAGGAGCAATACGAAACAAGTCATTTTGTTCTTGGAGCATTTAACTTCGATTACTATGGATATGTTAACGACTGGTTGAAAGTAGGAGCAAATTTAATGTATGACAGAGAAAAGATAAATGGGTCTTTTGGTAGTTCAGGTATTCTCACTTACGAAATAACTAATAGTGTACTTGTTATTGCTCCTCAAGTAGATTTTGAATACCTCCATAATCCAAATTTTAGATTAAGTAGTGGATTAAGTTTGGGCTACGCATCTGTGTTTGGGAGTCGCGTGGAGAATCAATATTCTAAAGGAAATACCCAAACAGGTAATAAAACAGGTTTTATCTTTCACCTTAACTTGATAAGTTTTAGATGGGGAAGAAAGAATGGCTTATGTGGCTATATGGGGATGGGACATAAAGGTTTTTTAGGCCTTGGGTATTTCGTTAGACTGTAAGGTATTGCTAGGTAATTGCCTTAATATCAATTTTTTTACCTTGAAAATCAATTTGATCGCCTGATTTCTTGCCTTTTAATGCCTGCCCAATTGGAGAAGCCAGAGAGAGGGCATAATATTCGTTTTGATCCAGTGTAACTTTCCCCTGGGCAATAGCCATAAAGTAGTTGCCCATATTACTTACAATCAAACTGCCAAAACCAATACTCTTGTTTATTGTTTTTAAGTCCACTTTTTGCAAATCAAGCATTAAGTGTTTTAGTTTATTGAGCTGAACCTGCTTATTATTGATCTCAATCTGCATCATCTCACGTCCTGTTTCAAATTTATCGCCTGCACTGCTTTTAGTGTCGTTTTTCATTGATTCCGAAGTCTCTAGAATCGATGCCATGATGGCTTCGATTTTTTCATTGAGAATTCCCATCAGGTGTTGATGCAATTTTTGCTTTAGTTCAAGTGAGATTGTCATAATTCAAAAATAGCTAAATATTCTTGTTCATTAATATGCAATACTTAGTTTTGCCTTCCATTAAAGGAATTTACCTATGTCAAATAAAATATTAGTTGTAGATATTGAAACCACCGGGTTTTTAAATCAAGGTGGGCAAATTGTTGAGATTGGAATGGTGCTGTTAAATCTCGATAATGGAGAAGTGGAGCCCATTTATGAATGCCTGTTGAAAGAACCAGGATTAAACAGAAGTCATACCAGAGCTCCATATGGCTGGATTTTTTCAAATTCTGATTTAAGTTATGAGGAAGTAGAATCAGCTCCTTCATTGGAATCGCAGCGAGAAGCCATTCAGTTTTTGTTTGATAATCACAGAGCAACCGCCTTTAATAAAAAGTTTGACTTTGATTTTCTTCGTGACAGGGGCTTTCGGATAGATGAACTGCCTTGTCCTATGATTGTGGCCACGCCTATTTGCAAATTACCATCACGCAATGGTTATAATTCTTTCAAATGGCCCAAGGTAGAAGAGGCCTGGGAGCACTTTTTTGGGAATACCGGATATATAGAAGCCCATAGAGGTTTAGATGATGCGGCTCATGAAGCTAAAATTGTTTATGAGTTATACAAAATGGGTGAGTTTGTTGTATAATCGTGTAATGTTTTGAAATTACCTTATGCAATCCGACATCAGCAAAGTAATTCGGGCCCCACTGCATGAAGTTGATGAATAGACAGAAAGTTGTTTGATTCCGATTTATCGGGAGCGTTTTTTCTGTCAAATCATCAAGTGCATAATGGGTGAATGAGTGCTGCAGTCGGCGGACTCTTTGCTTTCTTTCTCGACTCTAGGAGAAAGGAAGAGCCCCAACGGCTTAAGTTCTTATTGAATTATCTTCACTTGTATCATTTTGTCAGTAATGAGATCTCCTATCTTTTATCGTATCTTTGACAGCATACAAGAGACGATATAATGAAGTTTGAAGAATTTAATTTGAATGACAAGGTGCTTAAAGGCATCAATGACTTAGGCTATAAGCGACCTACCGATATACAATTCAAGGCTATCCCGGCCATTCTTAATGGAGAGGATGTACTGGGGATTGCACAAACGGGTACAGGTAAGTCAGCAGCTTTTGTGATTCCCATCCTTCATTTATTGCAAAAAAGCAGAGGAAAAAAAGATGGAGGAGTTCGTTGTATTGTAATGGCTCCAACTCATGAACTCGTGCTACAATTAACGGATGTGTTTAAGCAATTGGGTAAAAACACCAAACTTAAATTTACAGCTGTATATGGTGGCGCTGATCAGGATAAACAGATTGAGCGTTTAAAGGCAGGCACGGATATTTTGATTGCCACGCCCGGACGTTTATTTGATTTCGTAAATCAGGGGCATCTGAAGATATATAATGCTGAGATCTTGGTTTTGGATGAAGCCGACCATATGTTGGATTTAGGTTTCTATAAAGACATTCAGGACTTAATTAAATACTTGCCTAAACAACGGCAAACCTTATTTTTCTCAGCTACCATTGATGCAAAAATTAAGAAGCTGGCCTATTCTTTGGTACGTCGACCAATACGTATTCAAATTTCTCCAAAAGATCCTGTATCAAGAAATATTGAGCACTCCTTATCGCACATTAAAATGGATGACAAGCGTTTCTTCCTGGAGCGAATTGCCCGTGCTCATCCCGAAAGTAGAATATTGGCATTTGTACGTACTAAGGTTAGAGCCGAAAGGGTAATGAAAGCCATGGAGAGGGTTGGTTTACAGAGTGTGACTATTCACAGCGATAAATATCAGGATGAGCGCACAAAAGCACTTAACCTCTTCAAAAATGGAGATGTTAATATTTTGGTCGCTACCGATGTTAGTGCGCGTGGTATTGACATCCCAAATGTTGATTATGTAGTCAATTATGATATTCCCGAACAAGCCGAGAACTATGTGCATCGTGTTGGCCGTACAGGACGTGGAAAACAAAAGGGTTATGCAATTTCGTTTTGTAGTGAGGAAGAAAAGGAATTATTGGAAAGTATCGAAAGCTATGTTGGATATTCAATTCCACTTATTGAATTTGAAAAGGATGAATATTTAGATACTCTGGATTTTTCAGCTGAAACACATAGCGATTGGAAAACCTTGATGAGAGAGGCTGAAGAGCAAGAGGAGGAATATGAAAAGGTTAAAAAGAAGAGGAAAAAGAAGTAATAGTTATTCCATTTAGAAGCCTTTCTAAGGTAAATATTCCATATCAATATTAGCCATCGAATTAAAGAGGTTGAATCGGGCCTTAGGATTTATTAAAGTCATTTGTTCAACAATGTCCCGGGCTTTTTTTCGGATGGTATGATCCTCGTATGGGCATTCTTTCTTTAAAGATTGAAAACCTAACAATTGAGCATACTGTTTCATTTCGGCATCGCTTAACAAAGTCAATGGACGTATAATATGTATTTTACCTTCAAACATTTCAAGAGATGGTGGAATGGAGGAAATATTAGCATGTTGTGCCATATTCATTACTAAGGTTTCAACAGCATCGTCCAAATGGTGTCCAAAGGCTAACTTTTTAATGCCCAATTTATTGGTGAGCATAAACAGTTCTTTGCGCCGATTACGCGAACAGGCAAAGCATGGTTTTTTCTTCCCTGCTGTTTCCAGGTTGGCTTTCGTTCGAACAATGTGAAGTTTCACATTAAGTTGATCACAAAAATCTTGGAGCCACTCCACATCAATTTCATAAGGAACATCTTCAGTGATAATATGAGCAGCATGTAATTCGTAATGTATTGGAAGCGCTTTTCGTCGGGTTGAAAGAATTTCTACCAATGATAAACTATCTTTCCCCCCTGACACTGCAACCAAAACCTGCTCTCCATCTCCAATCATTTGGTATTGATTGATGGCTTTACCTGCAGTCTGTCGCACCTTTTGTACAAAGGCCTGGTCTTCTCTTCTTAATTTGATCATGGGGCAAAACTATACAATTTTGATTTGTAATGCTTAATCCGCCCTTTCTTTGTCGGTGTTTAAATAACAAATCGTTTATACTATCTTTATGGCTATTAATAAATATTGTCATCCTATGCGATTAGGATTGGCTAATTTGTTTTAGAATGAAGACAATACAAAGCGAATTTGGACGCTATTTAGAAGATTTTGAGGAAGGAACAATTATCAGGCATTGGCCGGGTAAAACTATTACGGAGTCGGATAATAACCTTTTTTCATTGTTAACGATGAATCATCATCCTGTCCATCTGGATCAGTTTTATGCTGAAAATGCCCAACATGGTAAGGTATTGGTGGTTGGGACGCTTGTGTTTTCTTTGGCTGTGGGACTTACAGTTCGAGATATAAGCGGAAAAGCTATTGCCAACTTGAATTACAGCGAGGTGCTTCATAAAGGGCCTGTTCATATAGGAGATACGCTTTATGCCGAAACAGAGATTTTATCGGTTAGACCATCAAAATCTAAAGCCGACAGGGGTGTTGTAAAAGTAACTACCAAAGCCTTCAATCAAAATGAGGAATTGGTTTTGTTATTTACACGCGAAGTGTTGGTATTAAGGAAGGATAAGAATGAGTAAAGAACAATATAAAGGAAAATTTGTAGCTCGCACCTTGTTGTTTACAGCAGGGCATAACTGGCATTATTTAGAAAAAGCATTTTCTTCGGATGCCGATGTGGTGGTCTTGGATTTGGAGGACGCTGTTCCTGCTTCAAAAAAGGAAGAAGCCAGAGAAACAATTATTAAAGTTCTGGATTCGGACTTAACGGATAAACGCCCCGTTTTTGTTCGAATTAATCCAATGGAAACTGGTGATACACTAAAGGATTTGGATGTGGTAGCTGATCCTCGATTATTCGGATTTGTTTATCCCAAAGCCTATAATGCAAAGGATGTAGAAGTCTTTGATGCACAGTTGACCATGAAAGAAAAGAATTTGGGAATGGAGCCCGGGCATTTCAAAATCATTGTTTTACTCGAGACTCCCGAATCAGTTCTTAACGCGCATGAAATTGCAAAGGCATCCGAGCGTGTTGTTGGCTTGCTGTTTGGTAGTGAAGATTTTCTGGCTGAGATAGAAGGTGAACATGGTGTTGGAGGAAGGTCAATATTAACACCAAGGCATATGGTTTCAATGGCAGCTCGTGCTGCCGGGATAGTACCGATTGATACGCCATATGTTAATATAGGTGATATGGAAGGCTTGAAAATCCATATTCAACAGGCTAAAGAATTAGGTTTTGAAGGGATGTTGGTAATGACGCCTAAAGAAATAAACTTGGTAAAATCTAGTTATACACCTGCCGAGGATGAGGTTGACAAGGCTCGTGAAATTATTCATTTGTCGGATGAAACAAATAAAGCTGATCGCGGAATTTCCGTTAAGAAAGGTATGTTTATTTCTCCCCCAACCGTTTCGCGTGCAAAGAAATTATTGGCTCGTATGGACAAAATTGAAGATTTCGAAGCTTATATAAGAAATGAATAAAGAAAAGCTATTTACAGAACAAGAATTAATTCAGGATCTGAAAAAAGCAGGAATTCCGGAAGGCTGTCTGTTGCATCTCAAAGTCTCGTTAAAAGCAATCGGTAAGATAGATGGAGGACCAAAAACCTTATTAAATGCTTTAATCAAAACAGTTGGTTCGTCCGGCACCTTGGTTATTGATTCATTTACAACTTCATATCCATTGCCTCTTTCCGAAGAGCATGCAACGCAGATCAGTACAAAGGAATCACCGTCATATGCCGGAGCATTGGCTAATGTAATGATCCAACATCCGGATAGTGTAAGAAGTAATCATCCAATTCAACGTTTTACAGCCATTGGTGCAATGGCGGAAGAATTAATGAATGCGCATACTCCCGAAAGTGGAGGCTATGATGTGTTGGAGCGAATGGCCGAACTCAATGCCATGAATTTATCGGTTGGGCGGAATACTGTAGGAGTTGGTACGACTCATGTGGCCATCGAAAAAATGGGATTTGGTAAAAAGCGATCGTCCATGGGAGTCAATTACCTAAAAAACGATGGATCTGTAGGCTTATTTGAAGTGAATTGGAATGGAGGATGTGGTAGAGGTTTTCCTAAGTTTCTTCCATATTACGAAAAGGAAAATCATTTGAAATGGGTAAAGGTTGGAAAGGCAGATGCCGTTTATACCAGCATGAAGGGAACCTTAAATGTTGAGTTGGCCATGGTTAAGAAAGATCCATCATTTTATTTCTGTGATGATCCTACCTGTAAAGATTGTCGATTAAATTGGGACCATTCCACAGGTAATATATGGAGGGTAAAATACTACTCAATGTTATCCATTCTGAAGAACAAATTTAAATGATCATTGAGCTAGGGAATACATTACTTAGGATAGAGGGACTGGAAAACAATATTTTCACCTCCGGCTATTTTATTCACAACAATATCTTTTATAAGGGGACTGAGCTAAAGAATTTTGTTCGCCAATTATGTTTAGAATATAAATTGGAAGGTGAAGTACCCAGGTTTAGCGGGTGCTTTCAAATTGTATTGCTAGATAATGAATCACAGCAGTTGACTGTGATCCAGGACAGGTGGGGTACATATCCTCTATTCTATAATCTGAAAAATAATAAGATCACAATTTCGGATGACTATCGTAAGTTAGTTTCTAAGGAATCAAATTATGAACGTTCGGCATTAATTGAGCTTCTGGCATTTGGTCATGTAATAGGTGATAAAACTCTGCTGTCCAATATTAAAGAATTCAAGCCTCATAGCATCACTAAACTTTCTTTTAAGGAGGAAATACAACTTGAAGAAGTTTCTTACTGGTCTTATCAATTAGATCCACAGAAAGTTGATTTTGAAAGAGCTTCATTGGATTTTGCGGAATTGTGGCATAGCAAAATGAAGTTAATGAGTAATGCCATTGATGGTGAAAAAGCATATGTTCCTTTGTCGGCTGGATTGGATAGTCGGTTGATAGCAGCAGCTTTGGATTTAAATGGGATAGAACAAACGAATCTGACTTTTGGCGCAGGAAGTGATAATATTGAAATCGATACGGCCAAAACTCTAAGTAAATTATTAAAAGGATCCAAGGAGCATCAAATATTGAATATTGATCAGGAAGGATATCGGAAGGTAATCAACGAATCATATCATGGATATCGTATTACTACAGCATATTTTTCGGAAAAAGACCTATGGTATCCAACTCAAAATAGGAATCAGCTTAGCTCATTTATGCCTGGTCATTCCGGTGATTTTATGGCGGGAAGTCATTTGAAAACCAAAATGAAGCTGTGGAAATCAAATGAGGATGTAGCTAAGTATTTAATTGAATTCAAAAGTTCGCCACTGGGAAGACATTTATTTAGTACTGATAAACAGTTTCATGATAGCCTGTGGGATTCCGTATTAAATTCCTTGGGAGAAGGAGATCCGATTAATGTATTTATTCGATGGGATTTGGAAGAGAGACAGCGAAGGTATATTATACGATCGGTAGTCGCTGAGAAATATAAGGATTTACCATTGCTTATTTTACCCTATTTCGACTACGATTTAATGGATATGTTTGCCAGACTACCTTTCAGTTATTTGCACAACACTGTCTTATACCGCAAGGCCATCGGAAACCATATCTTAAAGGATCAAAGCAAAATCCGAAAACTTAAAGTTAACGGTAAAGCCTTAAACCCGATACTAAAAGGAGCCGTTCTGGAGTACTATCAAAAAATTAAAGCGGTGTTAAATCTGGACCAGAAAAACAATGCCGTTTTTGATCAGAAGATAGATTGGAATGAATTTATCGGATCAGCCGTCTATCCGGATGAAGTTAATTCAAAATGGATTGATCCCAATTATTATAAAAGCAATGCGCGTTTCTTTTATTCTTTAAAAGAATTCCATAAGGAGTTTGCTCTGTATAAAAAGGATGTATGAAGATAGGATTCATTGGGGATATCATTTTATCTGATCAACTCGAAATTGATCCAATACTATTGGAGAAATTAAACGAGACTGATTTTAATGTGGCTAACCTTGAAGCGCCTTTTATCGATCAGTCAATGAAGCCTCGAAGAGGCATGGGACTGCATCAGCTAACACATAAGGTGGATTTGCTTAAGAAGCTCAATGTTAGGCTTGTGTCACTTGCCAATAATCATATGATGGATTTTGGTATTGAAGCCATTGAGCACACTGTAAAACATGTTGAACAGAATGGAATTCTTTGCTTTGGTGCAGGCTCTGATCTTAAGGAAAGCCTGGAACCTTGTCAAATTGATGTGAATGGAGAAACACTTGAGCTATACGGTGCTTTGCAACGCTATGGTTTAAATCAACATTTTGCGGGTAAACACAAAGGTGGAATTGCACCATGGGATAATAACTTGTTTTCCACGAAAAAAAAAGCGGCTTGCAGGGTTTTATTTGCGCATTGGAATCGGGAGTTTGAAGATTATCCTGAACCTGTATCAAAGTATTACGCAGAAGAATTAACTGAAAGATTTGATTTAATTGTAGGATCACACTCGCATTGTATTCAGGGAGTTCAGAAATTTAGGGGTGTGCCAATTGTGCATAGTCTGGGTAACTTTGCTTTGCCTCACAAATCGTATTTCAATACCAGCTTAAGTGGATACCCGAATAAGTGTTATACCGGATTGGTTTATGTATGGGACAGCAATAATGAAGATAATTTATTATTGACTGAGATGTCTAAGGATGGATTAATGGTTGGTTTTCGTCAAGAGGGGCAATTGCATGCTCTCGATGAAGTAAAAAGTTTATCTGAACCTTTAGCTTTAGCTTATAATTCATATCGTAAATTTTACAAGAAAAATCGGATTGATAAAAGGCCTCCATTACTATCTAAGAGCAAAACATTTAATATTGTACGATTTGGCATTTATGTCAGAAGTCTACAATTGTTCCATTCGCTTGAAGTGATACTGGCAAAAGTGTTGGATTTGTTGGGGCTTAGAATGCTGATTAAAAGAATACTTGGGTTATTTATTAAAAGGTATAATTAAGGATGTTTGATAAGTTAAGGTCAACTGCAAAAAACACCATATTCTATAGTATTTCCAATTTTGCTGGGAAATTCTCAGGAGTTATCCTTTTGCCCTTATATACCTCTAGTCTATCTGCAGAGTTATTTGGATTATTTGCGCTGTTTGAAGTGGTTTTTCAGGTTATCCAAGGGATAACAGGACTTGGTCTGAAAGGTGGACTGATGCGCTGGTATTGGGATGAGAAGCACCTTAATGAGCAGAAGGAAATATTTTTCTCGGTATTGAGTACCTATTTCCTGGTAAATATTGTTTCTACAGCACTGCTCTATTTGAGTTTTGATTTAATAGCGAATCTTATCTTTCAGGTACCTGTTTCTCAAACTTTAAAATTGGTGTTTTTGCTGAGCACCTTTATTCGCCTTATGGTTGATTTGCTATTACTGTTAATGCGTATTCAGCACAAAGCTAAAAAGCATACTAATTATCAGCTAATACAGATTGCTCTATTTGTTGGTGCTGTTGCGGTATTTTTGCCAATATTAAATTTGGGTGTAGAAGGAATTTTCATGGCATTTTTAGTATCCTACCTTATTCCACTTTTAATGTTAATGCCGTATTTAATGCAAAATATTGTTTGGCACTACCGTAAGGATTTAGTCAAGGATATGATGGCTTTTGGTTTACCCATTGCCTTATCCAACATGGTCAACTTAATCTTATCCATAAGCGATAAGTTTATTATCAACTTTTTTGGGACCTTAAAAAATGTAGGTAACTATACTTTAGCTTTTAAGATTTCAAATATTGTTCAGTTGATGATAGTAAATGCCTTTATGAATTCGTATACCCACGTTTACTATAAGGGCATGAAGGATGAAGACAATAATCGTTTTTTCTCAAAGACGATTATTTATTTGGTGCTGATTCTGTCCTTTGTAAGTCTTGGATTGGTTCTTTTTATTGAGGATGTTGTAAAAATATTAACCTTAAAAAATGCCGATTATTTAGATTCAATTGCCATTATCCCAGTCTTAACTCTGGGTTTGATATTTGGTGGCTTGCGATCAATGCTCACCTTACCTTTAACGAAATTCAAAAAGACAAAAACAATCTCCATTATTTCGGTAAGTACCGGATTAATAAATGTAGGATTAAATATTTTGAGCGTTCCGCAATGGGGTACTATGGGTGCTGCGATTAGTACGCTTATTGTTCAGATCATTTCGGTATATTTATTTTGGGTATACGCATCTAAACTGGAAGAGAACTTACTGGATGTTCGAAAGTTTTTTACAATATTAACATTGACAATTGCACTGGGATCTATAATTTATGTAGATCTTGAAGTGAATTACTTCATGTTTCTGTTAATTAAGATTTTAATATTGACATTGTGGTTGTTTGCAATATGGAAATTGAATATGTTCGATGATCAGGAACGCCTTAGGATAAAACAAGGTTGGGATAAATGGAAACATCTGGATCGGATTAAGCAAAATTTGAAAAGTTTAAAGGAATAGAGATGAAAAATAGGCTAACTGAAACTCAAATTGAATATGTACTTTTTCATCTTAAACAGCACACACATTTGTCGGATGAATTATTGAATTGTTTTCGGTTTGGGCTGAAAGAAAATGTTGGTACCAAACAAGTGGTGTTTCCCTTATCCGAAGTTGAATTAGCTCCGGTCACCATTGATTTTGCATCTGATGATATTTTGGTTCTATTCCCAATTGAGAAGAATAAAAATGTTTATTCTCTAAAAAATGATTCGCTAATATTCAATCATGATTTTCTTAAGTCGGCCTTTTATCTGCTTAGTTCCTATCAAGAATTAGAATCATCATACGTTGATGATATGGGACGCTTTAAATATGAGGGATCGATACAGAAAAAGTATGACTTTGTTACCAAGCCTTTGGTTAATTACTATTTTGAAATAATTATTCAGGGACTGGAAGAGTTTTCTAAGATTCATAAAATTGAGTTTAAGCGAAAGCGTTTATTTAAAGACTTTGGCTTTATGCTCACCCACGATGTTGATCGGGTGGATTATTTCCATTGGCGCGAAACCGTGTATAAATGGATGCAGGTTATCGGATTAAAAACAAAACACTACGACAAAAAGAGATTACTAAAAGCCGCAATTGATTCTATTTTACCAACTTTTTTCCCGGGGTACAAGGCTGATCCATGGTGGAATTTTAAATCACTGCGAAAGATAGAGCGTAAGTTAGGTTTAAAGTCGGTTTGGTATTTCTTAAATCGTGATGGTTCGGCTCATGATGCAAAGTACATGCTTGAGGAAAGAAGGATTAAAGACTTAATCATCGATTTACAAGCTCAACATTGCGAAGTTGGTTTGCACGGATCTATAAAAACAGCAACTTCATCTGAAGTATTGACAAAGGCCAAAAACCGTTTGCAGCGGATATCCGGAAAGGAAATTACAGGTACACGTCAGCATTTTTTGAAGTTTCTTTACCCACAAACACTTCATCATCAACAAAAAAGCGGACTCAAGTATGATACAACTATGGGATTTGCTGAGCATGAAGGATTCCGAAATTCGTATTGTTATCCATTTCATCCATTTGATCATGAAAAACAGGAGATGATGGAAATTTGGGAAATGCCCTTAAGTGTAATGGACACTACTTTATTCGGCTATCGAGAATTGGAATACGCAGAAATGACTAGTGCAGTGGAACAATTGATTAAGGAAGTTAATCGATTTGGAGGATTGTTCGTTCTGCTTTGGCACAATTGCAATTTTGATGAATACCAATATCCTGGAATCAATGAATTCTATCAGGAATTATTATCTCGTATAAGTTCATATCGGCCGGAATCTTGCACAGGAGTGGATGTGTTAAAGCAATTAAATTAAACTAATAGGCTTTTAATTTTGTCATCTATAATTTGAGCACGCTTTTCAAATGTATGATCATTTAAGGTGCGTTGCTGGCCATTTTTTGAAATGGTTTCCAATTCTGAAGGATGAGCAAGAAGGTATTTAATTTTATCTTTGGCCTCATCCAGTGATTTATAGGTAACGACCTCTTCGTCCTTAAAATAGTCATTTATGTCAGGTTTCCAGTCGGTTAAAAGGCAACTCCCCATGCCCGTAGCTTCATACATCCGCATGTTGGCAGCAAAATTGGCAGCAATGTCGCCATGTATGTTAAAGGCAATTTTAGAACGATTCATTTCTTCAAACATTTCGATTCCAAAAACAGGATCTTTTATTTGGGATTTTAGAGCATAGGAAACTTTGGATGAAGTTGGAAAGTATTGAAGTTTATTAACTTTCCTAAAGCCCTTTACTTTCTGATTAATAAAGGATAAACCAACTTTATCAAATGTTTTACTTAACAAATAGGCTGTTTGCCTCGCTCGTAAGTTTTTGGATGAATTCGAATTGAGGTTAACCAATAGATTAATGTCAATTTCGTTTTTAATTAAAGATTCCAGAAAGGCAATACGTTCTTTATGAAAATTCTGATCAAGAATTATAGATCCTGAAAATAGAAAGTCGTGAGTTTTATTAATTGATGGCTTTGTCTCATATAATATTCGTCCATCAAAGGCATGTGGTATCACCAAACTTTCAGGTAAACCATTTGAATCGAGTAGTTTCTTAAAATAGGGCGCACATACTGTAATGAAATCAAATGCTTTAAAGTCATTATAATATTGAGGAGAAATGGGAGAGCAACAATTACCAATTGCCAGTTTTATTGAAGGAATTTTTGCTTTTAGTTGTTTGATAAGGTCACCATTAAAGGTATAGCTATCCTGAAACCAAATTACATCTGGTTTAAGTCTTTTGAGCTGCTCAATTAGTATTGTTTTCTCATCGCTGGGCTTAATGCCATTTTCAAGACACCATTGTGTTTGAAGAAATTGAGCATTAGCTACGATTTCACTTGCTTCATTACCGAGCGATGTAAATGCCTCAGCATATGCATCCGACCAGGCAAAACGTTGCTGCATTAAATGTTTATGCTGCGCCTTATAGTTTTTGATTTTAAGCTCAGGATAACGATTGTAGTAGTATGAAAGAAAATCTTTATAATAGGATGTGACTTTTACAAGGTGGTAATTCATGCTCTTGAATGCTTTGTTAAGTACAAAAGTGGATAAAGATTTTGGAATAGCATTATTCAAAACAGTCTAATTGAAGAATTTGTGGATGAATTCCCTATCACACGGTTAAATTTTGTTAATTCCGAGATTAATTCGCATCTTCCGCTGTGCATCCCAAGGCATTTTTTAATTTTGCACTAATTTTATAAAATGGCTCAATCGAAACAAATAAAAAGCGGTAAGAAACTACGTAGTTCATATGTTACTACAACCATTAGTATCGCTTTAGTTCTATTCCTGTTAGGCATAATTGGTTTGCTGAGTTTAAATGCTCAACGACTATCGCAATATGTAAAGGAGAATATTGGTTTTACTATTCTGATCAAAGATAATTCCAGAGAAGCTGAAGTGAAGCGTCTCGAAAAATTATTAGCGACATCACCCTTTATCAAACAAACTGAGTATGTTGATAAAGAAAGAGCAGCCAAGGAATTGACGGAAGAGCTAGGTGAGGACTTTGTTGACTTTTTAGGTTATAATCCGCTTTTATCTGCCATTGAAGTTAAAGTATTTGCCGAATATGCCAATCCGGATAGTATTGCGGTGGTAGAGCAAGTCATTATGGAATTTCCTCAGGTGAAAGAGGTGCTATACCAAAAGAACCTTATTCATTTAGTACATCAAAATGTTAATCGGATATCATTGGTCTTGTTGATATTTGCTGTACTGCTACTTTTGATTGCAATTGCATTAATTAATAACACCATACGATTATCTGTTTATTCAAAACGCTTTTTAATCCGAACCATGCAACTGGTTGGTGCCACAAAGGGATTTATCCGGCAACCTTTCTTAGTTACAAGTATATTGCATGGTTTTGTCGGAGCGGCCTTGGCCATCGTGTTGTTATCGGGAATGATTTATGTTTCCAGTAATGAACTGGCCGGTGTAATTGGCTTCCACAACATGGATTTAATATTAATACTTTTTGGAATAGTTATTGCGTGTGGGGTGCTTATGACATTGTTATCCACATTTTTTGCGGTAAACAAATATTTAAATTTACGTACTGACGATTTATATTTTTAATTCATCATTGATATGGCTAAAAAAGACAATGAGCAAAAATTTCAGTTTGCTTTAGGAAAAGAAAACTACATTTTGCTTGCAATAGGTTTTGCAATAATAATTGTTGGATTTTTATTAATGATTGGCGGAAGAAGCGCAGATCCGACTGTTTTTAACGAGGAGATTTTCAGCTTTAGACGTATTACATTGGCTCCTATTATCGTATTGTTTGGCTTTATGTTTGAAATATATGCCATAATGAAAAAGCCAAAAGCTGAAAAATAATCAAGAAATAACTTTATGAGTGTAGTCGAAGCGTTAATTCTTGGAATTATTCAAGGGTTAACTGAGTTTTTGCCTGTTAGTAGTAGCGGGCATTTGGAGATTGTTAAGGCTTTATTTGGCAATAATGCGGTTGCCGAGGAAAGTATGTTTATGACGGTTATGTTGCATGGAGCTACAGCTTTAAGTACTATAATAATCTTCCGGAAAGAGATTATGGAGATCCTTACTGGATTGTTTCAATTTAAATGGAACGAACAGACTGTTTTTTCATTAAAAATTGTGCTGTCTATGGTACCGGCTGCTTTTGTTGGTGTCGTATTTTCTGATCAGATAGAGAGTTTATTCGGCAGTCAAATATTATTGGTTGGTTTTATGCTTTTGATCACGGCTGCTTTACTGTTTCTGGCTGATAAAGCGAAAACAACTGATAAAGGTGTGTCCTACAAAGGTGCCATTATCATTGGTGTAGCACAAGCAATTGCTATATTACCTGGTATTTCTCGTTCAGGAGCTACCATTTCAACTTCTGTATTGCTGGGAGTTGACCGAACCAAGGCCACTCGATTTTCATTCCTAATGGTTGTTCCTTTGATATTAGGCAAGATGGCTAAGGATTTATTATCGAGTGATTTTACATTAGCCGGTGAATCGATTATACCTGTTGTTGTTGGTTTTATAGCCGCATTTTTAACAGGTTTAGTGGCTTGTACCTGGATGATTAAATTGGTACGCAAAAGCAAGTTGACTTATTTCTCAATTTATTGTGCAATAGTTGGATTAATAGCTATTGTAGCTAGCCTGATATAGAACTTATAGGATGGAGTATAGTGCGGAAAAGTTTATAGCAGGAGAAGTACTTCTTGTTAATAAACCATTAGAGTGGACATCTTTTGACCTGGTTAATAAGATTCGTTTTTCTCTTAAAAGGTATCTTGGAATAAAGAAGATAAAAGTAGGGCATGCAGGAACACTGGATCCTTTAGCTACAGGTCTCGTTATTGTTTGTACGGGTAAGGCAACTAAGCAGATTGATCAGTTTCTAGGATTAGATAAACAATATCTGGCGAATATCGAGTTTGGAAGTACAACACCGTCGTATGATTTGGAGACTGAGCCGGATGCTTTTTTCGAATGGGAACATATAACAAAAGAATTGATAGAAGAAAAGCTTGAATTGTTTAAAGGAGAAACGGATCAAATGCCACCTATTTTTTCAGCCTTAAAAGTAAAAGGGCAGAAGGCATACGACTTGGCAAGAAAGGGAAAAAGTGTAGAATTAAAGACTCGCCGTATATCTATTAGTCAATTAGATCTGATTAATTTCAACAACAAAAACATAAGATTAGATGTTGGCTGTAGTAAGGGAACATATATTCGTTCATTAGCCTACGATATTGGAGTGGCCCTTAATTCGGGAGCTCATTTAACAGGTTTGGTAAGAACACGAATTGGTGATTACAAGTTGGATGATGCTATTTCGATTGAAGAATTTGAAAAAAAATTGGCATCTTTTGCAACTATTTAGAAATTCTTACGTATAAGGTAGGCCTGTGCATCGTACAAAATACTATCTTTGCTCCCTATCTTGTTTGATTGATAAGCAGATAGGGCTGTTTATTGAATAGGCATTAGAAATACATATTGCAATAAAAGAAATTATAAAATTCACTAACAAGGGAAAAAGAATACTTTATGAAGTTATCAAAGTTTAAATATAACCTACCTGAAGACTTAATCGCCTTACATCCTGCACCTGGTAGAGACGAATCACGCATGATGGTCTTAAATAGAAAAGATAAGAGCATTGAGCATAAAGTGTTCAAGGATGTTATTGATTATTTCGATAACGAAGATGTGATGGTCTTCAATAACACAAAAGTTTTCCCTGCTAGATTATACGGAAACAAAGAAAAGACGGGTGCTGAAATTGAGGTATTCTTATTAAGAGAATTAAATCGTGAACAGCGTCTATGGGATGTTTTGGTTGATCCTGCCCGTAAAATTCGTATTGGAAATAAATTGTATTTCGGTGAAGATGATATGTTGGTTGCTGAGGTAATTGACAACACAACTTCACGCGGAAGAACTCTTCGTTTCTTATATGATGGTTCATACGATGAGTTCAAAAAAATGCTTTATAGCTTAGGTGAGACTCCTCTACCTAAAATTATTAATCGTGAGGTTGTTCCTGAAGATCGCGAGCGTTATCAAACCATTTATGCCAAGCATGAAGGTGCAGTTGCTGCTCCAACTGCAGGAATGCACTTTAGCCGCGAATTAATGAAGCGCCTTGAAATAAAAGGAACTGAATTCTCTGAAGTTACTTTACATGTTGGTTTAGGTAACTTCCGCCAGGTAGATGTTGAGGATTTGACCAAGCATAAAATGGATTCGGAGCAAATCTTTATCACAGAAGAAGCTACGGAAATTATTAATGCCGGTAAGGACAGAAAGAAGCGTATTTGTGCAGTGGGTACAACAGTTATGCGTACTCTTGAAAGTTCAGTATCTACTTTTGGTCATGTAAAACCATTTGAAGGGTGGACTAACAAATTTATTTTCCCTCCTTATGAGTTCCAGGTGGCAAATAGTATGATTACGAATTTCCACTTACCATTGTCGACTTTAATGATGATGGCTGCTGCTTTTGGAGGTTATGATTTTGTAATGGAAGCATATGATGTGGCGGTTAAAGAAAAGTACCGATTCGGTACATATGGCGACGCAATGTTAATTATTTAATGAAATTATTGAATTGATATATTGAAAGCCGACTAGCAATAGTCGGCTTTTCTATTTAATATGAGTTTCTTTTTTTGTAAATTGGCTTATTAATCCATTTATTCTTAAAAAGATGGTACGAATTTGTGTCCCCGTAAATTTCTCGGAATATTCCGTCAACGCGGTTATGTATGCTATTGCATTAGGACGTAAAGTCGCTGCTGAAATCACTTTGGTTCATTGTTCTTATCCTCTTAGCGATGAATCTTCAGATCTGAAAAGTGATGATGAAATAAATCAGGAGTTCAAAAATCTTGAGCAAAAACTGAGGGAAAACCTTCCTGAAGGAAATCAGGTACAATTCAAAACAAAAATATTAGTTGGATATCCTGAAGATGTATTAGTTGAACTAAGCAAAAATGAGGAGCCTGATGCTATTGTGATGGGAACCAGTAGTAAGGGAGAGACGATAAAGGAATTGCTTGGTAGTGTTACAAGTGATGTATTGAAAAATGCGAAAGTACCTGTGCTTGCTATTCCTAAAACTTCTTCGGTTAATGTGGATAAAAGAAGTGATATATTGTTTGTGACTGATTTTACAGATAAGGATTATCGTTCCTTACATAAACTTATTCGACTGATTACACCTTTTGAAACTCTAATTCATGTTGTTCATTTTGCGACTTCAGCTCCTGATCAATGGGATAAAAAAAGACTGGAGGCAATGAGCCTGTATTGTAGGGAAACGTATCGTAGGTATACGATGAATTTCGAATTTATTACCGGAGATGAGTTTATCAGTTCGCTTGATGACTACATTGAGGCCAATGAAATAGATATGATTGCGATGACCAGAAGAAAACGCAATATGATATCTCAGATCTTTCACCCAAGTATTACACGTAAGATATTATTTCATACCGATGTACCCTTGCTCGTGTTTCATGAATAATAAAAGCTAATATTTGTGTAAAGATTTTTAATTAAAAAAGCTGTATTTTAGGATTGGATTAATCTAGATAATATGGGAAAAGATAAAAAGAGGGTTGGTATTCTCACAGCAGGAGGTGATTGCCCTGGTATCAACGCTGCTATTCGGGGTGTTGGAAAAACAGCAATTGTTAAGTATGGAATGGAGATTGTTGGTATATCCAATGGTTTTAGCGGTCTTGTGGATAAGGATGTGATTGAGATGGAAGAAAAGGCCCTTTCAGGAATCATTACAGTTGGTGGAACAATTTTAGGGACGTCTCGATTGAAACCGTTTAAACCTGATGCCGGTGAATCGGTAGCCGATAAACCACAGATCATAAAAAGAAATTACGAGGAGCTTGGCTTGGATGCCTTGGTTTGTATTGGTGGTAACGGAACTCAAAAAACCGCTAATTTGTTGGCTAAAGAAGGGTTGAACGTGGTTGGTATTCCTAAGACCATTGATAATGATGTTTGGGGTACTGATGTTACTTTCGGCTTTGACTCGGCCGTTGATATTGCCACAGAAGCGATTGACCGTCTTCATACAACTGCCAACTCGCATAAGAGGGTAATGGTTATCGAGCTAATGGGGCACCATGCCGGATGGATTACTTTGTATTCAGGAATTGCAGGAGGAGGAGATGTGATCTTGTTACCTGAGTTAGAGTATGACATGGATCAAGTAGCTGAATGTTTAATGCAACGTAGCAGAGTAGGTAAGCCTTATTCAATTGTTGTTGTAGCTGAAGGAATTGATAGACCGAAGAAAAAATCAGCAGCCAGATATATTGGTAATAAAATTGAGAAAATGACCGGATTGGAAACCCGTGAAACGATTCTTGGATATATACAACGTGGAGGTACCCCAAGTGCTCAAGACAGAGTTTTGGCTACACGCTACGGAGCGCATGCTGCTGACTTAATTCACAGAGGCGAATTTGGCACCATGGTTTCTCTTAAAAATGACGTCATTACTTCGGTTCCGTTAGAAGAAGTTGGAGGTAAGTTACGTCTACTTAAGCCTGATCATTATTTAATTGAGCAAGGCAGAAGTATGGGTGTTTGTTTCGGTGGTAAATTATAGATTAGATTAAGAATTTCAAGATGAGCTGCTCTCAGTTATTGGGGGTGGCTTTATTTATTATATTTGTGCTCAAATTGATGAGGATATGAAGAGTGAAGAAATAGAAAAGTTGAATGAGCAATTTAGCTCGGCTAGTGCTCAGGAAATTTTAACCTACTTTATTGAAAGATTTGGTAATAAAATTGCCTTGGCTTCGAGTCTTGGTGCCGAAGATCAGGTGTTGACCGAAATGGTTGTTGCAATAGAGCCTAAAACGGATATTTTTACCCTTGATACTGGTCGTCTTTTTCCGGAGACCTATGACTTGATAGATCGTACATCCAGGAAATATAAAAAGAATATTTCCGTTTATTTTCCTAAAAAGAAAAAGGTTCAGAAAATGGTTAATACAAAGGGTATTAATTTATTTTTCGAAAGTGTTGACAACCGTAAGGAATGTTGTTTTAATCGTAAAATAGAGCCATTACAGCGAGCTTTTAAAGGTTTGGATGTCTGGATCTGTGGCCTTAGAGCAAGTCAATCAGTTACGCGCAAAGATATTGATGTGGTTGAATGGGATGCTAACAATAACTTATTAAAAATTAATCCTCTTGCCAGCTGGACTGAGGAGCAGGTCTGGGCTTATATAAATGAAAAAAGTATTCCATATAACACTTTACACGATAAAGGATACCCAAGTATCGGGTGCCAGCCATGTACGCGTGCTATTGAGAAGGACGAGGATGTGCGTGCAGGAAGATGGTGGTGGGAAAATCCTGAATCCAAGGAGTGTGGATTACACAAAAGATAAAGTTTACCATTAATCAGAAGGGCCAATCCGATCTACATCGGCATTGGCTTTTTTGTTGATTGGTATTACAAAGTAAAGCTAGTTGAGCAGATGTCAATGTCAAAGAAGTATATAAACATTCTTAAAATAGTTTTGAAGGTGATCTTCTCTACCGGAGCTATTTATTATATAGTTTCCAAACTGGATGTTAAACAAGTAGGGGAATCTATTGCCAGGGTCGATCCACTATACATCTTCTTTGCTATGATGCTATATGCACTGTCGCAAATAGGGAGTTCATTTCGATTACAAGGTTTATTCAAAGCGATAAATCTAAAAATATCAAACATTGCCAATATCAAATTATATTGGCTGGGTATGTTTTATAATTTTTTTCTTCCCGGCGGTGTTGGAGGTGATGGATATAAAGTATACTATCTACATAAACGATTTAAGTCACCACTTAAACAATTGTTGGGTGCTGTTTTGGCTGATAGAGTTAGCGGTTTATCCATCATACTCGTTTATATCCTCGGGCTGGTGTACTTTATCGAATATGATTTGCCGTACAAGGGCTGGTTTTTTCTTTTGATTCCTTTCGTAAGTATTGGTTTCTATATTTTTTTATGGCTCTTCAATAAAAAGTTGACGAAGGCATTTTGGTCTGTTTCGTTGTGGTCTCTGCTTATACAGGGCATTCAAATGTTTTCTGTTATGTGCCTTTTAAGAGGAATGGGTGCCGAAGTAGATGGTTACTGGGATGATTATATGTTCTTATTTTTCATATCCACAATAGCTTCTGCAGTGCCCATTACACTTGGAGGTATTGGGGCTCGCGAATTTGCCTTTTATCAAGGCGCCTTGCTCTTGGGAATTAATAAAGAACAAGCAGTGGCGATAAGTGTGCTTTTTTATCTTAATTCGCTTATTACAGCAATCCCTGGAGTTTATTATGCAATCCGAACCAGGCAAATATTCGGCGAAAACGAAGATGAGGAAGCTTTAGTTGATGAGCAAAATATGTCTGTTTAGATTAATTATAGATTTTTTTCTATAATTAAAGAACTTTCCGTTTTAAGTGTTGTTTTGCTTCTAAACAACATTAAACCATGAAGAATAACTTCAATCTACCAAAGAATAATAAGAAGCGCGTTGTAATTGTAGGTGCTGGCTTTGCAGGCCTTAAATTAGCTCGTAAATTACGTGATTCGGTTTTTCAGGTGGTGGTTCTTGACAAGCAAAACTATCATCAGTTTCAACCCTTATTCTATCAGGTAGCCACATCGGGCATTGAGCCGAGTTCTATTTCATTTCCGGTTCGTAAGATCTTTCAAAAAATTTCAAACCTTCATTTTAGGCAAACTGAACTGTTAGAAGTGCTGACCGATAAGAAAATAGTCAGAACAAAAAATGGTGATTTAGAATATGACCACCTTGTTATTGCTACGGGTGTTGGCACTAACTATTTCGGATCTAAAAATCTTGAAGAATTTGGATTGCCCATGAAAACGACATCAGAGGCCATAAATCTTCGCAATAGAATTTTAGGATCTTTCGAAAAGGCAATACTTACGGAAAATCAAGATGAACATGCGAAACTCATGTCTGTTGTGATAGTTGGTGGGGGGCCTACCGGTGTTGAATTATCAGGGGCGATAGCTGAAATGCGTCGATATGTGCTTCCTAAAGATTATCCCGAGCTCGACTTTAGTCAAATGAAGATATTCCTTTATGAGGCTGGTCCAAGACTTTTAAATGGAATGTCAGATCGTTCAGGGGAGAAAGCTTTATATTTCCTTAAGAAGTTAGGTGTTGAAGTGCATTTGGATACGCGAATTGATGATTATGATGGAGACAAGATTATGCTATCCAATGGTACTTCAATCTTTGCTCGTAACTTACTATGGACGGCTGGTGTTAGCGGTCGCCTAATAAAGGGAATTAGTAAAGAGTCATACACGCCTTCTAAACGCTTAATAGTGGATTCATATAATCAGGCAATTGGCTTGGATGGCATTTATGCCTTGGGCGACATTGCATGCATCATGGATGACGATAGCTATCCGAAAGGGCATCCACAAGTGGCTCAGGTCGCAATTCAACAGGCTCAAAATCTTGGACGCAATCTGATAAATAAGCGTTCAAAACGATTCTCATATGTCGATAAGGGTAGTTTGGCAACCATTGGAAGAAATATGGCGGTAGCGGATCTGCCAGGGTTTAAATTCTCGGGGATGTTTGCCTGGATTCTTTGGCTTTTTGTACACTTAATGGCCATAGTTGGTGTAAAAAATCGACTTCTTATATTTGCGAATTGGGCACAAAGTTATTTGTGGCGCGATCAATCCTTACGCGTACTCATTCAACCGTATAAAAACAAAAGTAAGAGAACATCAAAGGAACAGCTTGTGAATGCTAGTTGATTATTTGATTGCAATAACCAGCTGATATAATTGTAATTTTTGAATTTGCGTCTTTAACAAAAGCTTGAACGATATAGTCATCAATTTCATTCTGCTTTGTTTCTTTATTTGGCGTAAATTCAATTTTATCAATTCCAATTCTGAAGTACTTCTCCAGATAATTTTTTAGGTCTTTGTAATTACTGAAACCAACTGGTTTATCTTTCAATCCTGAAGTGGGTAAACGGAATAAGAATTCTGTACCTGGTGTTGAACTAAGTCTGTTCTTTTGAAGTCTGTTTATCGTGTCGCGTAGAGAGCTTAATCCTTCCATCTTTTTCAGTCTTTCTTCTTCAGATGAAGTTGAAGATGTTTTGGGGATTAATCCCTTTTCCTTCATGTAATCTTTTGCTACATAATCACGTTTCTCTTGAATTGCTTCTTGATAGGAAACAAATTTAAGTTGCTTAAACAAACTTAACATAAAGTCTATCTGATCTTCGGGTATTTCTACTTTATAGGTTTTCATACTATACAATTATAATATTATCTCCGAAGGTAGGTGTTGGTTTCTGAGTGAAACAAAGATAACTAAAGAATTCCTAAATTGCTATTTAGGCTAATTCAGAAGATACTAATTGTATCGTGTTACGTTCAATACTAAAATTAAAAATCAGATATGTTGGTAGAAATACTAAAGTGGTTGGAGCTTCCGGCAAGGTGGTATTTGCCAGAACCATAGGCGAAGCGAAATTTATAAACTTTAAAACCAAAGCCCCAGGTAAAGCCAACCGTTGACATTTTTGAACTAATAGCCAATTCCTGACGTCTACGATGGTTGTATCCAAAATCAACGAAGAAATTCTTACTAGGAACAAACTCAACACCAATAACCATATGACGCATTAATTGGTCAAAGGCATTGCTGTTATTTCCTGCCTCTTCTACTTCATCGCCACTACCGTCATATACTTTGTATTTCATGTTCCAATCCAGCAGATCCTGTGCGGTAAGAGTTAAGCGAAAGGGTGCATGTGCTAACTTTTTGGCTATACCAATTTGAAGGTCTGTAGGAATTGGTTCATAAGTTTCGTTATATGTTGAGATTTGGGAACCCACGTTTTTTAATACCAATCCGGCTGAAAAAAGCTCATTACTTGATTTGTATAGCAATCCAATATCAGCCGCTAAACCAAAAGAATTATATTGCTCAAAGTTGGATATAATAGGTTTTAAAGATATACCTGCTCTTAGTTTTGGAGATAACATTTTAGTATAGCTCAACTGAATGGCATATTCGGCAGCCGAAAATGTTCCCTGAAGATTTCCATCCTCATCGGCACGGTCAAAAGTGCCATAATTAATAGTGTGAATACCTAGTCCAAATGTACCTACCTTATCAAAATGGTGAGCATACCCGGCATAACTAATCGATATGTCACTGACATAAGGCACATAGTTCAATGTTATGCTTGTGCTTAATTCAGGTGAGAGAGCTGCAGGGTTATGGTAAACCAAATTAAGGTCATTATCGGCCAATCCAACCTGATTGCCACCTAAGGCGCCAATACGTGCAGAGTTAGTCAGATTTAAAAAATCGTAAGTGTAGGAACCAGCTTGTTGTGCCCATATGTGCTGGCCTAATAAAATGATTAAAATTACTATGCTTACTCCCTTAATTTTCTTCATCATTAAATTGTAGAACGGCAAAAGTACCATTTTAGTGTTAAACCTCCTTCTAAGTTTGAAAAAAGGAAGTTTAAGCATATTTCCATGTCCTATTTTTTGTCATAAATTGGTTTAAGACCTTCGACTACATCAAAAACAGCCGGACAGACAAAAGTGTTTTGATAGGTCAATGAACTAATCTGAAAAAAGCGTTTTCGATCTGTATGTGGATATTCCCTGCACGCTCTTGGCCGGGAATCGTAAACCATGCAATAATTGTCGGGCATTAAAAAAGGACATGGCGTTTCGCGAAATACATAATCACCATCATCATCTAACTGAAGATATTCTTCAATTACAGCAGATGGTTTCATCCGAAGGTGCTTGGCTAATCGATCTATATCCCTATCAATGACAATAGGGCTAATGGATTTACAGCAGTTGGCACATTCTAAACAATCAATATATCCGAACACTTCGTGATGCAAAGCATGTGTATTGTCATCCAGATCTTTTGGTTTCTTCTTTTTCAGTCTGGTCAGAAAAGCCTTGTTTTCTTTGGCTTTGTTTTGAGCATCAACTTTAAGCTTTTGCGGATCGAAAGGCATATTTCTTAATTTTCAATTGCGATACAAAAACTCCGCCAACAACAATTACGATTCCAATGATCTTTTGAAAATTCAAAACATCATCAAGTATCCACCATGCGAAAAACGCAGTAAATACAGGAATCATATTTACAAACACATTCGCTTTTGTGATGCCAATTATTCGCATCCCGTAGGTGAAAAATATAAATGCAATGGAGGAAGCAAAGATGGCTAATTGTACAACGGCCCAAACGGAAGAAGATGTCACATCAGCAGTCATAAAGTCATTCCACTCAAATGTGAAAAAAAGAGGAATAAAAAAGAATATACCAATGGTATTCTGGTAGGTAATGATACTGACCGAATTATATTTCTGAGGAATTTTTTTTAGAACAACAGAATAACCAAGTGCAGCAAATACGGCCAGAAAAACAAGCATGATACCGTAAAGCGGAGCTGTTAAACTTAAGTCTTTTTCAAATATAATCAGTAATACACCTGCGAAGGATACGAAGATGCCAAGCAGGTTTACCCAACTTATTTTACTTTTAAAAAACAGCCGATCTGTAATAGGAGCAAATAATGGAATGGTTGAAACAATAACCGCACCTACTGTTGAAGAAACCACTTCCAATCCAAAACTTTCGCCCATGAAATAAAGAAACGGTTCGAAAAAGGCCAGAAGTAAAAACCATTTAAAATGCTTTCGCTCCATTGGAATCAACTTCTTCATTAGCTTTAGAATGACAAATAAAAGACCGGAACTAATGAGCAGACGAAGCAAGACTATGGTTAAAGGATTAAACGATTCAAAAGCTTGTTTAATCCACACAAATGAAAAAGCCCAACAGATCATTGATAGCAGAAGGCTTAATATAACTTTAACTTTTTGAGGCATTGCTTAAAATTGTTCGGCAAAGGTAGTAGAACTGAATATACTACCAACGTTTGAATTAACTATATTTAGCCTTTCGAATTTCAAATTAGATAATATGTTTAGGGGAATTTTATCTGTTTTATTAGTTGTATTTACACATTTCTTAGTAGCGCAAAACGCATTGCTGACAGTTGCTGAATCTTCTGATTATACTAGGACATCAGATTATAACGAAGTTATAGCTTTCGTCAAGGCATTGGACGAATCATCGGAATATATACGTCTGGAAAATATTGCCGAAACGGTTGAAGGTCGAGAGGTTCAATTGCTGGTAATTGCCAAGCCAATGATAAATTCGCTCGATGAGCTTAATACAGATGATCGAATTGTGGTCTACGTTCAGGCCAATATTCATGCCGGCGAAGTTGAGGGTAAAGAGGCATCGTTAATGTTGGCACGTGATATAGTAAAGGCGGATAAATCAAATTACTTAAAAGATGCGATAGTATTAATTACGCCGAATTTAAATGCCGATGGTAATGAAAAGATGAGTGATCAGAATCGAACTCATCAAAATGGACCAAAAGTGGTTGGAATAAGGTATAACGGACAAAATCTTGATTTAAACAGAGATGCCTTAAAGCTGGAATCGCCTGAAATGAGAGGAGTTGTTCAGAACGTGCTTAATACATGGGATCCTTCTATCACAGTGGACTGCCATACTACAAACGGATCTTTTCATGAGGAGCCCATTACCTTTACCTGGATTATGAATCCGAATGGAGATAGGCAGTTGATTAATTACATGCGCGACAAAATGATGCCATGGGTTAATCAGCGATTGGGTGGACATTACAACACATTGAATTGCTATTATGGAGAGTTTATTGATCGTCTTGAGCCACAAAAAGGTTGGATTTCATATGCGGCTGAGCCAAGGTATATGGTTAACTATATTGGTGTTCGTAATCGCCTGGCCATTCTAAATGAAAACTATGTATATGCCGATTACAAAAGCCGTGTAATTGGATGTTATAATTTGCTTTGGTCTATTTTGGATTATGCTGTTGACAATATGCGTGAGATTAAAAATATGTTGGATGAAGTGGACCAACGTACCATTGCCAGAATGAACAATAAGCAAGCAACAGATTCCTTCGCTTTAAAATACAAAGGTCATCCCACTCCTGAACCAGTTACAATTTTGGCCTATGAAGCAGAATATACTCACACCGTAAATGGATGGAAACGTTATAAAAAGACAGATCGAAAAATTACGGTTACTGCACCCTACATAGCCGATTACTATGCCGAAGAAAGTATTGCCTTTCCCCAAGCCTATATTTTATCCAATCCAATTGATGAGGTAGTTGAATTATTAGAGCTTCATGGAATTAAATACGAAAAGCTTATTGAATATGTAGAGCTTAGCGTAGAAGAATATCAATTTGAGGAAATAGGACCGGGTAAACGACTTAATCAAGGTCATTATACTAATGAATTTAAAGGCAAATGGGCGACTGTGACTAAAACATTTAATAAAGGTGCCATCATAATTCATATGGATCAGCCATTAGCTAATATAGCAGCCTATCTGCTCGAAGCCGAATCAGACGATAGTTTATTGAAGTGGAATTTCTTTGACCGTTATATTGTTGCGCAATGGGGTAATCGCTATTATCCTTATCCGGTTTATAAGCTGATGAAATAATATTGGTAAACAGCTGGAGGGTTTTAATTGTTGCTTATATAATCTCAAAGAAAGCCAAGGAAACATATTTTGTTACATTTGTGCTTAGCAAGTATTTATTATGGAGAAACAAACATCTCAGAAAAGGACTAAGCAGTTTTTACTCGATCAAAGATATTTGGCAATGGCCAGAATATGGTCGCAGAATTCTTATTGTATCAGGCGACAAGTTGGAGCACTAATCGTCAGGGATAAGATGATTATCAGTGATGGTTATAATGGTACGCCTTCTGGGTTTGAGAATGAGTGTGAAGATCTTGAAAATAAGACGAAATCATATGTTTTGCATGCCGAAGCCAATGCAATTACAAAAGTAGCCAGATCGAATAATAGCTCCGATGGTGCAACCTTATACGTGACAGCATCTCCATGCATCGAATGTGCCAAATTGATAATTCAAGCTGGGATAAAACGTGTAGTGTATATCGAAAAGTATCACACTATAGATGGCTTGAACTTGTTGGAAAGAGCAGAAATAGAAGTAGTTCATATAGAAGAAGAAATATAATAACAATAGAATGAAGAATACGAGAAATCAGATATTGATGCCGGTTGTGTTTGCTTTATTGGTTGTGCTAGGTATTTTTATCGGGCGCAATTTCATGCCAGCTCATTCGGGTAGTAAAGGCAATCCGCTAATGATATATCCACAAAGCAATAAGTTGGAAGCATTAATGGATTTGATTGAAGAGGAGTATGTTGATACAGTGGATAGACAGGCTATTGAGGAAAAAATTATTCCTGATATTTTAAAAGATTTAGATCCGCACACGGTGTATATCCCGGCTAAAGATTTGAATAAAGTAAATGAAGAGCTTCAAGGTAATTTTGGTGGGATTGGTGTACAGTTCAGTATGCAGGAAGATACGGTTTTGGTTATTAGCGTGATTTCCGGTGGTCCATCTGAAAAAGTTGGCCTTTTACCTGGAGACAGGATTGTGATGGTTGATGATTCACTAATTGCCGGTATAGAAATCAGTACTACTGATGTAATGAAAAAGCTGCGTGGTGAAATGGGCACTGAAGTAAAAGTTGGTGTTGTGCGTCGACCAAGTGCAGAAGTTATGGATTATACCATTACGAGAGGCAGTATTCCAATGTATAGTGTTGACGTTGGTTATATGGTGGATGATGAAACGGGATACATTAAGATTGATCGTTTTGCTGAAACAACCTATCAGGAGTTTTTGACTTCTTTGGCTAAACTGAAAGCTAATAATTGCCAGCAGGTCATTATTGATATGAGAGGTAATTCAGGTGGTCTGTTAGAGATTGCCATTGCCTTATGTAATGAGTTCTTAGCTGCAAAAGAATTGATTGTATATACCGAAGGTAAGTCGCAACCGCGTCGTGATGTTTTTGCAAATGGTGCCGGAACATGTCAGGATACGAAAGTGGTTGTACTTATTGATGAGTTTTCGGCTTCGGCAAGTGAAATTTTTGCGGGAGCGATTCAGGATAACGACCGCGGAATAGTAGTGGGCCGACGTTCTTTCGGAAAAGGATTGGTTCAACAGCAGATCCCTTTACCCGATGGATCGGCATTAAGATTAACTGTGGCTCGCTATTACACACCAAGCGGAAGGTGTATCCAAAAGCCATATGAAAATGGAGTTGAGGATTATTACCACGAAATGTACAATCGTTTTGATAATGGTGAATTCTTTAATCAGGATAGTATTCATTTTGACGAATCATTAGCCTACAAAACCAAATCCGGACGGACGGTTTATGGCGGCGGAGGTGTAATGCCGGATGTTTTTGTTCCACGCGATACAAGCATGCTCACCAACTATTTTATCAAACTAAGGGGTAAAGGGATTATTTACCGTTATGCCCTGCAATATTCCGATAATCATCGACAGACATTAGATTTGATGGGAACCGCTCATGATATCAGTAAATATCTTGATGACCAAAATATTCTAATTGATTTTCTGGCCTATGCTAAAGAGAATGGAGTTCCATTTGATAAAAAGCAGTATGAAATTTCTAAAGTACTTATCAATCATGAATTAAAGGCTTATGTGGCGCGTAATGTATTGGATTCAGAAGGGTTTTATCCGATCATTCACGAAATTGATGATGTATTTTTGAAAGGAGTGGAAGAAGCGCAAAAACTATAGTGTTTCACAAATAACAAATAAAGCCCTGTATTTCAGATAGAAATGCAGGGCTTTCGATTATATACTATTCTTGTTCAATTCTTCTATTTAGCATATGTCAATAGGCTCTTGATTTAATGGGCTTGTCTAAGTCGCTGCATATGTGATTATTAATGCATTAACTTTTATTTAATTTCAATTGCTTGAAACTTTCTTTTCTTGCCCTCAGTTAAACGATGTATTCTAAATGGGGATTCGTTTATTTAAATAGTTTAAGAGTGTGTTTTATTGTAGTTTCTGATGGAGGAACTGCACAAAAGTAAAAGTAATGAGGGGAGTACTTATTGGCATTGCTATGTCCTTTTTTTTGGGATTAGGTGGTATAGCTCAGGAGCAGAAAGACGTGAAGTTGAATCAACGTAATTATAGGCGAGATACAATTTTTTTACATCAAAAATCAATTGAAGAACTAAAGTTTGATTTTGAAGCAGTTCAGATGGATAAACCAGAGCTGGAGTTAAATTATCAATTGACTAATCAGGCTAAATTCAAGGGGCTAGAGCGCTTAAAAAGATCTATGATAATTCCGGCTGCATTAGTTGGAGTTGGCTTATATTCAGGTCATCCAAACAATACCAATGCATGGATGGGTAAACGTGCAGTTCATGAAAGTATTCAGGAGCAGTTTGAAGGATTTCATTCTCCGGTTGACGATTACCTTCAATGGGGACCCATAGCCATGTGTTATGGTTTAAAGGCATGTGGAGTAAAAGGAGCAAACAATTTGTGGACAAGTACTAAATTGCTGATTAAGGCTGAATTATTAACAGCAACCGTGGTGCGTTTTTTAAAAAATACCACGGATAATCCAAGGCCAGGCGACCGAGGAGGTCATTCATTTCCTTCGGGTCATACGAGTCAGGCTTTTGTAGCTGCCACCTTTTTACATCGTGAATATGGACACCTTAATCCCTTGTATTCTTTAGCGGGTTACACAATGGCAACAACGGTTGGGGCAATGCGAATGATGAATCGACGTCATTGGTTTAATGATGTGACGGTCGGGGCGGCTCTTGGAATTACTTTTACCAATCTGATATATTGGCAACACGAGCGACAAAATGACAAGAAGAAAAGAAAATTAGCTGCAATTCCGTCATTTACGAGCAAAGGAGCAGCTGTTTCGATGTTAATGCAATTCTAGCATGGTTATTGATTGTGTAATAGCATATATTTGTAAAAACGATTGATTATGCTTGTAGGTCTTCTTAAAACCATATTTTTCCTTCTTACTTTCTATTACCTTTTTAAACTAATTGGGCGATTCGTTTTTCCTATTTTGTTAAAAAAGGGAGTTGAACGTATGCAGCAGCAACAGCAAAGATCGGCTGGTTCTTTCAGGGAAGAGGCCAAACAGAAGGAAGGAAAAGTAACCATTAATAAGAATCAAACGGGAAAAGGAAACTCCAATTTATCGGATAATCAAGGTGAGTATGTGGACTATGAAGAGGTGAAGTGATTTAAATTTAGTTCCTAAATATCTTATTAAGCTTAAGAAAAACAGCACTTTGGAATTTCAATTTATTTAATTATTAGTTTGATATTGTGGTATAATTATTGCTTATAGTTTAACTCCTTTACCAATATCAAATATTATGAAATCTATCTTATTATTGCTTGCACTATCTTACTTTAGTTTTACTATCGCTCAAGTTGAACAAGGAATTGCTCCACCAATTGGAGAGTTACAAATGGCAAGAATTGCTTCGGAAGGACTAATCCGAGCTGATGTTCAAGGTTCTCCTTTTATTGAAAGTGAATTAAATGACGGCGTGGTCATATTGTCCGACAAATCGAAGTTCACTGATTTAAACCTACGCTATAATATGTATACTGGCCAAATGGAGTATGCAAAAAATGGATCCTATTATGTTTTCCCTAAGGAGAAATATTTTAGCGATTTCTTTATCGGAAAGCATCATTTCGTTTTTAAAGTATTGAAGGTTAAAGAAAGAGCCGTCCCCAAATACCTTGAGCTTCTTATAGCAGATTCAGTTTCCCTATTAAAAGATTATAATATTGATCTTGTGGAAGCAAAAAAACTAACACCATATGGGCAAGAAGAACCAGCTCGTTTTCAAACCCGACGTCCCGCCTATTATGTATATATGGAAAGTGGTGAGTTAGTTAAATTGAAAAGTGAGCGATCATTAAACCAATTGAATTTAGATCCTAACAATCAACTTAAATTGGATCAGCTTAATGTTGATATTAAAGATGAAGAAAAGCTCAAATCTTCCATTATCGAGCTAAATAATTATTTGACCTTGCTCGAGGATAGTGGAAGTGCCTTGTTTAAGGAATGATTTAGTGTTAAGTAGAGTGTGCTTATTTTTATTCATGTTAGATGAATTAAGGGATTAATAATAAATATTTTGCAATAACTTGTTTCATTTTTGTGTTTTTCTTATATTGAATGTTATGTAGTCAGGGATTGATTACTGATTTTTTGGCTTCGTTTTTAACCTTAAACTTTAAATTATGAAAAGTGCACTTTTAATAGTTTTAGTATTTGTAAGTTCCTCTTTGCTTGCTCAGGATGGAATGAGACAACTTATTAATGATTATCAGCTGGCCCGATTTGCTACAGAAGGTATTGCTTATGACAGTTTTGAGGGTTCGCCATTTATTGAGTCCGAGGAAAATAAAGGCATCGTTATTCTAAATGATGATAGATCATTTAGGGATTTAAATCTCAGATATAATGCTTTTGAAGATCAAATGGAATATGCAAAAGAAGCAGATTATATCGTTATACCAACAGAGAATCTATTTAATGAGTTTATTATAGATGGGCGTCATTTCTATTGGAATACATTTAGAAATCAAAATAAAAAATCTCCCAAATATCTTGAGCTTATTGCAAATGGAAATGTTCGTTTGTATAAACAAAATATTATTGATTTTGTCGAGGGCAAAAAGCTAAAGCCATATACCGAAGCTAAACCTGCAAGTTTTATAATAAGAAAACCAATTTACTATATTGCTTTAGGCGATGTTGAACTAATTCAGATCAAAAACAAGAAGAGTATATTTGGTATTAGCTCTATTAATACAGATGAATTAAAAAAGCAAATCGACTTTAAGGATTTTGACTTAAACAATGAAGAGGATTTAGTTGAAATAGTTCAGATAATGAATCAAGACTACTCCTTACTAACGATTGAAAACTAATTTCTTTTTCTTTTTGTATACGGATCATAATAACATGGCAAGGCATGAATGCCGTTTTTATTTGATACATTTTTAATCTCTTTTGGATCACAAGCAGGAATGATGCTAATACCAAATCTTAGATTAATATTTCGGGCATTACTGAGGTTTGAAAAGGAAAGCAAGTTATCACTTACCGCATGAATATGAATGGCACCTATTTTCGCACCAATACCAGCACCAATATTTGAATAGCTGCCGTTAATAACAGAGTATGAAATGGAGGCATTCAAAACCTTATAATTATAAGTGTTAGCTGAGATGGTTAAAGAGGGGTGAAGCTTATTGCGGTAAATTTCATTTCTTAGTACCAGGCCAGTGTTAATGTGGTCTGTCATTTTTCTGGTAGCACCAAGATATAATTGAGGTACCAATCTTGAGATATAAGATGAAGAGTACGGCTTAGGTGTAAACATGCGTCTCAGGCTGTCACCGAGGTTATTAAAATAATCAGGATCATTGAAATCAGTGGTATTATCAGTTCCGGTATATTGAAATGAACCTTCAGATTCAAAAGTATTGACATTTCTACGCCACGATATTAATCCCATATCCAATAAACTTGCTGATAAGGTTGTTTTTTCATCCAGCTCATAAATTAAACCAAAGTCGAAACCAAGTCCCAGATTACGACGATTCATCATATAGGCCATCCAATCAACATCTTCCTGCATGGCAATATCAGATACATAACCTTCGTCATCGGTAGTTACAACTAAAGGAAAAGATGAGTGAACCACGCTTTCCAGATCAGTATCAAGAGCAAAAGTTCTTTCGTTAGTTCTGATTCCTCCTCTAGTTCGGGGCATATATACATTACCTTTTCCAAATAATAACTTAGCCCTAATGCCAAATTGAAAGCGTTCATTACTTTGACGTGCCAGACCTAGAGCATATTCGCGATAGTGGTTCGCATTGCCTCTAATGCCGTTTAAGGAAGCTTCTTTTCCCAAGAAAGATTTATTGCCATACCAGGCTAATTCAGCCGCGTCGCTATTAATGGTATTGTAATTAAGTACCTTTTCCGATATGGAAAAAGTGAGGTAGGATGATTTAATCCAAATACCTAAATAAATGGGAGTATAATGGGTTTCAACAGCCACCAATTCCTGCCCGTTCATTTGATCTATAGCCGGACCAGGATTAAATTTTAATGAGTCATTACTATTCGCTAGTAACTCCTGTAAAGTAAAAGCGGTATTAGAATAATTGGTATGTACTGATGCCAATCCGGGAAATCCAATAACTTTCGGACATTTCGCACTTACTGCCGGGTTTACAAAATTGGCCTGAGGCAAATCGTGCATTAAGAATAAGGTCAGATTTTGTTGAGCCCTACCTATCAAGGATATGGCAAAGAGAATTAGCAATATGAAAAGCTTTGGGTAAGTTTTTAGCATATTACTAATCTTCAATTAATAATTGAGCTTGCACGCCAACAGCACTATATGCCGAATAATAGCTAAAATTTTCGCGTATGTTAGGTGTGAGCACCAGGTTTATAATTGTTAATTCAATGATTAGCCTGTCAGTTTCAAACAGGCCATCGATTTGATCATCACTTAAAGGCTCTGGTGGTATCAGGCTTTTAATTTCTTTAATAACAAATCCTTCTCCGTTGGTTTCTGCAGCTTCCAATCGAATACCATCTGTTGGCGTTAAGTAATTATTAGTGCCCGACGCATCAATGTAATATAGTTCCATTTTAACTTCAGCCGGATATCTATTGGTATTATCATATTGAAAGCCTAAAGAATAAATACTTTCTCTTGCGCCATAAACATCATTAATGTTTAAAAACAAGGTGTCTCTAACTGTAAAGGTTATGGGTACCAGATCCGGAAGAGGAGGAACAGGCAAATCATTCACCCGATCGTAATGCACCAAAAGATTTCCTACAGGTAAGGATATGTTAGGTGAATAGCTCAGTTCATCGGATATCTTATCCAAGTCGAGACCAATACAACTAACGAGCATTAATGCGATTAATATGACTGTTAAACCTTTCATTGTTACTTACTCCACAAATATAAGACGAGAGTTTTAAAATAATATTGCTTTTTTATGGAATGACTCCAGTCTTTGATTGAACAGAGTTGCATTAAAGATGTTTTGATTCTATGGCGGCGAAAAATGGCATTATTTTACTTATCGGTTTATTGCACTTAGCTGCTTGCCAAACACCACATTCACAAAATAAAGACAAAATGAGCGGTAATAAATTAATATACGAAACCAGTCCATATCTTCTACAACATGCTAATAATCCGGTAAAATGGTATCCATGGGGAGATTCAGCATTTGAAAAAGCCAGAAAGGAAGATAAATTAATTTTGGTTAGCATTGGTTATTCTGCTTGTCATTGGTGCCATGTGATGGAGCATGAATCTTTCGAAGATATTGAAGTGGCAAATTTGATGAACGCACATTTTGTGTGTATAAAAGTAGATAGAGAAGAACGCCCAGATGTGGATCAGATTTATATGGAAGCTGTCCAAATGCTTTCGGGTCGTGGGGGATGGCCTTTGAATTGTTTTGCTCTTCCCGATGGATGTCCGGTTTGGGGAGGAACCTATTTTTCGAAGGGGCAATGGATGGATGTTTTGAAAAGTTTAAATGGATTATATACCAACGAACGACAAAAATTATTAGATCAGGCTAAGCAACTGACTGATGGGATTAATCAACAGGATTTTCCTCAGCTGGCAGCCCTTCCTCAGAAGGCAGATAAGCAATTGATACAAAAAAACAGCGCCGCACGTTTCGACCTCAAATATGGTGGTTTTGGTGGAGCTCCAAAGTTTCCAATGCCTGTTGCATTGAACTTAGTTCACCAAATAGCATATGTCAATCAGGATCAGGAGCAATTGGATTTTGTGTATTTGACTTTGGATAAAATGGCTTCGGGAGGAATCTATGATCAAGCTGGAGGAGGTTTTGCACGCTATTCGGTTGATGAAAGATGGTTTGCTCCACATTTTGAAAAGATGTTATACGATAATGCTCAGCTAGTGTCTTTATACAGCAAGGCCTATAAAACTTCGGGTAATTTAAACTACAAAAGGATAGTTGAAGAAACCTTTGATTTTCTGAACCGTGAAATGACTTCTGCTGAGGGAGCTTATTATTCGGCTCTGGATGCAGATAGCGAAGGGGTAGAAGGGAAGTTTTATACATGGACCAATGAGGAGTTGAAATCTATTCTTGGAGATGATGAACATTTCTTCCGTTATTTTGGAATTAAGGAACATGGAAATTGGGAGCATAATGTAAATATCCTTCATGGTAATATAAGTCGTGAGGCGTATGCTGAGCTTTCAAGCCTGAATGCCGATGTCTTCAATAAAAATATAACTGAGTCGCTAATTAAATTGATGAAGGCCAGGGAAGCAAGAATTCGCCCGGGCTTAGACGATAAAATACTTACCGCATGGAATGCTCTGATGATATCAGGTTTATGCGATGCCTATCAGGCGTTTGGTGACGAGAAGTATCTTAGTGGGGCACAAAAGGCAATGAAATACCTACTAAATAATGTAAAGCAAAACGATGGAAGTTTGCATCGATCATCAAAAAATGGAGTAAGTAAAATAGATGGTTTTTTAGATGATTATGCCTTTGCAATTGAAGCTTTAATAATGTTGTACCAGGTTACTTTTGACGCCGAGTATTTACAGGAGGCCAAGAGTTTTAAGGAATATGTAATGAGGAATTTCTATGACGAAGGCAATGGTATTTTTTATTATACCTCTGAGAAAGGAGAAAAACTTATTGCTCGCAAGACTGATATTCAGGATAATGTTATCCCATCATCGGTTGGTACAATGGCCAAAAATTTAATTCAACTGTCGCAATTTAACCATGAGCTGGAATCGGAGACCATTGCAGAATTATTGATTTCGAAAATGACCGGGCAGGCAGAGAAACACCCTGGCTATTATGCCCGCTGGGCCTCTCTGGTGGTATTACAGGATAGTCGACAGGAGATAGCCATATGTGGTTCGCAAGCTGAAATTTTTCGCAAAAAATTACAATTACAATTTATTCCGGGAGCAGTATACGCTGGTTCGGATGATGAAGAAAATAATATTGAACTGCTTAGCAACAGATGGCAAGACAATCAGACATTAATATATAAATGCAAAAATAAGGCTTGTGATTTGCCAGTTACTGCACCAAATGAATTAAAGATTAGTTACTCAAACTAAAATTCTTTAATAGATCCGTTGCCGCATCAATGTCTTTTTGCATAATCATTACCGTGGCATCCGGTACAATATGAGGCGCTATGGTACTGGTATAAGAATTAACAATACTGGCTTCGATATTGTGATTCTCCAGAAGCTGTTTGATGGTTTCGGCATCCATAGGATTACCCGAGAAGGCAACAATTAATTTTTCGTCTTGTGGATTGCTCATGTGTATGGTTTTTGTAATGTTAGGCTAAGATAATTAAAGCATCTATTATTATGCTGCTCTGACCAGGGGAATTGTTTTAAAGATTCCAAAGTTTAATCAGGTAACCAGGCTTAAATAGCTTACAAATAAGCGATGAGAAATGATAAATTTGATATAGATAAAGGATTGAAAAACAAGGGATAAAATTTATATTGTATTCGCTAACCAATGATAGTAGGAATTATGGTTGAGGTATTAACAGAAATAATTATAGATAAGCCACTTGAAATGGTTGCGGAATATGCTAGTAATCCGGATAATGCGCCTGAATGGTATGCTAATATTAAATCTGTAAAGTGGATCAGCTCAAAACCATTAAAACTTGGTTCTCATGTTGCCTTTGTTGCGCATTTTCTGGGAAAGGAGTTGGCTTATACTTATGAGTTTGTTGAATTAATCCCTAATAAAAAACTGCAGATGAAAACGGCCGAAGGTCCATTCCCGATGGAAACAACTTACACTTGGGAATCTGTAAATGAGAATCAGACCAAAATGACTTTACGAAACGCTGGTAAACCTTCAGGATTTTCAAAGATGTTTGCGCCTTTTATGTCCGTAATGATGAAAAGAGCCAATAATAAAGACTTAAGATGCATTAAAGAAATTCTTGAGAGAAGATAAAATGCACAGTATGAGGGTAGTCTTACAATACGGGCAATCGACTACTTTTCGTACGCTCAATGTCAAGCTTTTCTTTAATTACTAATAACAGTTATTAAAAACGGTGAATCCTGGTTTCAAAACACCAGAAATAAAAGATATCTTAATCCTTAGGACTCTGAGTGCCGTAAAATTTTGCAGAAGGGCAGGATGGGTGCTCCGATATAGAAATGTACAGTTACATGCCTTAAGGCTCAATTACCTTCACTTGAATGAGCTCCAAATCAGTGGAAGTACGTTTAATGCCCGATACTTTAAACAATGCAGTAAAGTAATCACCATTACCTAAATGTTGCTTCTTAAAACTGGCCAGAGAATCTGCTTGGCTAAAGTATTTAAGAGTGGCGCTTACACCAATATCATGATCGGAAAAGAAGAAGAATTGTTCGGTATTATTGGGACCGGGAAGGCGCGAGACCAGAGCATATTCAAATTCTTTCCCATCAAGGTTGATGGGAAATATTTGCTCTTCACCTGAATCAGTGTTGTAAATCAGTTGAGTTGGGCTTAGTTTAAATTGTGTATTACCTTGATTAAAAAATGAAATAAACTGAGGTTGTGTTTTAACAGGGCCAATGTATATACTGTTGCTTTCCGATACTTCTCTTATATCGGCGGAGGTGGTAAAGCGTATTTTAAAATCACTACCCTGATTAAAAAATAAGTGGCAAAGTTGCTTGGTGCCTATGGCAGCCATTGCGGTCATGTAATGATAGTTGGAGTTTTCCAGACTGTCTTTTAAGTGAGGCTGTTCAACTAAAAATGATTTTAAATCCTCCGAATCATTGATTAGGTAATCGCGATTCCAGCCTATACGACCCGTAGCCGTTCTGCCCATAAGGCCATACGCATCTCCAATGTAAAGGGTGTTGTTCCTGTTGTTATCAAAGAAGGCAGTCCAAATATCTGGTGTGGCTACCTTTTGCGGCCCCACAGTAAGGTAACTTGCCAATGCTCCAATGCCTATTAACAGCAGTGCTGAAATCCATTTTGGTAGGGACCAGTTACTGCTTGCGCTCTTTTGACGACCAAACTGAATCAGGTATTGGCCCTTTTCAATTTGTACCTCCCATTGGTCCAAAAGCCCTTCGGTTTTATAATAGGCATCCAGTTTTTTACGAAGATTGTAAACACTAACACGAACTTTGTTATAGGCTTTTTCGGATTCTTGCTGCTTAAAAAACTCCAATGCAATGGTGGCTTCTTTCAGATCTTTGCCTTCAATCGTTGCCTTGCCAATGTATTGCAGTAGTGCCGAACTGGTGCTTGACTTTTTGAATACAGTACTAGATGTAATTTTGTTAAGGAGCTTATATTTTTCGGTAGGTTCCAGCATCATTCATTCTTGTGTGCAGTAAAAGTAATTGAATTTTTTCACTCTTCTAGGCGGGGTAAATTACTGAGTGTCGTTTATGATCCGGACACTGCCATCGTTTTAAAATGAAATGTATTATGCACATCTACAGCTATTAAGCTTGGTAAATTAACGGTTAAAGGAACCGTTACCTTATAGTAAAGCTTTAACTTTACCTTGAGGATTTGTTACTTGTATGTAGAAAAATACAATGTTATGAAACGATCTATTCTATTTTTATTCGGCCTTAGCCTGGTTTTAAATATTGGGGCCCAAAGCCATACCATTAAAACCTTAACTGAAGATGGGGCCTGGTGCTGGTTTTCGGCTCCCGGAGCCATTTATACGCATGACTCAGATCATCAGCTGGTAACCGGCTGGGTAACCGCCGACGGATCCATTGAAAGTGCCAGATTAAACTTGAATGACCATACTTGCACCATTCAAAATGTAAGTCCTCAGTTGGATAAAGATGATCATGCCAATCCTTCTTTTTTAGAGCTAAAGAATAAGGATGTACTGATGTTTTATACCAAACATTTCGATCAATATGTGCGCATTAATACCTTAAATGCTTCCGGTGAAGTTCAGAATTTTGGTCCGACCAATAAGATTACCATTTTTAATCAGAAACAATTTGATTTATATCCACGCAAAGGGGTTACTTATGCTAATCCTATTCAGTTGAGCAAAGAAAAAGGACGCGTATTTTGTTTCGGGCGTTGGACAGGGTTTAAACCCAACATGATGTGGTCAGATGATAACGGACAAAGCTTTTCGGACGCCAAAGTATACATTACAAACAAGCCTTTTAATGATGATAACCGGCCTTACGTAAGGTATTATTCCGATGGTCAATCTAAAATACACATCGTATTTACCGATGGCCATCCGCGCAAGGAAGTGACCAATTCATTGTATTATGCTTGTTATGAAAAAGGAGCGTTCTGGAAAGCCGATGGCACAAAAATTTGTGATCTGGATCAGATACCCTTTGAACCGAAAGATGTTACTACAATTTATAAGGCCAGTAAAGACAGTGGTCGTGCCTGGATACACGATGTTACAGCCGATAAAAAAGGACGACCTGTTGTGGTTTATGGCAGATATCCAAAAGAAACTGAACACCTGTATCATTATGCTAGCTTTAATGGTAAAACCTGGGACGATCATTTGATTTGTAATTCAGGAAAATGGTTTCCACAAACACCGGAAGACCAACGTGAAAAGGAACCACATTATTCCGGTGGTCAATCCTTTCATAGTCATAAGTCAAATGTGGTATACCTATCGCGTGAGGTAGATGGTGTATTTGAAATAGAACGACATGAGACCAATGATAGAGGTAAGACTTGGATAGTGACAGCAATTACAAAAAACTCCAAATATGATAATGTTCGTCCAATTACCCCGCGAAACCGGAAAAAAGGTGATGCCAATGTAGTACTTTGGATGGAGAATCAGAAGTATGTATATTACACTGACTATCAATGCACCATTAAATATAAGATTGACGAATAATTAATCCAAAAAAACAGCATGATGAAGAATATACTATTAGCCTTGTTTATTTCATTAATTGGAATGAACCTCAATGCTCAAAAGGTTAAGCCAAAAGCGGTTAAAAAAACCATGGAAAAGGTGGCTGATTGGCAAATCGAACACTTTAGAGACACGTTTAGGGTGAAACACAAAAAGCCTCATCATATTGCAGACTGGACCAATGGAGCCCTTTATGTAGGCATGGTAAAATGGGCCGAAATAGCCAAGTCAGAAAAATATTACGAGTGGTTAAAATCAGTTGCTGAAGAACAAAAATGGAAATTACATAGGCGTAGATATCATGCCGATGATCACGCCATCGGTCAAATGTATATTGAACTGTTTCGACACTATGGCGATTCGTCAATGATACAAGCAACTGTTGCCGGAATGGATTATATCATTGAAAACAAAAGTAGCGAGCCTATTACCTTGGATAAATACAAACATTTGGAACGTTGGACCTGGTGCGATGCCTTGTTTATGGCGCCTCCTGTACTGGCCAAATTAGCCAATATTAAAGGTGACGAAAAGTATACAAGGTTTATGATGGAAGAATATAAAGCTACAACTGATCATTTGTTTGATAACGAGGAGTATTTATACTATCGTGATAATTCATACATTGGCAAATTGGATAATGGCAACAAGATATTCTGGTCGAGGGGAAATGGATGGGTATTTGGTGGATTAACACTTATAATGGAAGAATATCCTAAGAACAGTAAGGAATATGCTTACTTCCTGGATATCTATAAAAAGATGGCGGAAAAACTGATTTCTATTCAAACCGAAGAAGGGCATTGGGCCATGAGTTTGTTAGGTGCCAAGGATTACCCTACACCTGAAACCAGTGGGACATCCTTTTTTACCTTTGGTTTAGCCTGGGGAATAAATAATGGCATATTGGATAAGTCGATCTATGAACCGGCTGTTAAAAAGGCCTGGAATTGTTTGACTTCACATGTTACCAAGGATGGTATGTTAGGTTATGTTCAACCCATTGGTGCCGCTCCCGGAAGTGCCTGGCCGGATAAAACAGAAGTATATGGAACAGGAGCATTTTTAGCTGCTGGTTCTGAAGTATATAAATTATATGGAGGGAAGTAAAGCCTGCTTCTTTTCAAGATGAATAAAATTGCCCTCTTCTAATATAGTTGAGGGCTTTTTATTTTGTATTTTTAGCCCTTGATGAAGGAAGCTGTTGTTGAAATACCGGAACTTGGAGAAGTGAATATTCGTCAGAGTGCGCGGGCTTGTAGGATAAGTATTCGTCTCAAGCCTTTTAAAGGTGTAACACTGGTTGTTCCAATGGGAGCGGATGTGAGGGAGGCCATCTCCTTTCTTAAGGAGAAGAAATCCTGGATAAAGGAAAACCTTCAGAAGCTCGAAGAAAAGGAGGAGCGATTAACCATCTTTGATGAGTCTACAGAATTTAAAACACGATCCTTTGCATTGCGACTCGCTACACATCAAAAACCGAATGTTCGCTTAGCTTTAAAAAACGGAATATTGCAGGTCAGTTATCCACAAGGCGAAAAGGTGACGCATCCTAAAATTCAGGAAAGTATTCGCTATGGCATTGAAGAAGCATTAAGGATGGAAGCCAAAAGTTTTTTACCCGGACGACTGGCATGGTTGGCTCAGCAACACAATATTCAATATAATAATGTGGTGATTAAGAATCTCAAGTCGCGCTGGGGATCATGTTCGGGGCGAAACAATATCAATTTAAATTTGCATTTAATGCGCTTGCCCGATGAGTTGATTGATTATGTGTTACTACATGAATTGTGCCATGTGCATGAAAAGAACCACGGACCACATTTCTGGGCACGTTTGGATATCATGTGCAATGGAAGTGCCAGGCAATTGGATAAAAAAATGAAGGATTACCAAACCAAAATATACTAATGACGATGAATTGGGATAAACTCTTATCAACGAAACGAACAGGTCAGGAACACATAAAGGAATTACCGCACGACCGAACACAGTTTCAGCGCGATTATGATCGTTTGATTTTTTCGTCACCCTTTCGTCGCTTACAGGATAAAACTCAGGTATTTCCTTTACCGGGGAGCGTATTTGTTCATAACAGATTAACCCATAGTCTGGAAGTAGCCAGTGTGGGACGTTCTTTGGGTAATAATATATCAAGCAAACTATTGGATGCGCAATTGGGTCGGCCGGATTTGGTTGCCGAGATTGGCTCAGTGGTTGCAGCAGCTTGTCTGGCACATGATCTGGGAAATCCACCTTTTGGTCATTCTGGAGAAGAAGCCATTGGTCATTATTTTAATAATGGTGCCGGGCAGGTATTTGAGGAGGAACTAACGCCGGCACAGTGGAGTGATTTTACGCGTTTTGAAGGAAATGCCAATGCGCTTCGAATTCTAACCAATGCTTTCCGTGGTCGCAGAAATGGAGGATTTGCCATGACCTATACTACTGTGGCGTCAATCCTGAAGTATCCCTATGCATCGGATCAGGGCTTAAAAAAGTTTGGTTATTTCCAGTCGGAAGAAAGTATCTTTCATCATATAGCTAATGAGTTAGGTCTTAAAACAATTGATGAGTCTAAAGGAATTTATGCCCGTCATCCTTTGGTGTATTTAGTGGAAGCCGCCGATGATATCTGTTATCAGGTGATGGATATTGAGGATTCGCATAAGCTGAATATTCTGTCGTATGATGAGACCTTTAACTTATTGGTTTCCTTCTTTGATATGAAAGAGGAAGCGCATGAATTTAAAAAGATTGATGAGGTTTTTAAGCAGGTAACCGATAAAAATGAACGTATGGCCTTCTTACGTGCTAAGGTCATTGGGAAGTTGGTTTATCAGTGTTCTGAAATATTTTGGAGTAATCATGAAACCATTTTGGCTGGTGAATTCAAAAAAGGTTTGGTTGATCATTTAAAGGGAACTGAATTAGATGCCATGGAAGCCTGCAAAAAAGTCGCCTTAAAACGCATTTATAAGCATCCATCCGTTGTGGAGATCGAGATCTCAGGTTTTCGGATTTTAGGGACTTTATTGGATGAATTTGTAAAGGCTGTGATTAATCCGGATGATTTCTTTTCGAAGATGTTATTGCCCTTTATTCCGGAGCAATTTAAGGTTGAAAAAGACACGCCTTTGGTGGAAAAGATTCAATCAGTACTTGATTTTGTATCCAGCATGACGGATGTTTATGCCCTGGATTTATACCGGAAAATTAGTGGAACGGGCTTAAAATAGCTGTGAGATATTAGTGTAGAGGATAAAAAAACCAAGCAATTAAGTTACATTTTTTTTAGGGATGCGATCTTTATTGGCAGCATGCAAATCAAGATGGCATCCTGTTAATTAGGGCGCTATTGTGTCGTGTTCAAAGATTATAGCTTTAACATAGGTTTCCCCCGCACTTTTATTATCCTGAGTCCTCTTGCCTTATAATATAGACATATTATTTAACTGACATTATAATTAATAAAGCCTTTAATTGCACGCTAAAAGATAAAACCCTATTTTCATTCTGATTTTAATATCACTTTAGGCCTAACTTATTATTATCAAAATGAAAAAGCTATTTCTTATTGCAGCTGTTTTATGGTATTCATGTACCCTTTCTGCTCAGGATAATTTTAACCTCCTTTTTTCTCAAGAACGATATTCCGAACTTATTACTTTGCTGGAAGCTAAAGCCGATAGAAGCAAGGAAGAGCTGTACCTATTAGCATCAGCCTATTCGCAATCGGGGCAACCTGACCGGGCAATTCTTAAGTTGAATTCTAATTCAGGTGTTTCATCATCAGAACTAGTTGATCTGCTTTGTAAAGTGTACTTCTCAACAGGACAATATGCCGAAGCTTTACCTCTTTGCCAAGAGCGCTATAAAGAGGAGCCTCAAAATCTCAGTAATTTATTGCGATATGCACAGATAAAGAATTTTAATCAGGACTATGACAGTACAATTATCATTCTTACTAATTATTATGAAACAGATTCTTTAAACTTTAATGTCAATATGTTATTGGCTGAAACTTTGCAAAAAGCTTCAGAAACACTAATGGCCATTGATATGTACGCAAAGTTACTTAAGCAATATCCTACGAATCAAAAAGTTGGTCACCGTTTGGCTATGCTTTATTATGGAAAAAAGAAGTATAAAGAAAGTTTCGATGTAAGCATGCACTTTGTGGATACTTTAGGTTATAGCAAACGTTTTGTTAGCATGGCTGGATTAGCCAGCTTTAAAGCAGGTGCAAATGGAAATGCAGTTAAGCTGTTCAAACGAATGGAAGCCAAAGGTGATAGTTCACTTTTAACGAAGAAGCATATTGGAATGGCTTATCATCGCATGGAAAATTATGATGAAGCTGTTGAATTTCTCTACAATGCTTTTAAATTAAAAGATGATGATGTAGAAGTATGTTTTTTCCTTGGAGCAGCACTTGGGCAGAGCAACCAGCCCTTGCGAGGTAAACCTTATTTGGAAAAGGCTGCTTTTCTTTTGGCACCTTCTCCCGGATTAATGGAGAAGATACATACTAAACTGGCCATGATGCATGAAGAAAGTGGGGATTATGCCAAAGCAGTTGCCTATTATGATTCTGCCTTTCAATTCTCACCTGAGACTGTACAGTATTTATATAATCAGGCAGCTATTTATGATTATAACTTAAAAGATGCGGATAAGGCACAAGAGCTTTATAATCGATTTCTGGCTGGCTTACCTGATACTTTAGATTCCAAAAAGGGAAATGATTTATATACGCTTCGTTTAAAAGAGGTTGTTAGCGGTCGTTTAAACTCAATAAAGGAAGATCAGTTTTTCAGGCAAGGCGTGCAATAAAAAGAGAGTGCAAATAAACTAAAGGTATTGACTTTAGCAGGCAAACCATAAAAAATAAAAAAACCAGATGGACCGCCCCATCTGGCTTTTAAGAACATAAAATAAAACTAAACTATAAAAAGCTATCCGTTTATTAGCTACAATACTTTTAAAGCAGCTTCATAATCGGGTTCGTGAACAATGTCATCAACCTGTTCACTATGTAGTACTTTACCTTGCTCGTCAACAACAACAACTGCACGTGAAAGAAGACCGCTTAAAGGGCCGTCAATCATTTTCACACCATAATTCTGACTGAATACTTCATCTTTGTATTCCGATAAAGAAACTACTTTGTCTAATCCTTCTGCACCGCAAAAACGAGAGTGAGCGAAAGGTAAATCTTTTGAGATACACAATACAGCTGTGTTATCCTTTTTTGACGCCTCATCATTGAAACGACGAACAGATGCTGCACATACTCCAGTGTCAACACTTGGGAATATATTTAAAACAACTTTCTGTCCTTTATAGTCAGCAAGCGAAACCTCGCTCAAATCTGTTTTTATTAATGAAAATTCAGGAGCCTCAGCACCTACTCTTGGTAAATCACCAGCTGTTGCAACAGGTGATCCTTTAAATGTAATTTTTGCCATTTTGTTTGATCTATTTGTTTAGAATGATAAACAACACCTAATCGCCTTTTGTTTGCCAATTTTGCAAAAAAAAGACCGATAGTCGGCTAACTATCGGTCTTACATTGTATTAAAGTTTTACTTATTCTTCAGATTGATGTTCTTCCTGAGTCAATTTCTTTTCGTTATAAAAAGCATAAAATGATACAACTGCTATCACCGCCACCGTATAATATACAAAAGTTGGTACAGGTACCGGATCACCTTTTGCATAAGAGTGCATACCTGCCAAATAATAATTTACACCCAAATAGGTCATAATGACCGATGCAAATCCAATTACCGACCAGAAATTAAATGTAGTAAGACCTTTCATGCCTGGTATAAATCGCATATGCAAAATAAATGCATAAACTAATATTGTAACTGCTGACCAGGTTTCTTTAGGATCCCACCCCCAGTATCGTCCCCATGACTCATTGGCCCAAACACCGCCAAGGAAGGCACCTACGGTAAGTAAATATAAACCTACGGTCATTGTCATTTCACTGATGCCTGATAACTCTTCTATGGTCAATGAAAAGGCCTTTTGATTAGCTTTTGTTTTGGCACCCATCAATATCAGATTAAGAAATCCCAGAAGGAAACCTAAACCAAGGAAGCCATAGCTGGCCACAATTATCGCCACGTGAATGGTAAGCCAATATGATTTTAATACCGGCACCAGATTAGTGATTTCCGGATTCATCCAACTCAGGTGAGCTACCATTAATATGATACCTCCAAACATTGAAGTAACCGACAATGCTATCGGACTTTGTTTTGAAAATAATAATCCAGCCAATAAGGTCGTCCAGCCAATGTATAACATTGATTCATAACCATTACTCCATGGAGCGTGACCGGAAATGTACCAACGAATGGCAAGCGCAATTGTGTACAGTATAAAAGCAATAATTACCATGCCCAGTCCAATTCGAAGAGGCCATTTAAACTTATACTTTGGTTTTACTAAACGAATTAGCTGAAAGAATAATAAAACAATACCTAATACCAGAAAGTATGGCATCAGCGACATAAACAGATTACTATTATTGTAGAATATCTCTATATCCTTTTTGTAATCCGATGGCAATACATCTGCTCCATATTTCGTTTGATAAGCTGCTATTGCCTGAATATAACTTTCTTCTTTGGCTTTATCACCTGCACTAATGGCTTCCAGATACATGCCAAAAATATTACGAATAAACAGGCTGTCCTCTTGAGGAACACCATCTACTTTATCGCCTGGAGTTAACCATTTATTGTTTTCATCATTTGGTTTTGGAAACAAACGAAAGAAGTTACCCATTTGGGCCATATAGAAAACATTAACCTGCTCGTCAACCTTAACTGCTTCCTGCTCCAATTTATTGCGATAGGCAGGACGTTTACGATGAGATGATTCAACCAATTGGCGGATTTTATATTGTCCATCCGGGGAGAAGAAGTTACGGAAGGATGACTTCTTTTCTCTCAGTTGCAATATTGATCTTAATTCATCATGTTTAACGGTAATCAAAGGAACTTCCTGCCAAAACTGAGGGTCTATCATTATTCCCAGAGCCATTTGATCAACAGATTGTCCTTTAAATGAATTGTGCTTAACCAGTTTACGAACTACTTCACTGTTAAGTGTATTTAGGGGTTTCATTCTACCGCCATTATCCTGCACCCATAAATTACCAAAGGCTTCTGCTGTCTCTTTACTAATTTTGATATTGGGTTGTAAATCCTGAGCCATTGAAGGCAAGGCAAACATCAATAAGCCTATTGCCAGATATTTCTTTTTCTGGTCGTATATTTCACTTGTTCGTTTAATCAAAAAGCGGAAACGTGTATTTGGTGCAACAAGTGCTGTAAACATTCCCAAGGCCAATAAAAAGTAGCCTATATAGGTTAAGATGGTTCCCCATAAATCACGATTAACGGAAAGCACTGTTCCCTTTTCATCCATATCGTATGAGGATTGGAAAAAGCGGTAGCCTTTATAATTTAGAATGTTATTCATGTAGATGCGTCGATCTTCTTTTAAGCCTGTACGTTCATCGAGTAAAGTTACTTCACTGGCATACGAACTTGGGCTCTCACTACCTGGATAGCGCTCCAATTCAAATCGATTAAGATGCAATGAAAATGGAATTTGAATTAATTTGGCACCATAAGTGACCTCAATGTTTACACCTTCGATTTCAGTTTTATAAACTTTACCAAGTACATCTTTTTTACCAAAAGCATAGAATTCTTTTTCCTGATCATTTAACTCGGCAACAAACTTAATCGCATCAGGTAGGCCTTGACCATTTTTACCTTCCACAGCCACTGGTTCAATAACAGCACTTTCAAGGTAATCGGTGTAAACCATACGTAGGTCACCAAAACTATAAAGAACACCATTAAACAGTTTGTGTGCAACAAAGGGTTCAAACTTCTGAATTACGCCAGTCTGCATTTGTCTTAGGCTGGCCGTATCCTTATAGGTGAAATAAGGCACACCATCTTTCATATTCAAAAGTATGTCAGCATCGCCTTGTTTAGTATCAAAACCAAGGGTGAATTGTCCAACATTAATTTCATCTCCCTTAAATATTGAAAACTCTTCTCTTCCCTGTCCCAACGAAAGTACCAATTGAATAGCTTCTTGCCCACCTGGTTTTTCGACTGCTCTTGACATCGCCTGAGGAATAAAGACTTCGCTTCGGACCTTTAATTTTCCCTTAGGAGTTGAAAAACTGGCCGAGTATTCGTTAGGACTGACGATAGAATATATGACATGTTGTTCATCGTTTTCTTCATAGCCATCGGCCACAATTTTTGCTGAAACAAACTGGTCGCTCGAAAGAATCTTATTAGAATCGTCACCTTCGCGAATATGCATTATACCTTCGTAACCAATATATCGGGTGATGGCTGCACCAATCAAAATTATGAGAAAGGCTAAGTGAAAAACCAGAACAGGTATTTTTTTAACTGACCAGGTTTTAAATTTGATAAGGTTGCCAAACATGTTTATCGATAACAATACAAACACTAACTCAAACCACCAGGCATTGTATACCAGAGCTTTTGAAGCATTAGTTCCGAAATCATTTTCGATAAATGTAGCAACTCCAATGACGGCGCCAATAAATAATAGCAGACTTCCCATTAGCCAATGGGCAGTAAGAACATCATATAACTTCTTCATAGTATTTCTTCTTTGGATTCTTTCTTCACGAAATCTAAAACAAGCCGCTTAATCAATAGTTCAAAAATCAAACGATCGGATTATTAAGGTGGTTAAAATAGTAAATAAGAGCAAGAATTCCGTAATTATCCTTTCTAAATAAGCCTTGCTATAAATAATTAACTGGTAGCTTGGATTAAAGCGGTATTAATAGCGTTGAATTTAGAACCAATATAAAGAATGAAAATTGCTGTTAATGTTGCAACGTTAGTCTGGATAATGCGTAAAAAAACACCTTAATACCCAATAACATTAAATCCAAGATAATGAAAATTACTACAAAGGTTATCGCCTTTTCTGTAGGGATGCTGGTTATTTTAGCTTTGTCTATAACAGTGCCATCAACCATTATTTCCTATAATGCACAGCAAAAAGAGCTGGAAGATTTAGAAGCCTTGTTAAGGCGAAATTTCGACGAATCGGTGAAATACGAAGTTCAAACAGTAATGACTTTGCTCGATGGAGTTTATCAATTGGTTGAGGCAGATTCGATGAGTATGGATGAAGCCATGTTTTATGCGGCACATCAAATAAGGGGATTACATTACGGTACCGATGGCTATTTTTGGGTGGATACCAAAGAAGGGGTTAATGTCGTTCTACTCGGGAATAAGGAAGTTGAAGGTAAAAGTCGATGGGACTTGAAGGATGCCAAAGGAAGTTTAATGATTCAAAAGATTATTAAGTCGGCAATTGAAGGAGATGGATATATGGAATATTGGTTTCCTAAAAAAGGGGGAAACGTAGATCTTCCAAAGCGAAGTTTCTCAGCTTACTTCGAACCATTCAATTGGATAGTAGGAACCGGAAATTACATTGATGATATTGATACTCGAATTAGGGAAACCAAGGAAGAGCAAATGGCGGGTTTGCAAAGGAGTATAATGCAAACTGTAATTATTGCTTTTATCATGTTGGTCATCTTTGGAGTTCTGTCCGTTTTCTTTGGTCGTCGAATAACACGATCTATAATTTCCTTATCAAAACATACCGAATCAATAGCAGCAGGAGATTTAAGCATCCGGATCAGTAAAACAGAAAATGATGAGATTGGTGTATTGCAACAGTCTTTACAAAGTACCTTACATAAGCTTAAAGAAATAATAGAGCAGGTCATTCAGGGATCGGCGAATGTATTTACAGCCAGCGAACAAATGGCGCAGTCGGCCGAACATATTTCAGACGGTGCCAATTCACAGGCTGCTTCAACGGAAGAGATTTCTACATCCATTGAGCAAATGGTGTCTAATATTCATTCTAATTCGTCGAATGCAAAGCGAACAGAAGAGACAGCTGGGAAAGCGAATTTAGGAATTGAGCAGTTGCAAAAGACAGTTAGTCAGAATTTGGATGCCATGCAATCAATTAGCTCGAAAGTGGCCGTGATTAAGGATATTGCCTTTCAAACAAACCTCTTAGCCTTAAACGCATCGGTGGAAGCATCGCGAGCAGGTGATGCTGGTCGTGGTTTCGCGGTTGTGGCTTCTGAAGTAAGAAAGCTTTCAGAGTTTACTCAAAAAGCGGCCAATGAAATTGATGAAGTTTCGGCATCCAGTTTAGAAATCGCACAAAAATCGTGGGAAGAGATGGAAGCTATATTACCCGAGATAAAGACCATTATTGGTGCAATTCATGAAATATTAGTGGCATCTCAGGAACAAGAATCAGGAGCTAATCATATCAATGGAGCAATACAATCATTAGTAAGCATAACTTCTCAAAATTCAGCTTCGTCTGAAGAGATGGCTTCCAGTTCAGAGGAGTTATCCAGACAAGCAGAATTGCTTAAGGAAACGATTGGTTATTTTAAAATTCAGTAGTAAAGTTTGCAAGAAGGATCTTTGAATTGATTTAATACAGTTTTTTAAGGCCTTGATATGTTGCGCATTCGGTATTTATTTACTTGCTTTGCATACATTTGTTTACTAATTTAAACAATTTTTAAGTCTCAGATAATGAATAAATTAATAAGTCTTGCTTTGCTACTGTTTTTAGCATTGCAGTTAAGTGCACAGGAAAAGGAAAAGAAGTTTAAAGTTGAGATACATGGATTCGTTGGGGTCAATGGTTATTACGATAGCAGGCAGAGTGTAACTGCACGTAATGGAAATATTTATCTTTTTCCAAAACCTGCCAGCCTTGATAGTGAAGGAAACGATATTAATAGCATTGGTAATTTCGATGTTGATGCGGCCTTTAGTCGTTTTAATATAGGCGTATCTGGTCCTGAAGTATTTGGGGCAAAAAGTTTTGCCTTTATCGAAGGGGATTTCTTAGGGGATAAAAGTCCTGATCATCAGGATGTACAGTTTAGGCTTCGCCATGCTTTTATTCGCCTTAATTGGGATAAGACAAGCTTATTGGTAGGACAATATTGGCATCCATTATTTATAACCGATAATTTTCCACGTACAGTTAATCTGAGCTGTGGTACGCCATATCACCCGCTTAATCGTCAACCAATGGTTCGATTAGGATATCAGATATCCGAAAGAATTGAAGGTATTGGTTTTATTATGACTCAAAATGATTTTGCTGATAAAGGAATGTCAAAAGGGTTTGAGAACTCATATGTTCCGGAAATGGCACTTCAGTTTAAATATAAGCAAAACGATTTTTTTGCTGGTGTAACTGGTGGTTATAAAGCATTACGACCTGAATTAGTTGATCCAAATACAGGTGCAATAACTAAGGAGACAGCCAAAGGACATTATTTCGCCGGATCACTTAAAAAGGGTATAGGGCCGATTACCCTTAAAACAGAAGCTTTGTATACGGCTGGTAATACCAATTTAGTGATGCTTGGTGGATTCGCAGAGAAAGATAATAATACTCCTGAACGAGAATATACGGCTATCAAGAACTTTGCCTTTTGGGCAGATATAGAGTCCAATGCCGAGAAAGTAAAACCAGGAATATTAATTGGCTATACTCAAAATCTCGGTGCTATTGATAAGGCAGTGCCTTTGAGCGGATTTACAATTGGAGGAAATATTGCCAATATGTATTCAGTTGTACCAAGAGTAATTTTTATGGCTACACCAAAAATATGGTTTGGACTTGAATGGATGTATGTTGTTGCGGCTTATGGAGATTCATATGATGAATATGCAAAGCCGATTGATTTAACTAATTATACGAATAACCGAATAACAGCGAGTATGCGCTATAGCTTTTAAAGTGCATAAATATGAAGAACAAATTAGCTGTAATGGCAATTTTAATGATCATTGCCGGTTTTGGTATGATACATAGCACCACTTCCACTATGGAGGTGGTGAGTTTGTTAATGATTGGCGTAGGTTCAGCTTTTCTTCTATTTTTGTTGCTCAAAAACAAAGGAAAAAAATAGTAAGACTATGTTCTCAAAAGAGGAAGCAAAGGAATTGCGTCAGTTGTTTTGGCATAAGCTTGAAAACCGAACTCGTCGTTTACCTGGTCAAAAAGGCAGAAAAGTAAAATGGATATTCGATGAAACCGGGATTAAAGGTTTAGATCTTCGTTTTGACATTGATCGGGAACGTGCCATTGTAGCCCTTGAAATAAATCACGAGAAGGAAGATCGACGCTTGTATCTTTATGAGAAGCTAGAGGCTTGTAAAGCTATTTTTGAGGATACGTACGAAGGAGAATTAAAATGGGATTACCTATACACTAAAAAAGAAGGTAAGGAAGTTTGTCGTGTCTATGAGCAAATACCCGCAGATATGTATCAGGAAGAACAATGGCCGGAGACCATGAAATTTATGATTAACCGGATGTTACGAATAGAAAAAGCCTTTCTTGAAGTGAAAGACTTTTTGCTGCATGACGAATTGGGTCAATAATTTATTCTTCTTCCGGCGAAATATAATTATAAACTATCCCAGCCAGTATGGCTCCAATAATGGGTGCCACCCAGAATAACCATAACTGATCAATAGCTGCTCCTCCTGCGAATATAGCCTGACTTGTGCTTCTGGCCGGATTAACAGAGGTATTGGTGACAGGGATACTGATCAAATGGATAAGTGTTAAACCTAAGCCTATCGCTACGCCGGCAAGATATCTTGGTGCTTTTGAGTGTGTTGCTCCTAATATGATGATGAGGAACATAAAGGTCATTACCACTTCAGTAACGAGCGCGGCCATCATGCTATAGCCACCCGGTGAACTGGTGCCATATCCATTGGACGCAAATCCCCCAACTTCAAAACCAGTCTTACCACTGGCAATAATAAACAATATGGCTGCACCTGCTAATCCACCAAGCACTTGAGAAATAATGTAGGGGATTAAGTCTTTAGCAGGAAATCGTCCTCCCATCCATAAACCAATAGAGACAGCAGGATTGAGATGACAACCGGAAATATGTCCTATCGCATAAGCCATGGTTAAAACCGATAAACCAAAGGCAATAGATACACCTACAAAGCCTATCCCAAGTTCAGGATATCCGGCGGCAAGAACAGCACTTCCACATCCACCTAGAACTAACCATAAAGTTCCAATAAATTCAGCAATTAGTTTTTTCATAGTACGAGTGTTTGTTATGAAAAATAAATTTAAGCTAATATGAATTGGAATTCAATAGCATTGTAATCTTATTTATTGATCGGCATGATCAAAAAGATTGTGATTGACATCTAATTATAAAGGATAATAATGTCGGGTTTTGCGAATTTTGTTAACGGATTCTTGCTGCGCCGCTTAAGCCTATATTAATAATTGTTTAGGCTTTGCTGTTCAGCTAGCCATTCAAAGGCACTATTCTTTGTAGAGAAAGTTTGGAATTGAAATTTGTCGATTTGACTGAACAATGCATCAAACAGGAAGCTAAAGGCAGTGTCTGTCGGGTCTTCAACATAAACGGCTAAAGCAATTGACTCGTATTTATCAATTCGAAGGTTTATTTCTTTAAGGATGTCAGAGAAGTCATATGGTGGATCAAGTACAGACTTTGATGCCGTAACGTCGTCTAAAATATACAAAGCCTTATATGAAGAATATTCCTGGTCAATACGACATACATAATCAAGAAGTTGATCAATGGAAACCTCTCCACTTCTTGTTGCATGAATAATGTTCTTATTTTTTTCGTATTCCAGCTGAATCATAGTGACTATGGTAATTCTATGCTTTGAATTCAAAAAAGGCCACCTAAAATGGCAGCCTTATATATTTTGTTAATCTTTATTTTCCGTCGTAAGCCCATTTCAAATAAATAGAGCCCCAGGTAAAACCTGCACCAAAAGCAGCAAGAATAATATTATCGCCTTTCTTGAGCTGTTTTTCCCATTCCCACAAGCATAATGGTATCGTGGCGGCAGTTGTATTACCGTATCGTTCAATGTTAATCATTACCTTTTCAGGATTTAGATTCATACGATTGGCTGTGGCATCGATAATACGCAAGTTGGCTTGATGAGGTACCAACCAGGCAATATCATCTTCGGTCAAGTTATTGCGCTCCATTATTTCAACTGATACGTCGGCCATATTAGATACTGCATGCTTGAATACATGTTTGCCATCCTGAAAGATGTAATGCAATTTGTTGTCTAATGTTTCGTGTGATGATGGATGTACAGAGCCTCCACCTTTCATATTGAGGTACTTTCGTCCAAAACCATCACTTCGAAGAATACAGTCCTGAAGGCCTAATTCCTCTTCGCTTGGTTCAAGTAAAACAGCAGCTGCCGCATCACCAAATAAAACACAAGTTGTACGGTCGGTGTAGTCAACTATAGAAGACATTTTATCAGCTCCTACAACGATTACTTTCTTTTTTGCACCTGTTTCAATATATTTTGATGCTGCATCAAGAGCATATAAGAAACCCGAGCAAGCTCCATTCAAGTCAAAACCATGGGCGTTACGAATATCTGCCTTATCAGCAATAATATTAGCCGTAGCCGGGAATGGATGATCGGGAGTAACAGTAGCACAAATGATCAAGTCAATTTCCTCAGGTTTGGTGCCCGTTTTCCTTAAAATTTCTTTCACCGCTTCAACACCCATATCGGATGTTCCTAATCCTTCACCTTTTTGTATGTGGCGCTCTTTAATGCCCACACGGGTCATTATCCATTCGTCAGAAGTGTCTACCATCTGACTCAATTCCTGGTTATTGAGGATATATTCAGGAACATATCCACCAACTGCCGTTATGACTGCATTGGTTTTCTTCATGCGTACTTATCTTTTTTTGGATCTTGTACAGTTAACCGCATCGCAAAGATCCTCACTTCTTATTGATCAGGTATTCCCCTTTTTTGATCGTTATTAAGAAGTTACAATTACACTAAAAAAATTATGGGGCGGATACAAAAGTAAGAAATCAGTCATAGTAAACAAATTTATGACCAATTGCCCCAAAATAAAATTTGCCCTCAAATAATTGAGAGCAAATTTTATTGAATGTTAATTCAATAATTTATGCTGTTACTTCTTTTTCAACAGCTAATTTTCCACGGTAATATCCACACTCACCACAAACTGTATGCATTTTTACTGTAGCACCACAGTTTGAACAATTACCAAGCGTAGGAGCTACTGCTTTGTAGTGTGTTCTTCTCTTGTCTCTTCTCGTTTTCGAGATCTTTCTTTTAGGATGTGCCATTTTTCAACCTATTTTTATTTGTTTTTATCTACTAAATTTTTGAGAGCCTCCCATCGAGGATCAATATATTCATCTTGCTCTTCTTCCGTTGTTTCCTCAACTAAATAATTATCTAATTGATTAAGCATTTCAGGATTGCAAGTTGCATTTCCATTTTCATCATCCGGGTGAACATGCCTTATTGGCAAGCTAACACAGATATACTCATAAATGAGTTGGGCAACGTTTACCTCGTGTTCTTCATGTGGTAAAACAATAATTTCATCTGTCGGCTCATCATATTCTTCCCCAAATTTGATATACATTTGGGCTGTATTCGCCACATTTAAAGTCATTGTTTCAAGGCAATTGTCGCAGATGCTTTTAACTACGCCTTCAACTTCAAACGATAAGGTCAACAATGCAGAACTTTTATTAAGCTCAACATTAGCTTTTATGTTACCGTCTTCAACTAAAGGTTGCTCAAACAGTTTAAAGAAAGAAGCGCTAATTTCGTATTCGAAAGTGTGCTTGCCTTCTTTTAATCCCGCAAACGGGATGCTGTAGTCTCTCAATCTGTCCACTATACCCTTTCTAAAAAACTTTGCAAAAGTATAAAATAAAAGGATGCAAGAAAAGAAAAGAAGGCTTTTTTAATTGAGAAAGACTGAATGGTCTGTTAAAGTTTGCTAAAGTACTTGTTTCTTGGTACCTACAATAGGTGCAATTCTCATCTTTTTTTAGGTAAAATAATTCTAAACGTGGTGCCTTTGCCAATTTCTGATTCTTTTACAAAAAGTTTGCCGCTATGATAACCTTCTACAATTCTCTTGGCAAGTGATAGACCTAGTCCCCAGCCTCTAAGCTTGGTGGTGTAACCTGGTTGGAAAACACTTTTAAATTTATTCCGATGCAGGCCTTTACCCGTATCAGAGATATCAATTTCTATCTGATCATTTTTTGAGCTTATTGAAATAGATACTTGGCCTTCTCCTTTAATTGCATCAACAGCATTTTTACAAATATTTTCCAGAACCCATTGAAATAAGACATTATTCAATTTGGCCTTTAAATCGCCACAGTTGACACAATTGATTTCAAACGCAACTTGTTTTGGCGTTCTTCGGTTAAGATAATCAACAATCTCTTCCACCACCGGAAGAATTTTTTGGTCGCTAAGTTCGGGCTTAGAACCAATTTTCGAAAAGCGATCGGTGATGACTTGCAGGCGTTGAACATCTTTTTCCAATTCAATGGCTAATTCCGATTTTTCATCCTTGAGTTTTAATACATCGACCCACCCGAGTAGTGAGGAGGTAGGTGTGCCCAATTGGTGAGCCGTTTCTTTTGACATACCCACCCATACCTGATCTTGTTCGGCTTTTCGTGCTGAACTAAATCCAAGGTAAGCGATAAAGATAAACAAGGACACAACCAATAGCTGAATAATTGGAAACCAACCGAGCTCGGTTATCAGAAATGAATCCTGATAATATAAATATTGGAATTCATTATTCCCAAGATCAACTTTTATCGGTTCTGTTTTATTCATCATCTTATCAAGTTGCTTATTCAAATACTGAATACTATCTCTTTGTGGTATTTCAATATTACGATGTAAGATTATTTCATTGTCAGCATCTACGATGATAACCGGAATAGTGGTATTCTGACTAATAACTTTAAAAATAAGTGGGATTGAAGAATCTTCTGCATCAACCAAGGATAATTGCATGGTAGCTTCATGCCATAGCTCCACCTTTTTTCTTTCCTCTTCCTTTAACTTTGTGGTTAATCGATAGGTGTAAAATAAGGTAAAGCTGCCTATAATTATCGCTCCCAAAAGAAGTGATAATTTCCAAATCTTCTTATTCTTGTAAAAACTCATTTTTTGCTTAATTCCCGTGATTATTATACCTATAACGTCACCTTGGTGGAATTATTTCAATTGGATATTAACTAGCTGGGATTACACCATTTTTCTATCATCCTTGACAAATCTTCGATGCGAGTTGGTTTCATGATGAAATCATCCATTCCAGCCTCCATCACTATCTCTTTGTCAGCTTCGTCAACACTTGCAGTCATCGCAATTACAGGGCATCCGGCACCATCTTTTTTGATTTGTTCCATTGCACCAAAACCATCTAACTCAGGCATCATTACATCCATAAAAACAATGTCATATTGTTTTTCCTGTATTTTTGTAACTGCTTCAGAGCCATTGTTGGCTACATCGATCTCATGTCCGATCTTTCGGAATAAGTTTTTAGCCAGGCGTTGATTAAGTATATTATCCTCAGCTACTAATACGTTAAGGTTTTTCTTCTCGTTTGCAGGTTTTTTCTTCTGTGCAATATGCGGAAACAGTTTTAAAATAAACTCTTTCAGGCTTGAGTAGTTAACCGGTTTGCGAAAATATACATCTGCCCCTAATCTTTTAGCAACAGAGGTATTGCTCGGTTCAAAGTCGGAGCTTTGCATAATGACAGGCATTCGTTTGTGAAGCTTGTGATTATATATTTCCTGTAAGAACTCAAGTCCGTTAAAATCAGGTCGGTGATCTACAATTAAAAGTTGATGTTTGCTATCAGTGCGAATGATATCAATTGAATCATTTGATGGGGGTAAAATCTTAAAATCAATTCGCATTGTACTTAGGTTTTTCATCAGCGTTCGAACCTGTAATGGTTCATCGGTGATAACGAAAGCCCTGATCATATCCAATGAGACGATATGATTATAGTTGTAATTTTTTTGATAACCTTGCGTACGGTATGGAAGCGTAAACGTGAATTCAGCTCCGGGATAATCCGGATTATCAGAAAGGCCGGAAGGGCTATTTACCCATATTTCGCCACCCATCAAATTAACCAATTGTTTTGAAATGGTTACTCCAAGACCTGTACCTCCATATTTACGGGTAATGCTTTCATCCGCTTGAGAGAACGAATTAAATATTGTTCTTAGTTTCTCTTTTCGAACTCCTATACCGGTATCTTTTATGGTAAAAGATATGGCAGGGGATCCATTTAGACCACGTACTTCTTTAATGCTTAAATGAATTTTGCCCTTTTCGGTAAACTTAATAGCATTACTGATCAGGTTGTTCATCACCTGTCTGAATCGTATCGGATCGCCAACATAGTTTTCAGGTAATGAAATAGAGCTAACCCATGTTAAATTGAGATTGCGTTCCTGAGCCTTAGGAAGGAAAGTTTGTATAGTTTGCTCTAGTTCCTGTTTTAAGTTAAATGGGATTGATTCAATTTCAAATCGTCCTGCTTCTATTTTTGAGAAATCAAGAATGTCATTTATAAGTACCAGCAAGGTGTCTGCGGATCGTTTAACTACTGTCAATAATTCCCGATCATTATCTTCCAAATTCGAAGTAAGAATAATGTCGGTCATGCCAATCATACTGTTGAGAGGCGTTCGTAGCTCATGACTTATATTGGCAATAAATGTAGATTTGGCCTTATTAGCCATTTCTTCCGTTTTGCGTTCTTTTTCAAGTGAAGAAACTTCAACAAATACCTGTAATGAATATTCCTCGCGGAGCAGGAAGAAAGGTATTTGTTCATGCAGAATTACGGCCTCTTCATTATTCTTATTAGTTAAAATATACTTATTCGACTTGGCCGAATAAGAGGTTTTGTCCAGATGAATTTTATTTTCGAATAATACTTGATCACTTGCCTTTCTGCCTATGAGTTGATCTTCGTCATCAAAAGCAAATAATTTTAGTGCGGCCTTATTTACCTGACGAATTCTACTGTTTTTATCCAGAAGAACAACACCTACAGGAAGGTAATAAACAATTTTGCGGAGTGCATCTTCCGATTTTTTAAGGCTTTTTTCATCTTCTGCTTGTCGTTTTAAGAAGAAACCAAAAATCACAATTATTAAAGTGATTACAAAAAGTGATATGCCTGCCACCACAATAGAATTACTGGCAATGGAGGATGTTATCACTTCTAAGGGCATGGAAAAGGCCAGGTAGTAATCGCTTCCATTAAAGTCGAGCCGGTTAAATACGGTTAAAACTTTGGTTTCATCATAATCAGCATGGATCGAATGAACAGTATAAAACCACTTGCGTTTTTTCACATAGTCCTCTACTTCATCAAGTACAGGATAAAAAGCCTCTTTTTGAAGCGTATTGTACACGACCCATCCATTAGGTTTCATCACCCATTGAAAATGAAAATCTTCCAGGTTAAAATTATAGAAGGCAGAATTGAAGAAGTTATCAAGTGACATGCTAAATTCTACATATCCAATAACTTTGGAATGATTAAATAGGGGTTGAGTGTACGTAATCTTTGTGCCTTGCGGGTTAATGTACATTTGGCTGACAATACTCTCCTGAACTTCTTCCTGACCAAATGAGGAAATGAAGGTTTGACCCTGACCTTTGCTTAATTCAAAGACGTTACCATTAACATCCTGTACCCGCAAGACGTTAAGGTGTTCGTCGTAACTACTAAATAATAACTCAAGCCTTTTTTGAACTTCTACAGAGTTACCCTTACTTGAAAAGAGTGTGACCAGTTCTTTTTCAGATATTAATAACGATATGTTGGTATGCGTTTTCTGAAAATATTGGCTTAACTGATCTCCAACAATCAATGATTGTTTAAGCAGGATATCTTTCTGTGTGTTTATCTGCCACTTATACGTGTCAACGTAATAGTAAACATTCGAAACAATCAGAAAGACAATACTTAATATCGCTATGATTATGGCTTTCTTCATTTAATAATTGTACTCAATGGGTGTGAGAGTTATTTTCAGATTAGGTATTACGATAAATAATTTCGAAAGTTTTAAATAATTGCCAGCTCATCGGTATTTGTCATTTTTGTTTAATAATATGCTTAGATAGCTTTCGTATCTTGATTGCGCTATAAGTCCCTTTTCTACAGCTTTTTTTACCGAACAACCAGGTTCATTGGAGTGTGTGCAATTATTAAATTTACAATCGCTGGCCACTTCAAATATTTCTTTAAAATAATGAGAAAGCTCTTCCTTTTCTATATGGATTAAACCAAATCCTCTGATGCCTGGCGTGTCAATAATATAACCACCAAAACTTAAGGCATGCATTTGAGCGAAGGTTGTGGTATGACGACCCGATTGATGGATTTCAGAAATCTCTGCTGTTTTAAGGTTAAGCTCAGGTTCAATTTTATTAATCAAGGTAGATTTTCCAACACCTGAATGACCATTCAGAACCGTAATCTTGTCTTTGAGTAATTCTTTTAGAGCTTCCAGATTATCCTCGAGTTTGGCTGAAACTGAGATGCAAGGATAACCAATGCTTTCATACAATTCCTTCCATTCGCCGAGCAATTTTAAGTGCTTAGGATCATATCTGTCGGTTTTATTAAAAACAAGTTTAACCGGAATTTGATAGGCTTCAGCAGCTGCAATAAAGCGATCGACAAATACTCTTGTCGTAATTGGATAGTTTATGGTAATGATTAATACCGCCTGATCGACATTAGCCGCCAGGACTTGCGATTCTTTTGACAGGTTAGTAGACTTTCGGATGATATAGTTTTTACGCTCTTTAAGCGCTGAAATTACACCTTCATCATTCTCAATGTCAACCACAACCTCATCTCCTACAGCCACAGGGTTAGTGCTCTTACTCTCATCCAATCGAATTTTGCCACGAATGCGACAAACCATTGTTTCAGAGTCACTGAGCAAAACCGTATAGCGGCTACCAGTAGATTTTATGACAAGGCCCGTTTTTTGATTCATTGAAGTCATTTTCCTCAAAAATAAAAGATTGAATTGAAAAACTCATTTTATATCCGCTTTTCTTTGCAGTTTTTTTACATTAATACGCAATTTTCTTTTAGGAAAAAGGATATTCCCATATGGATAATAGCTACTTTTGACTGATATAATAAATAAAACTCTTTTTGCACACAATCAGGTATTTACTATATTGCAAAAGGAAGCTGACTAGGGACACAGTTGATGGCAAATAGTACGGAGAAAACTTTGAATCAGCTTGAGGCTGAGAATAAGAGACTTAAGAGATTGATTAAACGAATACACCGAGGATCATGGAGTATTCCTGTGGGAGATGACTCTGTAAATTCTGAAGAGTCAGAGGGACATTTGCCTCTATATATTTCTGCCATCTTAATGGCTAATATGCCATTTGAAGAGCGTGTTAACAAGGTACTTAAAGCTTTGGGCCAGTTCGCTGATGTTAGCAGGATATACATTTTTGAGAATTTTAGTAATAATGAGCGCATGCGCAACTCTTTTGAGTGGTGCAATGATGGAGTGAGTCCTGAGATAGATAATCTGCAGGATTTGAGTTATGATATATATCCAGAGTGGAAAACCATGCTAATTGATGATGGCATTATCAAAGCTTCGGATATTAAAAGCTTACCTAAAAAAGTTTATGAGGTACTAAATGCTCAAAATATTGAGTCAGTTCTTGTTTATCCGTTATATGTAAATAGTGAGTTTTTTGGGTTTATTGGTTTCGATGAGTGCAGTTATAACAGGGACTGGTTACCATTTGAACTCGATCTTATAAAAATGGCCGCCCAATTAGTTTCCAATGCATTTGGAAGTGAAATCAATCAAAAGAGTATAAACAAGCATCATAACGATCAGCAAGTATTGTTGACCGTTTCGCATTTATTGGTTTCTGATATTCCATTTTCAGATAAACTGGATGGAGCGATAAAGGAATTGGCAAATTGTTTTAACATTGCCCAGACATTTATTTATGAAAATGGCGATAATAACCGCTTGTGTAGTTTGTCCAATTCATATTTTCTTGATGAAAAGCAAGTAGCGGATTCCAGTTTGTCCATGTTAAATTTTGAGAAGGATCTGCCAGGTTGGTTAGTTTCTTTTGAGCGAAATGGATTATACAGTAGTAATTCTAACACCATTCAATATGCATCCAATGCATTTCATCAAAAGGATAATGAATGTGCCGTACTAGCCATTCCAATTCGTTCTGAAGGAATGTCCTGGGGTTTTATAACGCTGGTTAATGATAAAAGCTTTGGCGGATTTGATTCCATTCATGAAAAAGCTTTTTCTACAGTGGCAGAAATGTTGGCTGGTGCCTATGAAAGAGAAAATGCCAACTGCAGAATCCAACAAAATCATGATGAAATTTTAAATATCAATAAGGAGCTGGAGAAGAAGGAAGCTTTTCTTCAAAACTTATTAAGTTCAGCACCCATAGGAATATTGCTGGTACGTAATAGGATAATTGAATATGTAAATTCTGCAATTATTACGCATTCGGGATATTCGAGAGATGAATTAGTGGGGATGCCCTTATCAAACCTTTATTACGATGGTGAAGAAGATTTGAATCGAATAAAAACGTTTTACAAAGAGATTAACGAAGAGGGTATTGCGTCAATAGAAGTACAATTAAAAGATAAGTTGGGAGACCCGATTGCATTAAGAATACTGGGAACAGAAGTCCCTGATAATGACACAGACACCTGTTACATGTTAATTGGTGAAGATATATCTTTAATAAAGGAAACGGAAAAGAGCCTTCAGGAAAGTGAAGAACGCAATCAAAAGGTGATAGAAACAACCGTTGATGGTATTTTCATTTTGGATTCCGGCAACCAACTCGTATATGCCAATGCCTCGGGTTTAAACATGTTGGGTTATGAATTTGATGAACTCGTTCAGGTTAGATTTGAAGATATCTTTCCTGAGAAAGTATTTCTGGAAAGACTGGAGCAAGCAATTGTAAAAATAAATAAAGGTGAGAATTATTCTGGTGATGTTCAGTTGCTTCATAAGAGCAATGAGTTAATTCATGCTGAGATATACGCAACCGGAATACAGTTGAACGGTCAGTTACATTCCTATTTTTCGATGCATAATATATCGAAACGTAAGAAGAATGAGCAAGCCCTTAAACAAAGTGAGCATAAGTTTAGAGCTTTAACGGAGAATTCGCCCGACCACATTATACGTATCGATCGAAAAGGGACTTTATCCTTCTGCAATGCAGCTTTTTTAAAGGATTTTAATTTGGAGCTCAATGATTGTTTGGGTAAAAAATTACAAGATTTAAAGGGGCTTCCCAAAGAGTTTGTAGATGGATTAAATAATGCAGTTGGTGATGTTTTGCTTTCGGCAACAATAACACCTGTTGAGCTGGAGTTCAAGTTCAATAATCAGATGTACGCATTTGATTGGACCATTACTCCAGAAACGGATGATAACCAACAATTATCATCATTGTTGCTTGTCGGAAGGAATTTTACCTTACGTAAGAGAGCAGAGCAAGAATTATTGATTGCCAAGGAAAGAGCCGAAAGTGCGGATAATTTAAAATCAGCCTTTCTTGCCAATATGAGTCACGAAATCAGGACGCCTTTAAACGCTATAGTTGGCTTTACCAACCTGCTGAATGAAGAGCATATTTCTACGGAAGAGAAGGCCGATTATATTAAAATCATTAACAATAGTTCTGAAAACCTGATGGAGCTAATTAATGATATTGTTGATCTGGCAAAGATTGAAAGTGGAGAACTTAATATTCATTTGAAGGATGCCAATCCTAATTCTCTTCTTGAAGAACTATTCAAGATGTTTGATAAGCGAATGGATCTGACGTCTAAGAAACATCTGAAGTTTTATTTAAATATCCCGGTTAATAGTTCTGGTTTAATGGTGTCGTGCGATTTAAAGCGCCTGAATCAGGTACTGGTTAACTTAGTGGGGAATGCTTTTAAGTTTACTCCAAAAGGATTTATTGAAATTGGTTATACAACTGAGGAGGATGGTCTTCGCTTCTATGTACGAGATACTGGCATTGGCATAAGTCCCGACAAACAATCTATAATTTTTGATCCATTCAGACAGGAAGAGGAAAATACGTCTAAAAATTACGGAGGAACAGGATTAGGATTATCCATTTCGAAACGTCTGGTTGCGGCCATGGAAGGTACACTGGAACTTAACTCTGAGAAAAATAAGGGTTCTGAATTCTTCTTTACTTTACCATTGGCAAAAGAAAATTCGACACCAATTGTAAAGAACATTCCTAAAACTGAACCCAAAGCACCTAGGATTGAGATTCCGGCGAACTTAAGTTGGCCTGATAAAATTGTTCTTTTGGTTGATGCTACTAGTACTGCTCAATTACAAATGCGTAAAAATCTGGAACGTACAAAGATTACTTTAATATCCGCTCGTACACCAAATTCGGCCAGAGAATTGTTATTTAAGCGTAATGATATTGATTTGGTATTATTAGATGTGAACACACCGGGACTTAATGCGGAAGAATTTATTCAAAGTATTCGTCAGGTGGGAATCAGTATTCCATTTATTGCTCAGTCGGTCGAAACTGATATTACAAAACTTGAAGGCATTTTAAAATCTGGTTTTGACGATGTTATTTCTAAACCAATTGTTAAAGATGAGTTGTTACAAAAGATCAATGTGGTTTTAAATAATGTTCCTCGTTCACAGCTAAATTAGACCTCAATACCATCAGCTGCATCTTCAAATTTTTCCTTTACTGCATCGAAATGAAGATATGGAAAAATGCTTGGTGCAATCGAAGATAGCGGTTCATATAAAAAGGAGTTAGCCTTCTGCTCTTCTGGAATTATTTTAAAGTTACGTTCGAAGCCATTGAATACGGCAAGCAATACACTAATAATAAAGGCATATTTAAATAGGCTAAACAACGTACCTAAAATACGATTGATTGGGCCTAATGCAATGGCAGAAACCAGTTTGTCAACGACCTTGGCAACCAGGTGAACACCAATGACGATAAGAATAAAAGTCGCAATAAAGGCAATCAATCCAATATGATCTGAATTGATGTGTTGTGATAGGTATGATGCAGTAAATCCACTGAATTTGATGGACCCAAGCAAACCAAGAACTAAAGCCGCTAAAGATGCCAGTTCAATTATTAATCCATTCTTAAATCCTTTGAAAAGGGCAAAGGCCAAAATGGCTCCTACTATAATATCGAAGTAATTCATAAATTTTGCTTGTGCTGTAAAGTTAGAAAAAGTAAATAAACACACAATTCGGAACACAAATGCTAAGTTAAATTGCCAATATCGTAATCATTTTTAAGGTAGAATAAAATTGCGGTGTACTAGCTTGTTATTCCTTTGAAAAAATGCTTTTTTGCGTATCTTAGCTTCTTTCAAGATAGATATGCCAATTCTGAATTCTATAATATCACTGGTCAATACACGACGTCTTTCGCAGATTGATGATTTTAAAACCAATCCGGGGGATGTACAGAACGACCAGCTTATGCAGCTGATAAAAACAGCAAAGTTGACTGATGTGGGTCAAACTTATGGATTTGAATCCATTAACACCTACCAATCATTTGCCGAGCGGGTTCCTGTTTCTGATTATGAAGACGTGCGTCCTTATATTGATCGACTACGAAAAGGTGAAAAGAATTTGTTGTGGCCGGGCGAAATTAAATGGTTTGCTAAATCATCAGGGACAACATCAACCAAAAGTAAATTTATTCCAGTAACAAAAGAGTCACTTGAGGATTGTCACTTCAGAGGTGGAAAAGATGTTCTGGCTTTCTACCTGTCAGAGCGTCCTGATTCAGAAATGTTCAGTGGTAAATGTTTAACTTTAGGAGGAAGTCATCAGATCAATAATTTTAGCAACGATAGTTTTTACGGCGATCTCTCTGCTATATTAATTGAAAATCTCCCATTCTGGACCCATTTTATACGCACACCTGACCAATCCATAGCTTTGATGGATGAGTGGGAAGCAAAAATGGAAAAGATAACGGAAACCACGCTTGACGAAAATGTGACTTCACTGGCTGGTGTTCCAAGTTGGTTTTTGGTATTGATAAAGAACGTATTAACTAAGGTTGGGAAAACGAACTTATTGGAAATATGGCCTAATTTGGAATTGTTTATCCATGGAGGTATAAATTTTACGCCTTACCGTAATCAATATAAAGACCTTATCCCAACGAGTAAGATGAGCTATTTGGAAACCTATAATGCATCTGAAGGCTTTTTTGCTATTCAAGATCGACTTGGTGAAGAAGGAATGCTACTTATGTTGGATTATGGAGTGTTTTATGAGTTTATCCCATTAAATGAAGTGGCTGATCCCCATCCAAATGCTAAAACAATTGATAATGTAGAGCTGGGAGTTGACTATGCCATGGTAATTACAACAAATGGAGGACTTTGGAGGTACATGATTGGAGATACCGTTCGCTTTGTTTCCACTCAGCCACATCGTATTATTATTACAGGAAGAACAAAGCACTATATAAATGCCTTTGGTGAAGAATTGATGATTGAAAATGCCGAACGTGCTATTCATAATGCCTGTCAGGAAACAGGTGCTGTAATTAAGGAATTTACAGCGGCACCTATTTTTATGGATACAAATTCAAAGGGTGCGCACGAGTGGTTGATTGAGTTTGAAAAACAGCCTGATAACATCACTGTTTTTAATCAGCAACTGGATGCTACTTTGCAAAATGTGAATAGTGATTACGAAGCAAAGCGCTATAAAGATATTACCTTGGACAGGCCTAAATTAGTGGTGGCACGAGAAAATTTATTCGTAGACTGGTTGAAGAGTAAAAATAAACTTGGAGGTCAGAATAAAGTGCCACGTTTAGCCAACAATCGTGATTATATTGAAGAATTATTGAAGTTAAATAATAAATAAAAGACTGTAATGCATATTGCTATAGCCGGAAATATTGGCTCAGGAAAAACCTCATTGACTGAATTATTGTCAAATCACTATGGCTGGGAGCCACACTATGAAGATGTTGATGAAAATCCATACTTGTCCGACTTTTATGAGGATATGCAACGGTGGTCATTTAATCTGCAGGTTTATTTTTTGAAAAGTCGTTTGTCATCGGTACAACAATTTAGGAAAGCTGGTAAAACGGTTATTCAGGATAGAACCATCTATGAAGATGCCTATATTTTTGCGCCGAATTTATTTGATATGGGCCTCATGGGCAAAAGGGATTATGACAACTATTTCTCATTGTTTGAGTTGATGAATAGTTTTGTACAAGCGCCGGATTTGTTGATTTACCTTAGAGCTTCAATTCCTACCTTAGTTGATCAGATTCAGATGAGAGGCAGAAGTTATGAGAATAACATTCGTCTCGATTATTTGAAACGATTAAATGAACGATACGAAGCCTGGATACAAGGATATACCAACGGGAAGCTACTGATAATTGATGCCAATGAAATTGATTTCATCAAGAACAAGTCTGATCTAAGTATGATTATCGATAAAGTAGATGCCAATATTCATGGCTTGTTTTAGAAATACTTAACTTGAAATAGAAGCCTGATTGCTTTTGTAATCAGGCTTTTCTCTGTTAAAGACTAGAGGGATAATTAACTTTAATTGATTATTTGTACTTTAGTATCGATCGCTTCCATATCACTATGAATAACTACTATCAAATATTAGGTATTACTCAGAATGCCACATTAGCTCAGATTAAGAAAGCATATCGGGCTAAAGCTAAGCTCTATCATCCTGATATTAATAAAGCTGAAGATGCACAAGAGAAGTTTATATCTATAAATGAGGCATATGAATATTTTGTCCAGCTTAAAGATCCGAAAAGGGCTCATGTAAAGCAAAGGACCAGTAAGTTTGATAATGAAGCCTTCTGGCAGGAATGGCAACGCAAAGAGAAGCAGAAAGCACGAGAACGTGCACGGGCCTATGCAAAAATGCAATATGAGGCTTATCTTAAATCAGATCTTTACCGCACCACCGAGGCCGTTAATTCCATAATTGACTTTTTTGTGGCCGTATTTATTTTAATGTTTGTAATTGTTTTACCTGTATTGTTATATGTGGAGCATGGAACAGTTGCGGTCTTGATAAGTGGGATTATTATCTTACCTACTTCACCTTTATGGTTAAAGTTTCTGGTGAATACATTTAACAAAGATGCAGTGCTATCCTTTTTTAAAGTCCGAAATACCAGTATACGTTCGAAGGTCATTCGCTTAATGCTGTTCAGTGTTTTAAACCTTTACCTCTTTTTTAAATTTGCACTGAATAGCTTAATAGAATTAAGATGGATTGCCGGGTTTTATTTGTTGTCCTTTTTTTTAGCCATTGTTGTATCGCGTTTTCTAAAGTCGAGGTATTATAAATATATCTTAAAAATGTTAGTCGCTCCGGCGTTTGTCAATCTCCTATTTTTAGTTAATTATTCCTTTTCTTCTTCACCCCAAAGCCAATCCTATTGGTATACATATTCCAATATGGGAAGTCGTTCCTTTAATAGTATTCATATCGAGAATGGCCAATATGACGATTATGCCGGCATTCGCTTTTTTGTTGATTTTGATCCTTTTCTTGGAAATTCTTGTGTGACTTATACCATCGAGGAAGGTCTGCTTGGTATAAAGGTTGTGAAGGATGTAAAAGCTACATACCGCTTTCCGGAGTAATTATTTATTACACTTTTGGTATTTACGATTCATAGTCCAAAATAGTTGTTTTTCACAATTATTCTTAACTTTCATTATTCAAAGTCGAACTTCAAATTATAGATTGCTACACATAATGAAGTATACTTTACTATTCTTATTGCTACTGTTTACATATTCTGCAAGTGCTATAGATATTGAGGATGGGGTGCCATTTGTCAGAAATTATGCCGAGGGGGACTATTATGTTTCAGATAATAACTTTAAGATCGTTCAGGATGGCAGAGGGCTACTTTATTTTGCCAATGAATTTGGAATACTTGAGTTTGATGGACAATCGTGGGAAATTATTCAGGTAGCGACCAATCGCTCTAACATAAAGTCCTTGGCATTCAATTCTAATAATCGCCTGTTTATAGGTGCGCAAGGTGATTTTGGATATATTGATTGCGATTCTGCTTCCTCCGTTATATTCCATTCACTTGTTGATCATATTCCGCTTGAGCATCGTGATTTCAATGATGTGTGGAATATTGTTATAAACGATGAGCAAACCATTTTCCAAAGTTGGAAGGCACTTTATATTTATGAAAATGGAAGGATTAGGGTTATAAAAACGGGCAGGCGTATTAATCGCTTGTTTAAAGTTTATGATCAAATTGTAATGCAAGATCAACAAGGTCTTTTTATCTTAAATAATGATCAGTTTAAGCCTTTACTAAGTTTACAAGACTTGGGAGAAGTTGATGTTCGTTTTATTCTGCCAATCAATAAATCAGATTATTTGATTGGAACCTACGAAAAAGGATTGTTCATATGGGATAAGAAACAGCTTAAACCTTTTCTGACGGATAAAGATTTTAATTTCAATGAATCGTATATTTCTTCAGGTCATTTACGTATGGATGGTGATTATGTAATTGGTACCATCCATTCAGGAGTTGTACTTATTGATCAGTCAGGGCGATTCAAAATGAACTTGTCCAAGGAGAATGGCTTACAGAATAATGAAATAAGAGAAGTATTCTCCGATCGCGACAATAATTTATGGGTAACCAATAAAACCGGAATTGATTTTGTGGAATTATCCACACCTCTTCGTCACATTAAGCTTGATCCTGATGAGCCCATTGGGGTATACTCTGCGGCCGAGTACCATAATAATATTGTATTTGCCACACACAATGGTTTAAAGGTGAAGCATCATCAGCATATGGGCGCATTAAATGGACTCAATTCACATTTTACTTCTATGATTAGCCCTTCAGAAATAAACTGGAGTGTTAGTAGGGTCAATGATAATTTGATCGTTGGTCATTCTAAAGGTTTTACTCAGCATGTAGGAGATGAGGCAAATAACTTATACACAAGCGATGGTGGTTGGATTGTAAAGCAATTAATTAATCAGCCGGAGTATTGGATTGGGGGTACTTATACGGGTTTAATCTTATTTAAAGAAATAAACGGACAGTTGGTCTTTCAAAACAAAATTCAAGGTTTTGATGAATCCAGTCGTGTGATTGCGCTTGATCAGGAAGATAATATATGGATTGCCCACGGCTACAAAGGTATTTACCGTATAAAGCTGGCTAAAGATCTCAGCAAGGTAAAAGATATCTCATTTTACGATGTGGATAAAGGCTTGCCTTCATCCATCTACAATAATGTGTTTAAGGTTTGGGATGAAGTGGTTTTTGGTACCCAACAGGGCATATTTAAATATGATAAGCTCAATGATCGAATGATCCAACATGAGCAATTAACAGAATTGCTGGGGCAGAGACATTGTCGAATGCTTAAGGAAGATCCAAGAGGTAATTTATGGTTTGTAGTTGATACACAATCCGGTATTATTACAAGATATAATAATGGAAGTTTCTCTTTAAATACCAATCCTTTCAATAAACTGAATAACCTTTTTATACCCGGATTTGAAAATTTCCAGTTTCTGGAGAACGAGATTACTTTGATTGGGATAAAGGATGGAGCTGTCATTTACGATGCAAAAGCGCAAACCGGCAAAAGCGCGACGATTAATGCCTTACTTAGAACGGTGCTTGCAACAACACGTCAACGAATCATTTACAGGGATAATGTTGACTATTTGTGTGGGAAAGAGAATACTGAAGTGTCTGAATTACCGTTTGTGGATAATGATTTGATTTTTACCTTCTCGGCCGCTTTTTTTGAGAATATTGAAGATATTCAGTTTAAGTTTTTTCTTCAGGGCTTTGATGCTGACTGGTCGGAGTGGCGGGATGTACAATATAAAGAATATACCAATTTACGGGAAGGTGAGTATGTATTTCGCCTGAAAGCCCTTAATGTTTATGGAATGGAGAGTGATGAACTCACTTATCGTTTTATCATATTACCGCCCTGGTATCGAACTACGTATGCTTATGTTGGCTATTTATTAATTATCGCTCTGGTATTTTATATTGTTCTGGCCATCCGCAATAAGAGAGTAAAGACGGAGAAAAAAAGATATATCGAAAAGCAAGAGCGTATACGTAAAATTGAGCGGGCTAACTTTATAGAAGAGAAATTAAAAGATGAATTGGAGATTAAAAATAAGGAGTTGTCAGCTGCGGCCACCAAGGTTATATATAAAAATGAAAAGTTAAATGAGCTCAAAGAAAAGCTGGTGGTCATTATGGCCTATGCCTCTGATAAGGTTGAGAAGAAATTGAAAACCCTATTGGCCTTTATTGAAAGCGAGATAGAGGATGATGACTGGGAGGACTTTGAACTACGTTTTGATCAGGCCCACAATAATTTTATAAAAAACCTCAAAGAAGAGTTCCCTGATTTAACACCAAAGGATCTGAAGATTTGTGCCTATCTTAAAATGAATATGAGCAGTAAAGAAATTGCTCATCTGCTCAATCTATCAGTTCGCGGTGTTGAGAATGCCAGATATAGGGTACGGAAACGGATGGGGCTGGAGTCGTCGGTTAATATTACCGAATGGTTATTGATGCGAAAATAAACCCACCTGAAAGTAGGTTTCAGTATTAATATTACCAGCTAGTATTATTCTAATTGATGCATTTCATTGCGAGATATCGCGGTCTCTTTATTTTCTTAAATGAGTAATTGTTACTCTAAGTCATTACGAACGCTTTACATTACTTTAAATTCTTTAACATTGCATAATTGTCATGTAAACAGAATTATAGGTCTATTAGACTATGAAACAACGTAGAAAAAGTGAGGTGTAAGGTAAGTGTTAGTGGAGTCATTTATTTTCTTCAGGAAGCTTGATGTAATAGGTTTGTGATTCAATAAATCAATCACAAATCACGCTAAATACATTACAAGCTATGAAACATCTTATTGGGATTTTTATCCTGTTTTTTGTCACAACACTGGCTGTTGGACAAGAAATGAATTTATCAGGTGTTGTAACCGACGAATCCGACGGTTTATCAATTCCTGGTGTAAGCATTGTAGTTAAAGGAACCACTAATGGAACCATTACTGATATGGACGGTAAGTATTCTATTACGGCAGCCTTAAACGATGTGCTGGTCTTCTCTTTTATTGGAATGCAATCGCAGGAAGTGATTGTTAATTCTGAAATCATTAATGTTAGTCTTCGTTCTGAAGTAACCGACTTAAGTGAAGTAGTAGTTGTGGGATATGGTACTCAGAAAAAAAGAGACCTAACCGGAGCAGTTGCTATTGTTGGTTCTAAAACCATAGATGAAATAAAACCTGTTCAGATCGAACAAGCCCTTCAGGGAACAGTATCAGGGGTTAATGTTACAGCACAGTCAGGAGCTCCCGGTGCGGGATTAAATGTGCGTATTCGCGGTATCTCCACAAATGGAGATGCATCACCAGTGGCCATCATCGATGGTTATCAGGGCGATATGAATACATTAAATCCGGATGATATTGAAACCATCACTGTACTGAAGGATGCGCAAGCCGCCATATACGGAACAGTAGGTGCCAATGGTATTATATTAATAACTACCAAACAAGGTAAAAAGAATACCGCTGCTAAGGTAACTGTTAATACATCTGTAGGTTTTCAGGAAACCAGTCGACAGTTAAACCTACTCAATGCAACTGAATATGCAGCCTTGCTAAACGAGAGTTATGCGGCTAATGGGCAAACTCCTCCATTTGATGATATCACCGGATTAGGGGTAGGAACCAACTGGCAGAGCGAGTTATTCCAAACAGCTCCAATTTATAATACAAATGTTAGTGTATCCGGAGGTTCGGAAACAGTTACTTATGCGGTTAGTGCTTCACATCTTGATCAGGAAGGAATTATTGGAGGTGATAAAACCGGGTTTAAGCGTAATACAGCCAAAATAAGTTTGGGTGCAGACTTAAGCTCATGGGCCAAATTGACCTCTTCTATTATCTATACAGATATTAACCGTAAGTCCATTAATGACTTTGGATTGGGGTCGGTATTGTTTAATGCCGTTAATATGCCCGGTACTGTTCCGGTTTACGATGCCAATGGAAATTATACACTTGCTCCGGCAAATTTAGGCATCGAAATCATAAATCCTTTGGCTCAGATCGATAATACCCATAATGATTATAAGCTTCGAAAGTTTAATGGTAATCTTGGTTTGGATTTGAGTTTTGGTAAATATATTAAGGCTACCGGACGTTTTGGCTTTAACACCACCAACACTAAAGGGAAAGATTTCTACAAGATTGTTGATTATGGCGGTAAAGTCTTTGATGTAAGCCGAAGTAGCGTTAACCAAAATGCTCAAAACTTCAATGATTATACTTTTGATGCTTTTATAACTTACGATAGGACCTTTGATGAAACTCATCATGTAACAGGAACTTTAGGAACTACTGTTTTTAAGACCTGGGGAGATAACTTGAATGGAACAGGTTTTGATATTCCGAATAACTCCTGGGAATTTGCTGATATTGGTTTAGCCAATGGCCTGAGTGAAACTAAAACCGTGGGTTCATGGAATTACGATCAGCGTCGTTTATCCTACTTTGGACGTATTCAATACGATTACAAGGGTCGATATTTGTTGTCTGCGATGTTACGTCGAGACGCTTCCACCAAGTTTGGCCCTGATAATACAGTGGCTTATTTTCCATCGGCAACTGCTGGTTGGATTATTTCTGATGAAAACTTTTTTGGCGATGTTGAGGCCATAGATTTTATTAAGATCCGCGCCAGTTATGGTATACTAGGTTCAGATAAGATAGGTGATTTTCAATACATTTCTCAGTTGAACGGCGAAGCCACCTATGTATGGGACAATGGACTTGTTGATGGACGTGCTGTTGGAGCTTTACCAAATCCTCAAGTAAAATGGGAAGAGTCAGAGCAGTTTGATGCAGGTATTGACATGAAGTTTTTGAATAATAAGTTGGATGTCAATGCTGACTACTTTATAAAGACAACACAGAACCTATTGATTCAGAATATACCGGTTTCGGGTATATTCGGAATAGGTGCTCCAGGCGCTTCAGGGCCTACCATTAATGCAGGAACAGTTCGAAACAGCGGATTTGAATTTGCCATTGGTTATCGCGGTGGTAAGCACGATGGATTTTCGTATAGCATCAATTACAATCTGACCACGCTTAACAATGAGGTTCTTGAAGTAAATAATGGAACAGGTTTTATTGAAGGTGGTAATTTTGGCGTTGGTCAACCGGCACCAGCACGAATGGAAGTAGGTTTGCCTATTGGTTATTTCTATGGCTATAAAACGGATGGCATATTCCAGAATCAGCAGGAGGTGAATTCACATCCTTCACAGATTGAATTGGGTGCCGAAGCATCACCTGGCGATATCAGATACGCTGATGTGAATGGTGATGGCAAACTAACAACAGATGATCGCACCATGATTGGAAATCCGATTCCGGATGTGACCATGGGTTTGAACTTGAATTTGAAATATAAGGGTTTTGACTTTTTAGCTTATGCATTTGCCTCAATTGGCAATGATATGGTTCGTAATTATGAGCGTGCTCAGCCTAATGTTAACCTTCTGGCTAAGCGATTGGATAGATGGACTGGTAATGGAACAAGTACGATTGAACCTCGTGTTACCACAGCTGCAACAGCCAATACCATTTTCTCGGATTATTACGTTGAGGATGCATCCTTCCTGAGATTGCAGAATGTACAACTGGGTTATACCATACCAGAGCGCATTACCAGTAAGGCTAAGATAAGCCGACTACGATTATTTGCCAGTGTACAAAATGCATTTACACTGACCAATTATACCGGATATGATCCGGCTGCTTCCAATGGTGCACCAATCGGTGGAGGAATTGATTATGGGTTTTACCCGGCAGCTCGTACCTACAGTTTTGGTTTAAATCTTAACTTTTAAAAAACTCAAGAAATGAATACTAAAATATATATCAAGATACTATCATTGGTCCTGGTTTTTTCAAGCCTTCTGTACGCTTGTTCAGATGAGTTTGTTAAGGTTTCGCCGGAATATTCGATAGACTCAGAAAACTTCTTCAATTCAGAAGATGATTACCATAAAGCGCTGATTGCAACATATGATTTGCTTCAGGCCAGCTACGCCAATGTGATACTGGGTGAAATCGCATCCGATAATACTGTGGCAGGTGGAGAAAGTCCAACTGATGTTATTGGTTGGCAGCAAGTAGATAAAATGATTCACACACCAGTTAACAGTAACCTACGCGATATCTGGAATTGGATGTTCGCAGGAGTGCAGCGTGCCAATTATTTTATGGAATTTAAAGATAAAACGGACTTTGATGGTAAAGAGGCCATGATTGGAGAAGTACGTTTCCTTCGTGCCTATTATAACTTTGAGTTGGTAAAATGGTTTGGAGCTATTCCAATTAAAAAAGATGTTCGTTTTCAGTTAGGTGATGAAACAACAATTCCACGTTCGTCTACTGAAGATGTGTATGCCTGGATAGAAGAGGATTTGTTAGCTGCAATAGAGGTATTGCCAACCAGTTCTGCTAATGTTGGACGAACCACAAAAGGTGCGGCTCAGGCCTTGCTTGGGAAAGCTTATTTATATCAAGAGAAATTCCAGCAATCAGCAGATGTGCTTGAGCAGCTTATAAGCGACAAAGACTATGAATTAATTGATGATTACAATTCAGTATTTGAGTCAGCTGGAGAAAATAATACCGAATCGGTTTTTGAAGTTCAATATACCGATGTTGAAGGAGCCAGTTTTGAGTGTTTGCAGTGTAGCGAAGGAAATGTAGCTGTTGGCTTTAATGGCGTTCGTGGTTATACCGGACCATTATTTACAGCTGGTTTTAGCTTTAATGTACCAACTCAAGGTGCGGTTGATGCTTTTGAACCTGGTGATTTAAGAAAAGATGTTGCTATTTTAGATATAGTAGCCTGGAGTAATGAATTTGAAGTAACTTATACTGAGGGGAACGATCATACCGGTTATTACAATAGAAAGTATTTACCTCGTAAGCGTAGTACGGATGCAGCACCGGATTTAAATCTGACCAATCCGAATAATTATAGGGCTATTCGCTATGCTGATGTTTTATTAATGGCGGCGGAGGCCTATAATCGAGGTAATATTTCAGATGAAAAAGCACAAGAGTACGTCTCATTGGTTCGTCGTAGAGCGTTCGGTGATGAGTTCCATGATGTAACTGTAACGGGTCCGGCATTAACAGATGCGATATATCAAGAACGTCGTGTTGAATTAGTGGGGGAAGGTCATCGTTTCTTCGACTTGGTTCGCACAGGAAAAGCAGCTAATGAAATCGAAGGCTTTGTAAGTGGCAAGCACGAAGTGTTCCCATTGCCTCTTGAAGAGATTCAGTTCTCGAATGGGAATTGGAATCAAAATCCTAACTATTAAATCTATTCGTAATGAAAAGTTTAAAATATATACTTGGCATGGCTTTATTGATGAGCATCATCGTGGCTTGTCAAAAAATAGAAGACCGTGTTTACAACTTTGACTATATCACGGCTCCGGATAAAGTATCAGCTGTATTTGATATCACACAGGATAATACGGGGCTGGTAACTGTTGTTCCAACAGCCGAAGGAGCCCAACGATTCCATATCTTATTTGGAGACGTGGAAAACGAAGAACCTACAGAAGTACCACAAGGGGAGAGTGTTGAACATATTTATTCTGAGGGACAGTATTCCGTAAAAATTACGGCCATAGGTTTGTCAAATAAGTCCACTTCTATTGAAGAGCAAATTAATGTTTCCTTTAAGGCACCTGAAAACCTTGTGGTTAATATTGAAAGTGATAAGGCAGTGTCTTACACTGTAAATTTATCGGCTACTGCTGATTATACCACCATGTTTGACATCTATTTTGGTGAGTCAGTAGATGAGGAAGCTGTTAAAATTTTGCCTGAAGAAGTGGTTTCATACACCTATGCCCAGGCTGGCACCTATCAGATTAAGGTTGTTGCCAAAGGTGGTGCGATAGCCACTCTTGAAGAAACATTTACTTTTGAAGCGACAAAGGTTGAGGTGCCGGCAGAAGCGGCTCCAACTCCTCCAAGTCGTTCTGCTTCAAGTGTAGTTTCCATTTTTAGTGATGCTTATACTAACCAGGAGAATACTGATTTTAACCCTGATTGGGGACAAAGTACGGTGGTTAGCACCGAAGATATTGGTGGTAGTTCAACATTAAAGTATGGCAACCTTAATTATCAGGGAACACAGTTATATCCTGAGGTGGATTTGTCAAAGATGCAGTTTATGCACATTGATGTATGGACAGCAGATGCCGATCAGTTGAGCATTTTCCCTATAAGTATAGCCACTGGCGAGAAGAATGTAGATCTTGCCTTAAGTAAAGGAGAATGGCTAAGTTATGATATCCCGATGAGTGATTTCTCTGATCAGGGACTGGCACTTAACGATATTCACCAATTAAAGATTACCGGAACAGAAGGTTCTACGGTTTATCTGGATAATATCTATTTCTACAAAGAAGGAGGATTGCCAACACTTCCACTTGATTTTGAGTCCAATGTGCTGGATTACACCTTTGTTGATTTTGACGGTGGTGTGGCCGAGGTCATTGACAACCCGCAGTCTTCGGGTATTAATACCAGTTCTAAAGTGACGCGCATGGTTAAGAACCCAGGTCAGGTATGGGGTGGAAGTTATCTCTCTTTGGATGGACCAATTGATTTCTCTGCCAGTAAAACATTTAAAATGAAGGCCTACTCCATTAAGGCAGGTACTAAGGTTTTGCTTAAGGTAGAGAACAAAGACGATAGCAGCGTTAATTTTGAGAAGGAAGTGACCATGACCAAAGTTAATGAATGGGAAGAGCTAAGTTTTGATTATAGCGCCATTGATGACAGTAAATCCTATCACAACATTGTAATAATTTTTGATCTGGGTACTCAAGGTGATGGTACTGCAAACTATACCTTCTACTTCGATGATATCTCATTGGGCGATTTGCCTCCTCCATCGGGTGGTGATGAGCTTGTCATTCCGGTGGACTTTGAGTCAGAGACCATTACATACGCCTTTACCGATTTTGATGGTGGGGTGGCGACAGTAATTGATAACCCGCAGTCATCAGGGATTAATACCAGTTCAAAAGTTGGTCAAATGGTGAAGAATGGTGGTCAGCCTTGGGGTGGTAGTTATTTGTCTTTTACCGAAGGTATCGACTTCAGCTCCAATAAGACCTTTAAAATGAAAGTCTATTCCATTAAGGCAGGTACTAAGGTTTTGCTTAAGGTAGAGAACAAAGACGATAGCAGCGTTAATTTTGAGAAGGAAGTGACCATGACCAAGGTTAATGAGTGGGAAGAATTAAGCTTTGATTACAGTGCCATTGATGCCAGCAAAGCCTACCATAATATGGTATTGATATTTGACTTAGGTACCCAGGGTGATGGATCAGCTGAGATGACCTATTTGTTTGATGATATTACATTAATGAATTAATGGAGTATAAAATGATAAAGACAATGAAACATATTTCGATATATATACTGGGCTTGCTGATAACAATGGTGGCCTGTCAGGAAAAGGATTATACACTTGGCCAGCTTGAGACTCCAACGAACATCGATCTGAGTTATGAGATTGAAGGCCTTGATGATGATAATCCTTATGGCGATGGTAGCGGAAAAGTTCACTTTGAAGTTAGTGCAAATAATGCCATAACATATAGCTTTGATTTTGGTGATGGCAGGGATGTTAGAGTAGCTCCCTCAGGAAGTATAACGCACCAGTTTACCCAAAATGGGATTAATGAGTACAATGTGGTTGTTAAGGCTGTTGGTAAAGGTGGTTTATCTAGTGCATATACATCAAAACTTGAAGTGTTTAGTAGCTTTACTGATGACGAAGCTTTACAATACCTAACTGGTGGAACATCTAAAACCTGGTATTGGGCGGCTGATCAACCAGGGCACCTGGGCTTAGGGCCAAATATGTTGGTGGATTATGATGAAGCAGGACATGTTTATCCGGCATGGTATTCTGCACCGGCTTTTGAAAAGGACGGAACATGCCTTTACGATGGTGAATTCGTATTTACTAACGATAATGGACAAATGACCTTTGAACACATTAATGCTACAGGGCAAGCTTTTATACAGGGCTTATATGCTGCTGATCTTGGATTGGGTGAAGAAGGTTGCTACGACTGGGATATTTCAGGTGTTAAAAACGTGGCCTTTGGTCCGGCATCATCAATTGCAACCATTGATGGAGGCTACAGAGGAACCAACTTTAGTATTATGGATGATGGTTTTATGGGCTTCTACTGTGGTACAGGAGAATATGAGATTATTGAAGTAACGGATAACATCCTACGTGTAAGAATCGTGCAGGCGAATCAAAATGATTTTGCCTGGTATCATACCTTCACTTCAAAAAAGCCGGGTGACTCGGAAGAAGTGGATGTGGAATATAGCGATCTGGTATGGTCGGATGAATTCGATACTGATGGCGCGCCGTCTACTAGCAATTGGACCTATGATCTTGGTACCGGGGATAACGGTTGGGGTAATGGCGAAGCTCAGTACTATACCGATAGAACAGATAATGTTAAAGTTGAAGGTGGGTTACTAAAAATCACGGCAAAGAAGGAAACTTATCAAGGTAAGGATTATACCTCGGCACGATTGAAGTCTGAAGGTTTATATGACTTTACTTATGGACGAATTGATATTCGTGCAAAATTGCCATCTGGTGGCGGTACATGGCCTGCTTTGTGGATGTTGGGTGCCGATTATCAAAGCAATACTTGGCCTGCCTGTGGCGAGATTGATATTATGGAAGCCATTGGTAATAATCCCGGACATATTCAGGGGGCAATTCACACCACATCAAGCAGTGGTGCTACAGTTAACATGGGTAGCACTACCATAGGTGATGCAACTAGTGAATTTCATATTTACTCGGTTAACTGGTCGCCTAACCAAATTTCATTCTTAGTAGATGATGAGATATTCTATACCTATAAACCAAATACACAGGATAGTTCAACCTGGCCATTTGATGCCAGCCAGTTTATAATCCTCAATGTGGCTATGGGTGGAAGCTTAGGAGGTGATATTGATCCGGCTTTTGTTGAGTCAACTATGGAAATTGATTATATTAAGGTATTCCAATAATTCATGATATAGATCCTTAATAAAGGATCAATCATTTTGAAAATAATAAATCGGTTCTGCATAAATGTTAAATGCAGAACCGGTTCTTAGAACTTTCTGAAAGTATATCCGGCTTGTGAAACAATAAGAGAACAAAGAAGCCAGCCAGATATATGTCAGATGAATTAAGCAAACTAATTGAGTTGTTAGAATGAAGAAGAGAAGTATTTTCCTGGGGGAAACAGAAATCAATGTTGAGCTTAATGCAGTGCAAGGGCAATTTGTAGAAATTGATAAGGAGAAATATTATAAGATCAGCAATTACGATGTGATGCAAGATTTCTTTATGACCATTGTAAGTGATTCAGATCATTGGATGTTTTTATCAAGCAATGGCGCACTGACTGCTGGGCGAAAAAACAGAGATAATGCCTTGTTTCCTTATTACACTGATGACAAGATTCATGATTACTGTGGGATTACAGGTAGTAATACCATAATGCTTATCGATAAGGACAATCGGAGGTATTTATGGGAGCCCTTTAGTCAGAAAAGTACAAAGGTTTATCGCACTGAGCGAAACTTGTATAAGAGCATCTATGGCAACATTATAATCTTTGAAGAAATAAATCACGACCTGAATTGTACTTTTCAATATGGCTGGAGTTACAGCGAAAAATTTGGTTTTGTTAAGCAATCTAAGTTACAAAATATAGGAAATGGGCAATTGAAGGTTGAATTACTTGATGGTCTTCAAAACCTATTGCCAAGTGGCGTGGATTATAACTTTCAGAATGAATACAGCAACCTGTTAGATGCTTATAAAAAGAATGAATTACTCGAGCAAAGTCGTTTGGGCTTGTTTATGCTGAGTTCGATACCTGTTGATCGGGCTGAGCCAAGTGAATCATTGAGCTGTACAACAGTTTGGTCTAAGGGTCTGAAAGACGTGAAGATTCTTTTGTCTAATCAGCAGATTAAAGCTTTTCGATTAGGTCTTGAAGTGGAAACTGAGGTGGATGTTCGTGCTGCAAGAGGGGCTTATTATAGCCATTCAAAAATGGAATTGGCTAGTCAGGACCTTCAACAATGGTATACTGTTGCTGAAATTAACCAGGACAGCACCGATGTCGCTAATCTCGAAGCTTACTTAAAGTCGGATGCTGATGTGATCAAGGACTTAACTAAGGACGTAAAGTCAGGGACTAAACATTTGATCAATATCGTGTCAGATGCCGATGGCTTACAGATGGGTGAGGATGAACTTAGCTGTGTTCGACATTTTTCAAATAGTTTGTATAATGTGATGCGCGGTGGTATATACTTTGATAATTACCGTGTTTCATCTTCAGATTTTGGCCTTTACCTAAGCGAAACCAATAAGCAGCTTAAAACGGAGTTAGTTGATTGGTTGGCTCAACTTCCTGAGGAACTTAATTATCAAGAATTAATTCTCTTGGCCAAACAAACTGACAATGCAGACTTGTTGCGTATTGCTTATGAATATTTACCCTTAACTTTTAGTCGTCGTCATGGCGATCCGAGCCGTCCATGGAATCAGTTTGCCATCGAAACAAAGAATGAAGATGGTTCGGCGAAGTTGAACTATCAAGGTAACTGGAGAGATATTTTCCAAAACTGGGAAGCCTTAAACTTATCATTCCCTGAATTTACCGAAGGGGCCATTTGTAAATTTTTAAATGCTTCCACAGCTGATGGCTATAACCCTTACCGCATTACCCGCGAAGGTATCGATTGGGAATGTCCTGATCCACATGATCCCTGGGCCTATATTGGTTACTGGGGCGATCATCAGATCATTTACCTGCAAAAGTTCTTGGAATGGTCAAATGCCTATCATCCACGAGCCTTGGATGAATTGATGAATAAGGATTTATTTGTTTATGCCAACGTGCCTTATCGAATTAAACCCTACAAGGATATTGTAGCGAATGCTCAGGATACGATAAGCTTTGATTTTGATTTGGATAAGCAGATAAAGTCAGAAGTTAATAAAGTTGGAGCCGATGCCCGTTTTATCTGGAAAAATGATAGGCTGTATCGTGTTAACCTAGGCGAAAAGATACTGGTTACGATGCTTAGCAAATTAAGCAATTTGATTCCGGAAGCTGGTATATGGCTAAATACCCAACGCCCTGAATGGAACGATGCCAACAACGCTTTGGTTGGTAATGGAGTATCAATGGTTACGCTATACTACCTTCGCCGTTTTATCAATTTCTGGATTGAGAAGCTGAGAGGCTTAAACCTTGAGCAGCTTATGATTTCCGAGGAAGTCAAGCAATTATTTAAGGATATTAATGACATCCTGTTTAATCATCAGGCCCATTTAAATCTTGGGTTTTTGGATGAAGACAGACGCAAATTGATGGATGCACTTGGTGAAGCCGGAAGTGTCTACCGTGAAAAAATATATACACAATCTTTCTCCGGACAAAAAGAGGTTCTTAAAGTTGAGGAGCTGGCTCAGTTCTTAAATCTGGCGCTTGATTTTATTGACCAGTCCATAAGAGTAAATAAAGCTGATGATGGCTTGTTCCATGCCTATAATTTGATTTCGCTTAAGGGTAAGGAAGCTAAAATCCGTCATTTATACGAAATGCTGGAAGGACAAGTCGCTGTTTTGAGTTCGGGTTATCTAAGAGCAAAAGAAGCCTTGGCAGTATTGGACTCTTTAAAAGCGAGTCCTTTATTCAGAGAAGATCAATACTCTTATATTCTTTATCCCGACAGGCAGTTAAGTCGTTTTACAAAGAAGAATACGATTTCAGCATCAAAAGTAAAGGAATCTTCTTTGCTAAAGCAATTAGTTGAAGATGGAAACTCAGAGCTGATTAAGATGGATAATAATGGTTCATACCATTTTAATAGTAGCATCAGAAATGCTGATGTACTTGGTGAAGTGATGGACGCTTTGGATGACAAGAAATACGCTGATTTGGTGTCCCGGGAAAAGGAATACATTCTTTCGGTATATGAAGATCTTTTCGATCATCAATCCTTTACCGGACGTTCCGGAACATTCTATGGCTACGAAGGTCTGGGCAGTATATATTGGCACATGGTTTCAAAACTATTACTGGCTGTTCAGGAGAACTATTTCAAGGCAGAATCAGAAGGAGCCGACCCACAAGTTATTGGCCGAATTAAAGATCACTATTTTGAAATTAAGGCTGGTATTGGGTTGAATAAATCACCTGAGCTATATGGTGCATTTCCAACCGATGCCTACTCTCATACGCCGGGTAATGCAGGTGTAAAACAACCGGGTATGACCGGACAGGTAAAAGAAGATGTCATCTCAAGATTTGGTGAATTGGGGATTCAAATATCTAAGGGTCAAATCCAGTTTAACACCTCATTAATCAATCGTGATGAATTGTTGAAAACACCGGGTGATTTCAAGTACATTGATATAAATGGCGATCAACAGTTGATTAAGCTTATGCCAGGTCAATTGGCCTTTACATTCTGTAAGGTGCCTGTAGTGTACACCTTTGGTGATTCCGAACAGATACAAATTGAATTCTTTAATGAAGATTCAATAGATACCTTATCAAAGGCAATAAATACAACATATAGTTCATCCATATTTAACCGTGATGGGCAGGTGAAATTAATTCAAGTCACAGTAAAGCAATAACATTATGTCTGGAAGAAGTGAATATGTGATGTCGCTGGCTGGCATCGATCTTTCGAAGAAAAGTAAGGACTCCAAATCATTTTTATTCGAGTCAGTTTTAAAGGAGGGCATGCATGGTTTGTGCATCAGTCCTTATATTGAGGGACAAAAACCGGGCGATCAGTTAAGTGACGAGCAGATCGTCAGACGAATTGAAATTATTAAGCCTTACACCAAGTGGCTAAGAACTTTCTCGTGTACCGAAGGGAATGAATTAATTCCTGAAATTGCGAAAAAGAATGGGCTTAAAACATTAGTTGGTGCCTGGTTAGGAACTGATAAAGCCATTAATGAGCAGGAAATAACCAATGTTATTGAACTCGCTAAAAATGGTTATGCCGATATGGTGGCCGTTGGAAATGAGGTGCTTTACAGAGGCGATTTGAGTGAAGCAGAACTCCTGGAATACATTGAGCGGGTCAAGGAAGCTTTACCTACTATCCCGGTGGGGTATGTGGACGCGTATTATGAGTTTGAGAATTGTCCTCAAATTACTGAAGCATGTGATGTTATTCTGGCCAACTGTTATCCATTCTGGGAAGGCTGTAGTTTGGAATACTCATTGCTGTATATGAAAGACATGTACCGCAGGGCTATAAAGGCTGGTAAAGGCAAAAAGGTCATCATTACCGAAACCGGATGGCCTAATGTAGGTAAGCAATTTCATGGAGCCTTACCATCTGACGAAAATGCCATTAAATACTTTATAGATGCCCAATGCTGGTCAAAGGAGGATGATATTGAAATGTTCTATTTCTCATCTTTTGATGAAAGTTGGAAGACAAGTACTGAAGGGGATGTAGGCGCTTATTGGGGCTTATGGGATAAAGATGAACAATTAAAGTATGTAAAGTAATGCATAAGGGATTGAATATTGAACATGCTAATGCCATTTGCTACTCAGGATTTCGAGAAGGTCAGAGTCCCAATAGTGGAGTTTTTCCTTCATATGATGAGGTTAAAGAAGATCTGTTGATTCTAAAAGAAAACTGGCGCTATTTAAGATTATATGATTGCGATCAGCATACAGATACTGTTTTGGAAGTCATCACCAAAGAGAAACTTGATTTAAAGGTGATGCTAGGGGCCTATATCGGTGCTGAAATGAATAATTTCTCATGCCCCTGGGGTGGATCTTATTCAGAGGAGGAGTTATTAGCCAATAAAATACAGAATCTAAGCCAGGTTAATAAACTCATACGTTTGGCCAATAAATATCAGGATATTGTTGTGGCTTTGTCAGCTGGCAATGAAGCAACAGTGGATTGGACTGATCACTATGTGTCGCCTGAAAGCATTATACAGTATGTTAGATTAATAAAAGACCGCGCAAAGCAACCGGTTACCTTTTGTGAAAACTATGTGCCTTGGTTGAACAAACTGGAAGGCTTAGCAGAGGAGTTGGATTTTATATCTATACATACTTATCCGGTTTGGGAATATAAGCATATAGGTGAAGCCCTGCAGTATACAAAGCAAAACTACGAGAGTGTAGCTAAAAAATATCCGCATAAGCCTGTGGTGATTACAGAGGCTGGCTGGGCAACAAATTCCAATGGGAGAGGCATAAATGAGGATAACGTCAGCCAGGATCTGCAAGATCAGTATTACATGGACTTGATGAAGTGGAGCACTGAAGAAGGCATTCTCACCTTCGTGTTTGAGGCTTTTGATGAACCCTGGAAAGGTTCTGATGAGCCCATGGAACCGGAGAAGCATTGGGGCTTGTTTACTGTTGATCGTAAACCAAAGAAAGTGATGCAAGAGCTATATACTCTGCCATCAGAAGAGAATAAACCATAAGAAAGCGACTATGAAAAAAAATCTACACACAAGCATCCCTGTTTTGGCAGTTATACTATTTATAAGTTTGACAGCCTGCCATTTTACACCTAAAGCTTCAAAAGATAATGCGGTGGACAATGTGGATAGCCTTAATTTAAAACAGCATCAAGAGGCCTTGTTAGGAGGATTATCCCGAGCGGTTTGTTATTCCGGATTTAGATCAGGTCAACATCCTGACCGAGGTGAAGGGGCCAAAAATCCAAGTCGTGAGGAGATTATTGAAGATTTAAGATTGATATCAAAAGACTCACTGTTTAATCTAATTCGCCTATATGATTGTGGTGAGAATTCAGAATCAGTATTGCAGATTATTCAGGAAGAGCAATTGGACATAAAGGTCATGCTTGGTATATGGCTTAGGGCAGAATTAAGCAATCATGAAGGATGTGCATGGTTAACTGAACCCATTCCTCAGGAAGAGTTGGATGCCAATAAAAAGCTCAATTTATTGGAAATCGAAAAAGGTATCCAGTTGGCCAATAAATATCCGAATGTTGTTTTGGCTGTTAATGTGGGTAATGAAGCTCTGGTGGATTGGAACGATCATAAAGTACATAACGACACCATTATTTCTTACGTGAAAAGAGTAAAGCATTTTATCAAACAAGATGTTACGGTTGCTGAAAACTATGAATGGTGGGCTGCTCAAGGACAAGCTTTAGCCAATGAACTTGATTTTATTTCCATTCATGTTTATCCGGTATGGGAAGGCAAAGATATTGATGAAGGTATTTCATATACCATTGCTAATTTCAAGAAAGTTAAAGATGCACTGCCTGAGGCAAGTATTGTAATCAGTGAAGCCGGGTGGGCTTCCATAGCTTCGGAGTTTGGGGAGAGAGCCAATGAAGACAAACAAGCCCGGTATTATAATGAGTTGATGCAATGGTCGGAAGAAATGAATATAAGCACCTTCTTTTTTGAGGCCTTTGATGAAGACTGGAAAGGCGATCCGAATAATATGCTTGGTGCGGAAAAGCACTGGGGTCTTTACACGGTAGATCGAAAACCCAAGAAGGTTATTTCTCAATTGTAAACGATAATCACCTTATATAATCCCTTTTATTAATTCTAAAACCAAGTTTTATGCAACATTACAAAACAGCTGCGGAAGATAGAGTGCCTTTTGGGCAAAAAGCTGCATACGGGGCTGGACAATTAACCATTAATTTGTACCCTGCTGCCTTAGGGGTTTTTATGTTCTACCTGATTTATGGATTCAAAATGGATCCTGCATTGGCCGGCTTGGTAGCAGCATTGCCAAAGATTTTTGATGCCATTATTGATCCGATAATGGGATATGTCACGGACAATACGGTATCGCGTTGGGGACGAAGAAAACCGTATATTCTATTGGGAACCATACTAACTGGAATTACATTCATGATTCTTTGGCAAATGTATCCTGAGAACTCTGAAATGTATAATTTCGTTTATTTTTTATGTTTATCATTTGTCTTCTTTATCTCGTTTACCATTTACTCCACTCCATTTATTGGGCTGGGATATGAAATGACTCCAGATTACAATGAGCGTACACGCTTAATGGCCGTTGGTCAGGTGTTTGGACAAATGGCATGGATGATCGCACCTTGGTTCTGGATTTTAATTGGTAATCCTGATCTCTTTTTCGAAGAGTCTACAGAAGGAGTTAGGGTGCTTTCTGTCTGGGTTGGTGGATTTAGTATTATCCTTGGTGCTTTACCAGCATTGTTTTGTAAAGAAATGGTTCTGCCTGGAGCACAAAAAGGTTCGAAGATTAGTTTTAGGACTATGGCCACGAATTTAAAGGAACTATGGAAGGGTATTATACAGACTTTAAAATGTAAGCCTTTTGTGAAATTGTGTGGTACCACTTTTTTAATTTTTAATGGCTTTCAAACCATAGCACAGTTTTCCTACTTTATCATTTTGTACTATCTTTTTGAAGGTAGCATTAGTGCAGCCGGAACCTGGCCTCCATGGTTTAGTACAGTTAATGCGGCAGCTACTGCATTTTTAATCATCCCTATTATTGCCAAAATATCGACTAAAGTTGGAAAGAAGAATGCTTTTATTATTTCTACCATACTTTCAATTGGAGGATATATTTTAAAGTGGTGGTGTTTTGATCCGTCAAACCCATGGTTAATGTTTATTCCATTACCATTAATCTCATTCGGTATTGGTGGTTTATTCACTCTAATGATGAGTATGACAGCTGATGTTTGTGATTTGGATGAGCTAAATAATGGTACACGTCGCGAAGGAACTTTTGGAGCAGTCTATTGGTTAATGGTGAAAATTGGTAATGGATTAGCAATGGGCTTAAGCGGAGTTGTGCTAAAAATGGTTGGGTTTGATCAAAATGCTAGTGTTCAAACTGCAGAATCAATGATAAACCTTCGTTTGGCTGATATTATTATCCCCATATTTTTTGCAATAATTGCTATTATAATTATGTGGAATTATTCCATTACTGAGCAAAGGGCACATGAAATTCGTGAAGCCTTAATTGCGCGAAGAGGAAAAGCCCGGCATCAGGGGAAGTCTGAAAAAACGGATTAGTTTTTTTATGGCTTTATTAGTATTTATACAAAATATTACCGGTCTTATAAGTCGACACATCGACTTATAAGACCGGTTTAAAAAGTATTGCTATGCTTAAGTATTTAGTAATTATATCTCTTGTGGGTTTGTCGGTTTGTTGTGGTTTAAATAGCAAATCTGACATTGTGAGTGTGAATGACAGAAAGGTCTATGTTAATGAGTCACCCTACCTGATAAAGGGAGTGTGTTATCACCCGGTACCTTTGGGCAGTGATGAAAGAAGTTTTGATAACCTGCTTGAGGATTTGGAACTAATGAAGTTGGCAGGGATTAATACCATAAGAGTTTATTCACCTATTACAGAACAATATGTCCTTGATCAGATCGATTCTGCCGAAATGAAAGTCATTATCAGTTTTGGTTATAATCAGGATGGCAAGCATGATATTTTATCGGGTTCATTTATTGACTATGTAAAGAAATATAAGAATCATAATGCCATATTATTTTGGGAGTTAGGCAATGAGTACAACTATCATCCTGAATGGTTTGATAATGATTTGAGCAACTGGTATACAGCACTTAATAATGCGGCTCATTTGATTGATCGTATTGATGCCTTTCATCCGGTGGCAACAGCTCATGGTGATTTGCCCGATTCACTGGCCTTGGCTTTGTGTCCAAATATTGATGTTTGGGGAATGAATGTCTACCGCTGGGATAATCCGGAAAATGTATTTTCAGAGTGGGCTGCTATCAGTGATAAAGCCATGTACCTGGCAGAAGCCGGAGCTGATAGTTATATGAGTAAAACGGCTCATGGTTATGAACAGGGCCACAATGAGCAAGCTCAGGCGGATGCCACTAAAAGAATATTAGCTGAAACCTTTGCTCATCAGGAAATCTGTTCAGGCGTGACACTATTTTCATTTATCGATGAGTGGTGGAAGGCAGGAAGTAATAGCACCCTTGATGCAGGCGGTTTTGCTCCTGAAAGTAGTGGCGTGCCCTATGATGGCACAGCCAATGAAGAACATTGGGGCATTGTGGATATCAATCGTAAACCGAAGGAGGCCTATAAGGCTGTAGCAGAATCCTTCACCAGCAATTTGTAATAGACTTGTTACGTACACTAATTCTGTGCAGATAAGATAGTATTAAAATGTGATTAAAGATGAAGCATAGAATTCTTTTATTATCGCTTTTGGCTTATTGTATATCGTCATATGGCCAAACGACAAAAGTTCAGGATGATTTTGAAGGAGATGGAACTATTTCAACTTGGTTTCGTGATGATTGTGCCATTGATGTGGCTTTTTCAAATCCAAAGCAGGAAGGTATAAATACCTCATTGTCTGTATTAAAATATCACGATACCGGTGGACAATATGCAAACGTACGATTTGATGTTCCCAATAACTTTAATCTGTTAAATGATCATACCTTTACCCTTAAAATATTTGTGCCTTCAAATGGCTTAAGTGGAAGTCAAACCAATAAGGTTTCCTTGAAACTTCAGGATGGAACCATCGGAGCTCCATGGTCTACTCAAAGTGAAATTATTAAACGTGTCGCATTAGATGTTTGGCAAGAAGTGAGTTTTGATTTTGAGAATGATGCCTATGTTAATTTAGACCCTACATCTTTAGCACCAACGCAGCGAAGTGATTTTAATCGCATAGTTATTCAGGTCAATGGCGAAAATAACACCGATCAGGTATTGGCTTATATTGATGATTTTAGTTACGATGGAACAATCGCTGCCGATCCTGTTTATGAGCGCTTGGTTTGGTTTGATGAATTTAATGGTAATGGTGATATTGATGAAAGTAAATGGTTTAGGCAGCATCAATTACCCATTGGCGGAGGCTGGTATAATGGAGAAGTACAGCATTATACCAACAGATTAGACAACTCCTATATTGAGAATGGGATCTTAAAAATTGTGGCGAAAAAGGAAAATTATAGCGATCAGGGTGTAACTAAGAACTATACCTCAGCCCGATTAAATTCAAAGTATGCCTTTACTTATGGTAAGGTGGAGATTAGAGCTAAACTACCAAGTGGAATTGGTACATGGCCCGCCATTTGGATGTTGGGTAAGAATATTGATGAAGATGGGGCCTACTGGGATAATGAAGGCTATGGCACTACTCCCTGGCCGGCATGTGGCGAAATTGATATCATGGAACATTGGGGGAGTAATCAAAACTTTGTACAAAGTGCCACCCACACACCATCCAGTTCAGGTTCTACAATTAATCATGGAGGGCAGACGATCTCTACTGCTTCCACTGAATTCCATGTTTATACTCTGTTATGGACTGACGAAAAATTAGTGTTTAGTGTTGACGATGCGGTGCATTATAGCTATAAACCAGATGTCAAAAATGCAGATACCTGGCCTTTTGATCTGGAGCAATACCTCATACTAAATGTGGCTATTCAAGCTGGTATCGATCAAAGTTTCCAGGAAAGCGCCATGGAAATTGATTATATAAGGGTATATCATGAAGGCACTGCTACTCCTGTTACTGATCTTAGGACAAACAATGAAATTCGTGTTTACCCAAATCCGGTAAAGACTGATATGAACATTGTTTTCGAAAATGCAGAGGTAAATCAAATAGACCTAAGAATATTTAATTCCAATGGTTTACTTCTAAAGTCCTGTACAAAGAATTTAATCGGTAATAATCTAAGACTTGATGATATGGCCCACTTGCCAAGAGGGATTTATATTTTTCAAATCGAATTCAATAATAAGGTGGAATCCATTAAGGTACTTAAGGAATAGTAAACGGTCATCAGTATTAAGAAAGCTCCAATTTTATTGGGGCTTTTTTTTCTTCAATATTAGTTCAAGATTCAATTTATCGGAGACAAGCTTTGAATTCCACTTGTAGGGGATGTATATAAAATTCAGTTATACTATGGTAATCGGTATTATTATCCGATTTGACTCGACATGAGTTGTCTTCATGCAAGCATATGGCGATTGTTTAAAAGTTCGCTTTAAAAGCAAAGTTAATTCAAAGTCTCTCTTTGCATGAGCCGAATTTAATAGACCAAAACTCTTAAATGCCTTATATGAGCACTTTAAAGCCAAACAACGTAGTAAAAATGAGGTATAAAGTAAGTGTTAGTGTAGTGAAAAAATAGCTTAAAAACCGGCTTGTGAATAGATTTGTTAACGATGATTTAGAAAGCTTAAATCATCACAGTTTATAAATCTAAAACATATTATTATGAAGAAGTTTTTACTAGGAATTATGGTGGTCATTGCCACAAGTGCTTATGCACAAACTATACCTGTAACATTTGAGAGCGATATTACAATTGGAGAAAACTGGAAAGCAGATAGCGGACTGGAATCTGTGAATGCGCTTGATGATCCTACAAGTTCTGGAAAAGGCAAAGTTGGTGTTATGACAAGTTCAGTGTCTGGACAAAAATGGCAAAATGCACAATTACAATTAAACACAAATTACATTGATTTAACCACTGCAACTGGAAGCAAAACAATTACTGTTGATGTTTATTCAGATGGTGCTCAGGATTTTTTATTTAAACTGGAGCAATCATTAAATGGAGGTGGAAATGTTGAAATTCCATTTTCGAAGCAAGGAGCAGGTTGGGAAACAATTGCAGTTGATTTTACATCAACGGGAGTTGATGATCAGTATAAGTTATTGGTGTTTTTCCCATGTTATTCAACTGATTTTGCAAACGATCCATTTGATGGTGTAACATATATTGATAATGTAACGGGTGTTGTGGGTGCAGCTTCAACTCCTCCTGCAGTTATCTCTTTCCCTATTGATTTTGAAACCGTAGTTGGATCATCTGACTTTAATAACTTTGATGGAGGTATTGCTACTGTTATTGATAATCCGCAGGGAGTTGGTAAGGTAGCTCAATTAATAAGAAATGGTGGCGCTGTTTGGGCTGGAAGTTGGTTAGGTATGAGTGATAATATTGACTTTACCACTAAGAAAATTATCTCAATGGATGTATATACTGAAGCTCCTATTGGAACTAAGATTGCTCTTAAAGTTGAGGGTGGCGCATTAGCTGAAATTCCTTCTTTTACTACTAAAACCGGAGAATGGGAAACCATGTCTTGGGACTTTTCTGGAACAGCTAATGATAATTTTAAACTGGTATTTTTATTTGATCTTGGTAATACAGGAGATGGATCTGCAACATCAACTTTCTTGTTTGATAACATTATGCATTCAGAATCAGTTCCTACAGCCATTGGTGGGGCTGAAATTGAGAAGCTAAGCTTATATCCAAATCCGGTAGCTGATGTATTAACTATTGAAGGTTTGGAAGATGGTATTTCTGTTGAAATTTATGGTGCAGCTGGTAGCCTTATTAAGAAGGTTCAACTTTCAGGAGGAACAGTAAATGTGGCCGATCTTGCCAAAGGTGTATATTTTGTATCTGCCAATGGTGCAACTTCAAAAATAATTAAGAAGTAATAAATTCAAAATACTATATAGGGGGGCAACTGTCCCCCTTTTTTACTTTCCCAAAATCTACTAAACCAAAGTGTTAAATCAGTAAATAAAATCCCATGTTGTCAAAAATGAAGACGATCCCTTTCCTTTTGCTAAGCCTGTTTGTTTCAATAGTTACAGTCCAGGCGGCTGACCTACCCTTAACTTTTGAAGCAGGCACTTACGATATAACTAATTTCGACGGAGGGGTATTAACGGTTGAAGATAATCCGCAGAAAAGCGGGATTAATAACAGTAATAAAGTGGCCCAAATGGTTAAAAACGATTGGGAAACCTGGGGTGGAAGTTATATTACATTGGATAATAATATCGATTTTAACAGTGGCAATACTTTTAAGGTTAAAATCTATTCGCCTCGAGTAGGTGCGAAAGTGTTATTGAAAATTGAAAATGCCTCTGACAGCCAAGTTTATCATGAAAAAGAAGAACTTACAAGTGTAGCCAATCAATGGGAAGAGCTAAGCTTCGATTTTAGTGGAGTCAATACTGCAAATACTTATCGCAAAATCATTATTATTTTTGATAATGGCATTAAGGGAGATGGATCTGCCAACTTTACCTTTCTGTTAGATGACATTAATCTGGTTCAAGTAACAGATGCTGCGCCAACAACAGCAGCTCCTACACCTCCTTCTTACCACAGTTCTAAAGTTATTTCTATTTTTAGTGAAGCCTTTAACTCGGTGGACGGAACCAATTTTAACCCTTGGTGGGACCCTTATCAAACTACTGTTGGGAGCATAGAAGAAGTGCAAGGCAATGAAGTTGTTAAGCTACGCACCTTAAACTTCCATGGCTTTGAATTATTTGAAGATATTAATGCGGCCAGTATGAAATACCTGCATATTGATGTGTGGACAGCCAATGAGACCTTATTAGAGATTTACCCAATCACCCGTTCGGGCGAACGAAAAGCAAATCTAACTCCCTTAACTCAGAATGCATGGAATAGCTATGATATCAAACTATCCGATCTTGTAGATCAGGAATTTAATTTGGCCGACTTATACCAGTTTAAGTTTATTGGTGCAGGTGGTAATACCGTTTATATCGACAACCTGTATTTCTATGACGATGACGCTACATTAGACACTGAAGTGCCAACTGGATTTACAGCATCTGTAGGTAATGTTAGCTACAATAGCATTGAGCTCTTATTGAACGCAAGTGATAATTCGGGAGCTATTGAATATGCTATTACTGTTGGAGGAACAACAACAACTATAGGAGCTGTATCGGGAGTGCAAAAATCACATGAGTTTACGCGCTTACCATCTGATACCGAATTTACTTTCTCCATAACTGCCAAGGACTTAAGTGGAAATAATGCAGGCAATAACCCTATCGAAATCACACAAAGTACCGATATTGGTTTTCAGGAACCTGTGCTTTCATCACCAACACCGCCTGTGAGAAATGCAGCTGATGTTATTTCGATATTTAGTGATTACTATGCTACTATTCCAAATACCAACTTTAATCCTTGGTGGAACCAGAGCACCTGGTTTTATTCGGTTCAGGTTGGTGGTAATGAAGTGTTGATGTATGAAAATTTCAACTATCAAGGTATAGAAATCGGAACTAAGCTAGATGCTTCAGAAATGACCTATCTGCATATCGATTTGTGGACACCGAATGAAAGTACTTTAAGTATTTCGCCCATTAGTGAAACCACTGGCGAAAGGGCTTTCTTTATGTCTCCAATCAGCCTCGATCAATGGAATAGCTATGATATTCCTTTGTCAAGCTTTACCATTCAAGGCTTGTCAATGAGTGATATTCTTCACCTTAAATTTGTTGGTTCAGGTCAATCAATCATTTACTTAGATAACATCTATTTCCATAAAGGAACACCAACTGCCATTGGTGATACGAAGATCGAAAAGCTGAAACTTTACCCTAATCCGGTGTTTGACGTACTTACTATTGAAGGTCTTGAAGACGGGACTTCAGTTGAGATTTATGGGGCATCAGGCAGCCTTGTCAAGAAAGTTACCATTACTGGCGAATCGATTAATGTAGCCGATCTTGCCAAAGGTGTATACTTTGTATCTGCCAATGGAGCAACATCTAAGCTGATTAAAAAATAATATTATTTGAATCCAAGAATATAGAGGGTGTACAAAATGTAAAAATCATAACTAAGTTGCTTTTAATTTGTAATCAAATATTTTTTTATTACCCCTAATTGGCTTCGCCGATCTTCGATTCCCCTGAAGGGGACTTAAGTCTCCTTCAGGGGATTTAGGGGTGAAACGAAAGTAAAGTTACAAACCGTAAATTTTCTAGTTAATAGAAATACTTTTTGCCCCTTATTTTTCCACATACCGGTTATACAAGCATAATGTCTGGCCGTAATAAATCCATAAATTATGAAAAAGTTCTTTCTTTTAGCAGTATGTCTAAATGTCCTGCTGTTGATAGGTCAGGCACAGACAATCCCCGTTGGAGATGGTAGTTATACCACCTCATTTCCCGGAAAGGATATTGCCGGACGAAATGACTATCCATCGGGATCTCCGCAGCTAAGTGGTAATGCAATGGGTAAACCGGTACCTACCAATGATTGGTGGTCGCGTTTGATCAAAGAAAATCATACGGCCAATATGTTTAACTATCCATTGGGTCTCCAAACCCGAAACGATGGTTTGGTAGTAAGTTATATTCCATGGGGTGTTTATGGCGATCAAGAGCCAATCGTGGTTGGTGTAGAATCCTTAAATGCTTCTCGAGCTACAGTTTCTGATTATTCCGACTGGACAGTGAGTATGGACTGGAACGATGGCACACACAACTTAAATGTGACCTCTGGAATTGCCATGCCCTTTTTGTATTTCACCAAAGGAAGTAGTGATGTAGCTGAGATAACAGTGAATGCCGGAACTGTTGCCATAAGCAACGAAATGTTGCTAATTACAGATGCGGCCAGTGGAGCTGACTTTGTAATCTATGCACCTTCAGGAAGTACTTGGACTCAGAGTGGCGATGTGTATACTTCAAGTTTAAATGGGCAAAATTATTGGTCAATGGCCATGTTACCTTTGACTACAACTAATGTGGCAACTACAGCTGCAGCCTATAAGGCCTATGCCTATGTATTTCCTACAGGCTCTGCTACATCATGGTCATATAATGAAAGTACTTCTGTAATACGCACGGACTTCACAGTAAGCACAGAAGTAAAGGAAGGAAGTAATACCAATATGCTTCTAGGTTTATTGCCTCACCAATGGGCTAATCTGGCAAGCGATTCACCACAGCCTGCAGGAGACAGCTATCCATCAGTTAGAGGGGAGCTAATGACCTTGGTTGGCAATTTTTTTAGTGTTGAGAATACTTACCAGGGTATCTTACCGACCTTACCATATTTAGCCAATTATAGCGACGGTTTTAGCCCTGCAGAACTGGCTTCCAAAATCAGTCAGATTGAAAATGATGGTTTAGATACCTGGACTGATTCTTACAATGAAGGTCAGGTGATGAACCGTTTGATTCAAACAGCTCGTATTGCAGATCAAATGGGAAATACCGAGGCCAGAGATAAAATGGTGGCAACTGTAAAAGAACGTCTTGAAGATTGGTTGACTTACCAAAACGGAGAGGTGGCCTTTTTATTTTATTATAATAATACCTGGTCGGCCATGTTAGGTTATCCGGCTGGTCATGGTCAGGATAGTAATATTAATGATCATCATTTTCATTGGGGATACTTTATTCATGCTGCTGCCTTTATGGAACAATTTGAGCCGGGTTGGGCTGCTCAGTGGGGCGATATGATTAATCTACTGGTTAGAGATGCTGCATCGCAGGACAGGAATGATGACAAGTTCCCATTCTTACGCAATTTCAGTCCCTATGCCGGACACTGCTGGGCCAATGGTTTTGCCAGTTTTCCTCAAGGAAATGATCAGGAGTCCACATCCGAGAGTATGCAGTTTAATTCTTCGCTGATACATTGGGGAAGCATCACAGGAAATGATGCCATTCGCGATTTGGGTATTTACCTTTATACTACAGAGCAAACGGCCATTGAGGAATATTGGTTTGATATGTACGAGCGTAACTTTAAGCAAGATCAACAATACAGTCTGGTGTCTCGTGTATGGGGTAATTCCTATGACAATGGAACATTTTGGACAGCAGATATTGCCGCATCCTATGGCATTGAGATGTATCCGATTCATGGGGGCTCACTTTATCTTGGTCACAATACCGCTTACGTTGAAAAGCTTTGGAATGAGATAAAAGCCAATACAGGAATCCTTAGTAATGAAGAAAATCCAAATCTGTGGCACGATGTGATGTGGGAATATCAGGCCTTTGTTGATCCACAGGGAGCCATTGATTTGTACGACTCCTATCCTGAGCGAAATTTAAAGTTTGGTATATCGGATGCGCAAACCTATCACTGGCTGCACAATATGAATGCCATGGGTAAAGTCAATAGTGGTATCACGGCGGATTATCCTATTGCGGTGGTGTTTGATAAGGATGGTGATAAGACTTATGTGGCACATAACTATACGAATGCCGCATTGACGGTTAGGTACTCGGATGGGTATACATTAGATGTGCCGGCGAATGCAATGGTTACCAGTAAAGATATAGATGCTTCGGGCGAATTAAGTTCTGATTTTACACGTGCTTATGCCAATGGCAGTGTTAATTTATTAGTTGAAACATCAGGTGCAGGTATCACTAAAGTGGACTTTTACGATGGAAGTACCTTTATTGGAACCAAGGCAGCTGCGCCTTATACCTTTAAAGCTGAGAACTTGATCCTGGGTATTCATGGATTGTATGCAAAAGTATATGTTGGTGAGGATTTTATTGTGAGCAATACCGTAAATGTACAAGTGGGCGAACAATTGCCCTTCCTCGGAGCGGCATTTGATTTGCCTGGAGTGATTGAGGCCGGTAATTACGATAAGTTTGAAGGAGGTTTGGGACAAGGTATCTCATATGTGGACGTATCAGCCGGCAATGCAGGTGACTACCGAACAAATGAAAATGTGGATGCCACAGCAGATAATTCCGAAGGAAAATTTATAAGTCATATTGCAAGTGGCGAGTGGACAGAATACACGGTTAATGTAACGCAGTCGGGCTTATACGACATGAGTTTCCGTTATGCTTCAGGAAATGCCGCCGGAGGCGGACCTTTTTCTTTGGTGGTGGATGATGAATCAATAGACTCCAATATTAGTGTACCTTCCACTTCAAGCACCTCATGGGATGTGTGGGCTTCTAAAAGCGTAACGGACCTGGTCTTGACAGAAGGTGAACATGTACTTCGAGTTGAGTATGCCGGCGGCGAATTTAACTTTGGTAGAATGACCTTTACACGCACCGGCGATGTCCCGTATTCTTTCCCTAGAGCTTCAGCAGGAGCTGATGTTAAAGTGCTTTGGCCTTTGTCTACAGCTACTTTGGATGCAACAGGCAGCAGCGAATCTACAGGTCAGGCCTTAACTTATCAGTGGACACAGATTTATGGACCTTCCGCAGTGAGCTATGACGATAATACTTTGGCTCAGCCTTCGATTAGTGGATTACTTGAAGGTGTTTATCGTTTTAAACTTGAGGTGACAAATATTGATATGCGAACGGCAAGTGATGAGGTATTGGTGATAGTTAGTAGTACGGCCAATATTATTCCAACGGTTTCGTTAACTTCACCGGAAGAAGGGGCAAGTTTTAAAGAGGGTGAAGAAATTAGCATAACAGCAGGTGCAAGCGATCTGGATGGAACGATTCAGCGTGTAGACTTTTATCAAAACAATGCCTTAATTGATTCTGACAACACGGCTCCATTTGCTATTGAATGGACCAGTACTGCAGGAGATTATGCTTTAACAGCCAAGGCCATTGATGATGGAGGCGCCATTGGCGAATCACAGACCATTAATATGTCTTTTGAGGAAGTACGCTCTTGTACGGGCAATTCAAGTGAAGCGCGTGAAGGTTCATTCACTGTAGGTTATAATTATGCCTTTGAAACCGTTGGAACAGATGTAACGGTTACTTTTGAACTTCAGGATGATAAAGATGGAGTGGTGGCCTACTTGTTTAACGAAAACCCATTTTCCGAAACTCCAATGAATCATGTTGAAGGTAAAACCTTCTCAACAGTGCTAACAGCGCAGCCTCTTGGCTCAACCATTAGTGTAGCCTGTAAGTTTGCTTTTGCTGGAGGATTGGCCGTTACAAAATATATTCAATACATAGTAGGTGATAATTGCGCACCAGATAATGAAGCGCCTACTGCTTTTACCGCAAGTGTTGGAGAGATTAGCCAATCGAGTGTGGAAATTCTCTTAAATGCTGATGATAATTCAGGAGCTTTGCTTTATCAGATTGCCTATAATGGAATAACTAAAACCACAACAGGTATTTCAGGAGAAGAAACAAGCTATAAAATCACGGCATTGAATCCGGAAACAGCCTATACGTTTACGGTGACTGCATCGGATAATTCGGGTAATGCTGCGGCCAATAATCCTCTTGTATTAAACGCCACCACTTCAGAAAGCACCAATAATGCTTGTTCTGGTACTTCAGCTGAGGCTTCACAAGGAGCATTCGATATTGGTTATAATTATGCATTTTCCACTTCGGGAAATGATGTAAATATCAGCTTTGAATTATTGGATAATAAAGACGGTCAAGTGGCCTACCTTTGGAATACAACTTCTGGTTTTGTTGAAACACCAATGTCGAACAACAACGGCGTATTTACAATAAGTTTAAGCAATCAAACACCTGGAGCTGTTCTGCAATTAGCTTGTAAATTTGCCTTTGCCGGAGGTTTATCGGTGACAAAAGTATTTTCTTATACGGTAGGAGATAATTGCGTGCCAACAAATATCGATTCAAGTGAAAGTTTGTTGAAAGCGCCCTATCCAAACCCGGTATCTTCCATCCTAAATATTGAACTTGCGGATGAGTCAAGTCAGGTGAAAGTCTTTGATATGAAAGGCACATTAATTGATATTATCGAAGTAGATTCAAAGCACTATCAGTACGATATGAGTGCTTATCCGACGGGTATCTATTTCTTGTTTATTGACGGACAAAAACCGTTTAAAATTATTAAAGAATAAGTAAAAATTTCGTTGAGGGGTAATGCGAAGAGGGTGTCCAAATTTTTGGGCATCCTCTTAATATTTATACTAATTAAAAAAACACTACTCTATCGTTCTAACCAAACGAACATAGTTGTTAAAACGAACCACATCTCCCTGTGGCCCGTGACCACTGGAGTAATCCTTTCCATTATCGTATTTAGGGGCACTGCGTTGTGCACCGGCTCCATGCACATCAATGGCTGAAGTAGAACCTTCGGGGAAAAAGCCCAAGGCCTCTCCAAAGCAAATGTAAACAGCCGAACTGGCCCACTTGGTATTTAAGTGTGTAGTGGAACTCCAAAAGAAGGGGTAATCTTCCAAACCAGTTTCAACGCTTATCTTTGAGATATTAAAAACAGGATCAATGGCTGCACTGTTGCTTGCTTGAGGTGATCGTGAATAATCGACGATGCTCTGCAATTCTTTTGCGTTGGGCACACGCCAGTCATCATATCCTCTATGTTTTTGAGCATTCATGGTTTGTGCCCATTCCAAAGCTTCGGCCCACTCCATCCCTTTATTACTATCGTTTTTATCCCACATTAGGCCAGTGGCTTTATCGCTTATGGTATTATCTCCGTTATCTATAAAATCATTAATGCCATAAGCCTTATTGCCTCGTACCAGTTTCACAGAGTAATCTTTTTCTGCTCCGCGCGATTCATAAGGATATCCTTTAATACGACCATCTGCCACGTTGAGTCCAAATAGACTCTCGCTGTTGGTCATTACATAAGCGGTATATTTTGAACTGCTGTAATATTGCACATCAATGGAGCGCTCGCCATTGGCAAAGTAGTCGAAGTCGAAGTAGGCATCATCAATGAATGGAATGGCACTTGCAGGTGGTTCGCTGTCCATGTCGGTTGAACTGACATCCGTTCCGTTAAATTGCATCAACGAATAGAGTTCCTTGATGCTTGGAATACGCCAGTCATTGTATTCACCTTTGTTTTTCTCAATCAGATAGGCCCTTGCTTCACTGTCGGTCATTCGTTGGTAGGCCTTTTCCCAAATCAATCCTGTTATATTATCGCTAACTGTGGCATTGGAGTTACTTGTATACGAAGGACTGTTAGTTGAGAATTGCGCATCCTGCCCATAAAATGGATCACCAACTACAGGAACAGTAGACATCTTGTTATCATTGTCATAGAAATTCGTTTGTTTGGTATCTACAATTGGATAGCTATGTGTTAAAACGATATCGTCATGTTCTGATTCCACTTCAGGCTGAACAGCATCATTTTTGCAACTGTATAGAAAAAGTGGAAGTGTTAATACTATTATTAGGTAATTCTTCATGCCTATGCTTAATTATTGTGAATGGTTGCGGCTTGTAGCCTTAATTTTTGTATAGCTTCTGCATCTGAACTGTTGCTACTATTGAACAGATCATTGCTTTCGTAAGGATCGTCAAGTAAATTATAGAGCTCGTCATCAGAGTCGTTGTTAGTAATGAGTTTGTACTCACCATCAGAAATGGTATAGCGGTAATTATCGCCATGGTCTATTTCAGAAAAATTAAACTCGCGCAAACCCTTAATCTCGCTACTCAATAAGTTTTTAAAGCTATAGCTTTCTTGATAAGATATGATGCCAGCTCCGGCGACCTCTGCTATTGTTGCAAATAAATCTGTTGTATTGATCAGATTTTCATCTCTTGCATTCTTGCGCGTAACGCCTTTGCCCGAAACGATAAGCGGCACATTAATTCCACCCTGATATAAAGAACCCTTTCCTTTTCGGCCTCGATATGGCGATTGAAGTACCTCTTTGGTCGTTCCATTATCTCCCACAAAAATAATAAGGGTATTATCGATTGTTTGTTGATCCAAGGCATCCAAAATTCGTCCTATCTCGAAATCAATACTTTCAAGCATTGCCATATACATCGATAGATTATCATCGGTATCGCCACTTTTATTATGCATTTCAGCTGGTGGATAATGAAAAGGCGTATGTGGCGAAGAGTAGGCTAGCCAGCAAAACCAGGGTTTGTCCTGCGCTTTAATCCAGTCGATACTTAGATTGGTAAGTTTGGTGGTATTGTATTCTTCACAGATCTCTGCCGTACCGTTAATGTTTAAATTCCAATTATAATAATCCGTTAAACCACCTTGCATAAGTCCTGCATAATAGCCAATACCCATATCGTTTGGGACAGTGGTTTGATTGTACTTTGACAGATGCCATTTCCCGATATGAGCATGTGCATAGGCCGATTCGGTATTTAAGTCGAGATAACGTTGAATACTGGTTTCGCTGCTTGAGATATAATTGTTCTCAACACTCAGTACTCCTGTTCGATAGCCGTATTTGCCGGTAAGCATAGATGCCCTTGTTGGCGAACAGAGGGGGTAAGACCAGACATTCTCGAAGATAATTCCTTGCGAAGCCAGCTGATCAAGGTGCGGCATTGAAGGTTTGATAACACCCTCGGAATAACCCGGAGTGGCATCCAAACCCATATCATCGGCTATGATTAAAAGAATATTTGGATGCCCATCGACTTTTTCTATTTGGTCCTGAGGATCTATAAGTTCATTGTTTTGGCAAGCTGTAAAAGCAAGTATAGAAAATAGATATAAGAGGTATTTCATTTAGTTTTTTGCTATTCTTTATTATCACCTTTATAGTTTTCTTCTATAATAAAGGTTTCAAATTGTTAACTAATTATGGCATGTCGGTGGTATACCGCATGAAAATGATTTTACCCCACTTATATGGAAAAAAAATAAGTAGGGATGGTTCTACATTTGTGGGAAAGTTCAAAGTTTGATTTTATGTAGAGAATACCTTATCTTCTGAAACTGAATAAATAGCTGAATAGTTCTATGGATAAAGTAACTTCAATTCCCAAGGTCGATTTAAGTGATTTTCTTTCGGAAGATCCGAAAATAAAGCAACAGTTCGTTGATCAGATTGGCAAAGCCTATAAAGAGATTGGTTTTGTAGCTCTTAAAGGCCATTTTTTAGGTGCTGAATTGTCCGAGGCTTTGTACAAGCAAGTTAGGAATTTCTTTGCGCTTTCGAATGAGGTAAAAATGAAATACGAAGGCTCGGCCATTGGTGGACAACGTGGTTTTACCTCATTTGGTAAAGAGCATGCCAAGGGAAGAACAGAGGGAGACTTGAAAGAATTCTGGCATTTTGGTCAGCAGCTGAAAGAAGATTCGAAATACAAAGGCGTTTATCCTGTTAATATAGAGGTGGAGGAGTTGCCAGAATTTAATAGATTGGGAGTGGAAGCCTATCAACTACTTGAAAAGACAGGTTCTTATGTGCTGCGGGCGTTGGCCTTGTTTATCGGTCTGGATGAGTTCTATTTTGATCCTTTTGTAAGTGAGGGCAACAGCATACTCCGCGCCATCTATTATCCGGCCATTAAAGATCATCCGAAGAGTGCTGTCCGGGCAGCTGAACATACCGATATTAATCTGATTACTTTATTGATGGGTGCTCAGGGTAAGGGGTTGCAGGTGCAGAATAAGCAAGGAGAATGGATTGAGGCAGTGGCAGAAGACAATGAGTTGATCATTAATGTGGGAGATATGCTGTCGAGGCATACCAATAATAAGCTGGTATCAACGGTTCATCGTGTGGTTAATCCTCCAAAAGAAGAATGGCATACCGAACGTTTTTCCATACCCTTTTTTATGCATCCGGTCAGTGATATGAAACTAAATTGTTTGGAGAATTGTATTGATCCAAAAAATCTAATTCAATATGATGATATCACTGCAGGTGAATTTCTGGTTCAGCGATTAAAAGAGATAGGCTTGATTTAATACCACAACAAGTGATGGTATTGTTGAATGATTTTATCATTTACAAACTGTTTTACTGAATGCTTACGCACAAAACGTTGTTAATAATTGATTTTAGCGCAGTTTAATTAAATGACATGGTAAATAAATCATGATCTTAATGATTTTGGGGAGTAGCCAAAGTGTTTTTTAAAGGCAGTGCTTAAATGATGAATGTGTGTAAAACCAAGGTCAATTCCTATTTCAGTTATGCTTTTATCAGTATACTTTATTTGCCTATGTACTTCTTCCATTCTTTTTTGGTTAAAGAATTGGATTATAGGCATATTAAACACCTCTTTAAATGAGCGTTGTAAGGTAGATTCGCTCATATGCATTTCATCTGCTAATTGGTGAAGAATAGGAGATATACTAAAATCCGATAAAAGTCTATTTTTAAAGGCAATGAGATTTTCAATTTCCTTGGCGTTTTTGCCTGTTGATACCCCAAACTTGATTTCGTCCAACTTCAATCGTAATAGGCCAAATATTTCAATGATTCTTGATAGAAATATGGAATGTCGTATCGATTTGTTATCAATGCTTTCGAAAATAGTTCGAATTAAACTTTCTAAATCAGGTGTAATACTGAAGTAGGTAAACCAGGCTTGATCTTTGAGAATAAGGGATTTCAACTCAAAATTTATCTCTTCAGATAAAAAATTATACATCTCTGCAGGAAAACTTAATGTTATCCATTTAACGCTATTATCTTTAGGTATGATGTGCTCAAAGCTTTGATTGCTGTTATAAAGTAAAAGTTCATTTCGGGTATTCGTTTTTTTACCTTTATTATAATCAGATACTCCCTCGTAAATAATACGCAATATGACCCGCCTTTGATCTTTAGCTTCATTTTTTAAGCAGACGGCTTGATTGGCCTCTAATTGACCAACATTCATAAAACAATTCCCAAAGAAAGTGTAGCTTACCAGATGGAATAAACCATTATGATTATCTACAAATAGCTCTTCGCCATCGCATTCGGCATTTAGTTTATTACTGAGATCGCTGAACATGTCTGTGGGGTTATATGCTCCACCGGTAATTGTAATCATTTATTTTATTGAAGTTCCTAACTCTAAGCCAATATACAACATTGGATTTTATCGAACTAGTTTATTTAATAGTGTTATTAAACGAAGTCGATGTCTATGCCAAACCACCTTTTCTGTGTTCGATGATTGTTGTATCCTTTATATAATAGAACTAAGAGGTACTTTTTTTAAAGTAAGAATCAATTTTTTGTCTCATTTAAACGTCAGATAAATAGCTTAATACGCTCATAAAAGTATCATGAAACCGTATCAGTTTATAATTGTGAGACGATCTTCTTTTTAAATATAGTTTCGAAATTTCAGCTAAGAAATATCTTCGCGAACTATAATTTCGAATTAAAACGAAAGTCTATTCATAAAGACGTGATTCTATTTCTTAGGACTATTTTGACTGGTTACAACATAGGGTAATCTCGTTCTGTTGCTTATCATTCTGCATGATGATAACACTTTGAGTGTTTTATGTAAGTGATTGATTTTAATGTGTAAGTATTTTGTTGACTGACACTCTACATTTGCAAAGTAATAATTATTTCATGGTGCTTATGCATAGAATGTTAAGGTGTATTCTTATCTGGAAATATTAGTTGTAAATTTAAAGTCTAGCCACAATGGAAGTATCACAGATATTTAAATTAATTCTACTATTTGGGGGAGTTGTTTCGATTTTAATGGCTGTTCTTTTATGGTTCTATGTTGAGAATTTTTCTGCAAATCGGGTTTTAGCAGTATTAACATTTGTTTGGGGCATAACGGTTTTTGCCTTTGTTATTCAGTCAAAAGCTTTTTTCTTTAAGTATCCACACCTCTTTGGTCTTTTCACGAGTTTAAATTTACTTTTCTTTCCATTAGTCTTTATTTACGTTAAAACTTTTTTAAACCGGGAAGCCAGAAACTATAGAACAATAATTATTCATTTTATTCCATTCCTTATTTATTTAATTGCCATAGCTCCTTTTGTCTTAAATAGTGCTGAGACAAAAATTGAGATCTTTGAAGCAGGTCTTCCAAGCTGGTTAAAAACAGTTTTGAAGGTTACTGATGTTATTATAATTCTTCAAGGTATTTTTTATACCGTCATATCAGTAAGAATAATTCATAGATATCAGTTTTTTCGCGGAAATAGGGTTTCTCACAACGAGCAGAGTATTATTAGTTGGTTAAAGCAATTTGTAATCATTAATGTTGTCCTGTGGGCTATTGGAACAACAAGTGTCTTTTTGGAGTTAGTGATAACGACTATACCTTTTGATTTATTTAAGCTGTACTATTTAGGCATTACAATTCTCACATTCTGGATGGGGATCCTTACGATTAAAAGGACACAGTTTTTTACTTTCGATACAGGAGGTAAATTTACCCTTAAGGTCAACACAAATCATGGTGAACAGAAGATTAAAAACTTGCAAGCATCGGATGAACAAGAAAAGACCGGTGAGCAATTGATTCTCGATTTTATGGAAGGCGAGAAGCCTTACCTGAAAAGTGACATGACTATACATGATATAGTTGAAGGGACTGGCCTTAATAAAATAAAAGTGTCGGAACTAATTAATGATGAATTAAGGCAGTCATTTTATGATTTCGTTAGTGGATATCGAACAAAAGAAGTGATTCGCTTGATTGGTGAAGGGAAAATAAAAGATTACACCTTAATTCATATCTCCGAAATGGCCGGATTTAACTCAAAGGCTACCTTCTATAGAGCATTTAAAAAACACACTGGCAAAACCCCCAATGAATATGCTGGCCTATTTAAGATATAAGTATTTGGCTGTAATATCGAGATACTTTCATCCAATTTTGTCTCACCTAAAGTGTAGTATCCCAATGTTCTAGTTGCATTTAGTTGTCATTTAAATATGATTTTTATGAGAATGAGACTACTGATATTTTGAAGACACTACACCCTTGCCGTTATAAAATATATTTGCCAAGTCTCGATTAACTAATCAGGTTAAATCAGATGAGTATTAATTAACAAATTTTATTTATGAAACGACTACTACTAAGATTAAACACAATTGCAGCCCTCTGTCTATTGATGTTAAGCTTATCAGGATTTGATGTAAATGCACAACGGACCGTGACTATTACAGGAGGCCCTTATGGAGGCGCACTAGCAGGTGCATATGTAGAGGCAGAAACACTGTTAAATGAAAAACCTTATTTCGTATTATCCGATCCAAGTAATGCATATGATGGGCAGATCGCAATAACATGGAATACTTCCACGTTAGCTTCAGGATTAACCGAAGCCTGGGAACTTAACTTTCTAAGCGGAGGTACAGGTCAACCGTTTGCGTACAATGGAGCAGATACAGATTTAGTACCTCAGAATGGTTGGGATGATTCTACTATTGGATTGTCTGGTGATGGAACCGAAGATAATTTTGTTGCACGGACCGTGACTATTACAGGAGGCCCTTATGGAGGCGCATTAGCAGGTACATATGTAGAGGCAGAAACACTGTTAAATGAAAAACCTTATTTCGTATTATCCGATCCAAGTAATGCATATGATGGGCAGATCGCAATAACATGGAATACTTCCACATTAGCTTCAGGATTAACCGAAGCCTGGGAACTTAACTTTCTAAGCGGAGGTACAGGTCAACCGTTTGCGTACAATGGAGCAGATACAGATTTAGTACCTCAGAATGGTTGGGATGATTCTACTATTGGATTGTCTGGTGATGGAACGGAAGATAATTTTGTTGCACGCACTGTGACTATTACAGGAGGGCCTTATGGAGGCGCACTAGCAGGTACATATGTAGAGGCAGAAACACTGTTAAATGAAAAACCTTATTTCGTATTATCCGATCCAAGTAATGCATATGATGGGCAGATCGCAATAACATGGAATACTTCCACGTTAGCTTCGGGATTAACCGAAGCCTGGGAACTTAACTTTCTAAGCGGAGGTACAGGTCAACCGTTTGCGTACAATGGAGCAGATACAGATTTGGTACCTCAGAATGGTTGGGATGATTCTACCATGGGAGTATCAGGTGATGGAACCGAAGATAATTTTGTTGCACGGACCGTGACTATTACAGGAGGCCCTTATGGAGGCGCACTAGCAGGTACATATGTAGAGGCAGAAACACTGTTAAATGAAAAACCTTATTTCGTATTATCCGATCCAAGTAATGCATATGATGGGCAGATCGCAATAACATGGAATACTTCCACGTTAGCTTCAGGATTAACCGAAGCCTGGGAACTAAACTTCCTAAGCGGAGGTACAGGTCAACCGTTTGCGTACAATGGAGTAGATACAGATTTAGTACCTCAGAATGGTTGGGATGATTCTACTATTGGAATATCTGGTGATGGAACAGTTAATAATGTTCTAACAGCTATTAATGCAGATACGGATTTTAGTTTTAATGTTTATCCAAATCCAGCCAGTGATTTTATAGTTGTTAACCTTAGCTCGGATGCCACTTTAACGATATATAACACTTCAGGTTCAGCCATTAAAACACTTGAACTTAATTCGGATAAAAACACAATTGATATATCCAATATGTCGAATGGTATTTACCTTTTATCAATTAAGCTAAATGGTGAAACAAAGGTTATTAAAATTATAAAGCAATAATATATTTCAATTACAGGGGCTGACCATTTAAATCAGCCCCTTATTTCTAATTCAATTTAGAGTAATGCTTTCGTGGGCATAAATTATACAATGTTATGTTTAAAAAAATAATATTAGGAATAGCATTAAGCCTTTCTATTATATCATGTACTAAAGATTTGCATGATGAAATAAGTGAGCTGGAAGCTCAGCAAAAGTTACTTATTAAGATCAACGATATCAACTCCTTGAAAAACGAGTTGTATACCATGAATCAAAATAGTATGCTTCTTTTGGAAATTAGTGCACACGAGTCAGGCGATTCACTTGAACTTAACTTTGAAGGAGCCAATTCCCTTATTGTCCCTAATTGGATGATAACAGATTATGCTTTTGATAAAGTTAATTGGAGATGTCGTTTAGAACTGAACGATGAAGACCTGGAGCTTAATTCTATTGGTGAATTTAATGAAGAGAGTTATGAGATTCGTATAAATCCATCAGGGATTGCTCCCTTAACAGCAAGTTTAAAGTACAATGGTAAGGTGAAGAATTTGATTTCAATTTCGGTATTAGGAAAAGAAGTTAATGGCATCACTTTATCAAAGCAATTTAAATCCTTCCAAGAATCACATGCAATTCCTGTTCTGGGTTTGTATGCCGATTATACCAATAAAGTAGTTGTTAGTTTATTAAATGAGAATGGCCAAATAAGAGCCACAGATACACTTGAAATTACTACCGATCCATTACATGAACTATTACCTACGGTTAGCATAAATACCATTGATAAAACTAAGATGGAGCCAGGTATGCATTTAAGTGGCTATATGTCGTCCTTTGCATCAAACTCTGAAGGTGGAAAAACACCATTTATTTTTGATGATAATGGAGATATTCGTTGGTATCTTAATCTTACAAAGATATTACCGGAAGGTTTGGTATGGAGTTCGTTTGAACCCTTAGCCAATGGTAATTTTTACACCATCCAATCCCATTCTGTTATGGAAGTAGATGTACTGGGTAACTTGATTCGTAATTGGAGATTACCAGCGGACTATGTTTTTGATTATTCAGTATATGAAAAACCTGTGACAGGTAACTTATTGGCTTGTGTAACCAAAAAAACAGCAGAACCAATTTTATATAAAGGAGCCAATATTAATACTACGGGCGACTTTATTATTGAGATTGATCGTGAAACTGGTGATATAATAAATGAGTGGAATTTACGTGATGTTCTTGACGTTGATAGAGACTTTCTCTATCTGAAAGCCGGAGCAAGTGACTGGGCTCATGTTAATGCACTGTGGTATGATGAGAATGATGAATGCATCATTGTTTCGGCAAGAAATCAGGGACTCATTAAACTAACAAAAGATAATGAGCCAATATGGATTATTGCACCACATGCGGGATGGGAATTATCAGGTCGCGATGGCAACGGATCTCTAGATACAAGAGATTATTTACTTAAGGCAATTGATGAAAATAATCAGGTGTTTTCGCAAGAGATACAAAATGGTGTTGCTGATGGAGAAGGCTTTAGTTGGCCATGGGGACAGCATGCACCCTTAATTTTACCTAATGGTAATCTGTTTTATTTTAACAATGGGAATAGGACCGGAGCTTTATCAATATTTGAGCAACCCGAAATATCCTATAGTATGGGAGTTGAATATAAAATAGACATAGTGAATAAAACGATTAAGCAAGTATGGTCATATGGAGAGAACCTGGGAGTATCAGCTTATTCACCTTTTATAAGCGATGTAGATTTTGGGAGAATTACAGGTAATCGTTTTCTAATGCCTGGGATTATCAATTATGAATTTCCGTTTAAAGCACGAATGATTGAAGTTACAGAGCAAGGTGAATTGGTTTTTGATGCACAGGTACTATTCCCAAAGGCTACAGGAGCTGTTTTTAGATCAGAACGTTTGAGCCTCTATCCAGATATCCTATAGGCTTGGATACTAATATTTTAAATTATAGATAATCGCATATTTAGTGAGACTGAGACACATGAAAACCACATGAGACCACAAATAATGCGATGATAAATACATTTGATTAACAAAAAATACCACACTAAAATTACTTAATATGAAATTTATAAAACTATCATTTCTGTTTTTTATGGCAGCTATTATTCTTAATGGTTGTGTAAAAGAAGATATTGATAATTTGCAAAAGCAAATTAATGACCTTGATGAAAAGCTTAGCAAGTATGAAGAAGATCAACAGGCGGCTTTGTTAGCTGAAATTGCAAAATTAGAAGCAAGCATTCTGGCAATGAATGGTGATTTTGATACTCTCTTGGCGCAACTTCAAGAACTTGAAGAAACAGTAGAATACAATTCATCGATGGTGTTTTATGGTAATGTGCTTACCAATGAGGATTATACGAATTTAAAAAACAGTGGAGCCAGTATTGTTTCAGGTAAAGTAGTTGTTTCAAAAAGCGAGCATGTTGAAATGATGAATGCCGTTACTATGATAGGAAACGAACTTGAGGTAGTTGGTGGATCGGAGCTTTCCTTTAATACCATACAGCATATTAATGGGGCATTAATCATTAATGATATAAGTGTTGAAGATAGTGAAGTGTCATTTACTGAATTGATAAGTGTTGGAAATGGAGTATATATTACTGATAATCCGTCATTAACTTCATTTAGTGCAGATAAATTGGTTTATATTGAGAGTGGATATATGTGTTCTAACAATTTATATCTAACAACTCTTTTAACACCAGTTTTAGATGTTGTTGGCGGAAATTTAGTGATTGACAACAAGGATAAATGGTACCAAAGTAAATTAATAAACCTTGATTTATCATATGCCAATGTGAGAGGGAATGTGAATCTTACAAGTCTCGGTAACGAAGAGCAAAAAGATGATAGAGTTACTGTGACCTTAGGAGAGGTTGGTGATTTAACAATTTTTGCGTCTTTCCTAAAGCTTCTGGATTACTCAGGTAGCAAAATGGGAAGTTTATCTCTAAACGAGATTTACTTTTTTGAGGAAATAAAATGTAATAATTTAGAGCTGATTGATGGTGACTTCACCATATCCGATAATAATAATGGAATCGGTTCATCTATTGGAGGCTCTACAGGTGGAGATAATGCGGCATTTGAATTGTCTGCTTTTGACAAGCTTACTTTTATCAATGGTGATGTATATATCAGAAATAACAAATTTGATAGTTATGAAGGCTTAAATGCCGTAAGCGAAATTGGGGGAAGCAAAATTGAATGTAATAGCAATGGTAACGATAATCCTGTTGTTAGTATTTTTAATTCCCTAAAAAAATCATCGGATATACACAATCAACGTTATAACATCATTATTAGTGAAAAAACAGCTTGGTTTCACGGATTTAGTGTTTTAGATGGAGCGAATTCTATAAATATTTCCTTTCGAACTCCAGTAAGTACTACTGATTGTATACTTAGTGGATTTGATGAGTTGTTAGAAGTTCAAAGCACCATACAGATGGATTTGAATGACGTTACTGAATTTAATGCTTTTCCGAACCTTGCAGCTTTTGGTTATAGCGGTAACTACTTAGAAATGGTTATGCCATCTGATCATGACGTTACATTGTGCTCAATGAGTGATTTGTTAAATCGTATTTTGGCTGGAGAATTTGATAAGGATTATAATCCTAGTTATAAAGCTAGTTTCTATCATTTAGATTATGCTGATGAATTACCAAGAGAAACAGCTATTCCAATTTTAGTCGCAGATTGTCAATAAAATAAATGCTAGTGGTGTTTAGTAATCATACTTAGTATCACTAGTATTTAACCATACCACTTCTGGCTTTTCTTCACATATGTGAGGGCTATAATTTTTTTAAAGTATTAATACTTAATTAATAAAAATAATATGAGGGCATTAATATTGGCTGTCATACTTAGCTTTGTATTGTCTGCTTTTTCAAATGCACAAAAAACAATACAAGGTGTAGTAACTGAATTATCAACCGGATTAACGCTACCCGGTGTAAACATATCCATCAAAGGAACAACAGTGGGAACGGTTACTAATTTTGATGGAGAATATACAATTGAGGTTCCTGACGACGAAACTATTTTGTTGTATTCGTTTATTGGAATGACTGCTGTGGAGGAAGCCGTTAAGGGTAGATCTAACATTAACGTTGCCATGGCAGAAAATAGCCAGAAAATTGAAGATGTTATGGTTGTAGCCTACGGAACAACAACCAAAGAAGCCTTTACCGGTGCTGCAGAAGTGGTAGATAATAAAATTATTGAAGATCGTCCGGTAACATCTTTCGAGAAATCTTTGCAAGGAACTACTGCAGGATTGCAAGTCACTGCTAGTTCAGGCCAGCCTGGTGCTTCAGCCACTGTTCGAATTCGTGGTATTGGTTCTTTTGGTGGCAGTGCACCACTTTATATTATTGATGGCGTGCCAATGTCTGGAGCTTTGTCGGATATTAACCCAAACGATATTGAGAGTTTAACGGTTCTTAAAGATGCTGCTGCATCATCTTTATATGGTTCGCGTGCGGCCAATGGGGTTATCATGATTACCACCAAAAAGGGTAAGAAGGGGAAAACACAAATTTCTTTTAATGCACAATCTGGTATTTCTACGCGTGTGTCGGATGGTTATGCATTAATGAATTCAACACAGATCTATGAGCAAACATGGCGTGGGCTGTATAATCAGGCTATTATTCATGATGGTAAAACCAATGCAGAAGCAATTGATATAGCTCACGATAAAGTAGAGGGTATTGTTGGCTTTAATCCTTTTTCAAGCGATAATCCATTAGACGACTCCGGCCAATTAATATCAGGAACCAATGTATTAACCAATACAGATTGGAGAGATCAGGTATATAAAACAGGTATTACACAGAATTACAATCTAAGCATATCGAGCGGAAACCAGGATACACAGTTATTTTTCTCCTTTGGTTATTTTAGTGATAGTGGTACAACAATTGGTGCCAACTTCGAGCGCTTTACCAACAAAATTAATGTATCTCAAAAGGTCACCAGCTTTTTAACGGCCGGTATGAGTACGCACTTATCTCACTCCAAAGTAAATGCACCGCCTTCAGGTTCCGAAAATGCGAATCCGGTACGTTCGGCTGAAGCGATCAACGCGGCCTCGCCAGTAAAAAATGCCGATGGCACTTACAACTGGGATAACCTTGCTGTTTTCGACTTTAACCCCGTTGCCTTATCCCACATGGATAAGTATGAGTATAAAACCAATCGAGGTTTAATCAATGCATTTTTAGATTTTCAAATTCTGCCAAGTTTAAGCTTCAGAACAACTGGTTCGATTGACTATAGTCAGAATAAGGGTTTAAATCATTATAACCCGAATCATGGTAACGGTGCTGGTGTAAAAGGGCGTAGCACTCAATCAGTAGCAGATAATACAGCCTGGAATATTTCGAATATATTACGATATAACAAATCAAATGAACGCTCAAACTTTGAAGCCTTACTGGGTTACGAGGCACATGGCGAAAAATACGAAGGATTAAGTGCGGGAGTTACTGGTTTCTCAGTACCTAACCGTCACGAATTAATGTGGGGTAGCTCACCAGAAATGCCTTCGAGTTCATCTACCGAGTGGAACATGATTTCCTACTTAAGTCAGGTAAAGTACAGTTTGGCCGGTAAGTATTATCTAAGTGCCAGTTTACGTTCGGATGGTAACTCTCGTTTTGGTGAAAATTATAAGTACGGGGTGTTCTATTCATTTGGTGGAGGATGGCGTATTTCTGAAGAAGACTGGATGCCGGAATTATCTTGGTTAAATAACTTAAAGTTGAGAGCCAGTTATGGTACTTCGGGTAACAGTAGTATTGGTAATTATGCTTCTTTAGGTTTGTATGCCGGGGGTGCTAATTATGGTGGTTATTCAGGCCTTGCGGCTGCACAGTTGGCTAATACTGAACTGCATTGGGAGAAAATTACAGCTTTCAATATTGGTTTAGAATCCAGATTCTTTAATCGTGTAGATGCATCCTTTGAATATTACCAGCGCGATTCAGATGGACTTCTATTTGCTAAGCCCTTATCAGCATCAAAAGGTTTTGGCTCAATTACCACCAATCTTGGAGCCATGGTTAATACCGGTTTTGAAGCCACATTATCTGTGGATCTTATAAAAGATAAGCCTTACTCAAACACCCTTGGTTTCAATATTTCAACTAATACCAATGAGATACTTAATATTGAATCTGATCAGATCATTTCAGGTACTAAATTAATTGAGCCGGGTGCAGATCTATATCAATTTTATATGCGTGAGTGGGCCGGTGTAAATCCTGAAAATGGTATGCCAATGTGGTTTACAAATACGGCCTCAGATGACGTTACGAATAATGAAGAGCTAACATCTGCTTATCTTGATCCATTGGGAACGGGACGTCAGGTAACAAGTGATTATGGTGATGCTGAACGTATTCGTCAGGGATCGGCACTACCCGATTTCTTTGGAGGTATCAATAATAACTTTGCTTATAAAGGTTTTGATTTTAGCTTTTATTTCTATTTCAGTGTAGGTAATAAAGTATATAACTACGATTATGCAGGGGGTATGCACGATGGTGTTCAACCAAGTTCCAATTTAGCCGCCGATGCTGCTAATGCCTGGACACCCAATAATAGATATACCGATGTGCCTCGATACATTGTAAACAATCAGGATCAAGGTAACCAAATGTCGAGTCGCTTTTTGGAAGATGCCAGTTATCTGCGCCTAAAGAATATTTCATTGAGCTATACTTTACCCAAAACACTAAGCACTCGAGTTAAAGTTAATAATGCTAAAGTGTTTGTGTCGGCGGAAAACATCTGGACTTTAAGCAAATATAAAGGCTTTGATCCTGAAGGTGCCATCAATGGAACAACCAATAATGTTATTCCTGGGGTTAAAGTCATTTCGTTCGGAATTAAACTGGACTTATAAGCTGATTATTATCCATTATCACACTAAATATTAGTAACATGAGATTATTTCATATATATATATTAATTGCTGCTTCCTTTTTGGGAGTTGCACTTTCATCATGCTCCCAAGATCTTCTGCATTTGGAGCCTACTTCAGCCATTGACGAGAGTGAAGTTTTTAATTCAATTGCCACTGCCGAAGCGGCTTTGATCGGCACCTACGATATTTTTAGTACCTATTCCGGCGAAGGGATGTGGGGACCTTTAATGTCGGATGTGATGGGCGAAGACATCATGATCAATTCTGTTGAAAACTACGGATGGTTTGTTACAGTTTATCAATTAAATGTGATGGCCAACTATTCCTATAATACCAACCCTTGGTGGGTGGCTTATTCGGTTATTTACAATGCGAATCGCATTATCGCATTTGCCGAAGATGTTCCGGACGCTACACCTGATCAAATTAAGAATCTACAAGGACAGGGAAAGGTACTAAGAGCTTATTCAATGCTTAAGTTAATTGAGATGTACGGACAGGCGTATAACAGAGATGCCGATTCAGAAGGTATTATGATTGTGACCAGTCCGGTTGATGCCAACTCTCCTGATTTTGATCGTTCAAGTGTTCGAGCTACCTACGAGCAGATTGTAGTCGACTTATTATCCGCCATTGACTTGTTGGAAGAAAACACGGATAAAGGCTTTTTTGATGTGCGAGGGGCAAAGGCAGTTTTGGCTCGTGCTTATTTAGATATGAATGAGTGGGAAAAAGCCCGTGATATGTCCAAAGAGGCTCATGAAGACATGGAGTTGATGTCATTAAACGAAATGTTAAGCGGCTTTTATTACCGCAATAGCGAAACCATTTTCACCATAGCTTATACACGAGAGGATAATAACATTTATATGAGTATTCCTTCTTTTTATTGGCCAGAGTATGGTTATAGCTCTATTCGTGCCAATGATGAGTTTGTGAATTTATTTGAGAGTACAGATGCTCGAAAGAACTTTTTTCAGGTATACGAACCCATTGATGCCGATCGAAACATTGTATTGAAATTTGCACACAATGGACAAGTTGGTAATGCCGAGCGTATTGCCATCCGTGCATCTGAAATGATTCTGATTGAAGCTGAATGTGAGGCCGAATTAGGGAATGATGACGAGGCGCAAGATGCTTTATTCAGAATACAACAAAGAGCCATGCCAAGTGCCAGTAAAAGCACAAAAACTGGTGCCGAATTAATTGATGAAATTCTTCTTGAAAGACGCAAAGAGTTATTTGGTGAAGGATTCAGATGGAATGATATTAAGCGTCGCAATCTTCCGATTAAACGTTTAGGCGATCATTGGAGTAAGTTTGACTTTACAGCTTCTGACGATGATTATTACCGTTTGACTTTTCCGATTCCACAATCAGAAATGGATGCTAATCCGCTGATCAATGATGAGAATCAAAACCCAGGTTACTAGGTGAACAAGATTAATTAAAGAAATTTCTTATGCGAAATATACTATTTGCTAGTGTGATCTTGTTCTCTCTGATAAGCTTGTTCTCTTGTCAGAAAACAGAAGATCCAATATTATTAAAACCCAATGCCGGAACCGATTTCGTGGATATCGAAAACGATGGTTATCAGGTGCAGTTGGCTGCTCAGCCAGCTCTAGGCGGACAATCAGGAATTTGGCGCGTTTATGTTGGCACCAACGGCGAGTTTGATGATGCTAATAATCCTAAAACTATTTTTAGAGGTGAACCTGGCGAAAACTATTTAATTGGTTGGGAGCTGAGTGAAGGTGATCAGTATGAAGCAGCTACCATCTCGGTAGGTTTTAAGCCACTAGTACCTCAGGTTTATCATACATCAGGAGATACACTATTTAATAATCACACTTACCATTTAGAGGCGGCTGAACCAAAATTTGGTGCACAGGGAAAGTGGGAAATTGTAGAAGGTGATGGGGCAAGAATTGATGAATCCGAATTGGCTCATGCCTATTTTATGGGTCAGAAAAACACCTACTATAAAGTGAAGTGGAGCCTTATCTATGGTTCTAAAAAAGTATCTGTGGAGTTTGACTTTGTGACAGATGAATTCAGAGCCATGGCAGGTCCTGATCAGTTGGACATCATAAGCAATAAAGACGAGACTAAATATTATAGTTTGGAAGCTTATTTACCACCTGGTGCAACAGGAGCCTGGGAATTGCTTTCCGGACAAGAAGGTAAAGTACTTAAGAATAATGCACCAAACTCTTTATTTGAAGGGGTAGCCGATACGGTTTACACCTTAGCCTGGAATGTTGAGTTAGATGGTGAAACATCCGTCGACACGGTTCAAGTTCGTTTTCGTGGTAAGTGGAGCATGTGGACAGATCCGTTAGATGGTCAAAGCTATCGTGTGGCTGCCTTTAATGGATTGGAATGGATGGCCGAAAATTATAATGGAGCAATCAGTCCGGGATATCACTCGTGGTATTATGGTTTTGCCGAACGTGCTATTATTTCTGAAGGACATGGATTAGAAACGGACGAAGAGCGTAAACGACATGGACGACTTTATACTTGGCCTGGTGCTTATTATGCAACGCCCGAGGGTTGGCGATTACCAACACCAGATGAGTATAACGATTTGATGACTCAATTGGGTGGGCCGATTTATGGTCATGATAAGCTAATTGAAGGTGGTGATACAGGCATTGATTTCATTCACTCAGGTTATTTTATAAAATACAGTATTGCCGATCCTGCTTTACGTGCTGCATTTGAAGACATGGGGTCTGTAGGAACCTATTGGACAGATCAGTATAATGAAGTGACAGGTAAAGCTGTTGGTAAGAGTATTTTCAAAGATGCCACGGGATTTGGTTTAATCTCGGTAGGTGCAGAACAATATGGTCTGTCGGTTAGGTATGTTAGAGAAGTACAATAACTTAGAGAAAACACAATGAAAAAATTATATATAATTATTTACCTCTTATTTTGCATCATTCAAGTGCAAAATGTAGCTGCTCAAACCAATACACATACGGCTGATTTAGAGCATTACGAAAAAGGTAGAATTCGCATAAAAGTAAAAGAAAAATACCTGCTTGAAAGTGGACAACTAAAGTCTGTGAGTACTAATTCAGCGTCAAATGTACTGGGAATTGCCAGTATCGATGATCTTAGTCAAGGAGTGGATATTATTAAGGTAGAACGGGTGTTTCCATTCTCAGTAAAAAATGAGTCGAAGCATCGTAAATACGGCTTACACCTATGGTTTGAATTAGCATTTGACCAAAGCGTCAACCCTGATTATATGGTGGAACAATACAGTGCTTTGGCTGAAGTGGATTTTGCAAAACCAGTGTATAAAAAAGTACGCTTAGATGGCAATCAAAAACCAGTAGTATTTACGCCTGGTTCTTTAACAGCCGACACTTTATCACTAAATAAGGCAGAACAACATGGCACTTCTTTATTAAAGAGTAGTAGTCTTGAAGCTCCTGAGTTTGATGATCCTATGTTGGCACAACAATGGCATTACGAAAACGATGGTACCATTGGAAATTTAGGTCAGGACATTGATTTATTTAAGGCCTGGTCGAAAGTGGATGGTGATTCATCTGTTGTGGTGGCTATTGTTGATGGCGGAATTGATGTGAGTCATGAGGATTTAAAGGATGCACTTTGGATTAATCAAGCCGAATATAATGGTGAAGATGGTGTTGATGATGACAATAATGGATTTGTAGATGATATACATGGCAGCAATTTCGTATTTGGAGGTAATATAACCCCTCATAGCCACGGTACACACGTAGCCGGAACAGTTGGCGCAGTAAGTAATAATAGCAAAGGTGTTGCCGGTGTTGCTGGCGGAAACGGCGAAACACCAGGTGTAAAGTTAATGTCATGCCAAGTGTTTGACGACAGATCTAGCACCAGTGGGAATTTTGCAGCAGCTATTGTATATGGAGCTGATAACGGCGCTATCATTTCGCAAAATTCATGGGGGTATTCAATGCCCGATTATTATGAGCCAGAGGTTTACGATGCAGTTAAGTATTTTATTGCTGAAGCCGGGCAATACGACGGAAGCCCAATGCAAGGAGGTATTTTGTTTTTTGCTGCAGGTAATAGCGGTTCAGAAATGACCCATTATCCGGGTACTTTCGATGAGGTTGTAGCCGTAGCAGCAACTGGTCCGGGGGGAATACCTGCAACTTACTCCAATTATGGCACTTGGGTTGACATAAGTGCACCAGGGGGAGATCAAAATTTGTATGATCTTGAAGGTGGTGTTTTAAGTACCCTACCAGGTAACCAGTACGGATGGTTTCAAGGTACATCAATGGCTTGCCCGCATGTGTCGGGTGTTGCAGCCTTGGTGGTAGAGCATTTTGGAGGTGAGAGTTTTACACCGGAAACTTTGCGAAATATTATATTAGGTTCGGCCACACCATTTGCGTTTGACGATGCCGGAAAATTTGGATCAGGAAACTTAAATGCTGTAACGGCTTTAGCCGAGAATGAGCGTATTGCTCCTGATGCGGTTGATGATTTAACAACTAAAAATATATACCACACTTCCATTGAACTTGAATGGTCTATTCCAAGAGATTCGGACAACTTTCAGCCAAGTGTTATTTATTTGGCCATATCCGATCGTGAAATTACAAAACAAAACTTCGATCAATCACCAATATCTGCTTTTGCAAACCCTTTTGATGCAGGTACCACAGTGAATGTAACAATACCATACCTGACAAAGAAAACGGATTATTGGTTTGCGGTTAAAACAGCCGATATGTTCGGTAATGTTTCGCTTATATCTAATATTATAAAAGCTACCACTACTGACGAACCTCATTTTATGATGTCGACCACATCAATTGTTGATACCATTGATGTTACTCATGGAACGATTCTTAAAGTACCGATAGAACTATCTAATGTTGGAGAAGGCATAGTAGCGTGGGAAAACTATGTACTTAATGAGCGTTATTATTTTAAGGTTGAAGAAGAAATAGAAGAAGATATTGAAGAAGCTGAGGCATTGGCAGTAGCTCATCCCGAGTTATTTGTACAAGACAAGCCTTCAACTCAAAATATTGCGGTAATAAATGGTTTAAAAGCGGGTAGTGCAGACGTGCCGGTTGAACTGCCTGACCATTTTTACCTCGATAATACCGAAGGATATGCCGGCATGAGTTATGCCAATGATAATCCTGCGGCAAATATAGTTGGATCAGGCAATAGCAATGCCGGTATGATACTGGCCACTCGTTATTCTGTAGATTATGATCTAACCTTTAACATGACGCATATCAAAATGGCGCTTTATCCTGAGCTTAAGGATAAACCAATTATTCTTGAAGTTCGAAAAGGGTCCAAGGATCTTGAAAAAGCGGAGCGTGTTTATTTACAAGAGTATTATGTGGATACCACTGAAGTTATGCAGTATTTCACCATGCCATTATATAAACCGCAACGTTTTGAAGATGGCGAGATCTTTTGGGTGATGTTACATTTTCCAAAAGAGAACAATTATCCGGTAGTCGTGCAGATGCAAGATTATATGAATGATATTTTTATGATATCGCGTGATAACGGTCGATCGTATGAAGATTTACAATTTGTTCTTGCTCGCCCATATGTACCTATGATGGATTTGATTAGTTCAGGTGATGATGGATCATATGTATTTCTTGATCCGGAAAGCGGTGAAATTAAAGAAGGAGAGCACACCGATGTTAATGTGGTGATGGATGCAGCGAATTTGTCCAATGGCGATCATCTGGCCTCTGTTACATTGGTAACTAACGATGAGAACAAAGCATTTGTTAACCTCGAAGTTAAGCTAAATATAAAAGGGCAAAAATCGAATTTGATTCTCGAAAACCCATATGAATTTAAGGCTTATACAGGTGCTAATACACTATGTGAGTTAGAACTGGTAAATAAGGGTAATGGTGAGCTTGAAATTTATGATGTCGAATCGACTGATGCGGGTATTACAAGGTCATCGACTGATACCATTGTAGTTTATAAGGATGACAAAAAATACCTGGAATTCAATTATAAAGCACAAGGAACAGGTGTTGAATATGTACAGCTGGATTTAATTACCAATGAAGGTACTATACCTGTACACTTACGTTATACGGTTTTAGAAGCAGCCACATCACAATTATCTTTGGCAAATGCCAATCTGGAACTTGAATATGGTGAAGTAGGAGAATTGGATTTAAACATACAGAATACGGGTACATCAAGCCCTCTGGTATATGATATGAAGCACTACGATGCCATCACTTTAGGAAAAGGCATAGTGCCAAACACGCTTGGCTACGAAATTATTACCTCCGACGAGTTGGGAGGTCCTGCAGCCAATCAGTGGGATGAAATATCTGACTTTGCTCATGTGTTGGCTTATAATGATTTAACAGTAGATTACGATACGCTTGTAAATTACTATGGCCTGCAGACCTATGCCTATGATTTAGGTTTTAACTTTCCAATTTATAATGAAAAATTAAGCGAGGTTAAGGTCTTCTATAACGGGAATATTTACTTCTATAAATCAGGATTCTATGGACGTAACTTACCCGATTATGAGCCATTCCCTTTGGGTAGTGGGGTATTGGCACCTCTACTGCCAGAGAAGGTCAACTTATCTTTAGAGTCTGTTCTATTCCATTCATTTGGAGATAGAGCTGTTTTTGAGATTGAATTAGGTATTCAAGGCATAACTTTTGGCGATACGCTTGATGTAGAAATGGACAGTAAGTTTCAGTTTCAAACGGTTTTATTCAGAGACGGAACAATTGAATACCGCTATAAAAACGTAGATAAAATTGTGAGTACCTGGGGTGATTACATAGTCGCTTTACAAGGCTTTAGTCCTGAAGTTTTTGAGGCTTATCGTAATCTTAACGATAGCGATAAGCATGTTAAAAATGGCATGGTCATTCGATTTGAGCCAACAAGTTCACATAGTTTTATTTCCAGTACTTCTAGTGTTCAGGGAATAATTACGGCTGGCGAAAGCAAGAATGTGACAATAGAAGTTAACGGAAATGGGCAAAATCCTGTTGCCGGAGTCTATAACCAAGAGCTGCTTATTGCATCTAACAATAGTGCAGGTGGCGATACAATTCCGTTTACGCTTACCGTTAATGGAAGTCCTAAGTTTGATGCCCGGGATACACTTGTGTTCGACTTGGCTAAAATTGGATACGATGTAACAAATGTTTTACAGATCGAAAATATTGGATCTGATAAAGGGCAAGTCAACAATATTGTTTTCGAAAATGCAGAGTTTAGCACAGTACAGTCCTGGCCAATTGATTTTGTGGCCCTTTCAAACCAATATCTACCAATAGTGTTTACGCCAACTGAAGCAGGAGTTAAAGAATCGGTAGCAACGCTTTATTATAGCACAGGAAAAACCGAGGATGTACTCTTGATGACAATGGCATTAGATAATCCTAAGTTTACACACACTATACCAGACAACATTAATGTTGATGTAGTGGGAGGAGAGTCGTTTGAAATACCATTTGAAATAAGCAACAGTAATAATGGATCCTTATTAGAATTGCTTAGCATTAATGGCCTTCATACGCAAATGCAAGCAAACGATACTGATAATGCCATTGGTAATAACAGTGAAGAGTTAAATAAGCTATATGGCTATAGTTGGCAAGTAGGCGATTCAACACGTGTATATCATAAGTGGAAAGATATTACGAAGGATTGTGATACACTTTTAGTGTACAATAATCTGCAGAAGATGGTTCAACTACCATTCGAGTTTCCTTTTTACGGTCAACATTACGATACGCTTTGGGTTTCATTAAATGGGTATGTTACTGTGGTTAAACCTACTTCCGATGTGTTTGAACTGGAGTTTTCAAAAGATAACGGTATCGCAGGTATGATTGCTCCGCTTTGGAGTATTCTAAAGGCACCATCAGAAAAAGCGGGTGTTAAAATGAAGGTGGAAGATGATCGTGTTTATTTCCAATGGGATGAATTTACCGGTGCCAATGTAAATTTATCAGGCGGTGCTATTTCTTTCCAACTTGAGATTGTAAAAGATGGTCGCATCTTCTTTCATTACCGCGATATTAGCCTGTGGGGAGGTTTAATGCAATATGGCTTGGAGAGTCCTGATGAAACGGAACAATTGAATCATTTAAAAACATGGATCTTACCATGGACTGATTTAAGAGACTCTGTTAGTATTGCCATCACACCCCCGATGATAAATCAAGTTAACTCAGGAGAAACCAAAGCTTATTGCTTAAAAGTTAATGCAGATAATATCTATAAGCCAGGTAGCTATCAAGATACCATAGTATTGAAAACTAACTCTTGGGATGCTGAGGAAATAGAGATCCCTCTAAGCATTAATGTGATTGGAGAGCCAATGTTGGTAACAGAAAATTCTATCAGATGGGAGGATGTTATTTATGAAACCGGTAAAACCATTAGCAAAAGTATAGTGCTACAGAATCATGGGCACGATCTTTTGGAAATTACCCAAATGGTAGATTCTGATATACCTGATTTTGAAGTTTACGATCAGGAAGGTAAGGCATTTGTTCGCTTAAGTAATGGTACTATGCGCAACCCTATTGAAATTGAGCCATGGGGAAGTTATGAAATAGAAATAGAGGCAGGTGCATCTGATCCTGATGCTTTTAAGGGTCAGTTGGTATTAAATGGTAATATGGAATCTACTACCATTGAGCTTGGAGCCAACTTTGTGACTACACCAACTTTTGAATGGACTGGTAGCGATCAGAACTTTAACATGTCGAATGATGAAGAGCAAAACTATTCATTTACCATTGGTAATACCGGTGATACGCCACTTAAGTATTCGGTGGTATCAGCTGTATTCCCAAATACAGAAGGAGAGACGGATACCGTGACCGATGTAATTGGAAATTATCAGTTTGATCGACCATTGATTGTTGACTCCTTGGCTCATGACTTTAAAGATGAGGCTGATGGTGTATTTACACCACAGGTTGGTGGTATCAGATTAGCTTTTAGTAACGAATTTGTAGCGCCCGAAGGCGGATTCTTTATTACCCATGTTCAGGTATGGAATTATTATCATAGTACCGTGATTGATGAGTATAGTCAGATTATGATCTATCTTGAAGGTGATACTCCACAGTCGGGAACCAAATTGTTTGATCAGAAATTTGTGGTTACAGAAGCGGTTGATCAAGAGTGGCTATACTACCCTTTGGAGAAGCCAATTACCATTGAGGCTGGACAAAAGTTCTATGTGATTGTAACTAATCCCGTATCTGTGGCTAGTACAAAAAATGTTGGTTTTGACTCAACCAAGGATCCTGAAATTTTATCACATTCCTGGGCCGGGGTTTACAATTCTTCTAAATCATTCGTATGGTATGAAAGTGCGGGACAAGGAGCCTATATGATATGGAAAATACGACCATTAACCGCAGCAGGCAAGGGCCAATGGGTGACTTTAGATACAAATAACGGGACTATTGCTGGTGGAGCAGATACAACATTAGTGGCTACTATTCAGTCAAAGGGACTTGAGGGAGGTAGTTATGCTGCCAAAGTAATTGCCAAAAGCAATGACATAAATAATAGCAATAGCTCCTTTGATATTAATATGACCGTGAATGGCGCGCCTGAATTGGTGTTCTCTCCTAATAGTTATCATGACACGATTCAAGTAAGAGAGATGGAACATGTGAGTTGGCAGTATCTGGTTAAAGAACCTGAAGATGAAGATGTGGTGATGGAACTGTTGGATGATGACTTCCCCTTTGTTATTGACTTTAAGCAAACATCAGCATTGGGAGCAGAAGTGGATATACGTACCGATATTAATAGTTCAGGTAAATATGCCATTCCGGTTTCTATTTCCGATTCATATGGTAACAGACTTGTTGATACAATTCGGGTTAACATCAATGATCTTAATCGCACACCTGTTTTTAACACCGATTATCAGGTCATCACCTTAAATATGGCTGAAGAAAATCCGGTGTTTGTGATCAATCCGAACCAAATGTTTAACGATCCTGATGAAGATAGCTTCCAGTTATTAGCGGGTAATTACACTCCAGAAATTGTAGATCTGGCATTTGGTAATAGTTTCATCGATATCCATCCATTACAGGAAGGCACGGGTTACCTGGTGTTTGGTGCTGATGATGGAAAAGAAAATGGATTCGTAATTGTTGAAGTATTTGTTGTTATCATTAACGACCCCGAAGCAGCCAAAGCGAAAGCTGATGGAATAGGATTCAATAATGGCGCAACGCTCGCTGAAGGTCAGTTAATGACCATCTTTCCAAATCCAACAAGTGATGGAACTACAAATGTGGTGTTTAAGGCAGAGGATGAAAGCGATGTGGAACTTTCAGTTTATGATATTCATGGACAAAAAGTATATAGTTCGCTCAAAAATGGCTTAAAGGAAGGTGTTTATTCAGAGCAAATAAATATTGAAAACTTATCATCGGGTATTTACCTCTGTCGTGTTATGCAAAACGGAGAATTACTGGATACTAAGAAATTAATTGTGAAATAGACTAAGGTTAAGTTTAGTGTGGACCGTTATTGGATGGGTGGAAGTTGCTTACTTCCGCCTGTTCATTAACATTCGATCTATCATTTATCACAATTTTAAAGACTTATAATAAATGGTTAACAAGGAAATAGCTTTGGGGTTTGTGTTTGTTACTATAGCATCATTAATGATGCTGATGACTATGTATTACCTTAATGTGGGATTGTTATGGGAGATGATATCCTTTACTATGATTTCATCATCCTTGCTGTATTATGTAGTGTATTTCGTCTATTATAGAATGCTTAGGCAGAAATATATTAAACGTTATTTTTCAAATTTAGAATTGCCAATGGATGAGTTTATTTTGCTTGATGGTATGTGCCAGGACATTGACAGTTGTAAGAAATTAAATGCTAAGATGACACTTACAAGTAAACGATTGATTTTTCAGTTTGATCATCGGACTAATGAAGTGCTTATGTTGGATAGTATTGATCATATTCAGTTAAAAAAGTTTTGTCGAATTGTTGATAGCGGATTGTTAATACGGAGTAGGGACACAGTGAAGAATATTAAAATCGATTACGCTTCTGATTGGAAAGAACAGATAGAAGCAACATTGAATTGTTAACTTTAAATTTTAAAGATAATATAAGGCGAAGGAGAAATCCTTCGCCTTTTTTTGCAATCATCGGACCTTAGTTTTGATATTAGCCATTTTAATAGCTGGAGTAAGTGTGATTTTTCATGCTCTGGCAAGAAAAGCTAATCATATGGATTGACATCCTCTTTAATTGTCGTAACTTGTATGTAAGCTAATGAATTCCTGTTGTTTATTCTTTTGTTTGAGTTGAATGATCAAAATATATTCGCCATGGAATCACTATTTTTGTTACCCAATCAACACTTTCAAATTCATTACGATTTCTTTTATGGACTGGCCTTCCTGGTGACCTTCCTATTACTTATTTACCAAGCTTATAAAATGAAGCTACAGAAATTTCAATGGCTGCAATGGCTATTGATTATTGCCTCTGTACGTATGTTTTTTATTATTGGCACTAAGCTCGTTACATTTTCGGGGCAAGACTGGATTTACTTTTTCAACACTTTGCAATTTCCAGCAACTGAGTCTAAATCTGTATTTGGCGGTTTACTTCTGGCACTCATTGGTTTTGGTATTGCCAAAATATGGCTTCGCTATCGATTCAAGGTGTTTGATGCATTTGCAATTGTCATACCCATTGGAATGGCAATCCAGAGAGTAGGATGTCTTTTGGTGGGCTGTTGTTATGGAAATACCACCATGCTTCCATGGGGAGTTCATTACGGTAATTTTTCACCTGCCTATCATCATCAGGTGCATTCCGGATTAATCGATCCATCGGCAAGTCATTCTTTGGGAGTTCATCCTATTCCTTTGTACGTTATCTTATATTGTCTTCTTATTGCCTTTATCGTATGGAAGAATAAAAACAGGTTTAAATCATCGGGTAACCTTATACTCTTTACTGTTTCTTTGCTTTTTACAGCGGGTTTTTTCGTAGAGTTTTTAAGACATCCATCCACAAATGGCACTTTAGCTAACCAGTTCATGGGATTAAAGTTAATTCAATGGAGCCTGTTAGCATTGGTCGTGATGCTCATTCTAATAATGTTAGTCAAGGAGGTGAGGCATAAGGATGTGCTCAGAGCTAAAATAAAAATATTGGTCAACTATTCAGCCACCATCTCTTTCATCTGTTTCCTGTCACTTATTTTATATCGTGGAAGAGATTGGTTCATACCCATTGAAAAAATCAGCCTTTTATTGATAATACTTCCGGTAGTCATAGTGCTGTTGTGGCAATTGAATCATCAGGTTCAAAAAATGGAATATAAACTAACTGCCACGGCCTTAGTGCTTCTTTCTTTTGTTTTTATGGCTCAGACAGTGGAGTTTAGTGAGAATGATTCTACCGATCAGTTTGTGCCTATGGCCTGGAATAGTATTGCATTAGGTTATGGAGTGGGTAGCTATGAAAATATTGACTATGGCTGTGAGGGAGAAGTACTCAATCGAACAAAACACACTTACAATATTGGCAGGGCGGAATATAACAGACATTTCAGTTTAGAAGAAAACGAAGTGGGGACCTTTGGACTAAGGGGGTATTATGGGCGTGATTTGAATAGCAGAAACCTGGAGTTTTTTGATTCAGAGCAAACCATTTATGGAGTCAATCCTTACTTTATGTATGATTTTAGAAAGATTGGTCTTGGAGTAGGATTTCATTACGGTAGACTTCCCTATAGGGATGAAAATTATAGTAGAGAAACTAATTTTTTACCCATGTTTTATTTTAGGGCGTGGCCTAAGGATAAGGTATATGCTGAATTGTATATTTATGACCATTCCATGTTATATACGCCAATAAGTGCATTTCGTGTAGGCTTAGGTTTTAATCTTGGCAACGAAACGAATTCTTTACATTTGGGATTTGCTGAAGCCAATGGTCAAAATAGTTTATATTTAAATAGTCGCTTTTTAATAAGTGATAATTTTTCACTTGATCCAAACATCTCCTTCCAGATAACCGATTCCAAAGGCTTTCAGGGAGGTGTTGGGCTTCATTATGTGTTTGGAAGATCACCTGTTAATGGAAAGAAGAAATAGATACATTGTTGATAGTCGCTTAGGAGGCCTAAGGTGATTCAGCAATAGGCCTTAATTTAATGCCAATTAATATCAGGTCGGATAATTCAATTCCACGACTATATGTAGTGTTAATTGGAATAGACACATTAATGATTTATAATGAAATCGATTAGATTATCATTAGCCGATAAACCAAGTTTTTTACGCACCCGGTAACGATGATTTTCCACTGCCCGAACTGTTATACCAAGTAATGGAGCAATTTCTTTGGAGCTTAAGTTAATTCTTAAATATGCACAAAGGCGCAGGTCACTTGGTGTTAGATCAGGATAACTGCTTTTTATGTTTATTAAAAACGTTTCGTGGGCCTGTTCAAAATTAGATTCAAACATTTGCCAATCATCTTGTCCAGAAATGTTATCATCAATTTTTGTTATGATATCATTGTAATACTTATCTGGATATCTTATTCCTAATGCATCTTTTTGTTTTTTAAGCTTGTCTTTTAGCGATAATAAGAATTCATTTTTTCGAATGATTCCCATTGCAGAACTAGCGAGTTTTTGACTTTTAAGAGATAATTCAGAACTCAGTTTATCGTTTTTTAGCTGGATTAGCTCTTTCTCCTTCTCTTCTCGATTCCTTTTTTCTTTAAGTTTTATCTTTCGACTTGTGATGTGCTTTGATAAAAGAAAGAGTGAAACGATTACAAGTAAATATAAAATTATTGCAGGGTAGGTCCGATACCAAGGTGGATTTATCCTTAAAGATATTGTATTAGTCTCTGAATATTGCAACCAATTATTGCAGGCCCTTACTGAAATCAGATATTCGCCAGCTGGGATTCTTGATAGTTCAAACTCAGGTTTTTCAAGTAAAGGCGACCACTCTTTGTATAAACCATTTATTTTGTATTGGAAATGAATGGGATCTCCATTGATAAGTGGGAAAGAATATCGGACATTAAGATTATTGTACCTGAATGGCAAGTTAATTTCATTTTCCCCAATATCAATTTTCAGTTTGTTCATTTTATTGTCCAACGCAAGGGCTTCTCTTAGTTTTAATGTGTTGGAATTTATGTTGTTGCCAGTTATTGGAGCGGAAGTGTTAAGTAGTGCAAATCCATTTTCCAGACACACGATTGCAATTGAATCATTTAGTTGAATTACATTTTCGTTGTTAGGCATAAAATGACCTTGAAATATATTTCTTGGATAAATATTAATTTTTTTAATATTACTACCAAGGATTTCGAATAAGGCAATGCCTTCATCTCCAATAAACCAATAACGATGGTTACCAGCTGATACAATACGTTTAGCAGTTTTGTAATTTCCCAGTAATGAGTTCAAATGGTCATATGTTACAATTGAATCTTTTAAATCGTCATATGTAAGAAGTTGATTGCCGGTTGTAATTACTATTCTATTCTCTACTTTAAAGGCCCTTTTATGACCATTCTTGGTATTATTGAGTTCATTATTTCCGTAGTTTTTAATTGATTCTACATCTGTTAGATTCTCATTTAAGCGTATTTTATACAAACCGTGATAAACATGGCTTGCCCATAAATTACCCAAGTGGTCAAACTCAACAAAACGAATTAGATTATTAAATCCATTAATCACATTAGAGAATTTCCATTGTTTATCTTGCTTTTTAAATACAGTTAAGTCATTATAAGTTCCTTGGACTAATACATCCTTTTGCTGAGGATGTTGAGTTATACTGTAAGCACCTGAAATTGATGTTAACTTTGTACTGTTGGACTTATCTATTAAAAAAGTTCCTGAGTTGTGACCAATAATCAAATTGTCTTCTATTTGAGCACAATCCCAAACCTGTCCTTGAGTGCCCTCGATAAACTCATATTCAGATAAACTATTCCATTTTGATTTATATAAACCTTGATTCGTACCAATATACAGCTCATCACCTAAAAGCGCAGCGCTATAAACTGCTCCGAGTTCTTCTTCAAAATAAAATTTAAGTGGGCCATCGGTTTCTTTGGGAATAAATTCGATTCCCCCATCTAATGCAAGCCAGGTATTGTTATAGGAGTCCTGACTAATGCCCAATACTGTATTGCCTTGTAATCCATTCTCTCTGTTATAGTGATATTTAATTTTTCCTTGAGTATCAATAGCAATAACACCATTTAATATAGTTCCTATAATAATTTCACCATGCTGATTAACAATGCCATGGTTAATTTGATTGCTTGTGAAAAAGGTATTTAGTTCTGGGAATATTGATTTAATTTTTTGTGTTATGGAATTATAGCTGTAGAGCCCGTTGGATTCAGTACCAATGATATAATTATTCGCTTCTGTTGATGGAGCGATAAATCGAATGTATTTGTCTTTTAATAGGTCTATATTAATATACGGGACAAGTTGATTGTCTTCTAATTTAAATACCCCTTTATTCAGGATGGTAACGTACACCTGTCCTTCTATTTCTGTTGCAAAATTGATAAAGCCACCTGGTTTAATCACTGAAAACTCGTTGTTCTCATATATATAAATACAATTAAACGAATGGAATACAGTTCGATTATCAATGGTAAAAATATTCCAGATTTCTTCGTTTTTATTGAAATTAGATTCAACTAGCTGTGTTAATGATTTATAATACAATTCACCAATTGAATTGCGTTCCCAATAGCCTAATTCGCGATAACCCCCTGTGTACACCTTTTTATCCGAAGCTATAGCAACAGCTCTGATAATGGATGCATTTGGAGATGGATGTAATTTCCATGTAACACCATCAAACTGTAAAAGACCACTACTATTACCAAAATACACATAATCCGAATCACCGCACTTTACAGACCAGTTTTGACTAGCCGCTCCATAATCCTGTTTTGAATAGCCTATTAAAGATTGAGCAGCAATATTCAAGAAGCTACAATGAATTATAAAACAAAAGATGAGGGTAAGCAGATACGTGGGTTTATATTTTTTCGACATCTTATAGTCAATATTTTTGAAAACGGTAATAACAATGAAGTTTGATAATTCAAATTAACACACTAGTGCATAATATTAAGTTTTTTTTAGAAAGTGGTGTAATGTTCAATGTTTTTTTAATTATTTGTTTTAAAGAGTAGCTTTTTCACCTCATTCATTCAAACTAAAAATTGTGTAACAAAAAACAAATGTGAAAAATGATAAAATATAAGAGTCACATATGTAGATATATACAATGCAAATATTTGCTAATGTGAGGTGATTGTGAAATTCGCTCTTAGCCTTTTTTAACATTGAGAGTTCAAGGTGTGGCGCTTTTTTCTTTTAGAACTAACTTACCACATACTTTTGATCTAGCGAACTTTTAAAAACTTAAGATCATGAAAAAAATCTTCTATTCCATTCTTCTATTGTTCGTATCAATGCTTAGTATGGCACAATCTAAAACCTTGTCCGGAAGAGTAACTGATGCTGATAATATTGGAATTCCTGGTGTTTCTGTTGTAATTAAAGGAACATCTACTGGTACGATAACCGATATTGATGGTTTATATTCAATTGGTGTTACAGATGATGCTGTTGTCGTATTTAGTTTTATAGGCTTCACTAATCAAGAAGTTTTAGTTAATGGACAATCTCAGCTTGATATTGTGATGCAATTGTCAAATGAATTAGTAGATGAAGTGGTAGTTGTTGGGTATGGTACTCAAAAGGTAAAAGACCTTACTTCAGCCATAACAACAGTCGCAAGCGAGGAGCTTGTTAAAACACCTGCAGCAACAGCTATGCAAGCCATGCAGGGTAAAGTTGGAGGCCTTCAGGTAGTAAGTTCAGGCCAGCCAGGTAACCAACCAACTGTAAGGGTAAGAGGAATTGGATCTTTCCAGGCGGCAGGACAAAACCCACTCTATGTGGTAGATGGAATGTTTTTCGAAAATATTGATTTTCTGAATATATCAGAAATTGAATCCATTTCGGTTTTAAAAGATGCATCTGCTGCAGCAATTTATGGTGTTCGAGCTGCTAATGGTGTCATCTTAATTGAAACCAAGGGAGGTAAAAAAGGAAAAACAGAAATTGAATACGATGGCTATTATGGTCATCAGATAGCACAGAACGTGTTAAAAATGGCGAATGCCGAGCAATTTACTAATATGGCTATGGAATCAGGTTCTGATGTCGATTATGAATTTGTATTGAATGCGATGCAAAAATATGGTCGTAGCCGTGTTAACCCAAATGTGCCAAATGTAAATACAGACTGGTACAACGAAATTTTGCGTCCTGCACCCATCCAAAATCATAGTTTAAGTGCCCGGGGAGGAACAGATAAAATCAAGTATGCCTTAGGAACGAGTTACTTTAAACAAGATGGTATCATGGATGTAGATAACTACTATGAGCGTTTCAACTTGACTTCTAAGATTGATGTTGTAGCCAACAAATGGTTATCATATGGAGGAAACGTTATTTTTAGTAATGCTACAAAACAAGATCCAAACAACGACGCATGGAAACAAGCTTATTTAGCTGTGCCTATTCTTCCGGTTTATGATGAAGATTATAAAGGCATATCAACACCTCATAATTTTGCAGATGCAAAATTACTTGGTTATCGCGGTCATCAAAATCCATTTCCAAGTATGTTATACAATGACAAGAAAATGGATATTATGAAGGTGAATGCAAACTTCTATGCAAAAATAGATTTCATTCCATCTAAGTTGTCATTTAAAACAAGTTACAATCATGCCTATACCGATTTGAATCAACGTAATGTTGACTTCCCGTTTTATATGAATGATAATTGGTTTAGAGAGTTTTACACTGAAGGAGAAGATGAATCAGTGGCCTACCGTGCTGATTTTGTGAAAGTGAGAAAACAGAACAGCACCTTCTCTAATAAGATATGGGATAACGTTCTAACATACACGGATAGCTTTAATGATCACAATTTCAGTTTAATGGTCGGATCATCCTACCGTCAGGAATTCAGCCATAACCTATGGGGATCAGCTGAAGATGTTCCTTCGGAGAAAGAACAGTATTGGTACATTGATGCTGGTCAAAATATTGATTCACACTTAACAGGTGACGGTGGATCGAAATATTACGGGCAATCCTATTTTAGTAGATTATCGTATAATTTCAGTGGTAAATACATGCTTTATGCTACGTACAGAGCTGATGGGAGTAATAAATTTGAAAATAAATGGGCTTACTTTCCTGCAGTTGGAGCCGGATGGGTTTTATCAGAAGAAGGATTCTTAGAAGATAGTAACTTCATCGACTTTCTGAAAATCAGGTTAGGTTGGGGGCAATTAGGTAATGACAAAATACCTCGTTCGGATGGTTCAGCAGCTACGTATATTAACTATGTAGCACTTGATGATGTGCGTGTTGCAGGTACTGTTACTACTAATAATATTAATATACTTCGCTGGGAAGTAACAGAAGAAACCAATGTTGGATTAAGTGCTAATCTGTTACGAAATCGCTTAAACATTGAAGCCGATTATTATATAAGAGACACCAAAGATGCTGCTATTTATGTGAATACACCGGTTATTATGGGTGGTGGACTAAAAAGTGCAGGTGTTATTCGTAATTCAGGCTTTGAATTTGCAACAAGCTGGAACGATAATATTACCAACGACTTAAGTTATACCATTGGTGCAACTTTGTCGACAAATAAGAATGAAGTCCGTGAATTATATGGACAAGATTATATTGATGGCGGATCGGCTGAATTTCGTCAGCGCACAATGGTAGGAGAGCCTTTAATGGCCTTCTATGGCTGGGAAGTTGCTGGTGTTTATCAAAATCAAGCCGAGATTGATGCTGACCCAATCGCACTTGCCAACGGGCTTGAACCTGGCGACTTTAAATATAGAGATCTACAAAGCGAAGGAGAAGAAGGATATGGTGTGATTGACGATAAGGATCGTAAAATTTTAGGATCCTATTTCCCAACTCTTATGTATGGCGCTAATTTGGGATTACAATACAAGAATCTTCAATTTTCGACTCAAATAATGGGTCAGAGTGGGAATAAAATTTTGAATCGTAAGCGCGGTGAGGTTATATGGACCAATGATACCAATTGGGATGCTGACTTAGCAACTAACCGTTGGCATGGAGAAGGAACTTCAAATAAATATCCATCATCAAAAGGATTACGAAAAGGTTGGAATCAGAAAATGAGTGACTACCTGGTTGAAGATGGTGCCTTTTTTAGGATTCAAAATATTCAATTGGCCTATACTTTAAAAGATAAAGTATTAATGGGTGTAGATCTACCGGCAGCTCGAATCTCTTTCACCGCAGAACGTCCTTTAACAGTATTCAGCTATAATGGATTCAGTCCTGAAGTAAGCAATGGAGTGGACAATAATGTACATCCGATACCTGCCGTTTACACTGTTGGGTTAAATGTTAAATTTTAATTGCTAAAATAAGATTAATATGAAATTCAATAACAAATATATTGCAACACTGATAATCGTGGTCGTAGTTGTATTTTCAAATACTGGTTGCCATGATGTGTTAGATGAACCCTTCGAGAACAGGGTGCCAACAGAAGATGTTGATTATACCGTGTCTCAAGATATGATATTGCCCTTATATGGTGCCTACTCGCAATTTTATCAAAGACGTGGATGGGAAGGTATTCCATTATTATCTGTAAGAGGGGATGATGTAAATGCCGGTGGTTATGGAGATGCTCAACCATTCTTTATGACTGATAGATATGTTTATGACCAAGGGTATTGGATGTATAATTCATTGTGGGGACTGGAATATACGACCATCTTTCGCATGTTTGATACCGTTGAACAGATTGAGTTATACAGAGAGTTTTCGGGGAATCCAAATGCAGATCAATACATCGCCGAAACAATGGTACTTAAAGGTTGGTTGCTTAGAAATTTAGCCCGTACCTGGGGAGATATATTGATTCCAAGATCTTCGGATCCTTCAGACATGTTGGTTGCAGATGTCTCTTCTTTTGATGAAGTTATGCAATATGTCTCAGATTTAATGGATGAAGCAATCCCAAATTTACCGGATATGCGCCCAGGCGAACGAAGTGATGTAGCGGGTGGTGTAACAAAATACACTGCATTGGCACTAAAGGCAATGGTTAATTTGGAATTGAAAAATTATCAGGCAGTTGCAGAAGCAACTTCCCAAATAATAGCTTCAAACAAATTTTCTTTATACGATGATTTCTACGAATTATTTAAGAAAGATGGTGAACTGAGTAGAGAGAACTTATTGGAACTGCAATTTTCTGATTATGGTCAAAGCACCGGACCGCAGGAGACCTATCTCTATGCCTTTTTTGGTTCGCAGAACTGGACACCAAAAGTTGAAGGAGCCAAAAGCGGATGGGGCTTTTGGGAACCAAGTCAGAAATGGATAAAGTTTATGCTCGACAGAGGCGAAACCACACGTTTACAGACATCTGTTTTATTTACCAATAAAGGGATTGACGCACTTAAGGAAGATCCAAATTACGCTGATTTACCTGCCTGGATAAGTAATACGACACCATCCGGTGATATTGTTAATGATTATGCCCGTGCAAACTTTGCCAGTGGGAAGCATTATTTACCGTCGGATCAATTAACTCCGGGAAGAACAGACTATGGCAATGGTAAGAACTATACCTTAATCCGATATGCAGAGATACTTTTAATTCATGCGGAAGCTTTGGTTCAAGGGGGAACAAGTTCAACTATGACGGCTGACGAAGCAGTAAATGAAGTACGCGAACGCGCTGGTTTAAATCCAATCAGTAGTGTTGGCTTACAAGAGGTTCTTGACGAAAAATTTGCTGAGTTGGCCATGGAGTTTGGATCACGTTTTTACGATATGGTGCGTTACGAAAAATATGATGAATTAAACTATAGTGATCGTTATGACGATTCAGATGGTATACGTCAATTCACAGCTGATAAAGTATTCTTGCCTTATCCATTAGCACAATTAGATCAGTTGCCAAATTTAAGGGCACATGCTGATGGTAATTAATTTCAACGGCATTTAATAACGACAATAAATTGTAAAGAAATGAAACGATTTAAATATATAATATACAGCTTATCAATCCTATTAGCCCTGAATGCATGTAACGAAGGCATTGATCCTATTTCGTCGGTTGAGCCCGGCCCCGATGAATTGGCTCCTACTATTGATATTAGTTCACCTAAGGATGGTGATCAATTAATTGTAGCGAGTGGAGTAGGTGTACCGATTGTTATGGAGGCGATTGATGATATTGAACTGGAATCCGTATCAATAGTGGTTAATGATCAGGAAGTTGATAAAGTAACAAACTTTAAAGATTACCGACGTTATGCTCCTATAAATGGTCATATGCTGGATTTGGAAGATGGAGTGTATACGATGCAGGTAACGGCCACGGATAAAACCAGTAAGGATGTTACTTCCGAATTAATAAGTTTTACGGTAGTTCAGATGGGTGATTTTGAACCTCTTTACGGAGAGTCATTCTACATGAGTTTCCAGAATCACTTCCTGGATCATGCGACAGTTAATAGCGCTGCTATGGAAGGAACACCAACTTTTGAATCAGAAGGTAAAGTAGGTGTAGCTTATCAGGGTAATGATGCCGCCAACTTATCATTCCCGGTAAGCGAGGTGTTTGCCGGTTCAGAAATGAGTGCAACGTTCTGGTATAATATTGCTCAACAAGGTCGTTCGGGTATGCTTTCAGCAAGTCCGGGCGGAAGTAACAATAACCGTGTGGCAGGCTTCCGTCTTTTCCGTGAAGGAGGAGATGATGCCCAAACGATCAAGCTTAATGTTGGAAACGGATCATCCGATCAGTGGTTTGATGGAGGTGCCGCTGCAACAGTCAATCCACAAACAACAGAATGGATTCATATAGCCATTACCATTTCAAGTTCTGAGGCAACAGTATATATTGATGGTGAAGTGGCAGCCCAAGGTCCACTTGATGAACCAATGAGTTTTGATAATTGTGAAGACCTGTACATCGCATCAGGAGGCCCGCATTTTAGTGGATGGGGTCATGGTAATGACATGAGTCAATATGATGAATTAAGACTTTATCAGACGGCGCTTAGTCAGGATAACATTAAAGCCATAATTGCAGACGAGGAATAGTTTCGACTCTGTTTTTAATTTTGATTTTAGGACTGCCCGTTCTCGGGCAGTCCATTAAAGAAAAACGATATGAATATCAGATTACTAAGCATAGTTTCGTTAGTGATTGTATTGCTTTTGGCATGCAAAAAAGATGATCCAATATCTCCATTATTACTAAATGAAGTATATATCAACGCTGATAATATTGATCTTGATGAAGCTTACCTTGAAGATGTCAGTACCTTACCTATTATACGTCTGATATTCAATAATGCAGTCAATCAGGAATCAGTTCCCTCTGGGGTTCAATTATTAGAGGAGCAGGCCATAGTTGAGGTCAATTATACTTACTCTTCAGATAACAAGATACTAAGTATTACTCCTGTCAATAAACTTAATGATTTTGCCATATATCAGCTTAGTGTTAGCAATCAATTAGTTGGTACAAATGGTGAATTATTCGAGGGCTTAAATATTCGTTTTAAAACAGAAGCAGGTGCTCTGGAACTTGAAAGCATAATGATTAATGAAGAGGATGCAAAAGGAATGGATATAGTTCCAAATGTTCCTCTTAACCTTGATATGACCTTGAATTTTAGCGTTGCCGTTGATAGGAGCTCATTAGAAAGCGCAGTTAGTTTAAGCGGTTTAAATGTAGCTGACATTAACTATGAATACTCCAATAATGATCAATCAATTCATCTGTCGAGTGAGGATCAACTAACCTATTTAAGCAAATATGCCTTTAAGATTTCAAAAAATTTGATCAGCACCGATGGGGCTTCTTTTGAAGGTTATTCAAGTGATTTATTTACCCTACTTGATTCTACCTACAAGTTTCCTGAAATAAGTGAAGAAGACTTGCTAACATTAGTGCAGGAGAAAACTTTTAAATATTTCTGGGATTTTGCCCATCCGGTAAGTGGATTAAGCCGCGAGCGCAATACATCCGGCAGAGCAGTGGCCTCCGGGGCAAGTGGCTTTGGTTTAATGACCATTCCTGTTGGTATCGAAAGAGGATTTATAACAAGGGAACAAGGTGTTGAACGTTTATCAACCATGATTAACTTTTTGGGCGACAAAGCTGAACGTTTCCATGGCGCCTGGTCGCATTGGTTGGATGGCGAAACAGGTGTTGTTATACCATTTAGTCAGAAAGATGATGGTGGTGATTTGGTGGAAACATCCTTTGTGGCCATGGGATTGATGACTGTCAGACAGTATTTAAACGGGGCTGATGCCAAGGAGAAAACCTTAGTTGATAAAATAGATTCGATGCTGGATAAAATAGAGTGGGATTGGTATCGCCAGGATGGCCAAAATGGTTTGTACTGGCATTGGTCACCAAATTATGCCTGGGAAAAGAACCACAAGATAAAAGGTTGGAACGAAGCCTTAATCACCTATTTTATGGCTGCTACTTCATCTACACATGGCATTACAAAGGAAGTATACGATGGTGGATGGAAAGCGGGTAAGTTTTTGAATGGTCAGAATTTTTATGGTATTAAGCTACCACTTGGCCCTGATTATGGAGGACCGTTATTTTTTGAACAATACACTTTTCTGGGTTTAGATCCGCGTAATTTAGTTGGTGATGAAGGAGAAAGTTATTGGGAGCAGGTTGTTAATCATACCTTAATAAATCGCGAACATTGCATCCAAAATCCAAAAGCTTATGTTGGTTACAGCAAGGATTGCTGGGGATTAACTGCCAGCGATGGATATTCAGGTTATTCGGCTCATTCGCCTACAAACGACAGGGGTGTAATTACTCCAACGGCTGCACTATCATCGTTTCCTTTTACGCCTGATGAGTCAATGGAAGCTCTAAAGCATTTTTATTACCGACTTGGTGATCGCTTATGGGGACAATACGGTTTTTATGATGCATTTAGTATTCAGGATGAGTGGTATACCACCTCAAACATTGGCATTGATCAAGGTCCGATAATACTGATGATTGAAAACTACCGGACGCAATTACTGTGGAACCTTTTTATGTCGGCACCGGAGGTGGAGCAAGCACTAAACACCTTAGAATTTACCAATTAATCGATACCAGAACAATTTGAAGGAACAGTTGGATGGCGTCTATATCCAATATACCCAGCTATAAGCAGGTGTTCGTTGCAGGTATCAATAGAAAGAAAAAACAAATGAAATATATACTTCTATTAATAGTTATTATTGGCTTGGTGAGCTGTGGGTCTAAAAAAACCCAATCGAATGCCACTATCAGCTGGACAGAATCTCAATTATTGGATACGGTTCAATACCAAACTTTTCAGTATTTCTGGGAAGGAGCAGAACCAAACAGTGGAATGGCATGCGAGCGTATTCATACTGACAATGTGTATCCAAAAGACGACTCACATGTTATTACCCTTGGTGGATCAGGCTTCGGTGTAATGGCAATTCTTGTGGGTGTAGAACGTAATTTTATAACTCGCGAAGCAGCTCTGGAACGCTTTCAGCGCATAGTAAGTTTCCTGGCAAGTGCCGACCGTTTTCATGGCGCATGGCCGCATTGGCTTGATGGCAGAACAGGAAAAGTCGCTCCTTTCAGTAAAAAAGATGATGGTGGCGATTTGGTTGAAACCGCTTTTATGGTTCAAGGATTGCTAACGGTGGCCGAGTACTTTAAAGATGGCAATGCTGAGGAACAGCAATTGGTCAAAGATATTAATCAATTATGGCACGAAGTTGAGTGGGATTGGTATACCAAAGGTGGCGAAGATGTGTTGTATTGGCATTGGTCTCCTAAGCATGGATGGGACATGAATTTTGCCGTTGGAGGTTATAATGAATGTCTGATCATGTATGTTTTAGCAGCTTCGTCACCTACCCATCCAATTAAACCATCGGTATATCATAAGGGATGGACAGTTAATGGCAACATTACTAAGGACACGACTTATTATGGTTTGCCTACGGTATTGAATTATTTTGAACACGACGATGCTCCTATCGGACCATTATTTTGGGCACATTATTCCTACTTAGGGCTTAATCCTAAAGGTTTAAAAGATGAATATGCCGACTATTGGCAGTTAACAAGCAATCATGCAAAAATCCATTACAAGTATTGTGTTGATAATCCAAAGTCATTTAAAGGTTATGGTTCTAAGCAGTGGGGATTAACCTCAAGCTATTCAATGAAAGGATATGCAGGGCATCGTCCCGGGGATGGTGATTTAGGTGTTATATCACCTACTGCCGCACTTAGTTCATTTCCGTATACCCCTGACGAATCAATGCAGTTTTTAAAGTATTTGTATACCGAAGCAGATTCATTAGTTGGCCAATATGGTCCTTATGATGCCTACAGTCATAGTGTTGAGTGGTATTTGCCACGATACCTGGCCATCGACCAGGGACCAATTCCTGTTATGATAGAAAATCACAGAACTGGCTTGTTATGGAATCTTTTTATGGCCAATACTGATGTTAAAGCAGGGCTTGACAGATTAGGTTTCCTTACCAAGAATAACTAATCGTCATAGAATAGAATTAAGTCTGAATTAACCGGGTTGAATTATAAGTTCAGCCCGCTTATCCACTCAAGAGGCTCCATCGATTTGAAAAATGGATTGGGTCTCTCTATTAGCTTATTCAGTCATTCGAATCATAACAGAGGGTCGGCAAAGCAGGTTTGTGGCCATTGAAACGGAAATCACATGAAGAAGTATATATTTCAACTTATTTGCGGATGCCTTCTGGGTATTCCTTCGATATACGGACAGACGCTTGAGCCACAGCCCAATATTGTTGTGATATTGGCGGATGACCTGGGATATAAGGATGTTGGATATATGGGGTGTAAAGAAAACCCAACACCTAACATTGATCAGATTGCCTTCAATGGGGTTAAATTTACCAATGGCTACACAACTTGTCCGGTGTGTGGACCAAGCAGGGCAGGATTACTTACCGGAAGATATCAGAATCGTTTTGGTTTTGAGGATAACCCCGGACCTTATAGACAGACTGCAGAAACAATACCTGGTATTCCGCTTAGGGAAACAACCCTTGGAGAGTACTTTAAAGACTTAGGATATAATACGGCCATAATAGGTAAGTGGCACGAAGAAAAGGTGCCCATACGTAATCCGTCAAACCGCGGATTCGACAAGTTCTTTGGTTTTATTAACGGAGCATCAGCTTATTATATCGATGATAATAAGCATGGGAAATTAATGAGGAACCTTAAGCCGGTTAATTCCGAACAAGAATATCTGACCGATGCCTTTGGTCGTGAAGCTTGCCTGTTTATTGAGCGTAATGCCGATCAAAACAAGCCATTTTTATTATACCTGCCTTTTAATGCACCGCATGGCCCGTTTGAAGTCCCTCAAAAATACGTCGAAAAATTTTCACAGGTAAAGGATGATAAGCGCAAAACTTTTTTGGGCATGATCAACTGTATGGATGAAAACATTGGTAAAATAATGGCGACGCTTAAAGCCCGGAATCTGGAGGATAATACCTTGATCATATTCATCAGCGATAATGGGGGAGAATGTGAAAGAGCCGATAATTCGCCCTTGCGCGAATGTAAAGGAAGTATTTATGAAGGCGGTATTCGTGTGCCGTTCTGTATGATGTGGAAGGGTGTTCTTCCGGAAAATAAAACAATAGATGAGCCGGTAATAGCTTTGGATATTTTACCTACTGCCATTGCTGCTACAGGTAATCAGGTTAACAATCAATGGTTTCTTGATGGTGTTAACCTGCTACCCTACATTCAAGGGAATAAACAAGGACAGCCGCACCAGTTTTTGTATTGGCGCTTCCTATGGCACCATGCCCTTCGCAAAGACGATTGGAAATTGCTAAAACATCGCGATCATGCCGAATGGGAACTCTACAATCTGGCGACCGATATTGGTGAGCAAAACGACCTGGCTAAAAAACACCCTGATAAGCTTAAGGAGCTTATGGATATTTACACCGATATGTCAGATCAAATGCTAAAACCTCAATGGGGTTGGCAACCCGATTATTGCGGAAATTATAAAAAAGACTAAAAAATAAGGCATGAGAAAAAGTATAATTATATCATTCTTGTTCCTAACGTGTCTGACATCTTTCATATACAGTCAGGAAAAACCCAATATAGTCATAATATATGCTGATGATATGGGTTGGGGCGATGTTGCTTATCACGGTGTTGATGATATACTAACGCCAAATATAGATGCCCTGGCCAGTAGCGGTGTTTACTTTACACAGGCCTATGTTTCTTCATCCATTTGCTCGCCTTCGCGCTGTGGTTTGCTTACCGGCGTGTACCAGCAACGCTTCACTGATGGACAGAATTCGCGGGATAATGATCCGAATATAGACTTATTCAAGAAACAGAAGATGCTTCCTGAAATACTAAAAACGGCAGGCTACTATTCTGGAATTATAGGCAAATGGCATTTGGGAGCTGATGAGTCGCTTCGTCCCAATCAACGTGGATGGGATGAGTTTTATGGTTTTTTAAATGGCTCTCACTCATTTTATAAGGCAGAGAAGAAATTTACACGCATTCGCGAGTACTGGCCTATTTTTCGTAATAATGAGATGGTTGATTATGATGGTTATACCACTGAGGTGTTTACCAATGAAGCCATCGATTTTATTCAAGGTAATCACCCTAAAAAATCAGGCAATCCATTTTGCTTATATCTCGCTTATAATGCAGTTCATTTTCCATGGGAGGTACCCGATAAATACATCCAGAGAGTGGCGCACATCGAGAGTCGTCAGCGACGATTGTTTGCCGGAATGGTGCTGGCCATGGACGATGGCATTGGTCAGCTTATCGAAGAGTTGGATAAGCAAGGTTTAACGGATAATACCATTGTCTTTTTCATTAGTGATAATGGATCTCCGCAAGGGCAATTGGGCGATATGTCGTCAACAGGTCCATTCAGAGGATGGAAAGGCGATTGTCTGGAAGGTGGTATTCGTATTCCATATATAATTAAATGGCCGGGTGTGATAAAGCCTGGAAGCAAGTACGAGCAACCTGTTACTAACCTGGATGTGCTGCCTACCATTGCGTCCTATATCGGACTAAAAAAGCAAAGGAAATATGCCTTTGATGGTGTGGACTTATTACCATACCTCAAAGGTGAAAAAGCCGAAGATGAAGGTCCGCATGAAAGTTTATACTGGAAACGAGGCAAGGACATGGCCATACGTCATGGCGACTGGAAACTGGTTTTGGAAGATCATAATGCTGAAAAAGACAGCATGCTGTTTAACCTGGCTAATGACAAAGGAGAACGAAATAACCTGTATGAAGCCATGCCTCAGAAGGTAAATGAATTAAGGGCTTTGTATAAGAAGTGGGAACAAGAACTTGCAGAACAACAGTAAATAAGATGACCTGATGAAAAGAACTATTCAAATTTTCACATTGCTGATTGCTGTATTTTTTCTTAACTCCTGTGAAGCAGAGAATAAGGAAATTGATCATACCAATTTTATCATTATCCTGATTGATGATATGGGTTATGGCGATGTTGGCTGCTATGGAGCAACAGGCTTTACAAGTCCTAACCTTGATCAAATGGCTGCAGAAGGAATGCGTTTCACCAATTTTTATGCAGCACAACCCGTGTGTAGTGCATCCCGTGCTGGTATACTTACAGGGTGTTACCCTAATCGTATTGGCTTTTCAGGTGCATTGTTTCCTCATCATTCCATTGGTTTAAATCCTGATGAGACAACTATTGCCGAAATGCTTAAAGAGAAGGGATATGTTAGCGGCGCCTTTGGTAAATGGCATTTGGGTCATCACAACAAATTTATGCCTCTTCAGCATGGATTTGATGAATATGTTGGCATACCCTATTCCAATGATATGTGGCCAATAAAAGTAGATGGAACACGAGCCGAACCTGGTGAAGGGCGCGGTGATTTTCCTGATCTTCCACTTATTGTAGGTAACAGCCCTACGGAATTTGTCACTACACTTCAGGGACAAGATCGATTAAGCACCTTGCTGACCGAAAAAACGGTGGATTTTATCAAACGTCATGCTGATCAAGCCTTTTTTGCCTACCTGGCACACCCCATGGGACATGTTCCGCTGGGTGTTTCTGATAAGTTCAGAGGTAAAAGTGAGCAGGGACTTTACGGCGATGTGATGATGGAATTAGATTGGTCGCTCGGTGAAATCATGAAGGCATTAAAGGCAAATGATATTGAGGATAATACAGTTGTGATATTTACAAGCGATAATGGTCCTTGGTTGAATTATGGTAATCATGGTGGATCGTCCGGTGGCCTTCGCGAAGGCAAAACCACCAGCTGGGAAGGTGGTCAAAGAGTGCCTTTCATAATAAAATGGCCCAATGGGATACCGGCTGGCAAAGTATGTAATAAGCTGGGCTCAGCCATCGATATCTTACCAAGCTTTGCTGAAATTGCTGACACACCTTTACCTAAAAACAAGATAGATGGGGTGAGTATTACTTCTCTATGGAACGGCAGTTTTGAGACGGAACCACGAAAGGATATGTGGTTTTACTTTGGCAAGAATAACCTTAATGCCGTGAGGAAAGGCAACTGGAAATTGGTTCTTCCACACAGCTGGATGTCATACGATACAGCACCTGGAAATAATGGTTACGGCGGCAAGCGGATCAAGAAAGATGTGGAAGCAATGGAGTTATACAATATGATGCGCGATCCGGGTGAGCAGTACAATGTTGTTGAATCATATCCCGGGAAAGTAATCGAATTGATGCAAGTGGTTGAAGCTGCCCGTTCCGAATTGGGAGATCTAAATGTTGGAATTGATCAAGGTCAAGGAACACGTGCTATTGGCAGTATAACAACAAGCCATCATAAAAATTAGCTGAGAGTAAGATAAAGTACTAAAAAGTATAAAATACTAAGATAGAGATGAAATTAATAGAGCTGCTAACAATTGTATCCATTTTGTCATTCGGATTAATCGGATGCCAGAGTACAAAGCAAGATCGAAGCGAATCGTCAAAGCAACAAAGTGCTTACCCTAATATAGTGCTTATCTATGCTGATGATATGGGATATGGCGATGTGGGTTACCTTGGATCTGAAGATATCCGCACTCCGGCCATTGATAAGTTGGCCGGCGAAGGGGTGTATTTTACACAGGCTTATGTTTCGGCTTCCGTTTGTGGCCCATCACGTGCAGGACTAATGACAGGAGTTTACCAGCAACGTTTTGGATGTGGCGAGAATGGGCCGGAAGGAAGATGGTATGCCGGAGAAACACAAAATGTGGGAATTCCATCTAATCAGCCAATGTTATCAGAACTCCTGGAACCATTTGGTTACAAGTCAAAAATGGTTGGGAAATGGCACTTAGGGCTAGATGAAGACCTGAGACCATGCCAGCGTGGATTTGATGAGTTTTATGGTTTTATTAATGGTTCTCACGATTATTATAAGGCCGACACGGTTTTCACTAATAAAGCTGGAACATGGCCAATGTTTCGCAATAATAACATTGTGAAATATGAAGGCTATGCCACCGAGGTATTCTCCGACGAAGCCGTTGATTTTATTAATGAAAACGCTGGAAAAGAAGAACCTTTGTTTGTATATCTGGCCTATAATGCGGTGCATCACCCCTGGCAGGTACCCGATAAATATGTTGAACGTATGGCTCATATTGAGCATCCTGACAGACGATTTTTCGGTGGAATGTTACTGGCAATGGATGATGGGATTGGACGTGTGGTAGAGGCACTAAAAGAAAAAGAGGTTTACAATAATACCATCATTTTATTTATTAGTGATAATGGTTCTCCGAGAGGGCAAAAAGGACCTGCCGGACAAGGTAAAATGTCGAGTACAGGTGGTTTCCGGGGTTGGAAAGGCGATACTTACGAAGGAGGGATACGCGTACCATATTTAATGACCTGGCCCGATGTATTGCCTCAGGGAAAAATGTATGATAAACCGGTGAGTAACCTGGATGTTGTCCCCACAATTATGGCGCTTTTGGGAGTTACATCCAATGGTGTGAAGAATGACTTCGATGGGGTAAACCTGCTGCCATATATCACGGGTCAAATGGGAGAGGAAAGCCCGCATGAGCTTCTGTATTTCCGACGTGATAATGATTATGCAATTCGAAAAGGCAAATGGAAGCTAACCTGGAACGACAGTGATCTGGCAAGACCTGAAGATGCCAATAAGCCTTTGTTATTCGATATGGATGCCGATAAATATGAAACCACAGATCTGGCAGAAAAACATCCCGAAATTTTAAAAGATTTGCAATCGACATTTGATGCCTGGGACAGCCAACTGCCCAAAAGCCTTTGGTGGGGTGAGCCAACTAATAGAAAACATAATTGAATCCAGCTGCGATGTTCAAAAAACTGATTTTACTGATTATAATGGCTTTTTCTCTTAAATGCGGACTGGCCAAACACAACAATAAGAACGAGGAAATTATCAAAACCTGGGATGATCTTTCTGAAAAAGACCAACAGTTTTTGGATAAAACTCAACGCAATGCCTTTAATTATTTTTGGGATGGTTTTGATCCCAAAACAGGATTAATAGCCGATGAACACAAAGGTCGCCGAACCAGCATTGCCAGTTCAGGTTTTGCACTTTCTGCCTTTTGCATCGGTGTTGAAAGGGGATGGGTTTCGAAAGATGAGGTATACAAGAGGATATTACTCATCCTAAATACTTACTATAAAAATCCGGATGATGTAAATGATTTCTGTGTTGAAGGAAAAGATGGTTTATTCTATCATTTCGTAAATGTTGATACTGGAAAAAGGCATGGGCGCTGCGAAGTTTCAAGCATTGATAGTGCTATTTTAATGGCCGGTGTACTGCACGCAATGACCTACTTTAAAGGAACGGAAATTGAGGAATTGGCCATAAAAGTTTATAAGCGGGCACAATGGGATAACTACCTCAATGATAATTTGGCTATTACCGGAGGTTGGAAACCTGCTGAAGAGAAATGGACCAATCCTGAGTACAAAGGTTATAATGAATACAGCCTGGTGTATTTAGTGGCTTTAGGTTCTCCAACACACCCTATCCCTGCTGAAAGCTGGGATGCATACAATAGTGGAAATGGAGCGGCCTGGTTAAAGGTATACGATGATATTGGCCCCTTTAAAACGCCACATGGAATAATGCAAGCCCATGCTTATCTGTATCAATTCCCGATATGCTGGTACGATTTCAGAAATAAAAAAGACAAGTATGCTAACCATTGGGATATTGCCGTAAATGCCATTAAGGCCAATCGACGTTACACCCGGAATTGGGGTAAAATAGTTGACTACAATGAGGAGCTTTGGGGATGGACAGCCTGTGCAGGAAGAGACGGATACATAGGTTTTGATCACCCCTATAATGGCACCCTGGCACCTTCAGCTGTGATTGCTTCATTGCCATTTATACCAGAAGAATCCCTACGCAGCATAAAATACATGTACGAAAATTATGCTGATAGAATCTGGGGCAAATATGGATTTGTCGATTCATTTAATCCGCATCAGGACTGGTATGACAATGGCTTTATTGGCATTGATAAAGGAAATGAAGTGCTGATGATTGAAAATTTCAGGAACGAAGGTGTATGGAAAGTATTCATGGAAAATCCTTATGTGAAAGAAAGCATGATTAAGGCAGGATTCAAAAAACTAAATCTTTAATTATGAAACACAAAATCATTTTAAAGGCCATTGCGCTTATTTTGACCTTTAGTTCAGGCATGCAGGCGCAGGAACGCGAGTATGATTATATGTTCTTTGAAAACAGTGCCTTATCAGGAAACTACTTTTTCTCAAGTGTAAAGTATAATGAAGGAGCTTATGTGAAAAACATCGCTAACAAACTTCCTGTTAATGATAAAACATTTTTTACCCCTCCCAATTCTCTGGAATTAGATTATACCAATGGATCCGGAACCTGGACATCCACCATTGACTTTGAAAGGATTAGAGGGAACGATTATTTTAAAAAAAGTAATTCTTTATCCTTTTGGATGATGACCGAAAATGGGAAGGATGAATTACTTCCAATGCTACAAATAGGACTTGTTGAAAAGGAACGAAAAACAAAGAAAATTGTAAGTCATAAACAGTCAGGGAAAGTCGAAATTTCAAAATACATCACCAGCACTGATATAAAGGGATGGAGACAAATTATAATACCGCTAAAGGCCTTTGGAGCGTTTGAGGTGTATCCTAACCAGCTTGTTTTTTCAAATTCGGCCATCAAAGGCGAAAAGAGGGTTTTTATTGATCAAATCGAATTATTGCCTGAAGATGTCGATGGTAAGTTAGATGCTCCTCAGAACATTAGTGTTAAGGCCTACGAAAGACATGTGGATCTTATGTGGAAGCCAGTTGACAATGCCTTTGTGAAGTATATAAAAATATACAGGTCTGAAGATAATAAGACCTTTGTTCCAATTGGAATTCAACGGCCTTACTTTCATCGCTACACCGATTTTACTGGTCAGCCCGATAAAACTTATTACTATAAAATCAGCCATGTGGCGATGGATTATTCTGAAACTAGCGTTTCTGCTTCTCATAAAGCCACAAGCTACCATATGAGTGATGAGCAATTGCTTGACATGGTACAAGAGGCTTCATTTCGCTATTATTGGGAAGGCGCAGAAACCAACAGCGGCTTGGCTCTGGAAAATATTCCGGGTCGTAAAAATATGATTGCAACCGGGGCCTCCGGCTTTGGTATTATGGCCATAATTGTTGGAGTAGAGCGAGGTTTTATTTCAAGGGAACAGGCCGTGGAAAGGATGTTAACAATCACATCCTTTTTAGAACAATGTGATAAGTTCCATGGGGCGGTATCCCACTTTATGGATGGAACAAACGGAAAAGTTGAACCATTCTTTGGAGACAAGGATAACGGGGGCGATTTAGTCGAGACTTCATTCTTGTTTCAGGGATTATTAGCGGCAAGGCAGTATTTTGATAAGAAAGATTCTGAAGAAAGACAAATAAGAGAGACCATTAGCAGCTTATGGGAAGCCGTAGAGTGGGATTGGTATGATCGTGAAAAGGAGAATAAGTATTTAACCTGGCATTGGTCGCCGGACAAAGAGTGGCTTATCAACCACAAACTCATTGGTTGGAATGAAACCATGATTACTTATCTGCTGGCCATGGCCTCACCTACCCATCCGATTTCATCCAGCATGTATTACAATGGTTGGGCAAGTCAAGAGGAGTTAGCGGTGAAATATCGTAAAGACTGGGGTAAAACAGATGATGGATCCTTTTACAGCAATGATAACTATTACCACGGCATCAAACTTCCGGTGGGAGTATCGAATGGCGGACCCTTATTTTTTATTCATTATTCATATTTAGGTCTTGATCCCAATGGTGTTACGGATAAGTACACTAACTATTTCGAAAACAACCGAAATATTGCGCTTATAAATTGGAGGTATTGTTCTGAAAATCCAATGAACCATAAAGGAATGAGCCATTCTTTTTGGGGCTTAACAGCCAGTGATGGACCATGGGGCTATAATGCCATTGAGCCTACTCGTGAAAGAGATAACGGAACTTTGGCGCCAACAGGTGCCCTGGCTTCTTTCCCCTACACACCTGAGCAATCGATGGCAGCACTCAAAAACATGTATCGCAATCACGGACAATATCTATGGGGAGAATATGGCTTTAAAGACGCGGTAAACCTGCAGGAAAACTGGATGGCCAAAATCTATATGGGACTTAATCAAGCACCGGTGACCATCATGATTGAAAACTACCGTACTGGTCTTATCTGGAAGCTTTTTATGCAAAACAAAGAGATATCAGAAGCACTGACTAAACTGAAAGATTTAAAACATTAAGATATGGGATGCATTAAGAAATATGCCATTAAAATAAGCTGCCTCTTAACTTTGGTTGTATTGGTAATGGCTTGTCAGGAAGTGAAGAAGGAGCAAAGCCCATTGCCTAATGTCGTATTTGTATTAGCTGACGACATTGGTTATGGAGATCTTGGATCTTATGGGGGCAAAATTCCAACACCTAAGCTGGATGCTTTGGCAGCCGGAGGCATGCGTTTTACCGATGCACATTCGTCGGCGGCCTTATGTGCCCCTTCTCGTTTTAGTATGCTTACGGGGAGTTACCCATACCGTTCATACAGTGCTGGAGGAGCCTGGAATACTAATAGTCCATCTATATTTACCGATCCTTATAAACACAACAAAGCCGGACATAAAGTAACAGTGGCCGAAGTGATGCAGAAAGCCGGTTACCGAACGGCATTTTTTGGGAAATCACATTTGGGTGGCGATGTAAGAAATAAAGAAGGACAGCTTATCCGTAAGCAAAATAAGCTTTCCGAAATGGATTTTACTTATGGCGTGCATAATTCCATAAACGAATATGGATTTGATTATTCATACGCCTTACCGAGTGGTATTCAACATGAACCCTTCGCATTTTTTGAAAATGGTGAGTTTGCACCTTTTGATGAGAATATGCCAGCGGATAACAGTAGCACTAAGATGTGGTTTAATGGCAGGTACGAAATGGATAACGGTATCTCGGAAATCGTAGAGCACCGGAATAATCCCGGAATAGGTGATGTTGCTTATAATTCAAGCCAAACAGGTATAATGATGATAGATAAGGCAATGCAATTTATCGACAAGCACCTTAAGGCGAATAAGGATAAGAAAGAGAATAAACCCTTCCTGATTTATTTTGCCTCACAAGCCATACATGTTCCGCATACCCCTCCCAATGATTTTGATGGAGACGACAGTGAAATGAATGAGCCAATTAATGGAGTAAGCGGTGGTGCGACCGGCGATTTTATCTATGAACTGGACACTCAAGTGGGGAAGTTACTTGAGAAATTAGACAGTGAAGGCTTGACAGACAATACTATTGTATTCTTTACAAGCGATAATGGCGCCCTATGGCCCAGAATATGTGATTTTGGAAATGAGTCACACGACAACAATGGACCCTTGCGTGACTATAAAGCTTCAGTGTACGAGGGAGGTCATCGCGTGCCATTTATTGTTAGTTGGCCAGGGGTGATTAATCCCGGAAGCGTGTCACACGAAGCTGTGCTGGCTCATGACTGGGTAGCCACCATGTACGAATTAACCAATCAGAGTATGGAGGATGATCAGGCAATGGACTGCAGCTCCCTGTTGCCATTGTTAAAAGGTGATTATAACAGCACAACTCCTCTGCATCCTTTTATTATCTATCAGGCAGGATTTGCATATGATGGGGCCATTCGTCAGGATGATTGGGTTTTGCTGGTTGATCGAAGTAACCAGGCCACTGAGCTCTATAATTTAAAGAATGACCTGGCGCAAGAGACTAACCTGATAGATAAAACGGAGCATCAGGAATTAATCAAACAACTTTTATCAACCTTTCTTCAACACAACGATCATAAGGATGATACCCTTGAACCACGTACAACTTTACCCTTCAAAATGAATTCATAATCAACCATAATATATTAAGACAAGATAATGATGAACTTTATAAAATATACCCTAGCATTAGCATTGGTTTTGCTAACGATGGCTTGCCAAAACGACCAGGAAGCAGGCAAGTGGAAAAGCTATAGTGGCGATAAAATAATTGAGGCTAAAGTTGATTCGGTTTTAAGCCTTATGACCTTGGATGAGAAGATAGGTCAAATGAACCAGTACTCCGGTAATTTTGCTTCAACGGGTGAGTTAAGTGATAATCAATCTGGTGAATATCTTAAAAAAGGAATGATCGGAAGCACATTTAACGTCTTTGGAGCTGATCATTTAAGGATGCTTCAGGAACAGAATCTAATGCATTCGCGACTGAAAATCCCTATGCTTTTTGCAGCAGATGTCATTCATGGATTAGAAACCACATTTCCAATTCCATTGGCTGAAGCTTGTTCCTGGGATTTAGAACTAATGGAACAAACTGCGCGCATTGCGGCCGAAGAAGCAACGGCCTCTGGTGTAGCATGGAACTTTGCACCTATGATTGATATCGCACGTGATCCGCGTTGGGGACGGGTAATGGAAGGAGCTGGTGAAGATGTGTTCTTTTCTACCTTGGTGGCTCGCGCACGAGTAAAAGGATTTCAAGGTATTGAAGACTATCAGGATTTTAAAAAGCCAAATACAATGATGGCTTGTGCCAAGCATTTTGTGGGCTATGGCGCTGCTCAGGCAGGACGCGATTACCATTCTGTTGACATGTCAAATCAAGCTTTAAACGAAACGTATCTGCCTCCGTTTAAGGCAGCTGTTGAAGAAGGTGTGGCCTCCTTTATGACTGCCTTTAATGATTTGAATGGTGTGCCATGTACGGCTAACAAATACATCTTTGATGATATCCTGCGTCAACAATGGAATTTTGGCGGTGTAGTTGTAACGGATTATACAGCCATTATGGAACTTGTTCATCATGGTTATGCCAAGGATCTTAAACATGGGGCACAGCTTAGTTTAGATGCCGGGATTGATATGGATATGATCAGCGAGGCCTTTGTTACCCATCTGAAAGCATTAGTGGAAGAAGGTAAAGTAAGTGAGCAACAGATTGATGTTGCTGTTTCTCGTATCCTGGAAATGAAATTTTTATTGGGTTTGTTTGATGATCCATTTCTATATTTTGATGCAGATCGACAAAAAGAAATACTTCAAAAGCCTGAATATTTAAAAATAGCAAGAGAAGCCGCTCAACGCTCCATTGTTTTACTTAAAAATGACAAGGCGGTTCTGCCATTGTCAACTGAGGGTAGTACTAAAATAGCACTGATAGGTCCATTTGTTGATGAGCGTGAAAGCTTGAATGGCGAGTGGGCTATAAAAGGAAATAGAGACCAATCCGTGACCTTAAGAGAAGGAATGGAAGCTAAATTTAAAGCTTCAAAAGTAAGTTTGTCCTATGCGAAAGGAACTGACTTGCCCTTGATTGATCGATCAACAGCTAAAGTATCAAAGGTGAATGTTCCTGATAAAACAGGTTTTGCTGAGGCCATTGTGCTTGCTAAAAAAAGTGATGTCTTGGTGGTGGCCATGGGTGAGAATTATCACTGGTCGGGTGAAGCAGCAAGTCGAACAGATATTACACTGCCGGGTAATCAACGCGAATTACTTAAAGAATTGAAAAAAACGGGTAAGCCAATTGTGTTGGTATTATTTAATGGACGTCCATTGGATTTATCATGGGAAGCCGAAAATGTGGATGCCATTGTTGAAGCCTGGTATCCCGGTTTAATGAGTGGTCATGCTGTAGCCGATGTATTAACAGGGGATTATAATCCATCGGCCAAACTGGTCATGACCTTTCCACGAAACGTTGGTCAAATTCCGATTTATTACAATACGAAAAATACCGGACGTCCATTTGACCCTCAAAATCCGGCAGATTATAAATCATCCTATGTGGATGTCGAGAATTCACCTTTATTTCCATTTGGTTATGGCTTGAGTTATACGAATTTCAGCTATTCAGATTTAGCTGTCAGTCAAAGTAAACTTCAGAAAGGTGAAACTTTAGAAGTAAGCCTTACGGTTAAAAACACAGGAAGCAGAGCCGGTGAAGAGATTGTACAGTTATACATCCGGGACAAGGTCGCTTCAGTTACCCGACCAGTTAAAGAGTTAAAAGGTTTTGAAAAGATATACCTGGAAGCCGGGGAAAGTAAAAAAATAACCTTTGACATTGATGAGGAGTCATTATGCTTCTTTAATCAGCAATTGGAATGGACCGCAGAAGCCGGTGAATTCGTAGCTTTTGTGGGTCGAAACTCATCAGATTGTCAACAAGTGGAATTTAGTTTAATTAAATAGTGATATGATGGACAAGATAATTTTTATAGCCCTCTCTTTTATTTTTATGACCACATTAAGCCATGGTCAGGAAGATTATAAAGAGATCGTAAACGAGAATAAACAATATACTGCAGACCATCAGTACGATGTTCCCGACTTAAAGGACATTAAACTAAAGCGAAAGCCAAAGAATGTGATCCTGATGATAGGTGACGGAATGGGACATAATCAGGTTTTTGCGGCCTATACCGCAAATGGTGGAAAATTAAATCTGCAAAATTGTACGCATATGGGCTTGGTTAAAACGAAGCCTGCAAAAAAGTTCACAACTGATTCAGCCGCTGCTGGCACCGCATTGGCCTGTGGTAAGAAAACCAGTAATGGTGCTGTTGGTGTTGATGCCGACAGCAATAAGTTGGTGAATATTCGGGAGGAATTAGAACTGATGGGTAAAGCAACAGGAGTGGTTTCCACATCATCAATAACTCATGCAACACCGGCTTCATTTGTTGCCCACCAAAATAAACGCAATATGTACGAAGCCATTGCCAATGACTTCGCAGAGTCCAATATCGATGTATTCATTGGTGGAGGGAAAAAGCATTTTGTTGATAGAAAAGACAGTGTTAACTTATTAAATAAGCTGGAAGCTAAAGGCTATCAGGTTCTTGAGGATATTAATGAAATTGCAGAAGTAACAGAAGGAAAACTTGTTGGCCTGACATCGTGGGAACATAATAAATCAGTGCTGGATGGGCGAGGGGAAAAGCTTAGTAAAGCAAGTAAAACAGCGATGACAATTCTTGATGGAGACAAGGATGGGTTTTTTCTGATGATAGAAGGCTCTCAGATCGATTGGGCCGGACATCAAAACAATACCTCCTACCTGGTGACCGAAATGCTGGATTTTGACAAGGCAATAGGTGAGGTTTTGGCCTTTGCAGCGCAAGACAGAGAGACCCTTGTGATCATAACTGCTGATCATGAAACAGGTGGATTTGGGATTAAGGATGGGTCTTATTCAGAAGGGAAAGTCGAAGGCATGTTTCCAACCAAAGGACACACTGGCATTTTTGTTCCTCTATTTGCTTATGGGCCCGGTGCGGAAGAATTTAATGGGATTCTGGATAATACTGACATTCCCAATTTGATTGCAGAATTATTCGGCACACAATTAAATGATGAAACCAAATGAGAAAGCTGTTTGCCTTAGTTCTTCTATTATTATCCTTGACCATACATGCACAGGATAAAGGTGATGGATTTACTTTTGCTTTTTTGGCAGATATCCATTTGAATAACACCGAAAAAGCAATAAAAGGATTTAAGAAAACCATTGATACTTTAAATCACTTAAAACCGGATTTTGTCATTACGGGTGGTGATTTAGTCATGGATGCCAGTAAAGTCAGTTGTGCCAAAGCCGATTCCTTATTTATGTTATATGATGAATTGCAAGGTGATATAGAAGCTCCGCTTTATAATTGCATTGGTAATCACGATAATTTTGGACTAAGAAATTCATCCATTAAAAGTACTCATCCTGAATTTGGCAGAGGAATGTTTGAGAAATATTTTGGGCCTAGTTATTATAGTTTCAAAAAAAACAATTGGCATTTTATCGTACTGAACTCAATCAATCGAGACAAAAACAAATCGCATGGCTATGATGCTAATATTGATTCATTGCAAATTGAGTGGATTAAGGAAGAGCTTACAGGTATTGCTCCAGAGCTACCTATAGTTATAATTACCCACGTACCTTTTATTACTGTAAATGCTCAATTTCATAATGGAGGACAAGCGAGTTCTGGTAAAAATGGAGCCATAAGAAATAGCAAGCAGGTGCTCAGTTTGTTTGAGAAACACAATCTGAAGCTCATTTTGCAAGGTCACACACATTTTCTTGAAGATTTATATGTAAATAATAAATACAGATTTATAAGTGGCGGTTCTGTTTCTGCAGCTTGGTGGAATGGCGCCACAGGCGTGGGCATGCAAGAAGGGTTTTTATTAATAGAGGTAAAAAATGAACATATAGAATGGGATTATATCGATTAAGAATGGTATAGGATTCATTTTAATTATTCAACAAGCCTCATTTTTTGGCAATAGTTCTTTTGAGCAGGAGTTAGTTAGCTTAATACTGTTTTTTAATTTTCAGTACAAAAGAATTGCCTTTAATACCTACTTATCGAGGATGTACTATCAATGCTTCAGATAAGAAAAAATCAAGCAAGAAAAGTTTTATTTAACTATTAGCAAAAGGTGTAGCTGCAGAAAAACCTGGTCTGAACGAAATTTTCTGTGGCCTCAGCTTTAGATTAATTCTTTAATATCCCAATAATGAAGAATACATTTAGAAAGACACTGTTGATCCTTGTGATTCTGATTTCCACAATAAGTTGTACCGTATCAACTAAACCACAAAAGGAAAAACAGAAGCCTAATATCATTTTTATTTTTAGTGATGATCATGCTTATCAGGCGATTAGTGCTTATGGCGGGAGCTTGAAAGATCATGCGCCAACTCCAAATATCGATAGACTAGCTGAAGATGGGATGTTGTTTAATCGTTGTTTGGTTACCAATTCAATTTGCGGTCCTTCAAGAGCCACTGTACTGACCGGAAAATATGGGCATTTAAATGGTTTCATTTCAAATGAAGGCGGGTCAAATTTTGATGGATCGCAACAAACCTTTCCTAAGATAATGCAAAAAGCAGGTTATAATACCGGAATCATAGGCAAATGGCATTTGGGAAGTGAACCGACCGGTTTCGACTACTGGGAAGTTCTTCCCGGACAAGGCTTCTATTATAATCCCCGGTTCAAAACCAAGGAAGGACAACATGAAGAGACAGGTTATGTGACGGATCTTATCACAGATAAAGCCATAAGCTATCTTGAAGAAGCGGCCAATGATGATCAGCCCTTTATGTTGATGATTCAGCATAAGGCACCCCATCGCGAATGGGAACCCGGGCCTGAAGAACTATCGCTTTATAAGGATGTTGAATTTCCCGAACCTGAAACGCTTTTTGATGACTATAAAAACAGGGGACGTGCAGCTAAGGAGCAGGATATGTCCATTGCCAAAACCATGCGAATGGATCTGGATTTAAAGATGTTTGATGGCGCTAAAAAGGGCACCACGGCACGGCTTAATGCAGAGCAGGAAAAAGAATGGGATGCGGTATATGATCCTATAATTGAGTATTACAATGGTGCTGATTTATCAGGAGAGGCGCTCATAAAATTTAAGTACCAACGTTACATGCAGGATTACCTGGCCTGTATTGCGGGTGTTGATAAGGGTGTTGGTGAAGTACTCGATTATCTGAAGGCCTCAGGCCTAGAAGACAACACGATTGTTATCTATTCATCGGATCAGGGATTTTATCTGGGCGAACATGGATGGTTTGATAAACGATTTATCTATGAAGAGTCATTGCGTACGCCCTTACTTGTAAAATGGCCGGAAGTCATTGAGCCGGGAACGCAAAATGACGCTATCGTGTCCAATTTAGATTTTGCAGAAACGTTTATCGATATCGCAGGACTGAAAGTGCCGGACGATATGCAGGGCGAAAGCTTATTGCCATTGTTGAAGGGGGAGCAAATTGATGACTGGAGAAAAGAGTTTTATTACCACTACTATGAATACCCGAGTTGGCATCTGGTGAAACGTCATTATGGAATTGTAACAGACCGCTATAAGTTGATGCATTTTTATTATGACATCGATGAGTGGGAAATGTACGATTTATTAAAGGATCCCAATGAATTGAATAATGTCTACAATGATGAGAGCTATGAGCTTGTTAAAATCGATTTGCGCCAAAAGCTAAAGCAGATACGGTATAAATATAAAGACTCAGAGGAGTTAACACAGGAATATCTGGATAAAACACTTCAAAGATTACACCACATCAATTGATAGTATTAACAACCTGATTTAAAGAGGAAAAAATGAGATTAAATATTTTAGTAATACTTCTGTCCGTTGTGTCCTTGGTTAATGGACAAGATGCAATGAATCAATTTATTGACCAAGTCATGGCAAAAATGACTTTAGAAGAAAAGCTGGGTCAAATGAACTTGTCTTCAGGTGTGGGGAACTTACCTGTTATAACGGAAGGAGAGGGTAAAATTGAATTTATTAAGAAAGGATTGATTGGCGCATCCGGAGGCTACAATAGCCAGCTTGCCGCAGTTAATGAATCAAGATTAGGTATACCGCTAATCACCGGCCGCGATATCATACATGGCTATAAAACGACTTTCCCCATCCCCTTGGCTATGTCTTGTGCCTGGGACACGCTGATGATTGAAAAAATGGCACGAATTTCGGCCATTGAGGCCAGCAGCGAGGGTATAAACTGGACCTATTCACCCATGGTTGATATTAGTCGCGATCCCAGATGGGGACGTGTAGCCGAAGGAGCTGGTGAAGATGTTTATTTGGGGAGCAAAATTGCCCGGGCCTATGTGAGAGGTTATCAGGGCGATGATCTTAGTAAAGAGAATACCATTATGGCCTGTGTTAAACATTTTGCGCTTTATGGGGCGTCAGAGGCCGGTCGTGATTATAATACGGTTGACATGAGTAAGGTGTCAATGCATAATTATTATTTACCCACATACAAGGCGGCTTTTGATGAGGGAGCAGGAAGTGCTATGAGTGCGTTTAATGTGGTGGATATGGTTCCTGCCACAGGTAATCAATGGTTGATGACTGAATTATTAAGAAATCAATGGGGATTTAATGGTTTTGTTGTAACGGATTATACGGCCATTAATGAAATGGTGCACCATGGCTTAGGTAATCTGGAAACGGTTGCCATAAAAGCGCTCAAGGCCGGGATAGACATGGACATGGTTGGTGAGTCCTTTATAGGTACATTGGGTAAATCTCTGGAAGAAGGTAAAATTACAGAAGCAGAAATAGACCAGGCCTGCCGCAGAGTGCTGGAGGCTAAATATAAATTAGGCTTGTTTGATAAGCCCTTTCAATATCATAATAAGAAAAGGGCGAAAGAGTTAATACTCTGCAAGGAACATCAGGAGTATGCGCGAAAAGTAGCAGCTGCCTCATGTGTCTTGTTAAAGAACGAGAACAATGTGTTGCCTCTAAATAAGAATGCTAAGATTGCCGTAATAGGGCCAATGGGAAATGTGAAGAAGGACATGTTGGGTGCATGGTCGGCTACTAGTGATACCACTCCAATAGTCACGATCTATCAGGGAATAAAAAACATCTCAGACTCTAAAGCAATAGTTAAGTATAAGCAGGGTTCTTACCTCACTGAAAATGAATACCTCTTAAATAGAAACCGTAAAAAAGGGGAAGAATTAGCCATTGACAAAATCAAATCGGACAAAATGCTAAGTGATGCCATTGAGTTGGCAAATAACTCTGATGTGATTATTGCTAGCTTGGGAGAACCAAGCAAATGGTCAGGCGAAGCAGCAAGTCGATCGGATATTAGTATACCGGCCTGTCAAACACGTTTGTTAAAGGCTTTACTGCAAACAGGTAAACCGGTGGTACTGGTGCTGAGTAATGGACGCCCTTTAAATTTAAGCTGGGAAAACGAAAATGTACCTGCCATACTTGAAACATGGCACGCCGGTGTTCAGGCAGGTAACGGAATTGCGGATGTATTATTTGGGGATGTAAATCCTTCCGCTAAGCTGACAATGACTTTCCCAAGAAATGTGGGACAAATTCCGATATACTATAATCATAATAAAACGGGGAGGCCATTGATTGAAGATTACAAGTTCACAAGCAAATACCTGGATATACCCAATAGTCCGCTTTTCCCGTTTGGCTATGGCCTTAGTTATACAACATTCTCCTATGGTGAAATCACAACAAATAAAGTAGCGCTTGATAAAGATGAGCTTTTAAGGGCGTCTGTTGAGGTCACTAATACCGGAAATCTGTCGGGCCAGGAAATTGTACAATTATATATTCAGGATCCTGAGGCTTCTATTTCACGTCCGGTAAAAGAGTTAAAGGACTTTCGTAAAATAGAGCTGGAGCCGGGTCAGACTAAAACAGTAAGTTTTAGTATTTCCATTGATCAACTCAAATTCTATAACAGCGATTTAGTTTTGGATTGGGAAGAGGGTGACTTTAATGTTTTTATTGGTACTAATTCTGAAGAGTGCCAGGAGGTGCAGGTAGAGTGGATAAAATAAGCAAATTGACCAGAGAGATCTAATGAGCAGGCTAATCCCGCAATTGGATGGGCGGCTGCACGTAAGTTTGGTATTTCTGTAAGCGCATTAAAGCATTTTTAATGGAGATTTAGATTCTTTTTAAGGTAGAAGAATTAATAAGTGTAAGGGAAAAGCTGTTATTGAATAGTTCTTCCAATCATGTTGCATTTTCAACTGAGTAAAGCTCATGTGGATCTTGCGAGTGGCACGAATTATTTCTTAGGGAGATACTACCTTTATAAGTATTACAACCGAGGAGCGGCTCATTCTTTTTAATTGAAAGAAGAGCCGCTCTATATGTATATCTACACCCATGTTTGCTTTGTTATGAGCTTAAGAATTGAAAGCTTGTTTCGATTTGGGTTGTTTTAAAGCCTGAAGAGCTTAAGCCATAATAGCCCTGGACAAACGTAGTGCCGCCTAGGGTATCAATAATGCATGAAAAAGTCGCACTCGCCAGCCTTGTTTTATATATCAGCTTGTATTGCGACTTTGATGCTATACTCAGGATAGGATCTTGATTGGTATAATTTAAAGAAAGTGGTTTTATCCTTTTTGTCATTGCCACAAAAAGGATGAAAAAAGTCTAGCCGAGAAGATGTCCTGCGCTCTCTTTCCAATTGTCAATAATTCTAAAGAAGTAGAATGTTCTTCGAACATAAAGACAAGTCCCTTCTTTGAATTATTAAGACAATTAGAAATTCACCCTACATTGGCCATCTTCTTCTCGGCGGGCCAACGCTCGAACCTACTTGCTGTCTGTCTAAGGTTAGATAGGCCTGTTGTAGGCAGGGACAGCTAGCGCACTTGCAAGATTTGATAATTTGCTTCTATATCCAAGCCTGAAAGGCTTAAGTTATTATAGCCCTGGGCAAACGAAGTGCCGCCTAGGGTATCAATAATGCATGAAAAAGTCGCACTCGCCGGCATTGTTTTTATATCAGCTTGTATTGCGACTTTGATACTATACTCAGGATAGGATCTTGATTGGTATAATTTAAAGAAAGTGGTTTTATCCTTTTTGTCATTGCCACAAAAAGGATGAAAAAAGTCTAGCCGAGAAGATGTCCTGCGCTCTCTTTCCAATTGTCAATAATTCTAAAGAAGTAGAATGTTCTTCGAACATAAAGACAAGTCCCTTCTTTGAATTATTAAGACAATTAGAAATTCACCCCACATTGGCCATCTTCTTCTCGGCGGGCCAACGCTCGAACCTACCTGCAACCTGTCTAAGGTTAGATAGGCCTGTTGTAGGCAGGGACAGCTAGCGCACTTACAAGATTTGATACCTTGCTTCTAAAGCATTCAGTTTAGAATTTTATGAAACTCTGTGCCTCCACGTCTGAATGTTTCTCTTTTATCATTTCTTTTTTAAAAAAGGAATCAAAAACTTTATCGACAGAGGGGATTGCTGCACACTAGTGATGAACTTACGAGCTTTGTTCGCATTATCTTCCCCTTGGGGAAGTGCCGCAGGCGATGGGGGTATGAGGAACGCCATTCCGCCAAGTTCACACCTATCCCTGACTGTCGATGATTCGAAACTGCGTTTCGATTTGGGTAAAAAAGGTTTAATGATAATAGTAGGAGGGTTATTAATGTATTTGCAGGAGCTTCTAATCAATCTTTTCGACTTTAACTGCACGATCCTCACTTCAACTTTCTTTGTCTGCCAAACAAAGAAAGTACGCAAAGAAAATTCACCACGAATTACGATTTTCTGAAATGTTTAAGCTTGCTTAATCCGGCAGGTTTGGAGTCGGTATCATTTCAGACAAATCCGCACAATCCGTGCCTACCTGATGTAGGCAGGGACATCTACCGCACTTACAAGTAAATATTATTCAATACTAGAAACATCATTCAGGAATATCTACAGCTCTAATTGCAAACTAAGCCTGCAGGGCTTAAATATTAATAGCGCAGGGTAAGTAAAACGCCACTCTGGGTATAGATTATTAAAAACAAAAAAGTCGACTCGCATGCTTTGTTTTATAGCCAGAGGTATTGCGACTTTGATGCTACACTCACGAATGTCTCTTGATTGATATATTTATAGAAACTGGTTTTATCTATTTATGCATGGTCATTATTGTAACAGTCTTCAGAGCTTTGACTTTTGGCCTCAGGTGGAATTGAAGTTGATATGAAGAGAAAATTTAGTAAGACCGGGAGGCTTCAACCCGATAGCTATCGGGTTTGCTTGAAGATCCCCCGGCCGCACTTAGTTTTTTCAAATATTAAAGAAAATTTCAGCTGTAGCCTTGACTTTCTTTGTTTTCCCGAATAGTTCGGGACAGGCCGTTTCTTGCGTCAAGGCAAGAAATGAATTGAAAATCGGCGAAGCCAAAAGCCTCGCGGCTTGAGCGAAGAAGTGTAAAGTTTCTTTTTAGTGGTATAAAAGAGAACAATCATATATCTGTTTTACTATTCTTCTTATACAATAACCCATTTTACGAAGACCTAACTACTGCAAACATCTTATTATGAAAAAAATGTTTCTTACCGGCTGATCCAACTGAAATAAGAAGGCCTACAATTAAGAGGCCGCAAAAATATTTTGCGGCCCCATTGCTTTCCTATCACCTTCAATTTGTCTATTTGTTTTTAGATTTACGTTGCTTAACAATGCTGTTTAGCTCGGTAATGAGCATCCGTAGCTGTGAAGCCAGATCAATGTGTTGAGCAGAGTTGGCCGCCAGCATACCATTAAGGTAAACCACCAGTTTGCCGTTAATAAGGGCCAGTATGTCCTTTTTAAGTTCACTGACAGTTGGGCCACTTTGATCCTGCTTACGGGCTTGCAGGTAGCTGTATTCAGCCGCCTTAAAACCACTCTGTTCTTCTCTCAGCTTTTCTTTTAAAGCTGTAAATCCCGGAAGTAATTCAGCCTTCTGAGTTAACTCAGCCTGATCCAGATCAGTTAATAAAGATTCCATCAGGGCCGATTCGCTTGAATAGCTCGTTTCCGGCAGGTCAAAACCATATTTATCCATCACTTCTTCCAGGGCCAGAGCAGCTGTCTGTACCACCTGGTCAGGATGGTGAGTGAATCCTTTACATAAATAAAGGAGGGAACGGTAGGTGGCATCACGACTGGAATCAAAATCATCCAGATCCGATTCTGCCTTATCCTTCTTCAAGGCGATGACCGCCTTGTTGTTGATGCCTTCCAGTTCTGCTAACATAGACCGGAAGGGATCACCTTCATTTACATCCGCCTGCTTACCCGCATAAACCAGCTTTGCACCTAAATCGCTGGTTTCTGCAGCGCGCGCTTGCGGAGTCACTTTAGGAATTGTTTGCATAAAATTTAGTTTATTAATGGTGATACGGAAAGTCGAAGTCGATATAAAAGCTCCATGGCTCCACCGCTGTGCCAGACTGCTTGTGGAGGTTTGTTAATGACTCTCTTTTATAAAAGTGGAGCTATTCACAAACCTCCATGGCCTGTCCGCCGTGAAAAACGGGCCATGGAAATATTATAATGGGCTTCCGCCCGGAAAAACAAGTCATGCATAAACTTCCATGGGCTCTTTGCCGGCCAGGGCGGCCGATAACAGCACCATTATACAATGATGGCCCTCTGCTTATACTATGGAATGGCACCATAAGGCGGAAGTTTAGTTTAGAATAAATGTGCGTCTATAGGTTAATTGCAAAAAGGCCAAATCGTAACACCTTTTTTAACATCGTATTGATAAATGGGTGGAATTTGGTGATAAAGGGAGGAGTTTTGGTGGTGAAAGAATGGCGTAATTTATTTCGAATCTTACAATTCAATTCGCTTGATAAATTCATCAATTGTTTGTGAATTGCACTTTTCATTTGATAGAGAAATATTTGCAAATTCATACCAAAGGTGATCGTGTATACCAAAAGGGTTATGTTGATGAAAGCTAAAGCGGGGAATACCCCACTTATCTGGATCAAACCATGAGCCTTCAATAAGGTTGGTTAGAATGCTTTGGGTGACATATTCAATTGGTAAATGATTCGGATTGGAGAAAATGATCTCGCCGTAAGATTTATAGTTGTCTTCATCACGATAAAGGTATTCGAAGATAATGCTAGCCATTTTTATGGGCAATACTAATCAGAAACCTAAGCTTTGTCAACGGACTATGAGTCACATTAGATGAGGTTATTTCACTTTGTCAAAAATATTCTCTTGATGCCACTTTAAAAAATCAGTATTTGGAAGATATTTTTCTGGTAGAAATATCTTTTTATTTTCGATTTTACCAAAGTTAGAATGAAAGAATTCTTTACTGGAGTACTCCAGCAGCATGGAAGATAAAACTATTTTATAATTATCGTCTAAGGTTATTAGCCCTCTGTCAAATGCTTTGTCATATAAGACCGATAAACAAATGCCATTAGATGGATTCAATCTATTATCCTTGTCTTTAGCCCATGGTTTTATATGACTTGCTATTAATAATGTTGGGATTGAAATGCCAGTGATAGCGCAGCTATCATTGTAATTGGTTAGTACAACCTTCCTGAAAAAATGCTGATTAACTCGGGATTTAATATAGCTTGATCGCTCTTTACCCTGCATTGATTTAATATCTGGAAGTTCATTTTTGAATTTATCTGCCATCGGCTTGTTCTCCAATTTGGCTATAACCGTTTCACTTTCAAAAACCAGTTCTTCTTGGTTGTTGTAAAACTCCTCAAATATTTCGCGATCGGCTTTTGCCGCGTTGCTCATACCTTTTATTCCCCTTGCTTTTAAGATAGGATCGAAGCTTGCAAAATTTGAGAGTTTAAGTCCTATTGCACTCGGGGAGCGACCTATTAATTCAGCTAATTCAATAATCTTCGGATTTCTCTGATGAATTTGCCCAAATGGAATTTGAAGATATAAGTTAAAAGCAGCAACAAGTTCGTGGCGTGTCCAATTCTTTCTGGTCATTTCTATAGTCAGAAGTGTTTAACCAAAGATAGTATTTATGTATTGCTTTACTACTTCTTGCTATTCAATATTTATTAGCAACCTTTGTATCCTCCCTTTAATCCTGCTCATATTATATGAACTGGTCGCTTTATCATGTACGTCGGCCATAATACAAGAATTATTTTCCTGTTCCTTCAGATTTTATTTTAAGCCACAGACTCCAGCCAATACATTCGCCATCTTCCACATCACCTCTTCATCAATATCGAAGTTATTTTGATGGTGAGTGCCTGCCTGATTTGATGCGCCTATGCCCATAAACAAAGCTTGACCACCTGTCTGCTGAACATGATTGATCAAGGTGCAGAAATCTTCGCTATAGGTGTTGTGTTCTTCGCTTTCGATGCAATGCTTAAATAAGCCTGTGCCTGTTACATTCTGATGAACCTTTCTGGCCAGATCTGATGAACAGGATGCACTTTCGGCTTCTCCTACCACAGTGATTTTGACTGTACAGCCATGTTTTTGGATAAGGTCTTCAATGCTTTTGATACAGGCCTCAAACAGTTTATCGCGTGTAACCGTGTCGCCTGCTCTGGTTTCGATTTTCAACAGGGCTTCGGGACAAATAATATTACGCGCGGTGCCAGCCTGCATCTGGCCAATGTTTAAACGAATATGCGAAGGGAAATCCGCTTTTAGTTTTTCGAGGTGTAAAATAATTTCGGCGGCCGGCAGCATGGCATTAATGCCTTTCTCAGGCGCTAAAGCTGCGTGGGAAGCCCTGCCTTTTATCACTACATCAAACTTCCTACTGGCCAGCTGGCCATAAGTACCGCTAATAAAATCCTCCGGCGCCCTGTTGGCCCACACATGAAAGCCATAGGCCTCATCAATATTTGCAAAAAGTGGATGGTTCACAACAGCCGCCATACCACCCAGGCCTTCTTCAGCTGGTTGAAACAAGATGATAATGCGTCCCCTTATATCAGCTTTGTGTTCCGAGAGGTATTTAGCCAGTCCCAAACCTATGGCTGTATGGGCATCATGTCCACAAGCATGCATATAACCCTTATGTTGGGAAACAAATTTTTTAATATAGGGCAGGTGTTCATCCGATTCACTTTCTTTGATGGGCAGGGCATCCATATCCACACGAAAAAGCCTTACAGGTCCCTCACCATTGTCAAGCACACCGGCAACAGCTGTATAACCGCCCTTTGTTTTTTCCAGCAAAGCCTTGTTCAGGTCCTGTCGTTCCATGGCTTGTGCATAGAAGCTTTCCAGACTCTCATTCGTGGGTAAATTCATGCGTTCATCGCCAATTAAATCTTTACCCATATGGATCGTATAACCCCAACTATTCAACGATTGAGCAACAAAGGTAGCTGAACCGAATTCGCACCAGGCTGGCTCCGGGTAGCTGTGAAGCAAGCGTCGCCATTGTACCATTTCGTCCTGTAAATTCTGAAAATACTTAGTTATGCTACTCATGATGTACAATTGAAAAGAATTGAAACAAAGTTAGTAGTTTATTAATGATGATTGAGGAGAGTTGCTGTTATCTAATCAAGTATTTTTATGGAAGCAGAAGTGAATAAATGACACCGCATTTGACATCTGAAAAATACAAAAGCCTGCAAACAATCTGTTTGCAGGCTTTCTGGTAGTCCCTACGGGAATCGAACCCATATCTACAGTTTAGGAAACTGCTATTCTATCCGTTGAACTAAGGGACTATTTTTATTTTCTCACCCAACACAGCTCTTTAGTCATGCTATTCCCTGCCTGCAGCAGGCAGGTATCCGTTGAACTAAGGGACTATATCTTTTTTCCTATTATATCCCCCCGATAGTCATCGGGGGAACTAAGGGACTAGTTTTGTTGCTGCAAAAGTAATTAAAAAAGGAAAATATACAAGGCTAATTAGTGTGGATACGGCCTTTAATAAAACGCCTGCCGTTGGTTGATTTTAGTTCTTTTTCCCGCTTCCTTGCTTCAGCTCTGCCTCCAATTTCTTCAGTGTAAACTAGGGTCCAAGGTCTATATGGTTTTGTAGAGCTTGTTTTTCCGGCATTATGTTGTTTGAGTCTAATCGCAGGATTTTCAGACATGCCAATATAAATACGATTGAATTCTTTGGAATAAATGGCGTAAACTGACCAACTCATATTATTAGGATGTAATTGAGTTTAGGAAACTGCTATTCCCTGCCTGCTGCAGGCAGGTATCCGTTGAATTAAGGGACTATATCTTTTTTCCTATTATATCCCCCCGATAGTCAACGGGGGAACTAAGGGACTAGTTTTGTTGCTGCAAAAGTAATTAAAAAAGGAAAATATACAAGGCTAATTAGTGTGGATACGGCCTTTAATAAAACGCCTGCCGTTGGTTGATTTTAGTTCTTTTTCCCGCTTCCTTGCTTCAGCCCTACCTCCAATTTCTTCAGTGTAAACTAGGATCCAAGGTCTATATGGTTTTGTAGAGCTTGTTTTTCCGGCATTATGTTGTTTGAGTCTAATCGCAGGATTTTCAGACATGCCAATATAAATACGATTGAATTCTTTGGAATAAATGGCGTAAACTGACCAACTCATATTATTAGGATGTAATTGAGTTTAGGAAACTGCTATTCCCTGCCTGCTGCAGGCAGGTATCCGTTGAACTAAGGGACTATATCTTTTTTCCTATTATATCCCCCCGATAGTCATCGGGGGAACTAAGGGACTAGTTTTGTTGCTGCAAAAGTAATTAAAAAAGGAAAATATACTAGGTTAATGAGTAGGGATGTGGCCTTTTTAAGAAGCCTGCAATCCATAATTTCAGGCTTCTTATAAGGCGATTCAACTATATTTTATTATGGCATTCCTTCCTTAGCGATTTAGAATCAGTTTACAGGATTCCAGAACAGTTTCATCGCTTTGGAGCGTGCAGAAATAGATGCCGTTACCTACCTTTTTATTGGCGGCATCGGTACCATCCCATTCCATAATATGCGCACCGGCTTCCAATTCACCGGAATGCAGTACCTTTATCAATCTACTGTTAACATCGTAGATGCTTAACTTCAGATTGTCCTGTTCGCCAATGTTTAAGGGAATAAGCGTGCTGTTGGTAAATGGATTCGGGTAATTCTGCCTTAGAATTTGATTGGCATTGTTGGATTCTGCGGCATTAAAATAAGTGCCTATATCGTTGCAGTTACTTTCTATCGTATATGCCGGACCGTCATCAATCGTTTTGGCATCCTTACCTTGGTTATGTGGCACAAGCACATGGATGGCTTCCACAGCTTCGTTACCACTGCTGTCGGCCACGGCTATAAAAATGGTGTACACCCTTCCGTTGCCATTTCCCGATCGTTCCTGGCGCAGATTAACCGAGCGGCAGTCGTAGGCAATAACAATATCATTGCTGGTATTACCATCTCCGTTCCCGTTTTCGGCTTCATCGCTACTTACCGATGTAATAATCACATCATCAATCGACAGGTCGGTACAGTTATCGCTAACGGTTTCAATAAGTTTATCGAGTTTAAAGGTCTTGTATTTATGGTTCGGCGACCATATTTCGATAGGATCTGTACTTTTCAGAGTGATTATTGGAGCAATGGTATCGCTGACCACAATTTTCTGTGTTTGCTCTGTGATATTGCCATGCCCGTCATCAAATACCCAGAGTATGGTGTACTCACCACTTTCGGGATAATGCAGGGGATCATCTGTTGTGGCCATCATTTCACCAATGCAATTATCATAGGCCATCGGTATAGGTATATCCATCACTTCACACTGGCCATTAATAAGTGGTAGTGGATCCGTTTCAGGTAGCGGGGCAATGGTATCTTTAACGATTACCATCTGTTTCTGGGTAGTGGTATTGCCGCTGGCATCTGTGAAATGCCAGGTTAGAGTATAACTGCCTTGTGCAGTATAACGCAAGGTGTCTTCAGTAGTACCGGTGATAATACCATCTACTGCATCATAGGCTACAGGCGGCAATATCGTATCAACTTCACATTGTTCTACTATATCGGGCAGCTCGGGGTATATAGGAATTGGCCCGCTGATATCGCCTCTTAAGCTTTGTAATTTCGCCCAGGCCATTGAGGCATCAACAAGGGCATTCACCTTTTTACTCATAAAGAATACCCGGTCAGGATTGCTGCTGTTGTCCGTTTCCCGTTCAGGTAGGTGATAGCACAGTCTGTAATGTAGTGTACCCGTTTCGGCAGAGCTAAGAAGTTCGTGACCAACATGTGCCGGATCGTGATAATGATCATTGTCGTAAGCACTGAAAAATTCCCCGAAGGATTGCATATGCATGGGCCAGAAGTCAATATTCTGATTGATGGCATTGACCAGCTGTTTAAAGGCACTTTCGTCAATATCATCGTATTTATTCACCAATTCTTTACTCATCATCACCTTTCCCCATTCGGGTGAACATAGGAGTTGATAGGCCATGACTAATGCTAAGTCATTCACTTTTTCCAGTTCCTCATTGATGGCCGTTTCTTCATTGGGCTGACCATTCACTACAGAATGGCCATCTGTCATCAGGTTGCCAACAAGGGTTTCATGGCTTCCGGGCAATGAAATTAACCATGAAGAACTCATTTCGGGAGATTCAAAGGCAGGGATCAGGGGTTCATACCTGAATGATCTTTCATCCTGGGCATATATACCAATGTATTGGTGGACAGCGGCAGGTAGGCTTGACAAATTGTAGTCATCCATTAATTTTTTAAGCGGATCACCTTCGGCGTAAGCTGCAACAGGATCAAAGGCCAGAATATTGATTTTGTTGATTCGTTCGCTTTGTACATTAGCCAGATGATTCGCCAGCATCATACATAAGACGCCCCCGCGGCCATGTCCAAGCAGGTTTAAGTCGATAGTCCCGTCCTCTTTATCCAGTAGATTTTGTATCGCTGCCTTGGCCTCATCCAGACATTCATCCCACCGACGGTTGTTTTCTCCTTCGATCCATTGATCGGGATTAAAAAAGTTATGATGCAAGGCCGGAGGAGTGAGGGCAGGAGTGGCAATGCCATCAATTATAAGTTTATAATAATGTGAGCTGACGGATAACTCCTTATCTTCAGGATTAAGAGCCTCCGAAAGGTCGTTATGATAGAGAAAAGATATCAGTTCAGGCGAATTAAAGCCTGATTCTTTGGAGCTGGCCCAATCTTCACTTACTCCGGTTCCACAGAAATAGACGTTCACAACTTTTTGCGCCGTGACGGCACTTAGAGGAATAAGTAAAAGACTAAATAAAAAACACGCTTTGAGGAGCATTCTGCATTTTTGCAGATGACACATTTTTACAGATAAGAAACACATAGCTTTTCGTTTAACAAGCTAATTTAGAGCATTCAATTGGTAATGTCAAGTTAAAGTGTAGAGCCCTATCTTATTTATCTAAGAGCTGTCTAATGCTATTATGTAGTCCCTACGGGAATCGAAGCCTTATCCAGAGTTTAGGAAGCCGCTTTTCTTTGCCTGCTGCAGGCATCCACCCGATAGCATCGGGGAACTAAGGTTCTGGTTTTCCAGCCATTGTAGTAAAGCGTTAATCTCCTGTTTTAGTAATATTTGTGATTTAAAATATTGACTTTGTCATTTTTTTAGCTTTAACTTACCAAGGTTATCCAATTGAATAACATAATGATGCATCAATCATTTTGCTTATACCTTGGTAAATCCCAGACAGAAGAGCAGATTGTTTTTAATCAAGCCTTTTAAATTCTATTCATTATTTTTTAATCTAAAACACAATGATTATGAAAACATCTTTTTTGTTATGGTGTATGGCAGCGCTTTTATGTATGCCAACTTTGTTGAATGCTCAGGAAAAAAAGGAAACACGTAAATTTTTTGTGGTGGTAGATGAAGTCATGCCCTCAAAGTATTTTGAATATAAGGCTGCGGCAGAAGGCTTTAAAGCATTTCTTGAAGAAAAAGGCTATCCCTACCCTGTGTATATCTTTAGCGATGATGAGTTTAATTTCTATTATAATTATCCTGTAGGAAAGAGTTTTGCTTCTTTGGATAGCTTATTCAGCGATTGGGATAAACACTATCAAAAAGATAAAGCCGGCTGGGATCGTACCTTTGATGCTTTTAATGGGACTTACCATGGATCCACCGAGAGCATCATGACATGGGTGGAGTCCTTATCATATACTCCTGCTTCAGGCTCAAGGGGAGCTATGGATTATCCATTAAATGATGTGATGACCTGGTATGTGCTACCCGGCAAAATGAAGGAAGCTAAAGAGCTTATGAAGAAATGGGTTAAGCTGTACCAGGATAATAATATTGATGTGGGCTTTTCAACATATGTAGCTGGTTTTGGCTCTGATCGACCAATGATGTGGGTTGTATCACGATTTAAAGACAGGACCGAATATGGTGCCATGACGGATGCGGCCAATAAGCAATTGGAAGAGGTGGAAGGCATGAAGGAATTATGGGCTGAAACCATTAAAATTACCCGTAAGGTTGATAATGTATTGGGCTGGTATCGCGACAAACTATCCTATATTCCCGAGGAATAATATAAAGCGGCTCATCGGCATTAGCCGATGAGCTATTGTAAATGGCTATAATTCTATGGTTTAATTAGAGTATCAGAGATGACTTAGCCTGTGAGCGGCCTCCTTTAATACTTCATCGGGCTTGGCAAAATTTATTCTGATAATGCGCTTCTTCGATTTCTCGTGGCAAAAGGCACTAATGGGCATAACGGCCACACCAAACTCCTTGATAAGGCGGATCACAAAATCCTTATCCTTTTCTTCCGATACCTCAGAGAATGAAAACAGTTGAAAGAAGGTTCCCTGCGTTTTCAAAGGTATTAGTTTGCTGCCTTCCATCAGCTCCAAAAAGTAGTCGCGTCGCTTCTGATAAAATTCCCTCAGCTTCTGATACTCTTCCTTTCGATCCAGATAGTCGGCCAAAGCCAGCTGAAAAGGGGAATTCACACTTTGGAGCATCACCTGATGCACCTGACGAAATTCCTTCATAATTTCTGCCGGGGCCAGACAATAACCAATTTGCCATCCGGTAACATGATAGGTTTCGCCAAAGGACGAAATAACGATGCTGCGCTCTGCCAGCTTCGGATATAAAGAAACACTCTGGTGCGATTCGCCATCAAACACAATGTGCTCAAAGGTTTCTTCACTCAGAATAATAATTTTAGTGCCATTGATAATGCGCTGTAAGCGCAACATATCAATTTCCTTCATTACCCAACCTGTTGGATGATGAGGTGTATTAATGATGATCATGCGCGTTTGGGTGGTAATCATCATTTGTACTTCTTCCCAATCGATGTGGTAATCCGGTTCCTTCATGGGTACAAACACCGCCTGTCCACCATTCATCTCAATGGCCGGTACACAATATTCGTTAGCCGGTTCAAACACAATCACTTCATCGCCTTCTTTAACCAGAGCCGAAATAGCAGTAAACATGGCTTGTGCAGCTCCCGCGGTTACGGTAACTTCATGTTCAGCATCATAAACACGCCCATAAAGAGCTTCAGTTTTGGTGGCCAGTTTTTCACGCAGAGCCATTTCGCCCTCATAAGGAGCCAGCTGATTGAGTCCTTCGCGCAGGTGTTTTTCAACCAATTGTATCAGCTCAGGATTGCAATGAAAACCGGTGAATCCTTCTGCCAGATTAATGGCATCGAATTCGTCAATGAGAGGGCTTATTGAAGAACTAAAACTTAATGATAAGTTTTGGTATTTTGTGCTTATGTGCATATTTCGGGTGCTAGGAAAACGTTTATCTCCAATCGAGATCTAATAAATTTAGGCATTCTAATGTTAAAAGTCGATGCTATTGTGCTATTTGTCTCCTTTTTTTAAGTTAAGATGCCAAATAATTTGACCAATACTTTTGCGATAGGTATGAAAGCCTCAATTAATGATAAAGCATTTGCAATACTTCAAGGGATTTGATTTGCCCCAGGCCATCTAAATGCAGTTCATAATAGCGGATTAAAGCCTGCAACAAATCGCTTCGTGTTGTGGTGCTTAATTGAAGCTGATTTAAACCTTCAATATCCAGATGAGCCAGTTGCTGCCACTTCGCCATTACTTCGCCTCGGATAAAGTAGCCATGGCTGGGTTCAAAAGTGCTATAACGGCCATTTAACAAGTCGAAGTAGCCTTTGTCTTCAACGCCTGTTTCCGGACCGAAGCCCAAAAAACGACTCAATTGAAAGAGAAAGAAGAGGTGGAAATTATGATCGCCTTCAACACCGGCATCAAACACCTCGATACTATGGTAGATAAAATCAAAGAGGTCAGTATTCTTTTCTTCTTCTCGCAGTACCTTGCTCATGATTTCGGTAAGGAAGAAGGCCACGGCACGTTTATTCTGTTCAAAAGGAATGGATGTTAAAGGGTGTAAGAGTTTGAAGTCTTTAATGCGATGCAATTCGGCCTTTGGTCGATGATACACCTGCAGGTCCAGCAGCGTTAAAGGTTGAAGCAATACCGAGTTGCCTTTGTTTTTGCTGGAACGCACCCGGTTAACCACATAACTTTGACGACCAAAGAGCTGAGTGTAGATGTTTACAATAATACTACTCTCTTTATACTTGATGTGATTAAGTACTATGCCTTTGGTGTTTTGAATCATTCGCTTTTTTTCTGTCCTCAAAAATACATTAATCTTTTGGGGAATATCAAGGAGATCAATACAAAAACCATAGCTTCAATCTTGCGTTTGGTTTAATAAATTGCGGCTAAAAGCAATTGTTTCTTGGCAGTTATGTGAAAGTCTCTATTTTTGTGCTTTCTAGCCAAAGCAGGATTAAAACTAAGAAACCACTGAAACAAAGATTGAATATGGATGGAATAATTAATTTCTTTAGAAGATTTAGCAGGGCTTTCTGGACGGCCAATGTCGCAGAGTTATTGGAAAGAGCCGCTTATTATGGCGTGTTTATAGTAATAACACTGTATTTATCCAGAATATTGGCCTTTTCTGATGTTGAAGCTGCTACTATTGCTGGTACTTTCAGTGCGTTATTATACTTTTTGCCAACCTTTACCGGTGCTTATGCCGATAAAATTGGGTTTAAGAAGTCATTGGTTATGGCTTTCGGATTTCTAACCGTAGGTTATGCAGGCTTAGGCGTTTTTCCTACAGTGCTGGAATCAGCCGGACTGGCCGAATATGGCTTTACTACAGAATTTACCGGCTTACGTGAATCCAACCAAAAATATATCATCATCCCAATAATGGCCTTGATTATTATAGGGGGTAGTTTTATTAAATCGGTGATAACAGGAACCGTTGCAAAGGAAACTTCAGAAAAGAATAGGGCAACAGGATTTTCCATTTTCTATACCATTGTTAATATCGGATCTTTCTCAGGTAAAACAATCGTGAAGCCATTGCGTGAAGCAATGGGTAATGTAGGCTTGATTAATATTAGTTATTTCTCGGCTGGGATGACTTTGGTGGCTTTGATTGCTATCGTATTCTTTTTCCGTCCAAGTGTTAGAAGTGGCGAAGGAAAATCAATAAAAGAAATATTTAATGCGCTTATAAAGGTACTTACCAATGCCCGTCTGTTATTACTTATTTTAATTATCACAGGTTTTTGGATGGTACAGCATCAGTTATATGCCACTATGCCTAAGTATGTTTTACGTATGGCAGGTGAGGGAGCTTCTCCATCATGGTATGCCAATGTTAACCCTTTGGTTGTATTTACAACAGTGGGGCTTATTACGGCCTGGTTTAGGAAGCGGACGGCATTATTCTCCATGACTATTGGTATGTGGATTATGCCAATCTCTGCATTTGCTATGGCTGCGGGTAATATGATTGGTAGTGAAGGCATTAATCTTGGCTTTATGGAAATGCATCCGGTCGCCTTTATGATGATTGTTGGAATCGCCTTTCAAGGTCTGGCCGAGTCATTTATATCTCCGCGCTTTTTGGAGTATTTTTCCTTACAAGCACCCAGGGGAGAGGAGGGCTTATATTTAGGATTTAGTCATTTACATTCCTTCTTATCATCAATATTAGGTTTCGGTTTGTCCGGATTCTTATTGGAAAAATATTGTCCGGATCCTTTATTGTTAAGTGAAACAGAAAAGCTTACAGCATACGATAACGCGCATTACATATGGTTTTACTTTGTAGCGATAGCCTCAGTTTCAGCCATTGCTTTGATTATTTATGGTCAGGTCGTAAAACGGATTGATTCGAAAGCTAAAGCCGGTGTTTAAATGTTTAAACATTTTAAAGAATAGGTTTGCAGATATGGAACTTTGAATTATCTTTGCATTCGCTAAAGAAAAAAGTTCTTTAGGAAGTTGCCCAGATGGCGGAATTGGTAGACGCGCTGGTCTCAAACACCAGTGATAGCAATATCGTGCCGGTTCGATCCCGGCTCTGGGTACAGATAAACTCCTTAATCATTTAATGATTAAGGAGTTTTCTTTTTTACAGGGGCATATTAGGGGCCAATCTTTCTTCCAAATACTTACTCAAGCATTCTTTGTATTAAAAATTTATGTCTTGAGATAAATTACTTAATTATATTTCCGAAGTATATCATTATACACGACTAATATTTTAGCTGTATGTATACTATATCATCCACTCCGGATAGTGTGATTAAAGAGCTGGCTCAGCTGCACAAGACTTTACGTAAACAACTTAAGCTAACTCAGACTGAATTAGCTGAAAGAGCAGGCGTGTCGCTTGGCAGTTTAAAGCGATTTGAATCAATAGGTCTTATTTATCTAGAATCTGTCTTAAGGGAATAAGGTCCGTCTCTCTGTATTTAGTGTTGTTATTTTCCTTCAAATAAGCTTTATTCAACATATATAGTTTGCTATTGAATGTATCTTGTTTAAAGGTATTTTCTTCGTCAAAATAATCCTCATCCACATCGTTGAAGTTAAGTTCGCAATGCGACAGTTCCCATTGATCACCTTCTTCATTCATATTTAATAGCGGAAAACCATGCGTGCGACAAATAATTGGACGTGCGTTGTAGATGCTGCATTGGTGATCTTTGAGGTAAATGCAAGCTCCTTTTTCAACGGCCCTTTCAGTTTTATTTAAAACCTCAGGATATTCTTCTTTGATCTGTTTTTTTATGGCATCAAACTCAATGGGGAAGACATCAAAGTTTAAACAGCATAGATCACATCCTTTTTTACAAGCCATATTTGAACCATGGCTTTCCCAAAGTTTTTGAGTTGTGGAATCAATTTCTTTGCGGAGATCGAGATATTTTTGGATTGAAGTTGCCATGCTATTATTGTTTGATGTTGTTCTGGAAAGTAAGATACAAAAAAAGCCACCCAAAATTTGGATGGCTTAGCTCCCCAGGTAGGACTTGAACCTACGACCTACGGATTAACAGTCCGCCGCTCTAACCAACTGAGCTACTGGGGAATCAATTTTTTATTTATTAAAGACTTCGTTAAGCCTTTTTAAAGCTCCCCAGGTAGGACTTGAACCTACGACCTACGGATTAACAGTCCGCCGCTCTAACCAACTGAGCTACTGGGGAA
>CANNEA010000001.1 GCA_947503525.1 uncultured Carboxylicivirga sp. | reverse complement strand
GCGGCGACAAAGGTAAGAACTTTTAACCGTCCTTTCCAAATGTTTTTTCACCTTTTTTTAAAGTTTTTATCCGAGCCCGAAATTGCTATTTAATACCACCTCCCTAACTCCATAACCTAACCTTAAACTCTGGCCTCAAAAAATCCGCTTCCCCCCGTAAACTCTCGTCTCTAGTTCCCGAAAAACACCATCCGTTTCTCTCAAAGCGGCTGCAAATTAAAGAACTTTATTTCTTATTTGCAAATGCAAACCCAATGTTTTTTGAAGTTATTTTTAAACCACCAGCAAACTTGCTTTATACATGAGTGTTAGAAAATGAAAAAAAGAGGCTCACAATGGAGCCTCTTAATATTATTAGGTACATTTTTCTTATCTGGCATTGAAAGCCTGCCAACCATCCTCCTCAAACACCTTCCAAATTTCTTTTGTTCTGAACTGCCAACATACAGAAACATGAAACATTTGTGTTTTTTTGTATCTTGAATAGTCATTGCGCGGATCATTACCTTTCTTGTAATTACTATTTAAAAAATCATCAAGGTAATATCTAAATTTCACATTCAAACCTTTGGGAAATTGAACACCTGCAAAAACCGAAGGCATAAAAAGGTTTGTTCGATCACTAAACCATTCTGATGTCTTATATTTTGTGCCACCTTCCCACCATTTATACTTATAATGGAACATTAATTCATACTCCGCCCCTCCAAAAAAGTAAAAATGTTTATCGAATGCGCCAAACTTTACTGCTAATGGTATACCTAATGAATAAGAACGATGCTTTTCTTTTTCAAGATCCAAATCTGTATCTTCAGTAATAAATCCAACATTTCGAATGGCACCACCCGAATAAAGACCAAAATTATTACTAAAATCGTAGTGTACATATTGGCCAAGATGAAAAAACAAAGTAAATCGCATATTGCCTCTAACACTTTGATTTTGACCTCCAATATTCTGTTCTACATCTGCCCAACCAAAAATAAGCTCACCACTAGTAACAGTATATAAATCCGACTGAGCTTTCGCAAACGAAATGCTTGTAACGATTGCAATTAATACAATTAACTTTTTCATTTAAATTAGGTTTGTTATTTGATACTGTAATATTAGAAAAAACTTGAACAACAAAAAAGAGGTACTATTATGATAGCACCTCTTTCTATTTTATTCAGAATAAATTAATCTTCTGCCTTTTCTTCTTCACTTTCTTCATCCTCAGTTGCATTTGGGTCAAAAAGATCCTTTTCAATTAAGGCATTGTACCAAGTCAGTACTTTTTTAATATCAGAAACATATACACGATCCTTATCATACAAAGGTAATATCCCTTCAAAATATGTTTTCAATTCATTAGCAGAGCTTTTAGGCTCAATTGCCTTTCCTCCATTCTCCTTCTCAAAAATAGCCTTAAACACATCAAACAACTTGACATCTTCGTCTTCTGTATATATAGAAATGTCTTCAAGCGCACTTATTCGTGAAGTTGCATAAGCTGGCATCCGTTTACCATCCATTAAAGACTCAACAATAATTGAGTTCTTAGCCTGCGATACCATCTTAAATAATCCACGTTGCCCCGAAATAGCTAACAATCCTTTCAACATATATATTTCTTTTAATTTTGCTGCAAAAATAAAACTAATCCTCTTTTTCCAAAAGAACTAGGCTTATAAAACGAAACTATTTAATATTTCTTTCTTTTTTTATACGTTCATAAGCCTCATTCACCTTTTTAAACTTCTCTTCTGCAACCATCCGGATATCTTCTCCCAATTGCGCCACCTTATCCGGATGAAAACGAACAGCCATTCTTCGATAAGCCTTTTTTATTTCCTCATTACTGGCTGATTCGTCAATCTCCAAAACTTTAAAGCATGATGCCAAATCATTACCATAAGTAGCTTTTAATGCTTCGAAATCATTAGCTGTAATACCAAGCCCTTGTGCAATAGACTGTATAAGCAGTTGTTCATCGTTTGAGAAATGCCCATCCGCTAATGCGATACCATATAATAAATGAATAAGTTGTAATCTGGATGAATAATTTACATTAACCCGAATTTGACGAACCACATCCGAAACTGGTATGTCTTGCTTTAAAATATTTCGCAACAAAATAAGTGCCTCAGCCGCTTGTTTATCGCCGAATGTGGCTACCAAGCTTCTTTTAACAAAATCCAATTCTGCACGAACCACCTTGCCATCTGCTTTCATCACAGCTCCTACCAGCACCAATAATGATGCTAAAAATCCATTGCGAGTCTGAGTCGCCCTATCTTTATTATTCCCATTAATAAAACTGGACTGTTCTTCGGTTAGATGACCAAAAACCAAACCCATAATAGCTCCAATTGGACCTAAAGTCCACCAGCCAAGTCCTGCTCCAAGAATAGATCCCCAAAATCCCATATTATAATTTGTTTATTAAAATCAACGTTTGATCAATAATTGAATGTTTATTATCATTTATTATAAGCGTATCTGAAAGAGCTTCCTTCCTTTCATCATTCCATTGGTTATTCATCCGTTCAATTACATTCTCTCTTGATACATTATCTCTATCCATAACTCTTTTAATGCGTTGTTCGATTGGTGCTTTTACCAAAACCATATGATCAAAAGCAGTATAATTTCCATTCTCAAAAAGAATAGCTGCCTCCTGCACAACGAAAGGAAATAAGAGATGTTGTTTACTCCAAGTTTTAAAATCGGATTTGACAATTGGATGGACAATTTGGTTTAATTGATTTAATAAAGCCTTATCATTAAATACCTTTTTCCCAACGTAAGATCGATTAAGCTGATCATTGATATAAGCATTTTTTCCAAGAAGTTTCTTAATCTGAGTAATAAGCTGCTGATTATTATTCATTAAAAACTTTGCCTTCTCATCGGAATAATAGACAGGCACATTAAGGACCTCCATAAATCTGGCTACAATAGATTTACCACTACCAATACCTCCAGTTAAACCAACTATTTTCATTCTAAACCTAAACTACTATTAACGATGACTTTTTTTCTCGAGTATGTATTCAACAAATAATGGAGAGTAATCAACCGCACCAACATCGATAGGAGCAACATCCATTTTAACTTTAAAACGTGCCGGCATATTTGCTAAATCAATCTGATCAAAGTCAACCACAAACTTAAAATCGCCTGGACTGTATAAGTCATTGGACAAACCAAGTCGATAGGATACTTTTACTTGTGATGGGAAAGCTTTTAATTCCAGCGAATCAGGAAGTCCTTTTGCTACAACCGGCACATGCATCGAAGTTTCGGTAAAAGGCTCAACAGGAATATTCACCACTACTCTTTTTTCAGATAAATCCATCCAGTCCTTTTCATTAATCCCAATATTACGGATTAAAGTATCACTTAATCCTTCAAAAACTTGTGCCTTAGTCTTTATAAATTGCATAGTATCAACAATATTTTTAGGACCTGACACCAATATTGAATCCGGTTTAAGTGTTATTTCTCCGGAAAGTTGACATTGCTGATTAAAAAGAAGTTTTGCATCCAATTGAACCGCTATCATTTTCGACACCTTATCAACCATTGGTATAAAAAGAGTGTCGGGCAGCACTTCAACCAATGTCATTCCAGTAGCTAACTTGCCTTCAATGACATCCATGTAATCTTTAGTGCTGATAATAACACCTTCGGCTTCATTAAAATTAACTCTTGCTAAATTGGTTAAGTCAATGTTATAGGCCAAAAAATTCTCATTCAACTGATAATTAAGGATGGCAAAACCACCTCCTTTAACCTTTAGCGTTAAATTACGACGCAGATCTCCTTTAATTAATTCATTTGGTTGATCGTTCGAAAACTTAATGGGATACTTTAATTCGGTGGAGTAATTGTCCTTGCTGAGCGCATTAAGTATCCAAAAACCTGTAGAGAGAAAAAGAAATACCAAGAAAATTAGCGCATTTCTATCTTTGCGAAACTCTTGAGTTTGCTCTATTAAAAGTTGAAAATATTTTAAGAATAATGCTTTAATTTTTTCCATAAAAAAAAGACCATTGGTACACAAAAGTAGTCAATGGTCTTTTAAAAAAAAATTACTTGTTAGCGGCAACGTCTGTCATATCCATTACAATGGCTGACTTATCCATTTTCACTTTTACATTATCTGCAATTTCAACAACAACATGTGCGTCTTTCACTTCGGCAACTTTGCCATAAATACCACCTGTTGAAATCACTTTATCTCCTTTTTTTAATGCCTCACGATATTTGCGCAATTCCTTCTGACGCTTCATTTGCGGACGTATCATGAAAAAATAAAACACCACAATAATTAAAACGAAAGGAGCAAATGACATTAGTGGATTTCCACCTTCAGCTGCCTGTGGAGGCATACTTAAAAATACATTTAAAAAACTCATACTATAAATATTATAATTTCAATTTTTACTTAATATCTGCCCAAATCCTTAATTCTTTCACAGCAAGAGAATCATTAGTAATCACTTTAACCTGCTTTACCTGACGACCACTCCATCCCCTTGTATCAAATATTAACTCCACATAACTGGAGTCTCCAGGTAATATAGGCTCTTCAGAATACTTAACATCGGTACAGCCACAGGTTTTATCAACATGCATAATAATTACTGGTTCAGTTCCGGTATTAAAACATTTAAAACGATGACCTACAACATCCCCTTCAACTAATTCCCCAAAGCTATACGAATTTTTCTCAAAATGAATAAAACCTTTCGTTGCCGCTGATTTTTTACCAGCACTTGTATTGCAAGCATAAATAAAACCCAATACAAAAATGACAAATATCGAAAGCTTTACAAACTTCATTACGCTTTACCAGGCTTATTAATCACTTTTTCCTTAATAAGATGATCCACTATCTTATCCAATATACCATTGATAAACATGCCACTTTTATTGGTTGAATAAAACTTAGCGATTTCAATGTATTCATTCAATGAAACATTAACCGGTATATTTTTAAACTCAATAATTTCGGCTATGGCAATTTGCATTAAAACAATATCAAGATATGCAACTCTATCGTAATCCCAGTTCTTAGTGAATTTTTTAATTAGTTCCATATGATCATTCTGATTCACCAAAGTCTTTCTTAACAATTGCTTCACAAAATCATAATCTTCTTCATCCTTAAACTCAGGAAGAAGCTTTTCTGCATCACCAATTTCTTTGCTAAATCCTTTAAGTGTTTTTACAACCATTGAAATAACAAATTCTATTTCATCGTTCCAATAAACACTTTGCTCCTCAAAAATTGAATAAAGCCCTTCATAAGGTGCAATGACTTTCTCAACTAATTTAGCCACAAACTTTACATCGAGTTCATAATTATTTGGCTCAGTCTCCATATAATCAATATATAGTTGGGATTGAGTAACCACCTCAAAAATGCTTTTTACAACATCTTGATGATTGACCCATGGACTGCCATTTTTCTCACTATAGGCTAACAGCTCTTTATTTTCTGCCAGCTGAACCAAAAGTTCATTTTCCACGAAACGTAAATTGGGATTCAAATCTTCTTGTGATGGACGTTTCTTTTCTTTGCGTAGCTCAATCCTCTTTTCAGAAAATGTTTTCAATTCCAACATTAACAAGAGTAGAGTATGGTACAACTCATGAGATTTGGTAATGCTATGAAACAACTCCTTCTCGGTTTGCGGAATGGATGACTCACCCTTTTGGTGATGTGCATAAGCCATTTGCATAACCTTTACCCTTAACAATCTTCTACTTAACATCCTTAAAGAACTTTTTTTACTATTTTCAGCAAAAGTAGCGTTTTTTTTAATTGATTCAAGGCATTTTTATTGAAGATTTTCATTGACATTAATTAACATTGCTCTTATCCACAACACATAAACGTTATTACTGATTACCATATAAATGGGTAATACTTATAAATAATTACTACTCAACCTAATATTTATTTTATAGTGATTTTTAATCATGTATTTATTATACTGCATTAAAGATCGGTCAATAAATAAGTAGTCGAATGCCCATAACTATTGACATGCAAAGTAATTGAGGAAACTAATACCTGTAAAAGCTATTTGTAAAAGAATCTAAAAAACAGAAAAATTTTGTAAAAAAAGATTGGTTAATACCGAAATAATTACCATTTTTGACGCATACAATTTGTTTCCTAAACACAAAAGACACAATGGAAGGATTTGAAAAACAAGGAGAAACTGAAAAGAATGAAAGAGAAGAGATTTTTTCAAAAGCAGTAAGAGCTGGAAAACGCACATACTTCTTTGATGTTAAGGCAACCCGAAAAAATGATTACTACCTAACCATTACGGAAAGCAAAAAAAGATACGATCAGGATGGTCGTTATCATTTTGAAAAGCACAAAGTATTTCTATACAAAGAAGATTTTGACAAATTTGTTGGTGGCCTTCAGGAAACCGTTGATTTTATTAAAAAGAATCAAAACTTTGAAGTTGCATCACCAGTTGAAACTGTTCGCGAAGAACCTGTTGCGACAGCAGAATATACAAGTGTTGAATTTGAAGATTTACACGAATAGATAAATTCGAAAATATTATAAAAAAGGCTGTTTAATTAACAGCCTTTTTTTATGTCGTATTTTCCGGTTTTATCTTCGATACTAACATCTATATTTGAATGCGATTGTATTTTTAAATTACAGAGTAAACTATCTGCACCAGCTTCGTAGCAAATGGCTTGAGCTGCAGTTACCACTTCCATCACTTCATCATATTTACCCTCTATTACCGTTTCAAAAGGAGTTACCCTGTACTTTAATCCAGATTCCTCAATTACCTTAATTGCAAGATCGACAATATCATACATCTCCCGTGAAGTTGTGAAAGGCAAAATCTGTATAGCAATATTGACCTGTTTCTTTTTAAATTCCATTAGTGTTTTATTCTGTTGATTCGTTTTCTTTTTATCCTTTTCTCTGCGCTTTAATAGCCTTCTCTATTTCATCAAGACTTAATTTACGAGCATTGGTAACAATAAACGAAGAATCTAAAAAACCACCTAAGGAATTACAATTATTAACTACACTCTGAAATAATTTTTTAAGACCAACCTCCAATGGAATTAGTGCACAGACGGTAGCGATATACCCATAAAACTTTAATTCCTCAATTTCTGCTTTATCTTTTCCAAAGGCATATTCAAATTCACTTGTAATAATTTGCTCCTGAACCTCACTAAAACACTGTCCTTCTTTAGCTTTAACCACGATGAAGTAACGCAGTTTCATACCCTTCCCTCCTAGTCCGGTTGAAATAAATAAGGGTGGCTCATCGAGAAAACCACTCTGCAAAAGCATTTTACTTTCCTGAAAAGCCAATATACTCCATTCGATCAGCGATGCATCTGGTTTTTTTGAATATAATTCCAGTGTGCGAAAAGCCTCAACTTCATTCACAGAAGCTAATTGCGATAAAAGAAGTCTCTTGGATTCAACACTAAATGAATTTTCGAATAGCAGATCTTTATCTTCCATTACCTGTAATTGATTCAAGTGCTGCTTAACGACCTTACTTTCCTTAAAATATTGCATCTGCAACTTAAGGTCAATTTCTTCTTCCAGAACCGCTATATTACCGGAATATTCCTTTATCTTCTCCCTTAGCTTATCAAATTCATTTCCATTTTGCATAATCTCATGGTTGAAGTAAATGTTGTTTTGGTACGCTTTCAATTAAAATAATGTAAAAAAAAGCAAAATCCCTATTGCTTGGTATTGTATCAACCAAACAACAAGGTTATTTTTGTAAACGTATTTTTTTTAAGGACGTTTCAATATTGGGGGTATTTTTTAAATGAAATTATCTGAACTTAGTAATGGCAGTGAAGGCGTAATAGTTAAAGTCAAGGGATATGGTGCCTTTCGCAAGCGCATTATTGAGATGGGATTTGTAAAAGGCAAAATTGTTACTGTCATTAAAAATGCACCTCTAAAGGATCCTATTGAATACCAGATTCTGGATTATAAAGTTTCACTACGCAGAAGTGAGGCGATGCTTATTGAGGTGGTTACCAAAGAAGAAGCTTTACAGCAAGCACCACAAGATTTCTTAGGAACGTTTACGGATGATATCCTGAAACAATCAGCCTCTAAAAACAGGAAAACAATAAACATTGCCCTGGTTGGTAATCCTAACTGTGGCAAAACCACCATCTTTAATTTTGCGAGTGGAGCCAAAGAGCATGTCGGAAATTACAGTGGCGTTACCGTGGATGCTAAGTCGGCTACTTTTAACCATGCCGGATATAAATTTAACATCATTGATTTACCGGGCACCTATAGTATTTCAGCCTATTCCCCTGAAGAAACATTTGTAAGGGAACATATATTAGAAGAAGTTCCTGATATTGTTGTTAATGTAGTTGATAGCTCAAACCTCGAACGCAATATGTTTTTAACTACCCAACTTATCGATTTAGATATAAAAGTTGTGGTGGCACTAAATATGTTTGATGAGTTAGAGAAGCGTGGCGACAAGCTTGAATATAAGCAGCTTGGCAAAATGCTCGGAATTCCGTTTGTTCCAACGGTGGGCTCTAGAGGAAAAGGACTGAATAACCTATTTGATAAGTTAATAGAGGTATACGAAGATCGAGATACGACATTACGTCACATTCATATTAATTATGGCGATTTACTTGAAAAGGCCATCGCAAAGATTCAGCCACATTTAAAAATTCAAAGTGGAGATCTAAAAAATCGAATGTCGCCAAGATATATTGCGATAAGAGCATTGGAGAAAGATAAACTTCTGTTAGACTTTATTTCGAGCAAAGACATTTACACCGGTTTACTTGATGAAATAAACCATCAGGTCACAAAAATTGAAAAACAAGCAAAAGAAGATACCGAGACACTTATTACGGATGCCAAATATGGTTTTATTGCCGGTGCCCTCAAAGAAACATTTAAAGAAAAACCAAGAACAAAAAAGCGTAAAACAGAATTACTTGATAGTATTCTAACCCATAAATATATTGGCTTTCCGTTTTTTATATTTTTTATGTGGATAATGTTTTTAACCACATTTCGTCTTGGAGAGTACCCGATGAACTGGATTGATAGTGGCGTTGCTCTACTTTCGGAATACATGACGAATCTTCTTCCAGTTGGTCCTTTTAAAGATTTATTGGTAGATGGAATAATAGGTGGTGTTGGCGGCGTTATTATCTTTTTACCCAACATACTTATTTTATTTTTATTCATATCGTTTATGGAGGACACAGGCTATATGGCCCGAGCCGCCTTCATTATGGATAAAATCATGCATAAAATGGGACTGCATGGAAAATCTTTTATTCCTCTGGTAATGGGCTTTGGCTGTAATGTACCTGCAATAATGGCTACGCGTACCATTGAGAATAAAAACAACCGAATACTCACGATGCTAATTAATCCATTTATGTCGTGTAGTGCTCGCCTCCCTGTTTATATCTTAATAATTGGAGCAATATTTCCTGAGCATGCCAGTACCATATTATTTTCGATGTATGGTGGTGGAATCTTATTGGCCGTGATTGTTGCTCGTATATTCAAGCGATTCCTTTTTAATCATGATGATGTTCCTTTTGTGATGGAACTTCCTCCATATAGAATCCCTACCGTTCGAAACACTCTTCGCCATATGTGGAATAAAGGGTATCAGTACCTAAAAAAAATGGGTGGAATAATTTTGGTAGCTTCTATTATCATTTGGTTTTTGGGTTATTTTCCTCGAAATCTAGAAATAGAACAACAATTTGATACTGAAATAGCTGAACTTACACTTAAAGCTGAATCACTTAACAAGTCTATTGATAAAAGCGCTGTTACTTATAAAATTGACTCTTTAACCGCTAAAAAAATAAGCACCTTACAAGAGGGAACATACATAGGTAAGCTTGGTGCATTTATCCAACCGGCTATTGCACCTCTTGGCTTCGATTGGAAAATGGGAGTTAGTCTTATAACCGGAATTGCAGCCAAGGAAATAGTGATAAGTACGATGGCCGTTCTTTATCAAACTGAGGAAGGCGAAGACAATCAACAGCTAATTGAGCGACTTCAAAATGAAGAATACGCCAATGGTGAAAAGGTATTTAATAAAATAAGTGCTTTAGCTTTTCTGGTATTTATTCTGATTTACTTTCCGTGTGTTGCTGTAATTGCTGCTATTAAAAAGGAATCTGGTTCGTGGAAGTGGGCAGTATTAACCATATTTTACACAACCGGTTTGGCCTGGATAATGGCCTTTGCTGTGAACCAGATTGGAAATCTATTGTTTTAGAATTATGGTACAGGAGATTCTTACATATTTAGTGGTTGCCTGGGCTTTTTATCAGCTAGGTTTATTCTTTTGGAGGATTATCAAACCTGCAAAAGGCGCAAGCGGATGTGGTTCTGGCGGATGCGCATCATGTGATGCCAAAACTGATTTATTTGATCAGATTAAACATGGCAAGTACCCAAAACTAATGGAAGATAAAGTTAAATCATAACAATAAAAAGAAAACAAAAAGAGCGTTGATTGGTATCAACGCTCTTTTTTGCTATACATATTCCATTAGGCTATATTATCCAAAACATCAATAAGATGTTTCCAAAACTTCTGTACAGTTTCAATATTGATTCTTTCATCAGGCGAATGGGCACCACGAATGGTAGGGCCAAAAGAAATCATATCCATTCCGGGATACTTCTCCAGAAACAATCCGCATTCAAGTCCTGCATGAATAGCTCGAACCAATGGCTCTTCACCAAAGAGATTAACATAGGAATCCTTTGTAATTTTCAAAACTTCCGATTCAGTATTGGGCGTCCAACCAGGATAACCATCACTATGTCTCACATCAGCTCCTGCTAATTGAAAAACAGACAATACCATATTCGCAATATCATCCTTGGCACTTTCAACCGAACTACGCTGACTCGTGGTGACCAAAATGAAGTCCTCTTTCATTTTTATCGAAGCCAAATTAGTTGAAGTTTCAACTAAACCTTCAATATCTCTACTCATTTCAATTACACCGTGAGGACAAGCATAAAGAGCATTAAGCAATCTTTTTTGCGTATCCAAATCAATTACTTTCGAAGGTAAATCAACAGATTCCAACTTCATCCTTAAACCGGGTTCTGTAGCCTTCAGTTCCATTTGCACATCATGAAACAACACATTAAACGCTATACGCGACTGCTCTTTGAACTTCTGAGGAACTACACAAATCGCTGAAGATTCACGAGCAATGGCATTTCGAAGATTACCGCCATCAATTTCTGAAAGCCTCATCTCATACTGGTTTGTCATTTCCCACAAATAACGATTTAAGATCTTGTTGGCATTTCCTAAACCTTTGTGAATCTCATCACCCGAATGTCCACCTTTTAAGCCAGTGACCTTTACCTTGAAAGCAAAACCATTTTCAAGAGTACTCTCATAAGTGAAGGGAAATTGAGCAATTGTATCTATTCCTCCTGCGCAACCAATAAACAATTCGCCTTCATCTTCTGAATCCAGATTAATTAAAGTACGTGCTTCAAAAAAGCCTTCTTTAAGCTCAAATGCACCGGTCAAGCCAGTTTCTTCATCAACAGTGAATAAACATTCAATTGGCCCATGCGCAATATCTGTGGCGGTAAGTAAAGCCATTTGTGCGGCCATTCCTATTCCATCATCAGAACCAAGCGTTGTTCCTTCAGCTTTTACCCACTCACCATCAACCCATGGTTTAATGGCATCATTATCAAAATCGAATTTTGTTTCGTTGTTTTTTTCACAAACCATGTCAATATGCGACTGTAAAACCACCGCCTTAACATGTTCTTTTCCCTCTGTAGCTCCCTTTTTGATGAGCACATTTCCAATATGATCTTTCTTAGCTTCAAGATTATGCTTTTCAGCAAAATCCATTAGAAACTTAATGATTTTTTCTTCTTTTTTAGAAGGACGCGGCACCTGGCAAATATCCTCAAAATATGTCCAAACACTACTTGGTTCTAGATGTGATAATTTATTCATTATTATCAAGTATTATATTTATCAATTAGGTGTCATAATATATCAAGCCTACTGATATTCATCAAAGAGCGCAAGGAAATTCTTTACTTCAGCCTTCTTGTCTTCTTCACCCTTATTATCGTAGGCGTAACTTAAATTATTAAATAATCTACGTATGATTACTGCGTTATCGCAAGGTAGAAAGTAATCTTCACGCAGCTCCATTTTTTGTTGTTTTACAAAGTATTCAATCTCTTTACGGCCCAGAACAGCACCTTTATTAATTGGATTAATATAGAATAAAACAGAAGTTGTATCCTTGATTGATCCTTCTCCAACAACCGCAGTATTATCCATAAATGCAAGAATAAAATTCTTAGGTAAATTTACACCAAAAACCGGCAAGCCAAGTTCCTTGCATAATATTGAATAAATAATAGATAAAGAAATTGGATTCCCTTTCTTCGTAGTCAGTACTTCACTAATAAAATTATTTTCAGGAGCCAGAAAACGATTTGTATTTCTCGAATATTTATGAACATCAAACAAAACATGATTAACAATTCTAACCTTTTCCAATGAAGTCAGATGTTCATTTAGCTCCAACCATATGTCTTTCCGTAATTCTGAAAGTTTCTCTTTTATAGAAACCATGTCAATTTCAGGATACTGATACCTGCATACCAGATATGCACCTTGTAACAAATCACGAGATTCTGAAAGCAACCATTTTTTTAGTTCACGATGAATATCTTTTAATTGAATGGTATGAATAATGCTTTCAACTCGTCCTTGAAATAAACCATCAAGTGAACTTTCCCACGCCTCTTCCAGTTCTGGAACGATATCCGCCCGCTCTTTCAATAACTCACTTTCTACCGAAGAATATATTTCCTCATTCGGATCATCAAGTAAAGTGATTAAGGCTTTTATCTTTTCCTTGTCCATACTTATTTAGTCAAATTAGTTAGAACGTAAACAATCAGATCTTTAATTACAGGCTTATAGTCCTTGCTGGCCGTACCGGCTAAGCGATTCGCTATAATTGCACAGACAGTGGCACAATTGTGACCAAGCAAAGCACTAAGACCGTAAATAGCAGAGCATTCCATTTCATAATTAGTTACTCTGTAATCCTTATGCCTAAAGGCATTTATTTTATCATTGATTTCGGCATCAGCCAGATCTAGTCGTAAAACCCTGCCTTGTGGTCCATAAAACCCGGGGGCTGAAATAGTAACTCCATTTACAACTTTATCACCTTCCAGCTTTTTCAATAAAGTTGAAGAAGCATTTACTACATATGGCGCAGTCAGCTGAGGATTCCATTCCAGGCTTTCTTTAAAGTCAGATTCAAAATTCAAATCGCAGACCTTATCACGATTGGCATAAAAATTAAGTAATCCGTCAAAACCAATTGCCTTTTCACTTAATAACCAGGTATCAACCGGCAGATCCTTTTGCAATGAACCAGATGTACCTATTCTAACAAAGTTTAAACTTGTTAGCTCTTCTTTAACTGTACGTGTATCAAAATCTATATTGACTAAGGCATCTAATTCGTTAACTACAATGTCAATATTATCGGTCCCAATACCCGTAGCAACCACAGTAATACGTTTACCATTGAAAGTTCCGGTGCATGAAACAAACTCACGGTTTGATCGCTTTAATTCAATACTATCGAAATAAGACGACACAACATCAACCCTTCCCGGATCTCCGACAAGAATAATATTATTGGCTATTTCTTCTGGCTTAAGGTGTAAATGAAACACAGAACCATCCGGATTAATAATTAATTCTGAGGCTTCTATTTTTCTCATGTGTGATTAATTTTACTTCAAATTAATGATTTTTTTTTGATAAAACTGCTAGACTAAGGCTGAAGAATTCGTGAGCGCAGCTATATCATTTGGCTATATCATAAGATATCAAGCTATTTTCATTGAATAATTAGAAGATTCATTCGAAACAATGTACTTTTGCATTTTAAAAATATATCGCACGTGAATTTTTCTGAATTAAATCTTAATACGGTTCTTCTAAATGCCTTAGATGATATAGGTTTTGAAGAGGCTACTCCGATACAAGAAAAGGCTTTCCCTGTTGTCATGTCGGGAAAAGACATGGTTGGCATTGCTCAAACAGGTACAGGTAAAACTTTTGCTTACATTCTTCCTTTGCTTCGGCAGCTAAAGTTTTCAGCGCAAAAGCATCCTCGAATATTGGTACTTGTACCTACTCGAGAGTTGGTTGAACAGGTTGCGAACGAATTCAGAAAGTTGACTGAATATATGAGCGTTAGAATTGGGGGAGTTTATGGCGGTACCAATATTAACACGCAAAAAGCTATAATTTATGATGGCCTGGATGTATTAGTTGCTACCCCCGGGCGATTAATTGATTTAAGCTTAACCGGTGTGCTTCGTCTAAAATCCATTCAGAAATTAGTCATTGATGAAGTAGACGAAATGCTTAACTTAGGTTTTAGATCGCAACTCCAACAAATATTAGATTTACTTCCTGAACGTCGTCAAAACCTAATGTTCTCTGCCACCTTAACTTCGGATGTTGAGAAGTTAATTGATTTAAATTTCTATAACCCTGTTAAAGTTGAAGTAGCACCAACCGGAACACCATTGGAAAATATTTTTCAGAGTGGTTACCTGGTACCTAACTTTTACACTAAGCTTAATTTACTTAAGCATCTCCTTGATACTGATGAATCCATGAATAAGGTATTGGTGTTTATAAAAAACAAACAAATTGCTGATTTGCTTTTTGATGAATTAAACACCCTTTATCCCGAGTTAATTGGAGTTATCCATTCAAATAAATCACAGAATAATCGATTCAGAACGGTAGAGGAGTTTCTGGATGGTACGCGAAGGGTGCTCATTGCAACCGATGTGATAGCCCGTGGAATGGATATTAGTAATGTTAGCCATGTCATCAATTACGATATGCCGGATGAACCTGAAGCTTATATTCACAGAATTGGGCGTACTGGTAGGGCTGATGCAAATGGTCTTGCTTTGGCATTTGTCTCTGAAAACGATGAACATTCATGGTCAGCCATTCAAAAACTGATGAAAAAAACGATTACACTGGAGGCATTGCCATCGGGTGTTAAAGAATCGGAAATGTTATTACCTTCAGAAGAAGAAGTATTGCCGGGCTTAAAGATTAACAAGGCACCTGCTCCAATAACAAAAAAAGGGGAAGCTTATCATGAGAAAAAAGATAAAAACAAAAAAGCAAATCAAGGTGGCTCGTATCGCCGTAAACTAGCTGCCAAATATAAAAAACCTAAAACCAGAGGTCAAAAAAGAAAATAAATCCATTATAACGAGTAAAAAAGCGATTCAAGAAATTATATGATGAAAAATGTTTTATTTCTGATCAACCCAATTTCTGGTATTGGTAAACAGAAAACAGTTGAACTGATAGTAGAAAAAGAATTCGATCATGACAATCTGGATTATGAAATAAAATATACCGAATACAAAGGCCACGCTCATGAATTGGCGAAAGAAGCAATTGGAAAATTCAATGTGGTGGTCGCCGTTGGTGGCGATGGCACGGTCAACGAAGTTGGATCAGCCTTAATCAATTCATCAACCGCTTTAGCCATTATTCCAACTGGTTCAGGAAATGGTCTGGCCAGATATCTGGATATACCGCTGCGAATAAATCGTGCAATTCAGGTTATCAACTTAATGCATTTAAAAAAAATTGACACCTTAAATGTAAACGGACAGGTATCACTTAATGTGGCGGGCATAGGCTTTGATGCTTTTATTAGTCATCGATTTGCCGAAATAACAGAGCGCGGACCTTTGGCATATATGAAGATGATACCTAAGGAATTTGCGAACTACGAATCAATGACCTATACCATCAATATTGATGGAGAGAGGTATAAATTACCCGCCTTCCTGATTAGCTTTGCCAATTCATCGCAATGGGGAAATGATGTTCATATAGCGCCACAAGCTAAAATTGATGATGGCCTCATTGACGTTTGTATCATTAAAGAATTTCCTAAATACACTGCTCCTGCCCTTCTCATTAGTCTTTTAGATCAAAGTATTGACCAACGACCTTATGATGTAGTAACAAGGGCTAAGCACATTATTATAGAAAGTAAAGAAGAAATGCTGGGGCATTTAGACGGTGAACCAATTAACTTAGGTAATAAAGCTGAAATTAAGATTAAACCTCTTTCGTTGAAAGTTATTACTCCACCTGATAATTTCAGACGTAACGCCTTGTTAGAACCACTTAAACCCTTAAAAGATTTACTACCTCCACTTCCTCCATTACCAAACCTTCCACAAATGCCTAAAGGCTTCCTTGGGAATAATAAGGACAAATAGGTAAATAGTACAAATACTCAGGAATTTAAAGAAAATTCCTTTTGATTACGACGTGCTATTACAACATTAATTAAACTATAGGTTAAGGCTCCAAGCAAAGCCGCTTTCCATGTAATGCCATTCCATAAATATTCAGGGTCAAATATGGCTAAGAACAAATAATAGGCAAACATCAGAGAACATGGAATGGCAATTGCAATCAAGGGCTTTTTATAAACTAAAAAACCGCAGGCAATAAATACAATTCCCCACACTAAATAAAACAAATCCAAAAAAAGTGATGCTGAGGAATTATAGGCCAGTACATACACAAAAAGGTGGAAAGCACCAATTAACCACAAAATAACTCTAGTGCCTATTAATCCATCTTTAGCACTACTAATCTGAGATTTCTTAAGAATTTGTTTCGCAATAAACTTAGATTGTTCTTGACTGGTTGCTTCAAATGGATAACTGCATTTTTCGCAATACAATGGTCTGTTTTCATACACATGCTTACAAGAAGGACAACAAGAACTATCTTCAGTTACCTCAATTTCGCTTGCCTTACTATGCCTTGAAACCGACTTTATATCATCGAGCTGCCTTTGCTTTAAAACGACCCTTCTGTGATAATAATTGCCTGTTTTCCTTATAGGCTTTCATCATATCAGCTCCTGGCCCAAATCCAAATCCCATAGTTTTAAATTAAAGTTTAGTAAGCATAAATATAATTAATAATTGGCAAGGTCATGTCTTTGAAATGAACAGTTCAAAAAAAAGAGCCATTGAATTTAACTCCAATGGCTCTGATCTCTTTATAATAAAATAGGCTTATCGCTTCTTTTTCTTACCTGCTTGATTTTGTTGTTTCTGCATATCTTCCAAACGCTGCTGAAACTTTGATTTTTTAGCAGGCTTCTTCTGATTCGCTTGTAATTTAGATAACAAGGCTTCTTCGTTAACAAAACGACGAATCAATAATGTTTGTCCAATTGTGATTAAAGTTGAAACGAAATAGTAATAACTCAAACCAGATGCATAGTTATTAAACATTACAAGGAACATTACAGGCATCATGTACATCATACCTTTCATTCCAGGCATTTGCTGCGTGCTTTGAGTCATTTCCTGATTAATACGCGTGTAAACAATATTTGTAATTGCCATTAACAAACAGAATAAGCTCACATGATCACCATACATTGGTATATCCCAAGGTAATTGTAGAATTGAATCATATGAAGACAAGTCATCGGCCCAAAGGAATGCTTCACCTCTTAAGTCAATCGCTGTTGGGAAAAACTGGAACATGGCAAACAAAATAGGCATTTGCAATACCATTGGTAAACACCCTCCCATAGGATTCACTCCAGCCTTTCGATATAAAGCCATGGTAGCCTGCTGGCGCTCCATTGCCTTTTCCTTCGGTATCTTATTATTAATTTCTTCTATCTGAGGTTTTAACACTTTCATTTTAGCCGTTGATATATACGACTTATATGTCAGCGGGAATAAAATCAGTTTAATAAGAATGGTAAGCAATAGGATAATTAAACCATAATTTCCGGTAAATTTTTCGAAGAAATGGAATACTTCTATAACCCCTAAATTGATGTATCTCAAAAAGCCCCAGCCCAGATAAACCAATTTTCTCAAATTGATATCTTCGTAATCTTTAAGCTTTTTAAAGTCATTTGGCCCAAAATAAAAGTTAAAACCTAACTGATCATCTCCGGTAAATGGAATATCAACTTTACTGGATGCCCCCATTATTAATGGATTCTTATCATCTTCAGGCACATTTGTACTAACACGGGCACTTAAAAACAAATCCTTAGCAATAAAAACCGATGAAAAGAACTGATCCTTAAAGGCAACCCATTTCAATTTTGTTCTTATTTCTTCACTATCTGATTTATTGGCATCAATGTTATCTACATCATCTTCAGCAAAACGATAATAGATTCCGGAGTAACGACGCTCGAAACTAATGCCTTTTTCCTGAGCCATTACATCCATCTCCCAGTTCATCTCCAAAGCACCACTGTTGGTTGAGATAATGCTACCCAACTCTTTCGTTTGGATGTTAAAATCAGCCATATACCCATTCTCAGGCAAGCTATAGCTAAAAATAAGCTCTCCTTCATCTGCATTAACTACAAAATCAATTGCGTTAGATGAAGTTTGTGGTAAGGCCTTAAAATAAAGATCATTTGTGAAAAAAGTACGGCTATTGTGATTGAAGTGAAAACCAAATTTATTTTGATCTCCATCCATCAACATAACAGGACGTCCATCATGCGTTGTATATTCTTTCAGCTCCACAGAATAGATACGCGCACCTAAAGATGAAAGTGTAATCTTAACATCATCATTCTCAAGTGTAATAAATTCCTGCTCACCTGTTGCTGCCTTAGCAAATAAACCATATTTGTTATCAAGCTCCTGTGCTATTTGAGTTGAATCTTTCTCTACAACTTCTACTGCTTGTTTTTCAAGCTCATTTGCTTTTTTCTGAAGTTCATCAGCTTTTCGCTGATTCTCAACCATAGCAATCGAATCACGACGATGTTGTTGTTCAGCTAATTGTTTTTCAGTGGGTTTGTTATACCACCAAAAGAAACCTAAAATGGCTGTGATGAGTATAATTCCGGTTATCGAATTCTTATCCATTATAATTTTCTTATTTTATTTTTCTGAAATTGCAGCTTTGATAAATGCCAAAAAGATTGGATGTGGTTTTAATACGGTACTACTGTATTCCGGATGGAACTGTACACCAACAAACCATTTATGTTCTGGAATTTCCATAATTTCAACCAATCCGGTTTCAGGATTGCATCCTGCAGCCTTCATTCCTGCTTTTTCGTAAGATTCTAAATATTCGTTATTGAATTCATAACGATGACGGTGACGCTCATGAACTAATTCTTTGCCATAAGCTTTTAAAGAGTTAGTTGACTTTTTTAATTCACACTCATAAGCACCTAAACGCATGGTACCACCCATATCGCTTACATTTTTCTGATCTTCCATTAAATCAATAACAGCATCAGGAGTTGTATGATTCATTTCACGCGAATTGGCTTCCTTTAGATTAAGCACATTGCGCGCATATTCAATTACAGCACATTGCATTCCCAAACAAATTCCTAAGAAAGGAATATTATTTTCTCTCACATATTTTACGGCCTCAATCTTGCCATCAATTCCACGATGACCAAAACCAGGTGCTACTAAAACGGCATCAAGTCCTTTTAATTTACTCTCAACATTTGAGGCATCAATTGACTCAGAATGAATTAATTCAATCTTAGCTTTTCTATCATTATAAGTCGATGCGTGAATTAGTGCTTCAATAATTGATTTGTAAGCATCGGCTAATTCAACATATTTTCCAATCAATCCAATGGTAACAACTTCCTTGGCATTATTAAGTTTATTCAAGAATCCTTTCCAGTCTTTCAGAGCTGGTTTTTCATCGACAGGGAGTTGTACTTTCTCAAGTATAATTTCATCCAATCCTTCTTCCTGCATTTTCACAGGCACTTCATAGATGGTTTTAACATCGATGGATTGAATAACGGCTCTAGGATTAACATTACAAAACAAAGCCACTTTTTTACGAATATCCTGAGCTAAATGTCTTTCGGTACGAAGCACTAAAACATCAGGCTGAACTCCTATTTCAAGTAAAGATTTTACAGAGTGCTGAGTCGGTTTTGTTTTTAACTCACCCGATGCACTAAGGTAAGGTACCAATGTTAAATGGATCACTGCGGCACGATGTCCTAGCTCCCACTTCAACTGACGAACAGCCTCGATATACGGCAAAGACTCAATATCACCGACTGTTCCTCCTATTTCGGTAATTACAAAATCATACTTGTGCTTGGTTCCAAGAAGCTTAATATTACGTTTAATTTCGTCAGTAATATGCGGAATAATCTGAACCGTTTTACCGAGGTAATCACCTTTACGTTCCTTATTAATCACATTTTGATAGATGCGACCAGTGGTTACGTTGTTGGCCTGCGAAGTGGGCACATTTAAGAAACGCTCGTAATGTCCCAAATCAAGATCTGTTTCGGCTCCATCCTCGGTTACATAACACTCTCCATGTTCATAAGGGTTTAACGTTCCCGGATCCACATTTAAATATGGATCTAATTTTTGGATCGTTACACTATATCCTCTTGACTGTAATAACTTAGCCAATGAGGCTGAAATAATTCCTTTTCCCAACGAGGAGGCTACACCCCCAGTGACAAATACATATCTCGTTTCTGGCACAATAGTTTATTTAAATAGTTACTCCACAACTCTAACGAGTCAAAATTAAAAAGCACAAAGGTAGAAAAATACCGTCAAAATCTATGGCTCATTACTGATTAGAAGCAAAAAAAAGGTCGACAGATTGTCGACCTTTATATTTCGTTATTTATTAGAGTCTTCCAACATGTCTAACTTCTTATTGAGAAGCTTAATATTTTTCCGACCAGTTTCAATCTTATGGGTAAAATCGCGAACTAACGCTTCTGATTTCTTCGACTTAGCAAAGAAGCCAATATTATTTTCCCATATCGTTATATCATTCTCCAATTGCTTTAACTTCGCAATAATCTTGTTTCGTTCCTGTGTCAATCGATCAGAATCAGAACTTTTATAATTCTCAATTTTATTACGGAATTTCTCAACATTCTTATGATACTCATCCAAATTAAGGTTGTCAAAATACTTGTTAATTAAGCTTCTGAATTCCTGATTAACTCTATCCTTCTCCTTAATAGGCACATGACCAATTTCATTCCACTTATGCTGAAAATTCTGAAGAGCTTTGAAGTTTTCCTCACCATTTTCAACTGGCTCAAAGGCTTCAACTTCCTTAATTAAAGCTTCCTTTAATTCCAGATTCTTTTCCTGAGCTTCATCTTTATGACTAAAGAAACTTGATTTATGCTCGAAGAAAGCATCGCAAGCAGATCTGAATCGTTTCCAAATCACATCCGATTGTTTTCGCGGCACAGGACCTATTTCCTTCCACTTCTTCTGAATTTTAATAAACTCATCAGTAGTTCGCTTCCAGTCCGTGCTGTCTTTCATTCCTTCAGCTTGTATACACAATTCTGTTTTCAACTGAAAGTTTTGACTCTGCTCCGATTTATATGATTTAAAGAATTGTCTCTTCCCATTAAAGAAGGCATCGCAAGCTATTCTGAAACGATCATAGATACGGTTATTGTCTTTTTTGGGCGCAAACCCAATCGTCTTCCATATTGTTTGCAACTCAATCAGCTCTTTACTTTTTGCCTCCCATTCTTTTGGCGAATGCAATTCCTCATGACTTAAAGCTTCTGCTTTCTCACATAACTCAGTCTTTGCCTCAAGGTTTTTTTGAAGCTGATCCTTAAGATTTTCGAAGTAAGCCTGATGCCTCTTATTGATCAAAGAGGTTGCTTCTTTAAATCTGGCCCATAGATCTTCTTTCTTCTCGCGAGGAACAGGTCCTATTTCACGCCATTGTTCGTGAAATTTTTGAAGTATTTTAAAAGCCTTTACAATAGTTGGCTCCAGAAGTAATTTCTCAGCCTTTTCACACAATTCAGTTTTGGCTTCCATGTTCTTTTTTAAATCCAGATCACGAAGCTCTTTATTGATTTTTATGTAATTGTAAAAACTCTCTATATTATAATTGTATGTTTCCCATAAATCATGGACTTTATTTTGAGGGATGGAGCCAATTGATCTCCACTTCTGTTGCAAATCTCTGAAATGCTGAAATGTTTCATTCAACGATTCCTGTCCATTAATCAAATCCTTAATGGATTCAATCACTTCAAGTTTTGCTTTATAATTGTTACTTTTTTCCTCTTCCAGTTTGCGATTGAATTCCGCTCGCCTCTCCTTGAATTCCTGAAGAAATCTTTTAAAATCAATTTCTAAAGCATCCACAGGAGAAGAAAAATTGTCAATCAACTCACCCGACTCAACAAACTTTCGCTTTAAATCTTCAACCTCAGCGCTATGCTTTTTATAGAATGCCGATTTTATGGCCTCTACTTCATCTTTGATTTTTTCAACAGGATAATTCTTTAGTACTCCTTCTAAGCGTTTAACTAACTGCTCCTTATCCAGCATTATATGATCCACCGGCTCTAACTCAACCAGTTTTGGCTCAACATCTTCACTTTCATCAGCTGCTTCTTCGCTTTCCTTGTTTTCCGACTTTGTTAGGTCTTTATCCGACTCAACAGCTGCTTCATCTACCTTTTCAGCCTCAACTTCAGTCTCAGATACTTCAACTACCTCTTTTTCTTCTTCAGATTTAACTTCCTCACTCGATTCAACTTTAGTCTCTTCTTCTTGAGATTCGGCTTCAACAGGTGATTTCTTTTCTTCGACTACTTGCTCTTCAGATGTAGATTTTTCTTCAGACGTATTTTCAGACTTTTTTTCTGAATTCAAACCATCTTCATTTTCGACTGGTTTGTTTAGATCATTTGCTTCCATAAGCTTTTAGTTCAATTCAGCAGAATAACCTATTCTGCCCCAATTTCAATTATCTTACGAATATATTGTTTATCGAGCAAGCGGCAAACTTTTTAATTAAAAAAGCACTCGACCTGTAAGCGCCATAGTAATACAGCTATTTCAGTGGAATAATAATACCTATATTTGCGAAAAATAAAGGCAGTATGCGTATTGATATATTAACCCTGTTTCCTGAAATGTTTAAAGGCCCTTTAACAGAGTCTATTTTAAAGCGTGCCATGGATAAAGGTTTAGTTGAAATGTATTTTCACGATATAAGAGAATACTCTCTTGACAAACATAAAAAAGTGGATGATTACGCTTTTGGTGGAGGTGCCGGTATGGTAATGACTATACAACCTATTGCTGATGCCATAAACAAACTTAAAAGCGAGCGAGAATACGATCACATCATCTATATGACACCTGACGGAGAACGCTTTAATCAAAAAATTGCTAATTCTCTTTCTTTGTCAGGTAACATCATGATATTATGCGGACATTACAAAGGTGTGGATCAACGCGTCAGAGACCAATTTATAACGATGGAATTATCGATTGGTGATTTTGTTCTAACAGGTGGAGAATTAGCTGCAGCAGTTATTAGCGATGCTGTTATTCGTTTGATACCCGGCGTTATGTCGGATGAAACTTCCGCCTTAACCGATAGTTTTCAGGATGATCTACTATCACCACCAGTCTATACCAGACCCGCTGAATATGATGGCATAAAGGTACCGGACATTCTACTCAGCGGAAACCAGGCTAAAATTGATGAATGGAGAGAAAAGCAAGCTTACAAACGAACAAAACAAAGAAGGCCCGACCTTTTGGATGAATAAGCCTTATCTTCCACACAGTACCTTGTAAGGGCAATATCTGCATTTATCTAAATCTTCAGTTCCTTGAAAAGGAATGTCCTCACTATAAATTTCGTTGATGAGCTTATCAACTCCTTCAACAAATTCTTCCTTAACATTTTCAAGTAGGATTGGGATTTTATTACGTTTCTCTTTAAGGTATAATTTGGTGTCATAATTCGCTTTAAAAACATCCCGCACCCAAATCACAGAAGGTTGCTTAGAACTGGATTGTTCTATGGTTTCATCTAATATTAAAGCGTATAAAAGTGTTTGAAAGATTGCCTTGTTTTTCTTATGCTTCTCTGGATTAAACAAATCCTCAATAGAATTAACAGAAGCCTCTCCTTTCCCGGTTTTATAATCCGTTACATTAACAATTCCATCTTTACTTTCCAGGCGGTCGATAATACCACCAATTTTAACCTCAAGGCCGTTGGAGGTGGAAAAATTCAATTTTACATCTTGCTCCAAATCAATAATGGTAAATGGAGCGTGCCCCTTTTCCAATTTAAGAAACTGTAAAAGATAACGTTTGATTACTTCAAATACCATTACGTTTTTCCCCTGGATATCAGCAAACGATTTCTTGCCTTTATCGTAATCCATGATGTATTTCGAAAAGCCTTCCTTGATTAAGAGATCAATAATAGAAGTGTTTTTCAACCAATAGTCAATATCTGATTCATTAACCTCTTTTCCTTTAAAGCCCTTATACAAATGTTCAACTGCATCATGAAAAATTAATCCAAAAATCCGCGCATCAGCTTCTTCCGTAATTTCATCCGGCTCTTTAACCATGGCTACTTTCTGATAATAAAATCTCATGGGGCATTCGATATACACCGACAAAGCACTTGGCGACAACAATTTATCAGAATCGGAATAAAAAACACTTAAGGCCTTCATCACATCCTCATTTTTTGGCGCAGCAACAATTGGAGGATTCAATAATGACACATCTCCCGAAGAAGTTTTCATTTCTAATTTGGCATCAAACTCATATTTTAGCTGATATAAATAGCGACTCATTTCATTCGACTTCAAACCCTGAGCACCTGTAGAATAGAGTAATTCAACTTGTTTTGCCCTATGGATTAAGCGAAAGAAATAGTATGAAAAAATAGCATCCTGAAATTCTATGGTTGGCAATTCAAATCCCGCTCGCAAAGTTGCCGGAATAAAGGTATTTGGTGCTGATGTACGTGGAAATGTTCCTTCGTTTAAGTCCAGTATTATTAACTTATCAAAATCCAAAGCACGCGTCTCTAATATGCCCATCACTTGCAGACCGGCCAAAGGTTCTCCTCTAAAAGGAACGGTTTGAAACTCTGCCAGCTTTTTAAATAAGCGCACCCAGGTTTTAATATCAATATCAGCCTGGCTGTTCTGCTCCAACAAGTCTTGTAAACGAACAATACTTTTGTGTAGAGCAAATATAAATTCCTTCTCTAAAACTTTATCTTCCTTAAGTTCAAGAAGATTATAAACTTTTGATAAAATACTAATCAGATAATTGGCTAGTTCATTTCCCGTATTAACCTTTTTAAAGATATTAGAGAACAATTCATTGGTCTGTAAATCTGCAGCCTGAATAAAAATGGAATTGTTGCGCACTAGCTTTTTATGCAAATCTCTGCTTTCTTCTTCAGCCAGTAGGGAAAAATATTGATGTTGCAACAAAGGTAAAACATGACGATGATACATCCATTCTTGTCCATCTTTACCTGATCGCACTTGTTGTTGCAAATCCAATAGGAGCTTAATTAATCCAAAGGCAGGCGTATTATTCAGTGGATACCCCATGGTAACATTTACTTTATCAACTTTGGGAGGAATGCCATGCAATACAGGCATTAATAAAGTTTCATCAGCTAGTACGACGGCTGTTTTCATATTATCCACATACTCCTGTTCCAGAAAATGATGTACTGATTTTAGTTGTTCTGTAGGATTAGCAACTGCTGTTATCGTTATTTCTGGACCATCATTATTAAGCGGCAAGGTAAAATCCTTGGGTTGTGGAAACTGAAATAAGTTGTCTTCAATAAACAAACCCGGCCCACGTTTTTTCTGCTTTATTTCTTTTGAATCATCATGAATCATCCAAGGTGAATAATCCCAAAGGAAATCGGCCATATTCCTTTTTTGCAGGTGCTTCATTAATTTTCGTTCTGCTGGAGTTAAGGCATTTAGCCCCACAAAAATCACCTTATCCCATTCAATATCCAGATTATTACCTGAAGATAGATCATCAGCAATCATTCGGTACACCAGCCCCTCATATGCCAAACCATCGTTCTGAAGAACTTTCTTGTATTCCTTATATACCTTAGGGATCTGCTTCCATGTTTCTAAAAAATAGTCTTGATGCTCAGAACGTTTTTTAGTTTTAAACGACGACCAAAATGTACTTATTGCTTCGCGCTGCCTTTCATTTAGATGGCTGTAATCATCATCCAGTTCTTTTAAAGATACCAGGTTTGAAAATAATTGCTCAACAGATACAAGATACTTGTCAATATCATCAAAATCATTTAACAACATTTCTCCCCATGGCAAAAATTCCTCAAAGCTCACATCTTTACCCGTAACCTTGACATATACCTGATGCAGTGTAAAAAGCAAGGTAATATTATCCGCTACAACAGAGGACGATAAGCTAGCAAACAGATCATTAACTGTAATTATTTTGGGTGCCCATGTTGGTGTCTCGATATTTTGCCTTAAATGGTTGGTAAAAAAAATACCGGCTCTTTGACTTGGAAACACAAAACAATACTTCGACAAGTCTGTTTTAAATCTTTGAAAATAGTAGGATGCTATGGCATTAAGAAAACCTTCCGTCATTTGGTATATGTTGGATTTAAAGGTGAAACCACTATCACCTATTTCATTTATTCATTTATATGAATGATAAAATAGGTTTGGGTGTTCCATCCGACAATTGAAAAACAAATTATCAACGGATGAAATTAATCAATTGCATTGAAAAATATGCGATAAATGAGGATTGGCAAGCTTTAAAAAATTTTAACTTTGTTTATCGTAGGTGACAAATCACCGAATCAGAAGGAATTAACTAGTAGAAGAGGAAAAAAGAATCTTATGGATAAATTCTCATTCGTTGGCAATAGCAACGTTGATGCCATCGATCAACTGTATCAGCAATACAAGCAGGATCCTGAATCGGTAGATGAAAGTTATCGAACTTTTTTCCAGGGCTTCGATTTTGCGCAAAAGAACTATCAGCAACCGTCAAGTTCAGGTTATGATGAAAAGGAATTTCACGTTAGAGATTTAATTCATGCATACAGACAGCGCGGCCACCTATTCACAAAGACAAATCCTGTCCGCTCGCGAAGAAAATATTATCCAACTCTGGATTTGGAAAACTTTAAACTATCCGATAAGGATTTGAATACGGTTTTTCAGGTTGGCAATGAGTTAGGAATCGGACCTTCTCCATTAAAGGATATATTAGACCACCTTAAGCAAACTTATTGTCAATCAGTTGCAGTTGAGTACTTATATATTCGCCATCCCGAAGTAGTTAGTTGGCTGAAGGGCAAAATGGAAAGTGAACGGAACACCCCTAAATTTAGTCCCGAAAAGAAACGAGCCATCTTTAATCAACTTAATATGGCTGTGGGCTTCGAAACCTTTATCCATAAAAAGTTTGTTGGCCAAAAGCGTTTTTCTCTAGAAGGTTCAGAGGCATTGATCCCTGGCTTAAACGCTATCATTAACAAAGGAGCTGACCTTGGAGCAGAAGAAGTTGTGATTGGAATGGCTCACCGCGGTCGTCTCAATGTGTTGACTAATATACTGAACAAACCTTATAAAAATGTATTTAAAGAATTCGTCGGAGATGAATACGAAGACGGCATTTCCTTAGGCGATGTTAAATATCATTTAGGATATGGTAATGATATTGAAACCTATAATGGTAAAAAGGTTAGAGTCAATCTTGCGCCAAATCCATCACATTTAGAAACTGTAGCTCCGATTATTGAAGGTATTTGTCGTTCAAAAATCGATCATAAATACGGTAAAGATTTTGATAAAGTAGTACCTGTCGTCATTCATGGTGATGCGGCAATTGCTGGGCAGGGCGTGGCATACGAAGTGGTTCAAATGGCGCAGTTGCGTGGATATAAAACCGGTGGCACTATTCATTTGGTTATTAATAATCAGGTTGGATTTACCACTAACTATCTCGAAGGGCGCTCATCCACTTATTGTACCGATGTGTGTAAAGTAACACGTTCACCTGTATTTCATGTAAACGGGGATGATGTGGAAGCTTTGGTTTATGCGATTGAATTAGCAATGGAATTTCGCCAGTGTTTTAATTCTGATGTTTTTATTGACATCCTTTCTTATCGTAAATATGGACATAATGAAGGTGATGAACCTCGATTTACACAACCTACCCTTTATAAAACGATAGCCAGACATCCTAATCCAAGGGATATATACAATTTAAAGCTTCAGGAGGAAAACATTGTCTCCAAAGAGGATGCTAAAAAGGAGGAACTTGATTTCAACCAACGGCTGGAAGATGATTTGGCCGCTTCAAAGAAGATTGAAAAAGTATTTATTCAGCGATTCCTGGATGAGGATTGGAATTCATACACATACTCTACAAATAAAGATTTTGTTAGCTCCCCAGATACATCTCTGCCAAAGGATGAATTAATACAATTGTTAGAGCGAATCAATTATTTACCTGACGATCGAAATTTCTTTAAGAAATTGCACAAAATAGTTGGCGATAGAAAAACAATGGTGGAGGAAGACCGTCTGGATTGGGCTTTAGGAGAACAATTGGCCTATGCGTCGTTAGTTAATGAAGGTCACCCTGTGCGTTTAAGTGGTCAGGATGCTGAACGCGGAACTTTTGCTCATCGTCATGCAGCATTAACCATTGAAGATTCAGATAAACGTTATCGACCATTACAACATATATCTCCAGATCAGGCACCTTTTAAAGTGTATAATTCTTTATTGTCAGAGTATGGAGTTATGGGCTTTGAGTATGGCTATTCTTTGGCTAAACCCAATGGTTTAACCATATGGGAAGCCCAATTTGGTGATTTCTATAATGTGGCTCAGGTAATTATCGACCAATACATTTCTTCAGCAGAAGAAAAGTGGGGTTTAATGAATGGTTTAGTTTTACTTCTGCCTCATGGCTTCGAAGGTCAAGGTCCAGAACATTCAAGCGCAAGGGTTGAACGCTTCTTGTCCTTGTCGGCTCGCAATAATATGCAAATCGTCAATTGCACCACACCATCGAACTTTTACCATGTGTTGCGCCGCCAGCTAAAACGTAATTTTAGAATTCCTTTAGTGGTATTCACACCAAAGAGCTTACTGCGTCATCCTAAATGTGTTTCAACATTGAATGATTTTGCTGATGGAGGTTTTAAGGAGGTGATTGACGACAATAATGTAGATGTTGATCAGGTTAAAAGAATGGTGTACTCAACAGGTAAGGTATACTACGATTTATTGGCACGAAAAGAAGAACTAAATGCCACTGACGTTGCTTTGGTTAGATTAGAGCAATTACATCCATTTCCAAAAGAACAAGTACAGGCCATTAACGAAAAATATAAAAATGCCATGTTACACCTCTGGGTACAGGAAGAACCGGAGAACATGGGAGCATGGAGTTACATCCAAAATAAAATAAAAGATGTAGAAATTCTACCTATCGCCAGATTGGCAAGTGGAAGTCCTGCAACCGGATTAAATGGCTTGCATGTTATTGGCCAAAACGAAATTGTTAATAAGGTATTCAAAAAGTGTCATTGCGAGCTTCAGCTTAAATACTGTGGATTACAGTGCGTTGAAGGAAAATCACGAACGGAAATTCTTAAGCAACATAAATATTTTGAAGAACCACCAAGATTTTCTATTTAATAATTAGAATACTAGATCTCAGGACCATAAACTTAGAATTATGATAGTTGAAATAAAAGTCCCTACACCAGGAGAATCCATTACCGAAGTTGAATTAGCCAGCTGGATGGTTTCTGATGGGGATATTGTTGAAAAGGATCAGGAAATAGCAGAAATAGAATCAGACAAAGCCACTCTTTCATTATTAGCAACAGAGGCTGGTAAAATAAAAATATTGGTTGAGGGTGGTGAAACCGTTGCTGTGGATGCCGTGGCTTGTTCGGTGGATACTGATTTTGCCGGTGAAGCAAGTGCTCCAAAAGAAGTTAAAGAAACGAAGGAAGAATCTAAGACAGCAACGCCAAAAGAAGCTGAACCGAAAGAAAAGAAAACAGTAGAAAAAAGTGCTTCTGAATATGACAATGCTAAAGTTTCTCCTTTGGCAAAAAAGATGATGGATGAAGCCGGATTAACAGCTGATCAGATTATCAATGGACTAAAACGTATTTCTACAAAAGAGGTAGAATTAGTTAAAAGCCTGCCTGCCACTTCTACTTCTGAAGGAAGTTCATCGTTTATTGATAGTGACGAATCAAGAGAGGCTGGTCGCCAAAAGATGACTACACTTCGAAAAAAGTTAAGTCAACGTCTGGTAGCTGTTAAAAATGAAACTGCGATGTTAACCACTTTCAATGAAGTGGATATGTCTGCAGTCATGGCACTACGAAAAAAATATCAAGCCAAATTCATTGAGAAACACGAAGTCAAACTTGGGTTTATGTCTTTCTTTATTAAGGCAGCTTCATTAGCACTAAAGCATCACCCAATGGTTAATGCCATGATTGATGGTGAAGAAATTGTAATGCCTGAATATCACGATGTTTCAGTTGCCGTTCAAACACCTAAGGGATTAATGGTACCTGTAATTCGTAATGTTGAGACCTTACATCTTCACGGAATCGAAACTGCTCTGAAGAATTTGGCAGCAAAGGCGAGAAAAGGTAAAATTGGTATTGAAGAAATGACTGGCGGTACATTCACGGTAACAAATGGTGGTGTATTTGGATCGATGTTAAGTACTCCTATTATTAATCCTCCGCAATCAGCCATTATGGGAATGCACAATATTGTTGAACGCCCTGTTGCAGTAAATGGTAAAGTTGAAATCCGACCAATTATGTATCTGGCTCTTTCATACGACCACCGAATTATTGACGGCAAGGATTCTGTAGGTTTCCTAGTTAAAGTAAAAGAAATGATTGAAGATCCTGCAAAACTCTTGCAAGGGGGATTTAATCCTGAAGAATTGGTTTTAGGCTTATAAACAAATATGCGTAAAATAGAAAAAGACGGAAACTACAAAGTTCCCGTCTTTTTTATATCATTAATAATTTCTTATCAATTATCGTATTCTATCCATGGACTTAATCAAGGCTTCATCTTTTCCAATAGATCGAATAGCAAGGAAAGTTAAGATCAGTGCAACAATCGGAAACACCATCGGAATCTGATAAGCAATTTCTGCTGCTAACTCCTTAGCTGTTTGAGTTCCCAGAAAATAAATCATTCCTGTTGTACCTACTAACAAGCCCATATTTAATCCACACAAACGGATTTGAAGCATTCGTTTCTTATAAAGAAAAATGGTAATAAACGAAACAAGAGTTGTCAAAGTCACTAATATTGCCAATGCCAAAGTTGGAGTACTTAATTCTCCACCACTCTCTAAGCCCCTATATAACAATAAATAAGTTGTTTCATCAGTTGTTAATTTTGCCAGAGACAAAAAGAACATACTTCCCGTTAGCAATGCACTAACTAAAAGAAAAATAGATTGTATACGTTGAATCATTTTTGGTTTATTTACGTTTTCTGGATGCGAATTTAATCAATTCCGATTTCATGAACTAAAAATGATGCAGCTTTATACATTGACCATACTAATTAAAATAATCAGAATAGGGCTAACAAACTTTAAAATAATCTGATGGTGTATATCCGCTCAGCTCCTTAAAATCATGAATCATATGAGCCTGATCAAAATAACCACATTGATAAACCAATGATAACATATCTGTTTGAGGTTTATACTGTTTTATAAATAGTGCCTTTTGAAATCGTAATATTCGTTCAAAACGTTTCTTAGTGAATCCCATCATCCTGCTAAAATGCCTCTGGAATTGCCGTTGTCCAATACAACATGTATAATCCGACTTTCGATAAGGATTAGAAACATTTGAAACAAAGCCTTGAATTGATTCATACCGATGAGGGACAACTGCAGTAGCAAGTTGCTGAAACAAAAAACGCTCAATTATACTAATTCGGGCTTCAAAATCTTTTGCCTCACAAATGGCTTCTTCAAGATGATGAGTCGAACGCCCTAACCATTCCTTCAAAGCAACCAAACCGGTATTAGAATCATCAATTACATGTTTAAAAAGTACTGAAGCTCCCAAAGGTTTTAAGGTAATTGCAAATAAATCTATACTATCAGTAATCTCAAGATCATAAAACTTATGAGTTTGACCACATGTTGAAATTGAATTATCGAAAAAAATCCTCTCTCCTTTACACTTGGCAAGTTGGAAGCATAAAAGTAAATTGTTAACATACCATCAGGAATAATTCGCTGAATATGTTTCTTTCCTTTGGCTACAGAGCCACTTATGCTCCAGTAATTTTTCACATAAGTGGCTAATTCTTTTTTTGGATAAGCTAGTTCCATAATCTATTATTGTGGATCACCGTATAATCCCAAACGATTACCTTCTGAATCAACAAAAGTAGAGAAAAAGCCCTTTCCTTCCGCTTCAATCTTTGTCTTTGGTATAAGAATTTTACCCCCATAGTTCTCGATAAGAGCTTTTGTAGAATCCATTTGATCTCCAACATTTATACTAACTAAAACTCCAGAGGAAGAAGGTTCAAAATCGTTTGCTTTAGATATGGCACCCTCACCATTTGGAAAAAATGCCATCTGCTCATTTCCACAGTCTACCACTTTCATTTCAATTTGAAAAATCGTCTGGTAAAAATCAACAGCTCGTCTAAAATCTTTGGCAGGTATTTCAACCCATTCAAAAAATCGTTTCATCATTGTTTGGTATTAAATATTAGTAATACCACAAATTTAGATGCTTGACTAGTGTAAATATTGTAAAAAAACGACATCACAATATTATTTTTCCTTTGCCTCTAATTCACAACTCACCATCCAGTTAATTCCAAATTTATCTACGAAAATACCAAATAAAGATCCCCAAAAGGTTTTATCCAAAGGCATTTTTATCGCTCCTCCATTGGACAGAGCTGAAAATAATTTATGAGCTTCTTCTTGTTCGCTACAATTAATCGAAATAGAGAAGTTATCCCCAGGAGTACTCACCTTTCCAAATGCATCTGACGAATCACTGCCCATTAAAGAGGTTTCCTTACTTATAGGAAGCGAGACATGCATGATTTTCTCTTTCTCAGAATCCGGAACCGGATATTCGGCAGGCATGTCTTTAAAACGGCCTAAAAAAGCAAATTCACCACCAAAAATGGATTTATAAAATTCAAATGCTTCTTCACAGTTACCGTTAAAAGTTAAATATGGATTAATTGTAGTCATAATGAGTATATTTAATTTGTTAATTATCTGAATCAAGAACTACACCAACAACCCGCTGTACCAAATCACCTTTTGCCAAAGTTAGTCGAACAATACTATCTGTTTTGGCCTTTAAATCATGCGGAACTTTAGGAGCCAAACTCAAGAGAGCTCCTCTATTTAGATGATGTACTTCTCCATAAACACCAAAATCTATTTCACCTTCAAAAATCTCAACCGTTATAGGATATGAAGTATGATGTTCTTTCATTACCTGTCCTGCCTTAAAAACAATTCGAACCTCTTTTGATGTATCACTTTCAAACAATACTTTAATGGCTGGTCCAGTCTCCTTATATACAAGATTATCAATTATAGAAGCTTGTTTCATAATTTATTCAATTAACATTTAAAGTTTATTTATAATTAATAAAAATAAGAAAACAATACCAGCAATGCTAGTGTTGAAAAATAAGCAACTTTTATTCAAGTCATTCGTAACAACTTGCAATATGAAAAGGTGGATAGTAAAGCTTTTTGAAACGGATCAGGTTCAAAACAGAAGAGGCATTCAATATTGGAGGTCGAAGGTATTGAATGGGATTTTGTTATTGACATGCTTATTTGGTTTTGGAGCTTATGCATTTGGAATGTACATGTCTTTCTTTGCTAAAGTATACACTGTAGCTCTTGTTGACACAATAGCATACGGTTTTCTCTTGTACATTAACTTCAACAAAAAATTAAGTTATAATTTTAGGTCCAAATCACTTATTGCCGTTCCACTCCTTATCTCTATTGGCTTAATCATTATTTTAGGCCCGGCTGGTGCAGGGCATACATATTTAATTGGGTACTCCATACTTTCTTCATTACTTCTTGGTCTGAGAGGTGCAATTAATAGTTTGATTGTAACCTTTTCTTTCATAATCGTCATTGCTCTTGGACTCTATTTTGAAATCTTTGGTAACCTAATGATTAATGACTACACGCCACTCATGTGGATTACAGTAGCTCTAAATTCATTTGCAATTGCTGCCATTACATCATTACCCTTAGCCATGTTGGTTAATGGTTTAGAAAAAACCATTGACAATCAAATGGAGATGCAATCTCAACTTGAAGAGTACATCGGGCAAATTCGTATAGCTAAAGGAAAAGCTGAAGAATCAGACCAGCTTAAAACTAAGTTTCTTGCCAATATGAGTCATGAAGTGCGAACACCACTAAATGCCATCTTAGGCTTTTCAGAGTTGGCCTTAAATGAAATGTATAAGGATGATGAGGAACGAAATCTGTACCTTAAAACGATTCATCAAAACGGAAACTACCTTTTGAAGATTATAGAAAACATCCTGGACTTTTCGATGATTGAATCCAAACAATTAAAGAGTAATTTAATATCTGTAAATTTAAATGAGCTCTTTAACGATCTAAATGTTATTTACGGCTTAAAAAAAACAGATCAGTTAAATATAATCTTTGAAACCTATCCGGATGATAAATACATTACCACAGATGCCAACCATCTAAAACAGGTATTTATCAATCTAATTAACAATGCTTTAAAATTCACTTCAAAAGGTGAAATCAGAATTGGATATAAATTACACAACAATACCATTAAATGCTTTGTAAAAGATACCGGCATTGGCATTAAAGCTGAAGATCAACAAACCATTTTTAAACGTTTCACCAAATTAGAGACTGAAGATAAATTTAGAGATGGTACAGGGTTGGGTTTAGCAATATCTAAAGCAATCGTTGAAACATTGGGCGGTTCAATTTGGGTTGAATCCGAAGAAGGTATCGGATCAATATTCCATTTTACCATCCGTGACGAAGCAGCTATACATATCATTGATTAATGTGAATACATATCGTTTAGTACTCTATAATTTAATATTTGAACAAAACTATTTCCTGTATATTAATTTTCCTTAAGGAATTGCATTTCATATTAAATCAATTTTAATTTCCAAATTATTTTTCTATTTTTAGTACTCAGTATTGTGTTACTTAAAACTTTTGAATATGAGTACAGCAACAATCACATTTAATCAACTCAGGAAGATTAAGGATAGTCTGCCTGACGGAAGTATAAAGACAATCGCCGAAGAATTACACCTCGACGTAGAAACTGTAAGAAATTACTTTGGCGGCGCCAACTATGATCGAGGGAAATCTGTAGGTATACATCTAGAGCAAGGACCTGATGGAGGCATTGTTGAATTAGATGATACAACTATACTTGAAATGGCCCGCGAAATATTGGATGGGAAACATGCTGAAAGTTAATTACAATAAGTGCTCAAAAATATATTAGCGCCCCTAAGGGGCGCTTTTTTTATGTCTACGATTTACGATAAGCTAAAATTACTTTATAAACTTTTCTCTGTTTTGCAGATTCAATAAGCCCCATAATCCGGCAACCAAAGAAATTATTGACCAGGTTCTGATGTGTTTTAACACAATGCTCGCCCATACACTCTCACTCATATTTCCGGGCAAATCAAATGGATTTAGAAACACATTCCATGGACTACTTTCTAACAACTCAACTAATATCCACACAATCAATCCTATCACTACCACAACCACAGCCGTTCCATTACCATTTTTCACCACGGTACTAAAAAAGAAACCTAACATCCCGAATAGCACCACCGGCACCATTAATCGAGCTGTCATCTCCCAAGTTGGTACATTAATTAAAATTAAGCTACTTAAATTGGCCATTAGAAATATAAACCAAAACACCATAAAAAAGGCCATCACTAAACGAACCAGCCAAATTTTGTATCTATAATTTGGGATCCCAAAAAGTATTTCAAGTATTCTGGCATCTTCATCATTTTGGATACCATACGTAGTGGGAAAAAAGATAAGCAGAAATGCCGGAAACATTAGTTGATAATAAACTCCTTCTACACTAACCGAATCAGCACCAAACAAACTTATTGATGTAATCAATAAATAGAACAGTAAGGATGCTCCTAAGAAATAGACAAACTTATTTCCAAACACAACTTTTAAGTTGTACTTAATAAAAGTGGCAAAGGTACCTTTATAACTCTTGCCTATTGTATGCAATATATTATTCATAATTACCTTTTACTTTTGTTCGTGTTTTAGTAACCAAATGTATGCATCTTCTAAAACAGCCTGCACCTTAATTGATGATTCTGTCGGTTGCTCAGTTGATAAGCATCGCACCCGAATATTATCACCATCCCTCATGTGATGTACAATGGCATATTGCTTATTCACCTCTTCAAAGTCCTTAGCAGGTATATCAAATTGCCAAACCTTGTCATTGGCAATATTTACCATTTCACTTGGAACACCCCAGTATTTAAGATCTCCTTTTTTCATGACGGCCACCTGATTACAAGAACTCGAAATATCCTCAATAATATGCGTTGAAAACAATACTACCCTATCACGACTTAGTTCAACCAATAAATTACGGAAGCGAATTCTTTCTCGCGGATCCAAACCAGCAGTTGGTTCATCAACAACCAATATCTTTGGCAGATGAAGTAATATCATGGCAATACCAATACGTTGTTTCATCCCCCCGGAGAAGGAACCAATTTTATCATCTTTGCGTTCCCACATATGCACTGACTTAAGCACATATTCCAAACGTTCATTTCGTACTGACATTTGTTTAATCCCACGTATCATAGCCTGATAATCCAAAAACTCATAGGCCGACATGTTCTCATAGGTACCAAATTCCTGAGGCAAATAACCAATCAGACCTTGAAGTTCTTCACGATGCAAGCTTGTGTCAAAACCATTGATATAAACTTTTCCATAACTCTGATCTAAAATCCCACAAATAATTCGCATTAGGGTTGTTTTACCGGCACCATTGGGCCCCAGCAAACCAATCATCCCTGTTTTTATATCCAAGGACACTCCTTTTAGAGCCTTAAACGGAGTCTTTTCTTTACCAATAAGTGGAATACCTCTCAGTAATCGATAGAAAGTTCTTCTAAGGCCTGCAAAACGTCCCGTAACACGTTCAATATTTATACGGTCTCTCTTTAGCTTTTTCCCTGCCACTATCAATACCAACAGTAAATACCAAACAATACCAAGTACAATAGACCCAGCAACGGATTCCCAACGCAAATAATAGACTACCACAGCAAAAACAGGGTAAACCCATTTGAAGAGAAATAGAAAGCGCTGATCCCATTTTAACCACTTTTCATTGTCATTTTTATTACGCCATAACAAAGCCAATGAATTATAGACTGAGAGTAAAATAAAATAATTAAGCACTGAGAATAACATCCCCCAGAATCCTGATTCGAGATACCACCAAATAAAATAACTCATAAAACCAAGCACAGGTACTTGCCAAATAAGCTTTTTGAGCGCATCTTTTAAACTTAGCGATTTCTCAGAACGAATTTCATCCTGTTTTGCCTCACGAGCTTTCCATTCTCTGGTAAATCGTCCATCTCTATCATATACCTTAACCAGGTTTCTTACCTTAATGGAAACTTCATCACCTTGTTTGATTAACTCACTATTAGCCATTCGCAGCGATGATCTCATAAAGTATATAACGGCCGGAACTCCACTAAAAATTAACACATAATAAACCAATTGCCATGCAAACGAAGCATCTGACCAGAAATAGACAAAACAAACTCCAAGTGTCCAAAAGAAATAAATGGTAATTTTCAGCTTTACAGGAAGTGCTTTTATCCAATCCAACGATTGCTCAAAACCAAAGGCAAATGTTGGCATAAATACCAAGGTCAAAAGCGTACTAAACGCTAATCCCCCAACAACTGTAATTGCAAATGGTGCTCCTAAAATACTTACATACTCCGATTTACCCATTGCTAAAGGTAACATGGCTATGATTGTAGTAATTGCGGTAATTGTTATCGGCCTGATTCGAGAAATACCTGCCTGCATCAAGGCGCGGGCATGACCATGACCATCCCTTCGAAGTTGTCGCGAATAATCAATCAGTAATATTCCATTATTAACCACAACACCCAATAAAATTAAAAAGCCAATAATGCTATTCATATTCATTATTGAGTTTCCGGTAAACACCAAAGCCAATAAAGAACCAATTGCCGCTAATGGAACCGAAAAGAGCATTACCACTGGAGCGGTTAATGATTCAAATACCGAAGCCAGTATCATAAAGATAAGTATCAAGCCAACCAATCCTAAAAACTTAAAATCGGCAAACATATCTTCTTCATGAATGACTTTTAAAGAAACTGAAGATGGTAAAGGCACCGAAGCAACTAATTCGTCGACTTGCAGTCTTGCATCCTCCAATAATGTTTTGGAATCATTTACCTCATCAGTAAAGCGATAAAATACTTCAATCTGTTTCTCCTGATTAACGCGCAATATCTCAGAGCGTCCGGATGAATAATTGATATCCGAAAAATCGTTTAATGGAACAATAGTATTGTTGGCGGTAGTCACATTCAACTTTTGCAATTCCTCCATTGTTTTCGCGGGCACTTCTGTAACGGATGGATCATCCACCGTTTTCATAATGATGTCGTAGGTTTCATTATTCACCTTTAACTCACCGCCTGAACTCACTTCTTTACTAAAAGTGAATAATTCAGAAACCACATTTGCCGGTGAAATATCATAAAGACCCATTAGGTAGGCATCCATATCTATATGCACTTCAGGTCTTCGGTTGGATGAAGAAACATTAACCCGGCGCATGTTATCAATATTATTCTCTAAATAATACTTAATATCATTGGCTACCATCAACATTTGATCGTAGTCTTCACCCTTAATCACTACTTTCTCCTGTTGCTCGCCAAGCCCCATAAACATCATCATTCCCATTCCCGGATTTGAGCCAAAACCACCTCCACCGCCGCCCATGGCGCTGGTAGAACTTTGAATTAAACTGATTTCTCCTCCTTCAACATTATCAATACGCTCTTGAATATCCTGGCGAATTTCAGGGATGCTTCGCTTGGCAATATCTTTATAATCCTCTTTCAACTTTACGGTCAGACTTGCATTGTCTTCCTGCACCTGACTAATCACATCCTCTTTTTCATCAAGATCCTCAAGGCGCTTTTCCAGTTCACGAACCACCAAATCGGTATTCGATAACATGGAGCCGGAAGCCATTTCAACATTAATATCAAATTCAGGCGTTTCGGCTTCTTGCGAAGTGGTCATACTCAATCCTACGCTTATAATGAGTACCACAAAAAAGAGGAATAGTACAGCCAAAATAGTAACAGCGGGCTTTCGTAATGTAGCCTTAAGTAATAAAATGTAATACTGAACCAAACGGTTATGCAGTGAAATTTTTTCTAAGGCATTTATCTTATGCTTGACAATCCCTGAAAGAAACAAATGGCTTAACATAGGGATAAGCAATAAGGCAACTAGCAAGGATACCAATAAAGTAGATACTATAGATACACTTATATGTTTGGCTACCTCTCTGAACATCATGTTTTCAGAAAAGACAAAAGGTAGAAAAACTGAAATAGTGGTTAAGGTTGCAGCAGCTACCGAACGCCAGACTTCCTTGGTTCCTCTAACTACGCTTTCTTCTTTTGAATATTTGCCTTGCGAGGCCACACGATAGATATTTTCCATCACCACAACACTATTATCCAATAGCATTCCAATAGCCAAAGCCAATCCTACCAATGTCAATACATTGATGGAAATATCTGCAGCAAAGAAAAAGTTAAATGCTCCGTAAACAGAAAGTGGTATCGCCAACATTACCATTCCAACTAACGGTATATTATTCAGGAATATCCAAAGAATAAATAAGGCCAGAATTCCACCTAAAATGGCCAACTCAATAATGCTATCCAGGTTGGTTTCCATCATTTCAGCACTATTGGTTTCAACTACCAATTCAATGCCTTTACCCGAATATTCTTCATTGATCTTATCAATTTGCTTTATGGTATTATCCGAAAGATCAATTAAATTTACCTGAGCATCTTTTGAGATAGATAAAGAAACCGCTTCCAAACCATTCACACGGCTATAGGAATCATCTTCCTTAACTCCAAAATTAATTGTTGCAACATCCTTTAATAAAACCGGGCCGGTAGCCTTAACCACTATATTTCTTATTTCATCTATATTGGTATAATCGGCCTCAGCTGTGACATAAAAACGGCGGTAACCTTCAATAACCTCACCGGCAAAAATCTTTTCATTTTGCCCCGAAGTAATCATCTGACGAATCTGACCACTGGTTAAGCCGTAACTATCCAATACATCTTGTTGAAAAATAATCTCAACCGATTTTTGGCGGCCTCCGGATACTTCAATGGATGAAACTCCATCGATACTTTCCAACTGACCTTTAATATCTTGCTCAACCAGATTACGAATTCGATCAACTCCACCTTCCCCTCTCACCTGGACCCTCATGAATTGATTGTTCAGTTGCTCTATATCAGCCTTAAAAACCATGGCTGTCATGGTTTCGGGTAATACATTTGATGAACCTTCAATTTTCTCAACAAGCTTCAAGTAGGCATATTTGGTATCCGTTTCTCTAGTGAGATAAACAAAAATCATTGCACTACCCGGATTTATGCGGGTTTCGATTTTCTCAATCCCTTCCAGAGTACTAATCAAACCTTCAATTGGAATTACCCCTTCCTGTTCCATATGGTTAGGATCCAATTGCGAGGTGGCAGCTACTCTTACAAAAAGCAGAGGATACTCAGTATTCGGAATCAGTTCAAATGACAATTGCTTGTATGATATTAAACCCAACATTGAAAGGGCTACAAACAACATGCTGATCAATACTTTCCTATTTATAATTTCTCTCATTTACCTTTACTTTGGAATATTGATCAAGCCACTTTATTTCTTGTAAAAACCCCATCAAACACAGAATAAACACAAGGAATTACCACCAAGGTCAATAATGTTGATGTTACCAATCCCCCTATTACGGCAATGGCCATAGGAGCTCTTAAGGCTGCACTATCTCCAAAACCAAATGTTAATGGAAGCAGGGCTAATATGGTGGTTAAACTGGTCATTAGTATAGGGCGCACACGCTGTTGAGCTGCAGCAATTATTGCTGACTTTAAATCTAACCCTGATCGCTTGAATTGATTAATCGCATCCACCAAGATTATAGAATCGTTAACCGCTATTCCTCCCAGCATCACAATACCGATGTAGGCCATAATGTTAAAGGTTGAACCCAACAAGAAAAAGGCCCATACAGCTCCAACACCGGCCAGAGGAATGGTTAAGAGAATAGTAAACGGATGAATTAAGGACTCAAATTGCGACGCCATTACCATATATACCAACACTATGGATAAGAGAAGTGCAAATTGCAAACTCCCAAAGGCATCCTTACGTTTTTGCTCTTCACCTAATATTTGAATGCTTGAAGTTGGTGGCGTGTCCAGTTGTTGAATTTTAACATCCAGATCTCTAACTAAATGATCAAATGGTCTATGATCAGTTACCATAGCCGTAATCTTAGCTACTCTCTTTTGATTATTTCGAATCAATTCACGAGGAGCCTGACCAACATTAATTGACGCCACTTCCGATAACAATACTTCTTTCTCTCCTGTGGATACTTTTAAATCCTTCAACTGCTCAATTCTAACATCAGGCGTTTCCAATTTTATATCAGTCAACTCACCTTTAAGCTCCATATTCCCGCCATCTCTGGCAGATAAATGATCCGTCAGATTACTCATTATAGAGTTGACATTAAGATTAAATATCCCTGCCCGAACGCGATCAATCTTCACATTAACTTCCGGAGCACCATCTTCAAACGAACTTTTAACATTATATACTTCGGCATCTTCACGAATTAAACCAGCAACCAATTGGGCTGACTCTTCGAGATATTCTGTATTTTCATCTGCTATTTCAATCAAAAGAGGCGCTTCATCCGTACCCAATAAGGTCTGTAATGCAGATTGATCTTGTAAATAACGCAACTCAACCCCACTGATCCCATCAAACAATAGGTTAAGGTGAGTAACTAATTCTCCAAAAGGAATCTGCACCTCATCCTGCATTACCAACTTTAAATAACCGGTATTCTCTCCTTGTTCTGATGTTGATGATGACTCACTGGACTCTGGTCCTGAATGGGCATATATCCATTTCAGCTTTTCACCAAAAGAGGCCTTAACCATGTCTTCCATCTGAATCAGCGTTGCATCTGTTCGTTTTAATGAAGTACCAGCCGGTAAAACGGTTTCAACTGTAATTTCCTTCGATTCGGTTTCAGGCATAAACTCACTACCTACCATTGGAATAATCAGCGAAGTCAATGCAACCAATAAAATAGCGCCCACAATTACAATGTATTTTCGATCTAATACGCCTTCAATGAAACGACCATAAGTTTTAAATCCTTTGTCCTGTGAAACGATTACCTTTTTCTCACCCTTTTTCTTCTTAAGAATTAGATTACTTAGAACAGGAATAACTAAAAGAGCTACCACAAGCGAAGATATAAGAGAAAAAGCTACAGTCCAGGCTTGATCTTTAAACAATTCACCGGATGCTCCTTGCAGGTATACTATCGGTAAAAACACTACAATTGTAGTTAAAGTAGAAGCAGTTAATGCACCCGCTACTTCCGAAGTCCCTTCAACAGCTGCTTGCTTTAAGGGCATCCCTTCTTCCATCTTTCGGAAGATGTTTTCCACCACAACAATTGCATTATCCACCAGCATTCCGGCACCAAGTGCCAGACCTCCTAAAGTCATTATGTTTAGGGTGAGGCCATTGAAATACATTAAATTAAATGTGGCAATTATGGAAATTGGAATTGCTAAACTCACAATAAGTGTGACTCCAAAACGACGTAAGAAAAGGAACAATACAAATACAGCGAAAATAATTCCGATTAAGGCGCTTTCTTCAACTTCTCCAATGGCACTCTGAATATAATTACCTTGATTATTAATGACCGTTAATTCATAACTGGGCAAGCGTTGTTCAATGGAAACAAAAGCGTCTTGCAACTTCTCTACGGCCTCTACAGTATTAAACTTCGTTTCTTTATATATGGCTATTCCCAAACAGCGTTCACCGTTTAAACGAACTATGGTTTCAGGTTCGCTATTCTGAAGCACCACTTCCGCTATATCTTTCAGCAAGATGGCAGATTGAGAAACTTCAGTTGTGGTTTGTTGTACATCGGATGAACTTGATGATTGAGTTGTTTTAACCACCAAATTTCTAACATCATCAAGATGAGTAAGTGCACTTAAGCCCTTTATAATGTAGCGTTGTCCCATTTCCTCAATGGAACCCCCAGACACGTTACTATTGAAATTATTAATTGTAGTTAAAACCGAATTTAAGGTTAATCCATTCACCTCCAACAATCCCGGATCAACAACCACCATTACTTCAGCAGTTTCTTCACCGGAGATACGAACGTCGGCAATTCCTTCAACCCTGATTAACTCATTACGAATATAGTTTTCGGCAACTTTACGTAATTCATTCATATCACTCGCCTCTTCATGACGAAAAGCAGCTTTTATCACTGGTGAAGCATTAGGATCGAAGCGGGTAATATTTAATGTTTCAACATCCTGATCTTGCCCAATGGATGTTAAGGCCTTTTGCAAATCGAGAAAGGCTTCATCAATATCTTTTCCCCAATCGTATTCAACGGTCACTATAGCGGTTCCAACCCGGCTTACCGATGAAACATTAAGCACACCACTTTGGCGAACTGATAAAGCTTCAATTTGCTCAACAAATCGTTTTTCAATTTCTTCAGGCGAACGTTCTCCGGCATCCAACTCCACATAAATTCGTGGATTTTGCATGTCGGGAAAAAGATCAGTACCCAGTCGCGAAAGTGATATTACACCCAATAACACTATGCCTAAGACAAGCATAGCAACAGTTACCGGATAGTTTACAGAGAATCGTGAAATGGCTCTCATAAATTAGTTTTAAGGATTACTTTTTAACAATCTTTACTTTAGAGCGATTCTTAAGAGTCTCAAACCCTTTCACAATCAACCTGTCATTTTCTTTTAACTCCTTTCCGAGAACTTCAACTTCAGTTAAAGTTTCAATACCGGTTCGGATATATCTTTTTTGAGCCACTTCCTTTTTAGCCACATATACTACCTTTCTATTGCCTTCTGTCAAGATCACATCTTTAGGAATAACCAAGGCACTATCGCGCTGATCAACTACTATTTCGGCCTTAACAAACATACCAGGCTTTAGTAATCCTTCCTTATTTGCAACATTAATTCGGCCCTTAAAGGTTCGGGCTTCAATATCAATGGCCGGCGATAATTCTGTAACCGCCCCTTTTAAGGTATCATCGGGTAAAGCATAATTCATAATATTAACCGGCTGCCCTTCTTTAACCTGCCCCATTAAATTTTCAGGCATGCTCAATTCCATCACCATCGTATTATATTCCATAATGCCCAACAGATCCTGACCGGTTTCAATGCGCATACCGGGAGAGAAAAATGGTAAATTGGTTATTACTCCATTAAAAGGTGCTTTCAACTCCATTTTCTCTAAGGCTATTTCGGCATTCTCATGTGCTTGTTGAGAGGTTAACATGGTCTTCTCCGAATTCACTAGTTCACGAAGCGTTACACCGCCTTTTTCATAAAGGGCCTGTTGCTTATTATACTCCATCTCAGAAATTTCCAAATCGAGTTCAGCACCTTCCAGATTAGCATTATTTTCGTATTCCTTATCTTCTAGTTTGATAATAAGTTGACCCTCTTTAACTCGATCACCCATCTTGTAGGACTTTCCGGTCGCTGGGTTGGTCATTAATTTATATGAACCTGCCATTTCAGATTTCAAATTAACCTCCATAGTGGGTTTAATCGAACCTGTTGTTATTAAGGTTTGCTCAATGGGTTTGTAGGACACCTCTTCAACAGAAACATTAACTGCTACATCCGTATCGAAATTTGATTCTTCATTCTGACAAGCTGAAATAGCTATAATTAATGCGAGTGCCAGGCCTATATGTTTTATTGTAGTCATCTTTTTTCGTTTAATATTTGGGCTATTTGATAGTTTCGTATTTCATTACATCAGGCATAATGCTACGCTGATTTTCAAAATCATATAAAGTTTGAAGCTTCATATTCAGCAGCTCTAACTTATAATTGATTAAAGCATTAATCTTGGAATTTTTATTTTGAGTCAACTGATTTTGTACCAAATTCAAATCCATACTTGTTAAATCGCCATTACGATACTGTTCCAACTTAATGTCATAAGTTAGTTGAGCATTCTCTTCATTCTTTTTAGCAATTTCAATTTGAATGAGCATATTCCGCAGATTTCGTTCGATTTGACGTACATTAAGTCTGATGGTCTTTTTTTCATCAATCAAATTGTATTCGCTCGTTTGCAAGGAGGCTTGGGCAGCTCTCATTCTTGCTTTCTTTTCACCCCAATCCCAAAGCGGTATTTCAAGGCTAAAAGTTACATCTTCATTATCATTAGGATTATCATATATGCCACCAAAGCTTTCATTATTACCAAATAATCCAACCTGAACCGCTAAATTTCCTTTAAACTCATTAGTAGCATTGGTACGGATAAGTTCAAACTGTCCAGTCTCTATATCAATCTCTCTTTGCCTGATCTCCATTCTATTCTCTAAAGCCAAGGCTATCGCTTGATTTAAATCCACATCTATAGGGAGAACAGAAACCTCGGCTATAACCATTAATTCATCAACAAAAGGCAAACCCAGCATTTGTTTAAAATTGTCTTTGATATTCTCTAGCTCTACTTCGTTATTCTGAACTGTTGACTGACTTGACATCATATCCAGCTCTGCCTGAAGCATCTCTTCCTTGGCCGTTAATCCCGCATCCACCTTGTTTTTAATGATCTCATAACTCTGCTTACGGTTTGCGTACTCTTCACGAGACGTAATCAATTCCATCTGTTTCTGATAGATTTGATAAAAATATTGAGTGATCTGCTTCTCAACATTTAAAGCCTGCAAGGCATAGTTAAGCTGCGAATTTTCAAAGTTAAATTCAATCTCCTTGTATTCCAGTTTCCTTCGGTTATACGTAAAAATTGGCTGATCTAACCTGAGGTCTAAACTATTACTAAATCCGGTAAAAGTATTTGACGATGAAGAACTTTTATTATCCTCCCATCCAAACCGATTAGATAATGACAATACACCATCGCTAAAAAGAATAGGCTGAGAAACAGCGAATGTTCCAGAACTCTGTAGTTTTTGAGATGTATACCAACGTTGATTAAATTCATCATAATCTCTGGAATTACGATACTGAAAGGGGTCAAGATTTAACCTGAAATTTGACTTTAAGCTAGCTTTTTGCGCCCCAAGTAATTCCCTGTTTTGCTCCAAATTAAGCCTGGCCCTAACAATATTTGGACTCTGTTTTAGAGCTTCTTCAACTGATTGCTCCAGAGTCATTAGTCTTTGAGCCGAAATATCTTGCCAAAAGACCGAAGCGATAATTAGAAATGCTCCAACAATTAAATTCTTCATTGATTTATGGTTAGTTTATTATTTTTTTACCCATTTAACAGCATCGGCAATTATATATTCCGACTTAGTACTTGTATCCGACAAACGAACTTCGGCCTCTCCATCTGAAAAATAAAATTCACCAAGATAAACCCATCCGCTATTTTCACTTGTAATGGCAGTTTCAATTTCTTCAACCCCGTCATCGTGATACACCGTGTAATGATAATCCCGTTCCGAATTACCTCCTTTGCGTCGTCTTCCTCCTCTTATATCAGGAACATAGGCATATACATCATAATTACCGGTATCCTCAATCGACGCCTTCCAACTTACATATCCGGCCCCACTACCTTTTCGTTTATAAAAAGCGGATTTCAAATATTCACCGTAAAAATCCTGACCAGCAACAGGCTTCCACTTTACTGGTGGATTCCAGAAACGAATCATGCCATAGGTATCACTTTCCTCATCCTGATTTTGCTTGCTGGCCCACCAATCCTTAATTGTTCTACTCTCACCTGTATTAACCAAAGTGCAGCTTTCATCTTCGTTATCTACAATTATCTCAAAATCTTCACTATGCTTAAGTCGTGTATTTGAAGGACTTTTACCTTCAAAATATTTTATTTTTTTCTGATCCGTAATGACATCATTGGTTTCTAAACGCTGACTAGATGGAATATTCTTAGCCAGATAAGTTTCTACCTGTACCTCTCGAGGAAGATCATCCAACATAAATCCAATATCGCTTGTCTCTCCTTTTTTAATGACGAAACTTTGATTATTTGAATCATCATCTCCATCCATTCCAAATCGTGATCGAAAACGACCTCCTCGACCTCCACCTCTTCTTTGTCCTTCGCGAATGGTAAAACTTAAAATACCATCTACCTCACCATGATTGCTAACCGGCACCTTCATAAAATAACGAATCCGATTGCCTTCTTTAACTTCCCATACATTGATTGATCCAAACAAAAATGCAGGAATATCCTGATCATTTAACCATGAGCCATATAAGTTACTAAAATCGGTTTGAGCCAGCTCATCCATGGTAATTGAAAATTCAGACAAACTGACATTTTTAAATCGAGATTCGCTTATCATTTCATCCAAATCGGTATCAAAGCTTCCTTCTTCATTATTAACTTTAAGGTTGGATAATAACTGACTTCCCTTTGAGGCAAATACATTTCCCAGAGTATTCACATCTTCATCCTTTATAAGATCAGCTAAACTTTTCTCTCTCAATTTAAGAATCACCTCATCATTAGGCGATAAGCCACCTAAGCCACGCCGCTGAGTTTCACTTAATCGCTTATGAAGATAATTTTCCATGGCAATTGTGAGTAGTGGATAACCATCTTCTTCAACTGAATTTGAATAAGTAAAATAGTTTGGAAAAACCTGATAACGCCCCCAATTTTCAACACTTCGCTCACCATCCTGGCGACGACCAAAGAAGAAACGTTGCGGCTTAATAAAATTATCACCAATGTAACTTTTTAGAACTTCAACTTGGACTTCCTTTTCAGATTTATCTTCGTTATTGTCTTTACTGCGATCTTCAATTCTTTCTTTTTTTCGTGATAAATCATTTTGCCAAGTACCTCCACCGCTTTCTGGGAAAAGCACCATTTCCGGCATAACACTTTCAGTTGCTAATGACCAGTTTCGAAGATAGCTATACATATTAATTGGTGATTCTATAACAGAAAATCGTTTGAACGGATATTTTACACCAAGCTTTCGTTCAAAATCATCCTTAATCCCTTTGATTATATGTGAAGCAGTATCCGACAATTCGGTGAAATAAGGTTTGAAAAAATCATGCTTTTTATGATGGTAAAGATTAAACTCAATACTATCAACAGTTGTGCGAAGATGATCGTATTGACCAATAACCAGGCTATATGCATTCAATTTTTGTTCAGGTGAGAACTGCCATACACCATTATCAGACTCTACCACATTGCCTTGTGAAATAACAGTCAATCCATTTTTAGTAGAAACATTTAAGTTCATTTCAGTAAATGGATAACGTGTCCAATACAATTTACTTGCAACCACCGGATACCAATTGGCCTCCCTTGTAAGCAATACATAGTTTGGATTAATAAAACTAAATTGCTTATTAGCCAATATGGGGTCTAATCTGTTCAAAGACAATAAAGCCTCTTCATCAACTTCGGGATACATGGCCATATCATTAATCTGCCCATCGTATTCTATTTTTAAATCAAACGATTGCGATTGAACCAAACTCGTTTTAACAATTATAAGATGCCCTTTCCTTTCAAACTGAAGTTGATTTGTTCCACTGCTTATCTTAGATACTTTCAATCCCGGATTCAAAGCCAATACTAATTCATTCTTCTTATCTTCCAATTCTAAATTTAGTGTTGCTATACAAGCTATAGATTTTTCACTATGTTTTAGATCTACATCGTATGCCTTAATTTTGTACGGAGAATCTTTTAATCCTTCGTTTAAAGTGTTGATCTCAACTCTTAATTGTGTATTACCATAATCTCTGTTTGCCTTTAATAGTAATAATCCAATTCCCGCACTAAACATTATTGACATACTAACGACCAGCGTTACCTTCGAATACTTCTGTTGTTCAAGACGTGGTAATCGCCAAACCGTTGCCAAAATAAATACGACACCCAACAATAAAATTCCTAATCGAATAAATAGCAGATCCGATTCATTACCAAAACCTGTAAAATCCGAACGCATAAATGGTGTAAAGAATCCCAGGAAGTCAAATATACCAAACCATTTATTACGTATATAAAATAAGGATAATGCAATGAAACCCAACATTAACACAAAGGTTATTGCCTGATTACGAATAAGGGTCATCACAAAAAAGGATAAACCCAATACAAACACCAGTGTAGGTAATGAAATCAATAATGGATAAATCAAAAAGGAAGTCCAATTAACGGGCACTTCATTACCAATTAAGGTGAATAAAATACCCAGGAAAAGAACGATTACATTAAGCACCAAAAATACCTTCATGATACCAATGGTCTTGCCAATAACATAATCCATATTGGACATACTTCTCACATAAAAAGCTTCCGTGGTATCCAGCTTTTTGTCACGTCCTAAAAAATCAGCAGAAAGAAAAACCGCAATAATGGCCTGTGCGATATTCAACATCCACATATTAAAATAAGGGACTGCTGAAGGCACCAGACGTCCTGGCCAAGCACCATCACCAATTGCAGCAACCGCAAACATGTTAAACATGAGTAAAAAGAAAAAACCAACTCCAGCGAATATTCTGAAAAACCAACTCCGTAATAAGGTTTTAGATTCGAAACGGGAAACTGTTCTAACGTTAAATAATGAAATCATCCCTTATGCTTTTTTTGTATTGGCTAAATATTCCATAAAATAAACGTAGGCATGCTCGAGGTTCGGATCAATTGCTGACGCCTTCCATCCATTAACATTATCCGCCACAAACTCTACCTCATAACCTCCAGCATCAGGTACCGATGTAATTACCGGATAGGCCTCACTAATTGTTTTCATTTCATCGAAAGTGACACTCGTTTTAAACACATGTCCCTTAGATTGCTTAACAAACTGCTCAGGAGAGCCGGTAAAATGAACTTGTCCACCATTTAATAAAGCCATCTGACTACAGGTAGAAGAAATATCTCCTACAATATGAGTGGATAGAATAATAATAACCTCCTTCTGACTAAGGTTGGATAGAATATTTCTGAATCGAATGCGCTCTTCGGGGTCTAGACCTGTTGTAGGTTCATCAACCACAACAATTTTAGGATCTCCAACCAAGGCCTGAGCTATCCCCAGTCTCCTCTTCATACCACCGGATAACTTGTTGGCAAATCGATTACGAACATCGAATAATCCCACTTGCTCTAATAAATCATCAACTTCAGCTAATCGTTTCTTTTTATTGTGAATGCCAGCTAAAGAAGCCGCATAATCTAAAAACTCCCATGTCCGTAACTTTGAGAAAAAACGAAAATCCTGAGGAAGATAGCCCAGATATGAACGGATCTCACCTCTATTCTTAGACAATGCGTCGCCATTAACATATACTTCGCCATGACTTGGTTTGAGTAAGGTAACAAGAACGCGCATAAGCGTAGATTTACCTGCTCCATTAGGACCAAGTAAACCAAACATTCCAGGATTTATTTCTAAGTTGACTTTATCAAGTGCTCTGAAGTCATTTTTATAAACCTGACTCAGATCTTTAATTTCTATCTTCAAGACTAAATGATTTAGGTTACCGATGTTTATCAAAGACTGTACTAATTTGACTAGTTCATTCTTTTACAAAACATTGTCTAATATACTAAAAAGCTATGAGTGTTCGGTATCGATACGCACTGTTCGTTAACGAACATCAACAAAATGAAGCTTATTCTATATAGACGATTGATAGTATTTTTTCCTTCGATATAAGTTTATTTTTCTCATAATGCTTACTCAAAAAAAGGGCCCTTAATAAGCCAGTAGCAAATTAAGAGCCCTTAAAATTGTCTATGTTTTAAATATATGTACCAATAGTATAGTTACCTCATGGCCATTCTGCGGCCTCTTGAATGTTTTGTATCCAACATTAACTTTTGCTCGTCAGTTAATTGTTCACGTACTTCAATAATATGATCGGCTTTCTTCTGGGCCATTTGTAACTTAATTTTACTTTGCTGATCAATAATCTTGTCGATGTTTTTTAAATCTACCGCTTTACCTGTGGTACTAGTTTTAAGCTTTGCGCTTAATTCATTAAGTTGATTCATTAAACCTTGTTGAGTCTTCATAAAATCTAATCTGGATTTCTCCATAAAAGCCATTTGATCTTCAGTTAGATTAAGTTTTTCAAACCTACCATTTTTTCTCTGGCCTTTATTACCTCCTCTTTTGCCATTTGCTGTTCCTTGGCCTTGACCTTTACCACTGCCTTGCCCGTACTGATGACCTCTGCCTCTTTTGTTTCCTTTTTTGTTTCCCTGATATTGACCAGGTCCATCACATGATTGCCCTTTTTTATATCCATTTCCTTTTTTCGACTCAAATGCCAATACCTGTTCATCAGTCAATACACTTTTCACATCTTGTTGATGACGAATGCTTTGTTTCTGCATCTCGCTTTTTAGTTCATTAATAGAAGCCAAACATTTGTACAGCGCTTTAGCATCAACCGGATCTGTTGTTTCTAAGGTTCTTTTTCTGGCCATCAATTCATTAAGCTGATTCTTATTTGACTTAATGGCCATCTTATAGCTTGTTTGTTTTGCCTTTAATTGGTCTTTCTGATCCTGGCTTAAATCGCTTCTCCAAGTACTTTGTCCTTTATTACCTTTTTGATACGATATTGGTCTCTGCGCCTGTGCAACGGACAATATCATTACAATTACTATTACACTTGTTATTACTTTATTTTTCATGACATTTTGTTTAAAATTTGACATACCTATTTCATTAAGCTAAAGCGCGCCTTTAACTATCATACTATTAATCAATATTTAATACCTAATTTTTATGAGAGCCTCTGCCCCGACGGTGTCTTTTATGTTTCTTCTCTATTAATCGTCTGAATGTATTATCCATTCGTTCTCTTTGCATATCATTCCGACAATTTTTTCTAAGACTTTTGTAGTGACTATAATTCAATAATTCAATCTGCTTATGATGTTCAGCCATTTGATCAGCATATATGGCTATCTGTTCTGGATTATCAACACTTGAAAAAGTTATATTCTTCAACAAACTATCTATACTGTCAATCTGCATTTGATGTAAGGCAATCTTTTGCATGTGCTCATTTCGCATCTGATTAAATCCATCAAACTGACTTTCATCCATCTCCAGTTCATCTCTGAAATGATCCCGAAGCCTTGTTCTTGCTTTATCTTTACTCGACTCTTTGTATACTGTTGTTGAACCTTCCTTTTCAGACTTTAGCCACCACAGTGATAACAATGCAACATTAGCTACAAAGAAAATGACCAATATAGTCCAGCATATTTTGCAATTCTTATTCATGTTATTTTATTTTTTCACTTGACGCCAAGAGTTCAATATCGTAATATTCCGACCAGGTACTTTTATCAGATGAATCATAACCGGATGCCCATTCATCTAGAACCTGATTCTCAACAGTAGTATTTATTTGACTCATCACAATTGCCAAATTACCCAAAAGCATAATCATTGCAATTGAAGCTGCCACCGCAATAAAAGTTTTTAATAATGGCTTTTTTTGAAGGTCAGCATCCACTTTTTGCATCACCGAATCTACAAAACCAGAAGACACAATATAATCGTTGGGTATAAGATCAGTGTTTATGATCTTTTCTAATTCTTTTATATGTTGCTTTTCGTTGTTCATATCTATGCTCCAATTATATAGACGATATTCTTTAAAATTTCCTTCACCTCTTATAAAATTTGTTCTTTATGAGGCATTAAGATTTCTTTCAATTTCTTCCGGGCTCTAACTAATAGCGACTCAACTGATCCTTCCGAGACCTCTAGTATCTTAGCCACTTCTTTTTGACTTAGCTCATCTAACTTAGACAATGTTAGCGCCACTCTTTGACGTTCAGGAAGTAAAGCCATTGCCGAATGTAATATTTTAACTCTGTCTTTTTCTTCTAAAGCATCACTAATCGATAATTGCGTCATTTGATTTTCCACATTAATGTCTTTATCATCAAATGATGTTTGTAAACCATATCCTCTTTTCTTTCGTTTCTTTTGCCTGATAAAATCTAAAGATTTATTCACAGCCAATCGATACAACCAGGTAGAAAGACTAGCATCAGCTCGATAGGATTCAATGGATCTAAACACCTCTATAAAAACTTCTTGTGCAATATCTTCGGCATCTTCAGATTGTTGCACAAAAGAAAGGCATATATGAATAACTCGCTTATGCTGGTTTTCCAACAACAATCGATAGGCACTTTTATCACCGGCCTTTATCCTTTTTATTAATAAGCGTTCGTCAATCATTTATCTTATTCTACAGTATAAGACGTTTAAGCCATTTATTTCCTGCACAATTTTTATAAAGTTATTTTGAATAATTCTCAATTCGAGTTTACATTTCTAATTACTAATACTTTTACTATATTTATCTATTACTTAAACCCAAAATAATCAAACTGAAACTACAATTTAGTTATATTATTAGCGAAATGGCAAAAAGACCTTGGAATTATTGGACCCTTCTGATTCTATTCCTTTATTCTGTACCATCAAATGCCAACGACCTTAAAGAAATTGTTGTACTCAACTCCTATCACTCAGACTACAAATGGGCCTCTGATCTCAATCAAGCAATAACCAACTTTTATGCTCAAAAGGAAACTACTCGCTTGTTCTATGATTATATGGATAGCAAGCATTTCTCGAATGAAGACTATTTTATTGCCTTAAAACAAACCTTGCAACTTAAGTATAACAATCATCAAATTGATGGAATTATTTGTGCAGATAATAAGGCTTTTGACTTTTTTATTGAACACGGAAAATCCATTTGGGGAGATATCCCTGCGGTGTTTTGCGGTGTTAATAATATTGACGAATACATGCACCTTGTCGATAGCACAAAACATTCTGTTGTTGCAGAAAACATTGACATTAAGGCGACATTAGATCTTATAAGTGAATTACAACCTCAGCTGGATGAGATAATTGTAGTTACTGATCAAACCCTATCCGGTAAAATTTTCATGCGCCAATTTGAAGATGCCATGGAAAAATATCATAAAAACATAAAATACAAAGAATTAGACACAGGCGATCCCTACAAATTTAAATCAGAACTTAACAATCTCCCTGCTGAAAATAAAGCCATTTATTTGTTAAGCATATATACCAACCGTAATGGAGTACCTAATGAATTAATGAAGGAGAAACATTACTTTTTTGATAAAATTAAAATCCCCATGTATAGTAATTGGGATTTTCTGATGCCTGATTATATCGTTGGAGGAAGAATCCTTAAAGCTGGTGATCAGGGAAGGCTCTCTGCTCAATTGTTACTATCAAAACTAAATGGGGAGCCAACTGCACTAATAACCATTCCGGATCAAACATATACCCTTGACCATGTAATGTTAAAAAAACATGGCCTTTCTACACCACATTCTTTTAATGATGTGCAAATCATAAATGTCCCAATAACATTTGTGTCGCAGTTTAAAAATGAACTTATCTTCATATTTGTCATCCTCATTTCTTTACTTATAGTTATCATTCTTTTAGTATCAGATATGATTAAACGGAAAAAAGTAGAGCTAGAATTAGTTAAAAGCGAAAAACGACTCGAACTAGCGGTTGATGGTGCAGGAGAAGGACTTTGGGATGTTGACTTAACAACTGGATCTATCTACTTCAATGATCATTTTGCCGTTTTACTGGGCTATCAATACGGTGATGAATTAAAAATTAATGCTGGCAACTGGCAGGATATAACTTACTATCAGGATAGAGAGCAAATGAAGGAGGCGTATAACCTTCACAAAACAGGAAAGGCCGATGCATTCAAATGTGAGATTAGACTCTTAAAAAAGAATGAACAAATTTCATGGTTCTCTATTCATGGCAAGATAACAGAGTGCCATAACGATACACCACTTCGCATAACGGGAGTTATTCAAAACATTGATGGACAGAAGGATTTTGAAAATCAATTAAAATTTGCAAAACACAAAGCTGAAGAGAGTGACAAACTAAAATCTTCTTTCTTAGCAAACATGTCGCATGAGATTCGAACGCCTATGAATGCCATTCTTGGGTTTACCGATTTGCTAATTGAGAGCGATATGAATGAATATGAACGTGGTGAATATCTGTCCTTTGTTAAAAAAAGTGGTGAGAATCTATTAACACTTATCAATGACATAATTGATATCAGTAAAATTGAATCTGGCCAATTACAAATAAAACTAAGCAATTGCAACCTAAATTCGATGCTTAAAGACCTTGTTGCTGTAGGCAACACGCTTATTAACTCTCAGAACAAGGCAATACAATTAAAACTTCTCCCCATTGATATCAATGAAGCATTCCATATTAATACGGATCAATTAAGGTTATATCAAATATTGCTTAATTTAATTTCCAATGCCATAAAATTTACTGAAGAAGGATCAGTCAAAATCAACTACACTGTTCTGAACGATATAAATCTGGAAATATCAGTTAAAGATACCGGACCCGGCATTTCAGAAAGTGATTTGAAAATTATATTTGATCGCTTCAGGCAGATTGATGAATCCACAATAAAAAAACATGGTGGAACGGGTTTAGGTTTATCTATTACAAAAAGCCTGGTTGAACTAATGAATGGAAGTATTGAAGTGATAACAAAACCCGGTGAAGGTGCCGAATTTAAGGTCATATTACCTTGTCTGGTCCCCTATCCAAACAGCTAATCTACCATTTCAGAATTATAATGATTCCTCTAGTATTATTACCTTTGTAGAAATTACAATTTCAATGGAACTATTTTACGACCCTGATTTTAATGGATCTGGCAATTTGTGCGAAACAGAGAGTAAACATTGCATAAATGTGTTGCGCCATAAAGTAGATGATGAGATTACGATAACAAATGGGAAAGGAAAGTTTTTTGAAGGAAAAATAATAAACGCTCATCCCAAACGATGTGAGATTGAATTAATAAAAACAATTAATCATCAAGCCCCGAATTACAATCTCCATCTAGCAGTAGCACCTACAAAAAGTATGGATCGATTCGAATGGCTGATTGAAAAGGCAGTTGAATTAGGAGTTAATAAGATTAGCCCTTTGCTTTGCCATCATTCAGAACGTAAAAAAATTAGAATTGACAGAATTGAACGCATTGCTATTTCAGCAATGAAGCAGTCACTAAAGGCTTTTATGCCAGAAATAAATGAATTAACACCATTTAATTCATTTATTCAATCCACTGATACTCAAACTACATATTTGGCACATTGTTACGAATCTGAAAAGAAAGCATTGAAAGAAGCTTACCAAGCTCATTCAAATGTTACCTTATGCATTGGACCAGAAGGCGATTTTTCTATGGATGAAGTATTGAAAGCCAAGGAGATTGGTTGTACTATGGTTAGTTTAGGCAACAGTCGTTTAAGAACAGAAACCGCCGGTTTAGTTGCCTGCCATACCATACATTTGATCAATGACAATTAATCCAATACTTCTTGGCAAGATAGATAGCGAATGCTATCTTATAAGAAGAACATCAAACCTATTTCATGTATTCACTTAGGAAATGATTCTCCATGTAAGTTTTAAATTCTTTAGTCATATTCTTTGATAAATCACCTAACATACATGAACCTATAATACAGGTACGTTTATCACCAGGACAGGCCTGAATGGCAACTTTTCCTTCAATGGCCTCATATATTTCCAATAAACTCAAGGCCTCAGGATCACGCTTTATTACAAAACCGCCACTGGGTCCTCTGTTTGAACTCACAAATTCTTCCTTTGCTAGACGTTGCATCACCTTTGCAACATGATGTTTTGAACTGTCAATCGCGTCTGAGATTTGACCTACATTTAGTTTTTTATCACTTTTTGCTATTAGAACCATTGCATGCAAGGCAATTGAAGCTGCCTCAGAAAGGGTTACGATTTTTGACATAATTAAGATTTCTGGCTATTGAATACTTAAATGATTATTAAAATGCTAAAATATAAAAAAACCCGTAACATAAAGGTTACGGGCTTATTTTATCTTAAAAGAAATTACTCTTGTTCGTATTTTAAGGTCTTAGTTGTTAAGTCACATACTTCAGATGGACCAAAATATTGAATAGGACCAGGATAAACATACTTCGTGTTTTGAGCCCAATCTTCACGTTTCTCCAAAAACTTCTTGTATGGAGCACCGTCTAAACGTACCAGGGCTTTCTGGATAACAGGCTTCATTGCTCCATGGCGCTTCTCCATGTTCATCATCATAGTTACTGGAACACCACCCGCAATCCACTCATCTGAAGGAGCTATCAGATTACGAACTGATGCCATATAACCTGTTTTACCTTCTGCAATTAAAACTGCTGCTGTATTACCTAATGAATAGCAATAATCAGCATCAAAGTTTGAAGGAGCAGCACAACGACCTTCATAACCAAAGAAATGAGGCTGTCCTTTAAATTTACCTTTGAATTCGCCAGCTTTCTTCATCTTCTTTAACTTGGCTTTCACCATGTCAATAAGCATCTTTTCAGTCTCAATTAAAGAAACCTGAACATTACCATGAGGATCACGATCAAGCATTAACTGATTGGCAATTGAATTAGGCAGAGATACAAATACTTCGCGCGATTCATCAGAAATTCTTTCAGCAACAAAATCACGTTTTTCTTTATTTCCTTCTAATGCACCAACTTGTACTTCGTTATGAGCAAGGAAATCGTTCAATTCTGCAATCAATTTTTTCATTGCAGGAATAAATTCGACTAATCCTTCAGGTATAAGTGCTGTTCCAAAGTTATCTCCCTTAGCAGCGCGCTCAGCAACGATATTAGCAATATAGGTAACTACATCATCCAAGGTCTGTTGCTTAGCTTCAACCTCTTCTGAAATGATACAGATATTAGGTTGTGTTTGAAGAGCACATTCCAAACCAATATGAGAAGCAGAACGCCCCATTAGTTTGATAAAGTGCCAATATTTTTTAGCTGAATTGGCATCACGTTGAATATTACCAATCAACTCACTATAAACTTTACATGCTGTATCAAAACCAAATGATGTTTCAACCATTTCGTTTTTAAGGTCACCATCAATGGTTTTCGGCACTCCAATCACCTGGATACCTGCTCCTTTAGCTTTATAATACTCAGCGAGAACACAAGCATTAGTATTTGAGTCATCACCACCAATAATTACTAAAGCAGTAATATCTAAAGCTTTGCAATTTACAATTGCTTGTTCGTATTGAGCTTCTTCTTCTAATTTTGTACGTCCTGATCCAATAATATCAAAACCACCTGTATTACGATAGTGATCAACAAGCTCAGCAGTTAATTCCACATAGTCATTATCAACTAAACCACCAGGTCCACCTAAAAATCCATAAAGTTTATTGTCAGGATTTAGTTTTTTTAGGCCATCAAAAATTCCTGAAATCACGTTATGTCCACCCGGTGCTTGGCCACCTGATAAAATAACACCAACATTTTTGGCTGAAACCGAAGTTGCATCTCCTGATTCAAATGTTAGCAAAGGCATTCCATAGGTATTTGGAAATAATTGTTTGATATCAGCTTGATCTGCTACTGACTCAGTTTCTTTACCCTCAACAATTTTAACGCTACCCTGCAACGATTTTGGCAGTTTTGGTGAGTAGCTCTCTCTAGCAATCTGAAGTGGACTCTTAATCATTTTAATCTATTTGTTAATATATAACACTTAGGTATTGCGTATTATAAAATGCTTTTTAAATAATGCTGCAAATTTGCTGATATTTTTTCAAAATAGAAATATTAACCCCCTAATATTTACAATCATTAACTAATTTATATCGATTATCTATTAATAGATAATTTTTAGTCCATTGTATTTAACATTGTTTTATATCGACAATCCTCTACAAAGACGAACAGTGATATTTGTCATTTAAAATCAGTAAATTTGATAAGCATGATATATATCCGCTTCGAAGTTGTAAGTAATTACGTTAAAACAAATACAAACTAAAAGCATTACCATGAGCCTAATCAAAAGAACACACAAGACTATAGCCATTTTAACCGGTGGTGGAGATGTACCAGGTTTAAATCCAGCCATCCGTGCAGTAACAATTCGGGCTTTACATGAAGGTTACAAAGTAATTGGGATTAGAAATGGTTGGAAGGGTGTAATCTCAATAAATCCATCCAAGCCAAAAGATCAACAGGATTTTTGTGTGGAGTTGAATGAAAATATGGTAAATCGCTTAGGCCGAACAGGTGGAACATTCCTGCACTCAAGCCGCACTAAGGCCAATAAAGTGCCATTGATAGACGTGCCTCCACATTTTAAAAACCAATATAAGGACGAATTTAACGATTTGACCGATGAAGCTGTGACAAATTTGAAATACATGGGAATCGACTATCTAGTCCCTATTGGCGGTGATGATACTTTAAGCTATGCCGTCCGTTTGCATCACGAAGGCATTAAACTCATTGCTATTCCAAAAACCATGGATGGAGATGTTCCAGGCACCGAATATTGTATTGGGTTCAGTACATGTATAACCAGAACCATTGAACTTACTCATGCTCTTCGAACTTGTGCGGGATCTCATGAACGTTTTCTAGTTCTTGAAGTATTTGGCCGAAATGCCGGTTTTTCAGCTCTATTACCCACAGTTGGCGGAGCAGCGGACAGATGTGTGATACCTGAACATCAATTCAACATTGAACAGCTTACTGCCCTTATGGTTGAAGATCGCAATAATAACCCAAGTAAATATTCAGTTGTACTGGTTTCAGAAGGTGCTTCATTTGAAGGGGGAGGTGCGATGTACACAAGTAACGACACTGATGCTTTTGGGCATAAAAAATTAGGAGGTATTGGAGAAGCCATTGGTGCTCAACTAAAAAAGCTTTCATCTAAATTCAATAATGGCAAAGAAATAAATATCATCAATCAAAAACTTGGCTATTTAGTAAGGTCGGGTGAACCTGACGCATTAGATTCCATAGTTCCGACTGCATATGCCAATCTTGCCTTAGACTTAATTCTCAAAGATAACTGTGGCCAAATGGTATGCATTAATGACGGTAAATACAATCACATAAGTATTGAGGCGGTTAAAAAGGATGCGCAAGGACAAAGCACAAAAAAAGTAAACGTCTCAAAATTTTACGATATTAATCGCTACCGACCAATATATTCAAATATAATTGGCGATCCGATGATGATTTTAACAAAAGAATAAGGCTTTCTTTATGAACTTTAATATTTATTAAGGCTTATAAATAATTGTGTGGGTTCAACAGATCGGAAGAATTATTATCTTTGGTGACAAATATTATCAATGCAATTTTCTGTAATAATCCCAGTTTACAACAGGCCTGAAGAAATAGTTGAGCTCTTGGAGTCATTGACATTGCAATCTTCTCAATCTACTTTTGAAGTAATTATTGTTGAAGATGGCTCAAGTGTAAGATGCGAAGATGTAATTGAACCCTATTTTCCTCAATTGGATTTGCATTACTATTTTCAGGAAAATCAAGGACCGGGACCAGCGAGAAACTACGGCGCTTCTAAAGCCAATGGAGAGTATCTTGTATTTTTTGATAGCGATTGCATCATTCCATCCAATTATTTTAATGCGGTGATGGATCACCTTGATATCATTAAGTTTGAATGTTTTGGTGGACCTGATAAGGCGCATCCTTTTTTTACGCCTATTCAAAAAGCAATAAGTTACTCGATGACTTCACCTATTACAACCGGAGGGATTCGCGGTGGAGAAAAGAAACTGGATAAGTTTTATCCAAGGAGCTTTAACTTAGGTATTACGAAAAAGGCTTTTGATGAACTAGAGGGCTTTGCCCCTATGCGATTTGGCGAAGATTTGGATTTTAGTATGAGAGCAGAAAAAGCAAATCTACGAATGGGATTAATCCCTGATGCATACGTATATCATAAACGACGTACACATTTTAAGGCATTCTACAAGCAAGTCTTTAACTCTGGAATTGCCAGGATCAACCTATCATTAAAACATCCTGGCACCTTAAAATTAGTACATTTAATGCCTTCCGCATTTGCGATTGGCTATCCTTTGCTTATTTTACTTGCAATATTTGTCAGTGCTTTCTTTTGGATGTTTTGTGCCTTATTCCCATTGATTATTGCTACAGATGCTTTTATCAGAACTAAAAAGATGAACGTAGCCCTCTTAAGTACAATAGCATCCCTTGTTCAGCTATTTGGTTATGGCTACGGTTTTCTACAAGCGTTTTGGGTGAGAATAATAATGGGCAAAGGTAGTTTTCATAGCTTTGCCCAATCATTTTACGATTAATTCATTTAGTTGATGATATAACCAGAATCTCGTCCTTCTATGGTAAAGCTCTGGTATACTCTAGCAAAAGCTTTTACCCTTTTTGTAACTGCATCAACTGCAATCTTACAGTGTTCAAAGTTATCATCAGGTATATTATCAAAGAACTCCAACCACTTTCCGGCCTCTTGCTCGAGGCACAGCAAATCTCGTGTAAACATTTTTTCCATAGGCTACTTATTCCATTTCCTTAATGTATGAAACGCAGCCTATGAATTAATATTGTATATCGTTTAAGTTAATGTTAATGATAGGTTGCGTTCTTCCATTAATCTCCTTAAGTTCATTAAGGCATAACGCATTCTTCCCAGAGCCGTATTGATACTTACTCCGGTCTCTTCTGCGATTTCTTTAAAACTTAAACCTTTATAGTGTCTCATCTCAACCACTTCTCTTTGGTTATCAGGGAGCATTGTAACCAAGCTTCCAACTTCACTTAGTACTTGATCAAAAACAATTTTATCCTCTATTGATTTCTCGGCAAATTTAGTTGAGTTAAACAAGTCATAATCATAGCTGTCATTCGAAACAACCGTATGATTTTTTTGCTTTCTATAATGATCGATTATCAGGTTATGCGCAATGCGCATTACCCAGGAAGAAAATTTACCACTATCTAAATAGCGTCCTCGTTTAAGTGACTTAATAACTTTTATGAAGGCTTCTTGAAAAATATCTTCCGCCAATTCCTGCTGCTTAACACACATCAGGATATAAGAAAATACTTTGGCTTTGTGTCTATCGATTAGTACATCAATAGACTCGCAATCACCACCAATAAAACTCTTTACAAGTTGCTCGTCAGAAAGCATCGTTTGCTTTTCCATAACAATATATTTTTAATGTTCTTGTAAAGGTTCCTCGATAGGCAATTCTATTTTTTAGTGAATACTTATTTGAGTCGTTAAAAAAAGTAAAAATAGATTATAAAACCAAATTTTTAACTTTTAAAGATCTATACGTGTCAAATGCAAAATAAGTTTTACTTAAAGGCATTTCATAGTTATATTTGCCCATTGATCAAAAAACAATACCGTATAGAATGCAGGAGAAGTCAATAATTGTGAAAGGTGCAAGAGTGCACAATCTTAAGAATATTGATATTGAAATACCAAGAAATGAGTTTATAGTTATTACTGGGGTATCCGGTAGCGGTAAATCATCATTGGCTTTTGACACCTTATATGCTGAAGGGCAAAGAAGATATGTTGAAAGTCTCAGTTCCTATGCAAGACAATTTTTAGGTAGATTAGATAAGCCTGAGGTTGATTTAATAAAAGGCATTCCACCGGCTATTGCCATCGAACAAAAGGTTAATACCCGAAATCCTCGTTCAACGGTTGGAACCAGTACTGAGATATACGATTATCTGAAACTTCTGTATGCAAGAGTTGGTAAAACCATCTCTCCGGTAAGTGGTAAAGTGGTAAAACGACAATATGTTAGTGATGTGGTTGAGCAAATGTCGGAACTGGCACAAGGAACCAAAATTGCTATTCTGGCTCCCATTATCCATCCTGAGGATCGTGATTACAAAGAGCATCTTGACATTTTGCTTAAGCAGGGATTTAGCAGAGTTGAAATAAACGATGATTTTAAACGAATTGAAGACATCCTTAATGCCGATGAAAAAGACTTGGGTAATCCTGAAATGATTAATCTGGTTATTGATCGTATTTCTGTTTCAAAAGATGAAGATACTTTAGGCCGATTCGCCGATTCAGTACAGACTGCATTTTATGAGGGGAAAGGCGACTGCTTGATCAAGCAATTCGAGAAAGAGAATACGATTTCACATCAATTCTCTAACCGCTTTGAACTGGATGGATTAAGTTTTGAAGAAGCAAGTGAGCATTTATTTACATTTAATAACCCGGTTGGTGCTTGTCCCAGATGCGAAGGCTTTGGTAACGTAATTGGCATTGATGAAGATTTGGTTATTCCCAATAAAAGTCTTTCAATTTTTGAAGGAGCAATAGCCTGCTGGAAAGGAGATAAAATGGGTGAATGGAGAGATTTGATGGTCAACAATGCCCATTATTTTAATTTTCCGGTTCACAAACCATACTTTGAATTATCAAAAAGCGAAAAGCAAACCGTATGGAAAGGCAACCAGTATTTCAGAGGGTTAAATGACTTTTTTAAACACGTTGAAGAACAGCAATATAAAATTCAGTATCGGGTAATGCTTTCTCGTTATAGAGGCAAAACCATTTGTCCTGAATGTGAAGGAGCCCGCTTAAAAAAAGAAGCCGGTTGGGTGAAAATTGAAAATAGGAATATTCACGAATTGGTAAACCTACCTGTAGTGGAGTTAAATTCATTTTTTTCTGCTCTTCATCTTTCAAAACATGATCAGGAAATTGCAGGTCGATTATTGACTGAGATACAAGTACGTCTGCAATTTTTATGTGACGTTGGATTAGGTTATCTCACTCTTAATCGCCTCTCCTCTACATTATCCGGTGGCGAAAGCCAAAGAATTAATTTAGCCACAAGCCTTGGCAGTAGTCTGGTGGGCTCTTTGTACATACTTGACGAACCGAGTATCGGGCTTCATTCCAGAGACACCCATTTACTTATAAAAGTATTAAGAGATCTTCAAAAGGTAGGAAATACTGTTATTGTTGTTGAGCACGATGAAGACATTATTCGTTCTTCTGATAAAATAATTGATATTGGTCCAGGAGCCGGTCGATTAGGTGGTGAACTTGTATTTCAAGGGGATTATAAAGCTCTCGAACATTCAGAAAATAGTTTAACTACAAAATACCTTAAAGGGATTGAAGTAATTCCTGTTCCTTCAACGCGCCGGAAATTCACCAATAAAATTCATATCAAAGGCGCATGTGAAAACAACCTCAAGAATGTTAGCATAGACTTTCCGTTAAATATTATTTGTGCAGTTACAGGAGTATCTGGCAGTGGAAAATCATCTTTGGTACGAAATATACTTTATCCGGCCATTAAGAAGCAATTGGGCGGATATGCAGATAAAACAGGGTCATTTGATCTCTTAGAAGGGTCGATAAAACAAATCAATGATATTGAGTTTGTAGATCAGAATCCGATTGGAAAAAGCTCGAGGTCTAATCCGGCTACATATTTAAAAGCTTATGATGAGATTCGCAAGTTAATGTCAGATCAGCAATCTGCAAAGAACAATGGTTTTAAGCCGTCTCACTTCTCTTTTAATATTGATGGTGGGCGTTGTGATGAATGCCAGGGTGAAGGAACCATAAAAGTAGAAATGCAGTTTATGGCCGACATTGTATTGCAGTGCGAGAGCTGTCATGGCCAACGTTTTAAGGATGAAGTCCTGGAGGTGCGTTTTGAAGGAAAGAATGTATTTGACATACTTGAATTAACAGTGAACGAAGCAATTGAGTTCTTTGGTGAATCAAAGCTTGCTACAGCCAGAAAGGTTGCCAAAAAACTTCAGCCTTTATCAGATGTTGGACTGGGGTATATCAAACTTGGACAATCATCGAGTACTTTAAGTGGAGGAGAAAGTCAGCGAGTCAAGCTGGCATCCTATTTGGCCAACGAACGTAGCTTGCCTACCCTGTTTATATTTGACGAACCAACAACCGGATTGCATTTTCATGACATCCGAAAACTGCTTGATGCGTTTTCTGCACTAGTAAAAAATGGTCATTCATTGATTATTGTGGAGCACAACATGGACATTATTAAATCAGCGGATTGGATTATTGATCTTGGACCTGAAGGTGGAAATGAGGGTGGCCATATCGTATTTGAAGGTACTCCGGAGGATCTTATTAAAAACAAGAAATCATATACTGCAAAATATCTCAAACCTTATATCACAAAAAAAGGCTGATGCATGCATCAGCCTTTACATTATATAAATCTAATTTTACTTTTTCTTATCCGTTTCTACCCCAAACATCACAGCAACGCAGCCTGAAATTAAATCATCAGTGGCATTCTTTCGTTCCATCACTTCCATTTCAACCACCAGCATTTGAGTACTTTCTACTTCAAAATCCCATGATAAACTATAATTAACTTCTTCATTGTCGAATAAAACATTACCACCGCGATCAACAACTTTAAAGTGAATGGTTGGTAAACTTTCAATTTTACTTATACTTATACGGTACTTTTGACCTTCAAAAAAAGTTTTGAACAATTCTGCTTTCTCTCCTTCTGATAAAATGGTGGCATTATAATTACCGTCATGTACAAAGTCACCTAGCTTAGCTTTACCTACATTCTTGGCAAAACTAAAACATTGAGCATTTGCGAAGGCAAACATCGAAGTCAGAAAAGCTAATAAAAAGAACCGTTTTGGGGATAGGGCTAACATATTTTACTTCTTTAATACTACGAGACAAATTCGGTTCTGATTTCACTAACTTTTTCTAAAAGCTTTTCAAACACATCTTTAGAAATATATGTTTCCGAATCAGCTTTTATGGTAGTAACCTTTTTATCAACATCGGTATCTGCCTCTACCTTAGAAGTATTGATAATCTTTACCTGATCAAAAATAACCTTTAACTCATTAGCTTTAACTAAAAGGTAGGCTACATCTTCATTCTCTTTATACTCTTCAAGTAAATTAATAACCGTATAAAGACTTAATTTTTGATATATAATTCGATCAATTAAGCGCTTATTATTTTCTAATGATCCATTGGTTAATTCGGTAGCTAGGTATAAACCTTCAATCCAACCACCAACTAGTACCATAACGGCAATAGCCGGACGATCATTCTCAGTTAAGTAAGCATTAGAAGTCATGAATGTTTCAGATATAATGTCCATCATGACATCTCTGTTATTCATGTTGTTCTCCAACTTTCGTAAAGTATTTTCATCAATAGCATCAATTATACCCAGACCTTCAGCTAATTTCTTAGTGTTAGCCATGTATTTTATTGAACTCTGAGTTTGATCAAATAAACTTGTATAACTTAGATCAGCAGAATAAACACCTAGATTTAAAGCCATTTTCCTGTTAGTGGCATACTTCTCTAAATTATTTAATGGGTTTAAAAGTTCTTCGTTATAGCTTGCTCCTGCTCGCTTGATCAACATTGCAGTCTCCAAAGGTGATGGTAAAGAATAAAAAATCAATTTTGATTTTTTAAAGTCATCCATAACTTTTCCGTCAACACTAACCGACTCAACAATCTTCTCCTCCTCCGAAGCCTTTTTATCTTTAGATCCTGATCCACAAGAACTAAGCATTGAAGCTGACACTAAAATAGTAAAGAAATAAAAGAATGGTTTGGTCAATTTACTTCTCATGATGAATTATTTATTTAAATCAATTACTTGGTAAGTACTATTTCTATCAATTTTCGAAAATTACTATAAATATTTCAAATAAAATATAATTGAGAGACTTTTGAAGTATTTTTTTCGAATCATAATAAATCCATTTAAATGTATAAACATCCAAAAAACTAGATAACAATACATTAGGCTTGAATACAATAAAAAAAACCCGTAACATAATATATTACGGGATTTTTATATGATTTTTTAAATACTATTCGTATGTGGAAAAATACTTCATAAACTGAGCTCTTTCATACAATCCAGGCTCACCAATTTTACCATAATTCATGGCACCTTTAAAGTCACTAATCGTTTTATATCCTTTTTCCTCCATCCAGCTTTCCAACTTAGCTTTCATTTCTGTTACTACAGATGGTCCATTTTTATATACAGCAGAACATACTTGCACTGAACTTGCTCCAGCCAATAATTGTTTAACTACTCCTTCACCATCATGTACACCCGTTGACGCAGAAATATCGATATTCTTAACTTTATCAGACATAATGGCTACCCATCTCAATGTACGTCGCATATCAGCAGAAGAACTCAACACTTCAGCTGAGGTCATGCTCATTTTACTAATATCGATATCTGGCTCATAAAAACGATTGAACATTACAACCCCTTTAGCTCCTGATACAGAAATCTTATTAACCACATTAACCAGGTTAGAAAAGTATAAACCTAATTTAATGGAGATAGGTATATTTATAACCTTGCTCACGTTACTGACCACCTCGTAGTACAATTTCTCATATTCCGCAGGATCACTGTTTTTATCAGTATTGACTGTAAAAACATTTAACTCCAAAGCATCAGCACCTGCAGCTTCGATCTGCTGTGCAAAATCCACCCACTCATCAGCCGAAAAGCAGTTTATACTTGCAATTACAGGAATATCGTACTTCGTCTTAGCATCTTTAATAAGCTTAAGGTAATCACCTACAGCATTATCTCTGGTGTATCCTTTGATATAATCTACAGCTTCAGGGTAATCAAAACCTTCGCCTTTGTAAATTGCGTTATTGATTTCGTGGTTTATTTGCTCTTCAAACAGCGATTTAAGCACCACTGCTCCAGCTCCTGCATCAACAAGCTTGCCTATTTTATCCACACTATTTGTTAATCCAGAGCTACTTACTATTATCGGATTCTTCAGGGTTAATCCCAGGTATTTAGTTTCTAAATTTGCCATTGGAAATTGTATTATTAACAATTTTGAACAAAACAAATATAAATAAATCTGCTCTTCACAAAAATGCTAATGGGTATTTTATTACTTAGCAAGCATTATATAGAATGGTTTCAAGCAAGCTATCTGGTATAATTACGGACACCAAATATGGAACTACCAACTCTTACCATGGTACTTCCTTCTTCAATGGCCAGCATAAAATCGCCAGACATACCCATACTTATTTCTGTGAATAATTCAGATTTTTTAAAAACCGTTGCTTTTAAACCATTGAATATTTGCGTTAAAGAAGAAAACTCTTTTTTAATTTGATTCTGATCATTCGTATAGGTGGCCATTCCCATTACTCCTTTAATTTCAACAAACTCCAGCTCCAGAAGTATTTCGGGAGACAAAAAAGCCAATAATTCATCTTGAGAAAAACCAAATTTAGTTTGCTCTTCAGCAATATGAATTTGCAACAAACAAGGAATTCGGCGATTGCACTTTCGCCCTTCCTTATTGATTGTCCTTAGCAACTTCTCAGAGTCAACTCCATGTAACAGACTCACAAAAGGAGCAATATATTTCACCTTATTACTCTGTAAATGGCCGATCATATGCCATTCAATATCCTTCGGCAACTCTTCATACTTAGCTGCCAATTCCTGTACTTTATTCTCTCCAAAAATTCTTTGACCGGCATCATAGGCCTCTAATATGTCCTCATTGGGTTTAGTTTTAGAAACAGCAACCAAACTGGCTCTATCTGCAATTTGCTCTTTTACGCTTTGTAGATTTTCTTTTATGGACATCAATAAATAGTTTTATACAAATTTACATCATGCATTTTGATGTACAAAAAAAGCCTCCCTAAATTAAGGAGGCCATGACTATAATCTAGTCGATATATTATTTACTTTCCAGTTTGTGTATCACTAAACCAGAACGTAACTTAGGCTCGAACCAAGTGGTTTTAGGAGGCATAATATTACCAGTATCTGCAATGTCGATTAATTGCTGCATTGATACAGGATATAAAGCAAAAGCAACGGCCATACTTCCTGAATCTACTCTTTTCTTCAACTCACCTAATCCGCGGATTCCACCGATAAAATCAATTCGAGTTGAACGACGAAGATCTTCAATTCCTAACATTTTATCCAAAACATGATCTGATAAAATGGTAACGTCTAATACTCCAATGGGATCATTGTCATTATAAGTTCCTTCCTTAGCATTCAACTTATACCATTTACCTTCAAGATACATACTGAATTCATGCAATTGATTCGGACGATAGATATCCTCACCAATACACTCCACTTCAAATACCTCGTTAAGCTTAGCTAACAACTCATCCGAAGTTAAGCCATTTAAATCCTTAACGGCTCTATTATAATCGATGATCTTTAACTGATTATCAGGGAAGTGAACAGCCATAAAATAGTTGTAATCTTCATCCCCTGTATGATTGGCGTTTTGTCCACTCTTCTCATCTCCAATTCTGGCAGCAGCAGCTGTACGATGATGACCGTCCGCAACATATGTAGCAGGAACTTTTGTAGTAAACAACTCTTCTAAACGAGAATTGATAGTAGTATCATTGATGGCCCATAAATGGTGACCAAAACCATCTTCAGCCGTAAAATCGTAATCAGCCTCTTGAGTCTTAACGATATTTTCAACAATCTCATCAATTTCAGGAACCGCCTTATACGAGAAGAAAACCGGCTCAATATTAGCATCCAGATAGCGCGTTAAGATCATTCTATCTTCTTCCTTATCCGGACGTGTTAACTCATGCTTTTTAATAATTCCATTTTTGTAATCCTCGCAAGCAGCTGCTCCAACGATGCCATACTGAGTGCGTCCATCCATTGTTTGTGCATAGATATAGTATTTAGCATCTTCATCTTGCACTAACCAACCTTCTTTCTGAAAAGCTTCAAAATTAGAAACTGATTTTTCATATACTTCATCGGAGTGAATATCCGTTCCTGCAGGGCAATCTATTTCTGCACGAGTTATATGTAACAAAGAACAATCTTTTCCTTCTGCCATCTCAGCAGCTTCCTGACTGTTCATCACATCATAAGGCAAACATGCCAAATCCTGAGAAATGTTTTTTGGAGGCCTTAGTCCTTTAAAAGGTTTTATTATTGCCATTTCTTGATATTTAGTTAGTTTTTATAATTGTGTTGAATTAAAATCTTCAAAGCAAAATTGAGAATAAGAATTTTAAAAATAAGTGATTTAGGTCAATGGATGCACATTTAATTTTATGCTTTGTAACATATAAAAAACGCCACTCTATAAAATAGAGCGGCGAAATAAAATATTATATCAGACCGAAATCGGTCTATTTATTAACTCTAAAGGTTTCATCTCCTTTTTCAAGGAAACCAATAATCTGATTTGCTCCGGCAACACCCGCATTAATATTTGCTTCAGCTGTTTGAGCACCCATTTTCTTTGGTGTAAAAAAGAATCTTCCTTCAAACTTAGCTTCAATATCAGCTTTGCAATCAGGTGCAATGTCAGAAATATAAGTAAAATCAGGACGATCAGCCATAACTTTCATCAATTCCTCTTCATGTATCACTTCCTTACGAGCAGTATTAACAAGAGTACCTCCCTTAGGCATAGACGATAACAAAGCATAGTTAATTGATTGCTTTGTGTGCTGATTAGCCGGGATATGTAAGGAAATGTAATCACATGTTCTGTACAAATCTTCAACTGTATCAAGAGCTGTAATTCCAGCTGCCTCAATAGTTGCTTTTTCAACAAAAGGATCAAAGGCATATACCTCCATACCGAAACCTTGTGCAATTTTAGCTACGTACTGACCAACATTACCATAAGCATGAATACCTAACTTCTTACCACGAAGCTCTGTTCCTGCAGTCCCGTTATAACTATTACGAGCCATAAAAACCATCATACCCAATACCAATTCACCAACAGCATTTGAATTCTGTCCTGGCGTGTTCATTGCTACAACACCTTTTTCAGTGCAAGCTTCCAAATCCAAATTATCGTATCCGGCACCGGCACGAACAACGATCTTCAATTCCGGAGCAGCTTCAATAACCTCACGAGTTACTTTATCTGAACGAACGATCATTGCGCTAGCATCTTTAACGGCATCTAATAATTCAGCTTTATCAGTATATTTTTCCAAAAGAGCAAAAGCGTAACCAGCTCCTTCTACGATTGGTCTGATTTGGTCAATTGCTGCTTTAGCAAATGGCTTCTCAGTAGCAACCAATATTTTTTTCATGGTGTATCGTTTTTATAATGTGGTGATAAAAAACTAAGCCCTGAATAGAGCTTAGTTCATTTTAATGCTTGTATAAACTTAGTGTTTTGCTTCAAATTCTTTCATCGCATCAGCTAAGGCTTGAATACTTGCCTTAGGCATTGCATTATACGTAGAAGCACGGAAACCACCAACAGAACGGTGTCCTTTAATTCCACTCATACCTTTTGAAGTCGCAAAATCGAAGAAATCTTTTTCCAATTCCTTATACTCGTCATTCATTATGAAACAAATATTCATCAATGAACGATCTTCTAAATCAGCAACAGGAGCTTTAAATAAACGACTGTTATCAATCGCATCATATAAAACAGCCGCTTTTTCAATATTGATTTTTTCCATTGCAGCTACACCACCCATACCTTTCAACCACTTCAATGTTTGAAGAGCTGAATATACCGGGAACACTGGAGGTGTATTGAACATTGATCCACCTTTAATATGTGTATTGTAATCCAACATAGTTGGGATATGACGATCCATTTTGCCAAGAGCATCTTCTTTTACAATGGCAAAAGTAACACCAGCAGGAGCTAGATTCTTTTGAGCACCACCATAAATCAAAGTATATTTTGAAATATCAACAGGACGTGAGAAAATATCAGAAGACATATCTGCTACCAAAGGAACATTTACATCAAGATCTTTCTTGATTTCAGTACCGTAGATGGTATTGTTAGTTGTGATGTGGAAATAATCAGCATCAGAAGGTATATCATATCCTTTTGGAATGTGATTGTAAACCGACTCCTTAGACGATGCTACTTCAACAACTTCACCAAATGCTTTTGCCTCCTTTAATGCTTTAGCTGCCCATGCACCTGTGTTAAGGTAAGCCGACTTATTAGCCATTAAATTGAAAGGCACCATACAAAACTGAGTACTTGCACCACCACCTACAAAAACGACTTCATAGCCGGCAGGGATATCCAATAACTCTTTGAATAAAGCAATGGCTTCATCCATTACAGCAACAAATTCTTTGCTACGGTGCGAAACTTCTAAAAGAGACAAACCTGTTCCTGCGAAGTTAATTACGGCCTCAGCCGAATTCTTAATAGTTGATTCAGGCAAAATAGATGGCCCTGCTGAAAAGTTGTGAATCTTCATTGTTATGCGTTATTTAAAACTTAAACTTGATTATTAAATAGGATAATGATTTTTTGAGATGATAAAATTATGAAATATCTCTTGTATCATCCACAAAATAATGAGAAATAATGACTTACAATTCATAAGCAATTTAATCATTTTTTATTATCAGATCAAAATACTTGTTTCACCAACAGCATCTACATACAACACTATCAACGCTTTGTAAATCCTTAATTTCGCTATGCAATTCATGACAATTATCATGAATTGCATAAATATATTTTATCTCAACTAAAAGGTACTTTTTTACACAAATGGAATTTTAACCACTTTTGCCTTTAACTTACGATTACGTACCTTAATATATACTTCAGTTTCAAATTTGGTATAGCCTTTATTGATATATCCCATACCGATACCTTGTTTCAACATCGGCGACATGGTTCCGGATGTAACTCGGCCAATTACTTCATCACTATCATTGACAATTTCGTAATCTTTACGAGGAATGCCTCGATCAATCATTACAAATCCGCGCAAGCGCTTAGTCACCCCTTCTTCTTTCTGCTTCAATAAGTAATCCTTGTCGATGAAAGAGTTTTGGTCGTTGAATTTAGTAATCCACCCTAAACCAGCTTCAATTGGAGAAGTTGTATCTTCAATATCGTTACCGTAAAGGCAAAAACCTTTCTCCAAACGAAGGGTATCTCTTGCAGCAAGTCCAATTGGTAGAATTTCTTCCTCAATGCCTGCTTCAAAAATAGCTTTCCAAACTTTAGCGGCATCCTTATTATACATATACAATTCAAAGCCTCCCGAACCTGTATAACCGGTGTTTGAAATAATAACATCTTCGGCACCAGCAATAGCTCCGGTAACAAAAGTGTAATATTCAATTTCTGACAAGTTAATTTCAGTTAGTTTTTGCAATACCGCAGTTGCTTTAGGGCCTTGAATAGCTAATTGAGAAATAGCATCACTTGCATTTTCAAGCTCCGCACCCATGGTATTTTGTTCGTTAACCCATGCCCAATCCTTCTCAATATTGGAAGCATTAACAACTAGCAAATATTTTTCCTCAGCATATTTATACACCAACAAATCATCTACTATTCCACCTTTACCATTTGGAAAACATGAATATTGAGCCTGTCCTATTGATAGAGCTTTGGCATCATTAGACGTCACCTTTTGAACCAAGTCAATAGCATTTGGACCTTTAACCCAAAATTCGCCCATATGCGAAACATCAAATACACCAACTCCATTACGGACAGTCAGATGTTCATTGTTTATTCCAGAGTATTCAATTGGCATCTCGTAGCCCGCGAATGGCACAATCTTAGCACCTAATTCTTTGTGATACTGATAAAAAGCTGTCTGCTTCATTGTATATATGTATTTATTATTTGTATCAATAAATGGTTAAATCATTTGAAGAACTATGCGCTTTATTGGCTTTAAAACATTCTACAAAAATCTACTCTTGAACAAATGTAAATAATTATTCACCTGCTAAAAAATGATAATTACGGTGTTCCTTCCCACCTAAAAAACATTTTAGCTGAAAATGTTTTTGTTATTGCATTAAAACTTTAAACAATAATATAAACTGAATTGAATATATCTTTACAGCTTTAAATCAAAACCAGCCACTAAGCACTAATTTACTGGACATTACACTTCAGTAATTAAGATTCTTAATCGTATGAAAAATAATGTAACAGTTCGTATTTGAGATTCTCTATTTCATTAAAGCATGAGTATTTTTTAATTAATTATTGCCATAAATCATGTTTTCAACAGCAATGTTTAAAAACATAAAAATACTTGCTCATTAATAAGCTAAATCATTTAATAGGGGTAAATTCCGATAAAAAAAGTTAGTTTTGTTTAAATTTTTGTATTTTAAAAGTGTCAAAACACATTAATAGAAATGCCCAACTCTTATAAACACATTGATTTAGCTTACCTCGAAAGTATTACGGACGGTAGCAAGGAAATTATTCAGGAACTGATTACCATATTTATTGAGCAGGTTCCGGAATTCACCACCGACTTCGAAGATGGTTTTAAAGATAAAGATTGGAAAAAAATTGCGGCCGCTGCACATAAAGCAAAATCCTCGGTTCTTTCAATGGGCATGAACGATCTAGGCAATAAGGATCTGAAAAACCTGGAATTGATTACCAAACAAATGCGATTGGATGATATTTCAAGTACGGGAGAAAATCCAGAAGAACTAGAACCACTTCGCAAAACTCTGGAAAGCTATCCTGAGGAAAAACAAAAGTGGATTGCCGAAAACAAAAGTGAAGAAGTTGTTAAACAACTTATAGATAATTTTAACGCAACCTGTATTGAAGCGGTTAAGGAATTAAATCACGTGATAGAAAATTGAAAATCTATGAATATGCTTGAAGTTAAAGAACAAAATGGATTAAAAATTGCGTCTTTATCAGAAACGAATAGACTAAATGCAACTGTTGCGCCAGAGGTGAAGGCTGAATTAACTCAGTTAGCTGATAAAGGAACTAAATTAGTTGTGAACTTATCCAACATTCAGTTTATCGATAGTACCGGTATTGGAGTATTAATAAGCGCCTTAAAAACTACTCGCCAAAACAATGGTGCTTTTAAACTATGTGCTGTACAGCCTGAAGTGATGAGTTTATTGACATTAATGAAATTGGATAAAGTCTTCGACATTTTTAATACCGAAGAAGATTGCAAATAATATATGAAACCGCCTTAGGGCGGTTTTTTTTATGTCAATGTCTTGACAAACTTAATTCGATCGCTTTTTCTGCCACCGCAAGTTTCGCCGACTCCAGGTAATTAATGGTGGTTTCGGGCAATAGTTTCCGCATTCTACTATAATCTCTATTTGCAATAGCTTCTCTTACCTTACTTGCGCTAATAAATTCTTTGCTCGAATCAATTACTTTCTCCTTACGCTCTATCTCCTTAAATATAATTCCATAGCCGGGCAGTAGCAGTTTCATCGCTTTATTATAAAACGATGTAGTTGCACAATAATTTTCAGTACCTACATACCTGATTTGAATACCCAATACCGGGGCGATATATTGACAAAAAATATTAATGTCTAATTCAGCTTGTTTTTGGGTAATGGTATCTGGCTGCTCATTTTTCAGGAAGTAATTCGGAAAAGTTGCACAGGAAACAACGTATGCACTACCCTTAACCAAAACTACATTTGACAAATGGCTAATACCAGCTTCAATCATTTCCCATCTATCAGAGAACTTAAATGTAGATCGCTCTTCCTCCACTACAAACAAATAAACTAATTCATTTTCATCAGAGGCTTTTTCAATTAAATATTGGTGCCCTAAAGTAAAAGGATTGCAGTTCATTACAATTGCCGCAGTACTTCCCTTAATATTTTCTTTTTTTATTGATCTTAAATAATTTTGATAATCACTTATTCCGGTATACCCAAATTCAAGAACCGACATTAATGGATCTGCACTGGCTATATGACGATAACCCAAAGCATCAAACCGGGTGATATTTTCGGGTCTGGTAAATACGAAAGCCTGCTGATACCTCATCATTACATGCTCTGTTAAATGCGTGACAATATGTGCAAAAGCTCCGGATTCACGATACTGAGGCGATACGGCAACATACTTAAGAATTTTGCCCTGACACGATCCAACACCAACTATATCATCATTTAAAGTATAAAGTATAACCGAATACTCAACAGAAGTCTCATCAAAATAAAAACCCAATGGTGATAAAAAACGGCGGATTAAATCCGTATCATATCTACTGGTTAAGTCTGGCTCTTCTATTCTAAATTCCGAATTCTCAATCATCACAACTAGCTTTTAATCGTACAGACAAAATTGAATAAATACGGATACTGAAAGCAAATCAGCTGATCCCCCTGGTGAAATTTTATTTGAATTACACCACTCAACCAACTTTGAATACGGTGTTATATCATTGTTATTTAAAGCATCTATCGCTACCAACGATCGTGACTTTAATTCCTCTAACACATCTTTACCATGCCGAAATAATACATTTGTATCATTATTAACCGACATTATTTTAAGTAGAACCAGTGCCAACTGATCGAACATTTCAATATCTCTAATCTTATCCAGTTGAGTATTGTTTTCTTTCATAAATGGCAATGCATGATGCATGATGCTTGGAAAGCCTTGTTCGGCCTCCCCCCTTGCTCCTGCACCTTGTAATCCATATTGTAAAAAGCATGCTTCACCATGACTCATTTTTGATCCCTCTTTTAAATCGCATAGTTCACGCTGAATCATTCCTTTGGTGAGCTGCTGAACAATTGAAGAAAACATGCTCGACTTAAACGACTTCTTTTTCAAGATAACCCGAATAGCCGAAAAAACGCTTAAAGCCATTAGGAAGATGGCACCTTTATGAGTATTTACCCCATCTGTCGCTTTATTCATTGCCTCTTCCATCTCTAAGCCAATTTCACGGATACGTGGAAAACACAAAGCCACATTGTTACTTTTAAAGTCTGCTGCAAGTCGCCCTATATCTTTAAAAAATGGAGATAAAGCTGATACAGAATTAATAAAAGTTAGAAAGTCCATATCGCTATGGGCACCCATAGAAGCTCTGCATACCAAGCCCGGCTTGGGGGATAAAGACACCTCGTATAACAAAGCCTTAACGGCATTACTGGCTACGCGATTAATTAGCTTCTGCTTTTCTACTTCAATTAAATAGGCATTAATAGAACCAAGCATGCTATTTCGTACCTGATCAATTGTGTGGGTACTAGTTTTTCGGCATTCTTCAGCTGGATTATCACACAGGAAACAACCTTTGGCTTTGCCTGAACTAATTGGCTTGCCTTTGGAGTCCATAACATCAAGATCGATAATACGTCCCAACTCGTGACGCTCCTCGAACATCTCGGTTAAATCTTTAAGCGCCTTCGCCGTTATTCCCAATTCAGGAACTAAATATATGATACACTCGCCTGCCTGATCAATAAATGCTTTCTTTTCGCCTTTATATTTCGCAGGAGCATGGGCTGTTATAAACTTTACAAACTGACCATCGATCAGTTTCATAAATTTTTCTGTCTCATCATTAGTTTTAGGATAACCTGCCAGATTGAGTTGTAAACTCACGACATGCCAACCGTGCCTGGACAGTGCCAGTTTGGTTTGCCATCGCTCTTCGCGGGCTTTTAACAAGGATGAAACTATGTGGTTGGTTTTTATGGTATTTTGCATTATTGTTTCACTTGTCGAATCACATCAATTATTGTACCATCACGATACTCAACAACTCCTACTATCCGATCTTCATTTTCTATTGGTTTTGCTTTGCCGGTTATCTGCTCTACTTCCTTGGCAAGATCTTTAATATCTTTAACTATAATTCCACTCTTAACTAAATTCTCCTTCAAATCCGGACGCTTTGGATTCACACAAATTCCCCTTTCAGTTACCAGCACATCAATGCTTTCACCCGGCGTGACTATAGTATGAACATTTTCTTTGACAATTGGAATTCTTCCCCTAAAAGACGGGCAAACGGCTACTGTAAGGTTAGCACCCGAAGCAGTATCACTATGACCACCAGAAGCTCCTCTTACATATCCTTCGGAACCCGTAATGACATTAACGTTAAAATCAGTATCAATTTCCAGAGCACCTAGCACGACAACATCCAGTTTGTTGGTCATACAACCACAGTTAAATGGATTGGCATACAATCCTGCCGGAATTTCAATATGAAAAGGATTATTTATTAATGAAGAACTAACTGCTGCATCAAAGGACTGTACGTCAAATATGGATCTGAATAATCCTTCATTTAGCATATCTACTCCATATGAAGTTATACCTCCAAGAATAAAACTACCCTTTATCTCTCTTCGCTTCATTGTTTTACGGATATACTTGGCAACAGCTAATGAAGCTCCTCCTGCGCCTACCTGAAAACTAAATCCGTCTTTTAATTCTCCGGAATGCTCGATAACCTGAGCTGCCAAACGTGCAATTTGCAGATCCATTGGTGCTTTAGTTATTCGGGTTGTTCCACCGGCAATTTTAGAAGGATCGCCAATTGAATCCACTTTAACAACATAATCAATGTAATTTTGACTGACAGACTGCGGCACACAAGGATAATCAACTATATTATCGCTGACCACAATAACCTGTTTGGCATACCACGAATCAATTGCTGCATATCCCATTGACCCAAAAGCCGACGGGCCATGCGATCCGGTTGCATTTCCTTCAATATCTGATGCTGAAGCCGCCAAAACAGTCAAATCAATATTGATTCGACCAGTATGTACCGCCCTTACTCTTCCTCCATGCGAATGAATAACAAATGGTTTAGGCAAAACACCTTCGGCCAGAGCTTTTCCCAATTCCCCTCTGATACCGCTTGAATAAATTTGTGTTATAGTTCCGTCCTTTAAATAGGGCAATATGCCTACATGAGCAGAAGTCAGACTACTAGATGCTAAAGTGATGTCCTTTATTCCAAGATCAGCTAAAATTTTTATCGACTCCACCAATATGCTATCTCCTGCTCTAAGGTGATGATGGAACGAAACGGTCATTCCATTCTTAGGTTGAGTTTTAATAATGGCCTCTCTAAGATTATCACAAACTTTATTTGAATGAGGTAATTTTGCTTTATTTGGAGGTGGAACAGTGGCTTCTTCCATCCACCCCTTTTTCAACTTTGTAAAGGCCCCTTCAAAGGGCTCCAACACACCAATGCCTTCTAATTCCTGAGGTATATCTCGCTGAAGTATATTTTTCACAACTCTTTGTTTAAAGATTAAAGATCGGCTAACTCTATATCAGCCATTTCCAAAACACGTAAAGCTCTCTGCACAACAGGTGCATCTACCATTTTACCGTCAACTGCAAAAACACCGATGCCTTCTTTCTTATTCCGTTCGAAGGCTTTTACAATTTTAACTGCTTTTCGAATCTCTTGTTCAGTTGGTGTAAACACCTCATTAACAATCTCAATCTGACGTGGGTTAATAATGGCCTTTCCCGTAAAACCTAATTTTTTAATGTACTCTGCTTCTTCACGCAAACCTTCTTCATTTTCAACATCTACATAAACAGTATCGAACACATCAATTTTACAAGCCTTGGCAGCCATCACAATCTGCTTTCGCGCATAATCAATACCTACACCATCATTGGCTTTAACCAGTTGCATATCAGCAGCCAGATCCTGACCACCAATAGATATGGCATCAATTCGTGGCGAATACTTTGCAATATCATATACATTCTGAACCCCTAATGCTGTCTCAATCATCACATGAATATTCATTTTATCATGTGGTAAATTATGCTCATCTTCAATCTCTTCAACCAACTTTATTATTCGGCTTATCTCATCCAGTGTTTCAACTTTAGGCAAACGGATAGCATCAGGTTGAAGCGGCACAATTTGTTTCAAATCGTCCAAGCCAAAAGGTGTATCGATATGATTAACTCGAACGGTAACTTCACAAGCTTCATAGGAGATGTACTTCAGCATGTGTGAAACCAGGATACGTGCCGAATCCTTTTGGTTTAAAGCAACTGCATCTTCTAAATCCAATAATACTCCATCGGCACCATAAACACTTCCTTGTTGAAGCATAGCCGGATTATTACCTGGTATATAAAGCATCGTGCGACGCTTAAACGTATTTTTTTTAGACTCCATGCTTCTAGTTTAAAGTTCCGGATTGAATACCTGCCGATCGCTTAAGCGCCGTTTCCAAACGCGCGGAAATAGTGGGTGGTAAAGCACCCTTATCATTAACGATGATCCGAACATCACTAATTTCAAAAACATCCAAATCCTTATTGATCTGAGCTAAAAGGTCATCACCAAATTGCTGCATTACAATTGATTCCAACTCTACTCTTCGACCTGATCCGTCTGCCAATGGCTCTACCATAATAAGCACATCACTCGACTCAAAACTGCCTGCCTGAGCCTTTATTTTAAGTTTCATAGCTTCCTATTAAAGAAATATTTCGTCAAATATAAAAGTTAATAATTAATTAGCTATTAAGCCTAAATATATTTTACAGCAGGTTTTTAATCAAACAAGCATACTAGCAGCTACAACTCACGCCTACTGACAATTGCAGGCTTTATGATTTTTCTCATTATTAATTCTTTAATAATTGCATAAATAAAAGAAGGGTTCTCTATTTCCATCCCGGTAATAAAGAACCCTTCTTTTAATATGTTGAGATAAGCTAACCTTTAGGCATTCGAGAAAACCAGCTTCTCATTCATAACATCAACCAATATGTCAACATCCTTGCTAATTTTATCGGCTAATAACTGCTTTGATAAATCATTTACCAAATACCTTTGCAAAGCTCTTTTAATTGGTCGTGCTCCAAAAAGCGGATCAAATCCAGCCTGAGCAATCCAATCAATTGCAGCTGGTGTTATATCTATTTTTACATCCATGCTGCGCAATCGCTTTCTCAGCGCATTAAATTGTAATGCTACAATTTCACCAATTTCAGTTTTCGATAATGGTGTAAACATGATCACTTCATCAATTCGATTTAAAAACTCAGGTCGAATAGTTTGTTTTAGCAAATCAAAGACTTCATTTTTTGTATCTTCAATCACATCTTGCAATAGCTCATTTGCTCCATCCAACTTTTGCTGAATCAGATGCGAACCTGTATTTGAAGTCATCACAACAATAGTATTCTTAAAGTCCACGACTCTACCTTTATTATCCGTTAAGCGACCATCGTCCAGAACCTGCAATAAAATATTAAATACATCGGGATGCGCCTTTTCAATTTCATCAAGCAATACCACCGAATAGGGTTTCCTTCGAACGGCCTCTGTCAATTGCCCCCCTTCATCATAGCCAACGTATCCCGGAGGTGCTCCAATTAATCGCGAAACAGAATGGCGCTCCTGATACTCTGACATGTCAATGCGGGTCATTTGATTTTCATCATCAAATAAAAACTCGGCTAAAGCTTTAGCCAACTCCGTTTTTCCAACACCAGTAGAACCCAAAAAGATAAACGATCCAATTGGACGATTAGCATCCTGTAATCCGGCCCTACTCCTGCGCACCGCATTAGCCACAGCTTCTATAGCCTCATTCTGCCCTATTACTCTTTTATGAAGTTCATCTTCAAGCAGCAATAACTTTTGCTTCTCTGACTTCACCATTTTTGAAACAGGTATACCTGTCCAACGACTTACAACATGAGCAATATCTTCAGAGTCTACCTCCTCCTTTATCATTAAATTATCAGACTGAAGCTCAGCAAGCTCCTTCTTCAATTGATCAATTGAAGCTTCTGCATCTTTTATTTTACCATATCGCAGCTCTGCCACCTGATCGTAATGCCCTTCACGTTCTGCTTTATCGGCCTCAAACTTGAAGTTTTCAATATCACTTTTATTTTGTTGAATTTTATCGACCAGCGATTTTTCCGCTTCCCAGGAAGCTCTTAAACTAGAGCGTTCTTCCTTGAGCTCAGAAATAATCCGATTTAATTCACTTAATTTTTGCTTATCATTTTCGCGTTTAATGGCTTCGCGCTCAATTTCCAATTGTTTGACCTTACGCTCTACTTCATCAACTTCTTCCGGCACTGAATTCATCTCAATTCGCAAACGACTTGCGGACTCATCCATTAAATCAATGGCTTTATCAGGCAAAAATCGGTCAGAGATGTATCTATCTGATAATTCAACTGCAGCAATAATAGCTTCATCTTTTATGCGTACTTTATGGTGTGTTTCATACTTCTCTTTTATACCTCGAAGAATAGAAATTGAACTCAACACATCTGGTTCATTGACCATTACCATTTGAAAACGTCTCTCCAAAGCTTTATCCTTCTCGAAGAATTTTTGAAACTCACTTAATGTAGTCGCGCCTACTGCTCTAAGTTCTCCCCTTGCCAATGCAGGCTTCAATATGTTGGCGGCGTCCATGGCTCCTTCTCCTTTGCCTGCTCCAACTAAAGTATGTATTTCATCGATGAATAGAATTATCTCACCTTCTGCATTTTCCACCTCTTTTACAACTCCTTTAAGTCGCTCTTCAAACTCGCCTTTATATTTAGCTCCGGCAATCAATGCGCCCATATCGAGTGAGTATATCTCTTTACTCTTTAAATTTTCCGGAACATCACCGTTAATAATACGTTGGGCCAAACCTTCTGCAATCGCTGTTTTACCTACACCCGGTTCTCCTACCAGGATTGGATTATTTTTAGTTCGTCTGGACAAAATCTGTAATAATCTCCTAATTTCTTCATCACGACCTATCACAGGATCTAACTTACCATCCCGAGCTCTGGAATTTAAATTAATTGCATAGCGATTAAGTGTTTGATAAGAATCTTCGGCACTTGCACTATCCACTTTTTTGCCTTGTCGCAATTCCTCTATGGCCGATAGCAATCCTTTCTCAGTTAAACCTGCATCCTTAAGCATATTTGACACATCGTTTTTTACTTTAAGTAATCCCAATATGAGAAATTCGACACTGACAAATTCATCGCCGTGTGTTTTTGATACCTCTGTAGCCTTTTGTAAAATTTCAGAAGTTGAACGGGATAGGTAAACCTCAGCACCTACTACTTTTGGATATGATTGTATAATAGACGATAATACTTGCGAGTAATCATTCAAGCCATTCTTTTTATTCAGGTAATCAATAATGGACTCATCGACCTGATGAATACCCATTAATATATGTCCAGCTTCAATAGCTTGATGATTATTTCCTTTAGCTATTTGAGCAGCCTGCTCTATGACTTCCTGTGCTTTTATTGTAAAGTTTTTCAAATTCATGATTCAATATTTTACAACACGATCACAAACAACCTACCAAACTATATTTCAAGACATTATGGCATTCTAGCCGCTAATTAGCATGTCAAATTTTCCTTTATAAGGAAAGTTTCTAGCATAATGTCAGTAATTCAATTAAATCCAATAAAAAAGACTACCCATTCAGAAGATGGATAGCCTTTCCTTAATCCTAAATATTTTCTTTATAGAAAATCGTCGAAGTATCGAGTTACTTTTTCCATCAAGTGAATTCGATCATGCCCTCGTACATTATGTTCGTGACGAGGATAAGCGAAATAGTCCAATTGAACACCATTTTTTACGCACTCATTTACAAAGCTTAAGCTATTTTGCCACACCACAACAGGATCAATAGCTCCGTGAATGACCAGCAAACGACCATCTAATTGATTAACCTTAAGTTTAAGATTTGCATTTTTATACCCTTCAGGATTCTCCTGAGGCATATCCATATAGCGTTCGCCATACATTATTTCATAATAGCTCCAATCGATAACCGGACCACCGGCTACACCAGTTTTAAATACTTCGGGGTGCTGAGTCATCATTGAAATAGTCAAAAACCCACCATAACTCCAACCATGAACTCCAATACGATCAACATCAACATAAGGAAGAGATTTTAGGTACTCCACTCCCTGCATCTGATCTTCAACCTCCAACTCACCAAGTTTGCGATGAATGGCTTGTTCAAATTCTTTACCTCGGTGAGTTGTTCCTCTGTTATCCAAAGTAAACGCTATATAGCCTTTCTGAGCCATATATAGCTGCCAGCCCCTTGCACCACCTTGCCATTTATTTTGAACTAATTGCGAATGAGGTCCCCCATAAACATAAATGATAACCGGATATTTTTTGCCAGGATCAAAGTCTAGTGGCAATACCATACGAGCATGTAAATCAGTTTGACCATCTTTAGTTTTAAGGTCCACCATTTTAATTTCACCAATTTCCATATTTGCATAGGGATTTTTAGCTTCATTTAGTTCACTGATCAATTTGCCCTGAGTCGACTTTAGTAAAGTTCTCGTTGGTTGATCTAATGATGTATAATTGGTGATCGCGTATTTACCATCTGCACTAACCTTTACTCTGTGAACCCCAGGCTCATTGGTAATAGCATTTATTTTTAACGAAGACAGATTTACTTTATACGCATGGCTTTCCAGGGCTCCACCTTTTGTTGCTTGGATAAATATATTTTTTGCTTTTTTATCAAAACCAAGAACCGTAGTTACTTCCCAATCACCTTTCGTTATTTGCTTTTTTAAATTACCGTCCAAATCATATAGGTATAAATGGTTATAACCATCCTTTACACTTTGCCAAATAAATAAATCAGCTTTCCCCGGAATAAACAATGCCGGATGCTGAGGTTCAACCCATTTATCATCCTGCTCTTCAAAAAGAGTAGAAACCAACTCTCCATTCTCTGCACTATACTTATTCAAGTGCATATGGTTCTGTTCACGATTTAATTCTGCAACCAATATAAATTTACCATCAGGTGTCCATGCGATGTTGGTAAAAAAACGATCTTTAGGCTCTCCTGTTTTAAGATAGATAGTAGCTTTAGTTTTCAGATTGTACACTCCAATCATTACATGATGTGAATTCATACCCGCCATCGGATATTTAATATTTTCCAGCTTAGCCACTCTTTCATTCACATTCACCAAAGGATAATCCGAAACCATTGACTCATCCTTACGATAAAAAGCTAGGTTAGCCCCATCAGACGACCAGTACGTTCCTTTACTTATGCCAAATTCATTACGATGTACCGTTGTACCATAAACAATATCATTCGAATCTGAAATGGCAACTGCCTCTTCATTAGAATCCTCACCAACAACATACAAGCTATTTCCTTTTGTGAAAGCCAGGTATTGATTTATTGTACACCAATCCACATTTGCCGCACCCTTTGGCTTTTTGATAAATTCGACTTTACCAGTTTCAATATTTAATCTGTAATATCCCAGTTTATTTGAAAATGAAACCGTTTGTGATGTTTTCCATTTCAATCGAGGCATGCGCTTTAGCTCTTCATTACCCTCTTTTTTTAGTAATTCATTTAGCCAATTTAAATCAAAAGCATATTGCTGTTCATTAGCACTAAAAGGTTGATAAAAAACACTATCATTCCTTTGAAACACCAAATCATTAGATTCTCCTTTAAAATTGGCATCATATGTAAACATATAATACCTATAAAAATTCTTTCCTCCTGAAATAACGTCATCGAGCTTCAATTGTGCTTTTAGCATCAATGAACAAGTAGTTAAAACAATGACTAACAACAGAACACGCTTCATATTTTTAAACAATTTATTTAACATCAATTCAACTAAACCAACAATTACAAAGATCAATATTAAGTTTGATATGAAAATATTGGTAATGCATAGTTGGCCAAAATAAAAGAGTATAACAATGAGATTTATTACCTTAACAAACAATAATATAAAATGATCACACGTTTATTTATCAGCTAATTAATTTTACTATTGTACTTTAGAATGAAGAAAAATAGTGCAAATTGATTATTTTTTCCTTTAACGAAGGGCATTTTTAATGAGAATTAGATATCTTTCTGAAAATTTTGCGTTAGTTTAGCAAGCGAAAGAATTTGAAAACGACCTCTATAAAAGATCACATAAAATGAAAAGAAGCCTAACTACTCTCTTCTTATTAATAGCGTTAGTATTAACGCCATGGAAGTTGAACTCACAGGAAGATGTATTATTTAACTCTTGTCTTGACCAACTTAAATCTCCATTTATAGCCAGTGGCCAACCGTTTAAAGCCTTTTTAACCGGTACCGAAGTTGCAGAGTTTCACACTACTTTTTTTGCAGGTAGCTTGTACAGAGTAGTTGCAAGTAGTCATCAAGAAGGTAACGTAATATTCTCGATTTACGACAAAGAACGCAATCTATTGTTTAGCAATCAGGAATTTGATGCTTCGGGTTATTGGGATTTCAAAATTGAAGGATCAGTAGAGTGTATTGTTGAAGCTCGCTTGGATCCTGAGAAATCCACTTCAGGAATTGCCCTTCTTATGGTTGGATTTAGAAGTTTGGAAGAATAACATAAAATTACAGTCCCTCCTTCATGTGATTCAAACTAGCGTCTGAGGAGTCGACTAATATCCAAAGGCACATTTCATGAGTGAAGAGATATTAAGAGCGTTAATCCAATTATTTGCACTTGTTGCTTATCCCAGGACAGAAACGCAGTCTCGTCGCTTTATTGTCAAATCTTTCTTAAGCCAGCAGCTTAACAAACAACTTATAGAAGAATATTTATCACTGTATGATCGCCTGTATGAGGAACATGAAATACGACTAAGTGATAAAGGAAAATTTAGAAAACGACATTCCGCCAGTTCAGTTAAGGTTCTTAAGATTGCCACTGAAATAAATGAAGCCTTAACTTACTATCAAAAATTAATAGTACTTATTCAACTTATCGAATTCCTGAATATTGATTTGGGAATGAGTGACTACGAGCGAGAGTTTATTGAAACCGTTGCTCAAACCTTTAATCTCCCGGAAGATGAGTATGATTCAATAATTGGCTTTATAATAAGCTCCTTTGAGAAAACACCCAGTTCTCCCAATATTCTGATCGTAAACGATAAGGTGCAATATCCCAGCAATGGATTTCATCATATGTTTTGGGATTACCTTAATGGTGAACTTCGAATTTTGCACATCAAATCGGTAAGCTTATTTATTTTTAAGTTCAAGGGTAACCTGGACATTTTTATGAATGGGCAGTTAATCTCCGAAGGACGAATTCAAGTTTTAAGGCCTGGAAGTTCGCTGAGAAATAAACGAATTGAACCTATCTTTTATAGTGACATCTTTGGACAATTCAATAAAGATAGTATTTCATCCCCCATTGAATTTAAAGCAGATAACATTGAGTATCATTTCAATAAAAAAGCCATTGGTCTGCGTAAAACATCCTTTACTTCAAAGTCAGGTAAATTAGTAGGGATAATGGGTGCAAGTGGTGCCGGTAAAAGTACAATGGTAAATGTGCTTAGTGGCATTACTTCTCCAACCAAAGGAAAAGTCCTGATCAATAACATTGACATACATAAGGAAAAAGATAAGGTTGATGGTCTTATCGGCTATGTTGCACAGGACGATTTACTTATAGAAGATCTAACGGTATATCAAAACTTATATTACAACGCCAAATTATGTTTTGATGATTTACCTGAATTTCATATTAAACGAAAGGTGCTTAAGCTATTACGAGCACTTGGCCTTTATGAAATAAGGCTGATGAAAGTTGGCAGTCCTTTAAATAAGAAAATAAGCGGAGGCCAGCGAAAAAGATTAAATATTGCTCTTGAATTAATTCGAGAACCCGCTATTCTATTTCTTGATGAACCAACATCCGGCTTATCATCAAGAGATTCGGACAACATCATGGATCTTCTGAAGGAACTTTCCATAAAAGGAAAATTGGTATTTGTGGTAATCCATCAACCTTCATCGGACATTTTTAAAATGTTCAATCAACTATTGGTTCTTGACACAGGAGGATTCCTTATCTACAATGGCGATCCTGTTGAAAGTGTGAATTATTTTAAAGCCTGTATCAATCATGTTAACCGAGATGAAAGTGAATGCCCAACATGTGGTAATGTTAACTCTGAACAGATATTAAACATCGTTAACTCCCAGATTCTTGATGAGTATGGCAACTTCACCACCACACGACGAGTGGAACCTGAAGAGTGGTACAATCATTTCCATGAGGGAATGGACTTCAGAGAGCTTGAAAATGATAAGGAAGCATTAAAACTTCCCAAAATAAGTTTTCGCATTCCCAAACGATTAAAACAATTATTTATATTCCTTAAGAGAGATGTGGTAGCGAAATTTGCCAATAAGCAATATCTTTTAATCAACTTTCTTGAAACGCCAATATTAGCTCTTATCCTGGCTAGTATTATTAAATATCACAATGTTGATAGTAATATGGAAGGTGGATACACCTTTGCTAACAATCCGAATATTACCGTCTACATTATTATGTCCATCATCATCGCCATTTTTGTTGGACTGACCGTTAGTGCGGAGGAAATAATAAATGATCGAAAATTACTTAAACGAGAATCATTTCTTAACCTGAGTCGCCTCAGCTATTTACTATCAAAGTTTATTATTTTATCAGGGTTGTCTGCCTTACAATCTCTTTTGTTTGTTGTTGTTGGCAATTCAATTATAGAACTAAATGGACTCTTTATTGAGTACTGGTTAATCTTATTTAGCTCATCGGTATTTGCTAATATTCTGGGATTAAATATTTCTGACACTTTCAAAAAAACGGTTAATATCTATATTATCATTCCGTTTTTAATAATCCCTCAATTGATATTAAGTGGTGTCTTTATTAGTTTCGACCGTTTAAATCCAAGTTTGAGTTCTCCTGAAAGAATTCCTTTGTATGGCGAAGTTATAACAGCTCGTTGGGCCTTTGAAGCATTGGCCGTAAGCCAATTTAAAGACAATGCTTACGAGAGTGAATTTTACACTTATAACAAACTAAAAAGTCAGGCCAGTTATCGCAAGGAATACTGGATTCCGGCCTTAAATAATCACATCACTAAAATTAGCCGTCTCATTAAGGATGACTCTGATGAATCCAATGTTAAAGCCATCAGGTATTCCATCGATTTAATAAATATAGAGTTAGTTAAACATAGAGAACTGTACCCTGAACGTGCCAAATTATATCAATTACCTGCCTTTGAGCAAATCAACGATTCAGCTTTAAGTGTTGCTTCAGCGCATTTAAAATCAATTAAGAACTTTTATAGAGATCTTTATAACATTGCTGATAAGAAACAGGATACCAAAAAGCATCAATTAAATTCGAGTGCTGAAAAAAGACAAGCTTTTATTACTCTAAAGAATGATTATTACAATCATGATTTAGAACGTTTTATGAAGAATTCGAATCAATTTTTATCCAACAAAATAATCGAATACAAAGGAGAACTGTGGCAAAAAACAGATCCTATCTTTCAAGATCCTGAGAACAAATTTATCAAAGCTCACTTTCTATCTCCAACCAAACGAATTGGCGACTATTCAATAAGCACATTCAGAGCCAATCTATTTATCATTTGGCTTATCAACATCTTTTTGTTCCTAAGTTTATACTGGAAAGGCTTAACCAAGCTCTTTTCAATTGGAACACGTATTCAAGTTCTTTATAAACGTAATTTTTCGGAGCACAAAAAAACTGATGAACAATAAATCATTCATCAGTTTCTTTCAAGTCAATAACTTGAATAAATTATAAAAAAGTAAAGAGTTTTTACTCTTCCATCTCAATCATCTTAAAAGGAATATTAATAATCGACTGGTAATCCTCACCAGCTTCAAACATATCCTCATCATCCTCTTCGTAATACCAGTTTATTTCAACCGGGTTTCCTTTCTTGTGAATCAACTCCAATCGCTTGAATATATCAAGAATACATTTGGATGAGCTCGTATTAAAATATTCCAGCTGAATGTTTACACCGGTTTCATTTGAAGGTGTTTCTCCAAACTTCTCCAACCAATCTATAATTGGCTTGTAAAACTCAACTGAATTCTCCGGAATAGATCGGCCCTTTATCTCTACTAAGCCATTCTCTCCATCCAATCTAACATACGGCGTCTTCGGTGTTCCTTCACGAATAATTGTTTCCATATTGGCAATTAAACGGTTAACTAATGTATACATCTAATGAAAAGAAGATGTACTCATCATCAAATTGATAAAAATAATACTCTAATTTATTTCCGGTTTTCCTCACAATATCCAACATTCCTAATCCTCCTCCACCTTTGTCAGAAAACTCTTCGTTGCTCAGAATGTCGCGATACAACATTCGTACCTCTTCATCTGATAGTGAATTGACCTGGTCAATTCGATCTTTAATGTAATTTAATTTTTCCTTTTTTACAAAATTACCCGTTGATATTCTGTAAAATGTACCATCCTTGCTTAGGATAATAATTCCAAAATTACTTTGGTGCTCTACAGGGGCTGTAAGTGGTGGATAGTCAACATGGTGATACAAGTTTTGAAGGCATTCAACAAATACATTGTAAACCTTCTTTCTCACCCTGTTTTTCTCATTTTTAAGGTTGAGACTCTTTTCGATAGAATCCAAAGCTTCAGTAATAAGTTCGGAAGTAATGCTACCATTATACTCCAAAACTACTTCACCTTGCTTTTTTTCCGAATACCAATTTTTTAATTCAAACCCCATTCTTATTGGTCAGTTACGGCTTACAAATATAAAAAAATTACCGAAAGCTCAATCCTAATTCTTATTAAACATACTTCTTTAAAAGAGTTTGGATACCAAATTATGATAAACCTACCTTTTTAGCTGATTAACGGTTTAAATATAAAGATATCTATATACCTCCACCTCCTGTGTATAAAACGTCTCTAGGCTTAAACTGAACAATTTTCGAATGCGTAGGAACCGAATTTGTCACCCAAACATTTCCTCCAATTACTGAATCCTTTCCTATTGTAATACGACCCAAAATTGTGGCTTGCGCATAAATTACAACACCATCCTCAATAATTGGATGACGTGGTACTCCTTTGATTGGATTACCATCTTCATCCAATGGAAAACTTTTTGCTCCAAGAGTAACACCTTGAAATAGCTTAACGTTTTTACCAATAATGGAAGTTGCCCCAATAACCACTCCAGTACCGTGGTCAATTGAGAAATATTCGCCGATAGTGGCACGAGGGTGGATATCAATACCCGTTTCGGAATGAGCCATTTCAGCAATTATTCGAGGTATTAAGGGTACACCAATATTAAGTAAGGAATGTGCAATTCTATAATTTGAAATAGCACGAATCGCAGGGTAGCAAAAAATGACCTCTCCTTTACTTTTTGCCGCCGGATCACCGAGGTAAGCCGCTTCTACATCAGTTGATAATACCCTACGTATCTCAGGTAACTCTGCTATAAAATCGGCTGCATAATTATGTGACCTGGACCTCACACTTTCCAAATCCATTTCTGCAGGATCTGAACATTCGAAACATAAGCCTGAAAAGATTTGTTCAGAAAGTAAAGCGTAAAGTTTTTCAGTGTTGACACCAATGTAATATCGAATACTATCCGGGCGTATTGAACTATCTCCAAAATAACCAGGAAAAATAATCTCACGGGTTAAGTTTACAATATCCGCCAAGGCATCAATTGATGGCATACTATGATCTTGGGTATGGTGGTGACATACCGATTGGTAAGATTGCTTTTTTGACAATTCATCAATGGCTTTTTTAACTATCGAGGCAGTCTGATTGTTTGTCATAGTTTGGTTTATTGCTTAATAATTGGTTAATATGGTATTTTGCTAATTCTATTCTACTCTTTCCCAGACCTTCTACAATCTTATAATCAATGCCAAAGGATTCAAATTCTTTTTTATAACGATCAAACAATTCATTTCTGATATGACCATTTTCTCTTACTCCATCCGAAACCCAAGGAAGATCTGGCAAACATAATAATATGAGATCTACCTTCATCTCTTTAATACTTTCAATTATCCAATCGGGACAACGTTTATAGACATAATCAAACCATACTTTGGTAATGATAAGAAAGGTGTCAAACAGAATGATTTTTCCTTTTTCATTAATAACATTGACATACTGCTTTTGTTGCCATCTGGCAATAATCTCAACATCTTCATAGGTATATGGGCGATCTAAGTCTTCGATATATGAACGTGCATACTCGGGTACTACAATGGCATCATAAACGCTTGACAAACCTTCTACCAGATGAGTTTTCCCACACGATTCAGGCCCACTGACTACAACGATTAAATTATCCTTGTGCTGCTTGCTCATCATTCATTGTCTTTTGCCATTGCTTATAGCCCCATACCGCTCCAATTGTATAAACCAGAAACAGGAAACTATAAAAATATAAATCTCCTGAATTATCGTAAATAATGGCTTTGTAAAAATACATGATCATTGAAACCAAATCAACCACAACCCAAACTAACCAATGTTCAATAATTTTACGAGCTAACATCCAGGTGGCCACAAAAGAAGCCGCCGTTGTTGCTGCATCTAAATAAGGCATTTCAGAACCGGGTATTTCAAACACCTTGGGCAACTCGAGTAAAGCCAATAGTAAAATCAAATATAATCCAAAGCCAATCAACGATAGCTGTAATATTAGCCGTGGATTTATTTTGACAATAGGTACATGTTTATTTTTAACTTTCCCTTTTGACAGGGTCCAATACCACCAGCCATAAAAACTTATGACCAGATAATATAATTGCAGGCTCATATCGGCATAAAGCCTTGAACTAAAGAATACACTAATTGATAGTAATGAGGCTACAATCCCCCAGGGCCATAACCACACTTTTTCTTGAATGGAATAATATAAATAAATGAGAGAAGCCAATGTGCCGGCCGCTCCCATTCCATAATTCTGTATAAATTCGAGCATTGTTATTTCAAGAGATGAGAATAATCTTTTTTAGTTGCCATTATTTGTAATGCTTTGCGATAGCTTTCTGACAATACATTAATGGTTTCGAAATATTCTGATGTAGTGAATAAATCACGAGCTATTAAGGCTTTCATTTGCGTCTTCATAAATTGTTCTGAAATAGCAAGCTCCTCATCATTTCGTTCAATCTCTGCCTTTTCGCCCTCTTCAATCAATTTCTCTACAAGTGTTTCTGTTATTTCAAATTCAGTATTAAATTCCTCATAACTCTGATATTGCCCCTTCAGTACATCACGGTTATCATCCACATAGGACAAAACTACCTTATTCACTGTTCCGGATGCTACCAAATCGCGGTAATAATCGGAATACATGGTAGTATCAACAGGAATAAAAACATCTGGCATAATTCCTCCACCACCATAAACAGTACGTCCGCTAAGTTTTGTTTTGTATTTCATTCCTTCATCAAAATGAATACTATCCGAGTTGGACATTTCTCCATTCAAATAACGTTGCCCTATTTCATAATGATAAGCATCATCTCCTTCACTGTAATCCTTTTGAATACATCTGCCTGACGGTGTGTAATATTGCGCAATAGTTAAACGAATCATTGATCCATCTGGAAAATCAAACGGGCGTTGGACTAATCCTTTTCCAAAACTTCGACGACCTATAACGATTCCTCTATCCCAGTCCTGAACCGCACCAGCAACAATTTCACTTGCCGAAGCTGAACCTTCATCCATTAAAACAATAAGTTTGCCTTTTTCGAATTTACCTTTTTTACTGGCATGGTGCTCACGGCGTTCACTATTTAAACCCTGAGTATAAACCAATAGGCTATTCGATCCGATTAATTCATCGGCAATATCAATGGCTGCCTTTAAATAACCACCACCGTTACCTCGTAAGTCAATGATCAGGTTTTCGTATTTCTTATCTTCCAACTTTTTAAGAGCATCTAAAAACTCTTTGTGAGTTGTTAAAGCAAAACGTGTAATCTTAACATAGGCTGTTTTGGGGTCTGCCATATATGCTGACTCCACACTATGAATAGGAATCTTATCCCGTACTACAGTAAAATTTAAAGGATTACCTCTTCGATTAACTTCAAGCTGAACCTCAGTTCCTTTTTTGCCTCTTAAATATTTAAAAACATCACTATTTTTTAAACCCACACCGGCTACAACATCTCCATCAATACCAACAATACGATCACCGGCAACTATTCCCACCTTCTCCGATGGACCTCCAATCAGTGGTGTAACCACCATTAAAGTATCGTCCATAATGTTGAATTGAATTCCGATGCCATCAAAGCTGCCATCCAAGGGTTCATTCATTGCTGCTACTTCATCAGCCGAGATATAAACAGAATGAGGATCCAGACTCTTTAACATGCCGGTTATGGCCTGCTCTGTTAGATCAACCTGATCTACAGAATCGACATACAAGGAATTTATCAATTGATAGGTTAATTGCAGTTTTTGCAGGCTCTTATCCATCGATTGTCCATTGGCAGCTACAGCTCCCAAAAACATCACCCCCATCAATACTGTTGTCCTAATCTCACTCCATTCAAATTTCAATCTCATAATAACAGCTCTTTAGTATATTGCTATCTTTTTGGTCAATTTATTCCCACAAATATTATACTAGAAACAAAAGCCGGAGAGAAAAAGTTTCTTCCGGCCTTTGATAATTTCCTTAAATATATATAATTATTCCCACTCAATGGTTGCTGGTGGTTTAGAACTTATATCATATACCACGCGATTAACTCCCTTAACCTTATTAATGATATCGTTGGATACTTTTGCCAAAAAGTCATATGGTAAATGTACCCAATCAGCCGTCATACCATCTGTTGAAGCTACAGCTCTTAAGGCCACTACCTTTTCATAGGTACGCTCATCGCCCATAACTCCCACCGACTGAACAGGCAATAACATAACACCGGCCTGCCATACCTGATCGTAAAGATTATTATCTTTTAATCCCTGGATAAAGATATGATCTACCTCCTGCAACAAAGTTACCTTCTCAGCCGTGATGTCACCTAAGATACGAATGGCCAAACCAGGTCCCGGAAATGGGTGACGACCAAGTAAATTTTCATCAATGCCCATTGCACGACCAACACGACGCACCTCATCTTTAAATAACAAATTCAAAGGCTCAACCACCTTAAGGTTCATTTCTTCAGGTAATCCACCCACATTGTGATGTGACTTAATGGTAGCTGAAGGCCCGTTAACAGAAACCGATTCAATTACATCAGGATAAATAGTACCCTGTGCCAACCATTTTACATCTTGTATTTTGTGCGCCTCATCATCAAATGTTTCGATGAAAACACGGCCAATAATCTTACGTTTTGTTTCAGGATCAGAAACACCTGCTAATTCATCCAGGAATGCTTTTTTAGCATCCACACCAATCACATTTAATCCCATGTGCTGGTACGAATCCAAAACAGCCTCAAATTCGTCTTTACGTAACAAACCATTATCTACAAAGATACATGTCAGGTTTTTACCAATGGCTTTATGAAGCAAGACTCCTGCAACTGTACTATCAACTCCACCTGATAATCCAAGAACCACTTTATCATTACCCAACTTAGCCTTTAACTCAGCCACCGTTGTATCAACAAATGAATCAGGTGTCCAATCTTGCGAACATCCACAAATGTCGGCAACAAAATTTTGAAGAATCAATGTCCCCTCGGTACTGTGATATACTTCAGGATGGAACTGCATACCATAGGTTTGCTCGTTCTCTATTTTATAAGCTGCTACCTTAACATCTTTTGTACTGGCAATAATATTATATCCATCAGGTAAATTAACGATGGTATCGCCGTGCGACATCCAAACTTGCGAATGATGGCTAACACCTTTCATTAATTCGCTGTTGTTATCTACAAATTCTAAATTAGCACGACCATACTCACGTGTTTTTGAAGGTTGTACCTCTCCACCAAAAAATTGAGATAGGTATTGAGCACCATAACAAACTCCTAATAAAGGCATTTTACCTTTAATGTTAGATAAATCAGGTTTTGGAGCTTCAGCATCGCGCACACTATGTGGACTTCCGCTTAAAATCACACCCTTTACCGATTCGTCCATTTCAGGACATTTATTAAACGGGTGAATCTCGCAATATACATTAATCTCCCTCACACGTCTGGCAATCAATTGTGTATACTGAGAGCCAAAATCCAGAATAATGATCTTTTCCTGCATTAAAATTTGCCTTTAAGTAGTTTCGTAAAATTTGGCGCAAATATAAGTAATAAAGTCGACTAGAGAATGTATTTAAATAAGGAATTAGTTCTTCATTAGTCACAAAGACGCAGAGACTCAGATATCACTTAAAAGAATTGAATTATCATTCTTAGTAAAACCTAGTTTTGTCTTTAAAATATTTGAATGACTTGCACCATGGATGCATATTTCTTGACGGGTTCATTTATTCCTCTTAGCAGAAGTAAACAATCATTGTTATAAACCAATTAAAGAAACGTTGAGCTATGTCTCCAAAAGTTTAGCTAATGCACAAAGCACCTTATCTGCGAATCTAACATTCGCGAATTATAGCCGATTTAATTAATTTTTGGATTACCTTGCCAATCCAGTTTTACACATACTTTTATATTCTCACCATTTTCTGAAATGAGTTTGGCATCCTTGACCAGTCTACCATTTTCATAATCCAACTCCAGTGTTTTATTCATTGATTCAATCAAAATTTCCTTAACTATTTTATCATTTTCAAAGAATTTTATTGCACTTTGATTTTCTGCTAGGTCATATTGAATGCTGGCTCCATCTTTTACTAAAATGTATTTCGATGTTCCAACTGATTTATTCTTGTAAAAAGTAGAGTCGCTAACATTTCCGTTTTTATGATATTGAACAAGCAGAGTTTTAGATTGGTCGTACATTGTTTGATATACAAGCTTTGGAGTATTGTTTTTTGAATAAGAGATGCTTTTGTAGGAGAGACAATCTTCGTAAACTGTTGAAGAGGCATATTTCTTTTTTCGAACCATTTTCAAGACTTCTTTTTCATCACTATTGGCAATGCTTTTCATCTCCAGTAATTCTTCGCTTATAATTCGCCCTTTACGGTCAAGTGTAAATCTTTTAAAGAATTTAAATCCGTCTACATATTTAGTACTATCGGATAGTTGACCATTTTTTCGCCAGTGCTTCATTTCAATGGGTATACCATCCTTAATGATTAAACGCCACGCAATTTGATTATTTGCGAAGAATTTTTCACAAGTACCATCATAGTTTGAATTGGTTTCTAAATCAATTGCCAATAACGAGGTGTTATCCACTGTAAAACAATCTTCGTATTGTGAAAAAGCTAATGTGAAATTAACAATAAGCAGGATATACAATAATGCTATTTTCGTTCTCATACTACTTGGTAATTGATTCATAAAAAAGGTTGCAAATCATAACCAGTATAACGGCAAAGTATATAACAATGTGCGCTTATTTCCACCAACAGCTATCTTCATTTGATTAATGAATATTGAAGAATGCATTAAAGAATATTTGATTCTAAACAGTCTATATTTCGGAAATCATCAGGATTGGCTTAAATAAATAGTGATACCGTTTCGGGGATCACTTCAATACCTTTTATAGGAGAAAACTTAGGTAGAGAACTGCATTCGTATTTGGTTTACAAAATTCAATCGTCGGAGAAAAGTTGGATGTGAAAATGGCATTTATAAACAAAAACTTTTGTGAGAGGCCTTCATGACCTACCAGCCTGAATATAAATCTAAAAACCGCCCATCAAAGCGGTTCTTAGATTTGAGCTTGTAAGTTTCATGGCTATTTATGCCTTTGCATGGTTTTGCGATATAACAATGAACCTACAATGTTTTTTGACCTTTTGTCTTATTTGCTTAAAACTTTACTTAACACTTCGTCCTTATCCAACTTTTTAGTACAAAAAAACCAGTCTTTACAGTCAATATTACTATCATCCATTCTTTCTTGTGCTGTTCCACATGAACCTGCAGGCCCAATAATCACATCATCACCCGGACGCCAATCGGCTGGAGTGGCAATTCCAAACTCATCAGCAGTTTTTAATGCTAGAAGAACACGGTAAAGTTCATCGAAATTTCTACCTAAACTAAGTGGATAGTATATTATGGTACGAATAATTCCCTTGGGATCGATAAAAAACACCGCTCGAACAGCCTTTGTTGAGTCCTCATTAGGTTGAATCATTCCATATTTTTTGGCCACATCCATTTTAATGTCTTCAATCAAGGGGAATGTCACCTCAATATCCTTCATGCCTTTATACTCAATCTTTTCCTTAATCGTTCGAAGCCAGGCAATATGACTATATAAACCATCTATAGATAAACCAATCAATTCACAATTAGCCGCATTGAATTGCTTCTCTAAATGGGCAAAAGTCATGAATTCGGATGTACATACCGGCGTAAAATCAGCAGGATGGCTAAATAGGATTGACCACTTTCCTTTGTAATCAGCTGGAAAATTAATGTCACCCTGGGTTGTTACAGCTTTAAATTCTGGTGCAGGATCGCCAATTCGTGGCATACTCACTACTTGTTGTTCTTGATTTTCCATTTCTTAGTGTTTTAAGATTAATATTAAACTCTATATCTGGAAGTATAAAGCCTTTAATTTGTGCTTCATTTTACTTTTCTTTTGCAAAAGGCCAGGCCATTATGCCTCCTTCCAGTACCTTTACATTGGTGTAACCATGCGCCTTTAACAGCACGGCCGCCTCATAGCCTCTTAAGGATATTTTGCAAAAAGTTATGATCTCCTGGTTTTTATCTGCAGGGAGTTCATTTAATCTTTTGCGAAGCATTCCAATGGGAATAAGAGTCTCTCCTATTCCAAGGCGCGTTTGTTCATACTCATCGGCTCCACGGGCATCAAGCAGAAAAACATTATCTTTATTAGCTAATTTTTCTTTTAATTCCAATGATGATATCCCTTCAAAAATTCCATGTATTTTATTTTGCAAAATATGTGCTGTTGCTATGCTATGATCGATTGCCAAAGAAAATGGCGGGGCATATGGTAGATCTGCATTAACCATATCATCAATACGTAAACCACCCTTTAAAGCCGTAGCCCAAATGGCTAGCTGTTTGCTTACATCACCCAAACCGATGCACTGTGCGCCTAATAACTTACCCGATTCCTTTTCTGCCAGCAACTTGCTTATTAACAGTTTCCCATTCATAAAACCGGGCTTATCAGGACTGGCATTTATCACCTTAACGTAATCAATACCAGCTTCCTTTGCTTTTGCTTCTGATAAACCTGTTATGCCAATACCATAGTCGAACAACTTGCAAATACCAGTTTGTTGAGTTCCGGGAAAGACTGCCACATTTCCTTTGATAACGTTCTCTCCAACAACCCTACCTTCGAGATTAGCCAAATCGCCATATGGAGCAAGTACATTTCTGCCCGTTATGGTATTTTTAATTTCACAACAATCCCCCGCTGCATATATATCAGGATCGGAGGTTTGCATATGTTCATTCACAATAATACCTCCTAAACCTCCAATATGTAATCCGGCCTCTTTGGCAAGCTTTATATTCGGCTTTACGCCAATAGCTACTACCGCCAATTCGCATGGAATCTCAGTCCCGTTTTGCAGTTTTACTCCAACCAATTTATTGTTTTCTCCAAGGAATTCAGCCACCCCGTTTTGAGTAATCACATTGGCTTTTGACTTAAGGTAATTTTCAACCAATTTCGCCATTTTCCAATCCAAAAAAGTAAGCAACTGTGGCAAAAGCTCAATCATGGTTAATTCAATGCCAGCTAAATGCAAGGCTTCCAAAGTTTCAATTCCAATTAAGCCTCCACCAATAACAACTGCTTTTTTTATTTTACCTTCGTCCCTGATTTTTCGAAGGTAATCTGCATCTTGCATCGTCTGAAGAGTTGTGATACCTTCAAGTTCTATTCCTGGAACCGGCGGCATATTAGCTGTGGCACCGGTTGTGAGTATCAACTTATCATATGCCTGGCAGCCTTTGTCACCGTTCGTTAAATCCACAAACTCAATTTCTTTCTTCTTTCGGTCGATTTTTGTGACTTCGGTATTTACTTTTGCCACTATTCCTTTGGCATTCCAGTAAAATTTAGGATCACGAACAACTCCTGTTGGCGTGCATAATAACTTATTTCTATCATCAAAAAATCCACCAACAAAATATGGATAACCACAGGATGCCATTGATAAGTCAGGACTTTTTTGAAACATGGTTATTTCTGCAGTTTCATCCATTCTTCTGGCTCTTGCTGCAGTTTTAGGGCCTGCTGCTGAACCACCGATTACTATAATTTTTTTTGCCATTCTGCTATGCTTTAAATTATTTTTATTTGAAACGATTATCTGAGCGCATTCTATCAGCAGATATTGATGTGGCTTTATCCAACCATCCTGATTTTGTATCAAGTCTATTATCGTACTTGGGAAAGAATGGTTTTATATCAATTAATGGTGTTTGGTCTAACATATCAACCATTTCTATATGCACTAAATTGTTTTCAACCTTCAAGAGCTTTACTGTAGAAATACCAATTGCATTGGGTCGTTTGGGGGCCTTGCATGCAAATATGCCATGTTCGACATTATCCATAAAAGGCTTCACCATCAGTTGGTATCCTTCTATTTTATGAAAGTGATACACCAGGGTAATGTGTGAAAAACCTTGCAAATCTGTTAATCCATCAACATATTCGGGAAAAAGCTCGATATACCCTTTTATTCCCACTGCAGCAATTGGCTGAATAGGCATATTGCTTATATCATGGTGTGGAGTATGTATTACTCCAATAGGCTGAATACTAATTTCTTTTCGATTCATATTTTTATTCTTTGACCGGTTTTCACCTGAAAGGTCTTCAACTCATTTTTAAAAGCACAGATGGCATCCTGTTCCGTACAATGCGAAGGGTAAACTTGCCTGACTTTAATATTCTTCATAAATTGATCAGTTAAAACTGTCAGATGCATTTCTTTATTTTATAGAAATGTTCTTGAATGGCAACTTTAACAAATTGAGGTATTCGCACAGGATTCCGATTTACACTATCGGCGAATACGACCGTTGATTTTACTGTTGAAAGCAATTCCCCAAAGCTGTTTGTAATTTGAAATTCAAAATTAAACCGCACATCAGGTAACTCTCTAACCCTTGTTGTGATGGTTAATATTTCATCGTAATGTGCTGGCTTTTTATACCGAATATCAAATGAAATTACAGGAAGCATGATGCCTTCAGATTCAAGTAAACTGTCGTGCAGGCCGATCTTACGAAGCAGTTCAGTTCGAGCCTGATGGCAATACGTAACATAGTTTGCATGGTACACATAGCCCATTTGATCAACTTCCCCGTAACGGGGTCGTATTTGCATTTTGTCTGTTATCATATCTTCTGTAAATCAATTCTAGTTAAAACAAAAACTAAACAACTCGACTAAGGATGAAGTCCAACGGGTTTAAGTCAATTCAGCTGATCTCAATTGAAATTAAACCTCCTGACTAGTGCTATTTTACATCTTCTTCATTTGCAATATTTTCAGTCAATTTGTTTTCTAAATATCTTTTCAGATCACTTAATTCAAAACCATACTTCCTCCTTAACCTACCTAGGCGTTCATCCATATTTCCTTGTGGAACATTAATACTTAATGCTAAAGCCTTTGCATTTACCTTGTACTTCTTTGCAAGCTCATTTAAGGTCATGTAGCCATATATTTCTATTTTGGCATGTCCGCCATGTGTATTACCAGCCGAACCATCTTTCGTTGATTCGATATTATGGAACTGCTTTTTAATTTGCTTAGGCTCATACGTATGAGAAACTCCCGGTAATTCATTAGCATGGGCATTATGAGAGACATTTTCCTTAATTTGTGGAGTAACAATCAGGGGGAGTATACCAATGACGATTGTTAACATCAATAATACTAATGCTATTACAACACGTACAAGTCGTAATGGTAGCATTTTATTAAAAATGCAAACAACTTGCTTCCAGTGAAAAACAATGTGTAGACCTAATAAAAAAATCAGTACCAAGCTGAATAGAAAATGAATTGTTCCCCATTGATGACGATCAATTCCACAAAAATAAAGTTCAACATCATGGCCATAAATACTATTTCGTTCGTATCCCGGCACGAGAACAGACTTAATGAGAAAACCGATTCCGATTATCGGCAACATATGGATAAACATTAATATATCTAATAATAGATTAAGTTTTACTTTGTTGATTTTCATGTTATCCCATTTTAAATAATTTTATAAAATGCTTATCTTCTCCCATGCCTTCTTTATCAATTCGGAAGATGTAGAATTCACTTGATGCTCAACAATGGTTTGTCCTTTAGTCATGGATTCAACCATGCATTCATCAAATGGGATATAAGCCAGTATAGGTATATTCTTTTCATTCAGAAATAATTCTATTTTCCGAACAAGCTCCATATTAATGTCATATTTATTGATTATTGCAAAAGCCTTAATTTTAAAAGAATGAATTAATTCAAGCAGTCGAAAAGCATCATGCAAAGCTGACTTAGTGGGTTCAATAACCAATAGCACCCTATTGGTGCCAGTAAGGGATGCAATGGTGGTGCAACCAATTCCGGGAGGGCCATCATTAATGACAAATTTTTTGTTTTCAGATAAGGCAATTTCTTTTGCTTTTTTGCGCACCTGACTTACCAATTTTCCTGAGTTTTCCTCCCCAGGCCCCATTTCTGCATGAACCAATGTACCAAAACGAGAATCAGACACAAACCATTGATTATTATTATTTTTGACTGAACTAATGGCACTTTCCGGGCAGATACGTTCACAAAGTCTACACCCTTCACATTTATGAGGGTTAATCTGTAACCCTCCATTTTTATCTGAATAAATGGCGTCGAATCTGCAATGCTTTATGCATATGTTGCATAGTTTACATGTATCCGAATTAATTATTACGTTCCATCCACTTTCGAAGAGGTATTTTTCCTTCACCTTTGGTTTAAATAACAAATGAAGGTCAGCAGCATCTACATCATTATCGCAGTAGACTGCACTCTCAGCTATTGAAGCCAGGGCTGCCGTAATACTGGTTTTACCCGTTCCACCTTTGCCACTTAAAACCGTTATCTCAATCATACTGCATTATCTCATTTGAAAGTTTAGCGACAACATTTTTATACACCTCTTGGATACCTTCAGATGCCTTATCCACAATATCTCCTTTTGCATATAATCCAGCATATTCTTTGCTAAAAGGGATTTCACCTAATAACTGAATACCTTCCTCTCTGAGAAAATTATATACCTGACGATCCCCTAAACCTGATTTATTAATAATCACACCAAAAGGAAGATTAACTTCCCTGGTTAATTTTATCATCAGTTTTAAATCATATAATCCAAACAGGGTTGGTTCGGCAACAATAATTACATAGTCTGTATCGCTGATTGTTTCAACCACGGGGCAACTAGTACCTGGAGGCGCATCATAGAGTATAATATTAGAATGCTCGCTTACCCTTTTTTTAAGTTCTTTAATAAGCATGGTTTGCATAAGCGAACCAATTTTTAAGCGCCCTTCTTTTATGAAGTATCCATTATTCGTTTTATAGCTTGAAACCTTGCCTATTGGATATGGAATTTCATTAATGGCATTGTGCTTACAGGCAACTAAACAAGCGCCACATGAGTGACAAAGACTCTGATTAACTTCGGCAAACCTTACATGAGGAATAAGTGAAATGGCATTAAACTCACAATACTCAACGCATGCCTTACAAAAGGTACATGAATCACGATTGATTTCCGGGATAAGTTGTAAAATACTTTCTTCCTTTTCTTTTTGTGCTTCTGGAAAAAAGATCATGGCATTAGGTTCTTCCACATCACAATCCACCAACTCAATATGCTCTCCAATAACCCTTTGCCATGATACTAAAAGATTAATAGCAACCGTTGTTTTACCAGTTCCACCCTTACCGCTTGCGATGGCTATTTTATATGACATTTATAACCTTAATTATTTGTGATACATTCAAATTATCCGACCATTAACTAGATTTAATTATCAGCCGAATAAAAAGGAAATGACTTATTCAGTAATTTATTTGCTTTTAGAAAGGCATTGGATAAAATCCTAAGAGGGCAGTTAATGTCCAGTGCAACTGTGGTTAGTATCATGATTGCAATAATTTGAATTAAAGCTTAACTCTCCATTTAAATGCCCTTCTACCAACTCAACTGCGCTACGCTTTGGAGCACCAACAAAAGCATTAACACCATTTTGCGTAAATAATTGTATGGCTTTCTGCCCCATACCACCAGCAATGATATCTGTTACGCCTTTCTCACCTAACCAACGTGGCAACAGTCCAGGTTCATGAGGAGGTGGTATAACCTTTTCTTCAGACACAATTTGTTTTCCATTGGTATGTAGCAGTGCAAAAAACTTGCAATGTCCAAAATGTGCATCCAATATTCCTGCTTCATTAACAGGTACTGCAATTTTTTTCGTCATTTTTAATTATTTTAATATTGAAAAATCAAATCATTAAACCATGTGTCCTGTTTGACTTATCCTAAAGCAAATAAAAACAGAGCCCCAGCTAGCATTTATTTACCTTGTGCACCCTTGCCACGTCCGCTATTCTCTCTGTTGCCGAATCCATGACCTCCACTTCCATTCCTTAGCCCACTTCCATCACAGGAAGTGTTTTTTGAATTACATTTACCCATCATTCGGCCTGTTCGAGATCCTTGTCCTTCAGGGCCAGTCTTATCAAATCCCGGCATAATTTTATTTTCTAAGTTTTGTAATAATGCGTTCAATCGTCAAGCTATCATCCTGAATGATAACCATCTGTATTTCGAACTTTTCTAACAACTCCTTGGCTTTTGGACCAAAATCACCAGATATTACTTTTTTAACATCATGTGCTATAACTGTTTCAGCAGCTTTTGAACCTGCTCCATTACTGGCATTAACATTTTCGTTTTCAACAAACTCAATAGCTCCGCTTATTTCATCGTAGATACAAAACCATGCAGCTCTGCCAAAACGTTTATCAAACAAGGCTTCCACTTTATTCTCTGATGCTGATATTAATGTTTTCATACAATCTCTTTTAAAGGTTCAATATTTTTAGAGGAGCATAAGGCACATATTTGTTGAGTTAATGATTGGGGAATTGTAAACCGGGCATGACAATCCTTACATAAAAACCAATGCTTATCCAGTAATGCATTTCCATACACCGACATTATTTCCTTATTCTCAACCAGAGCTTGTGCAATTTTTTTTCTGGCACTCTCATATATCCGGGCAAATGTTGGGCGAGAAACACCCATCAAGCTGGCTGCATTTTCATGGTTTAGTCCATCGTAATCCGAAAGCTTAATCGCTTCATATTCTTCATACAAAAGTTCAACCTTATCTTCTGATGACTTAAACACACCATATGGTTTAAAACCCTTAAATCCCGGTGGAGCAACCACCCTTCTTAATCTTCTACGTCTTGGCATAATGGGAATTAAATACGTTTATGAGATATTTCTCACTACAAATATAATGAGATATTTCTCATTATATCAATTTTGAACCGATTTTTTTGCAGGATATAAAAAGTTGTCGGGACAGCTATATTGCTGATTACATTTAACTGACCCATTCAAGATTCCGATTTTCAGTATGGATAACACTTAAACATTACATTTACTTAATCCATTTTGAACTCAACCGTTATCCTTTTGTCATTAATAAAAAAAGCCCCTGACAATTAAAATCAGAGGCGGCTCATTCACAATGTTCATCCTTTTAGACGGATGACTTCTTTAGGTTAGGTAATATTTTGAATAAAGCATAACAAATTGCAGCAAATACAATAGTAATATACATAAGTCCTTTGAGCTGCGGCAAGATGTCATTGAAAGTAGCACCATATTGCATCAACTTTCGAAGCCCTTCCAGAAAATGAGTTAATGGAATGGTTTTAGCCAGCAAAACAATGCCTTCAGGCATTTGTGACAAAGGCCAGGTAAAACCACTTAAGATAAAACTTGGCGTTGCAATTACCATTAAGATCTCAGTAGCTTTGAGCTGACTAGGTATAGCTAAACTAACCGCAATACCCATAAAGGTAACAGACAGAATCAATGCAACAAGCAGGGAAACCATAGCCAGAGGATCAACCTGAAATGGCACTTTAAACAAGGGAAACATACTCCATAGTAGTGCCACAATTCCAATGCCCATCACCCAAAAAGGTAAAGCCTTTATCAGCATGGCATACCAGGCATTATTTACCCTTGGATAAAACTCAGTATGATATGTTTTATCTTCAAATTCACGCGCAAAGCTTAAAGCCATCACCAACATAAAAACCTGCTGAAGAATAACACCTAAAACACCTGGCCACATAAAACTAACATAGTTGCCCGACTTATTAAAGAAACGCGCATAGCTTACACTAAAAGCTTCATACTGTTCCAATGCGGTTATCGCCGGCATTCCCGTTTTTGTGAGACTTTGAATTTCAATACCAGCATTTAAAGTTCCTAATGCCACCTGAACAGCCTTTGCGGCATAATTGGCCGGTACAATATTTGCTGAATTAATTTCAACTTTAATCTCCGGATGGCGTTTTTGAATAATCTCAGCTTCGAAACGATAAGGTATGGTAATAATGGTACTATAATCCTTGTCAATAATAGCTTGTTTAATATCATCATTACCATGACTCACATCAACCAATAGTATTTCGCTATCATCTAGCATTTCTATGGCACGATGGCTTAAAGGCGTATCATCTATATCAACCACCAGAACAGGCAGGTTATTGACCTTACCTTTACTGTAAACTGCTCCCAATAATAAACCATAGGCCAAAGGGGCACCAATAAAAATGGCAACCACAACCGAATTACTGGTAAACAGTTTAAATTCTCGTTTTAATAAGGAAATAAAATTTTTCATCCTTTTGAATTATTTTAGTAGAACAGTAAGGTTTGTCAACAAGTCAGTTACTTCGTTCTGAGGAAGTGCCTTCAGTTCATAAATCGACTCACCCATTTCGTACTCCGGGAACGCAGATGTAATATTTGCATAGCGAGTTAATTGTTTTACTGAAACAACCTTTGCACGATAGTCTTTATCCGTAAATGGACTGTTCACTATTATATCTTGACCAACTTTATATTGGGTAATTTTGCTTTCTGCCACTGTAAATCGAAAAAATGCTTTATTAAGCTCATAGCCGGTCATAACACCATACCCCGGTAAAACCAATTCTCCTGCATGCAAGGCAATCGTTTCAACAGTCATATTTTGCGGGGCAATTAAATAGCGTTCTGCATAAGCCACATTGGCTTCTTGTAAAGTCCCTTTGGCACGTTCATATGTACCTAAAGCCATTTGAATTTTTTCATCTCTGACGCCGTTTTTAACCTCATTGTACTTAGCTTTAACGCCATTATACTGTGCCTTGGCCGCCTGATATTTCATATACACTTCATCGTGTTTTTGAACCGATACCATGCTATCTTTAAACATGTTGTTAATTCTTTGATATGATTTTGCGGCATAATTATATTGCTCTGTAACCGCATCTAATTTGGCCATCACCTGATCCAATTGTTCATTTGTTGCTCCTTTCACAGCCATTTGATATTGTGCCTGAGCCGCACTTACAGCACCTTTGGCCTGCTCAAGTTTAGCTTCAACCTCAGGCATATCCAACAGCATTAAGGTATCCCCTTTTCTCACTTTATCGCCTTCCTGTACATGAATATCAAGAATTCGTCCCGGGTATTTTGAAACCACCATTAAGGCATCGCGTTTAACTTTACCTTGTATACCTTCAATTTGTTTAGGTTTGCACCCAACAAATAAACTTATAACTATTAGGAATTGTATTTTTAGAATTGCTTTCATTGTTTTAGTATTTAGATGCAAGTACACTATTAGTGAACCTACTTATAGTTTTACTTTTGAATAGATAATGCGTTTAAATCACCGGTGGCATTCATTAACTTAACAGCACTTTGTCTCTGATCAAATACGGTTTGATAATAATCCAAAACGATTTTCTCATAATCAGTTAGCGCTTCAAGCAACTCACTAATATTAATCAAACCATTCTGATACTCTTTATATGAAATCTGAAGACTTTTAAGGGATGATTCTTGTTGTTTGATTTTTAAAGCCTCTTTTGCAGTATTAACCTGAAAATTGCTGTAGCAGTTATTATAATTCAACATTAGTAACTCGGCAGCCTCATCTCGTTTGTTTTGAGTTTGCAAAATCTCAATTTTGGCTTTTTTACGCTCACTATGCGTATGCAAACCATCAAATAGCTCCCACTTAAGTCCAACACCAACGGCATTAATAGGATAAGCGTTAATCTTATTAAACCCTACTGGCCCAACTTCACCATTTGTAAAACCAGCATACTGGTGAGTAGCAAACACCTGAGCTTTTGGAAGGTAACCACTAAGCTCGCTTTTAGCTTTGTACTCATTGGCGATAATAGCCTCATCTAACGCCTTTAATTCCGGGCGGTTTAAATAAGTTCCTACATGATTAAAACTTTTTATTGGATGCAAGTCTATTTTAACTAGCGCAATCTCCTCTAACGACAAGTCTGTCATTTGCTTCAGCTTTAAGTGAAGCAAGCTACGTTTGCCATCATATTCAATTTGTTTGGAAGCCAGCTCAAGTATTGCAATCTCAATCTTTTGGAAATCATGCTGAGTAATTAGTCCTTCTTGTAATGCATGTTTGGCCACTTTAGATTCCCTGTCCAAACGTTTTTCACTTTCTTGAAGCAATTTACTCGATTGAGCCAACAGTGCTATATTATCGTAATAAAATGAAACCTCTTCAATAATATCAGCCTCACTTTGATCAAGCATATATTCCTCAGCCCTAATCTTGTGTTGCATGGCCTTTCCCAGATAAGGCACTTTTAACCCTGTAAAAATGGTCCACTTGGCTGTTAAACCTCCCATCCAAAGATTACCACTATAATCCATTGAATGGTCCAAACCGGGAATAGCCATGTCCATTGGAGGAATCGTCATTGGAGGCATTCCGGTAATTGGCAGTGTCAAACCCGGAAAAGTAAATGGAACAGGATCCGTATCTATGTTCAATTTCCCTTTAGAGTAAGCATATGTACCGCTGGCCTCTAATTTAGGTAGGTATGTATGGTATATTTGCTTTTTGATAAGACCTTGTTTCTCCAACTCTAAGCGTTGACTTTTCAATAATTTATTATGGGCAATAGCTGCCTCAATAAAATAAGATAATTGACGACTACTATCTAAAGCAAGCTCCTGGGCTCTTGAGTATATTACAAAGCTCGATAGCCAGAGTATGGATAGTAATATTCCTTTCTTCATTATATTATATTTTAGATTGTATTTTTGAACTTATTGTTTGTTTATTCGAGTATTTGGGCAAAACAAATGCATACTTTACAATTAATCATGACTAACTATTGATTACTCCTTATGGCGTCCCAGCAGGCTTCGGCATAGTTCTCGACATCAATACTGCTTATTTCAAACTTTGAACTTCTTGCCATTCTAACTAAGGCAGTAATCGGACCATGCGCTAGAGCAACAAGTCCGGGCATAGGCATATTTTTTATAACGTTTTCCTTCTGTGCCTTCTCAAACAGTTCATAAATTGGTGCAAGTAACTGCGTACTATCTGCACTTGCATCCTCAGCCGAAAACGCAAATTGTGATATAAAATCAGGTACCCTCTGATCTTTAATGTATTCTTTTAATATCTCACTCCAAATCAAAATAAAATTATCCTTAAACGATACATTGGCCTTATAGTGCCGACCTACCATCAGATTGATTTCATTAGTAATATTTAAATACAGAGAAGACAACATTTCTTCCTTATTCTTAAAATGAATATAAATGGTGCCCGCAGCTACATTGGCTTCCTCTGCAATCATCTTCATGCTTACGCCGTGCAAACCATATTTGGTTATTAATGTCAAAGCAGCATTTAATATGGCACCCTTCTTATCCTTTATTTTTCCTCTGGCTTTCATTCCCATTTTTAAAGTGAGGCAAATATATAATTATTTTCTTATTGAATGAACGTTCATTTATTAAAATTACAAGAAATCTATTATTAATAAATTCTTAAACGGTATTTAAGACAATCCAAGCTCTCAGTAGTTAGTGCACATAGAGTAGAACTAATTGACAATGAATCTACACTTGTCCATCCAAATATTCTTTCTATTTTAGTCAAACATTCAACCCATGTAACTCACTTGTAACTACTAGTTTTTTGAGAACTAATAATTCTATACCATCACTATGGGTAAATTATCTTCAAACCAATTTATATCAAAATTTAAAGAGCTTGGGCCAGGTACTTTAGTAACTGCTGCATTTATAGGCCCGGGCACAATCACAACATGTTCATTGGCAGGCGCGAATTTTGGAATGGCTCTCTTATGGGGTTTGCTTTTTTCGGTATTAGCCACTATAATACTGCAGGAAATGACTGCCCGTTTAGGTGTTGTAACACAAAAAGGATTGGGCGAATCTATTCGTACTCAGTTAAAATCACCAATTCTCAGAACAGTGGTTATCATCTTGATTCTTTCAGCCATTGTTATTGGTAATGCCGCTTATGAGACAGGTAACATACTAGGCTCGGCCTTAGGTGCAAGTGCAGTATTCGGAGAAGAACATATCAGCTTGATAAGTATAATTATTGGTAGCATTGCTTTTGCATTGTTAATGACAGGCAGTTACAAATTGCTGGAACGCTCATTAATTGCACTTGTATTGTTAATGAGTTTCGTGTTCATCACTACAGTTATTGTCATTGGACCAAATATCCTCGATATACTTAAAGGCATGTTTATTCCGTCCTTGCCGAATAAATCGATTTTAATGTTAGTCGGATTGATTGGAACAACTGTGGTTCCGTATAATCTCTTTCTTCATGCCTCTGCAGTTGGCGAAAGGTGGAAAAAACCTGAGGAGTTAGGCAAAGCCAAGTTTGATATAGTCTTTTCTGTCATTATCGGTGGACTGATTTCTATGAGCATTATCATTACATCTTCTGTGGCCTTCGTTGGTCAGGGCAACTCTATCACAGGTGCCAATGACCTGGCCATCCAGCTTGAGCCGGTTTTAGGTTCGTGGGCTAAATATTTCTTAGCCACAGGCTTATTTGCAGCAGGTATATCTTCTTCAATTACAGCTCCATTGGCAGCCGCCTATGCAACATCCGGAATTTTGGGATGGGATAAAGGCATGAAAAACTGGCGTTTTAAAATAGTATGGATGTTTATTCTAGGTATAGGAATTGTTTTTGCAAGCATCGGCTATAAACCTATCCAAGCCATATTGTTTGCACAGGTCACCAATGGATTATTACTGCCCGTAATAGCAATCTTTTTAGTAGTAGTTATGAATAACAAAAATTTATTGGGAAAATACACCAATACTTTGGCTTCAAACATTGCTGGTACCTTGGTGGTTTTAACTACATTAGGCTTAGGATTAAGAAGTATTCTGTCAGTTTTAGGATTAATTTAGAAATAACATGCGTACTATAGATATTAATTGCGATCTGGGCGAAGGTTTTGGACCTTATTCACTGGGAGAGTCTGAAGAAATATTCAAATATATTTCTTCTGCCAATATCGCATGTGGTTTTCATGCAGGTGACCCATTGGTTATTCAAAAGACCATTGAGGCAGCATTGATAAACAATGTGTCCATAGGGGCCCATCCGGGTTTCAGCGACCTTCAGGGTTTTGGCCGAAGGGAAATGAAACTTAGTCCGGATGATCTTTATAGTTCTATTTTATATCAGGTAAGTGCACTCAAGTCAATGACTGAGGCTTTGGGAGGCCACCTAAGTCATGTGAAAATACATGGAGCTATGTACAATATGGCAGCTAATAATTTTGAGATGGCTCGTACAATTGCCAAAGCTGTAAAGCAAATTGATGCTCATTTAATATTTTATGGACTTGCCAATTCTAAAATGATTGAGGCAGCAATGGAGCTTGGTCTAAAAACAGCTAATGAGGCTTTTGCCGATCGCAGATATAACAAAAATGGCTCATTGGTTACGCGTTCAAATTCCTTGGCCATAATACATGATGAAAATGAATGTATAAATCAGGTTTCAAGTATGATAAATAAGCAGAAGCTAACCTCCATTGACGGTAGTACGATTAACATGAAAGCTGATAGTATATGTATTCATGGTGATAATAAGGAAGCTTTATTATTTGCCCGAAAACTGAATGAGGAACTAAAAGCCAATAATATTGCTATTCGTCCAATCAAAGCCTAGTATTATGAATCCAGAATTCCATATGTCCGGGGATAAGGCTTTTATTGTTCGCTTTGGTTATGATATTGATATCAAAACACATCGAAAAGTAAAAAACTTCACTCGGGCAATAGAACAACTTCATATAAGGGGTGTTAGCCAGATAGTACCAGCGTATTGTGATGTTACGGTTTGCTATGATCCTGCAATAATTGATTATGAAACGCTTTTAAGTAAGTTAAAAGCCATTGACATAAATACCATTAATGATTTTAATTCTGCATCCAAGCTCATACATATTCCCGTATGTTACCATGAGGAATTTGCTCCGGACCTAAGCTTTGTTGCCAGACACAATGAATTAGATGTTGAAGAAGTTATAAACCTTCACTCATCAGTCGAATATCTGGTTTATATGTTAGGGTTTACTCCCGGATTTGTTTATTTGGGTGGATTAGATAAAAAAATTACTACACCACGGAAATATAAACCCAGACAAAAAATAAAGGCTGGCGCTGTTGGTATAGCCGATAAGCAAACGGGAGTTTATCCGATCGACAGTCCGGGAGGTTGGCAAATTATTGGTAAAACCCCCTTAAAGATGTTTGATATTAGCAGAACACCAGAAGTACTGATCCAATCCGGTGATCATATAAAGTTTGACCCGATAAGTCCTGTCGAGTATCACGACATTAAAGAAGCAATTCGAAACAAACAATACTTTGTTAAAAGCGAAACTATAATGATTAACAATGGCCAAAGTTAAAATCATCCAAGCAGGTCTACTAAGCTCTATTCAGGATTTGGGCAGAGCTAATTACCAAAACATTGGTATGCCAGTTGGTGGAGCCATGGATACTACATCTTTACAACTGGCCAATTATCTGGTAGGTAACCCATTTAACGAAGCATGTCTGGAAATAACACTTTTAGGACCCAGTCTGCAATTTTTGAATGATGCCTGCATTGCTGTAACTGGAGGAAAATGTCAAATAAAGCTTAACTCCCGAGTAAAATCATGCTATAAAACGATCAAGATAAAAGCAGGTGATATGGTTGAAATCGGACAAATTGAGGAAGGAGCCAGATCATACCTTGCCATTGCCGGAGGTTTTGATGTGCCGATCATCATGGAAAGTAAATCAACCTACTTAAGGGGCAAATTTGGTGGTTTTATGGGAAGGGCATTGAAAGCAAATGATGAGCTCAATTTTGTTGGAGTTACTAAAAACCCGAAGAGATTAAGTATAAAAAACAAACACATTCCCACATTTAAAACTGAAGTACTATTACGTATACTACCTGGCGCGGAAAAAGAGCGCTTTAATTGGAATAGCATCAAAAACCTGCTCACCTCTTCCTATAAATTAACACCACAATGTGATAGAATGGGTTATCGTCTTTCGGGGAAATCGCTAACTCAAATTAACGGAAACTCCGATATTGTGTCATCCGCTATTGGATTTGGCACAATTCAGGTACCCGGTGATGGTTCTCCCATTATTATGATGGCCGACCGCCAGACAATAGGCGGATATACGCGTATAGGACAAATCATCAGCACTGACCATAGCAAACTGGCACAATTAAAACCAGGAGATACTATTCGATTCCAAGAAGTTTCACTGAAAGAGGCTCATCGCTTATTACGAGAACACGAAGAATATTTAAGTAATTACAGAATTAGTTAATTCTAAAGAGGATATCATGAAAATACACCTTATAGCATTAAGTCTAATATTAAGTTCATGTCTTAACGATGTAAAGAAAACAAAAGACTCAAATCCTGGCATCAAGAATGAGCAAATCGTTCTTAATCTCAAAGAGGCAAATCGACTGGCCGAATTACCAATACATTGCATGCAAATTGAGTTTCCCAATAAACTCAATCAAACTCTGGGATCTGAGAAAGACATTGGCACACCTAAAGATTTACACCCGGCTTTTTATGGTTGTTTCGATTGGCACTCGGCTGTTCATGGTCACTGGATGCTTATTAAGCTTCTCAAAGATTATCCTGAACTGAATCAAAGAGAGGTAATACTTCAAAAATTGAAAGAAAATATCAGCGCTTCTAATATTCTTATTGAACTTGAATATTTTAAACGCCCCTCTGAAAAATCCTTCGAACGCACTTATGGGTGGGCATGGTTACTTAAATTAGCCGAAGAACTCCATACCTGGGACAATGCTGATGCAAAAATACTGAAAAAAAACCTTCAACCACTTACCGATTTCATTGTTGAAAAGTATTTTGATTTCTTACCGAGGCTAAATTATCCTATTCGCGTCGGTGAGCACACAAATACTGCCTTTGGAATGAGTTTCGCCTGGGATTATGCACATGCTGTTGGTAATACTACTCTCAAAAATATGATTAGCTATAGAGCTCGTGATTTCTATTTAGCCGACGAAGCCTGTCCTTTAAAATGGGAACCGAGTGGATTCGATTTCCTTTCCCCTTGTTTTCAAGAGATTGATATTATGCGTCGCGTTTTAAGTAAAGATGAATTTCTAGCATGGATGAGTGCATTTATGCCAGAGTTATCTGATCCCAAGTTTAAGATTGAACCTAGCCTGGTAAGCGATCGAACAGACGGCAAATTAGTGCATCTGGATGGTGTCAATTTCAGCAGGGCCTGGTGTTTATATGCTTTGGCAAATCAATATGAAGAGTATAACCATCTTATAAAAATTGCTAATCTTCATATTAAGCATTCTTTACCAAACATTACTGATGGAAACTATGAAGGTACACATTGGTTAGCTTCCTTTGCGGTCAATGCACTAAAGTAAGTTACACGACATTATTGGTTAGCAAGACCTATCGATTATTTTTGATTTTCGCTAAACAGATTAATTTATCTATTTTCGTGAATCATAAATCATAGTGAATGAATTACATAATATCTCAAAGAGTACTAATTAGTATTACTTACTTCTTAGTGTTTTTCTTTCCGTTCCTATTCTGCAATGGACAGATGGAGTTAAACAATAAGCAAAACAATACTCTTTATATTAGTTCGTACAGTATAGATTACATTTGGACAAGAAAAGTTACAGAAGGAATATCCAAACAATATAGTAATTGGGAAGATAACAATTTACTATCTGAGTTTATGGATTCAAGAAAGCCAAGTCCGCACTTCAATTTTTTAGAATATTTAAATAATAAATATGGCAATACCTCAATAAATCTGATAATTGTTGCTGATAATGCTGCTTTGGATTTTGTGGTTAAACATCGTAATGATTCATTATTCGAAAATAAACCTATAGTATTTTGTGGAATATCAAATCCAGAAGATTATGACTTGCAAGAATTAAACCTTGTGGGCGTAAGAGAACAAACGGTACTGAGTCTTACATTTAACGCCATTAAAGATCTGTACCCTGACATGGAGAAAGTGATTGTTATTGCAGATAATACGATTACCGGAGAGGTTTATAAGAAACAAGCCATACAACAGATTCAAAATGAATATCGAATTTCACTGGAAATAATCGATACAATTACAAACGATAACACTCTTGCTGTTATAGATGAAATAAACCAAAAGAAAAACGCGGCACTCTTTTATTTTGGAGTTACCAAATATGCTGATGGAAATAATGCAGATGATATTAAAGTAGCTCAATTGCTTGCTGACAACTGTAATATCCCAATATTCTCAAGCTACATTGCTGACATTGAAAATATTACAGGGGGCAGGTTTGCCTATTCGGAAGAACATGGAAAAACGACAGCTTTAATTGCTAAGCGTTTGTTGGACGGTGAGCAAATAGAGCAAAGAATATTTAATACTCAATCGGGATTTATTTTTAACTATTCCAAACTTATTGAATTTGGGATTGATCCGAAAAGAGCACCTGCAGGTACAGTTTTTATAAGTAAACCAATCACTGTATTTAGCAGGTATAAGATGATTATTATCTGGTTTTCTTTACTGATAATCATTATGGTATTCGCCATAATTGTTTTAGTACGGTATATAGCCATAGAAAAGAAAAACAGATCATTAGTTGAAAAGGCAAGGGATAAAGCCTTAGAGTCAGATCGCTTGAAAGGAGCATTTTTAGCCAATGTATCACACGAGCTTAGAACTCCTTTAAATGCCATTTCCGGTTTTTCAGAACTGGCGATGATCGAAGACCCGCATGACGAACTAAAACAATACCTGCAAATCATTCACACCAATACTCACCTTTTATCTCAATTGGTTAACGACATTCTTGATTTATCACTAATCGATGCCGATGAAATTAAGCTAGTGAACAAAGCTTTTGACTTAGAACGAATGTTTGATCAGCTATATATGACCACCTTACCTCTATTGGCATCAAATGATAAGATGAATTTAGAATTACATAAAAAAACCAATCCAAAACAAGGACAACTCACAGGTGATGAATTACGGATCAATCAGATAATGCATAACTTTTTAGTTAATGCCGTTAAATTTACTGAAGAAGGAAGCATCACTTTTGGATATGATAACCTTCAAGCTTTTCCCGATATTGCTATAGCTTACCCAGAGTATAAGTCAGCCTTATTATTATATGTTAGCGATACAGGTGTAGGAATAAACACTCTACAACAGAAAGTGATATTTGAACGTTTTAGTCGGGATGATTCTCATTATAGAAGTCAACATGGTGGATTTGGGCTTGGACTAAATATTGCTCGGTCACTCGCTAGCTTGATGAATGGTAAAATATATCTAAAAAGTAAAAAAGGCCTTGGTTCTACATTTGGATTGATTTTACCATTAGATTAAGCTTCGCTCCTTTAGATTCCATGAAGAAACTTAATCCTTCCTTCTCAAAAGTTACTTATCTGGGTATGAATAAACAATGGAGAATGGATAAACAGATTTACTTTTAGAAGTAAATCTCCTTTAAGATTTACTTGCTCGGTATCCTTTCTTTTATGACTTTTGTGAACCTTAAAAAAGGAGCTAATGCAACTGACGGAAGAGCAACAATCCATAATAGAAACGGAAGGTGATTTAAAAGTCAATGCGGTAGCTGGGTCTGGTAAAACGACTACTATTTTAGAGTATGCCAAACGCAGATATCACAAACCAATCCTCTATATTGCTTTCAACAAGTCGGTTAAACAGGAAGCAGAATTAAAGCTTCAAAAAATGGGATTGAATAATGTTCAGGTTGAAACTGCACATTCATTGGCATTTAAATATATAATGCGAGGTTCAGCCTATAAACTTAGATATACTTATCAGGCGCATGATTTAGTCCGGATCCTAAATATTCATCAAAAATCAAATGATTTACTACACTTAAAAATTGCCAATCACGTATATCGGTTCGCCACCTACTTTTGTAACAGTAATGCACAAAAAGTAGCTGAATTAAATTACACAAAAATTGTATTTGAAGCTGAGAGTCTGAACTTTGTAAAACATCATTATGAAGCAATCCTGTTTTATACGCGACTATTTCTGGCAAAAATGTATAATGGCGAAATTGACATTATTCATGACTTTTATTTGAAACAGTTTCAATTATCCAATATCCAATTACCCCATCAATATATACTATTTGATGAGGGGCAGGATGCTTCACCTGCCATGTTGGATATTTTCCTTAACCAACATGCCACTAAAATAATTATTGGTGATCAGCATCAGCAAATCTATGGATGGAGGTTTGCCATAAATGCATTACAGAAAGTTGATTTCGAGAATCAATATCTGAGTCAAAGTTTTAGATTTAACAATGAAGTATCTGCATTGGCTTCTTCAGTAATTGGCTTAAAAGGAATGATTGGTCGCAATGGCTCAATAAAAATTAGCGGACGGGGAAAATCAAGATCAGTTGATGGCAAGGTTACTCTGGCTCGATCAAACAGTAGTTTATTATCACGAGCCATCGAACTTTTAGTTCAGCAACGTGAGTTAAAAAAAATATATTTCGAAGGCCAGCTTAACTCCTACACTTTTGCGGATGAAGGAGGTTCGATTTATGATATCTTAAATCTGTACAATGGCCAGCGCCACATGATTAAAGATCCTCAGATAGCCATGATGCCGGGGTTTGCTGAATTAAAAGACTACATTAATGAAACCGGCAGCACAAACCTGAAACCTTTGACTGATTTAGTAGAGAAATACCATAAGGATCTGCCCTATTACATGAAAAGAATCAAGGATTGTCAGGTAGATATTGCCAATAAGGATGAAGCGGAGATGGTCTTTTCCACCGTGCATAAATGTAAAGGCTTAGAATTTGATGAAGTTTTTCTTCAGGATGATTTTATTACGGAGCAAAACCTGTTTAATGCAAAGGCCGGCATTAGTGGAAATGAGATTCAACCGAGTCAACTGGAAGAAGAAATCAACTTATTATATGTGGCCATTACACGTACAAAAAGCAAATTACACCTTCCTGATAAACTTTTGCCTTCGGGTTTCTATATTGAAGGAATGAAAACCATATCCACAGGTTCAACTACTCAACTTAAGAAAGAATTTGGCAGAAATTCACTTTCGAATGGAAATGCCAGATGGACAAAAGCAGAAGAAATTGAATTGAGTCAGTTGTTTATTGAGGGAAAACCCATACATCAGATTGCTCACTTACTGGGTCGAAGTCAAACTGCAATAAAAAGCAGAATTGATAAGTTAAACCTGTGGGATCGATTCTACTAAAAGACTTATCTCCACACTACCGCTTTACTTACTCGCCAGTAATTGCTAAATTTAGCATTAAAACGATTGATAATGATTGAACACGTTGCATTATTTCTGGCAAATGGCTTTGAAGAGATAGAGGCTCTCACTCCTGTTGATGTATTAAGAAGAGCCGGGGTTAAAGTAAGTACCATATCAATAAGTAACTCTCTAGAAGTTACAGGGTCACATCAAATAACCATTAAAGCCGACACAACCTTTGATAGAACAGATTTCTCTGAGATCACCACAATAATATTACCAGGTGGAATGCCGGGAGCTAAAAATTTAAAGAACCATGCCAAGTTGAATGAATTGTTAATTCAATTTTCGACGGAGGGGAAATTAATTGGTGCAATATGTGCGGCTCCAATGATACCAGGGTCACTTGGACTGTTAAAAGATAAAAAGGCCACTTGTTATCCCGGATTTGAAAATGAATTAAAAGAAGCAAATCATAGCAAAGAGATGACCGTGTATGATAATAATGTATTAACCGGTAAAGCCGCCGGAGCTTCAATGCGATTTGCTTTTCAATTGCTCGAAATATTATGCGGAAGTGAAAAAGCTAAAGAGGTGGCTTCTTCAATGTTTGTGGATGTATAATTAAAATATTGTAATTTCTTAACTCTGGAATTAAATCTATAAAACGAAAAAGGGAACCCAGACCGTTGCCTGATTCCCTTTTTACTAACCTAACCCAAATCTATGAAAAAAAATCTGACAGGTATATTCCAAGTTCTGTGCCAAAAAAGAAGATCATTAGTTAGTAAACGTTAAATAAAACAAGCGTTAGTTAATTGTATTAGCATAAGCTTCGATAGAAAAGAAACTATTTTGACGAATCTTCGTTTACTCTTGAAGTACACGCTCAGTCCTTGGAACAAATCAACAAGCAAACTAAAATATTGCTTTTTAATTATGCGCTTATTTGAGTCATATATTGTTGCATTTATCCTTTGGCTCATTACCTCAACTTCATTGTACGGTAATGAATTGAAATTTAAATCCTATGATCATACCTATGGTTTAAATAATAGTACTGTAACTGATATATATAAAGATAATAACGGTCGATTATGGATTGGTACTTCCAGAGGTGCCAGCCTTTTTACAGGTACAGAATTTATTTCCCTTGGTCATTTTGTAGGTGATTCAATTCATCAAACTCTTGGGGCTGTTAATGTTATTAATGAACTGGATAAAAATGAATTATGGATTGGGACATCTGGTGATGGCATTTACTCCGTTAATATTGAAACAGGAAAATACAAACACTTCCGAATTAATACCGAAAATCTCAGCCTTTCGATAAGCAACAGTTACATTAATTGTATTTACAATAGAAACAATGAAAACTTATGGATTGGCACAGCTTATGGTTTAAATGTGACCAATGGCAATGGTAAATTTGAGCAGTATCTGTTTGAAGAAACGTTGACCAAAGGAGACCCCAACATACTGGCAATCATACCAAAATACGAGCAACTTGTCATTTTATTTACCAATCTTGGTGAAATCATTGAGCTTAATACTGAAACCGGTACATACAATAAAGTAGCTGAAGTCCATTTGGATAAAGCTGAAATAAGTAATGTGGTTAAGGATAGTTTAGGTAATTTCTGGATTGGAACTAAGTACAATGGTTTATTCCTGATAGATCAAAATTACATAGAGCTTGAATTACCGGATATGCTCAGGAATATACAGCATTATCCAATAATGGATCTTCAACTTGATCATAGCGGAAATGTATTTATTGCTACAGACGGGAAAGGCCTATTCAAGGTTGACGCTAATACTTTAAATGTAAGTCACATTCAACAAAGACCTCACGATCAATATTCATTGGTAAGTAATCAACTACAAAGTATATTCATCGATGAAATAGATATTTTATGGACAGGCTATTTTAAAGACGGTCTGAGTCGAACATTGTTAGAGAATGATGGCATTTCACATTTTTATAAAACCAGTGAGCTTAAACCGGGTCTGCCAAATAATATAATAAACTGCTTTACAGAAGACAGCAAAGGTCACATATGGATTGGTACAGAATCAGGTATTAGCATTTATGACAGAAAAAATAAAAATTACCAGCTCTCTCAAAACCTTTATACTTCCATTCTTCGCAAGATTGGTGACCAACCGATAACTGCTATTCATTACAGTCATAGAAACAACGTTGTATCAGTAGGAACCTATAACAGCGGGCTTTATCAAATTAATTTAAATTCGAAACGAATAAAGCATTATAATGCTGAAAAAGATGATTTGCAAAGTAACTTTATACGCAGCATAATAGAAGATGAAAAGGAGCGCTATCTTCTGGCAACCATTGATGGTGGACTGCATGCTTTAATCGAAGATAAGGTTGAACCCATTTTCATTTATCACAAAGATGGCTACAAATTGAATGACTTCTTTCATCTTAGTCAGGATAGCTCAAACGTTTGGCTATCTAGTGCAGGAGGTGGAACAATTAAGGTAAGTAAGGATAATCTGGAAGGTGAAATGTATACTAATCTGGATGGAAGGTTAAGTTATTCGTCTGCAACACTTAGCGATTCTTCATTCTATGTTGGCACAGACAAAGGTCTTTACAAATATTCAGTAGAATTAAATGACTTCAAGCCTATAAACATTTTACCTGAAGAGTCTGATGTTTTTGGAATTATAGAAGATTCGAATGGTTTGTTATGGCTAAGTTCATCCACGGGATTATATAGATATAATCCCAATAACAATCTGCTTCATACCATTTCAAGTTTTAACCTGCAGGAAAAAGAATATCAGCCCGTTTCGTTTTTTAAATTATCGGATGGTTGCATCTTATTTGGTGGTATTAATGGCTTTAATCTTATAAATCCGGATGAATACAAATTTCCTGATCATGAGCAAAGTGTATTTTTAAGCTCATTTGAAATTTATAATACCAATATTAGAACAGGAGCTTATTATTCCGATCATAAGAAAATGGAAAAACATATCAATTTTCTAGATGAGATAGTTATTCCATACAATGTCAACTTTTTTAGTATTAGTACCAACGTTATTAATTATTTCTATAATAATCAAAACAAGATTGCTTATTCAATGAATAAGGCCTCTGATGTCTCTGACTTATCTATTACAAGCGGTAAAATGTCATTTCATAATTTACCTGCTGGAACTTACAATCTGTCAATTTTTCCCGTCAATAGAGACATGACACCTCAAATGTCCGGACTCAAAAAGTTAACAATAATAAAAGAAAGTCCATGGTGGGAAAAAACCTGGTTTTATACTTTATTGATTTTCGTAATAAGTATTGCCCTAATTGCACAATATAGAAACCGTATAAAAAGATTAAAAGCCAACAAGAAACATCTTGAAAAAACGGTTAATGAAAAAACTATTGATTTAGAAAATAAAACCATTGAAATAGCTGATCAACGCGATGCCTTAAAAAGAACGCTACAAACGAATAAGCAATTGGAGGGTTTTAAGGAATCGGTAATTAGTATGATCATTCATGACTTAAAAAACCCTTTAAATTCGATTATTGGTTTGTCATCTCTTAACGATCCAATATTTATCAAACATATACACAATGCCAGTCGACAAATGCTTCATTTGGTTGAGAACATACTGGATGTACGAAAATATGAAACCAATTCGCTTAAGCTTTTTTTAGTCCATTCCGATCTAAAACAACTAAGTAATGAGGCTATTGAAGAAGTGAGCTTTTTACTCAAACAAAAAAACAATCGAATCATCAACAATACCTTTAGTTTCGAACTACAACTTGATCCGGATATCATCAGGCGGGTATATGTAAATCTTTTAACCAATGCCATTAAATTTAGTCCCGAAAATGGGCCTATAACTCTTAATTCTGAGATAAATGATTCGCATATAATTATCTCTATAAGCGACGAAGGTGCGGGTATTGCTATTGAGGATCAAGATTCAATATTTGACTTATACCAACAAATTGATGCAAAGAAGTCCGGTAAAGTAAATTCAACAGGTATTGGCCTAAGTTTTTGCAAAATGGCTATAGAGGAACATCAGGGCAAAATATGGGTTGATTCTCAGTATAAGAAAGGCTCAAGGTTTATTTTTAAATTGCCGATCAACAAGTAATGTTCATATCTTTTCACACTCAAATAAAACAAAACGTAAACTTCATCGTTATAAAAGCGATTTAGTACATTTGCGTAATTGCATTTCGTATATATCTAATATTAAACCTTAATTATTTTTGTAATCTGATTCATACGATTTATATGACTGGATTGTATGACTGAAGACAAATGAAAAAAACTATAACATGAAAAAGCAAGTACTGTTTGTTTTGTTAGCATTCTTTAGTGTTGGTGCTATTGCACAGGTCAATGATCATGCCGTTGGGCTTCGATTTAGTGGTGGTAATTTATTTGGTGGAGAGATTAATTATCAAAGAGGATTATCTGATATCAATCGTCTTGAAATTGGCCTTGGGCTTCATTCTCATTCTGATGGAAGTGGTTTTAATTTAGCCGGTATTTATCAATGGGTCTGGAATATCGACGGGGGTTTCAATTGGTATGCAGGTCCTGGTGCTTCTCTTGGTTCTTGGAGTTATAAAAGTGGTAAGTCAGGTACAACAGACTCTGGATTCTATATGGGTATTGGTGGTCAGGTTGGAATTGAGTATAACTTTGATGAGATTCCGCTAAACATTAGTGTTGACACCCGACCAATGTTTGGATTAATGAATAGCTATAATGATTTTAATTTAGGATTAGCTCTTGCATTACGATATGCATTCTAAGATATTTACATTATATAGATGAAGCCGGAAGTTATCTTCCGGCTTTTTTATGTCACCTGGTTTATGAGAATAATCCCGGAGCAATTCCGATTTATTTAGTCACCCGAGTTTTCATCAAACAAATATTTTTATAAATTGCGTTTGACAAATCTCAGACGCATGTGGCAATTTAATCTCAATACTCATATAGGGCATCGTAGAATGTCAGATGTTGATATTAGCTTATTGCGTGTTTCCTTCACTAAAATTGCTTTAACAAAATTATACGGCCGATTTGGAATGGGCCTATATGAATGTTGGATTTACTAGATCATTACTGTTTCAATTTTATTTAAACAGCAGTTCTATTAAATACTTATTCATGAAAAATATTATTTTGTCCACCTTAGCTTTGCTAATCTGGAGTTCAGCCATTGCACAAATTGACAGTAGTGCTTATAAGCGAGCCGAACAATTTATCGCATCTAATCTTCGTAAAAAACTATATCGTTCATGGGTTAATCCTCAATGGGATAAGGAGAACGATCTACTATGGTACACCGTAAAAACGAGAAAAGGATTAGAATACATTAAGGTAGATTTAGAAAGTCTTGAAATTAATCCTTTATTTGATCAAATAAAGTTGGCTAATCAGTTTAAAGAAACGCTACAGGATACTATCCACCCTTATAAACTGCCAATCAGTTCTGTAAAAATTGTAGATAAAGGGAATGTCATTCATTTTAAATACAAAAAACAAAAATACAGTTTTAACTTAAGCAATTCTGCTCTCAAAGAATTGGTGGAAGAAGGCAAAGTGGATGATTCAAGTTCGGAAAGCCCCGACAAAAGTACAGTCCTTTCGGTTCGTAATTATAATATCTGGCTAAAAACCACAGTAAATGATTCCGTTCAAATTACGAAAAAAGGAACACAGAAATATGGTTATGGTGTACGTCCTTCATGGTATTCAGTCAGAAACATCGAATCTAAAATTGACCACACATTAGAAATAGATATTAATTGGAGTCCTGATAATAGATACGCTATTGTTGGCAAATATGACAGGAGACATGCAAGGAACTTATATCTGTATAAATCACATCCGGAAAAAGGAAATAGAGCCGAAGTATATTCCTATGAAAGACCATTAGCCGGTGATTCGGTAGTTCCTACCGTTGAATATATCTTAGTAGATACAAAAACAAATAGCTTTAGCCATATTGACCTTCCTCCTGCTGCCACATTTTTATGCTATGATTTTAAATGGAATAAAGAAGGTGATCGCGCCTACCAGATAAGATATCATAGAGGATATAAGTCAATGGAATTAATGGAAGTTAATACTGAAAATGCATCCCATAAAACAATCTATTCTGAGAGTTCTGACACCTATGTAGATCCTTTAAATGATGCTTATAAACTTCTTGAAGATGGAAGTTTTCTGTTTTTATCGGAACAGGATGGTTGGAACCATATTTATCGTTACGACATTAAAAGCGGAAAGCTCATTCAACAAATTACATCCGGCGAGTATGTTATACGTAGCATCGAGCACGCTGATTTAAAATCAAAGACCATATATTTTACGGCCGGAGGAAAAGAGCCAGGTTGCGATCCTTATCTTCCTCTTTTTTACAAAGTTGATTTTAATGGTAAAAACCTTGAGTTATTAACTCCCGAACAGGCACACCACACCATAAGCATAAATCATGAAAGTGGTGTTTTTGTAGACAATTTTTCTACAATTCAAGAAGCCAATATAGCTGTACTTCGAGATCTAAAGGATGGCAGTGTTCTTAAAACATTAGAACAAGCAGATTATGCAGAAATTGAAGCATTAGGGTGGGAAGCACCCGAACCATTTAAGGCAAAAGGACGCGATGGAGAAACTGACATTTATGGCGTAATCTATAAACCGGCAAATTTTAATCCAACTAAATCCTATCCGATTATTGAAGGGACTTATTCAGGGCCTCAAACCATTCGTAGCCCAAAAACCTTTAGCAGAGGCCTACTGAATGATGATACTCCATTGACACAATTGGACTTTGTACTTATTAACATTGATGGAATGGGAACAGCTTTTAGAAGTAAAGCCTTCCATGATGTATCCTATAAAAATTTGGGTGACATTGGTGCCGCAGATAAAATAACCGTAATCAAAACTCTGGCCAATAACAATCCATGGATGGACACAACACGAATTGGCATTTTTGGTCATTCAGCGGGTGGGTACGATGCTGCCAGAGCATTATTAACTCATCCAGATTTTTATAAAGTGGGCGTAGCCACAGCAGGAAACCACGATCACAGAGCAGCTAAAGCATGGTGGCCTGAATTATACATGGGCTATCCTGTCGAAAAACATTACGACGAACAATCGAATTATACACATGCAAAGGAATTGCAAGGATTCCTTATGCTTGTTCATGGTGAAATGGACCAGAATGTAAACCCAACTGCATCGCAGCGTTTGGCTTCGGAATTGATAAAGGCAAATAAAAATTTTGAATTGCTAATCATTCCCAACAAGGATCATAGCACCGTATACTACGACAAATACCTCACACGTAAACGTTGGGATTTTTTCGTCAAACACCTGCACGAATGTCAGCCTCCTCGTGAATTCAAAATCAAATAAAACACCTATCTAAAACCAAAATATATGTTTAGAAAAGAAACATACATCAATCGACGCCAACAGTTGGCAAAAGATATTGAAAACGGAATTATCATTTTGCTGGGAAATACTGAAAGTCCAATGAATTATGCTGATAATACCTACAGATATCGTCAAGACAGCAGCTTTCTATACTTTTTTGGAATCTCACATCCTGACCTGGTTGGAATAATAGATCTGGATTCCGGTGAAGAAAAAATTTTTGGCGATGATTATACCATTGACCACATCGTATGGATGGGTAACCAGCCTACAATAGAGGATAGAGCAAAGGGATGTGGCGTTACAAATACCTCTCCTTTAAGTGCGTTAAGTAATGATTTAAACAAGGCTAAAAGTGCAGGACGTCAAATCCATTTTCTTCCTGCCTATAGGGCCGAAAATAAAATTAAGCTCTTTGAATACTTAGGTGTTTTGCCTTCCGAAGTTGATAAAGAAGCCTCGCTTGAATTAGTGAAGGCCATTGTAAAACAACGTAATTATAAGAGTGAAGAAGAAATAATTGAAATAGAAAAGGCTGTTAACACGACGGTCGATATGCATCTGGCAGCAATGCGTATGGCAATGCCGGGAATGAGAGAAGCTGAAATAGCCGCCGAAGTAGAACGAATAGTATCAGCTGAAGATGGTTATATTTCATTCCCTGTGATAGCTACGATTAATGGTCAAACTCTGCACAATCACTATCATGGCAATTCCTTAAAGGAAGGTGATTTATTTTTACTGGATGCAGGTGCGGAAACATCAATGGGTTATGCAGGCGATATGTCAAGTACTTTTCCCGTTAGCAAAACCTTCAGTGCTCAGCAAAAGGACATATACCAGGTTGCATTAAACTCTCACAATAAGGCTGTGTCAATGCTTAAACCAGGTATTGCGTTCAAAGAAATATACTTTGAATCAGCCAGAGAGATTATGCGAGGCATGAAGGAATTGGGTTTTGTGAAGGGTGATATTGAAGACGCCATTTCAATCGGGGCGCATGCCATGTTCTTCCCTTGTGGCCTGGGACATATGATGGGATTAGATGTTCACGATATGGAAGATTTAGGAGAACAACACGTAGGCTATCATAACGAACTGAAAAGCACTCAATTTGGCCTTAAATCATTACGATTAGCACGGAAGCTTGAACCAGGATTTGTTTTAACCATTGAACCGGGAATATATTTTATTCCTCAACTTATAGATCAATGGAAAAATCAGAAACAATTTAAAAATTTCCTTAATTTCACTAAATTAGAAGAGTACAAAAACTTTGGTGGATGCAGAAATGAGGAAGATTTTGTGATTACCGATACAGGTGCAAAACTATTGGGCAAACCACTTCCTAAATCCATCAAAGATGTGGAAAACGAACGTCTAAAAGCTTTTTAAAAACAGACTATGCAAATTATATCTTCGGAAACAATTGCTAAAGCAGCAGATCCTCACCATTGGATAGATGCAATGGAAATTGCACTTAACACCATAGAAGATAGGGACTATTTTACGCCCAATCGAATGCATGTTGAAATGGATGAAAATACGCTGTTACTTATGCCCTCCGTTGGTCCTGATTTGTTTTCAACTAAACTGGTCTCTGTATTTCCCGGCAACATAGAACGTAATAAAGCTGCGATAAATGGAACTTTATTACTTAATGATGCCGCTACGGGAGCAGCTTTAGCGCTGTTTAACGGTGCTAAACTTACAGCAATGCGAACAGCTGCTGTTGCTTGTGTCGGAATTCGCCACCTATCTGACCCAATGGCGCGATACTTAGGCATAATTGGTGCTGGAATACAAGGTCGCCATGTGGCGTGGCTAGCCTCTCACGAGCGTGACTTAGAAAGGGTTTACGTATATGATCCGTCACATAAATCAGTAATGGAGTTTATGAAATTTATGGCTGAGCATTGTCCTGATGTTGAAGTGGCGCCTTGTGAAGACGAACAACAAGTAATTGTTAATACTGAAATTATTTGCACGGCTACCACTTCGAACATTCCTGTTGTTCCTGATCTTGAAGATTTACTTCTGGGCAAAACATTTATAGGGCTCGGTTCATACAAACCAGAAATGCAGGAATTTTCTGAAGCCATTTTTCGTCTTATTGATACGGTATGGATTGATGCTGAACATGGAAAATCGGAAAGCGGTGATTTAATTGAACCTATCAAAAATGAATGGATTAAACCTGAACGAATTCGCCATATTTCGAAATTGATACAGCAACCTAATGAATTGGGTTTTAAGGAAACGCGATTCTTTAAGACAGTTGGCTTGGGCATTTTTGATTTGTTTGCGGCAAAATTAGTTTATGAAAAGGTAAACGAAAAAGGTCTGGGTACTGAGATCGAATTATAATATTGATTGAATGATTCAACTAAATAAATGGAAGTGGAAAGCTCCTCTGTCCTGGCTTAAAATTAAAACTGTTGACTTACATACCGGCGGCGAACCTCTGCGAGTATTATATGATGGTATTCCGGAAATACAAGGAAAAGACATTCTCGAGAAAAGAAGGTACTTCAAGAAGCATCTGGATCATATTAGAACAGGAACCATGTTTGAGCCCCGTGGTCATGCCGATATGTATGGAGCTATTATTACCGAACCAATCTCACCTGATTCTGATTTTGGAACCTTCTTTTTACACAACGAAGGTTATAGTACCATGTGCGGACATGCCATCATCGCTTTAACTAAACTTGTATTTGATACGGGTATAATTGAGAAAGATAGTTCTGAACCTGAATTAAGCATTGACGCTCCTCCCGGATTAATTAAATCAAAGGCTTTCATTAAAGATGGTGTAGTGACAAAAGTTAGTTTTCTGAATGTTCCATCCTTTGTTTTATATCAGGATAAGTCAATAGAAGTTGATGGCATAGGCCAGGTCAAATTTGATGTGGCTTATGGTGGTGCTTTTTATGCTTTTGTTGATGCCGACGAGTTAGGACTTGGATTGGAAGAGAAAAATTACAATCAGCTCATTGATTGGGGGCGACGTATCAAACATGCTGTGATGGATAACTTTAATATAGCTCATCCTTTTGAAGCCGACTTGAGCTTTTTATATGGTACTATTTTTACCGGTAAAGCTAAAAAACCTAAGCATCATAGTCGGAATGTATGCATTTTTGCCGAAGGTGAAGTCGATAGATCTTCCACAGGTTCAGGAGTTAGTGCCCGTGCAGCTCTGCATCATGCCAAAGGAGAATTGACTGTAGGTGAAGCTATAACCATTGAAAGCATACTGGGTACAACAATGGATGTGGAAATAAATGAATTATGCACATACGGTCCACATAATGCGGTGATACCCAAAGTTAGTGGAACTGCAGCATTAACCGGGAAAAGTGAGTTTTGGTTTGATCCTTCTGATCCGCTTAAAGAAGGTTTTATTTTTAGATAACACACAAAAATTTATGATCATGAAAATAGTATATGCCCTGATCCTATTTATCGGGATTTCTTTATCTTATTCAGAAGCTTGCACTGTAATTGCCGTTGGTAAAAATGCATCAGCCGATGGATCAGTAATTGTTTCTCACACCGATGCCGGTCCTGATTGCAGGTTACACCTTGTGCCAGGTCAAAAGTTTAACCAAGGAAGTAAAGCAGATGTATTTTGGGGGATGATTGATTTAGGAAGAGAACTAGGCGATTATGGCGAAGTAATCGGCTCAATACCTCAGGTTAAGCAAACCAATTCCTATTTTCAAACAGCCTATCCTCAGGTTAATGCGCATCAGTTGGCAATAGGTGAAAGCACATTAAGCCAACGCGATGAACTTAAACTTGATCGATCAATTTGCAAGCAGATAATGACGATCGAACAGGCTCAGGCTTTTGCTTTGCAACGCTGCACTACTGCCGAAGAAGCTCTAAAATTGATTACCCACTTGTTTGAAAAGTATGGTTTTCTTCCCTCATGTGTTGATGAAAGTGAATCATTGGTTATAGCTGATGTTGATGAAATTTGGGTGCTGGAAGTTTTTAGTATTGGTAATTCATGGCAGCCGGATTCAGGAAAACCGGGATGTATTTGGGCGGCCCAACGAGTACCGGATAATCATGCCATGATTATACCTAACTGGAGCATTATTAAGCAAATAAATATCAAGGATAAGGATAACTTTAAAGCATCATCAAACTACAAACAAGAAGCAATTGATAGAGGTTGGTATAATCCTAAATCAGGTAAACCATTTATATGGCAGGAAGCTTATTCACCAATTCCCAGAGAGTGGGCCACTTCACGATTCTGGCAGTTTTACGCCACATATGCACCAAATTATACTAATTGGCCGGATAGATTCACTGAATCCCCATGGGAAGGCGACAACCAATATACGCAATATGTAGAACCACTTTCCATATACCCATTTTCGGTTAAACCGGAACAAAAGATCTCTGTACAGGACATTATGGCCTTTCAGCGTTCTACATTTACAGGTACTGTCTATGATAAAGAAAATGCTCCAGCCTGGTACTATCCTGATGAAGAAGGACAATTAACAAAAAGTGCCTTTGCAACTCCATTTCCTACCAAAGAAATGAGGCGAGTATTGAATATTAATAGCAGACGTAATGTAGCTAGGGCAAGAGGTGAGTATGGCATGATAACACAGCTAAGGGGATGGTTACCCGATGCCGTTGGTGGAATATATTGGTTTTATGTCGATAATGCCTATACAAGCGCCTATGTGCCAATTTATACCGGAGTGCAAGACGTAGCTGAATGTTATAAAATTTATGATCCCGAATATTTTCAGGAGAATAGCATAAGATGGTGCGTTGATTTTGTGGATAATCTGATGTACTTACGATGGCAGGATGCCGTTAAAACACTACATTCCAAAAGAGATCCTCTTGAACAATCATTCTTTGATGATCAGGCCGAAGTAGATCAAAAGGCCGCCAATTTATATAAACAAGATCCCAAGAGCGCCTCTGAATACCTAACGGAGCTTACCATAAAACGAATGGAGGAAGTTCACAAACTCTTTCAGGAATTAAGAATGGATATGATATCCTTTTATACAAATAACAAGCAAGGCATATAATTGCCTAATATTGGACATCAATAAATCATTATCACCTAGGAGATTTTATGGATAATTGATTCTTTATTTGTAATTTACATTGCACTAAAATCAAAATTATGGAATTATTGTACATTATTCTTATCGGCTTAGTTGCCGGTTTTCTCGCAGGTAAAATTATGAAAGGTTCCGGATTCGGTATTCTCTTAAACATTTTATTGGGTATTGCGGGAGCATTTATCGGAAGTTGGCTTCTTGGAGTTTTGGGGATTACTTGGGGTGGATTAATCGGAGAATTGGTTACTGCAGTAATTGGAGCGGTTGTAATTATTTGGGTGGCCAGCCTATTTAAAAAATAATAAAAAAAGGATGGTGCTCACCATCCTTTTTTTATGAGTTATTTCTTTAGTCCACTTCTTTTTAACAATGGATCAATTGAAGGCTCCTTGCCTTTAAACTTCAAGTACAATTCCATGGGATGCTGCGTGCCTCCCTTTTCCAATATCTCAGTTCTGAATTTATGAGCTGTTTCTTTGTCAAAAATCCCATTTTCAAGAAATGAATCAAATGCATCAGCATCTAATACTTCGGCCCATTTATAGCCATAATATCCGGCTGCATAACCTCCATCAAAAATATGGGAAAAACCGGTTGAAAAGGCAGTTCCTTCCACCTCAGGAAATAATTCAGTACTTTTCATCGAAGATCTTTCGAAATCAACTACATCTCCTTTAAACTCATCAGTCAGGGAATGCCAGGCCATATCTACCAGTCCAAAGCTTAATTGACGAACTGTAGCATAACCACTTTGATAATTATCGCTGTCAATTATTTTCTGAATTAATTCATCAGGTATTAGTTCACCACTTTCATAATGTACACCTACGTCCTGAAGCCACTCCCTTTGTGTAGCCCAGTTCTCCATTATCTGAGAAGGTAATTCAACAAAATCACGATAGACATTGGTTCCAGCTAAACTCTCGAACCGAACCTTGCTTAACATTCCATGAAGTGCGTGTCCGAACTCATGCAAAAAGGTTTTAACCTCATTAAAAGTTAAAAGCGAAGGTGTATCACCTGCAGGTTTTGTAAAATTACAAACAATAGATATATGCGGCCGAATATCTTCGTACTGATCTCTGAACGAAGTCATCCATGCTCCACCTTGTTTTGAATCTCTTGGAAAATAATCCACATAGAAAATACTTAGGAAACTTCCATCAACATCAAAAACTTCGTAGGTTTTTACGTCCATATGATATTTTGAGATGGAAGTGTTCTCCTTAAATTTTAAACCATAAAGTTTAGTGGCTAAACCCAAAACACCTTCCTCTACCCTTTCGAGTTTGAAATAAGGTCGAGTTGCTTCATCATCTATCCCAAACTCCTTTGCCTTTAATTGTTCAGCATAATAGGGATAATCCCATCTTTGTAGTTTATCCTTTAGTCCATTCTTATTAGCAAATTCTTCAACGGCTTTAACATCATCCTCGCCGACATTTAATGATGCATCCAATAATTCATTAAGAAAGGCATTAACCTTTTCAGGACGTAAGGCCATATGTTCTTCTAAAACAAAATGGGCATGACTTTCAAAACCTAACAGCTTAGCTTTTTGAACGCGTAATGAAACAATCTTTTTAATTATCTCCTTATTATCATGATCATTACCATTATGTCCTCGTTTGGAGTAGGCCAAATACATTTGCTTTCTTAAATCCCGTCGAGAAGAGTACTTCATAAATGGCACATAACTCGGAAATTGTAAATTAAATATCCAACCTTCTTTACTCATCGATTTTGCCAGCTCCGCAGCAGCCACCCTTAATCCTTCAGGTAACCCTTCTAATTCAGATTCATCCGTCAAGTGCAGATGGTAAGCATTTGTTTCCGCGAGTAAATTCTCACCAAAGTGTAATCCAAGTTTAGATAACTCAGTTGTAATCTCTCGATATTTAATTCTTTGCTCACCGGATAATAACGCCCCTTTTCGCACAAAAGCCTTGTAGGTATCCTCCAAAAGCTTCTCCTCTTCAATTGTATATTGATTCTGGCTTTTATCATCATAAACCAACTTAACCTTATTAAAGAGCTTTTCGTTAAGCCAAATATCATTGGAGTATTCTGTTAACAAAGGTGATACTTCACGTGCTATTTCTTGAATATTAGAATTGGTCTCGGCATGATTTAAATTGAAAAAAATATGGCTAACGATACCTAATCTTTTACCGGCCTTTTCCAGAGCCAGTATAGTATTATCAAAGCTTGGCATGCTCTTTTGTAATACTATCTCTTCAACCTGAGATTTTCCTTCCGCAATCAATTCTTTAAAAGCATTTAAGTAATGCTCTTCTTTAATTAATTCAAATGGAGGTGTGTTATGGAGTGTATCAAAACTCTGCAATAATGGATTTATCATATATGTCTTATATTTCTTTTATTCCTGTAAATACAAAAGTAAACATCTATCAATGATTCTAAAATACTGATAGAACAACAAACCTTTTTCAATAACGTTCGTTAAAAAGCTTAAAGTATGTTTAAATCAACATGCTTGTTGGTAATAAAAGAGTGATAATCAGTAAGACAACCTGTTAAAATGCTATCAAACAAAATCAAAAGTGCTACCGTTATTTTTTTATTTCTACTTCCCCTGCTATCAATTGGGCAAGAAAATGAATTAAATAAATACTTAAGTGAGAAAGAAAACAAAAAAATAACTTCTGCTGAAAAGCTTGTAAACAAAGGGAATAAAGTTCTTGAAGAACTAAGTCCAATGGAAGAAGAAATTGCAGCATTGAAAAATTCGGATGGTCGAATAAAAACCCGAAAAATAAATAAACTGAATAAAAAAATAGCCGAGGAAAAATTAAAGGCTGCTGTTTATTTTGAGGATGGATATGCCAAGCACATAAAGGTATTGGATAAGCGATTAAAAGAAATGGAAAAGGCCGGAGATACTAAAGCCGGCCAAATTCGTGATGAGGCAGACGATTTAGAAAAGAAGGCAAGAAAACAATTTAATAAATCAGAGCGCTTATCAGAACCGGGCGAGATGGTTGAACTTGCTGAATTAGCTCAGGAAAATCAGAATAAAGCAATTGCTGTTCAGGAAACTTTTCTTTTAGCCGCTTTAGCTAATATACAAACAGAAGAAGAACCTGTAGAAGAATTGGCTGCAGTTATGGAAGAAGTAGCTGATACAACTTCAGCTATAATTGAAGAAGAAGTGGCTATGGAGGACAGTATCTCAAATTCAAATCTTCAGACTACGCCAACAGACTTAACACCTGAACCTTCAAATGCAGGTGCAGCAGTAGTTGCAGCCGGAGCAGGAGTTGCAACTGTTGCGACCTTAACTAACGAATCAACTGAAGAACCTGTAGAAACAGAGATACCTGTTATAGAGGAAGTGGAAACTCCAGTTATTGTTGAAGAAGTGGAAGATCAAAATACGGATGTGTTTTTAAGCATTCAGATCTTAGCTGATAAACAGAAAGCAAGTACCGCTCAAATAACACAAGCCTATAGTGGAAATTTAGACGTCATTGAGAAGATTGGAAATGGTTGGTACCGTTACTCAGTAGGTAAATTCACAAACATCGATACAGCCAAAGAAACAATGAAAAATGAAGGCATTAAAGGATTTATTGTTGCCTACAATGTAGATGACCGAATTTCAGTAAAAGAAGCAATAGAATTAATTGGAACAAATTAATATCGTAAATTAAGACCTCACAGACAGTAAAAACGAAAACAACATGAAAAAAAGTCTAATATACTTAATTGTAGCATTTTTATCTGTAAGTAATATAAGTGCGCAGCAGCAAATCATCGACATACTAAAAGGAGGTGCTGCTGATGCCAATTTAATAGGAAATGAATACCTACGTCCATATGGTGAGATGTTAGGTGTTAATCTAAATGCTGGTTGGTATAATTCAGCAAAAGTGCATAAGATTGGCGGATTTGACATTACGATAATGGGAACGTATACCACACCTCCTGAGAATCGTAAAAGTTTTGATATTGATGCTTTAAGTCTTGAAGAGTTGTATGCTATTAATGGTGAAAGCTCTGCTCCAACCATGTCGGGCAGCAAAGATAGCCGTGTGTTATTTGGCTTGCAAAGCGAACGAGATTTAGGAAGTAACTTAACCCAGGTACCACTTGAAGGCGCTGGATTGAATTATTTTGCAAGTCCTATGATACAAGGTGCTGTCGGACTTCCTTTCCATACAGAGATTATGGGCCGTTTTATGCCTCGTGTTGATTATGGCGATTTCGGAAAAGCCTATATGTGGGGACTAGGATTAAAGCACTCGCTTAAAGATTATATTCCATTTGTAAAACGTGTGCCTTTTCTTCAGCTATCTGTCTTAGGTGCCTATACCCACTTTGAGTCAAGCCTTGGAGTAGGAAGCGATGATATAAACAGTGTAGGTAGCGGATCTCTTGAAACAGTGGCTAATGCATATACAGGTCGCCTTTTGATTGGGGCTAACTTTCCAGTAGTATCATTTTATACAGGCATGGGTTATGGTAACACAAATAGTAATTTTGATGTTATCGGAGACTTTAAGGTTGGATCAGGGGATATGGAAGAAGAACTTTCTAACCCAATTTCACTTGCATATACCACAGGAAATTTCGATTTTAATGTAGGAATGAGAATTCGTTTTGCGATATTCTCGCTACATGCTGATTATTCGGTTGGTGACTATTCTGCAATTACTGCAGGTTTTGGCATCAATTTTAGATAGTAAAGAAATTAGATCCTAAAAGTAGTCGTTTTTGCCCAACACCTAAACGACTACTTTTTCTCTCACGCCTGTTCAATCGGGACATACCCCATAAAACACCACATTTTAAGTCAACTGCCGTGAATCGTAATCTGTTATCCCGATTATTGATTGCTGTATTATTTGTAGTTTCTGCATGGAAAAGTAATGCCCAAACATCAAAGGATACATTAGAGTTGCTTTTTTCACCCAAGGAATTAAAGCAATTAGCTAAAGGAGATCAGTTAATTACCAAAGGTAAAAACCTGTTCTCTCAATTAGATTCCATTCTTATAGTATATCGCGATCGCGATGAAAACTCTGAATTAAAAAGTCATCCTCTTTCAAACAATGAAAAAGATAAGCTTGAAAGCTCAATACGTGCCTTGCGCGTATATTATGTCGGTGTCTCTTCAAAAACGGATGTTTACCTAATTCGCTTTGAGCAATTGAAAAAGGAAGCCATGGATAATGAGAAAATAAACTCTCAGCTTTCTGAATATGAAGATAAGATAGTTCTATCAAAGCAAAATTTCCAAAAATCAAGAGACAACAAACATTTGGATGATGCTTTAATAATGTCTGCCTCTGCCATTGAGCTGCATAAACAAGTTCAGGAAGACATCTACAACACTCTCAAACATCAACTTACAAGTGAAGTTTCAGTTAACTTGGCAAAAACCAATATTGACACTATTTCTGTCCAGAAAACTGAAAAAGAAATAACTCCTGAAGTACAGCCTCAAAAAATAGAAGAAGTAGCTGAAAAACCAGTTAGTGCAATAGTACCTGTGCTTGCAGTTACTCCTCCTCCGATAAAGGAAGAACCCAAAATCATAAAGGAGCCAGAAACGTATTTCACCATTCAGATAATGGCGGATCGCAAAGAAGCGTCTGCTGCACAGATTAAATCGATTTATTCAGGATCCATAAAAGTTATAATGAATAAAGGAGATGATTGGTACCGCTATTCTGTTGGTAAATTTAACAGCTATTCGAAAGCGAGTTCAACCATGAAATCGCAAGGAATAAAAGGCTATATCGTTGCTTACCACAATAAGGAACGTATTCCTGTATCAAAAGCAAAAACACTTCTTAATTCAGCCCAATGAGAAAATATAATTCTATACAGGTAATCCTATGCACCGTTTTTATTCTTTTGGGTATTAGTATTCATGCACAAAAGAATGCTGTAAACTATTTAGACTTTGGAGTTGCAAATGCAGAGGTATTAACTAGAGCCTATTTAGATCCATTCGCAGGAATGGCTGATGCCAACCTGACCAGTGGTTGGAACATGTCACCCCGAGTAATGCGGAAGGGTCGTTTTTCGGTTCACTACTTCAGTAACCAAAGTCTTGCTAAGAGTAATAAGGAACTATTTAATATCGCGCAACTCATCGAAAGCAATCAACTATCAGGTATAACATTGCAAAACCCACAGGTGTTTAATGCGCCTTCTGCTATATATCGTTTTAAGGAAGGGCAAGATCTTCCAGCCTTAAATTATGGAGGAGAAACAATTACAGTACCCAATGGAGAGGAGATAAATAATCTTCAGATGCATTCCATTTCTGCCACTGTAGGAATCTCATTTAATACAGATATTAGTGTTAGATTCTCGCCTCCGTTAGAATACTCAAGATTAGGCAAATCTCATATGTGGGGTGTTGGTGTTAAACATAGCTTAATTCCTTATTTCAGTTTTATGCAGAAACATCCCTTTCTCGAAACGTCAGTAATGTTAAGCTATTCACAACTTAAGTCATCCAATGATATTAGTTATCAAGGTCAGAATGATCAAAGTCTTGAACTTGCCGGTAAAGCTTTATCAGCTCGTTTATTGATAGGCACACACTTTAACATCGTCGACTTATTTGGAAGCATCGGTTATGGTAGTCGTTCAAGTGATCTTACCTTTAAAGGCAGCTATGCTAATATACCTGAACAATCAAATAACATTAATGATCCTATAAAGCTTAATTATGACCTCTCAGCTGTTGAATATGAGGCTGGCATACAATTAAGATTATATTTCATTAATCTGCAAGCGTCATATACATACAGTAATTATGGAATGGTTTCTCTCGGAGCAGGGATATCGTTTCGATAACTACTTAACTAATTGTTGACCATACTTTTCTTCAAATACAATTGAATTAATAGACTTTCTGTTTTTCAATGGCGGTTTATTAACTAGAGGATAGCCAATTGGAAGAAGGGCAATTGGTTCAATACCTTCAGGGAGCTGCATTTGTTCTTTAACCATTTCAGGATTAAAGTGACAAACCCAACAGGTACCCAAGCCTAGCTCAGATGCACGGATAGTCATATGGTCTACTGCAATGGCGATATCTATGTCACAGTGATCTTTTCCATCAAATGATCTTTTCCACGATTCCTTATGATTCCCACAAACAACAATTATCTGTGGAACATTTTTAAACCATTCTCTGTCGTAAACCTCTTTAAGTTTATTCAAGGTTTCATCCCTCGACACTAAAATAAAACTCCAGGGTTGTTTATTCGCCGCTGATGGCGCCATGCGTCCAGCTTCCAGCACTTCCATCAAAAGTGCTTTAGAAACTTTTTGAGTTTTATAATCACGAATGGAATAACGTTCACGAAGTAGCTGATTGAAATGCATAAAAATGTTTTTAGATTATCTGGTTAATGTGGTACTTTTGACCGTATTACAAATTTAATCGTCCTGAGATAACTTACAAATTTTAACTCAATCAAATGTTTTTCTTACTATCTAAAATATTATCATTCCTTATTCATCCATTTAATTGGTTTCTTCTATTATTGATCTTTGCTCAATTTATAAAAACACCAAAACGCAAAAAGCTTTTTCGCTTTACCTCGCTTGCAATATTTGTCATATTCAGTAATGCCGCCCTTTTTCAATTCGTTTGTGCCAAATGGGAAAACAACTACTCCATTCCGGACATTAGTTCTAAACAAGCCAATAATATTGTTGTTCTAGGAGGCTACTCGTCGATAAATGAAGAAAGCAGGCAGATAAGTTTTAGTTTTGGAGCAGATCGCATATTACAGGCATTGCCCTTAGTTCAAGTTAATTCAGAAAACAAACTTATTCTTTCAGGAGGAGGATCCAATATATATTTTGATGAAACTCCAGAATCAGAATACATGGCCCCATTTCTTAACTCAATAGGTATTGATTCAAGACAAATTTACATTGAGAATAAATCAAGAAACACGTATGAAAACGCATTATACAGTTTTGATTTATTAAGCGAAGAAGCGGACAGTTCAATTATACTTGTCACTTCATCATTTCATATGTACAGAGCAAGGGCCTGTTTCGAAAAACAAGGTTTTAAAGTACTACCTTATCCTACGAACCCACTACAATCTGTTACGAAATTAAAACCAGGTGATTATTTTCTACCTTCATTACATGCCCTTAATACATGGCCTATACTGATTAAAGAGTGGATTGGAATAATAGTCTATAAAATGAAAGGCTATATTTAAATTCCTACTCCAAAACCTATGCTGTAAATAGGCTCCCATGATTTATAAGGTGAGTTTGGATTTTGAAGTACATCAAACAAAATCCGAAACGAAACAAAGCTTTTTTTACTTATCATGTGGCGGTAACCACCCCCAACATATAGAAAAGGAACAAAATTGCGTTCTTTATTCAATTGGAGATTATACTTTTCCATACTCATGGCTGCAAATTCAAGGTGAGCAAACAATTGAGGTATAAAATTATACTGGGTAAAAACACGAGCCCCAAACTGGTTGTAAGTTAAGGCAGGTTCATAACGTTTGTCTTTCGTATACTGGTATTCAATTCCCAAGCCGGCATACATTCTTTCATTAAGCCGGGCTCCTACCATTGGACTTACAATAACATTGGTGTAGGTACCAAACGTTAGACCAAGGTTACCTCCGGTGTACAATTTATCTTTGAAATCTGACTTTCCGGAATCATTCTGCGCTGTAATATTAAAACCTATCGCAATTAGCAAAGCAATAGATAAAAGGAGTTTTTTCATGAGTTAGGTTATGTTATGTTCTTAGCTAATGCATCCTACAGTGAACCCCGAACCCAAATCATTTAAATAGTCCTGTACTTTGAGTTTTTCAGCTTCTGATCCCTTGCATTTCTTGCAAACAAACATATTAACCTTTGGATTAATTTCCAATTGTTCAACACTCGCAATTTCAGAACAGACAAAACATGATCGCGATTTTGCTTTGATAATAGGGGTAATTGGCATATCTTTTGATAATATAATGTTCAAAATTAAAACCAATATGCCATGAAATCAATTATTACCTTAATATTATTCAGCTTTTTTTTAATGCTAAGCCCTCAACAGAGCTCTGCGCAGAATAAGAAAAACAAACAAAACAAAAAGGATGAAGCCTTTAAGGAGATGATTAAACTAGTTGAAGATGCACAATTCATTTATGTTCCTTCACGGGCTTTTCCTCAAGGCTACCAATCGGTGGATTTAACCACTAATTATGGATTCATAAAAATAAAAGATGATCAGGCTGAGTCTGATATGCCTTTTTTTGGAAGAGGCTTTCAAGCAAATTATGGTGGTGATGGTGGCATTAAGTTTAGTGGTGAAATGATCAATAAGAAGATCGAACTTAACGAAAAGAAAAGAATGATTTCCTTTTCTTTTGAAGTTAAAGATAAAGATCATTTTACCATAAATATGGAAATTGGATATAGTGGTAGCGCATCAGTTAGTGTAATCAGTAATAATCGCAGCCACATTAGTTATCAAGGAGATATTGAGAAACTTGAAGAAGAAGAAAAAGAAAAAGAGGAATAAAAATAACTTAGCAATATTCTAAAGCGCTCATTTCATAAGAAATAAGCGCTTTTTTATTTCCAATTAACCTTATGCAATACTTTTTTTAGGCATTCGTGCAACCCTTTAAATTATGCATGGTCATTATAGTGTATTTTGAAAATTATAATGATGAAAAGAATTTTACTTAGTCTAATATTTATCGGCTCAATATATAGCCAACTGTTTGCTCAGGCAGATAGTATTCCTGTTAAAGATTTTCAACTAACGTTTTTCTATCCACTTGGAACAGGTGGAACTAATAGTATCAATTCGAGTTATGATGTATCCCTAAACTTACTATTTGGACAGACAGGGGCCACAGAAAGCTTCGAGGCTGGTGGATTTTTAAACATTAACCGCTATTATTCAAAGGGAGCTCAACTTAGTGGTTTTATAAACCTGACCGGTACAAAGCAAACCAAAGATCATCATTCCAGTGGGTTTCAAGGCGCAGGATTTATTAATGTAAACAACACAAAGTTTAAAGGTGCTCAGGTAGCAGGATTTATTAATACCGCTAATCATTCATTATCAGGAGCACAAGTAGCCGGATTTATAAATTATAGTACTAATAGTCTATCTGCAGTTCAGGTTGCCGGATTTGTTAACGTTGCAAGTAAAGGTTTGGATAATGCGCAGGTGGCTGGTTTCGTTAATTATGCTCCAAAAATTGAAGGTGCTCAAGTTGCCGGTTTTGTAAATAATACGCTTGAACTGGAAAATTCGGCACAGATAGCCGGATTTGTGAATTCGGCAGTAAAAGTGGATACAGCAAGTCAAATTGCTGGATTTGTTAATGTGGCAGCTAAAGGTCAAAGTAATGCCCAAATAGCTGGCTTTATTAATGTAGCGGACAAGGTAAAAGGAGCACAAATAGCTGGTTTTATAAACGTCTGCGACTCTATTGATGGTGTTCCAATCGCACTGGTTAGTATTGTGCGTAAGAATGGTTTTAGAAGCTTTGAACTTTCAAGTTCCGACTTTAGTATTGCTCAAGCCAGTTTTAAAATGGGTGTTCGTCACTTCTACAATGTTTACACCATTTCTAAATTACCTGAACAAGCCAGCAGATGGTCTTTTGGTGGTGGCTTTGGATATCAGGGAATGTTGAATGAAAAACTTAAAGTTAACGTTGAAGCCACTATTCATCAGGAATTATGGGTAGGCGATAAGAGAGCTCCAAAATCACTTTATATAGACCGAACAAATCTGGTCAATCAATTGAAGGTTGGTATCGGTATACCACTTGGTTCTGCAGCCACATTCAACATTGCCCCAACATTTAACATTGGAGTTGCTCAATCTAAACAAAATCCTTTGGGCGAAAATATTCAAGCTCACTGGAAATCAACCTTGAGTAGTCATACCGTAGGTAATAAAAAAATCACCACATGGTTTGGATTTAGTTCTGGATTTAGTTTCTAGAACTAAAAAGGAGGCCCTGGGCCTCCTTTGCTTTATTATAAATATATGTTTGCTTCAAAAAACAATTTGGCCTGCCCTCCTATTATTACTCTGTCACCTTCTAATCGACAACGCAGCACTCCCCCTCTTTCTGAGATTTGCCTGGCCAATAAAACACTATGATTAAGCCTCTTTGTCCAATATGGCATTAATGTAGTATGAGCTGAACCGGTAACAGGGTCTTCATCTATCCCAATTTGAGGCGCAAAAAAACGCGAAACAAAATCAACTTCATCCCCTTTTGATGTAACAATAACTCCTCTGGCGTCCAATTTTGAAAGTACTTCCAGATTAGGTTCTAATAATTGAATCTGTTTCTCTGAACTATAAACCATCAAGTAATCCGTCTTTCCTTTAAAAACAGATTCGGGTCTAATTCCCATAGCATTTAGCAAATCATTGCTTAGCTCTGCCTGTTCAATATGATCTTGCGGGAAATCCATTTCTAATAAATCGCCAGACTTGGTCACAATTAACTCCCCACTATTCAAACTCATAAAACTGATTTGATTATCGCCATAGTGCTTCTTTGAAAATAAAACATAGGCACTGGCCAATGTGGCATGGCCACACAAATCGACTTCTGCTTTCGGAGTAAACCAACGAATGGAATACTTTGTCCCTTCAATCTGCCTCACAAAAGCTGTCTCAGCCAAATTATTCTCCATGGCAATATTCTGCATTTCTTTGTCAGATAATAATTCTTCCATAAGACAAACTGCTGCAGGATTCCCTTTAAACAATTCATTGGTAAAAGCATCGATCTGATACATTTTAATTACACCCATATTTGGAATTTAAATGGCAAAAAAAATCCGGGACTAGCCCGGATTCAATTTACTATTTTATTTTATTATTCAGATAGAAGTACATAATTAAACTGAGTATCAAGCTTTGCTTTCCCGTTTTTAACTTTTACCGTTACTCCGGAATAATGATCAGTTAGCATAGTTCCATCTTCATATATATCTTTAACAGGAATAGTCTTTAATCCAGCTACTAAATCCAAACCAATTACAACTTTATCTGAATAGTTGTTTGAATTATATTCGCGTTTAAAGTAATACGGGTTTTCCTGAATCATTGTATGTACACCAGCTCCAACTGATGGATGAGAAGATCTGAATTGGCCCAGTTTCTTATAATGTTCAGAGAGTGTTTTTATTTCTACTCCATTTATTGACTTATTATTCTGTATTTCATCCCAATTCATAAATGTTCGAAGGGTTGCATCACCTACAGCTCCTTCTACAATAAGATTCCTGGCCGATTCATCACCGTAATAAACCTGTGAAGACCCAGGACATAAAAGAAGTTTTGTACTTGCTTCCATGGTACGTTTGCGCTCTTTATCAAAAGGAGAACCATCATCGTGTGAAGTGGTATAATTCATTACACTTAATCCCTTCATTGGTCCATTTAGTGTTTTACTATACGAAGCAAATAACTCTTCATAACCCTTATTGGCATCACCTTTAAAATCAAAGTTTATCAGACTTTTCATGCCTTGAGCAAAGTAGTCAACTTTTCGATCTCCGAAATCAAACAAGCGCCCTCCTGAAATACCATAATTATAAACCTCTCCAACCATAAAAAAATCATTCGAATCTAAGACATTATCAGGATTCGACTTTTTCCATTCTGCAAAGGCTTTAAAGGCTTCCTTCCAAAGATCACCCCAAACATCTTCTTCAGTATGTTTTGCTGTATCAATGCGATAGCCATCAATACCATACTTGCGAATATAATCAGTTAACCATTTAATAATATAATTACGTGGAGTTCGAGGATACCCTGTTGCTTCAAAAAAGGCATTCAGCTCGTTTACTTCTTGCTCTAAACGGCCCTCCGCAGCCCATTTCTCAGTTAAATGTTTTGGTAAGTCTACTTCTTCTGTGCTTCCTGTCAGCACATCAGGCAAATTTTCAACCAAAGTACAAGTAACTGTACTTTCATAATCCTGATATTTACATTGCGGTGAAGTTCTAACCCAGTCATTTGGCCAAACCTGATCCATTGGCGTTACAGGACCTGTGTGATTTATAACAACATCCATCAGAATACGAATACCTTTTGAATGCGCCATCTCTACCAATTCGGCAAATTCTTGTTCCGTTCCATAATTGGGTTCAAATGCAGTCCAATCCTTAGCCCAGTAACCATGAAAACCATAAGTAACACCAGTACCTTCATCAACAGCATCATGTATTTGTTCAACAACAGGACTAAACCATAAGGCGTTAATACCTAATTCGGTAAAATAACCTTCTTTAATTTTTTGTGTTATACCTGCAAAATCTCCCCCTTCAAAACCCCTAAGAATAGCGGTTTCTTTGGTTCGATTGAAATTAACATCATTTGAAGGATTACCGTTATTGAAACGATCAGTTAACATGAAGTAAACGTTAGCATTTTCCCAAAGAAAAGGTGCTTGCTGCTTTTGCTTAACTTCCTCAACAGGAGTTTGGCAAGCATTAATGCCAATAAATAATATTAGACCAAGAAAAAGTAGATTTTTCATTTTAAGCTTAAATGTTAGTTAGAATTGTAAAAATAAGAAAGTTACATCATAAATTACTACGGGTCAATATAATCAAGAACTACCCAAAGCACCTACACAGTTAATTACCTGCGTTTTACAAAAAAACAAGTTTATTGAATTCCTTGAACATAGCTTATCGAAACGGTTTGCGAAAAGTTTGAAGTAGTAACAATTTAAATATCCCATTATAAGTATTGCCATTGCCTTTGTGTCAGTTGTATATTTGCATTTACACTACAATCTTTCTTACGGACTTAGAACAAACAGATAAGATGGAAAGTAAATTATCCATGAACGGTCAATTTATGGAAAGAATCCATCACATTATCGATGAACACATTGATAGTGAAGACTTCGGCGTGGAGCAATTGGCAGAATTGGCAGGTCTTAGCAGGTCGATGCTCCATCGAAAATTAATTAAAATTGAAGGCAAATCTGCCAGTGATTTAATTACCGAAACACGATTAAACCGTGCTAAACAACTTCTTGAAAAAGATATCGCAACTGCCTCTGAGGTTGCTTATCGTGTGGGATTTAAAAGTCCAAGTTATTTCAACAAAGTGTTTAAAAAGCATTATGGAATTTCACCGGGAGAAATTCGGAAAGGTAAAAAAATTGAAGTTCGTCATCTTTCAGACGAATTAAAATCAGATAATAAGGAAATAAAAAAAAGAATTGCGCTTAATAAATCACATCTAATTCTGCTTTTTTTCTTTGGTATGGCGTTGATATCAACCCTAATATTCTTTCTGCGTCCAAACCGGACTTTAAAATCAGTTGCTGTATTACCGCTTCACAATCTGACGGGCGTAAGCAATCAAGATTACCTGGTGGATGGATTTCATGATGCTTTAATTGGTGAGCTAGGACGAATTTCATCCTTGAGGGTTATCTCAAGAACCTCAACTCTTCAATATCGGGATAGTGAACTTTCAATGAAGGATATAGCTCAAGACCTTGGAGTGAAATTCATTGTGGAAGGTTCAGTATTACAGGTTGGCGATAGCTTAAGAATAATTATACAGCTTATCGATGTATACCCTAAAGAAAGTCATGTGTTATCGAAAGACTACACGAATGAAATGTCAAATATCCTGTCCTTGCAATCTAATTTAGTAAATGATATTGCATCAAATATCAGTATTAAGCTAACGAAAAAAGAAAAAGATTATCTGCAACAAGAAAGAAAAGTTAATCCTGAAACCTACAAGAGTTATTTACGCGGCATGTACCATCTTAATCAAGGCACTGTTGAATCTCATGAAAAAGGAATTCAATATTTACAATCTGCAATTGATAAAGATCCGGGTGACGCCTTTGCATATGCTGGATTAGCAGTAGGTTATTCTTTGGTCGGACATGGGCAATTATCTGGCGAGGATGCATTCATAACAGCTGAAGTAGCGGCCAATAAAGCAATTAAATTGGATGCAAGTATTTATGAATCTTATGTTGCCTTGTCAAATATATACCTATATACATCATTTGATTTACCTAAGGCCAAAGCTGCATTTGAACAAGCTTTAATTAATAATCCGAATAATGCTGTAGCGCATGCTAATTATGCCTGGTACCATATCTTGTACAACGATATGGAAAAATCGATTTACCACGGGCGTCAGGCAACCTTAATTGAACCCTTATCAGCAGCTTATAGTTCCTGGCTTGCACTTCTATATTGCCACAACAATGAATTTGACAAAGCAGAAATTTGGGCGCAAAAAGCTTTAAAACAGCAAGAAAACATTCCTTATGGTAATCTTTCGATGGGATGGATCAATCTACATCGGCAAAACTATGACAAGGCCATTGAATACCATTTGAAATTACCAATTAAACAAGCCTATTGGAAAACACTATTAGCTTATGCCTATGTAGAAACCGGGAACAGAAATAAGGCCCAGGAATTATGGAATGAAATGCAGCGAACTTCATTACACGAAAGCACCAATCCTTGTTATATGGGAATGATGGCTTCATGCTTAGGTTATTCCGATATCGCATTTAATTATTTAAACGAAGCTGTAGAAACCAAAAGTTACCCTATCATTTATTTGAATTTTTATCCCAATACCATTCCTATACGCCATGATCCAAAATACCAAGATCTATTAAGAAAAATGAACCTGCCCATAGTTCAAAAACTATTGACTGCCCAATAATTGTATATTTCATTGTCCAAATTGATTTAATGCAACATTTTTATCGCCATTTCTACAAGTAATTGCAACAAAAATGCTATGCCTTCAGGCCCTATTCCTCTTAGATTGCCTTTAGATAATCGTTTATCAAAATCTACTAATTAAAACAGTATCCATCTAAAGCAATTTAATTATGAAAACAAAGCAGAAGTACTTTGGACATTTCAAAATCCTTATTGCTAGTATAATTGTATGTGCAATTGCAATTACTTGTAATAAGACAGAAATGACACCGGTTGAACCGGATGATGCCGTTTCAAATAATGAGTTAATTGATGTGGAGGAAACGCTCAATCAAATTGATGTTGAAAGTGGTATTTTACTCGTTGAGAATGGTAATTCTATTCAAGACGCAATTGACGCAAGTATCGACGGTGATATTATTTACATTGAACCCGGTTTATATGACGAATCCATTTCTATTGAAAAACCCAACATTACCTTAATTGGTCTGGACAGTTCAGAAGGAGATCAGGTCATAATTAAAGCAATTGAACGAGCGAATGCAGAAATTTACAACATTAGCTTACTAAATGGAGAGATTGTTAGCCAGTTAAAACATAAACGAAGAAGTCATCGTTGTATGCTCCGTAAGATGACAAGAGAAATACTTGGTGATGACATTGCCCATTATACATTTGAAATAATAAATGGTAATGGTGTGTATGATGTGGTTAAAGTGCATCGAATTGTAAAAGAACGCCGTGCATATCGACCAATTCGGACTTGTGGTGATGTATTTATGGTGCATGGTGCAATTCAGGATTTTGATGATATCTTTTTAACAGCTGGAGCCACCGTTATTAATGCTCAAACTTCAGCTCCTTTTTATTTAGCAAGTAGAGGAATTGATGTTTGGGGAATTGATCTCGCCTGGAATATGGTGCCTATGGAATGCACTGATTTTAGCTTTATGGAAGGTTGGGGAGTAGAAAAAGATATCGATCATACATTAAGAGCAATGTCAATTGCCAGATTAATCAGAGCACTTAGCGGGCAAGGTTTTGGTAAAATGAACCTACTAGGATTTAGTTATGGCGTCAGTGTTGCTTATGGAGCAAGCGGCGCTGAAACGCAAATTAAAAAAGTTTGTCGCGATATTAAAGGGATCATTCCGGTAGACAGCCAAATTAAAGGTAATGATCCTGATTTTATTGCCAACAATTGTGCAGATGCGGAACTACAAATGGGATTGATTAATGAAGGTATGCATCATAACCCTTGGGGTGTAGGTTTAATCCAATTGGGTATTATGGCTCTCGCAGCGCCTGATGAAGCATCTCCGGTACCTGATTTTGCGGGTTTGACAAATTTACAAGTCATGAATGCCATTGGTTCGGACCATGGTGCAGGCTGGCATTTTCTGGGAGGTAATCCATTCGAGCTGAACTACACCGATCCAATGCGATTTGTACGACTATCGGTTGAATTGGCACCTTATATGCCAAGGCAAATGTTTTACGAAATGGCTGCATCAGGTTGTCCAGACTTAGATGTAAGTTTTGATGATTATCTAACAAAGATAAAACTACCTATTCTGTACATTAGTGCTGAAGGTAGCGACTCAAGTGATCCTGACTATACAAGCAGTTTAACTAAGAGTAAAGATATACAGCGTATCCATGTAGATGATCCGGCAATGCCTACTGAAGTTGATTTTGGCCATGCCGATATATGGATGGCTAAAAATGCTAAGCAAATGGTTTGGAGTCCATTGTACGATTGGTTAGTTGATCATTCAAAAAAACACCGTTAGTAATTAAAAAGGAGCAGGCACGTATCTTTTTGATAAACGATAGCTTTCCGTTAAATTGACTTAATGGTAATGCTTGCTCCTTCTTTTGTGAACTATTCCTTAAATTAAAACAAGACTGTTTTTTTGCAATTGTTTGAAGGTATAACTACTCAAAAATATTTCAAAATTACCGAGCTGGTTATCAACAAAACTCTTTTCCAATTCCTCTAGAGAAACCAGGAGATTTTCGTTAACTGTTAGTTTAGGCATGACTGTTTCGAACCATTTACCAAGAGCTTCCTTAACACTTAATCTGATGGTTTCACTTTTGGTGTATATGCTCACTTCGCACATTGCTACTGTCTTCTTTTGCTTTTTTTTATCAAAATATCTGAATTCCGGTATTTGTTCCAACCAAACAACACGACTTTTTCGGTTAACGACGTCACCTTTCAGGAAACTCTGCAAATAATGCGTAGGCAAACTCGTTGGAGTCACTTTAAAATCAAACCACTCTTCAAGGCGAAATTCAAAGCAGATACCATGCATATAGTTATATAAAGCCTTTTTTAAACCTGCTCCATATAATTCATGGTGTGCACCTGAAGGATCGCTATGTTGCAAATCATTGTTGGCAAATGTTCCATTTAATCCACCTGTTATTTGCACGTTATATTTCTCTGGATTTAAGCCTACATCACTATGAGCAGTCATGGCAAATTGATGCCAAAAAGCCGAGGTAAGCAATTCCATTTCAAACAGCTGCCTAACCACCTCAAGTGAATCAATGGTTTCTTGCTCAGTTTGTGTCGGGAATCCATACATTAAATAGGCATGGATCATAATACCGGCCTCTTTAAAATTAGAAGCCACCTGCGTAACCTGGGCAAGGTCCACGCCTTTATTAATTAATTTCAAGATTCGATCCGAAGCCACTTCCAGTCCCCCCGAAACAGCTATGCAGCCACTCTTCTTTAAGAGACGGCATAAGTCATAGGTAAAGTTTTTTTCGAAACGGATATTAGTCCACCAAATAAGCTTCAACTTTCGCTTAATGATTTCTAGTGCTACTTCACGAAGTAAAGCAGGTGGTGCAGCTTCATCTACAAAATGAAAGCCGTTTAATCCCATCTGAGCCATCATAGCTTCCATCTTATCAACAATAGCCTTCACTTTACTTGGTTCATAACGACCTATATAATCCAGCGAACCATCACAAAATGTACACTTTGCCCAATAACATCCATGTGCCAATGTCAATTTAAGCCATTTTCCATCACTCCAATGTCTAAACATTGGGTTAGCAATCTCAAGAACTGAAAGGTACTTATCAAGCTCTAAATCCGAATAATCCGGAACACCTACTTCCTCTTGATTAACTTCCTTTTCTTCAGCGTCATCAACATATTTAACTTCACCATTCAAGGCGATAAAGGTTCTTTTTAAATGATTCTTGTTATTACTTTCATCCAAATAATTAATCAGTGATTTTAAAGGCAATTCACCATCATCTAAAGTTATAAAATCAAGGTATCTAAATATTCGTGTATCTTTTAAAGCTCGTAATTCAGTATTCACATAACCGCCACCTATGGTTATTTTAACTTCAGGTTTATTTTCTTTTATCCACTGTCCAATCCTTAAAGCTCCATATACATTACCCGGAAATGGAATGGTAATGGCAACAATGCCCGGATTTATTTCATTAATTCTGTTTTCCAGAATTGAAATTAATGCATTATCAATAAAAGATAAGGGCATAGATAATGCTTTATCCAAATTATCAAACGAAGAAGCCGAACGAGCCAAACGTTCAGCATATTTGCTAAATCCAAAATGGGGATCGATCACTTCGCTTATAAAGTCTGCCAAATCCTCAAGAAAAAGCGTACATAAATATTTAGCCTTATCCATTACACCCATATTCCCGAAAGACCAATCCAGATCAGCCAATTGATCAAAACGTGATGCCTTTGGAAGAAATTCTGTTTCACATATGGTATAGGCTTGTTCAATTTTTGGAAAACGCAAATAAGACATGACTAGATCAACCACGTCAGTATAGTCATCTTTTAATTTAAAAATACGTTTGGCATTGCTGCTCCAGTCATTACAAAAATCAGTACTAACAAATAAGTCATAAACACCTCGTTTTGAAAATAAATGATCAATAAGTTCAATCCCTAAATCGCATTGAAAAGATTTAACATCAATTGTATTCAGATAGCCCTTTAGATATGCCGTTGCTGGATATGGCGTATTTAATTGAGTAAAGGGGGGCGTTATTAGCAATACTTTAGACATGAAATGGTAATTACTTTTTAATATTAAGGAGCATGATTCCCAAACAAGATAAAACAACCAGCGATGAGCCAATAATCTCAATCATGCTAAAACTTTCTTTAAAAATAAAAACACCAATCAGAACATTAACTATTGGTATAAGCATATGGAAAGGAGAGCCGGTTGCAATTGAAACATGACGATACCCTTCGGTATTTAAAAGTTGGGCCGCTGCAGAGACTATTCCAATAATAATCAGAACGTAACTTCCAGATACAGGCCCTGTTAGTTCAGGAAGATTTGAAGGTATTAAAAACACCCAAAACCCGACGATGCTCTGAGCAAAAAATATGGCATATGAAGTATCTGTACCATGTAATTTCTTAACGATCAATATGGATATCGCATTGGTAAAAGCACTGCAAATGGCTAGAATATCGTAAAAGCCAAATACCCATCCACCATTAGATGATCCGGATTTCAATGATACCAATACAATTCCAACAAAAGCAGAAAGGATCAATAACCAATTGGCATTTTTAATTCGTTCCTTTAAGACAATTGCACTTAATAGTGAGGCAAACACCGGGTACGAATACGAATATACTGAACCCTTCCCCATTCCAATTTTAACAATGGCCAAATAGAACAGAGCAACGGATACAGCACCAGTTATCCCCCTGAGAAATAATAATGGACTACGAACGAAATTAAGATCAATTTTTCGAAACAGAGCAAGTATCCCTAGTATTCCAATACCAACGGAAAATCGGACAAATACAGTTACGAATGTGCTAACATGAGACATGGATTTAACCAGACTAGCCATAATCGAAAATGCAACAACGGATAAGACCATTAATAAAATACCATAAGCTGTGCCTTCTTTCTTCATATATTCGGATAATGGCTCGAAGTTATTAATATTATTAGAATATTGAATTAGCAGTACCGTAGGGTATTGCTCTATTTACCTTGATTGATTAGGCATTCTTACACTAAAGGTATATATTAATAATTGATCGAAAGCTCGTAATAATGCCTATAACAAATAAGTTGAAGAAGGTTCACCATTAGAAATACTGTTACACTTCGTTTGTTGTGACATATGTCACATATGCAGATTAAGCCTTTTGACCAAAAGATTCGCTGATCATCTTTATGTGTTTATTGGTGTAAATAATAGCTGCATTTGCAACCTCATTTTACATTTCTCGTTAACGCCGTCTGATTACATTAAAACATTATATTATGAACTATAAAATTGAGATAATATTAAATATTTAAATGAATTAGATAAATATATAAAGGCATGACAAATCGACTACATAGATCTACCGGTCGAAATACAATGTACTAAATACCAAGAAATAACACCCACACAAACAAATAGATTCTATAAATAACTATTTTTAACACTTGCCATTTATACTATTTAACTACTTAATTTACTTTAATATACAACAATGCAGACATTTCTATTACTTGTGAACTCTTACAAAAATGTAACAAAGGTTAAGGAAGCTCGTATTTGATTCGAAACAAGTAGAACAGTACGCTGGGGGGCAAATACTGTATAAAAAATGGGTAATAAAATGAATTGGGAGAGAAAAACATGAGTGCTTACTATTTATGTAAATACTCTAATTTAGAAAGCAACTGCGAAGAGTCGGTTAATCCCTTTATTATTTCTATCAATTTCATTTATCAAGTTTAGCACTATTGCTAAACCAGAATACAAACATGTTTATAATTAAAATAACTTATATCTAAATTTTAAAAAAATTGCAATGAAAAAGAGTATCGGGGTACTCCTATGTCTAATATTCATGGGAATGGGGAACACTTTTGCAAAGTCTATTGAGCAAGACACCGTTGATTATTTCGACATGTCGCTGGAAGACCTAATGAATCTTGAAATTGTAGCTGTATCAAAAAAAGCTGAAAGCTCATTTGACGCACCATTATCATCATCGATTATAACTAAAGATGAGATTATCAATTCAGGAGCAACAACTATCGAGGAAGCATTTAGACTAGTTCCAGGTTTTATTGTGCGTGAAGAAACTAATGGTAACTATGATATTCATGTTCGAGGTAATGATAATGTACCTCCTGGAAATTTTACATTTTTTAGCGAAAACTCTATGTCATTAATTATGGTTGATGGGCGTAAAGTTTTCAACAACTTAAATGGTGGAACACTTTGGGAATCTCTTCCTGTAAGTATTACCGACGTTGAACGTATTGAGATTATCAGAGGCGCGTCTACAGCCTTATATGGCCCAAATGCAGTAACTGGTGTTGTTAACATTATAACTAAAAAATCACCGGATAAAACAATTGCTGTTGATGGTAATATCCAGGGAGGTTCGGCAAACACATTAATTGGTGATTTTGCGGTTAATACCTCATCTGCTGATAATAAATTTAAAGCTCGTGTAAGTGCTAACTATGAAAAAAGAGATCGTTTTACTGAAGACTATTACGGCTATACAACAGGTAAATATGGTCATTATACTGATCTGGTTGATTACATGACCGGAGGTTCAGTAAGTGAAGGAGCCAGAACTTATGCTGAACGTGAATTAGCCAAAGACCGTAGTGGTATTAATGCATCGCTGATGTATGATGTCAATGATAATATTAATTTTCATGTATCCGGTGGCCTTCAAAACTCAAAAGCCAATACGGTTTTTATGGAAACCAGCGTAACTCCTTTAAGCTTTAGAGAATCAGAATCCTATTTCTTTAACACGATCAGTCAGATTTATGGTTTTAACCTTCAGGTTGCCGGTAATTTTGGAACACAGGATATTAATACTGGAACGAGCATCGGAACCAAATTTGATTTCCAACATTTGGATTTTATCGCCGAATATGACTTTAATTTTGGTAATTTAACTCTACGTCCAGGACTTAGCTATCAGGACATCATTTACACCGATTTACCATATGCCACGGATAAGGTAGGAAACGGTTTATTGAATGCAGAGACAGAATTAAGTAATTTTGCCTATTACTTGCGTGGTGATTATAAAGCAACTGAAAAGCTAAGGTTAATTGCTGCTTTACGTGTTGATCATTATAACAAACCATCTGAAGACTATTTCACTTACCAGTTTATAGGAACTTACAAGCCAAGCAAAAACCATTTGATTCGCGCTTCTTATGCTAAAGCAAATCGCGGTCCTGTGATGATTGATTCTTACACAAGCTTTATTGATGGTTCTCCGGAAAGCGGATCAGTTTTTGAATACATTGGTAATGACCATATGAAATTACCTACCAGTCATGTATTTGAACTAGGTTACAGAGGTCAATTATCTTCAAAACTACAGTTAGATTTAGAAGGCTTTTATTCTGTGACAGAAAATTTCCCTTCTTTTGAGCCACATGTTGAAACACCGACTCCGGAACAACCATATGTGCATGTATTTTTCAAATATGATAACATACCTGCAAAAGTTGCTCAAACGGGAGCTACAGCTTCATTATTATACGCTCCAAACACTAAGTTGAAAGTAAGAGCTTTTGCAACTGTTCAAAAAACAGAATTACAAGATCATGATAAGAAGGTTACACCAATGATAATTGACCCGGGAAGTATGACTTTCCTAAATCCAACTTATCAAACAACAACGGAAACACATGAGCAAACTCCAACCTACTTTGGAGGAATTACGGCCAACTATACTCCAATGAGTAAATTGAACATTTTTGCAGGACTAAATTTTGTAGGCGAACAAACTTATCGTCATGACTATTCAGTTTCTCAAATGCACATGATTGTCGGCCCAGCCATGGATCCAAATTATATGGGATCCGGAACTGCTACTGTTGAAGCTCAAACCAACGTAAATGCTAAGATTTCGTATAAAGTTTATAAGAACAATTCTGTTTTTGTGAATGCTCGAAACTTGTTTGGCACCAGCAAACCTGAATTTGGTTTTGCAGACCAACGAGCTGCATTATTCTTGGTTGGTGCGAACATTAACTTATAAAGGAACTGGACTCTAAGTTCAAAATACCAATCTAAAATCTAAAGAGGTTACTGTCCATGACAGTGACCTCTTTTTTGATAGAATAGTATACTTTTGCATTTATGAATGTAATTGACAGTTTAAAACGCAATTTTGGCTTTGATAATTTCAATCTTGGACAAGCAGAAGTTATTCATAAAATACTTGCATCAGAATCTGCGGCAGCCATTTTTCCAACAGGTTCGGGTAAATCTTTATGTTATCAATTACCTTCTATACACCTGCCTCACCTTACATTGGTGGTTTCACCATTACTGGCATTAATTAGCGATCAGCTAAGTTTTCTGAAATCGAAAAATATTCCATCAGCACGGATTGATTCAACTTTGACTTATGAAGAGTTAAAACAGGTTCAAAACAACATTAAATCGGGCGAAACCAAAGTCCTGTTTATCTCTGTAGAGCGTTTTAAGAATGAGAGATTTCGACAGTTTTTAGGTCAGACAAAGCTATCGATGATGGTAGTTGATGAAGCACACTGCATATCAGAATGGGGGCACAATTTCCGACCTGACTACCTTAAATTACCCCAATACCGTAAAGAGTTTAATATTCCGCAAGTTTTGCTTCTGACAGCTACAGCTACACCAAAAGTGGTTGAGGACATGAAACGAGAATTTGATATACCTAATGATAATATTACAATTACTGGCTTTCATCGCTCAAATCTGCATCTAAAAGTTCTTTCTGTAGAAGAAAATAAAAAGGTAAATCATCTGGTTCAACTACTTTTATCAAATCCTGAGCAAACAAGTATCGTATATGTTACTCTCCAAAAAACAGCTGAATATGTGGCCAATACACTTGCTCTAAACAATATAAACGCAATAGCCTATCACGCCGGGCTACCTATGGCCAAAAGAGAAACAATTCAACAGAGTTTTATGAACGGAGAAACACCAATTATTGTGGCCACCATTGCCTTTGGAATGGGAATAGATAAAAGTGACATTCGCCGTGTTATTCATTACGACATGCCTAAATCACTAGAGAATTACTCGCAAGAAATTGGTCGCGCAGGTCGTGACAATGAGATTAGTGAATGTACTGTTCTGGGCAATCTGGATGGAATTCATACGCTTGAAAACTTTGTTTACGGAGACACTCCGGAATTAGACGGAATTAAAAAAGTCCTGCAATCCATTCAAAAAGCAGGCTCACTTTGGGAAGTTAAATTATTACAGCTTTCAAAAGAAACTGATATCAGAAGTCTGCCTCTAAAAACACTATTGGTTTATCTGGAAACCTTAAATATTATTCGCCCTAAATACAGTTATTTCAGCTCGTATCGCTATAAAAACCGGATTGAGGATGAAGAGATTATTGGTAATTTCAAAGGCGAACGACAACAGTTTATTCAAGCCATTTTAGAACATTCAACAAAAGCAAGAACCTGGTCAACCGTAGATTTTAATGTGATCCTCAGTCACTACGGAACGGATCGAAAAAGAATAAGCTCTGCTCTGGATTATTTAAACGAACAAAACTGGATTGAATTAGAGGCTAAACAGATGGTTGAATCATTCGATGTGATAGATATGAATTTTGATACTGAGCTCTTGGCGGAAGAAATCCACAACAAATTCGTTAGTAAGGAGAATAATGAAATTAATAGAATCACTAACATGACTTCCTTTTTCTCAAGTAAAGAATGCCTATCTAAGCAATTAGCCCTCTATTTTGGTGAAGACAACAATTGGGATAACTGTGGTACTTGTTCTGTTTGCGTTAAGGGTCAGGTAAATCTTAAATTAACAAGACAACTTCCTGAAATTAATAAAGATGAAATACTGAACGATTCAAAGGTATTAATTGATCACTGTAAAAGCAGCCCCTCACATACGACTATCGCGCGATTTTTATGTGGGATATCTTCACCTTTTTTGAGTTCAAATAAAGCTTCGAAGCTAAGTGGCTTTGGTAAATATGAAAATTATAAGTTTAAAGATGTACAAAACAGCATCACAATATAAACGTATCCTAAGGTTCTAAGAAAACAGACTTAATTGATCTGCGCTCTCATTATCCTTGTCTTCCCCCTTTATTTCAAAAACAGCAGAAGGGGCATAACGCGAAGTAGCAAAAATATCATAACGATCACTTATATTCTGAAAGGCTTTTAATGCTATATCAGGTCTGTTGTTATCGGCTGATATATGCGATAACAAAATGGTTTTTAATGGTGACCCATTTAAACGTTCTACTAATTTAAGTGCCTGTTCATTACTCAGATGACCATGATCGGATTTAACTCTACTCTTTAGGTGCGCTGGGTAGGGACCGTCACGAAGTAGGTCTACATCGTAATTACTTTCCAAAAATACCGCTTCACAAAGCTTAAGGTGTTCTTTAACATTGGAACAAGATGCTCCGATATCGGTCATTACTCCTATGCTTTTTCCATCCAACTCAACCCGAAAACTTACAGGATCAATGGCATCATGCTTTTTAGAAAAAGAATGAACTTTTATTCCACCCACGTCAATGCTATCTCCGGGCTCAAAAACATTGACTTTAGCCGGTTGACGATCAACTCTGGTTTTAGTTAATGTTGTCTTTGAGATATATCCCTTTAGCTCGTGCAAATCAGCTAAAACCCGAAAGCCACGAATATGATCGGAATGCTCATGTGTGATAAATACAGCTTTTACTTTTTCAATATCTAATTTCACTTCTTTCATGCGCTTCAATACCTGCTTTCGGCTTATGCCCGCATCAATCAAAACCGCTTCTGTCTCATTTCCCACATAGTAGCAATTTCCATTACTACCCGATGCCAGCGCACAATATTGAATCATTCTTTTGTTTTAGCTTTTAGTTAGTAGCTTTCAGCCACTAATGATCTACATTAATTATTAACCTATGGTACATTTGCAATGGCAAATTGTCCTATGGACGAATTATAAAGCTTTCAAGTTCTTCGCCAAAGGCATATTGCGTGTACAATTGCTTGGCTTCATCTAAAGCCTTTTCAATTTTCTCCTGGTTTTCAAAACCAATTATAATCATTAAAAACCGCTTTGTATTTTCATTCACCATGGTTCTCACCGAATCACTTGTAGGCGAACCAAACGCCCCTTTTTCATCTCTGAATACCGGTAAATTCTCTATATTTAAAGTTCCTCGACCAATACCTTCATATGGCTCATCAGTTTGCCCCTTTCCCAATGATACATCGCCAACTATCATATCGTAATCATAACCACAGATGGAATAACCCGTTTTTACTGAAATCAGATTGAGAATATCAACCACATTGTTGATGTGGTATAAACCCTTCCCATTGGCTACCCTTCGAAGCAATGATTCGGCGGAAGGGCGGTAACGATTAGGATCTTTACCTAAAGCACGATAGGCTTGCTTATTGGCTTTAACAGTTGACATTTCGCGAATGGATTCAGGCGTTAATTGAGGTTCCAACAACTTAATCTCAGTCTTCATTAACTCAAGTAGCTCTTCTTTGCCTTCATCTACTTTAACATCAAATAAACAAGCTCCTAATATTAAATCAGGTAAGCGTTCTTTGATTACATTTTCGATATTGATTGTCATAAAAGGGAAATTGATTATGAGAGTACAAAGTAAATAATAAATTTTTATCCATTTTTGTGAAACTAAAATTAAGAGATGCTAAATAAAATCAAGGCCTTCTTTTTTGATATGGATGGTGTTTTATACGATTCCATGCCTAATCATGAATACACATGGATTAAAAGCTTTAAAACGGTCGGAATTGATTTTCCGTCTGAGGAAGCTTATTTGAATGAAGGCAGAACAGGATTCTCAACTATTCGTTACGCTTACAAAAAGTATTTGGGTAGAGAAGCAAGCATTGATGAGCAACATTTGGTTTACAATCGAAAGACAGCATTGATTAAGGATTGTCCTAAAGCCAAAATTTTACCTGGCATGCAAGATTTAATCAATCAACTAAGAAACTCTGGAATTGACATATACGTAGTAACAGGCTCAAAACAACCCATTCTAATCGATAAACTACTCAATGACTTTGGAGTCCCAAAATCAAATATTGTTTCAGGTAATGATGTAAAACAAGGTAAACCTCATCCCGAACCTTACTTGATTGCCTTGGAGAAATCGGGATTCAAGAAGGAAGAATGTATTGTGGTGGAAAATGCACCTCTTGGAGTGGAGTCTGCTAAAGCAGCGGGAATTTATTCAATAGCTGTAAATACAGGTAAACTGAACGGTCAAGTACTACTTGATGCTGGAGCGGATGAATTATTTGAAAGTACAGTTGAGTTAATGCAAGTGACAAGCGATAAATTTTAGTTTATGGCCTCATAAAATGATATCCGCGTTATATTGCTATTATTGGATACCACATAAAAAGGCCAGCCAGAAACTAATCCGGCCGGCCTTCAGGAATATATTATGAACTGTTGGGCTAATTCATTTTCGCCATTACTTCTTCCGTAGCTTTTCTGCCAGCCTGAAGAGCTTTAAGATTTAAATCAACTACCTTTTCACCCTTACGGTCAAAAATGGTGCGAATACCTTGTTCTAAGGCAGCGAAGTCGATGTCAATAAATGGCGAAGCTGCGCCGAGCATAACGATGTTGGATGAACGTTTACTTCCAATTTCACCGGCAATTTTATCTGCATCAATTGCAATATGACGAGGCTGTTCTTTTATCTTAGTTATTACCTCTTCCATTTCAGGATAATTCGAAATATTTACAAACGGAGTAGTATTGGTCACTAACCATCCATTTTTGGACAAGAATGGTAAATAACGCAAAGACTCCATTGGCTCAACCGATAAAATTAAGTCAGCCTTACCTTTTGGAATTAAATCGGAAGCAATTGGATTTGAACTTACGCGTAGATGCGATTGCACATCCCCCCCACGCTGACTCATTCCATGTACTTCAGCTTGCTTTAGGTGAAGATCCTTTTCTACAGCTGCCATACCAATGGTTGCAGCAATGGATAATATACCCTGGCCACCAACACCTGCTAAAACTATATCTGATTTCATAATTTCAATTTTTACTAATAAATATAATGGTACGATGTATTTAGTTCCTGTTAAATAATAATTCTATCTCATTATCAATTAACCACTAAACACGGAACACTATAAACCAAGTTCTTTCACTTTCAGAACCAAACTCTTATTTCTCATAGTTTGAATACACTGGCGACGCGGAATAATTACCGATACACCTTCATACTCAAACTCCTCTTTGATGATATTAACCATCTCATTTAAGTTGGCAGATGTTGGCTTAAATACACGAATATGTTTAGGATCTACGCCTATACCTTCAATAATATTCTCCAGATGGCCTAAGGCCTGAGAGTCTTGACCACCGGTCATTCCGGTTGTATAATTATCAGATACAATAACCGTAAGAGGAGTTTTTTCATTAACGGCATCCAACAGACCTGTCATACCTGAGTGCGTAAACGTAGAATCACCAATAACGGCAACAGCCGGCTGCAAACCTGCATCTGAAGCTCCTTTAGCCATTGTAATTGAAGCACCCATATCAACACATGAGTTGACCGCATTATACGGAGGAAGAGCTCCTAAAGTATAACAACCTATATCCGCAAAAACTCGACCCGGACCATATTCTTCCAAAGCAATATTTAAAGCTTCGTAAGCATCGATATGTCCACATCCTTTGCACATTGCCGGAGGACGGGCCTCAACCAAATCAGGCACATCAGCACCTTCCTCAATTGTTAAGCCAAAGGCCTTTGCAACAATATTTGGCGTTAATTCACCGTCGCGAGGAATTGTTCCATCCAATCGACCTATTACAGGTGTTCCTGCCTCCTGATAGCCTTTAAGTAATTCCTCAATTACAGGATATCCATCTTCCAGAACCAATATTTTATCACACTCCTCGATCATACGCTCCACATCTTTTCGTGGCATCGGGTATTGTGATAGTTTCAAAACAGGATGTTTCAATTCCTTATCCTGAAAATTCTCCATTAAATAATTATGAGCTAAACCACATGCAACGATACCAAGTGATTTATCAGAGCCTTCGATATACTTATTATAAACCGAATCCATAGAAACCGCTTCCAAATCAGGACGAGTAGACAAGAGGTTTTTGTAATTTCTACGAGCTATTGAAGGCAATAGCACAAATTGAGTTGGATCTTTAGGCAAACTAGTTGCCTTCTCATCAAGTAAAGGTTTACGAACAACACCTGCTCTTGAGTGAGCTAAACGTGTTGTCAGACGAATCATAACAGGCACATTATAAGTTTCTGACAATTCGAAAGCGCTATAAGCCATATCATACGCTTCCTGCTGATTTACAGGCTCCAAAATTGGAATCATAGCAAATTTACCATATACACGACTATCCTGCTCATTTTGGCTCGAATGCATCGATGGATCATCTGCAGCTACAACCACAAAACCACCATTAACACCTGTTATTGCAGCATTTATAAAAGCATCAGCAGCAACATTCAGTCCAACATGTTTCATACATGTCATTGACCGTTTACCGGCATAACACATACCAAGTGCCGATTCCATAGCTGTCTTCTCATTTGATGACCATTTACTATGAATATTACGTTCCTTGGCAATACGCGATCCTTGTATATATTCAGTTATTTCCGTAGACGGAGTACCAGGGTATGCATACACACCTGACATCCCTGCATCTATAGCACCTTGTGCAATCGCCTCATCTCCTAATAATAGTAACTTTTGCATTCTGCGATATTTGGTTATATTTTATTACTTATAGTTTTCGGATTGCTAAGTAACAAAGATACTAACCCTTTATTCATGACAAAAATCAAAGCTTACAATTTGAAACTATTCTTAATAATAAATTGTAACTACAAGTTTTCTTGAACCCCCATTATTTCTGAATTCACATAGATAAATACCTTGCCATGTGCCTAGATTTAATCGCCCATTTGTTATAGGAATACTAACGGAAGATCCCACTAACGAAGCCTTAATATGAGCCGGCATATCATCTAAACCTTCCAAAACATGCTCATAGTCAGGATCTCCTTCAGGAACTAATTTATTAAATACAGTTTCAAAATCCGTGCGAACTGTATAATCAGCATTTTCATTAAGCGTTAAACCCGCCGATGAATGCTTAATAAAAATCTGCATAATGCCCTTATCCGGCAAATTCCCAATCTGCCTTAAAATATCATTGGTAAGCAAATGGAAACCTCTTCGACACGCAGGCATTACAATTTCATATTGATCAATCATATTTTCAATACTTTATCAAACTTACAATTCAATTAATTCACCTTATTTGGAGGTACATTACCGGCAAAAAAACTTTTGATATTTTTAGCCACCAAAGTAGACATCTCACCTCTTGTTTCATGGGTAGCAGTTCCCAAGTGAGGAATCAACACCACATTATCCATTCCCAATAATTCTTTTGGCACATTCGGTTCATTTTCATAAACATCTAAGCCTGCCCCTGCAATAGCATTAGTTTTAAGAGCCTCAATCAAAGCTTTTTCTTCCACAACAGGTCCTCGGGCCGTATTGATTAAATAGGCAGAACTTTTCATTTTACCTAATTCTTCCCCGCCAATTAACCCTTTTGTTTCCGGTGTAAGTGGCACATTAAGCGAAACCACATCAGAAGTTGCCAATAATTCATCCATGCTTAGGTAGCTCGCTTTTAGCTCACTTTCAGTAGCATCATTCACTCTGTTTCTATTGTAATAAACCACTTCCATTCCCGAAGCCACAGCACGTCGAGCAAGTGCTTTACCAATGGCACCCATACCTATTATTCCAATCCGTTTACCAACCAGAGTAGTGCTTAGATTACGCATCACGCCCCAGGTGACCTTTTCTTCGCGCAGCTTTCTATCCATTTCAGTCATTCGTCGGGCACATGCAATCATCAATCCCATTGCCAATTCCGCGGTAGGTTCAGTCACAGGATCAGGACTATTCGTAATTACAATTCCTTTTGAGCTGGCGTAGGCCACATCAATATTATCGTATCCTGCTCCAAAATTGGCAATCATTTTTAATTGAGGAGCTGCATCAATTACTGAGTTTTCCAATTTATTCCCATAGACCGTGATAATGGCTTCACAATCCACCACTTTTTCAAGCATCTCCTTGGTGGTAAACTTTTCGTTGTTTGGATATACCAATGTCCAATTCGTTAAAACCTCTTCAATTTCATGGCGTGGTACAGCCATCATTACCAGGACTTTTTTCATTTGAATAACATTAAATGGTAAAAACACTACTTTGATGTACCAACAAAAATAACAAGTAAAATGATATTCCATCCAGAAAATTGAAGGCTTGTTTATTCCTACATTAAACTCAATTTCAAACAACAGAATATTAAACTCTTGCTAAAATGTAATTTATGCCTTAAATTAATTAGCCCTTAGAGTTAAAAATAATTAGTATGCCAATTCTTCATTCCAAATATGATACCCCGGATGATAAAAACCAGCATGAGGTGCTACCCAACAAACTTGGCATAACTGATATTAAAACCATTCACAAACTCGAATTTGAAGGTTTTGTAAAAACACAATATCTATTGCTGGATCAGCTTAATACCAATACAAAATTTGACATTGGCTACATTAAGAAAATCCATTTCATGGCTTTAAAAGACATTTATGATTTTGCCGGACAACTGCGGATAGTTAACATGACTAAAGGGGGATTTCTTTTTCCAACAGCAAAATTCTTACCTACGATACTTGACAAATTTGACCAGTCTGTACTTTTAAAGTTACCTCATGCATACAAACAAAAGGAAGAACTAATCATTGATATTGCAAAAGTACATGCCGAACTATTATTTATACATCCGTTTAGGGAAGCCAACGGAAGAGTGGCCAGGGTGCTTGCTAACTTAATGGCTGTTAAACAAGGATTTGATTTTTTAGGTTTTTATAAAATAACCCAACGTCAATTCACCTCATATATTTATGCTGTACAGTCGGCTGCTGAAGAAAACTATGAGCCGATGCGAAAAATCATTAGCGCTATATTTTAAGATCATCCTTAATATCCTGAACCATGGTTTCCAATTCTTCAGCACTAAACTCGATGCCTTCAATTTGAAATGAAGACACCATTGCAGCTACTGTTTTACCAAACCTCTCCTCAACCCTTTTTAACGATGGGTGCTTGTCAATCACATTCATCTCCATATATTTAAAAATACGAAAAAATAAGCACTATTCATTGCTTACAAAACAATAAATACAGCAAATATGCATTTTATTATTTGGATTAACTTCCTATTTTTACATCGATGAAAAAATACTTCTACCTTCTATTAATATGCTCTCAGTTAATATTTTGTCATTTTACTCTGGCGCAGAATAATCGCATTGAAATTAAGGGCCAGGTTGTAGATAGCTTAAACATGCCTTTATCTTTTGTAAACATTACCATTATTGAGAGTAATGAAGGTGGAGTAACGGATGATCAGGGCCACTTTTTGTTTTACACCAGAGCCAGTTTTCCAATGACTCTTGCCTTATCTTCAATAGGGTTTGAAGACAAGCAGAAAAAAATATCGTCTCAATCCGACCTTAAAGATCTAAAGATAATTCTGAAGTCTAAAGCCGAGCAAATAGATCAGGTAGACGTGGAAGGTAATATTAAAGATCAATCTTTTACTGTGCTGGATCCCAAACTAATCAACCGACTTCCGGATGCCGGAGGAGGGAATATCGAAGGATTAGTAAAAAGTCAGATGGGAGTAGCTTCTAATAATGAGCTAAGCTCACAATACAGGGTTAGAGGTGGAAACTATGATGAAAACCTGGTTTATGTCAACGACATTGAAATATATCGCCCTTTTCTGATTAGATCAGGACAACAGGAAGGATTAAGCTTTGTGAATCCTAATTTAATATCTTCACTTAAGTTCTCTCCCGGAGGATTTGAGGCCCAATATGGAGATAAGATGTCCTCCGTTTTAGACGTTAGATACAAACAACCAAAACAACTAAGAGGAAGTATTAGCGCCAGTTTATTGGGAGCGTCTGGTCATATTGAAGGCAGTTCGAAAAATGAAAAATTCAGAGCTATTGCAGGAATTCGTTATAAAACGAATAAATACTTGCTAGGTACCCTGGATGTTAGTGGAGATTATAATCCGACATTTTTTGATGCTCAAACCTTTTTGACTTATAGATTAAATGATCGTTTACAATTAGAAGCTTTAGGCTACTATTCCTACAATGCCTATGATTTTGTACCTGAAGACAGAAATACCGTTTTTGGCACCATCAATGAAGCCAAAAGTTTAAGGATATATTTTGAAGGACAGGAACGTGATTTGTTTCAGAACGGACTTGGTGCCATCTCACTTAAATTTAATCCCAACGCATTTAACCAGTATAAGATTACTGCGATGGGATATAGAACATTTGAAGAGGAAACCTACGATATTCTTGGTCAATATTGGTTGCAAGATGTAGAGCCGACTGATGGATCAACGCCCAAGCCCGAAGATGGAGTCCAAAATATTGGAGTGGGCAGTAATCTTGAACATGCCAGAAACGATTTATTAGGAGTAGTGCAAAACGTAGCTTTTCAGGGCAAACACCAAATCAACAATCAATTACTCACTTGGGAAGTTAAGTATCAACATGAGCGATTTAAAGACCACATTAACGAATGGGAAATGAGAGATTCAGCGGGATACTCCATTCCATATGTTGATACACATGTAAAGCTTCATTATAGTTTAAATGCAGATTTAGAAACCAATACCAATCGGCTTACAGCTTATATACAAGATGAATTTGCCGTAAATACAGGTATAGGTACCTTATTATTTAACGCAGGAATTCGTACTGCTTATTGGGATTATAATAATGAATTCCTTTTTAGTCCAAGGGTGAATGTATTGCTTCATCCCAACAATAATAAACGGACAAGATATCGACTGGCGACAGGCATCTATTATCAGTCGCCTTTTTACCGGGAATTAAGAACTCCTGAAGGTGAGTTAAACGAGAATATTAAATCTCAGAAATCGGTTCAGCTTGTATTGGGCTACGACAAATTATTTGAAGTATTTGAACGTCCCTTCAAATTCACATCAGAAGCATACTACAAACATTTAACCGACCTGAATCCTTATCAAATTGATAATGTACGAATTCGCTATTCAGGCAAAAACAATGCGAAGGGTTATGCAACCGGAATTGACTTTAAGCTAAATGGTGAGTTTGTAGAAGGAATCGACTCTTGGGTTAACCTTTCCGTTATGAAAACGGAAGAGGATATTCTGGACGATTTCTATACCGTTGAAGATGAAAACGGAGAAGAACAAATTGTCTATCCGGGATACATTCCCCGACCATCAGATCAACGCGTTAATTTTTCCATTTTCTTTCAGGACTATTTACCCAACAACCCTACTTTTAGTGTCAACCTTAGTCTGTATTATGGAAGTGGCCTTCCCTTTGGGCCTCCACAGGCTGAACGCTACAAAGCCATACACCGGATGCCCAGTTACCGACGTGTTGATATAGGTTTTGCGAAAGACCTAAAGAATATATTAAAAAGTAAAACCATTAAAAATGCATTTATTGCACTGGAAGTATTCAACTTATTTAATATCAGCAATACCATTTCATACACTTGGGTAAATGATGTTAATGGACGACAATATGCTGTACCCAACTACTTAACTTCGAGAAGAATTAACCTTAAACTGGCATTGGCATTTTAGAAATATAAATCCCTCTCCCCTTGCTTAATTTTCTCCAGACGTTCTATTAGCTTTGATTTGAAACGCTCATCTTCGTAATTTTCAAGGTTGTCTTTTATGAGTTGATAACCTTTATCTTTCGTTTCTCCGGGAGCATAATCTTCAAGGTATTCTGCCAAAGTCAACATGGCATTTGGCTGACAGAAACGCTTGATAAATCCGGGAACAGAAAATTCCATAAAGTGCTCTCCTGTCCGGTTTAATCGATAGCATGCCGTACAGAAAGAAGGGATATAACCATTACCAACCAATTCTTCCATCACTTCATTTAGCGAGCGATTATCACTAATCTCGAACTGTTCATGATCCAGATTTTGTTCTTCTTTATGGCTGGTATAACCTTTCATTTCAATATTGGTACCACCATCGATTTGCGAGATACCATACTCCATAATTTCATCACGAATATGTTCTGGTTCACGAGCAGTAAGTATGAGACCCGTGTAAGGTACAGCCAGACGCAAAATAGCAACAAATCGTGTAAACTCCTCATCGCTTACCTCATAGTTTTTATCCACCTCAAAACCCGATGCAGATTGAATACGTGGGAAAGATATGGTATGTGGTCCTACATTATAAACTGCTTCAAAATGATTAACGTGCCGAACCAGGCCTAACATCTCATAACGCCAGTCGTATAGCCCTAGTAAAGCTCCAATTCCGACATCATCAATTCCCGCTTCCTGAGCTCTATCCAAACCTGTTACACGCCAGTCGTAATGTTTTTTAGTACCAGCCTTATGTACATTTGCATAGGTCTCGCGGTGATAGGTTTCCTGAAAGATTTGATAAGTGCCAATTCCAGCTTCTTTTACGGTTTTGAAACCGTCTATCTCAAGTGGTGCAGCATTTATATTTACACGACGAATTTCTCCGTTTTCATGTTTTACATCATAAACAATCTTTACGGTATCTGCAATAAATTTAGCATCATAGCGTGGATGTTCACCATATACCAATATCAACCTTTTATGACCGGTATCTTCCAAAGCCACCACCTGATCAACAATATCTTGCTTACCCAACGTAAGGCGTTCCTGCTTTTTATTGGTCGACCTAAATCCACAATATGTACAATCGTTTATGCATAAATTACCTATGTATAAAGGTGCAAACAAAACAATCCGTTTTCCATATATCTGCTCCTTCAGTTGTTTAGCGGCCAATTTGATTTTATCCACCATTGCAGGCTCAGAAGCATTTACTAAAACTGCAGTTTCCTGCAGGCTTAAACGTTGCTTTTGAAGCGATTTGGTAATTACCTCATCAACCTGCTCCATTGTTGGTTTATCCTGATCTTTTAAAATAGACCAAATTTCATTATCGTCAATGAAATTTTCCATTGGTCGATCAGGCAATGCATATTTCTGAGGATTGTATATAATGGACATAGCGTTGTTTTTCTGTTGCTTCATTTAGCCATTTGGCTGTGCAAAATTAGGATTATTCTTTTAATTTAAGCAAGAAACTACCTAATTATTAAAGACAAATTTCTGCAATAAAAAAGTATTAAACAAAGAGATTTGTCAACTTACATCACTTATTTTTCAGGATTCAAAAATATCTATTGGTATTATTGAACAAATAGGCTAACACCGCATTATTAATGAAGACTATAATATCAATGCTATGATCGAAAACTCATTAAACAAACTTAAATCCTGGTACGATAAACGATCAAAGACAATGGTTGCCCTATCGGGTGGTGTTGATTCCTGTTTAGTAGCTTACCTTAGCCGTCACTTTTTAGGAAAGGAAAATAGTTTGGCTGTTATTGGCGACTCACCCAGTTTAAAACGCCGTGACTTTGACATAGCAAAGCATTTTTGTACACAACACGACATTGCTTATACCATTATTCATCCCAACGAACTGAGTAATCCAAGTTATGCCGCAAACCCTGCCAATCGTTGTTACTATTGCAAAAGTGCATTATATGATGCAATGCTTGAGCTTAAATCCAATCATTATCAAGATTTTACTCTACTTAACGGAAATAACTATGATGACCGGGGAGATTACCGTCCTGGCATGGAAGCGGCCAAAGAGAACGATTCGTATAGTCCGCTTTTGGAGTGTGAAATAACAAAGCAGGAAGTAAGAGCCTTAGCCAAACACTTTAATCTTGAGGTGTGGGACAAACCAGCCAGTCCTTGTTTGAGTAGTCGTTTCCCCTATGGAGAAAGCATAAATAAAGAGAAGTTAAGCCTTATTGAAAATGCGGAGTCATTTTTATATGAACTGGGTTATACAAATTGCCGGGTACGCTATTTTAATGGTACAGCCAAAATTGAAGTGCCAAGTCATGAGATTAAGAAAGTGAAGTCGCATGAATCTATCATTGACAAAAAATTGATTCAACTAGGATTCAAATCCATTGAAATCGATTCAGAAGGGTTTGTATCTGGTAAATTAAATCGGGTATTAGATTTGAAATTATATAAGTAGTTAGCTCTTTACTAACTTTATTCGTGAACCTAATTGCAATAAAGTAACGAGTATAGCACCCATACCAACCAATGCAAACAATACCATAAAACTTACAGACAGGCCAAAGCTTTCGGCAAGGATACCCAATATTACAGGACCTACCAGGAAGCCAACATAACCGGCGCTGGCCATAAATGCAATTCCATAGGCTGAATTGATGCCTTCAAGATTGGCAGAAACCCGATATATTTCAGGAATAATAACAGAAAAACCAGTTCCGATTACAAAAAAGCCAATTATAACTATTGCAAAATGCTGGCTAAAAACTAATAAGAAGCCAATTAAACCTAAAACGAATCCTGCAATTATAATTTGCAAGGGTCCAAATCGACGACTAAAATAATCACCAATAAATCGTCCAGCAGTCATTGACAAAGAAAAGGCAGCATAGGCCAAACCAAGCCAATTTTTATTTGCTTTTACCACATCCTGCATGTACAAACCACTCCAATCGGCTATTGCTCCTTCCGTAATCATAACACTCATGGCAATAAAGGCTAACCATAAGAGTACAGCATTCCGCTTTAAATTAGAAGTCTCACTTTTTTGCTTCGGTTCTGCCTTACTTCTGATTGGTATAATCACTTTAGAAAAGAGTATTTGAAGTATTACAACCGTACTTACCGACAATATGATATGCAACGTAGCATTGTCCAAAGCGATTAATAAAAACGTGCCAAACCCGGAAGCAATTAAGGCACCCAGGCTAAAAAACCCATGACAACTGGACATGATAGATATGCCATATTGCTTCTCCAGACTTATAACCATTGCATTTGCACCAACCTGAAAAAGTCCGCCGCTAAAACCATACAAAAAGAACGCTGCACTCAACAAGTAAAAAGAAGGAGCTAAAAACATACTAAACATAAAAACCGATTGCATTAGCATACTAAGCGTGGACACTTTACCTTCTCCATATTTCCCCACCATGCCTTTTCCAAGGGTAGTACCAAACAAAGAACCAATGGCCCCAAAAAATAAGGCTATCCCCAATTGGCTTTCACTCATGTTTAGTTTATCGGTAATATGAGGAATATAAATGACCCAGGTCCCAAACAATAAACTAAGCGACAAAAACAATTGTGCCGACGCCATAAAAGCCATTCTTTGCTCACTCAACTTCATCATAATTCAATCACTCTTTTTAACATTGCAAACTTAAGTCATATAAAATGTTTATTTTTGCCTATTATTATCGAATATTTGACTTTTTATATCATTGAAATATCTATCATCTGGAAGCGACATCAATTACGATGGTATCATTTCAACTTAAGCAATACCAATAAAGCCTCTTTTCAATAAAATGCAACCCATATACGAAAACATACAAGCCAATCATGGTAGTTCATTCTATATCCATAGCAGTTCGCCAGGCTGCTGCGAACCCTTCTGGCATATTCACCCTGAATATGAATTGGTTTACATTAAATCAGGAAGCGCTGAAAGACATGTAGGAAGTAATGTTTCACGCTATCAAGATGGCGACTTATTGTTAATTGGGAGTAATATTCCCCACTCCAACCTTGGTAATCAAGAGCATGAAGACAATTTCGAAGTGGTAATTCAGATGAGTCCTGCATTTATCGATCAGCAAATCACAACATTTCCAGAGTTCGCACCAATCACCAAACTAATGGAACGTTCGAGCCATGGTATTTCCTTTGGACCAGCAACCAAAGCTAAATTGGGATCTTCAATAAAGCATCTACTCGAACTATCAGCATTTGATAAATTGATGGCCTTGATAGAAATATTGCAATCTTTAGCGAATACAAGTGATTACAGCTTATTAAATGCGAACGAAGCCGCTCTTGAGGTTAGGTCTAATGATTATTCGCGCATCAACCTTATCAACAATTATATTTCGGAACATTATGCCAGAGCCATTCAAATAAAAGAACTGGCTGATTTATGTGGATTGACAGAAACCTCATTTAGCCGTTTTTTTAAAAAAGTAACCGGTAAAACCTTTATCAGCTTCCTAAATGAATTCAGAGTTCAAAAAGCCTGCACTCTATTAGCGGACCAAAAGCCCATCATTGCAGAAGTAATGACTCAATCAGGTTTTATTGAACCAGCTCACTTTACGCGTATATTTAAACGCTATACAACCTTTACCCCAAGGGAATATCGGAAGAAATTATTGGGATGGTAGGCACTTAACCATTCAAGAAGGCAGCAGTGCAGTTTTTTCTTTAACTTTAGTCGTGTAAACCATAGGTATTAAATCAATTATAAAATCATATCGATGAAAGAAGAAAGCTACTACCGCTTTAAGGCCAATTTTGATCGATTAGATAAGGCCGAGGCCAAGGGCAAAGCCTTTCTTAAAGATGTTGAAAAAACATTAGCACAATCTGCCTTAGCCTTATTTCCTCTATTTAAAGAGCATAAAGAGTCCAGAGACAACTATCTAGAACCTATTCTAAAAGAATATACTCGCGAAGTTTTTGATTGTTTTGATTATGCTTATAGCAGTAATTCTAATGACTCAAGTCAATCAGACGGCGACTCCTCAAGGCTAGATGAAAAATTTTATAAAAAGGAGCTGATTCTTCGGCAAGAACTAAAAAAAGTATTGGTTAAGTATTACGAAGAAGATCTGATTAATTTTGACGGTCCCTGTTTAAGGAAACTTGATTCATTTCTATTTACAAAATGCATTTACTTTTATGATGCTATAGCAAGTTTATTTAGCCGTCATGGAGCAAAAATGTATCATTTAAAGAAATGATAATTAAAACAATAACACACACTATTATTCGCTAAGAACATACAATACATAAAGGTATCGCATTAAGGTATTCACTATAGCTACGGGATGTTCTCGACTTCATTTGAATATAACGTAGTTTTAAAAAAACCTCTTATTGCAACCGAATTATAGTACTCTCAGAACAATGGGTTAAAAAAACAGCTAAAATGCTTATGAGCTAATTCCATCTATTTATTAGCTACTTTTTCAAACAAGCATAAATGAATTTCATCACCTAGATGACTGTCATTAGACCGTGATAAGCTAAGTTGTTTTAAGCCATAAGCTTCAAAAGAACTGATATAATTGCTATTTAAAAGCCAGGGAGGTCCATTTTCAAAAGTTCGTTTGGCTTTCTGCATTTCAGTAATCAGCAATAGCTGTCCGTTTTCAGCAACAAAGTCTGAAATATGCTGAATAAGGGTAGCTTCATACTTGGGTGGCAAAGCTTGAATCGTAAAGATCTCAAGCACAAAATCAAATTGACCGTGCCACTCAGGAATTCCGGCCAGCAAATCGGCTTGTACAAACTTAACACTTGAATTGGAGAATCGCTTTTTGCATAATTCTATGGCACTTGATGCCACATCAAAGGCTGTAACCATAAAACCTTGTTGGCTTAGCTCAATGGCATCGTCCCCCATACCGCAACCAATTACCAGAGCTGTTTTACCCTTCCCGATGCCTTGATGCTGATCCATCCAGGATTTAAATACCGGATGAGGCGCCATATTGGCCTAGGGTACCCCCTCGCCTTCTGAATTCGATGAGGCATAGAGTGTTTCAAACCAAGCGTTGGGCTGGTTTTCATCAACGCCCAGTATCTGCCTTGTTTTTCGTCCATTAATTAAATCTTTGATGCAAATGATAAATACTTACATATTAATGTTTCATAATACTATTTGTTCATTGATTTAAGCATACCAACTAAGCATGCGGAGCTAAGCAATTAAATAAATACTCTTCATCCAATGAATGGAGTTAGTTGTGCAGAGTGCTTTAATCAAGAAAAGTAAATGTTCCTACTACTTGTCTAAGCATACATTGTTTCTGTTCTATATTATCAGAGCCATATGTTCCAGACTCAATTAAATAGAAGTTTCTATTCTTATTATTGTTTTTTAAATAATATAAATATGCAGTGTAATTTATTGAATCAGAATTATCTACATATGATAACCAAAAGGATTCTTTTCCTCCTATTTTACTTTCACCAGCTTCCATAAACTCAAACTTAGTTTCAGTGGTGAATAATTGAAAAATAGCAGTTCTAAAATATTCGTCTAATTCTAAAGAATCATTTTCTATTTCAGTAACGATAATGAGTTCACTATTAATTAATGATTTAGTTGTATCAGAAGATACTATTCCATGCGTATCTTCTACAATATCTTCAACGATATGCCATAAACTTGGAATCTGTATTGAAAAAATATTTTTACAATCAGTAAATTTCTTATAATTCCACTCAGTAATTGTTTTACAATTTTCAAACCTATCATTAGACAAGTTTTCTAAAGTCCATTCACTTATAGGAGCAGCCTTAAATTGCATGTTTACCTCTTGTTTGCTCTTACAGCTATAAAAGAATAATACAATTGATATTATATACAATGTTTTGGTCATATTAAATGTTCGTTAAGATACATCGTTTACAAAAGTTAAACATTAGGGTTTACACTATATATTGACTTAGCCCTATTGATTTTTCTTTATTTCTAATGTTCTTTTCTTCAAAGCAATGTACTTCCTTGGAACGCAAAAAGTTTATATTTTACTCAATATTGCTGGCTTTCCCTTTTCAATTCCTATTGGAAAGCTTATTACATGTGTTGATGATACTATATCAGCTATGTGAATTCGAGATACCGTAATTTGACCCGATTCCAATTTTTGTGTTGGGTCGCATATTGCAATTTGCAACTGATTGTGGTCTTCTTTGCACGATAAAATTGCAGGGACATTACATGCAATCTCTATTGAATTATTGATTTTTATTGTCCCAGGCTTATGGAAAACAATCGCGGTATAATTATCGAATTGAACAGCTTGAATCTCTTCTGTATTCGAAATTATTTGGTAAGCCTGTTCCTGATCAATTTTAGCGAGGTTTTCTTTCTTCATATTTGGAAATACAGCGTAGGCATATTTATCGTTCTTGATGTCTTTTCCATGATCAATGCTTAAGGTGAAAACGTTTTTCGCTTCTTCCTTTTCCGACCACCAATCGATAACATTGCTCCAATTGGCCGCCTTTTTTTCTACATCCACAACTATATCCTTACCTTGATTTATGATGTATCCAGACTCCTGATGCCAGAAACTAGCAGCATTTGCAGTTCTGTCTTTGCTCAAAACCTTGCCATTACTATTATACAAGGGACTTGTACTGAAACATTGCTCAATGGTAGTTTGTAAGTGTTGATTGCTTTGCCCACTGATTCCCGATCCTAAACATACAGTAAACTCGGGAAACAGAAAATACGATTTATTGGCAGTAATGCCGTCACGTTTGTATTGCATACTCGTGATAGCACAATCATCATAGGTCAATCCTCCTACAAAATCGCTAGCAATATTGTAACTGCCCCAGCCAATTTCCGGTAGTTTCACTGTATCGCGTACCGAAGTTGTTCCTGGTATTTTACGCCAATCCCAATAAGGGTAAATATTAAGATACTCCTTACCGGTTTTCATTACATACATAGCGCCATCGGCAAGATAGTAGCCACTTAGATTTTCGCCGTTACCCGATTCTGAGCCTTTAATGCGACTGGAACACATTCTAATTGTAGAAATATATTGCTCTGTGCGTTGAACTGTTAGCTCTGAAAAAGGAAAGTGCTTAACTCCGATCAATTCATTTCCTTTACTTATCGTTTTGTATAAATCACTATGATTCGGGTCATTTTTTTTCATCTCTACTGCGGCTTTGTATACCCGCTTGTATTTTTTGACTTGCTCGTTTGGGAAAAGCTGGCGACCACTGCTGTTGATATCGTACACACCTTTCCATATCACCCAGCGCTGTCCCTGGGCAAAGTAATCTCGCATCAATTCAATTTGATCTGGTGCATAATCGTATTCTGAATCTTTCAATATGAACATCCATTTTACCTGATCTTCGAGAAAGTGCAGACCATAGTTTCCAAATTGTAATTGTCGTCCATGTTGGTGAAATGAGTAGTCCGGCTGCAGCCCTTCAACATCGTTTGCCATTTGCATTTCATTACGGATCTTCTCAGTAGCTTCGGTAAGCAGAGTCGTATCATTTTTTAGAATGCTACGCAAAACTATGTTTGAAGAAACCCAAACCAGATTTTGTCCGGTATTTTTCCCAAACACGACACGATCCATAATGGTCATGCCCTTTTGCCACTGCTCTGCATTAATCTCATCTTGCATCAACAGCATAATTACACCAATATTTTGCGGCACGCCAATTTGAGGATACCACCAGTTAGGATTCACAAGATCTTTGTTGACCCAATAATTGTACGCCAGATGTATATTGTCGCCAAGGTCTTCATTCTTATAGTATTGATTTCCTTTTTGATGGTAGGCCTTAGCCATTTCAACGATTCGAAAAAGGTGATTTCTTAGCGGCCAATTTCCTCTTTGCCTATTGGTATAATCCAAATCGTCCCAGGTTCCATCAGGATTAAGATTGAAAAAATAGGGTACCATTTCTTGATTTACCTCTTCATTAAACAGATAATTCACCCAGTTATTTTCCAGAATTGAAAGTTGACTTTTCGGTGCTTTTGTAGCAGAAGAAGAAAAAACTAAAGCAAGCAGGATGATTAAATTTCTCATAAATTATTTCAAATGTTCTTTATAGATTCTAGCTAACACAAAACTAAACCTTATTTCAAATTTTAAACTATCATACTTTCAATGGCTAACGGATTTTTTATAATTATTTTAATCCTGGAAAAGTCATATTAGTCCACGTCTTAACAGAAACCCCGGTCACATAATAAAACGCTGAGCATTGTGTATGCTGTTACAAGTATTAGATATTTTCTATTCATTTTTATATGCTCTAATTTATAGTATGGTCTGCATTACAACCAACCATGTCAGATTCTTCAGGTGCGCTTGATTACAACAGTAGTTTAAAAACTACATCTTATTGCGACGAAGTTATAAACTTCGCCGAGCAGAGAACCTTTTCATTTCTATAAATTAGGCCTGGTTTAAATGTTCTGCAAATACTGAATTGTTAAAGTCCTTCCAAAACTTTTCCAACTCATTATCACTTAGCTTATCGAGGCTATATTTGTAAATGGTGTAATTATGAGTGATAATTAGTTTATTATCGTTGTAGTCTATGGTTTGGGTATTTTTAGGTCTAAAATCCTTCCCTTTTATTGTTAAGGTTTTTTTCTGTAAAATAATATATCCTTTTTTTGCAGCGGTAAGTCCTAAAATCAACCAAATTGCCCCATTAATTATTTGATAAAATTGAGAATCGTCGAAAATAAAAATTGGAATAAACCAAACGACTCCCATAACAATAAATCCATAACCCATCCAATCCCAATATATCCCATTTCCATACACTCTTAATTCCTTCTTCAGCACCCTATCTTGTTGGATAAAGTATTTTAAAACGGGAACCATAAACATTGATAAAGCACAAATAACAATAAGGGAGATCTCTGCTCTTCCAATATCATTAACATCATTATATCCTATTTCTATAATGCTAATCGAGAAGACAGTTAGTATGAAAGCCATCAACATCCAAATCAGCTTCCGAAATAAGGTTTTATACATATTTTTCCATTTACAATATTGATCGTTTATTACTGCAATGAGAAATCAATTTCATCAACGACATAAACCCCTATCTTATTACCATTTAATACAGCAGGATCAAATGGAGGCAGCTTACTGATTGTTATAAATGCGGCTTTATTAAGTAGCTCATGTACTCCCTTTAAAACCCTAACATTGTCAACCGTACCGTTTGGACTAATTGTAAATTGCACAAATACCACCCCTTGAATCCCTTCCAATTGAGCTTGAGAAGGATAATAGATATTATAGTCCCAACCCATTTCTTAAGCGCTGATTCAAAAGACATATTGTTTTCTTTTTCAAACTTTGGGGGAATAAAGTCCTTGGGCGAATTAAGTTGAGTATCAATTTTATTGTTTTTATAGTCGTAGGCTAAGTAATTATCCGGATTTCGATAACCTGTTAACACATTGCAAAACTCCAGGTTTCCATTCGTGTCATATGTTTTAAGATGAAGCCACTCATTGTCTTCCTTACGGAATTCTTTTTTCCAGATGAGTTGCTGATTCTTCACCTTTGTTAAGGTAACAATCTTTAGATCGGCCCTATAAGTGGTTTTTTCAATGTATTTTGCTTCATCTTTATTCACTTCTTTATTCTGCGATCTACTTTTAAAGTATCTGACAGACTTATCGTTTTGCGCAATTAAAAGGCAACTCATTATTAAAAATAAGCTTATCAATATTTGTTTCTTCATAGATTATGAATGTGAGTTATTATCAAACTATCCTACATCATCTCGTATATTTTTTGCGTCTAACTATAGCCTTGGTTTGACTTAACACGATGCAATCGCTCAATAGCTGTGATATTAGATACTTTATATTCGATATTAAAACCATACTAAACAATATAAATATCCAATAAAAAAAACCGCCTTAAACTGAATTAAGACGGTTTCCATATATTTTGGTCAATATGCTCTACATATATTCAGCTAAAATGCCTTTAACATCTTCAGGTGCAATACGACCGTATACTTTCTCTCCTACTGTCACAACCGGTGCTAAACCACAGGCTCCAACACAGCGTAAGCAGCTAATTGAGAATTTACCATCTTCGGTTGTTTCACCAACCTTCACATCCAAATGACGCTTAAATTCATCCAATACTTTTTCAGCTCCACGAACATAACAAGCCGTTCCCATACAAATAGAGATCGGGTGCTCGCCCTTAGGAATCATTGAAAAGAATGAATAGAAAGTAACCACTCCGTATACGTGAGCTACAGATACGTTCATTTCGTTGGCCACCACTTCCTGCACCTCGGCAGGTAAGTAACCAAATAATTCTTGAGCCGCATGAAGTACATTAATCAGTTCACCAGGTTCGTTGTTGAACTTCTTACATACTTCTTTTAACTCTTCCACTTTAGCAGCGGGTAATTTTATATCAGCCATTTTATTTTTTTTAAGATAAAAGATTCAAGTATAAAGTATCAAGACAGTCTAGTATCCTGATACTTTTATCTTGATACTAATACTAAATTTCAATCTTCTTTTTCTTGTCGTAATAGTGTGTATGCAACAGCTCATGAGATTTTTCTCCACATGGCTCACCTAAGAACTCCTTATACAGCTTTTGTATAAATGGATTCTCATGCGACTTACGCAAGATTTTACCTTTATCCTCTTCGTAGATGGCGCGTTGACGCTTCTTAAGAATTTCAACATCACCATGGTGATAAGGCTGACCGCCACCACCAATACATCCACCAGGACAAGCCATAATTTCAATGGCATGGAATTCCGACTTACCTGCTTTAATATCTTCAAGCAACTTACGTGCATTACCCAAACCATGAGCAATACCAATATTGATTGGTAGACCATCAAAATCGATGGTTGCCGAACGGATACCTTCCATTCCACGCAGCTCTTCAAAGTCTAAACGCTCAAGCGTCTTTTTAGTATGTACTTCGTAAGCTGTACGAACAGCTGCTTCAATTACACCGCCGGTAGTACCAAAAATAACAGCGGCACCTGTTGACTCACCCATTGGCTGATCGAAATCATCATCCTCAAGCGCTTCAAAATTTAAATTGGCATTACGAATCATTTGAGCTAACTCACGCGTTGAGATAGACAGATTCACATCAGGATCGCCATCAACTTTAAATTCATCACGTGAACATTCATACTTCTTAGCCAAACAAGGCATTACCGAAACAACAACAACGTCCTCACGTTTCTTCTCCAACTGATCAGCAAAATAAGTTTTGGCAATAGCACCAAACATCTGCTGAGGAGATTTAGCTGTAGATGGAATATCTAACATATCAGGAAACTGATGCTCAAAGAAGTTAACCCATCCCGGACAACAAGAAGTCAGGATTGGTAATTTCACATCTTTATCACCGGCTAAATGTTTTCCTAAACGGCCCAACAACTCAGTACCTTCTTCCATAATGGTAAGGTCGGCAGCAAAGTCAGTATCAAATACATGATCGAAACCAAGTTTACGTAGAGCCGAAACCATTTTACCAGTTACCAGAGTACCGGCATCCATACCAAATTCTTCACCTAAAGCGGCACGTACTGCAGGAGCAGTATTGACAATAACTGTTTTATTAGGATCAACAATAGCATCCATTACTTTAGATGAGCTATCGCGCTCAGTTAAAGCTCCTGTTGGACAAACAGCCACACATTGACCACAGAAGGTACAAGTAGAGTGATCTAAATCCATTTCGAAGGCTGGCGCAACAACAGACTCAAATCCACGATTGATAGCAGAAAGTACGCCTACTGTCTGTACGTCGTTACAAGCTGTTTCGCATCGGCGACACATGATACATTTCTCCATTTCTCGAATGATAGCCGGAGATTCATCACTCTTGTATTTGTTTTTCTCGCCCTGGTACTTCACTTCACGAATACCCAAATTTTGAGCCAATGATTGTAATTCACAATCGCCGGACTTGGCACAAACCAAACACTCGAATGGGTGATCAGATAAGATCAACTCCATAACTGTACGACGTGCATTTACAACACGTACCGAGTGCGTATTAATTTTCATTCCTTCCTCACATGTTGATTTACATGACGGAGCAAGGTTACGACGACCTTCAACCTCAACAACACACACACGACATCCGCCCGGCTTGTTCTCGAAATTAGTGTCATGAAGCTTCATATAACACAGGGTAGGAATATCCACCCCGATTGATTTAGCAGCTTCTAAGATGGTAGTGCCTTTTTCAACAACTACCTTTTTATTATCTATGGTTAATTGAACGATTTCCATTCTTTTATCTTTTACTGTTCAAAACTACAATGGTAAATTATTGAATGCTGATGGCACCAAACTTACACTTATCATAACAAGCCCCACACTTAATACAGATATCCTGAGTGATAACATGTGGTGCTTTTTTGTCACCCACAATACAATCAACAGGACAAACTCGAGAACACAGGGTACAACCCACACATTTGTCCTCAACAATTACATACTGCATTAATGATTTACATTGACCAGCCGGACATTTATCATCTTTAACGTGAGCTACATACTCATCCCAGAAGTTTTCCATTGTAGAAAGCACCGGGTTTGGAGATGTTTGCCCCAATCCACATAAAGAAGTATCCTTGATAACGTTACTTAAGTTTCTCAAGTGTCCAAGATCTTCATCAGTTCCTTTACCTTCAGTAATTTTGTCCAACATTTCGTAAAGACGCTTATTACCGATACGGCAAGGAGCACACTTACCACATGATTCTTCAACAGTAAAGTCTAAGTAAAACTTAGCCATTGACACCATACAGTCATCCTCGTCCATTACGATCATACCACCTGATCCCATCATAGAACCGCAGGCTAATAAGTTATCGTAATCGATAGGAATATCAAGGTGTTTCTCAGTTAAACATCCACCTGAAGGACCACCGGTTTGAACAGCCTTAAAGCCTTTACCATCTTTGATACCACCACCAATATCGAAAATTACTTCACGAAGGGTAGTACCCATAGGAACTTCAATAAGTCCTACATTATTTACCTTACCTGCAAGGGCAAATACTTTTGTTCCCTTACTCTTATCGGTACCAATACTACTGAACCATTTAGCACCTTCCAATAATATTACCGGAATATTAGCGTATGTTTCAACATTATTTACGTTTGTAGGTTTGCCTTTGTAACCACTCTCTGATGGGAATGGAGGCTTAACAGTAGGTTCTCCACGTAAACCTTCCATTGAGTGAATCAAAGAAGTTTCCTCACCACAAACAAAAGCACCTGCGCCATAACGCATTTCAACATCAAAGTCGAAACCAGTACCTAAGATATCTTTACCTAACAATCCATATTCGCGAGCTTGCTCAATGGCAATTTTCAAACGTGAAATAGCCAATGGGTACTCAGCACGAATGTAGATTAAACCAATACTGGCTCCAGTACAGAATCCATTAATGGCCATAGCTTCCAGTACAGCATGCGGATCACCTTCAAGAATTGAACGATCCATAAATGCCCCAGGGTCACCCTCATCGGCATTACACACTACATATTTTTGATCAGCATCAACCTTGCGAGTCAGCTCCCACTTTAAACCAGTTGGGAAACCTCCTCCACCTCTACCGCGAAGACCTGAATCTAAAATTTCTTTGATAACCTCTTCAGGTTTCATTTCGGTTAAAGCTTTACCAAGGGCAGCATAACCATCGCGAGCGATATACTCGTCGATATTTTCAGGATTAATAAATCCACAGTTACGTAAAGCTATACGAATCTGCTTCTTATAGAAACCCATATCTTTTGATTCCGAAACACGCTCTTTGGTTTCAGGGTCGGTATATAAAAGACGCTCTACTTTACGTCCTTTTACTAAATGTTCTTTTACTATTTCAGTTGCATCATCTGGTGTAACCTGAACATAGAAAGTATTGTCAGGTACCATTTTTACAACAGGACCTTTTTCACAAAAACCGAAACATCCGGTTCTTACCACCTGAACATCTTGCTCAATGCCATTTTCTTCAATGACCTGATTCAGGTTTTGTACAATCTCTTCTCCTTGCGAAGCACGACAACCTGTTCCGCCGCATACAAGGACATGATTCTTAAATTTAGCCATAGCGTATAAAACTAGTCGTTCTTGTTTTCTTTAACTGTTTCGTAATTCACCGGGATGATTCCATCCACCAATTCACCTCGAATAATGTACTTAGTAATTATTTCATCTGCTTTTTTAGAGTCTACATGACCAAAAACAACAGGTTCATTATTAGGTAAGGTTACTTCAATGGTTGGTTCAGCATGGCAAAAACCCATACAACCGGTTTGAGTCACTAAAGCCTCTATAGCCTGACGATCCATTTCGTCAATCATGTGGTTCATGATTTCCTTAGCACCTGAAGCAATACCACAGGTAGCCATTGACACTTTCACCTGAACTAATTTCTCAGGGCTGTCACTTTTTTCGCGCAGCTGAACCTTATTGGCCAGCTCTTCCTTCATTTTCCGAAGGTCGGCAAGTGATTTAACTTTTGTCATAGCAATTCATTATTATTAATTACACATTCCTTTTATTTAATTCGCTGTTGTCAGGTCGAGTTCATAGCGACACTTCCTCGACTAAACACCACTCTTTCAGTCACTCTCTATTTTTAATTCCTTTAAATTCTCTTCAATCATTTCTTTTAAGAAATTGGTCACCTTAGGCAATCGAACATCCACTCCATCCAATATTTCTTTAACCTCGCGGCTATCCAACTTAAATTCATCAGCATCTTTCTTATAGCAAAAGATCATCTCCACCTCAGGATTACCGGTGATTAGCATGGCCACTGTTGATGATAAATCACCCATGGGAGGACGATCAATATGATTGAGTCCCAATTCCACTTGTACCACAGTGCCTTCACCTAATTCCGATTCAATGTCAAGCGATCCATCTGTAAGCTCCGCATTTTGCTTAAACAGCGGAATACCCATCCCTACTTTCCGTGTTGTTCGTGATGTATAAAAAGGATCACTTACCCTTTGAACTGTTTCAGCATCCATTCCTGTACCGTCATCTGTAAATGTCATTTTCAACTTATCGCCATCTTCTTCAATGGTGAGTTGAACCAACTTAGCCTTGGCTCGTACAGAATTCTGAATGATATCAGTTATATGCATTGATAAATCTCTCATACCGTGCGGCAAACCCTCCTTCCATTTGTTTGATGCAGTGCCATCCTGATCTCTTCAAAAGTTCGGTGCTCCATTTCAAATATGCTGTAATGCGAGCCTATTAAATCCGGCTGATGTGCATCGGATGATCTTAAAAGCGTGTAGTTCTCCAACTCTTTGTGATTAGCCAGAAATTCATCCTTAACATTGGCACTTAAGCCTATTGCATCGGGCTTAAGGTCGAATGGCATAAATCCAAGTTGACTGTACAAACTAAACCGTCCTTTATCAACATGGGCAGGTATAAATAATCCACCCAGACTTCTAACCTTAGCTTCTACCTCCTCAATGCTTTGATCAATACCACTTATTAATAAGCGACTTTCTTCTCCAACTATCTCCTCTTCACGATTCACCCAAACCTGGTGACCAAACATTTCGGTATCATTCGGAACATCCGGCAGATAATTATCCAGATAGCTTTCGAATTTTTCCAATTTCTCAAAATTTTCAAAGAACGTCAGGCAGTGCACTTCTTCTTTTGTTGTGACCTCTGCCCCACAGATCACTACTAATCCTTTTTCTTTACCCAATTCAAACACCACTTTACATTGTTTCGTAGTATTGTGGTCGGTAATTCCAATAATATCTAAACCTTGTTTTAATGCCTCATCTACTATTACCGAAGGGTTCATCTCCAAGCTACCGCAGGGGGAAAGCACCGTATGCATGTGTAAATCGGCCTTAAACTGGTTCATATCATGGATTCAATATTTTATATAACTGACCAGACAACTCGAAGGCTTCTAAATCCGTACTTAAAAGTGGAATCCCTTCATCATTGCTCTGATTTATCGTATTTTCTTCTGCTTCTAGACCTTTAACTATAATTACAGCAGCCACTTCTTTAAGTGATGCAACGGCCATAACATTTCGGTGCGTTTGCAAAGTAATCCATACTTGACCTTCATCAGCATTACCCATGACGTCGCTCAATAAATCTGAAGTGTAACCACCACAGACTTCATTATCCAGACCTTCTTCACCTCCAATTACCTTAAGTTTAAGTAATTTAACTATATCAGATACCTTCATTTTTTGCTCCTTTTTTATAACAGTCCTTATCCAGACGATCCTTACCCCATGTTTTTTCAATAATTCGGATGGAATGCATTGGATCTAACTTTTTAGTTTTCTCCATCATCCGTTGCATAAACACACAATTGGAAATATGTCCGTCCTTTAACACAATATCTCTGGCAAGGCTTTCACAACTCGGAGAACCACATGCTCCACAATCAATGCCCGGCAGATAACACATGATGCTGCGTACACGTTCCATCTTCTTAATGGCTGTAGCCATGTCGTTATCTAAGCTCATCATTGAACGTGGTTCAATTTTGCCTAACTCAAGATTCTGTTTGATATATTCCTTTTGATCAAAACTAAAAAAGTTGACCTCACCATTATTCTGCTCAATTCGTTCGGCTCTTTTCTTCAATCGTTCCACCGTTAGAAAACGATTCTCAGAAAGTAAAACACCGCCTGCACAACTTTGGTCGCAAGCCCTTAACTCCAGAAAATCAACATTAATGATTTCATCGTTCTCCACTTTATTCAGGAACTTGATGACATTATGTATTTCATCAATCGCCAAACATCTACCTTCCATATGGCTTGATTCACCTTCGGTTAAACTCCAACGTAATCCTTTAGGTGTTACATACGGAACAGCCTTACTTTCCTTGGTGGCTTCCTGATTTCTGTTATTTAGAATATGGTAAACCTTATTATACAAGAAATCCATGTTGATTACCCCATCAACAAATGATTCTGATTCACCAACCGGATCCTTAACAGTTGCAATTTTAGAAGCACAAGGCGTTACGTAGAAAATTCCAATCTCCTCTGCTTTGTTACCTTCATCCAGAAGCATTTGCCGATAATAAATGGCCGTACTGTCAATAGGCGGTTTAATGGGAATAATATTATTTACTAATCCCGGGAATTTAACTTGTATAAGGCGAACAATTGAAGGGCAGAATGACGAAATTAAGGGTTTATCACGATCAGACGTGTACTCATCTAACATCGCCTCATTAATAGTATCTACAGTTGCTTCTGCCGGAACTACATGGGTAAAGCCCAAATTATGAAGGACATCTATTATTTCACTTTCCTGGATTTGCTTTGAGAACTGACCTATAAACACCGAAGGCAAAACGGCAACTCTGTGTTTGAAGTCAAATATTCTTTCAAAATCATCTTGCTCAACGTAAATGGCATCAACAGGACAAGCCTTCATGCATTCGCCACAGTCCACACACCAGTCTTTACGAATCCTTGCGATACCTTCCCTTATTCGGATGGCATCAGTTGGACACACATTCATACAATGAGTGCATCCGTAACACTTGTCTTCGTCGACTTTTAATGCATGATAAAACTGCTGTTCGCTCATACCTTGAATCTATTTTGGTAAATTGGTGGTTAATTCTACAACCGTTCCTTTGCCAACTTTACTCGTTAAGTTTAATGAATCTGCATTTCGTTTCATATTTGGCAGTCCCATGCCTGCTCCAAAACCCATTTCTCTAACCATAGCTGATGCAGTCGAATACCCAACTGTCATGGCCAAATCTATATCCGGTATCCCCGGGCCTTCATCACTTATTTTTATAAAAATTCTTTCCGTATCAATATCCACCATGATATTACCCTTATAGGCATGAGCTACTACATTCACTTCACCTTCGTAAAGAGCAACTACAACTCGCTTGATCACCTTGGGATCAACATTAAGTTGCTTTAAGACTTTTTTAACACTACTGGCTGCATTGCCTGCTTTTGCAAAATTGCCACCTTCAACTTCGTAGTTAAACTCCATATCATTAATCAATATACAGGTTGGAGACCAGCTTGAAAAAGTCTGCCAATTGCATTGAACATTGAATACTTACACTCTAAAAGAACCATCTCATTATCTTCAGCCACTTCCATCATCTCAGGACTAACACTTTTATCCCGAACAAACACGATACAATTCACATCAGCCATTTCTGCTGTGCGAACCACTTGCATGTTAGCTAAGCCTGTAATTAGGGCCAATTGCTCTGAGTCTAAGGTCAAAACATCGCTCATCAAGTCGCTTGCAAACCCACAACAAATTTCTCTGTTGATAAATTCTTCACCGCAAACAACTTTAGCATCTATTATCTCCGCAATCTCTTTTACTTTCATTCTCGACCACTTGTTTTTTCTTAGATTTTGGTTCTTGAAAACTTCCATTAAAGAAAATTTTCCCGATTTAAAACACAAATGAAATCTAATATTATGAAAAAAAAAAATGAAGATCTTCTTTTTCGATAATACATATCAAATCTAAATTAAACCTCAACAGTTCAATGCAAAAACAAGGGATAATGATATTAAAATATAAGCTATAGGAAGGCACAAGTTTCAAATTGAAACCATAGGGGATTTATGATTTTTATCAGTAGTAAAAGCTTGACTTACATATACTCTACATCAACCTCTTTAAGGAATTTTTCCTCCAATATACGAACGATCCGTTTAACTACTGTTCTTCTGATTTCGAGTTCAACCGGGAGATTGGGATCCTGATGCGCTACATTGATTCTGGTGCCATTAATAATGTGGATTTTATCACTCTCCAAAAGCATCTTTATAATCTGATCGGCGGGACCATTTCTTAAGCGGGTATCTTTGTCATACACCTCGAGCAATTTAGCTACTTTACCAAGGGTCAGAATACCCTCAGTAACCAGGTTAATATCCTGCATGTGAGCTATAGGAGGTAAATCCGGATCATCAGATTCCAAGCCGGCATCAAACTTCAATGCTAATTCCCGGGATATCACCTCAGCGGTGGTTCCACCAGCAATTATTCGCTTACCTTTAAAGTGCTGAACTTTAAGGGCAAAATCAAAATCATTCACATCTTCGAATGGAGGACCTGTAACCAACAACAACTTTCGTGGTTCTCTAAAGTAAATGACACCACACGATGAATCATCCTTTGGTTTTTCACCGTCATGTTGAAGAGCCATATTAACCACCTTCTGTCCTAGTTTTCCCGAAGATGCAAAAGGCGTGTATCTGACTAATTTCTTGACATACTCACCCATAGCCTCTTCTCCCCATCCAAAAGGGAAGGCCCTGCTTCCCATTCCGGATTGCATAATTCCATCGGACCAAAAGAAAATACGATCTTCGCGTTGGGCTTTAAATTTGCAGGTGCGAATTTTCTTGCCCTTGTTCTGTTCACTCTCCAATTCAATATCGGACCAAAGCGGATCAAACAACTCTGCACCACGCATTATAGTACAAATCGGGTTGTCGTATTCCACTATTGTAGTTGTGCCATCGTCTTCAATATCTATTATAGTAAAGGTACTATAGCTAACTTTACGCACACTGCATACTGGCAGGGTATTCATTATTATCTCAGCAGTTTTCCTTACCTCACGATGCTCAACCGTGAAGTTCATGGCCATCGAAGCTGTTAATGTAGCCAGTACATTGGCTTTAACACCACTACCCATCCCATCCGATAAAACAGCCACTGTCCTGCCTTCTTCCTTTATCCGTTTCGAAAGAAAGACATCGCCGCATATCAGCTCGCCAACATGATTATTTTGACGACATTCAATATCTATGTAAAACCTATTTTCCTGATTCATTTGCTTCGCCTAACTGTTGAGCTTCAATAATACTGTTCAATGTCTTTTCTGTTTTTGAAGCACTCTCCCCTAACAAAAACGCTATCTGCTGCACGGTTTGTAAGTTCTCTTTAATTACATCTCGTGCACGCTTAATCACTTCTTCTTTTCGTACCTCCGGAGTCACCAAATCACGAATAATACCACCAACAACTTCATTTTTCTTAATGGTAAAGACAGATACATTAAATATGGAATTTTTAAATACGACATCGCGATCCAAAACATCCTGACCGGACTGAAGTACCGTTGTAAACACCTTATGAAATTCGACTAAAGTGGTAAGCTCTGCACCCTTTAACCCTGGCACTAATTCGGCAATTTCCTCTGCATCTTCGCCTATCATTTCAATAAAGCGCCTGTTGGCCTCAACCACTTTTAAACTAGCATCAACCATTACAACTCCTGCTCGTAATTTATTCAGCATTGATGTTGTGGTTTCAGCGGCTGCTCGAGCTGCACTCTCTTCTTTTCTGGCTTTCTCTTCGCTCCTCTGCAGCGCCTCCTGTGTCGTTTTGTATTTATCGTTTGAAGCATTTAGCTTATTCACATAGGAACGCATAGTCTTCAAGGAGTAGGTATAACATTGTTCATAATCCGTTAATCCCTGAATATGAGCCACAGCAAACTCCCTGCACGTAGGATAACCGCATGCTCCGCAGCCTAATTGATCCTCACGTTTCTTTTTGCCCATATCCTCAAGCACCTTATCTACTTGAGCATTTTCCGGTTGAACTAAACGAAGATCAACAGTTTTAAATTTCCTGTCTAAATCCAGGGACTTGAATTCTTCTATATCGAGACGCCACTGATAGACATCGATGGCTTTCATTCTCTTATCTACATATTTTATAACCTGTGAGCGCCTCGTAAACTTTTTACCTCCCGTAGACATTCCAGGAGCCATAATACATCCTTTACAGTAAAAAAGATCGAGATGCTGATGCATTTCTGTTTCTTCTTTAAACTCTCGTATCGATTGTAAAAAATTGGTTCGACCTTCTGTAATAAGAATATTTCCTTCGAGCAGGCCTTGATTAATATCAACCGCCTGAAACAAACCATGTGCTATGGGGAATAGTCCACCTTTTCGCCCTAAAGGAGCATCAAACTCGCTATACTCAACCGTATTTTCCGTTATTCTTTGCTGCTTAAATAACTCTCGTAATTCAACAAAAGTGAGAACAGCATCAATTTGTCCATCGGTACCATGAAATCGGGTTACATCATCTTTAGAAGCTGTGCAGGCAGTAAGATAAACTACCTTGGTCGCATCGCCATATCGCTTTTTTACGACTTTGGTCATTGCTACATAAGGTGGAACAATGTTGGCCAGATTTTCTACCAATTCAGGCTCATGTCGTTCGATATATTTCACTACCGCAGGGCACTTGGTTGAAATAAAGTGCTTGCCCTGAAAATTATCTACCAACTCCTTATATCGATAGGCAATTAAATCAACCGCAAAAGACATTTCAGTAACCACCTCAAAACCGAGGGCTCTGGTCATTGCCACAAACTTTCTGTAATCAGTAACATCAGTAAACTCACCAGATATAGCCGAATCACAGACTGCCGCAATCTTTTCACCTGATTGCAACATGGATAAGACCTTAGATTTTTCATCACGGTAACTAATGGCTTCCTGCGAGCACATGGTAACACAGTGCCCACAACCTATGCATCTATCCGGTAAAATCTGAGCATGCTTATCAGCAATCTTAATGGCCTTGGCCGGACAAACACGCACGCAAGTATAACTAAGATTACATTTATCTTTATCTGTGACAATTAACTGACCCATAGCTTATATCCTTCTACAAATTCTCTTTAATTTCAAAATAGTCGCTTAAAATCTCATAAATGTTATCTACGCTAATTCGTGAATAGGATTTATCATCAATCTTAAGCACAGGTCCTTCATCGCAACGACCACCACATAAATCGCCATGAAAAAAAACTTCAGCTTCTAGTTTATGTTCAGCAATAAAGGTTTTAATAATCTGTAAGACCTCCTTATTACCTCTGGAAAAACAGGAACTGCCTAAACAAATGGTTATTTCGCTTTTATTATCCATGATTGGACTATCTAATTTTTTTCAAAGTAATTAATTTATCTTAAATCATAAATGCTTACAATCAAGTTCTGCTAATTTATAGATAAACTAAATAATTCTTTAATCACAATTAACATTCAACCTACTGATATAATACAATGTACAAACACATCATTGGTATAAACATCAGTAAATAATTGTGAAGAAATAAAAAACCGGGAACAAGTCCCGGTTCAAAGGTTCAATCCTCGACGGACTATTAGGCATTCATTCTAATTTTAATAACGATTTCTTTCGGTATAATGCGTATGTAATAATTCATGTGACTTCTTACCGAGTGGTTCTTTCAAGAATTCTTCGTAAATATGAACAACTTCCGGATTCTCATGCGACTTTCGAATTGGCTTTAAAGCATCTTCTCTATAGATGGCTTCACTCCGCTTCTTACGAATAGCCGGCGAGGTAGGAATAGGTTGACCTCCTCCACCAAGGCAACCACCAGGACAAGCCATTATCTCTATAAAGTGATATTCTGCCGTGCCAGCCTTAACTGCTTCCATCACTTTTTTGGCATTACTCAGCCCATGAGCCACACATGTTTTTAATTCTGCACCTTCAAGGAAACTCCATTCAGGAAGAACATTTTCTATTTTAATAGTAGCTTCCTTAACATCTTCCATTCCTCTGACTGGTGTAATATTTAAGTTCTCAAAAGGAACTTCACGACCGGTAACAACCTCATAAGCTGTACGTAAAGCAGCCTCCATTACACCTCCGGTAGCACCAAATATCACAGCGGCACCTGAAGATTCTCCCATTATGCTATCATATTCATCATCCGGTAAGGATGCAAAATCAATACCCGCCTGCTTAATCATCAAGGCCAGTTCACGTGTAGTCAATACATAATCTACATCTTTATATCCGCTACTGCGCATTTCTGGACGATCGGCTTCGTATTTTTTAGCCGTACAAGGCATAACTGAAATACTTACCATATTTTCCGGCTCAACTCCAATTTTCTTAGCATAAAATGTTTTTGCCAGGGCTCCAAACATTTGCTGAGGCGATTTAGCCGTTGATACATTTTCTAAATACTCTGGAAATGCATGTTCAATAAACTTAACCCAACCTGGTGAACACGAAGTTGTCATTGGTAATTTCACACTGGTATCACCGTCAACCAAAGCTTTCTTTAGTCGTTGTAATAACTCATTACCTTCTTCTATAATTGTTAAATCGGCAGTAAAGTCCGTATCCAGAACAGAATTAAACCCTAAACGACGCAGGGCAGACACTAACTTACCAGTTACAATTTCACCAGCAGGCATACCTAAAGCTTCACCTAATGCAATACGCACAGCAGGTGCAGTCTGAACCACTACATGTTTCTTTTCTGAATTTAAAGCTGACCATACTTCATCAAAATAAGTCTTCTCAGTTAAAGCTCCTGTTGGACAGCGATTAATACATTGCCCACAATTTGTACATACCACCTCGTACATTGGCTTTTCGTAAAAGGATGAAACTTTCATATGTTCACCTTTATAGGCCACGGATAGGGCACCAATATTCTGCAATTGATTGCAAGTTCTAACGCAACGCTGACATCGAATACATTTGCTGTCGTCTTTAATGATGGAAGGAGAAAAGTTATCAATACTGTAATTCTTCAATGGTACAAGGTCAATAAAACCATTCTCACCAACAATATATTCAGAAGATAGTTCCTGAAGTTCGCACTTGCCATTTTTGTAACAGCGTGTACAATCCGCGCGATGCTCGCTAACCAACAATTCAACAACTTGCTTACGGGCACTGCGCACTTTTAAGCTATTGGTTAATATTTCCATACCTTCAGAAACGGGCATAGCACAGGATGGCAATAAACGATCGCTATCTACCTGCTCAACCATACAAACCCGGCAATTACCAGCTACGCATAGGTCTTCATGATGACATAAGGTGGGAATTCTGATATTGATTTTTCGAGCAGCCTCTAATATTGTTGATCCTTCATCAATATTAACCGCTATATTATCTATTTTAAGATTAATTTTTTCAGCCATGATTTTTAGTTTAGGTTAGTAAATCATTTCCTCTTTAAAATTCTCAACAATGGATGAGAAAGAGTTGGCAACAGATTGCCCTAATCCACACTTAGCGGTTACTCTCATCCCTTCTGCCAAGTCCATTAAACGATCGAGATACGAGGATGGCTGATCACCTTTTTTAACTGCTTCGATACCCAACAGCAATTGTTGTGTACCAACCCGGCAAGGTGTGCACTGTCCACACGATTCTTCAACAAAGAAATCAAGGTAGTTGTGTAATACGTTATACATTGATCGGGAAGAATTAAAAATCATCATTGAACCTCCTGTTGGTAATGATGTTCCTCTTAACTTTCCTTGATATCCTATTACTGTTTTATCGAATCGCTTGCGTGGCACACAAAATCCGGAAGCTCCACCAACCTGAACGGCCTTGGCATCACCATCGCCAAAATCATCAACAAAGCGCTGTACAGACATTCCAAATTCTAATTCGTAAATACCAGGTATGGGAGTATCGCCTGATACGGAAAACACTTTTGATCCTCTGGAATCCTGAATACCAAGATCCTTAAATTTATCGGGACCATATTTAAATATGGAATAGGTATGGGCAAGTGTTTCAACATTGTTAATAACTGTTGGCTTACTTTTATATCCCTGAACAGTTGGAAACGGAGGCTTATTGCGCGGCTCTCCGCGTTTACCTTCCATACTTTCAAACAAGGCGCTTTCTTCACCACATATATAAGCGCCACTGCCTAAGAAAATCTCAACTCTGAAATCAAGACCCATCTTGTCCAATGTACTATGAAACTCATCAATCACCTCAAGTAGCTGTGGTTTTAAAAACAAATATTCACCACGTAAATAAATATATCCTTTTTTGGCACCAATAATACGGGCACAAACTGCCATTCCGCTTAATACCTTGTGTGGAACACTTTGCAAAATCTCGCGATCTTTAAATGTACCCGGTTCACCTTCATCGGCATTACAGATTACATATTTCTCATCGGTTTGTTCCTCAGAGGCTAATTTCCACTTTAATCCTGTGGGAAAACCAGCTCCTCCACGTCCCTTTAAACCTGAACTGATCAGGTCATTTATAATTTCATCATTGCCTCTCTTAAGTGTTTTTTCAAGAATGGCTTCTATATCGTGCTCATTTTTAAAGATAAGGTCGAGTCGTTGCAGATGCTTCTTTTTCATAATCTAGAGAATTAATTTGAACGGAGTTCCTTGTTTCTGTACATCATTACTATTTCTCGCACCTTTTCTGGAGTTAGGTCGGTATAAGGCTTATCGTTAATAAGCATAGCGGGTCCTTTATGACATTGACCCAGACAGTTGGTTTCCATTAGCGTGAATTTGCCATCATGGGTAGTCTCACCAAGATTCACTTTAAGCAAAGATTCTAATTCTTTGATAATTTGATTTTTTCCATGCATCATGCAGGTAATGGTTTTACATACACGAATAACATACTTACCCAGCGGCTTAGTGTGCAAAAAGGAATAGAAAGTAGCAGTACCGTATACTTGAGCTGCTGAAATATTAAGCTCGCGGGCTACTTCCACCATTGCATCTTCGGAGATGTGTTGCTCACTGGTAACAATTCCTTGGAGAATAGGTAAAAGGCATTCTTCATTCCGACCATATTGATCGGCCAAACCTTTAACCAGTTGTTTCACTTCTGTCATAGTTGATCGATTTAAAGGTGATAAACGCTCTCTTAATTAGAGATTATTTTCTGTAATTTAATATTTTTTAACGTTTTTATCACATGACAATTATCACTATTTATTAATTTAAGTATTATTAAGACTTATTCTTAATAGTTACTTATCAGTATTTTGAGACAAAAAAATTGGATTCTCTTTTTTCAAAAGCTTTGAAACTATAAATTGATAGAATTTCCGTGCTAAATTCTTTTTTCCGAACTTTGTACAAAACATTTACTTGTGAGTTCAAAAGAGTTACTTAGTATGATCGGGGAAGGCGAACACCAGACCCAGGATTTCAAATTTGCCATTAACGATTCTAAAAAAATTTCGCGATCTCTATCTGCATTTGCCAACACAGATGGTGGACGACTATTACTTGGAGTTAAAGACAATGGAAAAATTGCAGGTGTAGAATCAGACGAGGAATATTACATGATAGAAGCAGCCGCTAATATGCATTGTAAACCTAAAGTACCTTTTGAAACACGTAAATGGGAAGTTGATGGTAAGACTGTACTTGAAATCATTGTTGCAAAAAGCAAGAAAAGGCCTCATCGAGCGCCAGATAAAGACGGACAACCTACAGCATACATTCGTGTTAAGGACGAAAATCAGGTAGCTAATCGCATCATGATAGAAGTGTGGCGATTGGAGCGTGAAGGAAGTGGTGGAATGCTTAAGATAAAGTATGCGGAAAGTAAACTCCTGACTTATCTTGAGCTAAACGGATATATCACTTTTTCAAAATTCTGTGGAATGGCGAGAATTAGTCCACGCAAAGCAGAGAAGATCCTGATAAACTTAATACATATGAAGGTGCTTGAGATGGATATTACTGAAAGGCAGATATTCTATAAAATGAATTCTAATCCAGTTCAACCACAACAAACAGATCAAGAATTACCGGAGGGTTTTTAGTTCTTTTGACTCTCCAAAGCATTATAGAAAACTTGCTGTATAGAAGGACGGATATTTTTTCGATAAATTAATGGATTTTCTCGCGTGGGATAAACTCGATTGGAAAGAAAAATATAAACCAATTGATATTCAGGATCAATCCAAACAAATGTTCCCGTGTATCCACTATGTCCAAAACTTGAAGCGCTAACTCCAGGTGCCGGGTAGCTTTTTTCAATGCTTAATGTATCATTACCAAATAATGGCTTGTCAAAACCAAGTCCTCTCCTATTATTGTTCTCTGGAAACTGCACTTTAATAAATTCATTTACCACATTCTCACTTAAATATCGAACCCCACCATAGCTTCCTTTTTGCAAATACATCTGCATCATTTTAGCCAAATCAACGGCAGTAGAAAACAATCCTGCATTACCCGAAACTCCTCCCATTATGGCAGCCGCTTCGTCATGCACTCTACCTTTACTCAATTGATAGCGAAAATTAAAATCCTCTTCTGTCGGCAGAATTCTTTCCTCATTTATTCGACTCAATGGATTATATCCTAAGGAAGAAGCCCCTAATGGCTGATAGAAATATTGATATAAATGCGCCTCATACTCCTCCCCAAACAACTCCGTTAGTAATTCTGGATAAATCATAAAAGAAAGCCCGCTGTATTTGTATTCTTTCTTCTCAAGCATGGGTGATTTCCTTATGGCTTTGTACACAACCTTCTTGAATTTAGAGCTTAAATAAAGATGATTACTAATGGCCAGATCATACTTTTCGCTAAGCTCTGAACTATAGTATTTGGGTTGATAAGCTCCATTAACCATCGTCATTGGATAATAATTGATATATGGCGTTAAAGCTGCCTGATGAGCTAATACATCACGAAAAATTAAATTCTTCTTATTGGATCGATGAAATAATCGATTTTGCCAATCCGGCCAATAATCAGAAAATGGAGCATCCAGATTAATTAAACCTTCGTCTACACCTTTCATTAATAAAGGCAAAGGGCCGGTTATTTTCGTAACTGAAGCTAAGTCAAATACATCATGAATTTGAACTTGATGTTTTTTTTTATAGGTATGATAGCCGTATGCTTGATTAAAAATAACCTGACCTCGCAACGCCACCAATACTCTACATCCGGGAAAGGCTCCCATTTCAATTCCCGCATTTGCAATGGAATCGACTTGCTTATTAATTAGTTTCGAATCCATCCCAACAGCTTCAGGAAAGGAATGGGAAAGCCTGTTTAATGCTTTCACATTTAATCCGCTTCCTGCCGGGTATTTAGCGTTAATAGTGACCGGCAATTTACCGTTGGCAGAAATAGCACCAAATAACATTTGGGTCAATACATCTCTTGATGTGGAATTGTTTTGATAAGTTAACACGATTGACTGTGCTTTTCCAAGCTTAGTAATACCCTCAAGCTTATATGCATTACCTGAAAAGGCAAGTATACACCTTCGATTCTCCAACAACTCGTCTATAGCAGCCTTATTCTTTTTATAAGTCTTAAAATCTTTGAGTAAAATAATGACATATTCATCTTTCTTCTGGCTTAGCCACTGTTGGTACTCCGAACCACCGAATTGGTGTACATCTATTTGTTTGAATCGCCAGAAATTATCTTGCCATTCACTTTTATTATCAAAGCATAAAGCAACAGCTCTTAGTGTATCCAAATGACGAAAAGGTAATAAATCCTTCGAGTTTTTTAATACAGTTATTGATGCCGCATGCAAACGATGGTTCAAAAAACCTGCTTCAGGAGAATCAGTAGCTTCAGTAATGGCGTCTTTGTCAATAAGCTTATAATTAGCCAAGCCACTCCAGTATTTCAAGGCTAATACTTTTTTGCACTTTGCTTCAAGCTCCGATTTATCAAATCTTCCTATCTCAATGGCCTCCATGATTACTTTAATGGCTAAAGGTAAATCGCTTGTAAATTCAACTACATCATTACCCGCTAACAAAGCTTGCAATTCCAGCTCTCCTCTTTTTGCAAATTGACTTACTCCACGCATATTCATCGCATCGCTTACAACTAAGCCATCAAAACCTAATGAATCCTTTAATAAATCAGAAACAATAGCTTTAGAAAGGCCCGATGGTCGATTCAACTCTGTTTCTAGAGAAGGAATTGAAAGGTGCGCCGTCATTACGCCCATAATACCGCTATCAATTACATGCTTGAAAGGAATTAGTTCAACAGAATCCAAACGGTTAAAATCATGGCTAATCAATGGCAAAGTATGATGCGAATCCTTATTCGTATCGCCATGACCAGGAAAATGCTTAGCAACGGCTATTATACCTGCTTCCTGCATTCCTTTGGCATATGCCCATGATTTAAGAGCAACATTCAAAGGAAGCTCACCAAATGATCGCTTACCGATAACCGGATTATCAGCATTATTATTAACATCAACAACAGGAGCCAAATTAACATGGATGCCCATAGCCTTCATCTGATGTCCAACTTGCATACCCATTTCATAAATCAAACTATCATTCTGAATAGCGCCCAGAGTCATTTGGAATGGAAATGATGGAACATCAGTCAATCTCATACCCAGCCCCCATTCTCCGTCAATAGCAACTGTGAGCGGAACCATTGAAAGCTTCTGATAGGTATTACTAAGATCAACCAGTTCCTCAGCTTGGGTTTTAAAGAATATAATACCTCCAGGCTGATAACTATTAATCCAATCAATATTTTTGGCTTGTAACAATTGATTCTTTGGTTCAATCGCAATCCAGAAGAGCTGAGCAATTCGCTCTTCCATTGTGAGTGAAGAGTATATACTATCTACCCATTCAATTCCATTCTCATCAATGTTAAAATTACATTGCCCATCTACAGATGGTGTTTTAAGCAATAAGAACGTAAAAATCGAAAATAATCGAATTAATCGCATACAGTTGATCTATGTCAGTCTATTTATAAAGTAGGTACTTCGAACGCAATTTAGCATATTCAGATAGTTCTGCTTTCCAGCTCTCTTTTATCTGCTCCTCACTCCAATTATCCTTTACTTTTTGAAGTAGGGTGTCATTTCCGGCAAGGAGATTGAACCATCTTTCATTATCGAGTAAAAGCTCTTGAGGTACACATTTATTCATAAAATCCAGTAAATACTTTAAAGTAAATGTGCTATCGTCCGAAGCATTTCTTAAATCAATTCCATAACATACTTTATCCTTGTGTTTGGGATTTTTGGACATACCATCAATGGATTGTGGCGTAAAATGAAAGGAACCCATACAACTATCGGGATATCCAATAATCTGAAATGGCATCCGGGTACCACGTCCAATACTTACTTGTGTGGCTTCGAAAAAACATAAGGACGGATATAATCTAACAGAAGTATTATTTGGCAGGTTAGGTGAAGGCTTTATCGGCAGCACATAAGGCTTAGCATGGTTATAATTATCCATCTCAACAATCTTAAGCTTACACTTTAGCCCATCCTTTAACCAAAGCTCTCCATTAACCATCTGAGCCAATTCACCGACCGTTAAACCATGAACTACTGGTATTGGGTGCATCCCAACAAATGAACTAAATTCCAATTTTAAGACTGGACCGTCAAAACAATCACCATTAGGATTAGGTCGATCCAAAACAATAAACTCAATGTTATTTTCGGCACAGGCCTCCATCATGTAATGCATCGACGATATGTATGTATAGAATCGAACACCCACATCCTGAATATCGAAAATAACAACATCGACATCCAAAAGTGATTCGGCAGAAGGTTTTTTTGACTTACCATACATTGAAATTACCGGTAAGCCGGTTACAGGATCAATATCGCTTTTTACATGTTCTCCGGCATCTGCAGTTCCCCGGAAACCATGTTCGGGGGCAAATACTTTGCATACATTAATATCCAATGCAATTAATGTATCAATAAGGTGGGTAGTTTGAACTAAAGAGGTATGGTTGACTAATAGACCAACTCGTTTATTTTCAATTAAAGGAAGGTATTTATCAAATCGTTCACAACCCAACACAATGTTTTCCTTCATTGCTTGAGTATCACACGATGTAAAACCAATATTCAAAATAAAAATGCAGGCTACGATCCTTAGCTGATAAATCATTTTTTCTTGTAAAAATAAAAAAAACGGAGCAGTATTGCCCCGTTTAATTTAAGCTTGTCCTGTAGGACCGAAATTCATAGGCATTGTAGGGCCTCCTCCCGGTCCTTCATCAGTCTGTTTAACAGGTCCATGGATGGACTCATATCGCACAATATTATCTTTTAAGGCATTCATTAAACGCTTAGCATGTTCAGGCGTAATCACAATTCTTGACTTAACCTGTGCCTTGGGTACACCAGGCATAATTCTTACAAAGTCCAAAACAAACTCTGATGGTGAATGCGTAATGATTGCCAGGTTTGAATATGTTCCTTGAGCTACTTCTTCGTTCAACTCAATATTAAGTTGATTTTGATTCTTCTTCTCTTCCATAACAGTGTATCTTAATTAAGAAAAGGGGAAGACACAATTGTGCTCCCCCTCTCTCCTTTATCTAAAATAATAGTTTTAATCTATTTATTCAGCAATCGTCTCTTTACTTACAAGGCGATCGAATTCTTCTTTAGACCCAACTACAACATTTCTAATGGTACGAATACCAGTACCAGCTGGAATTAAGTGACCACAGATAACGTTTTCTTTCAATCCGTCAAGCTTATCAACTTTACCTTGAATAGCTGCTTCATTCAGAACTTTAGTTGTTTCCTGGAAAGATGCTGCAGACATGAAACTCTTCGTTTGAAGTGCTGCACGTGTAATACCTTGCAGTACCTGACTAGATGTAGCCGGAATTGCTTCACGAGCAGTAACCAGTTTCAAGTCACGACGTTTTAACTGAGAGTTTTCATCACGTAAGCGACGCGCAGTAACTATCATTCCTTCTTTCAAAGTAGTAGAATCACCTGCATCCTCAACAACTTTCTTACTCCAGATATTGTCGTTCTCTTCCATGAACTCCAACTTATCAACGATTTGTTTCTCCAGGAATTTAGTATCACCCGGATCAGCAATATCCACTTTACGCATCATCTGACGTACGATGATCTCAAAGTGCTTATCATTGATTTTCACACCTTGTAAACGATATACATCCTGTACTTCATTTACAATGTATTCCTGAACAGCTGTAGGTCCTTTAATACTAAGAATATCAGAAGGCGTAGTTGCTCCATCAGAAAGAGGAGTACCTGCACGAACGTAGTCATTTTCCTGCACCAATATCTGTTTAGAAAGAGATACAAGGTACTTTTTAACTTCGTCGTTTTTGGTAGTTACCAAAATCTCACGGTTACCACGCTTAATCTTACCAAATGTAACCTCACCATCAACTTCAGATACAACAGCCGGGTTACTTGGATTACGAGCTTCAAATAACTCTGTTACTCGAGGAAGACCACCGGTGATATCACCAGCTTTACCAACAGCACGAGGTATCTTAGCTAAAATCTGTCCCGTAATTACGTCATCACCTTCGTCAACTGACATGTGAGCTCCTACCGGTAAGTTGTAGGTCTTAAGTACCTCACCGTCTTTGTTCAACACACGTAATGCCGCATTCTTAGTCTTATCACGAGTTTCAATGATTACCTTTTCACGGAAACCAGTTTGCTCATCAGACTCTTCTTTGTAAGTAACACCTTCAATCATATTATCGAATGCAACCTTACCGGCCTTTTCGGTAATGATCAAGGCATTATATGGATCCCATTCACAAATCACATCACCTTTTTTGATGTCCTGACCATTCTTAATGAATAGTTTAGCACCATAAGGAATTGGGTGAGTAGTCAATGCAATATTAGTATTCTTATCAATGATTCGTAATTCAGCCAAACGACCAATTACTACATCGACCTTTTGTCCTTCTTCAGTAGTTGCAGGAACTGTACGTAACTCTTCTATTTCAGCAATACCATCGTATTTAGCAAGGATATTGTTCTCAGAAGTTATGTTACCAGCTGTACCCCCTACATGGAATGTACGAAGTGTTAACTGTGTACCCGGCTCACCAATTGACTGTGCCGCAATAACGCCAACTGATTCTCCCGTCTGAACCATACGGCCGGTAGCAAGGTTACGTCCGTAACATTTACCACAAACACCTTTTTTAGATTCACAAGTTAATACAGAACGAATTTCAACACGTTCGATTGGAGACTCATCAATTACTTTAGCTAATTCTTCAGAGATCTCTTCTCCTGATCCGATCAATTTCTCGCCCGTACTTGGGTGATAGATATCATGAACAGTTACACGACCTAGAATACGCTCGTACAATGATGCTACAATCTCTTCATTATTCTTAATGTCGGTCGCAGTTAATCCTCTTAAGGTACCACAATCGTCTTCCAGAATAACAACATCTTGAGACACATCTACCAAACGACGAGTTAAGTAACCCGCATCGGCAGTTTTAAGTGCCGTATCAGCCAAACCTTTACGAGCACCGTGAGTTGAAATAAAGTACTCCAATACTGATAATCCTTCCTTAAAGTTCGAAAGAATCGGGTTTTCAATAATCTGACCACCTTCAGCTCCGGATTTCTGTGGCTTAGCCATCAGTCCCCTCATACCTGATAACTGACGAATCTGTTCCTTAGAACCCCTCGCTCCAGAATCAAGCATCATGAACACTGAGTTAAATCCTTGTCTATCTGAAGTCAACTGATTCATTAATGTTTGAGTCAGACGAGCATTAACATGCGTCCAGATATCGATAATCTGATTGTAACGTTCGTTGTTGGTAATGAAACCCATGTTGTAGTTATTCACTACTTCAGCAACTTCATCATATCCTTCCTGAACAAGAGTTTCTTTTTCAGCAGGGATAATTACATCACCAAGATTAAACGATAATCCTCCTTCGAATGCCATGCGGTATCCAAGGTTTTTGATATCATCAAGGAAAGCAGCCGTACGTGGTGTACCACATACTTTATGTACATTACCAATAATATCACGAAGTGCTTTCTTAGTTAGCAATTCATTGATATATCCAGCTTCAGTAGGAACAAATTCATTAAATAAAATACGTCCAACTGTAGTTTCAATAATGGTCGTCTCAATCTCACCCTCAGCATTTGTATCCTGAGTTTTAACTTTAACGATGGCATGTAAATCAACTTTCTTCTCGTTATAGGCAATTTTAGATTCCTCCGGAGAATAGAACATTAATCCTTCCCCTTTAGCACCTTCACGATGTTTAGTCATATAATATAGTCCCAAAACCATATCCTGTGATGGTACCGTAATAGGAGCACCATTGGCAGGGTTAAGAATATTTTGAGAAGCTAACATCAACATTTGGGCTTCCAATATGGCAGCATTACCTAATGGTAAGTGAACAGCCATCTGGTCACCATCAAAATCCGCGTTAAATGCAGCACAAGCCAGTGGATGTAATTGAATAGCTTTACCTTCAATCATCTTAGGCTGGAAAGACTGAATACCTAAACGGTGAAGAGTTGGTGCACGGTTAAGTAATACCGGATGCCCTTTCAACACGTTTTCAAGGATATCCCAAACCACAGGATCCTTACGGTCAACAATCTTTTTTGCTGATTTAACAGTTTTTACCACGCCACGCTCAATAAGCTTACGGATAACAAACGGTTTGAATAATTCAGCAGCCATATCCTTTGGTAAACCACACTCATGCATGTTTAACTCAGGGCCTACTACAATAACTGAACGTGCAGAATAATCAACACGCTTACCAAGTAAGTTCTGACGGAAACGACCTTGCTTACCTTTCAAACTATCACTTAATGATTTAAGTGGACGGTTGGAATCCGTTTTTACAGCATTTGATTTACGTGAATTATCAAATAATGAATCCACAGCTTCCTGTAACATACGTTTTTCATTACGTAAGATCACTTCTGGAGCTTTGATTTCAATTAATCGCTTAAGACGATTGTTACGAATAATTACACGACGATAAAGGTCATTTAAATCAGATGTTGCAAATCGACCACCATCAAGTGGCACCAATGGACGTAATTCTGGTGGAATTACCGGAACTACTTTTACAATCATCCATTCAGGACGATTAATCCCTTGTGAATCACGGAATGACTCAACAACCTGCAAACGCTTCAAAGCCTCGTTTTTACGCTGCTGTGAAGTTTCTGTATTGGCTTTATGACGTAAGTCATATGATAAAGTATCCAACTCAATACGTCCAAGCAACATATGAAGTGCATCAGCACCCATTTTTGCAATAAACTTGTTTGGATCATCATCATCTAAATGTTGGTTATCCTTTGGAAGAGTTTCAAGAATATCTAAATATTCCTCTTCTGTCAAGAAATCCATTTTAGTGATACCATCTTCAGCTTTAATACCAGCATTAATAACAACATAACGCTCGTAATAAATAATAGTATCCAATTTTTTTGTTGGTAATCCTAATAAGTAACCAATTTTATTTGGCAACGATTTGAAATACCAAATATGAGCAACAGGCACAACCAATGAAATGTGTCCCATACGCTCACGACGTACCTTCTTCTCAGTAACTTCTACACCACAACGGTCGCAGACGATACCACGATATCTGATACGCTTATATTTACCACAATGACACTCATAATCCTTTACAGGACCGAATATTCTTTCGCAGAATAGACCGTCGCGCTCTGGCTTATAAGTACGGTAGTTGATAGTTTCAGGTTTAAGCACTTCTCCACTCGACATTTCCAGAATCTCTTCTGGAGAAGCCAAACCAATAGTGATATTTTTGAAACTAGTCTTTGCTTTCTGATCTCTTCTAAATGCCATATAGCTTAGAATATTTTGTAAATTATATAATATGGATATAAAGAGAATAGAGCTAGGCCCTATTCTCTTCGATCAGACTATTAATCTAAGTTCACACTTAGTCCGAGACCACGCATTTCGTGAAGCAATACGTTCAATGATTCCGGAATACCCGCTTGCGGAAGTGGATCTCCTTTAACAATTGCTTCGTAAGCTTTAGCTCGTCCTATTACATCATCCGATTTCACAGTCAAGATTTCTTGTAGGATATTGGCAGCACCAAACGCTTCCAATGCCCAAACCTCCATCTCACCAAAACGCTGTCCACCAAACTGTGCTTTACCACCTAATGGCTGTTGCGTAATCAATGAGTAAGGTCCAATCGATCTAGCGTGCATCTTATCTTCAACCATGTGACCCAGTTTCAGCATGTAAATAATACCTACTGTAGCTGGCTGATGGAAGCGCTCTCCTGTACCACCATCGTACAAATAAGTACGACCGTAGCGAGGAACACCTGCTTTATCAGTCCACTCGTTCATGTCTTCCATCTTAGCACCATCGAAAATCGGAGTAGCGAATTTCACACCCAAATTTTGACCGGCCCACGCCAAAACAGTTTCATAAATCTGTCCAAGGTTCATCCTTGATGGTACACCAAGCGGGTTAAGTACGATATCAACAGGAGTTCCATCTTCAAGGAAAGGCATGTCTTCGGCACGAACAATACGGGAAACAATACCCTTATTACCGTGACGACCCGCCATTTTATCACCTACTGTTATCTTACGCTTCTTGGCTATATAAACTTTAGCTAATTGAACAATACCAGCTGGAAGCTCATCACCAATAGTAACATTGTACTTTTGACGTTTTTCAGTTGCTTCCAACTCCTTGTATTTCATTCGGTAATTATGAATTACCTTAGCTACAAGTTCGTTTCTATCTTTATCTGTTGTCCACTTGTTTGGATTAACATTCAAGTAGTCAATGTCATTAAGGATTTTCTGGGTAAATTTAGTTCCCTTAGAAACAATATCTACTTCAAGATAATCTTTAACACCTTGCGATGTTTTACCATTAACCTGAGTAAACAATTTATCAATTAATCTACCTTTCAACTCCTCAGCTGACCTTGCGAAATCTTCATCAATTTTCGTAATCTGGCTCTTCTCAGAAGTGCGTGATTTACGATCCTTAACGATACGTGAGAACAACTTCTTATTAATTACAACTCCTTTTAATGATGGAGAAGCTTTTAATGATGCATCTTTTACATCACCTGCTTTTTCACCAAAAATAGCACGAAGTAACTTTTCTTCTGGTGTTGGATCACTTTCTCCCTTAGGTGTAATCTTACCAATTAAGATATCACCAGGAGTTACATGAGCACCGATTCGAATCAAACCATTCTCATCAAGATCCTTAGTAGCTTCTTCACTAACGTTAGGAATGTCAGAAGTTAATTCTTCTAATCCTCGTTTAGTGTCTCTTACTTCTAAAGAATATTCATCGATGTGAACAGATGTAAATACATCATCGCGAACAACTTTTTCCGAAATTACAATCGCATCCTCAAAGTTATACCCTTTCCAAGGCATAAATGCTACTTTAAGGTTACGTCCAAGACCAAGTTCACCATCTTCAGTAGAATAACCATCAGTCAAAATCTGACCAGCAGTTACCTTCTGACCTTTACTTACCAATGGTTTAACATCGATACAAGTATTTTGATTCGTCTTTTGGTACTTTGTAATTGCATAACGCTTAGTTTCTCCTTCGAAGCTAACAAAACGCTCATTATCGGTATATTCGTAACGAATTACTATCTCATCAGCATCTACATACTCAATCACACCATTACCTTCAGCAACAATATGAGTTCGTGAATCCTGAATTAATTTTCCTTCCAATCCTGTACCAACAATAGGTGCCTGAGGCTGTAATAATGGAACTGCCTGACGCATCATGTTGGATCCCATCAATGCACGGTTGGCATCATCATGCTCAAGGAAAGGAATTAATGAGGCTGCTACAGAAGCAATCTGGTTAGGAGCAACGTCCATCATGTGAACTTCCTTAGGTTCTACAACCGGGAAATCACCTTCTTCACGTGCCTTAACTCTTTCGTTAATGAAAAATCCATCTTCACCCACCGGCGCATTTGCCTGAGCAATAATTTTTTCTTCTTCTTCTTCAGCAGTTAAATATGAAACACCTTCATTACTTAAATCTACTTTTCCTTCTTCTACCTGACGGTAAGGAGTTTCGATAAAGCCAAGGTCATTAATTTTTGCATAAACACACAATGAAGAAATCAAACCAATGTTTGGTCCCTCTGGTGTCTCAATTGGACATAGACGTCCATAATGCGTATAGTGTACATCTCGAACCTCAAAACCTGCACGCTCACGTGACAGACCACCTGGTCCTAATGCCGACATACGACGTTTGTGCGTAATCTCGGCTAATGGATTGGTTTGATCCATAAACTGAGATAAAGCATTTGTTCCGAAGAAACTATTAATAACAGACGATAGTGTCTTACTATTAATCAAATCTATTGGAGTAAATACTTCATTATCGCGAACGTTCATACGTTCACGAATAGTACGTGCCATACGTGCTAAACCAACACCAAATTGATTAGCCATTTGTTCACCTACCGTTCTAACACGACGGTTACTTAAGTGGTCAATATCATCAACGTCAGTTTTTGAATTGATCAACTGAATAAGGTGCTTAATAATGGCAATTATATCAGCACGAGAAAGAACTTTACTTTCCCAATCAGCACTCAGATTCAATTTTTTATTTAATCTGTAACGCCCAACTTCTCCCAAGTCATATCGCTTATCAGAGAAGAATAACTTATCAATAACGTCACGTGCCGTAGCCTCATCAGGTGGCTCAGCATTTCTTAATTGTCGATAGATATGAACTACAGCCTCTTTCTCAGAGTTACAAGGATCTTTCTGTAGAGTATTATAGATGATTGCAAAATCAGACAAGTTCTGATTTTCCTTGTGCAATAGAATGGTTTTAGCACCAGAGTCAATGATTTCTTCAACATGCTCATCAGCGATAACTGTCTCACGATCGATCACAACTTCGTTACGCTCGATGGAAACAACCTCACCAGTATCTTCATCCACAAAATCTTCAATCCAGGTTTTCAAAACACGAGCGGCCAATTTACGACCAACTACTTTTTTCAAACCTGCCTTATTGACTTTAATTTCATCAGCCAGGTCGAAGATGGCAAGAATATCTTTATCCCCTTCGTAACCTATGGCTCTTAACAACGTAGTAACAGGAAGCTTTTTCTTCCTATCAATGTAGGCGTACATTACGCTGTTAATGTCGGTAGCAAATTCAATCCATGATCCTTTGAAAGGAATTATACGGGCTGAGTACAATTTAGTACCGTTGGCATGTACGCTTTGACCAAAGAATACACCAGGTGAACGGTGTAACTGGCTAACAACAACACGCTCAGCTCCATTTATAATAAAACTTCCCTTATCGGTCATGTAAGGAATGGTGCCCAAATATACATCTTGTACAACTGTATCAAAATCCTCATGTTCAGGATCGGTACAATACAATTTTAATTTGGCTTTTAGAGGAACACTAAAGGTTAATCCTCTTTCTATGCACTCAGAGAGGCTATAACGCGGTGGATCAATTGAGAAATCAAGAAACTCAAGTACGAAGTTGTTTCTTGTATCCGTAATTGGGAAATTCTCATTGAAAACCTGGTATAATCCCTCCAATTTCCGCTCTTCTGGGGTTGTACCCATTTGGAAGAATTCGCGGAAAGATTTTAATTGAACCTCCAACAAGTCAGGGTAATTCAACCTATTCTGTATGGAAGCAAAACTAATCCTTTCGGTAGTATTTGGAGTCATCTATCAACAAATTTATTGAACCTAAAATATTAAAGCACAAAAAGGTTTAGGAGCCCAAAAGGGTTCCTAAACCGTATCCTTATATAGGAATTTGAATTACTTAAGTTCAACTTCTGCTCCTGCCTCTTCTAATTGAGATTTTAATGCTTCAGCTTCTTCTTTAGTTACCTTTTCTTTCAATGCTGTTGGAGCCTTGTCAACTAATTCTTTAGCATCTTTAAGACCTACACCAGTCATTTCTTTAACCAACTTCACGATAGCTAACTTAGAACCACCTGGAGAGTTCAAGATTACGTCGAACTCAGTTTGCTCAGCAGCATCACCAGCATCTCCACCAGCAGCAGGACCAGCAACAGCTACAGCAGCAGCAGCAGGTTCGATACCATGTTCTTCTTTTAGTACTTCAGCAAGTTCGTTAACTTCTTTAACAGTCAAATTTACTAATTCTTCTGCAAGCTTTTTGATATCAGCCATTTTTCTATTTATTAAATATTGTTTGTACTTTATTGTTCTTTTTCTCCTAATGTTTGCAATAATCCGTGAATAGTAGATCCACCTGATTGAAGGGCAGAAACAACATTTTTCATCGGTGATTGCAGTAATCCAATGACTTCGCCAATAAGCTCATCCTTAGACTTAATACTACATAATGCTTCTAGTTGATCTTCTCCAACATAAACGCACTCTTCAACAAAAGCACTTTTAAGTGTTGGTTTGTCATTTTTCTTAGAAAAATCTTTAATCAACTTAGCAGGAACGTTACCTGTATTGGAGAATAATACAGCAGTAGTTCCTTTTAAAGTTGCGTACATTTCATCGTACTCACCTTCTAATTGTTCTAACGCTTTTTGTAAAAGGGTGTTTTTTACCATCACCATTTTAACATCCTGCTTAAAACACTCACGACGTAAGTTACTGCTCTTTTCAGCATCTAACCCGGCCGCTTCCGTAATATAGAAGTGATTGTACTCGCCAATACTAGCAACCAAATCATTGATAACCGTTTTTTTATCTTCCTTTCTCATGATTCCTTCTTTCTTTAAAGATTAAACATTAAGCATCAACCGACTTAGGTTCGATGCGAATACCAGGACTCATGGTACTAGATAGACCAATACTTTTAACGTAAGTTCCTTTAGCCGAACTTGGCTTAAGCTTCATGATTGTAGCCATGAATTCTCTTACGTTTTCAACGATTTTATCTTCTGTAAATGATACCTTACCAATAGATGTATGTACAATACCATAACGGTCTACTTTAAAGTCGATTTTACCCGCTTTAACTTCGTTTACCGCCTTGGAGATGTCCATGGTTACAGTACCACTCTTAGGGTTCGGCATTAAGCCACGAGGACCTAATATACGACCTAGAGCACCTACCTTAGCCATAACACTTGGCATGGTTATAATCACGTCCACATCAGTCCAACCACCTTTGATTTTCTCAATGTATTCGTCTAGTCCAACATAATCGGCACCAGCAGCCTTTGCTTCCTCTTCTTTATCAGGAGTACACATCACTAAAACGCGAGTTACTTTTCCTGTTCCGTGAGGCAAAGTCACAACCCCTCTTACCATCTGATTCGCTTTACGAGGATCTACCCCTAAACGAACATCAAGGTCAATTGAGGCATCAAATTTGGTAGAAGTAATTTCCTTTACCAATTTTGCTGCTTCATCAACAGAGTATTGTTTTGATGCATCGATTTTTTCTAACGCTAACTTTTTATTTTTTGTTAGTTTTGTCATTTTCGCAAAAAGGTCTTAATTAGTTACTACCAGGGAATTCACCTTTCATGGTTACTCCCATACTTCTGGCGGTACCAGCGATCATCCTCATTGCAGATTCCACTGTAAAACAATTCAAGTCAGCCATTTTATCTTCTGCGATAGCCTTAGCCTGTTCCCAGGTTATAGAACCAACTTTCCTACGGTTAGATTCCGGAGAACCTCCCTTAAGTTTTGCCGCTTCCATAATTTGCACAGCTGCCGGAGGTGTTTTAATAACAAATTCAAAAGATTTGTCCTTATACACCGAGATAACAACAGGTAAAACTTTTCCAGCTTTCTCCTGCGTTCTGGCATTGAATTGCTTGCAGAACTCCATAATGTTCACCCCTTTAGCACCTAATGCAGGTCCCACCGGAGGTGAAGGATTTGCAGCACCACCTTTTATCTGAAGTTTGATAAAAGCTTCTACTTCTTTAGCCATTGTAGCAATTCGTATTTATTAATAAATAATGAGATAAAATAAAATTGATTACTTGTAGATGCAAACATTACGTTTACATGGAAGTCTTTATTCTACTAAGCAACTACTCTTTTTCTACCTGCATAAAACTCAATTCCAATGGTGTTTTTCTTCCGAAAATTTTCACCATAACTTTTAATTTCTTCTTCTCTTCGTTAACCTCTTCAATTAAACCATTGAAGCCATTAAAAGGACCATCGATAACTTTAACTGTTTCACCAACAAAATAAGGAATATTGATTTCCTCGTCGGTTTCATTAAGCTCATCAACTTTACCTAATATACGATTAACTTCAGACTGACGCAATGGAACCGGTTTAGAATCATTGTCTCCAAGAAAACCGATTACATTAGGTATATTACGAAGAATATGAGGTATTTCACCAACCATAGCGGCTTCCACCAAAACATATCCCGGTAAATAAGGACGCTCTTTGCTCACCTTTTTACCATTACGTATTTGATAGACTTTTTCGGTAGGTATAAGAACCTGACTTACATAGTCAGTTAGTTTTAAGCCAGCTATTTCGCTCTCAACATATTCCTTAACCTTCTTCTCCTTACCACCAATAGCGCGGAGCACATACCATTTCTTATTGACGTCTGCCATTATATTATTCTATCGTATTAATAAAGACCTTCGTAGATCAAATTGGTAAGTTTTTCAAAAGTGATATCCATACCAAAAATAATACCCGCAACAATTACAGATGCAACCATTACTACAATAGCACTATTGGTAAGTTCAGGCCAAGTAGGCCATGAAGTTTTGTGAACCAATTCGTTTTGTACGTCCTTAAAATATGCTGTGATTTTACTCATAACTGTTTCATTAATTTGCCGGCTTCAAACTTTTATAAGATTGAATCCGGCTTTATTGCACGGGAGGAGCGACTCGAACGCCCGACACCTGGTTTTGGAGACCAGTGCTCTACCAACTGAGCTACACCCGTAGAATAACCGGAAACTTTCATTTCCGGTTATATATATAACTAATAAATGATTAGTCCATTACTTCAGTTACCTGACCAGCTCCTACGGTACGTCCACCCTCACGGATAGCGAAACGAAGACCTTGGTTCAAGGCTACTGGGTAAATCAAGTCAACAGTGATTGTTACGTTATCACCAGGCATAACCATTTCAGTTCCTTCTGGAAGAGAAATTTCACCGGTTACATCAAGAGTACGTAAATAGAACTGAGGACGGTATTTGTTGTGGAAAGGAGTGTGACGACCACCTTCTTCTTTCTTCAACACATAAATCTCACCTTTAAATTTAGAGTGAGGATTGATTGATCCTGGCTTAGCCAATACCATACCACGCTTGATTTCGTTTTTGTCGATACCACGTAATAACAAACCTACGTTATCACCAGCTTCTCCACGATCAAGAATCTTACGGAACATCTCAACACCAGTACATACAGTTTTCTTACCTTCAGCACCAAGACCGATGATCTGCATTTCTTCACCAGAGTTGATAACACCAGTTTCAATACGACCAGTAGCAACAGTACCACGACCTGTAATAGAGAATACATCCTCAACAGGCATCAAGAAATCTTTCTCAGTATCACGAGGAGGAAGTGGAATCCACTCATCAACGGCATTCATTAATTCCATAATCTTGTCTACCCACTGAGGATCATTATTTAATCCACCAAGTGCAGAACCCATGATTACAGGAGAATTGTCACCATCAAACTCATAAAAGCTTAATAGGTCACGAACTTCCATCTCAACTAATTCAAGAAGTTCTTCGTCATCAACCATGTCAACTTTATTCAAGAAAACAACGATTTTAGGAACGTTTACCTGACGACAAAGTAAGATATGCTCGCGAGTCTGAGGCATAGGACCATCAGTAGCAGCACAAACAAGGATTGCACCGTCCATCTGAGCAGCACCAGTTACCATGTTCTTCACATAATCCGCGTGACCTGGACAGTCAACGTGCGCATAGTGACGATTTTCAGTTTCATACTCAACGTGAGCAGTGTTAATTGTAATACCCCTTTCTTTCTCTTCAGGAGCATTGTCGATTTGATCAAAGTCTTTTACATCACAAAATCCTTTTGATGCTAAAACAGTTGTGATTGCAGCAGTCAATGTAGTTTTACCGTGGTCAACGTGACCAATGGTTCCGATATTAACGTGAGGCTTCGTCCTTTGAAATGTTTCTTTAGCCATAACTCGAAATATTAGACAATTAGATATAAATTGAATCTTAAACTAACTCTTATTTTTAGAATTGTCAACCTTAAGTTGTTTCAATCCTAAATTTTTTGAAATCTTTTTCTTTCCAATCAAAACACTGAGCGAGAGACGGGGCTCAAACCCGCGACCCTCAGCTTGGAAGGCTGATGCTCTATCAACTGAGCTACTCTCGCATTTTACCAACATACAGTTCGCAAAATAGAATCTTTGATTCCAAAAAAGTGGGGAGAGCAGGATTCGAACCTGCGAAGACATAAGTCAACGGAGTTACAGTCCGTCCCAGTTGGCCGCTTTGGTATCTCCCCAACTGTATTTCAGTAATTTAATTGAAGACAAGTACGTTTACTTCCCTTTTTTTCATTTCAATAGGCCGATCACCTCAGTCAATCAGCCTATTAAATTCATTCTCAAGACATACAATCCGTACTATCCTAAAAACGGTGTGCAAATGTATAATTTATTTTCAACAACACAAAAAAAACACTTATTTTTTTGGCTATTTGGCACGCACCTTTTCCTTCCATTTAATCAACTGTTTACGCAATGCATCAACAGAAAGATCGACCGCTTCTTCAAAAGTTTTTGTTTGTTTCTTCGCGAACAAATCTCCACCTGGTACATTTAAACTTATTTCAGCTACTTTATTACTTGTTGAATCTGATTTATCCAACTTTAAAATCACTTCAGCCGATACTATACCATCAAAAAACTGATCCAACTTATTAATCTTTTGTTGGATAAACTGCTCCAATTGTTCAGAAGCTGTAAAGCGCACAGATTGAATTGTTACGTTCATATGCATTCCTCCTTCTTTTCCGCTCTAGGGTGAGCCTGTTTGTAAATAGAATTTAACTTCTCATAAGAGTTGTGAGTATAAACCTCAGTGGCCGCCAGATTGGCATGTCCCAACAACTCTTTAATTGCATTTAAGTCGGCACCTCTGTTCAGCAATGCTGTTGCAAAAGTATGCCGTATAACGTGTGGACTTTTTTTAGTGACCGTTGACACCTCACTAAGGTAACGATTAACTACCCGATAAACCAGTTTTTGATAAACCGGCATTCCTTTATCAGTTAAAAATAGTACAGGTGCCTTTGCTCCCGGAAATGTTTTATTTCTAATACTAATGTAACCAGTAATTGATTGTTTTAGTTCTCGGGTAACAGGAACAATACGTTCTTTATTTCTTTTACCTAGAACTTTTATAATGTCATTTCCAAAATCCAGCTGTGTTAATTTGAGATTAACCAACTCAGATAAGCGCATGCCTGTTAAGTAAAACAAGTCTATAATTAACTTATTGCGAACACCAGAAAAGTCATTTCCAAATTCGACCTGATCCAAGAGATAATCCATTTCATTCTCTTTTACAAAAACAGGTAATCGCTTAGGAACTTTTGGTGTAATAACTTTATCAGCAGGATTGGATTCCACCACCTCTTCACGAATCAGAAATCGAAAAAAAACTTTTAGTGTGGAAATCTTTCTGTTAGCAGATCTGGCCGCCGTGCCCTTGTCGAGCATTTCAACCATCCATTGACGGATGGTTTTTGAAGTAACTTGATTCCAATTTTGCAAACCATGTTCTTCTACATATTTACAAAATTGGCCAATATCATTTCGATAAGCAGTTATGGTATGCACCGAACTACGCTTCTCGAACTCTAAATATTTAAAAAACGAATTTATATTTTGCATCAACAGAGGGTGCCTTTTTACGCTTATAACGAATATACAAAAAAATTAGCAATAAACAGACTCCCTCTTCCGCAAAAGGTCTAATCTTCTTCGCGCTGTAATTGCTCGATGTATATCGCTTTTTTAACTTGCTCTCTTCTAACAATCGAAGGCTTAGTAAATGCTTGACGAGATCTCAACTCACGCATAGAACCAGTCTTTTCGAATTTTCTCTTGAACTTCTTCAAGGCTCTCTCAATATTTTCGCCTTCTTTAATAGGAATAACTATCATAACGCTTTCTTTAATTTTTTATTTAGGCTGCAAAAGTAACCATTAAACTGCAAAACTTCAACCTTTTCGGGTTCAAATATTCCCTACCTTAAAATTTTGCAGGTGCAAAGAAACTGAAGTTTGTTGATTACAACAAATTTTCCAGCTATTTTTTGGAAGTTTTTATTCACTATCACAAAAATATTTTCGAATAAGTTCTTTATCTGCCTTATCAAAAGAAGTGGAAGCCATTACCGCTTCCAGTTTTACCGGCCAATTCACCTTTCTCGCTTCATAAATATCCTTAGCCATATAAAAATCCATGTAAGGATGATCTTTCATACGTTTCAAACTGGACGTATTGATATTGACCTTTTTAATTATAGAAGTATCAATATTGATATACTCTTTATTATCACTAAGTACGATTGGAGAAATCCCATCTATTTCAAGCAGTTGCTTTATACTATAGAATCCACCTAACTTATTTCGATGATATATTATACGTTGAGCATAAACTCTACCAATACCTTTAAGCAACACTAATTCAGCCGTGTCGGCTGTATTCAGTTCTATCACAAACTTGTCAGATAATAATGAGTGATTCTTTTTGGGTAACAACAAGGAATCTCTCTTTAAACACCAAGCTTCAAAATTATATTCCTGCAATGAATCCCGATCAAGCCTTTTATTAAAATAATAATCCTTCTTTACAAACCTTATATTTTCGAGAACCTGCTTATCCAAATTTAACTCAGCTAATGCAGTTGAATCGATTGAGTTCAGATCAATCTTATATCTAAATTTCTTTATTGCTTTAGGGGTAAATTTATCTACCTGGTGATTTTCAAAAACAACAAAGGGCTTTATTCTTTCCAGATGCAAAGAATCCATGCCATAAATCTGGGACAGTTTCTGAAAATCCTTGATAATGCCACCAGCTTCTCTGTACTTTAATAAGTTATTCGTTGCTCTTTCTGAGAAACCTAATCGAAATAATTCATCCTTATTAACCTCATTTGGATCGAAACTAAACAGTTCCTGGTTCTGATCCATTTGTGTATGAAATAGTGAATCATTCAACTCTTGCACATCAGCTATCCAACTGAGTAAATCCTTGTCAATTACAGGCTCTTCAAACTTTGGTTTTACAAACAAAAAGATGATCAAAACCATAAGTACAGTAAACAGAAAAATGAGACCAATCTGTTCACGCCGACTCAATGTTAAGAATTCGCGCCACATATATTATGGAAAAATAACTAATCGATATAGCTAACATTACAACAAACCAATTCCTTTCAGGAACACAAACCCAATGGCTACTGGTGCAACAACTTTAAGAATAATCATTAATATACCAACAAATCGCACTTTACCTCCATGTGCTTCCAGTTCATCTTTCGTTTTTTGTTTACCTAATATCCAACCCACAAATATGGCAATGAATATTCCACCTAATGGCAATAGTATATTGGATGAAGTAAAATCGAAAAACTTAAATACACTTGAATACACCACACACAACACTCCGAGTAAAGTAATAACTGACGCCGCTACAATTGTCGCCACAACTCTGCGCATCCCTAATTCTTCCGAGAAATACGCCACCACCACTTCCAGCAATGAGACTGACGATGTTAATGCGGCTATGACCAATAATAGAAAGAATGCTACAGAAAATGCATATCCCCCGGTCATTTGATTAAAAACATTAGGTAAGGTTTCAAATACCAATCCAGGTCCTGCACTCGGATCAATATTAAAAGCAAATACTGCTGGAAAAATAGCTACGCCTGCCAATACTGCAATTAAAGTATCGGCTATAGAAACTGAAATGGCTGTATTTAAAAGATTTTCCTTTTTTTGAATATATGATCCATATGTGGCAATAACACCCATCCCAATACTTAATGAAAAGAATGCTTGTCCTAATGCCTCAAGAATAACTGAGCCTGTAACTTTAGAAAAATCAGGTTTGAATAAAAAGGCAAATCCTTCTCCTGCTCCTTCAAGCATAGCTGAATTAACACAAAGAATTATAATAATTACCAGTAAAATTGGCATTAATATTTTCGTATATCGCTCAATACCTTTTTTGATCCCTCCTATTACAATTGCTGCAGTCAAAAACATGAAGATAATCATCCATATTACCGGTCCGGTTTTTGATTCAGAAAAGTTCTTAAAAAATGAAGATAATTGAGCTGATGACATATCGAGCAAGTTATTACCTATAGCCATATAAGTATACTCCAGAGTCCATCCTGCAACTACGGAATAAAATGCAAGAATCATAAACGCTGCACCCACTCCCATTATTCCCACAATCATAAATAATGGTTTATCAGGAGCCAATGTTTTAAAAGCACCGAATACATTCTTCTGAGAACGCCTTCCAATTAGTAATTCTGAAACCATAACAGGAATACCTATGGCGGCAATAAACAATAAATAAACAAGCAGGAAAGCACCACCACCATTTTCACCGACAACATACGGGAAACGCCAAATATTTCCTAAACCCACTGCCGATCCAGCAGCAGCTGCAATTACACCAAACTTACCTGAAAAACTATCTCGAGATTTTAAATTCATGATTCATTCAAAGATTAAGAAAAGCCAAAGTAAAAAAAAAGAGGCACAATGTATAATACATATGCCTCTTTATATTTTAATGATAATGATCTACTATAGACGATCGATACAATTAAGATCTTCGAAAGCCACTTTTAAACGATCAACAAGAGTTACCTGACCAGCACGTAACCATACACGTGGATCATAAAATTTCTTGTTAGGCTTGTCATCTCCTTCTGGATTTCCAATCTGCGCTTGTAGATATCCTCGGTTCTTAGCTTCGAAAGCACGAATACCATCCCAAGTTGCCCATTGTGTATCTGTATCAATGTTCATTTTGATAACACCGTAACCAATAGCTTCACGAATTTCTTCTAAAGTAGAACCCGATCCACCATGGAATACAAAATCAACAGGTTTTTCAGCAGTATTGTATTTATCTTGAATATACTTTTGAGAAGCATCTAAGATAGAAGGCTTCAATACAACATTACCTGGCTTATATACACCGTGTACATTACCAAATGACGCTGCTACAGTAAAACGAGGAGATACTTTAGAAAGCTCTTCGTAGGCATATGCTACCTCTTCTGGCTGAGTATAAAGTAATGAATTATCAACATCAGAGTTGTCAACACCATCTTCTTCTCCACCTGTGATACCCAACTCAATTTCAAGAGTCATATCAATCTTACTCATACGAGCTAAGTACTCTTTGCAGATACCAATATTCTCTTCAATTGGCTCTTCTGACAAATCAAGCATATGAGAACTAAACAAAGGCTTACCTGTTTCTGCAAAGTGTTTTTCACTTGCATCAAGTAATCCGTCGATCCATGGTAATAATTTTTTAGCTGCGTGGTCAGTGTGAAGAACAACTGGTACACCATAAGCTTCAGCCATAGTGTGAACATGTTTAGCTGCTGAAATAGCACCTAAGATTTGTCCTTGCTGGCCTTCTAATTTAATACCTTTACCTGCATAGAAAGCAGCACCACCATTAGATAGCTGAATCATAACAGGAGAATTTACCAATTTGGCAGCCTCCAAGATTCCATTAATAGAGTCAGTTCCTACAACATTAACTGCAGGCATTGCAAAGCCTTGCTCTTTTGCGATTGCAAATAATTTAGTTACATCATCACCGGTAACTACACCTGGCTTTACCACGTCTAAAACTCGCTTCATTGCTTTAATTTTATAGTTCGAAAAAATTATTCTCTTGAAAATCGACTACGAAACTAATAAAAAACATTGTAATAATATTTCAATTCTCTACAATCAGACCACTAATCACTTTCAATTAGTTGGCAAATCCTACCATTTTTTTTATTAGTCCACCGAATAAAAATCACATAACAAACTATGAGTAAAACTACTATATAGAAAATAAGCGTGATTTTCATTTAATAAGTTGCACAAAGTTACAACCTTTAAAAAGTAAATTCAAATTTCAATTTATCAGATCTTAGAAAACTTTAACTAATATTCACATGAATAGAGCGTAGGGTTGAATTCTAGAAAGGATACCCAATTGCAAAGTTAAAAGCTGTATCACTCCAGGTTAATGGTCTAACTCCAAGAATCCACCTTTGTCCTTCAGGAAGTGATGGGTCTCTGGTTTTGACTCCCAAATCCAGTCGAAAGACAAAATAATTAAAATCTAGCCTCGCCCCCGTTCCAATTCCAATAGCAATTTGTTTGTAAAAACGATTTATCTTAAAGGTTCCAACATCCTCATCTTGATTTTCAACCACACTCCTCAGGTTCCAAATATTACCTGCATCAACAAAAAAGGCCCCTTCCAGCAACCAGAATAATTTAAAGCGATATTCAGCATTGACTTCTAACTTCATATCGGCAGTTTGATTGTAATAGGTTGGATTTTCTTCTTTATAAGATCCGGGTCCTAATGCACGAACAGGCCACGCTCGAATACTATTTGCTCCACCGGAGAAATATTGCTTTATAAATGGCATAGCCTGTGAATTACCATAAGGATAAGCTGCTCCCATAAAAACACGGTAGGCAAACGAATTTATTTCATTTACATTATGGTGATACCGGATATCTATATCTGACTTTATATATTGCGAAAATCGTATTCCAAAAATTTCCTTATATCCCTTACTTCCTCCATCATCCCACATACTTACTATTCCATTAAGTACATTTCCTGAGGCTTCAACGTTGGCCTGGAAAAACCAATAATTTAATTGCTTAGGTGATACCTGCTCATTATACATAAAAGAATAGGAAGTACTACTGATCAATTGATCTTCATAACTATATTTCAAATAAGTATCTTCAATCCTATCCGCAAACTCAGGATCAAGAAAGGGCACATTGATTATACTCAGTTCAAAGGGAGAAAGCTGATGTGAAACCATTGCCGACGATCGCCAGTTATAGGCAATTCTGCCGTTCACAATAGTGCGCGTATAATCTGGACGCCTTTGATAATTATAAGCTAAGGATAAACTGGTTTTAGGATTATACTTTTTTCGAAAACTCTCGATACGAAAAGGCACAAGAAATTTAGGAATTAAGAGTGACACATCAGCACCTACTTCAAGCGTATTAAAACGATCCACACCTTCGGCAGGTGACTGAGTTTCAGACGCTGTTCTTAATCTTAAATCGAAGACTTCACCTCCACGTACAGCATTTTTATGTTTGTACCTAAAACTACCAGCTGCACCGAGGTTACCCGATGAATTGGTACCTTCTATTTCAAAAGTATAACTCTGAATCTTTGAGGGCGACAATTGAATTATACAATCTAATAACTGATTACCTTCTTCATCAGTTTCATTTTCAACAACCTTGAATCGAATATTTATAAATCGGAACAACTGTATATCTGATAACAGATTTTGTGTTTTACTTACTGCATCTTCACTATATAATTCACCCGGAAATATATAATTGGAATTAATAAGAACATCTGCTCTGAAATTCAAACTTTTACCATATAAAATATGACAGTCTGAATACATCAGGGTATCAAATTGATTAAAGTACTGTTCCTTTTCTTCAAGAGCCTTTTTAGCATCAAAACCGACCAAAAAATAAACATCTTTAATTCGCGATTTACGGTGATCAACCAATGAATCACGATCTTTAGAAATATACACTCTATTCTTAGCGATGATCAAAGAATCATTCACTTTATAATCATTAAGTGCACTATCAGCTAAAAAGTAGATGTAATCCTTTCGAAAATTATAATAACCGCTATTTCTGATATTACGAGTAATCCTCTCTCTTTCCTGATCATGTAGCGAAGCATCGAAAGGCTTACCTTCCCCCAAGGCTGTTCGCAAGGTGTCGGCAAAAACCAATTTTCTAATTGAATCATCTTCTATGCGATAATCCAATTTATTGATAAAATACCTCTCTCCGGGATTTATTGAATACTTTACCTTAACCTTTTTAGACGAAGTGACAATTACTGTATCTGTAACTTCAGCATTATAGTATCCTTTATTATTGAGGAATAAGCCCAATTGCTCGTTGGTTTTTTGCTTAAGAACTTCATCATATAAAACGGGCTCTTCTCCAATTCGCCTTAACCATTTATTAAAGCCCTTGCTATCATCACGACCAGACAAGTTGTACATGCTCAAATGAAAGCGCCAGAAACCTATGATTTTAATATTCTCCTTCTGCCGTATATATCGCTTGAGTTCTTCTTTGGAAACATCCTTTGCTGTGTTTTCAATCTCAACCTTATTAAGTAAATATGAACCTTCAGGAACATATTTAGTTGAACGACATCCAATTATAGAAAACAGCATAATTAAAGCCAATACAATCTGACTCACATTATACCTATAAAGCCTATATCTAAAATATGTAGCGGATTTTCTTCTCAATTCAAAAAATGTTGATTGTTTACACCAACCTAACAGGCTTGTGCCAAACAAACTTGGGATAAAGATATTTAATTCGACCGATAAGCTCTAACTTTAGGGCCAACAATCATTATGTTTTTACAATGTTGAGCAAAAGTAAGCAAAAGTTAATAAGTTCCTTATCACGTAAAAAAGTCAGAGATCAAGAGAAGCTTTTTATTGCAGAAGGACACAAATTGGTTTTTGAACTACTATCCACACAATTAAAGTGTCAAGTATTAATTGGTACAGAAGAGTGGATAACTAAGTATGCTAAGCTTGATTCGGCCAAGGAAATAATAAGAACTACTGAGAATGAACTCAAAAAAGTTTCAAGTTTAAAAAGCCCTCCTCCTGTTATAGCAATATTTAAGCAGACTGATAATGCACAAGATTTAACTTCGCTCTCAAATAAATTAAGTTTATTTCTTGACGACGTACAAGATCCCGGCAACCTGGGTACAATTGTAAGAATGGCGGACTGGTTTGGAATTGAAAACGTATTCTGTACCAAAGCATGTGCGGATATTTATAATGCCAAAACAGTTCAATCCACAATGGGAGCTATTGCTCGTATTAAGGTTCACTACATTGAAACGGATACCTTTTTTGAGCAAATTGATAAGTTACACCTGCCTGTGTATGGCACCTTTTTAAATGGTGAAAACATTTACGAATCCGACATCACTCCAAACGGCGTTATTGTTATGGGTAATGAAGGCCAGGGCATTAGCAATGATGTGGCCAAACATGTCAATTCCCGACTATTTATTCCTAATTATCCTCCTAATAAAGAAAGCAGCGAATCTTTAAACGTATCGGTTGCAACTGCCATAATATGCGCAGAGTTTCGTCGAAGAATGTAAATTCAGCTTGATTTTAAGATTCTATGGTTTTACCAGAAATAAACTCATAAGCTTTCTCTGCGCAGCGCTCTCCATCAATGGCAGAAGAGGCAATGCCACCGGCATAACCTGCACCTTCACCACAAGGATACAGTCCTTCAATTTGCACATGTTGAAACGAAAATTTGTCTCTGGGAATACGAACTGGTGATGATGTCCTACTTTCCACACCAACAACTACAGCTTCATTAGTCACAAATCCTTTAGCTCTTTTTCCAAAGTACTCAAAACCTTTTTGAAGACGAGCTCCTATATGCTCGGGCAACCAAAAATGCAAAGGTGAGGCAACCAAGCCCGGTACATACGAACATTCTGCTAAGTCAAAAGACAACTTACCTTGCACAAAATCAGCGAGTCCTTGTGCGGGGGCAATAACACCATGCCCTCCATTAACAAAGGATAACCGTTCAAGTTCCTGTTGAAACTCCAAGCCACCCAGAACACCCTTATTCATATACTCACCAATATCATCAGGACGAATTTCCACAACCATACCTGAATTGGCAAAAGGTGAATCCCGTTTAGATGGCGACATGCCATTAACCACCATTTCATCAGCATCGGTCATAGCCGGCACAATAAAACCTCCCGGACACATACAAAATGAATAAACGCCACGTTCTTCAATCTGACAAGACAAGGAATATGATGCTGCCGGTAAATATTGACCTCTACCCTTTAAGGAATGGTATTGAATTTGGTCAATTAATTCCTGAGGATGCTCGACTCTTACACCCATTGCCCAGGTTTTAGCTTCCAATTGAACGGCCTTATCATTCAATAAATAATATACATCTCTGGCTGAATGACCTGTGGCCAGCACTACTGAGTCAGCCAAAATTTTTGTTCCATCTTCGATTTCTACACCTTTAACTTTTTGATCATCGATTAACAAATCAACAACCTTGGCATTGAAATGCACTTGCCCACCTGCATCAATGATCGATTGCCTCATGGCTTTAATCACACCAGGTAATTTATCAGTGCCAATATGGGGATGAGCATCAATTAATATCTCCTGGCTGGCTCCATGGTGCTCAAACACTTCAAGAACTTTTTTAAAATCGCCTCGTTTTGTACTTCGGGTATATAATTTACCATCGGAGAAAGTACCTGCTCCACCTTCTCCAAAGGCATAATTTGAATCTGTATCAACCTGTTCGTTACGATTGAGCAATGCTAAATCTTTCTTTCGCTCATTTACCCCTTTTCCTCGTTCTAAAACAATGGGTTTGAGACCCAATTCAATCAAACGTAAAGCGGCAAAATAACCACCGGGACCTGCTCCAACAACGATTACTTCTTGTGAAGAAGATATATCAGGATATTCAAATTTTACTTTGCTTTGAACCGGAGGTTTGGTATTTGCGTATGCCTCAATGTGTAATTGTACAACGACTAGCTTTTTTCTGGCATCAATTGAACGTTTAACTACCTTCATAGCAGTAATCTTCTCAGGTGACACCTTCAACTTCTTTGCCACCAAAGGACGATAGAACTTTTCATCTGAAGCCTCTTTGGGTGTAAGACGCAATACTATTTCACGTTTCATTCGTAACTATTAGATTGTTAGTTATGCGGCACAATACCCCACAATCATTATTTACGACAAAAGTAATTGAATTTATTCAAAATAGAATGTAAGGTGAAAAATACGCGAGCGCAACGCATCTAAGGCATCGGTATACGGTTGGTCGAGCAAGTCACCTGTACCTTCAGGATTTAAGACATTGGCAAAACCAATAGATGCTTTTAATTCCACCGAAAGACGAAAGTAGGTCATATAAAAGTCAAATCCTGCTCCAGCTTCGAGATAACCATCCAGAGAATTTAGTAAAAGACGGTCCTGCCTGTTTTTGGCTAAATCGTAGCGCATATTTACTCCACCTATAATGTATGGCTTAGCATTGTGCATTCTAAACGCATTATACTTTATCAATAATGGAAATTCCAGAAAAGTGGACTTTATTTTCAGTGGTTCTGACTCTTGCTCGCCTGTTTCTTCATTAAAATAATACAGATCGCGTTGACCAAAACTGATACCTGGTAAAAATCGAAGGTTTAAGTTAGGACGAAGCCTGTAACTGGAGACAATGCCGATATTTAATCCAGGTTTAAGGTGAACAACGTCGGCATACATTTTCTCTCCATTAGGACCAAGAGGCTGTCCACTATTATAGACACGAAAATCCATCGCATTAATACCAATAAGAAAACCAAAGTGTAAAGGTCGTTCATCAAATCCCCTTAAATTGGCAATTTTATCGTCTTTCTGAGAACTGATGGTTTGAACCATCAAAAAAATAAAAATGGATAGAATAAATAACTTCAATGAATCTTTATTTATGCGTTCAATCTTTAAACTCAATAATTCAATAAATATTGCTATTTCTCCGATAAATAAATTGTAGCAATACCCATCGTTTGTTTATAACGTTTAACTGGTCTCATTCCTGCGTTCACTAATTCGGCGTCAAACTTAAGACCATCAGGAAAATTCAACACCGACTCCGGTAAATACGTGTATGCAGCTTTATCTTTCGATATTACACCACCTAACAATGGCAATATAAACTTAAAATAAAACAGATACAATTGTTTAAACGGGAAATAGGCCGGTTTTGAAAACTCTAGTACAACCATCTTGCCACCGGGCTTAAGAACACGACTCATTTCACATAATCCCTTATTTAAGTTCTCGAAATTACGAACTCCAAAGGCTACCATCACCGCATCAAAACTATTATCCTCAAAAGGTAAATTTTCCGAGTCCCCTTCCTGAACAGAGATCCATTCCGTAAGCTCTCTCTTCTTTAGTTTGACATCGGCTACCTTCAGCATCTCAACTGATATATCAACTCCAACAACCTTACATCCAAGCCGTTTATTAGCCTCAATGGCCAAATCACCGGTTCCGGTTGCCACATCCAGGATTAATGGTTTGTCGATACTTTTTAAGAGATTAATCGCCCTTTTTCGCCAGATTTTATCAATCCCTAATGATAAAAAGTGGTTAAGAAAGTCATACTTTGCAGCTATATTATTAAACATACCGGCCACCTGGCTCTTCTTCGATCCCTCCTCGGATTTATAGGGCTTTACTGTCATGCGTTTATTTTATTTGAGGCAAAAATACAATAGTTGGTGAAAATACGAATTATCTATCACCTAGATATTATTAAATACTATGTACCGTTTACTATTATTACTAAAAAAGGGAATAATACTATAATGAATTATTCCCTTCGATCCGATATTTTACTTTCTTAATTTAACTGTTCCTTAAGAACGGCTTTCATTTTTTCGAATTCTTCTGACTCAAAACCTACCGCACTATATACTACTTTACCCTCTCTATCAATAATGTAGTTACGCGGGATTGATTGTTTGGCAAACATTGAGAACATTTCTCGTTTTGGATCCGGATAAAAAGGCAAATTCAATCCTCTTTTATCGGCGAAAGCCTTTATTTCTTCCTCTGAATGCTCACGGCCTACCACCAAAAGAACAAAATCCTTGTTATCTTTATTTGGTAACCAAACCTCTTTTTCCAAGTGTGGTAATTCTTTCACACATGGTGGACACCAAGTAGCAAAAAAGTTAACAAGCACTACTTTCCCTTTTAAACTACTGGCATCAATTTTAGCCTCTGAAGTCTCCAATTTAAACTCCGGCACCTGATTACCTACCTTTACAAAATCAACCTCTTCGGTATTCATCCATGCCAGTGAAGTATAACCACCTGCTACCAATAATATTACAAATAATACTTTCCAATATAACTTCATTCCTGTTTTCCCCTTTAAAATTTACTTACCAAGAACCCATTGCTCCAATCTTTGTTCAAAATCCTTTTTCATATCTCCAATAAAACCATAAGCTTCATCATCAATACGAATTTCACCTTTTGTGACATGACCTAGTATAGAGAATGGTACATTCTTTTCAATCATAAAATCAACAAACTCGTCTTGCTTAGCTGGAGAAACAGATACGACTACTCTACTTTGTGATTCTCCAAACAAGAATGCTTCTTTACGTATTTCAGCGTCAGAAGTTATATCAAATCCAAATTCTAATGGAATTCCTGATTCCAATAAGGTAAAAAACAATCCTCCATTGGACACATCGTGAACTGATCTAACCAAGCCTTCACGGATCATACCGGCCACAGCATCCTGTAATTCTTTTTCCTCTTCGAAATCATAATAAGGAGGTAAAGAATATTTTATATTTAAAACACTACTGGCAAATTCCGAAGAATTAACATCATTACGAGATTGACCTATCAAAAATATCATATCACCCTTGTGTCGGAATGATAATGTAGAATGATGTCGCTTGTCTTCAACTAATCCTACCATCCCAATAACAGGCGTTGGCGTAATCGCTTTTAATTGTCCACCTTCAGAATGTTGATTAAAGAAACTAACATTCCCACTAAGCACAGGAAGATTAAAATCATTACAAGCCTTTGTGATTCCGATAATTGAATCAACAAAAGTACCGTATACTTCTTCTTCAAATGGATTTCCATAATTCAAACAATCAGAAACTCCTAAGGGAATACCTCCACCACATATTATATTACGTGCTGCCTCGGCAACAGCTATCTGAGCACCAATATTGGCATCAGTTTTCATATATGATGAATTACAATCCATTGTCGCCGCAATAGCTTGATTCGTACCTTCAATATCTACAAATGCCGAATCCGAAGGAAACCTCTGGTTTGAACCTTCAGTTTTTATGGACTCGTCAAATTTATCGGTCATCCACTTTTTTGAAGTGACATTAAGATTGACCAACATCTCTTTAATCACATCCGGATAGTGATCTGGCTCGTCGTATTGCTCAATATTAATATCTACGGCATCAATATTAACAGGCCCATATTTTAGCTCATAAACCGGAGCTTCACCTCCCATTCCAACAAATTTGGAAGGGATGTCGGCAATTACATCTCCGTTGTAATGACAAACGACATTATCTCCTCCAACAACTTCCCCTAATATACCTACAGCTAACTGTTTTGAATCAGCTACTTTTTTTACAGTTTCAAAATTCTCTGGAGTTATACATACCAGCATTCTTGACCAGGTTTGTGCCAAGAGAATCTCACGAGCATTAAGATCGTTTTCACGTAATGGTACCTTATCCATATGCAAGCTAAGGCCCGATGTTCCTCTTACAGACATTTCACATGCCGCACCTATTATCCCTTGATTTCCTATGGTCTGAGCTCCTAATAAATGTCCTTTATCATTTAACTCTTCAATGGCTTCCTGCAAATGCTTCTCCACCGAAACATCCATTAGTAATTCCAAGGGAACAGATTTTACATCCACACCAGCTATAACATCATCGGTAAACACATCTGAATCAACCCCATCCTTACCGGTTAAAGCACCAATAATTAGGATTAAATTACCTTCACCCTTAGCAACACCCGACAATAATTTATTTTTATCAACTACACCAAAGGCAAAATTATTTACAACCGGACTTGAATTGTACCCTTTTGAAAAGAAAGTTTCACCACCAACAATAGGAACATTATAACCTTTTTCAAACTCACTCATTCCATTAGCAACTTCCTCAAATAACCATTTAGCTGTATCTCTTTTACCTTCGCCAAATCGTAAAGAATTTAATATGGCCATGGGCTTTGCACCCATTGAGGCAATGTCTCTACTTAAAAGACGTAATCCAGTATTAGCTCCTAATCTTGGTTGAATTGCGCAGGGATGATTATGAGTCTCAACCTTCACAACACATGCTAAACCATTACCTAAGTCTATAGCACCGGCACTTTCAGCTCCTGCTTCAACTAACACTTTCTCCCCATTTGTGGGCAAAGTCTTTAACCAATGAATAGAATTTTTATAGCACGCATGCTCTGACCAAAGTGTCGAAAAAATCTCTAGTTCAATCGCACTTGGATTTCGTTGAAGTATTTCCTTTATTTGATCAAACTCTTTTGAAGTAATATTTAATTTCTCAGCTTCAGCTAATGTAGGTATAGGTGTTTCCATAATTGCTATTTTTGACCTTCTTTCGTGGAAAGAATGAATAACTTAAATTTAGGATTTCAGATAGGCAATCTGATATTTATTGATGAAAGTATATAAAATAACGCAAATAGCAAACAGACTCTATCATAAAATACAATCAAATGAAACAGATCGCATTAATTACAGGTGCTACTTCTGGAATAGGAGAAGCGGCAGCATTAAAGTTGGCATCGCTCAGCTACAATTTGATAATAACGGGCAGGCGAAAAGAAAAGCTTGAGCAGTTAAAAAAGACAATTGAAGAATCGACTTCGATAAATGTATTTACACTATGTTTTGATATTAGAAACTGGGAAGAAACCGATAAAGCAATCTCTAATCTGCCAGAAGAGTTTAAGCAAATTGATGTATTAATTAACAATGCCGGACTTGCCGCGGGTGCAGATCCTGTTCAGGAAGGATTGTTGAGTGATTGGGAACGTATGATTGACACCAATATTAAAGGTCTTCTTTACATTTCTAAAATGATTATTCCGGGTATGATAGAAAAGCAAAAAGGGCACATTATAAACATCACTTCAATTGCCGGTAAAGAAGTATATGCCAATGGAAATGTATATTGTGCAAGTAAACATGCGGCTGATGCTTTAACCAAAGGCATGCGAATTGACCTGTTGAAACACAATATCAAGGTTGGTTCAATAGCTCCGGGGATGGTTGAAACCGAATTTTCTGTAGTTAGATATCATGGAGATCAGAAAAAAGCTGACAATGTATATAAAGGACTAGTTCCTTTAAATGCTGATGACATCGCTGATACAATTGAATTTATGCTTACCCGACCTGCTCATGTAAATATTAATGATATACTAATAATGCCAACAGCGCAGGCCAGTGCGGTATATAATCACAGATCATAACCATATAATAAAAGAACACTGAAGCTAGCTTAACAGCCAACTTCAGTGTTCCTACCATAAGTATGGACGAATTGTACTATCCTACTTTATTATTTAAATACCTACGGTTGTAGTATATACAACAGTAGCATTCACAAACACCTCAACATCAACATCAACAGTTCCTCCTTCAGGAGTGACAATACCTTCAGACTCAAATTTTATATCACTGCTTGGTAAACCTTTTGCAATGGCATTCAATTGATTCTTTAATTCAATAACGCCTTCTGATTTAAGTTCCTTTAGAAAATTTACTTTGCCGGAATTAACCGTAAATGTAAAGTCTTCTAATATTGGCAGATATTCATCTGTGGCCCATGACTTAATTTGAAACGTTAGGGTCATAGCTTGTGCCGTATTCCCACTATTAGGTGTTACTTCAAACCATAGCCCTTCGAGAACAAGTCTTTCTACTCCACCTTCACCATCTGTGGCTTCAATAACAGCATCACTGATAACCGAAGAATAAATGGTAGCATCCTCCTCGAAACTATTGGTATTTATATTAAACTTTGCGCTTTCTTCAAAACTTGGAAAAAGACTGATATCTTTCTCCTCACAAGCAATCATTCCAAGCATGATAGCCAATAACATTACTATTTTTCTCATTGTGATATTTTTAAGTTTAGTTTATTTCTCATTAATTCCGATTCCAAGACCTACAACAAAAGTGTTTTGTTTGGCCACATTATAGTCCCCATGAATTTTCACAGGCCCTAAATTTAAGGTCATCCCAAGGGTTAAGCGTACTGTATTAGCACCTTCCATTTCAAATGACACCCTATCTCCTTCCTGAATAGATGTTGTTGATATATCCGGACCTTCATAGGTGTATTGTACATCAACTTTACTATTTTCATACCCAAGGCCACCATAAAATGTCAAAACTGGTATTGAATAACTGGCCTGTAAATTGACCACATTTGCTGTCGCATCCATATATTCACCAATCTTAAAGGATTGGTTATAATAACCAACAGCCAAATCAATTGGTAATATATCAAGGTATTGATCAATACTGTGCCTTAAACCCCAACCGAACACTTTGATTTTACCAATGTCTGTTACATCAAGTTCAATATAGCGAGCTGTAAAATCGGTACCAAAAACAGAACCAATGGTAATTTGTGGCATCGCTAATGGCACGTAATCCATATCGAAGCCTCCAGGAAATGCATAATCTAATAATCCATTACTTGCTTCAATAGGCACTATTTTCCCTTCTGTTGGTCCGAATACAGTAGGCACACTATACGGCCCTTCAGGTTCAAATAATCCACTTTCAGTATAAGCTTGAAAATGCTTTGCACTTGAAGGAATAGTAGCGACTTGAGCTGCAACCCCAATATAGAGCTGAAAGCCCATCTTTTTTAAATGTGCATTGTGAAATAAACCGCTATTAAAATCGGCAGAAAAAGCATCAGCAAAGGGTTGCAGATACTGTTTGCCATTTTCCTGCGTATACTTCGAAAGGTAATCTTCCAAGGATTGGCTTTGCACCAAAGTAAAGGACATTAGTGCAAAAAGCATAAATACACTTCTCTTCATCAATTTAGGTTTTTGTTTAAAAGTAAGGTCGTAAGCATTCGTAGCAAAAGGCCATAATACATACATTTAAACACCAAGTTAGAACAGAATATGAATCAATGCAATCAATAATTGACTAACGGTATAAAAGTAAAGGCAAACACATCAAATATGTTTACCTTTAAATATTTCACACTCCAATAAAATGTTCTATTGTAAAAATCCTTGTTTTTTTAGGACATCCAACAATGCACTACTAAAGTGCTCGTTATCCGCTTTTTTATAACGAATATCAGTAAATACCTGCGCTAAGCTTTCTTTTCCATTTTCTTCAACGAAAGCCTTATTTTCTTCCAGAGCTTCTTTTTCTTTATAAAGTCGATTAATATCGTCTGTAGAATAATCGCTATAAACTTCATGGTGCACAAGGGCATCTAAAGGTAAGCGGTCTACTTGAGCTGGATCTTCATCAGGATAACCCAATGTAACGGTAGTAATAGGCACAACTCCAACAGGTAATTTTAAGATATCAATGATTTTGTCAGCCGTATAAGTCGTAGTTCCTAAATAACAAATACCTAATCCTTTTGCCTCAGCGGCCACACATACATTTTGAGCAACCAATAAAGCATCAATAGCGGCAGTTACAAATGACAAAAAATTATCATATCCCGGCTCCGCATTATTTTGACGACACCATAGGTTAAAACGATTAAAGTCGGCACAAAACGTTATAGTAACCGGTGCATTTTTAACCATAGGCTGATTAAAATGACAAGGCGAAAGCTTTTCCTTCATCGAATCATCTTTGGTTACCACCACACTATAAACCTGCATATTACCGGTTGTTGAAGCCCGAATACCTGCATTTAAAATTTCGTTTAACAGATCTTCTTCAATAGGCTTATCTTTATACTTTCTGATGGACTTACGTTGAGTTAATACACTAAGCATATGACATTATATAAGTTGTTTATAAAGGGATACGATTTAATCAAAAAATCAAAATTAAAAAATGATATCTTCACAGCACAATTAAATAGACATCATTTTTTAGTTTTTATCCATGAAGATTTTAAAATTATTCATCAAAACTGTTGGTTGGATATTTTTGGCCATATTATTATTCCTAATTACAACCTACATTTTCGTCACGCCAAAATTTGAAATACCAAAGACGGTAACTCAAGACAAAACCATCCCACATATTACAATTGACACCGTTACCTTTCATGCTGAATCATTTGGCCCGAAAGACGCTCCTGTTGTTATTGCCATACATGGAGGACCAGGGCAGGATTATAGATTATTGCAACCATTAAAATCTTTGGCAGATTCCTTCCATATCGTTTTTTACGATCAAAGAGGTACAGGTTTATCGCCACGAGTAGCAACTTCAGAACTATCATTAGAAAGCTCTCTTAGTGATTTAAAAGCAATTGCAGATTATTACAGTCCGGATCAACCCGTTTACCTGATTGGGCATAGTTGGGGAGCAATGCTGGCCTCTGGCTTCTTAGCTCAATATCCGGATAGAGTGACGAAACTTGTATTGGCTGAGCCTGGTTTCCTGACTAACGAAACAGCTCAGATATTTATGGAAAGAACTAAGGGCATGATGCCTAAGATGACATCTTCGACCATATGGCGTATGCTAAAAGCTGTTTTAGAATCCTGGAAAGTTGATGGACCCGATGAAGAAGCAGGCATGGATTATTTAATGGCACGCATCATTGGCATGACAGATGTAGAAGACCATCCAATGGCGGGTTACTACTGTAATGGAATCGCTAATGAAAGTGCCACGACATTTTGGCGTTTAGGTATGCAGGCATCTCAAGCTATTCGCCAAACAGGAATGGATAGTAAAGGTAATTTTAATATTAACCTGGTGAATGGGGTTGAAAACTACAGCAATGAAGTTCTCTTTATATGTGGTGAATGTAATACCATAATAGGGGAAGATATTCAGAAAAAACACATGGTTTATTTCGCTTCACCTATCCTGAAAATTATTCCCAATGCTGGTCATAATATGATAAACGAAAAACCTAAGGAAACAATTCAGGTAATTCGTCAATATTTTAAATAAGAAACAGAAATAAAAAAGGTATTTCGATTTACTAACGAAACACCTTTTCAATTTCTTATATAAAAGCCATTAAACTTTAAACTTACCAATCGCTTTTTTAAGTGTTTCGGCCTGTTTGGTTAACTCAACAGCCGTAACAGAGAATTCCTCGGCATTTGCAGCACTATGTTGAGTACTCTCATTTATCTCCTGAATTGAGTTATTGATTTGCATTGCTCCATTATTTTGCTCCATTCCAGCAGTTGAAATTTCACGAACATATTCCGTTGTTTTTTCAATCTCTGGTAAGAGATGCTCCATTCTTTCTTTTGCTTCATTTGACGCATTCAATACATCCTCAGCCGATGAAGAGATACCATCCGCTGCTTCTCTACTGCGCTCTGCCAGCTTACGCACTTCAGCTGCAACAACAGCAAAACCACGTCCTGAATCACCGGCTCTACTGGCTTCAACAGCCGCATTAAGCGCCAAAATATTTGTCTGAAAAGCAATATCTGAAATCACTGCAATCTTATCAACAATCTCCTGTATTTCGGTATGAGAATTTTGAACCGATTCAACGGTTTGCTGAAGTTCACTTTGTGCCGAAACAGCTATCTCTTCCGTTTTCTTTGCATTCTCTGTATTGGCCGCAATATTAGATGCCATTTCCTCCATTGACGAAGCCACCTCTTCAACAGCTGCTGCTTGTCGATTCGCAAGGTCTGTTAATGATTGAGAGCTTTCATTTAAATAATCCGAAGTTCCGGCAATTTCATCACTACTTTTATGCAAACCTGAGGCCATATCATAAATGGAATTAGCCATCGATTTTAAGGATCTACCTAAATCACCAATCTCATCTCCCCTTACCACATCAATCTCAGCTTTTAAATCCCCTTCATTAATTTTATTGGCAAAACCACTGAACCGCTCAATTAGCTTAACAACACTATCAGCAATACGCCACACTAATATTGAGATGACGATTAAACCCAGAATACCAATAATAATCATTAGCCTTTGAGTGCTTCGGAGCTCAGCAATAATTTCACTTTTAGGAGTTGAAATACTCAAGGACCATGGCGTAGTGCTATTGCCAAGAACTATTGGATAAAAAGAATAGTACTTTTCAATTCCATTATCTTCATACAAGAATGAAAACGATTCCCCTTTCTTAATGTGATCTGGTATTGAGTTTTGTTCAGCCATTTCAGGAAATAACTTCTGAATCGTTTGCCCAAGCATAGTGTCAGCAGGTGCTGTTACAAATTGACCATCGTTAGCCAATAAAACTGCCTTACTTGACTCAAATGGTTTAACTTGGCTTGTGATATTATCATATCGTTGCAGGTCAACATCTAAACCAGAAAGACCAATAAATTCTCCATCTTTCATAATGGGAATACAAACACTGGTTATCAGTGTCATATTCTTACCATCTTCGGTTAATGAATACCAATATGGATCCACAAATGTTTCTTCTTTTGAGAGCTTTATATTGTGATAGGTGCTTCCCGGAATATCGCCATCTAAATTTTTAGGATACTCACTTAATCGACATTGATCACCAACACGTATGGCAGAAATAACGTCGCGGCCATAAGGCTGTTCCCAATCCTCTACAAATGTCTTTCTTTCAAAGCTGGTCCAAATACTCACGTACTCAGGTGATTTCTCCTGTAAATCAAGCATTATACTGCGATACACATCGTTACGCGCTTCTGACGGAACTGATTCGAAAGTACTGATTGAATAGGCTAATGAACGCGACAAACCAATATCTACGCTTAAATCAGATAGCACCTTATAAGCACTTTCGCGTACTGTGGTATCAACAAATTTAAAAGACTCACGAGTAGTTTGGTTGGCATATCGCCACAGAAAAAAACTGAAGGCTGCAAAATATATTAATGCAGTAGCACCTAATATGTATAATTGAATTTTACTTCTGTACTTCATAAGCGAGAATTAAGGTACAATAATAAGGTTGTCGATTCTTTGTGGATTAAGCAGCGATAATGTTTTTACGCTGCTTTTTATGACTAGTTACATAAAACAGTATAAAAAAAGCCACTGTAATAGGAATTACAGTGGCTTAAAGAATGTTAGAGAACTATCTATTTAACAATTATTTTATTTATGGCCTGCTTACCGTTTGTTTCAACCGCCACAAAATAAACGCCTTTAGCGAGGTCTGAAATCTGAACATAAGCACTTGAGAACTCTATACGTTCTGCTTTAGCCAATTGTCCATTGATATCGTAAATCTTAATGCTGGCACTATTTTCAAAACCATCACCTAACTCAACAAAAATTTGATCTGTTGCAGGGTTCGGTGAAATTCGCATTTCAATAACGTTATCTTCACCAATAGCGGTCGCTTCGCCAGGAATTAATACCGCATTAATAACATGCACTACTCCATTTTCTGCACCTGCATCAGCTCCAATAACCATTGCATCATCAACATACACCTCATCACCCTCAATCCTTACTTTGAGTTTATTTCCATTCAGAGTAGTTAACTGCTGACCATCAACAAGGTCTGAGCTAAAGGCTTTGGCTGCTACAACATGATACAATAAGATATCTCTCAACTCATCGTTAGAACTCTTAAGAACACTACTTGAACCAGAATTATTCAATGCCATAAATGCATCGTTATTAGGTGCAAATATTGTATAAGGTCCGCCTTCTTGAAGAGCTTCCCATAAGCCAGTTTGCTTAAGCGCAGCTTCCAATGTTGAAAGGTCATCATTATCTTCAATATAGTCATTAACATCTGAAGGCGGTAACAATACAGCATTGATTACATGTACAACTCCATTGTCGGCCATCACATCAGCAACGGTTACCATGGCATCGTTGATGTAAACTTTACCATCCATAATCGTTACAGTCACTTCTTTGCCTTGAAGGGTGGTAATCATTTGTCCATCACTCAGGTCAGTACTCTTGGCTGTTCCGCTTACTACGTGGTACAATAAGATCTGCGCGAGGTCGCCTTCAGGATCTTCCAATAAAGCTTCTACGGTTCCTTCTGGCAATGCTGCAAAGGCATCGTCGGTTGGTGCGAAGACGGTAAATGGTCCTTCGCCCATTAATGCGCCGTCTAAATTAGCGGCTCCAATGGCTGCTTCCAAAGTGGTATGGGCTTCGCTATCTTTAATGATATCGTATACGGTAGTTGTTGGCGGTAACAATACAGCATTGATTACATGTACTACTCCATTGTCGGCCATTATATCAGCTACGGTTACCATGGCATCGTTGATGTAGACTTTACCATCCATGATCGTTACAGTCACTTCTTTACCTTGAAGGGTGGCAATCATTTGTCCGTCACTCAGGTCAGTGCTCTTGGCTGAACCACTGACTACATGGTATAATAAAATCTGTGCCAGGTCGCCTTCTGGATCTTCCAATAAAGCTTCTACGGTTCCTTCTGGTAAGGCTGCAAAGGCATCGTCGGTTGGTGCGAATACGGTAAATGGTCCTTCGCCCATTAATGCGCCGTCTAAATTAGCGGCTCCAATGGCTGCTTCCAAAGTGGTATGGGCTTCGCTATCTTTAATAATATCGTATACGGTAGTTGTTGGCGGTAACAATACAGCATTGATCACATGTACTACTCCATTGTCAGCCATCACATCGGCTACGGTTACCATGGCATTGTTGATGTAAACTTTACCATCCATAATCTTTACAGTAACTTCTTTACCTTGAAGTGTGGCAATCATTTGTCCGTCACTCAGGTCAGTGCTCTTGGCTGAACCACTGACTACATGGTATAATAAAATCTGTGCCAGGTCGCCTTCTGGATCTTCCAATAAAGCTTCTACGGTTCCTTCTGGTAAGGCTGCAAAGGCATCGTCAGTTGGTGCGAATACGGTAAATGGTCCTTCGCCCATTAATGCGCCGTCTAAATTAGCGGCTCCAATGGCTGCTTCCAAAGTGGTATGGGCTTCGCTATCTTTAATAATATCGTATACGGTAGTTGTTGGCGGTAACAATACAGCATTGATTACATGTACTACTCCATTGTCGGCCATCACATCAGCAACGGTTACCATGGCATCGTTGATGTAAACTTTACCATCCATAATCGTTACAGTCACTTCTTTGCCTTGAAGTGTGGCAATCATTTGTCCATCACTCAGGTCAGTACTCTTGGCTGTTCCGCTTACTACGTGGTACAATAAGATCTGCGCGAGGTCGCCTTCAGGATCTTCCAATAAAGCTTCTACGGTTCCTTCTGGTAAGGCTGCAAAGGCATCGTCAGTTGGTGCGAATACGGTAAATGGTCCTTCGCCCATTAATGCGCCATCTAAATTAGCGGCTCCAATGGCTGCTTCCAAAGTGGTATGAGCTTCGCTATCTTTAATGATATCGTAAACTGTGGCAGGTCTTAACAAAACACCATCTACTCGATGTATTACCGAATGACGGAGGTGAATATCAACTGATGAAATTTTAATTTCGTTCACAAACCAATCATGACCAACCTGAGAAACAAAGAGTTTATTTCCATTTATGGCAGTCAAAATGGCCCCATCAACTAAATCATGGGAAGTTAAAACTCCACTCACCATATGTCCTTTTAATAAATCGATAAGATTAGTGTATGGATGAGAAAAGTATTTTTCCTTCTGTTCCTGAGTAAGATTTGAAAATGCAGATTCTGTTGGTAGGAAAACCGTGTAGGGTGCATTATCTAATAATTCATCAACCAAACCATTTATAAAGTCGAAATGGTTGAATGAAATTGCGTTTAAATCTTCCTGAAGTCGTTGAGCGGAAATTCCGAATGGGAGAAATGTAGTGACAATTATTGCCAACATTATTTTACGGGCAATCTTGTAAAGTGATTTCATAAAGCATAATTCTTAAACAGATTTTTAACATTATTTGAGGCTACTAGGATCTAACCTAGGTGAGAGCGGATTTATAGCAAAAAGCGATTTATCCAGGTTTTTAATCGTGTTAACAAAATCTTGCTATGTATAATCAATAATGTAATCGTTATTAAACTATGAGAGATACACACGCTCGATCAAAATCATTACTTAAGTAACAGTACTAAGAAGAAAACACAGGATATGATTTTTTGTTTAATATTTTTTACTTTTTATTAAACATTAAATATGAAGATTTTTACGAAAGCCTTTAAAAATGCACTATTCAAGTTGGAAAAAAATTTGCTTTTTTTTGAATCCGCATAAAAAAAGAGGCTATCTCGTTTGAGACAGCCTCCTTAAATTAGTTTTACAACTTATATTTAACTTATTCCTAAGCTCTTCATTTCATTAATTAGTAATTGCTTATTTGCATCATCCATTTGACACATTGGCGACCTGAACTCTTCGTCAACTAAGCCCATATTTGACAAGGCTGTTTTTACTGGAATTGGATTAGATTCAATAAACATTAAATCCATCAATTCACGATATTTGAAGAACACTTCATTACTTTCATTTACATTGCCTTCAATAGAGTTTTTCATTAATTGAGCAAACTCCTTAGGAATAACATTGGCTATAACAGAAATACAACCATCAGCACCCATTAAGTTTGCTGACATTGCCAAAAAATCATCTCCACTATAGATTTTAAATCCTTCAGGTTTACGCGCAATTAATTCAGCAAACAGAGCCAAATCCCCACTTGCTTCTTTAATGGCTACAATATTCTTAAAATTATTAGCCAGCTTAATGGTATTATCAACAGATATTTTTGAGCCGGTTCTTGATGGCACGTTATATAATATAATTGGTACTTCTATAGCTTCAGCAACAGTTGCAAAATGTTGGTACATTCCTTTTTCTGTAGGCTTATTATAATAAGGTCCAACTACTAATACAGCATCCACACCAATCGCCTCTGCTTTTCTACTGTACTTAATGCACTCCTGAGTTGAATTACTCCCCGTTCCTGCGATCACTGGAATTCTACCTCCAACTTGTTTAACAGCTCGTTCAATCAAGAAAGCATCCTCATCTCCTGATAAGGCTGGTGTTTCACCGGTTGTACCGCATACAACCAAGCCATCTGTACCATTGGATAAATGAAATTCAATCAATTTATCAAAGGCGTCCACATCAATATCTCCATTGGCTTTAAATGGTGTGACAATAGCCACAATTGAACCTGTTAAATCTAAATTTTGCATACTGCGTTTATTGAATTATAAGTCAAAAATAGAAAAAGAAATAGCACTCCTAAAGTTTTTAAACAAAAAAAACTTCTTTATAACACTTTGTTAATATCTTAACATTGCTTATATTTGTCATTCAAATATGTATTTATCAATACAGTGTATTGGCATTTGCTTTTAAAAGTAGGGGTATGAAAACAGTAAGTCAAGCAGTAGAATCAGTGATAAAAGTTAAGCCTTTTGTAATTGAAGCACTATGCGAAGGATTGATCAATATTTCTTCATTAGCGCGGCAAATTCAACCTATGGTTGAGAAACTAACTGAGAAACCAGTAAAACAAGGCGCAATTGTAATGTCATTAAACCGACTAACACCCCAACTGGATTATACTTTAAACAAGAATCTTCAAAAGCTTCTAGAATCATTGGGCGATATCATCGTTCGATCCAACCTAACGGATTTTACTTTTAGAAATAGCAATACCATTTTTAATAGTCATACAAAAGTGATGCAGGACATAGGTGCACATCAGGATGTATTTTACACCTTGGTTAGAGGTGTTTTTGAATCTAACCTGGTGGTTAGTTCGGCCTATGAAGAACTGGTTGAAAAGTATTTTTCGGAGGAAGAATGCTTGCTAAAACAAGGTGAACTATCCGCTATTACACTTAAACTTCCAACTGCGAATGTGGCGGTAACCGGTTTTTATTACCACATATTAAAAGCCATTGCCTGGGAAGGTGTTAACATCAAAGAAGTGATTTCTACAACCAATGAATTCACCATTATTGTTAATGATGAAGATGTAGATAGAGGTTTTACAATATTAAAAAACCTAAAAACGGCCTATAAACAGAAATAGGTATTACCATATTATAAAGAAAGCCTCTGGTATTGATGTGACCAGAGGCTTTGTTGTTTTATTACTTTAATCAAATTCAACAGGCACTACCATTGAACATCGAACGGTTTTACCTCGTTGCTTTCCAGGTTTCCAATTTGTAAGTGAAGCTACTATTTCTTCTGCCTTTGCAGCTTCTACTGAACCTGAAGCGTTTAGTGCAATCACATCTTTAACTCCTCCGTTGGTGTCCACCACAAACCTAACTTTTACGACCCCATTCAAATTTTCTTTCTCCTTTGCAATTGTAATATGCGTAAATAGATGAGCCATATATCCTTCCATTCCTCCCTTATAACTTGGTAACTCTTCAACCACATAAAAGACAGGTTCGTTATCTTCTACTGGTGGCGGAGGAGGCGGTGGAACAAGCTTTTCCTTTTTAGCTTTAGGTGTTGGTGGCGGAGGTGGTACAATTTTACCCTTGTATTCAGAACGATAGGCTGATGGATCAAGTTCATAATCTGTCGGAGTGAGCGAAACTACCAACTCTTCCTCTCTTTTAACCTCAACTTCTTTAGTTGTAAATCCAACAAAAGAAAACACCAACACATCACCTTTAGCTGCATCTAACTTAAACTTCCCATTTCTATCCACGACAGTTCCCGTAGTTGTGCCTTTTATAACAATACTAGTTCCAGGTAGAGGTGTTGCTGCTTCCACTATTTTCATTTTATACTCATTCGTTTGTGTGTTACGAATTTCCATCGTATCATTAACACCTACATAACCATTAATAGAAAATACCTTTACATTCTTTTGAGGAGAGCTTATTAAAACATTATCCTTGATAGTTTGATATTCGTATACCGGCACACTAAATGCCCATAAAAATCCCGCAATGGCGGGGAGTGCAATTAATGGCTTTAACTTTCGCCATTTGGATTTTCTCACATTTTTCATCATTTTTAGTCGTCGTTTATTTTGGGAGAACCGGAAGTGATTGGCTAGCACTGACACTTCCGCTCCCATTGTTTCACATATTATGGTTTGTATATATTGTTCTAGATTAAAACCTTGATCTAACACGCCTCTATCAGCCAGGAATTCCAGATTTTGTTTTATTAGTCGTGCATAAATCCAGGCCAAAGGATTAAACCAATTGAAAGCAATAAATACTTCGCTTAGCACCATGTCAATCCAATGCTGTTGCCTTAAATGAACCTTTTCATGAACTATTACTTCGTTTTGATTATCATTCAGGTAGGATTTATCTTTTAGAAAAATGGTATTGCCAAATACAAATGGCTCACCTACATTTTGATGAATACAAATCCATACTCCATATTTGAAGTACATCCTGGACGTCTTTTTCAAACGAAGAATTCGAGCAACTTGAAATAACAATCTAAGAAGTAAGAATACCAATCCGATAATATAAATACCACCTATAAGCTGAAGCCAACTGTATGATGTTTGAGTTTGAGAACTAACCGTTGTATTAATAGGTTCAACAATTGCTACCTCTTTAAACACCTGGCTATGGTTTAGCTTTTCAACAATAACGGCATATTCAATCTCAATTATTGGAACGATTAAAGAAGCCAACAATCCAATTAAAAGAAATACTCGATTGATTCTAAAATAGCCCTCCTTACGCAAAGCAAGCAAGTATATCATCAAAAATACAGCAAGTATTGAAACAGAGCGAGAAAAAAAAGTGAGAAGGTCCATAGCTTTGTTATTTGGTTTCTTCTTTTGATTGAGATTCCTTAAGTAAGAGTTCAAGATCTTCCAAATCCATATTATTATCCTGAGCAAAAAAGGTAGCTAGACGCTTAAAGCTTCCTCCAAAATAATTATTTAGCAAGTACTTCATTTGATATGATGAATAATCGGCTTTGCTTAGCAATGGAAAAAAGACATAAGTATTACCAACAGCTTTATTATCCACAATACCCTTCTTTTTTAATACCTTTAAAACAGTTGCTACAGTATTGTAAGCAGGAGTTTTAGCAGTAAAACCAGCTAACAGCTCTTTTATAGTGGCTTCGTATAATTGCCATAAAATCTGCATGACTTCTTCTTCAGCTTTTGTTAGTTGTTTAATTTCCATATCTCTAGTAATTCTAAAAAACAATACTACAAATATAGTACTATTAATATAGTATCAAAACTATATCTATAGTATTTACTTCTTTTTTTAAAGCAAGCACTTGGTCTGCTTATATTTTCCAATGAAAAACCTTACCTTTTCGCTTCGAATGAATTTTTAAACCCAAATCGTATAAAAATGAATACCTTTCTAAAAAGGGCCAGCGCTATTTTATTGGCTTCTGCCCTAATTCTTTCGTCTTCTACTGTTATGGCGAAAAAAGCGGATAAGAAAAGTGGATCTGAAAAAGATACACTTGTTACAAGCAGCCTTGTTTCAGGTTTAAAATTACGAAACATTGGACCTGCTTTTACTTCAGGTCGTATAGCCGATTTTGCGGTCAACCCCAATAATCATTCTGAGTTTTATGTGGGTGTTGCCAGCGGAAATATCTGGAAGACTACTAATAAAGGTATAACCTTCAAACCTGTTTTTGAAAAATACGGCGCCTACTCCATTGGATGCTTAGCCATGGATCCTAATAACAGTAATGTAGTTTGGGCCGGCACCGGTGAAAACAACCACCAACGTGCATTAGGTTATGGTGATGGTGTTTATAAAACAGTTGATGGTGGTAAATCATGGCTTAACATGGGACTAAAAGATTCACGCCAAATTGGTATGATTCTTATAGATCCACGTAATTCGGATATTGTTTACGTAGCGGCTGAGGGATCGGCCTGGGGCCCGGACGGAGACAGAGGTCTTTACAAAACGATCGATGGCGGCAAAACATGGGTGAAATCATTAGATATTAGCATTCATACCGGAGTAAATAATATCATTTGCGATCCTCGTAATCCTGACATTTTATATGCCACAACGGAACAACGTCGTCGTCATGTTCATACAAAAATTGGTGGAGGACCGGAGTCCGCTGTCTACAAATCAACGGATGCAGGTGAAAACTGGCGTAAATTAAAAAGTGGTCTTCCTAAGGAACATATGGGCGGAATGGGTATTGCAATTTCCCCGCAAAATCCAGATGTACTTTATTTAATAATTGAAGCAGCTAATGATGCCGGCGGATTTTTCAAAACGAGCGACCGAGGAGAATCATGGAAAAAAATGAGTGATCACCATTCAAGTGGTCAATATTACAATGAAATCTTTTGTGACCCTGTTGAATTTGATAAGGTCTATTCTGTTGAAACCTTTACACACTTCACAAATGACGGTGGTAAAACCTGGGAAAGGTTAAGCGCAAAAGACCGTCATGTTGATGATCATGCTTTATGGATTGATCCAAATGACAATAAACACATCATGATTGGTGGTGATGGTGGTGTTTATATGACCTATGATGCGGGAAATGCCTGGCGTCAGGTTAGTAATTTGCCAATTACACAATTCTATCGCGTTACAGTTGATAATGCAGCTCCGTTCTATAATATTTATGGCGGAACACAAGATAATGCTACTCAGGGAGGCCCTGTGCAAAATACCAGTACTTTCGGCGTTACCAGTGGCGAATGGATTGTAACTGTTTTTGGTGATGGTTTCTGGTCGAGAGTTGACCCAACGAATCCGGATATTGTTTATAGCGAATGGCAGTATGGGAATGTGGTGCGCTACGATAAAAAGAGTGGTGAGAAAATAAGTATCAAACCACAACCTCGTAAAGATGAGTTAACATACCGTTGGAATTGGAATGCGCCTTTAATATTGAGCAAACATGACCATAAGACCTTATATATGGCGGCCAATAAGGTTTTCAAAAGCACCGACAGAGGTAATACCTGGGAAGTTATTTCAAATGATTTAACAGCTCAGACAGATCGCAATACCTGGCCTGTAATGGATAAATACTGGAGTACCGATGCAGTGGTGAAAGATGTTTCTACCTCGCAATACAACACAATAGTTTCACTGGATGAATCACCTGTAAAGGCAGGATTAATTTATGCTGGATCAGATGATGGCGTTATTCAAGTTACGGAGAATGACGGACAAAGCTGGAGAAAAATAAGTTCATTCCCTGGCGTACCAGCAAATACTTATGTAAGCGACATATATGCTTCTCGTTTTGATGAGAATGTGGTGTATGCCACCTTTGATAACATGAAGAGTGATGACTTTAAACCGTATGTTGTAAAAAGTTCGGATAAGGGACAAACATGGACTTCTATCTCATCCAATTTACCTGAGAATGGTACTGTCCATACCTTGGAGCAAGATTCTGAGCGTAAGGAACTTTTATTTGCAGGAACTGAGTTTGGTTTATTCTTCACAATTAACGAAGGTGAAACATGGGTGCAACTTAAATCCGGTATTCCAACTATTGCAGTTCGAGATTTAGCTATTCAGGAACGTGAGAATGATTTGGTTCTGGCGACTTTTGGACGTGGTTTTTATGTTTTAGACAATTATAGTCCTTTACGCGAATTGACTGAAGAACTGCCTGAAAAAGATGCACACTTGTTTGATATCAAAACAGCTGATCTGTTTGTTCAGACCGGAAAGATATATGGACAAGGTGCAACCTATTACGGTGCTAAGAACCCTGAATTTGGAGCAACATTTACTTTCTTCCAAAAAGAAGTTCCAAAAACTCAAAAGCAGATTCGTCAGAAAAAAGAGAAAGAATTATTTAAGAACGGAGACAAAATACCTCAACCAAGTTGGAAAGACTTACAAGACGAAAGCAAAGAAATACCTGCTTATCTGCTTGTGACCATAAAAGATTCAGAAGGAAGTATTATTCGTACCTTAACTAAAAAGCCTTCTAAAAACATTAGTCGATTTACTTGGGATCTGAAATATCAAAGTACTGATATTGTAAAGGCTAAGAAATTTGATCCTTTCAAAAAGTCCGAAGGAGGAATTTATGTTTTACCTGGTACTTATTCTGTTGAAATCAGTCAAATTAAAAATAATGAAACTACACTTTTGGCAGGACCAAAGGAATTTAAGGTAGAAGCACTTAATAACACAACACTTCCCGCAAAAGACCGACCAGCAATGGTTGCCTTCTTAAAAGACGTTAGTGAGTTGTCGAAAGCCATTAATGGAACAATGCGTCTAAACGGTGAATTGAAAGAAGAACTTGCAGCAATGAAACAAACTGCTTTGGCTTTACCAGGAGCGCACGAAGAGCTATTACCTGCATTATCAGCCATTGAGAAAGAGTTAGACGAGATAAGTTTTGCTTTTCGTGGTGTAAAAGCGAAAGCGAGTTGGGAAGAGATTCCTCCTGCTGAAATGCCTATTTACAATCGATTAAATAGTGTCATCTGGGCTCAATTAAACAGCACTTCAGACATTACAACTACTTCTTCCAGATCGTTTGAGATATTGAAAGAAGAATTTCCTCCTGTACTAGCTAAGCTAAAAAACATAGCAGAGGTGGAAATTATAAAAGTTCGTAAAATGATGGATGATCTTGGAGCTCCTTATACCAAAGGAAGAATTCCAAATTGGAATTAAAGTTGCGCCATATAGACCTACAGTTTTTATTGTAGTATAAACACTTTTATAACACAGAATTAACAAATCCGGTGCTTTTTTACAAAGCACCGGATTTTTTTATAAATGAGTTAGATTTTATTCATTCGGTTGTATATATTTACACCGTAATATTATAAACAACTTAAAACAAAAATGACAACAAGAGCCATTTTGCCGTTCATTGGATTCGGCAGTATTAAATTCGGAATGGAAGAACATGAGGTTTCCAGTTACCTGGGCGACCCTGATGAAAGTGAAACACAAAACTATGGCGAAGGTGGCGAAGCCAACGTTCTTTATTACGATGAATTAGGCCTATCCATGTCTTTCGACAATGAAGAAGCCTATCGATTAGTGGAAATCTCTTTTGAGAAAGAAATTTTCGTTTTACACGACACCATTAAGGTAGGGATGTTTAAAGACGATTTCTTAAGCGCTGTACCTACACTTGATATGGGAGAATACACGGTAGAAGATTTGGATGATGATGGCTTTGAAGATATGCAACAATACACCTTTGAAAAGGAAAATGTGAATATCTGGTTCGAAGGTGATCAAGTTTCAACAATACAAATAGGACCTGAATTTGTTGATGATGATACCATTAGGTGGCCGATGCGAGAAATAAGAGACGATGAATAATATATTAAGCCCTGTTGAAGCAGGGCTTTTTTAATGTGCTCATTAAAATAATAGGTTTATCTTAATGTAAGAAAAGGATACCTTCATTAAGAAAATTGCTTCATTGCCCAAGTTGAGAGCTAAAAATGAAACTTAATCTATTTCGTTGCGTTTCAGACATTAAAATAAAGATTTTGGAGATAAGTAATATTCTCCTATTTTTACAGACAAGTAAAAGAATAAGAAGATGAAAAAGATTTCGTTATTTGCCGCAGTTTTATTTTTAGTTGCATTAGGAATGAGTTCATGTAAGAGTACTGAAGATTGTCCAGCATACAGCTATTCACAAACTGAACAACCAGCTGAAAGAGCTTAAGCCAGTCAGCTTAGAAAAAAATTATAAGTAACATGAGAGGATGTAACGATCACTTTTATGTTACTTTTTTTATGCTTTTTTTTTACCTCCTCAAATTTGTCTCCACAATTTATTCATTCTTTAAGGTTTCTTAAAGGATATTAAAAAAAATCATTTTCATATTTCTTGACGATTTAATTATGAATTGCTACTTTTGTGGTGCATTTTTGAAGACCTTATTAAAACAATTCTTAAAAAAGCAATAAAATGTCAAAAATCAAGATTGGGATTAACGGTTTTGGCCGTATCGGGCGTTTCGTTTTCCGCCAAGCTGTAGCTAAAGGAACTCTTCAAGTTGTTGCTATCAACGATTTGATTGATGTAGATTACATGGCTTACATGTTAAAGTATGATTCAACACACGGTCGTTTCGACGGAACTGTTGATGTAAAGGATGGAAAACTTATCGTTAACGGCGACGAAATCCGTGTTTCTGCTGAAAGAAACCCTGCTGACATTAACTGGGGTGCTGTAGGCGCTGATTATGTAGTTGAGTCAACTGGTTTGTTCTTAACTAAAGAATCTGCACAAGGACACCTTGATGCCGGTGCTAAAAAAGTAGTAATGTCTGCTCCTTCTAAGGACGACACTCCTATGTTTGTAATGGGTGTAAACAACGAGAAGTATACTAACAATATGAACTTTGTTTCAAATGCGTCTTGTACTACTAACTGTTTAGCTCCTATCGCCAAAGTATTAAATGACAATTTCGGTATTGTTGACGGTTTGATGACTACTGTACACGCAACTACTGCTACACAAAAGACTGTAGACGGTCCTTCAGCGAAAGACTGGAGAGGTGGACGTGGTGCTGGTCAAAACATCATTCCTTCTTCTACTGGTGCTGCTAAAGCTGTAGGTAAAGTAATTCCTGAGCTTAACGGTAAGTTAACCGGAATGGCTTTCCGCGTACCAACTCCTGATGTATCAGTTGTTGACCTTACTGTAAACCTTGCAAAAGGTGCTTCTTACGAAACTATTTGCGCTGCAATGAAAGAAGCTTCTGAAGGTTCATTAAAAGGTATTCTAGGTTATACTGAAGATGCTGTTGTTTCAAACGACTTCATCGGTGAAACGCAAACTTCTGTATTCGATGCTAAAGCTGGTATCGCTTTAACTGACACTTTCGTAAAAGTTGTATCATGGTATGACAACGAAATGGGTTATTCAGCTAAAGTATGTGAATTAATTCAGTACATGGAATCAGTAAAGTAATTTATTGATTACACAATATTTCAAAAACGCCCTCATTTGCATGAGGGCGTTTTTTGTCTCATAGTAATTTCAGAAGTAAATATTAATTAATCTTTCAACTCAGTTTAATTCAATATCATCAATCTCTAAGTGAAACGATTCAGCCTTGTTATTTGCTATTAAAAAAGTGACTTCCGACATTATTTGTCCAGAATAGTTAGGCATATTTAGCTTGCGACCTCTAAAGCTTGGGTACATAGAAGAAAATTTAATTTCAAATTCCTGCCAGTTACCCTTGGTTTGAAAATATTCAATATAAGAATGACGATCATTGGCTCTTGTCTTCACCCTTAATTGATAACGCTTGCCATCTCCCTTAACCCGAATAACTATCTTTTCATATTGCTCCACATCCAGAGCAGGAAGTCTATACCTCACAGAAGAAAATCCGCCATTATTTTCCAATGATACAAAACCATGGAAAACAGCATTTCCGGATTCATTGATTTCAAACTGACCTTTGGACAAACCTCCCATTACGCCATCATTTATTATTAACCATTGACTAATATCCGCAGAAGAATGGAAGTCAAAAATTTTTATTGTCTTTGGTATGGACATAAGAAATATCGGTATTATAATTAAAACTTTAATCATACTTTTATAGACTCAAGTTTATCCATTATTGCTTCCGCCTCCACATATTTCTTATCCGACTCTTTTCGATTAAGCGTTGACAAGCGGTAGGACTCATCCATCAGCTTCTTGTACTCATTCTTTAATTTATCTTCTGGTGATTTTTTAAACAGTTTCCACATGATACAGTTATTGAAATTAGTTTACTAATAATATAACTGTAATATGAAACATTTGTTTAATATTTTTCATTATCAATTAAACACTATTAAATTTAATTATGAATAAATCAATCTGAAATAAAAGAATAGAAAGAAAAATACCTCTAGAAATACCTAATCGATCTCATTCCAGCTTCTTCGCTATTATCCTTCTTTTTCTTTCGGAATAAGCGATCGCGATTTCGACGAAGCATTTCACTGGTATCAAAACTGATCGTAATTTCATGACTTCCCTTCCCCAATCCAGCAGGAGCAGTAGACATATCGTAAGAATAATTAATATTAACCGTCTTAGATAAGCGAAAACCGGCCATAGCAGCAATTGCGGTATTTAAGCGATACGATAGTCCAAATGAAAGCATCTCCTTATACATCAATTGAGCATTAAAATCAATGCTGGATTGGCCACTTTCAACAAAGCGAAATAATGCAGATGGTTTGAGATAGAAATCTTTACCTATACCAAATCCATAACCACTTGATAAATAATAATGCCTTCGTACTTGAGATACAACAAGGCCATCCTCCCGTTTGTATTTACTTTCTAACAGTTGTGGAACTGATAAGCCAAAATAAAATGAAGGCGAATATAAAAACAATCCTGCACCAGCATTCGGGGAAAATTTACTTAGTTTCTCGCCAGTAAAGTATGGATCACCTTCATCTATTATGCGAAGATCTTTATGAGCCAGGTTGTAATTATTAAGCACCGCACTTATTCCCAACGACAGCATCATATTATGTCGCACTCGAACCAAATAGGCATAATACAGATTTAAACGATGATTTTGAACCGGACCTGCCTGATAGGAATTAAGAGCAGCACCCAGTGAAACCAAGGATTTATTTAATGGTGAATGCAAACCTACATTATAATTAACAGGGGCTCCATCCACTCCCATCCATTGATGGCGGGCCATTATATTTACAGAAAGAGCATTACGCACACCTGTATAGCCCGGATTAATCAGTAATTGCGAATTGATATACTGAGTCGACAATGGTTCCAATTGAGCGCTTATATCAATCATAAAAGATAGAAGGACAAAAAGTAATATGTTTATTCTTCTTCTCATCCTATCTGTTTAAATAAACATATCCGGTAATTATTTTATCAAGCCCTTTAATAGAGAAAGAATAATAATAAGTACCGGAGTCCAAAATCTTACCTTTCATATTTCCAGCATTGGCTTCGCCATTCCAATTATTTTGGTAATCTGAACTTTGATACACCAACTGCCCCCATTCCGAAAATATATTCACAGTGATATTTGTATAGGTATTAAAATCAGGGATGTAAAACACATCATTAAAACCATCTCCATTAGGTGAAAATCCATTGGGTATATAAAAATCGCTACTCCCATCATGCTTTACATCTGCAAACACCCATGCAGAACTGCAATCTCCATCTGCATCACAGATTTCATATTGCAAGGAGTCTATTCCTCCAAATGCTCTATTAAAACTTGGGATAAGCTCGTTATCGTCCAAATAAGCATCAGCATGTTCAAATTCCTGAATAATTTCAACTGATATAGGAAAGTCTCCTTTAATAGTATCATTATTTAAAATGGGAATACTTACTTCGGTTCCATGCACATAATCTACTGAATCATTAACCGCTATTGGCTTAAAGTCAACATCGTTAACCCGAATACGAACACGGGCTTCATCGCATGAACCATCAGTATTGCAAACTTTATAAATCAGTACGTCATCTCCCCAAAAGGATATTTCAGGTTCATATAAAATAGTATTGTCTTCCTGAACCGAAGCCTGTCCAAACTGTGGCGCTTCCACAATTTCCAAAGACTCAACCCCTACATATAAACCAAAATCGTTATGCAGTACATTAATTGAATTTGATTCATTTTCATATAGCTGAGCAAAATCATCATTCGCTATGACTTCAACTACCATTCCAGTCCACACATTATCTTCTGCCTCTATGGCAACGAAAGTGCAGATTAATAAGACAATAAGAAAACTAAGTCGGGTGTCTATCAAAGCTAAGGTATTTTTAGAATTCTTTACGTAAATCTAATTATTAGATATGATTTGGCAAAACCAAAGCACACTGTAAATAAAAAACTTATGAGAAGATTAAAAATGTTAAAGAATTACTCTAAAATGATCTAGTAGCCTAAAAACTTATAATTCGCCTTTTTATTCATACGAACCTTAGAACAAGGTATTGCGCCCTTTTTCTTATTAAAGCAAATACGATAACTTAAAATCAACTGGTAATTACTACCGTAATCAATTTGCGCAGTTGTCAATCCAAGTTGATATTCTAAACCCATACTAAATTGTTTATACACCACACCACCGGTTACAGCCATACCTACACTTTTTCCTATCTGATGATCGAGGTTATGACGATAAGAAACCAAACCCCAGGTAGCAAAATCAGGATTAGGTGTTGGCAGGTACAATTTCATATTTAAATCCAGGCGACTATCAGTTAAACTATTTCTACGAAACATCACTAAAGGCTCAATGTATAAATCACGATCCGCAACTTTAAAACTTCCCCCGGCATGAAAGTGAAAATCCATTGCTTTAGGCGGTTCTAGTGGCGATTTATACATTGGATTAGTTTCAGGAGCTAAATTCGTAACTGCAAGCCCCATATGCATATCATTGTATTTTAAAACCGCTCCGGCACTTGCATTGAATCCGTAACCTACCTCCTTTGAACCATCAATAATCGGATCAAAATATCCGGGGTCTACTAAACTTGTTTGATCCAAAGATGTTTGTTCAAGCATAAAGGCCAAACCAAATGAGAGGGTTACTCTTTTCTTTCGTTTCTTAGTTAAAAGTACTTCATACGAAAAAGCCTGATGCAAACCCATTTCTTTGAAATAACCATTGCGATCATTGTACACATAAGTACCTGATCCCATACTACCTGTAACAGGCATCTGAAAGCTAAGAATCTGAGTAGTTGGCGCCAATTCTGTGCCAAACCATTGTTTTTGATAGAAGGCATTGGCTGATATACAATTCTTTTCAAAAGCTGCCGCAGAAGGATTTACCTGAAACAAATCATAAGCATATTGATTTGTCAGGTAGTACTTTTGCGCTTGCATGCCTGATGATAAAACCAACAGGCAAACAAAAATTAGAAGCTTTCTCATAAAGGATTAGCGTTTTAGGGTTAGGTGTCCTTTGAGAATTTTATCTATTGGAATAAGTTCTATTACATACCAATAATCATCGGTTCGTAAATGCTTACCCAGATATGTACCATCCCATGCCGGGTCTGATACTTTATATTTTTTAAGTAGTTTTCCGTAGCGATCGTAAATTTTTATAATTGAGTCGGGTACGCGATCAAATCCTGAAAGATTCCAGGTATCATTGTATCCATCTCCATTAGGTGTAAAAAAGTTAGGAATTTCAATATCCAAAACGTCATACAGCGAAACCAATTCTGAAGTTATGCAACCATTATCATCTTCTACCCAAAATGTGTGATCTCCATTTTCCAGATTCTTAAATACATTTTCATTTTGATAGGCTTCATCATTAATTGCATACATATAGGGTTCTGTGCCTCCTAAAGGATAAATGACTACTTGGGCATAAATTGTTGTATCGATTCTTGACACAACCGGGGTTTCATGCACAACTAACTCCATGGTATCCGCCATCCACACACAACCATCATTGGCTCGAAGTATATATTCACCAGCCTCTTTTACCCAAGGATAAGGATCCGTTGAACCATTACTCCACTCCCATTCTATCAAATCATCACCACTTGCATCCAACTGAATAGAATCCAAATCACAAACCGCTTCATCATCCAGAATTTCCAATACTGGCGGTTCCATATGAATAACCAAAACATCATCGCCATCAATACAACCTTCCGCACTAGTAACTGTCACGGTATTGATAGCTTCAAATATATCTGCAATGGTCGTTTGGGTATTATCGTTGGTACTCCATGCATAACTGGCAAAACCAGGACCAGCATCCAACTCAAAATCGCCATATAATGGACATATAGTTGTATCAGGTCCAAGATTAACACTTGGAATAAGATGATTACTTAAAGTCACAGTATCGGCAAACTCGCATCCATTTAAATCTTTTACCTTAAGACTATAAGTACCATTATATTTTTGTACCGTTTGAGTATTTTCAAGACTTGACCATTGGTATTCGGCCATACCAGCTGGTCCGCTTAATGTGAACAGATGTCCAGGACATTCAGGCCCCGGTCTACCCAAAGAAAAAACAGGTGCAGAACTAACTGTAACATCAATCTGATCTTCTGCCCAGCATCCATGATCATTAGCTACTTCCAACTTATAGGTGCCACTTGTATTAACCGATATGGATTTGGTATTTAATGCAGGGTCGTCATTCCAACGGTATTGTGCATAATCATTATCAACCTGCACTTCTAAAGTCTCAAACTGACAAATCGCCAAATCATTTCCTAAATCAACACTTGGTACAGGGTTAGCAATCAAAACTAACTCATCACTGGCCGCACAGCCATTAACATCTAGTATATCCAATCGGTACGTTCCTGTTTGAAATACAGTGTGGTTGGCATCATCAACCAAATGCACATCACCTGCAGCCTCTTCTTTAAACCAAGTATAAGAGGTGGCATCAGTAATAGGATTTTGCAACTCAAAGCCATCATTCTCACATACCGGTGTTGGATCAACTAAAGTTAGTGTTGTTTCGGGATGTTCTGTAACCTGAACATTATCAAAATCAGAGCAACCAAACTCATCAACCACATTTACAGTATACCATCTGGCTTGATTTACAGAAAGGCCATCTGTAGTCCAATCGTAGTACCTGTTATTTCGTTGCCCGTTCCAGTACAAATAGGCAAAATCGCCGCCAGTTACAGCTGGTGTATAGTTAGTAATATAAATGGTACTATCTGTTCCCGGGCAAAATGAGAAGTTGTCTGGTAGATCAACGGTTGGAGATTCATGAAGTGCAACTTCAATTTCAACTTCTTTTACACAACCATTATCTTCAGCTGTAAGCGTATAGGTTCCCGCTTGATTATTTATTATTGAACTTAAGCCATTGGTACCTGGGATAGGAGTCCCATTTAGAGTCCAACTATAGTTATTATAACCTGGAGAAGAATAAATTGTTATTGACTTACCTGAACATAGATCTTTGTCTAAGCTTATAGGCGGGGGATCTGTTGTAAAGAAAATAATTTCAACATCATCACTAACTTCACAACCATTCGCATCCTCAGCTATAACAGTATATATTCCACTTTCTGTTGCAGCACCGGTTAATGTTAGTAAACTTGGATCAGGACTTGGTGATGGTAATGCAACTTGCGAAGTTACACCATCATCAAAGAACCACTGATAATTAGCATAGGTTTGAAGGTTATCAATATCATTGGTAATAACAACTTGTGTTCCGGCACATTCATTTCTGTCATCACCTAAATCAATAGGAAGAGAGATGTGTTGTCTGAAAGAAAAATCCTGACGAAACTCACAACCATTAGCATCTTCAACTTCAAGCCAATAATCACCCGGGGTGACGACATCAATGAAGGCTGCATTACTACCCGTACTCCAGGTATATGCATACGTTGCTCCTGTTGGACCATCGATTCGATGTGTTTCACCTTCGCAACTGCTTTGATCCGTTATGGTAAAGGTTGGTAAAGGACTAACGGTAACAACAAAGTTTTCAGTAATTGAACAATCATTCTCTGTATAGGCAGTTAACACATAGTTTCCTGAAGAAACAGGGTCAATGTAATTTTGTGTTGGATCCGCATTTAAGATGACGCCATTTAAACTCCATTCATATCTGGCAAAGCTTGACAAATTAGTTATTCTACCTCCTTCACATACAGAAACTGCATCCAAATTAATTGTTGGTACTGAAAATGAACCTATAGCAACTGTGTCGGCGTTAGAACACCCTTCCGTATCCGTTATCGTAACTGATAATGTTCCTGAATATCCATCAGTAACTGTAACATCAGTGTAATTATTATTGGTTCCGTTGCTCCAATCATATACATTGGTAACATCATCAGATCCAAATGTCAAAACTTCACCGGGACAAACCAGAGTATCACCACCCAAATCAATTTCAGGTTGAATAAACTCTACATCAATACTATCAGTAAGAACACAACCACCAAACATGACTTCAGCTTTTACCCAATAAGTTCCTGTTTCACGCGCTTCGCATTCTCTGGTATTTGAAAGAATCGTATTGCCTCCGCTCACATCGGAATACCATTCATAGGATCGCATTGGCTCAAGTGTATTAAGTAGGATATGATCTCCCTGACAACCTTCCGTTAATCCATTTACGTTTAAATTGCTAAACGAAGAAAAATAGCCATAACTTACACTACTTCTGTTTTCTTCCAATATACTTAAATGAAACAGACCTCCGGTATTTTGAATAAAATAGACCTTACCACCATCTGAAGATAATCTATCACTTAATTGAATGTTAGCAGTATACCACGCATCAGAAGTTCCACTACCATCAGTTCCTAAAACCATTTTCCAGTCCACGTTATCCAAATAATCCAAGCTAGTTCCACCTTCATCACGTATGGTAAACGACGCTCGATCTTTACCTTTAACCATAAGTTGAAGAAAAAACTCATTATCAAAAATACGTTTGACAGTTACAATGTCTGAACCTGTACAATTAGCATGAGGTAAGAGCGAACTTCCTATTTCATTTCCATCTCCATCAAAGCGTAAACTGGCTAACTGGTACACATAAATGGGTCTATTAGCCTCCAAATACATATTATCTTCAGTAATAGTCATTTGGGTACTCTCGCCTCGATTCAGACTTCTTTCAATAGTAGCACTTCCATTTTTATAAATAACCGTTCCATCTTCAGTGGCCGTAATATAAACTTCACGTAGTGTTGTACCATGGTTACCTGGCACATTATCTGTAGATGTATTAACGATTACGTACTCTGTTCCAATGACATTTACAGGAATTAACTGATCCCCTATCATGTCATGAGCACTCCCTCCATCATTATTATGAATAGAGTCATCAGAAATGGTAATTGCAATTAGTTTATTAGATTCAACATATGTACCAGCCATTGAACTGGTCTTTGAAATATCAAGGTTTTCAACACTAAATGTCTGCCCCTGATTAAGAGTTACTCGTATAGTATCTCCTTTATTATGACCAACTACATCAACTGTTGGCACGATTATTACCTCAGTATCATCTTCCGTAGCTACTATATCGACCTTTTCGTCTGCAATTGGAGTACGATTGTTATTTCTGAACGAATTTTGAGATGGGATAAAAAATTCAGTACCTAAAGCATTAAGTCCTTTAAGGGTAAATTTATCAGGGTTACCAGTATGGGCAATTTCATAATACGCACTAACATCGGCATCGTGCGCTGTAATTCGTATTCCTTTATTTAATATTGTATTACTTGGTCGATTTTCAATATCATCTAATTCAAATGCATCCTGTGCCGTCGTGTATTGAGTATTGGCCGGAACGTAAACATTGATTGGTGTAAAGTTTGTATTGGCCGGAAATTCGATGGTCAAGTTGGTACCTTCATTAAAAGTTGTAATTCGAAAAAAGATCGGCTTATCACCATGTGAACTAGTTGCCTCGGGTGCAACAAACCAAAACTCACGCCCAACTTGTGCTTGCGTTAAGGTACTTGTAAGAAGAAGTACCAATAGAATTACAACAGGTTTCAAAAGGTTTTTCATCGGTTCAATTATAAACGTACGACATTATTACACAAGCCCTAAAGCTTCGCTCAACTCAATTCGCAATACAATTTTTATGCTAATACGTTCGCTTCCCTTGTCCTATCATCACGTAAACATATCGGCAATTCGGATGTGTTTGTCTATTATTACGCTATACAGAACAAAAGGTTATAATATTCGATACGAAATCTTAATTTTTCTTAAATGAAGTACTCTAATGACTTAAATTAAAAGGAAGTAAAAACAACTTTGAATTTGCTACAAAGTTATTCATCAATAAGCGGATTAATTATCAATTGAGTGAACCAACACCATTCTCCATTATTATTTTGAGTAGTAAGAGTGACAATAGATCTTCTACGGCTATTACCTGTATTATATTTAATCCAAAGTGCACCGTTCTCTTTTTTGAGATCCTTATAAAGCCTTCCATTGATGAAACAGTTTACAGGTCCTGAATAAGTATCCTGATTATATTCAAGTACCAAACCAATTTCATCGTCTGTTGTATTCACAAGAATTGGAATCTGGCTTTGATCCTTTAATTTAAACGGTTTCATTCGAACTCGGGACTTAAACTTTTCCATACTAACTTTCCCCGACATCGGAAAACGAGGAATTGATTTTCTATTGGTTGTTTCATTCCATACCCCAGAAAACTGAGCAAAAGCCAACTTATAATGTCTCTGATTTAATACTTCAATCATTTCCTGTGAAAACTCACCAAAAGGATAGGCATAAACCAAGGGTTTTTGACCTAAGTATTTATCAAATAACTCTTCTGATAATTTTAAATCCGATTCGAAATAAATACTACGATCCGCTTCTTCCTTATTAACAAAATGAGAATGATTGTGTGAGTGATTGCCTATTTCAACCCCTTGCTTCTGAAGGCTTTTAATTTCATCCCAGGTCAAGTAATCGCCCCATCCTATACTTTCCGTATTTACAAAGAGAGTGGCTTTCATGCCAAGTTTTTTCAGCACAGGCAATCCGTTCTCCATAAATGATCTGTATCCATCATCAACCGTTATACAAATAAACTTACCAGCTTGCTTATCTCTTTTACTGTGAGCTTCTGAAACGGTCAAACTTTGATAGTCATTTTCTTTGAGCCATGTCAATTGAGCTTCGAAATCAGCAACACTTGTATTTGTTGATGGGTAGCGTTCATCGCCAAAACGGTGATAAACCAAAGTCGTAATATTCCATTTTTTGGCCTGCGCCACCTTGGTTATGGCGTATTCCCATGCCTTTAGTGAACCTATAAAAAAAAGGCCAACCAAAAGCATCACTAACAGCCATTTATAAACTCTTCCAAACGGGGTCATTTTCATCAATATTTACCAATTGGTAATGGTCATACTTTGTTAACTCATTTTGTCGAATAACATTGTGTAATATTCTCACATATTCCTCTCGTAATTCAGAATAATTCACCAGATACTGGATCAACTCATAAGGATCATCTGATTCCAATCGCACTTCACGTAACTTTCGATAGGCGGGTGCCCGGGCCACTGTCATTAAATAATCGTAAACTGATCCATACAGGTTATCATACTTTCGTAAATAAATTGAATTTTCGCCCCTGGTTTCAAAGGCACGGATGCGATCCTCTGATTTATTGTACGACCAAATACCAAACACATTGTTGGCCTCCAGGAAAAAGCGGGATGTACCCCATCCACTTTCAATTGCAGCTTGAGCCAAAACAATACTTACCGGGTGAAAATGTAAATTATTAATGACCTCTTCAATGTTTTTGCATTTATAATAGGTAAGAAGGGAATCGATCTTTAGACTATCCGCAGCTTTAATTCTCCCCAATCTCAGTTTACTTTCAAGCTTCATTATTTCGTTACGTTCCACTTCTAACTTACGTTGGGCAATTAGAATGGAAGGTAACATCATATTTAAGAACCGCTCCTTCCTTTCTTTACCTTTTACTGTGCGCATATCCGGATTACCGCGGTATACAATTGGCATAACCAGGGAATCGTTTTGAATAATAATAGAATCCGTATTAATTAAAATTCTTTCAGTTACCGGATAAACGATCGGCTTTGTCTTTATTCTCATGGTAATAAAAAATGCTACCATAATTAGTATTAATAGCCCCAACACAAACAGGAAGCCATTCTTTTTTGATACTATCGACATATATAGTTTTGGATTTATTCTAACTTAGAATCTAAATTATTCGTAACGCAATGATTCAATCGGATCCAGTTTAGAAGCTTTCATAGCCGGCATTAAACCCGACAATAATCCAACAACCAAACAAATTACCACTCCCAATATTACCCAGTTCCAAGGAACTATAAATGGAGCTTCCAATGCTATTGACATCAGGTTACCTACAAAAATACCCAGGATAATTCCTACAAATCCACCTACCTGACCAATTATAATAGATTCGAATAAAAACTGATTTCGTATAGCTTTTGTTGTTGCTCCCATCGCTTTTCGAATACCGATTTCTCGTGTCCGTTCCGCCACCGCTACCAACATTATATTCATCAATCCAATGGCAGCTCCCACCAAAGTGATCAAACCAATAATAGAAGCCAACAAAGCAACCATTCCAGTGCTTTCAATTAATATTCGAGAAAGATTATCACTCTTATTAACATTGAAATTATCCTCGTCATGAACAGTTAATCGTCGAATAATTCGAAACAAGCCTGTGGCCTCACTAATGGCATTATCAATTTGTTGGCTGTCCATGGCTTTTACCACAATTTTATACGACATTTTCGGACGACTAAATTGCTGACGCACATTGGTTACAGGCAACAATATGATATTATCGCTTTGGCTTCCAAATCCTGCCCCTTTCTCCTCTAACACACCAATGACTAAATATTTAGCTCCACCTAAAGCAATCACTTTTTCAACTGGGTTCTCTCCTTCAGGATATAGTTTTTTAGCCAAGGCACTCCCCAGCACTGCCATATGTCTGTGATCCCTTATCTCCTGATTACTAAAATGCCTGCCCCATTTCAGGTTGTGACCTTCAACCTCAATAAAATTCTCATCAACACCATAGACCGCAACATTGGGGTTAGACTTGGTATTTTCAGCTTTTATTGTGGCTGCTCCTGTTGCCATATACGACACGGCAACAATTGCAGGGTAATCAAATTCATCCTTAAAAGTCATTGCTTCTCGGAAAGAAATGTACCCATAGTTCTTTTGACGCAACGAATTTTTACCCACTTGTACATTCATTCCCCTGTTTTCAATGGTAAATGAATTGGCTCCCATTCCTGTAAACTTGGAACTTATGGCAGCCTGTATCGATGAAATGGCAGTTAATATTCCAATCAATGCAGTTATACCTATACCAATAATAAGTACTGTAAGAATGGTTCGTAAGAGATTTGAACGTATAGATCCTAATGCTATACGGAGATTTTCATATATAAGTATTAGCTTCATATATTTGGGTTTAAGCCCTATGCTTTTATGCTTATCCAGTTAAAAACACCGTCAAGTTAATAAAAGAAATATAAAGCGGATAAAGTACAACAACAAAAAGCAAGGCTTCTTGTTATATGGTAAGACTTTTTGCTAGATTTGCTAGTTCTAAAATACCACAATAATCATTATCTAAACGAATCAGAAATATGGCTTTTGATATTGAAATGATAAAAAAGGCATATGCCAAGATGCCAGCCAAGGTTGAAAAAACTCGTGAGCTACTTGGTAAGCCTTTAACGCTGACTGAAAAGATTTTATATGCACACTTAGCGGACAATCTTCCTTCTGGTGCTTACGAAAGGGGAAATTCATATGTAAACTTCAATCCGGACCGAGTGGCGATGCAAGATGCTACGGCGCAAATGGCTTTGTTGCAATTTATGCAGGCTGGAAAGAATAGAGCTGCGGTTCCTTCAACGGTTCACGCTGATCACCTTATACAGGCTAAAGTAGGTGCTTCTTCTGACCTTAAGACGGCAGAAGTAAGTAATAAAGAAGTTTATGATTTCCTAAGTTCAGTATCTAATCGTTATGGAATTGGCTTTTGGAAACCCGGAGCTGGTATCATACACCAGGTGGTACTTGAAAATTATGCTTTCCCTGGCGGAATGATGATAGGTACGGATTCACACACTGTTAATGCAGGTGGTTTAGGAATGGTTGCAATTGGTGTTGGTGGTGCCGATGCGGTTGATGTTATGGCCGGAATGCCTTGGGAACTTAAATTCCCTAAATTAATCGGTGTTAAGCTAACTGGCAAATTAAATGGCTGGGCTGCACCAAAAGATATTATTTTAAAAGTAGCTGGTATACTAACCGTTAAAGGAGGTACCGGATGTATCGTTGAATATTTTGGCGAAGGTGCTGAATCATTAAGCTGTACCGGAAAAGGAACCATCTGTAATATGGGTGCTGAGATAGGTGCAACTACATCAACATTTGGATACGACGAATCGATGGAGCGCTATTTACGTGCTACTGACAGAACCGATGTTGCAGATGCGGCCAATGGAATTAAAGAACATTTAACAGCTGATGCAGAGGTTTACGCCAATCCTGAACAATATTTTGATCAGGTTATTGAAATTAATCTGGATACTCTTGAGCCGCACTTAAACGGTCCTTTTACTCCAGATCGTGCAACTCCAATTTCGGAAATGCGTGCTGAAGCAGAAAAAAATGGATGGCCTTTAAAAGTTGAAGTGGGTTTAATTGGTTCATGTACCAATTCATCGTACGAAGATATATCTCGCGCAGCATCAATAGCAAAACAAGCTGCTGATAAAAACCTAAATGCTAAAGGCGAATTTAAAATCACACCAGGATCTGAAACGGTTCGTTATACCATCGACCGTGATGGCTTAATCGACACTTTCAATAAAATGGGAGGTGAAGTATACGCCAATGCCTGTGGACCATGCATTGGTATGTGGGCCAGAACAGGAGCTGAAAAACAAGAAAAAAACACCATCGTTCACTCGTTTAACAGAAACTTTGCTAAACGTGCAGATGGCAATCCAAATACATATGCTTTTGTTGGTTCTCCTGAATTAGTTACTGCTTTGGCAATAGCAGGTGATTTAGGTTTTAATCCGATTACAGATACCTTAACTAATGAAAAGGGTGAACAGGTAAAACTGGATGCACCAAGTGGATATGAATTGCCTCCGCAAGGGTTTGGCGTTGAAGATCCAGGTTATCAGGCTCCCGCTGAAGATGGATCTGATGTTAATGTAGTTGTGAGCGATGATAGTGAACGACTACAATTATTATCTCCTTTTACAGCATGGGATGGACAAAACATCACTGGAGCTAAGTTATTAATTAAGGCTAAAGGAAAATGCACAACTGACCATATTTCAATGGCTGGTCCATGGTTGAAATTCCGTGGTCATTTAGATAATATCTCAAATAACATGTTGATTGGTGCGGTCAACTTCTTTAATGAAGAAACCAACAAAGTAAAAAGCCAAATCAATGGTGAATATGCTGAAGTACCTGCAACACAAAGAACATATAAGGCAGCTGGTATTCCAACGGTGGTTGTTGGTGATCACAACTATGGAGAAGGTTCTTCTCGTGAGCATGCCGCTATGGAACCACGTCATTTAGGAGTTCGTGCGGTATTGGTTAAGAGTTTTGCCAGAATTCACGAAACTAACCTTAAGAAACAAGGTATGTTAGGTTTAACTTTTGCCAATGAAGCTGATTACGATAAAATCATGGAGGATGATACTTTTAACTTCCTGGATTTAGATCAGTTTGCTCCGGGCAAAGCACTCCAACTGGAGTTAGTTCATGGTGATGGAAGCAAAGAAGTAATTGTAGCTAATCACACTTATAACGAACAACAGATAGACTGGTTTAAAGCGGGTTCAGCATTAAACCTGATTAAGACTCAAAACGCTTAAGTTTTTGAATCAAGTATAAAACAAAGGCCATCCTTGCGGATGGCCTTTTCTATTACTTTACAAATCAAATCGCTTTATTAATTACATACATCAAGCTGTAATAAAATAATCACTTATTCATTATCTGATTCATATTTATCAATCGCTTTATGCGTTTTCAACCATTCCTCGCCTTCCTTATCCAAAAAGAAGTCCATCCACATATAATACATCTTTTTTCCCTTATCAACCTTTACTGAATGACTTGAACCTAGAGGAATATGAAGTAAAGAGTATGCTGGAAATTTCACTTTAGCATCATCAGCAAAAACCATAACCTGGTTATCCGTTAGTCCCAGAAATAATTGCTCCAACATTGCATGTTCATGAGGATCAACCTTATCGGGACCAGTAGTTTCAACCGTTCCCATAGCAATACGTGGTATGTATTTGTTGGGTAAAACTGTACGGCTTACTGTATTAAGACTTTTAATAGGTTCTGTGTAAGCCTCACAGTCCGTAAATTTTGCAAAGTAGACCTGATTTGTATTTTCTTTTGGAAATTCTTTCAAATCTAAAAGATCTTGTTCCGTTAACTCGCTTGCTATTTTAAGAAAATGCAGCGTATCGTTTTTAGAAACACTTAGTGATACATTATTCACTGAATTTGGCAAAAATATGGTTTCAGGTTCTAGCTTATACTTTTTTCTATCAGCAACTACACTACCCTGTCCTTTAATAAATATGTAAATATATTTATATCCATCTTTGAGGTCTTCCTTTTTATTAACTCCTCCTGTTAAAGTAATGTGCTTAACATCGATTCCAGCAATTTCATTTTTGAGTATTGTTTTGCTGGATTCTTGTTTATTGGCATTTAATTTCATTACAAGGTGCTCAATAGGTATTTCCTGCGCACTTAGCACCCCAACCGATAAGCATGTAATTAAATAAACCAAAAAAGTAAATCTTGTTTTCATGTAGCAAAGTTTTATAAAACAAACAATAGAACCTACCAAAGGTATAATTTATCTAATACATTTAGTTTATTAATACGAAGTGTTAAATATAAAGACTTTAAAAGAATCCATTAAGCTTTCCTTTTATTAATCAAATAGACACCCAGTAGTATGATTCCCATAAAGAGTAAATGGAATAAGGTAATTATTTCACCATCAAGAAATCCCCACAGAATGGCAAATATAGGTATGATATAGGTTACTGAAGAAGCAAATACAGCAGACGAATATCGGATTAATGTATTCATGGCCAACATGGCAATGGCCGTTCCTAAAATGCCTAATAATGCAATCGCTCCGAAATGAATCAACCAGTTTTCATTTTGGGTTGCAGCTTGTATGTCAGTAGTCAGGAAATAAAACAGAGCAACCGGACCAACAAAAAAGAAAGATAAAGAGGTGATCTGAACTCCTGATAAATGCGTCAATCGTGCTTTAACTACATTTATATTTATTCCATAACATAGTGTTGCCAATACAATTAAAAATCCATAGGCATTTATACTATCAAGAGATATGCTTTTTCCAGATGTAATCAAACCTAAGGCTCCAAGTAATCCTAAAATGATTCCAATTAATTGTGAGAGCTTAAACTTTGTTTTAAACAATAGTAGTCCAACTAATAAGGTAAAAACAGGTGTTAATGAGTTTAACATACCTGCTAAAGCACTATCAATTTGAGTTTGTGCCTTTGTAAATAAAAATGCCGGAATAAGGCTTCCTACAAAACCTGCGATCAAAATACTTGACAGATCTTTTTTCTTCAGGCCTTTTAAGTGTTTTAATGAATAAGGTAATAAAACCAATGAAGCAAACCCAATACGCAAAGAGGCAACCTGAATACTATCAAAACTTTTCAGGCCTACTTTTATCAGAATAAATGAACTCCCCCATACAAATGCTAAAGTCATTAAAACTGTAAACTGAAACCATTTATTAGTCCAAGGCATAATTATCGATTTAGGATGCGCTAAGCTATATCAATTTCGTCTGTTTAAAAAGTATTTAAACAAAACATAGCGTAATCATTCATTGGCATTGTAAAGGCATTATTTTAACTTTAGGCTTAATACAATTCAAAATTAATAACCAGATTATATTCAGATGAAAACACCTTTCGGTAAAATTTTGGCAATCCTAGTTTTAACATTGGCCATTGGAAACATAAGCCACGCCCAGGATGTTTTAAGCCCTGCAGATTTGCTTGCCTTAAAATACACACGAACCAATCAACTAAGTCCTGATGGATCGCAATTGATTTACAGTCTTTACACCCCACGCAACGCTAACGAAAAAGCAGGTGGAGCTCACAGTGAATACCAACTCCTAAACCTGGAAACAGGTCAGAGTACTGCCTTATTTGGTGAGGATGAAAAGTTTAAATCTCCAAGTTGGAATAATGATGGTACTCAACTTGCTGTCATAGAAAAAACCGATGGTAAAAACCAGATTTGGATTCTTAAGGACAATGGAGAAAAAATTCAAGTCACTAATAGTCAAACGGGTGTAAACTCCTTTAAATGGCACCCCAATGGCAAGGCCATTGCCTATATTGCCTCACAGGGAAAAAGCGATAAGCAAAAAGAATTAGACAAGAGAGGTTACAATTTTATATTCTATGAAGAAGATATTATTAACGACAACTTATTCCTTCAGGAATTCGACGAAGATTTTGTGACCACGGAGCTTAAACAGTTAACAAAGTCTGTTAATGTATGGAACTTTGAATTCGACAAACAAGGAATGCAATTAGCCTACACGGCCACACCTTTAAAGTTGGTTGATCAGAATTACATGTTTAGAAAAATTCATGTATATGATTTGAAATCAGAAAAAGTAAGCCGAGTTTTAGATAACAATGGTAAACTTGGAGCTTATTCATTCAGTCCTGATGGAACAAAATTGGCGTATGCCGCTGCATTAAACATTAACGACCATGCAGTAAGTCAAGCCTTTTATATCGATCTGAAGGCAGGTATTACGAAAAACATAACACCTGATAAATACAAGGGGCATATTAGCTGGGTTAATTGGAAAAGCGATAAGGAATTGATTTATTTCGCTGGAGAAGGTGTGAATAATAAGATATTCACTTTCAGTTTAAAAAATGAAAAACGAAAGCTTATTCTCAACTCTCAGAACTCAGGTATTATTTTCTCAAGCCCTAAATTTAGTTCTGATTTCAAACAGTTCATTTTTACAGGATCTACACCTACTGATCCGTCCAACATATACAGTTGGAATGGCAAAGATGAATTGATAAAGATAACGGATATAAATCCTGAATTAGCAAATAAGCAACTTGGCGAACAAGAAGTAATCCGTTTCGAAGCCAGAGATGGACTTGAAGTTGAAGGATTGTTAATTAAGCCAGTTGGATTTGATGCAAATAAAACATACCCTATTATACTATTTGTTCATGGCGGACCAGAGTCGCATCATTCAAATGGATGGCTTAGTCGATATGCTACACCGGGGCAAGTAATGGCTGGTAAAGGCTATATGGCAGCTTACATTAATTATAGAGCAAGCACAGGTTATGGTGTCGACTTTGGAATGGAGGGTTTTATGGATCCTGCGGGTAAAGAATTTGATGATCTGGCCGATGCCATCGAATACCTTATAAAAGAAAAAGGTGCTGATCGCGAAAGAGTTGGTATGGCAGGTGGATCATATGGCGGCTATGCCTCAGCATGGTTTGCAACTTACTACACTGATTACGTAAAAGCAGTTGGGATGTTTGTTGGGATAAGTAATATCATTAGTAAACGTGGAACCACTGATATCCCATACGAAGAGTTATATGTACATAGTGGCAAACCTTTAGAAGAACAATGGCAGATGAATCTGGAACGCAGTCCGGTTTATTACGCCCACAAGAGCAAAACGGCTACTCTTATTTATGGAGGAGCTGCTGATCCACGCGTTCACCCTACTCAAAGCTACGAACTATATCGTCGCATGAAAATGAATGGACATCCTGCAGTTCGTTTGGTACAATATCCGGGAGAAGGACATGGTAATAGAAAACAAGTTGGTCAGATTGATGTATTGTATCGCCAGTTGGCCTGGTTGGATTGGTACGTGCGTGACCTAAAGCCCTTGGATGGCCCAATGCCACCTCTGGACATTAGTGATCAATATGGATTAGATTGGTAAATCTAACAAAGCCTGTGAAATTAATTCACAGGCTTTGTTATCAAATTATCCTTCGTAATTAAAACTGTAAAAAATAAACTTCAAGATTTTCCCCCGTTTCAACTTTTAATTTCTTTCGTAAACGATATCGCGAAACCTTTATACTATCCGAAGACAGGTGCAGAATAGATGCTATTTCCTTATTATGCATCCCAAGGCGAATAAAAGCACTCAATTTTAATTCTGTTGGTGTTAAATTCGGATGTTTTGAGGTTAAGTTACGTTCAAAATCCTGATGTACTTTAGAAAAAGACACACTAAAACGACGCCAGCTATCCTCCTTACTCAAAAATTTTAGTTCTTCTTTTAATGCTTTTAGCTGAGCCTTTGCATCATTTATGTTAATATCCATTTTTTGAGTAATGGTATCCACCTTTTGTTCAAAATCACTGATATACTCACTACTCTTAATCATGTGCAAAGAACTTTCCGTTAGTTCCTGATCTTTTTGCTTTACAATCTCCTGGTAATAACTTGTAATTAATAAGGCAGCTCTGGTACGGGCGATTAATTCGATGGCATCAATTGGCTTGCGGATATAATCCATTGCCCCGGCATCTAAAGCCATTTTAAGATGATTAGCAGTCAGCATCACTCCAGTGGCCATAATGATTGGTGTTTCTTTGGCAAAAGAGGAAGCTCTGAATTGCTTGATCAGTTCAATACCTGACATCTGAGGCATATCCCAATCGGTAATAATTAAATTTGGTTTTACTTCCTTTGCAATATCCATAGCCTTTTCAGGATTATTACACTGATAGCACTTTGAAAATGGTAATTGCTCCATAAAAATTGAAACCATCAACTTCAGGTTGTCGATGTCATTATCGATAATCAATAATTTGTAATTTTCCATTTCTATAGGCATTGGTTTGGTATGTAAAATACCTAAAAAAGTAAAATTTATGACAGATTAAGGTAAGCAAAAAGTATACATGCGAAATTCATTAAAAACAATATATCTCATTCAAATATCATTTTTATAAGACTATCGTATGTCTTTATATCGGAAGCATAGGCCGCATTTTCAACATTACGGAGCCATTTAAGTGCAGCTTGACTAGTTGGATCAAGCTCATTAATGCGTTTTGTAATTTCAGAAATATCATAGGGTTGAATTGTCTTTAATTGAAGTGCCAGTTCCTTTAGAAATATTTTATCTTCCTTATCAAGAACTTCAAGATCCTTATCCATCGTAGTTCTTGCTTTATATGCGGAGTTACTTTGCATAGCTTCAGGGATGCTAAACCAAAACTCAGCACCCTCATTTTCTGAATAAACGCCAATTTGTCCTCCATGCGCTTCAATGGCAATTTTACAAAATGTTAAGCCCAATCCTGTTGATCCTGACTTCGCCTGCCCTTCTTTGCTTTGAAAAAATTGCTCAAAAATATTTTCTTTATCCTTTTTTGAAATAGCCGGTCCTTGATTGGCAATTGAAACTTCAAGCAATTGATCATCTGTCCATTTCGATCTGATTGTAATGACTCCATCTCTTGGCGAAAACTTAATCGCGTTTGACAGTAAATTCACAAGCACCCGATGCAAGAGTTCTTTATCAACATTTAATAGATAATTATCCTGTGTTTCTATTTCAACTTTTAAGCCATGTATCTTGATTGATAAACTAATCTCCTTTAAAGCATTTGCAAGCAATGCTTCGAAAGGAACTTCAGCTTTTCGCAACTGTAATTCTGAGCTATCACTTTTTACCACGTCTAATACATTTTCAACCAGATTCAGCAAGTAATAACCAGACTGTTGAACTACCATTGTTCTCTCATTACTTGGTAATACATCTGAATTAATAATCGTATTCAAAGGTGTCTTCAAGTCGTGAACGAGCATATATGTCATATTCTCTTTAAAGCCATTTAAGTCCTTTAATTGCATCAGCAACTTTCTAAGTTTGGTGGTACGCTGCTCAACTTTATTTTCCAATTCCTGATTTAATTGAGTCAGGTTATCCGACAACAACAGGTTGCGATTGTACATCACCAAAGTTCTTCGCCCTTGCAATATTGACAGTAGAAAGATAAATAATACAAGACCTGTGGACACTAAACTTCTGGTATGTATTATCTCGAAAACAAAAAGAATATCATTGAGGGCGAAAACAGAAAACAAGAGGTAAGCGACAAGGAAAAACCAGGCACCTTCCCTTTTTAGAATTGCAGCACGCACAGCTACAACAAGCACATAAAACACAACTCCTATGATATAAAGAAAATGAGGCTTGGCAAAAAAGCTACTTGTACTACTCCCAAAAAAGAGGGTAATAGCCACCAAAGTCATTGAAGCAATAGCTGTAAAGTTTCTGAACCGTTTTGACACATCTTGGGGAAATAATGCACTTAGAAAAAACATAAAAGATGATGGCAATAGGTAAGGCATTGATAAATGTAAAAAAGAGGATAACCTGAATCCTGCCTCAGGGAATAGAACGAAAAATGTCATTGTATCCTGAAAGGAGAAATCAACGGCAAATATTAATGCGGTTAAACTAAAATAGAGTGAGACAGTCTCCTTAGTATTAACAAAATACAAAACAAAATGATATAAAAACATGATAATCAAGCTAATGATCACACCTAAATCAAACAGAATATTCCGTTGATAATCAATTATCATATCTTCTGCCTTACCAATATGAATATCATCAAATATTCCTCCTCTAAAATGATCGAAATTGGCCACATGAATAACTATATCAAGTGTCGTATTTTCAACCAAAACAGGATCAACAACCATCATTCTGGATGCCTCATATCTGACATCACCCTTTGATTGACCAACACTTCCGTTTGACGCAGCCTCCTTACCATTAACGTACAATCTGGAGGCATAAGCAATAAAATGATTGGGGCGAATAATTACAGTCTCCCCATGCATTGAAGCCGGAAGCTTAACTGTAAAATGATATGTGCCAAATGAAAATGTTGGAATATAGTCCTCATCAGTATTCTGATTATTCCAGCTTTTTGTAGTGTTAATGCTTTGTCGAGAAGTACTTGAGTGTTTGATTTGAGAGGGATGAATGAAGGTTTGATGATAAAACCATACATCACCATTAAACTCATAAATTTCATTAATAAAATCTCTAGAACTTAAATCCAGAACACCATTGTTAATTTGAACCTGCTTAACCTCTACTCCATAGATCATGAAGGAACAAACAAAAAATACAATAAATACGATGAAAACCTTAATTACACTTTTCATTTAACGCTGTGGAAATCCACTTTTTAATGTATTAAAAAGATACTAACAAAATCGCACTTTACTATTTCGACACCTCCAGCCTTAGCTTTTTACCTTTTATTCTTTCGTTTTTAAGCAGCTGCAACAACTTCTTAAGCTTATTTCTTTTAACGGCTACAAAAACTGAGTGATCCAAAACATCAATCAGACCTAATTCGTCCTTTTGTAATTTGCCCTTCTTCATAAAAAGACCAACAACATCTATTTTATTGACCTTCTCTTTTTTACCGCTACCAATATATAGTGTCACCCAATCGGGTAATTCAGGTAAAGTTTTGGAATCGCCTATCAATTCGAAATCAAGATCCTCCTTAATATATTCGGGCATCAGTTCTTCTTCGGCCATTAACAAATAAACCGTTCCTTCAGCATTCATTCTGGCAGTACGTCCATTACGATGGATATATGCATCTTCTTTCGAAGGCAGATGGTAATGAATTATTGATTTGATTTCAGGAATATCTAATCCCCTGGAAGCTAAGTCCGTTGTTATTAATACATGATGACTCCCATTTCTAAACTTTATTAAGGCTCGCTCTCTGTCTTCCTGTTTCATCCCACCATGAAATACATCATGCACCAAATCCATATCCTTAAGGTGATTACTAATTCGATCAGCTGCATCGCGATGATTGACAAAAACCAACATGGGCTCATTACCCAGATGACATACTAAACGATAAAAAGCATCTAACTTATCTTTACCCTCCGAACGCACACCTTTTAATTTTAAGCCTTTAAGCGGAGCCTGATCTTTTATATAATCTAGTTTTACCGGATGGTCAATACCAACGAATGACGGAATACTATCAATGTCGGTAGCAGATGTTAAAACCCTTTGATTTAGCGACTTTAACTCTACGATTATTTCTTTCATTTCAGCCTGAAACCCCAGGTCCAATGCCTTATCAAATTCATCCAATACAAGCATACGTAGGGCATCCAATGAGAACCGTTCGCGTCGAATATGATCTGCAATTCTCCCGGGAGTGCCGATTAATACCGCTGGGGGATGCTTTAAACTGTTTCGTTCCGTTTGAATGGAATGACCTCCGTAACTGCATACTACCTTAAAGCCGGTTTTAAGTTGACGAAATACTTGTTCAATCTGTAAAGCCAACTCTCGGGATGGAGCTAATATCATTAGTTGAACCTGTTCAACATCTCGATCCAGCCGTTGAATTAAGGGAAGTAAGAACGCCAATGTTTTACCTGAACCAGTAGGTGACAATAAAATTAAGTCCTTCTTATCATCAATTACTTTTGCGGTAGCCAACTGCATTTCATTCAATTGACTAATACCATAATTTTTCAGGTATAAGGCCTGGCTTTTTTGATTTATCATGCTGCAAAGATAGTTATTGTCAAATCTAAACAGTGTACTAATTACCATACAGAATAAAAAACTCCCAAGCACACCAAATATTCATGGAGTGAAAAGTAGTTTTAATGATTATCTGTTTACATCAACTTTAATAAATAAATCCTTGAGACTACCTGTATGACAAGAAGAGTGGCAATTATAAAAATGAAAAATATTAGATGATTTCTGTAACTTAAGCTTAGCAATTGTTTGTACTTTTGTTCGTCTTAAAAAAATCGATTTTAAACTCAAGATGTCAGAAAACTATAAATTCTCTCAGCATAGAAAGTGTGAATACTTCCCTTGTCATAAAACTGCAAACGAAGATGAGTTTAATTGCTTGTTTTGTTATTGCCCCTTATATATGTTAAAGGATAAATGTGGTGGAAATTTCAAATACACTAAAAATGTTAAGGACTGCAGCGATTGTACTATCCCCCACACGCAAAAAGCATACGATTTTGTAATGAGTAAAATGGGAACCATTATAAAAATTGGCAGTGAAAGAAATTTAGAGCCAAAGTAAATGGCTTCCTGTGCCACTATCATTTCTATTCATTCAAAATATCATTTAAGACCTTTTTGTATATATGAATAGCTTGTGCTCCTGTCAATGCACTTTTTCGATTAAAAACAATAGTAGGTACCGATGAAATACCCATTTGTTGCCAATAGTTCTCTTTCTCCTGAATTAGTTTGAGCCATTCTGCATCTTCTGTCCTTGCAATAGCTTCCTCATCGTCGATACCAATTTTTTGCAATTCTTTACTCTGAACCTGGCGATCTGAAATGTTTTGATGCCTGATGAAATAAGCTTCAACCAAGTTTAGATTTAAATCGGTTTGCAGCCCTTTGCTTTTGGCATATTCAAGCAAAACATGAGCAGTTCTGGTATTCACTATTTTCATACCTTCGAAAAAATCAAACTTAAAATCCAACTCCTCACCTAAACCTCTCAACTGCTGTTGTGATTGTAGAAGTTGGTCAGATGTAGATCCATATTTTTCTGATAGGTGCTCATGTAAATCCTGTCCCTCTTGCGGCATATTTCGGTTGAGCTCAAACGGTTGCCATTCAAGTTCCACCTTATCCTCTATACCCATTTCTTTGATTGCCAAAGCCAATCTTTTATAGCCAATAATACACCAGGGACAAACAATATCTGATACTATATCTATCTTTATTCTTTTTGACATATGAATTCTCTTCTTTTAGAATCCTAAGAAGAACCTTAAAGTAGCACACTTGTTTAAAACTGATTCAAGAAATAAACAATTCTATTAATTTTTAAATGGAATGGTAAAATAGAAAGTGCTGCCAACATTTTCTTCACTTTCAACCCAAATTGTTCCATTTAACATTTCAACAAATGCTTTAGAAATAGAAAGCCCCAATCCAGCACCTTGCTGTGTCATCTTATTAATAATGTCTGCCTGTATAAATCGCTCAAAGATGGCATTAACCCGATCTGCTGGAATTCCTATACCAGTATCTTTAACGAAGAACTTAATCTTCATATCTTCAATTTGATAACCCATTTCAATGGATCCTTCAAAGGTATATTTTATTGCATTTTTAACCAGGTTGGTCAGGATAGCATATAGTTTCTCTTGATCTGTATTTATATTAAGATCTGCTTTTAAATCTAAATCAGATACTTTAAGCTCAAGTCCTTTACTCTCGGCTTCCGGCTTAAAAAAAGAATGTACATATTCTATCTGATTATTAACATTGGTATCTACCATCTTAATTTCCATCAAACCAGCCTCAATCTTTGATATATCAACTATATCATTGATAATACCAAGCATCCGATTTCCGCTTTTCTCAATAATTTCGATATACTGCATCTGCTCCTCACCTGTAAGGCTTGGCTCCTTCAGCAATTCCGAAAAACCAAGAATCCCATTCATTGGAGTCCGGATTTCATGGCTCATATTTGCGAGAAACGCTGATTTTAAACGATCACTTTCTTCGGCCTTATTCTTTGCTTCCACTATTTCAAGTTCTGCTAACTTCTGATATGTAATATCTCGTCCAAAACACGAACCACCTACAACTATACCTTGTCTTACAATAGGATTAAACCCAACTTGAATATACACCATCCCAAGTTGTGTTTGAATTGCATCTTCAACTGTATATTGCTCATTCGCCAATACTCTATCATAACGCGATTGCCATAATGGAACAAGAACTTCCGGCAGTGATTCAAGTAATGAAATACCGGGTTCGAGCTGAATACCAAAGTTTTGATAAAACTCTTTTTTGAAGGTTTTATTAATGTATAAGATCCTGTAATCATTGTCGAAAGCCCATATGTTTTCAAAAGTACCTTCGATGATAGCTGATATATTCGAACTAATCTCCTCAGCGCTATTTTTTGCTTTTACCAGCTCTTCTGTACGTTTTTCTACCGTTGCTTCCAGGTCCTTATTTATATTTTCTATAATTACTTTTTCTTCATCGAGCTTTTGATTTAAAAAGAAGTTTTGCCGTATCTGTATTTCTATATAATAAGCCGCAAACATGCCGATTAAATTGGCACTGACAAAAAAGAAATTGTTACTAATTACTACTATTGCCGGAGCTTTAACATAAAAAATCGCGATCAAATTAAAAATTAGAAGTACAGTCCATCCTCCGATAGTTGCCAGAAAGAAGCGGATTTTAATAAATAAATAGCCTGAAAATATCACCAACATCATTCCGGCATAATAGGCGTAATTTTCAGCTTCAAACATGGTCATGATTATTAATCCTGCTCCACCAACAATAAAACACATTAATAATAAAGGCTGCCAAATTTTCTGAAACACTTTAGTATAAGACAGAATCAAGACCAAAGATGTCATTGGGATAACAACTAAAAATCGAATTTTAAGAAAATAGCTGGCGTACTCAGGAAACATACGCAAATCGAGAAGGCCAAAAATACCATAGAGAAAAATGACCAATAACAGTGCAACCCTTAATTGAGCTATTGAATCATTAAAGTATTTCTTACGAAACAGCTTTTCTATTTTCGACGGAAATGATAGTGTTATTTTATTATAAGCCATTCCCGCTGATGTAATATTCTCGATACTCATTCAGCAATTTTATAAGTTTAAAGAGTGGGAAATCTTACTAAATAATTAGCAATGGAACCACAGCTGAATTCTTGAAATAATCTAATCTATAACAGCATTGCAAATTCCTTATCCCACAACAACATAACAAGTACTACCCCCAGAGAGTTCTCTTGATATAATTAAGTATTCTAAATATAACGTTTCAAAGCTCTAATTTCTAATCTATTTGACGAATTAGTACCTAATTACCTATAAAGGCAGTAAATTAATGCACCTTTTAATGCCTCATTTTTTTATTTCTGGGCTTAAAATAAACAATCTAATAGTTTAACTTTATTAAGTAATTCTTTTTTGACTTGGATTGAAGAACATTTTTTCACCTTTAGGTGCTTACAATTATTAAAGCTCAAAAATGGCAATAACTCTTTGGCCAAGGCCTGTGTCAATGCATCAATCTCATTCAGGTTAGACTCCAAGACTAAATTATTGATAGATAACACTTCAGCTTTACGATCAGCTTTACAATCCATTTGAGCAACAAATTCTCCTTGCCATAATACTGGCAAGGAAAAGTAGCCAATCTTACGTTTAGCTTCAGGAACATAACACTCGAGTACGTAATTAAAATCAAACAATTGCTGCATGCGCCTGCGTTGGATGACCAGATTATCAAAAGGTGACAAAATCTTTAATTTGCTTTTATTAAGAGGCTTATTCAGAAGGTCAAGCGAGGATGATAGCGCATAGTAACTTTGGCTGTTAACCTTCAAGCTTATTAACTCTTCATTGGCTAACATTTCCCGGACATAATCTGAAACCAAAGTCTTTGTGTTTTTTAACAGATAAGCCATCTCTCCAGCTTGTCCAATTCCATTGGACCTTAGAAACCTCATGATTAAGAAACGGGCATATTCCTCATCATCAGGCAATGAAGTGTCAACACCTACCGGAAGCACCCTTTCTGTGAGATCATAGACTTTATGAAAATTGACACGTTTCGAAATCATCAAATCGCCCTGCATAAACAGCTGCTCCAAAGCGCGTTTAGCAGGCTTACTTCCCCAGTCTGCAACCTTTTTTGATTTATACTCAAAGTCTTTAGCCATTAGAGGTCCTTCGTCCGAAATTCGCGTGAGAACCATCTTCATCAATTTTGGATCCGGCTCATACCAATGCTTGTCTCTTCCTTCCGCTATTGCTTTTTTCCGAAGTAAGGAGTAACGATAATCGCGCATAGGCAGGTAAGCAGCCGCATGTGACCAATATTCAAAAACTGATTTATCTGAAATAAGTTGATCAATATGAGAAAGGAGATAGCGCGGATTCCGATTCCATAAAGTATGATGATGAGCGCGTTGTATAGCCGATATGGTATCAATTTGAATATAGCCTAGCTGTTCTATGGCTGAACGTGTTGCATCAATAGCCAAACCTTTCACCTTGGCCGGATAAACATCTTGAGAAAGTAAAACCAGCTTTCTGGCCTCTTGAACTGAGAGAGATTCTTTTATCATTTAGTATTTTACTTAGCTATCAATTTAATACATTGTATTTGGATTCGCTGATTCTTTTGGTATTTGCTGAATGGCATCCCAATGTTCACCTATTTTTCCATCGTCATCGAAACGAAAGAAATCCATGGTGACATACTGATCATTCCCGGGCCAGATTTGATGCGTATGAAGAGCTACCAGATTTCCTTCAGCAATACAGCGAACAAATTCAATTGACTTTTCCGGATATTCATAATCCATGCGTTCAAAATAATCAATAAAACCCTGAGTACCATCCGCCACACCTGGATTATGCTGAATATATTCCTGACCTACATATTTCTCAATAGCTAAACTCGGTTCACCTTCGTAAGCCAATTTATAAAAGGCAATTGCATTTTTCTTATTCCTCTCAATATCCATAGTATAAATTTTGAAAATATTTACTTTTATATGTGTTTGCAATCAATCTTTAAGATAGGTGATTCTTGAGGCAATACTTCCTCTCTCTGTCAAACGAATCAGGCCAAGTATAAAACGAACCAGTCTTTTGTGCTTTGTAATCATGGTAGCAATTCGTTCGATCTTACCATCTCTCCCATCAATCGCATCTTTCTTACTGCCTTTGGTATGTGCTAATTCTAAAGCAAAGGTCCAGGCTCCTTTCCTCGCCGTTTCCATACTGAAATTGACCAATAAATCATCCAGTCTATTAAATAAATTTAGCAGGTACTTCAACAAGGGCCAAATTTGTATTAAATCCTTTTGAACCTCATCCAACAATTCAGCCAAAAGTTCATTTATCCTTTTAAAATCCGCCTTAAGATCCAGAATGTTTTCCGGAGCAACTTCTGCAGCAGCAATTCCCAAATCCAAATTAATATGAGCATTCATTCCCAAAAGAAGATGTTGCAAAACAATCAGTTTATCATCTGCTACTGCATCAAAAGTAATGTTCCAAGAAGCTGTGATTGCATTACCATCTTTATGCTTAAAATAAGCATCCAGATATCTGTTCGCAAATACAACATCCAGATGTTCCATTCTGGCATCATCAGTGAAATAGCCGGTACCTAAACGTTCTTTCACCCTAATAGTTACCTTCCGATAAAGAGCAGCAAAATACCCATGTGCCTTGTTTTTATCAATACTTTCACCAATTATACTATCCAAATAGTCGATTACCTCATCTATTGTATTTGCCTTCATCTAATAAGCCATCTATTTAGTATTCCATTAAGAGAAATATGTTTACCAATCCAGAAGTCGCTTCTCTCCTTCAAGCGCCCTTATTCCTGAAACTTCCTGACTGACTTCAATAACGCCTCTATACTTCTGCTTTTCATCTCTCACAGCAAAATACTGAATCAGGATAAATTCACCTTTCATCTTTATCCAGAAATCAGCCTGTATCTTCTCTCCCTTTCTAAACGAATCGACAATCTGTTCGACAACATGCACACTTTCGGGCGGATGGCAATTACTTACATCACGACCAATAATAGCAATTGTGCGTGGAAAAATTCGTTTTGGTGGTGTGGAAAAAAACTTCACCTTATTATTTTCATCCACATAGGTAATATCAACCGGAAGATGATTAAAAATAAGCTTAATCTGTTCAACTGTTAAGGTCCCTGTCCCCAAGTTAGCTATGTCACTATTTTGTTCAACTTCCTCTTGAGGCAGTTTTGGATTATCCGGATTAAAATAAGGGAAGCCTAAATCAACAGCCTCCCGATTCATCACCAACAATTCGGCATTTTTAATGGTCGACAGGATTAATGGAAATAAGATCCGTTCCTCACGAAAGCGAATAGCTTTCATATTAAAAAACACATCGCCAACCGCTTTATTAAACACTTTTAAATCAGCAAGCTCACCTGATAAACTTTGTATTATAAATTTAATATTGCGGCGTATGTCATCATGAAATGACCACATGATTTGCAAACAGCGATAATCTGACCACTTTTGCTCAATAATAGGAAATAAAATATTTTCCTTTATCACATAATGTTGAGCAAACTGGTCCAATTTTTTAAATAGCAGTAATAATTTGCCCCTGTCTTCAAGGCTTTCTTTCTTATTGAATGCTTTAAAAATTGGTGTTATTGAAGACAACACCTCTTCCATTTTCGAATTATTCTTTTCCAGAATATCTAAAAAAGAACCGCTCTCAGGCACAATGCGCTCATGACTTACAATGGCATTATGAAAAATATTTAATATTTTATTGGATGCCGGCTTCAACTTTTCAATGGTATAACCTTCTTTAATTAGCTCATCAAAAAGTGTAATAAAGTCAGATGGGATAACAGACTCTATAAATAGAGGATTTTCAACAATAAAGGAACGCGCATTGCCCGTTTCCAGTATAAGATGCGATACCTCCAAAAGTTTAATAAGTCGTTTCTCTTTCGTTTTTGATAATTCTGACATAAAGCATTATTCTATTGATACATATAAAATTAAGCAATCAAACTCAGTTACCCGATTCATAATAAATGTCCCTCTCAAGTTAACCCATATTTTTTAAGTATTCTAGTATTCTTCATCTATACGTTTAACAAAGAGGGTGCTTATTCCGCTTAATCCAACAAGCTTAAAATAGCAGCCTCATTAAAAACTTACTTTTTACGAAGTGCACCCCCTCACAAATGGATGTTCGTCACTACTTTTTATGTTTTTTGTCATATTTGACATTTATTTAAAGGGGTTGTTTCGAATTAAAACATATATTCGCATTAAGGTAATGAATTACTTATTTAATCAATACGTATCATTACAAAATAGTAGCAAACCATAAAAAACCGAAACCATGAGTGAATCAAAAGCCATTGGCAAAGCCACTAAAATCAACCTTTTTAGTTTTAAAGCACCACACATGCGTGTGTTTCACATTACCTGGTTCTCCTTCTTCCTTTGTTTTTTTGGATGGTTTGGCATTGCTCCTTTAATGGCAGTCGTTCGTGAGGAACTCTTATTAAGTAAATCTCAAATTGGGAACATTATTATTTCATCCGTCGCAATAACCATTTTTGCCAGACTCTTAATTGGTTATTTATGCGACCGAATTGGACCAAGAATAAGTTACACTATCTTATTGTTCATTGGCTCATTTCCTGTTATGTTTATAGGTTTAAGTAATAGCTATGAATCATTTCTTTTATTCCGTTTAGCCATTGGGGTAATTGGGGCTTCTTTCGTTATTACCCAATATCATACTTCCATGATGTTTGCGCCAAATGTTGTAGGAACTGCCAATGCTACTACTGCAGGTTGGGGCAATATGGGCGGAGGCGTAACTCAAATGGTGATGCCTTTAATTTTTGGAGCATTTGTTGGACTAGGATACATCGACAGCACAGCATGGCGCTATGCGATGGTTATTCCGGGTATTGCATTATTAATACTTTCATTTGTGTATTATAAATTCACTACCGATACTCCAGAAGGCAATTTAAGCGATCTTAAAAAGAAAGATCCGGCGTTTCAAATGAAAGCCAAGGAATCGAAAGGTAGTTTTTTAGCAGCCATTAAAGATCACCGTGTTTGGGGGCTGTTTTTAATCTATGGTGCTTGCTTTGGCATTGAGTTGACGATTAACAATATTGCTGCTATTTATTACATCGATAATTTTAAACTAGACATTACCACGGCAGGCTTAATTGCAGGATTATTTGGTTTGATGAATTTATTCGCCCGTTCATTAGGGGGTTTTTTTGGAGATAAATTTGGAATTAAATTTGGCTTACGAGGTCGCGTCTTATTCTTGTTTGCCGTATTATTTATTGAAGGACTAGCTCTGATTCTATTTAGTCAGATGACCACTCTGGCATTGGCCATTGGATCGATGGTGATATTTAGTTTATTCGTTCAAATGTCGGAAGGTGCCACATTCTCGGTTGTTCCTTTCGTCAATAAAAAAGCAGTTGGTGCCATTAGCGGAATAGTTGGTGCAGGTGGAAACGCAGGAGCAGTTATGGCGGGCTTCCTGCTTAAAATGGAAGGTATAAGCTACTCAACAGCTCTATTGTACCTTGGAATCACTGTCACGATAATTTCAGCTTTATCTTTTGTTGTCCGCTTCTCTGAAGAAGCCGAATTGGAAGCAAAGGAAGAAATGGATCTCTCTCTGAACGGAATGGTGGAACCTCTTCCGATAAAGTCAAACAACTAACATTCATCTTGAAGTTTATACACCTTAAGTTCGACTACTTTGAAAAGTAAAACAACGAAGACATATAATACTACTTGTTCCTATTGTGGAGTTGGCTGTGGATTAACGATTAGTAAAAATCCCAAAGGTCAGCTCTCACTGGCAGGTAATAAATCCTACCCTGTTAATAAAGGAATGCTGTGTTCCAAAGGCATGAACCTGCACCATGTGGCGCAGGATTACAGCGATCGCTTTCTCTATCCTGAAATGCGATGGTCACGAAACCTGCCTAGAGTAAGAGCCTCCTGGGATCAAGCCCTTGGACGAACTGCCGCTGCCATTAAAGCCATAACTGCCGAGCATGGGCCGGATGCTTTTGGTTTTTATGTATCAGGGCAATGTCTTACTGAAGAGTACTATTTGGTGAATAAACTGGCCAAAGGATATATAGGTACAAATAATATTGATACAAACTCACGTCTATGCATGAGTTCGGCCGTTGCTGGCTATAAAATGGCCTTGGGAGAAGATGCTGTACCCATTTCATACGATGATATTGAATTGGCCGATTGCTTTTTAATTACCGGCGCCAATCCGGCATGGAACCACCCTATACTTTTCAGAAGACTGGAAGCTCATAAAGCAGCCAATCCACATGTGAAGATCATTGTGGTTGATCCACGGGCCACTCAAACTTGCTCAATAGCTGATATCCACTTACAACTTAAGCCTGGAACAGATGTTGCTTTGAACAATGCCATTGCCAAATGCATCATTGACGAAGGTTATGCCGATTTCGAGTTCTTAAAAGCTCATACCAATGGATTTGAAGAGCTCATAAAGCATTTTAGCTCTTTCTCATTAGAGGAAGCAGCAGCGACCTGCGACATTCCCTTATCCAAAATAAAAGAAGCTGCCAGACTGATCGGCCAATCCAAAGGCTTTATCAGCATGTGGGCCATGGGTTTAAATCAAAGTGTCATTGGAGTTAACAAAAACTTATCACTCCTTAATATTTCATTGATTACGGGGCAAATAGGTAAACCCGGTGCAGGTCCGTTTTCCTTAACCGGTCAACCCAATGCCATGGGAGGTCGTGAGGTAGGCGGGATGTCAAACCTACTGCCGGCACATCGTGATCTGGCTAATCCTGAACATCGCCAAGAAGTGGCTGATTTCTGGGGAGTGGATGAACTACCTTCAAAGCCTGGCTATACGGCAACTGAATTATTTGAAAATGTATTAAATGATAAAGTAAAAGTACTTTGGATTATTTGTACTAACCCACTGGTTAGTCTGCCTAATTCAAAACTGGTGGAAGAAGCTTTGAAGAAGGCCAAATTGGTGATTGTACAGGATATATCTAAAAATGCCATTACAGCTGAATATGCTGACATTGTTTTACCCGCTGCCGGATGGTTAGAGAAGGAAGGCACGATGACCAATTCTGATCGTCGCATAAGCTATCTTCCCAAGGTACTGGACGCACCAGGTGAATCACTTGATGATTCTCGTATTCTTATCAAATTTGCTCAGCACATGGGCTATAAAGGTTTTGACTTTAAAAATAGCGAAGCTGTTTTTAATGAACACAAAGCCCTATGCAAAGATACCAGGATAGATATTTCCGGATTGAGCTATCAGATGCTAAAAGATGAAGGATCTGTGCAATGGCCACTTCGCAAAGGTCAAACCAAAGGTACGGAGCGCCTCTTTACCGATGGTCAGTTTTATACACCCAATGGAAAGGCTAATTTATTTTCGGTGGAAACTAAAAACACCTCAGAAGCCACCTCTAAGGATTTTCCTCTGATATTAACCACAGGCAGGATCCGTGACCAATGGCATACCATGACCAAAACGGGCAAGGTAAATAAACTGAAGCAACATATTTCGGAGGCATATTTAGAGATTCATCCTAAAGACGCTGAAGAAAGACATATTGCCGAAGGTGAGTTGGTATGGATCAACAGTAAATATGGCGAAGTAAAACTCAATGCGAAATTGAGTACAGACATAAAACAAGGTGTGGTATTCCTTCCCATGCACTGGGGCAAAATATTGGGCCGTAGCATAGCACGAGCCAATAACCTAACCTCAGATCTTATAGACCCCAAATCCAAGGAACCTGATTTTAAATTTACTGCTGTTGAAGTAAAAAAATACAGCAAGAAGAAAGAAAGAATTATCATTATAGGCGCAGGTGCAGGTGCTTGTCGCTTCATTGAAGAATATCGACAACTTAATACCAAAGATGAGATTGTAGTGTTTTCAAAGGAAAAAGATCCTTTCTACAATCGAATTCTTTTACCCGAATATTATACTGGCGAAAAAGAATGGACCAATCTGGTTAAACTGGATTCCAGTCTGTATGAAAGCTATAACATTAAGGTGCTTACCGGAAATCCTGTAACACATATCGACACTGAAAAACGGATAGTACGTGATACTAAGGACATGGAGTATCATTACGATAAGTTAGTTATGGGAACCGGGAGTCGCCCTAATTTACCCAAGGGTGTGGAAGTGGATTATAAAGGTACCTTTTCCATTCGTAGCCGTGAAGATGCCGATCAGCTTAAAACCTACATGCACAATAAACGATCGGTTATTGTTGTGGGTGGAGGATTATTAGGTTTAGAAATAGCCTCTTCTCTGTTGGAAGAAGGATTGGAGGTAAGCATTGTGCATCGTAACGCCCGCCTGATGGATAAGCAGTTGGATAAGTTATCGAGTACTCTGCTAGCCGAAACCATTACTGAAAAAGGCATCAATCTTATATTGAATGATGAAATAGGCAATGTAATTAAGCAGGAAAATGACTATCGCATTTTATTCCAAAGTGGACGAACATTACAAAGCGACGGTATTGTTTATGCCATAGGTACCGTTCCTAATACAGAATTAGCCAAAGAAGCTGGGTTAGAAGTTAAGCGTGGAGTGGTAACGGATGGGCGCATGCAAAGCAGCGATCCTAACATTTATGCCATAGGCGAAATTGCCGAGCATAATGGACGAATGTTTGGTATTACCATTGCCGCTGAACAACAGGCCAAAGTAGCAGCTTCAGCCATATATGGCGACGAAACCCAAACCTACAATGGCACGGTTGGCATGAACATTCTTAAGTTTCCGGGCATTGAATTGTGTAGTATTGGCATGAGCCAAAGTCCAAATGATAAAGACTACGAAGAAATATTGTTTATCGACAAATCAGTTCGCTATTATAAAAAGTGCATTATCCTTAAAGACAGGCTTGTTGGTGCCATACTTATGGGCGACAAAAGTGAGTTCAACGAATTTAAGAGCCTCATTGAACAAGGCCTTGAGCTTTCCGATAAACGCCTTCAGCTTTTACGAAGCGGAGAAGCTCCCGAGCCTGTATTAGGTAAATTAGTTTGTAGCTGCAACAATGTTGGACAAGGCAATATTGAAAAACACATTGGTGAAGGTGTATTCGATTTTGATAAGCTTTGCCTGGCAACGGGAGCCGGCACTGGCTGCGGAAGTTGTAAGCCAGAAGTCAGAGCCATCTTAGAAAGCCATAAAATGGGGGAAGCCTTATGAGAGATAAAAAACACATATTAAGAGTTTTACTTAAAGGTGGCATCCTTACTCCAGGCGTTCTAATCAAACTTTGCGAGTTGGCGTCAATGAATGAGAACAAGGTTATTTCTTTTGGTTCTCGCCAGGATATTCTGTTTGATATATTACCAACTAAAAAAACGGAGGCGGAGGACTTTTTAACTAAGCACGCCATCGACTTTGAATGGAAGAGCGACAGCAAGCCCAAAACACAAAATATCGTGTCATCCTTTGTGGCCAACGATGTATTTCAATCTACCACATGGGTTAACCCAGGAGCCTATCAGTTTATACTTGAAGGATTTAATTATCATCCTAAAATAAAAATTAATGTGGTGGATCCGGTACAAAAGCTGGTGCCACATTTTTCGGGCCATCTTAATTTTATTGCTTCAACACATGAAGATTATTGGCATTTATTTATTCGTCGCTCCGGTGAGGAACAAATGATAGAATGGCCTGAGCTGATCTACTCTGCTGATGTGCCTGCCATAGCCAGACATCTTGAAGGCATTGCCTTTAATAATAAAAGTGTTAGCAAACATCAACTGATACAAACGATCAACGATGAGTTGAAACTAAACACCTTAAGTAATTTTGAAACTTTAAAGCGCTCACCTAATTTCCCTCCATATTATGAAGGCATTCATAAAATGGCTTCAGGAAATGATCTGTGGGCGGGTTTTTACTGGCGGAACAATAAGTACAGCATTCGCTTTATTGAGAATGTCTGTTCCCTTTGCCTTCAAACAGGAATTGCCCGGATCAGTATCACACCATGGAAAAGCTTTTTGGTAAAAAATATTAAGCAGGAACACCGCCTGATGTGGGAGCAAATGATTGGCCACTTTGGCATCAATATGCGCCATTCCTCTTTTGAGTTGTACTGGCATTTACCATTTGCCAACAAAGAAGCTCTGCAACTTCGACGCTATCTGGTTCAGCAATTTGATAAGGTAGACATTCGCACCTTTGGTTTAACTTTTAGCATTGGTCAGCCCGATATACCATTTACATCGGTGGTGATTAAAAAACGTTGGTACCCAAACTGGTTCAATTGGTTAAACTTGTTTAAAACTTACAGCATCTATTACGCCAAAGATTTTAATCCGGAAAGCAACCAATACTTGTCATACCGTAAGTCGGCTTCATTTAAAGAACTACCTAAGGTATTAATTGAGTTGAGTAAGAAGTATTACGCTTCTTTACCTGAGTTGAAGTCGGAACTAAGTAAACCAATGCCAATAAAAATCGACCTATTGAATGTTCATCAATGCAAGGCTTGCTTATCGGTTTATGTCCCACAAATTGGTGATGAACTATTGGGTATTGATGCCGGGACAACTTTTACAGATCTGCCAGAAGAATACAAGTGTAGCTGTTGCGGAGCAGATAAGTCGGCATTTGAAGAACAAAAAATGAGAAAAGAACTATTTGTAATTAAGTAATGATACTATTAAAAGACCAACATAAGAGGCGCTTTGAAAAGCTTAGAATAAGCTTAACTAAGCAGTGCAATTTTAATTGCATTTACTGCGTGGGCAAAGAGCATCTGCCTGGTCATTTAATGCAATCGCCACGTGATGGTTTTAACATTGGTTCATCATCTCTTTCTTTGGATGATTATAAAACCTGTATTGATGCCATTCATCAGAACACTCCACTAAAGCAGATACGATTTACTGGTGGCGAACCCCTATTGAATCCGCACAGCATCCAACTAATACGCTATGCTAAATCATTGGGCATAGCTGATGTTGGTCTTACTACCAACGCCTGGTATTTAGAAAAACATATACTGGCCTTAAAGGAGGCACAAATTGATTCGTTAAACATTTCCTTGGATGGCATTGATGATAAGGTGATTAATAGTATAGCCGGACACTCCAAAGCACATCAGATTAAAGAAACCATCATATTGGCCAAAGAAGCCGGCTTGCCTGTTAAAATTAATGCAGTCATTATTAAGGGAAAGAACAGCAATCAGATTATGCCCTTATTGGAATTTGCCCGCTTGCATGACATCACCTTGCGTTACATCGAATTTATGCCAATGGGGCAATTACAACATTCAAAGGAGCAATTATTAATAGTTCAAAATGAAATATTGGAGCGTATTAATAGCCGTTACAACTTTACACCTGTTCAACGAAAGAAAGGAGCTACGGCCAATTACTGGCAACTGAGCGAAGGAGGAACCTTTGGCATAATAGCCAATCACAGCTCACCCTTTTGCAGCGACTGCAATCGTCTTCGACTCGACAGCGCGGGACATATTTACGGCTGTATTAGCAGTTCAAAAGGTTATGACTTAAAGGAGGCCTTAGAATCAGGAAAAGATATAAAGCCTCTATTTCAACAAGCCATGAATCAAAAACAGACTCAGACTTTTACAGGAAGTGCATTATCAATGAAATATATAGGAGGATAAGGACATGATTAACGCATTAAAACTACATATCAGCTTTTATGGAGGACTTAAAGATCATTTTAATGCCAGGATGGACATTTGCGAAGAAAGCATAGACAATGTGAGTCAGCTACTCACCTTCCTTAGTCTTTTAAGACCTGAGGCCGTGGAACTACTCGATAAAAGCGCAGTGGCCATAGATGGTAAAATTGTAAAGCAAAACATACAATTGGAAGATCAGTTCAACATCGCTCTGCTTCCTCCATTTAGCGGCGGCTGACAATTAAAATTAGTTGGAAGTTAAAAGTTCGAAAAATAAAGAAGACTGGCAAAAGCCGGGTGTTAGGAACTGATCACTGAGCAAGAAAAAACAAGCATTCTAATATTGAAAGCAAATAAAGCATATGTACATCACCAATAAAGCCATAGATATCAATCACTACTTCGCTCAATGTCACAGTGCGAAAAGCGGTGCTGTGGTGCTATTTAGTGGCGAGGTGAGAGGATTGAACGAAGGTAAAGAGGTGGAGTATTTGGAATACGAAGCATATGAAGATATGGCCAATCCGGCCATTGAAGCCATATTGAATGAAGCCAAAGCAAAATGGCGCCTCAACCACATCACCTGCATTCATCGAACCGGGAAAGTGACATTGACAGAATGTGCGGTACTGATTATTACCACCAGTGCTCACCGCTCTGATGCCTATACCGCCAACCGATTTATTATTGATAAAGTAAAGGCCACTGTGCCCATTTGGAAAAAAGAAGTATACACTGATGGTTCCCACACCTGGGGCAGCAATTGCGAATGCCATCACCACACACATAAAAACATAAGCTTATGAGCAGTATTCACTTAAATGCCAACAAAGCAACCATATTGGTTGTAGGTAATGGAATGACCGGATACAAGTTTTGCGAAAAATTTGTTGATAAAGGCTTGATGGAGCAATACAATCTGGTTGTATTTGGTGAAGAACCATGGGCCGCATACGACCGCGTTCATCTTACCGATTATTATACCGGAACTGATGTACATGATTTAAAAATGGCACCACGAAGTTGGTACGAAGACAATGGCATCACCCTAATCACCAGTGATCCGGTGGTGAATATTAATCGTGATGAAAAACAAATTACCAGTTCACGCGGTCACCAGCTCAATTATAAATACCTGGTACTAGCTACCGGCTCAGCCGCATTTGTGCCACCTGTGCCCGGCATTGATAAAACCGGTGTATTTGTGTACCGCACTATCGAAGACCTAGATAATATCAAAAGCTATATAAAAGATAAGAAAGATGCTGTTGTGATTGGTGGAGGCCTGCTCGGGCTGGAAGCTGCTAAGGCCCTAATGGATGATGGACTAAAAACATCCATCATCGAATTTGCGCCACGCTTAATGCCACGCCAGCTTGACGAAACAGGAGGATCGGTACTTAAGCAGAAATTGGAAGATCTTAAGCTGGAGGTAAAACTCAATAAAAGCTCAAAACTGGTATTGGGTAATGGATCGGTCACAGGCATTGAATTTGCTGATGGAGAAGTACACAATACAGACGTGATTGTGGTAAGTGCGGGTATCCGCCCACGTGATGAACTGGCTCGCCAATGCGGACTGCAACTAGGAGAACGTGGAGGTATACTCACTACGCCGGATACACTTACCAGCGATTCTTCCATTTTTGCCATTGGTGAATGTGCCCTAATCCATAATATGATATGGGGTTTGGTAGCACCATGTTACGATATGGCCGATGTGGCCGTTAAGCGAATTGCCGGCGAAGAAGCCGAATTTAGTCCCGCCGATCTATCCACCAAGTTGAAATTGATTGGTGTGGACGTGGCCAGCTTTGGCGATGTGTTTGGTGAAGGCGACGGACGAAAAGAACTGGTTTACGAAAACAAGGCCACAGGTAATTACAAAAAACTGTTTGTAAGTGAAGATGGCAGCAAATTGCTTGGGGGCATACTTGTAGGTGATGCAGCGGATTACAACACCCTCTTTCAATTGTATAGTAATGAGATGAAGTTACCAGAAAACCTGGACTCTCTCCTATTTACTTCTGATGGGGGTGGTCTGGAATTTAATGTTCTGGATTTGGCTGATGATGCTGTTATTTGTTCCTGCGAAAACATTACCAAGGGCAATATTGTAACAGCCATTGAAGAAGGAGACTTGACCAACATAGGGCAGATAAAAAAGTGCACCAAGGCCGGAACGGGTTGCGGAGGCTGTGCACCCATGCTCAACGATTTAATGGATGCTGTACTTAAGGCCAGCGGTAAGGAAGTTAAGAAAGTCATCTGTGAGCACTTTGCCTATACCCGTCAGGAATTATACGACCTGGTTAAAGTGGAGGACATTAAGGATTTTAGCGACTTGATTCATAAGCATGGTAAAGGCCAGGGTTGCGAATTATGCAAACCTCTGGCGGCTTCCCTATTTGCATCTATCTATAACACACCGGTACCGCAACAAAGCGCTATACAAGATACCAACGATCGCTTTCTGGCCAATATTCAGCGTGGTGGTTCTTATTCGGTAGTCCCTCGTATTCCGGGTGGTGAAATTACACCGGATAAACTAATCGTTATTGGTGAGGTAGCTAAAAAATACGAATTGTACACCAAGATAACAGGCGGACAGCGCATTGACCTCTTTGGGGCCAAGGTGCATGAATTGCCCTTGATATGGGAAGAACTGATTGCAGCTGGCTTTGAAAGCGGACATGCCTATGGGAAAAGTCTGCGTACTGTTAAAAGCTGTGTGGGCTCTACCTGGTGCCGTTACGGTCAGCAGGATTCGGTGAGCTTTGCCATTGAAATTGAAAACCGCTATAAAGGCCTGCGTTCTCCACATAAACTAAAAGGTGGTGTTTCGGGCTGCATACGCGAATGTGCCGAAGCGCGTGGTAAAGACTTTGGTATTATTGCCACCGAAAAAGGATACAACCTTTATGTGTGTGGCAACGGTGGGGCCAATCCGGTGCATGCAGTATTACTGGCCACCGATATAGATGCGGCAACAACAATTAAATACCTCGATCGCTTTTTGATGTACTACATTAAAACCGCCGGCCCATTAACCCGAACAGCTAAATGGTTAGCTCAGCTGGAAGGCGGCATTGATCACTTAAAAGAAGTGGTGATAGACGACAGCCTGGGCCTATGTGCTCAGCTGGAAAACGATATGCAAGGCCTGGTGGATACCTATCAGTGTGAATGGCGAACAGCTGTTGAAAATCCACAGCACCGCAGTCAGTACCGCCACTTTATTAATTCGGAGGAAGATGGCAGTAGCCTTAAGTTTATCCCGATGCGTGGGCAAAAACGCCCGGCTGACTGGGTAAAAGAAGAGGATCCGATAGCTATCGGGGTAGGTGTTAGTAGCTAGTTGTTAGGCATTAGTTTTTAGTTAATCAGTAAAAAGAACAAGGATGAGTATAGAACTAATAGAATCAGATAAACAAGTAATCGAATGGTTTGCAGCAGGCAAAGTAGAAGATTTTCCGGTGGATGCCGGAGTGGCCGTAAAATACAAAGACACCCAATTGGCTGTTTTTTATTTCAGTGATAGCAATAAGTGGTATGCCTCGCAAAACCTTTGTCCGCATAAGTTGGAGATGGCCCTATCCAGAGGTTTGATAGGTAGCGAAGGTGAAGAACCCAAAGTGGCTTGCCCCTTCCATAAAAAAACCTTCTCGCTTAAAACCGGGGCCTGCCTCAGTGGCGACGAACTGGAGATTAGTACCTATGCCGTTAAAATTGAGGATGGTATAGTAAAGATTGGAATTACTGAGTAGTAATTGAAGCATTAGTGACAAGATAAGTAGTGATAAAAGTAAAGCAGTCGTCTTGTAATGAGAGGGCTGCTTTTTCACTATTCATTTTGGAACTTTCTTTCTTTAATAACATTTTCCAGAAATGCGGATTCACTTAATAATGGAAATGATCCTAAGCTTGAGAATAAGGGGAGTTTGGCGCTTCAAAACTCCCAACTATCTCCAAATAACTATCGGGACTATCTGGACCTCTATATTTTTTAATTGTACTCATTTCAATTTTAGCGCTATCCTCAAAATGTCCTGTATTTATGGTTAGGTTTCGGTACTTTACTTCTCTTTAAGCCACTCTATAACTACATAATAAAATAAAGAAGTTCGAACATTAGTTACTACTATTTAATAAGAGTATCTTTGCAAACGGATTACTAATCTTTTAGTATCAATCATTCACTATCATTTTTGTTGATGAGCTTATAATGCAAAAATCATCACATTAGCAGACTTCATACTAATAGTTGAATTATCAGTAAACTAGTCCAAACATCAGAGTACTAATACTTAGTACGCTAGGAGCTTCAACGGGCATTTAGTTTTTTTTGGTGGTATCAAAACATTTTTAGATGAATAGTCATTCAGACAATTCAAGTGGTAATAATCGCATTACCACAGCACTACTTCTTGCAGCCGGCACTGGAAGCCGTCTTTTCCCTTTAACACAAAACTCTCCAAAATGTCTTACCCTTGTAAATGATAAATCGATTCTCGATAGACTTATTTCAAATTTAAAAAGCCAAGGGTTCAAACGGCTGGTAATTGTAACAGGTCACTTAAAAGATTGTATTATGGATTACCTTGGTGAAAAATCAGGCGATATATCCATTGAATACATCCACAGCCCTTTGTATAAAACAACCAATAACATCTATTCGCTTTGGATGGCTCGTAATTTAATAAATGAGCCATTTGTCCTTTTCGAAAGTGATTTGGTATTGAATTCAACTTTGCTCGATGAGATGGTTTATCCTGACAGAATGGCTGTAGCACTTATGCAACCATGGCTTAATGGAACAACAGTAACGGTGAACAAGGCCAATCGAGTGACTCAATTTCAAGAAGGAACCACAGAAGCCTATACTGACATTCGATACAAAACGGTTAATATCTACAGCTTTTCTCTTTTATCGTGGCAAGCCATTGTTAAAAGACTGAACCAATATATTACAGAAGGTAGTGTGAATTGTTATTACGAGACTGTTTTTGCTGAAATGATTGACAATAACAGTTTGACCTTTGATTCGGTATCGTTTGACCACAAACCATGGTACGAAATTGATACAATGAAAGACTTAAATGCAGCTGAATTATTATTTCCAAAGGAATTGAAGAAAGTGGCTATGCATGCAAACGCAATGGCATAGATAAATTAAGTGAAGGAGCAGGAGTAATACCGATTACAAACCAAACGACCCTGATAATTATCGGGATAATTAGCAAAATGATTTATCAATCATTTTGGAATACAATTGGTATAATAATTAATTAAGCGAAAAAATACAATGGAAAGTAAGTATATAACACAAGAAGAAAAATACGAATACATAGCCAAGCAGCATGGTGGCTATTATCGACATAATTTTACCGATCATGCTTACTTGTATAATTTATACTTTCCGCCCAAGGATGTATTTAATCATCTGAAAGATAACATACACAACCTGGTTTTGAATTACCCAATGGCACAGAGTGCATTGGCCGAATTGATTGGGGATGTAATAGATCAAGCTGCCGAAAGAATAGTTGTTGGTAATGGCGCAGCAGAGATCATTAAAATATTGTCGGGAAGTTTAGCAAAGAAGGTAATCGTTCCTGTGCCTTCTTTTAATGAATATGCCAATGCAGCGCCAAAAGGACATGCTGTGGAATTTCCACTTGAATTTCCTTCTTTTCAACTAGATGTGGACAAATTTGCAGCCGAAGCCATCAAAGTTGGTGCTGATATGGCTGTTGTGGTTACGCCTAATAATCCGACTTCACTGCTAGTGCCCAAGGCTGATTTAATTCGATTAGCAGAAAAACTTAAACCTAGTAATTGCATGCTTATTGTAGATGAATCATTTCTTGATTTTGCCGATAACAAAGAACAAATAAGCCTGGAGCAGGATATTGAAAAATATCCAAACATGGCTATTCTGAAAAGCATGAGTAAAGCCTATGGCATTTGTGGGCTGAGAATAGGTTATTTATTGACAGCTAATATGAAATTCGCTACAGCTGTTCGCGATGGTATACACATTTGGAATATCAATGGTTTTGCCGAAGAATTCCTTAGGATACTTCCTCAGTACAAACAAGAATTTGAGGATAGCTGTAAAATTGTTAAGGTGGATAGGGATATTTTTTACAAACAACTGTGCGACATTAAAGGGATGCTTGTTTTTAAGCCCGATGCCAATTATATTTATTGTCGCTTGCCTGACGATGCTTTAACTGGCCCGGAAGTAACAAAGAGCCTTTTCATTAAATACAATATTTACATCAAAGATAGTGTTGGCAAAACTCAACCCGATGCTGATAGATACATTCGCATTGCGAGTCGCACTCAGGAGGAAAACACAAAATTGATTACAGCCTTGAAGGACGTCATGTATTTAAAGGGTAAATAAATGAATGATCAAAAACAAATAAGCGTATATCGCTTCATTAAAGATTTACCAAACATATGCTCCCTGTTGGGCTTATTAAGTGCTGTGCTTGGAATTTACTTTGCCATAAAGGGAAATTTTCCTGCGGCCATAATAGGTGTTTTGTGGGCTGTGCTGTTCGATTGGTATGACGGTATTATTGCTAGGAAATTGAAAGGACGAACCAAGGTACAAGGAGAATTTGGTGCTCAGCTTGATTCAATGATTGATATTGTAAGCTTTGGTATTTTACCTGCCATCCTACTATTAAGTTATGGAAGCTATAATATTTGGTTTTTACCCGGTGCATTTATTATTATTGCATCCAGTGCTATTCGATTGACCTACTTTAATGTATATGGACTTATCGACAGCAAAACATACAAAGGTTTCCCACTCGACAATAACGTGCTTATTCTGGCCTTTGTATTTTTATTTGAAGGCTTTTTTAAAACGTCTACTTTTTCCATCATAATCTATGCGCTCATGATGCTTCTATCAGCGCTAAATTTATCCTCTATCCCTACTCCAAAATTTGGAGGGAAATGGGTTTATGTTTTAGTCGCCTATGTTTTGACTCTTACATGTATTTATGGATGGCATTTATAGTGTCGATTATGGACTGAAAGTATGTTCGTTACTGCATAAAAACAGGCTGTCGCTACTACGCTTAATTGCGTTTTGTTGCCAAGAGCATTTTATTTAAAATCATATGATTTACTGAATAGCAATGTGTCTGACAAATCTACAGCTATTGTTTCAAAGTGAATCATTCTATCGTAATTATAAAAACTCAATTTATTGATGGTGTCTGGTAAAACTTTAAAGTAAAGCGTTGTATCGAAATTATGGCCTACTAATTTATTATGAATATAACCATATTGTGCTGTGACCTGCAATGAATCACTTGTGGAGTTAGATATCTTTAGGTGTGCCTTAAGACAATGCAATTCACGTGCGAACAAATCACCATAATGAATTGTGTTAGGTTCAATCTCTTTTAGTTCAGCACTGGGGATAAAGTAGATATTTTCAGTATTTAATACACTCAAGGCATAGCCATAATAATTACCATCAGCTAAAAAGTCGATGGAAAAAGAGCCATTTGTCGTTAAAATCGTGTCAATTGGATTACCCCCTTTTCCATAAATCCCATAATATAATAATCCATGAATTATCACTTTAGAATCTGTTATAGCACACAGCTTAACTGTATCAATAACACTTCCTCTTGTTTGTATTCTTGTGTTTTTTTCGATTTTTTCACACGACAAAAAAACAATTAGCAGACAGGTTAATCCAATTATTTTCATGATTACGATTTTGCGATTTATTGCAGGCAACGTTTCAGGGTAAAGTTTTATACTGATTTTCTAATCTTATTGATGCTAATACAATATCATAATATTTATATTCATCTGAGCTAGATGACTTGCAGTGTTCTTTTATTACACCATTAAACGAAACTTTACTTTTACTTTCGTCATACATCCCATTAAAATTAAATTCTGAATATACTTTTTCTATGTCGAATTCATCCTCATTACATATTGAATAAATCGTTGTAGTTCCATTAATATTTGTAGTCATTTGAATAAAATATTCATTTAACGGTTCTACAGTTGATCTTTTAAGAATTCCATATGAATAATTTCCTTCAGAAATCTCATCAATTACTTCACCATCACAACCACATTTATTTTCATCTTTTCCACAGGAGGAAAGAATGCTAATAAGAATAGACAATATCACTAGATTCTTCATAAAGAAAATTTTTAGATTCTGATTTTACCTAACTACTCCATATAAAGCACAGTGCTTTATATCTACTAAAGTCATACAAATGATTAATTAAAATCCAATTTTAGACGCATCAACTTATGTATAACTGTATCTACTTTAAATCTACATAAATCCATTTGCTATTACAAACCTCTACTTAACTTCAAAAGAGCAATACAACACTTAAATACTCTAACCAATCTTACTGTTAGTCGCAAGGCACTGTGCATATAGCCCAACATCACCATCTTTATTTTAAACCAATATAAATTATAAAACCTTGATATTTTAACATTTAACTTTTAATTCTTTGTAATCCTTATTAATAGCGCCTTTTTACGCTAATCAAGACCTGGGCATATTAAAAAAACAACATAAATGAATTATGCATCACTTGACTTTACAACAATTAATTCGGAATTTATTTATCGCATACAGTTCTTAGTTATCGTAATTAAGATAAACAAAATAAATTTCTTCAGTTAAAACAAAGCAAAATTCGGAACAGATCACAAGCATCGAACCTTTCATATCTATAAAAGAGGCAACTTATGCCATGGGAATAGTTACGAAGAAAGAAGAGTTTAACAGTATGTAATAGTCTTCCAAACCGTAGGCCTTCAGAAAAAAACGCAGCAAATATAAGTCAGAAGATCCGCTCATAGGGATGCGATCTCTATTGGCATCAAGTTAATAAAGATCGCATCCTTATTTTTACTGCAAATTATTATTGTTTGTATAGAAGACAAAGAAAGAAGAGTTAAGTAGCACTTGTATCAAATTCGCTAGCAATTAGTTATTAACAGAGGCAATGCCTACGACTCATCGAATTATGTAAAACCTACCCCCATAGACCTTCGCCCCACTTCTTCAGGGGAAAGACTAACAATGAACCATTGATACCTTATACGCTTAAGGAAACAGTAAATCATATGCTCCCCATGGGAAGCTGGCGCAGCCTGAGGGAGTAATCTAATAGTATTCCAAACTACAAGACAGTCAGAAAAAAAAAGCAGTAAATGCAAGACAGAAGATCTGCTTATAGGGATGCGATCTCTATTGGCATCAAGTTAATAAAGATCGCATCCCTATTTTTTCTTCACCGTGTAGCTGCGGTGGCTGCTTACTTAGTAATTCTGGTTAACCAAATGAATGGACCACAACAAGCTAATGCCTAATCGCTAATCAATCATCATTAATCAATTTTAATAATACATTATGCTTCGTGATCTAGCACCTATCCCCTCTTCCTTCTATAGCTATCCTGAGTGATGGCATTGAGGAACACTTCTGATTTAAGATGTTCGAATTGCATATAGCCCTGGAGCTCTCCAAATAAAGGACTACCTCCTCCCAACAGCACTGGAATGGTCGAAAGAATTAACTCATCGATTAAATCCTCTTTTAAGAAACTCTGAATAGTTGTACCGCCATCGATATATAGTTGCTTAAAACCTTTGCGATGTATCTGTTCTAGTACCTCTTTTAAATCTCCATTTACAAGTTCCACCTTATCCTTATATTCATCCCCTACCTCTTTTAAAGTGGTGCTCAATACAAATACCGGTTTGGAATAGGGCCAGTCGCAATCAAATGCACATACCGTTTCAAAGGTTGTACGTCCCATTACCAAGGCATCTACACGCTCCATTAAGGCTGTATATCCCATATCATGATGTTCAGGATTAGGAACTAACTCTAACCAATCCAGTTCGCCATTGGGCCCGGCAATAAATCCATCCAGACTTTTAGCGATAAAAACAATATTCGAAGTCTTCATATGAATAGCATATTTATTATAAAAGTGAGTTTAAGCTTATTTTTGCCTTATTGATTTGAAAGCAGCCATTCTCTGGCTGCCTCCTGAGTAGAAAATACTTTAAAACTATAGTTTTTAAATTGTTTGGCCATACTTTCGAACAACAAGGCAATAACGGTTGAATGAGGTTTTGATACGATGATGGCTTCTTTGATAAACTTGTGGCTTTTCAGAGCTGTATTTAATGAGGCCATGGCTCTTTTAATTTCTCTATTGTTGACATCAATCTCAATATTTGCACAATTAACAAGAATCAATAGCTTATCAGGCAGTGACTTGCCATTGGCAATTAATGTATAATGCTCAATGATATTCATCAGGGATACATTACCGTCAGCTTCTGTTTCAAGAAAGCCTAAATCCTTATTAAATCGATATTTAAGCAATTTTAATGTCTTTTAGTTTTGTGCTTTTTTCTAAGATAAGAGATATGTCAGACAAAAGATAGATCAAGAGGCGTTTATCTGAAATTGTTTTGAGGAAGTGTTTTTTATTGATGATTAATGTAAGGGAGCAATCTGCATTGATTCAACTCGCATCATTTTAGGGATGCGATCTTGATGAACGTTCTGTAAATAAAGATCGCATCCGAATAAAAACCGAATAATTAAAGTACGCACTGAATCTTTTATTCTTGGAAGTGCGGCAGGTGTCCACGAATTGTGCGGATTTGTCTGAAACGATACTGACTCTAAACTTATAGGTTAAGCCTGGTTAAACGTTTCAGAAAATCGTAATTCGTGGTGAATTTTCTTTGCTACTTTCTTTGTTTGGCAGACAAAGAAAGTCGTAATGAGTATGGAGCAGAATGGAATCATAAGCCTATTGAAATCGCAAGCTAAAATTAAAGGAGCGGCTCTTCCTATATTTTTAAAAGAAAGAACCGCTCCTTTGCCTAACAAACACAATAAACATAGAGTCGCAAGGGCAAAGAGATTAAAGGCCTTACATCCATTAGCAAAACATCAAATTAATCGTCGAAGAATAATCAACACGATAACGATGTGATCCTAGGCATGCGATCTTGATGAACATTCTGTACTTAAAGATCGCATGCTGTTAAAACCGCAGTTTTTAAGGCCTAAGACAAAAAAAAGAGGCTACTCAAAATGAATAGCCTCTTAAATTTTATATAGCGTACTATCTATACATCAATATTAGCATAGGTAGCGTTTTCTTCAATAAACTGACGACGAGGAGGAACCTCATCACCCATCAACATAGAGAATACACGATCTGACTCTGTAGCACTTTCAATAGTTACCTGACGAAGTGTACGTTGCTCAGGATTCATGGTCGTTTCCCATAATTGCTCTGCATTCATCTCTCCAAGACCCTTATAGCGTTGAATATGCAAACCGGTTTCTTTACCACCACCCCATTCTTCAATTAATCTTAAGCGCTGATCTTCGTTCCAGCAATATTGAGCATTCTTACCCTTCTTAATTAAATACAAAGGAGGAGTAGCGATATACAAATAGCCGTTCTCAATCAACTTCTTCATATAACGGAAGAAGAAGGTCATAATCAATGTGGCAATGTGGCTACCATCCACATCGGCATCACACATGATGACTACCTTATGATATCTCAGTTTTTCAAGATTTAATGCTTTACTGTCTTCTTCAGTACCAATGGTAACACCCAAAGCGGTAAACACATTCTTGATTTCTTCGTTTTCAAATACCTTGTGCTGAAGTGCTTTTTCAACATTAAGAATCTTACCACGCAATGGTAATATGGCCTGAAACTTACGGTCACGACCTTGTTTGGCCGTTCCACCCGCCGAATCTCCCTCGACAAGGAATACCTCACAAGCAGCAGGATCTTTATCAGAACAGTCAGCCAGTTTACCCGGCAACCCTCCACCACTCAATACACTCTTGCGCTGAACTAATTCACGAGCTTTACGCGCTGCATGACGCGCCTGGGCAGCCAAAATAACCTTGTTAACGATATCTTTAGCATCCTTTGGATTCTCTTCAAGATAGTTAGCTAACATTGAACTTACCGCCTGATCAACAGATAAACTCACCTCGCTGTTACCCAACTTGGTTTTAGTCTGTCCTTCAAACTGAGGCTCCTGTACTTTAACCGAAATAACAGCAGTTAATCCCTCACGGAAGTCATCACCATTAATATCGAACTTTAACTTGCTCAACATTCCTGATTTCTCAGCAAATGTTTTAAGCGTACGTGTTAAACCACGACGGAAACCAGTTAAATGTGTACCACCTTCAATGGTGTTAATATTATTCACATACGAATAAATATTCTCACTAAAGGATGTGTTATATAAAATGGCTATCTCCACAGGAATATCGTTTTTCTCTGTAGTGATATGAATTGCATTATCAATCAGTTTTTCTCTGGCTTCGTCGATAAACTCAACAAACTCCTCTAATCCTCTTTCAGAATAAAACTGTTCTGTTTTTGCGTTACCCTCTTCATCCAATTCACGGCGATCGGTCAATTGAATTTTAATACCACTATTCAAAAAAGATAATTCGCGAAGACGATTAGCTAAAATTGAATATTTGTACTCGGTTGTATTAAAAATATTAGCATCAGGAGTAAAAGTCACCTTTGTTCCGGTAACATCAGTTGTACCCACTTCAATGATTTCGGTAACCGGTTTACCAATCGAATATTCCTGAGTGTAAATTTTACCACCTCTATGAACTTCGGCTTTTAGCATTGATGACAAGGCATTCACACATGATACACCAACACCATGTAATCCACCCGATACTTTGTATGAATCTTTATCAAATTTACCCCCGGCATGTAATACGGTCATTACCACCTCAAGGGCTGATTTACCTTCTTTTTCGTGAAAATCTACCGGAATACCACGACCATTATCAGTAACTAAAATGGAGTTATCCTCTAGAATTTCAACACCTATTGTATCACAGTGTCCGGCAAGGGCCTCATCAATTGAGTTATCTACCACCTCATACACCAAATGGTGCAATCCCTTTTCGCCAATGTCACCAATATACATTGCAGGTCGTTTACGTACCGCTTCCAGTCCTTCAAGAACTGTAATACTACTGGCACTGTAATCGCCATGCTTATTTACATTTTCATCTACTTCTTCACTCATCTTAAAATACTTTTGAAAAGCGTAAAAAAACCGGCTTAACCGGTTAAATCTTCCTTACTATTGAAAGACCTACAAATATAGCAAAATAAGTCATTTAAAGTGCTCGAAAAGTATGATTTTTCAAGCCTTTAAACACCCAAATGTCAAGTCATTACCTAAGCCCTTAAAAGCAATGGTTTTATGATCTAGAAAGAATAAACAATACCCGCCTGAACATTAAATCTTTGGGACGGATATCCATTCCATTTATAATATTTTGATGCTGCAATATTATTTAGGTTAGCCCAAAACGACCATTGTTTACTAAAGCGATAATCACCACCCAAATTGAAATCAACAACTCCGTCTAATGTTTTTTGGAAATTATCTGCTTCCAAATCAAAGGCCTTACGCTTGCCAAGGTAACTAATCCCTCCTTTAATGGTCAAATGTTCGTTAAAGTCCCAGTCGCCTTTTAAGCCTATTTCCACTTCCGGCTTGTGCCAGGCTGCCACTTCAGAATCCAGATTCCAACCAAAATAGGTTCCATGTAATAAAAGCTCCAATTCTTGCTTTGGGCGAAACAATAATTCTCCCTTTACCTTCAGTAAAGTTCCATCATCGTATACCGGCTCAAATAAATTGGTATAATGCAATACTGCCGGCACACTGCTTGTTTCGGGTTGAGTGCTATAGTATTTGTTGACAAAGAAATGTTCATCATTAAAAAAGCTGTATTCCAGTCCCGAAGAGAAAGATGTGGAAGAACTAAAATTACCTTCTATTCCGGCAAATAAATTTAAGCCATAGAGCGAAGATTTAACATTGATATCAGGGGAGATAAACGGATTATCGTAAATCACACTTCTGTAGTCATTCATACTGAGATTTCCATCCATTCCACCATAGATGGAGACGATTCCTTCAACCACTGTTAACTGACCAAAAATATCAGGTGCTACGAAAAAACGATCTCCTTCGGTATCGATTTGTCCTCCTATTAAAACGCCTACTTTCAACGATGCATTATCGAAAGTGAAGTTAACAGATGGTGTGGCTTGAATCAGCGTCAGACTTCGCTCATTAAAGCTAAACATCGGACCAATACTATCCGGCACATTATTCTTATAAGTTTCTACTTTGGCATCAAGACCAAAGATTAGATTATTGACCGGGTGTTTTATATTTCCACTTAACTTAATCCCATTTTGATTGACACCGCTTAAATTACCAAAACTTGAGAAAGCAAAATCGGCATTATAAGCTGTTTTTCGATCATCAACGGTGTTATTATTCAGGCCAACGCTAATATCAAAACCCGACAAACGCTGGCTATCATCATGCTGCAACTGTGATCCATTGGTTGGCACGCTACTTCCGGGTAAAAAATAGGGCAATTCATTATCCAGAGTCTGCATTCCGTAATACTTGTACATATTGTGCAAAAACCCAAGGTCAACACTTAAAGTTTTATCATCAAAGAAGTGTTTGAAAGCTGCATTGGCCCATGTATCATGAAATGGCGCTTTAACACGCGTGTCATCTTCCAGCTTCAATTCGCTTAATGAAGTTGTATGACCAATGTTTAAACCCAGTAAAAATGGTTCTGACTCCAATATATTATAGCCAATCTCACCCAGAATTGTTCCGTAATTACCCACTCCACCTTTCACATAGGATTTCAGTAAGCGTTGCTCTCGGCTGGTCTGAATTTTAGCCGGGGTAATCAAGCTTGGTTGATAATCGGTAATTATGGATGTACTTAATATCCTGTAATTAAACGTTGGACGCGTAGTAATGGAGTCATCCACCTCAGGCATGTAATTCACCTTATAGGCATCCGAAACTGTTGGGGTATACTCGCGTACTACCTTTACATCTTTATTTATTTTCTCCTGTGCCTTTGTCTCAATAAACGAAAGGCTTAACAAAGCAATTATCAGGAAGCTATATTTATTTTGCATCAGTTTTCTTTTATCTTTATTCAACTACAGAAATGGTATCGGTAACTTCACTTGTAACAGGCTCCGGTTTCCATTGATCTAAATACATATCAACCCTGGAGTGAATATCATCATCGCCTTCATAGTTTTCCTTAATACTCTGTAAGTATTGTATGGCTTGAAAGTCTTCATTGCGTGCATGGTAGATTTCGGCCAATAGAATAAAACTACGTGCCAACCAATATTGATGCGGAGTGCCTTTATCGATATAATCAAATATCTCTGTCTCCGATTCTTCTTGCTTATTCTGATCGAAATAGTATTGAGCTATCCAATATTTGGCTTCGGCCCCTTCTTTACTTTTGGTATTGCCCGAAAGCTTAGCGAAATTTTCGAATGCCATCTCATTATTTCCTAGTTGAGAATAACTCAGCGCCAGGCAATAGATGGCCTCACGTTTAATTTCCTCAGCCATTTTTGGCACACCCAATACATTTTGCGCTGCCACGATACTTTGCTCAGGCTGGTCCAGCTTAACCAAACAGCGCATCTGCCCTATCTTGGCTTCCAATCGATTTTCACTGATCTCTGCTTCTTCATCCAATCGTTCAAAGGCACCATAAGCTTTACGATAAGCCCCCTGCTGAAAGTTAAGCTCACCCATTCGCATCAGTGATTCTTCGGTAAACAGACTTCGCTCACGGTTGGCCACATATTCAAACGAATTTAAGGCATCATCCAGATGACCACTTCTGTATTGGCAATCGGCTTTATAGAAATGCGCGTTCAACACAAACTTACCTTCAGGGAAAGTCGTCAGGTAACTCTGAAAATGCTTAATGGCATGATCGCATTCGTTTTTCATATAAAAACGCTCCGCTGCCACAAAAGTTAAGGAGTCTTGTTCGCGCATATCCAGTCGTGCAAAACCACCCAGCTTTTCGGTATACCTTACATATCCATCCAAATTATTACGATCCATATAAATATTACGAATTCCAAGCAAAGCGTCTTCAGCTTCTTGAGTTCCCGGATATTCGTTAACCACACGCTTATAAAAGGTCATGGAATTATTGTAATCGTTGTTATTGTAGTAAACCAATCCCAACTGCAGCATCGCTTTTTTAGATAAACTTCCTTTCGGATATTTCTCTTTAATCAGCTTGTAGTTATATATGGCATCGTCCAGATTACCCAAAGCAACATATGAGCGTCCCATTTCATAAAGGGCATCATCTACATATTGCGAATTCGGATAGCGTCGGTTTAAATCCTTAAGCACCGTAATTTTTCGATTATGCTCCTTGGCTAAACCTAAACAGAATGCTTTTTGAAATAAAGCATAATCAGGTGATCCTTCCGGCACACCCGATGCTTTGGTATACAAATCAATTGCCGAATTAAAATCGCGATTGACGTAATAACAATCACCCGTACGATTCAAAGCATCGCCGTACATTACACGATCCTTACCATCAGAGATATTAATGTATTTTCTAAACCAACCTTGTGCTTCGGCATATTCCTTCTGTTTGAAATAAGAGTAGGCAATATTGTAATGTGCAATAGGGAATTCTTTCATTTGATACGAACCCGGCATATAGATAAATTCTCTAAAGTCGTTAATTGCTTTCTGATAATCCCCCGTACGATAGAATGACTCTCCTCTCCAATAGTAAGCGCCTACCTTCATTTTTTTATCATACTCGGCATATTTCAAGCTATAATTAAAAAAATCGATGGCCTCAACAAAATTCAGATCGGTAAACAATTCCAAACCACGGTAATAGGCCACACGTTGCATTGCACGATATACATTCCCTGTTTTACGCTGAATCTTTTCCATTGAAGCCAAGGCCTCACGGTAATTCTTAGTGGTTAAAAAAGCTTTTCCCAAATATTCATAAGCCTGATCAATCTTATCGCTTTCAGGAAACAATTCGATGTAGGACATGAATGAATTGATGATTTCATTAAATGGAGAAAAAGCCAATTCATAATTCAGCTTGATATAATTAAATAAAGCATCTTCCTGAATGTCCTTGTCGAAATCATACTTCGAAGCTGCTTCAAAAGCCACACGTGCTCTTTTCTTGTCTTCCAATTTCATGTAACAATCGCCCAAATGGTAATAGGCATTCTGCGACATAACATCCTCAAGAGATGTTACCTGTGAAAGCGCCTCAGTAGCTTTCTCATAATCTTTAATGAAATAGAGCGCAAATCCCAGATGATAAAAATCTTCACGTCTGGCCTTGCTTGACAACTCTATGGCTTTATTATAATAGCTAATGGAATTTTTGTAATCCTTCTTTCCATAATAGGAATCCGCAACAATGCGATGCATATCTGCCTGACGATCTTTATTGCCATCCTTTAACATGGGCATGGCGTACTTAATGGCATTATCATAATCGTCTTGCAGGTAATAAATCTGGGCAATATAAAATGGCACTATCTTACTAAATCCCTTCTCATTTTCCAGCTTACTAAAACCATCCAAAGCAGTTTGGTAATTACCTTTCTCATACTGAATATGACTATAGTAATATTGAACCGAACTGTAGTATTTATTATCCTGTCCTTTGATGTTATTAAAAAACACTAAAGCCTCATCATACTTTTGCTGCATAAACAAGGCATAGCCGGCAGAAAAGTAATAATCCGTTTGAGTTTCTTTATCCAGACCATTCGCATTAACTTTCTCATACCATCGCGAAGCTTGTCTGTACTTTTTGTCATCTTTATAGAAGTCGCCCATATTCATTTTGGCATATGGCAAACGGTTACTATAAGGATATGACTTTATAAAATCTTCCCAGAGGTACTTAAGATCATCATTACCCAGTTTTTGAGCACATACTCTTTGCAAATATGCAGCTTCAGCCACCCTCGAAGACATGTTAATTTTATTTGCTTCAACATAATCAGCAAATTGAATGCGAGCTAAACCATATTTTTTATGGCTGAATAACTCCATTCCTTTATCGTAAGCTTCTTCAACGGAGTAGTATTTAAGCGATTTTTGAGCAACGCTAAACTGTAGAATTCCAACAAATAATAGAAAAACGATTTTTCTTATCATGAGCCTATGGCTTATAGAAATTAAGATAGATTACTAAATAAACGCAACTCAACACAATTTAGTCTGTACTTGAGTTGGAATATTGGCTAAAGATAAAAAATATGAGGCAGCCAGAAAATGAACTATGATAGTATTTTTATTCTGGCTAAACATCAATAGTTAAGAGTCAACTTTAAGGGCACACAAACAGAGTCGTATGAAAGTCTAATCAATTAATTGCAACTAAAATGGACTAATCGAGCAGGTCAAAATCGATTTCTTCCTGTTTCGATTCAGTCAGGCGTGTGTCTTCGCAGCGAATGGTTCGGCCCGGGAATTTCTTTAATAAATTGTAGTTGTGCGTAGCCATAACAACCGTCTTTCCGGCCTCGCAAATCTTCTTTAAAAGCACCATTAATTCATCTGAAGTATCGGGATCAAGATTACCCGTTGGCTCATCAGCCAAAATTAAATCAGGTTCGTTCAGTAAGGAACGGGCAATTCCAATACGTTGTTGCTCACCTCCTGATAACTGATGCGGCATTTTATAACCCTTATGAACCATATCCACATGTGACAGCACCTCACGTATTCGTTTATCTATTTCCTTTTTATTACTCCAACCCGTAGCCTTTAATACGAAGAGCAGGTTATTATAAACGGTGCGATCAGAAAGCAATTGAAAATCCTGGAAGACAATTCCCATTTTACGACGTAAAAAAGGAACCTTACTTTTTTTAAGTCCTTTTAAAGGATAACCGGCCACGAAGCCGTACCCTTCCTGCAAAGGCAATTCGTTATACATTGTTTTAAGCAAACTGGATTTTCCACTTCCAACCTTTCCGATAAGATAAACGAATTCACCCGGTTGGATTTTGAAATTGACGTTCTGCAAAATAAGGTGCTCTTGCTGACGAATGTACACATCGCTGAAATCTACAATGTTTCCTTCGCTATTTGTATTTTGCGGTATTTGTTTATCCATGTTGCTACAATGAGATTACAATTGTAATCCAAAGAAACAATTATTTTAGTATATAAAAAAACACTGGTGAGCGACTAAAAAATAGAGGGAACTCTTTAATCGTATCCTTTCAGAGTTGTAATTAATTTTAAGATACACCCACTACATGTATATAAAGAACAAAATAGATTTTGCCGACCACTTGTGATTTTTATATATATTGAGGAGGTATTTAGTGTCCTTCTCCGGGCTCTAGACGATAATATATTTAACCTAAATGTCATATATGAGATTACTTTTACCATTTGTATTTTTCATTGTATCAATTGTATACTCGTCATGCATTCAATCATCCAAACAACAAGATACTTCCAGACAATCGAAAGAAAATCATCAATACATAGATAGCGTAGAAGCTGGATTAACTCCCATTGATAGAGACTGGGATGAGATTGTGAAGAAGGGTAAATTAAAAGTATTAACCACTTATAGTGGAACCAGTTATTTTCTATACAAAGGAAGAACAATGGGATTCGAGTATGAACTCCTCAAAAAGTTTGCCGATGACATGGCACTCGAAATTGATTTGCACATAATCAATGATATAGACAGTGTGTTTATATATCTTAATCGTGGAGATGTTGATTTAATTGCCCATACTATAGCACAAACAGGTCAGCGCAATAATCTTGTAAGTTTTACAAAACCCTTATTTTCAAGCCACCAGGTATTGGTGCAAAAAATGCCAGAAAAATGGTATGCTTTGCACTGGAAAGTTATAGAAGACTCCTTATTACATGACCCTATAGAGTTGATTGGAAAAAAGGTAAGCGTGAGAGCCAATTCTTCATACTACAAACGATTACTCAATCTTTCTGATGAAATAGGTGGGGAAATCATCATTGACGAAGTGCCGGGTGATATGACTACTGAGGAAATTATTGAGCTGGTTGCTGAGGGTAAATTAAAATATACCGTTGCAGATAATAACATTGCAAGTTTACTCGCCTCCTATTATCCCATTTTAAATACTGAAATAAAAATCAGTACTACTCAAAACATGGCATGGGCAACACGAAAAAACTCGCCTGTGTTACTATCTAAAATCAACGAATGGTTGACTCAATATAAGCGTGAAACGGATTACCATGTCACTTACAATAAGTATTATAAAAACAAGAAAGACTTCAGAAAGAGGGTTAATAGCGATTTTTACAGCTTAAAAAACAACCAAATAAGTAAATATGACGATTTAGTAAAGAATGAAGCTAAACAGTTAGATTGGGATTGGCGATTATTAATGTCGCTGGTATATCAAGAGTCCAGATTTGACCCCAATGCTGTTTCCTGGGCAGGTGCTTCAGGCTTAATGCAGATTATGCCTTTAACGGCTAAGGAATTAGGCATTAAAAATCGCAATGACCCTAAACAAAGTTTAAATGGTGGAGTAAGGTATTTACAGTACTTAATGGAACAATTTGAAGATGTTCCGGATTCCATACAAAGAATTAAATTAACTATGGCATCGTACAATTGTGGTTATGGACATGTATCAGATGCACAAAGGTTGGCCTTAAAGAAACATTTAGATCCATACAAATGGGATGGAAATGTTGAAGAGATGATACTTGCTTTAAGATATCCTAAAAACTATAATGATGAGGCTGTTAAACACGGCTACACAAGTGGCTTAGAACCCTATACCTACGTAAGACAAATATTTAAAAGATATGAACACTATAAAGTGTTTATAAAAGAATAAGGACTTTTCAGCTTTAAAAAGCTTATTTAGGGCAAACTCACACTTTTCATCCTACTATTAGATAGTATGAGTTTGCCTTTCAGAACTATTTAAGCTCTGCTAAAGCATCTTTCAAACGCGCAAAAGCTTTGCGTAATTGTTCTTCGCTAGCCGCATAGGAGAATCGAATACAACGGTCATCACCAAACGCAACACCAGGAACAGAAGCTACATGCCCAACCTCAAGAAGGTATAAACACAAATCACCTGATCCTTTCATCTCCTGACCTTTAAAACTTTTACCAAAATAGTAACTCAAGTCTGGAAAAATATAAAATGCACCTTCAGGTTTTGACACTTTAAAACCGGGTATATCGCTAACCAGATCCAAAACCATGTCACGACGTTTCAGGAATGCCTGACGCATTTCTTCAACGCAATCCTGGCTTTCACCTAAAGCACTTTCTGCAGCTTTTTGAGCAATAGAACATACACCTGAGGTAAACTGCCCTTGCAATTTCGAACAGGCTTTGGCTATGGCAGCAGGCGCTGCAATATATCCAATACGCCAGCCTGTCATGGCATAAGCTTTGGAAACACCATTAATATGAACAGTGCGGTCCTTTAAATAATCAACCTCCGCAAAACCGGCATGAGAACCACTGTAATTGATTTTTTCGTATATCTCATCAGAAATCACTACCACCTTCTCGTGCTTTTTCAACACTTCAGACAAAGCCTGTACTTCTTCTTTAGAATACACACTACCAGAAGGATTAGATGGTGAATTGAACATTATAGCCTTAGTTTTTGGCGTAATGGCCTTCTCTAATTGATCAGGTGTGATCTTAAAATCGGTATCAACACTTGATTCAATTACAACAGGTGTTCCTTCAGCCAATTTGACAAGATCAATATAGCTTACCCAATATGGAGCTGGTATTAAAACCTCATCACCGGCATTTATTAAACATTGCAACACATTAGCCAAACTATGCTTGGCACCAGCTGAAACAACAATTTGTGACGGATCATAATCTAAGCCATTATCTTTTTTTAGCTTTTCACAGATTACCTTTTTTAATTGAGGATAACCCGGAACCGGAGGATATTTGGTTAAATTATCATTAATCGCCTTTATAGCGGCTTCTTTAACGTGATCAGGAGTATTAAAATCTGGCTCACCTAAAGTCAAATTCACTACATCAACACCTTTATCCTGTAACTCTTTACTTTTTTGGTTCATCAGAATGGTCTGCGATTCCGACAAACGATTAATCCTATCCGAAATTTGTAGATACTCCATATAACTTCTATCCTCTTATGCAGCCTGAACTTTACATTACAAGCCTAATTACTGAATCTAAAAATAAAACTGCGATACAAAAACATTTTTTATCTTGCAGCTTTGTTGATGCAAAACTAAAGAAAAATAACAAGCCCACAAGACTTAAATACTTGATATTTGCTGTTTTTGATTAGATGAAATTAGTAATTTGTTATTTTTATTCATGCTTAAGTTACAATTTATTACTAATTCAACATTATTTTAGGTATTTGTATAATTAGGTTGTTCAACACTTAAAAATAAATTTTCTATTCATGTTTGATTGGCAAGGAATAAGCACATACGCTGTACCATTTTTATTACTAGGAGTACCAATGCTAATATTGGTTAATTGGTTTTTGAAACAGAACCTTAAAATGAAGCAATTAGAACTTTCGCTTGCAGTTCAGAAGGAAATGTTACCCTTAAAAATACAAGCCTATGAACGTCTCATTATTCTTCTTGAACGGATCAATCCGGAAACCATTGTTTTAAGAGAACAGAAGCAAGGCCTTAGCAATTTACAAATGCATAGCATATTGCTTAAAAGTATAAGAAAGGAATTTGAACATAACTTAGCTATGCAAATTTACCTTCCAGCTAAATCGTGGGAGCTGATCACACAGTCGAGAGATGAAATCATTAAACTCATCAATACTTGCTCGGGTGAAGTGAAACCGGATCAACCGTCGATTGAACTTTCCCAGAAACTGATGGAGCGAAGCATGAATGAAACAAACTTTCGTTTAAACAAAGCCAAAGAAACCTTAAGAAAAGACATTGAGTTGTTATACTATTAAAATCAAACATGGACGAAAATAAAATTTCCATAATTACTGTCACTTACAATAGTGCTTCTACACTTCACTCAACCCTCGATAGCATTAAATCTCAAAGTGTATTTGATTCCATTGAATATATAATTGTGGATGGCAATTCAAACGATGGAACACAAGCTATAATTAAAGCGAACGAAAACATAGTTAGTAATTGGATCAGCGAAGCAGATAGCGGCATTTACGATGCCATGAATAAAGGTCTGAAACTAGCCACAGGAGACTGGGTTGGTTATTTGCATGCCGACGATGTATTTGCCGATAATTATACCGTAGAATCAATCATTAAAGCAATTAAGAACAATAGTTGTAACGTAATCTATGGCAACCTAAACTACGTTAAATCAGATGACCTCAGTAAAACGGTAAGACATTGGCGAAGCAATCCTTTCAAACCAAGTTTACTTAAAAAAGGCTGGATGCCACCTCATCCCACTTTATATGTAAAAAGAGAGCTATTTGAAAAACTAAATGGATTTAATACAAGCTACTCCATTGCGGCAGATTACGATTTTACATTACGCTTATTTTCAGAAGCTGATACCAGGCCTTACTTTCTGGATAAGTTGATTGTAAAAATGAGGATGGGTGGAGCAAGTAATAAATCGATTTCAAATATTATACAAAAATCAAAAGAGGATTATAGAGCTCTTAAAGCCAATGAAATCGGAGGTCTATACTCCTTATTTATAAAAAACGCCAGCAAACTCACTCAATTCCTAAAAAGCAATTGAACAATTCGAACCAACATAAACTTGATGAGTTATCTGCTATATTTTATAAGCAACTATTGCCTTATGAGCTAGCTGTTATTAAAACCATCTTTCAGTCTCAAACCACAGACTTAGATTCTGAAAATGAAGCGATAACTTATGCAATCAGCAATGGACTTGGCCCTTTATTAAAAAACTCCAGCTGTAACATCTCAGAAGAAAAAGCTCAGAGTAAAATACAAAAAGCCTATTTCACAACCCTACTAAAAAACACTCATTTATATAGCACAATTGAATGGATCAGATCACTTCTTGATCAGAATGAAATCAAATATATATTTATAAAGGGGAGCCTATTAGCATTTACAAGATATGAGGATTCGGCTTTACGCCCAATGAGTGACATAGATGTATTAATCGAATCAGGAAAGGCTATTGAAGCCTATAAAATACTTAAAGCAAATGGCGCCCGTGGTCAGGATCAGGAGCTATCAGTTGCCGATAACGATCATCATTTGCCGAGTTTGATGCACATCAATACCATGATAGAGGTACACCGAACTCTATTGCCTGTAAATGCTAAATTCAATATTCCACTTGATGACTTGTTTGACCATTCATGTATTTGGAATAAAGACAAAATTGCCTTACCGGGACCAGATGTGATTCTATCTGCTTTTTATGTTGCCACACATCTTTATTACACCTATCTGCGAGGAGGACTTCGATTAAGCTGGTTTTATGATTTAAAAGTCTGTTCTGGAGATTTAATTGGGTTTAATGCTGAAGACTTATTCTCAAAAGCTCAAAAATACAATTTACTTAAGCCCTTAACATTTGCCGGTACGATCTATTATTGTCTTTCGGGTGAAGAGCTTCCCAATTGGCCTATGGCTGAAGAATACCATTTGGATAAAACCGAAATAAAACGTGTGGCTAAAAGTTTCAGGGCCGGAACACAGCAAAATACAAGTGAAAGCTATCAACTAATTTTTGAACAAATTAGAGAAGCCAGAGGACTCAAATCGAAATTTAATATTGCTACAAGCCGCTTGAGCAACAAAGGCCAATTAAAAGGCTTCAAATTAATTAATCATTCAGCATTGGTCACCTATCGAATGTTTGGCTACCTTATTAATACTGCTTTAAAAAAACTCAAACTAAAATAACACTATGAGTTGTCACTTGTATAATAAGTACTATAATATTCAGACGAATAGTAACCGTAGCCCTTTTCTTTAAGCGATACATCGTTTAGTACAATGCCTATTTTATTTACATCCTCCTCCATTAAGTTCTCAACCGTTAAGGCCATATGATCTTTCATGGTATAATTAGCCCTTACTACAAATAAATTATAATCCGATTCCTGCATTAACATACGTGCATCAGCCACCAAACCAATTGGTGGAGAATCCACAATAATAACTTCAAACTTAGTGCGCAGATGAGCAAATAATTCCATGGTCTCCATACCGGAAATTAACTCACTTGGATTCGGAGGAACCGGTCCGGCTGGCATAATATATAAGTTATCAAACTGAGTTTTATAGATGATTTCATCAACCTTATTTTCACCAATAAGGAAATTTGATAAGCCCGGTTTATTTAAAAGTTCAAACAAAGCAGTTAGTCGCGGCTTACGCAGGTCAAAGCCCAATAATATGGTCTTCTTTCCGGAAATGGCAAAAACAGAAGCCAGATTCTGCGCACAAAAAGTTTTTCCTTCACCAGTATTGGTACTTGTTAAAGTAATCACTTTAGCCTTCGAATCTTTGCTCATAAACTTCAGCTTAGTTCGAATTGATCTAAATGACTCACTAATGATTGAATGTGGATGCTCATGAATAACATCAGCATGCGAACTTGCGCTGTGAACAACTGTTCCCATAATAGGAACATCAGGAGCCAGATTATGCACATCCTCTTTACTGCGAACTTTCGTATTTAAGAACTCTTTCAATGCTAAAAATGCAGCCGGAATCAAAAGTGCCAGCATAAAACCTTTCTGATAATTACTTTTTTTATTGGGCGATACTATAGCTGAGATGGATGCATTATCAATTATTTCATTGTCCGGCACATTACTTGCTTTGGCGATCTGCGTTTCAGAATGTTTCTGTAATAGAAAGGTATAAATCGCATCATTTAATTTATACGCTCTATCTATTTTCAGGTAAGTTTTTTCCAGGTCCGGCAGTTCGTTCATATCCACAACAATATCGTTGATACTTCGTGAATACTTCTGCTTTTCCAACTTCAAACTTCTTAACACCTGATTAACCGCCTTTTTAAGGTTTTCTCTTGTGACATCAACTTTACTATCCAAAGTCCGCATATAATGATTATCACTTTCAGCGGCACTCAATAACATCTCTCGCTCTTCTTGATACGCAATTAACTGAAGAACCAATTGATTAATAAAGCCGGTACTTTCATCATCAACAGCCGGTAACATAAACTCTTCTATATCCGTGGCATCATCAAGATTATTCTGCAAGTACCTATAATACGATTCTTGCATCTCAATCATTTTGATCTCCTTATCTGTTTCAAAATATTGTTCTGCCAGTTTTTGAGAAAACTCAGACGGCCCCATAAAACGGTTCGTCTTACGATAATCGAGTAATTGATTCTGCACATTCTCCAATGTATCAGATATGTTTTCCAACTGAGCTTGAATAAACGCCAGAGATCTGGTGGCCATATGGTTTTTCTGGTCCAGATTATGTTCCAGAATAACCTCACATAAGACATCTAAAAAGCGCTGAATTTTATTCGGACTGGTACCGGTAGCTGTTACAAAAATAATACTTGAGCCTTCCCGATATGAACTAACCCCTAATTTCCCCCTGTATTCATTCGCCAACTGATTGTGCGATTTAAATACAAAATGATATGTCATATCTTTACTGATATGCGAATTAGAACGAAGTATCCTAAATGAAAATTCTTTTTGAGTCACCCACTCGCCAAACCGAACAGTCTTTTCCAGATTCACAGCACCAACTCTACCCGCTCGTTCCTTACCATTAAAAAGGTGTAAGTTTCCTCCTTCAGTCTGCACTTTGATATTCAATTCATCATCTGAAACAGATTGAATATGAAAAGGTGTATTCAGCAATTGAGGATGCAATGAATCAAACTCTACAATAAAAGGCTTGTTATAATATAATTCAGTATCCTTTAAATTACCTTCGGCGATATATGAAACACCAAAGTCAAGGCGATCAATGGTTTTTAATACCAGCTTTTTAGAGCGAATAATAAAAGTCTGATTTTCTACACTTCTTACTTCTGGTGAAAGGCCAAATCCTTCTATTAAATCAGATTGAGAAATAGAACGTTTTTCACCACTCTTCAGTAATAACGTAGCACGTGCCTGATAGACCGGCACAGTATATCGATGATACGCATATACCGACCCTACACAAATTGGAATAGATATTAAAAACAAATACCAATTCTTTTTTAAAAGTAATAGTATTCGATTTAAATCAAATAATGAATCGTTTGCTTTGCCTTTATGTGGTCGGTTAACCGTATTTAAATTGCCATTATCACTTACTGCCATTGACGTCATTTTGCTTGGCAAATATAATTATTTTAAGTTACAGATATGGAGTATATAAAAAGGAAGCCGCCAGTATTAATTAGGACACTGGACTTCTATACAAGAAACGTCCGCAACATCCCTCATCATTAAAGTTTTCGCCATCGTAGACCATGCGACCTCGTGCAAATACAAATCCTGACCTTCCTTTTAGTTTTTGGCTACTACTCTCACCCATCATGCCCTTGGGGAAATTACAATATAAATTCCTTTCAAATTCCGGATCCCAAATCACAATGTCAGCATCAGACCCAACTTTTAATACCCCTTTTTGCGGGTACAAACCAAATAAAACAGCATTTCTTTCAGCTACTATCGAAACAAATTCCTGGATGGTAATATTTTTATTCACTACTCCGGCTGTATAAATCACCGAAAGAAAATGCTTTAAAAGAAAGAACTCATCAGGCCGATTATTTACCTGACTATCCTTTACAATTCCCTCAACAGAAAGATTTAATAAGGGTCGGGCAATGGTATAACGTACATCCTTTAAAAGCTCCCAAAAACGATCAAATGGAATCAAATTTAATTGATCAACTAATGAAAAACCTGTGAATATCGAATTTTTACTTACTTCATATTTATCTGAATCACCCAAATTGTATGGAAAAACCAATTGAGCATTAATCAAATCAGTCTCCTTGAATTCCTCAATGATTTCCAACTGCTCCTGAAAGCAAATATTTAAAAGACATAATCTGCATCCCGCATCTACAACCTTGCTTATAATACTTCGTAAGTCTTTAAGATGATTTGAGATTGCCTCTTCGTTTTTGTGCTGAGAACTCGGGTATCCTATTCCGGAAATTTCAGCTTGCTCCATTTCAATTACCACTAGCAAATCGAAGAAAGAAATTATTTGCAACATCTCAACCATTTTCTTCTGGCTAAATTTCTCAACCATCGGCCAGCTCATGTAAAACGATGTGATACCTTCATGCGAATAGCTATAATCAATATCCTTACCTCCCAAACCATCCCAACCTTGCAATGATAAATGAAAAGAGAAATCCGGAACAATAAAAAACTTTTTCTGTCGTCGATTAACAATCTCCGTTGTTGAATCAAGCGAATAAGAAGGCATTAAAGTTTCAATAACGGTGGTAGATCCACCAACAACCTCTGCATTATTAAAGCGCCTTTGAACTTCACTTTCAATCTGACAAACATCCGCAAAGGCAATACTTGAATCGATGGCTCCTGGCATAATAAATTTACCTCCTGCATCAATTACCGGAGTTTCAGGCTCAGGTCGTTCAATGCGATCAGCTATGGCCAATATCTTGGTATTGCCAATAAGAAGATCCTTCTTTAGCACCTCATTGTCATAAACAATTTGCCCGTTTTTTATTAGCACATAATCCATGCAAGGTGTTTTTATCTAAGATACTAAATCCTTTAAGCTTTGCAAAACAATAATTTGAGCATTGCCAAAAAACAGATGAATGATCAGCAATAGAAAACTTTAGTTTCTACCTCTGAACAAAACTATTAGTTTTGCCCAAAACAAAACTAAATGTGGTTTATTTACGCTTTATTCTCTGCTCTCTTTCTGGGTGTGTATGATGTTTTGAAAAAAGTATCGGTAAATAACAATGCGGTTTTTCCCGTTTTGTTGATCAGTACCGCAGCCTCAGCATTGCTTTTCATCCCTATTTTTGTTATTTCATATTTTGATATAATAAGCACTGAACATCTCTTATATATCCCGAGAGTTGATTTTCATACTCACTTACTAATCATTGCTAAATCAGTTTTGGTACTGACTTCATGGATCTTTTCATTTTTTGCACTCAAACACCTTCCTTTAACTGTTGTTAGTCCAATCCGTGCCACTGGTCCTTTGTGGACTCTCATAGGAGCAATACTAATTTTTGGAGAGCAATTAAATACCTTGCAATGGGTTGGCTTAATCACCACTTTGGCCTTCTTTTATCTGTTCTCAACACTTGGCAAATTGGAAGGACTTAGCTTTAAAAGTAATATCTGGTTTTGGTTTGTAATTCTCGCTACACTTACAGGAGCTGCAAGCGGACTGTATGATAAATACCTTATGCAAAACCTTGATCGAATGGCAGTTCAAAGCTGGTTCTCCGTGTATCAAGCATTTTTAATGATACCAATAGTATTTCTTATCTGGTATCCCAAACGTAAAAAACATGGTGCCTTTCAGTTTAGGTGGAGCATTCCATTTGTTGGAATCCTGCTTGTCATTGCGGATTTTGCCTATTTCTATGCCTTGAGTCATCCCGAAGCTTTAATATCAATTATCTCTGCCATACGACGCGGAAGCGTTGTTATTGCCTTTGCATTCGGGGCCCTGCTTTTTCGCGAAAAAAACATCGGAAAAAAAGCCATTTATTTATTTGGAATATTAACGGGTATTTTTCTTCTGGTTCTTGGATCAATGTAAAATCTCACTTTCGATATTTATCGTTTAAGCCAATCCCGTCTTTTATCATTGGTATAATCTTTTTAATACGACTAAGTTTTGTTGCTTCTCTTTTTGCTGAACTTATATATTCAGCGTATTCCCGCTTTTTAGAAGTAGAAAAGCCATTAAAATTATCTAAAGCTTCTAAATCATCCGCAAGTGCATCAAGCAGATCATCAGGCACAATTAAATCACTCTTTTTTTGAGGTTTGATGGTGACATTATTATCAAAATTGACCATTGATTCCTTTATGTATTGGCCAATTAGTTCAATGTCAATTTCGTCAATAGAATTAAATCGCCATTGACGCATGGCTTTTGTTTTACCTTCCTGAGCATTCACAAAGACTTTTTTACTATCCTTTAATAATCCACCCTGGAAGAACCAAATCCCAACATATGATTTAAAGGCTCCGATACCAACCACATTCTTATTCTTATAAACATAGCTTGGTGCTCCCCATTTAATGGTTTCTTCTAAACCGCTTTGTAAAATTGCATATCGAAGTTCATTGAGCAAATCCTTTTTATCAAGGTGATCTGCAATGTAAGAATCAACAGTGGTGTATTTTTCCATAGTTTAATTTTTACTTCAACAATTCTATGGCTTTCTTGGTTTGAATTACCGATGCAAATTCTTCATTTAAACTGGCAAGTGCCGTTTTATGAATTAAATCAGCCGAATAAACGGTACCATCTGTCCCTTTTTTATTGAAGGTAGCTGTAGCATCCTCAACTAAATAAGTATTAAAACCAAGATTACCACTCATTCTGGTTGATGTTGAAATACAATGATCCGTTGTTAAACCAACTATAAAAAGAGTATTGATGTTATTATCCAAGAGATAAGCCTGTAAACCAGTTCCTATAAATGCACTGTTTACCTTTTTAGTAAATTCAACTTCATGGGCAGCAGGTGACAAACCATCCTTATACTCAAATCCCGGATGATTAGGATTAAGCGGTGACTCCGCAGTAGTAGATCCATGCCTCACATGAATAACCGGGAATCCTTTATCTCGAAAATGATTTAAAAGACAAATACAATTTTCTTCAGCCATAGGATTATTTCGTTCGCTCCCCCAATACTTTGGCACATCAAATCCTTTCTGTAAATCAACTAATAGCAGAGCTTTTGATCCCATAATAAATAGCTTATAAATATGTTTATATCTGACTCATAAATTGAATCATCCAATTTAGAGTTATTTTTCTTTACTGAGTTACAATACTTGAAATAAAAAAAACTTGAGTGAACGAATACGCACACTTCAGTGTATCAATTCCGCACAATTTATACCAACTCAAAACATCACACTTTTATTCCTATCTCACTAAATAAATGACTATTATAAGCAATGGCATAGCTATTGATAACTCAATTGCGGTTTGCAAAGGCAAACTCTGGAAAATGCAAATAACACACAACTAAGCTTATCCAGAAGAAGGTGTAACCTTCTATTATTATTTAGCCAAGGAACAATGAAGAGGTTTAATACATTCAAGAAATGGCGATTTCTTTAACTCTAACTGAACGATATGAAATGGCGAACTTTAGCTCGTTCAGACTTCATTTCAACCCCAAGGCGATCGCTTGAGAGAACAATGCGCAAGATTCTAGTGTTTTGGCGATAAAGGTGCTAATTCTCTGCAGGCATAGAGGCTGATACCCAACCCATAAGTACAGCCTCTTTTTTTTTGAACTCCTTAAATGTTAAATACCCAAAAAGCATAAGCCTCGTAATGAGGCTTATGCTTTTTTAACTTCTCTTGTCCAAACAAATAAGTTAATAAATCGTAATAGTTGATAACCTGTTAGTATTAAAATTGTCGGGTAATTGTCATTACTGAATTATTTAATATTTTTGTAGCATAAAACTATAATAAAATATGCAGGATTTCTTGCACGCCAACCATGATGATGTACTTGAGGCGGTCGAACGTTTTGAAAGAATGATTAGTACAGAGAAGGAAGTATACTTCGATGTTCATCAGGTTGAAAATATATTTGAGTTTTACCTTGAGAAAAGCTTAATTGACCAAGCGGAGCAGATCCTTAGCATTGGTTTAAGGCAGCATCCTCAATCCACATCTTTATTGGTAAAAAAGGCCACATTCCTGGCTGATGATAATCAAATTGAAGAAGCACTTTTGTTACTGGAAAGAGTAGCACCAATTGAGAGTACTAACTATGAAGTTTTTATTACTCTCGGATGGATAATGCTCCAGAAGAATGAGATAAATACAGCTGTTAAACATTTTCGCCGTGCTGCAGATATGTCATTTGAGGATGAGGAAGAAATTCTATTGGAAATTTCTTACAATCTCAATCAAGCGGAAGTATATAGTGAAGCTGTTTTGTTCTTGAATAAATTAGTTTCAAAGTATCCAAAGAACGAAAATGCCCTGTTTGAATTAGCCTTTGCTCTTGACAAGGTGGGAGAAAGAAAGAAAAGTATTGCTACTTATGAGCAATTACTTAAACTTGATCCTTTCTCGGAAAATGCCTGGTATAACATTGGCATCCTCTACAATAAGGAAGAAAGATATCTGGAAGCAAGTAAAGCATACGATTTCACCATTGCAATCAACCCCCTGCACGGCGAAGCATTTTTCAATAAAGGAAACAGTCTGGCTCACAGCGGCTGTTTTAGAGAAGCATTGGATGCCTATCTTGAACACATTACACTAAGCAAGGATTTGGTATTAACCTATCAATATATCGCAGATTGCTGGGAGCAAATGGGCAATTATGATATGGCAATTCGCTTTTATAAATTAGTAACTAAAGAATTGCCTGAAAGTGGTGATGCCTGGTATGGCATTGGTACTGCAATGATGGAAAAAGAAGACTTTAAAGGTGGTTTGCAAGCTATTGATCAAGCCATTTCAATTAATCCCTTAAATGCAGATTATTGGTTTGCTCATGCAAGAGGTCTTTTCGAACTGGATAAGGCAGATGATGCGGCCAGAAGTTTGGAAAATGGATTAAATATTGATCCCGAAGAGATAACCGGCTGGATAGAGTTACTTAAACTTAAAATGGCTTTGGATCCCATATTTGAACTAAAGGACTTTCTTGTTGAGATAACAGATAGATACCCGGATGTTGCAGCCATTTATTATTTGGCAGTCATCATATGGCACAAACATTTAAATGATACACCAAAAGCCATTCAGGCGTTAAGTCAGGCACTAGCTTTAAATACAGACTTATTACCAGCGCTTCTTGAAGAAGTTCCTGAACTGGTTGAAATTCCTGAAGCTAAGGCCATCTTACCGTAAATTGATTTCAAAGAAATTTTTAAGAAAATACTTCAATGGAAAAGCAAACTTTTGCCTTTTATTTTAAAACAGCATTAAAAGGTGCAGCCATGGGTGCAGCTAACGTTATACCCGGAGTATCGGGTGGAACAATTGCTCTTATTACCGGCATCTTTGAACGCTTAATCAATGCCATAAAATCGTTCGACATTAAGGCGGTTAAATTATTATTCTCGGGCCAACTAAAAGATTTTGCTAAACACATAGATTTATATTTTCTTATCGCCCTATTCACTGGAGTTGGTGTAGCCATCATTTCTCTGGCCAAACTTTTCAAATTCCTTTTTGAACATTATCCTATTTTTATTTGGGCATTTTTCTTTGGCTTAGTATTGGCATCTATCTACTTTGTGGGTAAATCCGTAAAAAAATGGAGTGTATCTTCTGTTATCAGCCTAATAGTAGGAACAGCTATAGCTGTTACCATATCGGTAATGACCCCAGCCTCTGAAAACAGTTCATTCTTATACCTGATCATTTGTGGAGTTGTGGCAGTTTGTAGCATGATACTTCCTGGCCTGTCTGGATCATTCGTTTTAATTTTACTTGGCAATTACCAATTGGTCATGATTAATGCTGTGAGCGATTTTAATGCTAAAGTTCTCTTTCCTGTGGTACTAGGTGCAGGAGTTGGACTTGTTGCATTTTCGCATGTTTTATCCTGGCTTTTAAAAAAATTCCACAATCAAACCATTGCCATGCTTACTGGATTCATTACAGGATCATTAGGTATATTATGGCCTTGGAAAGAACCGATTACGAAACAATTCGGTGAGAAGATAAAAACAGTCGGTTACGATTATTATACACCTGAAATGAATTCTGAGTTTTATTTGGCTGTGTTTTTTATTATTTTAGGTATTGCAAGTATCGTTGCAACTGAATTTTTTGCAAATAAAAAACAAATCACTAAATAATGAAGACATTTGGTTTAATAGGTTTTCCTCTAGCTCAATCATTCTCATACCGATATTTCACAAGCAAATTTGAGAATGAAGGTATTGATGCTCGATTTCTGAATTTTGAAATCCCGAACATTGAGGAATTGCCGGAATTATTAAACCATCATCCGTACATAGCAGGACTGGCAGTAACTATTCCATATAAGGAACAAATTCTGCCTTATATTGATGAGTTGGATGAAACAGCTCAAAAAATTAAGGCGGTCAATTCGGTTAAGATCACCTGGAAAAATAAAAAACCAATATTAAAAGGCTATAATACTGATTTAATTGGATTCCGAAATTCAATTGAACCCTTATTGCAAAAGCACCATACAAAAGCTCTGATATTGGGCACAGGAGGCGCAGCAAAAGCTGTAGCACATGCTCTTGAAATGATGAATATTGAATTTAAATTTGTGAGCCGTAAGGATTCTTCTAACAATATCCTTAACTATTCTGAACTGGACCAAAGTTTATTTGATCAATACTCGATAATTATTAACACGACTCCACTTGGCATGTTCCCAAATGTAGATCTATGTCCTGACATCAATTACAAGTTGATCACTTCAGATCATCTACTTTTTGACCTGACTTACAATCCCGACATTACTACTTTTATGAAAAAAGGTGGCCAAAATGGAGCTATTACTAAAAATGGCCTGGACATGTTGTACAAACAAGCTGAGGCTTCCTGGAGTATTTGGAACGATTTATAAAATCAATCGACTCTAAAAGGAGGTTTCTTATCTATTGAATCGAAGGCATCCTTTGGGTATTCAACATCAACTAAAAATAATGCCTGGGGAGGCACCGAAGTTCCAGCTTCTGCCCTGCTTTTGGCTTTTATAACTTGCTCAAATTCTTGAACAGACAGTTTACCCTTACCCACTTCGAGCAAAGTACCAACAATGGCTCGTACCATGTTTCTTAAAAAACGATCAGCCTTAATCACAAATACCCATACATCACCATTTTTTATCCATTCAGCCTGTACAACTTTGCAATTATTGGTCTTGGTATCCGTATGCAACTTACTAAAACTGGTAAAGTCGGTATAGTTAAATAAGGTCCTGGCAGCCTCATTCATCTTATCCATATCCAATTTAAAAGTAGGACGATAAGAAATATCATTAAAAAATGGTGTCTTTTCAGTTTTTAGATAATAATGATAAGTACGTGATATTGCGCTGAAACGACTATGCAGCTCTTCATTTACTTCAAACAGAGAATACACAACAACATCATTCCGTAGTATGCGATTTAAACGATGCAAAATATGTGGCACATCTTCAATCTCTTCCTCAAGATCAAAATGAGCAACAAAATATGATGCATGAACTCCGGTATCTGTTCTGCCTGCCCCTACTACATTAACATTTTGCCCTAAAGCTTTATACAATGCATCGCTTATAACTTCCTGGACTGTAATCGCGTTGGGTTGTATTTGCCATCCATGATAATGACTCCCATTGTAAGCCATTTCTATAAAATATCTGTGCATGCCTAAGTTCAAATTTCTACAAAGAAACTAAAAATAAAAGAGCATTGGAACAGGTGATTTAATACTTGACACCATGACAGTATTTTAGTAAATTTATTGTACATCCAAATTCAACCGTAAGCATTAAGAAAACAGAAATAATTAGGCACACAATACATTTTCTTTTATTACTAACCGCTTAAAACCAACACCATGAAAACACTGGATGTTAAAATTAAAGATGCGGAAAAAGTGGCTCCCATAAGGGAAACTTTAAATAAAATGTTAATTGCACAAGAAGAAGGCGATCATAATGCCTTTGCGAAAACTTTTGCGCACGATCAGGACATGGTTAACATCGGAACTGATCTGGATGAAGTCTGGTACGATTGGAATAGTTTTTATCACTGGATGAGCCAGGCAATAGATAAACGAAAAGGTTATTCTATCACAGAAAAAGAAACACACATCACACTTAGTAAAACCGGCAACGTCGCATGGTACTCCCAGCTTCTTGACACTTGTCTTGAGACGAAAGGTGAACCTTTTAATATTGAAGGTTTCCGGCATACAGGAGTAATGGAAAAAAGAGATAAAGAATGGCTAATTGTACAAAGCCATATATCAGTCCCCTATAAAACAAATGAACAAACAGATATCCAAAGTTAATGCTCATTAAATTTTCTTTTTATGAAACGACAGATTGGAATTTGGTTAAACTCAACTAAAGCGGTCTTGGTAAATTTAACCGATGGTGAGGAATCAGTAAAAACAATTGATTCTGAAATTGAAAGTAGAAATCGTTTTCCAGGTGAAGGCAAAAGCTATTCGCGACTTGGATCAATGCAAGTTAATCCAAGCAAACGCTTAACCAACCGAAAGAAACATCAATTACATCATTACTTCGATGAAATAATTGATAACATTGGAGATGCTTCAAATGTATTTATTTTTGGCCCTTCTAAAACAAAAAACTTATTTGAAAAAGAACTTAAAAAGCACCATTTATTTAGTCATAAACCAATAGAAACAGAAAGTTCAGATCGCCTGACTCAAAAGCAGCTAGTTGCTAAAGTAAAAGATCATTTTGAAAACATAAAATCATAATCTATTAATTATCCAGGCCTTATGGCCTGGATTTATTTTATTTATTGTGTTTATTATCATCAACATATTAGCCTTACTAATCACTTTTCAAAACTACAAGCATATGCGTGCAGAAATGGTTCGAAATCAAATTGAAGCGAGAGGCATCTCAAATCAGATGGTGATTGAAGCAATGAAAAGTGTTCCTCGTCATTTTTTTGTGCCGGAGAAACATAAAGCACGTTCTTATCACGATTGTCCATTACCAATTGGGTATAATCAAACCATTTCACAGCCATACATTGTGGCCTATATGACCGAAAAACTAGACTTGAACAAACGTGATAAAGTTTTGGAGATTGGAACAGGAAGTGGCTATCAAGCTGCCATTCTTGCTGAAATTGTGGATAGTGTTTATACTATTGAAATTGTTTCGGCTTTGGCAAAGGTAAGTGCATATAAACTAAAAGAACTTGGTTATCAGAATATAAGATGCAAAGATGGGGATGGATATAATGGCTGGATAGAACATGCACCATTTGATGCCATAATAGTTACAGCTGCACCCTCTAAAATACCTCAGCCCCTTCTGGATCAATTGGCCGAAGGAGGCAAACTAATTGTTCCGGTTGGACCAAAGGGCTCAAGCCAATATTTAAAAATAATTACAAAAGAGAATAATAAAATTAAAACAAGAAATTTATTAGCAGTTCGTTTTGTGCCGTTTACTCGCGAATTTGACCAGTAAATTAAAGACATAATCTCAAGATTAATTAGCATTTAGAACTTTTACACAGCATTGCGTGTTTACATTAAAAATTTAACTTAATTAGAACTTAACGAAGATGAAAAGAGTATCAATTTTGTTCACTATCTTAACGCTAATAGCATTTAACGGTCAAAGCCAAAACGCTGCTAAGTCCTTTTACGATTTTGAAGTAAAAGATATAAATGGTGACAAATATGACATGTCGCAGCTGAAAGGGAAAAAAGTAATGGTAGTTAATGTGGCCAGCAAGTGTGGTTTAACACCACAATACGAGCAACTCCAACAGCTTCATGAAGAGTTTGGTGCAAAGGGTTTTGTGATTATTGGTTTTCCGGCCAACAATTTTATGGGACAAGAGCCGGGTTCGGAGAAAGAAATACAAACATTTTGCACAGAAAATTATGGCGTTACCTTTCAAATGATGTCAAAAATATCGGTAAAAGGAGATGACATTGATCCTTTATACAAATGGTTAACTACCAAAGAAGAGAATAAATTTGAAGACAGTAAAGTTTCGTGGAATTTTCAAAAATATTTGATTAGTAAAGAAGGTAAAATAGAGAAGGTTATTTCACCTAAAACTAAACCGTATGATCCGGAAATAATAAAATGGATTAAAGGCTAAAAGTTGTCACCCTATTAGAGTATGTTGTAACTATCCCTTATATATTGTTCTGAAAAGGATGGCAACTTTTACAAAAAAACGAGGGCCATAGATATTTATTATCTACGGCCCTCGTTTTATTTATAATTAGTGATCTAATTCAATCCTCTCTTCTCTAACAGTGGAGTTACGGAAGGCTCCTGTCCTCTGAACTTCTGGTACTGCACCATTCCTTCATCATCGCCACATTCAGCCAAACAATTTTTCCGAAATTTCATGGCCAATTCAGGATTAAAAAGATCTCCTGATTGCTTGAAAGCATCAAATGCATCCGTATCCAAAACAGCCGCCCAAATATAAACATAGTAACCGGCTGAATAGCCTCCATCGAATATATGACCGAAATATGTAGTTCTGTATCTTGGAATAATTTCGTCTATTAAACCAATCTTATCCATTGAGGCATTTTCAAATTCCAACGCGCTTTTTACCGAATGTCCTGCCTTAAGGCCATGCCAGTCTAAATCCAGAATAGATGCAGCTAAATATTCAACGGTTTCAAAACCCTGATTAAAATGACCACTCTTCTGGATTTTCGCAATTAGCTCATCAGAAATTGGTTCGCCCGTTTTATAATGGAGTGCATAATGCTTTAGCACTTCAGGCTCAGCCGCCCAATTCTCCATAATTTGAGATGGTAATTCAACGTAATCATTCGGAACAATTCCCGCAATTCGCTTGTACTCACCCTCTGTAAATAAGCCGTGTAAAGCATGTCCAAATTCATGAAACAATGTTGTTACTTCATCAAAATTTAACAAGGCAGGAGCATCCGAGGTTGGACTTGTGAAATTACAAACGATCGAAACCAAAGGTGCAGTCTTTACCCCATCTTTTGTTATCGATTCCCGAAAACTTGTACACCATGCTCCAGGACCTTTGCTTGCGCGCGGATGATAATCCATATATAACAATCCAAGATGCGAACCGTCGGCCTCTTTAACCTCAAAAACCTCAACAGCCTCATTGTAAACAGATACACTATTTATTTCTGTCATGGTAATGCCGTAAAGTTTCTGAGCAACCCAAAACATTCCATCCCTAACATTGTCCAGCTTAAAATATGGCTTTATTTGTGATTCATCCAGATCATATTTGGCTTTTCTCAGCTTTTCGGAGTAATACCACCAATCCCAACTTTGAAGCTCAAATTCGCCGCCTTCTGCATCAATTATCGATTGCATCTCCTTCAATTCATTTTTTGACATTTCCAATGCCGGAACCCAAAGTTGATCTAAAAACTCATAGACTTTTTCTGGTGTTTTAGCCATATTGACATCAATAACATATTCAGCATGCGTATTGAATCCCAGTAGTTTCGAACGTTCCGCTCTTAACATGGCCATTTTGGAAGCAACTTCTTTATTATCAAATTCATTTCCGTTATTTCCTCTCATGAAATAACCTTTGTAAATTTTTTCACGAAGCTCACGATTATCCGCGTATTGCAAGAAAGGTATCAAACTTGGTTTTTGAAGAGTGAACATCCATTGACCCTCAAATCCATTTTGCTTAGCAGTCATTTGTGCTGCTTCTCTTACTCCAGAAGACAAACCGGAAAGATCCTTTTCATTATCAATCAATAAACTAAAATTACTATTGGTTTCAGCCAACTGGTTTTCACCAAACTTTAGAGTTAGCATCGACAATTCTTCATTCAGACTCTTTAGCTTTTCCTGATTTTCATTATTCAATTCGGCACCGTTACGGACAAAATCCTGATAATACTTTTCAACAACCCGTATTTGCAACTTGTCCAAATTCAGATTGCTACGTTGATCAAAAACAACTTTTACACGATTAAAAAGGTCAAGGTTCATTGAAATATTATCCCTATGCTTGGTTATCAAGGGTGATACTTCTCGTGCAATAGCCTGAAGTTGTTCATTATTATCGGTTTCTTTTACATTGTAAAAAACATTACCAACTTTTGATAACAATTCACCTGAACGATCAAAGGCCAAAATTGTATTTTCGAATGTAGGAGCTTCTGTATTTGTAACAATACTTTGTATTTCTTTCTCTTGCTCTTCAATTGCTTTCTTAAATGCAGGCAAATAATGAGATTCCTTAACTAAATCGAATGGCGGAGCCTTAAATTCAGTTGTATACGCTTGGAAAAAGGGATTAAGCTCCTGCTTTTTATTGACCTGACATGATGTTGCCATAATTGACATAACAATTAATGATAAAAATATGTGTTTCATTTTTAACTATTTAGATGTAGAATTCATAGCATTTTAGCTTAATTATAAAGGCAAGTAAAAATAGCTAATTTGATGATTCATCCTACATTAAGGTATAAAAAAAGGCATTCGGATTACCGAATGCCTTTATCTATAGTTAAAATATCCTTACGATTTCAATTGAGCTTCAATCTCTTTAATTTGTCCTTTAAAATCTTTGTTCGTTTCAATAAGATTATTGATTGCTTTACAAGCATGCAATACGGTTGCATGGTCTTTCTTACCAATTTTTGCACCTATAGCTGATAAAGAAGAATTTGTCATACCCTTGCTAAAGAACATGGCCACTTGTCGAGCCTGCACAATTTCGCGCTTACGGGTTTTTGACTGAAGCATTTCCAAATCCAATCCAAAATAATCACAAACCGTTTTTGAGATGGATTCTACCGAGACCTCTTTTGTTGTTTTCTTCACCAACTTATCAATGATGCTCTTGGCAGATTCAAAGTTGATTTCCTGACGATTCAATGTTGCCTGAGCTAATAAAGAAATCAATGCTCCTTCTAATTCACGCACATTATTAACCACATTGCTCGCAATGTAATAAACCACATCCTCAGGAACTGTTAATCCATCTGTATAAATCTTACGATTCAAGATGTCAACTCGTGTTTCAAAATCAGGCACCTGTATATCAGCTGATAATCCCCATTTAAAACGAGATAATAAACGATCTTCCAAACCAAGCAATTCAACCGGTGCTTTATCACTGGTGATAATTAATTGCTTTCCTGTTTGATGCAGGTGATTAAAAATATGGAAGAATGTATTTTGAGTTTTAGTTTTACCTGCAAATTCATGCACATCATCAATAATCAGCACATCGATCATTTGATAAAAATTCAAAAAATCGTTTTGTGAGTTATTTCTTACAGAATCGGTAAACTGTGTCTGAAATTTATTAGCATTAACGTACAATACCGTTTTTTCCGGCATAGTGCGTTTAACTTCAATACCAATGGATTGTGCAAGGTGAGTTTTACCTAAGCCTGAATTTCCATATAAGAACAAAGGGTTGAACGCTGTTTTCCCCGGGTTCTTTGCAACCGCTAAACCAGCACTTCGAGCCAATCTATTGCAATCACCTTCAATATAATTATCAAAACTATAATCACTATTTAACTGAGGGTCAACATTTAGCTTCTTAATTCCAGGAATTACAAAAGGATTTCTAATATCAGGACGTTCCTGAGTAGTAGAAACAGACACCGGCCGATTACGTAAATCTGTTTTATTTGTAGTTGGAAAATTTAAAGTATATGGTTTACTATTATCAATGTGACTATTGTCCATTACAACATTGTACTCAAGCTTAGCTGCAACTCCTAATTGCTTTCGGAGGGTCCTACTAAGCAAATCGATGTAATGCTCTTCCAGATACTCGTAAAAAAACAGGCTTGGAACCTGTATCGTTAAGATATCCTTTTCAAGCTTTACAGCATTGATGGGTTCGAACCATGTTTGGAAACTAGTTTGAGGTATATTGTCCTTAATGACTTGCAGGCAATCCGTCCAAACTTTAGTGTAATCGGCTTTCATTCTTTTCGCGTTCCTTTTTAGAATTATGTTTGATAACTATCCCTTTGTTGATTACAAAATTTGTGAAAAAAAAAGTGAAAAAAAAACTTAATTTTTCTTGACATTCTACAAAACACTATTCGATACTTGGAAATCAGTACTTTAACATTATTAAGGCTAAACAGTTAATAAAGAGAACAATATGCCTTTGCGTGAATAATAGCAGAGATTACATAACACAGTAAAATCAACAGGTGTAACATCATATGAAAAAAAACTTAACCTTGAGGTAAAAAAAATTTAAAGTACTCCTACTTTACATATATATAATTTTTTTATCTTGTTTTTTTCTTTGCTTTTTTAAGGCTTATGGGCTCTCCATTTTCAAATGCTACCACTTTAGAATCGCCATAAAAATCTTTAGCCTCATCGTAAATTTTTTGTATTTCATCAAAATCACGTGATTGACCAATTGAATAATAATAGCTCGATTTTCGATAGTCTTCAAAAACTTTATAGCCAAGTACCAAAGAATCCATTTTTAATGGCTTTTTTGATTCCTGAAGCTGAACTTGAAAGAATACACCTTTAATACCATATGCACCATCAGAAACGACAAGCTTTTTACCCATATCAATAGCAGAAAAACTGACATATCTTTTGGGGTTATGTCTTACATCAATCAATAAGCGATTTAAACTGGTCGAGACTTCAGTTAAAGAATAATACAGCTCCTTATCATTCATTAGCAACCCAAGACTACCTTCACTCTCATTTAGTGAAGTTAACATACGCGAAGTATTATTGAGTGTTTGATTTAAAGCCGCCAAGGATTCGTCAATTTGAGCATCTTCCAACTGACGACTAAATCCAGCCATACTTCGAAACACAGTATCGATATACGGTCCCTGAGAATTTAATGTCAGCATCACAGAGTCTGTCCTACTAATTATATTGGCCATATCTCCTCCCTCCGACATTTGATCGGCTAAATTTGATGAAGCCCTTTCAAAATTGTCCATTGACTTTCGAAAAGAAACCAGACTTGCTTTATAATTGGCTCTATTCTCTTCATCGAATAAATCCTGTAAATTAGTAAAAACCGAATCGAGCTGAACAATCAAGCGTTCTGCCTTATCCTTCAATGGAAGAACTTCCATGCTCACCTGATCCCTCAAATCGCCCATTACGGAGGTATTCATCGTATCACCAATGGCCAGCATAAGTGTATCCATTCCGGGGATAAACTGCACACCTTTGGTACCCATTAAATCTAAACTGTAAATCTGAGCACGACTATCCTTTGGTAAAATAATTTCCTTATTTAATTCGAAGGTTACCAAAAAGTAATTGGGTTCGGTTGGGTGAAAATCAATATCTCGAACATTTCCAATTTTAAAACCTCTGTAAAATACAGGACTTGCTTTTGTCAAGCCATCAATTCTCACATAGCTGCCATAATAATAATCGCCAACGTGAAATATATCTCTCCCTCTTAAAAAATTTATACCCCATACCAGGGAGACGAAAGAAAACAGTACAGTTAATCCAATCTTTACTTCTTTCTTCATTCAAATGGATATTAAGTTTGTATCAAAAGACCTTGCGAATATATAAAGATTTTTATCCTTTATTGCTCTGTCAATTTACGTGCTTCGCTAAGTTGAATTTTTTGTTCTTCCTGAAAGGCTACAACAAAAGCATCACTAACATCTTTTTTCACAATATGTAATTGCTTTATGATATCGCCATAATTCGAAGCACAACCTGTTGTATATTTATACCGTTCTCCTTCCTCATATACCCAAATATCATCAAACTTTTTATAGATTTTGGTGCCTTCATTAATTTTAGATCTGGATGAAGCGACCTGAATGCGATATTTAACTTTCAGATCGGCCTTTTTTTCAACCTCTAACTTTTTTACAGCCACATCGTCCATCTTACTTTTTGAGTCAAATTCAGTCTTATAATCACGAATGGCTCGATAAAGCGCAGAGGCCATATAAGTTTTTCCTTTTTCCGATGCTATAAATTGTTCTTCCTTCCTATTGCTCAAAAAACCTAATTCAACTAAAACACTTGGCATCGCAGCCTTTCTTAGCACCAAAAAACCGGCTTGCTTAACACCGCGATCTCGTCGTCCCACACGATCATGAAATTGACTTTGTAACATTGATGCGACATGAATACTTTGATCTAAATGCACATTCTGCATCAATTCAAATATTATGTACGACTCTGTTGAATTTGGATCAAAGCCTTCATAGGTTGTGCTATAATCTTCTTCAAGAACAATAACAGCATTCTCCTTCTTTGCCACTTCCAGATTTTCTTCAGATCGGTGCAAACCCAGAACAAAGGTTTCAGCACCATATATGGAAGAAGCCCCAATAGCATTGGCATGAATTGAAACAAAAAGGTCAGCTTCGCTTTTATTAGCAATTTCTGCTCGCTTATTTAAGGGAACAAAGACATCTTTGGTACGAGTATAAACCACATTTACTTCGGGCAAATATTCGTTTAAATATGCACCAACTTTAAGAGCTACATCCAAAACTATGTCCTTCTCTTTTGAGATTTTACCTACTGCCCCCGGATCACGTCCACCATGACCAGCATCAATTACCACAGTTTTAAGAGATATTGATTTTTGCCCAAATAACTCATTAGCCGAAAGTAAGCTTGCCGATAGCAATAAGAGTAAGAAAATTATGCGTGTATTTACTAAATAATTTGTCATACATTTACGGATTACAGTTCAAAAATAGGAAATAATTGAAGAGATAAAAATGAATGAGTAATGCCCTATTTTTTTTCTCTTTCCCGCTATAAGCGCAATTTTTAATTATTTTTGTGGACGCTTGAAAAAATAACCACTTTGACACTTCCATACTTTAGATACATAAAGCAGTTTAAAAATCTGATGTTAACAACTATCATTTCAGTTGTTTGCCTCAATACAAATACAGCCTTTGCACAATCTGAGCCACTCGCAAGGGTGGAAATGCAACCCGATTCCCTGCAACAAGATTCGCTTGTTCAGCCTCCTTCAAGAAACGGTTTCGCAATTGAAGCTGAAATTAAGTACAAGGCAAAAGACTCCATTTTTACGGACATGCTGACCCAGAAAACCTATTTATATGGAGATGCAGAAGTCAGCTACCAGGATGTTCTTTTAACTGCTCACACCATTATTTTGGATATGGATAGCAGTACTGCGGTTGCTTACGGAACGGTTGACTCCCTTAATAATGAAATTGGGTTGCCCGTATTTAAAGATCCTAGTGGAGAATATACCATGCGCCGCATGAAGTACAATTTCGAATCAGAAAAAGCAATAATCGAACATATAGTTACGGAACAGGGGGAAGGATTTGTAGTTGGTAATAGGGCAAAAAAAATTGAAGATGATGCCTATTGTATGAAACATGCAAAATACACGACTTGTGACAATCACGATCATCCACATTTCTACCTTAACCTAACCAAAGCAAAAGTTGTTCCTGGCAAAAAAACAATAACCGGACCAGCATATCTGGTAGTTGAAGATGTTAAATTGCCTCTAGTCATACCATTTGCAATGATACCAAGTACTTCATCCTATAGTTCTGGTTTTATATTTCCATCATTTAGAGATGAGGCTGAACGTGGGTTTGGTTTAACCGATGGTGGTTATTATTGGGCAGCAAATGACTATTTCGACTTAATGGTTAAAGCCGACATTTTTACAAATGGTTCTTGGGCCACCCGATTAGGTTCGAATTACAAGATGCGTTATAAATACAGTGGTCGATTTAATTTCCAATATTTAGTGAACATATTTAGTGAAAAAGATTTACCGGATTATAGGAAAACAAAAGATATGTCAATTGCATGGACGCATCGTCAGGATGCAAAGGCTAATCCATATCAAAACTTTTCTGCCAGTGTAAATTTCTCAACCAGCTCCTTCGACCAAAACAACGTTAATAACCTTGTTGACCCAAATCAAAGTGACATTTCCAGAAATACAAAACGATCAAGTGTTTCCTATAGCAGACGCTGGGCAGGCCGACCTTTTAATTTCTCAGCTAACCTCTTACATTCGCAGAATAGTCGTGATACTACTATTGACTTAACCATTCCGGATTTAACTTTCACAGTTAATCGTTTTTATCCTTTTAAACGAAAAAACAAAGTTGGCACAAACGAAAATCTATTAGAAAAAATTAATATTTCATATACTGGTAATGCAAAAAACTATGTTCATGCTAAGGAAAATGATTTAAGGGTTGATGGCGATGCTTTTTCTACACAATGGAAAAATGGAGTTAAGCATAGTGTACCAGTGGCTATGAATTTAAAATTCTTAAAACATTTCACTGTTAATCCATCTTTTAACTATACTGAAAGATGGTACTTTTCCAAAACTAAACAAGGTTATGATCCTACAACTAATACAGTTGTTAAAACGGATACAACATCAGGTTTCAACCGGGTATATGATTATAGTTTTAGTGCAGGAACTTCAACTAAGGTATACACCTTCTTTAAGCCATGGAGAAAGTTATTTGGAAATAAAGTTGATGCGATTCGTCACGTAGCCACCCCCTCCGTTTCGTTTTCTTACAGACCGGATTTTGGAGATCCTTCATATGGTTATTACGATTACTTTGAGTACTATAATCCGGATCAGGATGAAGTTGTAAGGCATGAATATTCATATTACGAAGGTGCTATTTATGGTGTTCCGGGAAAAGGGCGCTCAGGATCAATGGGCTTCAGCTTAGGCAACACCTTAGAAATGAAGCTAAAAAGCGATAAAGATTCTACTGGTTTTAAAAAGGCTAAGATTCTTGAGAGCCTTAACTTTAATACCAGTTACAACTTTTTGGCTGATTCCTTGAAATGGCAACCAATATCCATGTCGGGACGAACTAAAATACTTGGTACCAATATAAATTTTGGAGCTCGATTCGATCCCTATGCACTTGATACTACAAAAACGGGGCAGGTAATACGTGTAAACAAATCTGTTTGGTCAACTCAAAGAAGGATTGCGCGCTTAGAAAGTGCCAACCTGAGTTTTGGATTTAATTTCGGCTCAGATACTTTTAAGAAAAAGGACAGACAAGAAGACGAGCAAGCAGAGGAAACCGAAGAACCACCGATTCCCGATCCTATGAATCCGGATGATGTACGTTCGCAACTCCCTACCTTCGATAAGAACAGAAACACAAATCTCACAGAAGGGGATGATGGCTATGCCGAATTTTCAATACCATGGAATTTATCCTTCAACTATTCGTTCAGGCTTAGCAGAGGGGATTTCAATCCCTCCAAAATGGATTATGACTTTAAAGTCACCTCTGATATAAACTTTAATGGTAATGTCAGCCTGACTCCAAAATGGAAGATTAACTTCGCTTCGGGCTATAGCTTTGATCAAAAAACCCTGGCCCATACCAACGTTGGAGTAAGCAGAGATTTACATTGCTGGAGCATGAATTTTAACGTTGTTCCGGTAGGTAGATACAAATCCTATTTCTTTACAATTAGAGTTAATTCAAGTATGCTTCAGGACTTGAAATATGAAAAACGAAGCAGCCCACGTGACAATGCCAATTTCTATAATTAGTAGAATTTTAATATTTAATCAACAAAATAATGAAAAGAATAATATCCACAGACAAAGCCCCTGGTGCTATTGGACCATATAGCCAAGCAGTTGAGATAAATGGAACACTGTACATTTCAGGTCAGGTACCAGTTGATCCTGCAACAGGTAAAATTGTTGAAGGCGGAATTACTGAACAGACCGAACAAGTCATGAAAAATATTTCAGCAATACTTGAGGAAGCCGGTTATAGTTTTAGCGATGTAGTAAAATCCACTTGCCTGTTAAGTGACATGCTTAACTTTAAGGCCATGAATGAAGTTTATGGATCGTACTACAAAGAAAATCCTCCTGCACGAGCCGCATTTGCAGTTAAAGAATTACCACTGTCGGTAATGGTAGAAATTGAAACTATTGCTGTAAAGTAAAAACAATACCATCCATTTTTGAATGGATATCCTCCCAAGCCGTTCTGTTTACAGTTCGGCTTTTTTTGGATCTAATTTCTTAATTCTATAGTATAAGACAAGAAAAACCACCATGTCCCCATGGTGGTTTTTATATCTGTTTGAAAAATGTTTAATCCGTAGATTAATAAATGTTACTCGGCAACAACTTCAATTGAGATGTCAACCTTAACTTCGCGGTGCAATTTAACAGTCGCAGTATAAGTACCCAACTCTTTTGCATCGTCTTTCATCGAAATGTTTTTGCGTTCAACAGCAAATCCATCTTTAGTTAAAGCTTCAGCAATTTGAATTGTGTTAACCGAACCGAAAATCTTACCTGTTGAACTTGCTTTAGCACCAATAGTAAATGCTTTACCTTCTAGTGTTTTAGCTAATTCAAGAGCTTCATTTTTGATCTTCTCTTCTTTATGAGCTCTCTGGCGGATGTTTTCCGCATGAACTTTCTTGGCAGAAGTTGTAGCCAAAATGGCCAAACCACGTGGAATTAAATAGTTACGTCCGTAACCATTCTTCACGCTTACAATATCATTCTTATGGCCAAGATTTTGAATATCTTCTTTTAAAATAATTTCCATCGTAAATCCTCCTTTTTCTTATTTCATCAAATCGGTTACGTATGGCAACAAGGCCAAGTGACGTGCTCTCTTAACTGCCTGAGAAACTTTTCTCTGGTATTTCAAAGAAGTACCTGTTAGACGACGAGGTAAAATTTTACCTTGCTCATTTAAAAATTTCTTTAAGAACTCAGGATCTTTGTAATCAATAAACTTGATCTTGTTTTTCTTAAAACGGCAATACTTCTTCTTCTTAATCTCTACCGACGGAGGAGTAAGATATCTGATTTCTGATTGATTCTGTGCCATGGTCTAGTTCTCCTTTTCTGCTTTTTTGTTAGTTCTTCTTTTCTCTGCATACTGAGCGGCATACTTGTCTAATTTAAACGACAAGAAGCGTAGGATGCGCTCATCACGACGAAAAGCTACTTCAAACTTTGAAATGAAGTCAGGTGCTGCTTCAAATTCGAACAACTGGTAAAAACCTGTTGATTTTTTCTGAATTGGATAAGCCAATTTTCTAAGGCCCCAATTTTCTTCGTTCACCATTTTACCTCCATTCTCGGTAACCAAACCTTTGAATTTGTCTACCGCTTCCTTCATCTGAACATCAGACAAAACGGGAGTTAAAATGAAAACGGTTTCATAACGATTTAACATATCTTCCTAATTTTTAGAAGGTTTATATAATCAGGGCGCAAAGATAGAAATTATTCATTAAGAATCAAAGACTAACTTAAGTATTTAAAGCAAAGGCAAAAGGCAGTAATGAAACATCATTAACTGCCTTCTTTATATACTTCTTAGTCTTCTCTAATTTAACTTTTATGCCCTGAGAAATAGCGCATAAACTGGACACGTTCAAAAACTTCAGGATTGCTGTTTTTCCCTTGACTTAAACGCCCTTGAAAATCCGCAATTGAATTGAAGCCACGACGCTCCATCCATTTTTCCATTTCACCAAGCATCCAGCCAATTACTTCGGGTCCTTCTTTATACACCGAAGAAACTATTTCAACGGAAGCTGCTCCAGCCATTAACATTTTTACCAAAGATTTATAATCATGTACACCTGTGGACGCCACTAAATCACAATTACTTTGCGGTGAAAGTATCGAGATCCAACGCAGTGGCATAACAAAATCATCAGGATTGGAATAAACTTTGCCACTCACAACCTGATCATTCTCAATGTCAAAATCTAAGGCTGTAAATCGATTAAATAAGATCAGCCCATCCGCATCACTTTCAGATAAACGCTTTAAAACACTTCCCAGGTTGGTAAAATACGAACTCAATTTTATACCTACCGGTACATTTATATATTGTTTTACCTTTTTAATGATCTCAAAATACAAGTCTTCAATTTGAGACGCACTGGCATTAACATCGAATGGTAATTTGAAAATGTTTAATTCAATACCATCAACACCTGCGTCTTGTATCTTTTTAGCATAGGAAACCCATTCGCTATATGAAGAGCAATTAATACTGGCTATAATCGGAATATCTACTGATTGCTTAGCCTCACGAACAAGCGACACATAGTTTTCAAGTGCTTCACTTTTCACCTGATAATCGTAGTAATCAAAAAACTCCAGATTGTTTTCATCCATTCCCAATTGCTGACCAATGGTTTGTTCTGCTTCAGCAACAATCTCTTCTTCAAAAATAGATTTCAAAACTATTGCCGCAGCTCCGGCATCTGCTAGTTTCTTAATTCCTCCAATGGTTGAAGCCAATCCTGAACTTCCTATAACAATTGGATTTTTTATAGGTATACCTAAATATGTAGTTGAAAAATCCTTCATGGTTTTATGAGTTAAGTTTTTCTTGAAGATATGTATGCATTGATGCAGCTGCATTTCGACCATCTCCCATTGCCAGAATAACGGTTGCACCACCTCTAACAATATCGCCACCCGCAAACATTTCCGGGATAGATGATTGTAATTTTTCCTCATCCACAACTATAGTTCCCCATTTCGTGGTTTCTAATTGAGGTAAAGAATTTGGAATTAGAGGATTTGGTGAAACACCTACACTAACAACAACAGTATCTACATCAATATCATATTCTGATCCTTCCATCGGAACAGGGCGCCTGCGTCCGGAGCTATCCGGCTCACCTAATTCCATTTTCTGAACCTTCATTCTATTTACACGACCCGTTTCGTCAGCAAAGTACTCAACAGGATTACAAAGATTTAAGAATTCAATTCCTTCTTCTTGAGCATGTTTAATTTCTTCTACCCTTGCCGGCATTTCATCCATTGAGCGACGATAAATAATCATTGCTCTGTCAGCCCCCAAACGCTTGGCTGTCCTCACTGAATCCATCGCAGTATTTCCCCCACCAATAACGGCTACATTTTTTCCGCTAACAACAGGTGTATCTGTTTTAGGATTAGCTGCATCCATTAAATTTACACGTGTCAAGTATTCATTCGAACTTAAAATGCCTATATAATTTTCGCCAGGGATATTCATAAAACGAGGCAAACCGGCTCCACTCCCAGTAAAGAATGCCTGATAACCTTCCTCTTTTAAATCTTCGATGTTTGCAGTACGACCAACAATAAAGTTATTTTCGAACTTAACACCCATTTTCCTTAAGATATCAATCTCAACATCAACAATTTGATTAGGAAGTCGAAATTCAGGAATACCATATTTCAATACACCGCCAATTTCGTGCAATGCTTCAAACACAGTAACATCATAACCTAGTTTGGCCATATCACCGGCAAAAGTTAATCCGGCCGGACCACTTCCAATAACACCAACTTTTATCCCATTACCAGCCGCAACATCCGGAACAGACATTTTACCAGATTCGCGCTCAAAGTCAGCAGCAAATCGCTCCAGATGGCCAATGGCTACTGGTTCTTTTTTCAGTTTAAGTTGGTAAAAGCATTTGGCCTCGCATTGTTTCTCTTGGGGACACACTCGTCCACAAACAGCTGGCAGAGCACTCGTCTCTTTCAACACCTTGGCAGCTTCTAAAAATTCATTCTGCTCAATGCGCTTAATAAACTTTGGGATATTAATTTCTACCGGACATCCGCTTATACAAGTCGGATCCGGGCAGTCTAAACATCGACGTGCTTCATTTACCGCTTCATCGGCCTCCAGCCCTTTATTTACTTCTATATTAGAAAGAATACGTTCATCAGGATTTACTTCTCCCATATGAACTCTTGCTAATCCAGTGCGATCCTTATTTTTCATCAAACCACGAATATCTACCCTCCAGGACTGCTCTCTTTCTGCTTTTAGGAATTCTTTTGTGACAGCCATTCTTATTTTTTTTCTTTTGTTTGAAGATATTCTTGTTCTGCTTGTTTCTCTATTTCTTTATAACCACCCAGACGGAGTAACATCTCATCAAAATCAACCTGATGAGCGTCAAACTCAGGTCCGTCGATACAAACAAACTTTGTTTTACCACCAACAGTTATACGGCATGCCCCACACATACCTGTACCATCCACCATGATCGTATTTAAACTGGCATATGTTGGCACTTCATATTTCCTGGTAGTCAAAGCAGCAAATTTCATCATTATAGCAGGACCTATTACAACCGATAAATCAACCTTCTCGCGCTGCAATACTTTCTCCATAGCATCAGTTACCAAACCCTTTTCACCATACGAGCCATCGTCAGTCATTACTATAACCTCATCTGAATACTCCTTAATCTGATCTTCCAGAATAATAAGATCCTTATTACGAGCCGCTATGACAGTAATTACTTTATTTCCGGCTTTTTTAAGAGCTTCAACAATTGGAAGCAACGGTGCAACACCAACTCCACCTCCACAAGCCAAAACAGTTCCGAAATTTTCGATGTGTGTAGCTTCTCCCAAAGGCCCTACCAAATCTGTTATCTCATCCCCTACATTTAATTCAGCAATACGTCGTGAAGAAACGCCGACACGCTGAATTACAAGAGTAATAGTTCCTTTATGAGGATTTGCAGAGGCAATGGTTAGAGGAATACGCTCTCCTGTTTCACCTACCTTAACAATTACAAAATGCCCTGCTCTTCGGGCTTTAGCTATACGAGGAGCTTTAATTTCTAAACGGACTACGTTTTCAGAAAAAAACTCCTTTTCAATTATCTCGTTCATAACAAGCAATTAATCTATTTATTGCAAAAGCAATATATGCTATTAATAATGAAGGTAAAAATGTTCTTATCAAGTTCTGAAAATAACTTTATCAAAAGTAAATCATGCTTTCCAAAATATACATGAGAAAGATTACGAATATCTAATTTACAATCAATCTAAATAATCAACAATTCCCATTAAAATGGCATATCTCCATCCTGCTTTCTTTCTATATATCTCAATTTAAGCTAAATTTAATTATCCAGATAATTTAAACACCCACAAAATGAACATTGAAGCCTTTTTTAAAATTAGCTACGGCCTGTTTATAATTACATCGGAACATGAGCAAGTCAAAAATGCCTATGTTGCAAATACAGCATTTCAGGTAACTGCCAATCCACCTCAAATTGCAATTAGTTGCAATAAGGATAATTTCACTTGTCAATTAATTGAGTCATCAGGCATATTTTCTATTTCGATCCTAAATCAGAATGCAAAAGCAGAAACCATTGGACTACTAGGCTATCAAAGTGGTAAGAACATAAATAAATTTGAAAACCTCGGCCATAAAACAAGTCGGCAAGGCACTCCTATTGTAACTGAAGATTGCATTGCCTGGTTTGATTGTAAGGTGATGAAAACTGTTGATGTGGGCAGCCATTTAATGTTCATTGGTGAAATTATTGAAAATGACCTTCTTGATGCCAATGCTATTCCATTGACCTATGACTATTACAGGGAAGTAAAAAAAGGCCATGCCCCAAAAAATGCACCTACCTACATTGAACCATCCAGGATTGAGTCTGACAAAACTGAGAAAATCGCGGAAAATGGAACGAAGTATAAATGTCTGGCTTGCGGTTACATTTATGATCCTGCTATCGGAGATGAAGAATCTGGAATAGAGCCCGGGACTTCATTCGAAGACTTACCTGATGACTGGACTTGCCCAACATGCGGTTCTCCCAAATCAATGTTTGAACCTCTTTAGGATACTTATAAATAATATTTAGACTTAGAATAAATAAGAGAATAATACTATTCGACCTACGCTGACAATCGAAGAAAATAGTAATATTGTCTTACCTATCCTGATTTAATAACCATAAATAGACAAACATGAACAGCTTAAAAGGATCTAAAACAGAACAAAACCTTTTAAAAGCGTTTGCTGGTGAATCCCAGGCCCGCAATCGTTACACTTATTTTGCCAAGCAAGCTAAAAAAGAAGGATTAGAACAAATTTCTGCTTTCTTCATGCAAACAGCAGAGCAAGAAAAAGAACATGCCAAGCGCTTCTTTAAATTTTTAGAAGGAGGAATGGTTGAAATTACAGCAACTTATCCTGCAGGCATAATTGGAGACACAAAGGAAAATCTAAAGGCTGCTGCTGATGGAGAAAATGAAGAATGGACTGAATTATACCCTGAATTTGCGCGTATTGCAGAGGAAGAAGGTTTTAAAGAAGTTGCCGTAGCCTTTAAAATGATCGCCAAGGTTGAAGCCCATCATGAAGCTCGCTATAGAAAACTATACAGCAATTTAGAAGAGGGTAAAGTATTTGAGAAAGATGGAAAAGTAACCTGGATGTGTCGTAATTGTGGATTTATTCACGAAGGTGCGAAAGCTCCAAAAATGTGTCCTGCTTGCTTACATTCTCAAGCCTATTTTGAAATGAACGAAGAAAATTACTAGATCGCAAAATAAGTAATTGGTACAAACCATTCTGCTGTTATTCCTATTCAGATATACAGTAGAGTGGTTTTTTTTATGCCATAACATTATATCATCTACGTCATTTTTTCCATATCCCTCAAATGCAAATCAAGTGCTTTAACCGAAATCTGAATCTCCCAGGCAGAGAGTAGCAGTGAAACAATCATCATCACCAAACCAAGACCAAAGGCATACACCCCCATAGTAGTGATATCAATATACAAGAGGAACATTGATACTACACTGAAAAACAAACTTCCCACACCCAATAACTGCATACTTCGAATCAGATAAAGTCGCTTACGAAGGTTATTAATCTGATCTATTAATACTCGCTCAGGATTGGTCTTTAGTTTTTCATACAATTGACGAATAATAGCAGCATAACCTAAAAATCGATTGGTATAAGCCAACAAAATTAATGATACAGCGGAGAATAATAAGGCTGGTGTGGTTAATGTTAATTTGTCCATAGCATTGAAATTAAGAAACATCACTTGTGCAATTTGTTTTATTCAGCTCATTACGTCCCAATTTAATCTTGAGAAAAAGAATGAATGAAGCTGGCATTATTCCTACACAATTGGCCAAAATAATGGGCCATTCTTTCAGCATTACACCATAGCTTAACCAAAAAAGAATGCCAGTTGTATGTGCCAAATACATTATGAGAGAAATACCGTGTACATCACGTGTACGAATAATGCGGATAGCCTGCGGAAACATTGCAGTTGTTGTCAAAACAGCTGCTACAGTACCTATAATTGTTACAATCATGGTTTCAAATTAAAATATGGTAAAACATCAAGCAGATTTTCAACCTCGGCATATCTTATGGATTCTACCTTATTTTCCACAAGCTCATGTTGCCAGGTCGTATGAAATGGCACATGTATTCCAGAAGCTCCAATCTCAATTGCCGGCAAAACATCAGATTTTAACGAATTACCAATCATCACAAATTGTTCCGGTTTAATATCCAGATGTTTTATAAGTTTCAAATACGCCTCCGGTTGTTTGTCGCTCATTACTTCAATATGATGAAAGTAATCCAGTAAACCCGATTTGTTTAATTTTCGTTCCTGATCAAGCAAATCTCCTTTCGTCGCTACAATAAGTCGATAGTTTGGCATCAATGATTCCAAAACCTCTTTAACTCCTTTAAGCAAGACAACAGGTTTGTTGAGCATGCTTTTTCCTATGGCAATGATTTGACTGGTTTGAATTGAACTAAGCTTCCCTTTAGATAGGTGCGTTGCCGTTTCAATTAATGAAAGTATAAATGCTTTTATTCCATAGCCATAAATTGGCATGTTGGCTATTTCTACATTGTACAAGTCTTTCAGAATCACCTCCTCCGATCCATATTCCCTCATAATTCTTGCAAATTCAAACTCAGCTTCTCTGAAGAATGTCTCGTTCTCCCAAAGTGTATCATCTGCATCAAATCCAATAACTTTTACATTGCTTAATTCCATAGAACAAAGGTACAGAAAGAATTATTCCTTCACATATTTAAATACAGCACCCCGTTGACGCAATTCAAATTCACCCTCTAGCAAATGAGTTGAATCCATCTTAAATACAATTTCAACACCTGCAGGTTCGAATCTAAAACTACCTCCTTCAAAAGAAGTTAAAGGAAATGCCGCCTGTCCGCTGGCTTGGGCAAACAAAACACCTTCTTTTAACGCTAAACTAATCTTTAATGGAATTTGACTTGAAGCGTAGCTGCCCTCCAACTTTTTCAACTCCTCCTGAGGCCACGTCATTTTCTTAGCTGAAAAATCCGGCAATTCGTAATCCTTATCAAATACTTCGCTTAAGCAGACTAAAAGAATATCGTTCAAATCATAATTAAATCCATTACCCGTAACCGCCAGACTTATTTTCTCTTCCGGATAAATGGCCAGATTACTCCTAAAACCATCAATACCTCCATTATGCCCCAATAAAGTCTTATCATAGAATGGAAATTGGAATATGCCTCTGCCAAAACCATCCTCCATTTCTATCATTTGCTGAAATAAATAATCAGGTAAAATTTCTCCGTTAAAAAGTTTCTGAATAAACAAATTTAAATCACCAGGAACAGAAATTAAGGATCCGGCTCCCATTGTTATACTCATATTTGTTTCTAATCGTTTAACCCAAAGTTCCTGAAAAGAATACGAATAAGCCTCGTTCTCATCAGGTTTGATCTGATCTCCAATCTTTGTATGTTTTAAACCATAAGGCCTGCAAATATAATCCTGCACCAAATCAGAATAAGTCTGTCCTGAAATCTCTTCCAGAATTAAACTCAGAAGTACATAATTGCTATTGCTATACTGCCCTTTTTCACCTGGTTCAAAATCAACGGACTTAGATACAATAATATCAAGCATTTGTTCCCTGCTTTTTTGAAGAATCATATAGCCCGGATAATCCTTGTCGTCGGTAAAATTATGAATACCACTATGGTGATTAAGCAGTTGCGAAATAGTGATTATATCGGCATTCTTAACAGAGGGATAGAATTTCGACAGTTTATCATCCAAACTTAATTTGCCTTGTTCTATAAATTTGAAGACTAATACAGAGGTAAACATTTTTGAAATGGAACCAATTCGATACTTAGTCAGATTATTGGCTTGCTTTTGATTTTCAATATCGGCAAAACCACAATATTGCTCATAAATTAAAGTATCACCTTTATAAATGGATACGCCTCCCATAAATTTATTATTGGCTTCGAGCAACTCAAAGTAGGTGTTGAGTTTTTCCCGATCCACACTTCTCTGTGAATAGAGAGAAAGACTAAAAGCAAAAACTAAGGTCAGGGTTAATATTTTCATGATTAAAAGTTTAGTGATTGAATTTAATAAAATTCTTAATAGAACAGTTATAATTATAACCCGATCATGCAATGGTGCTTCCTAACAATTGATTTTATTGCTTATTTTCGTACAAAATTCAGAACGATGGCGAAGAAAAAATGGAAGAATCTTGATGGTGTTGTCTTTTCGACTAATCAGGATTATGACTACCAGACTAACGATAGCGAAGAGCAGGAAACCCTGGAGCCCAACGCACAGGATTTAAGAGTCTTATTGGATAAAAAACAGCGCGGAGGCAAAAAAGTAACATTGATTACAGGTTTTATCGGTTCAACTGATGATCTGAAAGATTTAGGTAAAATGCTCAAGAGTAAGTGTGGAGTTGGTGGTTCTGCCAAGGATGGTGAAATATTAATTCAGGGTGATTTTCGAGATAAAGTAGTTGACTTGCTTAAAGACAATGGATATAAAGTAAAGAAGAGTGGAGGTTGATAGCCCTATTAAACATTCTTTGCTGCGAGTTCTAAACAAAAGTAAATCAACTGTAGTTGTTGTTAGTAAATATAGAAATTTAACTATTTTTACTTCTAAACCAACATTACTAAATGAACGCAAATCAATCTCTTCACGAAAAAGCGAGTAGCATTTTAGCTGAAGTATTAGAGCTGGATAAAACCGACGCCCTTGCTAAGATTGATAAATTGTGCGTGAATGACAGTGAACTTAAAAGTAATGTTCTCTCCTTATATTACGAAATTATTGAAGACGATTCAGATTCAAAAGTCAGTTCAAAACCAACTGATAAGGATGTAACACTTGGAATGTCTCGCATTGGAATCCGAAAAAGAGGCTCAACCGAGACCAACCTTTTCTCCTCAAAAATTTCTCAAGTCAGTAAGTATGTTTTCGGCAATAAACGTAACCGCCTTATAACCATCATACTCTTCCTTATTTCTCTTTTACTATCCGGTTATTATTTTGGCACTTTTATTCGCGACAGGATATTGGCCGCTGAAAAGGAGGAGCAAATGGCTTTGATCAAAACCAATACTGAGATTCTTGAAGCTTGGGTAGACTCAGAGAAGAAAAAAATTGAAACCATTGCAAGCGATCCGGTTTTGATTGATTTTTCCATAAAAATTGATAGTCTGGAAAATTTAGATGATAACTACGAGCTACTTCGTCAATCTAATATTTCGAAGCAAACAACCGATCATCTGCTAAAACTGCGTAATAACTCATCCTTTACCATATTAGGCATTGTGAGTAATCGAAGCCCTAAATATCTATTAGCAACTTCATTATTAGATTCAAGTGGCGTAACAAAGTTAATAGGATCAACACTTGGTGAATACATCTATAAAGATGTCCTGGAGTCGCAAAATGGGACAACCGTATTTATTCCTCCAACATTTGATTATGATGCCTTACATGACAGTAAGGTAAGCTTTACACCAGATGTTTGGTGCATCTTCTTGACCCCAATTAAAGATGAAGCAGGAGAAATTAAAGGCATCTTAGTTTCTGCTAACCTGGCCAAAAATGAATTCTCCAATATGCTTTTGATATCGTCACATGGAAAAACAAATGAAACTTATGCCTTCGATAGAGAAGCACGGATGATATCCGCTAGTCGTTTCACTAAAGAACTTAGAAAAACGGCTTTGCTGAATTATGATTCAACTGCACAAACTATTTACAAAATTCACATTCAGGACCCTGGGGGGAATGTAATGGATGGCTTTGTACCATTAGAATCTAAAGTCAAGCGAGAATATACTGAAATAGTTCAGATGGCTGCCGAACACATCGAACTACAGGATTCAATAATAAACGGCGCCATTGTAGAACCTTATAAAGACTATAGAGGCATCGATGTAATTGGCGCCTACCATTGGTTTCCCAAATATGAATTTGGAATTATTACCGAAGAAGATGCTTCTGAAGCGTTGGCTTCTTTAAAATATTTCAGAATTACATTCGTCAGCTTCTTTGTTATCATCCTCATTCTATCATTTTTACTATACAATTCTAATGTTCGCATCGCACGCATTGGCAAAAAAGTGGATGATCTGAATAAATTGGGTCAGTATCACCTGAAAGAAAAACTAGGTGAAGGTGGTTTTGGTCAGGTATACAAAGCTGAACACTCTTTTTTAAAAACACCTGTAGCCATAAAGATCCTCAAGAAGGAGTTTGTAGGAACAGATATGCTTACTCGCTTTGAAAAAGAAGTAAAAGTTACCGCCTCACTATCTAATCCATACACCATTCGAGTATTTGATTATGGCACATCAAACAACGGCCAGTTTTACTATGTAATGGAGTATCTGAAGGGTGTTTCACTTGATGTGGTAGTTCAAAATTTTAAGGTATTTCCATTGGAATGGACCATTGACATTTTATTGAAAGTCTGTCTCTCATTAAGAGAAGCACACGATATGGGTGTGGTACATCGCGATGTAAAACCAATGAATGTTATGGTTTGTAATCAAGGCAAGATTTACGATATGATTAAGTTGCTTGACTTTGGTTTGGTGAAAAATCTGGATACTTCGCTATCGCAACATACACAGATTAACCGTATTGGAGGCACTCCTATGTTTATGGCCCCTGAACGTCTTCGTGATCCGTTTAACGCTGATCAAAGAGTGGATATATATGCAGTTGGTGCCTTGGGTATATATATGCTTAGTGGTCAAATGTTGCTTGAATTACTTTCTCAAAAAATGCTTTCCGGTGCTGAAACGGTACAGGGTGATTTTAAGAACCAACTGATTGAACGGGATGATGTTCCTGAACAGTTAAAAAACCTGCTTCAAACCTGCATTTCCTTTGAACCTGACAAAAGACCTTCGGAGATGTCTGTACTTATTGATCAACTGGAAAGCCTGGCCACAGAGCATTCATGGACACGAAAAGATGCCGAAATATGGTGGAAACAGTATGATGTTTACGGTTAAAATTCAATTGATCAATTATCACTTTATACCAGTCTTTCCGAAATAAAAGTGAAGCAAATTAACCCCTAAACACAATAAATAAAGATAAAAAGATAATATAGTATACTATTCCATCAATATACATCATAGCATCAAGCCTATCCAATACATATATTTGCCTGTATAGAAATAGTCTAAATAAAAATAGACCAGCTGACATTAAAGACAGGAGTATATGGATAATAAAAAAAGCACCATCGAAGATCCCTTTAAAGAAAAACGTGAATCCTGTGGTTATCACGAAATGGACGATCAGAACGATCCGGTTACCATGATTCTGGGACACAAAGATGTTCGTAAAGCAGCACATAATTGGAAAACCTTCCAATCGGGTGCTGAGCCAGGACGCATTGTTGTTCCTTCTGAAGTGGAGATACGCGACCTACGCCAGATACCTTTTGAAGTAGATCCTCCTGAACATACCAATTATCGCGATTTGGTCGAACCCTGGTTTAAACGACCATTAGAGGAAGAGTACCAGTTGAAACTTAAAAACATTATAAACGAAGTGCTTACTGATGCTTTGGAAAAAGGAAGTGTTGAGCTTATTCACGACTTTTCATTAGTACTTCAATCCCGTGCTTTAACGGTATTGCTAAATTCAGAATATAGTGAAGCCGAACGCTGGATTTCATGGGGAACTCACGTTTTCAGAAGTGAAGATGATCCTTTGGATAACAGTAAAGCAAATGTACTTGCCGACTATCTGGATGAGAAAGTGGAAGAAGCAAAGAAAAATCCAACTGAAGATTTTTTCTCAGTGTTGCTTAATTCAGAAGTAAATGGTAAAAAACTTAGCGATGATGAAGTCAAAGGCGTTATGATGCTAACCTTTGCTGGGGGGCGTGATACCGTGATTAATGCTGTTACAAATTCCATAGCTTATTTCGCGGACCATCCCGAATCAATAGAGTTCTTGCGAAAACAGCCGGAGCATATGAACACCGCTATTGAGGAATTAGTGCGCTACTTCTCTCCTCTCACGCACATGGGGCGGGTTGTAACCGAAGATACCTCAGTATGCGAGCATGCCATCAAAAATGATTCACGAATTTCAATGTGCTGGGCATCTGCCAATCGTGATGAAAAGGTATTTGACAAACCGAATGAAGTGGTTTTGGATCGCAAAATGAATCCGCATGTCGCATTTGGTTTTGGTACACACAATTGTCTGGGTGCAACACATGCCAGAGCTATACTTCGAATTTTGCTTGAGTTAATTGTTGAAAAAGTAGACTCAATGGAAATTCTGGATAGCAAAGAAAACATTGAAGATTGGGGAGGAATTGAGCGCAAAGTAGGCTACAATAAAATCAATGTAAAATTTAATGCTCTCTAGCACTCAAATCTAGTAGTTTAATAATAAAAGATATCGAATATGGCTCAAATAACATTTGTAACAAAAAACAAGGAAGAAAAAGTTCTTGAAGGAACATCTGGTTCTCTAATGAAATTAGCTACTCAAAACGGCGTTAAAGGCATTGAGGGTGAATGTGGAGGAGTTTGCTCTTGCGCTACCTGTCATGTTCATGTTCCTGAAGAACATCAGGCAAAAACAGGTGAAGCCAGCGAAATTGAGAACGACTTATTGGAGTTAAGTGATAACGTTCAAGATAATAGTCGTTTATGTTGTCAACTACAGATCACTGAAGATTTGGATGGTCTGGTGGTTCACGTTGCTAATTAATAGGTTATTTAAGGGGTTTAGTAGATGTCAGAAAATAATAGCAAAGGTAAAATTTGTGTTATAATTGGAGCAAGCCAGGCAGGGGTTACATGTGCCTTTGCCCTTCGCTCCGAAGGTTGGGAAGGTGAAATAATATTGTATGATTCTGATCCAATGTTACCCTATTACCGTCCTCCTTTGTCAAAAGCAATACTCACCAAAACCGAAAACATAGAGGAAAACACGCTGAAACCCTTAAGCCTGTATGAAACGGAAAACATTAGTCTTAGGCTTGGCTCTAAAGTTGATTATATTAATAGAGAAAAAAGTTCAATTGAATTGCAGGATGGCCACAGCCAGACATATGACAAACTTGTTCTGGCAATAGGCAGCAGGCCAATCATTCCTGGCATTAAAGGTATTAATGAGGCTAAAAATATATATACATTAAGAACTGCAGAAGACGCTGGTCAAATAAGCAGAGCTCTTGATAGTTGTGTCAAAAAACGTGTTTTAATAATTGGTGGTGGATATGTAGGGTTGGAAACAGCTGCCTCACTACATAAAATTGGAGCCAAAGTCACGGTACTGGAACGAGAATCTCGGGTTTTAGCTCGTGTAACAGCTCCCGAAATGTCGCAATACTTCGAAGACTTACACAGCGAAAATGGAGTACACATTATTACTAATAAAAATGTCATTTCATTTGAGCCTCAGCCTGACTACACCAAAATCATTTGTGATGATGGAACACTGTATAATGCAGATATCATCATTATTGGGGTAGGTGTATTTGTGAATAAGGAATTGGCTGAAAATGCAGCACTAGAAGTGGATAATGGTATAAAAGTCAATGAATATACTCAAACCAGTGATCCTGATATTTATGCCGTAGGAGATTGCACAAATCATTTCAATCCTCATTATAAAAAGCATATTCGTCTTGAATCAATTCAAAATGCGAATGATCAGGCCAAAGTTTGTGCATCTTCCATTTGCGGAAATCCACAAGCCTATAATACTTTACCATGGTTTTGGTCCGACCAGTTTGATGTTAAACTACAGATGGTGGGTTTGTACAAAGGGTACAATGAAATAATTGTTCGACATGAAAATGGTGAAAAACACAAATTCTCTGTGTGGTATTTTAATGGAGATACATTACTAGCTGTTGATGCAGTCAATAATACCAAGGCTTATGTGATGGGCACAAAATTCATTAAAGGAGCTAATAAGGTAAATAAACGCAATTTAATTGATCCTTCGATTGATTTTAAGCCTGCTAATTTATTGGCAAATAATGTATAACAGCGTAAAGCATTTCCTTAAATTTCTGCAAGCTGAAAGTGATAATTTGCCTTTTATTATATTCCACCAAAAGTGAATATTAAATAATACCTGATTTTAAACTTATATCTATCTTTATGACAAAGCTAAGATTCATCAATTGGCTTAAATAAGAACAGGTATGAACAACCCAGAATTGATAATTAGAAATGCAAAACCAGAAGAGTTTGAACGAATTGGTCAATTAATGGTTAAAGTATATTCTCAATTAGATGGCTTTCCAACTAAAACTGAACAACCTGAATATTACAAAATGCTTTTGAATGTTGGTAAGCTTACCGAAAAAGAACATACCGAACTTCTGGTTGCTGTTTCAAACAAGCACAAGGTTGTTGGAGCTGTGGTCTATTTCAGTGATATGTCAAGTTATGGCTCAGGTGGGACTGTAGTCTTCAGAAGATAATCACTGTGTTTTTGTAACAAATGTTACAATGAACGTAGTTTGTATTTATTCCAAATTAAAATAAAGATTAAAAAAGGTTTGAAAGTGTTAAGTGAATTAATCTTTTAAAAATCACGTAAATGGTGATGGAGTAAGAATAAGCTAGGGAATTTCACGAAATATTTTTACTTTGCTGTCTACAATAAAAAAAATGCAAAAAGTAAAGCTTAAAATAGGTCCTTGGTTTTTCATTTTAATCTTGCTTATCATCCCTAGTGGTTTATATACCATTTTGGAATTAAGTGCGATGGATGATCAGGAAGAACTATATGAAGGCATCTATAAAAATCAATTGGATGCAGTCTTATTCTCACTTAATCAATATGCCGATGATAATGTGAGAGCCTGGGTGAATGATCTCGAAAAGTTAGATTGGGAAGTGGGCCCGAAAAAAGAAATCTATAAAAATTGGCTGACCAACAATCCTCAATGTGCTTATATATTTTCGCTTAAAGCCGATAACATAAATGGTGAAATTGAGTATTTGACCATCGATAATCCTGCACTGGAAGCCGATATCAAAAGTAAATTTGAAAAAGAGCAAGATAATATTGGGAAGATTATTACCTATTATAATGAAGGCTATCGGAAAATAATGGGTTTTGATTTGGATATTGAACATTATAGTATGTTTCTATTCATATCCCAGTTAAATGGGGAGAAATATTTAAGTTCGATGATTGTCGATTCCCGACGTTTTATTTCAGATATTCTTTCACCTCGGATGCAACGTATTGCGGGTGAAAATTTCATCCTAACAGTGAAACACATCAGCTCCGGCAATATGGTATTCAGTACATTATTAAATACCACTCCCGAGTCCATAACTGATGAACAAAGCATTTGGCTTTTGCCTGATTATAGTATTGGAATTCAGCCAAAGGGTGCGACCATTAAAGATGTAGCTAAAAAAAGAGCTTACAACAATATCTTATTCTTATTGCTTATCGATGTGTTTTTATTGATTGGAGCCTGGTTCTTTTATCGTAATATTAAACGTGAAATTAACCTTGCTAAAATTAAATCTGATTTCGTATCCAACGTGTCGCATGAAATTCGTACACCATTGTCGCTGATTAGCATGTATGCCGAAACTCTTAAAATGAATCGGATAACGGAGGAAGACAAGAAGGGTAAGTATTACAACATCATTTACAGAGAAGCTCAACGTTTATCAGGCATCGTTAATAATATCCTTAACTTTTCGCGTATCGAAAGTGGAAAACGACAGTTTACTTTTGATTTAATCGACATTAATGACGTATTAAATGACGTAATGACCAATTACTCATACCGATTAGAGAGCAAAGGTTTTACGGCAAAAGTTGAGTTGTGCGATGATCTGCCAATGATAAAAGGAGATTCTGAAGCTATTAACGAAGCGATAACAAACCTTTTAGACAATGCCATTAAATACAGTAAAGAAATAAAGCAGATTGAGATATACACCAAAAAAGTAAAAGACAGTATTCATATCGGTATTAAGGACTTTGGAATTGGAATCCCGACCAAAGAGCAAAAGCATATCTTTGATAAGTTTTATAGGGTTACAAAAGGCGCCCTCGCCCTTCACGCCAAAGGCTCGGGACTTGGGTTAAGCATCGTTAATCATGTTATGCAAGTACACAAAGGCAAAGTCACTGTTGAAAGTGAAGAATCCGTAGGTAGCACCTTTACTTTAGTTTTCCCAATTCAAAAATAAAAACATCATGAGCAATAAACATATATTAATAGTGGAAGATGAACCAGATATGCAGTTGGGCATAAAGGATAATCTTGAATTTGAAGGTTACTCTGTTGATACAGCTGATGATGGCGATATGGCGCTGAAAAAAATATTAGGAGGCCATTTCGATTTAATTCTTCTTGATGTCATGATACCTAAAGTCAGTGGATTTGATGTTTGCAAACAAGTACGTCATAAAGGTGTGGAAACACCTATTATATTCTTAACTGCAAAAGGAGAAGAAATTGATAAGGTCATTGGTTTAGAATCAGGTGGTGATGATTACATGACCAAACCTTTTAGCCTTCGCGAATTAATGGCCAGAATTAAAGCCGTACTCAGAAGAAGTTCTGATGCTAATAAAGAAGACCATCAAAATTTTGTAGAAATAGGCAAGTTGGAGGTTAACTTTGAAAACTACCTGGCACAGAGCAATGGTAGCCCCGTTAAATTAACGGCTAAAGAATTTGATATTCTCCGCTATCTACTCGAACACAAAAACAGCACTATTAGTCGCGACAGTATTTTGGATGCCATTTGGGGATATGATTACCAACCTACAGCACGAACAGTGGATAATTTCATCTTGAAACTAAGACAAAAAATAGAAACAGATCCCAACCACCCCGAAATACTAATAACCGTGCATGGAATTGGGTATAGATTTATACCTTAATGCTATAATATAAAATTGTTATTGCCGACTGGCTTAAAAAATTTTAAGAATATGTCGATGGCTTGTGTTAGGCAGTTCGCACTAAACAGCTTCACTAGTCTTAAATGGTAGGATAAAGAAAAATGTACTTCCATTCCCAAATTCACTTTCAACCCATATCCTACCTCCAAGCATCTCAACATAAGCTTTTGAAATAGCCAAGCCCAGGCCTGCACCTTGCAAAGCCATTTTATCATCAATTTCGGCCTGAATAAATCGCTCGAAGATTTTTTCTAACTGACTTTCAACAATACCAATACCGGTATCCTTCACAAAAAACTCTAATTCGGTTTTAGTAGAATGATATCTATACCCGAATTCGATACTTCCACTGAATGTGTATTTAAAAGCGTTCTTAAGCAAATTAGAAAGCACGGCATAAAGCTTATCACTATCACTTGTTAATGAAGCTTCAACATTAGTTAATCCTTTCACCATTTCGAAATCTATACCCTTTCCTTTGGCATCTTCCTGAAAGAAACCATATAAGTCATCTATTATATGATTAACATTCAAGGCTTGATTATTAATCACCATTTGACCCGATTCAATTTTTGAAATATCAATAATGTCATTAATAATATTAAGCATACGAGTTCCACTTTTCTCAATAACATCAATGTACTTATCTTTATCTTTATTATTAAGGTCAGGCTGCTTTAATAATTCCGAAAACCCAAGTATACCATTCATTGGTGTTCGTATCTCATGACTCATATTAGCCAAAAAAGCTGATTTCAAACGATCGCTTTCTTCGGCCTTTTCCTTGGCTTTGATCAACTCGAACTCAGTTTCTTTTAGTTTTGTAATATCAAATGACACACCTCCAACAGCGGCTTCGCTATTGGGTAGTCTTAGATAGAATTTATAATCGTGAAGCCAGGTATCTTTACCATTTAATTTACATTGGTATTGAAGGTTAGTCTGCTTTACTTCTGAATTTAAAATCTCATAATCCGTCTTTTCGACCATTTGAACAATATCTGGTTCAAATATGGTTTTAGCGGAACTATTCTTATTTGATGGTTGTACCTTATTCACCCTATCAACCATTCGATTGCGATAGATATGCTTTAGCTTATTGTCCTTTATGTAAACATAGGCAGGCGTATTTTCCATAAACGTTTTAAAGAGTAATTCACTATATTTCACTTTTCGGGTAGCTACCTTAACTCTATATCGCAGTAAACCTATAAATATCATAAGTATCGCAATAAGTAGCAATACCGAATAAATGGCTTTTCGCACCCAGCCTGGCATTACTTCGATGGCACCAACATTATCGTGTGACCATTTCTGTAAGGCAATATTATAAACCGAATTTAAGTCGTGTTTCCACTTATAAAGATGTGTGTTTAGGATTTTCAACAGTACTTGATTAGTGTCCTTTTTTACGGTGAAGAATATATCAAATGGATTAAATACAATACCGCTTGAAAGTAAACCATATTGTACCGATTTTGGAGCGCCAAAGGTATTATTTACCACTCCGGCATCGACTTGCTTACTATTAATTAACTCGAATACCTTTTCAAAATCATCTGTTTCAACAAACGTACAACTTACATCAAATTTATCTGTCAACTGTTTTAAAAAACCACCATTAAAGTCACTCTTCATCACAGCAATAGTTTTACCTTCCAGATCCAATATGCCATTGATTTCTGAATTTGGATTGACATAAACTTCACTCCAAACTGTTAATAAAGGCGTTGATGTGTAATCCATGTAAGCTAAACGTTCCTCTGTAACAGCAACGCTTGTCAGCATATCTACCTCTCCATTCTTAACGCGCGCCAGACCTTGCTCCCAAGAACCATACACATACTTAAACACAATATTTTCCTTTTTGCCAAGATCATTTAATGCATCCACATAAAAACCCTTCACTTCTCCATCTACATCCAGAAAAATGCCAGGATAAAGGTTAAATGCGCCTACTCTGACCGTATCCTGCGAAACACAAATGGTAATTACAACAAATAGAATTAAAAAAATGCTTATAGTTTTATTCATAGATCGTGTTAACCAAAACTGGAATTATGCATGTTCTCTTAGAAATTCTAAGTTATAAATTTTAGTAATACAAGAATGAAGTAATTCTAAAAAAACTACAAACAACCTTAATCCTTAATTATCAACATATAACAAAGAATTACCCTAAACATGGCTGACACTTTATGCATTTGATGACATTTCTGTGACATCTTATGACATCTGGTGACACCATTATGACTTAACGGTGTTACTGCTAGTCTACATTTGCTGATGTAATAATTAATAATCTAAAACAAATCATCATGAAAAAGTTAGCATTAGTATTAACAGCAGCCGTATTATTTGGATTTAGTTTCACAGATGTAGCAGCAAAAAGCACACCTGAAAAGGAAATGAAAAAATGTTGTAAGAAACTAAAGCGTGAAGTTCGCAAAGCATTGGATGGACCGTCATTTGAAAATCTTAAACCAGACAACTTTGAAGAAATCACCTTGATTTGTGTGGTTAATTTGGAGAATGAACTTGAAGTATTTAAAGTTAAAGGTGCCGACCAAGAATTAATGGACTACGTAAAAGAAGCGATCAACAAAGAAGAAATTGAAACCAATCCAAGATTAGCCGGAAAAATGGTAAAATTCGAATTGGATTTCTATCATGATCCAGCATGATATCTGCATCGCGCCAAACAAAAGAAATCGCCATTTCTTATTTCAATTAAAAATTCTAATTTCATAGGCCAAAACACATCAGCATGTTGATTAAATTTATAAAATATCATATTTCCATTTTAAGCTTAATTGTGGTCAGTTCCATCAGCATAAACTCTTCTGCCCAAATACTTAATAAAAAGTATCATCTTGAAGGACATTGGAGTTTTTCTGTTGGAGATCAGGAAGATTGGAAAGAGGCAGGATTTGATCATAGTATGTGGGACCAGATAAAAGTTGGTCAAAGTTGGGAATCGCAAGGATATGATGATTATAATGGCATTGCCTGGTATCGCAAGATTCTAAATGTAAATGAAAAGCCTCTTAATTCGGTTTATCTTAAAATTGGGGCAATAGACGATGCTGATGAAGTTTATTTTAACGGCTCACTGATAGGTCGAAAAGGCAGCTTTCCACCAAACCCTGAAACCGCCTATAATCAAGACCGAATGTATGAAATCCCCCTAAACCTATGGAAAACCGGTAAAAACACAATTGCCATAAGAGTTTATGATTATTACCTGGATGGTGGTATCATCAATAATCCAGTGGCGATATACGAAGATAATTCAGAAGAATACCTTTCATACAACCTTGCCGGAGAATGGCATTTTAAAGCGGCTAACAGTAGTCAATTTAAAACCTATGAATACAATCATTCAAATTGGAAAACCATTAACGTTCCGGGAAGATGGGAAGACCAGGGATGGGAATATCTCGATGGCATTGCCTGGTATAGAAAAACATTTTATTTACCTAATCAAATAAATAATAAGGAACTGTACCTGGTACTTGGTAGAATAGACGATGAAGATGTTGTTTATTTAAATGGCGAGAAGATTGGTGAAACTAAAAACAGCAACGGTAGCTGGAATCGCACCGCATATCGTGAGTTAAGAATTTATCGTATTCGCAAAGGTTTGCTTTCATCCAATAAGCCCAATGTAATTGCAGTTAAGGTAAAAGATGAGCAACTTGACGGAGGTATCTATGAAGGTCCAATTGGCCTAGTTACCAGAGAACAGGCCAATGAAATCAAAAGTATAAGCATTAATCATCAGAGTGCTTGGGATATGTTCTGGGACTGGATGAACAATTAATGACTTAAGAGGAAAACACACATCACATCAAGATTCTGAAAAATGAAAACTCTATTTATATATATCTTCATAATTCTACAAACCTTCGCCATGGGAGCCGGTTTACTTGCGCAAAAGCATGAACTACGATTGTACGAAGCTTTAAGAGGCGATTGGAAGTTTTCGATCGGTGACAGAGAAGAATGGAAAGCCTATGATTTTAATGACTCGCATTGGGATGAAATTTATGTTCCCGGATCATGGGAACAACAAGGTTTTAGTGGATATGACGGATATGCCTGGTACCGTAAAGAGTTTACACTACCAGCTAATGCATCACAACAAGACTTATGGCTCGACTTAGGCTATATTGATGATGTGGATGAATGCTATCTTAATGGTAAATACATTGGCCGAACAGGAACTTTTCCTCCTCATCATAAAACAGCGCATAAAGCACATCGCCTTTATCATTTAAATCATGAGGATTTGATTTATGGTGGTAAAAATGTAATTGCTGTCAGAGTTTATGATTCATATAACGAGGGTGGAATCTTATCAGGAAAAATTGGAATATGGGAAAATACACACCCACTAGTTCCCGATTACTCAATGTCAGGAAAATGGAAATTTACTACCGGTGACCGTCAGCAATACAAAGACACTAATCATGACGATTCAGATTGGACTTCAATTACCGTACCTTCGGCATGGGAAGATCAGGGTTTTGAATATTACGATGGAATTGCCTGGTATCGAAAAACCATTGAAGTACCCAATCATTTAGCCAATGAGTCATTGGTATTATTACTTGGAAAAATCGATGATGTTGATGAGGTGTTTGTTAATGGTGAAATGATTGGTAACACAGGCTTAGTTGATCCCTTTAATTTTATTTATCCCAATGCCTACAAAAATTTAAGGGGTTATTATATACCAAAGGAAATATTAAAGAAATCAAAAACCATAAGTATTGCCGTTAGAGTTTATGATTCCAGACTTACCGGTGGAATTTACGAAGGCCCAATTGGATTGATCAAACAAGATAAATATATCCAATACTGGAACAAACAAAGAGAGGAGCATTACTAACACTCCTCTCCCACTTAGCTTAAATCTTTATATTTATTCCTTTACCTCACTTACCAACATTTTATAATCAGGAGTGAAGTGTAAAATATATAATCCTTTATTATAAAAACCTCCCCAATTTGAAATTCTATCAAATGCAAACCTTGATTGGATAGCATGTGGGTGGTGATTATCAAGACAGTATTCAAATTGTTTACCATAGTCCTTAAGGGCACTTAAAAAGTAATAGCTCACATCATATCCCCATAAACTATATCTGCTTAAATTCGACTGCACCCTTGCATTCTGGAAATAAGGCGATATAGACATTGGCTCAGTTTTAAACCAAGTACGGTATTTATCCACAACTGCGGCACTTACCGCATTAGTATAATCAACGGCATAATAACTAAACATATGGCCATTTAACTGATGAATATCTTCGGGGTTAATGGTTTGATATTTCAACCATTCCGGCATACCCCATAGGGTAACATTAGTTTTAGTTTTTTCTCGGGCCCCTTTAACTGTTGTAATAATTCGATTAACCTGAGCCTCCTCAATGGATGGAATAATAACTGTATTAGCTTTTTCTTTGCTAAACATCTTTTCTAAACTGGCCAGATCATCTTGCTTAAATTTGTATTCAACAAAATCAGGTACCGTACCATTCTGAAAACTTTCCCAGTAAACCTTATTCCTAATCAATTCGCTCAATTGAGACTCATATTTCGAATCTTCGTCTTCAGTACGAATCAATACTATTCTTTTTCCAACAGATGATGCTATAATTTGCTTTGCCATTGATTCAAAAAGTAAAGTATCGATTGGCATCAATTGAAACAAATGTACATTTTTGCTTAATTCACTATTATTGGTAGAGAAAGGATAAACCAGCGGTATATTGTTCCGCTTAGAGAATTCAGATACAATTGGAAGGTTTTGAGCAAAGGCCGGCCCTAATATTATGTCGGCATATTTCATTTCCGGGTTAGCCAATATCTGCTTTACTTTATTTGTATCCGGAGAGGTGTCGTAAACAAACATTTCAACATTCACACCTTGTTTTTTTATTGAATCCAAAGCCATTAATGTGCCCTGATAAAACTCAACAAATACCTTTGATCGTCTGGAAATAATTTTCTCTTCTCTTTCCTTTTCTACAATTTCGTCATCAAGCTCTTCTTCTATAATGTTGACTTGTTTACTTGCCTCAACATTAAAAGGTAGAAGTACTGCTACTTTTAAGCTTGGTTTGCGCTCGTAATAATTATATGAATTACAATCAATATCTTTAATTTCAGCAAAATCATTTCCTACAGGAATGTCTTCCACTTCGGTCACCTGATCTTTTTCGTAAATCGTTTTAAACCAATATCTGTTTGGTACTTTAATAATAGAACCTTTCCTTAATCGATTTAAATTTTTATCCGAGTTTATTGTCTTTAATATTTCAATATCAACATTGTATTCTCTCGAGATGGCAAAGAGCGTTTCTTTTCGTTTTACCTTATGAAGGATAAACAAATTGTCATCCTCGCTAATATCCTGACGACTAGCTTTTATCGATGCCTTCGGTATACGTATCAAATAACCCAAAGCTAAATCATCAGCACTTGCCGTAGGATTGGCTTCTTCTACATCATTCAGTTTAGCGCGATAACTTTGAGCAATGCTGTACATTGTTTCGCCCTGCTTAATGCTATGGTAGATATATAATTCGTCTTCAAGCTTCTGATCTTTGTCAACTACAACTTGCTCAACTTCATTTGCCGATTGAGGAATTCGAATTGAAGAACCTTCCTCTAAAATGCCCGATTTTAAAACCGGATTACTATCGATAATTTCTGAAATAGATACGCCATATTGCTTAGACAAAGCATACATCGTTTCTTTTGATTGAACGGTATGCATTACATACTTACCTTCCTTCACTTCAGCCACATCAGATGCAGTGTCGTACTTTTTGGGAATTTTAATTATGGTTCCATTAATCAGTTGCTGGTCGCTTCCCGGGTTATTTTTATAAATTACCTCAAGTGGAACATCATATTTCCGCGAAATAAAATATACCGTTTGTCCTTTTTCAACAGTATGGAAAATAAACTCTGTCGCTTGCAGCTCCTCAACATTACTGTTTCTACCAGATATAACAGGAATCTTAATTAACTGCCCTTCTTTTAATCCAAACGCAACTTCAGGATTGGCTTCCAGAATCTCTTTTTGAGAAACCCCATAATTCACACCTATTCGATATAAACCCTCGGATTTTTTTACTTTATGCAAGTAATACTCTTGCCCGTTAAGTACTATCTTATCCATAGCATCTTGCTGAGCTGTTGCAATATTTACTGCAATAAAGAAAAGAATTAAAAGGCTTGAAATAATAAATTTGATCTGTTTCATTTTCAACATACACTAGAAACCTAATTAATGCAAGTTTGCTTTAATAGAACGTAATGCACCAAATTGTATTTTGCAAAAACCGATCCATTAAAATAAAGCTTTCAAAAGTAAGAAAAGCCTACCATCAAACAAAAGCATTAATAAACTACTTTGCCTGAAAGCTTATAGTTCCTGATTCAATTTTGAGAAAACCATCCACTTTTTTATCAGAATCCTTAAGAGTAAAACCTTTTATCAATGGTGTTTTACCTTTTAGAATCAAACTCTCAAGCTGCTTTTGTGAAAGTTTTTTACCTCCATATTCAAACTGAATTCTCAATTTACAACCATTGGTGTAATTGTTACATCCATAAGCCGTTTTTCCCTTTATTACCGTTCCTTTCTTACAAGAAGGGCATGTCCAAACTGCAGCCTCCTCTTTGATAAGCTGAAGCCCTTGGGATGTAAATTTGAGCTTCCCATTTACTTTATCACTCCCTTCAACAAAACCTTTTATCACACCGGTTTGTCCTTTCAAAACCAATTGCTCAATCTGTTTATCACTTAAGTTCTTCCCTAAATATTCAAACGGAATAATTGTTTTACAACCTTCTTTGTATGCCGAACATCCCCAGGCTCCTTTGCCTTTTAGGATGGTCCCCTTTTTACAAACAGGGCATAATAAGCTTTTTGAATTAGACGATGTCTTAGTTTTTGCTTTAACTGCAGCTTTTTCCTTCTCCTCGCTAACAATGTCTAATTTGCGTGCATTTCTGTCATGCTTAACTTGAAATACAATATCTGATACCATTTGCTTAAGTTCATTCATGAACTCACCAGCATCATATTCTCCCTTTTCAATTTCCCTTAGTTTCTTTTCCCACAGGCCCGTTAATTCTGCCGACTTTAATAGATCGTTTCCAATGGTATCTATCAATTGTGTGCCTGTAATAGTCGGATGAAGATTTTTCCTAACCTTACTAATATATTTGCGCCTAAACAGTGTTTCAATAATTGCAGCACGCGTAGATGGACGGCCTATTCCATTTTCTTTCATGGCCTCGCGCAACTCCTCATCATCTATTTGCTTACCTGCAGTCTCCATAGCTCTCAGCAAGGTAGCTTCGGTATATGGCTTAGGTGGCTGTGTTTCTTTTTCCAACAATTGCGGCTCATGCGGTCCGGATTCCCCAACCGTAAATTCTGGCATAATCTCACTATCCTTCTTATCACCTTCTTTATTATCCTGAAACACAACACGCCATCCCGGTTCAAGCAATTGCTTCCCGGTGGCCTTAAACTCTACATCAGCAGCGTTCCCTACTACAACTGTATTCGATATTGTAGCATCAGGATAAAAGGCCGCAATAAAGCGACGCGTTACAAGCTCATAAACTAATTTCTCGTCCCGACCCAAGGCCTTTGCGTGCACACCTGTTGGAATAATAGCATGGTGATCGGTTACCTTTTTATCATCAAAAACCTTCTTCGATTTCTTAAGTTTTGTATTTAATAGTGGTGCTGTTAGCTGGCTGTGATCTTTCAAACCTTTTAATATACCCGGTACTTTAGGATAAATATCGTTACTCAAATAGCTAGTATCTACCCTGGGATATGTGGTTACCTTTTTTTCATATAAAGACTGAATAGTCTTTAAAGTATCATCGGCCGAGAATCCAAACTTACGGTTACATTCAACCTGTAAAGACGTTAAATCAAAGAGACGAGGCGGAGCTTCTTTTCCTTTCTTCCTCGAAAAATCTTTAATATGAAACAGTTCTTCTTTTATCTGCTTCAGAAAATCTTCACCCTCATCCTTTTTATTAAATCGGCCTTTTGTTGCCGAGAATAAAACATCTTTATACTTGGTTTTCAACTCCCAATAGGGTTCCGGCTTAAAATGATCAATCGATTTCTGACGTTCCACAATTAATCCCAAAGTTGGCGTTTGCACCCTTCCAATAGAAAGAACCTGTCCCTGCTGCCCGTATTTTAGGGTATACAAGCGTGTAGCATTCATCCCCAACAACCAATCACCAATTGCACGTGAACTGCCTGCGGCATAAAGGTTATTAAATTCATCATTAGTTCGTAACTTTTCAAAACCCTCACGAATAGCCTCTTCCGTTAGTGATGAAATCCAAAGTCGTTTTATAGGACATTTAGCCCCGGCCTTTAGGAGCACCCAACGCTGAATAAGCTCCCCCTCTTGTCCGGCATCACCACAGTTTACAATTTCAGTTGCAGTAGAAACAAGCTTCGCAATGGTATCAAATTGTTTTTGTATTCCTGTATCATCAATTATCTTAATGCCAAAACGGGAAGGAATCATTGGCAATGAACTAATAAACCACCTTTTCCAATCGGCTAAATAATCATGTGGTTCCTTTAAAGTACAAAGATGACCAAATGTCCAGGTTACCTGATAATTATTACCTTCATAGTAACCACTACGTTTTGATTTTGCTCCAACAATTTGAGCAATTTCATAGGCTACACTTGGTTTCTCAGCAACACAAACAATCATTCCTAAATACTTCTTTTGTAACTTTTAAGGTCTTCAATACGCTTACGCGATGGATAGCGAAGATAATATTTCTGTAACTAAAAATTAAAGTACTGTTTGAACTAGTTTTCAACACCTTTATTCAATATTGATTTTCTGATACTTATGCATTATAAAAGAATAGGAATTCAGGAATGCTAAATTCCAACAATAAATAATTGTAAAATAGAACTTGAATCTGAGCAAAAAGTAGAGTTATTAGAAAATAGTTTTTACATTTGTTTGTAACAATTTTTTAGTAATTAATCTAACGCATCATTCTAATAGCGTTAGTATTGACAAATTTTTTTATAATGAATAAAGGTATTGTAAAATTCTTTAATGAGTCAAAAGGATATGGCTTTGTTAAAGATGAAGAATCAAGCAAAGAGTATTTTGTACATGTATCAGGTCTTATCGATGAAGTTAAAGAAAACGATGAAGTAACCTACGAACTTCAGGAAGGCCGTAAAGGCTTGAATGCTGTAAATGTTAAACTAGCATAGATTTATCATTTAGAACTTATTAAAAGCTGTCTCGCCCGAGGCAGCTTTTTTTTTGCCATTAAGTAATTCCCTGAGCTTTCTCATTGAAAGCACCCTTCATTTTTCATTATCTTGTAGCACATAAACTGATAGTTCAAAGATATTATGTCACAGGAAATAAAATTAGCCGAAAATCTTATTGACTTTATTCACTCCAGTCCAACAGCATTTCATGTTGTTGAAAATACAGCAGCCAGCCTTGCAAAAGCCGGGTACACTGAACTTGACATGGGTGATGTTTGGAAAGTTAAAAAGGGAGGAAAATACTTTACCACCAAATCCGGATCCGCATTATTTGCCTTTCAGATAGGCTCTAAAAGCCCTGAGGAAACAGGCATCAAACTTATAAGTGCACATAGCGACTCTCCGGGTTTTAAGATTAAACCAGATCCGGAGATGCTTGCTAACGGTTATTTAAAACTAAACACCGAGGTGTATGGCGGCCCTATTTTAAGCACATGGTTAGACAGACCCTTATCAATTGCCGGTAGAGTCCTCCTTAAAAGTAAAGATCCGCTAAATACAGTTACACAATTGCTTGATTTCAAGAAAGCTCTTTTAATCATACCTAATATGGCTATCCATCTTAATCGTAGTGTTAACGATGGCGTTGAATTAAATAAGCAGGTTGACATGCTACCATTAATGGGGATTGTTAATTCAACATTCGAGAAAAAGAATTATCTGTTAAATCTTATTTCAGAGGAGCTTAAAGCTAAACCTGAAGACATACTGGACTTTGATCTTTTTCTGTATGAAGTTGAAAAAGGCTGTATTCTAGGTGGGAACAATGAATTTATTTCGTCGGGTAAACTGGATGATTTAGCTATGGTACATGCGGGATTAACTGCATTTATTGGTAAAAAAAGTGCAGCCACAACTAATTTCCTATGTGTATTTGACAATGAAGAAGTGGGTAGCGTTACCAAACAAGGCGCCGGATCACCTGTATTAAGAAATATCATTGAGCGTTTAATGGAGAAAATGGGTAAATCACAAGAAGATTTTCAACGCGCAATTTACAAGTCATTTATGATCTCAGCTGACATGGCTCATTCCGTTCACCCTAATCATCCGGAGAAACACGATCCTGTGCTTCATCCCGTTATGAATGGTGGACCAGTAATAAAAATCCACGCTAATCAGAAATACACAACAGATGGTGAGAGTTCTGCAATATTTGAAAATATTTGTAAGAAGGCGGATATTCCTGTTCAAAAGTTTGTTAATCGATCTGACATGATCGGCGGATCTACCTTAGGTAATATCTCAACTGGAAAATTAGATATCAGAACTGTTGATATCGGTAACCCGATGCTAGGCATGCACTCAGTCCGTGAGTTGGGAGGCGTAAAGGATCATACCTATATTACCAAGGCATTTGAAGCCTTCTACCAGATTTAATAAAAGTTCAGAAAGGGAAACTCAAATGTTTCCCTTTTTTTATCCCTTTGCTTAATACTGCCATGGTTCAGTAAAAATCATTACTTTTAAAGCCGTATTACATTTTTCAATATTGCATAAAGAATCACTAATATTTTTTAAATGAGAAAACTTAACCTATCACTTGTTTTTGGTTTTATACTGCTTTTGTCTTCATGTAGAACTGTTGATATCGTGACTGAAGTTGATCCTACAATCGACTTTACAACATTCGATAATTATATGATGATGCAACGACTGGAATCAGAAATGCTTACTGATAAAACCAAGAAACTAATTGGTTCGGCCATAGCTAAAGAAATGGATAAACGTGGTTACAACCAAACACTTTCTCCTGACCTAATTGTTAAAGTCATGGTTATATCTCGTGAAAAAGAGGCAGCAATGGTTACTCGTCATAATGACTTCTATTGGGGTAGCTCAACTTATAATTACGGTTGGGGAATTGGTACCGGAATTAATAAGGTAAGTTATAACACATACAAGGAAGGTACACTGGTAATTGATATAATTGATAAAGAGAATAAACTATTGGTATGGCAGGGTATTGCAACGGGTGCTTTTAAAGGTTCAGACAAACGCAAAGAGAAAGATTTAAATAATATGATTGCGAAGGTGTTTAGAACAATGCCAAACTCGAAAAAATAGAATCCTAAAAAATTTCTGGAATTTAACCTGATCATAAGTGATCAGGTTTTTTTATGCAATAGTATCAACACTCTATTTAACATCAATTATAGAAGACGCCCTATTTTATCTGCCTATCAATCACTCATTTACAATATAATATTAAAAAAAATTCGAAAAAAAGTGTTACGATTCCTCACTTTTGGTATTAACCCATGTAGTTAGAGTAAAAGTCACATAGTAGTGTACACACAAATCGAAATTTTACTATGAGTGCTAACTTTATTGTAATTGAATGTGAATTAAAGATCTTAAAGATTTCTGCTTCTGATGTTTTGTACATTAAACATCAGAATGAATTAACCACTTTTGTTTTGGTTGAAGGTGACAAGCTATGCCAAAAAAGTCTTACTGAACTCAGTAAATTATTGCCTCATAACTTTATTCGTATTAATCGAAATTTCATTGTGAACTTCCAGGCCATAATTGAATTTAATAAAAAAGACAGGCAAATAACATTAATAAATAATGACAAATTAGTGGTATCACACCGTAATATTAAAAACATAACTGAGGCGTTTCGGAATTTTTCCGTTAACGCTTAAAGGCAATTTCACTACGCTCAATGCAAAATTTGGCACGCTCAGCTTTATTTCTACAATTCTATATTTATCATCACATATCTTTTATTAATTTTATCTAAGCAAAAGCCTATTAATGAATAGGCAACTTGCTCATTAAATTATGTAACAATTTTCCCTACAACCGTCTGACTCCCTTTTCGCACTACTCTCCTTTCAGACGGTTGTTTTTTTACTAAAACTCCACTGTTAAATATCTATTTGGATAAACAATGTATATTCCATGGAAGAATAGAACGAAAGTTGCTACTTTTAAGGAAAACTTAAAACATGAGTATAAATTCAAGTGGAAATAAGAAACAAGGATTTGGAACCGGACCTGTTTTTTTCACTGCTATCTCCACAATCTTAGGAGCCATTTTATTTCTGCGATTTGGTTATGCGGTAGGGACAACCGGTATGTTGGGAGGCTTGCTCATTATTATACTCGGACATTTAGTTACCATACCTACAGCACTTGCCATTAGTGAAATAGCCACCAACAAAAGAGTTGAGGGCGGCGGAGAGTATTTTATTATATCCCGTTCTTTTGGACTCAATATTGGCGCAACCATTGGACTTGCTCTTTTCATGTCGCAAGCCATTAGCGTAGCTTTTTACGTCATCGCATTTACCGAAACATTCGAACCTTTATTTGAATGGTGGAGCAGAAGCTTTGGATGGGAACTACCCCGTCAGGCCATTAGTATTCCGGTAATGACATTACTTGCTCTTCTTATCATCAAAAAAGGAGCTAACCTGGGCGTCAAAGCTTTATATATAGTTGTTGTATTATTAGCCATTTCTCTTTTAGCCTTCTTTTTAGGCACACCTTCCGAAGCTGAAAGCATTGCCATTGGCAAACAAAACATAGGCTTTTTCAACAAAAATGAATTCTTCCGTGTATTTGCCATTTGCTTTCCTGCATTTACAGGTATGACAGCGGGAGTCGGCCTGAGTGGCGACCTAAAGAATCCAAGTAAAAGTATACCAAAAGGGACAATGCTTGCTACAATTGGTGGAATGCTGTTTTATTTGGCCGTGGTATATAAGCTCTCAGTCTCTGCTACTCAAGAGGATTTACTGACTCACCAACTGGTTATGAAAAACATCGCCCTGGGCGGATTTATACTCATCCCTCTTGGTCTGGCGGCATCAACAATATCTTCTGCTCTGGGATCAGTATTGGTAGCTCCACGCACGTTACAGGCTCTTGCCACCGACAATTCCTTTCCAAGGCGAAAGGTGAATCATTTCTTATCAAAATCTAAAGGTGAATCAAAAGAACCAATAAATGCGACCTATGTGGCAATTGCAATAGCCTTTGTTTTCGTCGGAATGGGGAATGTAAATTTTGTCGCCGAAATAATTTCAATGTTTTTCATGATCACTTATGGTTCCTTATGCCTGATCTCTTTTTTAAACCACTTTGGATCCGCTCCCTCCTACCGTCCTAAATTTAAATCAAAATGGTACATCAGTTTAGCCGGTTTTATTCTTTCGGTTTGGTTAATGTTCCAGATTAATGCCCTATATACCATCTTATCCTATTTACTTATTACAATCCTTTATTTATACATAAATAATTATCACAAAAACAGGAAAGGATTTGAGACTATTTTTAAGGAGGCTATTTTCCAGTTGAACAGGAAGCTTCAGGTGTATATGCAGCGTAATCGCAATAAAAATCACAGTGATGAATGGAGACCTGCTGCACTGTGCCTCTCAAGCAATTCGTTTGAGCGAGATAAGATTTTTAGCCTAATGAATTGGATATCGTACAAACATGGCTTTGGCACCTATTTTCATTTTATGGAGGGTTACTTCTCGCGAAAAACATATACCGAGGCCAAAAAGGAGTTGGATAAACTTATACATAATCAGAATGATGATGATAATTCGGTTTATATCGATACAATGATTTCCCCATCCTATACAACCGCAATTGCCCAAGCCATACAATCACCAAGTATTTCCGGGATGGAAAATAACATGATTGTATTTGAATACATTAAAGAACAACCCGATGAGTTGGAACGAATAATTGAAAACATAAATCTAACCAGGGCAGGCGATTATGATGTTTGCGTATTTGCTCAATCTAAAAAATTAATAAAATATAGAAATGGCATACATGTATGGATACGACCTACAGATCATACCAATGCTAATCTGATGATACTTCTGGGCTATATTATTCTGTCACATCCTGATTGGAAAAAAGGCCACATCGTTATTTACAGCATGTGTCCTAAAGAACAGATGGAAGAAACAAGACAGGAATTAAGTGACTTGGTTCAAACAGGTCGCTTACCTATTACGCTAAGCAATATTGAGATACTTCCTGTTGATGAAAATGTATCGGTGAAATCACTAATCAATCAATATTCATCGGATGCCGGATTAACAATTGTTGGATTTAGAGAAGAACAACTGAAACGTAATCATTCTGATATTTTTGATGGATATGATGAATCAGGTGATATTCTTTTCGTTAATTCGCAAGAAAAAAAGGAGATCGTCTAACAAATCTCAAAAACGAAGATAGCACTATAGGCATACCTCAGTATAATTACATAATAGTATAAGATGACTGATAACGACAAGGTATTTTTTAATGATGGCTATAATTTAGCCCTAGTTACGAATGAAAAAGGATTAGAGAAAAAATCTGTATTACAAACCACGAGACAAGCACAGGATGCCATTGATGGTTTGGTAGAAGCTTTGTCAGGCGAGGCTGAACGACAAAACATTAAGATTGATTGTAAAAAAGGCTGCAGCTGGTGTTGTCATCAACCAATTTTTGCAACAGGTCATGAGATGCTGTTTGTTTGGGAATTTATGAAATTAAACTTTAGCGAAGAAAATATAAAATCAACAGTACAAAGAGCTTTCGATAATTACCAGAAACGAGGTCGTTTGGGTGAAAAAGAATTGCTATCATCGAAGCAAGCTTGCCCCTTACTCAAAAATGGTTCATGTTCCGTATATCCGGCACGTCCTTTGACTTGTCGCATTTATCTTTCCATGTCAGAACCGAGTTGTCGTACTTTTTATGATGAACCCAAAAAGAAAGATTCTTATCCTCAATTATTTGAGTTTCCGCTACAAGCCGGTAGAATGTTAAACGAAGGATTAAATAAAGGTCTAAATGAGAAAGAGCTGCACAGCAGAGAGATGCTTATTGAAGAAGGTTTACTGCTAGCTCATAATAATGGTGATGAAATGGATAGTTTAAAAATAAATGACCTACCTTTATTTGCTAAGCCCAAATAAACCTAATCAAACTTCTCTTTAGTGAAAAATCAAAACCGCAGTTTTATTATTCGGACTATTGCCATGAGCGCTTTAGTACTTGCTGTTATATCAATATTTTTAGTGTATCACTATGTACTTGTTTTAAACGCTCAGGTTTATGGTAAAATATATGGAGAAAGTGTTTTCAAAGGTGGAAGGTACGAAATAAAGACCCTTAAATATTCATACGAATATGAAGGCAATATTTACTTTGACAAAAAGGATGAAGTTGTGCTTAACGAGTTAGAACTTGGCGATTCACTGGTCATTAAGCTCCTTCGCTTCTATCCTCAAAAACATCGAATATCGGAAGTTCGCCGTGACTTGTCGAAACACAGCAATTACGATCCTGAAGATGGATTTGAAACTAAATACCATATGCACATTAACGCATTTGAGGATTATTATGGTCCGAAATCCAATACTTATACTTCAAGGGATGGAAATGAATTTAAATATTCTGCAACTGGAACTGTTCCCTACACCGAAAGTATTGGGGACATATTGGATAAAGTTAAGTTCAATCAGGGCAGTTTAGTTGAATCCTCGATAATCAGACATTCAAAAGATTCACTAATAGTATATCAAATCTATTACTACCTCAACAATTATTCTTTGGATGCCAAACCTCCTATGGCGATTAAAACTGAATTACAAACTCTCTTTCCCGATAAAATCATAAAAGTCTCGGTATTGGATAAATCCAACCCAAAGCACGAACGCATACTGGTAAAATAGATTACACTATTTGCTAACAGCTTTTACTCTGTCGTCATAATTGGTATTGGTGAGTATTTGTAGTATACATTCAATGGCTTAATGAACAATTATTGGAAGTTCAACATTGTTATAAAATAGATTAATCTCTTTTTTTGTATATTGCTTTTATGGACAAACCCACCTATACCCCTATTACTAAGAGGCACATTGAAAAATCGACCAGCTCATTAGCTCAGAAAATATCAATAAAAAACGAATTGCGTAAGATATCATCTGAAACCTTGCAAAATGAGATTTTACGTGGACTTAGTGCTAAACAGAAATACATTTCAAGTAAGTTTTTTTACGATCGTAGAGGTTCGGAATTATTTGAATGGATAACAAAATTACCGGAATATTATCCTACCAAGACGGAAAAAAGCATTCTTAAAGAAGTGGGTTCAAAGCTTTTTGCTCCCCTCCAAAAAATTGACTTGGTAGAATTGGGAAGTGGAGACTGTTCTAAAATATCTTTGGTTCTGGATGCAATTCCTTTACTTAACTTGAAATCATTGATCTACCGGCCGGTTGACTTTAGTGCATCGGCGGTTAATGGTGCAACCCAACTTTTAAACAAACGTTATCCCAACTTAAAAATAGAAGGGCTTGTTGCTGATTTTACGCAACATTTGGATAGCCTTCCAAATGGTCAACCCAGGGTGATCTGTTTTTTTGGAAGTACCATTGGTAATTTCACTCCCAAGCAAGCCCAAAATTTATTAAGTCAAATAGCTGATAAAATGAAAACTGGTGATCAGTTAATAATGGGAGTTGATATTGTAAAAGACATACCTACCATTGAAGCTGCTTATAACGACAGTCAGCGTATTACGGAAGCCTTTAATAAAAACATCCTGAATGTTGTTAATAAAACCATTGAATCTGATTTTTCATTAATCAACTTTAAACATCGAGCTTTTTTCAACCAAGAGCATGAAAGAATTGAAATGCACCTTGTTGCTAAAAATGATATCGCAGTTAAATCAAATTTATCTGGACAAGTTATACGAATGAATGCCGGTGAAACTATTCATACCGAAAACTCATATAAATACACTGAAAATAAAATAAAGGAATTGGCTTATAACAGCCAATTATCGGTGAAAGATATATTCTATGACAAAAATAAATGGTTTGCCTTAGTTCAATTGGTGAAATAATAGGAGTTTAACAACCACAGCTAATGGATGAATCTGAAACCGATTTCTTTCCATCCGTTGCATAACCATCTCTTTTCCACCAATCCAATCCTCCGATTAGTTCTTTAACCTGAAAACCTAATTTCACCAAATTCAAGGCTCCTTTAGTCGACCCGTTGCATCCTATTCCATCGCAATAACAAACATATACTTTAGTTTTATCTAACACTTTAACCGTTTCATTATTCATATCGCGATGAGGAAAAGAGATGGAATCAGGAATATGTTCTTTCTCATAAACCTCTTTGCTACGGGTATCTACAACCACAACATTCTCACCTTGATTTAAACTGCTAAATAAATCCGCCGAGTCCATCTCATACGCCAACTTATCTTCGTAATATTGAATTTGATCTTTCATAGTTTCAATGTTTGGTTTAAGTCCAAAACACTTAACATATTCAATAGTTCAAAATCCCGGAAGAAAATTAAGCCTATAAATAAATGAAGATCAAAAGCAAGGCATCATTCATTAATGCCCCTTCTTTTCAGTCTTGAATTTAAGCGCATTTTCATTAATGATATACTCCCACTTCTCTTCCCCATTACTATTGTACACCTTAATGGTTAATGAACGATCTTTTCTTGGTCCTGTAACATTTATTTTGGCATAGCTACGTTCTTTAACCAGAGTTCCGTCCACCTGCGTTGGATTTTCTTCTGCATCATATCCTGCAACTCCAGAAGTTAATGGAGATACCGTTAAATCATATAAAGGGTAGGATCCATCACGATCAAGCTTTGATAACTCAGTATGATGTACATCTCCCGTTATAAATACCACACCTTCTATTTGAAGTTTCTCAATGGCATTTATTATTTCATAGCGTTCTTTAGGTGCAACATTCTCGTGTTTTTCAAATCGCTTCATCGGATTAATGAATTGACCACCCATTATTATAAATTTGAAAGGAGCATGGCTATTTGCCAAAGCATCAAGCATCCATTCTATTTGTTCTTGTCCTAAAACATCATGCTCATCAATATCCGAACGATTGTTAGGAGTTCTCCAATAGCGGTTATCCAATAGAAAAAAATCACAATCGGCCCATTGAAAAAATCCGCTTGTTCCTTCATCAAATATATAATTAGGATTGCCAAAGAAATTCTTAAACGTTTTTAATGTTTCTTTCTTTAGATGATAACTTCTATCCGAATCATTAGGTCCATAATCATGATCGTCCCAAATAGCATAGTGGTGCATTGAACCCAACATGGCTTGCATCTCAGGATTTGATCGGGTATGTGTATATCTATAATTAATCCCACTTACACTATGCCAGTCCGCTTCACGCAAATACACATTATCGCCTAACCAAAGGAAAAATTGAGGTTTCTTTTTATAAATATCCTCAAAAATTTGATAATCCCCTCCATACGGTTGCCCCGGTCGATCATATTTCTCTTCACTAATATAAGCGCAGCTTCCGGTGGCAAACGAAAAATCAGGAGCATCTGTTCGCCATTGCCATAAGGCCTGAGTTTCAAATTTCAATTCATATGGACGTTGAACCTTCTTATTATTAATATACAGTTCGTAATTGTATTGTTTACCCGGCTCAAGCACATCAGCAATAAGCCTGGCTACATAAGCATTTTCTTTTTGAGTTGTAAGTTGAGCTGTTTTTAACTTTGTATTAGGAACCTCAACATCCCAATATACAAAATGAACCTTAGCCGGCTTGGTGGTTTGAGCCCAAAGTAATACTTCTTTCATGGTAGAATACCCAACCATTGGTCCTGATTGCAAAAGATCCGATTGAGCTGTTGCAATTGTTGAGATTAAGAAGATAGCAATAAATATAACTTTTGAAATGCCTTTCATACTCTTATTATTTAATTTGCTGAAAGGTAAATGAATGAATTCAAATCTCAAATATTGCAGAATGAATTTCACGAATAAATAACACGAAATATCGGATGCATTATTATTTTTGATTAAGCCATAGGGTAAAATTCATAGAGTAATTTTATTATCTTAATGCCTTAATTTCTAATACGGACATAACCTAACAAAAATGAATCAGAAAGAAATGAAGCCTACTCTGGCTAAAAATCGCATTATTTTTCTTGATGTTCTTCGCGGATTTGCACTTGTAGGAATCATCTATGCCAACATATTAAGTTGGAGTGGCCTAAAGTTTTTACCATTTGAATCAATTAAGGCCTTAGGTAATATCGAAACTGACACCACCTTATATAACCTACTCAAGTTCTTTGTAGATACCAAGTTTTACACCATCTTCTCTCTCTTGTTTGGCATAGGCTTTTACATACAGTATTCAAGAAATGGGGATAAGGATGGTTTTGACCGTACATATTTAAAGCGTTTGGGTATTTTATTTGCAATTGGCGTAGTTCATGCACTTTGTTGGTCAGGTGATATTTTAACCCTTTATGCCTTGATGGGAGTGCTGCTATGGAGCATGCGTAAGCTCGAGACCAAGAATATATTGAGATTATCAATTATCCTATTCACCTTCCCGCTTTTATTAGATATTATTTACATGTATACTTTTGCTCAAGACATTGTTAAACCGGCTGCCACAGCACTTAAAGTATATCCGGATATGGCTCCTGATTTAATTGTTGAAGGTTTTAGGAGTACACAGTACATTGATGTATTCAAAACAAACCTGCATAACCTGATATGGCGTTGGTATGATTTTATTCCTTCCGGCAGACCCTTCAAGGTATTGGGCTTATTTATGATGGGTTTCTATTTGCACAAAATAGGCTTTATAACTGATGGAAGTAAAAAACTGAAATATTTGATTCCTTTGCTAATATTAGGACTTGGCTTTACAGGCCTTGCAGCTACAATGAGCGGTAGTGTTGCCTCTTTTTCAAAGGACTGGGGTAATGTATTATATAAACTAACGCACGAAATAGGTCAAGTTACCCTTGGTTTATCCTATGTAGGTTTATTGGCCTTATTGGTTGACAAGTTTCCTAAGTTCTTTCTTTTTACCTTATTGAAAAACTATGGACAACAGTCCATGTCCTCATACCTTGGGCATACCTTCATGGGCATATTTGTTTTCTATCCTTTCTTTGCTTTGGGCTACTTTGGAGAATTAACCTTACAGGAAACCTTCCAGATTGCAGCCTTAATTCTGGTTTTCCAGTTTGTTTTTGCGGTGGTTTGGTTTCGATACTTTAGTTTTGGTCCAATTGAATGGTTGTGGCGCTGCGCCACCTATGGCAAGTGGTTTCCAATCCGGAAGAAGAAAAACTAATAATAACAGAAGATCAAAAAAAACGCCATTCGAATTGAGTGGCGTTTTTTTTTGCAGCATAACAATTGCTAAAGAAGGAGTTTAATGAAATTAAAGTATAAAGTGAATTCCGGCCCCCAATGTTTCTAAATTATCTCTGCCCAAATCTACATTTCTGTAAAGAATTTGAATCATAGCTTTTCTTGATAACTTAATATTTAAATGGGGTTTAAAGTACCATCCCGAGCCATTACCTCCATTAAAAATAAGAGCCGTACCAATGTCAGATCCTATTTCAGCTACATTTGCAATATTTAATCGTAGAACTCCTGATATCGGAACAATAAATAAATCCTTTGTTGTGAATTCTGAACTAAACCCAAAACCGCTTCCTGAAGCTGAAAAAGTTTGTGACTTTCCGCTATAAAACAACAAACCTGAATTAAAGCCAAATTTAAATATTGAATTAGGCTTACCAAAGAAATACCCTAGATCAGTTCCTAATCCAAAACTATAATTTCCAGCGCCAACTACATCTCCTCCAAAGCCTAATATTAATTTACCATTTGAAGCATTGAATCTATCTTCTTCAATACTATTTAAATTATCAACTAACCCTTTATTGTTATTTTGAAAACAACTGTTATAGGCCATTATTAAACCTGAGAGATCCATTGCGGAGTATGCAGTCTTGGAGATTTGCCGGGATGTGGCATCAGAACAATCCTGCATTAAAAAAGTCAGCATATTAATATACTTTTTATATTCTCGCTTCACTCCATCCTCTACCTTAGTTACAAGCCTTAATTTATAAACTGACAAACTATCTTTAACCAGGAATTGACAATCATCCCACTTATCTTCAATTTCATATAAACTTAATCGACCTTCTACCAGCCTTTTCACAATGACGGACTCATTATCTACTTCAAGTCCTTCAAAAGTCAAATCAAGGGCATCAAAATATAACAATAAGATATTCTCTTTTTTTAGTTCTAAAGTCTCTTGTGAAGAAGGCTCCCTCTGATATGAAATATTGTTAAAGGCAGAATTATTCCAATCCTTTTTTAAGACAGCCTTAATCGTATCTTGATCAACCGTAATTATCTTACCAAGTAAATAATCTTGTGAATAAACAGTAATAAAACAGAATGTCAATAATACCAGAATTATATTCTTCTTCATTTTTAGTTGAGGTTTAGAACCCTAAAACTAACATAAAATATTTATTTCGATATTAATAATTTCACAAAAAAAACGCTGCCCTTAGGCAGCGTTTTATATTATATATTAACAAGCTTCTACTCAACTAAATCATATCCCAGATCTTTACCCTTCTTGACCGCAGGTATACCATCATGCATCCAAACAGGCATTGCAGCTCCTTTCAGATAGTGATCAAAAAACTGCATCATTCTACGGCTTAAATCCTTTGAGTTCGCCCTTCGCGTCAGGTTATGATCTTCATCGTTATAAACCAATAACCAGGCCGGTTTATCCAAACGACGTAAAGCCATAAAATATTCTATTCCCTGATACCATGGCACTGCACCATCTTTATCGTTATGCATCATCAACAAAGGCGTCTCCACTTGAGGGGTAAAAAATACAGGTGAGTTTTCAATGTATTTATTAGTCTTTTCCCACAAAGTTCCTCCAATACGACTTTGGGTATGCTCATACTGAAACATTCTACTCATACCTGATCCCCATCGAATACCACCGTATGCACTGGTCATATTACTAACCGGAGCACCAGCCATACCAGCTTTGAATAAATTGGTTCGGGTCACCAAATGTGCCACCTGATATCCTCCCCAGCTCTGGCCTTGAATTCCCATATGCTCACGATCAATAAAGTCAAATTGATCAGACATGGCTAAACATCCGCTAACCACCGCCTCATAAGCACACAAACCCGGATCACCATCGCGATAATAAATATCCGGGATAAAAATGACATAGCCATTGGATGCATAAAAATTCCAGTTTACAGTTGAGCGACTCGGTGCAGGCGAACGGTAATTATGCAGGTTATCGGAATAACGCTCATAGAAGTAGGAGATCATTGGATATTTTTTCGTTGGATCCATATTTTCAGGAGTTACCAATAAGCCCTGATGAACTAATCCATCTGAGGCTACCCAATCAACCAATTGAATATCTCCCCATACATAATCCTTTTGTTGAGGATTAGTATTTGAAATTACCTTTTCATTACTAAATGATGCATCACTAAGTCGAATTTCAGGATAATTTTTAAAGGTAGATTTACGCCATAAATAAACATCAGCTTCTTTTGCCTTCAAAGGGTTATAAATGCTGTAATCGCCTTCAATTATCTTACTTAGCTCTGATTTATTTAGTTTGTAATAACCCGACTTCTTATTAAGATCATTAAATGACTTTAATAACAATTCATTTTTTAAATCAATACTGCTTGCTTCCTTGTCCAGTTTAAGGTACCTGAAAGCCGTATTTGTTTCACGTCCCTGTCCTTTCGTCAGGCAAACAGGGGCTTTCTTACCCATTAAGTCCAACTTCCAGATATCATAGCGATCATAAACCAATACTGATTTATCATCTTTCGTAAAATCCACTATTCCATATGCCCTGGGATCGCTTGGAGTATCATGTATTTCGTTAACAAAGGAAACAGTCAGGTCTTTTGTTAAATTAGTAGCAACACCAGTAGTCACGTTTAAGGAATAGAAACTTTGATCAGCATATTCGTAGTAAACAAACCATTTGCCTGTTTCAGAAAAGGAAGAAGATCCGTTGATATTTTCTTTCAATAAGCTCTTTGCGCCTGTTGAAATATCCACTTTATATACATCATTGGACCATTTCCCCGACCATGACTGGGCTCTTTTATATGGATCACTTACAAAAGCAAAACCAACATTCAGATTGCCTTTATCCGGAACTGTTACATTTTTAAATTTTTCAGACTCAAGCACAACCACTTTGCTGTCTTTAATATGATACACACACTTATAGGCCGGATCTTTAGCCTTAGCTAAATTTTTCTTTTGCATGGGTTGTATCTCCTTATCCAACCAATTCCATACATCAACATGCGCTATTTCGTCTGAAGTTAATGTATCCTTAGGTTGCTCTGTTGGGCGAATTCCAGCTCCAAAGTATAGCTTAGATCCATCTCTGGAAAATGATAAACTACCCTTGGATAATACTGACCATTCCGATGATAAAGCAGGATGTATTGTATCGAGAATTTGTACAGGAGCTTTCATTTTCGCTCCCAGATGATACAAGCGATCCACCTTTACCTTTGAAGTATCGTTGTTAAATAAAAAAGCACATTGCGTTCCTTTATAATCACTGCTTATTTTTGCAATCTTACCAATTTCATTAAAAATAGTATCCACAGTAAAAGTCCCAGGATCGAACTTCAGTACCATTGATACCTCTGTAGTATCACCTACACTTTGCACAACAAATGCGGATGTTCCTAACTCTGCAATGGCATAGTGAGTTACCTTTTCAACATATAAACTATCGCCCGTCGATGGTCGATAGAACACTAAAGGTTTACCCTTTGATTTAAAACTTTTCTTTTTCTTTTTATCCTTTTTCTTCTCTTCGTTCTTTTCTTTCTTTTCAGCTTCTTCTTCGTTCAAGCTACTTACTTCCTTCACTTCACCGGCAGTAGATTTTTCTTCTTTATTGCCTTTAGCCATTTCAGAGCCTTTCACAATAGCCGTATCTTTCTTTTCCTCTTTCTTTTTAATTTCCTTGTCCAGAATGTAAGCTAACCAATCTCCACCATCTTTAGCGCCCTTCCATTTATGAAGATTTGCTATTTTTTTTATCTCGCCTGTATTCAGATTTTGAATAAATAGGGAATCTTTTGGAAGTTTATCTTTTTTAACCTTTTTCAATTTTAACTGTCGGATAGAATCCGCATGTGCCGATATTCTATATGTCAGAAAATTGCCTTCCGGTGAGAACATCGGTGATTTACCTCTTGGAACTGAATCTAACTTCTGCTTATGTACATTATACACATACAAATACGAATCACCATATTGCGGCTTAATCACATAGGACACAAACTGTCCGTCATTTGATATTGTATATCCTCGATCAATCGATTTCCAATTGTCATAAATGGTATAATCCATCTTTTTCTTGCCATCAGCCTTAGCTCCATTAATATTGAGCAATAAAAAGGATGATAGTAAGAATAAGTTTATCAATACTTTTTGCATAATTTAAATATTTAGTACTTCGAAGATAGGAATTGAAAATTTAAATTATCACACTCCAAGCATGCAATATCAAAATCTTAACAAATATCATGTTTCCGATAAGCTCTATCGTAGAATAAAAAACATAGCGAATGACAATTATTATAATAGAATTAATAAGCTCAGTTGGAAGAAGTCGTCAAACAGTTATTAGAAATTCAAATATTTAGGGCAATCACAGTCAGAATACAGCGAGATCCAATTGTAAGCAAACATTCTCCCATTTTGTGAAAGGATAAGCACATGTTTGGTTGCGAAAGGCATCGTTAGGCAGCGAAACACGCATGCATTATGGCGAAATGGGCTTGAATGCAGCAAGATACAATTGTAAGCAAACATTCTTCCATTGTTTGAAAGGGTAAGCACATGTTTGGTTGCGAAAGGCATCGTTAGGCGGCGAAACAAGTATGTATTCTAGCGAAATGCACATGTAAGGCAGCGAAATGCGTATGCAAGTATGCGAAATGAACTTGTAGGCTAGCGAAACACACCTGCAGGGCAGCGAAAAGCTCATGTAAGCCGGCGAGATGAGTATGTAGAGTGGCGAAAAAGCCATGTATTAGAGCGAAAAGCAAATGTTGATTTACAATTGTATTTCGCTCAAGTACCGGAAAGTTCGCTACACTACATTCGCTGTTCGCTTAATTACCAAAAGGTTCGCTTAAAGTCATTAGCAATTCGCTGCCGGCGCACACGAATTGGCCAAGAGCAATGATAATTCGCTAATCGCAAAGAAGAACTCTCTTTAAACCTGAATTATTCAATAGGAATCATTGAAATATTCAACATTAGCTATTAGTATTAATCCTTAATCGTATATGCTAATTGATTTTATTAAATGTATATATCCGGGTTAAACCATTTATTCCCAAATTGAAACGCAGTTTCGAAACATCGACAGTCAGAGATAAAATAAACACAGAGGCGCAGAGACACAGAGTTTCTTTAGAACAAAAGACTGATTAGAACATTCTACAAATAAATACATCATTTCATAATACTCTATGCTGAATGCTTTAGATGCAAATTATCAAAACTTGCAAGTGCGCTAGCTGTCCCTGCCTACAGCAGGTAGGCACGAATTGTGCGGATTTGTCTGAAATGCTACCGACTCCATACCGCATTATTTCAGCTGACTTAAACATTTCAGAAAATCGTAATTCGTGGTGAATTTTCTTTGCATACTTTCTTTGTTTGGCAGACAAAGAAAGTAGAAATCAGTAAGGAGCAGCTCCTTTGCAATACAAACAAAATAAACGCAGAGGCGCAGAGGTACAGAGTTTCATTAGAACAAAAGACTGAATAGAACCTCCTGCAAATGATTAATAGGCTCCCCCATTATCATTAAACCTTTTTTTACCCTAATCGAAACGCAGTTTCGAAACATTCAGACGCGGAGGCACAAGAAAGAGGATCAGCATCAAAGTCGCAAGACAGCCAAAGATATAACAAGGCATGAGAGTGCGACTTTATTCCCAAACGTATTATACCCCAGGCGGCACTACGTTTGCCTGGGGCTATTATGGCTTAAAGCCCTTTGGGCTTACTAAGGAATAGTCAATCCATAGAAAGATATAAGTACACCGGATCACAGAGCGTTGGCCTGCCGAGGAGGAGATGCCAATGGGGTGTGAATTTCCAATTGGCATATTAATTCAAAGAAGGGGCTTGCCTTTATGTTCGCAGAACATCTTACTTCTTTAGAATTAATGACAATTGGGAAGAGTGTGAGGGTCATCTTCTCGGCTAGACTTTTTTCTTTCTTTTTGTGGCAATGACAAAAAGGAAAAAACTCTAATATGAAGATAAATGAAATGGAACACAGGGGCACAGAGGCGCAGAGAATTTTTGAAAAACAATACCAATACCTGCTCAAAGTCGCAGGACAGCCAGAGACAAAAGAAGGCATGAGGGTGCGACTTTTTTCCCAAACGTAAATTGTTTATTCTATTTGACTTTATTCAAATGGAAAATCCTGGGACAACAGATAAAAAACAGCAGTTAAATACTTAAAGTCGCTTAAAAAAAACGCCCACTCCCATGTAAACGGAAGCAGGCATTAAATAACACTTCTAAGGTTTTATCTTACTGTAATATTCAGCTCTTCATCTATTAGTCGTGATGAACGACCAACGCTTATTTTAAATTGTCCCTGATCAAGCTTCCAATTACCAGTGGCTTCATCATAGTAGGCCAGGTGATCAACCGGAACCTTTAAATGCACAATTTGACTCTGCCCGGCTTCTAATTCTACTTTCTTAAAGGCCTTTAACTCTTTCTCCGGTCGAAGAACCTCAGCATCTATCTCACCAAGATATACTTGCACTACTTCAGCGCCTTTGGTTTTGCCCTTATTTTTCAACTCAACACTAACTCTGATCTCTTCGCCCGACTTATAGTTACTCTTATCAGTTGTAGCTTCCTTAATTTCAAATTGCGTGTAAGATTCTCCAAAACCAAATTCAAACAAAGGTTTAATAGCCTTGGTATCGTGCCAACGATAACCCACTAATATATCTTCCTTATACACTTGATTGACACCATCACCCGGATAAGACAATTCATCGAAGGCATGGGCACCATTATCTTCTAAGTTAACAGGAAATGAAAATGGTAATTTACCCGACGGATTAACGTCACCGGATAATACATCGGCCAAAGCATGACCGGTTTCACTGCCCAGATACCAGGCCTGCACTATGGCTTTGGCCTTATCTTGCCATGGCATGGCAACAGCATTTCCGCTTACCAATATAACAGCCACATTTTTATTAACAGCCATTATTTCATTTAGTAATTTATCCTGACCGAATGGTAAATTAAGGCTCTTGCGATCACCGTTTTCACAATCCTGTTCATGGCTTTTATTAAGACCTCCAACAAAAATCACCACATCAGCTGTTTTAGCCAATTCAAGTGCTTCCTTTTTTAATTTATCCTGATCTAGATCAGATGGTAGAACTCTGCCATATACCGACGGCCCGGATGAATAACCCATGGCATGAGTAACATTGGCCTTTGCAAATCTCTTTTTAATTCCTTCCAATGGAGAAATCTCATGAACTGTTTTAAGCTCTGATGAGCCTCCTCCAACAGTCATCATTCTGGTGGCGTTTTCACCAATAACAGCAATGCTTTGATCAGTCTCCGGATTTAATGGAAAGAAATTCCTATTGTTCTTAAGCAGAACAATACCCTCCTGTGCCACCTCTCTTGCCACATCAAAGTGCTCTTGATTAGCTTTTCGTCCGAACGACCTATTTTTATCCATATTGGTACGAAACATCAAGCGTAAGATCCTACGAACTTTATCATCCACCACACTTTCGTCAATCTCACCACTTTTAATCATTTCCAGAAATGGCTTGGCCAGGTAATAATAGTCGTAGGCATTTTCAGTTGAAGATGTTAGTCCATCTGTTCCGGTACCCATCTCAATATCCAATCCATTTAAGGCGGCTTCCTTGGTATCATGAGCACTTCCCCAGTCGGTTACCACAACACCATCAAAACCCCAGTCTCCTTTTAAGATGTCGTTGATCAACACCTCATGATGACTCGTATGTTGTCCATTATATTTATTATAGGCGCCCATAATTGACCATACACCACCATCTTCAACAGCGGCTTTAAAGGCTGGCAGATAAATCTCGTGCAAGGCTCTGTCACTTAACTGCACATTAATATGCGAACGCCAAACTTCCTGATTATTGAGAGCATAATGTTTAACACATGCCGCCACCCCATTAGTCTGAACACCTTTTATGTAGGGTACACACATTACTGAAGCCAGGTAAGGGTCCTCGCCCATGTATTCGAAGTTGCGTCCGTTTAGTGGCGTGCGGTAAATGTTAACTCCTGGTCCTAACAAAATATCTTTTTTACGATAGCGTGCCTCTTCCCCAATAGCTACACCATATTTATATGACAAATCAGGATTAAAGGTAGCCGCCAAACAGGTTAAGGCCGGGAAAGCCGTACAAGAATCATTTGTCCATCCGGCATGATTCCAGGCATCCCATGCAATTTCAGCGCGCACGCCGTGCGGCCCGTCCGACATCCATATCTCAGGTATGCCCAAACGCTCCACTCCAGGTGAACTAAATTTTGATTGTGCATGGCACATTTTTACTTTTTCCTCAAGCGTCAACTGCTTTAAAATCGTTTCAATCTTCTCATCAATTAAAGTCTCATCAGACTGAGCTTTCAGCTGACCTATTGCCATAAAGGCAATCAACAATACCAGATATCTCATCTTCATCACCCTGCTGTTTATATTAATTTACTTTTTTAAAAACTTACTGACATACACCTTACCTTGATTATCAGTGATGTGTATATAATACATGCCATTTTTTAAACTGCTTATATTTACTGGTGTATAACTATGTATCGACTTAACTTTTTGCCCACCCACATCATATATATCCATCGTTTGTATGGCATTGGCCTCAACTCCGTCGATATTCACAAAATCCGTGCCCGGGTTAGGATAGATATTAAAAGAAAGAGCAGAATTAGATAATATACCTACATCACTGTAGCTTACCTTTAGCTTATCCAGATTAAAGCCACCCTTTGGGAATTGCAGTCTCAGTATATGATCACCTTTATCTAAATTCATCAAGGTTACGAGCTGCGTAGTTGTTTGCCAGCTATTTGTTGAAGGAACATCGAGTACATCTGATTCATTGGGGCCCACTTTAAGCTTTACTTTACCTCCGGCTTCCATGGCAGCAACATGCAATTCGATGCGATATTCAGCATTTTCATCAACACTTACTGAGTATTCAAGCCATTCGCCATCTTCAATCCATCCAACATGATAAGCGCCGTCATCTCGCTTCTCAATGTCAACATCAACATCTGTTCTGAAGGCTTCACCCGTATTACCCATGTCCGTATCGTGGTAACTTAAGCCTTCACCCCCATCATCAAACTCTTCAGCTTCAATTGTACCTGGAATACTTAATGGCCAATTATTAAAAGGCTTTCTAACAAGTTTTTTAGCATAAATATATTGGGGATAAGAATAGGTGATGGCCGTATCTTTACGATGCGCCAATACACGATAATGGTAGTGTACACCTTCACCGGCCTCTTCATCCAGATATTCTTCCTGATCAGCAGCTAATTCAATTAGATTGATATAATCCTCAGAAGCTTTTTTGCGTTGAATCACCAATTTCTGATAATCGCTATAGCTATTTAGCCACTTCAAGTACACATCTCCTTCTGATGTAGATTCTGCTTCTATATTTGTTGGACTTTGAGGCGAATAATGAAGTACTATATCTTTGAATTCATTCCACGATCGTGCATTCCTATTATAAATTTCAAACCAACCTCCATCATCCCAAACGGCAAAGGCCATATTATGAACAAGGCAATTTTTCACATAGGCGGCATAGTGTCTATACCTCGAATTCAAATCACTATCCACATTAGTTGCTCCAAATTCACCTAAAAAGACGGGTACATTATTTTGGCTTGACCAGTTGGCTACTCCCTCAAATTTATTTTGCAATTCAGCTTTATCGCTTTCAGTTCCCCATGTTCCTGTTCCTTCACCGGCAAAGGACCAGGGATCGTATGAGTGAAAGTATCCCATCACATAATCATCATCAGGTATAATTAAGTTTGGAGTAATCAGCTCAGCCGAATTTGACCATTCATGTCCTCCAAAAATTACGATACGTTGCGCATTTTCCTGGCGGATAATTTTAAGTATTCGTTCATTAAAGTCATTGATTTGAGCTTGAGTAAAGCCTTTTGGTTCATTAATCATTTCATAAAACAAACGTTCGCTTTTGCCCTTAAAACGATCTACGATCTGTGTCCATATGGCCTCATACCTTGCTATCTGTCCATTGTAATCTTCCTTAATTGGCGAGGAGTGATGAATGTTTAGGATAATATAGAAGTCTTGAGCTAGTCCCCAGTCAAGCACTTCTTCAACCCGATCCATCCAGGATTCTTCAATTTTGTAAGGCGCTTGCTCGGCTGTATATGGATACCAACGAACCGGTATTCTTATGGTAGAAAAGCCCTCTGTTTTGTAATCATCAAAAAAGTGTTCTTGTGCTTTAGATGCCCATTCACCTTCTTTCGGAGCCTCCAATGTGTTTCCAAGGTTAATACCTCGACCCATTTGCTCAATGGCCTCCATAGGTGTTATCTGAGCCCACATTTGGTTTGTAAGCATCAGAAAAGCAAATACAATAATGTATTTTAGTGTATTCATTGGGGTAATTTTACAGGGCAATAGGTTTAGATTAAAAACTGAGTTGTGCTGTAATTCCTTTGATTAATTAAAAGAAATATTGGAAGTATTTCATAAAACAATATACTTCCAATACTCCTCAATGCGTTTATAAAACTTCCTTAGAATGAAACATTCTCTTTCTCCTCATAGGTCTTAAATTCAGGAGTATAGTAAATATCCTTACATCTTTCGATTAATTCCTTCACTTCCTTATGACTGAATTCATCATGCGTGATATAAGGAAATTTAATCAGTGGATGTTCCAGGAAGAATCCCGGAATATTGGCTTCATCGGTGCTTTTACCCTCGGGTACCCATCCGCCAATCCAATTTGGCATATACTCCTTCAGTAGCTCACGAGTATCCGTATTGTCCCAAAGCTCCTTAACAAAAGTATACTCATCCACCATCAACGGAACTTTCTGAGTTGAATTCAAGCGAACAGAAACACTTTCACGAATATCTCTGGAGGAGGCAGCAGCTGAGATTGTAAATTCTCCACTCTCCGCTATCCACATTGAGCGCTTTGCATCGTAATATGAAAAATCTCTACCCTTAAGTTGAAAGGTGACTTCTTTGCTTTCTCCCGGAGCTAATTCTACTTTCTTAAAGGCTTTTAATTCCTTTTGAGGTCTTTGTAAGGTGCAGGCTTCATCTGATACGTAAATCTGAATAATTTCCTTACCCCTTATGTCTCCGGTATTTTTTACTTTTAAACTAAGCTGAAGTACATCCTTGTCGTTAATTACATCCTGCGAAACTTTTAAGTCGGAATATTCATAGCTGGTATAAGATAATCCATAACCAAAAGGAAATAAAGGTTCAATTTGTTTCTCGTCATAGTAGCGGTAACCAACAAAAATACGCTCACCATACAAGACCTCTCCCTGTTCACCGGGAAAATTAAATGCAGCAGGTGTATCGGCTAATTTCTGAGGAAAAGTTTCCGCCAATTTACCCGATGGATTGACCACACCAAATAGTACATCAGCAACTGCTCCCGCACCTGCCTGACCTCCCAACCATGTTTCCAGCACACCATCAACCTGATTAAGCCATGGAATGGCAACAGCGCTACCATTGGTTAATACAGCCACTGTATTAGATTGTACTTTAGCCACAGCCTCAACTAACTTATTATGCGCAGCAGGCATATTAATATGCTTACGATCGATACCTTCTGATTCGTATTGTAGAGGCAGTCCAACAAACACAAGAGCCAGATCAGCATCTTCTGCGGCCTTAACCGCATCTTCTATCAGACTGTAGTCATTATCATCCTTTAAACTATAACCTTGTGAATAGGTAATTTTCAGGCCTTTTCCATATTCGTTTTTAACAATGTCAAGTACATTATCCAATTGAGTGGGTTTAACCTCTGAACTTCCATTTCCTTGATAACGAGGATTAGCAGCAAACTCTCCAATGATGGCGATTTTTTTATATTTTGACTTACTAACAGGCAATACACCCTTATCGTTCTTAAGCAAAGTAATTGTTTGAGCATGTACCTCGCGAGCAAAGAGATGATGCTCTTCCACATTTTGATCAACTCCATCACGATCCAATGATTTCGCTTTCAATACCACCATCAATATTTCTTTCACTAACTTATCTAATACCTCTTCTTCAACCAGCTCATCTTTTAAAGCTTGTAGTAATATTTCATCATTAACATTGCTCACATGAGGCATCTCGATGTGCATACCTGCCTTTAATGCTTCAACCCTATCGATAACAGCAAACCAATCGGAAACAACGATGCCTTCAAATCCCCAATCTTCCTTTAAGATCTTTGTCAACAAATGCGGGCTTTGAGTTCCATACTCACCTTGTACACGGTTGTAACAAGCCATCACAGTCCATGGCTGGGCTTTCTTCACGGCTATCTCAAAGGGAGTTAAATAAATTTCATGCAAGGTGCGCGAATCCACATTCGAATTCATGAACATACGCATGGTTTCCACATTATTGGCCGTAAAGTGTTTTAATGATGTTCCTACACCTTGACTTTGTACTCCGTTAATATAAGCTGCTCCCAGTTCGCCCGATAAGATAGGATCCTCAGAAAAATACTCGAAATTACGTCCTCCCAGAACTGATCGCTTAATATTAACACCAGGGCCTAATAACACATTAACGCCCAGGGCCTGACACTCTTCACCAAGGGCCTCACCTACCTGATAAATTAAATCAGTATCCCAGCTTGCTGACAAGGCAGATGCGGTAGGAAAACAAGTTGCAGGATGCTGATCGCCGTATCCTGCTTTATTGGTTGCCGGGGCACGACGCAAACCATGCGGTCCGTCAGCCATCCAGATCCATGGAATATTCAATCGTTCAATGGGTTCTGTACTCCAATCATCACGACCTGAGCAAAGCGAAACTTTTTCTTCCAGAGTCATCTGTGAAACCAGGAGCTCCACCTTTTCTTTTATGTTCTCATTCTGTGCCGACAAGTTTATACCAGCCATAATCACAATTGCTAATATTAGTACTCTCTTCATCTGTTAATATTTTAGTTCATGTTCAGCTTTGGCACAAGAGTTTCAATAAGTAAATGCAGAGCAATTAGCATACAGTATCCCCAATTTAAAAGCCAATAAATCTAAAAAAGGGAGATCATTAAGTGAATCTGCGATTATTCAAATACTTCTCAGCTTTATTCCGGTTAAGCTAAAAAACATGATCTCCCAATTCTTTTTAATTCAACACAAAAGAGGCTGTTAAAACCTTGTCGGAACTTCCGCCAATCATAACATCAAAATCACCCGGCTCTAATAAGAATTCACCATTACCATTATAAAAGCCAAGCTCCTTTTTACTCAATTTAAAACTTACACTTTGAGCTTCCCCTGCTTTAAGATTTATCTTATCAAATCCTTTTAGTTCTTTAACAGGGCGAACAATACTTGCTACTCTATCTCTTATATATAATTGCACCACTTCTTCTCCATCAACCGAGCTGGTATTTTTTACCATCACTTCCACTGATACATTTTCCTTATCCACTACCTGAACCTTTAAATCGGAGTACTCAAACGAAGAATAACTTAAACCATATCCAAAGGCATACAAAGGCAAGTGACTCTCATCCATATAGTGTGGGTAAAATAATTCACCATCAGGACCAGGGCGACCGGTATTGAAATAATTATAATACATAGGCACCTGACCTACATGACGTGGAAATGTCATAGGTAATTTACCGGATGGATTATAATCTCCAAACAGAACTTCAGCAATAGCGTTACCTGCCTGCGTACCCAGTTGCCAGGCTTCAACAATGGCACGTAAATGCTCATCCGCCCATGTAATGGCTAAAGGACGACCATTGGTAAGAACCAAAATTATATTTTGATTTACCTTATATACTTCTTCCAACAACTCCTGCTGAAGTCCGGGCAGATCAATATTAGCACGAGAACGAGCTTCTCCACTATGAAGTCCATGCTCTCCCAACACCATAATTACAACTTCTGATTTTTTAGCCAGACGAATAGCCTCCTTAAATCCACTTCTATCAGTTTCATTCACTTCCAGCTCAATAGGAAAGGCCGTAGGACCTGTAACCAATTTAACACCTTCAGCATATTTTATGTTAGAAGTATACTTTTCTAAACCTTCAAGAACCGATACTGCAGTATTATCCTCTCCGGCCATACGCCAGTTGCCAAGCGGGCTGTCCTTATCCTTTGCTAAAGTACCGATAACAGCAATTTTCTTCTGTTCCTTAGAAAGGGGTAAAGTATTATTTTCGTTTTTAAGCAGAACGATTGATTTTTTAGCCATATCCAGGGCGGCATCCATATGGTCCTGATGATAGATCAATTCTTTTTCACGAGCTTCATCACAATACTTATAGGGATCATCAAATAAGCCCAATTCAAATTTAACCTTTAAAATACGTCTTGCAGCTTCGTCAACTACCGATTCTGCTACTCTACCTTCTCTAACATGTTTAGCCAAATACTTGACATAGGCATAGGACTCCATATCCATATCCGATCCGGCAATGGCTGCCAGTTGAGCAACATGAGCAGTATCGCGGGCAAAACCATGATCAATCATTTCCTCACCACTACTCCAATCAGAAATTACATATCCTTCAAAACCCCATTCTCCTTTAAGTATATCACGCATTAAAAATGAATTACCGGTTGCCGGAATTCCATTAACAATATTAAATGAGTTCATAAAGGTTTTTACATCCGCTTCTTCAATTGCAGCTTTAAAGGGAGGAAATACCACATTATACAAAGTAGCTGTTCCAACATCTACAGTATTATAATCACGTCCACCTTCGGCAAATCCATAGGCAGCAAAATGCTTGGCACATGCAGCAATGGTATTATTGGCAGATAAATCATCGCCCTGAAAGCCCTTTACACGAGCAACGCCAATACGAGTTCCTAAATATGTATCTTCGCCGGCACCTTCCATTACACGTCCCCAGCGTGCATCTCTTGAAATATCTACCATTGGTGCAAAAGTCCAGTTTAAACCTTCCGCTGATGCCTCAATAGCCGCAATACGCGCTGATTTTTCAATGGCTTCCAAATCCCAACTTGCCGATTCTGCCAAAGGAATTGGTGAAAGTGTTTTATGCCCGTGTATCACATCAAAGCCAAAAATCATAGGAATTCCTAATCGTGAACTATCCACAGCTAAACTTTGCATTTCGCGCACGTTTTTTGCACCGCGAACGTTTAGCATTGAACCAACCCACCCTTTTTTGATATGGTCATATTTATTTTTTGCATCACCGGCTGATGGTGCAGGCCCTGTTACGTCGTAAAATCCATTGTATTGATTCATTTGACCAACTTTTTCCTCGAGGGTCATTTGGCCTAACAATTCTTCAACTTTTTTATCCAGCTCATCCAATTCACCTTTTGGTGCATTACAAGCAAACATCCAGCCTGCGATCAACACAAGACTTAATAGTTGTATCGTTTTCATATTATTTGGTTTTTTTCTAGCTCTATATCATATTCGGACCATCAAAAAAATAATACTGGTCCTTTTATATTTTTCTACCTACTGTTTCTGGTAAACCCTTACATAATCCACTACCATCTGGCAAGGAAAGATATCATCATCCACACCCAATTTTCCGCCCCAATTTCCTCCAATAGCAACATTGAGGATAAGATGGAACCGTTTATCAAATGGCCACTTAGATGAACCATTACTTCCCTTTTTAAAAGAAAACACCTTTTCTTTATCGAAAAAGAAATCGCATTGTTTAGCTGTCCATTCTATTGAATAAACATGAAACCCTTTTTCAGAATCAGGTGCGTAAATAGCAGCTGATTTTTGCGTTCCTATCGTATGATTAAATGCTTCGGTATGAATGGAAAAAAATAAAGAATCCGGCTCATACCCCACATGCTCCATAATATCTATTTCTCCACTCTTTGGCCAGTTGCCATATTCCCAATCTGTTGGCAACATCCATATAGCCGGCCAGGCCCCTTTTCCCCCGGGCACCATGGCACAAACATCTATCTTTCCATACAGCCAATCTCCTTTATCTCTTGTTATTAAACGAGCTGAAGTATAGGCCTGATTAAACCCTTCTTCCTTTAAAGCTGTAATAAATAACTTTCCATCAATAACTTCGGCATTTTTCGTTCGGTGCGAAGTATATTGCTGAAGTTCATTATTCCCCCATGACCAGGCGTTACCTTCTGTATCGTAACTCCATTTGGTGGAGTCAGGAAGACCGTTGCTTTCGAATTCATCATTCCAGACCAACTTATAATCTTCTTCCTGATTGCATGATAATCCAAGACAAAGCAGCAAAAGAAACATACTCGTATTTCTAATTTTTTTGTGCATCTCCCAATATTTTATCAATTTATTCCAGGTCAGGTTAATTTCAAATCAAATTCTATTCTTATTCCGGATGTTGATAAACTCTCACATACTCCACATCCATTGATGCCGGAAAAATATCATCATTAACACCATGCGCACCACCGTAATCTCCACCAACGGCTACATTCAATAAAATAAATGCAGGCTCATCATAAGGCCAGTTTTCTTTATTAAAATTATTTGGCCGCTTATATTCCAAAATCACATTATCCACGTCATCGCGATAAAACTTTAGCCAACGCTTGGTCCACAAAAGGCCATAAATGTGATACTCCTCTTCCGCAGTCGACAATGGCACATGCCCTGAAGATATTGCATTTCCTTTACGGTGATTATTACTCTCGGTATGAATTGCACAGGATACATGATTAGGATCAAAACTCACATACTCCATTATGTCTATCTCTCCGCACAAGGGCCATGACGTTCCATCTTTAATAGATTGACCTAACATCCAAATAGCCGGCCATAAGCCCGGACCTTTATCTTCAGGCATTTTGGCTTTAATCTCAAAACGGCCATATGTGAAATTGGTCTTACTGTTCATTCGTGAAGAAGTATAATCACCAACTTTTTGCCCATCACCGGTTTTCTTTGCTGTTATTGATAGTTTACCATCGGAAATTGTGCTGTTCTCTCCACTGGTATAATTTTGCCATTCATTATTTCCCCATCCATGCTGACCTGTCTCAAACAACCACTTATCAGCACTTACAGTGCTACCGTCAAATTCATCGTACCAAACCAACTCGAAGTTATTAAAGTACTCAGGGTCATCCTTTGAAATGGTATAATCGTCCGTTTTACTTTGGGTATATGATCCCTGCATCACATTTAACTCAATATCATATTTACCCGCCAAAGGCATATAAACTTCAATTTCATCCAAGTGACTTTCCATTAATTCACCGTCAACAATCCATTCAAGAGACTCATAGTCACCTTGGGTAGTATTTGAAAGAATAACGTGATTATCACTATTGGCTTTGGCACTAACATTGAAATCCACTGAAAAAACATCAGTGTCAATGGGCACCTTCTTCTTAATGGATTTATTATCGGATAAATCATTTTGATGTCCCCACACCGTAAGCTCTACTTCAAACTCACCCTTCTCAGGATAGAAGATTTCCATTGAACTTCCTTCTTCAACAGCTATACGATCAGTACGCTCACCATTTCCAAAATTCCATCTAACAAAATAGTGATCACCTTTGCTTGTGTTCGTAAACACAATTACGTTGCCCTTAGTGGAGTGCTTTTCAAATTCGAAATCAACTTCATAAGCACTTATCGTTTCATTCTTTTCACATGACCAAAATCCGCTAATTACCAATAAGCTTAACAGTGTAAGAATTGCATTTTGTCTGTATTGCTTCTTCATTATACGCTTTCCTCGTTTAAAAAATTGTTTTGAATCCAATCCCTAGATTTTCTTCAATCGAAAGGACTTTAAATTTGCCCCTCCGCTATTTATTAACACCTTTAATTTCACACCATTCTGCGAAATAGTAAAGGTTTTACTTTTTGTTGTTTCCCAATTATGCTTACCATTTGTAAGAGGTAATTGAATAGTCTCAAGCTGAGTCCCATTAATGTGAATCTCAATTTCAGTATCAATTAAGTCAGATGATGATATTACCTCCAAATGATATTGCCCCTCTTCTAATGCATTAAAAGAATAGTGTAACCATTCGCCTGGCTCAGTCCAACCCACGTAATAATTAATACCATCAAAGCCAATATCAACACCATCATTTCGGTATTGATTACCGCTGTTCCATTTGGCATTCCCACTATTCCCAGTAGAATTTTCCGATAGCATATCGTGATAAGCAAAACCATCCTTGCCTAAATCGTAATTGACAAAAGCGATCCATTCATCAGAGTGATTCACGTTATACGCTTTTGTAGCCTGACTATTTGTTCTACTATTTAAGGCATAAATAACATCCGGAGCAATAGTGCAATTACTAATTTTATGAGCCTTAGCATAACTCATGACTGCTTCATAAGTTTCATCACCTGACAAAGGAGTATTACCTTCTTTCCAGGAATCTATCAACTTATAATAATCATCGTTGGTAGTGACTTTTAAAATGTTATTTAATCGACTCTTTTTAACCGGCCACCATGACCATCCGATATTGTTTTTTTCAAAAAGTTCAACAGCTTCGGCAAACCAGTGGTTGGAGTTTTCACCTCCCTCACTCATCCAAATTGGCATGTTCAAGCGCTTCCGCATGTCAAGCACCCATTTAATTGAATTGTAATCATTCACATTCCAATACTTATGGAAGGTTAAGGCTGTATTTTTATCAAAGCCCTTTAAATTGTGTTCCTCAAAGCCTTTGTAATTGTTTCCCCAGCAATTACCAGATATATAAATGATGTGTTTTTGATCCAGCTCTCTAATCGCTTCCGTTAATCGAAGTTGCAAATCCCACAGAGCTTTATTTTGCTGACAGTTACATCCATTTTCATGACCAGTATTTCCATCAACATCCCAATTCGTTTCATTGATAATATCATAACCACCTACCCACTTCGAATCTTTATAGCGTTCAGCCAATTTAATCCATAGTGCAATTAATTTCTCCTTATTGGCTTCACTTTCCCATAAAGATGGTAGGTTGTGGTCATAATCACTTATATCTGCATTTTTACCCTGACCTCCCGGTGCTCCATGCATATCAAAAATGACATACATTTGATTTTGCTCACACCACGACACCAGTTCATCAAGCATTATAAAACCTTTTTCAACCCATGTATTGGATAAAGTGCCATTATCTTGTACCTGTTCTTCTTCGATTGGAAGTGTAAACCATTTATAATGCAAAGCCGGCCGCACGGCATTAAAACCCCAGGCCTTCATTGAATCTAAATCCGTTTTGGTGAAGTGCTCTCTTAACCAATAATCGTAAAATTGATTGCATCGCTCTACTCCAATTGTATGGTTTAGTTTATTTCTAAATTGTGTATGGGTATGAATTCCGGCACTGGTAGACTGCATCATGTAGCCTTCTTGGATCATCCAATTGCCTGTGCCAATACTGCGGATAATAAATGGACCATTGTCATTAACTATTTGTTGCCCTTCGCATCGAAGAAAGCCTTGAGAAAAGGCGGGCAGTACAAATAATAGGAAGGTAAATAAAATAAGGATTTTCTTAAAAGTAGTATTCATGATTAACAAGTATTGTTCATTTTGAAACATGATAATCCTTACTAGCTTACTTTAAAAGCCATTAAAACATTGAATTTACAATATAGTAGAAAGTATACTTGTTGGCTAGAATTTTCCGATTCCTAAGAGGAATCGGAAAATGTCTAACTAACCTAAATTAAACCTGAATCAACAGGCGCTTATGAAAAATCTATGATTGTGGTTTAAAAATCCATTTCCAACCTGTACCTCCGTCATTGGTATTGGTATATAGTACAAGCTTATCCTTACTTAGCTCAATTACCTCATAAATACCGTCAGGATTTAAGCGACTAGGTTCTGCTTCATTATGCGTTTTACCAATTAGTTCTGCATCAACAATGGCCAATTTACCATTATTGGTATCTAAAGCGTAGGATCCAACTACCTCATCACCATCGGGCGAAGCTTTGTATGTATAATTAGCAGCCCCATCTAAATCAAAACGAATACTTCCACTTGCATCCAAAGGAGGGCAACAAGTTCCTCCTGCATTCCACCAAACTTCAGCATGATTGTATGGTGCGACCATAGTCCACCAAATACGCTCATCACCACCAACTCCATCAAATACCCAAGTCTTACCTTCTAGTTCATCACCTACTAAGTAATACCATTGTTCTGGTAGCGGATGATCTAACACATCAATTGTTACATCAATCGTCTTAGAAATATATTCGGTTTCTGAAGGATTACCATTTGGCATATAAGCCGTAGTAACATGATAAGTAAAGGTGTTTTTTCCTGGTATTGGATAAACAAACTCAACTCTATCGGTATATTTAGTACCAATGTTATAATCCCAGTATCCGGTTACACCTGGAGTATTCATTTTTAGAATCAAACTATTACCACCATTGGTAGTTTGAACAGCTTCCAGCTGAATATTATCCGGATTATAACTATTCTCTAAAATTTTACGATCTTCGATTGGATCACATCCTGCTGCAAATAGCAACAGAAGGCCAGCAATTACATTTGATATATATCTAAATTTCATTTTTCTACGTTTTTGGTTTAACACTATTACCATCCTGGGTTTTGTGAATAAACACCATTAGACAAGCGAATTTCTGACTCAGGCACTGGCAACAAACCTTTTGTTTCCGGTCTGTATTTCACACTGTAAGTAGCTTCCACTCCAGAATTAACAACATCAACTACATTTGAGAAGTAATTTTTAGAATCATCCTCAACATCTCCCCAACGTACCAAGTCAAACCAACGTATACCTTCGAAAGCAAATTCATATTTTCTTTCGATTTTAATAGCATCCAAAGAGTAAGCAATATCATCGGTATAACCCGCTCGTTTTCTTACCTGGTTTAATCCCGTCGCTGTTTCAGTAAGTTCCGAATGCATCAACAGTACGTCGGCATATCGCATAAAGTAAAAATCCTGCGCTGCCCATAGCTGAAGAGGATCACCATTATCCATATCGTATAAATAGTAAAACATACCTTTTACATCATCTTTACCTCCATGTTGTATGGTTGTATACTTTTTATTAAACATTCCTGTTTCATGATCACCTTTATTCGCACTGTACCCTCCAGTACCTTGCTCATCATCACCCATATCAAGGATAGAACCTTTTTTACGCAAATCTTCGTTTGGCCATTCGTTTCGTAAAGTTGGATGAATGGTACCCCATCCCCATCCTTGTCCAAATGGAACCATTGAGTTATCACGAATACCAAAATATAAACACACACGGTTATTATAACTTTGGCCTTTATCCCAGCCCCAGTTACCAAAAGCAAAACGTTGAGCAAACATGACTTCAGTATTGCCAGTTCCATTGACAGATTTATGTCCATCTTGACCAACCCATGAAAGACCTTCAGTTTCAGCCCAAGGAAGTACCGGGTGAGTACCATTAGGATCAAATGTCCTTGCATTTTCATTTAGAAATGAATAAGGCCATAGATTACGAAAATCACTTGCTAATGCAAAATTACTGTTTGTCATACAGTCCTCTAAATAGCCAACTGCATTCGTTTTTGTAATAGATCCTCCATCCATTAATGGTAATTCGCTAGTGGCTTTCTTTTCAATATTGGTCATATAACCCGTATAAAACAAATACACCTTTGCCATATAAGCTTCAGCAACCCACTTATTTGCATGTCCATAACGGTCGATGCTAATATCATTCGCAGGAACAGCAGGTAATAAGTCAATGGCCATTTTTAGATCAGAAGCAATAAAAGCATAAGTACTATCCAAACTTGCACGTGGTACATCTAAAGGAGACAAAGTAGTTGGTATTAGAGGCATTCCTCCAAAGAACTTAGCACCTCTGAACATATGAAATGCTCTCATAAAATGAGCTTCTCCTATAGATTGGTTTTTAAAGGCTTCTGCTTCCTCATCTGTTTTAAAGAAATTTGAGAAGTCTTTTGTTTGAACCGCTTCAATAATTGCATTACAACGATTTACTCCTTTATAAGTTTCAACCCACAGATCCTTATATGTATCTTCGTTAGGATCCTCAAAATTATCTACCCATTTAGCAGTTCTATCATCTGGTCCTCCTCCGGCAAGCATACAATCTGATAATAAATTGGCAGCAAGATGCTCATTACTATGCGGACTACCAACATATAGAGCATTATACACTCCACCCATTGCTTCCTCAATCTGAGCAGGAGTAGAATAGTAGGATTCGTAACTTGCCTGAAACAAGTTTTTTTGATCTAGAAAACTATCGTCACAACTCGAAAGAGCAACTGCAACTATAATTCCGATACTATATATTATTTTCTTCATTTTCTTTGTTTTTAATTAGAATGTAACACTTACACCTACCATTACTGTTCGAGGTAATGGATACAAACCTAAATCAATTCCGGATGCCCAAGATGCATCATGTCCAAATCCTACTTCAGGGTCCATTCCTTCAAATCCAGTGAAAGTATAAAGGTTATTAAAAGCAAGGTATAACTTAGCCCCTTGTACCCAATCATAATCCCGAAGTAATTTATCAAACTTATAACCTACGGTTAAGTTGTTAATTCTTAAGTAATCTGCATCTTGCATATAAAGATCAGAAATAAATTGCTGATTTCGATGAGAACCCGCGGTTAAGCGAGGAATTGTATTTGAAGTACCTGCACCATGCCATCTGTTAAAAATTTCAGTAGTATAGTTTTGATCAAATCTGTCGGCAAAAGAACGATACGACTGCATTACCTGCATTCCAAACTTACCAGCCATGGTTACACTTGAATAAAACCCTTTGTATTCTGCATTCAATTGAATACCCATTTCAAAATCAGGATTTGGATCACCAAGCATAATTCGATCTTTATCATCTATTACACCATCACCATTCTGATCCACAAACTTAACATCACCCGGGCGCTGATCTTCGAAATATTGTTGACCAGCGTTTGAAGCACCTTCCGGAGCAACATAAGCATCAACATCATCCTGAGTTTGCAATAGACCATCCGTTTCGTATCCAATAAAGAAGCCAATAGGTCGACCTACCTGTACCCTTGAAACATCAGATGTTCCTTGGGATAATACGTGAGAAGGTCCGTATATGATACCCTCAGCATTGGCAATTTCTGTTACTTTATTCTTGTTATATGCTCCTGTTAAAGTAGCACCATATTTAAAATCTCCCACATTATCATTCCATGAAAGAGAAACTTCAAAACCCTTGTTTTCAACTGCACCTGCATTCATTGTAGGCCAACCGGCACCCGCTGTTGCTTGCACAGGCACTGGAAGTAACCAATCGCGAGTTGTCTTTTTATACCAATCAAAAGTTAAACCTAATCGAGATGATAGAAAACGAGTATCTAAACCAATATTAATTTGCTCAGAAGTTTCCCAAGTTACATCAGGAGTTGGAACATTAGCAGGTATTGTAGTTAAACCTGAAATTGGTTTTGTATCTCCGAAGAAATAACCTGGATTAATGTAAGAAATATTAGCCGAGTACATAAAAGCACCAATACGCTCATTACCATTTTGCCCCCAACTGGCCCTTAACTTACCAAAAGTCATAAAGTCTAAGTCAGACATAAAACCTTCTTCAGTGAAAATCCAACCAGCCGAGAATGAAGGAAAGGTACCATACTTATTTCCTTTTGAGAAATTCGAAGAGCCATCACGACGAACAGTAATATCTAATAGATATTTCTCTTTAAAGTTATATGATAAACGACCAAAATAGGACAAAATACCACCGCCTTGAGCACCATAATCAGCACCCCAAGTATCAATCCCTTGTGAGGTCTCTCCTTTTTGGGCATTGTTTAAATAAGCATACTCTGGTGATTGGTATATGGTATTTGCAATTCTACCTCCCACATTCATATTAACATGCTCCTTAATCATTTCAATACCCGCTAATGCCGAGAACTTATGTTCATTAAGTATGTAATCATAACTTAAAGTATTGGTAAAAGTGTGGCGTGCTCCTTGATAAGCATCTTGTTGTGCGGCATCATTTTGATTCTGATATAAGGTACCTAAGGCATATGTTGGCGCCCATGAGCGACTATTACCAAACCATGCATTAATACCGAAAGAAGAACGAAACTTTAAGTCTTTGATAGGTTGAATTTCAGCAAAAACATTACCTACCACAGTATTTCCTTTACCCCAATTATAATTATGGCGATAATACATTGTGGCAACAGGGTTGTGTTGATCATTTGCCAAACCATCTAAGGTTGGTGTATAACCAAACTGATCAGGTGATTTATCCCAATACGCAGGCATTAAAGGGTTTTGCACAATGGCATTATGCAAGTCATTCCAATAAATATTACCGGTTGCAACAGCTCTGTTTTCAGTATTTGTATAGGTAAAGTTGTTCCCTATCTTAACAACGTTAAAACGATCATTCTTGAATAGAATCATTTCCGAATTAAAGCGTGTAGTTAAACGCTTATAACCAGCATCTGTTACATCACCACCAATCATACCTGTTTGATCAAAGTAAGAAACACCTAATGCATAAGTAATATCTTCACCTGAACCAGTAATATTTATAGCGTGGTTCTGAACAGGTGCATTTTTTTGTGTCATTTCACTTATCCAATCAGTGCCTTTCCAACCTTCTTGGAGACGTCCCCAAATATCTTCTCCTAATTGAGTTCCTAGATCGTTTGGATAACTATTATTTAACCAAGAATTGTTTTTTAACACTGACTCCCAATCCATTGGCGCAATTCCGTCATTTGCACGCCCCTCATCCATGATGTACATGTATTCCTGAGCATTCAATGGTGTAACGTTCTTATAAATATTTTGCACACCATAATAACCATCGTAGGTTACACGTGTTTTTGATCCGGCCTTGGCCTTCTTCGTAGTGACAAGAATAACACCATTTGCAGCACGAGAACCATAAATAGCAGCTGAAGCCGCGTCTTTTAATACATCAATGGATTCAATATCACTTGGATTTAAGTAATCTATACCACCATCTACTTGTACTCCATCCACAACATACAATGGACTTGCTGTACCGATAGTACCTATACCGCGAATGGTAACCTTGGTTCCAGCTCCAGGAGCACCATTGTTGCGGGTAATATTAACCCCTGGTGAAATACCTTGTAATGCCTCCATAGCAGTACCCGAATTCTTTTCAACAATCTCATCTCCTTTAACGTTAAGGTTAGCTCCGGTTACCAGTGCTTTCTTTTTCACACCATAACCAACAACAACCACTTCATCAAGGTCCGTCATGTCAGCAGATAGCGCAATATCAATAACACTACCTTCTACTGTTCTCTCTTGCGGGTTCATTCCTACAAAAGAATAAACAAGCACATCGCCTTGATTAACTACTAATGAATAGGTACCTTCTATAGTTGTGATAGTACCATTAGTTGTCCCCTTTACAACAACACTTACACCGGGTATAGGTAAACCGTCCGATGCATCCGTTACTTTACCAGTAACAGTCAATTCTTGAGCCTGACTACTTAAAGTCAGAAAGAGTAGGAATATCCCTAACAGATGTTTCATAATATTTTGGATTAATGATAAAAACTTGTTCAAAAATACAAAACAACTGTTAACGAATGCTAATTTTTAAATACACATAAACCTCATTACAACACACATATTACCTCATAAAAAACTCACACCAAATTTACTATATATCTATTTTACTGCACTTTAATTTTTACTTTCTTGAAAATACTACTCATCTCACCCACTCATTTATTGCTTTTACAAGCAAGGCTCTTTGATTAACAGATTTTAACGAAATCAAAAATAAGTGTCTTATAAACACTTTCTCTCACAGATTAGTAATATATCTACCCAGATTTTCACCTTGTTCAATATTTAGCTTCTGTCTTAGTTTATATCTGTTGTTTTCAACAGCTCTTGAAGATATGTTCATTAATGTGGCAATTTCTTTGGAGGACATTCCCATGCGTATATAAGCAACTAATTTTAGTTCACGTGGTGTCAAATCCGGATGTATATCTTTTAAGCGATTAAGAAAGGATTCATGGACTTGTTCCAGATGCATTTCAAATACCTCCCAATAACTTTCGCTATCGATATCTTTATCAATCCTTTTTATCATACTTTGAAGCTTAGCCTCCAACTCGGCTTTATCATTTACCGATTTCAGTTTTTTCAATTGCCCTTTTAACAAGCCCAGAAACTCATTTTTACGAATAATATTCATTGTAGAGTTGGCCAATTCTTTTTCTTTAAACACCATCTCATTACGAAGTTTTTCATTACGCATTCGAATCATTTCCTTTTCTGCTCGCAAGGCCTCTTTTGTAAGCACTTCTTCCTTTTCTTTATAGTGCGCTCTTTGCCTTAGTTTCTCTTTGGTTCGACTGACCTCAAGACGCCTGTTAAATATGGAGAACACTAAAAACGTAATCACAATAATAAGCAGCACATACACCATGCGGGCATAATTTGACCGATGCCAGGGAGGCATTATCTTAAACCTAAAGGAAAGTGGTCGCGACTGCACGCCATATCTATTTCTTGCCTTAATTACAAACTCATAATCACCCTCCTTAAGCTCTGTAAACTCACGCATTGTTCTATCTGACCATATATCTTTATTCGTATCAACTCCTTTTAAAAAAGTTGAATATTCAAGGTCATCATCTTCATAATAAGCCGCCGCAAATTGAATTTCGAATGAGTTATCTTTAAACTCATATGTAGGAATACTTATTTGCTCTACTCGCTTATCACTATATTGATTGAAGACAAATGGCACAGAATCTGACTTACCACTAAAAGACCTGACGTTAACCAAAAATGGTTTCCGGTAATTTCTGGATTCCCTTGCCGAATAATGTGCAAAACCATCTTCAATTCCGAAAAAAACATTGTCTCCATCAGTTACAGCAACTGACTCAAAACTATTCACCAATTTATTCTGTAAAGGCTTAAAAGGATAGTCTATCTTTTTATACGAAGCATCTTCCATTAAACGAAGAACTCCTACTCGCCCGGAATGAAAATACCAAATATTATCATATTCATCATCATAGGCCAACTTTGGGAAGTTACCTGCATCAAAAAACTGATCCCATTGAGTATAAGGCTTAAAGCTTTTAGAATCTGGATCATAGGCAAAAAAACCGTCCGAACCAACTAACATACACTTATCTTCAATCTTTGTTAAAACCAAATCTGCCGAGTTGCCTTCGAAATTGTCAAAATCCATATTGACCGCACTAGTAACTCGCTTATAATTCGGATCAAAACTTAATTTGTAGATTCCGCTATAGCCATTCGACATCCAAAGACTCCCATCTTCATCCCACTCTATATATCGTGAAGATTCATCAAAGCCTTCAATCTTATTTCGATAGGCCCATCTTCCATTTCTTTTTTCCAATATCACCAAACCACTATACGTACCAACCATCATCAGGTCAGGTCTATTGTTTATTTCTCGAAAAATCCATGCCCCTTTTATGGTTGGTGGAGTTAAGAGCTTAGATGAATTCGAATTAATACTATAAACGCCTAAGTTATGTCCACATAAAATTTGCCCATCAATCTCATATAAACTCCACACCTGGCCATCCGTTCCTTTTATGCGTTTAAAATCTTTTCTCTTCTTTAATGGATCAAAGAGTTTGCCTTCATCAATCTGAAATAAAGCCTGATTGGTGCCCAACAAGTATCTATCTCCAAGTTTCTTCATCACATAACCGGTACCAATATCATAATATCCCTGAAGAAAAGTTATGCTGGAATTAAAGCTTAATCGCACTATTCCATTATCCAAACCGCCCCAAATATTCCCTTCTTTATCAACAAATACACTTAGAACTGTATTATTCACAAGTCCCTTATCCTTGTCAACGTGCATGATAACTTTACCTGCTTTATCAGTGATAACAAAGCCACTTTGAATGGTACCAAAAATCAAATAGTCATTACGGTAATTGGTTCCACAAAAAATATTGGATTCTTTCAGTAAAGAATTGGCCTCTACCTGCCATGGCTTAATAGAGTGCATATTCCAGATATATAGACCTTGTCTCATTGTACCTATTAAAATCTCATTATCCGAAAGTGGCATCATGGAGGTTATCATTTTATCTGAAAAAATATTACCTCCTGAGATTGGGTAAGCTGTATTACCCCTGATCTCCATAAGACCTTCGGTTTCTTCATGCACCAACAATAGACCGTTAACCAGAAACGAGGCTGTAAACCGAGATGTTGCAGGTATAGAAACTTTTAATTGGTCATGCTCAAAAAGACAAATATTACTTTCTGACTGAAATACAACATTATTATTCCATTCATGAATATTCCAGTAGTCTCCATTATTTTTTAACGATGGATCAATCAATAAGGAGTGATATACCAAATGATGCAGTGAGTCATATTCGTAATACCCCAACTGATTATACAAACCCGCATATATCCTTTCTTCTACCGCATGAACACATCTAACCACGAAAGGTGAGTCCTCTCTATGTAATTTCCAGTTAACACCATCATGCTCAACTACCCCATCATTGTTGGCAAAATAGATTAAATCGTGTTGATTTTGAGTTATTTTCCAATTTTGCGTTCCAGCGCCATATTGACGCCTGTTGAAGTATTCAATTTCCGGAAGCCCAATTTTCTGGGCCACCAAAGGCAAATTAGAGCTTGATAAAAACAGTAGTATTAAAAATAATATTTGAGGATATTCACGAGAAGATATATGCATTTCAAAAACTTTAATAAAATCCAAAATAATCAAAAGCTACATCTTAACAAAAATCTAAGAAAGAACTTATTAACTAACCATGACTTGAGAATTGAATCCACATAATGGATTCTAGGTATAAGGGGGCAATTTAAGCATAAAGAAGATAGAAATTGCCAGAATTCCAGGAAGTCTCTACGAACTGGTAATTCGTCCGGTGAGAACATTGTAAACAGCTAAAAAGAAATACTTTACATCTGTCCAATAATAGTATTTTGATTTTGCTTCAAAATAAATTCGCTCCGCCTGAATATTTCCAACACTATCAGGCATACGCAGAGCAACGTATGGAGGGATACAGCCTGGCTTATATTTGATTCTTTCTTTCCTCACATCTTCAGGTAATTCATTAAAACGAGATTTACTTAATGGTCTAACCCCAACAAGTGCCAATTCACCTTTTAATAAATTAAAAACCTGAGGTAATTCATCAATCCAAAATTTACGTATCAATCTCCCCACTCTTGTAAGTCGAAAATCATTCTGAGGTTTGCCCTTCTCATTATATCCGTTCAGTCCAACTACATAATCCTGCAGATATTCGGAATACGGATACATTGTTCGAAATTTAAATATTTGAAGTTCTTTACCTGATCTACCGATTCTTGTCATAGGAATAACCCAATTATCAGCTTTTTTGGGTTCCAACATCGGTTTATCGGTATTAATCACACAAAAGAATAATTTCCCTTCAATTACACGATAATCCACTATTGAGAAGCCGGCATTAACCAAACGCCCAAGAATCTCAGCTTTTGAAATAAAATTGTAGTTATTTTTAAGTAAGGCATAATTGATAAGTGATTCTCTGACCTGCAAATTCGAGCATCCTATATATATTCCTCCATCTTCAAGCAAAGTATTGACCATATGCAAGCGCGCCTGGCCTTCACTCAAATTAACAGGCGATAAATCAATAATGACATTTAACTTTTTATTCTTATCGAAATCAACATCCCATAAATTTGAAACAAGCTTTAAGCCCTCATGATTGAGTGAAACATTTTCACTGGCAAATTTATAGATCTCCCCTCCAGCTTCAATCAAAGCACCAACATTTGGAGACATGCCATTAACATACCTTACTTCTGAATTATATTGGTACTCATCTGTTTTTAGCTTAACAACCATAGACACATAATATCTTTCTAATATTACTGATTTTACGGTTGGAAAGATAAGTATATTTGATTATTCAACACAATACGTCCACCAAACAGCTATATCTTCTTTACTTTTTTTCCTGCAGCGTTAACATCTACATTAGCCTTAAATTCAATAAGACCTGGCACTTTAAACATTTCCAATCTTATGGAACAATACTCTTTTATGTATTTTTCTGTAATTTCATCATGCTCTTTATTGGGCACAATAATGGCTTTAATCGCCTCTCCAAGCAATGCATCTTCAACGGCCTCAATTGTGCAGTCAATTACTCCTGGAATACTAACGATAACTTCTTCAATTTCTTTAGGACTTACTCGTTTACCGCCAACTTTAATAATTTCTTTACGCCTCGCAGCATGATAGATAAAACCCTCTTCATCCACTTTCGCTAAGTCACCGGTGTAAAGCCATCCATCCTTCAGAGCCTCGTTCGTTTCTTGCTCATCCTTATAATAGCCCAACATCACATTTTGTCCTTTGGCAATTATCTCCCCTACGACTCTAGGCTTTACTTTATTACCCTGATCATCTACAACCTTTAATTCCACATCCGGTATACCTTTACCCAATGAACCAAGCTTATCATTGAGTAAGTCCGGAGATAAATAGGAAAGACGGGCTGTCGCTTCAGTCTGACCATACATTACAAAAAATTTGACATCAGGCTTTGACTCTCTGAACTCATTAATAAAGGCGGTATGCAACTTTCCTCCTGCTTGAGTAACATATCTTAAATGAGGAAATTCACCATTTTTGAAAGAATCCGATTTGCGAAGCAATATTTGAAAATGACTGGGAACACCTGCAAATCCGGTACATTTATATTTCTCAAAATCCGATAGAACAGATCCAAGAAATATAAATGTATTATTTAAAACTATCGAAGCACCAACTTTAAGATGTGTATGCAAAAGAGATAAGCCATAACAATAAAAAAATGGCAATACAACCTCCATAACATCATTATCCGTCAGTTCTAAATACTTGATAATAGAATTTGTATTGGCAATGATATTTTTATGCGAAAGCATAACTCCTTTTGGCAAAGAAGTAGAACCTGAAGTATAAATGATCTGAGCCAAACAATTTGAATTAAATTCAACTTCATTCCATTCAATACTATTTGAAGATTCAATTACAGATGCATAGGCATCTTCATCTATATACTCGTCTCCCGTTAGTTTTAATCTTTTTTTGACCTGCTTAACTATAAAAACATGTTCACATTCACAATGCGACCTTACATAATCAAACTGTGTAAATTCAATTCCCGGATTTAATGGCACCACAACATTACCTGATTTCATAATTGCCAAATAGCTAACTATAAAAAAACTACTATTGGGAGCCAATAATAAAATATTTTTATTTGTCCCAATATGTTGCCCCAACCAGTAAGCCACCTTTGAAACTCGATCATTGAGCTCTTTGTAACTTAGTGTTTCGGATCTACCAAGAATAAAATCAGCAGATCGCTCTAATTGATCCTGAAATAAAAAATCTACACAATTCATATTATTATTTAACAAGGATAATCGTGAATTGGAGCTCTTCGTAAATAATCGGTAGTCTTCTTTTTCCTGCCAAAATTCTTAAAGATCTTTAAAACCGCTTCCGTAGATAAATTCATAACCGGAGCTACTTCCTCAGGAGTATATCCATTTTCCCATCCATACCATAAAAGGTCCATATCTTCAAAAGGCATTTGATAGAAGAACTCTTCCTGAGTTTGTTCCGCAGAATATGTATCAGTCGTTGGTGTTCTCTCAATTATTTCATCCGGCACACCTAAATGACGAGCAATTTCATAAACCTGAGTTTTATATAGATTCCCAATTGGCATAACATCTGCACCTCCATCTCCATACTTTACGAAAAACCCTTGTTCAACCTCATGTTTATTAGGTGTTCCCAGCACTGCATAATGCAATGCCTCGGCATGATAATACAACATGGACATTCGGCAGCGCTGTTTAAAGTTTGATGATGCTACAATCTGCAAATACTCATTCATTGGCAGTCGAACACTCTTTTCAGAGCCATCTTGAAATATTACAGTCACGTAAAATACCGGTGGTAAGTTCTTCCTGATCAACTCTTCCGGTATTACGATCTTCATTTTATCAGTAGCAGGATTGAACTCGGGTATAACCCGAGATACAGCCTCATCTCTTCGTTGATAACATTGAAAACCTTCTAAAGCTCCACCTATATTTTCTTCAATTACCTTAACTCCAAATTTCTTAGTCAGCAACTCAGCAAAATCTTTACTATCAGGACTTGAATCCTTTTCCGGCAACATTATACCCAGAAGATTTTCTGCCCCAAAAGCACGTACTGCAATAGCTAATGTAACGGAAGAATCAATTCCACCGCTTACTCCGATAACTCCACCTTTTCGTCTTAACACCTGATTGACATCAGACTTTAATTTGATACAGATACCATTAATGGTACCTTCGATATCTTTAAGTTTTATAATATCTCTTGAAAATATTTCCTTCATTGTTTATGGTTTAGATTTTTATTTTAGTTTATTTATTTCTTACAACTCCCTTTATCACTTCATTATCCCTAAGAGGGGTGAAATCAGATATATATTGCCTATGTAATATTTGTGTTGTCAGAAGACCTATAAAAGCCATATTATCATACTCCGAAATAAATTTGGAAGATTTGAGTTTTTTAAGCAACTGCCCAACACTCTTTGGATTAAACAATGCGCTTTCAACCAAAGCTTCCGAGTTGAGATACTTATCCAATAAGACTTGGCCATATTTCAAAATAGCATTAGCCACAGGCGCTCTATAAGCTTGCTTAGGTCGATTAACAACCACATCGGGCAATTTACCTTTCATCATTTGCTTAAGCAAATACTTTTCATTCATGCCATTAAGCTTAAACTCATCAGGTAAAGATGCACAAAACTCTATTAGGCGATGATCCAAAAATGGATATCTTCCCTCAATAGAATTGGCCATTCCCATTCGATCTCCTTGCGATGACAGAAGATATCCCGACATAAAAACCTTAGATTCTATATATTGTGCCTTTTCCAAAGTACTATAGCCACAAAGCTTATCTTTAATTGTGTCAACATAATCACCTATAGGATCATAAGCATTTATGCGACTTTTTATATCATCAGAAAAATGTAAACCTACATTCTGCCCATTTCGCCACCTCAACAAATGTGAATAAACCGGCGAATCAGTTTCATTTAATTTGTATCCAAAAAACATCCGTAGCATAGCCGGTGAAGCATTCTTCAATTGGGGAATATAAGGATATAGTTTCTTTAACAGCAATGGTCTAAGTTTGGAATCCGGTTCTTTCGCCCAGAATTGTCGTACCATGGCTTCCTTAAAAATATTATATCCTCCCAGATACTCATCAGCACCTTCTCCGGTTAGTACTACCTTAATACCATTATCTCTAACCAATTTTGACAACTTCATCATTGGCACTGGTGAGGTCCGCATTAATGGAGTCTCTGAATGCCAAATTGCCTGTTCTAACAAATCCGGTATATCAGCATCAGTACATGCCACGGAATTGTGATTGGTTTGAAAATAATCCGATACCTCATTCTGGTAAATGGATTCATCAAAGTCTTTATCCTGAAAACCAATGGAAAAAGTATTTAGTACTTCCGGCTGAATAGTTTTAACAAATGAAGTAGTAATACTTGAGTCAAGCCCACCACTAAGGTATGCTGCTACCTGAACATCAGCTCGTAATCTAAGATTGACAGAATCATGAAATAAGCTTCTGAATTCCTCAACAGCTTCCTCCAAATTTCCCTTAAACGGATTATTTAAGACCTTCTTATCTTCCCAATAAGCCTGGACTTTTGCTGTACCATTACAAAAAGTAAGATAGTGTCCCGGTGGAACTTCTAAAATATTTTCAAAAATTGTTGATGGTGAAAGACAAGTCCAGAATGTAAACACCTGTTGCAAGGATTTTACATCGATCTTACGTTCAACTTCCGGAAACTCAAAAATAGACTTAATTTCAGATCCATAGACAATTGAATCTTTTATCTGAGTATAATATAAAGGCCTTATCCCTACCCTATCTCGAGCCATAAACAGAGTCTGGTTTTCTTCATTCCATATAGAAAAAGCAAACTGACCATTGAGGTATTGCAAACAATTCTCTCCATATTCTTCATACATATGAAGAACAACTTCAGTATCACAATGTGTTTTAAATGAATGTCCTAATTGAATGAGCCTATTGCGTAATTCAAGATGATTATAGACTTCGCCATTATATGCAATCCAAAGAGTACCATCATCATTCGAAAGCGGTTGTTGGCCCCCTTTCAAATCAACAATGCTTAATCTAACATTACCCATGCAACAGGAATCAGAAAGATATAAACCCATCTCATCCGGTCCTCTATGAATAATTCGATTAAGCATACGATTTAACAGATGTTCTTTATTATCATGCTTAATAAGTCTTGCTGCATTAGCAAAACCGGTAATTCCGCACATAGGCTCTTGTCTGGTTATAAAGAAAAAAAAGAACTATAATTATACATAATCATCATAGTTCTTTCTATTACGCTATACACTTATCCCCTTAAGTATAATTAACTGGCCACTGCAACTTTGCGATCAATAAAAGCCGCAATTCGCTCAACACTACCAAAATTTTCTTCTTGTAATTCGGTATCATCAGTTACCACCCCAAACTCCGACTCTAAAAAATTAATTAAGCCCAAAAGGCCCATTGAATCAAATATACCCTCATCAAAAATCAGAGTTTCATCTTTAATCGTACTTGAATCAACAAAAGTTGTTTCTGCTATAAAATTCCTAATCTTTTCTTTCATTTCCCTTCTCATTAAATATTCAATCAAAACAAAGTTATTATCTCTTAATTTAAAATACTAAAGATTAACTTAATATGATTAGTTTGTTTGTCTGACTATCATTTTTTATAGATGATTAGATGTTTTTTCATGATTAATTTATAACCAAACAAAAGTCACTTAATCATGTGACGTAAGAGAACCAATTACCTTACAGAGAAAGCGTTTTTTTTTAATATTCCAATACGTTTCCCAAATTAATATTGCAACTCCATTAGTAAATTGCAATCTTTCCCAATAATCGCTATATTCACAAAAACCTAAACAATAAAAATGGTTATTAATCATATTGGAATCGTAACAAAGTCACTAGCTAACAGTATACTACAATGGAAAAACACATTTGGTTACGTACAATCAACTGAGATCGTACATAATTCTGTACAGCAGGTCAATGTTGTTTTTATGAAAAAGGAGAAAAGTATTGAAATAAAGCTAATAGAACCATCAGATGAATCCTCCCCAATATACAAGTTTGCTAAGAAAGGAGGCGGACTTCATCATCTTTGTTTTTATTCGAAAGACATGGATAAAACTCTTGGATTTATGAAAAATGAGAAATGCTTATTGATTTCACCCCCTCAACCAGGAGAAGCATTTAACAATCAAAACATAGCTTTTATATTGGCTCAGAACAATCTTAATATTGAATTAATAGACACACTTGAAAGAGCCCATATAATTTCGGAATAACTATTTTTTATCCTAATTTACATAGTAATTACTCTTTAATCCATAACTGTACCCCGAAGAATACCCTTTCTTTGTTAAAGGCAAACCATTTATACAAACATTTAAATTCTTAAGCTGCTTAACTCGATCATCCTGCATAACATAGGAAAATGTATTTAAAGGCGTGTAGTTATGTCTTACGGTAATTATATTAATATCTGAAAATTTTGATAATAAGATCGCATCAGTAACTAAACCTAAAGGTGGGGTATCTATTATGATGACATCATACAATTGTTTTAATTCAGTAAACAATATTTCCGTTGCATTACCAGCAATTAATTCAACAGGATTCGGAGGTATTTCTCCGGTTAGAATAACATCCAGATTCTTTATGGATGTTTGCTCAATTAAATGGTTTCTTTTATCATGAAAGTGATCATTTACAAGAAACCTACTTAATCCGTTATTATTAACTTTCAAATCTAATAATTCATGTAGGGTTGGTTTGCGCATATCAAATCCAAGAATAATTGTCTTCTTATTCAGCTGAGCAAATGAGATTGCTAAATTAGTTGCACAAAAGGATTTACCTTCCCCTGGAATAGATGAAGTTACCATAATAGTTTTACACTTTTCTACTCCATCAACCACATAAAAACCAAGCGATGTTCGCACGCTCCTATAAGCCTCAGCAATGGCCGATCTTGGATATAATATTGCTTCTAATCCTTTTACTCTTCTTCTCTGCAATGGAATAGAACCAATTACTGGCAAGCCTAATGGCTCAATATCATCTTGATCCTGAATCTTATTATTTAAGAATACGAACAAAAAAATTACACCAACTGGCAATACTACGCCTAATAAAACAATTAAGAATCCAAGCTTAATTGGACTTGGTGAAATACGTCCTTGAAAGACAGCATATTCAATAATTTCGTTATCCGGCAAATTTGATGCTTTCGCCAATTGAGCATCTGAACGCTTTTGAAGCAGGTAAGTATAAAGTTGTTCATTCATCTCAAAATTTCTCTGGATATCAAGTAATTTTTGCTCAGTTCGAGGAAGTCGTCTAATTTGATGACTTAAACTCATCATCCGTTCATCAAGATCTTCCAATGTACTATTTGTGGTACTAATTAAGCTTTTAGTAATTTCAATAATTGAATTCTTAATGGTTTCAATTCTTCTATCAATACTTTTTATATTAGGATTATCAATTCTTGAATTAAATTGCAAACTAGCTTTCTCCGCATTTAGCTTTGAAAGTTCAGCAATCTGAGCTGATAAGGTAGGGTCAGTTACATTTTGAGATGATGGAGCAGATATCTGGTTACTTATATCCTCATTATTTTGTATGTAATCCAAAAGGTAATTATAATAATCAAGTTGATCAGAAATTTTATATCTTCTAGCTTCCAAATCTTGAGATTGCTGAATGATCATTTGCCCTTGCATACTAACATCCATCACTTCATTTCTCGATCGGAAATTCTCTAACACACTCTTCGCATTATCGAGAGAGTCAGTCACTCCAATGAGCTGATTATCTATAAACTGTATCTTGTTATTTGCGATTAAATTTTTCTTTTCCAATGTATAAACCACCGAGTTATACGCTAATTTATTTAAGAAATCCATTCCTTTCTGGATGTTATTCTCAACTATTGAAATTTCATATATAGAAGAACTCTGTACTTGCTCGATATTAAGTTTAGACTTGTAAGTACCAACCAAACCAGAAAGTGAATTAAAATGAAATGAATAGTGATTCCCTATGTATTCTCCTCCTTTTACATATTCATCTACAGGAAGTATACTAAAGACATAATCATCTTCCTCAATTTTCTCAAAAAAGGTCCCTTTACGCTTAAACTCTTTATCCCCTTCAATCGTTAAGGTATAATCTTTGTCATTTATAAACTCAATATGAAATAGATTTGCACTAAGGCTTGTTTGTGAAGTATCAACAACCACTTTAAAAGGAGATTCCTGATAAATTTCTGTTGTTAAAAGCATTCCAGACAAATAATAGGAAACGGCAAAGTCAAGTTGCTTTAGTGTTTTTTCAATCTGGTTGGAAGATGTCAGAATGATTAATTGGTTATCTAAGTTATTTTGTGCTCCTAATTTAACTCCAGATAATAAATCCTTCTCACCTCCACCAATAGAGGCTCTATTAGTTTCTCCACCTGAAATTAATAATTGCGTTCCAATTTTATGAACAGGTGTAGTTATTCTATATTTATATATCCCAAGAGATGCAAAAACTAAAAAACAAAATGGTATCCAATACCAATAACTTAAAGCTCTAAAAATTATTTTCTTTAAATCAAAAATATTTTCTTGATCAACTTTTACTTGCTCTGCCATTACAAACTAATTATTTAATTACCCGTATCAAATTGTGTACTATAAAATGTATATAATAGCAGTGCTGTATTAATAAAAGTTAATGTCAAACCTATAGGAATTGAACTCAAACTCCATGACTTTAACCTTCTAGGTTCAACATATATTATATCACCAGGTTTAAGATAATAATATGGAGAAAATACAATATTCTCATCTAATGTATTGATTACAATCATCTGTTGAGTATCTCCATCTTGCCGTATTAACCTGACTTTTTTACGATTTGAATAATCAGTCATGTCTCCTGCCATACTGATAGCTTCCAGAATATTCACTTCCTCTGCATATAGCAAAAATCGACCAGGTCTCTGAACCTCTCCAATAATAGTTATATTATCGTTTAATAATTTAACATTAACACTACTTTCCTCAATAAACTTACTTACCGCTAATTGTATTTTATTGGTAACCTCGGGTAAAGTTAAATTTGCAACATATATTTTTCCAACAAACGGATAACTAATCGAACCATCTAAATCAACTCTATATCCGGCTAAGCTAGCTGCCATCGCATTATCAATTCTATTACTTGCATTTTCTTGATCATTATTTAAAAATGCAGATGTTCGCGAATCCAAACTCGTAACCCTTATATATAGATTATCATTAGGTTTGATTAGGTAAGATGACTTTTTTGTCTCATAAGTCGCCTCAATCTCTTCTAAACTTTTTGCCATATCACCTTGCAAATAGATAGATTTCTTTAAAGGAACACACGAAGCCAAAAGAAGTGCATATAACACACTGGCAATCAAAACGATGTAGTTTTTCATAGAACTTTAACTAATGTTTTAAAGTTAGATTATTCCCCCTTTTTGTTAAGGAAATAATACTTTCATAATATTTAACAAATATACAAGCTACACACTTAAATTAATCAGTTCATTATAGTATTTAGTCAAAAAATATATTTATCCATCTATTTGTCACAACAAATAAATAGAGTAACTATTGCACATAACCACCTATATTAATGATAGGTGAGTTAGTATTACTATTAAGGCAACGAAATTAAGGCATATAAGGTTAATCCTTAATATAATATTTTAAGCAATTCGCCATGAATTTCACGTACTTTCGTCATAAACTAAAAGAATAAAGTCTTTATTAAACAACTTTTATAAATGGCTTGTCATATATTGCATATTAACAAAACCAAAATTGTCAATAAATATTTAATCAAGTAATACGACGTAACAATTTAATAAAATACGCAGCAAAAACCCGATCGCTTATTGATTATTAGATATTTAATGGAGAAATCAGTTTATAATGACGAGTAGAAAGTTTGTGGGTTGATAAAGAAATAATTATAGAATATGAGATCTTTGCTTTTAAAAGTATTTAACGGCCGAATAGTTTCGCCTTGGTTAATATTGTTTATTGACTTAATAATAGTAGCCAACGCATTTGTTTTAGCATATATTGTTAGACTTAATGTCTTACTATCCCAATACTCTGCATCTAACGTTATTTTTAGCAGTTTATGGGTTGTGTTTATTTTTCTAATTGCCTTCTTAATCTCTGGCTCATTCAAAGGAGTTATTAGACATAGTAACTACAATGAATTCAAATTAATGATATTAACAAGTTCGGCAGCCTTCGGATGTATTTTTGCCTTTAATGAACTTGTTATACATTTTGACTTAAGGTGGATAAGAATATCTAGATTGGTTCTGATGCTACACTTTTTCCTATCCATAGCATTAACCATAGGATTTCGAATGTTTGTTAAAGAGATTTATATTTTTCTTACTAAAAAAGAAACATCAGATGGCGTCCTTATTTATGGGGCTGGAGATATGGGGCAAATAACCATGGAAGCCATAAAAAATGACAAGGATAACAAATTCAACGTTGTTGGGTTTATTGATGACAAGGCCTCAAAATGGAATATAATGTTGCATTCCTGCCCTGTTATGTCATGGACGAAAGCACTTGAACTTGGCGAAAGTAAACAAATAAAGGTTGTAATATTAGCCATAAAAAACATAAGCGTCCAAAGAAAACATGAAATTACAAAAGTATGTATAGATAGAGGTTGGAAACTAAAAGTAATGCCTTCTGTTAGAAATTGGGTAAATGGTATCTCCAATCAGAAACAAATTAGAGATATTAGAATTGATGATATTCTTGGTCGAGATGAAATTCAACTGAACCTGGGGCGCATTATGGAAGGTCTTGATGGAAAGGTTATTTTAGTCACTGGAGCTGCAGGGTCTATAGGATCTGAGATTGTAAGACAACTACTACGGTTTACTGTCCAAAAAATAATTATGCTTGATAATGCCGAATCTGCATTATACGATCTACAACAAGAGCTTTTACTAAGTCACAGCGATGCTCCATTTGAAGTTATATTAGCTGATGTTACAAATACTAAAAGAATAGAAGAAGTATTTCAAAATCACCAGCCAGAAATTGTTTTTAATGCGGCTGCATATAAACATGTGCCATTGATGGAAGCATTTCCTTACGAAGCAATCCGGGTTAATATTGGAGGGGCTAAAAACCTTGCTGATATAGCAATTCGATACAAAGTTGAAAAGTTTGTGATGATTTCCACAGATAAGGCGGTAAATCCAACTAATGTCATGGGAACTTCCAAACGCATTTGTGAAATATATATTCAAGCCCTATCCCAACTCAATAATATAGATACGGCGTTTATAACTACTAGGTTTGGTAATGTACTTGGTTCAAATGGTTCTGTCGTTCCATTGTTTAAAAGGCAAATTGAACAAGGAGGTCCAATCACTGTAACACATAAAGACATCACGAGATACTTTATGACAATTCCTGAAGCTTGTCAATTAGTTCTTGAAGCAGGTTTTATGGGTGAAGGTGGAGAGATTTTCTTATTTGACATGGGTGAGCCCGTTAAGATAGTAGATTTAGCTACTGAAATGATTAGATTATCTGGATTAAAGGTTGATGAAGACATCAAACTAAAGTTCACAGGTCTAAGGCCTGGTGAAAAGCTTTATGAAGAATTATTAGCATCTAAAGAAAATACTTTACCGACTCACAACGAAAAAATAATGATTGGTAAAGTTCGTCAACATAATTTCAAAAAGGTTAATAAACTCATTGAAGACATGCTATTCGCCTTACAAATTGAAAACAGCAACTTACTAGTATCCAGAATGAAAGAAATGGTACCTGAATATAAATCTCAGAATAGCAGATATAGTGAACTCGACAAACAAATTGAAGGCAATATCTTCTGATATATGAGTTTATTTAATTTCTAAAAATGCATTGTTTCTAAATTTGTATCTGCAATGAAGTGGGTTCATGTTTAAAAACAACAATAAATTGAGAAGTTAACCAATATTAATTATTTAGAATCATTCTATATTGTATTAAATATAAATATTTCTTACTCCCCTATATGTGACTATTTTAGTGCATTTTTGCTTATATCAATACATAAGTGAAGCTACACCGTCGCTATTTCAAGTTTTTTAATATTATCAACGCTTAGACCGATTATTTGACACCTTAAATCACTAAGCAATATTTCATCTTTGACGAACGTTATTGTTTCGTACTTAAATGTAAAATAAATGGTTTTCAATCAATTGTTTTTTTTGATAACCGATAACTATTTTATTTTTGCACCGTACTATGTCCTAAACACCTGAATTATTGTTGAGATGAAGAGTATTGTAACTTTAGTGGCGGCCCTTGCGGCATGTATAGTACATGTAAATGCACAATTTGATGTTCATGCAAGAACGACAAATAGTGCTAATGTGATTCAATTTTCAGATCAAACCTATTATCAATTAGATTCTACATTAACCTACATTGACAATAACAGCCTTTGGATTCAAAAAGGAAAGAGTTATTATGCTTATGACAACAACAAGCGCCTTTCGGGTTTTCTGTTTCAAACGTTCGATTCTAATGAATGGATAAATAGCAAAAAAACAACTTACTCCTATTCAGAAGATAATTCTAGTTGGGAGAAAAATGATCACATTTGGCACAGTTTAAATTCAGAATGGCAAAACTTGTCTCAAAAGCAATACATACAAAATCGATCAACTGGAGAACTAGATGTGCTATTCTCTAAATGGGAATCTAATTCTTGGGATAAAAAATGGCAACAAAAGCAGACTTATGATAGTGAAGGACGTCTTGCAACATATAATACGGTAAGATGGAATAATGAAAGTAATGAAAAAGAGAATTACTGGAATTATGTATGTCATTATGACAATGAGGGTAAATTAATTCAGATCACTAACAAATCATTTGATACCAAATCCAATCAATGGACAGATGAATGGGAATGTATCCATGAATACAATAATTCAGGCAACAGAACCCATGAACAAATTATTGATTGGGATAATGATAGTGAACAATGGAATAATCTAACAACTCAATTAATTGACCATTCAGAAGCAAACAAAATAGTTAAGACAAAACAAAATTGGAATGATGAATTTGGTTCATGGTCAAATAACATGAGAATTACTGAGACTTTTAATCAACTTGGTAAACTATCCGAAGTAAGTAGAGAATATTGGGATATAACTTCCAATGATTGGATCCCGCATAGAATTGATATTTATACTTTCAACGAAGATGGTATTAAAACAGAAGCAGCAACTTTTTACTGGAATAAAAACACTTCTGAATGGAATAACCATGTTAAAACCGCTTATCACTATTCTAAAATAAGTGATTCAGAAAATGATGATAAAGAACAAAACACAGACTTAGTTATATTTCCTAATCCTGCACAATCCGAAATTTACTTAAAATTTTCAGGTGAAGCTAAAGATTTAAAAATAATCAGTATGGATGGTGCAGTTGTATTGCAAGAATTGGTACCATCAATATACCGTTCTGTTAACATTAGTCGCTTGCGATCAGGCATGTACATAGCAATTATATCCTTTGGTGACACTCAGGCTTCTATGAAATTTATTAAAAAATAAATAATTTCGAGACTGATTTGATAAATATGATTTTTTAGGTTCTCTATATTTAAAGATTACTCCATTATATCTTATTTGTCAAATTACTCTAATTAAAAAATGTGATCTAATTACTAATTTTCAAATGTAATTAAACAAAACTAAAAAAAATGAAAAGAGTTGTAATAGCACTATTACTCCTGATTAGTTATTCTATTCAGGCTCAGGATATAGGGGGAGATTTTTATGTGGCGGTTGATGGTAGCAACTCAAATCCTGGAACCTATGATAAACCATTTGCTACTTGGCAAAAAGCCATTCAAATGGCTGAGCCAGGAGATGTTGTTTACATCAGAGGTGGCATATATTATTCAACAGAAGTAACTACTATTGATCCAGATGCTTACGGTGGACCTAAAGGCGCCAGTGGGACGGCTGAAAATCCTATTAGCTTTTTTGGCTACCCTGGTGAATGGCCCATTTTGGATTGTTCTTTACACTGTGAAACTATACCTGATAATCCTTATGGAGGAACATATAATTCTGCACTAAGTATTAAAGGTGTTGAACATTGGCATTTTAAAGATTTTGAAATACGTAATGTCTTTCAATGTGATAGTGTGATTGACGGAGCAGTAAGTGCGGAAGATTGCTGTAATCTTACCTTTGAACACATTATAATGCACGATATTGGTCAACGAGGTTACTGGGTACAAGGGGGTGTATGGAATGAATGGGATGGACCAAATCCTGATGTGCCGATTGGCCCTTCAAAATGGGGTTTTAATCATCCAGACACCACCAAATGGATAAACTGCGATGTGTACAACTTATGCGACTCACTGGTAAGTAATATAGGCAATGCTGCAGATGGTTGGAAAACCATTCACTATTCTGGCAATTATGTTTACTTTGAAGGATGTAGAGCATGGAACTATTCAGATGATGGATTTGATCCTACAGGGCTGGGAGGCATTCGCCATTTTAAAAATTGCTGGGCTATGGCTGGTGATAAATACAAGTATACTGACAATGGTGATGTGGAACGAAATGGCTTTAAAGTAAGTGGTCCTCATATAGATCGTGTATATATGCCTGATGGTAACCATTTAATCTGGGAAAATTGTTTAGCCTATAACTGTAAACATGGATTTTACGAGTTGGATGGAGGTGGTTACTTGAGAAATAATGCTCTTGTTCATAATAATACAGCATACAAATGTGGTATTGGTTTTTCAGGTTCTTCAACTGTTCAAGAGGGTCCTCGAACATCAATTTATAGGAATAATATTGTTTGGGGAAGTACATCATTAGATCCTGGGAATAAAGAACCATATGAAGTAAACCTTATGTCTGAGGCATATGATGAAAGTCATAACTCATGGCAACATCATCAAGATTATCCTCACTTTAAATATTCGGAAAAAGAGGAACATCAAGTTTCAGATGCTGATTTTATTTCAGTAGATCCTGACATTATATATGCGCAGTTTACTGCGCCACGAAAATCAGATGGTTCCCTACCTGATTTTACAGCTCTTGCATTAGCTGAAGGATCATTACTAATTGATGCAGGTGTAGATATTGGTTTACCATATGTTGGTTCGGCACCAGATCTTGGAGCTTTTGAATATTCTTCAGGTACAGCTCCAGAACCGATAAGAATAATAGAATATTCGCCAAATCCAACTACAGACATAGTTAACATTACTTATTACTCTTCTCAAAATACAAAGATTAATATTCATGTTTATAATCAACAAGATGAATTAATTCTCACTTCCGATCATGATGCTGTTATAGGTGATAATAATCTAGTACCTGTAAATCTTGAACCTTTTGCTTCAGGAGTGTACTCCATAAAATTAAATGATGGAACTTCAACTGCTAGTTGTTCCGTCACAAAAGAAGACCCTGCTCGTGAATTAGAAATTATCAGTATTACGCCTAATCCAACGCAGGGCGCATCTCAGATCAAGTATTATTCTCCTGAGCAACAGGAAATATCAGTATCAACTTATAACTCCTTAGGGGTAGAAGTCTTAACTCATAACCATTCTGCCATTGAAGGAGAAAATAATGAGACAACAGTAGAACTAACTGGGCTTGTTGTTGGGATATATACCATCAGCATAACTGATGAAACAACAACATCTTCAGCTAAGCTTACTCTACAAAGTAATACCAACCCACCTGGAGATGATAGACTTGAAATAATAAGTTATACAGACGAAACTTATGATATTTTCAATATTAAGTTCACTTGCCCTGAACAAGGGAATGTTACAATTGAGTTTTTTAACGAACTCGGGAATAGTGTAAAAAAACAGATTGAAGGCTGCTATAAAGGAGACAATGAAGTAAATATTGATATTTCAGAATTAGAAAGAGGTGAATACAGAGTAACATTATATGATGGCGTCACGTCTGTTAGTTGTTATGTTACAAAGAAAGAAGAAGATGAGGAAATAGTATTTGAGATAATCTCAAGTGAGCCAAAAGTAACTATCGATCTTTTTGCCATAGCATTTAACTATCCAGAAAGTCGCACCATGACAATTACTGTTATTGATGAAACAGGAGTGATTAAACTTATAGATAACTATTATTGCAATAAAGGCAGAAATAAAGCTGTAATCAATTTATCAGAATTGGAAGCTGGTGATTACACTATTATTTTAAGTGACGGAGTTAAGAATATAGAAAGAACAGTTACCGTTCAATCGTATTACCAATAGGAGTTTATAAACAAAGACAACGCTAGTATAAAAAAAGTTTCTAAGATTTTCTCTTAGGAACTTTTTTATATCTTTTTTGTATTAAAGTTTTGAAGCCTTGCCCATTACAGGACGATTTCTAAATAGACAAATTTCTTTTTTGTTCTCCTCTCCTAAAATTTGTATTTATTAAAACTAAAGAGCTATGGAAGATATCGACTAATTAATAAATACTTTAAAAGTTTCTGTATGTGTTGACCCAGAAAGAACAACAAGATATACACCACTTCTCCAACCAACAGTACTCAAATCTATAGAGTCTTTCAGAATTATTCTTTCGGAAACTTTTGAACCTTTAATGTCATAGAAACATACAGTATCATAACGTTCGACTTCATCACAAATTTCAATTCTTATTTGATTACTAGATGTAAATAATTTAGAACAATTATTTTTCGTCGTATTGGCAATAGTTGTAGCAACACCCTCCCATCCAGCAATTCTTGCAAGCATCCACCAAAGCGCTTTTGAGATACGCACAGAACCAATCTCTCCAATATGATCTCCATCTTCTTCGCCAGGTATCACATTAAGATTATCATCATAATCAAATGTATTATCTGGATGTAGATGAGCATGAATTCGATGATTGCCATTATCATCCCAGGTTTCAGTATGTTTTTCGCCATTATTGTTCCAACAAAGAATATCAGCGTAATCAAATAAAATTCGTTCACTATTCTCCTTTACAAATTCTCTTATGAAATCATGTTTAATTTCCCTCTGAACACCATCTTCTGTTCCAGCTGAAACAGGATATGTATCGTCAACTGGGCCAGTCGTGAAAATAATTTTTGTTTTCCATCCGTTTTCTACACAATATTCTTGATAGTTTACTACTGCATCTAAATAACTTTGTACGCTAACAGAATTCTCTGTTAAATTTTGATCTCCATCATCCAGACCAATTATTGGTATATTCTGTGGAGCTTGTTCAACACTGCCACCCCACCTGACATTATAAACCGGATCTCGTTGAGTATTCCACGAATTAGGTTGAGTATAATACATATCCCAACACCAAACAAATCCCATTACATCAAATTCAACTCCTGAATTATTCTGATTTGCAATGCGCTGTTTGTAAGATTCAATGGCAGCAGTATTAGTAAAATAATCTCCATCGCTTGTTGTTGCAGTTGATCCTAATCTTAAGTGTCCATTTGAATTAACTGGCGGTGTTCCATCCCAAAAATCAGTTAAACAAATAGGATAAAGTATTGCTAATAATTCTTGACCATAGTTAAAGCCTGATGCGTGTGACTCTCCTGCCATTTCTACTACCATTCTTTTTACTTTCTCCAAGTATTCATCCGGAATATTATCAAAATCATCAACAGCATTATGATCTGCTATAATTTGCCCTTTAATAGTGTTTACACAAAAAACGAATAGAATAGGTAACAATATTGCTTTCATAATTTTATTTTTTTTGGGTAAATTAGTCTACAACAAATGCTTAAAGGCTTTATAAAAAAAAAATAAAGATCTGTAAAGTAAACATCTATGAACTATTTTTGTTTATTTTAGTATTCAATCTTTTCAATAATGAAATATAAATCTAAACTTACAGCACTAATAATTATATTACTATCTCTTACTTCATGCCAAAAGAAGGAGGCTGAAATAAATATTTTATTCCTTCACCATAGCACGGGTAGAGTGCTATGGAATGGTGATTCAAATTCGAAGATCTCTAAGTTTATATTAAGAAAGAGTAAAAAAATATCTAATTTACTTGGGATAAAAGCAGATGTGCCAAAAATCTTCTCTGATTACAATAAAACAAATAGTTCTAGTTATCTAATTGAAGAACAAATTTTTCCTAAAGCCTCCCCATATGGATGGAATAATTTCCCTTATGACTATTACAACATTTGGTGTAAAAACGAAGGTATAAATAAATTCGAAGACGAACCGACTCTTGAAATTCTCACTCAAAAATATCAGGTAATTATCTTTAAGCATTGTTTCCCGATAGGAAGTATTGAAGAAGATAATAAAACTCCAGATATAAATTCAGATATAAAAACTCTAGCCAATTACAAATTGCAATACGAAGCACTGAAGACGAAAATGAATAGTTTTCCAGATACTAAATTTATTCTTTTCACAGGACCTGCTCTCACCAAAAATGCGTGTACTGAAGAAGAAGCTGCAAGAGCTAAAGCATTTTATAATTGGGTAAAGAATAAATGGAATGAAGACAATGACAATATTTTCTTATGGGATCTATATTCCTTACAGACAGAAAATGAGCTTTATTTTAATGAGAAATATAGTACATCTGACCGAGACTCGCATCCCAATGAATTATTTGCAGGAAAAGTAGCTCCCTTATTTGCAAATAGAGTTATTGATGTAATTGAAAATAATGGCAATAAAACAACACTTAATGGAGAATTACTCGACAAGTAATTCATCATGTTTAGTTCTGAGATAATTCGTTATTTCATTTGTAAATATTTTTGCAGAATGTTTCATTAGATGACTCTCATCGAAAAAGCTTTCTTTTCTTAAGTACACGCTATCCGAAACATTATAAACATAGAAGTCAACAGAATCTCCTGATAATTCTTTAATTCTATTTTCAAAATCAATACTATGAGATTTGAAATTTGGTGGAAAAACTACCACCAGTTCACTACCCGATGACTCAATTAATTTAATCATATTTAGGAAAGCAATTACCTTACTTGGAACCTCATCATCTATATTGTATTCATTATCAACGCAATATTCATATTCCCAGTCATCACGATACCATGAAATAGGCATAGAGCCACAATTCAATATTGAATCCAACTCTGTAAACTTCTTTTTTCTCAAGTCAAAATTATATTTATTTAGTCTATCCAGTACAAGAAACCTGGATACAAAGGGGTTTTTACCTTCCTCTATTGCCAAGGCCTCCCATATATATTCATATTTAGCCAAGGGATATAATCTATCCTTGCGAAATAAAATTGCACTATCATCTGTAAGCTCCTGATCATCATCAACGACAAGCAGAACACATTTTGGTGGCTTATTAAAATTCAATAATGATTTTGCTAAGAACTCATGGAACCTCACATCAGAACCAGGAAAACAAAGATTATATGCAGACAAACCTAAACTATCTTCTAATTGCTTTGCTATTATATCTCTACTACCTCGTGATGAACCAGCTATAATAATATCCTTTTCCATTTGTCCTGTTACAACTAATTCCAATCTTTTATCAACTTCTGCCTCTGCAGAATAGTGAGTCACAATAAGAAAAAGTTTATCAAGAATAAAAAAGACAATTAAAAATAAGAATATCTTAAAAACGAATTTTACCATTAAAATTGAAAATAAATAAAACTTTGAACTTCATTACTTAATACAATGATGATTGACATTAAGAAAAAATATAGCGACCACCTAAAAACACGATAAACTTGCTTCTTTCCTCTCCACCAACTATCAATTCTACCAGCAATATCTGGATAATCGTTCTGGAAAAGTTCCACCAACATAAATGCTGATCCAAAAAGGAAAGTTACAAAGAATACGGTTTCTTGGTTACTAGTAAATGAATAACCATTCCAAATATTTAATCTAGAGAAAAAGGTCAATGCAGCCTTCAAATCCGGAGCAAAGAAAAACACCAAGGATGCACCATAAAATGAATATGTTATCAACCTACCTAACCATGCTCTAAGTGGATTTGGAAGTATAGAGAAAAACTGCATTCTCCACTTTTTGGTGAAAAATTCATAAATGACAGCAGCAGCCTGAATAATTCCAAGAACCATAAAATTCCAGCCTGCACCATGCCATATACCAAATAAACTCCAGGTTAATAAAAGGGCATAAATGGATGCCAAATTACCCCATTTCCTTCGTTTGAACATCGTAGGTTTAAACACATAATCACTAAACCAAATCGAAAGTGACATATGAAACTTACGCCAAAATGAAGTAACATTCTCTGCAAAAAATGGACGGTTAAAATTCGGAAGTATATTAATTCCAAACATTTTAGATACACCAACTGCAATATCCGTATACCCAGAAAAATCAAAATACAAGTAAAGGGGTTGGATAAATATTACTGTAAATAATAATGCCCCATCACTTCCTGAGACATTTCCATATGCTTCTATAATTATTGGAGCAAGTTGATTAGCTATTGCCACTTTTTTAAAACATCCAAATAAAGCTATGCGAATACCTTCAATTATTCTACTATTATCAAAGGTCTTATAATTATCAAGCTGCGGAAGAAAATGATTTGAACGTTCAACAGGACCTGATAAAAATTTAGGGAAAAAGGTGATATAAACCAAAAAATTAGCAAATCGACGTTCCACCTTTTCAACACCTAACTTAATATTAATAATATAACCAATTCCTTGAAGGGTAAAGTATGAAATACCAATCGGTGTAATAAGTCTTGCCAAATTAGCTATTTCAATATTGCTATCAATTAATGTGATTATCGGGTCTAAAAGAAAATCCGCATATTTGAGTAGCGCAAGTTGAAGAACATTAAATATCAATCCAATACGATAGTACACAGTTTTACGATTGGATTCAAAGAGCTTTATTCCAATGTAATAATTAATTAGAGCATACACCAGAACATACGCTAATAACAAGTAATTAAAGGTTGCAATAAAAGCACAGCTTAAAACTGCTAAAAAAAGTGTTTTAAACTTGTTCTTTAAAAAGTAAAAGATAAATACCGCACCAAGGGCTAAAAGTACAAATCTTACCGAAATGATTTCCATAAACTTATTACCGTAGATTTAAAGTATAAGTATACAAAGTGTTTCTTTATTGAATGTATAATTATGATATTCTGCTTTTCTTTTTTGACTAATGGCCAATATTTAATAGTTTGCAAATAGAATCTAAAATTCGCTGTCTATCATCATCTGACATATTTGATCCTGATGGCAAACAGATTCCCATATTGAAGAGTTCTTCTGAAGTACCGTTAATATAACATTCGTATTTTGAGAATATCGGCTGCATATGCATAGGTTTCCATAATGGCCTACACTCTATATTATCTTCTTCTAGTGCTGCTTGAAAATCCGGAATGGATAATTGGAACCTTTTAAAATCAATTAATATTGCGGACAACCATCTGTTAGAATACATTCCTTCTGGTTCCTCTAATAACGACACTCCTTCAACATTTTTAAAAATGGATTTGTAGAAATCATAATTTGCTCTTCTTTGCTCAACCCTATCATCAATAACCTCCATTTGTCCGCGACCAATGCCAGCTAAAACATTACTCATTCTGTAATTATATCCAATTTGACTATGCTGATAATGAGGTGCAGCATCTCTGGCTTGTGTCGCTAAAAATCTTGACTTTTCTATTAATTGCTCGTCGTTTGAAAGAAGGGCACCTCCTCCTGATGTCGTTATTATTTTGTTCCCATTGAATGAAAGAATAGACATCATACCAAAAGAACCAATTGGTTGGTCCTTGTATTTACTTCCCAAGGCTTCTGCTGCATCCTCAATTATAGGAATATTATATGTTCCTGCAATATTCAGTATTTCATCCATCTTGGAAGGCATACCATATAGATGAACAAGTATTATTGCCTTAACTTTATCTATAGTTCCATTTGCTATACGTTCTGACAATGCTTTTTCCAGAAGTTCAGGATCCATATTCCAAGTCTCCCTTTCACTATCAATAAATACAGGTGAGGCACCTTGATAGACAATCGGATTTACAGATGCCGAAAATGTAAATGTGGACACCATAATTTCATCGCCTGCTTTCACACCTAATAATATTAAGCTTAGATGAAGGGCTGCAGTTCCAGAACTTAAAGCAGATGCATGCTTAACACCAGAATATTTTGCTAAAGTATTCTCTAATTCATTAACATTTGGTCCCAATGGTGCGATCCAATTTTGTTCAAACGCTTGATTGATATATTTTTGTTCATCACCAGACATATGAGGACTAGAAAGGTATATTCTATTCTGCTTTGTATTCATGACAAAATATTATTCGAAATTATAAATTTAGTATTGTACAATAAAAAATAACGCTATTTAAATACGGTCTTAAATATAAGTCGTAGATCGCCGAAGAACGTTTTATTATAGTAGTAATCTAAGTTAATTTTCACCTTATCAGGCCAAATTACTTCATCATTGTATTTATGCGGATCCTCAACAGCAGAGAGCAATTCTTCTTCATTCGAATATTTTAGAGATGCAGGGCCCGTGATGCCTGGACGTAACTCTAAAATCTTTCTTTCTTCTCCTTTTAACCTATCAAAAAACTCAGGCATATCAGGTCGAGGTCCAACAAAACTCATATTACCTTCTAATACATTCCACAATTCAGGTAATTCATCCAATTTATATTTTCGTAAAACAGCACCTAACTGAGTTATTCTACTTTCACCTTTAACCGAAATTGTATTACCTGAATGTCCTATAGACATGGTTCGGAATTTATGTATAGTGAATAATTTTCCTTGTAATCCTGCCCTTTTCTGATGAAAAAGTATAGGTTTGCCCATTTTAATTAAAATGATTATTGCAATAACCAATAAAAATGGAGCTATAAATACCAAGCCAATAAATGAAGCAACTATGTCAAATAATCTTTTTAGCATACTATTTAATCCTTTACAATATTAACTATTGAAGATAGGGTATTATCATTTTTGTGACTTCGTCTTGTCCATTTACATTTAAATGCACTTCATCTGAGAAATTTTTTGTGTTCTCTATGAGCTCCTTTCGGTTTAAATCAATAAATGTAAACCCTTTTCTATTCAAACAAAAATTCCGAAAATAATCAGATAATTGAGTATACTCATTTGGATTAAAGGATAAATACTTTGCTTTGTACATTGGCATCATGACTAATATAACATCGGATCCGTTGGCTTCAATTAAGTTCATTGTCTCGCCGAAAATATCTTTTTTTGTTTCATCATATGGTATTGAAACAAAGCCTATCTTATCATCTGCAATTTCATCTCCACTCAACTCATTTGTTTTCATATTATCAAAGTTACCCATAAATCCCATAATAATTAACCTCATCAACCTTGAATCAAAACGAGAACAACGAATAAACTTGTGTACTAAATAATCTTTTATTGGTGCACGATTATAAATGTATGTATCCATGTTTTTTGCATCCATGAATGGATAAAATATTGTATAGATATTCTTAGACAGTGAACTTGACTCAAATATAACTGGGCTTACCTCAAATATCACCTTCTCTACATTACTATTTGTCTGATAAAAATGACTAATCATTTCATATCTCTCACCTAATCCAACACCTTCAAGGGAATATGAAGCAACCTTCTTACCACTCCTCTTTGAAATTGCATCTCTATTAAAACCATTCATCGCCATTGATGAACCGTTAATTAATACATTTGGACTATCATTAATGCCATAGTACTTTTTAAGACCTTCAACTAAAAAAAGAGAAATAATAAAATCAACAAAGAAGAAAATGCATATAAGCACAACTCCTCTTATAAAAAATGCCTTAGCTGTCATAATTTAGAAATGAAAATAAATAAAACTATTCCCTTCCAGAACTCCAAATAAGATAATTACAAATGCAACTGTTAAATATGAAGAATACCTAACCCACACTCTTTTATTGGTGAAGAAATTAATTCGCTCAGGGAAAAATTCATCTATGAAATCTTTTAAAATAATAATAACAATTCCAATAAATGCATAAAATAATGTTGTCATATCAAGATAGAAACTTCCCCATTCAGAAAAGATCTTTCTAAATACCATCCAAGACTCTCCAACAGTATCAACCCGCCCAACAACTTGAGAGATAGCAAAAAGGATAAAGGTAAACATCATTGATAATAACATGTACCATTTCTTATTTGATAACGAATACTTACCTTCAAATTTAGTCCGCCTTTTACTAGTCACTGCTTCAATGCTCAAAAAAGTACCTTGCAAAAGTCCCCAAACTACCATTGTCATTGATGCCATATGCCAAATACCACTAATTAAAAAAGTTAGTTCTAACGCCAATATAATACCCCATAGACCCCATTTCCGAAGAGAGAATGAAAGTGGAGTATACAAATAGTCTGTTAACCATGTTATTAGTGAAATATGCCATCTTCTCCAAAACTCTGCCATAGTTGTTGCAAAAAACGGACGTTTAAAATTATCTATTACTCTTATGCCAAGGACCTTTGACACTCCTATAGCAATTAAAGAATATCCTCCAAGATCAGCATAAACTTGAAAAGGGTATAATATTGCTGCCAATAATAGTGAATTACCACTATAAGATTCTATATTGCCATACACTACATCAACATACATAGCAATTCTATCAGCAACCACTAATTTCATGAAAAAGCCCCAAAGCATTAGCTGCATACCTTTTACAAGATCGTCATAATTAATCCTTTGAAAATCTCTAAACTGAGGTAACATGTTCTTAGCTCTTTCTATAGGTCCTGATAAGATTAAAGGGAAAAATGAAACAAAGAGAGCTACTATTCCAATGTTTTTCTCCGCCTCTATTTCTTCATTGTATACATCTATTGTATACCCGATACACATAAAAGTATAATATGATATTCCTATAGGAAGTATATATCTCATTTCTGGTAACGGCCATCTTAAATGCCAATCATCCAGTAGTAATATTAATTCATTATTAATTACTGCGAAGTACTTAAAGAAGAGTAAAGGAAGAAGAATAATAATTACATTTAAGATCATTAAAATCCTTTTTTTATTATCATCAGGAGTTTTATCAATCAAACGTGTAAATACATAAGTTGAAACAGTTATACCACCACTTAATAGAGCGTAAATCGGTTTAATATTAATGTAAAAAAAATAACTTGAGATGAGAAGTGTGAGCCACCTATATTTTACCGGAGTTATGTAAAATAACAACATAACAACCGGTAAAAAAATTAAAAAATTCAGCGAAGTAAAAACCATACTAAGGTTGCAATAACTTTATAATTTCGATTCAATAATATTTAACATATCCCCAACATTCCGCATCTTATTTAGATCTTTGAGTTTAAACTTTATCGAAAAACTATTTTCAACTTCAGCAATTAAAATCATATGCGACAATGAATCCCAGTTTTCTACATCGTTCGCTGTTAATTCATCTGACAACTCTAATGATTCATCGTTAAATGTTTTCTGAAAAATTGCCGTTAACTTACTTTGTAATTCCTCTTTTCCCATAGCTCACTATAGCTTTTTATACATTAATAATTTTTTATTGGACGGTAAGAGATTTTTTATCTCTTCGTTATGTGAAATATATTCTTTAAAAACTTTGAAATTCTGCAACTTAAAATTTTGAATTGAAGACAAGTTATTTGAAAATATTGGACAATAAGCTTCCAAAGCATCCGAATGTTTTCTAATTTGAAGCTGACATAGTTTAACCAATAATAAAGCTCCTTCATGTTCTGGAACCACATATGCTGGTCCAAAACATAAACTTCCTGAAATATGCTCTATTGATAAATCTGAAAATAATTCGTTCAAACTCTGCGCTTTCACTATGGCCTCCTTAGGCAGATAGAAACTTAATAAGTTACCTTTAATTGTAGTTGAAGGTAAACCATCTTTTCCTTCTAACCAAGCATTTAAAGTAGCCACAGGATACCCCTCATACTCAGCAATCATAAACCCTGACAAGGCCAAATCACAATCTTCCACTTCTTCCTCAAGCATATCGGCTAACAACACTCTTGCTTTAGACTCTGATAACCCAAATAATGTTGTATAACTTAATATGTCTGTTCCTGATTTTTCAGCTTGTATAATCGCTTCCACTAGAAAACTGATATCTTTTAATTCTGCTGTTCTATAAATATAATTATTCATGATATTTATTAAATTGGATTATACAATAATTGGAGGGTAAAATATGCATAAACTACTATGTGTCATGCATCATTTAATGCCAATTCTTTCAAAAATGTTGCTAATGAATCAACATTTAGAAAGGGATTTATTGGTTCAATTTGAATTGCGCTATCAACCATACAAAGCTCTTTCTTATAATCCATATTAAACTGATTCTCCACCGACAATAATAGATTCGCTAAACCTAGTGAATCAAGTTGACTATTATTACCATACAAAACCGTATTTAATTCCAATTCCAATCTTCGTTCTTTAGTAACAGATAAATTATACTCTTCTATTGACTTATATATTAGTTTTATAATTTGATCTTTCATTAAGTATTATTTTAACGGTATTGTTTAAATAAGTGAGTTCTATTACACTGCTTTTTGATATAATTCAAACAATCCTATTTCAACCGAGAATAAATAACAAATCAACCCTTTATCCATTGCTTCTGATTCTACTGGTTCAAACATAACCCTGAAATTTAAATCCTCTAATTCATCTATTGCCTCATAGATATCATCCACTTCATAACATGAATGGTAAGGTGTTGTTCCTGATTGTTTCACAAATCGTGTAACTGGTGAATCATCTCCAATTGGTTCTACCAATTCTAAAGTTGTTCCAACTTCATTTGTAAGAAAGCAGATTTTTACCTTTTGAGACGGTTCTACAACAGTTTCAGATTTTTCAAATCCAAGTTTTGAATAAATAGCGGCACATCTTTCGATACTTTTTGTAGCAATGCCAAAGTGATGCAATTTATATTTTGTATTCATAATATGATATAAACGTGAATCAAATGATTCTTATAGTTTAGTATGTAATTTATTTCTATCCACTTTTCCATTGGCATTTAGCGGAAACTCCGTCTCAACATAATACTTTAAGGGCACCATATAGTGTGGCATTTTACTTTTAAGATAATTAACTAAACTATCTTGATCTAGTAACTCACCTTCAATAAAAAGTGCAAGTTCTGTAGTCCCAAGTTGATTGCTAAATGCCAAAGCAACCGCATTGTGCCCGTTTAGAAATTCTCTAGCATGGTGTTCAATCTCACCCAATTCAATGCGATAACCCTGAATTTTTACTTGATAATCCAGCCTACCAGATAACATTAAATCTCCATCATCATCAATATAACAGGCATCACCTGTACGATAAAATATTCTTTCTAAACCATTAATATTTAACTGGATAAATGCTTCTTTATTCTTGCTCTCATTTTCCCAATAGCCCACTGTAACCTGATTGCCAGCAACACAGAGCTCTCCTTTTATATTCTTCTCTAAAAGATTATTCTCTTCATCCTTTATAACTATATCTATTCCATTGAAAGGTTTCCCAATCGATAACATTCCATTAAGCTGCTTATTAGGTTTTTCTCTTTCATATCTATTATATGTGCAATAAATAGTTGCTTCTGTAGGTCCATATAAATCAAATATTTCAGCATTCGGAACGCATGAAGACCATTCCTCAACTAAATCAAGAGGTGAGGCCTCTGCCGTTAAAATATTATATCGCATATATGGTAAATCTATTTCATCGAAATAAGGACGATAAAAACGGACCATTGATGGAGCCATTGCTGCAAAAGTTATTTTTTCTTCTTCAAGAATTACCGAAGCATAATTGTACTTTATTTGGTCATGAGGAATTGTATAAGCACAAGCACCTTTGCATAAAGGTGTTAAATACGATTGAACTGATACATCAAAAGTTAAATCAAAACATTGAAGACACCTGTCTGACTCGCTAATATCAAATCCTATTACCCAAAATGCCTCCATGAATGCTCCTACATTAAGCCTTGTAATTTGAACTCCTTTAGGCTTACCTGTGCTTCCTGAAGTAAATAGGATATAAGCTAATTCTGACTCATCAATTTCCTTTAATTTAAGATTATATTGTTCAAATTTCAGAAATCTACTTTGAATAGTTTGTGTTTCTGGATAAATGCTCGATTCAGACGAATCAATAATAATATTAATCTTTGCTTGTTCTATAATCTCATTTCCTCGTTTAACCGGATGCTTTGGATGTATTGGAACATAAGCGAACCCTTCCAGCCATATTGCAATTATTGAAGCATATGTTTCAATATCGTCATTTGCCACCAATCCAATATTTTTCCCGGTAAATTTAGTATTCTGGATTTCAGTTCGAATCTTTGAGATATGCTTAGAAAGCTCAAGATAACTATGCGATTCTTCATTTATCACAAACGCATTTCGATTCGAAAAAGAATCAATTGATTCCAAAATCGGATTAAGTACATTTTGATTAAACATCAGATATTATTGTTTTAATTAAATATTGTCTATAAACTCTACGAGTAGATAATTGTTTGGAAGCTCTTTCAAAATTCTAAGACTTGGATTATTTTCATGTGCTTTCATAACCAGTTTATTATCCTTCGATATAGTTGATTGACATTTAAATCCCATATTCCAAGATATTTGATACATTATGGTATTCATTACTGCACCAATACCTTTACCTCTATAAGAGGTATCAATCATTCTACCAACAAAAGATTTGCCTGTAGTAAAGAAACGTAAGAAAAAATAACCAATCAATTTTTGATTATCAAATACACCCATCATCAGAAAAGCCTTCACCTTAATTTGCTTCTGAATTGACCTTAAATCAAATCCATGTGGTTTAAAATAATCTAAATGCTTAGGATTTTGTTTTTTAATCAACAAACTTAGTTCATTTGCGTCTTTTGAATCTAGAAGCCTAAATTCAAATTCTGAATTTTTAATATTCTTAAACGTTCTTTCAACAACTAGATCTAATTTCTTTTGGTATAAAAGCTCGAAACTAATGCCATTAGCTAATTCAATTACTCTCCAAATAAATGAAAAGTGATGTTTTATAAAAATAAAAAATTGCTCCATTAAAAATACTTTAATAGGTCATTCTTAAGTCCCTTCTTAACTGGTAACTGCCAAAGCAGTTTACACCAATTATGATTACCTTCAATAAGTTCAGGTCCTTCTGATCCAATGGCAACATCCCATCCAATTGAAGTATTTGAGGAATCATGAATAGCTGCCTTTTTAACTAATTCAATAATTTCATTCCAGTAAGGAATCTCAAAATCTATAATTCTAGACTGCGTAATTGGATGAATTTCTTCATCCTTTTTGGTTATGTCACTATATACTCCAGGACCATTCACCTTGCCTGTATTCAAATCTACTGGTGCAGCTATGTTTCCAGCAGCCATATTATCAACCGGAGAATTAACAGAAATTCTTAATCGTACTCCTAATATATCTACCAATCCGTTATTTAATTGTGTAAATACCCTTAATGTATTTAAACCCGATGGAGATAATTCCATGACACTTGAATGCTGAATAACATACTCTTCAATAAGGTTATAGTTTTTCTGTCTCATTAGTTCAACTATACTGTCCTTTGATAAATCAATGCAGTTTACAACCTCTACTTCAGCACCTACTTGACCTGTTGCATTTTTTAATACCACTCGGCCAGAGCTATTATTTAATAGTTTTTCCAACTGCTCTTGATTATCTTTTATCTGATCAATAGTTAGAAAATCACGCCGAATAAAAGCGGCATAACTTTTAAGAAAAAGTATCTTATCCTCCAGTATATGACGTTCAGTTTTGGGATTCATCTTCAATTGATACTCATACATAAAACCCGTACCTGCCCATTGTTGTCTATCTTTGTGAGACATTTCAAAAAAACGGAAGTAATAATAATCTTTCAATGAGATATTATATTTGTAAACAGACTTAATAACATCAAATTTTAGATTTATTTTTGATCTTCCAGTTACCTTTCTTGCGTAATCATTGAACTTTTTTAAAGTTTTAAAATCGGCCTCTTTCAGATAATACAAAAGATATATGGTTTGTTTAAATATGTTCATTTTTAACTTATGAATTTCTTTTATAGCAATTTAAATACTCTGTTGCATTAATCCTAGAAAAATCCATTGAGGCCTTTTGGGCATTCTGCGCCATTGCCTGCCTATAATTAGGATCTTTTTTTGCTTTCAATATAAAATCTTTCATTTTACCAAGTTGATGTTTCTCAAAAGAAACACCAATATTATAATTGGATACAATTTTAGCAACTCCAGAATTTTCTTTCGCAATTGCCAAAATAGGAATACCTGCAGCCATCAAATTATAGGTTTTACTGGGGATACTAACATCTGCAGTTCTATCATCTAAAGTTACAATAGAAATATCGCTAGCACATAAGGATTCATATAATTCTTCATCCGCTCGAAATGGTAATAAACTACAATTTAACAAATTCTTTTCTGAAATTTCTTTTGCAATGTTTTGAGTTCTAACTCCTCTTCCTATAATTTGAAAAAGAATATCCTTCTCATTTTGTAAGAGCTCTGCTAATTCTACTATTGTTTCAACATTATGAGTTGTACCTATATTCCCAGAATACTGCACAATGAATTTTGAATGTAAGCCTTCCCTTGTTACTATCTTATTATTACCTTTTGTTATTGGCTTATGGCCTGAGAAGGCAGACCAGTTAGCTATCACACTAACTTTTGAATTTGGGGAGTAGTTTAAGACACCTTTTTTCATTTCTTCACTTAAGGTGTAAATCTTATGCGCCTTAGGGAACACTTTTGCATTTCGCTTTACCCACCACTTATAAATTAAATTCCCATCATCTATTCCGTTTATTTTTAAAGCCTCAGGATAAAGATCATAAATAATAATTGAAAATCGCTTTACATGAGACAGTGGCAGTAAGTACGCGGTAGGTGGTATTGAATAAAACACTCGTTCATAATCTCTATATTTAAATAGCAATAAGAATAAAATTTGTACCGTTCCTATGAGCCAGGATAATGCTTTCTTTATTGAACTGCCTCTATTATATTTAACTATTTTAGAAATCTTTACTTTCGTATCAAGCTCATCATCTTGAACTCTAATACTTCCTGTTATTAAAGCTACATTATCAAAACTTTTGGTAAACTCATTAATAGTATCTATAGTAAGATATCCAGTAGCTTGATTAATAAATACAATTTTTTTATTCATTAATTAGACAATTCTCCTTCCATTACTTTTAATCCATCCGCGGAAGACATAAACTCTACTTCGGGCCATTTTGTAACAATTGCTTTTAACAAAACGCTTAATTCATTAAGTCCTTTTGATCGATTTTGAGGATCAATGGCCCCCACAAAATTAGCTCGATGTGTACTTATATTAGCAGCTTTGCCCCATCTAAACGCAGCCCCAATCTGCTTCATAGTAAAATCAATACCGCTATAAGATGTATCAGTTGGTTCAAAAGCACAATTTCGAGTGTAATACCTTAAGCCATCTATACCCTTTTGTCCGGGATAAAACCATCGATAATGAAAGCCTCCATTTCCATTTGGGTAGGGCATTGAGTGCGAAGTATATAAATATTTTATACCATTATTAACAACAATTTTATCAAAATCTGGATGAAAGACACCATTCGCAGGAACAAAAACACGAGGTTTATAGCCAAAAATATTCTCAAAGAGATTAATCCCTTCTTTACATGAATTCTTTAGAAATGTTTTTTGAATCTCTTTATTGAAATAGAATTCTGGCCTAAATTCACTTGCATTTATATCAGTATCATTTACTTGAACTGAAACAAACTCATGCATAAATGCCTTTAAAACATCTCGAGAACCACTTTGCAAGGCCTCCATCCAAAGCGGTACACAAATATGCTCTTTACCATGTAATTCTGGAATAAAAATACCTTCTCTTATTCCTTCCTGCCATTTAGCAAAAACATCCTCCTCTGGATAGTACTTCTTTAAGGTTTCTGTAAAGGGTTCATAAATATATTGTGAATAGTCAGCATCCATAATTTTGGAAAAATCTGGATTTGCAACATTAGAAATCGCAGTTAAAACGGCCGAATTACCATTATGATCTTTAACCGATTGTAGTACGGAAAACAAATATTCAAAATCTCTAGTATTGGCTAGTGTATCATACTTATTAAAACGACTTGTTCCTACCGCTAAACCTAAAGATTCTAAGCGCTTATAAGCTTGTTTCGAAGGCATACGTATCCCTCCCCAATCGTCACATTCAATAATTAAAATCTTACGATTCGTTTTCCAACCAGGTATATTCTTAATGTTGGTGAATAAAGCTTGTTTTAGTTCTCCAATCATATGACAAATAAAATTACTTATTTAGAACTCTCATTAACCCCTCAATGGATTCTTTAATACGCAGGGAATAATCTCCATAAACTATACTACTCTCTTCTCTGTTGGGATAATTTTCGAGAATACCGGACAATTGATCTGTATTATGGGCATCAAAATAAGTTCCTTTATCACCAAGATGTTCAATATTCACAGGCAGTGACGCAGCAATTACAGGAACTTGAATCGATATCGCATCTTCTATTACTGTACTCCACCCTTCAAATAAACTTGGCTGAATGACGGCCTGCGCATTTTTCATTAATTGTATTTGATCATTGCGAGGAATAACCTCTAGCATGCTTATGTTGTCGCTTAACTCGTTATCAAGAATTAACTGTTTTAATTCTGTAATATGAGGAGCATTTTTAGCTTTAGGAAATCGACCTGTAAAAACGACATGCTTGATTATTCCTTTCAGTTTAAGTTTTGTTAATGCTTCTAATACAACTTTATGATTCTTATGCTGATGAAATTGATTAGATACCATAAAATAATGATCTGGCACACCATATTTATGTTTCAAATCCTTAAAGCTAATATCCGTCCAATTTTCATTAATCGATACAAAATGGTAAATATGAAACACCAAACTGCTTCTTAAGCGATAAAACTTATCGAAATCACTCTTTACCGCCTGACTCGAGACAACAAGTGAGTTTGTGTTTTTAAGCATAAAAAACAAACGAATTGCGCGATGAATTAACGTTTCTTTAGTAAAAAACTCAGGATAATATTTATGTTGTAAATCTGCGTACCACGCTACCACTTTCGCTGAAGTACTTGTTTTTATAGGGTAATTTCTGTTTGGAAATATTGAATCGAGTGAATATTCGTTAATAAGGTCATCTACAAAAACATTTTTACGTTTAATCCAAGATGACACAAAACCTTTAACTATTGAAGGCGTCGTTTTCTTGATAAGATGAATATAAGGATATTCGACTTCGTCAATAAACTTCTCCAGTTCTTCAGTATAAAAAAAATAAACTTCGGGTTTATCTTTATCATCAAGGTAATTGAGAGTTTTTACCAAATTTATAATATATGTTACTCCTCCCATCCAAGAAGCTTGAAAATCAAATAAAATACCGAGTTTAGTTCTCTGCTGCGACAATTCTGTCATTACTAGTAATTTTTAATAACCCAATTAAAATAATCTTTTAATCCATCTTCAATGTCTACAGATGGACTATAAGAAAATGATTTTAAGCGACTAATGTCCGCTTTCCAATTTAAAGGATCACCCTTTCTTGATGAACCTGAAAAATTATAATTTATCCTTTTTTCGAAGAATGAGAAAAATGTGGATACAGCATCTTTTATTAATATTTCTTTACCGTTGGCTAAATTAATAATATCTGCCTCAAAACTTGAATTCTTAAATACAAGGTCAATTGCCTTAACTAAGTCATTAATGTGAATAAAATCTCGTGATTCATTTCCACTTCCAAATAATTCGATTTTATCTTCCTTTTTCGCTTTTTTAAATAAATCCCAGAACAGCTGTTTTTTCAACCCCAAACCATAGACAGAAAAAATCCTGAGTGAACAGGTTTTTAAACCAAAAAAACAATGGAATTCTTCACAGATCTGTTCCGCCTGAAACTTATGAATTCCATATGGAGATAATGGCTTAATTTGTGCCGATTCATTTATTGGTAGTTGTTTAGGGTTTCCATAAACTGCTGCACTTCCAAGGTTAATAAATCGACATTCCTTTTGATACTTATTGATAGCAGAAAGAATATTAAATACATTTACTGTATTTAAATAATAATCTCTCATAGGATTATTTATAGAATCAGGTACGCTAGCTGCACCTGAACAATTGACACAAAGGTCATACTTAACATTCTGAAAAATATTATTAAAATCTGAATTAGATGCATCCATTAAAAAATAGTGATCCGTTTCAGCATAATCAACCACAACATCAGCCCCCCAAACTTCATGCCCCAAACCCTTAAAATAGTTAACTAAATGTTGTCCTATAAAACCTTTGGAACCTATAACTACTGTCTTCATATAGAATTATTGATTAAATGTGAAGCTAAATTTCAAGTTATTTACAAACCTCAGAAGTGATAAAATTATAAAACTCTGCACTAATGATATCCTTTGAGAAGGCTCTTATGCTTTCTTTACCAGAATTGCCCATTTCATTCCTTAGAGCTTCATCTGCCATTAATATGGCTAACTTTTTTCTAAACAATTCATCATTAAACAATGGAATCAAGAATCCATTTTTCCCATCATCAATCATATCAGATGGCCCAGCATTGCAGTCATAAGCTATAACAGGCAATCCCGCTGACATTGCTTCACCGATTACGTTTGGAAATCCTTCGGAGCTTGATGTAAAAGCAAAAATTGAACTTCTATTCAATATATTGTCAATTTTGTTTTGCTTTCCCATAAAAATGACTCTATCTGCAATATTTAATTCAGAGGCTAATTCTTTTAAGCGCTCCATATTATTTTGTTTAAGATGGTCATATCCAACTATTGTAAGTTTCCAATCAGAAGGAGCAACATCAGCAAAAATTCTGATTAAGCGATCTTGATTTTTACTTTTAATCAGACGACCGACCATGATAACATTCTTCTCTTTAATCGGTCCTCTTTCGGGCTGAACAATCTCCCGAATCGGATTTCCTATTACTGCAATATTTGTATGATTTGTTTGTGAAAGAAAAATATTCTTAGCTTTTTCAGTTTGTAATATAAGACCTGTTGATTTTGGGTACAACCAGTGTCTTAAATAATCATGTAATCGTCCCAAACTCTTATCAGGCTGACTCCTATCGGACACATAAGTCTTATATTTTAATCCTAACAATGAGAGAAGAAAGAAATTATTCCAATACTCTCCAAAACTTAATAGACTGTCCGGATTAAGATTTTTTATTGTTTTTCTTAAGAACAATAATGTTTTAAGCGTATTTAGAAATCGCCATTTATTATTAAATTCAAATGTGGGTTTGTGTACAACAATATTATCCGGAATAGTAAAAAATAACTCTCGAGTAATACCATACAATATCAAGTGGATATCAGTCCCCTTTATTAAAGAAAAATCCTTAGCTAGCTCAGACATTACACGTTCCATTCCCCCAGCTTGTAATGAAGGGATTACTAATGCTATTCTCAATTTTTTAGTGCTATTTTTATAACTCATTATTAAAAATAATCAGCATTCAGAACAAGATTTAATTAAATCCTCAACCATCCATCCATACGGATTAAACGGTCCGGGATTCCAAGTCATATCCTTATCCCAGTAACCTACACAATCATCATAACCTTCTGCTGCAAAGCCATAACTTACTTCAACTATTAACGGTTTCGTATCGTGGTAAACAAAATCATAAGCCATGCATTGGTCTTGAAGCTTTTCAGAAGTTTCAAATGCGCTCATTATTGTTTTATCATCAAAATGCTTCTTGTCGTATAGTATTGTTCCACTTCCCGAAGCACGAAAATCATTCTCTCTTACCAATCGCTTTATGGCAAAAGCTTTATTGCCAATAACAATAACACGAATGTCAGAATCATTGTCAGGTATAAACTCTTGAAAATAAACATACCCTTGTTCATTACCAGTTAATCGAGCATATTCGGTGGTATGTACTAATCTTACAGCTCCTTTTAATACATTAGTTAATGAAGTTTTACCCGCTTTATATTTTCTAATTCGCTCTTTTAAATTACCCCATGCATCATACTGTTCGAATCCTTTTCCAAAAGCTTTACGAATTAATTTTTTAGCATCTCTAAAATTTCTAACCAACTTTACATTATCTGATCCTGCACCATTTCTAAGCTTAAATACTGTTGGATAGTTTGTATCCTTAGCCCAATGCAAGGCATCTTTTCTGTCGTAGAATACATCAACTTTGGCCATAGCTACATTAATACCTTCTAACAAATATTTCTGTGCCACTTTATCGTCAAAATGCCAAACCGTATTGTAATCCGGAAAAACTTTTTTACCTGCAGCTTGAACAGAAAATAATAATTGCTTGGCAAATTTACTTTCCTTAGAGCCTTTATGATTAAAATGCCACATCAAGGCATCACAATCTGCCAGTTGCTCAATTATATTAGACCCGTAACAATCAACTAATTTATAATCAATTGATTTATCAATACAATAAGCAATCCATCTGTCACTAAATGTTCCTTTAGTCTGATGTATTCCAATCTTCATTATCTATATATTTTGATGCCCAAGTTTCAAAAGCAATGATAACCCATAGGGCTTCTAACTCATCGAACCTAAGCCTATCAATTTTTGATAACCAGTTCGTTACCTGTGTATGATTAAATAATCCTCGGGTCTTTATTCCTTCAAGTGCTTTATCATTCAGGTATTCCATAAATCTTTTATTAGAAAAAAATTCCCTTATCGGAATACCAAATCCCATTTTGTCACGGAATGCAAACCCTTCTCCAAACACATTCTCACCCATTTTCTTCAGCAGATACTTTTCTGTATTCTGTTTTCCGTTATTTGCCCTAATCATCAAATACTTTTCAGGAATAGAAAATGCATTCTTTACTAAATCATTATCCAAAAAAGGCACTCTATTTTCAATCGAATGAGCCATTGACATTTTATCTTGTCTAATCAATAAATCAGGCAGGTAAGTTTTCATTTCATATTTCACCTGACGATCAAATACTGAACCATTCAAGTCTTTATACATATTTATTCGATCTTCAACAGCTTTATCAAAACTAAAATCACTGAACATTCCTTTGGCAAAAGTTGGATTCATAAATGCGGTGGGCATAACAGCTCGCATTTCAGGACTTAGGTAGTCTAATAGGCCTCCAAAATTACTACGATTCTTTTTAAATTCACTCATTAACTTCTTAAAACGAAAAGGATAATAAATATCATAGAATCGACCGTATCCACCAAATACTTCATCGGCACCTTCGCCGCTAAGTAAAACAGTGACATACTCTTTTGCTCTCTGTGATAGTTTGTATATGCCAATTGTATTAGGATGATTCAAAGGTGTCTCTAAATGCCATGTAGCCTGTTCAAAATGATTAAGGTAATATTCAGAATCTAAAACAAACTTATGAGATTGAATACCTAATTGATCACGAACAATATCAATATATTTTTCTTCAGAAAAGCGTACATCATTAAATACAATAGAAACAGATTCAAAGTTTCCTTTATTACTATTATTATTAGCTAACCAGGTTACCAATGAAGAATCAATCCCTCCTGAAAGCTGACAACCCAGCTTAACATCACTCATCAATTGTCTTTGAACACTATCCCCGAGCCATCCTTCCAGTTTCTCTCTCGAAGAGTTTAAATCTATATGATGATCGCTCTTCCGCACATAATCATCTATGTTAAAATATTTACGAACTCGTAAACCATCCTGATGGCTATATTCAATATAGGTACCTGGATCGAGCGAATTTATATCCTTAAATAAAGTATCCTTTAGATTATTCCGAAATAATAGATATTCATCAAGCTTATCTCTATTTAAACTATACGAGAAATTCTCTAAGTATTTAAAACTTTTTAGTTCCGAAGAAAAAGCAAATGTAGAGTGGTTAGAAATAAAATACATTGGCTTAATACCAAACCTATCTCGTGCAACAAATAGTTTTTGTGTTCTAAGGTCGGCAATAACAATGGCAAACATCCCGTTAAGTTTGTTTAGCATGGCTTCAAAGCCATATTTAAGGTATAAAGCTAAAACAACCTCAGTATCCGTACTACTTCTAAACTTATACCCCCATTCTTCAAGCTCTTGTTTATAATCAAATGCATTATAAATTTCTCCATTAAAGGCAAGTACAACTTTATTATCTGGACTAATCATAGGCTGGTGCCCATTAGCCGAAAGATCCATTATACTTAATCGGTTGAAGCCTAATAAGCCCTCAAATTGTCCACCTATGGCATCCGGCTTATCGCTTTTTAACTTTTGAGAATGGCCATTTATCAAACTAAACGCTCTTATACCAGAATCATCAGGTCCACGATGTTCTTGAACTTTCAACATTGGTAATATCGATGAAGTATCTGTAATATATTCTCTATTAACCTTTATATATCCTACAATTCCACACATTAACTTTAGTTGTTACAACAATACCATATTCTAATAAATAGAAACAATACTGTTATTCGTACTTTTTTAACATTCGTAATAATACATCTCGATGAGATTCACATCGAATAATATTGAGTAGCAATAACCTTTTCTTTCTGGTCATTATATTAGGTAGCAACTTCCTTTTTCTAAGTGCTGTATAATACTTACCGAAATAGGGTTCGATAAAAGCATCATACATTGGGTTAATGGCTCTGCAATACTTTTGAAAAGCTTCCTCGAGCAACTTATCATCTTGAATAATGACATTAAGCCTTTCCAGTTCATCTTCAAATATCTTTTTCTCCTTATCATTAAGATGGAATACGCCAGGTATCTCATTACCTTGTTTTAATGGAATAATCGTAAAATTAATGGTTTCATCAATATCAAACCTTACAACATACCCCTTATTCCATCTTTCATTTTGTTTTGAGGGCCAATCATATATAAAATTTCCCAAACCATAAAAAATAGGTTTTGAATTGTAAACCTCATAACCTGAATGCGCATGAGTATGATGAGCCACAACAACATCTGCTCCCTGGTCAATTAAATAACGATAAAGCTCCTTAGTACGCGGCGAAGGCAGTTCGTAGAATTCATTTCCTGCATGAACTATTGCGAAAACTAGATCATGATTTTTTTTAGCTGCTTTAATACTATATGAACTTTTAATTGGATCAATAGCATTACAAACATATTTGCCATCCGGAGTGGAAAGAAACTCATTGTCCGCAAAATTCAGAAAAGCTATTCTTTTTTCTTTTATCTCAAAAGTATAATCTTCACTCGCCTCTTTAATAGAATTCCCTATTCCAAAAGTTCTAATATTGTTCTGAGCACAAACAGTTAAAGTATCTTCAACACCTTCAGACCCATAATCCATAATGTGATTATTAGCCATTGCAACAAGACCAATTCCAGCATGTTTTAATACGCCAATCGTTTCCGGGGATGCTTTCTGATATGGACCAGTCTTGGGTCTTTCATTCTTGGATAAGGTTAATGGACATTCTAAATCCACAACATTTAAATCATTTTCTTGAAATACATCAATAAAATCATTATAAATTGAAGAGTACTTACCATTTATCGCTAAGTCTTCTACCCTATTAATTGGGCACACATCACCTGTAATTAGGATTTTAATCGATTCTCTTTCCAAACTTTAGTTATAATAAAATACTATATTTATATTTTCTACCTCAAGCATCCATTAATGATCATTTAACATCAGTAATTCGGTCACCTAATTGATCTGTACTAAGAAATTGTACATTTGGCCATTTCTTCAATACTTGAGCTAATAGGTCGTCTAGGAATTTTAAATTTTGGGTACGGTTACTTTCAACCAGACTACCAATAAAATTAATTCTATGCGAACTTATAATTGCAGGCTTTCTCCATTTAAATGCCAAATCAATACGTTTCAAACAATCACCAACCGGATCATTAGCTCTTGTTAATGAAGGTTCAAAGAAACAATTACGAGTAAGATAGGTAAGTCCCAGCTTATTCTTACTTCCCATGTAGTGATATTTACGCTTATATTCTCCAAACTTACCTGTTGGTACCGATTGGACTATCAGTCCCTGTATGTACTTAACTCCATTTTCCACCAATGCATCTTCAATATTACTATCCCATGCATAACACGGTGGTATAAATGATTTTGAACGATAACCAAATAGATCTTCAAACATATCGAGACCTTCTTTTAAACTTGACTTCATGGAATTCAAATCATTGAGCGAATTATAATCCAATACTTCCATAAAATTATAATCACCTTCTCCTGAAAAGGTAGTTTTATTATCGAATGCATACATAATTTCAGGTGTTCTCTTACGTAAAGCTTCCATCCATCTTATAACATTTACGTGTTCTCTTCCATGAAATTGCGGACGATATATACCTTGACTAATACCTTCTTTCCATAATTCTTCAACTTTATCTCTATGTTTATAATTCTCAATGGTCGTAATTACATTTTCAAAATAATAGTATTGAAAATCACTTTCTTTAATTCTAATAAAATCAGGATTCCCAGTTATCGTATTAGCCGTAATAACTGGATGGTTTCCATGACCATCAGTATGACTTGTTAAAACTTCAAATAAAGCCGTCAGGTCATCATTACTTTCTAAAGTATCTAAACGATTATAATCTGAATCAGCCAAACTAAAACCATTATCAACAAACTTGTCATAAACCTCTATTGTTGGCATACGGATACTTCCCCAATCATCACTTTCGATAAGCAGTATCGGATCTTTGGTTCTATATCCAGGAATATTAATCATTCGCTGCGAAATAGCCGATTTTATAGAAGATAATAAAGCCATTGTTACAGTAATTAAAATAGTAGTTCAGTTAGTGATAGCTCAGAAATTAACTTCGATAATCCTAATCCAGGATAAAATATCCAGGTATTTATACTTTCAGAACCAATTCTAAATTGAACAGCAGAGAACAAAAGCATAGGAAATATGCCTATTAACTTAACAAAGTTAAATACACCTGTTCTTTGCTTAGTGGTGAAAATATAAATATACAAGGTCGCTAATAAATAAAAAACTACAGAGAAACGACCTCCAAATGACGGTATTATTTTTCCAAAATTTGCAAATGATAAAAATAACAAGGTAAAACTAAACAAATTTCGTTCAGATTTACTTTTCATTATATGCCTATATCTAAGCTGAATAATAATGATTATTGCCAATAAACAATACATTATTAAATTTTCGAAAAGAATTAGAAACCATGAAGCACCTTCGTATGAATCTTGCATACTGGCAACATAGTCTTTATTCGAATAACCTTTATATCTGTTCTGAACTGCACCTCCAGCACTATTTGCTAATGTCTTAAACACTGGTGCAAGTAAATTAGGTACAATAAAAGACAATACCGTTAATGGGATATAAATAATATTTCGATTACCAACAAAATAGTAAATAAACAGTACTGCATTGGCAGTGGCAAAACTCCAATGCACTAGACATGCAGACAAGGTTAAGAGTAAATATCTTTTATCTCTATATAAAACAACATGGTATGCTCCGTAAAAGAAAATCCACATTGCAGTAGGCATACGGATTCCAGTAATTGTAGTAATTGGAGCAATACAAATAAAAAAACCGAGCACTATGTAACTGGTCCAATTTTTATATACTAAACAACGATCATGCAATAAGCTTATGGTTTTCAAATAGAAGAATCCCATTAAACCTGTCCAAAAAGCAAAATAAACTGTTGGATCATTTGTAAATCTTGATATTAAAAACCGACTTAATGGCTCTATAATATCAACTGTTGTTCCTGAGAAAAAACCATCTACAATTCTAAGGATATCAGCAAATGGCAAAGCAGCTGTCTTAATCAATTTCTCCGCATAGCCCGCCGAATCCATATGCGGATTACTACTGATAAACGAAAAACCATAATAAAGTAAAAAAAAATACACAACAAGCTTAGCGTTCTTCTGGCTATAATTAGCTACCGCAAAAAGGAACGCCAAAAATGGCCATACAAGAAACAAAATCAAGTAGTATTTACTATTTGATACGTACAATAGCCTTTTGTTTAGGCTAGCTTCTATGTCTTGCACCAATGTATACAACTAAAATAGTTTAATAAATTTAGTAGCGATATTATTTATATGATAATCAGATGCCGTTGGTAATGGCATTCTTCTAGAATAATCTTTATTAATGAATGCCTCAATTTCATCCTTTTTCAACTGTGAATCAATATTTAATACTGGTCGATTAGTGATAGCATAATCAATCAATTTACTAGGTACATTTAAAGTAGTCCCATTATCAAAATTAATCAAGAAATCCATCTTAGATAATTCTATCATTAAATCATTCCTCGGAATAAAGTCAGAAACTATTAATTTATCCTCTAATCGTTTTTTATATGGATTAAGTAATTCATCTTGATTGGTAAAAACATAGAATCGGAATGGAGACTCAATAGTTGTTAAAAACTCCAACAATTGACTTGGATCCCTAATACCCTTTAAGAACCCTCCTGCATATGCAAATTGAGGTATTACATTATTCGGTTCAACTATAGTCTTATCTAAATCAAAACTAAAACCCTGAGGGATAATTCTAATTTTCGATTGGAATTCTTTATAATAGGCTGGGCGGGCACTTTCAACTGGAATAGCAATATAATTAGCTTGTTTACAAAACGATTTCTCAAGGTAAGCAAAATAGAACATCTTTCGAAAAGAATCTAATCTATCCCCCATATATGGATCTCCGCAGTCTGCAATCCAGGTACTAGCTATTTTTTTTTCTTTTCTCCAAGCCCATGCAGCTCCCCATTGAACCGGATACGGAACTGCAAATGAAATCATTACATCATATCCTGCAACTAAACTTAATGCCTTTTTTACCTTAAACATTTCTTCAATGGCTGGGTACTCAAACAACAAACTTAATAATCTATTAAATATCCCGTTCAGTGATAAAATTCTAAAAAATTCAATAGAATTAATAGGCTTCAATCTAGATCTAGACCACATTTGAAATTTGATTGGATATTTTGCAAGAAAATTAGAATAATCAAAATCTCGATGCTTTGTAATAACAGTCACTTCATGTCCTAAACGATAAAACTCCTTTGCAAGTTCCGTAGCCCTAAAACTTCTTGGAGATATCTCAGGGTAAAATGCACTTGAGACAAGTAGTATTCTTTTTCTAGCTTTCATTTACAAAATCAATAAATATGATTCTAAATCAAAATGTTATTTGAGAATCCGTTTTATTAAATATTTACATTCGCGATAGAACGCGGACCATAAAAAATAATATTTCCAATTATTATACAAATTAGTATTTCCTTGATAGGCTTTTGCGACACCTTCCGATTGTAGAACAAGTAAATTATTACTTCTTAACTTTCCAATAACATTACTATAGCTCTTTAATAAAGGTCTTTGTAGCGCCGAATTCATTGCCAACAAGACAAATTTACTAATGGGATGATTTATAAATATTGTCTGTTCTTTATTTAAATTCCTATTTCGCTGAAAGTTCTTTAAATTTTTTGCAGCAAGTATGAAACCAGTAACTGCCTTTTCACTAAAGTAAAGGTTTGAGTTAGTTGCCGAACCAATTCGAGTTGTCCTCTCATAAAATGGTATATCTATAAAAATGCATCGTTTAGCCAAACATAAAATCCGGGCAATAAATTCACCGTCTTCTAAGTATGGTACGTTGGGTAAAAACCGTAACTCATTAGAATTAATAAAATTCAAATCATACAAAATTGCCCACATCCGATCTGGATCTGTTAGACCATCTCCACGAGATGCAAAGTAAGCATCAACACCGCTTATTATTTTGGAACCAACTTGTTGGTTTAAAATACTATTTTTTTTATTTCCATCTGTGTCCAAAACTGTGAAACCAAGAAAGGCGATTTCTGCATGATCACTTTTTGCCTTATTTAAAATAGATGAAAAACTATTTGATAGAACATAATCATCCGGATCAATGAACAACAAATAATGTCCTTGAGCTATGTCAATTCCATTATTACGTGCAGCCGAAACACCCTGATTCTCCTGATCTATTAATTGAATATTATTAAACTCGCATTGCAATTCCTGAATAACTGCTTTACAATTATCAGGAGACCCATCATTTATGCATATAATTTCATAATCCTCTTTAGGAATATCCTGATCTTCTAAACTCCTAATGCACTTTTCTACATAGGGTTCTACATTATACATCGGTATAACTATTGATAATTGTAGCATACTATTAATACTAGTTTAGCATTTTTTTATAAATAATTATCCATTTATTAATTACACTATCCCAAGCAGACAGATTATGAATCTTAGCTCTATTACCAGCATTTTTGGATTTTATCTGTATAAAGTTAGTTATTGTCTCCTCAATACCTTCCTTAATAGAACTCAGAGTTATCCGCCTATAATCAATACCATTCTCAGTAAATATGTCGTATGGTAACCAATTTCCAGCTAGCAAATAATTACCAGCATATAAATATTCTTGTATAGCTGCAGAAAAGGAATCTGTAATCTGAATGGTTAGTATTATATCACTAATTACCACAATCTTAGCGAACTCATCATTACTCAGAAAATCAGTTAACAATAAATATGGTACTCCTATGCTTCTTACTTTTTCCTCTACTTTTGAAATATATTCGGGTGTTCCTCCATAATTCATGGGCAATACAATAAAAAATTTACTCTTGGTTGCTGGGGCAAGATTAGCAATTTCATCTAAAAGTAATAAATGCCTATGTCCTTCACTGGCATTTGTTCCACAAGTTAAAACAATCTTGTTCTCTTGAATATTGAACTGCTTCTTGCATTTTTTAATAGCCGAATCCGATAATTGCTTATCTATACTCGTCAATTTATTGTTACCAAAATGACCAATCTCTATTTTTGATTTACACTCTGGAAAAACCTTAAGAAATTCAGTACTCACTTGAGGCGTTCCAAATTGTATACGTTCTACAGTATTATAAATACGGCGCTGTTCCTCTCTCCTTTTCGCATCTACCCTAAAAAAATCTGAACCCCAAACTGTTACCTTTATTTTCTTTCCTTGCTCTTTCAATTTAGGAATGATGGAATCATAAAATGTGCTATAATAATGAACGTCAATAAGGTCGAATCTTTTGCTAATTTTTATTATACAACTAGTTCGAAAGAGTCGTAACAATACACCTCTTACTTTAGGAATACTATGAACCAATGCTAATAAAACTAACCAAAGTGGTCGTCTACTTTTATCGTAATTTCGAAAACGAAAACTAACTATATTTAACGCCGACGATTCTATCCCATTCCTATTCAGTTCAACCCCTAAACGATCCATTTGCTTATCATGGTTGGAATATTCATATAACAATAGTATTCTCATGAACTAAAATTTGACTCTATAAAGTTATGCCTAATACATTCTAATCTGACCATCAACTATGCCAACCCATTGGCCATTTATTTCATGCAAATCAATATGATGCATTCCGTTTGCATTCCAACCCATATCCGTTTTTGTTACCAATGGGTTATGTTGAGCCTTTTTTTCAATATATGTTGAATCAGTTAATTCAGAAATCTCAAAACAGAATACTTGTTTTCCATAATAATCATCACAATCTTGTGCTAATCGATACAAATTACCATTATAATTAAAAACGCGACCTGCTGATCTTGCATACTTCTTATTCATAACCATTATTGGGCTTTGAGGGTGCAATTTCCATCCATTAAACAAACTATCCGAAAAGAATAAATGAAGACCATCATTATCTGGATAATTAACAAACATCCACCATTTATTATTGAATCTAAATATCGACGGATCTCTGTATTTAAATCCTTCTAATAGATTACCTATATACTCCCACTTCTGCGGAAAAGCACTAGATTTATACAAGCGAACGGTGTAATCATCTCCGCTTTCGGGAATCATATAATGCTCCTCACCCCATTCAAACACGTACGGGTATGACAAATGAAAAGGTTCATCGATTACAATCTTTTTGTAGTCCCAATTTCTTAAATCTTGACTTTCGGCATAGGCTATATCACCTTGTCCAGTTTTACGATTCAATAATTCGAAATAAATAAAATACTTGCCATCATTTTCTATTAAAAACGGATCAGCCGCAAATATTCCCTCTGTATCCGTGGCATCTTCTGCTTTTATAATAGGATTCGAATATTCTTCAGAGTCCTTCAATGAAAATGGTGAAACACCAGTATAAATGCCAATCGACCAAGGTCCTTTTTTAGCTTGTGATAAGGACTGATACATCTGTCTTAAGTTATTATAAGGAAATAGTTCCTTTTCAGAAATAAGGTAACCATATACTAATCCTATTAATAAAACTCCAATAATTATTACACTTAGTTTCATTAATTTACTAATTCTCATTATTTGCAATATTATTTAAGTTATAATAAATAAAACGGTTGAATAAAAATAGATGCAATTTTATCAACTGTTATAGAGCATCGAATTTTTAACTCGCGTATTTGTTTTGCGATGCAACCAAACCATATATTTAAATGGGTTAAAATAAACTGTTAAGAACATCAACACCTTTTGATTAAACCCTGTTTTTCGGTTAAAATATTTAACTCGGAATAACTGCTTAACTATCCATTCATAACGCTGACTCAGGCGAATGTCTAGCGGTAAATTAGGATACGTATAAATTCTTCGGAATGACTCTAATTCAAAATAATTTAAATTAACAACTGTATTTTGAGCATTATTATTGATAGCCATTGAATGCTTTCTGTAATTTACAGTTGACTTATCCATAAACTCTAACTTATGTCCATTTTTAGTTAAGTTTAACCAAAGAGGATAATCTTCTAAAAGTCTAAAACGCTCATCAAAAGAACCTATAGAAATTAAGGTTTTCCTATTAAGAAATAATGATGGTGTAAAATGAATGCGATCTGAAGTTAACAGCATCTGATATTGCTCACTGGCATTTCTTTCTTTTGCAACAATACTGTTATCTGGAATAGGACTTAGAGGTGTTGTAGATATATAATTTTCAGGTTTAAAAGTATCATTATAAACATCAACCCCTGACAAAAGAACTTTAATTTCTGGTCTAGATGCAATCCAATCCATATTCTCTTTAATGCAATCAGGTTTTAAAGTATCATCTCCTGCAGGAAAAGTTAACCATTCCCCATTAGTCTCTTGTAAACCACGATTTAAATTAGACGGCACTCCTGTATTCATATCTGATTCAACAATAACAGTTCTGGTAAAGCGATCCCTGTTTTTACTTAGCCATTCCTTACAAATAGCAATTGTATTGTCTTTAGAATAATCATCTGTGATAACTAATTCTAGGTTTGGCCAGGATTGCTTATAAACACTTTCAAGTGTTTCTTCCACATACTGTCCTGAATTATAGGTCACCACTAAAACTGAAACTAAACTATATTCTTGCCTACTCATACTTATCATGAATCCAAATAATTATTTTCTTCTAATTTTATTCAACACCAATTGTTTAATATCCATCAATTGATTTAGTTTAACATATGAATATGAAGCTGCAAGTACAAATAGAAATATTCCTGCTCCATATCTATAAATTGAATTGGATATAAACACAGTTGAAAATGAAACTACAACAATACTATAGGTTGTCAAAAACCTTAAGAAAAATGTTCTAGGAAAACCAAAACTATATTTTCTCCATAGAGCGATAAAAGCAATTGCACCTCCAATGATAAATGATAAAATAAACGAAATGCCGAGACCATTCAGTCCAAAAAGCGAATAAAATATTAGATTAAAACCAAGCATAACAGCACCCGATAGAATCTCAAGAAACAGAAATAACCGGCTATCTCCCTTTGCAAGAAAAACATATCCCATTGCCCAAGAAACAGCTTTAAACTGCATCCCAAGTACAGTTAGGTTAGCAAACATTACTACTGGCAAAAAAGCACTGGTATACAAAACTCTAACAACTATAGGCATAGAAACAATCATCAATGCCAATAGCGGTGTCATAATGAGAAGGGCCGTTTCAGCCTGCTGGCTTACGAGCTTTTTTACTTGCTCATTATTATCTTGAACCGCCGAAAGCCTAGGGAAATAATCCGTTGCCATAGCTGTAAAGACGATACCAGTATATTGACCAACAACACCCCATCCCGCATTATATAACCCGACTTGTTCCACTCCTCCATTATTACTGATATAAGCATTTAATATATATGTTGAAAGAGTTGAAATAAACCCTGCCAATGTCATGGAAATTCCAAGTTTAGCCATAGATAATCCGCCAGACCACATCTCATTTTTTGAAATGTTTTGTTGCTGGATAATAACCTTTCGGGAATAGTACCATGATAATATTAGAGCCGTTAACGCCGTAATTATCATTGACGGTACGATTCCATCCAGTCCATAAAAATAATATAATGGGATGGCAGTAACAAGACCAAATGCCGATCCTAAAACACCTGCTTTAGCTAAAGATTTCAACTGTCTCGTTCCTTGTAGTACAGCTTTTTGTCCACCCATTATAGCATGAAGAAGAAGAATGACAGAAAGCCATACAAACGACCAGGTATAATCTGTTGTGCCAAAAGTCCATTCACTTAGCAATGGTGCAAATGAGATTGTTACAATTGCACCAAACAATCCGGTAAACCATGACCAACGGCGCAAAATAATAATGGTTCGAGCAATGGCAGATCCATCCTCCTTAGCATTTGCTTCGGACACATCCCGAACAGCGCTAAATGCAATTCCCAATCCAGTAATAGAAATAATTAGCTGAATAGGTGCATTTAGCAATCCCATTATTCCAACTCCTGCAGTACCAAGAAGTACTGCCACAAATTTTACTCTAATTATTCCTATTAGAATATTGATAACCTGAACACCACCAAAAAGAGAAGTAGCTTTAAATATTTGACGATAGGATGACCGATCTTCATTTGAACTATTATTTTCAGTTATTCTATTATCGACTTTTTCCGCTTGATCCAAATTTATAATATTAGGATTGTTTTGATTATTCTTCGTCAAGACTTATTCGGAATTAATGTTTCAAATTTGATTAATCGCCTTAACTACTTCTTTTGCTTCTTCTAATGTTAATACTTGACTAATTGGTAAACTTAATACTTCGTTATGAATGGCTTCTGTTATTGGTAATGTTTGTTCTCTAAATTCAGTATATGCTGACTGCTTATGAGGAGGTATTGGATAGTGTATAAGTGTTTGAATTCCCTTTTTAGTCATATGTTCAGATAAGCTATCTCTTTTAGCATGCCGAATAACAAATAGATGCCATACATGATCCAAAGAAGATAATACCGATTCTTTACTAGAACGCGGTAAAATAATATCAGAGTTTGAAATATTCTGAATATAATAATTGGCTATTTCTCTTCTATGCTTATTGTCTTCATCTAAACGTCTTAATTTAACGCGTAAAATAGCCGCTTGAATTTCATCCAACCTCGAATTAAGCCCTTTGTATTCATTTCTATACTTAATTCTTGAGCCATAATTGCCTAGAGCCCTAATTCGTTCTGCTAATTTATCGTCACTTGTCGTTACAGCCCCGCCATCTCCTAATGCTCCTAAATTTTTACCAGGATAAAAACTATGACCAGCTGCATCACCTAAAGCTCCTGAGCGCACACCACTTTCCAAAATTGCCCCTGAAGCTTGCGCATTATCCTCAATTATTTTCAGTCCATATTTCGTAGCTACTTCAACTATTTTATTATCCCAGCATATTTGTCCATATAAATGCACTGGCATTATTGCCTTGGTTCGTTTAGTAATATGCTTCTCCAGAAATGAGTAATCCAAATTAAATGTTTTCATATCAGGCTCCACAAAAACAGGCTGCAACTTATTATCTGTAATGGCTAAAATGGAAGCGATATAAGTATTAGCGGGCACAAGAATTTCATCGCCTTCTTGAAAAATTCCCAAAGAGATATAAGCCTTAAGAATAAGCCTAAGTGCATCCAAACCATTTGCCACACCTATACAATGCTCAACTCCTGTAAACTGCGCATATTCGTCTTCAAACGACTTTACTTCTTCTCCAAGTAAAAACCATCCACTTTTTATAACTTCCATTGCAGCAGAGGATAATTCAGGTTCATAACTATTAGTTATTTTCTGAATATCCAGAAACTTTATATTCATCTTAATGTATTTTGAATAAACGAATTGAAGATTTCCGAAAAATAGAGTAGATCTTGATCACTTAAATTTTGATGAACCGGAAGAAAAAATGCTTCCTTACCATAAAAAACACTACACTGAACACCATGTTGATTATAGTAATCCTTTAATTTAGTTAAGTCCAGTTCAAGTCCCTCTGTACTAAACATAAAAACACCTGGCACACTACCTTCCTTATTAGAAAAAAACTGGCTGACACCATACTGTTCAAATTCCTCCTTTAACCGCTGGTAATTGTTAAGTCTAGACTTTATTATTTGGTCTTGAACTACAACCTGATTTGCCAATGCATTCTTAATGTATGTGCATAATTTAGGATCTAACTGCGTTTCTATTTCAAGTTCATGTTTAATATTTGAAACTAATAATCCTCCTATCTGAATACTAAACATTTTTGGAAAACTATAGATCACAAAATCACCAACGGTACCAATCATTTTATTACTGTCAATGGAATAAAATGAACTTGCGCAATCCTCAATTATAGGAATATTATATTTCTTTAGCTCTTTTATACCTTCATAAGGGTATCCAAATTCATGGTTAACAAAAATGACCTTAGTATTCTTTGTAATATCTCTAGACCAAGAACACCTCTTCTCAATTTCCTTTGTTACACAACCACTAATATAAAAGTTGTTGGATGTAGTTAAAATTGTGACTACATCATCTTTAGCCAGATCATATTCATCTAAAGCCAAGCCTATTGCTTCTCTACCATTCAAAGTATACCAATATTGCTTTCCTTTAAATCGATTATTTAAATAATCATTAAAACCGTCAGAATCTGCCATTAAACAATTGGCAGTAATATCAGATGTTTTGAAAGGACTAATTCGATAAGTTGGTAAGAGAAAAGGATCGGGTTCAATAATGAACATATCTATAAATTAATTGCAAATTTAAATTTCGTACTAACACTGCAGCCAATACCCTCCTTAAATTCTGCTAATCCATGATTAGGAATGGAATCTTCTGATGATGGTCCAACATCAACAATCTGAATATTTGTATTTTTATAATACTCAAACACACGATATGAAAGCACATTCATTGTTTTTAGATTAGAATACTCTCCTAGATCACCCCAATAAATAACCTGTACAATTTTTGGTGTAACATAAAAAACAATTGCTGAAGCAATTGGATAACCATTTGAGTGTTTCAGTAAAAAGAAGTCTGACCTAACTACTTCAATTGTTTTATGAACTTGATTCCACATCATACGCAATGGAAACCCACGTTCCTCCCTATTCTTAGCAATTACATTATAAGCCAGTTGATATTCATCTTCCCCCTTGCACTTAACAAATTGTAAATCTGATTTTAAACCTAATCTGAGGTTTTTTCTTGCATTTCTAGGAAGCTCATCTAAATAAGTCTCACTAAACTTAGAGGTATTAAAAGAATAGTTAAGATCAATCGTAGTATTATCAAATCCATTACGGTACAAACAATTAACTTGTTTAGCAATAAATCCTGAATTGTATATTTCGGGTGGAAGTACTATTTCTAAACGCTCACACCCCTCATTTTTTAACCAATCAACTAAAGCTATAATTGCACTATCAATAGTTGTAAGTTTTGTATTATTGGCGATTGGTACGAAACCTCCAAAAGGGGCTGAAAATGGTGAGAATGCCACGTTATCTGTTATACCTATTACTATTGCAAGTTTGAACTTACTTTCTTTGAATAACAGATAATGCAATTTATTGCACTTGTCGCTATTCAACTCATTAAATGATACCGAGTGAAAAACATGTAAGGGTTTTACAACTTCACTCTCAAATTCTTTTTTTCCTACTTTAATGATTTCCATTTCTCAAATTCTGAGTATTCTCGTATATAATCATCTTCACTATACTTTTCTGATGCCAATACAAAACATATCGCACCAGAGGAAAAGTTAACGATCTCCCTCCAGATACCTGGAATAACCATTAAACCAAAATTCGGTCTATTTAATTGAATAATCTTTTTCTGCTTTCCATCATTAATAACCACGTCAAAACTACCACTGGCAGCAACAATTAGCTGATATAAACCTCTATGCGCATGTCCTCCACGTTCAGAGCCACCAGGGACATCATACAAATAATATAACCGTTTGACATCAAATGGTAAATGCTCTCCATTTTGAATAATGGTCATATTACCTGCACGATTATGAATTTTTGATAATTCAACCACATTACAATTATGAATGTCGGAAACATAACTTAACATAGGGACTTATTTTTTTTAAATATATCAAAATCACGGATATAATCCTGCTCATCATATTCGGTTGAAGCAACTATTACCGCAAGGGAATTAGTTGAGAAATTCTCTAATTGTCTCCACATCAACTTAGGAATTAACACACCATTATAGGATCTATTTAAAGAAATCTTAAACTCCTTTTTACCATTGTGAAGAATAACATCAAAACTTCCAGAAAGTGCTACAATTAATTCTTCTGTTTCTTTAAATGCATGTCCACCACGAATTTCTCCTCCCGGAACATCATAAATCCAGTAAACTCTTTTAATTTTAAACGGCAAGTGACTTTCCTCTTCAATAAATGAAAGGTTTCCCCTCGCATCAAGATGCTTTGGAAGTTGGATTATTTTTGGTTCCATATTATGCTTATTTAAAAACCCCACAGAAATCCATTATGGTCTTGCCTTCAACTTGAGCTAAATCTTTAAATTCATTATGTGCTACTAGGAAGACAGCAATATCGCATTTGTCGTAAGCTTCTTTATATGGTGATATTTTAAAAATTTGATGATCTTCAATGTTTGGCTCAACAAAAAATACTTGTTCATCATTTGTACTTTGAAGCACTTTTTGAGCTATATACTTTGCAGGAGATTCACGCAAATCATCAATATTTGGTTTAAATGCCAATCCCATTATTGCAAGCGCAGCTGAACGTCCATTTTTCAACTTAAAATTAAGCATTGCATTTTGAATTTTTTCAGCTACCCAAAAAGCTTTGTAATTGTTGGTTTCTCTAGCTTTACCAATCATCTGAGACTCTCTCGGATAATCCGATACAATAAAGTAAGGGTCTACAGCAATACAATGACCTCCAACACCACATCCTGGCTGCAGTATATTCACACGTGGATGTTTATTAGCCAGTTCAATCAATTCCCAAACATTAATATTAGCCTTGTCACATATTAAGGATAATTCATTGGCGAAGGCAATTTGAACATCTCGACTAGCATTCTCAGTTAATTTACACATCTCTGCCGTGCGCGCATTTGTTGCGTGAAGTTGTCCTTGTACAAACAACTTATAAAACTCAATCGCTTTTGTGGTAGATAAACTGTCAATTCCTCCAATAACTCTATCATTTTGCACCAATTCATACATAACATTTCCAGGTAAAACTCTTTCTGGACAATACGCAAGATAGATTCTATTTTTTAGTTCAGGACGACTTGTATAAATCAAATCACGCATTTTTTCCGTTGTTCCTATTGGTGAAGTAGACTCTATTATAAATAGATCACCTTCTTTCAATAAAGGAATTACATTACGTGTTGCTGATTCAACAAACGAAATATCTGGTTCATGATTCCCTTTAAATGGGGTAGGAACCACTATTAAATAGACATCAGCTTCTTTTACTTCGGTATCTGCACTTAGTAATCCTTTTTCAACCGCCTCTTTTACATATTTGTTTAAATCAGGTTCTACAATATGAACCTTTCCTTTATTAATAGTTTCAACAACAAAGGTGTTAACATCCATGCCATTTACCTTAATGCCTCCCGATGCTACCAAAGCACTTGTTGGTAAACCTATGTATCCTAACCCGATAGTAGATACACTAATATTTTTATTCATAATTCAAGTTTGACAATATATTTAAAAGAATACTGTTTAATTCATCGCTCTTAAATAGTCGACAATTCGCTTAGCTGCTTTGCCGTCACCATAAGGATTATGTAATTTACTCATACTTGCATAAGCTTCCTTATCATTCAGAAGTCTTTTTGCCTGTATAGCTATACGCTCTTTGTCTGTTCCAACAAGAAGTACAGTGCCAGCTTCCACTGCTTCAGGCCTTTCTGTTGTATCACGCATTACCAAAACTGGTTTACCCAAACTTGGGGCTTCTTCCTGAACTCCACCACTATCGGTAATAATAATTTTAGCTCGATTCATGAGCCAAACAAAACATTCATATGGTTGTGGATTTATAAGCTTAATATTCGATACATCTTTCAATAATTCAAATACCGGCTTTTGCACATTCGGATTCAAATGGACCGGATATACAATATCACCATCAAACCCCTCAGCAATGGTCTTTAATGATTTACAAATATCGATAAATCCCTGTCCAAAATTTTCGCGACGATGCCCAGTAACAAGAACTATGTCACGGTTATTATCAAGTTGGCTTTTAAGATTATCTAGTCCGTTATGCTTCTCAAAACTATCGACTATGCTTATACTTTCGAAAAGTGCATCTATAACCGTATTACCTGTCACAATTATATTTTCTGTTTTAACCCCTTCGGATATCAAATTATCCCTTGATTGTGTAGTAGGCGCAAAATGATAATCAGCCAAACGCCCCGTCAATTGTCTGTTTATTTCTTCCGGAAATGGAGCTAATTTATTATAGGTTCTTAAACCAGCTTCAACATGCCCAACTTTCGCTCCACTATAAAAAGCAGCCAAGGCTGTTGCAGTTGATGTAGTCGTGTCACCATGTACAAGAACGTAATCTGGACTAAACTCCTCTAAAACTGGCTTCATTCCTGTAACAATATCTGCTGTTAAAGAATAAAGGTTTTGACCGGGTCTCATAAGGTTCAAATCATAATCAGGCTGTATATTAAATAAATCTAATACCTGATCTAACATTTCTCTATGCTGAGCTGTAACACAGACCTTCATTTCAAAAGAATCGTTTGATGCCTTAAATGCTTTAACCACAGGTGCCATTTTAATGGCTTCCGGCCTGGTTCCAAATACAATCAGTACTTTTTTCATATGAGTAGAATAATTAACCATTTTTTATGACCAACGCTAACTAAATATCACGTACAGATACAGCTTCGCCTCCTCAATCACATCATAAAATGCACCTAAATATTTAGACAGACATTATGAATAAAATAAGTTTCTTTGTTCTAAAGTAGCATTAGTTTAGCAACCTATTATTTAATTGTGACAAAAAGGTCTTTTTTTTTGCCAAATGCTAAGTTAATGCTGACAAACATCATCATTCATTTAATCGATTCAAGGCAATGAATCGGACTAATAAAACCGTAACTAAATAATAAATAATAGTATTAAATTAAAATCATTTCAACTATCAAAACCATCAATAATCAATAATGACCTATAATTTTCATTATAGGTCACTATTATCTTTTAATATTACGATTTATTTAAGAAGAAATTTTGAATTCCATACTCCATAATTGGATTTAATGGAAAGGACATATATCCCTTTAGGAAGACCCTGGCAATTTAGTTCAAATTTTGATTCATTCGTTTCGAATTGCTGAACAAGAGCACCGCTAATATTTAGAACTTTAATCTCAGAAAATGAATTTGTAGGCAAGGACAAGCTAATCACCTTGAGATCAAGGTTAAGCTCCATTCCTATTTTTTCATTTAAACTCTTTATGTTCGTCGGAATTTCATTATAAGTTAAGGCCCAATTATAAGAAACAGATGTATGAGTTGATTCCCATTGAATAAGGTATTTTACATCCTTAATGCAACTAAATTCTACTTCAGATTGCTCATCACAAAAATCATCATTCCCACTTAATTGTATTCCACTGCAGCTATCAAAAATTCTTACACTGGTATTTTCAGATGTTATCCCGCAAGTTGATACAATTATCTTTCCATCTTCAGGCGCCACAAAGGCAAACCATTGATCGGTAGCACCTGTATGGTTGGCAATGTTAGCATTTCCCTGATTAGCAAGTACTGGTTTATCGCATGATTCACTATCACTCCACTCCGACTCAACAATAGTCCAATCAAATGAATTCGATGAGGATAGATTTTCCCAGACCACAAAGTAATCAAATCCTTCTGTTCCAATAAATGTAACCATAGACTGAGCATCACAATGATCATCATTTTCTGCCTTTAAAATAAGTGGCACACAAAATCCACCTGAATAAATAGAAATTTTAGTATTTTCTGATGTGAGCAAACAATTAGTAATTGTTATTTTTCCAGTTGAGCTGGCAGTATAGTTAAACCATTGTTCTGTATTCTGGGTACCTGTGAATTCATTTGATCCTGCGAATGCTATTATCGGATCTTCACAAGTCAAACCGGTTTGCGCATTAACTCCTATTCCGAATAAGATCAATAGCAGAGAAACTAAAATTAAATCATTTCTTTTCATAGTTATTTTCAGTTGTTTTCAAAACAAATGTATCCATTCCTAGAAAATAAATAAGGATTACCTGTCAAACATAATAGCATTTTAATCAAAAAAAAGCAGACTTCAAAGTTGAAGCCTGCTTTTATATAGTATTATACCAATTAATTAGTCAACAGGGGTATATTCATCAAAATAGTATGGAGGTTCTACTGTTTTATCATCTAAATCAGCTGGATAAGTACCTTCTTCAAGAAAAGGAATACCTTCAATATAATCAATACTTTCCTCCGATAATCCTGATCCATTTGTTAATTCCCATACAGCTTCTTGAACATTAGTGACAATATTATCATATGATATTTCATCATCTGACTTAAGTAATGCTGCGGCATTGACTTGTTGATAATGCTCTAGATTAATTTTGCGCCAGCCAATCATTCTTAGAAGTTTCCACATTACTTCTGAATTAGTAATACCTAGAATAGAAAACTCAGCACTAGAATCAGAACCTTTTAAGCCACTATTAATACAATACAGATTCAGAACAAAAGTTCTAGAAGAGTTAGCCTTAATACATACCCATGTCCATTGCATTAACATTGCATGCTGATAGCCTGTCTTATTAACTTTAAACACAAGACCCCTTGGTAAGAAAACCGTTCTATTTTTTGTTTGAGATGTATTTTTCATAGTAATTTGCACTTTCACATCTCTTCCACTTCCATAACATGCATATCCAGTGGTAGCTTTAAGACCATCCAGAGCATTAACACTCCCAAGATCATCAGGGAGTACTCCTTGAATCGATCCTATTATTTCAATGTCATCAGGCATTTCATATGCATCAACTTGTAAATCTCCTTCCGCATTTCCCATCCCAGGAATGTTAGCTGGTTCTTCTATAGCCTCTGGTTCATTCTTTTCACAGGCAGTAAACACTAATAGCGTTGCAACTGCCATCATTGATAATATCTTTCTCATATTTAGTTGTTTTTAGATTTTAATTATATACGCAAATTTAAGATAGTTTATTTTTAAATTCAACTAATATTAGAATATGCTGTCAGTCATAAAAATCGCACCTATCAAACTGTATATTAGTTACTTTATGAGATCTTTTAAGAGGTTTTTCAAATATTACCTTTGACGAAAGATCAATATCAGTAGCTAAAATTGGCAATTTCTTTGATAAAGATTAACATTAAAGCGTTATATGTATGCAATGCTCAAATTATGCATTTAGATATTAAACAAATACAACTCTTCATATTGACTAGCAAGTTGTCTCCATTGGTACTTCATAAGAAGTTTCAAATAAGCTCGATCTGATTTTAATTTGCACGCGTCCGAATCTTTCAAATTCACATTAATTCTATCAGCAAGATCATCCACATTTCCAACCTTAAAAAACTCTACTTCACCTTCCCCAAAAATGGCTTTATTAGCTTCAATATCACTACAAATTATAGGTGTCTTAACCAATGCTGCTTCTAAAAGCATCAGCGACATTGCTTCCGTATAAGACGGAAAAATAAAAAATGAAGCATTTTTCACATAACCCAATAAATCAGCCTTATCGAATAACATCCCAACAAATTCTACGTTTAAACCAGTTGCATATTTTCTGATTTTTTTTCCATATGATGGGATTTGTTCCAAGTCACCGGCTATTACCAACTTTCCCTTATATGATGACTTTTTCAATGCTTCTAACAAAATATGGCACCCCTTAAGTGGAATTATACGTCCAGCCGCAAACATTATATAATTGTCTTCACATCTATGATTATTAACTTTTTGATCAAGGTTAATCCCATTATAAATGGTAGTGAAATTAGATTGCCTAAATTTACATTCCGCATCAGATTTCTCCTTATCAGAAACAAACGTTATCCAATTGGCAGTCTTGATCATTAGCCATTCAGAAATTCGAAAAAAGCGTTTTAATATATAGCCCCATTTATCCATGTCATACGTCTTACCATGGTGCGTAGAAACTACCTTATAACGAAGGCGAAGTATAGGCACAATAAATCCTGTATCAATTTGATGAGTATGTACTAAATTATACTTTGCAAATAACAAGGCGTGTAAAGCGCCAACAAGATTAAAGTAAAATACATTGAGTTTATGTGGTAGGAATTTTTTAATTATAAACATCCTAACATTAGAATATGGTTGTCGTTCTTTACAATGAGAAGATGTCGCATAAATCGTAAAATGGAATTTTTTATTTAATTCTTTCACCAGGTTCTCACCTACTGACGCCGTACCGCCAATTGCAGGAAAACCCTTTAATCCAAATACAGCAATATGTGGCATATTTCCAGAATCCATTTCTATTTAATAAATCTTAATTTACCGACTTTTTGCGAAACCACTGATAATAACGGCTTCAACTTTTTACTTGATAAAAGCAGGTCGTTTAATTGTTTAAGCTCCTCATGGTCTAAAGGATGAAAATTGATTAAGTAAAGTAAATAAGATATAAAGAATAAAATCATTGCAACACTTGCTAAAATCAAATTTGAATACAAGAACTGAAAAGGCATATATACAACTAATACGAACGCTATAATTCCAAGATATGACTTCAGCATTTTCCATGAGTATGAAAGTTTGCAGAATGAGTTAAACATAAAAAAAATAAATACATGCTTAATGAACTCTCCTAAAACTGATGCTATTGCTACACCTATAATTCCATAATGTTTCATCATTATTATACCCGCAATTAGGCTTAAAATTACAATGATGTTAGAATACAACAGTAATTGTAACTTTTCCCGAAGTTGTATTATCATAAGTAAAGGATAAAAAAATCCATTGACAATAATGCCTAGAAGCAAAATTACGGCAGTCCAATATGACTCAATATACTTTACACCAAACACTTCTATAATTAAAACCTTTCCAAAAACCGTAAAAAACAGAAATGGAAATATAAACAATGGCACCAAAGCTTTGAGTGTAAAATTAAAAAATTGATTTAATTCTTCATCACTGGATGCACTCGCATACCGAGCAAAAAACAATGGTTTAAGTACTGATTCCATTTCGCGAATTGGAACCAATTTATAAAATATTTCATAAATCTTAATAGCAAATCCATATAAACCCATAAAATATGGATTCGAGAAAGCCGCAATAATATAATAGTCACTTGTGCGCCCAATTAACCCGGCCCCCACTTCAGTAAAAAAAGAATAAATCCAAAACTTCCGTATTCGCTTTTTATATAAAGGTAGTTTATTATTAACTATTTCAGTAGATCTCTTAATCCCTACGTATACGCTTAATAATGCAGGTATACTATATAGAACCGAAACTACTCCTTCGATTAAAAGTAAATAATTAACAGTAAGTGATTGCAAGAGTATGATATACAACGTAGCTCTAATAGTAACAATCCATATGTTCAATATAGCTATCTTTCTATGAAGGAGAAATGTCGTCATTAAAACTTCCAATAGTAATTTAATCGAATATGTTATGATAAAAATCAGAAATGGTATGAGGTAGTCATCAAAACTTTCAATATTGAATAAAGTTGCAATGTAATCTCTGTTTAAAAAAAAGAATATAGTCAATGTGACAACCATAGTTAAAGCTAAAAGCATAATTTGAAGCAACAAAACCAACATATTCTGCCCAGATATTTTTGGTCGTAATTCAGGTATAAACCGCAACAAAACTTGTTTCAACGGACTAATGATCAGCAACTGAAAGCCTACAAATAAACCAAAAAGAAAAACATATGTACCATATACATCTACTTCAAGTTGACGAAGAACCAAAACAGATGCAAGCAAACCGATGGCTTGTGTAACAATTTTTGCTACGTATACCCACATCGTGTTTTCCAGTAAAAGCTGCTTTGTTTTCGTCATCATTTTATTTCCGTGTTAGAGTTAACTTAGCCAGGAGCTTATACATTATAAGCTTGCAATATTCGTATTTAATTGCTGTAGAGGCTATTGCTGATGATGATTCAATTTCAACACGATGAAAATGATTTGGGGCCTGATCGAGGCGTAAACCTTGAACCCCAAATGAAGCCTCATAAAATTCGACTCCCTTCTCCATAACGCTTAACCTTATATTCTTATCATTTGATGGAAAAGCAAATATTCTATAGTCCAAATGCCAATTTTCAACAACTTGTTTCATACTTTCCCTAATTTGTCTTATTTGCTCTTTATCAGTAATCTGATTAAAGGGTGCATGGTCCATACTATGAGCTCCAAATGTAAAACCCGATTGAATCATTTCCATTATCTCATCACTTGACAAATATGGTGACTGTTTATTTAAATAGGCCACATAATCAATTTGCCATGCATTTGCCAAATGATTTAATAACTCTCTCTTATTATAGTTAATGTTTTGAATGGATTGGTAGGACTCAAATCTATTTAATCCAAAATCCGAAATAATATCTAAAACGTCTGAATTAAAATCTATCAGATTCTTGTCCAAATAATCCAGAATGATATTACGCTTGCGAATATAATGAAGATCCTTATTATCAATAAATGCTGGATTAATAAAGACTGCAGCTGTTAATCCTTCCTTTTTAAGCAATGGATACATTCTATCGTAAACAACCTTTAAGCCATCATCTATTGTTATCAATAGTGTATTTTTAGGTAATGCGTTATTCATGCGATGAAAGTATAAGAACTCAGCCATCCCAATCACATTAAAGCTATTTTTAAAAAACTTTAAATCTTCAATAAATAACTTTTCACTTCGGTAGGTATTTTTTCGTATACGAGAATCAGGATCCCATGCTTCAATACTATGATAATTGACTATTACCAATGGTTGGCCGGCAATCCTGCGAAGCATTAATAAAGGAAATATGCGAACACATTTTAGGATTATCTTCTTTACTGCTTTTTTAAACCTTTTTATATTCATAATCAATTTTCGTGGAAGGAAAATATAAAAAGAATGCCAATAAATTCTGTAAATCCTTTAAGAAATGAATTAATAATCTGAGGATAAAATCCTTATTTATATTTTTATTTAAACTCAAAAAAAGTGCCATCGGTAATATTGTAACATAGATACTCATCCATTTTAAATCACTCATAATTAGTGTAAGTATTAAATTTAAGGCTAAAATCAAAAGAGTTGGATCACTACTTAAGATACGCTTTAAAACAAACTTATTAGATAAATGACTTCGATAAAGTATGGCTCTAGGTAATATATTTGCCCCATTAAAAAACCCTTGCCATAGTCGATTGAGGTTTTTATAACTAATCGTATGATGGATGGCCATAAGTTCTTTTTTACGCAGCAGCATATGTCCACTATTAGCTAAACGATAACCCAATTCAAGATCTTGTCCTTTTCTAAAAACAGGATTCATGCCTCCGAATTTCTGCCATAACTTATTATCAATAGCAAATAAGCCACCCGTTGTAGCCTGATAAGTATCTTCTTTGCAATATATTTTTCTGTAATAGTCCTTATTCAATAATTGTCCTGATGGCGAATAATAGTAATTCATAAAATTTCCGGAAACAAACTCATATTTTAAGTTCAAGTTTGTATCTATGATTTCCGGAATAAAATCTGAAATAAGTTCCATATCCGCATCAAGAAATATCATTCCCTTGCCAATTGCCTCTTTAGCACCAATATTACGAGCTATTGCGGGATTACATCTTCCAGTTATAAGCATAACTCTACAGGCTTTGAATGTTTTAGCAACAGTAACACTATCGTCAATTGATCGAGAATCAACGTATATTACTTCGGCCTGAAGATCGAACTTTCGAATGGTATTAAATACGCTATTTAAACACTTTTGAAGTCTTTGTCCTTCATTTTGGCCAATAATAATAAATGAAAGCTTCATTTTAAATCCTCCAAGCTGTTTCGTTTTCGATAAAAAGAATAAAACATTCGAAGATAATGAATAATAAATCCGCTAATCATAGCCATACCTCCGTGTTTCGAATAGTAGTTCCAAATCATTCTAATACTATTAGATGAATATCGATTTGAAACTGATTTAAAATACTCCATCCATGTTTGTGAAATAAAACTTCTACCTGGCCCGGTGGTTTCAATTACCGACCGTACTCTAATATCCCAAGAAATATATACCGGTATACTGTCTTTATTAGCCCGCAAACAAAAATCATAATCAGATGCATATTGCGGAAAACGCTTTTCATCAAAAAATCCAATTGTATTAAAAATACTTGCAGGTATTAGGGTTCCTCTCCCATTAAGACAAAATGTTGGATAAATACCTTTGAGTTCGTCGCGCAATAACTGAAACGGCTTATGATACTTGATCTCTTTAGCTTTCCACCAAATCATTTTTTTTACACCTGAAAAAAATAAATACTCATTCTTCTTTTTCACTGTATTTAAACAGCCAATAATACTATACGGATATTGCTGGTTTATACTTATTAAGCTTTCAATCAGTTTATCATCAAAAAAAGTATCATTATTCATGCTTATGATAATGTCAGCTCCTTTATCAACGGCGTACTTAAAACCCTCATTCATTGATCGGGTCCACCACCAATCACCTGAACCTTTAATAACTATTACCTGTGGATAAAACAATCTCACATCTGATGACGTGCCATCAGTTGACCCGTCATCAATCAAAATAATCTGAAAACCATTAAAATTTTGTCTACCCAAAAGAGATAAGCACTGCAAGGTATATTGTTTTCGATTATGCACGGCCATTACAACAAAAACTTTCATTCCTCTTCCTCCTCAACATTAAAATCATTGTAATTACGACTATAGATAGCCGGCAACATCGTTAATGCAATAAAAAACACACGAGTAAAAAAAACCTCAGAAAATCCAATTAATAAGATAGCACCTAATGCAAATAAACTAAACAGCCGATTAAATTCATAAGACCAACATAAAGACTTAAAGCCACGATATATTAATATAAAATACAATAAAAAAATGACGGCTCCATATGTTGCCAGAAAATTTGTAACACCATTATTACGGTGTATTTTTCGCTTGTCTGTTTCTCCACCAAATCGGGTTTGCTCAGAGCGACCTAGACCTACTAAAGGGCTTTGTGAGAAATCATATAAGTCTATTTGAGCACTCTTAAATCGTGTATTGTAGGTCTTATCCGTAAATGAAAGTTTACGAATTATCTTATCTCCTAAAAATTCAACTGAAACAAATAGGTAAACTATCCCACACAAGAACAATGGAACTAATACTATTCGCTTTAATCTACTTTGTTGAACTAAGTAATAAGAAATCCAAACAAAAGCCATAGCTATTAAACCTGATGTTGAAAAGGCACTAATCATACCCAAGAACAAAACCAGATTTATCTTGCCTGCAATTTTTCCAGTTCGTATAATATTAAATAACAAGGCAACAATTAGAAATCCAGCAAAAGCTCCAGGCTCCCAAAACGGACCAGAATTCCGTAATAATTTCACTAAACCTTCTCCTATTGGATTGATAGTATAAAATAGGACATTATCCGTATATTGATAGGAACTGCTTTTTAAAAAAGGATGCACAAACCATGGAGCAATATTTATTCGAAGAAAGCTTTCAAAACCATTAAAATATGATGGAATATAAAATATCAAACTACTTATCACGGAGAAGACGATAACATGAATATATGAAATCATAATTCTTTGACCAACAGCCCTGATTGTCAAATAAGCAAATAACACGCGTATATGTAAGCCAATATAGGTTGAAATTGGATATTGATAAAATTTTAAAGTTTGCCCTACCTGGATTAAAATAACCACAAAAATATAGTAAATGATAAATTTATCAATCTTACGTCGACGGTGCATAAAAATAAAGGCAGGAAACAATAGAGCAATAATCATTACTTCAATTCGTGCCCTATAAAAAAAAGGTACTCCTGAAAAGGCCACCAAAAGGTAAACCATTATGTAATCCGCTATTTTTGATTTATTAATCAATGCATTTTTCCAATTAATATTTTGTATAGAGCGATATGTTTCTCTGCAATTATCCGCATATTAAAATTATTCACAACATACTCCCTAGCATTGTTGGATAATTCCAAATTTCTTTCAGAATCAGAACTTACCCAATCAATTCCATTAGCTAAATCTTTACTATCAAAGGCCTCCGCTAAATACCCATTTTGCTTATGTCGTATTAAATCAGAATTCCCACCTATATCAAATGCAACAACCGGAGTAGAACAAGCCATAGCTTCCAGTATCATATTAGAAAAATTCTCTTGCTTTGAAGGCACTACTACCACGTCAGCAACTGATAAATATTCAACCATTTGATATTCATCAGCCACATAACCAACATTATGGACTTTGGGCAAATTATTATCATAAACATCCGTACTTTTACCACCAACCACTATTAATTCGTACTTACTTTTATCTAATTGTCGAATAGCACAATCTAAAAAAGCGAAACCTTTATTTGCATCAGATGTTGCATCAATAGCTCCAAAAAGCACAAGCTTTTTACTATCGCTTATTTCTAATGGCTTACGAATTTTAGTGCGTTTCTTAAATAACTCAACATCAATAGTATTTGGAACATGGTCAATTCTTTTCTTTTGCAATAAGGCACTGGACTTTGCCATATTATACATCCAGTTACTTGGAGCTATAAATAATGGATTAGAATTATTATAAACATGCTCCTTTAACATAAACACTTGTTTGGCAACATCATTATGTTTTGTTAAAACTAATTGCGAACAAGAACAACAATGAGATATAAACTTTGAACAATTACCTGTAACATGACAACCACCTGTAAAATACCACATATCATGCATGGTGAATATTATTGGACCATTAAATGATGTAATGTCATTAATAGAAATAAACCCTCGATTGATCCAATGGATATGAATTATGTCAGCTTTAAATCGATTGATCTTTTTAGCCAAAGACATTGCATGACGACCTGAAGAAAATATAGTTCCAGTGAATTTACCAATCCATAGTTTCTCTAATTTAACATTAACTTTTCGGATAAAATTTAACCAATTTCCTTTTTGAATATTTATAACAGAATCATCATCCGATTGCTTTTGCCCAACCCACATAGTTGAATCCACACCTGAGCTCTGTAAAGCCTTATGTAAGCGAAATGTAGCTCTTCCGGCTCCGTAAAAATCCTTTCCTGAGAGGTGTAGTATTTTCATGACTCTCTTATGAATTGAGACTTGTTCTGGCAGAGTTATACTTATCGTAATACTCGTAGCGATACTTTTTCCCTTCCATTCGACTTGCATTTAGTATCATACCTAATTTAGGCACTTCTTTTGACTTAAGATCGGACATTACAGACTCAATAACCTTCTGTTTACTGAAATTTTCGCGTACCACAAATAAATTAACATCTGAATGTTCCATCAATAAATAGGCATCACTAACAACACCGACAGGAGAGGAGTCAATAATAATATAGTCATACATCTTACGCAATACCTTAAACACCTCAGCAGTTAAATCACTACTAATTAATTCCATTGGATTAGGAGGTACCATTCCGGGAGCTATAACATCAATGTTTTTATATGATGTTGGTTGAATAATCTCTTCAAGCCTAAAGTTTTTTATATAATAAGACGTTAATCCAATTTGATTGTTTTTAACCAAACCGTCAAATTGATTACTCTTTCTTAGGTCATATCCTACTATAACCACTTTCTTGTCCAATTGTGCTAAAGACAATGCCATATTTAAGGATATAAAGCTTTTACCTTCTCCAGAAATGGAAGACGTAACTAAAATGGATTTATGTGACTCTCCTTTAAGAAAGAAAAATAAATTCGTGCGAATCGTGCGAAATGTTTCGGTTATAGCAACATTTGGCATCTTTGCTACCACATCTTCTACACCTTCAGAATTTTTAATAATAGTCCCCAAAAAAGGAGTATCGCTGTATGAAAGTAAAGATTCTTCACCTTTAATTCGGTCATCAAAAAATTGAATAATTACAATTAATATTGAAGGAAGAATTAAACCCAAAATTATTGCAAGCGAATAATTAATTTTATTATTCGGATAAACCTGTCTAAGTAATCTTGCTGGTTCAACAATTTCATGTTCAGGCAAATTAGACGCTTTCGCGATCTGCGCTTCGGCTCTACGCTGTAATAAAAAGGTGTAAATGGCATCGTTTAATTGAAACTTACGCTCAAACCCAACCAACTGACGTTCTGTCTTTGGCAAGGCCTCTACCCTCCCTTTCATTTCATCAATCTTCACAGAAAGATCGTCCAAAGTACGTTCAAGAGTGGAAATAGAAAAATTGATATTCTCCACTATCGGTCGCTTTAAACTTTCAATTTGCACTTCTAAGTTACTAAGGTATGGACTCTTTTCCTGTCTCTTACCAATTAACTCATTACGTTGATTGACCAGAATAATTAAATCTCTCATCAATTCATTTAAAGTTTGATCACTTATTCCCATCGAAGACGGTACTACCAAATCTGCCAAATCATCGTTTTCTTCAAAAAACTCATCCAAATATTTATAATATTGATATTGCCTGTCAACAGTAGATTTTTCGACCTCTAATTGCTGCAGACGCTCAAAAATACGACCGGCTTTGCTTGATATATCAATAACCTGATTCCCGGCCCTAAAGCGTTCTAACCTACTTTCCGCTACACTCAATGAGTCAGAAATCTCTTCCAACTGCTGATTAATATAGGAAATTGTATTTTGAGCAAAATGATTTTTTCGATCTAAATTCTTGTTTAAATAAATATCCGTTAGTGTACTTACAAAATCAATTGCTTTTCCAGCTGAATTATCAACCAATTGAATTTCAACAACACTTACTTCTGGATTTTCCGGAGTCACCTTAAGCTTTTCCTGAATTTCAGAAACAACCTCCGCCTTATCTTTAAATTCAAAACTATAGCTTTGGTCAACAAGATCTGGTAACTCTGTTGGATCTTTCAGGAAGACTCTAAATTTGCACAATTGATGTTCAACTAAATCCGATTGAAAATAAGTGCCATCAATAGAGATGTTTTGATTAGTCTTGGTTACTTTTCCACTACTGTAATCCAGAAGTTTAACATCACTATCATAGGCTGTTAGACTAAATTGTCCATCTTCTTTAAATTCAAGATTAAATGCTACATCTGCCACCTGAACATGACTTGAATCATACAACACAACAAATGGCGATGTATTATATACTTCTGTGTTGAGAAAGCCATCACGACGATAATATTTTATTTCCAAATCCAACTGTTCAACCGTTTCAGCAAGCAAAGGAGTTGACTGTAAAACAAGCATTTCATTTTGAAAAGCTCGCTTTTGATCAAACAACTGGAAACTCTGTAAAAACTCCATAGCTTTCTGACTTTCAAAAGCTCCGCTTTCCTTAATATAGATACTGGAAGAAATTTCGTATGTAGGTGATATGATTTTTCCTAATACAAACGCAAAAACTAAAAATAAAGCTTGAGCAATTACAAAATAATGCCATTTTTTTCGAATGACACCAATTACCTTTCGGATGTCTAAATATTGATCGCTTTGTTTACTTAAAGACTTTGAGTCCATTAATTATTCTTTATGTAATTAGCCACTAAAATAAAGGTTGTGATGCTTGATAGAATCAAGGCCCATGGAAATGTCTCAATCCCCCATTTTCTTTTCTCTAAAGGCTCAACATACACTACATCATTGGGTTGTAAATAAAAAGAATCATCACCTAATAAATCAATAGTTGTTAAGTCCACCCTATTTTTACTAACAACATCACCCTTCTCCCTTATTACAACAGCATATTTTCTGTTTCCATAAACTGAAATATCTCCTGCCATTCCTAAAGCTTGTAGTATATTTAAATGCTCACTGGCATAAAAGTAACGACCAGGTTTTTCAACACTACCTAATACGGTAATATTCTTATTTACAAACGATAATTTAACTGTTGGCGCATTAAGATATAATTCGAGCTCTTCTCTAATTTTATCCGCAGCTTCATCTGAATTTAGTCCAAGCAATTCAAACTTCCCGATTATCGGTAATTCGATGAATCCATTTGAATCAACAGTATAGGCTACCATTGCTAAATCCGCTTCAGAACGTCCACCACCGTATCGGTTAGCATCGTTACTCATAAAATTTAATTGGCCATCATCAAAGCTGGAAACTTGAATATAAAGTTGATCAAAAGCTTTAATAACAACTTTCTTCCTGGAATTAGAATAATTAACTATTGAATCTTCCTGAGATAAATCCTGCAGATAAACCATTTCTTTTTGTTGAACACAGGAGAAAAAACTAAAACCTAGTAATAGTAGAAGAATTGGTTTCATTAGAGAAATAGATGTATGTAAAGTTTAAGTAAATTAAAAATAAAGATAATTAATTCATGCTCATCTATTTTTTTACGAAACTATTGTTTTTACTTATTAAAGAGTCATCATGTCAGGTATAATATTTTATAATCAATACAACAATGGATATTAATCTATTTTGCGGTCTGAAAACGATAGCCAATATTGACTTCCCCCTTGGCAATTTTATTCAACTTACTTTTTAATAACCTTTTCTTTAAGGGACTAAGATAATCGACAAATAGTTTGCCTTCGATGTGGTCATATTCATGTTGAATTACTCTTGCAGCAAAACCGTCGTATTCCTCTTCAACAGCATCAAAGTTTTCATCTTGATATGATATTCTAATTTTGGAAGGCCGCTTAACGTCTTCACGAATCGTGGGCAAACTCAAACAGCCTTCCGACAAGAATTCCTCCTTGCTTTCGAGCAACTTAATCTGCGCATTTATAAACACCTTTTTCAAGCCTGATAATTCAGGAAACTCCTCCTTTAGAGCATCTCCATCAATCACAAATAATCGAATAGGTTTCCCTATTTGAGGAGCAGCCAGCCCAATTCCATCCGCCTTATACATGGTTTCCCACATACTCTCAATTAGTTCGTCTAATTTTTCGTAATCAGAATCTATATCTTTAGCTACTTTTCTCAGCACCGGATGCCCATAAACAACAACTGGATAAATCATAATCTGTTTTGCTCCATATAAGTTTGCAAAATAATTGTAGCGCTTACTTTATCAATCATGGCCTTATCGCGTCGTGCTTTTTTCTTCAGACCTCCATCTATCATGGCCTGAAAGGCAATTTTTGAAGTAAAGCGCTCATCTACCCAAGTAACAGGTAGATCAGGAAATTTGTTTTTTAGTCGATTAACGAAGGGCTTAATGTACTTCATTGATTCCGATTCCTCTCCCGAGTTCTGAGTAGGGTGACCAATTACTATTCCCTCCACCTCTTCTTCCTGAAAGTATTTTACCAAGAAATCAAAAAGCTCGTGAGTAGCTACTGTAGTTAAGCCATTTGCAATTAACTGCATAGGATCTGTCACCGCTATCCCACTTTTTTTTCTTCCGTAATCAATTGCTAAAATTCGTCCCACTCTTTTTTTGCAAAGATAGGATTTAGATTTTACTTCTTATTAATTACAGGAGCAGCAATAACTGATGTTAAACATTATTCATCTATGTGGGAGGAATATTAACGGAATATAAAAATTCCATTTTCTTGTTAAGGCCTTATTACAAAGTAAGCGCAAACCTTATCTTTACCTTAATCACAACCTAAGTTTTTGTTTAAAATCGGATAATTCCAGTACTAATTGAATAAAAACAAACAAGGAGGAAAAATTAAGTTTTGTATAATGTCCAATACTGCGACTCAAAGGAAAAGTTTGGGTAAAACCCGGCAGTTGAATTAAAACTAATTATCGAACCATTAAAAACAAAAGAACATGTTTGAACATCAAATAAAAGTATTAACTAGTTTGAGCGATAACAGAGAACTCTTTAGAAAAGAATTAAAAAAATCGTTTAAATGGTTGAATTCAAGAGAACAATCTCAATTAATTCAGTGGTTAAAAGAAACATACAATAGTGAATACAATATTCATGTTGACTAAATAAAGATCAAACGTTTAGTTTGAACTAATAACAATAAACATTTATTATATAAAAACGAAAGGCCGCTCAGTTGAGCGGCCTTTCTAAATATAGTATTTCGTTGAATGATTAACGAAGGTTTGCTTGTGCAGCAGCTAAACGTGCGATAGGCACACGGAAAGGTGAACAAGAAACATAGTCTAAACCAGTTCTGTGACAGAACTCAACTGATGAAGGTTCACCACCGTGCTCACCACAGATACCTAACTTCAAGTCAGGACGTGCTGAACGACCTTTCTGGCAACCCATTTCAACCAATTGACCAACACCTGTTTGATCTAAAGCCTGGAATGGATCTTGCTTCAAGATACCCTTCTCGATGTAGATAGGTAAGAATTTACCCGCATCATCACGAGAGTATCCGAATGCCATCTGAGTAAGGTCATTAGTACCGAACGAGAAGAACTCAGCGTGCTCAGCAATTTCGTTAGCTGTTAATGCTGCACGTGGGATCTCAATCATAGTACCTACCATGTAATCAACCTCAACTCCTTTTTCAGTCTGAACTTCAGTTGCAATACGACGGATAATTTCCTCTTGCATCATAAATTCTTTGATTGTACCAATTAATGGAACCATAATCTCAGGCTTAGGATCTAATCCTTCTTTCTTAAGATCACAAGCAGCTTCGATAATAGCACGAGCTTGCATCTCGGTAATTTCAGGATATGTGTTACCTAAACGACAACCACGGTGACCTAACATTGGGTTGAATTCGTGTAAGCCTTCAACTTTAGTTTTAATAACTTCAACAGGGATACCTGTTCTGTCAGCCATTTCTTTTTGAGAAGCGTCATCATTTGGAGTAAACTCGTGCAATGGTGGATCCAGTAGACGAATAGTAACGCCAAATCCGTCCATAGCCTTAAGAATACCATAGAAATCTTCACGCTGGATAGGCAATAATTTAGCTAATGCTTCCTTACGACCTTCAACATCTTCAGCAAGAATCATCTCACGCATTTTCCAGATACGGTCACCTTCGAAGAACATGTGCTCAGTACGAGTAAGACCAATACCTTTAGCACCAAATTCACGAGCAGTTTGAGCATCAGCAGGCGTATCAGCATTCGTACGTACATACATACGTGTATTCTTCTCAGCCAATTCCATTACCTTACCAAAGTCACCATCTAAAGTAGGAGTAATTGTAGCTACTTTACCTTCGTATACAATACCTGTAGTACCATTCAACGAGATAAACTCACCTTCCTTATACTCAACTCCATTAATAGTCATTGATTTACCAGAAACCAATACACCGGCAGCAGAAGAGATACAACATTTACCCATACCACGAGCTACTACAGCCGCGTGAGAAGTCATACCACCACGTTCAGTTAAAATACCTTCAGCAGCGTACATTCCTTTTAAATCTTCAGGAGAAGTTTCGCGACGAACCAAGATCACTTTCTTACCTTCAGCAGCCCATTCTTCGGCAGCCTCAGCAGAAAATACGATTTGACCAGTTGCAGCACCCGGAGAAGCAGGCAAACCTTTAGAAAGCTCTTTTGCTGATGCAATAGCAGCAGTATCGAAAACCGGGTGTAATAATTCATCCAGTTTGTTAGCTTCCTGACGAAGAATAGCTGTTTTTTCGTCGATCATACCTTCAGCTAACATATCTACAGCCATTTTCACCATAGCTGCACCAGTACGCTTACCAGCACGTGTTTGTAGCATCCAAAGTTTACCATCTTGAACGGTGAACTCCATGTCTTGCATATCACTATAGTGATCTTCTAATTTTTGCTGTACAGCATCAAGTTCAGCATATAGCTCAGGCATTGCTTCTTCCATAGAAAGGAAGTTTGCTTTACGATCTTCTTCCGAAGTACCGTTACGCTCAGCCCAACGCTTAGACCCAATTTTTGTAATTTCAAGTGGCGTACGTACACCTGCCACAACGTCTTCACCTTGAGCATTGATTAAGTACTCACCATTGAATTGATCTTCACCGGTAGCAGCATCACGAGAGAAACAAACTCCAGTAGCAGAAGTCTCACCCATATTACCATATACCATAGCCTGAACATTTACAGCTGTTCCCCACTCGTCAGGAATTTGCTCCATGCGACGGTAAAGAATAGCACGCTCAGTATTCCATGAATCAAATACGGCACATACAGCACCCCAAAGCTGATCCCATGGATTAGTTGGAAAATCAACACCTGCATGTTCGCGAACAACAGCTTTATATCCTTCAACTAAAGCCTTTAGGTCTTCAACTGTTAATTCAGTATCTACTTTATATCCTTTTGCTTCTTTTAATTCATCTAATACAACCTCAAATGGGTTATGCTCACCTTCTTCGGCTTCAACACCCATTACCACATCACCATACATATGGATGAAACGACGGTATGAGTCATATGCAAATTTTTCGTTACCTGATTTTTCAGCGATGATTTTTACAGCATCGTCATTCATACCTAAGTTAAGAACGGTATTCATCATACCAGGCATCGACGCACGAGCACCAGAACGAACAGATAATAACAATGGGAAAGCCTCACCTGTAGAACCAAATTTAGCATTCATCACTTTTTCAGTAGCAGCTACACCAGCTTCTACTTCAGCTTTCATTAATTCAACTACAGCTTCTTTACCTTTTAAGTTGTACTCTGTACATACCTCTGTTGTAATGGTAAAACCAGCTGGAACTGGCACTCCAATTAGGTTCATTTCTGCTAGATTGGCACCTTTACCACCTAGTAGATTTTTCATATCAGCTTTACCTTCGGCTTGTCCGTTACCAAAGGTGTAAACGCGTTTATCACTCATACTTAGATTGTTATGAATTTATATAAAAATGTAGTTTATTCGAATTCAATATTTATTGTAGCATTTTTTCAAAAGCCTTACAAATAAACAAAAAATTTGGGAAAATCACCACTTAAATAAATGTGCGAAAAGAGTTAATAAATAATAAAACACGTAGAATTCAGAGTTAATCAAATGCATTAAAAGTAGGATATAAAAAAAGTGTCAGTTGATTAACTGACACTTTCATCTATATTTAATGATATATAAAATTCTAATTCACGGGATACTTTTTAAGGTATTCTCTCGACTTCATCAGGTAGTCAACATACTGAGCTCGTTTATAAGCATGAGGATCAGTCACGTTTTTCTTTGACAATTTACCTTTAAAATCACTTATCGATTCAAATCCTTTTTTCTTCATCCATGATGATAATTCTTCGATCATTCGATTAATTTGAATTACACCATTCTTGTAGATGGTACTTACAACCTGTACTGTATCAGCACCAGCCAATAACATGCTAATAACGTCATCACCATCCATCACACCTGTATTACTACAGATACTACCATTGACATTACCCGCCATTAAACCTGCAAAACGTAATGCTAATCGGTTATCTCCTTTATGACTTAAATTGTAAGGTACTTTTAAATCCACAGCATCAATATCAATATCCGGCTGGAATAAACGATTGAACAGAACGAATCCATCAGCGCCATTTTTATCCATTCGATAAACAACATTCATCATATTGGTATAGAAAGGGCTTAGTTTAACGCTAACAGGAATCTTAACAGCACTCTTTACCTTCTTTAATATTTCAATGCGTTCGTCTTCAACCTGACTTGAAGATTTATCGACATCCGAAATAGTTGAGTAAAAGTTAAGCTCTATTCCATCCACCCCTGTTTGCTCAAGGTTTTTTGCATAGTCAACCCAGCTGACATCATATAAACAATTTAAACTTGCAAAAACAGGTATAGATACTGATTCTTTCAATTTTTTAAGTGCTATCAAATGAGCACGTGGTCCTGAATGCTCGACATGGGGGAACAATGAGGTCATTTCAGCATTTCGCTCATCATATTCGTGCAATTCATCTTCCAATTCTCCAGCTTCTAAATGCAATTGTTCTTCAAAAAGCGATTTATAGACAATCGCAGCTGCACCAGCCTCTTCAAGTTTTTTGGCCATATCCAGGTCCAAAACCAAATTACTGGCTCCAATAATGATGGGATTTTTTAACTCAATCCCCATGTACTTCGTTCTTAAATCCATAATAAAGGTGATATTAAAGGGTTCTTTTAGAATTCTTGATATAATAAACAAATTGCATAAGCAAATGGTTTTGATCATCAAGAAGCATTAACCTTCAAGATCGTAAAAGATTGTGTTTAAATCAATAGATAAAGAATGATTATTCCTTAAATCTTCCAATATAATAGCAATTCAGTACATTATTATTTTTTACGGAAATAAGCTGTGCTTAAAACTCTAAGCGATAACTAAAAAATGGATAAATCATGGTCATCCCATGAGGAACAGCTTTTTGTTGTTCAAAGTCATATGCCCAGCCAAACATTTCTTCAGTCATTAAAATATTTTTACCTTGAAGTATTAGTATATGAGAAACTGATTTTCGATTGATACGGTAATTAAATGCCAGATCAACAAAAAGTTTGTTTTCTTCTTGCCACTCGAAAGCTCTGCTTTCATCTAATACAACCATTTCTGATTCTTGAGATAACTCTTGATCAGGAGGTGTGAAGCGATTACCTCCCATATAGGCCAACTTTGCATTGATGCTAAACAAATTATTTTCACGAACCTTCCATTCTTTTCCTCCAAGAAGATTAATCACCATATTACGGTTGTATGAGGTATTACGTTCTATTCCATCTCCACCCTTATATTTCGAATCGAAGAACGATGCGGTCATCATATAATAATACCCTTGTTTCATATACCGCTCAATGGTTACATCCAAACCAATATTACTTCCTGTACCTTCATTATTAAGGGCTTGATCAAAGTACATATCCCACTGGTAATTGATTAATGATTCTGAGCTGTTAGGTAAGACCGGAACATCATACAAGCGTTGATAATAAGGTTCTAACTTTAAGCTTACATTATCAGAGATTCGCCAATCATATGAAAAAACAAAATGATCAGCCTTGGTAACTTTTAGATCGGGATTTAGATATTCTCCATTGGTATTTTGCGCCAGATAAAAACGCAGAGGTTCAAGGCGACTATGCTTACCATAAGCCAGGCTAAACGAATGCTTAGGAATAAAACGCCAGGTCATCCCCACTCTTGGCTCAGGTAAGAACTCATTATTCAATCCAAAATAAGATAAATTAATTCCGATATTAAGATCAAAAGTAGGTTTGATACGCACCTTACTTTGCGAATAAACCTGAAGCTGATATGAATTGCCTTTCTGATCCGCGATTCGTATTAATTCATCCTCAACACCAGGATCGGGATTTCCTTGTATATCCAAATCAAAACTCAAATTGGTATAGTTGACTCCGGTTCGATTGGTATGGCGATTTCCGAATTTATGGTTTAGATATGAACTTAAAACCATGCGGTAGTTTTCTTCGTTATGATCTGCTATTGGAATCTGTTCACCATTTCGTTGTATCTGCACACTTTCATTCGTAAACCCATCATAAGTATAAACTGCTGAAGAAAATAAATAGGACTTGACATTCAGGTTAATTCTGTGGTTTAAACCACCTGCAGCTATTTTACTTCCTGTATCGTATTTATTGTTATCCCATGAAGTTTCCCAATTATCCGGGTTGCTATCCGGATCATAGGCAACGCTACTGAAACCTCCAATTCCCCAAATAGAAAAAGTACCAGCTCCGTCTGTTGGTAAATGCATTTTAAAGCTTAAATCCTGATAGGTAGGTAAACCAACGTCCAAGTCTGCAAGTTGTCCAACTAATCCCATTGTAGAATAGCGATAGTTAAATAAATATGAAGCATCGCCTCCTTTCTTAAATGGTCCTTCTGATCCGATATCAATGCCCTGGCTTCCTATTTGAATGGCTGACTCACGTTTGGCATTATTTCCTTTTCGTAATTTCATATCAAAAACACCTGACATCGCATTGCCATATTCGGCAGGAAAAGCACCCGTGAAAAAATCAGAATTATCAAGCATGTTGACACTAAAAACAGTTTCAATACCTCCACCATTATTAACGCCATTTAAGTGATTAGGTGCCGGAATTTCAACACCTTCCAATCTCCACAACAAGCCCTTAGGCGAATTACCTCGAACCACAATTGCATTATCGTTCACTCCTTCAGCCATAGAAACTCCGGCAAAAGAACCGGCCAAGCGAGATGGATCATTCCATCCTCCTGCAAAACGGCCAGCCTCTTCAACTGTAAAGGAGCGGGCAGATAAAGTAGCCATGTTATTTTGCGCTTTATCTTTTCGTTGCTCTGGAGTAACAACAACCTCACTAAGCTTCTGAAAGGTTTCTTTTAAACTTACATTTAGCACAACTTCTTTACCCGACCCAACAAGTATTTCAGAAAAAACAGCAGGCTCATAACCTAAAAAACTCACCTGGATAGTGTATCTGCCAACCGGAACTTCTTCTATAAAGAAGTAGCCGTCCATATCACTTATAGTCCCTAATTGAGGATCTGTATCCAGTATTACGACATTAACCCCGGGAAGGCTTATTTCAGAATCGGCGTCCAGCACACGGCCTTTGATTGTTTGCACAGGTTTTTGAGACCATGCGCCTAAAGCCGCCATGAAGAAAAAGCAGATTGATAGTTTTATCTTTAATTTCATCTGTTTAGATTTTTTTAATAGTCAGATGAAACTTGCCGTTGATGTCATTCTCCTAAATAAGGAAATTTTTATCGAAGCTCGTTTCATAATGTACCTTTTCAGTTATTAAACATTATGACACAAAAATAGAAGAGTCCGACCTCTTAATTGTTCTTTGTTATAAAAACGAACCAAATTTCTAAGCACTGATTTACTGAACTTTACGAAATCTAATAGTATGACTTTATAAACCCGAACTCACTTTTTTAAACTCTGTTGGTGTTTGACCGGTCATTTTCTTAAAAGTGGTATTAAAAGACGTTTTCGAACTAAATCCTGACTCAAAGGCCAAACCCAAAATGGATAAATTATTTTTAGAATCGTCTGCAAGCATCCTTTTTGCTTTTTCCACACGATACTTATTCACAAACTGAAAAAAATTTTCGCTATAACCTTTATTAATAACATAGGATAACTGGTGTGATGTAATATTTAAATCTTTTGCCAGGCCTATAAGATTTAGGTCGCTATCTAAATACCTTTCCTTTTCCATCATCAAATTATCGAGATCCTTTTTAATGATATCAAGCTTTTGTTCAGATATTAATTGTCGCTTTGGCTCCTCTTCATCTTTATCTGAGTTCACCTCCTCATCAATTACTTTATCCTTTGGAAATATTTCATTTTGTTTAAGTGCATTATAACCTATAAAATACACAACTACAAGCACAATAGCGTTGATATATACATTTAATGGCAGTTCAAAAAACACCATATTAAAAACAGTAACCAGAATGGATAGGAATATCGTTGCATATATAATGTATTCAAGCCAGTTAAGATTTATATCGTCGGTTGATGAAGCAAATTGTTGAATATTGCCTTGATGCTTTCGAATTTTAACCAAAGAGAAGGTGGAATAAAAAATAGAATGTACTAAAACCAATGCCAATTGCAAAGGATACAAGGCATCTGAATCCATCAATAATATCCCCAGATAAACAATAGGTACGATCAGGCAAAGCAATGATCTGGAAGAAAACCGATTACCAGGAGATGTAAAAAAATTCACACTAATAAAAAACACAATCGGCGTAAAGAACTGCAGAAAACCAACTATTATATTCTTGTTAATAGTAATTTTCACTCCGCTGGTAATAAAAATGATTTCATCCATCCAGTAACTAGCCCACATTAATAAAAACAGACCAAACCAACGGTTAGCCTTTATGTTCGCTTTAATAGGATTAACAATAAGCAGGAATGCTGTAAATATTAGCGTTGAAAAAATAAGTATATCAGCCAGTTTTATAAGCATAATTTAAAAGTCATTCTATAATATCTGATCAATATAATAAAATTAGAACTAAACCTAAATCAGAAATCTTAACACTACATTAAATAATATGAAACGAGCCATGAGCATTGCCTCTCACACAGGAGGATGACAAAATTGGCGAGTTCCATATGCCAAATGAAAGAAAATATAATCATATGAAAAAAGCCGTTCCAAAATTGGAACGGCTTTTAGCTTTATAATGTGAAGTTCTTAGTCGATTACTTCATATTCTAATTCTGACAAACGCTTGTATGAGCTATAACGCCATTTAGCATTCTTCTCTGATTCAGCAAATAATACTTTTGCATCTTCAGGGAATGACTTAGCTAATGCTGTATAACGCACCTCATTCATCAAGAAGCTTTGGAATTTATCCCACTGTGGAGGCTTAGAGTCCAATGTAAATGGATTCTTACCTTCTTCTTCCAACATTGGGTTATAACGATATAAGTGCCAGTAACCTGACTCAACAGCGTTCTTTCCTTCTGCCTGAGTAGTACCCATACCAGTTTTTAAACCGTGAGCAATACAAGGAGAATAAGCAATGATTAATGATGGTCCAGGATATGCTTCTGCTTCTTTAAGCGCCTTGAAGTACTGAGCCTGATTTGCACCCATAGATACTTGAGCAACATAAACATAACCATAAGTAGTAGCCATTAGACCAAGATCCTTTTTACGGATACGCTTACCAGAGGCAGCAAACTTAGCAACAGCTCCAACCGGAGTTGACTTAGATGACTGTCCACCAGTGTTAGAATATACCTCAGTATCCATTACCAAGATATTAACATCCTGACCTGAAGCAATTACGTGATCCAAACCACCATAACCGATATCATAAGCCCATCCGTCACCACCAAAGATCCAGAACGACTTCTTAGAGATATAATCTTTAAGAGCCAGAAGTTCTTTTGCAACAGCATGCTTCTCATTGGCAAGAGCGGCTATAACTGCTTTACTGGCAGGAGTGTTCTCATTACCATTATCTTTAGTTTCAATCCACTTTTCAAATGCAGCTTTTGTTTCAGCATTCACTTCGTTAATTGAACTTGTGATAAAATTCTCAACACGCTCACGAAGTTTATTAGCACCAGTAGCCATACCTAAACCAAACTCAGCATTGTCTTCAAATAATGAGTTAGCCCAAGCTGGACCTTTACCTTCGCTATTTGCACAATAAGGAGTTGCAGGAGCAGAACCACCATAAATTGAAGAACAACCAGTTGCATTAGCCACCATCATACGGTCACCAAATAACTGTGTAATTAATTTAATATATGGAGTTTCACCACAACCGGCACAAGCACCAGAGAATTCGAATAATGGTTGAGCGAACTGTGAAGCCTTCACATTCATGTCCTTCTTCATCACTGTATCTTTGATAGATACTTCTTCAACCATGTAGTCCCAACGCTCTTTTTCAACCATCTGAGTCTCAAGAGGCTTCATTTCAAGCGACTTAACCTTAGATGGACAAACGTCAGCACAGTTACCACAACCCGTACAATCCAATGCACTTACCTGGATACGGTATTGCAATCCGTCAAATCCTTTACCATTAGCTTTCTTAGTTGCTGTTCCTTCAGGAGCATTTGCTAATTCTTTCTCATCTAATAAATAAGGACGAATAGCTGCATGAGGACATACATAAGAACACTGGTTACACTGGATACAATTGTCAACTTGCCATTCCGGTACATCAACAGCAATACCACGCTTCTCGTAAGCAGTTGTACCTGCCGGAAGCGTACCATCCTGACGACCATTGAAAATACTCACAGGAAGATCATCACCTTTTTGAGCATTTACAGGGAATACAAAGTCTTTAATAAACTGAGGTGCTTTCTCGTTTGATGGAAAAACAACTTCAGCTCCTTCTTTAGCCCAAGATGCAGGAATTGTAATTTCATTTACATCACCACCTTTATCAACAGCTTCAAAGTTCATATTAACAATGCCTTCGCCCTTCATTCCGAAAGTCTTAACAATTGCCTTTTTCATATGATCTACAGCTTCAGCATAAGGAATTACCTCAGCAATTTTAAAGAACGCTGACTGCATGATAGTATTGGTACGGTTACCCAAACCAATTTCTTTAGCCAAATGCGTTGCATCAATAGTGTAGAACTTAATTTTGTGATCAGCAATATATCGCTTCACATATGCTGGGATGTTCTGCTCTAATTCAGCTTCTGACCATGAACAGTTCAATAAGAATGTTCCACCGTCTTTAAGCCCTTTCAACATATCATACATTTGAAGATATGCAGGAACGTGACAAGCAACAAAATCCGGAGTGTTTACCAAATAAGGCGAGCGAATTGGAGTATCACCAAAACGAAGGTGAGAAATTGTAATACCACCTGATTTCTTTGAATCATATGCAAAATATGCCTGAGCATACTTGTTGGTGTTATCACCAATAATTTTAATCGAGTTCTTGTTAGCACCGACAGTACCATCAGAACCTAATCCGTAAAATTTACCTTCGAAAGTACTTTCATCACCTAATGAGAATTCAGGTAACAATGGTAGTGATGTGAATGTAACATCATCAACAATACCTACTGTAAACTGATTCTTTGGCTCTTTCATCTTAAGGTTCTCGAATACACTCAACATCATTGCCGGTGTAGTATCCTTAGATGATAAACCATAGCGACCACCAACAACGATAGGCGCATTTTCTTTTCCGTAGAATAAATCACGGATATCAAGATATAAAGGATCTCCGTTAGCTCCTGGCTCCTTAGTTCGGTCAAGAACAGCAATTCTCTTAACTGACTCAGGGAATGCTTCGAAGAAATATTTAGCTGAGAATGGACGATACAAGTGTACCGCAATCAAACCAACTTTTTCACCCTTTGAAGTCAAGTCATCAATCACTTCTTTAATTGTATCAGTGATCGATCCCATTGCTACGATGATGTTCTCAGCATCTTCAGCTCCATAGTAATCAAACGGACGGTACTTACGACCTGTAATCTTACTCACTTCATCCATATACTCAGCTACCATATCAGGTACAGCAGCATAGAATGGATTTGCAGCTTCACGAGCCTGGAAATATACATCCGGGTTTTGAGCAGTACCACGTGTTACCGGGTGCTCTGGATTTAATGAATTGTCACGGAAACTCTGAAGTGCTTTCTGATCAACTAAACCAGCAAGATCTTCCTGATCCATAACTTCTACTTTTTGAATCTCGTGAGAAGTACGGAATCCATCGAAGAAATGTAAGAAAGGTACACGGGTTTTGATAGACGTCAAGTGAGCCACACCTGCAAGATCCATCACTTCCTGAACACTTCCTGTTGCCAACATAGCAAATCCTGATTGACGAGTCGACATTACATCTGAGTGATCGCCAAAAATAGACAATGCCTGCGCAGCTAAACTACGTGCACTCACGTGGAATACACATGGTAATAATTCACCGGCAATTTTGTACATGTTAGGAATCATCAGTAATAATCCCTGAGAAGCCGTAAATGTAGATGTTAAAGCACCAGCTTGCAATGAACCGTGAACAGCTCCGGCAGCACCAGCCTCTGACTGCATTTCTTCAACTTTAACAGTCTCGCCAAAAATATTCTTCCTTCCAGCTGCAGCCCATTCGTCTACATTTTCTGCCATATTGGAAGATGGCGTAATCGGGTAAATGGCAGCTACCTCACTGAACATGTATGCAATGTGAGCAGCGGCATGATTACCGTCACAGGTAATAAACTTTTTTTCTTTAGCCATTTTATATACTCCTAATAATTAATTGGTTATATTTCTATTTTAATTCTAAGAATTAGTTCTAATACAAAAATCCGAAAAGCCATAAGGGAATCTCTTGTTCTGATCCAACCTCAAGCATATCATGTGCAAAAAATGAATTTTCACTTTTCAGCCCTTCATGTTTTTCACCTCCTATGGTGAAATCTAAATCGTTATTCACCTTAAAATCAGCACCCTCACTTAAATCTACTTTATTTGAATAGGCCACCTGATTAAAAAAGAATGTGCGATTCATATTGATTTGATCCACTTCGCCATGCATTACAGCGTGTAATAGGTTTGAATTTTGGAGATATACCATCGATGGTTTTTTAGCCACCTCACTATCTTCAAAAAGCAGACTGATCAAACGCCCATTCTTCAGATAATTCAAATAATTCATTACAGTTGCTCTGGATGTCTCAATATCCTGACTTAAACGGCTCACATTTGGCTGAAATGGAGCAACCTTTGCAATCGAATACAGCAATTTACGTAATTTGGGCAAATACTTCAATTCTATTTGCTCAAGATAACTAATATCTATCTCCAAAATGAGATTAATATTCTTTAATACGTTCTCCGAATAGTTTCTTTTCTCCAGAAAGAAAGGGTAATAACCATGCTCAAGATAATTTGAGAAATATGCAAGCGGACGTACCTTACTTGTAATTTCTTTACAAATTTCGACATGATTAGTAATGATATCATCCAAAGACACAGGTTTAAAATTAGTTCCTGCCGCTAAATTTAAATTCTCGCGAAAAGAAAAACCTTCCAGATTATAAACCTTAACACATCCTTTTAAATCCGACTTTTCGCCTTGCAAGCGCATTACAGCGGAACCACTAAAAATAATCTTTAGATCAGTAAAGTTATCGTAACAATACCTTAACTCTTCGGACCAATGCGGATATTTATAAACCTGATCAAGAATAAGTGTCTTGCCTCCCTTTTTTCTGAATTCGTCAGCAAACGAGGTAATTGTTCTTCCTGTGAAATAGAGGTTATTCAAATTGACATACAAACAGCTCTTATCCAATCCAAAAGCCCACTTAGCGTAATCCAGAAGAAAAGTAGTCTTTCCTACACCCCTGGCACCTTTAATCCCAATTAGTCGATGGCTCCAGTCAATTTGGTTTAATAACTCACGTCTGACCGGCGCCTCAAGATGCTTGAGTAAATACTTATGTGTTTGAAAGAATGATTGCATTGTCAAAATTGTTACACAAATCTAAAACCATTTATGTAAAAAGTGCAATCTCAACATTACAATTTGAAAAATATACTGCTATTTAAAATTATTAAAAATAAAAAAGCCATTTGCTTTACACAAATGGCTTTTTGTTATGGTATTTTAACTTATCTAATTGTCATTCATCGAAATCAGGAACTCTTCATTCGTTTTCGTTTTTGAAACACGGTCATGCATAAACTGCATTGCCTCCACCGGAGTCATATCTGATAAGTAATTTCTTAATATCCATATGCGATTCAAGAATTCAGGATCTAACAACAGATCTTCACGACGCGTACTGGATAGATTGACATCGACAGAAGGGAATATACGCTTGTTTGATAAGCGACGATCCAACTGAAGTTCCATATTACCTGTACCTTTAAATTCTTCGAAGATGACTTCATCCATTTTAGAACCAGTTTCGGTCAATGCTGTAGCAATAATTGATAAGGATCCTCCTCCCTCAATATTACGAGCCGCACCAAAGAATCGCTTTGGACGATGCAATGCATTGGCATCAACACCACCAGAAAGAACTTTACCGGATGCCGGCGAAACAGTGTTATAAGCTCTGGCCAAACGGGTAATCGAGTCTAATAATACAACTACATCATGACCACATTCTACCATACGTTTTGCTTTTTCCAAAACAATATTGGCCACTTTTACATGCCGTTCAGCCGGTTCATCAAAAGTTGATGACACAACCTCAGCATTTACACTACGTGCCATATCAGTAACCTCCTCAGGACGTTCATCAATCAAAAGGATGATCATATAAACTTCAGGATGATTAGCTGCAATAGCATTAGCAATATCTTTTAAAAGAACAGTTTTACCTGTCTTTGGCTGAGCAACAATTAAACCACGCTGTCCTTTTCCGATTGGAGCAAACATATCAACAACCCTGGCTGACAGGCTTGGTCTTGAACCTCCTGTAAGATTAAATTTCTCGTTAGGGAATATTGGTGTTAAATGATCAAATTGAACTCTGTCGCGCACAATAGCAGGAGAACGTCCGTTTATTTGCTCCACTTTAATTAATGGGAAATATTTTTCTCCTTCCTTCGGAGGACGTATTGCACCAAGAACAGTATCTCCTGTTTTCAAACCAAATAATTTGATTTGAGATTGAGATACATATATATCATCCGGTGAATTTAAGTAGTTATAGTCTGATGAACGAAGAAAACCATATCCATCAGGCATAATTTCCAATACCCCTGAAGCTGAAATAATCCCTTCAAATTCGTATTGCTTATCTTCTTTACGATCAAACGTACGACGGTTCTTATCACCTTGTCTGCGTCCACCTTGATCGTCCTGGTTTCTATTATCACGTGATTGGCGATCACCTCTATTGTCGCGATTATCACGACGGTCATCTCTGCGCTTAAACTCTTTAACTGGAGCTGTTGGAGATGGAGCTGGAGCTACTGGGGCAGCAGCCTTTTCAGTTGTCTCTTTTTCCTCAACCGGCTTTTCTTCTACCTTTTCGGTAATAGGTGCAGCTTTCTCTTCTTTACGCTCAATCACCTTTTTAGCAACAGGACGCTTTTTAGGCTCTTCCTTTTTAAGCTCTTCCTTAACAGGTTCCTTCACCTCTTTCACAGGCTCTTCTTTCGACATCGAACTAGCTGCTTCAGCAACCTTTGAAGATACCGAAGATGCTACCGGACCACTTTCCGTGCGAGGAGCGCGAGGACGTTTACTTCGTGGTTTTTTATCGGCTGGTTTTTCTTTCTTTGGAGCTTTCTTGCTTTCAGTCACCTGAATGGCTTGCTCATCAAGGATCTTATAAATCAGATCTTGTTTTTTAAATGACTCAACGCGTTTAACATTGAGCTCTTTTGCGACTTGTCGCAACTCAGTAAGTAGCTTTTTATTAAGCTCTAAAATATCATACATAATTTATAGAACACTATTAAGGGAAATCCTTAGAAAATATTGTTTTCAGTATAAATGAAAAGTTTATTCAAGAATTGAATACCTGACAGGCATCAACTTTACTAACAGTGCAAATGTAGGTAAACTTTATCTTCGATCAAAATAATACCCCAACAAAGGCCTCATTAAAAAATAATTTAATTCTAAATGTTTTTGATCTTACTTTTTTTTTCTGCAACTTTAAAGTAACTCACGAACAAAATGAAAGCAAACATGTTAGCCTTAAGTATAACCATTTAACATACACAACCTCCGTTAGTATTATGAGACAACTAAAAATCACAAAGCAGGTCACCAATCGTGAGACGCCTTCGTTGGATAAGTATCTGCACGAAATCGGTAAGGTAAGACTTATTAGCGCCGATGAAGAAGTTAGCCTCGCCAAACAAATCCGGCAAGGAGATAATAAAGCTCTTGAGCAATTAATTAATGCAAATCTTCGTTTCGTAGTCTCGGTATCTAAACAATACCAAAATCAGGGCCTAAGCCTTCCTGACCTGATAAATGAAGGTAATTTGGGATTGATCAAAGCAGCACAACGCTTCGACGAAACCAGAGGATTTAAATTTATCAGTTATGCCGTCTGGTGGATTCGCCAATCTATTTTGCAAGCTCTTGCAGAACAAGCGCGTATTGTGCGCCTGCCGTTAAACAAAATTGGTTCTATTAACAAGGTTAATAACACCTTTGCAAGATTAGAACAGGATTTTCAACGCGAGCCAACGGCCAATGAAATTGCAACCGTTCTGCAAATTGCTCCAAAAGAAGTTAAAGAAGCACTAAAGGTTTCATCCCGACACATTTCAATGGATGCGCCATTAAAGAAGGATGAAGATAATACATTGTATGACGTACTACTAACGTCTGACTTTATTAGTCCTGACACACAGCTTTTGGATGATTCATTAAGAAAAGAGATCGAACGCTCCTTATCTACTTTATCAACCAGAGAATCTGATATCATCAAATTGTATTATGGATTGAATGGGGAACCTCCATATTCACTTGAAGAAATCGGAAAACTTTTTAATCTTACCCGTGAGAGAGTAAGACAGATTAAAGAAAAGGCCATTAAAAGGCTTAAGAATACCTACCGCAGTAAAATCCTGCGTTCCTTCCTGGGATAATGCACATTGCTAGTTTAGATTGAATTAATTACATTTTGAATCCATATTAATCACAAAAGTCATTTTTTTGATATGGGATAGTATTGTACTTTTGTGAGCAATTAATAACAAATCACGTTCATGAAACATTTAATTGCTCCATCATTGCTTGCTGCTGACTTCAGCAATCTAAAATCTGAAATTGAGATGATTAACAACAGTGAAGCCGACTGGCTTCATCTGGATATTATGGACGGTGTATTTGTTCCAAATATTTCATTTGGTATACCTGTACTTGAATCCATTAAATCTATTACTCAAAAACCGATGGATGTGCACTTGATGATAGTTGATCCTGATCGCTATATTGATGCCTTCAAAAATGCCGGAGCCAACATTTTTAATGTGCATTACGAAGCTTGTAATCATCTGCACAGAACTATTCAGTCCATTCATAAAGCAGATATGAAAGCTGGGGTCACCTTAAACCCTCATACTCCCGTTGCTCTATTGGAAGATGTGATAGCCGATCTTGATTTGGTACTATTAATGTCAGTTAATCCTGGATTTGGAGGCCAAAAGTTTATTGAGAATACTTACAATAAAATAGCTCAACTAAAAGAATTAGCCTTAAAAAAGAACAGCAGAGCTTTAATTGAGGTTGATGGAGGAGTAGATAATACTAATGCCAAATCATTAATTGATGCAGGAGCAGATGTTTTGGTTGCAGGAAGTTACGTTTTTAAATCAAGCGATCCGAAAGCAACAATCTCAACACTTAAGCATCTATAGCCACATTTTACAGCATTTTTACTATATTTGCGCCACATTTTACACTTGGGGCTGACGTGGATTTGACAGCTTGGCAAAGTGATATGTAAGCATGTCGAGTGTCGTGATGCTGACTCGTAAAACCCGGATCTCAAACTTTTTAATTGGCGAAAATAATTACGCTCTTGCAGCTTAATCGAATTATAGTAGATTAGCTTAATTTCTTCACTAGGTGTTGAAACAAGACATCTCACGGATGCTATCGTTTTGAGGCGGTTCGTACCAGAGATGCTAGCAAAATCGAAACTAGGAAAAGGTAAACCTTGGGCTTTTTCCGAAATAAAGAGGATAAGGTAATAGTCGGTGGCTTTGATCCAGCTATTACTCGAAAACTAAGTCGAAGCTAAGCATGTAGAAAGCATTGAGCTTCCTTGTCTGGACCAGGGTTCGATTCCCTGCAGCTCCACTAGAAAGTGAAAATAATTGAAATCAAAAGTTTCAAAAGTTTTCACTTTCAGCTATTTAGAAAGATTCTTTCCAATCTATTGAATCATTAAATATCACTTTATTTCCAGATTTGTTTGACAATTGTTGTACAAAAATGGAAATAAAATGAATGCAAGCACAAAACTAATTCTACGAAAGTCATATTCTAGAACAGATGGTTCACACCCAATTTATTTGAGAGTCACAATTAATCGACAGTCTAAACACTTTTCATTGGGAATTTATTGTTTGGAAGACAACTGGCTTGAAAAAAAGAAAAGAATTCGCTCTTCAGCCCAAGATAGCTCAATCGATAATTTAAAATTAGCTGATGCAATTACAAAAGCTAAGAAAATTATTAATGATTTTACCAGATTCAATAAACCACCGACTTTCACTGAGTTCACAAATAAGTTTCGTGGCAATTTCTCGAAGGATAGCTTCTTTGCATTTGCAAACTTATACATTGATAAGCATGATGATATATCTGCAAATACTAAGCGAACTTACAAAAGTCAATTGACAAAGCTTGATAACTATAAAAATATCAAAACATTAAAGCTATCTGAAGTGAATAATCTAGATTTTATTCAAGGTTACAAAAACTACATGCATACTACACTTGGAAACAAAACAAATACAATAACAAAGTCCCTTGGATTTATTAAAGCTGTCTTGAATGATGCTATTAGAAATGACTTATTAGATACCAATGTTTTTAAAAAGATTAAGCTAAAAAAGGCATCTGGTAAAAGAGAGTATTTAACTCTATATGAAGTAAAGTTACTTGAAAAATATTATAATTCTTCTAAAATACCCAAAGGAGAAAAGAATGTTCTTCAGTATTTCTTATTTAGCTGTTATACCGGATTACGATTTATGGATGTTAAACTATTAACCCCTAAACACATTATATCCAATTCAATTCTTTCAAATGAAGATGGTGGTGTTGATGATTGGAAAACAGTCGAGAAACAAATGCATAAAACTAAAGTTGATGTAGTAATACCTCTAACTAAGAAAGCATTATCATATTTACCACAATATGAACTTAAAACTAACCAACCAATATTTAGAGTTATTTCCAATCAAAAAACCAATAAAACCCTTAGAAAATCAATAGCAAAATGTAAAATTGACAAAGCCAATAACATTAGTTTTCATTGTGCCAGGCACTCTTTTGCAACAAACACCTTACACAAAGGGGTGGCGCTAAAATATGTCAGTAAAATGCTTGGGCATACTGATATTAAAACAACAGAACTGTATACCAAGCCCAATAAGCATTACTTAATCGATGCAATGAGAATATTGGACCAGTAGTACACTTTTTAAGACTAATATTCTGTACTTTCGTACTCAACCAAGATAACCAACTTGATTACATGATGTTACGAGAGTACACTTTATAGTATTTTTAGATAATCAGTACGAACTGTAGATAGTGCTCATTGTATTTAGATGTACAAAAAATCCGAGGCGTAGCCATATTTAAACATCAATTGCATTTGCTGGCACTCAACCGGTAAATTGTTTGAGTAGTGGTAGGTTTCGTGATCCTTTGCTGTCAAACCGCTATGTAGTTTGAGCGGGCGATAAACTACGATATTTACCATATCACATGCAATTACTTATACAAAATTGTTGCACTAAACCTAAAGGTAGCTAAAGTCCGTTGTCTCCGCTACCTTTATTTGTCTTATAATATTTAATTATGAAAAAAAGCTTTACCAGAATTGATGAAGCCTGTTCTTCATTACCTAAATTTAAGGAACTCTACCTTAAATTGAAACGCCACATTGAATTAAGTGGCAAGAGCCTTAGTACGCTACAAAATTATGGACGTTGCCTGGCCACCATGGCTCTACACCTGAACTGTTGTCCCACCGAAATGGAGGAGGATCAGGTGCTGGATTACCTGCAGTACCTCAAATCTCAAAGCCGGACGCCTTCGTCCTCGTACTTTAAGCATACAGTCTATGGCCTGCGACTGGCTTATAAACTTTTGGGTATGCCTTCTAAGCGTGTATTTCTGCCACGCTTAAAGTTACCGAAGAAACTTCCCGTCGTGCTGAGTCATCAGGAGGTAAAATGCCTGATACAAGCCGCGCCTTTACTCAAGCACAAACTCCTAATCTCACTGTTGTATGGTTGCGGTCTTCGTCGCTTTGAACTACTCAACCTCCTGGTAAAAGATGTCGATCTGGATCGAGGCATGCTTCACGTTCTAGAAGGCAAAGGCCGTAAAGACCGTTATGTACCCTTGGGGTGGTTATTGGTAAGAGGCCTGCGTAAATACCTGCATACCGAAAAACCTTACCACTGGCTTTTTAATGGCCGTGGCGACAATGGTCGCTTACAACGCTTCTCCGAAACAGGTGTGCAATGGGCTCTTCGTGAAGCGGCTAAAAAAAGCCGGCATCCAAAAACGGGTGACTTCACATGTGCTGCGTCACTCTTATGCCACCCACCTGCTGGAAATAGGTCTGGATATTATGACGCTGAAAGATCTCCTGGGGCATGTCGAAATTAAAACGACCATGGTTTACCTGCATGTGGCACAACTGGATAAATACCGGGGCTTTTCTCCCCTTGATAAACTGTATAAAAAGCCTCAGTCATGAAACCTCGTCATGAAGTGGCCGATGTTTTACAGTTAAAATACGACCAGATTGAACACCTGACTGCCAATAGCTGGCAGGCGCGCACCTTATATGCTTTGGCAGCTTGTCGTACAGCACAGCTGGGTGGGCATATCGATCGTTGTGATAATCCCGAGTGCCGGGCTCTGCTCCTGAGCTATAACTCCTGCCGTAATCGTCATTGTCCAAAATGTCAGGGACATAAACGCCTTGAATGGATCCAAAAACGCGAAGCTGACTTACTCAATACGTCCTATTTTCATGTGGTGTTTACCCTGCCTTCAGAACTCAATACCCTGGCCTTACATCAACCAGAAGTGCTCTACACCCAATTGTTAAAAACAGCCTGGAGTGTGCTTCAGTCCTTTGCGGCTAACCATCACTTTCTCGGCGTTAAAACAGGAATGGTAGCTGTTCTGCATACCTGGGGACAAAATCTCAGCCTTCATCCTCATTTGCACTGTATCATTCCCGGAGGAGGCCTGACAATGGCCAATAAGTGGAAAGCAAGCAAAGGCAATAGTAAAAACCTGTTTCCGGTTAAAGCACTGAGTAAAGTCTTTAGAGCCCGTTTTATGGAAGGCTTAAGACAACACACTCAAGTCAAGCAGGAGCTTGCCAAAAAATTGATGCTCCAAGACTGGGTAGTCTATTGTAAACAACCGTTTTATGGCCCTCAACAGGTAATTGAATACCTGGGACGCTATACTCACAAAATAGCCATTAGTAATCATCGCATTAAGTCCATTGAACACCAGACCATCAGTTTTACCGCTAAAGATTATCGCCAAGGAGGGAAAAAGTACTTATTGACTCTTTCTCATCAGGAGTTTATCCGGCGTTTTACTCTGCACATCCTACCCAAAGGTTTTGTGCGCATACGCCATTACGGCATCCTGGCCTCATCAGTAAAACAGAAGGTACGTCAACTGGTGGAATCACAAATCGGAAAAGCTTCCATTATAGAGCGTCCACCGTTAAAACACCGGGTATGCTATACTTGTGGCAAAGGTCAGCTAATTACACTTATTACCTTTGATGCCCGTGGCACGCCTCCTTTTGAAATGTTAGCTTACCTCACACCAAACTAACGTCGGAAGGCGATTGGGAAGCTATGCCCTTATTCAAATTAAAAGACATTCTTCCATCTAAAATATTTGAAATTACTACTCAATGAGATCACTTAATAGGTAAAAAAAACAACAATGGCTGCATTACATCATCGTTAACAACCAACTCCACTTATATCAATCCCCATAGTCAGAGATTATTGGCCGGTTGTCGGCAACACGGCGTTCAGCCTATGGTTTTCAACCAGGCAGAACGCTTAATTGTTGTGGGGAGTTCTTTATTTTTCAAACCTATAATGCGCACAAAGCAGCTGATACTTTAACGAGACAATTCTTAATTCTGTTGTAGGATGATTCTGGTCATTAACTTCTTGATTAAAAGAATCCATTAATACATTCATAATTTCGAGAGATTCAGTATAAGCTACAGAACACAGATCAGCAAGAAATTCAGACTCATGCCTACGTCCTGTTTGAATATTTTTTTGGCCCTCAATTTGCCTCTTTTTTATATAAGGTCTGAGTAATAATGACAAACCAGGGATGTCTATTTGACCTATGGCGTCATCTATATCATAATCTTGATCTAATATTGAATAATCCAATTCATAATCTTCGTTTGCTTCAATGCCCACTTCGGATTTTATCATTGGAATATAGACCTCTAAAGGTATTAGCTTAGATATCCAAAGTTTAGTGTCCATTTGAAGAATATGACCAAATTCATGGGTGTAAATAGCCTTAAATGCAGCGAGGTTTTTCTTATACATCAAGATACTGTTTCTTGTTAGTGTAACTAGGATTTCTTTTTTTCCTGTAGATTGTAGCTCTGAAATAGCAGGTGAAGATTTTACTCTTGGGTCGAAGTATAAATTAGATTTATCTACTTTAATATTCATTTTAGAGGCTAACAATAGTATTTCCTCTATTATCTCAGGAAACTCATTTTCTTTTAGGGGTCTGAAAACTCCATTGTTACGTGCCTTTTTGATTAATTCATATCCTTTATTAGTAGCTGCAATTGTACTTCTCTTATTTTTCACTCTTAAAAACCAATAAACAACTGCTATCCAAGCTAACATTCCAAAGAAAAATATAAAACCGATACTAGGGTCAGAACCTCTCATAAATGAAAAGTAGAATAAAATAATTATGAATATAATCATGGCTGTAATGAGTCCATTCTTCTTAATTTTATCTTCTTGGCTGCTTTTTTTATTGGCAAGTTCTAAATAATAATGTCTTAATTCTTTAAAATAGGCTAGTCTTGAAGTCTCTGAATGATTGTTGCTAAAAAATGATTTAATTTCTTCAAATTCAGACTCTACAGCTTTTTTAAACGATTTTAACTCGGGAAGGTTGCTATATTTTGTTTGCAACCAGAGCGTATACTGTATTTTAGAAACCATGACTTAGTTCTTTTGTAGAATATTTTTTAACTCTTTCTGATAATTTTGACTTATTCTCTCAGCTTTTTCTTCCGATAGGCCCTCTTTTATCATATTGTCTTTCCAAAGTATGGTAATTGATTTTTGGATTTCATCATTCTTTTGATTTCTATCCTTGAACCAACCTACTATTTTCAGCAAGGTTAAAAATGTGGCTGAGATAGTACTTACGTATTCAAGTGTCTCACCAACGCCAAATTGATTAACTCCGAGTTCGGGATCTTCTTTAGTATCATTACCATTGAACAATCCGGTTAGCAAATCGTCCTTTTCGAATAAATAAATATCATTATACTCGCTGAATTCATTTACAATAATTTTATCAATTAGATTGGAAAAAGATTGTTTAGACGTGTTTATCATTTTATTACATTTTTATTCTAAATAATATAAAATAAAATTGCTGAATTTCAACAATTTATCTTTTGATTATATTCATAATTTTCTAACTACGCTTAATCAATATCCCAGTCATTAATTAATTCCCCACAACCGGCAAATTGTATGAGTAGTGGCAGATTGCGGGTAATACCCTGTCAAACCGCTATGCAGTTTGAGCGGGCTACAAACCTTTATTTTTTAGCACTTGCCCTGCCATTACTTATGCAAAATGTTGGCAGCAGTTGTTTCTTAACTTAGTGTGGTGGACATTGTATGCCTACCCATTCATCAGTCTTTATGTCATATAAACTTTCTAGATGATTACCCTTGCCAATACTATTATAATAATATTTTAATAAATAATATGGATTACCTCTTGCTGAAGCATCTGGAGCTATATATGAGTAATAATATACAGCACCATCCCAATCTTGCTGTTGCAAAATAAAACCCCAACATGCCTTTAATTTACTATTCGATTTTGAATAGTTATAAAATTGTTCTTCAAGAGTTATGTTTTTATTATTATACCACTTGAATTTATTCTTATTCTTATAGCTTTCCCAATCATCCAATACTGATTTATAAGTTTCGATTTGACTATTGTCAAAACCTAAATTGCTATAATTAATTCTCTTGCGGAAATCTTTGCGAATCCCTTCCCACCGACTTTTAGAACTAAGAGTAACAAGATAATTATTAACTTTTCTATTATAGTTATTAATCTGAGCAAATGTATTATTAGAAATACTGTTGATTCTTTTTGCTTCAATTGTTAATTCTGCTTTTAATGCTTTTAACTTTAAATTATTGCTAGTTTGTTTAGTAAATGTATTTGAAAACTCATCTGCACATGTTTTAATATCTTGTTTAATAGACTCTTCTGTGCCAATAAAAGCTTTTTTGAAAATGGATTCTGTTTTTTGAGTAATGAAATCTTCAATGGGTTCATGAATTATTGGGTCAATAAAATTATCTAAAAATGGGATGTCATCTTTCAGAAAATCGAGTAATCCACTAATCCATTGTTTTCCTGTCTTTCCATATCCATTTTTCAATATAATATCAATAGGTTCCTTGTACTTGTTGTAGTATTTAGAATATTTACTTTTAGAAGTGCTTGAAGCTCTTTTAAACCTTTCTTTAGCAGATTGTGTTTTTGAGGTTGAATGACCACTTTCTGACCATTCTTTATTCTTACTTTTAAACGTATCATATATATTGCTATCATTTGCTCTTGAAGCGCTTTTTGATGTCGAATAATACTTGTTTACGTTGTACGAAAGGTCTTTCTGGAAATTTAAATTGTTAGTGTTTCTGAAAGTATTGACCTTTAATTTATTGACTAACTGTTCTGGTGCTACCGCTGAAAATTCTTTGTATTCTTCACTTTCTGTAACTGATTCTACTTTTGACTGTATTTCGTCTTTTTTGTCTAAAACTTCTTTTATATCGTCATTGGATAATATTTCATTAATTACAATCTCTGTTACTTTATTTCGGACTTCGTTTATCAATAATTTATTGTTTTCGATTATTTGTAAACGATGAAATTCTAATTTACCCAATCTGCCATTTTCAGTTGATGTAATTCTATTACCAAAAAATGTAAAAGAAGTTGAAACCGTAAAAAATAGCAGTATCAATTTTACACCTTTATTAAATTTCACAAATTTATCTTTAAGCTTAAACCTTTCAAATAACGGGAAAAATGATGCGCACATAATCAAAAGGAATATGACCAGTATTTTAATACTATCTCCGAATTTAAAAATATTTATTGCTGCCTTAATCTTATGCTGTGTTTGTTCAATTTGTAGGATTGTTGCCTTTGCCAATTCAATATCTGTGGTTGTATCAATCCAAAATTGTAAAACACTGAAAATAAATGAAGTTATTGTAAAAACAGCAAAAAATTGACATAGTCCTTTAATTATTCCAAATACCCACTTATGTTCTCTTTTATGGTTTAGTTTCCAATTAATATCTTTTATGCCAAGCGAACTATGTGATAACGCTTTCAACACCTTTGAAAAGGTAAATATAGGTTTTACTATCTTTTCCTTTGAGACATATTCAATCTCAAGATAGTCAAAGTAAGCTTTAGTTAATCTTAAACCAATGTATAATAACAACGATATAGCAAATAAAAAATAAATCATGGTCTGAATGGTTTTAGGTTTAATACTACTTATCTTTTTTGCACTTTCTGAATAATTTCAGCTTTATAATTTATCTTTTTTTAATCAATTAATAAACCCTTAATTGACGGTTGCAATAGATATTTGAATTCTCAGCATGTTGGGTAATAGTTGCCAACGTCCGGCTATGAAGCGGTAGGGAGGGTAGGGTTAGAGAACCTCCTCATTGCACCAAGCCAAACGATGTATTTAGGTTTAAATTTCTTCATTGTTAAATCGAAATCAGCGCTTTGGCGCTGGTATTCCATAAGCTGCCAGTCAAGTCTTAAACGACTCCCTAATGCTTTATAGCTATTGTTGCCACGCGTTTTTATTGCTTGCGTTAGGGTTGATTTTTTGGTCCTTGTATGCCGGCCTGCCCAACCGGATTGATAGCACTGGATTTTGTCCCCAAAATAGCCGAACTTGAAAAAGGGTTTTCACCATACTTGTACAAATTGTTCCTGACCCTGTTTATTCCTTGCTTGCTTATTAACTGTGTTTTTATTCAATTGGTTTTGCTTTGTCCGTTTGTTTCAACCCTTTTTCAATACTGGTCGTATTTCGTGTCCTCTTGCCGGACAGGCATTTACTTTTTTCAACCATAAAAAAGTAAACAAAAAATCTCCGCTGCATCCCGATTAGGCTAAATTGAATTGCCCTTCACTAAAAGCAAAGAACTCGTCCTTATAGACCTTCGTTCCTCAGGCCTAACGTTCCTCAAACAGCTTTGCTTTTTTAACGCTTCGGTCCATCCAATTCTTAACGCCATCGGCCTGAGGCGGTGTCGCCACAAGACCCTATCCAGGCTTATTATTCTATCATTGATTAAGCGATTTGCCAAATGCGTGGCAACTAATTACTATCTACAATTGATATGTTGACATAGTTAATTACTTGTAATTCAGCATTAAAAATGTTTTTAATTATTCAAACGTTTATAACTGATTAAAAATAAATTACCGAATCATTTGGTACTTTAAGTAAAGCAAGCTAAAAAGAGATTTTAAGATTGTCAAGTCTTTTATTAAAAAAGATAATTAATTAGGTTTAATAACGTAAATAAAATATCACTCTTTGATTTCTTCTAATAAAGTTTTTTTATAAGAAAAGACAATTGTAACAATAAATAAATGAGACATATCTGTTACAGTAAAGGAAACATAGCCTTTAATCGATAGTAGTAATTACCAAAAGGTAATCGTGTTGCTCGGATTGGTACAATACTTATGTCAATTGATTTTGAAGTCTAAATTTTTGAGAGAGAACAGATCTGTAACTTGAATGTAAAAAAGTAGATTTAAAACCATAGTACCTGTTTCAACTCACAATTCACTTCATAACTTTTTCCATATCAGACCAAGAAAGGGCTGTTCTGGCATTGAGCCGTTTCTGCTTATTTGCAAAGCGTTTATGATAGGTGGCCAGGATGCACCATTTGCATCCGCATTTTAAAGAATGATTTTTGCTTAAGGTATTTACGCTTGCATACTTCCATTGATACGAATCCCAAATTTTCTGCTGCTTTTTAGGCTGATATCGTATTTATTGTCTTGATTCTATGATGATTTGATGAAGTAGATATTATTGGACACATCCTATAATCCATTAATATGTTTTATATAATTCGTCAAAAGTCCTTCAATTTGTTTTGAGGCAACAGGATTAGCAGAATGAACATTAAATTTCAAGTTTTTTAAATCAAGTCCCGATTCATAAACCAACCACTTTGCAGCTGCATAGCCATCCGGCGCAACCTCTCCATCTTTATCGAGACCTAAATCATTATCAAAACTGATTAATTCAGGTATTCCATTTCTCTTGATATAGGTAACAAAATCTTCATAAGTTCTTACAATATCAAATTCCGATTCCATTGCCTTATCATAGACCATATCAATTGTTCTTATATCATCAAGAAAAAGTTTCTTCATATCGTTCTCAATTGGATTTTAGTCTGGTTAATTTTGCGCACCATCAGTCTATCTTTTTTTAATTGCAAAATACTTTAAAAATCAAAACTAAACCTTCTTAACTTCTGTATCTACCTCATAAATTCGCAAGTCATTCACATTTGAAAGGGCTTCTCTGGCATCAATACGATTGCGTTTATTTCTAAACCATTTATGGTACCGTTCCATTGCGCACCATTTGCAACCGCATCTCAGTGAGTGATTTTTACTAAGAGCATTTGTTGAAGCATATTTCCAATCAAATGCGTCCCACAGTTTCTTGCGCTTCCTGGCGTAGTCTCTGTCTTCTGCGTTCTCATATTATTTTGTTTGATGCTTATCAATTCTATTGATTACTTCTATAATTTCTTTCGGGGCTGAAGATATTTGGACTACATTTCTGTTTTCATCAAACAGTACTCTGCAGTATGGGCAATAATACCAATTGTAATCAAACCACCGCTTGATGATTGTATAGTCATGAATCCCATCTACATTTTTAGTGCAGTCAATTTCAAATCCTTTATTCATAACCCTATTAATTCAAGAATGAAACAACTTGACTACTTCTGTTCTATACTCTTAAGATAAAGGTTCAAGGCTTCTTTAAAGTCCTTATCCAGTTTTTTCAGTGTTTTACCTTCATATGATACTATATCCGGCTCAATTCCTTCAACAAGACCATAGTATAAACCATCATTATCATTCCAATCAACAGTTCCAGTATAACCTCTGTAATTTAAAGTAAGTTCAGGGATTGGATAATGCACTTCTTCATAAGCATGAATTATATCCGAAACCCTAATAAGTTCCCTGAAGTTTGGATCATCCTCAGGAGTATAATTATCGACAAGGTTGATGACCTGCTCCAAGCACTCACAAGCTTTCTCGTATTCTTCTTTTGAGGGAACGCCTGCATCATCTTTCGGCCATTCATGACCAACATCCTCGCCTGTGAAAATTTCTTTATGAAGGTTTTCATCGGTAATTCCTTCCAGAAGTTCATCAAGCTTATACTTTTTCTTTTTCATGGCAAATAGCTAAAATTAAGAATAATAAAAGGGAGGCCGTTGCCTCCCATAACCAAAAAGTTGAAGGCATAGCCTCCAAATATTATTATTTCTTAACTGTGCTCAAATAATGATATAAGCAGGAATCATCTTCAAATAAATCAATGCGTTTAACCTCACATATTAAGAACTTCTTTGTTCTGTCAGTAACATTGTATTGGGTATAAAACTCATCGCTGGCCAATTCTTTTATCTTGAACCATACTCCTGCATAAACATCACGGTTAACTTTTCCGGTTGATGATTTTCGATAATTAACTAAGATTTTTGCTTTGGTTGGGTTTAACGGAAAACTGGTGAACTCACTAGTATTTTCAAGAAACACGTTTAAATCCATTAAGTCAATACCTTCACTATTGACATCTTTTACAATTAAACCTTCGGTATAATCAACCAAGAGGGCTTTCATATTTCCCTTCCAATCAATCGGAAAAGAGTTTGTATCAAAATCATAACTGCCAAATTCCATCCTAACAGGCAATACATACAACTTCTCACTATCAAACTCAGATACTTTATCGGTAAGATCCTTTTTTGCCTCAGACAAATAGGATTGAAAGGAAAACTCATCCTGGAAGTTAACTTTGTAATTCTTCCGATCAAATCGATATGCATACTCCTTAGTAGTGTTCTTGTTTACTTCACCTAAGGTTTTAACAGCCCCAATAAAGGCACGTTCTTTAAGGAAAAAGCGAGTTGTATCAGCCCAATAATCCAGATAGTCGGAACAAGCTACTTCTCCTGTTGCAAGTCCGCCGTTTAAACCTATGCCATATCCATACGTCTTATTAGTAACTGCGATAGTCTGTCCATTCTCATAAACCCTAAATTGCTTTATTATATGAGCTGAAAAACGATTATCAACCTTTTGCCCTTTATTGATTACTTCGGTGGTATAATAAGCTCTTTGTGGTGTTAATTTCTTATCGAAATAGTAATAATGGAACTTGTTGCCATAATCTGCCGGAGAGCAAAGTATTACTGTATCACCTACATGATATGTTTTGCCATTGTTTGTAGTAAATGGTTTGTTGGTCTTTTCAAACTTTTGTGCATTCGCAGTTACTACTTTAAATAGTAGGAATACGATGTGTGTTAATCTGATTGAATTTTTCATTGATAATTTATTAAGATTTTTTGTGCGATTTATAGTTGTTTAAGCAACCAGGTAGTTCGGTGAAGGAGATTTGTTAAAGCCAGCGTGTCCTATCTTCAAAAAAGAATCAAAGTAGTATTGTGAAACTTTTGATTGTCGACAATAAAGTGGTCGGCCATAGTCTGTGATTAATTCTTTCTTATTTTCCTTATAGGCAACGTGATTCAGGCAATGTTTCAATACCGAACTTGCTGCATAACTGCGATTATCCGTTTTTGCATATTCATTTGCAGCCTTTCTTACAGATCGCCATATAACATTACATATTTGGGCTACGGAATAATCTTCAAGTAAGGAGAATAGAACCTGGTCAGTATCTTCATCGATATGTGCATAAAACCTACTTTCCTGCATTTCTTTTCTAAAAATTTCGCAAACTTCAGCATGCGCAATCTTTTTCCACAAATTGAATCGCTCCTCAATTGTGCTCTCAATTAGATTTGCTGGATTCTGAAGGGCATTTACCAGTTCTTTTTCTATCTCAATATGTACCTGATCAACATCCTCATTTATAAAGTTCAATCGATACATTATTTCATTCTGCAAATCTTTAATTGGATAGAACTTGGCTTTCTTTACCTGCCAGCCTTGAACCGAACCTATCTTAGCAGATACACAATTTGAAGCTATGGCTCCTATGAACACCTTTGATTCAAAATCCAAATTGGAGAATCGTTCTTTAGTAATAATCTGAAATGGAAGAGTATCGCCCCGGCAATTGATTGGCTGTAAATCGAGTTTCTTTATTTGAGCTTCTTTAATGGCCCGTTCTGAATGAATAGTTGCAGCATCATATTCATTATACATGACCGTTTGGCACTCAGGGCAAAAAGGGATGGAATACTTTCCTCGTCCTTTAGGCCTTTCCCATGAGTAAACCAGGCAATCAGGACAAACATATTTTTTGCAAACTTTAGCAGGAAGATGTTTACAAAAATCGCCAATGTAGATTTCTTCAAGATTGAAACGTTGGATGATATCCGAAATTTTGACCTTATTTTGATGGTATAAGGTTAAAACTTCATTTACTTGATTATCAATAAGACCGGATAAGTATCCGGAAATTCTTGATGGTGTAATGGTTTTGTACTCTTCCATAGGTATGCCTTTTTCATACATACCCACAAAAAAAGGTGGGCATGTCCTTTGCTATATATAGCCACAGAAGGTACGACCAAGCACCCGAGCAAACTACTACAGCGAAAGGAACACACCCATATAGGATGCGTTCACTTCCTGACTTCTCCTGCTCAGTTAAATTGGTCGTTTTTCTGTGGAGAAGCGTCAGTAACGCAATGTTATTTTCTTATTATGTCACTTCAAAAATAGCAATTCTATTTCAACTGTCACATCATAATGACTACTTTAGTAAATAAGTTAAGTCGAAATCTAATTTTTCCCTTATGCGTGTTCAGTATTGTTCTGATTTAGATCTATATTGTGCAGTTATCTTCAAAGAGAGCTATATAAGTTTACAAAACCACAATCTTCTTTGCCACCTTATGCTTTTCATTGGAAATGATGACAATGTATTCACCTGAAAGCATTTCGTTGGTGTCAATCCGAATGGATACTAAAGAGAGGTTTGGATGCTCTTGTTGCAAAATAAGACGTCCGTTTAAATCAAAAAGTTGGATGCGAAGCTCCTTCCCTGAAAAACCCTCAATTTCACAGTTTATAAAATCCGTACACGGATTTGGAGATATGCGAACAGAAAGTGCATTTACCCACTCGTCATTAATGCCAACATGTTCGTTGTGTAAATACACATTGTCAACGTCAATTCCACAAGTATTTTCCTCAATAAACAAATAATTGCCTACAGAATTTGTAAAAAATGATAAGGCTCTGGAGAATTCTTCTAAATCATGATTATAATACCAATTGCCGTTGCCGTTGCCCTCAGTATGAACAAAGAGGTTAACCCCTTGGTTGGAGAATTTTATCGTATCATCAGGAATGGAGATACTTGGCCTCATAAAATGCTTGAGTTCAATGCTGTCTTTTGCAAAACAAAATTCATTAGTTACCTCTACCACATATTTGCCTTCAATCCGTGCCACCGTAAATGAATCTGTTGCCTCCTCAAGATTTTGATTATCCAATAACCATTTGAAATTATAATCGGTTTCCTTAAAGGTGGATAAAACTAAGGTGTCATTGTTACACAAAATAGTACTATCGGAAGAGTGTATCAGTACATCTGGAAGGCTATGCTGTTTAATAGTTATTTCTTTTGATTGGTAAGGGCATTTCTCATTACCATTAATTATCAGAGAATAAGTGCCTTCTTCGCTAGTATAAATTACACTGTCGTTTTTATTTAGTAACTCATCACCTCTCATCCAGTTAAAATCATAACCAAAAGAACGCTCTAGTTTGATGGTAACTGAATCCCCTTCGCAATAATTTAATCTATCAGCAACAAGAAGGGGTTCTGCTGGTGGACAATGTATCGCAACCGGGTCTGACACACAGACAAGAAATAAGTCTGCGTCACTGTTACCACTGTTATTATAAACCCAATGTCCATCGTAATTTAACTGAGAATCATTATAATACCCAACAACATATATCCGACCCGTATTGTCACAGATCAAATCATTGATACGTCCACCATTGCCTTTTATCCATTGCACATGTCCCTCTGAACTAAATTTAGTGATTAATAAATGCCCACTTGGATTGCGCAAAGGTTCAGCAGGATAGAAGTCAATGTAAGGCATATTCTCTCGTTTTGAACCAACCATTAAAGAATTATCTTGGTCAACAGCTAAGTAACATGATACATCGATCCCTGTATAGGGCTTATTGAATAGCAGCTTACCTGTCTCATCGAATTTAAGAATGGTACACCCAGAAACATCCGTAATAGTTCTATCCTCAATTTGTAAATCTGATCCAGTTCTATGGGCTACATAGATATTATGCTGATGATCAATAACTATATCAGTGGCTCCTTTTTCATATTTCGAATAATAGTCCGCTAGTATAGCAACTTGTCCATCTGTATCATATTTAAAGACTACCGAAGTTGTATTTGGAAGGTGGAAGTGTTGATTTCCAAAACTTACAGCTTCGTTACTAACAGAAGCCACAAAGACAAAATTTCCGTTATAATCTGTATCAAAAAGCTGGAAGTCAACCACATTCTCGCATTCAAAAAGCAATATCGGGCTTTCTCCCAATGCCATTTTTGCAAAGAAACTTCCCTTAATTTCCTTTTTTGCCCCATGGCTTAACTCTTTGTATATTTTGGCATCCAACGTCCAGGCGGTGAAATAAACCATACCATCTATCACCTTAAATTTATGAATCCTGAACTCATAAAGTCCGTAATCCAATAATGTACCGTCACTATCTACTTTTAATATAAAACTATCCGCAGAATCGTTATTATTCAAACGTTTATTGTCATAGACCAGCTCTCGCGGCCCACTCCCTAACAAATAAATGTGATCTGACTCATCTATATAAAGATCCCTTACATACATATCATGATTACGGGGAATAAGCTTTGTCCATAGAATCTGTCCATCAGGAGAAAACTTAGTTAGGTGTATGGCCCAATCATAGACTTTTTGCTCACCCATCATGCCCCCGGTTATTACACCAGCTGAATACACATTTCCATCACTATCCAATTTAACAGCTGTATTGTAGTCATCGCTATGAGCACCTGCACTAAATGCCCATTCAAAGGTCTGAGCATCACAGAAATTCACAGCACTAATCAAAGTCAAGTATATATATATTATTAATCTCATCTTTACATTGTAATGTTTAGTCAATAATGAAGCTTTTAATGGATGATTTTAGCGAATCTGAGTATTTCACATAGTAAGAGTCAGGTGTCCAGGATGAAATATCAACGGGTAGATTCAATACATTATCAACCCATTGAAGATTTGTCTGTTTGAATATTTCTTCATTCGATTCATTCAGGATTTGAATTAAACCATCGCTTGTTTCTGTGTTTCTACTAACGTAGACCATTAGCAACTCTTTATCTATAGTAAATTGAATGCTAATATTGGTAGTTTCAATTGGCACTTCACTTACCTTCAATGTATAATTCTGAATAGAATTCAAACCAAATTCATCAGTTACTTGAATGCGCACTGAATGATTGCCAATATCGCGATCTCTTGGAACTCCATATAATTCATTGTGATAGTTTAATTGTAAAAAATCTGGTGCTTCAATAAGCGAATAGTGCAAATTAATAGGACTTTCATCTTCTAACTTTAATGGATAATTATAGATCATACCTTCATAGGCTTGTACTATTGGATCTTCGATAAACTTGGGTGGTTTGTTAGATAGGTTAGATAAGTTAATACTATAAGATTGTGTGATTGTAGCTCCATAGCTATCTCTCACCAAAATCTCGACGTAATTGCTGTAATTATAATGGCTCATTTCAGGGGTTCCATACAACAACAATTCCTTCTCATCCCAATTCATCCAATAAGGTTTCTGAATGATTTCATATTCCAGAACGTCGTTTTCCGGGTCCATCGCTTCATATTGATAACGGTATTGCTTGTTTATTTCAGCGTCAATGACAGGTGTGGATATAAACTCCGGTCCGACATTTTCAGCACCGACATATAAATCAAATTCCTGGTAAATGGAATGATTGAACAGTTCCTCGTGGGCCAATAGCACCACCGGGAAGCTCTTTCCAATATCAGAAACTGGAGGATTGCCTGTTAGGATGCCACTTGAATCATCTATAAATATCCAGTCAGGCACTTCATTTGCAATGGTAAATGTAATTTGATCATTTTCATCATCACTTACGCAAATTTCATAATTATATTTACTCCCGCCCCTGCAATTAATGAGAGGACCAGAACAAAAATAAGGCGCTGTATCCGGACCTTTCTTATAAGTGTATTTCAGATCCGCATAGGCGCCATAAGGGTCTGTTGCTCTGATCGCCACCGGATGTGCTCCACGATCAAAACCTATATCGCGGGTATGTCCGGTACGGGGATATATATCAAAACGCTTGGCATCTTCACCAACTGACGAATAGATAATATCATCACCATCCTGATCAATTGCAATCGGATTGATTGACAGATCACCGATGGCTGTTGAGTCAACCACAAATTCAGGTGACTGGTTATTTAAGTTATTCATTTCTTGTGAGGAATAGCAGTAGTTATCAATAACACTCCAGCTTGTATAATCAACCTGCTTACCTTTTAAACTGGTGGATATTATAAGGTCATCCTCAAATAATAAAATATCTCCAACTTTGAATGAGCTCACATTTACATTGGCCGTATTATGCTTGACATTACCTACATAATTTGCGGAACCGTCAAATTTCATGATTGTATTGCCTGCGGATAAGAAGAATTCCTCACCCGCAGTGGCTTGTTTGATGCAATATCCGGAATTGAATGGTAGGTCGTATAGATATTGTGTGAAATCAACGCGTTTTTCTTTTTCTGTACCACTGGCATCAAATTTCACTAGTGAAGGGATGTCGTCGAAACGAGTATATACGTCTTCACTTAGGTGTCCTAATACAGCAGCACCGCCATCTTTTAAGGGAACAGCATCCAATGCATATTGAAGGGTAGTTGTCCCCGTATACCATTCTAAAATACCATCCACACTAATTTTACAAACGCCGATTTTTGTAAAGTGATAGCCTACTTTTTCATCAAACCAAAACAAAGTCTTACCATCTGCCCATGTTTTAACACTTTGTATCCTTATTTCATCAACAGGGATATTACACTCCCACAGTTTCTTACCATCTTTATCCACTTTAGCTAAAACTTGTCCTGAATAGAAATACACGTCATCATTCTCATCCACTCCAACAAGCTCAGCATCTTTTAGGAAGGAGTCGTCCGATAAATTTTTCTCCCATGTTGATACATCATCGTTTGTAAAGAACTTAAAGAGCATTTTATCCATAGAATCGTAGCGTACCCCGTAGCTACCGTCAGGGAAACTTACGAAACCCTGATCATAAGTGTTAATGTTAATATCTTTAGTAGATATAGCAAGGCATTCTGAATTAAATGTGAGGGCCCTGAATTTTTGTTCATAAACACCGTTCTCATTCGCTACACTATGCCTATAAATCACTTTAAGGCCTCCATCCTTTGTGCTGCTAACGGATTTTATTTCACAATTCTTCATGTGGTCATCGGTATGATGGTTCGCGATTAAAAGGTTGCCATCCGTATCGTACTTCATCACTACAAATTCTTTTCGAACTCCAGCTACATCTGTTTCAGCAAATACAAAAATGTGATTATCTCCTTTAATTAATTTCTTGGGCTCTAAATTTGAAAACCCCTCACCGCGATGTGTTTGCTGAAAAGTTTGATTACCTGCAACATCAAAGCGCAGGTGGACTAATTCTTTGTCTTTGGGTGAAAACACTTCACCTTCCCGGTATATTTCCTGTCTTAACACAAGCTCAAGATAATCCTGCTGACTCTCTTCTAGATAGACGGAGACAAAACTTGTGTCGACAGGAGGCACCAACTCCTTGCTCCATACTGTGGTTCCAACAAGATTGACGAGACCTGCTTCTATTCGTTGCTCTCCGTAACTATAAGAAGGCTTTTGCTCACAATTCCTAGCAGCATAAAAGAATTGGTCGTTTTGAGTCAAAATGAGCTTATCAATTTCTTTCCACTTGCCCCAACTACATGTCAGGTCGAATTCATTTATAAAGTCACCAGAGCTATTAAAACGGATAAAATGAATGCGCCCGTCAAAGTTCTCCATGCGTTCTTGATACACCGCAACTAAATCCCCTTCACTTGTTGTTAAAAAGTGTCTGAAAGATAACTCTCTGGCCGTGCTAACCCGTTCTGATTCCCACATAAACTCGCCTGAAGCTGAGTATTTTACTATTTTATACAAATAGTTATTGGTATTGGGGATATTCTTAATACCTGCTAAAATGTGATCACCATTGGCATCAGTGAAGCAATCAGATACCAATATTTCTTTCTCAAAAAGCCCCCTATTCGCCCAAATTTCTTCACCCTGGAGATTGTATTTCTGTATCTCTGCGGAAGAATACCGTAGAATAAAATTGTTTTTGATATCGAATTTAATTCTGAAGAAGATATCGTCAGCCAAACTAATGTTCAAGGGTGAAGAACCCTGACCATCAGGTGAAATACTCATAAGATGATAATGTTCAAGGCTGTTGTTATAAATCAATAATTGTAGATTATCTGAATCATCAATGTATGATTCCATTACATGATGTTCGAAACCCTCAGCATTGTAATAGCGATATTCCCAAAGAAGCGCACCTGATCGATCATACTTTAATATAACTGTTGAACTATAATATAAATCACCTTGTGATGATCCGATTACAATTAAATTTCCATTGGAATCGAAATGTAACTTTCTCCCAAAATCACGCGTTTGCGGCAAATTAGGATCTTTATACAAGCAATTTAAGATCGTATCACCTGCCAAATCGTATCCAACAAGTACCATATTATAATCCTCAACACCTTGTATTTTACTTCCCAATACGAACTTATTGCCATCGCTGTCGAATTTCATGTCAGCCATATAAAAAACGGCCGAATACTTGTAGTCATTGTAAGATGTTCTCCACTTAAATGTTTGCTCCTGTGATTTTAGACATATTGAAGTGACAAAAAAGGTAAGGACAAGCAGTGTCCATCTTGGATATTTGTGTATCATTTGGTTAGATCTTTACGATCCTCTAATATATGAATAATTGTGTAATTATATATATATTCACTAGCCACCAACTTAATGTAATTATGTAGTATTAATTAAAGATGTTGACCTGTTTTTTTACGCCATTGTGGTCTCACATCCTCGACTCAAAGTCGCTTTATGTTGAGCATGTAGTTGGCGATTTTCACCAGATAAAGTATCGAGGCAATAGGTTGAATTATAAAATATTCAATCAGCTACATGAGGATAGTGTGTCGTTTCTTAAAGAAGCCATTCCTGCCTCCAATGCACAAAAGAAAGTAGTTGTAACGAATCATATACGCACGCAAATATGTAACCCAGAGTGTTATCGCAATTCAGATATTAACTCTGCCTTTGTTTCTGAACAATATTCATTGATATATGATTGGGATGTTGACTATTGGATTTATGGGCATCACCATGCTAATATGCCAGAGACCATCATTAATGGTACTAAACTAGTGACTAATCAGTTGGGATATATTGATTTTGGCTGGAGTTATTACCAAGTAGGGAAAACTTATCTTGTTCTATGTTTAAGTAAAAACTTAACTGGGAACACCTCTATATTTTGTTCGGAATAATAGCATATCTTAATTATTAGGAGTTCTTATTTCCATTCTGTCCTTCTTTTTTTGATTATTTGACTTCTCAACATACTTCCGTTTCATCTTCACCCTTTTAATCTCGTTGTTTAGATGACTCATACTCTCTTCGTTAAATGCCTCTAACCTGGCCTCTTTAAACAAAGCAAGAGCCTTTTCATAATCTTGCTGGGATTCACAAATCAATGCTTGATAACTAAAGGTTTTTGATAAGTCAACACCTTTTAGCTTGTTTGCATAAGTAATTAAGTTCTTTGCCTTGTCGTATTCCTTAACGATAATAAGCAGAAGTATGTATGCCATACAAACATTCAAATCGTCAGGATTACCGGCCAGTGCCTTTAAATAGAATTGTTCAGCCTTTGCAAAATCATTCATTTGTTCCTGATGTAACTTACCCATTAAATAATTAGCGCCGGCATGTTCATTATTCTGGCTTAAAGCATAGCCTAAGTTTTCAATTGCTTCTTCAAGACTGTAAGGATATTGATCAAGCGCTTTAATATAGTATTGGTCTGCTAATGTGCTCATAATTATTGTTTATTCAAGTAGCTCCCTTTTAAGGTTATGCTTCAGGGAGCGTCGTTTCTGTTTATAATTTGTTTCATCCTTGCGGACTTTAAAATCACTGCCATAGAAAGTTCTAACTGGATTACCTCTTTGTATTTCGGAATGATTCTTCCATTCGGCTTGCAGTTTACTTTTATGTACGTTGATCTCCTCAAGCTTTATCATTTCAAGAAGTCGGATTTTAGCCAGCTTTTTATTCTGAAGCTGTGATCGACTTTCAGAAACCATTACATTTAGTCCACTTGGATTATGCTTTGCTCTGATAGCTGTGCTGACCTTATTCACATGCTGACCTCCCGGTCCGCCTGAACGAATAGCCTGGTAGCTAAAATCTTTATCTCTGACATTAAAAGTATTGTTCTTAATGTTTATCTCATTGATAGCGACAAACCAGTTCTTACGTTTATGATGTTTTCTAAACTGGCTTTGCCCTACCCATTGAATCGTCCCAATCCACTGCTTTGCGAAGCAATCAGCATTTTTACCTTTCAGATGTATGCTGGCAGAGTATAGCGTTCCATTCTCAATTCCTTTTTCTCTGTGCATTATGCTGTAGTTAATATCAGTGCGCTTTACTTCGTCAATAATGTATTTAAGAACACGAGCTACCACCCAGCAACATTCTGCCGGGCCTCTTCCTGATGTTATTTGTAGTATTATTGTTTCCATTATTTTATTGTTTATCCATTCTTACTATCTGAGGATAAAATTTACCCTCAATATTTATAAGTTCATTCTGTGATGCCATAACTTCCTCCAGATTTTTATAGGCCATCGGTGCTTCTTCTGTACCACCTCCTATTAGTGTAATCTTATTCTGCTTAAGTAGCTTTTTGAGTTCACTACCTGTAAAGCTATCCTTGGCTCTTTTTCGGCTTAAGCGCCTACCTGCACCATGCGATGCTGAATTAAGTGCCATATCATTACCTGTACCGGAAACTATATAACCAGGATTCATCATATCCGCTGGTATTATACCCATCTGGCCTTCAGCAGCAGGAGTTGCTCCCTTTCGATGTACAATTAACTCCTCATCATTAATGCATTCTTTCCAGGCAAAATTATGATGGTTCTCAATGTTTACCACCGGTTTAATGCCTAATGCTTTGGATAGTCGATAGTGAATCACATCGTGACATGCTTTAGCATAATCTCCGGCCAAATTCATGGCTGCCCAATATTCTTGTCCGGCTTCACTATGTAAGTCAATCCATGCCAAATGCTTAGCTCCAGCTGGCAACATACACTCTTGCATAGCTAACTTGGTATAATGACCGGCAATAGCTGCTCCCAATCCCCTTGAACCCGAATGCGACAAAAGCCCAACATACTGTCCTTCTTTAAGCTTAAACACATTATTATTGGTTAACTCAATAATTCCGAACTCAACAAAGTGATTGCCCGAACCAGAGCTACCCAATTGGTTTTGAGCTTTGCATTTTAACTGTTTAAGAATGTCAATTTCATTAAACTCGTTTCTTTCGAGTACTTCATGATCTAAATTGTGTTTTTCTATTTTACCAATACCAAAGTACGTCTGCTCTTTTAAAGCAGTCTTAATCTGATAACTGTTCCGCTTTATGTATTCAGATGGAACATCATAGATGCTTAATGACATTCTGCAACCAATATCCAGTCCAACCCCATAAGGCAGTACAGCATTTTTAGTTGCCAACACACCTCCAATAGGCAAACCATAACCAACATGTGCATCTGGCATTAAGGCTCCATATTGCGAAACTGGTAGTTGCATTGCCGTTTCCATTTGCCTGATTGTGTCTTGCGTAATATGCTTTTTACCGTAAATGGCAAATGGCTTTTCTTCACAATCAAAATGATAAATGGTTCCTCTATCCGTTTTAACTTTTCCAATTAGTTCTTCTGCAATTTTCGATAAAGAAGGATGCTCTAAATAGTCTTTAGGATTCAAAAGAACAGCTTCAAGAATTTCTAATTTATTTTGTTTAGACAGGTGCTTATAGTCGCTGTTAATAATATTTATTGCCAGACTTTTAGCTCTATCTGATTTATAATTTATTTTTTTTAGGTCTTTGCCTTTTATCTTAGACTTGCTCATTTGCAATGAGTTAATATCTGACTATATTATATCAGAGATAGTCAACATGCTTGCATTGTGAAACCTCCATTGATTTAACAACACAATAATGCACGACAATCTAATATTAATTCTGCAGTCAGATGAAATAAATAAAATGTGATTTTAGAATAAGAAATAGGTCTTATTCAGACGATCAGAAAACAAGAAGTGTGATTAGTTCTAAACTAACCATTCTGATCTATTTGCGGATATGTGATCTAAGCTCCAACATAACAATTTCCCCTTCTTTTTGAGTTATACATGGGGTGAAATGCGGCGTAAATATAAAACAGAAATGTTTAAAATTCCGAATAAGATTGATAAATAATTAAATTCCTAACATTAAGATGGCCATTTAAGAGCTAAAACTATCTCTACACATCCTTATATAAGATTGAGGCTTCATTTAATAATTCTCCAATCTTATTCCTTAACGACGCTGGCGATATAACCTCAATAGCCGGTCCAAAACCTAACAAAACGCGCTCCAACTCAAAATTTGGCAATACTCTAATCGTTATTATAACTCCTTTATCATTTTCCTCTACAACTCTTTGTGTCCAGTGTAATGGTTTTGTTAGCACATAAGGTTTATGGTAATTGTTCACAAATATTTTGATAATGCGCGGATACAGACCAGAATTGACCGTTACCCCTATAATATTCTTATAATAGGTATAAGGATCAAACGATGCATCATCCTTAAATGGGATATCTTTCATCACTTCAAAAGAATGAATACGATCTAAAGCCAGGTTCATTATCATATCTCCTTTCTTCTGTTTTCCAATAAGAAACCAGCGGTTATTGAATTCCTTAAGTAAATAGGGATTGAAATAAATTCGATTGGCACGTTTAGCTTTAAAAGATTGGTACTCGACTTTAACAACCTGTTTCTTCAGAACGACTTGATATAATCCATTGAGATGCTCCATACCTTTTAAGTTCTCGTTTCGTTCAATATGAATGACAGGCCTCGATTGCGAATGCTCGGTATGAATTTTATTCTCTAATTTCTGTATCAGGCCGGTCATCTCTTTAAAATGACTAAAGCCCTGAAATTGCTTCAAAATTTCAACAGCGTCTCCCAGTTTATTAAGGTCCTGTTCGGATAATGGTAGTTGAGTAATTGAATAATCCAGATCATCATAGATATAGTACTTTTTTTCCTTAACGGTAATAGGTGCGTTATAGCCTAACTTTTCACTACGCATCATTTGAATATCCATCTGAACAGTCCGTTTGCTCACTCCCTTATCAATGCCTTCAAATTCATACAGAGCATCTGAACAAGCATCAATTAAATCCTCTAAGGTCCACTGTCGATATCGGTTTCGCAAACATTTATCTATCGTAGTATAGCGGATGAGTGCATTTCTATTAGCAGGCATAATTCACTTTTTTACAGAAAAATAGAAAAAAAATATCAACTACGCAAAAAGGCTGCGCAGTACCTACTAATCTTTGTTTTGTCAATGTGACAAAAACGTTCTTTGAAGATGATTCACTTTCAGTGATTAAAATATTTCTCCAAACAAGGAGATAAAGAAATGATGAAGTCGGCCTGCAAGACGAGATGTAAGTTTCTGTATAGCTTCATAGTATTGGCTTGGTTAAGTTCAATATCCTGCTTGCTTTTCAACTGATTCATACCACGATGTGGGTTGGAGGTTCGAGTCCTCCTTCTGGCCAATAACCAGAGTAGCTAAATTGGGTATAGCAACATCACCAACGCGGGTTAAGCCCTATGGCGAACAGGTTCGAATCCTGAAACTGAGGTTAACTACCTCTGAAATACAGTTACTTGAAAGTAGAATGACTAATAGCCAGTCGAACTCCTTTGGGGTACGACAATTCTTGGTCAACCTGTGAATAAGATGCTTGAATTACTAATGTTAATTACTTTCTCTGCTGATAAGTAGGTTAATACAATTATACACTTTCAACAGACGAACTAATTATTCGGAAGTTTCTAATCTCTTCTTCCCGTTACCAAGGATGGCTCTGTCAGACTACTTTCATTTATAAAAAGAATAATAACAAACTAAATATACCTTAAAATGAAACGAGTACGAATAAATCAAGGCAAAGTAGGTTTAGTGTTTAGAAATGGCGACTACTTGAAAGTATTAAGCGAAGGCAAATACTGGGTACGCTATTCTGATAAAGTAGGTATCTGTAATATGTCTGAACCCTTATCATTATCGATGGAACTCAACATCCTATTACAAGATGAAGTTTTGGCAAACATGCTAACTGTAATTGAGGTCGCAGCTAATGAAATTGTTTTGAATTATAAGAATGGCGTATTCAATGGCATTCTAACTGCTGGAAGACATGCTTATTGGAAAGGTCCAACCAATTATAGTTTTGAAAAAATTGATATTTCAAATACTGATGGAATTGATACAATAGATAAGTCCATATTGTCTCATCAGGAAGTGAATCCTTATACACGGGTTTACCGGGTTGAATCGTACGAGAAAGGTTTATTATTCATTAATGACCAATTTGAAAAAGAGTTAAGTCCGGGTATGTACTACTTCTGGAAAAACAACACACCTATTGCTGTTAAAAAAGCCGATATGCGACAGGCGCAGATGGAAGTATCCGGACAGGAGTTATTAACGAAGGATAAAGCCGCTTTAAGAATGAGTTTCTTTGCAAGCTATAAGGTGGTTGACGCCATCAAAGCTTTAACTGATAACCAAGACTACATCAAGCAATTGTATGTGTCTATCCAGTTAGCATTGCGAGAATATGTTGGTACTTTAACTTTAGATGAAATTCTTGAACGGAAAGAAGAAGTATCGATATTTGTAATGACATCTGTAAAGGAAAAGGCTGTTGGTTTTGGTGTGAAAATGATCGATGGTGGTGTACGTGACATTATTTTACCGGGCGATGTACGCGAAATTATGAACCAGGTATTGATAGCACAAAAGAAAGCTCAGGCCAATATCATCACCAGGCGCGAAGAAACGGCTTCAACCCGAAGTTTGTTGAATACTGCCAAGTTGATGGAAGACAACAAAATGTTGTTCAAATTAAAAGAAATGGAATATGTGGAGAAGATTGCTGATAAGATAAACAACATATCTTTATCAGGAGGTGGTCAGATTGTTGATCAGTTGAAAGATATCTTTTCTCCTTCTAATTAAATGATAATTGAATGTAGGATGCAAGTTGATTGCATCCTACATAATAAACGAGAAGAAAATGAAACAAGTTATATCATCAGAAAACCGCCCCATTAAAATGTGGTTGGATGACATTGAAGGAAATGCACTTTCACAGGCTAAAAACTTAGCTAACTTACCTTTTGTACATAAGCATGTGGCACTAATGCCCGATGCTCATTCAGGATATGGAATGCCCATTGGTGGTGTATTAGCCACCAAAGGTGTGATTATTCCCAATGCCGTTGGTGTGGATATTGGCTGTGGAATGTGTGCCATGCGAACCAATTTGGAGGATGCAGATTCGGATACTTTAAAGCAAATCATGTCGCGTATCCGAAAAACGATTCCTGTTGGATTTAACTGGCATAAGGAGGCACAGGATGAAAAGTGTATGCCACAAGTTGACGAACTGCCTCATATTGTAGAACGACACTATGTAAAAGCAACAAAACAAATTGGCTCATTAGGAGGAGGAAACCATTTTATTGAAATCCAGCATGGTTCGGATGGTAATGTTTGGGTAATGATTCATTCGGGTAGCCGAAACCTAGGCAAACAGGTAGCCGATTTTTATAATAAAAAGGCGAAGCAATTAAATGAACGTTGGCATTCAACAGTACCAGCTTCTCATGATTTGGCCTTCTTGCCTATTGAAACTGACGAAGCACATGCTTATATCAATGAAATGAATTACTGTGTTGACTTTGCCTTTGCCAACCGACGATTAATGATGGAACGTGTACAGCATGCTTTTATGGAAGTGTTTAAAGGCAAGATAGAGTTTGATGAGCTAATTAATATTGCCCACAACTATGCCGCCTGGGAAAACCATTATAACGAAAATGTGTTAGTGCACAGAAAAGGTGCCACAAGAGCCCGTTTGGGTGAAATGGGAATTATTCCTGGTTCACAGGGAACCAAATCCTACATTGTAGAAGGATTAGGAAATCCGGAAAGCTTTGAGTCCTGTTCGCATGGTGCCGGTCGTGTAATGGGCCGAAAGCAAGCCCGGCGTGAGTTAGACCTTAAAGCTGAAATTAAGAAACTCAATGATAAAGATATTATTCATGGCATCCGTCATCGAAAGGATTTAGACGAAGCAGCCGGTGCTTATAAAGATATTGATATGGTGATGGCCAATCAAACTGATTTGGTGAAAATAAAAGTGGAGCTGGAACCTTTGGCTGTTGTGAAAGGATGAATGAGAAAGTGCCTATTAGGGGCACTTTATTAACTTCCTTATTTCTATGCAATATCAACATAGGAATATGTTATATCATCAAGTTTTGAAACAAAATACCAATTTTTACTTTGCATTATAAAAATCTGCTTTAGCTCCTAAGTTAGACCATGAACTATATGATTCTGGATATCCTAAACTATCTGCTATGGCAAGATCTCTTTTATAGCCAATACTATCACCTATCATATGTTTGGCAGCACCACGATTATTAAAGCAAATGCTACAATTAAAACCCTCATAAAGTTCTGAAAGCAAAATAGCTTGATTGTAATCCTCAATGGCTTCATGATAGAGATGAAGGTGATTCCTTGCATCACCTCTATTTAAGAAGTAACTCGGATTTAATGAATCTATTGAAATAGCTCTATTATAATTCTGAATGGCCTCGATATCGTTCCCTAGCACAGACAAGGAATAGCCTTTGTTATTGTAATAATGATCGTTGTCAGGGGCGTACTCTAATGCTTTATTCAAATGCACTAATGCACTATCGTATTTATTTGTTGCCTGGTAAGCTAATGCAATTGTACCATGAGGAGCATCCTTCCCAAAATCAAGATTACCAATTACTTTATAACAAAGATCGATACTTACATCATAATTTCCCAAATCAAACTCCAAACTAGCCAATGATGACATAATTCCATAGTGTTCAGGATTATATTTTAGTGTTTCGTAATAATACTTTCTGGCCTGCTCAAAATCACATTTCTCTTCATAAATACTCCCAACATTTCCTAATGCAGCAGTATTTTTAGGTTCTAGCTCTAATGATCTCAGATAATCTTCAATAGCTTTATCGAATTCATCAATTTTATACCTTGCATAACCTCTTGAAAGTAAAGCTTTGGCATACTTTGAATCCAAGGATATGGCATCGCTATAATACTTAATGGCCTTTTCATAGCTCTCCAACTCCTCGTAACATCGACCAAGCATGTATGTAGCAGAAGTATTCTGATCATCATAATCTATTGATATCTCATAGTAGTATATCGCACCATCATAGTCTTTATCTTCAAAAAAGTCGCCTGCAGTTCTCTCAAATCCTGCAGATAATTCATTGTTCTTTAATGCCGCATTGATTGCTTTGATAGTAAAAACAAGCATAATAGCCGCAAGGCTTACCGACAATAAAACCCAAATCGTTTTCCGTTTTTTCTTCTTTGTTTTCAGTTGCTTTAATTGTTCATTAACATCCTCCATATCATCATGAATTGGCAGATAATGAGAACAATTACTTTGAAAATCGGGTTGTTTATTTGATAAGCCACAAACTAATCCAATGTGACCATCGAAAGACTTCCTAGAACAATTAGAGCAGTACTCTACATATTGTTGGCGAGATAATTGTAACGACATATACCGATATTAAAGCTGTTGTAATATTGTTGGATCTTTTATCTCTTTATCTTTCGCCAGCATTAATACTTTTGATAGTATTTCCGCCGTTTTGGGATCATCATCGATAAAAGGTAAAAACATTCTACCTCTGTGTTGAGATTGAACTGGCAATATGGAGAGTGAAGAACTGGCAACCTTGTGGCAAATACCACTTCCCAGATGTACCGAATACTCACCTAGATCGCCCTGAATCTTGGCATGATTCTCTGATAAAATAACATTATTCAACTTAAATAAACGACATGTTTCTTTAACTATGGCAGAACGTAGTTCAATGGAAGACTGACTTGCTTCAGGATCAACATCACCAACATGCGCAACACTAACAACTAGGTCTAGGTCACGCATTGTTTCAGAAAAAACCAGCTTATCAACCTTTTCAAAAGGCAGACGCTTACCATCTTTCCGGCTAAAGAACTCTACTGTTTCCAGTGTTGGAGCTTCAGTATCGGCTGGTGAAAACCAATCTGCCATGGCAAACATTCTGGCAATTGTATTTTGTTTGTGATTCACTTTCTGAAGGCCTTCTTCATAATCAACTGTCCAGTGTTGACCTTTAAGAAGCGCAACCGTTTTCTTAGGTTGTACCTGGTGACCTGCATACCTACGTGACACAGCTTTTTCTTTTAATTCATCACTTGTAGGAACATACAGTTCTCGGAATATTTGTTTAAATGGTTGTACCAACTTGCTATCGAAGCAGTATTTCTGAAAGGAAACCCATGTTTTGGATTCATATAAATCCACACAGTGCGCCAGTCTGATTTCATTCTCCATACTCGTCAATTCTCCATTAGGTTTTAGAAGTTGATTGTCCTTCCAGAAACCAACATCACCATTTGAAGCAAGAACAAGCTTATTAATCATTGGAGCAACAACTGGATGCTGTGTCAGTGTTTCAATTTCCTCAGAGGAAAAAACATCACCATTAACCATGGCATTCTCCAGGCTTTTACGCGTTCTTCTATATTGTTCTCGAAGCGTTTTATTATACTCCTTGAGTTTAACCAAGGCTTGCTCTTTTTTGTATTTGGCAGGAATTGATTTCAATTTCTTACCATCCTTAATGGCAATAATTGAAGATTTTCCTTGGTCATCAATCTCAAGGTTGATTTGTGTGTCAGCCAACTGAATGGTTCCGGCTTTTTGCATTATTTCCTGAGCTTCCTTGGTTTCCATAGCCCATTGTAGACGAATCGGATCAGGGTAACCAGCTGTACGAGCCAGATTCTCCATTGCAATTTTTACAGCAATTCCTTCACTAGCCTGACGCTGAGACCCAAATTGCTTACTCTCTTTCTTAAACTGTTGCAGAAATTGATAGCGTCGAAGTACATCCTTTGTCGGATTCGCTTTACTTAAAGGTATCACACCATAAACACGCAGGTAATCCTGATTACGTTTATCTTTAATTCGCTCTGTTATTTCAGTGATTTTCTTGTTACCCAGAATAACATCAGCATAAAGTAATCCTCTTGAATGTCCACTACCTTCCGATATGTATTTGGCTGCCTTATATAACTTGTCCCACTTATCTTTCTTAAGTGATTTATAAGTTTCCTTAAACCAATTGATATCCACAGCTCCATCTTTGAATGCTGTTATTTCAACAGATGAGTATTTAGAAATCTCTGATTCTGTCTGTGTATCATGTCTTCCATTGGTATGAGCATGTAGCCACCAAACGGCAGACTCCATATCCTTCCACTCTAAGAAGTCGGCCACGTATGGTAACCATTGCGGAGCATAAGTTGCGGCCTCACATAAACGCTTATCGGTAAATTTGGCCTGACCAATCAATTCATTAAATTGCTTTTGAGAACAGCTTTTTGACGGATAGCAGTTTTTTAGAAGGGTACTTAAGATCTCCTTTCGGTTATATTCGTGATTGCCGTAACTATAGATATATCCGCGATGGAGGGTATCTTTACCCAATGCTTTAAGTATTTGAGTAAAATATTCAATTCCATACAAACGTTTTATACTTTGAGCCAAATGTGTAAGCGGAGTAGATGAGTCGCCCCTTATCAATTCTATTTCCAAAATTCTGTCACGACATTTCTCTGTTAATTCATTAAGAAAATCGAATTCTTTTTTAATATCGTATTTTTCACCAATGAGATTCTTGGTCAGTTCTTCAATGGCATCTGAATGCAGAATTCGCCAGTATACTTGATCAATATTAATTAGTTTATCATTATAGGCTCTTGCATAATCATACAATTGAGGAAGATAGGATTTAGATTTTTTTATGTTTTTTGTACTTGTTAGAAAATACCAGTGCGCAAGATTCCAGTAGGCTGAAAATTGGTTTACTGACATTTCTTGCTTATACAATTGGTATCTATTCCAAATGTTTTGTATAATCGTCTGGTCCCTCCAAGTCCTCGGTTCCGACTGCCAATGCGTTTTCACCTCCTTATAGGTGGAAATTTCACTCCGACTAATTGAATTAAAACACTCATAAACCAAGGCTGAAAGAAAATCAACTCTATCATCACATGGGTACCTTTCTTCTATTGCAGACAATATCTCAAAAATTGGATTTTGCCAGTAATAATCGCCAATCTTTGGAACCTTCGGTATAAAAACAAATTGCGCCCACTTTTTATTTAATGAAGAAAAAGCTTGATCGCCCTTTCCATCTAGTTCTGTTTTAGCATTTAAATTAATTATCAGGATGTCTCTACTTGTAAGTCCTGAGTCCAAATACCATTTCCTCCAGGTTTCATAGAGTGGGTAATTGCAGAACTTCTCTTCAGAAGTCATTCCTTCTATATTTCGTTTGAGACGACTGAATTGATTTCCCATCAAGCAGGACGTTTTCTTGTCTTCCCAATCCTCAAACGTGTATTCGTAATCCTTATTTTCAACTACCAGACGCCCTAGCTCAGCTAAAGCCTCATTTATTCTATCAACGGGCCTGCTCAAACAGTACGAATTTGTTTGCCTTATTTCTTCATAACGTTTATCTTTTACCTCTTCCAAGGTAATCTCATCACTTATATTTTGAGGTTCATATAGGCCGAATCCATTCTTTTCTGTAAATTCTTCACGTTTATTAAATCCATCCTGTAATCCTTTCAGAACAACCTCCTCCTTTGATCCAATAGTTGACTTTGATGCATATTCATTTACCACTGATTTTAACCAGGTAGTGCTGACTGAACTATTCTTTTTAAGCCAAAGTAAAAGATCAAGACCAGCCAAGCGTTGCTCCTCATTTTTCGCCAATATAAGACGACTGGCGCTTTCCCTAATGGTATGTTCTCCCTGCTTAATTATTAACTGGATAACCGACCTGCGAAAATCTGCAGCTTTGCGAGTCAGCAAACCCTCAAACACTTCCATCTCACTAGCTTTCAAACTGGCATCCATTAGCGCACGAATGGCAGCACTTTTAACTGTTTCGGAACGATCCTTAAGTATAGAAAAAGAAAAATCTCTTTTGCGTTTATTCAAAGGTGGTTTGTTCTCATCCGCCTTATAACTATAGCCAGTGTATCCCGGTAATATTTTTCCTGTCACTCTTTCGCGATGATTTACTGATAAACTTTCGAAGTGAGGTAATATCTTATCAATATCTCCATCTCTTTTCAGATTTAAAAGGTTAATCATCAAGTCTAGTACTTGCTCCTTACTGTATCGGAAAGTTAACCAAGAAAACACTTTTGGTTTTGAAACACTAACCTTCTTAGGTAGCTTCTCCAATTGAGCTTCCAATATATCAAACAAGCGTTTCTTATCCTTATTTGATAACATATCAATAAAAACCTGAACATTAACCAAACTGACAGCCTGACAAACTATTAAAGGATCATCATAATCAAGATATAATGAACCATACTTTATGGATGTGGAAGAAATACCAATCTGCTTTATAAAGTACAAGGCAAGTAATACCTTTTCTTTATTACCTTTCAGTACTTCATCTAAAAGAGGTGGGCAACCATTAATATCGTATACCCCTTGAGCCCACAAAGCCATGTATACTTCTGCATTATCTTTACTTTTTATTGCCTCTTTAATTTTCGTTGGATCAGATAAATATAAATCTGCATACTCAAGAAAACGTCTCACCGTTGTTTCCTTTTCTGCTTCCCAACCAAAACCAGCCCAGGTATCAATGGCTCTTACTACAGATGAAAAACGAGACAGCTTATGCTCGATTATTACCTTAATCATATGCTTCATTGCCCCCAACGATGTTTCATCCAGACATTCCAATATGGTTTGGCGTAAACCTTCTTGCCTTTGCGCACTTAGCAATAGCTTTTCTACAGCTACCCAACATTCAGATTGATGTGAAAGCAACATGGCTTTGATTATTGCTCGACTTGGCTTAGCTAGCTCATGTCTTCCATAAATTGCATCTAAAAATAGCTGAGTAATCTCTTGATCACCCGAATCTATTGCAGAAGCAAAAACAATTGAAAAACTATCTGTTGGCAAAGTATTGCTATGTATGGCATATTCCTCCAGAGTTAGTTCATGATCATATTCATGAATGAGCTTAATAATAAAATTAAGCTGGCGTGTGAAATAGATAGCATCCAGTCCAGAACCTCGAAAGGACCTTCGTGCATATCCTTCTTGATACATTAATGTAGGTATCATGTCCCAAGCTTTCTTCACATAGGCAGCCATCCTTTGTCCAAAAAGGAACTCTAAAAGTGGATAACGTTTGGAATTCCAAAATTCTTGACCATTCGATATTTCTTTCAGACAATTGAAACGTTTTGAATTTTGCTCTATTTCTCTGTCCCAATAGTAATTTGAATTGTTATCTGATAATTCCGTTATCTTATTCAATAAGACAAGGCCAATAAAGGCGTTATCTTTTGATAGCTCTTTCCTATTACCAAGTACCAAACCCACTAGGCCACCAATGCGATTCTTTGCTTTTCTTAACCGAGCTGTTAACACTTTGATGTGGTCAGCTTTTTCTTTGGATTTTAAATAGTCTTTTGGATTGTTCATGTTATTAGGGATATTACCAGATACTACCGGCTAAAAAGGTTAATCTAATGAAGGTTATTGAATCGTTTTCTTTTATTAAAATGCTTTGATTGATATCCTCTGCCTGCTCATCGTTAATGAATAAAGCAATCAATCCATCTTCAAAGGCTAATAGTACATTCTCTTTAGCTTTTTCTTCGTTGGCCAATGTGTCATTGTACTGCTCGTTAAACTTTACCTGACCTGAATCAATTTGATGATTAAGCGTATTTTCACTCAAATAAACTAGAAGGTTTGGATCATTTTTGCGCTTGTTAAAAACATGAACCTGTTGAGAAACAACCTGCAGCAAAAGTTCTTTTATGGTGGTTTTAGAATTGATATCGATTTCAATACCAACACTATTGATATAGGCTTTCTTTTTTCCGAGGGATTTAAGAGTGAATGAGAGTTGCATAATGTCAGTTTATCTGATAAGTTTCTGTTGTTATTTCCATTTGCCTTAACACACTATCCCCAACATCACTATTCAAGCTGCCATCCTCATCCACCACACTCACAAAACCCATTTTACAACTATGTTGCTCGCCCGCATTCAGAAAGTCTTTGAATTCAGTGTTTCGGTTTTCTCCGGGATATAACAACATTACCTTGTTGGCATTCCAAAAGCGGTTGTAGGCATACATCTGTCGTAGATCGGCAACGGAAGCTGAGGATGAACCAGGTTGTTTCCATTTGGTATCGATGATGTAAGTCTCATTGCTTTCCTTATTTCGAATGACAATATCCGGTTGTAGGTAATTGTAATTCCAGAAGGGTTTAGTCTCCTGTCCTGTTACTGCAAAAGGAGAGCTTTTAAGCGCTTTTTTGAGCATTACCAGCACATACTCTTCCCACAACTGGTTCATATCAAACAATAGGGATAACATGCGTTCCTGACCGCTGCTAATATCTGGTGAATAGTTCAAGATGATTAACCTTGCAATTTCCAGAGGATATGAATAAGGTGCTGTTTTTCGATTCAATTTAATGCGCTCCAATAGCTCAGAAGTGACCAGCTTGGATGTGACCTCCGGAAATTCCAGTTGAACGCGCTTGCATTTATCGTACAGACTTGTTCCTTTGGTGAAATGACCAACTATTTCTAATGCCATATTTAGTACCTGATGTAATAAATGATCCTGATCATACACCTGATGAGAGGTATAAAAGCGTTCCTGGTGAACGAGGTTATGACGTATCTGGCCAGCAAACTCCAATTTACCTTTTAAGGCTTTAACCTGACCGGTTTGCTTACGGTATTGTTTTACTAAGCCACGACGAATTAAACCATCTACTTCATTAAGGAATAATTCAAAGTAGACTTCCAATAAGTTTAAATGCTGCCGCTTTACGTTGGCGCCACCTGCACTTTCGGGCTTTAGTCGACTACAAGCCTTCAACATTTGTATCAATACAGATTGCCACTGCGCCTTGTTGCCATGCTTATCAGCTTTGGGTAGAATTTCAATGCACAAACCATCTACTTGAATGACACCCACATATTGCTTGAAATTCAATCCACCATAAATGGGATCGAAATACTGAAAATCGTGGAGCTCATTCAGCTTCAATAAGGCATCCAGGTGCTTTTGCCTGAAACCTTTGTTGCCAATTAATAAGCGCTCGTGCTCAAAAACTTGTATGGTTTTATAACCAATCAATATTATTTTTTTATAGCCATTAAGGACTGAATAGCTTCTTGCAATGGAAAATCCTCATCTATAGGTTTCAGTTCCCAACGATCATTTTTATAGTGTTCCGTATCACCGTAGCCCTCAAGATCTGCAAAGCCAATGTCTCCATTTTTCTTTTCCACAAAACCTTTGCCCAATACCAGGCCAATCTTGCCATAGTCACCATAGAAGTATTCCTGCATCAATGGAATGATTTTATCCTTAAACACCAGCGTCAAATCTTCCATGGTCTCGGCTTGCATAAAGTAGCTGTGCCCAATGGTATGATCGCGATCTACTAGTACTTCAATACGCTTATTTATGGTATGCAGGAGATCAACTAAATCAATACCTTCAATCTTACCTTCTGAAGCACCATGTTCTTTTATGAGTTCTGGTTGCGGCATTATTTCTTCAAAGGAGAAGCGACGACGAAGCGCAGTATCCAATGCCTCCACACTTCGATCAGCGGTGTTCATTGTGCCGATAATATGGAGGTTAGGCGGAACTTTAAATTCGGTTTTTGAATAGGGTAATAAAACAGACAACTCATTGTCTTTGCCTTCTCTTTTATCTTCCTCAATAAGCGTAATCAACTCACCAAAGATTTGTGATACGTTGCCACGATTTATTTCATCAATAAAAATGGCATAGTCTTGATCTGGATCTTTTCTGGCCCTATTAGCTATCTTTTTAAATAAACCATCTTGAATTTCGTAAATAAGACCATCCTCTTCTTCAGACATTACTGGCTTAATGCCTTCAATAAAATCCTCGTAAGAGAATGATTGATGAAAAGTGATAAACTCATATCGCTTAATCTCTAAATCAGGCTGTTCACTAAAATCATTTATTTGCTTTTGATAGTCTAATAAATCTGGAACTTGCTGCTCCATTTCTTCATTAACTATTTCCCAATATGAATCTGAAGTTTTATTAAATATTAAAGGACTAGCTTTCTTTTTGACTCCAACAAACTCACAACTTTCTACTGTATGTCCTTGCAGCTGACTCCATATTATAGGCCGTACTTGACTGGCATTAGACAACTCAATTTTTAATTGTAATAATTCGTGGTTGAAAATCTCACTGACTTTAGCCTTACCTATATCCAATAATACCAAAGCAATTACTTCCCACCATGATTTATCTATTAAGAAATTTTTCAAAAACTCCTCTCTAGATATAGTTGATCGCCTAGATGTAAATTGATTGAAATATTTATTACTTAATGTATATGTTTTGCCAGTTCCCGGAGGGCCGTATAGTATCCTATTTAGAGGTGAAGATTTTTGTGATTCATCCTTTATCTGTATAGTGTTATTAAAGAGCATATCAATAATATCTTGTCGTTGTACTTGTAATAATGTATCAAACCAAACTCCTGCACCATTACCTCTTGGTGCTTTGCCTTTATAAAGTGGCATGTCAAGTTTTTCAAAATTCAATGTGTAACTTTCAGTATCCTTTGATATTACTTTGCCTATATAATGAACATTTAGATCATGTTTTCCACCATAACCCTTAATCAAAAAATAATCATCAACCTTTATCTGATTGAAATTGCTTCTTGCTTTCTTAGCTTGTGGTGATTCATCTTTTTCTGAATAATCTATAGCAGCCCAATAATTATTTTTAATAAAGTCACTTAATCTCTGTTTATCACCGTCGCTAACTCCAAACCCTCCTGCCCAATAGTTTATCGTTTTTTCCATGCCCTTAAATAATAGCTTATAAGATTCAACATTAAAATCCAAACAATATGACTGAACAACTTCAGCTTTATAATTGAGTGGGCTATGTTTCTTAGGAAGCATTTCCTTTTTCCCTTTAAATAGTTCTCTGATTGTATCCCGTGAGACAGGTGTCTCTAATTCTGTATATTTAACTCCGACAACAAGACTACTTTCCTCAGAATTATCATATGGCCTATTTGTGATCTCAAACTCTTTCACCACAACAGATGTTGCTAGTATGTTTCGTTCAGCATAATGAACAATAATATCACCTTCTTGAAGGTCCTTTAATTTGGAATGGTGATAAATATTATTGGTTGATGCAGCAATGCAGGATTTTTCTTTTTCAATTTGATAATTTGCTCCTTGATTGACCCAATAAAAAGAATTTATCGGTGATATTACTTTACGATTAATATATAGAATAAAATCCTGCGCTATCCATTCTTTATCTACTTCCCTTAAAGAACTTTCTTCTCCGAAAACCAATCTTGCAATGACTTCTTCCTCTTTGGCAAAATGTGTAGAAATACCCTGATAAAGAGAAGAAAGGCATTGATTAGCTAATTGAAAGGCTTTAAATCCTGACTTTGCATGATCATCCTTTAAATTAAACAATAATGCCAATCCCTTTGTCAACTCCTCGTTTGCATATATGTGATATTTACCTGGCATCATTATACCGGACCAGATACTTAACTTAGGAAAGGTAAGGGGCGATTCTGTCAGTTCACGATTTTCAATGCCTTCACCATTATATAATTTTCTTAAGGTTATTATATCTTTAATGGTAATAAAATCATCGTGATATTGCTGGTTAGCTTTAATAAAATTAATTCCTTTTTCCTCAGAACTATCATATATTTGATTCTGAGATTCAATGCAAATCTGTAAAATATCATCATTGGATTGATTATCAAAATCTACTCGCTCGTTTACCCACCTACCAAAACGAAATTTATAACCCTCACGGTATGTTAGCCAAGCACTGCGTTTACAATAGTCAAGATATTCATTGAACAGTGAATTAAACTTTAAAAGATCTAGTTTGTACATTGTCATTAGGTAAGAATGTTACTTGAAGATAACATTTTTCATATTAACCTAATATTTTTCTTCAACATTTAAGAATGGTAGTAAATAGATTAGTATTTACTCTTTGGACTTTACATTCATTTCTTTCACAACTTGTTTCGGATCCAAAATTGGTAAAGGATAATTGGCCCAATCAAGCCCTTTAGTATTTGCGGCTAACAACCCTCTTGAAGTTCCAATACAGACAGCAACTAGTGAAATAATTAATTCATCATCAATTTCAACAATTTTACCATCCTCTTCCTTTAGAGCATCTTTTAAATTAATAACTTTGAAAGCAATTGAATTTGAAAATTCTAAATAACTTTCTTCGTACCCCTCAATCTTATACTCAATATTAGTATTTAAAACAAATTTTTCATTTTCTGACTCAATATCAAATTCAAATCCAATTCCGAACCTAAGTAAAGAATTTAATTTACTAGAATCCTCGATTTGAGGCAATGGTTTATAAGAAAAACCTGTCTCTTTGATAAGCTGAATCGCGGCAGATATTTTTTTTGTTTTCTCCATTTACTTATGCATAGTATTGAGGCTCGCAATCACTAGAAATTTGAAACTGAAAATGTTTAGGAATAAGAGACTTTGACTTAGAAAGCTGGAATTCAAATCCATCTGAAGATATTTCGTACTTTCTAGTTTCTGACTCTCCACTACATTCCTTTACTGTTTGCAAAACAGATTCTTCAAGTACCGCTTCAATTCTAGAAACTGTCTTTATAGTAAAATTGTGTGTTCCAGTCATCCACTTGCTTATTTCACTTTCAGTTTTACCCAAAGCTTTTGCAAGGTCCTTTTGCTCCATCCCTTTTTCTTTCAAAATAAAATGGATGCGATCAACAATATCGAAAGATTGTTCCACAAACCGCTCTAGATCTTTTGATATCTTCTTCCTTCTTTCTTGTAATCTATTATTTTTCTTCATTCTTATCGTTCTGTTGTGACAGATAGAATTTTAAATCTCCAAACAACTGTTTTTGATAGACAGTTATTTCTTGTTTAGCAACTCTGTTTCTTATAAAACCATCTATAGTTTGTAAAAGTTCTACATGTGAGTTGAGTATAGGGTCTTCATTATAAGTTCTTGTTGTTTTAATACCTCCATTACCAAGAAGTACTATTTGATCAGAGAGGCGTATAACATATAACCTTAAGTTAGCTGTTTCAATCGGAATTGCCCAAACATTATCATGTCTTTTTGCTTCTGGTCGAAAATACCTTTCAAGCGCCCCTCGTTCACCAATTTCATCCAACCATTTAATAATAATATCAATGTCTTCATCATACGGACAACCTTCTGGGAACTGATCAAAGAATTTATCAACCTCAGTTTCATCACCTTCGAAGCGAAGTGTATAGAAGTTCACTTTCTCGTCTTCTTCAAAAAGTTCTATGTTTATAATTGACTTCACTTATAAGTTAATTGCAAATTAAAGCATTTTATTTAATTTCCATCCATTTTTGGAAAGTTATTAACATTTATTTCAATAACTTTTTCCAAATTCTTACATTTCTCTCCTAACAACATTAAGTAACTATTCCTGTTATTAATTTTAAACTTTAAATAATTCTTTACCTAAAGCCAGCAACTCCAATGGCGCTTTACTTATACCTTTTTCTGCCATATAATTATTACAAAATGAACAAAAAGGTTCAATCGCCTGTGTGGTTATTTCTTCTGAAATTTGAACCCCTATGTTTTTTAATAATATTGGATAATTTATAAAATCATAATAAGCCTCAAGTACCTTTTCCAGCTTCATTTTGACAAAAACATCCTGATAGTGAATTAGTGTATCGATATTAATTAACACCAGCTGCTCAACCTTATTTATTAAATAAGAAAGGCTTCCAAGTTCACTTTTTAGTTTAACTAATTCCTCATTAAACCATTCATTTAGTAGAAAATTGACGCCTGGGACATCTATTTGATTATTGTGAATAACCAAAACTGGATAAATATTCATTCTTTTTCTATGATATTTTCCTTCAAACTTTAACTCCTTAAGGCAAGTACGCTTAATGTTTTCAATAATTTGCAGGATTGCTTTTGGCTTGATTTTAATTGAACCGTCTGCTCTTACTTTCGTATCGTAATAAAACTTCTTTTTTAATTCCTCACGATACAAATTAAAGTTGTATGAAGTTTTTACATCGGTATTTATGAATACATCTTTAGATTCAAAAATGAAGATTTTCGTTTTACCTCTTTTTAATTCTCGCTTCACAAAATAATCAGGTTCACCTTCTAAATTTGGCACTTTTTCCAAAATCTGCTTTCCAGAATATTTACAAGGCACCTTCCTGAAGATATATCTTAAAACATCATAAAAGCTCACCTGTTCAGAAAATTTATCACAATATTCACTTTTGAAATTAGCTATTTTGACTTCATTTGGTAAATCACTATTAATTTGATTTAATTGAAAATAAACCGACTTAAAAATCTTTTCAATCGTAAAAACATCAAATAACACTAGGTATTTATATTCGGCAGTTTTATACAATGGACTATTACGAATCGTCAAAAAATCCTTCGGAAAATCTTCAGATCCATCTATTGAAAATTGGTCTAAAAAGTAACTAGCTTGTTCCTTTTTATCTTGTTCTGTAATATTAATTTCTGACTTACCTTTCCGGGTATCAATTACCAATTGGAATGGTATTGAGATAAAGTTTTTTATATAATCTTTCCAATTATCAACCTGGTACCTCAGCAGAAACTCTTTATAAATTATAGTAAGTTTTGGGTTAGCAGAAATGTATTTTAATAACTTAATTACTCTAATCACTTGTGAAGTGAGTAACTCTTTTTTGTTAAGATTTTCAAGATCAGCATAGGGTATTAGATTAGTAAGATATAAATATGCAACCTTTGGGAATCCATCCACATTACCAATTGTTTCTCCTACCAAACCTTGTTTAGATATAGTATCCTCATTAACTTTTAGTATTGCTTTTAAGAAGTTTTCTTTAATTTGAACTTCATTAAAAGATTCAGATTCATCAACATGTTCAATTGCATACTCCAATATTTCAAGAAGAGCTATATTATTTAGTACCCTAACTTCCCTCTTTTTTGATAACGAAATTAGTTTTGAAGCAACTTCCTTTAATAGGGTCTTATTTGAAGTCCCAAAAAACTCTCTAACTAACCTCGGTATATAAGAATGAATAGGATCATTAGCCTTCAAACTTAAAAAGTGAGCACATAAATTTACAAGGGTAATCTTGCCCATTCCATCTAAATATTCTCCTAAAGACTTCTTGGTATCAGCTTTAAAAATATCGGAAAAGCCAATTAAGCGAACTGCACTTTGGTTTGATTTCATACTATTATTATTTTTACCCTTCTGCCACCATATCCAATCCCTTATCCTTCAATTTATATTTTTTACCAGTTTTCTTCTTTGTTGCAGTGCTTGCCTTTACCTTCTCAATTTCTTTTAATAACATAGCTGCATCCCCATCCGTAGGCAACTGCTCCACCAACTCCCCTTTAAAAGCCTTGGCCAACAATGCCTGTGGCAGAGCATCTATTCTTTGTTTGAGTACCTCATACTGCATTTCTATGGCATCGGCTTTGGCAAAAAGGCTTTCAACTCTATGGACGATTTCTTGTTGTTCTTCCATAGCAGGTAATCCTATGCATAAACTTCTAACCGATATTTTATCTATTGATTTTGTTGCAATACCTCTTACATATTCATTAATGTTTTTGCTCGATATTTCTGAAATTAAATGAAAATACAAATACTTGTTAGAAACTTTTGGATTGACTCGTAAAGCAAAAAGATTCATTGCTAAAGAAGCTGGTCTATCAAGAAAAGGCATATAGTAAACTGAACCAGCATTGCCTATTTTGCTAATTAAAATTTCTCCACCAAATAATTTACTTCGATGTAGGAAATTGTAAGCTTTTTTGTCAATGTAAATTAAAAGATCATCAAAGTTATTTTTTTCAAAATTTGTAGATCTTATCATACAAGCATAATCAATATCTTCTTTAAGCTCAACATTTGCTTTAAGAAGCTTGTAACTTCCATTTGCATGATAATCTGTTAGATCTACTATCAAGTCAGAAACACGTGATAAACACCAACTAGATGGAATAAAGGTATTCTTTTCTGAATCAGGCAATATAGATGTATCAATACTTCTTGGCGCTTTAAGCCCTTTTCCAATATACAATTGTTTCTGCTGTTCAATGTAATCTTTTTTTGCTTCGCTGATTTTTTCAATATAAGAATCAATATCCTCCAACTCCTTACCCTGACGCCACTCCTCAGTTAACTTACCTGTTACCGCCTGGGTTAATACCGCTTGCCTAAAGTTCTTTAATAAAACAGGTATTTTTTCTAAACGGCTTAAGGTGTTCTCCAAACTGGCAAACAAGGTATCTAACTTGGCAACTATGCGCTGTTGTTCGGTAAGTGGGGGGAGAGGAACTTTTAGTGGAGCAATTTGCTTATTGTTTAATTGTGGAATACTTGAACCATCAGCTAACAACCCAAGGTCCAATGAGCTAAACCAATAATAGAAGTATTGAGAGTTGACAATTTCTTTATTTGGAATTAATCCCATCACATTTAGGTCAAAGGCAGATGGGATAGTTAATTTTCTTTTTTTATTTGTGAAAATCGCACCTCCTCTTTTAGGAAAAATAATTGTATCAGCAGGATGAAGTTTTAATTTCAACTTCTCAACACTTTCTCTTGATAGGAAACGGTTTGAGTTTTTCATTGAAATTTCATTTCCCTCTAAATTCATATCTCCAACCTTGTAGAATGGATATTTACCTTCTAAAGAAGATAACTCTTCTATTCCTTTAGGTGTTTTACCACTCACGACTTGAGCTATATCCAATATTGAAATTAGTTCCATCACTTCAACTCATTAATTATAGCATTCAACTCAGTAGTAATGGCATCCAACTCTACAAGTGCTTCTTTAGCAATATCAATGGGTTCACCCAGTTCTTCACCGTTATTGAGGTTTTCATCGGCTATCAAACCTAAATCAAGTGAATAGTTCTTCTTAGCTATTTCATCAATAGAAAGGCAGCTCCAACGTTCGTCTTTAATAGCTTGGCGTTTGGCCGTATCAATTGTTCCATTGTAATCAGCCTTAACCTGGTCAATGCTTGTTCCACCTGTGTAGGCAATAATAAAATCGGCAAAGGCAGCACGGGTAAATGGCTTGCGCTTACCATAGCTTGGGGCATTGGTACGCATATCGTAGAACCATACTTCCTTGGTGTTGTCTGTATCTTTTTTGCCTCGCTCAAAAAACAATACGTTAGTTTTAACTCCTGCCGCATAAAAGATGCCTGTAGGCAGGCGCAGGATGGTATGCAACTTACACTTGTTCAGTAAGTCCTTACGTATCTTTTGGCCGTCGCCATCTTCAAATAATACATTATCGGGCAGCACCACTGCGGCACGTGCACCACCTTTGGTATGCAATGAGCGGTAAATATGCTGTAAAAAGTTCAACTGTTTATTACTACTTAGGTAGGTGAGGTCGTCGCGCGAAGGTTTTTCGCCTCCTTTTTTGGTACCGAAAGGCGGATTGGCCAATACACCATCGTAGCCTTTAAAACTTTTACCCAGTTCACTTAGCGTATCGCCCATTTCAATGCGGCTTTCAATACCATGTAACTTGGCATTCATCAAAGCCAGGCGGTGGGCATCCTGTACCAGCTCACAACCGGTAAAGGCTTCTTCCTCCTGAAACTTGCGTTCCTGCGTATTCAAGTCGAAATAGTCATCGTGCTTTTGGCGCAGGTAACTATCAGCCGCAATCATAAAGCCAAAGGTTCCTGCAGCCGGATCGTTCCAGCGTTCGCCCAGCTTCGGCACCATTAAATCCACCATTACATTAATCAATGGTCGTGGGGTAAAATATTGTCCGGCACCACTCTTTTTTTCACCCGCATTTTTCTCCAGAAGCTCCTCATAAATGGTGGCAATCTTATCCTGTTCCACTTCCTCATACCAATCAATGTCATCAATGCTGGTAATCAATGTGCGCAGGTTTACCGGCTTACGTAATGTGGTAGAAGCATTGGTGTATATCTCCTTAATATTAACATTGGTACTCTTTGTTGCCAGGGTAGCCAACAACTTACGATAGGTATCAAATAAATCCACATTATCGGTATGCGCCTTTAATTTGCTCCAGCGGTATTCTTCAGGTATTTCGTCTTCAAAATCTTTTACCTCACTCAAACGAAGGAAAAGAATATAGGTTAATTCGTTTAAGTATTGGTGGTAAGTCACGCCATCGTCACGCAACACGTTACACAGTCCCCACAGTTTATTGGCAATTTCTTCTGCACTCATTTTTTTAGTATCAAGTAACGAGTATCAAGTAGCAAGACTTTTTCAGGTCTTTAAACTTGATACCTGTATTTATTTTTCTTCAATATTAATCTTTGACTTAACCTCATCGCTTAGTTGTGTTGCACAATAACGTGCCCACAATAACATGGTCCATTCTCGTTGTTCCCAGCTTAGGTTCAGGCGCTGCAAAGATTCAATAAAATCTTTAAATGTGATGATCTGAAAACGCTTTTCACCATCTTTTAGCATGGATTGAAAAGCAAGTCCCTTAGTCAGAGCATTCTTATCGTCTTCGTAACAAAACAGCCCGGCATAAACCATATCGTAACGCTTATTGATTAACGCAGACTCTACGATAAGCTGGTTTCTGAAAAGCTGATTGTAATGACTTTTAATACATTCCTTGTATGGTGCAGTAAAAGCTTTAGATTGCTCGTATATCTCCCCATATTCAGGTTTATCGTACTCTCGTGGCGAAAAGGGTTCGGTGTATTTACATTCCAAACCAATCAAGCCTTTTTTATTATCTGGTCCGGTAAACTCTATGGCAATATCATGAGCCGAATTGTCATTGTTTTGGGCAGCATTAGGGGCATATTCAAAAAGAACACTTGTTACTTCAACTATATCAGGATAAAACTGCTTTAGCAATAGGGTGGCCAATGGTAAATTATATTTCAGTTCTCCAAAAAAATTGAAGCACAAAGGTTGACTCGATAAGAGGTTATTAAAGAGACGGTCTTCCTTAATCAGGCCCTTATCCGAGCTTCTGTCTCTATCGTTAAGCGTTTCTTCAGCTGCCTTAATGGCATTTTCACTCAGGAAATTTGAATGACTCAAATCTCCCTTATTTATAGATGACCCAATGCTTTCGCCTTTCTTTTGTGGCATAGGGTGTGAGCCTTCATCTTCGGCCAAAACAAAAGCCCGCCACCAGCTTTGGTGAAATCGCATCCGCTTCACCAACTCGTTACGGTCAGAGGAACTTTGTTTGCCGAGTAATGCATGCAGTTGTTGTTTTATACTCATACTTGCCTGGTTAGTGAATTAATACTATTGTTGCTGCGACATTTTTTAGAAGAAGCCCTCTTCGTTAATCACATCCGGATCGCTCAAGTCTTCATTGATTGCAACTTTATCAAACAATTCAGGGTCATAGCCATCGAACCATTGTTTCTCGTCTTTATTGAGCTTTTTGACTTTCAGCCGATTCGTTAAATCCTCATAGCCCCATATTCCTCCACAGTCCTCGGGTGGTGCATTTCGCTTGCCGTCCAAACAGCTTGGGTTTTTAGGCCCTTTTTCCAATATTTTCTCTACAACAATCGTGTGTTTCCAGTTATCACCATAGTCGTAGGTGTAGGTAAAGGTCTCTTTTTCTTCAAGAGGAAATTCCTTCAGCTTTACCTGATCCACATGCAATTCTTCCACCTGTTCATCCGGTCCCAGGCCACCATCGGTATCAACTGAGTAGCCTGAAATATTAAACTCGTATAAGTGTGTGTTAGTCCAATTAAAGGCACATTGCAACACATTATGAAACTGTTTTAATGTGAGTTCATCACTCACTACAATGCGCCTCCAGATAGGAGGCTTTGAAGCCACAATGGTTATTTTTAATTGTAAAAACATGGTCCTTTTTTATCGATTTTCGTCTAAAGTTAATCTAAGTTCTTCTAAAGAAAAATTAGATATTGCACAATCATTCAATCAGTTCCAGCCCAACTTCGTCTAAAAAATGTCTAAAAGTTCGTCTAAACGATTTTTTTGAATCAAGGTTTAGACATTTTTAAACTACTGACTACTATCTTCAAGCCACTGACTAATTACGCTGTATATAGTTCATCATTAATGACCTCAATTATTGTCTCCAATTGATTACTGAAGAGCTTATTGATTTTTTCAAAACCACCCTTACTGCTAAATGGATCCGCATTTAAATCTTTCTTTTGCAATATGGTCTCTTGCATCAATTGTTTCTCAAAGCGATCTATCCATTTGTTCTGCATAGTATTCCATTGTTGCATCGCACGTACTTTATCAACCGCACGTTTGATACGTTCTTTATGACTTACCAATGCACTTCCTACAGCCAGCGTGCGAATATATGAGATAATGTCTGCAGCAATATCTTCATTTTTAGCATCACGCCAGGCCGTGTTTAATGTAATGGCATTAAAACCTGCAGCATCCAACTCTATCTTCAAGCTTTTCAAACTCTCACGATCAAGCTCTTTGGGTCGTGTACATACTATCTTAAGTGCAGCTATCTTATTAATGTTTTCTTCTATAAAAACTTTAAAACTCTGGAGGTAATCTTCCGGTTTATGAGCTTTTCCATAACCTCGCTCAATACCTCTAAATGTGTCTTTATGATCCGACACCATTTGCATGCGAGGAGTGGGTTTTAATTCATCCAGAAAGCGCCATAACCCATCCAGCTTTTCTAGTTCCTTACTACCAGCCTTATTGTTTATACCTTTTAAATATTCGCTAAACTCTTCTGGTGTTTTTCCTTGTGTATGATATTCGAATTGTTCTTTTTTATCATCGGTAAGCCGTTTGCGCTTACGTTGAAACTTAGCTAACAGCTGTTCAACCTGCACCTTGGCGCGTTCATCATTATCAATATGCTCAAATTCATCCACCAGTTGTTTGAAACTTGTTTTCGGGTTTGGCACAACAGGTTTCATCTGCGTATAATCCTGTAAGCCTTCATATAAACGAACCGCATCATATATACGGAACTGCTCCTTGTCAATATCATCACAACGACGGGTAGCACGCCCAAGCATCTGTTCATACAGAATACGTGACTTCACACGACGCAAAAATACCAGGTTACATATTTGCGGCACATCAATCCCGGTGGTTAGCAAATCAACAGTTACGGCTATATTGGGTTGTCTTTCGTTTTTATAATGCTTTACCTGTTCTTCTGGATCGTAGGATTGTCCGGTAATCTTTTGGATGGCATTATCCGTTAGTTCTAAACCAATCTCTGAAAACGCATCTTTCAGGTATTCCACCACCCTATCGGCATGCTCATCAGTAGCAGCGAATATCAGTGTCTTCTCGTCACTTTCAGGATCCAGATGATTCACCAGCTCTGCAATAACTGTACGGTTGAAGTTTTCAGTAATCACCAGTTTGTTGAAGTTAGCCACTTCAATGGCCAGTTCATCATCCAGTTCTGAGAGCTCTACAATCTGATTATTCTCCTTGTCGTAGGCTTTGGGCTTTTCACCCTTTTTCCAAACAATGCCCTCTTCGCTAAGTTCGGTCTTGATAATAAAAGGCGGATCATGATCAATTAAGTAGCCATCTATCACGGCCTCGCGATAGGAGTATGTAAATACCGGTTTACCAAATATTTCAGTGGTATGCAAGGCCGGTGTTGCGGTTAACCCAACTGCAAAGGCATCGAAATAATCCAATACCATGCGGTACTTACTCACATAGTCACGTTGATCTTTAAAGCTCAGATCATCTTCATTAATTTCTTTATCCAATAAATAACCCCTGTGTGCTTCGTCAATGATGATGCAGTCGTAAGCATCAACCGTTGGTACCGATTTATCCTCATCAGAGTAAAATAAACGCTTGACCATGCCTTGCACAGTGGCAAAATGGATGCGTGTATCTTTATCCGGCTGAATGTCTTTCAGCCCTTTTACTTCATATATTTCGGCAAAAGTATTCAAGTCAACCACTTTGGTATCGTTAAAGGTATCGAAGGCCTGTGTACCCAATAGACTTCGATCGACCAGGAACAGAATGCGCTTAAATCGGTTGGTTTGAATTAAGCGGTAACACAAACCCATTATGGTACGCGTTTTACCGGTACCGGTAGCCATTGCTAATAGTGCCCTATGTTGTTCAGGATTATTTACCAAAGTATTTTCAACCGCCTTGATGGCTTTGATTTGGTAATCGCGTAAACCCAAACCACTTTTGCTTTGCAGGAAGTCGAGCTCTGTATTTTTTAATTTATTATTGGCCGTTTGAGTGTCCTGCTCCATCAGTTTTATCAGTCCCTCAGGTGAATACCAGGCCTTTAACGATTTGGCCCTATTCAGCTCCTGGCGAACATCAAGGAACCAGATGCCACTCTTGGTTTTAATCTGCTCTAAAAATGGACGCCCATTGGTTGAAAACAGGAATGGTACTTTATAATTACCCCAACTTCCTAAAAGCGTTGCTCCACTTTTTGCATCAGCCAGTTCTGCATATATTTTTGACTGTCGAAGGTTGGTTGAAATATCCTGAGAGTACTTCTTTGCTTCAACAATACCGTATAACTCGGCTCCGATAAACAGGGCATAGTCAGCCCATTTATTTCCTACCCGCCATTCGGCAATGGCCATATTTTTCCCCCTTTGAGGAAGTGTTTTATGCGTTTTAAAATTGAGTTCATTGGTATTTACTTCCCAGCCGGCTTGTTGCAATTGAGCATCAATCAACTCTCGTGTTTCAGCCTCCGACATTTCAATTTTTGCTGTGGCTTTCTTCTTGCGTTCATCAATAACTTTGGCACGTTCTTCAGATATGCCTTCAGCTGTTCGTTCTGATTGAAGTTTTTTAAACTTCTCTTCCAGCTCTTTATAACTGCTTTCTAACTCGGCCAATGCCTTTTTAGCATCAAACTCAAGCGGAGGCTTAAACTTTACATCCGATAGATCTATCGCTTTTACAGAATAACATTCACATAACCATTTGGCAATCTTAAAAGCTGAGAACAAAATGGTTTTCGCATCCTCTATTGTTCCTTTGCTGCCATGCACAGCATCATTACCTTTGCTCTTGATGGCAAATAACAAGTCCTTAACTCTACCCGGTAACATTCCATCATATTCCAGTTCCTTCAGGCAATTATGGAAAGTCGCCTCTCTTGGCAATTCCATGCCATGCTCATCAAATAGGATATGCACAAAGGTCTCACCAAACTGCCTTAACTTAAATAGTGCGGTTACCGGATCGGCATACACGTTGTATTCAGCCGATTCAGCCAGGTTGGCCAGAATGGGAAATTCGTCGGAAAGGAAAGTGAAATTTGAAGGCATAACTATTCTCTTATTGCAACACAAAGGTTACGGGTACAGTGTATGATAATCTAATTGGTTTGCCTTTGTGTCCGCCTGGCTTCCACTTTGGCATACGAGAAACTACCCTAAGACTTTCTTTTATGAGAACAGGCGAGACTGGAATGGCTGGTCGATAATCAACCACATTGCCTTCTTCATTAACAATAAAGGTAATGTAGCACCTTCCTTGAATACTGTTCTCCTGAGCTCTAACAGGATACCTTACAGTTCTTGCAATAAACTTTCTTAAGCCTATTTCTCCACCAGGGAACTCTGGCATATTATCAACATTATGAAATATCGAATCTCCCACCAGACTAATAAATTGCCTTTGTCCATCTATCGACAAATGAAAAAGAGAATCCTTTTTAACCGCATTATAATACTCTCCATCAATAGATTTAAACAAATTGGTATAATACTCATCTCCCAACAAATTACCATCTTTTGAAATTAGTCCGTTTAAATAAGGGGTTTCGCCATAAGTAAAAGCGTCATAATTGTTAACCTGAACATATGCTAAGCCATCACTGAAATTACTTGCTAAAAGATATTGTGGTTCGATTACAAAATCACCTTCTCTATTGATAAAACCATACTTTTCATCAATGGCTGCATACGCCATTCCTTCAATGAAGGGACCAGCATCATAATATTCCTGATCAATAACCTGCTGACCTGTTGAGTCAATATAAGTAAACTCCAAACTATTACTTACAACTGCCATTCCTTCACTGTAATTAACGACAGAACTAAAAGGTTTACATTTTACTTTTTTGCCTTTAGGATTAATCAAATAGTATTTACCTTTTTTATATTTAAAATGATAACTAGAATTCTGCTGTGCGCTTGTGCTTAATGAGGACAACAAAATAAGAAAAACAAAAAATCGAGGCATGAATCTATACTTAATAAAATATTCGAATGTTAAATATAATTATTAATTCGGTATATACCATACAGTATTCACAATACATACTGTATGGTGAGAACATACTTTATGCATGAGTAATACTATATGCACGCACAATACTGTATGCATCATATTTAGAGTACAAAAAAGCCATACTGTCTTGCTTGTATTGACAGTATGGCTCATATGGCACAACCATAAACAATACGATCATCTCACTATTTGCCTGGCTGATGATTTGTGTATAGTTCAACCGCTTTATCCAAATCTTTATAGGATGATATAAATGCTTTACAAGCCTCATTTAACACATCGCTAATCGGCAATCTACGATAGTAACTGATCGCCCTGATAGTATCAATGGTTTGTTCATCAAACATGTAAGTATATCTCACCTTACGATTAAGATTAGCCTCCTTGGTTTTCCCACGATTGGCTTTTGTACTCTCAGGCTGAGAGGTAAATATATCTTCAAAACTATTAGTAAATCGCTTTTTTGCCATGATACGTAGTTTTATTTATTATCGAATCGCTGTAGAAACTCTGTACATAAATTACCATAGTCTAAGGCACCTAATCCACCTGGGCTGTACTCAAATATATCAGATTGATATGCTGGCGCTTCAGATATTGAGGTTGTGTCTCTTATTTTTGTCTTAAAAACAAGGTCTTGAAAGTTCGTACCAACAAAACTGGCTATATCACGAGATAACACAGTGTTCTTTTTGTACATGGTCAGTATTATACCTCCAACTTCTAATTCAGGATTTAAGCGTTTCTTGGTCTTCTCTATAATTGATAACAAGTGTTTTAAACCATGACTAGGTAAAAAGTGACTTTGTAGAGGGATTAAAACTCGATCTGCAGCAATAAGCGCACTCATTGTCAAGGCTGAGAGTGAAGGTTGACAATCGATGAAGACATAGTCGAACTCACCCTTTACCTTGTCTAAGAGCGATTTTAGGATATTCTCTTTACCAACTTCTTGTAGGTGCTCAAATTTGGATAATTCCATAGTGGAAGGTGAGATAAATAAATTTTCCTTTACTGGGATTATCGGTAGTTCAGAATCACTAACAAGTGCATCAAAAATATTTGATTGATATGTACAACCACATGATTGGGTCAAATTTGCCTGGGGATCTAAATCAAGCATCAAAGTTTTAATTCCCCGTTTTGCTATGCCTGCTGCCAGGTTAAAAACCGTGGATGTCTTACCGACTCCGCCTTTATTATTAACCACTGCGTAGATATTTTTCATAATATTAAAATTTAGGTCTGTTATATTTTTTCTTCTTTTTCTTAGGTTTTTGCTCTTCTTTATAAGATGAGCCTGAGTTGCCACTATTAACATCACTCACCAAAACTTCCTCGATCAGCGATGACATTGCTTTAATAGATGATGTTGATTGAGTTTCAGCGCTAGTCTCTTGTATTCCTACCCTCTCAGATTGCTTATCCTCAGAAAGAGCAATAACCGTTTCATTAACATCTCCCATACCATCACTCGTTGCTATAAGCTTATTAAATTCACTTAAAGCCCGATAAATTTTACCGTTAAGCTGATTTTGCTGTTCAACTTTAAATAACTTTTCTAAATCCAGCTTCTTGTTATCTGGTAGTTTTTTATTAATTATCTGTCCAAATCTCATGAATCGATCTTCTTTTAATGAATCAGGAAGTTTATTATAAGGAGCCCCCACAAATCTGGCATAATCAATAATAAATGGAGTGACTTCTCCTTTGGGTTGAAATCCATCCTTTAGTCTGTAATTCATATTCAGTAAGGCTTTATATACATCACCATTATAACTACGAATCTGAGCTTCCTTCAATATGGTTAAACTATCCATTTGAATAACACCAATAGCTCTTTCCTGTCCATGTTGTATATAATTCATTAGTACATTTAGTTTCTTCTTTTTTTCATCGATAGTCATCTGATCATATTTCAACAATGACTGTGATTTATCCACAGACCTTTCTATCGCCTGAGTTCTTTTTGAAAAATCTTTGGTTGTACTGACATCTTTAAAGTGCTGATAAGTTTGCTCAATCGGCCTGTTATAGCCAAACAGAGTATCAAACAAAATCTCAGTTCGCGCTTTTAGGTTATCACGTGAAAAACCACCAGTAACAGCCCCTGATTTAGTGTTGATATGATTACTTAATGGCGAAAGCTTCTTCGTTTCATCAACACTTTTTCTTCCTGTGATAAAATGGAAATGAGTGTTTAGACCAAGCTTTTTATCGCCTGCTTTTCTCACACCAGTCTCAACCTCTTTATCAGTTCCTTTGAAATACCTATTGGATTCAAGCTTTAAATAAAACCGAACATCATTTGCAGCAAGCTTTTTGTTAAAATTAGATGCATATTCAGAAATAAATGCCTTACCAAATTGCTTGAGTTTTTTATCGTCCCTATTTAAAAAGATTAGTTCCTCTTCTGAAAAGCTGATACTTCCTGTATAATATCTGCAATCATTTTTTCCTAGGCCTTTTTGACGTTGAATATCTTCAATAATTCTATGAGGCGTAATAAAATCTTCTCTTTCATTAAACCAAAGTTCTTTATCCATACCTTTTTCCTTATCCTCTTTCTCCATATATAACATAAAGCCTTTGGGTGTAGTTTTATTTGCATCTGCCGGTGAATCAAATTTCAAATATGGCATAATCAACCCTCTTGTATCTGATTAAAACGCTCCACAATCTCTTTAAAATCATAGATATCTTCTTTTCGAATTCCTCCCACTGCTGATCGATTTGCTAATGAATAATACAAGCTTTCATGTAACTCCTTAATCAAAAAAAGAATCTGATTGGAATCTTTAATTTTTTCGGGAATCAAACCTAAAGCTGAATGCATATTTTCTATCTTTTCATGACTTATTTCCTGGCTACTCTTCAAATAGTCAAAAAGTATTTTCAAATACTTTACTATTACATCGAAATGCCTTGTTGTTAATTGATCATCCATTTGATGATTTAATTTCTTACTAATAGCAATCATTTCATCTAATAATGGATTCAACTTTTTCTCTTCCTGCGTTCGGATATATCGAATTATTTGATCAACTCTAGTGTTCAACTTAATGATTTCCTCCCGAGGTGAAGTAATTTCATCTGCAGGGTTAATTCCTGTTTTCCGGAAATAGGATATACAGCGGTTAATAAAATCAACCTGCTTTAAATCGTGCTTTTTAGCTAAAGTCCTCAACGATCTCAGCTCTTCTTTTCCAATATTGGTTGTTGTAATAGTTGTTGACATATAATATAGTTTAGTATTAATTAACAATCTGTTTAGCTGACCATTAGCCACTATTTATTAGCCAATGGTTTTAATGCAAACATATATTCATATTTACATTCACTTGATTTTCTGATCTTTATAAAATAAAGCCTTCTTAGAATGAACAGGTTTACTGTTCCCGCTTGCCATTACTCCCTTCCTCTGGTAATTGTATTTCATAGTATTCTTTACCATTGCGTTTGATGTGATCACCCTCCTTACTAGGATTGTAAAGAAGGCCTTTCAATTCACAGTATTGTTTGAGAGATTTTTTAATAAGTCTTGTATTCATATACCGTCTCTCATTCTCTGACAATGCTGCCATAAAGAGATTATCAAACTCAGCCTTTTTTAGTGTTTTATCAACAAACAAATCTTCATTCTCTTCAGCCCATTCTAGAAAGGGTTGATTAATTGAACTACGCAACCTATTCGCCTGAACACTCTCAAATGGTGCATAAACCAAACCGAATTTTAAATAAGCCTTTACACATTGCGCCATAAAATTGTAAAATCGATTCCACTGCTCATATCCCCAATCCTTCTTGAACATTTCTCTATCAAAATCATGAATTGGTTGATGTTTTAGGTTATAATAATTAGAAAAAGTCATGAAGAAGAACCTTCTGTCTGTAGCACTGCCTGTTGATTGGGGAGTATGATTTGTCGTAATAAAAAGCTTAAGAGACTGTTCTCGATCCAAATGAAAAACGTTTTCATGCTTATTATTTACATCAGGAATTCCTGTTATCAAAGTATAAACATCTTTAGGTTTAAAATCTTTACTAGCATCATCGAAAAAGATCAATTTAGTTTGTGGAGCAATACCACTAAGTATGTGTTTATCTTTAAAAAAATCTTTTTGACCAGCCCCTCGATAATGAGTAGGTAATAATTCCATCAATGCCATTCCAACCAAAGACTTTCCTGTACCTCCCTGTTCCTCGCCAATATTTCTTTCGACAAAATCTGTTGCAATAACTGCCTTGCGCATACTCTCTTCTTTGTTGGTATGCAACAAGTAACCTATACCAGTTATTTTGCTAAGAATTTGATATGTACCCTCTCTTAATTCTTGAGTTGTCTTAGTTTCAGTATCCTTTTCCCAATAAATATTTGATGTATTTATTATAAAATCAAGAAAATCACAATATCCTTTCTTATATGAAAATGAAAAATCTCCTCTATCATCTCTCTTGATTGTAAAGTAGTCTTTTTCTAAAACTGGAAACCAGTTAATCAATTGATAATCCCATAAGTATTCTTTCATTGTATTATATGATACTTCATCAATCTTATCTGATGAAATATTCCAGATTTTACCTTGAAAAAAAAACAACTCTTTACCATGACGCCCTTTAAACTCTTCAACTTTTCTTTTTAATCGTAGAGTACTAAGATTACCTTCATTCAAGTAATGCTTAGCACCTTTTAGAATTCTTTCCAGCTCAAATTTTTTATTTCTTATTTTCAACTCATTAATTATAAAGTCTCTAATTTGAGATATAGTTACTTCATGTAAAACAGTACCCTTAATTCGGATAAAAATATTTTTTCCATCTCTTTTATATCGAAATATTGATGCATCTTGAAGTGCCTTTAGCAAGTTGGTTTGATTAACAATTAGCTTTTTTTTGGATTCCTTTCCTACTTTGCAAATTAAATTATCTATGTTGAGACAAATATTGTCGGAGGAGCTTGCTATATCAATTAATTCCTCAAACTGCTCCTTTGAATAAAATCTAAATAAATCCGAAATATCATTGCTTGGATTACCCCTCCAATCTATATAATTCTTCAACTCTTGAGGTAATGTAACTTTCAGAATAAATGGATATTTATCAATAAGTTCATTTGCAGATTTTACTCCGCCTTCATCAATATCAAACAGAACATACAATGTTTTACACTTTGATCTTAATAAACTAATCTGTTTATCTGATATTCTAGCTGTTTCACTGTTAAAAGCTACGGCATAATAACCTTTTGATGCAAGGGATACAACATCCTTTTCTCCAGCTGCAATAAAAATTTCAGAGGTAAAATCAGGCAATTGTTTAAAGCCAAAAATAAAATCTTTAGATCTTTCACCTATCTGAAAAAATCGATCCTCTTTATCTTGAGGTTTATTAATTTTACCCCATTTTTTTTGTCCGTTTTTGAAAGGACCGTAAAAAAACAAGAAATAATCAGGTGAAGATTTTAATTTCCCATATTTCCTGACTGAATGAATATCGTATTGACTTAGTAACTGAGAGGTAATCTTATCCCCAAAATATTCAAGTTCTCGTTTAGTGAACTTTTTTAATACTAATTCCTTATCTGTAATTTGAATAATATTCTCTTCTGATCTTTGTCTTTGAGTAGAAGATGGATTAATAATTGATAAATCTTCAGCAAGCATCTTAATAGCGCTTGAAAAATCAACATTTTTCAAGCGCATAAAATGATCAATTGCATTTCCATTCAAACTTCGATCCCCAAAATCATTTAAATAATATACTCCATCATTATTTAACCAAAGAGATGCACTCATATTTGTATCTTTCTCCGGAGGGCGTATCCTAAAATTCTTTTTTAGGTTTTGAGGGATTTGAGGGTATAGATTTTTTAAAATATCCAATCCACCATCTGTAGCAGTCAAGATTTCTGATTTAAGATCTCTCATAGCTGCTATCTATTATTCTTGTAATATTCGTCTATTGATGATTGAAGTATTTTCTTATGGTCTAATGTGGTCTTAATAAGCCCCTTATCAATCATATTGCTCAAGGTATTATAACATACACCCAATGTCTTTGCCGCTTTACTCTTAGTTAATAAAGTCTCTTCTGACTTCTTTTCTACCGCTCTAATCCGCTCATACTTTCGTAAGGTTCTAAGTACAATACTTTCCATTTTATACTCAAATGTCTTCAACGGTACTTGAACAAACTCTATTTTTTCGTTTTCCATTCGTATATTAGATTTATGAAATAAATATAATTCAATACTTGAAACTATTTATGCCATTGGCATCTTTTGTTGCAAATATTGAAAAGAATTTAATCTTGACCAAATTTTTTCATCAAATCATCATATTTTGGAACTAAAGCATTTCTCAAAAACAGTACTTAATAAGTTATCAGAGAAGAATATTTCGCTAAATGAATTTGCCAGAAGAATGAATATTAGCCGACCTGGGCTTCAAAAGATGCTGGATAACATTAACAGCATTAAACTTGACTCATTCCTCAAAATATGTCAGTTACTTAAAATTGAACCACTTGAATACCTAGGAAACGAAGAGTCAGTTTGGACTGCAGATCATATAATAGATCGCAATCAAATTAAACAACTTGATAAGGTTTTGGAGGCTAAAGGAATTAATCTTAATGAAGCTGCTACTTTATTGGGTTATGATCAAATAAAATTTAAAAATAGCATTAACAATTGTGAATTAGAACCCGCAGACATCTTCAAGACTTGTGCTATTTACAATTTCCCATTTCAGTTGTTCTATAAGGAACAATACAAAACAGAATTTAAAGGCATCAAACCTACAGGATACCTTAAGCATCAAAGAAGAATTGAGAATTCTAATAAATATTTGCAGTATTTATCCTATTTAGATAAAGTAAAAACGGAAATTATAGACCTTGTTAATTCAGCGTTTAAAAAGGATCACAACATCATTAATCAGGATTTTGATTATCAAGAATTGATTTATTCCAACAATGAATATTCAAGCTTCTTAGTTTCAATATTTGCAGAAAACTGCAATAAACCAGCAGTATTAATTTCAAATAACCCAAACCACATACTTTCAACACAACCAAACATAGAAATTTTAACACAAAATATATACGACAAGTTTTTTACTAGTCGCGGTATTGAAATAGGTGATATTATATGGATTGAACTTACATACTCATCTAAGGATAGTATAAATATAAACCTTGTAAAATCAGAATCCAACACTGAATTTACGAACCCACAATGGCTAACCATTAAAGGCTATTACGATAGAAACATTAAAATTGAACCGAAAAAGGTAAAAGAATTTTTAAACTAAAAATAGTACTCTTGAACTGATAGTGCTTTTTTTGTGCTATCTTATCAATCTGTCAATCTGTAACTTACGACAACTAAGTACTAAAGTACAATCTTTTACTTAAATTTGTAAGGTAGTGTATTGGTAAAAGTTAATTAAAAAATTGTTTGACAATTGCTTTTACAAAAGCTCTTTAATTTGATTATAAAGTTCTGGAAATAAAAAAGGTACTGGACCAGGGTTCGATTCCCTGCAGCTCCACTAGAAAGTGAAAATATTTGAAATCAAAAATTTCAAAAGTTTTCACTTTCAGTCATTTAGACATATTCTATTCAATTTCTTAACCATCTAAATCTCAACTTATTTCCAGATTTGTTTGACAATTGTTTGTACACAAAATGGAAATAATATGAACTCAAGAACAAAATGAGTATTAAGAGAATCGTATTCAAGGCAGGATGGCTCGCATCCAATCTATCTTAGACTAACAATTAACCGATGATCATATTTTCTCTAGACTTAGCAACCAAAAAATTAATGCTTACCTTAAAGAAATAGCGGATTTAGCAAGATACATGAGAATTTGACTTTTGATATTGCACGATATACTTTTGCCACTACAGTCACTTTAGCCATTGGGGTTCCGATCGAAACCACCAGTTCAATGTTAGGACACAAAAGTATTCGCACCACACAATTTTATTCCAAAGTAATTAGTAAAAAAGTGAGCGAGGACATGAAAAAACTAAAAAGGAAACTAAGTTAATTTTTTGAGCTATTTGGTTCAGTAGTTATACCTATGTCACTAGGCATCAACTAGCTTAAAATAGCATACCCTCTGAAGTTTCAAAACGGATAGTACTATTCCGTATTTCTATTATAAACAATAAAAGATTAGCACTAATATTTACGCGTCTCTTCAGCGGTAATATAGACCTTCATTTGAATAGTTCATTTGTCTTTCACTTTTAATTTGGGCCACACATCTATTTATATTTTTGCATTCACTCATGTTTTTCTGTTTACCCCCGGAGGGCAAGAACCAACGTTTTTAGGTACTAAAAAACACATCTTGCATTCACTTCGTAGAAGTTTAGATTTCACTATTGTTCAGGCAAAATTATTCTTTTAAGCCACCGATTTTTCCCAAGTTCATACCAACTTGGGTGAAATTATTATTATTGCAGTGTTTAGATTTGATTTGACTTTATCAAACGACTCGATTGGGATTAAACATGGTTAGCATTAATCTTATTTGGAGATAATACAGTCATCTATTATGGTTTTGGTTTTTCCCAAGTCGGGCTTTTTGATATAAAAAGCAGAGACTTTGAAGTGTTTTGACTCATCTATATCGCATAATGAAACATATTGCGGCATTTCTTTATCGCTTAAGCCACTTTTATTAAAAGGTAGGCGTAGGCTGCAAAAGGAAGTGGATTTAAATGGCCTGTGCTTGGGCAAGGATTGATGGGCATTACCCCTTTGACATCAAAACTGATCTGCTTTTAAGGACTTAAATGGCTTTAAAGTGTCGATTAATATAAATACAAAAGCACATGTGTTTTGGTCATCATTTAATCGCAATGCGCATCAATGGCGGGTTTATGCCGAACTCTTTTGCACATCGTCGACCGACAATAGCTTTGCATTAGCGTATAAGAAATGCATCGCTTAGAAACATGTTTAGTGGCTAACAATGGGCATCTTTGGTGAAGAGGCGAGGACAAGCAAGGCTTGCTTGGCTCCGAATAGTTCTATAGTTATTATTTAAGGAAATAGTTCGCTTGTAGAAGTACTTGTATCATTGCTATTACCACTGGTTATAGCAAGGCTTTTATCAGTGCTTGTATCAAAAGTGATAAGAGTGACACTTGATAATCAATAGGCACTCTGTGAAGGTTGATAGTACAGATAGCCCATGGTATCTAGTTCTTTCATGGTTTTGATGAAAGTATTGACTGAGTCAATCTTACCCTGTTGTATCAATTCATTTCGTGCGAAATGGATCGGATTGATGAATTTTAGTTTATTCCACAGGTAAAAAAAGGGCTAGATACATGCTGATTTGCCTGGGCATAATTCTTTCATCAAGTGCAAAACAGCATTATCAAAAAAGAAATTGAAGGAACTATTTAAGTTCCAAGTATTACACTAACACTTATAGATTAGGTTTGATGATTTGTTTATGCACCAATTTTCAGACTTAAGCACCAAAATATTCTCCACAATAATAAAGCAAATATCCATAAAAATCCTTAATTTCAATTCTTATTTATTTCACATAGGCTTTTACATCTAAACGCCAATTGTGTAATTCGCTCAATAAAGAATCACGTACAGCAGGTAAACTTCCTGCGAGATTATTTCGCTCTGATAAATCGCTTTCTAAATCATACAACTCAACTATGTCATTATCGTAAAACTCTATTAGTTTATATTTTCCCTTACGAATGGCTGTACTGTTAGAGTCGCCAGTAGCATGAGGGCGATCAACGGGGGAATGCCAGAAGACAGCCCTGTCGTCATCCTTGCTTTGCTTACCCTTCAAAACCTCAACAAAGCTGATTCCATCCAAATGAGCATTGGGTTTTAGAGGAACATTAAGCATATCTAATATGGTAGGAAAGAAATCGCAACCAGTAATAATAATATCTGATTTACTTCCCGATTGTGTTACTCCTGGCCATTGCACAATCATAGGTTCACGAACTCCTCCTTCATACAAATGTCCTTTACCTGCACGTAATGGATAATTAGACGTTGCTACACGTCGTGGGTTAAATCCTTTGTTGGAGAGTCCTCCATTATCAGAAAAGAAAATAATGATGGTATTATCAAGCATACCTAATTCCTTTAATGTGGCTTGGATTTTACCCAGACTTTCATCCATACTATAAACCATACCCGCGTAAGCAGGATCGTCCTGATGCATTTTGGTAGTACCTGTCCCTTCATCAACAAAGGCAGCACCTTTATACTTCATTTGAACTTTCTTTTCTTCGAACTTATCAATGTGTTCTTGTTTAGCTTGTAAAGGTTCATGTACAGCATAATGCGACACATAGGCTAAAAATGCTTGCGATGGATTTGTAGCATGATGTTGCTTTAACCAGGCTATGGTCTCATCGGTGATACGATCGGTTAAATACTCACCTTCCGGCCCATCATCTAAGCCTTCAATTGGCTTCTTTTTACCGGCCTGCTTACCTTCATTATAAGGCTGAAAGAATGAGATGGGTGATCCGGCATGACCACCTGCAACATTCACATCAAATCCAACATGTTCAGGCATAGTACCAGAAGTGGCCAAATGCCATTTGCCAGCGAAAAAAGTAGCATAATTAACTTCTTTCAATGCTGATGCTATGGTATGTTCATCAGCTTTCAACTTACCCTCATCACCAGGTCGTACATTTGCATGCCCTTGCAACTTACCTTCGCCTGGCCCGGGCATTTGAGCTCGTGCAGGATATTTCCCGGTGATTAAGGAATAACGCGATGGCACACATCGCGGATGTGTTGCGTAGGCATTATTAAAAACCATACCGTTCTTAGCCAAGAGGTCAATATTGGGAGTTTCGTAAAACTTAGAACCGTTATATCCAACATCAGCCCAACCAAGGTCATCAACCAGAAAGAAAAGTACATTCATTGGTTTCTTCTCTTCTTTTTTAACAGAAGTACAAGCTACAAATAACAATAAAAGCAATAAACGAATACCTACGCGAAAGAATGTTTTCATTATGTCTATATAAAAATCCTGTTCCGTAAAACGAAACAGGATAAATTATTAATATTGTTGTGGATGACGATAATCTCCATACGGATTTTTAACCGTACGCTTTAATGGAATATTCATTCCATGTGTTTCCTCCAACCAATCATATAAGTCGGAAGCCAACTGCTTGGCTACATCTGCATATTCAGGATCGCCCATTAAGTTGTACATTTCATCCGGATCGTTTATGATGTCGTATAATTCATTCTGATCCCAAATTCCTTGGTAACGCATGTACTTATACTGATCGGTGCGAACCCCAAAAACAGTAGGCGTCATCGGGAAATCGTACTCCCAGAAATATTCGTAATAAACGCGTTCTCTCCATCCCTCTTCATTGCCTTTCAACAGTTGAATCATAGATTTACCTGGCATATATTCAGGCTTCTCGACTCCGGCACATTCAAACACTGTTGGTGCAATATCAACATTCTGAACCATGCGCTCTATGTTCTTGCCTCCTTCAAAAATTTCAGGACAACGAATTAACATTGGCACTTTAACCGATTCTTCATAAAAATGGCGTTTATCAATCAAGCCGTGTTCTCCCCAACTAAAACCATTATCACCCATGTAAATAACCATGGTTGACTCATCTAATCCATTGGATTTTAACCATTCCATTACGGAGCCAATACTCTCATCCACACCCAAAAGTGTTTCGCAATATTTCTGAAGGTTCTCATTAAAATTTCCATTCTGACCATGATACATGTAATCAACACCATGCCAACTATGACGTTGCTGCTTTACCCATTCGGGCCATTTTAAATTTTTATAGTCATCACCAATGGTTTGAGTATAGGTAGCAGGTAGTTCAATGGTTTTTCCATTATATATGCCATCATGACGCTTTGCCGGCTTAAACAAAGCATGCACGGCTTTGTGCGATAGATACATGAAAAACGGTTTTTCTTGATCGCGATTATCTAACCATTCAAGTGCATGTTCCGTTAATAAATCAGTCACATACGTCTCTTCATCATACTGAATGCGTTCACCATTGATATTCAGATTTGGCGCATAATAATCGCCTTGCCCTTTAAAACTTTCCCAATGATCAAATCCAGGACGCGGATCATCATGCTCCGCTCCCATATGCCACTTCCCAAAAAAGCCTGTTTGATAACCTGCTTGTTGAAGATATTGTGGAAAGTAAATTAAATCACCAGGATCAGGTGCATTATTATCAACAATGGTATGCACATGTGAATATTGCCCAGTAAGTATACTAGCTCTACTTGGCGAACAAAGAGATGTGGTTACAAAGGCATTTTTCATGTAAGCACCTTCCTTGGCTAACTTATCCATCTGTGGCGTTTCCAGCCAAGGTACTTTTCCAGTAAAACCCATATAATCGTAGCGATGGTCATCGGTTAAAATAAAGATGACATTACGCTTCTTCGCGCCATCAATTTCAGTGAGTACTAGGTCAGGTGTCGTGTCGTGTTTTCCTTTATTTGAACTTGTACAGCTCGTAAGGAAGGCAATAAATATAAAAAGATTAAATACTTGCTTCATAACAATATACTTCTAAATAGTCTTCAATTATTTAATAGTCACTTTAAAATCAGATATGGTGTACTCTCCCTTATTTATAAAACTAAATTTCAGAGTCCAGTTTCCATTGTCACTGACAGGCATGGAAATAGTTTGAGTACTTTTTTCTTTGCTAGCCTTAATAATTCGAGCTTGTCGTTTATTATCAGCAGTACTCATATTAATTTTCATCTCCGGACCGCTATATTTCATAGTAATCACTAAGGATTGACCTTTCTGTATGGCTATTTTTTCTTTGTATTCCAATTGAAGATCCCATGGTTTCTTTCCCAAAGAGCTCACATCGGCACTTAAGGTTTGTCCATCAATCTTAAAATCACAATTGGCTCCATTACGCATAATAGGCTTCCAATTCTCATTTATGCTTTTCCCTATAGTAACAAGCAGATCTTCCTGACTTTGGCCAGGCTTAGAAGCAGATTTATTAGTGGCAGAACCTTTACATTGGGCGTTTTGATCAATCACAAAATCAAGGAAAATTTGAAGCATCTGCTTTTTCACCTTTAAGTATTTCTCTTGTTCGTACAAATTGGTTGTTTCGTATGGATCACCTTTGTAATCATACAATTCACCAGCAACAATCGTATTAGCTTCAATTGGCATAGTCGTATTCCAGGCATCCTCCATCCATAAGGTTAATCTGAAACGGTCACTTCGTATAGAGTAGCCCTTTTTCTTACCACGATTGAATTGACTTACAGCAACGGGTTTCACCATTTCGTCATTATCCTTAAATGTTGGCACCAAACTTACACCTTGCAATTGCGATGGTGTATCAAGGCCTGTCAAATCACATAGGGTTGGAAAAACATCAATAAACTCAGCTGGATGAGCATATGTTCCGGCATCAAAACCCGGAGCCGTGATGATTAACGGTACGCGTGTTGCCTGTTCAAAATTTGAATGTTTACACCACAAGTTATGATCGCCTAAATGCCAGCCATGATCGCCCCAAAGCACCACTATGGTATTTTTATCCAGGCCTGTTTCTTTTAGTTTTGCCATCACTTTACCAACTTGGGCATCTATGTATGAAATAGCTGCATAATAGCCATGTATCAGCTCTTTTTGCTTTGACTCTGGCAATTCCATGGTATTGATATCGGTAAAGGAGCTTAATGGTGGAATGTCAGTATAACTCTGTAATTCGCCCGAATTGTGATAGGCAATATTAACACCATCTTTTACTGGATGAGGGTATTTGGCGAGTTCAATTTCATCACGATTATATAAATCCCAATATTTAGTAGGTGCAGCAAAAGGCAAGTGAGGCCGTTTAAATCCAACACCTAAGAAAAATGGTTTATTTTTCTTCTTATCAAATTGATCAATGTAGTTAATGGCATTAACAGCAATCTGTCCATCTATATAAGCCTCATCCGGCACATCAGCCTTTTCAACGGATGGTTTGAAACGAGAACTCACATATTTGTGCACATTAACATTCTTCGCGCGGGCTTCTTCTTCAAGGGCATGTACTTTCTTCTTACGGTCTTCAAGCGCATAATACGACAAGGCTGGCTCGCCATATTCCTCAGGATAGTTATATTTCGAACTTTCTTTATATGGAATACTCCATGATGGTTTATCGTAATCCTTATCAACACATCGCGGATCGTAAATTTTACCTACAGCTACTGTTTCGTAACCCTCATTTTTAAAATATTCGGGCATAGCCAAAATATCTGGATTCACATCACGCATTCGGGTTTTCAAATCCCATACACCAGTAAAATCGGGGCGCATACCAGTCATAATGCTAGCTCGTGAAGGTCCACAAACCGCTTGTTGACAATGTGCATTGGTAAAAATCATACCTGAATTAGCCAAGGCATCCATATGAGGAGTATGCATAAAATCAGCACCATAACTCCCTGTTAAGGGTTTCATATCATCAATGGCGATAAATAATATATTTGGTCGATCTTGCGCATTTGTACTTAATGCAACTACTAGTAATAATAAGGAAAACCATTTCTTCATATCGTCTTATCTTTCTGTTATTCCTAAAATTCTATTGCACATCGCTTACAGGCGACATGTTAATATTTTCTTGATATTCTTGATGTAATATATCATGCAAACTATCTACCACATTTGTGTACTCATGCATTTCAGCTACATTTTTCTCTTCCCTCTCATCATTGGCGTGATCATACAAGGCTCGAGCCATTACTTGATCATTATCCTCATGAAGTAACTCGGTATAACTGTAACGTGCGGTTTTAATTGTGTAAGCTGTCCGGTTATTGATTAGAACATGATCCTTACCTTGCTTCTGGTGATTATTAAGCAAAGGAACCATGCTTTGTCCATCAAGCTGCTCAGGAGCTGATTCAAGCCCACATAATTCTACAAATGTTGGATACAGATCAACTAATTCAACCAAAGCTTGAGTTTTACCACTATTATTAAAAATAGGTGATGATATAATTAATGGCACTTGTGTTGATGTTGAATGATAAGTCCATTTGGCCCATTGTCCATGTTCCTGCAAGTTATAACCATGGTCGGAAACTAATACAACTATAGTGTTTTTTTCAAGATCCAGCTCTTTCAGCTTATTTAGTATTTCTCCAATTAAAGCATCAACATAACTAACCGTAGCATAATAACCATGAATAAGCGAAGTAGCCTGTTCGTCAGGTATTAGTTCATCAATTGAAGGTATATCTGTGTATTGTCTAATCTCATGTGATGGAAATCGCAAAACTTGTGGTTCGTCTTGCGCTGGTTTATTATTCGTTGGAAGATTAATATGATCACGCACGTACTTATCCCAATGTCGTGCGGGAGCATTAAAAGGTAAATGTGGGCTGATAAATCCTGCTGTCAGAAAAAAGGTTTGGTTCGACTGTTTGAGTTTCTCCAGATCACGGATAACTTTTTGAGTCATTAAACCATCAATATATGCGGTGTCGGCAACCTCAGTTTTTTCATAGGCTGGCCCTCTATCGCTTTGCTTATAGACTGCTTTATTTTCTGGCAACAAATAATCGCGCCACAAGGATTGCCACCAATCGGTTGGCTTCAACCCTTCTGAATTTTCCTCAAAGGCATAAGGACGCCACACTTCATCCCAATCACTCATGCGGTCATCCAAATGATGATAAATTTTACCATTAGAAATACAGATATAACCGTTCTCTTTAAACAGCTGAGGCAAAGTTTTTACATTGGGAGTATCGTCTTGCACAAATGTTTTATAATCTCTGAAACGATGGCGAGTAGGGCGTAATCCGGTGAGCATACTAGCGCGCGATGCGCCACATACAGCCACATTACAATAGGCATTGGTAAACTTAACTCCCTTGGCGGCTAAAGCATCAATATTGGGTGAATGGATGTGTTCTTGTCCGTAACAAGCTAATTCAGGACGCAAATCATCCATGTACAAGAGCAAAACATTTTGTTTTTCAAGCTTCGTATCGCACGATAGTAATATCGATGCTACGAAACTTAAAACTCCCATATAACACAATGCTCTAGCCATATCAGACATCATCTAAAGTCAATATTACTTCTTTTTTAATTCTCCAAAACCACCCGGAATGTTGCTAATATGCTTCTGTAATTCGGCCTGCATTTTTTCTGCCATTTCACTGTACTCAGGATCATCAAACAAGTTGTTTTGTTCCTGAGGATCATCTTTCAGGTTATACAACTGATTAGCATCGGAATAGTGTTTATATCGTTGTGTCGCTGGATATTCTGCATCACCACCGCCGGGCACAATTTGAACATGGCCAAAACCTGCCTTTGGATCCAGGTTATTTGGTGACTTTCCTCTTCCGGCTAATATTTTATTGTAATCATCAAGAATAACCTGACGTTCTTCATCATCGATATCTTTTACCCATTGCGGATAACGAACAGCTATGTATTTGTAGTCCCCCATACGAACGCCCCTCGAATAACCAATCTCAAAATAGTGTGACTTTCTGGAAACCTCTTTCTTTCCCTCTAATACCTTGGCAAAGCTATGTCCATCGTACTCATATTTCTTAGGGTTAACTCCGGCCTGTTCCAGAATAGTTGGCATGAAATCAACGTTTGAAACCAAGGTTTCACAATTATTACCTACACCAAATCCATCCTTCTTCCAGATAATACTTGGATTATTGACTGATCCCTGATATATGGTACCTTTCGCATATTGACCATGATCGTTAAAGAAGTAAATAATGGTATTCTCAAATTCACCAATATCTTTTAATTTTTGAATGAGCGCACCCAAGGCATCATCCATCCAAAGCAGATTGGCTTTTGGATCAATCACTTTAACACCTGCTTCTTTAAGCCGAGTTGGTATGGTTGATTTATGTGGCAAACAAGATGGTGCTTCGTCAAGTACTCCAATTGGAGTAATGGTTCTATCAGCATTCCAGGCCCGATAAGCCTTTTGAGGACCATGAGGAATAGTTGTAGCAAAGTATAGAAAAAATGGTTTCTCATTGGTATCATCCAGAAACTTAAGTGCTGCTTCAGTTGACCAATCCAGGTTATGCACAGCCAAATCCATTGGTCCGTTAAAATCAGGATTCTCGTAAAAAATTCCATCGGCATAATCAAAACCGCACTGATGATAGGCCTCAATTGTATTCTTATAGTTCAGCAACTGTTGTTTCATAACCTTTATATCAGAAGCATCAGCCGATAAGGGAATCTTTTTGTATTTCTCAACTTCAAAAACATGGTTCTTACCAACAGCACCAGTATAATAGCCCGAAGACTGAAGCGCATTTACCAAATTCTGTTCACCGGGCAAAATATGTGTATTCCACTCAACTACGCGTTGATTATTATTCTTACGACTCTGCTTTAAAAAGCTTGGGTTTTCAGCTCGACTTGCATATTTCCCAGTCAGCACATTAAAACGGCTGGGCGTACATACCGTAGCACTTACTTGTTGCTGCATCATAATTGTACCGTGCTCGGCCAAAAAGTCGATATTTGGCGTTAGGTTTTTACCCTTGCCTTCCTCCAGACAATTAAACATATTGCGAGTCATGTCATCGGCAATAAAAAAGATAATATTAGGCTTCTTATTTCCCTCAACCCCCTTTATATTTGCCAAAATTTGTTGCGACAATAGCAATAAAAGCAAACTAAAAACTAAACTTAAATGCTTCATATTATTAATAGTTTCCTTCATTATAAATACTTTCCAAGCCAATAAATAAATACACAGCGGCTGCATTCCAATTAATTGCAATTTCGTTAGTAGAAAAACTACACTCCTTATCTAAGTATGACATTGCCGGAAATTCAGATGGATATTTATTCTTCCCACAATCATGTTGTGCCTGAAGTGTTGGACCTCCTGCCAGCAAACCAGGCACAGGTGCATCAATTCCATCTGATTCTGAACGTCGTTCGTGAATATGCATGGGACTTTTGCGACCAAAGCCTGTGACAAACGAATAATCCAAAGGATTTGCGCCTAATATATACGAAGCACAAGCATCAGCGGCCTTCAAATATTTAGAATCATTAGTAAGATGGTAGGCCTGCAATAACAAAACACCTTGGTTAGCCACCTCACTGTTACTACCCCATGGAAACTTAGTAATTGAAATACGATAAGCAGAATTTTCGAATTCCTTCACTAATTTATCTGCCTGGAATAATAGTTTTTTCTTAGCGGTTTTCTTTTCACCAGATACTTTAGCCTTACCATCATTTTGAGTGAGTATTGAATACAAACCTAAACTACTGACTCTACCCCATTGCGGCACACCAAAATTTGTACTATCGAAATCAACCTTTTTTAAATACTTTTTATCAGAGCTAAGCAAATACAGTTCACTGGCAGCCCAAAACCACTCATCAGCAATTTTATCATCCTTATATTGACCAGTTTTAATATCATCAGCTTGTTTGTATAAAACTGAAGGATTAGCCATTGCCCAAAGCCATGCATAATGAGCAGCCGTTTCACATTCTTTTTCCAAAGCCTGGTAATCCGTTTTATAATCTTTTATTACACGTGCGGCTTTAGCCATTGTAGCAGCAAAATCAAGCGTTGCCGCAGTACTTTTCATAACTACATATCGATCCGACAAGTCTTTGTGTGGCATTTTTATCCCGCAAAACTTTTTTGATGTTAGTTTATGATATACACCGCCATCATTTGGATCCTGCATTGTGAGCATCCATTTTATGTTCACAATTGTCTCATCCAATAAGTCAGGTGTAGCATTCCCACTTTCCGGAATATTCAAATTCATAAGCTTTACCCTTTCAGGATACATCTCAACCGCATGTAACATGCTATAAGTTGTGATACTTGAATTCACAATGTATTTGTTGAAATCACCTGCATCGTACCATCCGCCAGGTGAAGAAATGGTTGAACCAGCTGCACGTTGTTTAGAAGCTGCACTTGAGTGAATAATAACCTTATCATCAGGATGTCCTGCTGGGCGGGCATATTCTCCTGCAAACTCCTTAAGTATCTCAACAGAAACCCGGGCATGATAAAATGATTTAACAAGAGCTTTCGAAAGATCCTCATAAATTGATGTTGAAATCAATATCGGATCTGCATCATTACGCCCCTTAATTATCAACTCATATTGACCTTTTTTTGAAAGTGTTGAAAAATCAGCAAGGCATACACTTGTTCCTGAGTACTCCCATTCTTTGTCTGAGCTAGTTGTGCCTTCAAACACTACATCACCTTTCATATCAAGTACCTTAAAGTCTGTATTTGCAAATTGACCCGGATAAAAAAGCCGTTTCTCAGCTTTAGGATGATAGCCTAACTGGTTTCCTATCTGGGCTGATGAAAACGAAATAAAAACTGAGAATAAAACAATTAAACACTTTATCTTTTTCAACATACAACTCTATTTTTATTCAACATATCTAAAAGGAATAGATAATAAATCCTTATCGCGTGATGATCCTCCAACCATGGCAGTAAATTCACCAACTTCGATGGTCGATTTCAAGTGCTTATCTAAAAACATCAGCATGTCTGATGTGATTTCAAAGGTCACTTGTTTTGTTTCGCCAGCTTTCAAGGCGATACGTCGATAAGCCTTCAACTCTTTTACCGGGCGCGTTACCGAACATATTTTATCATTCAAGTAGAGCTGAACCACTTCATCTCCATCGTATTTCCCGATGTTAGTAACTTCTACTTTTAATAAGATCTTTTCATTTTTTCCAATCGTTTGCTTTGATAATTGCAAGTTCTGATAGTTGTAATCAGAAAAACCTTTACCATAACCAAATTCATATAAGGGCGTTGATTTTGAGGTAACATATTTATGGAAATAGTGGGTTGGTTTGTGGTTGTAAACCGTTAATAAATGACCCGAACTACGAGGTATACTAATGGTTAATTTAGCGGATGGATTCACGTCTCCGAAAAGAATCTGAGCCAAAGCCTTACCTCCCATACTTCCAGGCTCCCAAGCTTCAATAAGAACAGGAATATTATCTGCTATCCATTCAGTTGCCAGCGGTCGGCCATTAACCAGAACAACAATTGTAGGTGTTCCACTATTGTAAACAGCTTCAACTAATTCTTGCTGCAATCCAGCCAGGCCAATGTCGGAACGCCCTGAGTTTTCACCACATGTTTTAATATCCCATTCCCAACGGAAGGAATTTTCCCCAACTACAACAATGGCCAAATCAGCTTTAGTTGCGCGTTTGCCGGCTTGCTTAACATGGGCTTTACTTACATGACGTGGATTATGACCAACATCTAAATAGTCAAAACTGCAAGATGTATCTAGTTCCTTTAATCCATCTAATACAGTTGACACCTGATCGGCAGATTGTTGTGCCGACCAATCGCCCAATACACTTTCATTATTGGCATTAGGGCCAGTTATAAAAATGGTTTGCTTCTTCGTTTTACTTAAGGGCAAAAGCTGATCCGTATTTTTTAATAATACAATTGATTTTTGAGCAGCCTCCAATGCGGTTTTCTGATGCTCTGCATTAAATAAGGTAGTCTTAGTAACAGCCTCATCCACAAATGGATTTTCAAATAAACCCAGTCGAAACTTGGCTTCCAACAAACGACGAATAGACTCATTAATTCGCTTTTCCGTCAAACGACGTTCTTTCACCAACTCCATTACGGGTTGTAAAAACTCAGGGCCATGCATGTGCATATCCATGCCTGCATCTATGGTTTGATAACAGGCCTCTTTCTGGTTTTTTGCAACAAAGTGACGTGTAGCCAATCGCTCTATATCCATCCAATCACTTACGATGAAACCTTTAAAACCTAATTCATCGCGTAAGACTTCAGTCATCATCCATTTATCGGCATGACAAGGCACACCGTTAAGTTCGTTGTGAGCAGTCATGAGTGAAAATACTTCAGCATCAACAGCAGCTTTATAAGGAGGTAGATAAATCTCACGAATGGTTCGCTCCGATAAATCTGTTGGTGCGCCATTTAAACCATTCACCGATTCACTACCGGCTATTAAGTGTTTAGCACAGGCAATCACATTGAAGGACTCATTGCTATTCGTATTTTGCAATCCCTCAATCATAGCAACACCCATATCAGCAACTAAAAAAGGATCTTCTCCAAAAGTTTCGCCAACTCTACCCCATCGTGCATCGCGTGCCACATCGAGGTTAGGAGTAAAAGTCCACGTTGCACCTGATGCTCTCATTTCTTTCGCTGTCTCAATCGACATTTTCTTTACCAAAGTTGTGTCCCATGTGCTAGCCAAACCTATTGGCGTAGGATACACAGTAGCACCTTTTACTAAGGCCGTTCCATGGATAGCATCAATCCCAATTAACAATGGAATTTTTAAGCGACTCTGTTGAGCCAAACTTTGCAGATAGTTAGCCTCCTTCACATCTGTTACATGCAAAAATGAACCTATCAAACCTTGCTCAACCATCTTTTCAACATCAGTGGAATGCAGGTCTGGGTAAAACCCCTGTGCATCACTCTTCTCCATATCTTCTTTCGAGAGATTCTTCTCAGCTTGTTTCATATGTTCCAAGCCAACAAATTGGCACATCTGCGCCACCTTCTCTTCAAGAGTCATTTGTTGTAACAAATTATCTACACGCTGCTCTACAGAAGCATTTGAATTAAGGTACAAGGCCTGATCGTCACTCTTCTGAAACGAACAGGATGTCACTAGTAATGTGACTAGTCCAATTCTTATGTAATCAGATATCTTAATCATATTTGACTAATTAACTTTGCTCTACTTAAATGAAATCAAGTAGCTGTTAGGATTAATAACTACACCCATTGCTGGGTGTAGTTAAGTATTTCTAGTAACCAGGATTTTGATCATCCTGAGTAATATTTGGATTTCCTGTGATTTCTGCCTGTGGAATTGGCATCAACATGTTCCTTGAATTATCAGGCAAAAACACATCGCGTTTCACATTGAAGTCATAACCTGGGTGGTTATTATGAATATCAATAACGTTAGTTTTAAAATATTCATAACCTCGTCGGCGATCATTAAACCATTCGTGGCCTTCACCTAACAATTCAAAACGGTATTCAAACATAATGTCCGCTCTAAATTCTTCTTGCGATAATCCACTCCAATCAGCTGGTTCAACCGAAGGTATATCTGCTGAATTTCGAGCACGAGCTAAAACCAAGTTAACATACTGATAGGCATTATCAGGGCCATTAAGCTCGTTCTCAATTTCGGCTAACATCAATAATAAATCGGCATATCGTAACACTACAAAATTCATATTAGTATCGTAGCTACTACGTGTTGTTTCGCGGATATAATACTTATCTAACCAAGGATAACTTTTATCTTTATTATTACGTTTTGTCCAGGTGGGATAAGTCTTTACTGTGGATGTATTGCCATTAGCTGCATACTTGGTCCATTCTGTCATAAATGTTGCAGGATGACGCGGATCATCAGGATACTTTGCAACATGCATGTCGTAACATTCAATATTTGGTTTAATTCGTCCCCAAACTGAACGACCTGCATTACCATTTGAAGGAGTGAACAACTGATGCAAGCGTAGTGTATTCTCCACATTACCTTGAATTTCAAAAATCGACTCAGGTGTATTATTAGCTGTCCCTTCTTCAAATAGCTTTCTATAATCAGCTACCAGATTATATTTTTCATAAACTTCAATTGCCTCATCGTAGGCCATTTGCCAATAATTAGTTTGTCCGGCTGATTGATTTCCTGCCAAGGTCATATAAACTTTAGCCAACAACATATTTGCAGCATACATATTTGGTCGGCCAGGCATTTGTGTCTCTGCAGCTCGCAACTTTACTTTGGCATTTTCTAAATCAGTAATGATTTGATCGTAAACAAGACTAGACTCAGAACGTGGCTGATTCATTGTTTCCAAAGTTGGATTCTTTGTGAGTAATGGTACATCACCATATATTCTGACCAAATTAAAATAAGCCAAAGCTCGAATAAAATAGGCCTGTCCCATTATATTATTCTGCTCTAATTCATCTCCTAACTCAACAGCTTCCAGATTCTCTAATAAATCATTAGTACGGCCAACCACTCGGTAACTGGCTCTCCAAACATTTTCAACAAAATTCAACGATGGCGTTTGTTGTAAAGCAATAATATCAACCAAACTAGCATCGCGATTACTGGTAAATAAACCAGATGAAAAGTAAGTCAAGTGCATAAAATCTGCACCATAGTAATTAAAATCAGCTAAACCTGAATAGCAACCATTTAATACGGTATGGCTGCCTTCTACTGAAGAGTATAAATTATCTGCCGAAGGGAAAAGAGGTTTTTCCTCTAAGGTGCAACTAAAGCCTATGAAGCCTAGTGCAATGCTTAACGATATATATTTAAATAATTTCATAATCTTTCGAATTAAGTATTAAAAGGTAAGGTTTAAACCAATTAAGAAAGTCTTCGTATTTGGTGTTCCAACCCAGTCAACACCCATAATTGAACCATCATTTAAAAAACTGGTAATTTGTGGATTATAACCACTGTAATTAGTAATTGTAAAAACATTACGAGCTGATGTGTAGAGGCGTGCATTGGCAATATTACTTGTCCAATCTGTTGGAATATCATAACCCAAGGTCAGGTTATTTAACCTGAAATAACTTCCATCTTCAACAATCCTATCCGACAAGTACTCATTTAAGCTATAACCAACACGAGGATGTGTATTGGATGGAGCGTCTGAACGCCAGGCTTTATAATAAGCATCATTTAATATGTTCTTACTATTACCTTCGGCATAAGCCAATTCCATGTCGTAAGCATTGATGATTTCATTTCCTTGTACACCTTCAAATAGGGCACTTAATGAAAAACGTTTGTACTGAATATTTAAATTAAATCCATATATAAAATCAGGATTAGGATCTCCAATAATGGTTTTATCGGTATCATTAATATTTCCATCCCCATCTTGATCAACAAAAATGACATCCCCAGCCTGATTTGGGTTACCATTAAACATTGGACCTTCACTAGCAGCTGTATCGTCTTGATAGATACCATTTGTTTTCCATCCCCAGAATAATCCCATTGGCTGGCCTACCATAAATACATTTGCTGGTTGTTTAAAATAAGTACCTGTAGAAACGGAACTACCGAAATAGAATTCTTTCTCCATTTCCTGTCCGTCAATCCAGACACTGGTAGATGGTAAACCAAGCGTCTTAACTTCGTTACGGTTAAATGCTATGTTTGCTCCTAAATCAATACTAAAATCCTTCTTATTAAGAACAAGACCATTTAAGCTTAATTCTATTCCTTTATTTTCAATTGAACCGCGGTTAATAAAAATGCTTGTTAAACCATTGGATGGACCAATTTCTATTTCCTGCAATAAGTCTTTAGTTATTTTTTGATAAATATCGATCGTACCACTCAAGCGACCTTGAAAAAATCCAAAATCTACACCGGCATTCAACTGATCTGTTTTTTCCCATGTTAAAGCAGGATTTGGAATGCGTGCAGGAGCATTACCAACAATGGTTGAATTACCTGCATTCACATAATACACCGTATTGTATGTTCCCAATGTTTGGTATGGAGAAATAGCTTGATTCCCTGTCTGTCCCCAACCTAAGCGTAACTTAAGGTTATGAAAAACACCCAGGTTTTTAATAAACGGTTCTTCCATCATACGCCACGCACCTGCCACTGCAGGAAAATAACCTGTTTGGTTTCCTGGTCGGAACTTCGAGGATTTGTCACTTCGGAAACTCGCTGTTAATACATATTTATCATTGAAAGTATAATTCATACGCCCAAGTACAGAAAAGATAGCCTCGTTTGCACTTAATAAACTAAATGGCCGCAATATAATTTGTCCACCTTGCGGATAGTCAGCCCTTAAGCTTTTGTCTGGAAAATCCTTTACCTCGTATAGTTTATTTTGAGAATCGACACCATCATAGGTTACTCCAGCTACAGCATTAATATGATGCTTGTTATTAAACTTACGATTATACATCAATAAGTTATCAAGCACATATGCCATACGATCAAGGTAAGAGTAATTTGCCAAGCCGTTCTCTTTTTGACCAACAAATACACCTACATCATAAAAGCGTGTACGATCCTTTTTACGGTAATCCATACCTGCATTTATTTTATATTTTAATCCCTTTGCCAGCTGATAAGTAAAGGCTACCGATTGGTTTATTCTAATCTCTTTTGTTTTATCATCAAAATCAGTCAGCCAGGCATAAGGATTAGACACTTCCAAATCCAAATCTTCATCATCCTGATCATCAGCACTAATCAACGGACGGTAACTTAGAATCTGCTTTGTAAAACTGCGGTTCCCACCAGATTTACTACCGGCTTGAGCAAAAGTTCCATCTTGAAACATCATACTTGTTCGAGTCTCAAACTTTAAACGATCACTTAATTCGCGGGAAAAATTAAATCGCAAGTCACCACGTTTTATGCGAGTTGTTTCTACAATACCCTTTTGATCATTAAATCCAGCTGAGAAATAATAAGTAGATTTATCAGACCCACCATTAATTGAAAGACCTGCATTATAACTCATTGTAGTATTATATATTTCATCTTGCCAATTCACCTCTTTATAAGGTGTATCACCAACTGTTGGGTTGTCCTCAGCATCGTATGAAATTGGGTAAACATTATTCCCATCAACATGGTATTTTGGTTGAAAGCCATTTAATTCATTGCTTTCATTTTGATACATTGCCCAACCTGATCCATCCAATAAATCAATTTTACGATCAATCATATTCCATTCAGTGCTGGCATAGGCCGAAACTTTGGCATTTCCCTTTTGTCCTTTGCTACCACTCTTGGTAGTAATCATTACCACACCATTTGCACCACGTGAACCATAAATGGCAGTAGCTGATGCATCTTTAAGCACCTCTATGCTTTCAATATCTTGAGGGTTAAGTCCAGTCAATCCATTCTGACCCGATTGTAATTCATTTGCATCAGTTGAAGCATCGCTAACATCTGTTCCAGCTGTAGAAATCAAAACCCCATCAATCACATAAAGTGGTTCGTTGTTACCGCGTAAACTATTTGTTCCTCTAATACGAACACTAACTGCTCCTCCTGGACTTCCAGAGTTACCAACCACTTGTAATCCGGCGGCACGCCCCTGCAGTAACATATCAACCGATGGATATTGGCGAGCTACTTCATCCGACTCACGTACCGAAGCAACCGATCCCGTTAAATCACGTTTACGCATTTCTCCGTAACCAACAACAACTACCTCATCTAGATCAGTATACTCTTCTGTCATTACAACGTCAATCTTAGTTTGATTGACAACTGCAATTTCTTGGTTTTTAAAACCAATGAAAGAATACACAATTACTGCATCATCAGATACCATAATCAAATAATTACCATTAATATCAGTGATAGTACCATTACTTGTACCTTTCTCAATAATAGATACACCGGGTATACCTTGTCCACTCTCATCAGATACAACACCAGAGACTGATCTTGCTTGTTGGGAATAAACAGAAAGTGAGGATAACATTATAATTAGCCCCATCATAAATAGATTCTTCATACTAAAATGGATTTATATTTTATAAATTTCTCATTTGTGTGTAATGCAATATTACTACCATCAGCGACCACGAGCTATGTAAGAATCGTTCCGTGGGGGTAGGTAAACCATTCAAATTAACAAAAAATGACATTTCAACATTAAGTTAGAGTAATTTACATCGTTCTATTAGCCATTGCAGACTGCTATAAAATAGATGTAGGAAATAGCATTTATACTGACACCTTAGAGCAAACAGAACGATTAACACACCCTTAAGGAACATTTTTTACACCCTGGTTATGATAATTTTTAAGGGCCAAGCAAGAGTATGTGTGGTTGAGCAATAATTGATTATATTTGGTACTATAACAGTTCCTCTTATTCTAAACATGACAAACAATCATCCTTATTTAAAGCTGATTATCACAAGTTTTGCCATTTTTATTGGATCGCTAAGTTTTGCCATTGACTATCGCTTCCAACACCTTTCTGTTGATGAAGGCTTAGCCAATAACCGAGTAGTATCGTTAGCACAAGATGCAGATGGTTATATGTGGTTTGCCACCCATAATGGAATTGACAAGTTTAATGGTACCGATCTAATCCATTACAGTTTTTATGAGCACAAAGGATTACCCAACGATGATATTATTAACTGTCTGGAATATTCAGAGTACAATGATGTGCTATGTGGCACGAAAAGTGGAAGTGTTTTCAGGTATAATCGCGAAAAAGATAAATTCGAACGTCTCTTTTTTAATTCTACTAACGATGGCCTTTACAATATTACCGCTCTACATTCGCTCGCAGAAGGTAAGATTTGGGTTGGTACAACAACTGGCCTTTTTTACTTTAATCATGAACCCACAAACATCCATAGCATTAATGAAGTTAATAGCACTGTAAATTGTTTTATTCAGTTTGATGACGACAATTTATTAATGGGTAATGCAAGTGGGCTATATCGCATTAACATTACCAGCAAGCAGCTCCTTCAGTTTAAAGACTCACCATTTGCCAATAAAGATATCACTTCAATAAAACTTGTTGAGCAGTATTATTATATAGGATGTAGAGATGGTATGGTATATAAAACAACCATTAATCATGACAATATAACAATTATATCTTCCGTAATATTCACTAAAAAAAACAGAGTTTATCCAATAAAAGACATTGCATTAACGCCTGAGCATGAATTACTTTTTGGCATCGATGGCTTGGGTTTGGTCAAAACAGATCTCAATCTGGCAAACGAAGAATGGCACAGACAAAATGTTAACATTGCGAGCTCCGTTTCAACCAATAGCGTGTATAAAATTTGTTTTAGTAACGACGATATACTTTGGGTGGGTGCTTATGGCAGTGGAGTCAGTTATAGCGATCCAAATTTAAAAAAGTTCAAGATCGAACGACACATTGCTTTTAAAAAGCAAAGTTTAAGATCAAATGTGATCCATGCCATATTCGAAAATTCAGATGGTAGTCGATGGTATGGTGGGAAAAGTGGAATCAGCATATATAAGCCCAAATCAAACAAATGGAAACATATTCCAAATTTAAATACAGCTAAAGATAATAACATACAAGTCATGTCATTTAGCAGAGGTGAAGGTGGCAATGTTTGGGCTGCAACTTACGGTCGAGGCCTTTATTGTTTCGATGCTAATGGTAAACTATTACGCATCTTTTCAGAAAACCAGGAAAGAGAAAGTCATCGCCTGCAAACCGATCATTTATACCAAACTTATACGGATTCGAAGGGTAATATCTGGACAGGAGGTATTTGGGGAGGAATTAGTGTATTAAATTACAACAGAATACTAGCTGATATTAATATTTCTAATGTGAGATCATTCTGCGAATATAATAAGCACATGTATGTTGGTACATTGTTTGGTTTATTTATGGTTGACCTAGAGACCTATAAGGTATCCCGCCCTTCTAATCAAACATTGATATCCAATCGTATTATTTGTATTTCAAAGCACCCAAAACTCAACAAACTTTTATTTGGTACCGATGCCAATGGTATAGCAGAATGGTCGCTTAGCTCTGATAGCATTCGATTTCTAAAAACAAGAGATGGACTCCCTTCAAACTTTATTCGGGGTATGGAATGGCAAAATGATAGTACACTTTGGCTGTCATCAACCGGTGGTTTATCTAAAATTATTGATTTTGAAGTTTACGATAATTACGATTTAAGTGATGGCTTAGCCAATACCGCTTTTTTGGAAAACACCATTTGTAAAACCCAAGATGGAAACTTACACATTGGTGGACCAAGGGGGGTATCGTACTTTTTTCCGGATGCTATAACACGTTCTCAACAAAAAAACATTCCCATCCTTAATGAAATTAAACTATTTGGGAAAACACTCGATATTTCTGAAGATGGTATTTTGCAAGCAAACATCAACCTGCAAAAATCTCTCATGTTACGCCATAATGAAAATACCCTTAATATTTCGTTTGGTGCAATAAGCTATACCAATCCTCATAAAATAATGTTCAAATGGATTTTAGATGGATTCGAAGAACAATGGAATGGCCCTAATCAAATACGTGAAGCGAATTATACAAAAATCCCTCCTGGTGATTACACCTTTAAACTGATGGTATCAAACGATGATGGTGTATGGCAAAACAAGATAAAAGAGTTAAAAATTAGTATTGATAAACCCTGGTACACTACTTATTGGGCTTACCTATTTTATTTCTTAATCATACTGAGTTTAACCTTAGTCATTTTACACTATAATCAACTACGATTACACGAAAGGCATAACAACGAAAAACAACAATTCTTTATATCCATAGCACATGATTTAAGAACGCCACTATCGCTGATTAAACTACCTGTTGATAAGATGATCGAATCAGCCACAGAAGATGATAGTAATCTTTCATTAATAAAAAGAAATATTGATCGATTAAGTAATCTTGTAAATCAATTACTTGACTTTCAGAAAGCGGATTTAAAAAAGATGCAGCTTCAGGTTAGAGACTATGATATTAATAGTTTCATCCAAGAGCGGGTAAATGCTTTTGAACCTCTGGCTAAAGAAAAAAACATTAATGTAATAATTTCTCTTCCAGAAACATCGCCACTTGTTTGGTTTGATCGAAATAAAATGGAGAAAGTGATGTATAATCTTTTGTCTAATGCATTCAAATACACGGCCAATAATGGATCAATTACAGTGTGCAGTGTAATCGACAATAAATATTGCAATATTACTGTTGACGATAATGGGGAAGGAATTCCTTCTAAGCAACAAAAGATGATATTTCAGCATTATTACCGAGCCAGTAATGCCATAAACTCAAAGGAAGTAGGTAGTGGTGTAGGATTAATGTTAACCAAAGAATTGGTTGAGTTACATAAAGGTGATATTAGTTTTGAAAGCACTCTGGGTGAGGGTTCTGTTTTTAAAGTCAGATTATTACTGGGAAATCACCATTTTAGCCATGAAGATTTTAGTCAAGTTGAGGATCAGAGCCAACTGCCCACACTTATTGTCGATCAGTCGAATAAGGAAAGTTATTCAAATGTTAGTTCCATTGGAACCAAGCTTTTGATTGTTGAAGATAACCCTGAACTACTGGAAGCCCTTAAGCTAGATTTTAATACGGAATACAATGTATTTGGCGCTTCAAATGGAAAGGAAGGCATTGATAAAGTTGAGGAGTACATGCCAGATATTATCATCTCTGATGTTATGATGCCTGAAATGAATGGTCATCAATTGTGTCAACATTTGAAGAACAATCTCTCAACCTGCCATATCCCAATTATACTATTAACGGCACTTGATTCACCTGATTATAAACGTGAAGGTTTGGAATATGGAGCTGACGCCTACCTTGAGAAGCCTTTTGATTTGAAACTATTAAGAGCTCAAGTTACTAACTTGCTTAAAAGTCGTCTTTTACTTAAGCAAAAATTTCAGGAACCAGAAAGTGAACTTAAAGAGGTTGCTCCAACAAATACTGACCAATTATTTCTTGAAAAAATAAAGACTTATGTGATTGAGAACATCGATAAAGATGAATTGAGTGTAGAAAACACAGCCATTGAGCTAGGCATGAGTCGCCCAGTGTTATACCGCAAAATCAAATCACTCACTGATCTTTCACCCCAGCAACTATTAATGACGATCAAACTCAAAGAAGCAGCACGTATTTTAAAAGAAGAAAACAAAAACATTAGCGAAACCGCCTACATGATAGGTTTTACCGACCCTAAATACTTTAGCCAGACCTTTAAGAAGTATTTTGGAATGACGCCAAGTGAGTATTTAAAAAAGTAGTTGCACCTTTCGATGGGCCACCTTTCCATTGCTCATATTGATGCGAAGAAAATAATAGCCTTGAATTAGAAAACTAAGGTTAATTTCCTGTGTTCTTGTTTGGCAACTGACTAATTGACCCTGCAAATTGTAAACCTCGATTCGATCAACTACAGCTCCTTTAATATAAAACAGGCCCTTCGAAGGATTCGGGTAGACAGTTAATTGTCGCTCTTCCTTGTCTATTATTGAAGTGGTATTACTTCCCTCAGGATACAACTTAAATTGATCTACCCTCAAAGTTGATTCGCCCGTATAAACTTCATATCCTGCTGCAATGGCTTTCAGCCAGGTATTGTCGCCAGCAATTTTCTCGTAAGCGAGACTTAACTGCGGCTCTGGTATGGCGGCATATTGAATGTAATCTTTTGTAGTGGCAATCAAATGCTTCACATTAATTTTTGCCACAGGAGGTGCCCCATTGCTTCCATAGGGAATTAATTTAATGTGTGCCTTGTCATCCTTATCGCCTGCACCCACAAAGAACTTGTAACGTATAGCATAGGTATAAACCAGGCCATCAAGTGTGAGTTCATAGGGCTTTAGGCTTCCATCCGTATTTCGGGCAAAAAAGAACATTTTTTGGTTAAGCACTTCTGCTTGATCATTCAAATCATCAGAGAAATTAAAACTCTGAGCTTTTACAACCAAATCATAATCGCGCTGCGCATTGTCTGGCTCACTTGTTTCTGTTCCATTTATATCAAAAATAAAGTTGATGGACGACATCCATTTATCATCAACATCCCAAGCCTCAGTTTGAGAGCTCAGCCATGTAAAACTCATATCAGGATGGATATCCTTAATTTGAACGGGCATACCAACCACAGCCTTATCTCCAACATGCCATGAACCGCCAACTTTAGCCCCTCCTATACGCACATTGGGATAACCATCCATTCCACCTTCATAAATATCAATATAATCAAGCTGAAAACCTCCACCATGATCAGTATTCATGAAATCACTGCAATAAAACATACTACCACCAACATTAGAAGATGGAATTAGAGAATAGGAGTTGATGGGAGTAACTCGCGAGGTAACAATGATTTTATCATTCTCATCACAAACATTCTGTGCTTTTGATTGACCACTTAAAAGCAGAGTTAAAAAACTAAATATTATAGAAGTATAGCGCATTACCTAGAACGTTTTACGATTGACAAAAAAAGACATTCAAATTCAGTCAGTTACTAGCTAATAAACTAACACTTTTTGTCGCGATCTTTCTGTCTGAATAATATACATGCCCTTGATTAAATGATTGACTGAAATGATCAACTCCTCTCCCTTTTGAACCTCGGTGCCATTAATGGAATACAAACTCCAATTAACACTAGGCTTATCCGATTTTATTCGAATTGTTTTATCAATTGTTGAAAAATAAAGGACCTCTGCATCTCTTTTGTTCGATTCAGTACCAGTTGAAATATTGTCTTTACTAATCCTCACAACACAAATAGAATAAGCCGGAAGAGTAATTGTTCCTGATCCCTTTTGAGATACAAAAGCATCCTCTGGTGATTCATAAGACTCGCTCAAAACCTTATCCACATCCTCATGAAAACACTCCATGGTATAATCCCCTGAATAGTCTTGACCACCAAACTTTAAATCTAATATTGAAGACTGAGGTAACTTATTCACAGCAAATACTTTTATATGATCACCATGGTCAATTGCACGAGCATTAACAGCAGGAAGATCTGCCTCTAGCTCAGTACTGTTACTTAAAGCACTATACACCTGTCTGTTTTTAAACACATCAAACAACTTGGAATAAACTGCCCCATTGGCTGTCAGTACCATTTGCGAACCAATATTATACGTCAATGTTGATTCATGATAATGCTCGTTTTTAAATAACATATGAATGCCAGCCTGCTTCACTACCTCTTCCTGCTCGATTGCCAGAAATAGATCAGTGATAGATAAAGTTTGAATAAAATTCATAGGCGTATCATCTGAAAGCACATTCCATTCTGTCATTAACAAAGGTTTATTACCAAATAGACTTTTATAAGCCTTAAAACGCTCCTGTGTGACTTTGTAAGCTTTCAGCATTGTATGAGCCGAAATTGGATTAAGCAAAAAAGTATTCGTTTGAACATAGCCATGCATAACCGTTGCATCGTAATAATCCTGATTTGCTAGCTTATAATTCCAACTCCCGGCTTCCCAACCATCGTGCTCAATATTTACCGCTACTTTAACATCGGGTTTTATTTCTTTAAGTCCAGCTGCCAAAGCTGTTGTATGTGATATGTAATTTTCCTCTGAATCAACCTGACCAATACCTTGTGTACCAATAAAATAATTTTCATTACCCATCTCTATCCAGGCAATATCCAATCCTCCATCAATACGATTCTGAAGTCGTTGTTTGGCCACATCAACAGTCTCGGAGATAACATTAAACATAAGAGTTGAACTGGCATCACTACTTAAAGAAAAAGCTTCAAATCCCGCATAACCCACTCGATGATCCATACTGTAACCTTTATCGTACGAATACTGATTTTCATAATAGCCATCGCGACGCCAATCGTAGAAATTACCAACAGTTCCACCTGGAAAGCGCAAGTTGGTCATTGGGAAGTGAGTGTTAATCACCTGATGTACCTCATCATCTGCCCATCCATAATCCGACCAAGTGAAGTGTGTATTAGAGGAGAGCTTATCGTTGTTAAATGGCCTTGTACTTTGGAGATCAATATCAAGGTAGCAAGTCTTATCGGTGGGCACATCAAACGGAAATTCAAGAGCAGGCACTGAAGGCGGTCTACTAAGTAACTGTGGATTTTTAACAAGCATTGTTCCACTGGCACTTTGAATACCAAACTCAATTGTTATTAGTGTATCCGTATTTTTCTCCACCTTCACTCCTGTTGTCACCCATCTGTTTTCAAGCGGATTATAAAAGTTTAAAACAGGAAATTTAGTCCCATCACTTTTATACATTTTAAACTTTGGAGCTTTATGTATTGCATCTCCACAAACCATATCTTCAAAATAGACATCAGCGACCAAAAAAAAGGTCTTGGTATTAGCCGGAATTTGCACCGTTAATGTGGCTGTGCGATAAGCTGTGCTAGACCCAATAATTTCTATTTCATTATTTGTTTGGCTCACACCATTTGTATAAGTCCAATTTTGTCCCGAGAAAGAGATATCCGTTATTGATGTCGCCCTTATTGATGTTAACAACATCAATAAAAGTGTAAGTATCAAAAGCCTGTGCATACGAATAATTTAGTCAATCATTTAATTTTCTTGTCCCGACTCACTTAATGCCTTTTGCATTTCAAAATAGATGGCCTTAGGCTTCAACTTAGCATCCCAAGGAGCAATCACCAACTTACTTTTATTCTTGTAGTGAGGCACATCTTTAATATTCCATAAATTAAAAGTCACTACTCCACTATTTCTCATTTCCAAAACGGCATTGAAAATATTCATATATGTAGCAATGTGTTGCTCTTCAGTTCCGGGATCCATAACAGGTACATGAATATTGCACTCTGTAACATGAAACTCCAATTCATTGTTATGCGACCAAGCTATCAAATCTTTTAAGGGCTGAATACTTACCTCAGGGGATTCCCATTCCACATCACGTCCATAACTGATGTGTGCCTGCCAACCTATTCCATCTACTCTATATCCTTCATCACGTAAGTATCTCACTAAATCCTTTATTTTATTCCAGATTAAAGGACTCATGCTACCATGCTGATTAATGACTAACTTCTTGTTACTGGCCTCTTTTGTGGCTATTTCAAAAGCCTTTATAATATAAATAGGGACTTGTCCATCGAGGTAAGGATATTTAATCTCATCTACCTTCACATAGCCGATCGCCTCCCAAGGCAATTCCCAGCTATCATCACCGGATCTCGCCGTTTTCCAGGTGCCATCGCGGCTAACCGTTTCATTAATTACATCCATCCAGAGTACTACCTCTTCATTGTTATACCTTCGGCATAAAGCACTCATGTATTCCGTCATATTTTGTTCGAGCTCAGGAATGGTTCTACTATCATCTTTAGCCCAGCGTGAGCATTGTGGACTTATAGGTCCATGAATTCGAACGACTTGCTTGTGCTTTTTGGCAAACTTAATCCAGGCATCGGATCGCTCCCACCTCCATGTATTAAGATTAGGATGCACATAGCCCTGCTTAAAATCATTAGCTGGTGTTGTGTAAGAAAATTCACGAGCCAGGATTTTGGACTCCTTAGTGCCTATTTTACTGTACATACTGGTTGCTCCAATATAGACCGTATTAGCAGGGTAATTCTTTTCAAGGATTTCACGAATTGGCTTTTGAGCATTAACATCAGCCATTGATAAAATACCTATAACAATTATAACAAATACATTCATTTTTTTTGTGAAAACTGACTTCATCATAATTATTCTAAGGATTAATTATTTGATATAATTCTTCCGCAAACAAAGCAGCTCCTTCAATTCCAAAATGCACTTTATCTTTTAATACATCAGCTCGTAAATTAGCCTCACTTGAAATTTCATCACCCTTAACTAGATACAATAATTCATCTCCATCCTGCTGGAATTCACCTACCAACTGACTTAAGGCATCGCGGTATTCGTTCGGTTTAATACCAGTTGTTTCACTATGTGGAGCTCTGGTATGTGTAAGTGTAATGCAATATATTTTAGCATTGGGTTGATGCTTACGTATTTCTTTCAAATAAGCTTTATAAGCACTTACATATTCTAGCACCGTTTTACCATTTGACATCCAATCATTGTATCCGATTAATATGGTAATCAAATCAGCCTGTGGCATCTCTGCGCACATCTTAGCTATGGCCGGTGAAATTTTGGCGCCACCTACAGCCAGATTATAATAGTCGCAATTCAGTTTTTGCGCCAATAAATATGGGTAAGTCAAATAACTTGCTGCGCCTTGCCCTACTCCATGCGTAATGCTATTGCCTATGGCTAAATAGATTGGCCGCTCATCCATAGGTAGCTCTAATATTTCGGCATTATCACGAAGCTCCATCTTAACCAACGATACATTAGCAAAACTTGGTAATACAATCTCAAATAAACTTGCTTTTCCTTCTGACTTATTCTCAAATTCAAGTACCATTTCTCCCTTCGACTTCTCACCTTTAAAAGCAAAGGTTTGTTTCTGTACATCGTTTTGTAACACTGCAAACTCAGAACCTCTATTCTGACCATAATCAGGTACGAATGTTAGCCGTATTTTAGAACTGGCTGATAAAAATCGCAAACGTATACCACTATTTGTTCTTGCCTTATACGCGTTGAACATTGCTTCGGACATTGGTGCATTTAAAGCCGCTTCCGAAAATCGACTATACGATAGTTTTGAATCTTCACGAAACACATAATTAGCTCCAAGTACCTGTATGTTCTCATTCGATACATCTATCGACTTATAAGCCAGTTGGGCAATAACAGATGAGCAGCTCAACAATAAACTACTCAATACTAAAAGGATAATTGCTCTAATTGGCATATTAAGGTTGTGTATTAAGGATTTCAAATAATTTGACTTGTAAGCTATTTCTCAGTTCAGCATATTCTGGAGAGTTAGCCAAGGACTCCTTTTCCAAAGGATCGTTCTGATAATCGTACAACTCCACACCATCAATTACCGGATCAACATATACTTTTGATTTCCGAAACTCACCCTTCACCCAAACCGTTAAGCGGTATCTTTCGCTTCGTAATGAATAACCCATCACCTTATTACCTCGAGGGTATTGACTGATTGCATAATCCTTAATCTGAACTTTAGTATCTTTTAAAACCGGCACTAAGCTTTGTCCATCCAGATGCTGACCTAGCGGTAGGCCACTTAATTCGCATAAGGTTGGATAAATATCAACAAACTCTGCCATGGTATTTGCTTGCAGTCCTTGTTTCATATTCGGTGCAGAAATCATCATAGGCACTCTTGTGGCTTGTTCAAAGTTTGAATGCTTGCACCACAAGCCGTGATCGCCCAAATGCCAGCCATGATCGCCCCAAAGAACAACAATGGTGTTTTCTCGTATACCCAGTTCTTCCAACTTATCCATTACCAAACCAATTTGTGCATCCACATATGATACACAAGCACGATAGCCATGAATTAGTTCTTTTTGCTGCTCGGTTAAAACAGGTCCTTCTTGTGGTACATCAGAGTAGTTACGTAATTCGCCCCAACTATGGTAAGCATAATCGGGAGCGCCAGTTACCTTTTCTTGATACGGAGCTAATTGTATATCATGGCGCTCATACATGTCCCAATACTTCTTAGGTGCTGCAAAAGGCAAATGTGGCTTATGAAAACCTAAGGCTAGAAAAAATGGTTTATCCTTATTACTAAGCTCATCCAATAATTCAATACCTGCATTAGCAACAGCACCATCTTCGTAAGCACCGTCAGGAATATCCAAACATTCAACGGAAGGTGATAAGCCTAACTTCTTCAAATACCGATTGGTTTCCTTCCATCCCATCTTTTGGTTCCGACTCTGTCGATAGGCTTTGTGAATTTCCTTGGCTTGATACTTCCCATTAGCAGGATACTTGTAATCCTCCGAATAATTTAAATGTTTATCTTCTTTGTAAGGAATAGTCCACGAAAGTGGATCATTGTTTTTAGCACCATGCATCAACTTACCTAATCCAACTGTTTCGTAGCCTTGTTGCTTGAAATATTGCGGTAAAGTCACCACATCTGGATTGACATCGCGCATGTTAGTTTTTAAATCCCACACCTTGGTTTGATCGGGGCGTAAACCACTAAATAAACTCACACGAGAAACTGCGCAAACGGCTTGCTGACAATAGGCATTGTTAAACTGTACACTTTGCGCCGCCAAAGCATCAATATTAGGTGAAATAATGTCCTTATCACCATAACTCCCTAACATAGGTTTTAAGTCATCAATAGCAATAAATAATATATTAGGCTTCTGAGTTTTGCCCTGTGCACAAGCCGTAAGAGGCAAAACAACTGCAATTAGCAATAGAGCATAGGCAAATAAAACACGATGTATCTTCTTCATATAAATGGTAATTTTTATTCTACAATTAAACCTTGCTGCTCCACTATAAAATCAAAAGCCAGCTCTTCCAAGTGTTTATTATTTACAGTAGCACTCCAAGCTCCATGCCTTTTTCCTTCCAATGGATAATAGGCAAGCGGCCTGTCATTGGCATAATAAATAGCTTTTAAATCCTCTGCATTACTAAAGCGCACAGTAGGATCTTCAGTGCCATGAGCAATAAATAAGGATGGATCATTTCTATCAAAGCGCTGGTGACCATAGATCTGTTCTAGTGCATCCAAAGCTACTTTCGAGCCCCAAAGGTCAACTATGGTTTGGATCTGATAGGCTTGCTCCACGTTTGTAGTGCTTAAAGTTGGATCTTGTTCTATATTAATTTCATCTCTAAAATCCTCTGGATTTGATATACCCAAACTAATGGCTGTAATGGCTCCGGCTGAACCACCACCAACAGTAATATAATCGGTATTGATTTGATAAGTTTCTGCATTGGCTACAACCCAACGTAAAGCAGCCTTAGCATCGCGATGAGCGGGATATATGGCCATAAATTGGGGCGCTCTATTTTGGGGAACGTTCTTCGCACGCTCAAGCCAAAACTGAGGTATCGTTCCTTTATGTTTCATTAATCGGTAATCAACAGATACAAACACCCAACCTTTAGAACTGTAATAATTAGCCCACTCGATTATTCTTCCTTGCTGTTTTGAACCACCTCTAAATCCCCCTCCATGAATAAAAATAAAAACAGGCCTGTTCGTTAAATCATTATCAGGCGTATACACATCTAATTTCAATGGCATCGTGCTTGCTTCGGCACTATTAACTGAAACATGACTTAAACCCTCGGCATAAACAATATCCTCCTGCACATTTACCTGATATGTTTGGTTCGAATGCACTACGGGAATCCCTTCCTGTGAGCTATCAGTAACAACTTTGGTTTTGCTTGTACAAGCCCCTAAAAGAATAATTAAAAGAATGAAGTGAAGTAGTATTTTCATGTAAGATACTTTTAGTTTCTAAGTAATATTAAAAAGCTAATTTTGTGTAAGGTACATGTCATCAATGTTTCTTTTTCTTCCACTTACTTTTGCTCGCATCAATCTTTTTAGCATTTATTTCCTTTCTCCAAGCTTTCACCAAAGCATGTAACTCCTTTGTTTTATTTGTCAATTCCTCACTTAGGTCTTTATTTTCTCCAATGTCAGCGCTTAAGTCAAACAGTTCAACACGTCCTTTATCGTACCAATCAATTAGCTTGTAATTACCCAATCTTACTGCAGAGCTATTCTCATCACCAGTACTTCCAGGTCGAGCCAGAGGTGAATGCCAAAAAATTGGTGTTTCACGCTCAAATTTCTTTCCTTTTATAGAAGCCGTTACATCAATACCATCAAGATGGTCCTTAGGTCGCTGATCTAATCCGGCCATTTCAAGTACTGTGGGATAAATATCGGTTCCCGTAACCAAAGCATCCGATACACTTCCTGCCTTCGTTTGCCCAGGCCATTTAACTATGAATGCTTCGCGTATACCCCCTTCGTATAACCAACCCTTACCATAGCGAAGCGGATAATTTGACGTAGCTAACTTGCGAGTATTACCTCGCGTAGAAAGACCTCCATTGTCAGCAGTGAAAATTATGATGGTATTATCTGCTATATCTAATTCAATCAGTTTAGCTTGTAACTTGGCCATACTCTGGTCTATGCTTTCAATCATAGCCGCATAAACCGGATAATCCTGACGAAGTTTGGTATCGCCTGTTATTGTCTTTTCGTATTCAGGCAATTCATATTCCATCTTATTAAGTTTGTCCTCGTACTTTTTTACCAATTCTGGCTTAGCTTCAAATGGCGTGTGAACCCCATAATGCGATAAGAAAACAAAGAAAGGATCTTCACTTTGATGGCTTACGTGATCATCAATAAATTCCAAAGTTTCATCCGTTATACGATCAGTGATATATTCACCTTCCTGTCCGTCTTCCAGACCATGAATTTCATTTTTCTTATAACCTTTTTTACCTGATGGTGTTGCTTCTCCCTTGCGGTATGGATACCAGTAGGTAGATGGTGCACCAGCAGCTCCTCCAGCAACATTCACATCAAAACCTTGATTTTCGGGCATATTGCCTTCCTTGTCTTTAAACAACAAATGCCACTTACCTGTGAAAAATGTTGAGTAGCCACCTTCTTGTAGAGCTTCTGCGATGGTTAGATCCTCAGGGACTAAACCTCCTCCTCCAGGAACGCGTCCACGTGCAGGATATTTCCCAGTCATTACACCATAACGCGCAGGAACACAACGTGGGTGTGCCGTATATGCATTGGTAAACCGAACCCCTTCAGCCGCTAGTTGATCAATAGCAGGAGTCTCGTAAAACTCAGAGCCCTGACAAGCCAAATCCATCCACCCAAGATCATCAACATAAAATATAACGATATTGGGTTGTTTCTTTGGTTTATTTCCTGCCAACATTATTACTTGATTCAACATCAACATTGCTATTATAGCGACTGCGAATTTACTCTTCCCTTGCATTCCAAATGATTTTAATTTCAGAATATACTCTATTTTTTAATATTAAAATACCTCTGCAACTTTTACATCACAGAGGTATTTTCACCTCAAACCAAACCCTCTAACTATTTCTTTGTAAACTTCTTAATTACTTTTACACCATTCACTTCAACGGAAGCGATATAAATACCATTATGTAAATGAGCTACACTAATACCATTATTAATACTAGCAGACTCAAGTACTTTTTGACCTGACAAATTAAAAACTTCAATTTTATCAAGCTGAGCAGATGACTTAACGAACAATTGTGAAGCTGTTGGATTAGGATATAAAGTCACTATTTCAGAAATTTGAGTATCACCAATTGCAGTAGCCATTTCTTTAACTTCAATATCATCAATCCAAAGATTATAAGATTCAGAACCAACAACTGCCTTATCCGAAGTATAAAATATTATGAGTCGTGTTGTTCCGTTATTTGGATTCACAACCACTTCCACGTTACCTGAATACTCAGCATATGTTTCAGTTAAAGTCGACCATGTTGTGGCATCTTCCACAAAACCTATTTTTGCCTTACCAAGACTAGAAGCATCCGTTTTAGCCATAAAAGTAACTGTATAGTTACCAGCTGGAACATTTACTGAGCGCAAACGAAAATCGTTACCTTCAAGTGTAGTTATAGCCAACTTCATTGCCTTACTTCCAGCATTGGCATCACCATCAACGCTTGTTAGGTATTCTGATGTAAAATTACCTCTCCAATAACGATCAAATAAAGGATGTGTGCCTGAATTCCAAAAATCCTGCTCTCCATCCACGTCATTTTTCTTAGCTATATCGGCTCCAATTGTATAATCAGTTGACTCGAAATCTTCGGTATATGGGAAGTTTGTAAATTCAGGATCGACTGGTTCAACAGGAATTGCATCTACCTTTTCAACTCTAACCTTATCTACCCATACTTTATAGCTTTCGCCACTTCCTGTACTAGGAAACCATATTTGAATTCTATTATTAGCTATTGCCCCATATAATTCATACGTTTTATAACTGTCGGTCAAAACTTCCTTAAAATTATTTTTAACTACACTAATAAACTTACCTCCATCAGCAACTCCTTGTGCATCTGTTTTAGCATCAAGTGTAACTTTCACAAATTCACCATTAACAAAATTAACTGCATCAGCACTTGTTCTCATTCTAATATCAGTGGTGGTTTCATCAATCTCAAACAAAAAAGCTTGAGCTCCATCTGAAAAGTCATTAACTATGGTTACCGTTGTTCCTTTGGAATCAATGGACCAAACATTCAACCAAAAATCATCCGTATTTGTAATTCCAGCATTTGCGAAACTACCCGTGCCATTCACTGATGTTGTGACCGGTCCAAATCCAGGTTCTTCAAAACTACCTTCCCAAATCAGCTGGGCATTAAGAGAACTAACTATAATAACTAAACTAAAAAGAGTAAAAAGTTTTTTCATATCAATTAGATTTAAATATTAGTTTTTGCTAAAGTATGATCAAACAGAAATAGCTTTGGTAGTATAATCGTTCGTCAATGGTGGAAAAATCATTCAAGAACCATATAAGTCAGTAAATCAACACAATTTACCAAGATCAATACAAACCTTAAAAACTAGCTTGAACGATTCCTAAACCATTGCAGAACGATTGCAATAACTCCTTCTCGCCATCAATACAATACTTTTACATCCCATAACAAGCAATGCAATTCTATGAATAAACATGTACTCATAATAAGCACATTATTATGCTTAAGTATTTCCATACTTGCACAAGAAGATAATGGGCGTCAGTTTTTTCATGATAAATGGGAAGCGAAACACTACACTGTACCAAATGAGTGTACTAATCGGACTCTTAATACAAGTAATACGGCTGACGCACTGATAACACTTAACACTGCAATCTCCTTGGCAAAAGTTTTGCCTCAGCATTTGGGTGTTAATACCACATTTAGAAATGGTAATGATCAGTTGGATCGAACGTCCTTATATACTAATGCAGGCATTGGTTCCATGCGTTTTCCGGCAGGCAGTGGTTCAAACAAATATTTCTATGACGGTAATATTCCAAGCGAATTTCGAATTGAATTGAATGGGATAAATGGCGTTAATAGTAATTACATGACACCAGAGCTCTTTGTTGAGTTTATTGGTGATGCAGGTAGTGAAGCTACGGTAGTTGTGAATTATTTCTATGCTCGTTATGGAATTACCACAGAAGGAACAAGGGAAGCGCGAGTACAGCAGGCTGCTGATTATGCCGCTAGTTTTGTTCATCGCATGAATGTAGAGTTGAACGCCAACATAACTTACTGGGAAATAGGGAACGAATGTTATGGAGCTTGGGAAGAAGGCTTTGAGATTGATGGTGAAATAACAACAGGAAAAGAATATGGTGAGGATTTCAGAGTATTTGCAGAAGCGATGAAAGCCATTGATCCTGACATTAAAGTAGGCGCTGTGGTAACGCGCGAAGATGACGATTGGAACAGTACTTTATTACCAGAGGTAAAAGATCATGCTGACTTTTTGGTAGTGCACAACTATTTCACAAGTGTTAAAGATGCAACAGCAGAAAACATATTAGGCAGCGTAGGTCAGGTTGAAACTATTCATACCACACTTGGTGATTGCATTGAAAAATACACCGATAAAACGCGAGATCACTTTCCGGTGGCAATGACTGAGTTTAACTCACGTGGTCCGTTAAACTGCACTATGATAAATGGTTTATTTGTTTCTCAGGTTATTGGTGAATTAATTAAGAATGGCTATGGAATGGCCGATTTGTGGGTTTCGGAATGGAACTGGAGTACAACAGATCTTGAAAGCAAGGGTTTCCTCGCAAGGAATGACCCTGATCAAGTTGATTATTCACCACGTCAGAGCTATATGCCCTTTCAGTTTTACAATCGTTGTTTTGGTGATGAAATGATCGAGTCGACTAGTAATAACAGCGACGTTAAAATTTATGCCTCTACCTTTTCGAGTGGTGAAATCGGTTTGGTAGTTGTGAACACCTCCGACAATGCTAAAAGTGTAAATATCGACTTGTCCAGTATTGGAACGAATGTTAACCAAGCCGAGGCCTGGTGGTACGAGCTGCATGGAAACAGCATTGTGGCAGGCGATAAAAAATTTTATATCAATAATGAAAGTGGGACAACAGCAGGTGGTGGTCCCGATGATTTCATGACCATTAAGCCTTATTATACAAGCATCGAAGCAAACAGTGTTTTTGAGACCAAAGCTTACAGTGTTAATTACATTGTATTAAAATCCAATGAAGCTCCTATTTCTCCACAGATTGATCAAGTAGGTGCAGAAATAAGTATGAGCACAGAAACAGCAGGTGCAAGCATTTATTACACACTGGATGGATCGGAACCATCTCTTAGCTCTATGTTATATGCCAATCCTTTTAATGCGCCTCCAGGCTCAACTATCAAAGCAATTAGTATCAAAGATGGCAACAGCAGTGCAATAGTAACTTTCATTCCACAATTCAATGTATTGTTTATCGCCATCGACGATTTAAAACCAGTACTCAATTGTTATGGCGAGTCACAAATAAAATCGCCCAATATCGATCGCCTGGCCAACCAAGGAATGGTATTTACCAAAGCCTATTGCCAGTGGGCCGTCTGTGGCCCATCACGAGCCAGTGTAATGTCAGGTCAAACACCAGATGGTACAGGCATACGAAATTTAAGCAGTTTACTTAGGGTGGAAAATCCAGAAATAGTGACACTACCTGAATACTTTCTGAATAAAGGCTTTGTTACTGCTGCTGTTGGTAAGATATATGATCCACGTAATGTTGATGACAATCATGATAGTTTTTCATGGACCATTCCTTACACCGATCCGGGTGATTACACCTATCCAGCCGAATACCCACCTTTTGTGCAAGGCAACGCCTATCGTGTAACTGCGAACACAGCTACAGAGCAAGGTCCTGACAACATAGACGATGATGGATATCAGGATGGTCAAATTGCATTGGATGCCTTAAGTAAAATAGATCAATTATTGGCTAATGATGCTCCTTTCTTTCTAGCTGTTGGTTTCAAAAAACCTCATATTCCTTTTATTGCACCTAAGAAATACTGGGATATGTACGATAGAAGCACTTTAGATCTAGCTCCTTTTCAGAAGATAGCTGAAGGAAGTCCTGAATACGCATACCACACACCTGAGCCAATCGGTTATGACGACATCCCGGACCCATGGGAATACGATGATGTTGACCTTGGTGATAACATTCTTGAACCCGAACATCAACGTCGGCTTTTGCATGGTTATTATGCATCGGTATCATACATTGATGCACAAGTAGGCAAGCTATTGGATAAATTAGAAACAAGTGGGCAAGCTGATAATACAATTATTCTTCTTTATGGTGATCACGGTTATCATTTAGGCGACCATAATCAGTGGGGCAAACACACACAATTCGAAAACTCGGTACGCGCACCACTTATTATTTCATCACCAGGCATGGACAAAGGTACGAATGATAACCCTGTGGAATTTACGGACATCTACCCTACTCTTTGCGACTTAGCTGGCTTAGACGTTCCATCAAATTCTTTACAAGGAATTTCACTAGCGCCAGCTTTACGTGGAGAAAACATAAATAAAACATGTGCCGTATCGGAATATCGTGCTGGCGGAGGATCAGCCTATTCATTCAGAACAGATAGATACAGACTTAGCTTATGGTTTAATGGTTCAAATGATCGCCCTGACCTAATTGAATGGGATGCATCTTTAATAAAAGCTATTGAACTATATGACTACGATGTAGATCCTCTTGAAACTAAAAACCTTGCTAGTGAGGGTGGTTATCAACAAATAGTAAGCGACCTAACGGCAATGGCAGCTACTTGGTGGGGCGAACAATATGCATTCTTTCATAAGAGTGATATCCAACCCATAGAGATTCCCTACATCGAACATTTCGAAAATTATTCTGTAGGAGCAAGCTTTAATGGCGATTTCTGGATTCACGAAAATTCAATTTGGGATCGCCTATGGAAAAGTACATATGTATCTAATTTCTCGGCTGAAGTTATTGATGACAATGCAAATGATGGCAACAATGCACTTAAAGTGAATTTTACAGCCTTAGCAGCCGGACAAGGTGGCAACCTTATTAAACTTCGAACCATCGATATGAGTAGCTTTAATGAAAGCACTTATAAAGTAAGTTACAAAGCAAGAACAAATACAACAGGTGCCAATAATGTAAAAATTGGAGCAGATATTAATGGTGAAAATTGGCATACCTTAACAGATAGCTATCAATATTTCTTCGATACGGTGACACTTAGTAATGGTAAACTATTTATCTATTTCAACAATATGGACTTGACATCGGGCACTGAATACGAAGTGATAATCGATGACCTAAAAATATCCTATGCTGAACCGACTAATATAGATGACAGCATTAATGATGTTGAAGTGACACATCAGATTTACCCAAATCCGAGTAATGGTTTTATTCACTTGGTTTCAAATTACCCCATACAAAAATCAAAAATCTATAGTATTGATGGTATCTTACTGGCCGAGCATAACATCGAACACAAACTATTAAATATTCAAGAACTTAAGAAGGGATTATACATCCTTGAACTTTGGAGCAACAACAAAAAAACCAGTCATCGTATTATTAAAAAATAAGCTAATCAAGTTACTATGAAACTAAAGTTCCATATTCTGAGTCTCTGCCTATTTCTATTATCGTTTTCTTCATCGATAATGGCACAGGAACGCTATAATATTTTGTGGCTTAGCTGCGAAGACATAGGGCCTATCATGAGCTGTTATGGTACTGAAGGTATAGAAACACCACATATCGATCGTTTGGCCGAGGAAGGCATTCTTTTTTCAAAGGCCTATTCAACGGTTGGCGTATGTGCGCCAAGTCGATCCTCCATAATAACTGGCATGTACCCCATCAGTATTGGCAGCCATAATATGCGCACAGGTAACCATTGGGGCTATCATTCGCCCGAAGAAGAAAGTTATCTGGACTACATCGAGGTACAGGATAAAACAGGTCGGAATGTACCGCAGTATAGTGTTGTTCCACCAAGCTATGTACGATGTTTTACCGAATACTTGCGTGAAGCCAATTACTATTGCACCAATAATGCCAAATGCGATTATCAATTTTCTTGCCCCATTACAGCTTGGGACGAAGTGGGTAACAATGCTCATTATAAGAACAGAAAAAGTGACCAACCTTTCTTTGCCGTATTCAATCATGGTATTACACATGAATCGCAAATATGGAAAAAGAAAGATGATGCCTTAACAGTGGACACATCACAGGTGCATATACCAAGTTACTTTGCAAATACCAAAACAGTTCGTCAAGATGTTGGGCGAAAATACTCCAACATACAAGAGCTGGATGCACAGATTGGTGAATGGTATAATAAACTAGAAGAGGAAAACTTGTTAGACAAGACCATTATCTTCTTTTGGAGTGACCACGGAGGGCCTCTACTACGCCAGAAGCGCGCTGTTGGAAACTCAGGACTTCATGTACCATTGATTGTTCGCATGCCAAATAAAGCAAAAGCAGGTACCATCATTAAGGACATCGTTTCATTGATGGACCTCGGTCCAACAGTTCTTTCTTTAGCTGGCATAGAGCCTCCATCATACATGCATGGCAAGGCCTTTATGGGAGAATATAAAAATGAAGATGAACATCGATATGCTTTTGGAAGTGCCGATCGCTTTGATGAGCATACCGATATGAGCCGCTCCGTTATCGATGGTCAATTTGTATACATACGCAACTTCATGCCTCAACTGCCACTTACTTACAGATTGCGTTACCGCGAACAGATTGCTATGACCAAGGAGTTGCATCAACTCAATAAGGAGGATAAACTTGAAGGAGATGCGGCCTACATATTTATGCCGAGTAAACCAATAGAAGAACTTTATGATTTAAGCAGCGATCCAGATGAAGTAAATAACTTGGCAAACGACCCTGTATATAGTCATAAAGTAAAAGAGTTACGAGCTGCCTTAGCATCATGGCAGATGGAGATTGGTGATATGGGTTTTATCCCTGAACACGATTTAGTTGCAATGATGTGGCCGGGAGGCATTCAGCCCACAACACAAGACGTTATGTTTAAATTCGTTAACAACAAAATTGAATTAAGTTGCCAAACTCAAGGCGCCTCGATTGCGTATCAGATAGGTGATGAAATAGGGGGTGATCATTGGCAATTATATCATCAAGCTCTTACATTGAAGAAAAATGAAAAAGTAGAAGCCAGAGCAGTACGCATTGGTTATGCTACTTCCAAAATATCAAAATACAATTCTGCGAGATAGAGTCCAATTTGTTTTGCAAACTTTAATGCCCAAGGAGATTTCTTTGGGCATTTTTGTTATTTCATAGTAAAGCAGAATACATCCCAATTCGAACAACTAATATAGCAAAGTTGTGGTTCGTGGTAGTGTGATGTTAATATTTTGCTCTCCAACTTTTTAATATTAGACAAGTTAACTTTATTCAATTGCTAAACCCTTTTTACATAAAACCCTCTTTACTCTCAATTTAAGATTATTAACCAATGAATACCTCTAATGAAAAAGTTATCTATTCGGTTACCTAAAACGAATGCCAGTTGACATAATACTGAAATAGTGATTAATACAAAATAAGGTTGGCTTTCGGTCATAAGGCGGATCTAAAACCTATTAGTTTCAGAAGCTATTTAACAAAAAGTAGTAATGAACTATTCGGTTAACAAATTCCAAACACACACATAAACTAAAGATTTAATGCTTTTTAGAATCCAGGTTCGCCTCCCTGCAGCTCCACAATAGAATATCAATACCGTCCTCATTAAGGACGGTGTTTTTTATTGCAATAAATGTCGCTAGTAATACTCTTTATATCATCCTTTAACTATTTGCAATTGATATAGAGATTAGTTTGGTGGGTATAATAAATGAATTTCGATATGGCTAAAAACGTTTAGTACGAAGCTATATGGTTAATTACCAGAAAAGGGAAGCGTTTTTAAAAGAAACGGATTACAAAAAAAAGCGGAAGCTTACAACTCCCGCTCTATCATTATTCAAAACTTGATTATTATTCTAAATCAAACCTGTCAAGCATCATCACTTTATTCCACGCTGCAATAAAATCATGAATAAACTTTGCCTGCCCATCTTCACTAGCGTACACTTCTGCAAGCGCTCGCAGTTCAGAATTTGAGCCAAAAATCAAGTCGGCTCTACTGGCTGTCCATTTTACTTTGCCACTTGCTCTGTCACGCCCCACAAAACTTCCCTTCGCTTCAGGATTAGGCATCCACGCGGTAGCCATGTCCAACATATTCACGAAGAAATCATTGCTTAATGATCCTGGTTTGTGAGTTAACACTCCTAATTCAGATCCATCGAAATTAGCATTTAGCACACGTAATCCACCTATTAAAACAGTCATTTCAGGAGCTGTTAATGTTAGCAGCTGAGCTTTATCTACCAACAAGTCCTCGGTGGAAATAGCAAATTTCTTTTTTTGATAATTTCGAAATCCATCGGCCACGGGTTCCAATACGGCAAATGATTCAACATCTGTTTGCTCCTGACTTGCGTCCATTCTACCGGGTGTAAATGGAACAGTCACATCAAAACCTGCATTTTTAGCAGCTTTTTCAAGACCTGCACATCCGGCCAAAACAATAAGATCAGCCATAGATACCTTTTTATTTCCTGACTGAGCTTCATTATAATCAGAATGGATGCTCTCTAAAACTCCCAATACTTCTTTTAATTGGGCAGGGTTATTAACCTCCCAATCCTTTTGAGGTGCTAAACGAATTCGTGCACCATTGGCACCTCCTCGTTTATCCGACCCCCTATAAGTGGATGCTGAAGCCCATGCTGTAGAAATCAATTTAGAAATACTTAAACCTGAATCAAGCACTTTGCCCTTTAGGTCAAGCACATCATTTTCATCTATTAGAGTATGATTAAGTTTTGGTATTACATCTTGCCAAATTAGATCTTCAACTGGCACCTCAGATCCAAGGTATAGAGCCTTAGGCCCCATATCGCGATGCGTTAATTTAAACCATGCACGTGCAAATGCATCTGCAAACTCCAATGGATGCTCATAAAAGCGTTTTGAAATCTTTTCGTATGCCGGATCAAAACGTAAAGCCAAGTCGGTCGTAAGCATCGATGGCTTGTGCTTAACAGATGCATCGTGCGCATCAGGCACCGACTTATCGGCGTCTTTAGCCTCCCACATGTATGCACCAGCGGGACTTTTAGTTAACTCCCACTCATACTTAAATAAGTTATCAAAGAAATAGTAACTCCATTTGGCAGGCGTTTGAGTCCAGGTAACTTCAATACCACTTGTTATGGTATCCTTGCCTTTACCAGTTCCAAAATCACTTTTCCATCCCAAACCCTGCTCTTCCAATTCTGCAGCTTCCGGTTCAGGACCAACATGAGCTGCATCACCCGCACCGTGGCATTTTCCAAATGTATGCCCTCCTGCTATCAGTGCAACTGTTTCTTCATCATTCATTGCCATTCGGGCAAAAGTATCTCGTATATCTTTAGCTGAAGCCAATGGATCAGGCTTACCATCCGGACCTTCCGGGTTTACATATATCAGCCCCATTTGAATGGCAGCGAGCGGATTATCATCCATTTTATCACGATCCAGATCTCTTGCCTCATTGTCCAACCATTCGGTTTCTGATCCCCAGTAAACGTCCTCTTCCGGTTCCCATACATCAGCACGACCACCTGCAAAACCAAAAGTTTTAAAACCCATTGATTCAAGTGCAACATTCCCTGCCAATATCATTAAATCGGCCCACGAAATGTTTTTCCCATACTTCTGCTTTATTGGCCAAAGCAAACGCCTGGCCTTATCCAGATTAGCATTATCCGGCCAACTGTTTAGAGGCGCAAATCGTTGTTGTCCAGTACCGGCCCCACCACGCCCATCTCCTGTGCGATAGGTTCCTGCACTGTGCCAGGCCATGCGAATAAATAGTGGTCCGTAATGACCAAAATCAGCAGGCCACCAATCCTGCGAATCGGTCATTAAATGATGTAAATCTTTTTTTAAACCATCGTAATCCAATGCTTTAAATTCGTTGGCGTAATTAAAATCTTCTTCCATTGGGTTTGACAAGGAAGAGTTTTGGCGAAGAATATTTAGCTTCAACTGTTTTGGCCACCAATCTCTATTTTTAGTCCCACTAGCTCCATGGCTATGTTGACTAGTAGCTCCTGTCACAGGACACTTTCCTGAACTTTCTGAATGTTTATCCATTAGTACTTATTTATAGGTTGTTATATTTTCAAAATCAATCATAACAAATTAGTGAAAATTCATGAGCTTTTCACCTATAAATAATGGGCTAATAATTATAAGTTTAGTCAATTAGTGCGCGACGAAATTCAGATGGTGTTAAGCCAACTTTTCGTTTAAAATAGTTTGTGAAATTAGAGGTTTCTTCAAAGCCTAATTGGTTGGCCACTTCCTTTATTGCTAAATCGGTATAGGCTAACAATCGCTTTAACTCTAACACAATGCGCTCATCAAGTAATTGTTTCGGAGTTTGGTTAGTTGTGCTTTTTATAGCTTCTGAAACTTTCTTTCGATCAACATTCATAAAATTACACAAGTCACTCACTTTAGTGTTATAGTTAACATGCTTATCCAGTGCCTGATTAAACTTTAAGCTTATCGCCACTGTAGCGGTATTGGCAACATCAACCTGCTTTTGTTTAATTTGTTCCAACTTTAAGAGGATCAGTTTCAAATAGCTTCGCAAAAGCTCCTCATGGGCAAATTCATTTTTATTAATAAATGTATGGTAAAGCATTTCAATAAGTTGAGCTACCTCCTTGTCACAACTTAATTCTAAAGGCTTTTGAATCGTATTAAATATCGAGAAATTTAAAAGATACCTCAAGCTAAGCTCATCGTGAATGATAAAACCGGATGTAAAAACAATTACAAAGCCCTCAATATTTTGATGCTTTTTATATTGTTGAACCTGCCCTTCAACCAAAGGTAAGATGGTATTCTTTCTTAATTTAATACGATTAAAATCAACCTCATGATCGGCTTCACCTTCTGTTATAAATAAGAACTGATGAAAATCCAATTTATGAGGTCTAAATATTTTCTCCCCTACTTTTTTAAAAACATCTGTTAATGGTTCAATATTAAATTCAATAACCTTGTACCACTGTTTTTTGTATAAATGTTTAGGGATTTCTTCCATATAATTTCTTACTCAAAAACTAATTTGAGGCAAATTACTATAAAACTAGCATACCTCAAATTAAGCCTCATAATTAGCAATTACTCCACTACAGAAACGATTTCTTTTAAGCGAATATCTTGACTTGAAGCACCTAGCTTAATTTCAAATTCACCAGGTTCCACCCTATATTCGCGACACATAGCATCATAGTAACGCAAATCGTCAGTAACATTTAACTTAAAAGTCAGCGTTTTAGTCTCACCTTTTCTCAAAGCAACTCGCTCAAATTTGCGTAATTGTTTTAAGGCCATCCATTTATCCGACTCCACATCCTTAATGTAAAGCTGCACCACTTCTTCCCCATCCAATTTTCCACTATTCTTAACTTGTACAGAAACCATAATTTCATCATTACTAGCAACTGAACTTTTATCTATCATTAGGTTTGAGTACTCAAATTGAGTATAACTTAATCCATGCCCAAAGGGGAATAATGCTTCACCGGTATAGTATCGATAAGTAAAACCTTTACCGGCACGCATGTTATAATCTTTAAAATCTGCTATTTCCTCAGTTGATGAATAAAATGTAATGGGTAAACGTCCGGCAGGATTATAACCTCCAAATAAGACATCGGCAACTGCATCGCCACCTCTTTGCCCCGGATACCATGACATTAAAATGGCTTTCAAATCTTCTTCCAATCCATCAAACGACATAGAACTACCGGCCATCAATACAAAGACTACAGGCGTACCTGTTTCTTTCATGGCTTTTAGGGCCTTGAGTTGAATCTGCGGTAATTCAATCTTAGTGCGATCGCCACGATTAAAGCCTTCAACATGGTCGCGTCCAGCCATCTCTTCACCTTCCCATGAAGCGTCAATTCCTCCAACAAAAATGGCCACATCCGCATTTTTAATGTCGGCTAACGTTTCTTGAGAGAGTATGGTCGGATCAAGGTTTTTATCATTAGCAATATGTTCTGGTGTTTCCCATATGAGATTCACTTCGGCTACCGCAAAATTTTCATAATACTCTAACTTGATATCGTAGCTTTGCCCTTCTACCAAATCAACTTCGCTTAAAATAGCTTCTTTCCTATTGTGAATGTCCCACCCCTCTATAATTTGTTTACCATCGATCCAAAGGCGACAACCATCATCAGAAGATACTCCCAATCTATACCTACCCGTCATAGGCGCAAGCAACTTGCCTGTCCAACGAATGGAAAAAGCCTCATCATTAATAGCATCTTCACGACTTATTATCCCCTGAGCAACTTCCGTGGTAGTTGGAGATATGGTTCTTCGCCATTGAAATTTTATTTGAGGATCAACACGTATTAAATCCGCCTCTCCTTCAAAATTCATATTATTGAAATAATGCCCTGTCAAGCCTTGTACTTTTTCTCCATTCTCATCGAAAGTAGATAAATACTTACTATCAACTATAGGAAATTCTTCCTCATTGACATCATAAATAACCATTGGCACACCCTTCGCATAGCTAACTTCAACATCTTCGCCAACAGCCTTCTTTATGCCATTAATAACAGTAACCGGATGACTTGCATTGCCATAATAGTTACCGCGTAAGGCACCAACATTATCGGCATTTGGCCCCACAACGGCAATCCGTTTAAGTTTACTTTTATTCAAGGGTAGGATGCCATCATTTTTTAATAAAGTCATTGATTTTTGAGCCATTTTGAGGGCCACTTCATCATGAGCTTGATTATCATTTACCTCAAAAGGAATATTTGCATAAGGAACGTCTTCCGTTTTGTCAAACATACCCAGTTTCATTTTTGCCAATACCAATCGGTATAAGGATAAATCAATCTCACCTTCATCAATCAAACCCAGCTCAACCGCTTTTTTTTAAAAAGTTTTGATACACATCGCCACAGTTTAAATCGCAGCCTTTTCGAACTCCAATGGCGGCAGCTTCTTCGGGTGTATTCACAATTTTATGAAAAGCATGAATATCTCTAATGGCTCCACAATCGGAAACCACATAACCTTCGAAACCCCATTTGTTCCTTAAAATATCTTCAAGCAATAACCAACTTGCACAAGATGATTCGCCATCGACCCGATTGTATGCTCCCATTATGGAATAGGCTTTCGCGTCAACCATTAAATCCTCAAATGCAGGCAAATAGGTTTCCCAAAGATCGCGTGAGTTGGGTGTAACATTAAAGGTATGTCTGTCGGGTTCCGGACCATTGTGCACAGCAAAATGTTTGGGGGTTGCAACCAACTTTAAGTATTTCGGATCATCACCTTGCAATCCTTTTACAAACTGTATTCCCATTTGTCCTGTAAGGTATGGATCCTCTCCATAGGTTTCATGACCGCGGCCCCATCGCGGATCTCTGAAGATATTAATATTAGGTGACCAATAGGTTAAGCCAAAATACCTATTAAACTTGTCATTACGAAGCGCTTCATGATGTTTTGCACGCGCTTCATCACTAATTACATCAGCTACTTTTTTCATCAATTCAGGATCGAATGAAGCAGCCATTCCAATGGCCTGTGGAAAAACCGTTGCATCACCAGCTCTGGCAACACCATGCAAACATTCGTTCCACCAATTGTATTCTGGCACTCCTAAACGAGGTATGGCAGGAGAACGGTCACCGAGCTGAGCAATTTTCTCATCCAAGGTCATTTGACTAATCAAGTCTTTGGCCCGTTCTTCAAAGCTCAGGCTAACATCCTGATACCTTAGCACTTCTTTAGATTTGGTCTGAGCGAAAGCAGCTAGTGCCATTTGATAAATTAATATCGATACTAAAATATACTTCATACTAAATCATTTTTATTTTATCTGCAATAAACTCATAGCTGCTTATATAAAGCTTAATGCTTATTTATTAAAACTTCGAATGAATTCTCCAAATGTATATCTACGGATGAACTTCCCACCAACACTTTAAAGCTACCGGGTTCAACTGTCCAGTTCATATCTTTATCTAATAGCTGTAAATGATCGGGACCAATAGTAAAAGTTACCTTCTTTGTTTCGCCTGCCTTAAGGTGAACACGATCAAAACCGCGTAATTGAGATTCATAGGTTGTTACACTACTTACTTCATCGCTTAAATAAAGTTGAACCACCTCATCACCATCTACTTTCCCAACATTGGTAACATCTAAACTTACCTCAATACTTGCTTGGGAATATATTTTATCCGAACTCAGAGTTAGATTGCTATATTCAAAAGAGGTATAACTTAAACCATAACCAAAAGGATATAATGGACCGGTGACACGAGTAGTACCATAACCGTTTCCAGCATTCAATGTTTGTCCCGCATGAGAGCCTCTTTTAAAAGGAAAATTAAGTGGAAGCTGACCAACTGATTTTGGAAAGGTAACCGATAATTTACCGCCGGGATTATAATCACCAAATAAGGTTTCGGCTATGACTTCTCCTGCCGATGAACATGGAAACCAAGCCTCTAATATGGCCGGGATAAATTTATTTTCCCAATTGATGGTAAGGGGCTGACCATTTATCAAAACTAAAACTACAGGCTTGCCAGTAGCATATAATGCCTGAACTAATTGCAACTGTCTACCTGGCAACTGTAAACTTGTCCTTGACTTGCTCTCCCCCACTCTTTTTTCATCTTCACCCACAACAGCAATAATCACATCTGACAGTTTAGCGGCCTCAACAGCTTCGTTAATACTCTTTTCCTCTTCTATTGTCAAAGGCACATCCATCAACTCACTTTGCGGCCAGTTGACATCAATTATTTCACAGCCTTTCACATAGCTCACATTCGCCTTACCTTCGGAGTAGTTTTTAATGCCTTGATAAACTGAAACAGATGGATTATCGGCTGGTCCATAACGACTATAGGTATAAGCTACCTCATCAGCCAAAGGCCCCGTTACCAAAACATTCTTTAATTTAGAAATATCCAATGGTAGTAGATTGTTTTCATTCTTTAATAGCACCATTGACTCCAGACTTATTTGCTTTGAGATCTCCGCATTTTCTTCGGTATGGACAATTTTATCAGCAAAAGCAATGTCTTCCACATAAGGATTATCAAATAATCCCAATCGCATTTTTACCTTAAGAACATCAGCCACGCGCTCGTCAATGGTTTGTATTGACAGCTTGCCTTCATTGATTAATTCTCTTAAAGGCTCTATAAAAGATTCGGGTGTTCGAAAAGTAGTACGCACATTCAAACCTGCTTCAACAGCTTGCCTAACTGCTTCTTTGTAATCACCAGCTGTCTTATGCTTATTTGAGATATACTCCACAGCCTCACTATCTGAAACTACATAACCATCAAAGCCCATTTGCTGACGTAATAGCTCAGTTAAGAAATAATAACTCCCCGTTACAGGTTCGCCATCATAATCATTATAACTGCTCATCACACCCATTGGCTTAGCCTCCTTTATCACTCTTTTAAAGGGATACAAGTGTAGCTGATGCATTTCCCTTGGAGCAACATGTGGATCCGTTCGTGCCTCGCCATCTCTGGCACCCTTGGGAATACTATATACAGCAAAGTGCTTAACAGTGGAAGCAACACCTTGTGATTGTATACCCTTTGACATCTCCACCCCCATCTCGGCAATATGAAAAGGGTCTTCGCCATAGCACTCCACAACTCTCCCCCAGCGTTGATCCCTTGCTACATCTAATATTGGTGCATAAATATTGTTATACCCTAAAGCTTTAGCTTCACGCCCAACTATCTCTCCTGCCTTACGAACCAAGTCTGTGTTCCATGTTGAACCAATACCAATAGGCGCAGGCAATGGTGTGGCTTTTTTATGACACAAGCCATGAACTCCTTCATTGGTAAAATCTACCGGAATGCCCATTCTGGTTTCTTCAACAAACCACTTTTGAACCGTATTAATTGCTTCGGCATGTTTGCTATAAGGGAAAGAGTATTGCGTATAGGTATAAGGGCGATTAGCTATGGTATTCAAATGCTCATCGATATTACCTATACCATCTTTCCACACACGTTGTTTCCATACGTCCGTGGGTAGCTCATCTTCTAACACCCTCGAATAACCATATAAGGTGGCCATCTGACAAGTCTTTTCTTCCATTGTCATTAAAGACACGAGGTTGGACACTCGCTCATCAATGGTACGTTGCGGATCTTCAAACACATCTTTGACTCCATTTTTATTAAAATCAATCCAGTTTTTATGATAGATCTTATTCTTTTTACTTGCTGAACCACTTGTAATAATAATAATAATCAGAAGTAAGATAACAACTCGATAATTCAGGGACATTTTCATAACAAATAGCTTAATACATTAATATTTTTCACTTGAAAAAACGGCTGCTGGCAAACCTTCTTTATTATATAGGTTAGTACCTTTCGGGTTTGACGACCATGCGTAACGCACTTTCAAAGGATGTTCTATATTAGGATTGGATACTTCAATTTTGTTCTTTGCAATTATTTTGGCATCTGCCTTTTTCCACTCACCGTCGGCACCAGCAATTTCAAACCATGTTAAAGCCTTTTCAACTTCCACCGGAGCATTTTGCAATGTTTTTTCAGCCACCATTAAGCCGGTGCCAACATGCTTAAATGTAAGAATTAGCTTATCTTCTTTAGCTTTACATTTTTTGAATAACGGTCCGCTTACGGCTGCTTGCTTTTGCTTGTAATCATTCTGCAAAGCCCAGGCAGCAAATCGCTTACCTGCATCCATTTTATTATGAGGATGAACATCTTTGGCTTCACCAATATCGTGTAAAACAGCCATACCCGTATTGGGTAATTCAAAAGCCTGACGCATTTGGTCATTCACCTTGGCCCAACCATTATCTGAACGTTCATCGGGTACCTGGTAAGCCGCCAATTGCGTGCAATAAAATGAGAAATCACCTTGATTCCATTCTTCACGCCAGCTGGTAATTAGTGTCTTTAGATACATGCCATATTGTTCCTCAAAATAATGCGAATTGGATTCGCCCTGATACCAAATGGCACCCTTTATTGCATAAGGTACAATGGCGGATATCATTCCGTTATGTAGTGTTGCAGGCACTTGCTTATCCTTCTCAGGATGAGTAGCAGGCCATGGTCTAGCTATTGTTTTTCCGCTGGCTATCCATTCGGCCTTTTTTCGTTGGAAAGCTGTATCCTGATAGTTGGGCTGTTCCATTTCTGCCTTTAACTTCTTAGCTTTTACCATCTCGTTTTCGTAGTAAGCTTTCATATTTGCATCGCTCATGTAAGTTGCTACAGAAAGCCATGGCTGAATACGCGTACCTCCCCATGAACACTCAACAAGACCAATGGGAACATTTAAATGCTTGCGCAATTCTTTGGCAAAGAAGTAACCCGTAGCTGTTATCTTTCCGGTTTCATCAGGATTAACACTGCGCCACTCAGCTTTAAAATCCTTATTCTTAGCATTTATCGAAGGAGTTTGGGGCACTTCAATATGGCGAAGCATAGGATCATTTGCCCTTTCTATTTCTTGATGAAAGAACTCTACCAAAGGCTGGTATTGCTCCTCACGTGCATCCTTAATAAACTTACTCATGGCAAAATCCATATTGGACTGACCTGTACACAACCACACTTCACCACACAATACATCCTTTACTTCAATGGTGTTTGTGCCACTAACTGTCAGCTGAAAAGGTCCGCCTGCCTTTGGTGTTTTAACTTTCACCATCCAGGTACTGTCAGCACCGGCTACAGTTTCAGTTTCTTGCCCCCAACTTGTAGATACAATTACTTTCTCTCCAGGATTAGCCCAGCCCCAAACAGGAACTTTTGTTTTTTGCTGTAACACCATTCCATCAGAAAACAAAGCATTTAATCGAACCTGAGCATCTAGACCATGCGATAAAAAGAATGCGATAAAAAGGATAAGTATGCTGTATATTTTCATGTGTTTATATTTTGTTTTTTATTACGACATGGAACTCGCCAAAATCAATCATGCTTCTGTGTGATAAGCTATCCTCATGGCTCGTTTCATATGAATTGTTTTTGTAATGAGTAATGATTAAGACTAGTGCTCCTCAAAAAACTCCTTAAAGAATAACATTTGATATTTGATGGAATTTGCCCAATAAGCATTGTTATGCTTGCCTGGACGTTCAATGTAATCATGTGGAATATTGCGTTCTAACAGCTTATTATGAACTCGCTTATTGGCTTCGTAAAAGAAATCGTCAATACCGCAATCCATAATCAATTTAATCCCTCTTCCATTTAGCAAGTAAATTAAATTAATAACAGTGTTAGTTTCCCATACGTCCTTATTATCGGCATAGGTGCCAAGGCGTTTTGCAATATCCCAGTTGCGAGGAAAAGGACGAATATCCAAGCCTCCGCTGGTACTTCCGGCTGCACCAAATAAATCCTGATGCTTAAATGACAAATAAAACGCACCGTGTCCGCCCATACTTAATCCAGCAATGGCTCTACCTGAACGACTATCTATGGTACGATAAGTATTATCCACAGCTTTAATTACATCTTGTGTAATATAGCTTTCATACTGCATGGATTCATCTATGGGACTATCGAAATACCAACTGGTTTTTCCTCCATCAGGACAAACAACAATGTAATTGTAGGTATCCACATATTCCTTTAAGAGTGGCACCTTCTTTAACCAATCGTGACAATCGCCACCGGCACCATGTAAAAGGTATAAAACAGGAAAATCGGATTTAGAAGATGAATAACTATCCGGAGTTATGACCAGGTTAGGCAATTCCTTATTCATAGCATCACTATGCACCAATAAAGTATCTATTTTAGAAGCAAAAACAGATTGCTGACCAATTACTAGCAATATGGCTATTGATATCTTTTTAATCATATCATAATATTTAAACATCTCCAATTTAAGCACATCTCAGATAACTACTTAGTTTTTTCAGTTGTGATAATATTTCCACTTCTGCTTTCGGTAATAGCAATTTCAATTTCATTCCCATCACCTTTAAAGCCAGCAATTTTTATTATTTGTTCTCTGCCATCTTTAAGAGAAACAATTAACTCTTCATGAGAACCAGACGTAATTTTACTAATTGCAGATTCACCTTTAAAAGGTTCAACAACATTGAAAAAAACGGCTTCTTTGGCACTTACTCTGATACCTAGTGTTCTTCTGTCCGGATTATTTCTAATGCCTTGCCTTCTTCCTCCATCAGGATAGTTAGCTATAAACATCTTCGCCTTTTTAGGCCAAACTGTGTGAACATCCAACTTAAATCCATTATCATCAAAATGTGCCTGAGCACCTTTTTTCATGTTGTACCATTGGGCATTCTCAAAATAACTATAAGGTGAATTTGCATCCTTATTTAATTTATCCTGCATCGCCCCTGTTTCTTTTGCTCCGTCTATGGTTTTTAATCCCACCGGATGTATTAAGCAATAATAGTCATGTTGCTGCGATGATTGCACAAAATCAGCAATAACAACATAATCATCCGTTACAATGGACAAACGGCGTTGTAGTACAGGTTCAAAATCAGGAGCAAAATCAAAGTCATTCCAAGGTGGAAATTTATCGATGTTAAAACGTGGAATTGGTCTCCATCGGGCAACGGTTTGAGTAACGCAAGCCTGCATCATTTCACCTTTATGAAACAGGAGTTGATCACTTGGTACAGCTTCTTGTTGTAATTCGTCAATAACCACCATGTTATGTGTAGCAGATGTTTGTACACACTCCTTATAACCCGGATGGCCATAACCATACCAACACATTTCTGTACCAAAATATTTGTGCCCATAGCGATCAAGTGCTAACATACCAGTTCGATCAAACTGTCCGTGCCAACCACCATGTGTTCCGAATTTAAAATAGGCTTGTATTTGCTCTTCACTACTTTCGCCCTCTTTTTGAGAACGTAATGCTGTAATACCAACATTAGCTGCAAAGGCAGATTCGGTGCGAGGATCTGCTACATTTGGTAATTCAGGTACACCATACATTAATGAAACCCATGAATCGCGTTTTGTTTTATCCAACACCCATGCAAACTCCTCATTGCCATACTGACGGTAGGCTAACTCATAATAAGGATCGGGTGCTGTGGCTTTTGAATCATTACTTGAAACCACCACTGCATTCTCATCCATAAATGGCACATAAGGGGAAACCATATCTTCCAGGCCTCGTGTGCTTTTTCCAGTAGGTCCCCAATTCTCAAACTTCATTCCGGTAAAACCATCTTTGCAATTTTCAAAATCCTTGTCTTTATATTTGGCAGGAAAATGTTTATGGTATAAATCCCAACCATAGTTTTGATAAGCCTGAGCCACCAAACAATAACGTTGTGCCACCAAATAACAATAGTTCACAGTGCTTTCGAACCACCAACCATCGGCCATCACACCTTTGCCGATTTGATCAGCCATTCCTCCATCGGCATATGTCAAGTGATTGATTTCGTCCATATCTTCAAGGTATAAGGCCACCAAAATTGCTCCGGCATTAGCACTGGCCTGATGGTTCATAATACCATTGGATACCATGTGCTCGCGATTTTGTTTGAGATAACGTCGGAAGATGCCTTCAATATTCTGTCGGTCATCTCTTGTCAGTTCGTCGTAGACGACATCGCATGCAGCAGCTAAATGTAAAAAGAAGTTACCTTCATGCACCATAACTCCATACGTAGCAGCACCTACTGATAAATAACCCTCCTCTCTATCGGTGAGTTTTCTTACAAAATCAAGCAACTTAGTTAAGTACTTGTCATTACCACTTAATTTATAAGCCAGTGCCAGCTTAAAGGCTTTTTCGCCATCTGCAGGTCCGTAATTTAAACTACTCCACACTTTGGTAGGTCGAGGCTTTGTTACGATCTTCTGTTTTGGAAATTGATAAGTATCCAATTCACTCAACATGCTGGTATAATTATCTTTAGCCCACTGATGCTGTTCTACCTTATCTTTTACCTCATCAAAAATGGTATTAGTGGCCAAAAGAAATGGATGTTCTTTATCCATTGCTTTATATGATAAAATGTTTTCATAACCACTGTTGGACTCCAGATTACTTAAAATGAAATCGACTATTGGTTTTGGATTTTCCAGACAATGTGGGTGATGGCCTATTCCTTCTTTACAAATTAACTTAATCGAACCTCCTGCTTGTTGAAAATTACTCGCAAGCGCAGCTGTATTTTCTTTAAATGGCACAACCTTATCGGCATCACCATAAAGATGTAATACAGGAACTCCGGCCTTTGCAACATTAACACTAGTATTGACCGGTATACCCTTAAAGTCTCGGACTGAAATCGAATCAAGTTGATAGGCTTCCAGGCATTTTATCCAGTCTTTAACACTGCCTTGCCCATTATACCAACCTCCGGGCCAGCTTTTAATATCACATACTGGAGCATCTGCATAAATACACGCTACCTTATCGGTATTAACCGAGGCCCAGTTATACACAATCAAACCTCCACGACTCATTCCTTCCAATACAACTTTTGGGTTGAGACCATACTCAGAAATACAAAAATCGTAAAACAAATTCCATAATTCAACCGCTTCATCATTGCCATATAAACCAGCAACATCGATATATGCTACATGAAAACCCTCTTCAAGTAGAGCTAAATCAACTTGCGGTTCGTGCCCCCAAAACCTAGCTCGCCATATCCAATAATTGTTCTCATTCTTTATCTTAGGGAACACAATTTTTGCCTCGTGTCCTTTAAATGTAAATTCCTTTATTTCATATGAAACAAAGACATCCTGACTTTTAAGTGATTCTGAAAAACCAAAACTCCCAATACTAATTAGAAATAGAATCAGAACAACTCTTTGCGACCTAATATTGATATTCATCTTATCCTAAATAAACGTGGTTATCTTGTAATACTTTTTTTAGTTGCTCGTACGACACATTCTTCGCGTTTTTATTGGAAGTAACTGCCAGTCCTGCTAAACTACCAGCTCCCTGTCCTATTGCCATGGCTATTGGCGTTACGCGTATAGCAGCACTGGCAAAATGATCGGCCCCAATGGAACGACCGGCTAAAAGCAAGTTATCTAACTCACTAACCAGTAATACATCAGCAGGAATGTAATAAATGCCCTCGTCACGTAAATGAACCGAATTAGTCGTTTGACCATCCGGCGAATGAATATCTATGGGATATCCACCAACAGCTATTGGGTTTTTAAACTTCACTTCATTTACCAGGTCATCGGCTTTTAAAATATAACTGGCTACCGGGTGACGCGATTCGCGAATACCTATGTGTGGAGCTGTACTTATGAAAGTAGCATTTTCAAAGCCAGGTGCATATTTTCGCAAGAAATTAAAAATCTCAAGGCATTGCTTTCGTCCGATTGTTTCAGCTCTACTAATATCGAATGGATCGGTTGGATTCATACCCAGAATACGAGAAGTATTGAAGATAAACTCTCCTTTCGTATTCGTTTCGAAAAACAATACGTTATCGCGCGGAACGCTCACTTCTCCATTCTGCTTAGCCTTTTCCCAAAGATCGTAAAAGCCCCATAAGGAGATACGCTTTATGCGATTAAGAACTTCCTTTTTATCTTCACTTCGGATAGAATCGTCAAATTGATCCCAGTTTTGAGCGATGTATTTACGTAATACATGCGTATCAACATTTCCAACCTTTAAATTCATTGTTAAAGGTTGTGACTTATTATCTTCTTCTCGACCAAGCGTGAAAGGCACTCCGGCCAATTTCACCAATTCGCAATCACCACTGGCATCAATAAATTGCTGAGCACATACCTCCTGAATACCTCCTCGATTGTGAATCATCGCAGAAAGTATTTGCCCATTTTCAAGTTTCACATCAATCAAGCGTGTATGGTATAATATATCAACTCCTGCTTCTATCACCATTTCTTCCATCACCACCTTTAGTATTTCTGCATCGAAGGGTGTAACCGTTGAGCAATATCCAGTGCTATCCAAAATATGGCCAGGACTTGCACCTCTGGCAATAAGCCTATCTACCATTTCATTGGGCGTGCCAAACACCAATTGCTTACCAGCTCTATTATGAAAGGTCATCATTGGACCAACACCCATGGCCGTCAATGAACCTCCCAGGAAGCCAAATTGCTCAATCAACAAGGTTTTTGCGCCCAGCCGACCGGCGGCAATGGCGGCATGCGTACCCGACACACCACCTCCTACTATGACTACATCGTAATGACTTGAACTTTGTATCTCGAACATCTAATATCTTGTTTGGTCTTGCTACTTAATTTTTGGCACAGGATTTTCCATTATCTCTTTCGCCATTTCAGGATTGGTCTTTTCTTTACCGGTTAACAGGTAAATTACCATACCTGCATCTGAAGGATCAAAGTTTTTCCCTTTCTTCTTTAAACATGTTTCCTGTCGTGAGTATAACCACTCCCATGATCCTTTTTTATAAAGCCCATTATTTTGAGCCGAAGAGGTTTTTATCCAATCGAAATGCTCAATAGCTGCATTTAACCCCAGATAGTCCTTACCTCCATTTTGATCAGCAATTCGTATAAATTGAACTTCACCACTTTTCTTTGTGCTGTAAACCTTTTTCATCATTTCAAAGGTCCAGCCTTTATGTTCCGGCTCCCAAGTATATGGCTCATTAGCATGCTTATTATTCCAATCGGAATGGGAAATAACAGTAACATACTTTCGTTTATCTCTTTCTGAACGCCTAATTCCCTCACCAATAACATGCATTGGTCCTGCTGCAATAATAAATAGTGGATTGTCTTCTGAGGTTGCATTTATCGCTTTAGCCATTGCAACATAAGCTTTTTCAGGATCATCAACAGCACACAAGAAACGTGATTGATCAAAACCAAAAAGTTTTGCTCCTGTTAAGGCACTCTCACGCATCTGTTCATAGGCAGTTAAACCACCTTTCCCAACAGGCATTGCCAGGTTACTGCCCCAAATATGATCACTGTAGGTATATAGTACTAATTTATTTTGTAATCCTTTGGCAGAAAGTAATGCGAGTGAAAGTGGTGTGGCCGCCCAATCATCATGGTCGTGCTCATTACCATCAGAGCTAATGGCTATTCGCCCTTTACTTTGCCAAAGCGGTGTTTGAGAAAAAACTGAAGAAGTGATAAAAGCTAATACAATAACTAAAGCTAGATTTTTCATGGCATATATTTGGTTATAATTTTTATGGTTTGTGTCTATTAATTGAGTGATTGAGTAAAGCCGTTGCCATAACTATTAAAGCTCCTACCGGGAACCACCAAAAGAAACTAATGCCTTCGATATGCATTAAGGCAATGGCAATTACAGCTAATACTGAGCCGATTAAAATACTTGAGAAGGTTCCTTTTCGCATTAGTGCCAAAAAAGCAATACCAATGAGTGTTCCATAGGCATATCCGGGAACTTTAAAACCCAAGGCCAGCAAGCCTCCATCCTGAAAGAAACTAAAGGTATAGGCCAATAAAGCTAATATTCCGCCCCAAACAATAATAGCTAGTTTTGAAATCTTCACTACTTTTTTCTCAGGCATCGTTTTTAAACCAGGAAAAAGGATGCTGCCTATTCCCATAACACTGGTTTGCGATAAGGCTGTAAGAGCCGAATCTAAAGTTGATATACCAGCAGCGAACATTGCCGCTATAATCAATCCGGAAATACCCTCGGGCAAAGCATTGACTACATAATATGGAAAGATTCTATCGGGCTCTTTTGAAATGGCTTCGCTAAGTTCAGGAGATAATGGATTAACATGATAATACGCTACTAAACCTATGCCAACAAAAGCCATTATCCAGGTAGTAATAACGCCAACTACTGAAAAACCAACTGCCTTGCGCGCTTCGTGAAGATTTTTACAACACAACGCTCGCTGGGTGACTACTTGATCAACAGCATTGGAACCAAACTCAAAAAAGGTACAACCTAATACGCCCACCCATAAAGTATAGGTTTTATGAGGATCTAAAGAAAGATCGAGTAAGCTTAGTTTGGCCTTTTGGTCGGCAATGGACATCATTTCGCCAAGGCCACCCGGAATATCACCAACAGCATATATTAAGGCAAATAAAGCACCAAAGATAAAGATGATAAACTGAACAGCATCGGTCCACACAACAGTGGTAATGCCTCCAATGTACGACCAGGCTATAGCAAATCCTGCAATAATTGCAATACATACAATCGTACTCTGACCTGTAATTACACTAAGTACCAAAGCCGTTCCCAATAAACGAACGCCCTGGCTCATGGTTGCTCCAAGCATAAAAAAGGTGCGCGACAATTGGCTGACTTTTACACCCAATCGTTTTTGAATAAATTCGTAAGGACTATAAATATTTTCTTTGTAGTATTCACGGAGTAACACAAATACAAATAATACATTTCCAAGTGCAAAACCTATTGTCATTTGCAAATAGGTTAAATCACCTTGCATTGAAAACACAAAAGCCGGTACTGCAATAAAAGTAGCCACACTGGTTTTAGTTGCAATCAATGACAAAGATACTGCCCACCAGGGCAACTGCTTACCTCCTCTAAAAAAACCATCCAGGCCTTTATCTTTACTTTTAACCAACTCACCAAAGACCGTGGTTCCTAGAAGAAAGACAGCTAATATTGTCCAGTTTAAAACACTGAAATGTCCTGAAGCAGTAACATCATCTCCTATTGCAAAAGCTGTAAGGCTGATAAAAATAAAGGACAACGCAACTATATATTTTTTCATAGCATTAATTAAATAGCACAATATTGGTTTAAAAGCAGAATATAATCCGTCATATTTTTAATGCTTGACAACACCAGCATTAAGCATTTGCTCAAGCTGTGCCGGATAACTATTCCTTTTTGAAGAACCTACTCCTTTAGTAATAGAGTCGCCAAAGCAAACAATCGTGCGCACAGAACTTAATTCATCGTTCTTAACTATAAATTGATGAATAACTTTGGCAATAAAATGGTAGCCTAAATCAGTTGGATGAACACCATCATTAGAGCCTGAATTGTACTCATTACGGATAAATAAATCCTGATTATGAATTGGGATATTGTGCGATTGAAACTTGTCAAAGAGGTTAATGTAAAAAACATCAGTTTCCAAAGCCATCTTGGCAACCATACCATTAACTGTTTGAAGCATAATATTTGGTACATCAGCATATAGTGACTTATCATGACGCTGATAAAGAAAGGTACTGTCAACAGGTGGCGAACTCATAACAATAAGCTGACTACCTGATTCTTTTATCGATGTAGCAATGGTTTTTAGGTTCAGCTGATATTGCTCCATTGAAACCAGCTTTTTAGTATTTAGAAAGTCATTAGTACCAACCATTAAAACCACAAGGTTTGGCTTTAAGGTCAACACATCGGCATCTAACCTTGCCAATAGCTCATTAGAATTATTGCCCCCAAGCCCTTTATTTACAACAATTATTGAATCGCAGAAAGGGCGGGCACTTAATGTGCCAACCCTTAATACAATTAATAATAACAATATGAGCCTTTTTATCATCTCTTCATATTGTTGCTATTTAGTAGTGGCCTGAATTTTCTTTAGTTTCAACAAGGCCTCCATATAGTAATAATCAGCGTATACAATAGGTACCTCAACTTCTGAATTCTTCGGCATATGTCCTGTTGAGCGTAATAAAATGGCATCATTTTTCTCTTTACTTAAATAAGTATCGGTTGTCAGCAATGATAATAGTTGAACTGAGGCATTATAGTATTTTGTTTTTAACTGGTCATCATCAACCAAATAATACAACTCAAGCATCCCACATGCTGCAACAGCTGCAGCCGATGCATCTTTAGGAGTAGAATCAGTTACAGGAGCATCAAAATCCCAATAAGGTATTCCATCCTCAGGCAAACGTTCTAAGAACTTATCCGTCATTTTAATCGATGTCTCCAAGAACTCTTCTACTTTCGACTCTCTATAGGCAATGGCAAAACCATAAATACCCCAGGTTTGTCCGCGTGCCCACATCGAATTATCTTTGTAACCTTGATGTGCAACTCCTCGAAGGAACTCTCCTGTTTGATCATCAAATGAACCCAGGTGATAAGCAGAGTAGTCAGGACGAACGATATTTTCCATAGTTACTTTTGCGTGACTCACTGCTATATCGTGCAATTTTTGACTACCTCCATTTTTAGATGCCCAGAATAACAATTCCAAGTTCATCATGTTGTCGATAATGGTATTATAAGGATATTCTTTTTTGCGTGGCCATGACCAAATGGTTCCAACATTTGGATTATAAAGTGTTGCCAAAGTATCGGCAGCTGCCAACAAGATTTTTTTGTACTCAGGATTTCCAGTTAAGCGATATCCATTTCCATAGCTACAATACAATTGAAAACCAATATCGTGGTCGTATGCTGGTGAAAATGCAATCTTTTTAAGCGGGGCATTAAACAGTTCTGCCTTTTCTTTTATTTTCTCATCACCAGACTGTTCGTAAGCATACCATAACACACCTGGCCAAAAACCACTACACCAATCGTCTACTCCAACCGTGTGCCATTCTTTTTCTCCATCTTCAACACATCGCGGATACATATTGTATTCGGTTAACTTTGGTAAAACCTGCTGCACTTTATCAACCGAATGATCCAGAGCAGCATTGGGATCTAACTCACTTTTATCGCAACAACTCCACATTAGCACTTGACTAAATGCGAGAACCATTAGGGGTTTCAACATCTTTGTTTTGTTCATCTTTATATCGTTTATCGTTTAGTTTATCTCTTTTTCATATCCTGCCGGATACTCTTTTGCTTTACTACCTTTTATGGTAATTTTAACAGGTTTATTAGCAGAGTAGTACAATTTACCATCTACCATTCTTAACTCTACAGAAGCATCACCTTCAACTGCTTCAATACTGTACTTTCCATTACGTAAGTAACTTCCATGGCCTAAATACAAGTAATCAAAGCTCCCTTCCTTCTCTGATGAGATAGCCATCGTTCCTTGAAATTCAACCTTTTTAGCCACTTTGTATTTTTGATTATCAATGGCGTTTATTATTAACTGCTGTGTGCTATTATTTGATACCACACGAATTGCAATCATATTATCAGCATCGGCTACTTTAACTATTTCCTTAATTGATTTCTCACCTTGCTTATATGAATCAAAGACAGCAACAAAAGGATGTGCTTGTGCATTATTGTCACTCTGGCGAACAATCATTGTAGGTGTTGTTTGCGGGCTTTTGTTCACCATGCCAGGTGTTACATCCGTGCGCAAAGTTGTTGGAGGAGCGTCCATTAAGTATACTTCACGGTTTTCTTGCCCCATCATCCACATGTCAATATTTAACGTGGGCGCTACTTTCTCAATTTGCCAGTTAACAACAAAGTCATCATTTAAGTCGGCTTTCTTAATATTCTTAAAAAAACTATAAGCCCTATGGTAATGATTAGTAATACTATCAACTTCCTTTGTCTCTATCTTACTATCATCACTATTTTTAATTGTCATTTTATCACCAAGGTTATGGTGTAAATAGTCATTATCGTCCTGATTTGAACGAAAAATATCAACATAATACCCTGAAGTTTCAGAAGTACGAACCATAGCAACCACTCTTCGTTTTTCATCAGCCGTAACATCAGAAAAAGAACATTTAGGAGAAATTGCGTCTTGACAATTTAGTTCGCTGGCTCCATCAACATATGGCTCCATGGCATTAACGATAATATCGCCAACAGTGTAACCAGGTAAAATAGTATTGGAACCAGTTATGCTACGGTGGTATTTTGCATCAGTTGACCAATATGACTCATAAGCCGATGCATCAGGCGCTAAAGCGTATCCCTGTCCATAAAATTGCATGCATAGGCCATTGTCTGTAAGGTGACCGCCTTTTTTACCTCCATACAAGGTAAACATTAAACTGTTGTCTTCGCTATTGCCATTTTTCATTATCAAATGACGATGGAATGCTGAATAAGACGCTCTGTAATAAGGTAATTCATCATTTGATGTTGGAAGAGGCTGATACATACAGATGCCTTGCCAATTCGCTTCGTTGCGATTATGCTGTCCCGATGCCAGTCCTTTATTAATTACCGTTGCCATTTTTTCGGCACTCTCATTATCGCCTTCCCAGGTGTAATAAGTTAGCATACGCTCAAATACTGAGAAATTGGTTGGCCCTCCTCGCATATCACCAAATACCACCAGATTACCTCTCGGATCTAACCACGAAAGATTGGCCATAGCCGCTTTTTGTAAAAGGGGATTATTTATGGTATTAACACCCGATTTATACAAAGGCATGCCAATATCCAGCACAGCTGATATCATACCAGATGCATAACCTGGTGACTCAGGCCACAAACCTGTTACAGCATCAAAGTTTTTAATGAAATCAGGTAAGGCTTCGTGGTAATCCGTCGTAATCTCAGTATAGTAAGGAATATAGTATTCTTTACCTTTCTTGTCGTCATAATACTCGTTGGATTCCAACACCAGAATAGATGGCATAATATTTTTATAACCATTTACATTCCAGTTACCACGCTTTCCTCCACGTACTAATCCTAAATCAATAAAACGCTTAAATACGATACCAGCCACTTCGGTTACATCCTTATCCAGACTTACTAAATGTTCGTGCGGATTGGCTTTCAGATAATCATAAAGAAAATCATAAGTATGCGCTGCATGTATCTGCAAGAAATCGTGAATCTGCTCATAATCGTAATACCCCATTATTCCACCCGGTTCATAACCACCCGGCCCTTTTGTTGATTTTTCCGGATCTAGAGGTGGTTCCATATAATAGGTACCTAACAACCAAGTATTAAAAATATCAGCTGAAAACTTAGCATACTTTTCATCATCGGTAATCCAATAGGCAAAGGCCGATTTTTCAGCGAGCATAAGAATTTCGCGATTGTTTTTAGTGATCATATGTCCAGATTCTTTGTAAGGAACCAGTACATTGGTTTTATCATCGCTTGAGCGATCAACTCCTAGCATATCACCCGATTCGTTGAACGGAATCCGGTCTTCTAAAGGAACATTGTTATAGTTATTCCAGGTACGCATTCCAGGAAGTCGCACAGTAGGAATTGGCGCATTTCCTTCGCCATAATCCCAATTCTGCTTTTTAATATAGCATTGAGTATAACGCTCACCATCTTTCCAATACATGGCTAACCTGGAAGTAATCCATTCCGGATCTTCCTGATGACGATCAACATGCGTATCAATCTCAGCTTTCAGGTTTAACCACGCTGATTGAGCCCAGTCTTCACTTTCAATCTTCTTTTTTATTGTCTCATTCTCAGTATTATTTGCAAATAATAAAGGATGAGTTTGCGCTGCCACCATTACAGATTGCAATAGCAAAACAATAGCAAGTAATATTTTACACGTATTCTTGAAAAACATTTCTCTTATCGTTATTTGGTAAGCAGAATTAATGACTTGGTGTATCTCTATTCAAAAAATCATGAATGTAGGTACTATCCAATTCTGCTGAATCTTTGTATTTTATGCGTAAATCTTTTAATTGCTGAGTTAAGTCTTTCACTATTTCGGCATAGGCAGGATCATCATAGACATTGGTCATTTCATTTTTATCCTTTTTACGATCGTAAAGCTCCCATTCGTCTACATCGTAATAAAAATGGATCAACTTATATTCTTCGGTAACAATACCATAGTGGCGTTTAACCATATGAACCGATGGGTACTCGTAATAATGATAATAGGCTGCATCTCTGAAATTCTCAGTTTCACCTTTAAAAAGAGGAACAAGACTCTCTCCTTGCATATCTTCCGGAGCTTTTAAGCCAGCTGCTTCAAGAAAGGTTTGGGCAAAATCAAGATTTTGTACCATCTGAGTATTAGTGGTATTTGGCGTTATCACATTTGGCCAACGTACTAATAATGGAGTTTTAAAAGATTCGTCATAGATAAAACGTTTATCAAACCACCCATGCTCACCCAGGTAAAAACCCTGGTCAGATGTATAAACAACAATGGTGTTTTCAGACAGCCCTTTATCATCCAGATAATCTAATACTGTACCTACACCTTCATCAACAGCTGCTATTGTCCCAAGGTAATCCTGCATATAACGCTGGTAACGCCATTTCATCAAGTCCTTTTTAGACATATTTTTGTAGTTCTTTCTGAAATCCTCGTTGATAGGTCCGTAGACGGCATCCCACTTGGCACGCTGTTCTGGGTTTTGACGTCCAACTTCTCTTGCAAAAGCTGATTTATCCCAATCACATGTTTCCGGTATTCGCAACTCATCCATTAATGCAGGTTCTATTTTTGAATCACCGGCCCAGTTCATGTGGGTTAACAGGTTCATTTCAGCCGTTTTTGCAGCTGTTCCTCTTCCTTCATAATTATCAAATAATGTTTCAGGTTCAGGAAATGTCTTCTTGGTAAACTCTTTGTAATGACGCTCAGCAGGTAACCATTCGCGGTGAGGTGCTTTATGTAAGTAGAACAACATAAACGGCTTCTCTGCATCTCGCTCTTTATCCAGCCAATTAATGGTCATGTCGGTAATGATATCGGTAGTATATCCTTCTACACGAATGGTTCCATCATTTTTTGTGATAAAGTCAGGGTTATAGTAAGCGCCTTGGCCCGGAAGAATTTTAAACTGATCGAAACCTTTTGGACTGTTCCCAAAATGTAACTTTCCAAACATAGCCGTTTGATAACCGGCTTCCTGCAATAGTTGAGGAAAAGTAACCTGAGTGGTATCAAATGGAAAATAGTTATCTGTTTTACCGTTAATATGCGTGTGCTTCCCGGTTAAAATAACTGCACGCGATGGTGCACAAATAGAATTAGTAACACAAGCATTCTTAAATATCATCCCTTCTTTCGCGATTCGGTCAATATTTGGGGTTTGCGTCAACTTATCAGAATAAGCACTGATGGCCTGATAAGCATGATCGTCCGACATCATAAAAATGATATTAGGACGTTTTGCTTTCTGTTCTTCCTTTTGCGTTTTTGTTTGACAAGCAGCCAATACAAAAATTACTAATACGCTTAAAGTTAAATTCCTCATTTCAATATTTTTACTTAAACTCAATATTCGTTACAAACTCATTAACCGTGATATTCTCAGCACTCATCTTCTTTCCATCCAGAATCACATTATCGAAGCTTACACCCTTAATACAATGATCCTCATCAAAGCCAACAAGATTCATACTTGCATGATTTCTGATGATATATGGTTTCCAATCTGTTCCATCCTGAAAACCCGTTAATGTAGTATCAATAGGTGCAGAAGTAGCTACAATATCTTTAAACAAGATATTTCTGATATTACCACGCTCTTCGGATTCCGTCCAACGGGTTTTGCCTATCCAGCAGGAAATTAATCGACGAGCTTCCTCAATTCGGATATTTTCGAAGGTGACATTGCTGATAATTGCATCATCACAATGGTACACACGCAATGCTGTTTCACGTCCTACATCATGAATAACATCACAGTCTTCGAAAAGAACATCACTTACATTTTCGTGTATTTCGGCACCAATACTTAAGGAATGTGCCAATTCATTCCATATTACACATTTACGAGCATGAATATTTTTAACTTCTCCTAAGCCATCAAATGATTTAACCACTACAGCATCATCCAATGTTCGCATAAAACAGTTTTCAACCAACACTTCACGACTGTTTGAAATATCAACTCCATCAGAATTTCCTCTCCAACCAATGATCTTAATATTATCTACATGAACACTATCACAACTTTGAATAGGAATGGTCCATCTACTTGGATCAAAAATCGTTACACCTTCTATATGAAGATTATGTGAGTTGCGTGAAAAGATGGTATAACGTCTTTTAGATCTAGGAATAGCAGATTGGTCAATAATTCCTCGTCCTCGTAGTGTAATATTATTACCATTTAAAAAGAAAGATGGTGGATTTTGTTGTTTCCCACGTACTTCCATTTTTTCCTGATCCGGGTTCATTCCACATTTTATATAGGCGCCACCAGCAATGTAAACGGTGGTATTATCTTCAACTACTAATTTGGTCAATTCATGAACTCCGGGACCAAAATAAATCACACCAGCATCGTCAGGTTTAGGCACATCCTTTTCGAAAGGGTTGGCTAGTATGTGCAATGATTCGTGCCAATCACCATTTACTTCTACTGTTATATGTCCAGGATTATCAAGGGTGAAAATTATCTTATTTCCCTCCACCTTAGGCTGAATACCATAAGAAGTAGGTAATATTTTAACTTCCTCTACAAGTTCAGGGTAATCTATGGTAACACTTACCTGTTCATTCATATCAAATGAAGCAATGGAAGCAAATCCGAAAACACTTCTCGAATGATTCAAACGAGGAATTGGTTCGGCTGGTGGAATCTTTGTTTTATAAACAGGAACGGCACTCCCTTCTACTTTTACTACAAAAGCGTTGGATAACTCAATTCCTTCGGGAGCCTGATATATTTTTACTTTTTCAGCACACGAAACAGCAACAAACATTCCAGCTACAAAGAATATCAGCTTACAAAATCTACTAATGTCTTTCATATGATTTTTCACTTCTTAAGCAATGTTATTCGTTGGCCTTCTTTAGTCTCCACATCATATTCAAACACGTCTGGCAGATTCAGCCCTTTTAACTGTGCTTTTTCCGATATCAATACTTCTTTAATTTCTGGTGTTTGATAAAAATGGTTGCTGTTAATTGCAGACGCTTCTTGTAAAACAAGATCACCTTCTACTTGCATTGGAGAATAAGTCCTGATTCGACAGTTACCACCTATGTTTGATTTGATAATAGCTTTTACAATCTCTCCATCTTTCCATTCCAACAGTTCAATTTCAAAACCGCCACGTGCTCTAAGTCCTTTTACCTGACCATTTTTCCATACATCAGGCATAGCAGGCAATAGATGAATAGCACCATCATGGCTTTGCATCAACATCTCGGTTAAACCAGAGGTAAAACCAAAATTACCGTCGATCTGAAAAGGAGGATGTGCATCCAGCATATTAGCGTAAGTACCACCACCCTTAGGAGAATCTGGACGACCAACCAATTTTATTTGATCACCCATTAATTTGTAGGCATGATTACCATCCAATAAACGCGCCCATTGATTTATTTTCCAGTTCATAGACCAACCTGTTGAAGGATCGCCTCTATAAACCAAAACGTTTCTGGCCGCTTCAGCAAGTATCGGTGTTCTATAAGGTGAAATTTGATTAGATGGATGCAGCGCATATAAATGTGATATATGTCGATGCTTGTCCTCTGGATCATCCCAATCGTGAATCCACTCTTGTAATTGACCGTGCTGACCAATTTGGTTGGGAGCCAATCGCGAAATTGTCTCTTCTATTTCTTTTACTAAACTGGCATCTTTATCGAGTAATTTAGCTGCTTCAGCCGTCTTACTTAACATGTCGAGCACCAATTGATTATCCATTGTTGCCGCATACGCTATGTTAACCATACGCTTATGGTGAGCAGGTCTATTTTCTGGCGAAGTAGATGGAGCAAAAATTAACCAACCATTTTCTGGTTCAGGAGTTAGAAAGCTCAGGCAAAACTCTGAAGCCCCTTTCATGGCAGGATAAACCTCTCTTAAGTACTTTATATCCCCATTGTATAAATATCTTTCCCATAGGTGCTGACTCAACCAAATTCCACCACTTGGCCACATTCCCCATGTAGCTCCATCAACAGGTCCACAGATACGCCATAGATCAGTATTATGATGTGTTACCCAACCTTCAGCACCGTACATATCACGAGCAGTTTGTTGACCAGCCACCGAAAGTTCCTTAACCATATCAATCAATGGCTCGTGCATTTCACTTAGATTGGTTGGCTCGGCAGGCCAATAATTCATTTCTGTATTAATGTTAATCGTGTAGGCGCTTTTCCATGGTGGAACCAAATCCTTACACCAGATACCTTGCAGGTTAGAAACTTGTCCGCCCGGCTGAGATGAACAGATTAACAGATAACGTCCATACTGAAAATATAAAGCCGCTAATGCCGGATCGTTACCTTGACTGAATTCCTTAATACGAACATCAGTTGAATTTTGTATAGAATCCGTTTGTCCCAGATCCAATGATACACGATTAAACAGATTTTGATAATAAGTAGAATGATCTATAACGAGTTGCTTGTATTCTTTTTCTTCAGCTAAAGCAAGATATTCTTTAACCCGCTTATTTTCATCCGCACTTACATCCTGGTAGTTGACGAAGTTAGTCGCCATGGAAACATAAAGCGTTACACTATTGGCATCGGTAACTGCCAATGTATTATCGGTTGACGACAGTACTCCTCCATCCAGAATAACTTTTACCCTCGACTCAAACTTAATTTTTCCTTCTATCGGCGGAGTACTTTCTGGAAAACGTTTATTCCTACTATCTGCACTCTTACCTGTCATTACCAACTGATTATTATCTTCGGTAAAAACTTTTACAATGGCCGGCTCAGGCCGATCCATAGAAGCTGTAAAACTAATTTTGCCCTTTTCGCTGGCAGTGAGCTTAATTACAAGAACCTGATCAACAAATGAAGTAAACACCTCACGCTGAAAGCTAACACCATCAACAGTATAAGAAGATTTTGTAATTGCTTTTTGAATATCCAGCTCTCTGTAATAGTTTGAATAATTATTATGGCCGGCAAAATCTAATCGGAGGTTACCAAGCGTTTCATATGGCATTCCGTGCGATATTTTAGAAATTATGCTATTGTTGGCCATCTTATGCGCCTCCTCATAGTTTCCTTTGAACAAAAGTTCTCTGATTTCGCTCAATATCCCCTTTGCATCCGGATTATCGTTACGATGAGGACCACCTGCCCAAAGAGTAGCTTCATTAAGTTGTATATTTTCCTTTTCAGGAATGCCATATACCATGGCTCCAATTCTTCCATTGCCAATTGGTAATGCTGCATTCCAATTTTCAGCCGGAGCATCATACAAAAGTTTTAACTGACTCTGAGATTGGTTTTGATTTTGATTACATGCGGCTAGATACAGACTTGTAGCAAAAACAATGAGAGCTATATTTAACTTAGAAATTAGAAGTTTTTTTTTCATAAGATGGATTACCGATTACATTTTAATCAACTTAAGCGTGATAAAACTGCATCTTGTGTCGTCACTGTTTTAAATAGATTAACCCAAATACAGTTCTATACAAGGATAGCAAATAATCGACTCCATAATTAGCACGAATGGTGCATGGATTAGCAAAATTAAAGCAAGCGCGCACTGATTTTACAAAAATGCATCAATTCTTTAAGCATAATTAATCAGCATTATTAAGTTTACCATACTTCATTTTTAGGTGAAGTATGGTAAACTTCTTATTTCATAAATGACGGTTCACCTTGAATGCCTTCAACAAGATCTAAAGCCTTAGCAACTTCCACCTCACTTCCACGCAGAAGCAATGACACGGCTCCTTCGGCACCACCAATTCCTCCCGAACCATAATGAACAACTTCTACATCCGCAAACTGTTTTATAGCTTCTATTTCAGTGAACAATTCACCTTTGATACTCCATAGCCAAGGTGTCTTCTTCCCCAAGCGCTCGTGTTTAATTTTGCTATATTCACCTAGCAGATCGATATTCTGTGACGATTCCTTCTCCAAACCTACAGGGATAATTAAACGAAGTTTCTTTTCTTGAACTATAGGATATACTTTACCTACAGTTCCGCCAGTTGCACTTCCAATCATTACAGCTGCTTGTCCTGATTGATGATTGATAATATTGGCGCCTTTTATCACAATATCACCTTCCCGCATTGTGGGTAATATCTCGGAATAATCCACATCCATTAGCTCCCCATCAACAAATACCAACTCTTTCCTCTTGATACTTTTATCCAATTTCTTTAATGATTTTGCAGGACTGATATAACCAAGTACATATTCGCCACGTGTTAAAGAATCGTGTAGAAGTTCCTCCGCTACATAGGTATTTGTGGTTCCCTTGGTTAAAATTAACTTTCCATTTTTCATACATTCTTTAACAGGAGGATATTCGCTTAATCCTATTGCAATAAGACGTTTACTTTCGGCCACGGTTAATGACACCCAGGATTGATGACTACCTACCTTAAATGTACGATCGCCAAGTTTGACTTCCTTTTCTAATGAAGATTTAAATATATTAAAGACACTTCCTGATGAAAAACCCAAGGTATCATAGCGCTTTATTTGAATAATTAAAACAAGAATAATAAGTCCTAATACGATATTTAATATCTTATCTTTATTCATACGCCATTAATCTGATGAAACCATTAAATATTACTCTACTCTAAACCAATCAAAATCGGCATAAGCTTTACTTGTTGTCATATTGGGGTTAACGCAAAATAATCCAACCTTTGCCCCTATCCAAACACCTTCTTTGGCTCTAAATTCTTCTCCAATTTCAATAAAGGTTTTATTATCAAAACTATATTCGTATTTACCCCTAAAATCTTCACCTATTTTAACTCTGAGATAAACAAATTCTCCTAATACATCTGTTTCTTCTGCTACTCGAGCAATGCCATCACATTTGTTATTATCCCCTTGCAACATTTGCAGCTTCAAGCCTTCAGCTTTTTTTATGATACTTAATGCAGTCCATTTTTTCCCCATTACTACTAAGCCACATTTATCGCCAATTAAATCACCTTTAAAATTTACTTTTGTTGTTGCCGAAAATTGAGGGCCCGGAAACTTTTGCAATAACAAGTTAGGTACATACCATAAATTTGCTTCTTTAGTGAGATTCTGAACTGCGTGTAACCTTAAGCTTCCGGCATTCTGAGAAAGCGAATACCACTCTGCTTTGGGATTAGCATGCCATTGCCATTGAAGTCCGAATTTACCACCATCAAATTCATCAGATGTCTGAGGAATTTTTACCGGATGTTTTTTACCTATATCAGGCATATGGTATTGCATTAAAGGCTCACCAATACCATCGTCATTAAGGTCTTTACCCATCATTGGCCAATCATCAATCCACTCTACTTTATTAAGATGAACGATACGTCCATTAGGTTTTAATTCCTGGAAATGAGCAAACCAGGATTCACCGGACTCTAGATCCACCAATCCACCCTGATGCGGTCCATTAACCTCCGTATTTCCCTGATGCAAAACCGTCTTTCTTTCGTATGGTCCGTAAATATTTTTCGATCTAAGTACGGTTTGCCAACCAGGTCCAACGCCACCAGCTGGTGCCAAAATATAATAGTAACCATTCTTTTTTAAGAATTTTGGACCTTCAATTGTTGGGTCATTCTCAACATCCCGATATATCAATTGCCCATTGTCTAACAATGACTTTCCATCCTGACTCATTTTATGCAGAATAAGAACGTTTCCACATAATTTACTTCGAACCAAGTAGGCATTACCATCATCGTCCCAGAGCGGACAAGGATCTTCCCACATTTCTGTTTTTACAAGATGATTAAGTTCCCACTCCGATAATGGATCTTCTGTTGTTGCCATAAACAAGCCATCATATGGCGTACAGAAATACACATAGAATTTTCCTTTGTGATAACGAATTGACGGCGCCCAGCATCCTTGACCATGAGCTACTTTATCGTACTTCTCCAATGGTAGCTTCTGATACACATGGTTAATAATTTCCCAGTTTACTAAGTCTTTTGAATGCAAAATTGGAATACCAGGCATACAATTGAAACTTGAGGCAACCATATAAAAGTCGTCCCCGACTTTTATGACATCAGGATCGGAGTAATCGGCATAAATAATTGGGTTCTTAAATTGACCATTGCCTAAATCAGGCGCCCACAATTGACCATGCATTGGTATATGTATAATGATCAAAAGCAATACAGTTGGTAGTGTTTTTTTCATAGTTTGGAATTATAAAATAGATAAGAAATATACAATGATCAATTAACATCCAATCAACACTAGATTATATCTACATATGTTTTAATGCGTTTTATAATAAGCTTTATTTTCTTGTAATGATAGCTGACCATCCACCACCACCAGCTAATTGAGCTGATATCTTAGATTGTTTATTAATTTCGATTGTTTCGATGCTATAGTCTTCGGCTAGACGGTGCGCATTGATGCCATCCTTATAAATGACCATGGTATATTGCCCTTCATCCAGAAAGGATAAATCAATTTCCAATTCTCTAGCACTAGAGTCTGTCATTGCACCAAGATACCAACTGTCGGCATTTCGTCTGGCAACAGCTATATAATCACCCACAACACCATGCAATACTTTTGTTTCATCCCAGATTGTTGGTATCTGGACTATAAAATCAACTGTTTCTTGTTCTTTGTAGTATCTCGATGGTGAATCACATAGCATTTGTAAAGGGGCTTCGTACACCACATACATAGCTACCTGATGGGCACGCGTCCCAACACTCATTGGGCGTTCAAAACTTATTAAATGATTATCCATGTGTCCGTTTGACATGGCACCAGGCGTATAATCCATGGGACCAGCAAGCATACGGATAAAAGGGATGGTAACATTATGCTCAGGTGAAGCATCCGCACTCCACTTATTGTTTTCGCTACCTTTAACACCTTCATAGTTGATTACATTGGGATACATTCGTCGCAGACCAGACGGTTTAAAAGAACCATGAAAATCGACCAATAACTCAAACTCGGCACATTTCTTAGCAATTCGCTCATAGGATTCAACCATATACTGATCGTTGCGTTGCATAAAATCAACTTTTACACCTTTTACGCCCCAGTCTTTATAGGTTTTTAGTATGGTATGTAAATTCTCATCCAATGGTTTCCAAAGTACCCATAGTATTAACTCAACCCCTTTTGTCTTACCATATCTAATTAGTTCAGTCACATCCACTTCTGGATTAAACTCAAGAATTTCGGTTGTTGATTTTGTCCACCCTTCATCCAGAATAACATATTCAATACCATTCGCCGATGCAAAATCAATGTAGTATTTGTAAGTCTCGGTATTTAAGCCTGATCGGAAATCAACACCCGTAATATTATTGGCGTTGTACCAATCCCAAGCCACTTTACCAGGCTTAATCCAATCTGTATCTTTAATTGCCAAAGGATTGGCCAACTGAAAACTCAGGTTACTTTCTACCAAAATTCGGTCATCGTCGCTAATCACAAAAACTCTCCATGGTGTTTTTAATGCTCCAGATAACTGTGTCATATAATTCGCTTCCTCAACAATGGTTTGATTACGATCTGGCATTTGTGGATCGGGTTCTACCTTCAATGCATAATTGGGGAATTTCACATCCATTGTTTCATTACTATTACCTCTGACAAACATACCAGGGTAATTATGCAGAGCTGTTTCTGTCATTACCACTTTAGCCTTTCCTGTATTAAATAATACAGGCAGACTACAAAAATCATCCGATGAAATATCTTCGAGCTTTAAATCTAAATAAGTTCGCTCGTTGTGCGAGTACATAGACTCTTCCTTTGGAAATAATGATTTTGTATTCGCAGGAAAGGTCACAGATAAACGTTCGTTGACTATCTTTCGTTCGCCTTTATAATTGTCAGAAAACTGATAGGCTACACCATCGTTATAAACCCGAAATTTGAGTTTTGACTTATTCTTAGCTATCAACGTTAATTCTACATACTCATCCTTAATTTCTGAATCTTTATGAGGGATGACAGGATAGAGGATTGATGAGGACTTTTCAATTAAATGCTTCTTAACCTTGGTCTCAACACCATAATCTTCAGATGACAAAAAATCAATTCCGACTTCAGCCTTTTCAATAATCACATTCCCATTATGCTCAGCCTTCCATGAAATAACTTTATCCACTGAGACACTTAACCTTATATTCTCATCGGGCGATAAAACTTCATACTTCTGCGAAAATACAGGCATTGCCATCAGCAATATTAAAAACTGAATCAAGCGTCTTTTCTTCATAGCATCTGAAAATTTATAGCATCTAAACTAGTATTATTTCCCTCTCCTTCATCTACCACTTTGCCTTCAGATTTCACTCTTACTCCTGAGCTTTTTTGCGATAGATAAACAGGGTATTCTGTTTGATTATCCAAATCAAAGTCTGAGGCTTTAAAGTGATTTTGATTAGGCAGATTTCCATGCATCAAACGGATATTACCTTTATCTCCTCCTACTTTAATTTTATAGCCTTTGTCTATAGCATCTGATGAACCCTTCAAGGTTATTTGATGACCACTACCCCCAATATAAGCTACACTGCCAGAACCATTGTAATACTCATCCTCAGCAGGTATGATGGTGATTTCAGCATTATATCCTTTATCGCGCTCATAGGTACTCGCGTAAACCGGACCAAAGGCACAATCGGCTTTACAATTTACCACTTCACCCCATCCAAGAGAATAGCCATTCTCACAACCAATGGCAGTGCATCCTTCAACATATTTTTTACCTGTTGCATGAGCAATGGTAACACCTGTTCGCATATGCTTTACGGTACAATTTAATATCGTTGGATTATCAGTTCCTCGCTTTATTATCTCGCCATCAACGATAGTAGTTCCTCCATCGTAAGCTCTAATACCTCCTTCTCCAGTACTTAACATGTATCCTTTAGGTAATTTGTAGCCCCAAATAGTTTTGAAATCAACATCGAAAGCAGGACCTGATGTTTCGGCCAGCATATCATCTGTTTTACGCACTTCTCCTTCTATGTAGCAGCCTTCAATTTTAGGATAACTAGCCGCTTGCATAAACATAGCATGTCCATATGAACGATGAATGATGCTACAATTCTTAGCATGGTTACGTAAACCTCTAATTAGAAAAGCTGAATGTTTATGATGTTTAATAACGTGATTTCTTCCTTTCCCAAAGGCATCGCCATAACCATAAGGATGAGAGCCTTTAACTGTTAAATGAAAACCTTCAATACGATTATCACGGCCATCCATACAAACACCTAAGGCACCTTTATTAGGCTTTGTGTGTACTGAGCCAACATCAACCATCGTCAGGTTTTTAAGTACATTGTTGCTACCTGTCACTACCACTTCGTGTACTCTATAATTCCCAAAGCACTTAAACAACTCAGTGTCAAACTCAATGGTGACACCTGTAAAATCATATATACTGTTGTTGCCGGAAAAGTGCAAGAGTATTTTGGCTTTGTCTTCAAAATCTGTCTTTCCAAATAAACCAGCTTTTGCATCTTCAGCCGAAATAGAATACTTCCCCGGTGCCAATTTTACCTCAACATTATCCTGACTAAGATATGGCTTTAGCTCATGCAAAGAATTAACTTTTACAGCAGAAAAAATGAACTGTGACACAAAAAACAGAGTAAATACGAGACTTCCTCTTTTATAAATTGAATTTAATCTATTCATCATTAAAAGTTATAAAATTATTAATTAACAGGAAAGTAACGAACAGTAATGGAACCTTCTTCAATTGGTTTTATAAAATCAATCCCTATTCGCTTAGCATTCTTACCACTTCGCAAATGCTCGACAGGAACAGGTTCTGTATTAATCTTCAAATCACCTCCCTGACTTTCAATCTCCACTCTCACTTTCTCATTAAAGTGCACTCCGGTCAGAATAAACGACTTCGCATCTACCATCTCAATATTAGAAAAAGTAGAAATGGCTGTTCCAATATTTATAGGAGAATCCGCCTTAAATTCATCAATAATTGTGATGCTTCCATAATTAGTCTTATCATTCGACATAGTACGCTGAAGCTGCGTCAATTCCTCAACATCATAAGCTGAACGAATATCCATTACAACTTTATCACTTGTTTCTCCAAATTCTGTTTCTAGAACTTTACCGGCAAATTCTTTACCGGGTTTTTGAAGCTGATTATTAATACGTGGCAATGGATGCCCCCACGAACTACGTGCCGGATTATCATTTGAAAAAGCACCTGCACGATATGAAGGGGCTCCAATGTCGCCCGCCAAATATTCCTCACCATAGACCAATACATAACTCCCCACATCCATGTGGTTGTGATTTTCAGCATTATGTCCAGCTTTAATGGCAATTGATAATGGCTTATTTTGTGAACCGCGAGAAATAACAATACCCTGATCATCAAAATAAGTATAGGAAGGTAGTGTCTTCTGATCTTTACTATCTGCAATAAATGCTTCAAGTCCTGACCAGCCAATAATACTTTGTACAGCTTCGTCCGAAATAAATTCAGTTGGTTTTTGAGCATTATAATATTTGGCACACATCAGATACGCAAAATTATCTTCTCCCGCCTTCACACGCGTCACACCATCTGAAAAAGGTGCATACATCCCATCATTCAGTAGAAAACGCTCCGGAAAATGAGCTACATTCTTTAACTTTTCTGGGTTGTTAAACTCAAACAGATTGATGCTACCATTTGAATAATCATATAGGATCTCAGCCAGATACAAGTAATGTCCAAAACCGTATCGCCAATAGCCCGTACCTTCGGAGCAGTAGCCATCATCGCCAAAACCCGATAGATAATAAACCATACTATTAAGAGCACAACCAATTGTATTTATTCGCTTCTCATAACTGTCAGAAGACACAATGGTGGTAAAAACAGTGCCACTATTACAAACCGAGTTCCAATTACTGGTACTTCTAATCCATGTGTTGCTTCGTATTTTATCTTCTCCTCGACAACTTTGCAAATACGAATCGGTAATACGCCATTGCAGATGCCCCGCTATATTTCTTCGGGTCTGTTCCGATAGTTTATCTTCCAACAATGCATCAGCCAAAGCTAAAACCAAACCGAATTTACGCGCCCCCAAATCGATAGAAACGCGCTTTCCTTCGAGAACTGTATTTTCATCATCATCATGATTGGGATGCAACCACGATTTCATGGCCATTATAGAATCAATATATACTTCAATCTGTGGTATAAAGTGTCCTTTATTCTCAATACACTCCGCTATAATAAATTCTTCCAAGCGCTGCATTGTGCGATAGTAGCGTGGCTTGTATATAGGTCGATTTCCTTCAAGGTTGGCCCTTCGATAAATTTCGTCAGAAATGGGAACCTCTGGTGCCTTATCAAAAGATTCCATAGCAGCTCTTACATAAGCTTGCCCTGATGATAAGCTTCCGACTCTATCCCAATATGCACGATCATAAAGTGAAGGTGCAGGTTGAAAAGCCTTGTTTGGTATTACCTTTTTAAGCATTTCAATTTGCGCTGGCGTTGGATGAATCAGATCGGGATTTGCCTCCTGCAAGTAGGTATTTATATGCAATACAGACTTCTCCTTTTGAGTACTACAACTAATACTCAGAGCCAAAACAAAAATAGAAAGCCAAAGGCTCATTCTTCGATGAATCATTTTTCTATTTTTTCGATATAAACATAATAGGCCGGGTGGACTCTTCCAGCGCTGTCGAGTAACTCAGCCTCCAAGTCGTACTTACCTGCCGGCACTTTACAATTGAATGTTATTTCTTCATCACCCTCTTTTATTTCTTCAGATTTAGTTAATCCAGCCACATACATTCGGGCTTCTGTAAAATCGTTTTTAATTCCTGCAGGTGCTGTTTTATCCAATTCTATGCGTTTTTCCTGAGCAGGGAATGTTGCATTGATACCTAACTTACTTTCGCGTGGAAAACGACGCAAGGTAATGGTATAATCACCGTCCTGCACAAACTCAATTTTCCATGTTCCACCTGATGGCGTTCCTTCTATGGCCCCATTTTGATGCCATACACCCCTATAACGCCCAATCAACATGTCATGTGAGCAAATCTTCGTCGGATTTTCGTATTTTGAACCAACTTTAATATAGGCATATTTCTCATCAACACCTTCATCAATAAATGATTGCCACCAGCGCTCGTAACCTTCTGCTAAACGAGCAGCAGTTTCGGGTTGCTGCTCAATAATATTCGTTTCCTGACCTCGATCTTCATTAATATTGTATAATTTATCACCATCCACCAAGCGCCAATTGTCATCCATAACCGTGTATTTCTTATACTTGATAAGGTTTTGTTCGCGCTGTGTATCCATGTACAAAATACGATTTGGCCATACAGGATTTTCATCACTTAAAAGAGGCTTTAAACTTTTGCCATCCAATGGTTTTATCGGATTAAAATCCAAGCCTAATAAATCTACGAAGGTTGGTAATAAATCGTAATGTGCCACCAATTGGTCAATATCTTTCCCTCCTGTTAACTCACCATTGGGCCATCGGATAATAAATGGTACGCGATGACCGCCATCGTATTGACTGCCTTTGCCTCCTTTTAGTCCGGCATTATACACACTTCTTCCGGCCGAAGTACCATTATCTGTAGTAAAAATAAGAATTGTATTATCGGTCAATTCCAGCTCATCTAACTTCTTTTCCAGCTTCTTGAAATTATCATCAATATTGGTAATCATACCATAAAAACGACGGCAACGTGGATGAATGTCTTCATACTTTTTACCCTCATACATCTTGTAATAATCAATCGGTAAATTATAAGGTGCATGAGGCGCATTTGTAGATATGTAACAAAAGAATGGATTATCTTTATTCGTTTCAATAAAATCCATGGCTTCCGAAAAGAAAACGTCTGTACAAAAACCTTCATATTTCTGTTCTACTCCATTGTGATAATAAGTATCATCAAAATAGTCATTCATCCAGAAATCCGGACCTTGGCCAATACCTCCTGCTCCATGACGAATAACCTCATGAAAGCCTCTGTCCTCGGGACGATAAGGATAATTATCGCCTAAATGCCACTTTCCGTACATCGCATTGGTATAACCATTTTGAGCCAAGACCTGTGGTAAAATCACCTCATCTTCGAATAGGATTGAACGCCCTGCAATGGTATGAAACACATTAACCCGGTTACAATGACGCCCGGACATTATTGATGCTCGTGTTGGTGCACAAGTCGTTGAAACATGATAATTACTTAGACGAATCGCATCATCGTAGAACTTATCGATATTGGGTGTTTTAATAAAAGGATTTCCTGTGCATGCCAAATCACCCATACCCTGGTCATCGGTAATAATAAATATGATATTAGGCTTTTGATTTGCTTTGTCTTGAGCTTGGATTAGTATTGGACTTATAACAAGCCACAAAAGAGTAAATGACAATAGATAAATAGACCTTGGAGTTTTCATGATTCTATATTTGAGGTTTTCCTTTTATGTAAGCGATTGATTTTAAGAACAGATCAGTTTCTCTAACAGTAAGTTCATAGAACTTTCCATCGTACTTATAATTGTTAAAAAAACCATGTCCTGCTCCTTCGTACAAATGTAGGTAACAACGACAAGCAGCCTTATCCATTTTTGCTTTGTAATTCTCAGCAATCGAAACTGGTATTAAGTGATCTTCGCGACCTAGAAACACAATTGTTGGTGGAGCATCTTTAGTTATATTATGTGCTGGAGAAATCTCTTGCCAACGTTCTCCCATTCGTTCATAGCAAAAGCCTTCAGGACCATTATCAAAAACAGGATTAAACAATACCAAGGCATTGGCTTTGGAACTAATCGATAAATCCTCACCTTCTTCATCCAAACCTGGCAATACACCTGTAGCTGCTGCCAAGTGTCCTCCTGCCGATCCTCCGGAAGCCACTATCTTTTCTGGATTAACATTTAACTCCTTAGCATGCTTTCGGATATATCTAATGGCAGATTTGGCATCCTTTACCGATTCGTATGGCGTAGTTTTATGTCTGGATTTCACACGATAATCAGCCAATACTGTTACCATTCCTCTTGATGCGAAATACTCTGCCTGAGGTTGAAATTGTTTTACAGTGCCTCCATTCCATCCTCCACCAAAAAAGAAAACGATGCAAGGATACTTTTTACTCTTTTTAAATTTAGCCGGATATATCAAAGTCATATTCAGCTCTATACTGTCTAATACTTTATAACATAATTCGAAAGACTGCTCTTGCTTATGATCTAGTTGAATGAGCTCAGTTTTCTGAGCGAAAGAACTAGAAGATATAAGTAAGCTGATTATTGTTGAAAAAATTAACTGTCTCATAACTTTATTAGGTTAATATTTTTACCATTATTCTCTATTACTTTACAATTGGTTTTAAGTGTACAATCATTGACCATACTGCCAATTTTAAAGGACATACCAATTGTTATATACTACTTTAATAAAACCCTAAACTTTACAATTAACTCTTGTAGTTAGGTCTGTAAATGATTTATTAAAAACCGTGTCATTTAGGACTGTTCTAGCATCCAATGAAAAACTTACAAACGCAAACACATAAACACCAACGATCATTTTTAAATATTTTGCATTGCAATCTCTCATCATTAGTTAACTATAATTTCTGGAGTTTTTCTCTTAATGGATTGCATCTATAAGTCCATCCAAGTCACCTGTTCCCAGTTTTCTTTTACATAGGGCTGAGGTGAACCATCTGTAGACCTTCCATTTTTAATTATGCTTGAAATTTCTGCTTTAAGCTCTTCGACTATTTCAGGATGCTCGAAGTAAAGATTAGTCGTTTCACCCGGATCGTTTGCTATATTATACAACTCGTAAATGGCATCACCTTCTTCTACATCAACAAAGGCTGGTTGTAACGAACCTCCTGAACCACGAAACATGTTTAACTTCCATTTACCCTTTCGAATAGCAAAATGCCCTGATGCCGCATGATGGATAACTGCACGTTCTGAAAAATAAGCTTCTGCATTATTCTTTAGAAACGGATATAGACTATAACTATCTTCTGCAGCATTATCCGGAATACTTGCTCCAATTACATCGGCAATTGTGGCTAAAATATCCGATTGACAAACCGGCTCATCAACCTTAGATCCCGCATTAATACCATTTGGCCATCGCATTAAAAATGGTACACGGTGTCCTCCTTCGTAGATATCGCGCTTACCACCTTTGAAGTGTAAATTACTATAATGTCCGTAAGTATCGCGCTGATAAGTATAATTGGTCTCGGCACCATTATCAGATGAGAATATCACCAATGTATTATTAGTTAATCCGTTTGCTTCCAAGGCATCTAATACCTGTCCCACTCTAAAGTCCGTCTCTTCCATAAAATCGCCATAATTACCACATTCCGTTCGCCCCTGAAAATCTTTATGTGTACAGTGTGGTAAATGAGGACTTGTTAGTGGCATATACAAAAAGAAAGGTTTGCCATCTTTAGCATCTTCAGCCTTTTTGTTGATATAATCCACAGCCATGGCGGCAAATGTTTCCAGCACAAACTCATCATTGAATGAAGGTGCAGCCTCAACACCACCTCTCATCTTTTCTTCCTCAAAAGGAGGTGTCATACGATAATCCGCAGGTCTGGCATCTTTATAGGTTCGTGGATTGGTATTCTTCTTTTTCTTTGTCCATAGTACAGGTGGATCCAACACCTTATCATTCTCCAGATAAGTTAAGACGCCAAAATTCATAGAAGCCGGAATTCCAAAGAAGTAATCAAAACCCTTCTCAATTGGCCCATCTACGAATGGCTTAGACCAATCACGATTCTTACCAGGCTCTCCAACAAAATCCATCTGCAGATGCCATTTACCCACCATAGCCGTACTATAGCCATTATCGCGAAGTAATGATGCAATAGTCATTCGGTCTTTTTCTATTAAACAAGGACCATCGGCTCTTAACACACCTTTCTTTAATGATGTTCGCCAGCTATATCGACCAGTCAATAATGTATAACGCGATGGCGTACAAACTCCATCGCTACTATGACCATCGGTAAAAACAATCCCTTCATTGGCTAATTTGTCAATGTTTGGTGTTTTAAATTTCGCATCTGGGTTTAATGCGCTTACATCACCACAACCTTGATCATCGGTGTAAACAATAACAATGTTAGGTTTGGCATTCTTAAACTCAGGCCTTGTTTTACACCCCAATAACATAGTAATGGCAGCAACAGCCCAAACCAAATTTATTACACGCTTACGATTATACATTTTATCTCGTTTAAAATAATACCTTACTCAATACCTTTCCATAAAACGATTTTATCCAAATCATTTTTTGAATCATCACCAGGTGTCGTACGCCCATGTTCAACTTCATACTCAAGTTGTTTTAAAAGCCTCTTAACCTCCTCGGGATGCTTTTCATACAAATTGATACTTTCCGTTGGATCATCATCAAGATTATAAAGCTGGGCAGCTAATGCATCACTTGGCAAATCCTTTTCTCTTGGGAAGCTCCATCCACCAGAACCTTTTGCCAGGCACAATTTCCATGGCCCCGAACGGTACGCAAAATAGCCATCTATGGAATGATGAATAATACCTTTTCGTCCTTCTGGAATCGAATTTCCTTTTAAGGCCGCTAAAAAGCTATAACTATCTTCACATGAGATATCAGCTACTTTAGCTTCTAACATTTCAGCTGTTGTTGCAAACAAATCGGTAAGACAAATCAGCTGATTATTACTTGTCGCTTCTTCAACTTGGTCCGGCCATCGAACGATAAACGGAACTCGGTGGCCTCCATCCCAGATATCGGCTTTAGAGCCTCGCATATCGGCACTTGGGTAATGACCAAACTCTTCTTGAAGTTGTTGTATTTTAGCTGCTTTAGAGCAACCGTTATCACTACTAAACACGACCAAAGTATTTTGTCCGAATCCATTCTTTTCCAATGCATTTAGCACAGCACCAAAGCTTGCATCGTTTTGCATTACAAAATCAGCATACGGACTTATGTTACTTTTCCCTTGCCACTCGGCAGATGGAACAATTGGCGTATGTGGCGAACCATATGCCAAATACAAGAAGAATGGTTGCTCATTTTTATCAGATGCTTGTTGGTCGATGTATTCAATAGCCTTAGAGGTAATACGTGGCAACATATTTATCTCCTCATCATATTCGATAACTCGATCATTTTCAATAACTGCTTTCATATCTCTTGCATGATGAAAGCCATGATAGTAATCGAATCCTCGTGTAAGAGGCCCATCTGGAATTACACTTCCTATTGGTGGTAAAGCCTTCTTCTTCGGTCGTTTTAACGTATCACCAGTTAAAGAATTAACATAGTCAAAATCAAGATGCCATTTACCAATAATTGCAGTATTATATCCCTGCTCCTTTAAAAAGCTGGCTATAGTAGGTCGATCCGGAGCAATCAGACAAGGCGAATAACCTTGAACGACCCCTTTCTGCAGTCGAGTACGCCAGCTATATCGTCCCGTTAATAATCCATAGCGAGTAGGTGTACACACCGATGAGCCTGAATGCGCATCAGTAAAAATCATTCCTTCTTTAGCAAAGTTATCTATTTGAGGTGTTGGAATTTTACCCCGTTCCGGATTCAGTATTTGAACATCACCATAACCTAAATCATCGCAAAGAACAATGACGATATTGGGTTTACCTTCATTCTGACTTTTGGCGTTACATACTCCTAAACAAAACAGTAAACCAACTATCAATGAATTAAAAATTTTAGAATATTTCATTTGGAATGAATAAAGATCCTTTACCATGATATCAATACAGTTAACAATACCTTAATAGCTGAATATGTTTGAAAGCCATACCCTACTAAACATTATTTCTTTAAAAATTCTTCAGATGGAATAAACTCATCCATCTCCTTAATCATTATATTCCTATAGAAAATTTCAGCAGTTTCCGATTGAAATCCAATAATTCCAGCTCCTGGACTTAAGTTAAAAGCCATATTAATTACCTCCCCATTCATTTTATGAATAGTATATTTATCTCCCATGACGATAATTTCGCATTGATTCCACACATCATTAAGTCCATTAAAATTAGTTGTTGGTGATGCATAATGTAGCCATCCTTTATCTTCTTTAATGCCACCCTCTTCCGGATGCAAATAAGTATCCCCACCTTCAACACAATACCAAGTATAATCTGTACCCTTTGGTCTAATTAAATCACCTGTGTGATTGCGCGATGTATTATGGTCAAAACGAATTTGATATTCAATGCCCGTAGGCCAAATGGAATCGTTAATTACATGGTAATAAACTCCTGCATCGTATTGCCATCTTTCAAAATTATTGGCAATTCTACTTCCCCATTTGTATTCGAATTTTAGAATATATTTACTATACGATTTTTCTGTATAGAATAGGCCATGAGTATCATTCTCTCCCGTCCCAAGTTTGTATTCACTAGGGAATGAATCATTGAATACGTGTATCATGCTATCTTCAATTGCAAATACTTTTCGAGCCATTGCTTCATCTCCACTTCGAATTTTCAGATACCATTCATCAAAGTCCTTTCCATTAAAAAGACTAACAAAACCATCGTCTTCAATAATTGACTTACTTATTAGTGTGTTTGAATCTTCACTATAGTTTTTTACACTACTACATTGGGGACCAATTATGAAAGATATCAATAAAAAACTGATACCAATCGATAAACTTGTCACTTGATTTTTACTAATTTCCTTCATTTTCATAGCTAATTAAAAATTATTGTAATATTTCTATAAGCTAATATTACTTCTCCACCTCAACGTAATAAGCTCCAATCTCCACGTCATCACCTAATGTAAACCAGGTTTGAAGGTGCGATTCCCCCTTCTTTAGTTCAACATTGAACTCAATATACTCTTCATCCCCCTGAACATCAGTTGTCATCTCAATATCCTGCACTTTTATGCGCGCTTTTTTGATGTCAAGTGCCTTACCTATCTTACTAGCTGTTACACTGGTTCCTTCCAGAGCCGGGCGAATTGGTGCCGGATCATTTAATGCCAGCCCAAGTTCTTTTGGCCATCTGCGCAGTTTTAAATTGTAAGTTCCTGCTTCAGCCACTTTTATTCTCCAAAAACCGTTGTTCACCAATCCCGCACGGATGTGTTTCTGATGCCAAGGTGTAAATTGTTCTGAATGCCAATCGTGACAAAACAATGTCATTGGATTCTCAAGTTTATCACCAATAATAAAAAATGGTTTTTCCTCAAAGGTTGATGATATTTCTTTCCACCAATTATCATAGGCTGCTTTATAAGCCTCAACTTTATCTGGATATTGATCGGCAACATTTGTACGTTGTTCCGGGTCTGAACTTAAATCGTATAACTCTGTTCCTTCAACCAATCTCCAGTTTTTATGCAAGAGAGCTGTTCGTACCCAAGGTACCGGATCTGTTGAAAATTGAGTATTAACAAACATCACTCTATCCTCAAATTCTGTTTTATCACCATTCATTAATGGCACCAAACTTTGTCCGTCAAAATTCAAATCCTTCTTAAGCTCCAAGCCACATAAGTCAATCAAAGTTGGTAATACATCGTAATGAGCTGTCAACTGATTAATGTCTTTTCCCACATTAATACCTCCGTCTTTCCAATGGATAAAAAATGGTACACGATGACCCCCTTCGTACATACTGGCTTTGATACCTCGCATTCCATCGTTGTTTCCTTTTACCACAAATCCATCCAGGCGATGCCCTTCAACTTTTGCACCCTGTGCAGAACCATTATCGGCTGTGAAAATCAAAATGGTATTATCCATCAAGTCGATCGCTTTTAAATGATCAACCAGCTTACCAAGATTTTCATCAATATTTGCAATCATACCATAAAAAGCGGCATTGGGAATATTTTCGTTGTCTTTATATGGATCAGAATACTTATCGGCCACCCAATAAGGCGAGTGTGCTGCATTAGTTGATAAATAGCAGAAAAAAGGCTCATCTTTTTTTTCCGTAATATATTGCTTGGCATGCTCAAACCACACATCGGTGCAATAGCCCTCGTATTGCTTTAATTCTCCGTTGTGCTTATACATATCGTCAAAATAGTTGTTATCCCAATAATCCATTGTTTGACCAACACCTCCTCCATCGTGCATTAACACCTCATCAAAACCTTTATCCTGTGGACGAAATGGGTAATTATCACCCAAATGCCATTTCCCGAACATTGCTGTATTGTAGCCATTATCTTTGAAGATCTGAGGCATTAATGTTTCCTTCTCTAGAATCAGCGAACGCCCTTTAATAGTAAAAAATACACCGGTACGGTAGTTATGATGCCCCGTCATAATAGCCGCTCTTGTTGGCGCACAAGTTGGACTGACATGATAATCGGTCAGTCGAGTACTCTTTGAATGGAGTTCATCAATATGAGGTGTTTGAATCCATTCATTTCCATGGGCAGCAATGTCGCCGTAGCCTTGATCATCCACCATTATCAATATAACATTAGGTTTGTCTTTTGCCGGTTGACAACCGGCAAACATTTGTGCAACAAACACAATACTTAAAACAATATACAGGCTCTGTTTCATAATTTATTTCGTTGATTCTCTTTCCCAGATATGACTTCCTTCAAGAAGATCGGAATATTCTTTCTTTAATTTTGCTTTCATCTGATTAAATACCTCTGGATACTCATTGGCCAAATTCTGAGATTCTGACACATCTATCTTCATATTGTATAATTCAAAATCAACCAGTTCAGCATTCTTAACAAACAATTCGTTACCACTATGCAGATTATGCAAATTTGGTAAATAAGCGGTATCCGTTTTTAAACGACATAGTATTTTCCATTCGCTAGTACGCATTGCTACCTTGTGCTGATTAAGGGCATCATAAAAGGCCCATGTCAATGGTTTTTCACGATCCATATCACCATTCTCAATAAAGGATGTTATGGATTCGCCATCTAAAATTCGATCAGGCAATTGAGCTCCACTTAACTCTACAAATGTTGGCATTAGATCCAAAGATGAAATAACTACATCTGATTCACCTTTATAAGTTTCTTTTCCTAGCCATTGTATTATCCCCGGCACACGAAAACCGGCATCTGAAGTCCAAAGTTTCATCCCTTTTAAAGGTCCCGGTGAACCATAGGAATTTTTAGCACGATGATAACGGTTTAATGTTTCCGGTCCATTATCCGAAGTGAAAAATATCAAGGTATTATCACCATGTTGTTGCTTAAGATAATTAACTAATCGCCCTACCGCTGCATCCATATTTTCAACATTAGCAAAATATTGAGCCTGATTTTCATTTTCAGAATTCGGCATATAATTATCAACCATTTCCTTTGGCGATGCTATCGGTTCATGCGGTTCGTGAAAACACACTTGCAAGTAAAACGGATTATTATCTTCTCGATTTGACAACCAGTTAAGTGTCTCATCAACCACCAATTGACAACTAAATCCCTCAAGAACACCAACATCTTCGCCATTACGAACAAAGTTCTTAGGATTTTCGTGGCTTGGCGCTGCATTATTATGCGTAGCAAACCAATGATCAAAGCCGAAATAACCAGGTTTTGGTTGCTTATCGCTGTTGAAACGAGAGCTACAGTGCCACTTCCCTGACAAACACGTGGAATAACCAGCTTTTTTTAACACAGCAGGTATGGTTTGTTCATGCTTTTGCAAGTGTACCAAATCACGACAATCAGGGCTAAACTTTGGGCTAGGTATGAAATCGTAAATTCCTGCACGATTAGGGCTACGACCGGTTAATAATCCGGCACGCGATGGTGAACAAACCGGTGCAGCAGAGTAACAGTTGGTCAATTTGATTCCTTCCTCTGCCATCTGGTCGAGGTGAGGAGTTTGAATTATCGGATGTTCATACGAAGATAAATCCCCATATCCCAAGTCATCACATAAGATGACTACAAAATTCGGCTGTTTATTTTCATTATTACAAGCTGACAACAAAGTCATTACCGCAACAACTGCAGCTAACACATAAGATTTTTTCATTTCTTAAATTTTCAAATTTTAAAATTGCTCATTCTTAAGCAATTTTAAAATGCACAGAAATAATTGGTTTGTATCTGTTTTAAACAAATAGCAACTGACAATTATTAGCAAATTACCAATAATGCATTGGACAACACTAAGAACTTACTGTTTAATTATCTCCACATTTCGTATTAAACATGCCGCATACTCTCCTGCAGTTCCTCTTATTCGAAATGCAATATGTCCTCCTCCCCATGCGTTTTCATCTTTCGTTTCCAATATTGTTTTACCATCCACTTTTAACCAAAGTAAATCGCCTTTACGCCCAATTTCGATTGAATAGAAAACACCTGGATGCATAATATTTTTCTCATACGACACTAAAGCTGGATCCTGGCCTTCAGGCACCGGGTATTTTCGAATAAAAGGTGTGAAATTATGCGGGCCATTTCGGAATGCATAAAAATAGCTTTCCACATCATTAATCCATAAACTCATTGAGCCATCATAGTTAGATGGGATGCTTAAACGAGAATCATCACCTTTGTTAGATGCAGATAAAATAGCGACCAGAACAGATGCTGGTGTTAAGGTCATTACATCGTACTTCACTACTACATTTTCATCGTAGCTTTCGGGACTCACAATCATCACTCCATTGCTTTCTTTAGGATCTTCTTTCATAAAGAACATGTTGTGACTTTCAACCAACTTTTCACCTTGTCCGTAAAAAGACCAGGTGTTTAAATCTTCAGGTGTTAACTTTATATTTTGTGCTTTGATAAGCAATGGCATAAGCACTAAACCTATCAATGATAAATATTTTAATGAATTCATATGTTTATCGTTTAATGTTATTTCTTATTCTATGATTTCCTGATCCCAAAAACGATACGGATCATCATGTTGCACCATTTGTTCCAATAGCAATGCTTCCATTTCTTTAAGCTTGGCAGCATATTTAGGATTCTCAGCTAAATCAGTTTCCATCTCATCTAATTTACCGTGTTCAGGCAAGTATTCATGTGGATTTTTAGCTAAGTTAAATAATTGCGTTTCTCGAACTTCGCCATCCATCATATCGTATTTAATGAGCTTCCAATCGCCTTTCGTCACCGAGCGCATTCCTGGTTTTGTTCCACCACAATAAACACCATACATCACTTCGCGTATGCTTTTTTGCTCTCCTTCAAGTACAGGTTTTAAGCTTAAACCTTCAATCGTCTTGGGAATTTCAATATCAGCTAAATCGCATAAGGTTGGTAACACATCCAGTAAGTAGGCATTTCCTTCAACACGCTGTCCAGCATCAATACCAGGACCATTTACAATAAAAGGCACACGCCAACTGTGCTCATATAGGTTTTGTTTACCCATTAAACCATGTCGCCCAATTGCAATACCATGATCGGATGTATAAATTATATAGGTGTTTTCCAATTCTCCCATCTCTTCGAGTTTCGTCAATACCTTACCCAATTGGATATCGATATTTTCTGAGCAAGCCAATTCGCGCCCCTGTTCATTTCTGATGGTTTGCACATCACGATTCTTCCATACACCACTTACACGATCCTCATCTCTCAAATTTGGATGTCCATGAAAAAATGGATGCGTCTCCAAGTAGTTTTCAGGCAGCTCAGGTTGTTTTTCATTTAATACTGGTAGCGACTCTTTATCGCGATGATTGGCAGCTCCGTATTTGGCTAATAATTCGGGCGTTCCGTCACGCACATCGTGTGGATGTGAGAAGCCAAAATAAATCATAAACGGCGTTTCTTCCTTTTCCTGCTCCCTGACACTTAAATACTCGAGTACTTGTTTTGAGTGCCAAGCACTTCCTCCATCCTCAGTTCCTTTACGCTTGGTTTTATCATGTACCACAGAAAACTGTTTGTTAGCCCCCGGATATGAATTTCCTTTTTTACAAGTACGCATGGTTTTATAGCCAGCCCTGTTAAAAACTGCAGCAATTGTCATGGTATCAATCGGGTGTGGATCAATTTGTTTCTGATTTATAGCACTAGGAGGTAAATGCCAAACCGTGCGACCACTCATTATCATGTGTCGTGATGGTGTACAGACGGCTCCATTCATTGAGCCCATGTGTCTGGCCGTTTCAAACACCATTCCTCCCTCGGCTAATTTATCAATGTTAGGCGTCTCCAATATCGAATTTGGATTGTATTGCTTTAAATCAAAGGGTGTTTGATCATCAACTACCACAAAAAGGAAGTTGGGTTTCTTTACCTCTTTCTTTTGACAAGAGCTAAACACTACCAGAACACTAAGTGTAATGAAAACTAATTTTGTTAACGATCTCATATTTTTATTTTTTAATTTCTATTTCTCTTAATTCACCACTTTCAAAACGAGTCTTCTTTTTACCGTAGAATATAGTTACAGCCACGTTATTATGTAAGAATAACTTTCCTTCTTTTTGTTCTAAAACGACATTGCCCTTCTCCGCTGTCAGCAATTGATATTTGTTCGCCCTTAGCTGTGTCCCATTCCCCATAAACAGCACAAAATCGGCATCTTTTTCTTTTGCAATTAAAGCATAGCTGGCATCCGATGATTTATCCGTATACTTTGCTATTCGACCACCATACGATGAGAATATAAAATCTTCTCGACCGGACTTATTAGTAATGTGTAAACCAGCAAAATCTTTTGCCCCATTTTCATCTTCAAATGCTTTAATGGAAGCAATGCTTTTTCCTTCAGCTGATGTATAGGGCTCGTAAACCGAAATAAATGGATGCTCCCAAGCTTCACCATGTTGGCGTGCTGCTAAAGTCAAGTATGGCTCATGACTCACGTCATAAGGAATTGCTCCTTTATTTCTAAACGATTTACAGGGTGGCGATTTCATGGTGAAAACTTCACGCCCTTCAGTGCCTTTCATCCACAGGTTCATATAAACATTGTCCTCACCTTCGGGCATATCTATTTCCCATTCTACCTGATAGTCTTTATCACTACGTATCGATTTTTTATCCCACATGTAATCCAAAGCATATAAATGGCCACCGGCAAAAGCAAACTCTTCACTTGGTACCAATTCTAATGGCTTTCCTTGCGCATCCATTACCTGCATACTTTGCCCAAGGTTGTGATAATAATAATCGTGAAACTTATCGCCTTTTCGCTGCTTCTTCGAACGGAAAACATCTACATAATAACCTGTTTCTGCCCCTGTTTTAACAATACTCACGGTTCTGTTCTGGTCACTACGTGTCTCTGGTTCTAAAAAGAAAACATCTGAATAGGTAATGTCCGCGTAATAGCCATCCTTTTGCTCAGATGCAGGATACTCGCCCATTAAATCAAAGGCATGACTGCTGTACATTTCGGTATAGGAAGAAATGCCATCGACCATAACCGTATTATGTGCCGGAAATTGCGAGTAATATTCCAAATATATTGGTTGCAGATACCCAGCTCCTTTGCCGGGATCGGCTCCTTGTACAAAGCCTTTTCCATACAACTCCATATTTATACCATTAGCATGCATATGGTTACCCAACGAGCCATTTAGCGACAGCATCATACCATTTTTACCTTCTCCCATTCGCTGCACATGCCAACTTACATTTGGTGCATAAAAGGTTTGAGTAATATAGTCGCTTAACTTCGCCTTATCATATTCGGTATTAATTTCTAGTGGTTTACTTGCAAAAAATGAAGACACATTAGCTCTTCGTCTCATTTCTTGTTTTGGGTGGTCGGCATTAGGTTCAAACAAACGATACATGGCGGTAAAATCTTTCTCCTTTGCTTCGTCCTTATATTTCTGCGCAAAACGAATCATATCTCCCATGGGCTCTGTTGACACATGATCGTAATAAGTATCTCCAAAGCCTACAGTCTGACCATTTGGAAATAAGTATTGCGGCAACATCTTAACTGCCTTATCCATCACAGGCGTGTACGGCAAAACATTATGATCGAAGGTATTGTCAAAATCTTTGATAAAATGCATCAACTCTTTAGTTACACTCATGGAGTAACCCGGACATTCTGCCCACACACCAGTATTTTCATCGTAACCATAATCCATTAATTTGGTCATTGACCATTGGCGAGGTGAAGTCACATTTAAAATATGATTGATGTAAAACTCCCGGCCTTTTCCGTCATCATAATTTTTATCATCCTGCAACACCATAGCAGCTTTCAAAATTATATTTGCCTGATGAAGATTCCAGTTATTTTGAGGGACACCATTCTTAATAACTAAATCAGTCCATTTTTTAATGGTCGTATCGTAATTGGTGATATTCTCCTGGTGATTAGCTTCAATATACGGATGCAAGAAATCGTATAGCTCAGAAACATTTCTCAAATTCTTTTCATGAATCACCTGAAAACAGGTTAAACCAACCAGCGTTTGAATATGTCCTTTCAGTAAATCAATTGGTTCGTTTCGATAATACATACCTGTCATATAAGTATCATACACATCGTAAGCAAACTTAGCATAGCGTTCATCTCCTTCGAGCCAGTAGATAAAAGCTGCATCACGCGCCAGACCAATTATATTTTCGTTAATTCGATGAAGAATACCTCCAGTCTGAGCAATTTCAACCCATTCAAAGGGCTGGCCTTCTTTAGATTTATTGGGCAGATACACACCTCTTTCGTCATCCATGTATGGTAAAACATCTTCCAGTTTAGGCGTTGTATAATTAGTAGTATAATCACGTGATCCAGTGTATTTAACAGTTGGAACAGGAGCCTCTCCATCCGCATGAGAATAATAAATCCCATTGACATACACATTTGTCGCTTTTGTTTTCCAATACATCTGCAAGCGCGATGGCATCCATTCCGGATCACTAACATGACGCTCAACATGTTCATCAATACGTTGATGAATACCTTCAAGCACTTTCTGTGCCCAGGCTTCGTTCTGGATTGTTTTTTGCAAATCCTGCTTCTCATCCTGAGTAATGTAGATGCGCGGATAGCCTTGTGGTAAATTTTCAGGTAAAGGAATTTGCTCAGTCTCCTGACCCTTTACCTGCCAACTAAAACCCAATAGTAGAGTAAGTATTGCTATGTATTTTGTCATGGTATATAGTTTATTCAAATACTATTTTTTATTGAAGTGCCTCTAAGTACAATTCTTCGGTTCGTTTTCGTAACAATTGTAAAACCTCGGCATGCTCAACACTATTTACAAGATTATTCTGTTCATGCGGATCGTTTGTCACATCATACAATTCCTCAATCACAGGCTGATGCTCGTAATAAACAAAATATTTCCAACGCTCTGTTCGTACGCCTCTTGAACGATAGGATTGGTTCATTTTAATCAAATTCTGGTTGATTTCGTCTACATTTTCTTTGTACCGTTCCTTAAACATGGCAACCAGAAATAGATTCTCCATAAAAACAGCATCGCGCCATTCTGCCATGTTTTGTGTTTGATTTAGCACTTTGCTAAAATCTTCACCTTGCATGTCTATAGGTAATTCAACACCAGCTATTGACAATATGGTTGGTGCCATATCCACGGAAGAAATAAGCGCATTTTCACGTCTTTTTTGTTCAGGCTTTCGTCCATCGAAAACAATCAAAGGTGCTTTAACCGATTCGTCGTAAAGCAAACATTTGTCGAAAAGGCCATGAGAACCTTGAAAACGACCATTATCACTGGTATAAATGATGATGGTATTATTAAGTAAGTCTTTCTCCTTTAGTTTTTCAATCAGTAAACCCACTTGTTGGTCTACGGTGTATCCCTGTGTGGCAAATCGGCGAACCTGGCGCTGGTGTAACTCAGGTGTTGAAGTTCGTTGTCTATGTAAATAAACACCTCGCGCATGTTCCTTTACAACCTCAGGCAACTTTTGATTATCTCCTTCTACATAATTCTCTGGTATAACAAAGTCATGTTCTTTAAATTGCTCAAAGTATGGCATAAACATATCCCTGTTATTATCATGCTTAACAGCATAAAAACTTACCGATAAACAAAAAGGCTGGTCAGCAGGCTGGGTATCTAAAAAACGTAACATGGCTTCTCCAGTTCGTAATGTTCGACCTGAGCCTTGCCTTCCTTCTTTATAAATTTCGTTAAGTGATTCATCTCCTTCGGGCCAAATGACCACTCCATTTCTATCATGGGTTTCGCTACCGGCAAAAAAATCAAATACATGCCGAATCTGTTCTTTGTAGAAATGAGCTTTGGGTGTACTTGGCCTTTGAGCTTTATCAGTAACAGTAAAGCCTACCTTTCCAATAAAGCCTGTTCTGTATCCGGCCTTTTTCATAAGTGCAGGATAACTCTTCTGAAAATCGGCTTGAGACAAAGTATAATCGTTAGGTGCAACAAATCCCACCCTGTGATTGGAATAATATCTGCCCGTCATCATTGTAACGCGACTAGGCATGCAAATGGCAACCGTATAAAAGGCATTGTCGAATGTAACGCCTTGCTCTGACAGCTGATCTATATTAGGAGTATTAAACTCTGGTCTGCCATAACAACCCATGTTATCCCAACGTTGATCGTCAGTCATTAAAAAAATGATATTGGGTTTTTCAACTTTTGGAGATAATGCAAAAGCCAGAGATCCAGTAAATAAGTTAACAAAAGTCATCCATACTAAGATTATCAAGCTTCTCATCGGTATATATTTTTAAAATTAAATTATCACTTACATTTTTGTTTTAAATCTTATTTTATTTAAGAACGATAAAACGATCTTTATTCAACATTGAAACTGATCGTTTTAATCAATGCTTTTTTATTATCCTTTGAACTGGATTGCACTATTATTTGATATTTACCTGAGACATCCGAGGCATAGAATTCGATACGTCCCGAAGATTCTTTTCCAAGGATTACATTAGGATTCCAGTAAAGGCAATTCCTTCTGTCCGGAATGTTTTTTGCAATTGGCGTGGTACCAATAGTTGAGAGAAGGCTTTCAATCGATGTACATTTAAAAAACATTCCATTTTTAGGCAACTCTACGCCAGCCATATCATGTTTTTTTGAAAAGACACTGATAACTCCGCAATAAGCCATATCCCCCACAACATAACCACTTTTAATTAATTCAATTCGTTCAATTTTATTGACTTTAATATTTAAGAAGTTATCCTGGTTTGAAATGGGAACGTTATCAATCATCATTAGATAAGGAAGTGATGCCAAACTATTAACATGCCCTCGGTTAGAGAATGGAGTAAGCTTGCCTTTAACGTTCTTAATTTCCGGCACCAGTTCATGAATAAAATCCCTAAGATTAACGAGATCAATATAATCTTGAGTATGAAAAACTTTATCAGGTTGACCAAAAAAGCTAATATCTCTATCCTCTTTCGATTGGTTTATTTCTATGTTGCGATATAAGTTATTTAACTGCGCATTTATGCAAATATCATTAGCTATTTCCTTTTCCTCATCAGAAAGAGAAAAAGCAATGTCCGGTAGATTCACCAATCGATCACAAAAATCTAAATCTATCTCAATTGTTAAGTTTAAGCTATCTTTTTCAGCATTGATAAAATACTCATCCTCATTACATAGGTTAGGCACTTGTATTGAAAAATAGCCATTAGTATCAGTAGAAGTATTCTCTAATACAGGTGTAGAACTCAATAGTACTAAAGAAACATTTGCCATCCCAACCGCTTGATGGTCATCATCAAGAATCCTACCACTTAAAGCTAATCCATATATATCCGGTAAATAGTATGCCAGTTCGCTCTCTTTTGGCATTGAAAATGATTTATAAATATTTGAATTGCCTATTGTTTTAGCACCCTCTTTTACAACCGAAATGCAATAATGGTCATCAATTCTTGATTTTACAGTATTTGTTAATTCAACACTAATTGCCTCACGAGGCTTGTAACTCTCTTTTCCGATTTGAATTTCAAGGTCAGAGTCTTCAGTTAAACTATGAAATTTTAGAGTATCACTGCTCGAACCCTGACTATGGCTTAATACTGGGTTAGATGGATTGATTACTTTTATCTGTAAATAAGCATATGCATCGGTTGGATAATTTCTCATCCATCGTGTATAGGCTTTCAGATAATAGATACCGCTTAATAGATTAGCTGGCACCTTCACTTTCCCATTGGCAACATTATCTAAAATTTGAGATTTGGTTTGTATAACAGGTGTACCGTCAGGTTGAATTAACTCAACATACAGCACTTTACTGAATATTCTATCAGATGAAATATCTTTTGAATATTGGGCTTGAACAAAAATATCTTCTCCAACAGCGTATATTGAACGATCGGTAAACAAGGCAATCTCCTCACGAAGCATATTTGTTTTTATGTCTGAATCTACACCTTTATTTACTTCTTGTGCCATCATCACTGTCCCAAGAATAAGGAGAGATATCAATTGTGCTATTTTAATCATCAGTTATAATTTTCTATCAATGATGTATTAATTAAGAATTACTCAAAGAAATCTGGTTTCGTTAATGATCCTCCAGAGTACGTGCAATCAAAACAAATTGGTGATGCAATCATACCATTTTCGTCAAAATAAATGGGTTCAAATAGCGGTGGATCCTCAGGATCCATTTCATATAACTCACAGTTCTCAGCTACTATTTCATTAAGAGGCCCTTTAAAGTTCAATCGTCTTTCAGAATAGGATGAAGTCCAGAAATACCCTAAAACTATTTCATCAGGATCATTTACATTCCAAAGATTACTGATGATGGCGCTTGGCTGTGTTTGATGCAAGCCTCCTCCTTCAGAAACAATAACCTGCGCTTTACTCCAATAGTCAAATGCATTTTTACCCAATGCGTATTGCTTTATCAAAACACTATAATTATAGTTTAATTTCAAACCCGAAGCATAGATTAACGGAATCTTCTTTTTCTCATTGGAGGTTAAATTATCCGTTGTTGCAGTATAAACTTCCGGTACTTCTTTTGTAGAATAACATACTGACAAACTATCAGTCGGCTCATCAAAAAAGATACTACCTCTATAATCATCAGAATAACGCATCTCCGAAATTAAGTATGGAGAATGGTGTTCCCAGGTCTCTTCAATTACCCAACGGTAGTAGCCTGTTGCATTCTCACCGGCCTTGAGATCAGTATAATATTGTAATCCACTATGGCTGACTACAGAGGATGATTGGTACGATTCTTCGATAAAATACAAACTATCAACCGGGCTGCTTTCATAAATCGTTTCGAAATCTGAAGCATACTCCGTTCCATCAGGAGTGGTTACATTAATCATAAACTGGCTACCGTAGTTCAGCTTTTCCAAAGGTATATTAGAATGGTAAATACCATCACTTCCTTCTTCGTAAACAAATGTTTCTCCATTAGCATCCACAGCCCAAACAACACAACCTGTAACCCAATTAATGTTAACATCATTTAGTGCAGTTGATTTGGATATATAAACCGTTTGTAATTCTTCCCCCTTAATTATACAACCATCTATTACCAAAAACTCGGTATTACCTTTTATTGGAGGATTATATTGCTCAATACATCCACTTCCTAATAAAATACTTAAACACATGATTAATAAAAACCACGTAACAGAGTTAAAACCATTGATAGTTTTATTGCCTCCTATAATATAAATTGGTATTGTTGAAAGTCGTTTACTCACTTGCATAGTTTCCAAATTTAAAATTCCATGATAAGCTTACAACAGGCTGGGCAAAAATGGACATTTTGTAGGCCTGCATCTGTCCACCTTCTGATTCATAATAGACCGAATAAGCATTCTTTCTACCTGTAACATTATACACATTAAGGGTCCAGAAACTATGTATCGCTTTCTTTCTTCGAAGGTTACCCTCCAGGTTTACAGACAAATCAATTCTAAAGTAATCCGGAATTCTATAAGCATTTCTAGTAGAATAATATAAGATCTCCTGACCATTTGACTGATAGGATGTAATTGGATAGGTTATTGGCCGACCAGTACTGTAATCGACTATTGTTGAAAAACTCAACCTCATATTTGATCTTAGTGTTGCAGCAAAGTTAAAACTATGCGGACGATCATAATTTGAAGGATAAGCCAGGCCATTGTTAATCGTTTCAGATGGCGAATCCCCAGCAACTTTTACCATTGATTTTGAATAGGTATATGACATACGTCCTGAAAGTCTACCTGTTGTTTTCTTAAGCATAAATTCCATTCCTTGAACCTTTTGTTCTCCCTGTAGCAGTTGCATTTCAGTTGGTTTATCAGAGAGAAAATCAACACCATCTTTATACTCAACAATATTGTCCATGTTTTTTTGATACAACTCAATTGAAACCTCAAGTCCCTTAAATGGAAAATTATGATAATACCCAATTGATAGCTGGTTTGATACTGGTGGTTTTAAATGATAGTCTGCTAATTTCCACATGTCAGTAGGTGACATGGCAATGGTATTACTCAGCATAAATACATATTGCTTATTTCGGTTATAAGAACCTTTTATGGCATTATTAGGACTTAATTGATAATTCAATAAAATTCTGGGTTCTAAACTTGAATACGTTTTAATTACCTCACCTGATCCATAACTTTTAACTTCTTTAATGTTGTTTTCATCCTTTGGTGAATCGTTAAAATACAGATTAACATCATTAGCACCCAAATAAGAAAACATGCTGAATCTCAAACCTGCATTTATTTTTAAATTCGGCAGTAATGAAAATTCATCACTTGCATAAAGAGCAAATTCTAAACCTTGTTCTTTCCCCATTTCAATAGGGATTCTTGTAGACTCCATATTATAAGGTAAAACGTCCCCTCTATTTTGGTGGTAATATATGGAGTTCAAACCAAAAGCAAATAAATGGTCTTTTTTTGTATTGTATAATAAATCAGCTCTTAATTCGGAATGATTAAGTTTAAACTCATGTGTAAATGCCTCAGAGGGGTTATCTTTTCCATCGTGTTTATTACCATATTGGCTGTGAACTAATGACAGGTCACCGTTGAGCGATGAAGAAAATAAGTGTTTCCAGTTGAGGGATATACCTGTATTTTCATAGCTGTAATCGTCCGTTGATGCCAATGAAAAATGATCACTACTTCTATAGAAAAACGTTTTTAAGGCATTTTTTTGATTAATCTCAGTATTGAAAGATGCACTAAGGTCGTAAAAGGAAGCATCACTATTTTGAATATCAATATCATCAATCTGAGACAACAACCAATCAGAGTAGGTGCCCCTATAATTTAAAACAAAACTACTTTTATCCTTTTTTATTGGTCCTTCAACAGCCAAATGTCCAGTGACAAAGCTAATACCGCCTTTACCATAGAATTCTTTTTTATTTCCACTTCGTGTTGAAATATCAAATATGGAAGATAAACGCCCCCCATACTTGGCGGGAATATTACTCTTATACAAAGAAAAAGCATTTATTATATCAGAGCTAAACGCAGAAAAGAACCCAAATAAATGAGATGTATTATATACCGGTATTTTATTGATGTAAAACATGTTTTGATCGGCTGTCCCCCCCCTTACGTTTAAGCCTGATGCACCTTCACCAGCACTTTGCACACCTGGTAGCATTTGTGCTACTTTAAGTATATCTTGCTCACCCATCACCATCGGTATATCTTTAATGCTTTTACTGGTCATTCTCTCAAAGCCCATTTGCATTCCAGATACATTATTATTGGTACCAACAACAACTTTTACCTCATTAATACTATAGTTCTCCTTCATTAAGGCAATAGAAAAGGAACCATCGGATGTTACATCCAGATAAAACCGTTTTTCTTTCATTGACATGGAGCGAACCACCGCTTCATAGTCACCTTGTTTCAACATAAGATTTAAATACCCATCTAAATCTGTAGCCGCTCCAAGCTCCTCACTTTCAATATAAATAGTGGCTCCTATCAATCCCTGACCTGTTTCCTCATCCGTAATTCTTCCTCTAACGGCACACTTCTTACCATTCACAATGCCTTTACTATTTCCAACTTTAATAACAGTAGGACGGATGGTCTTTTTTCCTTCAATATGTCTCTTTTCAAGCTCCGTAACCGTATCGTAATTCTCTATATTGGATCCTTGTGCCGCTTTACTATCTGAAAAATAATCAGGCAGACTTACCACAATTTCTTTTCCTGGATAGACTATTACATTGTTTTGCTTATCTATGTAAAAGTTTAACCCATTTTCTTTTAATATTAGTTTTAGAGCTTCCGACACCTCTAAATTATCATCTGGTATATTAACATTGACATCTTCTACCCAATCCTTTCTGAATAAGATTTTATATGATGTTTGTTTTTCAAGTTCTTCAACAAAAGCACTAAAACCTTTGCCCTTAAGTGAATCAGAAAACGTTACATATTGTCTTTGACCGTATGTTATAACAGTAATCATAACAAACAGAAAGGCTAAAATGGATTTTTTCATATAATCTGACTTTCTTAAGAAAACACCTACATTCTGAATTAATGGATTCTTCACTTACTTCTCTCCCTTTAATTGTTCGCAAAATGTGAGTAGCTTTTTAAGTTCTAAACCATTTAACTTATAAAACTTAATACCTTGCTCATCTATATATTGTGAAATCTGCTTTTTATACTCTGGATATTTTTTAATTAGAGTTTTCTTGCCTTTTATTATCTGGTAGTCGTCACCAGTTACCAAATAGAATTTAGCTTTCTGCTCAGAGAATTTATACGCTACAAATGAAACCTTATGATCGGACTCTGAGCGCAGCTTATCCCAAGAACATAAACACGTTATTTCACCTTGATAGATGACCTCATAAAAGCGTTCTTCACTATCACCTAAAACCTCTTTTTTAAAGTAACGCCCATCAATGTTAAACTCTGAAATAAAATCAAATGGTGGAATAAATGAAGCGGTGTTACTAACATTTTTATTTTGCTGAATCAATAACGTTTGATCCCAGATATTGTATTTTAAACTAATATCTTCAAACTTGACTCCGTGTAGCACCGTCCAGCCTTTCTTGAATTCATCCTGAACAAAGTATGGGTGTCCTAAATCATTAACATAAATATTTTCGAAATGCTTCCCATTTACCAGAATATTGGCTTTACATTTATCATTCAAGGCTTGAAACAAGGCTTCACCCGGAGCCAATTGAATAGTATAGTTCTGCCCTAATACTTCTATTGAAGAGAATAAGACAAAGAACAAGAATGAATATTTTATGATCTTAGTTAAAATGATTTTTCGCCAAAGTATGGTTGCCATAATTAGTGTTTAATAAATTTATAATTCGTAACAACATCACCTTCTTTTAATAACCTTAATATATATATGCCCGAACTCACATCTTGCATGCTAAGCCGTTGATCATCAGCTTCAATATCAACACTCAGAACCAATTGACCAGAATAATTATATATTTCAGCTCTACAATTATTTGCACCTCTTACAGAAAAATTGCCTTTAGTAGGATTAGGATATATTAAAACGTCAGTATTTAAGGTATTTGTAGGAGAGTTCGTAGAAACTGGATTAAACTTCAACCAATTGACATTAAACAAATAGCCATCTTCACCTTTAAAGACAAAATAAATATCATTAAGTCCATCAACTGTTGTTAGATTGACGGAAGTTGTTGCCCAATTATGCCACCCTCCTGTATTCTCAATAGTTACATTGGCTAATAAAGTCCCATTTTCAGAGCCTGCTCGTATCTCCATAAAACTATTTGAAATAGGACAAGAATAACGTACATCAAGAGTAACTGCTTCTTTTATGTATAGATCCTTAAACATAATCCAATCATTATTATGTACCCATCCTACATTCATATCACCACCTTCAGGATCGCTGGTAGATTCAGTATCAATGCCAGACATCTCATCATAATCTTCAGCTTCCAACACATCAAAAGCATTTGGGAAAGCCGTATCCATATCTGTTTCTGAAAATTGAAACCAATTAACATTACAAACGTTAGCACTTTCATTGGTTTGGTATACAAGATATACATCATAAAATCCTGTTACAGGAATAATACCAGTACTTACTGTCTCATAAGTACCCCATGCTCCGGTATTAGGTGCATTAATTACACCGATCAAATCTCCCTCTTCACTTCCCAACCTTACTTCAATAAAAGCATCATCATATATTGACGCCAAACGAAAATTCATGCTATTCATGCCAGTCAGGTCAAGACCTTCATACATACTCCACTCACCGGGAGCAATTGAACCAAGGTTTTGTCCATTCACATCATCAGAATTACTCCCAATTTTTACACCATTCATATCATCAAAGTCCTCAGCTTCGATACGTGATGTTTGATCAGTTGACTCAACCACATACAGCTTACTAAGCTCATAAAATGAATCAGTTCCTCCTTCAGTCGATTCAACTATTAACTCTAAAGTTGAGCCCTGTATATCCTTTACAATAAATATAAACTCGCTCAAATTACCGCTCTTCTCGGCAATTGGAGTAGGAGCAGCACCATCAAGTCGGTAGAAAATATTAAGCTGATCGGTATTACTTAAGCTACCATAATCTGCAGCCGTAACATAGATATTTACATTACTGACACAACTTATATCCATCACTCCAGACGACCAATCGATGATTTGATTTTGAGACGAGATGGCATCATTTTCGAAAGGAAGATTACATGGATTCACAAAATCTTGTCCCACTAACTTTAGCCAATTCATTTTCCAGCCATCAGATTGTGATGTTATCCGAATGGTATGCATCCCTTCTTTCAAATAAACTACAGTTGATGAACTAAGTGTATTCCAAGTTTGGGTTTCAAAAGAAAATGCATCAAGGTCATCACCATCAATACTAAGCGTAAATTCACCATCAGAAACCGCCTCTAAACGATAATCAAATGTATATGTGGCAGCAAAAGGTAGGTTAATAGTATATTGCACCCAATCTCCATCATTTATAGAGGTAATATTCTGCTCTCCGCCTACATCATCAGTATCTTCAATGGTAATTCCATTTGAACTTACATAATCTTCTGCCTCTATTAAGTATGCATCAACTACATTTAAATTAAACTCTGCTATACTTTGTTGTCCGCAATCATTAGTATAAGTCGCTTGGTAAATGCCGGCATCAGCAGACTGTATATTTTCCAAATCAATAATTCTCATATCAGATGAAAAGGACTCTGGTCCAGTCCAACTCCAGCTGCCGCCTACTATAGGCTCGGGTTGAAAGCTTACAGCATTTCCCGGAAAACTTGTAACTGTAAAAGATGCTTCGTTCTGTATAAGATTACCTAAACTATTATACACTTCATAATAAGGCTCTATATCCACAACCGCACATTCCAACAATATATCAAACCAATTCATCTTCCAACCATCAGTATTTGCTGTAATTCTAATGGTATGAGAACCTTCGGACAAGTATACCGATGTTGCCGATCGTACAGTTTCCCATACCTGATCTCCTCCAGTGGCAGAAAATGACACATTTTCAATATTATCTAATCCAATGCTTAGGGAAAATTCTCCATCAACAGATTCACTGGCAAGCCTATAATCAATAACATAGGTGCCAGAATGTGGAACATCAATTTCATATTCCATCCAGTCACCTAATGCAATATCAGTAACATTCTCACCAAATCCTTCGTCTGTTGTAGTTTCAGTATTAATACCTGAAGCATCACTATACTGCTCGGCTTGGTATTTTCCAGTTGAAACAGCTGTATGAACAACATTATTATCAGTGCCCAGGTCAGTAACCATGCCACCTGATTGTCCTACAACCTCAGAACTTTTATCGGATAGGAATACAGGAAAATTAGTGAGGTTATTCAAGGTAAAATCCTGAGCTTCAAAATCATTTTGATGTGGCAAATTTCCGTACAAAAGACGAATACTATTTTTATCACCACCAACTTTAATCGTTAAATCCTGCGGAGGAATAAGTCCCTCTCCTGTTTTTAATGTAATGTTATGGTTTGTTCCTCCGATGTAAGCAACACTGCCATAACCATTATAATACTCGCCTTCTGGTGGTATTATTGTGATTTCGGCGTTGTAATTATTATCTGATTCATAAGTACTCGAATAAACAGGACCGTAAGCACAATCAGCATAACAGTCAACCACATCACCTTTTGCTAGTGAAAAACCATTTTCGCATCCTATGGCCGTGCAACCCTCTACATATTTAGTACCCGTTGCATGTGCTATCGTAACACCAGTTCGTAAGTTCTTGATAGTACAGTTTCTTACTGTAACATTTGAAGTTCCTCTTAAGTATTCAACTCCATCTATTACTGTACTTCCTGCATTATACGCACGTATACCTGCCTCCCCTGTACTAAGCATATATCCTGCTGGCAAACGATAACCCCAAACGGTATAAAAATCAATATCATAAGCCGGACCAGATGTTTCGGCCAACATATCATCTGTCGATCGCATTTCACCCTCAAGGTAACAGCCCTCAATCAAGGGATTATTAGCCGCCTGCATAAACATACAATGCCCATATGAGCGATGATATATGGTGTTATTCAGTGCATGGTTGGATTCGCCGCGAATTAAAAAAGCACTGTGTTTAAAGTGCTTTATCGTATAAGTTCCGCCTTTACCAAAAGCATCACCATAACCATAAGGATAAGAGCCTTTAGAGGTAATTGTAAAACTTTCAATACGGTTAAATGAACCATCCATAACAACATTAACACATCCATTTTTCGGATAATCATCAACAGAACCAAGATCTGTTAAAGTAAGGTTCTTAATGATGTTGTTATTACCGGTAACCTGCACCTCATAAAAACCATCATGCGAATCAGCATAGGCATTAAAAACTGCTGTTTCAACATTTATTGTGACTCCAGCAAAGTCATAAACACTGTTATTCCCCTGAAAAAGAAGAAGAACGTAAGCCTTTTTCTCATTTATTGTTGTAAAATCCGGGAAATCACCATTGGTAATATTATCAGTGGTAATGGTATATTCTCCAGGTGAAAGGATTACTTCGACGTTATCTTGATTTAAATAAGGTAAAAGTTCTTGTATGGTATTAACTGTGACTTGAGCATAAGAAAATGTACCTAGAACAAGTAGTACAATCGTTTGCACAGCTCTAGGAAAAAAAGCCAAATTTGACTTTTTCTCATGCTTATTAGGTTTATAATTTTTCATTCCTTGATTGTAAACGGATTGCTATATTTCTTTTACATGTATCACAAAACCATTATTCGCTTTTACATCAAATGATAATATGCTTTGTGAATTCAACTCTTTCTCATCAATTTTAACCCTTGTGCGAGTTTTAACTATTTCGTCATCGGTGTAAATTTTAGCGGAATAATTAATGCCTTCGTCTAAAAATGAAAAATCGACATTGACCTCATTTGCCTGTTCGCCATTAATGCAACCGATAAACCAATCTGTTCCTTTACGTCGCGCAATTACACCCAGTTTGCCAATATCAGCTTTTAATACCATAGTCTCATCCCAAACCGTCGGTACATTATTAAAGAATTCCAATTCAGGTTCATTACCGATATGTTTGGTATTGCCCCAAAGTGCATCATCTTTCATAGGCGCAGAAGGAGCACTATCGTACCAATATAAAAACTGAAGGGGACTGTAAATACAAACCGTTTTGGCCAATTGTGATGCATTAGAACCCATTGTTCTCACACGCTTATTGTAGTAGCAAACAGTATTATCGGATGCCCCGGCCAGACAGCGTGTAAACATCGTAACTAATGTATGGCTGTTTGGAACAGTTTCTTCATCACCGCGAATACCTTCCTGGGTTAATAGGTTTGGGTAGGTTCTGCTAAATCCGGTTGGTCGATATTCATCATGTACATTCACAATCATTTTATGAGCAGCCGTTTTTTTAATAGCCTCGTGCATCCAGGCAGTTGATTCATGGTCACCCACACGAACAAAACCATACTTAATACCAGCTATACCCCATTTTTCAAATAAAGGTAAAATATCATCCAGTTGCTTTTCTAAAGCGCGTCGGTTTACATACAGCATTACCTTTATTCCTTTCTCTTTGGCATACTTACAAATAGCTTCCAAATCAAATGGTCCTTTAGAGCGCTTGGGATCAAGGGTAATAGTGGTAGCATCAGAACTATTATCCATCTCATTTCCATACCAACCGGCATCAAAATGTACGTATTGCATGTTATGGGATGCAACAAAATCAATTGCAGCAAATGCGCCTTGAGTTGTTAATGTTCCTTCTCGCAATACTTTGCCAGGTGTAATCCAAGAGGGATCTTCAATTGCACAAGGCTCATTTAAATTCTCAATCAGGTAATTATTCTCCAACAGTTTACCATGACTTTCAGCCATCATCACCACTCGCCAAGGTGATTGCAATGGCAGTTTAGCATTTACTTTTGAGTGCTGACTCCATTGTCCGGCTACAGCACCGGTGATTGTATCTTGCTTCAATTTTTCTAACTTCCCATCTAAAGACGATACAATTTCAAAAGCACCTTCTTTGCCAGAGTTAAAACTTAAACGCGCAAAATTAACCAATTGAGCTTCAGCCAAAGCTATTTTTTTATCATCAGCCACTTCAATTAATAAAGGACGTTCGCAACCCAACTGCAACTTGCTTAATGGTATTCTTTTGATCTCTCCCTGAGCTGTTAGTTTGCGTGGTTCACGTTTTGGTGTTGACCACACATCATGGTTGGCCGAAAAACGATAAGTAATTACCTCATCATCTAAACTAATATTAGTTAATCCTTTTTGCTCTGGAATTTCATAAGCAAAAGCTACACCTTCATTATAGGCACGACAAAGAAGATTCAATTTAGCAGATTCACTAAGAAGATAAATTTTAACCTCATTATAATTATCAGGAATCTTACTACGTTCTCCTATAGGTGATATCCATTCATTGTTGACCGACTTATATTCCGCATTAACAACTTTAAAAGGTTGGCTAAAATCAACATCTTTGGATAACAGCTTAAAACTTGAGGGTAAAACAACAGGCTCACCATTATAAATAACAGATAATTCAATACCATTTGTACTTTCGGGCAGAACCTTTAAAATCTTGCTATTATCAGGTGATTTTAATTCTATTTCTTGTGGATTGGAGCAAAAAGACAATACCATTGCAATCAATGGAAAACATATACAAGCCATTAAAAAAGATCTTTTAAGCATATACTTTGGATTTATTTCAAATTTCATTTCTGTATTTTGGCATAAAACACAAAAACAATTTTTCACATTTCACTTCCTCCAAAGTACAGATGATACCATCATGAAATTATCCCACATGTTGCATGTCATGGCACTAATGAAGCACTTAAAAACATTTGTTGCATAAATGCTTCATTTGTACAAAAGATTGCTTAGCCAAATTTGCTTAAACGTTTGCCAAAAAGCTTTTATAATTGTTAATTACCGTAATGATTACTATAGGTTATTTTTTGAAACTGAACATCTAATAAAACTGATTGGTCTGTTATTTAAAGAATATGTGCCATTCTAATTCTTAGTTTTTATTTCCAATTATCTTTGGGTATACTCCTCTTTGATTAACTTACCATTGACATATTCCCTTGTAGATATTTCAATATTCTTTCCATCACCTTCCAAGCCAGAAATTGTTATTTCATGCACTCTACCATCGAGCAATTCAACCACCAATTCATTGGCACTTTTAGCCTTAACGGATTTAATTACTGATTCACTTTCGTGAGGTTCTAAAACAGCCAAATACCTTGCTTTTGTACCATGCGTTCTAACAGCCATGTTCTTAAGCCGTGATGCTTCATTACCCAATGGAAAATCACCACCAACTTTGGCTTCAAAACGAATCGCATCAAGCCCTTTTAAATCAACTGAAACCTTACCTGACATTTCTTTATCGTCAGGCATGGCCGGTGTTGAATGACTCATTAACTCACCTTGTATTTTCACCGGTCCTCCATAGTAATCCAAACCTTGTTTTTCGGTTTTTAATATATTCTTATATTTCACAGGAAGAGATGAAACAAATACTTCAGAGCCATCTTTTAATATCAATTTAGCATCTCCCCAAAACAGTGTATTGTTCTTTACCTTCTTTTCAGTTCTCGAAACCAACTGCAACTCACTTTTTTCGCTTATATCAATTGATATATTTTTGCTTCCTAATATCCAGGCTCCTGTACTATCATTTACTAACTCTTCTCCATCTGCAATGATAGAATACCAAAGTTTTTTATTGACTTCAACAGATTCAGTAGAGGTACCCACCATTATTTCACTTTTGTGTGGCCAGGCATTATAAACATCAATTTTAAGCGGACCATCCTCTCTGTTGGGCATTCGCACTCCTCGGTTATCACAACTATCACCAAAGCACATTTCGTATTGTGTTTTAGATGTGCCTTCAACTCTATACCAATTACAGTCTGTAATAAACTGAGCTGCTCCCAAAGGATCGGTGTTCATTTGGTTTGTATGACGAATAAACTTAACACTATCCGCCTCAATCCCTTTGAATCCCTTAATCTGCATCATCCAATCAAACTGATGTTCTTCCTCTCCCTCCAGATAATCTGCCAAAACGATATAATCATCCATTAAAATCATAGCACGTCTTTGCATCACTGGTTCAGTATATGCAGTTACTTCGCCATATTCTGGCGCATTTTCAGGAATATCAATACTTCGGCTTTCTTCCCAGGTCTTTTCTTTAAAGCTTAATCCTTTTCTAACAATGCCTCCATAGGGTGCATAACTCCACTTCGAATAGGTTTCAACAGCTGTGGCTTGCATCATCTCACCCTTATAAAACAATGTTCTGGAATTCTGAACTGGCTGCTGCATTTTTTCATCAACCACCACCATGTTTTTATTGATTGATGTCTGCTTCCAAAATTTATACATGTAACTGCTGTATCGGAACCAATAAGCTAAAGTGCCATAAAAGCTCCTGCCATAGCGAGCCATATTCACAAGATTTGTTCGGTCGAAATGGCCATGGTAACCTCCATGTGAACCATAATGTAATGAAGCTTGAATTTGTTCTCGCTGCTCTCGATCTTTTGCCTGGGAACGTAATTGTACAATGCCCATATTATCAGCATAAGCCGACTGTTTCATTTTTTCGGAAGTTACATTTGGTAAATCAGGAACACCGTATAGTAAGTCTCTTTTACCTCCGCGTTTTATAATGGCTGCATATTCCGGATCGCGATATAAATAATAGGCCAACTCGAAAGCCCCTCCCGAAACTTTTGATTCTACTGCATCATTAACGGCCATAATTACACCACGGTAATCAAGAAAAGGAACAACAGCGTCGTACATATCTTTTATGCCAACGTAATTGCGTTCCATTTTGCCCCACTTTTCAAATTCCATTCCCATTACGCCACCTTGTCGTCTACTAGCCAATAATGAAAAGTGCTTGCTGGTACCAAGTGGAAATTTATTATCCTTAAAATTAATTCCCCAAGGTTCAAGTGCTAAAGCAATTTGCGAAAACTCCTGAGCTACCCAAGTGTTGTATCCTACAGCACACTCGTACCACCAGCCATCGTTCATAATGCCATGCTCCAGATGCTTGTAAATTCCTGTTTCAGAAGTAAGAATCTGATTGATTAAATGCCAGTCTTGCAGGTTCATTGCACAATAAAAAGCGGCTGTTAATTCAGCAACATTCCAGTTACTGATAGCTCCTTTGCTATTCCCTTTTATGGTTTGTGTGGCAAACAGCCGGAAGGTAGCTTGTATCTGCTGATGATCTTTTTTGGTAAATTGCTCACTATCGCGTACCAGATCGTACATACGTCCTACGGCTTGCCAGAATTTACCTTCTCCAACAAAAGAATTGCTTCCTCCAACCAAAGTGGCCGGATAACCAGTTTCTAAATCACTCAAGCGCCTTAATAGTTTTAAGCATTTTGTGGCGTACACTTCATTGCCTGTTAACTGATAGGCGATAGCACAATCAAATATTTCGTGGCCAGTGGTGTTAAAAACAGATTTACCTAATGGCCGTCCTTCTACATCTGAAAAATCATTTCCTGCAGGAACTTTCCATTTATCTGCCTTTCTGATGTATTCATCTAAACCTTTTTTTGCCCAATCATATTGGTCAGCTTTTTGACGCACGTCTTCCCATCCGTCAGCCGTAAAAACGATATTAGGTGTAGGCACACGAACCGCTGTGGTGAATTCTATTTTAACCTCAGAATCACCCAAACCATTTGCCATGGCACGTATCACTTGCTTCTCGCGAATTCCAAGAGGTAAACCTTCCGGAATAGTCACTTCCAAGTTAAGTTCTTTTATTTCACCAGGAGCCAAATCAAAGGACTCTTCACTCAAGGTGGCCAACATACTTTCCCATCCCTGATTTTGGAGCATGAGTTGAACACCCTGTTTGTATGCCGTTGTGTTACCCACTTTGAAATCGTAATATACACTTGTTCCTGCATCTGAAGATTTCCCTTGAATACCAGCCTCAATAGAAGTTGTTAGACCTTTGGTAACTCTAACATCACGTATCTTATAGTCTTCATCCGAATTACTTGTTAACAGAACATGCTTTATCGCAAAAAGCGTCCCCCTTTTTTGCCCCAAATCAATATCAAAGCGATCCCAAGGAAGATACACCGAGTGCCAGCCTTTACCAGTAAGGCGCATTTTTGCTACACTTATAGGATTTAGCTCACCATAATCAAGTGAATCCACTTTAAGTATGGCATCAATTGTTGAAGGTATATCTGTAGGTAAATAAATATCAAACGCTAAACCTGAATACTTTGTAAAATCAGCAGCATCGCCATTAAAAGGTCGTTTTATACCAGGAAAGTAAACACGATTTTGCTTAAAATAAGTATACGAAACGGTATCACCCTTATGCACTATTGCTGCATCTTTTTTTACACTTTTAATTCCTTCCCAGTCAGAAAAATCACCTTGTCCTATAGACTCACTTAGTTGAGCGTTCATAGCCAGCACAACTACAAGTAGTATATTAATGCCAATAATTCGTTTTATTTTGTTGCTGATATTTAACTTCATTATAATGTCTCTTTTATTCGTGTTATTATTGACCTGCATTCAGTGGCATAACCATGTTCCAGGTTTTAGTTCCATTACCAAAACCACCGGGGCCATCCATAGCGGCAAAGAATATATGTGTAGGTTTGCCATTTTCAACAAGAACAAAAGGGCGCTCAAGTTGTCCTTGGTTGATTGTTTTACCATCGCTCCATGTCACTTCACGGGTGTATGCCAATGGCTGATTATCCAATACCCAATTGATACCATCTTTTGAATGGGCAATAATTCCTCCGTGATGACTGCCTCCAATTTTACCCGACATATCTTTAGCAATCATATGGTATCCATCATTATCACTCCATAAGTGCGGATCTTCAACTACACCAAACTTCTCCTCTGAGAACAAAGGCTCATCACCCATAACGGTGTATGGCCCTTCGAATGATGGTGCAGTGGCAACGCCAATAAACATATTAGTGTGCTTAATTTCATCATCTCCATAACTACGCCCTTTAAACAACAATACCACCGATCCATCTTCTTTAATCAATGGTGATGGATTGGAGGTTAAGAAGCTGTAATAGCTATTGGGTTTTACATCCAACACTGGAGCATCCAAACGCTTCCATGGACCAAACGGGCTTTTAGAAGTTGCTACTCCCACACGTTTTCCCCAGCGTGCAGCAATACACCATTTACTAGACAAGGTTAATTCATTGGCATTTTCATTTGTTACCTCTTCAAAAGGATGTGTAGATCCCATGTAATATAAGATATAGGTATCTTTATACTTTACTATTTTGGGGTTATGACATGAACGGCCATCCCAAAATTGTGCACCGCGAGCCCCTAAGGCAACATCATTAAATTTGTATGGTCCTTCAGGTGTATCCGAAACTGCATGTACAATTTCTGAGGCAATCATCCAACCGGGATGAAACTTGAGGTACTTTGGCCAGCGAGAAGCATACATATGGTATTTTCCATCCTCGCCTTTAATTACTGAGCTACCCCAAACCCAATAATCTTCCATCTGCAACCCACCATCAACGGGAGCTACTCCAATGTTATCTCTAAAGCTATTTTGACCTGACGCTGTAATGCATAAAGCAAGTAGTATTGCGCTTAAAAGTACCTTCATAATTATATCATTTAATTGCCTTAATATCTAATCAGCTTGTTACTAATCAAGCCTACCTGCCTCTCTGTTTTCACTGCCCTTTGCAATGCCTACATTCATATCACCAAGTTCCATCCGGGCTTTTTCCACAATTTTCATCATCTCATTGGCTTTATCAGGATGTGAATCTATAACATTAAATACTTCACCCGGGTCGCGTCTTAAATTGTAAAGCTCAGGTTCCTCTATCTGCTTTCTTATGGTTTTACCATTATGACCATCATTGCCATAGTTTGAGGTGTTTGAATTATAGCTATGTGGCAAAACCAGTTTCCAATTCTCTTGCCTAACGGCATGCAAATTGTTTTTACCGAGATAGTAAAGCAAGTGTTCTCTTGGGTTCTCTTCAAATTGGCCTTTAAAAAGGGCGCTTATATCTACACCGTCTATTTTGTTATCGGATAAATTACCTTCTGTGAGTGATGCCAAAGTAGGCAGTAAATCTATACCACAAGCCAGCTTATTACACACCATTCCTTCAGGTACGTTATCAGGCCATTTAATAATAAAAGGCACTCTTTGTCCACCTTCCCAGCTAGTTAGTTTTCCTTCTCTTAAACCACCAGTTGAACCACCATGGTTACCATAACTTAACCATGGGCCGTTGTCTGTTGTAAAGATCACAATGGTATTTTCAGTTAGGTCATTTTTCTCAAGGGCATCCATAATTTGCCCCACCGACCAATCTATCTCCATCATTACATCGCCGTATAAGCCTTGCTCGCTTTTACCTCTGAACTGATCAGAAACACCCAATGGCACATGCGCCATAACATGAGGGACGTATAAGAAAAATGGATTTTGTGCATTTCGATCAATAAAATCAACTGCCCTTTCAGTAAAAAGGCGGGTAAGCTTATCCTGATCTTTAAGGCTGGATATGGTTGAAATTGTTTCATCACCCTCAATTAGTGGCAGTTCAGGATACTTTACTTGTTTTTTTTCGATTAGCTCTCCTGTGACACTTGAACGCGGCCACATATCGTTTGAATAAGGTAATCCAACAAACTCATCGAAGCCATGCTGAAGAGGAAGAAACTCCTTTTGCCAACCCAAATGCCATTTCCCATAACAGGCAGTAGAATAGCCCTGATCATGAAACATTTCAGCAATGGTATACTCTTCTGTATTTAACCCGATGTTATGATGGGGAAACAAAGCCATGGATATACCAACCCGGTTAGGATAACAACCAGTCATAAGCCCGGCACGCGAGGCACTGCATACGGCCTGAGGCGAATAAAAGTTGGTAAAACGCATGCCATTAGCCGCCATATTATCGAGATTTGGCGTTTGAAAACCTGTTGCTCCATAGCAGCCAACATCACCATACCCCTCATCATCAATTAAGATGATTACGACATTAGGCTTTGCACCTTCTTCTACAGTTGAGCTTGATTGACAACTCAGTAGAATAACAGATATTAATAAAAAGGTTATATTCTTCATCATACAAAAATTACAAGATTGTTTATTTTATTGGTGTTACCGGCTCATTGGTTTCCACACCTTCTCCTAAAGTATATTCAATGGGTACAATTGTTCCATCCGCATTAAACTCCATTTTATCGAAACATGAAGAGCGACGCCAGAATGTGCCATCATTAACATCTCCCCGTTGGTAAAAGAAATACCATTGTCCCTTAAAATCAATGGCTGACATATGAGCTGGTGCGTCCTTTTGTGTTTCGGTAATAAAGCCTTTGAATTCAGCATACTTTTTACTTGGTAGCGGAGAATAAGACATCCAATAGCCCGTTCGCCAACCTTTACGCCCCATAAAATAATATTTACCATCACGCTTAAAGCAATGTACTGCCTCGTTAACCGTTTCTTCACTCAGGCGTTGCCATTCTCCATCCAATTCAATCATATTATCTTTTAGTTTGGCTCCCCAAATATGCTTGCCTTTTTCGCCAAAATTAACCTTGGCATCATTGCCATAAATATAAGCTTGTCCATCATCATCAATAAATACCGTCGGGTCAAATATGGATGTGATTTTGTCGCTTACGGCTTTTTCCCAGGGACCTTCGGGGTGACGGCTTTTGGCTACACCAATTTGTGTTTTATTATAAGGAAAATAGAAATAATACCAGCCATCTTTGTACGCTACATCAGGCGCATTCATTTGGCCATTGGCCCATGAATATTCACGAGGTTTAAGTACCACACCATGATTTTTCCATGTCTTCAAGTCGGATGATTCCAAAACCACATAATCCTGCATCGTACTGTAATTGACCGCAGTATCAACATCGTGCGAGCAATAAACATACACTTTGCCATTATATACCTCGGCAGCCGGATCAGCGATGTATAAAAAACCTGGCTCTCCTTTTTTAAGGATGGGATTGTTTTGTGCTGTACTCAACGAAGCAATAAGCAGGCCTATTATGAGTAGACATTGTTCTTTAAATTCTTTCATAACTATTCCGTCTGATCAATAACTTCACCTTTACTCTTTATATCAGCTTTTTCTACCCCTGACAGAAGTAAAACTTTGGCAGAGGTTTGATTATCAAGAATTATATCTGTGGCATGCATCTTAGCTTTCTTGTTAAAGTTGCCATAGCCTTCCCATGTTGAAAGTTTTATAGCCATGGAGCTAGGAATAAAATCCGGGTCAGACGTTTTGACAATTACATGATGGCCGGCACCGTTGATTTTTGCAAGCATGTTGTTGGCTATACCATTTCTTGTATCCAATATTTCCATTTCAACATAGGCATTTTTAGCATTGGAATAGGGAATACAAAAGGCCTCAGCATATTTGGCATCGGCACTGCAATTGATTAAGGTATCGTTGTTACCAACATTATAACCCGTGGCTACACAATTCGTCACTTTGCAATCTATAACTTTATCGCCTGATGTACTTAAGCCTGTACAGATACCGCGTCGCATTTGGAACACAGTACAATCTTTAACGGTTGTATTGATTGTTTTATGTCCTTTGTATTCAGGATACATTCGAATACCATCTTCACTTAATGAGATCATTTCATTTGGAAGTATTGTTCCGTCTTCAGCGACAATGGTTCCCTCGATATATCCACCTTTTCGAGCTTTGAATTCTCTCTCAAAGCAAAAGCCAGAAGATTCTGCCAGAATAGCATTGGTTTCACGAAGTAAACCATCTACATGGCAATCTTCGATTAAAGTATTTTCAGCTCCTTGCAAAAAAATAGCATGGCCCATGGCACGCATATGCACCTTACAGCCAATCAGTTTTACATTTTTAGCAGGGTATCCTATGCGTATGCCATTCATTTTTCGCACCACACCTCCACCTAATCCATATAGGCTTCCATAGCCCCATGGACTTGAGCCTGCCGTCCTAACTTCTACATTCTTTAAGGTAACATTTGAACCAACGATGTTGAACATTTTATTTTTACTTTGCCTGCCAGGCTCATCGCCATAGGTTTCGATATATAAGCCTTCCACCACAGTGTTGTTCCCCGATATTTCAATGGCGCAATACATGCTGTTACCATCATTGCTTTTTTCCAGACCAGTTCGACTAAACAGCTTGGTATCGACCATAAAGCGAACGCCCTGCAGATCGTAATGAGAGTTATTACCCCTTATTTGAATAAATCGTATGCTATTCGCATTATCAATTTGATAATTGCCTTCTTTTAATTTAACCTTTACATTATCCTCTTGCGTAAGTTTGATAAAGCTCGAAAATTCATCAACTTCAATCCAATTATCCTTAACACATTTAGATGTCTCATTATTTGCAGCAATTAGCTTTGTATTAAAAGTGCTAAGTGCCATTATAAATATTACAATATGTATTAGTCTCATATTAATTCAATTAAGATAATATTATTTGTCAAGAACCTCTACTTTATTATTTATTCCATTATCGGTAACAACTCCATTCGTCCTAATCTCGCAAGAGCTTGATATAGCGTTTAGTTCAACGGGCATAACTGTAGAATTAAATAAAACTACTCCGGAAGTTGGCGCTGTGCCCATTGGGCTATATCCATTGGTAGCATTGGGTCGGGTTGAGCCAATTTTAATTGGATGAACTTGCTTTCTGGTCTTGTTCTTCCATTTTTTAATGGTGATTTGGTGATCCTTACCAGCAATGCAAGCAAGAGCATGCACTGTGGTGTTTGATTTGGTAGGAAGTAGGTACAAGTCAATGTTAGAAACATGGCCCTTATTCACGTACAATAAAGGACCATTTACTACATCACCTCCACTATTCTCAATGCGAACACCAGTTATATTGTAAGCATTTTCACAACCAATGGCTTCACAATCCTTAATTAAAACATCATCGGTAATTTTAGCAAAAGCAAAACCAATGCGCGTATTCTTCGCTTTACAATTTACTGCAGTTACTGCTCCTGTTGCTCTACCATTCACACCTCCTTTACCATACATACGAAATCCGCACTCATTTAAAGACTTTGTATATCCTGAAGTAATTTTCTTCTCACCATCGTAATTTTTATATACAGAGGCAAAACCAACATCAAAAGCTAGTCCTGATGTTTCGGCAAGCATTTCATCTGTCGTTCTTATCTCACCCTCTGCATAGCAATTTTCGAAATAAACATTTCGTCCTCCTTGCACAAAAAAGCAATGCCCAAATGCCTTGGAATAGATTGAACAGTCAACAATAGTATCGTTTGTTCCCTCCACACACATGGCACTATGTTTTTTTAATGGAGCCAGAGCACCGCGTCCCTTTCCTAATAAATCGCCATAGCCATAGGGAGAAGAACCGCTAACATTTAAGGTAACTTTCTCTAGTTTTACATTATAGCCAGCAACAGTAAAGGAATGTCCCCCTTTAAAAGTTGGGTGATTGCCTATATCGGTTACTGTTAATCCTTTAATGTGAATATTGTTTCCATCAACATAAAATTCACTTACTCGTGCTTTAAAAACACTTAATAGTTTAGTATTAACCTCAATGGTTACCCCTGTAAAATCGAAAGTATTGTTACTACCACTAAACTTAAGCATTGCATATCGGGCTACTTTATCTGGCACGGTGTTTTTAACAACATCCGACGTTAGATAATCTTCCATTTGGTAAACACCGGGTTGCATGATAACCACATTACCACTATCTGCCGCATATAAGGCTAACTCATTTAAAGAGTTAATCTTTATTTCTTTTGCACTAATTACATTACAAATAGTAAGCAATCCTAAAATCAAAAATGATAATATTGTTTTCATATAACTTCCCGGTTATTTCATATTTATAATTGTTATTTCTCCCGCCTTAATCTGCAGCGTCTCTTTAAACTTTACTGTTTTCTCATTTTTTAATGCGAATGAGTTCAGTTCAATGCTTCCATGATGTACCGTGAGCTCCACTTCTGATCCTGTCTGTTTACAAATTCCCCACGCATAGCCATTGGACCAAAACATACTGCCTTCAAAAGGGGCAAAAGACATAGATTTCTCCACGCCAGAATAATTGAAATCTGAAAGCGCAATAACCGCACCCCAACTGGCCATGGCACGGGCATAATTATTCCCACATTCTGCCTCATTGAATGGATTTCGTTTAAGTCCATCGTACCTGTCTCTGATGTTTTTAATACAAGTCAATCCATCTTCAGTTTGTCCTTCGTACATCATCCCTATTGCTGCGGTATATTCAAAACCAGTCATGGCCTCGGTAAAATATGGAAAAGGAAATAAAGGTCGCTTACCTGGATAAGCTGCCATAACAAGTGATTTCTCATCTCCCAACACAAAGGAACGCATACAATTGAAATCTGAGCTGCTATCATCTCTAAGGTTGTATTTCATTATACTTTCAAGAGTGGTTTTAATATTGTCTTCATTCACCAAGTAGTCCAGGCCACATATATGGGCAAGAAACTGGCCTACCAACTGATCTACCAAACATCCTTCTCCTAACTGATATGCAGGATTACCTAAATCTTTAGATTCTAATCCTTTTATGAGTAAAGGGGCAATATCATCACTACTTTCAGGAGCCTGAATAATATGGATATAATATTCCCCATTAAACAGATTTTCATCAATCCATTTGCTTCCTTTTTCAAATAATACGCTACAAGTTTTCGCAAATTTTTTGTCGCCCATATATTGAGCCATTTCTTCGCTAGCCCTAAGCGCACCAAGATACCAAATACCCATTTGAGGATTTGGGCCAAAATACTGCACATCCATTGTATTGTGCTGACACCCTAGCATAATCCCTTCCATATTGGGATCCCAGCCTCCTTCAATCCAACAGAATTCCATGGCTTTCTTTACATTAGGCCATAATTTTTCCAACAAGGCATCGTCACCACTTAATTGCCAATCGCGGTACATTCTCATAATACTCCCCATCTGACCATCGGCTGCAGTACGATTAAAACTTGTGGCTCGCTGTAAGGGTAAATTTATTCGGAAATTTAAAAGACCATGTTCATCGGTAGCATGTGCAAATTCTACCTCGCGCATGCTGCAAGCCAATTCTCCAAACAAAAAGGGTGTTGCCTGCTCATAATTCCACACATGTGTGCAGTTTCCGTGACAAACTCCTCTGTCGTCAGCAGTACCTTCCCATCCAAAGAAGTGTCCGTCGGCAGTACGAAAACAAGTTTGTGATCGCAAAGTGGAGGTATTGTTTAGAGCTGCTTCTTTTACCACTTGTGGCAAAGAACTATTAATAAAGGCATTTACAAAACTTTTGGTTTTACTTTCCAGATTGGGGAGTTCAGGTATTGTTCTCTCAACCACATCCCATGCGTCTGCGTATTTTGTTCCATAGTAATTGGTGAGCATATCACTTAAACCATCCTCTGCAGGTGTCCAGGTTTCACGATTGGGAAAATGCCAGGTGAGATAAAATGTGACTTCACGACTGCTATTGGGTGACAAGGTTACTTCTACAGCTAAAGATGACATGGGTCGATCTTCGCCATTGTGTTCTCGGTTTTCTAGATATCCATCTGCACTAAAATCATCCCAAAAATCTAAGCGAGAGTTACCCCACTGCTCCTTACCCCATGAGGTTCGATAGCTAACCTTTTCATCGATCAAGGTAGTTAGAGCCATGTTACCCCAGGCTGATGATCCTTTATCAACCCCGTCGGAACTCATGAATATTCCCTGTGCATTTTTCTCTTTTCTAAAATCATTTTTATTGTTTTTTGCACCTACAGGCACCCAGGCTTTACTTCTACCAATGGGCTCTATCTTAGACCCATCCATTCCAATAAAATTGGGCATATTTCCACAAACCGAAGCAAACACTTCTTGATTGGTAGTATTTGTCAACTCATAGGTAATTTCTGCAATGGGAATTCCACTTGCATCGGCATCACCTGGTATCATTGGGTTGAAAGCTTTGATGCGTACATCAAGTGGTGATCTAGTATCAGAAAGTATCACCTGACCAAAAGGGTAGGCTGCTTTAAAGTTACACGATTCGAAGCGAGGAAAGCCGTGATTTACGGCAGGACTTCCAAAAGCTCCTTCGTAAAGGGATACATCCAATGGCCCTTCAATTACCCGTGTATCCTTTTTTCCTTCTGCAGTGCGAGTATGCAAGGCAAAAAATGGCCCAATATATCTAAGATTTTCGCTGGTTGGTATAAACCCTTTAGCCGCAGTATTCATGATTTCCCAGTCACGAAGATCACCCCTTCCACCAAGTGATACAGTTCCGGTTCCAATCCCTCCTATTGGCATGGCAATTCTGGCAATATGATCCTGATCGTAGGTGGTTAATACCGGCCATTCATCAGAAGACGATTCTTCTGCAGGTATCACAATCTTATGCCCATTCTCCTCTGCAGAGATCAAGTTCTGCGCCTGCACTAATGATACAGTCACAGCTATAACAAACAACAAACAACAATTCTTTTTCATGGTTTTACTATTTGGATATTTCTTGTTCACTACTTTCAGATAGAAATACATTTCCACTCTCTAACATCAACCCCGTTTTTAATGGAATCTCCATATCTCATGTTTTATAATTCTTCAGTTATATATTTTCTCCCTTTTTCCGTTTGAAAAGAAAGAATATCAGAATCGTTACTCTCTGAACTAATTTCATTTCCCTTGTCATCAATAATTTTGGCATTTTTAATACTTGGGTATTTTAGCCTACACTCACCACCTTTATTCGAAAGAACTTCAATGAACGTGGCTCTTCCATCTTTCCAAGCAACTGAAATCTCAAAGTTACCCCTTGCTACCAGTCCTTTGTACTCTCCAATAATCCAAGCTTTAGGGAGTGCAGCCAAAGGTTCAATATATCCTTCGTGGCTCTGTAACAACATTTCTGCCACACCTGCCATACAGCCGAAATTACCATCAATCTGAAATGGCGGATGTGTTGTCCATAAATTGGGTAATGTTCGTTCCTTAATAAACTTTGTATACACTTCATGGGCTTTCTCACCATCCTTGGTTCTGGCACGAGCATTCATTCGGTGCGCCATTGCCCAGCCTGTAGTATTATTTCCACGTAAATCTAAGGTAACAATTGAGGCATCCATCCAATCCGGGGTTTTGGAATTGATGAGTGTTCCGGGATATAATGCACATAGATGGGAAATATGACGATGGTGTTTTTGACCAATTTCGCCATAATACTCTTCTTCTCTAAATTCCTTTACCTGACCCGATTTTCCAATGATGATTGGATCCAGTTTTGTGATTTCATCTTGTACCACATCAAGAAAATCATCTTGGATATTTAGAATTTTGGAAGCTTTCAATAAATCATTGTGATTTTCCCAAACCAGTTCCTGGTCAAAAGTGGTTCCTACGGTGATGTAGTTTCCTCCATTGTGTTTCTGTTCAGGAGATGCAGAATGCCCCACAAGCAGAAGACTATCCCCATCTGGAATCAATGTTTTGGACAAAAACTTGCTCATCCCCAATATTGCCGGATAAGCTTTTTCCCGCAGAAAGGTGGTATCCATGGTAAACTCGTAATAATCCCAAAACATTTTGCTTGTAAGCGCTCCTGTTCCGGGACCCGAATGACCTCCCGGGGCAACAATTTTATGTGGTGTAGTTCCAGTGCCAATGGTCCAGCCATTTTCCAGGTTATATTTTGCCAGAGCCTCAGGATGGTATTTTTTGAGATATTTAGTAGCTAAACGATTGGCTTTAGGGTGATAAGCATCAAAGAATTCAACATAGGGAGTAAAAGTTTCTGCCAGGTTGGAATTAAATACACCCCAATAGTTCATTTGTACGTTTATGTTGTGCCAAAAACCTCCGGTAAAAGGCGTTACTTCGTACTGACTCCAAACTCCCTGTAGGCCACAAGGAAGAGTCCCTTCTCTGGAGGTTGAAATCAATAAGTACCGACCATAATGGAACATTAGCTCTTCCAGGTATTGACTGCTTGAATCAGACTGGTAGTTGGCCAACAAATCTTTAGTTGGTTCTTGGGGGATTGCCTCATTAAATTTCAATTGAACTCTTGAGAATAGATTTTGGTAGTCTTCAAGATGTGTATTTTTCAGGCTTTCGTATCCCTTATTCAGTGCAGCCTTAATCAACTTGCTCACCTTATCGTGAGGATACTTTTCAGGATCTAATTTCTTGTTGTGCACATCTTCCAAGAATACCTCCTCACTCAATTCATAATTTGTTCCGGCAGCAACGATAAGCATTACACCATTCGCTTCAGAAACTGCTATTTCTGCTCTGTCTCCATTTTGAACAGCCGATAATTCTCCTCCATCATTGACCACCTTTATTTGTCCTTCGTAATTAACACTAAAATGTTCGATAAAGCCTGACATGGTAATCAGCTCCTTATCTACTTCCATCTTTCCTGTTCTGGTATTTTTTTGTGTAGAATCTCTGAGGTACGGTATTTCAGGTTTTAGTTTGAATGATATTTTGCCTTTTTTATTTGAGCTCAATTTAATTACTAACACATTATCAGGATAAGAGATAAAATGTTCTCTGGTGTATTCTACATCATCATGTGTATAGCTAACGCGGGCAATGGCCTCATTAATGTTTATAGAACGACTGTAATTGCTTGGATTATCATGATTGAATTCAAGGTTAATCTCAGCAAAGCTGGTTAATCCTCCAATACCATAAAGCCCCTCGTTGGCCAAGGTCTTTTCTGTTAACTGAATACGCTCAGTATCTGTGCGTCCAAAAATATTGGCTCCCATATAACCATTGCCAATGGGATAAGAGCGGAGTTCCCAATCTTCGTCGTAAGGATAGCCCCGGGCTTTTTTGATATTATAATCACCTCCACGATTGGGTGCAGGCTGATTATCCCATACAGTATAAATTCTTTCAGGAGAAGAAGGAGCTTGACATCCTAAAAGAAATACTAAGGCGAGTAGATAGACTATATTTCGAAGGTGGTTCATAGGTGGTAATTCTATTGTAGTATATTTGTTTTATCTGCTATTTTGCTTTCCACATCCCGAGCATCCACAAGTCATTCGTAGTCTCCTGGGATCATGTTTTTAAGTATTCAACATGATTATGTAATTACAATTAAGATCTTACAGCTGGCTGGCAAACTCATTTGGCAGTTCATTCACAGATCTAATTTTTACTCCCTTGTAAAACACCTCAGCTCCTTCACTTTGTATTTGTAGCTTTCCTTTGGTTAATGGGCTCGAAACATCATCTTCATTATACTGAACCGATTTTTCCACAATGAGTGCGATCTTTCCGTTTACAATGTGGTACGCCATATCGCCCAGACAAATAAGATCAATTTGATTCCACCCTTCTAACTTTCCATAATCGGCAATTTTTCTACATCTGCCGTCTTCTCCAGTTTTAAAACGTTTATAATCAGCCTGAGGATTATATATGTATATATCCCAGTCCGAATCAGGATTTTCTTTTTTAACAGCTCTTATATCAGCGCCCGTTCCAGCAATGGTATAATAATCGCCGCAGTCTTCTTCTTGGATTTGAAATTCCTGAGACTTCATCCAACAATTCCAAAATGCACCTTGATCTCCGATACAATGGTATAAAATTCCGCTATCCATAGGTTTATCCAATCGAGGTTCAAATTTTTTATCTCCCCACTTAAACATTAAGCTAAGGTGGTAGTTTCCGTACTCTTTCTTAGTAGTTACTGCCCCGTATATTTCACCGGAAATTCTTAAAACCGGTTCTCCATCTATTTCAATCATCGAGAATACGCTCAATGGATCGTTGTTTAGCCCCAGAGCTGTTCCTTCATCCATACCATTGCCTTTTTCGTAACCTTCAATCACTACGGTGTGATGCGCTGCTCCAACAAACTTATCCCATAGACTAAGTTCTATATCTATAAGATTTTCCCAATCCTGCATAGCGTTTTTTTGTGAACCACAGGAAATAAAAATGAAGAATAGTGCTATTCCTGTAGTAAGTATGGCTATTGATTTCAAATTAGATTTCATAATCTTTTTAGATTTGATGATATATTTGCTACTTTTTTCTATTAACTAACTTTACGATTAGAACATTATCAATTCCTTCAAATTCAGGATTCACCACTAACCATCCTTTAAAAGGGACTTCGTATGGATCCTTGTATTCACCTGTAAGTGGATTAAACCATTGGATTTGAATTTTCTCCACTTTGGGTAGTCGCCTTAGAGCTATTGCACTATTATCCTTAGGCATATAGAATACATATTCTCCATCCACTTCATTGGCCAGACAATAACCACTTGAACAATATCGATTGTTCGGCTGGAGGTTCTCATACTTTATCTTATCCAGAAACTCACGCATGTATTTGTAATACTCAAATTTTGGTTGAACAGTAACATCCTCAGCAAATGGATCATAAATCACAATATTCCAGGCCGATCCTTGCCAGTAATAACTGGAGTAAGCACCCGCAAAAGCGCATTTATAGTTTCTTTCAACACATGATCTTGGATGATCATAATTGCTATCAAGAAAAATATCGTACTGGCACTTTTCATAGGAGCCATTTTCCAAATTAATGTTAGGTTTGTTAGGATACTGTTTTTTTAGCCTAAGCATGTCGCTATAAATATCCGTGTTCCAAAACTGAGCTGAGATGATATCTACTTTTTCCGGGTGAGCCTCGCAGTAGTCATAATCGTGTACCGTTACCAATCGGTCATACACGTCTAATTCTTTAAGTCTATCAACTCGCTCGGTAATGTAATTCGGGTCATCATATCCATAACGCAATGCTTCTTTTGAGATGTCCCATATAACATTGTTTTTTGCCTGGTATCTTTTTACCACATAGTCGAAATACATGTTATCTGCCTCTGAGTTAGCCTCTGGCCAATTAACCATCTTATTCCATACGTAGATCATTATGTGGGCAACAATTCCATTTTCTTCAAGCAGGTTGATTACCCGATCGTAATGTTTAAAGAATTCAATATTTAAAGCTGAGTAATCAGGATTCTCATTGTCTCCTAAAAAAGGAAATATCTCTTTCTTTGACCCAAAATTCCACTTCGGATCAATATTTTTGCTTTGCTTCCAGTCCAGATCATACGCATATACATTCATGATGATTTGGTTAAAACCATTGGAAGAAATAGCCTCTACCAGTTTCTTGGTTTTTGGCAAATCAGGGTTGCCATAATCCAGTGCAAAAAGCCAGTCTACCTCATTGGCAACTAAATTATATGTCGTTCCATCTTCATAGGATAGCTTCTGTTGATCATGCTTGCTGACTCTTATACCTCCCCTGTTCCCTAATTTGGCGGGTGCAACATCAATGGTATACTTTTTACCGGAAAACCTTTTTATAGATGAGGTACTTACAGCAGTCCAAACACCTTCTTTGTTTGGATTGAATCGAACAAGCCATTCGTTATTACCATTAAAAAACCCGGGCACTTCGATTGTTGAACCATCATCATGAGTAAATTTACAAGAAATATCTACCTGAAATGGCATTTCAATTTTCCCTGTGGCTATAAAAGATAAATCAACAGTTTCCCATCGGCTGGTTTTAATGTTGCCTTTACCATTAGCGTTGCTTAACGTAAATAAAAGAAAAAAAGAAAATACTACTAACAGTCTCATAAATCGTGAGTTTATAGTTTAATCAGAATAATTGATAACAATTGCCAATCACCTTCTAAATAAGCCTTGTCAACCTTTTCAATAGTAAGGGTATCATTTCCTCTCATGGCAATTGTTTTTCTCATTAATATTTCAACACCTCTAAATCCTGATAACACTTAGTAACTATAGCATTTGAATTTTTAAGCTCATTGCCTGAAACCTTTCATAAAATAGATCTCCTAAACCTGGTTTTAAAACATTTAGGACACTATTGTTTTTTACTTAGTTTGTTCTTCGCGAACAAGCTCACCATTTATAAATTCCTTTACAGAAACCTGAATATTTTTACCATCACCATCTAAATCTGTAATCTTGATTTCTTGCACACGACCATCCAATAACTCAACGGTTATTTCGTTCGCATTTTCTGCATTCACCGATTTAACCATTGATTCGCTTTCGAATGGTTCAATAACAGACAGATAACGCGTATTTTTTCCATGTGTCTGCACTGCCATTGTTTTTCGACGTGACGACTCATCACCCAATGGGAAATCACCTCCAATTTTAGCCTGGAACTGTACTGCATTCAAACCAGTCAAATCGATAATAACCTCGCCCTTTTCATTATAATCCACTGGCATTCCAGGCGTTGAATTAGGCATTTGCTCTCCGGCAATTTTAATCGGGCCACCATAATAGTCTACACCTAGTTCTGCCTTTAGTACATTTTTATACTTAAGTGCTAAGGATGAAACAGAGACTTCTGAACCATCTGCCAACACTAGTTTGGCATCACCCCAAAAAATGGTATTATTCTTTGCTTTAGCATCGAGTTTAGTACTTAATACCAATTGTTTCTTGCCAGCAATATCCAGGTCGATATTTTTACTACCCAATATCCAAACACCAGAACTATCGCTAAGCAAAGTTTCATTATCAGCCTCAATAGAATACCAAAGTCGTTTGTTAACGCCAAAGTTCTCAGGCACGGTTCCAATCATAATCTCGTTTTGCTTTGGCCAGGCGGTAAATACATCAATTTTCAGAGGGCCATCTTCGCTATTAGGCATACGTGCACCTGCATTATCACAAGCTTCGCCAAAGCACATTTCAAATTGTGTACGAGCTGTGCCATCGGTTGTGTACCAGTTACAATCCGTTGTAAACTGGGCACTACCTTTTAAATCGGTGCTCATTTGTGCTTCGTGTCGACTAAGCTCAACTTTACTGGCTGTTATCTCTTTAAAACCTTTCATCTGAAATAACCAGTCGAAAGTATGTTCTTGTTCAGCTTCCAAATAATCCGCCAACACCACATAATCATCCATCATCACCATTAAACGACGTTGTAAAACCGGCTCACTAAACTCGGTTACAAATCCGTACTGCGGAGCATTCTCGGGCACTTCTACCGAACGCCCTTCTTCAAAGGCTTTTTCGGCAAAGGTCATGTGTGTTTTGTCGCCGTAGATCATGCCTCCATAAGGCGGGTTACTCCAGCGGGCCTTGGTTTCGACAGCCGCAGCCTGCATCATTTCACCGGTATAAAACAGTGTTTTAAAGCTTTCTTTTGGCTCTTGCATTTTCTGGTCGACAACCACCATGTTTTTATTGATGGAGTTTTGCACTAAAAACTTATATAAGTGCGACTTATAACCGTACCAATACATTTCAGGGTTAAAGAAACTACGACCATAACGCATCATACTTAATAAGCTAACACGGTCGTAATGCCCATGATAACCGCCATGTGTACCATAGTGCAAAACAGCCTGTATTTGTTCGCGTTGATCACGATCTTTAGTCTGAGAGCGTAATTGAACAATTCCCATATTGTCGGCAAAAGCCGATTGCGTGGCTTTCTTTGATTCAACTTTAGGTAATTCGGGCACACCATACAACAGGTTACGCTTTGTTCCGCGGTTCAAAACCGCAGCATACTCAGGGTCACCATACAGGTAATAGGCCAATTCGTAAGGCTCGCCGGTTACATACGATTCCTTGGCATCATTAACAGCGAATATTACCCCCCGATAATCCAAAAACGGGATTAATGCATCCCACATATCTTTAATGCCAACACTGCTTTTGTTGATGGTTCCCCACTTGTTAAAATCCATACCATACAATCCGGGCTTCATTCGCTCTGGCAACAGCGAATAGTATGGTGTTGTACCAATAGGGTGTTGAGCATCAACGAAATTAATGCCCCATGGACGCAAAGCAATAGCCATTTCGGAGAACATGGTTGAGCACCACAGGTTATAACCCACCGCACATTCGTACCACCAACCATCGCTCATAACACCTTGTGTAAACTGGCGATATATCCCTGATGGCGAATTTAATGTCCATTCAACTAAATCCCAATCCTGAATGACCAAAGCACTGTAAAAAGCACCTGCCAATTCACTAAGATCCCAGTTATTAATTCCGCCATCGTCATTACCCAGTTTTGCGGTTTCAACATACAGGCGTAGTGTTTTTTCAATTAAACGATGATCCTCATTAGATAAAAGAGTACAATCGTGTATCATATCATATCCGCGCGCTACATCCTGAAAAACCCCACCTTCTTTTACAAAGTTATTTTGGTTAAACCTTAATGTAGCCGGATAACCTTTCTCTTCATCGGAAAGTTTACGCAGGAACTCAACACATTTTTGAGCATATTCATTCTTACCTGTCAGGCGATAAGCCAATGCACAATTCATCATGGCACCGGCTTCGTTATTATGAAATAAGTAAGGGCCACGAAAGACATCAATATTTGCATCCTTGGTGGCATAATCAGGCACTTTCCATTTTTGTGCTTTCGCTTCGATCTCTGCCAACTCTTGTTTAGCCCACTCATAGTTTTCGATCTTATCGTAGATTGATTCCCAGTTTTCAGGCGTATGAACCATGAAAGGAGATGGAACTTTAACTGCTGTTATTAGTTCCAATGAAGTAGTTTCGTTGCCGTTGGCAATGGCTTTTAGCAAATGTTTTTCGCGAACTCCCTGAGGTAAAGATGAAGGGATACTAACCTGCACTTTGCAGGTTTTCAATTCGCCAGGCATCAATTCAACAACTTCAGGTGTAATAATTGGTTTCATAGCTTCCCAACCAATTGTTGGAAAGGTAAATGTTACAGTTTGCTTTTGAGCTGTTGTGTTACCAAGTTCTATTTCATATTCAACACTCTCTCCAGCTTTAGCTGATTTGCCTTTTATTGATGCATCAAGGTAAATAGCTTTGGCTTTAAGCAATTTAATATCTTTTATTTGTAAGGTTTGGTTCTTGTCAGAAATCGCTTTAATCTCAACCTGACTAACACCTTGCAAGGTACCTCGCTGACCTTTAGCCAGGTTAAATACATCCCAGGGGATAAAAATATTATTCCAGCCATTACCCGTCACACTAACGGTTGCTGTATTTGTTTTTTGCAGTTTTCGGGTACTTTCCTCAGCCACTAAGAAAGTCACTTCTATTTTGGTATTTGCCTCTGCTTTGTTGAAAAGATTCAATGAAACGCCTGCAAATCTGCTCCAGTCAGAAGCATTGGTGTAATAATCGCGGTAACCTAAGGAGCTACTTGGTTTATTTGGGTAGGCACAACTTACTGTTTGGCCACTGGTAATAGTGGCCGTATTATTTTTCACCTTTTTAATTCCATTCCAATCTGAGAAGTTGGCATTTCCGATGTGTTCTGATAATTGTGCTTGCGCAACAAGACCAACCAGAAGAAAAATAGCTAAACAAAAGCGTTTCATGATATCTGTTTTAACAAATCAAACCTGAGGATTCAAGCTTGACAGTGGATAATTTATATAGGGATAAAGGGAAGTAATGAAAATAAAAACGGCAGGCATTTTTTGCAAAAACCTGCCGTTAAAACCAATCTATCAAACTATACTATTCAACAACAAGTTTAATTACACTTGCGAATTTATTCGGTGCCTCTCCAGGGATCTGAACAGTTACACCATTAGCATCAGAATTTACAACTAATTCCTGTGATGCTCCTGCTAACAATGTTGCACTTTTAACTTTTACATTAGCATCCAAAACTAAATTACCATCTTTTGGCCAATCAAATACATGTGCATATACCACACCTGCTTTACTAGTGTAACGACCCCACTCAGGACGTTCAAACGGACTGGCTTTTGCACCGTAAATCGATTCAGCGTTTTGTCCAATCCAATCACCAATTTCATTTAATCTTACAACACTTTCTTCGGGAATAACACCTAGACCGTCAGGGCCAACATTTAATAAGAAGTTTCCACCTTTAGATACAATATCAACCAGGCTATGGATTAAATATTCAGTACTTTTCCAGTTAGTGTCTGATGGCTTATAGCCCCACGAACCATTCATCGTAAAACAAGCTTCCCAATCTTCAGCAATTCCTGTGGCAGGTACTTCTTTTTCCGGCGTTCCAAAATCACCGGCGAAGTTACCTTCCTTATTCATTCCAGCCATACCATTACGACCTTTATCAACGCGGTTGTTAACAATGGTATTGGGTTGAATGCTACGAATAAAATCATACATTTCTTTACCCATCTCGGTAGTGTAGTCCGAAATCCATTCACCATCAAACCATACAACGCCAATGTCGCCATAGTTGGTCAATAACTCTTCGACCTGTGGTTTCAAGTAATTTTTAAAATACTCCGGAAATTCAGGGTTTGATTTAGTCTGGTCTTTTTGTCCAACGTTGTAATGAGGATAAAAAATGGACTGGGCTTGCGGATGATGCCAGTCGGTAATTGAATGGTATAAACAGAATTTGATTCCTTCCTTTTTGCATTCTTCGGCCAACTCTTTAACGATATCGCGCTTAAAAGGTGAGGTATCCATTATATCATAAGTGGTCACTTTTGAATCCCAAAGGCAAAAACCGTCGTGGTGTTTCGAAGTTAAAACGATGTAATTCATACCAGCATTTTTTGCCAAAGACACCCAGGCCTTAGCATCGAATTTTACCGGATTGAATGTTTGTGGAAACTTTTCATATTCTTCAATAGTCATATCGAGTTTATCCATCACCCATTCGGCACCGCCCCAGCAAATAGAATCGTTATATTCTCCACCTAGCATTGAGTATGCTCCCCAGTGAATAAACATACCAAAGCGAGCTTCGCGCCACCACTCCATGCGTTCATCATCTGAAAGCTTAACTACCGCTTTCGTCTCTTCATTATCACTTTTCTTTGCTTTTGTTGAACATGAAATGTTGAATAAAAGCATACACGCTGCGACAATCTGTACTAATTTGTTCATCGTCCTTTATATTTAAATTAATTTCTTTCCTTCTATTTTACCGAGACTTTAAAATTCTTATACCGTGCCGAACGTGTAAACATGTGTCGTAAACCAATACGTCCTTCTATGGATGGATCTTTCGCTGACATGTCCCAGCTATACAATTCATCTTTGCCATCGCCTTCCACTTGCATATACAACATTTTGTTGGCCTTAATAACCGTTACTTTGTATGTAACATCAGGCAAAAACAAGCCCATATTATAATAAGATGGTTCAGCTTCCATTTGGTGAAATGTTCTATCGGGAGTTACCGGATATTTTCGCACTCGTATATAATCCTTAGTTGGGTCATCATTCTCCATTGGGAAAGCTGCATAACTAATATGAATCGGGTCCATGTAGTTGTAGTAAATACGCATATCTGGAATCGTTCTTAAATGATTCCACTGAGAAATGTCTTTGTCATATTCCCCTCCACCAATACCTTGTGCCTGAATGTATAAAATATTTACATTAATCAACTGGCTGTCGGTACGCGTATATTCATATTCAATTTTAATATCACCTTTAAATGATTGCCTGGTCCACAATACTGCATGGTGAGCATTATTGCGGTGCTCGGGCCCTGCAACGAAATTCATACCTAAGTCACTATTTTCAACAGTTGCAATCAATCCATCCAGCATCCAGTTATCCTGCCAATGATCTGTGCATTCATCATCTAATTCCAGCTTCCACTCTTTAGTATTTTTCAACTGTTCGTATGGAGAACTATTTTCAATTCTACAACTACTAAAGGTGAAAAAAACCAGAATAACAACTAAAGTTATCGATGCATTTAGCCTCTTGATATAGTGTTCCTTAAGTATCATATTTCCTTATCCTTTGCGCTAACTACTAATAGGTTTACAAAGAAATGACAAGCTATTTCTTTGTAAACCTAATAAGCGTAATTATTTTCTTACAGTTCTTTTGTCTACAAAAAACTATTTTTTTACTATTCTAGTTTCTACTACAGCATTATCCGCCTCAACTTTAACAATGTAAACCCCTGCGTTTAAACTAGCAATGTTTAGCTGTGATACCGATGAACCTATAGTTTCACTATAAACTAAAGATCCGGCAATATTATAAATACTTACAACAGCATTTTCCAACTGCTCTCCCTTTATAGTTAAAACATCTTTAACAGGGTTAGGATAAAAACTTAGTTCTAATTCTGATATTGAGTTGAAACTAGTTGGTGTTCCTTCTATAATGTTAGCATCAGGTATTTCGCCCCATAATGCATGTGCCTCATAAAGTTCCTCAGTGTCTACTGGTACATATAAAGTTATACTACCATCTGAAATATCAATATTTCTAAAGAAATTAGTAGGGTCTATTGTAACATCATTATCTGGATCAGTCCAGTTCACGGTAACAGTTGTTAAAATGTGTGGCACAGAGTTATCTGTCCCTAAAAATAAAGCACCAATGCTAGTAACTGATGCAGGCACATTGTATTGCGCTAATTTAGCCATTGTGTATACATTGCCACTACCTATTGTGACTAAAGAAGGTGTTTCAAATGTTGTAATATTATTACATTTATAAAACACATAGTTTCCTAGTGTAGTTAGTTTAGACAAAGCACCTCCAATATCTGACATTTTATCACATGTATGAAATGCACTTGCTCCAATTGTAACAACATCATTTAAGTTAATATATGTCATGTTACGACATAGTTTAAATGCATTACTACCAATCGTTTCAACTGTAGAAGGTAAAGTTACTGTCTCTAAATCAGTATCGCTTGTAAATGCATTATCACCTATAGAAACAACATTGTACTGCATTGAGTTACTTACATCTGTCGCTGTTGTCGGAATATCTAAATCAATAGTGACTATACTTGGATCTTCAAAACCTAATACCATTGCTTCATTAGGAGCTTCACTGGTTACAACATACTTAATATTGTTAGCTACAAAAGTGTTGCCAACTGTTGGTAAGATACCTTCAACAATATTTTCATCCGGGAACATTCCCCAATGAGCATGTGCCTCATATAGTGCTTCCGTTCCTGAAGGTACATAAACGGTAATATTAGATTTATCTAGCCATCTGAAAAATCTAGATGAAGACGGGTCAGTAACATCATCAAAAGAACAGTTAGCAGGGTCTGTCCAATTAACCTGAACAGCTACCAGATTGTTATGGCCTCCTAAAAACAATGTTCCTGAACTAGTTAAAGTGCTTGGTATACTAATACGAATTAGGGAGCTACCATTTTGATCACTATCATATAAAGAACCTGCACCCATTGTCTCTAAAACAGGTATTTCAATTGTTGTTAATCCAGCTCTAAATGCTTTATTAAATGCATAATTACCTATTGTTTTACAACTTGAAAGCACACCTACTTCAGTAAGTGGACATGCAACAAAAGCTTTCAGCTCGATAGATACAACGTTTTCTAAATTAATAGTTGATAGTGTACTTGAACTAAAAGCTTCGCTCTTTAAAGTAACTACTGATGCAGGCAATGTTACATCTGTAATAACTCCATTTGACATAAAAGCTTGAGAACCTATGGCTGTAATACTGTATTGAGTAGCAATATTAGTAGCGGTAGCTGGAATCATTAATGATGCATCTGTACCTGTATATGCCGAAACTTCAGCTTCATTCGGGCCTACACTAGTAACAGTATATTCAATGTTGTCAACTGTAAATACATCACCAACAGTTTGTGCATTAATTGCAGTAGTAATCAATAAAGCGAATAAAAAGTGTAATGTTTTTTTCATAATACTTTTGTTTATAAGTTTTTAATTCAAATTAAATAATAAGTCGAAGAACTTGTTTAAAATAATGGGAGTGTGAAGAATACCCCTTCACTCCTAAAGGGATTCTTCTTAACTATTTAAAACAAGCCTCCATTCTATTTAATTTACTTGTTCAATCAACACCAGACTCCATGGAGAAAGCTGTTGATTTATATTCAGTTTGCCCTCTTTGTCTACGGTAATTAATTGGGTTTTCAAGGACTCAGCAAAATCTTTCATAACTTTAATCTGTTCTCGTGTTGGAGGTTCAGGTTTTCCCATTTTCTCCCAGTAATTATAGATGTTACCATGGTCTTTGTCTAAAATTTCTATTTTAAACATGGTACCAGGTTTTAAGTCAGTAAGCGTTAAATTCAGTTGCTTAGCTTCTCCATCTTCAATTTTATTAAAGCGCTTAATACTTGAAGGAACAGCATCTAAATAATCGTTAGGGTAGTTATAAGCCAAGGCCACAACTTTACCATTGCCCGATTTTTTAGTCACCATCAAATAATCATTCTTCAATAACTGTTGATCACCCAAATGATGCAACATACGGTAAGCATGGTAACTAGGCTTAACCAAGCCTTGGTAGTTAATCATTCCAAAACCACCATGAAAAATACTTTCGCCACCACCTTTTTCTTCAAAAATATCTGTAAAGGTCCAGAATGCTAAGGAATTGGTCAGCCCTATGCATTCCAGGTTTGTTTTAACGATATATGCAGCAGGAGGTAAGAAATCATGCATTTTATCCCGACTGTTGGGGCTCGTATTCCATTCTGTTAAGTGAATTTCGGCATTAGGATAAGCACTTTCCTTTATAACCTTATTTAGCCACTCAATGTCGTTTTTTGTGGAGGCTGCAAAACGCGTTAAACCTCTGCCCTTATCTGTTTCAGGATTAAAAGCATAATCGGTAGGGTACGGATGTGTTGTTACGAAGTCAACCGGCAATTTCTCATGCTCACAATATTTTAAGAAATCTTCAATCCATACGCCATGCCACTCTAATTTGTTGATATCGTCAACTTGAAATACGGCCATCGACACTTCGTTATTGATAATCTCTTCATCAAAACGTGCATCCGGTACGAAGTTACTGGTTGAAGGCCCTCCAATTTTTAATCGTTCATCTACAGACTTAACTGCAAGAGCCGATTGCTTGTAAAGTTCAAAATACTGCGATTTAGTTCCGTGAAAAAAGAAAGGATATAAGTTTGGCTCATTCCATACTTCGAAATACCATGTTAGTACTTCATCCATACCATAACGGTCTACAACATGTTGCGTAAACGCCTCAATTAAATTGTACCACTGATTGGCATAATCAGGTCCTGGTGTAACATTGGCTTTCCACCAAAATACATGCTTCGTTTCTTCAGCCGCAAATTGCTTTGGGAAGAAGGCCAACTCAACAAAAGGCTTAACATTTAAATCCAATAGTCGGTCAAATACATCATCAATGTATTGCCAATTGTAAGTGATTTTCCCATTTTTTTCAAAAACAGGAAACATATCATCGTGAAACAAGCCATGAAAACGAACATATTCAAAACCACATTCTTGATGTACTTTATCCATTTGTTCTAACCAACCGGCACGTAAGGCCTCATTGGCACGTCCGGCTCCTACACATTTGCTCCAAAAGTGCTCAAACCTTTCACCTTCCGACTGGGTATTTACCTTAATTGCTTTTTGTGCATATGTTAGATCTGAAATGCTTAATAAAGCAATCATCAAAACACTTAGTATTGTAATGTTAATTCTCTTCATATTAATATAGTTTATACAACTATTTCTTTTGACTTCTCTTTATTGTTTTCGCAATGGCTTTTTCAAGTAAAGGACCCATAACTTTATAACCCTCTGTACTTGGATGAACCGAGTCGCGACCATATTCTTTTTTAAGCCCTTTTTCTTTATTAACCATGCGCTTATAATAATTAACATACATAAGGTCATGATCTTTGGCATAAGCCTTAATCATTTCATTTAGCTCAATAATTTTATCCGCCGGATAAATCTCAGGTCGCCACTTATAACTATTTGCAGGAAGTACAGAAGTTAAAATCACTTCTATATCATTAGCCTCTGCCAACTCAGCCATTGAAAAAATATTTGCCGCAATTTGTGATAAAGTAATTTTACCTTGATTCTCAGCTATATCATTGGTTCCGGCTGAAATAACCACAATTCTAGGTTGAAGCTCAATTACATCGTTTCTAAAACGTAATAACATTTGTGATGATACCTGGCCACTTATGCCGCGGTTGATATATGGTTTACCAGCAAAAAAGGTAGAATCATAAAGCGGCCACTTTTCAGTTATAGAATTGCCCATTAAAACCACACGATTGTTCATCCGGCCCGGATTTTCTAAAGTAGCATTTGCGTCGGCATACTTGTCGAAATTAGCCCAATCTGGTGCACTAACATTCGTTAGTGAAAACAATAAGTTGACTACAATCTGGGCTAATATAACATGTATCTTATACCGCATAACTTACTCTATAATAATGGTATTAATAGAAATTGCTTCAAGATTTGCAGCTATTGTTGAAGATCCCGTTTTAATATTAATGCTTTTCTCTTTATCATCAGGATTATAAACCAGCACAACAGTACGTCCATCTTTAAGCGAAAAAGCCAAGTGATCATCACCTTCAGACTTTAAAAAATGGTCGCCAGGTTGTACAAAGTGTGATAAATGCTTGAACAAGTAAAACTCATCATTATAAGTTACTTCTTTTGAATTGGAGTCAATTACAATCATAGAGTTTTGAGGCCATCCCCATGCACTCTTACCTGTTTCGTCCAAAATCATATTCCAATACAAATATGAGCCTGCACCATTATTGAAGTAATGCACCATCGACTTCCATGAGCGATCTAATGAAGTCCAATCGTTTTCTTGCTCTCCACACTTGTTCTCTGTTTGCATTAACTTAATGTGAGGAAACTCTTTTGCAATAGTAGGAATCGAACGTTCCCCATTCCATTGAAAACCTACTCCCTTAATATACTTACTTGCCGTTTTATGTTTTAGCGCGTACTGAACGTAACGTGGATTAGGACTATTAATCGTACCTAACCAAATTTCAGTATCTAAGCCATCTGCTTCTAACTTTGGTCCAAGAAAGTCACCAATAAAATAAGACATATCTTCGGTGTGCCAAGTACAAGCTGGCCAATTTGGCGCATATAAAATCTCATTTTGCGGCTGGATCATATATACTGGTGTTCCAGCCTCTTTGTATGCCTGAATATACTTTGAGAAATATAAGGCATAAGCCTCCAAATACCTTTTCTCCATTTTAAATGCAGTAGAACTGGTACGAATTTCTTTACCCGGATCCATTTTGTTACCACCTGTCCGACCTTCGCCCATTTCGCCTGCACGTAATGAGTAATGTTCATTCACCTTCATCCAAGCCGGAGGCGTCCATGGAGATCCCCATAATTTAAAATCAGCACGTCGTTTAAAGGCCTCCTTTAAATATGGAATCATGATAAACTGATCACGGTGGATATTAAAATCGCGCATCACAAAATCCTCAGGTACATCGTTCATTGAATAATAACTCAAGGCATAATCACTTGCTCCAATTGGCACACGACCCATTGAAAACTTACAACCTTCTTCACTAAAAAGCGCATCAAATACTTTAGCTGCTTCATCGCTTGGCAATGCTAAAGTTGCTGTCCAACCTAGCTCGTTAAAAGCTCCTCCAATTCCATCAACTACCTGTAGCTTTTCATCGGAAATGGTGATATCAGCTTCTGCATTACCATCATTGATTACTTTAACGGCTTTCTTAGTTTCTACCCACCTTTCAGAGGTAGTTGTATAAATAGAACTTACTTTTTGCGCCCAAAGAGAACTGCCTCCAAAAGCAACTAAAAGTATAACACTTAGAACGGTTGATTTTATCATAATTGAAATGTCTATTTTAGCTTTATTTTAAATTGTTTTTCTTGCTGATTACGCATAATCAGCACCTGAATTTCTTCTTGATTATTATATTCTTTCAAGGTTGCAAAAAAGCTTTTTAAATCGCTTACTTTCCTGCCTTCTACATTTAGAATTACATCACCTCTTTTAATGCCAGATACGCCTACTAAACTGTGAGCCCCAATTTTAACTATGATGACCCCTTCAGCAGTATTTAATCCATAAGCAGATTGTTCTTCCTTGGATTCAACATTCTTAATACTGGCTCGAAGCCATTCAACAACAGGACTGCTATTCATTGCTGTCTCACTTGCCTTTTTCTTATCCGGCACTTCAGGAGTTTTAGCAAGCTTTTTAAATGCCGGAGACTGAACGCCAAACTGATCCATTGGGAAATTAACAAAGCCTAGTTTTATGGCAGGAGAATTTTCCTTCACACTAAAGTCTAATTCCTCAGGATTGATAAATTCGGGATTCCCAAAACTACTGTTGGCATCAATACCATATACCTGGGCTTTCATCAATGATTCTTCATTTGGAAAAAGATTATAATCTATTTCTCTACCCCATTCGGCTACTCGAACATCTTTGTGTCCATCCTGCACAATGTTTCTTCTAAAAACATCCTGGCTATTCTCAAACCAAACATGTGGATGAAAGGCATTATTAACCGTTATATTATTTTCTACCACACGTCGGAAACCTTCACGTAATTTGATACCGCCATTTAAGCACAGATTATTGTAAATGTGATAATTACTTGAACCATCATCTAAATCAATATCCCAACCATGGTCGCAACTGAATCGGTTATTTCTGATAATTGTAGTTTGTGTAGCATCCCAATAAGGCATAGTTGCATCATTGGCCACCAACTCATCCATTACTTTGCGATTTGGATGCCAAAAACGATCACGCCCCCAGGAGTTAAATGAACCATGGTCACCAGTTTCAAGCACCGTATTAAATACATCATTGTACTCGAGTATATGTCCTCCCCAGGTTCCATCACCTATATTAATCCCAGCTCTTGGTACATCGTAAATACTATTATGACGAATGGTTATATTCATAGCCATAGCAATTTGCACACCAGCGCTTTGTTTTTCGATACGCCCAATTCGATAGATCAGATTGTCTTCTGCAACACAATCGTTGGGATATTTATTGTTCTTTGGTCCCCAGACCTTATCCATTTCATCTAATTCAACAAATTCCCGGTAGGTAAATGCAGGTGATCGAACTGCCGAAGCCTCACCAACGAAACAAATTGCACTAGCGCCACAATTATAAATATGGTTGGAGGCAATTCTGTGATTTTGATTATATCCACTTACAAAAATTACATTGCCCCCCAAGTCCCTAAACTCACAGTTTTCAATGCTACAGTTTTCTGCATTACTCAAAAACAAGGCACTTCCTCTGTAAATTGACCAATCACTTCGTAAGAGTTGTTCGTATTCTTCAAATAAGGTTCGTTGAGTGTGTGTAAAACTTATACCCTCAATTTTCACATCTTTAACTGGATTATCAACACTTCCCTCTACTTTTATTAAACTTTTTAGCACAACTCCTTCACAGCTCTCGTTTGACATATCAATGTCATTTGTTGGCATGAAGTATAATTTCCTTTTTGCTTTGTCAAAAAACCATTCTCCTGGAGCATCCAACTCTTCAAGAACGTTTTCAACCATACGAAATTCCTTATGAGGTTTAGATGGTCGGTTATTCTGCTGCCCACCTTTTAAAATCGCCTCTCCATTTTCATCAATGCCTTCAATTAAATAATGGAAACCACCCCATTTACCACCATGCATGGCGTGAAATATAGCCCCACTCGTGTCCTTCCATTTTGCAATTCGCTCAGGAGAAATGGCATCAGCAGCATATCCTTGCCAATATCCACCATCTTCGTTATAATTCGGATAGCGAGCTAAAGTTTGAAGTTTTCCGTTTACAACAAACTGGTCAAAATTAATTTCTTCCTTAAGGCTTGCAACATAAATACCACTCTTCTGTTTCTTCCATTTTAAGGTTAATAACGTAGATCCTTTTAAAGTGACCTCATCACAACCAGCTCCTTCAATGGTTAAACCGTTTAATCGGCTATCTATTTTAATGCTTTTCTGTATGTAATATTCTCCTTGTTGTATTTTAATTGAAATGTGCTGATTCTTTTCACTCTTTGCAATTTCATAGGCTTGATCAATAGCCTCATTTAAAGAGGTAAATTTAAATTCCCCTTCCTGCACAGTTATATCATCCAGATTTTTAACAACATAAATACTTACATCCTGAGCAAAGACAAAGAATCCATTTAAATTTAAAAGTGCGATTATCAGAAATATCTTATTCATTCAATTCAAATTTCATAACATACATTTGGTTTATTCGAATTGATAAACCAAATAAGATTAAATTATCATTCCAACAGGAAATGTTTCCAATTAACGTTTAAGTATACTAGTATTAAACACCTTATCTCCTACAGTCCCCTTAATTATATACTGACCATTAGGCAAATCACTAAGGTTAAAAACATTAGAACTACTAACATCCAAATTAGCCTTTACGAGTTGACCCATAATATTATATACATCCAAGCGCTTAACACTTCCTATATTACTGTCTATTTTAATGCTAAAAAATCCATCACTTGGATTAGGGTAGATTTTCTCCAAATCTCTACTTAAGACGTCTTGAATTCCAACATCTTCGGTTTCTTCATTCGCTTTTCTTCGCTGTTCAACTAAATAATCAACAGTAGTTGTTGATGTTCCTTTCCTTACAACAATTATATCGCCTAATTTTAAGCTACTTTCTCCTTCAACAATATGTAATCGCATGGCTTGAACAAGGCCTTCCAAAGATTGTCCTTCGACCAATTGAACCGTTTTCCATAACTCACTTTCTTCCTCGGCAGTAGTGGCATCCAAAATAAGGTCTTCGGTACTAACTTCACCGTTAAACTCTAACTTAATACCTCCTGAGTTATTAGAATGATAATGTAAATAAATATCGTACTCTCCGGCTTCAGGTAAAGAAATAGTGTAATTATACCAATCTCCGGTATAAAGATCTGATAAATAATATCCTTCATCGGCATCACTATATTCAATATTAAGATCTTCCTCAGGACGATATGAATTCGTTAAAACGCCACCTGAATTCTTAGAATAGGATTTACCATTACCACCACCTCCATTTACAGGAAAATAGTCGAAATTTACAGTACTTATCAAGCCTGGTAATTCAGGCAAACTATATTCGGGAGTAATCGCATTTTCAAAATCCTTCACAGGATCACCTGGACAATGATTGATTCGACGAGAAGTTAATACTCCCCACCCCATAAAGGCAACTCCATCTCCGCCACTCGTTTCATACGTTCCTGTTTCTTCAATGACATAATCTCTCGAACGCTCCAACCACAGATACTTTTCAGATGGAAGCGACTGACGCATTTTATAATGCGCTAGAGGCGTCTCAAAAACATTCATAAAGAGCATATTTTTACGCTGAATTTCAGAGAAATTCGTATCTACATATGGATTAATTTTGTGCGCCAGATTACGCCCTGTTCGATCCAGTTTTTCCATATAAAAGCCGTTCTCAACCGTTGGTTCCCACGGGATAGGTTGATCTTCGAAAGCTTTATTATATGACAAAATATATTTCAGAGAAAACTCATAGCCCAACAAAATTCTGTTATCTAAAAAACCATACATATCATCACCCTGACTCCAGGCCATTTCTGCGGCATTTGTCAATAAGCCAATTCCTAAAACTGTATGAGTTTGGTCTCTTGAACTTTCCTGACATTGACCGTTTTCATATATATAATGTTCAATAGCTCCATTATATCCGTAGTCTTCAATCTGATTCAATTGAGTACCATATTCAAAGGCCGTTTTGTAAATAGTAGAACTTTCTTCAATTTTAGGACCTGAAGGTGTTGGGCCTGATGCATTAGGTACATCATCTTCTCTGGTAGCTTGGCTAGTCAGATAATTAAATCCTCTATCGTATATTTTTTCATTATCTAAGAATATACCAATGGCCATTTGAGTCTGCCAACATGATGCATCTTGATTACCAGCTCTAGCAGGATCACCATAATATGTCATCCAATAAAATGTAGCTCCTGTGCCACTACTTCCTGAATTATATGCTCCAGCAGGTACAGACTCTGAAGAATACCCAGGGTAAACCAGCATATCCTCAAATTTCTTAATACTCTCTTCCGACCATCCGTCATAAGTATGACGAATAATTTCAGCAGCCCTAACCAATGGTGCGCCATATAAGCCGGCTGATAATGGTATACCACTTGTATGGGTTAGATTACTCCAGGTTTCAATTATTTCAATGGATTTTTCAGCATGACGAGAATCCTCAGTTATGTACCACATCAATGCATTTTGATAGGCAGCTTGAATATCTGATTCATACTCATGCTTATTAACCGCATTAGGAATCGTCTTTTTAACTTCAGTCCATGAAGGATCACCTTTAACGGAGTAATTAAAACTTGACCTTGTGTCAGCCATTAGGTTCATATAAGAAGTATACCAGGGCTCCATCTTATTTTTCACTGCATATTTCATTCGATCCAAATCAGAACGCGTAACAAATACGCCCGGATGAACGAAATCCCTTGCGGCAATATTAAAACCTAAACTAAGAAGTAAAACAAACAAACACCAAAACTTCCACCTATTCATGAGCTAACTTTTATAGTTTACTTACTTTGTTTACATAGTCGTATGTTCCATCATTGACTTTAATTATATAAAGCCCTTTAGGCAGATCTCCAATGTAAATATTATCAGAAATTTGATAGTCATTCAACTTAAGTACACATCGACCTGCCAAGTTGTAGATTTCTAATTGACTCGGCTTTGAATGCTGTACATCTGGAAGTTGAACTCTTATTTCACCCTTAGTAGGATTTGGATATACTTTAAGCTCTCTTACTATAGAAGGATTAAAAATACCAACATCATCCTCTTCTTCCTCAGCATAATTTTCTCTTCGTTTATTCAATAAGAAATCAATTGTGCTTTCTGCAGTCCCTTCTCTAACAATAATAATGTCTCCAAGCTTTAATGTGTTATCTCCTTCTACAATATGCAAACGCATCGATTGAACTAAAGCCTCCAATTCAACTCCACCGGCTATTTTTTCTGAACTCCAAATAACCGTATCAGCAACTTCCTGAACACTTTCTGGTAAAACATATTCAGAAACAACTTCCGAACCATTGAAGTCAAGTTTTATCGATGCATTACTATTCTCTTCCAGGTAATGAACGTAAATGTCGTAATTCTGTTTTTCTGGAACTGATATGGTATAATTATACCAATCTCCGGAATTTAAGTCACTAATGTAATAGCCTTTATCATTCTCACTAAAATCAACATATACATCTTCTTCAGTACGATATGTATTGACAATGCTATTTGCAGAAGCTTTATAATAGCTCTTACCATTTCCGCCACCTGCACTTAAAGGCAAATAATCAAAGTTTTCAAGATCAAGCAATTCAGGCACTTCAGTTATCCCAAACTCAGGTGTAACAGCCTCTTGAAAACCTTGAATGGCATCTCCGGGACAAAAATCAACCCTTACATCCGTAAGGCTTCCCCAGCCAGTAAATCCATCTTCCTCCCACGATTCGTAACCTTCTTCTTCAAATGCATAATCTCTGGTTCTTTCTAACCATTTATATTCTTCATAATCAAGTTGCATCCTTTGTTTATAATGGGCTAAAGTAGCCTCCATTACATTCATACCAAGTGGACCACTTCTTGACCAACGATCATAATTTACAGTTACATATGGATTAATCTTATGTGTTGTAAAACGACCTGTTCTGGCATGCATTTCTTCATATTCACCTGTTTCCTGTCGAGGTTCCCAGGCGCTTGGCTGATCATCGAATGATTTGTAATAAGAGAGGCAATATCTTAAAGTAAATTCATAGCCTTTTAAGATTCTGTTATCTAAATGACCATACATATTATCCCCTTGACTCCATGCAATTTCTGCTGCATTGGCCAGCAAACCAACACCAAGCATACTGTGCACCTGATCTCTGGAACTCTCAAGACACTGACCACTAGGTAAGATATAATGCTCAATAGCACCATCGTAGCCATAATCTTGTATTTGATTTGATGATCCTTGAGAAACATATTGGGTCAAATACTCATGCGAAGACTCTTCGATTATTTCGCCTTGAGCTTTTGGTCCTGACTCATTAGCTACATCGTCTGAACGAGTTGGTCTGCGCGTAAGGTAATTGAAACCTCTGTCGTAGATCGTATCATTATTGGTAAAAACGCCTATGGCCATAACTGTACGCCAGCAGGATGCATCCTGATTTCCCGCCCTACCCGGATCTCCGAAATAGGTACGCCAGTAAAAAGAGGCACCATTACTTGAACTGGAAGCATTATAAGCCCCAGCAGGCACTGTTGTTGAAGAATATCCCGGATATAGCAACATATCTTCAAACTTCTTAATATCTTCTTCTTTCCATCCATCATAAGTATGCCTGATAATTTCAGCGGCATCCAATAACTTTCCTCCATATAAACCAGGACCTAATGGAATACCATCTACCTGCTGAAGATTACTCCATGTACTGAATATTTCAATGGCTTTCTCCGCATAGCGACTGTCTTCAGTTATGTACCACATCAAAGCTAAATGGTAGGCGGCTTGAGTATCATTCTGAAATTCATTTCCATTAACCCGCGGATTTTCCCTATTTAAATAGGTCCAACTTGGATCACCCTGAATCGTATAATTAAAATTAGATTTGCCATCAGCCATTAACTTACTATATGCCGAATACCAAGGTTCCATTTTGTTTTTAACCGCATATTTTATCCTGTCTAAATCCGATCTTGTATTTGAAATACCTGGATGAACAAAGCCTTGTGCAGACAAATTTATCAAGCCAACAACTAATAGCAAGAAGCTAAAAAATAATCTAAAACCCTTCATTTTCAATCTTTTAAAATTTGCTGATTATATTTGTATAATCATTCTTTCCATCATTTACCTTAATGACATACAAACCTTTGGGTAAATCACTAATATCAATGGACTCGTGCATTTCTACGTTTTCAATTTTCTTCAAACCATTGCCGGCTAAATCATATAAGTCAATTTTAATAGATTTAGAACCTTGATATTCCGGTAATTCTATATTGAATGTCCCTTGTGTTGGATTAGGATATACTTTTACTTTTCTTATTACTTTCGGATTAAAAATGCCAACATCATCATCTTCTTCCTCAAAACTTTCTCTTCTTTGATTTATCAGGTACTCAATGGTAGTGGAAGATGTCCCCTCTCGCACTACAATCAAGTCAGAAATCTTTAAACTTCCATCTCCTTCTACAACATGTAACCTTAAGGATTGTACCAAACCTTCAAGTTCTATTGCATCACCAACTTTTTCTGTACTCCATATTATAGTATCCGCCTCCTCCTGTACACTTTCTGGCAAGGTAAAAGCTGAGAATGCTTCTTGTCCGTTGAAATCAATTTTTATGGAAGTATTACTATTATCTACAAGGTAATGCACATAAATATCGTATGCTCCATCCTCAGGTAAGGAAATGCTATAGTTATACCAATCACCACTATTTAAGTCAGCAAGGTAAAATCCTTTATCATTTTCACTGAAATCGGCATATATATCTTCTTCAGGTCGCAATGTATTGACAACTTCATTATTTGTTGTCTTGAAATAACATTTACCATTACCACCTCCTCCATTCATCACAAAGTAATCGAAATTTGCAGTTTGAATTAAGCCTGGCAATTCGGGTAAATTATATTGAGGTAAACCATCTTCGGTAAAACCCATAACCGGGTCACCAGGACAAAGCGGAATTCGTCGATCAGTTAAGGCACCCCATCCATTAAAATCTAATCCACTTCGACCTTCATACCCCACTTTTTCAAAAGCATAATCCCTGGTTCTTTCTAACCACAAATAGTCATCCGCTTCGGCCTGTTGTCGACCTTTATAATGAGCCAATGGCGCTTCAACTGTTTTCATAAAGACGGGTTCATCTCTTGACCATCGCTCATAATTATTACTTACATAAGGGTTTATTTTATGGGCTGTTGAACGCCCGGTGCGGTCATCCATTTCCATATACAAGCCATTTTCTTGCGTTGGTTCCCATGGCTGAGTTTGATCAGGGTATGACTGAGAATAGGATAAGCAATATTTTAAGGTAAATTCCAGTCCCAAAAGTATTCTATTGTCCAGATATCCATACATATCATCACCTTGATTCCAGGCAATCTCAGCAGCATTTGCTAATAAACCCGTTCCTAAAAAGCTATGCACCTGATCTCTGGAACTTTCTTGAATTTGGCCATTTTCATATATATAATTCTTAATGACACCATTATAGCCATAATCCTGAATCTGGTTCAAAGGACCCACATAAGCATACTCTGTTTTGTGCTCATCAGAGGAATCAAGTTTATCGCCTTTAGGTGAAGGTCCTGGTGCAGTTGGAATATCATCACTACGTCTGGTTTGACTCATTAGATAATTATAACCCCTATCGTATATAGTATCATTATCTAAAAAAACACCTATTGCCATTACTGTTCGCCAACATGAGGCATCTTGATTCCCAGCCCGGGCAGGATCGCCATAATAAGTTCGCCAGTAAAAAGATGAACCTGAACCGCTATTATTAGCATTATAGGCTCCAGTTGGTACTACTTTTGATGAGTAACCCGGATAAACCAGCATGTTTTCAAATTTCTTAATATCTTGTTCTTTCCATCCGTCATATGAATAACGAATAATTTCAGCAGCATCAACTAAAGGTCCTCCATATAAACCGGGCCCTAAAGGAATACCATCAATTTGTTGTAAGTTGCTCCATGTATTAAATATTTCTACAGCTTTATCAGCATGCCTTGTATCTTCTGTAATATACCACATCAAGGCATTTGCATATGCTGCCTGAATATCACTTTCATACTCATGTTTATTAACAGCAGGGTTTTCTCTATTAAGATAGGTCCATTCAGGATTACCTTTTACGGTATAATTGAAATTAGATTTTGTATCTGCCATCAAAAGCAAATACGAGGAGTACCAAGGGTCCATTTTATTTTTTATGGCATACTTCATCCTGTCGAGGTCAGCTTTATTATTAGAAATACCAGGATGAACAAAGTTTTGTGCAATTGATGCCTTACAAATCAGCAGAAGGAATAGGATAGACACCAGATATTTTACTTGATTGGATGGATTATTCATATTTTTTGCTTTTAGCAATGCACTGATTGACATTAAAAATTGACAGATTGGATTAAGTACTTATCGAATATTGGTTCTTTCAATTAAAGCAACCCCCTATTCAGAGATAACTAACACACTACTATTGAATTATTATATTTGTTTGTTTCTTAGTTTCATTTCCTGCGGCATCTGTTAAAACATATGAAACAATATATGTTCCTCCTTTGATATCACTGTCAATATCACCAAAAACGAAATCCAGTGACTGCTCCGTTCCTTCAAGGGAAACAGTTTTATTCTCCGGCTCCCATGGATCAGATATACCTTTTAATGAGGTCTTTGGTTGTTCTTCAGAGATGGCTACACTTACCATTAAGGAAGCCAGGCCTTCATTATCTTTTGCTGTTCCCAAAATATTTAAAGTAGCACCCTTACCATACACTTGATTTTCAGTAGGAGATGATATGACAAGAGTCGGACTTTCTTTATCTTCTGGTTTTACTTCCTCTCCTCCACCATCACTGCCACCACAAGCAACAAGCAAGGTAAAAAGGAAAGCTAAAAGAGATAAGTTATATACTTTCATTGTGTTTATTTTTACTAAAAATAAAAGCATTGCCCAATTAAATCGGGCAATGCTAATATAATTGAATAATTATTTTTGAGTTTCTAAGAATGCTTCTAATTCATCAGTATTCTTAAATGTTCTGATCCAGTCAACCTCAATATGACCATGAGGTATATGAGTAGGGTCAGTATCCTGATAGTAATGTCCCCAGTTACTTGGGATACGAATAAACCAACTATCATTCTCCCCTTCAACAGGTGTATTGCCACCTAAATTAGCGTTAGGGAAATCCCAATAAAGCACACCGTCATTAGCATCCGCATAGGTTGACTGAGGTCCTCGATTATTTGTATTACGGAATTTAATGTTATTTCTCTTTGTTCCTGAAGCTTTATCTAATGGTAAATATCCAACATCATTACCTTCAGCGTCAAATATCTTCATCTTGAATGCAAATATTGGATACTCTGGAGAATAAACAAATTTCTCACCACTAAATGGAGTGTAAGTAAAACGGCTTACCCAATAGGTATTATTATCATCAACAGGAACAATAAGTTTTCCATCATCAATAGCCTGATAGTTATAATTCTTATCACCAACAGCCCATTCAGTCTGGTTCTCATCATCAAATTCAAACACATAATATCCGGCAGGAGTCTCTTCTTTCACAAGGTTTCTTAAGTCATCAATTGATTGGAACGACTTCACCCAGTCTACACTATAACCCTCTTGTGCTGCAGCAGCTCCACTAATTGACCATTTGAATGTTTCAAGGATAGTTTCAACTTCAGGATCAATGGTCTGTCCAAACTCAAAACTCTTTCTTAAGTCGTAATAATAAACATCATCGTTTATTTTACCATCCCAGTTATTACTGATGTTCTGGTATTTTCCAAGTTCTGTTTCAAAGGTAAAATCAGCATTGTCGCCATAAGGGGCTCCATCAATACGAATAGCTAGTATTGGGAATTCAGCTGCTAACACTTTTATGTCTTCGCTTAACTCAAAATCACCGCCCTGAGTAGCTCCATATGTTGCAGTAAAGTGACCATCTTTCACTTCATAACTGGCACCATTAGCCATCCAACCTTCAGTATCTCCATCAACATTAAAATCGAACTTAGCTCCTACAACTGGAATATTAAATTTAGGACATTCTATTTTTTGTCCATCAACAACTAAAGTTGGATTTCCACTACGAATACCTTCCGGTACCTTAACTGTAATTTCCTCAGGAGCAACAGTCAACACTTCAGCCTCTACATTATCAAAAAAGAAAAACTGAACCGACTCTTTATTCGACCCAAATCGTTCACCATAAACCGTAACTGTTTCGCCAATTTCAGCTGTTAATGGATCCATAGACGTTACTACGGCTCCTTCTAAATAAGTGAATTCATCAGCAGCAACTGCAGTATTAGTATATATTCTAACCCCAAGTTCACCAGAGTTTGCACCTTCAGGAACTACTACTACCATTTTATTTTCTTCGTAGCTTATTATGCCTTCCTGCTCAATACTTACCCCTCCAAAGGATACTTCAGCTCCAGCTTGTACTCCAAGAAAATTAGTTCCTTCAATGGTTACCTCAGCTGTTGGGCGAGCCGTTTTAGGATTAAAGTCAGTCACTGTGATAGCCGGATATTCTACAATATAATCTTCCTTTGCAAAATCGCGATCAAAACACGAATACAGCACTACTGTTAAAAACAGTAAGGATGCTATTATATATTTATTTTTTATTATTTTTTTCATGTGTCTATTTTTAATAGTTAAATACTCACTAAGAATACGATGCTTCATATTCTTAGTGGAATAGTATTACACTTTTAATAACCTGGATTTTGAAGCAAGTTATTATTAAGAACGATCTGACTAGATGGCAATGGATACAAATAATGCTTTAAAGCAAATTTTCTTTCCGCAGCCGATACTAATTGCACGGCTTCTCTAATATCTCCATTTGGTAAGCTAACTGATAAAGGCTCATGAATATAGTCATCAGCTTGATAACGATCAGTATCAAATTCAAAAGCGGTACCTTCGACTACCATACCACAAGTTGGTTCAGCAAGAGCTTCAACAGCAATTCCCCAACGACGAAGGTCGAAGAAACGATTGGATTCAGCGTAAAATTCAACACCACGTTCTCTACGAATTTCTTCTAATAAATCAAGACTGTGAGTTCCAATAAAACCTGTTGTTAAAGCTGGTAAACCTGCCCTTTCGCGTGTTTTATTTATTGACAGTGCTAACTGTTGATCGGTTAATGTTCCGTTTAATTCATATAATGCTTCAGCATAAGTTAAATATACTTCAGCTAAACGAATAATTGGAAAATCACAACCTCCGTTATCTGGAATATCAAAATCGCCACTATTCTTACCCCAACGTTCAAACTTCTGGCATTTATAACCAGAACCTGAATCGGCACTTCCATAACCTGGTAATAGAACCGTTGCATTGGTTGGAACACCACTAGTTAAGTCGTTATAGTCACCATATTGATCTAATGAACCAAAATATGCTCTCATACGGTAGTCACGATTTTGATACTCATCACCAGCATTATCGTATCCGCCAAACACACTACTCTTTTCAATTGGCAGACCGTCAGAACATAAAATCATATCGATCATTTTTCTGTTAGGAGCTGCGCGCCCTGTTTGAGCAGGGTTAGTAGAGTGAAATAGATCAATATCATGTTTACGATACAATATGAATTCATTCATTGAAGTTTTATCTAGCCCTAATGGATTAGAATACGACGCTTCGATATTAAACATGAAGTAGTGGCTCATATTCTCTAAACCACTATTGTAGTTCCATAGCTGATACGTACCATCTGCCATAACAGCCTCACACATCGCAGCAGCTTCACTTAGATAGACATTGATATTATTGGCATCATATCCTGCAGACCCTGCACCTTCATTTGTTCCATCTCCGTCTGTTGAAGTTCCAACGTACTTCATCCAGGTTGCTTCGTGTAAAAGAACTCTAGCTTTAAAAGCTTGTGCAGCTCCTTTGCTTAATTGTCCTTTATGCTCTGATGCAATAGCTGCTTCTAAAGGCAAATCCTCGATGGCTTCATCTAAGTCCATCAAAATTTGTTGTGTTACTTCGTATCGACTATTACGTTTTGCCCAAAGTTCCTCTGAATCTGTTTGTAAAGAACGTGTAACAATTGGAACACCTCCAAAACGCTGTAGCAATTTAAAGTGAAAGAATGCTCTGAAAAACTTAGCTTCCGCTATTTCCCTTGCAATATCAGCTTGATCGCCACTATAATTTAAACCAAACTCAATTAGTTTATTAGCTGTACGAATATTAGTATAACCGCCTCCCCAGGCACCATCGTCAATAGGAGTGGTGATATTACCAAATCCATATTCACTCTGAGTTACATCAGCGCTAGATAAATCAGTACTGTAATCTAATAAATTTTCTCCTAAGCTTCCCATTCGGTAGCTCGGAAGCCTTGTGTACAGGTAATTAGCAGCCTCCCTGAAATGCTCAGGTTTATTGAAGTAAACCTCTTCGGTAATCTGATCTGGATCTTTAAAATTCAGAAAATCATCCATGCAACTGCTAAGTAGCACCATGATTAAAACTGGTATGATATATATAAATTTCATAGTACTTTATTGTTTAAAAAGTTAAATTCAATCCTAAGGCCCATGTTCTCATAAATGGATAAGATGCATCTGCTGAGCTACCAAATTCAGGATCCCAACCAGAATCTAAATTCGTAAATTCAAATAGGTCATTACCTGTAAAGAATAATCTTAATCTACTAATGTTGAAGTCTCTGATTTGAATATCACTAAATGTATATCCCAGGCTTAAGGTTTTACAGCGAAGGTAACGCCCTTTCATCAACATGAAATCGGTATACTCATAATTCCATTTGGCAATTGTATTATATGACGACATACGTGGATATTGTGCTCCGGTATTATCAGGCGTCCATGTCTTATCGTTATAGGCAATGTTTTGATTCGTAAAGTGAGCATCTCTCGGATATGCTGCTTGCCCTGCTCGAAGAACATTGTGCTCAAGCACGCCCTGGAAGAATGTATTGAAATCCCAATTACGCCATTTTAATCCTAAATTGATACCATAAACGTAGTGAGGTGTTGCATCACCTGAATCAACCAAGTCACCTGTATCATTAACACCATCACCGATAGCATGAATATAACCATTACCATCAACATCAACATATTTGGCATCACCTGCTCGTAATTTGGCATCTTGAGGTAATTCTCCACCTGTAATTGAATTATACTTGTCGTAATAGGCTTCTGCTTCTTCTTGGGTTGCAAAATATCCGTCTGTTTTATACAAGAAGTAGGTATTTAAAGCATAACCTTCTCTTCGTCCAACTAATCCTTCTTTCCAGGTATCAGCTCCTTCCATGCTAACCAACTTATTACGAGTATCACTCATGTTAACAGACACGTTATACTGAACCTCGCCAACTTGATCTCTCCAGCCAACAACAACTTCCCAACCATTAGTTTCAAGAACACCACTGTTGGTAGTTTTTGGATTACCTCCAAGTACATCAGGATAAGTTACAGATATTAACATATCCTCATTCTTTGTAAAGAAATAATCAAAAGCACCACTTAATCTATTGTCTAACATACGGAAATCAAGACCAAAGTTGGTCGTTTTAATTGTTTCCCATGTTCTAGCGTTTGTAGTAATTGTATTTGCAGTAGCTGTGGTATATAAATTAAGACTTTGCTGTCCAAAATAGGTTGTTCCAAAACTTACCAATGATGCATAATCATGGTTTCCAATACCTCCTTGATTACCAAGCTCACCGTAACTTGCTCGTAACTTTAAGAAATTTAGAACCTCATTATCCTTTAGGAAACCTTCTTCTGTTACAACCCATCCTAAAGAGCCACCAAAGAAGTTTTTCCACTTATAACCTTCATCAAATTTAGAGGAACCATCACGTCGTCCTTGTAATTCAACCAGGTACTTACTTTGATATCCGTAGTTAAATCTAGCTAAATAAGATGCTAAGCCCCAGTTAGCAGCTCCACCCTTAGCTTCAACTAATGTTTCAATACTACCTAAATTAAGATCATAAATACCATAATCTTCGAAATCACGTCTATAACCCGATAACTGCTTTCTCGTTCTTCTTTCAGCAGACATACCAGCCATTAGGCTAAAGTTATGATCACCTACTTTTTTAGTATAGTCGAAAATACCTTGATAGGTCTCATGTTGATCTTCATTACTCGCTTCTTGTATATAACTTGTTTTATTTACTGTAGCGTTAGCTCTTTCACCTGCCCATGAGTACGTAGGAACAATTAGCTGATATTGCTGAGTTCTTTGCCATGCTCTATCAATTGCTGCATCAGCACGGAATTTAAGATTACTGGTAAGTTGAAGTATACCACTTACTTTTAATCTAAACTCTTCTCTTGTACCGGTATCTCTTCCACCGTCAACCATGCGGGCGATTGGGTTAATTCCTCCACCTCGTTGTCCAAAGTTTGATCCCCATTGTCCAAATGGATTAACTACCGGCCACAGCGGAGGATCTTGAGTAAAGGCTCTTGAACCACCATACAAAGGTCCATCAAGTGTTCTTTTAAAATATGAAGTACTGGTTTCAACCCTAAACCATTTATTAATATCGAAATTATAATTTCCACGGAAGTTAAATTGCTTCTTTCCATCATAGGTTGGTTTAATAGCACCCATATCTTCTATGAAACCAGCAGAAATACGAAAATCTGATGACTCAGAACCACCTGATACACTAGCAGTATGTTGCTGTGAATAAGATGTACCATATAAATCATCGTAGTTATAGTTATTCCCTATGTAAGTATCACCCCAATATGGCGTGTTAATATAACCAGTATTACCATCTGCCATCCACTGAAACTGTTCAACAGTAAAGGCCCATGGTTTTGGGGTTAATCCGGCTAACTCGTCCTGCTCACAATAATCTAACCAAGCTTGACCATATTCCTGCGGATTAGAAGCCAACTTAGGAGTAATCCCAATGGTGTTAATTCTCATCTGGCTGGATATATTAACCTTAATATCTCCTTTACCTTTTTTAGTGGTTACGATGATAACACCATTTGATGCACGTGAACCATAAATAGCTGCTGCTCCATCTTTTAACACACTAATACTTTCGATGTCGTCTGGGTTTAACGAAGTAAATGCACTATTTCCTAGGGTAGCAATACCATCTATAATAATTAAAGGTGACTGCTCGTTAATTGAGTTCGTTCCTCGAATACTAAAGTCGATTCCTTCATCTCCTGGCTTTGATGAAGAACGCGTAACAACTAAACCTGGCGATTGACCTTGAAGAGCTAGTGCCGGGTTAGATACCGCTCTGTCTTCAAACACCTCAGCTTTTACCTGTTCAACAGAACCGGTTAGAGTTGCCTTTTTCTGGCTACCAAATCCAACTACTACCACTTCGTCAAGATCAGCCATATCTGAAATTAATGTGATATTTATACTAGTTTGATTGGCAACTAGTACTTCCTGATCAGACATTCCAATAAAAGAATATACCAATACTGTTTCAACAGAAACATTTGTAATGGAATATTGACCATTAATATCAGTTATTGTTCCTTCAGTTGTTCCTTTCTTCATGACAGTAACTCCCGGTAAAGGGTCGCCACTTTCATCAACAACCTTTCCTGTAATCGTAGACTGCTGAGAAAATGCAGTTGCAGTTACCATGATAAAGAGACAAAGCATTAAAATACTTTTCCCTTTTGAGAATACACTTTTGCTTTTCATAAAAAGATTTTTTTCATTTTAAAATTAGTTTTCCGATACTATTTAATCTTAAGTTTAAATTAATGATTACATATTCGCATAAGCTTTGTATTTTATTAATGATTCTAAAAAGTAATAATCAGCATAAACCAAAGGGACGTCAATCTCTGATTTATATGGCTTTGATCCGGTTGAATGTTTAAGTAGAAAACCACCATTTTCTCCAACGGATGCAAAGTATTGATCACTAATCAATGCATTCATAATTTCCTTTGCTACGGAAAGATGATCTCCATCTTTAGTATATCCATATAATTCGAATAATGCAGATGAGATGACAGCTGCTGCTGAAGCATCTTTAGGTTCATTTGGAATATTGGGTGCTTCGAAATCCCAATAAGGGATGCTATTTTCACTAACTCCCTCTGTGCTTATTAAGTAATTTGCTATATGCTTTGCCTGGGTTAAAAATTCTTCCATACCAGTTTCACGGTACATCATAGTATAACCATATAATGCCCAGGCCTGTCCTCTTGACCAATCACTCTCATCAGCAAATCCTTGGTGAGTATTTCGCTTAACAACCGCACCTGTTTGTGGATCATACCCTATAACATGGTAGCAAGAATAGTCATCACGAAAATGGTTCTTCATAGTTGTTTGTGCATGTTTGACAGCAATTTCCCTAAAACTATCATTGCCGGTAGTCTTTGCTGCCCACATCAATAATTCAAGATTCATCATATTGTCAATAATCACTGGATAATCCCATTGATCAGTAAGTGAATCCCATGAGCGAATACAACCAACTACAGGACTATATCTTGTGCATAAAGTTTTGGCGGACTGAATCAACACGTCCTTATATTCTGGATTATTAATATATTTAATGGCATGACCATAACTACAATACATCTTAAATCCTATATCATGATTCTCATCGTTCCATTTCTCAGATTCTAAGGGCAATGTATATTGCAAAGCCAAGTCTTGCCATTTGGCATCACGAGTTAATTCATACATCATCCATAAGTTCCCTGCAAAAAAACCACTCGTCCAATCTTCTGCGGGAACAAGTTTAATTTTACCACTTTCAAATGTACGAGGCGCTATGGTTTCATCTACTTTCTCAATTTCTATTTGCGAAATAGCATATTCAAATTGATCTTCAGCATGATCAATAACAGAATCAAATTTCTCTAAACTCTTATTTTCACATCCTAACAATAATAGTAAGAGTATTAATGAATGGATAGATCTTCTCATTTGCATATTTTTTTTCATTTCTATTTATGAATTCGCCGGCTTCATCGTCGTTTCATTTCCATCCGGTTCTTCACAATATTTCAAAAGATTTAGTTTTTCACTTTCCAGAACTTCCATTTTAATATTGAACGTTCCTTTCTGTTGCATTGCATTTCAAATAGCGATAAATCTATTCTCAACGCTTATGCAATATATCTGCAGGGACAAAGCTTTTCTGGTAATAATGCTGCAATAATTATAATTTTTGATTCACATCATTACATATGAAGCATAAATGCATCATATATGTTAGTTTCGCTTTAGATAAAGAATTATTTTTGGACAAAAATTAACAAATGAAACCAAATATCCATATATCCTTTATATTACTATTTGCTTGTACAATACTGTATGCGCAAAAAGATGATATTACATTTAGACGCGTTTCTCCCCCCGGTGGATATAGCATACAAGCCATAAGTTGTTTTGCGCAAGATCAACATGGTTATATTTGGATGGCTGGGTTTAATGGCGTTATCAGATACAACTCCAAAGAAATCACTCGCTTTATTCATAATCCTGAAAATTTCGATGGACTCCCAAGTAATAAAGTTACAGAAATAGTAGTTGACAATAATAATAAAGTATGGGTAAGTACAGTTAAGGGACTATGTGTATTTAATCCAGAACAACAAAGATTTGATCGGGTAGAATACAAGTACGAAGATGGTAGTAAAAGTAATGACAACCTTTTTTCCATTCAGGTTGATGGATTTAATAGACTTTGGGTTGTAGACGAAAATTACTTTGGATATTTGGACGAAGAAAATAAGCGTTTAATTCGAATAACAGATGGACTATCCGATTCACCTCGATTATTGTACAAAGATCAAGGAAATAGATTGTGGCTTGGAACTGAAGAAGGTGCTGTTTATCAAGTATTGATTCAAGATAAAAAAGCAAGCAAGCTTATTGATGGTCTTGGCTCCTTAGTTCGAACAATCGCCTCAAGTCATAATGAAATATGGGTTGGATATCAACAGCATGGAGCTCGTAAATATAATTTTAATGGAAAGCTGCTAAAACATTATAAATACTCTTCTGATCCGGAGTTTAATTTAGAATCAACAAGTGTTCGAAAAATATGGAGAGATACACGCGGTCGAATATGGATTGGATCTTATCTTGGTCTTTATATGAGTGATGGAAATACGCTTGTTCATCTTGACCACGATAACTATGAAGGTCTTCCTCATAATTCAATTTTTGACCTTTTTGAAGATCAGCAAGGAGGACTCTGGATAGGAACCTGGTCCGGAGGAGTAGCCTATATTCATCATTCTGATAATACTTTTACTAATTATAGGCATTCAGAGTTACCGGGAACTATCTCTGATAATATGGTTAGCTCATTTGCGCAAACACCTGAAGGGGAAATTTATGTTGGTACAGAACTTTTTGGCCTGAATACTTTTAACATTCAAAACTCAACATTTAAGCAGCATAATATAATTAATTCTAAAAAAGTAATTGACATTAAGGCGCTAAGCATTGATCTTAAGGGTGGTCTGTGGGTTGCAACAGCTTTTAATGGTATATTATATCGACCGCACAAGCAAACTGAATTCATTAATTTTAGTGAGGGTGAAGAAGATGGAAAACATGTATCTTCCAAGGAAACATATGCGCTTTGTCCTTCTGATTCAGGCATGTGGATAGGTACCATAAAGGATGGTATTAACTTTTATAATTTTAACACAGGCAAAATCACTTTTGAATCCAATGAACGCCCATATAAAGAACTTCTTGGTAGTAACATTACCTCAATAAAAAAAGATAAGAATAAGAACCTTTGGTTGACAACCTCCGACGGATTCTATAAGGTCCATCTACCAACTAAAAAACTAACTAGATTCAGCACTGCTTCAATTGCTAAACACAGAACTCACAGGCAGTCATTTTATACCTGCGCTGAACTTTCTGATGGCAACATATGGATTGGCACCGAAGGTGATGGTATTAATATTTATCATCCGAAAGGCGATTCGATTAGCTACTTTAATGCTAATGGATTACTTAAATCAAAAGATGTATATGGTATTATTGAAGATCACAACAATAACATTTGGATTACATCCAATAATGGATTAATTCTATATGACAGGATAGATAATACTTCACGTCGTTTCATTATTTCAGACGGAATACAGGGTAATCTATTCAATATCAATGCCATATTTAAGGATAAATCCAACAACTTATATTTTGGAGGTACCAATGGGTTTAGTTTTCTAGAACCTAAGAGTATAAAGACTAATAAAAGACCACCAAATGTGTTGTTGAATAAAATAACCGTTAACAACCATGTTATAATTCCTAAACCTAAAAAACGTAATGAATTTGAGCACATTGTTTTAAAACCGGACGAAACAACTTTTACCTTTAGTTATTCTGCTGACAATTACTTATTTCCTGAAAAGAATGAGTTTGTTTATCGACTAACTAATTATGTGAACGATTGGGTTTACGATGCGAATAAAGGTTCAGCATCGTTTGTAAATGTGCCTGCAGGTGATTACACTTTTGAGGTTAGAGCTTCAAATAATGACGGTGTATGGAATCATAAACCATCAATTATAAAAGTTACTATAAAACAGTTTTGGTACAGATCTAATACTGCCTTAACACTCTACCTTTTGATCATTTTGTTGATAGGCTTTTTTATTTTTCGATTCTACAAAGAAAGACTAAAACTTAAAAAACAATTGCTAATCGAAAAAATTCAACACGAACAGGATGATGAGCTTAATAACATGAAGCTTAAATTCTTTACTAATATTTCACACGAATTCCGTACTCCTTTAACTTTAATAAATGGCCCTGTAACAAGTTTGCTGAAATCAAATAATCTTTCAAGCGATGAATATAAACAGCTGGATACTATTAGAAGAAATACTAATCGATTATTACAGCTAATTAATCAACTAATGGATCTGCGAAAGAAAGAGAAAACCATGTCAAAACTGAACATCTCCAAAGTAGATTTGCTTAGTTTTATTAATGAACGTTTGTTAAACTTTTCAATGGAGGCAAAACGAAAACACATTGAACTGAGTTTTAATCATGACAAAAAAGAATTTCCAATTGAAGTTGATGAAGAAAAACTTGACAAGATCATTTATAACTTATTGTCAAACGCTTTTAAATTTACTCCAGATAAAGGCAAAATATCTGTTTCAATTCAACTTGATGAAAGTTCCAGTCAGAATAATTATTCAAATCAATTAAGTTTTGGTAAATGCGAAACAAAAAACATTGTTCGCATACTGATTTCTGATACAGGACCAGGAATTGAATCACAAGAAATGCCTAATATTTTTGAACGTTTTGAACAAGGCTCAAAGGGAACACAGAAGATCGATAGTACAGGCATTGGCTTAAATCTTTGTAAGGATTATACCATTATGCATCGAGGTGTAATTGTTGTTCAAAGCACACCAGGAGAAGGAACTTGTTTTACTGTGCAATTACCTGTAAAACAGAAGGCTCAAAAAATATTACACAAGAGTCATGAAAAGGTGAAAAATATTAATTCATGGGAGTCAATTGAGAAAGAAGATATTAAAAGTAATCCAGCGGATAAAAATATAAATATATTAGTTGTTGAAGACAATAAAGACCTGCAACAATACATAGTTAACTTATTACAGGATTATTATTCCGTTATTTCAGCTGACAACGGAAAACAAGGATTAGAAGTGCTTAACAACACTAATATTAACCTGGTAATTTCTGACGTTATGATGCCCGAAATGGATGGGTTTGAATTTTGTAAAAGGATTAAATCACAAATAGAAATCAGCCATATTCCTGTAATTCTTTTAACTGCTCTGTCGTCGGCAGAAAACACCTCAACAGGTTTAGGAAAAGGGGCTGACGCTTATATTTCTAAACCATTTGATGAGAACATTCTTTTATCACAAATCAATAACTTAATTATACAGAGAAAAAGACTTCAGGAGAGTTATTCTAAGAAATTTCTTACGCAGCAACCAATTGATGTTGGTAGTTTGGATAATTTCTTTTTAAATAAAATCAATAAAATAATTGAAGACAATATTGAAAATGAAAACCTTTCAGTAGATATGATAGCTAATGAAATGGGATTTAGCCGGAGTCAGTTATACCGAAAAACCAAACAAATATCTAACCTAACCACATCGGAATATATAAACATGGTAAAGGTTAAAAAGGCAACAGCTTTACTTACATCTAAAAACTACACCATTGATGAAGTTGCTTTTAAGTCGGGCTTTAACAGCCACTCCTACTTTTCAAAATGCTTTAAGAAAATACATAAACAATCACCAAAGGAATTCCTGATTAGTTTGGATTAGATTTAAGTTAATCTTAATCAAACTACTAGTGATGTATGTACTGACCTTTGTTTAGTAAATAAAAAAACACTGTTAATAATCGAGAAGATTAAAAACAGTGTTTTTAAACAATGGGTTTTTAAGCAATTACTTGTTGAAATATTCAGTATTAATTTGGTTCATCTCTCTCAACTATACTAAACAACTATTTAACAAACAGACTATGTTGCCTAAAACCATTGAACTATTATTCTAATTTCTTTTTTAAGTGATAGCTTCTATAACCATAAGTGGCGATAACAACAAAACACATTAAGGGTAATACAAACGACACATTTACTGCAGGCATTTGACCTATGGTCCCTTTATCTATTATCATAGCTTGCAACATCGGCATAATTGCCCCACCAACAATGGCCATAACTAAACCAGCCGATCCCATTGTTGTGTCATTACCAACATTACCCAAGGCAATACCATAAATTGTTGGAAACATTAATGACATAAATACCGAAGTTGCCACTAAACAATACAATCCGGGCATACCTACTATAAAGATAGCTCCAGCTGTTGTTGCAATGCCACCAATAGCAAACCACATCAATAACTTGCTTGCATTAACATATTTCAGAATTAAAGTACTTAGCAAACGACTTGCAATAAACAAGCCCATGGCTATCATATTATGATACTGCCCAGCTTCCTTTGTAAGACCTAAATTTTCGGCATATTGGATAATAAATGTCCAACACATGATTTGTGCAGCAACATATGCAATCTGTGCTACTACACCACTACGATACACTTTATTATTGAATAAACGCTTGATAGATTGCCAAGGGTGTATTTTCTCCTGATGAGCTGTATCCGGCATTTTAGCTACCGCTATTACCACAAACATTAACAAAACAACAAGTCCTAAGGCCACATAAGGATCTCTGATTATCGCCAAATCGTGCAAGCGATCTAATGCTTTAGTGGCTTCATCCAGAGTGGAGAATTCCACCCCATGTTTATCAGCATCTAAATTTGCCAAAACAACTTTGGCAGCCACAATCATTCCTAAGAATGACCCCATAGGATTAAAGGATTGTGCCAGATTCAAGCGTCTGGTTGCTGTTTCTGCTGAACCCAAAGAAAGAATAAATGGATTAGCTGTGGTTTCGAGAAATGCTAATCCAAAAGTTAAGATATATAATGACCCTACAAAGAAGCCAAACATTTGAAACTCCGCAGCTGGGTAAAACAATAAGGCTCCAATTGAATATAAACCAAGGCCCAACAATATACCCTTTTTATAAGAATATTTTTGAGCGAACAAGGCGGCTGGAATAGCCATAGTAGCATAGCCCCCATAAAATGCCAATTGAATAAGAGTTGCTTTAGTATGTGTCAACTCCATAACCGTTTTAAAGGCAGCTACCATGGGATTGGTAATATCATTGGCAAAACCCCATAAAGCAAATAAGCTTGTAATTAGAATAAATGGAATAAGATATTTTTTTTCTACAACTTTAGATTCATTGGTCATAATTCGAAATTAATATGGTGGTACACCTTTTTTCAATATGATATTTCCGTACTTGGCTGTTTCACCAGTCTTCATAACGGCAAATTTTTGTTAGCCCTCTCGTAAAAATCAAAGCCCTCAATTCGTTTTATCGGTGGAATATTTGGATTTGTTTTATAGCACTGGCTTATTTCTTCATTTTAAAGTCAAGATACTTTTGGTACAAGTTTGCATATATTGCGGTATTTCCTGAAGGTTTTATTGTTTCAGCTTTGTAATCAATATTTTTTCGCGCATCATTTATGGATGAATAAGCTCCGGCTCCTGCAAAAACAAACATTGAAGCACCAAGAACAGTCGTTTCTTTTTGCTCAATAAATTGAATTGGTGTATTACAAATGTCGGCTCGCAATTGGTTCCACAAACGATTTTTTGAACCACCTCCTACGCAAATGATACGTTCAGCTTTAAAGTTACCTGCTGCTTCAAGAGCATCTAAGGCCTCACGCAATCTAAAAGACAAGCTCTCAAGAAATGCTCGATATATCTGACTCCTTTTAGTATTGATGGTTAAACCTGCGATTGAACCACCATTACAACTTGTTCCATCATCATAAAAAGCAGAATCAACCAGTACCCCATTCGATCCGGGCAACTCTTGCTCAGCTTCTTTAATCATGGTTTCATACAATTCATCTCCCTTTAATTCAGGATAATAATTTTTAGAAAACCATTCTAACACCCCCGAAGCCAACCAATTTTGACCAATATTAAAGACTCCTTTAACAGCATCTAATTCTGTAGTAAGGTTTTTATTCAACTCCTTTTCAGTGGATCGAAAAGCTTTACTTCGGCTCATTAGAATTTCCCAGGTCCCAGAACTCAGTACTGGTTGATTTAATTCTGCTCCAGAACCAAAAATCGCAAATTGAGTATCATGACCAGCCAGAACAACTGGAATTCCAACGGGCAAACCGGTTGCTTCAGATCCAGACTCATTAACCTCACCAACTTGATCACCAGGTTCTGCCAGTTGGCCAAATAGATTTCGGTTGACGCCAATGGTATTTAATATTTCTGATGAAAAGTCTCGTTTTTTAAGGTCACTCATCATCGATGTTCCAACCATGGTGGTATCGTTAACCATGGCCCCGGATAACTTCTGTATTAATAGTGATGGTATAAAAAGAAACCTGTGAGCATTTTTCAATACCTTCGGCTGATTTTCTTTAAACCATATCATTTTGTTTATGGTATTAAAGGCATAAGGATAAACACCAGATATACCATACAAGTCTTTAAGAGGAATATACTTATCAATATTCTCCATTATGGCGCTTGTTCGCTGACATTGCCATGAAATGATTGGATATAATAGTTCTCCTTCTTTATCGACAAAGCCACCATCAACTCCAAAGGTGGTAAACGTAGTACCTATAATCCTTGAGCAATCAATTTCAGCGGTAACAATTTGTGCTGCCTTACAAAGTTTAGCCCAAAGTTTATCTAAATCCCAAATGCGCCCTGAAGAATAAAAGGCATCTTCATCGGTTTCATTTGGCATAGCATGTGAAGCTAAAATACCTCCTTTTTTATCCATGGCAATAACCCGTACATTGGTAGCACCACAGTCAAAAACTATTGCAATATCTTTTTCCTGCATCATAAAAGAAATAAACAAACTCCTTGAAGTGACATGTACTTTAACACCCTAACTATTTAACCCCTATCCCAATAAAACAGTTAGTCAACACTTCAAGGAGATTCAGTATGATTTATTTTTTTAAGCCGTATAATGATCCATAATTAGCACAAGCTCTATAGTCAGCCCCCTCTTTCATTTCACCAAATGATGACCAAGCACTTGGTCTAAAAATATCATCTTCAGAAACATTATGCATGTTAACAGGAATACGTAACATTGAAGCTAAAGTAATTAAGTCAGCGCCAATATGTCCATAGCTTATGGCCCCGTGGTTAGCACCCCAATTAGCCATAACAGAATAAACGTCTTTAAAGGCACCATCACCTGTGGTGCGTGGCACAAACCATGTAGTTGGCCATGTTGGGTTGGTGCGCTCATCTAATACGGAATGAATATCTTCCGGTAACTCAACGGTCCAACCTTCAGCAATCTGAAGAACCGGGCCAATTCCTTTTACCAGATTTAAACGACTCATGGTAACCGGCATCTGCCCTTCTGTTTTAAATAATGACGAGAAACCACCACCTCGAAAATAACCCCTGTCTGCCTGAGGCCAAGAGGTTTTATCCAAACAGCTTTGCGCTTCTTCTTTCGTAATATCCCAGAATGCTTTCATTACAGGATTACCTTCTGCATCTTTTTGTTGCGCCGTTGCATCCAAAGTAGTTGAACCGGAATTAATTAAGTGAATAATTCCACCTTTTGCTAAACCACTTAACTCTTTACCCGTTACACGTTTCACAGCATCCGGACTCCAATAAGTTCTTACATCTGAAAAAATCTGTGAAGTATTTGTCAATAAATGACCAAATAACATAGAAACACCATTCAGGCTATCATTTTCAGTAGCCAAAACGAAGGACTGACGGATTCCATTCCAATCAAATGAAGAGTTTAATATTGCTTCGGTATAATCGGCATTTGGCATATGGTCTGTCCATTGACGTTGCCCTTGAAATCCACCTAATAAGGCATTTCTTCCTAAACCTTCTTCGCGGTAACCTTTGTCGATCAACTTTTGATTACCTATCATCATGTCACGACAAATTAAAGTCATCTTTACAACAGTTTCCCATTCAATGTCTTTTCTTGCCTGATCAACCTGATCCTGTGGCTTATTCCTATCTTCTCCTTCTTTACAGTTTTCCTTCGTCCAGGCTAATGCCTTTTTATATTCCTCTTCATCATAAATGCCGTTATCTATTCGTCGAAGAATTTCAACTGAATCAATAAATTCTGTTCGAATACCTAAATAATCCTGAAAGAAATTAGTATCCACCATTGATCCGGCAATACCCATTGAACTGTAGCCAATTGACAGGTACGATTTTCCTTTCATTTGAGCTACCGCTAATGCCGACTTAACAAATCGTAAAAGTTTCTCCTGAACATCAGCAGGAATATTAGTATCTCCGGCATCCTGAACGTCTCTTCCATAAATGCCGAAAGTTGGTAATCCTTTTTGAGTATAACCAGCCAATGCTGCTGCCAAATATACAGCTCCCGGACGTTCTGTTCCATTAAAGCCCCAAACTGCCTTTGGCATTAGTGGGTCAGTATCCATAACTTCAGTTCCGTAGCACCAACAAGGTGTAACCGTCAAAGATACGCCTACGCCTTCCTTCTGAAACTTATCAGCACACATAGCAGCTTCAGCTACTCCTCCAATACAGGTATCCGCCACAACACATTCAACTTTTTCACCACTTGGAAATCGTAAGTTATCTTCAATAAAACGTGCTGCCGCTTTGGCAAGATCCATTACTTGAGATTCCAAAGATTCTCTAACACCATTTTCACGACCATCAATAACCGGCCTAATTCCAACCTTGGGTAAATCACCTATTAATCTATTAGCCATCGTATTTTTGCTTTGTTATACTATTATTAAATTCTTTACACAAAAGTGACATGAATACATAGATCATGAAATGTTCAATTTCACTATATTTGTATCTATTTCACACAATGCGAAAATGAACACGAATAAAAAAATTCCAGATAAAGGCGATCCTTCAGATATTATACAGGTTTTTCCTAATTACAATATCGATATTCATTGTTGTAGATATTGGTGGTTGCAGAAATGGGAATTTAAAGAACTGTCCTTTCCCTATTGGAGAATTTATCACAATAGTTATAAAGGTGCTGTGATACTCTATAATGGAAAAGAGTTTGACTTAACTCCGGATAAGATTATCATGATCGCCCCTAATACTTCATACGCCACACGCCTGTATGACCATCAAATACCGGAACAAGGTTATTCATTAAAAGGCGGAAGAGTTAGTTCTGGCCTTGACAAAAGCACTATCTCAATAGATCCATACATTCTCCACTTATTTATCCATTTTAATATTGGCATGCCTTATGACAATGTCTCTTCAGGTGTATTTGAGTATAAAATAACCGATCATTTAAAAGACAAACTTCAAATTATTAAGCAACACCTCAATTACGAGCATTCCAAGTTTAGCTTCTATACCAGTCTTTCCATTCAGTCTTTGATAAGCGACCTATTATCAGAATTACCTGAAGAGCGTTGGAATATAATAACAAAGGACACACGAATTTTGAAAGTATTAAACCTGATTGAAAACAAAATTGACACTGATTTAAGTAACCCTAAATTGGCTGTACAAGCCCAAATGGCAACAAATGCTTTTACCAGACTGTTTGTGGATGAAATAAACATTTCTCCTCAAAAGTACGTGAAGAAGAAAAGAATTGATCAGGCTTGTATACTACTTCACCACTCCAGTTTCTCAATTGATCAGGTTGCAGCTCAGACAGGATTTGCCGACCGTTATCACTTCTCAAGAATATTTAAACAAATTACAGGCTTATCGCCTGCGAAGTATAGAAAAGATTTTGGGATGTAAGGGCATAAAAAAACATCCACAATTCGTTAACTGTGAATGTTTTTGTTTGAAGTATAATCTACTGTGTAATTAAAATTCTATATCATACAAGCCCTCAGCATCCTTTTCAAACCACTCTACACTCATATCTGTCATAGGATGGCTGCGTAATCGTTCAAGTATTTCAAAGTTGATGGTGGCCGCCTGACTACCCATCATGCTCACACGATGCACCTGATCGACCGTTTTAAAACTTGCTGCAAGAACTTTAGTATTTAACCCAAAACGTTCAATGTTTTCAACAATATTTCCAACTACCTCAATTCCATGTGACGAAATATTATCCAAACGATTGACATATGGCGCAACCCAATCAGCGCCGGCACGTGCTGCTACAAGGGCTTGTTGCTGAGTAAAAATGGCAGTTGCTGTTACATTAATCCCTGCTTCTTTTATCATGGCCATGGCCTTATAGCCCTCCTCAGTTACCGGTATCTTGGCAAAATAATTATCGCCCAAACTATATTTGCTTTTATAAGCTTTTGCCTCTCGAAGCATATCTTCAGCTTTGGAGCTGATCATTTGCACATGAAGCATCTTGTCTCCCACAATATCAATCAACTCAGGCAAAATAACCGACATTGGCTTTTTAGCCTGAGCAATAATGGTTGGATTAGTTGTTACCCCCTCAATAGGAAAGTAATAAAACAACTTTTTCAATTCCTCAACTTCCGCAGTATCTGCTAAATACAACATATTTATTATATTAGTAATTTAATTTATCAGCATTGGCAAGCAAATAACTCTCAGCCTCTACCGACCATAAGCCTTTACTTTTCTCGCAAATATCGTGCAATTCGGCATAAACCGGATTATTCTCTCCAAGCTTTTTAAACTCTGAAATTGAAGTTAGAGGCATTTCCACATGAGGGTAGATCAATTTCTTACCTCCTGGAATATTAGGTAAATCCAAAGTTGCTTCCGGCACCACATTCAAACCTCCAATATGCGTAACTAAGCCTGCCGGATCAAGTCCTTTGGTCATAATATCTAATGCCTCTTTCATGTCGTAAGTATTTCCTCCCGAAGTACCAACTATATGAGTGTATGCATAATGCACATTGTAAAAATTCATTTTAGCAGAAAACTCTGTATTGGATGGTCCAGCAAAGAAATTTAAACATCCATCAAAACCTAAAATCGCATCGCCTTGCTCAACTACCGGCGCAACCGGGGCAAACACAAATACGTCATTATACCCTTCGCCACCAGTAATTTCACGCAAACCAGCAACTGCATCATCCATTTCAGCGGTATTGACATAACGTAAATCAATTCCTTTAGAGGCAGCAAATTCAACTGTATACAGGCTTGCCGCCCTATCTAAACGCGTTTGATCAATGTCTGTTACAACCATTAATGATGGTTTTCGATCTTCACGACGAAGCGCATAATTAATGGCAGCTAAACCCATTGGGCCAACACCAGCTAATATTGCCATTTTTCCACAATCTACAATTTCCATATCATGCACGTAGCTACCCGCTTTTGTGTGATAGTTGGCATGCATGGCACCGATAACGCAGCTTAATGGCTCAGCCAGAGATGCCGGATAAAAACCAGGTCCTTCATAAGCTAAAAGGCAATCCTGCACCAAAACATCTTTGGGGATGATCACATATGTAGCATCTCCACCAATGTGCTGATACGAATAACCTGGTGCACTTAAAACACCTACCGGGCCTTCTTCGTAATAAATAGCAGGTTGAATGGAAAACTTCTGACCAGCCTTAAACTTATTGGTCCAATTTGCTCCTACCTCTACTATTTCACCAGCAAACTCATGACCTATTATTATTGGATTTTCAGCAATATCATTAGGAACTCGCTTATGATCACTCGCTTGATTAGCCGCCTTATAACTCGACATACACAAACTATCCGTAACCACTTTTGCCAAAATTTCATCCTTACCAATTTGTGGCAATTCAAATTCTTCTATGCGAAGGTCCTTTTTTCCGTATAATCGTACAGCTTTTGTTTTCATATTTTCTAAGTATCAAGATGTAAGAAAATGAGTATCAAAACTATTTACATAACTTGCAAATAGCTATCTTATCATATAAACTTCACCTACTCATTTATCTTCCATCTAAAATTGTAAATTGTACTTATTTATTTCTTTTATTTCAACATCTCCTGACCTCCGGTAACAGGAATGGCCTGGCCTGTTTCATAATCCTGATCAATAACATAAAGAATGGCCTTAGTGACATCATTAACGCGGCAACCTCGACCGGCCGGAACTTGTTTTTCGTAAAATGCCTGCACATCACTTACTGTTTTTGCACCTGGAACTTTACCTGCATTCAAATACTGAACAAATAAACCCTTCTCAGGATCGCTCCACAAAGGTCCATCAAAAAAGTTACCAGGACAAATTGAGTTCACTTTAATGTTATTCGGCATCAATTCTAAAGCAAATGATTGCGTCAATCCAATACCTCCAAATTTACCCCCGGCATAGGCAAAATTGCGATTACTACCTTTCAAGCCCGATTTTGAATTAATTTGAATGATATCCATAAAGTGATCACTGCAAACTTCAGACTGAAGTTTCATAATGCGTGATGCATGCTTGGCACAATAGAAATACCCAGCATAGTTAACTTTAGTCATTAAGTCAAAAGTATCCGGGTCCATTTCATCTAATCCGCCGGCACGAAGTATTCCTGCATTGCTGATAATGGCATCCACCCCACCTAATTGCAGAACTGTCTGTTCAACCAGAGTTTTAACCGACTCAGAATCGCCCACGTTAACTTTTACAAAAACAGCACGATTCGTTAAACCCTTTGAGTTTAGCTTATCAGCCATTTGCTGACCAACTTCCTCGTTTAAGTCTGCAATTACTACATGAGCACCTTTATCGAATAACTCTTCGGCAACTCCACCACCAAAACCTTGAGCTCCGCCAGTGACGATAATGATTCGTCCGGCTACCTCCGCGTTGCTTCCTCCGGTAAATTCGTTGGAAACAATTGCTCCATGCCCTTTGATAATAGCAGCCTTTACTCCACCTTTAATGCTTTCCTTAAGGTTCAATAACAATTGTTTCTTAGCGACTGTACCATCAAGATAAATACATTCACGATCCGAAAGTTCAAAACCCTCAGCTTTGATCGCATCAATCGTTTCAAACGACTTGGTTTCTGTACTTACTAAATTAGTTACACTTACCAAGCTCTTTGTTGAAAACAACATTCTGACGATTGGTATTATATCAATAAAATCCATTGGACTATTTTTTATTCGTTACGTATTGAATGAGCTTATTTCCTAATTCATAGTATTTTGCTCGCTTATTGCTATTAAAATGACCATCAGCATCCAAAATACCAATGCCATCATTAGCAAAAAGGTATTGATGGGCAGCGGTAATACAAGCCCCTTCATAGTTAATTTTCATTAACTCACTATCCAGATTAACACTACCTTTGGCTTTCACTTCAATGGGCTGTTTACCCGGGCTGTTATGCTCAGTTCCAAAACTCACCACAAATCCTTGATCGAATAAATACTTAGCGTATTCCTTTAGTTCACTTAACTCGTTTCGTGTGGGTATAAACTCAACAGACCATATACCCATATCCTTTAACAAGGATGCTACTTTGGCTTTATCCCGTTCAAAATCGGTAAAACCTTTAACCGCATCGGCTAAGAAGGGATATGTTGGCAAACCGCCTGCTTCAATAATGATGGAGCGAATATCATCAACACTTAAAAAACCTTCGGCATCCTCTTCAATATATGCGGCTTTACCAGCTTTTAACAGTGCATTACGTATCTCGTTCTCAATGCCAGCTTCATCATCCAGTTTTGAAGAAAGGCCTTTAACATCCAATAGTTCAAGATAGAAATTAAGGAGACGATTAGGATCATTATAATGCTTTTCAGCTAATTGTCTGATGGCTCGAGCCAAATGGCGTTCACGCACTTGCCCATTGGCTAATTCGGCATTAATCGTTTCAAAAGAAAGTCGAAAACCAAAATGCTTTTGTTCAAGTAGTGTATTAACCTTTTCGGTCATTTTTTGCACATAGCCATTCGCATTTTCAACCAGTCGGTTGACTTTATTTAATGTTGCTTCAGAAAGCACCAAAGGATAGGCCAATCCCTTCCCACTAAAGTAGGTTCTTCCCGGGTTGCCCGGATCATTTACTTTGAGGCCATCTTTCTGAAAAGCCTCATTTAATCCTATAAATTCGACGTTAAACAAAGGAAAAATAGCTCGCTTAAAAGCACCCTCACACCATTCAGCATAAGCGTTAAAACTAAAGAAATCATTAACACCAACTACCTTTACGCCCTCCTCAAGAGATTGATCCAAGGCTTCAGTAACAGATGAAAATGCACTGAATGAATAAGGTGTGTGTAAATGGTTATTTACTTTTAACACCTGCTCACCAGAAGTGTGAGCAGGGTCAAAGTTTTTAAAAAATTCGATAAATTTCATATGGATAGCTTCCTATATTCCTAATTTACTTCGTCGTATAATTTCAGCATTGGTGAAATTATTAAGTACTGTGTGTCCATTCAATGGAACTATTTTCTCATGAATAGCATCAATTAACCACTCTTTAGTAGGGAAGAAATAATCTTCTAATTCGTAAGCTGGCGTAATCCAGTTACGCGATCCAACTACAACCGGAGGTGCATCCAATTCGTCGAAAGCCAACTCAGTAATACGCTGAGCCATATCTTTTAAGAATGAACCTCTTTCGTTGGCATCACTGGTTAAAACAATGCGACCAGTCTTTTTCAAACTTTCAATTACAGGCTCATAATTAAATGGAACAATCGATCGGGCGTCAATTACTTCGGCCGACATACCATACTTTTCTTCCAACTCTTTAGCTGCTTCTAGAGCACGATACACAGTTGCTCCAATAGAAAGAATAGTAATGTCTTTTCCTTCGAGCTTTACGTCAGGCTCACCAAATGGAATTTCATAGTATTCTTCAGGTACACCACCATCATGAAATTGCTCTCCTATATCATAAATGCGTTGACTCTCAAAGAATATAACCGGATCGGTTCCTTGTAGCGCCGTATTCATCAAACCTTTGGCATCAAAAGGGGTAGCCGGGAAACACACCTTTAAACCAGGAATATGTGCCACCAATGATGACCAATCCTGTGAATGCTGGGCTCCATATTTTGAGCCAACCGATACTCGAATTACCACCGGCATTTTTATAACATTACCCGACATGGCTTGCCATTTTGGCAATTGGTTAAACACCTCATCACCACAGCGTCCCAAGAAATCACAATACATGATCTCAGGAATAACACGACCACCACACATGGCATAACCAATGGCGGTTCCTATAATAGATGCTTCTGAGATAGGCGAGTTAAATAAGCGCTGATATGGTAAGGCTTCTGTTAAGCCGCGATACACTGCAAATGCACCACCCCAATCACGGTTTTCTTCACCATAAGCCACTAAGGTTGGATCTTTATAGAATCGATCCACTATGGCTTCAAATAAACCATCGCGTAATTGGTATTGCTTAATCTTGGAGAAAGGCTTGCCTTTTGAGTCAAAAGCAAAGCGCTCTTTCTTGGCAATTTGCTTAACTCTTGGATTCTCTTCCATTGGATGATTGACTTCAACCGGACGATCTTCCATCTTATCAACACTTCCCTCAGAAAACATCATTTCTCCAATGATTTCAGGATGTTTTACTAAATCCATTCGTGGTGATACTTCATCATCGATAGCCAAGGTCATTGAGTATTTCATCAACTCAGTAACATCTGCTTTAATAGCTTCCAATTCATCATTACTTAGTATTCCGGCAGCAAGCAGCTCTTTAGCATATGAAGTAATACAATCCTGATTTTCCCAGGCTTCCACTTCTTCTTTACTTCTGTATGAAGATGCATCTGATGGAGAGTGACCACTGTAACGATAAGTAAGAACATCCAATAAAACCGGTCCTTTCTTATCCTTCAGCAATTCCATTTTACGCTTATAAGCATCAATTACGGCCAACGGATTATATCCATCAACACGCTCAGCGTGCATACTATCACGATTAACACCTGCACCAATACGGGCTGCAATATCGTAACCCATGGTTTCTCCACACGTTTGACCACCCATACCATACTGGTTATTCATGATATTGAAGATGATTGGCAAACCACCTTTATAGGCACCTTCCCAAAGTTGCTCAAACTGATCCATAGAAGCGAATGATAAACCTTCCCATACAGGACCACAAGCCATGGATGCGTCACCAATATTGGCCACTACAATACCATCTTTCTGATTCACTTTCTTATACAAGGCGGCACCAACAGCGATATCACCCGATCCTCCAACAATAGCATTATTCGGATATACACCAAATGGAGTGAAAAAAGCATGCATAGAACCTCCTAAACCTTTATTAAAACCGGTTTCACGGGCAAATACTTCAGCCAATGTTCCATACACTAAAAAGCGTCTGGCTAATGATTTTAAATCACCCTGATGATTTTCCGAAACAATCTTTAAAATTGTACCATCAAAGAAATTCTTCATTACCTCAGTTAAGGCGGCGTCATCCATTTTATGAATAGCAGACATTCCTTTAGCCAAAATCTCTCCGTGTGAACGGTGCGATCCAAAGATAAAATCCTTTTCATCTAAATGATAGGCCATACCTACAGCTGCAGATTCCTGCCCAATAGACAAGTGAGCTGGTCCCGGGTGATTATATGAAACACCTTGATACTCGCCTTTTATCTTAATCTCATTCAACATGGTTTCGAACTCACGAATCAGAACCATATCGTGATAAATATCGATAAACTGCTCCTTTGTGAAGTTTACTTTCTCCTCCTCAATACTTTTATCGTATTGATTAACCGGAATATCTTTGAATTTTATTTTACTTGCTTGTCTGACCTTAGCTGGGTCTATAAATTGTGTTTTTGGCATTTTTTCTAAACTTTAAGTTTGCAATTGAGTTTTTTAATGGGAGAAACTGAAAACGGTTTCTTTAAAAATTTCTGAAACGGTTGGATGTGGAAATACAACCTGTTCCATTTCCTTAAGCGTCATTTCATTTTCAATGGCCATACAGGCTCCATATATCATTTCACTCGATGGATTACCCAACATATGAACACCTAGTACTTCGCCATATTCAGCACCAACAAGCACTTTACAAAGGCCTGATCCACCTTCATTTTCAGCGATAAATCGACCGGCATAGGCCATAGGTAATTTGGAGACTCTAACATCTATACCTTTTGATTTGGCCAATTCTTCGGTTAATCCAACTCCGGAAATTTCAGGGTTAGTATAAACCACACCAGGTATAGCATTGTAACGCATTACATCGTCTCCACCTGTTAAATTATTCACTACCACCTCGCCTTCGCGACTGGCTGTATGGGCTAACAAAGAAAAACCTGTTACATCGCCTGCGGCATATACATTGGGTATGTTGGTTCGCATTTTATCATCAACCTTAATACCACCTTTAAATAATTCAACACCCAGATTTTCTAATCCAAAGCCACTGGTAACAGGTTTTCTGCCAACACTTACCAATATTTTATCTCCTGCAATGGAATGTATTTGGCCATCCTTCTCAAAACTTACGGTTTGCCCCTCTACTTTAGTAACCTTGGACGATAGCTTGAAATCAATTCCTTTTTTAGCATACATCTGTCGAAGCATTGCACTTTGTTCAACATCCATACCCGTAAGTATCTCATCCATCATCTCAATAATGGTGACTTCGGTTTCCAGGCTATTAAAGAAACTTGCAAACTCCATCCCAATAACACCACCTCCAATAATGATTAGTTTTTTGGGTTGCTTTTCCAACTCCAGTATTTCACGATTGGTTAGAATATCAGCATTGTTTTCTACACCGGGAATGGGTGGGATAAAAGCCTCAGAACCCGTGCAAATTAACAGGTTCGAAGCAATTACCTCTCTTTCAAGTATTGATAATTCGATACCCCGTTGGGTACGACCTTTAATAAAGGCAGACTCATTCATAACCTCCACCTTAAATTGTTTCATTTTGGCGCCTACGCCACCAACCAATTTCTTCACAACTTTTTGTTTACGAGCCATCATCTTGTCAAAACTAAATGACAGATCTTTGACTTCAACTCCATACTTTTGTCCGCCTTTGGCGTTGTCGTAAAGTTTGGCGCTATACAATAATGTTTTAGTTGGCATACAACCTTCATTGAGGCATACCCCGCCTAATTCTTTCTTTTCAGCAAGAAGCACTTTCAGACCTTTAGCCCCGGCTCGCTCTGCAGCTACGTACCCAGCAGGTCCTCCTCCAATAATTACTAAATCATATTTATTATCCATGGCTTAAAAATCGATTGTAAGGTTTTCAATCTCGATGGCTATTTGCTTTAAAAAGCGTGTAGCTAATCCTCCATCCAAGGCCTGATGATCGTATGTTAAGCTTAAGCCCATGTAGGGTACAAAACCATAGGCTCCACCACCTAAATCGGCTGGACGCGGAACAATTGTATTTACACCCAGAATTGCCACTTGCGGTAAATTAATGACTGGTGTAAACATCTCAACACCATAGTTACCTAGATTAGAAACCGTAAAGGATGCAGCTTCGGATGACAATAACTCAGGATCTACACTTCCTTGTCGACATGATTCTGCCACCTCTTTAAATTGACTGGATAAACCGCTAATTGATAAATCATCGGCATTTTTAATGGCTGGCACCATCAATCCCCTATCTGTATCTACGGCCAATCCCAAATGCACTTTATTGAAATACTTAACGCTATCACCAAGGAAGTGTGCGTTGGCATCAGGAAATTGCTTTAAAGCTTTTATCACTGCAAAACAAACCATATCATTAATGGTAATATTTGGCGCTCCTTCAGTTGCTTTAACCTGTTTACGTAATTCAAGTAAACGTCGAGCATCTGCTCCCAGATGGTGGGTCAATTGTGCTGAGTTTTGCAGTGAAGCATGCATTGCTTTTGCAATCAGCTTACGTATGTTTGGTAATTTCTTGATTTCAAAATCACTTGCATAAACCGGATTAGTTGATAAATCAGCCGCTTTTACAGTGCCCCCAAGGCCGCTCCCCTGTTCAGGAGTAGCAAGTCCTTCAGCCTTTATAACTTCTTTTGCTAAAGGTGTAGTCTTTGGAACGGAAGCAAGATAAGCTTCGATATCCCTAACAATGATTCGTCCTTCAGGACCTGAGCCTTCTAACTTTTGGAAAGGAACCACTTCCGCCTCAGCCATTTTTTTAGCTCGTGGAGAAATTTTAATTTTCTCGCCTTCTACACTTTCTTTAAGAACAACTTTCACATCTGCCTGCTCAGACTTTTCCTCTACAACTTCAGTTTGTACGTCTTCATCCTCTGTTGAAGAATTTCCTTCTTGAAATGTACTGATATCTTCGCCTTCTTTACCAATAACACCAATATTTTGAAGAACAGGAATCTCGTCTCCTGCTTCACAAAAAGTTGCCAGAAGAACACCGTCTTCCTCCGCCTCTTGCTCGAAAGAAGCTTTATCAGTTTCGTATGCAAATAATATATCTCCTTTTTGGATGGTATCTCCTGCTTGTTTATACCATTCGGTAAAAATGCAGGATTCAACGGATTGCCCCTGTCGAGGCATGATGATTGCGTTAGCCATGATATAATTTGTTTTGATACAAAAATACATCACACCACTTGTATATACAAGTTAATTTATCAAAACACCCTTACATTCTCTATGCCTGCCACTTACACACCTTTACAAGTAACTTGTATATACATTTGAATTAACTTATCTTTACAAAAAAGTTAATTAGATGAAATCACACAAAGAGTTGCCCCCATATAAAATATTATACGAACAACTACGTAAGCATATAACGGATGGCAAGTACAGCAAAGGAGACATCCTGCCCTCTGAAAACGAGCTATGCACCACGCATCAGGTAACACGACCAACTGTTAGAAAGGCATTGGACAGATTAGTACATGAAGGCTATATCAGAAAGAAGCAAGGTAAGGGAAGTATTGTACAAGGGCAACCTCAAGGCGTGGGTATTTTATCATTATCCGGAACCACTTCGGCAATTGGAAAAGATAATCTTGAAACTAAAATTATTGTAAAACCTTTCTTAACTAAATGCGAAGATGCTTTTGGCTTTCCTCTACTAGAGTTCGAAAAGCAAGTGGGCTGTTTTCACATTGAACGCTTACGAATTATCGATAAGCAACCCATTTTTTATGACATCACTTTAGTTCCTAATATAAACCTTCCTCGATTTACGAGCCGTAATTTTGAGAACCGTTCGTTATTTGAAATTATGCGTACATCCTATCAGATTGAAGTCACAGGCGGTGAACAAAAATTAATGGCTGTTACAGCCAACGAAAAAATTCAACAATACTTTAAAGTGGAGGCCGGACACCCGATATTAAGACTAGATCGAAAGATGGAAACCAGTAAAGATGGCTTCTTCTTTTATAGTCAGGTTTTTTGTAATACAAATGATTATGGCTTGTATGGAACCTTTTAAGTAATACTCAAAGGAGCTGTATAATTAGCCTTTCCGATCAGCCTACACAACTCCTTATCAAACAAACTCAATTCTTAAATTTCATTTTCTCCTTTTACATAACCAAAGTTGGCCAGGATTCCACCATCAACATAAAGGATATGACCATTAACAAAATCAGCAGCTTTTGAAGCCAAAAACAAGGCAGCATTTCCAACATCTTGCGGATCACCCCATCGTCCGGCAGGAGTTCTTGTCATAACTAAATCATTAAACGGGTGACCATTTTCACGTATAGGAGCTGTTTGTGAAGTAGCAATATAGCCAGGACCAATTCCGTTAATTTGAAGGTTATATTTGGCCCATTCACATGTCATATTTTCTGTCAATAACTTTAAACCTCCTTTTGCAGCAGCATATGCAGATACATTCTGACGACCATAGACGCTCATCATAGAACACATATTAATAATCTTGCCTTCGCGGCGCTCAATCATACCAGGAGCAATTCGCTTAGCAACAATTAGTGGTGCCACTAAATCAACATCTAGAACCGTTTCAAAATCTTTAATTGGCATTTCAAGAATTGGAACTCGTTTAATGATTCCTGCATTATTAACCAATACATCAATCGGTCCAACTTCCTTTTCAATAATGCTGATACCTTTATCTACATCTTCCTCTGATGTAACATTAAAATTTACAGTAAAAACATCAATACCATCTTTGGCATACTCAGCTTTACATTCTTCTAATTTTTCATCATCAATATCGTTAACACAAAGTTTTGCGCCAGCCTTAGCCAACATTTTACCACAAGCCATACCTATACCATGTGTTCCTCCGGTAACTAAGGCAACTTTTCCTGTTAAATTAAATAACTCGTTAATCATACAATAATATTTAAGATCCAATTTAATACAACACTAACTAACACTTTAATCTCTCATACTTTGTGGCTTTATCAAAAAACTACTATAGAAATTATCCACATCAAATATGAGTAGCTCAGCACAAATATACAAACGATTGCACAATTTGCGCAATCGTTTGTATTATTTTTTATTATTTTCTTCTTTCAAGCAAAAATATTTCCTCATCTAACAAAGTTGCTAAGTGTTAGCAGCAAATATTTAATTGCTTATTTCACTCAAACGGGATATGAATTTATTTCATTTCTAGGTTTAAAGCCTTTTCACCTTTGGTTTTATTAAACGTTTTACGCTTTAAATTTTTCCATTTACTGCCACTCCATAAAATGATAAAACACCGCCCTCAATAAGGACGGTGTTTTATTTAGTTATCTGCTAATAACAATACCTCCGCCCTTATGCCAATCTTTAAATTCTTTGGTATAATAAAGGTATGTACAACTTGGTGGCGCAGAAAATTCACCAGTAACTTCTGCTTTTAAATCCAAATTAATGGTTTCCCGTGCATTAGGTTCTAGTTCTTTGTAATAAAAGACGACATAGTTTTTATGAATTTCGTAATAATCAAAAACATGTTCATCCTGCATTTTCTTGAGTTGCCATGGCTGAACCGAAAGCCCTGAAGGTAAACCTACCATAGCTATTGTCATCGGCAATCCGTTTGCTGATTTATTAATAATCCGTGTAGAAAGTCTAACAAGCTCATTAACTTCACACGAATCCTTCATTAATTGAGTTTGTATTCTAAGTTTACAATTCTCTGATGAAGCCGGTAATGCTTGTTTCCATTTGGCATTAGCCGTAAATGAAAGTGGGTTTCTCATTCCTTCAAATGCCAATTCAAAAGTTTGGATTCCAAAACCAAAATATTGCTCCAGGCTATCTAATAGCATTAATTTGTCATTGTTTTTTATCTGTCGCTTTAACACTTCATGACCATTAATCTTTAGAATTGCTGTACCACTTTCCGGCATTTTATTAACAAGAGATGCATATTGGGTTATGGCCTTTAATGATAGAATAGTTGCTTGAGTTGAACCAAAACCTCCAAAACTACGTGCCCCAAGAATATAGTCCATCAGAGTCAACAACTCTGTAAAATGCTCATCCCCATTTTTTATAATTGCCATAGCTGATAAGGCAGCCACTTCAACTTTCAGTGACTTACCATAAGAACGAACTATTGAATGATCAGCATGTAATTTATTTATTCCAGATTTAGCCACTTTATTCGTCAACCATGTTAAAGCCATTGCACCCCTTATACTATCATTTACATTAATTGCTGCATTTGCCATTAAAGCTAGACGATAAGCATCTTTACTTTTAAAGGCTTTTTTCCAGGTGGATTCATATTCCATTTTAAACTGATCAAACGGAATACCAAGCTCTGAAAAGGCATAAATAAGATAGGCATTTGTCACTTCATCCGAAGCTCCAGAAAATCCATATTTACCCTTATTGGTTTTAAACCCACCTTTCCCATCTTTTCGACTTAACAACCAATCTATTGTTCGTTTAATCATCTCCTCGTTCACACCTGGATATACTTTTTTCATGTCATTAAATTCCATCAATCCAAAAGCGCTTAATCCTTCATGTGGAGGTGTATGACCAAACCACTCAAAACCATTATTTTTGGTTTCGTATGCGGCTAATTTCTTATAACCCTTTTCTATATAGCCTAGTGTTTTAGTCTTTAGTTCAGGATTAACAAGTCCATTTTCCTGAAGGTATTTTAGGATTAAAACGTTGGGATAAGTTGAAGCACTTGCCTGTTCAAAGCAACCATAAGGCTCACGAATTACAGACTCTATACCATCCATAACTTCAGATAATACATCGTTGTATATGGATATACTCATGGTTTCACTCTCTTTTATAGTATTGGATAGATCAAAACTAAACGTGGTTGATTTGGCTCTTGCTGAATAGGACATTTCAGCAGGAAAACCTTTACTTACCACCTGAGAAAGGCTGACATTTTCAGCAGTGTGAACATCATTTCCAAAGTACATATTAATCTTCTTCTCACCGATAGCTTTACCAACCTTAAGTTTAAGAATTACTTCCTTAAAGCTATTGGATTCGATGCTAAGCTGAGAAGGTACCTGGTTAATTATATGCCATGATTTTGGTAGGTCTATGTTAAGATTCCCTACAATCAATTGTTCTGTATTATTTGTGATTAAAACCGGAAGTTCCAATACATCTTCAAATACCAGATAAGGAGGGATTTTTGTCTCAATATGCAAGGGTTTGATGGTATTATGAAAAGCTTCTGCCCTACCGACTAATCCGTTATTGCCAACACCTTCAACAATTGTTCGAAATGTCGTCAATTCATCAGAATTATAAAATTGAATATTCGCCTTACCATATTTATCAGTAACAATTGTCGGGTTCCAATAAATGGTTTCTCTTTGGTCAATACTATCTGTTACTATATGCTTATTCCCGTAGGGAGGAATGTAAAATTGCTTAACAGGACCAAAGGTAAACGAATTATACAAATGAGTTTGCTTTAGTTTTTTGGCATATTTTCTACTTCTTGAATACTGCCCATACTTACCCTTTTTTGTTGTTATAACGATAACACCGTTGGCTGCTCTTGATCCGTAAATTGCTGTTGATGCCGCACTCTTAAGAACATTAACACTTTCTATATTCCCAGCATTCAACGGACTTAAATCACTAATCGGAATACCGTCAACAATATAAAGCGGTGTATTATTAACAGACACGGAAGCTGTACCTCGTATCAAAACACTTGAATTTGAACCTGGAGATCCGCTACTATTAATAACCTGGACTCCAGCTACCTGACCTTGGAGTGCATAGTTCACTTCTGAATTGATACCCTGGAGTTCTTGAGCCTGCACTCTAACTATTGATCCAGTCATTTCTGACTTTTTTTGAACACCATAGCCAATTGTAACCACTTCATCCAAGGCTACAGCGTCATCTTCCATTGCCCATACTGCCGAAGTAGCATATTCTTTCTTAGTTTCCGGAAGCGTTTGAGAACCATCAGAATCTTCCAATTCAAGGGCAATTGAGTTGTTTACCTCTCGCGTTTCAGCTATAACAGGATCCACTTGTACCGTTCCAAAACTTACAGCAGAGCCATAAATATTGCTACTTGTGTTACGTGAGGCCTGACTAATATTTATCCGAACATTTTTATTTTTCCGGTCCAATGACTTGGCATAAACCTGTAAATATTTAAAATCATTTAGGTTTGAGACTGCAAAACGACCTCCTTCATTTGTGGTGAGTTTGGCATACTTTTTATGCTCATTATCTACAACAATAACACGAGCTTTCACACCCTCTCCAAAATTATTTGTTATCTGCCCAACCACCATATCATAACGCTCAGCCTGTTTCATTGCTTTTTTGGTCATTTGCAGTATATCATTCCATACAAAACGACGCCAGCCCTGAGTCAGCAATAAATAATCCAAAGCTTCTTTTGCCTTTTCTTCTTCAGGGTCAAAATAAAATGATGGCTCATAGACCTTCCCTTTGATATCGGAAGAAAGCATCAGACTTGATAAAATATTATCTTGTTTATCATCAGCATATGTTATAATCTTATCATCCACAACCGCTATGGAAAAGCTACCTTCAACCGGCTCGCCTTCCGCATCATTAACCTGAAGGGTCATTTGTACCTTCTCACGAGTTGTGTAACTTGACTTATCGGTTTTAATTTCAATATTTAGCTTATTCTCTGGAAATATGTAAAATAATCGTTCAGCCATTGGCCTTTCAAAATCATCAAAGATGGTAATTTGCGCTATTCCACTCAATCCCTTTTCACTGATGTCAATTGTTTGTTCGACCATACCTTCTTGAAGTTGAATCGTATTTGCAAACAACATTTTTCCTCTTAGGTGAACAACTATATGCACCTTCTCATTAACATTAGACTGGATCCTAAAATGGTATCCCTTATTATCACTATGCTTTAAATGAAGCACACAGCCTTCGGCCTTTGCCTGTGGTAATTTATACAAACGACCAATACCTGATGGTTTTAATATTTTAGCAGTATAAGCCTGATTTGAAAGTGGCGTAAATATAAAGGCTCCCATTCCTTGATGAAAACTCTTGAAACGAGAAACCATGTGGCCCTTACTATTATATATTTCACCTTCTACATCAGCAGGCTTTCCAAATTCATTCAATGCCTTGAAGGCCATTTTGGCAGACATATTTTCAATGGCATCACCTCCCTCTGGAAAAAACTGGAGATCAATCTTATTTAGAACTATTGGAATAGCTCCCGATATTGATTCATTATAGCCTTTGTAATCAAACATCACATTTAATACACCATCAGCTGAGTTTAATTTATTTGGTAAGGTAAATTGAATACTCGATTCCCCCTTATCATTTGTTTCGGAAGTACCTCTTAAGAAGACCTTACCTTTTAATCGTACCACATATTTTAATCTTCTGTTTCGAATTGGCGCATTGCTTAAATCGCGTAAGGACAATCTAGCCATAACGGTGTCTGATGCACCATAGGCTTCCTTTTCAAAATCGAGAACTGAAAGTATTTTAGGCTTGATAATCTTTTGCACTTGCAAGTCCTTCTCAAAAATCATCTTATTCCCAAAGTTCTGCATCCATTTGGTATAGGCTCTTAGCTTATACAAACCGCCAGGAGCTTCATTTGCTAACTTGTAATGGGCCTTCCCATTTCCATTCTTTATCTTAAACATTTGTTTTTTAACAACCGAACCCTTAGGATCGCATAATTCGATGTATATCACATTGCTTTTTGTCGATGACATATGACTTATTCCATCAAGTAAATAAGCACTTATCCAAATATCATCACCAGGCTTGTAAAACGTTTTATCCGTATGTAAATAGGCTTTTTCGGATGGATAATAAAGATTGTATTCGTTTATCTTCTTTTTGAAATATGCTACAAATAAATCATCGGATGATGCAAATGCTGAAAATACAATTAAGGCCAATATGCTTACAACTAAGGGAATATATTTACGTGTTATCATGTTATTTGAATTAAAAGGGTTAGATGCTTAAAAGGTAAGTTTAAGAGAGGCACCATATCTCCTGATCTGAGGAGCATTAAAATAATCCAATCCGAGAGTATTGGAATGCCCCCAAAGGGTGTTAGATGCCAGATTACCTCGGTAGTTTGAAACTGTTATCAGATTGTTAGCGACGATGGAGACTGACAACTTTTCAAGTCCCCAGGAACGTAAGATTTGCGTATTAAAATTATAGCTCAAATACAATTCTTTTAGCACCAAACGCGATCCATCTTCGATGTAATCTTCGGCAACTCCACCTTTGCCATACCTTACCCACCTATAGTCAAATACACTGCCATCATCAGGTGCAAAATGAACAGGTATATTATTAACCGATCCATCTTCTTTTACACCATCAAAAATGTAATTACGCACATTACGTTGACTTTCAGTATGCACCGAAGTGCCATAGTAATCTAATGTTGCCTGAGTACCATTCCAATTGTCTCCGCCCAATACAGCATCCAAGGTAAACCCTAGTTCCATCCCTTTAAGCTGAAAAGTATTACTTAATCCAATTAACATAGTGGGATTGGGATCTCCCAACACTAACGGTGTAGAATTAAGTAATGGAAACCCATCATTTCCAATAAGCATATCACCATCTGCATTTCGCTGATAAGAATTACCCATGATAACGCCTGGAGAATGATTTTCTTGCAATGCCGTATAAACATCTTTGAAACCAGCAACAGGAACAGTCTGACTCTTATTCAACGAGACAACTTGAGCCTTATATTGTGACAGACTCAACTTTGCATTCCATCGTAATGAATTATTCATTATCCTCACAAACAAAGACTCTTCCCAGCCCTTAGCCTTAATTTTACCAACATTTTTAAAGAATAAAGTATCATCTTCAAATATTGGAAACAGACTATTTTTACGTGTTTGTGTATAAAAGGATGTTTCGGATTGTATGACACCATATAAGAAGTTAAGCCTAATCGAAAAATCATGTTTTGTAACAAGTTCAGGCAAGATACCGTCTGAAATACTAATCTCATCTTCCTCAAAATAATTGTTGAAATCAGCTACATTGTACTTTAAAGAATTTGACAGGCCCACAAAGGGATTTAGGCTGTATTCATTCACTTGCGTTACATAGTCGTATTGTATTTTAAACTCATTAAATACATTTTGAGTACTGGAATAAAACCAATTGTCCAACATACGGAAGGGATGAATATAGGCCCCAAAATTGGGTTGAAAATAGTTTTTATCACTGGTTGATGAACTATAAACATTTAAACCCGCCTTCACATAATACAGATCATTATTAGCATTGTAAATAAGATGTGGATTAAGAGTAAACACGTGTCGCTTTCTGTTTGTATGTTCAATTGATCGATTATCAATTTCGAGACTACGTTCGTAGTTATAAATCTCAGTTCTTAAAGGCGAACTAAATCGGAAATTATATCTGAACAATCGGTTTTCAACAATGGCGCCAATAAATACACTATTCATATTTTCCTTTCGGAAATTATACTTAGACATTTCCATACCAACAGTACCCTCTGAAAAAAATAAAGAACGATCATTTGTATAGTTTTCACCAGAAACATCTGCAATAATAGATCCCGTATTCCAATCCTCCTTAAAACTAAGCTGGTATAGGAATGCTTTTGCAACATTAGAGTTTTCGGCTTTCTGAACTAGATAATAGGGATTATCCATAGCTCCTGGCGAAGCACTTCGTAATGAACCATCAGGATGATAAATACTTTCTGTATTCTTTTGTGCATCACAGGAAGATAATCCATAGGTATTATCAAAATTTATTGGCGTTAAATAAGAGGCTGCCAAAAGACGGGATTGTAACAAACCATTATTAAAACCATTCCTTCGATGACTATAACTTGCAGTTGCTTTGATCCATTTTGGCATATTAAGTTTTATTCTCAAGCTGTTACTCGAATTGTCTTGTTTGGGAATTATACCCGATCCTTTTTGATTGTGGAATGACAAATCTACTTTTGCACCCATAATGGTTTGATAGCTTGTTATACCAAAAGATCGAGTGAATCCGGTTTGATAAAAGGATTTCGGTTTATATGAATTAGCCATCTGACCGCTGCCCATTCCTTTGGAGACTATTGCTCCGTTTCTGTCATTGGAGTTGCTAACTCCATCATACTCCAAATTCCTTATTGGTGGCCCCCATGAAAAGATTTCTCCGGTCTCCGGTCCTTGATAAGTTAAAGAACCGTTTAACGGCCTCCCCTGGGCATAAGTTGTTTGCAATTCAGGACTTCTACCAAGTGTTTCCCACGAAAAATTCGTTTCAACCACTATTTGTCCTAATTCAAATAAACGACTCTTTTCAGGTTCGATATATCGCCTTAAACTTCTTTTTTTATAGGCATTTTACTCTGACGCATTTTCAGTGGTTATACGGTAATTATTTAAGACTAAAGAGTCGGCAAGGTATTTTTTATACTTTTTCATTCTTTGATCATATTCCAAAGAATCCATAAGTTCTTTTACCTCCTCAGTCCTTCCAAATCGACTATCTTCCTGGTGAGTATTGTAAGGAATAATTTGTCGACTACCAAGTGGATTAAGACCGGTGAGAGTTACAATGGCCTTTCTGGTTTTCATACCAACAAAACTAAATACCAATGTTGAGCCTAAAGGGGCCTCAATGGAATAATTACCATTTACATCGCATATGGTTCCTTGAGTTGTTCCTTCAATATAAACGCTTACTCCGGGTATGGCCATTCCATGGCTATCCGTCATAGTGCCTCTAACCTGAATATGTTCAGTTTGAGAATATAGAAGAGGAATATTAAGTAAACAATAATAAATTAAAGTGAATAATTTTCGGATTTGGCTTGCTTGCATCGTGAGATCAGTTTTGGTTTTGAGAATCATTTACTACTAGGATGCAAGCCAAGCGATAATTCCATAAAACTTTTAATATATTTTTCTCACGGTCATATATAACACTAGTATTATATGTGTTACACAAGCAAAATCAGATCAGCTTCTATTTTCTATTTTGCTTATAATAAAAATAAAGGAGATTGTATAAATCTTTAGAAGTGCAATAACAATTGCTTCTTTCTATTTTGAGAAACTTCAACTTCAGAATTATCAGTCATGACGAGCTGCCCACCTTTTCCTTTAATATCAAGATCCATTCCGCCAATTCAGAAGGTAATGAAATGCTTGATCAGGTTATTATTAAAGCCATAAAAGATCAAGCTGCTACTAAATCAATTATTTTTAAATAAACTGAAGAAATAGAGTATAAAAAAAGCCTGTCACATGAGACAGGCTTTCTTAGTATCATAAAAAAGTAGTAGTAATTATACTACTTTCACGTTAACAGCGTTTAAACCTTTTTTACCTTCTTGCAAATCAAATTCAACCTCGTCACCTTCACGGATTTCATCAATTAATCCAGAAACATGTACAAAATGTTCTTTACCATTATCTTCTGTAATGAAACCAAAACCTTTTGTGTCATTGAAGAATTTTACTGTGCCTTTACTCATCTTTACTCGTATTGAAATTATTAAAAAATATTACTGTAAAAGTAGTTTAATATTCCTAACTCACACCATTTATTAAATAAATCGCATACACTTCCACAATATTTAACTTATGAGCTTGTGTGGATAATTAGAAACTTTACTATTTATATTTAGGATTTTGAAGCCTAACAACTATCGAAAACCATTCATTATGCAACCCTATTTAGGATTGAGGCCCATCTAATATACCCATGGAATTAAGCACGCCTTTGCGAATGGGTTCTACTGCATCATTTAAGGCCTGTAAACCAAAATCCAATCCAACCATTGTTCTTAAAGGCCGCTGTCCTGCCGGGAGGTCAATTAATTTTTCAAAGGCATGCACTACCAACATCGGATCCGTTGGAGCATTCGAATCTTCAAATGCGCCTTTCACCTGATTTTGAAATCCCTCAAAAAAAGCATCAACATGTTGATAAGCATCAGTTATTTCAATATTCTGACCCGTTACTATATTACCAAAAAAGTTGGTTGAGAAGGGTCCCGGCTCAACAAGAACTACATCGATTCCAAGTGGTGCTAATTCATAACGCATCGATTCACTTAATCCTTCCAAACCCCATTTACTGGCATGATACACTCCAAATCCCGGAAAAGAAGCTCTTCCTGCACCCGAACTTACCTGAATTATTAATCCCTTTTTTTGAGCACGCATTAAAGGCAGTACAGCTTTAGCCGTTCTGACGGTTCCTACAATATTTAAATCCAACTGGGCCAATACCTCACCTGCTGAAAACGATTCAATTGCTCCTCCATATCCCAGTCCGGCATTGTTAATTAATACATCAACTTCCGACACATGCGCGATAGCAGCACTTACGCTTTCATCAGAAGTCACATCCATCTCAAGAACTTCAATCTTATTGCCATTTTCTATAGCAAAACGCTCTAACTCCAAGGCGGACTGCTGGTTTTTACCTTCAACATTTCGCATGGAAGCGTATACATAATGTCCTTTACTCGACAGATACTTGGCAGAATCGAATCCAAAACCTGTACTACAACCTGTAATAAGTACTTTCTTCATTGTAATATATTTAATGGTAATACATTCATATTCATGTGTTCAATACCCAAATGGTCCTGAATTAAATATTATTAATTCAGTTATTGACCTCTATATCACCATTAATAAATGAATTATTTATGGATAAGTACTATTCAGCAATATTTATGCGTAGATGAACGTCACTATGTAGTAGAATGAATTCTGAATAAAAAAGTTCAAAATCGGATTGAACTATTAATAAAGAAGATAGCTTAAAGTTATTGTGGAAGGATGATCAAGTTCTGACTTTTATCCTTTAAGCCTTTAAATAATTCATTGGCAAAATAAGTGCATAAAAAAAGCCTATCACATGTGACAGGCTTAAGCGGTACTGCAAAAATAGCTATATAATAGACTATATTACTTTTACGTTTACTGCATTCATACCTTTTTTACCTTCTTGTAGATCAAATTCTACTTCGTCGCCTTCGCGAATTTCATCAATTAAACCGGTAACGTGTACGAAATGTTCTTTACCATTCTCTTCAGTGATGAATCCAAAACCTTTAGAGTCATTGAAGAATTTTACTGTGCCTTTACTCATCTTTTTTAAATTGAAATTATTATAAGATTGCTACAAATGTAGACTACATTTTTGAAAAAGTATAATTTAGATCGAATATAGTTTAATAATTTTTCATTCGCAAGACTAAAAATCAAAATAACAACATTTTACACATCTCACATAACACTGTATTCCTACCACTTACACGACAAACACAATAAATCGCATGCCTCTAAAAATTCTTTTATTTTTTTAAAAAAATCACAAATCTTTCTCAAAAATTGAATTAATCAGGCAAATTCAGGGCTTAATGACTGCTAATTTGATGCTTTAGCGTGCATAAAAGTGTCAGTTAAGTGCATTTTTAAACAATTGCTATTCCTACTTTTTCATCTTCAAATTAAAATTAAAATAGGTAAAAGCACGCCACAACCATTCAAGTGGTCCATATTGATATTTTTTAAACCAAACATGGCAAAACCAAAGCTGAAAGATTAAGAATACTATTGCATATAAAAAACTTAGGGTATGTCCTAAATATTGATACAACGCTAATCCATAACCATAAAACAAGGGTACTCCTATCAGAGGTTGAGCAACGTAGCTCGTTAAGCTCATTTTTCCATAGAGCGATAAACCTTTAAAGATTGATGCATTTTTAAATCGGAAATACATCAGCATAAAACCACTAATCCACATCGCTAACATGGATAGGTTTGAAAATATACCTGACAGTTCAACTATTAAAGAGGATTGTGTTGCATTAAATTCTATTAGTTTGGGTATAGCCAATCGGGTAATCTGAAAGAAAACCAAACCACCTAAACCAATTATAAACACTTTCCAGAGTTGCTTTTTATTCTCTTCTGCCTTCTGAAAAAATCCAATGCGTCCCAATACCATTCCAACTATAAACAATCCAAATAATTGATATACCCGTGCTGATGCAATTGTCCACTTTATTTTTGTAATTAGGGCTGCACTGCTGTTATGTTTCAAGACATCAGTAAAAGATCCACTGCAGAATGTTTTAAAGGCTTTACCCCACTCTCCCCAATCGCGCTGTATGGTAAATTCAGGATTAATAAAACTATAAATCAATTCATAAATACGCGTTACATGCATCAATAGAATAAGTGCCACAGCAATTAAAAAACGTGTTGGCACCTTATAAAACAAGATCAAAGGCAAGCCCATAATAGCATATATCATTAAGATATCACCCATGTATATAAGAGTATGCAGATAACCAAATATCAATAGGATAATCAAACGCCAAACAAAACGGCCTCGAAAATCAATGCCTTTTTTCTCCTGATTCTGCATCTGAATATAAAAGCTAAAGCCAAACAGCACAGAAAATATAGCATACGATTTACCTGCAAATAAGAAAAACGTTACATCATATATCAACTTATCAACTCCGGCCAATACGCTTGGATTATACTGGGCTGGCCAATAAAAATCAAAATGTTCTAAGGCATGTAATAAAAGTATTCCAACAAGGGCAAGTCCACGCAGGGCATCTACCACAACAATTCTGGAGCCCTGTGAGGCCAATGAAGATTTAGTTTGCATTTTGTATGAGGTTTATCTGTTCCAAAAATAATGAAATAATGTACTTCATCACCTTTCGTATCTTCATAAAGAAAACCTAATGGTTTTATTCCCTTATCCCGAAGGAGGTTTTTTAACTAAAAAAGCCATCCTCGAATTGAAGATGGCTTTATATGAAAAAACTTTTGTCTTAGATAAATTTATAAACACATGTGTGATTATAAGTTTCACCGGCTTTTAATACCGCATTTGGAAAATGCTCTTTATTTGGAGAATCAGGGAAAATCTGGGTTTCCATTGCTACACCAGCCCATTTTACAATAGGAGATCCTAATTTTCCGGTTTCGGTACCATCAAAATGACTACCGGTATAAATCTGAATTCCTGGCTGATCGGTAAACACTTCCATCTCACGTCCACTTACAGGATCGTTTAATCTGGCTGCCAATCGTAGGTTTCCGTCATATCCATCAATTACAAAATTGTGATCGATTCCATCTACCAAAGCAACTTGTGCATCATCCGAAGCGATAGCCTCACCGATAGTTTTTGTATCTACAAAATCCATGGCAGTACCTTTTACATCGGCGATATCACCTGTTACAGTGCCAATCACACCTGAAATAGGAGTGTACTTTGAAGCATTCATCTCCAATTCGTGTCCTTCAACTGTTCCCTTGCCTGCACCTTCAAGGTTAAAGTAGGCATGACTCGTTAAATTGATGATGGTGTCTTTTGAAGAGACCGCATTGTATTCGATTACAAACTCGTTTTCTTCAGTCAATCCATAAACCACTTCAATTTTAAGTTCACCAGGATACTTTTGATCCCCATCCGGGCTAACTAATGCTAATTTATAAGATTCCGAAAAACGTTTTTCTTGGTTAGGCTTTACTTCCCAAACACGGTTATTGAATCCATCAACGCCACCATGCAGATGATTTTTATCGTTATTGCAATCCAACTGAATAGTTTCACCATTCAAATCGAATTTACCTTCTACAATTCGGTTTGCATAACGACCACAAATAGCACCAAAATAACCATCACCAGCCAATGCATCTTCCACCGATTGATAGCCGATAACCACATCATCAACTTGCCCGTCTCTATCCGGCACTTCAATACCAATAACCTGACCACCTCGAGCAATAAAGGTTACCACTACCCCATTGCGATTTTTTATCTTAAATACGTCTGAAGCTTTATTCATCGTTTCTTTTTTAATTATTATGCTACTTTTCTTCTAATCTTAGATCCGAATAATGCAAAGTAAATAATAAAGGCGTAAAACACCCATAAAACCATGTACGCAGTTGAAATATTTGAAACTGCCTCAATACTTCCCATAACGTAAGTCCATAATCCAACAAAAACAACACCGGTACATAAAATACCTGAACCTAGTTTTGCGGCACTTGGTGAAACATCTTTTAGGGCGAGATCAAATATAACTGACCACATAATAGAATGAAATAGTCCTGTTCCCAGTATAGACCAAAGTGCTACATACCCTTCTGTTGAAACAGTAACTAAAATCATTAATGCTCCTAACAATGAAGAAATAGCTAACACTTTATTAGGCGAATACTTCTTTAGTATACCTGCTCCAACTAAACGGCCAATCACAAATCCAAATGGATATACTCCCATATAAAATTTGATTTGATCTGCCGGAAGGGCAATCTTTGTTTCCATATATCGGAACAAAAATGAATTAACTCCTACTTCAAGCCCCATATACATACCAATGGCAATAAACCCTAATACTAAATGCGTATAACTCCAAGCAGATCTTTTTTCGCCACCAGATTCTACCGAATCATCATCAGAGATTGCAGGTAGTTTCATGAAAATTAGTAAAATACCTGTCACAACTGCAATGCTACCAAGCACATAATAAACTGGTTTTGCAAGAAGCGCATCCACCGCTGGATCATCGGTTACTTTACTTAAAATAAGTGCTGTCCCAACAACAGGAGCTAACACTGCTGCTGCAGAATTAACGGCCATGGCTAAAGTCAAACGCGCAGATGATGTTTCTGGGCTACCTAAAGCAATAACGTATGGATTGGCAGCAACTTGAAGAAGAACAATTCCAATGGCACTAATAAAAAGTGCAACTAGGAACATACCAAATCCTGCAGTTACAGCTGGTATAAAAAGTAAACTACCTAAACCGGTGATTAAAGATCCGATAATTACACTCTTTTTATAACCCAACTTCTTAACAAATCCTCCAACAGGAATTGAGAAAATATATGCACCAAAAAATGCTGCATTCACTAACTGAGCAGTTGCAGGCTCCAGATCATAAAGTTTCTGAAGGAAAGGCACTAATATACCATTCATCCATGTCACAAATCCCAATAGGAAAAGTAAAAATGACATGATAATAAATGGAACTGTATAATTCGGTTTTTTATTTGTCATGATAAAAATTTAGCTTCTGATTTAAATAAAAAAGGCACAAAGAATATCCTATTCCTTGTGCTCAATATATAATTTACAATTTTACTTGTACAGCTCCTTTAGAGCGGATAAATAACTTGTGACAGTTACCTTCACCAAATACGGATTCTAAGGTTGAAATATATTCATCCAATAAATCATTTGGAACAAAGGCTTGAATAGTACCGGCAAATCCGCCACCATGTACACGCCATGCTCCTTTACCTTTTAATACCAATTCACTCATGGCTAAGGCAAGCGCTACATTCTGATGCTTAGTTTCACCACCAACAAAAATATTCTGGTTATACATGTATGAGCTACTACCTGAATCGATAACCATTCCCAGAAATTCCTGAAACTTATCTGCTTCTAAAGCAGCTACCTGGTCAACAACACGAGCATTGTCACTCTGGAAGTGAATGGCACGCAAAATAGCACGATCACCCACCTTTTCACGAATAGTTGGAATTCCTTTTACAACATCTTCCATTGAAAGTGGACGAAGTACTTCCTGTCCTAATTCTTTGGCTACGGCCTTCATTTCACCTGGCAATGAATTATACTCTTCATCTAATCCACCATGGCTACCACCTGTATTTGTAATCACTAATGAATATCCTGTTTTAGCAAAGTCAAAATCCAGAGCTTTCACAACAGGATTAGCTTTGTCAGCAAAATCAATGGTAATAAAACCACCAACAGCACAAGCAGTCTGGTCCATTAAACCACAGAATTTCTTACATGCATGCTCTGCTTTCTGGCCAATTTTAGCATTGTCAACCGGATCTAATTTACCTGCATTAAACAGGTTACTGAAGATAGCTCCAATCAATACTTCAAATGAAGCAGAAGAGCTTAAACCTGAACCTTCAGGAACACAACCATGAATTACCGCATCAAAACCTGATACTTCAAAACCAAGTGCTTTGATTTCTTTGGCAATGGTGCGTACAATATTGCCCGGTGTCAATTTGAATTCAGTTACTTCCAACTCGCTTAAATCAACTTCAAACGGATCGAAACCAACAGATGTGATACGTACAGTATTAGTGTTATTCGCAGCAGCTACAGCGATATTATCCAGGTTGACTGCACCAGCCAATACACGACCTAATTGATGATCAGTATGGTTACCACCTACCTCAGTTCGACCTGGAGAACTCAATAGCATTACGTCGTCTGTTCCGTAAATGCTCTTAAACTCATTAATATACTTTGTGTAACGATCTGCTTGTTCTTTTAGGATAGCTTGATCATTTCCATAAATCTCTTTGAAAAACGGATTATTTCCACCGTTGATTTTTTCGATTAAACTTGTAATATTCATTCTTAACTGATTTAAGTGTTATATTATTTAGCTGGTAGTAATCAGGTGATCGCTACCAGCTTTTTAACTTTATTTTGTTTTATAATGTGCAGTCGGAAGAGCACGTAAACGATCAGCGGCTTGCTCAGCTGTAATGTCGCGCTGCGCATTGGCCATCATTTCGTATCCTACCATAAATTTCTTAACGGTTGCTGAACGTAGCAATGGTGGATAAAAATGCATATGTAAGTGCCATTCAGGATGCTCTTCCCCATCGGTTGGTGCCTGATGTATTCCTGCTGAATATGGGAATGAAACCTCAAATAGATTATCATACATTACAGTCAGTTTTTTGTAAGCATCAGCTAAAGCCAATTTCTCGTCTTCTGTTAATTGAGTTAAGTTTGAAACGGCTCTTTTACTTACAATCATGGTTTCGAAAGGCCATGTTGCCCAAAAAGGCACTAAAGCCACAAAATGATCATTTTCAACCAAAATGCGTTCTTTGTCCTTTAACTCTTCTTCGATATAATCGCCAAGTAAGGTTTTTCCGTTGGCATCGAAATAGTCCTTTTGCATTTTCGACTCTTTAGCCGGCTCAACAGGTACAGAACATTGTCCCCATATCTGACCATGTGGGTGAGGATTACTACATCCCATGATATCCCCTTTATTCTCGAAAATCTGAACATGATTAATAAAGTCCAGTTTTCCTATCTCTTCATATTCACTTGCCCATACATCAACTACCTTTTTGATATTCTCCACTTCCATTTCAGGAATGGTTAAATCATGACGTGGCGAAAAACAAATTACTTTACAGAACCCGCGTTCACTAACAGCTTTGAACAATCCTTTTTTAGCAAATTCGCCCTGTGGGATATCAGGTACTAAGGCACTAAAGTCGTTCTGAAAAACGAAGACATCCTTATACTCCGGATTATTATGCCCTCCTGCTCTTTCGTTGCCCGGACACAGGTAACATTTTTCATCATATTGTGGACGCTCATCAACAGCTGGCTTCTCCACTTTTCCTTGCCACGGACGCTTTGTACGATGTGGCGACACCAATACCCAATCCCCGTTTAAAGGATTATATCTGCGGTGCGAATGTTCTGTAAATTGAAAAGACTCCATTTAATTTGTTTTAAATATGTTCTAAAATTTTATTGCATTTCTAAATATGGGTTCAACCACATTACTCTCTTCTATGTCTTTAAATTTGAAATAAAAGGCCCCTTTCTTAGATTCGGTCATATCTTTTTCCTCTAATTGCTCCAGTACATTTAACGAAAGCACTTTCTTTCTGAAGTTTCCCGGGTCAAAGCTTTTTTGGAAAATGGCGTTATATAAGTTGCGCAGTTGAGTAATGGTAAACTTTTCAGGTAAGAGTTGACGACCGATAAGATTGTAAGTTGCTTTTAAACGTAATTTTTCAAAAGCAATTCGAAACATATCATCATGGTCGAAAATCAGTTTAGGTACCTGATCAATTGAAAACCATTTAGCATCATACTTCTCTATTAGTTGAGAGCTGTGTTCCTCCACTTTAATAAGAGCATTAAAAACCACAGTAAGCACATTACCGCCCGGGTCACGCTTAGGATCAGAGAACACATGAACCTGTTCCAAATAAATATCGCTTAGTCCGGTAATAAAATGCAGTACTCTGCGGGCAGCTTCTTCGGCCGATTCATTTTCTTTCACCCATCCCCCAATCAATGACCACTCACCAAGGGCTGGCTCAATAATACGCTTAAAAACAAGCAGTTTTAATTGATCTTGTTCATAACCAAAAATTGTACAGTCAACTGAAATATACCTTTTATTTTTATCGTATTGGTCGTATAGCATAGTTTGATTTTGATAAAGTCAAATATAAAAGTAAAATTTACTTTTAAAAACTTTTTAAACGTAAATTTTACTTTTAATAGTATTTACCCCCTTTAATCGGACTATTTATACTAAAGCTTAAGCATTAGAAAACCCCTTAACTAATGCTCACTATTTTTAAAACATTTGATGTCCTCTTTTCGTAATAATTCAAGACATACTGCGTTATGTCTGTATAACACTCAACTATGAAAATAAAACTAATCACCCTGGTATTTCTATTGCTTTTAGGAATAACCGGAAGGGCACAAGATAAAAATAAACCCTCCTTGCTTGTCGGTTTTTATGGAGGTGTAAACTTTTCGCAACCCCGAACCAGCGAGGGACATCAAGTGGTTGAGTTTTTAGGTACTACTCCTAATTACACCAGCAAATCCTATGACAATATGATGAGCAACTTGGGACATCAGTTTGGCTTCGTCATGTTCTATCCTGCTATGGGTAACCTTCATGTTGGCTTGCTTCCAAATTATTCCAGCTATTCCTATGGATATAATAATGAGCAATTATGGAATGAAACAGATGGGTCAACTCTTACAGCCTACCATGATCATCAGCAAAAGCTTCGCTATTTTGAGATACCTCTTGTAGTGCGCTATTATATCGGTACGGCTAAACTTAAACCATATGTAGAAGGATTATTTAGTTATGGGCTTTTGCTTATTGCTGAAAAGTCGGTTCAATCCGATTACACACGAAGTGATGGAATTAATTCAGGTGTCATTCAACAAACTAATGTCAACGGCGATTACAAAAGCAATTACATCATTAGCAAGTGGGACATTGGTGCAGGTGCAGGAATTAGTTACGATTTTGATCAATTGATATTAACACTGGGAGCTACATATCAATATAACCTCAACCCAATAAGTAACGAAAAAAACCGATACAACAACAGCCTTTTTACATCAAGTACATATGATGTTCAGGATAAGCTTAGTCTGAATGCGTTAAAAATAAACCTATCGGTAATATTTCCCATTAGTAAGATTACTAAAAAGGGTGCTGTTGAGTGTTATTATTTTAAGGAGAAGAGAAGATGAAACTGACAAATTATTATATAACATTGGTCCTGTCACTTGTGCTATTGAGCGCCTGCAATTCATCCAAGAATGAAGTGGCACCTGACTATAATTTTATGAAAGTGTATGACAACGCAGATGTTGGCATTAATTATTATCCGGTTGATGCACTTGAAACTTCTGATGGTAGTATTGTTGTTTTATCGGCATTAAACGATATACAAAACACCAACTTCCCCACCATCCACCTAATGAAAACGAATTCTGCCGGTGTTTTAGATTGGGAAACTCAGATAGATGCTTCCTATGTCAGTCCCGTGCCGGGATTGATGCTTGCTATTGATCAGGTACGATTTGTATGTATGGATGATAATTCGTTTAGAACAAAAATTGTAAGCATCAACCTGAGTAATGGAGAACTTAGTGAGTTAGGAGCAACCAATGAAAGTTATCCACTAGCAGCTCATTACAATAGTGAAAATCAGAGCACAGTGATATTATCTTATGATGCCATTGGCACCAACTCAGTAATTACAGGATTAAATGCTGGCTTTGGACAACAATTTAGTGTAAGTACACCAACCAATAAGGATTTCTCATACGATATTTTCCAGCACCTGAAAAAACAAAGAACACCATTTCCATTTTTCATCAACTCCTTTGATAACTCAGGCCTTTATTACGCGGTTAATGGTTTTTCAAACTATACCTTATCACTGATGATGCTTAGTCATAATTCAGGTCAAATCACAGGACGTGTCAATGGCTTTCAAGAACAAGGCGGAATAAGTGCCACAGTGAATAAAAGTGCCAATCAATTTGCCATTGCCACATCCAAATTTAATGTGGGCAATGTAGCAATGGGTATTGATGCTACCATTGATGTTAATAATACTCAAAACGTATCGCAGTTAAGTACTGTAGGTTTTGCTGAACTTAAAGCCGAATCTCCGGTGCAAGTGATTAAAACCACATTATCTAACAAAGATATGATCATCTATGCGGCTACGACAAAAACCAATCAGGTGGCTCTCTTTTTCTTCAATTCGGAAAGTAATGAATTAATACACACGCGCTATATCGGGCATACCAATCCAATGGAGATTGCTGCTTTCTTCAAGACGCAAGACGAAGGTTTAGCCATAATAGGTAAAACTTGGGTTGCCGGGCGTTACCAACGTATTATTATTCATAAATTGGCCTACGAACAAATTGGTTTTTAAGAACAATGGTCCGAAACCATAAGCTTCGGACCACTATATTATTTTTTCAGTGCTGGTGTCGAATATGACGGTGGTGTAATCACTTTTTTTTCTTTCAATAAGGATAAGGCTTCTTGCACTGCTCGCTGCAATTGAGGATCAATACCTTTTTCCAGATCAGCCGCATTTTGGCGTACATCAATTGTAGGCGTTATTCCTACATTCTCCCCTACCCACACATTATTGATTGGGTCAAATACTGCATTATCCGGAGCCGTTAGAGCTCCTCCATCAACCAGGCGATAATGAACTGATGATTTAACTAATCCACCCCAGGTACGCACACCTACAACAGGCCCAATTTTTTGTTGCTTAAACGACCATGGAAAAAAATCTCCACCTGAACCGGCCATTTCATTAATCAATAATACTTTTGGTCCTTTTATACCGGCAGGTAAAAGAATTGGAGCGCCATTGGGCACTTCATTGGTTAAAGCCGCTCTTAGATCGCGTTTCATCAGGTCAACCATATAGTCATCCAATAAACCTCCTCCATTAAAGCGCTCGTCAATAACAGCTCCCTCTTTATCTTGCTGAGCAAAATAATAACGATTAAAGGACACAAAGCCCTGACTAGAGGTATTCGGAACCCAAATATAGGCCAACTTACCTCCTGATAATTCATCAACCAAACGGCGGTTATCTTCAACCCATGTTCGTTGACGTAAAGCTCCTTCGCTTGAAATTGGCTTAACAGTAATTTTCCAGTTTCCATCAAAGCTTGCTTTGTCATTGATATGAAGAACAGTTTGTACGCCTCTTGTTCCGTCTAAAGCTTCATATGGATCCTGAGCTGCCTTAAGTTCTTGACCATTAATCCCAACCAGATAATTGCCTTCTTTCACCTTTAATCCAGGACGTTCCAATGGGCTTGACATGCCAGGGTTCCAACTCTCAGTTGTGAATATGCGTTCTATTTTCCAATAAGATGCATCAGCTACCAGATTAGCTCCCAACATTCCTACCGAAGCCTTTTCTACTTTCGGCATATCGCCACCAAATACAAAACTATGACCAACGGATAACTCACCGTTCATCATGTCTAATACATAATTTAAATCGCTACGGTGTTTGATGTAAGGAACCAAAGGCGAATAACGTTGGTAAACCTCATTCCAATCGCGCCCGTGCATATTCGGATCGTAAAACAGATCGCGCTGGTAACGCCAGGCCTCGTTAAACATTTGTTCCCATTCCTGATAACGATCCAGGTTGGTTTTAAGGCTTAACTTAAGCGTTTTACCATCCTTCCCATTGGGTTTAGATGTAGCCATTACTTTCCACGATACACCCATTCTGGCTAACATCTGCTTTCCATCAGCTGAGACAGAAACTGAACGTGCTCCACTCACAAATTCTTTTGCTTCACGTTTTTCAAGAATAAACTTATGGATGGTATTGCCTTTTTCTTTCGACTCGCTTATGAACACCGTGCCCTTAGGACCAGCTATAGTATATTGGTAAGATTTTTTAGGCATTGGCATTGCTATAATACGTCGCTCGATATTCTCAAAGTCAATGACGATAGTCATTTCCTTCTTTTCTTCTTCTTTATCCTCTTTACCATCGTCTTTATCTCCTTTCTCCTTCTTCGACTTCTTTTTATCATCAGCCTTATTTTCCTTCTTAGGATCGTCTTTCTTTACTTCTTCCTCGTCACTTCTTAATTCAAACGGTGATTTGTCCTCCTTACGAAGATTAATAACATAAGCACTATAGCTTGGCGACTCAGGTGACATCACACTGGTATTGACATAACTCGAACGCAAGGCCAAATCAGTACTTGCCAAAAAGTATAAATGCTTTCCATCCCTATCCCAAGCCGGGGAAAAAGCATCGGCCATTGAGTTCGTCACCGGCTTCACGCTATTATCAGCGCTCGACCAAATATGAATTCTACGGAAATGATTTGCTCCTGATTTGGCATAAGCCAGATGTTTTGAATCAGTTGACCATGTGATACCTAAATCACCTCTTTCCAGATTATTACCACCAACATCCACTGTTTTAATAGTCCTGGCTTCAACATCCAAAACTCTCACGCGCACATCATCATCACAGAAGGCAATATATTTACTATCGGGTGACCATGTTGGCTCCCATATCATTTTTGACTCACCTAATGAAATAGTCTCTTGTTTATCAAGTCCGTCCTGAGATGTTAATATCAAGTCATATTGACCATTAGCATCGGAGAACCAGGCTATCTTATCTCCTTTTGGAGACCAGATTGCTTTGCGATTTGCTGCAGATGAATTATTGGTGATATTACGCACATTCCCGTGTTCAACAGGGACCGTAAATACTTCGCCACGCGCAGCCATTATTGCTCGTTTACCACTTGGTGAAAGCGTTGCATAATTGACATTGCCACTTACATCTTCCCATTGCATTTCAGCCCAAGGAAAATCGCCAACAACATTTATATTCAGTTTAACCGTTGACTTCTCACTGATATTATAGATGTGTAAATAACCATCCTGTTCAAATACCAACTCATTTTTATAACCCGACAGGTATTTTATATCTGTGTTTTCAAAAGTAGTTAATTGTTCTAATTCCTTTGAATCCGTAGAGTAGGCCCAAATATTACTTACCCAACTGCGATCAGAAATAAAAAACACCTTATCTCCTAACCAAACCGGTTGAACATCCGTTGTGCGTTCATTGGGTAATAATTCTTCACTCCAATCTTCAAGGTTTAGGATAATTAATGGAGTATTCTGACCACCACGATAAGCTCTCCATTCCCAATCCCAGCGACGAATTTTATCCACTGCAATATATTTAGAATCTTTAGAATAGGAAGCCTTTGTTCCCCATTGATGAGTTAACATTTCTGATGGCCCGCCATCCTTACTGACTGTCCAAAGTCGATCGAAACGTGAGGGTGCTGTTTCACGCGTTGATGCATATAAAATTCGTTTTCCATCAGGTGTCCATCCGCGCACCTGCGAACTGGCCGGATACCAGGTTAGACGTTTAACATCTCCACCATTAACTGACATGGTATAGACTTCATCAGTACCAGAACGATTAGAGGTAAATGCAATGGTTTGACCATCCGGTGAAAAATAAGGATCTTTTTCTACAGCTGCAGTACTTGTTAAGCGTATTGCATTACCGCCGCTTTTAACACTTATCCATAAATCAGCACCGTAGGTAAAAACAATATGATTATCGCTAATATTGGGCTGACGAAGTAAGCGTGTGCCCTGCGCAGTCGAAATAAAAGAAAGAGAAATAAGACTTACTATTACGCCTAAAGTCATCCATCTTGATGACCGGGATAAGAAGTTTATCATAGTAGTATGAGGTTTAAATAATTGTGTATAATTTCAAAAGTACGACACAATGTAACAAAATTATAATTGGAGGTCAAGAAGCATGAATTATCAGGCGCTGGATGGATTAATGCTTTTCCACATCTATCAAATCAAACTTTAATCAAATTATGGCATGAAGTCGTTTCGACAATTATATTAAACAAAAACAACGCTCAATACCATACTGAAAGGCACCGAGCGTTGTTAATATCCGTTTAATACTTAATTAATTATTCTTTCTTTGCTTTCTTTAATCTCTTTTCAGCTCTTTTTTCCTTCGCTGTTTTTAGCGGCTCTTTTTTTACGTTTTTCTTTGCGTCTTGACCTTTTCCCATGACTATTTTCTTTAGATGATCTTTCTACTTCAACGAGATTACCTCTGGTACTTCAGAACTTAATTCTGATCATATAAATATCCCAATAAAATATGGATACTTCCAAGTTTTATTCCTTAAAAAACTTAAAGGCACTACTGACAGCAATAGAAATCAACTGATTTTATGCACTTAGCATCCTTAATAAAGTTAGTTCTATCTTTATGAGCCAACTTCAATACTAATAGCTAAAAGACCTTCTCCTCAATTAATTCCCCATTTTTATAATACTCCTCTTTTGTTACATCTCCCATCTCGCTCCACATGGTTTGCTTACCATCTTTCTTATCGTCAATAAATGAAACTGAAGATGAAATAAGACCGCTCTCATAATACCAATTCCATTCACCGTCCCTCTTATTATCTTTCAATTGGCCACTCACATACAATTGGCCTGATTCAAAATAGGAATTCGATACACCAGTTTGTTTACCTTTCAAATAAATATTATCCTGAAACAAAGTTTGAGTACTTTCATAATATAGCTCCCACTTACCTTCACGCAAACCATCAACTATCTTACCCGATTCCATCACATTTTCACTATCGAGGTAATATGATTTGTACATTCCGTTTCCATCTGTAACAATTGCATCGCCATTAGACGCCCAAACATCTATAACCTTATAAAGATCATTTTCATAAAGCCCTTTTTCCTTTATTTTGCCATCCTCAAAATAAGTTACCCACTCTCCAATTCGTGATCCATCTTTTATTTCACCTGTAACCAACAACTGACCAGATTTACTATACGATTTAAAGGCTCCATTTCCATCCTTAACAAGCTGTTTGCCATTCAAATCCCAGGTATCTTGTACAATCAACTTCTCAGCTGACTTATGAATCAGTACACTTTCCAGTTTGCCATTGTCGTAATAATTATTCCACAAACCTGACATGACACCTTCTTTCATAAGCCCTTCGTTAGATAAGTTACCATTCTCATGAAAAATTTTCCAGTTACCGTCCTGTGCATTTCTTTTATAAGTACCCTCCTGTAGAAGTTGACCATCTTCATACCAAAACTTCCAAAAGCCATTCATCCTTCCACTCTGATAAAGTCCAGAGTCTTGTTGCTGTCCATTCTCATAATAATTGATCCAAACTCCATGTTCAAGACCATTTTTATAATGACCTTTTTTTATCATGTTACCAGATTCGTTGTACCATTGCCATAAGCTATCAGGGATGCCTTCAGTAAAATGAGCATCCACCTGTTTGTTCCCATTTTCATACCAAAAAGTCCATTTTCCTTCTTCCTTACTATTGACTAATTCTCCTTCTGACATCGTTTTACCGGACTCATATTGGTAAGTTTTAAAACCGCTAACTCCTTTTTGCACTTTATACATAAAAAACCCAATGGCGAAAATCGAAACCACAACCAAAGGCATACGTAGATTAGAATTTGAAGGAGATGCATCAAATTCTGGATTTTGAATTTCACTTATTTCAAGCATTGAAATTTTCCGAAATGCTAACTTGTAACCTTCATAAATTGCAATACCATAAAATAGTATATCAATTGGGGAGAAAGATTCGATTAAGATTTCAATAATTAAAGGGAAGCTCAAATATGATAATACTTCAAGATATCCTAAAGATGCATCCTGAGCATAAAAGCCAACCTGACTAAACAAGTTACCCAGCAAGCATCCGAATACTGATAAAAAGGCACCCAAAAAACCAAATTTCTGATCTATTCCAGCTCCAAAAAACTGAACGGCATATCCAACGATAAGTCCAACTCCAATGGCCATATACCCAATCTGATATCCGGTACTAACGGTAACAGCTGCCCAAATTACACCGCTAATTAAACTGGCCAAAAGGCCACCAACAATGGCATAATAAAAGTCTTGGTGAGATCTGAATAGGTTAAATGTTTCGGCGTCGATCTTACCTACTCCTAATTGATTACCTGTTTCTTCACTTTCGAATGTAGATTCCTGAACATATGGATCATGCTCATAATTTTCACAAGTCTCTTCAAAATCAGCTTTCATTCCAGTGATTCCACAAAGCAATCCTTGTTTTATATCACTTTTACGTTTCTTACATTTTTTACAAAATTCCAGGTGTTCTTGTCTGGTCATAATTAATTCTGCTTGTAGATTTTTATTTATTCCTCGTCCTTAACTAAGGTATATTTCTTATTGATTTGAATACTCTGGTTAATCTATCAGGCCTTAATCACCTTTAAATACAGCTGCTCCACTTTTTCCCTGGCCCATGGTGTACGACGCAAAAACTTAAGGCTCGATTTTATTGATGGATCATTGTTAAAACATCGGATATCTATTCTTGCACCTAACTCTTCCCATCCTAATTCTTTTACTAATCGTTCTAGTATATCAGCCAACTTTACACCATGTAATGGATTGTTAGGCTGTTGATTTGTTGGTTTATTTGAGTCGTTCATTTATAAACTATATTGAATTTTATTTATTAAGAAAAGCAGCAATATTATTGGATAAACAATAATTGAAACGAAGTAGAGATAATTCCGTTTCTCCTTTTTAACAATACTAATTACAGTACAAATTAAACCAACAGCAAAAAATACATTTCCAATGATACCAAGAATCCGTCCTATACGAAGAATTTCATCAGTGTTTGTAAGAAATTTGTCATAATTAACAACTATGAAAAAAGAAGCAATGTTTATTACAATCAAATAGATTAAGAGTCTAAATGACCATGTTGCATAAGTGGATCGTTTTAATTTTAGCATTTATGATAGTTTTTATAATCTTTTGACCAATATGGCATCACAATTGGCTGAACTTAAGCTATGAACCAATATTGCTCTGTATCCTTTGGACGCATACCATCTTTCAAAATAACTTCTACAGTCAAACTTAATCAACACTATGCGGGTATTTAACTTATATTACATAGCATTAGCTAAAATAGCAATTATTCTTATTGTTAATAAGCAAAACTACAAAACGTAACACATTTGTTTTATCTGAGTTAGTTTACAAATAATTCAATCACCTTTATTCTATTGACTTTGGAATACTTTTATTAAGCTGTTTTTTTTATTGTATGTGTAACAGCAGTTTATAAATGGCTTACTTTAGATCTTTAAAAATGCTTATTATAAATAATCTTGATAAATGGAATTATCCTAAAACAACAATGCCCCCTTATCACAGGAGGCATTTTGTCTTTATTTAGGGTAGTTTCTTATTTCACTATTACCTTGCCACTTTCAACATATTGCCCGGTTTTTACAGAAAATAAATATTGACCTTGTGGCAATCCACTTACATTAATATTGTGCTTGTGAAAACCATAATACAATCCATTGATACTTCTGCGATATACCATCTTTCCATATACATCAAAAATGGAAACCAGAGCATCACCCGGCATGAGCATATTAAACTGGATAGTTAAATTTGAAGAGGCCGGATTAGGAAAAGCGGTTGCTTGTACCTTACCTGCATATAGTTCTTCTATCCCTATATCAGTTCCAAAAATATTAATTTTGGTATCCTTAAACTTGTCGAAACGTGCAATTGCCAATGCTTCATCGCTGGCACCAAACCAGTCTTGCAGCACAGAAGTATATACCTGACGATAATCCACTTGATATTTCATATTGCCGCCCACCAAATCCTGAAGGTCGGGATTATCACCAACCACCTTGCCACTTACTGTTTTACCAAAAATAAATACAGGTGTGGATGAACCATGATCAGTGCCATAACTGTTGTTGGAATGTACACGACGTCCAAACTCTGTAAAGGTCATGGTCAGTACTTTTTCCTCTAATCCCAAACCCGCCAAATCATCCTGAAAGGCTTTAATGGCCGAAGACAAATGGTACATTAAAGCGGCATGAGTACCCAGGGTTGAATCATACTCCTCCACCTGATTACCATGCGTATCAAATCCACCCATGCGACACATAAAAATGCGCGTTTTAATGCCTCCCTTTAACAAGCGGGCAATTAAACGCAACTGGCCTGATAGTGGATTCTTCTTATATCGAGAAGGTGTCGGGGCAGGATATTCTTCTGGGTATTCAATACTTGAATTGTTTCCTGTATCATAAACATCTTTTAAGCGATCGGCGTAAACATTCGACATGCCTTCGAACTGCCACAGATATTCCAATTCATCACCAGCATAACCATCAGGTTTATAAAAACTTGCATCATCTACACCAACACCATTTATCAAATCATAAAAAGCCGATGGACTCTGCACATTTAATCCTATTGGAATTCCTTTTTCGCGATGAAAAGCAATTGACATAGCACTTCCCATTTCTATGGCAACTGGGTCCTTCATCGAATCACTTGGATAGGCATCAGGGTAATTCGGATATTCCATATCCAGAAAACGTCCCATCCAACCTGAGGCTACATTTTCATTATCCTCGGTACCATCCAGACCCATAAAAACCAAATCACGACCTCTAAAGTGAGATCCATTCATTTGCGGATAACCCACATTTTGAATCACAACGGCTTTATCTTGTTCATACAATTGCTTGAAATGAATCATATCAGGATGCAATCCAACCTGACGACTTTCAGGAATGCTTTCATCCACATTAATATAACTACGTGTTCCATGATCGGGTATGGCAATATTAGCTCGGGCGTTGTAATATTCATTGTATTGCCCAATAGGCACCAAAGTATTTAAGCCATCGTTACCTCCATGCAACTGCACAAAAATCAATACATTGTCATTGTCGGCATTTAAAGCAGCCTGTGCCAATGGCGAATTGGCTGTCATAGCTTTTAAGGGAATACCAGCTAAAGCATATCCTCCGGCAGTTGCAGCTCCTATATTGCGTATAAAATTTCTTCTCTTCATCTTAATGGTCTATTAGTACAACTGATATTCCGGCGATTGCATAATCGCATTCACTAAAACCTGAATCCTGCTCTCCACTGTTGTTCTGTATTGACCAGGGTCGGTTTTATAATTATTCCACTCCATGGTCCAGGCACTTGAATACAGGCCATCCAGAAATACTTCTTCCAAAAAGAAATCACGGCGTTCAGCGGCTAAAGGAAATGGAATCATCAATTCAATGAGAGAATCTATCAATATATCCGCATTGGCAGGTTCGCTTATCGCTCCGGAATTTTCAAGCCAATCTAATAGATTGATTTTTAATCCTAAATCCTCGCTCTTGCGATTGACACCATTTAATATCAATTCACTAAACTGATAACGGTAAGCCAATGAATGCGGTGTAATCCAGTTGCGACTGTAAACCGGATATTGATGATATGCCGGGTAGCCTGCTACTTCAAAAGGATCATAAAAATTTAATCCTTGAACTTTTATAAAATCGAAGATCCCATCTTTGTAAACGGTATTGTATAAAACATTCAAGTCAGTTGGCGCCTCAACATTAAAAAGATTCAATGTGCCCATGATTAACTCAATAGGCGATTTTATGATTGAACCACGTACATTATTTGCCAATACACCATCATCAGTATCGAAAAAATGTTGAGAACTCAACAAAGCTTTTACCAACACTGACATATCATAATCCGACGACTTAAATAAGGTAGCCAAGGGTACAATTACATTGCTCTCAATGGAAGCATCAATTTTATAATATACAAAATGACGATAGAGTTTACGAGTGATAAAACGTGCTGTTTCATCCTGATCAAAAATCATTTCGATCATATCATCAAATTCTTTCAGTGCCGACTCTTCGGTTGCATAGTCATCCACTAATTCTTCTGGTGTAATACTAACATTGCCAAAATGAGAACTGAATACCTTTTCACCTGCATCGTGTCGATTAGCAATTTTTTGACCATTCCGATCTGCTGTTTTTAACTTTGAGGTTGGCAGAAGTGTATCGGGATTAATGGTTTGAAAAGTATTGTCGACAGCGTAACCCGTTAAAATACGAGTGGCGGCCTTAATGTCCTCTTCGGTATAATTCGAATAATCCCCCTCACTAACCTGGGCTCCCCTACCTATGGAATATAATTCAAACATTTCACGAGCGTAATTCTCATTGGGACTGCTCACATCATTTGTACCATTATCCAGATATATCATCATGGCATTGTCCATGCAAATGGACTTAAACATCTCTTTGAAGCTACCAAACGCAAATTGACGATATAACGCGTTTTGATAATAAAGCATTTCAGATGTTTTAACGATTTCTTTGCTTACCGGGAGATGAGTATGGTAAAACCAGGTTAAGCGCTCTTGTATATTGGTGGACGACTTGCGCATTTGCTCAAGATGCCAAATCATAAAATAATCGGTCAGATCCTCTTGTTCACTATTTGATCCACTTGCAGCCGGATTTAACCAGGTTTCACCGGTGGCCAAATCAATCGGAAGCTCTACTTCTGGAGGAGTGGCAAACAATTCATCCATTGCCTGAGAAACGGTAAATGCCGAAAACCGGCTAAGGTCAGATTCAGTAAATCCGAAGGTGGTTCGCCTTAATAGGTGCGCAGCATTAGCTCTACCTATTGGTCCCACAAAATTATCAATTGCAGCCATTAAGCACGTAGTTTTTGGTGTTTTAACTTAAACGAATAAAATGCTCTCTTAGTATATTTAAGCATACAATTACTTAAAAACAATTTTACCCAATAAGTTTATGGATTATACTACGCTTGCTCGCTTATAATGTTACCCTTGAAAACGAAAAACAGGCTGAACTCCTTAGCCCAACCTGCTTCATTTAACTAAACCCAAATCTATGAAAATATCTACTCTTAATCTTTCATTTTGATAAGGGTATATCTTAAGCGAAATCCCTAATTGCCCTTATTAAAATTGCATAGGCAGGAACTAAAATCGTGTTGTCCATCGCAATTCAACACCTTTAAAATCGAGTACTTCATAACAGATGCCTGCACTACATGCCGGTCCTCCTCTGCGCTCTCCTGCAAACAACTGTAGATTATTTCTCGAATTAACTTTATACCTAACTGTTCCTCCTAACCACAATTTCTGATCATCTGTCACAAAAACATCATTACTTAATTCTCCCAATACATTTACAAACACTTTTGACTTATACCGAAAGGTAAGTGCTGTAACATAGTTTTGGGTACTTTTTGAATCCCGATCAAATGTCTGAAACTCAAATTCCAATTTTAGACCATATTTCTGTTTTATGGTTTGATCCAGATTTACCCCTGCCGAATAGCGATCAGATTCACCTTTAAATGGATCATTGGCGTAATCAAAGAATCCTTTAAAATCGAAATTCTCCCCAAAAAGTGTTGCAAATTCAAGAAACCACTCGCTATAATTAAATGTTTTTCCAAAGTCGTTTGTTGCCTTCGTATAATTAAGCGTAAATACGGTATTTAAGGAAGGCTGGTAAAAACCTTCCAATTGAAAACCCGTTTCGTTTTGTGGTTGTAAAACATGTGTACTTCTATTTAACACACGATAAGAATGCTCACGCACCAAAGCTGGAGGCTCATTAATACCCGATCCAATCAGGAAGTTTTTGTAATCCTTAAATTCCAGACTGAAACCAAACTTTGAAAAAGACAAATTAAGACTTGCATAAATAGCGTGTGTATCAGGATCTACATTACCATCTTTTCCGTTTAGAGATAAAGCATAAGCTCCATAATAATTAAAGAATGGAAATAAGGTTCCGGCAAGTGAACCCAAACCATAATAACTATCTTCCTGAGTGTTTTTAACATTTAATACCGAAACTCCTATGGTTTGCTTTTTAAGGGTATAATCACCATAAAAAGCCCCAATCTGATCGGAACGCCTTACATCCCAATCCTGAGTTGGAGGATAGACATTATTTAAAGAGTAACCCCACAAACCTTTCACGCTGAAACGTTTGGTTTTGTAACCAAGCGAAGCTCCCATTATATCACGATAGAAATACTGTTTACTTCTGAATCCCTTATCCTCAAGAATGGCTCCTTGTATTTCGTAGGAACGCAGCAATATTCCTCTGGCTAAGGTCTCATTTAGATTTCCGGCCTTTATCTCCAGACCTTTTCTTTTGTAGTTTAAACCAATCCACGAAGGATCAACATAATTTCGATCAGAATAAGGAGTTTGATACAACTGAGCACCTGCACTTATCTTTAGGCCTTTATAGCGATAATTAAGCATCAGTTTATTATAAACCGAATGGAAAGCTTTATCATCTGTACCAGGCAACTGACCATATTGATATTCCATAAGGTTGGTTCCTGAAAACTGTGCCACCATAGAAATACCTAGGCCTAAAAAAAGAGTCAATACTAATAAAAACTTCATCTAAACTATTTTAAGTTCTTAACTATCTCCTCCTCTATTTCCAACTCATCACCATCACTAAATCCCTCATGTCGATATACTACTTCATCATTTTTATTCACTATCAACAAAGTAGGTAATTGTGTCACTTCCATATCCTGCATCACATCATTATTAATATCCGATACTATTGGATAACTTAATTCCAAAGCTCTAGATAAGGGTAAAACCTTCGAAATACTTCTTGGGCCATCAGTATTGACACTAATAACATTGACCCCTTGATTTTTATATTGCTGGTAAATCTTTTCTAATTTTGGCATGCCTTTCATACATGGCTTACACCATGATGCCCAAAAATCAATTACAGTTATTTGGGCCCCCTTTAAATCTTCATAGGCTATAGTTTCACCTTCCAAATTATCCAGTACAAAAGTGCGTACCGTTTGAGCTTGTATCGATGAATAAGTCATTAAAACAAGTACTAGGCTAAGTATGGTTCTCATATAGTTAGGATTAAAGTAATGAAGTCACTACAGTAGCCACATCATCTACATCTTTTGAAGCATTACGTGTACCGTTAAATCGAATTTTACCTTCCTTATCCACCACAACCAAACGGTCGTATGTTGAGCCATAAGCTGATGCGGTTGTTGCTGCCTTTAACAGCAATGGGAAATTAACCCCACTATTTGATTTGAAAGATTGAACCGAAGCTTGGTTACCATCCCATTGATCTAAACCAATAATGGTAAATTCTGCATTTGTTCCAAAGGCAGTGGCAATTTTTGATTGAATGCTTGGCCCAGCAGCCCGGCATGATGGACATGAATTCCCAAAAAAGAACATCACCAATACTTTACCATCAAAATCTGATTTCTTCACATCATTGCCATTTAAATCTTTGAGGTTAAAGTCTGGAGCATCGGTATAACTTGATGAGCCGCCACTTCCATCTCCATTTTTAGGTGGATCCGTTTCATCCATAGTCATCATATCATCTTCCATCTCTGTATCTTTAGAACATCCTGAGAAAGATACAAGAGCAAAAACAGCCAGTACAGCTAATATGCTTTTTAACCAAATATTTAATCGATTTGCTTTCATAATAATTTAATATTTAATACAACATTTTTTGAGTTTCTAATTGCTTTGACGAACTTTGATTAATCTCCTTACAAAATCATTAAACTTTTTGTTCATTTTTTTCTTTCCTTTTATTATTCAGCTTTTGAAGGTACATTTGTGTAAATCGTAATATTTACTTAAATGAGTTCAAACCAATTTTCCAATCTGGATTCTTCCAAACCTTTTTTGGAGAAACTATTAAAAAACATAAAGTCGGTTGTCGGCATTGCCATACTAGCTTTGGTAGCCATGTCCGCTTTTTTTCAAATTGGCCCTGAAGAAGTTGGGGTCATCGTCCGTTTTGGTAAGTATACCCGAACTGTGAACCCCGGATTAAATTATAAAATCCCATTTATGGAATCGGTATATAAAGTACCGGTCGAACGTCAGCAAAAACTTGAATTTGGCTTTCGAACCACTAAACCGGGAACGCGTTCAGAATATACACGTCGCGGAACTATGGACGAATCACTAATGCTAACTGGAGATCTAAACCTTGCAGATGTGGAATGGGTGGTTCAATATCGAATTGATGACCCTTTTAATTATTTGTTTAAGGTCCGTCGGCCGGAAACCACTCTACGTGATATTTCCGAAGCAGCCATGCGACAAATCGTTGGCGATCGTACTGTAAACGAAGTTCTAACTGTTGGTAGAACGGAGATCAGCAGTAAGCTGCAGGAACTGATGCAGAAGATCTGCCGCGAGTATTCTCTTGGTGTTAAAATTGAACAGGTGGTTTTACAGGATGTGAATCCTCCGGAGCAGGTTAAGGCAGCATTTAATGCAGTAAACGAAGCTCAACAAGAAAAAGAGACACTTATCAATCAAGCAAAAGCAGAATACAATAAAGTGATTCCAAAAGCGGCAGGACAAGCGAAAGAAACCATTCAAATGGCCGAAGGTTATGCCACCGAACGTGTGAATAATGCCAAAGGTGATGTAGCCCGTTTCAATGCCCTTTATAAGGAATATGTAAAAGCTCCTGAAGTAACTAAACGTCGTATTTATCTGGAGACCATGGAATCTGTCATTCCTAAATTAGGTCAGAAAATAATTACCGACCAAAATGGCAACAATGTGTTACCATTACTTCAAATGCAACTTACTCAACAAAACAAGGCTCAAAATGGACAATAAGAAATTTATAATCGTTTTAATCATTGGTGCTGCATTATTGTTTTTGATGTCTACCAGTGCTTATATCGTCAACGAATCAGAACAGGTGGTGGTGACACAATTTGGTAAGCCGGTAGGTGAACCTATAGTTACACCAGGAATTAAATTTAAAGTGCCTTTTATTCAAACGACGCACTTTTTCGACAAACGTTATTTGGAGTGGGATGGTGATCCGAACCAGGTTCCAACCAAGGATAAGAAATTTATCTATGTTGATACATACGCTCGCTGGCAAATTACTGATCCTTTGCAGTTCTTCAAGCGTATGACCAATGAACGTGGTGCCATTTCACGTATTGATGATATACTCGACGGTGAAACACGAAATTATATAGCCAAGCACAATATTGAAGAGGCCGTTCGTTCAAGCAACCGGACGCCAACTTCATCCGGCGTTATCGGCGAATTAATTGGCGATAGCCTTACCACTATTCATGTTGGGCGAGACAAAATACAAGAAATGATTCAGATGGCGGCCAATAAGCAAGCTACAGATCTGGGTATAGAAATCTTAGATTTTAGATTCAAACGGATAAACTATGTACAAGAAGTGCAAACTCAGGTGTATGAGCGCATGAAGAGTGAGCGTCATCGTATAGCCGATAAATTTAAATCTGAAGGACAAGGTGAAGCCTCTAACATTAATGGTGAGAAAGACCGTGAACTGAAAACCATTGTTTCAGAAGCTTATAAAACGGCTGAAGAAATAAAAGGTAATGCAGATGGTGAAGCGGCAGCCATTTATTCCAAAGCCTATGATAAATCGGCTAGTGCACGTGAACTCTATGGTTTTCTTAAATCAATGGATGCTTATGAGAAAACCTTTGATGGTCAAACTCACGTTATTCTTTCAACGGACAGCGAGTTTTATAAGTATTTAAGATCAATGAAATAGAAAAAACTAAACCACCTGGTAGGCACGATTGAAATAAAAGTGTCCCTGGGTGGTTTTCATCCAATTACAAGCTGTTACTCCCATTATTGTTTTAAACTCCCTCGAAAAATGGGCCTGATCGTAATAGCCAAATCTGTTAACCAAATCACTCCAGTGATACGCGGGGAACATGGCCATAAAATGGCATACTTTATCGAAGCGTACAATTTTCAAATACTCCTTGGGAGGCATACCTACTGACTCCTTGAAAAAACGATTTAAGGTACGGTAAGAAACACCTGCTTCAGAAGCCATATTTTCAACCGTCAGATTTTTGGACTTATTAATACTCCGTTGAATAAATAAATTAGAACGTGGTCCATTAATAAACCGATTACGCTGTCGGGTCTTGAAAAACGAATGTAAAATTTCATAGGCTGTCTGATAATCCTTTTCTTCGTTAAGCAAATCAATGAGTTGATTAAATTCGTGCCCTAACTCTGACACCTCAATGATTCCATTTTTTATAAGACGAGGTTCAATTCCAAACAACTCCCTCAAGCCTTTGATTGAAATTAGAATGGAAATGCCGTGAAAATTATTTGATTCTCTTGAAGGCGTAAATTGATAGCGATATTTGTAATCATGCAGGCCAATAATGAAGGATTTAACATCAAAATGATTAGTGCCAGTTTCTACTTTCATACTAGAATCACCCAATAGAATACACCATTCTAACAATCCATTGGGTAAAGGTGAAAGACCCACTTTATGTTTTCCCTTAACATGATTAAAAAAGGCCATCTTCTCTACGAATGGTTTTAAACATGCACTGGGATAAAAAACTTTATATTGAAAGTTACCGAAGAAAGCCAAATAATCTTTGGAAGCAGGTTTTAAACCATTCACTTCACAAATTGGGGTTAGCACTTCCATTTTATCACAATTTTAGGCAATTTATTCTGATTCCCAGATCCCGCCTTTAGGCGATACCTGTCACATACCAACACAAATACATCACTTTGTCTGAAACAATATGATTCACAAAAGACAATTAATAACATATTGCTTTTATAAAACCAAGGTAACCACTCACTCTAATACTCTAGGAAAAAGTAATTTAAGGAATGCACTATTAGTTCTCAACTATAAATGACCAATCATCAATTATTTTACACAAACAACCCAATTTAGATTATGTACGATAAAAAATTTCACAAGACGTTAAAATATCCAATTGATTATATGCCTGTTACATCTACAATCTGGTCATAATTGAGGTTATTCCGCATTATATATTTCAAGGGAAGGGTTAAACAACTTCCATGCCCAATACTTGGCAACATAGCCTTGAGCAGTTACCAGGCGATCGCCTTTATCAGGCCCGTGACGAATAATACCAAATACATCGTAAGTATTTCCCATTGAGTCTTCAGCCACAAGAGGAAACTGATTATCAATTGCAGTTAACAAAAGATTATCAGGATTCTTAAATGCAGTGATAAAATTGTAATTCGAAGATCCAATGACTAAATGATCCACATCCTTTATAATTTGTATAGAATTCTTCATGTATTTTGCAGCATAGGCGGTTCTTTTGCTTGACTTTGGATCATCTTCAGCAAATTCCAATGACAAGGCAAATACGCGATCTCCATTATTACTCTCTGTTTCGGAGAAATTACGCGACTTTAGAATAGGGCGGTCAAAAACAATGGCATCCGGAAAATAATTCTCAACGATATTCCATGTGGTTTCAAGCAAATGATAAAGTTGAGGAGCGTCATTAACAAACTTTCCATTAATACACTTAAGCATCATTTGCGACCAAAGTGTTTCATACTTGGTATCATAAGCCACCAGATTATCGCGAAACAGTAAACCAGAAGCTGCAAATATTAAGGTATCATCTTTATGAATTCTGTCCCAAGCCATTCCACTCTCGGTGATTGGACAATAGTTAATAGCAATATAGGCTTTTCCTAGTTTTTCATTTAGCACTTCAAAACCCAAACGCTTATGCGGGTAGACGAACACCGATTGACCATCGGAATATAAAAACACTTTATCATTATCCAATAGCAAAGAAGATTGAGAGGATACTGAACTATAAGTTGCTTCAGTTACTACAGGAAAAGCTCTTGTACTAAATAATCCGGTTAGTTCTTCTTTATCAACCAACCAATGTTCATCACTTTTCCCAAAAGGACGTGTATCATCCGCTTCACATGATAATAATGTTAGAATTGAAAAAAGTAGAATAATTCCTTTCATAAGGCTGTATTTACATGTTTGGTCGTTTTTAGAGGACAAGCCTTACAAGCTATCCCAAATTGCAAAAAGCTTAAACTTTACTTATATTCACTTGTTAGAAATCAATATAAAAAAGACCTACACATGGAAACTAATATTGATCCAAACTCTTGGGTGGATGATTACTCGGATAATCTATATCGATACGCGATTGTGCGAGTAAATGACGCTCAAATGGCTGAAGATCTTGTTCAGGAAACATTTTTAGCCGGACTAAAAAACCTACACACTTTTCAAGGCAAGAGTAATACTCAAACCTGGCTTATAGCCATTTTAAAACGTAAAATAATCGATCATTATCGTAAAAAATCGAGTCGTAAGGAATATTCATTTGATGAACCTGATGAGCGATTTGCTGACAAAATGATGATGAAAGATCAGTGGGTTAAAGAAAAAGCCCCACTATCATGGAATATAAACGCCGATGAACAATTAGAGAATGAAGAGTTCATGCAAATATTAAAAGCATGCATTAAGCATCTTCCCGAAAAATGGGCTTCATGTTTTGTTCTTAAGGTTATGGAAGAAATGAAAAGTGATGAAGTATGTAAGGAACTTGAACTGACCTCGTCTAACCTATGGGTTATCCTCCATAGGGCCAGATTACAATTGAGGGAATGCATAGAAAAAGGGTGGTTATAATCAATGTGTACAAATGGAAATTGACAATAAAATAATGATAACATGTAAGGAATCGACATTCCTTATCTCAAAAAAACAGCAAGACAAACTAAGTCGGGCTGAAAAGATGAAACTTCAGTTGCATTTAATGATGTGCAAACATTGCAGAAAGTTTGCTGAACAAATAAGCTTTATTCAAAAAGGAATTAAACGTTTACGTCTGAAAATAGAGGCTCAAAGTGCCAACATAACTTTAAGTGTAGAACAAAAAGCAAAAATAAAAGAAGCACTTCATAATCAGAAAAAATAAGAACTCATTTTCATAAGCCAAATAGGAGATATTAAAGCATAAAAAAAGGGTAAGCTAAATAGCTACCCTTTTGAGCCAATGACGAGATTTGAACTCGTGACCTCTTCCTTACCAAGGAAACGCTCTACCCCTGAGCTACATCGGCAATACTGAGCGAAAAACGGGATTCGAACCCGCGACCCCGACCTTGGCAAGGTCGTGCTCTACCACTGAGCTATTTTCGCAATACATAAATCACTCTTTCTTTCAACAGCGGTGCAAAAGTAGAAAAATTTCTATTTAGAGCAAATTGTTTTAGTCTTTTTCATTGACGTAAATTTGTTACGCTATAGCGGCTTTCATCCCGAGTGAGTTTGAAAATGAGTACCATATACACTACCTTAATACTTCATTAAAGAACCCTATTAACAATACATCACCATGAAGCTAAATGCTCTGCCTCTTATTATCATTGCCATCATTTGTTGCACCGGTACTTCTTTTATCGAAGGACAAAACAACTCTAATTCAAGCCTTCTAATTCCTCCGTTTAACCCTAAACATTACGTATGCCAAAGAACTAGCAGCACTATTAATATTGATGGAAAGTTAGATGATAAAGATTGGATAAATGCAGCCTGGTCGGACGAATTTGTTGATATTGAAGGTCCACTAAAACCATTGCCCTTATATAAAACCAGAATTAAAATGCTTTGGGACGAAAACTATTTATATGTTGCCGCTGAAATGGAAGAACCGCACATTTGGGCTAAATTAACTCAACGAGATGCTGTAATATACTACGATAATGATTTTGAAGTATTCATTGACCCTGACGGCGATACCCATTTTTATTACGAATATGAGGTGAACGCTTTTAATACAGTTTGGGATTTATTACTTGGTAAACCATACAGAGATGGGGCACCTGCAATCAACAACTGGGATATCAATGGTTTAAAATCGGCTGTTCATATTGACGGAACCCTTAATGATCCATCCGACATTGATGAAAAATGGTGTGTTGAAATAGCTTTTCCTTTGGATGTATTGCACGAATGCAGCAATGGTTATAAAGCTGAAGATGGTCAAATATGGCGTATTAACTTTAGTCGCGTACAATGGCAAACTACTGTTGCTTCCGGAAAATACCAGAAAAGCATCAACCCTGAGACCAATAAAGCTTACCCCGAAAATAATTGGGTTTGGTCGCCTCAAGGTGTAATTGCGATGCATCAGCCTGAAACATGGGGATTTCTTTTGTTTTCAGATAAGTCATCAGGTGAAGATGAGTCAGATTTTATATTGCCGGAATATGAAAAGATCAAATGGGAACTTCGCAAAGTGTATTATGCCCAAAAAGCTTTTTACAATACCAATAAGGAATATAGCTCGGACCTAAAAACATTAATTGATTTGGGAATTCCCAAAAGTACTTACCCAATAGCACTTTACATTACACCATCACTTTTTGAAGCTACTATAAAAGATGACTCAACAGCATATACCTGGCACATAAATCAGGAAGGGAAAACCTGGAAGACAAAGCATAACTAAATGAAAATAGTTGGGTACATATCACTACTTATACTATTCACAAATTATGCCTTAGCACAAGATAAAAGAGCCTGGCAATTTGAATTTTTACCAGGAGTTGCCTATGTGCCGCCAATGCCTTTAAAAGTGGAACAATCGGGATATGATGATATTTCTATGACAGCTCGTTATAGAACCGAATCATTAAGACTTCCAATTTATTATTCATATCGATTAAGTACTTTGAAGAATAATAAAGGATGGAGCATTGAAATGAATCACCTTAAAATTTACTTAGATAATACAACAGACGAAATCCAAAATTTAAGTGTATCGCATGGTTATAATCAATTGTTATTTAACCATCACATGGTCAAACCAAAATTCACTTGGATACTTGGTTTAGGTGCGGTTATTGGACATCCCGAAAGCACGGTTCGAAATCTTACGTTTGATGAAAAAGGCGGATTATTTAATGATGGTTACTATATTTCCGGTTTTGTCTTGCAAGGTGCAATCCATTACCCTTTAATCAATACAAAACATTTTATTTTACCTCTTGAAGGTAAACTCACAGCTGCATATGGGAAAATCCCAATCGTGGATGGTTATGCCCACATTCCGGTAATTGCGTTTCACATATTGTTAGGACCAGGACTTAAATGGTAATAATTTCCTATTTTTATTTCTTCTTTTCAAGAAGTTTATCAGCCATCAGGCAAATTATTATTACAAATTCTTACTTTTGCTTTCCGATTATAAGAACAAATCATGAGTAAGAACAAAGAAATTATTCTATTAAATGTATCTGGTGTTGATAAACCCGGATTAACAGCAGCCTTAACTGACATTTTATCTCACTATAATGTTAATATTCTGGATATAGGTCAAGCTGTAATCCATGATGACTTAGGACTTGGAATTTTATTTGAGGTTCCTGCCAGCAATGAGTCTTCACCTATACTAAAGGATTTGCTCTTTAAATCATATGAACTTGGTCTTAATATAAAGTTCACTCCTATTACAGAAGACAAATACAATGAATGGGTTGGTCACCAGGGTAAAGAGCGTTTTATCATTACCCTGCTTTCAAGGCGCATAGCGGCAAGTCAATTGTCAGATGTTACTAAAGTCATCTCAAAGCAAGGGCTTAACATCGATTATATTACACGCTTAAGTGGTCGTGTATTGCTGACGGATCATTACGAAAATGACAAATCAGTAGTTGAGTTTTCCGTGCGCGGAACACCTGAAGATGTTGAGTCGATGAAGAAGGAATTTATGACCATCTCAAAAGACTCAGGTGTTGACATCGCTTTTCAAGCTGATAATATTTTCCGTCGTAATAGACGTTTGGTTTGTTTTGATATGGATTCTACACTTATTCAAACCGAAGTAATTGACGAGTTGGCCATAAAAGCTGGAGTTGGTGATGAGGTGATTGCCATCACAGAGGCTGCTATGCGAGGTGAAATTGATTTTAACGAAAGTTTTATTCAAAGAGTAGCCTTATTGAAAGGATTGGATGAGTCTGTCATGAAAGAAATTGCAGAAAACTTACCTATAACTGAAGGTGCTGAACGACTTTTCAAAACTTTAAGAAAATACGGTTACAAAACAGCTATTCTGTCGGGTGGATTTAATTATTTCGGTAACTACCTAAAAAGTAAATTAGATATCGATTATGTGTTTGCCAATGAATTAGAAATCGAAAATGGTATTCTTACAGGAAAACACAAAGGAGAGATTGTTGATGGCAACAAAAAAGCTGAACTTCTAAAACTTCTTGCCTTTAAGGAGGATATTCACCTGGATCAGGTGATTGCTGTTGGTGACGGCTCTAATGATTTACCTATGCTGCAATTGGCGGGATTGGGAATTGCTTTCCACGCCAAACCAAAGGTAAAAGCATCAGCTAAAAACCATATTTCTACCATTGGATTAGACGCCATATTATATTTACTTGGTTTCAGAGACAGAGAGATAAATATTTAAGCTAAACAGCATTTAACATTATCGGATATACATTTTTTTGAAGTATTTATTATTTTTGCGACGAAAATTATAAGCAAATTGGGGCATGAGTAAGGGAATATTTCACCGTTCAGAATTATTGCTGGGGAAAGACAAAATGCTTCACCTTGCAAAACAGAAAGTTATTCTTTTTGGTATTGGCGGTGTTGGAAGTTGGTGCGCAGAAAGTTTGATTCGTACCGGAATTACAAACTTAACCATTGTTGATAGCGACCGCGTTTGTGTAACGAATGTGAATCGTCAAATGATGGCCACCACAAAAACTGTTGGACAAGTTAAAACAGAAGCCTTAAAAGAACGCTTGCTTGAAATTAATCCCGCTGCAAATATTAATGCCTTACAAAAGATTTATAATAAGGATTCGTCTTCGGAATTCATGCTTGACCAATACGATGTTATAATCGATGCCATTGACAGCATTGGCAGTAAAGTGAACCTTATAATAGAGGCTACTAAAACAGATGCCTTATTTATTTCATCTATGGGTGCTGCACTTAAAGTTGACCCCACCAGAATTAAAGTAAGTTCGTTTTGGAAAGTTGAAGTATGTCCGTTGGCCAGAAAATTACGTAAAACAATACGTAAAATTGGAGCACCAAAACGTGACTTCCTATGCATTTACAGTGATGAATTAATGGAAAACCAAGGAGTTGATGAAACTTGTGGAACTGAAAAATGCCTTTGTCCCAAGTCAACAAATGGGCCTGGTGATCCGGATTTAGTTGATCATGAATGGTGTAGTTTAAAAGCCAGTATTAATGGCTCTCTAGCTCATATAACAGCCATCTATGGTTTTACAATGGCAGGCTTAATTATTAAGGAATTAAGCAAATAGGCCAATACCTGCTTTCTTTTCATTGCACGTAAATAATTAAATTTTGACTAAAGTCAGGTAGATTAGCTATTATTTGTATAGTACATTATTTTATATTTGATGGATATAAAACAATAGACTAATGCAAATCAAAAATCTTCTGGCCGTTTCACTGATAATTCTATCTTCATGTAATTTATTACCTGACCATTATCCTGAATCAGGCGTAAGTAAAAGGCTGTCTAAACACCGATCAGAGCGAATTTCAGATTTGCAATACGTTTTGGATATAAATGTCCCTTCGGATAAGAATGAAAAAATTCAGGCATCTTCTCAAATTTCGTTTAAGCTTAACGCAACTAATGAAGATATCTTTCTCGACTATAAGGCCAGTAACGATCAACTTCTTGAAATAATTATAAATACCGATACGATTGCTCCTCAGATCGTTAATGAGCATATCAAATTACCATCGTCTTCCCTATCAGAATCTAATTCTGTTAAAGTTAAATTCATCATGGGTGATGGAGCTTTAAATCGCAATGACAATTATTTCTATGCCCTTTTCGTACCAGACAGAGCCAGAACAGCTATACCTTGTTTCGATCAACCCGATATTAAAGGCAATTTCTCGGTTAATATGACCATACCCGAAAATTGGGAAGGTATCGCCAATGGCCCCCAGATAATTACGCAGGCTTTAGAAAACAAGAAAATCATTGAATTTGGGGCCTCCAAACCCATTAGCACCTACCTATGGGCCTTTGCTGCCGGGGAGTTTAAAAGAATCACCAAAACTTGGAAAGGTAAAAAAATCGGACTTTACCATATGGTAAATGATTCTCTTAAATTAGATAGAAATGTCAATACCATTTTTGATCAGACCATCAAATCTCTAAACTGGTTAGAGAACTATTGTGATTACGACTATCCTTTCGAAACCTATAATCTTTTGGCTATTCCATCTTTTCAATTCGGTGGAATGGAACATCCCGGCGCCACTTACTATCGTTCCGAATTAATCTTTTTAGATGATAAGCCTACACAAAATGAGAAATTAAGAAGAGCTAATTTAATAGCTCATGAAACCGCACACATGTGGTTTGGCGATTTAGTAACAATGCCATGGTTTAATGAAGTATGGCTAAAAGAAGTGTTTGCGAATTTTATGGCTGATAAAATAACTCAGCCATGGTTTCCGGAAATTAATCATCAACTTCGTTTCTTATTGGCCCACTTTCCAAGTGCCTATTCAGTAGATAGAACCGAAGGTGCAAATCCAATTAATCAAAAACTAAATAACTTAAAGAATGCCGGTACATTATATGGCTCGATCATTTATCACAAGTCGCCTATTGTAATGGCACAATTAGAAGATATGGCTGGGCCTGATATAGTCCAGCTTGGTATACAGGAATACATCCACAACTATGCCTATAGCAATGCCACATGGAATGATCTGATTAATTGCATTGATAAGCATACCGAAAATGATTTAAAAGTATGGAGCAATGCATGGGTCAACGAACCCGGACGGCCTTCTATAAAATCTGTAGCTGATGAAAATAATCCAACAAATTGGAAGCTTGTTCAATCCGAAGAACATAATGGGAGAGCAAGTGAGAATACTTACTGGCCACAGGAAATTAACCTTAGCATCGACTCATCAATATTCAAATACGATTTTTTTGACGCCTTAATACCTACGGATTCAAAACCATCGTCAACCAACTCTTTATTTTTTAGCGATGCTAAAGGTTATGGTTTGTTTATAATGAATGATGAGCAACTGGAGTATTGGATGAATAGCTCTCATAAAATTGATGATCCTTTGTTACGTGGACGCGCTTGTATCAATTTATTTGAGAATTTTTTGGATGGATCAATACCACCATCACGTTACATCAACCATCTATTAAAAAGTATCAAAAATGAGAATGAAGCCATTCTGATAAATCAATACTGCACCCAGCTTAAGTCGGTATTTTGGAACTTTATTTCTGAAGACCAATGGAAGCCCTTGTCCCTGAAAATTGAACAAAACCTAATGGCTAAGCTCGATTCTTCAGAAGATCCAGCCATAAGAAAAACCTTATATAGATGTTGGCTGAATATTGCATTAAGTGACAATGCACTTGATAGCATGGGAAAATTGTGCACTTCCGCTATTAATCCAATAAGTATATCATTAAGCGATAAAGATAAAATTGATTTAATTGCTCAATTGGCGATAAAACAACACCCTAACTGGAAAAGTTTGTATAATGAAGTGCATAGTGACTTAAAAAATCCGGAACTCAGAGCAATGCTTGAATTTGTACTTCCTAGTCTCTCTGATAACGCTCAGGAAAGAGATGCTTTTTGGACAAGTCTTTCGGATGTGAGAAATCGACAAAAAGAAAAATGGGTTGAGTTATCTCTATCCTACCTTCACCATCCATTGCGTTCGCAACAATCGGTTAGTTACTTGAATAGTACAATATATCTTCTTGAAGAAATTCAGAAAACAGGTGACATCTTTTTTCCAATTGGTTGGCTCAAAAACAGCCTTAATCAACACAGTTCGCCAATTGCACTAAACATCGTTAACGACTTTCTAATTCAGAACCCTGAGTATCCGGAACACCTTAAATTGAAGATACTTCAAAATAGCGATAATCTTAAACGAAGTTTATCTATCAAAGAGCGGTATCTAAATAGCACAGAATAATAGCAATCTCTTTCATGAAAGCAGCTTTTTCTTTGATTAAAATCCAAAATTTGGTATACCTTAAAACGTAAAATGGGCCAGTACATACATCAAGATTCATTAATGAAAAGATTCTTACTTCCTTTTATCTTCTTCCTTATAATAGTAAATGTCTCGGCTAATAAAGATGATAAGGACAAGGTTATCTCAGGCCTTAAAGCCAATTTTATACTAAATGTGGCCGAAAAAGTTTATATCCCCACAACAGAGCAAGAACAAGCCTTCAAGGTGGGAATATATGGCAAAGGGAAGGACATTGAGTACGTTCAGGATGAACTCATTAAGCTCTCTAAAATAAAGAAGATTAAAAATAGAAAAATTAAGATCTTCCATTTTAAGCGAATGAGACAAGTAACACCTGTTGATTTATTGTATGTTGAAGGAGACAGTAAAATTCGCATCAGTGATTTAAATGATAAACTCGCCGATAATCCATATTTAATTGTAACTGAAAACTTCCCATTTGGCTCATCGCTTTTAAACTTTACGGTACATGAAGAGGATCTGTTTTTCGAAGTTCACCCTGAAGCATTAGAGTCAAAAGGAATAAAGGTTGCAAAGTCATTTCTTGATGATCAAAGGCGCGTTACGTCCGAGGATGTTTGGTTAAGAATACTGAAATCAGCCAAGCAATTAATAGATGAACAAAACACCACTATTGCTAAGCAATCGGAACAGCTCAACACCAAAGATCGTAAAATAGGGTTTCAACAAGGTGCAATAATTCTAGGTACAATTTTTTTAATTGCTATCGCCGTTTTGTCTTTCTACCTATATATAACAAACAAGGCGCGAAAGCTCGCTATGACAAAGTTGGAAGTAAAAACCCAAGACATATTAGCCAGTATAACCTATGCAAAACGCATACAACAAGCGATACTACCCGATCAAAACCAATTTAAAGAAAATTTAAAAAACTGTTTCATCCTTTTCAAGCCTAAAGATATTGTCTCAGGTGACTTTTACTGGCAGCAAAGATATGAGGATAAAGTGTATTTTGCGATCGGAGATTGTACCGGACATGGTGTGCCTGGAGCAATAGTAAGCGTTATGTGCAGTAATACCTTAACCAAAGTTGTAAGAGAGTTAAATATTAAGGAACCGGCCTTAATACTTGATAAAACCAGCGAACTCCTTGAAACCATGCTTTCTAATGGAAAGGAATCCATTAACGACGGAATGGACATTGCCATTTGTTGTCTGAATACTTCAACAAGACAATTGAAATATGCCGGGGCGAATATCCCTTTGTATTTGCTTCGCGATAATAAGATGGAGGTAATCAAAGCGGATCGTCAGGCCATTGGAAAAGTTAGTAACCGTTTTCCATATAGCACGAAAGAACTTGCTCTTCAAGAAAAAGACAATATATATATTTATACTGATGGTTATATTGATCAGTTTGGAGGAGAGCATAACAAAAAACTAAAACGTAAGAAACTAAAAGAATTTCTGATAGACAATCATCATCTAAATTCTGATCAGCAGCAAAAGAACTTAAATAATTTCTTTGAAGAATGGCGCGGACAAAATGAGCAAATTGATGATGTCACCGTATTAGGTTTTCGTCTATAGATAAATGTCATCCTTTTCGACTTTCTTTATTATAGAAAAATTTCGGGAATACTATATTTTAATATTATCTTCGCGTCAAGTATAAAAACAGCCGACGGATGGATATTATCATTAAAGAAGTTAAAGATAAACAGACTCTTAACGATTTTGTTAAGCTACCTTATAATCTATATAAAACGAATAAGTATTGGGTGCCACCAATGCTTAATGATGAACGCAATGTTTTAATACCAGAGAAAAATCCTGCCTTTGATTTCTGTAAAGTTAAATTATGGGTTGCCTATAAAGATAATAAGTGCGTTGGTCGAATTGGTGGAATCATTAACTCGCTTTGGATTGAGAAAAAAGAGAAAAACATCGGCCGCTTTACTCGACCGGAATTCATAAATGATAAGGCAGTTTCAACTCTGCTTATGGAGACCGTTGAAAATTGGCTGAAGGAAGAAGGCATGGTTGAGCTTCAAGGTCCGCTTGGTTTCTCTAACCTCGATCATCAAGGCTGCCTAATTGAAGGTCACGACTGGTTACCATCTGTAGCCTCTGATTACCACATGGATTATTATAAGGAGCATTTCGAAGCTTTAGGATATGAGAAGGAGATCGATTGGTTGGAATTCCGTATTACTTTTCCTGATGCTCTTCCTGAAAAATCCTTCAAGGTGGCTGACATGCTTATCCGACGCTATGCCTTGCAACCACAGAATTTTTCTTCTTCGAAAGAAATTGAACCTTATAAGGAAAAAGTATTTGAGTTATTTAATAAGGCCTTTGCCGAACTGTTTGGTACATTTCAATTACCAAAAAAATTAATTGACTTTTATATGAAAAAGTTTTTCCCAATGTTGAATCCCAGATATGTCAAAATCATTCTTGATAAAGAAAATGAAATGGCCGGATTTCTGATTGCTTTGCCTTCCTTGTCTGAAGCTATGCAAAAAGCTAAAGGGAAATTATTACCATTTGGATGGTGGCATATAATGACAGCGCTTAAGAATCCGAAAGAAATGGATTTAATGCTTACCGGAGTTAAGCCCGAATTACAAAAAATGGGTGTTGCAGCTTTATTAATGAATGATCTTTGGAAGACAGCCAAAGAGGATGGTATTAAATACGTTGAAACAACAGGTATGTTAGAAAATAACCATGTTGCCATACAGATGTGGAAATCGTTTGACCACATACAACATAAACGTAAACGTTGTTTTAAGAAAGATTTAAACTAATACATTTCAGATAGATAATTTAGAGGCGTCTGATTTTGTCGGACGCCTTTTTTAATGCTTAATTTTTAACCTATGGATAAGACAACTTTTGTTAGCGAACTTAAAAGCTATCTTATTATTACAGCCGGACTTATTATTAGCTCTATTGGATGGACTGGCTTTATTATCCCATCTGATATTGTGGGTGGAGGTGTAATGGGATTATCATCCTTAATATATTTCGTCACCGATCTTCCCGTTGGACCTACCAACCTTGTTATTAATGCAGTTTTGATATTATTATCAATGAAGGTATTAGGAAAAGGATTTGGCATAAAAACCATTTATTCCCTAGTAATGCTTTCGGTTTTCCTAACTATCTTCCAATACCTGATTAAAGATCCAATTGTTGCCGATAAATTTATGGCAGCTATTATTGGTGGTGGATTAGTCGGTACAAGTATTGGAATTCTCTTTGTACAAGGAGGTAGTACCGGAGGCACCGAAATCATTGCCATGCTTGTCAATCGAAAGCGCAATATTAGTCCTGGTAAAGTGATGATATTTTGTGATGTCATTATCATTAGCTCATCCTTTGTTATTTTCAAATCATTGGAGACAATGGTTTATGGTTTTGTTGTAATCGGCCTTATGTCATATGTCGCAGATATGCTCCTAACCGGTGCCCAACAATCCGTTCAAATCTTTATCATATCCAACAAACCGAATGAAGTTGCAGAACGTATTTCATCACAAATTAACCGTGGTTTAAGCTTTTTAAACGGACATGGTTATCTCAATAAGGATCAAAGAGAATTTATCGTAATGGTAGTTCGCAAATCAGAATCTCACTTAGTATTTCAAATAATAAAAGATGTTGATCCTGATGCTTTTGTAACAGTTGCGAATGTGATGGCTGTTTATGGACAGGGATTTGACCAATACAAACCTCCATTAAGCGCTTCTAAACGAAAAAAGACAAAATCGGTTTAATCTATTCTGTAAAATTAATATCCAGATCCTGCAGGCGCTCCAGTACTTGTTCAAACTCAATCGGTATTGGGGCTTTTACGGTAATTGACTCATTACTTACCGGATGATTAAATGTTAAAGCATGAGCATGCAACAACAATCGCTTCACATCCGCATATTGTGTCATAATCTTATTTAGAGTCCAATCACCATGTTGTGTATCACCAAGTATGTCGAATCGATCAAATGCAAAATGCTGACGTAATTGATGCCATCTACCCGTTTCAGGATAAGCCATTACTAAACTCAGACCAACATTCTCAATTTGTTTATAACTTATTTGAGTTGTTATACTTTTGATGGTTTTATATCTGGTGCTTGCATTAACTCGTTTCTTCTTTTTCTTGATTAATACCTGCTTATCAAAACAACCTTCACCCGGATTATCCTTACAAATTACGACGTAAGCCTTTTTTACTGTTTTTTGCTCAAACTGCTTTGTAAATATTGATGCAAGCTCCCTTGAAAAGGTTAACGCTATGATACCTGATGTTTTGGCATCCAATCGATGAACCGGATAAACTGATTTGCCCGTTAGCTCTCCAACCTGCTTAGTCAAATAATCAGCGTCTGCCGGCATAAAATCATTCTTATGAACAGGCAAGTCGATTGGTTTATCAACTATCACAATATAATCATCCTGAAATAATATGGATTCCATTTTCATTCTACTAAGATACTAGAATGTAAGGAAAAGTCGAGTACCGGTAAACCAATGACTTGTTCCTTCCTTAAATTCTTTTGAATTGTAGAATACATTAAAATCTAAACCGTAATTCTTATAGATTAAACCTAAACCTGTTTTTAATCGATACACAACCGGACTAATATCCTGATACTCTATGTAATGTATCTTGGGATTACGATGCCATCCGCCTTGCATGGTTGCGTTGTATCCAACAACGGTCAGGGATGGTTCAGCATTAAAATACAATTGCCAGTTGCCTTTCTCTGAAGGAAGAGGCATGCCTAAATTGCTTAAATAATTATTCATCTTACCAAACCTGAATAACATGGCAACTGTTACATCATCATGCAAAGTACCAACCCGCGCCCCGGCTTTACCATAAATATCCATCATAGGAGATGAATAGAATTCCTTAGTAGCTTCGAAATTATAATTTAATACCGGCCAGTTGTATTGTTGATATCCCCATCCGTTGGGTAAGGAATTATCGGTTAAATCATGATAATGATATTGAACTTGTCCAGCACCGGAAGCCGGGCCCATTACTCCAATATCTAATTCTGCTTTAAATAATACCTTTCTCTCGATATTGGCTGACGTTGATTGCGAACTAAAAACCAACACACCGGCATACGGTCTATCGCTATATTGAATCTCATCGCTACGTATGTCTTTGGGTGTATACGTACGCTGATCAACAGTGAAGCCATAAGCCACCTTCTCATATTGTTTAGGTTTCAGTAGAATCAAGTTGACAGGATTATTCTTTAAAAATGGATTAACCATGCTCAAGCTTAATCCTTGTGTATAATAATGATCAGTCATCATAAACACATCGTTATCCCATCCTAATTTATACAGTCTGTTCCCAATTACCTGCTGTGCTTCCGCACCCGACGTTAGAAACATTATGCTAAAGAATGCTATTTTAAAGATTTTTCTAAATGACATGACCCTCTACATATCAAATCCAGTTCCAGATTATCTTAAAATATGCTAAACTTTACTACTATATGTTTGTTTTTTAGTAGTTGTAGCCCATGTTAACAATCATACGATTTTTATTAAGTGAGCTATTTTTTTTGTATCTTGCTTATATAGAACTAAACTTTAACTCAAATGAAACACATCTTCTTATTATTTCTGGCACTTTTATTGGTTTCCGGAAATTACGCCCAAAGTCAAAAGGATTCGACTCAACAAGCTAAAAAAAAGCCGAAAAGATATAATGCTTTGGCGATACGTTATCATTGGGGTACCGTACTTCCTACCAACGACTTTTTAAAAGGAGACAATCAGGCTGGAGAGCCCATTGATTTTTATCAAGCACTAAATATTAGCTACGGTGTGCAAACCGATGGTCGTAGTCCATGGCATCATATATTTAACTTTCCATACTACGGTTTCTCATGGTATAATGCCGACTTTTTTAATACCAAAGAGCTAGGAAATCCAACTGCTTTATATGGTTTTCTTGGCTTACCTTTCCGTCACCGACCTAAAAGTACCTGGGGTTATGAACTAGGATTTGGATTAACTTACAACTGGCAACCTTACGATAAGTACAGCAACCCTTTTAATACGGCCATTGGTTCTAACCGAACTGTTTTTATTGATGCCAATCTATATTATACCTATCATTTAACTAAAAGATGGAATTTACGAGGCTCTTTTGGATTTACCCACTTTTCAAACGGAGGAACTAAAAAGCCCAATAGTGGGATAAACTTAATTTCACCATCTGTTGCTATTTCCTACAATTTTAAAGATCGTCCAGAGTTGATACGTGAAATTCAACCAAAGTATGAAAAACATTATGAAGTAGCTCTGCAATTTGGGGCTGGTGCCCGAAACTTATTGTATGACAATCCGAATGAAAAAGTGGATCCTGATGCTCCTGAGGGAACAAACGACGTAATGCACTCTTATTATAATTTTACCGGGGCATTTTTAAAGCAAGCCACCTGGAGAAACAAATATGGAGCAGGTATCGATTTCACCTATGATGAAACAGCTAATGTAATTGTTTCCTATCCTGATAATGGAAACCTTGAGCCCTCTGTTAGTATATCCGATAAGTTTAGTGATAAGTTCATGATTGGATTGTATGGTACTTATGAATTTACCATTGACAGATTATCTGTTGCATCCTATATCGGATACCTGATTGTAAGAAAAGAAGTAACTAACGAAAGTAATAGGTTATATCAAAAATTTGGAATCAAATACCATTTTAAAAACGATATGTATGTCGGCCTACTGGTACGAGCACATAATTTCTCGGTTGCTGAGGTTATTGAATGGAACATTGGATATCGAATTAAGTGGTACTAATAACTGGCATCCTATTTGATACAACAATACCATCACCACAGGTATAAGTTGTTAATTAAATATTTAGCTTATGAAAATATTAATTATACTATCGTTAGTTTTAAGTTTTTCACTAACGTCAATTGCTCAAGAACCTGAGAAAAAGTTAACACGCAAAGAAATGCGTGAACTTAAGAAAAAAGAAGATGAAGCTATGCGTTTAGTTATGGCTGAACACCTTGCCGTAGCCATTGACTCGCAACAATGGGTATTGGAAGCACATACACTTGCTAATAAACAAGGTAATTCTGTGCCGGTTAATAACAGCCTGAATTTTATAGCCCTCGAAGGAGATGAGGCATTCGTTCAGCTCGGCTCTAATTCCGGTCTTGGGACCAATGGTGTTGGCGGAGTATCTGTTAGAGCCAATGTATCCAAGTATGAGGTAAAGAAAAATGAAAAAAAGGGAACCTATTACATTGTGGTTTTTGCCAGTTCGGCAATAGGTAGTTTTGACATTAGGATTGATACTAATAGTGACGGTCAAATGGCATCTGCGACTATTCAAGGTAATACTTCAAAACAAGTTAGATATCGTGGCCAGTTAGTTCCGGTTCAAAACTCTACGGTATACAAGGGTACACCTCTATTCTAGAATATTTTATTGGAAAGTTTGTTCTTTGCGGAACAACTTTCCATTATTTTAAGTCGTAATCCGGCAAGTAAAAATAGAAGGTAGAACCTTCTCCTTTCGATGATTTCAACCATATATCACCCCCTAAAAGTTGAACGATCTGCTTAACGATACTCAATCCAAGTCCTATTCCACCAAAATTCATTTGAGTATTCTCAACTTTTATAAAAGGTAAGAAAATAGATTTATGATCAGCCTCTTCAATTCCAATACCTGTATCTTCAACCGAAAACAGATAAAATTGTACCGGCATCTTTCGTTCACCAAACAATTCTTTGTTTAAGCGGCTTTCCTCGCGGTCATACTTCTTAACCACCAGTTTAACATGACCTTTTTCAGTAAATTTCAATCCATTATTGAGAAGATTGAACAACACTTGTTTTAAGCGCTCCCAATCTGTATATATCATTTCGTCATCATTAATGTCATTCAAATCCAATTCTAACTTAGCATTTGAATTTTCGTTTCTGTCAACATTTAGCGATTGATATACAGTATTACATATTTCACTTAGCTTAATATGTTTCTTTACCAGTTGTAATTGACCCGATTCAATTCGTGATATATCAATGATATCATTAATCAATACTAATAAACTCTCACTGCTTTGTTGAATTAAATCCACAAAATTCTGCCGCTCATCTTCATCATGTTTATTTAAACCCAGCAAACTGGAGAATCCAACAATTGAATTCATTGGAGTGCGAATCTCATGAGATACATTTGCTAAGAAAGCCGTTTTCAAGCGATCCGATTCTTCTGCTTTTTCTCTTGCCATTTCCAAATCAGCGGTACGTTCAAGAACTAATTCTTCAAGGTAATTCCGATGGCGTTCTAATTCCGTTTTCTGAACCAGAATTTCTTCTCTACTCTGTTCGAGCTCATCATTGGTCTTTTTAAGTTTTCTTGTACTTTGTTCGATTAAGAATTGCAGTTTAACACCTCTTCTTTTAAGCACACTTACCCTTAAAGTATATAATAGGTAAAAGGATAGTATGGAAAGTAAAAGTAGAATCAACTTAAACAATCGGCTTTCATAGAAAGTAGGTTTGACAATTATTTTTATACTATGTTCTTGATCATTCCACACCTGATCATTATTACAGCCTCTTAATTTTAATTGGTACGATCCTTCCGGTAGTCTGGCAAAACTTTTTACATCATAAGCCATTAAGGTGTCCCATTGCGCATCATACCCATCTAACTTCCAGGCAACCATATTTTTATAACTCACACTATAATTAAACACACTTGAGTAAAAATCTATATGATTCTCATCTGTTGAAATAATAATTGTATCCGGAACGTTGTATTCTACATTAATATAGGTAAAGTCCTGTGCTTTATTCTTAATTGACTCTGTTGTAAACGAACTAATTAATACTTTGGGAACATTTTTATTATAATTGAATTTATTCGGATTAAACTCAACAAAACCACCTACCCCACCAAAAAGTAATTGACCATCTCTACTTTTACTTAGTGCTCCCTCATTAAACTCCCTACAATAGGTTCCTTCATATTTACTATATATACTGGCCTCACTTTTTTCTGGATCATAACGTACGATATTAGCATTGGTAGTCATCCAAATATAGCCTTTGGCATCTTCATATAAACCATATACGTTATTCGTTAAAAAAGAATTGTTGGATGCGGATTCGATAAGATCTTTTTCAAGATCAAATTTCAACAAGCCACTTCCATAGGTCGCTAACCAGACTCTTCCCTTCTTATCCGTTAATACATCCAATACCGAATTATAATTCAAATGTCCACCTGTAGAGAGCGAACTTGAAATTTTTACATACTTCTTATTAATAAAATTATATTTAAGAACATAACTACCGTTAACTCCAATCAGAATAGTACTATCAGAAATAAAACTGAATTTATTTGCGTTAACTATTCCGTCCTCACAAATCTCTTTAGGGAAAGGATTAATCTGATAGGTTTGATCTTTAATATTGTACTTTATAAGTGCCGCTTTAGTACTTAGCCAAACAGTGCTATCATTGACTTCACTTATACTGGTTATACAATTTAATCCATCAACATTGCATTCATCATAAGTAAAGTCAAATTCGGTCATTTTTAAACTTAATAAATTAACCTTTATCAAGCCTGTTCCTGATGCTAACCATAGATTTTTATTATCGTCTTCATATGCATCCCAGATGCGTTGACTTATGGATCTATGGCCATTCGATGACTTAAAATTAGCATACTCACCCTTATCACTACTTCGATAGAATCCATTAACTGTCCAATACCAATAATAGCCCTCTGAATCTTTAAACACGAAATAAATATTATCAGAATCCCAGCCGTTTAATTTTTTCACCACATGCTTTCGGAACTTAAGTTGATTTTTATCCAACATACTCAAGCCCCCTTTTGAGGCTATCCATAATACATGCTGATTATCTGAAAAGTACAAGGAATTTATCCATGAACTATAAAGCTGTGTTGGTCGCTCCGGATCAGCTAAATAATTACATTTGTCTTGGCCTTCCGAATCAATTAGGAAAATGCCTCCTCCTCTGGTTCCTACCCAATACTGGCCTTCGTCATCTTTTACATGACCGCTTAACGAAAACTTTGGTTGAGATTTAAACAATTGCTCTACTTCTTTAGAACGATAAGAGAAACGCGATAAACTCTGATCAGTACAAAAGGTGAGATAATCCTTATCAAAGCTAATAGACTTAATATCATACTCAGTGCTTAATCCTTCCAATGGAGCAATAGAGAAAGATAAATCATCTTGATTAGTTTTTTCACATACATAGATTCCAGATGAGGTACAAAGCCAGAATTGATCATTTCTTCTATGGATCTGAGGCACAGACTCAAATTGATACTTATACTCAATTGAATTAATATATTCACCGGATTTGATATTATAAAAATATAAACCGGCATTGTAGGTGCCAAACATCAACCATTCTTTATCAACACGTTGAATAGATGAAATTATACCTTCCCTGTGAAAACGGCCTTGAATTGGTGTGTTAGGAAGTTTATGAAACTTATATGTTTCAAGATTCAATTTACAAATCTCACCAAAAAATGTACCTATCCAAAGTACATTGTCAATACTGTCGTAATGCAAGGAATGAACCATATTATCGACTAATGACAAAGAATCTGATTCAATATGGTTAAAGATGTCAAAATATTGCCCATCATATCGGTATAAACCATCTGCTGTTCCTATCCATGTGTAGCCAGATGAGTCTTGCTCATACACTACTACATCAGGATCGTAAACTCCATAATCCTCACCAAAAGTCTGAAATACATACTCTTTTTCCCGTTCTTGCGAAAATAGATTAGAATAGGCAGCAACTATGCAGATACAGATTAATAATTTCTTCAATTCCCAAAATATTAGATGCCAGATTAAAAAATAGTCCGACACATTATAAACACCCCCGTGTTAGTATTAACGAACATTAATACTTAGATTCCCAAACGACTTTACAAGTAAAAAGGTTACAATGTTTTACCAACGCTTTAATTAAGGTGACGAAGTACTTATTCTATGCAACATCAGATGGACTTATTTGGACCTATAATCCTAAAAACTGCATAGCAATGCCTGACAGAAAAATCACCATCCCAGCAATCGGGTGGCTTAAATGTTCATAGCGCTTAAGGTTAACAAAACTTAAGCCAAAATAAGCAGCAAGAACTGCTACTGTCATTGTAAGTAACGTTGTTATTCCAAATACAGAAGTAACCAATATAAGTGATTGTGTGCTTTCCAATACTGCCGGATACATCAACACCGGAATAAGCGGTTCACATGGACCCAAGGCAAAAATTATGAACAGAACCCAAGGTGTAATGTTACCTGATTCACTTATCTTTCCATGTGTATGATTATGGTGTTTTTTTTGCATCCACCTACGTACACCCCATAAGGCGTATATTAAACCAAATGCGATAAATGCCCATGCAGCAAGGTTTCCACGAAACGACTCAATAAATTCTAATTTGGCTAATTGTACTTCTAAAGCAATTCCGATAAAACCCAGAATTACAGAACTTAAAATATGACCAATCCCACAAACCAATGTCAAGCCAATTACTTTACTAAAGGTCCATGAACGTGCTTTTCCTATCATTATAAATGGCAGATAATGATCGGGCCCCATTAAAGTGTGAAAGAAACCTATTGAGGCAGCGGTAATTAATAATATTTGAAGTTCTTGTGTCATATATTTTATGATTTAAAAATAAACAATAATTGGTATTTATAAATATCGAAGTGCTTATTTATTTCAAATCTAAATGTTCAACTTTTTACATATTTCTTGCAATATGATATCGTACAATATTTCTAATTGATTCTGAACTAATCTCATCGTACTTAATTTGTTCAGGTAAATAGAAATCAAATCCAGATATATCATCCTGAATATGCATATTATCAAAACTATCAACATGACAAACAAAACCTAAATCGGTAGTAAATACAGAGTATCCTGCAAATACATATTCATTCGGAAATGATACCAAATACTCCATTCGTGAGATATTTAAATTAAGCTCCTCCTTTATCTCTCGAACTACAGCTTCTTCAGCTGTTTCCATCGGATCGACGAAACCTCCCGGTAAATCCAACATCCCTTTGCCAGGTTCAAAGGCTCTTCTTGTCAACAAAATACGTCCTTCCTTATCAACAATTACTGCTGCCACAGCTGCAGAAGAATTTATATAAAAGTGAAATTGGCACTGTTGACATTTGAAGGATCGTGAGCCATCAAAAATAAATTCAGGGCTTCCGCATTTTAAACAATATTTAATGACATCACCTGGCTGTGTATTATTCATCTTGTTTAATTTAAAATCCGTTTAATTCCATTGTTACTGTTGGTATCAATAAAATAAATCCAATAATAACCAGTAAAATAATCATTGGGAATACCCACTTAACCCATTTAGTATATGGAATGCGAGCAATCCCTAGCACCCCAATTAACACTGGTGAAGTTGGCGTAATCATATTTGTAAAACCATCACCAAATTGAAAGGCCATTACGGTTGCCTGACGAGACAATCCGATTAAATCGCTAAACGGTGCCATTATTGGCATGGTTAAAGCAGCCTTGGCCGATCCACTAGGAATAAAAATATTAATTAAAGTTTGAATGGCATACATGATACCAACCGAAGCAATGTTGCCCAAATCACTCATGGATTGAGCCATACCGTGCAGGATGGTGTGTACTATTTTGCCATCTTCAAGTATAACAATAATACCTCCAGCTAAGCCCACCACTAATGCAGCCGACATAATATCTTTAGCACCCTCTAAAAAAAGCTTAGTTATTGTATCTGCATCACGTCCCATGGCTGCACCGGTAATTAATCCCATAGCTAAAAACAATGCTGCTATTTCGGTAATATACCACTGATAGCCCATTACACCAATGATTAAAAATAGCATGGTATAACCCAAAACAACTAAAATGAAGAAGTGAACTTTTTTCCGTAATGCAAAAATCGAACTTAAAGTAAAACATATTGTAATTATGGGTAATACATAAAACGTAACACCATCGCTATCTCCAACCTTCAATGTAGTTTGTGGATATGCAATACTAAAAGCTATTAATGTCACCAATACGGCGATAAATGTATACCATGCTGAATTCGGAGTTCCATGGTCGTCCTCATCCATTTCAGTTGCTTGTCTATCTCTCCAGTAGGCATCTTCTTCGTAAACCGGAGATATCTTAGGATTCTTTCGTACTCTATTAGCATACCATAAAATATAAGTAAAACCAACTGCATTTATCACCAACCAACAAACCAGTCGGTATTCGAATCCTGAAAAAAGAGGTAATTCTGCCAAGCCTTGAGCAATACCAATTGTAAACGGATTTAAAACGGCTCCCGCAAATCCCAAGCCAGCAGCAATAAAAACTATATTGACCCCGGTTATACTATCATATCCCATCGAAATAGCTAAGGGCACTAGTATCACCATAAACGCAATCGTTTCCTCACTCATGCCAAACACTGCTCCAAAAACCGAAAACATCAGCATGATTAACAGAAGAATCAAATTATTTGCTCCGACCATCCTAATGGCCTTGTATTTATCAAGTTGCTTTACAAACTTAAGAAATGAAAAAATCCCAACATCAATGGCCTTTGAATCATTCATAATCCAGAATGCACCACCAATCAATAGAATAAAAATAATTATACCAGCTCCCTTTTCAAAGCCATTAACAAAAGCTGAAAACACTTCCCAGGTTTGTGGTTGACTTTCAATTTGGTGATAAACCATTTCGGTTTTTTCAACACCGTCGACCATCACGATTTCCTGCACATATTCACCTCCCGGAACAAACCATGTAGCAACGGCAGCCAATACAATTAAAGTAAAAACAATGACATAGGTATGCGGTACTTTTTTAAACATCCTTTTTTATTTAAATCATTTGAATGAAGCCTTCTTAAAAGTCTGCACAAAAATATACTTTTCTGCTAATTAAGAATGATGATTAAGTATTTCCAATTGGCTTTCTAAGGTCAATAGTACATGATAATAATCAATCAACTAAGCAATTGATGAAAATCATAAGCAACAGAGATAAGAATGGCTTACCTTTATTCAACGTTAAATTGCTAGAAAACACTCCATGAACAACCTGATTATAAAAAACATAAAAAGCTTAATTCAAACTGAAGACAAGCACCGTAGCTTTGTTTCTGGTACAGACATGGCTAAATTGGCCAATATTGAAAATGCATATTTAATTGTAGAAAATGGTATAATTAAATCATTTGGTTCAATGGTGGATTATAAACCGTTGAAGGAGCATGAAGCACATATGCAAATTGATGCTTCAGATAAACTTGTTTTGCCAGCCTGGTGCGATTCGCATACTCATTTGGTTTATCCCAAAAGTCGGGATATTGAATACGTTGACAAAATCAAAGGCCTAAGCTACGAAGAGATTGCTAAACGTGGTGGTGGAATTTTAAATTCAGCCAGATTAATGCAATCAGCCAATGAAGACCAATTATTTGAAGACGCAATGTTACGTCTTAAGGAAATTATCAATTGGGGAACTGGTGCGGTTGAAATAAAAAGTGGTTATGGCTTAAGCACTGAAAGTGAATTAAAAATGCTTCGTGTTATAAAACGCCTAAAAGAAGCCAGCCCATTAACCATTAAGTCAACATTTCTTGGCGCTCACTCCATTCCGATGGAATATCGTGGGCAACAAAGCAAATTTGTCGATTTGGTTATAAACGAGATGATACCTGAGGTGGCTAAGGAAAAACTTGCCGATTATGTGGATGTATTCTGTGATGTAGGCTTTTTCACGGTAGAAGATACTGATCGCATACTTAATGCTGCAGCTAAATATGGTTTATCACCAAAAATCCATGCCAATGAATTGGATTATTCAGGAGGTATCCAGGTAGGAGTGAAATATAATGCACTGTCAGTTGATCATCTTGAGTTTACCGGCGATGATGAAATTGAGGCCCTGATGAATTCAGGTACCATGCCTACAATACTACCGGGTGCTGCATTCTTTCTTAATATGGCTTATGCTCCCGCTCGAAAAATGATGGACGCTGGACTTCCGGTTGCATTAGCTTCGGATTTTAACCCGGGTTCATCACCTTCAGGAAACATGCAATTAATTATGGCAATGGGAAGTATCCTGTACCGGATGTTGCCCGAAGAAGTAATTCATGCTGTTACTAAAAACACCGCCTATGCAATGGGTGTGGAGAAAGAATTAGGTTCAATATGCATTGGTAAAAAAGCAAACCTGCTAATTACTAAAAGCATTCCTGGTATAGAATATTTGCCCTATGCTTATGGAGAGAACAAAATTGAAACCACCATTTTAAATGGAGAAGTTGTAATTAAATAAAACTATTGACTAATAACTAACAACTAATATAATGCAACAACTAATAGAATGCGTTCCTAATTTTAGCGAAGGATGCGACATGACCATCATTGAGAAAATTACTGATGAGATTAAAAAAATAGATGGCGTAAAACTGATTGATGTTGATCCGGGCCAGGCAACTAATCGCACTGTTGTAACTATCGTGGGCACACCGGTAGAAGTTTGCGAGGCTGCTTTTCAGGCAGTTAAAAAGGCCCAGGAATTAATTGATATGCGCAACCATAAAGGAGCTCACCCTCGCTTTGGTGCAACTGATGTATGCCCTCTTGTTCCGGTGGCGAATATTAGCATGGAGGAGACTGTAAAGTATGCTCACAAATTAGCACAACGCATAGGTGAGGAATTAGATATTCCAATTTATTGCTACGAGTTTGCAGCACGTGAAGACAAGCGTAAAAACCTTGCTAATTGTCGTGAAGGTGAATATGAAGCCATTTCAAAACGAATTGGAACAACAGAGTGGAAACCAGATTTTGGTCCTACAGAATGGAATGAATCTGTTTCTAAATCAGGCGTAACAGCAGTTGGAGCTCGAAACTTCCTTATTGCCTACAATGTGAATCTAAATACCACATCCACAAGGCGTGCCAATGCAATTGCATTTGATGTTCGTGAAAGAGGTAGGGTCAAACGAGAAGGTAATCCAGTTACCGGGAAAATTGTAAAAGATGAGAATGGTAAGCCGGTAAACGTTCCTGGAATGCTGAAATCAGTTAAAGGTATTGGCTGGTTTATTGAAGAATATGGCGTTGCTCAAATCTCAATGAACCTTACCGACATAACAGTTACCTCACTACACAAAGCTTATGAGGCTGTATACGAGCGTTCCAACGCAAGAGGAATTAGAGTTACCGGTTCTGAAATGGTGGGCGTTGTACCTTTACAAGCAATGTTGGATGCAGGAAAATATTTCTTGCGTAAACAAGAACGATCGACAGGTATTCCGGAAAGAGAAATCATTAAGATTGCTGTTAAATCAATGGGGTTGGATGAACTCTATCCATTCGACCCAGACAAGAAAATTATTGAATACATTCTTAAAGACGATAAAAAGCAGTTGATTGATATGAACCTAACTGAGTTTGCTGATGAAACAGCTTCTGAATCACCAGCTCCCGGTGGAGGTTCTATCTCAGCATATGTAGGTTCTTTAGGCGCTTCATTGGCAACTATGGTAGCTAACTTATCTGCTCACAAACGCGGATGGGATGATCGTTGGGAGGAGTTCAGCAATTGGGCAGAAAAAGGCATGGCCATTGAAAAAGAACTGCTTCGTTTAGTAGATGAAGATACTAATGCTTTTAATAAAATTATGGATGCTTTTGGTTTACCAAAGAGCAACGATGAAGAAAAAACAAGTCGCAAACAAGCCATTGAAGATGCTACTAAATTTGCCATTCAGGTACCTTATAGAGTAATGGAACAATCCTATGCGGCTTTTGAGGTGATCAGGGCCATGGCTGAAGTAGGTAATCCTAATTCTGTATCGGATGCTGGTGTTGGAGCTCTTTGCGCAAGAAGTGCAGTAATGGGTGCATATTTGAATGTAAAAATCAATGCTGCTGATTTAGAAGACAAAGCTTTTGTTACAAAAGTATTGGCTGAAGGTAAAGCATTAGAAGATAAGGCTATAAATGAAGAAGCCGAAATTCTTAAAATTGTAAATAAAAAAATAGGTTAACACCTCATATTAATACAATTCAAGAGCCTGAACTAATAAGTTCAGGCTCTTTTGTTATATTTACTTAAAACCATTTAATATGCGTGTACTCATCTTTTATACCAAATCATTTTCTTATACTCCTGCCATTAAAAATTTGGATGAAGCACCTGATCCGGGCAAAGCCAAAACCTTTGAAAACTGCCTTTTGGCCTGTATACAAGTAGAAACCTCTGATGAAGAAAAAGATGTAAGAAGTCGGGAGAAAAAATTGGTGAATCACTTAAAATGGGCCCTACGTAAAAATAATGCACGCTCAATTGTCTTGCATTCATTTGCTCATTTAGGAGAATCAAAAGCTAGTGTAGATTTTACCAAATCAGTATTTGATGCTGCTCAGGTACGGATGAAAAATGCTGATATTGAAACTGCACAAACACCCTTTGGTTATTTTCTGGATTTAAAAATTGATGCGCCCGGATTTTCTTTGGCACGAATTTGGGCCGAGCTTTAATAAAAATAACACTTAAATCGTCTCCTCTAAAACTATATAATATGATAATTAAGCTCCAATACAAAAACTTAACAAGCACAAAAAAGGCCTGAATTATATTCAAGCCTTTATTATTAAAAGTTAATTTAATACCTAATTCTTTACAAATTTGCATTCTGAATGTCCTTGCTCAAAATGAAGGACTGCAACATAGATACCTGGTGTCAGATGATTTACATTTATCGCTTGACCCGTAATAGGAATATTCTGCTCTAGCACTTTAGCTCCATCCAGACAATAAATGCTTAATCGCTTCGCATCTCCTTCAAATTTTAAACTCATTTCAGAATCCACAGGGTTTGGATAAACTGAAAAATCTCTTTCATTAAGATCATCTTCAATTTTTGTGGGTACCTGCTGTGAATAATGATAGTCTTCCTTAAGATTAGTTTCCCATGATGAATTAGTATCACTCCAGGAAGAAGTTTCCTTGGAAAGTTTTAATCCTTTTGAATCATAATTATATATTGTTCGTTGATTAAATTCCCAATTGGTAGTTTCAGAATCCCAATTATACTTATATATCTGTGTAATATTACCTTTGTTGTCAAGAGATTCTTCAACCATCATGTTATTTACCCAACCCTCTTCACTCCAGCTCTTTTTAACTCTGACCACACTATTAGCATTAGGATAAGTTACTTCTGTTATTTGAAGATTTTCCCATGCATCTGCTTCGCTATTCCAATCAATAATTTGTTCTGATTTTAATCGCCCGTTTTCGTATTCACATATACTTTCCAAAGCATCATTCCATGAATCAGCTTCTAAACCATAAGACCTATGGGTTGTTTGTAATAAGAATCCTGCATTATCGTATAAACAATTATAATCCCAATATGATTCCCATTTTTCATTAGTGGAATTCCATTTCTCGGTTTCATAACTTAACAACTTTCCTTGTTCCATGTAGGTTTGAGATTGTCTCCATATGACATCCCATGCCCCGTTCTGTCCCCATTCAGAATACGTAATATCAAACAAACCGTTATCATTGTCGTCATTAAAATCTCTTTTTCTCAAATTTATCCAAGTTGCATTTCCCTCATCCCAGACCTGCTCTAGTCTCATTTCATATGCATTACCGTCGGTAATTACTATGTTATCTCTCTTTGTATTAACCCATTTAAAGCCATCAAATCGTTGATAAAGCGAAAAATCCAAATTCAAATTTTGTGTATATGAATGAATTTGTTTGCTATTTGCCATCCAGACATTATTTGTAGCACTATATGCTACTACAGAGTCAAGCTGATAATTTATGTCATCAAGAGTAATAACCATCGCTACATCTCCATTTGTAATCGGTCGCGGTGTTGTATCCGCTTCCATTCTTCCCACACTTAGCCCGAAAGCCAACGCGATAATCAGTAAGTATTTCATGCTATAAACTAATTCAGATGTTAAGTAGTCAATAACGACAACATCAGCTCTAGGTTATGACATGTAATATCTTTTAAGATTAATCAACAACTGAAAACATTCCCTAATTCGAGGATGTCATTTTTACGAAATAGGCTAAACATGCGCTTTTCTTTGACGAACGTCTAATTTTCTTACACTAAAATCGCGCTAAAATTAACACAGAAAAAATATTTCAATTGTTAATATCTGTTAAAACAATTCGTATTCATAAACAAAAACAATAAAATCATAAAAGAGTATTATATCCTAAATTGTTATTTTGTTTACTAAAAATGGTATCTCTTTAAATATTGAATAAGTCGATGCGTTTAAAAAAGTGATTGGCAGAAAATTAACTAATCAGACACAATTATTTTTTCGATTTATTACGTTTCATGGAAAACAAACACCATATTCTAAAGGGAGCTAAACTTTATTTGATCAAAGTATAGCATAAAACACAGGCTATTTAATTATTAGTGGAGTTGTAATCTATAATCTTCCTCTCTTGACTGTTTAAATCCCATTTTCTGAAGATAGGCTATGTGTGATTTATTATTGGTTTGGCAGTACAGGTATTTTATATCTTCCCTCACATATTTCTCCTGATATGCACGAAGTAAAAATCGTCCCGTTTTATAATCGCGATATTGAGGTGTAACGTAATCCAATACAACTTCAGCAGATCCATCTCTACGATTGTTAATCACAAATGCCCCGGCCACTTTTGCATCTCTTAATGCCAATAGTATTTGAGAATCATCCGAAAAGGAAAGGTTAAATTCCGGAAAAAATCGATAAATATCTTTTTTATGGTATTGGATAAATTTAATCAAGAATTCATCTTTTGAATTAGCTCTTACAACATCAAATAACTCATTCTTAAATAATAAGAATCGTAAATAATAAATATTGAAAAAGACAATTACCATATTCATAAGACCAACAGGTAGTGCGCCAATATAAAACCCATAAAATGAAAAAATTGCGGATCCGATCAAATTAATAACACGAAGCTTTACCAAAGAAGATAAGCTTAATGATATAAGAACTATTGTAGAGGCAATATAACCGATCCATTCTATTAATGGAATATTCAACCAAATTATATCTTGCATGATCTTAGATTTAGTGCATCACAAAATAAATAAAAAACACACACAAACCGACCATTTGGTCTATTTTATTCCATTTCTTATCAGAATTAGTTTAAAGTAGCAATAATTCACAAAGGACGTACTATCACTTTTTACATCTGAACATTAAATTTCTCAGGAAACTGCGAAGGAATCTGATCCATATCTTCATCTATCATCTGACGAAGATCGCGTTCAATGCCCCGAGCAATTGTTGAGATTGGCACATCATTGGCAGTTCCTTCAAACGGATTCTCCCCGACCGTTCCAATTCTCATCATGGTATGAAACACCCAGGATACCGCTCCACAAAATGGAATGGCCAGCCAAACAAAATATTCACTGATCAAAGGAAAGGAAGCATGAACATTACTGGAAATATTATCAAATTCAGAAACCAGGCCTAGGGGTAATAAAACGAGAAATGTCCAAACAAAAGAATGTGATAATGTGGCATATTGTCGAGGATAAGGGAAGTTCTTTATTCGTTCCGATTTTCCCTGCAAATCAAACATTTCTTTCAATACCCCTTCCAATTCAAGAAAAGAAAACTCCCATATCATTCTTCTTTCCTTCAATTCCTTTATGTGCTTTGATTGCAAATTCAATAGAGCGACAGCTTTATTATCTTTGCTCAATACATACTGTCTTTCTTCTTCTCTTAAATACAGTAATAAATCATCTTCCAAAGAGGTCACACGTTCGGGTATATATGCAATTCTAGACCACTCACGATTGGTTTTGTGCTTTTCAAATATCTCCCAGTTTTTACGTTGTCGCATAGCATGACGCATAGCCGTAAGCCATGCAATATGACGGTAGACTAACTCTTTCACGTGATACTTAATTTCATCATTGCTCATGGGCTCATCAGCATATTCATTGCTAATCATTGCCTTAACCATCATCGTCCAGCTGCGCGAAATATTAACCATTCCTCCCCATATTTTGCGCGCTTCCCAAATTCGACCATATGCAGCACTATTCTGGAATCCAATAATAAAAGCCACTGCTGTACCTATTAGGGCGATAGGCGTCCAAGGCACGTCTAAAAACACGAACCCAAGATACTCGTATAAAAAGGTGATAATAAAGGCATAGAGCAAAAACAGGGCTGTCTCTCTACGCGTCCAACGAACCATGTCCTTAGTTGAATATCGAATTTTTGTAATCATACAAAATGAGTTTGATAATTCAACAAAACAAAGCGCAGTTAGTTGTAATTATAAAACAGAAGCCCCAAATCAATACGATCTGAGGCTTTCAAAATATTAAAATCCTTTTACTATTTTTTTGTTTCGATTAAGACAACGCCATTCTTACCCTTGTCACCATATAAATCGGTAGCTGATTTATCTTTTAATACTGATATAGCTTCAATACCATCTTTTTCAAGAAGATCCACTTCCTCTCGATCAGATTCTTCGCCATCTATATAGTATACTGGCTCTTGTCCATTTAAATTACCCTTTATTCTGAAATGAGACCCCTCCCCGTCTTCAGATTTATATTTGCCATAACCTATCACCACAACACTATCCATTTTATGATCTGGTTTAAGCTTATATTCGAACCCCTTCGTGTAAATTTCAATTGCTCCATTCTTGGCCTTGTCACCGTATTTGGCAATGGCAGCTTGTCCCTTCAAAATATTCATACTCTTCAGGTCGTCCGGATGAATATCCTGAAGTTCTCCTTCATATTCTTCTCCGTCCTTAATAATGATCGGACTACCAGTATCTTTACTATACGCTAACGTATTTCGTGAAGGGTATCCTACAACAGTGGTGAGTGATTTTTCACTATCATGCTTTGTATAAATTTTAACTACACCATTTTTAGCCTTGTCACCATATAAGTCACTTGCAGACCTATCCTTTAAAACTGTAATAGACTTAATATTGTCTTCATTTAAATTATTAACATACTCCTGATCAACCTCAATCCCATCAACAATAAACAGAGGCTGTTTGCCTTTATTTTTATCTTTTATAAAAAGATTTACATCGCCCTTTTTTTTGATTCCATACCCTACAACTACAACCTCATCCTTAGCCTTACCACTAGTCGCAACACTAGCTACGCCAACACCTTCAACACTGACTGTTCGAGTTTTTAGCCCATCAGATTCCAAAGGCACTATATCAGGCATTCCATTTTTAATGGCATACTCCTTCGTGAAAATTTCAACTACTCCATCCTTGGCTTTATCACCATATTTTTCAATCGCGGCCTGCCCTTTGATCACATTCATGCTATGAATATCCACAGAATCAAGTTCTTTAATGTCACCATGAAACACTTCCTTATTTAACACAAGCAAAGGTTCTTTCTTTATTGCTTTCTTACCCTCCTGCAACACAAACTTAACTTTCAACTCAACCGTTTTTCCATGAAGGTTTACATCCCTAATAGTTGGCAGTTTCGATAATACACTTTCGACTTCCATATCCAAAAGCTCGTTTGATTTACTTGATGACTCAGACTTTGCATCCGGCCAATCATAAGCCACTACCACAACTTCATCAATCTTAACGATGTCCCCACTTTTAGCAACACCTATTTTCGGCTGTCCAATTTTTCCTTTGTTACTAACTGAAATATTAGCCACGACTTCTCCTTCAATATTATTTTGACGTGCTTCAGCGGGGTAAATAATATTACTTGCAATAAACTTTTGAAGATCTCTTGTTGAATTAATTTCCGTTATTTCCTTAGGCTTCACTTCCTTCTCAGTTTTATCAGGGTTAGTAAAAGCCAATAAGGTTATAAGTGTAACAGCTGCTACGCTTATACTCTTAAGATGAAGAAGGAAGTTATTTTGTTTTGAATTATTCATCATGATTATTCGTTTTTTGATTAGACTTTGGCTAAAGTTGTTAACCAACTTCAGACCTTTGCTACCTGGCAAAAAGTTCATTAATGAATATTGGTAGTGCTTAGGTTCGGACGAAGTTTGCATGACCGCCTTGTCAACACAGAATTCATGGTTTTGAGCAATTAATTGCCTCAACCACCACGCAAACGGATTCCACCATTGCACTAGCAATACTATTTCTGCCAATGAAATGTCAACAGAATGCCACTGTTTACAGTGGGCTTTTTCATGTTCAAGAATATGATGACATGTCGGCTTTTCTTTAAAAGCCTTCGGAATAAATATGGAACGATAAAATGAAAATGGATTGATTTCCTTATCATTAAGCCAATTAACCCTAAGTCCCTTATATCTGCTTCTCAATGCATTCCGCTTCAACACATATATAATCGAATAGCCCCAAAGCATTCGTACTAAAAAAAACAGGGTTAGAATCAAATAGATTCCAAATCCTATCATAGCCCAATCCCAGCTTTGCACTACAGGTTCAAGATAAGCTTGCGGCCCTGTTTCCTGTATTATAAAAGATGTAATTTCGGTACTGGCTTTAGGTTGATAAAAAAGATGTTTTAACCAAACAGGCATAGCTACAAAAGGCATTAGCCATGGTATAAGCAATGTACTAAGCATCCAAAACCTGTTTCGCTTAAATAAATTATCTTTCGACAGAAAAATCACATACACCAATACCATTAGTGCAATAATAATTCCTGCCTTTATTTGCCATTCGAAAAAATAAGTCATCACTTCTTATTTTCTTGTTCAATTAATTCGATCATTTCCTTGAGGTCTTCCACATTTAGTTTCTCCTCCTTCACAAAAAAGGAGACTACATTTTTATAGGATGAACCAAAATAATCGGAAACTACATTCTTAATAAACAACTTACGATACTCCTCCTTACTTATTGCCGGAAAATATTCGTGAGAGTTTCCATAAGAATTATGGCCAACAAATCCCTTTTCTTCCAAGCCTCTTATAATGGTACTAAAAGTATTATAATGAGGTTTTGGATCAGGATGCTTTAGTAAGAGATCTTTAACAAAACCTTTACCTGCGTCCCAAAGGATTTTCATGACGTCTTCTTCTCGTTTTGTCAGTCGTTTTGTTGCCATTAGCACTACGTTTTAATATACCATGAATTCTGTTGACGACACAAATATAACTATTCATTTCGTTTCATCAACTAATCATTTAGTTTTTCAACTATTTTTTTAGTTAAATAATAACAAACTACCAATTCTGCTCCGGTACACCCTCTTGATTTGAATATTATATGCTTACTATTTTCGAAAAGAATCGACCATAGCTCGCACAACTTCTTTATATGGAGTAAACTTGAAATCAAGAAAGTGATTTCTAAATTTTGCATCCGACATAATATACTCATCCTTGAATTGATAGAGCATTTCTATAAACTCTTTTAAGATGGGCATCATCAATGCAATTACTTTTTGCATAAAGGGAGACACAAAACTAACTCTATAGGAAGTGCCCATCACATCATTAAATAATTCATTCATCTCCTCAACCGATATGGGATCACCAACAGGTAAATGCCAAACCTGACCTAAACATCTTTCATCACCAGCCAATGCTACTAATGCTTTACCTAAATCAATCGTATTAGCATAGGTGTGTTTAACGTTTGGAAATAAGAAGGATTGAGGAGCCTTACCTTTTAACATTCGCTCAAGAAAAGAAACATAAAAGACGCTATTAGTGGCCCGAGGACCTAGAAAATCAGCTGAACGTGCAATTAAGCCTTTCACATTTCCATCCTTTATTTCTGACAGTAACATACTAGCTATTTCTTGCCTTACTCTTCCTTTACCAGTTGCAGGGTTACAACTGTGACTTTCATCAAAAGGAATACTTAGCGGTGCAGGACCATACATATAGACATTATCAAGAAAGATTAAGACAGCCTTATTCTTTGCGCATGCTTCAATCACATTCTTCATCACAATAGGCCAATCCCTTTTCCATACTTCCGCTTTATACTCCAGTCCGATACAAAGATAAACGAATTCAGATCCTTTAATGGCTTTCTCGGTATCCGTTTGACTCAGCAGATCAGCCGAAACGCTTTCCTCATTACCATATTTCGATTGACGACCTACAGCACGAATCAACATGCCTTTATCTTTCAATTCCGCAATAACTGATTGGCCAATAGCACCTGATGCGCCTAGAATAGTGTGTAATTCATTTTTCTTCATAATAGGGTACTTATGGTTTACTTAAAATTTAATTGCAGAAGTTCCAATTGTTGTCCTGACAATTCATTCCCATCATTCATCAGCTCAGTTATCAAGGTCATTTTGGCCGCATTTTCTAATACTTCAATTCTATCAAAAGCTTTTAACAAAGTTTCACCTACTGCCAAAACACCATGATTTTCCATTAAAACGACATTGCTTTTTTGGATAGCTTCAGCAACCTGTTCAGCCAATTCAGGAGAACCCGGCAATTCATAACCTGCAACAACAGGCTGTCCAATTATGGTATATGCCTCCGCTAGAAGCCTGGTATTAACACCTCTATTCATAGCTGAAAAGGCACTGCTCATAACAGGATGAGCATGTACAACAGCATTAACCCCAGGTTTGGCTTTATAAATATTAAGGTGCATCTGGGTTTCCATGCTAATTCTTAAACCACCATCAAGGCAAACTCCATCCATATTCACAAGTGCAATTTCGTTTGCTGTAATTTTTCCTTTATCCGTTTCTGATGAAGTAATAAGAATGTGAGCTTCATCAATTCGAAGACTAATATTACCCCCAAGTGATGTGGTTAATCCTTTTTTATATAAACGACGCATCCATTTAGCCACTTCTTTTCTGCTATTCTGATAAGATTTCATAATCTTCCTCTTCATTGATTTACATTAAAAAACGAATCACTTACACCACATTAAACAAATTTGATAAATAATTAAAGCATAAGCTGTATACAATATTAGAGTGAATTTATGAAAAACTCTATTTTTGTGCCCTATGAATATAAAACTAACCATCATATATATATTTCTGCTAATGCCAATGCTGGTGTTTGCTCAATCAAAAGAATTACAAAAAAGCAGACCTAAAAAAGGAGAAGGCCTAAATGCTTTTATGCTCCGACATAAACTTTCGCCTCAGAATGATCTGGATGAGTTTCTTATTTTAAACAAAGGCCATTTCGGAAAGAACAATAGTTTGCTAATGCATGTCAATTACCTTATCCCTTCAAAGGAAGTCACATTGACGAATGCCCTATACGGTAAAGAAAGAGCATCTTTTCCTCTGGAAAGTTCTGATATGAAAGGCACCGTTTTCTATCTGGTTGCCGGCCATGGTGGTCCTGATCCGGGTGCAATTGGTAAATATGGGAATCATGAACTTCATGAAGACGAATACGCCTACGATACCACTTTACGACTGGCTAAAAAACTGGAAGAGAACGGCGCAAAAGTACATCTAATCATCCAGGATGAAGATGATGGCATACGCGATGAAAAGATCTTAAAATACGACAACCACGAAACCTGTCAGGGGCAAACTATTCCTTTGAAACAAATCGATCGTTTAGCTCAACGCACTAAAAAGGTCAATCAATTATTCAATAAGGATACAGAGAAATATCGCAGATGCATCATCCTTCATGTGGATAGTAGAAGTAAGCGAAATCAAATTGATGTGTTTTTCTATCATTACAAGAAAAGTAAGAATGGCAAAGTACTGGCTAACACCTTACGTGATACTTTTGACGAAAAGTACAATAAACATCAACCATCAAGAGGTTTTGAAGGAACCGTAAGCCAAAGGAATTTATACATCCTACGCAATACAACTCCGGTTTCGGTGTTTGTAGAATTAGGAAATATCCAGAATTATCGGGATCAACAACGTTTCGTAATTGCCGATAATAGACAAGCCCTTGCCAATTGGTTATATGAAGGCTTAAAAAAAGATTTTGACAGATATAATAAGTAAATTAGAACAAAAAAAATAAACACGCTCTATTATGAAACCAACGCTATTAATTCTGGCTGCAGGAATGGGAAGCCGCTATGGTGGACTTAAACAAATGGATGAACTAGGTCCACATGGTGAGTCTATCATCGATTATTCAGTATACGATGCAATTCAATCAGGCTTCGATAAAGTCGTTTTTGTTATTCGTGAATCATTCGCCGATGTATTTAAGGAGCGCTTTGAACCTCGCCTGAAAGGTAAAATAAAAACCGAATATGTTTATCAGGACTTAAATGATCTTCCGGAAGGATTTAGTGTACCTGAAGGCCGTGAAAAGCCTTGGGGAACAGGACATGCCATATTAATGGCCAAGGATGTCATTAACGAACCTTTTGCCATAATCAATGCCGATGACTTTTACGGCCGAGGTGCTTATAAGCAAGTATTCGATTTTGTTGCGAATAGCAAAGACGATAATGAGTATGCTATGGTAGGATATGCTTTACACAACACCCTATCTGAACATGGAACCGTATCTCGTGGAGTCTGCGAAACAGATTCAAATGATAATTTGGTAAACATTGTGGAGCGAACCAAAATAGGTTATGAAGGTGAAAAAATCTTCTTTTATGAAGAAGAAAGCAAAACTGAATTGACTGGACAAGAAGCTGTGTCGATGAACTTCTGGGCCTTTAAAGCCAATTACTTCGAACGCCTTGAAGCCTCATTCCTCGATTTCCTGAAAGAAAAAGGACAGGAAATGAAATCGGAATTTTATTTCAATGCTGTGGTAGATCAACTGATCAAAAAAGATATTGTCAGCACCAAAGTCATTAGAACTGATGCCAAATGGTTTGGCGTAACATATAAAGAAGATAAACCTCTTGTGCAGGAAAAATTAGACCAACTGATAAAAGATGGTATTTACCCTGAAAAATTGTGGTAAAGCATACTAAACTAATACCAAAAAGGCGGCCTCTAAGTCGCCTTTTTTATTGATACACCTGCAAATCTCTTCTTACTGATTGTAACTTTCCTTCTCTTAGCAAGTCTTAACATATAAATAAGCTCTGGTATGGTTTGCTTTTATAATTTACAAAAGATATCTTTATCAGTGTTATTTGCATTCCCAGAAACCTAATATTTGGCAAGGTAGAACCGCCAGGCACTCTCCCATGCCCTCATTCAAACAACTAAACTCAAATTCATGAAAGCTACAATTAATCGAAGAGATTTTTTAAAAGCTGGAGCTGTAACCGCAGTAGGTACAGCCATCCTACCTCATTTTTTGTCGAGCTGCACAAGCGGCCCGGCTGCAACAGGAAGTAACATGACACTACACGATTATTTAGAACACTTTGGCGTAAACAAGCAGATGATTACACAAATCATTAGCGAAGGACTATCCAAAGGTGGAGATTATTGCGATGTATTTTTCCAGCACATGATTGGCAACTACATTGGCTTAGAAGATAAGGCCGTAAACCGCGCCTATTCAGATGTGAGTTTCGGAGTAGGTATACGCGTATTAAAAGGTGATCAAACCGGTTACTCGTTTAGTGAAGAGGTTAGCCTTGATGCCATGAAATCTGCTGCGCGAACAGCAGCTAACATTGCCAATAGCACTACTAAGGTAGAACCCGTGGCTTTCGAAACTCCTAAACTGCCTAATTACTATCTCATAAAAACACCATGGGAAGAAATCTCTATTAATGAGAAAATCCCATATCTGCAGCAAATAAATGAAAAAGTATTCGCTCTGGATAATCGCATTATAAAATCTAATGTGTGGTTTACAGACGAAACATCTTATGTTTTATTCGCTAATTCTGAGGGCCGGATGACTTTTGACTATCAACCAATGGGTCAGATTTCGGTAAGTTGCACAGCAGAGCAGAATGGGAAGAAAGAACAAAACTATTTTGACTTCTCAGGGAGAAGAGGAATTGAATTTTTCACACCGGAAACCATTAATACCTTAGCAAGCGAGGCTGTTAAACGTACGGTTTCTTTATTTGATGCTGTTAAGCCTAAGGCAGGTGAATTGCCTGTTGTTTTAGCTGCAGGTAGTTCAGGCATCCTTCTTCACGAAGCTATCGGACATGGTATGGAAGCCGACTTTAACAGAAAAGATGTTTCCATTTTTAGTGATAAGATTGGTAAAAAGGTAGCCAAAGATTTCGTAACCATTGTTGACGACGGTACTAATCCTAATATAAGAGGATCAATCAATGTTGATGACGAAGGTAACGAGACTGAAAAAACATATTTGGTAACTGATGGAACCATGAATTCATATCTTCATGATCGCATTAGTGCAAAACATTATGGGGTGAAACCTACTGGAAGTGGTCGTCGTGAATCATTCCGACATATGCCAATGCCACGTATGCGTAACACTTATATGGAGAATGGGCCTCATAAGAAAGATGAGATTATTGAATCGGTAAAATATGGTGTTTATGCCGAATCATTCTCAAACGGACAAGTTATGATTGGAGCAGGTGATTTCACTTTCTACGTGAAGTCGGGGTATCTAATTGAAAACGGTAAACTAACTCAACCAATTAAGGACATTAACATTATCGGAAACGGACCTAAGGTTCTGGCGGATATTGAGATGGTGGCTGATGATCTTAAAATGGCAGAAGGCGGTTGGACATGCGGCAAAAACGGCCAGGGTGTTCCTGTTTCTCAAGGTCTGCCAACCGTAAAAGTATCTAAAATTACTGTTGGTGGAGTAAATGCCTAATCTTGTCTAATCCATAAATGAACACAAAATGAATACTAAAGAACGTAAAGACATGGCCATTTGGGCCGTTGAATATGCAAAAAAGCAAGGTGCGTCAGAAGTTGCTGCATCGGTATATAATTCCAGATCGGTTGAAATTGAAGTACGCGAGCAAAAAATAGAGAAAATTAAAGAATCAACAACCAATGGTCTTTCTCTTAATATCTATCGCGACCACAAATATTCAGGTCATTCAACAAATAATTTAAACAAGAAAGATCTGCAGAAATTTGTTAAAGAAGCAGTGGAAGCAACTAAATACCTAACTGCAGACGAATATAGGGAACTACCTGATCCATCATTATATCCGGAAAATCTGGAAAAAGATCTTAAAATTGAAGATAGAGGGTACATTAGTGTTAACCCTGAAGAAAAAGTAAAAATCGCGAAGGATATTGAAAATGTAGCTCGTGCACAAAGTGATAAAATAATATCTGCAACCGGTGGTTATAGCGATGACTATTCTGAAAGCGTTAAAGTACATAGTAATGGTTTTGTTGGCGAACGCGTTTCTACCTCATTTTGGGCTGGTGGCGAAGTAACTGTTAAGGATGCAGATGCTCGTCCGGAAGGATACCACTGGGGAGGAAGTCGTTTTTACAAGACCATGCCCACTACAGACGAACTCGGAAAGCAGGCTGCCCAAAATGCAATTCGAAAATTGGGTCAAACTAAAATTAAATCAGGTAAATACGATATGCTGATCGAAAACCGTTCGGTTGGTCGCCTATTGTATATGTTTGTTGGTCCGATGTCAGCCAGAGCTTTACAACAAAAAAGTTCTTACCTGGAAGGTATGTTAGGTAAGCAAATTGCATCACCTGCTTTAACCGTAATCGACGATCCATTTATTGAAGGCGGATTTGGTTCGCGCTTATACGATGGCGAAGGTATTGCATCAAAAGAACGTGTTATGATTGAAAAAGGAGTTCTGAAGCAATACTACATTGATAATTATTATGGTAAGAAATTAGGCATGCAACCTAACGGTGGTCGCACATCTAATATACGCTTTGACCTTGGCAAGAGAAATTACGATGCCATTGTTAAAGATATAAAGAAGGGTATTTTTGTGACTTCTTTTAATGGCGGAAATTCAAATTCAACTACTGGTGATTTCTCATTTGGTGTTTCAGGATTCCTTGTTGAGAATGGTCAATTAGTTAAACCAGTTAACGAAATGAATATCTCAGGCAATGCTAATCTATTTTGGCAAAAGTTAGCTGAATTGGGTAATGATCCGTATAAATATTCGAGTATGCTTAGTCCAACAATGTTATTTAACGACATTGACTTTAGCGGATTATAGAAAAACTAGCCAATATAATAATGGGGATTCCGTTGGAGTCCCCATTTTATTTGCCTAAACTTTTAAAATTCTATACTTATAGCCAAGGCCTTCTTAATTTCGCCTTTCCTTATATACTGCTTTGAAATCTTATGGATTTCTTTTCGCAATACGGCTTTTGACATTCTGGACTTCAATCGTTCATAATCAATTTCGGTTCTGAATTGAATCACCTCATCGTGAGAAGGCAATTCAGGTAAGTTAGCCAATAAGCCTAAATCATTTCCTGTTAACACCTCACTTGAAATAATATATTCTGGCAATTTATCCCAGCCCATTGCAACAGTCATCCCGGGTTTCTCCACTTCAAAAACGGCTTCTCCGGAGGCACGACAATAGAAGTCTTTACCCATGCGTGCAACCCAATCGGCCTTATGAGGATCAACATTGCCCTGTTCGTCCAGAATACTTTCATCAATATGTATTTTCAAAATCTCACAAACAACCAGGTTCCCCGCTCCCCCTTCACTTCCTGTCTCAATGACGTTCAGAACTTTGCATTCAAACTGGGCGGGTGATTCCTTAACCCGTGAAGGCTTAACCATACTACTTCCAACAGCAGTAAATCCAGCTTTTTCAAATTCATTCACGCCCTTGGCAAACTCATTACTCGACAAACTTACTTGATTAACCATCGAATAGTTGACCATGTTAATCACCACCTCCGGCACCTCTTTTACATTGTCAAAGGTATGTTTGGTGGTATTATCGCGCCCTTTTCGAGATGGAGAAAATACAAGAATTGGAGGATTAGCGCCAAATACATTAAAGAAACTAAATGGTGATAAATTTGGCCGTCCATCCTTATCTACTGTACTTGCAAATGCAATTGGCCTAGGCGCAACACATCCTGTTAAGTAACCAAACATTTTAGCAACAGGCAGCTCAGATGGTATAATTTCTAACATAGCATTACTGTTTTGCGGGTAAAATCTTACAAACTGACTCACCAAAACCGATACGCAATCCATTCTTTTCACAATGCCCTTTCATAATAATGGTATCATTATCGCTAATAAACTTTCGGTCTGTCCCATCGGATAATTGAATAGGTTTTGATCCTCTCCAACTGAGCTCCAGCATCGATCCATAATTATTTTCTTTTGGACCACTTATGGTGCCCGAAGCATACATATCGCCCACATTTATATTACACCCATTTACGCTTTGATGGGCCAATTGTTGACTAATATTCCAATACAAGTACTTATGATTCGATTCACAAATCAGATTTTCCACACCATTTTCAGGTTGCAAAATTACTTCCAGATTAATATCAAAACTTCGCTCACCGCTTGATTGAAGATACGGCAGAACCTCTGGGTCTTGCTGAGGTGATTGAGTTCTAAAATAATCCAATGCATCCAAAGTTACAATCCACGGAGATACTACAGAACCAAAACTCTTACCCAAAAAAGGCCCTAAGGGAACATACTCCCAGGCTTGAATATCGCGTGCTGACAAATCATTAAAGAGCACCATCCCAAAAATATAATCTTCAGCATTATCAACAAGAATAGTATCTCCGAGTTGTGTTTGCCCTCCTGTAATGAAAGCCATTTCCAACTCGAAATCCATTAGCTTAGATGCACCAAAAACCGGTAAGTCCTGGTGCGCTGGTTTCATTTGCCCCTTTGGTCGATGAATATTTGTTCCACTAACTACTATTGATGAACTACGTCCGTGATAACCTACCGGTAGATGTTTCCAATTGGGCATAAGCGCATTTTCTTTACCTCGAAACATAATGCCTACATTTGTAGCATGCTCAATGCTTGAATAAAAGTCGGTATAATCACCAACTTCAACCGGCATTAAATTACTCACCTCTGAGATATTAAAAAGTGCCTGAGTTCTATTAGCGTCGTTATCTCTCAAAGTCTCATTGTTCTCATCAAAAAGGTCGGTTAGTACTTTTCTTACTTTTGACCACACAGCCCTACCTTGACTCATAAAACTATTCAGCGTACTAGAATCAAATACATTTGACTCCAATTCCTGAATACTTTTAAAGTAGCCCAAGTCATACAATTTGGCTAAATTGATAACAACATCACCAATTCGGGTTGCAACCAACACCTCCTTAGTCGGCAACTGCACTACTCCGTATGGTAGGTTCTGTATAGGAAAATCACTATTCGACTTGACATCAAGCCACGATTTTTGCTTTATATTCATTTTTTGTATCTATTCTAATAAAATCAAAATCACCAAGTTTTACATCTAAAGTGTCCCCCTCCGTTCTTGCTCCAATTCAATGGATTCGAACAAAGCTTTAAAATTGCCTTTCCCAAATGAGGTGGCCCCTTTTCTCTGAATTATTTCATAAAACACAGTTGGTCGGTCTTCAACAGGTTTGGTGAAAATTTGTAATAAGTAGCCTTCATCATCCCTATCTACCAAAATACGCAAATCCATTAAGGTCTTCAACTCTTCATCTATCTCACCTACCCTCTTTAGTAAGTTTTGATAATATGCATCAGGAATGGTCAAAAACTCAACACCTCTGCTTCTTAATTCCCTAACCGTTTTAACAATATCATCCGTTGCCATGGCTACATGCTGTACACCTGCACCACCATAAAAATCCAGATACTCTTCTATCTGCGACTTCTTTTTTCCTTCAGCAGGTTCGTTAATAGGGAACTTAATTCGGCCGTTTCCATTCGACATCACCTTACTCATCAATGCCGAATATTCTGTTGAGATATCTTTATCATCAAAGGATATAATTTGCTGAAAGCCCATTACATCGGAATAGAATTTAGCCCAAACATTCATTTCATTCCATCCCACATTGCCAACCATATGATCAACATATTTTAATCCAGTTGTTGACGGTTGATATTCAGGTTTCCATTCAATAAAGCCTGGCAAGAAGACACCTTTATAATCCTTACGATCTACAAAAAGATGAACCGTTTCACCATAGGTATGAATGCCAGCAATATTTACTAATCCATTATCATCAGAATAAGTTTCAGGAGCCTGCCATGACTTCGCACCACGCTTTATTGTTTCCTTATAGGATTTTACAGCATCAGGTACCCAAAGGGCCACAAACTTAACTCCATCACCGTGCTGACGAATGTGTTCGGCAATTTCTGAATCAGGACGTAAAGGGGTAGTTAGTACAAAAGTGATTTTACCTTGCCTTATTACATAAGACGTTTTATCTTTATCTCCGGTCTCCAAGCCTCTGTAGGCTAAAGGTTGAAAACCAAATGCTGTTTGATAGTAATGTGCTGCCTGCTTGGCATTACCCACATAAAACTCTACAAAATCAGTACCATCAATGGGGAGAAAATCTGTTGATTGAGTATTCATTTTTTAATTTTAAGTTAGCCAGGATTTGTAATAGCCTTTATCTTCAAGTTCCAAGGCTTGTCTTGTTAATTTTAAAGGTTTAAATGTATCCACCATTACAGCCAGTTCTTCGGTACCCTTAGCACCAATGCTTTTTTCCACCGTTCCCGGATGAGGACCATGAGGAATACCGGTTGGGTGCAATGTTATTTGACCTTTTTCAACCGATTTACGACTCATAAAATCGCCATCGACATAATACAGCACCTCGTCCGAATCCACATTGCTATGATTATAAGGCGCCGGGATTGAATCGGGATGATAATCGTACAAGCGAGGGACAAAAGCACATACCACAAAATTATGTGCTTCAAAACTTTGATGCACCGGAGGGGGCTGGTGCACACGGCCTGTAATGGGTTCGAAATTATGAATCGAAAAAATATAGGGATAATGAAACCCGTCCCACCCAATTAAATCGAATGGATGTGTGGCCATATGGTATGGATGTATCATATCATCCCTCTTAATCAAAACTTTAAAATCGCCTTTTTCATCATGAGTTTCCAAGTTTCCGGGAGGAATAATATCACGCTCACAATATGGTGAATGTTCCAATAATTGCCCCATGTCATTTGTGTACCGTTTAGGATATCGAATTGGACTGAAGGATTCAATTATAAAAAAGCGATTATCCTCCTTATCTAATTCAACCTGATAAATTGTTCCTCTTGGAATCACCACATGATCACCATATTTAAATGGCAAGTGGCCATAAATAGTCTTTACTATTCCTGAGCCTTTGTGAATAAAAATAATTTCGTCGGCTTGAGAGTTTTTAAAGAAATAATCTTTCATACTATTCCGTGGTGCCGCCAGAGAAAGATATAAATCGTTGTTTACCAGAACCGGCACTCTACTTTCGAGATAATCATCGACAGCAGGAACTTCATATCCCTTTAAACTGCGATGCTGCATATTTTTAGCAATAGCCACTTCTGGAGCAACAGAATAAGGTTCATCAATATATTTTACCATCGTTGGAGGATAACAATGATAGGCCAGGGTTGATACATCCGAAAAACCTTCTGTTGAAATTAATTGCTCCGAATAGAGTTCCCCATTTGGTTTTCGGTAAACCGTATGCCTTTTGGGTGGAATTTTACCTTGCTGATAATAATGAGGCATTGATGTTAATTTAGAGGTTTATAGTTTCATTTCAGGAATCTCTCCTTCTATAATTAAATTTCCTTCAGTCGATTTTTGTATATGGTCAACACTGACCCCAGGCGCTCGCTCTTTCAATACAAATCCCCTTTCATCAAGCTCGAGCAATGCTAAATCGGTTACTATCTTTTTTATACAATTTGCCCCAGTTAATGGAAGGGTACATTTCTTTAGGAGTTTTGATTCTCCTGCTCTATTGGTGTGCTGCATAGCCACTATTATATTATCAGCCGCAGCTACCAAGTCCATAGCTCCACCCATTCCTTTAATCATCTTACCAGGAATTTTCCAACTGGCAATATCTCCCGCCTCTGAAACTTCAAAAGCGCCCAAAACAGTTAAGTCAATGTGTCCACCTCGTATCATGGCAAAGCTCATGGAAGAATCAAAAAAGGCTCCGTCAGGCAAAACCGTTACTGTTTGCTTTCCTGCATTAATCAGATCAGCATCTACATTTTCATCGCTAGGAAATGGCCCCATTCCTAATAGTCCATTCTCTGAATGTAAAGTCACATGTACATCATCTGGAATATAATTGGCTATTAAGGTTGGAATACCAATACCCAAATTTATATAATAGCCATCTTTAATTTCAAGCGCAATTCGCTGAGCAATTTGTTCTTTTGTAAGCGCCATATTTAAATTTGATTTGATAAGGTTATACGCTCAATTCGTTTTTCATAATTCTTTCCTTCAAATATGTGTTGCACAAAAATGCCGGGTACATGAATGTGATTAGGATCAAGACTACCGCTTGGAACAATTTCTTCAACCTCTGCGATAGTTACTTTACCAGCCATTGCCATAGCTGTGTTAAAATTTTGAGCTGTTGCCTTAAAAACCAAGTTGCCGGCATCGTCACCTTTCCAGGCCTTGATCAAAGCAATGTCGGCTTTTAAACCACGCTCCATAATATAGGTTTTGCCATCGAATGTTTTTGTTTCTTTTCCTTCTGCAATTTCGGTACCTACACCTGTAGCAACATAAAAAGCCGGTATTCCTGCACCTCCTGCACGAATTCGTTCTGCTAAGGTTCCCTGAGGTACAAACTCCATCTCCACCTCACCATTTATTAACATCCTTTCAAACTCTTTATTTTCTCCAACATATGAAGCAAGTATTTTTTTAATCTGACGTTTAGTTAACCACTTACCTAAACCAAAATTATCTACTCCTATATTATTCGAAATAACCGTTAGATCTTTAAGTTCACTATCTGATACAGCATTAATCATATTTTCAGGGATACCACACAAACCAAAACCTCCAGACATAATGGTCATGCCGCTTTTTAACAAATACATTAAGTCATTAGCATTTTCAACTACTTTCTTCATTAGCTTAAGTTATAATTCATTCTTGACCAATCCTTTCAACTTTAACAATCAGATACACAACGCTTATAATACTACTTAACTCACCCACCAATCATCCAATAACCTAACTGCAAACACATCTCCCTATCAATCTCATTAAAATCCATCATGTATAAATGACTTTAACATCCTATTTTCTGTTTTGTTGATACATTTTTAACAACAAACACCTTTTATTGTTTTATCTACTTATAATTTAAAAGCAGTATAAAACTAAGTACAATACTCATTAAAGACTATATTGCTGCCACTTACAGATTCATCATGAAAATTCGGAGACATATAAATGCAAAATACACTTCTATTCTATAAGCTACAGGCGCAAATGTCTTTTGTAGATATTCGCATTTTTTTATCTCTTTTAAAAACAATTACTATTTTTGCGCAAATTATTTTAAACAATGGATCCGAACAGCAAGAACAAAGGACTATACAACAAACTTGGACCTAAAGAATTACAGTTAAGATTAGACAGTGAAACTTTTAAACGCACTACAGTATCTTTCTATAAATACATAAATATTGATAACCCGGATGCACTTCGGAATGAGTTCTATGCAAAATGGGATAAACTATTATGTTACGGACGCATCTATTTGGCAACAGAAGGAATCAATGCACAAATGAGTGTTCCAGAGCACAACTTCCTTGAATTTGAATCTCATCTCAGATCTTTACCTCAATTCGAAAATGTACCTTTTAAAATAGCGGTGGAAGATGATGGCAAATCGTTTCTTAAGCTGCAAATTAAAATCAGGAAACAAATAGTAGCTGATGGATTAAATCATAACGAATATGACGTTTCAAATGTTGGTAAACACCTTAATGCCAAAGAATGGAATAAAGCTATGGATGAAGGCGCACTAATTGTTGACATGCGCAATCATTACGAAAGCGAAATTGGTCATTTCAAAAACTCTATCCTACCCGATTCTGAAACATTCAAAGAAGAGCTGCCTGAAGTACTAGATAAATTGAAGGGAAAAGAAGACGAGAAAATTCTATTGTATTGCACAGGAGGAGTACGCTGTGAGAAAACCAGTGCCTACCTGAAACATCATGGTTTCTCAGACGTCAACCAATTACTAGGAGGAATTATAGATTATAGGAGGCAAATTGAAAATGAAGACTTAACTAATAACTTTATTGGAAAAAACTTTGTGTTTGACAACCGTTTGGGTGAACGCATTAGTGATGATGTAATAAGCAAATGTCACCAATGCGGTGAAACTTGCGATACCCACACGAACTGCGCCAACATTCGTTGCAACCTTCTGTTTATCCAATGTGAATCATGCAGACAAAAGAACGAAGGCTGCTGTGGAAGTGATTGCCAGACATATATCATGGCTTCCCCAGATGAAAAAGAAGAATTAGAAAAACGCCTTGTTTTCAAAAAAGGGAAACGCTTCTACAAGTAACTTCACTCTTCTCTATCATTAAATAATCATAAATTAGTAACAAACACTTATAATTCACATAGAATTAAACGCTTGTTTAATCTGTTTTATATATCTTTGCATGATTTTTTGATTAAAAATTAAAAAGCATGATAAAAATAACCTTTCCAGACCAAAGTGTCAGAGAGTTTGAAGCAGGCGTAACAGGCTTTGATATAGCACAAAGCATTAGCCCTCGTTTGGCAAAAGAAGTGTTATCAATTACGGTTAATGAAACTGTAATGGATTTAACACGCCCAATTACGTCGGACGCAAGCATCAAACTTCACAAATGGGAAGACGAAGAGGGTAAACATGCTTTTTGGCATTCATCTGCTCACCTTATGGCTGAAGCCATCGAATCTTTATTTCCAGGCACTAAGTTTGGAATTGGGCCAACAATTGAAAATGGTTTCTACTATGATATAGATACTGGTGACGATGTTGTAATCAAAGATTCAGACTTACCTAAGATTGAAAAGAAATTTAAAGACTTAGCAAGTCAAAAATTACAATATTCCCGAAGTGAAGTATCGAAAGCTGAAGCTCTTGAATACTTTACTGAAAAGAATGATGAATATAAGTTAGAGCTGATCAACGACCTGGAAGATGGCACCATATCATTTTATAAGCAAGGTAACTTTACCGATTTATGCCGTGGTCCTCACTTACCTTCAACGGCTCCTATCAAGGCTGTTAAGCTATTAAGTGTTGCCGGAGCTTATTGGAGAGGTGATGAAACACGCAAGCAATTAACGCGTATTTACGCCATCTCCTTCCCTAAAGCCAAAATGCTTGAAGAGTATATGGTTCTATTGGAAGAAGCCCAAAAACGTGATCATCGTAAGATAGGCAAGGAACTTGAACTTTTTGCTTTTTCTCAAAAAGTTGGTCAAGGCTTGCCACTATGGCTGCCTAAAGGAGCTCGTCTTCGTGAGCGTCTGGAGGATTTCCTGAAGAAATTACAAGTTAAGCACGGATACGAACCGGTAATAACACCTCACATTGGGAACAAAGAATTGTATGTTACTTCTGGGCACTATGCCAAGTATGGTAAAGATTCTTTTCAGCCGATCAATACTCCGGCTGAAGGTGAAGAGTTCTTGTTGAAACCAATGAACTGCCCTCATCACTGTGAGATATATAAAACCAAACCGCGTTCATATAAAGATCTTCCAATCCGTTTTGCGGAATTTGGAACGGTGTATCGCTATGAGCAAAGTGGTGAATTACATGGCTTGACCAGAGTACGTGGTTTTACTCAGGATGATGCACACCTATTCTGCCGTCCGGATCAGATCAAGGATGAATTTAAAAAGGTAATTGATATAATCTTATACATCTTTAAAGCCTTAGACTTTAAAGAGTACATTACTCAGGTTTCACTTCGCGATAAAGAAGACCACTCGAAGTACATTGGAAGCGAAGACAATTGGAACAAAGCAGAACAAGCCATTATCGAAGCTTGTGAAGAACGAGGAATGGAAACCATCGTTGAGTATGGAGAAGCCGCATTCTACGGTCCTAAACTTGACTTTATGGTAAAAGATGCTTTGGGACGTAAGTGGCAATTGGGAACAATCCAGGTTGACTATAACTTACCTGAGCGCTTTGAATTGGAATATATTGGTAGCGATAACCAAAAACATCGCCCGGTAATGATTCACCGCGCTCCTTTCGGAAGTATGGAACGCTTTGTTGCCGTTTTAATAGAACATACAGCAGGTAAATTTCCATTATGGTTAACTCCTGAACAGGTAGTGATTTTGCCTATTAGTGAAAAACATAATGAATACGCTGAAAAAGTTTTAAAATTCCTAAATAATTCCGATATTCGTGCCGTTCTAGACGACCGTAACGAAAAAATCGGTAAGAAGATAAGGGACAATGAGTTAAAGCGAATACCTTACCTGCTAATTGTGGGCGAAAAAGAGGCCGAAGAGCAAAAAGTTGCCGTTCGTAAGCAAGGAGATGGGGATAAAGGTGCAATGCTTTTAGATGAATTCGTTAATTTTATCAATAAGGAAGTAGACGAAATGCTTTCTTCAATTGATAATTAATACTAACTAAATTAAGGAGGGTTTAACAATAGCTAGACCACATAGAAGACAGGTAAGACCTGTAAAAGAAGAGCCCGCACATCGCATAAACCGATACATTCGGGTTCCACAGGTCAGACTGGTTGGAGATAATATCGAAAACCCAGGTGTTTTTGCCACTGCAGAGGCACTAAAGATGGCCGACGATTTGGATTTAGATTTGGTTGAAATTTCGCCAAATGCTGATCCGCCGGTATGTAAAATTACGGACTACCAGAAATTCCTTTACCAGCAAAAGCGTAAGCAAAAAGAGCTTAAAGCTAAAACGGTAAAAGTAGTTGTGAAGGAAATTCGTTTTGGACCTAATACCGACGATCACGATTATAAGTTCAAATTGAAACATGCCGAAAAATTTCTTGGAGAAGGTGCAAAAGTAAAAGCCTTTGTATTCTTTAAAGGACGTTCAATCCTTTTTAAAGATAAAGGTGAGATTTTATTATTACGTTTTGCGCAGGATCTTGAAGAAATAGGTAAGGTGGAACAACTACCAAAACTGGAAGGTAAACGTATGACTATGTTTATATCTCCTAAGGTAGCCGCCAAAAAGAAATAGCTCATTTTTATAATTTAATATATAGGAATAATGCCGAAAATGAAGACAAATTCCAGTGCTAAAAAGCGTTTTACGATCACTGGAAGTGGAAAGATTAAGAGGAAGCACGCTTTCAAAAGCCACATCTTGACAAAGATGTCGACTAAGCGTAAGAGAAATTTGACCTATGCTGGTACTGTTGACAAAGCTGATGAGAAGAACATCAAGCTATTGCTTAACATGAAGTAAGAACAAATTTCGAAAGAAAGAAAACAATTTTTAAACAGAGTGAATTAGCCGGAAGATTCCTAAAGAAAGGAACGCTAACCATTCAAAAATGATTTTAAAATGCCAAGATCAGTAAATCATGCCGCGTCAAGAGAGAGACGTAGAAAGCTTTTAAAGAAAACCAGAGGATACTTTGGTCGTAGAAAAAATGTATGGACGGTAGCAAAAAATGCCTATGAAAAAGGTTTAACTTACGCTTACCGCGACAGAAAGAAGAAGAAGAGCACGTTCCGTGCATTATGGATTCAGCGTATCAACGCTGCGGCACGCCTTGAAGGTGTATCTTATAGCAAGTTAATGGGAATGTTGCACAAGCAGAACATCGAAATTAACCGTAAGGTTCTTGCCGATTTAGCTATGAATCACCCTGAAGCTTTTAAAGCTATTGTGAAAAAAGCATTAGCAGCAGCTTAATAAGCTAAGCTAAAATATACTAAAGGAGGTCGATGACCTCCTTTTTTTGTGCCCTAAAATCAAGAAGATATCAATAATCCTTCGCGGATACTTACTGTCTTTTTTTATCTTTGCTCAAATACGATTTGAAATACATTAAAATGAAGATAGCTTTAATAGGATATGGAAAAATGGGTAAAGAAATCGAAAAGATTGCCCAGGAACGAGGTCATGAAATTGTAAGTCGCATCGATGTTAGTAGTTCGGACTCGTTTGACGATAACAATTTCAAAACGGCCGAAGTAGCCATAGAATTTACACGCCCTGAAGCAGCCTTTGCTAACTACCAACAATGTTTTAAACACAATGTACCTGTTGTGTCAGGCACAACGGGCTGGTTAGATAAAATGCCCGAGATTGAAAAAGCCTGTACATCAGAGGCACAAACCTTTTTCTACGCATCAAACTTTAGCCTTGGAGTAAATATTTTCTTTGAGCTTAATAAACAGTTGGCACGTATAATGAATAAGGTAAAAGAATATGACGTTTCCATGGAAGAAGTTCACCATACTCAAAAATTGGATGAACCGAGTGGAACGGCAATTACTTTAGCTGAAGGAATTTCAGATAACCTTGAGCGCAAATCCGACTGGACCTTAAATGAACAAGCTCAGGATTCAGAGATATACATTAAAGCCATTCGTGAAGGTCAGGTTCCGGGAATACACACCATAAAATATGATTCTCCGGTAGATGAAATTCTCATCCACCATAGCGCTAAATCGCGTAAAGGATTTGCCTTAGGCGCTGTATTAGCAGCCGAATTCACCAAGGGTAAAAGCGGACTACTTACCATGAATGACCTACTTAACTTTTAATCATAAATACGCAATTAAATGTATAATACACCATACTTTAAATGGATTAAGCTTGCCATTGCAAGTATCATTTTTATCCTTTGGGTAATTTGGCTTGAAAACTTCTGGTTTCTTTTGGGCTACCCATTAGTGTTTGACAATTATATTACAAAAAAGATTCCTTGGGGATTTTGGAAGAAAACTAAAGATGGTAAAAAACCAAGTGCTTTTGTGGAGTGGACCGACGCCATAATTTTTGCCTTAGTTGCTGTATATATAATCAACATCTTTTTATTTCAGAACTATAAAATTCCGACGAGCTCATTGGAAAAGTCGCTTTTAGTCGGCGACCACCTTTTTGTGAGCAAGGCGAGTTATGGACCTCGAATGCCCAATACTCCTATTGCATTTCCTTTGGTACAAAATACCTTTCCTTTGATTAATACAAAATCTTATACCGACTGGCCGCACTGGGACTATAAGAGGTTAAAAGGAATGTTGGATATTGAAAGAGACGATATAGTTGTATTTAATTTCCCGGCTGGTGACACGGTTCCATTTAAAGCAAACAACCCGGATTTTTATAATCTATGTTTACTTTATGGAAGAAGTTTCGAAGCACAAAACTCTGCTTTGAGGCCTGATAAGCCATTTACTTCTGATTGGGAAAGAAACAATTATTACAAATCAATCGGACGTCAGCATATTTACAGTAATCCTGACAATTTTGGTGAGGTTTTAGCACGACCGGTAGATCGTAGAGACAACTATGTAAAAAGGTGCGTAGCTACCCCAGGAGATGTATTTGAAGTTAGAAGTAATCAAATATACATCGATGGTAAAGCCGTTGATAATCCTAAAGATATTCAGTTCAATTACCGCATTTTAACAGATGGCACTGCTCTGAACGATAGATTCTATAAGCGAATGGGTGTATCAATGGCTGATCGCGGTGGACGCGATGGTAATGAATATTTTATGCCGCTAACTAAAGAAAAAGCTGATTTGGTAAAAGACATGCCATTTGTTAAATATATTAAGATTGACGAGCAAGTCCCAGACAGTTCGGGTCTTCAAGTCTTTCCTTTTAGCAGAGACTATAATTGGAGTAGAGACAATTTTGGACCATTAACAATGCCTGAAGCAGGAACAACAATCGAGCTTAACATTAAAAACCTACCAATATACGAGCGTATTATTACTGCTTATGAAGGCAACAAGCTTAAAGTAAAAGGCAGTCAAATCTATATTAATGATGAGCTTGCCACCAGTTATACTTTTAAGATGGACTACTATTTTATGTTGGGAGACAACAGACATAATTCTGCCGATTCCAGAACCTGGGGTTTTGTTCCTGAAGACCATGTTGTAGGTCGTCCTATTTTGGTGTGGTTATCATTAGATGAGGATAAGAGTTTCCCCGCCAATATTAGATTAAATCGTTTCTTTAAAATAGTTCATAAAAATTAACCATATTAAAAAAAGCTGCTGTAAAGTTTAATACTTTACAGCAGCTTTTTTGCCTCCTTACTAAGAGAATCAATTATGAGTAGAAATGCAATACTCAGTTTTACTGCACTTCTGGCTTCACTACTATTAGCCCTTTGGAGCCAGTGCTGGTTATTGCTTTTACTTATTGTAGTCTTTAGTATTGGACTTTGGCATCGTCCATACAAAACAAAATTGCAAAGTCTGTTTATTAAACTTACAGACAAATCAAACCGATGGGGTAGCTGGATTTTTGCCATAACATGTGCTATTCTTCTCATATCCTTCTTTAACACTTATCTGTTTAGCATCTATACCCTTCGTTCGTCATCGATGGAGCCAACCTACTCACAAGGCGATATCTTTATTATGAACAAAGTAGTGATTGGCCCTGGCAGATCCGTTGAAAATATCAACCGCTACCATAGGTTACGTGGCTGGAGCTCAATCAAACATGGAAATGTTGTAGTCTTTAATTTCCCAGAAGGCGATACGATATACAGTGATAACTTAGTTGAAAATTACCATTTTCAAAAGAGGCAATATAAAGTCTCTGGCAAAGTTAATCCTCTGAAAAATGCGAAAGTTGAATTTCAAAAAGTAAAAAAGCGTCCTCGCTTTATTAAACGAATTATTGCCTTGCCCGGAGACACCTTGCAAATTATTGATGGAAAATATATCATCAATCAAAAACCTTCAGAGTATAATTCAAAGTTTATTAATAAATATAGTCTACAACCTAACACCCCTCGATCGATACAAAATCAAATTCTTGAAGCATCATTCAACAACTTTAAGGAAGAAAAAAAGCAGATGATCGAAATTTCAGATGATCACATATGCCAAGATGAATGGTTTGACTATCTGCAAAAAGAAGAACAACCCTTAAATATGCCTGACCCTTACGTATTTCCATTTAGCACCTCATCCTTGTGGAATTCAACATTTTGGGGTCCAGCACTTGTTCCTTCAAAAAACCAAACCATTGAGTTAAGCGAAAATAATATACCACTCTATTGGAGGATTATTGAAACTTATGAAAAAAATAGCTTAAGTCTTAAATCAGGAAAAATATTTATTAATGGAAAAGTAGCCCGTCATTATACTTTTAAAATGAATTATTATTGGGCGGCCGGCGATAATAGACTTCATTCTTTTGACAGCAGATATTGGGGCTTTGTTCCCGAAAATCATATTATTGGCGTCATTGACCAACTTCCTTTCTCCGATTAGTGCAAGTCAATTTGCAAATTATTATCTTGCTTTAAAATCATTTACTCGACTATGAAAAAGACATTTTGGATTTCTACTGTATTTGCAATCTTCCTGGTCATATTCTCTGTTCAAAATGCACGAGAAGTAACAGTTAAGATATTTGTTAAGGAAGTCTCTATTTCTTTAGCTGTTTTATTGATTTGTGTTTTTATCTTTGGGGCATTAACTGGTGCATCATATTTTTTCTTTTGGAAACGTAAAGAAAATAAATTAAAGGTAGCACCTAAAGAAGAAGAGCAAACACAAGTTGATGAGCCCGAAGAGCAAGCATAAACGCATACCCCATACTTATTTAGGACCAATACAGTTATTTGCACATTTGAATGATGGCGATACAGTTACTGTAGAACAACATTGTAACTATGAACGTAAGTCGTATAGAAACCGCTGCAATATTGTAGGAGCTAATGGATTGTTATCCTTATCTGTACCGGTAAGCAATATCAAAAACAGTAAAGTAGTAACAAAAGAAGCTAGCATAAGTTATGATACGGAATGGCAGAAACAACATTGGAGATCAATAGTTTCAGCTTATAATGGTTCACCATTTTTTGAATACTATGCCGATGATTTTGAGCCTTTCTATAATAAGCCAATAACATCATTATTAGAATTCAATATGGGTTTGTTCAATACTGTAATAGAATCTCTTGAATTAGATATTGAAATTAAATTAAGCGAGTCGTATAAAATAGAAGGTAATAACATCCAGGATCTACGACCATTGATACTTTCTAAAAATCACATACATCTGGACGAAGAATACCAGACAATTGAATATCGTCAGGTATTTAGGGAGAAACATGGTTTTATCCCCAACCTGAGCATATTGGATTTAATTTTTAATAAAGGTCCGGAATCCATTGATATTCTAAGCGAATCATTAAAGGCATAGTTTACGCAGAATATCCGTTAAGATACTTGAATGGTCGAATGCCAGAGCAGGTAGGTTTTCAATATCAAACCATTTTGCATCAGCCGCATCATCCATACCTGTACAGGGAAGTTCAGATTTGACCAACCCCAGATAAACAACAGATATGGTTCGGTGCCTTGGATCACGATCAATTCCACCATAAGTTCGAAACTGGTCAATACTGACTCCGGAAATCCCTGTTTCTTCCTGCAATTCTCTTAAAGCCGCTGGTTCAAGATCCTCATCCATATCCACAAAACCACCGGGCATCGCCCACTTACCTTTAAATGGATCATTGCCTCTTTGGATTAAAAGTATTTTTTGAGGAAGCGTTTGAGTGATTAAAACCACATCTGTTGTTACGGCAGGACGAGGGTAATCATAGGTGTGTTTCATAATTTCCTACTTAGTTTCCTTGCTAAACACCATCAACTCTTTTTATCACTCGCAGTTTGTGACTGTACTTCTTGCTATCATTATCAAATATGCCTTGATGATCAAACTTATCAATTCGCACTCTTCCTGAAGCATGAATGATTTCACCCTTTCCTAGACACAAACCAACATGGACTATATTCCCCTCATCATCATCAAAAAATGCAATATCTCCTGCTTCTGCTTCTTCCACAAATGAAATAATTTGCCCAACGGCCACTTGCTGTGAAGCATCACGTGGCAACTGAATTCCTTTAATGGCATAAACAACTTGTACGAGTCCAGAGCAATCTAAACCAAAGAAATTACGCCCACCCCATAAATAGGGTACATTTAGAAATGATTGTGCCACATCGGTAAATGAACCGATTGGCTTATCAACATTATAGTTACTGGAAATATAATATTCTGTTTGCCCAATTGTAAAGCTACTTCTATCAGCAGAGTTCAAATAAATTTGACTTCCTCCTGAAATATAATGAGTTGATTTGTCAGGCTCTGAAACAATTTTCACAAATGGTCCCGGAACAACCCATTTTTTTGATTTTTGCCACAGTTCGACTTCCTTTTCCGATAGCCTTTTAATCAATTTAATATCCACCCAACCTTCATAATTGTCGAAATGGAGCTTTACATGACACCATTTATCCGAGCTTTCTAATACATCAAACGACTCTCCGAACAATATTTGAGTAACCATCTCCGACTGCTCGTGAGGCTCCTTTCGTACTGGAATATAGCCATATGTACAAATTGATTTCTCCATGGATAATTATCAATTAAATCAGTTATTATCAAAAACGAAAATTATTTAAAAAATCTAAGCTTTTAGTTACATTTGGTCATTAATATATTGAATTTCATAAAATCGCTATTTATGATTGATCGCTTTTCATATTTCAAGTCAAAATATTATCGTCCGGTTGTAAGGGCTTTATTTTTTATTTTAGCAATTGCCTACGTTACGTATTTACTTCCGAAGACTGGTAAGTTTGGATATGAATATATTAATGGCCTTCCATGGAAGCATCAAACCCTAATTGCGCCTTTTGATTTTCCTATTTATAAAACCAATGCCGAACTGACAGCTGAAACTGACAGTTTAATAAGAAACTACCGCCCATATTTTTATAAGGATACACTACGTCAATTGGATATTGAGCAACGATTCATTGTAGATTACAAAAGAATGGTTACTCAGCGAAGGGCATCATACCCAAACCTTGCTGAACAATACAATAAAGACAGCAGTTATTTTGATCTTATTGAATTAACTGTACTTGAACAGCTTAATACTATTTATTCGACCGGTATTATTCTTTTACCAGAACAATATATTGGAGTACAGGAAACCTTTGAATTAATGCTTGTTGACGGAGCTTATGCTGAACCTTATGCATTGGCAGAAATGTATCTTCAAACGCAGGCCTACCAAAAAATATCAAAATCTGTTATACGGGTTGTTGTTGGTGATTCAGGAGCGATTAATTCGCAACTAACTCAGTTCATTGCCGATTTGCAAATTAACAATTACATCGAACCGAATATCATTTACGATGAATTAAGGAATCCAACGGAAATTGAAAAACTAAGAAAAAACATTTCCTTAACCTCAGGAAGAGTATTGGCTGGTCAGCGCATAATTGATCAAGGTGAGATAGTGAACAATACAAGTGTTAAAGTTCTGGATTCCTTACGACGTAGTTTTGAATCTAAAATATCGACCTCATCCAATTACTATTTTATCCTTGGTGGGCAATTAATGATTGTTTCTCTTTTATTCATTACCATATTTTTCTTTTTATATTTCTTTCGAAGAGATGTATATATGTCAGTGAGTTCAATTGGTTTTATTCTTTTGATAACTCTTTTAATGACCTCACTGGCCAGTTTAGAAAAGGTATTTACAGAATTTCCATTTTACATCATCCCGTTTGCGATTCTGCCAATTATTATACGAACATTCTTTGATAGTCGTCTGGCATTTTTCATGTATGTTATTACGATATTAATCAGTGCCTTCTTCACCGAAAATAGCTTTGAGTTTGTCTTTATTCAAATTCCAGCGGGTCTTGTAGCTATGTTTAGTCTATTTCGAATGGTGAGACGAAGTCATATCGTAAGAGCTGCCATTCTGATCATATTAACGTATTCACTATTTTACACAGCTCTCTCGCTATGGAGAGAAGGAGATATTTCGTCTATTAATGTTAAGATGTTTGCTTACTTTGGTGTGAATGGCATCATGGTATTAATGGTATATCCATTAATTTGGATTTTTGAACGCCTTTTTGGTTTCTTATCAGATGTTACCTTGGTGGAATTATCAGATACCAATCACCCAATACTTAGAAGGATGGCTGAGGCTACTCCAGGAACTTTCCAGCATAGTATTCAGGTTGGTAATCTTGCTCAGGAAGTTGCCTATAAATTAGGCGCTAACCCGGCCTTGGTACGAGCCGGAGCCATGTATCATGATATTGGCAAAATGGCTTCACCAATGTATTTTACAGAAAATCAGGCTGAAGGATTAAATCCTCACTCCGAATTAGAATTTGAAGAAAGTGCCAGAATAGTTATTAATCATATCGATAATGGCGTGAAGATGGCCTTAAAACATAAGTTGCCAAAACAGATTATTGACTTTATAACCACTCATCAGGGAACTACAAAAACCTGGTACTTTTATAATTCATTTATAAATAATAACCCTGATGTAGATCCTGATGTTAGTATGTTTTCATACCCTGGTCCAACACCGTTTACTAAAGAAACTGCAATTTTAATGATGGCAGATTCAATTGAAGCCGCGTCCAGAAGTTTGAAAAAGTATAATGATGATGAAATAGATAAATTAGTTGAGAAAATTATTGATAAACAAATTCAAGAAGATCAGTTCATCAATGCACCTATAACGTTTAGAGAAATTACTGAAGCCAAGGAAGTATTCAAAAACAAACTAAAGAACATATATCACGCCAGAATTGAATACCCAAGCATTAAGAAAAAGAAGAAAAACAAAACGAAATAAATCAAAAATAAAAAGGGAGCTTAAGAGCTCCCTTTTGTATTATTATAATACCCAAGTTATTATTTTCAACATAAAAACGGCGTATACTGCAATTAAGGTACCGGTAATCACTTTTGTTTTCATCTTAACTGTTTCCCATTTCATAACGCAAAATTTTAAGGTTAAAACTATTTATGATTACAATAGCAAACCCAAAGCCAGCTTTTGTTGTAGAATGTTAAGAAACTATAGAAAACTAAAATTTCTCGTAATCATCGTAACCTTTTCCAAGTTCAATATTATACCCATCCCCCTTATTTTCAGAAGACTTTTTAGTATGTGCTTTCCTTTGTTTTCTTTCTGGCACATGTGTTTTCTGTGATGCTGAATTTTCATCCTTTGCAACTTCACTAAAAACCTTTATAGATTTATTCAGTTGTCCTGACAACTGATCTAATAACGCCGTTGCCTCACTAATCTGTTCAGCATTAGCGGCATTTCGCTGTGTCACATTATTTAATTGCTGAAGTGCATTATTGATTTGTTCCACACCTGTTACCTGCTCCATGGATGCAACAGTAATTTCCTTGACTAAAGCGGCAGTCTTTTGTATTTCAGGAGTTATGGCATCAAGTTTTTTAGTTGCTTCATTCGATGACTCCAATGTATCGGTGGAGGATTTAGTAATTTCAGTTGCAGCCAGCTGACTGCGCTCCGCCAGCTTTCTCACTTCAGCTGCCACCACAGCAAATCCTCGTCCCTCCTGGCCTGCTCTGGCAGCTTCAACCGCTGCATTTAAGGCCAAAATATTTGTTTGAAAAGCGATATCACTAATTATATTAATCTTATCGGATATTTCCTGAATATTATTTGATGCTACTTTTGAAGCCTCATTACTCTCTTTTATACCTATTGCAGCCGTTGAGGCAATCTTCTCAGTTTCTTTTGAGTTATCGGTGTTTTGCTGAATATTCGCAAACATCTCTTCCATAGAAGAAGAAACTTCCTCGGCTGAAGATGCTTGTTGTGTAGCTCCTTCAGAAAGTTCCATTGCACCAGTATTCAATTTCTGACTAGCCTTTACAATTTCACTTGCCGAATTGGTAACCTCCGCAATAACAGACTTAAGCATCTTAACCATGGTATTCAATGATCGGGATAATTTACCCACTTCATCATTACTTCGAACCACAAATTCTACTGATAAATCACCTTTCGCTAATTGCTCCGCCTTTTCTATACCTTCTTCAATAGGTTTTGATATGGCTCGGGAAAGAAAGTAAACTAAACTAAACCATAGAAATAGCACAGCTATCAAGGTATATATCAACACTTTCTTCTGAAGAGAAACAATAGCTGAATTATCATCTCCCATTTTCATCATTAAATCAAGCCCAACATCCGAAGTTGCGCCTACATCCCACATAATGCGTTTAGCCAATTCAAAGCGCTTTAATTCCAGAATCTTAACACCCCTGAGATTAGTTAAATAATTATTGAGTTCACCTAAGGCTATTCCTAGTTCTTCATCAAATTGAGATGAAAATCTTAATTTGCCAACCTTGGTTTTAAAGGCCTTAAATTCATCTAAATGATCTTCTATTGAAATAAAATTCTGATTAGCATCTTCCCATATCAAATCAGTAACAAAAACTCCTAACTCACTAATAACACGATGACTTCCGGACCCATAATTTCCACTTAGCTCCCTTAAGTTCTGAAGCGATTCAACAAAATGTGTTTTAGATGCATTCACCTCATCCTGCTGCTTAAAATATTTTTGACTGATATCGTTGTATTCAATCATATTAGATTCCACAACAGACAAGTCAATTCCTTTTTCGAGCATGATGCGATCATTGACTTCCAATACTGTGATCAGATTATCTAAGGCGGCATACATTCTTTCAAAACTCTTGTTGGCTCGGTCTTGGAAATACTTATCTCCTGTAAATTCGTAACTTCTGGCAAACTCACGTGTTTCTTTCCAGGATCGATCGAGTTTTCCAGCTTCACGTACAATAGGGATATAAGTATTGGTAAGTGATCGTATTCCTTTATCTACTTCTTGAAGGTTAAATAAAATAACGATACCAAGAGTAATAACTACGGCCATAATAATAGCAAATCCACTGCCTATTTTGGCACGGATCTTCAGGTCTTTCCACTTCATGACAGATCAATAAATTAGTTAGCTTCCAACCGATAAAGATGCTAAAAAAACTGACTTTATGAAATCTTTTAATAAGTAAATACTATTTTTAGGCCGCTAAGTTCAATGAATAAAATCCAATTGTATCATGAGAATTATATCCATTTCACTTGTTCTGTTAATTGTTTTAGGAGGATGTTCTAAAAAAGAAAACCATAAAATAGGATTTCTATTTTCTGCAAAAACAACAGCTCGCTATATAAAAGAAGGCAACTTATTTAAAGAGAAGGCTGAAGAACTTGGTGCACAAGTTATTATTGATGATGGAAATGGAAGCGAGGCGCTTCAATACGATAAGGCCATTGAAATGTTTGATAATGGCATTGATGCATTGGTACTAATAGCAATTAACTCCAATACGGCTGCTTCAATTGTAAGAGAAGGTCAGGAACGAGGCATTAAGGTCATTGCCTACAATAGGTTAATTTTTAATTGCGAACCTGATCTGTATGTTTCAGGAAATAATGAGACTCTAGGCAAACACATGGTTGATGCAGTTCTGAATAAAACAAAAACGGGCAATGTTGTTATACTCGGTGGAGATAAGTACGATAGAAATGCTATTGGACTTATGAAATCTATTGACGACCATATCAAACCTTACGTCGAATCCGGCCAGTTTAAAATCCTATATAAAACTTTTATTGAAGAGTGGAGCGATGTAAATGCAGCATATGAAATGCAACAGTTTCTTTCAATGACAAATCAAAAACCTGATGTAGTATTTGCAGGGTATGATGGCATGTCTGCTGCTATAATTCGAGTATTGGAAGAAAAGGAAATGTTAGATGGGGTATATATTACAGGTCAGGATGCTGAACTTAGAGGCATTAAAAATATCGTGGCAGGGAAACAATTAATGACAGTATTTCATCCATTAACTGATAACGCTTATCGCGCAGCTGAACTTACCATAGATCTTTTAAATGGTAAGATGCCCTCTAAGGATGAACTAAGCTACACAAATAACGGCATGATCGATGTTCCCACGATTAAGATTGAGTCAATACCCGTTACAAAAGACAATATTGATGAAGTTCTTATAAATACTGGAGTTTACTCTAAAGATGAAGTTTACAATTAAAACTAATTGATGGACTCAATACGCTTTCGGACATTTGCATCAAGCTTATGTCTGAATTCTGTATTAATATAATTATCCAAAGCCATACAAACTTCTGCTGAAAACTCAATTCCATAGGCTGCAAGATGCATCCAGTCGCTTTGACTTAAATACAATTCATTTGACTTAACAACATTAAAGTCGAGCAATGCCTTAATCATTCCTGCATTAAAATTATCTCCTGCACCAATTGTACTTACAGGTTCCAAAACCGGAACTTTAAAGTGACGGTTAAAATTGCTACCAAAAGTGTATACCCCTTCTTTGTTGGCAGTAATTATTAAATTATTGCAATGCATGGCCACTTTTGCATAAACCTCCGTTGGATTAGTCTGTCCGTAAATATTCTCAAAATCCTCATTGCTACCTCTTACTATATCTGCCAATTCAAAATTCTCTTCAATAGTTGGAATAAGCATTTCTTTATTTTCCAGATGATGGCTTCTAAAATTAGGATCGTAAATAACTATTGCCCCAGCCGCTTTAGCATTATGAAGATATTCAAGTAAACGAGGTCGAACAGTAGGATTCAATCCAAAAAAAGAGCCAAAAACAACGATGTCACCTTTTGTAAATTTCGGAATATCACCAACTAATCTTTGCTTTGGGTAATCTTTAAAAAACTCATATTCGGCATCATTTTCTTTATTTAAAAAAGCTAGTGCCAGCGCTGATTTGCCATTATCAAATCGACAGATTGATTCAGTGGATACGTCATTTTCTTTTAGGAAGGCCGTTATTACCTCTCCTACTCTATCATTACCTATTTCACTAATAAAGTGAGCATCAGCTCCCGTTCTGGCCAAGGACACAATCGTATTTAAAGCACTACCTCCCGCTTTCGATGCTATAGGATGATTATCCTTAAAAATAATATCCATTACTGTCTCACCTATGCCGAAAACTCTTCTCATTGTATAAATATTGAATAAACTCTTAATGTAAAAAAGCCATTCTATAAAAATAGAATGGCTTCAAAAATAGTTTATTTTCAATTACTTCACTAATTTACTGATGGTTTTAAAAGCATCGGTACCTGCGTAACGGCACAACTCGAATAAAATTGATTCATAAGAAGATACAATTACTCCTTCCTGACGAAGACGCTCAATCGCATTTTGTTTATTAGCTAAAGTTCTTGAACTCACACAATCTTCAATCACAACCGGATGAAATCCTCTCTCTTGCAAATCAATAGCAGTTTGCAATACACAAATATGCGTTTCTATTCCAGCAAGAATCACAAATCGCTTAGTTGTTAATTCCAACTTCTCCATCAACTGAGGTTCGTCACAACAACTAAATGCAAGTTTTTCAACATGTGGCTCATCCTGAATCAAAGTTTCAATAGATTCAATAGTATTTCCCAATCCTTTTTTATATTGCTCTGAAACCAAGACAGGAACTTCTAAGGCCTTTAGTCCTTTAATTAAAATCTCAACATTCTTTGCTAATTGTTCATATCCATCAATATGAGGAAACAAGCGTTCCTGAATATCAACAACAACCCCAACTGTATTTGCCTTCAATATTCTCATAACTATCTATTTTCTAATGCTATTAAATTTAAGAATTCATATTTCTTAAGGAACTCGAGTAGTTTTTCAGCTATCGCATCTACTCCTCCTTCAATATCAGATTCAATGTTTAATGGAATTACCGGATCGTGCAGTGACAAGCGAAGCAAAAACCACCCTTTTTGATTTTCAGCCTCGCATGAAACGCGAACACCTTCATAATTATCAGGTGCCAGATTCCACTTGGCAAGCGACGCTGCATATAGTCCCAGCTCACTTATTACCTTATCTCCGTATGTTTTAAAATCCTCTGTTTCAATCTTAATTCTGTATTCCTTACTCTCAACAGGTCGTGGCAATTTTTCTATTAAAGAAGTTAATCGTTTGCCTTCTTTTTTCAAACGGGCCATCTTTATTAGGATTTTTGTTACCAGATATGCTCCATCATCCAAGAAATAATTTTCCTTTAAGGCAGCATGACCGGAAGTTTCGATGGCTAACCATGATTCTTTACCTGCTTCATTTAAACGAACAGACTCATTGATCACATTCTTATAGCCACGCTTAAAACGATGATGCTTTGCATGCAAATGGTCATTAATAAACCAGGCTAAACCATCTGACGTAATTGAATCGGTTACAATAACAGACCCTGGATGCTCCTCATTGACGATTGCAGCAGATAGGGCAACTAATTCATTTCTATTGACAGGGTTGCCTTGTTCATCAACAATAGCCGAACGATCTACATCTGTATCGAATATTATCCCAAGATCCGCCTTATTTTCTTTAACGGCCTTACATATAGAAGCCATTGCATATTGATCCTCCGGATTTGGAATATGATTTGGAAAACGTCCATCAGGATCAAGAAATTGACTTCCTTCAATATTAGCACCAAGGACCTCTAAAACCTTATTGGCGTAAAATCCACCTGCTCCATTACCTGCATCTAAAATAATTTTAAAACCTGATAATGGCTTTTCGAAGTTTGAAACATCATTCACTTCGCATCGGATTTTCTCAACCAAGATACTAGAGTACAAATCTATAAATGGTACTTCCTTAAGCTCTCCCCCAACTGCATTTGCAGTTTCGGTTCCTTGCTTCGCTATTTCAAGTATCTCCGTAATATTGGCCTTTTCCAAACCTCCTTTTGGCGTGAAGAATTTCAGCCCGTTACGATTAAAGGGTAAATGACTAGCTGTAAGCATAACTGCCCCATGTGCCTCATATGGTTTGGTAATACAAGTCATAAACATTGCTGGTGTCGAAGCCATTCCACAATCAAGTACTTCAGCTCCCTGATTAATCATGGCATCTACAAAAGCTTTTTTTAATGCTGGTCCGGAGATTCTGGAATCCATTCCAACCGCCACCGTCAACTTCGTTTTATTCGGATTTTCCTTTTGCAGCCACTTATAAAATGCCATTGCCAATCGGGCCACAACATCCTCATCTAAATTAACCGCTTGGTTCGCTATTCCTTCAAGAGCCACTCCTCTGATATCGGAACCATTCTGAAGCTTTTTCCAATCAAAACCCATATCTACTATTTTAAACCTGCTGCTTCCCTAGACTTATGTCCTAAATAACCACCATGATGGCGCTTGGCATAATCAGCATTGGTAAAATTGATCTTTTTCATTAATAAAACAACAAGTACATCACCTATAACCGTCATGGTAGTTGTAGAGGTAGTTGGGGTTAATCCTAAAGTACAAACCTCCTTTGGATTACCTGTAGCCACACAAACATCTGACTCCTTAGCCAATATCGATTCCGTATTACTTGTAATTACGATGATAGGTATTTCAGGACGAAGTCCCCTTGCCAGATCTATCAATTCAATTATTTCACGCGTTTTACCCGAATTTGAAATCATTAGTAAAACATCATTTTCCTGAACTACTCCAAGATCTCCATGCTGAGCTTCACTTGGATGTAAAAATACCGATGCTGTTCCGGTTGAACTAAAAGTTGTAGCCATATTGATGGCAATCTGACCGGCTTTACCCATTCCAGAGGTAATTAGCTTCCCCCCCTTTTCGTGAACTTGCTTATAAATAATATCCACTGCTTTAATAAAATTATCAGTGGCAGGAATATTCATTACAGCCTGCGCTTCATGAGTCAAAAGCGATTTAATTTCTTCTAAGTTCATATATGTTGATTTTTTCAATGCAAATGTACCACTTTTAGTTGGGTGGCAAAGCCATCTTAAAGCAGCTTAATCATTAAATAGTGTTGACCAAACATCGTTAAGCCATTTTTTATAAGTTTCTTCTGTATTATGTTTTTTCAACTTTCTTAGTTGCCTTTTACCAATAATTGAACCACTTAATGGATAGTACCAAAAATTGGATAAATGATTAAATGCTTGATTCCAATCAGTACAGTATTTAAGCACCAATTCTTTATAATGTGTATGAAACTCTTTATATAGATTGAGTTCCATCTCTTTACTCAACTTTGCTGAATTTAGAATTAAAGGATTACTCAACAAGCCTCTGCCCAACATCAAGCCTTTAACTTGCGGAAAACGTTTCTTAAGGTTTTCTAAATCTTCAATACTATTGATATCACCATTGGCCACTATGGGATGCATAATTTCATTAGACATCTCTTCAAAAACATCCCAATCGGCATGACCAGAATATTTTTGAGTAACCAATCTAGGATGGATAATTACTTCATTAAGTGAATAATTGTTCAAAACCTTAATAGTTTCTCTGCCTTCCTTAGGTGATGCTAAACCGGATCTCATCTTAACCGAGAGTTGGATTGGTAATTTCTCATTAAAAAAGCCCTCCATCAAAACTTTAAGCATATCCAACTCACCTACTAATCCGCCGCCCTTCTTTCGTTTTACAAGCATTGGAAAGGGACAGCCCATATTGAGGTTAATTTCTTTATAACCCAATTTAAGAGCCTCTGAGGCAAAGGAAATAAGAAACTCCGGATTATTGGTAGCCACCTGAGGTACCACATACAAACCTCTATTCAATTCGGGTTTTATCTCAGGGAATAACTTTGGCTCAGTGCCTTTATTTTTTCCTTCTTCGAAAAAAGGAGTAAAGTATTTATCAACTCCTCCTAAAACCATATTAAAAGCCATACGGTAAAACACAGTGGTATAACTCTGTAATGGAGCTAAATATACGGGCATATTGGCCATCAAATCTTTCACTAAAGGTTGAATTTCAAAAATCAAATGTACCTTGTTTTTAAATGAAATAACAATCACTACATCGAGATAAGTGCTATTAACCATTAGTTTTAGGATTTAATTGCAGCCATTCATTCAATGACTGAAAGAAAAAATTAGTTTATTTGTATTTAATCAGTATAAAACATTTTTTCATGAGTGACTTGGATCCAAATACGACTGTAGGCCGAAGAGGAATTATTCTGAAAATACTAGATACTAAAGGACAAGTTAATGTTCATGAACTGAGTGAACAATTTAATGTTAGCGAAGTCACCATTCGAAATGATCTCACCCAACTGGAACACAAAAACTTACTGATTCGCGCCCGAGGTGGAGCTATAAAAACAGACAAGGTAAATCTGGAAATGAAACTTTCTGAGAAGAAGGTTCAACACGCCCGGGAAAAAGAAGCCATTGGAAAAAAAGCTGCCAAACTTATTGAGGAAGGAGATACCATTGTATTGGATTCCGGCACAACGACAAAAGAAGTCTCTAATCATCTTCACCGATACAAGAACCTGACTGTCATAACAAATGCTTTAAATATTGCTGCCCCCTTAGCCGAATTGGAACAAATTAATATTATCATGCCTGGCGGCGTAATGCGTAAAAAATCACTCTCATTGGTGGGATCAATCGCTCAGGGCAACTTTAAAAATTTCTTTAGTGATAAACTATTCATTGGCGCTGATGGCATTGATTCCCAGTTAGGATTTAGCACTCCACATATAGAAGAAGCCGCACTGAACAGGACAATGCTAAAAATGGCCAAAAAAGTAATTTTGGTTGTTGATTCAAGCAAATTCAAAAAACGTAGTCTGGCTATTATTGGACAGCTTACAGATATTGATGTTGTGGTCACTGATAAGGGATTAAGCGACGATGATTATGACAAACTTGTAAATGCAGGTATTGAAGTGATTATTGCTGATTAAAAAAGTACTCATTTTTCCTCTTTGCGTTTATTTGAACTTCTGAACAATTAGTTTGTTCTAAAATACAATAAACCGCAAACACATGTTAATAGTAATATCTCCAGCAAAATCTCTTGATTTTGAGTCTGAAGCACCACAAATGAATACTTCATCAATTCGTTTTGAGAAGGAGTCTGTTGCATTGGCAAAGAAGCTCAAAACCATAAAAACCAAAGAATTATCCAGCTTGATGAATATTAGTAGTCAGCTGGCTCAACTAAATCATCATCGTTATCAGGTTTGGCATCACCCATTTAACGCATCAGAAACCAAGGCAGCTCTCTTTGCATTTAAAGGTGATGTATATACTGGTTTTGATGCGATAAGTCTTAACACAGAAGAAATACATTATACAAATGATCATTTAAGAATTTTGTCTGGTCTATATGGTTTACTTCGTCCATTAGATGATATACTTCCATACCGTTTAGAAATGGGAACCAAATTAAAAACAAGGTCCAAAAAGAACTTATATGAATTCTGGGGAGATAAAATCACCAAGATACTATTGGAAGATATGAAATCGCTCAATGAAGATATCCTAGTTAATTTAGCTTCAAATGAATATTTCAAATCAATAAATAAGAAGAAATTTAATAAACGTATAATAACTCCTGTTTTTAAGGATCTAAAAAATGGGGAATATAAAATCATCAGTTTTTTTGCTAAGAAAGCCAGAGGTTTAATGACCAGGTTTATCGTGCAAAATAAAATAGAGAACCCTGAAGATTTGCGAGCATTTGATCTTGATGGTTATTATTACCATCAGGATTTGTCAACGCCTGATCAACCCACTTTTGTGCGCGATCATTAATAATTAATAAAACTTTGCATTTTGCAGTTGACCTGTTCTTAATTTTTTGTTAACTTTTTAAAATGCTATAAGATCAATGGATTGCTAATTCTAAAACACACATCTTATGAGTCAGAAAAAACTAATTTTGGAACGATATGGTAACTTGCTTAAGCAAGAGTCTTTAGTAACGATGGAAGACAAGATTTTACCTAACACTTTTGTACTTGAAGCTCCTGAACCTTTTCCCGGCTACTTTGGATACTATAGTGATATACCAGCAGATACTAAGCCTCTATACATTTATTTAGTTCTGGATAAATTGTATACACTGGAAGAAATAACACGAGCTACTGAAAATATCAAAAAATATTTCAATGCCAATTATAGTGCTGCAGCTGGTACAATTAATATCTACAACAAATTACATCATGTAATCCGGGTTAGACATTTAGATCACTTTGATCAAATTCAAGATTTGCAAGCCTGTTATCTTGATGAAGGCATTGCCTTTAAAAAGAAACCTAAAAAGGTTGAAGGCCAGGGAATAATTAGGTTGAAGAAATTTTTTATGCTTGAAGAAATTGAAGATGGCGTTTATTTCGATTTAGATGAAAAGGACCACGGATATTTCACAATTCCTCATAAATTAACCTGGAAGTATTTTGAAGACATAACCCAAAAAGTAAGACACAATTGGGATTACAGTAATTTTGATGCTGCCATCGGACACATTCATCAGAATTTTGGAATACGGGATATGATTAGAGTTTACAACCCAAGTATCGACCGAAATTACCTCTTAGATATCAGAAAAGTTTACCTGGATAGAATAAAATAATTCGAAAAAACTCCATAATAAGGCCCGGTTTAAATATAAATCCGAGCCTTATTTTTTTCGACTCTACTGATCAATAGACCAATCAGTCTATATTTCTTCATAAAAACCATCGAAAATTCAAACCTTTTATTAATATTTGACTTTTAATTAAAACTCCATCGATCATCTATTGTTAATTGTCAAATTAAATATGAAGAAACGTTTAGTATTCATCCACATTCAGATACTATTAATAGTATTGATCATCCATAGTTGTGCTTACTCTGATTATCAAGTAAAAGAAACTACTTCATCTGTAATCCAACTAGAGGAAACACATACTTCGTTAAGTATTATCGACAACTATATTGAGCCATATAAGGATAGTTTAGATGCTAAAATGAATAAAGTTATTGGTCAGTCAGCACAAAAACTCACTAATGGGATTCCGGAGAGTCTGTTAAGCAATTTCACTTCAGATCTTGTATTATCTGAGAGCAAAACATATTGCAAAACGAATGAGTTACCATTGCCGGATGTAGCCATTATAAATCACAGGGGTTTGAGAGCTATTATCGACCAAGGCCCAATTACTATAAATAACATATACAGACTAATGCCTTTCGAAAATGAAATCGTTCTATTAAGCTTAAACAAAACACAGCTTATTGAACTGTTTAATTATATGTCGACAATTGGTGGAGATGGAATGGCTGGTGCATCATTTGAAATCTTGGACAAACAGGCTAAAAACATAAAAGTTAATAATGTTCCTCTTAATAAAGAAAAGTATATCGTTGCTACATCCGATTACATTGCCAATGGAGGTGACAATTATAATATTTTCAAGGAAGCCGAATCACGCACAGGGACAGGAATCAAGTTACGCGATGTGATCATAGAGCACATTGACGGACTAAATGAAAAGAACATCTTAATCGATTCAAAACTAGATAATAGAATTAGTTATGCCTCAAAATAGACGCCATTTCATAAAGCAACTAGTCACAGGTACTGCAGCTCTGTCAGCTTCTCCAATGCTTTTTTCATGTTCAAAAAAACAAGTTAATCTGACTATATTACATACCAACGATGTACATAGCCAAATAGAACCTTTAGGTGCAGATCATCACAAATTCCCAAATGGTGGCGGTTTTGCAAAGCGGGCCACCATTGTGAGTGAGATTAGAAAAAATGCTGAACAAGTTCTTCTTCTCGATTGTGGTGACATTTTTCAAGGTACACCTTACTTTAACTTTTATAAAGGTAAGCTTGAAATAGAGTTAATGAATAAGATGGCATACGACGCTGCTACAATTGGCAATCATGAATTTGATAATGGAATTGAAGAGTTAGCCAGGCAGGTTAAAAATGCCAAATTTCCTTTCGTTTGTAGCAATTATAATTTCGAAGACACTCCTATGAAAGGATTAACACTCCCCTTTAAAACATTTGATAAAGGTGAAATTAAAGTTGGGGTATTCGGCATTGGCATAGAGCTAGAAGGGTTAGTCAACTCAAAAGCTTTTGGCAACACTAAATATGCTGATCCTATTCAAATTGCCAATGCAACAGCCAAAGTATTAAAAGATAAAGAAAAGTGCGACTATGTCATTTGCTTATCTCATTTGGGTTATCGCTATCGCGATAATAAGGTATCGGATGTAGTTGTTGCTGAAAGCAGTAAAGACATTGATCTTATTTTAGGTGGCCATACGCATACTTTCATGGAAGAACCTGCTAAAGTAAAAAACTCAGATGGTCGCGAGGTATTAATAAATCAAGTAGGTTGGGGTGGTGTACAGTTAGGTAGGTTAGATGTTACTTTCTCAAACCAAGGTACTCAAGCAACCGTACTTAATCGCATTTGCCATGTCTGATATAACATTGCTTAATTCGGAAAATATTGAAAACCTTGGTCAACTTTACATTGATGATCCTCACTTTAATACAATTGTTAAGCCAAGGATTCTCTTCCTGAATAAGCTCCAAGATTTGTTTATCGAAGAAAGTAATCTTAGCTGGCAAATAAACTATTCGCCTACTCACCGATCTTCAAATTGTGTCAGAATTACTTTAAAAGACGCTCAGAAAAAATTTGCTTTTTATTACCAAATTCCTTTATTGCAACGTTTCGAATTACATTTATATCTTGGGAATAATACCTTTAATTTCTTTGAAGCTTACCCTTTTTTGATAGAGAAAGAAGTTATGAAAGAGGATGAGTATAAAGTTAAAGCAACTACCCAAATATTACCTCACATGGTATTAAGCTTAAGAAGCACGAACTATCAGAGGGAATTTATGGATGAGAATCTGACCCTAAATGCAATCTTAGATTCAAATATCTATAAAAATATTTCAAATGCCTTTAATCAATTTAATGAGGCCTTATTTAATATTATTCACAGCAAGTGGTTATTATAAAAAAAATGGCCATCTCATACTAATATGGATGGCCCTATAATTTCTTTTCGTTATAACCTTAGTCGATTGGCAACTGACGTTTGAAACTTTCATCTAATGAAATAATTGTTTCTGTTGCCGATATACCAACAATAGCCTGCAATTTATCGTGCAAAATACGCTTCAAGTGCTCATTACTTTTAGCATAAATCTTAATAAAGATTGCATATTGCCCTGTTGTATAGTGGCATTCAACAATTTGAGGCACTTCTTCCAACATCTTAACAACCTTATCAAATAAGCTTGCCTTCTTAAGAAAGATACCCATAAAAGCACAGGTATGATAACCAATTTTACTAGGATTGATAATAAACTCAGACCCTTTGATAACACCCATATTCATTAAACGTTGAATACGCTGATGAATAGCGGCACCTGACACCTTACATTCTCTTGCCACCTCCAGAAAAGGTATACGTGCATTTTTGGTTATCAGGGATAAAATTTTCTTATCTAAACTATCGATTTGTAAATTACTCTCCATACTATATATGACAAATGTTAGAATCTGTAAATAAAATCACACTTTCATTAATGATCTGCTACAAAATAAAGCATAATTATTTAATATCCAATAAAATTAATCCTCAAAAAAGGTTAACTAGTAAATCCATGTGTTAATTTACAACAAGAATATAATCGATCCAAAAACTTATTATTCAAGAAGATAAACCAAACAATTCAAATTAAGACTTCATATATTAACATTAATTTATAAGCATTATAAAGAATAAAAGCTACAATTAGAATTTAAATGATCCACTTGTAGGAAATTGAAAAACTTCCAATTCAAACTCAGGTAAAACCGCCAATATATGATCAAATATATCTGCTTGAATAGCTTCATAGTTTGCCCACGCCTGATCCTTACTAAAGACATAAATTTCTATCGGGATACCTTTTTCTGTTGGTTGCAGATGCCTTACCAAAAAGGTCATTTGATCATGAATCATGGGATGAAAATGTAAGTATTTTTCAAGGTACTTTCTGAAAACTCCAAGGTTTGTAAGCCGTCTCCCATTAACAGTAACAGTTTCGTCGACACCTTGCTCCTTGTTATAGTTAACTATTTCAGTTTCTTTATCATTAATGTACTCCTTCAGGTAATGTATCTTTTTGCATCTTTCGATTAAGTCCGGGCCACAAAACTTTACACTATGCATATCAATATTAATCGAGCGTTTGATTCGTCTCCCTCCCGATCGCTCCATTCCCTTCCAGTTCATAAACGAATTTGAAACTAAGGCGTATGTAGGAATCGTACTTATGGTTTTATCCCAGTTTTGGACTTTAACCGTATTCAAAGAAATATCTAAAACCGTACCATCCGTATTATGCGAAGGCATGCTTATCCAATCTCCATTCCTAACCATTTTATTAGCCGATAATTGAATACTTGCAACAAAACCCAAAATAGTATCTTTAAATACCAATATTAAAACTGCAGCAATGGCACCCAAACCTGTAAAAATAGCCAGGAGTTCCACATTAAAAACAATGGACACAATTATAAGAACACCAATGAAATAGCCAACTATCTGGACAACCTGTACATAACCTTTTATCGGTCTTTCTTTTGAATAATCATGCGTATTGTAGATATCCAGAATAGCATTAAAAAAAGCCGTCACGCTCCAAACGAAAACAACTACCAAATAAATAAGTATCCCTTTCTTAACAAAGGCTCCAAATTCAGGAAAATCGTTGAATACAATTCCGTTTAACACATAAATGACCATTGCAGGAGCAAGATGAGACAAGCGCTGGAAAACCTGACGATCGAGAAAGAAATCATCGTGTTTAGACTTGGTTTTGCGAATTACCTTTTCAACTACCTTTATGATATAATATTTGGTAAGCTTATTCACCAAATAACTAATAAACAACACAATCATTGCCAATACAATGGCTTTCAATATCAAAGCCCAGGTGTCTGACACACCTATTTGTTCCAAATAAGTATTAATCCAATCATTAATGACATTATCAATATTAATTGTACTCTGGGTAGTAGTTGCTTCGTCAGTATTCATTTGATCCGTTTAAAAGTCCGCCATAAAACCATTACTTTTATAGCTATAAAATATTATTGATGAAAATTCTGGGAGTAAATATCATTATCTTTTTTGTAATCTCAAGCTGCTTAAGAGCTCAATCTTCGTTTGAGAAAAATTTTATTGACCAATCAATGCGGGTCGATTTTATTTTAGCGGGTAATAATATGAATCAAAACGCGTATGTGTTTGAAATAAAACAGGAACCGTTTTGGGGTGGTTCAAAAGTTGGATTGATTGACCAATTTAAATACGGAGAATATCGTTTTTACATAGTAAGTAAAGAATCGGGCGATACCATTTATTCAAGAGGTTTTTGCACATTGTTTGAAGAGTGGAGAACTACTTTAGAGGCAACATTGTGCAACAAGGCCTTTTATCAAAGTATTACATTCCCCTTTCCCAAAAATAAAGTTATTCTCTCTGTTGATGAACGAAAAAAGGACGGTTCATATAATACGATATTGAGGCATGAAATAAATCCAAAGAATGATAATATTCGGATAGTTGAGGGCAATCAATATGAAGCTGTTAAAATTATTGATCATGGACCTTCGGATGAAAACCTTGATCTTACATTTATTGCTGAAGGCTACACTTCTGACGAAATGAACAAGTTTAAAGCTGATGTTCTGAGGCATGCCGAATACCTATTGGAACAAGCTCCATTTCTTGATTTAAAAAATAAAATAAACATTTGGGCAATTTGCTCACCTTCATTTGAAAGCGGACCTAGTGAACCGGAGCAAAAAAATTGGAAACGAACAGCTGTTAATTCTTCATTCAATACATTTTACATCGATCGTTATCTCGAAACAACAGATGTAAGATCGCTTAGGGACATTGCTGCATCTGCCCCTTACGATCACATAGTTGTTCTGGTAAATTCCAAACGTTATGGTGGTGGTGGCATATATAATCATTTTTCCATTGGAACCTCAGATCATTCCTTATCAGAAAAGGTGTTGATGCATGAAATCGGACACGGCTTATTTGGTCTGGCCGACGAATACTATACATCTGATGTTGCCTACCAAAACTATTTTGACTTAAAAACAGAACCCTGGCAACCCAATATTACAACACTAGTTGACTTTGAATCAAAATGGAAAAACAAAGTTACTGAGAGTACTCTTATTCCCACACCAACAAACTCGAAACATAATGAGCTTACCGGTGTTTTTGAAGGAGGTGGATATGTTGCTAAAGGCATATATCGTCCAGCAATTAATTGCCGAATGAAATCAAATGAAGCAAAAGGTTTCTGTGAGGTATGCACAGGTGCAGGACAGCAAATGATTGAATTCTTAACTCAAAAAACCAAATAATATGAATTATAAAGCAAGTAACGAGAGATATCAAACAATGAAATACAATAGATGTGGAAGAAGCGGATTATTGCTATCGGCCATATCATTAGGATTATGGCATAACTTTGGTTCTGCCGATGTATTTGATAATTCCAGATCGATATTATTACATGCCTTTGATAATGGTATTACTCATTTTGATTTAGCTAATAATTACGGTCCGGAACCGGGCTCTGCCGAAGAAAACTTTGGCAAAGTGTTGAAAAATGACCTGAAAGCATATCGTGATGAAATGGTAATTTCAACCAAGGCAGGTTATTTAATGTGGGAAGGTCCATATGGCGAATGGGGGTCAAAGAAGAGTTTAATAGCCAGTTTAAATCAAAGCCTTAAGCGAATGGGACTTGATTATGTTGACATTTTCTACTCTCATCGACCAGACCCGAATACCCCGCTGGAAGAAACAATGGCTGCCTTAGATTTAATTGTTCGCCAGGGAAAAGCTTTGTACGTTGGCTTATCAAATTACAGTGCTGAACAAACTCAAAAAGCTGAATCCATTCTTCGTGAAATGGGTACTCCATGCCTGATTCATCAGCCGCGATACAATATGTTTGATCGATGGGTAGAAGATGGATTATTGGAGGTGCTGGATAAACGAGGCATAGGTTGTATACCTTTTTCACCTCTTGCTCAGGGCTTATTAACGGATCGTTATATTAAAGATATTCCAAAAGATTCACGAATGGCCAAGGCTCATTTCCTAAAAGAATCGATGCTAACAGAAGAGAAACGCAACGCCATCATCGATTTAAATGATATGGCAATTTCACGAGGGCAATCACTAGCTCAGATGGCCGTAGCATGGTTATTGAGTAACAAAACAGTTACCTCTGTTCTTGTTGGCGCATCCTCAACCAAGCAACTAAGTAATAATTTGGAGGCCTTAAATAATCTGGAATTTAGCAATGATGAACTAAACCAGATCGAACGTATTTCGAAAGGTGTGATTAATTCTTAAACCAAAAATCATTAAACAAAACTGAGAAACTCTTTAGCCTGCTTATTAATCAATTAATACAGTCGGCTCAAAAGTAAAAAGCCAGAACTGCCAGATTGAAAAATTCAATCTGGCAGTTGCATTTGCAGACAAATTGCAATTGACTACATTAAAACAACAACTCAGTTCATTCTATTTTAATATAGTGTTCTTTCATTTTAATATTGTTGTATCAAATTAGAAGGATGAATTAAAACAACTCGTATGAAAAGAACATCTACCATATCCAAACGACTATTAGGCTTTGTGATGCTTTTTGCATTAAGTGCAAGTGTATTCTCCAGCTCATTACGAGCGGACAAAAAGCCTGTTAAAAAGTCAAAAAGTGTTGTGGTTTATAACGATGGTGAAATCGTTATTAACTCCAATATTGATGATTTCCCGTTCGATCTTAAATACAAAGGAATTGTTGAATTATCAGATGATGATAAAATGATAATTTCTATTTCTCCTAACGGATTTGTTGAGATCAACAAAACTGCTTTTGGCAATAACCGGCGCTTATTTATACATGCTGATGATAAGGGAAATTTAAGCTATGAATACTATGTTGGCAAGTCAAAAACTGAGTTTGAGATGGAAGGAAGAAAATGGCTTGGCGAAATTCTACCTGAAATCATAAAAAATAGTGATTTGGGCATTGAGTCAAGGGTGCGAAGAATTTATAGTAAAAATGGCTTAGCTGCGGTACTTGATGAAATTGAAACCAGCACTTCGTCTTCATATAGCTATAATAATAAATGGAATTTCTTTACCATTGAATCACATTCAAGCGGATCAAGAAGCAATGCATTAAAAACGCTGGTACTGGATAATGAGTTAAAAAACAGAGATCTTGTTGAGTTATTTAACGAAATCGGAGAAATTGGCTCCAATAGCACCAAAGGAACTCTAACCAGACATATCATCGAAAACTACAAACTTAACAATGAACAGTTGGCTGCTGCGTTACGAGCAACTTCAACGCATGAATACAATACCGAGAGAGGTTCCACCTTACGCCTGCTAAATCAATACTATAATGATGACTTTAGTGTAAGGAAGAATTATTTCGATATCATTGATGATATGGAGATTAATTCGGAAAAAGGAAATGTGTTAAAGGATCTAATAAAGAAGAAGACCTTGTCAAATGATACATGGATTAGTCTGTTAAACGTTGTTTCAGATTTTTCATCCGAACGCGAAAAGGGGGCTTTACTTTTATATTGTTTACCGTATTTGCCAAATGATGAGTCGGTGCAAAGTGAATTTCGTAATACTTTGGATGATATGTCAGACAGCTATTATGTGCTAAAGGGAGAAATCACTACAGCTATGCTTGAAGCTAACATCTCACAAGGTGTTCAGAAGCCAAACAAAAACTCTTTATTGAGTTATTTGAGAACTGCAGAAAACATATCATCAAACAGTCAGAGAGGACAAATACTTCGAAAGGCAAACAGGCTATTTATTAATGATGAAGATGTTATTGATGCCTACTTTAGTGTATTGTCTGGAATGGATAGTGAAATGGAGAAATACAATGTGATGCTGGACTTACTAAATAAGAATAAACTAAACGAAGCTGCCATGTATCGACTGTTAAGAGAAACAACTTATCTCGCATCAGATTTCCAGCATGGTGCAGGAGCTGTTCTTAGGGAGGTGGTACAACAATTCCCATTGCCAAACAATAATTATGAGCAATTCTTCCAGATTATATCACGTATGGATCAGAATGCAACAATTGAAGAAATACTTAGAATTATAATTGATCATCCATCATTAAATGATAAATTGTTAATTCGAATAATGGAAAGCACTCAGCAAATAGATGTGGATGTCGAAAAAGCATCATTGCTGGTAAGGCTTAGTCCGCATATTCATGGAAAGGATTCATCTGTACAATACATATTCAAATCAATGGCAAAAGATTTGGATTCAGAATACGAAAAAAACAGAGTACTTAAAACAATTCAGTAAAAAGAGGAATAGTTATGCCGGGAACATTTTATTCTTCCAAAAAATTATTAATACTTGCTTTAGTCAGCACTCTATATGGGGTGCTGACATATAGCTATCTTAGCTACAGTGAATCTGGAAGCTTACCATCAATAAAAACGCAGGCTGATGCACTTTCCTTGTTTATAATTACATCCTGGCTGGTATTTGCCGTTTTTGCCTTGGCAACGCAATATCTTAACCGATTTATTCCCTGGCTATCCGGTACCTCGTCTCGTTTCTTTTTGCAATTTGGTGTAAATACTTTAATTGCCGTCATTCTTATTACAATAACTACAAGTATTTATGTTCAACTCAAACACTCCGAACATTCGTTAGGTAGCTTCTTGTCGGAACAATGGGATCCTACATTAAAGTTTATTATCCTGTTTCTTATTTCTAACCTGGTTTATGTTTTAATTAACTTGTATCAATATTCCTATACAAGTTTTATACAAGCCAATATTGAAAGTGAAAAAATGATTCGAGAGCGACTCAAATTGCAATATGAGATACTAAAAAGCCAGTTGAGTCCCCATTATCTATTTAATACCTTAAACACCATTGCTTCTCTTCTTCACAGAGATGTGGCTACAACAGAAAGTTTTGTGCGCAAATTCGCCCATACCTTTGACTACATTCTAAAAAGTCATCAGAAAGATCTGGTTGCGATCAAAGAAGAAATGACCTTTATAAAATCATACTATTATTTATTGCGCATTCGATTTGAGAATGCACTCCAACTTAGCATTAAGCTTAACGATGCTCACCTAGGCTCGTACATACCTCCAATGACCTTACAATTATTGGTTGAAAATGCAGTAAAACACAATCATTTTTCAGAAGAAAAACCTTTAAAAATAAAAATTGAATCGAATGAAAATGGAAGTATTGAGGTAAGTAACAACTTTGAACGCAAACCCGGTTTTATTGAAGTAGACAATCAAATGGTTAAAAAACCGACACAACATGTCTCCCATAAAGTAGGATTAGAAAACATTAAAAAACGCTACTCATATTTCACAAATAAAGAATTAAAAATCAACCGAGACCAATTATTTACTGTTCACCTACCGCTTATTACAAAGCTTAAATGAGGTAAATTTATTTTAATACGGTAAATTTACCTTTCAGCAATAACTCAACCCTAATGAAAAAAAACAACTCATTAAATAAGTGGCTTCGATTTTTGCTGCCCATCCCAACAGGGATAATTGTATACGTTCTGATCTTGCTGGTATTTGATACACTCGAGCAGATTGGCAGTCATTTTTTCAGCGATGAAGTGGCTATCACTATAACATTTTCATTTATTCTTCTGGAAATTCAACGATTTGTTTTATTGATAATTGACAGGCGATATCCGATCAATATCAATAGTCCACACGTTGAAGAAGAAGAACAGGATCAGAATTCTACTAAACTTCCAAGCGCATCATCTCGCGTCATAATTATTCCTCTCATTTCACTAATTCTTTCAATAATTGTTATCTCTCCTTTGGTTGCAATTTATTTCACTTATGGATTAGGTCTAAAGGATTATTACCGTGAACTCTTTGTTTTTAATGGCGTCTTCGGAATTGTATCGGTGATCTATTCTATTATTCACGTGAGCACATCATTTTTAGCCGTTCACAAACAAATCCATTACATCCGGGAAAAAGAATTAAGAAAAAATCTGGAACACGATCTGGAAAACTATAAGCTTCAAATCAATCCTAATTTACTATATGACAGTTTAGAAAATCTAATATCAATAGTAAAACAGGATAAAAAGATGGCGGATAACATCATTACACATTTATCCAAAATATACAGGTACATTCTTGACACAAGACATATTGAACTGGTGAGTTTAAATGAAGAATTAGCCAACCTTAATTCTCTAATATACATTTTAAACATTAAGCACAATGGTGCCATAAGAATTACTGATGCCTTACCGGAAAAGGATACGGATAAACAAATTGTTCCAGGTACCATATCTACTTTAGTTATGGAAGTCTGCAAGCGCTCAATCATTAACAACTATCAAGCCCTTGAAATAAAACTGGATTGTAAAAATGGCAATTTGTTGTTCAGCACAAACAACAACCCAAAAATCACCTTGCATAGCTTAAATCATTGGAACCTTAATCAATTAAACAGGGCCTATGATTTTTTTAGTTCTAAACGCCCTGAAATTTCAGAAAACAAACAAGAAATCAAGATAAGTGTACCACTATTTGAAATCGAAGAAGAATAAATTATGAGAGTACTTATTATTGAAGATGAAAAGCCTGCCAGTGAAATTCTGATTAAACTATTGCACCGTTATGATTCCAACATAAGCATTGAAGACACATTGGAATCAGTCGAAAAAAGTGTAGAATGGATTAAAAACCCTTTGAACAGTGTTGATCTGATATTTATGGACATCCACTTATCAGATGGATTAAGCTTTGAAATTTTCAACAAAGTACAAGTGAACATTCCTGTGATTTTCACCACTGCTTATAATGAATATGCCATTCAGGCATTTAAGGTCAACAGCATAGATTATCTTTTAAAACCAATCAATTACGACGACCTATTCCATAGTTTAGAAAAACTTGAAAGTCTCCGTCAAAATTTATCATCTGCCAGTCAACGTATAAAATTGGAGGAGTTAAATGAAGCGCTTTTACAATACCGAAAAACCTACAAAGAGCGTTTTATGGTAAAACTTGGCGAACGCATCAAATCGGTCACTACAGATCAAAGTGTGTTATTTTATGCCGAAGGTCGAACGGCCTTTCTTTTAACTGAAAAGGGAAATAGGTACATCATTGATTACAAATTAGAAGAGCTGGAAGAAATGCTTGATCCGGCTAAATTTTTCAGAATAAGCAGATCGTTTATTGTTAATATCAATAAGATACAAGAAGTATTAGTCCATTCAAATAGTCGTTTAAAGATAAAACTGGAGCAGGACTTTGATCGTGAAATTATTGTAAGTCGAGATAAAGTTCAAGCTTTTAAAAGCTGGTTTAGTGGATAAATCAATTTAAAAACTGATAATTTAATAAACCCATCACCTATAACATTGGCCTGGTGATTAATCGTCACATTGACAAATTGTAACTACCTTTGCAGCCTCAAATAATACAACATGGTTAATTATCTGTCGGCTGAAAATATTACACAACATTGGGGCGATGTTCGTCTATTTAATGATATTAACATTGGTTTAGGCGAAGGGCAAAAGGTTGCTTTAATAGCTCGTAACGGTGCTGGGAAAACAACACTTTTAAATATTCTGGCCGGCATTTTACCTTCCAATGAAGGAACGGTGACTTTAAGGTCGGGCTTAAAGCTTGGCTACCTTTCACAGGATCCGTACTTGAATCAGAAGCATACTGTCATTGAGGAAGTCTTTAATTCGGGGAGTGAAGTGGTTCAAACAATAAAGGATTATGAACAAGCCATTGAAAACAACGATCAGGATAAAATGGGCAAGCTCATTGAAAAGATGGATTTGTTACAGGCATGGGATTATGAGCAACGCATTAAACAAGTTCTGTCGCAACTAAAAATAAATCACTTCGATCAAGCTGTATCCGAATTATCAGGAGGACAGCGAAAACGAGTAGCTTTGGCGAGTATCCTAATTGGAGAACCGGATCTATTGATTCTTGATGAACCTACCAACCATTTGGATTTGGAAATGGTAGATTGGTTGGAACAATATCTTTCTAAATCAAAGGCCACCTTATTAATGGTTACTCACGACAGATATTTTCTCGACAGAGTGTGTAATGAGATAATAGAATTAGCCGATGAGACTCTTTTCCGCTACGAAGGCAATTACAGTTACTTCCTAAGAAAAAGACAGGAGCGAATTGAGAATAAGCAAGCTGAGGTTGAGAAGGCGCGTAACCTACTGAGAAAGGAGCAAGAATGGATGAATCGCATGCCGCAGGCGCGTGCCACCAAAGCTAAGTACCGAATTGATGCTTTTTATGATTTAAAGGATAAAGCGTCGCAGAACACCCATGAGCAAAATCTGGAATTAGGAATTTCACAATCCCGATTGGGGAAAAAGGTGGTTAACCTTCATGGTGTTTCTAAATCATTTGATGAACTACAGATCATTAAGGACTTTAGCTACAAATTTTCACCATTTGAGAAAGTAGGTATCGTTGGAAAAAATGGTACAGGAAAATCAACCTTTCTCAATATTTTAACTGAAACACTACAGCCGGATAGTGGTACCATCGAAAAAGGCGAAACAGTGGTATTTGGCTATTATCGCCAGGAAGGCATTAAGATTGATGAAGGTAAAAAAGTTATTGACGTTATTTCAGAAATCGCCGATGACATCTCATTGGGTGATGAAAAAAGAATGTCGGCGGCTCAGTTTCTTCGCTACTTTTTGTTTCCCAATGAAATGCATCATGTGTTAGTTAGTAAATTAAGTGGAGGTGAAAAAAAGCGCCTATTCTTAATGACTGTACTAATAAAAAATCCAAATTTCCTTATTCTTGATGAGCCCACCAACGACCTTGACATATTCACCCTTAATGTATTGGAAGATTACTTACAAAACTTCAAGGGCTGCGTAATTATTGTTTCTCACGATCGATACTTTTTAGATAAAGTATGTGATCACCTATTTGTATTCAAGGGAGAAGGCAAAATCAAAGACTTTCCTGGGAATTATTCAGATTATCACTTAAGTGAAAAACAGGAAGAAAAAATAAAGGCCAAATCTGAGAAAAAAGAAAAACCAGTAGTTCAAACAACTGTAAAGGAGAAAGCTAAGAAACTAAGCTTCAAAGAAAAATTTGAATTAGAAGGAATAGAGAAAGATCTGGCAGAGTTGGAATCCCAAAAGGGCGCATTACAAGAGGCATTAAATTCTGGCCAACTGGCTACAGACGAGTTAGTCAAAAAGTCAAAAGAACTCTCCGAAACCATGGAGCGTATTGAATTGAAAGAACTTCGTTGGCTTGAATTAAAGGAGATTGAAGAAATGTAAGCCGAATTTTAGATCAATATGTTTCAAAAACATATATTTGTAGGAATTACCTATGTAAATGCCCAATAAACTTTTAGCCATACTATGGTTGTGCAGTTTTGTTGCACCACAATTTTCAATGTCCAATACCAAGGCAACATTAAAAAAGGTTAATGTTGGCGTTTACCAAAATCCTCCTTTAATATATACCGATTCTACCGAAAAGGCAGCAGGCATTTTCATTGATATTATGGAACATGTTGCCGAAAAACGAAATTGGCAATTAAATTACACTTTCTACAATTTAGAAAAAGCCTTACTGGCATTGAAAAACAGGGAAATTGAGATTTTGCCTGCCATTGCCTTTTCCAGTGAAAGAGATAAACAGTTCTTATTCTCAAATGAAGTTGTATTCACCAATTGGGGCGCAGTATATATAAATGCCCATGATGATATTAAAAACATCCCCGACCTTCACGAAATGAAAGTGGGATTAGAAAAAGGTGATATTCATGGGAAAGCCTTCAGTCAGTTACTTTCCGATTTTAATGTTGATGTGGATATCCATTGGTTTGACAATCAAGATCAATTAATTGAGTCACTCAGATCAGGTAAAGTGGATGCTGCTGCTGTTAATAAATTTTTTGGATACACTCATAATACAGACAATAAACTTAAGGAAACATCAATCCTGTTCAATCCTGTTCAATTACATTTTGCATGTAATACATCTTCGGCTGCTTTACTCGATGAATTTAATAGTGAATTTAATTCTCTTAAAAATGACACGCCTGAATTATTTCAATCCATAATTGACTCCTGGCTTATAAATGCCCCGCAAAAGTCTATTCCTAATTGGATTAGGTATACAGCTATTGCGCTTGCTCTCTGTACTTTTTTACTTATTTATTTTCTTATTTCATTACGACGTAAGGTATTGCTAAAAAGTAAGAATCTGGATGAGGAATTGAAAAACAGAGCCACAAATGAAAAGCTGATCAAGCAACTTGAAAACGAAAAATCTTTGATTCTTAATAGTATTGAGGATCAAGTTGTTTTTATTGATACCAAATACAGGATGTTGTGGGCAAATGAGGCTTACAAAAAAAGATCACCTCTGAGTTATGAAGAAATAATTGGAAAGAAATGTCATAAAATTGCTTTTGACATAGACGAACCATGTGAATTCTGTCAGTGTGACAACAGTGTAAAATCAAATAAAACAGAAATTTACGAGCATCATAATAAAATAAGTAATAAGTACTTTATCGCAAAAACCAGTCCGGTATACGATGGCGGCAAAAATCCAATTGGTTTTGTAAAAATCATCACAGATATAACGGAGAAGAAGCTAAATGAAGAAGCGCTTATCGCTGCTAAGGAGAAAGCTGAGGAATCCGACTTTCTTAAGTCCGCTTTTTTAGCCAACATGTCGCACGAAATTCGAACTCCAATGAATGCGATTATTGGATTCTCCGAGTTATTAGAAGATACAACGCTTAACGAAGAACAAAAAGGAAGCTATTTAGGCATAATTCAATCCAACGGCCAACAACTGCTTAAGTTGATTTCCGACATACTTATCTTCTCCCAATTGGAAGCTGGACATATTGAACTTCAATACACTAGTTTTAATTTAACTACACTCCTTAAAGAAATATACGAACAGTTTAATAGTGAAAAAAGTAAATTCAACAAACCTGATCTTGAGGTTGTATTAGAAATAAAAGAGTTGGATAGTCAGTTAGAACTACATTCTGATTCGATTCGACTACGGCAAATTATATTTAACCTTCTAACTAATGCCCTTAAGTTCACTCATATTGGAAGCGTTACTCTAGGCGCATATCCAGAGGGCGAGATGATTATAATCTATGTTAAAGATACCGGTATAGGCATAGCCGAAGATCAAATGGAGAATATCTTTAAACGTTTCTCTCAAGTTGAAAATACGCAATTAAAGAAAGCCGCAGGTTCTGGTTTAGGCTTAACTATTGCAAACGACTTATCTACTCTTCTTGGAGGTAAAATAGAAGTCCAATCAGAAGTTGATAAGGGCAGTATATTCAAAATCTATCATCCATTTGTGAATACAGATAACTCCGCGAAAAGAGATTCTATAGAAACTAGCTATTAAAGCTTATTACTATAGCCCCATTTTTACATTTACAAATCATTATTAAAAAGTTGCTTTTTCTTACTATTTGAATTTTATTATAAATAGTTTCTCACAATTTGGTGATTGAAAATATTTCTCTACATTTGTAGCATAAAATCAAAGAAAGATGGCTCACAACTTTTTTTATAACTTTTATTATTTCTTTTTTGGATCAGGCAAAAGAGGTGGGCACGCTATGAGATAATCAAAACATTAAAAATATAGTAAAAACCCGCCCATAAGGCGGGTTTTTTCATATGTATACAATTGAACCATGAAACAAACGAAAAAAATAGCCATACAAGGATGGCCGGGAGCAAACCACGAAATTGCTGCCAAGGCTTATTTCGAGAACGATAATCTTGAGATAATACCATGCCTGACCTTTCCGGATCTATTTCAAGCCCTAAAAAACGATCGTTCGATTTATGGTATCATTGCCATTGAAAACACTTTGGTAGGAAGCTTACTTCCCAACTACACCATGCTTAAGGATAGCGACTTAATGATTATTGGAGAGTACAAACTTCGCATCAAACATCAACTAATGGCCTTGCCAGGTCAAAAGCTGGAAGACATTACGGAAGTACATTCTCATCCAATGGCATTGGCACAATGTGAAGAGTTTTTCAAACATCATCCTCATATTAAGTTGATTGCTTCGGAAGATACAGCCTTAAGTGCCAAGCGAATTGCAGAAGAAAAAATTGAAGGCATCGCCGCTATTGCTTCGGAATTAGCTGCAGAGATGTATCAACTAGAAATACTTTCAGCCGGCATTGAAACCAATAAGAAAAACTTCACTCGTTTTCTCGTAATTACGGATAAAGCCTTAACAGAAACGGATGAGTTATTGGAACAAGACAAAGTAAATAAGTCATCAATGGTTTTCTCACTTCCTCACGAAGAAGGTAGTCTTTCCAAAATATTAACCATACTTAATTTCTACAGTATAAACCTGACTAAAATACAATCACTACCAATAGTTGGGCATGAATGGGAATACTTATTTTATGTTGACGTGACTTTTAATAATTACAAGCGATATCTGCAATCATTAGATGCCATTCGTCCGCTATGTCAAAAACTAAAAATACTTGGCGAATACGAAAAAGGAAAGCAATCATATCCATCACAAAGTCCAAAAATTGAACAAGCCATATAATTATGAGTCTTAATATAGCCCCCGCAAATAGAATCAATCAGGTTGAGGAGTATTACTTTTCAATTAAGCTTAAGGAGCTTGAAAAGTTACGTCAAGAAGGAAAATCTATTATCAATCTTGGGATTGGAAATCCTGATTTAGCTCCTGCTCCTTCCGTACTTGAAGAGCTTAATAAGCAAAGTAATGAAAAAACCAATCATGGTTACCAAAGCTATGTTGGTATTCCTGAATTAAGATCAGCCTTTAGCTCATGGTATGATAAATACTACAATGTAAAGGTAGATCCTTCAAAGGAAGTATTGCCGCTCATGGGTTCTAAAGAAGGTATAATGCATATTACCATGGCTTTTCTTAATCCTGGTGATAGCGTACTGGTTCCCAATCCGGGTTACCCCACTTATGCTTCAGCCAGTAAAATTGCTCAAGCAAATCTTATTCATTATGATTTAGATGAAAACAATGGCTGGTTTCCAAACCTGACAGAGTTGGAAAAACTTGATCTTTCAAAAGTTAAACTAATGTGGATCAATTACCCTAATATGCCAACCGGGGCCAAAGCGAATGTTCAGTTTTTTAAAGACATCATTGCATTTGGAAAGAAACACAACATTGTGATATGTAATGACAATCCCTATAGTTTTATTTTAAACGAGGATCCGCAAAGTATCATGTCTGTTGAAGGGGCTAAAGATATTGCAATAGAACTTAACTCACTAAGTAAGTCGCACAATATGGCGGGTTGGAGAGTTGGAATGGCTATGTCAAATCCCACATTTATACAATATATACTTCATGTAAAAAGCAACATGGATTCAGGCATGTTTAAACCCTTGCAGCTAGCAGCTGTTAAAGCTCTTGAATTGGATGAAAAGTGGTATGCCACCATAAATAAAGAATATAAAGCCCGTCGCCTATTAGTTGAAGACATTATGGATTTGTTGGAATGCGATTATGACAACAAGCAATCAGGCATGTTTGTATGGGCCAAAATTCCATCTAAGTATTCCGATAGTGGCGAATTATCAGATAAAATACTTTACGGATCTGATGTGTTTATCACTCCCGGTTTCATTTTTGGAGATAAGGGCAAACAATACATCCGCATAAGCCTTTGTACTAAACAAGAGGTATTAATTGAAGCAAAACAAAGAATAGAAAATATATTAAAACAATAACCATGGATCATAAACTAGATTTATTACCACTAGAGCTACCAGGTTTAAAGCTTGAAAGACCAATATTAATTGCTGGTCCTTGTAGTGCAGAAACTGAAGAACAAACTTTAGAAACAGCACGTTTGCTATCAGCGCAAGGTGTAAAAATTTTTAGAGCAGGTATTTGGAAACCAAGAACTCGTCCGGGAGCTTTCGAAGGTGTTGGAACAGTTGGCCTGCCTTGGCTTAAAAAGGTAAAAGAAGAAACAGGCATGTTTGTAAGTGTTGAGGTGGCCACAGCTCATCATGTATACGAAGCCCTAAAATTTGGGGTTGACATGTTATGGATTGGTGCCAGAACAACAGCTAATCCTTTTGCGGTTCAGGAAGTAGCTGACGCCCTGGCAGGAGTAGATATCCCTGTTCTGGTTAAAAACCCTGTTAATCCGGATTTAGATTTATGGATTGGCGCAATGGAACGTGTTAATCAAGCCGGTATAAAGCGTATTGGTGCAATTCACCGAGGATTTAGCACCTACGATAAAAGTGTTTACCGTAACAACCCGGAATGGCAAATTCCTATTGAGTTACGTCGTCGCATTCCTAATTTACCAATCATAACTGACCCTAGCCATATTTCAGGTAAAAGCGAAATGATAGCTGATGTGTCACAGGAAGCAATGGACCTTAACTTCGACGGTTTAATTATCGAATCACACATGTGTCCTGAGAAAGCATGGAGTGATGCCAGCCAGCAGGTAACGCCAGATCATCTTTCTACTATAATAAGCGATCTTGTTGTTCGTCAATCTGCCATTGGTGAAAAGCCACGTGTAACAATTGATGAACTTCGTAAAAAGATTGATCTGTTGGATGAACAGCTTTTGGAAACATTAAGTGCCAGAATGAAGACATCAGAGGCGATAGGTAAATACAAGTTCGACAACAACATTACCATCCTTCAAACGCGTCGTTACGATGAAATAATGAATAAGCGAAAAGAGCAGGCTAAGGATGCAAAGCTTAATCCTGAGTTTATCGTTAAGGTGTTCGAAAATATTCATGAAGAATCTGTAAACAGACAGAACATTGTCATGAACAAAGAACTGGCTAAAAAATAAAACACAGGATGAGTATAAAGATGTATTTTGCATCTTTATACTTTTCTTCTATTGATACAAATATCTCCACACAACAATAATTATGAAGATCTGTATACTGGGTGCCGGAAAAATGGGAACATGGCTAACCGATGCCTTATGTTTGGAACATGAGGTAGCAATTTTTGACCATGATATTTCCAGACTGCGATACGTATTCAACACCCAGCGATTAACCAAACTGGAAGAAATCACTGAATTTGCCCCTGAAATATTAATCAATGCGGTAAGTTTAAAACACACTTTGGAAGCCTTTAAAGAAGTACTCCCTTATTTACCTCAGGATTGTATCCTTTCAGATATTGCCTCTGTTAAAACCGGTTTTCAGGATTTCTATGAAACAAGTGGATACCGATATGTATCAACACATCCAATGTTTGGACCTACTTTTGCCAACCTTAAGGACCTGAGTATGCATCATGCCATAATTATCACCCAAAGTGATCATTTAGGTAAAGCATTTTTCAAGGACTTTTATGCATCATTAGGACTTAATATTCATGAGTATTCGTTTGATGATCATGACGAAACTATTGCCTACTCCTTATCCATACCTTTCTCGTCGAGCCTGGTATTTGCAGCTTGTATGAAACATCAGAAAGCACCTGGTACAACATTCAACAAGCACATGAATATTGCAAAAGGTCTGTTATCTGAAGAGGATCATTTATTAACAGAAATACTTTTTAATCCCTTTACCTACCAGCAGGTTGAGAATATTCGTTTTCAGCTGAAACACTTGTTGGGGCTTATCGATAATAAAGATTCAGAAGGGATGCAGGAGTTTTTAAAAATGGTACGGGCTAATATTGAGGAGTAACATCAACTATTACTATGCTCCCCATTGGGGAGCTGGCGTAGCCAGAGGGGGATTAAAAATTCATAGAACATCATTCAATCTAGAAGACACAAGCATCTATATCATAACGCTATAAGATTAAAGAATACACCTAAATTCCTCAAATAACAAAAGCCTCAGATAATATTAACCTGAGGCTTTAAATTTTCTTTTAGCGCTTCCTTGCTGAGGAGTTAAGTTGTAGTAGGGTTTATTCTTAGCTGACCTCCAATTGCTTTTAATACTTTTAGTATAGTTTCAAATTGGGGTTTTGCTCCTTCTGATAAGGCTTTGTATAAGCTGGGTCTACTTAGACCCGCTTCGTTAGCTATTTTTGTCATCCCTATTGATTTTGCAACATATCCAATAGCTATAATTATATCAGATTCATTTCCTTCCTCCAATACTGTATTGAGGTATTCTGCAATCATCTCCTTATCGTCTAAATAATCTGCTATGTCAAATTTCGAAGTTTCCATCATCTCAGCTTTTAATTCTTCTCCAAATTTCTTTTGCTTTATCAATGTCCTTTTGTTGGCTTGATTTATTTCCTCCAACTAACAAAACAATAATCCTTCTATCCTTTTCTTTGAAGTAAACTCTGTAACCTTTGGCGTAATTTATTTTTAATTCTCTAATACCATCACCAACTGTTTCGCAATCTCCAAAGTGTCCGTCATTTTCAATTTTGTGAATCCGAAATAATATTTTGGCCTTAGCTCTTAAGTCTTTTAATTTCTTCAGCCACTTGTCAAATTCTATTGTTTTTTCAATAAAGTACATCTAAAGTGTATCCATTTGGATACAAAAATAAGAATTCAATCTTAGTTTTAGAAATTATTAGCAGAGAAACTTGATGTTGATTAGTACATTGAACCAACACCCCTTCCGCTAAATAAAACTTCAACTGTTTTGCATACCCCTTTTACTATTATCAACAAATCATTTCAATCCCTTATCTTGCAAACCAAATAAAGAGTAGATGCGGAAAGAAAAGGTGATTCTTGGAATGAGTGGCGGAATGGACAGTTCAATGGCAGCTGTCCTCTTATTGAAACAAGATTATGAGGTGATTGGCGTCACCCTTCAAACCCATACCGAAGCAGATGATAAAAATATTGTTGAAGCTATAAACCTGGCCAAGTCCCTTGGCATTCATCACCAACTCATCGATTGCCGATCAGAATTTGAAAAGGAAGTCATTGCTTATTTTGCCAATGAATACATTAGTGGCCGAACTCCAAATCCTTGCGTTCACTGCAATCAAACCATTAAGTGGAAATACCTTCTTAAAGCTGCAGAAGATTATAATTGTGCATTTATAGCCACCGGACACTACGTCAGAGCAAAACAAGTCAACTCACATTATTATATCTTAAAAGGCCTAGATCCGGGTAAAGATCAATCCTATTTTTTGTGGAACCTAAGCCAGGATGTCCTTTCCAAAGCCTTGTTTCCATTGGGCGAACTACATAAGGCAGAAGTTAGAGCTTTGGCCCTTGAATTGGGTTATAAAAACATAGCCGAGAAAAAAGAAAGCATGGGGGTCTGTTTTCTGAATGGAACGGATTATCGTGATTATCTAAAACAACTTTTACCGACCGAACATAAGGCTTTAAAACCGGGACCAGTGCTGGACAAAAACAATCAATTGCTGGGCCAACATGAAGGTTACCCCTTTTATACCATAGGTCAACGCAGAGGCATTGAGGGCGTAGCTAAAGGCCAATGTGTTATTGCCATAAACCCTAAAACAAGTGCATTGATTGCAGGTGAGCGTGAATTACTATATTCCCATTCGATTGAATTGGAAAATTATATACTTACGCCCAACGAAAGTCAATGGAAGGATCGTAAAGTTTTTATTCGCATTAGAGGTATAGATAGTGTACCCGGTTATTTTGGACAGATCTCTATAAAACAAAACAAGCTATTGGTAAGCTTTGATGAAAAAGTATGGGCCATCACACCCGGCCAATCGATAGTTTTTTACCAAAACGAGATGCTTATTGGCGGCGGGGTGGTATAAAGAACCGACTAAAACGCTCTAGTCGGTTCATCGTTTATTACTTTATCACAAACTTACCACTTACGCTATCGTACCCACTTGTTAATTGATAAATATATAAGCCATTAGCCATTTGGTTCAGATGGATAGGCACATTATTTTCTAACGGCGATTGATACACCTGCTTGCCACTCACATCATATACTTTAACAAAGAAACCTGTATCGGCCTTTTTCCAATCAAAACTTATTTGATCTTGTACCCTCAATACTTTTAGGTCATTGGCACTTGTTTTATTAATCGATGTTGGCACCTCCCCTTCGTAATACATATAGCCATTGCGTTCATTTACAAACTCACTTCCTTCTTTTTTATAATGTATAAATCCAACTAACTTATTCACAAAGGCAATATCCATTTCAATGGGTGGAAACAAATAATCATTTGCATCTTCATTTAGATCATATTGCAAAACTGATTTAGCTTCGAACCAATCCTCAGTATCAAGGAATCGATACTGCCAGTTTTCCGGATTGCCGGCCGCATCATATTCCCAGGTTTCATCCCAGCTTAATTCAAACTGACCATCATCTTTCAAGCGATAGCTCTCATAGGATACCAGTTTACCGTCGGTATAGTCCCGTTCTAAATACCAAAACAAACGCCATACATCGTCAGAAGTTTTATCATAATGCTGCTCTAAGACCATCTTATCACCGGTATACTGATAGACAAAACGTTGATGATCGTGATAAGTAATGACTTCATCACCATTATAATCTTTGTCCAATATAATTTCTTCAATAATCCTATCTTCCGTATCAAACTCATACGAGCTGGTATAGTTATATACCCAAGCTGAACTTTGAACATCCCATTTATAATGTACCTTAGTTTTTAAGGTATAATCCATCACTTCCCTTGTAGAATTGTACCACACTCCTCCATCATAATATTGGTAAATAGTTTCTATTAACTGAGCTGAGCCGTTATAACTATACAATTCCCGCTTATCCAGTGCATGTCCATAGTCCGAATAGGCATATTCCGATTTTTCGTTACTGGCATTGTATTTATAGGATTCATAATAGCTCCCTTGCCATGTTGCCACTTCACTATCTCTCATGTAATTTCTGCCTTCTTTAAATAACTCGGAATCGTAGAAATCATACTCCGCCTTTTCAAGAAAGGCAAAAACACCTGAAGAGAGGACATAATAGTGCTCTTCCACCAAGGGCAGTTTTTGTGCTTCTGCATTTTTTAATTCTGACTTAAGTCCAAATGACGGACTCTTCATCTGCGGCCGCTTCTCGTGATTAAAAATGCTTTGAGAAAAGATGCTTGCACAGAATAGCAAGCTCATAATAAGAGTAATTATTCGCATGGTTATAAGTTTGGTTAATTAAGTAATCTAATTCCTATTAAGCATTATCAATACTTAATCAGGCAAACTTACACAAGTTGAATTACATTGTCAATTTTAAATTTATTAGCAATACCTTTGCGCCATGGACAAATATGATGTGATAGTTGTAGGGGGCGGCCCAGCCGGCTTGATAGCTGCCGGACGAGCGGCTGAATTAGGCAAAAGCGTTTTGCTACTTGAAAAAATGCGCAATGCCGGTCGTAAATTACTGATTACCGGCAAGGGCAGATGTAACATCACCAACAGTGCTCCCATTAGTGAATTTATAACGCATGTTTTTCCGAATGGTCGTTTCTTAAAAAAGGTATTCTCACAATATTATTCACAGGATATACTGGCGCTACTTGAAAAATATAAGGTGAATGTCACTCTTGAACGAGGTGGACGCTACTTCCCCACATCCCAGAAATCAAATGATGTATTGCAGGCCCTTCTATCCTGGTGTCGTGATTTAAATGTGGAGATTAAATGTGGTCAGAAGGTTGAAAAATTATTAGTCGCTGAAGATGCGATAAAAGGGCTTGTTTCCAATGGCAAAACTTTTCATGCGGATAAAGTCATCCTGGCCACCGGTGGTATGTCCTACCCTGCAACTGGTTCAACAGGCGATGGCTATGAACTGGCTAAATCTGTAGGTCATTCTTCCGAGAAATCCATACCTGCTCTTGTACCTCTTGAAACTGAAAATGGCTTAGCTCAAAAACTGCAGGGCTTAAACCTTAAGAATGTAAAAGCTGTGATCTGGTCGAATGGCAAAAAAATGGGTGAAGCTTTTGGAGAGATGTTATTTACCCATTTTGGCTTATCGGGCCCCATTATTCTAACCCTTAGCCGAATTGCTGTGACCGAACTCAATAAGGGTAATAAGGTGGAAGTAACAGTAGATTTAAAGCCTGCATTGGATGAACAAAAGCTGGATTTACGCCTCCAACGCGACTTGAATGAGCATGGCAAAAAGAAAATAGCTAACATCTTTAAGTTTTGGCTACCATCAACCATGGTTTCGGTTTTTATCGAAGAGCTGGGCATTGACAGCGATAAGGAATGCCATCAACTATCGGCCAAGGAGCGCAAACAAATTCGTCACCTGCTAAAGAATCTGCCTTTTAAGGTCAGTAAAAACCGCTCCTTTAAAGAAGCCATTATTACGGCTGGAGGTATACCTACCACTGAAATCATCGCCAAATCAATGGAATCGAAACTGGTAAAAGGCCTGCACTTTGCGGGCGAAATTATCGATCTGGATGCCGAAACAGGTGGCTATAATTTACAAATAGCCTACTCCACCGGTTGGGTAGCGGGGAATAGCTAATTTAGCTCATTGTGTTTTGTTAGTTAAATCACATTGGCCATCAAAATAACTTTTACCACGAACAAAGTCGTAAACTTCGCTTAGCTCAGCTTAGCCAATAATTGTCATTATCCACCTTGAGCGCAAGGAAATCAAAGCTAAAAATCTGATTAATCTGTGGATGGCTACAGTTCCTTCTTCAGTATATTTTTAAATCGCGTTTCGCTTATATAATGATCAGACAGTAATTTACCATCTCGAATAAGTGCAAAGGTTCCAAATCCAGACGGCGCCTTTTCTATATCCTGCCTCGATTCAAATCGGCTTAGTTTTATATCAATACCATTACTTTGGGCCGTTTGTCGAATAACATCAACAGCCTTAAGGTGCCAGGGGCATTGATCGGCATATAATAAGTGCCAACCTTTGTATTTCTCCAGCTCCTTATTCCAATTCAGCAAACAAGGATCAGCAGCGCTAGAATCCCATTTAAGACTCATTAATTCAAAGCGCTCACCGGCATCCACCTGGGTAAAGCCATTCTTCTCAAACAATCGCTTGTCGGCCATCCAGGTCCCTTTGCTAGTCATTATACATACCCCGCTCATGCCTTGCGCTTTTGCATCATCGATACAAGCATTAACCAGGAGCGAACCCATACCAAGGCCTTTGTCCTTATTAGAATAGACATACATGCAATGGATAAACATAAATTGGGGTGCTTTAAGCGGCCTCCAGGCATATTCTGCGGGTACATACTCGATAAAAGCCAAAAGTTTGCCTGCTTCGTTTTTGAGTACCTTCATTCGCAGGCCTTCAGCATAACGTTTTTCAAACCACTCTTGCTTTGCTTTAAATCCGGGGCTTTTTAAATCTTTTATACAGAAAAGTGTTTCCTGTTCTACATTATCGGGTGTAATGTCAAATACATGAATAGGGTCCATAGTTAGTTGGCATAGTTAGACTATGCAAATTAAACGAATAGCTATACATTAGCAAGCTTTAATTCCAGAATACGTTTTGTTCTTTTGGTCGTTTTCACTCTATCATCTATCCGATGACCAGCAATCCAAATGATATCTTCCCCTGACACAATTAGCCAGGCCTCTTCTTTTTCAAGGAGACTAAACTTGTTATCAATAAAAAAATCACTAACCTTTTTGAACTTACTCATTCCAAGCGGCATAAAGCTATCACCTTGTTTCCATTTACGAACCAGTAAAGGAAGTTCGATCGTGTCGGCATCAAGCTGTACCAAATTATTATCCTTCGAAAACTTAAAATCCTCCGGAATATCATAAAGCTTTACACCGATTGAAAGAGGACTCTGTGTTTCACCCTCATCCAACCAAAAATGATCAACATCTATGTTTTCCCGTTTTACAACCAGCAGGTTATGGCGATCTTTTATTAAGCGATGCGTTTCACTAAAAAACTGCTTACCCGATATTCCATCCAAATGAGCCACAAGATCATCAACCACAGTTGTATTAAAACCATATGGTCGAAGCACTTCAAATAATATGCTCTGTTTTTGAGGAAACAACTCCAGTTTAGAAATTGGAATTAAAACTTTCCCGTGCTCTTCCACTAGAATTTCATTTCGAAAACGGTCCACTTCATTCTCTAATAATTGCTCAGCTTCTTTAATATGAGACATATTATTGAGCATCGTTTTAAAGAAAGATGGATTAATGGATTCCAGAACAGGAATAACTTCATGACGGATCTTATTCCGCAAAAATTTCGTATCCGAATTTGAACTGTCCTCGCGATAAGGAATTTGTTTAACTTTGCAATACTCCTGAACCTCATCACTCGAACACTCTAAAAGTGGGCGAATAATATTGTCGTTTCGAAATGACATACCGGACAATCCCTTTACTCCTGCACCCCGCACCAGATTAAGGAAAAATGTTTCAATTGAATCATGCCCATGATGACCGGTAACAATTGCATTTAGTCCTTGCTGCTCCAATAAATCATTAAACCATTCATACCGCAGATCTCGAGCAGCCATTTCAATGGACACTTTGTTTTCTTCGGCATATGCTTCCGTTTCAAATCGTTTAACATGAAGCGTGATATCAAGCTGTGCGCAATAATCCTTAACCAACTGCATATCACCATCCGACTCACTATCACGCAATAGAAAATTACAATGTGCAACTTCTAGCTCTCTTCCGGTAGCATGAAGTAAATGAAGTAAGGCCATGGAATCGGCACCTCCACTAACGGCTACAAGAAGTCTATCCTCAGAAACAACATTGCACCTGGTTTGAAGAATTTCCCTTATATAATGATGAGAGAGTTTAGCCATTAATCCTTAATATTAAAAACCTTCATAATAGCTGAAGCCTTAAGCAGGCACTCATCATATTCTTTTTGAGCATCCGATTGATTGGTAATAGCTCCACCAACCATAAACGACATATAGCTTTTTTTACGATTATAAAGTACGCTTCTGATCACAACATTAAAATCAAAATCTCCCTCAGGTGTTACATACCCGACAGTTCCACTATATAATCCACGCTTACTTTGTTCATATTCCTCAATCAGCTTCATGGCACTAATTTTAGGCGCACCGGTCATTGAGCCCATTGGGAATGAAGTTTTGATGGCGTCCATCCAGCTGTGCTCATCCTTCAATTCAGCTGAAACCGTTGATATCATTTGATGCACTTGTTTAAAAGAATATACACCGCACAACTCATCCACTTTTACACTTCCCCGTTTTGCCACTCTTGATAAATCGTTACGTACCAGATCGCAAATCATAATATTCTCTGCGCGTTCCTTTTCCGATGTATACAGGTATCTCTTGTTGGCTTTATCAACAAAAGGATTTTTTCCTCTTGGCGATGTTCCTTTAATGGGCTGGGAAATCAATCGACTCCCTTCCTTTTTTAAGTAGCGTTCCGGAGAAGCTCCCATCAGGAATTTATCATGGTATTTTACAAATGCCGAAAATGGTGTTGGTGAAACTTCTTTAAGGCGCTGGTAAACACACTGAGGAGTGAGATGAATATCATTCACAAAAAACTCCATGCAATAATTCAACTCATAAATATCACCACGTTGGATATGCCATTGGATTTTTTCAATTGCCTTCAAATAATCCGTATGAGAAACCTGATGATTTAACTTAACTTCTCCATAGTCTTCCTCCGACTCATCGCAATTATTGAGTTCTTCGATGTAATTTCTCACCGACTCTTCATTATCGTAGTCGTCCAGATAACCCACCTTCCATTGTTCTGCATCTTTCAGAAAAAGGTAACGTGGACGAAAGAAATAAACCTCAGGCATTTCAATCTTATCGGGATTAGAGGAAGATAATTTTTCAAGTTGATTCTTCACATCGTAGCACAAAAATCCCAGAATCCAATCCTTGTATTGATTGTGCAATAATTGCACTTGCGCCAAATCATTGGTACAATCACTCACACTTTGAAGTCCGGCAACAAAATCGTAACGATGTGTACTCTCTATAAATATAGGTGCATCAAAGCCATTACCGTCAAGTACCACACCCGTGCCTTCATTACGGGTTGCCTGACAGACCATTTGTTTGAATGCCGAATCATCAGTAGGATGAATGTCGAGGTATTTGCGCATCCTGCAAAAATAAGAAATATTTATTGAGCTTCGGCTTTATCTATTTGCTCAAATTAAGAATTGATCGTCTTTATGATTCAGTAGATCTGAATTGTTTATCAACCTTTATGTGTAAGCTTGAGCACCCACATTCAAAGGCGAAAGAAAGCACATAAAAAAAGCACCCCGTATGAGGTGCTTCTGATTTATCTAATCTTAGCTTCTTATTTGCTTCCCAGGAAATCAGCAATACCATCTTGTGTTGCTGTTAAACCTTTATCACCTTTGTGCCAGTCAGCTGGACAAACCTCACCATTTTCTTCGAAGAACTGAAGGGCGTCAACCATACGTATAGCTTCATCAACGCTACGTCCAAGTGGCATATCGTTAACTACCTGATGACGAACTGTACCTTCTTTGTCAATTAAGAAAAGACCACGGTAAGCCATTGGAGTACCGTTGAATACAATCTGACCATCGTCGTTGTAATCGTACTCACCAGCCAAAACATCAAAATTCTCAGAAATAGTTTTGCTATTATCCGCTACCAAAGGATATTTAACCCCTTTAATACCACCATCTTTTGGTTCTGTCTGTAACCATTTCCAGTGCGAAAACTCTGAATCCACAGAAACACCAACTACTTCTACATTACGGCTGTCAAAATCAGCCATCTTGTCCTGAAAAGCAATAATCTCTGTAGGACATACAAAAGTAAAGTCAGCAGGATAGAAATAAAGAACTACATATTTCTTACCAATGTACTGATCCAATGAAAAGTTTTCTACAATTTCGCCGCCGTTTACCACAGCACTTGCATTAAAAGAAGGAGCTTTTTTTCCTACTAAAACAGCCATAATTTTATTTATTTGTTCGTTAATTAATTGCTTTTAATTCTGATAATCAAATTAGAACTTTAATCACTTTTAATCAAGTTAATCCAATTAAAAAGAATCTTTTCGAAAGGATTAATTTTAATCTGCTCTTCGTATAAAGTTCCAGACTCTCAATCAAACAAAGCAAGTTTGCAGATGTTCAACCTGGCATGTTATTTTTTTGCTACTAATTCAGAGATCCGAATTATTACCTCACTGGCTTTTATCATGCTTTGAACCGGAACGAATTCGAAACGCCCATGGAAATTATGCCCCCCGGCAAATATATTTGGGGTTGGTAAGTTCATATATGAAAGTCGGGCGCCATCTGTACCTCCTCTGATTGGTTTTACAATAGGCTTGATTCCCAGCTCTTCCATGGCTGTTTTGGCGTAATCAACCACATACATTACAGGCTCAACTTTTTCGCGCATATTGTAGTATTGATCCTTAATTTCAACAGTTGCTACTTCCTCGTTATATTCTGCGTTTATTTTACGCACCAAATGCTTCAACTCCTTTTTACGATCTTCAAATCTATCGCGTCTAAAATCCCTGATTATATAGGTCATTTTTGTTTCTTCAACATCGCCATTAAACGACATCAGGTGATAAAAACCTTCATAACCATCCGTATGCTCCGGAGTATCAAACCTTGGTAACATGGTCATTATCTGATTTGCAATTCGGATTGAATTACGCATTTTGTGTTTTGCATATCCGGGATGAACCATTCGCCCTTTAACTGTTATATTAGCTCCGGCAGCATTAAAGTTTTCATACTCCAACTCTCCTATCTCCGACCCATCCATTGTATAGGCGAACTCAGCTCCAAATTTCTCAACATCAAAGTGATCAGCTCCAGCACCAATTTCCTCATCCGGCGTAAAACAAATTCGTATTTTACCATGCTTGATTTCAGGATGCTGAATTAAATATTCCATTGCCGTAACAATTTCTGTTATCCCGGCTTTATCATCGGCTCCAAGAAGAGTAGTTCCATCAGTTACTACCAAATCCTGACCTCTATAATTTTCAACTTCAGGAAAGTCATTAACCTTTAACACTATGCCTTTGGCTTCATTTAAAACAATATCACCACCGGTATAATTATTAATAACACGAGGTTTAACATGCTTTCCACTAAAATCAGGGCTCGTATCCATATGCGCCACAAAACCAATAACAGGCACTTCTTCTGTAACAGTTGAAGGCACTGTAGCCATCACATAACCGTTCTCATCCAAATCAACATCTGATAAACCAATTGACTTTAACTCCTCAATAAGTTGCCTGGCAAACACCATCTGACCGGGAGTTGAAGGAGTTAATCCTGTATTTGCATCAGCTTCGGTATCAATCTGCACATATTTTAGAAAACGCTCTAATAAATTATCCATTGTATTTATTCTTACTGTTTTACATCGTCGGCATTGTAAATAAATCCCAGACGTTTGCCTGTTCGCATCTGAGAATGTAACATTTCGTCATTCATCTGAAGCATTGAAATCAGCTTCATATCGTCATAAGGCGGAACCAAAAGGTCGAATTCCAGAGCATATAAAACAGCTGTTTCAATTATTTGTTTCCATCTGTCCTCGGTTAACACATTTGTACCAAAATTATTGATACCTGTACCTTTTTGCCTTTTCCCTTCAACAAAAAAGTGACCATCCTTATTTATAAAAACCCTTGCTATTAAATATCCAATATCGTTTTGTCGATTATAACGAAAGGAGTCGTGCAGAAAATTGTAAATGTTAATCACTCCACAGTATGAGTTTGCAACATCATCTTTAACATATTGGCTTTTCCACACTTCATGGTCACGATCAAAATTAAAAGTATTGGTATGCATATGAAATACCAGTACATCACCTGCGACCTTTAATTGAGAAACAAACTCTCCCTTGTCATGAAATCGTAATTGAATGCGTTTATCCTCTGGTTTTATCTGAGGATTATATATTTCTACCACCTCTTGCAATACATTTTTAAGGACTCCAAAATATTTTCGTGTTGAGGCAAATACATCTTGTTTAATGACCGCCTTATTATTTAACATTTGAACAATCGCTTGAGGCACAATTTCCTTTGGATTCATCTATTTAGTCTTTAAGGGTGAAAGCATATAACACTAGTATAAATAAAGACAAAAAAAAGGGAAATCAAAATGATTTCCCTTTCTATATCCTTGTATTTAACTTTCTACTTTAGAACTTTCAACAAATAAACTACCTTTAGTAAGCTCTTGCAAAAATAACACGCTTCTTAGATGGTTTACCACTCACCATGTCTATTCCATCTTCATCAGGTTGATCCAAAGGAATACAACGAATTGTAGCTTTTGTCTCATCCTTTATTCGTTTCTCAGTCTCTTCTGTTCCATCCCAATGAGCGAATACAAATCCACCTTTGTCATCTAAAACTTTTTTGAATTCGTCGTAAGTATCCACAGAACGTGTATTCTCTGCTCTGAATTCTAAGGCCTTATTATAAATGCTCTCCTGAATTTCATCCAAAAGTGTGGAAATATATTCGTCAATACCTTCAATGGATACCGTTTCTTTTGTCAGGTTGTCGCGACGTGCAACCTCAACTGTACCATTTTCAATATCACGAGGTCCGATGGCTAATCTTACGGGTACACCTTTTAATTCGTACTGCGCAAATTTCCAACCCGGCTTTCTGTTATCACTAAAATCAAACTTAACATCAACACCTTTAGCTCCAAGTTTAGACTTAATGTTTTCAGCAACCACCTTTATCTTCTCTAATTCTTCGTCCTTACGATAGATAGGAACAATAACCACCTGGTAAGGTGCCAATTTCGGAGGTAATACTAAACCATGATCATCAGAATGTGCCATTATTAAGGCGCCCATCAAACGAGTTGATACACCCCATGAAGTAGCCCAAACATAATCTTCCTTTCCTTCCTTGCTGGCAAACTTAACATCAAATGCCTTAGCAAAGTTTTGTCCCAGAAAATGTGAAGTGCCTGATTGCAAAGCTTTACCATCTTGCATTAATGCTTCTATGGTATAGGTTTCTAATGCCCCTGCAAATCGCTCACTAGCAGTTTTGAATCCCTGAATAACCGGAACACCCATGAACTCTTCAGCAAACTTAGCATACACATTAATCATTGTTTCCGTTTCTTCAATGGCTTCAGCTTTGGTTGAATGAGCTGTATGCCCTTCTTGCCATAGAAATTCAGCAGTACGTAGGAATAAACGCGTACGCATTTCCCACCTTACAACATTAGCCCATTGATTACATTTAATCGGCAGGTCTCTATAGGATTGAATCCAATTTTTGTATGTATTCCAAATAATAGTCTCTGATGTAGGGCGAACAATTAATTCTTCTTCCAATTTTGCCTCCGGATCAACAACAACACCGTCACCATCAGGATTATTCATTAAGCGATAATGCGTAACAACTGCACACTCCTTAGCAAAACCTTCAACATGATCTGCTTCCTTACTGAAAAAAGATTTTGGAATAAATATGGGGAAATAGGCGTTTTCATGTCCGGTTTCCTTAAACATCTTGTCCAGTTGGGCTTGCATTTTTTCCCAAATCGCATAACCATAAGGCTTAATAACCATGCAACCACGCACAGCTGAATTTTCAGCCAAATCAGCTTTCAACACCAGGTCATTATACCATTGTGAGTAACTTTCACTTCTAGGCGTTAGTACTTTTGCCATATCTATTTTCTTGTTTTATTCCAAATTCATGTAAGTCGCACAAAATAACAAAATTTCGTGCAAAACATTAGGCTCTTAGGTGTGATTTTTTAATATTGTCATGGTTTAATTACATTCGCCTGCAAAAGACCCAAAATCCACAACTAAAATTTATTTTTGATTTTTTTACAATTTTTAAGCTTGTGGTACGTTTTTTGTTAATTTCTATAATAATTAAACAGTTCTAATTTGGAGGAATTCTTATGAAATCTAAATTTTACATAGGCATTTTAATCATCTCATTGCTTTCTGCTTGTAGCTCTGCAAAATGGACAGATAGCAGTTATTACGATGATGATTTGTACTACCGTCCACAGAGTCAGCCAACAACTGTTTCGGATGAATATGCACCTGTGCAGACTCAAAAAGAAATTAAGAAGGCTGATAAGAAGGAATTCAATCAGATGGCTAACGAATATCAGAAATCAGACTTAGCTCAGGAGGATAATCGTAATTTCTCACAAATTCAATCGGAATACCTTGCCTTACTGGACAATGATACTATTCAGGAAACTGATACTTTAGTCTATTACAATGAAGAAACGGGCTATTGGGTAAATGATTTTGAAGGTTCGCAAATGGATCAGGATTATGCCGAACGGATGATTAGATTCCATGGGCCTTTTAATGGCATTCCATATTGGTCACCAATGTATAATGATATTATTTATTCGAACAATTGGAATTGGAACGTATATGTAGACGGCAACTACGCTTATGCATTTCCTAGCTGGACTAACCCTATGTATAATTCTTATATGTATGGTAGTGCTTACTACAATCCTTGGCGATCTGGTTGGGGATATGGTCGTGGTTACTACGATCCTTGGCGATATGGTTGGGGATATGGTTATGGCTATTGCAATCCGTGGCATGGTGGTGGCTGGTGTGGTCCAGGTTATGGAGGCCATTACGGCGGATATCATCATGGCTATTACAATGGATGGAATGATGGCTATTGGTCCGGCGGTGGCGGTGGTTACTACCCGGGAGGTGGAGGATCAGCTACAGCTCGTCAGACAGTTAATCGCCCAAGAGGCTTTTCATCAGCATATACACAAAGCGAAACAAGAGCAACAAATCGTTCAACCACAGAAAGTAGAGGCGGTAGTTCACTGAAGAGCTCTAATAACAGACCTACTGGGGCTTATGAAAATGGCAATACACGTGTTAATTATAATCAAACCAATCAAAGAGTCATTACTAATAAAAATGATGGGCGAACTTATGTAAGAACAGGTAGCTCACAATCAACCAATTCTGGAAATACAAACCCTAGTAAAACAAGAACTACCAGAAGAAGTTACAGCCCCGCTAATCAAAACCAAAATAATAGATACACCAGATCTAATTATAACGCTAAAAGTTCATATACAAGACCGTCAGGTAACGGAAGAACTAGAAGCTATAATTCTGGATCAGGTAATAGAACATCGAATCCGGCCTCAGGAGGAACAAGGACTTACAGTAGAAGTTCATCAAAACCAAACTATACACCTTCCAAATCATCGGGATCAAGAGGAAGCACTTATTCTCCAAGTCGATCATCGGGAGGTGGTAACAGCTATTCTCCAAGTCGATCATCTGGTGGCGGCTCTCGCAGTTCAGGTGGATCAAGAAGTTCAGGTGGTTCGTCCGGAGGTGGATCAAGAGGAGGAGGATCAAGCAGAGGCTCAAGATAACCGTCTTCAACATAACCTTAAAATTCTAACAAATGAAAAAGATACTCTATTCGTTTTTGACCATAGGGCTAATGTTTTCACAATTAGTCATTAGCCAGAATCAACTTGATGTACTTAGGTTTAATCAAAGAGAATTAACCGGCACGGCGAGATCACTTGGGATGGCGAATGCCTTTGGAGCCTTAGGTGGAGATTTAAGTGCTATAAGCATAAATCCTGCAGGTATAGCTGTTTATCGCACATCCGAATTTGCTTTTACACCATCCATATCCTTAAACCAAAACACATCAAGATATGGTGCATTTAAGTCAACTGAGAATAAATATAGTTTTCCTTTTAACCAAATAGGAGGAGTTGCTACTAACCGCCCTTTGAGAGAAAAAGAAAGTGGATTAATTAGTACACATTTTGGATTCACATATAACAGAACTGCTGATTTTAACAACAGCATGAATATTACAATTGGTCAAAACGTGGTTGATGTATATGGTGACAATGGCAACTTTAGCCAAGTTAACACTTTACTTAATAATATGTTACTTGATGCTCAAGGCAATACAATTCAAAGCATGAGTGACAGAGCCTATTTCGCTTATGAAAACTTTCTTATTGATCCTTTATATGATGATGCAACTGAATATTTTAGCCATTATGAATTAGTTGAAGACTTTGTTGATGGCACAAGCTTAATTCATAATCGCAACTTAAATGGAGTTAAGCAAAAATACCTCTCAGAATCCAGTGGTTATGCCGGTGAGTATGGTTTAACATTTGGAGCTAATGTAAGCAATGTATTAATGCTAGGTATTTCATTAAACTTTCAATCTTTTAAATTTGATCAAAAAAATACGTTTAGGGAGATCAATACCAATAGCTTTGACCCGGCCTATAATGAAGATTTGGATTATTACGATGCCTATCAGAAACTGCATCAAAATGGCTTTGGGGTGAACGGAAAGCTTGGTTTGATTCTAAATCTGCATCCCTTCAGATTTGGAGCTTCGTTTCACACACCAACCTTCTTTGGCATTGATGAAGAATACCAAAGTGGAATTGAATCATTCTACATTAACTATGATAGATATATTAAAAACTCTGATCTGGGCATCTTCTCATACAACTATCGTACGCCTTATCGTGCTCAGGGAAGCTTTGCTTTCGTCATGGGTAAGTTTGCTTTACTTTCTCTTGACTATGAGATGACTGATCACACCACTTCAAACATTAGCTCAAAGGATGGTTATGATTCGGGATTTGAAGCCTTAAATGAACACATTAAGGAAGAGTTTAAAATGACACACGACCTTAAAGCTGGAATAGAAATACGACCAGTACCATACTTCACCATACGAGGTGGAGCTGCCTACTTCGATTCTCCTTTGAAGAAAGAGTACACTAACAATACAATTATGTCGAAGTGGATGGCCACAGGTGGCATTGGGATTCGAAATAAGAAATTCTTTTTTGACCTGGCGTACTCCCTAACCTTTAATGAAGAGGACTATCAAATTGACACTTCTGAAAACTCCATGTGGTATGGATTAAACCTCAATACCATTGATGTGGAACACAGAAGACATCAGGCTTCTTTCACTTTTGGATGGAAATTTTAATCTACACTATAACCCAAACCCTAATTATACAAAAGCCGCTAAACAAATTTCGTTTAGCGGCTTTTTAAATCCTATATATTTAAGAAGATCTTTAAATAATCATTCCTGCAGCAACAGTTTCATTGGTAGCTTCATCAACCAAAATCAAACTTCCCGTATTTCTGTTTCGGATATATGAATCGAAGAACAATGGCTTAGTTGTTCGTATTTTAATACGAGCAATATCATTCATTTTAACCGACTTATCTTCTACATTTTTCTCAAGAGTGTTAATGTCCATCTTGTAGGTCACATCGGTAATCATACAACGTGCCTCAGCTGAAGTGTGACGAACAACATACTTACCCCTTGGCATCAGTCCTCTTTCATTGAACCAACAAACCATTAATTCAATATCCTGACTATTTTTAGGAGAGGCTCCGTTAGTAGTTTTTACCAACATATCCCCCCTGCTGATATCAATATCATCTTCCAATGTAATTGATACAGATTGAGGAGCAAAACCAATTTCCAAAGATTCATCCATCAGATCAATGGTTTTTACCTTAGATGTAAATCCACTAGGCAACACCACAACTTCATCTCCCAACTTAACATCTCCACTGGCAATACGCCCGCCATAACCTCTATAATCCGGCCAATCGACCGATTGAGGACGAATAACATATTGTACCGGGAAACGGAAATCTTCATGATTCACATCGCTACTGATATGTATATTTTCAAGAAGATACATTAAAGTTGGTCCATCATACCAATCCATCACTTCAGAACGATCAACCACATTATCACCTTTTAAAGCACTAATGGGTACAAATCGAATATCTCTAACGGATAGTTTCGATGACACCGCATCAATATCAGATTTAATTTTCTCAAATGTTTCCTGATCATAATCAACCAAATCCATTTTGTTGATACAGAAAATAACATGAGGAATTTGCAATTGAGACGCAATAAAAGCATGACGTAATGTTTGCTCCAATACTCCATGACGTGCATCAACTAGTATCAATGCCACATTAGCCGTACTCGCGCCGGTAACCATATTACGAGTATACTGGATATGCCCCGGAGTATCTGCAATAATAAATTTACGTTTGGGAGTAGCAAAATAACGGTAGGCCACATCAATTGTAATACCTTGTTCACGCTCCGATCGAAGACCATCAGTTAACAATGCCAGGTTTACCTCTTCATGACCCGAACGCTCGCTAACACGCTCAATGGCTTCCATCTGATCTTCAAAAATGGCCTTACTATCATAAAGCAATCGGCCTATCAAGGTACTTTTACCATCATCCACACTACCTGCAGTGGTAAATCGTAAAAGCTCCATATTTAAATATCCTGATTCTTTTCCGGACATAGTATCGTAATTTTTTATGTGTCAAAATTGCTTTCCATGCTTAGCTAGAACTCGCCTGATAATCAATTAGCTTGTTCATAAAACTTAGACAGCTCTTTTCATATTAACAAAACTTTAGAAATACCCTTCGCGTTTGCGATCTTCCATCGCTGATTCTGAACGTTTATCATCTGCTCGTCCTCCACGCTCAGTTGTGCGTGTTGCTGCAACCTCCTGAATAATATCTTCAAGTGTATTGGCTTTTGATAATGTTAAACCTGTACAAGTCACATCACCGATAGTGCGACAACGAACATCTTTAACTTCCAGCTTTTCGCCTTCTTTCAACTGCATACAAGGCTCATTGGCCATCCACGTACCATCGCGATTAAACACCTCGCGCTTGTGCGTGAAATATAAATTAGGTAATTCTATTTGCTCCATATAGATGTATTGCCACACATCCATCTCAGTCCAATTACTAATAGGGAATACACGAAAATGCTCTCCCATATTTTTACGGCCATTAAACAAGTTCCACAATTCCGGACGCTGATTCTTCGGATCCCATTGACCGAATTCATCGCGGTGTGAAAAGAAACGTTCTTTCGCACGTGCTTTCTCTTCGTCGCGTCGACCTCCACCCATAGCTGCATCAAATTTATTTCCTTCGATAGCATCTAATAATGTTGTGGTCTGTAATTTGTTTCTACTGGCATTAACACCTTGCTCCTCAACTACACGTCCCTGGTCGATTGATTCCTGAACCAATGCAACAACACATTTGGTTCCGGTCTCCTTCATTACTCTATCGCGATATTCAATTGTTTCAGGAAAGTTATGTCCTGTGTCAATATGCATCAAAGGAAATGGCACCTTAGCTGGCCAAAAAGCCTTACGCGCTAAATGAAACATTACAATAGAGTCTTTACCTCCTGAAAATAACATCACTGGATTTTCGAATTGAGCAGCAACTTCTCTGATAACGTAAATCGATTCTGCTTCTAATTCCTTAAGGTGATTTATCCGGTATTTATCCATGATAAGATATATTTTTCCTACTATATTACTAGCCATGATCAAGCTCATGGCAAGTTTAAATCAAAACGACGCCAAATGTAATGATTCTGGAGCGGTTTTGAAAATTTTAAACCTATGGTTTTCAGTAAATAATCCCTATAAAAAAAGGGTGTTTTTAACACCCTTTTTTCTTTCTTTTAATATAAGTTTTCTATATCGTTCTGATCGAAACTTTTATTGTATTGGGTCATGGCTCTGAGACTCATTCCCATGTTGGAAAATCCACCATCATGGAAGAGGTTTTGCATGGTAACTTTTTTAGTTAAATCAGAGAACATGGTTAAACAATAAGCCGCACAATCATCAGCATCGGCATTACCAAGAGGTGACATACGATCCGAGAAGTCAATTAAGCCATCAATACCTTTTACACCACTACCGGCTGTTGTAATCGTTGGCGATTGAGAAATTGTATTTACACGTACTTTGCGTTCGCGTCCATAAATATATCCGAAACTACGACCAATTGACTCAAGCAAAGCTTTCGCGTCAGCCATATCATTATATCCATATAAAGTACGTTGTGCAGCTACATAACTTAAACCTAAAACAGAGCCCCACTCACTAATTGCATCCATTTTAAAAGCTACTTGTAACATTTTATGAAACGAAATAGCAGATATATCTAAGGTTTTATTTAGATAGTTATAGTCTAAATCATGGTAAACACGCTTCTTGCGCACATTTAACGACATTCCAATAGAGTGAAGAACAAAGTCAACTTTTCCTCCCAACACTTCCATTGACTTGGTAAAAACATCCTCAAGGTCGGATACTTTAGTCGCATCAGCTGGAATTATTTCGGCATTACACTTTTTACCTAATTCAATTACTTCACCCATACGGCAAGCAACAGGAGTATTAGATAATGTAAATTGAGCACCTTCTTCATGAGCTCTTTCCGCCACTTTCCATGCAATAGACATGTCATTAAGTGCTCCGAAAATAATTCCTCTTTTTCCTTTTAAAAGATCAAATCCCATATCAGTTTTTTTTTGAGCGCACAAATATAAGTCATATGTTGTACAACACAAGTTACAATTTAATTTATTTTAATCTAATCCAGTTTTAAATAACAAATGGAAACGTAATTAGTTCTTACAATTTAGGAAGGTAAAACTAGTTTTTCAAGAGTGTACGTGCATTTTCAAGTGCAGCATCTGATAATTTAGACCCACTTAGCATCTTTGCAATTTCTACAACCCTGTCTTCATGCGACATTTTAGTGATTTGCGAAATGGTCTTTTCTTCATTATCAGTTTTAAATACTTTAAAATGATGATCTCCTTTTACCGCAATTTGTGGTAAATGAGTAATACTAACCACCTGTAATGCATTAGCCATTTCCGTCATTATTACTCCCATCTGATCAGCTACTTCACCAGAAACCCCGGTATCAATTTCATCAAAAATGATAGTTGGCAATCCTTTGGCAGACGAAAGCAAAGATTTAATACTTAACATTACCCTTGACATTTCTCCTCCGGAAGCGACCTTATTAATTGATGATGGCTCGCCATTTTTATTCCCTGAGAATAAAAATTCAATGGCATCCTTTCCAAAAGGACCATAACTATCCATTACACCAGATTGAATGACAAAATTTGCATGAGGCATTCCTAAGGCCTTTAGTTTACCATCAATTTCCGACTTGACTTTTGTGAAAACAGTTTCGCGTGATTTGGTCAATTGTTTGGCTTTAGAAGCTAAATCCTTTTCCATTTCAGCTAACTCAACTTTCAAGTTCTTTAATTCATCGTCGAAAAAATTAATTTTATCAATCTTTAATTGAAGATCATCTTTTAATTCAACTAATTCTGCAATTGACTCTAGGTGATGTTTCTTTTGTAAGCCATATATTAAATCCAGTCGCTCCTGCACATTCTGAATAGCAATTGGGTCATATTCCATATCTTCAGCTCGAGTACCCAAATCATCAGCTAAATCTTTAAGTTCAATATAAGATGACTCAATTCGTTTGACCAATTCCTCTCCATCATGCAAATACGAACTTATTTTTTGAATATTATTCAGAGCTGAATATAAAGCCTCAACTATTTGATTGGGCTCATGAGACAGAACCCGATCAATATCCGATAAAGTTGTTTTTATTTCTTCAGCATGCGATAATTCTTGCAGGCTTTGTTCGAGTTCAATCAATTCTCCATCTACCAAATTGGCTTCATCCAATTGCTTAAATTGAAACTGCATATAGTCCAGATCATCTTTCTGCCTATTATTTTCTTCAACTAAACCTTCAATTTTGGATAATAAGCTTTTATATTTCTTATAGACACTTTCGTATTGCTCTCGTAATATCTTATTATTGGCTACCGAATCGATGACCATGCGCTGAAAGCCACTATCGTCCAATAATAAATTTTGATGCTGAGAATGCACATCTATTAATTTATTCCCTATTTCTTTTAAGAAGTTTAAGTTGACAAGAGTATCATTTACAAATGCACGAGATTTACCACTGGGCAGAACTTCTCTACGAATAATTGTTGAATCTTCATAATCAACGTCATACTGAATAAAAACGTCCTGAAGGCCATAATTACCAACAAAAAACTCACCCTCTACAATGCATTTTCGATCGCGATCGAGTAAGGCATTTAAATCACTCCTATGTCCAAGTATTAAGGATAGAGCTCCAAGCAATACCGATTTACCAGCACCAGTTTCACCTGTAATAACAGTCAGGCCACTATCAAAATTGATATCTACCTGATCAATGAGTGCATAGTTTGATATGGAAAGTGATTTAAGCATTTAACTAATTCCCTTTTAATAATCCTTCGTACTTTTTATTATTTGATGGATCAATTTCCTGCAGAACTTCAACTGCCCGGCCTTTCTCCATGGAGAATGATTCACCAAAAACCTTAACTAATTCGTCTGATTTTGCCGTGAAAAAAACCTGCATATAAAATGAACCCGGTTTTTGGCGATGCACTTTTCGTAAATCCTCTATACTTTTAAGAATCTGCGCCCTTCCCTCTTCAGGCTTTTCACTCATCCTATCCAATCCTCGTCGGTGATAATCATACATACATTGACGCAAAGGCCTGTGATATTCATTTAATATATTCTCCACTAACCAATACCTGTTTCTTTGATTTTCAAAAGATTTCCAACCCGACTGAACTGCATTCTGAGATCGACTTACAATTTGTTCGGCTTGCTGAAAGTACGGGGCACCGCCATTGGGTTGAAAAGAATCATAGTCCATACCTAACATTATATAAGCATAATACGCCAAAACGGCTACCAGGTTAGAGTCGAAATTATTTGGATTGTAAATTAATGGTTCAAATTCTACATACCTAAAGTGCAAATCCTGATCCTGATGGTTAAACAACACAGTATGATAGGATGAATTATAAACAGGACGTCGTGCTTGTATTTGAATAGTAGCCTTAAACTCATCCATCGAAATCATTTCGGCTACATTAATCATGATATTACAATCAATGCGTTCCTCAGCTTTAAATACATCATCAGACCATTTCTGATTATTCATAAATTCCATAATGGCCTTCTGCAAAGTCTCAAATACTTTTTTATTTGACCCTTGTATACTTGGAGATACAACTTGCACAGCACATTGAAACTCCTGAGCATTTGCGCCTAAGGACAACATTATAATAACAAGCAGAAATAACACTCTCATAACGGCAGACTTGGTTTTATTCAAAATAAATCTAAAGCAATCCAACTAATTCATTGACAATATCAACAGCTACTTCAGCCTTAGATTTTAACGCAAATTCCTTCATCTTATTTTGCTGACTTAAAATAGTAATCTTATTTGTATCGACATTAAAACCTGCTCCGGTATCAGCTAAACTGTTTAAAACGATCATATCCAGATTTTTTGAAGCCATTTTATTTCTGGCATTATCCAGAGCATCATTTGTTTCCAGGGCAAATCCAACTAAAAACTGATCACTTCGCTTCTTTTCCCCTAAACCTCTTGCAATATCGACGGTGGACTTTAAAGCAATGCTTAACTCGTCTGATTTTCGTTTTATTTTTTGATCGGCCTTTTCAACAGGAGAATAATCCGCAACAGCTGCCGACATAATAGCCACATCTGAATTGCTAAATTCATTCTTACAGGCTTCATTCATTTCAGCAGCACTAACTACATCAATTCTCTTAACATTAGAATTTGTAATCTTCAATGCACACGGACCACTAACCAATGTAACTTGTGCTCCGCGTTCAGCTAACTCTTCAGCAATGGCAAATCCCATTTTTCCGGATGAATAGTTACCTATGAACCGAACAGGGTCAATCTTTTCATGCGTTGGTCCTGCAGAAACGAGTATCTTTTTACCGTCTAAATCTTTATTAGCTTTTTTTTTAAAGTATGCTTTTAAATACTCGACAATAGCTTCGGGCTCTGCCATGCGTCCTTTGCCTATTAAACCACTAGCCAACTCACCCGATTCAGGCTCTATAAGTTCATTACCATATGAACGTAAAGTTTCTAAATTACGCATGGTAGAAGGATGCTTATACATATCCAGATCCATTGTTGGAGCAACAAAAACAGGACACCTGGCTGACAGATAAGTAGTAATTAAAAGGTTGTCTGCAATACCATTGGCCATTTTACCCATAGTATTAGCCGTAGCAGGTGCTACAATCATTCCATCGGCCCAAAGGCCATTATCAACATGACTATTCCAGTCTCCATTTTCAGGATTAAAAAAGTCAACCAAAATCGGACGTTTAGAAAGCGTAGCCATGGTTAATGGGGTAATAAACTCTTTAGCCAATTTAGTCATAATGACCTGCACCTCTGCTCCCTCTTTAACAAGTAAACGTGTTAGCTGAGCACATTTATAAGCCGCAATACCACCAGAAATTCCCAGTATAAACTTTTTACCTTCAAGCATACCCTAAAATAAAAAAAAGATAAAAGAGAATCCTAATTCTCCATTATCTTTTATTGATATCTTTTTAAACACCAATGTAAAAACAACTAGGCGAATAATTATTCGCTGGCACTTTCTTCTGTTTTATCAGCGTTGCGATGATACACACCACCTTCAACAAACTCTTGCGCAGCAATACAAACTGACTTTGGCAAACGTTCGTAAAAACGCGAAATCTCAATTTGCTCACGGTTTTCAAAAACCTCTTCCAAATTATCTGTATAAGAAGCAAATTCTTGCAACTTCTTATTTAGCTCGTCCTTCATTTCAGCACTGATCTGATTGGCGCGCTTACCGATAACTACTACCGATTCATAAATATTACCTGTTGGCTCCGACAATTCGTTTTTGTCCCAAGTTATAGTTGAAACAGGTGCATTTGTTTTTTTGTAATCGATTGACATATCTATCCTATTTATTATACTGCTTGATTATCGTATGACTTTAACATTGATTCTGAATCGATCAATATTCGGTCAGCTCTCTTCTTATATTTCCCTTCAGGAAACTCATTAACAAACGAATAATATTCGTCAATAGTATCCCTGATTCTTTCTTCCTTCTTTTCTTCAATACTCTTTATCGCCTGAATAAACTTTGACTCCAGAATTAGAAAAGATAACTCTTCTCTGTATTTTGTATCAGGAAAATCTTTCAAACTGTTCTGAGCAGCAATAACTGCTGATTGATAATTATTACCTAAATAATCGCCTAAATTATAATATAACTTAGCACTTAAATACGATTTATAAACCAACTTATCTCTAAGTTCATCCATTAATCGAGTAGCCTCTTCCACACGAGGACTATTTGGATACATATTAATAAACAACTGAAATTCCTGTATGGCTTGTTCTGTTGCTGTTTGATCCAAACGTGGTTTAGGTGACAAGTTATAATATGTATATGCACTCATAAATTGGCACTCTTCCGCCTTTTCACTCGCTGGAAAGTTCTTTACAAACTCTCGGTAATAATGTCCCGATGTTACATCATCATGTAAACCATACAAACAATTTGCATACACATAGTTTACTTCTTCAGCCTTGTCGGTACCTCTGTAAACATTTACCAGTTGCCCCAACAAAGTAGCCGCTCTGGTATAGTCTTCCTTCTCATAGTACTTAATCCCTTCAATATACCATTGCTCAGAATCCTGACTCTTCAGAAGCTTCTGATATTTACTACAAGAACTGTTCAAAAGACCAGTCAACACCACTAAAAAAAACAATAAGTTCCTTAATCTCATAAGACTTAGCTATAAAATTTTCTTCAATACATTAAGGCTAAAGCTAAAACTAGACGCTTTTAAACATCCTGCAAAGATAGTTTTTAGTTTATAACCTCACAACCCTTAATACTAACAGCTCTTAATTTTAAAAGTATATAATTTATATAAATAGCTTAGTTTACTGCACATTCAATGTGATCATCCATATGCGATCAACAAACATGATTAAGGACATGTTTAGTATTTTTTAACGAGTTTTCTTCAATAAGATTGGCAAAAACATTACATTTGCCCGAAATTTAAAAGCTCAACAACGTGGACATTTTCGACAAGATAAAAGAACACATGGGGCCATTGGGCCAATATGGTAAGGAAGCTCACGGATATTTCATATTCCCAAAATTGGAAGGTGAAATCAATTCAAAAATGAAATTCCGTGGAAAAGAAGTACTAACCTGGAGTTTAAATAATTATTTAGGATTAGCCAATCACCCGGATGTACGAAAAGCTGATGCGGATGCTGCAGCAGAGTTTGGTATGGCTTACCCTATGGGTGCGCGCATGATGTCGGGTCATACAAGCAAGCACGAAGAATTAGAAGCTAATTTGGCTGAATTTGTTGGTCATGAAGATTCATACTTATTAAACTTTGGTTACCAGGGCATGGTATCCATTATCGATACATTGGCCAGTCGTAAAGACGTTATTGTATACGATTCTGAGTCACATGCCTGTATTATGGATGGAATTTTTATTCATAAAGCAAAGGGTGGTAAAAGCTTCGTATTTGCCCATAACGATATGGACAAATGTGAAAAAATGCTTGAGTTTGCAACCAAACGCGCTAAAGAAACTGGTGGTGGTATTCTTCTTATTACAGAAGGTGTATTTGGCATGGCTGGTGACTTAGGTAATTTAAAAGATATTGTTAAACTAAAAGAAAAATTCGATTTCAGAATTTTAGTTGACGATGCGCACGGTTTCGGCACAATGGGAAAAACAGGTGCTGGTGCTGCTGAGCATTTTGGAGTTACAGATCAAATCGATGTGCATTTTAGCACTTTCGCCAAATCAATGGCAGGTATCGGTGGTTTTGTTGCAGGAACTGAAGAAGTCGTAAATTATTTACGATATAATTTACGTTCTCAAATTTTTGCCAAATCACTTCCAATGCCTATGGTTTATGGTGCTTTGAAACGACTTGAAATGTTACGTACTCAACCAGAGCATAAAGAAAAACTTTGGACCATTGTAAACAAGCTTCAGTCGGGTTTAAGAGATGCCGGCTTTAATCTTGGTGTAACAGAATCTCCGGTAACTCCGGTTTTCCTTGAAGGTGATGTACCTGAGGCGACTCAAATAACGATGGATTTACGTGAAAACTATAATATTTTCTGTTCTATTGTGGTATATCCGGTTATTCCAAAGGATCAAATCATGTTGCGTATTATTCCTACGGCTACACATACAATTGAAGATGTAGACTATACTATTAAAGCTTTTTCTGAGGTATTAGAAAAACTTAAAGCTGGTAAATACAAAGCTGATAAAGTCACAAGTCCTTCGTAAATTGACGAGGAACAATATACATAAGGCCAACTCGGATGAGTTGGCTTTTTTATTCCATATGCAATTGAAAAGAAACGCCCCTCTGTTCAAATCCATTAATAACCAAAGCGATTTGATGTTCACCACTGTAATACTTTCGTGTTGTAATCTTCTTTATAATGTGAGACTTTAGTCTATATACCTCTTCATTTGGCCCCATAACAATTTCGGATATCTTAAAAATCTTCGGCGTCAAAGAACCATTGGCTTTCTTAAAATAAACAGTGTATTCAATCCGCACTAACACTTTTTGGGAAGTTTTGTTCCTGAGCTTAAACTCAAACTCCAGTCCACCCCCAAATTCAACATCCTTTGAAATAACACTAAATTCATCAACTATAATTTGACCATCTGTTCCATACCCGAATAAGCGCATTACTTCCGGAACACCCTTTTTCAGCAAAGTACGACACCCGTGTTTCACAAGGACATCTAACTCCTTGCCTTGTCCGTACCATTCTTTCATCAAATTGATAACTAAATCAGGATAATGCTTAGATAGATCATTCATGTTATTTGCCACGCTCTTCCGAACCCATTCATGAGGATCGTTTTTTAGCTTATTTAAAACACCAATGATAAACTGTGGGTTCTCCTGTAATTCTTTAACTCTTTTACCCCATGGCAATAAAGTTCGACAACCTTCACTAGCCAATCGACGCACTCGAAAATCATGATGATCAGTCCATAAAATGGTTTCCTTACACATCTGATCAAAATATCTTTCATAAAATGGTCGAACTGCAAATTCACAAGTTACGAAACGGGTTATGCGCTCGATGGCCGCCATTGAAGTTTCAAAATACCGAAAACCATACATTTCGATATAAGTCGGAATAAACCAATATTGTAAATTGGCTTGGTTTTTATTCTCCGATTCAAGCCTCTCAACATATGCTAGTAATACATCCGATGCCCGCTCAAAGTCTTGAGGTAGATATTTATTTAATAATTCGGCAATTTTTTGAATTCTTTGCTTAAACCCTAGCACATCCCAGTTATCCTTCAATACCTCTTCAATAAAGCATTTGGAATTGAAAGTATCATCAATTTGTGACAGACTTATTGTCACCTCATTAATATGCTTTGCTGTATATAAATCTTTAAATAATTCTGCCATATCCTCAATTGGTAAAACATGTAATTTACCTATTAAATGAGGTAATAAACACATTTTTAGTAATTTTACAGGATAATTTTGATTTCTGAATATGAGTAACGATCCGATGGGCAAAGCTGCCCTTGACTATATGCAAGGAAAGCGCAATATAAAAATAAAAGTACATTCTAATATTGCAGAAGATGATTTCATCCCTGTCGATTATCTATTCAGATCACATAAGCAAATGCCTGAAATTGAGCAAAAAGCTTTAATTCATTGCAAAGGAAAAGTTCTTGATGTCGGTGCCGGAGTTGGATCGCATGCCTTGTACTTACAACAAAAGGGTTCTGATGTAGTTTGCATCGACACCTCCAAAGGCTGCCTGGAAGCTGCCAAACAAAGAGGCATCAAGAACTATTATCAAGTAGACTTATTCGACTTTAATACAGACCATAAGTACGACACTATTTTATTAATGATGAATGGAATCGGACTTGTTGGAACCATCGATAGGTTAAACACTTTCTTTCAGAAAGCCAAAGATCTGTTAGCCCCCGGAGGTCAAATTCTTCTCGACAGCTCTGACTTACGATATCTTTACATTGATGAGGATAGCTACCTAATTCCCATTGGAGAAAAGTATTATGGAGAAATAATATACACTACTGAATACGATAACATTAAAAGTAAACCTTTCCCATGGCTCTTTATTGATGAAAATCTTCTTGCGGAAAAAGCACGTGAAAATAGTTTTAGTTTTGAGAAATTGGCTGACGGTCCGCATTATGACTATTTGGGACGGCTTGAATTAATTAAATAGGTTGTTTATCAAAAAAACATACTCTTTTCGTGTTAGTAATCACGAATTCTTACACATTTAATTAACTTTAAATCTTTATAACAGTTTTATCATTTTTTGACAAATTACTGCAGGTTAAAATAATTCAGTAATTCTAATGTGAACGAATTAATTCTTACCTACCTTAATTAAATGGTTAGAATTGAAGAATGAAAAATAAATTGATAAGCAGATGAAAAATATCTACATTACTTTGTTTCTTGTTGCTCTAACAAGTCTATCATCATTGGCTCAAACGTTTTCGCCAACAGATGGAGCTACAGATGTTAGTAAAAGTCCTGTTCTCACAGCAACGTTTGGAGATGTTGTCACACTAGGTTCGGGGCAAACAATTTATGTATTTAAAACTTCCAACCCTGCAGAAAACATTGCGTTATCAACAGGCGTTACATTTCCTCCTGCTGCTCCAGACAGCAGGTTAACTATTAGTGGCAATGAATTAACAATTGACCTTTCTGGAGATTTATTAACCCCAGGAACAGAATATGCAGTTTATGCCGCAAGTAACACTATATTCGTGGGGGGTGTTTCATATGATGGATTTAATGATTTTGGAAATCCTTCGTGGGCATTTACAACAGATGCTACTCCTACACTAGATCCTGCTAATGGTGCTACAGATATAAGTCAAAGTCCGAACCTTTCCGCACTGTTTTCTGGGGCCGTAACTCTGACCAACAATCAAAGTATTATTGTATTTCAAACCGATGATTTTGGAAATTCAATTACTTTAAATACAGGAAACCCTCCATTTGTGAGTCGTGATAGCAGACTATCAATAGTAGATAATAATCTTACTATCGATTTAAGTAGTGACCTTTTGTTGGGTGGCAAAACTTTCGCGGTTTACGCACCTAGTAATGTTATACTTATAGATGGAATATCTTTTGATGACTTTAACGACTTTAATAATCCGACTTGGGCATTTACAACAGTTGCAGCTGAAACCCCCACTCTTATTCCTGCTGACGGATCAACAGATATTTCAAGGACACCAACATTAAGTGCAACTTTTTCGAATTCGGTAACATTTGCAGACAATGAATTTATTACATTATTTAAGGTTTCTAGCCCTGCGGATAACCCTATTAACCTAGCAACAGGTGAAGCTCCATTTTATGCCGGCAGGGATTCAAGGTTAAGTATTAATGGAAATGAATTTACAATAGACCTTTCTTCTGATCTTTTAGATGGAGATACGGAATATGGCGTTTACGCCGAGTCAGGCGTTATTTTTGTTGGAGGCAACCCATTCAATGGTTTTAATAACGCACTTAATCCTGGTTGGGCTTTTACCACAGCAACTGACTTACCTTCTCCAACAGTACTCACCTATACTCCAATAGATGGTGCTACAGAGGTTAGTATTAAACAATCCTTCTCACTTACATTTGATCAGGAAATACAGGCTAATCAATCTGCCACGTCAACATATGTTCGCCTATATGAACAAGGGATTGGTACGCCTGTAATAGAATGTTTAATTGATAATGGTGTAATTGAACCAGGAAAAGGTGTTAGCATTGCAAGCGATGTCCTAACAATAACCCCAACTAGTGATTTAAAAGAAAACACAATTTATTATTTCACTATAGATGCTGGTGCAGTTGAATCATTGCAAGGTGCTCCTTATGCTGGAATAGATAACTCTGTCACGACATGGGCCTTTACTACAGAAACACACCCTTCAATTCTGACTTATGATCCAATTCAGGATGCTATCGAAGTTGACATTAACAAAACCATTCAAATTACCTTTGACCAAAACATTGTTGCAAACGCTAGCCCTGATTTTAGATATATCAAAATTAAGGATGCCGAGGATGATTCTGATTTTTTAAGTATTTATGTTCGAAATGGTGCGTTTGAATCAGGTAAAGGAGCGAGCATTTCAAATGCAATTTTGACCATTGATCCTCCTAGTAGTTTTGAACCTAGTAAAACCTATTATTTAGAGATTGATTATGGCGTAATTTTTGACACAAATGGTAATGCTTTTGAAGGGATTGACAATAGTCCAAGTAATAATTATTCCTTTTCTACTGTCACCAACCCTCCTGGCATAACCATATATACACCTATACAAGATGCTATTGAAGTCCCAACAAATCAAGTACTCTCTTTGCAATTTGATAAGGATATCCAATTTAACCAAAGTGTCGCAAATAATTATGTATACATTTATGATTCCAATGCTCCCGGATCGCCAATATACCAATGCATAATTCAAGGAGGTAGCTCCCAGTTCCCATCTCAAGTATACATATCGGGCACCAATACATTAGTAATTGATACCCCAACTGATCTGGAATTAAATACAAACTATTACGTTGTAATTGATGCCGGAGCAATTGAGGCCTTATCAGGTGATCCATTTGGAGGCATTGATAATAGTGGATCTAATAATTGGCGCTTTACAACCATAACTGCTCCAATCTGGGCTAATAATTATCCATTATTAGAAAACCAAACAGAGACAACGGTTGATCTATCTGGTCAAACACATAAATCAGGCGAATACTATTATGTAATAACAACAAGTAATGTAGCTCCAACTGAAGCTCAGATTGAAGCGGGCCAAGACGAATTAGGTCAAACTGCTCTGATTTCGGGTAATGGAATTATGACAGCTGACATTGAATTTAATGCAACAAATATTGATATTTCAATACTAACCATAAACATTGATCACTTTGTCTATGTAGTTGCTAAAGAAACCGTATACAATCAATATTCAACTATTGAACAGTTATTATTGATAAGGAACGTTCTTAACACCTGGACAGGTGATGTTTCAAATGTATATAATGAACCCGGTAACTGGTCAGGTAGCTATGTGAACCAAGGTAGCATATACATACCTGCTTCTTCCGCAAACTTCCCTTTAATGAATGATGTTATAACAGTAAATAACATTGAGGTTGAAGCAGGAGCTGAATTAACCATTGGAAATTCTGGAAATATAACTGTACTAGGATCTCTTGATCTTTATTCTTCAGCCAATCAAAATGCTTCATTATTGCAAAATGGAACTCTTAATATTTCTTCTTCAAATGTTAGAGTACATCAAGCTATTTCAGCTAATAACCGATCATATTACATGGCTTCACCTGTAGTTGGAGCTACCCAAAATTCAATTGGTGCTGATGTTGGTATGTTTAGTTGGGATAATTCAACTGGTAATTATGTTACTGTGAACCCATCTGCTTCAATGGTAGAAACAACAGGGTATGTATTAAGAAGTAATAATAATCTGGTTTTTTCAGGTGCACTTAATAATGGCAGCCAGTTAGCAACAGTGTATAGAAGTGAAAAAGGTTTGGGTTGGAATTTAATTGGAAACCCTTACCCATCAGCAGTCGAATGGGATACTCCAGACATTATTAAAACAGACATTGTCGATGCATTTTGGATATATCTAAATGACCAAAGTATTTACGGGGTCTATAATTCAAGTATTGGTGAAGCAGTCAACATTCCTAATTCAAGAATTCCATCTCAGCATGCTTTTTGGGTAAAAGTTCTTGAAGGAAGCTATACGACAGGAGATGTTCGTTTTACAAACGCTTCACGTATTCATAATAACACATCGTATTTAAAAGCAAATCAAGCAAGTAGTAATCCAACTTTAAAACTTGCTGGTTCAAATGGATCGTATCGCGATGAAACAGTTATTGCCTTTAATGATAATGCCACTGATGATTTAGACAACTTCGATTGTGAGAAAAAATTTAGTTCATCGGGCAATTATCTTCAGTTATACACTTCGACCACGGAAGAAGATTTATGTATTAATAGCTTAATGAGCCTGACTGAAGACAAAGTCATTCCATTAAGTTATCGCGTGAGCTCGGCCGGTGATTATTCTATAGAAAAGGTTCAATTAAATAATTTTGAAAGCCTTGGTATTGATGTCTTATTGGAGGATGTACTTACCAGTACAACAATAGATCTTTCTCTTACATCAAACTATAACTTTACCACAAGTGTGAGCGGAGATGTAAATGACAGATTTAGACTTCACTTTAAAGGAGTAGCGACGGATATAGGTGAGGGTACAATAAACAATGCAATTTCTATTTATTCCTTTGAAAATAGTGCTTACGTGAAATTAAATAATCTTAATAATCCAACATATAAAATATTCAATACAAGTGGAAACCTAGTGGATCAAGGTATACTTACCCCATCTACTGTTAACAGGGTTGCCATTGGGCAAAAAGGAATTTACATTGTTCAGGTGACTCATGACAAAGGTACTGAGGCGCAAAAAATTGTAATCAAATAGAGCTAAGTATTGTATATTTTCTATTTTTGTACCAATGAAGAAACAAAACTATCATAAACCCCAGATAGAAACATATTTGATAGACAAAGATATATCACTGGTAATGATGACTCATAATGATGAGGATAACCCACCAGATGATCCGTTTGGGACACAGGCTGCTCCTCAGCAACCTACCCAACAAAATAGCTTTGAGTCCAATCCTTTCGAGGAAAAAGAATAAAAAAATCCCGCTTTTGGCGGGATTTTTCTTTTATATCAATTTTAAGCTACATAGTAACATTCCATGTATCTTCCAGATTATTCTTCCAATCACTGAAAGTTTCATCTCCTCCTCTAACTTTCCAATCTGAGTCTACAGTTAACTTTGAGCTAATGCCTCCACGCGGATTGCAGATCATGGTTAATCTGATACGCGCCGGATCATAGGCTTCCACTAAATGATCATAAAAGACATTAATTAATCGCTCATACGACACGGTAATATCTCTCAAATGATGAACGTATTCCTTTAATGATTTTAGCTCAATTATTCTTTTCTTCGGATAGAATGTAATAAATACATCTGCAAAATCAGGTTGATTCTTTACACCCAGAAATGTAAACTCCGGTATTTTAATTTTAATCTCATAAGCTTGTTCCGTAGGATTTGGCAAAGATTTTAAAATACTGGAATCAATTTCTTTGTAGGTCAATACTTTTTGTTCCATAAAATAATTTGGTATAATATTTTGCTATTCACCTGCAAAACTACTCAAAATATTATGATGGAAAAATTGAACTATTCAATGATACTCTGGAAAAACTAATCTTATTGAAAATTAAATGACTTACAGATACAATTATTAACCTTGCTCATTTGTATTAAAGTCATATTCTTTTACCTTTTTCATTGAATTTTAGTTAATTTTGCGCCCGAAAAACTAAGAATTGTGGGAAGATCAAGAAAAAGCAAACCGCTTTTAAAACAGGTTGAAATAACAGATGTTGCTGCCGAAGGGAAAGCGATGTGTAGAATTGAAGATAGAGTTGTTTTCGTTCAAAAAGTTGTGCCAGGCGATATTGTTGACGTACAAGTCAGTAAGAAGCGAAAAAACTATTATGAAGGATTCCCGGTTCATTTCCACAAATATAGCGACTTAAGAGTTGATCCTATCTGTGAGCACTTTGGCACCTGTGGTGGGTGTAAATGGCAGGCATTACCGTACGATCACCAATTAAAATACAAACAACGCGAAGTTGTAAATAACCTCACCCGAATTGGAAAGGTTGAGCTCCCTGAATGCTCAAGCATACTGGGTTCTGCAAAAACTGATTACTATCGTAATAAAATGGAATACACCTTCTCGAATAACCGTTGGTTATCTGTGGAAGAAATGAATTCAGATGATGTTTTCGATAATCGAAATGCTTTAGGGTTTCATATTCCGGGAATGTTTGATAAAATTGTTGACATCAACAAATGTCATTTACAAGCAGATCCATCTAACTCAATTCGCTTAGCCATTAAGGCCTATGCTCTAGAACATGGCTTAACTTTTTTTGATCTTAAAAAGCAGGAAGGTTTTCTGAGAACATTAATTATAAGAACAAGTTCAAATGGTGAAATAATGGTTATTTTAACCCTATTTCATGAAGACAAGGATGCTCGAGAAGCATTATTGACCTATGTAAAGGATAAATTTCCTGAGATAACATCATTAATGTATGTGATCAATTCAAAAGGCAATGATACCATAACCGATCAGAAAATAGAATTATTTAATGGTCGTGATCATATTTATGAAGAGATGGAAGGTCTTCAATTTAAAATTGGACCAAAATCATTCTATCAGACTAATTCAGATCAAGCTTACGAACTTTATAAAGTTACACGTGAATTTGCCGGAATTAAAAACAATGAAATAGTTTACGATTTATATACTGGTACCGGAACCATTGCCAATTTTGTGGCCCGAACAGCTAAGAAAGTAATTGGTGTTGAATACGTACCTGAAGCGATTGAAGACGCAAAAGTTAACTCAAAAATCAACAAGATTGACAATACTAGCTTTTTTGCAGGAGACATGAAAGATGTTCTTAATCATGACTTCTTAATGAAAGAAGGTAAGCCTGATGTAATCATTGTGGATCCACCGAGAGCAGGCATGCACGCCGATGTAGTTCAAACAATTCTTAATGCAGCACCAGATCGTATAGTTTATGTAAGCTGTAATTCAGCAACACAGGCACGTGATATTAATATGCTTGATTTAAGATATAGAGTAACAAAAGTCCAACCTGTTGATATGTTTCCACACACCCATCATGTTGAGAATGTTGTATTATTAGAACGAAAATAAAAAAGGCGCTTTAAGCGCCTTTTTCTTTTACTGAATTGCGGTATGATATGCTTTTAATAAATCATTAACTAATTGCTTATTGTCCTCTGCAACATTATTTATTTGCTTCGGATCTAGTTCAACATTATAGAGTTGTACTTCCTTGGAAAAACCAGTTTCCGCATCTACACCCCATGGCGGTTTTGCCGGCCCTTGATATGGAGGAATTAATAACCAATCTCCATTTCTATATGCTTTCTTTTGGCCGAAAGCATCTATAATTAAATCTTCTCTTCCGACTTTACTTTTTCCGGTAAGCACATCTAACATGTCCTGACTATCCCCTTTTTGTGGATATTCCTGACCAACTAAACTTGCAAGTGAAGCATAAATATCCACCTGACTAATCAGAGCATTTGACACCCCTGATTTAATCTCGTTTCTCCACATCACAGCAAATGGTACATTTGTTCCTGCATTAAACAGGCTATACTTCGAACCTCTATAAGGCCCCCATGGCGTATGATCACCTATTTTCTCGACAGAATCATCGTGGTAGCCATCATCTAAAACAGGTCCGTTATCGCTCGAAAATATAATAAGGGTATTATCCAGTATTCCTTTTTCTTCTAAAGTCTTCAAGAATTCACCAATACTCCAATCTGCCTCAGCAATAACATCACCACGAGGTCCCATGCCAGTTTTTCCTACAAATCGTGGATGAGGAATTCGTGGCACATGAGGTTGATGAAGTGCGTAAAATAAAAAGAAAGGTTGATCTCTTTTCTCTGAAACAAATTGCTGCGCCCTTACCAGAAAGGTATCAGCCATATTCTCATCAATCCATTGAGCTGATTTTCCGCCCTTCTGATAACCTATTCTGGATACACCATTATTTATACTATTGTCATGCCCATGGCTGTACATCATTTTCAGAAGCTCGGGATTATCCTTTCCCGTAGGCTCTCCTTCAAAATTAGATTTATAGCTTACCTGCAGAGGATCATCGGACTCTAATCCCAAAACATTCCCATTCTCTACATAAACATTTGGAACACGGTCGTTAGTTGCAGCCATAAGGTAGGTGTAATCAAAACCAATATCGTTTGCTGAAGGCGTTACTGACTTATTCCAATCCACATCTCCAAGTCCCATTCCTAAATGCCATTTCCCAATAACAGCAGTTTCGTATCCTACATTTTTCAGCATCCTTGGTAAACTTGGCATCTTTGGATCAATTAACAATGGAGCATCACCGGGTAATACATTAGCATTCTTATTTCGCCATGGATACATCCCTGTTAACAAACCATAACGACTAGGAGTACAAGCGGCAGAAGTTGCATATCCATTATTAAAACGAATACCTTCATTTGCTATTCGATCCATATTTGGTGTAGATAGATTACCACTTTTATAGGCACTCATATCTCCAAATCCTAAATCATCAGCATAGATAATTACGATATTAGGATGACTTGTAGTAGTTATTTCTTTATTAGTAGACAAAGAACAACTAACAAAGATTAGCGAAAACAATAATAGGCTATAATTTCTCATTAATTCTTATTTTTGAATTTCAAAAATAGCCTTAATACTAATAGACCTTAGTAGAAAATGTTTTAAATAAAGGGTGCTAATTCTTCCTTCACTTTCTTCTTAATAAGCTCCTTCCTATTATTTGTTTCTTTAACCGGCAAAGGGACTGGCAATTGCTTCCGTTCACTTATCCTAATTGCAATTTTTTGAATCCACCCAGATATTAAAGGATGTTGATTGAGCCAAAAAAACGTTTTATTAGCAGAACCTGGTATACATATTACTTTTTTAGAATCTAAACACTTCAATGAAGTACTTACCACTGATTCAGGTGATGTCCATAAAAAAGAAGGAATTTTATCGAGAAATTTCACATCTCTGTTTATCGATTTATGAAATGATGTTTGGGTAAAACCCGGAGTTAAGACCTGTACCTTAATTCCGTAGCCCTCTACCTCAAGTTGCAAAGCTTTTGAAAAACTGACTACCGCCGCCTTTGTTGTGGTATACAAAACACTACCCGGAAGATTAAAGAACGCTGCGAATGAAGCCACATTTATTATTCTACCGCCGTCATTATTTGTCATAACAGGAATTGCTGCCCGACAAAAGCGAATAGTACTGGATAAATGAACATTTAACATTCTCATTTGCTCATCAAACGGCACTTCCATAAAATAACCTCCAACGCCAAATCCAGCATTATTGATCAACAAATCCAGTCGTTTTAAGGAAGAAATATAATCTTGAATTTTAACTATTCCTTTTTCATCTGATAAATCGGCACACTCACTTACAACCTCAACCCCAAATTCAGCACGGATTTTCCGAGCTTCCTTATCGAGTTTAGGCTTATTTCGGGCAACAAGAATTAAACCATAACCATTACGCGCTAATTCATAAGCAAAACACTTTCCTATTCCGCTTGTAGGCCCTGTAATTAATGCAATCTTTGTTAGGTGGTTTTTCATAGTGGTTAGTTACTATATTATATATAGCAAGTCATATTAACTTATCGATAAATTAATACTTTTATTACCTGCATCCAAAAATAAAGACAAGCAAAAACAATAAGGGTTGCATCGATTAAATGAAAGAGTTCTAAAACGGCATATCTTTATCAAAACCTGCCTGCATATCAGGGAAGTCAGGTAGATGCGAAGCCGATCCATTACCATTTTCACCTTCGTCTCCGGCATTCATCTTTGATGGTAAACTTTGAGCAGCAGGTGCCTGATTAAATCCACTATCATCAAACACGTCCTCTTCCACATCTTGGAAGCGAGCTAACTCTGCACGGAAACGTAACCTTACGTCTGCAGTAGGACCTGCACGATGCTTTGCGATAATAATTTCGGCCATTCCTATTAAAGAATTACCCTGCTCATCTTCGGTTATACGGTAATATTCAGGTCGATGAATAAAACATACCATATCGGCATCCTGCTCAATGGCACCTGATTCACGCAAATCAGATAGCTGTGGTCTCTTACCTTCGTTACCAGCTCTGGATTCCACACCACGATTCAGCTGCGAAAGAGCGATTACCGGCACATCCAATTCCTTAGCCAAACCTTTTAGCGAGCGTGAAATAATACTCACCTCTTCCTGCCTGTTACCGGGCGCCATTCCACTGGCATTCATCAACTGAAGGTAGTCAATAACAATACATTTGATATCATGCTGTTTCTTCAACCTTCTGCACTTTGCTCTTAATTCAAATACCGAAAGGCCTGCAGTATCATCAACATATATTGGCGCATCAATCAAATTCTGAATTTTATGATCAAGTTGTTCCCACTCATAAGGTGCAAGATTTCCTTTCTTAATCTTATCCGCCGATAACTCTGTTTCTGAAACAACCAGACGGTTGACCAATTCAACATTTGACATCTCCAGAGAGAATATGGCAATAGGAATTTTATGATTAAGGGCCATCTGGCGCGCCATTGAAAGAATAAAAGCCGTCTTACCCATGGCAGGACGGGCAGCAATAATAATTAATGCTGAACCTTGCCAACCTGATGTGATTTTATCCAGCGCATTAAACCCTGAAGTTACCCCACTTAATCCATCACCTCTTGCAGCTGCTACTTTTATGCGGTCAATCGCCTCCTGAATAACAGGATTAATCTGAACAGCCTCACGTTTCATACTGCCTTGTGACAGCATAAAAAAGGTACTTTCCGCCTCCTCAAGTAAATCATTTACATCAATGGCCTCATCATAAGCCTTGGTTTGTAAATCACTTGATATTTGAATCATCTGTCGCTGCAAGTACTTCTGCCAAATAATACGGGCATGGAACTCGATATGGGCTGCAGAAGCCACTTTACTTGTCAATTGAGAAACGTAGAATGCCCCTCCAACTTCTTCAAGCTTTCCCAAACGTTTTAGTTCCTGAGTAACGGTAAGCATATCCACCGGTTGCTCATTCGCTTCAAGATTCATTATGGATTGATAAATATGCTGATGAGCCTCTTTATAAAAATGATCCGACTTCAACAATTCTGAAACCTGAACAAAAGCATCTTTTTCAAGCAACAAAGCACCTAAAACAGCCTCCTCTAAATCTAATACCTGAGGAGGCAGTTTACCTAATTCGTGGCCCATTAACTGCTTATTGTTCTTATTGTAGTTTCTATCTGCCATATTCACATCCACATTTTTGCGGGCAACAAATATACTAATCTGGTGCCAAAGTTCATGTTAAATACAAGAAGTAATAACAGCAATCGCTCCCTATATACTAATTACTAATCTTATAAATTTATGCTTAAGTCAGTTTCGTGTATGCCCATTTTTCAAAGGAATTATTTTAATTTGCAAAAAACTTATTGCTATGCTTTGTTTTCCCAATGCCAAAATAAATATTGGTTTAAATGTTGTTGAAAAACGTTCTGACGGATACCATAACCTTGAAACTGTATTTTATCCAATTCCAATAAGCGACGCACTTGAAATAATTGTTAATCCGGAATTACAAAGTGATTATTGTCTGCATAATTCTGGCATTGAAGTCGATTCAGAGGATAAGGATAATATTTGTGTAAAGGCTTTAATGCTGATAAAAGAAAACTATACCATCCCACCAATTGATATTTTCCTTCACAAAAACATTCCTTTCGGGGCAGGATTGGGTGGTGGCTCAGCCGATGGAGCTTTTATGCTAAAACTGCTAAATGACACATTTGAATTAAATTTATCTATAAGCCAACTAAAAGCAATGGCTTTGCAATTGGGTGCAGATTGTCCATTTTTTATCGATAACCAACCAGCATATGCCACCGGTATAGGAGATCAACTTACGAATACTGACGTAGACCTAAGCGGCTTATTTATTTATCTGATTAAACCTCCAATTCACATAAGTACTCCTGAAGCCTACTCAGGCGTAATCGCATCTCCTTCGTCGCAATCTTTAATGAAGGATATTGCTTTACCTATAAAAAACTGGAAAGACACCATTAAAAATGATTTTGAGAATAATATTTTCCTTAATCATCCTAAAATAGCTCAAATAAAGAAAGACTTATACGCAAATGGAGCTATGTATTCAGCGATGTCGGGGAGTGGATCTACGGTATATGGAATTTTCAATAAAGAAGTCAAACTAAAATTCGATCCAAGCTATTTCGTTTGGTCAGGCAAATTATAAAAAAAGGTTGCCCTGAGGCAGCCTTTTTAATTTTGCTATTCAATCTCAATCATGAGATGATTCTTCGGTATCTTATCACCGGTACCCACATTAATGGATTTTATCTTTCCATCATGTGGCATGGCAATTTGATTTCTCATTTTCATAGCCTCAAGAATCAACAATGATTCTCCAGCCTTTACTTTCTGACCCTCTTTCACATAAATCTCTTGAATTGTTCCTGGAATATAGGACAATACATGATTCGGGATTGGGGCAGCATATTGAGTTCTATTAACGAATTTCTTAGTCAACCTTGTTTTATACTTCATACTAAGTATAGCAAAATCAACAAGACCTTCTATTTTTTTCTTTTTAGCCATATGCCCTCCTATTAAAATGGTGGAATTCCGTGCTTCTTATCTGGTCTATGATCATCCTTATCGGTTGAAACTTCAATCGCATGTAATAACAATTTGCGTGTTTCGTTTGGCTCGATAACTGAATCAATATACCCTTTTGCAGCCGCCACATATGGATTAGCAAACTTCTCTTTATATTCCTGAACTTTTAGAGCTCGCATTGCATCAGCATCTTCTGCCTCCTCAATGTCTTTTCTAAAGATGATATTTGCTGCACCTTCAGGACCCATAACCGCAATTTCTGCCATAGGCCAGGCAAACATAAAGTCAGCCCCCAAGTGACGAGAATTCATGGCAATATATCCACCACCGTATGCTTTACGAAGAATAACCGTAACCTTAGGTACAGTCGCCTCTGAATAAGCATACAATACTTTCGCACCATGACGAATTACACCAGCATGCTCCTGATCAACACCAGGTAAATATCCAGGCATATCCTCTAAAGTAACGATAGGAATATTAAAGGCATCACAATAGCGAATAAAACGCGCAGCCTTATCAGAACTATCACAATCCAATACTCCGGCCAATACCAATGGTTGGTTAGCAACAAATCCAACTGTCTCACCATTCAAACGACCAAAACCAATAACGATATTAGCTGCCCAAAGCTCCTGAATTTCGAAGAAATCAGAATTATCAACTATTGCTCTGATAACATCACGAACGTCATACGGTTGTTTAGGATCCGAAGGAATAAGGTCTTCAATATTACCCTTAAACTTAGATGGTTTAGGAGGGAATACTTTCGCCTTTTTAGAATTGCTCCAAGGAATATAAGTAATCAGTTTCTTAATTTGTTCGAAACATTCATCCTCGCTATCTGAGAAGAAGTGTGCATTTCCAGTAATTTCAGCATGAACTCGAGCACCACCAAGATCTTCCATTGAGATTTCCTCTCCCAATACAGACTTGATTACACCAGGTCCAGTGATAAACATTTTAGAAATATTATCTACTACAAATACAAAGTCGGTTAATGCTGGAGAGTAAACTGCCCCACCTGCACAAGGCCCTAAAATAACCGAAATCTGAGGAATAACACCAGAAGCCATAGTATTACGGTAGAAAATTTCTCCATAACCGGCCAAGGCATTCACACCTTCTTGAATACGAGCACCACCTGAATCGTTAATACCGATCAAAGGCACACGCATCTTTAAAGCGTGATCCATGATTTTAGTAATCTTACGGGCATGCATTAATCCTAATGAACCTCCCTCAACAGTAAAATCCTGAGCAAAAATACAGATTGGAGCACCGTAAATGGTTCCGGTACCAATAATCACCCCATCTCCATGGAGCTGTTTTTTGTCCATACCAAAGTCACGTGCTTCATGCTCAACAAAAAGATCGTACTCGGTAAAAGATTCTTTATCAAGGAGTGCCAGGATACGTTCGCGAGCGGTTTGCTTTCCCCTTGCAACCTGTTTTTCAATGGCTTTGTCGCCACCACCCTTTTGCACTTGTTCCTTTCTTTTACGAAGGTCTAGGATGTGTTTTTTCAATGACATAATCCAATAATTTGATTTAACCTACTATTAACCAAGACATATTTATTCCCCCTGATTAATTTTTCAGGGTGCATAATTACTAATTTTATTTTTTTAACAAAAGAGAATTAATCATATAAAAATCAATCCTTTTGCCTTAACAGAGCAGTATTGCAATAAGCACCAGTTACTTTGGGGCTTTATAATAGAGAAATATTCCGATCATAGAAAACAGAATATTAGGTATCCACACTGCTAATAATGGGTCCATATTCCCATTTATGGCAAATGTGGTAGAAATAGTCATGAACAAAATATACGAAAAACTTAAGGCAATACCAACTCCAATATGCAAGCCCATTCCTCCCCGAACTTTTCTTGAAGCAAGTGAAACTCCAATTAATGTTAGAATAAATGCGCTAAAAGGAGAGGCAAATCGCTTGTATCGTTCAATATAAAACTCTTCTAGATTACCAACCCCACGCGCCTGTTGTTCTGCTATATAATCATCCAACTCCTTATTGGTCATCATTTCAAAATATTTCCTTTCCTCCTTGAAATCACTTGGCTTCATATTAGGAATAAGAGTATCTAATTCGCTTCCACGCGAAATAACCTGTTCAATATCATTGGTAAAATCTCTTATCAGATACTTTTTAAGGTTCCACTTCCCGGTTGCTGTATCATACTTCACTTGTTTGGCCGACAACTTAGAAATTAATTTCTTACCGTCGTATTTTTCCATATTAAAGTAATCTCCTCTTTCCTGAAAAGAATAATATTTATTCATATACACAAAAACACCTGGTTCTATTTGCATATGAATATTACCTAAGCCGACTTCCCTAATATCTTTAACATAGGTAGCCTCAAAACGAAGTCTGGTTTGATTTGCAGGGGGTATTACATATCCTCCTAACCAGAAAGAAAAAATTCCGATAATAGCAGCCCCTATAAAGTAGGGAAACATCATTCTACGAAAACTCACTCCACTTGACAGAATGGCAATGATTTCGGTTTGATAAGCCATTTTGGAGGTGAAGAAAATAACTGCTATAAAAACAAATAGGGGTGTAAATAAATTTGCAAAATACGGAACGAAGTTTTTATAGTAGTCAAATACAATGGCCTCTAGTGGCGCTTCTTTATCAATAAAATTATCAACCTTTTCGGTAACATCGAAAACTACTGATATACTAATGATGAGTAGAATGGCAAAAAAGAAGGTACCCAGAAACTTTTTGAGTATATATAGATCCAGTTTTTTCAAATCGACTGATTTAAATTATTCTCATTCTTAATGTAAGTCCTAATACAAAAGAACAAAAAAATAGTGTAATAAAAAGTTAAAACATCTTCAGAGATGAATAGGATTAACTTAGCATTCAATTACAAACGTACTGTTAGTTTTTTTACCATCACTTCTTTCCACGAATGAAAATCTCCAGCGATAATATGCTTGCGCGCTTCTTTAACTAACCATAGGTAAAAAGTGAGATTATGCAAACTACCTATTTGAGCGGCAAGCATCTCTTTAGAAATATACAGATGGCGTAAATAAGCTTTTGTATAATGTTGATCCACAAAAGAAGTGCCGTTCGGGTCTACTGGTGAAAAGTCATTTTTCCATTTCTCATTACGCATATTGAGTATACCTTCTGAGGTAAATAGCATTCCGTTTCGACCATTTCGTGTTGGCATTACACAATCAAACATATCAACTCCAAGGGCTATATTTTCCAATAGATTTGCCGGAGTTCCAACCCCCATCAGATAACGCGGCTTATCCTTTGGTAATATGCCATTAACCAATTCCACCATTTCGTACATCACCTCAGTTGGCTCACCGACAGCCAAACCACCAATGGCATTTCCTTCACGATTTTGACTGGCAATGAACTCAGCAGATTGAATTCTTAAATCACGATGACCTGCGCCTTGAACAATTGGAAAAAAGGTTTGTGAATGTCCATAATATGGATCCGTGGTATCAAATCGCTCTATTCCGCGTTTCAACCAACGATGAGTTAACTCCATGGATTGCTTGGCATATTTATAATCTGAATCTCCCGGAGGACATTCATCAAGCGCCATTATTATATCAGCTCCAATGGTTCTCTGAATATCTACAACATTTTCCGGCGTGAATAAATGTTTTGATCCATCAAGATGTGAACGAAAAACTGCTCCTTCCTCGGTTAATTTTCTATTTGCACTTAAAGAAAAAACCTGATACCCTCCACTATCGGTTAATATAGGTTTATTCCAACCATTAAACTTGTGCAAACCTCCAGCTGCTTTCAGAACATCTAGCCCAGGACGTAAATACAAATGATAGGTATTTCCTAAAATAATTTGAGCTTTAACATCATCTTCCAAATCACGAAAATGAACGCCTTTAACCGATCCTACGGTTCCTACCGGCATAAAAATTGGTGTTTCTATTTGCCCATGGTCCGTAGTAATTACACCCGCTCTGGCACTTGATTTTGGATCTGTATGTTGAAGTTCAAAATTCATATCTCACTTTATAAAATTCTATTGAAATCTTTAAACGATTAACCCTAAACAACATTATTAAGAGTCATTTAAGATAAAAAAAGGGCTGCAAATATACTAAACTCCATATATACTAATTGACAAACATGATTTTTTATTCAATCACATCAAAAACTAAAAAAAGAATGAATGCATTCGCAGTTTGTGATATTTTGTTGCAAATTTGAAGAAATTTAAGGACGGTGCAGTTAGACTTTAAAATTATTCTATTAGCCATATTAGTACTATCATGGCTCATACAGCTATTCTATTACCTTTGGTTCATTTTAAGAGCAGCAAATCATAAGCCCATTGCTCAACAAACTGAATTACATCCCATATCGGTTGTTATTTGTGCTAAAAACGAAGCTCATAATTTAGAACAACATCTCCCAAAAATTTTCAATCAGGATTATCCGGAGTTTCAAGTTGTAGTTGTTAATGACTGTTCAAGTGATGAAACAGACATGGTTTTGGCGAAAATAAAGAATGAAGAACCAAAACTATATTACACAAGTATTCCTGTTGATAAAAAATTTTATCAGGGAAAAAAACTAGCTCTTACCCTAGGAATTAAAGCGGCTAAACATGAGCATTTGGTATTTACAGATGCTGATTGTTACCCCGACTCGGACCAATGGTTAAAAGAAATATCCAATCAATTCTCAGATAATAAAGAAATTATCATCGGTCATGGACGTTTTGAAAAGAAAAAATCCCTATTCAATCTATTTTTACGCTACGAAACATTTTTCAATGCGGCTCAATATTTTGGATTTGCGTTAAGAAAAACTCCATTTATGGCGGTAGGTCGAAACATGGCTTATAAAAAATCGCTTTTCCTAAAATCAGATGTATTTAAACGGTATTTGAACGTCGCTTCCGGAGATGATGATTTATTTATACGAGAATGTGCTACAAAAACCAATACTGCCGTAGTCGTAACCAAGCAAAGCCAAACCATTTCCATTGCGCCAAGAAACTTTTCGGAATGGTTAAACAGAAAATCGAGACACCTGACTACTTCCAAGCATTACTCACTAAAAGCAAAGTGGTGGTTACTATTAGAACCACTAACACGTCAAATATTTTGGATACTAAGTCTTTGTTTACTTTTTTTTCATATTTTTGCAGCAATAAGTTTAGTTTTATTGTTGACCAAAATAATAGTACAATATATAGTGCTTGCAAAAGCTGCAAAAACAATGGGGGAAGAGAAATTGTATTTGCCAACGCTTTTATTTGATCCAATAATCCCAATTATTATAGGAAGTGTGTGGCTTCAGAATATATTTAGTGCAAAAAAGAAGAAATGGAAGTAAATCCTAATCTGTCGGATAAGGCAAAATATGATTTAGACTTAGTAGATGGTGCTGTAAACGGCGATCAAAAAGCTTATGCTGAATTGATGGGCCGGTATCGGGACGCAATCTATTTCATGTTGTTAAAGATGGTAAGTAACAAGAGTGATGCTGAAGATTTAACAATTGAAGCTTTCGGTAAAGCGTTTAAAAATATTCATCAATACTCTCCGAACTACGCTTTTAGTACATGGCTTTTTAAAATTGCTTCCAACAACTGTATCGATTTCTTAAGGAAAAAAAGAAACAATGTTGTTTCCATTGATGGTGGCATTACAGAAGATAAAGAAAACGATCAACCTATTCATCTTAAGGATGAGACTCCCGATCCTGAGGAACACCTCATCAAACAACAAAAGAAGGTATTGATGCGTACTGTGGTTAAAAAATTAAAACCACGATATCGTATTCTGATTGAATTAAGGTACTTCAATGAATTTTCATACGAAGAGATAGCCGATGAACTGGATTTACCGCTTGGCACAGTTAAAGCACAATTATTCAGGGCTCGCGAATTACTTTTCAACACATTAAAAAACTCGGACATTAAGCTGGGTTAATACTGCAAACTGCTTCATAGCATGGAATTAATCGACAAGTATTTCCCTAAACTACCTGAAAATACCAGATCTAAACTAAGCCTGCTTGGCTCAATTTACGAAGAATGGAATGCTAAAATTAACGTGATCTCGCGTAAAGACATGGATCATTTTTATGAGCGTCATGTCTTGCATTCACTAGCAATAGCTCAGTTTATTGAATTCAACAAAAACACAAGAATATTAGATGTTGGAACCGGCGGTGGTTTTCCGGGAATACCCCTTGCCATTATGTTTCCTGAATGTCAATTCCATTTAATTGATTCCATAGGTAAAAAGATTAAAGTAGTAAAAGCTGTGTCGGAGGCTTTGGGATTAAATAACCTTACAGCTGAACAAATTCGGGTTGAAAATCACTCCGAGAAGTATGATTTTATTGTGAGTCGTGCCGTAACAGCCTTTCCTGCATTTGTAAATCTTTGTAAAAACAAAGTAGCCCGAGAAAATAAAAATGCCATTACCAATGGAATAATTTACCTTAAAGGAGGTGATTTTTGTAATGAGTTAAGCGATTTTGAGAAAAGAGTATCGGTGACAGAATTAAGCAATTATTACTCCGAAGAATTCTTTGAGACTAAAAAAATCATTCATCTTTCGATGTGATTAACTCAAACATTTCCATATCAATTAATAAAAAACAATGTTTTTTTTTTGGAAGATAAAAAAAACGATTATTTTTGCAGTCCGAAAAAGGAAGATAAGGCATTAATCGAAAGATAAAAAAGCATAAAGATGAAAAGGACATTTCAACCCTCGAATAGAAAGAGAAGAAACAAACATGGTTTCCGTCAAAAAATGGCGTCAGCAAATGGTCGCAAAGTATTAGCTTCAAGAAGAGCTAAAGGAAGAAAGAAATTAAGCGTTTCTAGTGAAAAAAGACATAAAGCTTAATTAAAGCTTTACAAGATATTAGAAAGTAAAGAATCCTATTTGGGTTCTTTACTTTTTTTATGCCCTTTAGTTTCATAATCGCTCGATTGCTTTTTTTATATTACTTTTGACTATTGATAATCTATTGGTTTATCAACTTCCGATTTAGTCATTCGGATCTATGTTCAATACTTAATAGAAAAGCATAAATGACATTTCTAAAGTTTCTTATTAGCAAAGTATTTCTCAAAAACATTGGTATTGCAATCGGAATAATTGCTGCCCTACTGATTAGTACCTTTATAATTCTAAATATTTATACTCATCACGGCGTTTCGCACCCAGTACCTGATTTCACAGGTCTAACTCAAGATCAGTTTGAAGAGTTAATTAAGGAGAAAGATTTTAGATATAACATTATCGACTCTGTTCATTACGATGGATTCGTACCAGGAGCTGTAGTGGAGCAAATTCCTAAAGCAGGAAGCAGAGTTAAGAAAAACAGAACCATTCACTTTACCATAAACGCAATTTCACCAGAACAGGTTCAGGTGCCTAATCTAACAAGCTATTCATTACGCAGCGCAAAAGCAATATTAGAATCATACGGTCTTAAAACCGGCGCTCTGATTTATATTCCAAGTGAATACACAAATGAAGTTCTTGGTCAACACTACCAAGGCAAAGCAATTGAAGCAGGCACATCTGTTGAAAAAGGCTCTGTGATTGATTTATTACTGGGTCAAGGCTTAAGTGATAAAAAAACAAACATTCCTGATTTAACAGGACTTGCCAGCGAGGAAGCCAGACATTTTTTGGTTTCAGTATCGCTTAATCTGGGGGCTACTATTTTTGATAGTACTGTAGTTAATCAAGATGATTCATTATTTGCTTTTATCTGGAAACAACGTCCAAAACCAGAGGCCGGATCCCGCTTACCTCTGGGATCATCGATTGATGTATGGCTTAGTACTGACTCTACTAAGATTATGCCTGATTCGCTAATTATTGATAGTCTGGCTATTGACACCGTAGTGATGGAAGAAAATGTATTAGAAGAAATTGGAGCAAACGAAGAAGAGTTTTAGACCACTTGAAATGACTGAATTTAAGCAAGAAGAGAATGATGAGTTGGAAGAAAGCAATGAGTTGTATGAACATCATCGCTTTGTTACCGATCCGGGACAAAATCCACTTCGCATAGACAAGTTTTTAGTTAACCGAATTGAAAATGCCTCTCGAAATAAAATTCAGGAAGCTGCTTCGGCGGGCAACATAAGGGTTAATGATAAGCCTGTTAAGGCCAATTATAAAATTAAAGCCAACGAAATCATCACTATTGTGATGTCGTATCCACCAAGGGAACTGGAAATAATTCAGGAGAACATCCCCTTAGACATTATTCATGAAGATGATGAACTAATTGTTCTGAATAAGAAACCTGGTATGGTGGTACATCCCGGATATGGGAATTATACCGGAACCATGGTGAATGCTTTGGCATATCATTTAAAAGATTTGCCATTATTCAATTCGCAAGATCCCCGACCTGGCCTGGTTCATCGCATAGACAAAGATACTTCTGGGCTCTTAGTCATAGCCAAAACTGAACATGCCAAGAATTTTTTAGCCAGACAATTTTTTGAAAAGACATCCACTCGTACATATCGAGCCATTGTGTGGGGACAGGTAAAAGAAGATGAAGGAACCATAGAAGGCAATATTGGCCGAAGCTTAAAGGATAGAAAGCAAATGGCTGTATTTCCTGAAGGCGACAGAGGCAAGCCTGCTGTAACCCATTATACGGTTCTTGAAAGGTTGGGATACGTAACATTAATAGAATGCCGTCTGGAAACTGGTCGCACGCATCAAATACGTGCACACATGAAGTATTTAGGTCATCCATTATTTAATGATGAACGTTACGGTGGTGATGCCATTTTAAAAGGTACAACCTTTACAAAATATAAACAGTTTGTTCAGAACTGTTTTAAAATATTACCACGTCAGGCCTTACATGCCAAAACTTTGGGATTTGTTCATCCTGCTACTAAAGAATACATTTCATTTGATTCAGAATTACCAAATGACATGACCGAAGCCATTGAGAAATGGCGTGGATATATTTCAGGAAGAGAATTGTAATTTTGTTCTGATAAAAGATCAAACATGAAAAAGAACATTGGTATAATTTACGGAGGCTATTCATCGGAAATAATTATCTCGGAAAAGAGTAAAGATGGTATTCTCACCTTTATCGATGAAGAGCAATTCAATCGCTACCCCATACTTATTACAAAAGAAAAATGGTGTGCAATTGTAGACAATGAGGAATGCATAATCGACAAAAATGATTTCTCCTTTCAACTTAATGAGGAAAAGATAAATATTGATTGTGCCTACATTACCATTCACGGTACTCCAGGTGAAAACGGATTACTACAAGGTTATCTCGACATGTTAGATATTCCACATAGTACCTGTTCCGTTGAAGCAGCCGCCATCACTTTTAATAAGTTTACATGTAATACCTATTTAAAAGGATTTGGTGTTGCCGTTGCAGATTCAGTCCTTCTAAGAAAAGGACATAGTTATAATGCACCAGACATTATTAAACAACTGAATTTACCATGCTTTGTTAAACCCAATGCAGGAGGATCAAGCTTTGGTATTAGTAAGGTGAAAGAAGGCAAGGATTTGGTTCCTGCCATTGAAAAAGCATTTACGGAAAGTAATGAGGTGATAATTGAGCAATTTATTGGTGGTACTGAAGTGACTTGTGGATTATACAAAACTATAAAGGAAGAAGTTCTTCTGCCATTAACGGAAGTCGTAAGTAAGAATGAATTCTTTGATTTTGAAGCGAAGTATACAGCGAGTAAGGTTGAAGAAATTACACCTGCTCGTATCGAAGATAAAGTGAGGGACCGTATTCAATCCATTTCCTCCTTAATATATAATATCCTTGGTTGCAAAGGAATAGTGAGAATTGACTATATCATTTCGGAAAGTAAAATTTTCCTCCTGGAGGTAAATACAACACCCGGCATGACAACAACCAGTTTTATACCCCAACAAATAGCGGCTTCGGGCAGAAATATAAAGTCAGTATTTACGGACATTATAAATGATGTAATGAATTAGATATTACCCTACATACTAACAAAAAAAAAGCACCGCATATGCGGTGCTTTTTTTTTGTTATATAAACTCCTATTCGATTAATAGTAGTTCTGAGCTCCGGTTGTGCTATATGTCGTAATCACTATTGGACCTTTTCCAGCCTTTAGCTTTTTCTTCTTCGACTTACCATAAACAACCATCATTCCTTTTTCCGATTCACACAAAAAGCTTAATTCTTCCTTTTTATGATCAAGCTTTAGTTTGATCTTACCTTCGGTCGTTTTAATACTCGAAGCAGCTGTAAATTTAATTCTGTTCCCAATAACTGCACCTTTTCCTGAATTAACATCAAAAACTCCCTCGACGTTAAAAAAGTTTACTGAACCAGCACCTGAAAGAGCATTAATATTTCCTTTTGCATCAGATAACTTCATAGCTCCTGATTTTGTTTTCAGTTTGATATCACCATTGATATTTTTCAGAGTAAGTGCACCATCAGTAGTTTCCACCTTACATGTACCATCAATTTGATTAACAGATAAGGCTCCACTGTATGAGACAATTGAAGCTCCACCTTTCACATTACTTATTGTTTGGCTTCCACCTTTACTCGATGTCTGAAGATTACCGGTAATATTAGATGCCGTAATGCTTGCAGATTTTGATTTAAGATTGGCATCTCCAACCAGGTTGGTTAAAAGAATTTTACCAGATTTTGTCTCTGCCTTTACATTGGTATTATTAAAGTCTTTAATGGTCACATATCCTGATGCAGTATATACTTCCAGACTTAATCCATCAGGTACAGTAATATTTACAAATCCAGAATGAGAAGTCCAACCTGATTCCGGTTTTTTAACCTCTACAGACAACAATCCTTCCACGACCTCCATTGACACATCGTACCCTTCCAGATCTTTGTTAGCCATCAATTCAGCAGTAACATTTACTTTATCGCCTTTAATAAAGGTAATCTTGCAAAAATCGCCCATAACACTAACCCCATTTATACCATCAAAATCTTTATTGGATTCAAAAATTGTTGGTAAAGTTTGAGCAAAACTCATTGACACTATAGCCAACATCGATAAAACTGTGTAAATTTTTCTCATTGTGTATATCTATTTTTCTATTGTTTTCTGATGTGGTGTTACGCCAGTATTCCTCAAAGGTTTCTCAAATTTGACACAAAAAAAATCCCGTCATAACATATGACGGGATTAACAATAGTATGATAAAATATCTATTCTTCCATATAACTTTCAATCGGCTCACAGCTACAAACCAGATTTCTATCGCCGTAAGCATCATCTACCCTTGCAACATCAATCCAGAATTTATTTTCACGAATCCAAGACAATGGATAAGCTGCTTTCTCTCTTCCATACGAATGACTCCACTCATCTGAAACAACTTTATAAGCCGGATGTGGCGCATTTTTCAATACGTTATCCTCCTTATCTGCATTCCCATTCTCAACTTCTTTTATTTCAGCAAAAATAGATTGCATTGCCTCGATAAACCTATCTAATTCCTGCAAAGATTCACTCTCCGTTGGCTCAACCATTAAGGTTCCATATACCGGGAATGAAAGTGTTGGTGCATGGAATCCATAATCCATTAGGCGCTTAGCAATATCAGTTTCCGTTATTCCGGATGAGGCCTTGAAATGGCGACATTCCAAAATCATTTCATGAGCTACTCGACCATTGGTTCCTGTGTACAAAATGCCATAATCATCCTTCAAGGCTGTTGCCATATAGTTAGCATTTAAAATGGCCATCTCGGTTGACTTTCTTAAGCCCTCAACACCTAACATTTTTATATATCCATAGGTGATCGGTAAAACACTCGCACTTCCCCATGGAGCAGCAGCAACAGCTGTAATTCCATTACGATTATTATCCACCACTGGATGTGCAGGCAAGAACTCAACCAAATGCGAAGCCACACCAATAGGTCCAACACCAGGCCCGCCACCACCATGTGGTATGGCAAATGTTTTATGAAGATTTAAATGGCAAACATCGGCACCAATAAATCCTGGACTGGTTAAACCAACCTGAGCATTCATATTAGCACCATCCATATAAACTTGGCCACCATTATCATGAATAATTTGACAAACCTCAACGATTGACTCTTCAAAAACACCATGGGTTGATGGATAAGTCACCATCAAACATGATAAACCATCCTTATTGGCTTCTGATTTTTCTCTTAAATCATCAACGTCAATATTTCCTTTTTCATCGCATTTAACAACCACTACATTCATACCAGCCATAACAGCACTTGCAGGATTAGTCCCATGTGCAGATGAAGGAATAATAGCTACATTACGTTGCTCTTCTCCTCTACTCTTATGGTACTCCTGAATAACCATTAAACCAGCATACTCTCCGGCAGCACCAGAGTTTGGCTGCAAACTTACATCCGCAAAACCTGTAATTTCAGATAAGTCTTTTCTTAACTCATCCATCATCATATGGTAACCCTTAGCCTGATCTTGTGGAATAAATGGATGTAATCCGTTAAACTCGATCCAGCTTAAAGGCAACATCTCAGTTGCAGCATTCAATTTCATAGTACATGAACCTAATGAAATCATCGAATGTGTAAGTGAAATGTCCCGACGCTCTAACTTCTTGATATAACGCACCATCTCTGCTTCAGAGTGGAATTTTTTGAAAATATCCTGGGTTAAAAAGTCACTACTTCTTCTGTATTCATTCTTTATTTGACAAGACTCACCAATTGCCTCAACGCTTGGGACAGCTTTTCCTGCAGCTTTTGCAAATACCTCAACAATCCAATTGATATCATCAAGGTTTGTTGTTTCATCAATACTTAAACCTACCTCACCATTCTCGAAATAACGGAAATTCATCTCCAAGTCGAGACTATACTTTTCGATATCCTCAAGCTTTACCCCTTCCGGCACTGCTAAACGAATGGTATCGAAATAATCTTTATTCAATTGCTTATAGCCAAACTTCTCAATCTCATCCACTAACTGACAAGCGATCGAGTGGATTTGCTTAGCAATTCGAGTAATACCTTCCTTACCATGATAAACAGCATAAAAACCAGCCATGGTAGCCAATAATGCTTGTGCAGTACAAATATTTGAAGTTGCTCTTTCACGCTTAATATGTTGCTCGCGAGTTTGTAAAGCCATACGTAAAGCTCGCTTGCCATAGGCGTCTTTGGTAATACCAATGATACGACCGGGCAATTGTCTTTTTAACTCTTCTTTTGTTGCAAAAAAGGCAGCATGAGGACCTCCATACCCCATTGGCACACCAAAACGTTGGGTGGTACCAAATACCACATCAGCTCCCCATTCTCCCGGAGGAGTTAATAAGGCCAAACTCATTAAATCAGTAGCAACTGCTACACGACAATCATTATCATGGGCCTTAGTAGTTAAAGCTTTATAGTCTTCAATTTCACCATTTGAATTAGGGTATTGAACCATCATTCCAAATGTACCTTCTGCACATTCGAATGAATGTATATCCCCAAACTGCAAATCGATACCTAGCGGCTCAGCTCTTGTTATAAGCACTTCTTTAGTTTGTGGCCAAAGGTTTTCATCGGCAAAGAAAGTACTTACACCTGCTTTCACTTGTTTTCTGCTTCGCGCATTAAACAACATGATCATTCCTTCAGCAGCAGCCGTTGCTTCATCCAATAATGATGCATTGGCCAATTCCATAGCAGTCATTTCAGTAACAACTGTCTGGAAATTCAATAAGGCCTCTAATCGCCCCTGTGAAATCTCTGCTTGATAAGGTGTGTAAGAAGTATACCAAACCGGATTTTCCAATACATTACGAAGTATTACAGCTGGTGTAATGACATCGTAATAACCCATACCAATGTAGGTATTGTACACTTTGTTCTCAGCAGCTATATCATGTATCTTTCTAAAATACTGACGTTCTGTCAATCCAGGAGTTATATCCAACGGTCGCTTTAAACGGATTGAAGCTGGAACTGTTTGATCAATGAGTTCATCCATGGATGAAACTCCAATTCGATCTAACATGGTATTTATCTCATGATCCCTCGGACCAATGTGACGAGAGACAAACTTATCGGTTGCCATATCTATAAATTTATATCGATTTGATGTTACTTTACTTATTTATTTCGATTCCAAATAGAATAAGAAATTCAATAAAATTCAATGACTTTTGCTTGCTTATTAACTTCTTTAAGCTCTATTAAATTAAATTTCAACCAGCAACTTACACCTTATAACAAAAGCGACTAATTTTCTTGTTTTTTATAAGACGCATTTATTGATTTAGAAAAGGATTATTTAATCTTTCATGACCAACCTTACTAGAGGGTCCGTGTCCCGGATATAATTCAACATCATCATCCAGAGTTAAAATTTTACTTTTCAAACCGTTTATCAGCGTATCAAAATCACCTCCAGGCAAATCGGTGCGACCAATGCTCTCTCTAAAAATTGCATCACCTACAATCGCAATCTTATCAACCTCACTATAGAAAACTATTCCACCTGGTGAATGTCCGGGCACATGAAATACTTCCAATTCCGATTGACCGAAACTAACTTTATCGCCTTCATTTAAATAATTAGATATGGGTGGTGGATTTTTGTCAACTTCCATTCCAAATTGCTGGGCATAACTAACTGTTTGATCAATTAAAAACTTATCACCTTCATGAGCTTCCAAGCCCAAGTTGTAGGTTTCAGCAATAAATGCGGAGCCAAATACATGATCGAGATGAAGGTGTGTTTGTAATAAACGAACCGGCTTGTATTTATTGGATGTAATAAAATCTGCCACTTGCTGTTTTTCTTCCGCTGATAAGCAACCCGGATCAATAATTACACATTCTCCTGTTTCATCCGATAATATATATGTATTCTCTTGCCACGGATTTATTGGTAGTACATCAACTTTTATCATTTCTTAAATATTAATTTACAACTCCTTTTAACATTGGTACAAATGCGCATTCGCCCAATTGCTCTTGTTTGAAATCATCCTCCGCCATTCGCGTTATTCGAGTCATTACCTGTTTCTTATCCCCTAAAGGTATAACCATTATTCCACCTATCTTCAATTGAAGCAACAAACTTTTTGGAATAAATGGTGCTCCTGCAGTAATTATTACTTTATCAAATGGAGCGAAGGTTGGCAGGCCTTCATAACCATCACCTAAAAAATATCGACCATTATAACCAATACTCTTAAGTAACTTTGTTGAACGAAGGTATAACTCTTTTTGGCGCTCAATTGAAAACAATTTCACTCCCATTTCAATCAAAACCGCTGCTTGATACCCTGATCCAGTCCCAACCTCAAGCACCTTATCTTCCGCTTGTATATTTAATAACTGAGATTGCAGAGCAACCGTATAAGGCTGAGAAATGGTTTGTCCTGCAGCTATTGGGAAAGCCTTATCCTGATAGGCGAAAGAAACAAAACTACTTTCAAGAAAGAGATGTCTTGGAACTCTACCAATCGCATTAAGTACATTTGTATCAGTAATTTTCTTTCTTCTCAATTCTTGCACTAAACGTTGGCGCATCCCCTTGTGCCTAAAAGAATCCATTTGTATCATAGGATGCAAAAATAATTTTTTTTAACTTCTTTAAAATAATATAATCGCATTATCGTTTTGTTTTTAATGGGGGAACATAATGACATTTAATAAGAAATCAATACATATCCTTTTTTTATGCATTGACATTATTATTGTAGCCTTAGCTACGATATATTCTGTTGATACCCTTAGAGAAGAACTGCCCATATTCACCTCACAGCTCGCTCGTTACATTCAAAAAAGCATTGATCGACCAGTAGCTATCCTACTTATTTCCTGCTATATTATTTTCTTCTTCTATTTATCAGGCTTGTATCGGCAACACCCTAATTTATCTATTCTCAATCACATTTCTAAAATAATTAATGTAATTGGCCTAGCTTATTTAAGTTTATTCATTCAGTTTTTTGGATTCCTTACTCTTTTCTCTTTTGCTAACGTATGGTCCACATTTTTAAATCTCTTTTTTGCTAACATCACGTTTTTTGTGATTCCTCATGTATTCACAATCCTAATATTTAGGTATCTAATGCGTAAAGGTTATTGGAGTTTCGATACAATTATAGTTGGATCGGCCGATATGCTGAAAACATCGTATAAAGAGATTGTAGAAATCGGCAGAACAACCGGAAATAAGATAATTAACGTTGTAACTATTGAACCAAACACAAGTAGAGCCTACTCCAATAATCAACCACTTAATGACTTCGAGGATATTGAAGCACATTTGATTCAACATAAACCAGATGAAATCGTAATTGTATTACCACATAATGAAAGTGATCTGGTTACTAAGTTTATATCCGTTGCGAAAATGAGAAACATTACGGTCAAACTAATACCGGATATGGATTCTATTCTTAAAGGATTTGTTAGAATAAATAAATTAATTGCTCCGCCATACGTTACCATTAGCAATAAAACTCTACCGGTATGGCAAGAAGCCATTAAAAGAATTCTAGATATATGTATTGCTTTAATAGGGATGCTAATTCTCTTTCCATTCATCCCAATTATCGTATTTAATATTAAACGAACATCAAAAGGTCCAGTTTTTTATACTCAAACCCGAATTGGGAAAAATGGGAAACCATTTAAAATCATTAAGTTCAGAACCATGTATACTAATGCGGAAGATAACGGCCCCCTATTATCTTCTTCGCACGACCAGAGAATCACTAAATATGGCAAATTCCTTCGTCGTTGGCGATTGGATGAAACTCCACAGTTTATAAATGTTATTTTAGGCCATATGGCTGTTGTAGGCCCTCGACCGGAACGATCATACTACATTAACGAAATTTCCAAAGTAGCCCCTAACTTTAGTCAAATACTGCACTGCAGGCCGGGAATTACTTCCATGGGAATGGTTAAATACGGCTATGCTGAAAATATTGATGAAATGGTCCAACGATTAAATTATGACATAATTTATATGGAGAATCTATCCCTTTGGCTGGATTTTAAAATTCTGTTGTATACCTTAAAAACATTAATTAGTGGTGAAGGAAAATAAATCCTCAGAAAGGTTATCATCCTTTGGTGTAGTTTTCAATTAGACCATCATTAAAAAAACAAAGGGTGAATCTAATAGACCCACCCTTAAATATCTTATTTTCTCGGCTTATCTTTTAACCAACTTATAGTGTATAACATCTCTTCCATTATTCATTCGAAGAATGTATTGTCCATTTGGCAGATCACTCCAGTTTTCAAAATGGCTTTTTCCTGTAAATGAGCTTTTCTTAACACATGCACCTGTTAAACTAAACAATTCTATTTCTTTGAACCCTTCCATATCAGTTTCAACAGTTACCACTCCTGAGAATGGATTCGGAAATACATTTAACACTTGAGAAGGAACAGGAGCATCCTCATCGATTGAAGTACTTGTATCAAACCCAGTCAACTTCTTTTGACAATAAACTGCATATTCTCCAGCTTGAAAGGTCATTGACATATTTACATCATTAACCATTATACTGTCTCCCAGAATCACATTATACCACCAACCAGTGGTGCTAAAATTCGGAGTAATAGATTGAGCTTCCATGTCAAAATTAGCTACAGTTCTTAGATCTGAACCAGAAAGGTTTAAGGCAACCTTCTTCACAGCCCCTCCAACATCCATTGTAAAATCAGAAGTTGAAAAAACATCCTCCTGAGTCTTCATATCTATCATTCGTTTATACACTTGAAATAACCTTTGTCGATCAACCTCTTCCTGATATTCCCATACCGGAGGTTTTTGAGATAAACGACAATTATCATTTATTGAACCATCGGTGCATCTGTTTATGCTCATATCAAACCCTAATTCGCCAAACTGCCAAACCATTTTAGGCCCCGGAGTTGAAAAGAAAATCACAGATGCAGCTTCCATTCTACTTAATGCAATTTTTTTGTCTTTCGTATTATAAAGGCCAATTGAATTACCATACTGATAGTTTCTATACATCAATCGTTCTTCATCATGGCTTTCCATGTAACTAATTAAGTTTGGTTGATCCCATCCTCTACTTACATATGATGTCCATGACAAATCAGATTTTCCATTCTCGTTATAGCCCATCGTTGCTTCGTTGTAATTATGGTTGGCATTTCCCCAAAGCATAATTCCATGATCAGCTAAAATGGTCTCCTCGTCATTGTTAGATAAATGCTCAAACATTACATAAGCATCAGGATTAACCTTCCAGATTTCATCACTAATGCGCTTTAAAATAGCAATTCGATCATTGTCCTTCTTACTGGCCCATTGATCATCAGCAATCGTTTTGTAATCATTAGTAAAACCTTTAGTGAAATCGAATCGAAATCCATCAATTTTATATTCACTCATCCAATATGAACAAATACTATCCACCAAATCTTTGGTATGCTGACTTTCGTGGTTAAAATCATTCCCCCACTGTGCAGCCGGCTCTTCCATATTATGCTCACGATTATACCAGGGATTAATTGCAGATGGCTTTCCATTATCCCAATACATTTGAACCAGTGGTGATTGGTTATATGAATGGTTAAGTACCATATCCATTATGACCGCAATACCATTCTTGTGACATTCATTAATAAATGTTTTATAATCCTCGGTAGTACCATAGGCTTTATCTGTGGCAAAATAGAATGATGGATTGTAACCCCAACTATCATTACCTTCAAACTCGTTAAATGGCATTAATTCTATTGCATTTACACCAAGGCGTTTAAGATATGACAATGTATCTGTTATAGTTTTAATATCTTGGTTGGAAGTGAAATCACGAATCAACACTTCATAAATAACCAGGTCTTCTTTTTTAGGTGCATTATAATCGATTGCATCCCAATCGAAACTTGTCGTATTCGTATTAAAAACACCTACAATATTCTCTGTTAATCCTTCCGGATAAGCTTTTAGATTAGGATATATACGTTCAGGTATATATTTATCATTCCATGGATCTAGTACCTTTGTCGTGTATGGATCGGCAATTTTTAAATCACCATCCATCCAGAACTGATAAGCATATTCTGTATTAGGCGTAAGTCCTTCCAATTTTAACCAGAAATAATCACCATCTCGTTTCATCATACTAGACTGCGTTGGCTCCCAATTGTTAAAATCACCCATTAAATAAACGTAGGATTTATAAGGTGCATAAATCAAAACTGTAGCAGAATTAGCATCATGCAGGTTTACTCCACGCAATAGCCCTTCCGGTCTATCTTCATGAATTACATCAGCCTTTATAAAAAACGTTGACGTAGTTTCAACTTCCTTATCACCATTACTTGCCACTGCTCTTAATTCATATTTATCCAAACTTACATTAGTAATGGCATGACTAATTTCTGTATCTGAAGAACTAACCTCTTCAACTCCATTAACAAATAACTTAAGTTGGCTACTTTGAATAGAACTAACATTAACTATAACGGTTGATCCTTTATCCTGAAAACTTCTGTCTTGAGGTGAGGAAATAGTTACTGACATTTCTCCATCACTAACATCCACAAATATATCTTTTCCACCATCATCTTTTCCTTCGAGTGAATTATCATGGCTTCTAAAAACAAAAGCCATTTTCTCAACTACTTCATCAGCAGGAACCCCATAATAGTCCTTTATATTTGGAGAAATGCTTAGAGTATAAATATTCGCAGAAGTTCTGGTAAGTTTATATTTGTCAGCGTTGTCTCCCCAGCTTGGTGCATACTTCCAATCACTTGGACCTGTGCTTTTATCAGTAATAACACCAGTGTGTGCGTATACATCTCCTGTATAATCTTTTAAACCACCAGTACCACGGTCGGCATAAAATGTAATGGTTACCAATTCTGAATCAATAGGAATGGTTGGATCACTTGTAACAACCTGAGCACTTATTTGATAATTTATAAGTAATAGGAAGCTGAATAAGTAAAATTTCATCATAAATTTGATTTAAATAATAGCTGATAATCTTTCAATGTCATCCATAAAGAGACACCTCGTTTGGGGGTTGTTGTATGGATGAAATGATCTTCTACAGAAACGATAGTTTCTGGATGCAAGATATCAATAAATGAAGCATCTACCTGATTTAAGCCAAAGCTTCTTAAGTCAATTCTCAGCTTCTCCGCATCATTACTGCGATTGTTCAAAATAAGTATTGCACCATCATAGTTTTGCAAACCTTTGCGAAAAGCCACATATTGATGCTCAGAAGTATAAATACTATCACCAATGGATGGTCCACTTAGTATTTCGCGTAATTTGAGACAAGTTTCAATTAATTCAGGCAAATCGGAATCAACCAAAACGGAATCTTTCTTTGTATGATAATCAACTTGCTTAGTTGGGAATAAATGTGAATAAAAAAGGCATGGCGTTGGCTCATGAAATAATATGTAGGAATAGGCCAAATTCCAATCCTTTACAATCCACTTATCATGCTCTTTACCGGTATCATGATTTTCAACAAAAGAAATTATTCTTTCCTGCGGAAGGGTCGAAATTAAGCCTGCATCAACGAGCTTTTGCATATCAAATTCTTTCTCATCCGAATTGCACATATCGGTAAGAAGCTTTTTAAGTGGGAAGTCGAATGATTTTACAGTTGCCACATTATCAGTATTCACTGTTTTATTCCATCGTTCTATTTGCTTATCTGAATTCGTAAAAAACTCCGTAACACAAAACAAACTATCACCTATTACTTCATTAGTCCAGTCTTTAACAAACAATGGATCTATTCCATTAACAAAATCCAGTCGCGCTCCGTCATAACCAACATCACCTAATAACCATTTCCCCCAATTAATTAAATGTTTTCTTACATAATGACTTTGATGATCAAAATCGTGTCCAAATAATTTAGAATTAGCTACAATCCCACCGGTATCAGGATAATTAAGCAAATAGTCTTTTTTTGATGATGGATGAAAGTGATTATAGCTCCACTGTATCTTTTTAGATTCGGGTTGGATTCCTGTATAACTGTAAACTTTCCAATCTACTTCTTTTCCATTTTCATCGGTGATAGAAACAATACTTAAGCCATTACTTTGATCAGACCAAGCCATATCCTGATTTAATACTTCCAACTGCAACCAAAGCATTTGATTCGCATTTTGATGTATCTGGTATGCTACCGTTGCTTCCGACTCCATCACTCCTTCCCAGTAGCCATAAGGATTGTTTTTGCCTTTTATTGGATGAAATCTTGAATTTGCATTTAGCATATCTGATTGATTCGAAATTTTTAATCGGTAACCAGTTATTGCATTTTTTTGGATTACGTTCGCCAATTTGATTTGAACAGTTTGGTTCTGTTCCAGTTGAATACCAAATCGCAGCTCATTAACCGGGTATCCACTATGTTTTTGTTTTCTATTCAGCAAATAATGTTTTACCGCAGGATTAGCTTCAAGATCCTTATCCTGAAACGAATACATGTGATTAAGCACCACATCAGCATAAACATTAATACCTAATTGATGAGCCTGATTCATAAAATCTTTTAAATCAGATCGGGTCCCAAAACGGGTACTCCTTGTACCAATCTGATCGAAATCGCCCAGATCATAATGATCATATATGCCATAGCCCATGTCGTAAATGCCCCAATTGCCCTTTGATGGAGCGGGGCTCCAAATCCCCGTCACTCCTATTTCCTGCAAATAGGGCAACTTACTCTCAAGATGTTTATACCAGGTTCCTTTTTTATTTTCAACATCCACGGGTACATCCCAATAAAATCCTTGAAGAAGCACTTGAGCATTAATTGAGAAGGCCATCATCCAACTTAGAGTTAAGAGGTAAATTTTAGTCATTACTATCTTTGGTTTTAGTTGCTTATTTCATTACAAATTTACTTAAATACGAACAAAAAAGTAAACAAAAAAAGCCGCTATTCGCGGCTTTTTTTAACGTTATTAAACTGCAATATAAACTAGTTAATTGCGCTAGTATTATCATCAAATGTATAGGTAATTACCTCACCTTCATTTCCATTTATACCCGGAGGATCTCCACCATCGTTACGATAAAAGATGGCTCCATCCTGAGGAACAAATTCAGCATTCCACCAACTTGGTATCCATTCATGATCTACATACGATCTAATATTACCTGTTGCAGGTAAAGATGGGGATGTAACTGTTTTAGCCGTATTATCCACAGTAAATAAGCTAGCTTCCATATTTTCATCCCAACTACCAAAGGCATCTCCTATACCATATACTTTAACTTTGGTAACCGACACCTTAATTTCACCTGCACGCAAATCGATTACAATTGTATACATTCCAGAGCTGGCAACACTCATATTTCCATCACCATCATCTGATACCGTTTCACCATTTGAATCAAACTCAGTAACCTGACCAAATCCAACATTTGGATCTAACCAATCAGCAGCTGAAATCTTAAAACCATTGCCTGTTTCAAGGTGCGCAATTTTCCAATAAACACCGGCATTATCATCTCCTCCTGCTATTTTATGGAATTCTGCATCGTCGTTACTTCCAGGTGTATCCCATCCGTAAGAAGTAGCTGATCCAACCAGATATAAATTATTAGGGAATTTCGCTTCTTCGATGCTTAATACCATATTCTCATCAATGGTTAAAACATAGTCTCCATCATTAGCTATATCAATTGCGATTCCTCCCTCAATAAGTGTCCAATCACCTGCACTTGTAGCTCCATATACTATAGGCATTGAGGCATTATACTTCACATTAAAGGTTCCAACGGAAAGCCTGGTTGTCATCGTTAGATTTGAACCATCTTCTTCAAATCTTGTGTCAGGCTTGGTAACAGCAGTTCCAATAAGAGAATAGAAATTATCTTCCTCAACAGTAAACGTTGCATTCTCAAAATCTAAGCTTATGAAATAGCTATATGCCTTTACCGGAATGGTCTTACCGCTTTCAATAAGCTCACCTTCCATTTTAGGCGCATAAGTTACATCCATTGCTGCCCCAGCTTCCTTCTTATAAACATTATCGTTTAAAAAGTTAATGGTGCCTTCTTTCATCATGATGGCTCCGTCACTATTCCACACCATATTATCAGCATCATACTTAAGCATCACAGGTGCATCTAGGCCACTACCCTGAACCATCCAAACTGGTTTCTCATCATCATAGATATAGCGTCTCACCAACATTGAGACCGGAACAGAAATCATTTCCTTTCCTCCACCCATTGCTTTAACACGAACCTGTAAACCTGCTTCCTCATCCGCCATTATGCCTAATTCGCGAATAATTTCATTCATTGTTTTGGTTGACACTGTTTGAAAATCCAGATTCGTTGGTTCCAACTTTTGAGGATTTGAAAAATCGCCCGTTGCTGCATCTATTTCCACTTCATAACTTACTTCAATATTTTCACCAAGGTAAGCCGAACTCCAATGGAAGGTTTCAAATGTACCATTATCATTTCCTGGAATTAGTACATATTTAGTCGTTCCATTTGGAGTCATAAACTCCGGTGCAGTATCCACCAATGGAAAAACTGGTTTATTATCCTCACATGCTCCCAATACAATAAGCAGAAGCATTGCAAGTATCGATATATATTTTGTCTTCATATCTTGTGTATTGAAAGTTATTGTTTAGTAAATTTAATTGTCTTACGCCCGTTGTTATTCATATCCACTTCAATTAAGTATGAACCAGCTTCTGTTACCGCAAAGTTAGTCTCATCATACTCATTGACCACAGGCTTAACCAAACCGCTTGGTACAGATTCAACCACATCAAAATAACCATAAAAGAAACCGCCATCCCAGCCTTCGTTCGTTGGAAGAAAGCGGAAAGTTTTTGGATCAGCTTCTAAAGCAATGGTCGCACTATATCCGCTGGCAGAAACAGATGGCAGCGGAATACCATTTTCAGGCGACCAATCGGCCTCAGTTGCATCACCCACTGCATAAATTGGTGGAATAGTTGCATCAAAAGGTGTAACCTTTAGCATAACAGCGTTAGAATGTAAAACTCCAACATCCGCATTAGATGATTGAGCCCTAACACGTACTTGTATTGTACTTTGTTTCTCAGGCTCCAATTTTAAACCTGCTTGCCCCATCATTAAATTAAATGAGCCAATTGAAATGGTTTGATAAAGCACTGTTGATGCCTCTTGCATATCTACCTTGTTTGCAAAATCAGTGTCTTCCGCTGTTGCTAATTCAATAGTGTAATTGGTTATAATCGGAAGTCCATAATCTGCACTTGTGTAAATAAAGGTCTCAAATGGATTGCCTGCATTTTCTTCAGTAAATACGTATTCTAAACTACCATCCGGATTATCTAAAACCGGAGCTGTACTTTTCGTAAGCGTTGGCATACTTGCCTCCTCTGTACATGCTACCAAAGCCACAACAAAGCTGACAAATACAATGTATCTAAATATATTCTTCATGTCTTTTTGTTTTATAACATTAAACTGTCCCATGATAATATTAGTAACCAGGGTTTTGTTTCAACTTTGGATTCGCTCCAATATCTTTAGCTGGAATAGCAAACAGACGCTTGTTTACGCTAACTGCAGCACCATTTTCTACTCCACCTTTCCACTGCCATAGGTAGTCAGTGGAAGTATATTGCCCATGACGAATCAGGTCACTACGGCGAGTACATTCCCACAATAATTCACGACCTCTTTCATCCAAAATAAACTGATCATTCAAATTGGTTTGAGTGATGTTACCACTGGTATTACCATAGGCTCTTTCGCGCAACTGATTCACATACCCAACTGCTTTATTAATATCCCCACCGGATCCAGACTTGATAGTTGCCTCGGCATACATTAGATAGGATTCAGCTAAACGAAACATAGGATAATCCGTTGTGACAAAAGCCATATTTGATGGAGCAGATCCATCCTGATAAGTGTTTCGGAATTTCATCACACTGAAACCATCGGTAAATTTACCCGGATTAATAATATTCAAACTACCACCTTTACTTACAGTCTGATCATCACGAGGCGTAAATACCTGATTTTCATCAGTTCCATCAATCCACCAACTGATTTCGCGTTCTTCAATTGTATCCCAAAAAATGCCACCCGGACCAGTTTTCAAAGTGTCATATTTAGGCGAATCAGCATCTCGTTCGTAATAAGTGTGTCGTACTCGAGGTTCAACCATACCACGCATATCATTGCTATCAAATCGTCCAACGGTCTCAGGTCGGGTTCTGTTTCCACCCCATCCACCATTCAAACCGATAGAAGCTGTAGGAATATCTCCTCCGGTAGCACTAAAGCAAATAAATGTGGTTGAGCCATAGGTTTGCATTCTATCTCCATCAAGTGGAATTGAAAACACAAATCCAGAAGCAGATCCTGACTTATTGTTATTATCCGCTAAAAACAAATGTTTATAAGATGTAGAATAAAAGGAATATGCTTGATTTACTTTCTCAGTTTCAGTAATAACGTCAGCCCATCTGGACGTACCAGTATACACTTCGGCATTCAAGAACATTTTAGCTTTTAAAAACCAAGCAGCACCTTTGTCAACCCGACCGTAAGGAGCAGTATTGGCATCCATCAGGTCACTTTCAAAATCATTGATTTCTGTTTCCAACCATTCAAATAAGTCAGCTCTCATTATCTGATCAGGATTATAAATGCCTAATCCCATATCTTCAGTAATAAAAGGCACATTACCAAACACATCCATGGCAATGTAATAGGAGAATGCACGAATAAAACGAGCCTCGGCTCTTAATACCTTAATTTTCTCCTTTAAATTACCCTGACCTCTGGAGTCCAATTTAGCATCAGTTGATTGACGCAGGAACTCATTTGCCATTGCAATCTCATGGTAGATCCGATAATATAAACCTTCAATAAAAGGATTAGCAGCAGAATATTGCAGATTATTTAACTGCGATATTCCGAAATCACCCCATGAGCAAATAGCCTCATCGGTGGTTAATACTTGAGCATTCCATAAATTACGAATAAAAGAAGATGTTCCTTCATCTATTCCGCCAACATCACCATTACCTGCGGGTCCCTCTTGCCCTGTCAGAGCCAAACCGCCATACACTTTGGCCATTACTTCATCATAACCCTCTTCTGTTTGATAAACAATTTCAGCTGTAAACTGATTTGGGTCAATTGGCAATTGTTCCAGGTCATTTGTACATGCACCAAAAAGTGCAACGACAACAACAACTAAAGCCAATTTTAATATGCTGTTATTTTTATATTTCATTTTCATAATTATGCTTTTTCCAATGATTAAAAACCTAGATTAACACCTAACATGATAGTTCTTGGTCGTGGATAGAAATTATTATCAATTCCACTTGACACTTCCGGATCTATTCCGTCATAGCCTGAAATCACAAATAAATTCTGTCCGGTTAAGGATACCTTAAGGTTGATATTCTCATTGCTAATAATCTTATCGAAGCGGTAACCCAAAGAAATATTATCCATACGGAAGAAAGACGCATCCTGTATATAGTGTGAAGACCAATACTGATAGGTATTAAATCCATTTACTGCAGATGGAAGTCTATTGTTTAGGTAGTTACCTCCACTATTAAACACATCTTGTTTAACACCCATTGTTGACTCATTATTGTTATATACTGAGGCACCAAACTGCATACGGCCTGAGAATGAGAAATCAAACTCCTTGTATTCCAATCGTGAATTAATACCCCATAATGTAGTAGGTGCAGACTGACTTAATCTAATCTTATCAAAGTCATTTAATACGCCATCACCATTTTGATCTACATAAACACCTTCCATCGGCTGTCCGTCTCCGTCATATATTTGTTGATAAACAAAGAAAGAATTGGCTGGATAACCTACTGAATTAATTTGAATGGTAGAACCGGTACCTCCCGAAATTCCACCAACCTGATTACCAAGGAAAGTTGGGTCATCACCATTGGTTAATTCAGTAATTTGATTTTGGTTATAAGTAAAGTTCACACCTACTTCCCAATAAAAATCACTTCGTACAATTGGTCTGTAGGTTAAATTTAATTCAACTCCTGTATTCTCTAAACTACCAACGTTTGTTAGTAACAAATTGGTTAAGTTGGCACCAGCAGGAACAGGAACAGTATTCAATAAATCCTTAGTTATTCTATGATAAAACTCAAAACTACCACTGAATTTACTATTTAAGAATCCATAATCTATACCCAGATTGTAAGTTGTTGTTTCTTCCCATTTAATATTTTCATCATAACCATCAGGGCGCATAGTATAAACCCAGTTTGGAACGGCACCAGTCATGCCCCATGGATATTGAGCTGTTTCGTTTGAACGAATATACGGACCCTGGTAAGGTAAATCTGTAGTTACACCTTGCTGACCTGTAATACCCCAACCCAAACGAAGTTTAAGATCAGACACCACATCTGAACCTTCCAGGAATGGCTCATTTATCAATCTCCATGCCGCACCAATCGCTGGAAAATAGCCCCATCTATTATCTTCTGAGAATCGGGATGTACCATCTGCACGCATAGTAAAGTTCAATAAATATTTGCTTGCGTAGTTATATTCCGCACGACCAAAAAATGAAACCAAGTAGTTCTGAGCTTTATATGGTCGATAAGGTGTTTTTTCAGTTTCTCGATTGTAACTATAGGTAACATTATATCCTTCACGATAAAAATGTTGCCATGAATATCCAAGCATTGCCTTTATGTTATGCTTATTGATATCTTTTAAATAAGTCAGATAAAAATCTAATGTTTTATTATCCTTTGTTTGATCATATGGAGCATAATCTCCAGCTCTATCAGGGTTTGTTGGCTCAGCCCATGGCGCTGTTGGCTGAACAATACGTTCACCTTCTGATTTAGAATAATCAAGTCCTAAATTTAATGTTGCCGTTATATCAGGAAAGAAATGAAATTTGTAATCAAACTTACCATTTAAGATAAAACGATTAACATTACTTGTATTCTCCTGAAGATTGAGCTGAGCAACCGGATTCATTGAGGCAATAGTTACCGGATTACCTTCTGAATCAACCCATGTATAATAACCACCATATGGTGAACTTGAATCGTAAACTGGTTTGGTTGGATCAAAAGCTACAGAACCTCCAATAGCTCCATCATTTGAAAAACTATTTTGCACGTTCATATACTTAGCATTGACCCCAACTTTTAAATGATCCTCAAAAAAGCTTGGGTTAAGATTTAAGCCAAGAGTCAGACGATCCATATTTGAAGTTTTTATAATTCCTTGCTGAGAAGTATAACCTAGTGAGAATCGGTAAGGCAAGATATCAAGTCCACCGGACATGCTCAAATTATGATCAGTTCCAATTGAAGTTCGATAAACCTCGTCCTGCCAATCAGTATTTTGACCTGGAAATTGGTTTACTCTATTCACAGCATCCGAACCTTCACCGTATATATCAGTAACAAACTGTCGATACTGATCACCATCCATTACATCAATTAGTTTAGCAGGAGCCGCAACAGAAACATTACCAGAGTAATTAAACTTCAGCGGACTGCCTTCCCTTCCTTTTTTGGTGGTTATTATAATTACACCATTTGATGCACGCGAACCATATATTGCCGTTGCTGATGCATCTTTCAAAACGGTAAAAGTTTCTATATCGTTTGGATTAACCGTATTTAAAGGATTCTGCATCCCTGCTACACCTTCAGTATCAATTGGCACTCCATCAATTACAATTAAAGGATCGTTGGAAGCATTTAAAGAAGAACCTCCACGAATACGAATGGTTGCCCCGGAACCTGGTGCTCCACCAGCACTTGTGATTTGAACACCAGCCGTTTTACCTACCACCAAATCTTGAGGGGAAGTAATAGCACCCGCATTAAAATCTTTAGCACTTATGGCGGATACCGAACCTGTTGCATCTTCCTTTTTAACCGATCCATATCCAATAACTACAACTTCTTCCATTCCAACAACGTCCTCCTCTAAGGCAACGTTGAGTGTAGCACTGCTAATAACAAACTCTTGTGATTTGTAACCAATAAAGGAAAAAACTACGGTTGATCCACTTTCAGCGAGAAGACTATAATTACCATCGGGCATAGTAATTGTTCCCGTTGTAGTTCCTTTAATAAACACGGTTACTCCAGGCAGAGGCATTCCGTCCAAAGCATCTGTAACCACACCTGTCACTGTTATTTCTTGGGCACTCAGGGTAAAACTTCCACTAAGTGCAAGGAAAAGAAACAGCAACTTAAAAAAATTAGACTTCTTTTTCATCTGTTCTTCATTTTTCAATTGTTAGATGTTTTAACCAAAATATTAAATCTGAATTTGCATAAAAATTAGAGCATACAATCTCAGGACCAATCATTTGGTCAGCGCATAAAACTAGGTTAAACTAATTATAAACATGCCTTTCATTATTTTCAAAAGGTTTCTTATATGGATTTATGAGACAGACTCACTTGATACCTTTTAAAGCAATGTTTATTTACACTATTAGATTATACTAATGTAGAAAGAATAAAAATTAATGTAAATACCTATTAATACTTTCTACACTTTTTCAACATCACATAATACATTTTGTTTATTTCATTCGAAATATACATGTAAAAAACAGACAGCACCTAACTTGTTAGCTTGATATTACTGATAATTACACCCAAGTGTTATAAAAGAACGGTACTAGCATTACTTTAAGAATAATGTCATTTTTGTCCCAGGCAATAGGACAAAAAAAAGGTAGCTCCATTTCTGAAGCTACCTTTAAATGAAAGAAATCTATTACTAATTTTTAACTACAGTTGCTGTATTGTTTGCTCTATTTAAGGTAATGGTATAATTACCAGCTTCACTAATAGCGATGTTTGCTCCGCCTTCTGTTAATTCGTCTAATGATCCACCAAGGTTCATTCCCCAGTCATCATTAGCTCTGAATTTAAATTCTCCAGCAGTCAGATCAGCTGTAATTGTAAATACTCCATTGTCAGCATCCCAGGTCATATCAGTATCGCCATCCCAGCCTCCTGGTGTAGCATCGCCAATAATACCCCAACGGTAAGCTGCATAGGTGTATGTATTTGGATTACTCAAATCAAGAATAAATTCATAATCAGCTTCAACATCATTTGAAATATTATCGCCTCCTGGATTTAGGTTTTCATCACCCGTGCTACTTCCGTAGTTGATATCCCAAGCATTGTTTGCTCTGAACTTAAATGAACCGGCAACCATATGAACAACACCTTTCCAAGTCATAGAAGCAGGGTCATAATCTAAGTCTGAGCTCGTACCCCATTCTCCAGGAGTAGCATCCCCAATAACTCCCCAATCAGTCTTAACAGAAGTATAAGTATATGGCGTTGTAGTTAAGTCAACATTTATCTTATAATAACCTGCTTCGTTACTGAAGTTTCCTGCATTAGGGTCATCACTTAATTCACCATCAGTTCCACTATCTCCATAATTAGGACCATCCCAATTGGTTTGTGAAGCGAACTTCCAGCTATTACTAGCGTTAGCCATATAAGCATAACCTTCCATTTTATCTCCAACATCAAGTGTGTTTCTTACAAAAGGAGATTTTCCCGGATCCCAGTTCGCATAGTCTCCATTTGGATAACTTGCTTCCACATAATCACCAGGCAAGTACCAATTAAAGATGTTTGGAACAGTAGTAAATGGAACATTAGCACCATAAGACACTCCTGTATCATTTATAACGTAAGCTCTCACATGGTAAGTAACTCCAGGCTCCAGTCCTGAAAGATCAGCACTATATTCGCCTGTTGTTGTTTCACCATCGACCAATTTAGTATCATCAACAGTTGGATTCTCAGTCAATGCATAAACCAAACCTCTTTCAGAAATTGCAGATCCTCCATCATGAATAGCATTACCATGAATGGTAGCAGTTGTTTTGGTAACAGCTGTTGCTTCACCAGTTTCAATAACAGCTAAACCTTTTAAAGTAGTGAATGAAACTTCAGTACTATAAGCTGTATCAATGGCATTAATTGCATATGAACGTACATAATACATAGTATTAGGCATTAGGTCAACCATTGTATGTTCAAATTCACCTATTCCTTTACCCAATACTTCCTTAGTATCCTTAGCTGTAGGTCCCGCTTCCAATGACCAGCAAATTCCTTTTTCTGTCACCTCTGACTTACCATCATAAGGTACATTGGCCATTAGTTTTGCAGTTCTTGCAGTAATTTCTTCAGCTGCACTAAGAGTTACGGTAGCCATATGTGCCAAGGTAGAAAAATCTTTCTGCTCACCATACAATACGGCTCCATCATTTTGAATAACATAAGCTTTGTAGAAATACTTAGTTAAATGCTCTAAGCCATCTACATTAATCCAATATACGGCACCTTCAACTTCGTCAGCTACTTTTTTGTTACCATCAATAGTAGGATTTTCTGAAGTATTCCAGGTTACGCCATGCTCTTTGATTCCGGCACCTTGTGCCACAACCATTCCACTTAAATCAGCTGATGTGGAAGTAATACCATCGGTATTCCATGATTCAGCTTGAGCTTCAAGTTTAATTTGCTCGTCTTTTTCACATGCAGCAAAAACAAACAATGCAGCGATAAAAACTAAAGCTATATTTATATATTTTACTTTCATAGTAATCAAAGTTTAAGCTACTCTTTAACTACAGTTAAAGAGTAGCAAGTCAATTTAATTCTTAATGATTTCGTAGGTACCTGCTTCATCACTTAGGATAGTGAAAATAACGGTATAGTTTCCGCTTTCAGCAATTGGAATATCATTACCAACACCACCTTGTTGCAGTTTACCTGATAATCCACCAGTCTCGCCATCAGCAAGTCCCATATTCCACGACCATGAATCATTCTTTCTAAATTTCACATACATATCTGCTCCACCTTCAAGGTCAACTGTAACTCTCCAGGTTCCGGAAGCAACATGATAATCCATTTTTGAATCAGGAGCATCCCATCCATTAGGAGTTGCACTACCTACCAGACCAATAAAATAAGTCTCAGCATTATATGTTAAACCTTCAATATCAGCTGTAAAATCGTACCAACCGGCTTCATCAACAACAATTCCAGCACCTCCTACTTCAAGTACTCCTCCGGCACCTCCGTAAGAAGTTGAAGTTTCAGGATCAAGAAGAGTAAAAGCACTAGCTGGATCAAGCTTGACAAAACCATTGTAAACACCATTAGACAAAGGAGAAGTAATCTTTTGATCCATTCCTGAATTTATTAGATCAAGACGTAAGAATCCAAATATGGTAACATCCTCTGTAACCGTAGATGAAATGTATTCAAAAGGCATATCACCTGTTCCGGGAGCACCCGTTCCGGCATCAACAACCAATTGACTTCTCACACGGAAATCAACAGAAGATGTAGCATCTTCAGGAAAATGCTTTAATAATATGGCATTTAAATCACTAACTGTAATTTCAATTTCATCTGCATGAATTGTTGATAAAATAGGTATAACCGTTGCAAATTCAGTACCGGCAGCTGCCGCTTCCAGCTCATATGTTGCACTTGCTGTAAAACCTGGATCAACAGCAGAAGTTTCAAATACCAATACATCACCACCTTTATCACGTGACATATTTAAATCTGGCATACTAATTAATTGCGGAGCCTTTGGGTCATCAAGCATCATTACTTTATCACCTTCCTTCTCACAACCAACCATAAAGGCAAAAACGCCTAACAATAGTAATATAATTGATTTATTCATTGTTTTAGATTTTAGTTGTAACCGTCGTTTTGTTCGATATTAGGATTGGCTGCAGTTTCATCCGCTGGAATAGGGAATACATCCAAATGACCAGCAACTGATGAACCATCATATGAACCACCTTTCCATTGCCACTTATAAGCTCCGCTGGTAAATTGACCAAATCTAACCAAGTCAGTTCGTCTCTGAGCTTCGTAATAGAACTCTCTTGCACGTTCGTCAAGAATAAATTCATCAGTTACTTCAGCTGCAGTAATATTACCGGATGTATTACCGTAAGCTCTTTCACGTACAACGTTAATATCTTTAACAGCATCTTCATCGTTACTTTGCATATGCAAGGCTTCTGCTCTCATTAAATAAGCATCTGCTAAACGGAATACAGGGAAATCAGTAGATGCATACGCTGGATGATAGTTATCAGCCGTTGTTCCATCATGATTTCGAGCAGTGAATTTATATACACCAACACCATAATCACCGCTAGATGAAGCTGAAGGAATATTGATTGCTCTTTTCTGCTTTAAATATACACGCTTATCAGCAGCCATGTTAAATTCAGGATCCGTTGAAGGTACAGGAGAACCACCATAAGTAGTTAATGTATCAACCAAAATATTCATAAAATCCTTACGTGCTCTATTACCATTCCAGTTTGTATTCTCAGTTAAACCGTGATAATCTTCAGCTCGGATATAAACAGCATCACTACTTGACTCAATCAAGAAAGTAGTACCAACATATCCTTGAGCATGAATTCCATCTACTCCCCAAGCAAAAATCATTTCAGGATTGCGCGGAAAATCATTATCAGCACTAAAATTTTGTCTGTAATCATCAGCTAAGCTATATACACCACTACTAATAACCTTAGTACTATATTCTTCACATTTTGCCCACTGAGCAGTTCCTGTAAACACTTCTGCATTAAGATAAACACGTGATAACAGCATCCAGGCAGCAGCCTTATCAGCCTGTGGATAAACCGTTCCAGGCGCAGCCAAATCTTCCTCGATAGCTACTAATTCACTAACTACATAGTCAAACAGATCAGCTCTTTTAATTTGCTGAGGATAAAATTTACCAACTCCATCAGCTTCAGTAGTAAAAGGAGGATTAGCAAATAAATCCATTAACCAGTAGTAAGCCAAAGCTCTAAGATACCTTGCTTCAGCAATGTATTGGGCTTTGTTTTCTACTTCGGTTTTATTCACCTGATTGATGAAATCATTACAATAAGTAATACTTAAACTCAAACGCTGATATAAGGCAGTTAAGAATGGATTTGAAGGACTCCATGTTTGAGTGTTCAAATCAGCAATACCTACATCACCCCAAGCACAAATTGCTTCGTCAGTTGTAATTTCCTGCAAATTCCAAAGTGCACGCATAGTGGTAAAGAAATTCGCATCCGGAGCTGAGATATCACTATCTCCATCACCCTGACCAGGAAGATTAAAACTAGCATATAGCTTACCCAATGCCTGTTGCATGTATGCAGGATCATCGCCAAGGTTGTCCGACAAAATCAAACGCGGATCTTTTGGCTTAACATCTAAATCGTTCACACAAGCTGTTAGCAACAACAAGGAAAACATTATACCTGATATTATATATTTTTTCATATCTATCTAAAATTTTAAGAACTAGAAGTTCATGTTTAAACCTAAAGCAAATGTTCGTGGTCTAGGATAGAAATTGTTATCAATTCCACCATCTACTTCTGGATCAAGACCTGTATAGTTTGTCACCACAAGTGCATTCTGAACAGTTAAGTTCAAACGTAAATCCAGCTTATCGCTAAATGCTTTGAAGTTATATCCTGCACTGATATTATCAATTCTGAAGAATGATGCGTTCTCAACAAAATAATCGCTTGAGAATTGACGTTTCACGAATTGTGTATCATTAAGGAACTTAGGCATATTTTTCCAGTATCCAATTTGTTGCATTTGGTCATAAGATGCACCTGCTGCCACCTGATTGTATACGTAGTTTCCAATATTAGCTCTTGTTGCAGCTGATAAATCAAATTTCTTATAATTGAATCTGAATGAGAATCCTATTACATAGTCAGGAGCAGGATTTTGATAGATGTGTCTGTTAGCATTGCTACCAGAAACATTACCACCTTCACCTGAAATATCCTCATACATTCCTTCAACAGGCATGCCATTTGAATAATAAGCTTGCTTATGAACAAAGAATGAACGTGCAGGATATCCAACTCTGGTTACCTGATTTGTTCCTGTAAATGCATCTCCATAAAGAATACCTAAATAATCAGGATCATCAGTTAATAAAAGCTTGGTTACTTTATTTTCATTATAAGTAAAGTTTGTTCCAATATTAAGAGACATGTCTGCAGTAGAAAGGGCTACCCAATCCAATGAAACTTCAACACCTTTATTTTCAAGGCTACCAACATTAGTCCATAATGTATTTGAGAAGTTACTTCCACTTGGAATAGTGACCTCATTCAATAGATCGTCAGTAACGCGCTTATATAAATCTACTGTACCTCTAAGTCTGTTATTCATGAAACCAAAGTCAACCGCAATATTCTGTGTGGTTGTTGACTCCCACTTAATATCAGGATCGTAAGCATCAGGACGAAGCGTTGGAATCCATTTTCCATTAATATAAGCATAACTTCCAGGTAAAGATTCTCTATACAGAGCTTGTGCCGGATAATCGTTTCCAATATCCTGCTGTCCTGTTACACCCCAACCTAAACGAAGTTTTAATTCAGAAAGGAAGTCTGCTCCTTCAAGAAATGACTCTTCATGCATTTTCCAGGCAAAAGCTGCAGAAGGGAATAAACCCCAAGGATTATTTGTAAATCGAGATGATCCATCGTAACGAACTGTACCAGTCAATAGATAACGGCTTTTGAAAGTATAATTTGCACGTCCGAAGAATGATACTAAATAGTTCTCATTGATATATGAATTATCAATAGGAAGAACATCATCAGCAATACCTTCAGTATAACTATCACCTTCACGTTCGAAATGCTGCCATGAATAACCACCTACAACGTTTAATGAATGATCGTCATTAAAGTCCTTCAAATAAGTTAAATAGAAATCTAATAGGTTATTCTTTATTGTACTGTTATAAGTACTTAATCGTCCAGTAAATGGAGTTGTTAATGTTGATGGTGATGTTACAGGACGATTATTAACCCCTTTTCCTTGTGAATAATCTGTTGCAACATTAAGTGTTGCCGTTAATTCTGGTAAGAAAGGTAAAGCATAGTCAATTTTAGCATTACCAATAAAACGACTTACATCCGAATTATTATCTCCAGCTAAGGCTTGTTCTACCGGGTTTGGAGTACCTAAGTTAGCTCCATAAGTAGGCCACTGAAAATATCCACCATATTTTGAACTTCCATCCTTAATGGCTTGTGTTGGATCCATACTAATAGCCGATCCAATAGCACCTTCATCACCAAAATTTTGCTTTGTGGCGGTACCTTTAGCGTTTAAGCTAATCTTAAGACTATTATCAAAGAATGTAGGATTAAGAGCAATCGAACCTGTGATTCTTTGCATATCCGTATTTTCCAAAATACCTGTCTGGTCAGTATAACCAATTGAAGCGCGATATGGTAAATTCTTATAAGCACCAGTAGCACTCAAACTATGATCTGTTGAAATGGCATTACGGAAAATTTCTTTTTGCCAGTCTGTATTTTCTTTACCTAGTAGGTCATATACACCTGGATCATAAATATCTCTCTTATCCCAAGCTATCTTTCTGAATTCATCACCTGAATAAACATCAACATAATTTACCGGAGTAGAAACAGAAACATTACCGCTATAGTTAAACTTTAAAGCTTGACCTTTTTTACCGGTTTTAGTGGTGATAATAATTACACCATTCGAAGCTCGCGAACCATATATTGCAGTGGCCGATGCATCCTTAAGAACGTTGAACGTTTCAATATCATTTGGATTAACAAATGATAAGGCATTATTACTACCACTCACGTTATCATTTGAAATAGGTACACCATCAATAATAATTAAAGGATCGTTTGATGCACTTAACGAAGATCCTCCACGAATACGAATCGTAGATCCGGCCCCCGGGGCACCACCATTAGATGTAATAACAACACCAGAACTCTTACCTACAATAAGATCCTGAGGTGAAGTAATGGCTCCTTGGTTAAAATCTTTTGAACTAATAGCTACAACAGAACCTGTTGCATCATCCTTCTTTACAGTACCATAACCAATAACAACAACCTCATCCATCCCAATCATGTCAGATTCAAGAGCAACATTAATTTGGGTTTGATCTTCTACTAAAGCTTCAAATGCTTTATATCCGATAAACGAGTATACTAAAGTTTGTCCTTTTTGAACATTTAATGTGTATACTCCATCAGGAGTTGTGATAGTTCCAGTAGTCGTACCTTTAACAGCGACAGTTACACCTGGTAAAGGCATACCATCATTAGCATCTGTTACAATACCAGTAACAGCCATTTCCTGTGCATGGACATTCAGAAAACTGAAGAGCGCCAGGAAAATAAACAGTAACTTAAACAAATTACACTGTTTTTTCATAAAACATAGATTTTCTTAATAGTTAAACTTTAAATGTCCTTTCGGACGTCTTGGATTTGAAGTGGATTGTGATTGTTAATACCTCTATAAGGATGTTAATTTTTGTCCCTATCGACGCAACAAACATATAGATTCCATGAAAGAACTTAATCTTTTTTTAACATTTAATTACATTCATTTTTCCGCAATTTTCCGCAAACGTCATCGCACACGATTGCGCTAACGTTTGCGGACTAATTACAAGCTAAAAAACATTTTTACGCTTTTTACAAAAACGTTCAGAAAACGTTTGCGGAAGACTTAAATGTTAATTTGTGATAAATTCAAACATTATTTTTGAAAATTACCTTAAAACAGTTCGCTACCGTTACAAATTATAATGCATTAGTAATCATCTCTTATTCTTTATTACATCAAAGCCTAAAACTGAAGAGTAAAAAAAGATATTTACAGCTCTAAAAAGTAAATACAAGGACACTTTAATAAAACTTCATTTTTATTATCTTTATCCGCGAGGGCATAAATACTATGAGTTATATTGCCTTGTATTATACCAGTTAGCTAATATGAAATCACATCCAATTACAATAAAAGACATTGCTCGTATCCTGGGCATTTCTCCGTCTACTGTATCAAGGGCTTTGAAAGATCATCCTGATATTAGCCCAAAAACCAAACAATTAGTTCAGACATTTGCTCAAAAGGTTAATTATAGACCTAACGCCTTAGCTTTGAGCTTAAGGAGCAGTAAGACGAATACAATTGGAATTGTTATACCTGAAATTGTACATCACTTTTTCTCAAGTGTGATCAGCGGCATTGAAGATGTGGCATACGGTCGTGGCTATAATGCTATTATTTGTCAAACAAATGAAAATTACCAACGAGAGGTAATAGATATGCAAGCCCTTATCGACAACCGCGTTGATGGCATCCTTATTTCCATGAGTAAAAACACTCATGAATTCACGCATTTTAATAATGTAAGAGATAATGGAGTACCAATCGTATTTTTTGATAGGATCTGTGAAGCCATATCCTCAGATCGTGTAATTGCCGACGATTTTGAAGGAGCAAGAATAGCCACCAGACACCTTATTAATAAAGGCTGTAAAAAAATAATGCACCTGGCCGCTCCTCAACATCTATTAATAGGTAAAAATCGAAAAGAAGGATATTACAGTGCCTTAAGAGAACATCACCTTCAATGCGATGAAGATTATATAATAAAATGTGACACGCGAGAGTCTGTATTTGCCAAGGCAGATGATATTATAAGATTAGCCGGTGAAATAGACGGGGTATTTGCTGTTAACGACAGTACAGCAATTGCCGTTATGCAAGTCTTACAACGCAATGGTTACAACGTGCCTAAAGATATTGCAGTAGTTGGATTTGGCGATGGGCCAAATGCCAACATAGCTTATCCTCCTTTAACTACTGTGGAACAAAAAGGATACGATATTGGTCAAGCTGCCATGCGTTTATTAATAGGTCACATTGAAGATAAGGCAACTGAAGAAGAGTTTGAGACCAAAATATTTACACCTGAATTGGTGGAACGCACTTCATCACAGTTAGGTAAAGACTTTAGATACAATACTTAATATATCTACACATCTTTAATGTGCATTCATAGATATCTCAACTTGAATTGGTTTTGGTTCTATGTTATGAAGCACGCTATCACGCATATGACAATAATTTCGTATTGTAGTTTAAATGTACTCTCAATTTACTATTGAAATAAATATAAATACTCAAGCTATTTTAACATTCCGAAAACGATTGCAATAAATTGTACTCTTTTATTTGAAATTAAGATCACAATTTTGCAATTGCTCCGCAAACGGTTGCATTCTATATGCACACTGACAGTATGAACTTTACAAACAATCACCGCAACAAAAAAATATGACATTAATAAATAATTGACATATATTTGTTTTGGATTTATGTGAATTATGACTTACCGTTAATACCTTTTGAGGCTTAAAGTTGGATTTAAGACTTGAGGTTTATTTTACCTATTGATATTTTAATTGCATATCAATTGGCATTGTATTGATATAGTGTCAAAGCAAGAAATCACTTGTTTTGAAATATATTAACACTTTTCCAATTGTGATGATATGGGCATGTAATTTGTTAGGTTCAAAACAAATTTATGAAGCTTAGGTTTTATTGCATGTTACAATGGAATATACGTTTGTGTTATTCGGAATATTTTAAAGTAAGATGAGTAAAGCAATTAACAACTATTGAAAAATTATAGAGGATGAAACAACTACCAAAATTATCTTTTTGGCAAATTTGGAACTTAAGCTTTGGCTTTCTAGGTATACAAATGGGGTTCGCGCTGCAAAGTGCTAACGTAAGTAGAATTCTTTCAAACCTGGGAGCTGATCTTCATTCCTTACCATTGTTTTGGATTGCAGCTCCGCTTATGGGGCTTATAGTACAACCTATAGTTGGCTCAGCCAGCGATAGGACCTGGAACAGATTCGGAAGGCGTGGCCCATATATATTGGGCGGTGCCATCGTTGCTGCCATATCAATGTTTCTGATGCCAAACGCATCATTGGTAGTTGCCGTTATGCCCGTTTTGTTATTCGGACTATTAATGTTTGCATTAATGGATGGTTCGTTCAATATTACGATGCAACCTTTTCGCGCCTTAGTTGCTGATATGACATCCCCAGAGCAAAGAAACCTTGGGTATTCAATTCAAAGTTTTTTAATTAATACTGGTGCTGTAATAGGATCAATTCTTCCTTTTATTTTAACCAATGCTCTGAATATTGCGAATACCTCTGAACCTGGCACAGTGCCACCTTCTGTAATTTGGTCATTTTACATTGGCGGTAGCGTATTATTATTGTCAGTTATCTGGACTGTTTTTAAAACTAAGGAATATCCGCCTGAAGAATATGCCAAATATAAGGGACTTGATGAACAAAAGGAGATAGATCCAAAATACAAAGGGATAAGTGGATTCTTTAGATTACTAAAAATCACTCCAAAGACGATGCTTCAATTAGCCATTGTTCAATTCTTCTCTTGGTTTGCACTTTATCTAATGTGGGTTTATACTACTCCTGCAGTTTCTCAACACGTATGGGGAGAAGCTATTGGAGAGAGTGCCAGCAAGGGAGCTCAGGATGCTAGTGACTGGGTAGGAATCCTATTTGCAGGTTATAGCCTATTTGCTGCGTTATTTTCAATAGTAATGTCAAAATTAGCAACGAAACTTGGAAGAAAGACTGTGTATAGTTTCGCTTTATTAATTGGGGGAATTGCATATCTTTCTACACTTCTCTTTCAGGGAGGTGAAATAATTCATCTTAACCTATTATTTACAGAAGTTGATGTTCCAACAAGTGCTGTTTCATGGTTAATACCTATGGTTGGCGTTGGAATTGCCTGGGCAGCAATATTGGCTATGCCATATGCAATTTTATCAGATTCTATTCCTGCTGACAAAATGGGAGTATTCATGGGTATTTTTAATTTCACTATTGCAGGTCCACAAATTCTAAGTGGATTAGTTGCAGGACCTATTATTAAAAACGTATTTAATGGGGAAGCAATATACATGCTTGTTGTTGCAGGTGTTTGCATGATTCTTGGCTCAATTTCTGTTGCGTTTGTAAAAACTCAAAAGGAACAGTCATAAATTATTTATTTAGTTATGGGAAAGATAAAAGCTTGTTTATTCGATTTAGACGGTGTTATAGTGGACACCGCAAAATATCACTATATAGCTTGGAGAGAATTGGCTAAAGAATTGGGATTTGATTTTACTGAAGAAGATAATGAAAGGCTTAAAGGAGTTAGTCGAATGACTTCTTTAGATATCCTTCTTGAAATTGGCGGAGTAAGTCATTCGAATGAAGAAAAGCTAAGACTTGCTGAAAAAAAGAATGAGAATTACAGAACATTCATTCTAAAAATGCTACCTGATGAAATCTTGCCTGGTGCAAAAGAATATTTGGAGGAAATGAAAGCTAAAGGCATTAAAATTGCCTTGGGTTCGGCCAGCAAAAACGCAATGACAATTCTTGACCGACTGGAACTTACTTCATTATTCGAGGCGATAATTGATGGTACAAAAGTATCAGAAGCCAAACCAGATCCAGAAGTATTCCTTAAAGGGGCTGAAGCCTTAAATGTATTAGCTGAAGAGTGTGTTGTTTTTGAAGATGCCGAAGCTGGTGTTGAAGCGGCTCTTGCCGGAAATATGAAATGCGTTGGAATAGGCTCCCCGGAAGTACTTGGGAAAGCCCACCTTGTTATTGACGGATTACATCAAATGACTTACGAAAAGCTAAGAAGCCTGGAAGACTAGGAATTGTTTTTTATTGATTTAAGTAGGTACGATTTATTTCGCTACTAATTAACTCTTAGAAAGAAAGAAATGAAAGAGTATTTAATTCACGATGAGTGGTGCATTATAGAAGAGGGCTTCAACCCTGAAAATCATATGTCATCAGAAAGTATATTCAGTTTGGGTAATGGAAAAATGGGGCAACGTGCCAATTTTGAAGAAACCTATACTGGACCTTCATTACAAGGCAGCTATGTGGCAGGAATCTACTATCCCGATAAAACACGTGTGGGCTGGTGGAAAAATGGCTATCCTGAATACTTCGCTAAAGTATTAAACAGTCCAAATTGGATTGGCATTGATGTACAGATCAATGGGCATTACCTTGATCTATATACCTGTAAAACGGAGAACTTTAAACGAGTTCTTAATATGAAAGAAGGATATATCCTTCGTGAATTTGTTGCCATTATAGATGGCACTAAAAAAATTAAAGTAGAAGCCAAACGATTCCTTAGTATGGCTGATACTGAAAATGGAGCAATCCGTTATTCGGTTACACCGCTAAATTTTGAAGGCAAAATAGCTTTTACTCCTTATTTAGATGGTGATGTGGTTAATGAAGATTCCAACTATGATGAAAAGTTTTGGAATGTTCTTGAAATGGAAGCCCACGCCGGAGAAGCATACATCGTAACAGAAACTAAGAAACTAGGTTTCCGCGCCGGTTTTGGAATGAAAATAAAAGCTCAGATTCAAGGTATTGATATTCCAATCAAGCCTGAACTAATGAAAAAGGAAAGCTGGGTTGGTAATCGCGTAGAGCGCGAAATAAAGGAAGGTGAATGTTTTACTTTGGAGAAAATTGCAGGTGTAACTTGCTCTTTAAACTATAGTAAAGATGGAATCTTAGCTGCAACAAAAAAGGTGACTAACTCTGGTTTTGAAAAAGGGTTTGATGCTTTGTTTGCAGATCACACAAAAGAATGGACGCAAAAGTGGATTCACAGTGATATTCGAATTGAAGGTGATATTGCCGCACAACAAGGAATACGTTTTAACATTTTCCACCTTCACCAAACATACACAGGTGAAGACGAACGCCTTAATGTAGGGCCGAAAGGATTTACCGGAGAAAAATATGGAGGAAGTACCTATTGGGACACTGAAGCCTATTGTATTCCATTTTTTATCTCTACTGCCCCATCAAATGTTACACGTAACCTATTGGTTTATCGTTATAAACAATTGGATAAGGCCATTGAAAACGGTGAGAAACTTGGATTTAAAGATGGTGCTGCACTTTATCCAATGGTAACCATGAATGGCGAAGAATGCCATAACGAATGGGAGATCACCTTTGAAGAAATTCATCGCAACGGCGCTATTGCCTTTGCCATACACAATTATATTCGTCATACTAACGACTTTAAATACCTCGAAGAATATGGTTTAGAAGTATTAGTAGCCATCTCACGTTTTTGGAGTCAGAGAGTAAATTTCTCAGGCGATAAACAAAAATATGTGATGCTGGGTGTAACAGGCCCTAACGAATATGAAAATAATATTAATAACAACTGGTATACCAACAAAATGGCTACCTGGTGTTTAAAATATACATCTGAAGCTCTGGAGATTGTTAAGAAAAATAATCCTTCGGCATACGAATCGATTACAGCAAAAATTAACTTTAATGCTGAAGAAGAAGTAGCTAAATGGAAAGACATTGTAGACAACATGTATTTTCCATTTAACGAGGAGATGAATGTGTTTATGCAGCAAGATGGCTTTATGGATAAAGATCATACTCTTGTTGCCGATCTTGATCCTAAGCAACGTCCAATTAACCAATATTGGTCGTGGGATAGAATTCTGCGTAGCTGTTACATAAAACAAGCGGATACCTTACAAGGTATTTATGTTCTGGAAGATGAGTTTGACACAGAAACAATTAAGCGAAATTTTGAGTTTTACGAACCTCGAACCGTTCATGAGTCATCACTATCGCCATGTGTTCATTCGATTTTAGCAGCTAAAATTGGCGAGATCGATAAAGCCTACGAAATGTATCTACGCACATCACGTTTAGACATAGATGATTACAACCATGAAGCGCACGAAGGACTTCATATTACCAGTATGGCCGGAACATGGATGTCAATTGTAGAAGGGTTTGGTGGCAAACGGGTATATGATGGTAAACTATTCCTAAGTCCCGTTATCCCTAAGGAGTGGAAAGCGTATGCCTTCCGTTTGACCTTTATGAATAACGATTTGGAGGTATTAGTATCTCAAGATGAAGTTGAGGTCATTTCTCACGCTGATCAGAAAGTTGAACTTTCAGTATTTAATCAATTAATAAGTATTGAACCTCACAAATCGACTAGTGTAAAGGTAAAATAAATCGTATTGATGGCTCAGGTTTAAGTATAGTCATCACCTAAAATTCATTATAAGAAAAAAAAGGAGTCAATTGACTCCTTTTTTTATTAATATTACGGCTGGGAAAAATTTACTTTTTCGTTAAAATGTTTTATTTTATTGAAAAAGAACGACTACTGTATCATCACACAATGAAACGAACTCAAATAACCGCCTTAACGACAGTTGTTCTATTGCTGTTTTCACTTATTGTGAATGCACGTAATATTGATGTAAATGTATCTCCAGGTAACTGGTGGATTGGACTTAAGTATAACACAATTACCTTGGTGGCATCGGGTAACTTTGCACCGCCTGTTAATGTTGGTTTTAATCATCAAGGCGTCTCAGTCGATAAAATATATTCTGGTGACAACTCAAATTATCTATTCATAGATATAACAATTGAAGCAGGTGCTCAAACAGGTATAATTCCAATAACATTCTCCGATGCAAGAGGAAATCAAGGTACATATAATTTCCAACTCTTTAATCGTGAAAACAGAAATCAAACACGACTCACAGCGGAAGACATTATTTACCAGATTATTCCTGATCGATTTTGCAATAGCAATACAAAAAACGATAAAGAATCTGGTTTCTTTGAAGTTAACGATCGACTAAATCCGGTTGGTATACATGGCGGTGATTTGAATGGCATTACAACAAATTTGGATTACATTCAACAGCTTGGGATGACATGCATAGACCTTCTGCCAGTAATGGAAAGCAACCTGATGTCCATGTCGTACCAAAGGAATGGAATAACGGATTTTTATAAGATTGATGCACGACTTGGAGATATAAATAGTTACCAACAACTCATTTATGAAAGTCGCAAAAGAGGATTGAAATTCATACAGAATATGGTTTTCCATCAAACGGGGAAATATCATGACTGGTACGTGAGCAAACCAAATTCAAGTTTTTTTTACGCGGATAACCTCAAGTACAAATCAACGAACAACTACATCCTAAACGATCCATATGCTTCGGAGTATGATAAGGAAAGAGCATTTGGAGAATGGAGTGAAATTAACATGCCCTCCCTAAATCAAAATGATAGGATATTAAAAAAGTTACTTATACAGTATGGCATCTGGTGGCTGGAAAGTTCACAAGCTGATGCGCTTAAAATTGATAAAATAGAGCATAACAGTGTAGGTTTTCTTTCTCAACTTTTCTCGAGCCTATCTCAGGATTTCCCCAACCTATCCATCGTTGCGGATAGCAATCCTGAACAGAATGGCAATGCATTATCGTGGCAAGACATAGCCCTTAGATCAGGAATAGACAAAAAGAATATCCACATTACAGATTACGAACTTGCCTCTACTCTTTCTAATGCATTTTCAATATTTGAAGATTCTCAGGAAGGAGTATATAATTTATACGCTGCTCTAACCACAGATTCTAAATACACCAATGCATTTGGCAACATTGTGATGGCAGATAATCATCAGCTATCACGTCTATATTCAAATGCAGATAAGGAAATAGATCAGGCAAAAATGATGGCTGGTTATATTCTTACAACCAGAGGTATTCCAAGCATCACGTATGGGACTGAATGGCTTTTGGATGGTACAATTAACAAAGGCAAAGGTGCTGTTCGGAAAGACTTTCCCGGAGGTTGGCCTGATGATTCTAAAAATGGATTTCTGCAAAGCGGCTTCTCGTCTAATGAAAAGAGTTTTTATGAATTTATTCATCGTGTACTCAATTGGAGAAACAAAAATGCGGCCCTTTTCTCCGGAGAATTAATCCAATTTGCACCTATCGAAGGAATATATGCCTATGCGCGTAAACAGGGTGAAAATACGGCACTCATTATTATTAATAATACAGAATCTCCCTTCAGGGCCCGAAGAGATATTTACGCTGAAGTTTTAACCGGATACACCTGGGCTTATGATGTTGCTTCTGAAGCTCGCTTCGATGATTTTACCAACATATTAATTGAAGCCAAATCGATAATGATCCTACACTTGAGAAATTAATAAGGTTCTAACTTAAACGATTTTAACTGAAATTATTATTTCATTCTTTATTCCAATTCAAAAAGTTGTAATTTTAAGTATCTGAAAACTTAATATTACAATCATGTCAAGCACAAAAAAAATAGCGGTAATCTTATCTGGATGTGGCGTTTATGATGGTGCCGAAATTCACGAATCAGTTCTTACAATGCTAGCAATAGCAAAACAAGGAGCTGAATATACTTTATTCGCTCCTGATATTGAGCAGCATCATGTTATCAACCACACTAATGGAGATGAGATGCAGGAGAAACGAAATGTTTTTATAGAGGCTGCTCGTATTGCACGAGGAGACATCAAGCCATTATCTGAATACAAAGCTGCAGACTTTGATGCTTTAATGCTTCCGGGTGGATTTGGCGCTGCTAAAAACCTGAGCTCGTTTGCATTTGAAGGCAACAATTGCTCTGTTGAGACTGAGACGACCAGAGCTCTTCAGGATACTCATGCTTCAAAAAAACCCATTGGTGCATTGTGTATTTCGCCGGCTGTTGTGGCTAAAGTTATTGACAATACTAAAGTCACCATAGGACAAGATAAAAGTACTGCTGATGCCATCGAAGCGATGGGAAGTACGCACGAATTAACCAACCACGGTGAAGTTATTATTGACGAGCTAAACAAAATTGCAACAACGCCTTGTTATATGCTAGACGCTAACATTCTTCAGATAGAGGAAGGTGCCTACAATGTTACAAAAGCAATTTTATCAATGATCTAATTAATCAAGCTAGAAAAAATAAACCCGCATCGGAATGATTCATCGATGCGGGTTACTTATATGCTAGTATTTAAATACTATCTGTGGAATAATAATTCGCGGAACTTAGGCAATGGCCATAATTCATTATCAACAATTAATTCCAGCTTATCGATATGATAACGCACATCGTCTAAGAAAGGACGTACATCTTTGTCATAGGCAAAGGCTTTTTCCGTTTCTCCCTCAATAGCATTACATTTCTTACGCGCTTCAGTCATTTCAGCTACTTTAGCTTTAATTGCGCTAATGTGACCAGAAATGGTTTTGATCAATTCCTTACGAGGACCTGCTAAACTTGCAAACTCGTCTTCCGAAAAGATGTCACGCATTCCTTGTACATTCTGAATTAACTGCGTTTGATAAGCAACAGCCGTAGGTACAATATGATTAATTGCTAAGTCACCCAATACACGAGATTCAATTTGAATCTTCATGGTGAACTTCTCCATTTCAACTTCTACTCTGGCCTCAAGCTCACGCTCCGACATCACACCAGTTTCGATTAATGACTTCTTAGCTGCAGGCTCTAAATATTTAGATAAAGATTCAGGAACCGATGTAATATTAGTTAAACCACGCTTAGCTGCTTCAACTTTCCAATCATCAGAATATCCATCACCGTTGAAACGAATAGGATTTGATTCCAAAATGGTTTTCTTAATCATCTGGAAGATAGCCTCATCTTTCTTAACGCCTTTTTCAATTAAAGCATCAACATCAGTTTTAAATTCGGTTAACTGAACAGCCATTGCAGCACTTAAAGCCGTTAATGGAGATGCACAGTTGGCAGTAGAACCTACAGCACGGAACTCAAAACGGTTTCCAGTAAATGCAAATGGTGAAGTACGGTTACGATCAGTGTTATCTAAAAGAATCTCAGGAATACGACCAATACCCAATTTTAAAGCAGTCTTCTCATCCGGACTCATTTTCTGATCCGTAATTCTTTCTGCTAAGTTATCAAGAGTATCCGCAATCTGAGAACCCGTAAATACAGAGATAATAGCAGGAGGTGCTTCATTCGCTCCTAGTCTATGACTATTGGATGCGGTTAATATTGTAGCACGTAATAAATCCTGATTTTTATATACAGCAGCAATCGCATTCACCACAAAGGTTAAGAACTGTAAGTTTCCTTTTGGATTCTTACCAGGAGCCAAAAGTACAACCCCAGTGTCCGTTTGTAATGACCAGTTATTATGCTTTCCGGATCCATTAATTCCAGCAAATGGTTTTTCGTGCAACAAGACTTCGAACTTATGACGGCGAGCAATACGCTTCATTAAGTCCATAACCAATTGGTTATGATCGTTGGCTAAGTTAGCTTCCGCATAAATAGGAGCTAATTCAAACTGATTTGGAGCAACCTCATTATGACGAGTCTTAACCGGCACACCATGCTTATGAGATTCAATCTCCAATTCAATCATAAATTTAGATACACGCTCCGGAATTGAACCAAAGTAGTGATCATCTAACTGTTGATCTTTTGAAGAGGAATGTCCCATCAGTGCACGACCTGTAATCATTAAGTCAGGACGAGCTTGATACAATGCCTGATCAATCAAGAAATATTCTTGCTCCCAACCTAAGTTAGTGTGAACTTTCTTAACATCTTTATCGAAATATTGAGCTACCGAAACAGCTGCTTTATCAACCGCTGCAAGAGCCTTTAAAAAAGGTGTTTTATAATCTAATGCTTCACCAGTATATGAAATAAATACTGTAGGAATACAAAGTGTTGTACCCATAATAAAAGCAGGTGATGAAACATCCCAAGCCGTATATCCACGTGCTTCAAATGTTTGACGAATACCTCCGTTAGGGAAAGAAGAAGCATCTGGTTCTTGCTGTGCTAATAATTTTCCAGAGAAAGCTTCAATCATAGTATCGTTATCACCATAATCGATGAAACCATCATGTTTCTCAGCAGTACCATCAGTCAATGGCTGAAACCAGTGCGTATAATGTGTAGCACCATGCTCCATTGCCCAGGCCTTCATTCCTGAAGCAACGTTATCTGCAATCTTACGATCAATTGATTCGCCTTTGTCCATGGCTACTTTAACAGCCTTATAGGCATCTCCTGAAAGATACTTAGCCATTGAGTCTTTATTAAAGACTAATTCTCCATAATAGTCAGTTGCCTTTGTTGATGGAAAAACAACTTCTTTTGGTTGTCTGTTCATTAGCTCCGCAAGAGCTTGAAATCTTAATTGCGCCATAATGTCTTTTCTTTTTTATCGAGTTAGCAGGAGCAAAAATATATTTTTTTACTAAATCAACATCATTTTTAGGGGTATTTTTGATAATTTTTTATTTTTTCATGTCAATAAGCTTCATTTTTACACTAAACGCTCGTTTTTTAATACTTTTCATAAATATACCCCCTTAAATAAACAGGCCTTAAATTATCAATTAGAAAGTATAAAAAAACCACCTACCCTTTTACAAAAGAATAGATGGCTTTATATATTATACTATTTTATCACACCCCCCTATGTTATAATTAGGGGGTCTATAAAAAATGATTACTTATCCATTTCACTAAAATACTTGTAGAAATAAGGAATAGTTTCAATCCCATTAAAGAATTGTTCCAATGGGTAATTCTCATTTGGCGAATGTATTGCATCGGCTTCCAAACCGAATCCCATTAATACAGACTTGACTCCTAAAATCTGTTCAAAATCCGAAATAATAGGAATAGATCCACCACTTCGAACTGGTACCGGTTTTTTACCAAAAACAGTTTCATTAGCTTTTTCGGCTGCCTTATATGCAGGTAAATCAATTGGACATCCATAAGCCTGTCCACCGTGCAAATGCTTCACATTTACTTTTACACTCTTTGGTGATATTGATTCAAAATGTTTACAGAATAAGTCTGCAATTTTGTGGTGATCCTGATCTGGTACTAAACGAGAAGAAATTTTAGCATAAGCTTTCGAAGGCAATACCGTTTTCGCTCCTTCACCGGTATATCCTCCCCAAATACCACACACATCAAATGATGGGCGAATACCTGTACGTTCGTTCGTGCTGAAACCTTTTTCGCCAGCTAACTCTTCAACATCCAATGCACTTTTATATTCCTCTTCACTATAAGGAGCTTCAGCCATCATAGCTCTTTCAGCATCTGACACCTCAATTACATCATCATAAAAACCAGGCACAGTTATATGCCCATTTTCATCAACCATCTGGGTAATCATATTTGCCAAAACATTAATAGGATTGGCAACAGCCCCACCAAATAAACCAGAGTGTAAATCACGGCTAGGACCTGTAACTTCAACTTCCCAGTAACACAGACCGCGAAGACCAGTTGTGATCGTTGGCACATCAGGAGCAATCATTCCGGTATCCGACACCAAAATTACATCCGACTTTAATAATTCCTTATTATCCTCACAGAATTTTGGCAGACTTGGTGATCCTACCTCTTCTTCACCTTCAATTAAGAACTTAACATTACACTTTAATTGATTCGTACGAACAAGGTATTCAAAAGCTTTGGTATGCATAAAGCCCTGTCCTTTATCATCATCCGCACCTCTGGCAAAAATTTTACCTTCGCGCACTTCAGGTTCAAATGGTGGAGATGTCCATAATTCTAATGGCTCAGCTGGCTGAACATCGTAATGAGCATATACCAAAACGGTTTGGTATGAAGGATCTAAAATTTTCTCGGCATAGATAACCGGATTACCTTCGGTTTCCATTATCACTGCTTTATCTGCTCCTCCTTCAAGTATAAGCTTCTTCCACATTTCTGCACAGCGATACATATCATCTTTATGCTCAGGTTTAGAACTAATAGATGGAATACGAATCAATTCAAATAATTCATCCAGAAAACGTTGTTTATTGTCCTCTATGTATTGTTTTAAGTCTTGCATGAATATGTTTTTATTTAATTATTTATCAATCTGAAAAATACATATCTTAAAGGCAATAAGCAAGAATAGCACACATGATTTGTGTCACTATTTAAATTCATACTAAATAAAATTAATCCTATAAGATTTAGTCTAATCTCAGCCTCTTATTTGGAAAGAAAGAACTTGAAAACAAAAAAAACGGCAAGTGCGAATCCACACTTGCCGTTTCCATATAAATCTGGTCTATTCCTTACTTAATATTATTGAAGACATTGGTAACATCATCGTCTTCTTCAAATTTTGCCAACAATTTTTCAATCTCAGCATTTTGTTCATCCGTCAGCTCTTTAGTATCCTGAGGAATCCGCTCAAATTCGGCATTATCAATTTCAAAGCCATTATCTTCAAGGTACTTTTGTATTGGCCCGAAACCCTCAAAGTCACCATAAATCATTATGGAGCCTTCTTCTTCAAAAATCTCCTGCACACCGGCATCGATTAACTCGAGCTCAAGTTCCTCCAGATCTAGCCCATCTTTCATGGCCACCTTGAAATTACACTTATGCTCAAACATGTAATCAACACAACCACTAGTTCCTAAAGAACCACCATATTTATTAAAGTAACTGCGAACATTAGCCACAGTACGCGTAGTGTTATCAGTTGCTGTTTCCACCATAAAGGCTGTTCCGAAAGGGCCATACCCTTCATATACCACCTCTTTATAGTCAGCTGTATCTTTGCTTGTGGCTTTTTTAATAGCACGCTCTACATTATCCTTAGGCATATTAGCAGCCTTCGCATTCTGCATCAATACACGCAAACGTGAATTACTAGCCGGATCAGGTCCGCTTTCTTTCACACACATGGTTATTTGCTTGCCTATCTTTGTAAATGTTTTGGCCATTGTTCCCCAACGCTTTAGCTTGGAGGCCTTTCTGTATTCAAATGCGCGTCCCATTATAATTTATTATTATTCTGTGTTTTTTTATGCAAAGTGCAAATTTAACTGTGTTTTTTCAATTAATATCACTTCACTGCTATTTTTATTCTCATTGTACTTTTTTATTAAAGCTTTATGATAGCTTGAATCATGCGCAACTTTTGATAAGCCACGGTTTTTTATACTTTTGTAGAGCACAAGCACAGTAGCAGCGAATGACTAAAAAAGATAAGAAAAAAGAACTTGCCATTTTAAACAGAGACAAAGCTCTGATTCGCAAACACAAAGCTACTTTCTTATTGAATGACAAAGAAAATGAAGCCGTAGAGGTTTATTGCAAAAAGTATAAAATAAGCAATAAATCAAAGTTTATGCGTGAAGCGGTATTACGTGTGGTAATGGAGCAATTTCTGGATGACTATCCTACTTTATTTGAGAAACAGGATCTGGATAAATTGATAACTTAAAATCAGCTTATATTTCTGTCTTAAGTATTTGAAGCCATTCCTTTATTCTAACATCCGTCATATCGGGCTCATTATCTTCATCCAAGGCTAATCCAACAAAATGATCATCAATTACCGCCTCTGATTCAGAAAAGTCATATCCATCAATTGACCAGTTTCCAATAACTTTCCAGCCCTTATCAACTAATAAATAATACAACTTACCCATTCCATTGCAAAAAGTATCAGGATAAGTGCCCTGATCACCGCACCCGAATAAGGCAAATGTTTTATCGGACAGGTCCAGAGATAGCAACATTTCAACAAATAGCTCAAAATCATCCTGAAGATTACCAACGCCCCAGGTTGAGGTACCCAGAATTATAAAATCATACTTAAGAATATCTGCACTTTTCAAATCATTCACCGATTGACAAACAGCCTCAGGTAATTGCTTTTGAATTTTCTCGGCAACAAAATGTGTATTTCCTAACGATGATCCGTAAAATATAGCTGTTTTCATAATTTGTGCGCTTATTGGTTTGATGCTAAACAGTCGCTTAAGTCGAATTGTTTATCCTTTTTTGCGAATAAGAAAAATACCATCGCGAAAGGGCAAAATTACTTTTTCAACTCGTTCATCCTCCTTAATCATTTTATTGAAGGCCAAAATCCCTTTAGTGTAGGTATCATTAGGGTTCAAATCTTCAACCACCTTGCCGTCCCAGAGCACATTATCTGCAAGGATATATCCACCCGGATTGAGCTTATCAAAAACTAAATCGTAATATTCTGAATACACACGTTTATCGCCATCCATAAAAATTAAATCATAATTTTTATCCAGCTTAGGAATTACATCTAAAGCATTTCCAATATGTAGACTGATCTTTTCAGTCAAGCCTGCCTTTTCTAAAAAGGGATTGACAAAGGGTGCTAATTCATCGTTAATCTCAATCGTGTCAACGTGAGCACCTTCCCTTTCCATACCACTAGCCATACTTATGGCCGAATAGCCTGTAAAAGTTCCAATTTCAAGTACATTAAGCGGATTAATCATCTGACAAAGCATTTTCAATATCTGCCCTTGTACATGACCACTCAACATGCGAGGCTGTAGCATTTTAACATGCGTCTGGCGGTTCAACTCTTTTAACACATCACTCTCCTCTTCAATATGATCTAATATATATTGTTCCAGATCGATAGAATAATTCATTGCTATTGGTAAATTAAATAGGATAAACGGGAATCAGATAGAATTTCATTAGCCACTTCCATTAAGTCCGATGCCTTAATCGAATCAATTTTATTGTTTATGGTTTCCAGGCTATCCACTTGATTATATAACAAGTAGCTCTTGCCAATATTCAACATCAAGTTTTCGCGATTATCTGCTGAAATGGCAATCTGACCTTTTAATTGACGAGCTGCCTTATGCAATTGCAAGGAACCAAGAGATTTATTCCTCAGCAACTTCAACTCTTTGTTAATAATCGAAAACGAACGATTAAGATTATCAGAATCTGTTCCAAAATAGATGGAAAAAACTCCCGTTCCGTAAAAAGGAGCATAAGTTGACTCTACATTGTAAGCAATCCCATTTTTTTCACGTAAAGCCATATTAAGCCTTGAATTCATACCTGGGCCACCAAGCAAGTTATTCAACAAATGTAAATGTAAGCGCTTAGGGTGCTTATAATCGTAGGCAACATTCCCTATCATCACATGACATTGATGCGTGTCTTTTTCAATGGTCATTGATTGTGGTACATAATTGCTTACTTCCGACCTCTTAAAATCTCTTGGATTATTTTTAATCTGACCTAAATATTTCTCAGCCCATGCCAATACCTTTTTAAATGGAACATCGGCTACCGAGCAAAACACCATCTGATCGGTATTGTAATTTCTATCTATAAAAGTCTGAATTTCCTTTTGTCCAAATGTTTTCAAGTGCTCAGGAGTACCAAGAATATTTCGCCCCATAGGATCGCCCTCGAACAACATTTCTTCAAACTCATCAAAGATCAATTCTGCAGGACTGTCCTTATAAGAGTTAATCTCATCAATGATTACTTCTTTTTCTTTTTCAATCTCTTTAGGTGGAAATATCGAATTGAACGAAATATCATGAATCAGTTCAACAGCTCGCTCAAAATCCTGCTTAAGAAAAGAAGCATAAATACATGTCTCCTCCTTGGTTGTATAGGCGTTTAGCTCCCCTCCAACATCATCTAAACGACTAAGTATATGGTAGGCCTTTCTTTTTTTAGTACCCTTAAACACAACATGCTCAATAAAATGAGCCATACCATGCTCTTCCTTATTCTCGTCGCGTGAGCCTACATTTAATATTAAACCGCAATGACCGACAGGAGACTTATCCTGACGGTGAATAATGCGAACCCCATTGGGCAAAGTAAAATTATGATATTCCATGAAAAAATTATGAGGCGCAAAAATACTAAATATCAAGCAAATTAGAACAGGTTTCGGCAAAAAGGAAAAGTAAAAAAGTAAAAATGATTTTGAGTTAAAAAATCTTTGCGTATATTTGCACCGCATTTCGAAGGAAATGCCCCTGAAAGCCCCGAAACAAGGGGTATTTTATTGAATTGGTGCCATAGCTCAGTTGGTAGAGCAATGGACTGAAAATCCATGTGTCCCTGGTTCGATTCCAGGTGGCACCACCAGTTTTTAATGACTGATTTTAGGGTTTGTTAGTTTCTGTGGGGACAGAACTAATAAAAAAGGGTAAAGGGTTATTGTTTGTTATTTTTACATTGTAGAAATAACTGGGTGCCATAGCTCAGTTGGTAGAGCAACGGACTGAAAATCCGTGTGTCCCTGGTTCGATTCCAGGTGGCACCACAATAAAGGTTAATTTCGAAAGAAGTTAACCTTTTTTTGTATCTTACAATATGCCGTTTCATGTCTATATAATTCACTCTGCAAAATTCGACAAGTATTACATTGGCCAATCTGAAGATTTAAAACGTAGACTTTCTTGGCACAATTCTCACGAATTCAAAACTGCAAGCACAAAATTTGCAGATGACTGGTACATTTTCTTTAGTCTTATTTGTGAATCACGAGAACAGGCACTTGCTATTGAAAAACACATCAAGCGAAACAGAAATAGAACCTATTATCAAAATCTCAAGTTACATCCTAACATTGGAAAAAAACTCTTGATAAAATATGGATCGTTATAGCACCCCTGAAAATCCGTGTATCTCTGCCACGATAGCTATCGTGGCGATTCCAGGTGGCACCACACCAAAGGTTAATTTCGAAAGAAGTTAACCTTTTTTTGTATCTTACAATATGCCGTTTCATGTCTATATAATTCACTCTGCAAAATTCGACAAGTATTACATTGGCCAATCTGAAGATTTAAAACGTAGACTTTCTTGGCACAATTCTCACGAATTCAAAACTGCAAGCACAAAATTTGCAGATGACTGGTACATTTTCTTTAGTCTTATTTGTGAATCACGAGAACTGGCACTTGCTATTGAAAAACACATCAAGCGAAACAGAAATAGAACCTATTATCAAAATCTCAAGTTACATCCTAACATTGGAAAAAAACTCTTGATAAAATATGGATCGTTATAGTACCCCTGAAAATCCGTGTATCTCTGCCACGATAGCTATCGTGGCGATTCCAGGTGGCACCACATCAAAGGTTAATTTCGAAAGAAGTTAACCTTTTTTTGTATCTTACAATATGCCGTTTCATGTCTATATAATTCACTCTGCAAAATTCGACAAGTATTACATTGGCCAATCTGAAGATTTAAAACGTAGACTTTCTTTGCACAATTCTCACGAATTCAAAACTGCAAGCACAAAATTTGCAGATGACTGGTACATTTTCTTTAGTCTTATTTGTGAATCACGAGAACAGGCACTTGCTATTGAAAAACACATCAAGCGAAACAGAAATAGAACCTATTATCAAAATTTCAAGTTACATCCTAACATTGGAAAAAAACTCTTGGTAAAATATGGATCGTTATAATACCCCTGAAAATCCGTGTATCCCTGCCACGATAGCTATCGTTGCGATTCCAGGTGGCACCACATCAAAGGTTAGTTTCGAAAGAAGTTAACCTTTTTTTGTATCCCAACCTTAATACTCCACTTCTAATCAGCCCCTCCCCTTTACAATCACATTCCGGCTCAAGTAATTATTTAAAAAACACTAGCTTTACGCTAATAACTATCAAAAAAAAAAAAAAAATGCCAACACACCGATATATATATACCTTTAGTTATGATTCCGCGGAAGCTGAATTATGTAAGCTGGAAACGAGACATATTTTTAACAAGGAAGAAAAGAATAGACAACTTATTTCGAACATAAAAACGGAGCCTTCATATAGCGCTTACATTAAAAAAAGACTTGATGTCATTTCGTTTTCTGAAGACTATTCAACTTTAATAGATAAAGTTAAAAAAGAGAATATTTGTGCTGAAGGTTTCAAAGTGGAGTATCTGGTTCTTGAAAATGACACTACTGAATACACCGTTAGACTTAAAAAACTGAAAGATATAGGTTGGAGTATTGAAGGTGATCCTGATTATTATAATCCAAGTATTACTTATGGCTTATGCCTTTACGATAGCACATGGTATTTTGGCATATTAATTAAAGATAAATTTGACTGGCACAAACACAACAAAAAACCATTCTCCTTCAGTAACTCAATAGGAGTAAGTATCGCCAAAGCCCTTGTCAGTATTGCAACCAAAGCTGACAGGAGTAAAAAGTTAATAGATGCATGTTGCGGTGTAGGCACAATTTTATTAGAAGCCTGTTTTGCTGGTGTTGATATTGATGGTTGTGACATTAACTGGAAAGCAACCCGAGATGCACGAAAAAACCTTGCTCACTTTAACTATACATCTACGGTTTATCGCTCCGATATAAAAGACATCAAACACAGGTATGATGCTGCCATTCTTGATCTTCCATATAATTTATACAGTCGTTCAAGCGATGAGGATGTCTTGCACATCATTAAGTCATCTGCAGAACTTACTGATCGACTTATTATTGTATCAACCTCAGACATAACAGACTTTATTCATAGCACAGGGTTTTCAATAACAGATCAATGTAGTGTCGGTAAAAGAGGTCAAACCAATTTTGCCAGAAAAATATGGGTTTGTGAAAAGAATGTTGGTTAGTTAAAACTCGCCCTTAAAAAGTAATACACAATCTTACTTCTGAACCTTTATTTAAAATGCCACTATAAGCATGCATGTACTAAAAATCTTTTATAATTTAGATCAGGAAATCCAACTGATCTAATTCCTATAAATATGAGAATACGATTAATCATACTGATGGTCTTTTTTTCAATAAGCTTAATTTCATTGGCACAAAGTGCAAATAATGATTCAATAGTACAATCAAAACAATACCCCGGTTTAGGGAAAGCGGCTTCAAGCATTTTCTTTTCTGAAAAACCCTGGTCAATAAGTGGTTTTGGCGAGATAAACCATGTTGCAACACCTGGATTTACACCTGACAGGGAAGCCCTTGATGACATCGAACTCTACTACAATAACCTTTACCGTTTAGCCATATTTTTTGGATATCGCTTTACTCAGAAATTCATAATTAATAGTGAAATCCAAATTGAATACCTTAGTGCGAATAGCGATGGTCATACTGAATTAAACTTCGAATTATTTGCGGATTACCGATATGATCCGGCTTTTAATTTAAGACTTGGATTTCATCCACTTGGAATAGGCTATATCAACAGTAATGACGAACCTATTTTGTTCTACTCAGTTAATCGTCCGGAAAGCGAACGAATCATACTCCCATCAACATGGATTGAACTGGGAGCCGCAGCCTATGGAAAGTTCAATGATGACTTCAGTTATTTTGCAAGTCTTGTTTCAGGCTTGGATGCCCAACATTTTAAAAGTGCTACATGGGTTCGAAATGGACGAGAGGCATTTGATTTAAATTCATTGGCCATAGTTGGTCAGATAAATTACTCAACATCCGGAGTGCTTGACCTAAACTTATCAGCCTACTACGGGTCAAATGGGAACCACAGCTATCAATTCGAAAATAAAAATTACGACTTAAACTCTAATCTAACTTTACTATCAGGCTACTTGCGTTATAGTCCCAAAAATTTTCGTTTTTTACTTTCAGGCAACTATGGATGGCTGTCCGACACGAATGGCATTTATCAATTAACTAAAGCCAAAAATGGGAATGGCGAGGTACTTGGGAAAAAAGCTTTTGGTATCTATTCTGAATTTGGAGTAGACCTTTTACATTGGTTTTGGTGGAATCGAAAGAGTATTGAAAAGCGCCTAATTGATACACATGAAATGAAATTACCAATATTTGTACGTCTTGAACATCTAAATACTCATAAGGAAGTGGAACAAGAACTGATTGCATTGCCAAGGGTTCAAAATTACATGACCATATTGGCCATTGGCACTAATTTTAATTTCACAGAGGACATTGTATTGAAGGCCAATTACCAATTTCGCAACAGTCATACTTCTACTGAATTTGCTATCCCAACCGGTAATTACATTGAACTTGGTTTAGGTTTTAACTTTTAAGCAAAGACCCATTGCCAAATCCCAACACACCCTGATATACATAGCATTACAAATTCATTTATCCTAAATTAATATTGGATTATGAGTTTTTTATGAAGTCATTTTCTTTGTTAATGCTTTCATAAAGTGTATTATTACATCCAAATCCGCTAAAATCCATGTTTAAAGATCCTAAAAACATAAGGCCATTACTGGCTTTTGCCATATTTATACTATTTGTTCCTACTTACTCCTTGGGACAAATTAAGATCAACGAATTTGTTTCTTCCAATGTCACAGGTCTTAGCGACGAAGATGGCGACTATCCGGATTGGTTAGAACTGTATAACTCTTCAAACGATGTCGTTAGCTTAAACCAATACTTTCTTACAGATAACTTACAGGATACCTTCAAATGGGCTTTGCCGGACATAACGCTTTCAACTGATGATCATTTATTTGTTTTTGCTTCCGGTAAAAACCGAATAAATCTTATAAACGAATGGCATACTATTTTAGATAAAGGTGATGAACTAAGATACTTAATCCCTACTCAAGAATTAGATGCTTCCTGGAAAACATTAGAGTTTAATGATGAAGATTGGAGCATTGGTTTATCCGGGATTGGTTATGGAGACGATGATGATGAAACCATCATAGATCCAACAATTAGTCTCTTTGTTCGTAAAAAATTTACTATTGATGATATGGATATGATCTCACAGCTCATATTGCATATGGACTATGATGATGGATTTGTTGCTTATATCAATGGAAAGGAAATAGCACGCTCAAACATTGGTACGTCTGGAAATTTCGTTGCATATAATCAGGCTGCTGATGACTGGGATCACGAAGCATTCATGTATCAAGGCATTCCGCCGGAAGCATATGAAATATTACAATGGAAAGAAATATTACAGAATGGAGACAACGTATTAGCCATTCAGGTTCACAACTATTCCATAACCTCATCCGATCTTAGTTGTGTGCCTTTTTTGTCTCTTGGACTAAATGAAGTTTCAGGCAAAATAGCATCTGAACATATTAATTTACCGCAATCGTATCTGCATACCAATTTTAAAATAAAAGCGGATGGTGAATCACTTTATCTTTTTCGTCAAAAGGAATTAATTGATTCGGTTGAAGCCACACAAGTTTATAGCGATGTATCATTTGGAAGAAAAACCGATGGCGACATGGATTGGGCTTATTTTGAAACTCCAACTCCCGGCCAGGCCAATACCGGAACAACAGCCAATGTACTGAACACTGATTCTGTTATGTTTTCTGAATATGGCGGCATGCATGCTAATTCTTTAAGACTGACTTTAAGCCTTCCTGAAACTTCTAATGGAGAAATCCATTTTACAACAGATGGATCAATTCCAAATAAGAATAGCTTATTATACACGGCTCCCCTTGAAATTAATTCTGACTCTGTAATTCGGGCACGTATATATGAAAATGATAAATTAGCTGGTCCTGTCACGACGCACACTTATGTTATTGGCAAAAATCACACACTTCCGGTTGTTAGCTTATCCACAGATCCTGATAATCTTTGGGATTATCAAACTGGCATATATGTCATGGGTCCAAATGCTGAAAATGACAATCCTCACTTTGGAGCTAACTTTTGGCAAGACTGGGAAAAACCAATGCACTTTGAGTATTTCGATCAAAATGGTGTAAAGCAAATCGATCAAGGTGTAGGGGTGAAAATTTTTGGCGCCTGGTCAAGAGCTCACCCTCTTAAGTCTATGTCCCTATTTGCCCGAAAGGAATATGGTGATGGTTCATTAAGCTATAAGTTTTTTAAAAACAGAGACAATAATAAATATGAAGCCTTGGTACTGCGAAATTCGGGCAATGACTTCTACACGACTCATTTTCGTGATGCTCTAATCGGCGACATCATGGAACCGATTGATGTAGAATCACAAGGCTATCAACCAACGGTAGTTTATTTAAATGGCGCATACTGGGGAATACTTAATATGCGTGAGAAAATCAATGAACATTTTATATCAGATCATACCTATATTAGAGCAGACAGTGTAAATATTCTTGAACGCGATGGTTATGTTGTGAGTGGTAACAATGATAAATACAAGGAATTACTACAGTTTGTAGAATCTAACAATTTATCCGATCAAGACAATTACGAAAAAGTAAAATCCATCATAGACATTGAAAACTACATCGATTATTTATTAATCCAGACCTATATTGACAATCGTGATTGGCCTGGCAATAACATTAAGTTTTGGAATACCACGAGTACAAAGAGTAGGTACAGATGGATATTATATGATACCGATTTTGGCTTTGGCCTATATGGGAACGAAAATTTCAAATACAATTCTTTATCCGATGCATTGGCCAGTAATGGGTCTGGTTGGCCAAATCCGCCTTGGTCAACATTGTTGTTTCGCAAGCTTAAAGCGAATTCTGATTTTAAACATGAATTTGTAAAACGAGCCAAAATACATTTAAATACTACATGGCAACCATCCCGTATAAAAGCTAAGGTTGATTCAATTTCCCAGCTCTACTCCAATGAGATGCAGGCGCATTGTACAAGATGGAATTTAAGCTATAACAATTGGAGTTATAATATATCCTCTTTAAAAACTTTCGCCCAGTACAGACCGGATTATTTTGAGGACGATCTTATGAGCCTATTTGGTGTTGATGAGGAAATAAGAATTAATATTGATATATCAGATAAAAACCATGGGAAAGTTCAAGTCAATGGTCGAGCTTTATCCTACTACCCCACTAGTTCTTATGAGTATGCTGATGTACCCATTGTTATTGAAGCCATTCCAGAACCGGGATACAAATTTGTAGGATGGGAAGGCGATTTAGAAACTATTTCCTCGAAATTGGACTACACGCCAACATCCGAAGCAACTCACAAAGCCATTTTTGCAAAGGCCGATGCCAGTGATAGAAATGTGGTTATCAATGAGGTCTTCTATAAATCATCTGAAAGTATAAAACCCGGAGATTGGATTGAGCTATTTAATGCCGGAAGTACAAGTGTTAATTTAAAAGACTGGATGTTTAGCGACACTCAGGATGACTCCGCTTTTATTTTTAATGATAACTTATTGTTGTCTCCTGGTGCCTATCACGTCATCTGTAAGGACAAAGTTAAGTTTAAAACCACTTATCCAATGGTAAATAATATAAGTGGTGAATTTGAATTTGGCCTAAGTAGCAACGGAGATTATTTACGATTATATGATAATGAAGATCAGCTTGTAGATGCTGTTGACTATTATCCAAGCGGCAATTGGCCATCAGAAGCCAATGGTCAAGGCGCTTCAATTGAACTTAAACATCCTTCAAGCGAAAACGGCTTAGGTGAAAACTGGGAAGCTTCCTGGGGTGGTGGAACTCCAGGTGGACCTAATACAAACTATACTGATGTTGGCATTTTTAATCCATCGTTTAACTTTAATGCGAATTTGAATTGTTATCCTAATCCGTTTAGAAATAAATTTGAAATCACTTTCAGCATTGAACAAGAAGGCTACTATAGCATAGAACTACTAAACATCAATGGTTCTATTGTTCAAAGCGATAAGAATACATTTTACTTCGCGGGCTCTAATAATTTAACATGGAATGTAGAGAAGAACCTTCATTCTGGAGTATACATTCTTAGGTTGAGTAGTAAGACTGGCTCACAAAGCATTAAAGTATGCAAGCTGCCATAACTAAAACATATTTGATGAAAAACATATTAATATTAACCATACTCATTACCTTATTCTCTGCTTGTGAAAAAGGACCGGGTGAAGGCGGAATGGCAAAAATTGGTGGCAAAATTATTATTCAAGATTACAATTTTGATTTTAGCATTTTGAGAGACACCTACCCTGCACAAGATTACGACGTATATATTATTTATGGTGATGAGCCTTATTATGGCGATAAGGTTAAAACAAGCTATGATGGGTATTTCGAATTTCCATATTTAAGAGAAGGGGACTACACTGTATTTGTTTATTCAAAGGACAAAACATTAGATTACAATATGACTTCTAAGCTAATAACGGTTGAAAAGAAAGTGAGTATTATATCTAAGAAGCAAGATCTTATTATTGAAGATTTGTATGTTGTTAAGTAAGGTTTGATGACAAGAGTAGTAAGAATTATAGTGCTTATTTTTTTGTTTGCTCAAACAGCGAACGCCCAATACGAGGACTTTGAAACATGGATTAATTTCACGCTTAAAGGTGAATTATCTAAGAAAGTTTCATACACTATTGAGCCTGAAATAAGGTTGTTTGAAAATGCGAGTCAGCTGAGTACCTGGCAGACTGAATTTAACCTGGGGTACGAGGCTCTGAAACGACTGGACATTGGTGGAATATATAGATTTGCGGTAAATTTCGAAAAGCCAAATTATAATAGGCGTATACATCGATTTGCCGCCTATCTAAAATATGAAGTAAAAACAAATAGATTGCGCTGGCGCTATCGTGCTCAGCTGCAAAATGAATATGTTAATTGGAACAGTTCAGAAAAGGGCACAATCAATTATCTGGGTCATCGACACAAATTGAGTGTTAAGTATCAGAAAAAGAAATGGAAGGTAAATCCGTCTGCAGGGATCGAATATTATTTCAGCATCAGTCCCTATGAAGAGCGAGGAGATTGGAAATACCGCTATTATTTCACGCTTGAAGGTGAACTAAATAAACGCTTAAACGCCAAGTTATCCTATAAACGACAGGATGAATTTGATGTCATTAAACCAGATTTAGTCAATATTCTATTTGTGGGCTTTGAATACAAACCTAAGTTTCTCAAGATGAGAAAAAAGAAAACAAAAAAGTAAGTTTTTTAATGGAATCGATTAACAACAATATTAGTCATACACTTAAGGAGACCCTTTATAGATATAAAGCCATCTCCTTAGACGAAATGAATCATGTGAGTCTGATGAATCGCATCGACACTAAATTCATTTTACCCTCTGACTTATTGTTGGATGTTATTAATGAGCTTATACCTGATTATAGAATTTTAGAGATTGAATCGGAAAGGTTATTTCAGTACAAAACTAAATATTATGACACCAAAGATTTTGATATGTATGAGGCACATCAAAACGGTAAGCTAAATCGCTTTAAGGTTAGAAAGCGGGAATATGTAGCCTCAAAGAAACATTTTCTGGAAGTAAAGTTTAAGAACAATAAGCGAAGAACCATCAAGAAAAGAATTGAACGCATTGAGTCACCTGATCAATCCAATTTTGAATCCAGCTTTGTTGAACAAAACTCGCCATTCAAGATGAATGATCTTGAACTTAAACTATCCAACCATTTTAATCGCATCACATTAGTTGGCACTAAAGAAAGGCTAACAATAGATTTCAACCTAGGTTTTAAAGGCATTGATGGAAAGGAAATATTATATCCCGAAGCAGTTATAATTGAATTCAAACAAGAGAAATTCAATATCACTTCTCGAGGGATGCAAATACTCAAAAAATACAAGGTTAGACCAGAATCATGCAGTAAATATTGCCTCGGAGCGGCATCCTTAAACGGACACATCAAAGCAAACAGACTCAAACAAAAATTTGGACTACTCTCAAAATTAAAGAAATAAACACAATACCATAAAACCAGATTATGAATATTCAAGACACCGCTATCGTTAATTGGAGCGAATTATTACAACTCTTTCTTCGATTCTCATTCAATCTTATTGTTTCCTTAATATTAGTTCGTGTTCTATATTATCAAACCGCTAAACGCAAAGATTATCTCTTCACATTTCTATTGATAAGCACAATTGTATTCTTGCTTTGTTTTCTTTTGGAAAGTGTGAAACTTCAATTGGGGTTTGCACTTGGCTTATTTGCCATCTTTGGTATTATTCGCTATCGAACCACTCAAATACCCATTAAGGAGATGACCTACCTTTTTCTGATTATAGGCGTCTCGGTTATCAATGCTTTAAGCAGTAAACATGTTAGTTATGCAGAATTAGCTCTCACCAACTTTATGGTTATTGCAATCACTTTTGCGCTTGAACGCGTATGGCTATTAAAACACGAATCTAGTAAGTTGGTGATATATGAAAAAATAGAACTAATCAAATCGGGTCGACGTAAAGAACTTATGGAAGATCTTAAAGAGCGAACCGACCTTCCCATCCATCGCGTTGACATAGGTAAAGTCAATTTTCTTCGCGATACGGCTCAGATAGTCGTCTATTATTATACCAATGAAGTGAGTAATGTTTCAATGGATGTTACATCCGACGACGACGACGATTAGAAGAACTCAAGGCTGATTATCTGATCATCACTTAAATACCTTGGTCGGATTTCCTTTCGGTTATTGGCAATACCTTTATAAAGGTAAGCGAAGACTCATTTTGGTGCCATGACCTGGTTTAGAGTCACAAAGTAATTCTCCTTTTAAAAGCTGCGCCAACTGTTTCGAAATAGACAAGCCCAGTCCAACACCACGCTTGGCTTGTTTATCTGTTTTTTCAAGAGTAGCAAAAGTATCAAATATTACTTTCTGATGTTCTTTCGCAATTCCTGGACCATTATCATTAACATAGATTTCACAATAATCCTCATCGGTTAATAAGCCGATTTCGATTAAACCCACTTCACAATATTTTAAAGCGTTACCAGCAAGATTAGTTATAATTTGAGTTACTCTGAGTGCATCAGTATTAATAACCAAATTTCTTGCTGATTCTGAAATATTAAGTTTTATCGTTTGCAAAGGATTGTTTTGCACTTTTAATTTGAAGTATTCATATTGACTGGATAGCAATTCGGTGACATTAACAGCTTCAGTTTTAATTGTCAGTTGATTGGCCTCAATTCGGGAAATATCAATTATATCTTCAATTAATGCCATTAGGTTATCGGCATTGTGATTAATCAATTCGAAATAAGATTGTCGCTCTTCCGGTGATAGATCTGAATATTGCATAATACTGGTAAAACCAACAATGGCATGCATCGGTGTTCTAATCTCATGACTCATATTGGCAAGAAACCTTAATTTAAGCGCATCTGCATCCTCCGCATTTTTTTTGGCCTTAAGTAATTCAGTTGTACGTTCACTTACCAGCTCCTCTAATTTGTTTCGGTGCTTTTCTAATTCCTCCGTTTGAGCATGTAATTCTTCATTCTGATCCGCTATAATAGATGTTCGTTCTTTAACCTTATTTTCTAATATACTTTTATCCCTCTTTAAACGATAGACACGAAAACGAAGTATCAAAATAAAAACAGATACACTTAATAGAACCAATAGTAAATACCACCACCATGTTTTCCAGTATGGAGGCTCAATATTTATTTGAACTGAAATCTCCTGATCACTCCAGAGCTTTGCCGAGCTACTTACTTTTATACGTAATTTGTATTCGCCAGGATCGAGGTTGGTATAAGTTATTGAGTTATTATTAGCAGGTACAGAAATCCAATTATCATTAAAACCATCTAAAATATATTCATATTCGATTTGTCTTTGATTACTAAACCAAATGGCTGAATAATCAACAACAAACATATTTTCATTATGAGATAGTACTATTGGGGTATCATTGGGCACAAGCTCTCTAACAATATTCTCACCTTGAGCATCCATGTAAATTGTAATGTTCTCAACATTCAATTTAGGAGGATTTGTATTGTGGGTAATCTTTAATGGATCAATCCGTGTCATTCCATTATAGCTTCCAAAATACAGTTGACCATCTTTTGTTTTATACGAAGCCTGCATAAAAAATTGATTATCGGCTAAACCATCCACATCATAGAATCTCTGGATATGGTTTTGTTCTGCATTAATTAGGTTGAGTCCATTGGTTGTAGATACCCAAATACCTCCTGAATCATCAATTTCAATAGATTTTATAATATTACTGGACAGGCCTTTTTCCTTGGTAAATTCAGTCACATAATTACCTGATTTATCATAAATCCGGATGCCAAAATCAACACCCCCTACTATTAATAAATTATCTTTTATCTTAAATGTGGCCACTCTATCTTCAGGAATAATCAGTATGGGTTCATCATCTAATGCATCCAATTTAAATATCCCCATATAATTCGATAAGTAGAATCCTCCATCGGCATCTTCTATCATAAATGGTGAATCGTTAAACAGATTCTGCATTGGAGGCAAATAATGTCCAATGAAACTTTGATCTTCATCAAATACTGCTAAAGTGCCATCAGGCAGCCCAAACCAAATTCTATTATTTAAATCAACAATTGTATTCCAAATATTTCCAGCCGGATATATTTCACTTAACTGCCTGCTTAGCTTGCCAGTACTTTTTCCATTTGCAAAACTTAAGCTTCCATTCCAATCCGTAACCAGAACTCCGTTCTTCCCATACTTAATTATATTCCGTATCACGTCACTTTTTAACCAACTGTTTTTTTCCTTTCGATAAGTCAGTTTTTTATCGCCCGCATCGTTTAGTACTTTTATTCCTCCCCCATCACTTCCTATCCATATATCCTTGTTATTATCTTCATAAAAACAACCAATAACATTATCCAATTTATGCTCACCACGTTCTTCAAACCTATACGTTTTGAAAGGCATTCTATAAGGATTATCATACAGAACTCCATATCTCGAAGTCCCAATCCATAAATTGTTCGAATCATCCTGATATAAACAGAAGACACCATCACCAGGTAAATCCGAATTAGCAGCCGTAATGTATTTAAATGTTTCTTCTTTTTTATTGAAGATATTTATTCCGCCCTGGTCAACTGCAAGCAATATCTCATCGGCCCCCCAAGGTAAAATATCAAAAATATGTGCACCATTGGTACCAGTTCCATCATTGGAAACCGGGTAATGTTTAAATGATTTATATGTAGGATCAAACTTCACTAACCCCTCACCTTTAGTACTTATCCAAATTTCACCATCCTGATCGATATAGATACTCTTTTGTATCAATCCTTCAGATTTAGCCAATGGATCAACTACTTTTTTTAGAATCGCATGTTGTAAGTCAAATTCAAAAATAAATTCCTCATTGGTAGCAATCCAGTATTTCCCATTTAAATCCTGAACAATACCTCGCAATTGAAGACCTTGCATATGGGTCGGCTCTTCATATTCTGTAAATGTATCCGTCTCGTAATCATACTTACAGACGGCATTTGCTTTTATAGCCCATAGGTTTGATTCAGAATCTGTATAAACTTGAAAGATGCCATTGAACTGCTTCTGTTTCCAATCTTCCTTATTTAAGTAACGTTTAAATGATTTGGTTTTTCTATCATAGCGATTTAAACCATTGGCGGTTCCAACCCATAAATTATTAAACGGATCAACATGTAAGCAGAAAGCTTCATTGTGACTAAGGCTTGTCGTATCGCCCTGTTCATGCATGAAAGAAACTGATTTATTGGAATTGTGACAGATGATTCCTTGAAAACCATTTGTTAACCACAAATAACCATTTTGATCCCTACAAATATCTTTAATTAAATCAACGCCTTGTTCAATATTTAACTCTTCGAAATCGTAAGCGTGACTATTTATATGGAATAATAAAACGAAAAATAATAAGGTCCGTCTCAATATTAACATTTCATAATTTTACCTCTAATGTATTGATTTCATTTCAAATATAAAAAACGATAAAATTGCTTCCTTATTATGTACCCTTATTTCAAAGCTACTTTTAATCAAAAAGCAATAACTTAATCTTCAATTCGAATGTCATCATTAGCAGTATTGTACACAGCAGCTTCATCAAAGGATGTCATCTTATTGATTAAGGCAAGTGATCCTTCAACAATAGAATAGGCAACAGCTGCCCCGGTTCCTTCACCAAGTCTAAATCCGAGATCTAACACAGGTTGACCACCCAAATAATCCACCATTTTTCGATGGCCTTGCTCTTGTGATTGATGAGAGAAACAAACATAATCAACAACTCTTGAGTTTATCGCATGAGCGGCTAGCAAGGCCGATGTTGTAATAAAGCCATCCGTAATGATTAACATCTGTCGCGATGCAGCCTCTAACATTCCACCTGCAATAGTAGCAATTTCTAATCCGCCATATCTGGCTAAATTCACCAAAGGATCTTCCGATATACCATGTTTCTGAATGGATTGAGCTAAAACTGCTGCCTTATGAGATACACCTTCTTTGCTTAATCCCGATCCCGGTCCAACACAGGTATGAATATCCAGCCCTGTATACACAGATAACAATACCGATGCAGGACTAGTATTTCCAATTCCCATTTCACCAAAACCAATTACATTAGTTCCTTTAGCATGAAAATCAGCAACTATTCTGCGCCCGTTATTAATGGCCAATTGACATTCTGTAATAGTCATCGCCGGTTCGCGAAGAAAATTACGTGATCCCCTTCTTACCTTTGCGTCAATTAGCTTTGGATGAGGCTTAAAATCATATTTAACTCCTGCATCAACCACATATAAATCCAAACCATATTGCTGACTAAATAATCCAATACCACCACCGCCATCAAGAAAATTCAGGCATTGTTGCCAGGTAATTTCTATCGGGCAAGGACTAACCCCTTCTTCACATATTTCATGATCTGAAGCTATTGTGAGCATCACCGGATTATTTAACTCCGGAGTCAATGTACCTTGTATCAAAGCTAATTGCATGGCGATATCTTCCATTTGCCCTAAGGAACCAATAGGTTTGGCCTTTTGATCAATCTTGTATTGTATGGCTTCTTTTAGCTGATTATTAAGCTCCGGTATTGCAATGTGAAATGGCATAAATATGATATGATAGACTAATTAGTTAAGGTAAATCTGTATAACAATCAACACTATGACGGATAGCAAGCAAACTGCATGATTTATTCGCGCTGATATTTTAAAATCCTTATATAATAAAGGCCTGTTGTTATATCCTATAAATGGCTTTTCAATCAATTTGCCATGGTATATATTTGGCCCACCAAAGCGAACATCCAATATACCAGCTAAAGCCGACTCCGGATAACCCGCATTTGGACTGCTATGTTTATTACCAAATAAAAACATATACCTAAATGCGCGTAAAGAAAAGGATACCAAGACCATTAACAGCCCGGTTATTCGTGCAGGAATAAAATTAACAGCATCATCTAGTATTGCAGCAAAGCGACCAAACTGGATATAACGTTCATTTTTATAAGCAATCATTGAATCAAATGTATTAATCAGCTTATATGCCATCATACCCGGAATACCCAGTAAGGCATACCAAAACATAGGGGCAACTACGCCATCACTAAGGTTCTCCGCCATGGTTTCTAATACAGCCGTTCTAATCTGTTGTTCATTTAATTCTGAAGTATCACGCCCTACAATTCGAGAGAGTTGCTGACGGCCAGCCTCCAATCCTTTTTGCTCAAGTGCGTCAAATACCATTCTGCCTTCCTTAACCAAGGTTCGGTTAGCCAAACCAAAAAAGAAGAACACCATGACAAATAAACCAGAGGCATAAGGACCTTGAGATTGAACTAGTTTTTGAAGCCCATAAAATGATGCGAAGACCAATAATAGTAGGGTCATAACCAACACAACTCCTTTTAGAATACGATGCTTACCATTATTTAGCACATTCTCTCCTTTAGCAATCATCTTACCAAAATATACAATTGGATGTGGCAAATAAGAGGGATCTCCTAGCAATAGATCAAGCAGGTAAGCCATAAACACAGCTGATATTACAATCGAGTCTTCCATTAACAAACAGATGATTGTTGATGATGCGCTAAACATTCTGAGATCGCCTTAACCAAGAGCTCATTCTTTTCGGGGCTCAAGCAAGCTATACGAATGTGATATGGACTTAAACTTCTAAAATTTGAGGCATCACGTACAAGCAAGCCATGTTGTTCAATTAGCCATTTCTTTAGTTTTGCGGATTCAATTGGTGTTTTAAGCAAAAAATATCCTGTATGAGAATCAAACACTTCGCATCCTGTATTTTTTAAATCAGACCTTAATTGCCTCGCAATGGAATGAAAAGTTATTAAGTCGTCTATCTCAAAACGAGCTTTATCCAATATTAATTGCCCGGCATGAATGGCCAAAGAATTAACAGACCATGGAGAGCGAAACTTTCTCAACCGTTTCCCCATATGGGGATGACACATCAAGTAACCCAAACGCAATCCGGGTAGACAATTATTTTTAGTCATTGATTTCAATATGATCAGATTCTCAAACTGACCGATATAATCTTCCAGACTAATATCTTCCAAACAAAAATCCACATAAGCCTCGTCAATCACAAAATGAGTTTGTGGATTATTTCGAATTAAACTGAGTAATATTTCTTTTTTAAAGACCTGACCTGTTGGATTATTAGGATTACACAACCAAAACAAGTCAAATTCTGTTTGCATGCTCTCATCCACAAATGCAGCTCCACAATAACTTATCGAATGTCCAAACACTTCACATGCATGTTCATACTCCGAAAAAGTTGGGCTAATAATTCGACTCTTTGCTCCTTTAAATATCTGAGCGATTAAAAAGATTGCCTCAGTAGTTCCGTTAGCTACCAGAATACTATCTTCCTTAAGTTTATGCTTGGCAATAAGCTTCTCAACTAAGGATTCAGCATACAATTCAGGATAGCTTCCAATGAGTGGCAATGCTTTCTGTAATGATTCAATTAGGACCGGGTCAGGTCCGTGGTACCAGGCATTCGTACTAAAATCCGCCACAATAGCTTTCTGATACTTGTAGCCGTCATCACCATGTTCGAAGCGTGCCTCCATTATTGCAGCTCTCCTTTCATTACCTGATACATATAATCAATATCTAAATTTGCTCTCAAATGATCTGCCAGACGATCGTATTCTTTGTTCTTAAATTCTTTATAGTTGATTGCATCTACCTTTCTATCGGTATAAGGAGCTAACAAATGATCAATTACCACTTGATTATCCAGTACTCCATGCATATATGTCCCCCAGCACTTAGCATCAACATAGATACCTTCGTCAGTTCCATCCTTAAGCGTAACAAGCGGGGTTACATCATTAGTTGCCTTGCTTTCCCCCATATGTATTTCATATCCTTCGCAAGTCTGCTGTTGCTTAAGAAAAGTAAATTGAGTTTGCACTGTTCGTTTCTCTTCCGTAATTAAGGTTTCAAGTGGAACCAATCCAAGTCCATCTATTTCCTTGGTACTTCCTTCGATGACATCAGGGTCGGATATCGTTTCACCAAGCATTTGATAGCCCCCACAAATACCAATTACAGATTTACCTAATTGTCGCATCTCAATAATTAATTGGTCAATGCCTTTTTCTTTAACAATCGCAAGATCCTTAATGGTACTCTTTGATCCCGGAAGAATAACAATATCTGCCTTTTTTATTTCAGAGATCTGATCTGAATAGTATAGGTTCACACGCGCATCATGCTGTAAGGCATTGAAATCGGTGAAGTTTGACATTTGATTCAACAATACAACGGCTACATTCACTTTATCCTCAACAGCCGTTCTGTTCTTTTGATTCAACACCACTGAATCTTCCTCCTCAATATATATATCACGAAAATAAGGGATGACTCCAACTACCGGTATACCACATAAGTCTTCAATGATTTTTTTTCCTTCATCAAACAAGGAAATATCTCCTCTAAACTTGTTTATGATTATTCCTTTCAGGTGTTTTCTTTCCTCTTCATCCAATAACATAACTGTACCATAAACACTACCGATCACACCCCCTCTATCTATATCGGCTACTAAGTAAACCGCTGCACCTGTGCGGATGGCCATGGGCATATTTACGATGTCACGTTTCTTTAGGTTGAGTTCCGAAATAGAACCAGCTCCTTCCAGAACGATTGGATTATACCTGTCATTTAAACGTTCAAATGCCTCGTATGCAGCATCAAATAAGGGTTTATTATCATCCGATCTAAAGTATTCATACGCCGATCGATTACCAACTGGTTTTCCATTCACAATTACCTGAGCTACCATCTCTCCTGTTGGCTTTAGCAATACCGGATTCATATCGGTATGACATGGAACACTGCAAGCTTCTGCTTGAGTAGCCTGTGCCCTTCCAATTTCCAATCCTTCAGGCGTAGCATAACTATTTAGCGACATATTCTGAGCCTTGTAAGGCGCTGGTGCAAAACCATCTTGCTTAAGTATTCTACATATCCCCGCATTTATTACACTTTTACCTGCATCAGAGCAAGTTCCAACAATCATTATTGGTCGCAGTTGTTCCATGGTCGAGACTAAAATTTGCGCAAAGATAGACAAATAGCTTTTTGTTAAACACACATATCCAACTTTTCAACAAAACATCACATTATTGATTTTCTTAAAATCTTTTATCTTTGAATTTCCATATCCCTATGAGACAAAATCTATTATAAATGACACAAGATAACCAAACCACCGATCTGCCGAATAAAGGTGATAATGAAGATGCTAAAATAGTTTGCAAAAACTGTACTACCACATTCGAAGGCCATTACTGTCCAAACTGCGGTCAACATATCAAGGAGATAGAACGTCCTATACGATTTATGTTTGTAGATTTTATGGGGACTGTTGTGTCCTTCGACACTCGTCTGGTTAAAACTCTTGTGGCCATACTCCTGAAACCAGGTAAACTCACTCAGGATTTCCTTGATGGGAAAAGAGCAAGGTACATGCCGCCTTTTCGTTTTTATGTTTTCATGAGTTTTGTGATGTTTTTGCTGGTTTCAACAATCACCAACAGTTCGATTAAGGATAACAATTTCAATGTACTTGGTGACGATTCTGATAATCCGGCTATTAAAATTGATACGAATTCAGAAAAAGAAATTAGAGATTCGGTATTAAATGCTGTTGACTTGGAATTAAAAAACAATTTAGACTCGGCTGAATATGCAACCTACAAAAGCACCTTGCCAGTAGATTCTATTCCGGATAAAATTGATGATTTTATGCAGGGCGTTGAAGATGCCGTGGAAGGAAATGACTCAAAATATGCAGCTACTGCCAAGCTCATTAAAGAGCATCCCGAATTATATATGAATAAACTCTTTCAGTTTACTTCATGGTCTTTGTTTTTATTTATGCCCTTGTTTGCCTTCTTTTTATGGATCTCATTTATGCGAAGTAAGAAGCTTTATATTGGGCACCTAATTTTTTCTTTGAATATCCACTCTTTCATTTTTACAATTACCTCTATTGTAGTGGCTATTGCATTGATCTTTCCAAACCAAAATACAGCATGGATGGGTTATTTATTTTGGGCTGTCCCGATCTATCAGGTAATCGGTGCCCGCCGATTATATAAAAGAAAATGGGTAGCCACCTTTTTTAAGTTAACTCTGGTTTGGTTTATGTATGGCTTCGTATGGCTCGTTGGACTTATTGTTCTGCTGGTATTTTCCTTTGTGGGGATGTAGATTTGATAATGCTTTTGGATTAATCATTTGCATGAAACAATACCCCAGTCTTAACTCTATAGAAATATGAAAAATATACTATTCTTTATATTCTTTCTCGGGACATTTTCTATTGCCAAAGCAGAAGATGCAGATGAGGAAATCCTTTCCGAAATGAGAAAATTCAGAAATGAAATCTTTGCACGAAAAGGAAGAAAATTTAAGTCAACAGATTTACAGGAATATTTCAATACTAAGTCTTGGTACAAACCAATTAATAATTTTGACAGTAAATGTCTATCCCCAAAGGAAAACCTGGCGGTTAAAACCATTAAGCAAATTGAAGAATCATTTACAGAATTAACAAAAGAAGATAAAAATCAAACTGTAAAAATCTTCAACTTCATAAAAAATAATGTTTTCAACAGCATTGATACCACACTATTAACCATAGCCAAAATTGATAACTTCGAAGGAAAAGACACCGTAATAACCAGAATTCACGAAATAGAATACGGTACTTTTTGTATTGACTATACCTTTATAAAAAATGGCAAAGAAGTTTGGAAAGAGAGTGTCTCTAATCCTTACCTATGGCTTGGCAACCATGAATTGTTTGATAAGTGGGAAAACCATTTTTTCATTGGATACATTGCCATAAATTTTTGTCAAGCTAAGTCCGAGCAAATGTGGCAGTTACCGGTAGACCAAAGCATACTCGAAATTGGGCTTCACGTAATAAAATACTATGGACAAAATGTAGAATTAAAAGAATATGAACTGTATATTAATAATTTTAAAGGTGACTTGGTATTACATAGTTTTAGTGAAACTGGAGGGAAATTAGAAATCTGGTATGAACCTTTGAAGAGGTTCATAACGTTTTACGCTCCATAAAAAAACATGGCATCATAGTGATTGCTCCAATGTATCAGGATCATCACTTATGTATATGTCATCATTTTCCGGTGCAGTAATAACCAGTATTTTTTCAAACTCAGCTGGCAAGTCCAATTGATCATTTGTGGCCCAATGACCTTTGCCATATACAGCTATCTTCTCCCCTCTTTCTAATATTCCTTCTTTATAGCGAATGGTCTTATTCAGGCCAAGAAGATTTTCACTTTCATGGCCGTGTTTTTTAAGGTAGTTTTCCAATTTGGCTGTCGCGTCATTCAAAAATCCAGAGCTATACTTACGGTCTTTGACAATATAGCTTTTAAGCTTTCCCTTTTTCACATAGGCATAACTGTTGCCTTCCCGAATAAGATACTTACTTGAAACTTCTTCCTCAATTATGGTTTTCCAATGGGAGTTTTTCCCCGACGACACCTTCTTTTCAACTATAATATGATAGTAAGCACATTGCCTGTCAGATAATGGCGCTCTTAATCCTTCATCCACAAATTCTACACTACCAACTATCTTAGCGATTTCTCCAGTATAAAAAGATGAGATACGTTTTAAGGGAGCTTTTTTAAGTTTGCGCTTAATGCGAGCCTTCTTGGTAAAGAAAAAACTTATGCCGAAAATTAATGCAACTGCGGCAATTATAGCAAAGGGAATTAATTCGTTCATATAACAGGGTTCAAGTTTACTGATTGAAAATATAAAACATCCTTTAATTTGCCAAACAATCCTATAAGCCTACAAATTAGAATTGATGCATTTAAATAAATGCGCTAACAGTCTAAAATTGATCAGCGAATTTAAGTCGAAGCATATAATGACTAAAGCTGTTAGGCTTTTCGTTATTAGTTTTTTTGATACCTTTGCATCCGATTACGGTAAACCTGCTTGTTCAAATCAGGTTGAAAGGGAATCAGGTGAAAATCCTGAACAGTACCCGCTGCTGTGTACTCCAACAAAATGAAAGGCCAAATATGCCACTGACCAAATAACTATCCGGTTGGGAAGGCGTCTTTCAGGAGAAAGTCAGAAGACCTACCATAATTAATAGTATCGTAGCTTTCGGGAGTAAAGGCAAAGAGACAGACAGATATATCCTATCGTTTTATCCATCTTCTCATTCTTCCGACTGTTACTGTTATATTTAAAATTTGTGTATTAAAATGATTTAATGGGGCAGTTAAAAACCATAAATAGAATGACTTCGATAAAGAATACTCTTGAAAGTGTTCCGAAAAGCCCTATATTTCATCTGATTACCAAATACCTTTTATTGAGATTGTAAAAAAGCTTAACTCTTTAAATGATTAATTCTGCCAAATATAAATGGATTATAACAGTAACGCTTATAGCTTTGCTGCTATTCTCTTGTCTTGCTCTTGTTATTGGACCTACAAAAGTTCACCTATCGGAATTATGGCAATACATCATAACTGGTTCAAGTCAGGAAGAAATCACAGGAATTTGGCAAGTGATTACTCAGATACGTCTACCTCGAGTTGTTATGGCTCTATTGGCAGGCACAGCCTTATCTGCTTCCGGCGGTGCATTTCAATCTGTTTTTAGAAATCCAATGTCCGATCCCTATGTATTGGGTATTTCATCCGGTGCTTCAGTTGGGGCAACAATAGCAATTGTGTTAGGTCTGCAAGCCGGCTTGTTTGGCATTCCTATTTTTGCATTTTTGGGTGCCTGTCTTTCTTTGGTGGTAGTGTATTGGTTAGCATTCAGCCTTCGTCAATCAGAACAAAATACCCTATTGTTGGCAGGAATAGCGATGAGTTTTATGTTGGGCGCCATCGTATCCTTGTTGTTGGTTATTCATCGTGATCAAATGGAGAGCATTATCTTTTGGACCCTAGGTGGCTTTAATGCCATCAGCTGGCAACAGATATGGATCGTTACCCCGGTAGTAGTATTATCCTTAATCATGCTTTTTAAATACTCTAAAGATTTGAATCTATTGGCTATGGGAAATGAAACTGCTCATTCGCTTGGCATTAATGTCAAGAAAAAAGTCGGTATTATTCTGTTGATATCAGCTCTCTCAGTTTCCATAGTTGTGGCCTATAGCGGGGTTATCGGTTTTGTAGGATTAATTGTTCCACATATGGCACGTTTTACAGTTGGTGCTGACAATCGAAAATTACTTCCAATATCTGCACTTTGGGGAGGCATATTTTTAATTATTGCTGACACTCTTGCACGAACCGTAGTTCAACCCGGAGAGTTGCCAGTGGGTAGTATCACCGCATTATTTGGAGCGCCCTATTTCTTTTTCATTTTAATCAAAAAAAGCAAGAGACATGTTTAAAGTGAAAACAGAATTAACTGACAGATCAGTGGTTATGGCATTTGAAGATCTGAGTTTTAAAGCAGGCCAAAAAACTATAGTGAATGCAGTTTCTCACGAACTGAAAAAAGGAGGTTTCTATAGTATTGCCGGTTGTAATGGATCGGGAAAAACCACTTTATTACAAACATTGCTACAGATAAAAAAAGCCAGTTCAGGAAATATTTATCTACCGGATTATTACCCGAACTCTGCACACTATTTAAGTTACGTCCCTCAAAATACGCAACTGGAGTTTGATTTCACAGTGGAAGAAGTTGTGATGATGGGCCGATACCCATATTATTCTGGCATTACAGGTCCTTCAATCGATGACAAGCAAAAAGTCTGGGAAGCACTGAAGATGACCGATATGTTTGATTTTAGAAATCGTTCGGTAACCACTTTAAGTGGCGGAGAAAAGCAGCGAACCATAATTGCACGTGCTCTGGCACAGGATACCCCCATTATGTTTCTTGATGAACCAGTTTCGCAATTAGATGTCTTTCATCAAATTGAGGTGCTTAAATTATTAAGACAAATTGCCGACCAGCAAAACAAAACCATCATTACCGTATTGCACGACCTTAATCAGGTAGCCGAATTTACCGATGAAGTAATGGTGATGGATGAAGGACGAATTGTTGCATATGGTCCTCCTTTTGAAGTACTGAGTGCCGATCTTCTTCAATCGGTTTTTAAGGTTGGTTCAGAATGGATATGCTCAAAAGACACGAAACCACACCTTATCTTTCATTACCAAGACCCAAACACTTAAACTATTATGAAATATATCGTTTCCTGGAGCGGTGGTAAAGATTGTTGCCTGGCATTACACAAGGCTCAACAGTTGTATGGCTCCCCAACTCTTCTATTAACTTCGGTACCTGAAGAAAGCAATAGCGTTATGGCTCATGGCTATCGCGAAGAGGTATTGAGGCTGCAGTCTGAAGCTCTTGATACTCCTATTGAATTCATGTATTTTAAGCCTAAACAATACAGAGAAGCCTATATTAGTATACTTCAATCCATAAAAAAGTCTCATGGCATAACTCATGTAGTTTATGGCGATTTATATTTAAATGAACACAAAATCTGGCTTGAGGCCGTTTGCAAACAAGTTGATCTAACACCCCTATTTCCGGCCTGGATTCAACCTGATGAATCTTATGAATTATTTAAGGAATATCTGGCTTTAGGATTTAAGGCAATTATTGTGAACATTAATAAACAATATCTCGACAAAAGATGGCTTGGTAAAATCATAGACTCCGACTTGGGTGATTTTGCAAAAGGTAAGTTTTGTCCCATGGCCGAACATGGTGAATACCATAGTCTGGTTATTGACGGGCCACTTTTTAAAAAGGCTCTTAAGATTGAAGAGTATACTGAGGTTGAGGATGAGGAGTGTTATAAAATGAATATAGAAAAAATTGTCTACAATGAATCGAGATAAAGGACTGGTAATTGTTATTACTGGTGACGGCAAAGGCAAAACAACTTCGGCACTGGGCATGCTAATGCGCACTGTTGGTCATGATAAAAAGGTATGTGTTATTCAGTTTATGAAATCGCAGGATTCTGGTTATGGCGAAATCGAAATGATGAATAGGCTTGGAATCGAAAATTATCAGGCCGGTGCAGGATGTACCTGGACCGTTTCGAAAGAAGCTACAGAAACCACTGTGGCGTCAGCTTGGAAATTAGCTAAGGAAAAAGTGCTTACTGATGATTATGACATGATCATTCTGGATGAAATAAACATCGCCCTTTCATTGCCTGAAAATTTTGAGGATCCAATAGTCACATCCAATGTATTTCTTGACTTAATTAAACAAATGAGACAAAAATATCCTCAGCGTCATTTGGTATTAACCGGACGGTATGCCTTAGCGGAAATTATGGAGGAAGCCGATCTTGTTTCTGAAATAAATAATATAAAACATCCTTATAAAAATGGAATTGAAGCACAAGCCTGTGTTGAATTTTAAATTACAATAATTATGAAATTAAAATACCTTTCTATACTCCTTCTGTCCATCTTCACTTTCGCGTGTTCTACCTCAAAGCCAAAAGACGAGAAAACAATTCAGTTTACCGATTCTAGAGGAAATGAGTTAAAACTTGATGCCTTACCTCAACGAATTATCTCTTGCTCACCAGCTATTACAGAAGTAATGTTTGCTCTTAATGAAGAGCACAAATTAGTTGGACGAACCAACTTTTGTAATTTTCCGAAGGAGGCTTTAGAAATAAGAGAAATAGGCGGACTCATGGATCCATCATTGGAGTTAATGTTGCAACTAAAACCTGATCTGGTAATGGCATCCACTCATTTTAAAAGAGAAGCTGCTCATCGAATTGAGGATTTGGGTATGCCCTTTGCCTGGTTAATGAGTCAGGAATCGGTTGAAGGTGCCGGTGATTTAATCATAAATATTGGCACATTAATTGGCGCAAAAGCAAAAGCAGATTCATTGTGGAATTTGATGCAAAATAGCATGAAGGCAACAAAACTAAAAGTGCCTCAAAATGCAATAAAGCCAAGTGTATATTATGCAGTTGGCTTTGGAAAAGGTGGTGATTACACGGCAGGAGGAGATACCTTTATTTCAGAGTTAATCACCATGGCTGGTGGTCATAATATAGCGGCCGACATTGAAGGTTGGGCCTACAATTTAGAGGCATTAGTGCAAAAAGATCCGGATATTATCCTAATTCAACATAGCATGAAGGATGCATTTTGCCAGCATGAACATTATAATCAACTAAGAGCTGTAAAAAACAATAAAGTCTTTGCTGTTGATCATCATTTAGTTCAATTAAATGGGCCTCGAATTCATATGGCTTTAAAGACTTTTGCTGAAATTTTTTATCCTGAAGTGGATTTTACGAATAATTAAATAGTTTAGGTTTAACTTAATTTTTAAAATCGCAAACAGAGCAGCAGAGCGAACCTTTTTCTCAGTTATTCCTTACTTTTTTAATGTTACCGAATTCTTAAATTAGATCGTTTTAGTTTAAAAATAAAAGGTGCTAAGAAGCAATAAAGGAATCATAAATACAAACAATGGCTTGGCTACCAAATGTAAGTTGCTTGTTTATCTATTTACTTTGGGCAACTCATCCTTTTTGTTTACTAGTTTGAAAATAAGTAAATTTCCAACGACATAGAGATATGTACTCTGATAAAAAAGAAAAAATATACTATAAAAACCTAAACTCGAATTATGAAAACATTACTAGTTATTGTATTGGTAGGTATTTCTACCTTAAGTTACGGTCAAATTGATACCACAAGAATAGGCTATGAGTGGCCATACAGCATGCCCATTTTAGGTAAAAAGGCTGCTGAAAGAGGTTATAAAATTCAGCTTCCTTATGGTTTGAATGTCAACTACGTTTACAATCGAATGGATTTAGCAATAACATCTTTTGGGATGACCATAGGCGATGATCCAAACTCAAACCTTAATCAATTAATTAGTGAATATGTAACTACCGAAACTTTAAATTTCACAAACACCATTGCCAAAACCAGCGGCATGAACCTTCGAGCGGATGTTTGGGTGTTACCCTTCCTGAATTTTTACGGAATCTATTCAAACAGTACGGGTTCTACGCATGTAGCACTTCAACCGCAATGGTTCGACGATCAGGGTAACCTGGTATTATCATTACCGCAAATCACAAGTGATGTTAGCTTTTCGGCCAACACCTATGGACTTGGAACGACTGTTGTTGGCAAATTATATAAAGACTACTTCTTTTCCATTGATGCTAATTTAACATGGTCGCATTCTGAGCTTTTAAATAAACCTGCCAAATTTGGAGTCGTTTCAGCTAGGATTGGTGATCGTATTAAACTTGGTAAAAAATCTATGATAGCACTTTATGTTGGAGGCATGTATCGTGGATTTTTAGATAATGATGGCAACTTTGGTGCCATTGGCATCCAAACAGCTTTGCCTGAAATAGGCAGTCGAATTTTTCCTGAAATTGACCGCCGTATACAGGCTAACAACGATGCTATTGCGGAACTAGATCCTAACAAACCATTGGAGAATGAAAAAATAAAAGTGTTGGAACAAAAAAACGAAATATTGGGTAATATCAATACGGCTTTTGAAGGCCTCGTTTCATCTGATGTTAATTACGGTATTAAGAAAGATATTGTTAATCATTGGAGCGTTCAGTTTGGATTCAACCTTGAGATCAATCAAAATCTAACTGCCCGTGGAGAATTTGGGAAAGGCCATGGTAACGATTTTGTATTAATGGGGATTCAGTATCGATTAGGATTTTAATTAATATAATGAGAGAACTCCCCGTAATCGTCTAATACTCTAATTTCAATAACCACATTAATTATGAAGAAGTTATTGCGACAATTACTGGAAAGCTATAAGCTACTCACTGAAGAAGACATTCAAATTATATTGGACAATTCCAATGTCCAACAATTTAAAAGAGGTACCATGCTCTTGAAAGAAGGGCAAGTGGCCAAAGAATGTTACTCGGTACTTAAAGGTTGTGTGCGTGAATTTTATATTGTTGACGGTGAAGAAAAGACAACGGCAATTTTTACCGAAGGTCAAGCCGTCAACTCCTTTACAAGTAGTACCCAAAATGCTCCTTCAAAACACTATTTAGTCTGTGCCGAAGACTGTGTGCTGACCATAGGAACAGAGCAACTTGAAGAAGAAATGTGCCGCCGAATTCCAAGGCTAGAAAATATCATCAGAACAGAAGTTGAAAAGGAAACCGGTAAAGCCCAGGATGAATTCGCTTTTTTTAAAACCTCAACTCCCGAGCAAAGATATTTACGACTTATCGAATCACGATCTGAACTCTTTCAACGCATCCCACAACACCAAATTGCTTCATATCTTGGCATTACACCTGAGTCTTTAAGCAGGATACGAAAACGCATCTTTTCAAGTAAAACGATTAACTAGCCCAGACATACGCCTATCTATTAACATCCTTAATATTCTGGCAAATTCCGTCTGCCTTCTACACCATTTGCAAAACAATATTTCCTTGCTTATGTCCGGTTTCTATGTAGCGATGGGCATCAACAATCTGATCCATTGAATACTGCCTTGTCACAACTGGATTAAAAGTTCCAACAGAGATACTGTGCCTTATTTCGTTTAGCATTGGTTTTAAAACTTCAGGTTTTAACAGACCTGTTGCACAGAACATGGCTTTTTTTGCACCAAATAACTTGCTCACCATCATTTCAAAGAATAATCCAAAGCTGATAACAGGAGACATAAATAAACCATCATCAATCAGAATATGACAACATTGACGCATGCTGTATTTTCCAATAGTATCAAAAACAACATCGTATTGCTGGTTCGACTTTGTGAAATCATTTTTATTGTAATCAATGAATTCATCAGCTCCTAATGATTGAACCAAGGCAGTATTTGAAGAACTGCAAACGGCCGTAACATGAGCACCTATTTTATGTGCTATCTGAACCGCTGCCGTTCCAAGACTTCCGGCTGCTCCAAGTATTAGGATGCTTTGCTGCTTTTTTAATTTAGCCTGGCGATGTATAAAATTGTACGATGTTAGTGCACCATCACACAATGAGGCTGTATCTTCAAAAGAAATATTCTCAGGCATATGCAATACCAAACCATCTGCTTTTACGCAAACATATTCAGCTTGTGCTCCAAAACCAAGCGTAGTTTCACCAAACACCTTATCACCAATTTTAAAGGAACTCACATCTTCTCCCAGCTGTTCTACTACACCTGAAAATCCCGTACCTGTAATTGGATTTTTTGGTTTGAATAATCCGACGGCTAATCTGGCAATCCAAGGTGTACCGCTTCTCATGATGCTATCCGCTGCAGTAATGCTTGCGGCCTTAACCCGTATCAATACCTCATCAATACGTGGTTCAGGCTTAGACATTTCTCTAACTGTTAACACTTCTGGTCGTCCGTATTTTGATAAATAAATAGCTTTCATCATTTTTGGCTTTAAGATTAATATTAGATTTCTCCACAAAAATACCATCAAGCTTCCCTTCATCTCATTGACTTAAGTTAAGAAAGGCTTTAGGAGTAAATAATTATTTTCTTATCCTCTGCTTAAATACACTTATCAACAATAAAGGCACTTACACCTAAGAGACCTTGAAAAAGACCTATAAGTCTTTTATATTGAGATTATCATTATTATAATTAAATAGATGCCCAAGAAATTGATCACTATCGCATGTGTATTTTTCATTTGCTCCAGTATTTTACATGGTGTTAATTTGGATAGTACGAACGTGATGAAACTTCATAACAAGGCCTATTCCTTGGAGCTTAGCCATCCTCGACAAGCTCTGGTGATTTATGATTCGGCAGCTATTATCAGTCATTCCATTAATTACACAATTGGCGAAGGCAGAAGCTACAACTATATGGCCATTGTTAACTTTGAGCAAGGAGAATACCTGAATGCCAAAAGCCTTAATCTGAAAGCAATTCCTTTGTTTCGTTCGATAAATTACCAGCTAGGAGTTGCTGCATGCCTCATAAATCTGGGCAACATTGAACTTTACCTTGGAAACTACGATGCAAGTATGGATTATTATATTGAAGGTATTGAGATATACGAAAAACTTGATGACCATCAACGTTTAATGTGGACCTACAATAACATGAGTTCATTATTCCTCAATAATCAACAAGGTCAAAAATCTTTGGAGTACGCATTAAAAGCTAAACAACGGAGCGCTCAAATAAATGATTCAATTGGATTGGCTGACAGCTATATTAACCTGGCAAATGCCAGTTTAATGAATAAAGATTCTATAGCCTTCCGCAATTATTCAAATCAAGCTTATTGGGTTTCACAAAGCACCAGTAATTTATACAACCAACTCCTTGCTTCAAATAACCTAGCCAACCATTTTATTCAAAGCAATAGCTTAGACTCGGCGGCAATATTTACTAAGAAAACGATAGAACTGGCTGACCAATACAATAACCCTTATAATAAATCCGAGTCCTTACTTACGGCTGGGAAATTAGCCTACAAGCAAGATCGATTCATGCCTGCTCTTGTTAATCTTGAAAAAGCAAATGAATTAGCAAACACCTATAAGCTTGATAAACTCCGATTAAATATTGCTCACCAATCCTATCTGGTTAATAAGGCTGCAAACAATCATCAACAAGCCAGCGCGGACATGGCCTTATACGCCCAACTGAAAGATTCAATTAATCGGGTTGAAACCTTAAAGTACATTCACTTGCTCGAACAAAAATTTGAGAATACTAAAAAAGAGCAAACCATTCAAAGTCAGAAAGCGGAGTTAGCAACAAAGGAACAACTGCTTTCGCGCAATAGAATGCTGTTTATTGCCATTGGAATTATACTTATTCTTTTGGGTATTGTTATCTATTATTTAAAAAGATACAATAAACAAGTTTCTAAATTACATTCAGAACAAGTTAAGCGGCTTAAGGTGGAACAAAAAAATACAGCCATTAAAGCCTTGGTAGATGGACAGGAGCAAGAACGAATACGACTGGCCCGAGAACTACATGATGGGGTAAACGGAGGCTTGGCAGCCATAAAACTTTTAGCCTCCAATCATAAAAATGGATCTGCAAAAGATTCTCTTATTCAGATTGATGAGTTGTTATTAAATCTCAGTCAGGAGGTACGCGAGATGTCTCATAACCTAATGCCGGGAACCTTAGCTAAAGGAGGCTTAAACCAAAGTATCAATGATTTAGTTAATCGACTTAATCAAAGCGAGAACCTTGAGTTTGATGTGCAATATATTGGCGCCATCGATGATATTCCGGATGCTACCAAGTTTTATAGTTACCGTATTATTCAAGAACTTCTTCAGAACGTATTAAAGCACTCCAAAGCTACAGAATGCCTTCTCCAAGTATCGGTGCATGATACTGCATTTAACATATGTTGCGAAGACAATGGAGTAGGTATGGATACCAAACTTAATGGTAATGGGATTGGTATGAAAAACATCAATGGCAGATTAGAGTTTTTAAATGGGACAATGGATTATCAAAGTAAACCAAACGAAGGAACATCAATTAATATTGAGATACCAATAGAAGTATAATGATAAAAGTAGCAATCACAGATGACCATCCTTTAATTATTAAAGGAATAAAAGAATTAATCGACAGGGAAGACGATATGCAATTGGTCGCTGAATTTACAAATGGTAAAGATTGCATCTCATCTATTGGTACTCTTGACATTAATGTATTTCTGTTGGATTACAACCTACCCGATTTAGACGGCGATCAAATTTGCAAGGTAATAAAAAGCACTAAGCCCTCTATTCAAGTATTGTTACTAAGCTCTTTTGATGATACAGGAGTTTTAAAAAGAGCTATGGCTGCAGGTGCAACCGGCTACGTAACCAAAACAGTTAAGGATGAAATATTATTAGATGCCATAAGAACCGTCCACAACGGCAGTCAGTTTATTCAAAGAGAGCTTCAGGATAAGTTGATCAACGAATCATTAAACTTAAAGAAAACCGTTGGGGAAATTCCCAAATTAACCCGACGCGAAAAGGAAATTCTGGAGTACATCTGTGATGAAATGACCACCAGTGAAATTGCAGACAAACTATTTTTAAGTCCCAAGACAGTCGAAACCCATCGCATCAACTTACTGCACAAATTGAATGTAAAGAACACCGCAGGATTAGTTAAGCTTGCCCTGAAATTCAGATTAGTATAATACAGATTTGTTTATCAAACTAAAATGAGAAGTGAGATTAGTACAACCTCATTGATTTGGCACACATTTCTAATGTTTTTTTAATTAAGTACTCCTTCACCTTTATTAGTACACATTAACACTTTTAGCACATTTGTGGTACAGCTCTTGCAATAATTCTAGCGTAGATTTTTTTTCATAGATTTGGGTTTAGGTTATAAAGAGGCCACTGTTAACGAACAGTTGGCCTTTTTAATTTTAGAAATAATTTTCTCAGGGTAAACCCCTAGAGAATAATTACATCTTTATCCCGATGCACCCCCCTCATGGCTATCGTAATTTGCACGAAAACTCGATACCATGAAACGACTACAATTTACTTCTAGCATGATGCTATTGCTTTTAACAAGCTCTCTCATCACTACAGCCCAAGATTATGATTGGGCCACCTTTTTAAGTTCAACCGGTTCAACCATGTTCCAGGAAGTGGAAGATATGGTTATTGATGAAGCAGGAAACACTTACACCCTTGGTGTGTATAGCGAACCATTTAAAATTGACGGCGACACCATTGAATTACATTCGCATGGAAGATACTCTTGCTACATTCTCAAGAAAAATTTGAGCGGTGAAACCGAATGGATTCATCCTTTTGGAAGTAAAAGTTATGATTACGCCGAACGAATTGTTTATGCTGATGGTCATATCTATGCCAGTACTTTCTTACAAGGCGATAGTGTTTATCATTCCAATGGTGCCTTTTCTAAATCTCAATCCGGGATCATCATAAAATTTGATACCGACGGCAATTACATCGCTCACCGTGAACACAATCGCAATTTTCGTTATGAGTCACTTGAAGTGGTTGACACATTGATTTATGCTTCACATAGTGGTCAAATTGATTATTACAATCTCGATTTACAACGTCGGGGTGGCCTTTCTTTTACAGGGCAGAGTTTTATTAAAGTTCAAGATATCGTGTCAGTAAATGATACTGCCGCAATTATAACCGGTACCTTTGGTTCTAATATTACTTATCAAGGCTCCACTATTACTGATACATTAAGCGGCCCTGGCTATACGGCCTTCTTGGCAAGTGTTAATACCGATGGCGATTTGCATTGGATGTATAGTTATGGCAGAATCTATCATAAGCCAATTTTATCTTATCCAAGGGGATCTGATCGTTTTTATTTAGCCGGAAACTATACCGATGATATGGCTATAGGTGGTTTTGAATTAGGTCTCACAAAATTTGATGGTGCACATGGTTTTGTTGCACGACTCAAGCTACAAGGCGATGTTGAAGTCTGTAATGTAGTGAGCCCAACCGGAAGTGGTGGTCAATTGATCAACGAAATCGTCTCTAATAGCAAATCCGTTTACATTATCGGCCAAACCACCTATGCAGGTGTTAATTATAATTTTGGCGATACCTTATCATACAATCCCGATTCATTTGGGTACTTATTTAAGCTCGACGCCAATTTGAATGAGGAATTCGGTACGGCAGCTGGTTCAGTAGTTCGTAATGGTTCCGCATTCCATACAGCTACTTTAGTTGTTGGTCCATCAAACCGCGATAATATAATTATTGGAGGAAGAGTGCTAGGTGAAGAAGCTAAACTTGGCTGTGATATATATGAAGCCAAAGGACATATGGTATTTCGTTTGATTGATGCTGATCCGGATGAAACACCTCGTGCCAGTTTTTACTTTGCAAGAAGAGAAAAAGGTAATGTCCGATTCTTTTCCAGCTTACGAAATAAGGACTACCACTATTGGGATTATGGTGATGGTAGCCCGTTAGATTCAGCTGGCATTAATCCAAATCATCAATATGCTCGTAAAGGCTCCATCCAGGTTAAGCTACATGCGGGTAACAAATGTGGCGAAACAGTAGTTGAACGACAAGTGGACATTAAAGGTATTGGTGAAATGTATCCGAATGAATCCCCAAGCCACAATCTTTACATCGGACAAATAAAAGGGGTGGATTTTCGTGAAGGTGCTACGTTTAATTTACGTACCTCCGATGGTATTGAAAAGGAAATACGAAATTATCAATACGTGGATAGCAATACTTATAATATAATGATTGAATTTGAAGATAATCCACTTCACACCTATGATCTATATATGGAAAATGGATCAGATAAAGACACCTTAAGAAATGCACTCAGTATAATTGAATCTGAAAGGCCAGAGATTCACGTAGAAGTAACCGGCCCGAAAGAAGTACTTGATTCGCGACGCTATTATTTTACAATGATCATTGAAAATAAAGGTAACGAAACAGCTTATGGTGTACCTGTAACATTGGCGGCACCTTCCGGATCAGAACCAAAACTTGGCACACGCCTCCAAACTACACCTGAACATCAGGCCTGGATAGATAAAATGGGAGGTGCATTTAAATTCACCTACAATCAAGGCTATGGGCCGGCCGAAGTGGCCACGTTTCTATTCCCTAGTCTCCCTGGCAATTCAACTTATAAAATTAAATTTAGTGCGGTAGTATCACAAGGCAATTCTATTATAAAAGCAGTATTTGATCGGCCAATGTATTACGGTAGCAATTTCTTTTTTGACCCCGAAGCCATTGAAGCGGTGCAAGGCGACTCGATTGTTTGCCCCGATAGCAGAGCGATTAGCTTTATGCAAGATTTATTTAATGTTGACGAATTGGAACCAGGAAATAACATCCCCAATCTGGGTTGTGTGCTATATAGTTGGCTCATAGAACAGAGTGCTGGAATTGGCGGTGGTGGTGGTTTTGGTGGAACACCATGGGGCGGTGGCTGGCCAACGGGTACTTTCACCGGAAACATGCCCCTACCGCAACCAGGTTTTCAACCTTGGCATTTAGCACCCATCATACTGGAATCTATCTCAGATGCTAATCCTGATATGCCCGATGAAAATGTGATAGCCAATTACGAAAAGTATGTGGAAACTTTTCCAGGCAGCACAAATGACAGTGGTACCGAACCATCTGGCGATTATGAACCTGCAGAGATAGAATATCCAACAGATATATTATGTGTCGGTAATTGCGATCTAAAAATTATCGTTATTCAGGAAGAGTGTGATGATGTTAATCCGGATGGATGCAAACTACCAATTGTTTCGAAACTAATTAAAGAAGAAGACCTCATTAAAGATGTAGGGTACGCTGATTTTTTAGACCAATGGGAAAAAGCACTGGCCAAATTGGCAAGGTGGCGACAATGTTGTGAGGCAGAATTCCAATTTACAATCAAAGAATCGAAAGATCCGAATGAAAAATATACCGCAAGTGGTTATGGTGATGAAAACCACATTCGTCAGAATACCAACCTAAACTATCATATCACCTTTGAAAATGTCGACACAGCAACTGCACCGGCAAGTGAGGTCTTCGTATATGACACACTTGACCTGAGCGTTATTGATACCACACACTTCGTTTGGACATCATTTGGATGGAGTGATTACCACATTAGTTTAGATCAAAAAGGCACCTATGTGAATAAACTTGTGGATACACGTGAATGGGGTGGTAACATTATATTAGAATTCGAAGGTAAAGTAGATGAGAACGGCATCCTATCTGCTGTGTTTACATCGCTCGATACAGCTACCATGGCTTTAACCGATAATCTCTACGATGGATTTTTATTGCCAAACATTAATCAACCCGAGGGAGAAGGATTCTTTAATTTTACCGTAGGTCAGCAACCCGATTTAGAGCATGGAACCGTAATTGCAAATCAAGCCAAAATTGTGTTCGATCGCAACGAACCAATACTTACTGGCCAAACCATAAACATTATAGATGAAGAAGCTCCGGTTAGCAGTATCATTCCTTTTGTAAAAGAGGTGCAGCACGATAGTATCATTCATGTACAGTTCAATGGCTCAGATTTGGGCTCTGGCGTGCATAGTTATAATGTATACATCAAAAAGGATGATGAACCATACGCTTTATTTTTCGATGATTACGAATTCGAAGAAATTAAAATTGTGGCCAATTACGGTGAAACGTATAGCTTTATTATTACCGCCAACGATAATGTTGGACATGTTGAGAAAAAGCCTTTAGTAGCTGAAGCCACCATAAGAGTTGAGCGAGAAGCAACCTCGATCAATGATATCAGGGATGAGCAAATATTAGTATACCCTAATCCTAGTTATGGTGATGTCAACATTACCGGTGCCAGTGGTATTCATTTAATAGCTTATCAAATACACGATTTAAGTGGAAGAGTGATTGAAAAAGCTGATTTCAATGATCAAAGCAGTAACACCATTCTATTAAATCATGTTAAAGCCGGAATTTATTTAATTGATATCACAACCAACAGAGGAACCTTAACTAAAAAGCTAATCAAGAACTAAACTTATGCTGATGACTTCTTTGAAGTGAGTCAGTTTCATGGTGGGCTGTCTGGACGTATTCAGACAGCCCTAACTATTAATAATTATTATTGTACCTTTTCCATGTTCATTGACATTGAAACACCTGGAGCCAGCGGACTTTCCATTACAAAAGTTAATTCTGTATCTGTTAATTTAGTTATCTTGTAAGTACCAATTCCTGCATCAAAAGTATTACCATTAATGTACTCATAGTCCAAAGAAACAGTCATACCATTATCGCAACCTTCGTCTGTAGTTTGCCCTTCTTTTATTTGAGTGGCTGTTATTTCTACTATTTTGTTGTCACCATCAGGACAAGCAGTAAAATCGTCTCCTCCAACAACTTCCCAAACACCATAAGCCTTTTCAATATCAAAGATTGGATCCTCTTCATCTTTTGAACAAGACACGAATACCATACCGATTAAGGCAACAAATAAAAATACTTTCTTCATAATGTTATGTTTATTTTAATATGGTCACCTTTACGCTGCAATTAACAAATGGATACAATATTCATTTAAAATGTGCTTCCTATTTATAATCAAAAACACTTATTATCAGTCTTTAGCTCTCCAATATTTATTTTGATATTTGTTAGAACTTTTTAACCTAGCAAGCCTTTTGTTGGCATATCTATTGCAATAACCTTAGCGTAGATTTTTTTTCATAGATTTGGGTTTAGGTTATAAAAAGGCCACTGTTAACGTACAGTTGGCCTTTTTTGTATTTTACAATTAGGGTGGTAACTTAGCTTTGAATCATATTATATTTGCACTTGTAATTAATAGAATAGTTTCAATGTAAGTGGCTTTTCAATGATTTCAATTATAGAACGTTTTAACACTAAAATCATTCTTCTTTTTATAGTTTCAGTTATTGTCTCAATATTTGGTTTCATAGATGCAGTTTTGGTTACAAACCGCTATAAATCTATCACTAACAATACTCCTGATCAGCTATTAATTATTGAAAAATCAGAATTTAATAATCTGCTTTCTCCACCAACTTTTTATCTAAAATGCACTCATCTAAGTTCTCAAGACACCGCTAACCTAAAAGTTTCAAAAGGTAACTTCGATGACCATATGGTTTCTGACTCAATAGTAGCATTTCGTCTAATGAATTCGGATTTTATTACAGAATACGAAATTGACAATAGCCTTTTAATTCAAATAGGAAAACATCATTATTCATTTTTTTATATTCCAGCCTTTCTATTTGCTTTTATCGCACTTGTCTCACTTAGATATTTAACCAGGAAGACAAAAAACGATTAACTATATCAAGCATTTCTTAACACGCATTAACCATAGTTATTCCTTTTGTGGCACAGCTATTGCAATATCCCTAGCGTAGATTTTTTTTCATAGATTTGGGTTTAGGTTAAAAAAAGGCCACTGTTAACGTACAGTTGGCCTTTTTTAGTTTTTACAGCAGCTCGCAAATTATTTTATCTTTGCAACTTCAAATTTTAGTGAGGTAAAAAGATGATTCAGATTGATGATAAAATAGTGAGTGCCGATATTTTTTCAAAACGCTTTGTTTGTAATCTTGCGGTGTGTAAAGGCGATTGTTGTGTAGAAGGTGAATCAGGGGCTCCATTGGAGGATGACGAAACAAAGATTATCGAAGACATCTATCCAATTGTTAAGCCTTACCTGGCAGATAAAGCCATTGCTGAAATTGAAAAACAAGGTACATGGGTAATTGACTCAGATGGTGATAAAGTTACTCCAATCATCAATGGTAAAGAGTGTGTGTATACCTACTTTGATGAAGATGGCATATGCAAATGCGCCATAGACAAAGCGCATCAAGAAGGTAAAATTGATTTTAAAAAACCCGTTTCCTGCCATCTCTATCCTATTCGCATTTCTAAATATCCCGATTTTGAAGCACTCAATTATCACACATGGCCCATTTGTGCACCGGCTCGGGAGTTAGGTGGACAGTTGGGAGTTCCGGTATATAAATTCCTCAAAGAGCCTATCATCAGAAGATACGGTCAGGCATTTTATGATGAAATGGAAGACGTTGAAAAAACTTTAATAGATCAGGGTATGATATGAAGAGGATAGCTACACTTTAGCTTTCCTCTCGCCAGTTTATTAATCTTTAAGCGCCATTTGTAATTCAGGTTTCAGTGTTTCTGCATCCCGAAATCCAACTAAGCGATTAAGCAAATTACCTTCGCCATCTAATATAAGAAGTGTTGGATACCCTCTAACTTTATACTTCTTTCCAATTGCTTCATTCTCTCCCTCTTCCATGTTAATCTTAATAGCTACAAAATCAGAATTTAATTGACTGGCCACATTTTCATCAGTCAAAACTTCCTTATCCAACTTTTTGCAATAGTAGCACCAGTCCGTATAGGTTTTAACAAACAATGGTTTATTTTGCTTTTGAGCCTCAACTATTGCTTCTTCAAAACTGCCTTTAAAATATTTGACTTGTGTCTGCGCATTTATTCCAAAAGTAATTAAAGCTATTGCTACTAGTGGCAAGATTCGTTTTACATTCATAATTTCCAGTTTAGTAGTTTTGACGTACAGAATTCAAAATCCTTACAGCGTACATTTTTCTTCAATGCTTCAATATTTACTCATGCTGTAACCTTTTTAAGGATGTTTAGGTAAAAGTTATCGATACTAAACAAAACTCACACATTATGAACAAATTCTATTGTTTGCTTATGGCAAGCGCTCTAAGCATTTCCTTATATGCTCAAAAACCTGATAAGAATAAATACGACGGTTACTATCCGAATATTCCCATATATCAATTAAGCGATATTGGCTATCAATTCTCGCAGAACTCCCCTGAATTTGTATCAAATATACTTGAAAAAGATACTTTGAGTTTAAGCCTTAAAGGATTCGAGGAAGGTAAAGGCTTATCAATTGTTTTTTATTCTTCTGAGCCTACCATCAAAGCCAGCGTTGAAAAAGAAACTAAAAAAGTAAATGATCAAAGTGTAACTTCCTATTATTCTTTAATCACAGCAAAATCTGAATCGCGGGTTCTTATTTTAAATGAACATGGCTTACCGATTGAGGCCATTACCGCTACTCCAAATATGAAGTGGGTAAATACTAAAGGATTTAGTAAGGGTAGTTACGATGAGGCTAAAAAGGATTTAGAGTCAAGAAAAAAACGCGAATCTAATAGTGTACGCACTAAATATGTTCGTGCTTTAATAAAAGCTTATCAAGCAGAATTGGACAGTCGCTATGGGATCTTTGCCCGTAAAAGTACCATGCGCGTTTTCTCAATTAAAGCAAAGAAATTCAACTATGATGATTTCAACGCAGCCATCAGTTCATTTATTGAAGCTACAAGCAGTGAGAATGTAAATTCTGAAGCCTCACAAATTATAATTAAAGAATCAATTGCTGTTTGGGAGAAATATGCATCCGAATATCAACCTGGAAAGAAAACAAAGGTCTGTGATGTTAATATGGATGAGATTAATTTTAATTTGGCAATGGGATATTTGGCAATGGGTAAGGGTGAGAAACTAAAAGACCATTGGAATAAGTGCCTTGAAATAAAAGGTAATATGACAGCAGAAGGCTATGCCAAGTATTATTTACCTCAAATGATTGAAAACCACGAACAATATCTGGCAAAGAAAGATAAACCTCGTGAACCCATTAACCTGACAAGTAAAGAGCAGCAATATAATGATATGATTTTACTTAAAACTTTACTTAACTTCTATCTGACAGAAAAACATGGAAACCTTGGAGTAATTAGTGAATACTTCCCTGCCCAACGTCAATACTTAAGTTCGAGTAAAACTGTAAAAGCATACGACGAAGGCACAAAAGAAACCATCACTCAGAACTATACAGCCTATGGTAAAATCGAAAGTATGATTTATACGGTTGAGGGCGGAATGAATGATGACAAAACACGTCGCTACTCCTTTAAATACAACAAAGGTCATGTATCTGAAGTCGTTCTAAACGGTAACTTACGCTTATTTAGCATTAAATATGCCAACGGACTTATTTCTGAGATTAAACACCATTATTCAAACAACAGAAGTGTTACCTACAAATTCTCTGAAGCAGAAACGGGAAAAACGGAAATTCGATTGGTTGTTGCTGATGGAGAAAAGGTACAGGAAAGTAGAAGGATAAATTGGGTAAAATATGATGAAAATTACAATGTTACATCAGTTTACATATCACCATACTTAAACAAAGAATTAAAGTACGACCAATATGGTAACATTATAGAAATGACAGCAGTTAATCTAGCGGATAATACTTTCACTATGCCTTTAACTGTTGAAGTTGATAACAAAGGTAATGCGGCTAAAATTGAATCAAAAGGATTAAATGTAACTAGTACATACAAGTATATGTTCTAAACCTTGAATAGATCTGACGCCCAATCCCGATTGAAAGTGGAATTAGATTCTTATTCGAATAAAAAACGGCAACTCAAATGAGTTGCCGTTTTGCTTTATCTCGTAATGATTATTACTTAATCAGCGACTTTCCAGTCATTGCTTCAGGCTGTTCAACGCCCATTAATTGAAGAATTGACGGAGCAACATCAGCTAATACTCCATTTTCAGTTTCTCCTTTTTGCTCAGTCACCCATACAAAGGGTACAGGATTTAACGAGTGAGCTGTATTTGGAGAACCATCAGCATTAACCGCATTATCTGCGTTACCATGGTCAGCAATAATAATGGCTTCATAATCGTTAGCTTTTGCAGCCTCAATTACACCTTTCACACAGTCATCAACAGCCTTAATAGCTTTCTGAATGGCACTATATACTCCCGTGTGACCTACCATATCTCCGTTGGCAAAGTTTAAACAAATAAAATCATACTTTTTATTATTTAACTCTGCAACAACTTTATCTTTTACTTCAAATGCACTCATCTCTGGTTGCAAGTCATATGTGGCCACCTTTGGAGAGTTTACTAAAATACGATCCTCTCCAGGGAACACCTCTTCGCGACCTCCTGAAAAGAAGAAAGTAACGTGAGCATACTTTTCTGTTTCTGCAATACGCAATTGCTTTAAACCAGCATCTGATACAACCTCACCAATGGTTTGTTTTACATTTTCTTTATCAAACAAAATGTGTAAACCTTCAAATTTAGCATCGTAAGGAGTCATGGTGCAGTAGTGTAATGGAATAGTTTTCATTCCATGCTCCGGCATATCTTTTTGAGTTAAGGCAATTGTTAATTCTTTTGCACGGTCGTTACGGAAATTGAAAAATACAACAACATCGCCTTCAGCAATTTTACCATCTACAGATGTATTAACAATTGGCTTGATAAATTCGTCAGTCACTTCAGCATCATACGAAGCTTGAACAGCAGCAACAACATCTGTGGTCTCTGAACCAACGCCAGATACCATTACATCGTAAGCTTCTTTAACACGCTCCCAACGGTTATCACGGTCCATCGCATAATAACGACCTGTAACAGAAGCAACACTACCTGTTGATTTGCCCATGTGATCTACTAATTCAGTCATAAAACCTTTACCACTGCGTGGATCAGTATCACGACCATCCATAAAGGCATGTACAAATACGTCTTTTAAACCATATTCGTTGGCCACATCCAATAATGTATGAATATGTTGCTGGCTACTGTGAACACCACCTTGACTCATCAAACCTAATAAATGAACTTTCTTACCATTTTCTTTGGCATAGGTATATGCTTCGGATAAGGCTTTGTTTTGAGCAATTGAACCATCAGCACAAGCACGGTTGATTTTCACTAAATCCTGATAAACCACACGACCGGCACCAATATTAAGGTGACCAACCTCAGAGTTTCCCATCTGACCGTCAGGCAACCCAACATCTTCGCCTGAAGCTTGAAGTTCCGAATATGGATACTTTGCTAATAATGAATCCCAATAAGGTGTTTCAACCTGAGAGATTACATCTGATTTGGACTTATCTCCAAATCCCCATCCGTCTAAAATGACAAGAATTGTCTTTTTATTCATCTTATAATATTTAATTTTTCTTTTTCTTTCGCTATTAATCTAACATTAAAGTCGCGCAAAAATACTGAATTAGTAATCAATGTAAAAATCTATGCTTGCTTTAATTCTCAATAAAACAGTCTAGATTAGAAACAATGCGCTAGCCCATTAGTTTAGCTACAAAAGTTGAAAAAAGTTAAATAATCACTTATGAATAAAAAAAGGCCGAAATGTGCGTTATTTCGACCTTTAAAACTAGAGTTATTGGGAAGTATTAATATCTGTTTCTGGCATTATGCTTTTTACGATAAATATTTCGGCTGGCATTTTGTTGTTTGGCATGAATTACCGCTTTTTCCTTTTTAGTTACTACGCCATCGCTCTTGGCTTTCTGCTTTGTCCGATTTATGTGGATTTGCTGCGCTTCCAACTGTTGTACTTCACGTTTGGTGAGCTCGCCATTCGCCACACCATTTATAATCCTTTTTTGTTGTTTTATCTGTTGTTGTTTTACTATTGGAGTGCTGGCGGAAGCAATGGTCAATCCTGATATTGCAATTGCTAGTAAAAGGGTTCTTAGTTTCATCTTGTGTTGTTTTAGCTTATTATTTCTTTCCTTTTACATACACACCGAACAAAACCTCAATTACCCTACTTTATAGAACAAAAAAAATGAGCATATGATTGTAACATGCTCATTTTCTTATTAGTTATGAATATAATCTACTTTTGAATTAAAATAGGGTACGCAACAAAATAGCGTTTGGTCAAATAATACTTTCTAAATTCTGGAGTGTTAAGCCATCCCAACTTCACAAAAATCGCAGTAATAATTAGTATTGTAAGCATCGTATTAAGTTTATTATTCTTAATTCTTATTCAACTAATAATCAGTTTCAAAATAATAAACGGCACACCCAAACTAAAAGTTTCAGCTAAACCAAGGATTTAGAGTTAATTAACAAACACCAACTAATATTCACTTTCAACTTCCTGCCTCAACTTTTTACGATCCTTATGACTTATCTGTCGATTGAAGTTCATATTTATTAATCCACTCAGCTTTAATACAGGATAAAGGTTATCCTCTGTTATATACCCCTTAAGGTCAAGGCTCAATTCTATTGGAAGTAGATATATGCGTTTTGATATTGTGGCAGTATAAAATCGAGATCGATCGAATACCTGATAATGCAAATCCTCAGATACAACACCTAGAGCAAGGTTAATACCACTTCGAATGCCGTATACAAACTCTAACTCTTGTAAACCATCCACTAAATTAGTTCCGATATCAATATTCTGCACATTTCGTCGATTGATATAGCTATATCTAAAACCAACTATACGAGATCTGGACCGATCCCTGCCGTTCCCTCTAACCCTATCCTTGATCTGAAATTTCCGATATATCCCTGCTGAATAAACACCCATCAATGACGAAGTGAAATTTTCAGTATTTAAGTATTTATCAAAGGCATTAAAGTTGTTTTGCGCCCCTGCTCCAATCTGAAAACAATATGTATTTGGTCTCGTCATTTTTAAATTGTGAAGCTTTTGCTCATATATTTTATTTTGAGCTTTATTCAACAAATTCTTGTACGTATAATCACCTTCGTCCAACACTAAAGCACGCTTAAGCTTCCCAATAGAACTAGCATATCGAGAGTCATAATAATCAAGTCTGGCTGATTGATACAATTCAAAGGCCTCTCCTCGTTCCACTTGCGTTTTTAATCGCTGATAATTGGTTTCATTTACATGTCTGTAATTATCTAAAACAACAATTAACCTTCGCATTTCCATAATATTATCCGATCGGATGGCATCTTTTAATTGCTTTGCATTCTGATCAAAAGCCTTAATTTCAATCTCTTTGTATATTTCCCTATGATTTTCTCGCATAAGAGGCAAGAGGGTAAATAAGCTATTATAATATACAATTGCCTGGTGATATTCTTTACGCTGTATTTTGCTCGCAATTTGTGTCATATAAAAGGTCTCCAAACCAGTTTTTGCTTCTCTCAACCCAGCTCGCACTTTTGCGTTATCTGGTTGTGTTAAGGACAACTGTAAAAATTGTTGATAAGCCCGCTCATAGTTTTTATAAAGTATTGATTCCTGCGCTATGCGCAGCTTTTCGTCGAATTCAGCCATATCGAGATATTGATACAATTCATCTATCCTTGTCCTTACTTTCGCTATTTCATTTATTTGATTATCCTCCAGCATTTGGCCACATGAAATCATCACCGTGCTATAACCATTAATTTTGTCGAATCGCTCTTCGTAGGCTTTTATGGTTCTTTGCAGTTGACTATTGGATGCGTAATCAACATCATTTGCGAGCAATTGAGCCTTAAGTAAAGTCAGATCTTTTTGCATTAAATTATTATAATGCTGAGCCAATTGTCGCTTCTCGATATATATAAATCCAAATAATTGCTTCGACTTCTTATTATAATACAACTGACTCCTGCTATTAAGCAACTCAATGTCACTCTCGATAGTAACATCGCTGATAAATCGTTCGACCAAGCTTATCTGTTCCAGAAATACCAATTCACTTTGCCAAAGATTTTCCTCGGATTTAATATTGGAATATATATATTGTGCCAAAGCCTTTTTTAATTGATTGTTTAAATCCTCTTCAGCATCGCTTCGCATGGAACGCCGGACACCCTCAATGATTCGAAATTCTGTATAATATTGATTTTGCGGAAAGTTCAGCCTTCGATAACTTTCTTCCACCCATGAAGGCTGGTTTTCCTTCGCCCTTGCTTCGGAAGGAACATAGATGACACACAGTAACATTAGGAGTAGTAGGTTTTTCATAGCCGCTGGTTAAACGTTAGTCTTTATGCAACAGCAAAAAGTATGCTATATCTTCAAAATTACGAAACAAATAATTGCAATGCACCATTACCAAGCAAATAATATTCATGTATTTCTGGTATAAACTTTAAAGTCATTTCCTTGTTTTAATTATAGATTTCTCTTGATTATTTACCTTTTAAAACCTAAATTAACAACAACTTTAACCTTATTAGAAATGAAGACATCAATCACCTTAACACTGGTTTTAATGCTGCTCTTTAGCAGTTGTGCTTCGTATCCTAAATACGAAACCTTCGATACCTACATTGATTTTGAAAAATACTCTCAGGTAGGTTTTTTCCTTAGCATTGACGATTATAACCATAGCTATATGCCCAAAGGATTGCTAAGCGTTTCATGTTATAGTGGCGTACAAAAAACTGAAGTAAGTAAACCCAAAGACATGTTTAATGATGATCTGTACTATTCATCATCGAGCAAGTTCAAAAAAGAATTCCGGACATGTAGAGTTGAAGAATTGCTTGACGAAATTGTTAACGAAGCTAGGTCAAAAGGTGCTGATGGTCTGGTAAATGTCAAAATCGTTAATACCTCTAGAATGGTAAAAGAAGGCAATAAGAAAATGAAACAGCCTGGATTACTTATTACAGGTTTTGCCATTAAAAAACTGGAATAATTCTAAATAATTAAAGAAATTTCTCAATAATTACTTTTGGATTTGGAGTCGTGAAAAATAATACTTAGTTTCGCAATGTTACAAAGTTAATTTATGACACCTACTCATCCAAAAGGAAGCGCAGAATTCATCAATCGCCTGAATAAGATTAAAGTCCTTAATCTTATCAGGGAGAGTGGTGAAATTTCTCGTGCTGAAATAGTTAAGAAAACTGGATTAAGTGCTCCAACTATCACACGAATAGTAGACAGTTTGATTAATGTGGAGAAATTAGCTGTTCAGGTAGGTGTTGGTGAATCAAGTGGTGGCCGTCCTCCTGTTATTGTAAAATTCAATGGTGAAGATAGTTATGTAATAGGATTAGATTGGGGCCGTACACACATATTTGGAGTAATCTCTAACCTAAATGGTGAGAGCCTTATTGAACTGGATGTAAGAACAGAAGCCAGTGATAGTTTTGAATCTGACCTCAAACAAGTTATCTATCTTATTGAGAAATTAATTCAACGTTCTGGTATTGAATTAAGCAAACTGCATGGAATAGGTGTAGCTGCTGCCGGATTCATTAATAAGAAAAATGAGATAATTGAATACTCTCCTAACTTTAATTGGAGTAATGCAGATATAAAAGGTCCATTAAGCAAACACTTTAAAGTTCCCGTAATTGTAGATAACGTTTCTCGTGTAATGGCGCAAGGGGAACTAATGTATGGTATAGGTGAAAGTTGTAAAGATTTCATTTTCATTAACGTTGGATATGGTATTGGTTCGGGTGTAATAATGAATGGACAGCCTTTTTTAGGCTTCGATGGTATGGCTGGTGAAATTGGTCACAATAAAGTAATCGGCGCTATTGCGGGTGGACGCCAATGTTCTTGCGGCAAAATGGACTGCCTGGAGTGCTATTCATCAGGACATGGTATTGCTGAACTAGCGAAACAACAAAAATCCTTCTATCCTAATTCAGTCGTTAGTGAATTAGATAGAATCAGCAGTGAGACACTGGCAGGTTTGGCTCGAAAAGGCGATGAATTAGCTCTGCTCCTATTTAATCAAGCTGCTGATTACCTGGGCTTAGCCATCGCATCAATGGCCAATTTATTTAATCCGGCTAAAATTGTATTAGGCGGCAAAGTAATGAAGGCAGGACCATTCTTTACTGAGCGCATTAGAAGTGTTTTTGAACGCGAGGTTATACAACAGCCGAGAAGAAGAATAAAATTAGTTCAAAGTAAACTGGCGGAGGAGGCTGCCGTAAAAGGCGCCATCTCATTAATATTACATGAAGTACTGAATTTCAGAGTATAAAAAATTTTACAAACTTATTTTCTTAACATTAAGAAGGTACTAAGAACAAAATTATGCTAAAAGGAATATCACCGTTGATCAGCCCCGAACTATTAGAAGTTTTAGCCCGCATGGGACATGGCGATGAAATTATTCTTGCTGATGCTCACTTTCCCGGAGAATCATTTAACCCTAGAGTTTTACGAGCTGACGGATTGCGCATTCCGGATTTACTGGAAGCCATACTACCGCTATTCGAATTGGATTCATACGTACCGGCCCCATTAAGCATGATGGCAGCAGTTGAAGGCGATGAATTAGATCCTACAGTTGAAGAAGCATACCTAGCTGCTATTCATAAAACTAATCCTGATGTGGCCCCGATAGAGCGTATCGATCGTTTTGATTTTTATGACAAAGCACGAAATGCATTTACTGTTGTAATGACCGGTGAGACAGCTAAGTATGGGAATATCCTACTTAAAAAAGGGGTAACACCTTTAGTTTAAAAAATCCTAAATCAGTAAATCCAATAATATGAATAACATAACAGCAAAAGTAGTCGATAAGAAGTACATCGTGCCTTTCATACTACTAACCAGCTTATTTTTTCTTTGGGGCATAGCCAATGATTTAACCAACCCCATGGTATTGGCCTTTAAAAAGGTAATGCCCGAATTAACAAATGTTCAGAGCACTTTGGTTCAAGCTGCTTTTTATGGAGGCTATGCTACAATGGCTATTCCAGCCGCACTGTTTATTCGAAAATTCTCTTATAAATCAGGTATTCTTGTAGGTCTTTTGTTATATGCGATAGGCGCTTTACTTTTTTACCCTGCCGCTGCTTTCGAAGAATTTACATTTTACCTATTATCATTATACATCTTAACCTTTGGTTTAGCTTTTTTAGAGACGACCTCGAATCCATATGTATTATCAATGGGAGCAAAAGAAACAGCTACTCGTCGCTTAAACCTGGCTCAAACCTTTAATCCTTTAGGATCTTTAACCGGAATGATGATGGCTCAATTCTTGGTCATCAGAGCTCTGCAATCATCTGAATATACAAAGGAGGAATATGACCTATTACCTGCAGCCGAACAAGCTTCAATTAGAACTGCAGACCTAGCACTAATTAGCTGGCCTTATATTGCATTAGGCTTGTTCGTAGTCTTTATGCTCATATTGATTGCAATAGTAAAAATGCCTAAGAAGACAGATACTGACAATACGCTTTCTGTAGGCGAAACCTTTAAAACCTTATTCAAGAATAAAAGGTACCTAGAGGGAGTAATGACACAAATATTTTACGTGGGTGCACAAATAATGTGTTGGACATTTATCTATCAATACGTTGACAGATTAAATCTTACCCGAGGAGAAGATGCACAATTAGTAGCCGTTTGGTTTAATATGGCTGCCATGGGGTCATTTTTAATTGGTAGAGCAGGTGCGACCTATTTACTTAAGTTTATGAATCCAGGGAAGCTCATGTTTAACTATGCAATAGCCGGAATCATTTTCACCGTAGGAGCTATTTTCTTGCCTGGTATTGCTGGTTTAATTAGTCTCATATTAATTTCTCTTGCCATGTCATTAATGTTCCCAACCATTTATGGTATTGCGCTTAAAGATATGGGTGATGAAGCGAAGCTTGGTTCAGCCGGTTTAGTAATGGCTATTGTTGGTGGAGCTGTGCTTCCTTTATTACAAGCCAGAATACTTGACATTGGTGGCGAAGCATTTGATGATGTTAATCTGTTTGGCTATATCCCGGAAGTTAACTTCTCATTCATAGTACCATTGCTTTGCCTGGTTATGGTAGCACGCTATAGCTATCGTTCATACAAAATTCACTTAAAGTAATTATTGCATGGACTTTAATATCGGAACTATTGATATCATCATCATCATTGCTTACCTGGTTGGCATTGTTTTATTAGGGGTTTTCGCCATCAAAAAGAAAATGTCTGATCAATCTTCTGATGATTACTTTTTAGCAAGTCGTTCATTAAAATGGCCGGTTATTGGTGCTGCCCTATTTGCCGCCAATATATCTACCATTCATTTAATTGGATTTGCTGAATCAGGTTTTAAACATGGTTTGGTAGATGGTTTGTTTGAATGGCTAGCCATACCATTTCTTGTTTTTCTGGGGTTCTTCATTGCGCCTTACTTTTTCAGGACAAGAATTTCCACTATTCCTGAATGGTACGAGCGGAGATTTAATGGGGCATCAAGAACATGGATGGTTATTTTTGCAATTCTAACGGCCTTATTGATTCACATTGGAATTAGCCTGTATGCAGGGGCTGAATTGGCAAAACAATTCTTTGGGCTCGATGAAATATATGGTGTTATATTCATCGCTGTACTAACAGGTATTTATACTGTTGTTGGGGGATTAAAAGCTGTAGCTGTAACAGAAACAGTGCAAACAGTACTACTAATTGGTGGAGCCATATTATTAACGGCCTTTGGTGTTGCTGCTTTGCCTGAAGCCGGAGTTCACACTTTTGCTGAATTTAAAGCTAAGTTGGTACCGGATACATTAAGTATTTTACGTCCTCAGAATAGTCCGGCTAATCCACCTGAAGGCGGAATATCATGGTATGCAGCTCTATTGGGCTACTTTGTTTTAGGTGCCTGGTATTGGTTTTCAGATCAAACTATTGTACAGCGTGCTTTGGGTGCTAAAACAGAATACGATGCCAAAGTGGGACCAATGTTTACAGCACTACTTAAGGTGCTACCTGTGTTGTTCTTTTTACTACCAGGTGTATTGGCCTTTGTGATCTTTAAAACTGATATTGGTGAAGATACCAAAAACACCTTACCATTTATGATTGACCGCTTGGTGCCAATTGGTTTAAAAGGATTGATTATTGCGGCATTGTTGGCAGCATTGATGAGTTCGGTTGCGGCAGCTATCAATAGTGCATCTACCCTTTTCTCCATTGATATTATAAAGCGAATCAAACCGGAGACAGAAGACAAAAAGCTGGTATTAATCGGGCGTTATGCCGCTATTGTTATCATGATTTTGGCAATAGCATGGTCTACTCAAGCTGATAAGTTTGGTGATACAATTATACACACCGTTAATTCATTAGGTGCCATGATAGCACCTCCGATTGTTGCTGTATTTTTATTTGGGATGTTTTGGAAACGAGGAACGGCAAAGGCTGCCAATATCACTTTTGCCATTGGCTTAGTTATTGGACTATTATTCTTCTTACTTGACTTCCCATACTCGAACCTGCTTCCTGGTCTGGAAGGCTTGGCTGAACTAATTGCTTCAATAGCCAATGTAGATTTATTACCTGGCACAAAAACGGTTACGGGTGTTATGGGTATCGGATTTATGATGCAGGCATGGTGGAAGTTTGTATTATGCTCATTCATAATGGTTGGTGTTAGTTTATATACACCAAAACCATCAGCTGAACAAGTTAATACTTGTATCAACCTACGTGAATACTGGCCAGAGAAATTCAATGGCATTAAAGACTTTAGATTAATAGGTATTGGTATTATAGTGAGTCTGATTATAATTTGGACTATACTGGAATTCATTGCCTAATTGATATACAATAAAAAACAATTAATAAAATTATTATCTTATTTTCTAAACTTTAGAAAGATGAAAACAATGTTAGCAGCTTACCTACCAGGTAACAGTACAGTAGAGATGAAAGAAGTACCAGTTCCAACTCCGGGTCCAGGTCAGGTATTGGTTAAAACTAAGGCTTCTACTATTTGTGGATCTGATATTCGCGCTATCTACCGCGAGCATTTGGGTAAAGGTCCTGAAGCCTACCAGAACAAAGTAGCAGGACACGAGCCATGTGGTCAAATTGTTGAGTGTGGTTCTGATATGAAACGTTTCAAAGAAGGAGATCGTGTAATTCTTTATCACATATCAGGTTGTGGTGTTTGTAACGACTGTCGTCGTGGTTATATGATCTCTTGTACTTCAGAACAACGCGCTGCCTATGGATGGCAACGCGATGGAGGTATGGCTGAATATATCTTAGCGGACGAAAAAGACTGTGTATTGTTGCCAGATGAACTATCATATGTTGATGGAGCTCAGGTAGCTTGTGGATTTGGTACAGTTTACGAAGGCATTGAGAAGTGTGGTATCTCAGGTAAAGATGCTGTACTTGTAGTTGGTTTAGGCCCAGTTGGTTTAGCTACATTAATGCTAGCAAAAGCTTTAGGTGCTAACAAGTTAGTAGGTGTTGATACTGTTCAGGAACGTTGTGACATTGCAAAAGATCTTGGATTGGCTGACTCTGTATATTTAGCAGGTCCTGATACCTTGGAGAAGGTATTGGCTGAAACTCACTCAGGTGAAGGTTTCGAAAGAGCAATTGATTGTTCAGGTAATACACATGGTCGTCAGTTGGCTATTCGTGCTACTCGCAAGTGGGGAGATATGGTCATGATTGGTGAAGGTGGAACTGTTGAGTTTAATCCTTCTCCGGATATCATCCACGATCAAATTACTATTCACGGTTCATGGGTGACTTCTTCTTCAAGAATGGAAGAATTAGTTGAATTATTGGTTCGTTGGAATCTTCATCCTGAAGATTTGGTACAGCACCGTTTTGAATTGAAAGATGCTGACAAAGCCTATGATTTAATGGATGGCGGTAAGTGCGGTAAAGTAGCCGTTGTATACGACGAAGAAATTAAATAATTAGTAACAAGACATAAGTATCAAGATGGAAGATCATTAACATCTTGATACTTGGTACTTGGTACTTGATACTGAAAAAAATGAGAACAGTAAAAGTAGAACAACTATCGTTGGAAGCGTATAAGCCATTTGGTACGTATGCCAATCTTATCAATCCAAGTGATGAGAAATTGGGTGCACCACCAGTTGAGTTTTTCCGCGATCAGTTGCAGCTGGATGTGAGAGGCGATGTATCGTTTAGCTATTCTTGCTGTCGTGTAGAGAAGCGTGATAACGTTATTGACGTGTTAGAATATCACACTTCGTGTGGAGAGGTAGTACTGCCTTTAGATAATGATATATTGTTACAAGTTGGACCTGCTACGGCCAATGAAAACGATATTCCTTTGGATAAGATGCGTGTATTTTTTGTTCCTAAAGGAACCGCCATCACTATCAAACCAGGCGTTTGGCACTGGGGACCATTTACACCAAATGATAATCCTGCCAATATCCTGATCAACTTGCCTGAGCGCACTTATGCTAACGACTGCATAGTTAAAGAGCTTAAGGAAGAAGATTTTATTAAAATAGAAATGTAAAATTTGAGTATCAAGACACAAGATATAAGTATCAAGATTAACACCCTGATACTTTATACTTGATACTTTTAATCTTAATTAAGATGTCAGATATAACAAAACAATTTTCAGCTATTAACCCGGCTGATGTGCCTGCAAAGGTACTTCGTTCGGGCGATAAGCTTCCTACTGTTGGCCTTGGAACCTTTGGTTCCGATCGCTTTACGCATGAGGAAGTAGCAAATGCTGTAAAGGATGCTATCCGCTTAGGATATCGTCACATTGACTGTGCTGCAGTTTATGGCAACGAAAAAGAAATTGGTCAAGCTATCAAAGATGTGATTGCTGAAGGAGTATGTAAGCGTGAAGAGCTTTTCATTACAGGAAAAGTATGGAACGACCGTCATCGCGAAACAATTAAAGCTTGCCAGGAATCGTTAGATGATCTTCAATTGGATTATCTTGATATGTACCTTGTACATTGGCCATTCCCTAACTACCACGCACCAGGTTGTGATGGTGATGCACGTAACCCGGATTCAAAACCTTTCTCTGTGGAAGAGTTTATGGATACCTGGAAACAAATGGAATCATTAGTAAATTCAGGTAAAGTACGTAACATTGGTACGTCAAACATGACCGTTGCCAAGTTCGAATTAACTTTGCCTAAAATGAAGATTTTACCAGCAGTAAACGAAATGGAAATGCACCCATGTTTCCAGCAACAAGAATTGTTCGACTACTGCATGAAAAATCAAATTCAACCAATTGGTTTTATGCCTATTGGTTCACCTACACGTCCTGAACGGGATATAGCTGAAGGTGATGCTGTAGATATTGAAACACCGGAAATTCAAGCAATAGCTAAAGCTCGTGGTGTTCACCCGGCTGTAATTTGTATTAAGTGGGCTATTAAGAACGGTCAGGTAACTATTCCTTTCTCAGTTCATCCTGCTGAATACCTTAGTAATTTACAGTCCTCTTTTTCTGATCCTTTAACGGATGAAGAATTTGCTACAATAAAAAATTGCGAATGCGGTTCTCGTTTGGTAAAAGGCCAGGTATTCCTTTGGGAAGGTGCTAAGCACTGGAAAGACCTTTGGGATGAAGATGGTAAAATAGCACAATAAAATAAGGCAAATACACTTTTTAACACGAACCACCCTGCCTTGGTAGGGTGGTTTTTATATTTTTGCACTTCTGTAAATTGCTAGGCATGAACAATTCATTTGAACTGATACCTTTCCTCACATTCGCTATTATCACTTCCATTACGCCGGGCCCCAATAACATTTCAGCCATGTCGTTTAGTATGAAGTTGGGGTATCGAAATACATTACCCTACATTATTGGTGTAGCTAGCGGAACTACCTTGATGATGTTGGTTTGTGCTTTACTAGCTTTTGGCTTATCCGCCATAGCTCCTCAAATAACGGGGTATCTGAAGTTTGTAGGCGCAGCTTACATCTTGTTTTTAGCATACAAAACGCTTAAGATAAATATTGAAACCAAAGATAACAGCAAAACAAAAGCACGTTATATTGATGGGCTGCTTTTACAGTTGGTTAATCCAAAAGCCATTTTTTATGGCATGACCATATATTCAACCTTCTTTGCTTTTCTAGTTGATGAACAGTTTTGGTTGGCCATCTCAGCCTTAGGTATCGGACTATTAACCTTTACCAATGTTTCTATATGGGGCTTATTTGGCTCTGTCATTCGTCAATACCTGAAGAACGATCGAATCAAAACAGTATTTGCTGTAATAATGGCTCTTGGCCTTATTTATGCTGCATACAAAGTATTGATGGTGTAAATATAGGATTAAGGAGTTATCATTGTCCTTTACTATCATGGAGCTACTATATCGTATTTTAAAATTTGTTCAGTCACTATTTAATTATAGTTATCGATTATTTCAGCACAATAACCGCCTATTAATTATTTTAAATTCCTACTTCGAAGCTTTATGCCTTGGCTTACTTTCGAAAAATCAGCATGAAAAGATCATAAAAATTAGTTATAATCAGCTTCAGAAATACTCAGTCACCAACTTTAATTTAAGTGGTTTTAAAAATTGGGAGCAATTTATATTAGATAAGTATGTTCCTAGCTCATCAACAATAACTATAATTGCTGCGGGAGGAGGACGTGAAGCTCTGGCTTTAGCAAAGGATGGACACAAAATAATGGCTTATGAGCAGGACCTCAAGATGATGAAATTTGCGAGATCCTTTTTTAAAAACCAAAACACAGACATAATCTTTAATCACTTACCCATTAATACCATACCTATCAATAAATGTGATATTTTTTGGTTTGGATGGGGTGTATACTCTCATATCATTGATCGTAAATCACGGGTTAGTCAGCTAACAGAGGCAAGTAAAACTTTAAATACAAATGGTAAAATTATTATCTCGTTTTGGGCTGAATCCCGTACCGAAGCACGAACTCTTCTAATTAAAAACATTGCAAATAAGGTAAGTAAACGAAAAATTGAAAGAGGAGAATCTTTTATAAGTACTTCTTGGGCTAAATATTATACAAAAGCTGAGATCTTAGAAGAGGCTTTCTTTTCGAATTTAAACGTTGACTATATTAGTAATAAGGAATATGGTCATGCGGTACTAAGTATCAAAAAAACTGCCTTAAGGTAAAAGGCTAAGGCAGTTTCCCCAAAAATGCTAATTAACTGAACTAATAATTATTCACCTTTACCAACTTATTGGTAAAAGCGCCCCCCGCTTCATATTTAATGTTAATAAGGTACATTCCAGCTAATAAGTGTCCGGTTTGTAGAGTTTCTGAAAACCCATTGATCTTCTTCCGTATTAAAGCAGTTCCATTTAAATGCAATAAACTAATCTCCTTTATCTTATAATCTGATCTTACCTCGATAAGATCAACAAAAGGATTTGGTCGGATTGATGTTGCAGCCCCTTTCACATTATCAACAGATGTATCATAAACCGGTTTATATACCCTCACCCAATCCACTTTAAAGGAATGCTTATCTGCATCTGCTATTTCCGCATCTGTAGGTGTTAATCCTTGTTTGGCCCGCCAGGTTTGATCTTCTGTATTGATAATGATGTCCATAGCCTTACTCAATCCAGTGCGTGTATCCTTTGTTTTATCACCCGGATTTTCTGAGTTGGTATGATATTCAGGATCAATCTGGTCTTTTCCTGAACGCGTTCTTACTAATTGGCCATCTACATAATATTCTAAATGCCATGGATCGCGCCAATACACACCAATACGATGATAATCATCGCTCCAAACAGTTGAACCATCCGTATAAAAACTACCTTCATCGCTGGGTTGCCAATCGGTAAATGGATCACGAATAAATACATGATGACTTAAATGCACACGTTTGTTACTAAACCATTCATTGGTATACCTATCACTACCATAGGCCTCGCAGATATCAATTTCTTGAGTATCATCCGGACTTAATAACCAAACATCCGAAGCCAATACTGCCTTCATTATTTTCACCTTAGTTTCAATGTATACCGGATACTGAACGCGCTTTGTTGAAGTCATACAACCAAGGTTAGTTGTTGCTAAGATCTGGCCATCAACTACTACAGTTTCATTAGCCGTTCTTGAAGTAATTACCTGGGCAAACCCATCCTTTACAAAAACATGATCACGTTTCCAAACAGTTGGTTTAGGTCCACTCCATCCATTATGATAGAAATTGGTCCATTTATTTCCAATTGTTACCTCTGAAGAAGTGGCTTCAAAATCATAATTAAAGTCATCAGAGACATCTTCCTGTAATTCCCACACATAGCCAACACCAGGATCCGCAGGAATAGAAATTCCCTCCCAATCCTGAGCATAGGCGCTAACACTAGCAATCAGAAATAATAAAATGCTAAATAATTTTCTCATTTTTCCTCCCTTACTATTCAAACTTCCGGCGATTAAGCCATTCCGTTGCCTATGGCAATAATAACCACTCCAACAATCATTGCCACAAGACCAATGTATAACGAAGACTTAGCCTTTGAAGATGCTGTTAGCCATTCCTTTGTGAAAATACCACCAAGCACTGCAACAACAACTGACATTGTATTAAAAATGGCATAACCTATCGTTCCTCCTTTATTTCCTAATACAAATGCAGAGTAAGCAAATAAGATTGATGCAGTAAAATTCAATATGGCCATTAAAGCTGTTAATGATACATTTTTACCAACTCCCACAACTTTGAACGAACCCCACATTTTTTTACGAGATACTTGTACCACGAAATAAGGAATCACAAATAAGCCACCTGACACATATACTATAAACATTGAAGCTACAGAGGTTAGCCAACTATCGTTACCATTGTTTTGAACAGCAGCAGCTATGGCATCTTTTCCAAACTCGTTGGCCACATTAAAACCGGTACATAGTAGGCCTCCTACAACGGCGATAATAATACCTGTTGCCATTGATGAACCACCTGCCTTATTTTCTTTATTACTGCTTTCGCGCAAAATACCTGCACGTCCGTTCATAATAATTCCAAGGAGGATAACTGAAATACCCAATAGAACGGTTACCAATACATTTGTTGAAGGTAAACCATGAATAAAAAATGGTAAAACAGAACCAATAAACACAATTGTTCCGATAAATATTGAGAAGCCCAATGATAGACCTATATGATTGATTGCTTTACCCCAAAGTAACATACCAACACCCCATAAAAAACTTGGGATAAGCATTTTTAATAAAATTGGAGTACCTACATCACTCAAGACTTGAGAGAAACCATCAATTAGCGAAAAGGCTAAAATGCCTGGTACTATCCAAAGCATAAAAAGGAAACAAAGTCCCCATGTATTTTCAAAACTGTAGTTTTTTACGAATTTTTCTGGCATGGCGTAAAAGCCAAGCATAACTCCTGCAAAAACTGCAAACAAAATTCCAACCATATCTTAGATTTTTAAGTAGTTAGTCAATTAACCAACTGTATTTTATACTGATTTTAGTTTTCAATACGACACTTAAGATGTGCGTCTCATAGAAAAATATTTCCTTAATATTTTAACTTAAATATTGTTGTACTCTTAAACTCTTCCTTGGCTTTGGTAATGCTTCCAGGTGATCCCGGAATATTAGGACCATTAGGATATCGATGTGTTTCGCAACAAAAAGCACGGTACTTACCATACTTTTCCTCGGCATTACGTTGTAATTCGTCTGAGGTATATTTAGCTGTATAAAACAACATACACGGTTCGCTAGAATACACTTCCAACGACCTGCCAGTAGCGGCATGACTCACCACTGCCTTCTTATTCATCTCCATTGAATCGAAAACATAAAAGTGCTCAAAACCATCACCCATTAGGCCATGCACATCTTTTATGGTCTTCTTTGTTCTTAAATCATCCGCTTTGTTGCTTATATCGACAATTTCACCTGTGGCTGCTCCGGTTTCATCCAGTTGCAAACGCTTATTTGTAGTTACCTTTACCACATGATCTTCAATGCTTTCATTAAATCCTGAAAGATTAAAATAACTATGATTTGTCATTGACAAGGGTGTTGCCTTATCAGTATTAGCATGATAGTTAACCCCTATTTCATCGTCATTATTCAGGGCAATGGTAACCTTAGCTTCAACATTACCGGGATAACCTTCATCACCATCTTTGCTGGATAAACTCATCTCTAGCTCTACACTATTATCTTTTTGAGTCTCTTTTACCTTCCATATTTGTTTATCAAAACCAACAACTCCACCGTGAAGATTATTTGGCCCACAATTAGCTGCCAGTTGAAACTCCTCGCCGTTCAAAGTAAATTTAGAATCTTTGATTTGAGAACAATAACGACCAACTGTACATCCAAAATAAGGAGCGTTGTTTTTATATGTTTCAGAAAAATAATCATCAAAACGATCAAATCCACATACAATATTTGTTTTACCACCATCTTGATTTGGGATTTTCAAGGATGTGATTGTAGCCCCGTAATTCATTATACTTAATTCTACACCATTGTCGTTAATTAAGGTGTAAAGCTCAATTGAATACCCATTAAGTAATCCAAAGGGAGTTTTAGATATTTTCATAAAACTGGATTTTTAGTTTTGTCACTATTTCACTTCGAATGATTGGAGTTTCTTCCAATCAAATTCCACACCTACACCCGGTGTATCAGGGGCTACAGCTCTATGATTTTCAACTACCAAAGGACGTGTTGTATACTCATCAATTGGAAAGCTATGTACCTCGAGCCAACCTGCATTTGGCTGTGCAGATACCAGGCTAACATGCAATTCCTGCATTCCGTGTGAACAAGCCGGAATGCTGTTCTCATTTGCTAATCGAGCAGCTTTTAGCCACCCCGTAACACCTCCACAATTTGAAGCATCGGGTTGCACAAATGATAGTTTAGCCTGATCAAAGGCATATTCAAATTCATGTATGGTATGTAGATTCTCTCCCATGGCCAATGGCATTCCTGTTGCCTCAGCTATTCTTCCAAAGCCCTTATAATCATCTGGTATAGTTGGCTCTTCAAACCAATAAATATCGTACTCCTTAAAACGATTGGCAGCCTCAATGGACTTTTCAATACTCATCGAATAATTGGCATCCACCATGAAAGTAACATCGGGCCCTATTAATTCGCGAACCGCCTTTATACGCTCAATATCTTCATCCAAATTATCACGACCAATTTTAATTTTAACTGCATTATAACCGGCAGATAAATAGCCTCTGATATTATCTAAAAGTTTGGGAAGAGGAAACAAAAGGTCAATACCGCCGCAGTAGGCTTTGCAGGTATTATCAACTCCCCCAGCCATCTTCCATAAAGGCTGATTGGCTGCTTTACATTTTATATCCCAAAGGGCAATATCAATAGTAGAGATGGCGAAGGAAGCAATGCCTCCCCTACCCACGTAATGAATATGCCACTCCATAAAATCATAAAGGCCATCAATATCAGAAGCATCCTTTCCGATTAAGGCAGGAGCCAGATCATATTCAACCATAGCCTTGATGGCATGTCCGCCTTTTCCGCCTGTGTAGGTATAACCAGTGCCAATTGATCCATCATTTAATTCAATGGTTGTTATTACCAATTCAAAATAGAAGTGATCGCCATGTTTAGCATCTGATAGCACCTCGGGCAGAGGCACTTTGAACAAGCGACATGATATATTCTTAATAGTATTATCCATATTATCTTTCTAAGTCTATTCAAACATAAAAAAGCCACTCCGTCAAACACTTTTGTTATCTGAGAGTGGCACAAACAAACTTATGATTTGAATCTTACGTAAAATGTCTTTTTCTCAAGGTACTGTTCAAAACCGTACTTTCCATCTTCACCTCCCGTTCCACTCATTTTATATCCATTGTGGAAGCCTTGATGCAATTCACCATGACCACGATTGATATAGATCTCACCAAAATCAAGTTCACTATTTAATCGCATCACACGATTCATATCGTTGGTATAAACCATGGCAGCCAATCCAAACTCACAATCGTTGGCCCACTCTACAACCTGATCAAAATCCTTAAACTTGATAACCGGCAAAATTGGTCCGAAAGCCTCTTCGTGAACAATAGTCATTTTCTGCTTCACATCAGTTAGGATGGTAGGCATAAACCAGTTTCCTTTTTCGAATTCAGATCCTTCAGGTGTTTTCCCTCCATAGGCTAATGTAGCTCCCTCTTTCACACTTATATCAACCAATTCTTGCATGTGATGCAATTCCGCCTTATTAACTTTGGCGCCCATATCAGAAGCAGCATCGAAAGGATCACCCACTTTAATGGCTTTTACCTTTTCCATGAATTTAGCCATAAAGGCCTCATAGATATCTTCATGAACATACATGCGCTCATTACAAGTACAAACCTGTCCACAATTATCGAAACGAGAGTGAAGTGCTCCAGCAACAGCATCATCAATATCACAATCTTCAAAAGCAATAAATGGTGCCTTGCCCCCCAACTCCAACTGAACATGAGCCAGATTCTCAGCTGCAGCTTTAAAAATAGCTTGACCGGTTGGTGTACTTCCGGTCATGGTAATCATTTTAGTAATTGGATTGCTCACCAAAGCACTTCCAATTACACGACCAGCTCCGGTTACAATATTCAAAACACCATCCGGAATACCGGCTTTTTTAGCCAATTCGCCTAACATCAAGGTCGACATCGGAGTTTCGTCGGTAGCTTTTATCACCATTGAATTACCTGCAACCAAAGCAGGTCCTAACTTACGTCCGGCAAGGGCCAAAGGAAAGTTCCAGGCAGTAATTGCTACAACAACTCCACGTGGAATTTTCTGAATCCAAATTTGTTCATCTTCATTGTCTGAAGGTATAATATCGCCTTCAATACGACGAGCCCATTCACAAGCATACTCGATAAACGAGCAACAAACATCAACTTCGAACTGCGCAACTTTAAAAAGTTTACCCTGCTCCTTAGTTAATACTGTTGCCAACTCTTCGCGATTAGCCTTTATCTCACCTACAAAAGCATAAAGTAGCTCGGCACGTTTACGAGCCGGAATCTTAGCCCATCCTTTTTGAGCAGCTTCAGCAGCGTTCAACGCCAACTGGGCATCCTTCTCATTTCCATTGGCAATTAAGCCAACTACCTCATCGTTTGAAGGATTTAAAACCTCAACAGTTTCTCCATTATCTGGCTTTAGCCATTGTCCGTTTATATAATGATCGAATTTTAGAATTTCTGCACTCATGTTCGTTTGTTTTTTAGTTAATTGACTAGTCAGCTACATTTTCACCTTCCACGTAACCAAAGTTGGCCAGGATTCCGCCATCAACGTATAGCACATGGCCATTTACAAAGTCAGCGGCTTTAGATGCTAAGAATAAAGCTGCATTACCTACATCTTCGGGCTCACCCCAACGGTTGGCAGGTGTTCGAGTCATTACAAGGTTGTTAAAAGGATGTCCGCCTACTCGAATTGGTGCCGTTTGTGCAGTTGCAATATACCCAGGACCAATTCCATTAATTTGAACGTTATACTTAGCCCACTCGCATGTCATGTTTGATGTTAAAAGTTTCAATCCGCCTTTTGCTGCAGCATAAGCCGATACATTCTGACGACCATAAACACTCATCATTGAACACATATTGATGATCTTACCCTGACGACGTTCTATCATTCCTTTTGCCACTCTTTTAGCAACAATCAATGGAGCCACCAAGTCAACATCAATAACCTGTTGAAAGTCGCTAAGCGGCATATCCATAATTGGTATACGTTTAATGATACCGGCATTATTAACCAGTACATCTACCGGGCCCACCTCTTTTTCAATTTGAGATATTCCCTTGTCAACACCTTCTTCGCTGGTCACATTAAAATTTAATGTATAAACGTCTATTCCATCTTTGGCATATTCAGCTTTCGCTTCAGCTAACTTCTCATCATCAATGTCGTTAACACATAGCTTGGCACCTGCAGCTGCAAGAGCTTTACCACAAGCCATTCCAATACCATGAGTTCCTCCTGTTACAAGAGCTACCTTACCAGATAGATCAAACAATTCGTTTACGTTCATCATTTTATTCTTATTTAATATTTTGTTATTGACAATCCACTAAATACTTCATCCCATTAGGGTTAGTATCAATTTGCTCGAATAGTTGCTGAATATTATCTAAAGGTTCAACAGCCGTAATCAGCGTTTCAAATGGCAGTTCGTTTTTGGTAATCAGGTCAATTGACATTTCGTAATCTTCACCTTCGTAAACACGAGCGCCAATCAATTCCAACTCTTTCCAGAAGAACTTAAATAAATCAACGGGCTTCTTCTCACCATGAATAGCAACCATAACAATGCGACCTCTGATACCGGCTACTTCAGTCATTACATCCAAAGAAGGCTGAACTCCAGCTACCTCGAATACCACATCGGCTAAACCTCCATCCGTCAGTTTTTCAACATATTCAACCAGGTTAGTTTTAACAGGGTTTACCACATCAAAACCCATTTCTTCTGCCATTTTGATACGAATATCATTCACTTCAGAAATTACCACTTTAGCACCCACACTTTTTGCAACCATGGCCACTAATAAACCGATTGGACCTCCTCCGAGAACAACCGCTGTTTCGCCTTTTTGCAAGCGTCCACGACGAACGTCATGACAAGCTACAGCTAATGGTTCAACTAAAGCTGCTAACTTCAAGTCCGTATCCGCATTTAATTTATGGATAGTAAAGGCAGGCACATTCCAATATTGTTGCATAGCTCCCGGACTATCAATTCCAATAAATTTTAACTCCTTCGCAATATGACCAAAACCTTTATCGGATGCTTTCTCCGCACGATTATCCAATGGACGTACCGTTATTTTTTCTCCAACTTCAACTCCAGTAACACCCTCTCCAATCGCATCTACAACCCCAGACATTTCATGTCCAATAATTTGAGGTATATCAACGCGTTGATCCATCATACCATGATAGATGTGAACATCCGTTCCACACACACCGCAATAAGCTACTTTAATTCGCACTTCTCCTTTGGCCGGCACTTCCACTTCTTTCTTAACTACTGAGAAGATTTTATTTCCTTCGTATACTGTTGCTTTCATTTTATTTTATATCTATTTATTCTTTTATTAAGCTATCAATTGTTGGTTGCACAGAATTAAAACCTTACACAAATCTACCTGATATCAAGCTTCGTAACCCTAGCTAAAAAATACATAAACAGGTTGTGTTTGATATTAGGGTAGGTAAAATAATCGCTATAGGGGTGGTATATTAAAAGTCCTTTTGATGCATGCTAATTCTGGCTTAACATAGCTATATGTTTATCAATAATATTCCCTGAGCGAATTATTGCACTTGTAATTATAACATCATCAGGATTTGATTCTTCCGATAGTGTAAAACATTGTTCGTAAGTGTTCTCTGTTTTTGCCTCTAAAAACAAAGGCGTTTCATTTATGCTTTGTTTACTTCCATTTTCAAACACTATTCTTAATATGCATTGCTGTTCTTTGATGGAGGCATTTTTAACCTTGACTTTAAGCGCTAAAAATTTACGCTTACCTTTTTCTTTGACATAACTTGTTACTCCATTAACAGGAATATGCAGATCAGGAAGCTCAACCAATTTAATTGTTTCAACAGGATGATTTAAATTGCGTTTAATGGTTTTTACCATAATGCTATTCTCCTTATCTCCCATATATAAATGTTCAGATAAGTCAACCACATAATCGTTATTCCCAAGTGGATTAAGTACTGCTTTTTTATCATTGCACCATACAGTTGTTGATGCGTCAAGCTCACCAATTTTCAAATAACAATAGTTGGAATGATTACTATTTACCCTAAAGTTCTTTTTATAAAGCACCCTAAGATTTGTTTTTTGATCGATTGAAGAAGCACTATTGTACCAGTTTGAATTAACATCGATCCATGTCAAATCAGATAACCCCGATAGTTCTGAATCCTCATATTGAACAACCTGCCAGTCCTTTGAAAAATCACTCGTCCTACTGTCTGCCGAATCGAATGAACAGCCTAGCGACAGTAAAACAAACACTAGTATTATGGTATATTGACTCATTATTTCCCCTCTAATGAACAATTTGAAATATCAATTTAGTACAAGCTTATGGCTATACTCTCCATTGTTTGTATTAACTAAGAACAGATAAATACCTCGTGGTAAATGCGCCACTTGAACATTAGTTGTATTGTTATGAATAGCTTGATTTAAAACAATGTTACCGCTTAATGTATATATCTTAATTCCTGTGAGAAGTTCGGTTCCTTTTGACGACACCTCAATATTTGACTGAGCCGGATTAGGTGCTATTTTTATCTTATCCAGACTTAGCTTCTTAATACCTACATCCGGTGCACTCTCAAAGCGTTTTACTTCTCGTGAGAAAATAATGGCTCGCATGGTAAGACTTGAAATGTGGCCTCCATCATCATTAAAAGTCACTTCAATGGTATTATCTTCGTCAAGCAAGTCATACGGAACAGGAATTTCAAGCACGCCAAAAAAGGTAGGTCGATCCTTCTGATCATCACCTCTGTAATTGGAAGGTACTGATAATGCCGTGCCGTTTATTGTTACCTCTGGCTTTAAATTTTTCCCATGATTACGTCCGATTCCTATTCGTAAGGTTGCTTCACCATAAGTGCCCAGCTCTACACTGTTAATATGAAAAACTTCAGCGGTATTAGCTTTTATAGCCTTGTAGTATTCTTCAGCATAGTATTTCTGCTCTTGCGCCTGTTCACCAAGCTCAATATTATTCGGATAGGTGTATTCCAGAATCATCGACCCTTCAGCACCTAACTTAAATGACTTTGGATGATCGCCATAGGTATTTTCAGTTAATTCAGGCTCATTCCCATTCAAGAATAAGTGCTTAACTCTCAATTGAGAATAATCTTCAGCAACACCTAACCTATTAGTTTGTATTTCAATATCTTCAAATAACAGATTAGTTATTATCAGATAAAGCTTATCGCCATTTACATATGCATCCACCATCACATCTACATCTGATGCTTTTGAATCGACCCTTATCCCTTTTACATCTGACCATAGTTGATAGAACTGAACCATATCGGAATACACCCATTTCCCTGTGTAACTATCAGGTTCATTAGCTTTACGCATTAAGCGGTGATTGTATGTTTTGCCTTCGCTATAACCCCATTCTGCTTTTACGGGCAAGAAGTTTATGGTTTTATTAATGATATTCGTCCGCTCCATAAATTGCATCACCATGGCATTACACGATTTTACATGTAACCAGTCGCGGTAAGGTGACCATTGATTCATATAGTCATGCATTTGAGCACCATATTCAGAAATCATAAAGGGTTTGACTTTACCAAACTTCATAAAGCTGTATTGCTCCATCATATCAAAGGTCCCCTCCATCTGAGCACCCTTTCTGTACAATTGTTTTCCATTATTAATGGATGGAAAGTCATATAAATGAATAGTCCAGAAGTCCATTTTCTCACCTGCTACATCCATAAATAATTTCCAACGCTCCTCCCATTGCGTAAAATTATTCTTCTCTAAATCAGGAAAAGCGGTGCAAAATCCGCCAACATCAATATTGTCGTTATGTTTTTTAATCTGATCAGCCACTGCATTATGAAAGCGAAATATTTTTTCCGGCTCTTCATCGCCATAATCCACCAGGTGCCACAAAGGCTCATTAACTACTTCAATCAGGTTTGGGCGAGGCTGACCTGTGTTTCCTCCTGTTCCATAAGTTTCTTTAATAAAATGAGCCATATACTCTCCACTCGCGGTTCCAAATGGCTCATCATTTGTATCGGCCGTTGAAAAAGCCCATCCTTTTTGAGTCTCCTGTCCATCAGGATAGAAAGGATGCAATTGTGCACACAGAATTTGTGCATTTCTGTTTTCGTAAGCGTGCCAATTGGCATTGGACGAATAATTTGTTTTGATGTTTGTACCATTCTGAGCAATACTAATGGTATCGGCATAACCAGAGCGATTTTCATCTTCAGGCGTTAAGTTATTCATATACCACTGAATACCTCCTGTGTTGCGCCCCATGTAAACATCATAGCCATTTAAGAAATGATCACGTAAATCAGCAACTTCATTATCTCCATCCCACTCTCGTTCACTTACATCGGCATGAATGGTAATGTATTTATCCCGTTCAAATTCTTCAACTCCACCCAACGAACGCTTCAGATCAATATTAACATCAACATATACTGTATCGTTGTTAGTATTAGCCAGAATTGCTAATCCACCAATGAGCATCCCAATTATTGTTGCCAGACTTTTCATTATCAACCTCTCTAATTAGTAAAAACAGGGTTGGATTCACCTTTAAATAATCCAACCCTGCCTTTCAGTTTATTATCGTAGTTCCTTCTCGAATATTACAAGATCATCAATATACATGGTATGATTGATTGTACTACTGGTGTTATATCCTCTAATAAAGAAGAATGCATCTCTTGTAGCTCCAGCTTTCCATTCAGCCTTCATATATACCCATTGTCCTACCTTAAATTCAGCATTGAAGAAATAAGCTATTTCAGAACTCCAATCATCTGGATAGAAACGCAAATCAGGACTCCAACCATCACCGGTATCTGTATTACCCAATTGATCAACATATACCCATATACCAACTTCATAAGTAACGCCTTCTTCCACAGGGAAGGTTATCTTTGTACCATCAACAGCATGAGTAAATACAGCTCCACCTTCGGCATGCATATCCAGCAATAAACTTTGCTTACCTGTTTTTGCCTGAGCAGTAGAAATATCGCTAGAGTACATACCCCAGTTACCACCCCACCAGTCATAAGGCCAGTTTTCTATGGTTGAATTCTCAAAGCCAACATCATAACCATCTTCTGCCATAACATTGTAAGCCTTAAATACAACCGGCACATCACTCACTGATTTAAATGTCATTAGGTCAGTAGTAGATAGGTTGCCCTTAGAATCATCATAACTCACCAATACATCATCACTATTATACAAGTCCTCATTCAGCATTACTATAATGATATTGTTTTGCTGAGGGGCCAGTTTAAATCCTTTAATGCTAACCGGGATTGTTGTACTCTTATTCGTCACATTCAGAGTAAAGGCTGTAGGATCACAGGTAGCCGGATTCATCATATCACGACTGAATACCATGGCAATCTCATTTTTCATTTCGCTATATGTATCCAGGAGATAAACAGGATCGGTAGACGGAACAACTTCAATGTACTCAGTATATTCTTTTACATCTGATCCTAAACCGCTTGATGCCGTTAAACGAACATTGTATTTTCCAAGACTACTAAATTTAACAGTAGCTACTTCTTCCTCATTTTCAATAGTGAAACCATCCTCACGAATCACTTCCCATTTAAACTCTCCTGGTTCACCCGTACATTCTGGTGTAAACACAACATCTCTACCAGCAATCACTTCATTTAATGCACCATTAGCTTGCGTAAGGTCAGACATATCAGCCACTCTTTTAGCTGTAAAATCTGCTCTTACACTATCCAGTACATTTACCACCAAGGTAGTATCATATACATTACTTTCCTTTTGATCCGTTCCAATCCAAACATTCCCTGCATACGTCTGCTTCAACCCAATTTCATGAATGCCAGGTTCGGTGAATAAAACTTTAACGTGTTCAGCACTCGAACTTAATAGCTCATTGTAGGTGGTATCTTTTGTATCACTTGTAAAGGTCCATGTGCGTGATTGCACTCCCCTTGATAAATCAATAAAACTCATGACACCATTAACCTGAACTCTACTGGATACATTCCCAAAAGAAGTGGTAACATACGCATGATTAGGCTCCCCTGAAGGAGCTTCATATTCCTTTTCGCATGCTGCAAACATCAACATCGCGGAAAGAATTAATCCTATATTTCTTATTATTTTCTTCATGTTTCTTTTGCTTTTGATGAATTACAACTGCTTATTCGATTGATTCTCAATAGCGGGAACCGGGAAATAATCGTGGTATTCTGAATTATAATTCTGCGCTGGTTTTTCCCAGTCTGGTCTTACTCGCTCATTTAAGTACAAGGGGAAGATCTTCTCATCTTCCGTTCCATCAGGCTTATTAATATAATTGCCAATTAGGATATCCTTAATCATATCTTCTTCAGCCTTCCTTGCTTCAAATGTGGACTTGGTAATCCCCCAGCGAACAAGATCGTACCAACGGTGACCTTCGAAAGCTAACTCCAGTGGACGTTCAACCATGCGAATATGATGCATTAAATTATCCGCATTAAAAGCGACTAACTCATGTTGTGCTAATTGGTATGGAAATCTTGGCTTATCCAATTTTGGGAACATACCTCCATTATCATCCATGTATTGTTGAAGCGTGATAACGCCTGCACGTTCACGAACCATATCAATATAGCTTAATGCTTCATTTACATCTCCTGTACTTTCCAGCACAGCTTCAGCATACATCAAATATATATCAGCTAAGCGAATATGACGGAAGTTGATTCCTGTGCGTGAATCTGTTGATGGATCTTCGCTATCTTTGTAATACCAACCCGTCCACTTTTTCACTTTTGATCCTTGACCATAATTAAAGTTGGTCTTATTTCCATCTCCTGATAATGGTGCCTGATAGTAATCTCCATCTCCAAATTCCACCACTACTGATGCATATGTTCTTTGAGAATAGCGCATTCCCAGATTAACAGGATTGGCAATATCAATAGAATCACCAGCAACATATAGTTCTTGTAGCCAATAGGTAGGCAGGCAAGTATTATAACCACCTCCACCAGTAATACTGGCAAAATTTCCTGCCATTGAAATCGCTTCTGATCCTGCAGTTCCCAGAACATCATCAACTCGATTACCCGAGATACCTTCCTTATAATTATCAGAAAAAGCCACTTCAAGAATAGATTCAGAGTTAAACTCATTCTCGATTGTGAAGTTATCCATGTAGTTAGGTACTAATCGATATAAACCATTATCGGCCTCATCAATTATTTCTTTAAAATATTTAGCAGCATTTGAAAAATCCGCATCATATAAATAGGTTTTACCCAACATCGCTGCGGCAGCACCCCAGGTATAACGACCAATAGTATTTTGTCCTTCCCAGGTTTTAGGCAAATTGCTGTATGCATATTCCAAATCCGGAATCACCATTGTAGAAATAATATCAGCCTTAGGGCTTAAGCCTTTATGCATATCCTCATCGCTAATAGCTAATTGATCCTGAATCACTGCCTGTCCATAAGTATGAGCTAACCAGAAATAATTTAAGCCTCTAACAAATTTTGTTTGAGCTTCAATTAAAGTCTTCTCCTCAGCAGTGAAGAAAGTGGCATCCTTTAAATAGTACAATATCTGATTGGCACGATAGATACCAATGTATAACTGCGACCATCTGTTTTTTACAAAATCAGAACCATCATTCCAGGTCATTTGCGAATACATTAAATGCTGACCATACCAGCTTTCAGTACCTGCCAGATCGGTTCTCATCATGTTCATCACGGTTTCACCACCACTCACAGCCGGAAATTGAAGCGCACTATACAGGGCATTCACGGCCATTTCATAATCTTGTTTTGATTGCCAGAACGATCCGGTTGTAATCGCATTTGGATTCACCTGATCCAGCATCTCATCTTCACACGATATCAACGTCATAGCTGATAAAGCAAGAAGCATTGTATATTTTAATATCTTTTTCATTGTTTTTGCCGATTAAGGATTAAAAATCAACTTGTACACCAAATAAGAACTTGCGGGTCACAGGATAATTTCCTTTGTCAATACCGCGAGTAGAGATTCCATTACCACCAACTTCAGGATCATAACCTTCATAATTAGTAATGGTAAATGGATTTTGTCCCGTTGCATAAAAACGTACTCTATCAATTTTACCTTTCAAAACTGATTTAGGTAAAGAATAACCTAAAGTGATATTTCGGAATCTTAAGAATGACCCATCCTCAAGGAAGTAATCGGTACGAGAACGGAAGTTATCATGCTCTGAATTTGTTCGTCCGGAAGGAATATCCGACATGGCATTTTGAGGTGTCCACATGGAATACAAGTCCTTATGACGATTCATTGAATAAGCAAAAAGCTTAGATCCGTTAAACACCTTACTTCCATGCGAATAATACAATTGCAAACTAAAGTCAAAACCTTTATAGTCCGCATTAAATATCATACCTGCTTCCCATTTAGGCATACCCGAACCTGAATATACTCTATCCGCATCATCGATTTTACCATCTTTATTGGTATCCATCATTATCACATCACCAAGCTGAGCGTTTGGCTGAATTGGAGTTGTTGAACCATCACCATTGGTATACACATGAGCATCGAGTTGCTCTTGTGTTTTGAAAATACCATTCGTTGGAATTAAGAAAAATGCACCTGCTTCATAACCCGGACGCATGTAAGTAGTGATGTCCTGTTGAGTTGCTCTCCAACTTCCAGGCTTACTATCTGCCAAAGCAATTTCTTCAAGGTCGCCAAGACTGGTTATTTCATTGACATTCTTCGTAAATGTACCAGTCACCTGCCAGCTAAATCCTGAGCTTGTGCGTGTTTTGTAGTACGATGCCAACTCAATACCCTTATTGACCATATCTCCAACATTGGTAATTTTTGAATTGTACTTATTAGCCCAATCATTAGGTATTGTTGTACCTGTTGAAGGAGGTAATAGTACTGACAAAAGCATGTCTTTTTTATCATTCTGATAAACATCAGCAGTAAAGCTGAATTTACCGTTAAACATTAATAAGTCTACACCAATATTTCGCGACACCTGAGTTTCCCACTGAACCAATGGGTTAGCATAACCGCGTTGAATAGCACCGGCACCCAGATCATCTCCGGTTTCAGGCCCCCATATGTAATCAATATTAGCATCAACATATGCTGCATACAAATAGGAAGGAATACCCTGGTTACCTATCTCACCATAACTGGCACGTAGTTTCAGGTTGTCTACCATATCAGCTCCCGACATAAAGTTCTCTTCGCTTATATTCCATCCTACCGAGGCACCAGGGAAATAGGCATATCGATTATCTTCACCAAAATTAGAAGATCCATCATATCGAACACTTGCACTAAATAAATAACGATCATCAAAGTTATACTGAACACGCGCTAGTTTACCAGTAATACGATGGTAGTTATCATTACCGGTAATCGCAGTGTTAGTTTTTCCACCATCAAAAACATTAACTTTATTACTAATAAAATCACGTTTAGTTGCCAGGGAACTGCGTCTGTCAGTACTTTCAATTGTATAAGCCAATAATCCTGTAAAGGTATGGCGATCCCAACTTTTGGTATAGTTAAGCACATTTTCCATTGTATACTTGCGTGTGCTTTGGTACTCCTCTGTCAATATAGCTTCTTCGCGACTACCTAATTTATTAAGCTCACCTTCTTCATCATAAACCAAATATTGTGGCTGCCAGAATTTACGATGGTGATTCCAATAGTTCATACCAACATTCAACTGGTAAGTTAAACCCTCAATAAATTCATACTTAAGATTAGCCGCTACATTATAACTATCCTCTACTCTATTATCTTCCTGAGTTAGTAACTGTGATAAATATCCCACATGATCCGGATTATTACCTGGAATAACTACAGTGTTTTCTGTCGATTCTAAATCCTGCAAAGGTGGACGATAAGGTCCCTGGAAAATTGCAAATTCATATAAGCCCCAAGGCTCAACTTCTTTGTTTGAATGCATAATACCAACACTGGCAAAAGCCTCAAACTTGCCCTTCTTCATGGTCGCATTAGCACGAGTTGTTAAACGATCGTAACCAGACTGACGCAAAATACCATCCTGATTAAAATAGTTCGTATTAAAGTTAAAAGTCAAATCTTCCTTACCACCGGATAGGGTCAGATTATAGTTTTGAATGGCCGCATTATCATTTTGGATTGCACTTACAAAATCTGTATTATAATCCATTGCATTTGGGTTATAATATAAGATGTTGGAATTTGCACCTTGAGCTTGTTGCACCATCTCATCTGCATACAAATGCTCTCTGGTATTCATTAATGGCGTGCCCGATGTAATATTTTGGACCCCATAATAGCCTGAAAAGCTCACTTTCATTTGACCGGCCTTACCTCTTTTGGTTGTAATTAATATAACACCATTTGAAGCTCGTGTTCCATAAATCGCTGCCGCAGCACCATCTTTAAGAATATCGACAGTAGCAATATCTTCAGAAGCGATATTAGGATTACTATTATAAGGAATTCCATCAACTACATAAAGTGGCTGCGTATCACTTGATATGGATCCTAAACCACGAATTTGAATATTAGCCTGATCACCTGGACGACCACTACTTTCGGTTACGTTAACCCCGGCAACTTGTCCTTGTAAGGCCTTGGTAAAATCGGAAGCCACAATCTTGGTCATGTCTTCAGCCTTAACCTGAGCCACTGCACCGGTTAATTCCTTCTTCTTTTGTGTACCGTAACCAACAGCCACAACTTCATTTAAAGAAATAACATCTCCTTCTAAAGCAACATTCATTACACTTTCGCTTCCTAGAGTTAATTCACTATCTGTATATCCGATAAATGAAAACACAATAACATCACCTTCATTAGCTTGAAGATTATAGTTACCATCCATATCGGTAATAGTACCGTTAGTTGTACCTTTTATATATACACTCGCACCGGGAATAGCTTCTCCGGTACTTTTATCAGTTACCGTACCAGTAACCGTTTTATTTTGAGCCATCACCTGATTGCCCATAATGGAAAACAGAATGGCCAGCAGCCATATGTTCCATTTTTTAATTTTGGTTCTTTTCATAGAATTCCACATTTAGTATAGTTATTCGATTGTAATGATTTTAGCACATTAATTACGAATCAAAATTAACTTCACTTAACATTCCTTAGCATACGTATTCAATTGCATTTGGGCACGGAAATGATAACAAAAGGGGTATTTGAAAACCTACCGTATGTGTTTGAAACCCTCTGCTAATAATCTATTTGACAATACTTAATCCAAGGCATGGTTTTAACCAATTTATCACTAAATTTGAAACTGGTCAGTTATTCATAAAAGGATTTTATGCATAAATTCAATTTACATCCATTAGCATTTTTTATCATTCTATTCTTTTCTTCTGGCACATTAGGTCAGACGCTTTCTTTTAATGATTATAAAATAAAAGCCCTTCACGACCTTCCTGCAAAAGATGTGAATTGCATATTTAAGGACAGTAAAGGTTTCATGTGGATTGGCACCTTAGATGGTCTCCATCGTTTTGATGGATATACATATAAGAGTTATCGTGTTGAGGAATCAAAAAACAGCATCAGCAGTAACATGATCATAGCCATAGACGAAGACAGTAAAGGCAATATTTGGATTGGCACCTACGGCAAAGGCATCTGTAAATTAGATCCGGTTAAACAGATATTTACCAACTACAGCACAGAATCAACTGACAATAAGATAGCCGATGATGTCACCTCATTAACAGTCGATAACTTTGATAATATATGGACAAGTAATTGGTTTGGAGCCTATCGAATAAAAATAGATGCTACTAATGATAAGATCAAGGGTATTGACGTGTTTAATCTTTCGGAAGAAGAACAAGAGGATGGTAACGTAGTAAAAACGATTCACCTTGACAAAAGCGAGAATTTATGGATAGGTACTAATACAAATATCAAACGTGTAATTAACCATAATGCCCCCAAGAATGATATTCAGTTTGAAACTTACGAGTGCTTTTCCGGAAACATTTGTGATTATAAGGATGGTATATTATCGGCTGGCTTTACCATCAATTCAATATTGCCAAATGAAAATGGTGTTTATCAAATCGAAAGAATTTCGGAAGAACCAGTAACTTCAGTTCTATACCAGAATGGAAGTATATGGACCGGTAGCAGACAAGGGGTGAGCTGCCTAAAGCAAATCAATGGACAATGGCAAGTAGCACGAGAATTTGAAAATGACTTTACCGAATTCAGCCTAAGCAGTAATATAGTGACCTGGATGGCTAGCGATGATCTTAAACAAATATGGATAGGTACCAGAGGTGGAGGCGTTAATACCATCAGCCAACGCCCAAAACCTTTTCAGCATTTTCAACATAGTCAGCAAGCAGGATCCTTACCCAATAACCTAACCCGTTGTATATTTGAAGATTCGCATGAAAACCTGTGGTTAGGATCGGAAGAAAAAGGTGTAGCCCTATTACGCAAAAACAAGAGCTACACTTCAAACTTCCAACACATTGAAATAAACTCATTTACCAATGAAGATCGCGTATATGCGATTGAAGAAACATATACACCCTTATCAAAAAAGCACAAAAGTCTTATATGGTTCGGAACCAGTTTTCCTGTCTTTCTTGCCGCCTATGATCCTGTTAGTTTGCAAGCTATTGAATTACCAGAGTTTGTTAATAACCTGGGTTTTGTTTTTGCCTTAGAAAAGGAAAATGATTCAACATTATGGGCCGGAACATACGGAGAAGGGTTATATCGCCTATCGCTTAATCAGGACGGTAACATTATGGATTATAAGCGATTTAGACCGAAGAACAACGATCAAAATGGTTTATTGTCCTATATAATTAGAAGTATTTATAAGGACAGTAAGGGTAACCTGTGGATAGGCACCGACAAAGGCTTAAACTTAATAGAAGCGAAAGAATTACAAAGGGAGTCTCCAAGATTCGAACAGTTTGTTATCGGCAAGCAGAAGAATCAACTTCCCTATGATTATATTCTTCAGATTATGGAGTCGAAGAATGGAGACTTATACATGGGCACCATGGGCGGTGGCATGATTAAGTGTCACTATTCTACCTTTGATAAAACATACAGTTTCAGCAACGTTAGCACCAAAGATAACCTTCCAAACAACTCCATTAAATCAATCGTTGAAGATCATTCCGGTTTTCTTTGGCTGGCCAGTAATGAAGGCCTAACACATTTTAATCCCATAGACGGAACGGTAGTCAACTACAATCAGGATGATGGACTTCAGGATAATGAATTCAGTGAGATATGTGGTTTAAAACGTCAGAATGGAGACATTATTTTTGGTGGCATTAATGGGATTAATGTATTTAATCCTTCCGAAATTAAAAGCGACAAAACAAAGCCGAAAGTATTTCTTACTGATTTTATGATTTTAAATAAAGAAGTGTACCCTGGCGAGGAACACAGTGGTAAAATTATACTCGATAAATCAATTGAATACACCAAGAATATTGAACTGGATTACAATCAAAATAGTTTCTCTGTTGGTTTTGTAGGCCTTCATTTTAATGCGCCACAAAAAAACAAATACCGTTATATACTCGAAGGTTTCGATAAGCAATGGTACAAAGCATCACCTGATTATCGTATGGCTAAATATACCAATATACCTGCAGGTGATTATACTTTTAAGGTTATGGCATCTAATTGTGATAATATTTGGGTTGATCAGCCTACTACCTTAAAAATAAAAGTCTACCCTCCGGCTTATCGCAGTAAATGGGCAATAGCCTTATACATTCTGCTTATTCTGATCATTTCCTTTATTCTTTATAGAACTTCAAAGCTAATTGCGAATCGTAAAAAAGAGCTCTTGATGTCGAAACTTGAAAAGAATAAGGTTGAAGAGCTTTCGCGAATGAAGCTTCAGTTCTTCACTAATATATCACACGAATTCAGAACTCCACTTACGCTAATTAACGCACCGCTGAATGAATTAATGGATCCGAAAATTAGTTTAAGTGCTGAAGATCGAAATCATAATCAAAAGCTCATTAAGCAAAATGTGAATGTAATGATGCGCTTGATTAATCAGTTAATGGATTTCCGAAAGTTGGATCAAAATAAACTCAAACTCAATTTATCCAAGCAAGATCTAAGTCAATTCCTAAGCACCATATACGATTCTTTTACACCTCTGGCCATCAATAAAGAGATCGACTATATTTTGGAATTAAACCCCGCATTTCCGCCTGTTTGGTTTGATGCTCAAAAGTTTGAAAAGGTCATTTACAACCTCCTTTCTAACGCTTTTAAATTTACGCCTAAAGGCGGGCATATTAGTATCGCATACAAGCTCGAATTAAACAATCAGATTTTAATTACGGTAAAAGATACCGGAGATGGCATTGGTCAGGAAGAAGCCTCACACGTATTTGAACGCTACTATCAGAACAGTGCAAAAAATAAGGTCAATTCAGGAGGAACGGGAATAGGATTAGCGCTTTCTAAAGGAATTGTTGAATTACATAAAGGGAAAATATGGTTCAGCAGTGTAGAGACAAAAGGCACTAGTTTTTTCGTACGTATTCCTGCCAACGAACCAAGTTCCAACGAAAATGAGGATATTAATCAAGAGATAAGTGATTATTCCGGTTCAGAATATAGTTCGGAAAACATCAAACAAGAATCATTAATTATAACTTCGGAAAAAGCAGATAGCAATAAACCTAAAGTTGTGATAGCCGAAGATAACGATGAATTACGAAACTATTTAGCGAGCAAACTATTAAAACACTATCAGGTATTTGCGGCGGAGGATGGAATGCAAGGATTGGAATTATGTATCAAACATTCACCTGAATTGCTCGTCACCGATGTAATGATGCCAAATATGAATGGCATTGATTTATGTAACGAGGTTAAAAACAAAGAGGAAATTAGTCATATCCCGGTTCTGTTACTGACAGCTAAAAACTCCGATGAAGCTAAAATCGAAGGTTATCAAATTGGAGCAGATGCCTATATAGCAAAGCCATTTAATACCGATGTATTACTGGCAAACATGGAAGCTCTTATTAAGAATCGTGAACAAGTCAGACTTAGATTCCAAAAAGAAATAGAGATAAATCCATCCATAATTTCAAACTCACCTGCGGATGTGAAGTTTATGGATAATATATTGGAGATAATTGAAGAACATCTGTCCGACTCCGATTTTACGGTTGAACAACTTTCAGAGATATATGGTGTATCCCGCATCTACCTTAATCGCAAAATAAAAGCTTTAACAGGCGAAACTTCCAATCAGTTTATGCGCAACATTCGATTGAAACATGCTGCAGAATTATTGAAACAAAATGTATTGAATGTTTCGGAGGTGACCTGGAAAGTTGGCTATAACGACTTGCGAACATTCCGAAGTCGTTTTAAAGAAAAGTTTGGCGTTAGCCCATCTGAGTATGCCAAGCAATTTTCCAGGGATTAGACGATAGGTTTTAGGAAACAATCAAATGGCGATAAAATAAAAAGGCAGAACCGTTGTTCTGCCCGTAGGTTAAATCTAAATCCAGGTTAGTATTTTAAGCAGCTTCTAACTGCACTGAATTTTCTTTGCGTTGTTTATAAAAATACCAAAACAAATACGGTACATGTAAAGTCAGATTTATTAATCCCCAGTAATATACAACAGCAGGATTAGCAAATCGCGATGAATCCATTAGGGGTGTGAAAATATCATAAGTTGAACGGATTAATATATGAATGGCTAAGGTGTACACTCTTGCCGTAACATATAATTCAGGGCGTCTTTTGATGACCGGATATAATTCGGCTGCCAATAGTATACACAAGGAACTGGCCGCAAAACCCGGGTTCTCGCCAAATACAAAAGCTATGTTCCAGGTGGTGTATAAGAAGTTCCACATCGGATCGGTATAGGCGATTAAATCACCAGGTTTATCTTTGGATATTTTCCAGCCATTTCGTTTAAGGTTTTTACCCTTATATAAGGGTATGGTAATAATCAGAATAAAGCCGGCAATGCCATTAAAGTAGTTGCCTAATGCAATATCTTTAATTGAGGCCTCCAGTATATTTAAGCCCAGTATGCCATATAAAAACCATAAAACCCAATCTTTGCGAAAAGCTTTCCACCAGCCCGTTCGCTGCTCATAAAAGGCTATTCTGCCTAAACCAACCACAAGCGCTGTTGGTAAGAGTACTGATAAAGTCTTAACCCAGCGAAACCAACCTTCCAATTGAGTAGACCACAAAGGAAATGTTAATAAGGATAACAGCCAAAATACAGCCGCAAACTTATATTTCTTTCTCATCAACTCAACTACCAGCATTAATAATACGATGTATACGGTCATAGAGACCACGTATTGCCAAATAGGTATATCCATAATCATTTATTTAACTTATCCTCCTTTTTCAATTAATTCCCAACTTCTTTCAAAGGCCTCTAGCTTTTTCTTTTCATCCAATACATAAAAACCCAACACATGCTCTCCGGCCAATTCTCGAATAAAACCCAGAAACATCAAAAACATCATATGGACATCCATATCACATCTTAGCTCATCATTATCCTGACCTTGATGAAATAAATCAAGTACGGGCTGCTTTAAGGCTTGAGTTAACTGCAATTGATCTTTTGTGATATAGGGCGAACGGTAGTATTGCTCCAAAAAAACACTCTCATCATGGTATTTAATACGGTGATTCAGATAGTTAAGAAATACCCTACATAGCTGTTGTTTAAAATTGCTCTGCTTTTCCATGCCTTGCATAAAGCGCTCCGCTGCCTCTTGTTGCAATTTTGTAAACAATTTATTAATGAGCACTTCTTTACTTTTAAAGTAGATGTATACAGTGCCAGTTGCCAACTTAGCCTCCTTAGCCAATTTAGCCATGGTTAAACCGGCAATACCCACTTCGCTGATTAAGCAAATGGCTGCCTTATAAATTCGTTTTATTTTATCTTCGTCTCTTATTCTCACACTGCAATTATAAATGAATTTTTATTCATTTTAGAACATTACGCAGAAATAATCGAAAAGTTTTGATTAATGTCCTGTTTTTTAGGATTGAGTATTGGGAAGATTACAACAAATTAAATTTCGTATTTAGGAGAGACAAGCTGTTCACAGGGCACAAAAAAAGGGAGCCGTAAAGCTCCCCTTAATCCAAAATGTAGAAAGTGTTAGTATTATTTCAACACAACTTTTTTAGTTGTAGCACCAACTTTTACAATGTAAATACCTGCAGGTAAATCTAAAGTTTTGTTATAACCTGCACCTTCAGCTAAACCTTGCTTAACCATATTACCGCTTACATTATAGACCTGATAAGGACTAGCCTTAGCTTCAGAGTTAATATAAATGGTTTTACCATGTGAGTATACTTCCGAATCAATAATATCAGAAACTTGAATATCGGTTGGGAAATCAGGTGTTATAGCACTATAGTCGAAGGCACTAAGTACAGCAAAACCGAACTTAGCCGATATACTCCAAATAGTTACATCTAAACCTGTATAGGAACTTATATCTCCTAATTCTGAAGTCATTAACTCTGTTTCTCCAGATATAGCACTCGCCTTTACAACTCCCTCTTTAAAATAGATATCTGTAAGTACGATGTCGGTAGGAGTTCCGTCAATACTTGCGGGCCCCATATCACCAGTATCAGTATATTTTACCATACCATACACTGCACAATCCTCAATTACCATATTTCCATTTCCACCATTCGATGCACCAATGAGACCAGCTGGTTCAGCTCCCATTACATTTACGTAAGTGAAACAATTCTTTACAACGGTTTTCTCGCCACCAGTCCAATTTGCACATGTACCTGCTATACCGCCAACTCTACTCGTTCCATTTATTGTTCCACCAATTACAAAACAATTCTCTACTAAATCTGCATCTAAATAGCCAACTATACCACCTGTACTACCAGCACCAGTGTTTTGGATATTAGGGTTTACCAAACCGAGGTTTTTAACAAGAGCTCCCCATTTTATACGCGTAAATAAGCCAACATGACCGCTTTCTTCCATCATTTTAAGACCGGTTATAGTATGGTTCTGTCCGTCAAAAGTTCCTTGGTAATCTCCTATTGGTGTATAGTAGTCTTCACCAGTTAAGTCAATATCCGCAGTTAGAACAAAATCACTTGTTAAATAAGTGCTTCCTGAAAGAATCAAGTTGAATAAATGATCAGCAGTAGAAATCTCGTAAGGTGCTACAGTAGTACCGAATATTTGATCGGGATTTACAGTAACCGTAGTATAAGCTTCAGCGGTTTGAACACCACCACCTACATCTGCTGTTGCTGTTACTTTTAATAATAATTCAGTTATCCTTCCTGTGGTTGGGGCCGTAAAGCTTGGTGTTGCAGTGTTAGCTCCCGATAAACTTATTCCTTCAGGTGCTTCCCACATGTATGTCGCATCAGCTACCGGATTTCCATCGTAGCTTGCACTAGCTTGCAGGCTAACAGCATCCCCTGAATTTACCGATTGGCTTGCACCTGCATCTGCTAAAAGTACAACCGATGATTCCATCTCTAACTTAAAAGATGACCAAAAGGCCATACCTACTGTCGCTTTATTGAAACATGTAAATATTGAACTATTGCCGTTTACTGCATTATTATACAGTTCAGCATCAGTACACATAACAGTCTCATTGAGTATTGATGTTGCTCCATTTTTCACAACTAAAACAGTATTAAATTCCCCATCCACTTCACTTCTTGTAACTTCATATTCCATTGTTACAAGAGTGCCATTTGCAATAGGGGCAGTTGTATATGTACTCCCGTTAATACTGATATTCATACCTCCTGCTGCTGTATAGGATGCTAGCTCAAAGCCAACTTTAGGCACAACATTTTCAGCACCATCTGCAACCACTAAACCACACCTAAAATTATTACCTGCAGCTCGATCTGCAGCAAGGTATAATCCCATTGTGAATCTAACCTTTTTGCCTTCAACCCAATTTACCAAAGGGTTAGCACCTAGATTCACGCCTCTCCAATCTCCAAATTTCAAGCCGTCAGCAGTTTCTTTTTGCCAAAAAGTATTGGTAGTATTAATTCCAGTCCAAGGATTAGGCGTCAACTCAGTTCCAAGATGATAACCAATTGTTTCTTGAGCAAAATCATTCTCATATAAGGTCATATACTGTGCCTGTACAGAAGAAAATGCAGTAAGCACGGCAATTAATACCAAGTAAATCTTTTTCATAAACGTTTGTTTTTAGTTGTTAATTAATGTTAACCCAAAAGTAAAACGTAACACTTGTTAAAGAGGTAATAAAATAGGGTTAAAACAGGGGTTATTTTACAAATAAAAAAGCCCCACATTGACGAATGCGGGGCTTTTAAGCTTTATCTTAAGGTGCTTATTACGAGTCTTCTCCTATAGCCGTATGCGAAGTTTTACGCTGCGATGTAAAACGACGAATATATTGGTAATTGTAGTTCATATACTCATGCGTTAATCCCCAACGAAGTATTTCGGTTGGCTCTTTTTCGTTATCAGCAGTTCTGTTCAAACCAATGGCATGTGGTGCTCCGGGTATCACACTCATAATTTCAAAATTGATTCCATCGGGCGACCATTGCATCGTGTTTTTCTCCGGTCCGTCTGTAGTAATTAATGAAGCGATACCTCCATTATAAGGCCACACACAAATTTCGTGTCCACTATTGCTGATGGGATTGTACTTTGACTTTACATATGGTCCTCTAGGGTTGTCGGCTATAGCTACACCATGTCGGATTTGACGACCGCCAAAGGTAATCTCTTCACCCATCTGTTCTCCCTTATAATACAAATAGAATTGACCTTTAAAAGGAATAATACATGGATCATGCACTTTATGGCTATCAAAGTCACCTTTCTTAAGCACTTTGAAACGATTGTCTGCCTCTCCTTCCCAAACGCCATTATCAGCAGGACTTAAAATTGGCTCTTCAGACTTGGTCCATGGACCGTTTGGCGAATCAGCCCATGCCAAACCTACCTGGTTTTTTACTCTTACGTTATATGGCGACTTTACAGTTTGATAACACAAATAGTATTTACCTTCATGTACCATAATTTCAACTGTAAAAACTGAACGATCATCATAGGCTCCTTTTTCTCCGCGCTTTACTGCAGGTCCTTCTTCATTCCAAGTTATTCCATCTTCTGATGTGGCATACCAAATATCACAACGATCCCATGGAAATACCTTTTCGTTTTCGATATCGCCGGCAAAACCATCCGTTTTTCCCGTACTTCTTGAATACCAAACGTAGTATTTACCATCTTCTTTAATCATAGCACTAGGATCACGCCTTACAATGCCTTCTTCATAAGCTAAATCACCCTTAAGATCAGTAACGGCAAATTCAACAAACCACTCATTCCCAATTTTTGGCCATTTAAGTGCTCGCTTTGAGGCAGCACTCATAAAATCCCGGTTTGTAATTCCGAGGTGATCCAATTCTTCATCGCTAACGCTGCTGTAATCTTCCTTACAACATTCTTTTGTTTCACTATTGTTTTGGCAAGAGCTTAATCCAACTATTAATATTAAGATTGGTAAAGCGTAGAATATTTTCTTCATATCAGAATTTATTTTGTCTATCGTTATCGATTCATATTAACACAAACAAAACTAATTGTAATATTAGAAAATGTGGTGTCGCAAAAAGACGACGAAAAAGGTAGCAAATGATAACAGAGGGGGTTTTTTAAGCATGGGAAGGTGGTATTTGAAACATAAAACAAAAAGCTATCTAAGATAAATTCTCAAATATTCTATGTGTCTCTCCGTTTTGTACAGCTAGCAATAGAAGTATTTACATAGGATTCCCTAGTGCCACATTTATATTTGAAGCAAATTTTAAGCAACAAAGCACTCCATAGCAAACTATTTATGAACTTAGATACCTTCCCACCAAAGGTTCAGACGATCATTCTATTTGGTTTTCAAAAATATTTCAATTACACCGGCTCCGCCTCGAGTTCCATATTCACTTGTTTCTGTTCCTACGAGCACATTAACTCTAGCAACTTGTGAAGGATCAATACCTGCTATATTATTGGTAACAATACCATCTACAACCATTAAAGCTTCACTGCCGGCTTCTAATGAATTTGGCCCTCTGGAATTAAGGTAAATGAGCGTTAAACCATCGTTGTCAACCACCTTAGCACCTGAATATTCAAACTGTATAATTTGATAAATATCTTTCATCTGGTGATAGTTATTATTATCACTCATGAAATTATCAACACAATGCTGAAGTGTAACTGCAGTCATATGCCCTCCCTCTACAACTTTATCAAATGCTCCTGAATACGTTGCTAAAAGTAAATTAACTTCAATATTAGTTACATCTTTAACCCGTAATGACTGGGTAATAAAGCCATCAGCTCTAAATTTCAGGTTATCTTTCTTTTTACATTCGATGGTGAAATTACCTGTAGAATCACTTCTTACTTCCTGTTTTGACTTGGACGCTTTTATTAAAACATCATTTAATGCAAAACCTTTAAATGCAACCACACGACCTTTTACTGTAGTCGTTTGAGAATGTAGTTGTGTTGAAAATATAAATCCGATTAGAAGAATGGAAAGAATCTTAAAGTTCATAATGTCTGTATTTTGGGGTTTAGATTTTTTATACAAAAATACCGGAGAGCAACCTTAATCATATAAACCCTCCGGTATCGAAAAACCAACAGTATTTTAAATCTTTTAACACTTTAGCAAATCAAAAATACAACTCACCCCTCAATAACACAGCCATAAATTAGTTGCTATAAGAGGGGGATTTATACAGACTTACTTTTTTATCGCTGTAAACAATGCTTCAATATTCTCAGGAGCAATGTCGGGCAATATGGCTTCGTGACTTGGCGATATGATTAAGCCGTTTGGAAAGAGCTTCTTAATCTCACTAATTCGTGATGCAATTTCTTCCGGGCTTCCATTAACCAATAATTCCTGAGCATCTACCCCTCCGCAGAATACCTTATCGGTATGCGTTTCATTAAGGTGCTCAACACTCATATCTGTAGCTAAAGCTTGAATGGGATGAACAATATCAACACCCATTTCAAATAAATCATCAATGATAGGATGAATTGATCCACATGAATGATGCATTACTTTTAAGCCGTAACTTTTAGCCTGATCTACCAATTTCTTGGTACCCGGAAAAACAAAATGTCGTAACATATCAGGATCAACCATTAAAGCTGTCTGACTGCCAAAATCATTGCCAATCAACACGCCATTTAATTTTCCTTTTACCGCTTCATAAAAGAGACCATTCAACTCCAGATAAAAATCAGTGATTCGGTCAATCACAGCCTGAAACATATCTGGATACATCATCATAGTTGTCAAGGCATTTTCCATACCAAAAGCGGAACAAGTATCCTGAAAATGGGCACTCCACATGATACCCAAAGTAAACTTATCGTCCGGTGCTTCTTCAAGTAATTGTTTAGCTTTTAACGTATCCAAGAAATCTGCCGGATTTGGCCATTGGTATAAATCAACATCCTTTGGATCCGTAAAGTCTTCAAAAAAACCTGGCGCCGTCAATGTTCTTTCATCCTGATTACCACCCTCATCTTCTTTTGCAAACTGCAAGGCACAGCCCACATCATAAAATGGAGCATTGTTATATGGAACCATGATAGGCCATACATCATCATTAATTGCCGCCTTTAAACCATCAACATCATTTACCTTAAAATAATCATATAAGCCTGGCAAGGCAGGTGGAACTGGCAAACCTAGCCAACTGGCAGGATAATCAACAGCCTTACCTTCTATTGTTGCAAAAACTCGTTCTTTTGAAGTCATAACTTGGATATAATATTCTTAATGGAACTTTCTTAGCACCTACAAAAATCAACTGTAAATAATAGTTACAAAGTTATTAACACGATTAGATTCAATAATTAAATTACCGATCTTAATTTGTACATTTACGACATACAATTGTTCGCAACTATATGCTATCTCCTAATCTCATTGATGAAATAAAGGTTCGTTTGCTAAATACAGATTATAGCTTACTTGGTCCTGAATGGTCGTATTCCAATGTACTAAGTCCATTCTCAAGAATTTATTTAATCACATCGGGAGAAGGTTATATTATGCCACAGAAAGAGCTCATAAAACTAAAAAAAGACTATTTATATTTAATTCCGGCTTATACGCTTTGCACATATAAATGTCTGGATGAGATGGGGCAATACTATATTCATTTTACACATACTCTTCCCGATGGGCTCAAACTATTTGACCGGCTTCAATTTAAAACTCAGGTTGAAGCTTCGGAATTAGACCTGTTACTATTTAAACGTTTGAATGATATCAATCCCGGACTTGCTCTTAAATACGCCGATCCTAGTATCAATAAGGCCTTATATTGGAAGGGTGTTGAAAATTATCAGGGAAGCAATGATAAGCAACTCGAAAGTATTGGTATTATAAAACAGTTATTTTCCCGTTTCCTTTCTCCGATGAATGCATCTGACATTGATACAAAGGATAAACTATGGATTACAGACGTATTTAAATTCATCAACAAAAACCTTAGCCGGGAAATAAAAATAGAAGAATTAGCTGATCTGGCCTGCTATTCAAAGGATCACTTTTCAAAGCAGTTTAAAAAAACAACAGGCTTAAAGCCTATAGAATACATTAACCAAAAACGGATAGAAAAAGCCCAGGAGCTATTAATTACCACCAGCTTATCGCAAAAACGAATTAGTGAACAAACCGGCTTTACAAGTCTACATTATTACACCCGGGTTTTTAAAAAGATGTCAGGACGGGCTCCAGCCGAATATAGACGTATGGGTGGTCTTAATTAAAAACAGCCCCAATAGAAGCAATAATGAGTTTCCATTCACTAACAACTCTTACTTATACTAATGGAGTAAAAACATTATATCAACTTGGATATATTTATTATTTTCATGCCAAAATTAAAGGATAATGGACGTTAAGATTGAAGCTAGCTGGAAAGCCTTATTAATAGACGAATTTGAAAAAGACTATTTTACTAAGCTGACTTCTTTTGTAAGAAGTGAATATGAAAGTCATACGATTTATCCACCGGCTAAGAAAATATTTAACGCCTTCGATCTCTGTCCTGTTCAACAAACCCGTGTGGTAATTCTTGGACAAGACCCATATCATGGACCAGACCAAGCGCATGGTCTTTGCTTTTCGGTAAACGACGGCATAAAAGTACCTCCTTCATTGGTTAATATCTACAAAGAGATAAAATCGGATTTAGACATTGAAATTCCTAAGAGCGGTAATCTTGAACGATGGGCTAAACAGGGGGTATTACTGCTTAATGCAACTTTAACCGTTCAGGCACATAATGCAGGATCTCACCAAAAGCAAGGATGGGAAACATTTACGGATAATGTCATTCAGCGATTGGCCGAAAGCACTGAAAACATTGTCTTTTTACTTTGGGGAGCATACGCCATAAAAAAATCAGCTCTCATCAATTCTGATAAACATTTAATCTTAACTTCACCTCATCCCTCACCATTATCCGCTCACAGAGGTTTTCTTGGCAATAAGCATTTCAGCAAAGCTAACGCCTATTTAATATCCAAAGGATTGGACGAAATTGATTGGTAAAAAAAAAGCCCTTCAAACTAACGAAGAGCTTTTAAACTATTAATAATCTTTTCTTTATTTTATTCTTAGCTGCTCCGAAATTGAAGTTGTTGTTTCACATTCAAATCCTGGCTGAATACCACCAACGGAAATGGTAAATTCACCGGGTGCCATTACCGATTTGCCTTCTGCATTCACATAGGCAAAATGCTCAGCCTTGAGCTGAAATTCAACAAACTTGGTTTCTCCTGGCTCAAGCTTCAGCTTTTCAAAACCCTTAAGTGCTAATTTTGGCAGTGGAACTCCAACGCCCAAATTTTTATTGGTCACATACACTTGTACGATCTCCTCGCCTTTACAATCACTCGTATTAGTGACTTCAACACTAACATTAACAGTCTCTCCTGATTTGACTTTTTTGGGCAGCTTGATATTAGAGTAAGCAAAAGACGAATAACTTAATCCATAACCAAAGGGATAAAGTGGCTCACCATTAAAATAACGATAGGTTCTGTTAGCCATACTATAATCCTCAAATGGTGGTAAGTCATCTTCACTCTTATAGAAAGTGACCGGTAACTTTCCTGACGGATTATAATCGCCAAACAGGACCGCTGATATTGCTTCACCTGCAGCCTGACCTGGATACCAGGCATCAATAATGGCCGGAATATTTTCATCTTCCCAGTTAATAGCTAATGCACTTCCATTCAAAAGTACAAGTACTATCGGCTTACCTGTAGCTGCAACCTCCTTAATTAATTCCAACTGATTTTCAGGCAAGGCTAGTTTTGTTCTGTCCCCTCCTGCAAAACCATCGATATAAATACCTAGTTCTTCACCTTCTAAACGCGGTGAAAGTCCCATACACATTACAACTGCATCAGAAGATTGTGCCAATTCAACTGCCTTCTCTTTTAATCGTCGATTTTGAGGTACCCACATCATTCTGAAGTTGGCATCTCCGGCGGTGGTACTAAACTCCACAACAATGTCATAATCCTTTCCGGCTTCTAATTGTATTGGAGCCACTTTTTTTGTGTTCTGATGATAAAACTCACGATGCTCTAAATGCAATGAGTCATTGATGTAGATTTTATATTCATGATGTCCTTCACCACCGATTCGGTATTCTCCAGAGTTTTGTACGCGCAACTTACCAGTCCATCGAATACTAAACCAATCGTTCCAAACACCTTTCGCAGGCGAACCATCTTTCCAGTCAAAATTTAGCACTTTGTCAACCTTTGTTACAATGGGCGTTCCTTTATGGTAACGGTCATTAAAATATTCTCCTTTTAATCCTTCTATTTCTTTTCCATCCTGTTCGCAAAAGAAGAATCCCTGAGGTAAATCTTCCATGACATAAACACCGGGGGCCCAATCTGCTCCCTGAGCATACACCACCTCACAGTTTTCACCTGCTCTGACCTTTATCCCTTCATAAGGTGTAGAAGCAGAAAAAGGCAAGCCATTATAGTTCCCCAACAACACCTCCAAATCATTAGCATTAGGTCCAATCACAGCAATCTTACTCAAATCAGACTTTAATGGTAAGGTATTATTATCATTTTTCAGCAAAACAATGGATTCCTTTGCGGCCTGTAATGATAGAGCCTGGTTTTGTTTAGAATTAACTACATCCATTCCAATTGAAGCATATGGAACTTCCTCCTCCGGGTCGAACATTCCTAACTTAAAGCGCGCTAAAAAATTACGACTCAAAGCAACGTCAATATCCTCTTCATTTACCAAACCTTGCTCTAGAGCTCCTTTAAGGTATTGATAATAATCACCGCAATTTAAATCACATCCTGATTTAACGCCAATGGCAGCAGCTTCCTCTTTGGACTCAGAAATTTTATGAAACTCATAAATATCACGAATAGCAGCACAATCACTCACCACAACTCCTTTGAATCCCCACTCCTCACGTAAAATCTCCGTTAGTAAGCGCGGATGGCCACTACACGATTCTCCATTAAAACGGTTGTAAGCACTCATTATAGAGAATGCCCCACCCTCTTGTATGGCTTCCTTAAAATGAGGCAAATAAGTTTCATACAGGTCCTTATCATTACAAGTTGCGTTAAAGCGATGACGGTCAGGTTCCGGACCACTATGTACAGCATAATGTTTAGGCGTTGCCACCAACTTCAGGTATTTTTCATCATCTCCCTGCAGCCCTTTAATATAAGCCACACCCATTCTACCAGTTAAATATGGGTCTTCCCCATAGGTTTCAATACCTCGCCCCCAACGCGGGTCGCGAAAGATATTAATATTTGGCGCCCAGAATGTTAATCCCTGAAAGTTGTTTCTTTTGTCCTTTCGCACAAAGTCATGGTGCTTGGCTCTTGCTTCATCTGAGACAGCTGTTCCTATTTTATTAAGCAAATCAACGTTCCAGCTGGCGGCCAAACCTATTGGCTGTGGAAAAACAGTAGCTCTGCCTGAATACGCCACACCATGTAATGCTTCATTCCACCAACCGTAGGCTGGAATATCCAGACGAGGAATGGCTTTATTGTTATGCGTCATCTGACTTAATTTTTCCTCAATTGTCATCTGAGCCAATAATATATCGATCCTTTCTTCAAAACTTAAACTGATGTCACGATACGAATAATCAATTTCCTGTCCTTTTATTGATGATGCCATTAAAAAGCATAACAACAGCAAAAACTTAGTATGCATAAATTTAAAATTTTACAATATTTCTTTGTGATAAAAATACGTCAAATTGATAGTGCCCCTGACCATCAATTCCCATTAATAAAGGGGGTAAAAGCATTGCCCTCACCACAAATGTTGATGTAGTTTTTGTTTTGAGGATAGCACCCCGGCTGCTCCATGATTCAGCATCAAAAAGTTTGTTAAATACCTGCTTTCATCAAACCTTTATGGCTCACATCAGTATAAGAAGCCTTATTGCTATGGCATTTCAACATCAGTTTAAAAATAAAGCAGAGAAACAAGAGTATCTTAATTGGCATTTCAATAGTCATAAGATTTATCTGCGTACCTATATCTTTTTATACATCCTGAGCTATCCCCTCTTTGGGTGGATGGATTCATATGGAGTTGGTGACTCATGGTCATCCATCTTTACAATACGCATGAGTGTTGGTTTTCCTCTGCTGGTAGTTGCATTCGTATTGTCTTTTGTGAAAAGTTTACAATTGCATTATCGGAGCATTAATACACTGGCGCTATTTATGATGAACCTTAGCATTCCTCTAATGTTTGCCTATCTGGCACCAAGTGAAAATGATTTTGGCACTTATTATTCAGGACTATTAATTTCTCATGCCACCCTGGGCATTTCAATGGCTGAGAAACGTAGTATTTCACTATCCATAATCTTGAGTTCTCTGGCATTTATTCTTGTTGCAATATTTGTCCATCAACTACACATAGTTGATAAGGCCTATTTTCTTAAGATCTGCGTTTACCTGACTTGTTCAACCTCCCTCTTCTCCTTAACTGCTTTTATTATTGACGATAGAACTATAAGGCTTTATTTATCCCTTAAAAATATTGAATCAGAAAAGGGTAAAATTGAGCAACAAAACCGAAGGTTAGCTCAAATTGATCAAAGCAAAAATCGTTACTTCAGTTTAATTTCGCACGATTTAAAAAGCCCTTTTAATGGCTTACTTGGTTTCTTCGAGGTTAAATTACTGGAAGCTAAAGACAAGGTCGAAATCAACTCAAATGACTTTAGGAAAATGTACACCCAAACCAGAAACACCTATGAGCTAATCGAAAACATGTTATGTTGGAGTAAAAAGCAACTGTATGACCAAACTTACTCTCCACAATATCAAAACATTAAAGAAGTGATTCTCAATGGCTCCGAATTACTCTATAATCTTGCACAACAAAAGAATATAAAGCTCGAAATAAAGCTCGACTTTATTGATGATGCCAAGGTCAAATGTGACAAAGAGATGATTAGTGCTGTAATACGTAATCTTGTTTTTAATGCCATAAAGTTTACCCCGGCTAATGGAAAAATCACACTGGAAGCTATTCGCAATACCAAAGGTATACGAATTAGCGTAATCGATAACGGCATAGGCTTAAGTGAAGAACATCAGGAGAAGCTCAATAAGCTAATCTTCGACAGCAGCCTGCAAGGTACTGATGGCGAAAAAGGATCAGGAATTGGTTTACAAATTTGTAATGACTTTCTTAAGGCTCACCAATCAAAACTGATTGTTGATAGTAGTATTAATAAGGGCAGTACATTTTCCTTTATCCTGCCCCTTTCTTAACACATTAACTCTTTAACCAGGTGAGTCTATGCCATACCTTTTCAAGTGGCCCTTGCTTATATCTTGCAATCCACCAATTACAAAACCATATAAATGCGAAAGCAAGAACAAAGCCTAATAAAAGACTGTATGTGACATTTAACTTTATCGCAAGATGAAAAGCAAAAGGATAAAATAATATTCCGCCCACAAATGACTGCATGACATAGTTAGAGAGGCTCATTCGACCATAAGCCAATAGCGGCTTTGTAATTCGCTTAAAAATTTGGGTATAAAACAATAAACTAAATAGACTAAGGGTAAAAAACAGCTGACTTAGGTTCTGCCAAGCTTTTAAGGCCACGCCAATTGATTTTAAAGAACCTGACTCTAAATTAACCACCCAGCTTTCGTTTAACCAATACGTGATAACAAATATCATTACAGAAGCTGCCATTATATAAGCCCATGCTGTCATTGACCTCTTTGATAAATCAAATAACTGTTTACGACCTAAATATAAACCCAGAGCAAACAAACCAAGAGTTTGACTAATCCTTCCCACTCCGAATGACCAGATAAATGTCATTAATACACCTTTGTAAGAATTTGAGATCATACTTATAAAGGAGGCTTCCTTAACATACTCCATGGTTTGCTGCCAGAAAGGCCCTACGGGTATCATAAACAATTCATATTCCGGATTCATTAGGATTCGAAAGTACTGGTATATTTCCCAGGGTTGAATTAAAAAGAAAATGGATAATAGTAATACAGCAGTATCGCTCCACCTACGTGCAAAAAACAAGATTGGACTCAGTACGGCATACAATAACAGTATCTCACCCGGAAACAGGATCGCATTGATCCATCCAAATCCTAAAAGAAGAACCATTCGCCATAAAAAACGGGGACCAAAATCCTTTCCAAGAGTCTGTTGTTTTGAATACTGAAGATAGAATGTGAAACCAAAAAGCAATGCAAAAATCCCATAAGCCTTGCCTCCAAATACAAAAAACATCTTATCCCAAATACTCTTATTTAAAGCAATCATCCATTCCATCTGCAATGCTTCCTCTGGAAAAACATAATAGTTAAAGTGCTCGATGCAATGAAGTAAAAGAATTCCTAAAATGGCAAAACCTCTTAAGGCATCTACTAAATCGAAACGTTTTTTAATTAAGGCAGTTTCTTTGACTTCACTCATATGGCACTTTTATTTCAAATTTATAGTTTCACTAACCGGCATAGCAGCCCCTAAATCAATACTACGCTGACTTGGCAAGGCGTTGGATACATGAACCAAATACTCGCCCTGAATTAAACGCTTTAAGCCTTTTTGATCCACCATCTTTAAATCATCACAGCATAAATTAAAGCTAATGGTTTTCTTTTCTCCAGCAGCCAAATCTACTCTTTTGAATCTTTTTAGCATATAAAGTGGCAAATTATCTTCATTTTTTGTTGGTGAGATATACAACTGAGCTAACTCTTCAATATCTACACTTCCTTCATTTTTAATAACGACCTCTACACGAAACGACAATGTCTCACCCTTTCCTTTTTTGCTGACTTTCAAATCAGTAAAACTTACAGTACCATAGTTCAATCCAAATCCAAATGGAAAAAGTGGCTCTTCTTCCATGTACTTATAGGTTCTTCCTGTCATGGAATAATCGTCATATGCAGGCAACTGATCTACACTTCTAGGAAAGGTTATTGGTAAATGCCCTGAAGGCGAAACATCACCAAATACAATTTCAGCTAAAGCATTACCACCTTGCTCTCCCGGGTACCACATTTGCAAAATAGCATCCGCTTCATCATAAATACCTTCAAGCGAAACCGGACTTCCACTAGCCAAAACCAAGACTAAGGGCCCCTTCTTCACTCTGGCAATCTCCTTTATATAATCAATCTGACTTTGGGGCAAACGCAAGTCTTTTCTATCACCATTGTGAGCTGCAGCGATAGCATCCACCTCTTCACCTTCCATGTCAGCTGATATACCCACTACGCAAATTGTCACATCAGATTCAGCAGCCACATGAGGTGCCCAATTCTTAGAATTCAAATTAGCTTGAAATGGTAAAACACCACTACGATAATTTAAAGAACTTCCTATCGAAATTTTTTCAGCAATTCCTTCCAACACGGTAACCAAATTAGTAGTAACACCATAATAGCTACCCATCAACACATCATTTGAATTGGCAAATGGGCCAGTTACATAAGGCACTTTAATATCTTTGCTCAGTGGAAGAACATTATTTTCATTCTTTAGAAGCACTATGGATTTCAATGCTGCTTCCTTAGCTAATTCAATATGCTCAGCACAATGTATCTTATCTACACCATAGGAGACGTAAGGATTACCCTCAGCGGAATCAAACATACCTAACTTAAACCGAGTCAGTAATAACTCCTTAAGGCGTTGATCGATTAACTCTTCTGTGATTAAACCTTTTTCCTGTGTATTTATAAGGTTATTATAAGCCCATCCACAATTTAGATTAATGCCGGATTTCAGGGCCAATGCAGCAGCTTCCTCAATTGAATTTGTTTTATGATGTCCGTTTTGAATATCACCTAAGGCTCCACAATCAGAAACCAAATACCCCTTAAAATCCCAGTTCTCCCTTAATGTTTCCTGAAGTAAGAATGTACTTGCACAACTGGGCTCATCATAAACGGCATTATATGCGCCCATCACTCCCTCAACCCGAGCTTCTACAACCAAGGCTTCAAAGGCTGGAAAATACGTTTCATACAAATCTTGTTTCGAGGGATTAGCATTAAAATGATGGCGCAGGCTTTCAGGACCTGAATGCACTGCAAAATGTTTGGCACACGCTGCACTTTTCAAATATTTCTCATCATCACCTTGCAGCCCATTCACAAAAGCAACGCCGATTCTCGACATTAAATAAGGATCTTCACCATAGGTTTCCTGTCCGCGTCCCCAGCGAGGATCACGAAAAACATTAACATTTGGAGTCCAGAAGGTAAGTCCGGCATATTTACCTCTGTTGCCTTGCGATTGTGCTATTTTATACTTTGCTCTGGCTTCAGTGGAAATTGCTGAGGCAACGCGCTTAGCCAGATCCGGATCAAAGCTCGCACCTATGGCAATGCCTTGTGGAAATATGGTGGCCTTTCCATTTCGCGCCACACCATGCAATGCTTCGTTCCACCAATCATATTCTGGAAGCCCCAAACGAGGAATAGCTGGGGTAGAATTTAAAAGCTGGCCCACCTTTTCTTCCAGAGTCATCTCTGCTACTAATATCTCAATTCGTTCCTCAAAAGGCAAAGCCGTGTTAAACCATTGAAATTCGCGACACTGAGCAAAACCGACACGAACACTCCACGTAATCAATACGAGTAAAAAAATAGATCTAAACATCACAGTAGTAGTTTTGAATTCAATACCAAGATCTTTTAAATTGATTGAGAAAATCCATAATTCTTTAATATTAAAATAGACAATAGGTATATTTAAGCCATTATATTATGAACACATTATTATTTAATAAAATATTAAATGTTGATTTTAGGCTATTTAGAAAATACATCACCTAGACAATGTTGGGTAATTTGGGCTAGACTAGCAATTGTTATTTGCATCTACTTATTTACTGCATTTATCACTAGTGGTCAAAGTGAAATTGATAGTCTTATAAACATACCAATTGTAATAAATCCGGGTGATGAGATAGCATCTGAGTTTTCGGACAACACCATTTACAATGTCCAGAATCAATTGGAATTAGCTAAATCACGCAAGGACACTAACGAAACCATTCAGACTTTATCTCAGCTGGGATATATTTACTCGCACCGCGCCAATTATGCCCGCTCATATCAATATTTCTGGGATGCTTTATTATTAGCAGATCAACTAAACGACTCTGTTTCAGTTGCCAATCTTCATGAGCACATTGGATGGTTGTACAGTTACTTTGATCGTAAGAAAGAATCATTGAATTACTTTCAATCCTCCTTATCCATTAATAAAAAATTAATTCAATCAAATAAAGCGACTCTTCAAAAGCTTATTTCAGTATACTATGGGCTGACAATCTTTTATCGAGAGAATAATGAAGCTGAGTTGTCAAAGCAATATTTAGACAGTTGTTATCAGGTAAGATTTGCTGCGGGTCAAACCCCCACAAATGCAAAATATCTTAATGCAGAACTCGGTTATTACCTTTTAAACAAAGGAGAAGTAAACAATGCTATCCGGACATTATTGCCTGTAGTTGATCATTTTAAAGACACCAACCCCAGTTACCTGACTATCTTGTTTAGTATGCTTGGTGATGCTTATAAGTTGAAGTCTAATTTTAATAAAAGTGAAGCCTACTATAAAGCATCCGTTGAATTGTCTAAAACCCTGAACAGTCACTCTAACTATCTGCCAAGAGTTTATGATAAAATGGCAGATTTATACGCTGAAAACAGGCAATATCAAAAGGCATATAAATATTTAGAGATGGCCCAAAAAGCCAACGAAAAACTATATGACAGCCGTAGTCCTAACAACAGACCCTTATTGGAAATAAGCGATAAATATCGTGAGGATAAAATTGAACAGAACAGGCTAATACAACAACAACGATTAAAACACCTTGAGCATCAGGAAAAAGTCAATTCATTACAACGCATAATCCTAAGCATTTCGTTGATCTTCATCTTACTAAGTGGATATCTCTATATTAGATACCTCAGAATTCAGCACAAAAACCGTGAAGAGCTGGCTAAAGAGAAAAGATTATTAGAGAAAACACAAAATCTCGAACTGATTGAATTAAAAAACAGAGAATTAGCTTCTTCCGCGCTGCAGCTCATACAGAAAGATGAATTTTTTAAGGAAATTAAAACACATCTATTTGATAGCAACGAAGTCAACTCGAAAAATACATTAAAAAGGCTGCTGAAAAACGCCACTGCTGACAGCAAGCAACATTGGGTTGAATTTGAATCGCGTTTTACTGAGGTCAACAAAACCTTTTATAAGAATTTATTAAAAAAGCACCCTAACCTAACTAATGGTGAACGCAAACTGTGTGCCCTCATTAAGCTCGATTTTAGCAGCAAAGAAATAGCGCAGTTAATGGGTATTTCAAACGAAAGCGTACATACACAGCGTTATCGACTTAGAAAGAAGCTACAATTACCACGTGAAATAAATTTATCACTCTATCTTGAAAACTTATCGTAATACCCCCTAAATACGATTGTATTATTACATGAAATCCAGAGTATAATAAATTATTATTGTTTAAGTATATGTTGCACTCAAACAATAAATAAACTAAGTATGAAAAATACGATCTGTCTTTCCTTCATATTCTTCGCCCTTCTATTTCATCAAGCATGTAATCAACCGAAACAGCATACTTACCAAGATGATTTGCTCCTACTGAGTCAAAAGGCAGAACTTATTGAACTAAGCTCCCCAAACGGCTTGTCCAGATTATTTATTTCGCCACAATTCCAGGGAAAAGTACTTAGCTCAACAAATGATGGTTTACAAGGATATAGTCAAGGTTGGCTTAATTATGAAGGCATAGCCCAGGACCATAAAAACATTGGCTCTGGTATAGGAGGTGAAGAAAGAGTATGGATAGGACCATTGGGAGGACAGCATTCATTTTATTTTCAACAAGTCAAACCTATTCATGATGATAACTGGAAAGTTCCGGCTCCAATAGATTCAGAACCTTTTCAATTGATCGATCAAAGTGATTCAAGCGTGAAACTCTCAAAGGAATTTCAGTTAAGCAATTTTATAGGCACTCAGTTTAAGCTAAAGCTTAAACGCAACATTGAACTACTTAATAATCAAAAGGCATACAGTCTCTTAAACCTTAAAACGCTTAGCAATATCAAGATGGTGGCCTACGAAAGTTCCCATACTTTAATAAATGCCGGCAAAAACAAATGGACTACTGAGAAGGGACTTGCTTCATTGTGGAGCCTCAATATGCTTAAAGGCACGAATCAAAGCAATGTTATAATTCCGTTACCTTATGATATTTCAACGGACTCTATTTACAAATATTTGAGTCCAATTAAGGATGATCGACTTTTTATAAAGGATCAAGCTCTCATATTTAAAACAGATGGTAAATACCGGTCAAAAATTGGAATTCCTAACACCATTTCTCCCAGTATTTATGGAAGCTATCAACCTGAAATTAATACCCTGCACATTGTGCAATATCAAATAGACGGAGAGCCTCTATATTTTAACTCGGAGGTTTCAGAACAAGAAAATCCCTATTTGGGAGAAGCTATTCCAATATATAATCACGGTCCAATGGATTTGTCAATCGGTGAAACAAATAGCTTTTACGAGATGGAAAGCTGCTCTTCAATGAAGGAGTTGGCACCCAAAGATTCTCTTTTCCACTTTCATCGAATGTTTCATTTTACCGGGTCGAAGAAGGATTTAAACCAAATCTCGAAATCATTACTTGGAGTTGATTTGATGGAATATTAACAATGTCTATATTAGTTGACAAACTACTAATCTCTATTCATAATGATTAAAATAATCCGCACTGACTCTAATCACCCTGATTTTATCCGCTTGGTAAAGCTACTCGATGGCGATCTGGCAATAAGAGATGGAGAGGACCATGCTTTTTATGCTCAATTCAATAAGATTGATCATATCAAACATGTCGTGTTGGCCTACATTGATAACAAGGCATGTGCATGTGGAGCCATTAAGGCATACGACAAAAGTAGCATGGAAGTTAAACGCATGTACACTCTAAATGAGTTTAGAGGCCAGGGCTTGGCTTCAAAAATCCTTAAAGAATTAGAGCTCTGGACTTCAGAACTTGATTATCAAAAATGCATTCTTGAAACAGGCATCAAACAACCTGAAGCTATTGCTCTGTATAAAAAGAGTGGCTATGTTATAATTCCTAACTATGGCCAGTATGCAGAGGTGGAAGATAGTATTTGCTTTATGAAACAGACATAGAAGCTATCCTCTCTTTTCAATTATTCTTTCAAAAGCCTCAACAATATCTTCACTAACAGCCAGCCTGCCATTTACAATACTCGTTGTAGTAATCACACCCTTTAAGCAAAGCTTATTGTCTGGCAAACGATATATGTCCTGATTGAAAATATACTTTACACCTGAATGCTCAACTCGAACCTTCACTACAAATCGATCATTACTTTTTAAAGGGGTTTTATAAGCCAGATCGGCACGAGCAACTACAGCCACTATACCTTTATCGTATAACTCTTTGAAGTTAAGGCCTATTTCATCCAAAAATTCATGACGAGTATGTTCCAGATAATTCTGATATACCGAATTATTAACTATTCCCTGCAAATCACATTCGTAATCGCGCACTTTAAATTCCAGTTCGTAATCGTAGTTCATGGTCGATAATTATTGTTGGCCTAAATTACACAAATCTTTAATAGAGATTCTGCTTATTCTTGCAGATCTTACTTTATATAAAAAAGAAAAGCCGGTTTACAAAAGAGTAAAACCGGCCTTTAATATGTAATTGATTCAATTAGAACCTTAATCCTATATTAACCATAAATCCGGATAAGCCATTCTTACCCATTTCCATTAAGCTACCAGATACTTGTTCGTATTGAGAAGTATTACTCATTCGATTTTCAAAAGGTCTGTCCTGTTTAGGTTCCGTCAAATCTGTTCCTCCCAGATAATACAGTCCTTCAATAAAGAATGACGTTCCTTTGCCGGGAAATACGATACCTGCGCCCACAAAAGGGTCAAAAGTATTCTTCCATTTTAGCTCACCTTCTTCACTACCAAAGCTATTGGAGTAGTAACCTTGCTGAGGCAGATCATCAATTAGCAAATCCCATTGCTCATAATAGCCGTGATTAGAGTATACTCCTGTTTGCTTATAGCTTGTATTTATTGCATAACGATACATCATTCCAGCCTTTCCATAAAACTCCCAGTTACCAGCAAAAGCATTTAATTTAATCGCGAGAGGTATATTAACCACATCTACAGTTTGATCTTCCACTACTCTTTCGGCAGCAAAGCGATATTCAACAGCATCACCTTCACTATCTACTCCTTTATGTGTTTGATAAAAACTGGCTAAACCAGAAGATGGTTTCATCATAAAATAAGTTGCCCCTGTTTCAATAGAAACATACTTAATTGGTCGAACTTCAATAAAGAATCCGCCTTGAAAAGCCATACTGTTTTCACTTTGGTATCCCTCTAAATCATTATCCCAAAGCACCTGACCTCCACCGGCTTTTAAACCCCAATAAACTGTTTTATGTTTCTTCTCGAACTTCTTTTTTGCTTGCTTATTCTTAGTCTGAACCTTATTTACAACAGCCGTGGTGTCTTGTGCCTTAACCATGACACTTACACAAAGTAAAACGACCAGCATTAATGTTATTTGAATAAATTTCATCTGTTATATTTCTTTCATTTGCCATTTAAACATCCAAGTGCAATCAATAGGATTAATTAACTACACTTGCATGTCCAATAGGATAATGGTTAGCGTTTAATCATTATTTTACGTTTCTCAATTATATCTCCCGAAGTAATTTCCAGAATATATATACCAGGCTTCACATTCGTTTTTTCAAAATCGAGCACTGTACTATTTAAATATTCCTGACTCGAAACCAAAACTCCACCCATATCATACAATTTCACTTCAGCCTGATTGGCATTCTCAGGCAACTGCACAACAATGGTTTGATTGATTGAAGCTGGATTTGGAGCAACCTTAACAGATTTTAAACCTCCATTACTAATGGAAATCGTATCTGAATAAACAGTACATCCCGATTCTGTATCAAGCGCTGTAGCATGCACGTTTCCTGATATTTGAGTAAGATCGAGATATTGCTTATTATCAAATGGTGCATTATTAACAAACCACTGATAATCTTCAAATAATTGATCACCATTATCTATAAACAATACACTATTCCACTTATCCTGAATATCTAACAAATTCGTTTCTTTCAACTTAAGCTCTATATTTTCAGTAACTGTATTGCCACACATATCTATTGTAGTAAATACGTAAGTTCCTTCTTGTGAAGCATTCAGGCCATTGATTGGCAGTCGCATTGATTCGTTAAAATCCTCTCCTAGAGACACACCTTTGTGACTCCAATCAAATGGCATTGTATAATCACCACTCAATGTAACATGGAGTGCAGTATCACCTAAGAAACAAGCATCAACCAACGAACTAAGCGGAGTAATCTGAACAGATTCACAGCTCCTTATACTAAATGAGAAAGAGTGCGGCGTTACTCTGAATTTATCGTTATACTTAAATTTAACGGCTTCTGCTGGAATTTCAATTGTATACACCTCATCAAAACTTAGTGCTTCGCTATGGATTAAACTTATTTTATTATCAATCACCTCAAAGTTTGAAATCAAGTTTTCAGGAGTCATGGTAATCAAGCTAAGATCTGCAATTTCAACATCTTTATTGTAGATCACATTTATAGCCGATGCATAATCTACTTCTGTTGCATCATTAGCAGGAGTATTTGATTCGGCTTTAATCTCGCCTAATTCAAACACACCTAACTCAGATGCTCCAATATCAACAGCACTATAGAACGATCTTGATTCATTAACGTATAAATCCATAAAAGCATCTGTAGGTAGCAACAAATCACTCCCCTGATCAAAACACGAACTGAATTCACCCAATCTGAAATCATTGTTCTCTGCATCAATAAAATCAGGATCATAAGCCGTATTACCCTCACCTTCATAATCACCTTCAATACAGCTATAAGTCACCTCAGGTGATCCTAAAACCTGATCCGCATCATTGCCATAAATGATGGTATTACCAATGGTACCAGCTCCATTAACTCCACTGGCATTAGCTGTGATAGTTGTATTGATTATTGTTGGTTCTGAATTAGCATCAGAATAAACTACTCCGTCACTTGAAGAGTTATTATCAATCTGTGTATTATAGATATATGGTTTCGACGCAATATTATAGATGGCAGCCCCTTTACCGGCCTTATTATGACTTATAAAACAGTTGTATACTTTATAAGAGGCATTATCAGCTATTATGGCTCCACCATCGTTAGTGTCAGCATTAGCATGACTAATCGTAAATCCATCAATCACAACACCTTCTATTGGTTCATCTTGTGTTCCGGTAATCTTAATGATATGATTAGAGTTATCACTATCATCATTTGCGGTTCCTATATCACCTGATAGTATTGACTGGCCTTTGTTTTCCAATCTGGCATATCTACTGGTTTCGTTGCCTTTGAACCCACCATATAAACCAATATAAGAATCCAATTCAATTGCAACACTACGATCGATAGCAGCAGTTGGATAATACATTCCTTCAGCCACCCAAATCTCATCACCTGGGATTGCAGCAGCCAGGGCATCCTTTATCGATCCCATGGCATCGTCCCAAGAACTTCCAAAGCCTCTGGAACCTGCCTTAACATAGAATGGTTTTTCTCTTCCAACATAGAAGGTTGCCGTATCCGACCAATAAGTATAGCTTTCAGTTTCAACACCTACTTGCCACTGATAACCGGTTCCATAATCAACATTGAAGGAAAGGAAGCCCAATGATCCCAAGGATAGTTCTTCATATACATTATCAGGATTATCCTTTTCCCATACCTTAACTTGCATGCGATAATCTGTGTATTCCATTAATACAGGATCAGGAGTGTTTCCATCAATATCTGCACCTAGAGTCCAGGTATATCCAAGTACTCCACCCATTCCAGGTTTTTCCGGCGCCTTATCAGCAGGTCGAACAGTAACAGGATAGGCAGCCTCATATGCACCCATATCAACAGTTCCGAATGCTACTCTGCCATATGCATCTAAATCAAGTAATTGTCGATCAGGAATTGAATCATTCATTCCTGCATTAATACATGGCGATGCAGAAGTCAATCTGTAATTGTTATTTTCAATATCTACAAATAAAGGATCACTTGACACATTGCCCGTTCCGTTATAGTTTTCAATACATGAGTATGAAGCAGATGAAATACGCATATTATCACCATCGTAGTTTTCACTGTTATTACCCCACACAATAGAGTTTGTTAGCTTAGTGGTCTTTCCGTAACTATATATTGATGCTCCCTGGTACCTTGCTTTGTTATTAACAATGGTAGTGTTCTTTACATTAACATCGCTAAAGTAGGCATGCAGTGCACCTCCATCGTCTCCCGTTTCATTGTTATGCAGTACACAATTATGCAAATCAAGATTTCCATTATATACACTAATTGCGCCTCCGTCAGCGGATGCATAATTCTGACTAAATGTGACATTCCGCAAAATGGTTTTACCGGAAGTGATATACATACCAGCGCCTGTAGTTAATGGATATGAATCAGCCCGTCCATCATTAATTTCCAAACCATCAATTAGCAAAGTATCTGTTGAAGAAAGATTTGCGGTGATTATACGATTACTATTATCGTTTTCAACCAGCTCCAGACCAATATTGCCACTCAGAATGGTTCTATTGCCACGCCAAATTCTATCCTCAAGGTAAACTTCGGAACCGGAAAAACCTCCATAAATAGATAATGTTTTATCAATAGTAAAGGATTCTCCTCTGTTACCATCTTCACTTGGATAATAAGTTCCGGCTGCAATCCAGATTTCATCACCTGCCACCGCTTCTTCTAAGGCATCCTGCAAAGTTCCAAATGCATCTTGCCAACGTGCTCCATTGCCACTTGAACCATTTTCCACTTTTAGTGAATATTCATGAGTAAGAGAGAAAGAGTTAACAGGCGACCACGATGGTAATTCATCATTAATAAAATGACCAATACGCCAATAATAGACATGTCCATTACCTAGACTTGTGGTAATTGACATTTGATCTGACAGATCAATTAAGCTTGGATCAGATCCTTCTCTCCAGTATTCAATTTTATATATACCTTCCGAAGGCTCAGCTACATCTATAGCCCATCCACCTTCAAATTCAACTTCTGTGCCAAGGAAAACGCCTTTTATTATGGCATTGTTAGACGGAGATAGACATATTGGCGTACTAACTCCACCTTCAAAACAGCCTACATCAACACTATCTTCCAATATTCTATTATTCCCAAGCAAATCAGTACTTAATCCCGTTGGGATAGAATCGTTGTTACCAGCATTGATGCAAGGTGAAATAGCATTAAGTCGAAAATCCAGTGCATCAACATCTATAAACATTGGATCAGAACCAATGTTTCCTTCTCCATAATAACCTCCTTCAATACAAGAGTATGTCGCTGAACTATGAGCTATATTATTGGTATTTCGAGCAGCTCTATTATTCCAGATTATAGAATTTGCTATATAAGAACCGCCATATCCATAGATTCCTCCTGAACCCCATCCTGCATAATTGCCATATATAATGGAATTAATTACTTCAACAGATCCATTGTAAGAGTATATACCACCACCATCATCACCACATGAATTATTAATAATCATGGAATTGACAGTACGGACTTTAGCCCCTGACACATAAATAGCAGCACCATCATCACTAACGTAATTATCAGAAATTATTGAATTTACTATTTCAACATAGCCTCCTTTAGCCAATAGTCCACCACCTCTATTATTATCATTATTCCACGAATCTGCATATGCTTCTGTTAAAGTTACACCATCAATAAACGCAGAATCCAAATCACTCATTTGAGCTCTTAATATATGATATGAATTATCTTCCTGAACATCTGGCTCACCAATATCGCCACTTAAAATCGTCTTGTTTCTATTCCAGTCACGATCTTTCAACAAAGTCTCATTTCCTTCAAAGCCTCCATAGATTGCAATACCATCTTTTAAATTAAAAGAAGCATATCGGTCATCAATGTCGCTGGGATAGTAAGTTCCACTTGCCATCCAAATAGTATCTCCTTTAACAGCTGTTAAAATTGCTTCGTTAAGAGTTCCGAAAGCATTAGACCAGGCAGTTCCATCACCCACACTTGATTCTTTAACAAATAGTGGATGTTTATGCGTAATGTATAATTGATTAATCAGAGTGTATATACTTGATCCTTCTTCGATATGAATAGCCACTCGCCAAAACATATTTTTTCCCTGAGTCAAAGTCAAAGAATAATTGGTTTCAGTGATATTGTCAATTGTGGTAATATCACCGCCCTCTTCCCAATAAAGTAAAGAATAACTACTTATTGCTGGCACCTCCATTGTCTCGGCCCATTCCCATGAAAAGTCAACGGTTACAGCTTCACTGGTAGCTGTAATAACTTCCTTATTCTTAGGACTTATTAATAAAGGTGTTTCAACGCCACCTTCATAGGCTCCCATATCCAAAACTTCATTAATAACTCTTTCATTTCCTAGAAGATCGAGGTTAATGCTTTCAGGTAAAGAATCTTTTATTGCCTTATCTATCGCTGGTGAAGTATAGTGTAAACGGTAATCATACGAAGCAGCATCCATAAATAATGGATCTGAATTGATGGTAGCTTTGTCATTACTATAGTTCTGAACAATCGAATTATCAACATCAATGTTAGAGATAGCGCTATGCCCTGGTTGAATTTTATTCGACCAAAGAATACTATTGGTTAAGTTACCACTAGCCAGGATAACTCCTCCATTGTAGTTACAAATGTTATTAACTAATGTACAATTAATAACATTTAATATTCTGTCATAAGAATATATGTTTGTATACCTACTTTCATTTCTATGAATTAAGTTATTATAGAAATCAACTGTTCCACCTTTATTGTAGAGTGCAGCACCTCTTTCAGCAAAATTATCTTCAATTATTGAATTCTTAACAATAACATGGCCCTTTGAAACGTATATTGCAGCGCCATAACGATAAATGTCATTGTAATAATTCGCGTTACCATTCTTTATAGTTACACCATCAATTGTAATGGTATCAGAAGCTTCACAGTGAATTACATTATGGGAATTATCATATTCTTCATCCATTTCACCAATATCCCCACTAAGTATAGTTTTATTTAAACTATAATCTCTTTCACTTGCAAGTGTTTCATCACCAGCAAAGCCTCCTTGCAATACTATTTTAGATTCAATTTTAAAACTTGTTCTTCGTTCCGTACCTTTAGTTGGATAATATGTTCCGGCTGCTACCCAAATGCTATCACCACTAACTGAATTGGTAATGGCTTCTGCCAAACTTCCATAGGCATTTGTCCATGATGAACCATCGCCCACAGCACCTTCCTTTACATAGACAGGGCGGTTATATGCTAATGACAACTCAGAAATAGAAGCATAGTTCTTAACCCCATCTTCAGTTTCTACATATGCCCTCCATTGATATTCTTCTCCGGTATTTAATGCGATGGATGCTTTCATATCATCCTGAACTTCAACCTGCTTCCTAACTCCAGTCCTATCCCAATATTCAATAAAATATTTTGTAATAGTATATGCAGGTTCTCCTTCAGTCCAGTCAGCCTCAAAGTCAATTATATGTGTAGCTTCGTCACTTCTGAAAATTGATTGATCCAAGGGTATAGAATTAACCGGGCAAACAATCCCACCTTCAGCAATTCCCAAATCAACAACATCATCCAAAATTCGAGCATTACCATAAAAATCAAGACTTACCCAATTAGGAATAGAATCATTTATTCCTTTGTCAAGGGCTGATGAATTGCTTCTTAAACGATAATCTCCATCTTTTGAATTCACAAACAACGGTTTCTCGCTTACCATTTCTGTACCGGAATAGCTTGGCTCAACATATGAGTTGGTAACCGATCCAGCCCAGGAACTGAATTCTCCATACTGACTTGAATTATCTAAAATTATACTATTGGTAATTTTAGTAATCGCCATATATTCTGTGCCAATACTTCCATGATAGTAGTTGGAATAGTTCTTGGTAACAACACAGTTAATTAAGTTTAGTTGACCTTTGTAGTTATAAATTGCACCTCCATGACTAGAACAATCATTCTCCTCAAATATTGAACTAACTGCAGTTAAAATCCCTTTATCTATAAAGATAGCTCCTCCATCATCATTGGCATGATTGTTTTGCAAAGTGGTATTTACAAGTTTTAAATGCCCCGATGATAAGAATACTGCGCCACCATTGTCAGCCTCACTCCAGTTATCTGCATTACCATCCTGAATGATAACTCCATCTAATAAAGCTTCTTTGTCAGTATTAACAACTACTACATTGTAACTATTATCCGAAAATTGGCCCTCTTCTCCTATATCTCCACTTAATATTGTTTTATTTTTAATCCAGTCTCGCTCTTCCAGTTTTTCTTCTGTACCATCAAATCCCCCATATAGTTTTATGGACTCTTTTAGTTCATAGGAAATAAATCTTTCTGTAGTTTCGCTTGGTTTATATGTCCCTGCTGCAATCCAAATCTGATCGGATTCAACAGCAATACTTAAAGCCTCCTGAACTGTTCCAAAGGCATCAGCCCATGAAGAACCATCACCGGTTTTACCTTCTTGCACATAAATCGGATGTGTATGTGGAATATTAAAACTCCAAACAGAAGAATAAAGTATACCGTTATTTTCCGTTTCAACACCAAATCTCCAGTTTACCTTTTGTCCTGTATTAAATGATTGTAAATATGTTAATGTATTAACATCAACCTCTACCACACTTTGATCGTCATTCCAGTATTGAATAAAACGTCTGGTAATCGCATAGGCAATTGACTCCGACCACTCAGCATCAAACTGTACATCAATAGATTCGCCAGTTGCTGAAATGATTGCATTATCTTCAGGCAAGGTATTAGTCGGGCATAAAACAGTTCCTTCAAACGGTCCTATATCAATAGTTCCGTTTTGGATACGATTACCTCCGCTATAGTCACTTGTTAAAGCGCCCTGATAGTTATTATCACCCGCATCTACAGCTTCAGATAACTGCGATAAGCGAAAATCAAGACCAATAATATCTACAAAATTCAAGTTATCACTGCTCAAATTTGATTGCTGTGTTACCTCACCATATACCGATTGATACATGCCTGAATTAAGATTTGTCAGGCAAAATATTGAATTAACAATCAGAGCGGAAGAATTAGCCGTATATACATCCACAGCCTGATTGGCTATGCTGGTGGTATACCTACCATTCATATTTTTTGTCTCATTTTTATACCAAAGGCAGTTGTAACAACTTAACTCTCCCTTGTTATAAACACCAGCTCCCATATAGGCCAGGTTATCAATAAACATAGTATTACCAAAAGTAACTGAAGCATTTTCATCAATGTATGCTCCACCACCATCATTTCGGGTTATGTTATTTTGAAAAATTACATTATTAACCTTAAGTGCAGCGTATTCACAGTATAAACCACCTCCGGTTCCATCTTCTCTATCCCAAAAATAATTTCTGGCTTTTTCAATAATTAAACCATTGATTTCAGTTGGTGCCTCTATTGGAAAAAATTCAGAACCAACAGCTCGAACTATTGTGTATGAGTTGTCTTCTACAATACCTTCTTCTCCAATATCCCCGCTTAATATGGTCTTATTAAGTATCCAGTTTCGTTCACTCAAATCAGTTTCTGATCCATCAAAACCACCGTAGAGTTTAACTCCATCCACCAATTCAAAAGCAATTAAAGGATCGGTGCCTTCAGTTGGTTTATAAACTCCGGCAGCAATCCATATTTCATCACCACTTTGCGCATCAGCCAAAGCCAACTGCAAATCAGCATAAACATTGGATTGAGTAGCCCAGGCCGAACTTGTATCTCCCGGCTTTACGTATCTAACAGTAGAATACCCCTTGAAAGGTATAATTCCAAGCACCAGTATTAGTGCTAAACGAGTAAAAAATCTATTCATTTAAATTAGTATGAGGTTATTTACATATCCCCCTACGCATCTAAACTACTTAAGTTCCGCATTTAACACATACTTAAACAAGCTAAATTTACTCGTTTTTCGCAAAGCACTGATAACTATCATAATAGTCGAACGCAACACTAAAATATTCGAATAATTTAGACTCTATATAAAATATGAGCCTTTGACGAATTGACTTTTTACTGCGATTAAAATAGTAATTATGGTATAATAATTACTTCTCCATTGCCTGATAAACTAATCGCTTAAAATCTTTAATAAATGGTGTTTTATTATTAGGCATCTGCTGCGTATAAGCCAAACCAAATAAATTGTTTTCAAGGTCTATCCAAAAATGCGTATCGGCAGCTCCACTCCAGGCCAATTCACCTTTAAATGGATAGCTTCCATCCGGATTACCATTTTTTTCATACTTAAACCCAATGGCCCATCCTACTCCAGCCCATGCTTCTACGCCATTTGGCATCTGATCAGCTTTAATCATAGCCATGGTTTCCTTATTAAGTATTTGCACCCCATTCAGTTCACCATCATTTAATACCATTTGGCAAAAACGGGCATAATCCATCATGGTTGATTGTAGTCCTCCACCACCCATTAAAAATATAGCAGGTTGAATAAAACGACTGTCTTCTATCGTCTCCAAAACCTTTATTTTACCATTACTATCAGGGGTGTAAACCGCCGTATATCTACTCACTTTATCTTCAGGCACCGAGAAACCGGTATCATCCATATTAAGTGGTACAAATATTGATTCTGATAAATAATCATCTAAATTTTGTCCTGATATGACTTCAATTAATCCTCCTATTACATCAATGGATACACTATATTCCCATTTAGTGCCCGGTTGGTGTTTTAATGGTATTTTTGCAATTCGTTGCATCTTATCTTCCAGCAATTCATCCCATAACAATAATGAATCCGCTTGATATAATGAATCGACATAAGAGTTAGGTGACCAACCATATGTAAAACCGGCTGTATGAGTTATTAAGTGTCTTATTGTCATTTCATTCTTCTGATCTTCAAGCACCACTTCTCCATTTTCTGTTCCGGCATACACTTTCAAACCATTGAATTCAGGAATATAGTCACTTACAGGATCGTCCAATTGAAATTTTCCTTCTTCATATAACTTCATTAAAGCTATACTGGTAATACTCTTAGTCATAGAGTATATCCGGAATATACTTTGATTATTAAGCCTTACATTGTTTTCCACATCCGCATATCCATAACTCTTGAACTGTACTATTTTTCCGTCCTTAACCAACATGGTGGAAATACCTCCTAAGCGCTCCTGATCGATATACTTTTGCATGGCAGTATCAATGCTTTCAATAAGGGATGGATTGAAGCCAGCGTCAGCGGGTGAAATTCGAGATAAGGTATCGACGGGGGCTGAGCATTGTACATAAATCAATGCCAGCAAAAGAAATAATAAGTTCTTCATAATTAGGTAGATTTGATTACACTTGGAAAGTTAACAATAAATATAATCAAACAAAAACTCCCTTATACAATAAGTACAAGGGAGTGATTATAATTGAATTACATTTACCTTTTCAGCACTTTATGACTTATTATTGTACCATCCTGCAAAATAAGCTTCAACACATAACTACCTTTGTACAAATGATCCGTTTCCAGATTGAAAGACCAACTGGAATCGTTTCTTGAAATCACAGATCGACCATCCATCTGATACAAATCGAGGGACGAGATGGCCTGTCCACTTGATTTAATAAACATTTGATCATTTAATGGATTTGGATAAACTTCAATTCCGTGCTCATAAATACTTCCGATTGATATATCAGAGTTTTCGTACGACCACAAATCAATCTCAGCTATAGCCGTGAAAGGAATAGACGCATCGTTTTGCGCTTCGGATAAAGCTTTAATTTTCAGATAACGTCCTTTAGCTGTTTCATCCAAGAAAATTCGACGCATATCTTTATAGTCCTCCTTAGTGGCATTCTTAGCCCAACGGATATAATCCTTTTTCACAGGAGTACCCCAATTATCTTTATCTTCCGACACATATATTTCAAATGTACCTATTGATCCATTGGGTCCCCATTCATCCTGACGAGAATAATAATCGATAAAATCTATCTGTTTCAATTCAATCAAATCAATATGAATTTCATGTGGCAATGCAGGTTTAGCATCTTTCCATTCGGTGTGCCAAAAGGTTGATAAATCACCATCTAGAGCTTTATCCTTTGTTGATCCCTCTGCTTCACTATCGGCATAAATTACTTTCCAGCTTGACTTATCCAGTTTATTGCGTTTCTCATTCTTAAGCACAACAACAAAACATGAATCTTTTGCTGCCTCATAATCCTTGCTAATGGCTTTAATATAAGCTTTACCTTCTGACTTCGGTGAAATTAAACCATCCTCGCTCACATCAACTATTCCACTGCTCTCACTCGTCCAAATTAAGTCCTTCTCACTCGCATGATCAGGCAATATGGTGTGACGCATTTGATAGTCATCTTCGGCAAAAACATAAATCGTATCGTAAGCCATGTACATATCTTCAACCGCGGTATAAACAGGTCCTGAATTTCCTCCACAGCCCGTTTCTGACTCAGGAGTTGTATTATCCGTAGCAATTGCTTTTTTACCATCCATAAATAGGGCCATTCGATCAATCACATGGCCTTGTGAACGACCAGACACATCTATGGTATACTCTCCGGCTACATCAAACTGTGCATAAATAACCAGACTATTTTGACCATGATGCTCGCCCCAACAATCCAAACTGAACTCATCCTTTTGGATCCAAACTTTCATAAAGTCTCCTTTACATTCAACTTTACTACCATTTTTCATACCATAGAAATCATCTGCATTTATTTTCAACCAGCTATCATTAGCACCATCAAAACTTTGAGAGTTAAATCCCCGGCGCGTTTTCCACAGAAACTGATAGGTTCCGGGCGTACTAATTTGGACATTATATGTCATGGTTTTATTGTCCTGATGCGCATTCATATGATCAGGGCCTTCGTACTGAATATAACCATCACCCAATGACCCGGCTCCGGTTTGAATGGTCCAGTATTGATTTAAAACAGATGCATGCTCCATTTCAATAACTACCACACCATCTTTTTCCATATAAGCATCACTCCCATCACATGGCTCACTGCACATAGGAGTAAATGCCAATTGCGTCCATCTGCCACGAGAATAAGCAGTGCTGTTGCCTTCGGGAATCTTACCATTAGTATGGGAACTAAACTCAATCTGCACAACATCTCCATTATTGATTTCAACCTGTTCCCAGGTGTATGTTGATGGGGCATAATCGACATCCGATTCAGGATTTTGGTATTCGCCGATTAGCTGATTACCAATACGTAAGCGATAACTCGACTCCCCATCTGTTTCGGTCAAAGTAGTCAAGGTAATATTATAGAAGCCTGTTGCTTCATCAAAAGTTGTATTTGCTGCAGCATACGCGTCCTTATATTGGGTAGCATCAATGGCCAGGCAGTTATTGCCATTATCCTTATAAGCCGGATGAAAACCGTCAACATTTGTATTTTCAAAATCGCTAATAGACGCAAACACAATATCATCACCGCAAGGGTACAATTCTACATCATTACTATCGTACTCAAAATTTTCTTCACGAATTAAAGCCACCCAGTCGTTACTGCTATCCGGGGCCGCACCTATTGATACAGCTCCACCGCCAGTTACAGAAGTTTTGCCATCTGTTAAAGCACCTCCATCCCGTGGGTTGTACCAACTCACATTATAAGTGCCAGATGCAAGATTTACGTTGGTACTGCCACCATTAGGTAGATAAACTACATATACCTCAGCATCTTTATACAAACAATAGCCAGATGTTGTCTTACTGTTATCATTCAGCATTTCCCAATACGGCACATACATATTAAAAAAGCTTAGTGCATTACGACAGTAATCCCAACTCATATCTCTACTTCGATAATCCTGACAATTTAAATCGCTATGCGGGCGCTCATAGCCAAAGTAGTATTCAACACCGGCTCCTCCAGCCATCATATTGCCCCATAGTACCTTTTCGCGAATATTATCTTTATTAGGTGTACCTGTGTACGCATCTTCCGGCACTCCGATCTTCGCACTCCCTTGCTCATCGTTAGCTACCACCCATTTTTTAGAGGTATTAGCTGATTCGGTAACCCACTTAGCTGTTTCGGTATGTACCTTTTGCCAGTCGGTTTGTATAGACACTCCTGTTAATTCTGAATTATCACCTAGCAATGGTCGGTAAATTTCTTCTTGCTTATCTGGTGCTGTATGAATGACTATGTGGTTTTGATATGGATCATGATCTTTAAAATAAGCCGCCATATCCTTGCGCTGCTGGGTGTTCTGGTTGGTATTACCATAATGACCATTTTCCTCGCCCAAATTCCAGTTTAATGCTAAGTGATGACCATAACGTGCAATTAGCTCGCGATAATATAATTTCCTATATCGCCCCACATCACCATTGTCCAGCATCATCTCATTTTCAGTCTCTGAGGTTTTAAAATGCAGGTATAAGCCTTTCTTTTGAGCATGTGTAAACACTACTTCCCACTGATCAAGCTTTGAGCAATCAAATCGATCCTTGGTATTGGTATTAATCCACATAAACACATTTTTATCGTCGCCTTGAGGTGCAGATATTGTTAAAAAAGAAACCACATTAAGCCCTTTGGAAGCCAAATAATTCACAGCTCCAATAATGCCTTTTCCTTTACTGTCTCTCCATACCGGATCACCTTGTTTCCAGTCCGCAATATGCGCCGACCAGTTTTTACGGTAGCCGCCATTATTTGTAGTATTATCAAAATCTTCATAGGCTAAAAAATTCTCAGGCGCATCAGGTCCTGCTTTCATAAACCATTGTCCTGAACCGGCAAACTGCAAGTGATGCTCACCCTCATAAGTTAAACGCCCTTTCGCTCTGAAATCACGACCGGTCTTATCGCTTTCTTCAATAGTTAGCGTTCCTGTTTTACCATCAATGGGGGCTTCAGCTTCACCTGCATTTACATCATCACTAATGGCTACATCAGTTCCTTTTCGAAATGACACTGCATAGCTCCACTCGCCAACTTCGGCAGGACAAAAATGGACCTTCCATATATTACCGGTAGTGGCAGCAGTCTCTCCCGCATTACCATCAGCAGCGTAATAACCCGGAACTTTTAGTGAAGTATTACCTTTGGAGAAAGTTACTTCAAGGCGGTAATTCGAAAAGGGATTATCCGTGCCAACCTCATCGGCTTCCGGTCCTCCAAAGTTCAAGGTCACATTATGCCATTGTTTCTCTTCTCCTGTAACCAGAACTTCACCATTTGCAACATCCAGAGGTTCTCCCAATCCGGTTTCACCACCATTGTCGGGTACCGTCATTTCAATGGTAAAATTATAGGTTGATGCAGTACCTGTTCCCGGAGTAACTTCCAAAGTGTAGTCGCCCTTTTGAATAGCTGGCGGACTATCAAAACCGTTGGCCCAATCGAGGTAATTTCCACTATTATCACCAAAACAGGCATAAACAGCAGTTCCTTCAGAATGATTATAAACCTGGCCATCGGGATAAGTGAGCTTAAAAACACATTTGCCACTAGCTAAAGGCTCTGGGTCCGTAACAGCTCTGAAGTTGATTAATGGATTATCGTCCATATTAATAACTTCTCCAGTGGTGGCCATATCTCTGATCTCGGCATCCGTGGTAGCGTTGATCAGAACAAGTTTACTTAAGCTTTGTGAAGTAAGGCTTATACACACAAAGCCCAACAACATGATTAATGTAGAGATTTTTTGCATCTAGATATTGGATTTACAGTTAATTCAATTGTTAACGAGTCTAAAAATAGATCGAAAAAGTCCTTTTAAAAGCGAAAGCTAAGTGCGAATAGAGGGGGGATATTGAATCTTACAATAAAGATGCTTAGAAATAAAAAATAGCCTCTATAAAATGCATAAAGGCTGTTGTTTTAGTATATTATATAGCTACTTAACAACTAGTTCCTGAGTAACTATTATTTGCTTATCTACAAAAACCTTTTCCACCGACCAGTGCTTAACATCATCCAAAATGATTGGTGGACGCTGATCAGTTTGAACATGTTTGAGATGCACATTATCCATATATAATCCATCAATATGTCGCAGATAAAAACCCGAAGCCGGCAAGGTACCTACACGGTAAAATTCAGGCCACCAGCCTTCCATTACATCTAGGGTATATTCCTTAACTTCTGTTTTATTTGCATCCTCCTTTGTGCCGCCACCTGAAACAACAAACTGAATATCTTTAAGAATGATATCGCTGATATAATGATCAGGCATTCCGGTAATAAAGAAGGCAGAATTTTTATCTAACTCCGAATTGTCAGCAATTATATTTTGAAAAATAAAATGATGCATCGCTTTCATCGGATACATTTCCTCAGGTGCATCAACACAGGCCTTTTGTTGAGCAAAAGTCATAAAGATGGGGCGAGGTACATTTTTCATGACCAGATTAGAGAATACCATATTCTTCATCTCCCCGCCTTCATTCATTTGAATTTTCAAGCCAGAATCCTGAATGTTTTTAAAAGTACAATTGGTAACCGCTACCGATTCAAAATCACCTCTGGACAGCAAGCCAATACGCATTCCTGCCCATTTACTCTCGAATATGCAATTGCTGATCACCACATCCTTACAGGGCTTATCCTGCCTTGAAGCCTGCAGACAAATAGAGTCATCACTGGTATCGAACGAACTGTTTGAAACACGCACATTGGTACATCCATCAAAATCAAGGCCGTCACCATTATTATTGACACGACTATGAATTCGAATACCATCCACTGCAATTTCATTGCAATATAACCAAGCTGATACCCAAGCCGCCGGATTAATTATTGTAACATCATTCATGTGAATATCCTCACACTCAATAAAACGCATCAACATTGGTCGACCGGTGTCTTGAGTGAAATTTCTAAAGTAGCCATTCCCATCAATGGTACCATAGCCTTCAATAGTAAAGGACTTAGCTCCACGCGCAAAAATTAAACACCTATCCATATGCGGCTCATTTTTGTACATGTTTTTATGGGTATCTAAGCTGTAGTCTTTAATATTAGGACTACCGAGCAAAACAGCACCATTTTCGATATGAAGAGTAACATTGTCTTTTAAGTAAATGGTCCCTATCACCACTGTTTTACCTCCGGGAATAATAATTTGCCCTCCACCATTGGCAGTGCAAGCATCAATCGCAGCTTGCACAGCTTTGGTATCAATGGTGCTTCCATCTGCCTGGGCACCGTAATCCAACACGTTATAACTATTAGCATCGGCTGCGATACTCAATAATAGCATGCACAGCCCCAAAGTATATTTTAAGATTTTCATTTACAAATCATTAGTGTCAAGATTCAAGTACAGATTATCAAGACTGATAACTTCATTAATTATTTGATAAATTCCTCAATGGAGGATAACTCTGGGCCTCCTCCCTGATTACCCGAGCCGGCAGAGATCACTATTTTTCCTTTATAAACAAAAGCCTGTGTACCATGTCTACCTTGCAACAACGGACTCCATGTTTCCCATTCACCGGTTTTCACATCAAAGGCTTCCACTTGATTATGCGCTGGCTTTTGTTTGCTTTCACCTCCGATAACCACCACTTTACCCTTATAGGCCACCGAAGATGCACCAGCCCGTCCTGTTGGTAAATTAGCTTTGGCTGTAGTCCATGTTTTAGTTTTTAAGTCAAATATATCTACCTCCTTTATCGTAAGCTGAAAAACTTGTCCGGTGGATTTGGAAGTCAAACGACCACCCGCACAAACAATCTTCTTATTAATTAGGACGGCCGCAAAATGATCGCGAGGACGAGGAGCGTCAGGCCAAACCTCCCATTCCTTGGTTTTGATATTATAGGCATCTACCCAGGTTTTATGATCTCCATTGTGTCCATCGTAAATTCCTGCAATCATAATCAAGTAATTGCCTTGAAGCACTACTCCGCACGAACCTCTTAAACGGTCTGCAGGAAGCTGTGGTCCTTCTTTCCAGCTATCACTTTCAGGATGATAAATAAGTATATGATCCAAGGGTCGCTCATTGGGATATTTACCAGTCATGGCACCTGCTATCCAAATTTCATCCTTTACTACAACCGCCTGGAAGTGATGAATTTCAAGAGGCGGTTTAGAAAGTGATTTCCAGGTATTGGATTTAGGATTAAAAACATTTACCGGCTTTATACCTCGTCCACCCAGCAGATAATACTTGCCCCCCAATTCAACAAAGGCGTTTTCATGACGTTTATTGGCTTCATTGGTGGTTTCCACTTTTGTCCAATTACCTTGACCACTTATTGATAAACTAAATAGACTCAGTAAAATAATTAATCCTGTTTTCATAAATTCATTTCTTTTATCATACAGCCCCCTTTGTCGTTCCGCTCCCCAGTGAGGAGAATACAACAAGGATATGCACTTGCATTATCGTTAATCAATAATCATTATCCTGGACTTCGGACTATAAGCTACGGACTTTTACTTATTTCCTAATAATTAAAATTGCATCAGCTTCCATATGCCAGGGCGATTCAAAATCTGTTTTTTGATTTAGTTCCAACTCTTCAGTTGTTTCACCCGTTAAAGTATTAAACCATTTGATATAAACCGGCTTTTTATCCTTAAATAAAAATTCCTTACGGTACTGAAAGGTTTCCTTAGGCACGTAACACAAATAGTTTTCTTTGTCAATTTCCTTTAGGCAATACCCGGCTTGGTTCCACCAAGGCACTGGTTTGTATTTGGTAAAATCATACATCGAAAATAAAGAAGTGAGATGCTTGAAGTACTCAAACTTTGGCTTATAGAAACTTTCGTCTTGCTCAAAAGGATTCCAGATAACAGCATTCCATGAAGTACCTTGCCAGTAATAGGTTGAATATACTCCTGCAAATATACACTGGTAATTTCGACGCAGGCATTGTTCAGCATTGATATAGCTACCCGGAAATACGACATAAGGTGATTCTTCGTAGCCCCCATGTTCAATATTAAATACCGGCTTGTCCTTATACTTATTGTAATCGCCTAACATATTCTGATACAAATCAAAGGTCCAGTCCTGACGCGAGATATAATCCACCGCATCCGGATGACGCTTACAGAAACCATAATCATGAACGGTTACCAAACGATCGAAGTAATTAGCCATACGTAAACGCTCAATGCGCTCCAAAATATATTCATCATCAGCGCGGCCATAATAAAGTGCCTCTTTAGAAACATCCCACATAATATTAGGGAAGGCGCCGTAACGCTTCACCACATAATCGTAGTACATATTATCTGCGTCCGAGTACATATCCGGCCAGGCCACTAACTTATTCCAAACATAAATCATTAAATGCGATACGATGCCTTTATCATTCATCAGTGCAATGGTACGATCCAGCTTCTTAAAGAATTCAACATTCAAGGCCGAATAATCGGGATTGCTATTATTCCCAAGGAAAGGGTAAATGTCCTGAGGACCACCAAACTCATGCTCTGGATGCTTTGCTAATAGTTCATCTTTCTTCCAACTCACGTCAAAAGAAAACACGTTCATCACCACCTGATTAAAACCATTCTCATTGAGTAAATTTAAAAAGTGCTCCGTCTTTGGAAGTGCCTCTTCATTGTGATAATCCAATGCATAGAGCCAATCACACTCAAAAGCCATCAAAAAATAAGGCGTGCCATCTTCGTAGTAAAAATGGCGCTTGTCACGTTCGGGCACAACAATCCCACCTTTTTGACCTCTGTTCATTGCCTCTTTTATGGTCACTTTTCCTTTTTTAGCATTCAAAGCTTTTACTTCGGAAGATGTCAGGAAAGACCACTGCCCGGCCTCTGATGCAGAGAAACGTACAAGCCATTCACTATCTCCGTTATAGAAACCAGGTACCTTTTGCACCTTACCTGAAGGCGATTCAAACACCGCTTCAAAACTAGCTGTAAAGGGACTTGAATTTGGCTTTGCTTTAAAGATTAAATCAATGACTTCCCATCTATTAATTGCTATGCTTTTATTTCGATAGGATGCTTTCTTAACGTTTGCAGCAGCTAGGTGCCCAATCATCAAGCCCAAAATCAAAAAGGGCAGTATTCTATAGTTTTTCATTTTGTATATTTTATAGTATCAATTTTAAAGACTGTATACTTTCATTAATCTTTTATCAATAATCTTTTCATCCTTATTTACCAGGACTTCGGACTACAGACTAATCAATAATCAAGTCACTACGCCACTCCGAAAACTCAAAGGCATTTAACCATACTCCTTTTGCGCCATCTGCATCTTTAAAGTTAATAACAACCGGATTAACTCCATCAGATTCAAAAATGATTTCGGCTGTTGACACGGCTTCAAACTGCATTTGCTTTCCTTCGGTAACCGGTGATTCCATAGCCTCATCCTGACCTTCAAGCTGAATAATTAAACGTTTTGCATAGGGCAATTTATGGATACTTAAGGTCTTTATTTTATCCTTGTTCGGATCCATATGATCAGAGTTGGTACGTGGTGCATGATGGTATGTCATTAAACGGTAAGTTCCTTCTTTAAGGTCTTCAAAATGTAGACTAAGACCTTCCTTATCCATGCCAATCACGCCTTCACCATAGGCAAAGCCATATTTACCAATCACATTCATCTCACCCAGCCAACGTAAAATACCTTCATCCGAATTGCTTTTTACTTTAACACTCGCATCAAAAGCAGCCAGTTCAAAGGCAGCTTCCTTTTCCTGCCTCGAACTCCATTCGGTCCAGCCAAACTGCACCAATTGATCGGGTGATCCCATATCAATGCGCACCTTCTTAAAATCATAAATTGGCCTGGCCTTAGCCTTTACCATATCGTCTTCTCGTGAAATGGTATTGATAAGTACTGAGGCTGATTTCATCCCCTTACTTTTGGCCGTAAGTTTAATCTGTCCCGGTTCATATCCTGCTCGGATTAATACAGGTGCTTCACCATTTTCGATAAACATAGGATTGGCATTGATGTCCTTGCCATCACCAACTATAGTGGCTGGTCCGCTAACAGTGAAACTGACCTCACCCACAGAATCACGAACCCAGGTGCCATTCTTATCCAATATTCGGGCATAGGCTACCATTATATCAGAACCGTCAGCCACAAAGTCTCTTCCTTTATCATCCACAATCAACTTTATTTGTTGGGCTTTACCCGGCGTATGAGTTGAGGCTGACACATATTCTTTTCTATCCTTAAACCCAATTGCCTTAAGCTCACCATTCTGATAATTATCTATCTTAAAAATAAAAGGCGGATGATCCAGCCCCATATAAGTGCTATCCTGTGCTGGCTTCTGTTTCATAAAGGATTGGCCATTAACAAAAAGCTCCACCTCATCAGCATTAGAAAATACTTTAAGGGTTTTAGTGCTAGCTTTCCAGGGATTTTCAATGTGTAAGTAAGGCTCTTCCTTCAATTCAGACGGATACCATAAAATTTCGCGCTTAGGCTGGCGGAAGAGCGTCATATAGCCACTACGAGTTCTATCGTAAGTACTGTTATACTTATCATGGGTAGGATGAAAAGTATGATAAGCATGAGCCGTCCAGGTAATGATACCTGTCATTTTAGGATCGCTTTTATACATCCCCACATGCTCAGCACCTCCACGACCTTCCATAGCCAGCATGGTTTCTGATCTATCCCAGATAAATGGACCATAAAGCATATTGGCATTAATATCCGTTAATCCTGAAGCCTGCCAGCCAGTCCATCTAGATCCTTGCGAAGCCGTTAATCGGACCGGATCCTCCTGCTTAATGGCATTGTTGATGCTAGGTACATAACCTCTGTGATTAACTCCGGCACCCCAAATAACAATGGATGGATGATTACGATGATTACGCACCATAATACGAGCCGATAATTCCAGATTATCCCACCACTTTGGATTTTTCGACATGGTGATCCAGGTGGGAGCTTCTTCATAAACCAATATTCCCAGTTCATCGCAGGCATCCATAATGGCATCATCATGCGGATAATGGGCCGTCCGCATCACATTAAAACCCATCTCCTTAAATTGTAGCATATCTTTATAGTGCAGGCTATTAGGTAAAGCATCACCAATATAGGCATGGTGTTGATGGCGGTTAAAGCCAATGAGCTTGATGGGCTTCTCGTTTAGCATAAAACCCAATTCATTATCTAAACGAAAAGTTCGTAGCCCAATTTTGTTTTCAAGGCAGTCGACGCTTTTACCATCAACTAGTACTTCCGTATTAACCCGGTACAAATAGGGATGATCCACATCCCATAACTGCACATCATCTTCCAGTGCACCAATCTGATTAAATTCATAATCCTGTCCAGCTGCGAGCTCAGCGCTCTCCTCCATTTTTATTACAACCACACCTCGATGGTCAATAATGCGCGTAATTACTTCAGCCTCTTTTACAGATGCATATTCATTTCTAACAACAGTTTTGATATTGATGGTGGCATTCATATTAACAGGATCAACCGATGGAGTTGTAATGTTTACACCTGCCTTTAGAGCTTCCCAGTTAAAAGTAATGTGCATGGGATCGGTCTCTACCAGATACACATCACGGTATAAACCACTGAACTTCACATAATCAAATGGCCCTGCGTCTGGAGGTATGTTCTCGTCCTGACGATTATCTACCTTTAAGGTCACCTGATTTAAGACCCCTCGTGTCACAAAATCCGTAATGTCAAAATGAAAAGGTGAATAGCCACCCACCGCAAATTGGCCTACATGCTCACCATTCACCCAGCAGTCGGTGACCTGATGAGCACCTTCAAATTCCAGAAACACTTTTCTATTTGAAGAAGCACTCACTTCAATATCCTTGCGGTACCAGCCTACTTCACGCTGAAAGGTGGGTTGCGTTTTATCATCTTTGCAAAAATCAAGCGTTAATGATGTTTCATACAAAGTATGGGGAATACTAATCGTTTCCCAGGTTTTATCATTAGTCGCCTTTAAATAATAATCGGCATCTGCATCACCCAAGTGAAACTTCCATGCGGTATTAATACAGAATTTGCTTCTATTAGATTGAGGGTAGCCATATACATCATGTGATTGATTATCTGCCTTAATTATACCAATGGACAGCATCGTTAAAATGAGGAGAAGAGTATTGCTTTGCATAATGCGTTTTTTTGCGTGTTAAGATTACAAAAGGCAATTTACTTTATCTAATCTTGTGTAAGATGGACATTTAATAAGCTTATAGGGGGGAAAATAAAAAACAACACTCTTTAGTTCGAAATCCGAGGAAGTCGAAAGGATTTTACAAAAAAAATCCGCTACCCAAAGTATTGGATAACGGATTTGCCTCTAAATCTATAATCTATTGAATAACTATCTTCTGTGTAAACAAAGCATTTTTACCACTTAAGCGAATAATATAAATCCCTTTAGCCTCTTGCATATCAGTGAGCACAAGCTCACTTCTGTTGGCCTCAATTATTTGACTACGTACTTTTCGTCCAGCCAAATTATATAGCTCCAAACGATCGAACTGATTAGCTTCTTTCAACCTAATATTTAAGCGCCCATCTCTCACATGGGTAGGATAGATTTCCACCCCATATTCAGCACCCTTGCCAATACTAACATCGGTTTGCTTATCAAATAAATCCACTTGCAATACCAGAGAACTAATATGACCACCCGTATCTGAAAACTGAATCGTCACCACATTGTTTTCCTCCAATAATTCCACATCCAAAGGTATTTCAATCATACCAAAGAAATCCTGACGCGAAGCCTGATCATATCCTGACCAGTTGGTAGGCACACTCACCTGGGTACCATTTACCTTAACAATCGGACGCTTTGAACGATTATGCTTTCTTCCAATGGACATACGCAAATAGGCCTGTCCGCCATTCATTCCGGCATCTACTCCATTAAAATTAAAGGTAATTGGGCCACCTGTTATTGCTTTTAAATATTCAGCGGCATAGTATTTATTTGATCTTGATGCATTATCAAATGCAATTTCAGAAGAGTAGGTATATTCTAACACTACGGCCTCATCTGCTATTAAAGTCATGTTTGCAGGTGCAGATGACACTGTATTTTCATTAAAATCAGGCACCTTATCCTGATAGATCTTTAAGGTCTTGATTTTAACATCTAGCAAACCTTCATATCCACCATCAAAATCCAAATCCACACTTTGCGATTGATCATCCAGATTAACCATGGCGACATACAGTTTCTTACCCATAGCAAAGGCATTCACCTGAATATCCGGATTTGTTGAACTGACATAAACACGTTCGCCTTCAACAGCTTTCCAAAGCTCATAAAAATAAATCTTTGGAGTATACACCCACTCGGTCACTTGCGTATGAGGTTTCCCCATTTGATCATCAGCAGGACGAAGAATAACCGCACCATAGGGTTCATAGTTATTATCAGCATTCATGTGCCATGTGGACTTATCGGTAATAAACGGAATGGAATAGAGCAAGTCATTCTCACGGTTCATCAAATTAAAGATCAACTGATTATTCGATTTCACAGATTGTGAACTTTCCGTGTCATTCCAACCATCAGGATAGCCTGCCGCAATACCTCCATACTCAGTAATGGCATGTGGTTTCACTTCGCCAAACTTATACATGCTATAGGTTTCAATCATATCCAGTACGGCCTCGGAATTGGAACCTGAGCGTTTGGTGTCTTGCCCGGTTACATTAATTCCATCATACAGATGAGTAGCAAAACCATCCATATTGGCACCGGCAATATCCATAAACAACTGTTGATTATCATACCAGTGAGCAAAATCATTGCGCTCCATCTCAGGCCAAGCTGACGAATATCCGATGATTTTCATATTGACTAATTCGGGTGTGGCATGAATGGCCTTACCAACCTGGTTAAACACCTCTGACATTTGTTCCTTTATCACTGTTTGATCACCACTGGTAAAATCATCAGCATGAACAAAGGGCTCATTCATCGGCTCAAAATACTCAGGCACATCACCATTGCTTACCCAATTTTTATAATATTCAGCAGCCCACTCTCCGGCTTTTACTGCATCAATGCCATTAATAAAGGTTGAACTGGGATGCTCTGTTGCCACATAGCCTTTTTTCACTGTACGAATTACTCCCGGATCAACTTCCGGTCTGAAATCAGGATATACACCAGCCGCTCCTGTTTTTCCTTTAGCAAAGGAAAAAGCGCCCCAAAATCCGCGACCATAACCAACATTATAATCCTGAAAAAACTTTTGCAAATCTGCATCTCCACTTCCACTATGCAGATTAAAAAACTTTGTACGGTCCATTTCCGACACATCACCCAAATACTTCTGTATTTTAGGTGCAACAGTTACTTTGCTTTGCGCAAATCCAGACCACACAGCTCCAAGCAACATTGCTAAAACAAGTATATTCTTTACCATATCAATAAGTTTGTTTGTTTCCAATCCAAATCAATAGCTTACTTATTCATAAAGTGTGCCATTAACTAATCAGATTACAAAGAGACAAAAACACAAGCAAATTCTTAGGGTAATAATGCAGCTAAATAAGGGGGTAATTAACGGAATTGAACTTAGCTTTTACATCAACAGAATAGCTATTAGCATCTAATCCCTAAAGCCTACATCAGTGCCCAATCTCTTCTGACCCCAACATACTGCCATAAGTCATTACCACAAAGGAAATAATAAGCACACCCAAGGCCACAAGAAGGGTTCTATAAGTGCGTTTACTTACTTGTGTCCATTCCTTCATTACAATACCCACCAGATAGCTAAAGAAGATAAGCATAGACATATGAATCACCCATGAGGCAAACTTATAAGCACCCATTCGTACATGCGCTATTCCGTAGAAGAAGAACTGACCATACCACAGTGCTCCACTAAAGATGGACATGACAAAATTAATGAGCAAGCTTTTACGACCTACATTCTTCACATCCGTCAGCTCTTTTATGGTGCCCTGACGAATACCTAAAATCAAAAACCAGATAAAGTTGGTTATAAAAGCACCTCCTGTTGAAAGAATCAGGTTGGCATTACCCTCAAAATGACCGGCACCATATTCACCGGCTATTTGAGCTACAGGGGCTCCAACTTCCAGGGAAATACCAAAAACAGCTGACAACACACCGGCTACCAATGTCAGGATCAAGCCCTTCTTCATATTAAAGCTCGTCTTATCAACACCCTCCGTCTCCAGGGCCTTAAGGTCTTTTTCTTTTCTATAACCCGACACACCACAAATGGCTATACCAATTACAGACAATAACATGCCAAAAAAGATGATGGGACCACCCGGCTCATTAAATTTCTGAACCAACTCACCATGCATAATTAAAGGCACAATAGTACCCAATACAGCAGATATCCCAATGGATATGGTATAGGTGAGCGAATAGCCTATATGCTTTATGGCATAACCAAAACACATGCCTCCAAAACCATAGATCACCCCAAGAAAGGTAGCATAAAACAATACCTCATTGGGTGCATCGGTAAATACAGCCAACATATTGGGTAAAGTGAAAAATCCGATCAGCAACGGAAAAATTAACCAGGCAAAGGTAGCTTGTACAATCCAGTACGAGTTCCACGACCAGGCTTTAACTTTTTGAAATGGTACATAACAGGTAGCTGCCGACACACCTCCAACGGCATGTATAAGTGTTCCGAAAAATGGATTTGCTTGCATGATAAGATTTAGTTTGTTCTGATTTAATTTCTAAAGAAGGCATTAACAAGTAAAGAAACAAGCCAATACTCCATCAATTAAAATACCCCCCCTAATCAATTCCAAAATCACATCCCCATCTCTGTTAAAACCCTGAACAACTGTTCTCCTTCTTGCATATTACCCCTTTTATCCCTTGGTCTTTTTACCCATAAAAAAGTCTACTCCTGCCTACTTTTGTATTAACCATAGAATAACGGCCTCAATAGCGATGATACTTTAATTGAAGTGGAGTTATAGTAAGACCGGGAAGCTGAGAACTCGTTCGAAGATCACCTGGCCGCACTTGAACAAAACAAGATTAAGCAATCAGAGCTAATGTAGCCTTGACCCGATAGTTATCGGGTTTCTATGCTTTCGTTTCTTGCATTAAGGCAAGAATTATAAATCATGAATACAATAAAAAGTAAACATGATATGAATAAATGAAGTCGGGTTTGGGCGAAGCGCCAATTAAAATAGAACGTTTAAGACAAGATTATAAACTCAATTATGACACCCATTGATCATTAATAATTAACAACTACAATATTAAACTCATGCAACGAATCAGTACCTTACTGATCCTGATACTAATCATAAGCTTATCAGGACAAGCACAGAAAAAATATAAAGCGGACTGGGAATCGCTAAAAACTTACGAAATACCACAATGGTACAAGGATGCCAAGTTCGGTATCTTTATCCACTGGGGCCCCACTACCGTGCCGGCCTTCGAAGCCGAATGGTATGGCTTTCACATGTGGCGGGGCGAAACATTGGATGCCACGGGCAACCCTAGTCAAGAGGCTTCACGTGCCTATAAATACCATTGCGAAAACTTTGGCAAGCCTGAAGATTATGGCTATACCAAATTTATTCCTGAGTTTAAAGCCGAAAACTTTAATGCCAAGGAATGGATCGACTTATTTGAAGAAGCCGGAGCCAAATATGTAGTGCCAGTGGGTGAACATTGCGACGGCTTTGCTATGTATAACTCCAAAATCACTCGCTGGAACTCCGTCAACATGGGGCCTAAAATCGACATAGTGGGTGAGCTTTTTAAGGAAGGTCGCGCCAAACGTTTAAAGATGGGAATGTCTTCACACTACGCCTATGGATGGCACTGGTGGACCTATGATGAAAAATACGAAACCACCGATCCTGAACTTAAGGACTTCTATTGGGAACCTCATGGCAAGTGGGATCCGGCCTCACCGGCTTTTGTAAAGCACTGGTACAAGCGCACCATGGATATGATGACGCAATATAATCCTGATCTGCTGTGGTTCGATCTGGGGATGTGTGAGCCAGAATACGAAGAAGCCAGAAAGAAGATATTAACCAACTACTACAACCAGGGTTTGAAGAACAAACAGGAAGTGGTGCTGAACTATAAAAACATTAAGTGGAAACCCATACCTGATGGTGCTGCCGTATTGGATTTGGAAAGCGGAAAGCTGGATCGCATCAGAGATGAATGCTGGCAAACCGACATGTCTCTTGGTGGATGGCGTTGGGGCTATTGCGAGCCTTACACCATGCGTGAGGCAGGCGATTACATCAACGACCTGATTGATATTGTAAGTAAAAATGGTGTGTTATTATTGAATGTGGCGCCCAACAAACATGGGGTGATCCCAGCTGATCAGCAAGCCATCTTACGCGAGATAGGTAAGTGGCTAAAAGTAAATGGAGAAGGCATTTACGAAACCACGCCTTTTACCGTATTCGGACAGGGTCCTACCAATGCCAAGATGGTATTACATGGCAATATGAAGGATACCGGCTTTACAGCCGAAGATGTTCGATACACTCAAAAAGGCCAGTCTGTTTATGCCTTTATGCTCAACTGGAATGATGACAAACATACCCTATCTTTAAATGCCCTAGGTTCGGAAAACAGCATTATTAATGATGACATTAAATCAGTTAGTATATTGGGTTATGAGGGTGAAGTGAAATGGATTCAGAAAGCCGATGAACTGTTGATTGAATTACCAAAAGAACGCCCGGTCAAGAATGCCATAGGTTTTAAAATTGAATTGGAAGAAGCTCCAGGCGATATATTTAAGTTGAAAAAATAGTAGTTTTTCAAATTGTGATCAAAAGCGGTATAACTGGAAACAGATATACCGCTTTTTGTTATGTTCTTATTCATTACAATTCTCGCAATACATTGACCTCAAGTAATCATTTTCTAAAAGCTGAAAAGTAACACCTCCCGATTTATTCGCATTGAACATTTTGCAATAGCGACTTCTATTAATATTTATAGCATTAAGCATTATAGATTTATATTCCGATTTCTTTGTAATGCTTGGGTCTATAATAGTCAGATTCAAATAATAAAACAACAATTCTTCATCAACATCAATTTGCTTAGCCTTTGTTCGGAGCAGCTTTTTTGCCCAATCATATTTTGAATAGGAAGAAAAATATTGAGCTAAACAAAGATAATCGGTATCACTTAAGGGTAAATACCTGTATTTAGAATAGACGTAACGAAGTGATTTATCCTTATTATAAAAGTCGGCTTTCTGCATATTATATTCACACATCACAATATGATAGTTAATCAGCATCCGCTTAACCAGACTGCTAGGAATATTGTACTTTCGCAAGGCATTAATCTCAGATTTAAAATCTTCGCCATCTATCGAATGATCTCCAAGTAACCATACCTTGAACTTACAAGCGACTAAATTGTACTTGACATGACCATTATCAGGAAGTATATCCTCCAGTTTTTTAAGCTCCAGAAATGTTTCGTATACACTTGCTTGATCAATTAAGTATTTAAACGTTACATTCTTATTTAATAATACTCCAAATTCATTTTTTGCCGGTATTTCCAATTGATCAACATAACTTGTTGCTAAATTCTGATGTCGTATTTTATCGAATATTGCATTTTGTATTTCAATAGCCTGGTCAAGATTATTCACTGACAAAGAACTTTTAAACATTTGAACCAGACGCTCAGGCGATGCCTTTTCAAACTTATTCTTCTTTTGAAGCTCCATTGTAATAATAGCCTTCCGATGATTTCGAAGATAAGGTTCTAAATCCTCCGCCAATTCTTTATTTTTTAATTCAAGCTTAATTTCATCCTTCGATAGTTTCGACAGATATGAATAATTTGAATAGACAATGTCATTCATAAACTCAACCCAATTTTCTGAAGCTTTAATCTCAGTTGTTATCTCAGGATCCTGAAACTCCTGAAGAGCATAAACAATACTATTTGCTCTTTCATTTTGAAGCTTAATATTCCTCGACTCTTTACCTTCTATGGATGAATAGGCTCTAATATTAATTCGTTTAATGTCGTAATCGCTTAGGCGTAAAGAGTCATAAAGGGGTTGAATATCATCAGAAGAATAACGCGATACATTACGTTGAAATGGCACTTCAAATCGTAATGTTTTATGACTAATAACATATCCTTTTTGATCTAAATTCAAAGCACTGTTTTCACTTTTGTGTGTTAAGGAATCAAGATACATCCCCATTTCCAACAAGTCCCATCTGTAAGTTGGTAAATTGTAAAAATTATTATAATAACAAAGGTTCTTACTCTTTAAGAGTATCAAATTAAATTCAATATCCTGATCATGATATTTCTTTGGCAAAAGACCTAAACGAATAACTAACTCTCCCTGTTGACTTTCAAGCATTCTCTTTTTTAACTCCTTTGTGTATATAGGCTTTTGTATATCTCCTCTAACAATTTGTTTTTTATTGATGCTTTCCTTTTCACAGGCATAGCGATCTTTATTAACAATATCGATTGCAAGACCATCAATCCCTTTTTTTAACAATTCAACGAACCATTTCTTACTGCTCGCCACAAAGTACAGTTGATTGTTATTTTCGCGCTGTATTCCAAATTGAATTTCTGGGGGAGTTCCTTTAAGCAACTCAATGCAATGCTTACATTTTTTGGAATATTGTGTAGTAGGCATTTTTATATCATAATAACGTTGCGCATTTAAAAGGGGTGAAAAAATAAGAAGGGCAAATAGTAATAGGTAAATTCTTTTCATAGCTGACATGCAGATAATGGCAATAAACCCAGATACAAGAGGGTATAACGCTTATCAATTCTGGGTTAGTATTAATAAAATAAAGTATTTCTTGAAGAGATTCCTAGCTCATTTGTGCAGTATAAGTTTTTTATATGTTTAGTCTGACTAAGATATTATTTTAATCCCACTCTGGAAACTGAGTGATATTTAAATCCAGTGTGCCAATGGTGGCCATATCAGACTTCGACAACTCAAAATCAAAAATAGCCAGATTCTCTATCATATGCGCTTTTTGCGACGAGCGCGGAATGGCCACAATACCCCTTTGATAATGCCACCTTAAACAAACCTGTGCGATGCTTTTATTATACTTTTTACCTATTTCAGCCAAGGTGACATTACTGAATATATTATTCCTACCGGCAGCAAATGGCGACCAGGCTTCCATTTGAACTTTAGTCTGATTCAGGAAATCATAGGCCTTATGTTCTTGAAAGAAAACATGTGTTTCAATTTGATTGATTGCCGGCTTAACTTTGGCGTAGGCCATTAACTGATTGTACTGATCTGGTTCGAAATTACTAACTCCTATGGCCTTAATCTTACCTTCCATATATAAGTCCTCCATGGCTTTCCACGTGCCCTTTACATCTCCTCTAGGCCGATGAATTAAATAGAGGTCTAAATAATCTACTCCCAGTTTATTTAAGGATGTTTCAAATGCCTTTTTAGTGCTTTCATATCCCGAATCATCCACCCAAAGCTTTGAGGTAATAAATAACTTTTCTCTGTTAGTACCACTGGCTAATATGCCCTCACCAACGGCCTTTTCGTTTCCATAAATATGGGCGGTATCTATTAAGCGATAACCCACTGAGATGGCCTCCTTAACGCATCTTGCCCCAGTAGCTCCATTTAAAGTATTGGTCCCAAAACCAAGCATGGGCATTTGAAGACCATTATTCAAGGTGACAGAAGGGATTGATTTGGATGCCAACAAGGGACTAAGGGCCCCTAGGACTTTTGAACCAGCTGCACCCATAAACAAAGTGCCGGCTGTAAGCAGAGCACTTCTTTTAATAAACTCACGTCGTTTTTGATTTCTTATACCCTTTTCCATATCTATGCTGCTATTGTATAAAATTAGCAAAAAATACATTGTCCGCAATTGGGCCATTCAAAGACAATGGCATGAAGGGCTGATCAAATTATTTGCGACCTTAACCTATTCCAAGGGTATAAAAAGAGAGCTCTTAACCCAATTTAAAACCAACAATAACGTTCAAAATTTCTTTATCCCTAACGAAAATCTCAATGCCAAGTGAATCCATAAAGAGCCCTTGTCGTATAATCACATCGACGACATACTCCGAATTACATTCATTTTTATCATGAACTAGTCTGATTTCAACTGTGCCGGATTTTAAATTCCATAAATTAATAATCTCAAGTTCAGAATCACCATAATCTTTACAAAAGGAATTACGGGGTAAATTGAATTGTGTTATTTCTGATTTTATATATTCATTATCCTGAATTTCAAAGGATATAAAATCACTATTTAAGTTTAATTCATCCCGTTCGACTTGAATTGTTAGGTAGCAATTTTCAATCCCATTAACGTTTAATGTGTCATAAACCATAAAATTGCCACATCCATTCCAATTGAATTTTGAAAAATCTAATTCTTTACATTCTTCTTTACATCCTATTAAAAGTACTGAAAGAATTAAAATCAAACTAAATTGTCTTTTCATCATTTATAAAGTTGAGCTTGGTTATATTCTGATAATTAACATTGAATATAATAAATGTCTTTTAATAAAAATTTATTTATAAATCAATTTGACCATATTCGCTGAAGCATTGTACATGCAAAATACTATACGTCCCTAATACATAATACACATGTTGAAGCCTGTCCTTATTCAAATTAAGATTAAGTCCATTCTTCTATGGAATAATACTCAAATCGATTCAAAATAATTTCGGCAGAATGATGTAAAAACTTTAGTTCAGAAGTCAGCTCCAAAAACCGTGGAAGAAAGTGTTTAAATTCTTCAATGTTAGGCAATGCCGGCTTGGCTGCGGTATTGTATTCATAAAGCAGTTCAAATGGAATCTGTTTGACTGACATATTTGCAAGTTCGCACGTCTGATTGAGCGTCATACAACAATCAGTACAAACATCAAGAGGTAGATTCGCCCGATATTTGCTAAATACTGAATAGCTGTACTCAATAATATGTTTTAACTCTTCTGTCATTTTCAATGCTACAAATCAATCCTTTTTGTAGTGCTATAAATATATTCTTTTTTGGGCGTCGTATGTAGTAAAGCACCACAACGGCCAATTTTATGAGTAGTGGCATTGTCTAGCTCTTTAGTTTTAAACCGCTATATAGTTTGAGTGAATTATTGACCTTGATTTTTAGTGATTTACCCGCCATTACTTATACAAAATGTTGTGCTTTCGATTTTTTCTATTCAAATTTTGCAAATCTCCATTATTGTCCTCTTGGAGTTAACTTTTCATAGCTCAATGTATGTTCCTCCATTATTTTTCCATATTCGTTTATTAACCTAAATGTTACTTTTGGATTTTGTTTTTCACCTTTGAATATTAATTCACCAAAAGCTTTTAAAGCTTCACCTTTATAACCAAATAGTTGGTTGTTTATGTCTTTTGCCCATGCATTTGGCCCGGGAACTCCTCCTAATGAAGCGGCCTCAAATTCGTAAAGCTTAAATCCAGAATCTCTAGGAATTGTAAAGCCTCGTGCACCATGTCGGTCACCACTAATTAACAGGACTCCTGAAATATCTTTTTTTTCTATAAAGTTAAAGATTTCTTCTCTGGCTAATGTATCCCAAGTCCCCCATGAATCTTTACCATTTGTAATATAATCGCTCCACATGGTTCCACTTGAAATAATCTTATATGAAGCCGTGGAATTTTCCAAAACCTCTTTCAGCCAATCCAATTGTTCTGTCCCTAGATAAGAACCATACTCGCCTCTTTTCTCAATTGTACGGCACGACCTTGTATCAAGCATAATTATTTCTACTTGGCCGATTCTGGTATTGAAATAAATTCCTTCCAATTTATTCTGTGGATTGTTCCAATTTTCCTCCCATATTTTTCGAAGTTCATCCTGGTCTTTGTCTGTAAACATTTTTGGAACACCACTCAAGTCGTTATTAAGGTAATCATGGTCGTCCCAACTTGTATACAGCGGAATATTTGCGGAAAGTTTCTTCCATACTGGCGAGACATCACGGAGTAAATAATCAGACCTGTGCATACTAAAGTCATTTTCTCTGTCATCAACTGCAATATCACCTAAAAGCATCATAGCGTGTGGACTTCTTTCAAGAATTGAATTTATCAGATTTGGATTATGGAGTCCGACTTTATGAAAGCAAGAACCAAATGCTATGCGTACCTCGTTTTTAGTTCTATTTTTTGGAGCGGTGGTAAAAGACCCTTCTGTAAGTAAAGCATCATTAGATATAATTTGATAATTATATTTGGTATCAGAGCATAGGCCATTGACCACAATATGCTGTTGTTTACCTGCAGCATTAGGATTTAGAGCAAATAAATATTCTTTCTTGCGACCGTCTTTCTTAACTTTTATGGTCAGCTCTTGTTTACTTACAGGGCGAAGCCATATTGTTACACCTTCTGATGTTAAATTACCTAATAAAGGACCACCCAGTAATCGAACATCATTATTTAATGCAGCCTTTACAATGGAATTGTTTGTAAAATCAACGTTAGCTGCTTTAAAGATGCTTCTACTTTCAATGTAAAACTCTTTAATATTTGAAGGCACATTCCCGTAGCTATTAAGAAGCATAGTATCAATTTCAAAACTTCCAATATGCGCTTCTTTCAGAGTAATTTGATATTGAGACGATATGGTATCATCAGTTTGACTAAAACAATTGTTGCTTAGATTAGTAATCGTAATAAAAGCGTATAGACAAATTAATTTTTTGAATCCCATTTGTTGTATTTCCTATTTTTAAAAATGTTAAATCTTAATATGTGCTGTGTACTTCAAAAGGACGCACAGCGTTTTGAATAAGGGGTCGTAGGCTGATTTGAAAAACCGAACCTCCAAAATCCCACCAAGCCGAAGCTTTTGTTTTGGTTATAAATTTATTCTTTTCACTAGCAGAAGAAAAAGCTTCGGCGAACTTATTAAACTAGCGAAACTTTCAAATTCGAGCTGACAGCCTATGCCCTTTATTTATTGTTGGCAACCGTTATTTATTCTTAAAGTCATTTACAACCGACTTAAACTCTGTCCATTCTTTGTCTTCATAAAAGTTTATTTCAATTGGATACTTTTCATGTTTTTCTAATGCTTTATTTATCATTGTGATAAAGTCATTTTGGTTATTTGAATAATAAACGAATTCTTTAAGATTATTTCCAGTTCTGCTGTAAACATGTCTGAAAAGCAAAGATGATTCTATTGAAGTATCTAATGCATCCTCAAGAATTATCATTTTATCATTAATTTCTTTTAAAGGCATTCCATTATTATCACTACCGTCATACTTCCAAGAAACCACAGTTAAAAAGGGAAGTGTTTTAATAATTTTATTTTCTGGTAATTCATTTACGAATTTCATTATTACGGGTAATTCGTTCTCATAATAACGTCCAATAATACCTTTATTTTCTTCTTGAGATTCAGCAGCCTCTTTTTTTTGAGCTTTGCTTTTTCCAAGTCCAAAGAATGATAGCATAGTTATTAATATTATTATTCGGGTTATTGCTTTAATGGTTGCCTACTAATCGATATAAAGCACCAGTGCCTTATAGCTTCATCAGCGTCGTACGTTTTTTATTTTTATAATCAATCTTAAATTCGTTTTTAAGCATTTACATACTGCTATTTTCTATCCCCTATAAACATTTATAAATGCTATAATACAGCTTTTTTTATTCTTTAATATAATCATATATCTACTGGTTAGTACCCCTATTCTCAAAACGTAACACTATTTTCTTTGGGTCAGTAGTAGCCTGTTTCGGCACAAACTACTCGCCATAATACTTTTCGGCTTATTATTTATTCTAATATTTTAAGCTGCACACTAGTTATGGCCTGATGGTATTATAGCAAATCGTAAAGCTCTCTGGCGGTCCAATTTTGAAACTGACAAAAAGGGACCTTTTACTGACAGCCATATTGATGACAAGGCCATTACCTACATCATAAATTATACAAATCATATACTTAACCAACTACTAAACAGGGATCTTTACTGTTTTAACAAGTCATTAACCTATCTTTGTTCGTAATTTTACGAACATGGCATGATTAATGATAACTTGAACTTGTCGTTAACATGAGATGTTAAGATGACAGGCATAAACATAAAACAGATACAAGCTTAATCCTGTGTTTTGCCTATGGCTAGATCACGGATGGTGATCGAAAAAACAAATAAATAATTAGATGAATAAAGATTTAACGCAAGGCCTCGTTCTTAATAAAATAGTTCACCTGGCCTTGCCCATCATAGGCACCTCCTTTATGCAACTGGCCTATAGCTTTACCGACATGTTATGGGTTGGAAAGTTGGGAAGTAATGCGGTGGCCGCAGTCGGCACTTCTGGTTTTTTTCTGCATCTGGGCTGGGCTCTGGTATCGATTATACTTGTTGGCTGTGGCATTTCAGTATCACAAGCCATTGGTAAAAAAGACGAGAACAAGGCCAGATATTTATCCATTAATGCGCTTCGTGGTGTCTTACTTATTTCGGGAATCTATGTCTTACTTATTCAGGGTGGCTATAAATACTTTATTGGCTTCTTCGATTTAAATAATCTGGCCACCGAACAAATGGCATACAGCTATCTAAGGTGGTCCTCCATAGGCTTAATCTTCCTGTTTATCAGTCGTCTGTTTTCAGGCATTAGCAATGCCAGAGGCGATTCTAAATTACCTTTTAAGATAGCCTCCATCGGCATTGCAGTCAACATCGTGCTCGATCCCCTATTTATATTTGTACTTGATTTAGGCGTACTGGGTGCAGCCTGGGCCACACTGGTAGCTCAGATATTAGTGGCCTCCTTATACTGGCATAAACGTGCTTTGGCTTTCTTCGGTGAGCGTCAATCCTGGCAATTTTCGGCCCGACCGCTTAAAAAAATGCTTAAGCTGGGTTTTCCTCCATCTACTCAATACATCATTTTCTCCCTGGTAGCCATTGTTATGGGAAAGATAGTGGCCCATTTTGGTAGCGATGCCATTGCCGCTCAAAAGATAGGTCTGCAAATTGAGGCCATCACCTTTATGACCATAGGTGGATTAAATGGTGCCATTCTGGCATTCACAGGACAAAACTTTGGCGCTAAATTATTCAGCCGTGTGCGTCAGGGATTTAATGCCGGTATAAAAATAGCCTTTGCCTTCGGAGGATTTATGACCATCATCTTTCTGATCTTTTCCGAGGAAATGGTGCTCTGGTTTGTCAGCGATGTGGCTACCGTAGAAATAGGTGCGAATTATTTACGTATTGTTGGCCTCTCACAAATAATGATGTGTTTCGATTTAATTTCATCGGGAGTACTCAATGGAATGGGTAAAACAAAGCTGCCCGCCAGCACCAACATTCTAATGATTCTGATTCGCATACCACTGGCCCTTTGGCTCTCGCAGCCCCAAAACTTTGGCGTCAATGGCATATGGATGGCCATATTAATAAGCAGTACATTCCGGGGATTAATTAATACCTCCCTCTACCTCTACCTCAAGCCTTCCATGTTACCATTACATGGCCATCCGGAAACAAATACCATAGCTAAACAAATATGAAACTGATGATGATGATGAATAAGTCCCTAATAAATATCGATCCGGTATTAGCACAAAACAGATCAAAGCGCTTATTTGAAGGAGGTTTTGGTTTTGAAAAAGAAAATGTTCGCGTTACACCCGATGGTCATTTGGCCCAGACTCCCCATCCCGAAGTGCTTGGTAATAAATTAAAGCATCCCTATATCACCACCGATTTCTCTGAAAGTCAGATTGAGATGATCACTCCGGTGCGACACAGTATTAACGAGGCACTCGGTTTCCTTAACACCTTGCACGATGAAGTCAGTCTGCATTTGGATAATGAATTGCTTTGGCCACAAAGTGCTCCACCCATTTTACCCACCAACGAGGATGATATTCCCATTGCCAAATTCGATACCGAAGGGGCTGATCTGGAAGAATACAGAATCTATCTGGCCGAGAACTATGGCCGTAAAAAACAATTGCTATCCGGCATTCATTTCAATGTTTCTTTTAACGAAACTTTGCTGAAAAACATGTATCAGAATGCAGGAAAGCTTGATTATAGCTACGAGGAATTCAGAGAACAGGTGTATTTAAAAACACTTCGAAACTTTAAACGATACCGCTGGTTTTTAATTGCTCTACTAAGCAATAGCCCTGCTGTGCATTGCAGCTATGTGAACGATTGTGTTAAGCAACTGCCATCTTTAAACAGGGACGCCTTTCATTTGCCTCAGGCCGTATCTATGCGCAACAGTATGTGTGGCTACCGCAATAAACAAAACCTGTTTCTAAACTACAATACCGTAGCTGAGTACAACAGTAGTATTCAGCAGGAGATCGACAAGGGTGTAGTGAAGCATGTCAAAGAAAACTATGCCAGCATACGCTTAAAATCATCGGATGCAGCTAAGGACATCACCCATCTTGAGGTGCGTTTATTGGATTTAAATCCTTTTGTAAAATTGGGCGTCGACGAACAACATGCCCAAATCATCCATCAGTTTTTAGTGTTCTGTTTACTCAAGGCAGAGAACACGGCCTTTAATAAAGAAACCCAGGAACGTGCATTACTTAATCACGAGCAGGCGGCTTCCTTTAGTTTAGACAACAGCGTTACCATTATTGATGAAATGGGGCAATCACATCCCATGGAAACCGCTATGCCTAATCTTCTGGATGAGCTACTTGAACTGACACAGAATATACTGCCCGACGCTTATCAATCAAGTACTGATCTGTTGAAGACCTTAGTTTCTGTGCCAGAAGAACGTCCGGCTCAAAAAATGATGAATGAGTTAAAAGAAACCTCCTTTATCGATTGGAATTTATCAAAGGCCAAGCTTTACTTAAAACAGAGTGCTGCCAAAACCTATAACTTTTTTGGGCTGGAAGACATGGAATTATCCACTCAGCTTCTGATGCGTGCCGCCATTTTCAGAGGCATTGAAGTGGAGGTTATGGATAAAGCTGAGAACTTTATCAAATTGAGTTCCGGGGATAAAACAGAATACGTGATGCAGGCAACTCGTACTTCGCTCGACAATTACAGCAGCGTTCTTTTGATGGAGAACAAAGTAATGACTAAAAAAGTACTGCAGCACTCCAATATACAAGTCCCGGCTGGTTCGGAATATACCTCATCACAACAAGCCAACAATGACTTTGCATTTAATAAAGATCAGGCAATAGTGATTAAACCTAAGTCCACCAATTTTGGATTGGGCATTACCATCATTAAAAACAATAATGATGAGCAAGTGTATCAGCAAGCTGTTTCCATGGCTTTTGAGCATGACAACACCATATTAATCGAGAATTTTGTCAGTGGCAAAGAATATCGCTTTTTTGTGATTAACGATGAAGTAGTTGGGATACTGCACCGCGTTCCTGCCAATGTGGTGGGTGACGGCCAATCCAGCATTGCCGAGTTGGTAAGCTCTAAAAACCTCAGCCCCTTGCGCGGCAAAGGCTATAAAACACCACTCGAAAAGATTGCTATGGAAGAGCCTGAACGTCTGTTTCTGGCTTCTCAGGGCAAGGATTTTGAAACAGTTCCGGCAGATGGTGAAGTGGTTTATTTACGTGAAAACTCCAATATTAGCACCGGTGGCGACAGCATTGATTTCACCGATGAAATGCATCCCTCGTATAAGCAAATTGCCGTAGAGGCATCAAAAGCACTGGATGTAAAAGTAACCGGCCTTGACATGATGGTTGATGATATCAAACAAGAAGCCAATGCCAACAACTACGCCATTATTGAAATGAATTTCAATCCGGCCATTCACATTCATTGTCATCCTTTTGTTGGTAAAAATCGACAATTGAATAATAAGATGCTTAATGCTTTGGGATTTTAAGATCTTCAGGAAGGGTCCTTTATAAGCTACTGGCTGATAGGGAACCGTCCGTGATGTTCCCCTGATCAAACCGCTGTGGTTTTTACGTTTTTACTGCTGTAAAAAAGTTAATAAGCAATATTCCAAAACCATGGCTCCAGCCGTGCTTTCTTGTGCATTAAACTCAAAGTAATATCCTGATCACATTTGATATTGCTTTTTTTCCTTATCTCAGCTTTTACAGGCAGCAGGTACCTTTGCATTTTAGTATCAAACCATATGGAGGTCTTCCATTGTATTTCGCCGATTTCAGCCACCACCTTCATTCTTCCCCAGCCTTCCTCCTGCCATTGCAAGGCTTCTCTGATCTCCTTGGATGTATCTATTGGTAAAGAAATAAAATACCAGCTGCCTGTCGATGTGTGTTTCCACATAGGACTGATAAACTCATATCGTATTTTTCCATCCACAATTCTTCAGGATTTAAATATGGACCATCGGGTCAAGCCCAGTTCTGGTGTTACAAATTAGCACTATCGCTAAGGATCTTCGTAATCTCAGATGGTTCGGCTCTATTTCTGTATTCGGCATCCAGAAAGGCATAGATAATTTCCCCATCTTCATTAATCACATAAGTGGCAGCCAATGGCAGTTCATTAGATTGATCGCCATTGTACTTTTCCATTCCAAATGAGGCATTATACATTTCAGCCACCTCATCCGTAAGTTTATAAACAATGCCATATTCACGGGCTACTTTATTTCCTACATCGCTCAATACTTCAAAGCCAAGCTCATGTTTTTCGGAGGTACTTAAACTCTTGTCAGGCAGCTCAGGTGTAAGTGCAATTAAGTTAGCACCATTAGCTTTAAAATTGGCCAATTCTTCTTGTAGTTGATGCAAGGTAAGGTTACAGTAAGGACACCAGCCTCCGCGATACCAGGTTAATACGACCTTTCCTTTCTTTAAATAGTCTTTCAATTCAACTGTTTCTCCCAATGCATTTGTTAAGCTAAAGTTAGGTGCAGTATCCCCAACCTTATAGGCTCGTTCAAGAACACCACTGTTTTCGACAGCCTCAATTCCCTCATTATATACCTTCTTTTTATGATCATCTGCTCTTAACTCAAAAGCGGTCTTTTTCTCGTCTAAAAGTGCCTTAAGTGGCTGCTGTTTTTCATCCATCTCTTCAACTTTATGCATTGCGGAATCGTCCTTCTTCTGATCAGCCGACTTGTTTTTTAGCTGACATGATGCCAGCAGAAGGGCTACTATAACTATGAATACCTGATTTCTCATATTCCTTTTATTAATAAGTGTAATGTTCTTTAATTAAGGTGGTCGAAAATACTCCAGTGATGGCTATCAAATGTAAAATTATCAAGCTAAGCCTTGGCATAATTGAAACCATACTTGTTACTAAAAACACCATTGCTCTTTAAAGGTTCAGATTGCATTATCCCCGGCACAAATGAATTTGCATCCTGAAGAAACTTCTTGTTTATAAAATCTGCCCGCAGCAGAAAAGCTGGCATTCAAAAATAGCATAGGATAACATGATTCAGGAGTAGTAAAAGGGCCAAAGAATCAAATAGGAATGTAAAGCTTTAAATCAACTGAAACTTTCTTTATTTGCTAGTCTCACGGGCCACCTTCCAATCGTCCTTGATCTTATTCATTTTATAGAGAAACAAAATCAGAACCGGTAGCTCTAATCGTATGGAGATATTAAAACCTTCGCCAAAAAAGGGAAAAACAAACATCATTCCACTACATACTAAAATACCGACAATGGCATCCAGGAAAGCAGCATCTATTGCCCAATCTTTCTCTGTCCACAGAGCAAATGCCGTTAAAGACTTGAGAAGAAACAGGACGGTTAAAAACAATCCAATTGGTGAAAGTGGATTGGTGGTTTCTAATCCGTAAAGAGATATTTCATACCACGCACCAAACAAACCGCCTATAAAACCTAAGCCAGCTAATCCTCCGGTCACCAAAAATATCCATAAAAATACTTTAATCCATGTTGGTAAAAGCTGTCGGCGTGTTTTACTTAATTCATCTCTAATGGCTTGTAAGGGGTCGTAGGTCTGTTCACTCATTGTAGACTTCTTTATAATCTATACGAGTATAACATGTTTTTAATGACAATACAAATTTAGCGGGAATAAACAGTCCCGAATTATACCTTTTACGCCTTGATGAATACCTTCTAGTGTTTCGATAGTTTATTGATATCAGTATTCTCGAGGTGCTTCAGATCCCCTGGCATCAGAACGGAATTAATTAAAGCCTTACCTACATTTGAACTGCCGGTAATGGAGTCCATTTTTCGCATTATTGGAAAAAGTGGACGCGTAAGAATATAGATAATGTTGTATAAAGGTGTTTTTGACTTCACCCCTTTTTCAGGTAAGATACCTCCCGGCCGAAAAGCATATGCATCTTTAAAGCCCTTGGCTAAGATGTAGTTTTCAGTTTTCCCTTTCACTCGTCCCCACATACTTTTGCCTTGCTCTGTGCTGTCACTACCTGTGCCCGACACATAGTTAAAAACCATATTCGGATTAAGTTCATAAAGTGTGTCGGCCAAGGCAACAGTCATGGTATAGGTGATGTGTGTGTATTTCTCCTCACTCATTCCTGCCGACGAAACACCCATGCAATGAAAGCAGGCATCAAAGCCAGCCAATTGATTTTTAATGGCACTGAAATCAGAAAAATCTTCGTGAATAAGCTCTTTTACTTTAGAGTGAGATACATTAATACTGCTTCGGTTAATGAGCATAACTTCTTCCACATCTTTACTTTCAATACATTCAATTAAGGCTGCTCTGCCCACCATGCCGGATGATCCTGTTATTATTACTTTCATAATTTTTTGTTTTCAGTATTGTTCTCGATTCAAAGACTATATTTAACTGATACAAAAATAGTATGCATCAATATGCTTAATGTATACCAATTACCTTTTGATGTATACTTTTTCCGGAAAGGTGGATTATTTGTGCAGGTAACAAAGTTGGCAAACTTTATTCACCATTAGATTTAGTTTTCAGTTATTTATGATGAAAGTCGAATCCACAGTTAAAACAATGATATTTTTTCCGAACCAATGGAAAGGGTGTAATTATTAATAGAGATAAAATCAGATAAAGAACATCCCATTTGAAATCAATCGCATAGCCATGATTCGTATTGTCTGATTTACATTTGGGGCAAGTGCAGGTCGCTTTATCCTTATCTGCATCAACATACGAATCAACTAAATCTTTTTCCAGGAAGTACTCTACAGGAATCGGACTCAAATACCTGAACACACTTCTATCAAAATCTAACAACTCATACCAAAACTGTTTCCAGTCAAAACAAAAAGTCTTTTTGTTCATAGCAACAAAAGCTAACTCATCTTTGATTAAATCCGAAATCTCCGGTGGCGACAATATTTCTGATTCTATATTAGCACCCTGCTCAAGTAGGCTCGCATCTTTACGAATCATAGCTTTTAGTCTCAACAGCTCATTCTGTCGAGAAAATTCAGAACTTAAAGCATCCTCAACATCATATTCACCTGCTTCATCTCTTAGTTTTCTCTCCTTTACAGATTCTAAGATTTGAATAGCTTTATCCTCTTGAGTAATCGGCACTATAAGCTTTACGCCTCCAATGGCAACGGCTTTAAATGGATTAACCCAAACGATATTTTCATCATATATAAATGCGTCTATTCCATCACTTAGCAATCGTCCTTTAAGAATATGGCAATCTATTGGAATATTTGAAGTGAATACAATCTTATATTTCATATATACGAATTAGGATGCTTGATGTTTTTCCGACAAGAAAAGGCCTACTCTATTAAAATGTTTGTTAAGACCAGGATAATGGTACATTCTTAAGTTAAAAATTGGGCAAGCCTGTTAACATCTCGCCTGTTTTTAAATAGTGATTCATCGCTTTTTCCCACGAGTCCATCATTATATCGTACTCTTCTTTTGTAAACTCCTCAAGGGCTTTATTCCCCTGTTCACTCAATGATGTTTTACGATATTGAAGTATAGCCTTTGTTTTTGATTCAGATAATGATGTAAGCTGTATTTCCAATTTCGTCACCAATACGCCTGGCACGTGATAGAACATCTCAACATTTCCAGCTTCAATATCGTAATTTGTAACGATCCAAACCACATCCTCATCACCATAGGGAGTAATAAAAACACAATCCTTTTCAACAACACCGGAATGACTATAAACAACTCTTGGCGCCCAATTTTCACACCAATCCAATTCCCGTACCGGACAATACAAAGGCATTATTTCTTTAAATGAACCCTTAATGGTTTGCTCGTAAGTATGTGTAATTCTTCTGGGTGCTTCTATTTTCATAATCTCTGGGCTTTTAAAAAAGAAAGATATTGAAAAACAAGCACAAAAAAAGCCGAATCGATAGGATTCGGCCATAATTCTTATTGCAGTTTCTTATTTAAATAGGAATACCACCCGTTTCTGAGCATCAGGTATCCCAATAATGTTATTGATATAATCCTCTTTTTTAGCCATCTCACCACGTTGGATATAACCTTCTCCAAAAGGCATAGATGTTTGCCACGATCCGGATGCAATTCGCTTATTAAGGTCAGTGACCTTTACAATTGTATGGCTACCTGTAAAAACCAGACAATGCGAATATTTTTCAGCTAGAACAAATACCTCATCCGCATTATCCTTGGTAAGGATATATAGCGTGTCGGCCTGTACCGAAGCCATTTGTCTTATTTTAGACATTGGACGATTGGCATCCAAAGTCGTTTCTTCAAAAGAGATAACTTCTGCTAAAAAGCTTTTAAGCGTTTCAGCATTTGTTTGAGCATTGGCCGTAAAACCCAGCACTACAAATAGTAAAATTACAATGTTGTTTTTCATCTTGGTTGTTTTATTATGTTCCCCTTCATGAGCTGAAACAAATTAGATCATGAATAAGATGGGTAGACGAAAAACACAACATAAAGTTGCATATTGGATCAACTAGTAGCTGATAATAGTGAGTTTTTAATGTTGTTTAACTATTGCCTCTTTTTTTCTATTTGTATTCTTACTTATGAAATAATTGTCTTAACCCATTAACTAACAATCGTACAATGCCGACTACCAAATAAAGGACTAAGGCAATCAATAAAACAAAACCCAATGAACTAAACATTTCGCTCCAATTGGTATCGTATTTAATAATGGCATACACATTAATAAGACATGCTAAAAGAATGCAAATTAAAGCTATCCAAAACTCGCGTTTTAATGATGATGAACGTATTATTATATCCTTCATGTTCTCAGCTTTAAGAATTTAACTTGTACTTATCCGGTAAACTTAACTTCATACCACTATCTATGGCTTGTTCGGTAAGTATTGTCCATATACTGCCCATATACCCTTCTTTGGTCATCCAGTTTGGATTTTCCTTATTGCGGATAAAGTTGACAAAGCCCAATAATTCTTCTTTCGTTCCATCTCCTTTTTGTCCCTCGTAAATGGCTTTGCCTGCATATTTATTAGCTGTTTCAGGCAACCAACTTGCTCCTCCCACTGGTATATCATTAAAAGTTCCCTTTTGAATATCACCCAACAATTGAGCAATTCCAAGAGCGGGCTCAGGTTTCGGCGGATTCTCCAGGAACATTCGGTTGGTCTCCAATTCCATACTTGCCTTATCTCCCATAACCTGCACTTGAAGTCCATACTTCCTATTACTGGTCATTGAGTCATAGGTAAATTGAGTTCCATCGGCATAAGAAAAAATAGCCGCTATATTGTCATGTACTTCACGTCCATCATCCCAGTAACGAATACTTCCGGTTCCCATTACCGAAACAGGTTCGCTTTGCTTAACCCAATTAGCTACCTGAATGTGATGCGACATTAATTCGGTCAATAATCCAGCCGAATATTCCTTATATAAGCGCCAGTTAATCTGACGCTCCAACTCAGGTCGACCAACAGGCAGAGGTCTGCGCCAGTTATTATTCCGATGCCAGTAGGCTCTGATCTGCCCAATGGTACCCAATTCATTATTATGAATCCGCTCTAAGGCATTCTGGTACATATTACTAAACAAACGTTGATGACCCGGAATAAGAATAGCACCTGTTTGAATATGTGCATCATACATGGCCTTAATACCATCGAGTGTTCGCGCCATTGCTTTTTCGCATAATACATGCACTCCGGCTTTCATACTGTCAATGGCAATGTGTGCATGTTGATGTAAAGGTGTGGCTATAATCACACCATCCACTGCACATTCTTTAAGTAAGCTTCGGTAATCATTGTAAAGCTTTGGTGGATTACTTAAACCCTTGCATATACTTGCCGCCTTATCCAGATTGGTTTGATAATTATCACATAAAGCGCTAATGCTTATGGATTCACCTTCATTGATCAACTGCAGGTAAAAACGCAGAAGATACCGCCCTCTGTCTCCGGTACCTATTATGGCCACTTTTGTTGTATTGCCTTTTCCTTGAGCGCTGATAAATGATGTTCCGGCTAAAGCCATACCTGCTCCGGCCAAGCCCAACTTTCGGATAAAGTCTCTTCGATTTTCTCCCATAAAATTTCTCTTAGTGCAAGAGTACTCTCTTGACTGCAAAACTCTTTAAAATAGATTGCTGCTCCTCTTCTGGAGCAATCATAAGTGCTGTGCTTAATACCTCTGCTTCTACAGGACAATGACTTTGAACGGCGACCATTGACCTTTGATGTCTTTTCAGCCCAGTTTTTGGATTAACGATATGCGCTTTTTTCTCCAGCCCCTTTTCATGATATCCGCTAACCGAAATGGCATCATCATTCAGGTGGAAGGACTCATCACTTTGGAACGCTTCCAAAGTAAAAGGCCAATAATCACCATGCGGATGACGACCTCTGGTTAAAACTGAACTTCCTCCAAAACTGATAAAAGCATTTTCCGCCTTCATCTTATCCAGCAATGTTGATATCTGAAGTAATGCCATGCCTTTACCCATGCCTCCAAAATCAAGAAATACATCCGGATTTTTAAATCGGATATATTGATCATTTAAAGTAAAGCTATTCTCAACTTTTTGCTTTGCACCCGAATAAGCGATATTAAAATAGCCTCTACTCATTTCATTATAGCGAATGGAATCCAATATAATGCTTCGTAAAGTAGGACTAATCAATACATCTTCAGAATAAGCATTTTTATTTACGACGAAGGTTTCTGCTTCTTTATCAAAGCGACTTAAAATACCTTCAAGTCTTAACACAGTATTCTTAATTTCACCAATCAGAATTTCAAAATTAAACTCATGATTATGGCTCCAGAACACCAGATCCATTCTGGTGTTCATGGCCATAAAAGTATTGTGCTTAAGATTAATATCCAACATAGTCAATTACTAAAACGAATAATGGTTAATTTACAACTTTGGTTCCCAACCTTTTTCATATTCTCGCTTCCAAAGCTTTTGCGCCTTCTTATTATCGAGAACACGTCCTGTAACCGGGTCCACTTTTAAACTTTCTCCTAAATCCTGAGCCAGATTACCCAGGTGACACAGTTGTGTGGCGATAGCTCCATCGGCAATCGGTGACTTCAGGCTTTCATTATTAATAACAGCGTTGACAAAGTTTTGAATATGACGGGTAGTCAGACCATCAAAGCCTTGCGTATCTGAGGTATTGTTTGAAGTCCCCTGATTGCCTTCCCATTCTGTCTTTATCTTTTTCCCCTTTAAATCAAAGAGCTCATACTTGGCTCTATTCAACCATATAGCTCCTTTGGTTCCAAGTATTGTTGCACCACGACCTCCCATAGCGCCATAGCCGTTACAGGATTGACCATCCCAGGTAATTAACTTATTATCTTCAAATTCGTAACTGGCCATTTGGGTATCGTAATACTCCCAGTCGTCTCCACCGCCATGTAGTCGACCTCCGGTTGAAACCACTCTATTGGGGTATTTCACCCCTAAAGCCCAACGACAAATATCTATTTCGTGAGTTCCATTGTTATGAATTTCACCGGTACCCCATGTACGAAACCAGTGCCAGTTATAGGGATGAACATTATCGCGATACGCTTCACGCGGAGCCGGACCTTGCCATAAATTCCAATCCAAATGTTCGGGCACAGGCACTACCTTGCCTTTGCCAATAGGTCCGCGAGTATTGGTGTACCAAGCTTTTCCGGCATAAACATCTCCAATAATACCTTCTTGAATTTCTTTGATCGCCATAGCCGATGTCACTGATGAGCGTTGTTGATTTCCCATCTGACAATGCATGCCTGTTTTCTTCTGTACAGCTATAATCAGTTCATTCTCATGAGGATTGTGACTACATGGTTTTTCAACATATACATGTTTTCCTGCCTGCATAGCCATTATGGCCATTGGAGCATGCCAATGTTCAGGGGTTGCAACAAATACAGCATCAATATCTTTACGATCCAATATGGTTCTAAAATCTGTTTCACTTGCAGGTACTGAACCTAATTTATCCTGACAAAAGCTTTTAAATTTTTCAACTCGCTTTTGATCCACATCACAGATATAGGTCAGTTTTGTATTTTCGCACAATCCAATACTTTGTGCTAAACCGTAAGCTCTGCCCCCACAGCCTAACATGGCTACATTCAATTGCTTGTTTGATCCAATAATGTTCGAAAATGACTTGGCACTTATTAATGATAATCCGGCTGTTCCAAGCGCAGCCTTTTTTATAAAATTTCTTCTTGAATTCATTATTGATTGAGTTTAGGATTATAGTTCTTTAATTTTAATATTCTTAAAGTGAACCTCATCACCGTGATCTTGCAGAAGGATCAATCCCTCTTCTGCTTCGCCAAAGGCCGGCCAATTCTTGTACTTACTATAGGCTACTAATGCACGCCACTGCTGCGTTCCACGCTCATATTCTACTACTTTACATCCATTTAAGAAATGTTGAACATGCTTGCCATCAACAACTATTCGAGCACGGTTCCACTTATATTGATTAACATACTTTTCTGTCCATAAGCTAGGAATATATTCACGAGCATTACCCTTTATCAGGTCATAAAGTGAACCAATTGTACGATTTCCATTAACTCCTTTCTTGGCATCCGGGTGATGCTTATCGTCCAATATTTGAAATTCACATCCTATAGCAGAGCCTTTACCTTTATTAAGCTCAGTATCTACAAAATACTTAATCCCACTGTTGCCTCCTTTGGCGTATTTAAAATCCAACTCCAGTACAAAATTCTTATAAGGCCTTGTAGTGACAATATCACCACCATGTTCCGACTCAGCACCTCCAGAAGATTGTACAGTTAAAACACCTTCGTTCATGCTCCAGCCCTTTGCAGGGAATTGATCCAGTTTGGCACCTCTCCAACCCTTGCTGCTTTGACCGTCCCAAAGTAAAGCCCATCCTTCTTCTTTCTCTGCTGTCGTAAGGTAATTATGTCGATAACTGATTAGTGGTGCCGTTGTTTCTGAAAACAATGATTCATCCACTTCAATTTCAGTAATCGTAATATTACGCCATTCTATGGTTTTTCCTTCCAGCTCTTTATTCTTACCTATTCCATGCACCTGAAGAGCTATAAAACCGGTTTCAATATCTTCTTCCAGAAGGTTAGCACAATTAACTCCATTAACCCATGTGGCAATGTGATGTCCACTGGCTATTACTTTAACGGTATTCCATTCACCATTTTTATACACGGTTTTTACTTCCGGATTATACTCCAGGGTGTAGCGCCATCCCTTTCGGGCTTCGTCATAAAGACCACCAAACCAGCCACGAGGTGAATCATCTGCTTCCACCTGTAATCCATGTACACGGCCATCATTATAATCTTTATTGCTATGACTCCTGATTTGAACACCTGAATTCAAACCACGATCCATTTTTATTTCATACTCTAAAATAAAATTGGTGTATTGCTTTTTAGTGGCTAAAAAGGTATTAGGAGTATTCATTGCTGAGATTCCGATAATCGTTTCATTCTCCACTTTATATTCAGCAGATCCATTTAACTTCTCCCAGCCCTTTAAGTTTTTCCCGTTAAATAAGGATTTGCTATTGTTCTGACCAAAAACCGAGATCGCGATTAATAGAAAACCGCCTATTAGGATTTTTCCTTTCATTATTCTTAGATTATTGAGTTAGTCTTATTTCAATTCCTTTCAAGTTAACTTAAAATTTTCGATCAAGAGGTTTTAACATTGTTTTAACCCTTGTTTTAATGGTTAAAACAAAAGCTGTACACCTTTATTTATGCAGGTTTATAATTTTTTAGTACTTTCGACTACAAAGCAAAAAATGATTACACAAGAAGAAAAATACGATGCTTTAAGACGGATATTGGAGAGTCAAACCTTTTCAAAATCCACTACATCCAATGTGCTTTTAAAGTTCTTAGTGGAATCATCGATAAACAATATTGAAATCACGGCCTCTGACATTGGCAGAGAATTATTTGGTTCGCATTACCAACATGAAAAAAGTGAAGCAAATGTTAGGGTAAATATCTACCATCTTCGTAAAAAACTAGACAAATACTATTCGAAGGAAGGTGAATCGGATCCAATAAAAATAGATATCGAGAAAGGTCACTACAAAGTGAACTTTTCATCAGAAACCAAAAATAAGAATAAACGTAGCTCGATAATCTATAGTTTCTCTGCAATCTTCATTATTGTATTGCTTATTGCAACTTGGTGGAGCTTTAAGGATGATGATAAAGTGTGGCAGGATGCTTTTAACAATAACAATCAAACCACATTATACCTTAGTCCGGTTTTTAGTTTTGTTGGCCAAACACAATATGGAAAATTTGTGGCCCATCGAGATGTTCATATTAATTCAGAAGAAGAACTGAATGCCTTGATAGATAGTTTACCTCATTTAAAAGGACAATATGGGGGAAGTAGTTATAACTATGTAACCTTCGAAGATGCAGCCACCATCAGACATTTCTCACATCTGTTTTTTGCTAACCAATCAGACTTTGCCGTAAGAAAGGCAAGTGATTTTACAATGAACAATATCAAGGAGCAAAATTTAATATACTTAAGCCCCATGCGCTACCCTACAGCCTTTAGTGATGTATTTAATAAGCTGGCCAAGAACTCTAAATTTATCCCAAATTCAGTTAATCGTTTATATTTAAACTATACAGATAAAGAAGGCAAACAAAATAAAATTGAATTAAGAACAGACTCGAAGGACTACGAACATGGCATTGCAGCTAAATTTAAAAGTCCAAACAACACCTTCCAGTACATGTTTTTTGCTGACCATGGCTTGGGCTTATCAGCAATGTCCGAATACTTTACCAATGCCGATTCATTAAATGCCTTTTCGAAGAATTACCTTAACGATAGTGAAGAATTTGTGGTACTATTCTATGTGAGTGGAAAAGAAAGAACTAATCTTGACATTGAGCTTCTTCTATTTGATGATAACAAGTAGTAATAAATAAAGTGGCGATTACTAAAAGCAATCACCACTTCTTCCTTGAAATTCAACTACTTCTTTATAAAAGGTACTGTAATGTTTTGATCTGTATTTTGCAGCAATAAGTAATACATTCCATTTGTTAAGTCACCAACATCAACACTTAAACTTTCATCTAAAGTAAGATACTTAACAACTGAACCACCAATGGTAATCACTTGAATAGCATCTCCTGCCTTTGCTCCTTCAATTTTAAGAATGCCTTGGGTAGGATTAGGATATACTTTAATGGATGCTTGCTCTTCCTCAATTATGTTTGTTGAAACTGTTTTATTTAGCTGTATATGATTAATATTCACATCACCGGTCTCCAGATACAAACGCATCACCTGAACTCCTGCTTCCAGGTTTATGTTCTTTTCGGTAGAAGCATAAACCTGCCAATTTCCAGTGGAAGGTAAGCTAAGTGTTCCTGTTTTATTTACTCCATCAAACAATACATTTACATTGGCATTGGCTGATTGAGCGGCATGTCGAATACTCAATACATATTCACCCGAACTCTGCACGTCTACCGTATATTCTAACCATTCTTCAGCAGCCGTCCAACACAGGTTTAGGCCTCCCTCACTGCAGTTTTGTAAATCCACAGCCTCATTCATTCTTCCACCATTACCTTGGTTAGTAACACTTGCATCATGATAAGCTATACCTTCTCCTCCTTCATCATAATCCTCAACTTCTATAAGTCCTGGTATGATATGTGGTTCTCCTGTAGGATAGGCAAATTGAGTTAACACTTCGGCTTCCTCCTTTTCAACTTCTAAAACTAAAGCGGCTAACTTCCCTCCATTATCTGGAAAAGTAACCGTTACAGTATTGGAAGCCTGAATAAGAGTCATATCAACAGGTACTTCAATGGTTCCAAAGAAATCTTCACGATTAGCCTGATCATAACCTTTCCAGTTAGAAGGAACTGTAATCGGTGTGCCATTTACACTAATTGTTGGTGATTTACTTACATCATGCTTACGTCCAATTGTCATCCGTAATTTAGCTTTACCCTCTCCTGTTTCAACATTTGCAAACTGAAAAGTGATTGGTGTATTGGAAGTGATATCCTGTAAGTGATTGGTGTCATAGTACTTCTTGCGATGAATTGAACCACTAAAGCTAAGATCAGAGCTGAAGGTATACTCTAATATTATAGTTTCCCCTTCAATAAGGGTTAAACTTGAGGGAGCCGCAGTCACTACTGTATTGCTCATTACCGGATCAACATCAGGATATATTTTAAGACTTTTAATCCTTACATCAACTAAATTACTAAGATCACCTACATTTAGACTAACGGTTTGCTGCGTTTCATCCAGATTATTTAAAGCCACAAATAGTTTAGTGCCGTTAACAAAAGCCTGAACCTGTATATCCGGATTATCAGAATCAATGGCCACCCTGTCTCCACTGACCGCTTTCCAAAGCTCGTAAAAATGGATACGTGGTGTATATTCCCATCCTGCAGGTGTTGGTTCTCCAATGTTTGTTGGTTTCCACAGTACAGCCTGATATGGTTGGTAATTGTTTTCGGCTGTAATGTGCCAGGTGGCTTTACCGGTAATAAATGGAATTGAAATGGCCATTTTATCCTGACGCTCCATCAGATTAAACAATATATGATTAATTGAACGGACCGTTTGAATACTTGCCAAATCACTATAGTTATCACCATAGCCTTTTTCAATAGCCCCATATTCCGTAATAGCATGAGGCTTTACAACACCCCATTTGGTATAACTATAGGTTTCAATTAAATCGAGTATGGCTTCCGAATTACTGCCTGATCGCTTATTATCCTGACCGGAAACATTAACACCATCGTACAAGTGCGTAGAAAATGCATCCATATCCTCGCCAGCTTCATCCATAAACATTTTCATTCTGGAGTCCCAATGTCCAAAGTCCCATAATTCAGCTGAAGGCCATGCGCTGGAGTAACCCACCACTTTCATATTAGCCAGCTCAGGTGCATTATGAATATGACGCCCAATGGCACCATAAACTCTGGCCATTTGTAAACGAATACGTGCTTCTTCATCCGGGTCCCAACCGCCTCCATGAAAATCACCAGCATGAACGAAGGGTTCATTCATGGGTTCAAAAAATTCCGGCAAACTGCCATCACTAACGAAGTTTTTATAATACTCCGCTGCCCATGCTCCGGCTAATTCGGCATCTAAGCCATCCACAAAGGTATTACCAGGATGTTCAGTAGCCACATATTGCTTCACAGTTCTCACATTCGAGTTTCCCGAGCGTGCGGCAGGATAAACTCCAACAGTACCTGTCTGACTCTTTGCATATGAGAATGCTCCCCAGAATCCTCGCCCCTGACCAACATTATAATCGTTATACAAGGCTGTATGTTCAGCATCATCTCCTCCTGAATGAATGTTGAAAAATTTTGAACGATCTAATTTACTCACTCCACCTAACACCCTTTGAGTTGTAGGATCGATGGTAACGTTAACTTGAGCCCAACTTATGGACGTATTAATAAGCAGCATGCTAATTAATACTAGCGTAAAAATTCTAATCATAAAATAAGGTATAATTTGCTGCCAAAATTAGGATGATTCGTATTCTATGTAGGGCAATATCAAGCTTCAATTAGAGGGGTAAATTGACACTTGAGAGCTACATACGAGCAAGAAATTATTAGGTTACAATAAACAAGGGTGTCACTAAAAAAAGTAACACCCTTGTATTTATGATTTAAAGTTTAATTCTACCAATCATCCGTTCTAAACGATGAAGCTGGTAGTCCTCCAGAACTATATAAGGATCCAACAAACCAATTACTCCATCCATAACGAACAGCAATTGGTTCTTTGATCTGATCATTCCATACTCTTAGCTCTTGCTTCCAAATACTGGCGTTTGCGGGTACAAATACACTATCAGGCCCTGCTATTTCAAATGCGGTCATTTCTTTTTGCATATTATCAATACCCAATGGAGCATTTAAAAATTTTAGATAAGCACTGCCGTCTCTAACTTCCATTGAGCGATAAACCGGGCCACCACATTGTATTTGCTTAAAACCATAATCTTTATTCAAGGCCCAATAAGCTAAACGATGCCCAATGGTAATCTTTTCAGGTGGGTGAATATTCCATCGATGACCAATATCAACTGTAGAAACCATGCCTGTTTTGGGCACCAGCATCATTGTGTTTAATTGTGCCTCACGTAACTCAGCTGTATTTCTGCCTTCATGTTTGTCGTAATTCTGCATTGGACAAATCTGCACATAATAAAAAGGGAAATTGCCCTGTCCCCACAATTCTCTCCAACGCTCAATCATAGCCGGAAAAAGATCGGCATACTGTTTTGGTTGCGCCGAGTTACTTTCACCCTGATACCAGATGACTCCCTTTATTGCATAACCCTGAACCGGATGAACCATGGCATTATACAATACAGTTGGCGTTTGAAATTTCATTTTCTCAGTTCCAATAGCTCCCAAATAGACATCCGGGAATGCATCTTCCAGATACGGACGGTCCATCCAGGCCTCAACCCTGGTACCACCCCAAGTTGCATTTATAACACCTATGGGAACATTAAGTACACCTTGTAAATATTTAGCAAAACTGTAGGCTACTGCACTAAAGTTGGAAACCGATTCGGGATTGGCATTAGTCCATTGGGCTTGACAATCATTTTTAACTTCAGCTGAAAAATCCTTTTTAATATTAAACAAGCGAATTTGATCGTTATTCGAATGTGCAATTAAATCATTACTACCATATACTGGTTGATCCTTAAAACCTTTTACTGGCATTTCCATATTGGATTGCCCCGAGCAAAACCATACCTCACCTATAAGTACATTTCGTAATTGAATTTCCTCCTCACCAAGTATTGAAATAAAGTATGGTCCACCGGCATCAGGAGTTTTAAGCTGAGTTTGCCATTTTCCATCTTTATCTGCTGTACACTCTAGTGTTTCATTCAACCATTCAGCCTTAATGCTTACTTTCTGTCCGGCCTTTGACCATCCCCATATTGCAACGGTATCTTTTTGCTGTAATACCATGTTATCTGAAAAAACAGAAGGCAGACTTAATTGAGCTTTTATCGAATAGCTAAAAAAGAATAGTAGAGTTATAAATAGTAGATTTTTTAAACCCATGTCTTTATCTATTAGTGATTATTAATCTTTTAGGAAATAAATTGATTATAAAGATAGCTTCAATGACAAACCAATCAAAGTAGACAATCTCAAATCTATAATTTAACCATAAGGCACAAAAAAACGTGGCGGACTCTCAATGCTACACGATGTATTTATAAAAGCTTTCTTTTACAATACTGAGCCACCACGTTTAAACACAATAGTATTACTTCAATTCAATCTTTAATGCAAAAGCATAATCACAAGGCTTTTCATTTGGTAATGTTACCTCAAGTCCTTTATCGGTAAGTTCCCATTTAACTTCTGATCCGGAACCCAATAACTGAACTGCTTTAATATCTTGCTCAAGTAATCCTTCTTTTTTCGCTAAGCTTCTAATAAGCATTTTCTCCTTTGGCCAGTCCAAAGCAATAGCATATAGCTTACCATCACGTGTTGTAAAACGAATATCTTCAGCTACAGCCTCAGGGTTTTTATCTTCGCTTAAGTGACCTTCTACAATCTCTTGTGGTCCTTCACCATATATCTTCCATGGACGCGTGTCGTAAATGGCTTCACCATTCACATTAAACCAATCTCCCATAGCCAATAATCGCTCCTTCACGCCTTCCGGAATTGTTCCATCCGCACGAGGCGTAATATTCAACAATACAGCTCCATTTTTACTTACTACATCAACTAAGAAGTCAATTAGGCGGTTCGGTGTTTTGTAGGCTGGATCGCTTATATCGCACCAGGCTTTCCAATCAATTGAATCATCTGTCAACCAAGGGAAATCCTTTTTCTCACTCATACGCGAACGCTCCAGATCAAGAACGGCAGTACCTTCAACCATATCGGTAAATTTATAGGTACACACTACATCTTTACCCCATTCCTGAGCTTTGTTATAGTAGTTAGCTAAAAATTGCTGACGGTAAGTTGAATCAATAATGTCCATTTTATTATCAAACCAAATAATATCTGGCTGATACTTATCCATTAATTCATCTAAACGTGCTAACCATTCTTTATTAAAATCATCTTTCGGAAGTGGACTTGTTGGCTCATCAGCCATTACAAAAGTTCCTTCAGGCACCTTAGGCCCATATAATCCTTCATACTTAGGATCAAAGGCATCGGTATTCTCGTCCCAGCTTGGATACCATGCATATAACCAATGACGGTGATAGGTGGCAATGAACTTCATGTCCTGTTTACGAACCGCATTAGCCATTTCACCAACAATATCGCGCTTAGGCCCCATATCCATTGCATCCCATTCCGTCAACTTACTATCCCACATAGCAAAACCATCGGCATGTTCAGCTACAGGACCGGCAAATTGCGCCCCTGCTTTTTTGAACAATTCAGCCCACTCATCAGCATTGAAGTGATCTGCAGTAAACATTGGAATAAAGTCCTTGTAACCAAACTCTTTTAAATCACCATAAGTTTCCTCATGATGCTTACGGATAGGATGACCTGGCGTATACATATGAATAGAATACCACTCTGTTTCGTGAGCAGGAACAGAATAGGGGCCCCAGTGAAAGTAAATACCAAATTTTGAATTTAAATACCACTCAGGCACTTCATACTGCTTAAGCGATGCCCAATCGGCAGTATAGTTAATTTTCGCCTTTTCATCTGACTTTGGCGCTGATGCACAGGAAGCCAAAACAACAACAAAAAGAATCCAGATAAATTTATTCATTAGTTTGTATTTTAAGTTTTTATATAATTCTGTTTATTTAAATTGTACCCAATCCACATTAAAGAGATTACCATCTTCTCCTTTAAACACGCAAACCAAATTTTGGATCCCTTCAGTTTTAGTTTGTAAAGGTGCAGAAAAAGTTTGCCAGGTATTCCATGAACCTGTCGAACCCACTTCTACTATAGCCAATACCTTTCCTTCAGCACCACCCAGGCGAACTTCTATAGTACCTCCTTTAGCGGCACTAGAACTACGGATGGCCACTTCTTTATAGTTTCCTTCCTTAAAGTCAACGCGGTCGTATTGCACCCATGAGTCATTGGTGATATAATCCAACTGCCAGTTGGCCGGTAATTCATTCCCAACACGACTCACACCAATGGCTTTCTCTCCATGACGGGAATAGCGATCTATTTGAATTTCATTCGACGCAGGACAAACGCCAATACCTCTATAAGTAGCAATCACTTCCTGTATGGATCCATCGGCATTAAAGTTTAGGTAATCAGCACACATCGAACGCAAATGTTGATTCTTGCTGATATCATGATGGTGATAAAATACGATCCACTGTCCTTTATATTCCACTACTGAATGATGGTTGGTCCAACAACCATCTTTCCAGCGCTCTAAAAAACGACCTTGATATTCGAATGGACCAAGAGGATTATCCCCGGTTGCATAAGCAATCTCTTCAGACCCATGTGGTGAGTGAGGAAATGTAAAATAATATATTCCATTGCGTTTAAACATAAAAGATCCTTCCTTATATTTTCCCGGCAAGTCATTTAATTTCACAGGTTCCGAGGCTAACTCTTTCATATTGGTTTTTAACCTGGCACCCATTAGTTTATCTCCGCCACCCCAATAAAGGTAGGCCTGTCCATCGTCATCAATAAACACATTGGGATCAATACCATCAACACCTTTCATGTAGTTCTTCTCCACTTTATAAGGTCCCTCAGGATGTTTGGCTACAGCAACACCAATTCGTCGGAACGCTGAAGTGTCAATAGGCATATCCGGAAAATAATAATAGTACTTGCCATCTTTTTCAATACAATCTGGTGCCCACATACCAAAAGCGTCTTTGACACCCCAAGGCACATCCGTTTGATCGATAATTAAGCCGTGGTCGATCCAGTCAAACATGTTCTCTGAAGAGAATACGTTGTAACTGGGCATACAAAAGCCATTATTGCCTTTTCCTTCTTCACAAACCACATCGGTTGATGGAAAAACGTAAAGTTTGCCATTCATTACCCGTGCCGTTGGATCAGCCGTATACATATGTTTAACCAAGGGATTATCCGCCATCACAGCAGTCAGCCCCATTAATATTCCTAAAAGTACAGTTGTTAATTTTTTCATCTGTTTAAAATATTTTCAATTGTCAGATGGAACTCGCAAATAAATTTAATCACCCTCATTTGTTTGAGATTCGGTTATTAAAATATTATGCTCGTTTCATTATTATTCCTATTTGTCCCAATATTCGTCTACTATCTTTTTAATGTGTTGAAACTGCTCATCAGTATCGCCAATTTCTGAGCGAAGGTCTTTCAATTGATTTTTCAGTTCTGCTTTAACCTCAACATATGCTGGATCGTTATACACATTATTCATTTCTTTCGGATCTTTCTTCAAATCATATAATTCCCAAGCCGGAGGTGTGTGGCGTGTAAAATCATTGCCCCACGATTTTTTATTCCAATCGGCATTCGGGTCATCAGTATCTACCCAATATTTCCCATAGAAGAAAATAAGTTTATAATCTTTGGTGCGTATGCCAAAATGCGCCGGATTGGCATGGCGGTGAGCCATATGCATCCAGTAACGGTAATAAGTGCCTTTTCTCCAATCTTCCGGTTCAACACCAGTTTCCAGTATGGACTTAAAACTTTTTCCCTGCATAAAATCAGGAGTGGCACCACCTGCTAACTCTATCATTGTTGGACCATAATCCGTATTATTGACCAAGGCATTATTACGACTTCCTGCCTTAACCATCTCAGGGTAACGAACTATAAATGGCATACGCATCGATTCTTCATACATCCAGCGTTTATCGATGTAATCGTGCTCACCAAGCATAAAGCCCTGGTCGCCCGTATAAATGATAATAGTATTATCCATTAAACCGGATTCTTCCATATAGTCAAACAAGCGCTTAAGATTATCGTCAACGCCTTTGACACAACGCAGGTAACGCTTCATATATTCCTGATAAGCCAGCTTGGTATATTCAGTATCTTCGATGTCTTGATCAATATCCATGTGCATACCCATATTACGAATGGTATTACGGTGCGACACAGATGAACCAATCACATTAATCAGCTCGTCATTGAGCCCTTTAGTACCAACCGAACCATTGTTTTGATTATCATATAAACTGGCTGGTTCAGGTATAAACGTATCTTCAAGGTAATCCTTATAGCGTGGTGCAAACTCAAACATATCATGAGGTGCCTTATAATGATGCATCAGGAAGAATGGTTTGGAATCATCTCTGTTCTTCAACCAATCCAGAGTTAAATCAGTGATATTATCCGTTGAATGTCCTTTGCGCTTAATGGTATTCTCAGGCCAGGCCTTGTCTCCCCTTAATCGAAAAACAGGATCGAAGTATTTGCCTTGAACAGGTAAAACACAATAATAATCAAAGGCAGCCGGTTCGTCATGAAGATGCCATTTGCCAATAATGGCTGTTTCGTAACCCAGTTTCTTCATTTCTTTTGGCAAATATTGTTGATTTTCACCTATGGCACCTTCCAGATCCAGGACGCCATTTACATTGCTGTATTGTCCTGTAATGATGTTAGCCCTGCTTGGTGTACAAATGGAATTGGTACAAAAAGCATTATCAAAAATCATCCCTTCATTGGCTAATTTATCCAAAACAGGAGTAGGATTTAGTTCAGCCAATCGACCACCATAAACCCCTACTGCCTGAGAGGTATGATCATCCGACATGATAAAAAGAACATTTGGCTTTGGCTTTTCAGACTTGCATCCTGCAAGTAATAAAATAGCCAGAAAAATACATAAAGTTGATGTGCGTAGCATATGAGTTTATTCTATTAATCTATTTTATAAAAGTAGCAGCTTTAAGAGAGTACATACGTAAAAAAATACACCATATTAGGGGTGTATTTTTAAGGACACAAAACAAATGATGAAAAGCAGATTATTTGAGCATTGTATTCAAATGACCACCCTATTTAAACTATTTTCTACTCCTACATTTAATCACATCAAATTACTTTTACCCTCAGTATTAAATGAAATCTGAACAATGAAAAAAACTATACTATCAGTTGCACTGGCAAGCTCATTTATATTATTTGGGTGTTGTAATAAAACTGAAACATGCGAACAAGATAAAGCAGTCTTCACTGAAGATTGGGAATCATTAAGTAAAGCCAATGTAACTCCAAATTGGTTTATGGATGCCAAATTTGGAATATATGCCCATTGGGGACCAGTATCAGGTGCCTTTGTTGATATGGAAGAAAATCAGCACATGGACGGTTGGCATGGCATGATGATGTATGGTAAAAAAGGACGTCCGGAATGGTTAAGCAGTACATATGAAGGAGGCACAACCTCTAACTACACCCATCATGTTAAACTTTTTGGTGATCCTGCTGAATTTGGTTACAAAGAATTAATAGAAAAATTTGATCCTTCAGGATTTAATGCTCAACAATGGGCAGATTTATTTAAGGCATCAGGCGCCAGGTTTGCCGGTCCGGTAGCCATGCACCACGATAACTTTGCCATGTGGAATGCCAAGAGTACCCGATGGAACTCGATGAATTATGGTGGCATTGACATTTCGGCTGAGTTGAAAAAGGAAATTGAGTCGAGAGATATGAAATTTATGGGCTCCTTCCACCATGCCTTTACATGGAAATACTTTGCACCGGCACATGAATACACTACCATTGATGAAGCCGACTACGATTTATATACTGAACCTCATAAATTAGGTGATAATGTTCCAACCGAGCGTTTTATGAACGAGTGGTGGGCTAAATTAAAAGAATACATTGATGTATACCAACCTGACTTATTGTGGTTTGATTGGTGGTTGGAGCACCTGGATGAAGATGCACGTCAGAAGTTTTTAGCCTACTATTATAATAAGGGTAAAGAATGGAATAAGGATGTTGCCGTTTGTTTTAAGGAAACGACTTTCCCTGAAGAAACTGCCATAAGAGATTACGAGCGTGGTCGCCCTAACCAGCCTAAGTCACAGGCCTGGCTAACCGACACTTCACCTGGAGCATGGTTTTATCGCTCAAATGCCAAATTTGTTGACGCCAACGAGTTGGTTGATATTCTGGTTGACATTGTTGCTAAAAATGGCTGTATGTTATTGAATGTTCCTCCAAATCCGGATGGTTCTATTCCTCAGGAGATGCAGGACCTGCTTATTGAAATGGGCGAATGGCTAAAGATTAATGGAGAGGCAATTTACGGGACTCGTGTTTGGACAGTTTTTGGAGAAGGACCAACCCGCATTGAAGCCGGTGGACACAAAATTGAAGAGAAAGGTAAGATTGAATATACCAATCTGGATATTCGATTTACAAAGAAGAGTGATACCGAAATGTTTGCCATTGTAATGGATAAACCTGAAAAAGAGATTGTAATTAATACTTTAAGCACACAAATAGGTGCTTTAAATAATGCTATTGAGACAGTTGAACTTTTGGGAAGCGAGGAAGAGTTAAGCTGGGAAAGAAATGAGAAGGGCTTAATTATTAAAGCACCTAAATCATACCCAACAGATCATTCGCATGCTTTTAAAATTACCTGCAAAGGTTATAAGGAAGCTGATATAGATGGCGAAATAGCTGAATAAGACACTTAGTAGATCATTTCATAGTTTTGGATTAGTTTGAGAGCCTCCTATTTGGGGGCTCTTTTTTATGACTTTGAAATTCCATTTTCCCCCTGTAATCCTAAATAAATTCTCGGATTAATTCATTCCAGTCCATCTATTTTTACATCTGGTCTTCGACCGCAAAGCAACTTATATTATAATAAATGAAGAATCTATTCCTTTTTGCTCTATTACTGCTACTATTGGCTTGTCAGCAAAATACAAAAACGAACTTATCCTCTCCGGATAATTCAAACACAATCACCTTCGAGATTGATCAATCAGGCATACTAAGCTATGCTGTAAAAAGCAATGAACAGGAGTTTATTGCCAAGTCTGTGATGGGCTTCGATTTAAAAACACAATCGCTTAAGGACGATTTTACTTTATTAAACTATGAGTATAAAACACATGATTCTAGCTGGAAAACTGTCTGGGGCCAAAAAGAAGAGGTTAGAAATCACTACAATGAACTGATCATTCATTTACAACAAAAAAACTCAGGTATATTTATTGACGTAATAGCTCGTGCCTTTAACGATGGTGTGGCCTTTCGTTATGTTTTTTCGAAGCAAGGTAAACTGCAAGACTTCATTATTATGGATGAGCTAACCGAATTTAACTTTGCAGGAGATTATAAGGCCTGGTGGAATTTTGCCGACTATGATAATTACGAGAAAGTATACTATAACTCTCCGGTTTCTGAAATAGGAGATAGTATCAAATATGAACGGCGCCCCGACAAAGAAGAGCGAGCCAATATGGCGAATACACCTACAACAATTGAGGTAAACGAAAACTTAGTTGTTAGTATTCACGAAGCCGACTTGACAGACTATGCCGGAATGAACTTATTAAATACTAAAGAAGGCCAAAAATTAAAGGCTCACTTAACTCCATGGCGAAACGGTGATTTAGTTCGTGCATCAACACCCTTTAAGTCACCATGGCGAACCATTCAAATTTCCGAAACAGCTGGTGGTTTAGTTGAATCAGATATGATTATGAATCTGAATCCGCCTGTGGCCTATGAAACAACCGATTGGATAGAAACTTATAAATATATTGGGATCTGGTGGGAATTACACATTGGGAAGAGTGCCTGGGCAGAAAAAACGCAATTTGGTAAGCCTATCAATCGACCTCATGGCGCCAACACCAAAAATGCAAAGTACCACATCGATTTTGCTGCAAAGAACAACATTCCTGACGTTCTTATTGAAGGCTGGGATAAGGGTTGGGATGATATGGAAGGTTCATGGACCGGTTATGGCATATTTGACTGGAAGACCCCAACGGATGATTTCGATATTGAAGAGGTTTGTGCCTATGCAAAATCAAAAGGCGTTCGCATGATGATGTATCATGAAACCATATCGGATATTGACCACTACGAACCAGCCATGGATACTTTGTTTAAAATGTGTCGCGACCTGGGCATAAAAACCATTAAGGTTGGTTACACAGGGGATGTGAATTACGACTATGACACAAAGACCTACCGCCAACACCATCATGGACAGTATATGGTTCGTCATTACAAAAAAATGGTTCAGAAGGCAGCTGAGTATGAATTACTAATTGTTAACCACGAACCCATTAAGTTTACCGGTGAACAACGCACCTATCCTAACCTGATGGCTCGCGAAGGTGTGAGAGGACAGGAATACAATGCATGGAGTAAAGGCAACAGCCCTGAACATGGAGTAGTTTTGCCTTTTACACGCATATTGGGTGGACCAATTGATTTTACACCCGGAATTTTTAAAATGCTTTTGCCTCCCAAAGATTGGAGTAAAGAAAAATTCAGAGTTAGAACAACTATTTGTAAACAATTGGCTTACTACCTCACCATGTATAGTCCAATGCCAATGGCCGCTGACTTACCGGAAAATTATGAAGGCAATGCCGCATTCCAGTTTATTAAAGACGTTCCAACTAACTGGTCCGATTCCAAAGTACTTAATAGCAAAATTGGCGATTACTATACTGTTGTGCGCCAGGAGCGCGGTACTGACAATTGGTATTTGGGTAGTATAAGTGATGAGAATGGAAGAACACTGAATATTGATCTGTCCTTTTTATCTTCTGATAAGCAGTACGAAGCAAGCATATATGCAGATAGTGAAGATGCACATTGGGAGGATAATCCTGAGGTATTTGTCATTACTAAAAAGAAAGTTAGTTCAAAGGACAAACTGGAACTGATATTAGCACCGGGTGGCGGACAAGCTATTCAGTTCAAAGCCTTATAAAATATACCTCCGAAACGAACCAAAGGGTGCTCCAAAGAGCATCCTTTTTGTTTTTAAACAAGTTTCTATTAATTATTATCTTCGCCTCTCACATCAATCTAACCAGACATGAATCTTATATTTAAAATTACATTCTTCCTATTGCTATATACCAGCCTTAGCACCTATTCCCAAACTAAATCCTTATTACAACAACATGTTGAAATTCTTGCCGCTGACTCAATGGAGGGACGCGGAATAGGAACCCAGGGACATACCAGAGCCTTAAAATATATAAAAGATCAATTCACCTCACTTGGATTGGAGCCACTAGGTGATGCTTACATTCATCATTTTGAGTATACGGATGGTACCTATCGAATTCATGCCCAAAATATAGTGGGCCAAATTACAGGATCTGATCCTAAGTTAAAAGACGAATACCTTGTTATTGGAGCTCACTACGATCATATGGGCTTTCATATCGAGGATCAGGATTCCATAATCTACAATGGTGCAGATGACAATGCCACAGGAGTAGCATCCGTAATAGAGATGGCTCGTTTTTTAAAAGCGAATCAAAATGAGCTTAAACGTAGCATCATATTGGTTGCTTTCGACGCGGAAGAGAGTGGGCTCCTTGGTTCTTCCTTTTTATTAGATGACAAATTGGTTAATCCCGAGCAAATCAAATGGATGTTAAGCATCGACATGGTTGGTATGTACACGGCCAATAAGGGTTTGGACTTAAATGGCATGGACCTGATTACCAACAACACTCTACTTATTAATGAATTAAGCCTAAAGCATCAGCTTGATGTAAAAACAAGTAAGAAAAAGGAACAGCAAACTGACACAGGTTCATTTATAGATGAACGCATTCCGGCTGCTCATGCTTTTACCGGATTAAAATCACCCTACCATAAACCTGAAGATACAGCTGAAAAGATTGACTACGAGGGCATGATTAAGGTAAGTGCATTTTTAAATGACGTTACTCTTGAATTAGCTCAACAGCACGAATTAGTATCGCATGCTTCAATGCATAAATACTACACCAATAAACTGGATGCGCCACTCATAGCGGGAGCCCGCCTTAATATTGGTTCTTCAAAGATTGACTTTAGTGATGCTAAAATAAATACCTATAGCAAAGTGTCCTTTTCAGCAGGCCTTTTTGCTCAATTGAAACTAAGTCAATGGCTGGCCCTACAGCCCGAAGCCCTGTATGATTATCGTTCTACAAGCTCCTATGAAGGAGACTTTAACACGCATTCGCTAACAACCCCTTTAAACCTTATGCTACGAACGCCATTTCAAGACAGCTATTCTCCTCGATTGTTTATAAAAGGCGGGGTGTACTATAGCTACCACTTTGCATCCAACGATTTAAACTATGTTGATAAGGACTTTAAAGACACAAACACGATCAATGAATCAGAAACCGGTTTAAGCTGGGGCTTTGGTGTGGAACTGGCACAATTTCAAGTTGCCTATACCCGACGCAAATCTTTTACTGATGTATTTCCAAATCACATTAATGGCCCTACCAGATTTATCAACTCACAATTTAGTATCGGCTATAAATTCTAAAGTATTTACTTCAGTACTGATCGCTGCAACTTCTTTTTGTATTGTAATGGAGTTGCAGCCTTTAGCTGCTTAAACATGCGATGGAAATAAGCCAGACTCTCAAAACCATTATCAAAACACAATTGGGTCACCGAACAATCTGATTCTTTAATCATACGGCAAGCTCTGGCTATTCTAAACTCATTAAGATAAGTAAAGAAGGTTTTATTGGTATGCTTTTTAAAGAAGCGGGCAAAAGCTTCCTTAGTCATATGCACCTCAGCTGCAGCTTGCTCTAAGCTGATTCGTTGCTGATAATTGTGCTCAACAAATTCATAGAGTTTATCTAAACGTTCATTGTTTTTTAGGGTGCGTCGGCCCATTTGAAAACCTGAACTTAAGGCCTGTACCTCCACTTCACTTGATAAGACATTCAGTAAACTGATTAAGCTTAGGATACGCCCCAAACCCTCTTCTTTTTGTAAATCCATAAGTTGACTCAGCAACTTACCCGGTTTTTTAAAGCGCAGGCCTCTCCTACTTTTCTGTAAAAACATTTTTAAAGGTTCATATTCCACCTGATTACCCAGTAAACCTTCCTTCCATTGGATAACCAATGAACGACATTGGCCCGAAAAGTGTTTGTAGTTTTTCCAGCAATGGTTGACGTTGGGCGCCAACAATACCAAATCGCCCTCCACAAATTCCGATACATTATCGCCCACATATCGGGTACCCTTGCCTTCAATAATGTATACCAATTCATATTCGGGATGGAAATGCAAAGGCGTTTCAAAATCCTTTTTATTGTATTCGTATAAATGAATGGATGAACTCTGATCGTGTATAATATTTTCAAAAACAGCCCTCATAACATATCCGATTATAACCTTATTTGATACATCCGATAGTATCGCTATCAATATAGTACACTTTTCTGATAATAGCAGATAAGTTTGTCTTTTATATTCCCTTTATTTTCGTCTATTATTAAGCAACTGATAAAAATGGAATTAAAATACTTGTGTCCTTATTGGGGAAGAGAAGGCGGATCAATTGAATCTTTTATTGATGATGTTGTGGCTGCAGGCTATGATGGCATTGAAATTAACCTTCCTGAAGATTCTGCTTTTATACAAAAAGTGAAGACTTTAGTTGAAGAAAATAACTTAATATGTGTGGCGCAACAATGGCTTGAACCTCGAAATGAATCCGTTGAATCATACATTAAACGCTTACAAAAGACCTTACAGTTCAAGGCCGAGGTTAATCCGGTTTTTATCAATTCGCATACCGGTCGTGATTATTATTCCTTTGAAGACAACTGCAAGGTCATTGATGTATGTATTGCCTTTGAAATAGACTCGGGTATTCCAATAGTACATGAAACTCATCGTGGCCGTTTCCCTTTTTCAGCCAAAGAAACCCTTTTATATTTAGACAAGTATCCTGAATTAAAACTCAATGCCGACTTCTCTCATTGGGCAGTAGTATCGGAGAGTTTTCTCGAAGAGCAGGCACATTCGTTAAACAAGGCCATGCAAAATAGCCACTACCTTCATGCCCGTGTTGGTCATACCCAATCGCCCCAGGTCAATAACCCATTTACTCCGGAGAATGCCGATTACCTCAATACCTTTGTAGGATGGTGGAAGGCTATATTGAAGATAGCTGAAGAGAATGGACAAAAGCAGTTTTTTATCTGTCCTGAATTTGGACCAGAACCCTATATGCCGGCTGTGCCTTATACCAATATGCCTATCGCTTCGCAATGGAATATCAATGTACAGATGATGGAATATTTACGATCTAAACTCCAGAAACCTACATTAATCTAAAAAATCAATACATTGTTACATTAGCAAATTGACACATTGGTACATCGGCACATCGATAAATTAGATCATCGAATATCCCCCCCATAATCATCAAAAAATAGCAATCTTCATCTAAGCTTCTTGAAGTACCTTTATCATCATTAAAAAGGCAATTTCAATTAATAACAATAATAGATGAAGAAACTACTTTTTATTGCACTGGCAGTTTTGAGCAGCTACGGATTACTTGCTCAACAAAAAGTACAAGACTGGGAGAATGAAACTGTATTTGGCATTAATAAAATGCCCGGAAGAGCTACCAGCTATTCCTATAAAAGTGTTGAAGAGGCTCTTAATAACGACCGAACAAAATCGGACTTAACCATGCTGAATGGGCAATGGAAATTTAAGTTTAGTAAAGGTGTTGATAACAGACCATCATACTTTTTTAAGACCGATTTCAATTCAAACAACTGGGATAATATTGATGTACCCTCCAACTGGGAGTTGAAAGGCTATGGCCGTCCGGTATATGTAAATTCCGATTTCAAAAAGAATTTTAAACCGCCGCATTATCCATGGGAAAACGAAATAGGATCATACCTTACTACTTTTGAATGGAAAGAAAGTTGGAAAGATCAACAAGTCATATTGCATTTTGGTGGCGTAACTTCTGCTTTTTATTGTTGGATCAATGGCGTTAAGGTAGGCTATAGCGAAGACAGTTGTCTGCCTGCTGAATTTGACATTACTGAATATCTGAAAGAAGGCGAAAACACACTTGCAGTGGAAGTATACCGTTGGTCATCGGGTAGTTTTCTGGAAGATCAGGACCATTGGCGATTAAGTGGTATTCATCGTGAAGTAATGATAATGGTTCAACCTAAGATAGCCCTTAACGATTTCTTTGTACGAACTAAATTTGACGAAACTTTGGAAGATGCGCTTCTTCAGATTCGACCACGCATTAGTGCAGCCAATGATGCCAATATTAAAGGCTTAAATATTAAAGCTGAATTGTATGATGCCTCTGGCAATAAAGTATTGAACAAGCCTTTGTCAATCAGTGCACACAAAGTAGCCAACGAATGGTATCCTCAACGCGATAATGTCTACTTTGGCTTGTTGGAAGCTCCAATTGAGCGTCCTCATTTATGGTCGGCTGAGAAACCCTACCTCTATACCATGGTGCTATCTTTGGAAGATGAGAAAGGAACTAAACTGGATATACGTTCACAAAAAGTTGGCTTTCGTGATGTAACTATTAAGGGCAATGTATTATTGATTAATGGTGAAAAAGTAAAACTATATGGGGTTAATCGTCACGATCATCATGAAACAGGCGGAAAAGTAATGAGTCGCTCAGATATGGAAGATGACATTAAGCTGCTTAAGCAATACAACTTTAATGCTATCCGAACGTCTCACTACCCTAACGATCCATTTGTTTATGATCTGTGCGATAAGTATGGTATATATGTGATGGATGAGGCTAACCTTGAAACACATTCAACCAGAGGTTTGCTATCCAATAAACCAACATGGTCTGGTGCTTATGTCGACAGAGCTATCCGTATGGTGGAACGCGATAAAAACCATGCTTCTATTATTTCCTGGTCGTTGGGTAATGAATCCGGCACCGGACCTAACCATGCCGCTATGGCCGCCTGGATTAAAGACTATGATCCAACACGCTTTATGCACTACGAAGGTGCGCAGGGCGATCCAAACCATAAGCAATACAAACGCTTAGGAACACCTGAATGGAAAGCCTATGAGAATGCACATTATGCCAACCCAACCGATTTACCATGGGTGGATGTCATCAGCCGTATGTATCCACCTTTGGAGCAATTTGAAACCATGGCCAATGACCCGAACCATACCCGCCCTATAATGCCATGCGAATATGCACATGCCATGGGTAACTCTTTGGGCAACATGATGGAGTACTGGGATATCATTCACAAATACGATAATCTTTGCGGTGCCTTTATCTGGGATTGGATTGATCAGGGACTATTGATGCACGATGAAGATGGCAAACCTTACTATGCCTTTGGTGGCGATTTCGACGATGAAATCAATGCCGGTAACTTCTGCTTAAATGGAGTTGTGTCTTCCGATAGAAAGGCTACACCTAAAATTGAGGAATGTAAGTATGTGTACCAGCCATTAACCTTTGATGCTATTGATCTTAAAAAAGGTAAAATACGATTGAATAACCGTTATTGGTTTAGCAATACTCTTGACAAGCAATTTAAGTGGGAATTGAGTCAGGATGGTAAGGTGATTCAAAAAGGCACTTTATCTGTACCAAATATTAATCCGCGCGACTTTGCGGAAGTAACGGTGCCGTTTAAGATGCCTAAGCTTGTGCCTGGGGCTGAATACTGGTTACGCATCAGCATGCATTCAACTCATGATGAATTTTGGGCGAAGGCAGGCTTTGAAATCGCCAAACAACAATTTAGCTTACCAATTGGTATTGAGAAAGCACAAGCGAAAGACAGTAAAAGCGCAGCTATCCAACAAAGTAAAGATGGTAAGCTTGTGGTATTAGGCAACAATTCATTTAGTCTGAAGGTCTCGGAAACAACTGGTTTTATTCAGGAATATGCTTATAAAGGGCAAACCTTGATTAATGGGGAATTAAAACCAAACTTCTGGCGCCCATTAACCGACAATGATGAGGCCGGATGGCGTATGGATGAAGTACTGGCATTTTGGAAGTCAGCTGCTGATCAACTGCACTTACAATCATTTAATATAGATGATCAGGCCGCCAATACAAAGGTGATAAAGAGCTCGTATGCCATTGAAGATAAGGTTAAGCTTGAACTGACGTATACGGTACATGGCAATGGTGAAGTACAAGTACATTACAGCATAGATACATCAGATGACAGTCCACGTATGGTGCGTATTGGAATGACAACGACCGTAGCCAAGCAACTCAATGGCATGAGCTACTATGGAAAAGGTCCATGGGAAAACTACGATGATAGAAATACAGCTGCAGAAGTGGATGTATTTAAAGGCGCTGTGGAAGACTTCGTCTACGAATATGCCCAGCCTCAGGAGTGCAGTAACCGCACCGGGGTACGTTGGTTAAAACTTTACAATGCCAAAGGCAAAGGATTAGTGATTGATGGCACTGAGTTATTGAGCACTTCAGTATGGCCATGGACAGCCGAAACATTGGAAAGTGTTAAGCACCTGAACGAACTTAAAGCCGAAGATTATTACACCCTGAACATTGACTTAAAACAAATTGGTGTCGGTGGTTGTGACTCTTGGTCTCCAAAAGCTGAGCCAACAGAAGCTTATCGCATTTACCCTGGTAAATACGAATATAGCTTTACGCTTAAAGGAATAAAATAACATACTACTCCTCCAGGATAGTTAAAGGCTCCCTTATGGGGGCCTTTTTTATGCAACAATAAGGCATTAGGGCTACATGATGATCCGAATCTTGAATTGCATTGGGGAAAAGTGAAATTGTAATGGAAAGAAACTCGATTGCAGCGTGGAGATAGGCGATGGCAGTGGGGAGAAACAGGATTGCACTGGGTAGAATTACGATTGCAGTGTATAGAAACACAATTGCTATGGGATTATATGACATTGCAGAGCTGCTAAACGACTTTGCTTCGCTTCATTTACTTTTATGTGGCAAACACTTACGACCATCATCACTTTATTTATAATTAAAATAAATAAACTAATAATTTTAATTTAAGAGCTCCAAATACTTGAACTTTTTTTGCTCTTGCCGTATCTTTTTTTTACTAATTCCTAAAAAACTTATACCATGAGTACAAACCACAAGACAATTGAAGAGAAGTTATCGAGCTGCCAAACTTTAATTTGGAATGCTGGAAGTGAGAAAATCCAATCCCCTTTAAGTGAAATGGGAATAAACGCTTCCAAAATAGATAAGGCCAAATCTATTTATAATGATGCTATTGCCATTAATGAAAAATACAAGGCTGAAGCCCTTGAAGCTTATGAGGCTGAAAACATTTACATCCTTGAAAGGGATGAATGCAAAGACTGCTTTAAAACCCATCGGAAAATACTGAAACTTGCCCTCCACAAAAACGCTTTACTTTTCAATAAAGCTGGTTTAAATAAAACCCTGGAAAGAAAACGGGTTGCCTTAATCAATCAAGCTATAGAATGCTATTTGTCCATTTTAAATGAGCCCCGAATTATTGAAAAAGTGGCTGAATACGGTTTTACGAAAGAGAAAATTGAACTGGCATTGAAACGCTTTCGCAATCTTCAGAATTTATATACCCAGTTTACTGCGGAACATGGGGAACAGCAGGAAATTAGAGTTAAGCGAGATGATAAAATTAATGAACTTGAAGAGGCTTGTCATGAAATAAAAGTCATTGCGCAAATTGTTTTTAAGAACAATCCACAAGCCCTTGAAAAGTTAGGTATCATAATCAGATCATAGTTTGTTCGGTTTGCTACGGGTTAGAATGGAGAATTTATGCCGCGCGAAATTCTCCATTCTTATTTACGCAAACAAATCAAAAAAGCCCCAAAACTAATGCTTTGAGGCCATCTTCTCTTTCTACTAAAAGAACTATTTCATTAACAGTAATTTTCCAAGGTAAACTTCTGAATCCTTAGCGACTCTAATCAAGTACGAACCAGATTGTAAGTCATTAGCCTCAATTAACAATCCATTCCCCAAATCCATGGCACTGACCTCTTTGGAGATTAACACCATACCATTTAATCCGTATACTTCAAGATAGTAAGTTCCCTGCCAATCCAGATCAGCCTTTACATAAAAGGAACCATTGGAAGGATTAGGATAGACTTTAAGCTCCTTATTAAGGGCTTTACGATCCCATATGCCCACATCCGGCTCCTGATCCTCACCTTCTGGCCACCAATCGGCCCCGGCCATCCATTGCTCTCCTTCGTACTCATAGGCACCTACATCAGGGGCATCTCCCATATATCCATCGGTAATTCCAGCAATTACCATACCTGCGTCAATAAGGTAGGAGTTGGCAGCCGGCATAAAGTTATTATCGTCCTTTGAGGTAAACGGATATACCGTATTAATGATATTACTCTGGATATCTGTTCCTATCCAATCCGCCACATTGGCATAATTATTATAAACTCTAACATCCTTGATTGTATATCCATTGGCCCAACGCCCCATGGCCTCTCCAACTTCCCAAAAGGAATTATTGAAGAAATCGATTCCCCAGTTATCCCAATTGATTTGCAGTGCACTCCAGGTAATATTCCACACCACATTATGATGTACCTCATAGCCTTTACTATGGTTATCCAGATAAATTCCGGCAGCGCGTCCATCGGCATACTCCGGTCCATACGAATCATGAAACCAGTTATGATGAATCTCCGAATTTTTATAGCCATCGTTACCTACGGTATAAAAAACACCTCCATCATTATTGATCTTCATGCACTCATAAACATCATTATAAGTGACGCTGGCATTCGCCCCACTGGTATAGATACCATCACGACCACAACTGTAAATGGTATTACCTTCTATGATAGTACCCTCACAATTTGATCGAACCGGGTTAGCGTGTACCCCTATGGTATTAAAATGCCTTACAATATTATTACGAACAGTCATATTCTGACTACCCTTCCAGGCCGAAAGGTTAGCAATTCCATTACCCGAACCGTGTTCAATCAGGTTATTTTCAAGTGTGATATTGCTTCCTTCAACTGTAACAGCCCCTATTCCTATCTGGGCATCGGTATTATCCAATTCATCCAATGATTGTAAGCAATTGTTCATATTACAATCACGCACTTCAATATAATCACCTTTTAGCATCACAACACCGCCAAAAGCGCTTAGACCTTCTATCTGCACATAATCTCCTGTTACTTCAATGGCATTCATTCGAGCGGCATATTCAAGCTCTGTTTGTAAGGGATCCGAATCATCAGGCGCTATAAAATAAACCTCTTGCTCTGATGCATCGTAGTGCCATTCACCCGGAGCGTCCAAGGCAGCCATGGTACCAAACAAGTAGAAGCGACCTCGGTTTCCATTCCGTAATACAGTTGGATTATGAGGATTAAAAGGCCACTTGTTAATGTCCACAGCTTCAAAATCAACTCGTCCGGCTGAAGATGAAGTAATCTCACGAGTCCAGGTCAAACCAGAGTGAGCTCCCAAATAACACACATAGCCACCAGTCCAGTCAGCATTTGATATGGCTGAAGACTCAATATATGAACCAGAACCTCCGGTACATTCCTGACCATCGAAGGTAAATTTATCTAAATCTGCATTATTTGGCCATCGGGCAGGCTCCAAGACATTTCCATCATAGAACAGTACCCTTCGTTCCACATCAAGAGACATATTAACAGCAGCCTTAAAAATACTACCCGAGTACTTAGCTTTGGAATCCAGAACTTCAGCAGCGCTAATAACAACATGTTCTTCCTCAAAAGCCTTGAAAACAATAGGGCTGGCTTGTGTACCCGACTGGCTTACACTTAGAGTTTCATGATATATACCTTCACGTATGTAGCAAACATCACCTGCCTGCATTACAGAACTGGCCTTTGCAATGCTTAAAAATGGATTGGATTGCGATCCGTCATTTTGATCACTTCCACCTTTAGAAACATAGTAATCCTTTGAATAGCCTTGAATAGTACTCATCAACAGGCTTAATACAATTATAATTCCTCTTACATTCATGGCTTCCTTTTTTCATATAAAAAAAGCAATCAAGTTATCCTGATTGCTCTTCAATATTCAATTATATTGTAACTATCCTCCAATAACAATATTGATCTGCTTATTGACACTCTTACCTGCCTTGTCGGTTAACTTTAAAGTTAAGCGGTAATTACCCACTTTACAATCAACCGGAATTTTTTCTCCAAATAGTTTATGGTTGATAAGTTCAGCATCCTTTCCGGTTAAAGCTATAACTTCAGGATTTGCGGCCGGCTCCCACGGATCTTTAATACCTGTGGCAACTTTTGTGTCAGTATGGCTCAGGGTAACTGTTAAATCCTTCAACTCCATATCATCCGTAAAAGTACCTGTTAAAAGTAGATCATTACCACGCATTACTGTAGCACCCTCTGCCGGTTTTGATACAGAAATTTTTGGATCTTCACTATCTTCCGGTGCAGGTGTATCCCCACCGCTGCTTCCACAACCATAAGTAAGCATCATCAACATGAAAAGTACTGTTGCTCCAAGATTCTTTTTCATCTTATATTTTTTATCAAGTTTCGTATTTCAAAAATTGCTCTCTAGTCTTACGAACTAATAACACTATGGATACAAAAATAGACCACTTTCGTATTAAGTAAGTAACATATTCGATGTAAAATAAGGGGGTAAATAGATCAGCGCCCTAGCTAAAGCTTTGAAATACAATACATAGCTAAAATACATTATCAAATACCCCTCCTATTTTTACCTTCAACACAAATATTAATGGATGCATAAATAGCTATTAGCCAATGATAATTAACCATAGCAATGCTTAAAATCGGGCATAAAAAAACCCCTTAACCTATTTTAGATTAAGGGGTGCTTTATTATTCAATCAGCTTAGTTATAAACCTGATCTTCTTTCATCATCATAGCATGATAAGAAGTAGTTGGATTACCTGCTGAATCATAGCTGGTATAAGTCATTGTTCCGGCTCCTGTTTCCATATTGGCCGTGAACTCATAATCGTATGTATAAACCACATTAATTTTGTTTCCTTCAGAGTCAACTTCAGTCTTTCTTTCAACTGCAGTTAATTTCACCATATAATTAGTGTCATCTGAAGTATCTTCATAGTTTGTAGTTTCATATGAAACTATTTTAATTTTATCAGCCCATGAAGTTAACAACGACTTTTGCTTATAAACATTAATTTTATAAACATGATCCGCAATGTCTGTTACTGCGTATACAGGTGTAAGCGCAATATCAGGCTTTACGTATGGATCTGGCTCGCAACTGGTAAATGAACCTAGTGCCACCACTAATACTAATAAGAGATTAAATATCTTTTTCATTATTATTCGTTTTTAGCTCCCATCCTGAAAATCAGGATGGGATTAAATTATTGCACTTATGGTCTTGGTTCGTATTCAATAAAAGAGAATTCATCGAAATAAATACCTTCATCATTATCACATCCACCAGCTGATCCCATCTGTATCATAAACCAACGATCTGTATCATCAGCTGTATAAGTATATGGACCTGACTCATATGTTGCCCAAGTATCTTTAGTTGGGAAGTTCCACCAGAACTGCTTTTGACCACCCCATGGTAGAGTCCAAACATTTCCTTGAGTCATACAAGACCCTGTTGCTATATAATACTTGTAACTTAAAATATACGTTTTATCTTTTACCATTGGCAGGTCGGCCGGAGATCGCACCTTAACCGCTCCACCAGTACCATTCAGTTTAAGAGAGTATGAACCTGAGGAAGCCATTGCATCTGTTACCTCGGCAGTTCCAGTATTGTCCCATTCTTCAGCCCAACCAGCACCTACGAAATCGCCGGCTTCAAAACCAAATACATTCTGATCAGCTGCAAGGTCAACTATGTACATACTAACCTTAAGGTTGCTAAACGCTGCTAAATCACGCTCGTCAAGAGACTTAATAGAACCACCAGACCAAGAAACCGTAATTTCATCAGAGTTATAAATCGGCGCAGCCAACTTCAACTCAATCTTGTTACGTTCCTTACTATTAACGGAAGCTTGCTGTACAGCAATCTCACCAGAGAAACCATTTGGATTAGTAACACTCACAGTAAAGTTTTCTTCCTCATTAAAGAATGCCTCTATTTCACCGGTTGTTGCAATATTGATGATTTCATCAGCAGATTCAACCACTTCACCAGTAGCTTCAAATGGTAAGCTTGAAGGCAATACCTTAATGTTTAATGGAATAAGTTTTCTGGCATATCCACCTGGTGTATTAGGTGCATTACGCTCAGAATCCATCAGACCTCTGAAAGTACCAAGACGATAAAACTTGATCATAGCAACTGAATCACCAGATGCACCTGGTGAACCACCTTCAATTCTCCACGTACGCCCTGTTGGACGATCAATGGTTGTCATATCAACAAACTTGATTTCTTCACCTGCTTCAATTTCCCAAGTCGGCCAGCTTAAAGTATCCTCCAACTTAACATCCATATCAAATGGTACATCAATATCACCTGATCCTTGCAGTCCATCGTAGGATACTTTTAATGCTGGCTGAAGTGTATCATACACATCCACAACAAAAGTGGTATCAATTACCCATACATCACCTTGTTTTACTGCCGGAATGGTATCATTACCTTTAAATTCAACATATTCCTTAAAGGTATTCTTCAATCTAACATTTTTCAATCCCGGTTCTGTAAATAACAGATGAATTGTTTTATCAGCGGTTTCAGGAGATTGATTATCACGAATAAATGGTGTATAATCTTCATCTTCTCTTTTGATATTACCATTCAAATAATAAACTCCAGCACCGGCATCAATTGTCCAGCTATGACTTAACTCATTATGAGAAATGTCGGAGAAAGTCAGGTAATTATCTAGGCCAACCCCATTGGTTTCAGCTCTAAATAAGCTACTTGTCCAACGCACGTCGGAATAATCGTTAATTGGCTCATACTCGTCTTCACACCCTATTAACAGAGCGAAAACCAACAAGCCGAATAATATATTAAGTTTTTTCATGATCTTAATCTTTTAAAAATCTACAGATTTGGATTTGCAGTAGTTTCACTGTTCGGTATTGGCCACCAAGCATGAACATCTTCGTTATAATTCTGCGCAGCCTGAGTATAATCAATTAAGGTATGGTTAGCATTTGATGGATGCTCACCACGAGTAAGAACAGATCCCCAACGCGTAACATTATCACCTTTTGAATCAACAAATTGGTAATCCCCACCGTGATATCTTTCTTCAGCTAATGTCTGGAAACGTTGCTTTGTAACGCCCCAACGACGTAAATCAAGATTACGAATACAGAAGCCTTCCAGTACCAATTCCAATGGACGTTCTTTATACATTAAATGATTCATTAAACTTGTAGCATCATAAGATACTTTGTCATAATCAGCAGTTGGAAATTCAGGAGCAGGTGTTGCACCCAATAATTGTAAAGCTGAACGCTGACGTACACGGTTAACATACTTTAATGCTTCATCCACATCACCACCTTGTCCGCCTTGAATCAGACATTCAGCATACATCAAGTATACATCTGCCATACGCATTAAGCGGTAATTGATACCAGAACGGTCTAAGATATCATCCTCTGAAGTAGTAATATCCCAGTTTGTTAACTTACGGTAATAACCTGTTTCCTTATTATTATATCGTGCACCTTCAGCAGCTACAACCTGATAGTAAGGCATGTCCCTATCGTCTACCAAAGCAATAGAATTAGATGTACGTAATGAGAAGTCACGGTATCTGGTCATTTCAACAGGTTCACCTGTAACAGGATCTTCTTCGAAATAAGTAACAATGTTACGTGGATCATTGATATCGATACTGTCCTCACGGAAAGCCATATTAATCCATAAGCTAGGCAAAGTACCACGCCATCCACCTACAGGGCTTATTTCTTGATTATAGGTATTAACCGTACCCTTAGACGACCAAATATCTTCGGTTGTTTTATAAGTAGCATCATAAATAATTTCCAATATAGAACCTGGATTAAGCTCACCATTTGTAGTTCCAACCTGACCAACTCCAGACAAACGATCATATTCGCCACTACCAATAATAGCACTAAAGTAGCTGGCAGCCGTTGTGTAATCTTCCTGATACAAATAACTTGTTCCTAATGCATAGGCTGCAGCCGCTCTATTAGTACGACCTCCCATTTGAGGATCAACCAAATTTCCTTCTGCAGTTAAAGGAGTCATTCGCCAAGGCAATTTTTCAAAGGCATATTCCAGATCCTTAATAAAGAATTCACGAATCTCCTCTTCTGGCTTCAAGGACTGATAAAACTCTTCTTCAGTAGCAGGGACATAATCGAATAACAAAACACTTCCCTCGTTAAAGCTAGAATGCAGGTAAAAATAGAATAGTCCACGGAAGAATCGAGCTTCACCCATTAACTGATCCCACTTCTCTTGCTTTTCTTCAGTATCCATAGTATTCTCAATGCCATTTAAACCAGCAATAACCTGGTTGGCACGGAAGATACCTTTATATGCATTCTCCCACATATTATTTGGAGCACCTGAACCATCAGTATAAGTATGCAAGTAATATTCATTACTGGTATTTGGGCGTCCCCAACCCGGCCAAGCTAAATCGGCACGCTTACCATTATCGGCCACTTGTAATAAGCCTGGATTTCTGAACTGGTTATATACGGCAATCAATCCAGTTTCGCAGTCTTGCAAAGTCTTCCAGAATGAATCTGTCGTAATTTCGTTAGGATTCACTTGAGTCAGGTGATCCTCACAACTACTAATGGAAAAAACCAAAAGAGCAGCTGCTAAATATTTTAAAAATAATTTCTTCATCACTTTTTTCTTTTTTCGATTAGAAGTCTAATTGAAGTCCCGCTCTGTATTGTGAGCTAATTGGGTAATTTCCCCTATCAAGTCCACGAGTTGCCAATCCATTACCACCAACTTCAGGATCATAACCTTGATACTTTGTTAAAGTTAATGGATTATCCGCCGCAATGTAGAAACGTAATTTACCAATGCCTGCACGTTGCGTAAAGTGACGTGGTAAAGTATATCCAAGAGTGATATTACGTAATCTTACAAAAGAACCATCTTCAACCCATAGGTCTGAACGCGATCTCTTGTTATGACTACCTGAGCGTTGTGAAGGAATAACGCCATAAGGATTAACAGGAGACCACTGATATAATACATCCTTGTGAGTTCCCGCATCCATAGCAAAGATACGACCTCCATTGATGATTTCATTACCTACAGAAGCGTACCAAATCATTGATAAATCAATCCCATTCCAATCAACATTGGCATTTAAACCTAATTCATAGTCTGGCATACCACTACCTGAATAAACTCTATCATCATCATTGATATCACCATCACCATTTACATCCACGTACATTAGGTCTCCCAAACGAGCGGCCGGATCAATTTTCTGGTATTCAGCCAACTTTTCTTCTGTATTAGCTAGTCCTTCGGTAGGAATTAAGAAGAAAGCACCTGCTTCATAACCTTCTTTAATAGCTGTAATACGATCATTATTACCTGAGATATTAACTGCCCAACCATCCTGGAAATAAGAGATATCTGTTGAACCACTCATTTTGGTAATCTTATTCACGTTTCTAGAGAAGGTACCATTTACACTCCAGGTAACTTTACCTGCTTGTCTCCAACCTATGGCAAACTCCATACCTTTGTTGTTCATGTTACCCACATTCAAAATAACGCTTTGTCCTCTTCCTGCTCCTGTAGAAGTAGGTAGTAATAATGGGAATAACATGTCCTCTTTATCTGAGTTATAAAAGTCAGCCGTAAAAGTTAAACGGTTACTAAAGAAACCCATGTCAAGTCCAATGTTACTCTGTATAGTTGTTTCCCACTTTACAAATGGATTGGCGTATCCTGTTTGAATAGCACCTAGTTTTAAACCACCAGTTCCTTCAGAACCAAATGGATAGTCATAGCCTATTCCAATGGTTGGTGCGTATTGGTAATCCAGGAAGTTTTGGTTACCGGTTGTACCCACACTACCACGTAACTTAAATGAGTTTGCTACGTTTTGAAGTGAAGACCAGAAAGCCTCATCAGCAATATTCCATGCTGCAGAAGCTGAAGGGAAGATACCCCAACGATTTTCAGGAGCAAATCGAGAAGATCCATCGCGACGAACAGAACCACTAAATATATATTTCCCTTTGTAGTCATACTGTAAACGTCCCAACATACCAACTAAGGTATTTGTTCGGTCCATGTTCCAATTGGTTCCTGAACCTGCATTCCAGTCAGCTGTTGTTCCATTTAAAACGGTTATCTCTGAAGAAAACAAATCCATACCTTGGCCCCAGAACATCGTATTGGTATATTTTTCAGTCGACATCATGGCTAGTGCAGTAATCTTATGACCATTAAATGTTTTGGTATAATTTAATGCACTCTCCCATGTAAAGTTAGAAGCACGACGACTCTCGTTACGAACCTTTGAACGGAATTGTGAACGAATAATCTCATGACCATCCTCATCGTATAACTTGATAGGAGGATTTACAATTGTCCTTGTACTATTTGAATATCTTGTTCCCAAACGAGTAACAAAGTCAAATCCTTTTAATATATTGAACTTAACCTGTAAGTTACCATTGAATTCCTCAGTGTTCTCATTATCACGTTGTAAAAACTTGTACATCATATTACCCAACTGAATGGTTTCATTCTCACCACCAGTTTCATCAGCTGAGTTTTGATTTGGATCAATAGGTTGTTGATATGGCTTGTACTTATAAGCATCATATAGTAAATTCCAAGGCTCTCTTTCGCGAGTCTCAACACGTGTACCAAGTCCCATAGTTATATCCCAACGACCTTTTTTATAGTTGGTATTACTTCTAACATTAAAACGGTCGTAACCAGAGTTGATTAGCATACCTTCTTGCTCGAAATATGACCCTACTAAACTAAAGGTTAAATCCTCTTTACCTCCACTAATATTAACACTATGGTTTTGTACAAATGCATTATCATTTTGCACCACATTCATAATGTTGGTATTATTGGTCATATCATTAGCATTGGTCTCCAAAGGAGTCCAGGTATTATCCATATGAGTGCCATTGTTGGCGATTGAATTAGTATAATAGTTGTAGAAATACTCTTCAAAATTCATCAATGGAATACCTGATGTAATTTTTTGAATACCTGCATAACTGTCTACCGAGATTTTCATTGTTCCAGCCTTACCGCGCTTAGTGGTAATCAAGATTACACCACCGGAACCACGAGTACCATAGATTGCTGAAGATGCAGCATCCTTTAGGATATCGATCGTTTCAATTTCGTTGTTACTTAATCGTGGGTCACCTGTTTGTGGAATACCATCTACAACGAATAAAGGAGCATTAGTTCCGTTAATCGAACTTAATCCACGAATTTGAATATTGGAAGCGGCACCAGGAGAACCAGAACTAGCTTGTACGTTTACACCGGCTACTTGTCCCTGAAGTGCAGTACCAAGGTCGGCAGTTGCCATTTGTGTTAAGGCTTCCGATTTAACCTGAACTACAGCACCAGAAACCTCTTTCTTTTTCTGAGTACCATATCCAATTGCCACAACTTCATCTAAACCGAATATTTCCGGATCCATTTTAATGTCGTGAACAGCTTTTGAGACCGTAATGTCAACATCCTTCATACCAACAAAATTAAGTTGAAGGACATCCCCCACTTTGGCCTGAATTGCGTAATTACCATCTAAATCTGTAATTGTACCATTGGTTGTACCTTTTATTACAATACTAACACCCGGAATAGGCAAACCATCTTCCGTGCTTATTACCTGACCAGTAACGGTGAGTTCTTGAGCATGTACTCCAATGCTAAATAACCCTAATGCTAGCAGGAATAATAAACTCCTACCAGAATCAGCGATTCTTTGCTTTAGACTTTTCTTCATGATTTCTTTCATTTTAAGAATTACCAATAACTTGAATATTCATCTTGATTAAGGTTTAAATACACTTTTTAACACTACAAATCTAGATTCAAATCAAGACAAACTATGTCAAAATTTAGCCCGTTTTACGGGGGGGAAAATTACAAGGGAGGCATATCGGTTTTAGAAGAGGGGTAAATTCAGTATCTATCACCACTTATTATTAATTATCAGCATCTTAAACAATTGTTACATTATATTTCAAACTACTTAAAAAATTAATATTTAAACAAAAAAAGCTTCTTTATTATATAAACCACACGATTATATAATCACATCCATTACTCATCTCATGCTGTTACGGTACATATTAGTTAAATCACAATCGCAATAATAAGTTTAAATAATGTAAAAATAAAACTGAATAAACCTAAGAGAATGCTTACTATTATTCATAAAAAAAGGGAGTCCGTCCGGACTCCCTGGGATCAATTATTTAATAAATCACTTTACTTTTTAATACTCACTTCAAAAGCACAAGCATAATCAATACTAAGACCGGAAATAACCTTAATGCGCAATCCTTCTTTAGTAACTTTCCACTCAAGCTTAGTATCTTGCATTAAGGATTTAACCTCCTTAACACTGCCTTCAATCAATTCAGATCCGTCAGCAAAAGATTTCACAAAATATTCGCCATCTTCGGCAATATCCATAGCTATTATATAAAGCTTATCCCCTTTTTGAGTAAAACGAAAATCTTCTGAAGTTAATTCCTTATTCGTTCCTTCGGTATGATGCCCGGTTTTAACCTCAGTTGGTCCCTCTCCAGCCACAAGCCATGGACGGGTGCCATATATGGCATCTCCATTTATGCCTAACCACTCACCCATCTGAAGTAATATTTCAGCCTGGTCTTCGGGAATCGTTCCATCAGCTTTAGGTCCTACGTTTAATAACATATTACCATTCTTACTTACAATATCTATGAGATCGTCTATCAGAGTATTAGCGTCCTTTGATTCCCAGTCTGTAGTATAACACCAACTATTCTTTCCTATAGAAGTATCCGTTTGCCAAGGTAATTTTCTAATGTCTGCCGACTTACCTCTTTCGATATCCCAAACATTAGTTCCCTCAGGAAATGATTCACGATCAAAATTCTTTGTTTGTAAGACTACATCTTTATTCCAATCAATCCCTTTATTGTAATAATATGCTGCCAGTTTGGTATGGTAAGGAACAAATTCTTCTTTATCCAGAATAAAATCAAACCATAAAATATCAGGTTCATAATTATCGATAATGTCCTTTGTTCTATTCCACCATAAATCTAAAAATTCCTGATCAGCAGGCGCATAATGGTCATGAGGACGTGAGTATAAATCATAAAACTCAGGATCACTGGTGTCAAAGCCTTCTTTATGTGTAAAATAGTTCCAATTAAAGGCAAAGTGAGAGGATGCCCCAAAGTACAAACCTTCCTGTTTTGCTTCTATGGCAATTTCTTTTAAAACATCACGTTTAGGTCCCATATCCACAGAATTCCATCGTGTGAATTTAGAATCATACATTGCAAAAGCATCGTGGTGTTCAGCTACCGGCACAACATATCGCGCTCCTGCCTTTTTAAATAAGGACACCCATTCTTTAGCATTAAACTTTTCGGCCTTAAACATGGGGATAAAATCCTTATAGCCAAATTCGCCCGGATGACCATAAGTTTTAACATGATGCTCATATATCCAACTTGGTTCCGCTTTTATTAATTCTCCACTAGGATTCCACTGGGCTGAGTCCATATACATCCATCTTGGGTACCATTCTGAACTGTAAGCCGGAACACTATATGGGCCCCAATGGATAAATATCCCAAATTTAGCATCATTAAACCATGCTGGTATTTCATAATTGCCCAGTGACTCCCAGTTGGCATCAAAGGGCTCATCATTTTGAATTGCTTGCTGAGGCACACTTGAACAAGCGCTAACGATGCCTCCTATCAACAACATTCTTATTATTAATCTCTTCATCTTTCGATTATCTTTTTACCCTCCTTTGAGGCAGAACAAAACATAAGCCTACACACACCAATACGATGGCATTTAAGCCGGGCTTTGTTCTCATTGGTTTTTCATTAAAAACCTAAATCAAGATGTATAAAAGTGTAGTTCGAAAGTACATTCAATATGCACAAACAAAGGCAAATTAAGCATTAATATTTGGGGGGTAGAATTAACTTATTCGTATTAAAACAAGAAAGCGGACTATTGTCCGATCTTTCTTATTCTTCGTTTTCAGTATTTTCACTATCATCTGAGCGGTGAGTACGAACATAGTCAGAAGGAGTAGTGTTAAACTGCTTCCTGAAACACTCCCTGAAATATTTCATATCATTGAACCCTACTTCATATACGACATCAGTTACAGAAAGCCTATCCAAGCGGAGTAATTGAGCTGCCCTCTTAAGTCGTATGGTACGTATAAATACGTTTGCCGTCTGCCCAAGTAAGGCCTTTAATTTTTTATTTAAATTGGATTGACTCATGCCTACTTCATCGGCCAACTGAACAACCGTAAATTCAGGATTGCTAATATTCTGCTCCACCACCTTGAGTAATCGTTCAATGAGTTTTTCATCTATTGAGGTAAATGTCACCTCCTGAGGTTCAATATCTATTTTTTGAGAAAATTTCTGCATCACCAAGCGTCTGGCATCCAAAATAGACATCACCTGTGCTTTTAACACCTCAATATTAAATGGCTTCGAAACATAAGCTTCTGCTCCCCCTGTAAGTCCGTGAACCTTGTCCTTATCAGTTGATTTTGCGGTCAACATGATTATTGGAATGTGACAAATATTCTCATCGTTCTTTATTTTGTCACACATTTCAAAGCCATCCATCTCAGGCATCATCACATCACTTATTATTAAATCAGGCACATTCTTTTGAGCCAATTCTAATCCTTCAACGCCATTATAGGCCTGTATACAATTGAATTCAGATTCAAGATTTTCCTTTAACAAGCTTTGAACATCAAGATTATCCTCAGTTATCAATAAGGTCGGCTTATTCTTATCCAGTACAAGGTTTTCTTTTGCTTTCTCAGGTTTCTCTATTTGATAATCTTTGACAACAACTAATTTTTCATTTTTTGTTTCAATTGGATCCGTAGAGAAATCCTCTTTTGCAAAATGCAATTTACCTTTTCTAAGGTATACCGAGAAAACAGTCCCTTTATCAGCATCACTCTCTACTCTGATTTCACCTTTGTGCAAGGTAATAAGGTTTTTAGCAAAGGCTAATCCAATTCCGGTTCCGGAGACTTTAGATAATTTATGACTTCCCGCTTGATAAAAACGATCGAATAAAAAGGCCAATTTATCTTTATCAATCCCTGGCCCATTATCCTTCACATTAATCCGAACCCATTCCTGCCCCTCTAACTCTTCTTCGGAAACTATAATTGATACCTCCCCACTCTGCGGTGTATATTTAAAGGCATTGGATAAAAGATTAAACAACACCTTCTCCATCTTATCATAATCGTACCAAAGCTCAACAGAGGAATAAACATTCTTTAATTCAAAGCGAATATTCTTGGATTCGGCAATTTCATTAAAGGCATCAAACACTTCCTTAACCAGCTCAATAAGATTTCCCCTGGTCACAGCCAAAGGCATTTTACCGCGCTCCAACTTACGAAACTCCATAAGTTGATTAATCAGACGATTCAGAATATTAATGTTCTTCATCATAAGTGAATAGGTACGCAAGCGATAGGTCTTATCTATTTCATCATTCTTATCAATGAGGTTCTCTAGTGGGCTTTGAATCAAGGTTAGAGGAGTGCGGAATTCATGAGAAATATTGGTAAAGAACTGAAGTTTCATCTGAACCAATTCATTCATTTTCTCTTGTTCAAAGTGCTCCATCATCAATTCATTCTTTTTTGTCACAGCAATAATTGAATACTTTCGGAAAAAGACCAGCATGACTATGAAAAGAATAAAATAAAAGAATATAGCCAACTCTGTTCGCCAAAAAGGTGGGATAACTTCTATTTTCATAACGGATGGCACCGTTGTCCAAACACCATCATTATTTGTAGCCAAAACTTTAAGCTCATATTTACCCGGCGAGAGGTTGGTATATTTTGCCCTTGGATCTTTATTATTAACCAGGTTCCAATCCACATCAAAACCATCCAGCATGTATTTGTATTGAATCTTTTCAGGTGCCGAAAAGTGAAGCGCCGAAAATCCTATCGAAAAACTGTTTTCCGCATATTTAAGTAAAATAACATCAGTAGATGGCATTTCGTATTCAAGAAGTATACGGTTATTATACTTTTGCCCCGGTAATATAACATCGTTGTGTATAATTAAATCGGTGAACTCAACAGGTGAGGTATAAGGGTTATCCACAATTTCTGAAGGGCGAAATATGTTGAATCCTTTTACACCCCCAAAAAGCAATGCTCCATCCTTTCTTTTGCAGGAGGCCAGCTCACTAAATTCAAGTCCTTGCAGGCCGTCAATGGTAGTGTAATTTCGGATTTCAGCACTTATGGGATCAAAACGAGACAAGCCTTTATTCGTAGACACCCATAGTTTCCCATCTTCATCCTCTTCAATGGCCTTAATTACGTCATTAGGAAATCCATTCTCCGTTGTATATTTATCAAAGCTTAATTTACCATTCTCTTCATATATAACCTTACAAAGACCACCTCCCATTGAACCAACCCAGACGGTATTTTTACTATCCACAAAAATATCAAGCACATAGTTATGGGCTAATGAATTAATGTCATTTGCATCATGCTGGTATACTTTAAAGGTCGGATTTATATTAAAGCGCTCATTCACCGGTAAAACATTCAAGCCTTTATCTGTTCCAATAAATATATTCCCATAAGGATCTTCGCAAAGACCTCTGATAACGTCTGAAGTAAGACTGGTACTCCCTTCTTTCACCGAATAATGCGACAGAAATTCTAATTTATCGGTCTCAACATTATACTTTGCTTTATACAAACCATCACCATAAGTTCCAATCCAGATATTATCATCCCTGTCTATAAAAACAACAAAAGCTGAATTACTAATCTCTGAACTATACCTATCAATAACGATTCCTTCTTTCTCATCGTAATACGCAACTCCTAATTTAACAGGGTAGCCCGCACCAAATACAAACTTATCCTTCGTATTTGGAATTTTGTCAATACAGTAGATATAGTTCTGATCCGATGAGAAAAAGGCAACAGATTTATTCTCGAATTCATCCGAGTAATTACCATCTTCTCCCACCTTAAGCTTAAACAACCCGCTACCTTCAGTACCTATCCATAAGTTACCTTTGGAATCTTCAACGAAGCCACGCACCTTATTATAACTGTAACCTGAACCCTTGGGAGCCTCAAAGACATGCTCAAACTTCTTTTTATTCAAATCCAGTTTATTCAGTCCTCCACCATTGGTACCAACCCAAAGTAAACCCGATCTATCTTCATAAATTGTAGTAATATTATTCTTACTTAAACTCTTAGGATTACTAAAATCAGTTACAAAATGATTAACTTCTTGAAAAACGTCTGTATTTGCATTATAATCAAATTGATAAAGACCCTGCATACCGCCTCCCCACAATCGACCTTCATTCGATTCATATAGAATATTCAGATATCTGTTTGAGCATCTGGTTACAACGTACCTTTCTTGGGACAATGTTCTGTTAATTGTATAAATACCATCGTAAAATGCACCTATAAAACCATTCTTAGTTTCAATTAAGCCTTTACAAAAACCACGAGGACATTGATCCATTATAGTCATTTTTAAATCTAACTGATCACTCAGTTCTACTCTAAAAAGACCATAACCCGATCCCAGCCACATATCACCTCTTTTGTCTTCACAAACATAGACCGTATTAAATAGATAGGCACTAATTTCCGAACTACCAGGGTTACTTTGTGTATCAATTACCCTACATTTATATTTCCCTTTATGGTATTCATTGGTATCTAATAATGTCAAACCATTGGATGTGGCCACCCACAATATTCCATTAGAATCTAAATAAATTGCACCCACTTTCCAGTCGGTAAATAAGCGATCGCCTTCGTGCGTATAAGGTATCTGATAAAACTCATCCTTCTTTCTATTGTGATACCATAAACCTGCATCAGAAGTACCTATCCAGAAATTACCCAAAGGATCTTCTGTTATGCAAAATGGAAGGTTACTTCCCAGTGGTTTCTCCATCGGGGAGGTTGGCTTATAAGTCACAAAATTCATCCCGTCATAGCGATTCAGTCCATCAACGGTACCAAACCACATAAAACCTTTTGAATCCTGAAATATAAAATTGATATCATTCTGCGAAAGGCCATCAATTGAACTCAAATGTTCAAATTCTGATTGAGCAGATAATACAAGACAATTCAATACCAATAAGATAGAAAACAATCGACGCATAGCATGTTGGTTATTACAGCATGAATATACTAAAAACAAAAGAAATCAATGAAAAACATAAAAACATCGCAAACCTAAGCCCCTTATTTTAAAACGGTTTAGTACTAAAAATAAAATCTCCTCTCACTATTGTGAGAAGAGATTACTTTCTATATTATATACTAATCTTTCTATTTTAATTTAAAGTCAACTTTAACCAAATCCGCTGCCCCTAATTCTTCAATTCGGCTTGTTGGCGAAGTTCCACCAATGGCCACGGTGTAAATTCCTTTTTTAACAACAGCATCACCTGTATCCGTATATTGTTTCATTTTCTCTGAATCAATCTCAAATGATATGCTTTTGGATTCACCAGATTTTAAGGCCACTCGTTTGAAATCAACTAACTTTTTATAGGGAGCAGCTTCACCAGCTCCGGGCTGACTTAAATACACCTGTACAACTTCTTCAGCATCCATTTCGCCTTCATTCTTAAGCTCAAAAGATACTGTTACCGTTTTTCCCCTTTTTAAAGAAGCATTATCCACATTGGCATTGGCATACGAAAACTTAGAGTATCCCAATCCAAAGCCGAAAGGAAATAAAGGTTCTTCCTTCATATATTTATAAGTTCTGCCAGCCATGTCATAGTTATCATAGGCAGGAAGCTGATCAATGGATGATGGAAATGTAAGTGGCAATCTTCCTGAAGGAGAAACTTTCCCAAAAATTACATCCGCAACAGCAGTTCCACCTTCCTGACCCGGATACCATGCCCAAACAATAGCATCGGCTAATTCAGCAACTTCAGGCATTATCATTGGACTACCAGAAGTCATTACCACAATAATTGGTTTTGTATTATCCTTTCTGAGCTTACGCAAAAATTCCAATTGATTTTTCGGCAAGTAAGGTTTCAATCTATCACCTTTAGTATCCGATGCAATAGCTTCTCCTTCCTCACCCTCCATGGCTCCAGTGATTCCCAATACAGCAATTATAGCATCCGATGCTTTAGCCTCGCCCGTAGTCCAATCCATAGGATTCACATTTTCACGGAAAGGCAAACAACCCTGCTTATAATTAATGGTTGTACCGGTGCTAACTGCAGCTGTTATACCCTCCAGAATATTAACCAGGCGACTACTCATTCCATAATAATTCCCCAAAAGCACTTCACTATTGTTAGCCTGAGGACCTGTAACGTATAAATTTCTGATATCCGTTGAAAGGGGTAATACATTGTTTTTATTCGTCAATAAAACCAAAGATTTTCGCGCAGCTTCCAAAGCTAGCTCACTATGCTCATCACTGCACACCACTGACTCATCAATGGAATTATATGGGTTATTTTCTATTGGATCAAAAAGCCCAAGTTTAAATCTGGACTTAAGTAAAGTCTTTAACCTTATATCAATCGTAGCTTCAGTAACTAATCCTTTTTCAACAGCTTTAAGCAGGTGCGGGTAGGTATTACCGCAATTTAAATCTACACCACTATTAAGAGCTAATGCAGCTGATTCCTCCGGACTATTGGTCACTTTATGATATAAATGAAAATCAGAAAGAGCTCCACAGTCTGAGACAATATGCCCTTTAAACCCCCAATTGTCACGTAAAGTTTCCTGCAATAAGAATGGACTACCACAAGCAGGCTCTCCCAATACCCGATTATACGCTCCCATAACTGCCTCTACATTGGCTTCTTTAACCAATGCTTCAAAAGCGGGTAAATACGTCTCGTGCAAATCTTTTGGTGAAGCTATGGCATCAAACTCATGACGTAATGCTTCAGGGCCTGAATGAACAGCATAATGCTTAGCACACGCTGCTGCCTTTAAATAGTCAGGATGATCACCTTGCAATCCTTTTACAAAGGCAATTCCAATTCGAGAAGTTAAATACGGATCTTCCCCATAAGTCTCCTGTCCTCTTCCCCATCGCGGATCACGAAAGATATTAATATTTGGAGTCCAAAAAGTCAATCCTGCGTATCGTGATCTGTTCCCATTTTTAATAGAGATATTAAATTTAGCACGGGCCTCATCAGAAATGGCTGTAGATACCTTTTGAATTAGTTCAGGATCAAAAGTGGCAGCCAGACCAATTGCCTGAGGAAATACTGTAGCTCTTCCATTGCGGGCTACTCCGTGCAAACATTCGTTCCACCAATTATACTCCGGAATATCAAGTCGAGGGATACCTACACTATGATCTTTTAGTTGAGATACCTTTTCTTCCAAGGTCATGGCCTGAACTAAGGCATCAATTCTTTCATCAACCGGTAAATCTGTGTTGTACCATTCAAAACTGGATTCTTGTGCATTTATCCAACCCAAAAAGGCTACTAAAGCCACGGCAATCAACTTAACTCTCTTCATATTAATAAATTACTAGATTCTCTATATTTACCTGTCTCGATCTTATAAAAAAAACGAACGCTCAATTTGTTTAAACCTCAAACCTACAATCAATACTAAAAACTCAATAGTGGCATATTGCAATCAAAAAAGGGGGGATAATGAACCTCACCTTCTTTAAAAGAAATCTATACATCTCATTTTGTGACACTAACAGAGCCCTCAAAACAAAAGGACACTAGCAAAAAAAGCTAATTAACTCATATATGTTTAAGAATTACCCCTCATCCCATCACAAAACCCTCCAATTATTGGCAACATTATCAAGGGTCTAAACCACCTAACCAATATACACCCTTACACTCCTTATATTTGTCCCTGCGTAACTTCTCCCCCTCAATTACCTTTGTATTAAAGGAAGACAATCTTCTAACTTATCTCGTCAGAGTAAGTCGAAATTGAAATTAGATTAAAGTAAAGATATGAAAATGAATTTACACAAATGGAATAAATTAGCTGTGGCTATTGTTCTTATATTTTTACCATCGTTGGTATTAAGTCAGAACTTATTAAAAAATCCAAGTTTTGAATCCAACCTTGATGATTGGACATATGGTACTTGGGGAGGTCCAACAGCCAATTTTTCGATATCTGAAGATTACGTCAACGATGGAAGTTATGCTGTAAAAGCAGAAGCGTTGACGGTTGATGCTGACCCTGGCAAAATCTTTTTTCGTCAACAAGGGCTGAATTTAGCAACAGACAAAGAGTATACATTGTATTTTTACATCCTGAGTACCTCAGGAGTTGAAGAATCAATTGACCTTTCATTTTACTCTCACACTAACATGAATGGTGCTGCATGGGGAGTGGCCTATGAACAATTGGATATAAAAATACAGGGTGATGGTACGTGGAAAAAAATAGAGTATACTTTTACTCCGTCTGTGGTCGCCGGGGCCCCTGATTTTGCCAACTTAGCTTTTAATATCGCTTTAGGTAGAAATGTAAGTACATTTTATATCGATAATACTTCTCTTAGTTCGGAAGATGTTACACCTCCACCTGTTGAAGACCCAATAAATTATCATGTAAGCAAAACTGGCGATGATTCAAATGACGGTTCTGAAACCAGCCCATTCTTAACCATCTCAAAGGCCGCTCAGATGGCGATAGCTGGCGATGTAATTACCATCCATGAAGGCACATACGAGGAAACTGTCACACCCTCTAAATCCGGTTCAGCAGGTAAACCTATTATTTATCAGGCAGCTGCAGGTGATAAGGTGATAATAACAGCAATGCAAAGCTTATCATACTGGACCTTGGAAGAAGGTAGTATTTATAAAACAACAGTAGATTGGACACTTGGTCAGAACAATTTTGTAATGAATGGTTCTGATGCTTGCCAGTTGGCCAGATGGCCAAATAAAACAGACAAAGATCCATTTGTTTTGAATTCACTACGCAACACTGGTGGTTCAGATGAAAATACGATTCAAAATGCCTATCTCGAATATTCGGATGGCATTCCTAATATTGATTGGAGTACCGATAGCTATTTGTTTTTCTATTGTGATAAACCCGGCTCAGGATGGACTTCATGGAGAGCCTGGATAAACAGCACTACCACAGACAAGGTATATTTCACCTTACCAAATAATCCTTCTTGGGTAGGGAAATTCCATAATCCGGCAGGAGGTGGCGATTTCTTTCTTGTTGGAGCTAAGGAAGCACTGGATTACGACAACGAATGGTATTATGACAACGATAATAACACCCTTTATTTACAAACTCCAGACGGGGAATTACCTGATGATGGTGAAGTTCAGATGCGTCGTAGAAAGGTTTGTTTTAATTTGAATAACAAAAGCTACATCCATATCAAAAACATAGCAGTATTCGGCGGTTCTATCGAAATGACCGGTACTGCTTCAAACAATGAAATTAGTGGTGTCTCTTCGTTCTATGGCAATTATACCGAAGGTGTAGTTGACAATTTCTCAACCAATGAACAGAGCATAAACATGTCAGGTTCAAATAACACTATTGATCATTGCGAAATTGCCTTTGGTGCTGCAACCGGAATTCGTGACGGTGGTTCAAGCAATAAGATCATTAACAGTAGCATCCACGATTTCAACTTTTTAGGCAACTATGATTGCCCTATCAATCTGCGTGGCGGAAACAACACAACACTAAGCAACAACTCTATTTATAACGGTGGTAGAGATTGTATCCAGATGTTTAATAAAAATAGTGTGATTGCTTATAACGACATTTATAGAAGCAACTTAATTGCTGATGACTGTGCTTTAATCTATACTGTTGGTGGGCCACACTATACAGAAATTCACCACAATTGGTTCCATGACACTGAATCACGAGGAAATTTACATAAAGCGGCTGGAATATACCTGGATAATGATGCTGAAGCATTTAGCGTTCATCATAATGTAGTTTGGAATACTGAATGGTCAAGTATTCAAATTAACTGGAACGGAAAAGATCTGGATATTTTTAACAATACACTTTGGGAAGGTTCTGGTGCTATGGGTGCATGGCACATGGATGGAACAGCATTTTCGAATGTTAAAGTCTGGAACAACCTAGCCAACAATGCTGACTGGGAACCGCAATCAGACAAACAAAATAATTTAACCATAGCCTCAGGTGATCCTTTTAATGATAAAGACAATGGCGATTTCTCTTTAAAAGCCGGAACGAGTCCAATCGATTACGGCAGGGAGATAGCGGGAATTACAGATGGACATTCTGGTAGTGCTCCGGATGCCGGAGCCTATGAATATGGCAATGCTAATTGGATGGCCGGAATTGACTGGGATCCAAAGGATGGTGCTGCCGGAATAGGCTGTTATGATCTTCCAGGTGATTATTGCTCTTTAGAAGTAAAAGACTCCGATGGCGATGGCGTTCCTGATGATATTGACGAGTGCCCAAATACGCCTCCAAATACTGCTGTGGATGAGAAGGGTTGCAAAAAAGAAACAGGAATCAGAGACTTTAATACTTATAATCTGCGTTTATATCCAAACCCTGTTAAAGGCGCTCTTTTAAGTATTGAATTGGGGGAGTTCAATCAAGGTGAGATTGTATGTAGCATCCATAATTTATCGGGATCGAAACTTACTGAACAGAGTTTTAACGGTGGGCAATCAATCATTAGTTTAAATGTATCAGATTTACCTGAAGGTTATTATATAATCGCAATAAGTAATAATGGACGTACCGCAAGTACAAACTTTATAAAATTATAAATCTATTAAAGCGCAACGAATAGTGTAAGTACTTTGAAAAACAAAATCATGGGAGTTAACCTATTTAAAATAGTCTTTTGGAGATCAGTAATGTTTGGAATTGTATTGCTGACTCTTTCCATGTCATGTCAGAAATCAGAAGACATTCCTGATATTGATTTCAACAAGGGATGGGTATTTTATAAAGGTGAAGCAACGGGTGCAGAATCTCTTGAGTTTGATGATTCAGAATGGAGAAATGTTGACCTTCCCCATGATTGGGCCATTGAAGGTCCATTCAGCAAAGAATATAATGCAAGAACCGGTGGCCTTCCAGTTCATGGAACTGGCTGGTATCGAAAGGTGTTTACCATTGATAAAAAGAATATCGAAAAATGTATTTCCGTTGAGTTTGATGGCGCCATGAGCAACAGCCACGTCTGGATCAATGGCCATCTTGTTGGTAATCGACCTTTTGGATATTTGGGATTTGAATGCGACCTTACACGTTACATCAACTATAAAGGACCTAACGTAATTGCGGTACGATTACGACCAGAAGATTTATCTTCGAGATGGTATCCGGGAGCTGGAATATACCGTAATGTTCGTTTAAAGCTTAATAACAAATTGCATATCTCGCAATGGGGAACAACCGTGACTACTCCAAGCATTAGTGAAAGTCAGGCTGAGATTCATTTGACAACTAATATTAATAACCAGTATAAAGAGGAGCAGTCAGCAATATTATTTACAAGTATTCTGGATTCGGAAGGAAATGTGCTTACCGGTATTAAAACAAATGTGGTCATTCAGCCTGGTAAAACCGGAATGGCCAAACAGGAATTGAAGATTAAAAATGTTAACAAGTGGGATACAGACCATCCCTATTTATACACAGCTGTAAGTCAGATTCTTCAAGATGATATTATTAAGGATGAGTATATCACTGAATTTGGTGTGCGAGAAATCTCCTTTACATGTGAAAACGGTTTTCTTCTGAATGGCAAAAACACCAAATTTAAAGGCGTTTGCATGCATCATGATCTGGGACCTTTGGGAACCGCTGTTAATTACAGAGCAACTGAGCGTCAGGTTGAAATATTAAAACAGATGGGTGCAAATGCTATTCGAACCAGTCATAACCCACCTTCGCCAGAATTATTGCAAATATGTGATCGATTAGGGATGCTTGTGCAGGTCGAGGCTTTTGATGAATGGAAAATTGGAAAAGTCAAAAACGGTTACAACAAATATTTTGAAGCCTGGCATAACAAAGATCTCAGGGACATGATCCGGCGTGATAAAAACCACCCAAGTATTGTTATGTGGAGTATCGGAAATGAAATACTGGAGCAAAATACTCCCGATGGTTGGAAAATTACTAAAAAGCTAAACGATATTTGCCATGAAGAGGACCCTACCCGACCAACAACTGCCGGGTTTAATTATTATCCAGCTCCATTTACTAATAAACTTGCAAATTATGTTGACATTGTTGGTCTGAATTACTGGCCTCTTAACTATCAGGATGTTATCAACAAAAATCCTAATTTAATAGTGTATGGTTCTGAAACTTCGTCACAAACAAGTAGCAGAGGCATTTATCACCATCCAATAGAATTCAAAGAGCAACACCATACTAATCAGGTATCAAGTTATGATGCGATTGTTGGACCTCCATGGGCTTATCCACCAGATGTAGAATTTGAGCAACAAGAATTGAATCCACATTCACTTGGTGAATTCATCTGGACAGGATTTGATTATCTGGGCGAGCCAACTCCATATGGCGGCGAAGACAATAAAAGCCATGGTTCATGGAACACAGATTGGCCATCACGATCATCATACTTTGGTCCGATTGATTTATGTGGCCTACCTAAAGATCGCTACTATCTATACCAAAGCCAGTGGACTTCGAAGCCGATGATTCATATTCTTCCCCATTGGAATTGGCGGGGAATGGAAGGACAAAAAATTCCTGTTTTTGCTTATACCAATTGTGAAGAGGCCGAACTATTCCTTAACGGAAAGTCTCTTGGGCGAAAACAAAAGGGGAAGGACCTAACCGCTATACCAGCAGAATTTCATGGTTTTGAAAAAGGTTTATACCATTCAAAATATCGCCTTTCATGGGATGTACCTTATCAGGCCGGGCAACTAAAGGTTATTGGCTACAATAAGGGGAAAGCCGTTACCGAAAAAGAAATTAATACAGCAGGCGATCCATATAAAATCATTCTTGAAGCAGATCGGACAACAATAAAAGCTGATGATTACGACTTGTCATACATCACCTTTTGCATAGAAGATAAAAATGGTAATCTGTGTCCATTGGCTGATAACAGAGTGCAGTTTACTGTTTCCGGCCAGGGCAATATTGAAGCCATTGGCAATGGCGATCCAACAAGTCTGGAAGTGTTTAAATCGGATAATAGGAAAGCCTTCAATGGTTTTGGTATGCTAATTGTGCGCTCAACAAATACAAAAGGAAAGATTGAAATTAAAGCATCCTCAGATGGTTTAGTTTCCAATCCTTTAACTATATTAACGAATTAGTTTTTTAAAGCTAATACTTTAAGGTTTATCTCTCAAAGCCGAATCAATTATGATTCGGCTTTTTTATTATCTTCTTCTATATCCGGTACATCAATTGGCGATTCTTTCGGAATAATCGGTGACTGAATATGTAAATCCCTTTGTGGGAATGGTATTGTAATTCCTTCTTTTTTAAAGGCTTCATCTATTGCAATACCTACCCGACTTTTGGTACTTAAACCAAAATCGAAATGAGTCCAGAATAGTACCCTAAAATCCAATGAACTATCTCCAAATCCCTTAAAAATAATAAATGGACTTGGCTTCTTTAAGACTCCTTCTTGCTCATTTACCACTGAATCCAAGATTTTTAATACGCTTGCCATATCAGTACCATAACTAACACCAACCAAGAGCTCTTGTCTTTTTCTGCGATCAGATAATGTCCAATTCACCATTTCATTGGATATTAAATTACCGTTGGGAACAACAACCTCGGCTCCATCGAAGGTACGAATGGTACTTGCTCTAATTCCAATTTCTTTAACCTCACCCATTAAATTCAGGTTACTGATCTGAAGAACATCACCAACCTGAATCGGTCGTTCAAAGGCAAGGATCAATCCGGAAACGAGATTATTAAATATATTCTGCAAACCAAATCCAATACCAACACCTAAAGCTCCAAAAATGATGGTTATATTACTAATATCAATCTCTGCAGCACCAAAGGCCAAAATAAAACCAAAGCCAAGTAAGCTTAGTCGAACTATCATGGTTATGGCACCAGGCACACCCCTTGGCATTTCAAAATGAGTAAAAACTTCATCTTTTAAAATAAAGCGAATAAACTTTGAAATATATAAAGTAAGAATTAAGGTCAGAAAGAATGCCAATATATTACCCATTGTAATTTTAACTGATCCCAATTCAAGTGGGTTGGTTAATAGCTTCTCTATCCCGTCATAAATACTATCAAAAATCAGATAGTTAGAACTGGTGAGATATAGCCAGTAAATGACAGCTAACCAGTTTATTATTTTAAAAACCCATTTTAGAATCTCATCCGGATAATTACGAAATACATTAAGATCAACAGCAGTACGATGCCTTACAATGAGCTGCATAAAACTTTTTAAAACGGCAGAGGCAGAAAAAATAATTACACCACCATACACTAGCGTTATAGCTCCATTAAACAATATGGTAGATAAATACATATTGCCAATAGCATTAATCAACAGAGATAACACAATTGATATCAGACCAAAACGGACAACATTCAATTGAAATTTACTTAAACCACCTTTTTGTCCAATAAGAATGGTTTTATCCTTAATGACAGAATAAAACACCAATAAACATAGCATGCCGTTACCCAGTAATAGCAATCGATTAAAGATGATCATTTCTGTAAATACTTCTGAAAGAATACTTACAATAAATACCAGCGCTGATAAATAAAAATACCTTTTGCGAATAAGAGGCAATATAGAAGGCAAAATGCGCACTATAGGTATTACCAATATTAATCTAACAAGATCCTTAATATCAGCCGGAGCCTCAGCAAAGAATGCATTAATTAAAATTACCGCCAATAGCAAGCTTGATGACAAAGGTTTAGACACAAAGAAGAAAGACAATTCTAATGAAGGACTGCCTTTTAATTCCTCCATCACATCCATCTTTTTCTTAAAATAGATGGCACCTATAAAAAGCAGCAAAGTGATAATTCCAAACGTATAAAAAATACTAGAATACGTTTTCCTGACATTTCCAAACTGTTCATTACGCGCCTTGACGATATTTTTTACGTTAACACTAAACGATACTGTATCTTTTTCCGACCCTAGTAACGACCAGATAGGAGGACTGTCAGTAGTGTAAATTTGGGTCTTAAAAGCTTGCTGAGCTTTATTTATACTCGTTAATATTTCATCTATATAAATAAGTGCGCCTGTCAATTCATCCTGACGAGTTATTAATAAGTTATTTTGCTTATCAACTTCTTTCCCAGCTTCTTTTAACTTTACGATTGTTGATTCAATACGCTCAATTAATTGCTCTGGCCTATCCTTTTCCTTCTGAAACTCCAGCGTTTTAATCCACTGAGACTGCAATAAAGAAAGCTGGTCTTTTCTTTCTCCAATGGAGACCGAAATTTTAACTAACTGCTGACGTAATCCGTTAATCTGTGTTCTTAAATTCTCAAACTTGATGCGAAGACCTTCAGTCTGACGAAAATCCATTCCCGTTACATCCTCCACATTAGTCGATTGTTGAAATTCCTCAACCTCCAGAAGTCTTTTCTTAATAACTGAGTCAGCTTCTTCCTTTTGGTTAATTTCATCCAGGTCATGCTTAAATGCCCTAATCAGAGATAAAGTTTTCTCTGTTTCACTTCCTATATTTTCAATGATATATACTTTGGTTTCAACTTGTGTTGAATCCGTTTTACTGCCATTATTTTGACCGTTTAAAGGGAAACAAAAGCATATTGTAAACAAGAGAATTGAAACGTATACTTTGAAATTTTGATTCGTATTCATAAATAATTTGGGTTAATCTCAGAAGCATTTCCGATAAAGGTAGCGAAATAATTATTCCCTGAAAAAATGTTTTTACTACATACTACTATTACAACTTACATCTTCTGATGTGAGCAAAGAATGAAAATTACTCTTATACCAAAATTCTGATTTACTAATGTTTATTTGCATTCCTTTAGCTATATTAACCCTAATGAGTATATACATCAATATAACTGTGATGTTTTATTTTTAACTGTGATGTAATGTGATGGTTTTAATAAAAGTATTGCTTACTTTTATTGTGGATTTAAAGCTTTATTGTGGATTTTCAAGGTCACATACCGATATATAAAAAACTAACTGATTATTATCGTCAAAGGATAATAAATCAAGACTATATACCAGGGAGTAAAATTGATTCCATTAATAAAATGATGACCCGTCATAGCGTCTCAAGAGAAACCGCTAAACGTGTTATCAAAAATTTGATTACAGAACAACTTGTTGTATCACAAGCAGGCAGAGGAACCTATATTGCCGAAACCACTCAGCTATTGCCCAAATGGGGTGTGGTTATTCCTTTTTACTCGTCCAATATTGAAGAATTAATTGCCCAGTTGAGCAAAGAAGCTTCTTATGCTAATAAAGATTTGGAGTATTTTCTTCACTACAATAATCCTGAAGAGGAAATGCGCTACATCGGACAATTGATCCAAAAAGGATATGAAGCTATAATTGTGGTTCCAAATTATGATGAATCGATAACAGGTTCATTCTATAGGAAACTAAGCACCGGCAATACAAAATTGGTATTGGCCGATAATACCATGGCTGGCTCTTACTTCAATTACGCTATCCAAAGTTATGATTTAGGAGTCAAACGTGCTTTTGATTATTTGAGTTCTACTCATAGCGGCAATTATTTACTTCTTAATGACGACAATTGGAAAGGAAGAAACCTTGTTTACGACCTCGTCAAGCAAACTTTTGAAATGTTAATTAGCAAGAATAAGCCTGTTAATAGCTTATTCTTCATTAACAACATCGATAAAATAGATGCTTCATTCCTAAGAGAAAATAATATTCAAGGTGTCATCACCATGAAAGATACATTGGCAATTCGTTTGATAGGGCGTTTAAAGAAATGGAATTTCAACATTCCAAATGACATTTCAATAGTTGCTTATGGCAACACCGAATTAACAGAATTATTTCAGCCATCAATTACATCTATTGATTGTAGATATGATTTTATGGCTAATAATATTGCAAGATTAATTAATGGAGATAATACTTTGGAGAGCAATCAAATTATTATTCAACCTGAAATTATATATCGAGAAACATAAAAATACTAACTAAATATTATGAACGAAATATTAGAACAAATAGCAATTTGCGTTGAATCGGGTAAAATCAATAACGCATCCCCATTCCCTCCACAAATGAAGGGTCAAGATGGAGCTGACGAACTAACAAAACAAGCTTTGGACTCTGGAATAACAGCAGGAGAAATCTTACAAGGAGGTCTAATGATTGGGATGGAAAAAGTAGGAGTCAAATTCCGTGAAAACAAAGTATTCGTGCCGCAGGTATTGATGAGTGCAAAGGCAATGAGTGCTGCAATGGAACACCTTAAACCGTTTTTTGCTTCTGGTGAAGCGGAACGTAAAGGCATCTTTATTATAGGTACTGTTGAAGGTGATTTGCACGATATTGGTAAGAACCTTGTGGCTATGATGGTTGAAGGAAATGGTTATGAGGTTATTGACCTTGGAACTGATGTGAAAGCTGAGAAGTTTATTGAAGAAGCTGAAAAACATCCAGGAAGTGTTATTGGCTTGTCTGCATTGCTTACAACCACCATGAATAACATGGAAAAGATAGTTAAAGCGATTAAAGATAATGATGCTTCACGCAAAGTTTGTATTGGTGGTGCTCCAGTTAACGATGAGTTCTGTCAAAGAATTGGAGCAGACAGCTATAATCCAGACCCACAAGGTGTGGTTGAATTCTTAAATAGTCAGGCTTCGTAGGCATAAATTGACTGACTTAGTGACACTTAACATAGTCAGACCTTGTCTGACCTGTGATTGTATTGTCTAAAATTAAATAAAGCAAAACTAAAATACGAAACAATGAAAGGACTTGAACTGATTAAAAAAGCAATGAAACTGGAGGAAGTCGAACGTATTCCTTGGGTACCATTTGTAGGTTCGCATGCCGGAGCTATGCTTGGACTTACTGCAACTGAATTTCTTCAGTCAACAGATAAAATTGTTGAAGGCGTTAATAAAGCCATTAAGAAATACAACCCGGATGGGATCCCTGTAGCTTTTGATTTACAAATTGAGGCTGAAGCTCTTGGTTGCGAATTGGCATGGGCCGATGACAATCCTCCTGCTGTTATTTCACATCCTTTAATGAATGGAATGTCTTTGGAAGATTTAAAAGTTCCATGTCCTTGTAAGGGAAGAATCCCAACCGTAATGGATGCCACAAGAAGACTGCGTGATGAGCATCCTGATTTGGCTCTATATGGCTTGATCACCGGTCCTTTTACATTAGCTCTTCACCTTCTTGGTACCGATATTTTCATGCAGATGATGATGGAGCCGGAAAAAACGCATAAATTAATGCGTTTTGCAACTGATGTGGCTTTAATGATGGCTGGTAATTACATTGAATCGGGTGCTGATGTAATCGCTATTGTTGATCCAATGACCAGTCAGATTGACCCGGATAGTTTCGCTACATTCGTTTCACCTTACGTTAAGGAAATTAATGACTTTATTCGCGAAGCTGGTGCCTTAAGTTCATTTTTTGTTTGTGGGAATGCTAAACAAAACATTGAAGTGATGTGTCAGACTAATCCGGATAATATTTCAATTGATGAGAATATTCCTTTAGATTTTGTTCGTGATATGGCACTTAAGCACAATGTAAGTTTTGGAGGTAATATCAAATTAACTGTTGTATTACTTATGGGTGATGAAGACGCTTCACGCAGAGATGCCTTGGACTGCATGGATATTGGTGGCAAAAAAGGGTTTATTTTAGCTCCTGGTTGTGATTTAGCAATGGAAACACCGGAAGCCAATCTGGTAGCCGTTTCAGAATTGGTTCATGACGAATTACTTCAGGGTGAACTACGTGCTTCTGAAGCCAAAGGCATGGACATTGAACTATTGGACCTAAGCTCCCACTGGGCAAAAGATAAGGTTGTGATTGATGTTATTACCTTGGATTCATCATCTTGTGCTCCTTGTCAGTACATGATGGATGCAGTAGCCAGAGCTGCCGAGCCATTTGGTGATAAAGTTGTATACAAAGAACATCGAATCAAAGAAAAAGAGGGTGTTCAGATGATGGCTAGCCTGGGTGTTCAAAACCTTCCTACAATAGTAATGGATGGTAATATCGATTTCATTTCGCAAATACCTCCTATTAATGATATTAAATCTAAGATAGAAGGCTATTTAGCTAATAAATAGAACTCTTAATAATACCTTAGCCCTTATGTAAAAGTTAAGGGCTAAGTCTTTTTTCACTTATGGTTGCATTTAATCTTATTACAGGGTTTCTGGGAAGTGGTAAAACTACTTTATTAAGCAATTTATTGAATGAGTTGTCAGCTCAGAAACGCATTGCCGTTATCCAAAATGAATTTGCACCGTCTGGTATTGATGGTAAAGAGTTACAACAAAAAAATGATGATTTTAAGCTGGTTGAAATCAATAATGGCTCAGTATTTTGCGTTTGTCAGCTTAATAACTTTGTGCAAAACATGAAGACCCTTATTGAGGATTATCAACCTGAAATTATTTTTCTTGAAGCCTCAGGTCTTGCCGATCCAATAAGTGTAATTGAACTCCTCCAAACTGACATTCTCAAAGACATTGTTACTTTAGATAAAATCATTAGTCTGGTTGATGCTCCAAATTTCTTTAAGGGATTAAAAGGTTTGGTTCGGTTTAAACATCAGATAATGGTAGCTGATAAAGTTATCATCAACAAAATGGATTTAGCTGATGATAATGTTGAAAGCATTAAATCCGAACTCAAAACGCTCAATCCCTACGCTGAAATAATTAGTACTTCATATGGTAAAGTAGATTGGAACAGTTTAACCATCGATCAAGGCAATAAGAGTGAAGCTGCGCAACAATATATTGGTCAGGAGTCAGAAGGAAGGCCTGAGATAAAAGCTTGTGTTTTACGAACACATGAGAAAATATCAGAGGTGGGCCTTAAGTTATTTGTTAGCGAACTGATGAAAAGCTGTCCGAGAGTTAAAGGTTATCTCAACCTTAATGATGGCAGAATCATGTCTGTTCACACAGTTTATGACAAGGTGGATTTTGTTATTTTGGAAAATTATGCTGGTCCAAGTGAATTAATAGCTTTTGGAGATAATTTGATGGTAACAGATTTACGCAAGATGTTTAAAAAACTCACGGAGAACCTTACCTTGTAAAGGATTTTGTCAACGCTAAATATGGGTAATGTGAACCTCTCAAATACAAGGCATTTTAAATTTCATATTGAAGAATTAAACATCTCAATAGAAAACATTGAGAAACTTGCTCGCATGGGCGAAGGAATGCCTTCTTACATCGAATTTCTTAATAAAGAAATCAATAGCACGTTGCTTGATGCGTCTATTGAAGGAGGATACATCATACTGGATTCTGATTCAAAGAATGATCGCATTGAAGTTGAAGGACAAGTATTTCAAATGGGAGAAGCTATTGCGAAACATTACACAAACTGTTCTCAGCTTGCAGTATTTGTTTGCACCGCCGGCCCCGAAGTTAGTAAAAGATCAATGGAGCTTTCTCAGAATGGTGATTTAATAGAAGGCTTCCTTGTTGATATATTGGGATCTGTTATCGTTGAAAAAGCGATGGACCGTATCCAAAAAACCTTACAAGAAGAACTTTTGAAAAATGGCTTGAAAGCAACAAATCGTTATAGCCCCGGGTATGTAGATTGGAATGTTGGCGAACAACAAAAACTTTTCAGCCTTTTACCTAATCAATTCTGCAACGTTAGCTTGAGCGAATCGAGTTTAATGTCACCTTCTAAATCGGTCAGTGGAATAATTGGCATTGGCAAAAATGCAAAGTATAAACATCATGTCTGCAACGATTGCTCCAGCGCTAATTGCATCTACCGTAATAAACGAATAAAAGATCCAAAGAATGCCGAAAATAACTGTTCATTCCAATAATAAGATTCAAAGCACATCATACAACGAAGGTGACAATCTTCTCCAGATTATTCGTCAGAATGAACAAGACATTACAGCACCGTGTGGTGGTAACGGCACATGTGGCAAATGTAGAGTTAAAGTTAAAGGGCTTGGAATCGTTACTGCCTGCACGCATTATCCTATAAATGATCTGGAAGTCTACATGCCCAATGAATCTGAAAACAAGATTCTTACAGCTCAACACGAATACACTTTCAAACAGACTCCTGTTCCACCTGAGCTAGCCAATGAGGTTGATTATCCATTGGGACTTGCCATCGATATTGGTACAACAACCGTAGTATTTTACTGGATCAATTATATTGATCAGAGTCTGATTAAAACCAGGGGTATAAAAAACCCACAATCCGCTTATGGCGCTGATGTTATTAGCCGTATTAATTTCTCTAATAGTGAAAATGGCTTAGTCGAACTTCAAAACAGTATGCTTAATTGCATTCAACAAGAGATCAATTATACTTGTAACGAAATTGGTGTCAACTCCGATCGTTTAGTGCAAATTTCAGTCAGCGGGAATACTTCTATGCTTCATTTATTACTGGGAGTCAGTCCATCTTCCATTGCGTTGGCTCCATATACTCCTCAATTCACAGAAGCAAAAAAAGTGACATCATCAGAATTGGGCTTAAAAACAAATCCACAGACCCAGGTTCATCTTTTGCCTTCTATCTCTGGTTATGTAGGATCTGATATAGTTTCAGGACTCGCATCGATAGAGGCACCTGAGCAAATCAAGAATTATTTATTTGTTGATATAGGAACCAATGGTGAAATGGCATTGGTAACGCCCGAAAAAATATATTGCTGTTCAACTGCTGCCGGACCAGCCTTCGAAGGAGCAAACATATCGCATGGTATGGCAGCTTTAGATGGAGCTATTTCTTCATATAATAAAGGAGAATATCAAACTATATCTGATGAATCACCTATTGGAATATGCGGCTCCGGCTTGCTGGATATCATGGCCTACCTGGTTGAAAACGAGACAGTGTCGACAGATGGTTTTTTGGAGGAAAACTATAATATCGCTACTAATAAAATAGATGGATCAAGCATTTGCATTTCCCCGCAAGATGTAAGAGAAATTCAATTAGCTAAAAGTGCTATATTATCTGGCATCAATATTTTAGTGCAATCGGCAGGGCTTTCAATGAATACTATTGATGCGCTATTTCTAGCTGGTGGATTTGGCAATTACCTCAATCCTGAGAGTGCAACTCGCATTAGTCTATTACCTCCAAGTTTACTCGATAAAACAATTCCTATTGGAAATACTTCAGGCACAGGTGCTATTTTACACGTCAAATCCGAGCTATTTAATTCTCGCTTAAATCAGGTTGTTGATCGGTGTGAATATATTGAGCTTTCAACTCACGAAGGCTTTGATTTGGAATTTGCCATGAATATGTTTTTCTAAATTCATACTTTTTTGTCTTTTTATAAAGAATCTGTAATAACATTGCTATCTTTATATTATCAATCCTGCTTTTGAATAGAGCAGACATCTCGTAATGAAGCATATCATTACTTAATTTTTTGTTGTGTGGGGGAACTAAAATTAAGAGGATTTCTTATCATTTGTTTATTGCTTGGGGTAAATCTTTATGCCAGTAATGAACATCTGATCAATTATACCAACATTAACGAAACTAATTCGGTTGGTCACAATTTATCCTATTGGGAAGATCAGGATGATAAAGCGTCAATTATTGACATCATTAATCTTGATAAAACCAACAAACTCCATCACCTGGAAAAAGAAGTTTTCAACAGACCAGCCACTAAAAGTGCTTTTTGGTTTAAAATAACAACCAGAAATCTCACTCCTGAAGATTTATGGCTGGAAGTTGGTAGTAATTATGCCTGGTATATCGATTTCTATACACCTGATTCAATTGGTCAATATAAGCAAGTCATCCTCTCTGGTACAATGCGACCGGATAGTCTTAAGTTGTATAAAACCAATTTCTTTTGGCTTCCGTTGAACAAAGCCAATGATGATAGTGCTAAAACGTATTACTTCAAAGTAAAGTCAGGAATGACCTTTGAAATGCCTCTTGAAATCGGAACTATTCGTTCCTTAACAAAAAACAAAGATACTAATGACTTTATTACGGCAGGTTTTATCGGCATAATGCTTATAATGTTCCTTTATAATCTGTTCATATATTTATCTACTAAAGACAAAATTTACATTTATTATCTGGGATACATTCTCCTGATGGGTCTGGGACAACCATACGCCAATGGTTATCCATTTATTCAGGAGCTGGAGTTTCTGTTTTTTACCAAACAGTGGTGGAACGAATATTTTTTATTCTGGCATCCCATAACCTACTTTTTTGTTGGTGAATTTTGCATTCGTTATCTGGATTTGAAAAACCAAAGCAAAAAATTATTTTACTTTATAAGAACGCAAGTTGTCATCCTGGCTGTCCTCTTTCCGCTTCTTACCCTGATAGGATTTCAATTTGTCGAGTTGGTTAATTACATACAGCCCTTAATTTTACTACTTTATTTCAGTTGCTTGACAACAGGATTTTATTTTGTTTACAAGAAACATAAACGCGCCTATTTTTATGTGGCTGGTTGGTCATTTATGATTCTTGGCGCCTTCATATTCTTTGGAGTTATTAATGGAGTTGTACCGCACAATCCACTTTGGCGTAATGTTTTGTATTACGGAACTGCTATTGAAGTGTGGATGTTTTCACTTGCCCTGGGCGACAGACTAAACGTTTTAATGCAGGAAAAAGAACAGATTAAAAATGAACACTTTAAGTTAATAGAAGAACAAAATCAGTTGCTGGAGCAAAAAGTTAAGACACGTACATTAAAGCTAGAAGAACAAAATACCTCACTTGAACAGATTAATGAGGAAGTAATTGCAACTACCGAAGAACTGGATGTAAAAACAAAAGAACTGGAAGCATTAAATGCATCAAAGGATAGATTATTTGCGGTTATCAGTCATGACTTACGTTCGCCAATAGGAAGCCTTCATAACCTTCTTGAATTAGTCGATCATAATTATATTAATCAAGAAGACTTTTTGAAAGTTACTAAAAACATAAAAAAAGATGTTGGTCAACTTCACTTCACCTTAAACAATCTTCTTCAATGGGCATTGGTGCAAATGCAGGGCATAAGTATCAACAAGGATAAATTTAAAATTTACGACTGTATTGAAGAAAACATTTATCTGTTAGATGAATTCGCCAAGAATAAAAAAATTGAAATCAGTAATAATTGTGATCCGCAACAAATGGCCTTTGCCGATACCATTCATTTTAAAATTGTATTGCTTAACCTACTAAATAATGCCATTAAGTTCACACCTAACGGAGGACATATTATATTCTCTTTAAAAGTTGTTAACGATAACTGTATAATGCAAATAAAAGATTCCGGAGTTGGAATATCAGAGGAAGGTGCCAAGCACCTATTTTTAGACACTCAAAAAGAAAGCACCGTTGGCACTAATGGTGAGAAAGGAACTGGCCTTGGACTGATCCTTTGTAAAGACTTTATTGAGATTAATGACGGTAAAATCTGGGTTGAGAGTTCACTAGGTTTTGGAACGTCATTCTATGTTTCATTACCAATAAGTAAATAAAGTTATTCTGCAACTTCGTTAGCCGTTTTACACTAGGTGCTAAATACATATATTAATAATAATCCCAGAAGTCAAACTGCTCTCCGGTTGTTTGTTTATTATCACCTAGCTCAATTGCTTTTTGCTTCATCTCTTTACGCATCTCAGTAAGGAGTTCGTTATACTCAGGCAAAAAGGCCAAGTTGGTGGTTTCCCAGAGATCATTTTTAAAATCAAACAATAAAGTGACCTTAGATCCTCTTACTAAATCTCCACGTTTCCAATCATGATCATTGGCTCTGACAAACTCAATTAGTTTATAATCACCTTTACGATAAGCCCTCTGGTGTTGGCGATAGGCATGGTAGGTATAATCTCTTACTTCTTTTTTATCACCACTAATTACAGGCATCAGGCTTTGACCTGTGACTGAACCTGGAGTAGCTATATCAACCAGGTCACAAACGGTTGGAAGAATATCGTGAATATAACACAAGGCCTCATACCTTTTATGTTCCTTAACTAGTCCTCCCGAAATTATAAAAGGAACATGAATTCCATCCTCATCGTATACATTTTGCTTACCCAACAAGCCATGACAACCAACTCCCAAACCACTATCTCCGGCCAATACAATTAGTGTATTTTTATATTGTCCGGATGCTTTAAGTGCATCTATCACTTTACCAATTTGATCATCAAGGTGGGTAATGATGGCATAATAGTCAGCCAAGTGCTGACGAGCCACTTCAGGCGTTCTTGGCCAAGGTCCTAGTTCTTCATCACGCAACACCAAGTGTCCATTATCAAATGGGTGTTGAGGCATATATGATGGAGGTAATTGAATGGATTCCGGAGGGTAAATGTCTCTATATTCCTGAGGTGCCTGCCTTGGATCGTGTGGCGCATGAAAGGCCAAATACATGAAAAATGGCTCTTCCTTATCGTATGCGGATATTAAATGAGAAGCACTATTCGCAAATATTTCAGAAGTATGTGGCCCGTCCTCCTCCGTGCCAGTTGGACCTCTTTTATCCGTTTTTTCAAGCTTCCTTTTCACAATTTCACCGTCGGCATCGTAAGTCAGCAAATACGCATCTTCTTTAGCAAACTTTCCTTCTTTATCCCAATCCCATAGCGGCATTCGAAAATGATCGGTCAAATACACGCCACGTCCCATAATGCTAGCTCCTTCATCAAATGAACGAATCAAAGAAGCATTATCCTGATGCCACTTACCTACAATGTAGGTGTTGTAATTGGCTTGCTGAAAAGACTCTCCTATGGTGGTATGCCCCTCAGGTATATTATGACCTTGTCCTTTTAGCTTAAACAAGTCCCGGCCGGTGTGTAACATAGCTCGACTTGGAATACAAGTTGCTCCAGAGAAGGATCCCATCAAAAAAGCATTATCAAACACAATACCTGAATTAGCCAACAAATCCATATTAGGAGTCTCTACTGCCTGAGCTCCCAAAGCATGTATACCACTATATCTATGATCATCTGTATAAATAATCAAAACATTTGGTCGCCTATCCTTTTTGGCAAAAGAGTTCATTGCCAATAATAAAACGACCACAATAAGACTATATTTAAATTTCATAGAAAATATTTATAAGTTGGTGCATAGTTCTAACTAAGCGAAGCATCATAAAAGCAATCCTTCAAGCGAAACACTTCAAGCAACGACCAAACTCCTGTTTATTTTTTAGATGAATGGACAACATCATCCAAAACAATGTCATTTCTGGCATCATCTTCCCTCATTGTAAAGCTTACATTACTTGCATTTAAGTTATCAATGTGCCTGGCATACATTCCATAAGAAGGCAACACTCCAAAAAAACTAAATTCAGGATAACGCTCTTCATCCTCAGGCACTATAATATCATTCATGTCTGCTGTACCTAATCCAGGCACAGAGATAGTAATATTTTCAAGGTGAACATTTGAAATACGATGATCTGGCGTACCGGTTATAAGCATACCTGTTGGTGGATTAACCCTGCATTGAGCTGTATCTCTTACTGTGGCACTAACATTAGATATAAAAACATTATTAATGGTTCCCACCATCTGTTTGGGGGCATTGCGATAAGTTCGTAAACGTTCTCCTAAACGAATAAAAACAGGCATTTCAACATCTGTCATTTTAATATTCCGGATGGTGATGCTGTCAATATCAGCTCCATCCATGCTCAATATCTTAATGCCTCCACCCTTAGTATCATATATCTCGCAGTCTTCAACAGTAATATTTTTAAAATCACCCATCGACTCAGTCCCAAACTTAATGGTTCCCCAATCGCTTTTAAACTTACAATCACTCACATGCACATTATAGCAAGGCAAAGGTGATGTAGTTTTAAAACACATGGCATCGTCACCACTATTAATATCACAGTTTTTAATCACAACATCATGACTCGAATCCAGATCAATACCATCATTATTTCGGTGAGCATGACTATAAATAAAGATCCCATCGGTAAGTATATCTGAACACTGAAAGTAATGCAGAGTCCAGGCGGCTGGTTGACGTAAAGTGATATCCTTCACTTCAATTCCTGATGATTTTACAAAACGCACAAGAAAGGGGCGATTATTGGCAAAGTCTTTGATATTTTTCTTATCCATTCCCAGATCCTTCATGGTCAATAAAAGATTATCATACAGAAATGCTTTACCCTGACCATCAATAATTCCTTTACCAGATATCCCAATATTTTGAGCATGTAAGGCTCCAACTAAACATTTTCCACGCTCTTGTCCGGTAGCATCGGTAAATGGATCAATTGTACGATAATGTTGTGGATTTTTACTCCCCAATAAGGTAGCTCCCTTTGCCACGTGCAAAGTAACATTATCCTTTAATAAGACAGTGCCTGACAGAAAAACGCCTTGTTTAAGCACCACCCTGCCTCCACCAGCATCAGAGCAGGCATCAATAGCTTTCTGTATGGCTTCGGTATTCAAGCTTTGGCCATCTCCAATGGCACCATATTTAGTTACTTCCCAATCTTTCTGTTGGCTTGTACATGCTCCTAAAAACAGAAATAATATACAACTAACAACATTTATAAATGAATTCTTAAGCATTGCCTATGAGTTATCTCTAATTTGGTTATACTTCTCAAAATAGGCTTTTACCAATTCCTGATGTTCAACTTTATTTATCAGGTTTTGCGCCTCATTTTCTTTTGGATTATCCATTAAATTGAAGAGGGCTATTGGTTTGCGCGACTTATCTGTTTTATCCTTCTTGTCTATTTGAATAATCAATTTCCATCCATCTTCAATTATGGCTACTTCCTTGCCTGTTCCACCTTGCACAATTAAATAGTCATGTCCCTTGGCGTTCTTTTTCCCTTTTAGCAATGGTAATAAGTTATGAGAATCAGGCACCTTGCCGGCCAATTCATCCTGACCCGTTAGAGCTATTAAGGTAGCCATAATATCAATGGCTATAACTGGTTCTGCCGATAGCTTATCACCTTTTATTCCTTTGGGCCAGGCGACTATAAAAGGCACACGGTGTCCGCCTTCGTAAATCTGATTCTTGGAACCTCTATAAATATCACTCGGTTGATGACCTGCCTGCAAAGTATTTCTAAAGCCAAGTCCGCCATTATCAGAAGTAAAAATAAACACGGTATTTTCATAGATGCCCTTTTTCTTCAAGGCCTCAATCATCATCCCCATTTGAATATCCAATTCCTTTATCATATCCATATGTTTAGTGGCATAGCTTCCACTAACCTTTTGTCCGTTTAACTCCGCAGGTGGAGTATGTGGTAGGTGCACTGCCTGTGAACAGTAATACATAAAGAATGGATTCTCACTAGTGCTTGCATCAATATAATTTACAGCCTTGGATACTAATAATGACCCCATATCATGTGCATCCCAGTTGGTATCGCCAAGCCCTTCTGACTTATCCAGCTTTACATCTTTCTTTAGCATTTCTTCCTTTGAGATGTAGCCAATTTCTGAATCATCAGCCAAGGGCAACCACTTGCTATTTTCAAATACGGCATAGGGTACATCTTGTATTCCGGCAGGAAAAGTAAGGCTATAATCAAAGCCATTGGATTGAGGATTTCCACCCACCGACTGATGTATGTCTACATCCAACTCTGGTTTCCAGCGTGGACCACGGTATATTTTATCCGGATCATCTTTTCTATTCCAATCACCGCCCAAATGCCATTTTCCAAGAAAAGCTGTTTGATAGCCGGCCTTCTTCATCATCCGCCCCAAGGTAAGCTGATTAGCTTTTATAGGTGACTTTTCATAAGCTCCCCAAACGCCCCATGGAAAATCACTTCGCATACAATGATTTCCTGTCATAATTCCATAACGTGAGGTGGCACACAAAGCAGCAGGTGAATGTGCATTGGTGAAAGCCACACCTGATTGAGCCAATTTATCCAAATTAGGTGTTTCAACCACTACCTTATCAGCATGCATGGCTCTGTAAAAGGATAAATCACCCAAGCCTATATCATCGGCCAATACAACAATAACATTTGGTGCCTTTTGAGCATGTATATACTGTAAGCTTAAAGCTACAATTATAATTACTAGTATTTTTTTCATTCGTAACAGGTTTAATTCTCTACTGAATATGGTCATTATATTTATTGACAACAATCGCGAATAACTAATCGAAAGCAAGTTATTAATGGTTCTTCACACTTCCGTATTTTTCCATCATACTATCAGAAGTATAGCGCAATACCTTAGGCTTGCCTTCGCCTCTTGCATATTTAATGGCTTTCGCCCATTCCTTTTTTAAGAGCTTTAAAACATCAGCATGTTTAGCTTCATCAATAAGATTACTTAGTTCATCTGGATCGGATGCCAAATGATACAACTCCTCATAAACCGGTTCTTCTCCCTTTAGTGGACCTTCGACATACGAACGATATATAGCCATATCCGGATCATGAACCGAATACAGCATAGTATTAACATTCATGCCTAGTTCTTTAGCTACTTTTATTTTTGAGGCAGCAGATAAGGTATTGTTTTTATAATATCTTATGTATTTCCAGTCCTTGCTTTGTATAGATTCACATCGTGGATTACCAAACTGTGTTGACCACAAATTTTCGGTGTATAAATAGTCTCGCACCTTATCTTCCTGGTTACTCAAAAGAGCATTTAAGTCACTGCCTTGAAATTCCATTGGGATAGCTAGGTGTGCATAAGAAAGCATTGTTGGGGCCACATCGATGGTTTGAACCAGTTCATCTGACACTCTACTTCTGGCCTTCTTCTTATTCAAAGGATTATAAATAATCATAGGCACATGGGTAGTTTGCTGGTAACATAGTGATTTACCACCTAAACCTTGTTGGCCCATAAATAATCCATGATCAGATGTGTAAACAATTATTGTGTTCTTATCCAATCCTTGTTCTTGAAGAGCAGCTCTAAGATTCCCAATCATTCCGTCAATACCTGTCATGGCTTGCATCTGACGAATAATTCGTTCCTTATTAGTTTCCGGATCATCCACATAATTATAACCGGCCTGACGATCTTCAGCTCTTAATAAATTGGTCGGTAATTTGGGTTTCTTAATATCAGCCTTAGACACATAGTTATCCGGCATCCGAATATCCACATCCCGATATAAATCGCGATAAATTATTGAATCAGATTTCAACAGCTTCATTGTTCCTGTGCTGGCTCCATGAGGGAGGTTAAAGCAAATACTTAAGCAAAAAGGTTTATCTTCAGGTCGTGACTCCAAAAAATGCAATGCTCCTCCAAGGCGATGTTCATTGCTTAAAAAATCGTCAACTCCTTCATTAATTATCTCAACCTGGGTATCATGATAAGCATCATCAAATATTTCATGCCTGTTTTTAGGGTAAAACGATAAATGCCCATGGCCCGCATACCAATAGTCAAATGATTCTTCCATCAATCCACTTCGATAGCCTCCATCTCCAATGGGTGAATGATTTTTACCAACATAACCGGTATAATACCCTCCCTCACGCATCAGTACCGGATAGGATTTTGACCAGGCCTCTGGTGATACACTCGTGCCCGAATTAAAATTCACACCATGTTTGCGTTCATACTGACTTAGAAATATGGAAATGCGACTTGGCGTGCAGATGGCACTGGTAACATAAGCATTTGTAAAACGCACTCCATCCTCAGCTAACTTGTCAATGTTAGGAGTCTGTATTAGCTCATTTCCATTACAGCCCAACAATTCATATTGCTGATCGTCGGTAAGGATAAAAATAACATTTGGTCTATCATCCTTTTGAGCTATTAGACCAAACACCATGAATAGCAATACTATTAGGAAATTGTATTTCATTGCCTCTTTATCAAATTACTTCTTCTTTTCCCCTCGAGTTGCTGCATCTAAGAATTTTTGACGTCGCGCCTCTTCTTTAGCAATATTCTCAGCATGCGGATCTTGCCATTTAGACGGAACAGTGCCTGCATTCCAATTGGCGTAAAGATTTTTTAGCTCATCTAACTTTTCAGGCATCTGCGCTGAAAGGTCTTTATGCTCATAAGGATCCGCTTCCATATCAAACAAAAAGAAATGATCCTCTTTATAATGTGATTTTACCATTTTATACTTCCCTTTGCGTACAGCATAACCTGCTCCATCAGAATAGCGAAAGTACAAATCATCATGCGGCAATGTACTTTTTTTACCATTAAGATAAGGCAACAGGTCAACTCCATCCAGAGTTTTCTTCTTTGGAGTTTTTAGTTTGGCTGCCGCTAATACTGTTGGGAAAATATCTAATGCAATAATAGGGTGTTCATACATCTGTTCAGCAGGTATCATTCCTGGCCATGTCATACAAAACGGAATTCGAATTCCACCCTCAAACAACATACCTTTATGTCCTCTGAACGGCACATTAATGGCTCCTTGATCTGTACCTCCATTATCACTATAAAAAACAATCAGAGTATTTTCGTATTCTCCTGTTTTTTTGAGTTTGTCAATCACTTTCCCAATACCGGCATCCATACCAGTAACCATGGCCGCATAAGCAGCTCGTTTGCCATCCTCGATGTGTTGAACCCGACTCACATATTCACTCGTTGCATGTACAGGAGAGTGAGGGGCATTGTAGGCGAGATACATAAAAAATGGCTTCTTTGTTTTTGAATACTTATCAATGTACTTAACTGCTTCATTAGAAAAGTCATCCGTTAGATAAGTTATTTCTGACTTTGGAACCACTTTACCGTCGCGCAATACTCCATGTTCAGCACTTTTTCTACCGGTATCACCCCAATAGCTCATGCCTCCTCCAAAGAATCCGTACCAGTCATCAAAACCTCGCTGGTTAGGCCAGTAGGCAATCGAATCGCCCAAATGCCACTTTCCAATGGCACAAGTATGATAGCCTTTATCTTGTAGATATTCTGATAGCATTAATTCATCCAAAGGTAAGCCATCATCAACCTTGGCAGTGGTATAAGGTAAGTTGTTTTCATGACCAAAACGCTGCTGATATCTACCTGACAACAATCCGGCCCGGCTTGGACTGCAATAAGGATGCGAGGCATAGGCCTGCGTAAATACTACACCTTCTGAAGCCAATTGATCCAAGTTTGGTGTTGGAATATCAGTACAACCATTAAAACCAACATCACCCCAACCTTGATCGTCAGAAAGAATAATTAAAACATTTGGTTGCTTTTGCGCACTTAATCCAGTGGCTAAGGCAAGGATTAGAATTAATGATAATATCTGTTTCATTATAATTTATCGTGGATGAGAACCTGTATTAATTTATGGTTAAAATACTCGTAAAAGCATCTTGTTTAGAGATTAATCGTACAATGTAATTGCCTTTAGCAAGATCGGCGATAGATACCTGAGTTACACCATAAGCACTGGCTACTCTATTTTTAACGAGTCCATCCATACCAATTATCTCAATATCCCCTTCTTCTTCGCACTCTACATTCACTATTGACTGAGCAGGATTAGGGTATATCTTTAAAACACCCTTATTGTATTTAGGACCATCCGGTACAAATACATCATCGCTCATAATTGCACGCAGTACAATAGCACCTACCCCACCAGACTTTCCGTCAGGAAACTCAACTCTAATTGTATTATTTCGTGTAAACATATCACCACTAACCTTTATCAGTTTAGTCGTTGCATAGTAGTCTACAGTATTTCTTTCGGCACAATCTTCCACTGTTATACTTAATGGTGCATCATTCAAGTAAATCTTCACATCTTTTGAATTGGCTGCATCACGACTAATTCCAATCCTTAAGACACCCTCATCAATCCGATCATAATCAGGAATTTCAAGAGCAAAGTTTCTGACACCACTAAATTGAACTGAGGTTTCTTTCCCGTAGAAGATCTCTTCATTTGTTTCTTCATCCTCGGGAATATCCGAAGAGTAGTTAATAAATAAAGCAATTGATTCTTGACCACCAATTGACAAACTATTGAATGAATTTACAGCTTCTTCAGTAAATACAGGTCTGAAATCTTCACCTCTGCCCAAGCGACGTAATAAGGCATCTTTAAAGGCTAAGCCAGTGTCTTCTATATTTAAGTTAATGGTTCCGGACTCATTACTTTGATTATGAAATAACATAACAAGAGAACTACCATCTACAAAAGAATAATGTTGAATATCAGAATCATTACAATACGTCTTAACCCTGCGACCTTTAACATCAGCAAAATAGCGATAATAATCTATTAGGCGAGCTTCATGAAACACACTACTGTTTTTATCAAAATCCTCTTTTACCAATAAGCTTGAGTAATATTTAGGGTCCCAACCTGATGTTTCTAACAATATAAATGGAACGGCTTTTTCCACCATATGAGGATGATTCATGTAGGTTAAAGTATTTGCAATAGCACTATTAACCATTATAAAATTATCAATGGTTCGTTTTTGCATTTCATATTCAAAACCTGAACCCGGGAAATATTTTTGACCTAGCATTTCCAAGGCTGCTTCGCGATTGTCGCTATTACTAATGTATCCGCCATGTTCGCTAACCACGTATTTCAATTGAGTTCCATAAGTATTATGAGTATAAGCAGCCAAGGCATCCAATACCCCTTCTAGCGGCAAACCTGAACTAATACGACCAATAAAATCATAGGCATCATCGTCCCATCGCATATAGTCATAACTGTGTGAAGAATAAAAGTCTAGTTTATTATCTGTTCCATCAATAAACTTTGTCATTGAGCCAAGACTTGCATATTCTTTCTTGTAGTAATAGGTAACCGATGAACAAGGTCCACCTACTTTTGTTGGTATTCCATCAGCCTGCACATTATCATAGGCCATGGTATGTAACTGGATAAACTTTTCATTATCCGTTAATGACCAATGTGGCTCATTCATGATTTCATAGTAAGCCGGGCGTTGAAAATCAGTGAAGCCATGCTTAAGTATTGTTGAGATAATTTCAGCACCTGCATCCGGTTTGTTAGGATAAGTATGGCCATCAGGATCAGCAAACAAATCCATAAAATCAGGATAAGGATCTTTGGCTTCATGTAGAGCCAAATTTTGATTTTCACCCAAAATGGCTATTAAATCTTCCAAGCCGTCATCATTCAGGTTCTGACGCGAATCAATATAGTGTTGAATATCCATGTAGCCGGGTCTATCTGCATCTTCCTTAATAGCTCCGCCTCCCCAGCGATTTTCTGTGTTCACCATTCCTAAACGGCGTCCCAGCGTCATTTCGTATTCTTTAAAATAACGATCAAATCGTTCACGATCGGTTCCCATCAAGTTCTTTTTAATTTCATTGACATTGGCTGCCAGATTAAAAAACTTGGTACGGTTTAACTCTTTATGGCCACTAATACTGCGTGATATTTTCGGTGATACATTCACCTCAATATTCTGCTGGGCATTTACAGATATTCCCATTAACAGCAGTATAGCTAAAGTTAGAAATCGATTCATCATGATATGGTTTTAGATATTTGATTCTATAATAATGTCATTGCTTTCCATCCCGTTGCTGATGGCTTTAATCCTAACTTCACCCGACCGTTTTAAACTTTGAATAATCAATAGTGCATGACCTTCAGAGCTATGAAGTTTAGTACTTTGATAATCTTGCATACTATATACATTCCCATTATCAACACCTAATAGCTTTGCCGGTCCTTCAATTACAAACTCTATTTCCTTTTCAATGTGTTTTACAGGCATGCCATCGGCATCATATAACTGTGCTACTACATGAAGTACATCATAAGCATTAGCTTTTAGCTTATTTTCTTCAGCTACAATACGTATTGTTTGAGGTTCTCCTGCTGACTGAATATTGGTACTAATTGCCCCATTAATCGACTTTGCTTCAAGTTTGCCCGATTGATAAGGCACCATCCATTTCAAAATATGATCACTTACATCAGCTAATTTTCTAATACCATAAGACGTATTATTAAGCCATAATTCTACTTCGGGCTGATTGGTATATACTTCTACCGCGATGGAATCACCATCTGCATAGTTCCAATGTTCATTTACATCTTGCCAACCCCATTTTTGATGATCAGCCCAGTCCTTCTCTTTCTCAACCAAAAATTCACCTTCTAATTTGTAAGGTGATTTTTCGATGATTTGTGTATTGATATACAATTCCGGTTCATCATTCCATAAAGACTTAAATAAATAGTATGAAGGTTTCTTAAAACCCGCAAAATCCAGTAATCCACTATTACTACCACGCTTTCCCCAGGCACGCGATTCGCCCATATAATCAATTCCTGTCCATACAAATATGCCAGATATATAATCCAATTCTTCTACAGGTTTCCAATCATGATAACGAGTCCAGTTTTCCGTTCCTAAGAAAACTTTAGTGGGGTAATTGCGATGACAATAATCGTATACAGCTCTTCGGTAACTTAATCCAACAATATCTAATGCATCGGCATAACCCGAGAAATTACTAACTGAAGGAATAACTAAATTAGCCGTCACAGGGCGAGTGGTGTCCAGCTCCTTTACCCAGGCCGATAGATTCTGTGCTGTTTTAACCAGTATGTCTTCTTTATTATCAGCGTAAAACCGTTGCTCAATCTCTTTTGGTTGATATGGTGGTTCATCCCAATAGTAATTAACATCTTCACCTTTGCCTCCTCCCCAATATCCGGCAGCATTACCATAATAGGGGAAAGTCCATTCGATTTCATTTCCAATACTCCACATAATTATGGAAGGATGATTTCGATCACGTAGAACCAGGTTTTTAATATCACGCTCAGCCCACTCATCAAAATGATGCGTATAACCTTTGGTCGCATCGTCTTCGCTTTGTTGATTGTAGTTACGACGTTTATCTTTAGGGTTCTGAAATTCATCGAAAGCTTCGTCCTGAACCAGAAAACCCATTTCGTCACATAAATCCAAAAATTCTTCTGATGGTGGATTATGAGCAGTACGAATGGCATTACAGCCAGCAGCTTTTAATTTCTGCAAACGGCGTTTCCAAACTCCTTTTGGGACTGCAGCTCCAACTAATCCTCCATCATGATGTATACATACACCTTTAATAAGGGTGTTTTTACCATTTAAAAAAAATCCGTTATTAACGTCAAACTCAAAAGAGCGAATACCAAAACGCGTAGCATAAGTATCCACAACCTGACCATCAATAACCACCTTAGTAATGCAATTATACATATTTGGAGACTCAATATCCCACAGTTGAGGTTTCGCGATGGCAAGTTCAGTATTGACGCTTAGCTGCTCTCCTCCTTCTGCAATAAAGTCAGCCTTACATTCACCCACCTCATTTTCATTAAAATAAATAGTAGATTGTAATTGTCCTTTTGCAACAGAATTACTTTGGTTTTTTACAGATGTTTCAATATTAACCAGTGCTTTTTCTGCATTTACTTCCGGCGTGGTAATAAATGATCCCCATTGAGGTATATGTACATTATTAGCTGTTACCAGCTTTACATTTCGATAAATTCCTGAACCAGGATACCAGCGACTATCCAGATAAGCGGATCGATCGGCTTTAACCAATATTATATTTTCGTCTGATCCAAATTTAAGATAAGGAGTAAGGTCATATGAGTACGGTGCGTAACCAAAGGGACGTTTCCCCAAATATTGACCATTAATCCAAACCTCCGAATTGGTGTAAATTCCATCGAATTCAATCCATGTCAACTTGTCTTTCGATGCTAACGGAAGCTTAAATTGCTTAACATACCATCCTATTCCTCCAGGTAAGAAAGCAGTTGCTCCTCCAGCTTTTTCTTGGGTAAATGAATGCTCAACACTCCAATCATGTGGCAAACGTATATTACGCCAATCAGAATAATCGAAAGAACTCCATTCGTTCGGATCATGGTCTCCAAGATAAAAAGACCAATCAAAATTAAAATCAATTTCACGACGCGTACTTTCATTATCACCTATACAAGATGATAAGAAAAGTAAGTTTACAAAAACACAAATTCCAACACTGATTCTGAAATGATTTAACATTACGAAAGATTTCAATTTAAAAGATAACATTCTGCTAAAATAGATGGATTCATTCGTGAATGAGAGCATAAAATAAGCGGTAAAAGGGGTGTATTTTTTGTAGCTTATAAAAAATGGATAAAAATTAAATACCTACCTCTTTAAATGCATTATCTCCACCATACTAACAAATCATACTTATACTTTTACAATATTATTAAGCAAAACAAGCACACAAAATGATACATTCAAAAATTACATCTTTTGTATTGACCGCGGCAATTTCGCTTTCGCTGGTTAGTTGCAATGGAGAAACGAAACCTAAAGAATCAGAAAAGAAATTCACCGCCGAATGGGAATCATTAAATGAGGTCAATCAGGTGCCGGAATGGTTTAAGGATGCCAAATTTGGTATATATGCCCATTGGGGCCCAGTATCACAAGCCTTTATTGACATGGAGCCAAATCTATATATGGGTGGATGGCATGGAATGATTATGTATGGTAAAAATGGTATTCCAAACTGGAAAACTGGTCAAAATAATGGTAAGCCAACATCAAATTATCTACACCACACTAAACTCTTTGGTGATCCTACCGAAGATGAAAAATATGGTTATAAATCTTTAGTAGAAAGTTTTGACCCTAGTGGCTTCGATGCCAAAGAATGGGCTGAATTATTTGCCCTATCAGGTGCTAAATTTTCAGGCCCTGTAGCAATGCACCACGATAATTTTGCTATGTGGGATAGTAAAGCTACCCGATGGAACTCGGTAAATTATGGTGGTGTGGATGTGTCGCAACTTCTGAAAGAAGAGATAGAGAAACGTGACATGAAGTTTCTGGCCTCATTCCATCATGCATTTACATGGATGTATTACGCTCCTGCTCACGAGTATGGCAAAGTTGACCCTAAAGATTATGACTTATACACCACACCTCATACCATGAAGGATAAAATGCCTGATGAAAACTTTCATAAGCTTTGGTGGGCCAAACTAAAAGAATATATCGATGTGTACCAACCAGATGTATTATGGTTTGATTGGTGGCTTGAGGAAATGAGTGAAGAGTACCGCAAAAAATTCTTAGCCTATTATTACAATAAAGGTATTGAGTGGAATAAGGATGTAGCCGTGCTGTTTAAAGAAACCACATTTACAGATGAAACGGCGATCAGAGACTATGAGCGTGGCCGTCCTAATCAACAGAAAGAACAAGCCTGGATAACTGATACTTCACCAGGAGCCTGGTTTTACCGTTCAAATGCAAAATTCGTTAGCACTAATGAGTTAGTTGACATATTGGTTGATATCGTATCGAAAAATGGTAACATGTTATTAAATGTGCCTCCAAACCCGGATGGAACTATTCCTGATGTAATGAAAGACTTGCTAAAAGGAATGGGTGAATGGTTATCTGTTAATGGTGAGGCCATTTATGAAACACGTCCATGGACTGTATTTGGTGAAGGCCCTACTCGCTTACCAGCAGGCGGTCATAAAGTTGAACGCAAAAAAATTGTGTATCAGGAAACGGATATTCGTTTCACTAAGAAATCAGATAGCGAAGTATTTGCCATAGTCATGGACACACCTAAAAAGGACATAGTAATCAAATCCTTTAGCACCGAGCTATCATTGATTAACAATGCTATTACTGGCATTAGCCTACTTGGCAGTGATGAAGAGATTGAATGGGAGCGCAACGAAAAAGGCTTAATCCTTAAAGCCCCAAAGAACTTCCCTACAGAGCATTCGCATGCCTTTAAAATTACTTTTGAAGGCTACAGAGAAGCTGACATAGGAGGCGATTTGGAACAAGATTTATAATAAATTTTACTTATAGTTAAAGGAACGGTTCTTTATATGCATGTAGTTTATAAAGAACCGTTCCTTTTTATAGACCTTTGTATAAAGCATGGAATTCCTAATATCACACCTCTTATTACTATAATTCATCCAAGTTATAATGCTGATTAGGAATTAATTTTGAATAAATATTTATTCTATAATAATGATGACATTCAAAAAACTTCATATTGGAATCATAGCACTTAGTTTGTTTAGCTTTATTGGGCTAGCACAAAACCCATTGGTAACTCATATGTTTACTGCCGATCCAACGGCACGTGTGGTAGATGGAAAGTTGTATGTATACCCATCCAGTGACACTTATCCACCAGCAGGACGTGAAGCTGAATTTCCTCGCTTTTGCATGCCAGGCTACCATGCTTTCTCGCTTGAAAATGGATCAACATGGAAGGACCATGGATGGGTACTCAAAGAAAATGATGTACCATGGGGAGCCAAAGATACATATGCTATGTGGGCCCCTGATTGTATTGAAAAAGATGGAAAATATTATTATTACTATCCTGCTAAACCTAAAAACGACAATGCTTTTCGTCGTATTGGCGTGGGAGTATCCGGTAGTCCTACCGGCCCATTTAAGTGGGAAAAGTCATTTATTAAAGGCGTTAGTGGTATTGATCCAGGCTTACTTCTAGACGATGATAACAAAGCCTATTTATTCTTTGGTGGCGGTCATGAGTTATATGTGGCTCCATTAAAAGACAATATGAAAGAAATTGATGCAGAGCCCATTTTGGTTCAAGGCATGCCTGCCGGTTACAAAGAAGGATCATTTCCATTTAAAAAGGACAGCATCTACTACCTTACATTTGCTCATGTTTTTCCGGATGAAGGCTATACAATAGGCTATGCAACCAGCGACAAGCCGATGGGACCTTATCAGTACCAGGGTAAAATAATGGATAATATTAATAATGGAACCAACCACCACTCTATTGTTGAGTACAATGGGCAATGGATTCTATTTTATCACCATTGGGACATAAGTGGCTATAACAAGCTTCGATCGATGTGTGCTGATTATATGGAATTCAAAAAAGATGGAACCATCAAAAAGGTTAAACCAACGCGTCGAGGCATAGGAACGCCCCAAATTGGTGACACCATACAGGTTGACCGTTACAATGATATATCAGGTTTAGCAACAAGTTTTGCTAGTGGTGATGAACCACAAGGATGGATGACTTGTGATGCGCGAATGATGAGCTATGTCCGATTTGACCGGGTAGACTTTAGTAAGGCCTCCAAAATAAAAGCCAGAATTGCATCAGGCCAGCGCATTGGCAGTTTTGAAATTCGTTTAAACCATCCCGAAGGGAAGAAGATAGCAGAATTTCCAATTGAATACACTGGAGGTTGGGGCAAATGGAAAACCATTGAAACAGATATTACAGAAAAAACTGAAGGTGTACATAATTTGGTGGTGGTATTCAAGAGTGATTGGGGAAGTACCAAGTCCGTCAATTTAAATTGGCTTATTCTTGAGTAAAACTTATTATCAAACAACAAAATTCTATACGACCTGTGGATAAATTCCATGGGTCGTTTTTTTGTTGTTAATGATGAAGCTATTTGAACAGACAACTGGTTTCACAAGGCTTAATAATCACTTGTCTAGTTTTTGTACAGCAGAAATCAAGTAAAAATAAAATTCACACCCTTTTCAATCACAAATTTCACCCCTCTTACTAAGTGATTAAACTACCTTTCGAATTCAATACACAACAGCTAACTATGTTATCAACCCAATATTCAAGATCGATAAATAAGAGCTTTTTATTCATTAGTATTTTGATCTGTACAATCTCATGTAATACTCCAGATCATCTAAATAATCTTCAGCACTTAAAAAGTGATTTTATTGAGCAGCGCTTTGGCATGTTCATTTGCTACAACATTATGTCGCATGGAGCTCAATGGGGTGAGGCTAACTACCCTATCAACGAATTTAATCCAACTCATCTTGATTGCAATCAATGGGCTGATGCTGCCCTTAACGCAGGAATGAAATTTGGGCTTTTAACAACTAAACACCACGAAGGTTTTTGCTTATGGGATAGTCAGTTCACCGCGTATGATGTAGCCTCAACACCATATGGAGAAGATATCGTTAAGCAATATGTTGATGCATTTAGAGAACGTGGTCTTGGAGTTGGCTTGTATTATTCTATTTGGGACAGCACTCATAAAATCGACAAAGGACAAATTGATGATGATAAATTGAGTTTCATCAAAGGACAGATAAGAGAATTATTGAGTAACTATGGCAAAATTGATTATCTGGTTATTGATGGTTGGTTTTGGCGCATGGGGCATCATGAGGTACCTTATCATGAAATACGGACCTTGGTTAAATCACTTCAGCCAGAATGTTTAATTACCGATCACACCCATTTGCAAGCGCCCTACCATGTTGACATTCCTTATTTCGAAGGCCCCTTTGGTGCTTTCCCTTCATCCAATAATACTATGGCTTCAGCACTTGGTCATTGCAGCGTTAAAGGCAATGGATGGTTCTGGAGCGATGAAACACCAACTGGTATGAAAGATAATGATGGATTAGATACGATTGTAAATAAACTGAAGCAATGTGAGCAGCGCTATTGTAACTTTATGCTCAACTGCATGCCCAACAGAGATGGTTTATTAGACACCATCTATCTTGACTTATTGAAAGACATTAGCCACAATTGGAATCCAGACCTAAGCCGAAAGCCCTTACCTAATCAGGGCGCACTTATCCAGCAGTCCATACCCGTTAAGCAGGTTTATGCTTCAAGTGGCAATGCAGACTATTTGATTGATGCCACCAAGATACCAGGAAAAAACTACTACACCTGGACATCTGACAGTATTTTCCCTCAAACAATCGTTATAGATTTAGGTATGGTTGTAGATGATGTAGATGTTATGAATATTGTGCAAAAACACCGATGTAAACCGGCACCGGAAAAAGCATTGCAAGAGGATAACATTACCAGCTGTGAGCTATATGGCAGTATTGATAACAAAAACTGGATGCACCTATGCTTCTTTGAAGGAGAGGCTGATGCTCAATATCGAAATCTGTCATTTATCAAAAGTTCCATCCGATACCTTAAACTGGAAATTAAGGAAGTCAATGGCACCTTTGCCTCCATTGAAGAAATTGAAATTGGAAAAACATTGAAATCAGACTATTAAAATATTTTATATGACATCAATAAATTTCAGACTTGTACTCATCACCTCATGGCTCAACTTAATGATTATTGGTTGTAGTCAAAAAGCAGATCAAAAAATAGTAAGGTCTTCTTTTTCAAATCCTGAAATTGAAGCTCATGTGGATGCTTTGATGCAGGACATGAGCATGGAAAAAAAACTGGTTCAGATAACCGGTATTCGACCAATGCTGGTAATGGAAAACAATCGTTTTTCTGCTAAGAAAGCAAGGCAGGTTATTCCGCATGGGATTGGTCACTTTTGCCAATTTTCATCTGGATTAAGCATGACGCCTATGGAGCTAAGAGATTTTGTACGGGATGTGCAACATTATCTCATTACCGAAACCAGAATGAAAATACCAGCCATCTTTCATGAAGAAGCCATAACGGGATTTGCCACACAAGGCGCGACTACCTTTCCTCAACAAATAGGAATGGGCTGTACCTGGAATCCGGAATTAATAGAGAAAAACTCAGCAACAACCCGTCTTAATATGAGAGCTGCAGGAGCCACATTTGCCCTCTCTCCCATGCTTGATATCAGCAGAACGGCGCACTGGAATCGTATTGAAGAAAGTTATGGCGAAGATGCCTATTTAACCAGTCGCCTGGGTGTTGCCTTTGTAAAAGGACTGCAAGGGGATGACCTAAGAAACGGTGTAGCTGCAACCAGTAAACATTTTGCCGGATACGGAGCTCAAAATAATAACAGAAAAGAACTGTACGAAGAATATCTGATGCCACACGAAGCTGTTATTAAAGTTGGTGGAGTTAAAAGTATAATGCCATCCTATGGTAAATATCAGGGCTTGGCTGTGGCCGCCAATCATGCCATGCTTGACACAATGCTACGCCAGGAACTTGGATTTGACGGCTTGGTAGTAAGTGATTATGGTGCCATTCGTTTACTGCATAGAGGACACAAACAAGCTGAATCGTTAATGGATGCAGCAGCCAAATCTATTAATGCCGGTATTGACATCGAATTAGCCGAACCAATAGCTTACCCTTTATTGCCTGAGGCCATAGAACAAGGTTTAACCTCAATTGAAAAAGTTAATGCCACAATAAAGCGTTCATTAATAATGAAAGCCCGACTAGGCTTACTGGATGAAAATCCTCAAATAGGTAAAGATGGAGAACTGGATTTTGATCCTCCTTCCAATCGTAAATTAGCCTATGAATCAGCCTGTCAGTCCATAGTGCTCTTAAAGAATAATGGTGTACTTCCCCTTAAAGACACCAAGAATATAGCTCTTGTTGGGCCCAATGCAGCCACCACCCATGGTATGCTTGGCGATTACACCTATCAATCGATGATTTCATTTTGGTGGGGAAAAGAATACGATGCCAACAACCCTAAAATTGTAACTTTAAAAGAAGGACTTGAAGGCAAGGTGGACAGTGATGTTACCATAAGACATGAACGAGGCTGCGATTGGAGTGCCGCCCTTGAATCCACCATTTCGACAGATGGATTGGGCGATGATCGTTTAAGCCGTGTTAAACTGATTGCCATTAAAGGTCTACCACAGCCCGATTTGGACAATGCTATGAAAATAGCTTCAGAAAGTGATGTGATTATTGCCACTATGGGCGAAAACATCTACCTCTGTGGCGAAGGTCGCGAACGCAAAGGCATCAGACTGCCTGGAGAACAGGAAGCTTTTGTTGAAAAACTAATTGCCACCGGAAAGCCTGTTGTGTTAATCATGTATGGTGGACGCCAACAGCTGGTCAGTAAATTTGAAGATAAATGCGCAGCCATCATTCAGGCCTGGTTTCCGGGCGAAGAAGGTGGTAATGCTTTAGCCGATATACTAATGGGTAATGTTAATCCATCAGGCAAGCTATGCGTCACATATCCTAGAACCGAAGCTAAACAAGAAATCAACTATAAAAATGGCTACTCTAAAAACAATGAACCACAATACCCCTTTGGTTATGGCTTATCATACACATCATTTGATTACTCAAATATTAAAATGAGCGAAAGGGCTAAACTAAGTGATGACAGAATCAGCATAAGCTGTACCATTAAAAATTCAGGCTCAATGGACGGAACTGAGATTGTTCAGCTATATGTATCCCCTAAGGATGTCGACTCGGGATTAAAACCCATACAACTAAAAGGCTTTCAAAGGGTAGATTTAAAGGCTGGTGAAGAAAAGGAGATTAGGTTTAAAGTTTCGCCGCAGCAACTGGTTAGCTACACTTCTGACCAATGGATTGCTAAAGCCGGAAATTATACGTTTAAAATTGGCGCCTCATCAACAGATATACGCTTAAGTAAAGATATTCACTTGAGTGGCGATGATCTTATATTGAAAAATGGACGACAAATCTTTTTTTCGAGGAATGATTAATTTGGATATTAAAATCAGTCTTGATACTTGATAATCAATACTTGATACTTAAAATTAAAATACATGAAATACTTATCAGTTCTATTACTTAGCTTGCTTTGCCTCACCTCATCGGCGAAGAAAAAGCAACCCAATATCATTTTTATCATGTCCGACGATCATGCTGCACATGCCATCGGATCTTACGGAGGACGCTTGGCCAATTTAGACCCAACTCCCAACCTTGACAAATTAGCGGCTGACGGTATTCGTTTCAGCAATGCCTATTGCAACAACTCTATTTGCACGCCAAGTAGGGCTAGTATAATGACAGGGCAATATCCGCAAACCAATGGGGTATTGGATCTGGATCATGCATTGGACATTGAAAAACAGTACCTGCCAATGGAGTTAAAAGAACTTGGCTACTCCACAGCAATTATTGGCAAATGGCACCTAAAAAGTGAGCCACAAAAATTTGACTACTATAAAGTGCTGCCAAGTCAGGGTAAATACTTCAATCCTGAATTTCGTGAAAAAGGCCAGGGGGAATGGCCCAAAAACGTAGTTAAATCGGAAGGGCATTCTTCAGATGTGATCACAGACTTAAGCATCGATTACATTAAAAATGTAGACAAGTCAAAACCATTCTTTCTGATGCATCACTATAAGGCACCTCACGACATGTTTGAATATGCACCCCGATATGAAGCGTATTTGGCCGATACAGAGATACCTGAACCAGCATCAATGTATAATCAACCCAACTGGGGATCAGAAGGCACAAGAGGAAAAAACGACAGCTTGCTACATTACATTGGCACATCCATTTCACCACGTCATCAAACTATGGTGAATTATCGCACCAATTATGCTCAACGCTTTTTTGGCGATAGCATTGATCATAATCTGGGTACTCATCTGGCTTATCAAAAATACATGAAAGATTACCTGCGCTGTGTAAAAGGTGTGGATGATAATTTAGGACGTTTATTCCAGTTTTTAAAAGACGAAGGTCTTTGGGAAAACACGGTGATCATCTACACCGGCGATCAGGGCATGATGCTGGGAGAGCATGACTTTATGGATAAACGTTGGATGTATGAAGAGGCTATGCAAATGCCATTTATTGTGCACTACCCTAAAATGATAGCAAAAGGTCAGGTCTCCGATTTATTGATTAATAATACCGACTTTGCGCCTACCATGATTGAGTTAGCCGGAGGAGAAACGCCGGATTATATGCAAGGTGCCAGTTTTATCAATAGCCTGGCAGGAGAGCCAGAACAAGATTGGCGACAAGCCACCTATTATCGTTATTGGATGCACATTATTCATCATTATGTGCCGGCTCATTTTGGTGTACGCACTAAAGATTATAAGCTGATCTTCTATTACGGAAAACACTATCTTCCAAAAGAAGATTTTAAAGGCCATTACTGGGAAACAACCTATGTGGGTATCGACAAAGAAACACCCCATACCTGGGAGTTATATGATTTAAAGAACGATCCTCAGGAACTACACAACCGTTATGATGATCCCAGATATCAAAGCATTATTACTGATTTGAAAAAGGAACTAAAACAGCAGCGCGAGGCTTTAAACGAGACGGATGTAAACTATCCCGAAATACAAGCCATTGTTGATAAACATTGGGATGATTAAGGGTAAGGATGCGATCATTATTGGTTGGCTACTAATAAAGATCGCATCAATATTTTTTTTTCAAACATCGCTCCTTTAAACCTTAACTCCCTTCTCACTTAAATTAAAACCATGAAAAAACTATATATACTGCTATTTTTCAGCCTCGCATGTTTTTCAAATACAATAGCTCAAAACGCTTTTTCTTCCGATTGGCAAAGCTTGAAACAACATCAGGCAGTACCTAAATGGTTTGCTGATGCCAAATTAGGCATTTACTTTCACTGGGGTATTTATTCCGTACCCGCCACAGGGGGTGAGTGGTATCCAAGATGGATGTATGTGCCTGATCGGGTAGGATGGGGAAGTGAGATTTACAAGCAACATCGTAAAAGCTATGGCGACAGCACACATTATCATGATTTTATTCCTCTGTGGAAGGCGCCTGAATTTAACGCCAAAGAGTGGGTGGATTTATTTGAAACGATGGGCGCTCGATTTGTTGGTTCTATAGCTGAACATCATGATGGCTTTTCCCTCTGGGAAAGTGAAGTCAATCCATGGAACTCGGTGCAAATGGGGCCTCAAATCAATGTGGTTAAAGCCATAGCTGACGAAGCCAAGTCACGAGACTTAAAATTCATGGCTACATTTCACCATGGTTTTCACAACTTGTTCTATCCCAAAACAGAAAATAGTTTCTTACGCCCTCTTAGCCGCCACAACCTTACTTATGAAACTTGCGAAGTGCCGCAAGAGGAGAAGTACCGCTTACTATATGGAAACATGCCTTATGATGAAGCTAACGATTATTGGTTAGCCAAGCTAGATGAAGTTATTGAAGCTTACTGCCCCGATTATATTTGGATGGATTTTGGACAGCGCTATATTAAAGAATCACATCGAAAACAGTTTTTAGCCAATTATTTTAATAAAGCGAAGTTACAAAACAAGGAGGTTGTGGTAAATACCAAGGGAGACTTCTTCCCGACTGATTTAGCTGTGGTAAATGTTGAACGTGCAACTATGGAAGACATCACTTCTGAAGTATGGATCACCGATTTTATTCTGGGCAGTTCATGGTGCTATGACAAGAACAAACGAACAGCCATTGCCCCCGAGAAAGCGATTCGCTTATTGGCCGATGTGGTTAGTAAAAATGGAGTATTATTATTTTCAGCTGGCCCTAAGGCGGATGGCACCATACCTGAGGAACAAGTGGAAGCTATGAAAGGCATAGGCCAATGGATGCAGCTTTATGGTGAAGCTATCTATAACACCCGCCCTTTTGTAGCATATGGTCAGGGGCCAACTGAATTAAAAAGTGATCCAGAAGATGCCTGGAATGAATATGGAGCCATTAGAAAAGGTTTGTATTCATTAAATGCCAATGACATTCGCTACACGCAAAAAGGAAATACCGTTTACGCCATTCAGCTTGGATGGAAGGAAAACGAACTAAGCTCTTGCCTTAAGGTCTTTGCAAATGAAGCCAAGAACTTAAAGGTTAAATCGGTCAAGGTATTAGGAAGTAAGGAGCGTATTAAATGGAAACAAACTAAGGATGGACTAGTATTACATCAGCCCAAGAAACAACCACAAGGTGGAGATGTAGCACTGGTTTATAAAATAAGTCTGCGATAAAGCAGGCCCTAATCGTACCTCATCTGTTTTTTTCATCTCTAAGAAGAATAAACTAATATTAGGATAGCGGAGCTATGCTTTATCCATACTTGCCAAAAACGATAATCCCCCCCGTTTATGATCCAAAAATTATGTAGGTTCCCAAGTCTTATTTCTAATTTGCCACTTTAATAATACCAATAGTAATGCCTCTTTGTGATAGTCTGATTTTAGGCATAACAAAGACAAAGAGTTTACGTATTCAAAAATTAAAACAATAATTATATGAGACTAATTTTATCTCTTAGTTTACTTATAACAGTTCAGCTCTTGACAGCTCAGCTCAACCTAATTCCTGATGGTAGTTTTGAAGAAGGCAATGCCGGTGGAACACAAAACGCTTATTACTATTATGGGGGTTCTACTCTATGGCGTTCATGGCCTTATATAGGGTTTGTAAGCGATACTGAAAACGTAAATAGTGGTGAACGTTCATTAAAGCTATATTACGAGGTATATGCGAATAACCCCAATTACGCCCCAACTTTTCGTTGTGAGAAATTTCCTCCTTTGGAAGATGCAACTTATAAATTTTCGTTTTATTATAAAACCAATGCGGATTATTCGGCTCACAACTTTAAAGTACGCTTGTGTGAGGGTACAGAGTTATCTGGTAATGTTGAATTTAAAGTAGTAAATGAAGCTGTTAAAGCCGAGGCTGCCAATGGCTTTGTTCAGGTAATGGTGGAATTTGAAACCGGAAAAGCAATGGCTGGTTTCCTACCTTTTATCGAAGTGCCTTTTATTACAGAAGGTCAGCACATGTACCTTGATGATGTGCAGTTGGTAAAAGTGGTAGATACACCCGAAGCCTGGGGGCCTACTCCGGAACATGAGGCTACTGCTATAGGAACCATTAATACAGTGTTAAGCTGGCAAAGTGGTATGGGAGCCGTTAAACGCAATGTGTATTTTGGTGAAGCTGACGATGCTCTAAACCAAGTAGCTACTGACATTACGGCCAATCAATACCCCTTAGATGAGTTGGAAAACGATAAAACCTACTACTGGCGAGTGGACGAAATTGATGGCAGTGATGTGGTGACAACAGGTAATGTATGGTCGTTTACCACACGTACTTTTTACGATGAGTACATGCATCGTGTGAAAAACGAACGCATTGAATCTGATGAAGTCGTCAGCTGGAAACAATTTGGACCGGGTAATTCCGGATTTGTAAATTTCTTACGTTATCATCCATTATTACCTAACATCTGTATGACTTCACCGGATATGGGTAACACCTATCAAACCGAAGATAATGGTGTAAGCTGGAATACGATAAAAGATGTGGATGGCACCGGCGAACTCTTTCGCTTGTATGATGCTTACTATTCCACCAAGGAGGCTAAACATGCCATAGCCATAGAGTGCTCACGTTTATTCTTTAGTGTAGATACGGGGCGCAGCTGGACCAATATTAAGCATTGCCCATGGTATGATAATGATGGTGATGGTAATGATACACGTAGTTGGTACCGTAAGGTTTCAGCCGTTGCTTTAGATCCGACCGATGACGACATCTGGTATGTAGGTGCCGGAAACCATTGTAGAGGACAAGGACACCTTTGGGGATCTATGAAGGAAGCTAATGCAGCTAATCCGCGTGGAAATGATTCGGATTATATGGGTACCATTTGGAAAACCTCCAATGCAGGTGAGAGCTGGACAGCATTAACTACAGGACTGGATACCAAAGCACAGTTTGCTCGTATTATTGTTCACCCTGAGAACAGCCAGATGGTATTTGCGGCCTCACAAATGGGTTTATATAAATCAAGCGATGGAGGAAGCTCATGGTCCAATATTGGCGAAGGTCAGTTAGATAATAATACCATAATGGATATGGATTATTACTATGATAAGACCAGTGGTAAATTCATCCTTTACCTGATAGATCAAATACAATATTATGCCGATGGCAATACCACGCGCAATGATGGTGGTATATATAAAAGTGTCGATAATGGTGTAAGCTTCACTAAAATTAATGGTAATCTTCGTATTGATATCAACCGATTAACCGGAGGTGTTGCAGGTAGTTATTACCAGTACATTGGAAAATGGCTGGGTATTAGTAAGGCTGATGCACAAAGCCAATACCCTACAAAACCAACAAATGCGGTTCAGTATTTTAATTCCTTGAATGTTGATCCATCGCGTGAAGATGCTTTGTATGTAGGATTTTATGATGCTCAAATTCAATTCTCCTTTATTCCGGGTAGATTGTATGGCACAAGCGACGGGGGCCAAAACTGGATTAATACCGCTCGTGATTACGAACCGGCATGGAATGCCGATCGCGCCTATTGGATGAGCCGAAACAATCCATATGATGATAATATGGAAGAAGGCCATGCCCTCTTCAACCAGCAATGGGGTAGTAATTACCCACTTCGTTCATTGCGCTATTGCGCGGTAAACAGCCTTGGAGATATCATGCTATTATATGCTCACAATACCTTCTTAAGCACTGATAATGGAGCCTCATTTACCCAGGTAGATGAAACGTATACCGATGATAATAACATTATGGGTACCGGTAACAGCAACCTACCTGGTCAATGTTTGTATCAGGACAGACGCCTAGGTGAAGGCATTCTGTACTTAGGATCAGGTGAGCACCATCTGTGGCGAACTGCCAATGATGGAACCGAAGGCCGCCAGGCAGCTACTTACCTCGATGAGTCACATGAGAGTGTATTTGCAGTAGTCACACATCCATGGGATGAAAACACGGTATACACCACTTCCATGCGTCAGCATCATCTGGATCGTATTTATAAGTCAACAGATGCAGCTGAAACCTTTGAAGATTGGGGACAAGCCACGCCTGCGGAAGAATGGATGAGAACAAATAACTTACTTATCGATCCGATTAACCCGGATTACATGTATCATGGCATTACGGAGGTAGCCGGATCAGGAGGAGGAAGCGGAACCGATGGACCCGATAAGGATAAAGAAGGCGGTTTCTATGTATCAAAAGATGCAGGTAAAACCTTTTCTCCATCAAATAGTGGCATGCCAAGTAAAGTATGGGTAAAAATCATTGAGTTTGATCCGCGGGATGATACCAGAGCATCCATGTTTGTGGCGGCGCCATGGAATAAGGAAGTGCAGACGGATGGCGGGTTGTTCCATACCCCCAACCGTGGACAATCCTGGACTGAAATACCTGTATCTGATAAAATAGAAGGTGTTAATAGCATTACATTTGATCATACTGGCCGAATGTATATTACCGGAGGACGCAGGGCTGCAAATCTTAATGATGGCGGTTTATTCTATAGTGATGATTACGGTGCTACCTGGACTCAACTATTTGATGGCCCTTTTGTGGATTGCATTGATGTATCGCCATTCGACCATAATGTCCTTATTATCTCTCAAGCTCACCTCACTAAGAATCCTGGTGTTTTTATCAGCCTTGATCGTGGCCAAACATGGAGTAAAAGTAACCATCGTTTGGGGCAGCCTGATGCAATCACGCAGGTGGAATTCGACTTGCATGATGCTGAAACCTTATGGATGACGGTAATGGGAAGCGGTTTTTACCGAGGTCATTTTAAAGATGGTGCTGACACCCGCAAAATTACGGTTAGTCCGGGCACCTGCAAAATCAGTAAGAATGAAACTCTGGTACTCAATACTACGGTGGATGGTTTAAGTGGCAACCTGGTATACAAATCGGCTAATGAGAGCGTGGTAACAGTAAGCAACGAAGGTGAACTAACTGGTGTAATGCAAGGTGCTGCCAAAGTATGGGTAACATCGGAAGATGGGCGTTACTCCGACTTTGTTTACGTAGTAGTTGATGACAATGACGTTAGCACACGACCTATAAATGAAGAATTTAATACGCTGTATCCTAATCCTGCAAGTAGCATTACCTTCCTTAAAGGTGCCAATACGCCTTGCGAGGTGAATATTTACAATTTAAATGGTGTACAATTAATACATCAGCAATGCCTGCCAAATGCATCAGTAGATGTTGTGCAGCTGGCTAAGGGCGTTTATCTGTACGAAATTATTTCTGAAACAGGACTTTCAAAAGGTAAATTAATTAAGAAATAGGACGAATTCAATTTTAGTAAAAACACCGATAACTGCAGTTGTCGGTGTTTTTTTATGACCTTTTTTAGTACATTATCACTAGCCGACAACAACACTTCTATCTTTTAAATCACCTTACCTGACAAGGAACGTTCTTGATCTACATGAATTCAAAAAAAAACGTTTCGTCAAACCTCTAAAAAGGATGATCCATACTAAGGATGCGATCTCTATTGGCAAGCTGTTAATAAAGATCGCATCCTGATACTTTAACTCATACCATCCTTAATCGATTATCACTCTTCTTTAATCGCTTCCTAAAACCTAAGGCCTACCCCCAAAACCTATTCCTTAATCCCTCATCCTTATTCAACACCAAGCGCATTGTATCCTATGGTCCGAGCCAAAATATTAAATTAAGTCGAGCCAACACAGGCAAAATATCAATGCTGTGGCATCAATTTTGTAAATAAAGAATTATAGTTTTTGAACATTATTGATGAAAGTTCAAATATTTAATGCAGGTTTACGTTCGCAACTTTATAATACTCTGAGCTACTTGGGAAAGCACCCTACTCAGCTAAAAGATATTATTCATAATTTTAGTATAAATAAAACATTACAAAATGAAAAAGCTTAGATTATTTGAATTAAACAAAGGTGATAAAGAATTTATTGAGGAAGTAGACTTGAAAATTGGTTCAAAAGAATTGGATCATTACCTCGAAAATTATATTAAAAGCAAATATCCGATAACCAGTTATCTTTCTTTTGAAATTGCTGAGATGACTCGTGATGAACATCTGATTATTTTTGACGTCAATTATACCTTTAAAAGCTCTTCATACTTTAGCAGAAAACTGCTACGAGAAACCCATACTATCCTTATAAAAGAAATAGAGACAGAATAATATAACAACCTGATTTCAACTTCAAACTCTAAAAGTCAGATATAAAAAAAGCCACCTGCACGAAGCAGATGGCTTTAATTATGAACAAGTGTTGATTATATTATTTTACAATCATTCTATTGGTTTGTATCGCTTTATCGTTAACAATTAATCGATAGAAATACATTCCACTTCGTAATTTACCAGCTTCGTAAACCACTTCATGCTCACCACTACTTTGCAGCTTCTGATTCAGAACTTCCACTGTATTTCCTTTAAGGTCTACGATTTCAATTCTTACCTCACCTGCTTCAACAATAGAGTAAGTAAATGTAGTTGTCTCACGCAATGGATTCGGATAGTTACTTAGCTTAGCATCTAAGCTTTCATCACCTAAATTGGTAGTTACACCTCCAACCTCAGCAATAAATGTTGTGTAAGCTAATCCACTCTGCTCATCGCTAGCATAAATAATAATCTCACTGCTGCCTTCAGCAATAGGTGTTACCTGAAGAACATTATCTATTACCTCAACCTCAACCGATTCACCAGAAGTAACTTTGGCTACATACATCAACTGATCGTTTTCAGGATCCGCAAATACGGAATTCAGATCAATATTATCTTCTGTATCTGCTATGCTGTAATTGCGGTTATTTAAGGCATTAACAAGGAATGGTGCTCCATTGGCATCGCCCAATACAACAACACCCAGCGTAGTAGCAGTAACACCGCCTCTGCTGTCATCAGCGTAAATAGAAAGTACAGCCATACCTATCTGATAAGGATCGATTGACATTACAGTGCCATTTAAACTTACGTTAACTGAAGAAGTACCTGAAAGCGTGAAGCTATAAGATAACTCATCCCAATCCGGATCAACAAAATAATTGCTTAAATCCAGGTCAGCAAATTCATCAGGGAACATCATAATGTTATCCATTGCCATAACTAGCTCTGGTGCATGATTCTCTGCACCACGAACTCTTACATTAAATGTAATAGCAGTATGCGCTCCTTCAGGATCGGTAGCCAGAACTGTTACCACTGCCGTACCCAGGTCAGTAGGTGTAATGTGCAGTTTATCACCATCCACCTCAAGATCAAAGGCATCATACGAACTGGCAAAAGCAGAGTATACTAACTCTTGTCCATCCGGATCGTTGAAATAATAAGCCAAATCAATCTCGTTGCGTGCATCATCAACAAAGTACAGTTGACTCATTATATCTTCCATCACAACAGGTACCCTGTTAACGTTTTTCACTATAATAGCGAAAGGAAGACTAATGCTTTCACCCATATCATCCGTCGCCTTAAGCACGAAGTTATGTGTTCCTCCTTGTTCAAAATCAGGAGCATAAGTTACAGTTGCCAGGTTACCGTCAACTTGCATAGATATAAAGGCATTGGCATTTTCAAGTTCAAACTCAACAAGTCCACCTTCAGGATCAACCACTTCAAAGATCGTCTCAACAAGCTGACCTTCATTCACCACCAAAGTATCTACCGACTGTATGGCTACCGGTAATTGATTGACATATATCTCAACCGGATACTCAAAAGTAGGGTTCATTGGGTCATTGGTGTTGTACATCACTTTAGCATAATTGAATCCACCTTTAGCGGTATTCGCATCAATATAAAGTGTATTATCAATTGACGTTCCGGCTTCCACTTCACCAGTTGGCGTACTAATAGTCAACCAATCGCCCTGCACAGAACCAGCAGCTTCATAGGCTCTGATTTTATATACATAACCCGGATCTTCATCCAACCATGCAGAGCCATTCACATCGTACCAATATGAAACGCCTTCAACACCTGCAATACCATTATTAAATCCGGCAGGGAAAGTCATGGCTTGCGGATAATGCATCACAGCAAAGAATACATCACCACTTACAAAGTTCAATGGCGTATTCAATTCAATCAAACAATTGGCACCACCAGAAGCTTCAGCATGCGTATAAGCTTGCGTAGCTACTAATTCACCTTCGCCAGGAAGAGAACCACCTTTGTAAATCTCAAGTACAACAGGATCGCTAACATCCCAATTTTGATAATAGTTAGTAATGTGCGTTAACTTAAAGGTACTGCTTGTTACCATAAACCTGTTAGCTGCGCTATAAGCGGCTGTTCCGTTATATCCATAATAATCATCCGGAGCAAGCTCTGGGTCATATATGATGGAATTGGTAAAGTTATCTGGTTCAGCTGCTTGCTGATAAGTTAATGCCCTACCACTTTGAGCAAATGAACGATTCACCACTACCTGAGCATCATTGCGCTCATAGATTGGGCTTACGGCTGTTGTTTCTGCAGAACCATCTTCCAGATATATCACACTGGCATCAAAGTTCAATACGCTTGCGCCTCCATTGGCAATATTACTCAATGATGAAACAGATTCATCAGAGCGTAAGTGCAGTTCCAGTTTACTTGTTGGATCAAACACAGCTACCGGTGGAGCAATTGCTTCAGCTTGTAACTCGGCCCAAACTAATGACATATCCTCATCATTGGATGCTACTTTTAGCTTATTACTATAGGTACCTACCGCATTTGGTGTAAAGCTTAGCTTCACCATTAACTCTTCTTCAGGTAACAATTCAAATGCGCCCGATTTATCTTTAGTAAAGACATCTGATGCATTCATAAAGTACACCGAATCAATGGCAAGTAACTTGGTTCCGGTATTACTAATGATCAGTTCCTGAGTTACAGTATTCATTTCATCCTCGATATAATAAATAGGATCAAATACCATCATATCGGCACTTAAGGTAATTTCAGGCTCACCGATTACAGTTAAGGTTGTTGGAACCTCCACAGTTGGAGTTGCCGGATCGTTACTTAAGACCTTCAATGGGGCTTCGTAAACGCCATCATACATATCGCTGGCATCAAATACTAACTCTACATTGGCTATAGCACCAGGTGCAACACTACCGGTTACAAATGGGCTCTTAATCATCAAGGCCAATTCGTTTTTCAGGTAAGTATTATTGAATACAACCGACAATGCATTTGTACCGTCTTCGTTTTCTATACCAACAGTAGCTCGCTCAACACCGGAATAAGATTCAACATCTTTATACTGGTATTTAATGTCACCATTAGCATATATAATAGCCTGGAAAGTAGCATATGTACTACCTAAGAATGCGGGTACTTCATTGTACTGAACCACCACATAATCGTTTGTAGTATATAAATACACACCATCACCATTTTGAGGCTCAATATCATCCCAAAGTGGAGCTATTAAATTATTAGGATTACTATCATCAGGAATGTCCTGATTAGAGAATCCGCCAATCGAACCAAGCTCTGTTCCAAAGGTGATAAAGCCATTGGAAGCCACCTGCATTTGAGCATACATGCCATCATAGAATGGGAAGTTGAAAGGCAAATCAACAAATACGCCATCGTCAGCACCCAAGTCAAGCTTAGTGCCCATAACGCTAATTTCCATCCAATCGTACATTACTTCTGCACTTTCGTCGCTGTCCATCCACATGTATCCAAACATATCAGGACCACCTTTACCAAGTTGAACAGGTTCACCAACGCGGGAATCCGTATCATCTTTAGAAGTCAAGGCCGGAGCCGGTGTATGATTGGCCATAGTTACCTCTCCTACCGTTGAGTAGAATGGCTTAACTAATGTGTATGCTAAATCAGAACCACCATTATTGGCAACTGCCACATCAATACTTTCCATTTCACCAGCCATTACTGTAACTTCAACAGGCGATGGATTTGTTGTTACTTCTACCTCAGGAGGCACAAGTCCGGTACCTGATACTGCAACACTTACTTCTTCATTACCAAAGGTATCACTACTGCTTATTACAATATCCGCAGTAACTTCACCAATATTAATGGCTGTGTATGTTAAATAGAATGTTTTGCTAGTATTAGGAGCCAAATTAATCGGATTCTCAAAATCTACGGTAAATGAAGCTTCACTAGAAGTAACCGAACTAATGTTCAAGTCTTTACTTCCGGTATTTTCTACCTTAAGGGTCTTCATAGACGATAATCCCTGGAAAAGAGGATCAAATTCTATTACCTCAGGACTTACCACTATTTCTGGGAATCCTTTAACATTTAACATGGTAGTAAATACTTGTTCTGAGCGTAATGGATCATTATTCTTAATGAGTAACTCATTAATATAATTATCCTCAACTAAATCCGTAGCATCAATGGTCAATTCAATCACCTGCTCCTGATTTGGCTGAACGATACCCGAAAGCTGACTTACAGTTAAATCAAAAGGAGTACGTCCCGGGAATATTAATACTGCCATGTTATCTTCAACAAAAGCTGTATTAAATGCCACCTGTAAACCAATAGTACCATCCACATTTTCAGTACCTACTGTTGCTGTTTCAGTATTCGACAAACTTACATCATTGTACAGATACTCAATGTAACCATTTGGATAAAGCACTACCTGGAAGGTAATGGTACCTGTTGGGCTACTATAAGTTCCAACTTCGTGATACTGAACTACGAATTTCTCAGCTGAAGCCTGATAGAAGATTTGTCCTCTGCGAGCAGATGGTCTCAAATCATCCCAGAAAGGAGCAATAATATCATCTGGCGCACCTGATGTTGGAATTTGTTTGTTGGAATAACCACCAAACGAACCTAATGATGTACCAAAGGTTAAGAAACCATTGGAAGCCACAGTAACCGAAGTTTTAGGTTCACCATAAAACTTGAAGCCAAATGGCAATTCAATCTCTTCTGAACCATCATCGCTATCCGGAACAATCTCCGTACCCGTTTCTGAAATATCAGTCCATGAGAATACCGGGCCACCATTTTCCTTACTATCAATCCAGGCATAACCCTGATCATCAGGTCCACCAGCACCAAGTAAAACAGGATTACCTCTGCGTGAGTCAGCAGTACCTTTCTCACCCATCTGAACCATATCTGTAATCAGAGTAGTATTATTCTGAATGACCTCAGGATCACTTAATATTTGCGTTAAGGCCACTTCAGGAATTGAGAATTGAAGTGGATACAATCCTGTATTTTTGATTGTAAATTGCTCAACCTTCGTCTGGCCGGCATCCATCTCAACTTCTGCTTCAGCAGGCTCAAGACCAATAACCGGAGGCGAAATGGTATTTGCAGTAACAGTAACATTTACTGCAGGCATCGCCAAATCATCGCTATTAACGGTTAGTATGTCATTGAACTGTCCCATAAACTGCGACTTGAATATCACCTTCACTACTACTGAGTCACCTGTAGATAATACAGTTCCATCCACAAGATCGGTGGTAAATAATGAAGTTGTAGCAGTTATTGATGAAATAGTAAGATCACCAATACCGTTATTACTGATTACGAATGGCTGCTCTTTTTTATCGTTCACAAAAACAGTTCCCATTTCAATCATTTCTTCAGCAATAACAATCTCACCGGTTTGTCCACTCACCTGCACATTAACAGGAATAGTAGTTGACAAGTTTTCAATGTCATTGGTGTATAATGTCAATGATGAAGCATGTTCTCCATTTGGCAGATTTGTGCCATCAATTTCTACGTTTACAGTTGTAGATCCTCCTGCAGCAACAGTTCCAGCTAATGGTTCAACAGAGACAAAGTCTGATCCGCCACCACCAGGAAATCCAAAGGCACACACTTCAGCATTACCAGGAAAGGCGCCTACTAGTTCAGTTGCACCGGTTTCTGTATCCAGAATCCTCAATTCACCAGCACTTGAGGCATTATTATAGGCTGCCAGATATACAATATCGTTAGCTGGATCCCAAGCCATACTTTGCGCATAGTTGGCATCAAAACCAGCACTACCAACAGCAGTCATTGCTCCTGTTGTTGCATCAATGGAGTAGATATTATCATCCAGGTTAAGGCCCCAAAGGTTTCCATCACCATCACAAGCAATAGCTACCATTATACCATCACCCATTGTACCAACCATTGTTGCTACACCTGTTTCAATATTTACCGTATAAAGTACTGAAACCGGATCTTCATAGTTAGCTGCATACATCACACCTGATGTTTTATCACAGGCTAAATCGGTAAAGGCTAAGGTAGACCCTACATCCTCTAAAGCTCCTGTTTCAACATCCAGTTTCTTCAACATGCTCTCGTCATTGTCAACAATATACATGTGCTGATCGTCGCCTTTTGCAAAATCACCGGCATAGGCTGTATAGGTAACAGCGCTTGATGTCACATAAGTTCCGGGTGCATCCGTAGACAAGGACATAAAGAATTTACCAGGATAAACCTCCATACCATATGCCATTGATCCATCCAATTGAACTACCGGTAAACCTGTATTCGCCTCACTATTAACATACGGAGCCAAACCAAGTGAGCTAGTTGTCATTCCTTTTGGATAATGTCCTGTAACAGCAGGAATATGATAACTCTGATCAACCACTGGTCCTGTAAAGTCGTATTCCAATTCAGCATTCCCACTGTTTGAAATGGTAATGGTCTCAACATGAATCGGATTAGTATTGACATCTACATTGGCATTTATTTCAGCAGGATCAACACCCAAGGATGGATTCGGAGCCCCTGTTATAGTAACAGTCGCTTCCACCTTCGACACCGGGTTAAGCGGATCATTACTCAATACAAATATATTGAAGTCGTGTTCTCCATTAGTTGTTACACCTTCAGCATCGTAAGTGACTTGTATTTCTTGCGATGCACCATTAGCGATCGAACCTTCAGATACATTCAGACTTAAACCTTGTAAGGATGATTGAATAGCTCTGATATTCCAAACGTAGTTACCCCAGTTTGGCTGATTTTGGATATCTTCCCAAGCACCATTCAGGTATACTAAGTTGCCTCCTGGTCGATTACCACCATCCAAATCATCATAACCTAAACGCAATGGAACATCAGGATAATCATAAACAATCCAAAATTTGTCACCAATTTGAAAGCTGACAGGCATTTCAAGGGAAACGGTAACATATTGCGATCCAATCACATTACCAAACTCCTGCATCAATACAACTTCACCTTGTGATGGGGTATCTCCTCCTGCAACAACAGATAAGGTTGTAGGTTTTGATCCGGCAGCACCTGAAGCATCAATAAATGCATTAACATGAGATAGTATAAAAGGTTGAGCACCCATTTCAGGCACTACAAATGATGCAGCTGCTATCCATTGAACAGGAGTTCCACTAGCCGTTACGGCAATGGTGCCATCAGCTTCATCATCTCCATCATCATAAATAATAGAATTGGCTACTTCATTTTCAAATGATAACTGACGGACTGTAGTGTTATTCGATGAAGTGTGAGCATTTAGCTCTCCCGAAAGTGGAGTATCCAAATTAACCAATATAGGTTCTTCCTTACCCGGATAAAGCAGGTTGGATTGAACTTGTGTTAAACCACCATCATTATAAACAGGGAATATATTATAAGTCAATTCTGCAGAGCCCTGATTAAGAATGGTAAATGGAGCCATCGCAATCGGATTAACTTCTAAATCAATGGCCACATCAGGCATTCCTTCAACTACTATTTCAGGAGCAGGCAATGTTGTAGCATTAACCGTGTTTGAAATACCTGAAGTATTACCAAAGAAATCTGCTGATTTAATGGCGAAATAGTAATTTGTTTCAGGACTCAAGCCTTTGGCTGTAAAAGTTTGACTTTCACCCGGAGCCAAAGGAGAAGGTCCATCCATCTGGGTAGCCTGATCAAAATTATCGGCATCAATTGGATTCATTGAATACCTTAAATCATAAGATACAGCGGGATAATTATCCGGCTGATCAGCAGGTGCTGTCCATGATAAGGTCACAGTAATTGCAGATACTTCACCTGCCATAAGGTCACTAATATCTGTCGGTGCCAATCCGTCGTCCTCAGCCAGTGCTTTAAACGCATTTAAACGACCTGTTCCCCAATCTTCAGCTCCATCAAATGAGAGTGGATCGGTTGATGATACTAATCTGTCCCATACTTGTTGAGGGGTAATGCCATCGTCTTTAAACTGAGAAACAATTAGAGCAGCTACACCAGACACGTGAGGACAGGCCATTGATGTTCCACTAAAGTTGGCATATGCATTACCAGGCACAGTACTGGCAACACTTGCTCCGGGAGCAGCCATTTCAACCCAAGGTCCATAATTGGAGCTTAAATATTTACCGTCGTTATGGTCAGTACCGGCAACTGCCAGTACAGGCTCGTAATAACCAGGATACCATTCGCCATTATCAGCATCATTACCAGCTGCAAAAATAACAATACCACCAGCCATAGGCCCGGTCTGATTGCCATTTTCATCTTTACCAGCTTCAGCTATAAAGTAATCCAATGCATCGAGTAAAGCCTGATCATAGACTCCTGAACTACCATAACCCCAGCTATTTTGTGAAATAACTGAACCATTATCAGCAGCATATACATAGGAGTCCTCGAAACCACCATTTCCTGTTAAGCCAAAACAAGTACACGACATCAGTCGTACTCCATCATCGGCTCCGGTACCTCCGGCAACGCCAGCCATACCAATTTCGTTGTTCGTTTCCGCTGCTACTGTACCACCTACATGGGTTCCATGATCATCAGCAGGAATCGTTCCTGTATCGTCCGCAAAGTTGTAACCATGTACATCATCTACATAGCCATTGTTGTCATCATCGATACCATTACCGGGTATTTCATTTGGATTGGTCCACAAGTTCCCTTGCAGATCCTCATGACTACCGTCAATTCCGCCATCATGTATCGAAACAATAATATCGGTACTTCCGGTTTGAATTGCCCAGGCTTCCGGTAAATCAACATCGGCATCAACCGTACCTCCTGTTTGTCCTGTATTGTTGTAGTGCCATTGATCACCATATTGGGTATCATTGGCGCCACCAATCAATGAACTTTGTCCAAAGCTGTTAGCTTCTCTTTTATAGTCAATCTTTTTAACATGAACCCCTTCAGCTATGGCCACTTCTATTAATTGCTGATAGTCTTGTGATGTGCGCTTCACATCAGCATCAGGATCTACTCTTAGCTCATACCAAAGATGAAGACCATATTTTTTATGTTTTTTCTCAAATTTTCCAGCATAAGGGAATACCCTTTTTAGATATGCTGTTTTGTACTTTTCGTTAAGTTGGTCAATTGATGTAATACCAGTACGAACAATGCCATCGGCACTTTTTAGTACTGTCATACTTTCCAAACCAGCTTCCTGTGTTTGGTTAAATTTAATTCGAATCACTCCCTTTTCATATCCCTTTTGAGCAAGCAAAAAAGAAGAGCTTGCAAATAACAAAGTGATAATAAGAAGAGGGGTGAGTAGATTGTAAAATCTCTTCATAAATTAAATATTAGGTGTTAATAAATTGGAAAAAAATGAATGATTCTTCGAAATTAGAGGTGAGGACTCCCCCTTATAAGAAATGCCTTTCTCATACTTAATTAGGTTTAGTTATAAAAGTTAATTATTGCACAATCATGATGCTTATGAAAGCACAACTTCCAATAGTTTAAAATGACCTTAGGTGAGGATCACAAAAAATCGGAAAAAAAAGATATGATAATGTTTAAACTAAGTCAAGCTCTGTATTTTCACTTAATTCACCTATTAATAGTGGATTGTAACCGTTAATTCGAAATTAAGGGCGCTTATTCCTTTTAAGACTTCCGAATAAAAAAATCAACTTTTCTAACCTACTATGTGTAAACGCAGGCTTAAAACTGCTAGCAATCAGTTTTGTAAAACACAATAAGCCGAGGAATAATAATTATCCTAGTTAATTGAGAATATAAAAATTGAAGGACAAAGAATACCCGGGAAGAATAAAATAAAGCCTACTTAAGAAAATCTTTCTTATAAAAATAAATATGTACTTGTTTATTTTGTTATAAAAATAACATAACTTGTGGATATTGTTAGGACTAGCATAGCACTAGTAATTGCTATTCTTATCAATTAACCAAACCAGACTATAACCTTAAAGAATTATTAATGACCAAAACATCCTCCTCCACCAGCAGATCAAAAATACCATTATCAATAAGTACCGGCTATATTTTTTTACGTCCGGAAGAAATTATATCCATTCAATCGGATGGAAGTGCAACTACCGCTAAGATACTGGGATCAAAACAAATAAAAATTAACAATTTACTAAAGCAGATCGAAGAAGGTTTGCCTTCTTATTTTTTCAGAAGTCATAAATCGCATATAATAAACTTAAATTATATGTATGAATATAACGTAAAAGAGAAGTTTATTATCATGGAAGATGAGTCGATCGTACCTCTATCCAGAAGAAGAGTTGCCGAATTTAATGCTTTTATTGGCAAAGCTTCAGTTACAAGTCCGAATTAAATATTCTGTAAGAGTTTATCATTCTTAATTATTACTTGTATTCCAATTCTTAAAATAATGCTGAAAGATTCAAGATTAACATCTTGTGTTTTCAATTTATTAGCATAGGACTTCTGAATCATCATGTCACAACTTACTATCTGAATTTATCGTTTTTGACAGTAAAACATCATTTGTCTTTGGCCAATTTAAAACTCGCAGCAATATCGCACTCAACATTTATGATTTCATATATTTCAAACACCAACCCTATCAGATATCAAACACCAACCCTCCAATTACTAAACTATACCCAAACTTATTTACCTCTCTTTTTAAGACCAATTTGAACCTACAGCCCGCTGGGTGAACTTTATTTTTGTAGAAACTAAAATTAGGGCCATGGATCTGCAATCTCATAAAACTATTATTAATAAGAATTTCCTGCTTTTGATTCTTACGCTATCGAGTCCAATATTATTAATTGCTCAGGATACTATTGATGTTAATCTTAACATTAAACACATCGTCGGGGGAGTTTCCGAATTCGATCGAAGCAAGTACCTTATTTTCCACGAAGATTTAACTGGTAAAGAGTGGGAATCAGATGATATGAAAAAATCGTTCCTGGAAGATAATGATGTATATCTCGGTCGCAATAACGGAACAATAGTTTGGGAATATAATAATACAAAAGAAGATCCTAACAAAGCCGGATGGCCTGACATTGACTTTATGAAGACCCGTGCACAATTAGCTATTGATAATTATGCCGCCGAAACTTTTGCACATCAGTTTGAAGACCGCTACACTAACATGATGGTGGGAGGACAAGAGCACATGTATCCGCATGGACAAGAAACATCACGTTATGGATTGATATATGAAGGGCATGAGGCAACTGCAGAATTTTACGCCAATTATTTAAAGGACTTTTTTGGTACAGGCGGAAGCAATGGCCGACCTCAACCAAAGATGCTGGAAGTTATTAACGAACCTTTTGTAAAGGCAGGTTCATTGGGAACTACCAAAGAAGAAATTGCAAAATATCATAATGTGGTGGCCAAGCGAGTTAAGGAAATGACTCCAGATATTATGGTGGGAGGGTATACAGCAGCCCACCCGGCATTTGAAAGCAATAATTTTGGACATTGGAATTCGAACTGGAAGATGTTTATAGATGTAGCTGGTGAAAACATGGATTTCTTCTCATTTCATTTATATGACATCACATTAGATGGTAGTCTGGATGGAACAAAAACAAAACGGGCCGGAGCCAACATTGAAGCCATAATGGACATGATTAATCACTATAGTGTTCTAAAACTTGGTGATGTAAAACCCTTTTCTATTTCAGAATATGGATGGTTTTGTAAAGATTATGAAGGGTCATATAATTACCTTATTGATTGGTATAACATTCGCTCATTCAATAATATGATGTTGCAATTATTGGAGCGACAGGACCAGGTGATTAACGCCATCCCATTTGTATTATTAAAAGCTATATGGGCGAAACCTGCTGGAGCTGATTACAACAATTATCAATCCCGTTTACTTCGCGAAATAGGTGAACTTCCGGGCGAAACACCTCATGGTGGATATATATATACTGACATCCTTAAGTTTTATGAGTTCTGGTCTGATGTTAATGGAATTCGAATTGATACTAAGTCTACTGATTTTGATATCTTAAGTGATGCATATGTTGATGGCAATAAAGTTCATCTTATCCTAAGTAACTTAAATAGTGAAGACCGTAACGTAGACTTAAAACTATTTGGATCTGGATCAAATACTATTCAATCTCTAAAGGTGAAGCATCAATATTTAGATGGTGAACGCTCAACGATAGAAATAACAGATTACACAGAAGGCATTGATCAGATTGTTCTTAATTCTGAAGCCACAATGATAATAGAATATAATTTTGACAGTGCGATTTCAATTAATGAAACAAGCTCTGAGAAGGATTATTATGCCGACAAGTATTTACAAACTATTAATGCAAGTCTCGCTGTTAACTTCAACATCAACAATGTAGATATAGCGAATAATGGAGAAGCCATATTACGTGTTGGAGTAGGACGTGCTCATGACAAAGAACTTAAACCTACATTAGTCATAAATGGCAATGAATTACGAGTGCCGGAAGATTGGAGAGGTTATGATCAAAAAAACAGAGATAGCTTCTTTGGAGTGCTTGAAATCCCCGTGCCTTATGAATATTTACAAAGTAATAATAAGGTAAGTGTTAGATTCGGTGATGCCGGAGGACATATTACAACCATGATATTAAAAGTCTACAATCAAAGTACCGAAATAAAGCGTTCCGGATTTAACTTCAATGACGGAGCTGATGTTGGAATTAAAGACAATCCGTTAAATCAGATGAGAGTATTCCCAAACCCAACAGAAGGTAATTTAAACATTGACAATCCATTGAATTCAAAATTGAGCTTTTCAATAGTTAACCTTTCCGGAAATCAAATCAATCAAGGTCAGTTATTTGGATCAACAAATACTCTTGATATTTCAGAACTCAACAATGGTATTTATTTTATCTGGTTTAAGGATAGTAAAAACTTAAAAGCGGTTAAATTTATCAAACAATAAGATCAATTAGATATGAACAATAAACTACTATTCATTTCAGCCATAGGTTTTAGCATGCTACTTAATACTGCTTGCCAACAGCCTCAGGCGCAGAAAGGCTTTCCATTTAAGCTTCCTGCAGAAAAACCAGATCGCCCGTTAAGTTCCGCAATGGAACGGAATTATGACAATTACCTGGCTCCTCGCCCCGAAGATAACGAACTCTACAGTCAGTTTAAATACACCGAATTAAAAGGCTTCGACTACAATGGCGGTGACGGTACAATTTCCAGACGCGACCCATCAAAGGTCATTTTTTCAGATGGCAAATATTACGTTTGGTATACATACAGAAACACCCCAACCAAGCCAATGGGTGCAAAAAACTGTAATGATACTATTCCATCAGCAGATTGGGATTTATCTGAAATATGGTATGCCACTAGTGCTGATGGATTCAACTGGGAAGAGCAAGGTGTAGCCATTCCGCGCCCACCAAAGCCAAATGTTGGCTGGCGTTCAGTTACCACATGTGATATATTGGAGTGGAAAGGCAAGTACTATATTTATTATCAAGGTTTCAAAGAAGCCAGTGGCTTACGCGGAGATGACTGTCCTGTGGCAGTATCCTATGCAGACTCTCCCGATGGACCTTGGACAGCATACAACAAAGTAGTGGTTGACAATGGCGCTGAAGGCGAATGGGATCAATATTCCATCCACGATCCACATCCATTCGTTTATAATGATAAGATTTATTTGTACTATAAATCTGATTTCGATGGCGATCCACGTTTAGTCAGAATGTCGGGTTTAGCAACAGCTGATCATCCTTTAGGACCGTTCAAGAAACACCCTTTAAATCCTGTTATCAATTCAGGTCATGAAACCACCATGTTTCCGTTTAAAGAAGGAATGGCGGCATTAGTTATAAAGGATGGCAACGAGCATTTCACCATTCAATATGCACCGGATGGAGTGAACTTCGAAATAGCTTCGATTACAGAGTTAATGCCTACTGCTGCTGGACCATTTATTCCAGATGCATTCACAAATACTAAAGATGGAAGGGGAATTACCTGGGGAATATCGCATATAGTGGCCGCTAGCGGATGGGCAAACAATCATGCCATTCTATTGCGCTTCGACTGTGATTTAAGTCAGGATGTTGATGATCCGGACATGAAACATCATCATGCGAATTATCGCCCTGAGCATTATTACAAACATGGTTTAAATGGCAAGCAACGTAAGCGAATTGAGCAACAAAATAAGGCCTTACAATAATGATGTGCTAATGTGTCGATTAATCGATGTTCTGATGGATTGATAACATGATCAAATACCATATAAAAAGGGATCTTTATCTAGGCTTGGCCAAATTTGAAGATCCCTTTATTTTTTCATTATTAACTATGGCTAAATCATTTTACGCTTGTAATGAAATAACAAACGGCAATATTAGCACAATGGTGAATTGATCAATTGGTAAATCGATGCATTGACCTATTATTAATGTGTTTTAATTCGTATTTCATTTGATTTCAACTTGCCACTTTGCGCTGAAATCTTGATTTCCCCTGCCTTTCGGGTACTTTGCACAAACAACATGGCTTTTCCGTTATGAGTCACAATCTGATCTGATTTATGGCGTTGAACATTACGCTCCCATCCATTATCAACACCAATATTTACACCTTCACCTTCAACCGTAAATAGCAACTGCACTTTTTTATCCGGTACCAGTTGACCTGAATTAGTTTTGGTAAAAGCTTCGATGTGCACCACATCATATCCGTTACCATCAATACTGGTTTTATCAGCTACCAAAACGATATCGCCTATCCACTTTGCTGTTTTAATTGCAAATTCACTTTCCGAAGTATTATGATTTAAACCAACTGCTTTTATTTCACCATCGGCATAAGGCACAAGGTATTTTACAATATTATCATCAAAATCCGCAGGGCGCTTAATGCCATGACTTTCTCCATTTATAAATAACTCTACTCGCGACGAGTTTGAATATACCTCAACAAATACGGAATCACCTTCTGCATAATTCCATGTTTCTTCCACATCTTCAAATAACCACTTATCCAACCAATGGCGCACCCGATTATCTACCCATTTCCCATCACGATAAATCCATTCTGCTTTTTTGGCATTTTTAGTGGCTAGGTATGTATATGGTTGATCACTCCAAAGGGTGCGATAAAAGTGTCCTCGGGGAGTATAGAAGCCCGCAAAATCCATTAATGAAATCTCCAATCCTTTCCATGGAAAAGGACCCGACTCACCCATATAAGCAATACCCGTCCAAAGGAAAATACCTGCCACAAAATCGCGATCTACTGCATCTTTCCATTCCTGATAAGTACCCCAGTTTTCAGAACCATAAATAATTCGTTCAGGATAATCTTGATGGTCTCTATCGTAATCTCTGGCTCTATAGTTATAACCCATTACATCAGGAACATCGAAATAGCCAGTTATATTTCCTGCTTTTGGCAACACTCCTCCGGTGGTCACAAAACGAGTATCATCCACTTCTTTTATCCACTTCTGAATAAGTTCAGCGGTTTCTTTCAATTCATCCCTTCCATCACCTGTTTCTTCCACCAATACCTGGTTACCTAAGCCCTGGTTGCTTTGCTCCATCTTCCAGTAATAAGGATAGGTCCACTCAATTTCGTTACCCATACTCCACATTATAACAGATGGATTGTTGCGTGAGTATCGTACCATGTCTTTCACATCTCGTTCAGCCCATTCATCAAAAATATCGCCATAACCCGTCTCCTGATCCGGACGCATATCCTGCGCAAATCGGGAAGTTATCCATTTGCTTTTATTCCTTTTCCACTCATCCAAGGCCTCATTTATAACCACAAAACCCATCTCATCACATAATTTAATTAAGCCCGGTGCCATTGGATTATGAGATGAGCGAATGGCATTTGATCCGATCTCTTTTAGAGTTATCAAGCGTCGTTCCCAAACATCACGAATAAAGACGCCCCCCACAGCCCCGGCATCATGGTGCAGACAAACGCCCTTTAGTTTTATATTTTCATCGTTAAGAAAAAAGCCTTTATTGGCATCAAAACGAATTGAACGAATGCCAAAATCAATACTGTAATTATCTACGATCTCACCGCCAACTTCAACTATAATCATAGCTTTATAGAGGTTTGGATGATCGATACTCCAAAGTTTCGGCTGTTTCATCCAAGTGTTTAACACAACTGTATCCTGCCCTGTTATTGAAAGTGACTTTGAACTTGTTCCAACACGCTTATCTTCTGCATCTCTAAAGTATACACTTATTTTAGCCTTACTTGCTTTTGGATCAGTATTTCTTATTACAACTGAAGTACTAACCTTTGCCTTCTTTGAGTTTATTTCGGGAGTCTCTATCCATGCGCCAAATTGAGGAATGTGAAGTTTTGATGTTGTTACCAATCTAACATCCCGATAGATACCTGAGCCGGTATACCATCGAGCATCAGCATAATACGAATGATCCACTTTTACGGCAATTGTATTCTCCTCACTATATTTAAGGTGTTTAGTCAGTTCGTATCCAAAAACGCTGTATCCATAAGGTCGTTTCCCCAGATAATGTCCATTTATCCACACTTCCGAGTTACAATAAACCCCGTCAAACTCAATATGAGTTAAATTTTCTTTATCATCTTCTGAAACAATAAACGTTTTTCGATACCAGGCTATTCCTGTTGGTAAAAAACCGGTTGATCCAGCCGTATTCTGAGTGGTGTAATCTTGTTCGATTGACCAATCATGTGGCAAGTTAAGTACTCGCCAAGCAGAATCATCATAACCTTGTTCTAACGCTTTAGATTCATCTCCCAAATGGAACTTCCAGTTAAAATTAAAATCCTGAATATCCCGGGGATTTGAGGCGTTCAAATTAAAAATTGCGCTCAATAAAAGAAATAGTATAAGTTGCTTTCTCATCGTTTTACAATCATTTATCCGGTACAATACTATCAAAAGCCATTATTAATTCGTTAAGCTATATTCTCAATCCTTTAGCTATATTATCCTCTTAAATTGTTCATCTAAATAATACCTAAAGGAAAGTCTTACATGACCCGATTGCAATGATAATTAGACAAAACAGATTACAATATTTTTCTTGCTATACAAAACATAGACAATTAATATCCCCCTTATATTCTCAACAAATTGCATCAACAGAAACAACATGCGCTAAGTATTTTTGAATAATCATTATTTGAAATTGATAATTATACATAGCCGTCATGAAAAAAAATCAGCTAATACCTCTTCTACTTTTTAGTTTAGTTCTACTTTTTGCTTGTCATCCAAAGTCGGAGGAGAGTTTTACACACCAATTACCACAAGCTCCTGAAGGATTTAAATGGGTGCTTAATGACAAATTCTCAGATGAATTCAACGGAGATAAATTGAATGCTGATAAATGGCATGATCGCTCTCCTTACTGGAAACACGGTCGTCCTCCAGCAACATTTCGCGATTATAGTGTTTCGGTTAAGGATGGAAATCTGCAAATCAAAAACTCAATCATGAAAGGTGATGATAAATACAATATCGCTGGAGGTGCTGTAGCATCCGTGGCTATGGATGCGCACTATGGCTATTACGAATGCAGAATGAAGGCTTCCGGCATCTCCATGTCATCAACATTCTGGTTAAAGAACTTGCCTGAAAAAGATAGTTGTACCCGAAACCGTCAGGAATTGGATATTGTTGAAATCGTGGGCATGCAAAAAACCGGACATGACTTTAGAAACGTAATGCATTCCAATACTCACTATCAACATTTCGATTGTGAAGACAACAAACAAAGCAAATCAGTTGGTGGAAATTGCCCAATTGTGCCGGCTGCCAACGAAGCTTACCACACATATGGCTGCTGGTGGAAAGACGCCAATACTTTATTATTCTACCTGGATGGTGAATATAAATATACTATCAATCCAAGTACCGAGTTTAACGACAAACCCTTTTCAAGACCAATGTACATGCATTTGGTGACTGAAACTTACAACTGGGAATCACCCCCTACTGAAGAAGAATTAAACAACGATGAGATCAATACGACTTATTACGACTGGGTACGTTCATACAAGCTTGTTCCGATAAAAAAAGCAACCGAAGGACTTACCAAGCCTAAAAAGTGGTATAAGGATACGGTAGATTTTAGCAATGCTCCTGTACGCGAAAATCAGAACTTTCCGCTTTCTGATCAACAAAACAAAGGTAACTGGACTTATTTATATGACTATTCAGATGAGTTCACCGCAGACACCTTAGATATTGAAAAATGGTATCCGAATAATCCAAAATGGAAAGGAAGAGCTCCTACTTATTTTCATGGATCAAATGTAAGCCTGGAAAATGGGGAATTAGTGATGCGAATCAACCAGCATGGGGATGAAGAATTACCAAAAGACTTCACGCATACAGCAGGATTTATTAAAAGTAAAAAGAAAATATTGTACGGCTACTTTGAGGCCCGACTAAAACCAATGGATGCACCTTGGGTAAGTGGTTTTTGGATGACCAATGTGGGTAAAGACTGGTGGACAGAAATTGACATTTGTGAAAACTGCCCCGGAGTTGCAGACAATCGTCATGATTTAAATTCTAACATTCATGTTTTTAAGGCTCCAAAGGACAAAGGCGATGTCAAAGAACACTTCTCAAGAAATGGTAAATTCTACATTCCGTTTGAATTACAGAAGGATTACCATGTATGGGGTTTGGAATGGGATAAAGACTATATTCGTTTCTACATAGATGGTGTATTATTTCGGGAAGCTGAAAACACACATTGGCACCAGGAATTGGAGATTAATTTCAATAACGAATCGAATAAATGGTTTGGTGCCCTGCCTGATGATAACCGTTTAAATGAACTGTATAAAGTAGATTATTTTAGGGCCTGGCAAAAGAAGAATTAAACAATAGCTAACGATTAAGCAATGAAAATACTTTTTGGTTTTTTACTTAGTATATTATTCTTCACAAATTGTTTAGCCCAACAACCCAACGTGCTTTGGATTATCACTGATGATCAGCGTTTGGATTCCAATGGTGTTTACAATCGTACAACAAGAGGAACCAATGACAGCGAACTCGGCTATGTTGAATCGCCCAATATTGATGCCTTGGCTACGGAAGGTGTTTTCTTCACAAATACCTATTGCAACTCACCGGCTTGTGCGCCCTCACGGGGAAGTATAATTACCGGAAAGTATCTGCATCATGCGGGACTATATGGCTTTGAACAAACCCACAACAAGCCCGATTTTTTCACCCCCACTCTACCTGAAATCATGTCGGATCAGGGTTATCAAACCTCAATGTTTGGTAAAAGCGGCTATTACATTTTTGAATGGGGACCTGGCTTGACCTGGAATAACGCAGGCTTCTACGGTTATAATCTCGATTTTAAAAACGACCTGAATAAGCATGGTATAACCGATTATTTTAGTCGTACCATGTATGAAAAGATTGATGGCAAAACAAAGAAGATTGGATCCCAGCTTGAGTTTTATTATCCCAACGGAGATCACAAGTTTTATTTCATGGAACGTGCCTTTGGTGACATTACACAGGAAGACATAGATAACAGGGCATTTGTTGAAAATGATCTGGATTTGTTATACGCTTATACCCGTAGTAACTCAACACTGATTATTGGTGGCGTTAGTTCTATGCCAGAGGACAAAACTGTGGATGCACGAATAGTGGAAGAATTCACAAACCATCTTCAAAATCAGGATAAAGATTATCTTTCACTGTCGGGAAAAACCGTAAGCGGTCCCAGTTCATCCCAAGCACAGTTTATTAGTCTATCGTTTCATCTGCCCCATACTCCGGTTCTTCCACCAAAATTATTTCGTGATCGTTTTAAGGACAAGGTTTACTACATACCAGAATTTAGTAGCGATGAATTAAATAAACTACCAACGCAACTCAGAACCATCTACGATAAAATGAAGATTGATGGCTTAAGTTATGATGAAAAGCAACAAGCCATACGCGATTATTATGCCTTTTGTGCCTATGGCGATCATTTAATCGGTGAAGCAGTTGATGAATTTAAGGCGTATTCAAAACGCAATAATCAGGAATACCTCATTATGTACGTTTGCGGTGATCATGGATGGCATCTTGGCGAACAAGGTATTGAAGCTAAATTTGCCCCATGGCAATTATCTAACCATTGTTCTGCTATTGTTGTCTCATCTAATCCCACTACTTATCCTGCCGGCACTGTATACGATGGCTTTACGGAGTTTGTAGATATAGCCCCCACTTTTATTAAAGCTGCAGGAGCAAATATTTCGGATCATGATTATCTGGATGGTAATGATTGGTCAGAGATGATTAACAATCCTGACTTAAACAAGGACTATGTGCTTGGTGAAATAAATCAGGTGGCTGGCCCAAATGCCTTTATAAGAAGCACTGACTTTTCTTTCTCAATGCGCAACCGAAAGCAGAATGGCAGACCCGGATCATCCTATCCGCCCAATGATAACATAAAGTGGGGATTAGAAGCCCCTCGTGATGATGTTGAAATGGCCTTGTATGATTTACGCATCGATCCGAATGAAAGAAACAATGTAGCAAACGATACTGAGTATATCGAATTGGCAGATTGGTTTCGTGTAAAACTGGCCAATATCGTATTGGGAGATGGAAGAATTGAGTGCGACTGGAGTCAGGAAAATGAATATGCCATCTCAGATTTTGCAGTGAGTTCGGACGATAAGCAATTAAACATACCTGCTAACATCATTCCTAATGTTGAGTTAGTTGACATTGAAGAGGACTTTGTTAAACTAAAGAAAGATGAAGACTATCAACTTTCGCTTAGCAGCAATTCTGCCTCATCAGATATTACATGGATGAGTAATGACGTAAGTGTGGCGACAGTTAATAATGAAGGTAAGGTTACTTGCCTAAGCAATGGCTCTTGTGGAATAGTAGCTAAATTAGCCAATGGTGCATCGGACATTTGTATTATCAATTCAGAACAAAACGATGTAGGTATATCAAATGTGAATATGTATTTCAAAGTATTTCCTAATCCCAGCTCTAATTCATTTCGGATAAAAACCGAGAATAATCATTGGGATAGTATTACCATAATCAATAGTAATGGCCATCTGATTGAAAGCATAAAAAACAATAACCGAGCGGAGTTTAGTATTGGTCAGGATTGGAGTTCAGGAACATACATATTAACTCTTCAAACCGACAACGCACAATACAATCAAAAAGTGATTAAATTATAAATATGAAAATCCTAAGTCATTCTATACTTTATTTAACAAGCCTATTATTAATCTTCTCATGTCAACCTAAGCCAGTTGAACGGCCCAACATCGTTTGGATAAGCTCTGAAGACAACTCCAAACATTACATGTCGCTATTTGATGAACATGGAGTGGAGACGCCTCATATTGAGTCCTTGGCCCAGCACGGTGTAGTTTTTAATAATGCCTTTTCAAATGCAGCTGTTTGCAGTGCTGCCCGCTCTACTCTTATATCAGGCTGCTATGGTCCGCGTTTGGCCTCGCACTATCATCGTAAAATAGAAAAAGTACCAATGCCGCTTGGTCTAGAGATGTTTCCGGCTTATTTAAAACAGGCGGGTTATTATACCACCAATAATGCCAAAGAAGATTACAACTTTTTCAAATCAGATAGTGTTTGGGATGCTTCAAGCAAAAAGGCTGATTGGAGTAATCGAAAAGATGGCCAACCTTTCTTCCACGTTTATAATATTGGTACAAGCCATGAAGGCTGCTTGCATTTTGATGAGGAAAAAATGAAAACGCATACAACAAGTACCGATCCAGAATCCTGTTTTGTACAACCTAATCATCCTCAGACCGATCTTTTCAGATATACCGCAGCCTATTATCGCGATAAGATTCAAGAGATGGATCAGCAGGTTGGTGAACAGATCAATCGCTTAAAAGAGGCTGGATTATTAGAAAGCACTTTTGTGTTTTACTTCGGCGATCATGGTGGCGTATTGCCCGGAAGCAAAGGTTATCTGGCCGAAACAGGCTTACATGTACCTTTGGTCGTGCATATCCCGGAAAAATACAAACACCTGGTAGACGTAAAGCCTGGTAGCCGATCAAATGGTTTTATAAGTTTTGTAGATTTTGGTGCAACAGTGCTAAATCTCGCTGGCATCTCTGTTCCTTCTCAAATGGATGGTTTGGCCTTTATGGGGCCTAATGTTTCCTGTAATGATCTGGAAGAACGAAACGAAACGTATAGCTATGCCGATCGCTTTGATGAAAAGTACGACATGGTACGTGCCATACGACGAGGAAATTATAAATATGTTCGAAATTATCAGCCCTTCAACTTTGATGGACTAATGAATAACTACCGCTACAAGCAATTGGCTTATAAACAATGGAAGGAAGAATTTGGTGCAGGTAAACTAAATGAAATCCAGAGCTACTTCTACCAGGCAAAAGCACCTGAAGGCCTTTATGATGTGGTGAATGATCCATATGAAACCAATAATCTAGCTGATAATCCGGAATACAATGATAAACTATTGGAACTTCGAACCGCTTTGCAAAGCCAAGGGAAGAACATGCCTGATTTATCCTTCTACCCGGAGTATCTGCTGATACAAACAGCATTTGACAATCCTGTGGAATTCGGACAAAACAATAAGGCCAATATTGCCAAGTACATTGACATTGCAGATCTCAGCCTACTTCCAATTGATTTGGCTATGGATAAATTATTGATAGCACTTGAATCTAATGATGCTACTGAACGTTATTGGGCATTAAATGCATCGCTTAGCTTTGGTGATTCTGCATTGGATTTAACCGAATTAATAACTGCTATTTCTGAAAAAGATGAAGCATTAATTAATCGAGTCAGAGCAGCTGAATTTCTAGCCATCACACAAGCTATTGGTCCAGAAAAAACAATAACACAGGCCCTTTATGCCTCTGAAGATGCGGCAGAATCTTTACTTATACTTAACTCGATTGTTTTGATGCAAGATGGGCATGGATTTAGTTTTGATTTAGATATTGAAAATCTGCCCCCTGTTGTTAAGTCGAATAAATTAGTGTTGGAACGATTTAAATATCTCAAACCAATTAAACCAGAAGCATAGAAACAAAAGCACTTAATAAATAGCCCCGGAAAGATTTTCAACTCTTCGGGGCTTTGTTTTTTTGCACCCTTGTATGATACACCGGTAATAACCATTGGCATTATCCTTGAGCGCCTACTTCATGTTTGACTATATTCAATTTAAGACACTTTCTTGGAAATTTATATGGATTGGTTTAGCTTTAAACAAGTGTTATCGGATTCAATTTTAAACACTTAAAAACGGATGTAAAATTAAGAGTTTGAGTAATGTAATAAAATCAAGTATATACGAAGTACTTAAACCATTATTTATATTTATAAGTTGTACGCAATAAAAAAACGCAATGAGAAAACTATTAATTCTTCTTGGATTAACTTTATTTTGGGCTAATAGCTCGACAGAATCAAAAGAACAATACAATACCCAAGACAGTATTGAAATGTCCAAATTAGATTACAATGTCGCGATTAAATTTATGGACGATTATATCGTTTATAATAATAAACTTAGAAGAACTGTTAAACTGACTGATTGGGTTAATAATCGTCAAGATGTAACGTTACAATTTAAAAACGAACTTCAAAAAATCTTATTAGAAGCTCAAAAAGATTCACCTGAATTTGGACTTGGATTTGACCCAATTTTTGATGCACAAGACTATCCTGATAAATTTGAAATTGATAAAATAAATACTGACTACGTTACAGTTAAAGGCATTAGTTGGTCAGACTTTAAAGTCGTAATGAGATTAAAACTTGAGGGAGAAAAATGCCTAGTTGCTGGTGCAGGAATTGTCAATATTCCCGAAGATGAACAAAGAAAAAAATAATAACTGCGTACAACACGATAGTATAAAGCAATTGGCGTTCGTGAGCATTTGGGAGTTAGGTTGGGCAATTGAATACCGCCAAATCTCTGATTTGGCTTTAGACATGAAAAATCTAAAACAAAATATGCGCTTTGCCTTAGCTCGACTTGGAAAGTGAGTATGGTTAAAAAAACCTTACGCTTCATGCAACGGGACCGTTATCTGCATTTTGAATGACAAACAGAGCGACTATAAGAAACTATATAAATTGACATGAAACGAGCCATGAGAAAAAGTTCTCAAACACGAGAATAATGATTTTTCAGGCGAGTTCCATATGGCAATTGAAAGAAAATATAAACATATGAAAATAACACTGCTTTTAACCTTATTATTTTTAACAACAACACTTTTATACGGACAAGACATTAAAATTGGATTTAAAGATTCGATTCAATCGAAAGTGCTAAACGAAACCCGAAAATTTATCGTAAAGCTTCCAAGAGATTATAATAACTCGAACAAATCATACCCTGTTCTTTATCGGCTAGACGGAGATATAGACATATATACCGAAACTATAGGGACAACCAACCGCTTAGTTTATATGGATGAATCAATGCCAGACTTGATTGTGGTTATGATTGAAAACATAAACAGGACTCGTGATATGATGCCGACTAATACAAGTTTTTTTACATCAGAACCTGGTGCTGACAATTTCAAAAAGTTTATAGAAACAGAATTGCTTTCGCATATAAATAGTTCCTATCGAACAACAAATGAAAAGCTATTATGTGGACAATCAATAAGTGCAATATTTACATTATATTACTTCCTGACAAGTCCAAATTCATTTGATTCATTTATGGCTTGTAGTGGTGGATTTCCCGGATGTGAAGATTTTTTTATTGATCTAACAAATGATTTTCTAAAAGTCGATTTGGAGAAGCCGACAAATATTTTTCTGACACATGGCATGAATGATTTTTTAGACCCCGAGGGAACAATAAAGAAACAACTTGATGATTTTATTCAAAGGATAGAATCAAAAGATAATATAATTAGTAAATATAAAATCTATGAGGACGAGGGACATGTTCCTTTCCAGAGTTTATATCACGGATTGAAATTTATTTATGCACTTCCGAATGATAAATAAAACCGGCGGCCTACAAGAGAGATATGGTGAGAATTGAAAAAATTACAGAAAACAAGAAACAGTTTCTTGACCTATTGTTGTTGGCAGACGAGCAGGAAAATATGATTGACAAGTATTTACCTATGGGAGACTTGTTCGCCTTGTATGACGATGATTTGAAAAGTGTTTGTGTTGTAGCACCTATAAATAACGAAATCTGTGAGTTGAAAAACATAGCGACATACGAAAAATATCAAGGCATGGGCTATGGTAGAGCATTGATAAAATTCATTATTGATTTCTACAAAAACGATTATAAATCCATGCTTGTAGGGACTGGCGAAACACCGCCAATATTATCATTCTATAAAAGTTGTGGTTTTGAAATATCACATCGTGTAAAGAATTTTTTTACAGATAATTACGACATGCCTATTTTCGAAGGAGACATACAACTTGTTGATATGATATATCTTAAAAAGAAACTATTAGAATAGTTAAGATTTACTTATCTACTACCTTAACTGCCGCATTCAGTGCCGGATACTGCTCATTATATGGTATAACCGAAAAATCGAAGAAATCAATCAGCCATTCAGCGTCTCTTTTCACCAAGCAAAAAGTCTGACGTAAAGGAAGTGTTGTAAATAGATTCCAATAGTACTTAGTGGAATAAACAGCTGTTTTTCCATCAGGCCGGATACGAATAAAAGGTTCTCCAATAAAATCGAATGTTGGAATCTCAGGCATCTTCATCATCTGGGTCCAGCCTATAACAATGGTGTCTTTTGTATATAGCTCATCAGGATCGGTACCCATAAAAATTCCATCATCGGCAAACACCGATGCGAGTTGATCAATATCTCTATCTTCTATTGACTGAAATAAAGTTTCAAATACTTCTTTGATAGCTGCCTCTTCAGCATTTAGGTCAACAGGCTTTGATTCAGGAGTTGTATCACAGGCAAAAAGTAAAGCAAGAAAAGCTAAGGACATGATTTTTTTCATCGCATTGAGTTTTTAAGTAGATGAAATAGATAAAGCACTCGCTATACAAGTTAGTCGTTTTTAGAGCATTATCAAAACACAAGTTGATGAAATCATCAACTAATTTTATACGTAATTCGTGTTCTTATCAATCATTGTACCTATAAACATCATTTGATGTTATTAAAGTTAGCTTTAAATAGAAATAGCAGCATCGATGGTTCAAATGCAAATATTTAAGCCTACAAGGCTTATTTGAGTGATACCTAATCAATCGTGAAAAGAATTAGTCTGAAGGTAATAAAGAATAAAAGGAAAGTTAACTCTTAAAACAATACAATTTGTTCAGATCGTTATATCTTTATCCTAGCTACAGCAGACATTATTCAAAACATAGAAACATGAAATTAATATCGCTTTTATTTATTTTTCTGAGCATAACAATTGCTACTGAGGCGGCTAAACCTGCAAAATTCAACACCCAGAAGGACCTATTATTAGTTCAATTAGATTGTAAAACTGATGTTGACGATTTACATACCGCTGCCGCTTTAATTACTCTAATGTCACACTCATCATTTTCTGATGTTAGCTATCATGCGGTGGCTGGCACATATGGAATTCAGGAGGGATTATATGTACCACCTAATGATTTAATGCAATTAGCTTTTGAGGATAATTGGACTGATGCACATAACAATTTGAAACCTGCCGTTGAAAAAGTTAAAGTGATTGTTAAAAGACACATTAATAAAGGCGGAAAGATCTGGATTGCTGAAGCCGGTCAATCTGATTTTACTGCTGATTTGATTAAAGCCATTCTGAAAGAAACGCCTGAGTTGGATATCGCTAAGTATTTTAATGTAGTTCAACATAGTGATTGGAACGAAAAAGTGACTGACCCTGATAAATTAAGTTTTGTGAAAGAAGTAAGCTCTTATCACAAAATACCCGATGGTAATGCGGTAGGAAATGGAACACCTGGCTTTCGCACTCCGACTTATGGCGAATGGAAAACAAAATTAAAGAATAAAAAACTATTGGAAATATGGCAATTGGCATACGATCTGGGTTTGCAATACAATGGTGTTGATGGGCGTTACAATAACAAAGCAATTGCTGAACACGGATTAGATTTTTCCGACCTAAGCGAAGTGTGTTGGATTATGGGCATAGAAGATATTAAAGACACTAAGGCTTTTTTTGAGCTTTATGCCTACTAAATTACCACCAATTGTTATGGCCAATTTTAATCAGAAAAAGCACAGGCACAAGATTTATCAGACAAAAGATTTAAAGGATGTCAATTGTATCTTTCGCAAATCATAACTGATGAGAATTTTTAATGCTTTGTTGATAATTTACAATTTGTATTCTTATCCTAAGCTATTGCTAAGTACACTTAATCATGATTCAAGATATTGATCCACATCATTTCGACAACACCTTTATCGAGACCTGCATCCGGGAGAATGATTACATATTTCATTTCAATGGCAATGCCATTTTGCTAAAAACAATTGGAGAGCAATTAGATATTCCCAGGTTCAAAGACCTGCCCCAGTTAAATATTAAAGCTACTTTTTTATTTTCCTTAGATCATACGAATTGCTTTTTAATATGGGGTGAAGTTGAATTTAACAATAATGATTTAACTTATCATGAAATACGATCTTCTCAAACCATATTTCAAAAACACATCGAATGGTCGGCAACCGTTGCATTCCAATTGAGAAACTGGTATGAGCAAAATCGATATTGTGGTAAATGTGGCGCAGCAACCAAACAGAGTCTGAGTGAAAGAGCTATTAATTGTGAATCGTGTCAAACGAGCTTATACCCCAATATCTCTCCTGCCATAATTGTAGCCATATTGTGTGGAGATAAAATATTATTGGCCCGTGGTGTAAACTTTAGAGAAGATTTTTATTCCCTTGTTGCTGGTTATGTTGAAGTGGGAGAATCTATTGAAGATGCTGTTACCCGGGAAGTGAAAGAAGAAGTTGGCATTGACATATACAATATTCGCTATTATAAAAGCCAACCATGGCCCTATTCTGGATCCATGATGATTGGCTTTATTGCAGAAGCAGATGCTCAACAGGTCATTCAAATTGACAGGAACGAAATTATTGAGGCAGCATGGTATCAGCGTAATCACTTACCAAACTATCCTTCAGAAAGAAGCATTGCGGGTGAAATGATTAACAAATTTATAAACGGAAATCTTTAGAATAAGGTGTTTAAAGACTATTGTAATAGTTAACTAATTCAAGAAGATCTTCTGACTTTTTGAATTTAATTTTATTCTTTTTTATGTACACAGCTACCTCTTCTTGCTGATCAGGGATTAATTCAAGAAAATCCTTTTTATTTCCAACCTTTTGAAGAAGACCATCATCAGTTGAAATATAAAAGTCAGCCAGTCGTTTTACAAACATGGCAGGCTTAGGATCGGCATATGCACCAGGCTTTTTAGCATCGATAAATTCTACATTATGATTCATGTATAAAGTACATTTATCATTTTCATTTAAGCGCTCAAAGTAGGAACTTTTAATATTACTTTCTCCTTTTGCATACATCCGGTGCACAAATACATGCCCGTCAATATTTGCCTCTATTAAGTAGCGTGGTTCCAAGATATAATACTGATCCTTCACCTTCATCTCCACTCGATCATCATAAGCATTATACCTTAGAGGTACTCCTTCCTGAATCACATCATTGCTCATGACAATAATCGTTTTTAACTCCTCATCAAAAAGATATGGTGTTCCTTCATATTCGAAATTATAGCCTGACTGTCCTATCTTACTTAAATTATAGTCTTCGAACACACGAAGCAAATCATAGGTTTGATCTTGAGAGAAGAGATTGACAGAGACAAAATGAAGTAGAAATAATAGGTAGAATACTTTGTTCATAAGGTTAGATTTAAATAATTAGGTAGACTAAAAGTAGTAAATCTTATTTTAATCAAAAATGAACTCATAAACAGTTAACACTCATGCGTCCGATTGCTTGTTTAAATAAACACCTTCAATAAAAAATCCCTGAAACAATAGCTCCAGGGATTCTCTTTTATCAATTCAACTTTTTTATAATCGTTCAACAACATAATAGTAGGCTATGCTTTTATTTCCTTCCTGATCCATAAAACCACCTTCCCAATGCAATGCTCCTGCTTCAAGATCGACGATCACTTCTGCAGCTGTATTATCCTCATTGAATTTACAGGAGTATGTTTTCTCGTTTAATTTCACAAAAGGCTCAGTTAAATGCATGGCAACACCATCAACAAGTTCTTCGCTTCCTTTTGTTGCTTTTACTCCGGCAACGGTCGCATTCATTGCTAAGCCACTTTCTTTAGGATAACGAGATATGGAGAACTTGTATTTTCCGGCTGTCATCACCTCACACAAGAAATATCCGGTATCAAATGAAATACCTTTACGTATCATGTTTTGGTTCCATGGAATATTTTGTTCCGAATGCATGTCGTGGCATGTTAAGTGGGCCGGATTCTCTTGATCAACTCCCAACTTAATAACTGGATATTTGAAGTCCTTTTCAATTCGACTCCACCACTGATCGTAAAAAGCACTTAATTCATTTACCTTTTCAGGATGCTGCTCTGCTATATTATTCTTTTGATCTGAATCTTTACTAACATCATATAATTCATCTCCATTAACCAAGCGCCAATCGGCTTGCATCACGCAACTATTTCGCCCTTTTTCAGGCCATTGATTTCTTTGAGTATCGGTAACCAAAATTCGCTTCTGAAAATCCGCATTCGCTTTATCGCCCAATAACAGAGCTTTTATTGAAGTACCATCTAACTCCATTGGCAATTCAGCTTTAAGCTTACAAACATCCATTAAGGTTGGTAACAAATCAACATGAGCAGCAAGCGCATTAACATCCTTACCACCCTCTATTTTACCCTTAGGCCATTTCACAATAAACGGTACCCGATGTCCACCATCGTATTGACTGCCTTTCGTTCCTCTCATATTGGCATTATAGCCGGTCATGGTTTTCTCTTTTTTATTATACCAATACCCCGCAGCAGTTCCGTTATCTGTCATAAATACAAGCAAGGTATTATCTTCTATGCCTGTATCTTTTAACAGTTGTCTTAATTGTCCAAAACGCTCATCCAGTTGAGTGATCATTCCATAGAAGTTCTTTTGTCTGTCCTGCAGTGGTGCATCATCGTAAATGGATGCATATGACTCAGGCACATTGAAAGGACCATGAGGTGCATTTAGAGACAAGTACATGAAAAAAGGTTCGCCTTTATGTGTAGAAACAAATTGTTCAGCCTCATCGAACCATACGTCAGTACAATAACCTTTAGCCTTTTCAGGTGTGCCATTTCTAAAATAGGTATCATCAAAATAGTCATTTAACCAATAGTCAGGCGTTTGCCCTACTCCTCCTGCAGCATGGTAGAAAGTCTCATTAAAGCCCCTGTCATGTGGACGGAAGGGATAATTATCACCCAAATGCCACTTACCAAACATGGCCGTTGCATATCCATTTTCTTTAAAAACATCGGCAAGAGTGACTTCTCGTTCATTTAAGATTGAACATCCACCAATAGTATGCCAGGTGCCATTTCTATTGGCGTTTCTACCTGTTAATAATCCACCTCGAGTTGGTGTACAAGTTGTACCTACATGAAAATTATTAAATCGTACACCTTCTGAATGAAACTGATCAATATTAGGTGTTTGAATAATTGGATTGCCATGACATGCCAAATCTCCATAGCCTTGATCATCGGTTATTACCAATATTACATTTGGCTTTTCATTAACTGACTTTTCTGCTTTACATGCTACAAATAGCGGTAAAACCATAAGCAATAAAAAAAACTGAAATATTTTCATTTTACTACGATTTAAACATTCTGGTTAATTGTAATATTTTGGGTCCCATATTAAGTTGGATACACCTTAATAATCCGATGTCTTAAATTTTATAAATAGAAGTTATATCTAAAGTATCCCCTACTTCTCTTTGCAAGGACTTGAGTTGATCGAATAGTGTTTTTACTCTCTCCTGTTGATCATCTGCTTCAGCCAAATTATGCATCTCAAGTGGATCGTTATTTAAATCAAACAACTTCATAACTTTCACCTCAGGATACAAAATCAATTTAAATTGGCCATCGCTCACCATGCGCTGACAATTAAGGTACCCACCATAAATGGCAGGGTAAGCACTTCCCATAGATTCATCAATGGCAAGAGGCATAATACTCTTAAAAAATATCGAATCTTTACGTGCACTTCCTGCCAGATCCAAAGCTGTAGCCATGGCATCCTGCAAATAAATTTGAGCATCCACTTTTTTGCCTCTATCCAAACCAGGGCCATATAAAATAAACGGTGCTCGAATACTGTGATCATACATGTTTTGTTTTCCAAACAAACCATGTTCTCCAACTGCTAACCCATGATCTGCAGTATAAATAATGTAAGTATTATCTGCTTTACCACTTGCCTTTAATGCGTCAATAATGACGCCAATTTGCGCATCTAAATGTGTGATACTTGCAAAATATTCCTTCTTATGCACCTTAGTCGCATATTCTGTTCTTGGGAAAGGAGCTAATGCTGCATCGCGCAAGGATGGTCCGTTATCAATAGCTTCACGTTCGGGATACAATTCCTGAAAATTATCCGGTACACTTAAGGCATTAACATCATACATATCCTGATATTTCTGTGGTGCCTGGCGAGGATCGTGCGGTGCATTAAAAGCTAAATACATAAAAAAAGGCTTTTCATTGGCCTTAGCCTGATCAATAAAGTTGATGGCATCATCGCGAAGAACCTCAGACCAGTGCTGACCACCATCCCAAAACCCACCAAAGGCAGTATCTACAGGTGACCAAGATTGATCATCAGCGTTTAAAGGACGATTATAGCCAACAGGCATAAAATCCAGATAACTGTCCCATTTTTTACCTTCCTCAAGATCCTTGAAATTCTGAACCATGGCATAGTGATTCCAGGTATCCTTTGGCATCCCAGGACGAATATGAGTGGTGTTCATAAATGCTTTTTCCGCTGATAAATGCACATGCCACTTACCTGTCATGTAGGTATCGTATCCTTCCGCCTCCATCATTTTTGCCCATGATGATTCGACACCTTTCCCTTTATTATATACTTTTTGTTGATGCTGATAAGCTTTCCAAACCGGTAAACCCGAATTCAACATGGTGCGCGAAGCCTGACACACGGCACCATTCCAGGCTCCCATATTATAGGCATGGGTAAATGTTATACCGTTATCAACCAGCTTATCTAAATTGGGCGTAATCACCTCATCATTTCCCAATGCACCAATTGTGTTATAACATTGATCATCGGCAAAAATGAAGATGACATTCGGCTTTTCCTTTATAACAGATCGTTTTTTGCTTGCTGTCGTGCACGAAGCCAGAAGCAGACTCAATGCAATCAGTAATTTGTAATACATATATACTTATTTAACTGTCAGTTTATAGCTACTCTGAATTCCTGTACGCAAATAGGTTTCCTTTTTATTGGCCGATAATGGCAGCGCATCATCCCATGAAAAAACGCTTATTGTAGCTTCACCCACATTTACAGCTTTAATTTCACCAAATTTATTTACCGAGACTACATCAGGATTGGAAGATTCCCAAACTATATTTTTTCGCATTGCATTGGCCGGTGACACTTTAGCAACAAGGTTAAACTTCTCTCCAACTTCACACACCTTCTTAGTCCCTTTTATTTCCAGAGATTCAACGGCAACATAATCGTATGAGTCAATTATTTTACCTAATCGCTCATAGGCTTCTTGCTGCTCTACCGTTAGTTTACTCAGATCCAAACCACTATATAGTTTTAATCCAAACCTACGCTCTTCAACCTTATCACCGCCCCATTCCAAAGGATCTGTCCTTAAGTCAAAAAAACGACCTTCAGGGTATACTTCGCTCGGGGCATAACGTTTAAAACTTTTATCAAATGCATAAATCAGCAACTCCTTCTCGTTGGTATAAGCTTGATTATTGTTATACCAAGTGTAGATATGATCCCGGGCTTCTTTTTCATTACCCATAACCTGAGGCCAGAAACTAACTCCATCTAACTCATCTTGTCGCGGAATATCTATCCCTGCTGCCTCACAGATGGTTGGATAAATATCTGTGATGTCCACTAAACCATCATAACGATTCATTTGATCCGATACCTCTTGCTCTATTCGACCAGACTGATTCAATACCAAAGGCACATGTAGTCCATTGTCAAATGTTCCACCTTTACGTCCAGGGTAAATCGAATCATTTGGTAAAATATGTGAGAAACACTCTTTGGTTCCGTTATCCCCCATGACTACAATCAGCGTATTTTCACGAAGATTAAGCTCATCCAATTTATCAACAACCTTACCTATCAGCTTATCCATATACTTGATCATATCCGGAAAGTATTTATGATCATCTCCTTTTTTATTGGTCAGTGCATTTCTACCTTCATTGTATGAATCAAATACAGAATGAGGTTGGGTATCAGGTGTTGGCTGATGCTCATCGTGAACCAATAGCATTGGATAGTACAAGAAAAATGGTTGATCCTTATTGTCTTCTATAAACTGAAGGGCATGGCGATTACAGATATCCGGACCATACCATCTCCGACCTGTTTCAGGATCTAAATCGGTACGCATCTGGTAATCATGAACCTCGCCATTTATAATTAAATTAGGATTGATGAATCGTTTACCTTCGGTTATTACATCAAAGCAACAAAAATCATCCCAGCCAAACTCAAAAATATAATCTTTAGCATGTATCTCTTTTGTTCCCCTGGTTTGTTTCCATTTACCATACATTCCGGTTGCATAACCTGCCTTTTTAAAGACATCACCAAAAGTAATATCTGAGGCATGCTGAGCTTTACAATTCAAGAAATTACGATTATTGTATTTTCCACTCATTAAAGCAATACGCGTGGCCTCACACAAGGGATAAGCATAGGCATTATTACATAACAAACCGGTTTCAGCCAACTTATCAATTTGTGGAGTTGTGACTTCTGTATTTTCAAAACGCCCCAACAATGATCCAACACTATCGGAACCATAAGCCGAGACTCCGTACATACTTAAGTCATCGATTAGTATTAAAACCACATTGGTTTTATCTCGTGATTCCTTAGCATATCCTTGCTGAAAAAAAGCTGTCAAAACAATTAAAAGCAGAGCAATTCTTTTCATCCAAATGTGTTTAAATCTTAATCGTTTGTTTGTTCGATGATAACACCTCTGTAGAATCAGGCGTTGTTATTTCTATCAGTAAGGTATAAGTTCCCTTTAGATTCTCATCTAATCCAACTTCGGCAGAATCATGGCCATAGCCCTTAAGTACATTCAGATTCTTCGTTAATATTTCCTTTGAGTCATCGGCAATTAATGTCATTTTCAGAGTTGCATTACTATTCACCTGATAAGAATAATCAATAGCTAAGCCATTTTTTGTTTTCACACCTTCGATCCTTACCTCAGTAGTATACAAATCAACACTATGCTCCTCACCATACTTTTCATTTACCGGAATCAACTTATAACTTCTCACCCAATCGTAATAGGCTGTATTAATATCCATATTTTCCAGATCTTCAGCATTCGGTGCTGGTTGCCAGTCATAGGTTTCTGTTACCATATTTATTTGCATTGGACGATCAAAAGGCTTTTGGGAGACATCTGTTCTAATCATAACGGTATCAAACAAATTATCGTTGGCATAAAACAGTACTTCATTGGCATCTTTCCACCAAGCCGCATAAATATGATACTCATCAAATACATTACTTCTTAGTATCGTACCTGTTCCTTTGGAGATAAACTCTTCCTTTCGGGCACCCGGTTTGATGTAGCGATAATGTGTATTGCAATTCATTCCATTCTTAAACTTAGCATGAACTGTCCCTCCACCAATTGCTTCTTGTATATCTAATTCCTGACTGTATGAATCCCGTTTTGATTTTGTTCCTTCAAAAGGAACTTTGTCATTAGCCATCCAAAAGGTGGTAGACATGGCTATTTGTGAAGCTTTAGCTTTGCACTCGTAATAACCAAAATGAGCTTCTCTGGTTGTTGAAGAAACCGCACCACCATACATTGTATATTCCCCGTTTCTGCCTTTTGGTTCGCTTAATATACCACTTCTAATTTTTAATTTTCCATCTTCCACCCAAACCGCATCAGGATTAAACCATGCAGGTGGACGACCTAACCAACCACCATTGTAAGTATTTTGCCATTTTGATTTATCCAATTTATCTCCATTAAACTCATCGGAAAATTGAACATTTAGTACCCACCTATAGCCTTTGGGAGGTTTAGGAGGTTTGGCATTTACGGATCCTATCACAAATACCAGAATTAAAAATAAAAGAGAAGTCTTCATAACACCACTGTATTAATAATATTACGAAATTAAGTCTATACCATTTAAAAGGTTGTTAGATTTGAGCCATTATTGAGGGGGGTAATTATGGATAATAAAACAACACTGGAATACTTAATTAAAAAAATGCAAAATGCAGACTAAGCTTAAAGATCAAGAGAAATCAAAACCTCTTTTTTTTCTCCAATTATTATTAATTGAAAGTTTCAGGATTGCTTCCTGACATTTCTTTGAAAAAAGCAACGCGTATACTCCAACATCGACAACGGTATATCCAACGGAAAATAAGGGGGTAAATAACACTCAAAATTCATACAAACCTAACTTTATGCACATTACAAATTCGCTGCCATCACTCTAATAATCCGATTAAGGCCAGATATTTCTCAAGCAATTTTAGCCTGTTTAAAAATATCACACCGCTATTGTCAAGAATTCATCTATGCAAAATGTGACTTCTCAGGTATATTTGTATTAATCTTAGTTCTTCATTTTAACTTTTATCTTATGTATTGAATGAAGACAAATCTTGAATAATTGCTACGGACATGAAACCAGGTATAAAAATAACAACTATCACTTTAGGTATAGTTTTCATCCTTTCTATTTTATCGGTTGGACTATACAATAACAACAAGAACATTGATGATATTAATTTCAATCATGGATGGCAATTTAAAAAAGGGCTAAATGAAGGAGCCGAAAAACTTGACTTTGATGATAGTGACTGGCGCACTTTAAACTTGCCTCATGATTGGGCTATTGAGGGTGATTTTAGTTCGCAATACAATGCCCGGACCGGAGGACTTGAAGTTCATGGAACAGCATGGTACCGCAAAACCTTTACCGTTGACAAAAAATACAAGGATAAAGTTGTATCCATCGAATTTGATGGTGCTATGAATAATGCGCATTTATGGGTGAATGGAGAATTCGTAGGGAAAAGACCATTTGGCTATATCGGCTTTGAATTCGATCTGACTTCCCACATTAAATTTGGACAGGAAAATACCATTTCCGTTCGCTTAAGTCCCGAAGATTTATCATCTCGTTGGTACCCAGGCGCCGGAATCTATCGTAACGTAAGATTAAAAATCAACAACCCGATTCATATTGCTCAATGGGGTACATACATTACTACTCCAAAAATTGATGATCAATCAGCGACAACTAAAATTGTTACACTTATTAATAATAAAAATAACTGTGAGCAATCGGCGAAATTGAGAACAACAATCTTTAATAAAGATGGCCAATTAGTTTCTGAAAAAGAAAGTGATATCGTTCTACAAGCCAACGCATCAGGATATGCCAATCAAGAACTCACTATACAAAATCCTTTAAGATGGGATTTGGACTCACCTTATCTATATAAAGTTGTAAGTGAGATTCATTTGGATGGAAAAGTCATCGATATATATGAATCAGATTTTGGAATCCGCGACATCTCATTTACCGCAGAAGGTGGATTTAAATTAAATGGTCGTTCAGTTAAGTTCAAAGGTGTATGTATGCATCACGACCTTGGGCCTTTGGGCTCAGCGGTGAATTACAGAGCTACAGAACGCCAGGTTCAGATTATGAAAAAAATGGGTGTTAACGCTATCCGTACTAGTCATAACCCACCTTCGCCTGAGCTGCTTCAAATTTGTGATCGTCTGGGTGTTTTAGTTCAGGTAGAGGCTTTTGATGAATGGAAAATAGCTAAGGTTGTAAACGGATACAATAAATACTTTGATGAGTGGCATGAAAAAGATTTGCGTGATATGATCAAACGCGATCGTAACCATCCTTCGGTTATCATGTGGAGTATTGGAAATGAAATTTTAGAACAAGGAAGGAAAGACGGATGGAAACTAACTAAACATCTCAACGACATTTGCCATGATGAAGATCCTACTAGACCAACAACTGCAGGCTTCAATTATTTCCCAGCCCCTTTTACTAATAAATTAGCCAATCAAATTGATGTGGTTGGATTGAATTATTGGCCTTTAAATTATCAAGAGGTATTGGATAATAATCCTAACATGATCGTCTATGGCTCTGAGACCTCATCACAAACCAGTAGCAGAGGCATTTATCACCTCCCTATTGATGCTATGCAACAGCACCAAACCAATCAGGCATCAAGTTATGATGTCATAGTTGGACCACCCTGGGCTTATCCTCCTGATGTTGAATTTGAACAACAAGAAAAGGTAAATAAGTCTTTAGGCGAATTTATGTGGACCGGTTTTGACTATCTTGGTGAACCTACACCGTATGGCGGAAGAGATAATTCAACCCATGGCTACTGGAATGATGACTGGCCATCACATTCGTCATACTTTGCACCAGTAGATTTATGTGGATTCCCTAAGGACAGATTCTATTTATACCAGAGTCAGTGGACTGAAGAGCCCATGGTACATGTATTACCTCATTGGAATTGGGAAGGAATGGAAGGCACATCTATACCTGTATATGCGTACACCAATTGCGAGCAAGTGGAATTATTTGTGAATGGAAAATCATTAGGCAAAAAAACAAAAGGAGTTGATCTGACTCCAATACCTGCAGAATTCCATGGCTTTGAAAAGGGCACTTATCAATCGAAGTATCGTTTGTCATGGGATGTTCCTTATCAGCCGGGCGAAATAAAGGTAGTTGCTTCTACCAATGGCGAAGTCTTAGCAGAAAAGAGCATTAAAACTGCAGGAAAGCCCGTTGAAATAAAACTAAGTGCTGACCGATCAATCTTAAAAGCTAATGATGTAGACCTCTCGTTTATAACTGTAGAAGTTCTGGATGAAAATGGTATTCATTGCCCTACTGCAAATAATCTCATTGAGTTTAATGTAAATGGACAAGGAACAATTGCCGGAGTTGGAAATGGCAATTCGGCTTCTCTTGAACCTTTGCAATCAGATAAAATAAGTTTGTTTAGTGGAAAAGCATTATTGATAATTTCAGCAACTAATAAAAAAGGTGAGATTTCAATCACCGCATCTTCAAAAGGGTTACCTGATGCAACAATTAGATTAAAAAGCAATTAATAGTTTATCGTTTTCGCTTTAAAGCAAAAATCAGGAAGCTGAGAATTAGTATTCCAGCAAGTGCATACCAATAATAGGACTTTTGAGATTGTACTATAGGGCTTGTATTACCTGTAATTACATAATTAGCCCAGTAATATGGATGTGCATGAATAAGATCTGAAGATGCGATATAATCTTGTTTGGCCTTTCGAAGAGCATTATCCTTAAAGTTCTTTTCTTTAAGATAGTCATAAAATAGGGTGGATAATGTTGCTCCTGATTGATCATGAACAGCCCAAAGTGTCATGATTTGAGTTTGCACACCGGCAAACTTAAAGGCGCGGGCCAAACTCATTAAACCTTCACCCGTCTTTTTCTTACCTCTACCTGTACTGCATGAGCTTAACACCACCATTGGAGACTTGATATTATAATTATATATCTCAAAAGCCTTTAGAGCACTGGTAGAATCATTTTCTGCCGAAAAAACCAATTGTGAATTTAGAGGCTGAACCTCATCATTTAATGAATGCATAGCGAGGTGCAATACATTATTCTCATCCACATTTTCCAAAAAATTGGATTTACTGGCAGCATTATCAACAAATAGCTCTGAGTCAAAAACTTTGGCTATGTTATTTATCTCTTCTTTTGCTGCAAACAATGGGACTAAATAATCATTGATGGCTTCGCGAATATTAATCAATACCGAGTCAGAATGAAATTCACTTCCATAGTAACTTGGAGCAAAAGAAAGAACCTTATCAAACTCAACTTGTTTTTCAGAAAAGGAAGGTAGCAATGAAGAGTTGTATTCATAAGCAACATTAAAGTTATTGAGCAGCCAGGGATATTTTCTAAAATCAGGTTTTCGATCAGAAACATCCTTGGTCAATAAGGTTTCAAAAGGTAAGTACGCCAGCTCTCCATGCGGGATAATAATTAAATCCTTCCCTTGGATTTCATCCTCAATATTTCCCAATAATTTTGAATACAGATGATGCGATGACTTAGCAAATTGTCGAATTTGATCAAGAGCATTACCAGCGGCAATAAAAGGTGTAGATATTTCTTGTAGGGTATATTCCAAATCACTCACAAACAAACTATCTAGTTCATTTTCGTATTGCTTAAATGAATTGGGTGAAATTACAAACTGAATAATTTTATCTTCGCTTAAATGATAATCAATTAACATTTGATTTTCTCCAAGTCGGCTTTGTATATCTTCAACTGAATCATATTGGGGTGCATACTTCAACTGAAAGTAACGAGGATATACTTCTGCTACATATGAATTAATACTATCCAATTGGTTCATATAATAGTCAACACGACCTGTTAAGTGACTTAGAATCTCTTCATCATACTCCTTCTGCAACCTAAGCTGATCTGCTTCGTTCTGGTAAAAGCTTAAGCGGCCCTTAATATGGTTTTCATTGCTAATAATGGAGTCCGGAATGCCGGCACTAATTTTCCATTGCTTATCATTAAGACCCAATAGCAAAGAATAAGATTTTCCCTTTTGGGCATATTCAAAACTCTTTCTTAGATAACTCTTGTCATTGGTGGCCTTATATAAATCAGATGTCACTTGAACAGCAATATCCACATATTCAGCATAACTGGCACTGGCAGCCATTTGATCCGAATCAAAGCTTAATTGTGAACGCATGGCATCAATTGAAGTATCGGCCTCTTTCAGATGATGAAATGACTTATTCAGTTCTTTTGTTTCGCCGGTTTGTAAATAAATTCCGTAAATTGCTTTTGCCAGATTTATATTTATTCTTCTATACAGCCGCGACAGATTAGATCCTTTTTTAATCAATAATTCTTCAGTGTATTTCCCTTTCATGTCGTTATAAATATCAACCAATATATCAGCAGCTTTTGAATAATCCTTCATTTTTAAGTATGGGAGGCTTAAATCGTTAGCTGTATCCCAATAATCGTATTTAGCATAATTACGATCATCGGAGTATAATTCTAATAGATTATGAAAATGAATAATAGACTCTTCGTATTGATTTAATTTCAGATTAGCCCATGCCATCATATTTTCATATCCTATATTCTTAGTTTCTATATTATTTTTCAACGAAACATGCAAGGCCGAATCCAAATATTTTTTGGCCACGTTTTGATAATTAAGCATGGCAAAAACCTGCGCTGAAGCCGCATAAAACTCATCCAACTTATTATCCTTTTTCTTTTTAATTTCAACAATTGATTCTTTAACATAAGTTGATGCTAAGGATTTTTTATCCAATCTCTGATAAATGCGTGCTAAACCCATTGCGGAAGATGCTCTAAAATTCCGATAATGAACATCAGGAACTGAAATAGATAATGACTTTTCATAATAAGTAATCGACTCATTATATTTATTCTGACTAAAGGAATATTTAGCAATATCCTTGTATAATACAGCTAAGTCAATATCAAAATAAGGTCTATTCCCAAGATAAAAAAGTTCAAGTTCCCTTAAAACATCATGCATTTCATCTTGTAAATTCAAATCCATACAAATATTAAAATAACTCATAAAGAGATATTCATTATCAGCATTTATTTCCTTGTTAAAAGGATAAGAAAACAATTCTCGATAAACTTTTAAAGCCTCCTCATATTGTTTATAAATACTTGATAATATATTAAGATAGCCTGCTGCAGATAAATTAAAGCTCTCATAATTATTCAACTTAGACACTAAGATCTTATCTAGATCAAAGGCTTTCTGAGTATAATAAAATGCTTTTGATGTGTTTGAATTACGATTGTAACATATAGCCAGATTATGATAAATTTTTGACAGCATACTGTCTGGCATAGAGGCTTTAATGTTAGGATCTAAAAGTTCTTCAAAAATAGCAACACCTTCATTTTTATTTAAAATTATAAACAATGTTGCCTTATAGTATTTAAGGTAATTTGTGAAATTAGAAGATGATTGTCTAAATTCGAGAACATGAAATAATTTTTCCGCCCCTCTAATATCATTAACAATCGCCTGCGATTTAAAAACATGATAAAGAACGATGATATCTTCATCTGATAACAATTCAGATTTATTTCTTAGATATTCACCACCAATTTTTATTAACTCATCATACCTTTGATCATTATAATATTCAATAATATATTTTTTGATATCTACATGAGTATCTATTGCACTTAGAGACAAATTAAGTACTGCGCTCATTATTAATACTATATATAATCTTAATTTCATTGACGAAAAAAAAAAACATTTTTTTTCAAAAAAACATGTTACGAATCGACCTTTTTGCAATTAACCTATGTAAACACATTAAAACACTAGGTGATGAAATTATTCAAACTACAGACGAAAAAACGCAATCAATATATAAAGTTTGAGGCAAAAAACGATGCATATCTTAAAAAGATTGTTGGAGGTGAAGGTACTCAAACGGAAGACAAATCTAAAGTTCAGATATAAGCACAGTAATGAACTAATTACATTAAAAATATCTCAATTCAAGTAAAGTCTGAACGCAGACTCAAATGTTAGTGAAAAGAAGCAAGCGGAGCCCCCGATTTTTCCCGATTTCAACTCCGCTTCTTCTCTTTCCTACAAATATTAATCGGGAAAAGTTGATGATATGGCCATTAATGAAATTTATCGAACCATTAATTGGATCGATCAGGAAATACGTAACAAACAAACCGGCACCCCTATTCAATTGGCGGGTAAGCTCAGCTTGTCTGTGCGTATGCTATATTTTTATCTGGACATGATGCGTGCCCTTGGAGCACAAATTACCTATTCGAAAAGCAATACTACATTTGAATATGCCAATATCGGCCATTTTAAAAATGGCGTTCGCTGGATAAGTGAAAAGGAATAATTTATAACTTCCTCAGTACAGTTAATTTAAATCTAGCGTCATAGGCGCGTCATGGTTATTCGGATTAAAAGTTGTAATTTAACTCCGATTGAAAAAGACCCATGCCTACAAACTCTAATCTGCAACACAATAAGTATCAATCCTATTCGGCCTATCACTATAGAGGTATGCTCTTATATTGGATCATCTTATTTCTTTTTTTCTCAAGCTTAATTGCGCTTCCTCTCATTAAAGTTGACGTAACAGTTCAAAGTCGCGGAGTAATTAAAACGATTAATAAAATTAGTCCCATCAGTTCGGCAATCTCAGCCAAAGTAACACAAAGCAATCTGAGTGAGAACAGAACAGTATTTCAAGGCGACACCTTACTTATTCTTGATCAAAGCGGCTTAGACGGGGAAATTCATTTTGCCAGGGAGCAGATTAAAATATTTGACACTTACTTATCAGACATCAATCAGCTGGTAAAAGATAGTTTACCTTCACAGGTAAAATCACCTTTATATCGCCAGGAATATATTGATTTCACCAGCGGTGTTGCTAAACTTTCCAGAACCATAGAAAAACAACGCATCGATTTTGAGCGCACTAGTCTTTTATATAACGATGGAGTCGTACCTGTTGTAAGTTTACAGGAAGATTCCTTTAATTTAAAAGAATTGGAGGATGAATTAATACTGCTTAAAACCCGCACTATTGCCAAATGGGAAATGGACAATAAGGACTACATCTTAGCTCGTCATGAATTAAATACAAAAGTTGAAAATTTACTTCAACAAAAAAGTCAACATATTATAATTGCCCCTTATGATGGAAGCATCATTGAATTTAATGGCATTGCCGAAGGAAGTTTTATAAACGAAAATGAAGTAATTGCCATGCTTTCGCCCGAGGAGGAATTATTGGCCGAATGCTATGTCTCGCCTTCGGATATTGGTTTAATCCGAAAAGATATGCCAGTTAAGTTGCAGGTTGATGCCTACAACTATAATGAATGGGGACTTTTGGAAGGTCATGTTGCAGAAATTGGTCATGATGTATCTGAGATCAACGATCAATTCGTATTTGTGGTGCGAAACAAAATGCACAAGAATCACCTGAGCTTAAAAAATGGAGTTAAAGGTCCTCTTAAAAAGGGCATGAGCATTACAGGGCGTTTTATTGTTACGCAACGAACTTTGTTTCAATTGTTATTTGATAATGTAAATGATTGGTTAAACCCCAAAGTAATCACACAAGCTAACAAAAAATGAGTTTATCTGTCCAACAATTCGACCATACCGATTGCGGAGCAGCTTGTTTAGCTTCGGTGGCACGTTACTATAATCTAAAGTTGCCCGTTTGGAAAATACGCCAAATGGCAGGAACCAATAGAGTTGGGACAAGCGCCTTTGGTCTGATACATGCAGCTGAAAGTTTGGGATTTGATGCTAAGGGCATAGAAATAGAATCAAATGAACTGAGCGAAATTCCTTTACCCGCTATTGCACATATCAAATTAAAAAATGGCGGTCACCACTTTGTAGTTATTTACAAAATCACAAAAAACAAGGTTAAACTAATGGACCCGGCTCAAGGTCGTTTATATAGTCAACCCCTAGATAGCTTTTTGAATCAATGGACCGGGATCGCCATTTTGTTGATTCCATCTCTGCAATTTAAATCAGGAAATTATAAAGAGTCGGCCAGGCGAAAGTTGTGGAACTTAGTTGCTCCCCATCGCAAAGTATTATTACAGTCTGGACTAGGAGCCGTGGCTTTCTCCGTAATGGGAATTTCTACCGCCATATACATTCAGAAGTTGACCGACTTTGTACTGGTAGGCCATAATAGTAATCTACTTCATCTAATGGGAGTAATTATGCTGGCCATCGTACTTATGCAGGTTATACTCGGAAGTCTGCAATCGTGGTTTGTACTTCGAGTTGGACAAAACATTGACAGCACGTTAATAACAGGGTATTATAAACATCTTCTTAAATTACCTCAACGTTTTTTTGACAGCATGCGTGTCGGCGAATTAATATCACGCATTAATGACGCCATTAAAATTCGAACTTTCATTAACCAGGTAGCTGTTGAAGCCATTGTTGATGTGCTTATAATTGCCATAGCATTTGCTGTTATGGTATTGATTAATTGGAAACTGGCAACACTTACCTATCTGGTTATTCCCGTTTACTTCTTGGTCTATTTTATTACTAATAAAGTCAATCGCAGGTTGGAACGCGATAAAATGGAAAAGACAGCTGAATTGGAAATACAACTTGTTGAATCTTTGCGAGCCAGCAAAACCATTAAACAGATGGGAGTTGAAGAATTCTTTACTTCAAAAACAGAATGGCGCTTAATGGAATTGCTTGAAGAGGTATACAAGTCTGGCAAAACAGAAATATTTTCGAGTTCTGGAATGTTAATGATTAATCGCATTTTAACGATTGCTGTTTTATGGATTGGAGCCGGCATTGTAATTGAGAATGAATTGTCACCCGGTGAATTAATGTCATTCTTTGCCATAACAAGCTTTTTCACAGGACCAGTTTCCCGGCTTTTAGGGATGAATAAAACTGTCCAAGGAGCTATGATTGCCTCAGATCGCTTATTCGAAATATTAGATCTGGAGATTGAAGGTAAGGATGTCACGATGCCCACAGAGGACCTTCAAGACATTAATGGTGATATTCAATTCCAAAATATTGAATTCTCATATACCTTGGAACAAGATCTATTTAAAGATCTATCTTTTACAATTAAAAAAGGATCCATCACCGCTTTAGTTGGCGATAGTGGCTCGGGAAAATCTACCATAGGTTATCTTATGCAAGGCCTTTATTCACTTTCATCAGGACAAATTAAAATTGGCAATTACGATAGTAAAAATATCCCCCTAAGCAGTTTAAGAAAACAGATTGGTGTGGTTCCACAAAACATCGAGCTATTTGCAGGAAACGTCATTGAAAATATTGCTTTGGGACATCACCAACCCAACCTTAATCTTATTTCAGAAATTATTAAACAACTTCAACTGGAAGATGTAATTGATGCATTGCCGGAAGGTCTAAATACTTGGCTAGGAGAAAACGCCAATCAACTTTCCGGGGGGCAACGGCAACGTTTAGCTATCGCTCGTGTATTGTATCTCAATCCAGAAGTATATGTGTTTGATGAGGCCACTTCATTTCTGGACGACCGAACAGAGCAGAGTATCAAAAATCTGATTACTCAACTTAATAAAGAAGGTAAAACCATTGTGATGGTTGCTCATAGGATGAGTACCATTGACATTGCTGAAAACATTGTGGTTTTCGAAAAAGGTAAAATACTGGAAATGGGATCATATTCCAATCTACTGCTCAAAAAGGGTCGATTTTACGAAATGATCCAACACCATCGCAAAAGCTAAACGTAATCACTTTTTTCTTCTTACTTTTGGCGTTTCGTAATAAACACTATGAGATTTCAAAATAGATATAATCGTCACTACTGGCCCAATATAAAACTCGCTACGCCAGTGGTATTAGCTCAAGCCGGACAAATGCTGGTTAATCTGGCCGACACCTTAATGGTAGGTCAGGTTGGAACAACTCCTCTTGCAGCCGCCTCTTTTGCCAATAGCATATTTATTAATGTCTTATATTTTGGTGTGGGTATTTCATTTGCTCTAACACCACTGGTTGGAAAAGCTTTTGGAGCAAGACAAAAGGAAAAATGCTCCTTCTGGTTACAGCAAGGCTTATATGCCAACTTAATTATTGGCATTCTTCTTACTGCCATAGCTGCTTCTCTCTATTTTTTTATACCACATATGGGACAGGAAGAAGTTGTTTGGAAGGAAGCTAAACCATATTATATCCTACTGATTCTGTCCATTGTCCCGTTTCAGATATTTAATGGCTATAAACAATTTACCGAAGGACTAAGCAATACCAAGATTGCTATGCTTATAACCATTGGAGGTAACCTCTTAAATGTTGGTCTTAATTACCTACTTATCTATGGACATATGGGAATGCCTGCACTCGGTTTAGTAGGTGCAGGAATTGGCACTTTGATTTCCCGAATATTAATGGCTGCAGCGTTTGCAATAATTATAAGAAAATTAAGTCTTTTCAAATCTTTCCGTGGACTTTCTCAAACTGGTTTCTCACCTAAAGCCTTTAAAACCATATGGAAATTAGGCTTGCCTATAGGCTTGCAATTTGTAATTGAAGTATTTGCATTTAGTATTGGAAGCATTATGATGGGCTGGATAAGTGCGGTTAGTTTAGCCGCTCACCAAATTGTTTTAAGTTTGGCAAGCATCACATATATGATGTCGTCCGGCCTGGCATCGGCCACTACCATTAAGGTTAGTATTTTTAGAGGAAAACAATTATTTGAAGATATTAAAAACACCGCCTTTGCTTCTTTACATATTGTGGTTGGCTTTATGACTTTCACAGGCCTATTGTTTTTTATACTTAGGTATATTCTTCCAGGCTTATTTGTTGACGACCTTGAAGTAATCAATTTGGCGGCAGGCTTAATGTTAATTGCTGCTTTATTTCAAATATTTGATGGTATTCAAGTGGTTACTCTTGGTATATTAAGAGGACTGGAAGATGTTGTTGCCCCAGTTGTTGGAGCCGGAATAGCCTACTTATTAATTTCTGTTCCTACAAGTTATGTTGTCACTTTTGTTTTTAATGTTGGTCCACTTGGAATTTGGATTGGGTATCTGGTAGGATTGGCATCAGCAGGATGCTTTCTACTTATTCGTTTCAGAACTTTATACCGTAGAAATTATCAATCTAAATAATTCGTTTATGAACATAGATGTGATTAATCGTGCTCAAGATGTAAAACCCGAACTTATTGAAGGGAAAACGGCCGTTGTTATCGATGTATTGCGCGCAACGTCGGTTATGACAACTGCAATCAATAACGGCGTAAAAAAAATAATACCTGTACTCACTCCTGAAGAAGCCTTTTCACTAAAGTTACAGTTGGGTTCAAATGTTGTATTAAGTGGTGAAAGATATGCTGAACTAATTGATGGTTTTGATTTTGGGAACTCACCTCTATCCTTCACTCCCACTGCTATAGAAGGCAAGTCATTAATCATAACTACAAGTAACGGAACATTAGCAATCAAAAATGCCTTGGGTGCAAAAGATTTGTATATCGCTTCATTCCTGAATGCCTATGCCATTTGCAAACAATTATCAGATAAAAAGGAGATCGTATTGATTTGCTCGGGCACTAATGGCAAACTAACATTAGAAGATAACTTATGTTCCGGTTATATTATTTCTTTGCTCGAGGAATTGACAAGCTGCAACCTAAGTGATTCAGCAATAGTTGCCCATTCATTATATACACAGTGTTCAAATCTACAACAGTATGCTTCCCAAGGTTATCATTACAAAGTATTAGAAATTAAGGGATTTATATCAGACCTTGAAGAGTGTTTTACGCTTAATAAATATGATGTTGTTCCGTTCTGGAAAGATGGAGCGATAATAAGCAACAAGCCATAGACTTGTTGCTTTTATGCTTTATTCAACCACCCTATTTAAAATAATATGTGCAGCAACTCCGCCAACCATAAGCAGGCCTGCTAAAACTAAAGGTGTATTGCTTACCGGTGTATTAAGCGTGTAAAAAGCTAACACTGCAACACCAATGATAATCATGATTATTCCGAAATTTTTTAAAAACTGATTCATAGCGATTTTTCTTTAGGTATAGTTTAAATATAGCAACAAAAGCTTTAAAACGAAAATCGATGGATTCAATTTAATCCAGAAAAACAAACTCCATTGTTTACAAATAAGATTTCTAAGAGCTGTTGATATTTTTATCTTTGCACATTGTCAAAACAGAAGGCAATAGAAATAAAGTTTTTAAGCTTTATTCATCGTCTTTAAAAATTGGCATTTAACTGAAAAATTTCGAACCATTGGCTAAAGCAAAAAAAGATCCCGTTCAGACACCTTTAATGAAACAATACTATGGCATTAAGGAAAAATACCCTGATGCCATATTATTATTTAGAGTAGGTGATTTCTATGAAACCTTTTCTGACGATGCCATAAAAGCATCTGAGATATTGGGTATCACTTTAACCCGCCGTGCCAATGGAGCAGCTTCATACGTTGAATTAGCCGGTTTCCCTCATCATGCCTTGGACACCTATTTACCTAAATTGGTAAGAGCTGGCGAAAGAGTGGCTGTATGTGATCAGTTGGAAGATCCGAAAATGACAAAAAAGATTGTCAAGCGTGGAGTGACCGAATTGGTTACCCCAGGTGTGGCAATCAACGACAATATTCTTGAACATCGCGAAAACAATTTCTTGGCCAGTGTTCATTTTGATAAAAAAGTAGCCGGAGTAGCCTTCCTTGATATTTCAACAGGAGAATTTTTAACTTCGGAAGGATCATTTGAATACATCGAAAAACTACTCTCCAACTTTAAACCTAAAGAAGTATTATTTGAAAAGGGAAAACGAAAAGTTTTTGAAGAAGCGTTCGGTCCAAAACATTATACCTATGCATTTGATGATTGGGCTTTCGCACCTGATTCGGCGCATGATAGACTATTAAAACATTTCGAAACGAATTCATTAAAGGGATTTGGAGTTCATAACCTGACTTATGGAATAACAGCTGCAGGAGCCATAATTCATTATCTCGATCTCACTCAACACCATAAAGTTCAACACATCACCACCCTTGGACGGATTGATGAAGATAAATACGTATGGCTCGATAAATTCACAATTCGAAATCTCGAACTGTTTGGCTCTTTAAATGAAGGAGGCAAATCACTTACCGATATTATTGATCGTGCCATAAGTCCAATGGGATCACGTATGCTGAAACGCTGGATAGCTCTTCCTCTGAAAGATGTTAAGCCAATTGAGGATCGTTTGGGAGTTGTCGAATACTTTTTTAAAGATCCGGAACTTAAAGAACTTATTGTCGAATCGCTTCATTCCATAGGCGACTTGGAACGTTTGGTTGCAAAAGTGGCGGCAGGCCGAATTACGCCACGCGAAATGATCCAGTTAAAGACTGCAATGTTTGCAATTGATCCTATAAAAGAAGCATGTCTTTCGTGCAATAATGAGCACTTAAAACATATGGGCGATCAATTAAACGCCTGCCATACCATTCGTGATCGAATTCATAGAGAGATTCAATCTGAACCTCCAATTCTAATCTCTAAAGGTGGAGTTATTAGCGATGGAATATCAGAGGAATTAGATGAACTAAGAAAGATAGCTTTTTCAGGAAAAGATTATTTAGCCAATCTTCAACAACGTCTAAGTGAAGAAACCAATATACCAAGTATTAAAATAGCCTTTAATAATGTGTTTGGTTACTACATCGAGGTAAGAAATACACATAAAGATAAAGTGCCTGAGGAATGGATTAGAAAACAAACCTTAGTAAATGCCGAACGTTACATCACGGAAGAATTGAAGGATTACGAAGGTAAGATTCTTGGGGCGGAAGAGAAAATTCTGGCTATCGAAACAAGACTTTATAACGAACTGGTTATTGCTCTTTCTGAATTTATTTCAGCCATACAGCTGAATGCCGTTTTAGTGTCAAAAATAGATGTACTGGTTTCATTTAATACGTTGGCCAAGGAATCTAAATATGTGCGACCAGTTATTGATGACTCTCTGGAATTGGAAATAAAATCGGGGCGTCACCCGGTGATCGAAAAGCAATTACCAATTGGAGAAGAGTATATTCCCAACGACGTATATTTAGATAATGACAAGCAACAAATCATTATCATTACGGGTCCGAATATGGCCGGGAAATCAGCTCTGTTACGCCAAACAGCTTTAATAACTTTAATGGCTCAAATAGGCTGTTATGTGCCAGCCGAATCGGCTTCAATTGGAGTTGTCGATAAAATCTTTACACGTGTTGGTGCTTCTGATAATATTAGCCAGGGCGAATCTACATTTATGGTAGAAATGAACGAAGCCGCCAGCATATTAAATAACCTTACTCCTCGCAGCTTAATTCTATTTGATGAGCTTGGACGCGGAACCAGTACCTACGATGGCATATCTATAGCATGGTCAATTGTGGAATATATTCATGATAATAAAAGAGCCGGAGCCAAAACACTTTTCGCCACCCATTATCATGAACTAAATGAAATGGAGAAAACCCATAAACGCTGCAAAAACTTTAATGTATCAGTTAAAGAAGTAGATAACAAGGTTATATTTTTACGAAAATTAGTTCCGGGAGGAAGTAATCATAGTTTTGGTATTCATGTGGCCAGAATGGCCGGAATGCCAAAAAGCGTAGTGAAAAGAGCCAACTCAATACTGGGGGAATTAGAAAATTCAAATCGCAAAGGTGACTTAAGCAAGCCGATGGATGATATCAATAACAATCGCGAAGAGATGCAATTAAGTTTCTTCCAGCTCGACGATCCGGTATTAACTCAAATCAGGGATGAGATTGTGGATATTGATGTAAATAACCTTACTCCAGTGGAAGCACTAAATAAATTAAATGAGATAAAAAGGTGGATGGGAGTCAAATAGAAGTACTCCGAATTTATTTTTTAAGAAATCGTTATTTTTTCTTTTGGAGATATAAAAAATAGGTCTATATTTGCATCCGCAATCGCAAAACAAGTAGAGCTGACAAGGGTTAGCTAAAGCGATTCAAACATTCTGAAATGCGAAAATAGCTCAGTGGTAGAGCACGACCTTGCCAAGGTCGGGGTCGCGGGTTCGAATCCCGTTTTTCGCTCCAAGGATGCCCGAGTGGTGGAATTGGTAGACACGCAGGACTTAAAATCCTGTGGCCATTAGGCCGTGCGGGTTCAAGTCCCGCCTCGGGTACCACGCTGGAATCAACCAGCATCAAAAGCGCTTAAAACTAATGTTTTAGGCGCTTTTTTCGTTTTCAGTAGACTTCAATGAAACGTGTTCATTTCAGGGGTTTGAGTGAACAAACAGTGAACAAAGGATTTTTTAGATTTTTGTTCACTCCTCCATCCTAACAATCTGGTTCACAGAATACAATTTGACTCATTTTGATATTATTTGAACTTGGTTTTGAGTTTAAAACTTTTCAACTTGCGTGAACAAAGTGAACAAGCTCAAAACCTTAAAAAGGTATTGTTATGAGGTTTTATTTATGTTTTGCTCTTCGCAAAGAAAGAATTCGAAAAGATGGTACTTGTACCGTATTTGCCCGCTTCACATATAATAAAAGGCGGCTGGAACTATCAACGTCCGTAATTATTAAACCAGATCAATGGGATGAAGTCAGACAGTTGGTTAAAGAAGATGCTGAGAACGCCCATTCCTTAAACAACAGACTAAAAAAGGTTGATACTGCGCTTCACGACACTTATAATCGACTAGTTTCTTTAGGTAAGGATTTTAATGTTGACGATATTAAAAACGAATATCAGGGTAATCGAAATTCAAAAGGAGTACTTGAAACATTTGATTATTATTTAAAAACCATCGAAAACAACATTGGACATGGTTATGCATATCGAACCTTAAAGCACTATAGAGTTAGCAGAAAAAAACTGGCTGAGTTTTTAAAGACCCAGCTTCGTAAAAAAGATCATCCAATATCTGCCATTGAATACAATTTCCTTAATCAATTCGATATGTTCTTAAAGGCTGAATATGGTGTGCATCAAAACACTGCTTGGAATTATCACAAACACCTTAAACGGGTAATGAACTTAGCTATTTCAATGGGATATATTCAAAAGAGCCCCTATAGCAAGTTTAAAACAAAACTGGAACAAGCCAAGCGTGATTTCTTAACTAAAAACGAACTTTATCTTTTAGAATCAAAAGAAATAGAATTGGACAGGCTTGCTATCGTGAGGGATATTTTTGTTTTCGCCTGTTACACCGGCTTAGCTTATTCTGATATCTCCAAGCTTTCAAAGGAGCATATACAAGTGCGCAATGATGATAATAAATGGATTATTATTAATCGTACCAAAACTAAATCGCAGTGCAGTATTCCATTATTCCCCAATGCCATTGAAATCATTAATAGATACACCCGCTATCCGGAACCATTGTTAAAGGGCAGAATATTGCCTGTGGCTTCAAATCAAAAACTTAATAGTTATTTAAAAGAATTAGCTACGATTTGCAACATCAATAAAAACTTAACCATGCATATGGCTAGACACACCTTTGCCACCACTGTAACTTTATCCAATGGTGTACCCATTGAAACAGTCTCAAAAATACTTGGCCATAAATCTTTAAAGATTACACAAATTTATGCCAGAGTATTGGAAAATAAAATCTCTGAGGATATGATGCTGCTTCAAAGAAAGCTAGGTATGTAAGATCATATTTTGTTATCAAAAACATACTGTTTTTCTAAGCCTAGCAATTATATAATCTAATATATTAGAAGCCTACCGACTTTCACTAAAACTGGTGGGCCTTTTTCTGTTAGCACTTCCGATAATTACTATTAAAGCTGCGTTTCATGAGACAATTAATGCTTGTTGTTTTCCCACTTTAATTGTTACCCAATTTTTATCAATCATGTATTTCACAAATTCGGTTTCTCCTTTTTCCTTTATCATCTCAATTCCTAATCTCCGATTTGTGCGTGTTATAAATTGTCCAAAACGTATCATGAATGAGTTATATAATTTACATTCTTTAACCGAACCATACTTATCACACTCGGCACAAGATTTAAATCCATTCTCAATGCAGCAAGGTCTTACCTGACATGATTTGTAACCGACTGCACATTTTGAGTTATCGCCTTTACACCCTTCACATTGTCCTTTTGAATATTTTGGACAAGCGCCACAGTAAAATCCACAATAGGAAATCAGGTCAATATTTGTTTGTTCCATTGTTTCTATTTTTTAGTCTTTTTAAATTTTGCTTTACTCTCTTTATCCATTTTTTCAGTCGCATAATGAATAATTTTCCGTCCACATTTATCTTTCCATTTTAAAAGAAATTCTTCTGCTATTTTTGGTTGTTTTTTCCAAATTTCCCTAAGAAGTGTACCTAATCCTTTTTGAACATCTTCTTCTTTATCTTCCATTAAATGTTCGATTACAGAGAATATTGGTTCTCGTTTAATTCCTTTTTTATATGTTTCTACAAATGTTACAGGAACAGCTCTTCTTTTCCATTTTGACTCGGAAGAAGTCCAACTTATGAAGTCTTTAGGTTGAATAATATCACTAAAAACAAACTCACATAATACTAACATGCATAATACATCAGTATTTGCCCAGTTTTGAATTCCATTTTCTAGCCATTTTCCAATTCTATCAAAGGTATCAGGTGTGAATTCATCTTTTTTCGATATTATAAACTCGGTAGCACAATGTGCTTCTTCGTATTTACCAGATGACACAAGCATATCTCCAAAATCCAGATAATCTTCAATGCTCATCTCATTTTCCCATTCAGAAAGCCATTTCTTTCTTTGAGCCACTGATTTATCTTTATCAATGCCATAAGCATCTAGGCCCTCTTTGAAATATCTTGAAAGTTTTTTAACTACATTTTCATCTGCGTTTTTTGTGTAAAAGTCTATTACTTCCTTATGTTTTAATTCTAGTTTATTCATATTTCCGTTTTTATTTCAAAAATAGCCTATGGTCAAATAAAAAAATTGTAAAAAATGGTCTTTATTTCCTTTCGTTGAAAAAAGCTTTTGGGGTAATTCCTGTTAAGCTTTTGAAATCGTGAATAAAATGAGATTGGTCGTAATACCCATTATCAAAAGCTATTTGAGACATGCTTTTTTTATCCTTACCATTGGTTTGTATTGTATTTTGAAAGCGAACGATACTTGCATACTTTTTGGGATTTATACCAACAAACTTTGAAAAAGTCCTTTCAAATTGTTTTATTCCCAAACAAACCTCTTGTGCCAGAGCCTGGGCCTTAATTTTTCCATTAGAATTCTCAATCATTTTTATGGCATGTTCAATTCTATCACATTCATTATTATGAATTAGTTTTTTAATAAGAAAGTTTTCTAAATGACTAATTCTTTGTTTATTATTCGGAGCGTTAAGTAATTTATCTTCTAATTCAACAGCTTCGTAATTAATCAAGTCCTGAAACGAAAGGTTTTCATTTAACAAATCGGTAATTGGAAAATCAAAAAAGAATTTTACACCATGTGGTCTGAAAACAATCAGAATCATACCTGTCTTTCCAGATAATGACAAATCGTAATAATTGGTTTGTTGACCGCATATAACTAAATTTGGTTCGATGTATTTGTTTGAATTCTTTTTCTGGAATATTGATGGAGAACCGTAATGAAAAACCATTGTTGCATATCCGCAGGGGTAAACTCTTTCGTTAGGCAGATAGTCTATTTCATTGTCAATCTCAACAATGAAATAGTTTTTTATGTATTTGCTTAAAATCTTTATAGGTTCTATAGACTCAATCATTCTGTTTTATTCTCCATCTTAAAAGTAGTAAATATTGGGCATTCGAAAATGTAGAATCACACAATTCGTTAAAAAAAATTAGGTTTCTGCTTTGGAGCACAAGTGCAAAATTTGCACTTAATGTTTATACTTTATTATGAGCCTAGATCTAGTTCTTCTTTCTGAAAGGGGTAAAATTTCCATTTGATTCAAACTTAAGATAGCTAATTAATAAATTTGCCGGAGCTAGTTTATTGCAGAATACAAAAGGAAAGGCGATTGTGCCTTTCCTTTTGTATTTAGTTTATAATGTTATAAAAAATTGATTTTTATCTAAATGTAAATTCTTCATCGTAGATATCTGTCATTTTAACTCCTTTTTCTTTTAGTTGCTTAATGATACTTTTTTTCAAAGCTTCAGGGCCACATATGAAAAATGCCTTCGACTCCAAATCTGTAATGTTTAGTTTGTCTATCGTTAAATATCCTGTGTTATTTGATGCCCAATATGAGTAATAAAAGTTCGGGTTGTTTTCAGCAAGATTGACTAATTCATTGGTATATACAGCATCTGATTCAGAATTAACACACCAGAATAAATTAACTTTGTGGGTATATATGTCTTTTGCTAATGATAAAAAAGGTGTTATCCCTATGCCTCCTGCTATCCAAACCTGTTCCTTCTCTTTGGCGTATTTGCTCGAGAAAAGGCCATAAGCGCCTTCTATCAGAACAAGATCATCAGTTGATAGTTGATCAACTTTTTGAGTGTAATCACCCAAGTTTTTTATTGTAAGCCGGAGTTTCGATTCCATTGGGTGGCTGCTAATAGTGAAGGGGTGTTGTTCTCTCTTTCTTATTTTTGGAAAGGTGAAAAAGGCAAATTGTCCCGCTTTAAAACTAAGAGGTTTGCCAATGGGCTCAAGTATTAATTCAGTAATTTCATTACCAATAGGCTTTGATGAACTTACCCTGTACACATGAGGTTTATTAAACAGCCCAAATAAGAACGCTTTATAGAACCATGCACCAATACCCATTAATGACATTCCGAGGACATAAATACGTGTTATTGGAAGTTCTTTAATAAGACTATTTACCATTATACCATGTACTACTGCCATAACATAAAACACGCCCATCATCTTGTGGAAATTTAACCATTTATGATAAGGTATTTTCTTTTTTAATGGAGGAGCTGCGGAAACAATAACCCCAATAATTATTAATATAAATGCATAGAAACCCAATGGTTTACCCGGAGTAAAGGCTGTTAAGTCGCGAGGCACAAATATAAAATGAGCAATTATTAGCACAGTTGCGATAATGGCAGCCCGTTTATGAATAAGGTACATTTTATCTAAACCTCCAAAAATTCTTTCTATCCACCTTGCTCGGGTTGCCATTAAAAAGTTAGCAGCAAAAACCGTTACTACCCATGACGATAATACTTCGCCGAATATTCTGGAGAAATTGAACCAACTTTCGTTGTTCATTTCCCCAAAAAGTAGGGTGTCAGATGACAATTCAGTAAACTCACCTGTGTAAAAATAAAGGTCAATTGCCCAAAATAAAAAATGGATTCCTATGATTATCGGAAAATATATTTCCTGTTTTATTTTTCTCATAACGGTTATAATTAATGTTTATCTTCAAATGGTCCAAACCAAAATACACCTACTTCAAACACCTTATAAATTGCACTGTTGTTCTTAGAAAATGGGAGAGAGTTGCATAAAATATTTACGTCCTCAATGGAGTTGGCTTTTGTAAAAAACACAAAGTCTTTCACTTCATTTGTGTCTTGAGTCCCTTCTGTATCGAAATAGATGTTCTCAATTAGACCTTTGCTCCATAGTTCAAGTATTTTATTTGATTGTTCCTTTAGTGTTTCAGAATCAAGGTTTCGAGACTTCGTTTCCCACACCGTTACGAAAGATCTTTTATTACCATTTTGCAAACCTACTTCTGTATTTCTACCTAGCCATAATGTTCCAACAGGAAATATTTTATAGGAGGCTATACCTTGTTTGAAAATAGTTAGATCATTTAACAATGCCGTTGCTTTATTTTTTGATTTCGCTTTTAGGAAGAATACGACGTTGGGAAACGATTTGGGAGTTACCTGATTTGATTCGTTATCGAAATAGGCATTTTCAATTTTTTTGGTTTTCCATAGATGTGTGAATTCTGATTGAATGGCTTCATTGTGTTCGTGAAGTAATTCGCCATTTGGGGTCGACCAGATAACAGCATAATTATTCATGCCAAATGTGTGCGGCTCTTCGCTTGAATCTTTCGTCTTTTCAGATTTGTTATTATTTGTATTGATACAGCCAAATAAAAGCGGCATACACCATAAAAGCATAATGATTTTTTTCATAAGAAGTAGTTTTAATATTTGTGTACAAAACTATTTCCTCTGAATAAACTTTAATTGTATAAAACGGTCGTTTTTGTTTTTGAATAATTCCCTTGGTGTTTTACCAGTATGTTTTTTCACCTCACGAATAAAATGAGCTTGATCAAAATACTCGTTAGAAGGATAGAACTCTCCTTCGCGAATATGAAAATATGAGGAATAACACTTTTGGATATTCAGATAGCTTTTTAATGAGGTGCCAATGTGCTTGTTTAAATATCTATTAATTTGTCGAGTGTTCCAATTAATTTGATTCGATAATTCTTCTACCGTTATATTTCCACCAAGGGTGTATAGTAATTGTGATAATTGAAGTTTATGTGCTTTAATTCTTTTTTTATTCTCGTTTAACTTTAATAGAAGTATACTTTCAATTTGCTCAACAAAATGATCGAAATCTCTAAATTCAATATTCGCGATGTTAAGAAAATCAGGTGATAAGTCAATGTGTGACTCTAAGATAGAAGCTATCTCTTTTTTAAAGATGTATTCCGGGGCTAATATTTTAAATTTTATGCCATATATGGTAGAGTTTGGCGGTGTTTTAAATTCCATCTCGTTGGTCCATAGGCCTGTCATAAAGTAGGCGATTAGTTTATTGTTTTGAAAGATGAAAATTAATTTAAAGAAACTGTCTGGAAATATAGTGAGCTTATTTGCCTTACCTGAATCGTTACTATGCTCCCAATATATATGAACAAAGTCATCTAAGCATTTAGATGGTTTTTTATGATTAAACTTAATGTCCTTATTTGCTGTATCCATGTTGTTTAGAACGCAATCAATTCAAAATTTTTCTGTCATCAATATACATAATAATTTAGAAGATCGAATTCTCTAATTCATTTGATCGGCACTATTGTGCCACTTCTGGATTGATGTATTTTCAAACATCTGCTATAATTTATTTTTTGTGTGCGCAGCATGTGCACGAGTATTATAGTAATCAGAATAATCCAGAGGGTGAAAGTCCCTTACTGGCAATTTGGCGATGCAAGTTAGTAAGTTGCAAGCTCGAAGGGGGTGACCCATTGAGTGAAGGAAGCGGGACTGTAAATATATATACTGACAACATGAAGTACATATAATGCTGATTTATAAGTATAAGTAAGCACATCTTTACAAAGCCCGAAACCAATATTCCTATCTCAGTAGATATGCCAGTTATAGGTTGAAGGATTGTGCTCTTATCTAGGGAGAACTAAGTAATCACGCGTTGATAGAACAGAGTAGTGAGCAGAGGTCATACTACATGATGGTAATGAGCGGTAATAAAGAATGCAGAGGACTCACAAATCAAGGATGAGCTTAATATTAATCTGTTTGAAATTTGAACAGGAAGCTTTCTTATGAAAGCTAGCCTAGTCATAAAGTAGAACAAAGCTACTAAGGTGAAAAGAGCTTAGTATAGATGATGAATAAACCGATGTACGAGACCCGTACTCACGGCGGAGGGAGAGGATCTCCGATAGGCTATTGGCTTATCGGTAGCCTATTCGACTGTTGAGTCGTTTTTATTCGACACTTTGTGATAGTGCCTTTTATTCAAATTTAACGACTCCAACTTCTTCAGCGTATTTTTCCCATTTCTCTACCAATTCCTTTAGCAATTCTTTTTCAGACACTGCCAAATTAGTCGTTTCACCTGGATCTATAGATAAATTATACAATTCCCATTTGCTTGAACCATATGGTTTTGTGACAAATACAGCTTTGAAATCTCCTTTCCTAATCCATTTGCCATTTTGCATTTCACCTGCTATATATTCTTCATCACTGTAATGTGTTGTGCTTTTCCCATTTAGCATTTTCGAAAATGATTTGCCCATTAATGGGATTACCTTTTTCCCTTTGTAAAAGTCAAGATGCTCCACACCTACTATATCTAATAGGGTTGGCATAATATCGGTAACATAAACCAACTCTTTATTTATCGTATTTTTTGAAACTCCAGGTCCACTTATAATTAGTGGTGTTCGAATTCCTCCTTCCCCGGAAGTCATTTTAAAATAGTCAAAAGGCCCTGAACTCGCCGAAGCCCAGCCAATACCATAAGCTGTATGCGAAGTAGGATTCCCAATATTATTGACACTATTATCAAATTGACTTAGATAAACGCCATCTTCATTTCCTGGATAATCAGTATTGCTCCATGGATTTGAGCCATTATCTGATAAAAATAATACGATGGTGTTTTCAAGTTCACCTATATCCGACAGGAAATTTAGCATCCTTCCCACATGGTAATCGAGGTTTTCAACCATGCCCGCATAGACTTCCATATTTTTAGATTCAATGGCTTTTTCACTTTCTGATAATGATTCCCATGGTTTTACCAAATGATTCATTTTGGGAGGTTGTGCCTCTTTATTTAGCAAGCCTAGCTCCGCTACACTTTTTATTCTATTAGCTCGCAATGTTTCATAACCATCATCGTACACCCCTTTGTATTTACTCAACCATGGTTCAGGTACGTGAAGAGGATCATGTGGTGCGGTAAGTGCTAAGTAGGCGAAAAAAGGCTTGTTATCATCTTGTTCTCTAATATTATTTATGAGAAAATCGGTGTAGCTTTTCGATGAGTAAAAGTCTTTTGGTAACTCATCTAACTTCTTTCCATTTAGCGTGTATTCTACCAAATCAGCTTCCATAATAGCTGTCATATCGCGAAAATGACTTGCCCCGCCATTAAGTAAACAGAATGTTTTTTCAAAACCGCGTGCACTCGGAATACTATTTTTGTTATGTCCTAGGTGCCATTTACCTCCCATATAGGTATGATAGCCAGCTTCTTTCAAAACCTCAGCTAAACTTGCAACATTGTGGTTTAAATAACCTTCGTACCCAGGTTTTCCAATTTGCTTTGGAGATAAAAGTTCTCCCATATTTCCTAATCCAGCCATATGATTGTCAACACCACTTAAAAGCATAGATCGGGTAGGTGAACAGCTTACTGATGTATGAAAGTCTGTAAATAGGATACCATTCTTCGCCAACTTATCTATTGTCGGAGTGTTAATTTCTCCACCATATGGTTCGGTGTCAGTCCAGCCCATATCATCAACCATTACCAATAAAATATTTGGTTTTATGGATGTATGTTCTGGTACATTTGAGTTTTTAGAAATACAAGAAGACACTAAAAATCCGAAGGCTATCAAATAGCTTAAATTCTTCATGTCTGAATTATTTTACTAGTTCGAAATCACCAGGTCTCCAACTTTTATCAAACCAAGCTTCTAAAGGTCCATATAGTCGCAACAAAACACTATAGCCTTTATCTGGCATGGTTTGAACCCAATTACTCTCATGGCCTTCAGGTGCTTTTGGACCAAACCAGATCGTATAAGAACCATCTTTATTCGCTTTAACATCGGGATTCATATTGTCGATACCTGCTGATTTTTGATCGGTTTCTAACATAGAGCGATGTTGGTTTGAATAAACAATAAATGACCAAAAATCTTTAGCTGGAATTGGAGCAGGTAACGTTACCTTATAGGTTTTGCTACCATCTAAATACTTAGCTTCTGAATCGTGGGCTGTAAAAGCGTAAACAGAACCTGTTCCTATAGCTGGAGCTGCCATTGCAGGTGTAATTCCTGTTGCCATATAATGGAACATGATACGGTCATCTAATACCATTTCACCATTATTAATAAAATCATGTACCCCACCTGCAAACGATGAATACCATTGTCTATCTTCATAAAAATAGGCGGATTCATTTCTTGGTCGATAGCATAACGATCTAGCAGAAGCATTACCTATAGCAACGGCATCTTCTAATAATGATTTTGTATGTTTATCTGGCGAAAATGGCTTCCCTTTTTTTATGCCAATTGAAGCGAAAATGCCCACTAACTCTTCATTAAACGCATTGGCAGGTTCATATTGAATTACGGCATTAAGTTCATTATAAAACTCAAAATCATTCGCATGGATGGTGTTTATTTGCTGTCCTGATAAATCGATAAACCTTTGCTTTGGTTTATCATCTGCTTCAGACAAGGGGTAGCAATTAAATGTTTGCTGGAATTTCTTCATTGCCACTTTAGCTTGTTCTGGTTTTGAAACCAATCGTAAAAGCATCCAGTGTCTATAGGTTTTTGAGTTCACAGTAATATAGCCATTAGGTACTTCTCCTTCATAATCTGGACCTATGAATAAGTATTTACCACCAGCTCCTTTATCTTTCCCGGTAATTCCCAAATCAGCAACATGATGAAAAAAAGCATCGTTAACAAACCCTAAAACAGGTTGTGCAATTTCAACAACAACAGGTCCATTTTTTAAATCGATTTCGCCGATAATATAAGGGGTACTAGAGTTTGCAGTCAAAAATAGTGTACGTGCATCCATTAGATTTTCAAAGGTTGCTATATCTCCAGGTTTAACTCCTGCTTCTTTCAAGCCCTCTAACATAGCGTATATTGATGCCGCTGGCATACCGTTTAAAAAGGTTTGCACTCCTCTGGACACCGTTAAAAAGTCGTATGCTTTATTAACGGTTGTTTCATTTGGTAAACCATCAATAAACTCCAGTGTGCCTAATAAATTTGTTTCTACTTTATCTGGAGTTAATAAAGACTTTGGGACATCAGCTTTGTATTTGACACTGGTATTATTTTGAGCAAAAGAAAATTGAAAAAGAAAGCAGACACAGATGAATGAATAGAAATATTTAAATCTCATAATAATAATTTTTATTGATGAAGAATTCATTTGTTTTGTAATATAGGAAGTGGCATTGTCCATTCACCTGAAATTAAATCCTCCTGAGGTAAATAATAGCGTACTGCAAGGTCAAATTTTCCAGTAGGTACTTCTAAGCAATTAAGGTCTCCTTCTTCACAATTAGACTTAAAAGTAAAGGTGATGGTTCCATCAGCATTACGTATCGCAGTAGTATTGTTGATGTGGTAAATATTGTTTTTATTTGGATGTAAGAAACCACCACGCTCACTATCATATGCTGTGATAGACCAAAAAGCATTAACTTTAGGTTCTTCAGTGGTAAGGGTATAAGTTCCTTTAATACCATCAAGCTCATTGCCCAGGTTGTCAAAAAACATCATTTGGTACGAGCTGTGTGAAGCAAGTGGGCCTCCCCAGCCTCCCTTTGTACCTGCTGCCAATTGTAAGTACGATACTTCATTTGGTACTTGTTCAGGCGAAGCAACTAACTCTATAAATGGTGTATTGGCAAAAACAGAATCCATTAATTCATTGGCTTTATTTGCAACCGAAGTTTCAAAACCACTTAATAAATCAAGTTTAGGGAATTCTTCTATTTCAGGTCCGGAAATGCCTAGACCATTAAAAACTTGCTTCGCTGTTTCAACATCTTTAGCATTATCTTTATCCTTAACTTCAACACGCGTTATTACGGCTACAATTAAAGATGGTGCTTTTATGAGTTGTTCCTCTTTTATTCCTTCCGGTTTCTCGTCATAGTATAAATAATAATCTCCCTCAGGGTTTATCAAATTATGAAAATTACAATTCTTGTCATCAACCAATTGAAAGGAATAAAAACGTGTTGGGTCGCTATATGTAGCACTTAATTTTACGGGTCCATTTTTTAAATAGATAAATCCCCCGGTATAATAAGTATCATTGTTCATACGAACAATTTTATCTTCTCCTGCTTTTGTTAGCTCTGGATTTCCTTCGGTAGGTTTATTTAATTTACTCGGATCGCCTCCCGTATATTTAAGCATATAGTTGTAGGTATCCTGATAAGGGAATTTCTGAATGTAATCATTGACTTTATCATCAAAGCTCAGTTCTTGTTTTTTATCTGTCGCATTTCTGCATGATGAAGACAAAAACATCAATACAATTACTAAAATTAGGTTTGTTTTCATTAGGTGTTTTTTATTGATGAATTATTAATCGTTTATAATTTCGTTGCTAGCATTTGTATAATCTATTCTAGTGTATTTGAGATTATACTATAGTAAGCATGAATTTACTGCAACCCCAATAGTTTAGCTGCATTTTCACCCTTTATTTTTCGCTTGAATTCATCACTTATTGGCAATGAATTAACCACTTCTAATGCTTCCTGTGGGGTTTGTGCAGCAGGGTAGTCACTCCCTAACATGAGTTTATCAGATATTGTCTGTTCAAACACATTCCATGGTAGTAAATCCACATAAACCGGGTCTAAAGGCCAAGCAGAAAGATCTGAATAAACATTGGCATGACGTAACAATAAGCTGTGAACATCCATATAATCCCAACATCCCATATGAGCGGCAATAATCTTGAGACCAGGAAAATCAAAAGCTACATCATCGATTAGTATAGGTCGGACATGACTAATCCGGCATCCCATAATTAAACCAGCACCTGTATGAATTGTAATTGGAACTCCGAGATCTTGTATTTTTTCATAGCATGGATAAAAAAGTTTATCATTTATATCTAAACCTAAAATGGAAGGGATAATCTTGAGTCCTTTAAAGCCTAATTCATTCACGGCATATTCAATATCACCAACAGGATCTTTACTACTTGGGTCAAACCCAGCAAAACCAAAAGCTCTGCCATTAAATTGCTTTATGAGTTTTGCAGATTTCTCATTGCTTTCTTTTGCTGATTGACCTTTAGTGAGCGGACACAAAAAATTGATGAAATCATGCGATTCGTCCAAGTGTTTCTTCATCTCATCTACCGAAAACATAACTGGTTGTTGTCCTTTGTATTGCTTGGAGGTTAAATGCATGGCAACTCCCATTTTACTTGGATCTGCAACTAAGTCTAATTTTTTATTTGCTGGCCATGGTTTTGCGGGGGCATGCCCTTCTTGCATAAAATCTTTAAAGGTAGGATGCGAGTGAATGTCTATAACCATTTGTTTTGATTTTGTCGTCTTAACTCCTTTGGTTATCTCTTCCTGTTTTTTTAAAGATTGTTTGTTACCAGCATTAACTATTGAAGGTAAAACAGCAGCCCCAACAATACCTGTAACACTTTTTTTAATAAAACTTCTTCTATTATTATTCATGTGTCTAAATTTTATTTCTTAATGGTCACTTGGAACTCGTCTCCCGACCCTCGATAGTTATCGGGGCTATCGGGATTAGTAATTCTCCTGTGTGAGAGGACTTCTCTCATGGCTCGTTTCATATTTCCATCGTAGTTGTATTTATTTAATAATTTGTTTTAAATCATTCATAAATCGCTCTTGGTCTAGTAGACTGCTGAAAAACTCATTATTCGCCTGAACTTTTATCTTAAAAGCTTCTTGTATTGTAATTTTACCTTTATTAGTTAGATACACACATTTAGCCCTTGTATCTGTTTCGTGTTCTTTTCTATCGATGAGCCCATTTTTTTGAAGTGTTCGTAATATTTTAGAAACCATCATTCTGTCCGTTTTACTAAACTCGGCAATATCTTTTTGAGTAACGTTATTAGATTTTTTTAATAACCACACTAATGATGCTAATATCACAAATTGGGTATGAGTAAGCCCTACTTCACTTAATACACTGTTCATTTGTCTTTGCCATAACATTGTTGTTTGCCAAAGCAAGTAGCCAATGTTATTATTTGGTTCTTCAAGTTTTATGTTTTTATCCATTGTATTTTAATTGTAGTTGTAAATATAGTATATGCGACTACAATAATTGTTAAGAACAGTGCTTTTTATTGAATAGAAAAGTTAATTACCTGTCTTTAGGAAATGTACCAGAGATAGTCTGTATATGAAAAGTAGCGTTTTTTAAACGCCACTTTTCAGTTCTGCACTGATGTTAATTAACATAACCACTTTGAATGGAGTACTTGTACAGCTATTTTTTATAAGCCTTGTTATATTATTCCCAAAAGTTTAGCTGCATTTTCACCCTTTATTTTTCGCTTGAATTCATCACTTATTGGCAAGGAATTAACCACTTCTAATGCTTCCTGCGGCGTTTGTGCAGCAGGATAGTCGCTTCCTAACATGAGCTTATCAGATATTGTCTGTTCAAATACTTTCCATGGCAGTAAATCTACATAAACCGGGTCTAAAGGCCATGCAGAAAGATCAGAATAAACATTAGCATGACGCAACAGTAAGCTATGAACATCCATATAATCCCAACATCCCATGTGGGCAGCTATAATCTTGAGTCCAGGAAAATCAAAAGCTACATCATCTATCAGTATAGGTCGAACATGACTAATGCGACACCCCATAATTAACCCTGCTCCCGTATGTATTGTGATTGGAACTCCGAGTTCTTGTATTTTTTCATAACATGGATAAAAAAGTTTATCGTTAATATCCAAACCTAAAATAGAAGGAATAATTTTTAGACCTTTAAATCCCAATTCATTTACAGCATATTCAATATCTCCAACCGGGTCTTTACTACTTGGGTCAAAACCTGCAAATCCAATAGCTTTACCTCCAAATTGTTGTATCAGTCTTGCAGCTTTTTCATTACTCTCTTTTGCTGACTGACCTTTAGTGAGCGGACACAAAAAATTGATGAAATCATGCGATTCGTCCAAGTGTTTCTTCATCGCATCTACCGAAAGCATAACTGGTTGTTGTCCTTTATATTGTTTAGATGTCAAACGCATTGCAATGCCCATTTTACCTGGGTCTTCGACTAAATCTAATTTTTTATTAGATGGCCAAGGTTTAGGGGGCTCATGCCCTTCCTGCATAAAATCTGTAAACGTTGGATGTGAATGGATATCAATTACTAGTTCTTTTGAATTTTTCATATTACTTAAATTAAGTTGTTAATAATTAGTTTTAAATCATTTATTTTGCACCTACTTGAATTTCACAACTTTACGTATGATAGTGTCAGTTATGGTAGCTGCAAGAAGAGAAGTTGGAACAGCAACTAAATACCCAATAGCAAATCCTTTCATCCATTTAGATAAAAACATTTCAACTATCCCAACATTTATTATTAGCATTACTAAGGACATCGTTAAGGCCATTAAACAGGGTTTCAATAAACTTGAGAAAACCTTTGTTTGTTTTATTGTTAATTCTATTTTCATTATCTCTTTTTTTAATTTGAAACACGATTTGTTATTATATAATCTATTTGATACCTATGCTAAACCCCTTTTGCTGTGCTACATTCAATTGTTGAAAGCATAAAGAGTTTTGTTTTTAATTCTTTTAGACATTTTTTAATTCTTTCTTTTTTATCATAAATACCCAGATTTTCCAGAGCTGCTTCTAAGGTGCTAAATATTAGTACATCCTTTTCATGACCATAAAAAGCGATTCTAAATAACATCGCTCCAGCAACTTGATTTGGAGAATTAGTTAGGAATATAATCTTTCCTGATATTGGAATAAGTTTATGAAAATCAAAGCATTCAATCAGGGTTCTAATGTCATTTTTCTTTGCTCCTAAATGAGCATCTCTAATATCAATAAGAATACTAATATTAGATTGCAGCAGAATATCATTATTTAAACTCAGTTTGAAATCAGATATATTATCTGGTGTGAATTCACCTTTTAGGTATTCAACTACTATTTTTTCATTCAGTAATATCTTATGTGTTATATAATTCATCTTAATAAACGTATTTAATAGCTAAAGAACGCTCTGTTGTTTTAAATGCTTTTACCTCTTTTTTATTTGCATTATTGAAGAAACCGATGAATAAGTAGATACAGAATAGGGTACGAGGTAGGTAACCATAATTTGAATTATTTGTCCTCTGCTAAGCGTAAGTGCAAAAATATCTTGTCCATGATTTATTAGCCCTAATATGGTACCTACAATAATTGAAAGCTTTAAAGCTGTTTGTACAACTTGTTTTGAAAAAACCAGTTTAAATGATATGTTCATCTTGTTTTAATTTTTGAATCTAGGGTTCTATTATTTTCAGTATCTATCGTAAATGCTTATTCTAAATCGAACCACCATTTTTTCTCTGGCCTTGTTTTACCATAACCTAATAAATCATCACCCCAAACAATTAATCGGTTCATAAAAGGAAAATTTCTAATTGTCCAACGAATTAAATCATGAGTCCATCCTTCAGCCTTATTAAATGGACAAACTTTAATGCAATTTCCACAGCTAGAACCCTTGGGGTTGTTTAATCGAAATTTAGAACAATTGTCGTAGTCAAAATCGTATTTTTCATACCCGTTATGTACCATTTTATAATCGGATTTTGAGATAGATTGTGACGGGCATTCAATAGCACATTTTTTGCATACTTTGCAGAATTCCTGAACTCCAAATTCTATAGGTTTATCAATTGCCAGAGGCATATTTGTTAAAACCACCGATGCTTTAAACCGACTTCCTAAACTCGGATTAATAATAACTCCATGCCTCCCCATTTCTCCAAGTCCTGCTAATTCTAGTAGTGGTGGAATTATAACCTGATAATCCATTAAATGGTTATCTTTTGCTTCGAATCCAAGCATTTGTATATATTCCGACATTGCAGATGCTGTAAATGCAGCCTTTGAATATGACATATAGCTCTGAGCAGCTGAAATCCAATCCCTTCCTGTTGAAGCATCTAATGTATCATAATCCTGATCTGTAAGTAAACAAACAGCATATTTATACTTTTTCTCTACAGGATTGCCAAATTTATCGTGACTATAATATGCATAATCTGGCACCTCACAAATACCTACAATGTCAGCTCCCATAAATACCCCATAATTTTTAATGTGTCTGGAAACCACTTTTAAATCAGAATGTAAAAACTTTGGTTTTGTATTGTGGTCCGCTTTTAATAAAGACATTGGTGACTTAGACATGCTAGTTGCCTTATGCGCTACATCGGATTTTATGTTTTTTATATTCTTTCTACCACCTAAAGATGGCATACGTGACATAATTTTGCCTGTTAAAAAAAAATAGCTTATAGAGGATTTGTCAAGACTTGTACTATTCTTTATTTTCTCTAATGGGCCTTTCACCGTTTGACCATATTCGCCACGCGCAGCTTTATTAAACCCTGTTTTCCTTTCGTCGAAACGTTTTATTTCCCCAACAATATCAGTTGTTGACTTATCAATGATTCTATAATTGGTTGTCGAATACTTGCCTATCGACAATTTTCCACTTAGCACTCTTGATAGCTTTTTCTCTTTGTACATAGCTATAATTGTTTTTACATATTGTCTTATTATACAAGACCAATTAATACTACAACAAAGTTAATGTGCTGATATTCTGACAAAAAGGTTGATTTGAGCCTAAAAAAGGTTAATGTGAAACCAGGTGCATTTTCTTGAGGAAATCGTTTGGGGAATAACCTGTGTGTTTAATGAAATACTTTCTAAAATTTGTGGGCTCTTCAAAGCCAAGCTTATACGAGATTTCTTTAATCGAATTTGGTCTGATTACAAGTAGTCTTTTTGCCTGAAGCATTATGTAATCGTCTATACAGGTTTTTGCGGTTTTATTAACCATACTCTTGCAAACTTTATTTAAAAACTTGTAAGATATTTTTAGCATATCTGCATAGTCTTTAGCATTGCGTGTATTCTGGAAATTTTGCTCTACAGCTTGTCTAAAATCAATAAAATAATCCTGATATTTATTTTTTTTAATCAAATGAGTATTATCTTTTTCAATAAGATTCAATAAAAAATAACTTAAAATTGCACCAACTTGATTTGGTTGAACATTTGTATTTTTGCTAAGCCCATTTAATATAAAATTGATTAATATTTCATTATTCTGCGAATTGTTATAGATAAGATTGTTTTCAATGTTGTTATATAAGAAAGGAATCTTGCTTAGTGTTGATTGGGTAATATGTTTATGTAAAAATAATTCTGAAAAAAATAACAAATAGCCTTTATAATTTGATTTTCTGTCAAAGGCATGTACCTGACCTTTGACAATTATTAAGCTATCCCCTTTTTTTAATTCCAAAGTCTTAAAATCAACAATATGTGCCACTCGCCCTTCGGTAAGAATAAGTATTGCAAAAAAATCTATTTGATGATATTCATGACTAATTTCTTTATACTTTATATTATTCTTTGATGCAAATTTTTCCAAAGGTATAATTTCAAAACCCTTAAAATCTGATTTTTCAAGTTGTTCAAATTTAACTTTTGGAATGTCTTTCTTCATTTTACTTTAAGTAAATATCGATACAAAAATATTCATTTTCACAAGAAAAATTAACTTCATAATTTCTCAGTGTAATTTATTGTAAAGAACATTTGCATATAAGCAGTTACATTCTTCAATTAAGAATATCTGCGTTTTACGAGATTATTATTCAAATAAATTGAATTTAGACTTACAGCTCTTCCTTTAAATAAACGAGCCATAAATTTGCCGCCCTCGGCTCAACATTAGCTAAAATCTGATAGAAAATTTTAAGAGTTTTCTTATTTGAATAACTATGAGTATTATAATATTTTATGTGATGCATTAAGTCATCATATGCTTCATCAATAATTTCTTCTGGAGCAACTCTTCTTAAACGTTTTATTGCAATCATACCCGCTTCAATTAATTTATCCTCTTTGTCTTCATCATCAAACCGTACGGCCATCCCGGCCGCGTAGCCCATAAGTCCCATAATTAAACCTAATGGACCACCAATAATAGCACCAAAAGATCCCATTAAATAACTTCCTCCTATTGCAGTTGCTTTCCTTCTAAAATCTCTAGAATTTAACCCATCACGTTCAGCCATTTCATCAATATAGTTTGTAAAGGGAGTTGATAAAACATTTTCACTAATCATACTCTCAAAATCAAAATCTTCAAAACTTGACATAGCTTATTGTTTTTAGTTATTCTTTCATGCGATTTAAGGAATAAGTAATCAACTCAACTACAATTTACCATGTTAATTAGAGTCAATCGAGCTGCTAACTTATTTATAGGTCAATCCCATTAGCTACCGTGGAAAGATTAAGAAATAAGTAATTCAAATTGCTAATGAGAAGGTGTCGCCGTTGAGACATTAATCGGTCTCAATTTCCGACAGTATGCCAGAAGAGATCCACTTTAAAATTAGTAAATACTATGTTGATTTTAATGTATTAAAAGACAAAAAGCATGCAATTCGTACAAAAAGTACTTTAAGAAATACGACATTTGCTATCACACCTTTGAGAAAAACATAACAAAATACGATGAACCTAATTTCTTAAGGTGCAACTTAAATCTCAGTGATTACAATTACCACATCTACTCCCTCATTGACAATGGTTTTTCAACAAGTAAGGATTATCTGCATGCCAGGTTTATAGGCTATAATATGATTATTGATTTTCTACAATTGCAATTAAATGAGTTGGAAGGATCCAATATACAAACATTGAAACACCAAAATACTAAATTGAAATGGACTGGTTCAACCATTGAGGCTACAGAGCTCGTCTATGCTTTATTTGAAACAAAGTGCATTAATAATGGTGAAACGGATATTAAAGAACTGGTTGAGATTTTAGGCACTGTGATCGATTTACCGGACTTTGACATCTACCGTTCGTTTATAGATATTAAAAACCGAAAGAAGAACTCAACGGTTTTTATCGATAAAATGAAGCAGAGATTGTTGGATAAGATTGATGAGGAATAGAAACATTAAAAAAGCTGATGAATAATTAATCGTTTTTTAATATTGATGGGATACATTCTAACTGATAACATAGATATCAAACATCGACAAAGGACGACCTTATTTTCTTAACAAGCTGATTAAAATACTATTGAATTTAAGGAGGAAATAACAAGTAGTGGCACATGATCTTAAATACTTGTCTTAGAGGATCTCAAGTGCTATCATTGACCTTCTTGCTCGCTAGTAATACCCACATCTATTCTACTATAAAAAACTTTAGATTATCCTATTTTACTTATTATTACTCATTAGACATACCTACCTTGTCAGTCAAATCCCTTTCGCTACCTATAGGTTAGTTCAACAATGTATGCTGCTAACAAGTGTGATCTGAAATGGGATCCTTTTAATAGATTGTAATTATAAAACACAAGGCTTTATTAAAAAACGTTAACACTTTTCAAAATGGTACGCTATAGAGTTTAAACCAATTGCATTTACTACCTCTCCCAATTGTTGTTAAAGTGCCTCTATTCGACAACACCTCTGACAATGGAAGACCCTTTGTTTTTTGCCTAAACCCATTGAAATATTATCCTGATCCCTTTGTTCTAATTCAAAATGATTTATTGTTAAAGCACCTCGATCAGAATCAATTTTCCTTTCCTTATTATCAATGCGATTATAAATACTTCTATTGATAATCGAACGCCTATTGCCCAACCACTTATTGGCTCCTACTTCAGTTGAGAAAACCTTACTAGAATAGCTGGATAAATGAGAAACTTTACAGAACCAGACCCCAAGAGCAGTACCTTTAGGACAAGTTCTTACCATAGCGTGATGAATACTACAAGCAAAACTCACTTCCTTCGTAACTAGGTCTCCCAAAATGTTTATATTCTGTATCTCTAAATCATACGTAACATCTCTACTATTTTCAAGAATGACTAACTGAGTGAATATTTTGCTTTTTTCTACCAGAACCTTTGTATACTCTAACATTTCACCCATCACAACACTTTTTGATAAGCATACATTTAATACAGCATTTCTCTCATTAAACTGATAACGAATCATCATTAATATATTTTCCACCAGTGGCTGCTTATTCCAAAACCATATAACTATGCACCATAGCTCACACCTATTGATGCTAATATCTATAGAACTTTAATGTTAGTTCAACCTTGGTAATGATAAAAAATAAGGAGGTGCATAAACACCTCCTTACTATTGCGTTAGTTTACTATTCTTATTTGACTATCACTTTTTCAGCTTGAAGCAATTTTCCATTAAGCATATAGCGACACAAGTAAATACCCTTACCGAAAACAGAAAAGTCCACTTGCTGTTGATACACACCTTTGTCTTTAGTTGTATTTGCTATTTTGCGTATTGCACGTCCAGAAATATCAATGACTTCAAGAACTACAGAACCATTTTCCTTTAGTTGGTATCTGACAGTACTAGTCTGGTTTGATACGACATTTGGAAATACTAATAAATCCTTGTTCATAATCGGTAATCCGTCATGAGGAATTAAGCCATCAGGATTTGCACCGACAACACTTTCATCATTAATAACCTGAACGTAAACTCCATATAATACATAACCATTATCCTTTCCATCATCAGCTCCTAAAACAATGTATCCAGTTCCAATGGATAGTGGATGTATATCGATGTAGTTACTACCCAATGCTAAGTCAATAATATCTGGAGTGTAATTACCTGCTAGTATTTCCAATTCATCACCATCAGGGTCCGTAAACAGCACTTTTGGGTCGATGGTGAATGCATTTGTTGGATCTGCCATATTCAATGTTATATCTAACATACCTGGCGTTAATTGAGGAGCCCTATTCATATCAATAACCTTTAAAAGAATGGTGTCGCGCGTCATATTTCCCGATTCATCCGCAAGCTCTAGTGGGTAATGATAGATGCCTGAGCTTTGATAGTCGCCAAAAAACTCAAGTTCTACCGATCTTTCACCTGTACTCTTCATCTTAACTCGAGGGCCACCAGTTACATCCTTTTTAGAGAATGAGATATGTTCTCCTTCAGGATCCTCTGCCAGGTAACTTACAAGCAGTTTATTGTTCTCAACAACTTCCAATGAATCAGCATATTGATTAGGACGTAAAACGAGATTTGGAGCACCGTTAACTGTTAAATTCAATGAGGCTTCAGCTTGTATGTTGTTGATATCATTTGATGAGATTAACAACTTAGCTTTATGATCTCCGGAGCCTGCTTTATTAGCATCAATGGTAGCTGTAATATTTGTCGACTCTCCGGATAAAATTCGTCCTTTTGTATGGTCAACCTTCAACCACTGTCCTTCACTTGCTGCTGTTAGTGGTCTTATTTTCCACACCCATGGGAAAGATGCCACCGCCTCTTCATCATCTTCATCACCAAGCATCGATTTCCACTTATAACCTTCGCTATAATTTCCGGTATAACATCTCGCTAATAAAGATTCATCCTTAGATACTTCATAACCTATATATTTTCTTTTATAATCCTCGGGTGGTAGAATAATTATATAAAAATCCTCACCTCCATTAATTTTAATCGTCTGTTTCAATGGAAAATAAACCCATTGATCTGCAACACTTTCGTCAATAATAAAATCTTCTTGGTAGAGTTGTTCACCTGACTGAGGCAAATCGCCATCTTTGTAAACCATTACACGCACATACTCACCTTTTTCGTCTAAGTTGATAAACGATTTAACGTGCGTTATTGAAAAGCCTTCCTCTGGTGCTGTAAAGCGATTACTAAAACCAAGTCGAACACCTCCTAAGTCAGGCCGTAATACCCCATCTGCTAGTTCTTTAAATTCAATAGCTAATGAATCGATTGTTAAAGGCTGTTTAAATTCATAGTTGCCAATTTCCTCTTCTATGACTGTATTACCATTAGAATCATCGTTATTGATAACCGCTGGCATAAGGCTATAGTCTAAGGTCGTTTCGCCGTTATTAGTAATTGAAAATTCGTAGGTTTCTATTTCATCGCTATTTAGATTATAGAATTGATCGCTAGCATCCCATGCAAACACCGGAGAATCCACAATGGAAGCCAATACGCCTACTGTTTTACTCTCAAAATTACCACTAACACCAATCGTTCCATTAATCTCTCCTTTCTCTAAAACAGAAAACTCTATTTCAACATCCGCAAAGTTCCATGGATTTACATGTATAGGTTTTAATAACGTACCGGCACTATTCTGGTTGATTTTATTACCCTCGGGATCAAAAAATGTGGCGTCTTCCAGGTTATTAGTTACGAGTTGTTCGACACTAAGAATACCATGCCCATAATTCTGGATTCTTACTTTCTTACGTAAACTTAAATTATTCGTGAAAATAACATCACCACATTCAATGTTATCCTCCATCATTAATTTCGCATTAACGGTTACGTTAATTTCAAACGGTATTATTTCAATAGCTTGTGAATTACTATTTGTTCTTAGCTCAACCGTATCTTTATAAGAACCTACTTTATAAATATTTTCTGCCGACATCAATAAATCTAAAGTAGCATGCTCACCTGGTGCTACTTGCCCCTGAAAAGGTGGTGCAATGGCCACAGTCGTTTCATTTTTTAAATCTGACCAATTAATATTTATGCCATACGGATCATAAAGCACTTGATTCTCATCCGGACTCTCTAAGCCATAAAGTACTTCTCCAGCCCACGATTCAATATCTTTATAATGAAAAAAGATCGTTCCATCATTGAGTAATTCTAACTGGAAAGTTAAACTGCCTGCTGTAGCACTTCCTTTTTGACCAATTAAATTATTCCATTGAATAAATATACGATCGGCCGCTTTTTTAACATACACCCCTTCTTCTAATGCTGAGCTAGTAAGTTGCTGCCAGAATGGAGCAATCATACCTCGTACGCCATCACCTTTCTTAAAACTAGGGATGCTTTTTTCCTCCTCGGGCTGTTGAAAGCTTACATAGCCATTTTGAGACACCCAAATAGAATCATATGCTTGTCCATAAAAAGGAAATTCGAATGGTAGCTCAATGGCTAGTATTTCACTATTAGCAACAGGCAACACATTTGCTTCATCAATGATATCAAACCACTTATGAAAAACTTTCGTATCATCACTTGTTTTCCAAGAGTAGGTAGAACTACCACTATGCTCATTTACTTGTGGCGATTCACTATTTTTCACTTGTCCAAAAACACTGTTAATAAATTCATACGACAAATCGGCTCCATTACTAGTGTTTGTAATTGTAAAAGGAATACGAACTAACTCACCTCCCACTAAGTCACGACTTAGTGATGCAGGTAAGCTTATAGTGTATTTAGGATCAACCTGTGCAATACTATTTAAGACCACCGTTAATTGTTGTCCATTAGCACATTCAATATGCATTGAGCTACTCAACTCATTAGCAACTGATGGCGTATTCTTAACAACCAATTGCAGGTGCGACTGTCCATTAATTTTTATTGGAAATACTTCATCAATAGAAAAAGAAGCATCGGCAAATGTGATTGCTGTAATTTCTGTGGCGCCAGTACCTGTATTCAATACCTTTAAGTGCCTTTCTGTTGGCACATCTACTTTTGTTGCGTCAAAATCCAAATTATCTTGAGTCTCTAATGTTGCAATTCCTGTAACATTAATCCTCAATTGCAATTCCTCTATCTGATTAGCTGTATTACAATTAACGTAAACCAGATTGTCGTATTCACCAGCACATCGTTCTAAAGCTGTTGGATCTACAGTCAATTTTACTTTTGTTTCTTCTCCTGGTAATAAGCTGCCTTTTTGAGAACTCGCATCTGTTACTAAGCTAGCGCTATGAGTCGGTTCAAAACGTACCACTAGACCATTTGAAATTTTAATACCTGGCTGATTCAAATTCTTATAAATCGCATAATCTTCAGGAGTCATTCCTTGTAATACCGACATATAATCTATTTCATCCGCTAGATCCTCAACATCTTTATAACGGTATTCGATTGTACCATTACGATGTAATACAGCCTGGTAACATAAGGTTGATTTTGGCGCCTCTGAATATGAAATGCCTATATTCATATAGAAAGTAGCAACAAATCTATCTCCATAATGATAGTAAACCACCTTTTCTAAACCCTTGCTTCCTTCGCTAACAAACAATGGAGCAATCAGTCCACCATTGTAGTAGAAACCCGTATTTTTGCTAGGTAATTCAATGGGTTTACCTGGTTCCGAGTAAAAAATGATATTACCCGCATGCGAAAAACGTAGATTTTTAAATGTTTCATTGAAAAATGGAAATACCATATCCAATTCTTGATAGTAATCTTGTATAGAATCCCCTGATAAAGTGGTGCCAATTTTTTCGATATCGTACCACTGATTCTCTTGAGGTCCTCCAACATCGTCCGACGAACTAACCAAATACTCCATTGTATTCGACAACAAACCTCGCTTAATCTTTAAAGCATCGTAATGCTCCAAATTATACTCTAAATTAGCTGAGGCTGACGTATTTTTAATTGATAATTCAAGTTCAGCCGTTTCTCCTACTAAAAGATTAATTTCACTTTTGTCAAGTGTCATTTCTAATTCGGCTAACTCTCCAATATTCATTTGAGTCGTCAAAAGTAACTCGCCTTCATTGGTAATGAGCTTCAATATACTTTGCATTGAACCGGTACCAGTATTAAAGAAGGTAAAAGGTATATTACCCGAATTTCCAGAACTTATTTGTATGGTATCTGTAAATGCCTTTGCAAAACCACTCTCATCAGAAGCTATGTTATAAACTTCAAGTTCTCCAAGTCCAATATTCTTAATCGGTAATTGTAATTCGTTTATTTTATTGCTGTACACATCAAAACTATGAACCTTACTTCCATCAACATCTGCCTTTTGACCTGTCACATTAAGATTGACTTCAATATTAACAACAGGCTTATGAATGTCATTTGTAACGATTCCTACGGATGCAATGTGTTTACCATTTGTTATATTCTCAGCGTCAATAATTACATTCACATTTTGCGTCTCAGATTTTTTAATTTCTCCTTCATTAGGATCTAGAAACACATAAGCACCATCGTCACCTGAGCTTAGAGCTCTTAACATGGGTACAAAAGGTTTTTTCAGCGACTGCTGAAAATCACGAAAACTACGTCCATTATCCTCGGATAGCATAAAATAGTTGGCTAAATAGGAATTGCTCTGTAATCCTAATGGCTTAGTTTCTTCTTTTGGCATGTGCACAACCACCCAAAACACTTCTCCATCCTCAAAGCGTTGAGGACGATATAAAGGAATGCGACAATAGTTGAAATAATCAGTTGTATCGGGATAATATTCTTGAACATAAACAGTTTCTGCTGTCTGAATAGCCTTTGAACCCTTTTTGATTTCAATTAGCAGAGGATTTGCTTTACTCTCTACGTAAAGTGCCAATTCTAAGTGCGTTAGATTAAATGTATAATCTAATTCAACATTAAACCTAGTGGCGAAAATTATCCCAACATTTGGATCTACATTACCATATAGTAATGTTTCATTGTTATCTGGCTCGTAGGACATTCCATACTTAAACTGTGTTTTATCAGTTGATAAATAATCTGGAACTTGCCCCTTGCTTTGTACTAAACGTGCAGCTTGCAATTGAGAAGTACTAGTTATGGAAGCCAATGAACTACTTGTCTGTGCTTTCGCTGCAATTCGTTCATTTAGGTCCTCTTGTTCTTCAAAGTACAAGCGTTCATTATACACGTAGTTATACCATGAGATAATGCCATCACCTGTATTTGAGAAACTGACGGGCACAATTTTTTTGCTTTCTTCAGCTGTATTAATATCTAGATTTATTACATCTGTCGACATCATAAAATGAGGCTCATCCGTAGTTGTTACCTTTATGATATTAGAAATGCTTGATATATTTTCAAATCGATCGCTAGACTTAATGGCAAACCAATAATCACTCTTCTTTAATAAACCTGCAAATGTTACAGAAACGGCGTCACCAGCCTCAAATGGGTTTGTTATTTTATATATCTGCTGATCATCGAAATTATTTGCTGTAATTTCTGAACTAGATGCGGCCAAATAAAAATATGAAGGCTGAAAATTATCCTCATCAACAGGTACTGTCCATTCTAACTTAGCAGCATTGTGATACACTTCATTACTAGATAGATCAGTGATCGCCTCAGGCTTAATATTATCATTTTCATCCAAGGCATTCGATGCATTCAAAATACCAATACCGTACTTATCATTATGCTCAAAATTAAAGTTAGTGGTTGAACCTAGTATATAATTTTTTAGGTCCTCTGCACGAAAGTCGTCACCTCCAAATTTTGATACAACTAAAGCTGCAACTCCAGAAACGTGTGGACATGCCATTGAGGTACCTTGCATATAGCCATAGTCATTATTTGGTAACGTACTTAACACGCCACCTTTCGTATCAAAAGTTGATTGATTACCACCAGGCGCAGCAATATCTGTCCACTCACCAGTATTTGTATAAGGAGCACCTTTGCCATCAGGACCAACAGCACTCACGGCAATAACCTCTTCAAATGCTGCCGGATAGTGCGTTTGCTCCAAACCATCATTACCAGCAGCAAAAAATAGCACCCCACCTTTCATTAAACTACCCTCAAAATCGCCTGCTTCAGCAATAAAATAGCGAACCGCATCTAAAACTTCAGGTTCGTAATAACCAGGGTCAGTATATCCCCATGAATTTTGCGATATTAGAGCGCCATTATCAGCTCCATAAACAATAGCTGCGGCAAAATTACCGCCACTCTGTTGCTGGTCATCAAATACCTGACACGACATGAGTTTGACACCTTTCTTAGTTCCATCACCACCTGCGACTCCTGCCACGCCAATATTATTGTTCGATACAGCTCCTATGGTACCTGCAACATGCGTTCCGTGCTGATGTGCAGTAAGTGCACCACCAAAAACAAAGTTAGATCCGTGGTAATCATCCACAAACCCATTTTTATCATCATCAACACCCTCTTCTCCATTTAGTTCGACTTCATTCACCCAGATATTTTCTTTCAAATCTTCGTGCTCTGTATCGATACCACCATCTACAATAGCAACAACCACACTCGAATCTCCCGTTGATTTTAACCAAGCTTTGGCTAAATCAATATCCTCATCAGATTCACCAATTGTTCCATCATTTTCATAATGCCATTGATCCGATAGTAAAGGGTCATTAAATTCAACACCAATACCCGCTATTTCACCAACAGATTTAAACTGCTTTCTTTTAGACATTGAAGACAGTTTGCTAACCGAAACTTTCAAAGCCTTTTTATCACCATCAAGTCGTACTTTTTTAAGTACTGGCTTTGCTATTTCAACCTCATCCAATAAAGCATACTGCGCTACAACTGCTTGCGGATTAACATCTCCATTGTAAGATAACTCAAACCATAAATGCAAACCATGTTTTCGATGCTTTGCTTCTGTTTTTATCGAAAAAGGAAAAACGCGTTCTATTCGCTGTATTTTATTTTGTTTATTGAGACCATCAATACTTCTTATACCTATACTGTTAAGTTCTGTCTCTGTTGAAATCGACTTTATCGAACTTTGCTCAATAAATCGATCTTCTTTTATTTTGATGCGAATTTTTCCTGAAACCAGATGCTCTGTGGGAATATCTGTCAACTTCAATTGTCCCATAAACTCTTGCGGTAACGCAAAACAGACAAGCAGGAAAAATCCAAATATATATTTTTTCATCTTCAATTAATTTTCAACTATTTAATATCACGTATGTAACGTACTGAACAAGCTGTGTATCCAGGAGGGTAATACCCACCACCTGGTTGCTTAGCATCAACATCAAAAGAATAAACCGTTGATAATCCGGTAACTGAATCATAGGTGCCTGTCCAATAAATACCTAATATATCTTGATGGTCAAATACATTACGTAATGCAACATCACCAGAACTTTGTAGATCTAGAAATCCAGAATAAATAAATTCAGTACCTGCCTTTCCTCCTTCCAGTAAGGCTTCTCCGGCAAAAAAAGCGCCGCCATAATAGTTTAATAAATCGGTAATATCTTGATTGGTTGGTAATCGCCATCCTTCAGGTGTCGCTTCATAAGCCTCTTGCCATGTATATAGTCGGCCGTGCAACTTTCTTTCTTGCTCAGACTCCAGGGCATGGCCTGCTTTAATAACTGACCGTTCGGCATGGCCATAATACCATGATCCGGCCCCTGATTTATAAGCATAATTGAAGTTATCTGCCATCCATTGTTTACCATCTACCTCGGTGTAGCGATATGATTGTCCATCTCTTTGATCAGTCCACATACCCCATTTACCACGAAATCGAATTTGCACAGTATCAAGTACTTCAATTTCGCCCAATTGCACCGCCCATTCTAAAGCATACGTTGTGTCGGCTACTGCTTCAAAAATTGAACTCCCATGATTGGCCGAATGGATAATACCATCGCTACCTTTAATAATTCGCCACCTCCCTGTTGCACCTGCAGGCAAATAACCTTCCATATTGCAAAATTTCTTCTCATCCGACGATGTGACCACATCTAACCTATCGTCGCCGGCCTGTGCTCGCAAAGTATCTGTTCGAAAAGAAAATTCTTGATATTCTTTTTTTGAACCATATGACAAAGACCACCTTAGTGTATAGCGCTCATCTTCAACACCAATAAATTGAGCATCAGAACTATCAGCATAATTAATAGACCCTAGGCCGCCATCAATTATTTCCCATTTCCCAGTTGCACCAAATTGAGGAGCTTTGGCCTCAAGGTACATTGAGATGTTATTGTGAATAGTATCTCCAATATTACTATAAACCACAGGGCTTAATGGCTTAAAGGATACATTAATCTCAGACACCTTATAGTCTCCCCCATGACTTACTTCCCAACCCAATAAATAGATCTCTCCTGGCTCACCATAAAATACTGATTTAGGGTCGTTTTCATCCTCAAAACGCCCATGTTCTCCACTGTAGACTCTCCAAACGCCAATCTGACTTTGAGGTGGCTCAATAGCTTCCAAACTAACTTTAAAACCTTCGTTTTCAATATTCAAAAAACTCTTACCGGCTTCTGGATGAATTTCTATATCGTAACTACTTTTATTACACCCGATTATTAAACAGCATAAAAAGGTTGAAATAAAAAATACTTTTAGAATTAACTTAATCATTTGTCTTAAAAATTAAATAGTCAAGCATTAAATGCATTTTTAATAAGTGATTGTTAGTAAACTACCAGCCACTATCTTGAAACTACAATCACTTAATAACCTGGGTTCTGATCATCCTGAGTTAATTTACTATTCGCATCAATCTCTGATTGTGGGATTGGGAATGTTAAGCGATTATAATCTTCATCCTGTGCTCCAAAGTCAAATTTTACCCAATGATCACCTTCGCGTGTAAATTGAGTCTGCCTGCGTTTAATATCATTCCATCTAAATCCTTCACCAAACAACTCTTTACGTCGTTCCAACAGAATCTCCTGTATTAACGCATCGCCACTTGCAGTACTTTTAATAGCATTCCCAATTGACCGTTTTTGAACGATATAAAGTGCATCTCGAGCTTCTTCATTATTACCTAGCTCAGCTTCACATTCTGCTTCTATAAGGTGCATTTCAGCAGCTCTAATACTAATACGTTCTGCATTGCCTACCTGTTGGTTGTGACTAAATTTTAAAATTAAGTTCCTATTAGGATCTATATCTGGATCCAAAATAAAATAGTTAAGTCTAATATCTTGCTTTGAGAAAAGTTCAACAAAACGATCATTGGCCCGCATGGAACTATACCCAGCTACCGGCCAATAAAAAGAGGGTATACTTAAATACACATTATTGTCTTCGGCTGTATAGGCCACTGAGAAAATTGTTTCGGAATTACGAACAGAAAAGCCACTCAACATTTCATTGGCAGACATAAGAGTTAAATCCTTATGTGCTTCCTTAGCCATTTCAGAAGCTTTTTCCCATTCTTCCATATCAAGATAGGCTCGTGCCAAAACCGCCTGAGCAGCTCGCTTGTCAAAGAATCCTTTATTTGTATAATCTGATAACAAATCAATGGCTTTCAGCAGATCGTCTGTTATTTGAGTATATATTTCGGCTACAGATGCCCTACCAAAATCTTCAGAATCCTTATTAGTTGGGATATTAACATTTAAAATACCTGGTGCTTCAGAATTTCGCGAATAGGCATTGGCATACATTTCAACTAACGTTAGCATTGTATAAGCACGAATAACACGCGATTCACCTTCTAGAGCATTTCTCTGTGTTTCGGTTGCATCGGGCACTTCTTGTGCCTTAGCTATAATTTTATTCGCATCATGAATGATTTTATAAGCATTCCACCATGGGTTTTCAACATTGGTGTAATTAGGTAAGAGGTTTAATTGGTATACAGCAACAAACCAATTCCAGTTTTCAACGGCGTTGACCATAACATCTTCGCCAATAATATCAGCCATAATTGGAGCACGCAGCCCCTCAAAGTTGCTTCCACTGAGTTGATCGTAAGCACCTATAAGTGCAGCCTCTGCAGTTACATAAGATTCAAAAATCAGATCATCCTCAATAGAGTCTGTTGGCTTCGGGTTCAAAAAATCCTCATTACATGAACTAAAGGTAATGATGGAAACAAAAACGACCAAAAGCGTTGCTTTAAATGATTTTATATTCATAACAAATTGCTCTTTATAAATTAAATTACAGTTCCATCTTTACACCAAACGAGATGGTTTTAACACCGGGTATTGTATTGCTTGTTGTCCCATTCATTGCTCCTTCAGGATCGAAGCCCTTGTATTTAGTTAAAGTCCATAAGTTCTCTGCCGAGACAAAAACTTTTAATTGATTAACATGTACGCGTTGGCATATACTTTCTGGCAAGTAGTATCCAAACGATACATTTTTCAACCTCAAAAATGAGCCATCTTCGAGATACCTGGATGACATCTGCTCACTTTGATTTTCATTATTAGTGTTATACCGTGGCACATTAGTATATTTATTACTTGGTGTCCATGCATCCAAGGCATCAACACTAAGGTTATATGCTGGACTATTGCCATCGTGCATATTGGCAGCATAATCGAAATTATAGATTTGTCCGCCTATGCTATAATAAAAGTAGAAGCTTAAATCAAAATTGCGATAATTAAAGTTGTTACTAAGTCCACCAAACAAATCAGGTAGTGCTGAGCCTTTCCTGATACGTTCAGCATCCATATAATTACTTGTAACCATTTTTCCACTGCCATTGGGATCTATAAAAGCTGAATTTGGTTCAGTATTATTGCTAGCATCATCCGAGGCTACATTGGTGAACCACATCGGATTACCGTTACTGGGATCAACACCGGCCCAGTCTCTCATATAAAACTGATAAACATCGCCTCCAACTTCCCATATTTTGGTGCCAGATATTACTTGCTCGGTAGCCAAGCTTTTAATTTCGTTGATATTAGTTGACATATTAAAACCAAGCACCCAACTTAAATCACGATTAGTTAAAACGTCCCAATTTAAACTAAGCTCTACACCTCTGTTCTCCATAGCTCCCAGGTTAGTCATTATAGTAGGAAAGCCTAATCCTGCTGACAAAGGTTTACCATATAAAAGACCATCAGAATATCGCGTGTAGTATTCGACAGATGCTCCCAGTCGATTAAATAGTCTAGTTTCTAAACCAATATTTAAACTCTGAATCTTCTCCCATTTAATTTCGTTATTCTCTAACTGAACAGGTGTAAGTCCCGGATAACCTCCGTAGTTTGCTCCACTTCCATACAAGCCAAGTGATGCATAATTACCAAGATTACTATTACCTGATGTTCCATAGCTAGCACGTATCTTTAAGTTATTTAACCAAAACAGTTCAGGCATCCACTCTTCTTCCGTTATGCGCCAACTACCACCAACAGAATAAAACAAACCATATTTGTAATCTTCACCAAAACGCGAACAACCATCGCCACGTAAACTTGCACTTAAATAATAACGGCCACCGTAATTGTATTTAGCCTGACCAAAATATGATACCATTCTCCATTCAGATGAATAACTTGACGGCATTTCTGGTTGACCACCCCAAACTAATTCATGATGTCCCGGGATAGCAAAATCAGTAGCACCTGCTGATAATACACTGTATTTCTCACCGTGTGCCTCTTGGCCAAGCATGGCTTCAAAACTAGAATTATCTCTTGCTTTATTCCATGTAAGAAGATTTGTGATGTTCCAAGCCATATTATCTGAACGTGATTCTGAAGTACGACCATTAACACCAGCTCCGTTTCCATGATAAGGATTATAATGGTTTACACCGTCATTATCACTATAATCGATTGCACCTGTAGTTCTGAAATTAAGTGTAGGTGTTATTGCAAAATTTAAATAAGCATTAATTAAAGCTCTTTTTGTAATATATGAGTATTTATCTAATTCAGATAAACCAACAGGGTTAAAGTCATAAACAGCTTTATTCTCCCAGTTATAAGACTCATCTGCATTATAAATAGGACTAGCTGCATTTATTATTTCTGCTGAACGAACAGGATTAGATCCCCCTGAACCACTTGGTGGTGCCTCAGTTGTTGAGTAAGATAAGTGATTATTGATACCAGCAGTTAAAAAACTATTTACTTTATGAGATACATTAACCTTACCCGAATAACGTTTAAAATTCGAACTTAAGGTTGTTCCTGAATCGCCTAAATAACCTAATGAGAAATATACCTTAGTATCATCATTACCCCCGGACACGCTCAGGTTATAATTTTGAATAGCACCAGTTTTATACACTGCATCACGCCAATCAGTATCGGTCAATGCTTTTACTCCATTGGCCAATTTACCGTTCTCATCTAAGGGATTATCTGAAGAGAAAGGGTTAAAGCCTACAATATTTTTAACCTCCTTATGGGCATAGGCCTTTGCATCTTCAATTGTTTGACCATCATTAATTTGTTGATTATATAGGCCTAACCATGAATGCTCATAAAATTGCGTAGAATTCATTAATTGATAGCCATCAGATATACGATTTGAAACGCCATACTGTGCGTCAAACGTAATTTTTGTTACTCCCTCGCTGCCACTTTTGGTTGTTATTATTATTACACCATTAGCCGCTCTCGAGCCATATAGTGAGGCAGCTGCAGCATCTTTTAGCACAGTAAGATTCGCGATATCACTTGGATTAATATCAGTTATACTTCCTGACATTGGAACTCCATCAATTACATAAAGCGGAGAACTACTTGAACTTAACGAACCAATTCCACGGATACGAACTGTAGATGCCGAGCCAGGTTGCCCTGAACTACTGCTAACCTGCAACCCCGCCGTGGTTCCTTGTAGTGCCTTTTCAAAAGACGAAACGGGTCTTTCTTTCAACACATCCTCACCTACCACTTCAGCTGCACCTGTAAAAGCTTCTTTTGTTGTTGTACCATATGCCACAACCATTACATCTCCTAGGATCTCTGCGTCGGAGCCTAAGGCAACATCAATGATACTACGACCATTTATTTTCTCTTTAACCGTATTCATACCAATAAAAGAGTAAACTAACGTTGCCTCCTCATTAGTAACATCTAGGTAATAATTACCATTAATATCGGTTATAGAACCAATAAAGGTACCCTCAATAACTATATTCACACCTGGCAGTGCCTCTCCTGTTTCAAGATCTGTAACAGTACCTTTAATCGTGATGCTTTGACTAAAGACTGGGATTATCATCACCATTATTAAAAGTGACCCCAATAGTAATCGCCTCATTCGCTAATTTTTATAAATTTCTTAATTTTGACTATATAATGAAGAATTGGGTTTGTTGCGATTAATACAGTAGCTTTTGCATCAATGCATCTTAGGTATTTTGGTCGAATAATTTTCACCAACTAAATCCAAATTTCTAAGAAATTAATCGGAAGTTCTTGGTGATGTACCATAAAAGAGTGCTTAAGTAATACACACCTAAACACTCTCATATAACTACTATTTAATTAGTTTGAACATGAAGAAAGCAATCTTTCAATGGCCGCATCTCTATCCATTTGAACGTAATCTAAATTAAATATCGCTTGCTTGTTCGGGTTCCATTCACTATCCAATTCACCATTCTTAATTTTTGTTAGAATTGGCTCCATTGTACAAAAACCCACAGATTCATCTTGAGGCAATGATATTGTTAAGTATTCATTAAAGTAAGTGAAATCGCTTAAGACATTAAACCCTGAAAACTCCGTAACATCATAAAATGACAAATTTAATTTTGTTACGCTTGTTAATTTTTCAAATCCTTCAAACTTACAAATGTCACCCTTTTGCCAAACGCCATTTTCTTCAATGGTTAACTTACTAAAGAGTAATTCAATATTGTTAGCAGCTGTAAGATTTGAGAATCCAATAAACCATTCTGTTGTTTCAGCAATCATGATATTGGTTTTTGTCCACTCGTCAATTCCAGCCGATTCAAGTGCTGTAAAAACATTCATGTAAGTCTTAGCACTTCCATTACCATCAAATATGATAGAAGCACCTTTAAATTCTTTTACTTTGTTAAAGGCATCTATCTCTTCCATTACACTGTTACCACGTACAATTAAATCACCGCCAATATACTCTACGTTATCAAAGCACTCAAGTGTTGCTAATCCCTTGGTAGCACCACCATAACCATTGTTCGTATTCGATATAATATTAACATTACCACCAATACGGTTAAGGTTAATCATTTTAATCTCCTCTACTTCTCCATTATAAACAAATTCAAAGTTACCTGGGATTTGTGTTGTGGTAATTTCAAGTGTTGTAAAACCATTATTAAAAGCTTTAAAACTACCACCTAATTCACCAAGCTCTAATTTTGAACCATTACTTAAAAATGAAACATCTACACTTCTTTTAACATTAGTCATCGATAAATCTATACTTAACTCACTCCTATTCTCAAACCCATCTTGAACAATAGCTCCATTTACGAATAGACTACCAACTTCATCCAAAGCTGGCAACGAAACTGTTTGTAAAACCTCATTGTTAGATATTTCAATATTATCATATACCATTACCAGTTTGTCAGCCGAGAATGATTTTAACAATTTTGTAGAACCTATTGACAAATCTCCACCAATAGTAGCTAGCATTGGCATTGAAACAGTTGATTCAACTTCAGATATTTCAGTTATAAGTAAATCACCTCCAATATTTTCTAAGGATGGAAAAATTAAATCAGTCCCACCTGTAACTTCTAAATATCCACCAATGAGTTTAACTTTATTTAAAGCATCAATATGAGCTTGATTATTAGCCGAAACTTTTCCTGTTACAATAATAGCATCAGACGCAGCTAACTTAACAAAGTCATCGTCAGAAATTACGTTTCCATAAAATACATCTTCTTTTGATGCTTCTTCAATTAATCCCTGCAAATCAGCCAAATTCGCTAGCATCTTGTCATAATTGCTTGACATTTCACTATTCTGGCCTTGTAGCTCAACAATTAAAGCTTTCAATTCAGCTATTTGACTTAATAGGGCCTCTTGCTGAGCTTTTTCTAATTCATCAACCTTATTTCCAAGGTCATCAATTTGTTCTTGCAGTTTGTTTATATCATCACTTTCATCACAACTAGTAAATAAAAGCACTCCCATAAATAAACACAGATAGAAAAATCGAATTTTCATAATTTTAAATGTTAAAGATTTATACATATTCTTATTAGTAACTGATTGTTTTCAGCCGTTGAAAGTAATTTGAATAACCCTGCATTAGAAATCTTGGCTGTCTCAAATCTACGATTTGAGACTTTTTTACATTTTGAGACAAGCGCGTAATCAACTCTCCACATTGCAGTTAACACACACATAGCTACTCTACAACTTAAAATAAGCTAGATGCTCCTCACATATGCCCATCCTAAAACAAACGTGTGCTATATATATTTCAATCCATTAAACCAAGTTCATTTTTTTGCCAAATCCCATAAAATTAGACACAACTCTCCCATGGCTTTTAATTCCACAAATGCTTTATTTATTAGCAGCGTTGCAAAAAATCCGTATCAGTAGTATAAAACTATCATTCAACAAGTAATCTACCGGCTGTGCGTATAGGCACTATAATTATAATGTTATGATGGGGCTATTTGCTCATATTCTGAAGGCGTCTTATCCGTTATATTCTTGAAAATCCTATAAAATGAAGCTCGTGAATTAAACCCGGCCTTTTCAGCAATATGGGTCAGTGTATACCTTTGATGTTTACTATCTTGAATCATTAGAATTGCCTCATTAACACGATACTCATTAATTACCTCAGAAAAACTTTTCCCTAAGATGGAATTAAACACTTCCGACACTCTATACTTAGGTATACCACAGCCATTTGACAAGTCTTGTAGTGTTAGATCGCGTTTTAAATAGGGCTTCTCGCTTTCAAGGTAATTAACAACAGTTTCTTTATCACTAGCCACCGTCACAACCTTATTCATTACGCTTTGACTATTAAAAAACTCCATACCTCGCAATAAAGATGGCTTCTTTAATGCAAAATACCCAAGACTAAGAATTAGTAAAGTAAGACCAAAATAATATATATAGAAGAAATCTAAATACTTCGTCTCCAAACCAATCTCCTCCAACAAAACTCCCGAAGCTCCTATCGCCCAAAGCAAAATATTCACTATCACAAACTGCTTAATTCGTAGTACAACAGCATTTTGAGAATCATTCAACTTTCTTTCAAATTGAAACTGATGGAGCAAGCGAATCGATAAGCTTGAATAAAGAATCCCTTGAACAATTATAATTATAACATTTATTTTTAATACAATACTTGCAAAATATGGTAATCCATTTTGAAAGTGCTCGATTTTTGTATCCGATTTTTGTAGATAAAAAGGAGCTATTAATAGACAAAAAATAATTACAGGCAGCATATGTAATACGATCTCCTTCTTGCTTACAGAACCATACATATAGGATTTCACATATATGTAAAGGAACGGAAAAAAGAGGATGCATAGTACACTTGAAATCCCAAAAAGATGAGGATAACTAATATAAAATTCCTTTGATTGTACTACAAAAATAAATACTGTGAACCCCCAACTAAAAGTAATGCATCCTAAAACTATATTAGATTGTAATTTTAATGGATTAGTCCATAAAAAAAATGTCATTAATACTGCTAAGACAGAACCGGTTAACAACAATACATCAACGTAACTTTGAATTTCCACAATTTAATATTTTAAATATTAGTCTCAATTATTAATTAGTGATAAATATTATTCAAACAATCCAAAAGCTTAATGCAATTGAATACTATTAGTCATTTTTGCAAAATAACAATTTCTTAATATTTCATTTAATCTTTATAAATACACTTTCAGCACAAATGAACTATTTGGGACAAAAATAAGCCAAGATGTAACAACTCAATATTAAAAATAGGTCAAGTTAAAAAATCGGTACGCGAAATGGCAGAAGTATAAAGTGAAATGAACATTAACGCCACGGAAATATCATTCTGGGATTAACCTTTAATTAAAACACTTGAATTTTAAAAGTAGTATAGTGAATAGCAAGCAATGGAGGTTTTCTTTAAAAAAATATGAACATTCAAGAATCGCAGATTAAAACAATAACAAATCTGGCAAGAATTATAGCTTTCCAATAATTTCATTAGTACAAAACAAATTTTGACTTACCTTTGTTTCCAATTAGGGAAACAAAGATTTTCTAATGGTAATTCGGGAATGTATGAAGGAAAAACATGAATTGTTAATCAACTTTGCAAAAGCATATGAACTTGATGGTTTACCTCCGCTGACTGGTAAAATTATGGGTTTATTTTATGTTTCAGATCAAAAATATTTCAGTTTTGAAGAAATAATGGAACAAGTTGGTGCAAGTAAAGGTGCCGTTAGTAAGACATTGAAGCTCTTGCAAAATTTAAAGCGAATTTCGTTTGTTGTTTCTAAGGAACATAGCCGGAAGCGATTGTTCTATCTAGATACAAATGGAATAAAGCATTTTATTAGAATGGTCATTTCTAATTATAGAGAGCAAGATTTATTATTGAAAACTTGTTTGGATATGAGATCAAATGAAAATTTGGAACTGAATAAATTTATTGAAAACTCTATTGCATTTAATGCTGATGTCTTGGCTGTGGTAGATGAAAAAATGGAAAAATATTTTAATAATTAAACTATGAAGAAATTCTTTTTACTGGTTTTATTGGCAGGATTAGTTTTTACTAGTTACGCTCAAAAAACACTATCGATTGGAATTCTCGACGAACATCAGAATTCTGATTCAGAATTGTATCTGCAACAACTAAAAAGTAATATTACCGCTTTGGTTGGCAATGAAACAAGAATTGATTTTAAGAAGGTTTTATACAATAATCAAGATCTTTCTGTTGCGGAATCTAATTACAATAAACTTCTTGCGAGCGAAACAGATATTGTTATTTCATTTGGAGTTGTTAACACCTTAATGCTACACAAGAGAAAAGATTACCCTAAACCGACTATTGTTGTAGGTGCCATAAATAATGATTTTGTTGATGTTCCTAAGGATCAGGTTAAATCAAATATTAACAACTTAACATATCTCATAACACCTTTTTCTTATAAGGATGATATGGATGCTTTTCTTTCAATAACAAATTATGAAAGAATTGGGGTTTTGATAGACGAATACCTGCTTAAACTGTTACCCATTAAAGATTTATTTGATCAATATTTTGAAGGTAGAAACCAAGAATATAAACTAATAGCCATCAATGCGCAAAGTAATATTAATACTCTTACAAATGATATTGATGCCATCTATCTAGCATCTTATAATAGTTTGTCTTCTAAGTCCGTGGAATTGTTAATTGAGGGGGTTAATGATAAGAAAATACCATCCTTATCTGGGTATGGTATTAAGGACGTTGAAAGAGGAGTGTTGGCAAGTAATCAACCTGGAATCAATTTTGACCAAATATTTCGACGAGTTGCCCTTAATGTTGAGGCAATAAACAGTGGAACAAATGCGTCAGAGCTTCCTTTACACATCAACTACAAAAAACAATTATCTATTAATATGAGTACTGCCGATGATATAGACTTTACAGTCAAAAACAGTATGTTGGCCAAAGTTAATCTCATTGAGGGAAGTGGATCATCGGAATTAGCAAATAGCTATTCAATGTTGGATATAATGAATGGTGTAGTTGAGCGAAACCTTAGCGTTGATGTAGAAAGACAAAATATAAAGCTAAGTGAACAAGATGTAAAAAGTTCCAAAAGCCAATATTTACCTGATCTTAGTGCTAATGCCAATGGTGCATATCTTGATCCTGAAGTTGCTAAAATCTCAAATGGTCAAAATCCAGAATTTTCTACTGCTGGAAACGTAGGTCTAAATCAAGTAATTTATTCAGAACAGGCGTCAGCGAACATTGATATTCAAAAAAGTTTGTTGGCTTCACAAAAAGAAAGCTTTAATGCGATTCAATTAGATGCTTTATTAAATGCATCCATTGCCTACTATAATACACTAATTCTTAAAACAAATTTGAGCATTCAAAACAAGAATCTTCAAATGACAAAGCAGAACCTAGATATTGCCAATCAAAATTTAGAATTAGGCGCATCAGGTAAGTCTGATGTTTTACGTTTTAGAAGCCAATTGGCACAAAACACTCAAAGTTTGATTGAGGCGCGAAACTCACTTAGTCAAGCTTATTATCAGATTAATGAGTTGTTAAATTTACCCATAACAGAGGATGTTGATATAAATGAAAATATTATAACGAATGTACTAACGGACAAAAATAGTTATCAATACTTACTTGAGGCATTAGATGATCCAATTCAACAAACGGCATTAACTCAATTTTTTATTGATGAAGCAAAACGAAATGCCCCAGAGCTTAAAAATATCGGCTATAATATTGATGTTGCTAAACGTAGCTATCGTTTAAATGACAAGGGGCGTTTTATCCCTACCCTAGCATTACAAGGTCAATATAATTATACTTTTTCCAAGTCAGGCGCTGGTACTGATGTGCCAACCGGTTATCCTGTAATGCCTGATGGCTCATACAATGTAGGGTTAAATATCTCACTACCAGTGTTTCAGCAAAACACACGAAACATTAATCGGCAAACAGCTGTAATTCAAGAAGGTCAATTACAACTTCAAAGAGAAGATATTGAATTGAGCATTGAGAGAAGTATTAATGACATTGTACTAGATCTAATTAATGAAATAACCAACATTGAAATTTCAAAGGTTGATCTGGATTTTTCAAAGGAGAGCCTTGAATTATCACAGAATGAATATCAAAATGGAGCAATACCTGTTATACAGCTGATTGATGCACAAAGTAATTTTTTTAAAGCACAATTGGCCAACTCAACAGCCCAGTATAACTTTCGAATCGTATTAATGAAGTTGCAACGATTATTAGGCAATTACTTTGATATGAATACTGACATAGAAAATGAAGATTTTATGTTACGTGCAAAGCAATATGTAATAAGTGTCAATTAAAAAAAACTCAACATGAAATATTTAAATCACTCTCTTGCCGTTTTAATTAGCCTATCTATTTTAAGTGCCTGTAAAAGTAAAGAAGAGAAAAAAGAAGAAGTAATTAAACCAGTACGTTACGAGGTTGTTAGTAAACTGAATGCTGAAAAAGTAAGGAGTTATAGCGGAGTTGCTTCTGCCAGCAATGAAATAGAATTAAGCTTTAGAAGTAGTGGGATAATATCGGTTTTGAAAGCAAAAGTAGGACAAAGAGTAAAAAAAGGTGACTTGCTGATGCGTTTAGATAATGTGCAAGCACAGTTAGCCTATGAACAATCTGTATCTGCTCTTAAAAGTGCACAATCGGCAATGAATACTGCCAAATCGAGTCTTGAAAGAAGTAAAGCTCTTTATGAAAAGGGTAGCCATTCGTTAAGTGATTACGAAACTGCGAAAAATGCATTTCAGAGTGCACTTGACAAACATGAATCTGCTAAACGAAAAAAGGAGATAGACCAATCACAGATTAACTATGGTTACATTTACGCTCCAAAAAATGGCGTGTTAGCATCAGTTGATATTAGCCTTAATGAAACTGTGGGTTCAGGCCAAGTAGTTGCTGTTTTAAACGCAGGAGATGATGTTAATGTGTTAGTAGGATTACCTGAAAATGTAATTAATAAGGTGTCTATTGGAATGAATACTAAAGTGAATCTATCTTCAATTGAAGGTAAGGAATTTGCTGGTAACGTAATAGAGATTTCTCCAATTGTAGATGCCAACACATCAACTTTTCCAGTTAAAATTGATATACCAAGTCCAGGCGAAGCTATTAAACCTGGTATGGTTGCAAATGTTATCTTTACTTTTGGTTCAAACACTAAAGATTCTTCTAACCAGTTGGTTGTGCCAGTTAAGGCTGTAGGAGAAGATGGTAGTGGTAATTTTGTAATGCTTATTGAATCATCAGATAATAAGTTTGGTGTGATAAAAAAACAAACCATTGTATTAGGTGAGTTAACCAATGATGGTTTTGTTGTTTTAAGTGGGCTAAGTGAAGGGCAACTGATTGCTACCGCTGGGTTACAAACACTGTTAGATAAACAAAAAGTAAAATTACAATAATCTCTATTAAACAGAAAATTATGAATTTTGCTAGATTCTCTATAGAAAGAAACAGAGTAGTGCTAAGTATATTAATGGTTGTGATGGTGATGGGAATTATTTTTTATCAATCATTATCACGTGATAGCATGCCTCCATATACAGTAAGAGTTGCTTCTATTGTTTCATCTTTTCCAGGAGCTAGCCCAGAACGGGTTGAAGAACTGGTAACTGATAAGATTGAAAAAATTGCTCAGGAATTGCCTGAATTAAAAGAAGTCACGAGCACATCCAGAACTGGCCTTTCTGTTGTTAATGTTGAGCTAAAAATGGAAGTAGCTCCTGAAGAGCTCCAGCCAGTATGGGATCGTTTACGACGAAAAATTGACGCCATCCAAGGTCTACCTAAAAATGTGTATCCTCAGCTTCGTGATGATGGAATTGGTGAAGTATTTGGAATTGCGGTAGGTATAACTAGTGATGGATTTTCTTACAAGGAGGTAAAAGAGGAAGCAGATAAGTTAAGGAATGACTTAATTAAACTTGATGATGCCGCGAAAGTAGAGATTAATGGGGCACAAGACGAACGTGTATTTATTAAATTTGACAATGCTAAACTCAAAAAATATGGGCTCACATCAAATAGCCTGCAAGGGATTATAAGTAGTACTAATATCTTAAACTCTGGTGGGGAAATTAGTATAGAAGACGAACGTATTATTCTTGAACCTACGGGTAATTTTAATTCTATTGCGGATATTAAGGGTATGCTTATCCCAATAGGCCAGAGCAGTTCTGTGGTGGCATTAGAAGATATTACGATAATCGAGCATGGATACATTTATCCGCCCGAACAAATTGTTCGCATTAATGGAAGAGAAGGTTTATCCCTTCATGTTTCGTTAAAAGAAGGCAGAAATATTATTAAACTGGGGGAGGAAATTGATGTTGTTTTAGATAAGTATGAACGATCTCTACCCGTGGGTTTAACTGTTTCAAGACTAGCTTCAATTGATACTTACATCGATGTGAAGATTGGTGATTTTATGAATAACCTTCTTCAGGCCATCGGAATTGTTTTAGCTGTCATGCTCATCTTTCTTGGCTTTAGAACAGGTATGGTTATTGCCAGTTTAATACCAATTGTAACCATTACAACCTTAATGATTATGGGTTTAATGGATCTTGGTTTGAATCAAATCACCCTAGCAGCTCTAATTATGGCATTGGGTATGATGGTTGATAATGCCATAGTGGTGGCAGAGTCTATTATGGTTAAAATGGAGGAAGGAATAGAAGTGAAACAAGCTGCCATCGAATCGGCTTCGGAGTTAATTAAGCCTCTTCTCATATCAACATTAACAACATCTGCTGCCTTTCTAGCTTTTTATATGGCAGAATCTGTTATGGGTGATATCATGGGACCTATTTTTGTTGTAATAACCATAGCACTAGTATCTTCTTGGATAATTTCACTTAGCATCATTACCTTATTTTGTGTGTTTTTTCTTAAAATCGGAAAGAATTCAAATAAGAAGAAAGGCTTCTTGGACCGTATGATTGATGGTATGAAAAATCGGTATAGACAATTAATATTGTGGTCCTTATCATGGCGAAAAACGGTGTTGTTTGGCATCCTTGGTTTATTCTTCCTATCCTTATTTGGATTTACTTTTCTAAAAGTTCTATTCTTTCCGGATAGCGACAGAAACATGATAACCATTGATATTAATTTGCCGCAAGGCACTAAAATAGAAAGAACTACAACCACTGTTTTAGCCATCGAAAAGTACATACAAGATAGCTTATTGGTTAATGAAAACAAACCAGATGGTATTGTCGACTGGTCAAGTTATATTGGTGAAGGTCCTTCTGCCTATGATTTAGGATACAATGCCGATGAGCCAAATTCGAATTATGCTCATATTTTGGTCAACACATCTCACTTTCTGGTTAATACAACTTTAGTTTCTAAACTTGACCGTTATTGTTTTAATTCTTTCCCTAATGCCGACATAAAAGTGGGCTTATTAGGATCAGGAGGAGGAGGAACGCCTGTTGAAATTAAAGTTTCAGGTGAAGATCCTGATAAATTAGCTAGCATATCATCAGCTATAAAAGAAAAACTTTTCACTCTTAAAGGAACCAAAAATATTAAAGATGACTGGGGGCCTAAGGGCAAGAAATTTGTGATAGAAATAGATCAGCGTAAAGCTCAGTTAGCAGGAGTAACCAATCAGGATATTGCCACTTCTTTACAAACGGTTTTAGATGGTTTTAATGCTGGAGAGTATCGCGAAAATGACAAATCAATTCCAATCGTTTTATTAGGGGCTAGTAGTAATGAGCAATCCTTGGCATCGTTGGAGACCATTAATGTATTTGGCCAAAATTCCGGTAAAAGTGTTCCCTTAATTCAAGTAGCTAAAATATTACCTAGGTGGCAATATTCAAAAATAAAGCGACTGAATTTAACCAAGACGATTAATGTACAAAGTGAGCTTACTGAAGAAGGAAATGCGAATGAAATTACCACTTTATTAACGCCTTGGCTCGAAGAGCAGAAAGAATCATGGGGAGAAGGCTACTCCTATACATTAGGCGGAGATGCTGCAAGTAGTGCTGAAAATATGGGGGCAGTGGCCAACTATCTTCCCTTATCAGCATTTATCATTGTGATGTTGCTTATAATTCAGTTTAACTCATTCCGTAAAATGACAATGATTGTGCTTACCATCCCAATGGGTGTTATAGGCATGGTGCTAGGGTTATTAGTGTTTAATGTACCATTTGGGTTTATGGCCTTTCTTGGTATTATCTCCTTGGCAGGTATTGTAATAAATAATGCCATTGTATTGGTTGATAGGATTGAAATAGAGGAAAATGAATCTGGTAGAAGTCGTCAAGATGCAATAGTAACAGCCTGTTTACAACGATTCAGACCTATTGTATTAGCAACATTTACCACTGTGCTCGGATTAGTTCCACTTTACCTTGGAGGAGGTGCCATTTGGGAGCCAATGGCTGTCACAATTATGGTTGGATTACTTTTTGGTACAATTGTTACGCTACTATTTATTCCTACCTTTTATAGTGTTCTGTACAAAGTCAGTTTTAAAGGTTACGTATATCAAGAGTAATTAACTAGATGTGGCATTTATTATATAAATATAGATTTGAAATATTTTTAGTGAGCCAAATTGCAATTCTTTTTGGCTCACTAATTATACCTGCAAATGTGTTTATTTTTCTTTCCCCAGTGTTGTTCTATTTAAATATTGTTGCAGGGACTCAATTTGTTGGTAAACAAGAGGCTGGTAGTATTAAAGTATTTGCTTTCGTTCTAATTATTATTGGAGGTGTTTTCGCTTTTGCGAGTTGGAATGAGGAGACTAATATTTTTAACTATTTAAAAATAGCCGTGTTGTTCGTATTTCATCTGGTAGTAAGCTATAATATTATAAGGCAGATATGGCTTGCCAAAGTCGTTAATAAAAATGTCATTATTGGCGTTATAAGTGGGTTTATTTCTCTTGGATTAATCGGATTCTTCCTTTGTATAAGTATCGAATTAATTCATCCGTATTCATTTTCAGGAATCGATTCATTAGCTGATGCAGAAAACTCAATAACAGAACGCTTAATGTATTATAGTTACATTACTTTAATGACCATTGGGTATGGAGATATATTACCAACTACGCATTTGGCACAAAAGGCTACTATTGTAATTGGTTTAATCGGCCAATTTTATTTAGTTATAGTTACTGCTATTGTTGTAGGTAAATTTGTTAACCAAAATCAGGTCGACTCTACTAATAAAGAAAATTAATTGCGGTATGGGTTATAAATATATACTACGTACATACCTAATAGGGTGGTTTGTTGCCAGCATTGTTTGGTATCTTATTCGTATATCCACTATTGAGGTAGGTGAGTATATATCGACCGAACGCTTAGCTTTCTTTACTACATCCTGGTTGTTTCAAGGATTTTTATATGGAACTCTTTTTTATTTCATTACTAGTTATCTAACACAAAGGGTAAAGTTTTACCAACTTTTGGGTGTTGCCTTGTTAACTCAATTAATAATTGCCCTAGTGATTGTTACCATCCTTTTTTTCGTAGTTCGATCTTTTAATTACGAGGCATTTCCTAAGTCTTTTGTGCTATTCATGACGTCACCAACAGTTGTATTTGGCACTATATATTCTTTAATTGTTAATGCTCTTATTTCTATCACCATGAGTATTAGTCTTATTTTGGGTCAGGGAATGTTGAAGTATATCATTACAGGAAAGTATTATGAACCTCGGAAAGAGAGGCGAATATTTATGTTTATTGATCTCCGGGATTCAACTAAAATAGCTGAGAAATTGGGACACCTTAGGTTCAGTAAGCTTATACAGGATTGTTTCTACGAGCTATCAATTTTCAACAAATATAAAGGTCAGATATATAAGTATGTTGGTGATGAAGCCATCATAACTTGGCCAACAGATAATAGTGTAGAAGCAATTAATAGCCTCCAAGCATTTTATGCATTTACAAATATTTTGCAGAATAAATCAAAGTATTTTAAAAGTACTTACAATGTGATTCCTTCCTTTAAAGCAGGTATTCATGTAGGAAATGTTACCGTTACTGAAATTGGTAAAACCAAACGTGAAATAGCTTACTTAGGAGATACCGTCAATACAACAGCTCGAATTCAAGGAGAGTGTAATCGACAAAAATCTCATTTGCTTTTGTCTGAAGATTTTAAAAATTTGCAAACTATTACTTCTGAATATACATTTAGCAAAAAAGGCAGTTTTATGCTCAGGGGTAAAAATGAACCAATTAACCTTTACACAATTAATTAGATGATTAAGAAAGTTACAATATATACTTTTTTGCTGTTTCTAATTGCAAACAGCATACAAGCACAAACACAAGATTCCTCCATTTTTATAAAAGGTAGGATATTATCAAATCTGTATGGTAATATATCAAATCAATATGTGGATGTCAGCTCTGGAGGATCAATAAAGACAACTGGATATAGAATTGGTACGAAAAGTGGAGTATTCCTAAAAGATGATTGGGCGCTTGGGGTTAACTTTGCTTTATCCAAAACGGATTTTGATAAAGCAAACATCAAATTGGATTCTGAAAGCTTTCTCATTGGCTTATGGAGTCGTTTATATTTTGCTAAGAAGGGTGCAGCAGCTCTTTATGCTGAAATAACACCACATTATACGGCAATCTATAATCAAAATGAAATAATTGACGGTTCTTCAATAATTTCAAATGAAGAGGTTTATGGAAAGGGTTATGGAATAATTCCTGGTTTCGGTTTTACGTATATTATTAGTGAAAATGTTGGATTTGGAATGTCTCTTGCTTATACTGCTTCAAAACTTTACATTGATCGTAATAATACAGTCTTGCATAGCAATAGTTCAGAAACTTATAAGGTATCTGAATTACAATTCAATTTTAATTTTCAAATTTATCTAGATCAATTTTTCTTTTAATGATGATGCGTTCTACTATATCAATATTATTGCTGTTTTTATCACTTGTTTGTTCCGGACAAAATAGTGATATCAAAGAGCAAGCTGTTCAATCGGATACAATTGCCTATAGAAATGTAAGTACACTGTTAGTTCCCATTGCCTTTTATAGTCCTGAAACAAACTTTGCTTTCGGTGGCGGAATGCAAATGTTCTTTAAGACAGGAAAGAGTAATTCGGAGGTGCTAAACTCTACTGTATTAGCAAGTGCTATATATACGCTTAACAAACAGCTTATAGTTGAAGTTCAGCCGCAAATATATTTTAATTATGAGAAATATTTTTTGGATACAAAATTCAGGTATAAAGTTTTTCCAAACTTATTTTGGGGTATAGGGCCAAACACACCTAAAACGGCTGAAGAAAACTATAATCAGACTGAAATTTCGCTTGAGGCAAAGTTTATTAAAAGTTTACCAAGTAATGTCAATTTTGGTTTCGCGTTTAATTTTTCAGACTTCAATGTTACCGAAGTAACGAATGGAGGAATCCTTGATTCTGATCAAGTTGCAGGCTCTAATGGGGCAACTTTAGTAGGAGTTGGTATTGTTTTAAATATAGATAGCAGGGATAATAAATTCTCACCATTACGAGGAGGATTTTATCAATTTAACACCAATTTCACTAGTAAAACTTTAGGAAGTACACACAGTTTCAATACCTATTTTTTAGATGCTCGTAAGTATCTCAATCTAGGTAATAACAAAATATTAGCCTTACAGGTATATTCGCGTCTGACATTTGGTGATTCGCCTTTTCAAGCGAAAGCATATTATGGAGGGGCAGATGTTGCACGCGGATATTTTAAGGGAAGATATATTGATGATCACCTTTACGTAGTGCAAATGGAATATCGCCAACCAATTAGTAGACGTTGGGAATTAGCCGCATTTGCATTGACTGGGAATGTTGGACATAATGAATCTGGCCATGGCTTATTCAATGATTTTAAAACAAGTTTCGGAGCAGGTCCGCGTTTCTTTCTATATAAAAATAAGCGAACCCTTTTAAGGTTAGATATTGGAGTGAACAGAGAGGGCGAAAGCGGAATCTATTTTGGTGTAAATGAAGCTTTCTAATAGTGTTTATTAAATATCAAGCCAAGCTTTTAAATCATTACTCTTAAGCCTACTGACCATAATAGGTGAATTTAAATTAATATTGCACTGTACTTTTAGTTTTCCATTGTAGTGAATACTTAGATGTTCTATTGCTTTTCTGTTAAGTATATATTGTCGATTAGCACGAAAGAAAAGGGATGGCCTAAGTATTTTCTCAAGCTCATCTAGTGTATGGGGTATAGTATGAATCTCTTTGTCGAACGTAAGACACTTAACTAAACTATCCACGATATAAAAAGCGCCAATATTGTCACTATCAATAGGATATAATCGATCCTTTTTTTGAATTAAAAATGAATTTTTATATGCGGTATCTTTTGACTCAGATAAACTCTTGTAAATTGATTCAAGAAGTGGTCGATTAGAATCGGGGTTTAATGATTTGTATTTGTTTATCGATTGTTTAATATCTTCAGGAACAATTGGTTTTAATAGATAATCTATACTATTGTGTTTAAATGCCTGAATAGCATATTGATCATATGCTGTTGTAAATATAATTGGAGATGTAATATCAACTTGATTAAATATTTCAAGTGAGTTTCCGTCATTAAGATGGATATCCATGAAAATCAAATCAATGATAGGTTGTTTTTGGAAGAATTCAATGGCATGTTTAACAGAGTCTATGACTTGTACTATACTAATATCTTCATCCAAATCTGATAGCATCGATTTTATTTGTTCTTGAGCGGCCCATTCATCTTCTATTATTACTACGTTCATATTGTTTATAGTTAAAAGTTTCTTAATAATATCAGTGTGATTAAATAGATCTAAAGATGATTTTCACCAGTTGTAAACAAGGGTACTTTCACTATGAAATTTTTGTTTTTTATGATGTACAAATCTTTCTTAAAGAGAATTCTACATCTTTTTGTAAGGGAGGATAAACCATTACCCATGCTATTAATTTTTGCTTTTCGTTCCATTAAAGGATGAGAAACAATTAAGTATTCATTTTCAATGGAAATTGATACCATTAACGGCGATGCTTCCGTAAATGTATTGTGTTTTTCTGCATTTTCAATAAGAAGTTGTAATGACAATGGCGGTATCAGGAAGTTTAGCTGATTATCCTTTATATTAATGTTTATATCAAAACAATTCTTGTATCTAATTTTTAAAAGCTCAACATAGTCATTGATGAAGAACAATTCTTCTTTAATCGTTATAAGATCTTTATTCCTATTAGATAATATATAACGATAGAGCCTAGAAAGGTGTGTTGTAAATATACTTGCTTTATCTGAGTCAATTTTAATTAATGCATTTAATGTGTTCAATGAATTAAACAAAAAGTGTGGGTTTATCACCGCCTTAATTTCGTTTAATTCACTTTTAAGTTTCTCAGTGATTAATATTTCTTTTTCTTTTTGCTCAAGCTTTCTATTGCGTTGATACTTTACCATGTTGTAAATAAATAAACTAATAACATACACTACAGTCCAACCAAACAGGTGCGGAATTACTCGATCTGATTCATATATATTGATTTGTCTCTCAATGAAATAGAAAGTGAAAACAAAGATAATATAGAGTAGGACGTTAACGATAAAATTTTTTAAAAATTTAGCGGTTTTCGAATGTGTTGAGAAGCTTGGGAGTATATGTAAATTAACAACTAATGTTGCAAAGGATATAAAAAAAACCATGCTTATTCCCAGCATCCATTGATATAAGCTCTGATTTATTTCGGAATTAGTTATAAAATTATGAATTAGAGCAATAGTGTTGTTCGTGTTAATGAATAGTGAGTATATAGCGGATATTACAGCCAAATTTTTAACACTATCATTATAAAAATCGTATCGAATCATATTTATTAGTTCTTCGTGGTTAATAGATGTGGCTAATTAAGGATTAAAACCGAAGGCCTAAGCCAATTTGATATCCATTGTTTTTTAAACCATTATTGATGTCTGTAAGACCATGAATATACTTTACATCAAATGTAAAAATAAGAATTTCTAATCCGGCACCTATAAAGGCATTTGTATCATACCATTTGCTAGTTCCCATAAAAGGAGTATTAGGAAAGGAGGTATTCTCTGATAGTTTAATATTGAATGATGCACCCCCCAATGCATATATTGGCCCTACTTTAGCTTTTAAACCTAATGGAACACCCAAGTAGTTGATGTAGTGTGAATGATTATTGAATGACCCTCCCATTTTTGTATATTCAAGTCCTGATTGAAAATGAAGAAATGGAAAAATATTAGTGTCTCTGTAAATAGTAACGAAATAATTGTCGTTGGCGTGTCCCAACATTTCTCCATTAAGAGTCATATAAGACGCCAAATATCCAGCACGCACACCAAATTGTTTCTTTTTTTGGGCATTCGAATTTAGTAGGAGAAAAGTCAAACCGGCTATTAAAATTATTTTCTTCATCATGTTTAATTTGTTGAATGATAATTAAGTGAATAATATGATACAAAATTACACTCTACATGTAGTGCTAGTATTAGGAATGTATGTGAAGTGCACAATTAAAAAGGTGAGAGAGCAATATTGGTAGGTGAAATAGTTTTTAATCATAGATAAGAACTCTACAACTCAATCATACCTTATCTAAGTAAAAATTGTTTTGATAGCTTCATGGAACCGTCGATTGTTATTTAATTTCAGAATCTCAATTTTAATAAACCCTATAGTTTTTACAAAAAAAATGGTTTCAGCTAAAATTATTAGTGTTAATACTAGCAGAGTTATAAAAATACTGATTACTAATTTCAAATCAATTTCATTAAGACTACATTAATTGCATAGCATTAGTACACCTATTAAGAAAAACATTAGAAGACTGGAGTTAAGAGGCTGAGCATTTTTTGGAAAAGCTTATATAAGTGGTAAGGCTGCAGCTACACTTTCTTAAGATTTATAAGAATCGGTATTAAAACTCTTTAAATATACCCTTATGGTCCAGTCTTTGGTCCAATTTAAACATTTAACTCCTCCAGATTGATTAAAATGAACAATTAGGTTAACCACATTTCATGCAGCACCACAATCATTTGATTAACTGCACATTAAATAACACCTTCGATTCCCGACAGGTATTTGCACAAAGCCTTTTTATAACCATCATTTATATTTATCTTTGTTTGTAGTCATTTGGTTCAATAGTGAACATCCAGTGAACACAAATCATTGACAATTATAAAATACTGAAAACATAAGCGTTACGGACAATTCAAAAGTCCCGCCTCGGGTACCAATATAAAGCCTGATAGTTTGACTATCAGGCTTTTTTGTTTCTGTACCGTAGTAGTTATCTTGGAAAGATGAACTTAACTTTCCAAGGTATAACTTAAATCTCAGTGATTACAATTACCACATCTACTCTTTAATCGATAATGATTTTGCAACAAGAAGGCTTATCTGCATGTCAGGTTTATAGGCTATAATATGAATATTGATTTTCTACAAATAGAGTTGGATTGCATAGCAGGCAAAACAGGTATCAAAGAAATGACTGAATGTTTACGTATGAGCTTAGATTTACCCGACTTTGATATTTATCGCCCATTTATTAATATCAAAAAATAGAGAGAACCCACATTATTTTTAAAGATAGTCAACTTATTAGCGAATACAATTGCATGGTTGAATATTCAGAATTTGAACTTCCATTCTAGTACCAATGCTATAGCAGATTCTAGGGTAGCAAAAGGTCTAGAACTATATCCTTCAGTTTTAACTACCATTGGAATAACAATATCTACATTAAGTGATTAGTTTGTAAATTGCGTTATTGTAAAAGAAATAAAATTATAGCCAAATAGCATGCTGCATTTTAAAATCACCAAAACAAAATCTCAACTGAATGAATTAGCTACTCAATTGGGAGGCACCATTGAGAATAATATCATGCCTATCCCTAAACATATTGGCAATGGTCAAATTTCAAGAAATCTCTTTACCAAAGGAATTATCTTACAGGATGGTGAGTTTAACCTGTTTCAGGATTTTACGATTAATCGAAAAATTGAGGAAGATGAAAGCATACATCATTTCTCACTCATATATGTCTTCAATCAGCCGAATTATATATTTACTGAAGACGAAACATCTCAATCAGGTATTCAGAATTACCTCTTATTCTTTAACAAACATTATTCCTATAGCAACATCGTTCCAGCTTACACCAGGTTTAAGCAGATACAATTATTCATAAGAGCCGAAAAACTCATGTCGCTATGCAGCTACTACACCTTACCCAATGAAATAAATAAACAATTGCAAAAGGATGAGCAGTGGTGCTATAAATTCCCGTTCACTTCTGAAGTACAAAAAGTGCTTCATCAATTATCCTGTTATGAAATTGAAAACGCATTTACTAAAGGATATATCATTAATAAATCGGAAGAACTGATTGTACTAGCACTTGAGCAAGTATACAAACAACAAAGCAATAAATCAGATAAGAACAGCTTCATTCATCAGGATGATCTCAATACATTATATGAGGCAGAAAAAATGTTACTTGAATCAACAGATGAGCATATAAAAATATTAGAGTTATCAGATAAACTCTCCATTGGCATAAGAAAACTGCAACGATTATTTAAGGGGTATCATGGAATCGACATGACCAGTTATCGAAAGCAAGTTCGTCTTGAACAAGCCAGGCATATGATATTAGAGCAACGCCTTTCAATTACCGATGTCAGTTTTAAAATGGGATATACATCGACTAGTCATTTTTCAAAAATATTTAAAGATCAATTTGGTTACTCCCCATCAAGTTTACTTAATAAATAAACTACACACAACTCTTGACGTATTCACGACATATCTAGTCACTTTCGTTGCACAATAGCGATGTATACTCATCATATCTTTGTCATGTATTTCCAAGTTGAATACTGATTAATAATGATAAAAAACAAAAAAGGTATAAAAAAGACTGTATTATATTTTTTACTGACCACAGTGCTTCCACTTGTCGCATTTACACAAGAGAGCAAAACACCAAACATTTTAGTCATAATGGCGGATGATATCGGAATATCTAATCTTAGTTATAACAATAAAGGTATGATAGGGTATACAACTCCAAATATTGACCGCATTGCCAATGAAGGCGTACAATTTACTGATTATTACGCTGAGCAGTCGTGTACTGCAGGGCGTTCTGCATTTATTACCGGACAAATGCCGGTTAGAACAGGCTTAACTAAAGTTGGATTACCAGGGGCCGATTTAGGAATTCGAAAAGAAGACCCTTCGCTGGCAACTTTATTAAAGCCACATGGTTACGCTACCGGACAATTTGGCAAAAATCATTTAGGAGATAAAGATGAATTTCTTCCGACAGCACATGGGTTTGATGAGTTTTTTGGAAACCTTTACCACCTAAATGCGGAGGAGGCGCCTGAACATTCTAACTACCCTCAAGATCCAGAATTCAAAGAAAGATTTGGTCCTAGAGGTGTTATTAAATCAAATGCTGATGACAAAGTCGAAGACACTGGACCACTAACTAAGAAACGAATGGAAACCATTGATCAGGAGTTTTTAGATACCACATTAGACTTCATCGAGCGAAAAGAAGATGAAGAAACGCCTTGGTTTGTTTGGTTTAATCCATCACGTATGCATTACCACACGCATGTACCAGATGAATATAAAGGCAAATCGGGCTTAAACATCTATGCGGATGGTATGATTCAGCACGATGACCAGATAGGTATATTATTGAATAAATTAGATGAATTAGGCATTACAGAAAATACCATTGTTATATACACTACAGATAACGGCGTACACTTTAACATGTGGCCCGATGGAGGAACAACGCCTTTCCGTGGAGAAAAAAACACCAACTGGGAAGGTGCCTACCGTGTTCCATTTGCCATACGTTGGCCGGAAAAAATCAAAGCAGGACAGATAGAAAATGGCATAACCTCGCACACTGATTGGTTGCCAACCTTAATGGCAGCCGTAGGTGAAGATGATATAAAAGATAAACTTAAGAAAGGACACACAATTGATGATATGACTTATAAGGTTCACATTGATGGTTACAATCTTTTGCCAAACCTAATAGAACCCAATACGGACTATGAGTGGCCAAGGAACGAGTTCTTTTATTGGAGTGATGATGGCGATTTGGTCGCTTATCGATACGGCAGATGGAAGTTAGTTTTTATGGAACAAAAAGCTCATCAATTCAGAGTTTGGATGGAGCCATTTATAGCATTGCGGGTTCCTTTGATCTTTGATTTACAGATGGATCCATACGAAAGAGCGTCAACAGATGCCAATGGTTATTATGAATGGATGGAGCGTGTGGCTCAGTTCTTAGCAGTACCAGCTCAGACTAAGGTAAGTGAAATGGTGGAGACCTTTATAGAGTACCCGCCACGCCAGAAACCAGCTAAATTTAATTTAGAAGATGTATTAAGCAATATGATGAATACACCATCAAATAATTAGGTGTTTTTTATAGATTCCCATATTTCGTTTTATGGGAATCTATCTCATTTTTACTTTTAATCAAATCCAATTGCCCGTGGTGTTTGAATTTCACTCTCATACTTCTTACCATTCTGATTCGTAAATTCCTCAAAGTAATGATAGTATGAACCATATCTCCCGTGCAGGTTTTCTTGCTTTACACGCTCATCTTTCCATTTATTAAAATAAGCTGTAGCTTCTTTTTGATCGCCAATTAAAAAGAAGTAATCATTATTTGAAATAATTTCGCCTTTTTTGTTGGTCAGCTCAAGATTAACAAAAAACTTCGACTCCACATTTTTCAAAACGTTCTCTTCTATTGAAAAGAATGACTTGGCACTGTTCTCTTCGATTTTTGACACCTCAAATGATTTACTTGACAATACATTGCCGACTTCATCCTTGATCTCAAACTTAATTTTACAATCTGAATATGATTTATACAAATCATTAACCACCCAAATATTACCTACAAATGGTTCCTTGGTTTTCCATCTGCGTTTTTTGAATTCAAAGTTTACCAAAAGTGGCTGATATGCCTTCTGCACAAAATAATATGAGTTCTTTGGCTGTTGATAGTTATCAACAATACCCCATTTCATATCAGGACAATACGTTATGAAATGACACAATGCAATTCCACTTAAACTTGGCTTATCTCTGCGGAAATGCTCAATGCCATTCTGAAAAATAATACCTTGCGCATCTTGAGTCGCATTAACAAACTCCTCCAGAGAACCTTTCATTTCACTACCAAACACATCCCAATTTTGCATCCGCAAACGAGTAAGATCGGCCCAATGATGTCCCCAACTTAATCCCGGAGGCCACATTTCATTCTCTGGTATAAACTTTTTTAAACTTTCAACATTAGGCACCGAAGTAATTGCAAATTCAGGCACAATCGGATAACCATCACAATGTGTTTGATACCAGTCTTCATGGAGCCATCTGCCCATTTCATAAAAATAACGTAAAGCATGTACTGCTTCCTTTGGTTTAAAACCAGCTTCCTGAGCTACCGGATCTATCATTGGTGAATCCGGCACATATGGTAACTTTACATAGGCCTGAAGCGAATCTCCTAAACGCTCTAAGAAAGCACGTCCAAAATGGGGGTCACGTGTGCGGAACATCATTTCTTCTCCCCCCTCCATCATAATTAGAGATGGATGATTTCTACGCTCCATAACTACTTTAACACCTTCGTTAAATATTTCAGCCAGATTTTCCTCATCCCTTGGTATATTTCCTGTTCCCAATGGAATCATATCTTGCCAAACTGTCATACCCATTTCATCACAATACTGGTAAAATTCAGGTATTTCAGGTGGGTGCCATCCAAAAATTCGAATATTATTCATATTCATCGCCTTAGCTAATCGAATCAACTCCTTGTATTCTTCAGAAGAAGTACGGCCTGTAAAAATATCAGGTGGTCCGCCCCAGCAAGCAGAGCGAATAAAATGGAATTTACCATTAATATAGGTAGAACGAGGAAATGTAACATCCACATCTTTTTCAAAACCGGGATTCCACTTCGAAGTCACCTCACGAATACCAAACACAGTTTCATTTACATCATGATTGGTCGCGCCTTCCTTAAGTGATATTTTGGCCTTATACAAATTCTGATCACCTAAATCCCAAGGCCACCACAATTTTGCATCCTTTACGTGTATGTTCTTTATGATTTTGTGCTCCCCAGGCGCAAGTGTTTCTGAAAACTCAACTTCAATATCTTTCATCTTAAAGTTTTTACCTTCAAGTGAAGCTACAAAAGTCATATCCTTTGCTTTGGAATCTGTATTTTCAACAGTCAATTCCAGGCTTACATCTGCAGAACCGTCTTTATTGATCGTATTATTAGCATAAACATCATTAAAACGAACCTTACCAGTTCTTATCATTTTCACCGGTCGCCAGATGCCTATTGGAGTCAAATCCCTGGTATAGTCTCCAAACCATGGTGTTTTCTTTCCTGCGACAAAGGCATTAACCTGCGGGGGTGTATCTAGCTTAACGACTAACATGTTTCTGCCCTTTTGTCCATCCCAAGGGTGAATGCGAAGGTATTCGCCAACACTAAATGAGAATTTTGAAAAGACCCCTTCGTGATTTCCTAAATAATGGCCATTTAACCATACCTCGCAACTGTAGTCAACTCCCTCAAAAACAATCTCGACAACCTGATTATCTATCTTTTCCCTAACATCAAACTGAAGCGCATACCACCATTCGTATTGCTGAACCCATTGAGCTTTTACATTGTTTCTACCAAAATAAGGATCATCTATAACTCCGGCTCTCCAAAGATCTGTGTATACATCTCCTGGTACCTTAGCATTGTTCCAAACTAAGGTTTCAATGTCCTCAGACGGAAGTTTATGTAAACCCTTTTTCACTCCTTCTCCGGGAAGCATCATTTTCATTCGCCATTTCATGCCACTTAAATCTCGAACGGCTTGGCTTGCCTCCTCGTGTGAGAAAGTCGTATTCGGCTGTGCATAAGCAGCCAAGACAAACATACTCATCATTAAATAGAGTATTATGCCTTTTCTTTTTCTTAAAAGATAATTAAAGCTTGTCATTACTTTATCCGTATTATTCATATATAAATATCTTATTCATATTCTGATTTCGATTTTCCATCATCCATTTTAATAAATTGAAGACTTATTACTTCACTTTACAATCCGGTATGATTTTCAAATCCTAACCTTTGATAAAAATATTAAATATCACCATCAAGGTACGGCTCGTGTTTTAAGGTAATTAAGGGGGCATTTGATAATATATAAAGACGGAATGAATCCTAGTTACTCATTTAATGGAGCTTACAGCACAATTTCAAAAAACATAAACTATGAGGATTTAGCTTATTTAACCCCTGTTTATTGAGTAAAACACATCAAAATGATCATATAAATAGCTCGAGATGATGCCTAAACAACATACAATAAGGATAATTGAAGCCTTTAAGAAATACAAAAGTTTTGTCAGCTCACATTTTTCTCATTCAAAAAATCGGTTACATTTGTATAACGTTAAATCAGAAACTAACAAAAATGCCATTAGGAAGTCGAAAAAAAAATAACTTGGTGCCAGAACCTGCGCTCCGCAGAATGCCATGTTATTTAGCCTATTTAAAATTAGCGCAAAGAGATGGATTAAAACATATATCTTCTACTCTTATAGCTGGAGACATGGGTGTAGATCCAACTCAGGTAACAAAAGACCTTTCGTATACGAGTATTGTTGGTAAAACTCGTGTTGGGTATGAAGTTGATGTACTAATCGATGTTCTAGAAGAGTTTCTGGGATTTACCGTGGTTGACGAAGCTTACCTTTTCGGTGTCGGAAGTTTAGGAAAAGCTTTATTGCATGATCATGGTTTAAAACAATTTGGTTTAAAAATTGTGGCTGCCTTCGACGTTGATCCTGAGGTTGTTGGTAAAACCATTGAAGGGGTTGAAATTTATCATTTCGATGAATTAAGCCGAATGCAAGAGCAGAATGTTAAAATTGGTGTATTAACTGTACCTGTTGACAAGGCTCAGGATGTTTCGATGCGTTTAACCGAAACAGGCATTAAAGCCATTTGGAACTTTACTCCTGTTAATATCAAGGTCAAAGATGATGTTGTTGTTCAAAACACATCACTGTATGCGCACTTGGCAGTTATGTTTAACCGCCTTAAAGCTAACTCTTAAAAAGTAAGGGTAAACTTAGTTTCTTCTTCTACTTCCGAATAGGCTGTTATGTTACCGCCATGCAGCCTTAATATCTGTTTCGACAAACTTAAACCAATACCCGATCCTTGTGGTTTAGTAGTAAAGAATGGTATAAATATTTTATCCAGAACATCTGGCAAAATCCCTTGCCCATTATCAATTACCTGAATTGTTATCCTACCTCTCTTATTAAGAAAAGCCTTAAGTGTAATTTTTGCACCATCCCTGCCATCAAGCGCTTGTATAGCATTCTGAACCAAATTAATTATCACCTGTTCTATCAATTTTTCATCCGCTGATAATTCCAGTGATTCAGGTTCAATTTGAATATTACATTCCACCGACTTCGACTTAAGCTCTTCAGTTAAGAGACCTTTTATATTTGTTAGCAGGTGACTAATTGGGAAAATAGAAAAAGCTGGCGTCGGAATTTTAGTCAGATTTCTATAAGTATTCACAAAATGCATCAATCCATCCGTACGTTTATGAATTGTTTCTAATGCACCTTGAACTTCATGTATTGTTTCAACATCTTCATCCGGAATATCTTTACCCTTTAAATTAGATGCCAGATCCTTTAATATTAATGTTATCGTTGAGGACAAAGAGGAAATTGGTGTAATGGAATTCATTATTTCATGCGTTAATACACGAATCAGTTTTTGCCACGATTCCATTTCTTTTTCTTCAAGCTCATCCTGAATATTCTTGATTGAAGTTAGAAGAATAGTTCTGTTATGAATCTTAAATTCCGTAGCATAAATGGCCAACTGTAATAACTCTTCCTTTTCCTGAACTCTAATTAAAGTATTTTCTCCATGATTAATGCTTAAAAGCTTTTCAACCAAAGCAGGGCTAAAATCTTTTAAGGCCTGTACATTATTAAGAGAGCGAACCTGAAAGAGTTTTTTAGTCGCATTATTAATAAGTTCCACTTTACCATCCTTACTATAAGCGATAAGGGCTATACCAATATGCTGAATAACTGTTTGTAAATAGTAATAGTTCTCTTCTTTTTCAGCTCTTACTTCCTGAAAGTCTTTGATTACTTCATTAAAGGACTTTTTCAATTTATCAAATGAAGAATCTAAACTTTCAACCTGAAATGTACGGGTAAAATCAGAGTAGCGGATGGACTCAAGAAAATTATTGAGCACCCTATTTGTTCTATCCACATAATGAATCATTGCAAAAATCTGAAATGCGATTAGCAATCCCACCAAGACCAAAGTCATGGTTAACTCGGTTGTGAAGAACAAATAAAAGAATGCAAAAATAGACCCTGCCAGTAGCAAGGTCCTTATAATAAAATTTAATCTGAAATTATTATAGGCCATGTTTCTCTAATCTGCGATACAAAGAGGTTCTGGTTAATCCCAAGTCGGCAGCAGCCTTTGAAACATTACCCCTATTCATTCTCAGTACCTTTTCAATTATTTGCTTTTCGATGTCTTCAAGATTATATGAATCAAATTCAAATCCTTCAGATGTAGATGGCAACGAGGACAGTTGAAAATCTGCCTCTTCCAAATTCGGCAAATCGCTCATAATAACGGTTCGCTCAACAATATGTTGAAATTCACGTACATTCCCAGGCCATGGATAATTAGTCAGCTTCTTAATGACTTTTGAAGATAACTTATTGATTTTCTTCTTGTATTTTTTAGCATATATATTCAAGAAATGCTCAGACAATACCGGTATATCTTCCGGACGTTCCCGTAACGGAGGCAGTTCCACTTCCACAGTATTAATACGATAAATTAAATCCTGACGATAAGCATCTTCACTTGCCATCTGCTTTAAATTCATGTTTGTAGCACAAATCAATCGGATATCAATGGCCTTCGGTTTGTTTGATCCAACACGGGTTACTTCTCGTCGCTCCAAAACTGTCAATAATTTTGCTTGCAGTGGAAGGGATAAGTTACCTATTTCATCCAAAAACAGTGTACCTCCCGATGCCATTTCAAAACGACCGGGACGATCAGCTTTCGCATCCGTAAAAGCCCCTTTTACATGACCAAAAAGTTCACTTTCAAATAAGGATTCACTCAAAGCTCCAAGGTCGACGCTTATAAAAGCCTCATCCTTACGTAAGGAATTTCGATGTAATGCACGTGCCACAAGCTCCTTACCCGTTCCGTTTTCACCTAAGATCAAGACATTTGCATCGGTTCCGGCCACCTTTTTTATGGTAGTAAACACATTCTGCATACCTGGAGAAACACCAATAAAATCAGCAAATGGCTGATCCAATATGGTATTCATTTCGCGTTGCTTGGATTTCAGGTCTTTTACTTCTTCTCGCGATTGTCGAAGTTTAATGGCCGAAGAAACAGTGGCCAGTAACTTTTCATTCTGCCATGGCTTAAGAATAAAATCAGTAGCTCCAGCCTTAATTGCACGAACAGACTTTTCAACGTCGCCATAAGCTGTAATAAATAATACAACAGCTGAAGGGTCAATTTGTAGAATTTTTTCCAACCAATTAAAACCTTCCTGGCCACTAATGGCATCCTTCGTGAAATTCATATCCAAAAGAACCACATCAAAAGAATCATCTGCCATTATTGATGGAATCTTATTAGGATCCGTTGAAGTTACAATATGCTCAATGTGTGGCTTAAGTAAAAGTTTCAAAGCAAATAAGATATCTGCATTATCATCAACTGCCAGAATACGTCCCGATTTTTGTGTCATGTGTTAGAGTTTTTCGAATTAAATATACCACATTCTTAGTGAACTATGGCAATTTAATGTTCGATTACGAACAATTGTTAACATTTCAAAAAAGATGCCGTTTTTATAATAACCTTGACTATAAGCCCTTAAGCACATTGGCACAAGAAGTGATAGTAGATATTGTGAAACCTAACCTAAGCAGGATATATAACACATTGAATTGGACAACTCACATTGACTACTATTCAATGACTTATGAGAGAAAGAGGAATTAGAAGTTAATGTTTTAGCTTTTAACTAGGGGATGATATATAAAACAATGAGCTAATATGTAATGTACGATAACGAACACAAGTGTTCCAATATCGGACAAAATGAAAAGAAAATGATTCACACACGCAATTTAACCAAGCAATATAGAAGTGGTGGCATTGAACACACGATACTTCAAAATGTGAATATAGACATTGAAGCAGGGGAATTTGTGAGCTTATTAGGACCTTCAGGCTCCGGTAAATCGTCATTAATTAATATGTTTGGTTTAATAGATGTGCCTAGCTCAGGTAATCTCATTCTAATGGGACATGATGTCACCCATTTAAAAGAAAGACAACGAGTAAATTTGCGAAGGGGAAGTATCGGTTTTATTTTTCAAGACTTTGGATTGATTGAAGAATTGAATGCCTTTGAAAACCTTGAACTACCTCTTCAGTATCTTAAATATTCAAAGAAAATTAGATTCAATAAAGTAAATGCCATATTAGAACGCTTAAACATAGCCCATCTAAGATCATTCTACCCCAAACAATTAACCAGTGCTCAAAAACAATTGATTGGTATTGGTAGGGCTTTAGTTATTGAACCGGACATTATTTTAGCTGATGAGCCTACCGGATGTTTAAATTCAACAGGTGGCAGCTCCATTATGCAAACTTTAAACTCGATTAATGAGTCTGGTTCAACCATTGTTATGGCAACACACTCTGCCAATGAGGCGGAAAAAGCGCAAAGAACGATTCAATTATTCGATGGACATATCATCACAGAAAACATTAAACAACGTTTGTAGAATATGATGCTTAAGCACCACATAAAAGTTGCACTGCGTAACATTAAAAAGCAAGGAATTTATTCTTTACTTAACGTTACCGGTCTTTCTATTGGCGTTACTTTAAGTTTATTGGTTCTATTATTGGTTAAACAGGAGTTAAATTACGATACAACCTTTTCGAATAGTTCATCGATATATCGCTACACCACTAAGGGTATTCTGAGCGCTAACCTAATTAATAATGCAACCAGTCCAATGCCCCTAGGCGAATTTGTCAAGGATTTTAAAGAAGTTAATTCTGTTGTCAGATTTATACCAGGTGCTAATAATGTTGTTGCGTATGATGACATAAAATTTAATGAAGACAAGTTTCGGTTCGTAGATCCAAATTTCTTTGAGATTTTTGACCTTGAAATGGTAAGTGGTGAATCTGATTCAGCCCTATTAGAAGCAAATACCCTTGTACTATCAGAATCAACGGCAAATAAATATTTTGGCAATGCTGATCCAATGGGTAAAAAACTTGTACGATCGAACATTGAATATACGATTACAGGAGTATGTAAAGACATGCCTTCTGCCACTCACTTTAAATTCAGCTTTTTAGCTTCAATTGCCACCATAGATAAAATATTATTACAAAAGGGCGATAGCACTTATGTCAAAAATTGGAAAACAGATTGGTTATATCTGAACTGCTATACATATGTCAAATTAAATCCTAAAGTAAACCCTAAAATTTTTGAGCAAGTAGTTAATGAAGACAAAAACAGATTATTGTTACCACAAATTGAGAAAACACTGAATTCAGAAATGTCTGTCGACAGTGTAAATCTTGATTTCTTTCTACAACCTATTGAAGATATACATTTACATTCCCAACTCAGTGGGGAGTTAGAAGTTAATTCCAAATCCATATACATTAACTTATTTGTATTCATTGCCATATTTATTCTATTAACAACGTGCGTCAACTTTATAAATCTAACTACAGCAAAGGCAAGACGTCGTTTCAAAGAAGTTGGCTTAAGACAAATGATTGGGGCTTCACGAAGGAATTTGGCTTTTCAGTTCCTTACTGAAGCTGTGGTGTATAGTTTCGGAGCAACATTCTTCGGTTTAGTCCTGCTAGAGTTACTTTTACCATTCTTTAATTTCTTCTTCGACCTTCAACTCGAATTCTCTTTAATAACAGGATGGATTGATTTTTTCTGGATATTACTTTTAGTACTTTCGGTTGGCATTATTGCCGGTGGTTTTCCTGCCTTCTTTTTTGCAGGGCTTAAACCAAAACAAATTCTGCAAGGAGAGTATAAGATGAAAGATACCGGCCTTGTTGTTAGAGGCATATTAGTTTGCAGTCAGGTCGCAGTTAGTGTATTCCTTCTTATAGTTGTTTCAGGAATGTGGTGGCAAATTCAATTTATTGGTAATCATGATCCTGGTTTTAATTCCGATAACATAATGGTTATTGAAAGAGGGAGCGCGGTAAGTAAAAACTTCGATAGTTTTAAAGCTGAATTACTACGGCATGAAGGAATCGAAAGTGTGAGTGCTTGTAGTAGTCTTCCAGGTGATGATTATTTCCAGGGAACATTTAAACTTAAGAATGGCTCAAATGAAAAAGTAATGGTTCTGCCATTAATTAATGTCGATGAAGATTACTTCACAATGCTGGACTTAACCTTAAAAACAGGGCGTTTTTTAAGCCACCAGGCAGGCGACTCTTTAGGCGTAATCCTCAATACTAGAGCCATTGAAGAATTTAAAATCAAAAAACCTTTAGGACAAAAGATTGAAGTTTTTGGCAGCAAAGATTGGGCTTTAAATATATCCGGCGTTGTTAAAGATTTTCATTACGAACCTTATAATACTAAAATAAAACCTCTCGCACTTATTCTTTTATCAGGTAAGATGCGTTTCGAATATGTTCTAGTTAAGCTTAATCCAGACTATAATATAGAAACCATTAACGCTATTAACGATAGTTGGAGCAACCATACGGAAAGTTCTCCTTTTGTATGGGAAATGTTAGACAAAAGAATAGAGAAACTTTATGACGAAGATATCAGAATTGCCAAAATAATTTCCGTCTTTGCTATACTTGCCCTGTTCATGACTATTATGGGTATTATTGCCTTAGCTGCATTCTTAATTGAATATAAATCGCGTAATATTGGAATTATAAAGATTTTAGGAGCATCACGACAAACTATTATACTTCAGGTCTTCTCTGACTTTAGCATATACATTATTGTTGGTGTTATATTAGCTATGATTCCTTCATACATTGTATTAACAGCCTGGATCGAGAACTACGCTTATTCGAGCTTTATAAATATTATGTTATTTCCTCTTGCGGCTCTTATTGTAGCCGGTTTGGCCTTTGCCTCTGTATTTTATCAAACCTATCGTATGGCATCTGACGGGCCAATCGAACAATGGCAATTTACCTAGGCTTACCATTGTTTGCTTCACATTATATAAAGGATCTATTGGTCCGATATTCATCCTTATATGACAGTTTTAATTTAGGCCAACTAAATAACTGGGTCATATTAAAAAAATCAATATATTTGCGCGATTATGATGTGAAGTGTCAAAACGAATAATAATAAATTAATTACAAATGCAAAACAAAGGAGCAATAAGACTATTTGCCATTCTTCTGGCTTTAGTCAGCTTATATCAACTATTTTTTACTTACAAGACACGAAGTGTTGAAGCAGATGCTGAGGCATTTGCAGGTGGTGATCCTAAATTGGAATTCGCCTACCTCGACTCCATTAAAAATGAAACAGTTTACAGTTTTTTATGGACATTGAGAGATTACACTTATCAAGAGTGTAAGGAGCGTGAGATTAACTTCGGACTTGACCTTAAAGGTGGTATGAACCTTATCCTTGAGGTGAAAGTAGCGGATATTGTTCGTGCTTTATCTAACTACAACACAGACGAAACGTTTCTTGCAGCCTTAAAAGCTGCCGAAGAAGGTGAGAAAAATAGTTCTGAGGATTTCATTACATTATTTGGTAATGCTTATACACAATTGGATCCTAATGCGCAATTAGCTACTATATTTAATACTATTGAGCTTAAAGATCAGGTTAACTATAACTCAACAAACGAAGAAGTATTAGAAGTAATTCGTACTGAATCGAAAGGTTCAATCGATAATGCGTTTAACATTCTACGTACTCGTATCGACCGTTTTGGTGTAACTCAACCAAACATCCAACGTCTTGAAAAAGCAGGACGTGTATTAGTTGAATTACCGGGTGTGACTGAACCTGAACGTGTAAGAAAACTTTTACAAGGTACAGCTAACCTTGAATTCTGGGAGACATACGAGAATGGTGAGCTTTTCGAATATTTAGTTCAGGCTGATGCCAAAGTTCGTGAATTGGAAGAAGCTAAAAAGCCTAAAGTTCAAGCTCCGGAAAGTACAGAAACAGCAACTGACGCTGCTGATGAAGATCTATCATTACTTGGACAGCTTGAAAGTGATAGCTTAGCCGTTGACTCTTTAGGTGCTGACCTTAAATCTCTTTTTAGCTATTTACAACCAAATTACCACCCACAGCAAGGTCCATTTGGAGGTCCGGTTGTAGGTGTTGCTCTTTCACGCGATACTACAGAAGTTAATGAATATTTAGCCAACCCTGTAGTTAGAAGCCTTTTCCCAAAAGATGCTAAATTCTTCTGGACGGTTAAGTCAATTGAAAAAGAATACTTGAAAAATCGTTTTCCTGATGCTAATGAAAAGGAAACGGCATTCCAGTTAGTTGCTATTAAAGTAAGTACTCATGATGGCCGTCCTCCTTTGGAAGGTGATGTAATTACATCTGCTCGTAGTCAAACCAACCAACGTGGACAGTTTGAAGTGAGCATGAGCATGGATGCTGAAGGAGCTAAAACATGGGCTCGCTTAACAGGAGCTAACGTGGATAGAAGTATCGCTATCGTATTGGATGGCTTTGTATATAGTTTCCCAACTGTTAATGCTAAAATTGATGGTGGTAGCAGTCAGATTACAGGTAACTTTACTCCGGAAGAATCTCAGGATTTAGCAAACATACTTAAGTCAGGTAAATTGCCTGCTCCTGCTCGCATTGTTGAAGAGGCAGTTGTTGGACCTTCACTTGGACAAGAAGCTGTTAATAGTGGTTTAACTTCTTTCATCTGGGCATTTCTTGTAGTATTAGTTTACATGTTGATTTACTATGGTGTTCGTGCAGGTTGGGTAGCTGACTTCGCATTGGTTGCTAACATGTTCTTCATCATGGGAGTTTTAGCTTCCTTCGGAGCCGTATTAACCCTACCGGGTATTGCCGGTATCGTTCTTACAATTGGTATGTCGGTTGATGCCAACGTACTGATATATGAGCGAATCAAAGAAGAATTAAAATCTGGTAAAGGTGTTCGTTTGGCCATTCAGGATGGTTATAAAAATGCATACTCTGCAATTATCGATGCCAACGTAACAACTTTCCTTACGGGTGTAATCTTATTCTTATTTGGAACAGGTCCGATTAAAGGTTTTGCTACTACATTGATGATTGGTATAGCTACATCTTTCTTCTCTGCAATATTTATTACACGTTTGATTTTCGAAAAAATGCTTGATAAGAACAAGACATTGATCTTCGATACCAAACTAACACGTAATCTTTATAAAAACCTTCACATTCGATTCCTTGAAAAGAAAACCATGTTTTTCGTTATATCCGGAATCTTCATGATTGTAGCGATTGGTTCTTTGACTACTCGTGGTTTAAAACAAGGTATTGACTTTACAGGAGGACGTACTTTCGTGGTTCGTTTTGATGATAAAGTTTCTTCAGTAGATGTTCAAAAATCACTTGTAGCTGCTTTTGATGAAGCTAATGTTGAGGTGAAGCAATTTGGTGAAGGCAACCAAATCAGAATTGCAACTAACTACATGGTTGATGTTAACGATGACAATACGGATAATCTTGTTGAGACTAAACTATATGAAGGCTTAGAATCGTACTTAGGTGCAGATGTAACACAGGATCAATTCTTATCTGACTACCGAATGAGTTCTCAGAAAGTAGGTCCTACAATTGCAAGCGACATTAAAGAAAAAGCAGGATATGCCATTTTCTTTAGCTTGGTTGTGATATTCATTTATATTTTGATCCGCTTCCGTAACTGGCAATTTGGACTTGGTGCATTGGCGGCATTGGTACATGATGTTGTTTTTGTATTAGGCATATTCTCACTTACATATTCAATCATGCCTTTCTCAATGGAAATTGATCAGGCATTTATTGCAGCGATATTAACAGTGATTGGATACTCAATAAATGATACGGTAGTTGTATTTGACCGTATTCGCGAGTATTTCAAGTTATATCCAAAACGTGAGCAAGGAGAAGTTATTGATGCAGCCCTTAACTCTACTGTTAGTAGAACAGTAAATACATCATTAACTACTTTTGTAGTTTTATTGGTTATCTTCTTGTTTGGTGGTGAAGTAATACGTGGATTTGTATTTGCATTAATGACAGGTGTACTAGTTGGTACATACTCTTCATTATTCATTGCAACTCCTGTTTCTCACTTCTTCCTTAACAGAAAGAATAAGAAATAAGGCATTTAACTTATATTCTCAAGCCCCAAAGTTCACTACTTTGGGGCTTTTCTTTTTTATAGCATTCACGGCCTATTTTATTATCTTTGACTTTTCAATTGAAAGAATATGACAACATTGCTTTTTATTTCTGGTGGTGAGATAATTATTGTAGCTTTAGTAGTACTACTTTTGTTTGGAGCTAAGAGTATTCCTGATGTAGCACGTATGCTCGGTAAAGGAATGAATGAGTTTAAGAGGGCCTCTGATGAGATTAAGCGAGAACTAAGAGATCAAACCAGTGATATCAGAGAAGATATAAATGATACCAGATCATTTATTGATGAAGAAGTGGATACCGTTAAAAAAGCGGTTGATACAGATTTAACTGATGATTATGATCCTTACCATCTATCCGAAGGAACAGAATTGGATGATTCAGAACCGGAAGTGACCAGCAATAAAAAAATCCCAGAGAATAGTAAAACAGAATCTGAAACCAATAAGAAAGAGGCTAGTGATGGCCCGGTTTCGAGAGAAGATTTAATTGAAGATTAAAACCCAACTATGATTTCATTTTTGTACTTAATAGCCGGTTTCACGGTGCTTTTTTTTAGTGGCGACTGGCTGGTTAAGGCAAGTGTTAATCTGGCACGGCACTTCAAAATCTCCACACTTGTAATTGGAATAACTGTTGTTGCTTTTGGAACTTCAGCACCGGAACTTATAGTAAGTCTCAAAGCTGTTTTTAGTAATTCATCTGATATTTCGATAGGAAATGTAGTTGGCTCCAATATTGCTAACATTGCATTGGTCTTGGGCTTAGTCTCCATCGTATTTCCTGTAAAAGTAAAACGAAAAGGCATCTGGATTGACTGGCTGGTTATGATGATTGCCACATTCAGTCTTTTTATAGCCAGTTGGGGAAACAAAATCACTTTTGGCGAAGGACTAACATTCATCATTTTATTATGTACCTACTTATTCTTTTCTGTATGGAAAAGCCGTAAGATAAGTAAGGAAAACGATGAAATACAAAAACCCGATTTTTCACTTTGGAAATCCTTTGGTTTTTTCTTATTAGCAACGATTGGCCTCTATTTTGGAGCGGACTGGTTAGTTAAGGGTGCCAAAGATTTAGCTTTGAGTTTTGGCATTTCAGAGCATGTGGTTGGCCTATCTGTAGTGGCACTGGGAACTAGTGTTCCTGAATTAGCAACTTCATTGATGGCTGCCATCAAAAAGGAAGACGATATTTCGATAGGTAATATTATAGGTTCAAACATATTTAACATCTGGGCAGTTCTTGGTGCCACTTCAATAATAAAGCCCTTAAATGTTACACAGGCCATGATTGATGTGGGTTACAAATGGATGCTGGGTGTAGCGGTTTTACTTATATTATTAATACTTCCATTGTCCAAGGGGATGATTACACGTTGGAAAGGATTAATTCTGTTAGGCATCTATATTTTATATATTTATATCTTATTCACCTAATGATGGTAACTTGTTCAAACATTAAAAAAAGCTATGGTAACATTGAAGTACTTAAAGGCATTGATCTGAGTATCGAAGCTGGAGAAGTGGTGTCAATAGTTGGTGCAAGTGGCGCAGGAAAAACTACTTTACTTCAAATACTAGGTACTTTGGACAAGCCTTGCTCTGGTCAGGTTTCTATTGATGGAATTGACATACTTGGAATGAGTGAGAAACAGCTCGCTAATTTCAGAAACACTAAAATTGGATTTGTTTTTCAATTTCACCAGTTATTACCTGAATTCACAGCTCTTGAAAATGCTATACTTCCTGCCTTAATTAATGGAGACTCCAAAAAACAAGCTGAAAGTAAAGCTAAAGAATTGCTTCATTTTTTGAGTTTAGATCATCGTTTAGACCATAAACCGGCTGAGTTAAGTGGCGGGGAGAAGCAACGTGTAGCCGTGGCCAGATCCCTTATTAATAGTCCTGCTGTAGTTTTTGCCGATGAACCTTCCGGCAATTTGGATTCTCATAGCCAGGAAGAATTGCAGAAATTATTTTTTGATCTTCGCAAAGAATTCAATCATACTTTTGTTGTGGTCACCCATGATTACCACCTGGCTAACATGTGCGACCGTGTCATTGAGATGAAGGATGGTCTGATCAATACAGATCGCAATGAATAAAGACGAGCTAAAAGAGTTCCTTGATGAGAAGGTTCTTAAATACAATCGTCCTGAATTTATTGATAACGATCCCATTCAAATCCCTCATCTCTTCTCGAAGAAGGAAGATATTGAAATAGCCGGATTTCTTGTGGCTACAATTGCCTGGGGAAGACGGGATCTCATCATCAAGAGTGCGAATAAACTAATGTCGCTGCTTGATCATTCACCATCTGAATTCTTATTAAATGCCTCTAAATCTGATTGGAATAGATTTGAGAGTTTCTATTACAGAACCTTCTCTTCTGTTGATTGCCTATATTTTATAAAAGCATTACAGCAGATTCAGAAAAAACACACAAGTTTAGAAGCATTATTCAACCTTGGATACAACAACGGAGACATAAAAGAATCCATCAGATATTTCAGAGAGGTTTTTTTGAGTTATGGATCACTTCAACGAACACATAAGCATGTTGCCAATATTGACAAAGGCGCTTCTGCAAAACGGCTTAATATGTATCTGAGATGGATGGTACGAAATGACAATAATGGTGTAGATTTTGGAATATGGGATACAATAAATGCCAAAGATTTATTATTACCCTTGGATGTTCATACAGGAAATGTATCGCGGAAACTTGGCATACTGCAACGTAAACAAAACGACATTAAAGCAGTTGAAGAAGTAATGCTGACATTAAGGGACTTTGATCCAGAAGATCCTGTTAAATATGATTTTGCACTATTTGGTCTTGGTATTGATGAGCATTTTTAACTATGGCTAATACTTACTTCCAGTTTAAAGAATTTAAAATAGAGCAAGATAAAGCTGCCATGAAGGTAGGGACAGATGGTGTACTGCTTGGAGCTTGGGCTGATACTAATAAAATTAAAACGGCTCTTGATATAGGAACTGGTACCGGTTTAATTGCTTTGATGATTGCTCAACGTAATCCAAACGCTGAAATTATTGCCATCGATATTGACGAAAATGCTTGTCAGCAAGCATTCGACAATTTCAGAGCATCACCTTGGGCAGACCGATTAACAGTTCATCATCTTTCTCTTTCGAGATTCGCCGAATTGCATCAAACGAAATTTGATTTGATAGTTTCGAACCCCCCTTTTTTCATAAACAGCCTAAAATCTGACAATAACTCCCGATCTGCCGCAAGACATAATGACTCACTTCCCTATAGTGAACTGCTTAAGATATCAAGCAGCCTAAACACAGAAGACGGTAGATTTAGCATTATCGTACCTCATGAATTTGAGAACGAGCTAATGTCAAAAAATATGAATTATCACTATAACCTTATACGCGGCATGCGCGTACAAGGAAACATAAATAAGCCAACTGTAAGGTCTTTACTAGAATTCGGGAAAAATTATGGGGGATCTTATGTGTTTGATACTTTGATTATTGAGGAAGAAAGGCGACATGCGTATTCCGATAAATATAAAGCACTAACACGTGACTTTTATTTGGCGTTTTAATTGTTGAGATAATTTTAAATTAACATATTTTTGTTAATTTTAGGACGGTAAAATCTGTTAGGATGAAGAAAACGCGTTATTCGGATAACGATTTGTTGGAAGGGGTGTATAATCGCGACGGACTAGTGATTAAGCATATCATGAATATGGTCTGGGGACCAATTCAGGATTTGGTATTTGAAAATAGTGGTAAAAAGGATGATGCCATGAACATCATTCAGGAAGGATTTATTGCTATTTATTCAAAAACTGAAAAGCCGCAGTTAACTTGTTCCTTTTCTACTTATTTTTATTCAATCTGCAAACATCTTTGGATGAATGAACTCCGCAAAAAAAAGAACGAAAGTTCGCTTTTAAAAGGATTCAATGACTCTCCATTTGTTAGCGATGAGATTGAAGAGAAAAAACTGTACGAAAAGAGAAGAAAACTGTATCTTAAGTATTACCAAAAGGTCACCAAAGTTTGTCAAGACGTGCTACGCCTCGTTTCAATTGGCTTTTCTAATGAAGACATTACTGCTGAACTTGCCTTTAGCTCGGTGCAGTATATGAAGAATAGAAGGTCGATATGCAACAAAAAATTGCTGGAAATGATTAAAGCCGATCCTCAATATAAAGAATTGAAGCATGGACTATAATGAAAAAATGCTGGATTTATTTTCCGGCGATCTATCAGAAGAAGACAAGAAACTTCTTGGCGAGGAATATAGTAACAATGAAGAATTTCAAGAAGACTTGAAACTTCAGGAAGAAATATTATATGCGATTGAAAAAGGTGATGATGAAACGCTCGAGTTTAGAAATCAACTTAATGATATAAGCAATGATTTTCTTTCAGAACAAGAACCTAAACATCGTATTAATCCTTCATATTGGTTGGCTGCCGCTTCGGTAATTGTTGTACTTGGTATTAGTAGTTACTTAGGTTTATTTTCAGGAGGAGAATACGCCGGCTCTCAGGCTTTCATGGAATATTACGAACCGTATGGTGCTGACATGAATGTTCGTGGTGAAGGGCATTACAATAAATTAGATAAGGCAATTAACTTTTATCAGGACGGCAATATGGCTTTGGCTATTACTGAATTCGAGCGTCTTGAAAAGGAAAATGCTGAATTAGCCGGATTCTATACTGCTCTTTGCCATATGGAACTTGGAGAAATTGACCAGGCAAAGGCTGAGCTTAAAAGAATAGACCAGAATGCGATCTTTTATTCCGATCATATCCAATGGTACTTAACACTATGTTATTTAAAAGATAACGAAACATCAAGTGCTAAAAAACTACTTCAGAAGATAGCTAAGAGTAAAAATCAATACGCTCATAAAGCAGAAGAAATTCTAAAGAAGTTAAAAAGCTAATTGAGAAGAATAAAATAATGATATCAATGCCATCAGTATACTGATGGCTTTTTTTATTCTAAATAATCTGTACTCATTTAATTACCCAGTAAAATTTTGGGCATAAAAAAAGCTCCCAAATAATGGAAGCTTTCTGTGGGCGATGAGGGAGTCGAACCCCCGACCCCTTGGGTGTAAACCAAGTGCTCTAAACCAACTGAGCTAATCGCCCTGATATAAAATCAGGTTATTTCAACCTTTCGTTTTCAACAATCTCTTTTGATTGTTTTGTGGGCGATGAGGGAGTCGAACCCCCGACCCCTTGGGTGTAAACCAAGTGCTCTAAACCAACTGAGCTAATCGCCCTGATATAAAATCAGGTTATTTCAACCTTTTGCATTCAACAATCTCTTTTGATTGTTTTGTGGGCGATGAGGGAGTCGAACCCCCGACCCCTTGGGTGTAAACCAAGTGCTCTAAACCAACTGAGCTAATCGCCCTTTTCTATAGATCTCTCTAGAAAAGCGATGCAAATGTATATCTCTTTTTTTTCTCTTCCAAATATATTTATGCTTTTATAGTACATCAGCAACAACAAATGTACTACCTCCAATGAATATCAAATCATTAGCACCCGCATTCTTTTTTGCTGCTTCAAGAGCACACTTTGGATTTAGGTAGGCATATCCTTTAAGCCCGTGCTCTGAGGCAAGTAACTCTAACTTTTCAGCTTCCATACTTCGAGGAATAGCTGCCCTTGTGAAATAATAGATGGCATTTTTAGGCAGTAAATCAAGAATAGCTGAATGATCCTTATCATCAACCATACCAAGAACAAAATGCAATGCCTGATGTGGAGTTATTTCAATTTGTTTTACAAGCTCCTCAACTCCATCTTTATTGTGACCTGTATCACAAATAATTCGCGGATTATAGCCAAGATATTGCCACCTTCCTAACAAACCCGTATTCACCACAACATTATTAAGGCCATCATAAATATTAGATTGAGAAATCCGAAATCCAAGATCTCTCAATTTCTCTACAGATACAATTATAGTTATGGCATTCTTTAATTGATAGCGTCCTAATAAATCCAACTTTACATCCGAATATATAAGGCCTTCCTTATTATACAATTGAAAAACTTGTCGTTCATCAATGGATAGTGTTGCATATGGAATAGTGTATTTCTGATCAGCAAATTCTATGGGCGCACTTCGCTCAGTTGCAATAGCCTTAAAAACCGGACTGGTTTCTTTTTGAGTTTGCCCGATCACAACTGGTATATCAGGTTTAATAATTCCTGCCTTTTCTCCAGCAACCTTTTCTAATGTATTCCCAAGAAATGCTGTATGATCAAGACCTATATTGGTAATTACAGACAATTCCGGAGAGATGATATTTGTGGAATCCAATCTACCACCCATACCCACTTCCATAATTGCCACATCCACTTCTTCTGTTTTAAAATAATCAAAAGCCATTGCTACAGACATCTCAAAAAAGGACGGCTTCAATTCTTCAATGATTTCAGAATGATTTTCAACAAAATCGACAACAGCCTCTTGTCGTATCATCGAGCCATTCACTTTAATGCGCTCCCTGAAATCTTTCAAATGAGGTGATGTATACAAACCAACCTTATATCCAGCTTCTTGCAAAACAGACGCGATACAATGCGAAACCGAGCCTTTCCCATTGGTTCCTGCAACATGGATGGTTTTGTATGAACGATGAGGATGATTAAAGTAATCATCCAATTTTTGAGTGGTAAATAAATCCGCTTTATAAGCCGCCTTCCCTACTCGCTGATACATTGGCAACTGATTAAATAAAAAATCCAAAGTTTCTTTATAATCCTTCATTTCATACTAAAATTAACAATTACATCAGCATCTTCAAGGCAATTTTTATGTATCTTTAATTAAATACATAATCATATTTTATGGCTAAAAAAATATTTATTCTTGATACCAACGTTCTTTTACATGACCACAAATGTATATACAACTTAGAGGAAAATGATGTAATTATTCCAATAGTTGTACTTGAAGAATTGGATAAGTTTAAAAAAGGAAATGACCTCATTAATTTTCAGGCACGTGAATTTGCTCGATCCATGGATAAGTTGGCCGGTGAGAAGCTTTTCAAAGACGGTATATCATTGGGAAGCGGTTTAGGTAAATTATTTGTAGCTACTGGCAAACCTACTCCTGAAGAAATGAAGGAGTCGTTTAATGAAAATACGGCGGATCATCGAATCTTAGCAATAGCCCTGCATATCAAGGCCAAATTTCCTCGCCGTCAATCCATTTTAATTACCAAGGATATCAATCTGCGACTAAAGGCCAAATCACTTGGTTTGAAATCGGAAGATTATGAAAATGATAAGGTAAAAGATATAGATATTCTTAATCATGGCGTAAAGATTCATGAGGATTTCGATAAAGAACTGATTGAATCATTATATCAGCATCAAGGAATCCCTGTCAGCCAGTTTCCGGATGAAGAAGATTTACCTCCAAATCAGTATTTTGTTCTTCGTAATGGCAACCAAAGTGCGCTGGCATTTAACGATGCTGCTTCCGGCTTAATCAAAAGAGTTGAGAAGCATAGTGCATATGGAATAGAGCCTCGAAATGCGGAACAAACCTTTTCTTTAGATGCTTTATTAAATCCGGATATTCGATTGGTTTCCTTATCGGGAAAGGCAGGAACCGGGAAAACCCTATTGGCCTTAGCTGCTGCCTTGCAACAACATCAGATGTACAGTCAGATTTTACTTGCAAGACCTATTGTTCCGTTAGCGAACCGTGATCTTGGTTTTCTACCTGGTGACGTAAATGAAAAGATCGGCCCGTATATGCAACCTCTTTTTGATAACTTAGGAGTCATTAAAAGCCGATTCAAACCAACCAGCAAGGAGGTTAACCGCTTGGACGAAATGGTGAAAAACGAACAATTATTAATAACTCCTCTTGCCTATATTCGAGGACGCAGTTTATCTGATGCCTATTTCATTATTGATGAAGCTCAAAATCTTACACCTCATGAGGTTAAAACCATCATTACCAGAGCTGGAGAAGGATCTAAACTAATATTTACGGGTGATGTAGAACAAATTGATTCACCTTATCTTGATATGATGTCGAATGGTTTAGCCTATTTAACTGACAAAATGAGAGGCCAGGAACTATTTGCGCACATCAACCTTATCAAAGGTGAACGAAGCGATTTGGCTGAGTTAGCATCAAACCTACTATAACACATCAAGCCCTTAACAAATGTTAAGGGCTTGTTTATTTTCTTTCTGACTGCCATTTCTATTACTTTTTCCTAATTTTGCGAATTAAATTTTAGCGAATGATTGATCAGTCGGTTTTTGAGAATAAGAAAGTTGCCTTCCACACTTTTGGTTGCAAATTAAATTTTAGCGAAACGTCTACCGTTGCAAGAACAATGATGGAAGCTGGATTTGCTAAGGTGGATTTTTCTGATTCTGCCGATGTATATGTGTTTAATACCTGCTCTGTAACTGAACTTGCCGACAAGAAGTGCAAACAGGTAATTAAAAAAGCGATCAAACAAAACCCGCAAGCTTATATTGTTGTTACCGGCTGCTTTGCTCAGTTAAAACCAGATGACATAGCGCATATCGAAGGGGTTGATTTAGTATTGGGGTCCAACGAAAAATTTGATATCCTTCAATACATTGAAGATGTCAATAAGGCGAAGGAAGCACATGTTCATACCGGAAATATCAGCAAAAACAAAGTCTTTCAACCGTCCTACTCTTTTGGTGACCGCACCAGGTGCTTTCTGAAAATTCAGGATGGCTGTGATTACTATTGCTCGTATTGCACTATTCCATTCGCCAGAGGCAGAAGCAGAAGCAACACCATCTCAGCAACCATAGAGCAAGCTAAAGAGGCTGCGAAAGCCGGAGCTAAAGAAATTATATTAACGGGAGTAAACATCGGAGATTTTGGCAAAGATCATAATGAAAGTTTTTTTGGATTAATTCAAGAATTAGATAAAATCGAAAGCATTCAGCGCTTCAGAATTTCGTCCATCGAACCCAATCTTCTAACTGATGAGATTATCAGTTTTGTATCGAAATCAAAACGTTTTATGCCACATTTTCATATTCCTCTGCAATCAGGATCAGATAAGGTATTAAAACTGATGAAAAGAAAATACAGCACTGATCTTTTCAAGAATAAGATTGAGACAATAAACCGGATTATTCCTTCAGCCTTTATTGGTGTTGATGTAATTGTGGGAGTCAGAGGTGAATGCGAGACCGATTTTCAAAAAACATATAACTTCTTGGAAAGCTTAAAAATTTCGCAGCTACATGTTTTCACATATTCCGAACGCCCCAATACACAAGCTTTAAAAATAGATGATGCTGTACCCATTCCTACCAGAAAGGCACGAAGCAAAATACTTCATCAATTATCGGATCAAAAAACAAAGGCCTTTTATAAGAACTTTATAAATCAGGAGATGGACGTCTTATTCGAGAAATCGGAGAATAACGGAAATATGTCGGGTTTCACAGAAAATTATATAAAAACAGAAATACAATTCGATCCGGAACTCTCAAATAAAATAAGACGAGTTAAACTTAAACATTTGTCACTGGACCAAATGTGCATGACCGCCGAACTAAAAACACCCTAAACCATGAATTACCAAAAAATCTGCCAGGAAGTACAAAAAATAGCTCGTGAAACCGGAGCGTTTATTAAAAAGGAACGTGAAAAGGCTGAATTAAATATCGAAACAAAAGGTAGCAATGACTTTGTTACGCATATCGATAAGGCGTCGGAGGAACGAATAATTGGCGAGCTAAAAACACTGCTTCCTGAAGCTGGTTTTATCGCTGAAGAAGGAACCGATAATACTAAAGGCGAACGATACAATTGGATTATCGATCCCATTGACGGTACAACCAATTTCATCCATGGTTTAAGCCCTTACGCCATAAGTATAGCTCTGCAAGAAGATAATGAGCTGGTTATTGGAGTGATTTATGAAATGGGATTAGATGAATGCTTTTACACCTGGAAAGGAGGACAAGCCTTCATGAATAGTGAAGTCATAAGCGTTTCATCGGCTCAAAAAGTTGCCAATAGTCTTATCGCGACCGGGTTCCCATATTCGAACTATTCAAGAATGGAAGCATTTATGGAGTCGCTCAACTACTTTATGAAAAATTCTCATGGACTTAGAAGATTAGGTTCTGCAGCAACAGACTTAGCATATGTAGCTTGTGGGCGTTTGGATTCATTTTATGAATATGATTTAAAACCCTGGGATGTAGCTGCTGGGGTCTTATTGATTCAGCAGGCCGGAGGTCATGTTTGCGACTTTAATGGTGGTGATAATTATTTATTCGGAAGAGAGATTGTTGCCAGCAATTCCAATACTTTTGAAGAATTTCGCGATATTGTGAAACAAATCATGTGTTAAGAATGCAATACATATTTACAAAATTAACCATTGCCTTCCTTTGGGTTGTCAGCTTATTGCCTTTAGGCATTTTATACCTTTTCTCTGACTTCTTTTATCTGATTGTAAGACTAATAGGCTATCGAAAAAAGGTTGTTGAAGATAATCTTAGGTTTTCTTTTCCCGGTAAAGATGAGAATGAATTAAGATCCATACGTAATAAATTCTATCATCATTTTTGCGACCTCTTTGTCGAAACCATCAAACTTCAACACATTTCTGAATCGGAAATGAGGAAAAGGGTGAAGTTTAAAAACATTGAATACATCGACAAACTGCATGATGAAGGAAAGGATGTAGTTGCTATAATGGCTCATTATAATAATTGGGAATGGGTGACCAGCATTAACCTTCACTGCAAAGCTCTTGGATGCGATGTATATCGTCCACTTAAGAATAAGGCCTTTGATTCTTATATGTTGGATTTACGCAGTCGTTGGGGCAACCTTAATTTTGCGATGCGCTCAACCTTGAAAGACGTAATCAAATTAAGGCGTGAGAATCAAAGATTCATTATCGGATTAATTGCAGATCAAAGCCCGGGAGAACCGGAAATACAATATTGGACCAATTTCCTTAATCAAAACACTGCAGTACTTACAGGTCCGGAGAAAATAGCCAAACTAACAAAGTCGCCTGTAGTTTATCTAGATATGCAAAAAGTTAAAAGAGGATATTACGAGATTGATATCGTTCCTTTGCTTGAAGATACTGCGGATTCGGCAACGAATGAAATAACGGAACTGGGTGTTAAATATCTGGAAAAAGTCATTAATAAAAAGCCCGAACATTGGCTATGGTCGCATAAGCGTTGGAAATATTCCAAGAACAGGCTTACAACAAGCCAATCTAACTAAACTGATGAAAAAAACTGCTGTTGTCATCCTTAACTGGAATGGTCGTCAATTACTTGAAAAATTCATACCTGTTGTTTTAAAAAATACGCAGCATCCCAAGGTGGATATAATTGTAGCAGATAATGCCTCAACAGATGACAGTGTCAATTACTTGAAAAAACAGTTTCCGCAAATAAAAATAATCAGCTTAGAAGAGAACTTTGGATTTGCCGGAGGTTATAACAAAGCTTTGGCACAAGTTGACGCCGATTACTTTGTTCTTTTAAACAGCGATATTGCTCCTGAACCAAACTGGATCTCTCCTTTAATTGACGCAATGGAGAATGATCAAAAACTGGCAGCCTGTATGCCTAAAATAAGAGCGTTCAACAATCCTAAAGAATTTGAATACGCAGGAGCTTCAGGTGGGTACATCGATGTTTTTGGCTACCCTTTTTGCAGGGGGCGAATTCTAAACCACATCGAAGAAGACAAAGGACAATACAATACAGAATTACCTGTTTTTTGGGCTACAGGAGCTGCATTGATGATAAAAGCTGATTTATACCTTAATACCGGTGGATTAGACGAATCATTTTTTGCCCACATGGAGGAAATTGATTTATGCTGGAGGGTGAAAAACATGGGTTATCAGATAAAGGTTATCCCAAGTTCAGAAGTATTACATGTTGGTGGAGCCACATTAGACCAACAGCACCCTAAAAAGACCTTCCTAAATTTCAGGAACAATCTTTTGATGATGCTAAAAAATTTAAGTGGTTGGCGTCTTTTTATTATTCTTTTTGTTCGAATGATTTTAGATGGTGTAGCCGCACTTCATTTTATATTAAAAGGAGAAAGCAAGCACTTTGTTGCTGTTTTTAAGGCGCACATGTCATTTTACCGACTCATTCCGGATGCCATACGAAAACGAAAACAGCAAAGGCCATTAAGGATAAAAAGTATACATAAAGAAATGTATCCTCAAAGTATCATTTGGGCTTTCTATTTCAAAAAACTAAGAAAATTCAGCCAATTAAGACATTATAAATTATAAGAAGGAAAGGATTTTTTCCAATTGGTTACTTCGTGATCCTTTAACTAAGATATAGTTCTCTTTTAAAGGGTTCTCATTAAAAAAAGCCGTTAAACTCTCGTTATCAGCAAACCAATTTATTGATGCATCTCCGTCGCATAAAGCCTTAAATTCTTCTCCAACAAGATATACTTTATTAAAATTCAAAACCTTAATAAGCTCAACAAGCTTAGCATGTTCTCCCTCCGCATCAGCACCCATTTCTTTCATGCCACCAAGAATTATTGTTTTTGATTGCGCCTGTACTTTGGAGAAATTTCTTAGGGCCACATCCATACTGGAAGGATTGGCATTATAGGCGTCCATAATCACTTTATTGAATTTGGTTTCAACAAACTGAGAACGATTATTTGTTGGTTGATATAGTTCTATGGCCTTATTTATTTCTAAAGGATCAAGCTCAAATTGAACTCCAATTGCAACTGCAGATATTATATTCTCCAGATTATACCCACCAATTAAATTTGTTTGGACCTTATACTTGCTCTTATTCTTTTTCGAACTCCATTCAATCGAAATAAAAGGTGCCACATCCACTACCTTACCATATACCTCACCATCTCCTCCGTATTCATATCTATCAGTGTTCAGCTTAGCCATCTTAAGTAAATGCTCATTATCTTTATTAATAAAAATAACACCGCCTATTTTATGTATGTAATCATACATCTCACCTTTAGCTATTTTAACACCCTCGAATGAGCCAAAACCCTCCAAATGCGCCTTGCCAACATTTGTAATCATTCCATAATTAGGTTCGGCTATCTCGCACAATTCTCTAATTTCCCCAACATGATTTGCTCCCATTTCAACAATTCCTATCTCAACATCCTTGCCGAAAGAAAGCAAAGTTAGAGGTACGCCAATGTGATTATTAAAATTACCAGCAGTTGCCTTTATGTTATATTTCATGGATAAAACAGCAGCTAATAACTCCTTCGTTGTTGTTTTGCCATTGGTTCCGGTAATCGCAATTATCGGAACATTAAGTTGTCGTCTATGGTATCTGGCAAGATCCTGTAGAGCCTTTAATGTATTTTCAACTACAAATACATTATCCAGCTCTTCATATAACCTATCATCGGATATGGCATAAGCCGCGCCACTCGCCAAAACTGCATTAATATATTTGTTCCCATCAAATCGCTCGCCTTTTAAAGCAATAAACATAGCTCCTTTCGGGCAATTACGACTATCCGTTGACACCCCGGTTGACTTTAAGAAAGCTTGATAAATATTTTCGATTGTACTCATGAACAATAATCTTTAAACAATAGGTCTAACAACAAAAATAAAAAAAGAGGTTGACTAAAAAAGCCAACCTCTTATATCTTATCGGAATTATTATTCTTACTTAGCCTGAACCGGACTTCCAACACGTGTCATAGCACAACGGAAACCTAAATCATCACGACTTTCACGTTCGTCCAGATAACGACGAGCACCTGGAGCTAACCAATAAGCACGGTCTCTCCAACCTCCACCTTTATATACTCTTGAACGGTCGCTTACTAGACTTCCTAAACTACTATTAGGAGCTCCTGAATACATATTCTGAGTATTAGTTTCAGAATCAGTCCAAGAAGAACCGGTTGTAATATTAGATACAGCATCACCATCTTCGTAGTTACGATTATCAGCAGTACGATAATTCTTACGACTCATGATATCTTTATCTTCTTCAGTTCTGTAGCGAATACGTCCTAAGCTATCTTTCTCAACTATGAAACCTTCTTCATCAAGAACTTTTTGCTTAAATACATTACCACGGTAAGGACTAAACTCATCCATATCTTCGAAAGATAATGGACGATACACATCAGCTACCCATTCGTTAACATTCCCTGCCATACAATATAAACCATAATCGTTAGGATAGTATGAACGAACATCAACAGTTACATCACCACCATCATTCAAATCACCGGCCATACCCATCATATCACCACTTCCTCTTACGAAGTTAGCCATCATTTTACCGCGTTCTTTTTTATCTGCATTACGGGTAATATGACCATCCCATGGATAAATACGACGACTTGTCATACGTTCATCATATGAGTTACCAATCAAACCTAATGCAGCATATTCCCACTCAGCTTCAGTTGGTAGTCGATATTTAGGTAAAAGCATACCATCATCCCAACGTACACGACGAAACTCATTATTAGGGTTCATATCTTCCTGAGGATTCTTTCCTTGAATTCCTTCATATTGTCCATACAAATAGGCTTCCGTATCAAATACGTTTTCATTTTGCTGGTTTACATCAAACTCCAGAATGCCTTCGTTTACAAGAATAATTTCATTTACACGATCAGTTCTCCACTTACAATAATCCTGCGCCTGAACATGGTTTACACCAACCACCGGATACTCCGAGTAAGCAGGGTGACGTAAATAGTTTTCAACTAATGGTTCATTATAAGCCATTGGACGACGCCATACCAATGTATCAGGTAAGGCTTTACGATATACTTCAGGATAATCAACAAATACACGTCCTATCCAGAATAAATATTCACGGTAATCAACATTTCGAACTTCTGTCTCATCCATATAAAATGAAGGTACAGTTACACGCCTAGGTGCATTATTCCATTCGTAAAGTACATCCTGTTCTACTCGTCCCATAATGAAGGTACCACCTTCAACAAAAACAAGACCCGGCCCTGCTTCCTGCTCATAACCAGACTTATATTCAAATCCACCATTATCAGGAGTATTGTACTCCCAACCGGTTGCAGATGAAGTATTTCCACCACCCTTGTTACTCTTACAAGAAGTAATGGTAATCAGACTTAAAGCAAAAATAGCCAGAATAATTCCGTTTTTAAATCTCATAGCTTTATTGTATTGTAATCTATTATTCAATCGTTTAGAATTAGTTATCCTTAAAAAAACTAAGGCGCAATTGCTTACGTTATACTGCAAAAATAAAAAAAGGTTATACCAAAAGAAGGTTTAATTCCTTTTTTTTAGTTCACAGTCTAAGCTTTCGCAATTTTTATAAATTAAAAACGTTAAAGATAGAAATTTCTTGTGCTGAATAAGTTATTTTTGTGCCTTTTAGAAAATAAAGTGCTTTTCACTTTCATTCAGAGGCCTTAAAACTTATTGATGATAAACTAATCGCTAACAAATTGCGTTAGTTATAAACAGGAAATTTACGAAGCACAATTATATTATTATTGCATGATACTCTAGTTTACATGCAACGCAAAATAAGATTAATGAATAAAATTATAATAATCCTGATTCTAAGTAATTTATTTGTTGGACTGACCTTCGGTCAGCCTCTGCAAAAGATTATTAATATTAATTGGATAAGTTTGACTGAAACTTCTTCGGAAAGTAATCAACAAATTCAATTCGCCGAACAGTCAGGATACAATGAATACGGGTTACCCGTTATTTCTATTCAAATCCCACTCGAACAATTTTCAGGATCAATTGAAGAAATTGATGTAAAAGTCCTTCCAAAGGATTTGCTTGCGTTAAATGCCGTTGAAACCAATTGGCTTAATTCAATTCAGTCTGATCAGCTTAATATGCTAACCAAACAAATTGTAACCATTAGCAAGAAACATTTTCTGGAAGTGCATATAGCGCCCCTCTCCTATAATAAAGAACATAACTCTTTCTTAAAAATAAGCCGCTTTGAATTAAATATTGACATTCCTACTATCAGCTCTACTGTATCAAAGCCATTGATTAAAAGCACAGCTGCTGCTAATTCAGTGCTTAGTTCAGGCAAATGGATTAAAATCAGAATAAGTGATTCAGGAGTCCATCGAATCCCATATTCCTTATTAACATCATGGGGTTTTAGCAATGGGGCATCTGTTAATGTTTTTGGAAATGGAGGAAATATGTTGCCTAAGGCCAATAGCATTCCTCGTTTTGATGACCTAAAAGAAAATGCGGTTTGGCATCATAATAATGCTATCTACTTCTATGCCCAAGGCCCTACTAAATGGGAATATGATGAAAAACTAGACATGTTTGTTCATAAAATTCATGACTATGTTGACGAAGCCTATTACTTTCTTAGCGATAATAATGGCTCTGGTTTAAGAGTTGAATTAAGCAATGAATCGCATGATTCCTTTACTCATGAAACTGATCGTTACGATAGTTACAAATATTATGAATTAGAGGCAAGAAACCTTTTACATTCCGGACGAACATGGTATGGCACTGATATCTATCCCGGACAGCGCCAAGGCTATAACTTTGAATTTAAAAACTTAATTACAAGCGAACCTATTCAAATACTCACGGAAGTAATTGGTCACTCCAACCTTTCATCAGCTATGGAAACTTACACCAATAGTTCGCTTACTCCAATACAATCAATAAACATACCTAAGGTAAGATATGGCGATTACACGGGGAATATCGCACATGAAGGAATAGGTCAAACGAGTTTTTACAGTAATACTAAGGATGTATCTATTGACATACAATACAACACATCGGCTTCAGGTGCCTTTGCAAATTTGAATTTCCTTTGTTTAAATGCAAAAGAGAATATTGTTGCTAGTCAAAACCTGATGTTCAGAGATAAGAGCATTTCCGGCGCTGGAAATATAACACGTTTCTACATAAGCGGCTCTAATTCGAACTCCATTTTATGGGACATAACAGACCATACTGCACCTGAAATAATTAACATTGAGACATATGGATCCAATAAAGGCTTTACTTTATCAACGGATCACCTCAAGGAGTTTGTCACATTTAATACCGATGAGAGCCTACCTGAACCCACTAAAGTAGAAGATATAGTTAATCAAGATCTTCATGGATCAACGGTACCTGAAATGTTAATCATTAGCCATCCTTTATTTCTTGACCAGGCTAATCGATTAGCGCAACTCCACATTCAAAAAACGGGCTTACAATGCCTGATTGTGGAACCTCAACAAATCTATAATGAGTTTTCATCCGGCCAGGCTGATGTTAGTGCCATAAGAGACTTTGCCCGATATCTATATAATAAAGATGATCGATTTAAGTATTTGCTCTTATTCGGAGATGGCTCATATGACAATCGAAATAATGATGCTGATAATTCAAACTTCATTTTAACTTATCAGTCTGAAAACTCAATAAATATCTCAGCATCTTATACAACAGATGACTTTTTTGGTTTTTTAGATGACAATGAAGGTGAAAACATTCAGGCCAACAGACTTGATATAGGTATTGGTCGATTAACAGTTGGTACAGATCAAGAGGCTAAAGATGTAGTTGATAAGATTGAAATGTACATGTTCAATTCATATCAGGGACCATGGAAAGCTGAAATTACCTTTGTTGGTGATGATGGTGACAACAACCTCCATATGCGTCATGCTGATTTATTGGCACAAAAGGTTCAAAAAAATCATCCTGAATTCGATTTAAACAAGATATATTTTGATGCCTATAAAAAGACCATCACATCTTCAGGAGATCGATATCCTGATGTAAATGCCAAAGTGAATGAATCTTTTGCAAACGGCACGCTCGTATTTAATTATACAGGACATGGCAGTGAAAAGCAATTGGCGCACGAAAACATTCTGAGTATAGGTGACATTCAAAAACTATCCAATAAAGACAGGTTACCTATATATATTACTGCCACTTGTGAGTTTAGCCGTTATGACAATAAAAACCTACAGGATGGATCAGCGGGTGAAATCGTGCTTAAAACACCAAATGGAGGAGGCATTGCACTCCTAACAACAACACGAATTGCCTGGTCAAATTCTAATTTTGACATCAACAATAACGTATACAATCATATATTTGAGCAAGATGATGATGGAAATAAGTTACGATTTGGTGACGTTGTAAAAAACACTAAAAACGGAGCCCTTAATAGCATCAATAAACTTAATTTTCATCTTTTGGGAGATCCCGCTCTTCAATTGGCATATCCAACCAATGAGATTAACATTAGTAAAATTAATGGAGAAGCTGATCCCTTGAAACAGGATACGCTTAAAGCCTTGACTCAAATAAATATTGAAGGAATAATTGGTGGTAATTCAGAAACTAATCTTTTTGACAACGGTTCTGTTAACATTAAAGTATTCGACAAAGAAGTTAATGTGCAAACACTAGGTAACAGTGGTGCTGTTCCATTTGAATATAACGTCTATCAAAATAGGATTTTTAATGGTGAGATAGATGTACAAGATGACGTATTTAACGCTTCATTTATTGTACCTAAAGACATTAGGTATAATGTTGGTAGTGGTAGGATTAGTTTTTACGGGTCTGACATTAATAATGTGGAAGCGTTTGGAGCAAACAATGATATTAAAGTCGGAAGTGTTAGCGATAATCCACCTGACGACAGCACTGGACCTGAGATTGTGTTATGGCTTAATGATGTCAGTTTTAAAAATGGCGGAACAACGGGAAGTCGCCCTATTCTATATGCGGAACTAAGGGATGAAAGTGGAATAAATACGAGTGGTGTAGGCATTGGGCATGACTTATCATTAACTATTAATGACGACAGATCAAAAGCAATCATATTAAATGATTACTACAGTTCGGAGAAAAATAATTTCAAGAAAGGATCATTAAGCTTTCAGCTTCCGACAATGGAACCGGGTAAACATACCTTGCAACTGAAAGCCTGGGATAACCTCAATAATTCATCAATATCCACTCTTGATTTCTATGTTGAAAATAATGGAAATCTGGAAGTGGGTAAGGCAATTGCATCACCTAATCCGGCAGCACCAGGAGAGACTATTAAAATCTCTTTTCAACACGATGCACCTAATTCAACTTTAAAGACAACAACTACCCTTTATACCATTAGTGGTAGATTAATCGATCAGGTCGAAAACTCTGTTCCTTCATTCGGTAACACAATTCTACCGTATGACTACAAATTGCCTTCTAATTTGCAAAAAGGACTTTATATCCTGAATTGTGAGATGGAGGCTGAAGAAGGTCAGATTGGAAGATTCTCGAAAAAAATACTCGTTATTAAATAATATTTATCGAATTTTACAGTTTCATGTATACCCGTTTTGGGAAAGCGGCTATAATAAAAAGAATAAACGAATAACAATCAGTAATATGAAGAAGATGAATTTAAAGATTGGTGCACTGATCTTAACCCTGTCTTTAACCCTTTCTATATCTCAGGCTCAAGAATCCGGTACTCCTATTCAAACGGCAGTTCCATTCTTAAACATTACCCCCGAATCACGTTCCGGTGGTATGGGAGATGCTGGTGTTGCAACCTCTCCTGACATGAACTCGCAGCATTTAAATCCTGCTAAGTATGCTTTTATTGAAAGCAGTATGGGGGTATCGATATCATTTACACCTTGGTTACGTAAATTGGTGAACGACATCAACATGTATTACACATCCTTCTATTATCGCTTGGATGATATGCAAACGGTGAGTGCTTCTTTACGTTACTTTTCACTTGGTCAGATTACTTTTACCGGTTCTGATGGGAATGTGGAATATACTGGTAGTCCGAATGAATTTGCTTTGGATGCAGCCTATTCACGAGTTCTTTCAGAGAAATTCTCCGGTGCTGTTGCCTTTAGATATATTCGATCGGATCTGACCAATGGATACGGTGGAGAAGGTGGTTCGTTACAGCCTGGTAATGCTTTCGCAGCTGATGTTGCCTTTTATTTTAGAAATCCAATGAAGGTAAATAGAAATGATGCTGAATTCACTGCTGGTTTAAACATTTCTAACATCGGATCTAAAATTAGTTATGATGGTGTAAATAAAGAATTTATACCTACTAACCTTAAACTTGGTGTAGGATATGAAATGGAGCTTGATAAATACAACTCCATTGCGTTTGCCCTTGATGCCAACCGTTTATTGGTTCCTTATACCATCACTGATGAGAATGGCAACCTTCAGACAGAAAGTGATTTTGGGAATCCGGAACAAATAACATTCTCCATAGGTACCGAATATTGGTATAATAAGCAATTTGCTTTAAGAGCTGGTTATTTCCATGAGCACGAGAATCAAGGTAATCGTAAATTTGCATCTGCCGGTGCAGGTTTAAAGTTTAATATGTTCCAATTGGATGCTTCTTATATCATCCCAATGGTACAGAACAATCCTTTGGCTAATACTATGCGTTTCTCTTTATCATTTGATTTAAGTGAGATGAATGGAGGAAGTAAGAAACGTCGTCGATAGTTATAAGAAATAGATATGAAAATCAGGGTCGGTTTTGGTTACGATGTTCATAAACTTGGTGAAGGTGAAGAGTTATGGATAGGTGGAATTAAAATTGAACACACAAAAGGTAGCATAGGACATTCAGATGGCGATGTATTAATACATGCCATCTGCGATGCACTTCTTGGTGCTGCCAATATGAGAGACATTGGTTATCACTTTCCAGATAATGATCCCTCGCTAAAAGGCATTGATAGCAAAATTTTATTGGATAAAACAATACATCTTATCCGTGATAAAGGATACGAAGTTGGAAACATTGATTCAACCATTGCATTACAAACTCCTAAGTTAAAAGACCTGATTCCAATTATGCAGCAAACACTTGCTGAGGTGATGCAAATTGACTTGGAAGATATTGCCATAAAAGCAACCACAACGGAAAAATTAGGCTTTGTAGGTAGCGAAGCAGGTATTTCGGCTTATGCAACGGTATTGATTTCAAAAGCATAAAATATGGAAGAGTTATCTAATTTAAGTTCGAGTTCCGACGCAGTAATTCTGTACTTCTCTCATGATGCCTGTAGTGTTTGCAAAGTGTTGCTACCTAAAATAAAGGAACTCGTAGACACGACTTTTCCTAAATTAGAATTAAAATATATAAATACTATGGAACAGGCTGATATTGCGGCCAGTTATCAAGTGTTTACTGTTCCAACAGTTCTTGTGTTTTTTGAAGGAAAAGAATATTTCCGATATAGCAGAAACATCGGCATTCATCAATTAGAAGAAGCCGTAAAACGTCCATATCAACTCCTATTTTCCGAATAAGTGTCTACATATAATAAAACTGGGTCTTTCCCGTTTTCATCTAAGTAATAATTGTTTATTTTTGGTTCTTTAAAACGTTGAACCTGATGCCCAGTTTCGTAAAAGCATTTCGATTACCCGTATATTCCATTATAGCTCTATTGGTACTTCTCCAATCATGTTCTATTGGCGATAAAATGACTAATGCCAATAAAGCTTATCTCATTGGTGAATATGACAGAGCGGCTAAGCAATTCAAAAAAGCGTACAAAAAAGAAAAAAATAAATACACCAGGGGTGAAATAGCATTTTACCTTGGCGAGTGTTATCGCAGAACCAATAAACCCCGTAAGGCAGCAAGTGCATATCGGAATAGTGTCCGATACAAGTATGAGGAAATTGAAGCCGAACTTTTTTTAGCCGACACCTACTTTGCTTCAGAGAAATACGAAGAAGCGGTAGAAGCTTACAAAAGCTACCTGGATAAAAAAGCACTTGACAGACGAGCTCAGAATGGTTTGGCCGCGTACAAACTGGTATTGAATGATTCCATTAAAACACGCTATCAGGTCGAAAAGATTAAAGACTTAAGCAGTCCAAAATTCAGTGATTTTTCGCCCGGTTATGCAAGTTCTGACTACGACCAGGTCTATTTTTCCTCAATGCGTACGGAGAAAAAATCGAGAAAACGAAATAGGATAACAGGACAAGGTGGATCTAACATTTATGTATCACGAATAGATGCCAAGAACAAATGGACAGATCCGGAACCTTTGGACGAAAGTATTAATACAACTTTTGATGAAGGCAGTGCTACCATGTCGGATGATGGTAAATCGATGTATTTTACGCGATGTCGTTACGACAATGAAATGCCATCTAGCGCTGAGGTTTATATGGTGAGCCGATCAGGTGGAAAGTGGGGCGAACCTTCGCAAATAATAATTGGAGGTGATAGTGTTTTAATCGCTCATCCTGCCATCTCGCCTGATAACGAAACCCTATACTTTGTCAGTGATATGCCTGGTGGGTATGGTGGCAAAGACATTTGGAAATCAGAAAAGGGAGATGAAGGTTGGAATGAGCCTGTTAACCTGGGAAGTGTTGTAAATACGCCTGGTGATGAGATGTTTCCATATGTCAGAACTGATGGCACTCTTTATTTTGCGTCCAATGCTCATGTTGGGTATGGAGGCCTGGATATTTACCGAGCTGTATTTGATGACGAGGCTGGGCACTATCGGGTCAATAACATGGGCAAACCGATAAATAGCGAAGGTGATGATTTTGGAATTGCATTTAAGGGTCTGCAAGAGGAAGGAATTTTTAGCTCATCCCGAGGTAGCTCAAAAGGAGTTGACAATCTCTATTCTTTTGTTCTTCCTAAATTGGAATTTAGCATGAAAGGCATAGTGTATAGTCAAAAAGACGAAACACCATTGGCAAATGCTTACATAAAACTAATTGGCACCGATGGCACCAATATCAAGCTCAAAATTCGTGAAGATGGTTCATTTGGCACTAAGTTAAGTAATCAAACCGACTATGTATTTATGGTGGCCAGTCCGAGCTATTTTAACTACAAACAACGATTTTCCACAAATGGCTTAAGTGACAACAGGGAGTTTAATTTTGAAGTTAACATGATGCAAATGGAAGATGCCATTGTATTTCAGAATATCTTCTTTGAAAAAGATAAGTCGGAGCTTAATAGCGATTCAGAACAAGAACTGGACAGGTTAACGGCCATTCTCGAAATGAATCAAAGCATTGTATTGGAAATTGCAGCTCATGCTTCGGATGAAGGCAATGAAACCGAAGCCATTGTTCTAAGCCAGATGAGGGCGGAGGCGGTTATGGAATACCTACTGGAGAAAGGTGTAAAAACAGAACGATTATCTGCCAAAGGTTATGGTAATTCAAAACCTGCTACCGTTAATAAAAAAATGGCCAGAAAGTATGATTTCCTTCAGGAAGGAACTGTATTAAACCCAATTAATATCAGAAAAATAAGGGGCAGTTCCAATAAGCGCAAGGCTCATGAAATTAACAGGCGTATTGAGTTTAATGTGCAAAAAGAAGAGGAAGGAGCTTAAAAGAAACTCTTGATTAAATCCACTAAGGGATCTGCAACATAAGCTATAGCAAACGACCATAAAATAATGCCGAGGATCAGATAAAATAAGAACTTACCTGTTTCTTTCAATAAGGTCATTCCCATTATCAAAGAAATAAACGGACCTAATAAGCCTGTTACCATTAAGCCTAAACCGGGCACACCGTATTTATCCAGCCAATTAGTAAACTTTTGTTGCTTTCCATCAATTGATTTTGAACCATATTTTTTCATTAACCATTGCCTGAATGGAGCACCAGCCAAATAAAGTATGACTACTGAAGAAATGGAACCCAGAGCAGTAAATGAGGCGGACAAAAAAGGTGATAAGCCAAAGGCAATACCTACAGGAATCCCTTTATAGATACCTGTTGCACCTGCCAAATAAACAGCTAAATATTTACCTAATTCTTCCATTTTTCACTTTCAGGCTGCAATGATACAAATTAAATACAGAAGTATTTCGAATTATTTATCGTACATCTCTTCATTACCCATCTTTTGAGCGATAAAACTTATAACAACAAGCTGTAAAGCATGATAAAGCATAATTGGCAAAAGAAAGAGCCCTTGCCCAAGCATATTCTGAAATAAAACATTCGACATTACAGTACCATGCACCAAGGACTTTTTAGATCCACAAAACAAAGCTGTTATTTTATCTTCTCTGTTAAACTTTAACTTCTTACTTACCCACAGGATAATAAGGTATATTAATACAAACAGCACAAGTACACTTGCTCCTACTAAACTAAGTTCCCCCCAACTAATCGATTCAAACAAGCCAGCAGAAAACGAATGGGCAAAGCTTTTATAAACAATCAGAAGAATAATGGTTTTATCAAATAAGGCCAGCTTTTCAGCATTCCTTTTGGCCATATCTCCCCAATAACGATGTAAAACCAATCCCAGTATAACGGGTAATAAAATCTTAATAACTAAACTTAACAACACCTCTGAAAAATCAAAACTTGCATCGCCTGTTGACATGAACAAACCAATCCATAATGGCGTAATGGCTATACCTATTAAACCCGACAAACTCGCATTAAAAATAGCTCCGGCAACATTTCCTTTGGCCAATACCACCATTACAACTGATGATGACACTGTAGATGGTAAAGCGGCAAGAAAAAATACAGCCAACCAAAGCATACGCCCTTCTTCCCCTCCGATCAATGGTAAAAATAAAATGATTAACAAGGGAAACAGCACAAAAGTGGATAGTTGAATGACAATATGTAATCGATAATTACTCAATCCTTCGCGCATTTGCTTTGGACTAAGTTTTAAACCGTAAAAGAAAAATATAAATGATATTCCATAATCAGTAATGGTATCCAATGAAAATACACCCTCTCCATTGGCTAATTGGGGAATAAACCAGGCAAAAGCAATCATTGCAATTAAACCTATTATAAAGCCATCAATGCGTTTAAGCATAAACTGTTTTTTTGATAAAAATAGAACATGCCAACATACTAACAAAACATCTCCATTTCCTTTATTAAAATGCTTCATTAACAAACTTTACACCCTATTGTAGATACATATTAATCACTTCCTTTGATGATGCCGAAAGATTGTATTATTTTTGCATCCCGAAATAGGGTAAAAACCTGATAAATTATTATTTGTGAGTTCAGATTCGAGATACAACCAACGCGGTGTTTCAGCCTCAAAAGAAGATGTACATAATGCCATCAAGAATATTGATAAAGGCGTTTTTCCTCAAGCATTCTGTAAAATTGTTCCTGATATTTTGGGTGGAGATCCGGAATATTGCAACATTATGCATGCTGATGGTGCCGGAACCAAATCTTCATTGGCCTACATGTATTGGAAAGAAACCGGCGATGTATCGGTATGGAAAGGAATAGCTCAAGATGCTATTATTATGAATCTGGATGATCTCCTTTGTGTTGGAGCAACAGAAAACATTCTGGTATCTTCAACTATTGGGCGGAATAAAAACCTGATTCCTGGAGAAGTATTGTCTGCCATTATCAATGGAACGGATGAGTTATTAGCTGAACTTCGCGAAATGGGTATCAGTATTTTCCCAACTGGTGGAGAAACAGCAGATGTAGGTGATTTGGTAAAAACCATTATTGTTGACAGTACGGTTACATGCCGCATGAAACGTGAAGACGTAGTATCTAATCACAATATTCAGGCTGGTGATGTAATTGTAGGATTATCTTCATCGGGACAAGCGACCTATGAAACTGAGTACAATGGCGGAATGGGTAGTAATGGTTTAACTTCAGCACGTCACGATGTTTTTGGGAAATACTTAGCTGAAAAGTATCCTGAAAGCTATGATGGATCTGTTCCAGCTGAATTGGTTTACTCAGGAAACTACGAATTAACTGAAAGTATTAAAGGTGTTGAATTAGATGCCGGTAAACTGGTATTATCCCCTACCCGTACCTATGCGCCTGTAATTAAAAAAGTATTGGATCAAATGCGTTCCGAAATTCATGGTATGGTTCACTGCTCAGGTGGAGCTCAAACCAAGGTACTGCATTTTGTGGATAATGTACATGTCATCAAGGATAACTTATTTGACGTACCTCCTTTGTTTAAAGTTATTCATGAGGAATCAGGTACAGATTGGAAAGAAATGTATAAGGTGTTTAACATGGGACACCGCTACGAAATATATCTGCCTGCGGAAAAGGCAGACCAAGTAATAGAGATTGCCAAATCTTTCAATATTGATGCGCAGGTGGTAGGTCGTGTTGAAGCTAATGAAGGAAGCAAATCGCTGACTATCGAAAGTGAGTTTGGTACTTTCGAGTACTAAGCAGATTGAAAGTTTAGGATGTTTTGAAACATCCACTATTGTCTAACAGTATTTATCTAATAAGATATGTCAACAGAAAATGCATTGCTTGAAAAACTGGAAGGTATCCGTTTGCGCTTCGAAGAAGTAAGTGAGCAGATTACCAATCCGGAAGTTATTTCTGATACAAAGAGGTACATCAAGCTGAATAAAGAATATAAAGAACTTGAACGAATAGTTGAAAAGCGCAAGGAGTTCAAGAATACCATTGACAACATGGAATCGGCCCGTGAAATGCTAAAAGAAGAAACGGATCCGGAAATGAAGGAAATGGCCAAGATGGAATTGGATGAAATGGAAGCCAAACTTCCCGGTTTAGAAGAAGACATTAAGCTTCTTTTAATTCCTGCCGATCCACAAGATGGTAAAAATGCAGTATTGGAAATTCGTGCCGGAACAGGTGGCGATGAAGCCAGTATTTTCACCGGCGACCTTTTCCGTATGTATACCAAATTCTGTGAAAGCAAAAAATGGAAGGTCAGTGTAACTCATAGTAGCGAAGGAACCTCTGGTGGTTTTAAGGAAATAGTAATGAATGTTACCGGTGAAGGTGTTTATGGCATCTTAAAATACGAATCAGGTGTTCATCGTGTACAACGCGTTCCTCAAACCGAAACTCAAGGACGTGTTCATACTTCAGCTGCAACGGTTGCTGTACTGCCTGAAGCGGAAGAATTCGACATTGAACTGCGAAAAGAAGATATCAGAAAGGATACCTACTGTTCTTCTGGGCCTGGTGGACAGAGTGTAAATACAACCTACTCAGCCATTCGCTTAACACACATTCCGAGTGGTATTGTAGTGACTTGTCAGGATCAGAAATCGCAATTGAAGAACCTTGATAAGGCTATGGCGGAATTAAGAACCCGCTTATATAATCTTGAATATCAGAAATACCTTGATGAGATTTCGTCGCAACGTAAAACAATGGTATCGTCGGGTGACCGTTCAGCTAAAATTCGAACGTATAACTATCCTCAGGGAAGAATGACGGATCATCGAATTACATTAACCATGTATAACCTTCCTGCAATTATGGATGGTGATATTCAACCTATTATTGACAAATTGATTATTGAAGAAAATGCAGAGCGCTTGAAGTTAAGCGAAATGTAAAATACAAATATCCATTAACTAATATTTGATGGTTTAATTTTAAAAACAAGCTAGCAGCCAATAGCTAGCAGCTAACAGCTACAATTATGACTTCGCAAGAACTGTTTGAAAACATTAAAAAGAAAAAGAGTTTTTTGTGTGTGGGTTTAGATACCGACATCAACAAAATTCCTCGTGAGTTATTGGACACAACGGACCCTATATTTGCCTTCAACAAGCAAATTATTGATGCAACACATGAAGTAACGGTAGCCTACAAACCTAATTTAGCTTTCTATGAAAGTTTAGGTGTTAATGGCTGGAACTCTTTGGAGAAAACAGTAAACTACCTGAAGTACAACTATCCTGATATTTTCATTATTGCCGATGCCAAGCGCGGTGATATTGGTAATACTTCAGCCATGTATGCTAAGGCTTTCTTCGATCATATGGAGTTTGATTCGGTAACTGTTGCTCCGTATATGGGCGAAGATTCAGTTAAACCATTTTTGACCTATGTGGATAAATGGGTTATTCTATTGGCTCTGACATCAAACAAAGGTGCAGCTGATTTTCAGTACATGAATGAGAATGACGAGAAGTTATTTGAACGTGTTATTAAGAAAAGTGCTGAATGGGGAACGGAAGAAAACCTGATGTATGTAGTAGGTGCAACTAAAGCTGAGATGCTTGCCGATATCCGTAAGATTATTCCGAATCACTTCCTATTGGTACCTGGTGTTGGAGCGCAAGGTGGAAGCCTTGAAGAAGTAGCTAAAAACGGAATGAACGACAAATGTGGTTTATTGGTAAACTCTAGTCGCGGTATAATTTATGCAAGTAACGGAAGTGACTTTGCAGAAAAAGCTGGCGAAGCAGCTAAAGCGGTTCAGATAGATATGGAAGCCGCATTAAAAGAACATGGTTTGATCTAATTTCAGATCAATAATGATATATTAAGCATTGCTCTTTGGCTATGCTTTTTTTGTGCGTGGAATTCGTAAACAGAAGGATTGTAAAACTAAGTCCTCTCCTTTTCTCAAGAAAATCATACTACATTAGCCCTGATAATCAAACACAATGAAATTAAAGAGCTAAAAAGTACCTAATTATTGCAACCTTATAAACTTTCGTTCGTAAACGCAAAAGTAACTACAGAAGTAAAAGATTTTTTTAAGAATATAGAGAAGTTTTCTCATAAGTTTAGGGTTAGGTTTGGTTAAAAGTTGAAAGTCGTCTTAAAGCATGCTTTAAGACGACTTTCTTATTTTCAACAACTTGTACGAAGAGTTTATCTCTCTGCATAAATTATAAAAAAAGGCCGGAACAATGCCCCGACCTTCTTAATATTCAAATTTGATTTAACCCTATATTGTTCGTCCCGGATAAACTTCCAGGGCCCTTTCTAATGTTTCTATCGCATTAGCCAGATCCTCTTTCTTCAAGACATAAGCAATACGTACTTCATTTTTACCTGATCCAGGTGTACTATAGAAACCTGAAGCCGGCGCCATCATCACAGTTTGATTCTTATGACTGAATTCGCTCAATATCCACTGACAAAATTTATCAGAGTCATCAATCGGCAATTTAGCTACAGTATAAAATGCACCTTTTGGCATTGGTGTATAAACACCCGGAATCTTATTTAATCCTTCTACCAGGAAGTTACGGCGATCGATGTATTCAGCATATACCTCATCAAAATAGGTTTGAGGAGTATCTAATGAAGCCTCTGCGGCAATCTGTCCAAATCCAGGAGGACTCAGGCGAGCCTGTCCAAATTTCAAGGCTGTTTCAAGTACCGACTTATTTTTTGTAACCAATGCTCCAATACGAACCCCACACTCGCTGTAGCGCTTCGATACAGAATCAAACATGATAACGTTGTTCTCGATCCCTTTCAAATGCATGGCTGAAATGTGTTTTTCTCCATCGTAACAGAACTCACGGTAAACCTCATCAGAGAACAGGTATAAATCATGCTTCTCAACGATCTGACGCAATTGCTCCATCTCTTCCTCTGAATACAAGTATCCGGTTGGGTTATTTGGATTACAGATTACAATAGCCTTAGTAGCCGGCGTAATCATCTTCTCAAATTCTTCAATGGCCGGTAAAGCAAAACCGTCTTCAATACTCGACTGAAGTGGCTTAACTGTAATGCCTGCAGAAACTGCAAAACCATTGTAATTGGCATAAAATGGCTCTGGAATGATGACTTCATCTCCCGGATTTAAACACGTTAAGAAAGCAAAAGTAATAGCTTCTGAACCTCCGGCAGTTACTAATATCTCGTTGTGATCTACATTGATATCAATGTTTTGATACATAGTAGCCAGCTTACGTCGATAGCTTTCAATACCTGCTGAATGACTGTATTCAACTACTTTCATATCAATATTGCGGATAGCATCCAAAGCCACCTCTGGTGTCTTAATATCAGGTTGACCAATGTTAAGATGGTATACTGTTACGCCTTTTGATTTAGCCTCTTCGGCATAAGGAACCAACTTACGAATCGGAGATGCAGGCATTTGCTGCCCCCTATTAGAAATTGTAGGCATTGTATTTCGTTTTTAAATGATTAATCCTAATTCACAATTACAAATGTATGGCATTATGGATTTATAATTCATGATTTTGTACATCTTTTTATTTTGTAGAACATGAGTTTTTTCAATCTCACGTGAAATCTTATTTTTGTTAAAAATTTACTTCCATGCTCAAAGGGTTTTTAACATTATCTATCATTGTTACAATAAGCTTCTCAACGGTAGCTCAAATTGTAAATATTGATAAGCGACGTACTAAAAATCCCAACAAAGGTTTTCAAGGAGACATCAATCTGGGGCTGAATTTTGTCCATACCAACACAGATCTGATACAGGTTTCTTCACGTTTTAAGTTGCAATACAACGATAATGACAATACCTACCTCTTTTCATCAGACATAGGCTACAGCCGTGTTGATAACGAGAACAATGTGAACAATGGAGGCTTGATGTTTAAATACAACTACTGGGTGCCCGATAAAATTATTATTGCAGAGGCCTTTTACCAGTATAGTTACAACCGCATTAAGAAACTTCAGCACCGTCATATACTTGGAGGTGGTCCTCGTTTTAATATTGCCGACAGAGATAAGTTTAAACTCTTTTTGGTGGCCTATACCATTTACCTTAACGAATTGTTTGAACACGATACTTATCAACGTCGTAAAAGTCTGGTGAAATTTAGCTCTATGCTATCCATGGATTGGCAGATGGCAGAGAATGCTAAATTTAGCCATACCACCTATTATGAACCGGATTATTCCGATCCGGCTGACTTTCGTATTTGGAGCGAAAGCCGATTGAATTTCAAGATTACTAAAAAGTTTGCCTTTGATCTGTTTGTTCGCTTTGATTACGATAACCTGGTGCCACCGGATGTAGATCCTTTATTCTATACCATTAATAACTCTTTTACGCTTAAGTTTTAATTTCTGGACCTTAGCGAACTCAAAAAAACTTTTATATTTGATTTAGCTACTAATTTCTAATTGTACGTATGCGTTTCAGCCTAATTGCACTTTTACTTACTATTGCCACACTTCTTTCAGCTCAATCTGAATTGGATTCCTTATTTCATCAGCTGGATGAAACTATGAAACACAGGTCAGAATATGAATTGCAGAAGGAGAATAAAATTAAAAGTTTAAAGACTTTAAGTGAGGAAGAAGGATTAAATGCTGAGCGACAGTTTTATTTATACAATAAAATATTAGAGGAATATATTCCTTACAACTTTGACTCGGCCATACACTATATTGACCTTAATCTTGAACTAGCCAGTCGCCAAAAGAACATGGCTTTTAAGCATGAAACCAATATTCATATGGCTAATTTATTGGCTTTTTCAGGACGCTATCTTGAGGCTCTTGATGTGGTTAAAACGGTTAATCCGAAGCAGCTGAGCATAGAGCTAAAACAGGAGTACTGGGGCATATATGTAAAAGTGTTTTCTGAACTGGCGTTGTTTACTCCGTCAAAAGCCATAAAGGTTTCGTACGAACATTTATATGCTGCCTATTCCGATTCTTTAATAAGTATTTTGGATCTGAAGAGTAGGGCTTACCTGTCCTTACGTGAGAAACAATATAGAGATAGGCGTATGCTGATTGATTGCAAGCGGATAAATACTCAGCGCTTGGCACTGGCTGAGATGGGTACCCGCTCGTATTCAACAATAACCTTTGAACGGGCCATATTATATGAGTTGGAAGACAATACTGAACTTGAAAAGAAGTTTCTTATTTTATCGGCTATTTCAGATATAAAAGCAGCAGTAAAGGATAATGCCTCCTTAACAAAGTTGGCAATGGTATTATACGAAGAGGATAAAATTGATGAGGCTTATAAGTACATCATGTTTTCATTTGAAGATGCCGCTTTTTATAACTCAAAGCTACGATTTGTACAGATTTCATCTATTCTTCCATTAATCACTGAGGCCTATCAATTAAAGAGCGATAAGCAAAAAGCTGAATTGCGGAAGTTCTTGATCATTATCAGCATATTAAGCACAGTGCTTCTCCTTGCCATTTTAGCCATCTATAACCAAATCAAAAACTTAAGAGAAGCTAAAGTAGAATTGATTCGTGCTAATGGACAATTACGAAAATTAAATTCAAATTTGAGTGATGCAAATGCCAAACTAAACGAGCTAAACCTTGAACTCGTGGAGTCTGACCATGTTAAGGAACACTACATTGGAAGTTTTCTGGCCATTTGTTCCGATTACATCGACAAGTTGGATGATTTTAGAAAGATGGTAAATAAAAATATCGTGGCTCGAAAAGTAGATGATTTATATGCTACCACAAAGTCGAAAAAACTCATCGACAATGAAATTGCAGATTTCTACAACAGTTTTGATAATATTTTCCTGCATATCTTTCCAAATTTTATAGTTAGAATAAATGAGCTATTAAGCGCAGATGGCCAATTGGAAGGTAAGAAAGAGGAAGCTCTATCTACAGAACTAAGAATATTTGCACTTATCCGCTTAGGTATCAACGACAGTTCTAAAATTGCTCATCTCTTGCGTTATTCTGTAAATACTATCTACAATTACCGGGTACGGGTTAAAAATAATTCAATTATTCCGCGTGAAGATTTTGAGGCAGCAGTCATGAAAATCGGGACTAAAATAAAGTGAAAGAAGAGTGGCATTTCTGCCGGCCACTGATCCGTTTTTATATTTCTTTTGGATGTATTTGTTAAGAAAAGCAAATTATTCTATCCACTTTTTCGCACCAAGGTCATTTTCTATACTGCATATAAATCAGCGCGATAAGTATTTTTTCACTTCCACTTTATCCACTTTCTGGCTACCCACATTTAATAGAATGTTAATAATCCTTTTGCTTTACTTCTGAATCCGAACAGCCAGTATTTTCAATTTTGAATGTGGCTTAAACTAAAATCAGAAGTTATGAAAAAGTTTTATCTATTTACCCTAGTATGTTTTTTAAGTCTTAATGTCTTTTCTCAATTTCAAGTAACACTTAAAGTCATCGATAATGAGGATGGAGCCTTAACCAATAAGCTAGATGATAATAATGAAACCAATGTATTTGTGTACGCTGCCGACATGGATGACAATAAACTATATGATAATGGTGATTGGTGGTATGCTATGTATAGTGGCGAAACCCATAGCCCCAATGGGGAATTAATTAAGGCGAATGGCGTTTGGACCTGGCAAGCCACTTTTGATGTGTCGGCAGGTAACTACAAATGGAATCCACATATGAAAACGCTTGGTTGGAATCCTATTAACAACTTGTATAACTATGCCACTGAAAATGACATTCTCTTTTCTGTTGGCGCTGATGGAACCATCAGCGGACAAACTACCCTGGAACTTCCGCTTACACCAACAGGTATTGATCAGGATTATTTTAATAACATTGAAGTATCTACGCAGGCAAGTTCAATAACGATTACTAATCTAAATCCATCTGCAAGAGTGAGGGTTTATAACCTTTCTGGTTTATTAGTGGCCGACCAAAAGGCAACAACATCCACTATCTCACTACCGGTAGAAGGGAAAGGCATTTTCCTTCTTAACATCGATGGATACTCCTTAAAAGTATTGAAACAATAAGAGCCTTAATAATTAGCAACAATTAAACCGGCCATCAAAAGGTATATCCTGTTAGTGGAATACAAATGATGATGAGCACGTGATTAGATCATATAATGTAAATTTTAAATCGTATGAATTTATCCAGAATCATTTTATTCCTGCTAATAGGAATAATGTGTTCTTTTCAAGCGCTGGCGCAAAACAGGCAGCTTAATGGAACAGTAGTTGACACAGACAATATGCCTATACCCGGCGTGTCTGTTGTAGTGAAAGGTACCACCTTGGGTACAATTACAGGTATGGACGGAACCTATGTTTTAAGCGGAGATTTTACCTCTTCTGATATTATTATATTTAGTTTTATTGGGATGCAAACACAGGAAGTTAGCATCGCAGACCAAAGCACTATCAACCTGGTGATGGAGGATGAAACTCAGGGCTTAAATGAAGTGATTATAGTTGGGTATGGCACTCAAAAGAAGAAAGATATCACAGGATCGGTGGCCCTGGTTGGTTCCGATGAATTGGAGTCACGTCCTAATACGCAATTGGGTTCGCTTATTCAGGGACGCGCAGCTGGTGTAAGGGTGGTATCCAGCTCAGGAAAACCATCACAAGGTTTAAGCATCAGGGTGCGTGGAACCAATTCCATAACCGCCGGTAGTGAGCCTTTATATGTTGTAGATGGAGTGCCTACGAGTGATACTCGCTCCATCAACCCTTCAGATGTGGAAACCTTTACCGTTCTTAAAGATGCTTCTTCTGCAGCAATTTATGGCGCACAAGGGGCGAATGGAGTGGTGTTGATTACCACCAAACAAGGAACAACTGATAAAACCCAGGTTCGATTGGATGCCTATGCCGGATTCTCAGAGGTGTGGAATACACTTCAGGTACTGAATGGTGAGCAATATCGTGATTTGATGACTGAAATGGGACAGAACACCGATTGGGAGCGCTATAATAAAAACATCGACTGGCAGAATGAGATTTTCCAAAGAGGCATGTCTCAGAATTATCAAATATCCATTTCAGGTAAAAGTGATAAAACCAATTATTATATATCCGGAGGATGGGTAGAGCAAATAGGCGCTGTGCGAAGCTCTCAAATGGATCGTTCCAATTTTAAAATTAATCTTGATCAGGAAGTTAACGACTGGTTAAGCGTAGGTACGCGTATTGCGTACACCAAGTATACTGATGTGGACGTGAATGACAATAATGCAGTAAACCAGGGAGGAGTATTAACCGGTGTTATCAACACCCCTTCTGTTATCGGCATTTACAACGAAGATGGAACTTTCACCAGTAACCCTTTTCAAAATTGGGAGAATCCGGTGGCGAGTACCGATGGTTCGGATCGTGAGTATAACAGCCAGCGCTTCTTAGGAAATATGTATGCCAGGTTTACTTTCCTTAAGGATTTTAGTTTCAAAACTAATTTAGGAGTAGACTACAGCCATGGAATGTACGATTATTTCCTAGATCCATATCGTACAAGCTATGGACGGGCTAAGCAAGGGATAGGCACCAACACAACGGACAAATCAAGCTATTGGATGTTTGAAAACACCTTGAACTATAATAAGAAAGTAGGCTTACATGCCATTGAGGCCTTGGCGGGAGCTGTATCTCAAAAATTTACCTGGGAGAATAATGGCATCACCAAAGAAAACTTTTCAGGCGATGGGGTTAAAACAACCAATGGTGGATCAAAAATCATTAGTGCTGATAATACTAAAGCTGAAAAGTCCAATTCTTCATTTATTAGTCGTCTCAATTATGCATTTAACGACAAGTACCTGCTGACAGCCAATTTCCGAATCGATGGTTCAAGTGTGTTTGGTCCCGATCAGCGTTGGGGCTATTTTCCTTCCGTTTCCGGTGGATGGCGTTTATCACACGAATCGTTTATGGAAGGTCTTGAGTTTTTGAATGATCTTAAAATCCGTGCCGGATGGGGGATTGTTGGAAATGATCAGATTGCCAACTATGCCTATTACGGACGTGTAGGACTTGGAGCTAATTACCCTATTGGTGGTCAAACTCAACCGGGAACCTACCCTGCGGCCATGGATAACAATACACTAAAATGGGAGGAGTCGGAACAAACCAATATTGGACTGGACGTAAGTTTATTTAATGGTCGACTGACCTTTGTGGCCGATGCTTATATGCGTAATACACGTGACTTACTACTTGATGCTCCATTGCCTCACAGTACAGGTTACGATAATGCCTTACAGAATATCGGAACCCTACAGAACAAAGGTTTAGAGTTTAGCTTAAACACCGTTAATATCGACAAGGCTGTGACTTGGAGCTCTACCTTCAACATCTCCTTCAACCGAAATGAGGTGACTGATCTTGTGGTTGAAAGTTTACCAATCGGTAATATTTCCGGACGTGGTGAAGCTATTCTCTTGGAAGAAGGGCAGCCTTTGGGAACCTTATATGGCTATGTTTGGGGTGGTGTAGATGCCGACACCGGTAATGCCTATTACATTGATCAAAATGGCGAAAGCACATTCACGCCTTCACCGGATGATCGTCAGGTGATCGGAAATGCCAATCCTGATTTCTTTTTTGGCTTTAACAATGTAGTATCGTACAAAGGCCTTGAACTAAATGTCTTCTTAGAAGGATCCTATGGTAATGACATGTTAAATGCCACACGCATTGATTCCGAAGGGATGACGGATCCGAAAAACCAATTGTTAACGGTCAATTCGCGTTGGAGAAACCCCGGAGATCAAAGTGATATTCCAAGAGCCAGCTGGGGAAGCACAGATAATTCTCGCATATCAACACGCTTTATTGAGGATGCCTCTTACATGCGTTTGAAGACTTTGACCCTTAGTTATGATTTACCACAGAAGCTACTTTCAAAAGTTAATATCGGACGGGTTAAAGTATATGCCACTGGTGAAAATTTATTTACACTCACCAATTATTCTGGATTCGACCCTGAAGTGAATGCTTATGGCGGTTCTAACGTGTATAAAGGTATCGATTACGGAACCTATCCTCAGACGCGAAATATCATTTTTGGATTAAACGTAAGCTTCTAATTTTTAAAGATTGAATAGTATGAAACTTAGAAAATATATCATTGGGGCATTAACCCTTGTTAGTGTGTGGTCATGCAACGATTTCCTTGACCTTAAACCAATTTCAGAAGAAACTACGGCTACGGCTTATAATACTGCCAGCCAAATGGAAGCTGCGTTAACCGGTGTGTACGAGTCATTTCAATCGGATGCTTATGTATGGAACAACATCATGTTTCAGGATATTCGTTCTGATAATCATTATGCTGGTGGCGACAACCCATCCATTTTTGAAATGGATTTATTAAAAGTAACGGCCACTAACGATAAGGTGTATCAGAGCTGGTCGAATATATACAATGCCATCCTAAAAGCCAATATTGTCATTGAGCGTGTAGATGCCGTAAGCGATCCTCTTTTAACAGATGAGCGTAAAGCTGAAATAAAAGGAGAGGCTTTGTTCTTAAGAGCTTACCACTATTATAACCTGGTTAACCTTTTTGGGGGAGTTCCTTTAGTACTTGAAGCTACAAAATCAACTGCTCCTGAAGATGTGAATATTGCCCGATCAACAGCTGAAGTGGTATTCGACCAGATCATTAGCGATGCCATAACTGCTGCTGAAGCTTTACCCGAAATATATGGTGATGACGCAACGGTAAATAAAGCCAGAGCAACGGCCGGTGCGGCTCATGCCTTAGCTGCTAAAGCCTATTTGCAAAAGCCCAGTCCGGATTTCACTAAAGCATTGGAGCACATTGCGAAAGTAGAAGGCAGTGCCGCCAATTATACTTTAATTGATTATGCGCATTTGTTTGATGGAAATCATTATAACAATGCCGAGTCAATTCTTGAAATTCAGTATTTAGGCGGGGATGAAGGTAACTGGGGACCACAAATGTTATTACCGCCATCCATCAGCGGTGACACCTGGCGAAAATTTGTAACACCTTCCAATGATCTGGTTAAGGCCTATGATGAGCAAGGGGATGAGATTCGCAAAAATAGTACCGTGCTATTTGAGCAAGTATCATGGATTGATGAATACTGGGGCATTGTTGAACCGAGTGATGACAATCCTACTCCCAATAATGTGGCCTTTGGATATAAGTGGAAGAATGCCATGGGCTGGGGAAGTACTGATCGTCAATACATATTTCGTTTAGCTGATATCATATTACTAAAGGCCGAGGCCTTAAATGAAAGCAATCAACTGGAAGCCGCAGTCAGCGAGATTAATCGCATCAGAGCACGCGTTAACCTTGATCCTTTAAGCGATGCGCAAAAAAGTTCAAAGGAGGTATTACGCAATACCATTTTAAAAGAACGCCGACTGGAATTGGCACAGGAAGCTCAACGCTGGGATGATTTGGTGCGCCTTAATAAAGTAGTAAGTGTAATGAATGAATTGCAGGAGATTGACTTGAGAACCAATACACCTGTGAATTACAATATGACGGAGGCAAAGGTGTTATTACCTATTCCGCAGCAGGAATTAGATCGTAATTCGGCTCTTGACCCTAACCCGTCCAACTAATTCATCATCATAATTCCAAAAAAAGTAAATACTTATGAAACTAAATATATTCACTTTATTCACGGTCTTAAGCCTATTGTTTATGGGCTCATGCACTGAGCAAAGCAACCTGGAGCCGGAGGGTCAATGGACGCTATCTACACCTCAAACCTCCAGCCCTGAGGTCGGATCAGACATCGTTTTGAATGAAACAGCTCCCACCACAAAGCTAGAATTTAGCTGGGAAGCAGCTCAATCATCGGCAGGCTATGGCGTTTATTATTCCGTATTGATTGATTCGGTGGATGCCAAAGATATGAATGCAGCCATTATTGAAGTGCAGGCTGATAATGGCGGCAAGTCCTTAAGTGCATCCATCAGCCATCAAATGCTTGATGAAGCCTTATCCCTGGCAGGATATGATGCCTCAAGCACGAGTGAACTGAATTGGACCGTTAAGGCCAGCTCTTTAAGTAAAGTAAGTTATCAATCCGCTAAGGTCTCACTAAAGCGCTTTGATACAGAAATTATTCCTGAGCAATTATTTATAAGTGGAGAGGCCACTGAAACAGGTAGTAATCTGTCAGCGGCTATAGCCTTAAAACGATTAAATGGCTCTGATCAAAATCCATCAAACAAGCATGAGGTATATACCCGTTTGCTAGCCGATAAACCCTATAAGTTTTTTAGCGAGCAAGCTTTGCCGGCCCACCAATACGGTGGTGCTGATGGGGTGTTAATAAAAAACGGAACGGCTCTTAGTGTTGAAGAAGAAGGTGTATATCGTATAAGCCTTGACTTAGATGCCAATACTTATTCGCTTTATAAGGTGAATCAGTTTGGTGCCATCGGAGGTGCATTTTCAACCGGCTGGGGTGGCGATCAGGTACTCGAATATCAAGGTTTAGGGGTATGGAAAGCCAGCATCGACTTTTTACCTGATGGTGGTTTTATTTTCAGAGCCAATGGTACCTGGGAAAATATCTTAAAACGCGTGGTTGGGACAAATGAAATTGTTGCTGAGAACGATGCCGATTCTCAGGGTGTGCTGGTTGAGGATATCCCCGGTGAAGGAAAAGGCTTGAAAATATTAACTCTCGATATGTCAGCCAATGGCTTTTCCTATTCCATTGAGTCTGATCCTTCAGCTCCGGATGAGCCGGATCCGATTGAGGCGCCACAGCAATTATTCTTATTAGCCGATGGAAGCATGATACATGAGTTTAGCAAAGATGGAGATGTATTTACAGCTGATATATTCCTGGCCTTGCAAGCCGGAGTAGACTATTCGCTAAACTCATCTTCAGACGGCAGTGGGCGTGCCTTTAGCATTGATGCCATGTTGGGCGCCAATGGAGCCGGAGCCGATAATGTTTCAGCTAATGTTTTACTTAAAGAGGAAGCTGCTGCATTCCAGGCGGAGTATGATCAGGCCTTTCATTTGGAACTCAACTTTGCAGAAGCTAATCTAAAATGGAGCTATTACAATATTAAACTATTTCATTGGGATGAAATAAATGGTGGATGGGACGCAAAAGATGAGTTTCTGATGACTTATGTCCACCCCTACTCCTATACCGTAAATGCTGATTTAAAAGCCAACTATGACATGAAATTTATCTCACCATGGGATATTGAGTTGGGTGCAGAGGATGCCTCTGCTCTATCAGGAAACTTAATAAATAAAGGAGGTAGCAATATCAGAAACATAAGCAATGATGGTAATTACACTGCCAGCATAATTCTTAGCAATGATTTTGCAACAGGAAGCTACAAATTTGAATAGTTGATCGGGAATTTGGGATTGCAGGTGTCAGAAACAATCATTTTGGCACCTGTTTTAAACATTACATTATGAATGTCATAAGAAATAGAATTATTATTGGGCTAACCTTGTTATTTACTTTTAGCACAATGGGATGGCGATGTAAAGATACAAGCAAAGAAGTAGCTCCACCGCCTCCCAAGCCCGAACCGAATGTCGACATAGCTTACTATATCAGCACAGCAGATGAATCGGCAAAGTTTAGTTTTCAGGAAGGCGGACTTCCCCTAAGTACTGATTTAAGCCTGCCGACCATTACAGTGAATTCGGCAGTTTCATACCAGAAAATGGATGGCTTTGGTTTTTCACTCACAGGAGGAAGTGCTTTACACCTGTCAAACATGTCCTCTACGCAACGAAAAAATTTGCTGGAGGAATTGTTTGGCCTTGAAGACAATGCCATTGGCATAAGTTATTTACGTGTCAGTCTGGGGGCTTCCGATTTGGATGAAGCTGTATTTTCGTATAATGATTTACAAGCAGGCGAAACAGATGTTTCTATGGAACAGTTTTCCATTGCTCCAGATAAGCGATACCTCATTCCAGTTCTAAAAGAGATATTGGCCATCAATCCGGATTTGAAAATTATGGCTTCACCCTGGTCTGCTCCGGCATGGATGAAGAGCAATGCAAATGCCAAAGGTGGAAGCTTAAAAGCAGAATACTACGATGCCTATGCTTTGTACTTCGTTAAATATATAGAGGCAATGGACAATGAGGGCATCCGCATTGATGCCATAACCGTTCAGAACGAACCTTTGCACCCGGGTAATAACCCCAGTATGTACATGGAGGCTGCTGATCAGGCTGCTTTTATCAAACAAAGCCTTGGTCCGGCTTTTGAAAACGCTGGCATATCTACGAAGATAATTATCTACGACCATAATGCCGACCGAACAGATTACCCCATTGAAATACTTAATGATCAGGAAGCCCGAAAATACATTGATGGTTCGGCTTTTCATTTGTATGGAGGAAGTATAAATGATCTGACTAAGGTACATTTAGCTCATGCCGATAAGAACCTTTATTTTACCGAACAGTGGATAGGTGCACCGGGTAATTTTGCTAACGATTTAAAGTGGCATACCGAAAACCTATTGATTGGTGCCACACGTAATTGGTGTAAAACGGTTTTGGAGTGGAACCTCGCCGCCGATCCAAACCTTCAACCATATACCGATGGAGGTTGTACCGAATGTTTGGGAGCTTTAACCATTGATGGGAATAGCGTAGTGCGCAATCCGGCCTATTATATTATTGCTCATGCCTCAAAACATGTGCGCCCTGGTTCTAAACGCATTGATAGTAATCTCTTGGGAGATATACCCAATGTGGCATTCGAAACGGACGAAGGAAATATTGTGCTGATTGTGCTTAACAAAAGCATGCAAACACAAAACTTCAATATAGGTGCGGATAACAAAATCGTGCGAACATCTTTGGCAGCAGGAGCTGTTGGCACTTATGTATGGCAAAAATAAACCTTGAGTATTACAATTCGATCAAATGATCATTCTTTTTAAGAATGTATCATTTGGTCCTTTTGTAAGATAATACGATGAGTTAAACTCATAATAAATTCACATTAACTCATATAAACCTCACTCTGATATTTAAAAAATATGTAATAAACAGCATTTGTATTAACTATACAATGAAAAATAAAACATTAGGCACTATGACACTAAAACAAATACTTATCGGCACACTATCAATATTGTTAGCAGCTTGTGCAACTCCGCCGAAAGAAGGCGAAAATGTGATTCAAAAAGCACCTGCTTTTATCACCAAAGGGAAAAAGGTAGCCGTTTATACTACTCAAAAAGATTCTGAATTACGCTTATCTCAAGGGCAGGATCTGAGTTTTAAGCCCAGTGCTCAACCTTTGGAAAGTGAAATAGCGGTTTTTGTAAATCCCGACAAACAATTTCAAACATTCTTGGGTATTGGAGGAGCAATTACCGATGCTTCAGCTGAGGTTTTTAGTGAGCTAAGCCAGGATAAGCAAGATGAATTACTCAGCGCCTACTACGGTAAAGATGGTATTGATTATACTTTGTTACGCACTACCATACACAGTTGTGATTTTGCCAGTGGCAGTTATACCTATATCGAGGAGGGCGATAAAGAATTGAAGACCTTTTCAATTGAACACGATCAGCAGTTTCGTATTCCTATGATCAAAAAGGCCATGGCACAAGCCAGCGATCCTTTGGTATTTTATGTGAGCCCCTGGAGTCCTCCGGCTTTTATGAAAGGCAAAACACACATGCTACAAGGAGGAACTCTTCAACCCGAATATTACCAGGCATGGGCCAGCTATTATGCTAAGTTTATTAAAGCCTACGAAGCAGAGGGAATGCCAATATGGGGACTAACGATTCAAAATGAACCAATGGCCGTTCAAACCTGGGAATCGTGTGTATATACGGCGGAGCAAGAACGTGACTTCCTTAAAAATTACCTCGGACCAACATTGGAGAAAGAAGGACTGGGAGCCAAAAATATTGTGGTATGGGACCATAACCGCGACCTGATATCACATCGTGCCAATACTATTTTTGGCGATCCTGAAGCCGCTAAATATGCCTGGGGCATTGGTTTCCATTGGTACGAGCGATGGGCTGGCGGCGAATCGATGTGGGAGAATCTGCGTAATGTTAAAGAATCATTTCCTGAGAAGGAACTATTATTTACCGAAGGTTGCATCGAAAGCTTTTCTCAGGATGGTTACCAGCGCTGGACCAATGCCGAAAGGTATGGACGCTCAATGATTAATGATTTCAATTGCGGCACCGTTGGATGGACCGACTGGAATATCCTATTGGATCATAACGGTGGACCAAACCATGTGGGTAATTTCTGCTTTGCTCCCATTCATGCCGATACGCGTACAAATGAATTGATTTATACGCCTTCGTATTATTACATTGGTCATTTTTCTAAATTTATTCGTCAGGGCGCGAAACGTGTAAGTACCACCACGAGCCGTAGTCATTTGATCTCCACCTCCTTTTTAAATTCAGATGGAAAGATGGTAACTGTAGTGATGAATGATGGAGAAGAAGCCATTGCTTATAAACTAATTGTAGGAACGGAAGAATCTCTGATAGAGATACCGGCCAGAGCCATGCAGACTTTGGTGTATTAATTAAAATATAGATGGCTTATACAAAGGCTGCCGCAATGGCGGCCTTTGTAGTTTTAAGGAGCGGCTCTTGCCTTTAAACGAGAGAAGAACAATGAGCACAACTAATGGAAAGATTAAAGCTTATTTTGTATATTGATATAATTATTAAACCCAAACCAAATATTAGAGCACATGGCATCCAGACTAGACTTTATTCGTGAATCAATTCGTCACGAAGATGGACTTTTTGCGCAAAGAGCAAATTTCTTTTTATTGTCGCAAACCATTTTTATTGCAGCTTATTCACAAACAAGTACAGATGATAAGAATCTTAAATCTGTTTTAATCGGTTTAGGATTGTTTACAATTGCCATCTGGATAATCGTTTCTATTCGAAACATTATCCTCATTATACGACTAAGAGAAGTAGAAAACGAGGAAATGAAAAATCCAGATACTGAAGCTTTGCCTATAGTAGGATGGAACAAATTGAGTTCGAACAATCTAATCGGAATCTTATTTCCTTGTGCTTTTTTAGTGGCATGGTTATTTATCCTTCTGCAATGCACAACAAACCTTTAAAAGCAAACAAGTACAAATAGAATATTAGGTTTTATTTAAGATACCGTTCCTGAAATCTCGCAAGAGGAAAGGCCGGTCCCGGGTCTTGTTTTCGGCCTGGCGCCAGATCTTCATGACCCAGTATTTCTTTAATGCTAAATTTTTGAGTGAGCAGTTGACAAAGCTGCTCGGCACGTTTGATTTGCTCATCGGTGTATTTCAACCAGTACCTGGGCTGACTTTCATTTTTATGAGTTAATTCAACAACCTCACTGGCTTCATAGGCTTTACCCATCCATGAGCGAAACTTGCCGTCTTTTTTGGTGAGCGCACCTGCATTAACAAATTCAATGCCTATTGAAAAGTTATTGTAGCCACTTCGACCCTTGTAATCACTTTTTCCCGCATGCCAGGCTATGGTGTTAAAGGGCAGGAGTTGAATCATCCGTCCATCGCGACCGATAAGTACATGCACCGAAGCCATCGTTTTATCGGCTTGTTGGTATTTAGCTGAGGTCTCCAAACTTTCTCCAGAATCGTAATGAAATACAAGCGCGTCGGGGTAAGCGGCTGCAAATAGCTTGGTGTTTTTTGGTGTTTCCCAATACTCAATACCATCGCCTTCCAATATAAAAGCGGCATTCAACTTAAGGGGAAGATTGGTAATAATTTCAGAAACGCTTAACTGTGCTATATTATCCTTTAGGTTCTTTATTTCTTCTTCTTGCTTATGATCATTCTGATTTTTAAGCCTTAAACCTTCAATGATGCGCTGATTCTGTTGGATAAGATCGTTTCTGTTTTTTTCATATTCCTGTTCTTTCACTTTAAGCTGATCCCAGGCATTTTCCAGTTGGACTCTGGCTATAGAGTCTTTTTCTAGCATTAAAATCTGAATGGAATCGATTCTGATCTTTTGTTTTTCATTCTCAATTCTGACTTTCTCCACATCATAGGCCAGTTTTAAATTTTCTCTTTGGTAAATGGGCATGGCCACATCCTTAAAGAAAAACCACAATAGAGGAACCGCAACTATTCCGGCTATAAAAGCCTGAATCATACGTTCACTCTTATACCAGGGTAGTTTATTCTCCTTATCCAGGCGGGCTTGTTCTGTATCTATCTTGGCCTTTTCCGATTTGAGCAGATCAATCTCAGCCTGTAACTTTTCCTCTTCAAAGGTTCTGGGCTTATCATGTTTCTCCGACATTGGCTTATTGTAATATTTGGGCAATTGACTTCTAATTAACCAAACAATACTAAAATAATAACAGCACAATAGCTTGTATAAACCTGCCATTTTTGATTTATTCCTATCTAGACCTGATCTGGGCCTGTTACCTTATTTTATTTAGGCTAATAGCCTACTCGTTGAGGGTTTTTGATATCTGATTTGCCAACAATTGCCTCATCCTAGAAATTATATAAGTGGTGGCAGTAGCACTCATGCCCAGCGGCTCTTTGAGTTCTTTTTGACAGAAGAGCCGCTCCTTAATTATATACAAGCTTTTTATTGCAAATCAAGTGTAACCTTTTCTCCTATAAATGCGCCTTATGTCTAATGCTAAATTATTTGAGATTTTGAGGCAACCTTATTAAGCGACCTCGCATTATGATACAATAGGACCTATTTACTATATTTACCTTACAAACTAAACCTCCTAACCATGAGAATGCTAAAATTATGTCTCGCCTTTCCCCTTTTCATATTGGCTATTCAGGCCAATGGGCAAGGCGGAATTAAAGGACTGATCACCGATGAAGGCGACCAATCCATTCCTTTTGCCACCATTTACTTAAAAGAAACCACCACCGGAACCACCACCAATGAACTTGGCGAATATGAGATATTATTGGAACCGGGATCTTATACTATGGTGTTTCAAGGATTGGGTTTTGAAAAACAGGAAATTAAATTCACGGTCACAGATAGCTTTGTGGAACGTAATATTATTCTTAAAAAACAAACCTATCGAATCAAAGAAGTGAGGGTATATTCAGGAGGAGAAGACCCCGCCTACCCGATTATGCGTAAAGCCATTAGTCTGGCTCCCTACTACCAACGACAAACAGCCGCTTACAAGGCTGAAGTCTATCTAAAAGGAAGCCTTTTGGTTAAGAAAATTCCAAAGCTTTTTAAAAAGATGATGGATAAGGAAGAGGACAGTCCCGATATTGAAATTGGGAAGACTTATACCATGGAGTCGATGAATGAAATTAAGTTTACGGCTCCTGATAAATATGATCATACCGTACTGAATACACAAAGTACGTTTCCCGATAGTAATGAAAATGATGTAATGGGTTATATTACCTATAGCTTTTACGAACCTCATCAGGACATGGCCATCTCTCCTTTGGCACCCAACTCTTTTTCGCATTATAAGTTCGTGTATGAAGGTTTCTTCTACGAAGGAGATGTCACCGTTAATAAAATTAAGGTCGTCCCAAAACGAAAAAGCCAGCAAACCTATGTAGGCTATATTTACATAGTCGATAACCTATGGAACATCCACTCCATTGATGTAACCAACGATGCTTTTTTCGGAGAGATCAATATCAAGCAGGTTTATGCACCGGTTAAAGATCGCTCATGGTTACCCATCAGTCACCGCTTTAATGTGAAGGCCTCAATCTTTGGCGTGAAAGCTGACTTCCGTTATGCCGGCTCGGTAAAGTACTCTGACATTGTACTAAACACAGGCTTACCTGTTCCTGGTGTATTAATGAAACAATATGCTGCCGAAGAAGCCGCAATAAAAGCTGAAGGTGAAAGAGCAATAAAGGAAGCAGAAGCGATAGAGAAGAGTAGAACTCAACGAAAGATGGAAGAGTTGTTGGAGAAAGAAGAGCTCTCCAACCGCGAGATGATTAAACTGTCACGTCTTATCGAAAAGGAATCGCGCAAGAAGGAAATGGATGAAGAAGAATCCCTGGAAATCAAAGACACTTACAAAATCACCCACAAGAAAGATACGACTCAAAAAGATTCCTTGTATTGGGAGAAGATGCGTCCGATTCCCTTGACCAAGGATGAGCTTAAAGGATTTGAGGTGAAGGATTCGCTTAAGCTGGTTAAGATGCAGAACGATACCGCCAAGGTTAAACCAAAGGAGAAATCCGCTTTTTCAAAGGTATCCAATGGATTTCTTTCAGGTCATACCTTTTATGCTGTTGATTCAACTATGCGCATTACCTACGATGGCTTAATCGGATTAAAGCAGGTGGACTTTAATGCAGTTGATGGTTGGAGTTATGAGCAAGGATTTAGATTAAGATATGATATTGACTCGGTACATCAGTTTAGCTTCCGACCTAAAATTAAGTATGCCTTTAATCGAAAGAAGGTGCTATGGAGCGCATATACCAATTACTCCTTTGCCCCAAAGGCAAGGGCCAGTATTGGAGTAGGCTTTGGTCAGGATAGTAAAGATTTTAATAGCCGCTATGGCATTGACCGTACCTTAAATTCCATTTCCGCCCTCTTCTTCAAGGAGCATTATATGAAACTCTATCAGCGCAACTACATATCCCTTAATCATGGGATTGACCCGATGCATGGCATGCGTTTAAATGTTGGAGCATCGTACAATAACTATTATGAATTAAAGAATCATACCAATTGGTCCATTGCCTATCCATCAAAGGATTATGCCGAAAATATTCCGCCCAACGATCAGGTAACACCAGATCATTTACGAGATCAGAAAGACATGCACATTAGTGCCACTGTAAAATACACACCTCGTTTGCGTTACCGCATGTGGAAAGGCAGGAAGTATATGCGTGGATCAAAGTATCCAAGCTTTCAATTGGGCTATCAACGGGGCTTAAAAGATGTTGCCAGCAGTGAATCGGACTATGAATTAATCCATGCCTCGGTATGGCAAAATAAGGAATGGGGCATCTTCAATGCCTTTAAATGGCAAGCCGGCGGAGGATATTTCAGTCGTAATAATCAAATGCATTTCTCGCGTTTCCAGCATTTCAACACCAACGAGATACCAATAAGTTTTAAGGAATGGCACGATACCTTTAACCTATTGGACGATTATAGTGTCAGTACCAATGAATGGTTTGCTCAGGCCCATGTGTCATACACAACACCTTATTTATTACTCAAATTTTTACCTTGGGTAAGTAATCGACTATGGCTTGAGAATGTTTATGCCAGTTATCTGACTCAACCCAATTTCCGTAATTATGCCGAGTTTGGCTACGGCATAAGCCAAATCTTCTTTATGGGCAGCATCGGTACTTTTGTTGGTATTGAAGATGGTCAGTATCGTAGCTGGGGCCTAAAAATCAGTTTGAATATTGATTAGTACATATTGTACAGAAAGGAGTGTTTGCTTGTAGTTTAATTTTTGATAATTCATATCTTTGTTACATGATGGTCAACAATTCACATAAGAATACAAAATGGCAGCTTTGGCTCTTGAGGTTTTCAAGGTTGGTATAGTGTATTAGAATGTGATAAAAAATATTTTTGATATAGACCTTCCTTAATTCTGTTTAAGGAAGGTTTTTTATTTTCTATGTATGCAATTAAAAAAACATCAATTAATAGTAGCAGGTCTAATGGCGGCCTTGGGGGTAATTATGTTTTCAGCCAAGGCTGTTTTGGTCAAGCTGGCATATGCCTATCAGGTGGATTCAGTCAGCTTGTTACTACTTCGAATGAGCTTTGCCCTGCCCGTTTATATCATTATTGCCTTTGTAGAAGTATCGAAAAGCAAAAGGACCAGATTGAAGGCCAGAGACTATTATGCTTTAATTGCCCTGGGATTTATGGGTTACTATTTAGCCAGCTATCTCGACTTTGAAGGTTTAAAGCATCTAAGTGCAGGTATGGAGCGCTTGATTCTTTTTGTTTATCCCACTTTAGTTGTCATCATTTCTTCTCTTGCACTTAAAAAAAAGATTAGCAAACAACAATTAGGAGCTATACTTATCACCTATGTTGGAGTCTTTGTTGCCTTCTATAAATATGCTTCACTGGCTGAAGTTCAAGGTAACATTCCTTTGGGAGTAATTTTAATATTTGGCAGTGCTCTGAGTTATGCTATTTATTTAGTCGGCAGTGGAGATCTCATTCCCCGAATTGGTTCAGTACGATTTACAGCCTATGCCATGATTGTTTCTTGTACTTCAGTTATTATTCATTACTTGATTAAAGGTGGAGATGCTGAGGTTTTTCATTTGCATCCGCAAGTCTATTTATTGGGGGCTGCCATGGCCATTTTCAGCACCATCATCCCATCATTCTTATTGTCGGAAGCCATTAAGAGAATTGGAGCCTCAAATGTGGCTATTATTGGTAGTTTAGGACCTGTTAGTACAATAATTCTGGCAGCAATCTTTTTGGGAGAAAAGGTTAGCCTTTATCAAATCATTGGTACATGCATTGTGATATCAGGAATTCTGTTGATCATGTTATCCAAATCTGACAAGACGAGAAAGCCATAAATCAGTAGCTGCCTAATTCACAAATCAATATTTTACTTTAGACATCCTTAATAATTTATCAAATAGATCAGCTACATCATTAGCTATTTGATAAATTAATACAGTTTTTTCTTACTTTTGCATTCTTATTTAGAAAGCACATTATAAGTAGAAGAATTAATCATGGAAATTGCAAGCAAGTATAGCCCATCTGCAACTGAAGACAAGTGGTATAAGTACTGGATGGATAACAAATTATTTCATTCAGAACCGAATGATCGTGAGCCATATACAATATTAATGCCTCCACCTAATGTCACCGGTGTCTTGCATATGGGTCACATGCTTAACAATACCATTCAGGATATTTTAATTCGTCGTGCGCGCATGATGGGAAAAAATGCTTGCTGGGTACCAGGAACCGACCACGCCTCTATTGCAACTGAAGCTAAGGTTGTGAATAGGTTAAAAGAACGTGGGATTGACAAAAAGGACCTGAGCCGTGACGAATTCCTGAAGCATGCTTATGAGTGGACCGACGAATATGGTGGCATCATCTTAAAGCAGTTACAGAAAATGGGTGCTTCGGCTGATTGGGATCGTAGCTATTTCACCATGGATGAAGATCGCTCTGAAGGTGTGATCAAATCATTTGTTGACTTATACGAAAAAGGCTTGATTTATCGCGGTGTACGCATGGTAAACTGGGATCCTGCTGCCTTGACTGCTCTTTCTGACGAAGAAGTTATTTACAAAGAAAAACAAGGTAAACTCTATTACCTGCGTTATAAAATTGAAGGTAGTGATGAGTACGTAACTATTGCTACAACTCGTCCTGAAACCATATTGGGTGATACCGCGGTTTGTATACATCCCGATGATGAGCGTTTCACTCACCTGAAAGGCAAAAAAGTAATTGTTCCTTTGGTTAACCGTTTGGTTCCTATTATTGAGGACAATTATGTAGATATGGAGTTTGGTACAGGTTGTCTGAAAATCACACCTGCTCACGATGTAAATGACTACGAGATTGGCATGAAGCATAATCTTAAGGTCATTGATATTTTTAACGACAACGGAACGCTTAGTGAGGCTGCCGAATTATTTGTTGGTGAAGATCGTTTTGATGTTCGTAAAAAGATAATTCCTGTATTGGAAGAGGCCGGAAACATTGTTAAGATTGAAGATTATAACAATAAAGTAGGATTCTCAGAACGTACTCATGTAGCTATTGAGCCAAAGCTATCGGCACAATGGTATTTAAAGATGGATGAAATTTCGAAGCCTGCTTTGAAAAATGTAATGAACGACACCGTTCAGTTCCATCCTCCAAAATTCAAAAATGTATTCCGTCATTGGATGGAGAATGTAAAGGACTGGTGTGTATCGCGTCAGTTATATTGGGGACATCAGATACCTGTATACTATCTTGAAGATGGAACTTTTGTAGTTGCTGAATCCAAAGAGAAGGCATTGACTATGGCCAAAGAAAAGTCGGGCAATGCCAACTTAACGGCAGCCGATCTTCGTCAGGATGCTGATGTTCTGGATACATGGGCTTCTTCATGGTTGTTGCCCATTACCGGCTTTGAAAAACCCGAAGATCTGGCCTATTATTATCCAACATCTGATTTGGTAACTGGTCATGATATTATATTCTTTTGGGTAGCTCGTATGATCATAGCGGGTTATGAGTTTAAAGGAGAATTACCTTTCAAGAATGTATACTTCACAGGTATGGTGCGTGATAAACAACGCCGCAAGATGTCGAAGTCATTAGGTAACTCTCCTGATCCATTGGATTTAATTGCCAAATATGGTGCCGACAGCGTTCGTATTGGAATGTTGTTTTGCTCACCTGCTGGTGGTGATTTGTTATTTGATGAAAGCCAACCAGAGCAGGGACGTAACTTTGCCAATAAGATATGGAATGCTTTCCGTTTGGTTAAAGGATGGGAAATTGATGAAAATATCGAACAGCCTGAATCTGCTAAAAAAGCAATCGCCTGGTATGATGCAAAGCTGGATCAGACCATTGAGATATTAAATGATCACTTTAGCAAGTACCGTATATCAGATGCATTAATGACGGTTTATACTGTGTTCTGGCAAGAGTTCTCATCCTGGTATTTGGAAGCCATCAAACCGGCTTATCAAAAACCTTTGGATGCGGCTACTTATAAAGCAACATTGGAGTTCTTTGACAAAATGCTTCGCATACTTCATCCGTTTATGCCATTCATATCAGAAGAATTATGGCAAGCATTGGAAGAGCGCAAAGAAGGCGAAAGCATTATGCTAGCTGACATGCCAACTGTTTCAGGAGCTGATGCCAGTCTCTTGGATAAGTTTGAAATACTAAAAGAAGCTGTTGGTGGCGTTCGAACGGTTCGTAAGGAGAAAAATATTCCAATGAAGGATTCATTGAAATTGAATATCCTTGGTGATAATAACTATTCTGCTGATTTCGATTCTTTGTTGGTGAAGCTGGCGAATATCAGTGAACTAACAATGGTGAGCGAGAAAACCGAAGGAGCTGTATCGTTTATGGCACGCACCAATGAGTACTTTGTACCAATGGAAGGACTGATTGATGTTGAAGCCGAACTGGAAAAGCTAAAGAAAGAACTGACACATCAGGAAGGTTTCTTAAAAGGAGTAATGAAGAAGTTAGGTAATGAACGATTTGTGGGAAGTGCGCCTGAAGCTGTTGTAGCCAAAGAGCGTCAGAAACAAGCCGATGCAGAAGCTAAGATCAAGACTTTAACTGAAAGTATTGCTCGCTTAGAAAAGTAATTTATAATAACATTATATAAGGGCTGTCTAACTTTTAGGCAGCCTTTTTTGTAACATTAAAGCCATTAAAAATCCAATTGCAGAAAACCCGGCAAGCACAATAAATACATGGTGGTGACCTTGCCTCCCGGGATTATTATCCAGTAAATAGCCCATCCAGGGACTCATAAATACATCGGGTGTAAAACCAATTAAGGATATTAATCCAATAGCCGTTCCGGTAAGATGCATTGGGATTTTAGATTCATGAACCAATGCAAAATACAGGGCTCGTACTGAGTAAATACCCAGCATGATCATTAACAAGTTTAAAAGGGCCATTCCGGCCATAAGCTCTAACCAGGCCAGAGCAACAACTACTGCGCCTAGACAAGAAAGTGCAAATGCATATATGATGATTGAAATCAATCGTGTTTTGTCGGCCAGCCATCCGGCAAGAATAGCTACTCCTGCCCTAACCCATAGTGCCGATGTTCCAACACCAGCCGCATCAAGCTCGTTAAAACCAAGCACCTCTTTGGCATATAATGAGAAGTCATCCGTAATTTTATAACCTACATAGGCACATACGATAATAATGGCCAAAAGCCAAAGTTCAGTTTTTTTGGCCAGATCTTTTATCTGACCGATTTGAATACCCTCTGACTTATAATTGTTTTTGCTTTGCGGAACAAACCACCAGACCAGCATCCCAATAAGAGTGGTGAATATTGAAACAGAAAGAATCACCTTGCGAAAAGCAAATATCCTTTCCTGATCACCAATCAAGCTTTCATCAGGAACATACCAGGCAAATATTGCCAAGGCCATTGAACCGATCAAAGCTGCGGTTAATCCTCTGCCTCCTTCTAACCAACCAAACGCACGGCCTTGAAAACCATCACCACCCCACTCCCTGGTGGCCTTTAACATCGCGGCCCAAAACAACATAATGGTGGTTAATCCCCAGAATCCATAAATAAAAGGCAGTAAGCTTCCGGATTTTATAAAGCTCATCATAAAGCCACCAAGAGCAGTTAGCCATAAAGCCGATGCCATTAGTTTTCTCGGCTCATAACGGTCGGCTAAAGGACCACCAATAACATAAGCAAACATGGCCACCACACCATAAACCGAAAAATAAGCACCTAGCTCAACATTAGTTATATCAAAGACCAGCAGCAAGCTTGGACGAAAAATACGAGCCAGTACAAAAGGCAAAAAGAAAATAGTTTCTCCAGCCAATACCAGTGCCAATAAGGCAACATACTTCTTAACAATTGATTTTTTCAAACTCTGATACCTGTTTAGGTGTATATGCAGTTTTTGACTCTTCTAATAAAATTAAAAAACGACTTCCAAACCTAGCTTAAAGGCCCAATTATCTATAGGTTCATCCAATCTGTATGCACCGTATCGGTAATGCACCGACAAGCCATATTGAAAAATAAAGCTGGATAGTAAATTCTTTAGATACACACCGGATTCATAATAGCCTCTTTCAAATGAATTTACATCCTGAGTCGCATCTCCCCATGCCGCATTACTCATTAACACTATTTCCGGCTTAACTCTGCGGTTGGTGTTTAATGACAAAGGCATGCCGTGACTAAAGTAAACTGCAGTAAATTGATCTGCTGCAAATTCATTCAAACGCATTGTACCAAAGCTATTGGGAATAAAAACAGTGAAGCTCTTATAAGTACCTAATGCGCTATACAAAAAGGTACTTGGATAGTCGCCATATAATTTAGCTCCCTGCACACGCAATGTGGTATACATGGCATTAGGATAGTAAAAAGTTTTCTCTATCTGACCTTCCAGCTTTTGGTACTCGAAACTACCATCCTGATCCCCGCTACCATAGACCCCGTTCAACCATACTTTCGGAAAGCTTGTTCCTTCAGAAAGCAATCCGAGTGCAGAATTGGTAAACGTTTCACGATGTGCCCACTTTAGTTTTATTTCCGCTTCCTGAAAATCAAAAGCTGTAGCTAATTGATCCGTATCCAGGAATTTATATGCTTTTCTTGGGTCTACTTCAGCCTGACGATAATAAGCACCCATTTTAAAGTATTTCAGAAAACGAAACTCAGCACCTATCTTAAAAACCTTGCTTCGGTCCATTGTTTCAGTAAGAAATCCGCGAAACAACTCTGTGGAATTTTTCTCAGAACCATCTAAATAGGTATAATTACCTGTTTCAAAAACATCATCCTTATAATCGATAATAAATCGATCCTCCTTATTTTTAAATGGCGTTACCAACAATGAGCCTCCATACTTCCATTCCTTATCAACAAAACCATAGTTGACATATCCTCCTGTTGAAAAATTTGGTGATAAGCGAGGACTGGTATATAAACCTAATCCGATTTTGAATCCTTCATAATCGTTATAATTAAAGAATCGGCGTAGATCAACCTGAAACTTACCAACTGGCATATATCCCTTTACCAATGACATTTGGAGATTGATAATTGCATCCAAATGGTTTTTTCTTCCAAGACTATCTAAGAGCTGATACGTCAGAGAATCTCTTTCTGTTAATGGCTCATATCTGTATAAACCAACATCTGGAGAATCATAAGCAAACGATTCATCCTCTAAGGTAATATTGTCAAAATCTTTTGCCGTATATCCGGGATTGGTATTAATGGCTGTCACATAACTTTTACCCTTACCTATGAATGGATAAGCCAATTCGTTTCGAGATCCGTTGCTTCCAAATTCCAGACTACTTTCTAACTGACTTGGAAACCACAATCCATTTTCATTAGGCTGATAGTTTTGACGAATAAACAAACTCACACCATTGGATGTACCTGTTGTTTTAGCCACAACAGACTTTATTGCCGAACTGGGGCCATGAACATGAAAAGTTCCGGTCATTCCTCTGAAATTACGATTACGTTTAGGATGATAAGAGATATAATAAATTGAATCTCCATCTGCATCGACAATAGTATCAAGCAATTGGTAATTATACACATTCAAGCCAGGCTTTGAAGCCGGATTAAGATAACTGTTATCCAAAAGCTTCACATATTGATTATAAAAGGAAAAAGGCTGCAGCAATGCAGGAAACGAGGCCAATGTAGGATTCTTCAAGCCACTCACACGCCCTGATATTATGCGTTCTTTTTCAACTCCCTTTTTAAGATGTCGTTTTTCAGACACCGACTCAAAAAGTAATAAATAACTATCCTTACTTAGGCCAAGGTTATTCATTAATCTTGGTAATTCCTCCTCAGCCACATCTTTGGGCAGATCATATTCCACAATCATTTTATGATATAAGATGCAACTGTATGGATCGTAAAGTTCGGGATTATGCAGATGGCTATTTTCAATAACCTTGCGCATTATGCTTATGGCTGGATTCTCACCAGGCAAAATATTAATTTCAGCCAACTCATACTGTAAAGGCTGAAGCTCTACATATACATAAGGGGTAATTTCGTCTACCTGAAGTTCAATTTGATAATATCCAAGACAAGAAAATTGTAGTTTATCTAAATCGTCAATGTCTGTAATTTTAAATTTTCCGTCAATATCAGTTATGGTTCCTTCTCGCTCACCATACACAACATTCACAAAAGGAATGGCTTGTTCTGTAACAGCGTCTATCACTATCCCTGTAATTTCCTGAGCTTTAATAAAATTAGAACACAGAAACAGCCCCAAGGTTAACACAACAAACCTGAACAAATTAGTAAATTTAAAACTCATAGATTGGACATTGCTTTGTTCGTAATCGAAAATACAAAAAAAGAGCCACTTCCGTAGCCCTTTTTTGATTTCTATACCATTCTTATTTTAAAATAATCCAGTATTCAGTGGTATTATTTCACAAAACCAGCCTTTAGTCTTGTTATTTCTTTTTGGCTAAGGTATCGCCATTTGCCACGAGGAATTCCTTGTTTAGTTAATCCGGCAAAATACACACGATCTAATTTCATGACCTTATAACCCAGGTGTTCAAACATACGTCGAACAATGCGATTACGTCCTGAATGAATTTCTATACCTACCTGCGTTTTATCCTCCTTCTCTACAAAACTAACCGCATCGGCATGTACTGGTCCATCTTCAAGAGTGATACCTTGTGCCAGTTGGTCAATGTGGCTCGAAAAAACAGGTTTATCCAGAAAAACATGATAGATTTTTTTGGCCTGATGTTTTGGGTGAGTTAATACTTTAGTTAAATCACCGTCATTTGTTATTAACAACAAACCTGTTGTTTGTTTATCTAATCGACCCACAGGATATATTCGTTCTGTGCTGGCATCAGCAACTAAATCCATCACAGTTCGCTTGGCATGCTTGTCCTCAACAGTTGTAACATAGTCTTTTGGTTTATTTAAAAGAACATAGATTTTCGTTTCGGCGTTCAATTTCTTTCCATTATGACGTACATCATCACTCATGGTAACACTAACTCCCATTTGAGTGACTACTTTACCGTTCACAGTAATTTCACCTTTAGCGATTAAAGCATCAGCATCGCGTCGACTGCAAACACCCGCATTGGCTACAAAACGATTCAAACGCATTTTATCCGAAACCACAACATTTTCTTCCTTTTCTTTTTTAAATTTAGGTTTGCGCGAAAAATCAGGTACCTCATCTCTTTTTACAGATCTTCTTGATTTATTACTATCTGCTCCTTTATTTTCGTTATCGGAAAAATTCCTTCGCGGTTTACCTTTAAAACTCTTATCGTTACGCATCTGCTTCGTCTATATTTATTGAATTTGCAAAGTTGATAAAAAAACAGATGACATGCCTCAGCTTTTAATAAAAATTTAACCTCTACATTTATAAATAATTAGCATTAGTAAGCGAGTTATGCACTTTACGAAGAAATTCAGGTGAAAAAACGGACTTTAAATGCACTTTAAAATGTGGATTTGCAAGTTTAGGTTGGCATTTACAAAAAAATCAATCAAATTTGCAGCTCTGCTATAACAAATTAACAATTCTATGACTTTAATTAAATCAATCTCCGGAATTAGGGGAACGATTGGTGGAAAGGTAGGAGACGGACTTTCACCTCTTGATGTAGTAAAATTCGCATCAGCTTATGGACAATGGGCTAAGCAACGCCACAATGGCAAACTAAAAGTAGTGGTTGGACGGGATGCCAGAATATCTGGTGACATGGTGAAAAACCTTGTAATTGGTAGCTTACAAGGCTTAGGAATTGATGTTGTTAACATTGACTTAGCCACAACCCCAACTACAGAGATAGCTGTAACGGAAGAAAAAGCTCAAGGGGGAATTATATTAACTGCAAGTCATAATCCAAAACAATGGAATGCGCTAAAACTTCTTAATGAAAATGGCGAATTCTTAACGGCACAAGATGGTGCAGAAGTACTTCAGATTGCAGAAGATGAAAGTTTCGATTTTGCCGAGGTAGATGATCTTGGTAAAGTTGAAGAGAAAGATATATATACCGATTTACACGTTCAACATGTTTTGGATTTGGAAATGGTAGATGTTGAGGCCATAAAAAATGCCAATTTCACTGTAGCTATTGATTGTGTAAATAGTGTGGGTGGTATTGTGCTTCCAAAACTATTAAAAGCACTTGGCGTAAATAATTCCATTGAACTGTTTACAGAACCTAACGGACAATTTCCACATAATCCAGAACCACTGCCAGAGCATTTAACCGACATTGCAAATGCAATAAAAGAAAAGAAGGCAGATGTTGGATTTGTCGTTGATCCTGATGTTGATCGTTTGGCAATCATTAACGAAGATGGATCAATGTTTGGTGAGGAATATACTTTAGTAGCCGTAGCTGATTATTTATTATCTCACAAAATTGGCAATACTGTTTCAAATCTTTCATCAACGCGTGCATTGTCAGATGTAACCCGCAATTATGGTGGTGAATATTCTTCAACTGCTGTTGGAGAAGTTAATGTTGTGGCAAAAATGAAGGAAACTGAAGCCTTGATTGGTGGAGAAGGAAACGGCGGAGTGATATATCCGGCTAGTCATTATGGTCGCGATTCACTGGTAGGAATCGGCTTATTTTTATCTCATTTGGCAAAGTGTGGCTTAAAATGTTCGGAGCTCAGAGCAAAATATCCGGAATACTTTATTTCTAAGAACAAAATTCAATTAACCGAGGGAATCGATGTTGATGGTATTTTGGAAAGTATTAAAGCTAAATATGCAAAGGAAAACATCAACGACATTGATGGATTGAAAATCGACTTTGCAGAAAAATGGGTTCAATTAAGAAAATCAAATACAGAACCAATCATTCGAATTTATGCTGAAGCCAAAACCATGGAAGAGGCTGATGAGTTGGCAAAATCAATAATTGCAGACATCAAAGCGATAATATAGATTATTATCTTAACAATTATTAACACAAAGGCTCGTTAAATAACGGGCCTTTTTTGTGTTTATATTACAACATTTAAGTAATATCGTGATTGTTAAACCAGCAGTACATGATCTTAAACAGAAAAATTAAAGTTAGCCTCGGCTTGGGAGCTATAGCTCTTATAGTCATATATCTATTATTTCCGGCTAAAAGCGAGCAATCAAATTACATTTACACCACGGTTCAAAAAGGTGAGTTTATTTCTCAGGTTTATTCCACCGGGCAGCTCCAGACCGAAAATTCAGAGTTGATTAAATTGCCGAAAGAGATGTCGAGTAGAAATATCGACATGTATGAAATAAACATAACAAGCATTGTTGAAGAAGGCACTGTTGTGGATTCCGGCGACTATGTGGCAACCCTTGATCATGGTGCTGTAGAGGAATTGCGGACTAAAGCCGCTGAGGACCTTGAGACTTCATTAAATGCTTATGAGGATGCGAAGATTGACACCAACCTGAACCTTAGTACTCTTCGAGATGATTTGCTTAACGCAGCTGTTGAACTCGAGGAGAAAAAAATTATCCTTGATCAATCCGTGTATGAATCTCCAGCCATTAAACGTCAGGCTAAACTTGACGTAGAGCGATCGGAGCGTAATTTGGATCAAAAGAAAAGGGATTACTCTCTAAAACAAAAACAGGATGAATTCAAGGTGTATAGGGCCTGGGAAAAGGTGAAGAGTCGACAAAATAAGGTTGATGACATCGACAAACTCTTTCAAGTACTTATTGTAAATGCACCTAAACCGGGTCTGGTTATTCACAGTTTCGATCGTTTTGGCAAGAAGATAAAGGCAGGTTCGACCATAAACCGATGGCGGCCACAAATAGCTGAACTACCCGATTTAAGCAGTATGATATCGAAAACATTTATAAACGAAATTGATATCTCAAGGATTAAGGAAGGACAGTCGGTAAAGGTGGGTATAGATGCCTTTCCTGAAAAAAGTTTCAACGGAACGGTTAGTGCAGTGGCTAATATAGGTCAGGTAATACCTAATGGTGATTCTAAGGTTTTTGAAGTCACAATCAATATAGATGGTACGGATAAAGATTTAAGGCCTGCGATGACGACGAGCAATGTTATTAACACTGCTAAGTTAAATGATGTACTGTATTCTCCTTTGGAAGCCATTTTTACAAACGATTCCTTAAGCTATGTTTTTGTAAAAGACGGGAGTCAATTCCGAAAGCAAATTGTTAAATTGGGAATTAGCAATGAGAACTTTATAGTGTTGGAAGAGGGTATTAAAGAAGGTGAAAAGTTATCGATGAATACTCCTGATAATGCCGAGAATATCAACTACGATGGGCTTGAAATTTATGAACAACTTAAAACGGCCATGCTTGATAGCTTAAACAATGAGGTAAAATGAGAAACTCTAAAACACATTTCAAATCTTACTTCCGCTATACCCATAATATTATTATAGCTATTGAAGCCATTTTATCTAATAAAATGAAGGCCTTTCTTACTGCCTTAGGTATCATGTTTGGCGTAGCTGCTGTTATAAGTATGTTGGCTATTGGTAAAGGAGCTCAGCAAGAGGTGCTGGAACAAATTAAATTGGTTGGAGTAAATAATATCATCATCAGTCCAATTGACCAAAGCATTGATGGCAATGGAGATAATGAATCGGGCAATAAGCAAAAGAAGTTTTCGAAAGGTCTTCATCATCTGGATGTTGAAGCAATTCTTGAAACAGTTCCTTCAGTTAAAAAGGTTAGTCCTGTAGTGGCTTTAAATTATCACGCTATTAAAGAAGGCAAAAGCTATCCGGTGCTGCTCGAAGGTGTTTCATCCGATTATTTTGAGATGCTGAATATAAGTATCGATAAAGGTAAAAAATTTAGCAATCAACAAACGGAGAAAGGCGTTCCGGTCTGTATCATTGGGGATAATATCAGAGCGCGGTTTTTTAATCAGGATGATCCAATTGACCAATACATTAAATGTGGTCAGGTATGGTTAAGGGTCATTGGCACCATTCAAAAACGCGATTTCACCACTTCTGCTTCTGATGAAATGGGAATTAGCAGTAGTGATAATAAAATAATCATTCCATTTAAAACCATGTTAATGCGTTTTAAAGATCGTGGAGCCATAAAAGCCGATATTATGGATAATATGGCTGGTGGCGGTTTTACTTTTTTTATGGGTGGAAATGACGATGATGAAAAAGAAACCAAATCTGCGAAAACAAATAATCAACTGGATAAAATAATTGTTCAGGTAGATGATACGGAAAAACTGTCGGCTACAGCTGATATTCTCAAGCGATTGATATTACGACGTCATTCCAATATTTATGATTTTGAAGTAACGGTGCCTGAACTATTGTTAAAACAGCAGCAAAAAACCAATGAGATATTTAATATCGTCCTGGGAGCAATTGCAGGAATTTCTCTAATAGTTGGAGGTATCGGAATTATGAATATTATGCTGGCTTCAGTATGGGAGCGAATCCGAGAGATCGGGACTCGACAAGCCATCGGTGCATCACGTAACGATATTATCGTTCAGTTTTTAGCTGAATCAACATTGATTAGTATTTCAGGCGGACTAATAGGTATTATACTTGGAGTACTCTTAGCCCATATTATTCACCTGACTGCGGATATAAAAACCATAGTTTCATTCTTCTCAGTAGTAGTTGCATTTGGAGTTTCGGCAACTGTAGGAATTATATTTGGATATATCCCTGCAAAAAATGCAGCCAACCAAGACCCTGTTGAATCATTAAGACATTAATTATGCCTAAAATAAACCTTCTCCTTTTTACCCTATTGTTAAGCTGTGGAATACATGCTCAATCGGCAGTTGACCCCTTACAGCAACAAATGCAATTGACCCTCGACGAAACCATCCGATTGGCAAAATTGCAATCCTTATCTAGTTTTCGCTCAAAGAATATGTATTTGGCGAGTTATTGGGATTTCAGATCATATAAAGCTTCACAGCTTCCCGGATTACGCCTTAATACAACTCCTGTTAATTATGATCGATCTGTAAGGCAATTAATTGATCCGGAAACTGGCGAAAATAAATTTGTATCCAACGAAGCGGTCTCCTCTCAATTAGGTTTGTCCGTAAATCAGAATGTTACATTCACCGGTGGTCAGCTAAGCCTGACTTCAGATGTAAAGCGTTTACAGAACATTGGCTCCGAGGACATCAGTTATACATCAGTTCCTATAAGTATCCGATTAAGTCAACCTCTTACAGGTTATAATAGGTTTAAATGGGAATCGAAGCTTAAGCCCTTGGAATATGAGCAAGCGAAAAAAACTTTTTTATCTGATATGGAAGCGCTTTCCGAGCAGGCTGTTCGCGTTTTTTTCAATTCTGTTGGAGCAGAAATTGATTTAAAAATTGCAGAAACAAACCTTGCCAATGCCGATACTTTATTCAATATAGGTAAGGGACGCTTTCAGATAGGAACCGTAACTCAAGACGAACTATTGGATTTAGAATTGAGTTATCTTAATTCTAAGATTGCAAAAACCAAAGCACAGGTTAGATTGAAACAAGCTCAGAATATTCTTAATTCATTTCTGGGTTTCGATAAAAATCTGGTGATAACTCCTCTTATTCCTAATGAAATTCCAGAACTAAAGGTAAATGCTGATCAGGCTCTTGAATTGGCAAAAGAAAACAACCCGGATGTACTTGCTTTGGAAGCCAGAATGATAAATGCAAACAAAAATGTAGCTCAAACTAAAGCAACCAGCGGACTAAGTGCCGATCTAAGTGCCAACATCGGAATAAACAAACAATCAGATACGTACAAAGATTTATACAATAGTCCTTTTGGTGATGACCGCGGACTTGGAGTTAGCTTAAACGCTCCAATTATTGATTGGGGCACCCGACGCGGAGAAATTCAAATGGCCAAATCCAATAGAAAAGTTACAGAAGCGGAAGTTAAACAGGCCTTAATTGATTTTGAGCAAGATGTAATTATGCAAATTCTTGAATTTAATCTTCAGGAAGAACAAGTGAATATTTCTGCCAAAGCAGATACGGTAGCACAACTCGGTTATAATGTAACCAAGCAACGTTTTATGATTGACAAAGTAGATGTGATACGCTTAAATGCGGCACGTAATTCTTTGGATCAATCAAGAAGAGCTTACATCAATTCGCTCTCTGAATTCTGGAGAGGATACTATACAATTCGACAGATTACTCTATATGATTTTGAGAATAACGAGTCGTTGATAAAATCTTTGGATTATTTACTTGAACAATAAGCCGCGATATGAATAAAAAACAGATAGGATTGATTGCTGGATTTGTTGTTATTGTTGCCCTTATTTGGCACCCCTGGAAAAGTAATGATCAGTCACAGACATCCGCAACCGTTCAAGAAGGACTATTTGAAACCTCTGTTGAGGCAACTGGTGAATTAAAAGCACTTAAAGCCCTCGATATTAAAGTTCCTGAGGTCAGCTTTAATGATGAAGTGGATATTTGGGCCATGAAAATATTAAGCATAGTTGAAGAAGGTAAGATAGTTAAGAAGGGAGATGAAGTGGCAAAACTCGAACCTACCGAGATAGAAGAAAACTTAGCAAGAGTTAAGGAAAGACTAAATGAGTTATACACCTTCGTTGAAGATGCCAAAATTGATTCAAGCCTGCAGCTTTCAGCAGCACGAGAGAATATTCAAAAACGAAAAGACGAAGTAATTGATGCTGAACTAAAGGTGGAGCAATCAGTATATGAATCAAAGGCCATTCAGCGCCAAACCAATATCGAATATGAAAAAGCCATTCGTTCATTGGTCAAATCAGAACGCGATTTAATTACTAAAACTCAAAAGCACAAGTATAAAATTGCCCGAAATCAAAAAAAGGTAGAACGTTATGAGAATAAGAAACGCCTGATGGAGCAATTAAGAAGTGAATTGACAATAAAATCACCTGCCGATGGAATGGTCATTTATGGAATTGCATATAATGGGCAAAAGGTAAAAGTAGGCTCTCGCGTTGGCAGATGGATGCCACTCATAGCCACTCTACCCGACCTAAGCACCTTGATCTCCGAAATACAGGTCAAAGAAATTGATATTGCCAAAATAAAGATTGGTCAGGATGTAAAACTCAAAATTGACGCCTTCCCTAAGAAAGTGTTTGATGGGAAAATCATCAGCATAGCCAATGTTGGACAGGAGATACCAGGAGAGTTTCAGAATGGTTTTAAAGTTAACGTAGAACTAAGGGATATTAATGAGAGTATTTTGCCGGGAATGACAACCACCAATACCATTATTACAAATAGCATTGAAAAAGCCATATATGTAGACAAAACGGCAATTAGAGGAAATGATAGCTTACGCTTTGTATTGAAAAAAGACGGCATGTCGGTCGTACGGCAAGAAGTTAAGTTAGGTGAAGAGAATGAAGAAGCTTACCATATAGTGGCTGGTCTTAATAAGGGAGATAAAGTTGTAATAAGCACTAATGAAGCTATGGATGATAAAGAATTGATCAGGTTATAAATACAAATAATAGTATTTGCATAGATTTCATTTCACCTTATTAAACTGCCTAAGCCATGGAAGATAAGCCAAACATTGAAATACTAAGTGAGTTTGCGAAAGCAACAAATCGAAAGATTTTCGCACATGAAGAAGCATATCCCCATACGGGATTTCGAACCTTTCAACGGTTTAAGCGAACTGTCTACATTCCGATTAATGAAGATCAAACCAGTTTCTTTCTTTGGTATAGTAATCCATATCCCAAAATTGGTGAAACTCCTATCTACTGTGGTGCTTTTATTTCTTTAGAAATGCCGAAAAAATCCGGAATTAGCATCAGGCAAAAGAATATAGTAGATAAACTAAATGTTTTCGCAAGAAACAGAGGATATAATGTTGGCAATTCAAAGTTTGACTCAAAAGTAATTATTGAAGGAAAGCCTAATATTGATGAACAACGACTCTTATCAAAACATAAGCTTCAAAACAAAATATTAGAGGCTCTCAACTCAAAGGAATTCCTAAACATCTCAATAAATGAATATAATCTTGACTTTGTACCTGAATTAAAAGACTCTTCTTATATGGCTATTGTAAATCCACAGAATTGGGATGTGGAGTATGATTTTATCGAAGATTTATTCGTAAAGATTGAGAATATTAGGCAGATCTTAAAAATGAATTATTAGCTGTCAGTTTTGAAGTTTAATACCATGTCGTTTTGCCATTCTGTCACTCAAATCTGACAAACTTTAGCCACATTACAACTTTGCAATGTCAATTTTACCTGAAAATTCCCTTAAAAAGTCTTGGCACACCATTTGAGTATTTGCATCCTGAGAATTAGAAATAACAAAGGACAAAAAATATAATTATACAGTAATGGGAAAAATTATTGGTATCGACTTGGGAACGACTAACTCTTGCGTATCCGTAATGGAAGGTAATGAGCCTGTTGTAATTCCAAACAGCGAAGGTAAAAGAACAACGCCATCTATCGTGGCATTTATTGAAGGTGGAGAGCGCAAAGTAGGTGATCCTGCGAAACGTCAGGCAATCACAAACCCACAAAAAACGATTTATTCGATTAAGCGTTTTATGGGTTCAATGTTTGATGAAATTCCAAACGAAGTAACGCGTGTGCCTTATGAGGTAGTAAAAGGTGACAACAATACACCACGTGTTAAAATAGATGACCGTCAGTATTCTGCTCAGGAAATTTCAGCTATGGTTCTTCAGAAAATGAAGAAGACTGCTGAGGATTACCTTGGACAAGAAGTAAGTGAAGCTGTTGTAACAGTACCTGCTTATTTTAACGATGCTCAACGTCAGGCAACAAAAGAAGCTGGTGAAATCGCTGGTTTAAAAGTTAGCCGTATCATCAATGAGCCTACTGCTGCTTCTTTAGCATATGGTTTAGACAAGATGGATCGCGACATGAAGGTTGCAGTATTTGACCTTGGTGGTGGTACTTTCGATATTTCAGTATTAGAACTTGGTGAAGGTGTATTTGAAGTAAAATCAACTAACGGTGATACTCACCTTGGTGGAGATGACTTTGATGATGCAATCATTAACTGGTTGGCTGATGAGTTTATTAAAGATGAAAACATCGATCTACGTAAAGATCCTATGGCTCTTCAACGTTTGAAAGATGCTGCTGAAAAAGCTAAGATTGAGTTATCTTCGTCAACTAGTACTGAGATTAACTTACCATATATTATGCCTGTTGATGGTATTCCAAAACACTTGGTGCGATCATTATCACGTGCACAATTCGAACAAATTTCAGACAAATTAATCCAACGCACTCTTGAGCCATGTAAAGTAGCTCTTAAAGATGCCGGTTTATCGCCATCTGATATTGATGAGGTAATTTTAGTTGGTGGATCAACCCGTATTCCTGCTATCCAGACAATTGTAAAAGATTTCTTCGGAAAAGCACCTTCAAAAGGAGTTAATCCTGATGAGGTTGTTGCAGTAGGTGCAGCTATCCAAGGTGGTGTTTTAACTGGTGAAGTTAAAGATGTACTTCTTTTAGATGTTACTCCTCTTTCATTGGGTATCGAAACTATGGGTAGTGTAATGACTAAGTTGATCGAAGCTAATACTACGATTCCAACTAAGAAGTCAGAAACTTTTACTACTGCTGTAGATAACCAGCCATCTGTTGAAATTCACGTATTACAAGGTGAGCGTTCAATGGCGAAGGATAATAAAACCATCGGTCGTTTCCACTTAGATGGAATTCCACCGGCACCACGTGCTACGCCTCAAATTGAAGTAACTTTTGATATTGATGCCAATGGTATTCTTCATGTAACAGCTAAAGATAAAGCAACAGGCAAAGAGCAAAGTATTCGTATTGAAGCTTCTTCAGGTTTATCTGATGAAGAAATTCAAAGAATGAAAGACGAAGCTGAGGCTAATGCAGATGCTGATAAGAAGGAAAAGGAAAAAATTGATAAGCTTAATGGAGCTGACAGTTTAGTTTTCCAGACTGAGAAGCAATTGAAGGAATTTGGTGACAAATTGCCAGCTGACAAAAAGCAACCTATCGAAGCTGCTTTAACTAAGCTAAAAGAAGCTCATGCCGCTCAGGATTTAGAAGCTATTGATGCTGCAACTACTGAGTTGAATACAGTATTCCAGGCTGCATCTCAAGAGATGTACAATGCTAGTCAGGCGCAAGCAGATGCTCAGGGTGGCGCACAGCCAGGCCCAGATGCAGGTGCACAACCAGAAGGTGGCAAAGACGATGAAGTTACTGATGTTGACTTCGAAGAAGTAAAATAAGGCTTCAAATATATTTCATAAAAAAAGTCCTCTGTAAAGAGGACTTTTTTTTATGCCTTAAAAACTGCTTAACTACAATCCATGAAGGCATTGCAGTCAGACATATACGACTATATAATTCTTAATTAATAAATTGAAATTTGCTTCTAGCTTTTGATAGTCATTACTTATCGCGACACAAGCCAATAGAAACGGATATATAATAGTTTAGTAAGCTAATTTAAATACCCATGAATAATCCAATACTGCATCTTCCGGCTTCTCAATAATCAGCTTTTCTTTGGTCTGCGAGAAAGATACCTCACCATCGTAACCTAATAATTGAATAGACTTGATTTTCATTCTATCCACATTCAAATAGTCGATTTCAATACTATCGGAAGGGGGAACAAGTGCTATGGCATAAAGCTTATCTCCATTTATGGTAAAGCGAAAATCCTGTTCAGTATAGCCTTTGTCCTTGCTCTCAGCCAGGTGCCCCGTATTCGTTTTGGTAGGGCCTTCTCCAAATACTTCCCAATGTGTTGCACCATAAATAGCTTCACCATTTATTTTCAACCATTTCCCAATATTCAGTAGGGTTTTCTGCTGATCCTCCGGAATAGTTCCATCTTTTTTAGGTCCTATATTTAACAATAAACATCCATTCTTACTCACAATATCAACTAAATCAGCAACTAACTCTTGCGCCGACTTAGGTATCCAGTTTTTAGAATAATACCATGAATTTTTTCCAATTGATGTATCAGTCTGCCAATATTCTTTTCGGATATTATCCGACTTACTTCTTTCCAGATCAAACATGTGAGTACCCTCAGGATAGGATTCAAAATGGAAATTCTTGGTTTGCAAAACTACTGTTCTATCTCTTTCAATTCCAGTATTGTAATAGTAGGCTGCCAGTTTTTTATGATAAGGCACAAACTCCGGTCGGTCTAAATAAAAATCGAACCATAAAACATCAGGATTATACTTATCTATTATCTCTTTGGTACGTGGCCACCAAACATCGGACAGCCACTCCTGACTTACCGAATCGCCCAGTTCATGTGGAGGGGCATACAAATCAGCATATTCCGGGTTACCAGTATCAAAATAGTCTTGTTGATTGTAGTAGTTGTAATTAAAGGCCAGGTGTGAACTTGCTCCAAAAATTAAACCTTGCTTTTTAATCTCGTCAGCTAAAGCTTTGAACACATCGTATTTGGGCCCAACTTTGGTCGCATTCCAAGGGGTGTAGCTTGATTCATACAAGGCATAACCATCGTGATGTTCGGCAACTGGAATAACATATTGAGCACCTGCTTCTTTAAATAGGCTCACCCATTCCGTTGGATTAAAATTTTCCATGGTCCACATAGGAATCATGTCTTTGTATCCAAATTCATTTTGGTCACCAAATTTCTCTTTGTGATACAAATAAGCCTCATGGGGTTTTCCGGCTTTTATTTCACCGGTTTGTATATTGATGTGTCCCTTGTCGGAATACATCCATCGAGGATACCAATCAGTGTGCAACTCTGCTACAGAGTTTGGTCCCCAATGAATAAAAATTCCAAATTTGGCATCTTTCATCCATTGTGGTATTTCATAATTCTGTAAGCTTTCCCAATTTTCTTCGTATCTGAAGGTCTCTTCCTGTTCATTTCGATTAACACAGGAAGCCAATAAAACTAGGCTTATTAAAAGGGCTAATTGTTTCATTTGTTTATTTTTACATTAATCCATTAGTTCTCCTGACCTAACAGACTCAGATTTTTAAATAACTTTGGATAAGGATGAAGACCAATGAGTATTTAGCATTATTGGATGTTTATAATGGTTATCTGAAAATGACATATAAAATGGTCAATACAATCATCAGGAGTAATGCCATAATACGTGTATCCGACCATGATGTGATTTTATCTTCAGTTAGGAATGCCAAAGGATTTCTTAATGTTAACTCATCAATAACTTGTTTGTCGGCCTTAGGAGTAAAGGCGCTCACAGCAAAGTAGAATATTGTGCAGATAGCAAACATATAGAATGCCTTAAGCATAAAATGAATTCCCCATACATCCGTAATAATCCTTTTTCCTGCAATCGGTTCAAAGTCCATAGCAAAAGCTGTTACACCCAGTAAAAAACCGAATACCAGAGTGTACAAACCTGCTTTGGGAGTTCCTATCCTGGAAAACACACCAAACAACAATACCGTTGAAACCGGAGGGGATAAAACAGCCAACAAATCGTTTATTGCTTCGAAAATACCGGGAAACTTGGCTATCAAAGGCGACCAGCCAACAGCTATTATTATTACAGCTACGATGGTTACCCTTCCTATAATAAGCAAAACTCTATCGTTTGTATTGGGTCGCATTCTTTTAACTATATCCATGGATACCATAGTTCCTGCACTATTTAACCCCGATGCAATGGTGCTCATTAATGCCGCCAAAAGTGCTGCCGACATTAGACCTTTGAGTCCCGTAGGCAATACCCTTAAAATAAGTTCAGGTAATGCTTGATCGGCAACTTCAATTTGATCTTTAAACAGCACATAAGCCAATATCCCTGGAACAATCATTATAAATACAGGAAGTAATTTAATGAATCCGGCAAATACAGGTCCTTTTTGCGCATCCTGTAATGTTTTGGCTCCTAATACTTTTTGAACAATGGTTTGATCGGCACACCAATAATTTAAACCCAATACAGGAATACCCAACCAAAATGCCCACCAAGGTAATGGAGACGAAGCATTAGATTGAAGCATTGACCATTGATCAGGTTTACAAGCAGCTTTTAATTCCGCCCATGAATTAACACCCACATCTGGCAAGGCGTACATTGCCATAATGGTCATTATACTTGCACCAACAATTAAGATTACGGATTGCACCGCTTCAGTTATTACCACTGCTTTTAATCCTCCAATAACAGAGTACACAAATGTTATTACTGCAATTAGAGTTATAGCCAGATACCTGTCGATGCCAAAAAACTTTTCGAAAACTAAACCGCCTGCATATAAACTAACTCCTATGTGCAAAAAGATGGCTGTTACTAAAGAGATAAATGCCAACACCGAACGCGCCTCGGGATTATATCTTTTTTCAAGAAATTCAGGTAAGGTTGAAATTTTAGTTTTAAAGTAAAAAGGTGCAAAAACCAATCCAAGCAGAATTAATAGTATAGCAGCTGACCACTCGAAATTACCCCAAACCAAACCGTCAGAAAAACCTTGTCCTGCGAGCCCAACCATATGGATGGTTGATATGTTAGCCGCAAAAAGAGCCGCTCCCACAAGTGGCCATTTTAAGGTACGACCAGCAAGAAAAAAACCTTCGCTTGATTCTTTCTTTTTATTATTAACACCGGTGAATACACCAATCCCAACTACTCCGACAATATATATGATCAGAACAGCATAATCTATTGAATTTAATTCCATTTTAAACTAATTAATATGAAGTTTTTCCCCAAGTACATCTCAGTAAATTTGTTTACTTCATGGCATTCCACTTTTCAATTACCTCACTTACAGGGTTCATCTTTTAGAACTTTACCAACATTGGATCATTTATAGTTTCTATTGTCAATACAAAACGAGAATAACTCTCCGTAGCTTGAGGAAATAATTGTCCTTCCTTATGGGTATATTTATTTGCTTGCTCCATTTAAAAATTCAATAAATAAATTCATATTCCCCTAATATTCTTTTGATAATGTCTTCAACTCGGAATACTTATTTGATAGATTATTTATGACTATCTGAATCATTCTTTAATCATACTCCATTATTACATCAAGAACCTTCTAATAGATTGAAAAATATAAGTTCCAAGATTTACACGTCCCTCTTTTTGTTGGTGCAAGAAGAAAACAACAATATTCCTATCTTTAGTATTACAAGGCATACCTTCAGTTTAAACCCATAACCCAATTCATAGCCTTAATTTATACCTCAATCTAATTCTGTGATAAGAACAATTACTTACACCTACACAGTACTTTAATGATTTATACAAAATTACATTGCAACAAGTTGTTACAAAATGGCTTTTTATATAACTTTGATGGACTATATTATACTTAACTGAAAAATGAACATACAAAGGAAACCAGATGGATTTACCGGGCAACGAATGGTATATATTCCTGGCAAGGTTGAACATCAAATATTACAGGATCCTAGAATAAATGATTTATACATCACACATATTGGTCATTTCCCCGAAGCAAGAGGACAATATAGAGATAGACCAACAGGCTGTGAGCAATACATTTTATTCTATTGTAAATCCGGAGAAGGTATCATTACAATAGAAAATAAAGAGACCATCGTAAAAAGCAACCACGCTTTCATTATACCGCCTGGTAAAAAATGCAGATATGGAGCTTCTGACAGTAACCCATGGGACAATTATTGGATACATTTTACCGGAGAAAATGCCCACTTATACTCACCCCCATGCGAAGTTTTACTGCCCATAGAAATATCGGTTAATTCACGCATTGAAGACAGGATGCTGGTTTTTGAACAAATGCTTCAAAACCTTGAGCAATACAATAATTACGACAATGTATTATATGCCAACAGTTGTTTTAAATACTATTTAACTTCGATACGACAAATCGATAATTTCAGGTTTTCAGGAGATAAACCTTCCGGTGATTACTTTAGTACTGCCATATCGTTTATGAAAAACAACTCTGATAAACGAATAACATTAGAGGAACTTGGAGGCATATGCGGTTGTTCATCTGCTAATCTTTATAAGGTATTTATGAAGAAATTAAAATGTTCACCCATTGAATATTTCTTACAGATGAAAATACAACGAGCATGCCGATATTTGGCGAACTCAGAACGCAAGGTGAAAGATATTGCTATGGACCTTGGTTATGATGATCCTTATTATTTTTCGCGATTATTTTCAAAACATATAGGCATATCCCCCAAACAGTATAGAATTAATGAAAAAAGCTAAAACTTTAGAAACAAAACTTTTTCATTATTCATTAGCTCAAGGTAAGCAGTGATTATAATTACATAACTTTAGAAATATAGATATAATATGCACCTGCAATCAACTGCTTGTTTTTATCGTGCATAGTGCTTATTACTGTTGCATTGCCTTTTTTAAGTTTTACATCAAATACTATTTTGTGGTCATGCGAGTTAACTTGTTGGATTTCTGAAAACCTCCCCACTTTCAGTTCAATAGATTCAATTGGTAATGCCTTTACTTTGTTTCCATAAATGAATTTATCAACCTCTCCATCGACCTTCCATGCATCTACTTCTTTTTCGAATTTTGGAACACCTTGAATTGCAGCATTTGCTTCACGAGGCCAGCGACAGACTTCGAAGCGGTAAATCCCTTTTTTGGCAATAGTAATATCCCAGGCACCAGTTTCAGAGCTTCCCGCCGCAACTTGTGCATGGTTCCATGGACCATCCGTCAAAAACCAATCCGAAGAAGTCAAGAAAATTTCCGGATCATCCTTGTGGCCAACAATAACCCGCGGCGTATCGCGGTCACCAGGACTTACTCTTTCCCAATATTTTTTATGTGCCTGTTGAATACTTTTTACAATTTCGGGGTGTTGATTGATAACATTATCTTTCTGTGCAGAGTCTTTTTGTATATCATACAGTTCTTTGCTATCCACCAATCTCCACCTATTGGTCATTCCTACTGTGCCTTTCCATTCCTCCGGAGTGAAAACCCATTGTTTTTCTACAAAAAGAGTACGTTCCGCCAGTTTTAATTCAGGTTGTTTTAGTTGCTGTTTAAAACTTCGCCCATCAAAGTCTGTATTTTTCTTATCGGATAAATCACACAAGTCTATTAGAGTAGGCAAAACGTCAAAATGAGCTGTTAAATCATTGACATCGCTACCTTGTTTTATATTTCCTTTAGGCCAATGAATAAAAAACGGCACCCTATGACCGCCATCATATACCGAAGCCTTTTGCCCTCGCATACCAGCATTAAATAAGGGCACCCCTTCAGTTCCTCCATTATCACTCATAAAAATAAAAATAGTATTTTCCGCTTTTCCGCTTTCTTCAAGTGCTAAACGCAACTTGCCAATATTCTGGTCAATACGGTCTATACCAGCAAAGAAATAAGCAACTTTATCAGGTAGCCTACCCTTATACTTTTGTACCATTGATGTGTCAGGGACAGTATGAGGACTATGAGGTAGGTAGGTGGCCAAATAAATAAAAAAAGGGTCATTCTTACCTTCTTTAACGAAGTCTATCGCTGCATCAAAAAACACATCTGGTGCATATCCATCCTTTTTAATCCTTTCCCCATTGTGCCAATAGTGGTCATTTACCCGGTCATTGTCAAACCAATCATCAGTAGTACCTGTACCGCCATCACCATGCCCAAGCCACTCTTCAAAACCTCGATCCATGGGACGATACGGATAATTAGACCCCAAGTGCCATTTACCAAAAGCTCCAGTGCGATAACCCGATGCTTTAAAAACATCTGCAATGGTTGTTTCTTTAGCTCGCAGGTGATTACCACCAGAAACAGTACGCCATACTCCGACTCTGTGAGCGTACTTACCCGTCATTAAGGCTGCTCGAGAAGCGGAGCAAGTGGGGTCTAAATGAAAATCGGTAAACCTGACCGACTCGGCATACAACTTATCAATATTGGGTGTCTTGATTACCGGATTCCCATGACAGCTTAAATCACCATATCCCTGGTCGTCGGTAATTATAAGAATCACATTCGGACGATCTGATGCTTTTATTGCCTGAGCTAGTATAATTAACACAAATAGAATCAGTGTTCCTAATGTTATTTTGTAAGTTGTATGCATTACTATTCTTGTTATTTTCTTTCAACCTTTATTACATATGCAAAATTGCAGGGTTTATCCTTAGGGAAGCGAACATTTAATGCATCAGGAGTATGTTCCCAGCTTATTTCCTCGTTACATCCCAAGATACTTATCCGTTCAATTGTATTCGGATGTAACTTTCCATTGTAACCTAAAGTCCGAATCGCAATTTCTTCTCCGGGCCAGTCCAAACAAATGGCATAAAGGTTTTTTCCATTCTGTGTAAATCGAATATCCTCTGAAGTGTATTGAGGTATTAACTCACCGCGATGCTTTCCCTGACCATGATGTCCGGGACTAGTTACTTCAGTCGGACCTTCTCCAAAAAATGTCCATGGAATCGTGTTGTAGATAGCTTCACCATTTATACTTAACCAATCGCCAATGGCATAAAGCTCTTTTTTTACTGCCTCAGCAAAAGTACCATCTGCCAAAGGAGGAACATTTAACAGTATTCGGCCGTTTTTGCTGGTCATATCAACCAGCATATCGACAAGAGTTCCGGCATCTTTCAATGGATTTTTAGGATTATAGAACCATGTTGGAGACCAATCAAAATGGCGCGACATATCAACATCAGACATCCAGGGATCGTACTGTAATCCCATTAAATTACCATCCTCTATGTCACGCATTCCAATACCAACAGGAATATCATGACTTTTATAAATAACTTCAACCTCTTTGTTCCATTCCAGACCTTTGTTAAAATAATGCCTGATTAACCTCTGCTGGTAGTTTTCTGGCACACAACCAATTTCATTACTTTTTCCGGGAAGCAGACGACCATTGTATATATCATGCTTTAATTCCGGACCAACGGTACCGCCAAAACCTGTGTCGAACCAAATCATATCTGGTTCGTATTTATCAATAGCTTCAGAAATACGATCGTACCATCCATCAAAAATAATTGTTGCAACCCGTCCATGGTTCATTGTTCCATAGGTCGAATTATCGAGAGCCGGGTTTAAATACGTGGTATCATTCCATGAAACCTTCCCCCACATTCTGCTCCAAAAATCACCTGTATGAAAGGAAGAAATTACAGGCATACCTCTTAAGCGCAACTCTTTTGCCAGACTGCCATAAATATCTACTTTGGGACCTTTATTTACAGAGTTCCATTCTGTCAAGTCGCTGTCCCAGTTTAACAAACCACATCCATGCCATGCAACAGGCCCTCCAAATTGCGCACCTGAAGCTTGCATAAGGTCTACCCAATCTTTTGCATTATAATTTTCCGCCGTCCATTTGTCTATAGCATCAAGGCGAGGCATGTCTCTATTACTTCCGGCAACCGTGGCTGGGCCCCAGTGAAAATACATGCCAAACTTTAGGCCATCAAGCCATTCAGGAGAATTGTGCTTGCGTAAAGATGACCAGTTAGCCTCGTATTTTATATTTTGTTGATGGGCTTGCTTTGTAGGTTGACAAGCCACGAATATCAGGGGGATAATTATATATGCTGAATATTTTTTCATCATCGTATTGTTTAAAACAAAAGCCTATTTCGCTTAGATCTCGATGAGCATTAAACTTTATTGAGTAATACTTATCTTTTAGTATTTAGTGTTTAATGTCCTTCTTCTTTAACTTTATTCCTTCATCGAACACATCGGTTTGCTTGAATCTTTTAACATCATCCAAAACAATAGCAGATCGTTCATCCTTATTTCTAGTGCTCATCAGTATATTATTAAGGTAAAGTCCGTCTACATGTCGGGCGTAGATTCCGTGCGCCGGAATAACAGTGCTGTCATTATCATATTTATATATTCCTGCCCACCAGCCCTTAAGGTACTCTGGGTCGAGCTCGCGTACTTTTGCATTCTCAAAGTCTTTTTTAGCTGCACCACCATTCGTTTCAAGGATTATATCGCTAAATATAATATCCTCAATATAATGACCAGGAAGTCCTGAAATATAAATAAGTGAATTTTTGGGTGTAATATCCTTATTAAACTCCGCACATTTTTTTGCAACTCTCTCGAATTTACATGTAATATCACTAAAGATAAATCCTTTCATTGTCCCCATTGGAGCAAATTCTTCGGGAGCATCAACACATGCCCTTTGTTGAAAAAATCCCATAAAAACAGGAACCCTAACATTGTGCATTGTAAGGTTACTGAAAGTCATATTTCCCATATCACCTCCTTCGCAGAGCTCAAACTGAATACCTACATGACCTATTTCTTTAAAGACACAGTTGCTGACAGTCACATTTTCAATATTACCTCTGGACAATAGTCCTATGCGCAGCGCATCCCACTTACTTGTAAATGTGCAGTTTGTAATAGTAATATCGCGACAAGGTTTATCTTTTCGTGAGCATTGAAGACTTAAGCAGTCATCCGCTGCTATCAAATTGCAATTAGAAACACGCACATTGGTACAGCCGTCAAAATCCAAACAATCACTTGTGTTAGAGAAAGAACAGTCCACCGTTATACCGTCAACAACTATATCGGAACAGTATAACCAAGCTGTCGCCCAACTCGACATATGTGATATGTAGAGATCTTTCATTTTTAAGCGTTTGCACTCCAAAAATCGAAATAACATTGGGCGATTATGCTGTCCATCATTTCTATTTGGAAAGCTACTAACATTCCCATTAATTTTTCCCCCACCTGAAAAGCTTATGTTTTCGGCATTTCGCGCAAAAATCAAACAACGGTCCAGGGCTTTTTCCCTTTTGTACATCTGTTTATGGGTATCGGTGGTATAATCATCAATATTACCACTCCCTTTTAGAGTTGTGCCGGATTCTATTTTTATATGTACATTATCCTTAAGGTAAATTGTTCCGGTCACAAAAGTACCACCTCCATCAAACAACACAGTGCCTCCCGATTTTGTACACTCATCAATCGCTTCTTGAATGGCAATCGTATTTACAGTTTTGCCATCATTAATAGCACCATAATCTTTGACCTTGTGTACGCCAGCTAAAAGCAAAATAGGGATATTCACCAGCAATAATGTTAGTAGACTTTTCATCTCTTTGGTTTAAGTATAGATATAGTTATTAATTGATCTTTAAAACTTCGTTCTAAAGAAGTAAGACCATTGTTTCTCAAACAAGCGATAGGGTTCAATTGACTTAACATCCTCAAAGTGTCAAGTATAGTCGGCCTCATTTAGTTTTTCTTCGGTAAACCGCCATACGGTTTTGATTATTAATGCTATTAACTTCATTATTCAATGTCTAATGTTAGATATCTGACATCTACACAAAAAAAACACATTAAAACAACATTCAAAATGGAAGAATAAATAATTATAATGGATTATATGGTACAAGAAACTCTAAGCTTAATTCCATTTTATATCATATCCCAATAACCTGTTTTCAGCGATTGCTTTTCTCAAACGATAATCTGTAATAATTAAACCACTTGTACCCTACTTACAGCTATAGCTCATAAAAACCTGATATAATGCTACTTCTATATACGAAGAAGTAAAATAGCACTTACATCTATTTCATTTATCAAAAGTCCTCTTTACCGAGGACTTTTTTTTTATACTTTTGAAACTGTTTTACTAGAATATAGTAAGATGTACCAGAGTCTTTTGTATGGATCGGCCTGGATAAAAAAGTATCTAAAACATAAAAGTCGCCTTTTATCAATCAAGGTATTACACAAATAGAAATGAAAATAATACAACTACTTCTACTAGTCGCTTTCGCATTTTTGTCAAACCTTTCGGTGCAAGCTCAGGTAACTGACGTTTTTGGCAATAAAGTACCAGCTAAAAAGAAAACCGTAGCTCCAATTCCCGAGAATTATAATAAAACAGATAGTAAAGGCCTAAAGCAAGGTCCTTGGGAGAAAAGATATACCGATGGATCAACCTTATATAAAGCAACTTTTAAGGATAATAAACCTGTCGGAGAGTATACCCGCTATTATCCCAATGGTAAAATGAGTACACGCATTGTTTATGATGATCAAGGCATAAACGGGGAAGCAGAATTATTTGATGACAAGGGCGAATTAGCCTCTAGCGGTAAATTTGTTGGTAAAAATAAAGAAGGCAAATGGACCTACTATACGGCTAAAAAAACAATTGCTTCAACCGAAGAATTCAGAAACAACAAACAGCATGGGCAAACCATCGTGTTTTACCCCAATGGTGCAACTGCCGAAACCTATCACTGGCAGAATGGAAAAAAACACGGGCAATGGAAAAAGTTTTTTAGAAATGGTGCTACAATGCTGGAGGCTGAATATATAAATGGTTTGCTGGAAGGAAAATATTTATATTATTATGAGAATGGTAATTTAGAAATAGATGCCAATTATACAGCGGATAAAGAGGATGGTAAATGGATTTTTTATTTAGCAGATGGAAAGGAAAACTACATCTTAAAATATAAAAATGGAACATTGCTTAATCCTGAAGTACTGGAAGAACGACAAGCTAAAGAAAAGGAAGAATTTGAAAGAAATAAGGGTAAGCTAAAGGATCCTGAGAAAATGCAAAACAATCCGGACGAATATATTAGACGATAAACGCATGAAGCTTTTAATCCTTATCCTAAACTTTTTTATATTATCAGGCTTATATAGTAAGGCTCAGACCAAGGGCTATTATGTTCAATTCACTGATAAAAACCATTCTGAATATAGTCTTGAAAAACCAGAAGAATTTCTGAGTCAAAGAGCTATTGAAAGAAGAACAAAACAAAATATTGATATTGAAGAAGAAGATTTGCCCGTTTCTCCTTACTATGTTGACAGCCTTAGAAAATTAGAAATTGATGTCCGACACACTACTAAATGGTTGAATGGAGCTGTTGTATTCTCCTCCAATCAAAAATTGATGGATACTCTGGATTGCGTAAGTTTTATTTCATATGTAGAGTTAACATTTTCATCTGAAAAATCATCTGCCACTAAAAAATTTATGGATGATGACACTTACCCTGGACTTAAAAATTCTACCTCTGATGAGTATGGTCAAGCCTGGGATCAGATACAAACCATCAATGGTCACAAACTTCATGATAGAGGATATCGAGGAGAAGGAATTCATATTGCTGTTATCGATGCTGGTTTTAGATCCGCAGATGACTTACCTTCATTTCAGCATCTATGGGACAACAATCAAATACTTGGAACAAAAGATTTTGTAAATCCGGAATCAAATATCTTTAATGAACATTACCATGGTATGAAAGTACTTTCAATCATGGGAGGTAAAATTGAAGATGTATACATGGGTACTGCTCCTGAAGCCTCATACTGGTTAATGCGGACAGAAGATGCCATACCCGAAACTCCTATAGAACCAGATTACTGGATATGTGCTGTTGAAATGGCTGACAGTTTAGGCATTGATGTTATAAACACCTCCTTAGGCTATACTACCTTCGACTATCCATACACCAGCTATTCATACGAAACACTTGATGGCACATCCAGGGCGTCTACTGCTGCTGAAATTGCCTCGAATAAAGGAATGATATTGGTAACCAGTGCAGGAAATGAAGGTGGTGGTTCATGGAATTATATCGGTGTACCGGCAGATGCAAAAGGAACCATTGCGGTTGCTGCAATGCGAAATGATAGTGTTCGTGCAAGTTTCTCTTCCTATGGACCAAGTTATGACAAACGCGTAAAACCCGAAGTCACAGCCATGGGACAATCAACAGCTGTGCAAAGCCTATCTGGAGGTATTGAACGCGGTAATGGAACATCTTATTCATCACCGGTCATTGCAGGTATGGCCGCATGTTTATGGCAATCTCTTCCGGATTTTACCGCAAAAGAAATTGTTAATTTGATTTTTGAAAGTAGTAATCAGATTAACCATCCAGACCATTCTTTTGGGTATGGCATTCCGGATTTTAACCAGGCTTACCGAACTGATATAGGAAAAAATAATGATAATGCAGAGTATTGGACCTTAAGTCCAAATCCATTTTCAAGCCATCTTAATATATTTAAAACTCAGCAAATATCCATATTAGGCGATGTTAAAGTATCGATTTATGACATGCTAGGTAATTCTCTTTTTGAACAACATTATGCCTCGAACTCAAGAATAAACATTAATTCCATTTCTCATTATCCCGCAGGATTATACCTTGTTCTAATTGAATTTAATACAAAGAAACAGCACTTTAAAGTACTTAAAAGGTAAGCGTTATGCCTGAACACTTAAGTCTTTTTCAACTCAACCAACAAATAAAAGGTGAACTGGCAAATTCATTTCCTGAGGCAGTTTGGGTGGTTGCCGAAATTAGTGAAATTAGAACGGTACGTAGCGGGCATTGCTATTTGGAATTAATCGAAAAAGAAGAACAAGGAGATACGATTAAAGCAAAGATTAGGGCAACAATTTGGGCTTTTACTTTTCGAATGCTTAAACCATATTTTGAAACTACCACCAAACAAGAATTAGTAAGTGGCATAAAAGTATTGATTAAAGCCAGTGTAGAATTTCAGGAACAGTATGGATTAAGTTTAAACATCAAGGATATTGATCCTTCTTTTACACTTGGAGATATTGCCCGGAAGCGATTGGAAGTGATTCGACAGCTCGAAGAAGAGGGCGTAATGAATATGAATAAGGAAGTTAATTTAACTGCCGTACCTCAAAAGCTGGCCATCATATCTTCTCCTACTGCAGCCGGATATGAAGATTTTGTAAATCAATTAGAGAATAACCCAGGTGGTTTTAAAATTTATCATAAACTTTTTGAGGCCATAATGCAAGGCAATGAGGCTGAACAATCCATTATAGATGCACTGGAACGGATATATGAATATGAAGATATTTTTGATGCGGTGATAATTATTAGAGGTGGAGGTTCATCTTCTGACCTGATGTGTTTCGACACATATTGGCTGGCAGTTAATATCGCACAATTTCCTCTCCCTGTTCTGACAGGCATAGGACATGAAAGAGATGAGTCAGTTTGTGATTTAGTGGCGCATACAAAACTTAAAACACCAACCGCAGTTGCTGAATATATCATTGATAGAATAGATCATTTTAATGCCTATCTCCAAGATCTGCAAGCTCAGGTCATTGATGAAAGCCAACAAATACTTAAAAACAAAAGTCACCGGCTAGAATTAGCCATTAACACCTTACAACCATTAGTCAATAGCATCATTACCCGCAAAAGACGTCAACCACAAGAGGCAGCACATCGCTTAAATTTTGCCGTAAAGTCTTATTTTGATCAACAACAATCATTTATAAGTCATGTTAAGGAATCCATTCATTATCTTACAAAAAAACAAGTAAGAAGTGGTTTGCAATTGTGCCGGTTTCAGCAAACTCAACTTAAGCTCGAATTGGGGGCTTACATAAAAAATAAATATCAACAATTGGAATTAGCTGAAAAGACATCTAATCTTTCTGATCCTTCTAATATCTTAAAACGTGGTTATTCTATCTCCTATCAAAACGATCAACCAATCAAAGACATAAAGTCTGTAAAAGTAGGAGAAACACTAACAACACAATTACATAAAGGTTACTTAATTAGTCGTGTTGAAAAAATTAATGATTAATTTAAGTTGTTTATTAAAAGCTTTTTATATTTTTAGTTGTTTTTAATAGGGGAATAAAACACAAATGGTTAGAAATATATATCGCTACATTTTTATGTTGCTGTTGGCTATTACTTTGAGCAGTTCCTTGGCTCTTGCTTATACTAATTCAGAAGCAACAGAGCAATCATCAGCCCAAACTACAAGTAAAACGGCTACTTTACAACAAACACTTGAACAGACTACCGATTCGAAAGAAATCATTACCATTTGTGAAAATGCCGTTAAAAATTTGGATTCTGCATCTGGTCTTGAAAAATTTGAAACTTATCTGTTTTGTGGCATTCAGTTGTATGAAATAGATGATTATGAAAGATCACTTACTCATCTTAATTCCGCATTCTCATATAGAAACTATACAACAAATGACGAACACCTGGGTAAGCTGTACAATTATTTAGGATGGATTACTTCTGCAAATAGCGATTTTAACCAAGCCATTACTTATTTCACTAATGCATCCAATTCATACCAGAAATCAGGCAATACCGTTGATCAAGGAAATTCCTTGAATAGCATTGGGGCCATGTATTGGTACCAACGCAATTATGCCATGGCACTTAGTTACTTTAATGAAGTGCTGAACTTGGGTGAGGAAAGTGATAATGTTGAGTTAATGTTAAAAGCGCTAACTAATAAAGGTGTTGTATTAAACCAATTGGCTCAATATAATGATGCCTTAAAATGCCTTGAAAAAGCATTAGAACTTAACCAGCTAACCAATAATAAAGATAGCAGGGCTAGTTTAATGAATAATCTGGGTAATATATATTACTCACTTAATAAGTATGATTCTGCGATTCGTTACTATAGGGAAGCATTGAGTATTTATACCGAATTAAAAGATGTAAACGGAGTAAGTAGTTGTCATAATAACATAGGTGAAGTTTTCCTGAAGATGGGTGATATTAATTCTGCTCTGGAAAATTATGAGATTTCATTGCGGTATGAACGCACTGAAAAAGATAGTGCAGACATAGCGGTCACATACGTTAACATTGGTCGAGCCCACCAATTCGGGAAGGATTATAAGCTGGCTATCTCTTATTTTGAAAAAGCATTAAAGCTGCTTATCAATTATGACGATCCTGCCTTGGAATCAGAAACCTATCTTCACTTAGCACAAACCGTTATGTCGTTTGATCGCTATACGCAAGCAAACGATTATCTTAATAGGGCAATTGAGATTGCACAGCGCATTAATGAGAAACCAATTCTGGCGCAATGCTACGATACTAAATCTGAATTATACGAACAACAGCAGGATTTTAAAAACGCATTCCAATACCAAAAACTCTATGCTAATCTAAAAGACTCCATTACCGACGAACAAGCATTGGCTAATAGTGCACGCATGGAAGCTGTATATAACTTGTTACAGAAGGAAGAAACTATTTCTAAATTGGAACAGGATAATATTTCGAAACAAGAAGATTTAGATAAAGCTAAAGAAACCAGAACACTATATTTAATCATTAGCATTGCTCTTTTAGCCTGTATCATTTTTCTATTTTTACTTATACGTTTACGACGTAAGTCAAACCAACAACTAAAAGTGAAGAATGCTGAGCTTGCTCAATTAAACGCGACAAAAGACAAATTCTTTTCAATCATTGCCCATGATCTCAAGAGCCCCTTCAGTTCATTGATGGGTTTTGCCGAAATGCTTTGTCTTCATGCCGAATCGAAAAATACCAAGGAAGTTATTGACTATTCACAGGTGATTCACAATTCGACTAAACGTCTCCTGGGCTTGGTTGAAAACCTACTTCAATGGTCCAGGACACAGTTGGGAACGACCGAATACAAACCAATGCATATCGACGTTTCTATCCAAAGTCAGAATATTGTTTCACTGTTAAGATTGAGTGCCGAAGAAAAAGATATTGTAATTAGTCCTAAAATTGAAAAAGATTTAGTGGCGTGGGCCGATCAAAATTTGTTTAGTACTGTTTTACGTAATTTAATAAGTAATGCCATAAAATTTTCAAGAGTTGGAAGCGTCATTTATGTAGTTGCTTCAAAGAAAAATGGCATGATTGAAGTGGCAGTATCCGATTCCGGTGTTGGTATTCGTCAGGAGAATGTTGAGAAATTATTTCAAGTGGATTCGAATTTTACCACTAAAGGTACATTTAATGAAAAAGGGACTGGCATAGGACTTGTTCTGTGTAAAGAATTTGTTGAAATTAATAAGGGAAGTATTTGGGCCGAAAGTGAATTGGAAAAAGGTAGTACCTTTACCTTTACATTACCACTTAACGGAACAAATTAAAAAGTAAGCATGACTAAAAAGAAAATTTCATATACTGAAGCGATAGAGGAAATAGAACAAATTCTTCAGCAAATAGAAAACGAAGAACTTGATGTTGATGATCTGTCCACAAAAGTTAAGAGGGTTAGTACCTTAATTAAGTTATGTAAGGAAAAGCTGCACAAAACTGAAGAAGAAGTAGAAAATATTTTGAAAGATATAGATGAATAAAAAAGAGGCCTTAGCCTCTTTTTTTATTTTATTAAGAATGAAAAATCATCGTCAGCCTGCACTTCATAAGGCTCTACACCATACTTAAATATCCTCAATGGTCGAGTACCAATATAGCCTATTCCATTTTCATCGAAAGTAAACATACATCCTTCACGTAAGCCAACAACTGTTGTTTCTCTGTTAACTTCCACAAATTCAATTATTCGATCTTCACGGGTTTCACCACCATGCCCATCCGGATTAGCATCTAAATAATGCGGATTAATCTGAAATGGAATCATATTTAAAGCATCAAAACCCAATGGATCGATGATCGGCATATCATTGGTTGTTTTAATGGTAGGACAAGCTAAATTAGATCCTGCACTCCATCCAATATATTTGGTACCACTAAATACTTTTTTGCGAATAGCTTCAGTTAAATTATTGTCATGAATCATACGAAGCAATTGCCATGTACTTCCTCCACCAACAACTATAACTTCAGCTTCTTCTACTGCCTTTACCGGATCATCAAAATGATGAATAGAGATAATATCATGTCCTACTTCATTAAAGCGACTCTTTACTTTTGCTTCATAGTCGTCAAATGAAACTGTTACTCCAGCGTAAGGAATAAACAAACATTTCATTTTTGATGCTCCCAGGAATTCCGCAATGTTATGTTTCGGATAATCCAAATAGGCTTCCCCAGCCATTGTTGAATTACTTATAAGTAATAAATTCATATTAAGTAACATTTATGATTATAGAGAACAATATAGCCAATTACTTTATATTCTGCCATGACAAATCTCTCCATGACCGTCTCTAATATTTATACCCCAAAAACCCCTTACTCTAATGAATAAGGGGTTTTGATTTGATGCGTTTACAGCGCTAAATTTTAAGCACAAAAAAAGAGTAAGCGAAAACAAATTCGATTACTCTTCTTAATAAAAAGGGCGGCGACCTACTCTCCCACTTCTACGCAGTACCATCGGCGCTGCTGGGCTTAACTTCTCTGTTCGGAATGGGAAGAGGTGGGACCCCAGCGCAATAGCCACCTAAATATTTTTAACTTAGGTTTTAGTTCTTAGCTATTAGTTGTTAGTCATTCCTAACACCTAAAACCTAATTACTAATCACTAAATATAACATATCGGCACAAACAAAATCATATCCACCATTACTACTGAGTGTATCTTTATAATATCTCTTTCTATAGCTAGAAAAAAAACTTACTCTGAAAAAGCTTCGGGCAATTAGTACTGCTCGGCTACGTGCGTTACCACACTTACACC